>NZ_NIRS01000009.1 GCF_002934665.1 Pseudomonas laurylsulfatiphila | reverse complement strand
ATCTCTCGTCAGCGGGAGGCGAATTCTACAGCGTTACTCGCTGCTGTCAACACCTCTTTTTCAACTTCCTTTACGCTTCGATGACCTGAAGCAACCCGCTGTCGAAAACTGCGTAACTCTTTGTTTATCAAGGAGCTTTCCGTTTCGACTGCGCCGGAAGTGGCGGCGAATTATAGGCCTCCAGAATCTGCCGTCAACACCTTTTTACGCCTATTTGGCAGAAGAGGCCTTTTTAGCCGTTAAACGAGGGATTCGACGAGCTACGGGCGGTAGTCGCAGCACTAACAGCAACGCACCTATAGATGCATAGATCACCCACTCCTTGAGGTCGGCACGCACAATCCAGAGCATATGCAGCAATCCAAGCCCGAGAATGACGTAAGCCAGGCGATGCAACTTCTTCCAACTCGCCCGCAATCGCCGCTGACTGTATCGATTGGACGTCACTGCCAATGCCAGCAAACCAAGAAAGCCCAGCGCCCCGACAATAATGTAAGGCCGCTTGCGCAACTCGACACCCAATTGCGACCAGTCAAAAGCAAGAATGAATGCGGCATAGCTACTGAGGTGAAGCACCACATAGGCAAAACACCACAACCCCAGCTGTCGCCGTACAACAATCCACCCCGGCCAACCGGTGAGCTTCTGCAAAGGCGTCACACTCAAAGTCACGAGCAGCAGAACAAGCGCCCCCAGACCCAATCGATCGACCAGTACCTTGCCCGGATCCGGCCCGAGGGCATCCTCCCAAGCCTGATACAACCACAGCAGCGGCCACACCAGTACCACGACAAAGACACCGATACGCCAAAACGGATAGCGCATCAGTAGTTCTTCCTCAGGTCGAGCCCCGTATATAGAGAGGCAACTTCCTCTGAATAGCCGTTGAACATTTGCGTGTCGCGCACATTGGGCTTGAACAAACCGCTCGGCAGGCGGCGCTCACGAGCCTGAGTCCAGCGAGGATGATCAACCGTGGGATTCACGTTCGCATAAAAGCCATACTCATCCGGAGCAATACCCTGCCAGGTGGTTTTCGGCTGCTCGCTGACCAGACTGATGCGCACGATGGACTTGATGCTCTTGAAGCCATATTTCCAGGGCACCACCAAACGCAACGGCGCGCCGTTTTGATTAGGCAACTCACGCCCGTACATGCCTACCGCAAGAATCGCCAACGGGTTCATCGCTTCATCCAGACGCAGCCCTTCTATATAGGGCCAGTCGATCAAGGCAAAACCGGAGCGCTGGCCCGGCATGCTTTTGGAATCCTGCAGGGTTTCGAAGCGGATGAATCTGGCTTTGGAGGTCGGCTCTACTTCCTTGAGTAACGCCGAGAGAGGAAAGCCGATCCAGGGAATGACCATCGACCAGGCTTCCACGCAACGCAGTCGGTAGATTCGTTCCTCAAGCTGGTATGGCTTCATGAAGTCCTCCAGCGCATATCGCCCCGGCTTGCCCACCTCCCCGTCCACGACCACCGACCACGGCTCAGTCTTCAGCGCGCCGGCATTGGCGGCCGGATCACCCTTGTCGGTGCCGAACTCGTAGAAGTTGTTGTAGTGGGTCGCATCCTTGAACGGCGTGACCGCCTCATCCTTGACGTTGACCGCACCCCACTGGGTCGCAGGAAGTTTTTCGCTGAACCAGGAAGGCGCCTTGCCGGGTTCGACATCCTGGTAACGCGCAGCATCGCCAGCGCTGGCCCATTGCGGCAGGCTGCCCAAAGCGAAGCCGGCAACCGTGGCGCCGAGCACATTGCGTCGAGAAAGATAGAGGGATTCAGGCGTGACGTCCGACTCATGGCAGTCGGACGTTCTGGTGACTTTGATCAGCATGGTTACTCCGCAGCTCTGGAGGACAGATGCACCCATAGACTGCGGAGTATGAGGGAAATTACGCGCTCTTGTTACGGCGAAGACGTAACAGGTATTGAACCGGGCCGGAGGCTGCATAGGCGAGAAACACCAGCAACAGGATGCGCGGCGGATCACTGAACACCACAGCAAACACCAGCACCACAGCGAGAATCGCCACGAACGGCACGCGCCCTTTCAGATCCAGCTCCTTGAAGCTGTTGTACTTGATGTTGCTGACCATCAGCATGCCGGCCGCAGCCACCATCAGCGCAACCAGGAAGGACATCTTCGAGCCCTGAATGCCGTAATCGCTGAATGCCCAGACGATGCCTGCAACAACACCCGCCGCCGCCGGGCTGGCCAGCCCGATAAAGTAGCGCTTGTCCGCCGTACCGACCTGAGTGTTGAAACGTGCGAGACGCAGCGCCGCACCCGCGACATAAATGAAGGCGACCATCCAGCCAACCTTGCCCATGTCACCCAGTGCCCAACCAAAGGCCAGCAATGCCGGTGCGACACCAAAGGCAACCATGTCCGACAGCGAGTCATACTCGGCACCAAAGGCGCTCTGCGTATTGGTCATACGGGCCACGCGGCCATCAAGGCCATCGAGCACCATCGCAACGAAGATCGCGATGGCCGCAAACGCGAAATACTTGCTCGCATTGGCCGAGTCACCCGCACTCAGGGCCGCCTGGGCGCTCATCGAGTTGATGATGGAGTAAAACCCTGCGAACAGGTTCGCAGTGGTAAACAGGTTCGGCAGAAGATAGATACCACGATGCCGGACTTTACGACCTTCAGCGTCATGGCCCTCCTCGACATGTTCATCGATGGGCAGCAGGCTTTCGGCGTCAGAAGCCTGGTTTGGCTCTTCGGGGCGTTCGCTCATGGACATTACCTTGCAACGGGGTGGAAAGTTTGGACAGGTGTCTGGGACGACGGTTCGGCCGCAAACGATGCAGCTTTATACCAGAACCGGTCTCCCAAACGAAAAAACGCGGCCTAAGCCGCGTTTTTTCGTACAAGGGCGTGACTTAGTTTTTAGCTTTGTCGACGATCTTGTTGGCACCGATCCACGGCATCATGGAGCGCAGTTGCTCGCCGATGATTTCGATACCGTGAGCGGCGTTGTTACGACGCTTGGCGGTCATCGAAGGATAGCCGGTAGCGCCTTCGCTGATGAACATCTTGGCGTATTCGCCGTCCTGAATACGTTTCAGGGCGTTGCGCATGGCCTGACGGGACTCGGCGTTGATGACTTCCGGGCCGGTCACGTACTCGCCGTATTCGGCGTTGTTGGAGATCGAGTAGTTCATGTTGGCGATACCGCCTTCGTACATGAGGTCAACGATCAGCTTCAGTTCGTGCAGGCACTCGAAGTAGGCCATTTCCGGCGCGTAGCCAGCTTCAACCAGGGTTTCGAAACCGGCTTTTACCAGTTCAACGGTACCGCCGCACAGAACGGCTTGTTCGCCGAACAGGTCGGTTTCGGTCTCGTCCTTGAAAGTGGTTTCGATGATGCCGGTACGACCGCCGCCAACGCCGGCAGCGTAGGACAGCGCAACGTTCTTGGCGTTGCCCGAGGCGTCCTGGTAGATAGCGATCAGGTCAGGGATACCGCCGCCCTTCACGAATTCGGAACGTACGGTGTGGCCTGGAGCCTTCGGCGCGATCATGATCACGTCGAGGTCAGCGCGCGGCACAACCTGGTTGTAGTGGATCGCGAAGCCGTGGGAGAAGGCCAGGGTGGCGCCTTTCTTGATGTTCGGCTCGATTTCGTTCTTGTACAGGGAGGACTGGAACTCGTCCGGGGTCAGGATCATGACCAGGTCGGCCGCTGCAACAGCGGAAGCAACGTCGGTCACTTTCAGGCCGTGGGCTTCTGCCTTGGCAACGGTAGCCGAACCTTTACGCAGGCCAACAGTCACGTCAACACCGGAATCTTTCAGGTTGCACGCCTGAGCGTGGCCCTGGGAACCGTAACCGATGATGGCAACTTTCTTGCCCTGGATGATCGACAGGTCGCAGTCTTTATCGTAGAAAACTTTCATGAATTTCCCCTATATCAGGCCGTTCAGGCCGTTCGCTAATTTGGTTTAGATGCTGAGTACTTTGTCGCCGCGGGCAATGCCGGTCACGCCACTACGGACGGTTTCCAGAATCGAGGCGGTGCCGATGGACTGAATGAAGCTGTCGAGCTTGTCGCTGGTACCGGTCAGTTGAACGGTATACACGCTGGCGCTGACATCGACGATCTGCCCACGGTAAATATCGGTAGTGCGCTTGATCTCGGCGCGCTGGGCGCCGGTGGCCTTGACCTTGACCAACATCAGTTCGCGCTCGATGTGAGCACTTTCCGACAGGTCGACCAGTTTTACCACTTCGATCAGCTTGTTCAGGTTCTTGGTGATCTGCTCGATGACTTCATCGTGACCGACAGTGGTCAGCGTCAGACGCGACAGGGTCGGGTCTTCGGTTGGGGCCACGGTCAGGCTTTCGATGTTGTAGTTGCGCTGCGAGAACAGGCCAACCACGCGAGACAGAGCGCCGGGTTCGTTTTCCAGAAGCAAGGAAATAATGTGCCGCATGATTAAGTACGCTCCGTCTTGCTCAGCCACATATCGCGCATGGAGCCGTCTTTGATCTGCATCGGATAGACGTGCTCGCTGGTGTCGACCGAAATGTCGATCACCACCAGGCGATCCTTCATGGCGAACGCCTCTTCCATCTTCGACTTCAAGTCCTTCGAATCTGTGATACGCACGCCAACGTGACCGTAGGCCTCTGCCAGTTTGACGAAGTCAGGCAACGACTCCATATAGGAATGAGAGTGGCGGCTGCCGTAGCTCATGTCCTGCCATTGGCGAACCATGCCCAGCACACCATTGTTCAGGATGACGATCTTGACCGGCAAACCGTATTGCAGGCAGGTCGACAGCTCCTGAATGTTCATCTGGATACTGCCCTCCCCAGTGACGCAAACGACGTCGTCATCCGGGAAGCTCAACTTGATGCCCATGGCCGCCGGAAAGCCGAAGCCCATGGTGCCCAGACCACCGGAGTTGATCCAGCGGTTCGGCTTGTTGAACGTGTAGTACTGCGCCGCGAACATCTGGTGCTGACCCACGTCGGAGGCTACAAAGGCATCGCCCTTGGTCACTTCGCACAGGGTTTCGATCACGGCCTGCGGCTTGATGACGCTGCCGTCGCCCTTGTCATAAGGGAACAGGCCACGATCACCGCGCCACTCATCGACTTGCTTCCACCAGCTGGCAACGGACTCCTTGTTAGGGGTCTCGCCGATTTCCTTGAGGATCGCGACCATTTCGGTCAGGACACTCTCGACCGGACCCACGATAGGCACATCGGCCTTGATGGTCTTGGAGATCGAAGCCGGGTCGATGTCGATGTGAATGATCTTGGCGTTCGGGCAGAACTTCGACGCGCCGTTGATGACACGGTCGTCGAAACGCGCGCCGACAGCAAGGATCACGTCAGCATGGTGCATCGCCAGGTTGGCGGTGTAGCTGCCGTGCATGCCAAGCATGCCGATGAACTGACGGTCGGTGCCTGGGTAGCCACCGAGGCCCATCAGGGTATTGGTCACCGGCAGGTTGAGCATCTTCGCCAGTTCGGTCAGTGGTGCGGAACCACCGCCGAGGATCACGCCGCCGCCCGAATACAACACAGGACGCTTGGCCGCCAGGAGCATTTCTGCCGCCTTGCGGATTTGACCGGAGTGACCGCGAACAGCCGGGCTGTAGGAGCGCAGCTTGGCTTTTTTCGGGAAGACGTATTCGAACTTCTCGGCCGGGTTGGTCATGTCTTTCGGAATATCGACAACGACCGGACCAGGGCGACCGGATTGCGCCAGGTAGAAGGCTTTCTTCATGACTTCCGGGATTTCCGACGCGTGCTTGATCATGAAGCTGTGTTTCACGATCGGCCGGGAGATACCGATCATGTCGGTTTCCTGGAATGCGTCGGTGCCAACCATGGTGCTTGGCACCTGGCCGGAAATGACCACCATCGGAATGGAGTCCATGTAGGCCGTGGCAATACCGGTGATGGCGTTTGTCGCGCCCGGCCCGGAAGTCACCAGTACCACACCGGCTTTACCGGTGGCACGGGCGTAGCCGTCAGCCATATGGGTAGCCGCTTGCTCGTGACGAACCAGGATGTGGGTCACTTCCGGTTCTTTGAACAGGGCATCGTAAACATGAAGAAGAGCACCACCCGGGTACCCGTAGATATATTTGACGCCTTCGTCGCGCAAAAAGCGGACGAGCATCTCACCGCCAGATAAAAGCTCCACGTTGCTCACCTCTAAAACGCCAGAATACCGCCCACGAAAAATGGGACGGGTCTTAATAGGTTTACTTCTCAGCAGAGCATGAGCGACGGTGGTCGCCGACTACGTCAGCACTGACTGAGCAAGTATTGGGATCGTCCCAAGTGTTGCGGGCCTTTCCCACCCAGCGCGAGGTAACGCGTTGCGGGTGTAACAGGTCGACGCGGATATGCGCCTCATGATCTGCTGAGAGGGTCTGCTTCTGGCAGTCCCTGTACAGCGGACTTTGGATTCTTCTGTTTCGCCCTTCGCAAGTCAAGTCGTCTATGAGCTTTATTCTACTAAGCACATGAGAACGCAAGAAAAAACCCGTAAATCCGCCCTGTGTTAGCTTCGATTGCGCAACTTTTGGCAAAAAATTGGCACGCGCATGCACTTACCCTGCAACGGCCGACAAAATAGAGAGAGATTGTGGACAACTGCCAGCGGACGCTGGCAGCTTCTGGCTCAGCGAGAGGCGGTGATCAACTGATCAAACTGTTTAAGCAATACCTGCAACTGCCGATCCTTGCCCTGGACATTGCGTCCGGCAAAGACCATTTCAGCCATTTCCTGAATGCCCGAAGCATTGGGTAGCGGCAAATCCTGCTCGAGGATCATCTTCATGCGCGGCAGGAAGATCCATTGCAGCCATTGCTCGAAATCCAGTGTATCGACCGAAAACGGCTCGACACTGGAAAGCGCTTCGGCCGATGGCGAGACTTCATCCCACCAGCCTTGCACCCGCAACTCGCGCTCGATCAACAGCAGTTGATCGGCGATTTTCAGAAAGCGCGCATCCATCACAGCGTTACCTTGGCCTTCTGGCGCGCCAGTGCCGCGCCCTGGGCGTCACCCTGCTTTTCACGGGCCTGGGCAATCAGCTCCCAAAGGTTGGCCTGAAGGGCCGGACGCCCATTGGCCAACGTCAGCCCACGGCGAGCGAACTGCTCGGCCTGGGCTGCATCGCCTTGAGCCATCCGCACCTGCGCCAGACGGTACAGCACCTGCGGTTCACGCGGAGCAACGCGCTGGGCACGTTCAAGGCTGGAAGAGGCACCGTTGAGATCACCGCTCGCCTGTTGCTGCTGAGCGGTGGTCAGCAAAGCCAGTACCGGGCCGTCCAGTTGCTCGTCGGCGGAGAGCCCGCCCGAGCTGGCCGACGGAATCCCGCTTGGCGACGACGGCATGCTGTAGCTGCCCTGGTTGATCGGCGCCGACTGTACCGGCGACGTGTCAATCGGCCCCGGCGTGATCGGCCCCGGGGTAATAGGCGTGGTGCTGATTGGCGTGGAAGTCGTTGCCGCGCCTGGCACCATCACCACGACGCCGCTGTCACCTTGCGGAATCGCCTGGGTCTGCGACTGACCTTGTGCAGGGCGCTTGACGGTCGTCTGGCGGAAGCCGCCATTGGCCGAGATCCGCTCACTGTTGGACACCGCGGTGCCGGAATCCACAACCGGGATCGAACCACGTTGGACGGTAGAGCAACCGCTGAGCAAAGCTACGGCGGCAACCGCTGGAATCAACCACTTGTTCACTTGAAACCCTCTTTGCTTAATTCATCCAGCCCTTGACCCAATCCATCACCGACTCGGCAGGGCTTTCACCACCGCAAGCGGCGCCGGGAGGCGGTTCGCTGCCGCGAATATACGGCATCTGCACGGCACCGGGGCAACCGGCGTCAGAACCTTGCCCGGTTCGCGAATCCACCCAGGCCTGAACGATATTATCCGGCTGCGGCATGTCCAGCGGCAACGGGTCGGCCTTGCGCATGAAGCTGGTCCAGACCTGCAGGGCCCCGGTGGCACCCGTGAATGGCGTCTTGCCGTTGTCATCGCGCCCCAGCCAGACCACCGCCAGCAAGTCCTGGCTGAAACCGGCAAACCAACTGTCTCGCGAGTCGTTACTGGTGCCGGTTTTACCCGCGAGGTTCAGCGTTCTTGGCAACACGTTGTAAACCGAACTGCCGGTACCTTCTCGCATCACGCGCTGCATGGCGCTCTGGATCAGGTAAATGGAGGCCGGATCGAAACGCTGCTGAATCTGGAACGGATAACGCTTGAGCGGCTCGCCTTCGGCCGTCAGCACGCTGCGAATCCCGCGCATTGGTGTATTGAAGCCACCGTTGGCGAGGGTCTGGTACATGGTCGCCACTTCGATGGGCGTCATCCCGCCAGCACCGAGCAACATCGACGGGAAGGCTGGGAATTCACGAGACACCCCCAGGCGCTCCACCGTCTTCAGGACGTTCGGCACACCGACCGCCAGGCCGAGACGCGCGGTCGACAGGTTGTAGGAATGCGCCAGCCCCTGATAGAGGAAGACTGTGCCGTGAGAACGACGATCATAGTTCTGCGGCTTCCAGACCTGGCCGTCGGCGCCCTTGACCGAGAAGGACTCGTCCGACAGCCAACTGGTCAACGTGTACTGGCTCGGCTTCTCCAGCGCGGTCAGGTACACCGCCGGCTTGATCAACGAGCCGATCGGCCGCACAGCATCCAGCGCCCGGTTGAACCCGGCAAAACTGGCCTGGCGACTGCCGATCATGGCCTGTACTTCGCCGGTCTCCGGGTTGGTCACGACCATGGCCGCCTCGACGTCATCAGAACCCTTGCGCCCAGCCAGGCGCTTGAAGGTGTCGTTGACCGAGGCTTCAGCCTTCATCTGCAGGATCGGGTCGAAACTGGTGAAGATGCGCAGGCCTTCTTCGGTCAAGTCTTCGTCGCGATAGTCTTCGCGCAACTGACGCTTGACCAGATCGAGGAAGCCGGGGAACGAGCTGTCCGCCAGACTGCCGCGCTTGGTCACGCCCAGCGGCATTTTCTTCGCCGCCTCAACCTGCTCGGCAGTCGCGACGCCCTGCTCCTGCAGCACATCGAGTACCAGGTTGCGCCGCTCAAGGGCACGTTCCGGATAACGACGCGGGTTATAGGAAGACGGCCCTTTGACCATTCCCACCAGCAGTGCGACCTGATGCAGTTTGAGCTCGGCCAGCGGCTGGCTGAAGAAGAACTGGCTGGCCAGACCGAAACCGTGCACCGCGCGCTGACCGTCCTGCCCGATAAACACTTCGTTGAGGTAAGCCTCAAGGATTTCGCGCTTGTCGTAATGCACTTCAAGCAGCAGCGCCATCATCGCTTCGGTGAGCTTGCGGCTCAGGCTGCGCTCGTTGGTCAGGTAGAAGTTCTTGACCAACTGCTGAGTCAGGGTACTGCCGCCCTGACGCATGCGACCGGATGAACCGTTGACCCAGATCGCTCGGGCGATCGACTTCGGCGAAACACCGAAGTGATGATAAAAATCACGGTCCTCGACAGCCACCAGCGTTTCCAGCAGATACGGCGGCACCTGATCGATCTTGATCAGAATCCGGTCTTCGAGGTTTTTCGGGTACAGGCCACCGATCAGCAGCGGCTCCAGGCGCACCACCGACAGTTTCGAGCCTTTTGCCCCCGCCAACTCGGCCACGTAATCGCCGGAGAAACGCACCCGCACCGGTTGCGCCTGCTCCATGCCTTCATAGAACTGGAAACCACGAGTATTCAGGTCAACGGTATTGCCGTTGACCGACGCCGCGCCCGGACCGTTGGCCACGCTTTCACGGCGATACCCCAGGGCATCGAGCTCGGTCAGGAAATCATCCCGGCTCAGCTTTTGTCCGACGAACAGCTCGAGCGGACGTGCGTAAACCTTGGCCGGAATCGTCCAGCGCTTGCCGGAAAACTTCTCCTGGACGATTGCATCAAGGTAAACGGCGAATCCGGCCAGCACTACCAGGCCGACCAGACTGAGTTTAATGGCCCAGCCCAGCCACGGGCGCAGGCCCCTGGAGGGTGGTTTTTTTGGGGTACGGGGAGTTCGAGTACGAGTCATGGCGGCGGATTATACGCACTTTATTCATACTCAACAGGAGCGCTCCGAGGTTTGCGTCAAGCGGACTTGCAGCCATAATGACCGCCTTGATTTTCCAGACTCTGAAGGATCGCCTGTGAGCCAGACCTTGATCGCTGCCCTGCAAAACCCTGCCCTCTACCCGCACCCGGTAGAAGGATTCCAGGTCATCGAAACCCATATCTCCTGGGTCATTCTCACCGGCCCCTTCGCTTATAAAGTGAAGAAACCGGTCAACTTCGGTTTTCTCGACTTTACCGGCCTTGAGGCTCGCGAACATTTTTGCGCTGAAGAGCTGCGCCTGAACCAGCGCCTGACCGACGATTTGTACCTGGAAGTGTTGCCCGTCACCGGCAGCGCCGAGGCTCCGCAATTGGGCGGCGAAGGGCCAGTCATCGAATATCTGCTGAAGATGCGCCAGTTCCCGCAAAGCGGACTACTGAGCACCCTGCAAGCCAATGGTGAATTGACCACCGCGCACATCGACGAGATGGCCGAGCAAATCGCCCGCTTCCACCTCAACGCCCCCAAAGTGCCGGCCGAACACGAAGCCGGCACCCCGGACAGCGTCATGGCGCCGGTACGGCAGAACTTCGAGCAGATCCGTCCGTTCCTCAGCGATAAAGCCGACCTGTTGCAACTCGACGCCCTGCAAGCCTGGGCCGAAAGCAGCTTCGAGCGCCTCAAACCACTGCTCGCCCAGCGCAAGGCCGAAGGCTTCATTCGTGAATGCCACGGTGATATCCACTTGGGTAACGCAACCGTGATCGACGGCAAGGTCGTGATCTTCGACTGCATCGAATTCAACGAACCGTTCCGTTTTACCGACGTTTATGCCGACACCGGCTTCCTGGCGATGGACCTGGAAGATCGCGGCCTGAAGTGCCTGGCGCGCCGTTTCGTCAGCCAGTACCTGGAGCTGACCGGCGACTATCGCGGCCTCGAGCTGCTGAACTTCTACAAAGCCTACCGCGCACTGGTTCGCGCCAAGGTCGCCCTGTTCAGCATGCCGGCCGACGCCACTGCGGTGCAGCGCGCCACGACCCTGCGCCAGTACCGCAACTACGCCAACCTGGCGGAAAGCTACAGCACCATTCCTTCGCGCTTCATGGCCATTACCCACGGCGTTTCCGCTGTCGGTAAGAGCCATGTCGCCATGCGCCTGGTCGAAGCCCTGGGCGCGATTCGCCTGCGCTCAGATGTCGAGCGCAAGCGTCTTTTCGGCGAGCAAACCGTCGAGAATGATGTACAGGCCGGCATCTATAGTGCCGACGCCAGTGCGGCGACCTATGCCCGCCTGCACGAAATCGCCGACGTCATTCTGCGTGCGGGCTTCCCGGTGGTGGTCGACGCCACTTACCTCAAGCGTGAGCAGCGTGACAGTGCGGCGAAGGTAGCCGAGGCCACGGGTGCACCCTTCCTGATCCTCGACTGCAATGCACCACAGGCCGTGATCGAAAGCTGGCTGGCCGCGCGCCAGGCCGACAAGAAGGACCCGTCCGACGCCACTCTGGCCGTGATCGAAGCCCAACAAGCCAGCCGTGAGGCGCTGACCCCCGCAGAAATCCTCTGCAGCAAGCGCGTCCAGACCAACGAAAGCGGGACTCTCGATACCGTTGTGGAACAGATTCGCCAGCGCCTGCCGGGCCTGTAAAAACTATTTCAGCCGTGAGGCCCTCGCAGGCCTCACGGCTGTTAAACAGTGGCACTATACTGGCGTCATAAAACCATCAGGTGATGCGACATGAGCCAGCCAAAACTTCTCGACACTCCGCTTTATGCCCTGCTGCACAAAGACGACATCAGAGGCTTCAACAGTGAGCGCCCCAAGGATGGCCCCATCGACATGGTGGGTGGAGATTTCCGGGGGCTGGATCTGCGCGAACTGAATGCCGACGGTGTGGACTTCAGCGACGCCTACTTCCGTTCCGCCGACTTGCGCGGCATCGATTTTCGCAAAGCGAACCTGGAAGGCGCGAGCCTGGCCCACGCGCAAATCTCCGGTACCTACTTTCCAGTGGAACTGAGTGCCGACGAAATCCTCATGTCGATGAACTTCGGCACGCGATTGCGCTACCGCACCCGCTGATTACCGTTGCCGGCTGACACGTCCAGTGCCCCCATTGCGCTGGACTGCGGGGATATTCACTCGCCAGCCTTGATTGCTTCCCCCTGCCTCTTCCTTGTGCGATCGCCGACCTTCTACACCCTACCAACACTTGTCTCTTAGAAGCATTTGCGTCGAAAACGAGCAAACAATCACGCTTTTCCTACTGATGGCTACACTCCTCAGAAGATTGCCCACGCTCTCCATTCGGCCATCGCAAGGAGGCTTGATGAATGATGAACTGCAACACCTGAAGAATCTTGGCAAGACGTCAGCGCAATGGCTGCATGCCGTGGGCATCCATAGCGCATCGGACTTGCGTCGCCTCGGGGCGGTGGATGCTTATCGGGCCGTGCGTACGCGCGGCTTTCGGGCGTCCAAGGTGTTGTTGTACGCGATTGAAGGCGCCCTGATGGACGTTCACTGGAATGACATCCCTGCCGAGCGCAAGGAAGCGTTGAACAAACAACTGGAAGCCATTTCTTCACGCCACAAGAACTGATCCGACAAATATTTCAGAAGCTTTGCAACCTGAAACCCAATGATTACGGGGCCTGCAGAAGTAAATTTGGTGACTCGCCAAGAAATCAAAAAACAGCGGTTGACTTGGTAATGAGAATCGATATGATTATCACAACTGGTCGCGAGACTGGTCGATATTCTGAATAGCCCTTGGTTCGGACTCTCAGATTATCTCCTCATCAGGCTAATCACGGTTATTTGACCCGGCTCTTGCCGGGTCTTTTTTGCCTGTGGAAAAGTACAAACGAGATTCGGCGATGGATGCGCCATGTCGATCACCACAACGCGGGGGGGGGGGCAGACGCATGTCAGTTTCCCGGGCATCGAATGGTCAGGCCAAGTATCCTCGACGATAGGCACTTGTCCCCGGCGGGCAAGACGGCCAATTGATCGCATTTAACCGTCAAGCTCGGACCTATCCGGTCACGAGCTGCGGGACCGAGGATAGAGATGAAGTTGCTTTGCGCAGGTGCCGAACTGGTCAATGACAGCAGTCGCGGTTTCGACATTGACGGCCAAAAGCTTTTTGCGGTGCGCCGCAGCGGTCAGGTCCACGTCTACATCAATCGCTGCCCGCACCGGGGCGTCGCTTTGGAGTGGCATCCCGACCAGTTTCTCGACTCCAGCAACAGCCTGATCCAGTGCGCCACCCATGGCGCACTGTTCCTGATCGAAGACGGTGAATGCGTCGCCGGCCCGTGCGCGGGGCAAGCCTTGACCGGCGTGGCTTGCCGCGAGGATGAACAAGGGATCTGGATCAGCCTTTAGCCGCCCGGCAACACGTCCAGACGCCGGTCGACCAGCATTTCCTGGTGGCTCAACCGCACACCGTAAGCCAGCACCTCGACCCCACAGGCCACAGCCTCACGCAAGGCCTGCGCATAAGCCGCATCGATTTCCTGCGCCGGACGCACGGCCTCGATGCCGGTCAGGCAAACACAGTACAACTGCACCGCGCGAATACCGTCCCTGGCCAAGTGGGCCAGCTCCCGCAGATGCTTGGCGCCACGCTGGGTGACTGCATCGGGAAACGCCGCCACCGCCGAACCGTCGAAACCCAGTGTCACGCTTTTGACTTCGACGTAGGCCGGCCCCTCGGGGTAATCGAGCCGGAAATCGATACGACTATTTTCCTGACCATAAGCCACTTCGCGCTTGAGCCCGGTAAAGCCGTTCAATTCCGTGATGATGCCCGCTCGCAGCGCCTCTTCGACCAAACCATTGGCGCGGGCGGTGTTCACACAAAACAACCGCCCTTGCGGGGTTTCGCCGATCTCCCAGGTGCCGGGCAACTTGCGTTTCGGGTCGCTGGAGCGACTGAACCAGACCTGCCCGCCTTCGACCTGACAATTGAGCATCGAGCCTGTATTCGGGCAGTGAATGGTCAGCATCTCGCCGTCAACGGTTTCGATATCGGCGAGAAAACGCTTGTAGCGTCGAATCAGGCGACCTTCTTCGAGGGGGGGATTAAATCGCATCAGCCTTGCCAGCTCCGCAACCCACGGGCAATGCGCTCGACCGCTTCCTGCAAACGCTCGAGATTTTGCGTGTAGGCGAACCGTACATGATGCCCGGCCTGATAACGCCCGAAATCCAGCCCCGGGGTGAAGGCCACATGTTCGGTCTCGAGAAAATGTTTACAGAACGCGAAGGCATCGCCGCCGAACTTGCTGATATCGGCGTACAAATAGAATGCCCCTTCCGGCTCCACGGCAATGCCGAAGCCCAATTCACGCAAGGCCGGCAGCAGGTAATCCCGACGCCGGCCAAATTCGGCGCGACGCTCTTCGAGAATGCTGATGGTTGCCGGCTCGAAACAGGCCAGCGCGGCGTGCTGCGCCATGCTTGGAGCACTGATGTAGAGATTCTGGGCGAGCTTTTCCAGCTCACCGACGGCAGCGTCCGGGGCCACCAGCCATCCCAACCGCCAACCGGTCATCCCGAAGTACTTCGAAAAACTGTTCAGCACGAAGGCACTGTCGTCGACTTCCAGCACGCTGGCTGCATCGGTGCCGTAGGTCAGGCCGTGATAAATCTCGTCGACCACCAGATGACCGTGGCGCTCCTTGATCGCGACAGACAGCTTCGCCAGCTCGTCGCGAGTCAGGATCGTGCCGGTCGGATTGGCCGGCGACGCCACCAATGCACCCACGCTGTCGTGATCCCAATGACGCTCGATCAGGCCAGGCGTCAATTGATAACGCACCTCCGGACCGACCGGGACCAATTGCGCCGCGCCTTCGACCAGTCGCAGGAAGTGCCGGTTGCAGGGGTAACCCGGGTCCGCCAGCAACCAGTGCTTGCCGGGGTCTACCAGCAAAGCGCTGGCCAGCAGCAACGCGCCGGACCCGCCGGGTGTGATGAGGATGCGTCGAGGGTCGATGTTCAAGCCATAACGCTGCTGATAAAAGCCCGAAATGGCCTCACGCAGTTCCGGAATGCCACGCGCGGCGGTGTAACGGGTCTTCCCCGCTGTCAGGGCAGCCTGGCCGGCCTGGATGATCGGCTCGGCGGTGGTGAAGTCCGGCTCGCCGATTTCCAGGTGGATCACATCGTGGCCGGCCGCCTGCAATTCATTGGCCCGCGCCAACAACGCCATGACATGGAAAGGTTCGATCGCGCGACTGCGGGCACTGTAGGGCTGAGCCATTGGCCTTCCTTCAACGGGGGGAAAAAAACCGATTCTACCCAAGCGCAGGAACGAGCGAGAACCTAAAGCGGTCAGAGGGCTTATAACCTTGACCACAAACGATTCAAGCGAGTGCGCAAGGTTTGACTAAAATCAATAGTTGAGCAGGGTTCCGGAGCCGCCAGACAACCGTTTGTCATCATTGGCAAGCACCATCAGCCGCAAGCTCGACATCCGGGAGTAGCGCGGCCCGAGTTGATCTGGTAAGTTCGCCCGCTTGCAGCCGCAGGGCCGGCAGGTGCCGGTGATGGAGCAATCCTGCGCAGATGGATTACAAGAGTAGAGGCGGTCTATTTCATGTCCACCCAAGCAAAGCAGCAAAACCAGGCAATCAGCGGCTTCGAGCCCTATGTTCAGAAAGCTGGCGAAGAGTACATGGGCGAACCCATGCGCAAGCACTTCACCAAGGTTCTGAATCAGTGGAAAAAAGAGCTGATGGAAGGTGTCGACAAGACCGTGGACCACATGAAGGACGAAGCGGCCAACTTTCCTGATCCGGCAGACCGTGCCAGCCAGGAAGAGGAATTCGCCCTCGAACTGCGTGCCCGCGATCGTGAACGCAAGTTGATCAAGAAGATCGACAAGACACTTCAGCTGATCGAAGACGAAGAGTACGGCTGGTGTGAATCCTGCGGCATCGAGATCGGCGTCAAGCGCCTCGAAGCGCGTCCTACCGCCGACCTGTGCATCGACTGCAAGACCCTGGCGGAAATCAAGGAAAAGCAAGTCGGCAAATAATTGCGACTTGAACGAAGAACGGAGCGTGCGAACGCTCCGTTTTTGTTTCCAGGATTCACCTCGGCAAAACACTGTGGGAGCGAGCCTGCTCGCGAAGGGGCCATCAACTTCGACATTGATGCTGGCTGATACACCGCTTTCGCGAGCAGGCTCGCTCCCACAGGTACCTGGCGCAAGCCCGAAACAAGTGACATTGCATTCATGACCGCGACCTCCCCCACCTACATCGGGCGCTTTGCCCCCACGCCCAGTGGCCATCTGCATTTCGGTTCCCTGGTCGCAGCGCTGGCCTCTTACCTTGATGCGCGCTCGGTGGGCGGACGCTGGCTGATGCGCATGGAAGACCTCGACCCGCCCCGCGAGGAACCCGGAGCCCAGGCGGCCATTCTCAAGGCCCTGGAAAGCTATGGCTTCGAGTGGGATGGCGACCTGGTTCGCCAAAGCGAGCGGCACGACGCCTACGCCGAGGTGCTCAATCGCCTGTTCAATCACGGCCTGGCCTACGCCTGCACCTGTTCGCGCAAACAGCTGGAACCGTATCACGGGATTTATCCGGGGCTGTGCCGCAATGCCGGCCATGGCGCCGATGATGCCGCCATCCGCCTGCGCGTACCTGAGCTGGAATACCACTTCCTCGACCGGGTGCAGGGCGAGTACCGCCAGCACCTGGGCCGGGAAGTCGGCGATTTCGTGATCCGCCGTCGCGACGGGCTCTACGCCTATCAACTGGCGGTGGTCCTGGACGATGCCTGGCAGGGCATCACCGATATCGTTCGGGGTGCCGACCTGCTGGACTCCACGCATCGCCAGTTGTACCTGCAAGAACTGCTCGGCCTGCCGCAACCGCGTTATCTGCATATCCCGCTGATTACTCAGCCTGATGGCCATAAACTCGGTAAATCCTACCGTTCACCGCCGCTGACCGAGGATCAGGCAACACCCCTGTTATTGCGGGCGCTGCGCGCGCTGGGACAGAACCCGGGAACCGAACTGATTTACGCCACGCCACGGGAAGTGCTGAACTGGGGCATTGCCCACTGGGATGCCTCGCTGATCCCGCGCACACTGAGCCTGCCCGAGGCACAGCTGCTGTGATCGCACTTGCAGTGGCGCGCCCATCCGTTACCATCGCCGCACGTTTTCGGGCACGCACATAAAAAAGAGAGGCCGGGATGTACATCTATCGCTTGGTCCTGCTTTTGGTAGTGGGCATTTACCTGTTTTCCCCGGCCATCATGGATTGGTGGATCGACGCCACTGGCGCCTGGTATCGCCCTTATCTGCTCTGGCTGATTCTGATCGTCGTGACCTTCATCCTGCAGAGCCAAAAAGATGCCGATGAGCTTTAGCCTGACCCAGATGATCCTGATCAGCGCCGCGTACCTGGCGGTGCTGTTCGGTGTGGCCTGGATCAGCGAACGGGGCATGATTCCCCGGGCGATCATTCGCCACCCGCTGACCTACACCCTGTCACTGGGCGTCTATGCCAGTGCCTGGGCGTTTTACGGCACCGTGGGCCTGGCCTATCAGTACGGCTACGGCTTTCTGTCCAGCTACCTGGGCGTCTCCGGGGCGTTTCTGCTGGCGCCGGTGTTGCTTTATCCGATCCTGAAGATCACCCGCACTTATCAACTGTCGTCCCTGGCGGACTTGTTCGCCTTCCGCTTCCGCAGCACCTGGGCCGGAGCGCTGACCACGATTTTCATGCTGGTCGGCGTATTGCCGTTGCTGGCCCTGCAGATTCAGGCGGTCGCCGACTCCATCGGCATCCTCACCCGCGAGCCGGTACAGCATCGCGTAGCCTTGAGTTTCTGCGCACTGATTACGTTGTTCACGATTTTCTTCGGCTCCCGCCACATCGCCACCCGGGAAAAACATGAAGGCCTGGTGTTCGCCATTGCCTTCGAATCGGTGATCAAGCTGATCGCCCTCGGCGGTGTCGGGTTGTATGCGCTTTACGGCGTGTTCGACGGCCCGCAACAGCTTGAATTGTGGCTGCTGCAAAACCAGACCGCGCTCGCGGCCCTGCACACGCCATTGCAGGAAGGCCCGTGGCGCACCCTGTTGCTGGTGTTCTTCGCCTCGGCGATCGTGATGCCGCACATGTATCACATGACCTTCACCGAGAACCTCAACCCGCGTTCGCTGGTCAGTGCGAGCTGGGGCCTGCCGCTGTTCCTGCTGCTGATGAGCCTGGCGGTGCCGCTGATTCTCTGGGCCGGCCTGAAACTGGGCGCCACCACCAATCCGGAATACTTCACCCTGGGCATCGGCATCGCCGCCAACAGCAAGGCGCTGGCGCTGCTGGCCTATGTCGGCGGGCTGTCCGCCGCCAGCGGCCTGATCATCGTCACCACCCTGGCGCTGTCCGGGATGGCCTTGAACCACCTGGTGCTGCCGCTTTATCAGCCACCCGCCGAAGGCAATATCTACCGCTGGCTGAAGTGGACCCGCCGAGCGCTGATTGTCGCGATCATCATGGCTGGCTACGGCTTCTACCTGATGCTCGGCGCCGAACAGGACCTGGCCAACCTCGGCATCGTCGCGTTCGTCGCCACATTGCAGTTCCTGCCGGGCGTGCTCTCGGTCCTGTACTGGCCGACCGCCAACCGTCGCGGCTTCATCGCCGGCTTGCTGGCGGGGATACTGGTGTGGCTGGTGACCATGTTGTTACCGTTGGTCGGTAACCTGCAGGGCTTCTACATTCCGCTGCTGAACATGATCTACGTGCTGGACGACACCAGCTGGCACATGGCGGCGATTGCCTCGCTGGCAGCCAACGTACTGATGTTCACCCTGATCTCGCTGTTCACCAACGCCAGCACCGAAGAGGCCAGCGCTGCCGAAGCCTGCGCCGTGGATAACGTGCGCCGCCCGCAACGCCGCGAACTGCACGCCGCCTCGCCCCAGGAGTTCGCTACGCAGCTTGCAAAACCATTGGGTGCAAAAGCGGCGCAGAAAGAAGTGGAACAGGCACTGCGCGACCTTTATCTGCCATTCGACGAACGCCGCCCCTATGCCCTGCGTCGCTTGCGTGACCGCATCGAAGCCAACCTCTCCGGCCTGATGGGGCCGAGCGTGGCCCAGGACATGGTCGAGACGTTCCTGCCCTACAAGGCAGGTGGCGAAAACTACGTGACCGAAGACATTCACTTCATCGAAAGCCGACTCGAGGACTACCACTCGCGCCTGACCGGCCTGGCCGCCGAACTCGATGCCTTGCGCCGCTATCACCGCCAGACCCTGCAGGAATTACCGATGGGCGTTTGCTCGCTGGCCAAGGATCAGGAAATCCTCATGTGGAACAAGGCCATGGAGGAGCTGACCGGCATCGCCGCGCAGCGTGTGGTCGGTTCGCGCCTGAGCACCATTGCCGACCCGTGGAAAGAACTGCTGCAAGGTTTCATCAATCTGCCGGACGAGCACCTGCACAAGCAGCACCTGGCCCTCGACGGCCAGACACGCTGGCTGAACCTGCACAAAGCGGCCATCGACGAACCCTTGGCACCGGGTAACAGTGGCCTGGTGTTGCTGGTGGAAGACCTGACCGAAACCCAGATGCTCGAGGACAAACTGGTGCACTCCGAGCGCCTGGCGAGCATCGGTCGCCTGGCGGCCGGCGTGGCCCATGAAATCGGCAACCCGATCACCGGTATCGCGTGCCTGGCGCAGAACCTGCGCGAAGAACGCGAGGAAGACGGCGAGCTGAAGGAGATCAGCGGCCAGATCCTCGAGCAGACCAAGCGCGTGTCGCGCATTGTCCAGTCGCTGATGAGCTTTGCCCATGCCGGCAGTCATCAGCACAGCGACGAGCCCGTCTGTCTGGCCGAAGTGGCCCAGGATGCCATCGGCCTGCTGGCGCTGAACCGACGCAATTTCGAAGTGCAGTTCTACAACCTGTGCGACCCCGAGCACTGGGTCGAGGGCGACCCGCAACGGCTGGCCCAGGTGTTGATCAATCTGCTCTCAAACGCCCGTGACGCTTCGCCTCCCGGCAGTGCGGTGCGGGTCAAGAGCGAAGCCGGCGAACACACGGTCGACCTGATCGTGGAGGACGAAGGCAGCGGTATTCCGTCGAGCATCATGGACCGATTGTTCGAACCTTTCTTCACCACCAAGGACCCTGGCGAAGGCACCGGTCTGGGCCTTGCACTGGTCTATTCCATCGTTGAAGAGCATTATGGACAAATCACCATCGACAGCCCGGCTGATGTTCAAAGCCAACGCGGCACCCGAATCAGGGTTACCTTGCCGCGTCATGTCGAAGCGACGTCCGCTGTGAACTGAGACCGTCGAGAGTATCGAATCAATGCCGCACATTTTGATCGTCGAAGACGAAACCATTATCCGCTCCGCCTTGCGCCGCCTGCTGGAACGTAACCAGTACCAGGTCAGCGAAGCCGGTTCAGTGCAGGAAGCACAAGAACGCTTCACCATTCCCTCGTTCGACCTGATCGTCAGTGACCTGCGCTTGCCGGGCGCGCCTGGCACAGAGTTGATCAAGCTCGCCCAGGGTACGCCGGTGCTGATCATGACCAGCTACGCGAGCCTGCGCTCGGCAGTCGACTCGATGAAAATGGGTGCGGTGGATTACATTGCCAAGCCATTCGATCACGACGAAATGCTGCAAGCCGCCGCACGAATCCTGCGTGACCGACAAACGGCACAAACCGGTGGTGAAGCGGTTGCCGGCAAAGCCGCCAACGGTGCGGCGAAGTCCGGTGCCGACAACAGCAACGGTGAAATCGGCATTATCGGCTCATGCCCGCCGATGCAGGACCTGTATGGCAAGATCCGCAAAGTCGCGCCGACCGATTCCAACGTGCTGATCCAGGGCGAATCGGGCACCGGTAAAGAACTGGTGGCCCGCGCCCTGCACAACCTGTCCAGACGCGCCAAGGCACCGATGATTTCGGTGAACTGCGCAGCCATTCCGGAAAGCCTGATCGAGTCCGAACTGTTCGGCCACGAAAAAGGCGCATTCACCGGCGCCAGCGCAGGGCGCGCCGGCCTGGTGGAAGCGGCGGACGGCGGCACCTTGTTCCTCGACGAAATTGGCGAACTGCCGCTGGAAGCCCAGGCTCGCCTGCTGCGCGTATTGCAGGAAGGCGAAATTCGTCGCGTAGGTTCGGTGCAGTCGCAAAAAGTCGATGTGCGCCTGATCGCCGCGACCCACCGCGACCTCAAGAGCCTGGCGAAGATCGGCCAGTTCCGCGAAGACTTGTATTACCGCCTCCACGTTATTGCGCTGAAGCTGCCAGCCCTGCGCGAACGCGGTGCGGACGTCAACGAAATCGCCAACGCCTTCCTGGCACGGCAAAGTGCGCGAATCAACCGAACCGACCTGAAGTTCGCCGCGGATGCCGAGCAAGCCATTCGTCACTACTCCTGGCCGGGCAACGTTCGCGAACTGGAAAACGCCGTCGAGCGCGCGGTTATCCTGTGCGAAAGCCCGGAAATCTCTGCCGAGTTGCTGGGCATCGACATCGAACTGGGCGACCTGGAAGATGACGAATTCATTGGCCTGCCGCCCCAACAGGGCAACGGCAACGCCAGCAACAACAATCACGAGCCGACCGAAGACCTCTCTCTGGAAGACTACTTCCAGCATTTCGTCCTCGAACATCAGGACCACATGACCGAAACCGAGCTGGCCCGCAAACTCGGGGTCAGCCGCAAATGCCTGTGGGAGCGCCGTCAGCGCCTGGGCATCCCACGGCGCAAGACCGGGGTGGCCAGCGAAAGCTGAACCCCACCTGTCTCATGTGCGGGTAACACGTGACATTGTGAAAAAAACTGTTACCTCAGCTTTTTCACGTAACAGAAGCCGGGGCTTACGGTAACGAAGCCCCGGCTTTTTTTCGCCTTCGAAATGCCTGGCAGCCGGCCTAACCCCTTGTTTTATTGGGTTTCGCAAAAGTTGGCACGCACCCTGCTATATGTTTGGTACAAGAACAATAACAAGCAATGCACAAGACAATAAAAATAAGACGAATCGACTCACGCACAATAAAAACAAGACGGCGAGAGGCGCAGCTAACTGATTCTTTTGGAGAGGCGTTGTATTTGGGGCTTGCCCCACGACCAGGCCGAGAACAACAAAAACTGTCCTAAGACAGAGCCTGTACTGGTTGGATCGAAAGATCACTGCAATTCAGCGACCAAAGCAATCCGTTTGCTCTTGGCTCCCGATTGGGAGGGTCATGAAGGAAAGCTTCATGGCAAGGGCACTTAACAAAAACAAAAAGCCCGAAACCAAAAATAAAAATAGAGCATGCAACTACTTCTTGGGGAGCTTCGGCTCCCCTTGTAGTTTCTACGATTCAAGCCCCACACCCACTTCCTGTACCTGTACCTGTACCTGTACCTGTACCTGTACCTGTACCTGTACCTGTACCTGTAGGAGCGAGCTTGCTCGCGAATAACCTGAAGGCGCAGTTGGGTAGCTGGCTGAACGCGTCATCGTTCACGTCCATCGCGAGCAAGCTCGCTCCTACGGACCTACAGCTCATATCTGCTGTGTCCTACACCATCCCCCGACTAAATGCTAGAATCCCCGCCCATCATGCGGTCATTCTTCTGTTATGGCCGAATATTCCTTCAAACAGTGCATCCCATGCTGAAGAAGCTGTTCCAGTCATTCCGTTCTCCCAAGCGTCCTACGCAACACATTCGCAGCACGCCTGAAGTGCTCAACAGCGGCCAACACTCGCTGCAAAAGGCGCAATTCAGCCGCTACGCGGTGAATATCGTGGAACGCCTGCAGAGCGCCGGTTATCAGGCTTACCTGGTGGGCGGCTGCGTGCGCGACATGTTGCTGGGCATTACACCGAAAGATTTCGACGTTGCCACCAGCGCCACCCCCGAGCAGGTACGGGCCGAATTCCGTAACGCGCGAATCATCGGGCGTCGGTTCAAATTGGTGCACATCCACTTTGGCCGCGAAATCATCGAAGTCGCGACCTTCCGCGCCAATCACCCGCAAAACGAAGACGAGGAAGACAGCAACCAGTCTTCGCGCAACGAAAGCGGGCGCATCCTCCGCGATAACGTCTATGGCACCCTGGAAGAAGACGCGCAACGTCGCGACTTCACCATCAATGCCCTGTATTACGATCCGGTCAGCGAGCGCATCCTCGACTACGCCAACGGCGTACACGATATCCGCAATCACCTGATCCGCCTGATCGGCGATCCGAAGCAACGCTACCAGGAGGACCCGGTACGCATGCTGCGGGCCGTGCGTTTCGCCGCCAAGCTGAACTTCGGTATCGAAAAACACAGTGCCCTGCCGATCCGCGACCTGGCGCCGATGCTGCGCGAGATCCCGTCGGCTCGCCTGTTCGAAGAAGTGCTCAAGCTGTTCCTCTCTGGCCACGCCGCGGATACGTTTGAAATGCTGGTCGACTTGCAGTTGTTCGATCCACTGTTCCCGGCCAGCGCCGAAGCACTGGAATACAACCCGACCTACACCCACACCCTGATCAGCGAAGCCCTGATCAATACCGACCTGCGGATCAAGCAGAACAAGCCGGTCACCCCGGCGTTCCTGTTTGCGGCCCTGCTCTGGCCTGCCCTGCCTGCGCGCGTCCTGCGCCTGCAGGAGCGTGGCATGCCGCCAATTCCGGCGATGCAGGAAGCGGCGCATGAGCTGATTGCCGAACAGTGCCAGCGAATCGCGATTCCGAAACGCTTCACCATGCCGATCCGCGAGATCTGGGACATGCAGGAACGCCTGCCGCGCCGCAGCGGCAAGCGTGCTGATCTGTTGCTGGACAATCCGCGCTTCCGCGCCGGCTATGACTTCCTGCTGTTGCGCGAGAGTGCAGGCGAGCAGACTGACGGCCTCGGCGAATGGTGGACCGACTATCAGGACGCCAATGAAAGCGAGCGCCGCGACATGATCCGCGATCTCAGCGGCAAGGAAGAAGGCACCGGCGCCCCGCGCAAGCGTCGCCGCAGCGGTGGTTCCAAGCGCAAGCGCGCCGCCGGTGCTTCGAGCACCACGGGCGAGTAATCCATGGAACGCATCTACATCGGCATGGGCAGCAATCTGGCTGACCCTGCCGAACAATTGCGCAGCGCTGCCGAGGCGCTGGCGTACTTGCCGCGATCCCGACTGGTTGGGGTTTCTGCGTTTTATCAAAGCGACTCGCTGCTTCCCGGACAACCGCGCTACACCAATGCGGTGGCCGCGCTCGACAGTACGCTGGCGCCACTGGAACTGCTGGATGCCTTGCAGGCCATCGAAAACGGCCAGGGTCGCGAGCGCCTTGAACGCTGGGGACCGCGTACGCTGGACCTCGATATATTGCTGTTCGGTGATCGCCTGATCGACGAACCGCGTCTCAAGGTTCCCCACTACCACATGCAGGAACGGGCCTTCGTGCTGTATCCGCTGGCGGAATTGGCACCTGTGGATTTGCGCCTGGCTGATGGCCGTAACCTCCGCGAATTGCTGGCCGCCTGCCCGTTCGTCGGGCTGGAACGCCTTCCCCCGAACTGACCCAAATCCCCTGTGGGAGCGAGCCTGCTCGCGATAGCGGTAGTACATTCAACATGGATATGGACTGACACACCGCCATCGCGAGCAGGCTCGCTCCCACATTGGTTTGTGGCGAACACAAAAGTGCGGCTGACCGCCGAATCGAACAAACCTGCTGAATCGCATCAGTTACGCCGGTAACACCCCACCCGTAACAATGCGGTAACACACGCAATTGACTTCCCTCGTTCTCCTCACGACTATAGGCGTCCCGCTGCCGCCAACACGGCGTTCAAGGGCGCAATCCAGGCCTTAAAAGCACGACGAAAGAGCGTGCGCCTGTGTTCAACGAAGAATCACGCGCGTTACTCGCAGTAGTTTCCACAGCGCCTGAATGAGGAACTTTTCATGCCAGCCATCACCCTGACCACCCTGCAAGGTCTGAAGCAAAAAGGTGAAAAGATCACCATGCTGACCTGCTACGACGCAACCTTCGCCCACGCCTGCAACCAGGCCGGCGTCGAAGTGCTGCTGGTGGGCGACTCCCTCGGCATGGTTTTGCAGGGCCACGACAGCACCTTGCCTGTCACCACCGCAGAAATGGCTTACCACGTGGCTGCCGTCAAACGCGGTAACAGCGATGCCCTGATCCTCGCCGACCTGCCTTTCATGGCCTACGCCACCACCGAACAAGCCATGACCAACAGCGCCCTGTTGATGCAGGCCGGCGCGCACATGGTCAAGGTTGAAGGCGCATTGTGGCTGGCCGACTCGATTCGCCTGCTGGCCGAGCGCGGCATCCCTGTCTGCGCGCACATGGGCCTGACGCCGCAGTCGGTGAACATCCTTGGCGGCTACAAGGTCCAGGGTCGCAATGAAAACCAGGCGCGGCAGATGCGAGCCGACGCGATCGCCCTGGAACAGGCTGGCGCGGCCATGCTGCTGCTCGAGTGCGTCCCGAGCGAACTGGCAGAAGAAATCACCCAGGCGGTGAAGATTCCGGTGATCGGGATTGGCGCCGGCAATCGCACCGATGGCCAGGTGCTGGTTCTGCACGACATGCTGGGGCTGTCCATTACCGGCCGCGTGCCAAAATTCGTAAAGAACTTCATGACTGGCCAGACCAGCATTGAAGCTGCATTGAATGCCTACGTGACTGAAGTCAAGGCGGCGACTTTCCCTGGTATCGAACACGGATTCTCTGCATGAACACCGTAAAGACCGTACGCGAACTGCGGGCCGCCGTGGCCCGCGCCCGTAGCGAAGGTAAACGCATTGCCTTTGTGCCGACCATGGGCAACCTGCACAGCGGCCACGTTGCGCTGGTGACCAAGGCCTCTCAACGGGCGGACTTCGTGGTGGCGAGTGTTTTCGTCAACCCGCTGCAATTCGGTGCTGGCGAAGACCTCGACAAATACCCGCGCACTCTCAACGCCGACCAGGAAAAACTGCTCCAGGCCGGTTGCCATCTGCTGTTCGCACCAACCGTCGAGGAGATGTATCCCGACGGCATGGCCGGCCAGACCCGCGTCAGTGTCCCGCAGTTGTCCGAAGGCCTGTGCGGCGCAAGCCGGCCTGGGCATTTCGAGGGCGTGGCGACGGTGGTCAGCAAGCTGTTCAACATGGTTCAGCCGGACCTGGCGATCTTTGGCGAGAAAGACTTCCAGCAACTGGCGGTGATTCGCGCGCTGGTACATGACCTGAACATGCCGATCCAGATCATCGGTGAGCCGACCGTACGGGCGGCCGATGGTCTGGCGCTGTCGTCGCGCAACGGTTTCCTCAACGAAGAGCAACGCGCAGTGGCACCGGTGGTCTACCGCACGCTGAATGCGATCAGCGAGGCGATCAAACAGGGCGAACGCGATTACCCGGCACTGATCGGCACGCAGATCAAACAGCTCGAAACGGCTGGCCTGCGTCCTGACTATCTGGAAATTCGCCATGCCCTGACCCTGCGCCCTGCGACGGCGCAGGATCGTGACCTGGTGATTCTGGTGGCGGCGTTCCTCGGTACGACGCGGTTGATCGACAACCTGCACCTGAACCTCGACGCGCCCGTCTGACCAACACAATAATCCTGTGGGAGCGAGCCTGCTCGCGATAGCGGATGTTCAGTCACAACAGTTTTGCCTGATCCACCGCTATCGCGAGCAGGCTCGCTCCCACAGGGGTTCTGCTGCGCCCATACAGACCTTACTGACGCCCACAAACCCTTCGGGCAACTTGCCCGCCGACCTGGGAAACATTCATGCACGCCATCATGCTCAAAGCCAAGCTGCATCGCGCCGAAGTCACCCACGCTGTACTCGATTACGAAGGCTCCTGCGCCATCGACGGTGAATGGCTGGACCTGTCCGGCATCCGCGAGTACGAACAGATCCAGATCTACAACGTCGACAACGGCGAGCGCTTCACCACCTACGCCATCCGTGGCGAAGAAGGTTCGCGCATGATCTCGGTCAATGGCGCCGCGGCGCACAAGGCCAAGGTCGGTGATCGCGTGATCATCTGCGCTTACGCTCATTACAGCGAAGCCGAACTGCTCAATTTCAAGCCAAGCATGCTCTACATGGCGCCGGGAAATGAGCTGAGCCACACCAGCAACGCCATTCCGGTTCAGGTCGCCTGATCGAGCCGAAGCGCATATCCCTTCCGTTTGTCGGACCGTTCCCTGTTCGTTGTACAAAAAAGTACCGGGAACGGGTCAGACAAAGTCAAGACAGATCGCAGCGCGAGAGTTACTGTATTCGCCCTGCGCCACAAAATCGTGTCGACGCAGTTGACCGGACGCCCACCCGCAGCGCTCCGGGCTTTTTAGTGTTCAAAAAGCCGTTCAAGTAAAAAGGAAACCAGCAGCGATGGCGTATTACCGCACCCCTCACGACGTGACCGCTCTGCCCGCCTGGCAAGCGCTGAATGACCACCGCCAAGCCATGCAGGATTTCAGCATGCGGGAGGCCTTCAACGCCGACCCGCAGCGCTTTACTCAATTCACCCTCAGCAGCTGCGGTCTGTTTCTCGACTACTCGAAGAACCTGATCAACGTCGAGACCCGCAATCTGCTGGTTGGCCTGGCCAACGAAGTCGACCTCAAGGGCGCGATCAAATCGCTGTTCGATGGCGAAATCGTCAATGCTTCCGAAGGCCGTCCAGCCCTGCACACCGCGCTTCGCCGCCCGGTCGGCGACAAGCTGTCGGTCAATGGCGTCAACGTGATGCCGGAAGTGCACAAGGTGCTGAACCAGATCACCGACCTCGTCGGCCGTATCCACGATGGCCTGTGGCGCGGTTACACCGAGAAGCCGATCACCGACGTGGTGAACATCGGCATCGGTGGTTCCTTCCTCGGCCCGGAACTGGTGTCCGAAGCCTTGCTGTCCTACGCCCAGAAAGGCGTGCGTTGCCATTACCTGGCGAACATCGACGGCAGCGAGTTCCACGAACTGACCATGAAGCTGCGCGCCGAGACCACGCTGTTCATCGTTTCGTCGAAATCCTTCAACACCCTCGAAACCCTGAAGAACGCCCAGGCCGCCCGTGCCTGGTATCTGGCCCAGGGTGGTTCGGAAGCCGAGCTGTATCGCCATTTCATCGCGGTCTCGAGCAACAACGCCGCCGCCGTAGCGTTCGGCATTCGCGAAGAAAACATCTTCCCGATGTGGGACTGGGTCGGCGGCCGTTACTCGCTGTGGTCGGCCATCGGTTTGCCGATTGCCCTGGCCATCGGCATGTCCAACTTCAAGGAACTGCTGTCCGGTGCCTACACCATGGACCAGCACTTCCAGAGCGCACCGTTCGAACAGAACATGCCGGTGCTGCTGGCCCTGCTCGGCGTGTGGTACGGCAACTTCTGGGGTGCGCAAAGCCACGCGATCCTGCCGTACGATCACTACCTGCGTAACATCACCAAGCACCTGCAACAGCTGGACATGGAATCCAACGGCAAGAGCGTGCGCCAGGACGGCAAGCCCGTGTCCACCGACACCGGGCCGGTGATCTGGGGCGGCGTCGGCTGCAACGGTCAGCACGCCTACCACCAGCTGCTGCACCAGGGCACCCAACTGATTCCGGCCGACTTCATCGTGCCGATCGTCAGCTTCAATCCGGTGTCCGACCACCACCAGTGGCTGTACGCCAACTGCCTGTCGCAAAGCCAGGCGCTGATGCTCGGCAAGACTCTGACCGAAGCCGAAACCGAGCTGCGCGACAAAGGCATGAGCGAAGCCGAGATACACAAACTCGCGCCGCACAAGGTGATCCCCGGCAATCGTCCGAGCAACACCCTGGTGGTCGAGCGCATCAGCCCGCGTCGCCTCGGCGCACTGGTGGCAATGTACGAACACAAAGTCTTCGTGCAAAGCGTGATCTGGGGCATCAATGCCTTCGACCAGTGGGGCGTGGAGTTGGGCAAAGAGCTGGGCAAAGGTGTCTACAACCGCCTGGTCGGTAGCGAGGAAACAGCGGCTGAAGACCCGTCCACTCAAGGCTTGATCAACTACTTCCGCGGTCGTCACCGCGGGTGATTTAACGCCAAACCTACGACGGTACTAATCTTGTAGGAGCTGGCTTGCCAACGATCGCGGTGTATCAGTCAACATTATTGTCGACTGACATACCGCCTCGCTGGCAAGCCAGCTCCTACGAGGGTCGCGCAGCTCCCCTCTTGTCGCAAAACAAGAATAAGGAACCGTCATGTTCGATATCAGCAAGTTCCCCAAAGCCGATGCCGTCCGCCGGGCTGCACAATTGAGTCAAGACGACTATCAGCGCCTGTACCGCGAATCCATTGAACACCCCAGCACCTTCTGGGCCGAACAGGCCACGCGTTTTCTCGACTGGAGCGCGCCCTGGGAAACCGTCCAGCGCTACAACCTGAAGACCGGTGAGGCCAGCTGGTTTACCGGTGCGCAATTGAATGTCAGCTACAACTGCATCGATCGGCACCTGGAGAAACGTGGCGATCAGGTCGCCATCATCTGGGAAGGCGACGACCCTGCCGACTCGACATCGATCACCTACAAACAACTGCATGAAAACGTCTGCCGCCTGGCCAACGTGCTGAAAAGCCGTGGCGTGAAAAAAGGCGACCGCGTGTGCATCTACATGCCGATGATTCCCGAGGCGGCCTACGCCATGCTTGCCTGTACCCGCATCGGCGCGGTGCACTCGGTGGTGTTCGGCGGCTTCTCCCCGGACTCGTTGCGCGACCGCATTCTCGACGCCGACTGCCGCACCGTGATCACCGCCGACGAAGGCGTGCGCGGCGGACGGCCCGTGCCACTCAAGCAGAACGTCGACAAAGCGCTGCAAAGCTGCCCGAACGTGAGCACCGTGCTGGTGGTCGAGCGCAGAAATGTACAGGTTAACTGGGTCGAAGGACGGGACATCAAGTACCAGCAGGCCCTGCACGAAGCCAGCGCCGATTGCCCGCCCGAGCCGATGGACGCCGAATCCCCGCTGTTCATCCTCTACACCTCCGGCAGCACCGGTAAACCCAAAGGCGTACTGCACACCACCGGCGGCTACCTGCTGCAAGCGGCGATGACCTTCAAGTACGTGCTCGATTACCGCGATGGCGAAGTCTTCTGGTGCACCGCCGATGTCGGCTGGGTCACTGGCCACAGCTACATCGTCTACGGTCCGCTGGCCAACGGCGCGACCACGCTGATCTTCGAGGGCGTGCCGAGCTACCCGACGACCTCGCGCTTCTGGCAGGTGATCGACAAGCACAAGGTGAACATTTTCTACACCGCCCCGACAGCCCTGCGCTCGTTGATGCGCGAAGGGCCCGCCGCGTTGAAGGGAACCTCCCGCGCCAGCGTCAGGCTACTCGGTACGGTCGGCGAACCGATCAACCCGGAAGCGTGGGAGTGGTACTTCCATGAGGTGGGCGAAGAGCGTTGCCCGATCGTCGATACCTGGTGGCAGACCGAAACCGGCGGCATCATGATCAGCCCTTTGGTCAGCGCCCAACGAATCAAGCCCGGTTGCGCCACACAACCGATGTTCGGTGTGCAGCCGGTGCTGCTCGACGAGCAAGGCAAGGAAATCAAAGGCGCCGGCAGCGGCGTACTGGCCATAAAATCCAGCTGGCCGGCGCAGATCCGTAGCATCTATGGCGACCCACAGCGCATGGTCGACACCTATTTCAAGCCGTATCCCGGGTACTACTTCACCGGCGATGGCGCGCGGCGCGATGAAGATGGTGACTACTGGATCACCGGGCGAATCGACGATGTGATCAACGTGTCCGGCCACCGTATCGGCACCGCCGAAGTGGAAAGCGCCCTGGTGCTGCACGACAGCATCGCCGAGGCCGCTGCGGTCGGTTACCCCCACGACATCAAGGGCCAGGGCATCTATGTCTTCGTCACGCCCATGAACGGCGTCGAAACCAACGATGAACTGAAGCAGGAATTGCTGGCTCTGGTCGGCAAGGAAATCGGCAATTTCGCCAAACCGGACTTGATCCAGTGGGCGCCGGCCTTGCCGAAAACCCGCTCAGGCAAGATCATGCGGCGCATTCTGCGCAAGATCGCCTGCAACGAACTCGATAGCCTGGGCGATACTTCGACCCTGGCCGACCCGAGCGTGGTGCAGGGCCTGATCGATAAACGCCTGCATCAATAATGCTCGCTCTTTGTAGGAGCTGCCGCAGGCTGCGATCTTTTGATCCAACAGAGCAAAGTCAAAAGATCGCAGCCTGCGGCAGCTCCTACAGGAAATAACCGGGACACCATGGAATTCATCCGCACCCGCATCGAAACCCAGATCATGAGCCTGACCGGTTTGTCCCTGGGCAAGCTCGACCTGGAAAACCCCAAGGGCGACCCCGGGCTGTTCGGACCGGACTCGGTGAGCTGGCAGGTCCATGGCGATTTCAGCAGCATGCTGATCGGTGGCATCAGCGCCCTGATGCTGCAGGCCCTGCACCCGCTGGCATTGGCCGGGGTCTGGGACCATTCGAATTTTCGGGAGGACATGCTCGGTCGCTTGCGCCGCACCGGGCAGTTCATCTCCGGCACCACCTTCGGTTCGCGGCAGGACGCCGACTGGTTGATCGAGAAGGTTCGCACCATTCACTTGCAGGTGACCGGCACGGCGCCGGATGGACGCCCCTATGCCGCCAGCGATCCCGATCTGCTGACCTGGGTGCACGTCGCCGAGGTCAGCAACTTCCTCGCCGCGCATTTGCGCTATCGCAACCCGCATCTGTCCCCTGTCGATCAGGATCGCTATTACGCAGAGATCGCCTTGGTCGCCGAGCGTCTCGGTGCCCGGGATGTGCCCCGTTCGCGGCAGGCAATTGCCGACTACCTTGAGCGCATCCGCCCGCAACTGCTGTGCGACGAGCGCAGCCGCGAGGTGCTGCGCCTGTTGTTGAACGCGCCCTCTCCCAGTCGTTTGGCCAGGCCGTTCGGCGGCCTGATGATGCAGGCAGGGATCGATCTGCTGCCGGACTGGGCCAGTGACATGCTCGGCGTCAGCCAGAACCCGCTGCAACGCAAGCTGATCCGCGCCAGCGTCAATCGCAGCGCGCCAATGCTGCGCTGGGCGGTGCGTAATGGATCGGTGCATCGGGCCAAGCGACGGATGGGGTTGATGAGTTAGATACAGCCGAAAAGCATCGCGAGCAGGCTCGCTCCCACAGGGGACTTTTGTTGGTCGCAGATCCCGTGTACGACACGAATCCAGTGTGGGAGCGAGCCTGCTCGCGAAGGGAGCACCTCGGTCCAGCTCCAAACTGTTAAACTCCCGCGCCCAATTCTCTCCTGCAAGGCGCCCAGCATGTCTTCCTTGAATCAGGCGCTGCGCGCCGCCCTCGATCAACGCCAGGACCTGCTCGCCGAACTGCACCAGCAGGGCACCGACTGCTATCGCCTGTTCCACGGCAGCCAGGAAGGTGCCGGTGGCCTGACCATCGACCGCTACGGCCCGCAATTGCTGGTGCAAAGTTTCCACCAGCCGCTGGAGCGCGAGGCGCTGCTGCAACTGCACGAAGCGATCAATCAATACCTGGGTTTTGAAACCCTGCTGGTCTACAACGACCGCTCCCGCGGTAATTCGCGCATCGATCGCGAAGACATCGTCTACCGCGCCGACGAAGCCGCCCTGCAAGACCTGGTCGGCCACGAATGGGGCCTGAACTATAGGGTGCGTGGTCGCCATGCCGGACAAGACCCGCTGCTGTTCCTCGACCTGCGCAACACCCGTGGCTGGGTCAAGGATCACAGCAAGAACAAAAGCGTACTGAACCTGTTCGCCTACACCTGTGGCGTCGGCCTCAGTGCCGCCGCCGGCGGCGCGCGCGAGGTGTGCAACCTGGACTTCGCCGAAGGCAACCTGGCGGTTGGTCGGGAGAACGGCCAACTCAACCCGCAGTTGCCGCCCATGGAATTTATCCAGTCCGACTACTTCCCGGCCATTCGCCAACTGGCCGGCCTGCCGATCAGCCAGCGCCGCGGGCAAAAACTGCCGAGCTATCAGCGCCTGGAACAGCGCCAGTACGATCTGGTGCTCCTGGACCCTCCGGCCTGGGCCAAGAGCGCATTCGGCACAGTCGATCTGCTGCGCGACTATCAGAGCCTGCTCAAGCCGGCCTTGTTGACCACCGCCGACAACGGCGTGCTGATCTGCTGCAACAACCTGGCGAAAGTCAGCATGGACGATTGGCGCGAGCAGGTGTTGCGTTGCGCAGAGAAGGCCGGGCGGCCGGTGCGTGAGTGGAGCGTGATGAAACCAGGCGCCGATTTCCCGTCGATGGATCAGCAACCACCGCTGAAAACCCTGATTCTGCAGCTCTGACAGCTGTGGGAGAAATCTGAAACTTCCTCGACAGGTCAATCACTTCGGAACCGGAAACGCGTGCCATACTCCAAGGCACTCCGATTCAGACAGATGAAGCCGCACATGTACAAAGGATTGATTCGCGCCATCGGCGCCTTGTTGACTGCTCTGGCTCTCTACAGCTTGCTGGGTTTTCTGATTTTACCGGGTGTGGCGTTGCGCATTGCCAACCAGCAACTGGCCAACTACGCCACCACCCCTGCCACGATCCAGCGGATCGAGTTCAATCCGTTCAGCCTTGAACTGACCCTCTGGGGCTTGAACATCGGCGAGCCCGGCAAGGAGCAGGTCGCTTTCGAACGTTTGTACGCCAATCTGCAACTCGACAGCCTGTGGACCAAGGCGGTGCACCTGTCCGATGTCGAACTGGACAAGCCCAAGACCGAAATCCTGTTCGGCAAGGACGGCAAACTCAATCTGCTTGGGTTGTTCAAACTGCCAGAAAGCGAATCCACGCCGACCGACCCGGATGCCAAGCCGTTTCCGCTGCGCATCGAGCGGATCAAGCTGGCCGGCGGCGCCGTGCACTTTGAAGACGCCCGGCCCAGCGAGCCCATCGAGTTTCTCTACGACTCCCTCGATTTCGAGCTGAAGAACCTCAGCACCCTGCCCGATGACAGTGCCGACATGACCCTGGTGGCCGTCGGCCCCAATGGCGGACAGATCGACTGGACGGGCAACTTCAGCCTGATCCCGATCGCCTCCGAAGGTAAGCTGAAAATCACTGATGGCAAGATGAAAGCCTTTTGGCCCTATGTGCGCGATGCCGTTCCACTGGATCTCGAAAGCGGCATCATGAGCATCAGCACCGACTACAAACTCAGTCTGTCCAAGCAAACCGAGCTGCTGTTGAGCAATGTCGCGCTCACTGTCGCCCCCTTCGCGATCAAGGCGCCGGATGGCCGGCCGCTGGTAAAGCTTGAGCGTCTGGACGTGAGCGAAACCACGGTGGACCTGGCCAGGCAGCAGGTGGTGGTCGGCAAGATCCGCAGCCACAAACTGGAAACCTGGGCCGCGCTGGAACCGGACGGCCAACTCGACTGGCAGAAACTGTTCGCCAGCCAACCGTCAAAATCCACCGCCAAAGCCAAGGCGGATGCAGAACCGGCCAGCACTCCGGCGGCGGCAGACTCACCGAAACCTGAACCGGGCGCACCCGACAAACCCTGGCAGGTGCTGATCAAGGATGTGCAACTGCGCGACTACAAGGTGCATCTGGCTGACCGCAAGGCACAGCCTGCCGTCGCCCTGGACCTGGCTCCGCTGAACCTCGACCTGCAAAACTTCGACAGCCTCAACGGCTCGCCCTTTACCCTCAAGCTCGATACCGGCGTGGGCAAGCAAGGCAAGATCATGGCCGACGGCGAGGTCAACCTGGCCCCGGTCAGCGCCAGGCTGAAGGTGCAGACCAGGGACATCGACCTGCGGGTTGCCCAGTCCTACATCACGCCATTCATTCGCCTGGAACTGCGCAGCGGCATGCTCGGCAGCGATCTGGCGGTCAACCTCAAAAGCACCGAGCCCCTGGCCTTCAACGTGACCGGTCGCGCCCAGGTCGATCAGTTGCATACCCTGGACACCCTGAAAACCCGCGACTTCCTCAAGTGGCAACAGGTCGTGGTCGAAGGCCTGAACTATCAGCATGGGGACAGCCTGTCGATCGACAAGGTCAACCTGTTCCAGCCCTATGCGCGTTTCATGATCAACGATGATCGCACCACCAACATCGACGATCTGCTGATTCCGCAACCGGCGGACTCCGGGGCAAAACCGGCAGCGAGCAAACCGACAAGCAACGAAAAACCGCTGGGCATCCACATCGGCGGCATTTTCATCAATGACGGTTCGGCCAACTTCGCCGACTTCAGCCTGACCCCGAACTTCGCCACCGCCATCCAGCAACTCAACGGGCAGATCGGCACCATCGACAGCCGCCAGCCGAAACCGGCCAGTGTCGACGTCAAGGGCAAGGTCGACCGCTACGCGCCGGTGACCATCAAGGGCTCGGTCAATCCGTTCGACCCGATGGCCAGCCTCGACATCGCCACCAGCTTCAAACGCGTGGAACTGACCACGCTGACCCCCTACTCCGGCAAGTTCGCCGGCTACCGTATCCGCAAGGGCCGGCTCAATCTCGACCTGCATTACCAGATCACCAAGGGGCAGCTCAAAGCCGAAAACAAAGTGGTGGTCGAGCAACTGCAGCTGGGTGAAAAAGTCGACAGCCCGGATGCCGTGAGCCTGCCGCTGAAACTGGCCATTGCCTTGCTCAAGGACGTCGACGGCAAGATCTCCATCGAGCTGCCGGTCACCGGCGATCTGAACAACCCTCAGTTCAGCATCATGCCGATTGTCTGGCAGACCCTGCGCAACCTGATCGTCAAAGCCGCTGCGGCACCGTTCAAACTCATTGGCGGGCTGGTCAACGGTGGCGGTTCGGAAGACTTGGGCAGCGTTTCATTCGCGGCGGGTTCCAGCGAATTGGGCAAGGACGCTGAAGGCGCCCTGGACAAACTGTCCAATGCGCTCAAGGAACGCCCGGCCCTGCGCCTGGAAATCGAAGGCACTGCCGCCAAGAGCAGCGATGGCCCGCTGATTGCCGAACAACGCCTGGAACGGGAATACCAGTACAACTACTACAAAATGCTCCAGCGCCGCGGTGACAAGGTCCCGGCCCAGGCTTCGTTGCTGGAAGTGCCGGACGGGGAAAAAGGTCCGTTGCTCGAAGGTATCTACCGCACCCGCCTTAAAACCCAGCCCCCTGCCGAATGGAAGGACCTGGGCAAGGAAGAGCGCACCGCGAAAATGCGCGCCGAGGTGATCAAGTTCTGGAGCTCCAGTGACGTACTGCTGCGTCAACTGGGCCAGGAGCGCGCCAGCAGCATCAAGGATTACCTGGTCGACAAGGCCAAACTGGAAGATGAGCGGGTGTACTTCATCGACGCCAATCTGGGCGAAGCGGAAAGTGACGGCCGCGTGGTGACACCGATGCATCTGGATGCCGAGTGATGATGCGGCGGCTGGCAGGCCTGGTCCTGGCGCTATCCGCCAGCCAGGCCTGGGCGGCCGATACCCTGCGCTGTGGCAGCCAATTGATCAGCGTCGGTGATCGCTCGAGTGAGGTCTTGCAGAAATGCGGTGAACCGGTGAGTCGCGACCTGCTGGGTTACAAGCGCAGTGCAGACCGACGCGAGGAGTTTCAGGTCGAGGAATGGACCTACGGACCGAATGGCGGCATGTATCAATACTTGCGGTTCGAAGGCAATCGGCTGAAGCAGATCACCAGCAAACGCGGAAACTGAAGCCACCCCCAATTCATGTGAACACTCTTCAAAGTGGGAGCGAGCCTGCTCGCGATGGCGGCAAAACAGTCGACATCGATGTCGCCTGAAAGACCGTCATCGCGAGCAGGCTCGCTCCTACAAATTAATTTCCAGCACTACACATAAAACAGGCCCCGGCAAAAGTGCGCGGGGCCTGTGGTGGCCAACATCCGTTTGGCCCTTCGCATGAACACTCAGGTTGCAACAGATGTATGACTCGGCTCGTCTGTCGCGCCCTCTCCCGGTCCAGGCGAGAAGTCTTGCCTTAATCGGCTTTCAGGCCGTCAGCGGAGACCGCCTTGACGCCTTTGATTTTCTTGGTGATGGCCACAGCCATTTCTTTTTGCGAATCGGTCACGGCGGTGGTCGACGACAGCGATACCACGCCTTTGTTGGTTTCAACCTTGATGTCGCTACCTGGAATGCCTTTTTCGGTCATCAGGTCAGCTTTGACTTTGGTGGTGATCCAGGTATCGGAAGTAGCTTCTGTAGCCTTGGTCATTTCACCCGCCGCCAGGGTCATTGGAGCCTGGGTGGCTTGAGTGGTCTGGGCGAATGCCGCGTTTGCCATGGTAAGGGTCAGCGCGGTAGCAGTAGCGGCAGCGATAGCGAACTTCTTCATACGAGTAACTCCTGTTTTTCTGAAAAGTCTGCCGGGTGTCTTGTCGGCAGGGTTACCAGGGATATTGCGAACGCTGTGCCAACTTTGAAACAGAGAATAAAACTTTATAAATCAATAAGTTATAAAATCAGCCAATTTTCGGAATCATGCAAAATGCACGAGATGCACAAACACTGCATGCAAGTTGCGGGTTTATGGAAAGTTCCTAAGATGCTGAAATTTCTGAGCTTTATGAGCGGCTTTTGACGACCAGTCGACAAACAGGAAAAACCCCGCAAAAGCGGGGAATTGATTCAACAACTCATGCCGCAGAACCGGAACACCCTTTAGGCAGGTAGTCCTTAGAGACGCTGCTTTCACACGACCAGCCTTTGGTTTCGTCCCGTGTCAGGGTGACGGTTTTGCCCTGGACCACCCCCGGGGCATTGTGCAACGTACAAACGATTGATCCCGCTCCCTCCGGCGTTGTAGCCGTCACAGACAGGGTGCAATGGGTGGTCGATGCCGCACCGGCGGGCGCCACGTTGGCAATTGTCGGAGTTTCCCCCTGATTGACCACATCCTCGAACGGCACTTTCATCGCAGTCAGCTCGGCCAGCGCCGCCGTGACCTTGGCCCGGGCCTGGTACTTGGAATACATCGGCAGGCCCAGTGTTGCCAGGATCCCGATGATCGCCACCACGACGAGCAACTCGATCAGGGTAAAACCTTTCTGATTGTTCATGTACAAGCTCCATGCATGAGTCGAAGGCTCATGACCTGCCCCATGGCAGCACAGCCTGTGCCAAGGCCGGAAGCCCCTGTTGGCAGGGGGTGTGGTAGTCGCAAGGCCCTTACGCATCGCCAGGATCAGCACTATCTGACGCTTTTTGTCACCTCACCCTGGCGGGTTTGGCCCCATCCTTTGACTAGGCTATAAGAGCAACTCAATCGGAATACCCAGGACTGAACATGGCGGTCAAGGCAGCGAAAATCAGCGTGTATGCATGGGAAGGCATCGACCGCAAAGGCACAAAAGTGACCGGCGAACTCAGCGCTCAAAACCCGGCGCTGATCAAGGCGAAACTGCGCAAGCAAGGCATCAGTCCGGGCAAGGTTCGCAAAAAAAAACCAGCGGTTTTCAGCATGGGCAAACGTATCAAGGCCCAGGACATTGCCTTGTTCACCCGGCAAATGGCGACGATGATGAAGGCCGGCGTGCCGTTGTTGCAGTCCTTCGACATCATCGGCGAGGGCTTCGACAATCCGGCCATGCGCACGCTGGTGGACGAACTGAAACAGGAAGTTGCGGCAGGCAGCAGCTTCGCCGCCGCCCTGCGCAAGAAGCCCCGGTATTTCGATGAACTGTATTGCAACCTGGTGGATGCCGGCGAGCAGGCCGGTGCCCTCGACACCCTTCTGGAGCGGGTCGCGACCTACAAGGAAAAAAGCGAATCCCTCAAGGCCAGGATCCGAAAAGCCATGACCTACCCGCTGGTGGTGGTGTTTGTCGCGGCGATTGTCACCGGGATTCTGCTGGTCAATGTCGTGCCGCAGTTCGAGTCGGTGTTCAAAGGCTTCGGCGCCGAACTGCCGGCCTTCACCGTGATGGTCATAGGCCTGTCGCAATTCATGCAGGCCTGGTGGTGGGTGGTCCTTGGCGCGCTGTTCACGATGGCCTTCGGCGTGCGCCACGCCCTCGGGAAGTCCCCGGCCTTGCGTGACCGGATGGACACCTGGCTGCTGAAACTGCCGCTGGTGGGCACCCTGATGCACAAGTCCGCCGTGGCCCGGTTCGCCCGCACGCTGTCGACCACTTTCGCTGCCGGCGTGCCGCTGATGGAGGCCCTGCAATCAGTGGCCGGCGCGACCGGCAATAGCGTGTTTAAGCGCGCCGTGTTGCGCATCCGGCAAGACGTTTCGACCGGCATGCAATTGAATTTCGCCATGCGTACCTCCGGCGTCTTTCCGAACATGGCGATACAGATGACGGCCATCGGCGAAGAGTCAGGCACCCTGGACGCCATGCTCGACAAAGTCGCGGGATTCTACGAAGACAGCGTCGATAACATGGTCGATAACCTCACCAGCCTGATGGAGCCGTTCATCATGGTGGTGCTGGGTGTTATCGTCGGTGGACTGGTAGTTGCCATGTACCTGCCCATCTTCCAACTTGGCTCAGCGATCTGACATGCCCTTGAATGAAATCCTGATTCACTCTCCGCTGGCCTTTGTCCTTCTCGCAGGCATCACCGGCCTGCTGGTCGGCAGCTTCCTCAATGTCGTGATCTGGCGCCTGCCGAAAATGCTCGAACGGGACTGGCGTGAGCAGGCCCATGACATTCTCGGGCTGCCTGGCGAAACGCCGCTGCCGACCTACAACCTGTTGCTGCCCCACTCCCAGTGCCCGCATTGCCATCACCGAATCCGTGCCTGGGAAAACATCCCGCTGCTCAGTTATGTGTTTTTGCGCGGCCGCTGTTCAGCCTGTGCGGCGGCGATCAGCCCGCGCTATCCATTGACCGAATTGGCCTGCGGGTTGTTATCGGCGTTTGTTGCCTGGCACTTCGGCTTCGGTTGGCCGGCCGGCCTGGTACTGGTCCTGAGCTGGGGATTGCTGGCGATGAGCCTGATCGACGCCGAGCATCAGATATTGCCGGACGTGCTGGTGCTGCCATTGATGTGGCTGGGGTTGGTCGTTAACAGTTTCGGCCTGTTCGTGTCGCTGCACGAGGCACTGTGGGGGGCAATAGCCGGCTACGGCCTGCTGTGGTCGGTGTTCTGGCTGTTCAAACTGATCACCGGCAAGGACGGCATGGGTCACGGTGATTTCAAACTGCTGGCGATGCTGGGCGCCTGGGGTGGCTGGCAGATTTTGCCGCTGACCGTCCTCCTGTCCTCGCTGGTGGGAGCAATCATCGGGCTGATCACCCTGCGCTTGCGCCATGCAAAAACCTCGACGCCTATCCCTTTCGGTCCCTATCTGGCCATTGCCGGCTGGATTGCCTTGCTCTGGGGTGGTCAAATAACCGATCTCTATTGGCAGTATGTCGGTTTGAAATGAATACCCCTGTGGAAAAACCCTGGATTCTCGGCCTGACCGGCGGCATCGGCAGCGGTAAAAGCGCGGCCGCCCAACACTTTATCGATCTGGGCGTGCATGTGGTCGACGCCGATCATGCCGCTCGCTGGGTCGTTGAACCCGGACGCCCGGCACTGGCACAAATCGCCGAACACTTCGGCCCCGGCGTGTTGCATACCGACGGACAACTGGACCGCGCTGCGCTACGCAAATTGATCTTCGAAGTGCCTGAAGAGCGCCGCTGGCTGGAGGCCCTCCTGCATCCACTGATCGGCGAGGAAATCGCTCATCACCTGGCGCTGGCAAAATCACCTTATGCGATTCTGGTATCGCCGCTGCTGATCGAGTCCGGCCAGTACGCCATGACCCAACGGGTGCTGGTGATCGATGCCCCGGAACAATTGCAGATCGAACGCACCCTGCAACGTGACCAGACCAGCGAGCAGCAAGTCCAGGCGATCCTCAAGGCCCAGTCCAGCCGCCAGGATCGCGTGAGCCATGCCGACGACGTCGTGGTCAACGACCGCGACCTTGCCTGGCTACATAGCGAGGTCGAACGCCTGCATCACTTTTATCTTACTTTGCGTGGAGGCCAGTCATGAGCCAACCAACAACCGTCGAATGCCCAACCTGTGGCGCCCCCGTGGAATGGACCGCCGAGAGCAAATTCCGGCCATTCTGCTCCGATCGCTGCAAACTGATCGACCTGGGCGCCTGGGCGTCCGAAGAACACAAGATTCCAGTGGCTCCCGATGCCGAGGACGAGATGTTCAGCGGTGACTTCGACCCGCGCCACTGATCCACCGGGTCGACGATTTCAGGGCTTGGGATCGTCGTCCTTCCAGGGGGCCGAGAGGTAGCGGGTGCGGTTGAACGTCTCAAGCCACTCCGGACAAAACACGACCAGCGCACTGACGATCATGCCGTTGATAAACGCTTCGGGAAAAATGATCAGCCATAGATATCCGACAAAATCTTCCAGCCAGTACGGCATGGCAAAACGCTCGTCGAACCATAGCAACCAAAGCGCCAGCAGCAGACACAGCAACGCCGACAGCGCGGCGGCAAAGAATCCGGAAACGAAGATATACACAAAGGGATTCCGTGGCTGCGCCCGCTCCACCAGGATCGCGCAGCACTCGGTGACCAGCACCGGCAGTGCAATCAACAACGCACCGTTGACCCCGACCGCAACCAGATCCTGACGCCCGAGCAACACCAGCCCCAACTGCGCGACCAGCCCGCCAACGATCGCCAGCGGCCAGTCCAGCAGCAATGTCACCGCCGTCATTCCAATGAAGTGGTACGACACGCCGGTATCGAAATCCCGCCGCACCAGCCACAGCATGAACAACGCGAACACCGTGCCGAACAATAAATGCTGGCGACGGCTGTCGGTGAACAGTTCAACCCAGGGCGCACGCCACATCGCCCAAAGCAGCACCAGCACATAGATCATCCAGCCGACTGTCAGGCTCTGCGGTGACAGCAGCTCAGCGCCTATCATGGACCAGACGTCTCCAGCGCTTCACGCAATTGCGCAGCCGTGGCGTATTCGTGCTGGTCCATCAATCGACCATCCTTGAGCTGTAACCACAACACTTTATCCACAGCGCCGGGGTAACGCGGTGCGACACGACCTTCACGATCCAGCATCACCCGATAGGAGTAATCGCGCATGGCCGGCACTGCGAACATTTTCGCGATCAGGCGTGGCATTCGCTGGATGTCCGCGAGAAAGACCGCGTGCCGGGCCTCCAGATAGCCTTTGGGCTGACCTTGCAGCGCCGCATCGACCAGTTTCGCCGCCTCCATGCTGCGCGCCACCAGCAGCGTCTGAGTGCGACTGTCGAGGGTGAAGGCCTGATCGAACTGGTCAAGCAATGTCCATGGTGCCAGCCGCTCGCCGACCTCCAGCGCATTGGCCCACAGCGGCAGCAGACTGAGTACTAATAGCGACCAATATTTCACCTTGCCCCCCCTTGTTCTATCGCAGGCGCGTAATGGCTATCAGTCTACACCGCCCGTTCCGTGTGCCCAGCGATGCTGATTGATGCTTAACGCTTTCTGCTTGTCGCAATTGAACGCTAAGCTTGGGCCTATGGATGACTCAGATTATTTACGCCTGCTGACCATCGCGGCCGAGCAAGCCAACGCATTTCTGTCCAATGCCCGCAAATGGGAGCGTGAGCGTTGGGTGTGCCAGCGCCTGTTGCAAGGATTGAACATTCCCTATCGCGCCGACGAATTTGCCCCCGCCGGGGAGCCGCCGGACGTCTTGTTTCGCGATGCCAGTTTCGAGGTGTTCTTCGTGCTCGACGAGGGCCGACGCCTCAACGATGAATGGCGCGACGAACTGCAGCGCCGACGCAGCGCGTTTTCCCTGAGCCAGCTCGTACGCCGCGAGGCCAAGCCACGACGCATCCCCGCCAACGAGTTCTTGCTGCGATTGGCGCCGACCTTGCGCAAAAAAGCACACAACTACAAAGAGCGCGGCATGGATCTGGGTGAACTGGACATCATTGCCTTCGCCAGCCTCAAACGCGAAGTACTGGACCTCAACAGCCATTTCCCACCGCCGACCGAGTACCTGCGCCAGGGCTGGCGTTCGCTGTCCTTGGTTGGGCCGACATTCGCCCGCGTGCTGTTCGCCCACCCGGATGCACCGGACTTCTTGCGCAGTAACCTGGGGCGCAGCATTGTCTTTGACGTCGGGATCAGCCTGTGAGCCCGCTGCAGGCGCTGATCGCCGAGGTGCCGCAACAAGGTCGTGTACGCTGGATCGGCGTGCGCCCGCAATCACGCTCGACGATGCTTGAACTCGATGCCGTGGAAGCGCGCCTGGAGGCCGGCCTGACTGGCGACCACGCCCGCCCCGGCGTGCGCAATGCGCGGCAGGTCACGCTGATTCAGTGGGAACATCTGGCGGTGATCAGTTCGCTGATGGGGCGTGCACAGGATCATCCGGTCCGGCCTGAAGATCTGCGGCGTAATCTCGTTATCAGTGGCATCAATCTATTCAGCCTCAAGGGCCGCCGCTTCCGGATTGGCCAGGCAACGTTCGAAACCACCGGCTGGTGCCAACCCTGCGCGCGCCTTGAAAGCAACCTGGGCATCGGCACCTTTCAGGCCGTGCGCGGACATGGCGGAATCACTGCCCGGGTGTTACAAAGTGGAATCATTCGCCTGGACGATATCGTCAGCGTCGAACCCGTACCAGACAGCGGCTATGCTGCGTTCAACCCAGGGTAAAAACACTGTAGCTTCTACACATTCAGCAACGTCTACCTTTGACGAGGCCCGATATGACCAGCCGCCTGAACCCCGACGACCAAAAGCATGTCGAAGAGTACCTGCAGTTGTCCCAGCACCAAGTCGAGCGCCGGCCTTTCCGGCCGTGGATGCTCCTTGTACTGGTATTGGCAGTGACCATTGGTCTGGGCCTGTTGAGCCGACTTATCAGTTACCTGACGCTATGAGCTGCCTTGCGCTCGCGCGGTTGACCGTACCGATTTCTTTTAGCCTTGCGAGTTATCCCCATGTCCCATCGTATTGTCATTGTCGGCGGCGGCGCCGGCGGTCTGGAGTTGGCTACCCGTCTGGGTAAGACTCTGGGCAAGCGCGGTACGGCCAGCGTGATGCTGGTCGACGCGAACCTGACCCACATCTGGAAACCCTTGTTGCACGAAGTGGCGGCCGGGTCCCTGAACTCTTCCGAAGACGAACTCAACTATGTCGCCCAGGCCAAATGGAACCACTTCGAGTTCCAGCTGGGGCGCATGAGCGGGCTCGATCGCGCGAATAAAAAAATCCAGCTGGCCGCCACCTATGACGAAGCCGGCCTGGAACTGGTGCCGGCCCGCGAAGTGCCTTACGACTCGCTGGTGATCTCCGTCGGCAGCACCACCAACGATTTCGGCACCCAGGGCGCAGCGCAACACTGCCTGTTCCTCGACACCCGCAAACAGGCCGAGCGTTTCCACCAGCAACTGCTCAATCACTATTTGCGCGCACACGCGGGTCAGACCGACGCGGTCGAACAAATCAGCGTGGCCATCGTCGGCGCCGGTGCCACCGGGGTCGAGCTGGCCGCCGAACTGCACAACGCCGCCCATGAGCTCGCGGCCTATGGCCTGGACCGGATCAAACCGGAAAACATGCACATCACCCTGATCGAAGCCGGTCCACGGGTGCTGCCGGCGCTGCCGGAGCGGATTGGCGGACCTGTGCATAAAACCCTGGAGAAACTCGGGGTCAACGTCATGACCAATGCCGCGGTCAGCGAAGTGACGGCCGACAGCCTGATCACCGCCGACGGCAACGAAATCAAGGCCAGCCTGAAAGTCTGGGCCGCGGGGATTCGCGCGCCGGGTTTCCTCAAGGACATCGATGGCCTGGAAACCAACCGCATCAATCAGCTGCAGGTGCTGCCGACCCTGCAAACCACCCGCGACGAGAACATCTTCGCCTTCGGCGACTGCGCCGCCTGCCCGCAACCGGGCAGCGACCGCAATGTGCCACCACGCGCCCAGGCCGCTCACCAACAGGCTTCGTTGCTGGCCAAATCGCTGAAACTGCGCATCGAAGGCAAGCCCCTGCCGGAGTACAAGTACACCGACTACGGCTCGCTGATCTCACTGTCGCGTTTTTCGGCTGTGGGTAACCTGATGGGCAACCTCACCGGCAGCGTAATGCTCGAAGGCTGGCTGGCGCGGATGTTCTACGTGTCGCTGTACCGCATGCACCAGATGGCGCTGTACGGCCCGTTCCGCACGGCGATGCTGATGTTGGGCAGCAAGATCGGGCGCGGCACCGAGCCACGCCTGAAGCTTCACTGATATAAAACCTGTGGGAGCGAGCCTGCTCGCGAAGAGGTCGAGTCAGTCAGCATCAATGTTGACTGGCACACCGCTTTCGCGAGCAGGCTCGCTCCCACATTGGTTTTGCGGTGTTACGGGTTTCTCGCAGACAAAAAAAATCCCCGTATCTTTCGATACGAGGATTTTTAGTATGGTCGGGGTAAGGGGATTCGAACTCCTGACATCCTGCTCCCAAAGCAGGCGCGCTACCGGACTGCGCTATACCCCGGTAAAAAAAAGGCACCTTCGAAAGGCGCCTTCTGCGAACAGAGCTTTTGGCGTCTGATCTTAAGATTCGATTCCAGCGCTAACTGGTTTCAAAAATGGTGGGTCGTGTGGGATTCGAACCTACGACCAATTGGTTAAAAGCCAACTGCTCTACCAACTGAGCTAACGACCCAAATATGGTCGGGGTAAGGGGATTCGAACTCCTGACATCCTGCTCCCAAAGCAGGCGCGCTACCGGACTGCGCTATACCCCGGTTTGAAATTGGCTCCGTGACCAGGACTCGAACCTGGGACCCAATGATTAACAGTCATTTGCTCTACCGACTGAGCTATCACGGAACTACACATTTCAATTTACAACTTTGAAACTTTACTGCGTTCTCTTCGACCCGTTCGCATCGCTGCGTTCGTGTGTCTGAGGCGCGCTATTCTACAATCTTCAGCACCTCTGTCAACCCCCTAAATTGCTTTCAAGTTAATGATTTGCAACTTATTTTGGATTCCTGCTTGGGGAGCGGAAACCCTGGCGGGTGACTGACTGCGGGGCGCACTTTACAAGCCTTTTCCTTTGAGTTCAACAGCCTAACGAAAAAAAGGCCTCGTTATGCGAGGCCTTTTCGATTTTGTTGCCGTTATGGATCAGACAAAGACGATTTCGTCGTTTTCCACCACACCGTGAGCGGTATCGCCCGGCATGAATCGACCGGACAGAATCAGCTGCGCCAGCGGGTTCTCGATCCAGCGCTGGATAGCACGCTTGAGCGGCCGTGCGCCGTACACCGGGTCGTAACCGACCGCGATCAGCTTGTCCATGGCCTCGGGGCTGAGTTCAAGCTTCAGCTCGCGCTCGGTCAGGCGGCTACGCAGACGACCCAACTGGATCTCGGTAATGCCGGCGATCTGATCCCGCGCCAACGGCTCGAAGATCACCACTTCGTCGACCCGGTTGATGAACTCCGGCCGGAAGTGGCTGGAAATCGCATCCATCACCGCTGCACGCTGCGCCTCACGGTCACCGACCAGTTCCTGGATCTGCACCGACCCCAGGTTGGAGGTCATGACAATCACAGTGTTCTTGAAATCCACCGTGCGGCCATGGCTGTCGGTCAGACGGCCGTCTTCGAGCACTTGCAGCAAGATGTTGAACACATCCGGGTGCGCCTTCTCGACTTCGTCCATGAGGATCACCGAATACGGCTTGCGACGTACGGCCTCGGTCAGGTAACCGCCCTCTTCATACCCCACGTAGCCCGGTGGCGCACCGATCAGGCGAGCCACGGAATGTTTCTCCATGAACTCGGACATATCGATCCGCACCATCGCCTCTTCGGTATCGAAAAGGAATTCGGCCAGCGCCTTGCACAGCTCGGTTTTACCGACACCGGTCGGGCCGAGGAACATGAACGAGCCGCTCGGGCGATTCGGGTCGGACAACCCGGCACGGGAACGCCGCACCGCGTTGGAAACGGCCACCACCGCTTCATCCTGGCCGATCACACGCTGGTGCAACAGGCTTTCCATCTTCATCAGCTTGTCGCGCTCGCCTTCGAGCATTTTCGACACCGGAATACCGGTCCACTTCGACACGACTTCGGCGATCTCTTCTTCAGTCACCTTGCTGCGCAGCAACTGGTTCTCGCTTTTGCCATGCTGGTCGACCATTTGCAGGCTGCGCTCCAGATCCGGGATCACCCCGTACTGCAACTCGGCCATGCGGTTCAGGTCGCCTTTGCGGCGGGCCGCTTCCAGTTCCTGACGGGACTGCTCGATTTTCTGCTGGATCTGCGCAGAACCCTGGACTTCGGCTTTCTCCGAGTTCCAGATTTCTTCGAGATCCGAGTACTCACGCTCGTGACGAGCGATTTCCTCCTGCAATTTTTCCAGACGCTTCTTCGCCGCGTCGTCGCTTTCTTTCTTCAGCGCCTGGGATTCCACCTTCAGCTGAATCAGGCGACGCTCCAGACGGTCCAGCACTTCAGGCTTGGAGTCGATCTCCATGCGGATGCGGCTGGCGGCTTCGTCGATCAGGTCGATGGCCTTGTCCGGCAACTGCCGGTCAGTGATGTAGCGATGGCTGAGCTTGGCCGCCGCAATGATCGCGCCGTCAGTGATGGCCACCTTGTGGTGAACCTCATAACGCTCTTTGAGGCCACGCAGGATGGCGATGGTGTCTTCTTCACTTGGCTCGTCCACCAGCACTTTCTGGAAACGTCGCTCGAGAGCGGCGTCCTTCTCTATGTATTGGCGGTATTCGTTCAGCGTGGTGGCGCCCACGCAGTGCAGCTCACCGCGGGCCAGGGCCGGCTTGAGCATGTTGCCCGCATCCATCGAGCCTTCGCCTTTACCGGCGCCGACCATGGTGTGCAGTTCGTCGATGAACAGGATGATCTGCCCTTCCTGCTTCGACAGTTCATTGAGCAGGGATTTCAGGCGTTCTTCGAACTCACCACGATACTTGGCACCGGCAATCAGCGCCCCCATGTCCAGGGACAACAGACGTTTGCCCTTGAGGCCATCCGGCACTTCACCGTTGATGATGCGCTGGGCCAGGCCTTCGGCGATGGCGGTTTTACCCACGCCAGGCTCACCGATCAGCACTGGGTTGTTCTTGGTACGACGTTGCAGAACCTGAATGGTCCGGCGAATTTCATCGTCACGGCCGATCACCGGATCGAGCTTGCCATCTTCTGCGCGCTTGGTCAGGTCGACGGTGTACTTGTCCAGGGCCTGGCGTGCTTCCTCGTGGTTCGGGTCGTTGACGGCCTCGCCACCACGCAGGTTGTTGATCGCGTTTTCCAGGGCTTTCTTGCTCACACCCTGGCCGAGCAACAGCTTGCCGAGCTTGCTGTTCTCGTCCATGGCGGCGAGCAGCACCAGCTCGCTGGAGATGAACTGGTCGCCCTTCTGCTGCGCCAGACGATCGGCCTGGTTGAGCAGGCGCGCCAGATCCTGCGACATATTCACATCGCCGGTCGGGTTCTGGATTTTCGGTAGCTGGTCGAGCTCTTTGGTCAGCTCTTTACGCAGGCTGTTGACGTCGAAGCCCACCTGCATCAACAGCGGCTTGATCGAGCCGCCCTGCTGCTCGAGCAAGGCTTGCATCAAGTGCGCCGGTTCAATGGCCGGATGATCGTGGCCGACAGCCAGGGATTGGGCATCGGACAACGCTAACTGCAATTTGCTGGTTAAACGGTCTATACGCATGGGTCACCTTCCTTTTGAGCAGGCCGGACCTATAAAACATCCTGAATGAAGAAACCTGCCAGATACCACAATAGATGCGGTCGATTCTGGGAGTTTCAAGCGTCGTGACGTTGATGCAGATCAGACAAGTCTAGCGTTCGAGCCAAACTAGGGAGGCAAACCGACCAGTGCGAGGCGCACGGCGGTAAGAAAAGAAGCGTGAGTCGGTCACGGTGCAGAAACCGCCCCCATAGACAGCCGTGACACCGCGAGCCGCGAGACGCAGACGTGCCAGCATATAGATGTCGGCCATGAACTTGCCGGGGTTTTGGCTCGGTACAAAGGCCTCTGCCGCTTGCGGCAACTGCTGAACGAAGGTTTCGCGCACTTCCGGGCCGACCTCAAAGGCCTGCGGGCCGATGGCCGGACCGAGCCAGACCAAGACCTCGGCAGGCGGTACCGCCAGGCTGTCGAGCGTGGCTTCCAGCACACCCGCCGCCAACCCGCGCCAACCGGCATGGGCTGCCGCGACGCGGGTGCCAGCGCGGTCGCAAAACAGCGCGGGCAGGCAGTCCGCAGTCATCGCTGCGCAGGCGACACCCGGCGTTGATGTCCAGCTGGCATCAGCCGTGTCCACCCGGCCCGGATCGGCATGAGCCACGACAATGCCGTGGACCTGCTGCAGCCAGGCCGGTTGAATGGAGAAATGTTCGGTGAGACGACGGCGATTCTCGGCAACCGCTTCAGGGTTGTCGTCGACGTGATCGCCGAGGTTGAGGCTGTCGAACGGCGCCACACTGACGCCGCCCGCACGGGTGGTCACACAGGCTTTGACCCCGGCCGGCGCAGGCCAGTCAGGAATCAGCCAGTCACTCATCCGATGAACGCCTCGCGGTCTTGCTTGAGCAGCGTCAGCAGCCAGACGAAGTCTTCCGGCAACGGTGATTCCCAGCTCATGCGCTTACCGGTGGTCGGATGATCCAGTTCCAGGAAACGCGCATGCAGCGCCTGACGCGGGAAGTTCTTCAGCGACTCGACCATGGTCGGGTTGGCGGCCGGCGGAATACGGAAACGACCGCCATAGGCGGGATCTCCGACCAACGGGTAGTTGATGTGCGCCATGTGCACGCGAATCTGGTGCGTACGACCGGTTTCCAGCTTCACCCGCACGTGAGTGTGGGAGCGGAAGCGCTCGAGCACGCGGTAATGGCTGACGGCTTGCTTGCCACCTTCCATCACGGCCATGCGCTGGCGTTGCTGGCCGTGACGACCGATCGGCGCGTTGATCTTGCCACCGGCTGTCACCACACCGATCACGATGCACTCGTAGATCCGGCTGACGCTGCGGCTCTGCAACTGCGTCACCAACTGCGTCTGCGCCTGAATGGTCTTGGCCACCACCATCAGACCGGTGGTGTCCTTGTCCAGGCGATGCACGATACCGGCGCGGGGCACATTGATGATGTCCGGCACGTGGTGCAGCAAGGCGTTGAGCAAGGTGCCGTCGGCATGACCGGCAGCCGGGTGCACCACCAGGCCCGCAGGCTTGTTGATCACCAGGATGTCGTCGTCTTCGTAGACGATGTCCAGGGCTATGTCTTGAGCGACCCATTCGCCCTGAGCTTCCTGCTCGGCAGTCAATTCAAGGATGGCGCCGCCATGGACGATGTCTCGCGGGCGGATAACCGCCCCATCCACAGTCAGGCGGCCGTCTTTGATCCAGGCGGAAAGGCGCGAGCGCGAGTGCTCAGCGAATAATTGTGCGGCGACTTGATCGAGGCGTTGGCCACCCAATTCGGACGGCACCTCTGCGCGAAGTTCAATTTTATCGGACATGCTCAGACTAGGCGTCGGCACAGCCTTTGGTTTCGGCTGCGCGCTTGTGGTTAAATACGGCGTCTTTTGCCCCGAGGCTTTTCAACGGGGCGCTCATCATAACAGGACGGCCACGCCCAAGACAGCGGCCGTCATAGGGACGCAAGCCGCCATGCAAGTGAAACACCTGCTGCTGATCGCCATCCTCGCATTGACCGCTGCTTGCTCATCGAAGGAAGTCGTAGACGAAAACCTCAGTGAAGTCGAGCTGTACCAACAGGCTCAAAATGACCTGGACAACAGTAGCTACACCTCGGCCATCGCCAAGCTGAAGGCTCTGGAGTCGCGTTATCCGTTCGGTCGCTATGCCGACCAGGCGCAACTCGAACTCATCTACGCCAACTACAAGAACACCGAGCCAGAAGCGGCCAAGTCCGCGGCTGAGCGCTTCATTCGTCTGCACCCACAGCATCCGAACGTCGATTATGCCTACTACCTCAAGGGCCTGACTTCTTTCGACCAGGACGTTGGCCTGCTGGCGCGTTTCCTGCCGCTGGACATGACCAAGCGTGACCCGGGCGCCGCCCGCGACTCCTATAACGAGTTCGCCCAACTGACCAGCCGCTTCCCGAACAGCCGTTACGCGCCGGATGCCAAGCAGCGCATGATTTACCTGCGCAACCTGCTGGCGGCCTACGAAATTCACGTGGCCGACTACTACCTGACCCGTCAGGCCTATGTCGCAGCGGCAAACCGCGGTCGTTACGTGGTGGAAAACTTCCAGGAAACCCCTTCGGTCGGCGACGGCCTGGCGGTGATGACCGAGGCCTATCAGCGCCTGCACCTGGACGAACTGGCTGCCACCAGCCTGGAAACCCTGAAGCTCAACTACCCGAACCACCCGACGCTGGTAGACGGCCAGTTCGTGCCGACCGTGGCCGAAGCCGACAACCGTTCGTGGCTGAGCAAGGCGACCCTGGGCCTGATCGAATCCCGTCCGCCGCTGCCACCGGGCGAAACCCGAGCCAACCAGGACGTACAGAAGCAGTTCCAGGACGCCAAGGATGCGATTCCGTCCGAACTCAAGCCTAAAGATGGCAATGGCGAAGCGATCGAAGAAGAAAATCACGAAGCGGAAGGCAACAACAGCGACCGCTCGTGGTTCAGCTACATGACCTTCGGCGTGTTCGACTGACACCTCGGGCTGTGCAAAAAGGGAGACTTGTAGGAGCGAGCTTGCTCGCGATGGACGTCAACGTTAACGCGCTTTGTCTGAATAAACGCGTCGTCCTTAGACCATCGCGAGCAAGCTCGCTCCTACATAAGCTATTAGGCTGTGCGCTGGCCATGTCCTTGGCTAAACTAGCTAATCACTAGTCAAAAAGCAGCTCACCATGCTTCGTTTATTGTTCTGGATTGCCCTGATTGCCGCTGCCGTATGGTTCTGGCGCAAATTCAAAGGTCAGGCTTCCACCCCCAGGTCCCCTGCCGAACGGGAAGCGGCGCCCATGGTCCGCTGCGCCCATTGCGGCGTTCACCTGCCCCGTGACCACGCGCTGAGTCTCGACCAACGGTGGTATTGCAGTCAGGCTCATCTCGAGCAGGACAAGGACTCCAGCGGCCGCTGACACGCTCCCGAATTGGCGGCCGATCGAGGACTATCGCTGCCCCCCAAGGAACTGAAAGGCATCGAGTGACGTCTGACGCAGACTATTCAAGACCACTCTCTGCGAATGAACCGGGTAATCGAAAACGTCCTGCACCTGCATCGCCGCGCGCCGATGTCGCCGCCGTGGCTTGACCTGAAATCACTGGAAATACTCCATCACGAAGACCCCGCCCCGTATATCAAGGGCCCGGGGCTTTATCTGTCCGGCCAGCCGGGCGAAAGCATTCCGTCCCGCCTAGACTTCAAGGCACGCCAGGAAAGCGGCTGCTTTTGCATGACCTTTGCTCACGGACGGAACCTAGTTTGAACACGAGACCACGACAAAAAGTCTTGATCGTCGATGACGAACCAGACATACGCGAACTCCTGGAAATCACCCTGGGAAGGATGAAACTGGAGACGTTCAACGCCCGTAATGTCGGCGAAGCGCAATCGCTGCTGAAAAGCGAAACATTCGATCTCTGCCTGACCGACATGCAATTGCCGGATGGCACCGGCCTGGAATTGGTACAGCACATCCAGCAACGTCACCCTCACGTCCAGGTGGCGATGATCACCGCCTATGCCAGTCTCGAAACCGCTATCAATGTGCTCAAGGCCGGAGCATTCGACTTCCTCACCAAACCGGTGGACCTTACGCGCCTGCGTGAACTGGTCACCAGCGCCCTGCTGCTTCCTGCCCGCGGGGTCGACATCGATCGCCGCTTGCTGGGCGACTCATTACCCATGCGCAACCTGCGTAAACACATCACCAAACTGGCCAACAGTCATGCGACGGTATACATCAGCGGAGAATCCGGCAGTGGCAAGGAATTGGTCGCGCGCCTGATCCATGATCAAAGCCCCCGCGCCAAGCAGCCGTTCATTGCGATCAACTGTGCGGCAATTCCCTCGGAACTGTTGGAGAGCGAGTTTTTCGGCCATCGCAAAGGCAGCTTCAGCGGCGCTATCGAAGACAAACCCGGTCTGTTCCAGACCGCTCACGGCGGCACCCTGCTCCTCGACGAAGTGGCCGACCTGCCGCTGGCAATGCAGGTCAAACTGCTACGCGCCATTCAGGAGAAAGCCATACGCAGCGTCGGTGGGCAACAGGAAGTGGCGGTGGATGTGCGCATTCTCTGTGCCACACACAAAGACCTTGGCGCCGAAGTCGCCGCTGGGCGATTTCGGCATGATCTTTACTACCGTTTGAATGTGATCGAACTCCGGGTGCCGCCCCTGCGCGAACGTCGTGATGACATCGAGATGCTGGCCAGCCACATACTCAAGCGCCTGGCCGCCGATACGGCTCAACAGGCAGCCAGACTCCACTCCCAAGCCCTCGATGCGCTGAAAAGCTATCGCTTCCCGGGCAATGTGCGGGAGCTGGAAAATATGCTCGAACGGGCTCACACCTTGTGCGAGGACAATCAGATCGAAGCCGGTGACCTGCGCCTGGCTGAAGGCAATTGCGCAGCTGAAGGTGGAATGCCGGACCTGACCCGGATAGACAATCTGGACACCTATCTGGAAAACGTCGAACGCCAACTGCTGCTCCAGGCCCTGGAGGAAACCCGCTGGAACCGCACGGCGGCGGCGCAGCGGTTGAATCTGTCATTCAGGTCGATGCGTTACAGGCTCAAGAAGTTAGGGCTGGATTGAGGCTTTAAAAAGATCGCAGCCTGCGGCAGCGGCTACCTGGGAGCGTACCTCCTGTAGGAGCTGCCGCAGGCTGCGATCTTTTGTGTTTTGTTCAAAGTCTTCCAGCAGGCGCATAAGGCGTCGGATCGATAATCGGCGTACGACCCAGCATCACATCGGCAAACAACTGACATGACGCCGGCGCCAACACCAGTCCGTTACGGTAATGCCCACAGTTGAGCCAGAGCCCCTCAAACCCCGGCACCGGGCCGATATAGGGAATGCCCTCGGGTGATCCCGGGCGCAATCCAGCCCAGTGCCCCACCACTTCGGCATCGGCCAGTGCCGGGATCAATTCCACCGCCGACGCCTTCAGGCTTTCCAGTGCCGCCCCGGTCGGCGTCTTGTCAAAACCTTCATGCTCCAGCGTACTGCCGATCAGTATGTGTCCGTCGCGCCGGGGAATCGCATAACGGCCCTTGGCCAGGACCATGCTTGGCAGGAAATCCGCCGCGCACTTGTAGAGAATCATCTGCCCTTTCACCGGCTCGACCGGCAGCGTCAGATCAAGACACTTGAGCAATTCACCGCTCCAGGCTCCCGCCGTCAGAACGACTTGATCGCCGAGAACAACACCGGTGGCGGTCTGCACGCCAACCACTTTGCTGCCGTCACGAACAAACCCGCTGACTTCGCACTGCTCATGGATTGTCACGTTCGGCAGCGCCAGCAACGCAGCCTTGAGCGACTTCACCAGACGCGGGTTACGCACATTGGCGACGTCGGCCATATAGATCGCCCGGGAAAAACCGCTGCCCAGCACTGGCACCGCGTCGTGTGCCGCCGAGATATCAACGGCACTCAACGGACGATGTTCCCGGGCAGCCCAGGCCAGTGCTTCAGCCTCGTCATCCAGATCCAGCCAATACAGACCGGTGGTATGCACTTCAGGATCAACACCGGTGGCGGCGAACAAGCGCTCGCCCAGTTGTGGATAAAAGTCCTGGGACCAGTGAGCCAACGCAGTGACCGCCGGGCTGTAGCGCCACGGGTAAAGTGGCGAAACGATGCCGCCACCGGCCCAGGACGATTCCTGACCGACGTTCGAGCGATCCAGCAGCACAACGCTTTGCACTTCGGAGGCGAGATTGAAGGCCGTCAGCAAGCCAATCACCCCACCGCCGACAATCACCACTTGCTGTTGCCTGGTCATGTTCTGATCCAATCGTTAAATAGACAGAGGGTGCAAAAGGCACCCGAAAAGGAAACTCAGCGCCCCCAGCAGTCTTTGCTGGTCAGGCCGGACTTCGCATTGACCATACCGAGCACACCGGTGTTGGTGATGGTCAGATCACCGCATTTGTCAGTGGCCATGCTTGAGTCAGCCTTGCGTACCGCCGTCAGCAGAAAGGTCTGGTCGGTCAGGGCTGGAGTGATGCTGTAGTAGTCATTGCCGGCGCTGAGGCCTGTCGCATCGGTGTAGACATTTTTCTGCGAGTAGAAACGCTCCAGGAGCTGCGCCTGCTCCGAAAGCAGACCAGCCACTTCCGCGCGACGGCCCTTGTTCAGGTACTCGGTGAAACTCGGGGCGGCAATGGTCATGACAATCCCGATGATCGCAATCACGATCATGATTTCGATCAGGGTAAAACCGCGGTTGGAACTACGCATGCCTCAACTCTCACTTACTGTATTTGTCGCCACATGATGCGACGGCTGCCGCCGGATTTTTCCATCCCCGGCGCATCGTCGCCAGTGGAATCGTTTACGATCCCGCCATTGTTGCCGGTATCCTGGGTCGAATGCTCTCCGACAAAGATCACACCATCGGACAGCGTGTCGAGGTTGTCGACCACGCCATCGGCGTTGCTGTCGAGCATCTTAACGCTGATCGCTTCGGGCAGCTTCAGGCAGACGGCTTTCAAGCCCTGATTGCCATGATAGAAACCGTACCAGTTGCCATTCGCCAGACAGGTTGGCCGGTTCAGCGCTGGCGAATCCGCTGGCGTGGCTGCATGCGCCGACATCGACAGGTCAAGCGCGACAACGACGCCGAGCAGGTGTGACCATAACCTGGCAGGTCGCTCAGTACTTCGCATAGATACTCTCCACCACACTGCGCGAATGCCCCGCGATGCCGACTGCCGTTACCCGATACAAGGTCGCCTGGGTATTGATTGGCACATTCACCGCATTCTTGCTGACACCGATGTTTTGCACGCCATAAAAGCCCTTGCCCGATGCAATCCAGGTCACTCCGGAAGTGGCGTTGAAACCGGCTGCAGTAATAGTCGAGGACTCGGACGGTGGTGCACATTGAACGATGCCGCTGCAAACAGGTGACGCATAACTGTCCCGTTGCACTCCACTCTCGCCCACCCGTAATGCGGCTTCGGCAGTCTGAAATGACTGGTTGCGCATGGCGACGCTACCGGCCATTTTTTCCTGCAGGGTCGCGTTCTGCATCGAGGAGAGACCGATCAGCGTCAGCAAGAGCAAGAACACCAGACTGACCAACAGCGCCATGCCGCGCTGGGTGTAATACGTCATGGGAGAACGATTCAATGGCATTCCCTCATGGCAAGCGGTTGCGCAGTGCGGCAACCACGTTGAAGGTTTGATCACTCACCCGGCGGCTCGGATCGATAAGGGTCAGGCTCAGGCGAACACTACGAATCAGTGCGGGGTCCGGCGGGTTGCTGCTGTAGCGGGATGCAGCCAGATCAGTGGCCGTACTGGCCAAGCCGAAGCTCACGTCGAAAGCGCCGACGTTGTCCACCAGTACCTGGGGTGCTGCGGCCCCGCCCTTCATGAGCAACTGGTTGTTGCTGAACCTGTAAGTCAGCCGCCGGATGGGAAATGCCTGCTGCCCTGCCGCTGGCGTCCGACCTTCACTGTAGGCCGTCGAATGGGCTCTACAATCAGAAAGCACGGTCCAGTCCGGCTTGTCGCCATTGCTGCCGACATCCGACATCACCAGCGTCAACTGGCGGCCGCCGTTGTCCCAAAGGATCGGCGTTTGCTGACTGGCATGGAAATCACGTTGTCGACTTGAGTCAATGATCGTTTCCAGACAACCGAACATCCCGACCATGCGGATTTCCTTAATCATTTTGCTCAGTACGAAACGTGCATCCTCCTGCATGTTCGCTGCCGCATTCTGGCTGAGATAGGTGTTCTTGGCCGCGATGAAAACCTGCACCACGCCGAGCACCACGATCAGGCTCAATGCCAGGGCGATCAGCAACTCGACCAGGCCGAAGCCTTTGCTGCAACGAGTCATGGGGTCGCCCCCGGATCGACGGCTGTGCGGCTGGTCAGGACGAAGCTGCGCCGCGAGTCGGCGGTATTCGCGGCCCGTGAGTCGTCCCAGTTGATCGTGATGGTGTACACCTGCTGGTTGACGGTGACACTGCCGGTCGCGGTGGCGCCGAGTGAGCTGACAATGTTGGCGTTGAAGTCAAAGAGGTCCTGATCCCGGGCAACGTCCGGATTGCCCGAAGCCGGAGGCGCAATGGTGTAGTCCGCAACGGCATTGGCACGAATGCGGTCCAGCATGTCGTAGGCGATAAAACTGGCCTGACTGGTCATGCGCGCGCTGTCCGTGTACTTCAGCGCATTGAGCTGAAACGCCGCTGCGCCCAGCAACCCCACTCCCAGAATGACTAACGCCACCAGGACTTCGACCAGCGTCATGCCCTCCTGCGAGCTTTGCATCCCTGCCTTCATCCGCAACGTCCACCCAATAGAATTCGTCCGTTCAAACACACTGTCAGCGTCCTGCTTTGTGCTCCCCGCCCATAGCTGATCACCACCTCCGAGGACGGCGATGACAATCCGCCCAGACTGTTGAAATCGATGGCAGTGACGCCAGAGGTTAGCGCCAGAGTTGCGCCGTTGCTCATCGCCGGAACAAACCGCAATACATTGGCCAAAGCGCCAGTACCGTCGTAAATCGCCAGCTCCCCACTCCAGGCATCCCCGCCGGCTGTCGGCCGCACCCGCGTGGTATTGCCCCGATCGATGGCCTCGAGCCGGGCAACATTCAACGCTCGCCGCAGGTCCGCGATTTCGGTATCAGCCCTGGTTGTTTGAGTCGAGCGGGTAAACGCCGGGACGGCCATAGTCAGCAGGATCAGAAGAATCGCGAGCGCGATCAGCAACTCGATCAGCGTGAAACCTTTTGTACGATGCTCCATCGGGCCCTTCTGTTTCCTTCGGCTATACCTGCTGTTGCGCAGCACAACGTTCGAACGATGCTGTGCGTCGCCATTTCTCGCGCACGGATTGCGCGAGCCACAGCACGCCACGGAGGGAAATATCATGCGGCAACACGGCTTCAGCCTGATCGAACTGTTCATGGGACTGGCAATTACAGGAATTGTTCTGCTTCTGGTTACTCCGGCGTTCGCAACGCTGGTCGAGTCGAACCAAAGACAGCAAGCGGCGCAGGCTCTTTTCAGTGGTATTCGCACCGCTCGGAGCGAAGCCATCGTCCGCAACCAGGCCGTGGTGATTCACGGCATCAATGGCGACTGGAGCCAAGGCTGGCGGATGATCCTGGATATCAGCGGCAAGGGGGAGATGGACAGCGACAATCCATTGTTGGCCGAACGCCAGAGCAGCGCACGCGTGTCGATTGCGGGGAACGGTTCGGTCGAAAGCTCAATCCGATTCAGAGGTCAGGGCGAAGCACTGATTGGAGGAACGTTACACATTTGCGCCGTTCGCGAGCCGGTAAGCCAACACCAAGTGGTGTTGGCACGGACCGGTCGCGTCAGCCTGCGCAACGACAAGGCTGAGGAGGCGTTATGCGAAAAAAGGACTAGATTCAGAGCAACGAGCGAACGCGCAGTTCTTTAGGCATCGAGAACGTGATGTTCTCCTCGCGACCGGCCAGTTCATCGGCACCAGTGGCACCCCAGGCCTGCAACTGCTGGATCACGCCGCGCACCAGGACTTCCGGGGCGGATGCGCCAGCGGTGATGCCGATACGCTCGACGCCGTCGAACCAGCTCTTTTGCAGGTCTTCGGCACCGTCGATCAGGTAGGCCGGAGTGGACATGCGCTCTGCCAGTTCGCGCAAGCGATTGGAGTTGGAACTGTTCGGGCTGCCGACCACCAGCACCACATCGCACTCGTCGGCCAGTTGCTTGACCGCGTCCTGACGGTTTTGCGTGGCGTAGCAAATGTCGTCCTTGCGCGGTCCGCCGATGGCCGGGAAGCGCGAACGCAGAGCGTCGATAACGCGACTGGTATCGTCCATCGACAAGGTGGTCTGGGTCACGAAGGCGAGCTTTTCTGGGTTGTTCACCTGCAACGCCGCGACATCTTTCTCGTCTTCGACCAGGTAGATCGCGCCACCGTTGCTGGCATCGTACTGGCCCATGGTGCCTTCGACTTCCGGGTGACCGGCGTGGCCGATGAGGATGCACTCTCGGCCGTCACGGCTATAACGCGCCACTTCGATGTGGACTTTGGTCACCAGCGGGCACGTGGCATCGAACACTTTCAGCCCGCGGCCAGCCGCTTCGCTGCGCACGGCCTGGGAAACGCCGTGCGCACTGAAGATCACAATGACGTCGTCCGGCACCTGATCCAGCTCTTCGACGAAGATCGCACCACGGGAGCGCAGGTCTTCGACGACAAATTTGTTGTGGACCACTTCGTGGCGAACATAGATCGGCGGCCCGAAGACTTCCAGGGCGCGGTTGACGATTTCGATCGCCCGGTCCACACCGGCGCAGAAGCCACGGGGGTTGGCGAGTTTGATTTGCATGCTGTGCCTCGTGTCTTGCGCGCAGGAAATTGGATCATTGCAACTTACTGTAGGAGCTGGCTTGCCAGCGATGGGGCCACTGGGTTCACCACAAGGCTCCGAGGCCTCATCGCCGGCAAGCCGGCTCCTACAGAAAAGCGATTACAACGCTTTGACGGAAATGATTTCCACGTCAAAGGTCAGCGTCTTGCCCGCCAGCGGGTGGTTGAAGTCGATGGTCACTTGCGCGTCGTCGAACTCTTTCACCACGCCCGGCAGTTCAGTATTGGCCGCATCGTTGAAGATCACCAGCAAACCCGGCGACAGCTCCATGTCTGCAAACTGCGAGCGCGGAATGATCTGCACGTTTTGCGGGTTCGGCTGGCCGAACGCGTTTTCCGGCTCGATGCTCAGTGTACGCTTGTCACCGGCCTTGAAACCGAACAGAGCTGCTTCGAAACCTGGCAACAGGTTGCCGTCACCGACCTTGAAGGTCGCAGGGGCCTTGTCGAAGGTGCTGTCCACCGTGTCGCCATTCTCCAGGCGCAATGCGAAATGCAAGGTGACTTCCGTGTTCTGGCCGATGCGTTGCTCTGCCAATACCTGTTCAGTCATGAACGGTTTCTCCGGTCTTTTTACTTTTGAACATATCCAGTGCCAACATGACAGCACCTACCGTGATTGCACTGTCGGCAAAGTTGAACGCCGGGAAATACCAGCGGTTCTGCCAATGCACCAGAATGAAATCGATCACATGGCCCAGGGCAATGCGGTCATACAGATTGCCCAGCGCGCCGCCGAGCACCAGTGCCAACGCAACCGCCAGCCAGGTCTCGTTGCGCCCCAGACGCTTGAGCCACACCACCAGCACCGCACTGACCACGACTGCGATCAAGGCGAACAGCCAGCGCTGCCAGCCGGAGCTGTCAGCCAGGAAGCTGAACGCCGCGCCAGTGTTGTAGGCCAGGGTCCAGCTGAAGTAATCGGGGATGATCACGATCTGCTGGTACATCTGGAGCTTGCCTTCGAAGTAGAACTTGCTGGCCTGGTCGATGACCAGTACCAGCAAACTCAACCAGAGCCAGCTCAGCCGTCCGAAACGGCCAACGGCATTAGGCATAGTGACGGACCTCGCCAGCGCCGCTGATGTTATCCACGCAACGACCGCAGATTTCCGGATGCTCCGGATTCACGCCGACGTCTTCGCGGCAGTGCCAGCAACGGGCGCATTTGGCGTGGGCTGACTTGACGATCTTCAGCTTCAGGCCGCTGACTTCAGTAACGACCGCGTCCTCTGGTGCCTTCACAAACGGTGCAACGCTGGCAGTTGAGGTGATCAGCACGAAACGCAGTTCGTTGCTCAGCTTGACCAGGTCGGCAGTCAGCGCGTCTTCGGCGAACAGCGTCACTTCGGCTTGCAGGTTGCCACCGACAGCCTTGGCTGCACGCTGGATTTCCATCTCTTTGTTGACCGCGACCTTCACTTCCATGATGCGATCCCAATAGGCGCGACCCAGCTCGAAGCCTTCCGGCAGTTCGCTCAGGCCTTCGTACCAGGTGTTGAGCATGACGGACTCGTTACGCTCGCCCGGCAGGTACTGCCACAGTTCGTCGGCGGTGAACGCCAGGATCGGCGCGATCCAGCGCACCAGCGCTTCGGAGATGTGGAACAGCGCGGTCTGGCACGAACGGCGGGCCTTGCTGTCGGCGCCAGTGGTGTACTGGCGATCCTTGATGATGTCGAGATAGAAGCCACCCAGCTCCTGCACGCAGAAGTTGTGGATCTTCGAGTACACGTTCCAGAAGCGGTATTCACTGTAGTGCTCTTGCAGCTCGCGTTGCAGCAGCAGGGTGCGATCCACGGCCCAACGGTCCAGCGCCAGCATTTCTTCGGCCGGCAGCAGGTCGGTGGCCGGGTTGAAGCCGGTCAGGTTCGACAGCAGGAAGCGCGCGGTGTTACGGATACGCCGGTAGGCGTCCGCACTGCGCTGCAGGATCTGCTCGGAAACCGCCATTTCACCCGAGTAATCGGTCGAGGCTACCCACAGACGCATGATGTCGGCGCCCAGGGTGTCGTTGACTTTCTGCGGCGCGATCACGTTGCCCAGGGACTTGGACATCTTGCGGCCGGACTCGTCGACAGTGAAACCGTGGGTCAGCAGTTCGCGGTACGGCGCGTGGTTGTCGATGGCGCAACCGGTCAGCAGCGACGAGTGGAACCAGCCACGGTGTTGGTCCGATCCTTCCAGGTACAGGTCGGCGCGCGGGCCGGTTTCATGGCCCATCGGGTGCGAACCGCGCAGGACGTGCCAGTGCGTGGTGCCCGAATCGAACCAGACGTCCAGGGTATCGCTGATCTTGTCGTACTGCGGCGCTTCGGCGCCCAGCAGCTCGGCGGCGTCCAGCTTGAACCAGGCTTCGATGCCTTCGACTTCGACGCGCTTGGCAACTTCTTCCATCAGCTCGACGGTGCGTGGGTGCAGTTCGCCGCTTTCCTTGTTCAGGAAGAACGGGATCGGCACGCCCCAGTTACGCTGACGCGATATGCACCAGTCCGGACGGTTGGCGATCATCGAGTGCAGGCGCGCCTGGCCCCAGGCCGGGACGAACCTGGTGTCTTCGATGGCTTTGAGCGAGCGCTGACGCAGGGTGTCGCCGGTGGTCGGCTGCTTGTCCATGCCGATGAACCACTGCGCGGTGGCGCGGTAGATCAGCGGGGTCTTGTGGCGCCAGCAGTGCATGTAGCTGTGTTCGATGACGGTGGTGTGCAGCAGCGCACCGACTTCGGTCAATTTGTCGACGATGGCCGGGTTGGCCTTCCAGATGAACTGGCCGCCGAAGAACTCCAGCGAAGGCACGTACACGCCGTTGCTTTGTACCGGGTTGAGAATGTCGTCGTTGACCATGCCGTACTTCTTGCAGGTCACGAAGTCGTCCACGCCATAGGCCGGAGCGGAGTGAACCACGCCAGTACCGGCGCCCAGCTCGACGTAGTCGGCCAGGTACACCGGCGACAGGCGGTCGTAGAACGGGTGACGGAAGTTGATCAGTTCCAGCGCCGAACCAGCGACGGTAGCGATCACCGAACCTTCCAGCGAGTAGCGCGCCAGGCACGACTCGACCAACTCTTCAGCCAGCACCAGCAGCTTGTCGCCGACGTCGACCAGGGCATAGTTGAATTCCGGGTGGACGTTCAACGCCTGGTTGGCCGGGATGGTCCACGGGGTGGTGGTCCAGATCACGATCGAGGCTGGCTTGCCCAGGGCAGGCAGACCGAAGGCGGCAGCCAGCTTGGCTTCGTCAGCAATCGGGAAGGCCACGTCGATGGTCGAGGACTTTTTGTTCTCGTACTCGACTTCCGCTTCAGCCAGGGCCGAACCGCAGTCGAAGCACCAGTTCACGGGCTTCAAGCCCTTGAACACGAAACCGCCCTTGACGATTTCAGCCAGGGCACGGATTTCCCCGGCCTCGTTCTTGAAGTCCATGGTCTTGTACGGGTTGGCGAAGTCGCCCAGCACGCCCAGACGGATGAACTCGGATTTCTGCCCTTCGATCTGCTCGGTGGCATAGGCTCGGCACAGTTCGCGGGTCTTGTCCGCGCCCAGGTTCTTGCCGTGGGTCACCTCGACCTTATGCTCGATCGGCAGGCCGTGGCAGTCCCAGCCCGGGACATAAGGCGCGTCGAAGCCCGACAGGGTCTTCGAGCGGATGATCATGTCCTTGAGAATCTTGTTCAGCGCATGACCGATGTGAATCGTGCCGTTGGCGTACGGAGGGCCGTCGTGCAATACGAACTTCGGACGATCCTTGCCAATCTCGCGCAACTTTCCGTACAGGCCAATACTGTCCCAGCGCTGCAGGATCTGCGGTTCGCGCTGTGGCAGGCCGGCCTTCATTGGGAAGGCGGTGTCCGGAAGGTTTAGCGTGGCTTTATAGTCGGTCATTTAAGGCTCTTCATTAGCGATGGGCGCTAGGTGCGGCTAGTGCACGGGCGGCGGCGACATCCGCGCTGATCGCCGTTTTCAGTGCCTCCAGAGAGGCGAAACGCTGCTCTTCACGCAGCTTGTGGTGGAAAACCACCGTTAAACGCCGGTCATACAGATCGCCGGCAAAATCTAAAAGATGCACTTCCAGGTGGGCTTTGCCATCACCTTGAACCGTGGGCCGCACGCCGATATTGGCGACGCCGGGCCAGGTCTTGCCATCGATCTCGACGTCCACCAGGTAAACCCCGGTGAACGGTACGCGACGGCGCTTGAGTTGTATGTTGGCCGTGGGCGTACCCAACTGCCGAGCAAGCTTCTGGCCATGCAATACGCGACCGGCGATCCGGTACGGCCGCCCGAGGAGGCGTTCGGCCAGGGCGAAATCCGCGGCGGCCAGGGCATTGCGGACCTGCGTGCTGCTGACCCGGATGCCATCCAGCTCGACGGTTTGCGCCGCTTCGACGGTAAACCCCTGGAGGATTCCGGCCTGTTGCAGGAAATCGAAATCTCCCGCGCGGTCACAACCGAAACGGAAGTCATCACCGACCTCCAGGTGCTGGACACCCAGGCCATCGACCAGAATGGTATCGACGAACTCGCTGGCGCTGAGTTTGCTCAGGCGTTGGTTGAAAGCCAGGCACAGAACGCGGTCGACGCCTTCGGCGGCCAACAATTGCAGCTTGTCCCGCAGACGGGCCAGACGGGCCGGTGCGGTCTCCGGAGCGAAGAACTCGCGCGGTTGCGGCTCGAAAATCACCACGCAACTGGGCACGCCCAACTCGAGCGCACGCTCACGCAGCCGCGCCAGGATAGCCTGGTGGCCACGGTGTACACCGTCAAAGTTGCCAATAGTGGCGACACAGCCCCGATGCTGGGGGCGCAGATTGTGGAGGCCTCGAACCAGCTGCATAACGCGCTTCTTGCTCATAAAGTGGTCGATTATAACCACACCCGGCGGCCGACGACAGGCAACACCGTAACCCAAAGTGATCGAGCCGACAAAACCGCCGGCTCGCCCGTGTTTATCGAGGCCGGAACCTCAGCCAAGCGTCTTGCGATTGAAGTCGCGCAAACGGAAGCCCATCAACACTAACATGCCGAAATAGGCCACCACACCGGCAACTACCAAAGCACCCAGACGCAGGAAACGCTCAAGCATCTGCCCCTCACCCCAGGCCGGCATGAAATGCATCCCTGCCAGCAACACGCCAGACATCACCGCCACCGCAATCACCAGCTTGAAGCCGAACTTTGCCCAGCCCGGTTGCGGCTGGTACATCTGCTGTTTACGCAGCTGATAGAAGAGCAGCCCCGCATTGAGGCAGGCGCCGGCGCTGATGGCGAGCGCCAGGCCCGCGTGAGCCAGAGGACCAATCAGCAACAGGTTAAACAACTGAGTGACGATCAGCGTGAAAATTGCGATCTTCACCGGTGTTCGGATGTTTTGTTGCGCATAAAAGCCCGGGGCCAGCACTTTAATCACGATAATCCCGAGCAACCCGACGGAATAGGCGATCAAAGCACGCTGAGTCATGGCCGCATCATGGGCATCGAACTGACCATACTGGAACAAGGAAACCGTCAGCGGTTCGGCCAGAATCCCCAGCGCCAGGGCGCAAGGCAATACCAGCACGAAACATAGACGCAGGCCCCAATCGAGGATGCGCGAGTATTCGTGGCGATCCTTGCTGGCGTAAGTCTTGGCCAGGGTCGGCAGCAGGATTGTCCCCAGCGCCACGCCCAACACCCCGGACGGCAGCTCCATCAAACGGTCGGCGTAATACATCCACGACACGGAACCGGCCACCAGGAAAGACGCGAAGATCGTGTTGATGATCAACGAAATCTGGCTCACCGAGACACCGAGAATGGCCGGCAGCATTTGCTTCATGACGCGCCACACACCGCTGTCACGCAGGTTCAGGCGCGGCAGTACGAGCATGCCGATCTTTTTCAGGTGCGGTAGCTGATAGAGCAACTGCGCCAGCCCGCCGACCAGTACCGCCCAGCCGAGCGCCATGACGGGCGGATCGAAGTACGGCGTCAAAAACACCGAAAAGATGATCATGCTGACGTTCAGCAGGGTCGGCACGAAGGCCGGCACCGAAAAGCGGTTCCAGGTATTGAGGATCGCGCCAGCCAACGACGACAGGGAAATCAGCAGGATGTAGGGAAAGGTCACCCGCAAAAGGCTGGAGGTCAGTTCGAATTTTTCCGGCGTGTCGGTGAAACCCGGCGCGGTGACCCAGATGACCCACGGCGCGGCGATCATGCCCAACGCCGTGACCAGCGCCAGTACCAGCGTCAGCAGGCCCGAGACGTAGGCGATGAAGGTACGCGTCGCCTCTTCACCCTGCTGGCTTTTATATTCGGCAAGAATCGGCACGAACGCTTGGGAAAACGCCCCTTCGGCAAAGATTCGCCGCAGCAGATTGGGCAATTTGAAGGCGATAAAGAAGGCGTCAGTCGCCATTCCTGCGCCAAATGCGCGCGCGATGAGGGTGTCTCGGACAAATCCCAGAATCCGGGAAAGCATCGTGATAGAGCTGACGGCGGCCAACGATTTGAGCAGATTCATGGAAAGAGTTTGTGCCTGTCGATAAACAGCAGGCGAACTACGCGCCTACTTGTGCGATACTCCGCGCCGCAACAGCACAGAGCCAAAGCTCGCGAGTTTACAGGTCACACGCCGGAAAGAAATATCCCGTCGCACCACGCCTACCACTTAGCGGAACGTTTCAAGCGCCCTTGACAAGACTTCAACTCATCGGCATGATTCGCGGCCTATTTTGTTTGCTATTTCCTAAAAAGTCTTTCGAGGAGCTCGACGGTGGCCAACTCACCTTCCGCCAAAAAACGTGCAAAACAGGCTGAGAAGCGTCGCAGCCACAACGCCAGCCTGCGTTCCATGGTTCGTACCTACATCAAGAATGTAGTTAAGGCCATCGACGCAAAAGACGCTGCCAAAGCTCAAGCCGCTTACGTTCTGGCTGTGCCAGTTATCGACCGCATGGCCGATAAAGGCATCATCCACAAGAACAAGGCCGCTCGTCATAAGAGCCGCCTGAATGGCCACGTGAAGGCCCTGAACGTTGCCGCTGCTGCCTAAGCGACACGCTCATTAAAAAACCGACCTCAGGGTCGGTTTTTTATTGCCTGCGATTTGATGCACCCACCACAAAAAACTGTGGGAGCGAGCCCGCTCGCGAAGAGGCCATCACATTCAGCATCATCACCGACTGTCACACCGCCTTCGCGAGCAGGCTCGCTCCCACACCTGGATTTGCGCCTGATTATTGGGCGTGCGCCCACGGCAAGATCGGAATCGCCGTCACCGCATTCTGCGGACTGCCCTCGATCAAGCGATCGCTGTACACCAGGTACACCAGCGTATTGCGCTTCTTGTCGAGGAAGCGCACCACCTGCATGGTCTTGAACACCAGGGACGTGCGCTCCTTGAATACCTCGTCGCCATCCTTGAGCTCACCCTTGAAGCTGATCGGCCCGACCTGCCGGCAAGCGATGGACGCCTCGGCACGATCCTCGGCCAATCCAAGACCACCCTTGACCCCGCCCGTCTTGGCGCGCGACAGGTAGCAGGTCACACCCTCGACCTTGGGATCATCAAAAGCCTCGACCACGATCCGATCATTTGGCCCGACGAACTTGAACACTGTCGACACCTGACCGATTTCCTCGGCCGAAACCAGCAGCGGCATCGCCAACAGCAATCCCAACAATCCTTTTGCCACGCGCATTCAGGTATTCCTTCAGACCAGGATCAGGTTATCGCGGTGAACCAGTTCCGGCTCCGCCATGTAACCCAGCAGACCGACAATCGCCTCGGACGACTGACCGATGATTTTTTGCGCTTCCAGCGCACTGTAGTTGGCCAGGCCGCGAGCGATCTCACGACCGTCCGGCGCCACGCAGACCACCATCTCGCCGCGACGAAAGCTACCCTGGACCAATTTGACCCCGACCGGCAGCAAGCTCTTGTTGCCCTGGGACAACGCGGTCACCGCGCCGGCATCCAGCACCAGGGTGCCACGGGTTTGCAGATGACCGGCCAGCCACTGCTTGCGTGCCGCCAGCATGCCGCGCTCCGGCGACAGCAGGGTGCCGATGCGCTCACCCGCCTTGAGACGATCCAGCACACGCTCAAGCCGCCCACCGACGATGATGGTGTGAGCACCGGAACGGGCCGCCAGACGCGCAGCGCGCAGCTTGGTCTGCATGCCGCCACGTCCCAGCGCTCCGCCCGTACCACCTGCCACCGCATCGAGCGCCGGATCATCGGCACGCGCCTCGTAAATCAGCTGGGCATCCGGATTGTTGCGCGGATCGGCGTCGAACATGCCATCACGATCCGTCAGGATCACCAGCAAGTCCGCCTCGACCAGGTTCGCCACCAGCGCCGCCAGGGTGTCGTTGTCGCCGAAACGGATTTCGTCGGTGACCACGGTGTCATTCTCGTTGATGACCGGAATGACCTTGAGCTCGACCAATGCGCGCAAGGTACTGCGGGCGTTCAGGTAGCGCTTGCGGTCGGACAGGTCGTCGTGGGTCAGGAGAATCTGCGCGGTATGCCGGCCGTGCTCGGCAAAGCTCGATTCCCAGGCCTGCACCAGCCCCATCTGGCCGATTGCAGCAGCGGCCTGAAGCTCGTGCATCGCACTGGGTCGCGAAGTCCAGCCCAAGCGGCTCATACCGGCCGCCACCGCCCCGGAGGACACCAGCACCAGCTCGACACCCGCCTCATGCAAGGCCACCATCTGCTCAACCCAGACACCCATTGCCGCGCGATCCAGGCCCTTGCCGTCCGCCGTCAGCAAAGCGCTGCCGATCTTCACGACCCAACGCTGCGCACCTGTCACCTTGCTCCGCATCATCTTCAACCTTAGCTTGAGGACAGCGCGACCTGGCACTGCCCGTGACGTTATTCGTGGCTATTCGCGACCAACGATTTACAGATACTAAAACGCCGCTCGATTGAGCGGCGCTTAAGTTTATCGCAACGAATCAGTCACGCACGTAAATGATTTCCGGACCGTCTTCGTCATCCACATCTTCTTCGTCCCAATCATCGTCGCCAATGTCGTGGACCGACTTCACGCCACTGCGACGCAGCGCACGCTTGTCATCCAGCGCCTGCAGTTGCGCGCGGGCCTCGTCTTCGATGCGCTGATCGAGATCGGCCAGCTCTTCCTTGTAGGCCGGGTCATTGGCCAGGCGATCAGCACGATCTTCCATGTAACGCATGATGTCGTGGCACAGACGCTCGGTACCGAGCTTGGAGATGGCCGAGATCACGTAAACCGGACCAGTCCACTCAAGGCGATCAACGATTTCCTTGACACGAGCATCGTGCTCTTCATCAAGGATCTGGTCACACTTGTTCAGGACCAGCCAGCGATCACGCTCCGCCAGGGACGGGCTGAACTTGATCAGCTCGTTGACGATCACTTCAGCCGCATCCGGTGCGCTGGCATCATCCAGCGGCGCCATGTCCACGAGGTGCAGCAACAGACGCGTACGCGCCAAGTGCTTGAGGAAGCGAATGCCCAGACCAGCACCTTCGGAAGCGCCTTCGATCAAACCCGGAATATCGGCAATGACGAAGCTCTTCCAGCGATCGACGCTGACCACACCCAGGTTCGGCACCAGCGTGGTGAACGGGTAGTCGGCAACTTTCGGCTTGGCAGCCGAAACCGAGCGGATAAAGGTACTTTTACCGGCGTTCGGCAAACCCAGCAGACCGACATCAGCCAGTACTTTCATTTCCAGCTTCAGGTCGCGCTGCTCACCCGGCTTGCCCGGAGTGGTCTGGCGCGGCGCACGGTTGGTACTGGACTTGAAACGGGTGTTGCCCAGACCGTGCCAGCCGCCCTGCACCACCATCAATTTCTGACCGGCCTTGGTCAGGTCGCCAATGACTTCCTGAGTTGCGGAGTCGATCACCGTGGTGCCGACCGGAACGCGCAGGATCAGGTCTTCACCCTTCTTGCCGGTGCAGTCGGTGCTGCCGCCGTTGGAGCCACGCTCGGCATCGAAGTGCCGAGTGTAACGGTAGTCCACCAGGGTATTGAGGTTTTCGTCGGCCATCATGTAGATGGAACCGCCATCACCACCATCACCACCGTTCGGACCACCGTTTTCGATGAATTTTTCCCGACGGAAACTCATGGCGCCATTGCCGCCATCACCAGCCTTTACTCGAATCGATACTTCATCAACAAACTTCATAACAAACGCCTCTCGCCATACGGACGAGCCGAAAAACAATCAAGACATAAGACTCTTGCAAAAATGAGCGCAGCGACCCCAAACCACGACACCTACATCGTACGCCGACAGCCCATACAAACAGCTTTGCAAGAGACTCACCCCACAAACGAAAAAGCCCCGTCGCGAGACAGGGCTTTTCCAGCGATCGCGCAATTAAGCTGCGACTACGCTCACGTAACGACGACCGAAGGCGCCTTTTACTTCGAACTTGATCACGCCTTCGACTTTAGCGAAGAGGGTGTGATCTTTACCCATGCCAACGCCGTAGCCAGCGTGGAATTGGGTACCGCGCTGACGCACGATGATGTTGCCTGCTTTGATAGCCTGGCCGCCATACATCTTCACGCCAAGGCGTTTGGCTTCTGAGTCGCGACCGTTACGGGTACTACCACCAGCTTTTTTGTGTGCCATGAGTTCAATTCTCCTAGTGAGGAATTAGGCTGAAATTAAGCCTGAATACCGGTGATTTTGATCTCGGTGTACCACTGGCGGTGGCCCATACGCTTCATGTGGTGCTTACGGCGACGGAACTTGATGATGCGGACTTTATCGTGACGACCTTGGGAGATCACTTCAGCCACAACGGTAGCGCCAGCAACAACTGGAGCGCCGATATTCACGTCGTCACCGTTGGCAACCAACAGAACGCGATCAAAGGTAACGGATTCGCCGGTAGCGATTTCCAGTTTTTCGATCTTCAGGTATTCACCTGGGGCGACTTTGTACTGCTTGCCGCCAGTAACGATTACTGCATAAGACATGGTATTTCTCCGATAATCCTGCTCACCCAGCTCTTTATAAGAAGAGGTATTGGCTGGCATGGCTGCATGGGGCTGGAAGGCCCGCTTGCAATTGCGTAAGGCAGGTGCTGCCCAGGAAGTTCAGGGTGCGCGATTGTACGCAAGCCACGCCAGCCTTGCAAGGGGCCGTCCATCGCGCCTTGACACCTGCTGGCGTGGGTCCTAGCATGCCGCGCAACCCTTCTGGAGCGACTGTCGCTGATGCAACCCCAAGCTTTCTACCGCGCGGTGGCGGACGATTTTAGCGCCGTCGACGGCATCATCAAGAAGCAGCTGACTTCGCGGGTGCCGCTTGTATCGAAAATCGGCGATTACATCACCTCGGCCGGCGGTAAACGCCTGCGTCCCTTATTAGTGCTGCTATGTGGCAAGGCCCTGGGCCGTGAAGGCGACGAACTGCGCCTGCTGGCCGCCACCATCGAGTTCCTGCACACCGCCACCCTGCTGCATGACGACGTGGTCGACATGTCCGGCATGCGCCGTGGCCGCTCGACCGCCAACGCCATGTGGGGCAACGCGCCAAGCGTGCTGGTCGGTGATTTCCTGTATTCGCGCTCCTTCGAAATGATGGTCGAGCTGGGTTCCATGCCAGTGATGAAGATCCTTTCGCAAGCCACGCGCATCATCGCCGAAGGCGAAGTGTTGCAGCTGTCGAAGGTGCGTGACGCCAGCACCACCGAAGAAACCTACATGGAAGTCATCCGCGGCAAGACCGCGATGCTCTTCGAAGCCTCGACCCACAGTGCCGCCGCCCTGTGCGAAGCCACGCCGGAACAGGCCGAAGCCCTGCGTACATTCGGTGATCACCTGGGGGTGGCCTTCCAGTTGGTCGACGACCTGCTTGACTACAAAGGCGACGCCGAGACCCTGGGCAAGAACGTCGGTGACGATCTGGCCGAAGGCAAGCCGACTCTGCCGCTGATCTACACCATGCGCGAAGGTACGCCGGAACAGGCCGCCCTTGTGCGCAAGGCGATCCAAAAAGGCGGAATCGAAGATCTGGAAAGCATCCGCGAAGCCGTGGAAGCTTCGGGTTCGCTGGAGTACACCGCACAACTGGCCCGCGATTATGTGGCCCGCGCGATCAAGTGCCTCGAAGCGCTGCCCGCCAGCGAATACCGCGATGCGCTGGTTGAACTGAGTGAGTTCGCGGTAGCCCGCACGCACTGACCCCCGTAGGAGCCGGCTTGCTGGCGATTGCATCACCACGGTGTTCCTGACACACCGGGTTGCATGCATCGCCAGCAAGCCGGCTCCTACAGTCCCACCTTCCGGCTCTAAAACCCTATATAATGTGCGCTTTTTAGCGATCCTGAATCCAAGGAGCCTTAGTGAGCACGCTGCCACCCTGCCCAAAATGCAATTCCGAATACACCTACGAAGACGGCACCCAACTGATCTGCCCCGAGTGCGCCCACGAATGGTCCGCCAGCGGTGAAGCCGAAGCGGCGTCCGATGACTCAGTGAAAAAGGATTCGGTCGGCAATGTCCTGCAGGACGGCGACACCATCACCGTGATCAAGGACCTCAAGGTCAAGGGTACCTCCCTGGTGGTCAAGGTCGGTACGAAGGTCAAGAACATCCGCCTGTGCGATGGCGATCACGACATCGACTGCAAGATTGACGGCATCGGCCCGATGAAACTCAAGTCCGAGTTCGTCAGAAAAGTCTGATCCTGCTGTCCTCCATCCCACGCCCCGCGCGGGATGGAACCCCCTCCCCCGCTTCACCCGGTAAATCCACGTAATAGCCAGACGCCAGTCCTTTTGACCTGACGCAATCTTTACCCGGAAAAAAGCGCAAACCGCCAATAGGCCCTTGCTATTTGATGAATAAGAATTATTCTCATCAAACCTTAAGTGGAGATGAGAACCATGACTTATTTGATCGATGCCTGGCTGGACCGCCCACACCCATACCTCAGGATCCTGCATCGGGAAACCGGGGAGGTCTGTGCCGTGCTGGAAGAGGAAGCCTTGAACGAGCTGCAGGACCAGGGCGACCTGGACGTCAGCGGCCTGAGCTCAAGCGAGCCGGTGGTGCTCAAGGAACTGGTGCGCAATCTGTTTCTGTTCTGCTATGCCCGGGCGTTGCGCCCGCACAGTGAACTGCACCACAAGATCGAACTATGAGAAACGTCGCAAGACTCTGTAGGAGCGAGCTTGCTCGCGAAAAACTCAAAGACACGCGTTTATTCAGAATGCCCGCGTAATCGTTGACGCCCATCGCGAGCAGGCTCGCTCCTACAGGTAATCGGTCTTACAGAACGTCAAGCAGCTCGACGTCGAACACCAGTACGCTGTGCGGCGGGATGCCGCCAACGCCTTGAGCGCCGTAAGCCAGCTCGCTCGGCACGTACAGGCGCCATTTGCTGCCGGCGTTCATCAGTTGCAGGGCTTCGGTCCAGCCGGCGATCACGCCGCCAACCGGGAATTCTGCAGGCTCGCCGCGCTCGTAGGAGCTGTCGAACACAGTGCCGTCGATCAAGGTGCCGTGGTAGTGAGTACGCACGGTGTCTTCACGGGATGGCTTGGCGCCCTCGCCAGCAGTCAGAACTTCGAACTGCAGGCCGGAAGCCAGAGTGGTGATGCCTTCACGCTTGGCGTTTTCAGCCAGGAAAGCCAGGCCTTCGCCAGCGGCCGCTTCAGCCTTGGCTGCAGCTTCGGCCTGCATGATTTCACGGATGACCTTGAAGCTGGCGGACATTTCTTCCTGACCCACACGGCTTGGCTTGCCGGCGAATGCGTCGGTCAGACCCGCCAGGATCGCGTCCAGGCTGACACCCGGTGGCGGGTTGTCACGCAGCTGATCGCCCAGCTGACGGCCAATACCGTAGCTGACGCGGGTTTCGTCGGTGGACAGATTTACTTCGGACATGACACTGCTCCGCTATGCGGACGGCCTGGAACTTGCCGTGCGTGCACAGCGCGTCCCGGAGCGCCCGGAACCAAAAGGGTCAGCAGACTAGCACAGATGTCATGCCATTGATGAGGGACGTCAGGCGATCGGCACCTTCAGGTTTTCCTCCACATCGGCAACCAGCCCGCACATCTCGTCATGCACGACGGTGTGCACAAGGTTGAAGTGCAGCTTGGGAAAGGAGCGCAGCACATCACGGGCATGCTCCACCGAACGCAGGCTCATCATGTGCCCGTGCGTATCGCTCAAGGGATACGCCGCGCCATGCATCCGCGCCTCAAGCAGATAGATGCCGCCCTCCATGGAGATCAGGTTCAGCTCATCGACCTTCCCGGCGACGGCATAGGCATTCAACTCTTGCAGGTTCATGAACGCACCTCACGCAATGGCGAGCCAACATACTTACAGGGATAGGCTTCGGCGCATCAAAGCACAAGCCACCGGCCGGACCGTTTGTCTGTTATCGCGAGAGGTTGTGGCGAGCGAGCTTGCTCGCGCCGGGCAGCGCAGCAGCCTAAAAAAAGCGGGATCGCTTCGCAATCCAGCGGGAGCAAGCTCCCTCGCCACAAGGGAGCCTGACCGGATCAGTGCTTGGTGACTTTATCCAGGTAACCCATGGCGAATGCCGAGACCACGAAGGTCATGTGGATGATCACGTACCACTGCAGATGTTCGGGGTCGACGTTCTTGGCGTCCATGAAGATGCGCAGCAGGTGAATGGACGAGATCGCCACGATCGACGCGGCCACCTTCATCTTCAGCGACGAAGAGTCCATGGTGCCGAGCCAGTTGAGCTTTTCCTTGCTGTCGTCGATGTCCAGTTGCGAGACGAAGTTCTCGTAGCCGGAAATCATCACCATCACCAGCAAACCGCCCACCAGCGCCATGTCGATCAACGACAGCAGCACCAGGATCAAGTCCGATTCGGCCATCGAGAACACGTTCGGGATGACGTGGAAGACTTCCTGGAAGAATTTCAGTGCCAGCGCCAACAGCCCGAGGGACAAGCCGAAATAGATCGGCGCCAGCAGCCAGCGCGAGGCGTACATTGCATTTTCGATAAAGCGTTCCATTGAATCTCACATGTGGACTGTAAATGGCGGCGAGTATATCAGTCGCCCGCCCCTATCCAGAAGCTGCCAGAAAACGTCGAAAAATCCGCCACCTGCGCCTGTGTATCAAGGTTTTTCTGCTAGTGTCCAAATCATTGAACGCTCAGTGATATTGGACAGGAAGACTGGAAATGGATGTGCGATTGCCTTTGACGAGTGCCGGCATTTGCCTGGCACTGCTGCTAAGTGGCTGCTCACCCAGCGATGAAAAACGCCAGGTCAGCCTCGAAGAAAAAACCGCGCAGTTCGAAAAGTCGCTGGACGCCATCCAGGACCCGAAGCTCAAGGACGCCGTGTCGGAGCTGGGCGGTTCACTGCTGCTGCTCGAGCGCGCGCAACTCAAGCTCGACAGCAAACCGGTGGAAACCGAATACGGCGAAGACGCCCTTGCCATGCTCAAGCACTACCCGACCCCGCAGGCCCTGGTCGACACCTACATCAACGGGTTGTTCGTGCTGCAAAAGGACTCCAGTTCCGACTACCTGACCGACCTGCAACCGGTATTTCCCTTCACGTTCAGCGTGCCTGCCGCGTTTTTGTTTCCCCACGGCCTTGAATGGCAGTCCGTCACCCTGAGCAATAAACGGGTCATTGCTTTCCAGCCGGAATGGTCGGAAACCGACCCCGGCATTCAACTCAGCCCATCGAGTTCCAACCTGACCAACCCCGACGACCTGACCGTGGCCTACCCCTTCATCGAAGGCCTCGACATCGACAAAAAAAAGCAGCCGCAGCCCGTGAGCCTGCAGGGTAAGGTCGAAGTCATCGCGCCCCGCCGGCTCTACAGTTTCGACCTGACGAAAAAGGACATCGGCCAGACCCGCACCAATGACAACCTGAGCGTCACCCTGCTCACACTGACGAACAACTACGCGGAAATCGAATACAACAACAGCGCGCCGCTGGCGCCTGAGGTCAGTGAAACACCACTGAACCCGTTGATTGTCCAGGCCAGGGACAGCACCGGGCAATACATCACGCGCGCAGGCTCGATCAACGAAACCGCGGCACAAATTGCCTTCTATCGGCAGCAACTGGCCAAGATGCAGCAACAAAAGAGCTGGAGCGAGGCGCTGGAAAAGCAACTCGACGAAGAACAACGCACCTTTGAGAAACGGCAGGCCCGACGCTATTCGAAGGTGTATTTCAACGGGACGATCGAAACCCTCGAAGTCAGCATGCTGGATTTTTCCGCCGCCACGGTCACCCGCAAGGACCTCGACCTGCCGGTCCGGCACTTCGATGCCGAGACCCCGGACAAGGCCATTGAGCCCTTGAACCTGCCCGTGGTGGTCTATGACGACCAGGCGGCAACCTGGTTAAAAGGGGCAACGCTGAGCGAGGATCAACTGAAAAAGAACGTCAGCATCAGTCAGTCGGTCGACGACCCCAGCGCTGCTCGAATCGAATTCACTCATTTGCGCAGCTTCAACGATGAACTGCTTGGCACATCGCTCAACCCCGGTGAAAGCCCGGTGAGTTTCTTTACCGAAGACGCGCGTGGCAAACGCGACGAGCCAATCGAGCTGCCACCCGAGGCCTACCAGATCGATCCACTGCGCGGCACCATCACCTACGATCTGAATCTGTTTCCGGAAACGCCGGCCTACGCAGTGGGCTCGATGCCACTGTTCCTGGCCACGGTCGAGCAAAAAACCGTCGATACCCGTCAACTGCCCAAAGGCCTTGAACTCAAGGACAATGCGCTGGTGGTGAACCTGAAGGCATTTCCCGCCCAGGACTGGCGCTTTTTCGCCAAGGACGACAGCGGCAATTACTTGAAGGAAATTCTATCGGTCAGCCATGGCGCGAACGCACAAGGCCGGGCGCAATTTGCCGTGCATTACTTCTACGGGCAGCCTACGCGCCTGGAAACCTACCAGCGCACTGAGCTCGCCACCGTGCAATATGGTTTCGAGGTCAAACTCGACAAGGCCGATATGACACGCCTTGATCAATAGTGCGACTCAGTGTTCGGGGTGAAACTCGAAGCCGCCCAGGTTACGGCAGCGCCCCCCGTTGATTTCCCGCAACTGGGCTTGCAGGTGCAGGCACCAGATTTGCGGATCGTCGGCCAACTCGTAGCCGTGCAAGGTCAGGCTTTCAACGATGGTGTCGAGGATTGATTCAGCGGCGATTGGACCAGGAAACGGGCCTTGGGCCTTGATGGCCGACGGTTGTTCACCGGCCATTCCGGCGGCGAACAGCAGAGTCCACATGCCCGTGTCTCCTGCCAACGGACGGATGGCACACTCGATACGGGTCACAAGGCCCAGGCATTGACGGGTGAGGCAGAGGTTGCGCGACATGGCGGCGACCCTCGGTAGATCCGGTATTCAGCCCCCATGTGAAGGCTGTTTCGATCCTGTGATTACTATCGATATCCCTGAGCAGAGAATAGAAGAAAAGTCCGGCTTGCAGGCCGAGGCAAGACCGAAAGGCGCCGAATGGTCATAGTGTGAATATTGACGTCATTTCGACGACGCTTTTGCGGCAGTCCATACATAAAAATGTGGGAGCGAGCCTGCTCCGGGCGGCGTTCCGACGAAGGCGGACCGTCAGTCAACACATGGATTGAATGTCAGTCCCTCATCGCGAGCAGGCTCGCTCCCACAGTAGAGCGGTGTGGCTAGTTCAAGTGCGCATCAAGCCGGCTTGGTTTCCGCCAATGCCTCCTGCGCCAACTCCTTCTCGGCTTCCTTGAGATCATCCTCGCTGATCATTTCCGCGATAACCCGCAAGCGCTCCACGACGCGCGCGTTCACGCTGCCTTCAGGGAACTCGCCATTCTCGTCCGGTTCGCCGGCCGGCTCGCCGACCAGCAAGCTCAAGGCTTCGTCGGCCTGACGGACCGCGTAGACATGGAACTGCCCCGCACGCACCGCCGCCAGCACCTTCTCGTCGAGCATCAGCGTGGCGACGTTGGCGTGAGGAATGATTGCCCCCTGCTCGCCAGTCAACCCGCGGGCTTCGCACAGACGGAAGAAGCCTTCGATCTTCTCGTTGACCCCGCCCACCGCCTGCACTTCGCCGAACTGGTTGATCGAACCGGTGATGGCAAAGCACTGTTTGAGCGGGGTTTTCGACAAGGCCGAGATCAATGTGCAGGCCTCGCCCAGGGACGCACTGTCGCCATCGACATAACCGTAGGATTGCTCCAGGGCGATGCTCGCGGAAATCGCCAGCGGGAATTCCTGGGCGTAGCGGCTGCCCAGATACCCCGTGAGGATCATCACGCCCTTGGAGTGGATCGGCTGGCCGAGGTTGACCTCGCGCTCGATGTCGACAATACCGCTGCCACCCGGGTACACCGTGGCGGAAATCCGCGCCGGCACACCGAAAGCCGAGTCGCCGACCTCCAGAACGGTCAAGCCGTTGCACTTGCCGACCGCTGCGCCATCGGTGTCGATCAGGATGATCCCGGCCAGCATGTCGTCGAGAATCCGCGCCGAAACCCGCCCGGTTCGCGTGGCCTTGGCCTTGAGTGCCCGCTCGATGTGCCCGGCGTCGGTCATTTCATCACCGGCCAGGTGGCGGATGAAATCGGCCTCGCTGACCAGTTGGAACAAGTCACCGATACGCGCCGACAAGCGCCCCTGGTGCTCGGCCAGGCGGGCGCTGTAAGTCGCCAGACGCGCCACCGCATCGGCGGTCAGCGGTGCCATGCCTTCTTCGGAAGTACGGGTTTTGAGCAACTGGGCGAACTGCTCCAGGCTCTCGTCGACCATCGGGATGTCCTCGTCGAAATCCACCAGGACGCGGAACATCTCCTGGAAATCCGGATCGAGGTCTTGCAGCGTGTAATACAGCTGACGGGCACCGATGATGACGACTTTGACCTGCAGCGGAATGTGTTGCGGTGTTAGGGTCACGGTGGCCAGACGGCCCAGCTCGCCCAGCGGTGATTCCATTTTCAGCTTGCGCGATTGCAGGGCGCGTTTCAGCGCGTCCCACACGAATGGCTCGCTGAGCATTTTGTCCGCTTCAAGGATCAGGAAACCACCGTTGGCCCGGTGCAAAGCCCCCGGCCGCAGTTGGCGGTAGGTGGTGTACAGCGCGCCCTGGTCGGTGCTGTATTCGATACGACCGAAGAGGTTTTCGTAGGTTGGGTGCGGCTCGAACACCACCGGCGCACCGCCGCTGGCCGAGTGACCGACCACCAGGCTCGGCGCGTATTGTTCTTCCAGCAACTTGCGGGCGACAGCGTCGGTCTTGCTGTCGTCCACCAGTTGCTCGACCACGGTCTTGAGCAAATACACCTGCATGGCTTGCAGATAACCGCAAACCGCCGCGTTCTCGGCGTACTTCTCCGACAATGGTGACAACAAGGGCTGCAAGGCCAGGGTGATGGTTTCTTCGTTCAGGTGACGCAACTGGTTGCTCGACTCGCGCTTCCATTGCGGCAGGCTGGCGAGCTCTTCGTTGAGGCGCTCCTCCAGTGCCGAAATATCCTCGTGAAAGCGCTCGCGTTCGGCTTCCGGCAACTGGGCGAATTCAGCTTCGTCCAACGCCTTGCCATCGCCCATTGGGGTGAAGGCGATATTGCTGGCGTCGCGGTAGAGCGCGACGTCCTTCTCCAGCGCCAGACGCTCGATGACGTCCAGGGCCTTGTCGTAGCGCTGGTTGAAGGCGCGGTCGATGCCACTTTTCTTCTGTTGGTAGGACGGATGCTCGAAGACAGCCGGAAACGTCGCCAGCAGGTTGTCGATCAAGCCGTTGATGTCACCGATGAAGGCACCGGCGGTGCCCGACGGCAGTTCCAGTGCGCGCGGCTCGCGCGGCTCATCGAAATTGTTGACGTAGACCCAGTCCGCAGGAGTCTGCAGGCGCTTGCCTTCGGCCTTGAGGTAGCGTTTGACGAACGAGAACCGGCCAGTCCCGGGCTCGCCCATGACGAATACGTTGTAACCGGGGCGTGGCATGGCCACACCGAACTGCAAGGCTTCGACCGCACGTTCCTGGCCAAGCACACCGCGAAAGGGCTCCAGATCATTGGTGGTAGAGAAGCTGAACTGTTCAGCGGAAAACGGACGGGTCAGCGCTTCGGGCGCTAGACGCAAGCTGGCAGCAACAGGATCAGGCATCGGGCTTCCTTAACAATCAGGCGGGGCAGATGGCAGCATTCTGGCGCTGCCCATGCCCGACTGGCAAGGAGCGCCGCAGGCCAAAGCATAGACAAGCCGAAACCCCGACGTAGAGCCGCGCCAAATCACTGCTTGCGACGATTGTTTTTGCAAAAAATCACGGAACCCCGCGATCGTGCCTAAACTCCAAACTGCGCGGCTGGACTAATGACCGGCCCACTGGCACCAGACGGGCCAGACCCCCTTGTCAAATTGGTATGCACATAAAGAGAACAAAGCTATGAAACGGATTCTTCTTGGTACTCTCTTCACCGCTGTATCCATCAACGCCATGGCTCAGGCGCCAGGCGGCCCGGATTGCGGTTGGGGCAACATGCTGTTCGAAGGCCAGCGTGGTACTCCGGCTCACTTCCTGGCATCCACCACCAACGGCACTTCCGGTAACGCAACCTTCGGCATGACATCCGGCACCAACGGTTGCGCAACCAATGCGTCGCTGACCTATGGCGGCAAATCCTGGTTCGCCATGAACGGCATGATGAACGAGCTGTCCGAAGACATGGCCAAGGGTCAGGGCGAAGCGCTGACCACCTATGCCGTGGTACTGGGCGTAGCGCCGGAAGACCGTGCGCACTTCGCCGCTGTCACTCACGAGCACTTCCAGCAGATCTTCAGCAAAGCTGACGTGACGGCCGAAGATGTGCATACCAACACCCTGGCCGTGCTCAAGGCCGACCCTCGTCTGGCCAAGTACGCCACTCAAGCTTAAGCTCGACCCGCCCCGCTTCTTTCGGGAAGCGGGTTTTGTTTTTTGGACCTGCCCCTCCATGGGTGATGCCACCGTACTGTAGGAGCTGGCTTGCCAGCGATGGTTTCAAAAGCGCAGTGTTATCCAGTAAACACGCGTCATCGTTAACGACCATCGCTGGCAAGCCAGCTCCTACAGTTCAAATGGCATTACGCCGTGCCGGGTCTTTTTCTCAAGTTTAAGTTGCCATCTATGTTCAAACGCCTTGCCTGGCTGGCGCTGTGTGTCTGCGCCCCACTGTCCGCCGCGCCTCACATCGACCCTCAACGTTTGCAGCAACTGGCCAACGACCCTTTCTGGATATCCCTGGGCCATTACGAAACCGCCAAGCTCGGCGGCTGGCGCAGCTATGTCAGCGACCGGAAATTCTTCCTCGCCGCCGATGGCAATGAACATCCGGACCATGAACTGGCGGCGACTGTACAAGCCTTGTATGCCCCGGTCAGTGCCGGTGAACAACACGCGCAATGCGTCTACCCGGCCCGCACCCGCTGGCTGAAGGATCAACTCGACCTGACCGGACTGCCAACGCCGGACTGCGCAGCGTTCAAACAATGGTTCAAGGACGTCTCGCCCGACAGCGCGGTGATGATCTTCCCGGCGGCTTACCTGAACAGCCCTTCCTCGATGTTCGGCCATACCCTGCTGCGCATCGACCAGGCCGAAGTGAAGAGCGACAAGACTGCGCTGCTCAGTTACGCGATCAACTTCGGCGCCTACATCGAGGGCTCGGACAACAGCATCATCTATGCCTGGAAAGGCCTGATGGGCGGTTATCCCGGCCTGTTCGCGATGGTGCCCTATCAGGAAAAGCTCTCGGAATACCGCAGCCTGGAAAACCGCGACCTGTGGGAGTACCGCCTTAACCTGACCCCACAGGAAACCGCGCGCATGGTCGAGCACGTCTGGGAACTGAAGCAGATCAAATTCGACTATTTCTTCTTCGACGAAAACTGCTCATATCGCTTGCTGGAACTGCTGCAAGTGGCCCGCCCGGGCCTGCGCCTCACCGGGCAATTCCCGCTCACGGCCATCCCCACCGACACCGTCAAGGCCGTGAAAGCGGCCGGGCTGGTGGAATCGATCCAGTATCGCCCGTCCCGGGAGCGTGAGTTGCTCAGTCGCGCCGAGCCGTTGAACCCTGAAGAGCAGCAATGGGTGCTGAAAGTCAGCGCCGACCAGAAACAACTGCACGACCCGGCGTTCAAGGCACAACCCCGCGATCGCCAGGCGCTGATCATTGATGCCGCCTATCGCCTGGAGCGCTATCGCGCCAACGGCCAGGAACGCGATCCGGCGCGCGCCCAGCGCAGCTTCGAACTGCTGCGGGCGATCAACCAGAACCCGGCGCCGGAGCTGAATATCCCGCAACCCGGCTTGCCTGAAGACGGTCACGAGTCGCGCACCTGGCAACTCGGTCTCGGCACCCGTGGAGACAAGGCCTTTGGCGAGTACGGTTTGCGCATGGCTTATCACGACCTCAATGACAACAGCGAAAGCTTTCCCCTTGGCGCTCAGATCGAAATCCTGCAATTGAAACTGCGCCAGTACGAAGGCAACGACTGGCAGGTGCAGCAACTGGACCTGGCAACCATTCGCTCCCTGACTCCGCGTAACGAATTGCTGCAACCGCTGTCATGGCAAGTCACGGGTGGCCTGGAACGGGTGCCGGGCAAGCACGATGACCAAACCCTGGTCAGCCATGTCAACGGCGGTGGTGGTGGAACCTGGCAACTGAGCGAGGACATGCTCGGATTTGTCATGGGCACTGTGCGTATCGAGCACAACAACGACTTCGCCGAATTCATTGCGCCAGCCGCCGGCTTCAACAGTGGGGTGCTGTGGAAAAACCCGCTGGGCAATCTGAGCCTCGAAGCCAAGGGCGATTACTTCACCAATGGTGAAGTGCGCCGCAGCCTGAGCCTGAATCAGCAGTGGGAAATATCCCGCAATCTCGGACTGCGCTTGAGCGCACAACGGGAGTTCAGCCATCTGGCGTCGGCCGAGAACGAAGTGATGCTTCAGCTGAAGTGGTATCACTATTGATCCGGACGCACCGCCATTCCCTGTGGGAGCGAGCCTGCTCGCGAAGGCGTAGTGTCAGCCAACATCTATTGGACTGACTCACCGCCTTCGCGAGCAGGCTCGCTCCCACACGGGTTATGTGACGCCCGACGAATCCACTTCTAGACTTTCTCTATGGGCCGCGTATCGGCCTGGGAGAGTGAAATGTGGCGGTGTGCAGGATGGTTGGCTGTGTTACTGCTGATCGCAGGTTGCCAGTCAACCCACGATGACCTGCTCGCCAAAGGTTACCCACCCGCCTTCGCCGATGGCTTCGATGACGGTTGCAGCAGTGGCCGGCAGGCCGCCGGGGCGATCAGCGGCGAGTTCCGCAAGAACGTCCCGCGCTACCTCAAGGATCCGTTGTACGCCGAAGGCTGGAGCGATGGATTTCGCCAGTGCCAGGCGATGCGGGATAACCAGGACAGCGGGGATGGGCGCAATAGTCATCTGCAAGAGCGGGACAAAGCCTGGCAGCAGCAGAAAGACCAGGACGCTGCCCGGGCCTATCACTCGCCGTAAGTCGCTTTCAGACATCCAGTGAAACCAAATGCCTGCGACCATGGCCCAAATCCTATATCGGGAGAATTCCATGAGCCGTGCCTTCGTCAATGAAGATAACGCCGCCGCGCAAGCCGATCAGCCCGTCGAACGCCAGGTCAGCGCGCAGCCCAATTACGTCACGCCGCAAGGCCTTAGCCTGTTGCAGGGAAAAGTCGCCGAACTGCAAAGCCTGCACGCCGAACAATCGGCAAAAGGCGAGCAGGCCGACAAGCAGCGCCTGGCCGATCTCGAACGTGATCTGCGCTACTTCAAGCAGCGCCTGGGCAGCGCTCAGGTGGTACCCGCCGCGACGTCAACCGAAAAAGTGCAGATCGGCAGTTGGGTGACCTACGCCGATGAACACGCCACCGAACGCCGGGTACAACTGGTGGGCGAAGATCAGGCCGATGCCGCCCACGGCCTGATCAATTGGGGTTCACCGCTGGGGCGGGCACTGCTCGGTGCACGACTCAACGATGAAGTGCTGTGGCAGCGCCCTGCCGGGGATCAACTGATTGAGGTGATCCGCATCGAACCGGCTTAAACCACGCCCTGGGCCAGCATGGCATCGGCAACCTTGACGAAGCCGGCGATGTTCGCGCCCTTGACGTAATTGACTCGGCCATTCTCTTCGCCGTAATGCACGCAGGCGTGGTGAATCGACTGCATGATCGCGTGCAGTTTGCTGTCCACCTCGCCACCAGTCCATGCCAGGCGCATGGCGTTCTGCGACATCTCCAACCCGCTCACCGCCACGCCACCGGCATTGGACGCCTTGCCCGGCGCGAACAGAATGTCGGCCTCGATGAACAGGTCCACCGCCTCCAGGGTGGTCGGCATGTTCGCGCCCTCGGCCACACAGATGCAGCCGTTGCGCAGCAAGGTGCGAGCGGCTTCGGCGTCCAGTTCGTTCTGCGTCGCGCACGGCAGCGCGATATCGCAGCTCAGGCTCCACGGAAGCTCACCTGCGCGGAACTCCAGGCCAAAACGGCCGGCCAGTTCACGGATGCGCCCACGCTGTACGTTTTTCAGTTCCAGCACCGCCAGCCATTGCTCCTCGGTCAAACCACTTTCGCAATACAACGTGCCTTCGGAGTCGGACAGCGAAATCACTTTGCCGCCCAGGTCCATGACCTTGCGCGCCGCGTATTGCGCGACGTTGCCGGAGCCGGAGATCGCTACGCGTTTACCTTCCACGGCCAAACCGCGACGCTTGAGCATTTCCTCGGCGAAGTACACGCAACCGAAACCGGTGGCTTCCGGGCGAATCAGGCTGCCGCCGTAGCTCGGGCCTTTGCCGGTCAACACGCTGGTGAACTGGTTGCTCAGGCGCTTGTACTGACCGAACAGAAAGCCGATTTCCCGCGCGCCGACACCGATGTCCCCGGCCGGCACGTCAACGTCCGCGCCAATGTGGCGGTACAGCTCGCTCATGAAGGCCTGGCAGAAGCGCATGACTTCCGCGTCGCTTTTGCCTTTGGGGTCGAAGTCAGATCCACCCTTGCCGCCGCCCATGGGCAATGAAGTCAGGGAGTTTTTAAAGGTCTGCTCGAAGGCGAGGAATTTCAGGACGCCCATGTTCACCGACGGGTGAAAACGCAGGCCACCCTTGTATGGGCCGATCGCGCTGTTCATCTGGATGCGGAAACCGCGATTGACCTGGACCTTGCCCTGGTCGTCGACCCATGACACGCGAAACACCACCGCTCGCTCCGGCTCGCAGATGCGCTCCAGGATGCCGGAGGTCAGGTAATGCGGATTGGCTTCAAGAAAGGGCCACAGGGTACGCAGGACTTCTTCGACAGCCTGGTGAAATTCGGGTTGATCCGGGTCGCGTTTTTTCAGGCGCGCAAGGAAGGATTCGACGGATTCGATCATGGAAAAGTCTCGGCAAATTTATTGTCGTTGGAGGAGATTGAGCCGGACTGTAACAAACGATTCGCGCACAGGAACAGAGCAAAATGTCGCATTAATGAAATTAAATGGTGCACAGGATATAAATCAGAGTGCTTTTCGGCCTGATATTGCACCCGAATGGGGATTCACCATTCAATTCCTGCACCATCAGGAATACCGCCTTCGCGAGCAGGCTCGCTCCCACAGGGAAACGCATTCAAATGTGGGAGCGAGCCTGCTCGCGAATGGCGCGACTCGGTGTCATTGAAAAAACACAGGCAAAAAAAACGGAGCCCGAAGGCTCCGATTTTTATGCAACCGACCCGAAATCAGGCCAGTTTCTTGTGCCGTACACGATGCGGCTGGGCAGCCGCTTCGCCGAGACGCTTTTTACGGTCGGCTTCGTACTCTGTGTAGTTGCCTTCGAAGAACACCGCCTGCGAGTCGTCTTCGTACGCCAGGATGTGCGTCGCGACGCGGTCAAGGAACCACCGGTCGTGGGAGATCACAATGGCGGCGCCCGGGAAGTCCAGCAGGGCTTCTTCCAGGGAACGCAGGGTTTCAACGTCGAGGTCGTTGGACGGTTCGTCGAGCAGCAGGACGTTGCCGCCCTCTTTCAGAGTCAGGGCCAGGTGCAGGCGACCACGCTCACCACCGGACAGGTCCTTGACGAACTTCTGCTGATCGCCGCCCTTGAAGTTGAAGCGACCGACGTAGGTGCGCGACGGGATCTCGTAGTTGCCGATGCGGATCTGGTCGGAACCGTCGGAAATCTGCTGGAACACCGTCTTGCTGCCGTCGAGGTCTTCGCGGCTCTGGTCCACGCAAGCCAGTTGCACGGTTTCGCCGACTTCGATGCTGCCCGAATCCGGCGTTTCCTTGCCCATCAGCATGCGGAACAGGGTCGACTTACCGGCACCGTTACCACCGATCACGCCGACGATGGCGCCTTTAGGCATGGAGAACGACAGGTTGTCGATCAGCACCCGGTCGCCGTAGCCCTTGGTGACGTTCTTGAATTCGATGACCTTGTCACCCAGGCGTGGACCGGCCGGGATGTAGATCTCGTTGGTTTCGCTGCGCTTCTGGAATTCCTGCGATTGCATCTCTTCGAAGCGTTGCAGACGAGCCTTGGATTTCGACTGGCGGGCCTTGGCGCCTTTGCGCACCCACTCCAGTTCTTCCTTCATGGCCTTTTCATGAGCCGACTGCTGCTTGGATTCGGCAGCCAGACGATCGGACTTGGCTTCCAGCCAACCCGAATAGTTGCCCTCGTAAGGAATGCCCGCGCCGCGGTCGAGTTCCAGAATCCAGCCAGCGACGTTGTCCAGGAAGTAACGGTCGTGCGTGATCGCAACCACGGTTCCCGGGAAGTCGTGCAGGAAATGCTCAAGCCATGCAACGGAGTCGGCGTCCAGGTGGTTGGTCGGTTCGTCGAGCAGCAGCATGTCCGGTGCGGACAGCAGCAGACGGCACAGGGCCACACGACGCTTTTCACCACCGGACAGGTGTTCGACCTTGGCATCCCAGGCCGGCAGACGCAACGCATCGGCGGCGACTTCCAGCTGACGCTCCAGGTTGTGGCCGTCGCTGGCCTGCAGGATGGCTTCGAGCTTGGCCTGTTCGGCGGCCAGCTTGTCGAAATCGGCATCCGGATCGGCGTAGGCCGCGTAGACCTCGTCCAGACGCGCCTGGGCGTCCTTGATCACGCTGACCGCTTCCTCGACCACTTCACGCACGGTCTTGGTCGGATCCAGTTGTGGCTCCTGCGGCAGGTAGCCGATGTTCAGCTCCGGCATCGGACGGGCTTCGCCCTCGAATTCGGTGTCGACGCCAGCCATGATTTTCAGCAACGTGGACTTACCCGAACCGTTGAGGCCGAGTACACCGATCTTGGCGCCGGGGAAGAACGACAGAGAAATGTTTTTCAGGATTTCCCGCTTCGGCGGAACAACTTTGCCCAGCCGATGCATGGTGAATACGTATTGAGCCATGGAGAACCTAGGGTCAGTGACTGATGAATGATTAGGGGCAGGCGATGCGCGTCGCCCGATTGAGGGCTTTCAATATATGCGCGCTGAAAAAGCCTGAGTCTAGGAGCTGGAACGCTCCCGCGTAACCGGCAAAGCTACCTTAATGACCGGTGGCAGTCCAGCCGACGGGCTGGGGCTGGCACTTCGCCACAACTCAAGGCATGCTAGCCGCCCTTCGGGCGTCCGGCTTATAGTGCACGTCGCGCCAGTCCAGCCAAACCGCAGGATTACAGCTTGTCCAATGTCCCTCCGCCCCTGACTTCCAGTGCGCCGACCATAGCGCCCGGCTCCCCCCTGCGCGGGACCTTGAAGGGCACCTTGGCGACACTTGCATTGTTGTTGCTGGCATTGCTCTTCTGGCAGTTGCTCGATCAGTTGCGCGAAACCCAGAAAAGCCAGCGTCAGTACACCATCGACTACACTGCCGATCTGGCCGCTCAGGTCAGCCTGAACATGGCACTCAACGCGCAGATCGCCCTCAACCTGTTGCCCATCGTCGAGCAACCGCAGGATGCCGATGAACTGCAGGCCCTGCTGCGCAAGCTGCAACAGTCGCTACCGGAACTGCGCAGCCTGGCCTTGCTAAGCCCCTCGGGGAAAGTTATCAGTGACAGCGCTCCCGACAGCGAAGACAGCGACTACCTGGGCGAACTGGTACGCCGCAGCCATGCCCAGGCGCACTACTTCAGCAACGCCACCGATGGTTCCGTGGTGCATTTATTGTTGCACCAGGCCAGCGGCAGTTCCCGGGGCTACTGGGCCTTGCGCCTGACACCGACCTTCTTTTCGTCCTTGACCAAGCAAAGCGAGACCGGCAGCCGTCCGTTGTGGCTGGTGGAAAACCGCATCAATCATCAGATCATCAGCCGTGACGAAGGGTTGCCCTCGGTCAATCCGGGCACCCTGACCGAGGACGATGTCGCCAACAGTGTGCTGACGGTTCCGCTGAGCAGCAGCGATTGGCAATTGCGCGGCTTGTTTGACCGTCAGCGCGTACTGGAAGAACTGCTGCCGGCGTTCATCGGCAAATGCCTGCTGGGCCTGGCGTTTTCCATGCTGCCGTTCATCGCTTTGCTGAACATGCGTCGGCGCCAACGCCAATTGAATGAAGGCCGCCGGCGTTATCAGGACATTTTCGAGGGCACCGGTGTGGCCTTGTGTGTCCTCGACATGTCCGGGCTGAAGAGCTTTTTCGACAAGGCACAACTGCAGGACAGTGAACAACTGCAAGCGTGGCTGGCGATCCCGGAAAAACGCCGACAACTGCTGCAGGAACTGCGGATCACCGAGGTCAACCAGGTCGCCCTGCAGTTGCTCAATGTCGATAACGCCAATAAAGCCTGGAAACTGCTGATCGACGGCCACCCGCTGGACGGCACCGCCATCGGCAACCAGGTGCTCGACGCGGTGCTCAATCAGCAGCAACAGCTTGAGCTGGAAATCAAATTGCAGGATGCCAACGGTCGCGACCAGCACCTGTGGCTGGTACTGCGCCTGCCGCAAGCCCAGGACGATTATAAATCGTTGATTTTGAGCATCACCGACATCACCAGCCGCAAGCTCATCGAACTGTCGTTGCAGGAGCGCGAAGGGTTTTGGTCGGACGTGGTACGCACCGTACCGGATCATCTGTATGTGCAGGATGTGATCAGCCAGCGAATGATCTACAGCAACCACCATCTGGGCCAGACGCTGGGCTACAACCGCACCGAACTGCACCAGATGGGCGAATACTTCTGGGAAATCCTCCTGCACCCCGAAGACGCCGACTATTACCACCGCTCCCGCCAGGTCCAGCGCCAGGCCGGTTATCGCCAGTTGATGCAGTGTCAGTTGCGTTTCCGCCATCGGGACGGCCAGTGGCGACGCTTCGAGATTCGCGAGCAGGCACTGGCGCGGGACAATGAGGACCAGGTCACACGGATCATCGGCGTGGCCAAGGACATCACCGACCAGATCGAAGCCAGCGAATCCCTGCGCGACAGCGAGCAGCGCTATCGCATGCTCGCCGAAAGCATCAGCGACGTGATTTTCTCCACTGACAGCCGCCTCAACCTCAATTACGTCAGCCCTTCGGTACAAGCCGTGCTGGGCTATGACGCCGAGTGGATTTTCCAGAACGGCTGGCAGTCGACCATCGCCAACCCGCAACAACTGACCGGCATCTACCACCTGATGGACCGGGTCAGCAAGGCGCTGGATCAGCCGGACCAACTGGCGGTGTTACGCAGCCAGGTACAAACCCAACTGTTTCTGTTCGATTGCCTGCGGGCCGACGGGCGCAAGATCCCGATCGAACTGCGCCTGGTATTGGTCTGGGACGAACACGGGACGTTCGAAGGCGTGCTCGGCGTCGGCCGCGACATCAGCCAGCAACGCCGGGCCGAAAAAGACTTGCGCATGGCCGCCACGGTATTCGAACACTCGACCTCGGCGATCCTGATCACCGACCCGGCCGGCTACATCGTCCAGGCCAACGAAGCCTTCAGCCGTGTCAGCGGCTATGCCGTGGAGCAGGTGCTCGATCAGCTGCCGAATATGCTGACCGTCGACGATCAGCAGGAAGCCCACCTGCGTTATGTGCTCAAGCAATTGGGCCAGCACAGTACCTGGGAAGGCGAAGTCTGGCTCAAGCGCCGCAACGGCGAGCATTACCCTGCCTGGGTCGGAATTACCGCCGTACTCGACGACGAAGGCGACCTGGCCAGTTATGTATGCTTTTTCAGCGACATCAGCGAGCGCAAGGCCAGCGAGCAGCGGATTCATCGCCTCGCCTACTACGACGCCCTGACCCACCTGCCCAACCGCACGCTGTTCCAGGATCGCCTGCACACGGCACTGCAATCGGCCGAACGGCAGAAGTCGTGGGTGGTGCTGATGTTCCTCGATCTCGATCGCTTCAAGCCGATCAACGACTCCCTGGGCCACGCCGCCGGCGACCGCATGCTCAAGGAGATGGCCACGCGCCTGCTCGGTTGCGTCGACGATGACGACACGGTGGCGCGCATGGGCGGTGACGAATTCACCTTGCTCCTGCAACCGCGAGCCAACCGTGAGATCGCCCTGAACCGGGCCATTCACGTGGCCGAACAGATTCTCGCCAGCCTGGTGAAACCCTTCGTGCTCGAAGGCCGTGAGTTCTTTGTCACCGCCAGTATCGGTATCGCCCTGAGCCCGCAGGACGGCAACGAGCTCAGCCAGTTGATGAAGAACGCCGACACGGCGATGTACCACGCCAAGGAGCGCGGCAAGAACAACTTCCAGTTCTATCAGACGGACATGAACGCCAGCGCCTTGGAGCGATTGGAACTGGAAAGCGACTTGCGCCATGCCCTGGAACAGAACGAATTCGTGCTGTATTACCAGCCGCAGTTCAGCGGCGACGGCAAGCGCCTGACCGGTGCCGAAGCGCTGTTGCGCTGGCGTCATCCCCGCCGCGGGCTGGTGCCGCCGGGGGATTTCATTCCGGTGCTCGAAGAGCTCGGGCTGGTGGTGGATGTCGGTGACTGGGTGATCAGCGAAGCCTGCCGTCAACTCAAGGCCTGGCATCAGGCCAGGGTACGGGTGCCGAAGGTGTCGGTGAACATCTCGGCGCGGCAGTTCTCCGACGGCCAGCTCGGTACGCGAATCGCCACCATCCTCAAGGAAACCGGCCTGCCGCCGGCGTGCCTGGAACTGGAACTCACCGAAAGCATCCTGATGCGCGAAGTCAGCGAGGCGATGCAGATCCTCGATGGTCTGAAAAACCTCGGCCTGAGCATTGCGGTTGACGATTTCGGTACCGGTTACTCATCGCTCAACTACCTCAAGCAGTTCCCGATCGACGTACTGAAAATCGACCGTACCTTCGTCGACGGATTGCCGTCGGGCGAACAGGATGCGCAGATCGCCCGGGCGATCATCGCCATGGCCCACAGCCTTAACCTGGCGGTGATCGCCGAGGGTGTCGAGACCCAGGAACAGCTGGACTTCCTGCGTGAGCACGGCTGCGACGAGGTTCAGGGGTATCTGTTCGGCCGGCCGATGCCGGCGGGGCGGTTCGAAGGGCAGTTCAGCAATGATGCGCTGTTCATGTTCGACTGACTGGTTGCGGTGAGGCTGCGGGCCTCATCGCTGGCAAGCCAGCTCCTACAGGGTCTAGCTGTTGAAACACGGACATTTGTGGGAGCTGGCTTGCCAGCGATGGGGCCTGCACAGGCACCGCATATCCGCTCATGAAGCCCACTTGTCTGCGACATGATGCCGTTTCATATGCCATCTAAAACCCATTGGGTTAGAATGCCCCCCTTTTCCGCCCCCGATCCCTGAGGACCGCCATGTTCAGCCGTGATTTGACTATTGCCAAGTACGACGCCGATCTCTTTGCCGCCATGGAGCAAGAAGCTCAGCGCCAGGAAGAGCACATTGAGCTGATCGCTTCGGAAAACTACACCAGCCCTGCTGTGATGGAAGCTCAAGGCTCGGTACTGACCAACAAGTACGCCGAAGGCTACCCGGGCAAGCGCTACTACGGTGGTTGCGAGTACGTCGACATCGTCGAACAACTGGCTATCGACCGCGCCAAAGAGCTGTTCGGTGCCGACTACGCCAACGTTCAGCCGCACGCCGGTTCGCAAGCCAACAGCGCCGTTTACCTGGCCCTGCTGTCGGCTGGCGACACCATCCTGGGCATGAGCCTGGCCCACGGCGGTCACCTGACCCACGGTGCCAGCGTTTCGTCCTCCGGCAAGCTGTACAACGCCATCCAGTACGGCATCGACGCCAATGGCCTGATCGACTACGACGAAGTCGAGCGCCTGGCCGTTGAGCACAAGCCGAAAATGATCGTGGCCGGTTTCTCTGCCTACTCGCAGATCCTCGACTTCCCGCGCTTCCGTGCAATCGCCGACAAGGTTGGCGCGTACCTGTTCGTCGACATGGCCCACGTGGCCGGGCTGGTCGCCGCTGGCGTCTACCCGAACCCGGTTCCATTCGCTGACGTCGTGACCACCACCACCCACAAGACCCTGCGCGGTCCACGTGGTGGCCTGATCCTGGCTCGCGCCAACGCAGACATCGAGAAGAAGCTGAACTCCGCAGTATTCCCGGGCGCCCAGGGCGGCCCACTGGAGCACGTGATCGCAGCCAAGGCGATCTGCTTCAAGGAAGCGCTGCAGCCTGAGTTCAAGGCATACCAGCAACAAGTGGTGAAAAACGCCAAGGCCATGGCCGGCGTATTCATCGAGCGCGGTTTCGACGTGGTTTCCGGCGGTACTGAAAACCACCTGTTCCTGCTGTCGCTGATCAAGCAGGAAATCTCCGGTAAAGACGCCGACGCCGCTCTGGGCAAAGCGTTCATCACCGTGAACAAGAACTCCGTGCCAAACGATCCACGCTCCCCGTTCGTCACCTCCGGCCTGCGCTTCGGCACTCCAGCTGTGACCACTCGTGGCTTCAAGGAAGCAGAGTGCAAGGAACTGGCCGGCTGGATCTGCGACATTCTGGCTGACCTGAACAACGAAGCGGTTATCGACGCCGTTCGTGAGAAGGTCAAGGCCATCTGCAAGAAGCTGCCGGTGTACGGCGTTTAATCAGCCCCGTTCAATCGCAGTTAAAAAACCGGCACTTGTGCCGGTTTTTTTACGCCTGGGATTTCTAACCACCTATAACTATCCTTACGAATCGATACTAATAGCTTCATAAAAAACAGCCCCACCAAATACATACTCCATCTAAATAGCAGCCCCGAACATTACCAATTAACACCTATTATTTTGAAACACAACCAAGATCCAAACTTTAAAACCTCATGATAATCTCACTTACAACCCACCACGAGCATTATTAACGCATCACGGAAGAGTATTAGATCATGCAAACCATGGATGTAAATCAATCGTTCACCGCGCAACTTTTTGTCAATAACACGCCGATAGCCATATCCCGCAAAATACTTGAAAAGAAGCTCGCGGCTCCTGAAGTCTCAGAGTATTGGGCCGGAGTCTTCCGAAAACAGCTCATCTATTCCAGCAATCTCCTGAGTTACGGCGAAGAAGTAACCCCCGAAACCTTCCTTTTCGCTTATCACGACGATGTCTATACCATCAAGATTGCAGACGAAAACGGTCAGTTCACAAATACTGCAAGCATGGAGGGTGAACTCCGCAACTTAACAGTCTTCGATGGCGATGACCCTACTTATTTTCGGATCATTCACCAGGGCGGATATGCGAAATTAGATGACATGCCAAACGAACTGAATAGAATTCGCTTACGATCCGGACCGCAACACCGGGAGGTTCTAACCTATGGCGATCAACCTAGCTTCCCGGTGCTAACCGATCTAAAGAATCGCGGCCGAACTTTGTTCCTTGAACTGAAAATCCTCCAACGCTATGTTTCACCAACACGCTGAACACACCGCTATAAGAACAATCAAAAACAAACATCCATTCTCACGGAAGAGTTATATATCATGCAAAATACAGACGAACAACAATCGTTCACCGCTAAACTTCTTGTCGGTGACAAACCGGTAGCAGAAGCCCGCAAGGTCATATCCAAGCTGCTCGAAGATCCCGAACTTGAAAATGGGTCGCGCTATTTTCTTCAAAGCATACTTGATAACGAAAACCCCCAAGAATTGAGCTACGGGGAAGGTGTCATTCCCGATATTTTCTTATTCACCTATCACGACGATGTGTACACCATCAGGATTAAAGACAGAAACGGAGTCGGACAGTTCACTAAAACTGCAAGCATGGAAGGGTCGCCTCGCAATTTGAGCATGTTTACAGGAGATGACCCAACTTACTTCCGTATCCTTAACAGTGACAGCGTTGTTGTGAAACTGGATGAAATTCCAAACGAAGTCAGTGACGTTTATCTCGTAACCGGGCCGCAACGGCGACTGGTTCACACCTATGGCGGTCCGCCCACCTTTCCAGTTTTCACTGATGACCAAAACCGCGGCGGGAGTCTTGTATCTTTCAGACTGAAGATTATTGAGCGCAACGTCCCCGGTGTAAATTGAGCAAACTGCAATAAGTCAGGGCAATAAACCTCCCGGTGTGAACCACCTCTCAGAGGTCCAGCAATGACACCCCGATGCCAGTCAGCCCTGCCGACTGGCATTTTTTCATATGAGAAGGCTCAAGGTCGGGGCTTCCCACACAACTGGTAAGACCGGTCATGCCAATCGCGCAATTTTCGCTTGCGAACCCCACAAAACAGCGCCTAGACTGCGTCTGCACTGGACATACCGGTAAGACCACAATAATTAAGTCCTGAAGCTAATGCGCGCAGCGTACGGCAGCCAGGACACCGACCAGGATTCCTCCCATGCTCAGATGGTGCTCGCGTTCAATCTTCCTCCAAGTGGTTCTCGGACTGGTGCTCGGCATCGTCTGCGGACTGACCCTTCCCGAATACTCCGCCCAACTCAAACCCCTCGGCGACGGCTTCATCAAGCTGATCAAGATGCTCATCGGCTTGATCGTGTTCTGTGTGGTGGTCAGCGGCATCAGCGGTGCCGGCGACCTGAAAAAGGTCGGGCGCATCGGTCTGAAATCGGTAATCTACTTCGAAGTGCTGACCACCATCGCCCTGGTGATTGGCCTGGTGTTCGCCTTCAGCACCGGTATCGGCAGCGGCGCGAACATTCACCTGGAGCAGCTTTCCGCAGCCGACATGGGCGATATTGCCCAGCGCAGTCAGCACATGCACACCACCACGCAGTTCTTGATGGACCTGATTCCGACTTCGGTGATCGGTGCCTTTGCCGATAACAATATCCTGCAGGTCCTGCTGTTTTCAGTGTTGTTCGGTAGTGCCCTGAATCTGGTGGGCGAGGCGGCATCGGGTATTTCGCGGCTGATCAATGAGCTCAGCCACGTGATCTTCCGCATCATGGGCATGATCGTGCGACTGGCACCGATCGGTGTATTCGGTGCGATCGCCTTCACCACCAGCAAATATGGCCTGGACTCGCTGCAGCACCTGGGCAGCCTGGTCGGCCTCTTCTACCTGACCTGTGTTGCCTTCGTGGCCCTGATTCTCGGCCTGGTGATGCGCCTTTCCGGCTTGAAAATGTGGCCGCTGCTCAAGTACCTGCGCGAAGAATTGCTGATCGTCATGGGCACCGCTTCGTCCGACGCGGTGCTGCCACAAATCATGCGCAAGCTTGAGCACCTGGGCATCGGCAGTTCGACGGTCGGGTTGGTGATTCCAACGGGTTACTCATTCAACCTCGACGGTTTCTCGATCTACCTGACCCTGGCCATCGTGTTCATCGCCAACGCCACCGGCACGCCGTTGGCCATGACTGACCTGCTGACCATTCTGCTGGTGTCGCTGATCACATCCAAAGGCGCCCACGGTATTCCCGGCTCGGCGCTGGTGATTCTGGCGGCCACCCTGACAGCTATTCCGGCAATTCCGGTGGTGGGTCTGGTGCTGGTGCTGGCCGTGGACTGGTTCATGGGCATCGGCCGGGCGCTGACCAACCTGATTGGCAACTGTGTGGCGACCGTGGCCATCGCTCGGTGGGAAAAGGACATCGATGTGCAGCGGGCGAACAAGGTACTTTCCGGCCAGGCCGGTTACACCTTTCAGCCGAGAAAACCGGTTGCTCAAGCGGCAGCCAAAGAATTCTGAATGATCGCCGTGCCTGCCGACCGCAGGCACGGCTCATGGAGCGAACAAGTGATTACCTCATCAACCGTCGTCAATTCAGTGGTAGAAAAACTTCGGGCCGCTTTGGCCCGAGGTCAGTGGCGCTCCGGCGAAATGCTGCCGGGGCAACGTGAACTGGCCGAACAACTGGGTATCAGCCGTCCGAGCCTGCGTGAAGCCGTCATCGTTCTGGAAACCCTCGGGCTGGTGCGCTCGATGCCGGGCAAAGGCGTGGTGGTGCTCGAAGCCAATCTGGCCGACAGCCAGGCGCATGACAACGCGGTGGCCGCAGCGAGCCTGGAAGACGTGCTGCAACTGCGCTACACCCTTGAGCCATTCATCGTCGGTCTCGTCGCGCAGTCCATCAGCAGCAAGGAGGTCGGGCAACTGCGTCTGACCCTGATGGACATGCGCGAAGCCCTTGAGGCCAATGACAGTGAAGCCGGCGTAACCGCCTACATCGCGTTCCACGAAGAACTGTTCACGCTGACGTCGAACCCGATCTTCCAGAGTGTGGTGCAGCAAACCAGCAATGCCCTCAAGCAAAGCGCCGAAGTGTTGCGCAACTCACCGGAGCATCTGGCCGAGCGACTTGAAGAAAACGAAGCCGTGGTGCGGGCCATCCGCAGCAAGAACAGCGCCCAGGCCAGTGCCGAGATGCGCCGGCACATTCTGCGCGAAGGCCAACGCATGGGTATCGAACTGAACATACCGGAAGACAACCTCGGCAGTTGAAACCTCTTCGAACTGGAGATCGGCCATGAACCGCTTCGCCTCGCCACAAACACTCGCCACCCTGCCCGTCCGCCCTTCAGTGGATGATCTGTATTCCCGGGTCCTCGAGGCCATTTTCGAGCAGCGCATCCATTCGGCCAGTCGCTTTACCGAAGAAAGCCTTGCGCAGATGTTCGGTGCCCGGCGCAGCGACATGCGTGATGTGCTGATGCGACTGTCCCATCAGCACATCATCCTCCTTCGCGCCAACCATCGCCCCCGCGTCGCCGAGCTTGATGCCGAGCAGACCCGGCAGACACTGCACGCCCGGCGGCTGGCCGAGGTCATGCTGGTGCGGCTGGCCGGTCAGCGAGCGAGCGCGCAAGACTTGAAGTGCCTGCGGACACTGGTCGAAAACGAGCGTCAATGCGCCGAGCGTGGCCGGGCGATTCGTTTGTCGGGAGAGTTTCATTTGCAGCTGGCACAAATGGCGGGAAATGCACCGCTAGCGCACTTTCTTGAGAGCCTTGTGCCACTGACTTCGTTGGCGATTGCGCAGTGTGAGGAGCAGATGCACAGTTGTTGTGCCTGGCAGGATCATTTGGCGATTGTTGATGCTGTTGAACGTGGAAATACTGCGACAGCGACCATGCTGATTAACCGGCATCTGGATCATCTGGAACAGACACTGCTCAATACAACCCGTGAACATTGTGTTGCCGGCTAGATCGCATCGCGGGCAAGCCCGCTCCCACAGTGTTCGTGGATGAGCACAGACATTGTGTTCAACCAGAAACCTGTGGGAGCCGGGCTTGCCCCCGATGGCGTCCTCAAAGACGCCATAAAAACCTCAGACCGCCGCCACCCGTGCAAACCCCTCACGAATTTTCTCTTCCGGCAAATCATCGGCAATGAACACGATCACGCTCTCGCGCACTTCGTCTTCAGCCCACTCGGTATCCCAGTCGAAACCATAAAGCTTCAGTACCCCCTGAAACACCATGCGCCGTGGTTCACCGAGGATGTTCAATACACCTTTGTAGCGCAGCAACTGCTTGCCATGCTCCTCCAGCAGTTCGTTCATGAACTCGCTGAGTCTGTCGATATCCAGCGGCTTTTCAGTGCGCAGGACCAGACTGGAAATACGATCGATGGATGGTGCCTGGCTGACCGGTCGCAAACTCACACCGCCACCGAGGTCGGCGTTGAGATTGAAACCGCGCACGTCAAGCAATTCAGCCAGGTCGATCTTGCCGTGGTCGACCACGCGGATCGGGGCACGACGGTTAATGCGGGTCAGGCGCTCACTCAACGCGCTAAAGGTCGGCTCGTCTACCAGATCGCGCTTGCTCACCAGTAAGCGGTCGGCGAAACCGATCTGCGCCTGGGCGATGGTCTGGGTCAGGTGCGAGTCGGCATGTGCCGCGTCGACCAGCGTGATGATGCCGTCGAGGATGTAGCGCTCGCGCAGTTCTTCATCGATGAAGAAGGTTTGCGCCACGGGTGCAGGATCGGCCAGTCCGGTGCATTCGATCACCAGGCGGTCGAAGGCAATGTCGCCCTGGTCCAGACGCTCGAGCAACAGATAAAGCGCCTTGGTCAGGTCGGTATGGATGGTGCAGCAGACGCAGCCGTTGGAGAGTGTCATTACTTGTACCGGCTCATCACCCAACAACTGGGTATCGATACCGGCGTCGCTGAATTCGTTCTCGATCACGGCGATTTTCAGGCCGTGCTCGGCCTTGAGCAGGTGGCGCAACAGGGTGGTCTTGCCGGCGCCGAGGAAGCCGCTGAGGATCGTGACCGGGATTGGAGTGAGCAAAACAAAATCTCCCTACGCTAAAAAACTGTAGGAGCGAGCTTGCTCGCGATGGACGTCAACGATAATGCGTGCTTTCTGAATACACGCGTCGCCCTTGCGTTCATCGCGAGCAAGCTCGCTCCTACACGGACTGCATCAACCGGGTTGTCGGATCAACAGCACTTCGGCCCGCCCTTGCCACCGTAACGGGCTTCCTGACGCTCCCGAAAGAACATCTCGTAGCTCATCACCGGTTTGTCCGGGTGCTTGGTCTGCATGTGCTCGACGTAGTTGTCGTAGTCGGGCATGCCGACCATCAGGCGCGCGGCCTGACCGAGGTATTTACCGAGGCGACTCAAGTCATTGAACATGATGCAAATCCTCGATCACGCTTCCGGCAGAGCCTGGAATGGCGCTTCTTTATCCGTGCGCTCTTTGCTGCCCCAGGCGGATATACCGACCTTGAGCGCATAGAACAGGATGCTGAACACCACAAACAGGAACAGAGCGGTCAGCGTTGCGTTGGTATAGGCGTTGAAGATCACGTGCTGCATTTGCGTGATGTCCTTGGCCGGGGCGAGGATCTGGCCGTTAGCCAAGGCATCGCTGTATTTTTTCGCCAGGGACAGGAAGCCGATCGCCGGGTTGGCGTCGAACAGCTTGATGAAGCCGGCGGTGGTGGTGCAAATCAGCAACCACGTGGCTGGCACCAGGGTCACCCAAATGTAGCGCTGGCGTTTCATCTTGATCAGCACCACGGTGCCGAGCATCAGCGCAATGCCGGCCAGCATCTGGTTGGAGATACCGAACAGCGGCCACAAGGTGTTGATGCCGCCCAGCGGATCGATCACGCCCTGGTACAGCAGATAACCCCACATGGCCACGCAACCGGCAGTCGCGATCAGGTTGGCGGTCCAGGATTCGGTGCGGCGCAGGGCCGGCACGAACGAGCCGAGCAAATCCTGAAGCATGAAGCGCCCGGCACGGGTACCGGCGTCGACTGCGGTCAGGATGAACAGCGCTTCGAACAGGATCGCGAAGTGGTACCAGAACGCCATGGTGTTCTCGCCCGGCAGAACACTGTGCAGGATCTGCGCAATCCCCACTGCCAGGGTCGGCGCACCACCGGCACGGGCCAGGATGGTGGTTTCACCAATATCATGGGCCACCGCCTGCAGGGCTTCCGGGGTAATGGCGAAGCCCCAGTTACTGACGGCTGTCGCAACGGCCACCACATCACCGCCGACCACGGCCGCCGGGCTGTTCATGGCGAAATACACACCAGGCTCGATCACCGACGCGGCGACTATGGCCATGATGGCCACGAACGATTCCATCAGCATGCCGCCGTAACCGATGTAGCGGGCATTGGTTTCGTTATCCAGCAGTTTCGGTGTGGTCCCCGAGGAGATCAGCGCGTGGAAACCCGAGACCGCGCCACAGGCGATGGTGATGAACAGGAACGGGAACAGACCGCCCTTCCAGACCGGGCCGGTGCCGTCGATGAACTGGGTCAGGGCCGGCATTTTCAGCTCGGGCATGGTCACCAGGATGCCGATGGCCAGCGCGACGATGGTGCCGATTTTCAGGAAGGTCGACAGGTAGTCACGGGGCGCCAGGATCAGCCACACCGGCAACACCGCGGCAACGAAACCGTAGCCGATCAGCATCCAGGTGATCTGGATACCGGTAAAGGTAAAGGCCTTGGCCCACACCGGATCCGCGGCAATCTGCCCGCCGAGCCAGATCGAACCGAGCAGCAACAGCACGCCGATCACCGAGATCTCACCGATGCGGCCCGGGCGGATGTAACGCATGTAGATGCCCATGAACATCGCGATCGGGATGGTCGCCATCACCGTGAAAATGCCCCAAGGGCTCTCGGCCAAAGCTTTCACCACGATCAGCGCCAGCACCGCGAGGATGATGATCATGATCAGGAAGCAACCGAACAGCGCGATGGTGCCGGGGATGCGGCCCATTTCTTCACGGACCATGTCGCCCAGGGAGCGACCGTTGCGGCGGGTGGACATGAACAGGACCATGAAGTCCTGCACCGAACCGGCCAGCACCACGCCGGCGATCAGCCACAGCGTACCGGGCAGGTAGCCCATCTGCGCGGCCAGCACCGGGCCGACCAACGGCCCCGCGCCAGCGATGGCGGCGAAGTGGTGACCGAAGAGAATGTGTTTATTGGTCGGAACGTAATCCAGACCGTCATTGTTGATCACGGCGGGAGTGGCCCGTCGCGCATCGAGTTGCATGACACTGTTGGCGATGAACAGACTGTAGTAGCGGTAGGCGACCAGATAGATGGCCACGGCAGCGACCACAATCCACAAGGCATTGATTGCCTCACCTCGGCGCAATGCCACGACACCCAGGGCGCACGCACCTACGATTGCCAGCACCAGCCAGGGCAGATGGCGTAGCGGGCTATTATTATTTTTCATTTTATTATTCCAGCCAGAGTGGACAAGAAAGACAGCCACCCCGAGTTTAGCGCTCCTGACGGCAAAGGCCATACCCCGACATATGTCTGGACACCTGCCAGCGCTGGCAGCCTTGAAGAATGCAGGTCTATAGTCAGCGTACATCTACGAGGATCGCGCCATGAGCGAGCACCCTGCCGAGCGTCGCCGCTTCAAACGTATTGCGTTCGATGCCCGAACTGACTTGAGTCAGGGCGAGCTCACCTGGCCGGTGGAGTTGATTGACCTGTCGCTCAAGGGGTTGCTGATCGAGCGACCCGATCCGTGGTTGGGCAATCCGCAGCAGGATTTTCTCGTCGACATTCATCTGAGCAAAGACGTCGACATCACCATGGATGCGCAACTGGCCCACGATGACCATGGCCAACTCGGCTTTGTCTGCCTGCACATCAGTCTGGAATCCATAGAACGGCTGCGGCGGCTGATCGAGCTCAACCTCGCTGATCCGCAGGAGCTGGAACGAGAATTGGGTGCGCTGATCGAAATCTGAACGTACCTCTGTGTAGGAGCTGCCGCAGGCTGCGATCTTTTGATCTGGCATTTTCAAGATCAAAAGATCGCAGCCTGCGGCAGCTCCTACAGGGAGACAGGCATTACTCGAAGAGTGCGTCGAGGGCCTGTTCCAGCCGGGTCACGGCAATAATCTGCAACCCTGCCGGCGCCTCTTTCGGCGCATTGCCCTTGGGCACGATGGCCCGCTTGAAGCCGTGCTTGGCAGCTTCTTTCAAACGCTCCTGACCACTCGGCACCGGTCGCACCTCACCGGAAAGCCCCACTTCACCGAACACCAGCAGATCGTGAGGCAGCGGCCGGTTGCGCAAACTGGACATCACCGCTGCCATCAATGCCAGGTCGGACGCCGTTTCGAGCACCTTGACCCCGCCGACCACATTGAGAAACACGTCCTGATCGTGGGTCGGAATGCCACCATGACGGTGCAGCACCGCCAGCAACATCGCCAGCCGGTTTTGATCCAGCCCCAGCGTGACCCGCCGCGGGTTGGCCAAATGACTGTCGTCCACCAGCGCCTGTACCTCCACCAACATCGGCCGCGTGCCTTCCCACGTCGCCATTACCACACTGCCCGGGACTTCTTCCTGGGCGCGGGTCAGAAAAATCGCCGAAGGGTTGGAGACTTCTTTCAAGCCCTTGTCGGTCATGCCGAACACGCCCAGTTCATTGACTGCACCGAAACGGTTCTTCACCGCCCGCAGCAGACGCAGGCGCCCGTCGGACTCGCCTTCGAAATACAGCACAGTGTCGACCATGTGTTCCAGAACCCGAGGGCCAGCCAGCGCGCCTTCCTTGGTGACGTGGCCCACCAGGAAAATCGCCGTACCGCTCTGCTTGGCATAACGCACCAGCAACGCCGCGCTTTCACGCACCTGGGACACACCACCCGGTGCCGATTGCAGTTGCTCGGTAAAGATCGTCTGGATCGAGTCGATCACCATCACCCTGGGCTTTTCCTGACGGGCCGTGGCAATGATGGCTTCGATGCAGGTTTCGGTCATGACCCGCAGTTGATCCTGAGGCAACCCCAGGCGTCGTGCACGCATGGCCACTTGCTGCTGGGATTCTTCACCGGTGACGTACAGCGCCGGCATGCTTTTGGCGAGGTTGCACAATGTTTGCAAAAGAATGGTCGACTTGCCAATGCCCGGATCGCCACCGATCAGCACCACCGAGCCATCCACCAGACCACCACCCAGAACCCGGTCGAGCTCGCTGGAAGCGGTGGAGAAGCGCGGAACTTCTTCGACACTGACTTCAGCCAGCGTCTTGATCTGCGCCTGCTGGCCGGCCCAGCCGGTACGACCGCTGGGGGCGGCTGCCCCGCCGCTTTCCACCATGGTTTCGGTAAGCGTGTTCCAGGCCCCGCATTCACCACACTGGCCGGCCCATTTTGGGAAGGTTGAGCCGCACTCGGTGCAGCCGTACATGCGCTTGGCCTTGGCCATTGGAACTCCCGGAAAAAAACGCGATGATAGCTCAGCTGAGGCACGCGAGTGCGGCCAGATATTTTGTAATCTCTTGAATGATTTCAAATGGCCATAATTCATTCGTACTTTTTAAATACGAACGCCTTACAAAAACTTTGTATAAGTTTTTACCCAACAGACTCAACAAACACTTGAGATACTCCTTACTGAACCCCTTAAAAACCTATACAAGCCTTATTATTTTACATACCTGATGCACAACTTAAAAAACACTCAAACAAAGCCGACCGCAAACTAACGAAACAGTTAACAGCATTGCAACTGCAATCAATTTTCAATACAGATTTTTTGTTTAACAACTACGCGAACAACTTCAACATCTCAACTCAACTCAACTCAACTCAACTCAAGGATGGTCCTTCAACCTGGTTCGCTCACGCAGCGAAGTCATATCGCTGAAAAAAAAGCCGAAAGCGAACCGCCGCAGAAGGGCTGGCCGGCCCACAAATGAGATCAATCGGCGAGTTCTCCATGACCACCCGGATCGATTGCGGGCAAGCACGGCAGGCCGTTGATTCGAGCAGAATGCGATTGGCTGATTTACACTGCGTTCATCAACCTCATCTGTAACAAGGAAATAACCTATGGGCGTGCTAAACGAGTTCAAGGCCTTCGCGGTCAAAGGCAACGTGGTCGACATGGCCGTCGGCATCATCATCGGCGCAGCCTTCGGCAAGATCGTCACATCGTTCGTCGGTGACCTGGTCATGCCGCCAATCGGGATGCTGATCGGAGGCGTGGACTTCAGTGATCTGGCCATTACGCTCAAGGCAGCCGAGGGTGCGACTCCGCCGGTGGTGCTGGCCTATGGCAAATTCATCCAGACCATCATCGACTTCATCATCGTCGCCCTCGCGATCTTCGTGGGCGTGAAGGCCATCAACCGCCTTAAGCGCGAAGAGGCCGTGGCCCCCAGCCTGCCGCCGGTTCCAACCAAGGAAGAAGAGTTGCTGGGCGAGATCCGCGACTTGCTCAAGGCCCAGAACAACCGGCCTTGACCGCACCCGCATAAAAACGGCGCCTTCGAGGCGCCGTTTTTTTACCAGAAGTTTTCCACCGCCACTTGACCGGGTCGCCGGCTGAGGCTCAAGTGCATGTCCCGCTGTTTAAGCAGTTTGCGCGTGTCATCGATCATCTGTGGATTGCCGCACAGCATGACCCGTGAGTGTTCAGGCGTCAGCGCAGCACCCGCGGTGCGCTCCAGTTCGCCGCTTTCAATCAGTGTGGTGATCCGCCCGTTCAATGAGCCAGGATGCTGTTCACGAGTGACCGTGGTGATGAATTGCAGTTTGTGTGCGTACTCGGCCAGATAGTCACGTTGCGTCAGCCCCGCGATCAGCTCCTGATAAGCCAGTTCCCGGGCTTCACGAACGCTGTAGACCAGGATAATCCGCTCGAATCGCTCCCAGACTTCGAAGTCCTGCAGTATCGACAGGAATGGCGCCACGCCGGTTCCGGTGGATAACAGCCATAGATCGCGCCCATCGACAAAACGGTCCGGCGTCAGGTAGCCAAAGGCCTGGCGGTCAACCAGCAATTTGTCGCCAACGACCAGCCGGCTGAGCTCGCTGGTGAACTCACCACCCGGTACGACAATGGAAAAGAACTCAAGGAACTCGTCAAAGGGTGAGGACACCATGGAGTAGGCGCGCCATACCGTGCTGCCATCAGCCCTGGTGACGCCCAACCGGGCAAACTGCCCCGCCCGAAAACGAAACCCCGCATCCCGCGTGGCACGCAGGGTAAACAGGTTCGAGGTCAACGGATGAACCTCGAGCAAGGTCTGACGGGTAAATTTTTCTTCACTGACGGACATGGAAGGCTCCAATCAAAAGATACCTCAGTGTCCCGCAAAGACGGCAGCGTAACCACAGACATTTTGTAGTGTTATTGCATGTGCAACTTATTGATTATTCGACGCGAGAAACATCAGCCAACTTAAAATGACATATGGCATTTAATATTTCACACACGGCTTAAGAACCTGACACACACTTTTCAGCCGTTAAAAGAGCAAAATCGTCGAACTACAGTTGTCGGATATATCCTACACTCCGTCTCGTGCCGGATCTCGGATCCAAAATAGCACCCTCCGGAAACATACTGTTGGAGACCCCGTATATGGAAATCTGGAAGGAGTCACAGCTTCAACTGCTTTCTCAAACACAGGACATTAATACGGCCTATCGAATATCACTGAACTTCGTCAGGAACCTTGGATATAAATTTTGTGCCTTTTCAACCATTTCAGCCAGCAGTTGCACTGATTGCTGCCCCGTCAACCTGAACAACTATCCACACGACTGGAACACACAGTATGAACAAAACAATGCCAGCGAGATTGACCCCGTAGCGGCCTATTGCAATCACTCCATGCTACCCGTGCTCTGGAGCAAAGAGCTCTTCTGCGCAACCCCATGGTTATGGCAACTGCTGCAGCAGCAAGGCTTGGCACATGGCTGGTCGCAAGCAATCCACGATGAAGAAAGCGGCCTGCGCAGCATTCTCAGCCTGGCCTGAAGCCATTGCCCGATTTCAGCCTATGAGCTGTACGAGAATCTTGGATTCTCGGTGTTCATCAGTCGCCACCTGCACGCCCTGGCGATCGGGATGCAACCAAAAAAACCGGCTCGCACTCAAGCGCCTTCCTTGTCACGGCGGGAAATCGAAGTATTGAAACTGTCGGCCGATGGCAAGACGGCCTATGAGATTGCCAGGATCCTCAATTTGAGTGAACGCACGGTCAACTTTCATGTGCACAGGGCTATCGAGAAGCTCGGCGTCAACAACAAGATGGCGGCAGTCATGGTCGCGGTCCGCTCCGGAGCCTTCTGAAAGCGCCCGACTGCGGGAAAACCTGCGGGTAATCCGATCAAAAAAAACGTACCATTTGCGGTCCCTCCTGAGTGATGGCGTGTAGACCTTCACGACGCAGTACACTCGGACGGCTCCGCCCGCTTCAACGCCTTAGGGCAGCGGGACATCCGTTGATTACCCAGAGCCCCGCCCCATGCCTTTGCTCGAAACACCCTTCGCCAGCCTCGACTTGATCCGCCAGCCAGAACAGCAGAACGAACCGCTGCAAGCTTTCGATGCGGCCGATGAATACCTGCTCAATTATCTGGCCGAACAGCAACCCACGGCCGAGATGCGGGTATTGGTGCTCAATGACAGTTTCGGCGCGTTGGCGGCCAGCCTGGCGGGCAAGGTGCGGGTGGTCAGCAGCGGTGATTCGTTCCTGGCCTTGCAAGGTCTGGAAAAGAACCTGGTGCGCAATGGCCTGGCGTTTGATGCGGTACCGAGCGTCCCCGCCAGCGAGGCCCCCGTCGGGCCATTCGACTGCGTGCTGATTCGCGTACCGAAAACCCTGGCATTGCTGGAAGAGCAACTAATCCGCCTGCAAAGGCAACTGGCACCTGGCGCCCAAGTGATCGCCGCGGCCATGATCAAGCACCTGCCCCGGGCGGCGGGCGACTTGCTGGAGCGCTACATCGGCCCCGTGCAAGCCTCGCTGGCGGTGAAGAAGGCGCGGCTATTGATTGCCACGGCGCAAGACAAAACCCCGGTTGTGTCGCCTTACCCGACGCGGTACAGACTCGACGAGCCGGCTATCGAACTGCTCAACCACGCCAATGTGTTTTGCCGCGAAGGCCTGGACATCGGTACCCGGGCGTTTTTGCCACACCTGCCGAAAAACCTCGGCTCGGCGCGGGTTGCCGATCTCGGCTGCGGCAACGGTGTCCTGGCCATCGCCAGCGCCCTGCAAAACCCCGAGGCCCACTACACGCTGGTGGACGAATCGTTCATGGCCGTGCAATCGGCCGCCGAAAACTGGCGCGCAACGTTGGGTGAACGGGAAGTGATCGTGCGTGCCGGCGATGGCCTGGCCGGCCAGGTACCGCAATCGCTTGACGTGGTGCTGTGCAATCCGCCATTTCACCAGCAACAGGTCGTGGGCGACTTCCTGGCCTGGCGGATGTTCCAGCAAGCACGCGAAGCGCTGGTTGTGGGCGGCGCGCTGTACATCGTCGGCAATCGTCACCTGGGTTACCACAGCAAGCTGGCGCGATTGTTCCGTGGCGTCGAGCAAGTGGCAGCCAATCCGAAATTCGTGATCCTCAAGGCGCGTAAGTAACAGACAAAAAAAACCCTCCGGTCGGAGGGTTGTAAATCCGCGCCTTGAGGCTGCGGGGGAGATGTCAGTGCGTCGTCAGTCCGGCCGCGTTCATGAACAGACGCATCAGGCTGGCGACGATGAACAAGGCGCCCACGCTGCCGACCCAGATCAGGGCCAACCAGCCGAGCCGCTGCCACAGCGGTTTTTTTTCGGCTTCTTCAATGTCGCGCAGGGAATGTTTGGCAGCCATAACGTCAATCCTCTTCAAGATTGATGGCGTCGCATCCGACGCCATCGCGAGCAAGCTCGCTCCCACAACAGGGCTAGTGGTAACCGTCTTCATGGGTGACCTTGCCGCGGAACACGTAGTAGCTCCAGAAGGTGTAGCCCAGGATGAACGGGATGATGAACAGCGTGCCCACCAGCATGAAACCCTGGCTTTGCGGCGGTGCGGCGGCATCCCAGATCGAGATCGACGGCGGGATGATGTTCGGCCACAGGCTGATGCCCAAGCCGCTATAACCAAGGAAGATCAGCACCAGGGTCAACAGGAACGGCGTGTAATGCGCGTTGCGGGCCACGGCGCGGATCAGGCCGTACATCGTCACCAGCACCAGAATCGGCACCGGCATGAACCAGAACAGATTCGGCATGGTGAACCAGCGTGCGGCAATTTCCGCGTGGGCCAACGGAGTCCAGATGCTGACGATGCCGATCACCGCCAGCAGTACGAAGGCCAATGGCCGTGCCAGGTCATGCATCTGCTCCTGCAACTTGCCTTCGGTCTTCATGATCAGCCAGGTGCAGCCGAGCAACGCATAGGCCACCACCAGCGCCGCGCCACAGAACATCGTGAACGGTGTCAGCCAGTCCAGTGAACCACCGGCGAACTGCCGGTTGACCACCGGCAGCCCATCGATGAACGCGCCGAGTGCTACCCCCTGGAAGAACGTCGCGGTGACCGAGCCACCGATGAACGCCTTGTCCCACAGGTGGCGCTTGTCGTCCCTGGCCTTGAAGCGGAACTCGAAGGCTACGCCGCGGAAGATCAGCCCGATCAACATCAGGATCAGCGGCAGGTACAACGCCGAGAGCACCACCGAATAGGCCAGCGGAAATGCGCCGAACAACGCCGCGCCCCCCAACACCAGCCAGGTCTCGTTGCCGTCCCAGACCGGGGCGACGGTGTTCATCATCACATCGCGATCGGTCTTGCCCGGAATGAACGGGAAGAGAATGCCGATGCCCAGGTCGAAACCGTCCATGACCACGTACATCATGATGCCGAAGATGATGATCACGGCCCAGATCAGCGGAAGATCAATACCCATGATTCAAATCTCCTTGGTCAGGCTGTGGCCGGCATCGGCGTGATCGTCGTCGGCGGCGGACAGCGGACGGGCCGGTGTACGTTTCTGGCCGGGGCCTCCATCGTTGGTTTCCTTGCCTTCGTCGATCTTCGGCCCCTTGCGCACCAAGCGCATCATGTAGCCAAGTCCGGCGCCAAACAGGGCGAAATACACCACGACGAACAGGATCAGGGTGATGCTCATCTGCATGACGCTATGGTTGGACGACGCATCCGCCGTGCGCATCAGGCCGTAGACCACCCACGGCTGACGGCCGATTTCGGTGGTGAACCAGCCGGCAAGGATCGCAATCAGACCTGACGGCCCCATCCACAGCGCCAGGTACAGGAACGGCCGCGAGGTGTAGAGGGTGTCGCGCTTGCGCAGCCACAGGCTCCACAACCCGGTGAAGATCATCAGCATGCCCAGGCCCACCATGATCCGGAACGACCAGAACACAATGGTCGAATTTGGCCGGTCTTCAGGCGGGAACTCCTTGAGCGCCGGGACTTGCTTGTCCAGCGAGTGAGTCAGGATCAGGCTGCCCAGGTACGGGATCTCGACGGCGAACTTGGTTTTCTCCTCCTTCATGTCCGGCCAGCCGAACAGGATCAGCGGAGTCGCTTCGTTACCCTTGTTTTCCCAGTGCCCCTCGATCGCGGCGATTTTCGCCGGCTGATGCTCAAGTGTATTGAGGCCGTGGAAGTCGCCGATGACCGCCTGGATCGGCGCAACGATCAACGCCATCCACATGGCCATCGAGAGCATTTTGCGGATCGCCGGGTTGTCCTTGCCACGCAGCAAATGCCAGGCCGCCGAGGCTCCCACGAAGAAGGCCGTGGCTACGAACGCCGCCGTGGCCATGTGCATCAGGCGATACGGGAACGACGGGTTGAAGATAACTGCCAGCCAGTCGGTGGGGATGACCTGCCCGTTGACGATCTCGAAGCCCTGCGGGGTCTGCATCCAGCTGTTGGAGGCGAGAATCCAGAAGGTCGAGATCAGCGTACCGATGGCGACCATCACGGTGGCGAAGAAGTGCAGGCCACGCCCGACCTTGTTCCAGCCAAACAGCATGACCCCCAGGAACCCCGCCTCGAGGAAGAACGCCGTGAGCACTTCATAGGTCAGCAACGGCCCGGTCACCGATCCGGCGAAGTCCGAGAAGCGGCTCCAGTTGGTACCGAACTGATAGGCCATGACCAGGCCGGAAACCACGCCCATGCCGAAGTTGACGGCAAAGATCTTTGACCAGAAATGGTAGAGGTCACGGTAGGTGTCGTTATGGGTTTTCAACCACAGACCTTCGAGTACCGCCAGGTAACTCGCCAGGCCGATGGTGATGGCCGGAAACAGGATGTGGAACGAGATGGTGAACGCGAACTGAATTCGGGCGAGATCAAGTGCCTCTAAACCGAACATAAGTCTTCCTCTGTCAGGTAGTACGGCTGCTGGCTGGAAGCCTGCACCCACGGCCCCCACGGATATGGAGTGTGGCGAATCTCTGTTTGTTCTTTTTTTGGCACGCATCACAACGCAGGGAGTCTGGCCTTGCGGCCGCCGGATCAATTCCTTTTGTGGGTTTTGATCTGGATCAATCAACGTTGAAAGAGTAGTCCCAATTTCGGGGATGAACCGCGTGGTCTTTTGCCGCGTGACAAGTTGCCTCATGGCTTTTGTCATCGACTACAACACATTCCCTGTGGGAGCGAGCCTGCTCGCGATAGCAGTCTGTCAGTCAACATCATCGCTGAATGTCACACCGCTATCGCGAGCAGGCTCGCTCCCACAGTTAATGGCAGTGTTCTCGATATCGATGTCTGGCTAACTAATTTTTTTGTCATGGCAACTTTCTGTTACAGGTTGGTGATAATCTCGCGGTTCCCCTCCCCCCAGATTTCTCCGCAAATGCCCAGCCAAGAGCCCTTGCTGTTACGTCACCATCGCCCTTTTCTCGCGTTCTGGCTGGCCCGGATATTTACCGCCAGCGGTTTCCAGATGCTCACCGTGGCCATCGGCTGGAACCTGTATCAATTGACCGGCAATGTGCTCGACCTGGGTCTGGTCGGCCTGGTCGAATTCGCCCCGCGCGTGCTGTTCATGCTGCACACAGGGCACGTCGCCGACCGCTATGACCGGCGCAAGGTCGCGGCGATCTGCCAGTCCCTGCAGGCATTGATCGCCCTGTCGCTGGCCATCGGCAGCGCAACCGACCATGTCACTCGGGAAATGATCTTTATCCTGGCCTTCCTGCTCGGTGCCGCGCGCTCCTTTGAAATGCCGACCACCCAGGCCTTGCTGCCCAGTATCGTGCCCAGCGCGCTGTTTCCCCGAGCGGTAGCCGCCGCACAATCGGCCCAGCAATCAGCCACCATCGTCGCCCCGGCCCTCGGCGGTTTGCTCTACGCCTTCGGCAGCGTCTGGGTGTATGGCCCGACGGTGCTGCTGTATGTCATCGCCTGTTCGCTGATGCTCAACCTGCCGGCCCGGCAGACGCCGCTGAACAAGGGCAAGGCCACACTGGATTCACTGCTCGCGGGCATCCGCTTCATCCGCAGTCGTCCGGACATTCTCGGGGCGATCTCCCTCGATCTGTTCGCGGTGCTATTGGGTGGAGCGACGGCGTTGCTGCCGGTGTTCGCCAAGGACATCCTGCTGACCGGCCCGTGGGGGCTGGGCCTGTTGCGCTCGGCACCGGCAGTGGGTGCACTGCTGATGTCGCTGTTCCTGGCGCGGTTTGCCGTGGAGCGCAATGTAGGGCGGGTGATGTTCACCGCCGTGGGCATCTTCGGCGTGGCAACCATTGCGTTCGGCCTGTCGACCTCGTTCTGGTTTTCCCTGGCGGTGTTGGTGGTGTTGGGCGCGGCAGACATGATCAGCATGGTGATCCGCGCCTCCTTCGTTCAACTGGAAACCCCGGACGAAATGCGCGGCCGGGTCAGCGCCGTGAACGGTCTGTTCATCGGTGCCTCGAACCAGTTGGGCGAATTCGAATCGGGCCTGACGGCCCACTGGTTCGGCACGGTGCCAGCCGTGGTCATGGGCGGGATCGGCACGCTGGTGGTGACCGGGGTGTGGGTCAAACTGTTCCCGACCCTGGCCAGCCGCGATCGCATGCACGTGGCTAAAGATGAAGAGAAGGAAGAGGCGAAAGTCTAAACCAACAACTCCCCTGCCACCGCCGCACGTGTGGCTTTGCCGCAGAGTTGTTCCACCAGCGCCAGGGCAAATGCCAATGCGCCAGCCGAGCCCTGGGCGGTGATGCAGTTGCCATCGACCACTACCGGTTGATCGACGAAATTACAGCCCAACAGTTGATGGCTGGCCGATGGCAGACAGGTCATGCGCCGTTGACGCAAAACGCCAAAGGCTTGCAGCGCCACGGCGGGCGCTTCGGCGATGCCGGCGAACAGGCGACCGGCTGCCGCCTGATCCTTGATCAATTGTTGCAGGGGTTGGTGGGCTGCCAAGTGCTGCGCCCCCACCGCGCCACCCGGCAAGGCAATCAGGTCGAAAGGCTGCGCCAGCAAGTCCACCAGCATGGCATCGGACGTCAGCCGAGTGCCGCGGGCGCAAGTGAGCATGCGCCGCCCTTCGATACTGGCCACCACCACTTCTATTTTGGCGCGGCGCAGTACGTCGATCAGGGTGACGGTCTGCAGGTCATCGGTACCCTCGGCGAGGGCAATCAAGGCTCTAAAGGTCATCGGGTACTGTCCACGGAGTGATCTTTTAAGCGTAGTCAGCTTTCCCGCGCCTTGTTCGAGACATGTGGCTACTGGATGTAAAGCTGCGTCGACATCGTATTGCCGGGCGCATTGATCGAGGTATTGCTGAAGGTCAGAGTGCCTTCCTGTTTGCCAGCCAGATCGAGTGCATACAAATAGCCGACGGTTTTTTCCCCGGGGGTGCAACTGGTCAGGTTGCCGTTCTTGAACGCGCAGACCGGCGTACGCGTGCCGTTCACCTCAAAACCGTCGATGGCGACATGGGCCTCACGCCCGTAACCCACTTCCAGCACGTACACCGTGATGTTCGGGCCATTGTGATCGCAGCGCGTCCGGGTTTGCCCTTCGTCGATATTTTCAACGCCACAGGACGGCGAAGCGACTTTGAGCACTTTCAATTGACTCAATGGCGGGGCCGATGCCGCCGTGGCCGTTTGGGCCCCGAGAAGCAACGCTATCAATACGCCGAACACGCTAACCAGACGCCTTTTCATGCAGTACTTTCCACCCCGAAAAACCAGCGCGCAGTATGGCGCACTTGGCTTTGTCGCAAAACATCGACGACGATCACCGCCATAAGCAGCCATATGCCCAAGCTACTGGTATGATGCGCGGCTTTTTCCGGCCCACAGTAATTTCCAGGCGCGTTCTGCTGCCTGTGCTTTGCTGTTGAGGTCGATACATTCACGGCGCCCGGCGCGCCACGGGGAGCAGACATGCTGGAAAGGCTGTTTCAACTCAAGGCACACAACACCAACGTGCGGACCGAGATTCTGGCGGGCGTCACGACCTTTTTGGCCATGGCCTACATTCTGTTCGTCAACCCGAGCATCCTCGGCGAGACCGGCATGGACAAGGGCGCGGTGTTTGTCGCCACCTGTCTGGCAGCTGCCATCGGCTCGACGACCATGGGCCTGATCGCCAACTACCCGATCGCCCTCGCACCGGGCATGGGCCTGAACGCCTTCTTTACCTACACCGTGGTCCTGCACATGGGCCATACCTGGCAAGTGGCGCTCGGCGCGGTGTTCATCTCGGCAGTGTGTTTCTTCCTGCTGTCGATCTTCCGCATCCGTGAATGGATCATCAACAGCATCCCGTTGCCACTGCGTTCGGCCATTGCTGCCGGTATCGGCCTGTTCCTGGCGCTGATCGCCCTGCACAACGCCGGCATTGTGGTCAGCAACCCGGCGACCATGGTCGGCCTCGGCGACCTGAAGCAACCGGCTCCGATCCTCGCCACCCTCGGTTTTGCCCTGATCGTCGCGCTTGAAGCCCTTGCCGTGCGCGGCGCGGTGCTGATCGGTATTCTGGTGGTGACCATCGTTTCGATCGTGATGGGCTTCACCCCGTTCGGCGGCGTGATGTCGATGCCGCCGTCGCTGGCCCCGACCTTCCTGCAACTGGACATCAAGGGCGCACTGGACATCGGTCTGGTCAGCGTGATTTTTGCGTTCCTGTTCGTCGACCTGTTCGACAATTCCGGCACCCTGATCGGCGTTGCCAAGCGCGCCGGCCTGATGGGCAAGGACGGCCACATGCCGAAAATGGGCCGTGCGCTGATCGCCGACAGCACCGCTGCCATGGCCGGTTCCCTGCTGGGCACCTCGACCACCACCAGCTACATCGAGTCCGCCGCTGGCGTGAGTGCCGGTGGCCGCACCGGCCTGACCGCCGTCGTCGTCGCGATCCTGTTCCTGCTGGCGCTGTTCTTCTCGCCACTGGCCGCCAGTGTTCCAGCCTTCGCCACTGCACCGGCCCTGCTGTTCGTCGCCGTGCTGATGACATCCGGCCTGGCCGAAATAGACTGGGACGACATCACCGTTGCCGCGCCTGTGGTGATCACCGCGCTGGCGATGCCGTTCACCTATTCCATCGCCAATGGCATCGCCTTCGGTTTCATTTCCTGGACCGCCATCAAGCTGATGTCCGGTCGTGGTCGTGAGCTGAACCCGGCGCTGGTGATCCTGTCGATTCTGTTCGTGATCAAGCTGGGTTGGTTCAACGCATGACTTTTGATTCCCAGGCCTATGCCGTTCAACTTGAAGAAAAGGTCACGCGTTTGCGTGACCTGCTGGCCCCGTTCGATGCACCCGAGCCGGCCGTTTTCGATTCGCCGCTGAAAAACTTCCGCCTGCGCGCCGAGTTCCGCCTGTGGCGCGAGGCCGGCGAGCGGCATTACGCGATGTTTTCCCAGGAAGACAAACGCACGCCCATCCTGATCGAAGAGTTCCCGATCGCCAGCCTGCGCATCAACCAGTTGATGCCGCAGCTCAAGGCAGCGTGGCAAGCCAGTGCGCCTCTGAGCCACAAGCTGTTCCAGGTCGAATTCCTGACCACGCTGGCCGGCGACGCAATGATCACTTTGTGCTATCACCGCCCGCTGGACGAGCACTGGCACGCGGCGGCTTCGAAACTGGCGACGGACCTGAACGTCAGCATCATCGGCCGCTCCAAGGGCAAGCGCGAAGTCATCGGTCACGATTACGTGGTCGAGCAACTGGACGTCGGCGGCCGCACCTTCAGCTACCGCCAGCCGGAAGGCGCGTTCACCCAGCCCAACGGTACGGTGAACCAGAAGATGCTCAACTGGGCATACGATGCGCTTGGCGATCGCTCCGATGATTTGCTGGAGCTGTATTGCGGCAACGGCAACTTCACCCTGCCGCTCGCCACCCGCGTGCGCAAAGTGCTGGCCACCGAAATCAGCAAGACCTCGGTCAACGCGGCGCTGAGCAATCTCAGCGAAAACGCTGTGGATAACGTCACCTTGGTGCGCTTGTCCGCCGAAGAGCTGACCGAAGCCCTGAACGAAGTGCGTCCGTTCCGCCGCCTGCACGGCATCGACCTCAAGAGCTACGAGTTCGGCAGCGTGTTCGTCGACCCGCCCCGCGCCGGCATGGACCCGGACACCTGCGAGCTGACCCGGCGCTTCGACAACATCCTATACATCTCCTGCAATCCGGAGACCCTGGCAGCCAACATCGCCCAACTGCACGACACCCACCGCATCAGCCGGTGTGCGATGTTCGACCAGTTCCCGTGGACCCATCACATGGAATCCGGGGTGATGTTGACCCGGCGTTGATGGCATCTGCCACCACAAAAAAGCCGTCCTCGTGACGGTTTTTTTGTATTCGTGCACGGGAGACTGATAAATACTGGGTCGGATACTTCATCTGATCCCCGGTGTAATCAATTATGCAGCGACAATTCGACGATCTTCAGTTGGGCAGCATTGAGCTGTTTTGCCTGGCCGCCGAGGCTGGCAGTTTTACTGCCGCGGCGCTGGTGGCAGGTGTCACGCCCGCTGCCGTGAGCCGATCGGTGTCGCGCATGGAAGAACGCCTGGGTGTGCGCCTGTTCGCGCGCACCACGCGTAGCGTGAAGCTCACTGACAGTGGTCGCCGTTATTACGAAGAATGTCGCCAGGCCCTTGCGCAACTGGTCGAGGCCCAGCGTGAGGTCATGGGCCAGCAGCAAGTGCCGTCGGGTACTTTGCGCATCAGTATTCCGACCACCTACGCGCATCATCGAATCCTGCCGCTACTGCCCGAATTTCGGGCGCGCTATCCCGCCGTGAAAGTCGAGTCGCATATCAGCAATCGCAACATCGATTTCGTCGGCGAAGGCTACGACATGGCGATTCGCGTGCGAGCCATCCCGGATTCCGGTCTGATCGCCCGCCAGCTGGAAGATGCCGCCCTGGTGTTGATCGCCAGCCCTGATTACCTGAAACAGGCCGGCACTCCGCAAACCCTCGACGACCTCGAACACCACGAATGCATTCAATACGAGTTACCCAGCAGCGGCCGGCGCATTGCCTGGTTGTTTAACGATGAAGGCGTGCCCCGGGAGATTCTGGCCGAGGGCAACCTCAGTTGTTCCGATGATGTACTGGGCGGGGTGACGCTGGCCAAACACGGGGCAGGGTTGTTTCAGACCTATCGTTTTATCGTGGAAAAGGAACTGGCCGACGGCTCGCTGGTGGAAGTGCTAAAGCCCTATGGCGGGCGCTCTCGGCCATTCACCCTGTTGTACCCGCAAAGTCGGCATGTTCCGCTGCGCTTGAGGGCGTTCATTGATTTTCTGGTGGAGCATTTGCCTCGCTGAATAGAGAAAGTGTCCGATCATCGCCCACAAACCGCCAGCGTACCCTCTCTTCAATTGACCGAATTAACTAGTTAGTACAATTTATCTCCACAGGCCGAGAACCTTGGCCGATTCCAACAATAATAAGTGGAGAGATTCCGATGTCCCCTATCGTTCTGGTGCTAAACGGCCCGAACCTGAACCTGCTCGGCACCCGTGAACCGTCGACTTACGGCCACGAAACCCTGGCAGACATTTCGGCCCTGTGCGGACGCGCCGCCGAAGAGTTCGGCCTGGCGGTGGAGTTTCGCCAGACCAACCATGAGGGTGAATTGCTCGACTGGATTCACGCGGCCCGCGGTCGCTGCGCCGGGATCATCATCAATCCCGCCGCGTGGACTCACACCTCGGTCGCCATCCGCGACGCTCTGGTCGCCAGCGAGCTGCCGGTCATCGAAGTCCACCTGTCCAACGTGCACGCCCGCGAGCCCTTCCGCCACCACTCGTTCGTATCCGCTATAGCAACGGCGGTGATGGCCGGCTTCGGCAGTCACGGCTATCGCCTGGCGCTTGAACACTTCAGTCTTCGTTTGAAGGGGTGATCGCCGTGACTCAGAACAACGTGGTACTGGCCGGGCTGATCGGCGCCGGCATCCAGGCTTCCCGCACACCGGCCTTGCACGAGCATGAAGGCGATGCCCAAGGGCTGCGCTACCTCTATCGTCTGATTGATCTTGATCAGTTGAAACTCGACAGCAACGCCCTGCCCGACCTGTTGATGGCCGCCGAGCGCATGAACTTCACCGGTTTGAACATCACCTTTCCCTGCAAGCAGGCAATCATCCCGCTGCTGGACGAACTCTCGCCGGAGGCCCGCGGTATCGGTGCGGTCAACACCGTGGTGCTCAAGGATGGCAAACGCATCGGCCACAACACCGATTGCCTGGGCTTTGCCGAAGGCTTTCGACGGGGACTGAAAGGCGTTGCCGTTGAGCGTGTCGTGCAGATGGGCGCCGGCGGCGCAGGGGCGGCGGTAGCCCACGCCTTGTTGAGCGAAGGCGTACAGCAACTGAGCATTTTTGACGTGGACATCCACCGCGCCCAGGATCTGGCCGACAACCTCAATCAGCATTTCGGTGCCGCTCTGGCGGTGGCCGGGTATGACCTGCCAAGCGCCTTGGCCCAGGCTGACGGCCTGGTGAACACCACGCCGATGGGCATGAAAAAACTGCCGGGCATGCCGGTGCCGGTCGAGTTGCTTCGAGCCGAGTTGTGGGTGGCGGAGATCGTTTACTTCCCGCTGGAAACCGAACTGCTGCGCAACGCCCGCGCCCTCGGTTGCCGGACGCTGGACGGCGGCAACATGGCGGTGTTTCAGGCGGTGAAGGCATTCGAGTTGTTCAGCGGCGTGGTGCCGGATGCCCAGAGAATGCTTGAACACTTCCAGGGCATGAATGACTGAAGATCAAAAGATCGCAGCCTTCGGCAGCGCCTACGTCAATCGCATTGATCCGTAGGCGCTGCCGAAGGCTGCGATCTTTTCAAGCCTGCAAATAACGCAGCACCGACTCGCAAATCATCTCCCGATGACGCTGCTTGATGCGCTCATCCGGCAAGTCGATTTGGAAAATCTCACCCACGGTATGGCGGTTCGAGACGCGATAAAAGCAGAACGAACTGATCAGCAGATGCACATCCAGCGGCACCAGGCCGGCGCGGAATACGCCCTCTTCAACGCCCCGACGCAGGATCACATCGAGGGAATCGAGAACGGTGTTGTTCATCGCCCTGATCGCTTCGGAGCGCTTCACGTACTCGGCGTTGTGAATGTTTTCGATGCTGACGATGCGCACGAAATCGACGTTACGATCATGGTGATCGAATGTGAATTCAACCAGCCGCCGAATCGCTTCCACCGGTGCCAGTTCGGTCAGGTGCAAACGGCTTTCAGTGCTGCGGATATCGCCGTAAAGTTTTTCCAGGACCTCGACGTAGAGCTGCTCCTTGCTGCCGAAGTAGTAGTAGATCATGCGCTTGGAGGTGTGGATGCGCTCGGCGATGGCATCGACGCGGGCCCCGGAAAGCCCCTGCTGGACGAATTCGACAATCGCCTCCTGCAGGATGTTTTCACGGGTCTTTTCCGGGTTGTTCTTGCGACTCTTGCGCGGCTCGGTACCGGGTTCTACGGAGGCTGCGGGGAGTTCTGAGGTCATTGTCATTGCGGGCTCACGGCCATCACTGCACAGGCTGGCGATTATGGGCTGCGCGGCACGGTGAAGGAAGCCGCGCGGCCTACGTTTAATCCCGCATTTACGAATTTCCTACAACTTGGCCTGACGGATGGCTCCGCTTCGGGATTTGGCCATGGCCGCCAGTCGCACCGCCACGTTGGCCGCGCCATAGCCGGCATACCCGTTTTTACGCTGGATGATTTCAAAGAAGAACCGCCCCTCGAACGGCTCGGTATATACGTGAAACAGCTCCCCGCCCTGGGCGTCGCGGTCGTACAACACATTGTAGTAGGCCAGCTCGCTGAGGAACTCATCGTCGAAATCGAAGCGCGCCGCCAGGTCATCGTAGTAGTTGAGCGGGATATCCAGCAGCGGCACGCCCGCCTCTTTTGCACGGCTGACCTGGGCAAAGATGTCATCACAATCAAAGGCTATGTGATGCACTCCGGAGCCGCGATAGCTCGACAGCGCGTGTGAGATCGCGGTGTTGCGGTTCTCGGAAATGTTCAGCGGCAGGCGGATCGAACTGTCGCGACTGCGCAAGGCACGGCTCTTCACCAGACCATAAGGATCCGGCAGCACCACTTCATCGTCCGCCTCGAAATCCAGCAGGCTCTTGTAGAACAACACCCAACTGTCGAGGCTGTCGGCCGGCAGCGCCATGGCCATGTGGTCAATGCGCTTGAGGCCGCCGCTGACCGGCGCTTGCGGGTACAGATTGAAGTCCGTGCCATAAACATCGGCGTGCTGATCCACCAGATAGATCAGGCTGCCATCCGGTGCACGCACCGCCGCCAGCTCCAGTTCGTTGGGGCCGACCAGCCCGCGATAGGGCTGGCCCTTGTAGGCTACGGCGCGGGCCAGTGCGCTGGCGCTGTCCTTGACCCGCACGGCCGTAGCGCACAGCGAAGGGCCGTGGGCTTCGAAAAAGCTGTGGCCAAAGGAGTAAGGCTCCGAGTTCAGGATCAGGTTGATATCGCCCTGACGCAGCAGGCTGACACTCTTGGAGCGATGCTGCCCGGCCTTGACGAAACCCAGTCGCTCCAGCCAATGGGAGAGCTTGGCGCCGAGGCTTTCATCCACGGCGAATTCGAGAAATTCGATGCCGTTGTACTCGCTGGCCTTGGGTGTTTCGAACAGAATCCCGGGGTTGGCCGCAGGCCTGGTTTCCTGCGCCAGACGCTCGCGGGTCTTCTCTTCCAGGTACAACAACGAGCGCAAGCCGTCGGCGGCATTGGCTCGTGGCGGCGCGGCGCGGAAGCCATCGTTGAAGATCTCCAGCGACAATGGCCCGGTGTAGCCGCTCTGGATGATCGGCGCGAGGAACCCTGGCAAGTCGAACTCACCCTGACCCGGGAAGCAGCGAAAATGCCGGCTCCACTCCAGCACGTCCATGGCCAGGATCGGCGCGTCGGCCATTTGCACGAAGAAAATCTTGTCGCCGGGAATCTCGGCGATGGCACTGGGATCGCCCTTGAGCGACAGGGTGTGAAAGCTGTCCAGCAACACGCCAAGGCTTGGATGATCGGCCTGACGCACGATGTTCCACACCTGTTGATACGTGTTCACATGCCGGCCCCAGGCCAGCGCTTCGTAACCGATGCGGAGACCACGGACCCCGGCATGCTCAGCCAGCAGTCGCAGATCGTCGACCAGAATCTGTTCATCACCGATGGAGTCGGCCGAGGCGTTGCTGCACACCAGCACCAGGTCGGTGCCCAGTTCCTGCATCAGGTCGAATTTGCGCTCGGCGCGTTCCAGGTTGCGCGACAGCCGATCACGCCGGCAGCCTTCAAAATCACGGAAAGGTTGAAACAGGGTGATGGCGATCCCGAGATCGGCGCACATCTGTTTAATTTCCCGTGGGCTGCCGTCGTAGTAGAGAAGGTCGTTCTCGAAAATCTCCACACCGTCGAACCCGGCGGCGGCAATGGCTTCGAGTTTTTCCGGCAGGGTACCGCTCAAGGATACGGTGGCAATGGAACGCTGCATGTTTCGACTCCCGGTGGAGGCAATCTTGTTAGGGACATCGCACGCTTTTGTAGGAGCCAGGCTTGCCGGCGATGACGATCTCGCGGACGCCATCGCCGGCAAGCCGGGCTCCTACAGGGGGCGCGTTTAACTTTGAGTGAATTATTGGCTGCGCGATCCCGCACAGCAATTCAAAGTGTACTATCCGGTTAGTTTTGTGTTCGATTATCGAACACAATGGTGGTTGGCGAATTGACGATTTTTTGTCCGCTGCCCAACATCGACCCCACATTGAGTCCGGACTCGCAGCACCGGCCGCGATGTCCAAAACACCAAATAACAAATTCAAAAAAACGGGTGGTACATATGCTTCCTTCCCAAAGCTCACGCATGGCTCCGGCCATGAGCGTCACTGCCGGCGGTATCGGCGACAAGATCCGCGGCGCCATGGCGGTCGGCAAAACCCGTTGGGGCATGCTGGCGCTGGTGTTTTTCGCCACTACCCTGAACTACATCGACCGCGCCGCACTGGGTGTGATGCAGCCCATCCTGGCCAAGGAAATGAGCTGGACGGCGATGGATTACGCCAACATCAACTTCTGGTTCCAAGTCGGCTATGCCATTGGTTTCGTGCTGCAGGGCCGGCTGATCGACCGGGTCGGCGTCAAGCGCGTATTCTTCTGCGCCGTATTGCTCTGGAGCCTGGCGACCGGCGCCCATGGCCTGGCCACTTCGGCGGTCGGCTTCATGGTCTGCCGTTTCATCCTCGGCCTGACCGAAGCCGCCAACTACCCGGCCTGCGTGAAAACCACCCGCCTGTGGTTCCCGGCCGGCGAGCGCGCCGTGGCCACCGGGATATTCAATGCCGGGACCAATGTCGGTGCGATGTTCACCCCTATGCTGCTGCCTCTGATCCTTCATGCATGGGGCTGGCAGGCCGCGTTCCTGTGCATGTCGGCACTGGGCGGAATCTGGCTGGTGTGCTGGGCCTTGAAGTACTTCAACCCGGAAGAGCATCCGAGCGTCAAACAATCGGAACTGGACTACATCCAGAAAGAAGTCGAGCCAGAACAAACCCGCGTGCCGTTCTCGAAGATCCTGCGCATGCGCGGCACCTGGGCCTTCGCCCTCGCCTACTCGATGACCGCGCCGGTGTTCTGGTTCTACCTGTACTGGCTGCCGCCGTTCCTCAATCAGCAATACAACCTGGGCATCAACGTGACCCAGATGGGTATTCCGCTGATCATCATTTACCTCACCGCCGACTTCGGCAGCGTTGGCGGCGGCATCCTCTCCTCGTTCCTGATCGGTCGCGGGATCAACCCGATCAAGGCGCGGCTGATGTCGATGCTGCTGTTCGCCTGCTGCATCATCGGCGTGGTCATGGCTGCCGGCTCCAGTAATCTGTGGGTCGCCGTAGCCGCCATCTCCCTGGCCATCGGCGCACACCAGGCCTGGACCGCAAACATCTGGAGTCTGGTGATGGACTACACGCCCAAGCACATGATGAGCACGGTATTCGGCTTCGGCGGTATGTGTGCTGCGATTGGCGGGATGTTCATGACCCAGTTGGTCGGCCATATCCTGACCGTCACCAACAACAACTACACCGTGCTGTTCACGCTGATACCGGCGATGTACTTCATCGCGCTGACCTGGATGTACTTCATGGCACCGCGCAAGATTCCGACCATCACCGACTAAAGAAGTCAGCAGTCCCTGTGGGAGCGAGCCTGCTCGCGAAGCGATACGTCAGCCAACCTCAATATTGAATGACAGTACGTCTTCGCGAGCAGGCTCGCTCCCACAGGTCTCTGATCGTGGCCCTCCTAGCGGCGGCTTTGCTGCCACGCGGCCGCCAATCCGCTGCAACAGATCACGGCAATACCGAGCACGGTGGTCAGTGTCGGCGTGTGGGAAAACAGCAGCCAGCCCAGCAGGCCGGCGAAGATGATCTGGCAATAGCTGAACGGCGCCAGCAGTGCCGGTGCCGCGAGTCGGAACGCCTGGGTCAGGAACAGGTGAGCCGTCATCCCGCAGGCCCCCAGCGCCAGCATCATCGCGCCATGCACCAGGTTCGGTGTCTGCCAGAAGAACGGCACCAGCGCACTCATCACCAGCGTGTTGCACAGGCCCGCGAAAAAGTTGCTGGTGGTCGGGCTGTCGATCTCACTGAGCTTGCGCGTCAGCAGTTGATAGAAGCAGAAAAACAGCGCCGAGCAGAACGGTAGCAACACCGCCGGGGTAAACAGATCTCCCCCCGGGTGAACGATGATCAGCACCCCGATAAAACCGCAGATCACCGCCAGCCATTGCCCCCGCGTCACACGCTCGCCAAGCAGCGGCACCGACAGCGCGGTGACCAGTACCGGCGCCAGGAAGTTGACCGACGTGGCCTCGGCCAACGGGATGTACATCAGCCCCGTGGTGAAAAACAGACTGGTGCCCAGCAGGCACAGCGCCCGGATCAGCTGTAGCAATGGCCGCTTGGTACGCAGCACCCGCAGCCCTGATTGCGGTAGGAAAATCCCGGCCATCAGCAAGGTGTGAACCACGTAACGCGCCCAGACCACCATGACAATGGGATAGAAACCGGAGAGGTATTTGGAAAAGGCGTCGTGGCTGGAAAACAGGAAAGTCGCGACAACGATCAGCAGGATCCCTTTGAAGGGCTGATTGACGCCGGAAAGCGGGGTGCTGCTGGGCGACGTCAAGACAAAGTCCTTTTATGGGTTGAGGCGAGACATAAATAATTTAGAACCTGGTTCCATTTTATGATATCGACGACTCAAGAAAGTGGGCGAATACCGCACACTGTTTATTCAAGCAGACTTCAGATTCAACTGAACAACTCTGATGCCTGGCTCGCCAGTGACAGCTCATCGGCGTATTTCAACAAGGTCGGCGCCAATTCATGCAATCGCGCGCCGGGCATTCGCGCGCTTGGCCCGGCAATACTGAGCACTCCGATGACCCGGCCATCCAGTGGATGACGCACCACGGCGGCAATCGCCGAGGTGCCCACCGCCGAACTTTCCTCTACCCAGGCATAACCTTGCTCCCGTGCCAGACGCAAGCGCTCCAGCAGTTCAATATTCGAACGTGGTGCATTAGGCCCGACGTCCCGAGGCAATTTCGTCCCTTGCCGCTCGACCAGCGACAGCGCCTCGGCATCGCTCATGCAAGCCAGCCACGCGTGCCCCGAAGCCGTGTAGAACAAAGGCGCATCGCGCCCCATGTCCGGGTCGTAGCGCAGACCGGACCGGGCACCCTGGGACTTGGCGATCCACACTTGGCGTTCCCCCTGGATCACCCCCAGCCGCACCAGCTCACCGGTTTCCCCGGCCAGACGATCGAGTACCGGCTGGATGATATCCGCGCCGTTGCCGGACAAGTATCGAAAGCCCATGGCCACCAGCTTGGTCGACAAGTGATAGCGCAGGTTGTCCGGATTCTGCCGTACGTACCCCAGGCGAATCAGTTCAGCGAGCAAACGATGAGTCGCGCTTTTAGGGATTCCCAGTTGCTCGGCCAACGTCTGCATCGGCAAACCCTGCGGTTCACCGGTCAGGCTTTCCAGCACGCTGAAGACACGTTCGATCTGACTGCCAGCCATGGTATGTCCCAAACAAAATTTGGCTGATTCTAGAAGAGAAGCCCCACGAAGCAAAATGTGGAACCAGTCGCTCAACCGGTAGTCTGACGACCGGACTGGCGCGGCTCCCACTTGGCAGCAACACTCATCGCACGGCTCGATACCCGGAACAGTAGAGGATTCCCACATGCTATGGAAAAAAGGCCGACGCAGCGACAACGTGGTCGATGCCCGTGGTGATGATGTCGGCAGTGGCGGCGGCGGGATGCGCTTCGGCGGTGGCAAGGGCCTGAGCCTGACGGCGATCCTGCTGATCGTCGGCATCGGCTGGATCACCGGCCAGGATCCGCTGCAAATCCTCGGACAACTGACCGGGCAAATGGGTCAGCAATCGGCACCCGCCACCAACCAGAGCCGCAAGGCACCACCGGCCAATGACGAAGGCGCGGAGTTCGTGCGCTCGATCCTCGGCGACACCGAAGACACCTGGGGCGCTATATTCCAGCAGGCCGGCCGTCAATACAAAGAACCGACCCTGGTGCTGTTCAGCAACCGCGTGAATTCAGCCTGCGGTCTGGCCAGCTCGGCGACCGGGCCGTTCTATTGCCCGGCGGACCAGAAGGTCTACCTGGACATGGCGTTCTTCCAGGAAATGTCCCAACGCTTTTCCGCCGCGGGCGACTTCGCCCAGGCCTACGTAATCGCTCACGAAGTCGGACACCATGTGCAGACCCTGCTTGGGGTGTCCGCAAAAATCCAGGCAGCCCGCCAACAAGGCCGGCAGATGGAAGGCGACGGCGGTTTGCTGGTTCGTCAGGAACTGCAAGCCGATTGCCTGGCCGGTGTTTGGGCCAACAATGCACAGAAGCGCCTGAACTGGCTGGAACCGGGCGACATCGAAGAAGCACTGAACGCAGCGAACGCCATCGGTGACGATCGTTTGCAGCAACAGGGTCAGGGCCGCGTGGTCCCGGACTCGTTCACCCACGGTACGTCGGCGCAACGGGTGCGCTGGTTCAAAACCGGTTTCGCCCAAGGCCAGGTAAGCCAGTGCGATACCTTTGCGACGAAAAATCTGTAAATGAAGAAGTGGTTGTTGGTTGTTCTGTTTACTTGCGCAACGTCCCAGGCCGCCGAGCATGAGGTCAAGGAGCTCAGTCCCGGACGCCTACTGTTGAAATCAGGTGAAATCGCGGTGGGCATCAGCCCCGCCCCGGCAAAAATCGAACGGGTGCTGATCTTCCTCCACGGTCGCTTGCGCAACGCGCAAACCTATCTGCAGAGCGGTGAGCACGCGGTCGAACTGGCCGGGCAAAGCGCAACGACCCTGGTGATCGCCCCGCAATTCCTCAATGAAACCGATGTGGCGGTTCATCCGGTGGCCGACACCGTTTTGCGCTGGCAAGGCAATGAATGGATGGCCGGCGGCGAATCCTCGGCGCCGTTTCGGCTAAGTTCCTACGCGGCGCTCGACGAAATCATCGCTCGCTTGGGTGACCGCCAGCAGTTTCCGGATGTGAAGCAAATCGTCATCGCCGGTCACTCCGGTGGCGCGCAGGTGGTTCAGCGTTATGCATTGCTCGGTCATGATCAGCCGGCCCTCGAGGCGGCCGGCGTACAGGTTCGATACGTGATAGCCAACCCGTCGTCCTACGCCTATTTCGATGAGCGCCGGCCGGTGGCGTTCAGTCACGCCGGTTGCCCGCAATTCAATCGCTGGAAATATGGGCTAGCGGATTTGCCCGCCTACGCCGAAGGACAAACGCCCACACAACTGCAGGAAAAGTACCTTAAGCGTGACATCGTTTACCTTCTGGGCCAGCAGGACACCGACCCGAATCATCCGGCGCTGGACAAGAGCTGTGAGGCCATGGCGCAAGGGCCGTATCGGTTGGCGCGCGGGCGTTTTTTCTTTGATTATCTGAAGCGGCTGCAACCGCAAGGGTTGAATCAGCAATTGATTGAGGTACCCGGAGTCGGGCATAGCGGGGACGGGATGTTTACGTCGCCGGAGGGGCAGAAGGCGTTGTTTGGGCAGTAGGTGTTGCACTGTCTGATCTGACGCCTTCGCGAGCAGGCTCGCTCCCACGAGGATTTTGCGGTGAACACATCATTTGTGAACACCAGCAATCAAATGTGGGAGCGAGCCTGCTCGCGAAAGCGGTTGACCAGGCAACGAGGCACTCAAGCCGACAGCATCTGCCGCAACTCAACACAATCCGCCGCATGCCAATCGGTCAATTCCGGCCAAGGATTATCCGGCAGGTTCACCAACACAGTCCGCGTACCCGCCGCTCGCCCGCAATCCAGATCAAAGCGGTAGTCACCGACCATCACCATCTCGCTTGCCGGCACCTTCCACGCTTCGGCCAGTTTCAGCAGCCCGCCCGGATGCGGCTTGGGCGGTGCATCATCGCGGCCCAATACATCTTCCAGCGCAAAGCAGTCGGCCAGGCCAATGGCCTCCAGCGTGACATGCGCCAGCTCCCGGGCATTGCGCGTGAGAATGCCCAGGCGATAACCGCGCCCGGCCAGCTCACGCACCAACTCAACCGCGCCCGGCGCCGGTTTCGAACCGAGGGCCAGGTCCCGTTCGTGCTCCAGCAGCCACGCATGCTTGGCAGTGGCTTCATTGGCCGGCAGTGCGGCGAGGTGGGTCAGGATGTCGGCTTCGGCTGGAATCGCCAAGGCTACGCGAATCGCTGCGAAGTCGTGCACGGCCACGGTCAGGGTGCCGTCCATGTCGAACACCCAGTGACGCACGTCAGCCAGGCTCACGCCCAATCCTTGCGGTGACGGATCAAGCCTTCCTGGGTGACCGAGGCCACCAGTTGCCCGGCGCGATTGAACACGCTGCCTCGGGAGAATCCGCGCGAGTTGCCGGCCCACGGGCTGTCCATCGCGTAGAGCAGCCAATCATCGGCACGCAGATTCTGGTGGAACCACAGTGCGTGATCGAGGCTGGCGACTTGCATGTCCTTGTGCCAGACCGATTTGCCGTGGGGCTGCATCGAGGTGACCAGCAGACCGAAGTCCGATGCATAGGCCAGCAGGTATTTATGCAGCGCCGGCGAATCGGCCAAAGCCCCGTCGGCGCGGAACCAGACGTACTTGACCGGATCGGACGGCAGCGGGTTGTAGGGATCTTTTTCAGTCACCGGGCGGAATTCGATCGGCTTGGGGCACAACAGCTTTTCGCGCATTTTCTCGGGTATCAGGTGCGCGCGCTGCTGGGTGAGTTCCAGCTCCGAGGGCAGATTTTCCGGGCCAACCACAACCGGCATTTCGCTCTGGTGCTCAAAGCCTTCCTCGTCGTACTGGAATGACGCACTGCACGTGAAGATCGGATGACCCTTCTGGATCGCCGTCACCCGGCGCGTGCTGAAACTGCCGCCGTCACGCACCCGGTCAACCTGATACACCACCGGCAACCCGGCATCACCCGGACGCAGAAAATAGCCGTGCATCGAATGCACATGGCGCGCCTCTTCTACCGTCTGACTCGCCGCCGACAGCGACTGGCCGAGTACCTGGCCACCGAACAGCTGACGAAAACCCAGGTCCTGGCTACGGCCGCGGAACAGGTTTTCTTCGATCGGTTCCAGGGTCAGCAAGTCGACCAGATCTTCCAACACTTGGCTCATTCAGACTCTCCTCACGCAAAACATTGCCGTGCAGTCTTGGCTGCAACGGTCGATTCAGTTTCCGGCCCGGGCCAGCATGGGGCCATTGTAAACGTCCGTGCCAGCTTATCCATGCAAGGTTTGCAGCCATTGTTCGCGGCTGATGCGATACAGAACATGCCGACGCAACGGATGATCGGCTTCGAGTCGCGGGTGTTCGAAGTCATCCGCCGGGTCATGGTGCATGCCGATGGCCTGCATGACTTTCTCTGACGGCAGGTTGGTTTGCGTCGTGAAGGCCACCACCTCTTTCAGCGGCAAGCGGTCGAACCCGCAGCGTAGAGCGGTCCATGCCGCTTCACTGGCGTAACCGAGGCCCCAGTGCTCGCGGGCCAGGCGCCAGCCGATTTCCGTCGCGGGGGTGAATGGTGCGTCGAATCCGACCACATTGAGCCCGGTAAACCCGATGAACTGGCCAGAGTCCTTTCGTTGCAAGGCCCAGAGCCCATAACCATGCTCGGCGAAATGACCACGGATTCGCCCGATCAATGACGCGCTTTCCAGCCTGCTCAGGGGGGCTGGAAAATAGCGCATCACCTGCGGATCGGCACACATCGCCGCAAAGTCCGCCAAATCTTCATCGCGCCACTGGCGCAACAGCAGCCGAGCGCTTTCAAGTTCCAGTATTGGCTCCATCGTGCCCCGCCCCTCCATTTCAATGTCGCCAGTCTACAACGCTGGTAGGATCCCTCTCTCATTCCTACATGAAATGACCATGCCACTGCCGCTGATTTATCACGAAGACTACAGTCCCGAGTTTCCGGCGGATCACCGCTTCCCCATGGACAAGTTCCGCCTGCTGCGCGATCACCTGGTAGACAGCGGCCTGACCCGCGACGCCGACCTGCTGCGCCCGGATCTGTGTCCGGCAGACATTCTCGCCCTCGCCCATGACCCTTCGTATATCGAACGCTACATGAGTGGCGAATTGTCCCGCGAAGACCAGCGCCGCCTTGGCCTGCCCTGGAGCGAAGCACTGGCCCGGCGCACGGTGCGCGCAGTCGGCGGCTCGCTGCTGGCGGCCGAGCAGGCGCTGGAGCATGGCCTGGCCTGTCACCTGGCGGGCGGTACCCATCATGCGCACTACGACTACCCGGCCGGGTTCTGCATCTTCAATGACCTGGCGGTGATCAGCCATTACCTGCTGGAAAGTGGTCGAGTGAACCGGGTGCTGATCTTCGATTGCGACGTGCATCAAGGCGACGGGACCGCACGAATCCTGCACCACACCCCGGAAGCGGTAACCGTTTCCCTGCACTGCGAAAAGAACTTTCCTGCACGCAAAGCCGAAAGTGACTGGGACATTCCGCTGCCCAACGGCATGGGCGATGCCGACTACCTGAAGGTGGTGGACGATGCGCTCAACTACCTGCTGCCGCTCTACCAACCGGACCTGGTGCTGTATGACGCCGGGGTCGATGTGCATAAGGACGACGCCCTGGGTTATCTCAAGCTGACAGACGAAGGCGTCGCCGCCCGCGATGAAAGCGTGATGCGCCATTGCCTGGGTCGCGACATCCCGGTGGTCGGGGTGATCGGCGGCGGCTACAGCAAGGACCGCCAGGCCCTGGCCCGTCGCCACGGCATCCTCCATCACAGCGCGCAGCGCGTCTGGCAGTCATCAGGCTGTCACTGAGTTGTGGATGCTTTACCCACAATGCCTGTGGAGCTGCCTGTGGATAACCTGAGTGAAAGGGCCTGCAGGCCCCACTGCGTATAGGCTACAGAACGACGGTTATTTTTTAACCAGCACTGGCAAACACCACCAAACCCTGTGGGAGCGGGCTTGCCCGCGATGACGCCGGCACATCAACATCTTTGTTGACTGACAGTTCGCTATCGCGGGCAAGCCCGCTCCCACAGTTATCGTGTACTGCTAGAATGCGCGGCTACTCCGCCACACCGCAGCTTTTACCATGACTCAGCCCAGCACTTCCCTCCCCCCTCACGTCGCCATCATCGGCGGCGGTCCTGCCGGTTTGATGGCAGCTGAAGTGCTGAGCCAGGCCGGGATCAAGGTCGACCTGTACGACGGCATGCCTTCGGTCGGACGAAAATTCCTCCTGGCTGGTGTCGGCGGCATGAACATCACTCACTCCGAAGCCTACCCGGCGTTTCTCTCGCGTTACGCCGAACGCGCCCCGCAAATCGCCCCGCTGTTGCGAGGCTTCGGTGCCGAAGCGCTGTGCCAGTGGATTCACGGGCTCGGCATCGAGACCTTCGTCGGCAGCTCCGGCCGGGTATTCCCCACCGACATGAAAGCCGCACCGTTGCTACGCGCCTGGCTCAAACGCCTGCGCGACAGCGGTGTAGTTATCCACACCCGCCATCGCTGGCTCGGCTGGACCGAACATGGCGGTTTGCGCATCGACAGCCCGGAAGGCGAAAAGACCGTTCAAGCCGATGCCACCCTGCTCGCCCTCGGTGGCGGCAGTTGGTCACGGCTGGGTTCGGACGGCGCCTGGATGCAGGCACTGGAGCAGCACGGCGTGGGACTGGCGCCGTTGCAACCGAGCAATTGCGGCTTCGAAGTGCAGGCCTGGAGCGAATTGATGGTCAGCAAATTCGCCGGTGCGCCGCTGAAAAATATCGCCATCGGCCTGAACGACGACGTCCCCCGGCTCGGCGAATGCGTGATGACCGCCACCGGGGTCGAGGGCAGTTTGATCTACGCCCTGTCGGCACCGATCCGCGAAGCGATCAACCAGCACGGTTCGGCAACGATTCATCTGGACCTGTTGCCCGGCCGGCCTGTGGATAAAGTTCTGGCGGCGTTGAGCAAACCACGAGGTTCACGATCGATGGCCAAGCATCTGCACAGCCAGCTTGGCATCGATGGGGTAAAAGCGGCGCTGTTGCGTGAACTGACCAGCGCCGAGTGCTTTGCCGATATGGCGTTGCTGGCCAAGGCGATCAAGGCATTGCCACTGACACTGGTGAAAACCCGTCCGCTGGACGAAGCCATCAGCAGCGCGGGCGGTGTGTTGTTCGAGGCGATGGATGAGCGCTTGATGCTCAAGCAAATGCCTGGCGTGTTTTGCGCCGGGGAAATGCTCGATTGGGAAGCGCCGACAGGCGGCTATCTGCTGACTGCGTGTTTCGCCAGTGGGCGGGCGGCGGGGTTGGGGATGGTGGAGTGGTTGCGGCGCAAGGGCTGAGACCAAGTCGCCCCAATCGCGAGCAAGCTCGCTCCCACATTAATCTTCAGTGAACACATAATTTGTGTACGACATGGATCCTGTGGGAGCGAGCTTGCTCGCGATGGCGGTCGAACGATCGCTGAAGCTATTAAGGCTTGCGCTTACGCGGCCCGGTATTGAACACCGGCACCTTGCGCACCGGCTTGATCGAAGGCTCCGCCGGTGCAACCTCTCCGCTATCTACCCACTTGCCAAGATTGCGTTTACCACCGCCACCACCGGAAGCCTTGGGCTTCTTCGGTTTTTTCGGCTTCTTGATCACCTGACCGCTGGCATCGGTGTCCGGCACGCGGTGCTCCGGCTCGAAGTCCGGCTCATTCTGACGCTTCAGCGTCTGGCGGGTCAGCATCTCGATCGCCGACAGCAGATTCACTTCATCGGCGCATACCAGGGAAATCGCCTCGCCGGTCGAGCCCGCGCGGCCGGTACGACCGATGCGGTGGATGTAATCCTCGGCGACGATCGGCAAGTCGAAGTTGACCACCAGCGGCAGGTCTTCGATGTCCAGGCCACGGGCCGCCACGTCGGTAGCGACCAGAATCTGCACTTCACTCGCCTTGAAACGATCCAGTGCGCGCTGACGGGTAGCCTGGGGTTTGTCGCCGTGGATGCCGTCGGCGTTGATGCCCAGGCCCTGAAGCTTTTCCACCAGCGCATCCACGCCGTTGCGGGTCTTGGCGAACACCAGTACTTGCTTCCACTTGCCCTTGCGCATCAGGTGCACAAACAGCTCCGGCTTGCGCTTCTTGTCCACGGTCACGATCCATTGCTTGACCGTATTGGCCGCCACGTTGCGCGGGCTGACTTCGATGCTCAGCGGGTCGTTGAGCATCTGCCCGGCCAGCAGGCGGATGTCATCGGAGAAGGTCGCGGAGAACAGCAGCGTCTGACGTTTCTTCGGCAGCGCACGGTAAATGTTCGCCAGCTCCTCGGAAAAGCCCAGGTCGAGCATGCGGTCGGCTTCGTCCAGCACCAGGGTTTGCAGCTGGTTGAACTTCAGCGCGTTCTGGCGGAACAGGTCGAGCAAGCGGCCCGGGGTTGCCACCAGCAGATCGACACCGCTGCGCAGCTTCATCATTTGCGGGTTGATGCTGACGCCGCCGTACACCGCGTAAGTACGCAGCGGCAGATTTTCGGCGTACTGGCGCACGGCCTCGTGAACCTGCTCGGCCAGCTCGCGGGTCGGTACCAGGATCAGCGCGCGGACCGAGTTGGCGGTGACTTTCGGCCCTTCCATGGCCAGCAGTTGCAACAGCGGCAGGGCGAAACCGGCCGTCTTGCCGGTGCCGGTCTGGGCGGCGGCCATCAGGTCGCGACCGGCCAGCACCGCCGGAATGGCTTGCGCCTGAACCGGCGTCGGAGTCTGGTAGCCGAGCGTCTCTAGGGAGCGCAGCAAGGGTTCGATCAGGCCAAGGGTGGCGAAAGTCATGGGAATACCGTAGGAAAATTCAGCGCGGGTTGTTCAAAACAAGTGTGCAAAACAAGATGCAATGCCGCGCAGTTTACCCTAATTCACTCGGGATTCTGTCGGTAGCACCGTCACCACAGGCTTAACCGGCGTCCGACGCCACTGCGGCAATCCGATCAGCACCACGGCGCTGATGATCACAGCCATCGCCAGTGCTTCTTCGATGCCGATGGTCTCGCCAACAAACACGATCCCCAGCAACACCGCCACCGCAGGATTGACGTAGGCATAACTGGTAGCCGCCGCCGGACGCACGTGTTTCAACAGGTACATGTAGGCGTTGAAGGCGATGATCGAGCCGAACACGGTCAAGTACGCCAGGGCTGCCCAACCTTCGATGGGCGGCACCTTTTCCAGGTGTTCACCGCTGACCGCACTGGCGATCAGCAGCACTACGCCACCCACCAGCATTTCCACAGCGCTGGCCATCGCGCCCTGAGGCAACGGCAGGTGTTTGCTCCAAACAGAGCCAAACGCCCAGGTCGCCGCCGCAAAGATCAGCAACGCCGCGCCCAACGGGCTCGATTGCAGGTTCGAGCCCAGGTTGAGCATGGCAATGCCGATCAGCCCGAGCACAATCCCGGCCCATTCGAGACGGGTATTACGTGCGCCCCAGAAATATCCGCACAGCAAGGTAAACAGCGGCACCGTCGCCACCGCCAAAGCCGCCACCCCGGAGGCCACGCCCGTGTGCTCGGCCACACTGACCGCGCCGTTGCCACACGCCAGCAGCAAAATCCCGATGACCCCGGCGGCTTTCCACTGAGCCCAGGTCGGTGCCGGCGCCCCGCGCCAGCGCAGAAAGGCGTACATCAAGGTCCCGGCAATGACGAAGCGGATGCCGGCGAGCAACAGCGGTGGCCAATATTCCACACCGATGCGGATCACCAGGTAAGTCGAGCCCCAAATCACGTACAAGGCGAAAAAGGCAGCGATCAAAGGTAAGGGAAAGCGACGAAGGCCGGACATGGGGGCAGCTCACAGGCAAGGACAAGTGAACGGCTATTCTAGAAAGGCTGGCGACGGAAAATAAGTTACAAAACCTGTTTAAAGCGCCGGTACACTTTTCATATCACGGAGTTCAGCGCTATAAACCGTGTTTTCGAAAGTCGAGCATTTTCAGGAGTCGCCCCATGGACAAATACGACCGCATGCTGCTCAGCGCCCTGCTGGAAAACGGTCGCGCGTCGTACGCCGACCTGGCGCGCAAGGTCAACCTGTCCGCCCCGGCGGTGGCCGAGCGCGTGGCCAAGCTCGAAGCCAACGGCGTGATCACCGGCTATCAGGCGAAGGTCGACATGGCCAAGCTCGGCCTGCCGATCCAGTGCGTGATCGAATTGCGCCTGAACCAGCACGGCAACCAGAAGGCCTACGACGACCTGATCAAAATCCCGCAATTGACCGAATGCCATCGGGTGACCGGCGATCCGTGCGTGATCATGCAAGCCGCGGTGGGCTCGATGCCGGAGCTGGAAGATCTGATCAACCGGATCGCCACGTTCGGGTTCAGCAAGACGTCGATCGTGTTGTCCAGTGCGATAGAGAAGCGGGTTCCGTTGGGGCATATCGAAGGGAATGGCAAGCTTTGATCGAACGCGGAACCTGTAGGAGCGAGCCTGCTCGCGGTGGTCGCCAACGATAACGCGGGAAACCTGACACCCCGTCGCGAGCAGGCTCGCTCCTACAGGGGATTTGTGGTGAGTTCGGGATCAGCGATAGCGCTTGAGATGCTCGCCCACCTTCCCCGCCGGTACCTTCTGCAACTTGCACAGCAAGTCATGGGACAGCTCGCGCAGGCCATGCTTCTGGAGCAACTCGTCCTCCAGGTGCGCCGTCAGGTTGGCCGCCATCTCGGCATCGGCCATGGCCCGGTGAGCCTTGCCGGTGTGCGGCAGGTTGGCAAACGTGGTGAGGGTGCCGAGTTTGTGGTTCGGCGCGGTGGGCATCAGGCGGCGGGCCAAGAGCAGCGAACAGGCAAAGTTCTGCAAGCGGGTGCGCTTGATTCGCCCGAGTTCGAAGTCCCAGAACTTCTGGTCGAACGCGGCGTTGTGCGCGAGCAACGGTGTGGTGCCGACGAACTCATTCACTTCGTTCATCACCTGCTCCGCCGACGGCGCGGTGCGCAGCATGGCGTTGCTGATGCCGGTGAGCTGCTCGATGAAGGCCGGGACGCGCACGCCGGCGTTCATCAGGCTTTGGTAACGCTCGACGATGCGCCCCTGTTCAAGGATCACCACGGCAATTTCCGTGGCCCGGCAGCTGCTGCTCGGGGAGATCCCGGTGGTTTCAAAGTCGATGACTGCGATGCGTTCCAAACCTGGTTCAACTCCGTAAAAATCAATTCTTGAGCAACAACGCGCCTTCGATCGGCACGTAGCGGCTGGCGGCGCGGATCAGCGAGTTGGCCGTCAGGCCCGGCACGCCGTAGGCCACGGCTTGCACGCCATGCTTGCTGATGATGCGTTCGAGCAGCATGTCGAAATCGCCATCGCCAGAGGCCAGGACAATTTCATCGACATGGTCGGCGGCATCCATGATGTCGAGGGTGATGCCCACGTCCCAGTCACCCTTGGCCGAACCATCGCTGCGCTGGATGTACGGCTTGAGTTTCACGGTGAAACCGAGGTTGCGCAGGATCTGCTGGAACTGCTGCTGTTTGCTGTCGCCACGGTCGATGGCGTAGGCATAGGCTTCGACGATCTCGCCCTGCTGGCTGATGTCAGCCCACAGCGCGGCATAGTTGAAGTGGCAACCATAAGCCTGACGCACGGTGTAGTAGAGGTTCTGGACATCGGCGAACACTGCGATTTTTTTCACCGGCTTTCCTCAAGGCTGAATCAGGCACCAGGCCCGAAAGGTCGCCCAGTATGCCAGCCCAGAGGATTGTTCCGCGAATAATCGGCTATGTGGCGAGGGAGCTTGCTCCCGTTGGACTGCGTAGCAGGCCCCTCGGGTTCTAAAGTAAGGGGGCTGCTTCGCACCCCAGCGGGACGGTGCGGCGATCCGACAAGCTCCCTCGCCACTGGGTGTCAGACGAAAGAATCGTCGTCGCCGCCAAAGAGCGAGTCATCGCTGTAGTCAGCGTCGCTGAAGCCGCCCTGATCGTTGCTCCAGGAATCATTGCCGGCCATGCGCTGGTCATCGCCCCAGCCATTGGTGCCCTGGTCGTTGACCTGGGCCGGCTCTTCCTTGATGACTTCGACGACTTCCGGTTGCTGATTGTGATGGAACAGGCTGCTGATGCCTTGAGCCAGCATCACGCCACCCGCCACGCCAGCGGCGGTTTTCAGCGCACCACCGAGGAAACTGCTGCCGGCCGCTGCCGGTGCTTGCTGCTGCGGGGCATAGCCCTGTTGTGGAAAACTCTGTGGCGGGGCACCGAAGTTCTGCTGTGGCGCTTGCGATCCGAACGACGAGCGCCCCGGTTCACGCCAGCCACCGCTCGATGGCGCCGAACTCTGGGTCGGTGCCGGTTGTGGATCACGGGAAGCGCCGCCAAAGATACTCGACAAAAAGCCACCGCCGCTCGACGCTGGAGCCGGGGTCGCCTGGGCCTTGGCCTGTTGCAGTTCGGCCTGCAATTGCTGGGCTTGCCGGGTCAGTTGCTGGTTCTGCTCATCGAGGCTCTTGATCGCTGCCTCTTGCACCAGAATCGCCTGGGTCATGAAATATCCTGCCGCAGGCTGGCGCGTCAGGTGTTCCTTGATCCGCGCCTCGGCCTGGGCGTCGCGCGGGGCTGAGTCCGTTTCGGCCTGCTGCAGTCGGGAAAACAGTCCATCGATCAGGGTTTGTTCTTCGCTGTTCATGGCGACCTCGTAGATTGCCGGAAAAATCGTTGCCTTTATCCAATGAGGATAAGGTGCCCGACCTTAATGGAGGCTGAAACAAACTGTTTCAATTGACCTTTACTGAACGTTTACGTTTGCGTCTCCCGGCACTTGATCGGTTAAAGTGGGCCACTGCTTTCAACCTGCGATACCAATCGATGAATCCGTTAGATGTGCTGCGTGACTCCCTGTATTTCTTCAAGCGCAATCTGGGCCAGATCGCGCAGCTGTGCCTGCCGCTGGTGATCCTGGAGGCGTTGCTGCAACAAGTGGTCGACCACTCCACCGAGCCGGACAGTTTCCCCGGCATCAGCGTGATTGTCGGCTTGCTGGTGTACCCGTTGTACACCGCCGCGCTGATTCTGTTTCTCGATGCTCGCAGCCGGGGCGAGTCGCCGCGCAACCGCGACCTGCTGGCGATGGCGGCGAGCCTGTGGCCGCGTTTCGCCCTGCTGACGGCGCTCAATACCGTGCTGATTCTGCTGGGCCTGTCGCTGTATTTCCTGCCGGGTATCTATCTGATGGTGACCCTGGCGTTTGGCGAATACCTGCTGGTGCTGCGCGGCATGGCGCCGCTGGCGGCCATGAAGGAAAGCCTGCGCATGACCCAAGGTCACTTCCTGCGCATCCTGCTGTGCATTCTGTGTGTGATGGGGCCGCTGTGGCTGCTCAAGGGGGCGACCCTGGCGGTGTACCCCGAACCGCAGAACCCGGTGATCTCGCTGCTGATCGACAGCGCCCACAGTTTCCTGCAGCTGTTTACCAGCGTGGTGCTGTTCCGTTTGTTCATGCTGATCAACCCGTTGCCTGAGAGAAATGGCAGCTCGCTCTGACGTTGGGCGCGCCCATCGCTCTCGGGTATGCTCGGGAACAATTTTGCAACGCCAATAAGCCGAGCCATGACCCGTCTACTGCGCCACACCCTGCTGGGCCTGCTGATCGTGATCGGCCTGATCGCCGTGATGGCCTACAGCCTGACCTGGCGCCCCGACGCCAAAGAAGAGTTGCCCGTCAGTTGCAGTGCCCAGGCCCCTACCCTAGTCCCCGGGCAGGCACTGAAAGTGATGACCTGGAACGTCCAATACCTGGCCGGCAAGCGTTACGTGTTCTGGAATGACCTGGCCGCCGGTACCGACGAACGCCCCACAGCGGAAGACATGGCCTTCAGCCTTGACGAAGTGGCGCGGGTGATTCGCGACGAACAACCGGACATCGTGCTGTTGCAGGAGCTGGACGACGGCGCCAAGGCCAGCGATTACCAGCACCAGCTCAAATTGCTGCAAGAACGGCTCGCCGATTTGTACCCATGCAACGTCAGCGCCTTCGACTGGAAGGCCGATTTCGTCCCGGACCCGCATATTTTCGGCAGCGTCGGCCGGCAACTGGCAACCCTGAGCCGTTACCAGATCGAACATGCCCAACGCCTGCAACTGCCCGTCGTCTCGGGCAATCCGCTCAGTCGCCAATTCAAACCCAGAAACGCCTTGCTGGTGAGTTACTTGCCGTTGAGTGACGGTGGGCAGATGGCGGTGCTCAATACCCATCTGGAGCGTGCGGCCCAAGCCGACAACACCTTGCAAAACCAGATGAACGCCGTGGCCAGGACCCTCGATAAGCTCGAAAGCCGTGGCACGCCGTGGTTGATCGGAGGGGATTTCAACCAGTTGCCGCTGGGTCAGTATCGACGCCTGTCCGATGCGCAACGCGCGCCCTACTCCGCCGACAGCCCGTTGCACCTGCTGTGGGACAAGTACCCGATGATCCCGACCAACAACGAAGCCAGCGGGATCGACCGCGAGCGCTGGCTGACCCACTACCCGAACGATCCCGGGCTGAACGGCCCGGACCGGACCGTCGACTACCTGTTCTACAGTCCGCGGATCAAACGGGTGGAGGCCATGGTTCGGCAGGACGATACGTTGCGCATCTCCGATCACTTGCCGGTGATTGCCCGCTTCCTGTTGCCGGTTGCGCCCTGATTCCGAATCCCCCCCCTGTAGGAGCTGGCTTGCCAGCGATGGCGGCCTGCCTGACACACCGCGTCGCCTGGATCGCCGGCAAGCCGGCTCCTACAGGGGGTGTGCATTTGCGACTTAATGCACCTCCTCCAGATCATCATGCAGCAGCCCGAAGATCTCGCGCTTCATCTCGATGAATGAGCGTTCCATGACCATGTCCAGGTTGCGCGGACGTTCGATCGGCACGTCGAGGATCTGTTTGATCCGCCCCGGCCTGGCGCCCATGACGTAGACCCGGTCGCCGAGCAGAATCGCCTCGTCGATGTCGTGGGTCACGAACAACACGGTCTTCTTGCTGTTGCCCCACACCCGCAGCAACAACTGCTGCATTTGCAGGCGCGTCTGGCTATCGAGGGCGCCGAAGGGTTCGTCCATTAGCAGGATCTGCGGGTCGTTGGCCAGCGCGCGGGCGATGGCGACGCGCTGCATCATCCCGCCGGACAACTGCTTGGCGTAGTTGTCGGCAAAGCCGCTCAGGCCCACTTCATTGACGTAGTAGTCGACAATATCCTTGCGCTGCGCCGCCGGCATGCCGCGCCGCTTGAGGCCGAACTCGACGTTCTGTCGCACGGTCAGCCACGGGAACAGCGTGTAGCTCTGGAACACCATGCCGCGATCCGCGCCGGGGCCTTCCACCTGTTGACCGCCGACGTAGATCTCCCCCGACGTCGGGTCGGCCAGGCCGGCGGTGAGGTACAGCAGGCTCGATTTGCCGCAACCCGACGGCCCCACCAGTACGGCAAATTGCTGGTCCGGCACCTCAAACGACACTTCTTCCAACGCGGTAAAGGTTCCGCCATCCGGCTTCTTGTAACGCAGGCTGACCTTGTCCACCTGCAGCCGAGGCGCGTTCACCGGGGCAGCCTGAGGGGCGACAAAACGATGAGTGGCGGCGGTTACTGAGCCCATGCGGTAATCCTCAGACGTAGGAAACGGAACAGTTGATCGGTGACCAGGCCCAGCAGGCCGATGATCGCGATGGCGAGGAAAATCACATCCACCTGGAAGCCACGCATGGCCTTGAGGCTCAGGTAACCCAGGCCACTGGAAGCGGCGACCAGTTCAGCCACCACCAGGTAAGTCCAGGCCCAGCCCATGGTCACCCGCAGGGTGTCGAGCACACCTGGCAGGGAAGCCGGGGCGATCACATGCAGCACCGCGTCACGACGGTTCGAGCCGAGGGTATAGGAGGCGTTGATCAGGTCCTTGGAGATGCCTTTGGACACGTCCGCGATCATCACCAATTGCTGGAAGAACACACCGAAAATGATCACCGAGACCCGCTGCTCCAGACCGATGCCGATCCACAGGATGAACAGCGGTACGAACGAAGTCACCGGCAGGTAGCGAATGAAATTGACCATCGGCTCCAGGAACGCCTGGACGATACGGAAACTGCCCATCAACAGTCCCAGCGGCACGGCCACCAGGGACGACACGATGAAACCGACCATCACCACTTCGACGCTGGCCCACACATGCTGGCCGAGGGTGCCGTCGCGACCCAGGCGCACAGCGGCCTCGACCACCGCGCCCGGCGTCGGCAGGAACATGCCCGGCACTACACCGCCGTAGGACAACCCGGCCCACAGGCCGACCAACAGCACCCAGGCCAGGCCGCTCGCGCTCCAGATCACCGAGACCGGCAAACCGGTCTTGGGCGTGATGCAGCGGCTCAGCCACGAATTGCGCTTGAACATGCAGCCTCCTAGAGCGGGGTGACGAAACGGTTGTCGATCAGGTCGTCATTGCTGACGTTGTAGGGCTTGCCTTGCAGCTCGCTGGCGGTCTCGTTGGCCAGTTTGATCAGCGGTGCGCTGTCACCCGGATTGCCCGGCGAACCCAGCAGTTTTTCGCTCATGGCCTGATCGTAGAAACGCACGCCCTGGGCGGCCGCTTCGAGCTCCTTCGGATCGGCCAGGTAACCACCGACACCCTTGGCCATGATTTTGTAGGCTTCCTGTGGATGATCCTTGGTGTACTGCACGGCTTTGTACAAACCGGCCACCAGTGCCTTGACGTCTTCCGGCTGTTTTTCGATGACGGTGCAGTTCAGCGCCACCACGTCGACGATCACCCCCGGTGTACTGCTGCTGTCGACCAGCACCTTGCCCTGCTGCTTGTCGCGCACCATCGACAGGTGCGGCTCCCAGGTCACGGCAGCGGGTACCCGACCGGCAATGAACGCGGTGGCGGCATCGTCGGCCGTCATGTTCTGAACGGTAATGTCGCTCATTTTCATGCCGTTCTTTTTCAGCAGATACGACAACCAGAACTGCGAGGTCGACCCTTCGTTGACCGCCACGGCCTTGCCTTTGAGCTCTTGCAAGCTCTTGACGTCCTTGCCTACCAGCACGCCGTCGCCACCATGGCTGTCGTCCAGCGCGGCCACGGCCTTGAAGCAGAATTGCGGACGGTACTTGAGCACCTCGTCGATGGTCGACGCCGAGCCGGACAATTCGCCGGAAGCTTGTGCGGCCATGTACATCGCCGCTTCTTCGACCACCGGCAATTCGACGGTCAAACCGTTTTCCTTGAAGTAGCCCAGGTCCTGGGCCAGGTACAGGGTGCCGTAGCCGACCCAGGTGGTATGGCCGATGGACAGGGTGCCGGCCTGGGCGCTGGTGGCGACCGTCGCGGCGATGGCGGTGACCGCCAGTGGATGGACAACGCACGTAAGCAAGGACTTGATCATGGAGCACTCCCAAAGCTGTTGATTTAGTTTTGTCATGGGCAGTACGGCGAGCCCTGAATCGGCTGCAACCTGTGGTCTCTGAGGGACCCTTCGGCGGGCAGCATTCGGCGGGCTGGCGAGATCGATGTTGGCTCAAGGGCGGGATTAGGAAAATGAGGAAATATGTGGATGCGAACGATGAAAAAACTCGTTAGCGCGCACCGCCAAAAGGCGCCAATGGCGAGGATGCACAAGGTCAGTGCAAGGCATGAAAAATGTGTCGAATGGTCAATAGCATTCGCGAGCAGGCTCGCTCCCACAGGGGGTCTATGCCGACCCTATTACTGAGATCGACACAAATCCAATGTGGGAGCGAGCCTGCTCGCGAATAAGGTCCGCAGGACCTTCAGGTGATGTCAGAGCCGGCCGTATTCCTGCGCCGTTCGATCCACCGCTTTCAAGGTCTTGGCGATCAGTTCGTCAATCTCTTCTCGGCTGGCAATCAACGCCGGCGCCATGATCATCCGGCCCAATGTCGAACGAATGATCACCCCTTCCTCGAAGCCAATCGTACGGCAGCGCCAGGCGATGTCGTTCTCATTGGCGAAGCGCTTGCGCGTGGATTTGTCTTCGGCCAGTTGCAGCGCCGCAACCATGCCGGTGCCCTGGATATCGCCCACCAACGGGTGCTTGCCGAACACTTCGCGCAGGCACTGTTGCAGGTACGGGCCGATGTCGTCCTTGACCCGCGTCACCACGCCTTCATCGCGTAGGGCCTTGAGGTTGGCAATCGCCACCGCCGCCGCCACTGGGTGCCCGGAATAGGTCAGGCCGTGGGCAAACACACCGCCCTGCTCCACCAGCACCGAGGCCATTTTCTTCGACAGGATCAAGCCGCCCATGGGGATGTAGCCCGAGGTCAGGCCCTTGGCGATGGACAGAGTGTCCGGCTCGAAACCGAAGTACTCGTGGGCGAACCATTCGCCGGTACGACCGAAGCCGCCGATCACTTCATCGGCGCACAGCAGCACATCGTACTTGCGGCAGATGCGCTGGATTTCCGGCCAGTAGCTTTCCGGCGGGAAGATCATCCCGCCGGCCCCCTGGAAGGGTTCGGCGATGAAGCCTGCGACCTTGTCCGCACCCAGTTCGAGAATCTTCGCTTCCAGTTGCTGTGCCGCGCGCAGACCGAATTCGGCCGGCGTCAGGTTGCCTTCGTGAGCGAAGAAGTACGGCTCGTCGATGTGTTCGATGTCCGGAATCATGCCGCCCATTTCGTGCATGAATTTCATGCCGCCCAGCGCCGTCGCGGCCAGGGTCGAACCGTGGTAGCCGTTCCAGCGGCCGATCATGATTTTCTTCTCGGGCTTGCCGAGCACCTGCCAGTAACGCCGTACCGTGCGGATCAACACCTCGTTGGCCTCGGAACCGGAGTTGGTGTAGATCGCGTGGCTGTAATGCCCCGGCAGCAGGCTGAACAACAGCTCGGACAACTCGATCACTTGCGGGTGGGTGGTGTGGAAAAACATGTTGTAGTACGGCAGCTGCTCCAGTTGCTGGCTCGCCGCAGCCGCCAGGTCCTTGCGTCCATAACCGAGGTTGGTGCACCACAGCCCGGACATGCCGTCGAGGTAACGGCGGCCATCGTTGTCCCACAGGTGCAGGCGCTCGCCACGGACCATCACCCGTGGCCCCTCGTCGTTGAGGGCTTTCTGATCGACGAACGCATGGATGTGGTGCGCAGCGTCGGCGGCCTGGTAGTCGCGGGTTTCACGTGGTGTGGTCATCGCCTGTTCTCCGTTTTGTTATCAGCGCAATTGAAACCAGGTGGTCTTCAACTGGGTGTATTTATCGAATGAATGCAGGGACAGGTCGCGGCCGAAACCGGACTGCTTGCCGCCGCCAAAAGGTACGGTCACGTCCAGTGCATCGACGCTGTTGACCGACACTGTGCCCGCTCGCAATTGTCGCGCCACGCGGTGGGCACGGTTGAGGTCATCGGTCCACAGCGAAGCCGCCAGACCGTAGACGCTGTCGTTGGCCAATTGCAATGCATGGGCCTCGTCGTCGAACGCGGTGACGGCCAGAACCGGGCCGAATACTTCGTCGCGAAACAGCGGCATGTCCGGCGTCACGCCGGTAAAGATCGTCGGCTGGATGAAGTTGTCGGAGCCATTGAAGATCGACTGCCGACCACCACAAACCTTGGTCGCACCTTGCTGCTCGGCCTGCTGGATGAACTTCATGATGCGCGCGGTCTGACGGCTGTCGACGATAGCCCCGGCAGCGCTCGACGGGTCCAGCGGATCGCCCGGCAACCAGCGTTCAGCCTGGGCCTTGAGGCGTTCGACGAACGCGTCATGAATCGAGCGCTGTACCAGTAACCGCGAGTTGGCCGAGCAGACTTCGCCCTGATTGAAGAAGATGCCGAACGCGGCTTTTTCGGCAGCCAGGTCCAGATCCTGACAATCGGCAAACACCAGGTTGGCGCTCTTGCCGCCGCACTCCAGCCACACCTGTTTCAGGTTCGACTGGGCCGAGTACTGCATGAAATATTTGCCGACTTCGGTGGAGCCGGTGAACACCAGGCAATCGACGTCCGGGTGCAGGCCGAGGGCCTTGCCGGTTTGCTCGCCCAGGCCCGGCAGCACGTTCAACACACCCGCAGGCACACCGGCTTCAAGCGCCAGCTCCGCCAGACGCAAGGCCGAAAACGGCGACTGCTCGGCCGGTTTGAGAATCACCGAGTTACCCGCGGCCAGGGCCGGGGCGAGTTTCCACGCGGCCATGTCCAGCGGAAAATTCCACGGCACCACGGCAGCCACCACGCCGAGGGCTTCGCGGGTGATGGTCGCCAGCACGTTCTGCGCACTCGGTGCGACCTGATCGTAGAGTTTGTCGAGGCTCTCGGCGTACCAGCGGAACACCCCGGCAGCACCCGGCACATCGATGTTGTAGGCATCCGTGACGGGCTTGCCCATGTTCAGCGAATCGAGCAGCGCCAGTTCTTCACGGTTTTCGAGGATCAACTCGGCCAGGCGCAATAGCACTTGTTTACGTTCGGTCGGCGAACGTGCCGACCAGGTGCCGGCTTCAAACACTTGCCGCGCATTGCGCACCGCCGCGTTCACATCTTCCTCGCCACAGGCCGTGACATTGGCCAGGCATTGCCCGGTGGCGGGGTTGATCGCGGCGAAAGTCTGCCCCGATTGCGCCGCTCGGCGCTGACCATCGATCACGGCCTGGTCGGGAAACCGCAGGGAAGCGGCTTTGCGTTGCCAATACTCAAGCTCGAACACGTTCGGATGCTCCAGAGGACATTCTTGTGTATTGGATAGTCGCTCAGGCCCGAGCGGTGGAAAACCAGTAAAAATGTGTTCGCAGGCCAAGAAAAAACTACGTAGCCAATCTCCCTTCTGGCGCAGCATGTGGTTATTGTTCAACCACAACAAATCGCTACCCGAGCGGATAGGGGTGGCGCGCAAATTGCCTGGATGCCTGATTCGTTCTCCCCCGAGGTTTGCTGTGGCTGCCTACAATCTGCGTCAACTGAAATACTTCATCACCACCGTCGAGTGCGGCAGCGTCGCCGAGGCCTCGCGCAAGCTGTACATCGCCCAGCCGTCGATCTCCACGGCCATCAAAGGGCTGGAAGACAGCTTCGGCGTGCAACTGCTGATTCGCCATCACGCCCAGGGCGTGTCATTGACGCCCAGCGGTGCACGCTTCTACCGCAAGGCCCAGGAACTGCTGCGCATGGCCAAGGAGTTCGAGCAGAACGCCCTGGCCGACAACGATGTAGTGTCCGGGCAGATCGATATCGGCTGCTTCGAAACCGTCGCGCCGCTGTACCTGCCGCAATTGATCGCCGGGTTTTCGGCGTTGTACCCGGGGGTGGAAATCCGCATCCGCGACGGCGAGCAGCAAGAACTGGTGCAGGGCCTGACCTCCGGCGCCTTCGATCTGGCGATCCTCTATGAGCACGATCTCGACGGCACCATCGCAACCGAACCCTTGATGCCGGCGCAACGGCCTTATGCGCTGCTGCCGGCCGATCACCGTTTTGCCCAGCAGGCACAAGTCTCGCTGCGGGACCTGTGCCTGGAGCCGATGATTCTTTTGGACGTGCAGCCGAGCCGGACCTATTTCGTCAGCCTGTTCGAAGAGCTGGACCTGACCCCGCGCATTGCCTTCAGCTCGCCATCGATCGAGATGGTGCGCGGCATGGTCGGACAAGGTTTTGGTTTCTCGATCCTGGTGACCAAGCCGCATTCGGAGTGCACCTACGACGGGCAGAAAGTGGTGTGCGTCGACATCGCCGAAGACGTCACCGGCTCCGGGCTGGTGGCGGCCTGGCTCAAGCGCGGGCAACTGACCAAACCGGCGCAGTTGTTTGCCGACTATTGCCGCGAACAACTCACTGCGAAATCCGAAAGATCACACCCACCCCTGTAGGAGCTGGCTTGCCAGCGATGGGGCCCTTGAGACTTGTATTGGCCTTGATGCCGCCATCGCTGGCAAGCCAGCTCCTACAGGGGAATGTGTGCAGTGTGCTATCGGCGCCGGGCACCTTTGAATTATTTACGCGGCTTGATCCGCGCAGTCGCTTCAGCCACCAGCGGATCATCCGGCCAGTAATGCTTCGGATAACGTCCCTTCAAATCCTTCTTCACTTCGGCATAGGTGCTGCGCCAGAAGTTCGCCAGGTCCTGCGTCACCTGCACCGGCCGCCGCGCCGGGGACAGCAAGTGCAGCTTGACCACTTGCCGCCCTCCGGCGATGCGCGGGGTTTCGGCCAGGCCGAACAACTCCTGCAGTCGCACCGCCAGAATCGGCGGCTGTTCGCTGTAGTCCAGGCGAATCGACGAGCCCGACGGCACGCTCAAATGATGCGGCGCCAACTCGTCCAGCCGCTGCGGCAGCGGCCACGGCAGCAGGTTGTGGACGATGCTCGACAGGTCCAGATTGGCGAAGTGACTGAGCCGCGACACCTTACCCAGATACGGCATCAGCCAGTGTTCCAGGCCTTTGAGCAACGCTGCATCGCTGACGTCCGGCCATTCGCTCTCGCCTTTGCCGGTGAGGTCCAGTTGCCGCAACAACGCCACTCGTGCCTGCCACTGACGCAGCTCCGGGGTCCATGGCAACAGCTCCAGGCCTTTGCGCCGCACCAGATTCACCAGCGCCTGGCTGCGGGCGCTTTCGTCGAGGCCGGTGAGCGGTTCCCGGCTGAGGATCAATTCGCCAACCTTGCGCTGACGCTCGGCCCGCAGCACACCTTCGCGCTCATCCCAATCCAGTTGATCGACGCAACGCACCTGCTCGGCCAGCACTGAGTCGAACAGCGCCGGATCGAAATCCGTCGCCAGATAAATCCGCTCTTCGCGTTGCCCCTGGCGACTGCCCAGATCGGCGATCACCAGCCACGGCTGCTTCATCAGGCTATCGGCCTCGGCGAACAGCGCGGCACGGCCGTTGGCCAAGCGATACTCCGCGCCACCGGCGCGCCGTTGCTGGGCGACGCGGTCGGGATAGGCCAGCGCCAGCAACGCACCGAGCCAGCGCGGGTGATCCGGATCGCTGACCGGCTCAGAGGCTTTGCCGCGCAAGTAACCACGGTATTGTCGCGCCAGTTGCCGTGCGCGTTGCACGCCCCCCTGCGCGCCACGTGCGGCGCGCTCTTCGCCAGACAGCAATACCAGTCGGCTGTGCAAGTCCGCCCCGGCGCCACGCAAGATATCGCGTTCGCCGAGCAGTGCGGCGACGTCGCACGCCATTTCCGCCAGACCCAGTGCCTGGCCGCGCAACAGCAAATGCGCGATACGCGGATGGGCCGGCAGTTCGGCCATGGCCTGACCGTGACGGGTCAGCGCTTCGCCGTCCAGTGCGCCCAGGCGTTCGAGCAGATCCTGGGCCTGTGCATAAGCGGCGGCCGGTGGCACATCAAGCCACACCAGTTGCCCGGGTGTCACACCCCAACGCCCCAACTGCAAGGCCAGCCCGGCAAGATCCGCCGAGAGGATTTCCGCACTGCCATAAGCCGCCAGTTGCTCGTGCTGGTCCTGGGACCACAGGCGATAACAAACACCCGGTTCCAGACGCCCGGCCCGGCCCGCGCGCTGGGTCGCACTGGCCTTGGAAATGCGCTGGGTGTCGAGACGCGTCATGCCGCTGCCCGGGTCGAAACGCGGCACCCGCGCCAGCCCGGCATCGATCACCACGCGCACGCCGTCGATGGTCAAACTGGTTTCGGCGATATTGGTGGCCAGCACCACTTTGCGCTTGCCCGGCGGCGCCGGATCGATCGCCGCCCGTTGCGCCGTCAGGTCAAGTTCACCGTGCAACGGACACAGCAGAACCTGTGGATTGTCACCCAAGGCATCGGCCAATTGCTGATGCACGCGGCGGATTTCCGCTTGCCCCGGCAGGAACACCAGCACGCTGCCAGTCTCGTCGTTCAAAGCTTCGAGGATGGTCTGCACCAGGCGCGGCTCGATGAATTCACCGGCCTGGAACGGCCGGCCCCAGCGCATCGCCACCGGGTACATGCGCCCTTCGCTGCGCAGGATCGGCGCGTCGTCGAGCAACCCGGCCAAGCGTTCGCCTTCAAGCGTGGCGGACATCAAGAGGATTTTCAGCGGCTGGTCGTCACGGAACAGTTCGCGACCATTGAGGCTCAGGGCCAAGGCCAGGTCAGCATCGAGGCTACGCTCGTGGAATTCGTCGAAGATCAGCAGGCCTACGCCTTCCAGCGCAGGGTCATCCTGCAGGCGCCGGGTGAGGATGCCTTCGGTGACCACTTCGATTCGGGTATTGGGGCCGACCTTACTGTCGAGGCGAATGCGATAGCCCACGGTTTCACCGACCTTTTCCCCCAGCTCACTGGCCAGCCGTTCCGCCGCTGCGCGTGCGGCCAGCCGGCGGGGTTCGAGCATCAGGATGGTCTGCCCAGCGAGCCACGGCTCATTGAGCAGGGCCAAAGGCACGCGGGTGGTTTTACCGGCGCCGGGCGGTGCTTCGAGCACGGCTTCGTGGCGTGTAGCGAGGGCTTCACGCAGGGCGGGTAAAACTTCATCGATTGGCAAAGAAATCATGCTGGCTCCAAAACAGAGGGCCGAGTATAACGGCGAACTGCAAGGCGTTCGTCAGGGTCTTAATTCATACCGACGACGTTTCGTTTCGAGATTACCCAGGAGATTTCATATGCGTGCTCCCTTTCGCCTGATTGGCGGTGTTCTGGTCGCAACCTTGCTGACTCAAGTGACCGCCTGCGGGTCGATTTTCTACCCCGACCGCCGTGGCCAGATCGAAGGCAAGATCGACCCGGCCATCGCCGCGCTCGATGCCGTGGGCCTGCTGTTCTACATCATCCCCGGCCTGATCGCGTTTGCCGTGGACTTTGCCACCGGCGCGATTTATTTCGAGCCGGGCAAGACCGCCCAGGTCGATCCGCAAAAACTCAAGAACGCCATCGGCCCCGACGGCCAGGTCGATAACCGCAAGTTGCAGACTATTCTGGAAAGCGAGCTGGGCCGCAGCTTCCCGCTGGACGATCCACGCCTGATCCAGAGCAAGGGCAGCACCCAGCAACTGGCGATGTTCGGCCTGCAACCGGCCGCGTAATCCCTGCAAGCGAAAGGACTCTTCAAGGAACGATGGCCACTATGATTTCCAGCTCCGAACACGCCCGCCTGCTGCGGCTGGCGACCCGTGCCTCGGTGGCGGTGGCGTGCACGTTGATCATCGCCAAAGCCATCGCCTGGTGGCTGAGCGGCTCGGTGAGCATGCTCGCCGGGCTCACCGACTCGACACTCGACGGCGTCACCTCATTGCTCAACCTGCTGGCGGTGCATTACGCCCTGCGCCCCGCCGACAATGATCATCGCTACGGGCACGGCAAGGCCGAGTCATTGGCGGGCATGGCCCAGGCGTTGTTCATTGGCGGCAGTGCGGTACTGATTGCGTTGCAGGCCTATGATCGGCTCAAACATCCCGAACCGGTCGGCGCACCGTGGATCAGTATCGGCGTGATTGTGTTGTCCCTCGTACTGACCCTGGCGTTGTTGATGTTTCAACAGCGGGTGGTCAAGGCCACCGGTTCCAACGCGGTGCGCGCCGATTCCCTGCACTACCGCTCGGACCTGCTGCTCAACGGCAGCATTCTGATCGCGCTGGTGCTGGCCGGGTTTGGACTGCATCAGGTCGACCCCTGGTTCGGTCTGGGAATCGCCGCCTACATTCTGTGGAGCGCCGTGCAGATCGCCCGGGAGAGCTTTGCGGTGTTGATGGATGAAGAACTGCCGCCGGAGGTCAGCCAGCACATGCTGGAATTGGCGTGCAGCGTGCCCGGCGTGCTGGGTGCCCATGACCTGCGCACGCGGATCTCCGGCAACCAGTGGTTTGTGCAATTGCATCTGGAGCTGCCGGGGGAATTGACGCTGTCAGTCGCCCATGGCATCAGCGATCAGGCTGCCGCAGCCATTCACACCGCCTACCCGCGAGCTGAAGTGCTGGTGCACGCCGACCCGCAGGCAGTGGTGAAAACCGCTCGGGCTCAGTAGTTCACCTGATAACCACGACTGCTCAGGCAACTGCCCTGGGCCTGTCGGTAGGCTTGCACCACCGACGGGTCTGGCTGGTAAGTGGCGGTGCGTGGATCGAAACCACTCTGCTGCACCGCGTATTGATAACACTCGTAGCCATCGCGACTGACCTGCTCCGGCGACTGGCCGTTGGCCGGGTACGCCTCCACGTCATATCCATTGCTGGCGGCCGGTGGTGGCGACTGCGGCTGGCCAGCCGACGGCTCGACCACAACGTAATCCCGGGTGCTCTCCTCATAGGCGTAATACGAACCGGCCGCGAGGAACAGCAGCGCCCCGCCGATCCACACCTGCTCGGCATAATCAGGAAGGTAGCTGACGCGAATCCCGCGTGGCGGCTCTACCACCTCATAACGCGGACCCAGCGGGCGATACCAGTAGCCACCGGAATAGTAGTAATCCATGCCACGGTAAGGCACGCGGAAGTTACGATCGGGGAAGCGGTCGATCAGCTGGCCGGGGCGATACCTGGGACCTGGCCCCCAGCCGTTACCGTGTCCGCTCGGGCGTCCATCCCAGTGATTGTCATTGGTCGGCGCACCGATATAGCCCTTCCAGCGCTGATTGTAATCGTTGCGATGCGGCTGATCCTGGTAGTCATGGCGCTGCGGTGGCTGGGTCTGGCGCACGGTGTCCGGGCGCGGCTGGATCGGCATGTCAGTGGCCGGTGCCTGCGGCGGTGGCGGTGGTGAGCGAACCGGGCTGTTGAAATCCGGCGCGGGAGGGGGCTGCCTCTGGCTATTGTTCTGATGTTGATTCTGGCCGTTGTGCTCGTACTGGCGGTTGTCGTTGTTCTGCGCACGCGGCTGGTTCTGCTGCGGGCTGTTCTGCGGGCGTGGCTGGTTGTTGCCACCATGGCCCTGACTACCACCCTGGTTACCACCCTGATGCCCATCCTGGCCGTGCTGCCCGCCATCATGGCCACGGTTTTGCTGCTCATCGGCCAGCGTTTGCGCAGTGACACTGACACACAGCAAACCAACACCGGCCAAACGCCAGATGCGCGATTTCATGCTAATCCTCATTGCGGGTTAGGGCCTGTACGTAAGACTGGGAAAGCAGTGGCCGGTTCTGCGACAGGTTATCAGTCACGCAACTTATTTATTGAGGCCAGGAGAGTCAAAATCCACGCAAGAAAAAGGGGAGACCCGTCGGCCTCCCCTTGGAGAACTTCGTCCTGGCTCAACGCTTGTGGCGCCGGCTCACCTCACGCCGTCTTCTGGACAGTGTGTAGCTCGGGGGCCGGCACATCCCCGGTGGGGGTGGCGACCGCGGCGGGCCTGATTGGGCGAGCCGCACTGGACTGTTTGTCCGAGCAGTGATTCTGGTGATAAGAATAGGCCGTGAGCGCCGACAGAGGATTGCGAAGATTGCTGAATTAAACATCACTTGCGCAATTTTTAACCCCGGATACATAATCTGCCGCAATAGTTACGACGAAGGACTGATTGATGAGCAAGCTCGACCGTTACGACCTGAGTATTTTGGCGGAATTGCAGCGCGACGCACGCATCTCCAACCAGGAGTTGGCCGAACGCATCGGTCTGTCGCCTTCGCCGTGCTCACGGCGGGTCAAGCAACTGGAAGACGACGGCTACATTTCCCGTCAGGTCGCCCTGCTCGACCGCAAAATGCTCGGCCTGAGCCTGACGGCCTACGTGCTGATCGGTATGGACCGTCATACGCCGGAACGTTTCGAGAACTTCGAAGCGGCCATTCGCACCTTGCCCCAAGTGCTCGAATGCAGCCTGGTGACCGGGATGGATGCCGACTATCAACTCAAGGTCGTAGTGCCGGATATGGATCACTACCAGAAACTGCTGCTCGGGCATCTGACCCGGATTGAAGGCGTGACCAGCGTGCGTTCGAGTTTTGTGTTGAACCAGGTTTTGAACAGCACTGAGCTGCCTTTGACTCATCTGCGTAGCTAATGACGCCATCGCTGGCAAGCCAGCTCCTACAGGTTTTGAGTCGGTCACATTATTGAGGTCAACACAAAACCTTGTAGGAGCTGGCTTGCCAGCGATGGGGCCAGCACAGGCGACGAATGACTGCGACACACCGACGCAGGTCAATACTGCACGCAGCCAGCGAGGCGTATAATCTTCGCGCCCTTTTAGCCTCGCCCCCGCTGGAGATGTTCGATGGATCCTGCAGTCTTTGAAGAGTGGATGATGACCGGCCTGGTCACGATCCTGATCATTTTCATGGGTTTCATCGTCTGGGATCTGGCGAAGAAGTCCAAGGCCGGGCGCTTTGGCTCTTTCATCCTGTTTTTCGTGCTGGGCCTGGGCGTGGCCGCGTTTATCATCAAGAGCGTGGTGATCGGCCTGATTGAATCCGGCGCCTTATAAGCGCGCCGGTACTTCTTTCCACTGGCCCTGATCGAGCCCTTCGATCGTCCAGTCACCGATTCTGACCCGCACCAGACGCAAGGTCGGCAAACCGACCGCAGCAGTCATGCGCCGCACCTGTCGGTTACGCCCTTCGCGAATCACCAACTCCAGCCAACTGGTCGGCACGCTTTTGCGAAAGCGCACCGGCGGATTGCGCGGCCATAGCTCGGGCTCGTCCAGTTGCCGCGCCTCGGCGGGCAAGGTCATGCCGTCATTCAATTCGACGCCGTCACGCAGGCGCTGCAATTGCTCCGCGCCCGGCTCGCCCTCGACCTGCACCCAATAGGTCTTGGCCAGCTTGTGCTTCGGGTCGGCGATTCGCGCCTGAAGCTGGCCGTCGTTGGTCAGCAGCAACAAGCCTTCGCTGTCGCGATCCAGCCGTCCGGCCGGATAGATCCCCGGTACATCGATGTAGTCCTTGAGCGTCGCGCGCCCTTCGCCGTCACTGAACTGTGTCAGCACATCGAAGGGTTTGTTGAACAGGATCAGCTTCGGCTCGGCCGGTGGTGCCTTGGCGACACGGCGCGGGGCTGCAGGCGACGATTTCGTGCCAGGGCGGCGGGAAACGGGACGTTGAGGAGGACGAGACATGAGAAAGGAAACATCTAACGGTCAGGGCTGCTAATGCTAGTGCCCCAACCGTCAAATGACCACGACAACCGTTAGCGGAACGGCGGCTCGTCGAAGCTGCGCAGTTTGCGCGAGTGCAGTGAGTTGAGTTCGGTACGCAACAGATCCACCGCCTCGATACCGATCTTCAAGTGCTGGCTGACCGCGCGCTCATAGAAGGCGTTGGCCGAGCCCGGCAACTTGATTTCGCTGTGCAGCGGTTTGTCCGAGACGCAGAGCAACGTGCCGTAGGGCACCCGCAAACGATAACCCTGGGCGGCGATGGTGCCACTTTCCATGTCCACCGCCACGGCGCGGGACAGGTTGATCAGCGGCCGTTCCTGGGCCCAACGCAGCTCCCAGTTACGGTCGTCGTAGGTCAGCACGGTGCCGGTGCGCAGGCGTTTTTTCAGTTCGTCGCCCTTCTCGCCGGTGATGTTGGCCGCCGCCTGCTGAAGCGCCATCTGCACTTCGGCCAGGGCCGGAATCGGAATATTCGGCGGCACGACCCGGTCGAGAATGCCGTCGCGGCGCATGTAGGCGTGGGCCAGCACGTAGTCGCCAATCGTCTGCGACTGACGCAGGCCGCCGCAGTGGCCGATCATCAGCCAGCAATGCGGGCGCAGGACGGCGAGGTGGTCGGTGATGTTCTTGGCGTTGGACGGGCCGACACCGATGTTGACCAGGGTCACGCCGTGGCCGTCACTGGCGATCAGGTGATAGGCCGGCATCTGGTAACGGTGCCAGACCACGCCAGCGGCAATCGCCGACGCTTCACCGTGATCCATGCTCTTTTCGATGATCACGTTACCCGGCAGCACCATGCGCACGAAGCGCGGGTCTTGGCGTAATTGTTCCAAGCCGTGGACAATGAACTGGTCGACATAGCGGTGGTAGTTGGTCAGCAGAATCCACGGCTGCACATGGCGCCAGTCGCTGCCGGTGTAATGCACCAGTCGGCGCAGGGAGAAATCCACCCGTGCGGCATCGAAAAGGGCCAGCGGCAGCGGATCGGTGTTTTCCCAGTCGTACAAACCGTCGGCAATGCCGTCGGTCGCGGCCGACAGGTCGGTACTCGGGAATACCCGCGCCAGCACGGCGGCGGTGACGCCGGAACCTCCCAGCTCATCGCCCTGCTCGACCACATACGGATACGGGATGTTCTGCTGGCTGACACCGACTTCCACCGTCACGGTGAAGTCGTGCATCAACGGAACCAGCTGTTCCAGCAGGTACTTACGGAAAGCCGACGGATGGGTGACGGTGACGCTGTAGGTGCCCGGCAGCTGGACCTTGGCATAGGCACGCGTGGTCTGCGGGACTTCGCCCTGGCAAAGGTAGGTCAGGCGCAGCTCGGGATAACGGAACAACGCCCGCTGCTCGGCATCAGGCTCGACGCGGTCCTTGAGGTAACGCTTGAGCGCCTGACTCAGCGCGGTGGTTGCACGATTGTGCAAGAGTGCGAGCCGATCCACGGCTTGCTCGGCGGTTTGAACGACAATAAAAGCTTCGGTCACGATCAGCATCCTGTGTTCTGACTTGCAGACCTTCATCTTGCCTGCATCGTCGCTTCACGGGAACAGTGGTGTGTTGGCAATGCATCATTGCAGTATCCACAGAACAACTGTGGGAGCGAGCCTGCTCGCGAAAGCGGTCTGTCAGACACATCAATGTTGAATATGACACTGCCTTCGCGAGCAGGCTCGCTCCCACAGGAGGCCGGTGTCGCTTAGAAACCCTGCGGGGTCGATCGGGCAACAATGGCTTCCACATCCAGACCACGCGGCAACGCGCCGTACACTCGGCCGCCACTACCCAGGCGACTGGCGATGAAGGCATCACTGACCACCGAATTCCCGGCTTCCAGCAGCAACTTGGCCTGCAACCCCAAGGCGATGTCTTCAGTCAGTTGCCGGGCGCGGTACTGAATGTCGCTGGTGTCCTTGAAGGCCGCCTGCAATTGCTGGATGTGCGCGGCAAGGCGCTGGTCGCCATGGCCATCGCCCAACTCGCTGAACAGTGCATCGAGCACGCCCGGTTCTTTTGACAGGGCACGAAGCACGTCCAGGCACTGCACGTTGCCGGAACCTTCCCACGTCGAATTCACCGGCGCCTCGCGGTAAAGCCGCGGCAGGATGCTGTCTTCGACATAACCCGCTCCGCCCATGCATTCGGCGGCTTCATTGATCATCGCCGGCGCCCGCTTGCAGATCCAGTACTTGCCCACCGCCGTTACCAGCCGGGCGAACCTGGCTTCCTGCGAGTCGTCCAGATGATCCAGCGCCTGGCCCATTCGCAGGCTCAAGGCCAAGGCGGCTTCGCTTTCCAGCGCCAGATCCGCCAGCACGTTCTGCATCAACGGCTGTTCGCTGAGCACTTTGCCGCCGACCGAACGATGGGCGCAATGATGGCTGGCCTGGGTCAGCGCCTGACGCATCAGCGAACTGGACCCGACCATGCAATCGAAGCGGGTCATGGCGACCATCTCGATGATCGTCGGAACGCCACGCCCCTCTTCACCGATCATCCACGCCAGTGCGCCGCGGAACTCCACTTCGCTGGAAGCGTTGGAGCAATTGCCGAGCTTGTTCTTCAGGCGCTGGATGTAGAACTGATTGCGTGTGTCGTCCGGGCGATGGCGCGGCAGCAGGAAACAGGTCAGGCCCTTGTCGGTCTGCGCCAGTGTCAGGAAGGCGTCACACATCGGCGCCGAGCAAAACCACTTGTGCCCCACCAACTCATAGGCCTGGCCCGGACCGCTGGCTCCGACCGGATACGCCTTGGTGGTATTGGCCCGCACATCCGTGCCGCCCTGCTTCTCGGTCATGGCCATGCCGATGGTGACCCCGGCCTTGTGGGCCATGCCGACGTTGCGCGGGTCGTATTCGGTGGCGAGGATTTTCGGCAACCACTTTTGCGCCAGGTCCGGTTGCAGACGCATGGCCGGAACGCTGGCGAAGGTCATGGTCAACGGGCAGCCACTGCCGGCTTCGGCCTGGCTGTGCAGATACGACATGCTAGCGCGGGCCACATGAGCGCCGTCCTGCGGGTGCGCCCAGGGCAACGAGGTCAAGCCGTGCTCGACTGCCGTGCGCATCAGTTGGTGATAGGCCGGATGAAATTCCACCAGATCGATGCGATGACCAAAGCGGTCATGACTGTTGAACACCGGCTTGTTCTGATTGGCGAGGAACCCGGCTTCCATCAGCGGGCCACCGGCCAGCGCGCCGTAAGCGTCGATCCGCGATTCGGCCCAACCGGCCCCGAACCGCCGCGACCATTCCTGCAACGGCAAGTCGATGCGGTACAGGTTGGCGCCGTCCAGTGACGGTGGCTGGTTGGTGACTTCGTGGGTTTCGGCAAACTGATGCAGGTTCATGACTGGGCTCCTTTGGTCGGCCAAGGGACTTCAGTTAAGCACCGCCCCTCAGCCGAACAAAGTGTCATATCCGCCTAACTGTCGGCGCTTTCGCCCTGTTGCGAGCAGAGCACCCGACGGTAGAGCGCGGCCTGCAAGTCTTCGAATTTCACAGGTTTGCTCAAGTAATCGATCAACGCGCCGGTCGGGCAGCGTTCACGCTCACCCCCCAGGGCGATCATGAACAACGGCAGCTCGGCATAGCCCGGCAATGCACGGATCTGGCAGCACAGCGACTCACCGCCCTGACGCGGCAACTGACAATCGACCAGCACCGCGTCAAACACTTCGCGCTGCAGGAGATCGAGCGCGACATCGGCTCCGTCGGCCGTACGCACGCGAAAACCCAGCTTGAGCAACATGCCGCGCATCACCAACTGGCTGATGCTGTTGTCATCCACCAACATCACGGCACAATCCTGAGGCAAGCGCAGGCGCGGAAAATCCCGGGGCATCAATGGCGCCAGCGGGCGTTCGGCCACCGGCAGCCCGACTTCTACATCCAGCTGAAACCGGCTGCCGCGTCCTGGCTCGGAGCGATGCGTCAGGCGTCCACCAAGCAATTCCACCAACTGTCGGCAAATCGCCAGGCCAACACCCAGGCCACCGTATTCACGGGTCATAGAGCCGTCGAGCTGGAAGAACCGTTGATACATCGTGGCCTCACCCAGATCGGTGAAACCAATGCCCGTGTCGATCACCGCAAAGTTCAACGCCAGCCGGTCGGGCTCAACGGCCTTGCCGGTCACCCGCAAGGCCAGGCCACCGACCCGGGTGAACTTGATGGCGTTGTCCAGCAGACACTCCAGGCATTGCGCAATCTTGGCGTTGTCGCCGTGCACGCGATCCGGCACGCCGGATGCGACGTCGACCTTGAAGTCCAGCGACTTGCTCGAAGCGTTGCCCTCGAACTGCGTGCGCAGTGCCTCGATCATGCCGCGCAAGCTGAAGGTGTCGGCCGAAGCCTGGAGCTTGCCGGCCTGCAGTTCGGTGAGGGTCAGGATACCGTTGACCATGCGCATCATGTCCCGCGCCGACCCCGAAGCCGTCTGCTGATACTGCTCAAGCTCCGGGTCCATTTCGAGCGTCTGCATCAGTTCCAGTGAACCGATCACACCGTTCATGGGCGTGCGCAGTTCGTGGGTCAGGGTGGCCAGGAATTCGTCCTTGAGCTTGTTACTGCGCGCCAGTTGCTGGTTGAGGATTTCAAGCTTCTGGCCGGCGTCGAATAGCGTCTGCGCCTGCTGCTCGCGCATGTCGTTAATGCGGTCGGCCAGGGCCAGGGACAACAACGCCACTTCGATGGCCGAGCCGATCTGGCTGGAATACATGGTCAGGAACACGTTTGGCAGGTATCCCAGCACCATCAACGTATTGACGATGCCGCCGAGCAAAAACGCCGACCAGGCAATGATGAAATACCGCGCGACGCGCAGACCCCGCAGCCAGGCAAAGATCCCGGCGGCAAAAATCACCACGGTGAACGTCAGCGCCAGGGCCGTGGCCAGGCGCAAGGCCAGGGCGTAGCTGGTCATCAATGACAGGCCGACCACCAGCGCCCCGAAGGCAACCAGCGCCAGCAACAAGCGGTCGAGCCAGCGACTGTGGGTAGCCATTTGCAGGAAACTGCGGGCGAACTGACTGCCGAACAAGCCCGCGCAGCCAATGAAAAACGGCGTCGCGGCGTTGGCCCACCAAGGGTTGTCCGGCCAGAAATACTGCACCGCCGCGCCATTGACCGACAGCTGATACAAGCCGAACGAGGCGATATAAAAGATGTAGTAGAGGTAACTGGTGTCGCGAACGCTGAGGTAGATGAACAGGTTGTAGACCAGCATCCCCAGCAACACGCCGTAGATCAGCCCCAGTACGTAGAGGCGCACGGGCTGCTCTTCGAGGTAGGCGGTGCTCGACCACAAGGTTACCGGTGCCTGGATGGAGCCTTCGCTTTGCAAGCGCAGGAAGACGGTTTCGGCCTGCTCAGGTTTGAACGTCAGGTCGAACAGATAGTTGTTCTGACGAATCTCGCGGCTGGCGAAGGGCAAGGCATCGCCGGTCTGCCTGACCAACTGATAGTTGCCGGCCGCATCGGGCAAATAGAGATCGAGATGATCGAGGGGTGGATAGGCCAGTTCCAGCAGCCAGGTCCGTTGCGCCGCCGGATCGGTCGGGCGGTAATGCAGGTCGATTTTCAGCCAGAATACCGAGCGCGAGTACCCGGCGTTGAGCGTGTCTTTGTTATGCGCCTTGAAGTTGCCGGCCGCCGCTTGCGCGCGGATATCCGCGATCGTCGCCTGGCCACCTGCGTCCTCATAGACCTGCAGGGTTCGGCCCAAGGGGAGGCTCTGAGTGAACTCATCGAACTCGACGGCGTTTGCCAGGAGGGGCAAACACAACAGCAACATCAGCAAATAGCGCATTGAAGCCCCAGCGTGGCCTGTCCGGTTCTGTCAGGAAGCCCCCCATTCCTTTTGAGCAGACGTAAAACCGGTATCACCTGTTATTGGTTTGGATCCACTCTAGCATAGCCGTTGATGGCCTTTAAACACCATTGAAATTTTTCCTTAAAAGGCTCTAGGACGGGCGTTCCGGCGAAGATTATTGAGGTAGAGCTGTTTGTTTTTGGCAAAGATCAAAAGATCGCAGCCTTCGGCAGCTCCTACAAGAAGGGCGGATCGACGCAAACCTGTTGGAGCTGCCGAAGGCTGCGATCTTTTGCCTTTTTCTACGTCTCACACCGAAGTGCACGCACACCCGAAAAACGTTGTTTGGTGGTAAGCTCGCGCACCATGAATATCTACAGCTCTCGCCCCGTTGTCCTCTGTCTCTCCGGCCACGACCCAAGTGGTGGCGCCGGCTTGCAGGCAGATATCGAAGCCCTGCTCGCTCAGGGTTGCCATGCGGCTCCGGCCGTCACCGCCCTGACCGTGCAAGACACCGTCAATGCCACTGACTTCCGCGTCCTCGACCGTGAGTGGGTACTGGCCCAGGCCAATGCCGTGCTCAACGATTCCGAAGTCGCGGCGGTCAAACTGGGCATGCTCGGTTCCCTGGAAATGGTCGACACCGTGGTCGAACTGCTTTCGGCGCACCCGCATTTGCCAGTAGTCTGCGACCCGGTGCTGCGCGCTGGCGGCGGCGGACGCCTGGGCAAGGACGAAGTCGGCTACGCCATGCGCGAACGCCTGCTGCCCTTGTCGATCATTGCCACCCCCAACCTTCCCGAAGCCCGGATCCTCGCCGAACTGCCCGAAGGCACCGCGGACGAGTGCGCTGAAAAACTCTTGCCGTTCGTCAAACACCTGCTGATCACCGGCGGCCATGGCGACGAAACCGAAATCCACAATCGCCTGTACAGCCGTGACGGCCTGCGCGAAACCTTTACCTGCCAGCGCCTGCCCGGCAGTTATCACGGTTCCGGTTGCACCCTGGCGAGCGCGCTGGCCGGTCGTCTGGCCCAGGGTGAAAACCTCGCCAGCGCCGTGCAGACCGCGCTTAACTACACATGGCGCACCCTGCGTGACGCCGAGCAGCTGGGCAAAGGCCAGTTTGTGCCGCGCCGCCTGCCGCTGGATTTCTGTTCGTAACTTCCATTTGTAATGCGGTGAGGCTTGTCCGATGAAACTACGTGGCCTGTACGCCATTACCGATAGCCAGTTGCTGGCCGGTAAATTTCTTTCGTACGTGGAGGCGGCGCTGGAAGGCGGCGTCACTCTGCTGCAATACCGCGACAAGAGCAGTGATGAGGCCCGCCGCCTGCGCGAGGCCGAAGCACTGCGCGATTTGTGCGAACGTTACAAGACCCAGTTGATCATCAACGACGACGCCGAACTGGCGGCACGCCTGAACGTCGGCGTGCACCTGGGCCAGACCGATGGTCCGTTGTCGCCGACTCGTGCCTTGCTGGGTCGCGATGCGATCATTGGCTCGACCTGCCACGCACAACTGGGGCTCGCCGAACAGGCCGCCAAAGAAGGCGCCAGTTATGTCGCCTTCGGCCGCTTCTTCAATTCCAATACCAAGCCTGGCGCACCGACCTGCAGCCTCGAACTGCTCGATCAGGCCCGCCAGCAACTGCACTTGCCGATCTGCGCGATCGGCGGCATCACCCTGGACAACGCCGCCCCGCTGGTGGCCCATGGGGTCGATCTGCTGGCCGTGGTGCATGGCCTGTTCGGCGCCGAGAGCACGGCTGAAGTCACTCGCCGCGCCCGCGCCTTTAACGAATTACTTAAAATCTGAGAGCCCGATCATGTCTCGTTCCGAAACGCTGTTTGCCAATGCCCAGAAACACATTCCCGGTGGCGTGAACTCGCCGGTTCGCGCGTTCAAGAGCGTCGGCGGCACGCCGTTGTTCTTCAAGCACGCCGAAGGCGCCTACGTCACCGACGAAGACAACAAGCGCTATGTGGATTACGTTGGTTCCTGGGGCCCGATGATCCTCGGCCACAGCCACCCGGACGTGCTGGACGCGGTGCGCAAGCAGCTGGAGCACGGCCTGTCCTACGGCGCGCCGACCGAGATGGAAACGCAGATGGCCGACCTGGTCTGCTCCCTCGTGCCGTCGATGGAAATGGTGCGCATGGTCAGCTCCGGCACCGAAGCGACCATGAGCGCCATTCGCCTGGCCCGAGGCTTCACCGGCCGAGACAGCATCATCAAGTTCGAAGGCTGCTACCACGGTCACTCCGACAGCCTGCTGGTCAAGGCCGGTTCCGGCGCACTGACCCAAGGCGTACCAAGCTCGGCCGGTGTACCGGCAGCGTTCGCCAAACACACCCTGACCCTGCCGTTCAACGACATCGACGCCGTTGAAGCCATGCTCGCCGAAGTTGGCCAGGACGTGGCCTGCATCATCGTCGAGCCAGTGGCCGGCAACATGAACTGCGTGCCGCCGGCACCGGGTTTCCTTGAAGGCCTGCGGACCCTGTGCGACAAGCACGGCGTGGTGCTGATTTTCGACGAAGTGATGACCGGTTTCCGCGTCGCCCTCGGCGGTGCCCAAGCGTACTACGGCGTGACGCCGGACCTGACCACCTTCGGCAAGATCATCGGTGGCGGCATGCCGGTCGGTTGCTTCGGCGGCAAGCGTGAAATCATGCAGCGCATCGCCCCGCTGGGCCCGGTCTACCAGGCCGGTACGTTGTCCGGTAACCCGCTGGCGATGGCCGCCGGCCTGACCACCCTGCGCCTGATCAGCCGTCCGGGCTTCCACGCCGAGCTGACCGACTACACCACTCGCCTGCTCGACGGCCTGCAACAGCGCGCCGATGCGGCGGGCATTCCGTTCGTGACCACACAAGCCGGCGGCATGTTCGGCCTGTACTTCAGTGGCGCCGATGACATCGTCACTTTTGATGACGTGATGGCCAGTGACGCAGCCCTGTTCGGCCGCTTCTTCCACCTGATGCTCGAAGGTGGCGTCTACTTGGCACCGAGTGCCTTCGAAGCCGGTTTCACTTCGATCGCCCACGGCGAAGCCGAACTGAAACTGACCCTGGACGCCGCCGAGCGTGCCTTCGCTGCCTTGAAATAACGCTGTAGCGCTGACGTTGGCCATTGCCAGCGTCAGCTTTCACCTACACGCCCGCCTCCATTCCTACACTTTAAGCAAAAATCCTCCGCAAAACGGGAGATATATTTCCCGCGCAGCAGAAAAACGAGTAAAGACTTTGTAAGGTTGGCCCTGCTTATTTCATAATGCGCGCTTATTGGATCCCTCGATGGGTCCGCGCGCCCTTCAGAGGTAAGTCGATTCCCATGAACCGCACCGGCCGCACCCTTGCACTGGGCTGCCTGTTGCTTCTTCAGCCCCTGCTCGCGCACGCACAAGCAGGCGGCAACTCGTTGTTGATCCCAGCGATGGGTCGCTGCACCCTCAATACCCAGCCGCAAGACCTGGAACAGGCGATCGCCGCCTGCCGGAAAGCGTCGGATGAAGGGGATGCGCAAGCACAATACGAGTTGGGTGAGTTCTACTACGAAGGCAAAAGCGCGCCGCGCGACCTCAATCAAGCCCTGAGCTATTTCGAAAAGGCCTCGCTGCAAGGCCACGCCCAGGCGCAATTCAAGCTCGGTACCATGTTCTTCCACGGCGAAGGCGTACCGGCCAATAACGTTCAGGCGTATATCCTGCTGAAGATGGCGGCGGTCAACGGCGCCGAAGATGCACTGGACACCGCTGACGAAGTCACCGAAAAAATGCCCCGCGAAGAACTGGAGGTTGCCACCCAGGTGCTCGGGCAAATTTTCCGTAAATATCTTATGGAGCTGCAGAGTGCCGATGGGCGTACGCCTTTCGCGCCGCTCCCCTGAATTCTGCTTGGTGGCGGTTGACGCCATCGCTGGCAAGCCAGCTCCTACAAGGTCCGCGTAAATCTGTAGGAGCTGGCTTGCCAGCGATCAGAGCGACTTCGATCTTGAGGCTTACTTCTCAGGCATCGGCATCGGAAACGGCATGACATTGCCGACCGCGCCGCGGGCTTCGCTGATTTTCGGGGTCCCCAGACGCTCGACTTCGTCGATACGCACGATCGAATGCATCGGCACAAAACTGCGCACCACGCCTTCGAACTGAGCCTTGAGCTTTTCTTCGCTCGGATCGACGACCACTTGCGTGCGCTCGCCAAAGACGAACTCTTCCACTTCCAGAAAGCCCCACAGATCGCTTTGATAGATCTGCTTGGCGTACATTTCGAACACCTGGCCCTGGTTGAGGAAAATCACCTTGTAGATTGGAGCTTCACGTTTGGTCATGGTGGGCGGGTAACACATCGAGGGATAAAAAAGAGGGCGCGAACTATAGCATAGCCGCCGGACGCTCAGCGGTAGGAACCTTGGAACATGTTCCCTATAATGCGCGGTTCTTTGAATCACGTGATGACTCTTTCCATGGCCAAGAAGCTTTACATCGAAACCCACGGTTGCCAGATGAACGAGTACGACAGCTCGCGCATGGTCGATCTGCTGGGCGAACATCAGGCCCTGGAAGTCACCGCGCGCGCTGAAGACGCCGACGTCATCCTGCTCAACACGTGCTCGATCCGCGAACGTGCGCAGGACCGGGTCTACTCCCAGCTCGGGCGCTGGCGCGAACTGAAGCTGGCCAACCCGGACATGGTGATCGCCGTCGGCGGTTGCGTGGCCAGCCAGGAAGGCGCGGCCATCCGCGATCGCGCGCCGTACGTCGACGTGGTGTTCGGCCCGCAAACCCTGCACCGCCTGCCGGAAATGATCGACGCCGCGCGCGTCACCAAGCTGCCGCAAGTCGACGTCTCGTTCCCGGAAATCGAAAAATTCGACCATTTGCCCGAGCCGCGCATCGACGGCCCGAGCGCTTATGTGTCGGTGATGGAAGGCTGCAGCAAGTACTGCACGTTCTGCGTGGTGCCCTACACCCGCGGCGAAGAAGTCAGCCGGCCGTTCGACGACGTGATTGCCGAGATCATTCACCTGGCCGAAAACGGCGTGCGCGAAGTGACACTGCTGGGGCAAAACGTCAACGGCTATCGCGGCCTCACCCATGACGGACGCCTGGCGGATCTGGCCGAGCTGATCCGCGTGGTTGCCGCCGTCGATGGCATCGACCGCATCCGCTACACCACGTCGCATCCGCTGGAGTTCTCCGACAGCCTGATCCAGGCCCACGCCGATGTGCCGGAACTGGTCAAGCACCTGCACTTGCCAGTGCAGTCGGGCTCGGACCGCATCCTCGCCGCGATGAAGCGCAACCACACCGCGCTGGAATACAAATCCAAACTGCGCAAGCTGCGCGCCGCCGTACCGGGCATCTGCATCAGCTCGGACTTCATCGTCGGCTTCCCGGGCGAGACCGAGAAAGACTTCGAGCAAACCATGAAGCTGATTGCCGACGTCGGATTCGACTTTTCCTACTCGTTCGTCTATAGCCAACGCCCGGGCACTCCGGCCGCCGACCTGGCCGACGACACGCCGGAAGAGCTGAAAAAAGAGCGTCTGAACGCCCTGCAGCATCGCCTGAACCAGCAAGGTTTCGAGATCAGCCGACAAATGGTCGGTTCGATCCAGCGGATCCTGGTGACCGATTACTCGAAAAAAGACCCGGGCGAGCTGCAAGGCCGGACCGAGAATAACCGTATCGTCAACTTCCGTTGCGACAATCCGACCCTGATCGGCCAGTTCGCTGACGTGCACATCGATGCCGCGCAGCCGCATTCGCTGCGGGGTTCGCTGCTGCAATGACCCAACCTGTAGGAGCCGGCTTGCTGGCGATGGGCGATAACGCGGTGTATCTGGTCCACCGCAGTATGGCCATCGCCAGCAAGCCGGCTCCTACAGATTATTTAAGAGCTTTCGCACCCGCGCCACTGGCGTTATCCTTGATTTCATCTCAATTGCCCCAGGGCGGCTAAATACGACCTTGAACGCACCCATAGAACCACATCGTTTCATCCTCGAGCCTTTTGAAGCTCGCCGCTTCGCCAATCTGTGCGGGCAATTCGACGAGCATTTGCGCTTGATCGAACAACGCCTGACCATCGAGATCCGCAATCGCGGCAATCAGTTCGAGCTGATCGGCGAGCCCAAACACACCACCTCCGCGGAAAACCTCCTGCGCCGCCTGTACCGGGAAACCAAGGGTACCGAGCTGTCGCCGGACATGGTGCACCTGTTCCTGCAGGAATCTGCCGTGGAACAGCTGGATAACCACTCCCCCGCCGAACCGTCCGTGGCGCTGCGCACCAAGAAAGGCATGATTCGCCCCCGCGGCTTGAATCAGCTGCGCTATGTGAAGGAAATCCTCGGTAACGACATCAACTTCGGCATCGGCCCGGCCGGTACCGGCAAGACCTATCTGGCCGTCGCCTGCGCGGTGGATGCGCTGGAGCGCGAGCAGATTCGCCGCATCCTGCTGGTGCGCCCAGCGGTCGAAGCGGGTGAAAAACTCGGCTTCCTGCCCGGCGACCTGTCGCAGAAAATCGACCCGTACCTGCGCCCGCTCTACGACGCACTCTACGAAATGCTCGGCTTCGAATACGTCGCCAAGCTGATCGAGCGCCAGGTGATCGAAGTCGCGCCGCTGGCTTACATGCGCGGCCGTACGCTGAACAACAGCTTCATCATTCTTGACGAAAGCCAGAACACCACGGTCGAGCAAATGAAGATGTTCCTGACCCGAATCGGCTTCGGCTCCACGGCCGTCATCACCGGGGACATCACCCAGGTCGACCTGCCACGCGGCACCAAGTCCGGCCTGCACCATGTGATTGAAGTGCTCAAGGAAGTGCCCGGGATCAGCTTCACCCATTTCCAGCCCAAGGACGTCGTGCGCCATCCGCTGGTACAGCGCATCGTTGAAGCCTACGAGCGCTTCGAAACCCGTGCGGCCGATGATGCAGCCGCCAAGGATAGCCGCCGCGATGCTTGAGCTTGACCTGCAAATCGCTACCCAAGCCCCTGCCCCCAGCGAAGCCGAGTTCCGCCAGTGGTGCGAACTGGCTTTGCGCCAGCGCAGCGCCGACTCGGAAATGACCATTCGCCTGGTCGACGAAACCGAAGGACGCGAGCTGAACCACACCTGGCGGCAAAAGGATTACGCAACTAACGTCTTGTCATTCCCGGCCGATGTGCCGGATGAGTTCCTCGACATCCCGCTGCTGGGCGATCTGGTGATCTGCGTGGCGGTGGTCGAGCGTGAGGCCCTGGATCAAGGCAAGGAACTCAAGGCCCATTGGGCACACCTGGTGATTCACGGCTGCTTGCATCTGCTTGGTTACGACCATATTGATGACGACGAAGCCGAAGAGATGGAAGCACTGGAACGAACGTTGCTTGCAGAACTGGGCTTTCCCGATCCGTACGCGGACGACGAAACCGATTTACCCCCCACAGAAACAACAAAGGATTCAGAGTAATCGCTATGAGCGAAGATCGATCGAGCAACGGGCAGAAGTCATGGCTGGGTAAGCTCACCCAGGCTTTTGCCCACGAGCCGAAAAACCGCCAGGAGCTTTTGGAGCTGCTGCGCGATGCACACCAGAACAAACTGCTGGACAGCGAAGCGCTGGCCATCGTCGAAGGCGCCATCCAGGTGGCTGACTTGCAGGTGCGGGACATCATGGTCCCACGCTCGCAAATGGTCAGCATCAAGGCGAACCAGACACCCCGCGAGTTCCTGCCTGCCGTGGTCGACTCCGCCCACTCGCGCTACCCGGTCATCGGCGAAAGCCACGATGACGTAATGGGCGTGTTGCTGGCCAAGGACCTGCTGCCGTTGATCCTCAAGGAGAACGGCGACAGCTTCAACATCAAGGATCTGCTGCGTCCAGCCACCTTCGTGCCGGAATCCAAGCGCCTTAACGTGCTGCTGCGCGAATTTCGCGCCAACCACAACCACATGGCCATCGTCATCGACGAGTACGGTGGCGTGGCAGGCCTGGTCACCATCGAAGACGTGCTGGAACAAATCGTCGGCGACATCGAAGACGAACACGATGTCGAAGAAGACAGCTACATCAAGCCGCTGCCGAGCGGTGACTTCCTGATCAAGGCCCTGACACCGATCGAGAACTTCAACGAGTTTTTCGACAGCGAGTTCTCCGACGATGAATTCGACACCGTTGGCGGTCTGGTGATGAGTGCGTTCGGGCATCTGCCAAAACGTAACGAAATCACTGAAATCGGACCATACCGCTTCCGCATCCTGAACGCCGACAGCCGTCGGATTCACTTGCTTCGCCTGACGCCCATTGCTCGCTAAGGATTGAAATGCGCTGGACAACCCGCCCCGGCTGGCCCGGTAACCTGCTGGCCGTGGCGGCCGGTGCAATCACCACCCTGGCCCTGGCGCCGTTCGATATCTGGCCACTGGCACTGCTGGCCGTCGGTCTGTTCTATGCCGGCCTGCGCGAACTGAGCCCACGTCAAGCCCTGGGTCGCGGCTGGTGTTTCGGTTTTGGCCTGTTCGGTGCCGGCACCAGCTGGATCTACTACAGCATTCACCACTTCGGTGGCGCTTCGGTATTGCTGGCCGGTTTCCTGATGCTGCTTTTCACGGCGGCGATTGCCTGGTTCTTTGCCCTGCCCGCCTGGATTTGGGCGCGCTGGCTGCGCCGCAATGAGGCGCCACTGGCCGACGCCCTGGCCTTCGCTGCGCTGTGGGTCGCCCAGGAAGCCTTCCGCGGCTGGTTCCTGACCGGTTTCCCGTGGCTGTATTCCGGTTACAGCCAGCTCGACGGCCCGCTGGCCGGGCTCGCGCCCCTCGGCGGGATGTGGCTGATTTCCTTTACCCTGGCACTGACAGCGGCGTTGATCTACAACGGCTTGCGCCTGGTTCGCACGGGACGCAAAGGCTTCATCGCTGCCGGTGTATTGCTGCTGGTCGGCCCATGGCTGGTCGGCATGGCACTCAAGCACCACGCCTGGACCAGCCCTTCGGGCCCGCCACTGAGCGTCGCCGCCATTCAGGGCAACATCGAACAAAGCATGAAGTGGGACCCGGCGCAGCTCAACGCGCAGCTGGCGCTGTACCGCGACATGAGCTTCAGCTCCAAACGCGTCGATTTGCTCATCTGGCCGGAAACGGCGATCCCGGTGCTCAAGGAGTCCGCCGAGGGCTACCTGAACATGATGGGCAACTTCGCGGCCGAACGTAAATCGGCGTTGATCACTGGCGTCCCGGTCCGCATGGAGGTACGCCACGAGAAGCGTTTCTTCAATGGCATCACCGTGACCGGTGAAGGCGACGGCACTTACCTCAAGCAAAAACTGGTGCCCTTTGGTGAATATGTTCCCTTGCAGGACATCCTGCGCGGTCTGATCGCCTTCTTCGATCTGCCGATGTCGGACTTCGCTCGCGGCCCGGCTGACCAGCCGCTGCTGCAAGCCAAGGGTTATCAGATCGCGCCGTTCATCTGCTATGAAGTGGTTTATCCGGAGTTCGCCGCCAGCCTTGCCGCCCGCAGCGACCTGTTGCTGACCATCAGCAACGACACCTGGTTCGGCACCTCCATTGGCCCGCTGCAACACCTGCAGATGGCACAGATGCGCGCACTGGAAGCCGGCCGCTGGATGATCCGCGCCACCAACAACGGCGTGTCCGGCCTGATCAACCCGTTCGGTCAGATCACCGATCAGATCCCGCAGTTCGAACGCGGCATCCTGTATGGCGAAGTGGTGCCGATGCACAACCTGACGCCGTACCTGGAATGGCGTTCATGGCCATTGCTCATTCTCTGCGTGTTGTTGTTTGGCTGGGCACTGATTGCCAGCCGAATGGCTAAAACCGTCTGAACTGACACCGCATCAAACCTGTAGGAGCCGGCTTGCCGGCGAAAGCCATGGTCGCCGCGACATCGCTTTCGCTGGCAAGCCAGCTCCTACAGGGCGTGGGCAACCATTCGGTTATCGATAAAACAACGAATAACCGACCTGCCCCACCGCCTCGTTCATCAACTGCCCGTTCTGCCAGATCGCCTTGAACTCCGGCATCCAGCCGCCCAGCGGCCGCGCGTTATCGCCGCCCAGAAACCCTACCGGCGCCGGCACCACCTCAAAACCGGCCTTGCGGAAACTCCAGACCGCCCGTGGCATATGCCAGGCCTGAGTCACGAGCACCACACGCTTGATGCCCTGGGGAAGCAACACCTCGGCGCTGAACTGCGCATTTTCCCAGGTCGTGCGGCTGCGCCCTTCCTGCCAGCGCACGCTCAAGCCAAAATCGTCACGCATGGAGTCAGCCATCATCTGTGCCTCGCTGGGCGGCGTGCCGTAATGCAGGCCGCCGCTGGTCAGTACGGGCAAGCCGGAAGCCTTGGCCAGCCGCGCGGCAAAGCGCTGGCGCTCCAGACCGACGCCCGTGGGCTGGTCGGCGCCCCAGGCCACGTCACCGCGCTCACGCCCCGAACCGAGGACCACGATCGCGTCCGCACGCTGCCCCAGGACTGCCCATTCATCGCGGGCCAGCGGTGGCTCCCGCTCGAGCAGGCCGGCACTCCACTGCACGACCACCGGCAGGCTCATCAGCCAGAAACCACCCAGGCCCAGAGCAAAGCACGCACCGGCAAGCCTCGGCCTTGAGTGGCGCAACCACCAGGCAAGCAAAAGCAGCAGCAATAGAATGCCGGGCGGCAATAGAAGTTGTTTTACGAAATAACGGAACGGCATCGAGCATCTCCTGGAGATGCCCGAAGCCTAAGTGGGTTGGCGCAATGCGACAATCAATATGGAAGGACTATGCTTCAAAAATTCAAGGAGCATGGCACCGTGTCCTATTTGAACTGCAAAGACCGGACCTTTACCGCGTCTCTGCCGGGAACCTTGTCCTTGAGCCAGATGATCTTGGCTGAACGTGGTGCGTCGAGTTGCTTTACCGCTTCTGACAAGCATCCGTGCGTCTCACGTTCACTGCGATCCAGATACGCCTTGACCAGTGCATACTCTGCGGCGCTCAGGCCGCGCAGTTCCAGCTCCAGAGGGCGTTCGTCGCGCAACCGGCCAGCGGTCCTTGCCGCTTCCAGGGCCAAGGCCAACCGATCGATCAGCCTTTCGTACAGCTCCGGTTTTGTAGCTTTTTGCTGTGACTCAACCATCCCTCACCTCATTGGAAGATATGACCTACTCCCCATTTAGAGCTTAGCTTCCATGAACAAACCGGCTGAACGCCGCGACCAACGGCCCTCGCAGCGGTTTTCGCAGGACGTGTGGCAGCAATCAGGGTTTCCCTCGGTAGAGCGCGGTCATGTATGCTACGGCGCTTCCTGTAACTCCACTTCCAGCTCGGCTGGGCAGCGAAAACGCCAATGTGGCGGCTTCAACGTCCAGCGTTGCATTGAAGAGGATTAGGCCACCCCTATTCAGTTCAAAAGTAGCCATGCACGAACAATATCAGCCCCGTGAAATCGAAGCCGCCGCCCAGTCGTTCTGGGACGAGCAAAAGTCCTTTGAAGTCAGTGAACAGCCAGGCAAGGAGACTTACTACTGCCTGTCGATGTTCCCTTACCCCAGCGGCAAGCTACACATGGGGCACGTGCGCAACTACACCATCGGCGACGTGATCTCCCGCTACCAGCGCATGCAGGGCAAGAACGTTCTGCAACCGATGGGTTGGGACGCCTTCGGCATGCCGGCGGAAAACGCCGCGATGAAGAACAACGTAGCGCCCGCCAAGTGGACCTACGAAAACATCGCCTACATGAAAAACCAGCTGCGCAGCCTGGGCCTGGCGGTGGACTGGTCGCGCGAAGTGACCACCTGCAAGCCCGATTACTACCGCTGGGAACAATGGCTGTTCACCCGCCTGTTCGAAAAAGGTGTGATCTACAAGAAAAGCGGCACCGTGAACTGGGACCCGGTCGACCAGACCGTCCTGGCCAACGAACAGGTGATCGACGGTCGCGGCTGGCGTTCCGGCGCGCTGATCGAGAAGCGCGAAATCCCGATGTACTACTTCAAGATCACCGCCTACGCGGATGAACTGCTGGAGAGCCTCGACGAACTGACTGGCTGGCCTGAACAGGTCAAGACCATGCAGCGCAACTGGATCGGCAAGTCCCGCGGCATGGAAGTGCAGTTCCCGTACAACGTCGACTCCATCGGCGAAACCGGTGCACTGAAAGTCTTCACCACCCGTCCGGACACTTTAATGGGAGCGACTTATGTCGCCGTGGCCGCCGAACACCACCTGGCCACCCTCGCGGCACAGAACAATCCCGAGCTGCAAGCGTTCATCGCTGAATGCAAGGGCGGCAGCGTGGCTGAAGCCGACGTCGCCACCCAAGAGAAAAAAGGCCTGCCGACCGGCTTGTTCGTCGAGCACCCGCTGACCGGCGAAAAGCTGCCGGTCTGGGTCGCCAACTATGTACTGATGCATTACGGCGATGGCGCGGTGATGGCGGTTCCGGCCCACGACGAGCGCGATTTCGAATTCGCCCACAAGTACAACCTGCCGGTCAAATCGGTCGTGCGCACCAGTTCCGGTGACACCAACCCCGCGCCATGGCAAGACGCCTACGGCGAGCACGGCACGCTGATCAATTCCGGCGAGTTCGACGGCCTCGACTTCGCGGGCGCCTTCGACGCCATCGAAGTCGCGCTGATCAAGAAAGAACTGGGCGCCTCGCGTACCCAGTTCCGCCTGCGCGACTGGGGCATCAGCCGTCAGCGCTACTGGGGCTGCCCGATCCCGATCATCCACTGCACCACCTGCGGTGACGTGCCGGTACCGGAAGATCAACTGCCGGTCGTGCTGCCGGAAGACGTGGTGCCGGATGGCGCCGGTTCGCCACTGGCGCGCATGCCCGAGTTCTACGAGTGCACCTGCCCTAAATGCGGCGCACCTGCCAAGCGTGAAACCGACACCATGGACACCTTCGTCGAGTCCTCGTGGTACTACGCCCGCTACGCCTCGCCACACTTTGAAGGCGGCCTGGTGGAAAAATCGGCGGCCGACCACTGGCTGCCGGTGGATCAGTACATCGGCGGTATCGAACACGCGATTCTTCACCTGCTGTACGCGCGCTTCTTCCACAAGCTGATGCGTGACGAAGGCCTGGTGAGCTCCAACGAGCCGTTCAAGAACCTGCTGACCCAGGGCATGGTGATCGCCGAGACTTACTATCGCCGCGAAGCCAATGGCGCCTACACCTGGTTCAACCCGGCGGACGTCGAGCTCGAGCGTGACAGCAAGGCCAAGGTCATCAGCGCCAAATTGAAAGCTGACGGCCTGCCGGTGGAAATCGGCGGCACCGAGAAGATGGCCAAGTCGAAGAACAACGGCGTCGACCCACAGTCGATGATTGACCAGTTCGGTGCAGACACCTGCCGCCTGTTCATGATGTTCGCCTCGCCACCTGACATGAGCGCGGAATGGTCCGACTCCGGCGTAGAAGGTTCGCACCGATTCCTCAAGCGCGTCTGGCGTCTGGCTCAAGCACACGTCACTCAGGGCCTGCCGGGCAAACTCGACGTCGCCAACCTGAATGACGAGCAGAAAGCCGTTCGTCGCTCGATCCACCTGGCCATCAAGCAGGCCAGCCAGGACGTCGGCCAGAACCACAAATTCAACACCGCCATCGCCCAGGTGATGACGCTGATGAACGTGCTGGAGAAGGCCGCACAAGGTACCGAACAGGATCGCGCGCTGGTTCAGGAAGGCCTGGAAACCGTGACTCTGCTGCTCGCACCGATCACGCCGCACATCAGCCACGAGCTGTGGCATCAACTGGGCCACGCTGATCCTGTGATCGACGCCGGTTGGCCGGTGCAGGACGACAGTGCACTGGTGCAGGACAGCCTGACGCTTGTCATCCAGGTCAACGGTAAACTGCGTGGCCAGATTGAAATGCCGGCCAGTGCCAGCCGTGAAGAAATCGAAGCCGCCGCCCGTGCCAACGAGAACGTCCTGCGCTTCGTCGACGGTCTGACCATTCGTAAAGTGATCGTAGTGCCCGGGAAACTGGTCAATATCGTCGCCAGCTAATTGGATCAGGCGCCAGGTAAGCCTGGCGCCGAGTAAAACCTTTCGGGCCGCTTGATCGGCCCACATGGTTTCAAGGGGAGCAACAAGATGATCAAACGCAATCTGCTGGTGATGGGCCTCGCGGTTCTGCTGAGCGCCTGCGGTTTCCAGCTGCGCGGCACCGGCACCAACCAACTGGCGATCAAGGAACTCGACCTGAGCGCCCGTAACGCTTATGGCGAAACCGTGACCCAGTTGCGTCGTGTACTGGAAGGTAGCGGCGTCAAAGTCTATACCGGCGCACCGTACAAACTGGTGCTGACCAATGAGCAGGAAAGCCAGCGCATCCTCAGCTACGCAGGCGCCAGCAGTACCGGCGAGTACCAGATCACCACCGTGCTGAGCTACGACATCCGTGGTCGCGGTGATCTGCCATTGTTGAGCGACAAGCTTGAAGTGCAGAAAGTCTTTATGCACGACGGCAGCAACCTGGTGGGGTCCGACCAGGAAGCCGCAACAGCCCGTGCAGAAGGCCGCCGGGAGCTGGTTCAACGCATGATGCTGCGTCTGGAACAACTGAGCCCGAGCCAACTGGACACGCTGCAGCAGACTGCCGAAGCCAAGGCCAAGGCTGACGCCGCGGCACTGGAAGCGGCAAAAAAGGCTGAAGCGGAAACCCCGCGCCAGTCGCCTGTCGAACTGCCGCAGCAGTAAGACTTACGGGGCGCTCAGGCGCCCCGTTCGCCCCCTCTTATGAAGCTCGCCCCCGCCCAACTCGCCAAACACCTGCAAGGCGCCCTTGCGCCCGTCTACATCATCAGCGGCGATGACCCGCTGCTGTGTCAGGAAGCGGCCGACGCCCTCCGCACGGCTGCCCGTCAGCAGGGATTCGATGAACGCCAGGTGTTTGCCGCCGACGCCAATTTCGACTGGGGGACCTTGCTGCAAGCCGGTGCCAGCATGTCGTTGTTCGCCGAAAAGCGCCTGCTGGAGCTGCGCCTGCCTTCCGGCAAGCCCGGCGACAAAGGTGCCGCCGCGCTTATCGAGTATTGCTCGCGCCCGGCTGACGACACCGTGCTGCTGATCAGCTTGCCGAAACTCGATGGCAGCGCACAGAAAACCAAGTGGGGCAAAGCGCTGGTCGAAGGACAACAGACCCAGTTCGTGCAGATCTGGCCAGTCGACGTCGCCCAGTTGCCCAGCTGGATCCGCCAACGCCTGTCCCAGGCCGGGCTGTCCGCCAGCCAGGACGCTGTTGAGCTGATTGCAGCACGGGTCGAGGGCAACCTGCTGGCCGCCGCCCAGGAAATCGAAAAGCTCAAACTGATGGCCGAAGGGGGTCAGATCACCGTTGAAACCGTGCAGGCGGCAGTGGCCGACAGTGCGCGCTTCGACGTCTTTGGCCTGACCGATGCGGTGCTCAATGGTGAAGCGGCCCACGCGTTGCGCATGCTCGAAGGCTTGCGCGGCGAAGGCGTCGAGCCGCCGGTGATTCTCTGGGCCCTGGCCCGGGAGCTGCGCCTGCTGGCCAATATTTCCCTGCAATACAGCCAGGGGACGCCGCTGGACAAGGCCTTCAGCCAGGCCAAACCTCCGGTCTGGGACAAACGTAAACCGTTGATGAGCAAAGCCCTGCAACGCTACTCGGCACAACGCTGGGCGCAACTGCTGCTGGAAGCGCAACGCATCGACGCGCAGATCAAGGGCCAGGCGGCGGGCTCGCCGTGGATGAGCTTGAGCCGGTTGACGTTGTTGATGGCCGGTCAGAGATTGTCGTTGCCCGCCGAATAAATCAAAGATCGCAGTCTGTGGCAGCTCCTACAGGTGAACGCAATCCCCCGTAGGAGCTGCCGCAGGCTGCGATCTTTTGATCTTTCTTCCCACAAAACCCACCTCCCTCTGCCCTATAGACAGAACCCCGACTTCGGCAGATTATTTCCCCCGCAAAACCCAACTACCCGTGAGATCCGATCATGAGCAAAAAGCCATCAAAAAATGGCCCCAACAAGGCCAAATCCATCATCGCCCAGCCATTGTTCCGCAGCCGCCAGGAACGTCCCGCCAAGGGCAAAGGCAGTTACCGCCGCGAAGCCTTCCAGTCTGACAACTGGGAGGCTTCTTACTTTCTGGCTGCGTAAAGCAGAACACCCCTTCAACATGTTAAGGTCTGTACCTGATTCGTACTCCCTGGACCCGTGCATGCCCTTTTGTCTCCCCCGTCGTTGGCACCTACGCCAATTGATCGCTGCCTCCAGCCTTGTTTTGCTTGTCGCCTGTGCGGAGAAACCGACCGCAGCCGACGCTCAGCCGCTTCAGACGCTTCCTGTCGCCACCGCCCCGGCGGTTGTTCCGCCTGTGGTTCCGACGGGTGAGAACCTCGACATCCAGCCAACCCAGACCTTTGCCGAATGGCAGGCAGGTTTCCGCAAGGATGCCCTGGCCGCGGGTATCCGCGCCGATCTGTTTGATCGCGCTTTCGCCAATGTCAGCTTCGACCCCAGTGTGATTAGTGCCGACCGCAGCCAACCGGAATTCGCAAAGCCGGTGTGGGAATACCTCGATGGCGCCTTGTCGCCGCTGCGGGTACGCAAAGGCCAGTCGTTGATCAACCAGTACGCGGACACCCTGCAAAGCATCGAGCAGCGTTATGGCGTTGATCGTCAGGCCCTGGTGGCCGTGTGGGGCATGGAAAGCAACTTTGGCCAGTTCCAGGGCAACAAGTCGGTGATCAACTCGCTGGCGACCCTGGCCTACGAAGGCCGTCGCCCCGGTTTCGCCCACGCGCAATTGATTGCCGCCCTGCAAATCCTGCAACAAGGCGATATCGAGCCCGAGAAGATGCTGGGATCCTGGGCCGGCGCCATGGGCCAGACTCAGTTCATCCCGACCACCTACAACACCCATGCCGTGGACTTCGATGGTGACGGGCGTCGCGATATCTGGAGCAGCTCGGCCGATGCCCTGGCGTCTACCGCGCACTACCTGCAGAGTTCTGGCTGGCAGAGAGGCCAGCCATGGGGCTTTGAAGTCCAACTGCCGAGCGGGTTCAACTACCTGCTGGCCGACGGCACGATTCGCAAGAGCGTCGCTGAATGGCGGCAACTGGGCATTACCCTGCCCAACGGTGGCCAGGTCCCAGCCGGCTCCGAGCAATTGTCCGCGGCCCTGCTGCTGCCGGCCGGTTACCGTGGCCCGGCGTTCCTGGTGCTCGATAACTTCCGGGCGATCCTCAAGTACAACAACTCGTCGTCCTACGCCCTGGGCGTGAGCCTGTTGTCTGAACGCTTCAATGGGGGGGGCTTAATCAGTGGCACGTGGCCAAAGGATGACTTGCCGCTGAGCCGCACCGAGCGGATCGAGCTGCAAAACCTGCTGAGCGCGCAAAACTACGACGCCGGCACCGCCGACGGGATCATTGGCGCGAACACCCGCAAGGCGATCCGCAGTGCCCAGCAGTCGTTTGGCTGGCCAGCGGATGGGTATCCGACGCACAAGTTGCTGGAAGGGTTGCGTAACCGCTAAAAGCAAAAGATCGTCCGAACGCGGCCCGAGCCTTCGGCAGCTCCTACAGGTGAACGCAATCCCCTGTAGGAGCTGCCGCAGGCTGCGATCTTTTCGATATGCTCGCGGCTTACCTGATTACTACATCCTGCTCCAACATCAATTCCTTATTCCCCGCATCCAGCCTGACCAACGCCCCCATGGGCAGCGTCAGATTCGGGTCGCAATGCCCGCTTCGCCACCCGGACAACACCGGAATCTTCAATGGCGCGAAAGTCTGTTTGAGCAACCTGTCCAGCGCGGCCACCTCCACCCCCGCCACATCCCCGACCAACACGCCGCGCAGCTTCTGCAACGTGCCCGCCAGCCGCAGTTGGGTCAGCAACCGGTCGATGCGATACAACGGCTCGTTGATGTCCTCGATCAACAGAATGACGCCCTCGGCATCAATCTCGTAGGGCGTGCCCATGGTCGCGGCGATCATGGCCAGATTGCCTCCGAGCAAACGCCCATGAGCGACGCCCGGCTCGATCGTGGTCAGCGGGTAGGCCACCGGATGCGCCAGCACCGAGCCCGCCCTCACCTGCCCGCGCAGCATGTTGAAAAAGGAAGACTCCGTTGGTATTTGCTTGCCACCCAGCAGGTCGGCATTGAGCAATGGACCATGAAATGTCACAAAGCCGGCATAGCGACTGATCGCCAAATGCAGGGCAGTGATGTCGCTGTAGCCGATGAACGGCTTGGCGTTGTCGCGTAGCAATTGGAAATCGATGCGATCAAGCAGCCGGGGCGTGCCGTAACCTCCGCGCAGGCAGATGATGGCATCGACCTCACGATCCGCGAATGCAGCGTGCAGGTCATTGAGCCGCACATCGTCGCTGCCGGCCAGGTAGCCGTCTTTCTCGTAGACCCCGGAAAACACTTTCAGTGAGTAACCTCGGGCACACATCCATTGCACCGCCTTGTCGGTGTCCAGCGTCGCGGGACCGGCGGGTGCGATAACGCCGATCATGCCTTCCGACGGCAGTGCCGGGACGGGAGCATGGGGGCAAAGGGTGTGGGTCGGTCGAGCGGTCATTCGTGAATCTCCCTGCGTTAACACGTCAGCACACAGTAGTCAGGAACGGGGACAAACTGAAGAGGGTCAGTTGCCCCGCAGGTTGCAGGAAAAAGCGGCCAGTGCCGTAGGCCGGGCAAAAAAACGCCCGCAAGGCTGAACACCGTGCGGGCGTTTTTCATTTCCGTGCGCAGATCAGGACGACATCAGCTCGGCCTTGACCAGCTTGGCCTGCTCGTCGGCGTGATACGAGGAGCGTACCAACGGACCCGAGGCAACGTTCTTGAAGCCCATCTTGTAGCCTTCCTCGGCGAACCAGGCGAAGGTGTCCGGGTGCACGAAGCGTTGCACCGGCAGGTGGCTGCGGGACGGTTGCAGGTACTGGCCCAGGGTCAGCATGTCGATGTCGTGCTCGCGCATGCGCTTCATGACTTCGATGACTTCTTCGTCGGTCTCGCCCAGGCCCAGCATCAGCCCGGATTTGGTCGGAATGTGCGGCATCATCTGCTTGAAGCGTTGCAGCAGGGTCAGCGACCACTGGTAGTCAGAGCCCGGACGCGCAGCCTTGTACAGGCGCGGCACGGTTTCCAGGTTGTGGTTGAACACATCCGGCGGCTCGGCGGCAGTGATTTCCAGGGCGATGTCCATGCGGCCACGGTAGTCCGGAACCAGGGTTTCGAGCTGCACGTTCGGCGACAGCTTGCGGATTTCGCGGATGCAATCGGCAAAGTGCTGGGCGCCACCGTCGCGCAGGTCGTCGCGGTCCACCGAGGTGATCACCACGTACTTCAGGCGCAGGTCGGCGATGGCGATGGCCAGGCTTTCCGGTTCGTTGACGTCCAGTGGCTTCGGACGGCCGTGGCCGACGTCGCAGAACGGGCAACGACGGGTGCAGATGTCACCCATGATCATGAAGGTCGCGGTGCCGCCCGAGAAGCACTCGCCCAAGTTCGGGCAGGACGCTTCTTCGCACACGCTGTGCAGCTTGTGCTTGCGCAGCAGGGCCTTGATGCGGTCGACTTCCGGCGAAACTGGGATGCGCACACGAATCCAGTCCGGCTTCTTCGGCAGTTCGGTGGTCGGAATGATCTTCACCGGGATGCGTGCAACCTTTTCGGCGCCGCGCAGCTTGACGCCGGCTTCAACCTTGGGACGCGGGGCCGGGCGCTCGGTGACATCGAGCGTCGGGATCATGGTTTGCACTGCATCAGTAGTCATATCAGTCGATTCCGCCCGTGAGGGTCGTCTGCTCAGCATAGTCGAGGTGTTTGACGAGCTGCGCGCGCAGCCGGGCACTTACCTCGGCAAATTCAATCGATCCTGCGTGATCGCTCAGCTGGGTCATCGCCAGCCCGGCGTAGCCGCAGGGATTAATCCGTCGAAACGGTTCCAGGTTCATGTCCACGTTCAAGGCCAGGCCATGAAAGGAACAGCCGTGGCGGATCCGCAGACCCAGGGAGGCGATTTTCGCCCCGTCGACGTAGACACCCGGTGCATCGGGCTTGGCCGCGGCGGTGACACCGTAACTGGCCAGCAGCTCGATCAGGCATTGCTCCATCCGGCTAACCAGATCGCGCACGCCAAACCCGAGCCTGCGTACGTCCAGCAACAGATAAGCCACCAACTGGCCGGGGCCGTGGTAGGTCACCTGCCCCCCACGATCGACCTGCACCACCGGAATGTCACCGGGAAGCAGCAGGTGTTCGGCCTTGCCGGCCTGGCCCTGGGTGAACACTGCCGGGTGCTCCACCAGCCAGACCTCGTCGGCAACATCGGTGCCGCGTTCGTTGGTAAAGCGTTGCATGGCATGCCAGACCGGCTCGTAAGCCATCTGGCCGAGCTCGCGAAAGCCCAGCGTGCCGGACATCACAACACCATGTGCACGAAACCGGTGGCCCGCAGTTCGCTGTTGATGTTGTACAGCTGGTCCTGGTCGGTCGCGACGATGTGCAACTGAATGGTGGTGTATTTGCCGTTGCTGCTCTGGCGCTCGTCAATACGCTCGTCGTTGATCTTGGCGTGCTTGCTGACGATGTCGATGATTCTGTCCTTATTGCCCACACCCGTGTCGCTGATCACCTTGACTGGATAATCATTGGCAGGGAATTCGATCTTTGGCGCCTTTACTTCGGTATCGGTCATGGCGTAACGGCCTCGTAAGCGTAAGCCGTGGCGACGGCAAAGCCCCGCGCCGGATCAGCACGGGGCCCTGCAGGAGCACACTATCAGTTGAACAAGCCGTAGAAGAATAGACGGATGCTATCCCACATGCGACGGAAGATACCACCCTCTTCGACGCCATCCAGAGCGATCAGGTCGGCGCTGTGCACCACCTTGTCTTCCAGTTTGACTTCGACTTTACCGATCACGTCACCCTTGGCGATTGGTGCAACCAGTTGCGGGTTCATGGTCATGCTGGCGGCGAGCTTTTTCAGCTGGCCTTTTGGCAGGGTCATGGTCAGGTCTTCAGCCAGACCGGCCTTGACCTGGTTGGTGGCGCCTTTCCAGACCGGAGCCTGAGCCAGCTCGGTACCCTTCTGGTAGAAAGTCTGGGTTTCAAAGAAACGGAAACCGTAGGTCAGCAGCTTCTGGGTTTCGGCGGCACGGGCCACTTCGCTGTTGGTGCCGAACACCACGGCGATCAGGCGCATGCCATCACGTACGGCCGAAGACACCATGCAGTAGCCGGCTTCGTCGGTGTGGCCGGTCTTCAGGCCGTCGACAGTCTTGTCGCGCCACAGCAGCAGGTTACGGTTGGGTTGCTTGATGCCATTCCAGAAGAACTCTTTCTGCGAGTAGATCGCGTAGTGAGCCGGGTCTTCGTGGATGATCGCACGGGCCAGCACAGCCATGTCGTGAGCCGACGAATAGTGCTCAGGGTTCGGCAGGCCGGTCGGGTTCATGAAGTGGGTATTGGTCATGCCCAGATCGGCGACGGTCTTGTTCATCAGGTCGGCGAAGGCGTCTTCGCTACCGGCGATGTGCTCGGAGAGCGCGACACTGGCGTCGTTGCCCGACTGGATGATGATGCCGTGCAGCAGGTCGCTGACGGTGACTTGCGAGCCCACTTTGATGAACATCCGCGAACCACCGGTGCGCCAGGCGTTCTCGCTGACGGTCACCGGGTCGTTTTCACCGATCTGGCCACGACGGATTTCCAGGGTCGCAATGTACGCGGTCATCAGCTTGGTCAGGCTGGCCGGTGGCAGACGCTGATCACCGTTGTTCTCGACCAGCACGTTGCCGCTGCTGGCATCCATGAGCACGTAGGCCTTGGCGGCCAATTGTGGTGGCGACGGCATCATCTCGGCCGCGAAAGCGGCAGGTGAGAGGAGCAGCGGGACTAACAGGAACAGGCGTTTGGCAAAGGTGGTGATGTTCATCCGTCTCTCGAAATCGCTAATGGAAACTGCCCTAGGGCAAAACTAATCAGATGACTTTCTAACGAGTCATCGCGTGTTCAGTTGCTCACTCTGTAACCCTTGCCGGGCTTTTGTTCTTCAACGAGCCAACAACCTGATTCACCCCCCAATCGCTGGTGAATCGTCAATCAAGTTCTACGTATTGCTTATTCCGTGACCACACTTGGCGAACCAAGGTTGGCCAGGCGCACGCTGTTCTGCACCTGCTGTATTTCACCCGGCGATCCGATCGGGCCCAGGCGAACCCGGTGCAGGGTCTGCTGATTGCGCACGATCGAGCTGATGAACACCGGAGCGCTCACCATCCCGCTGAGCTTGGATCTCAGGAGTTCTGCAGCGTCCGGGTTGGCGAACGCGCCCACCTGCAGATACTGGCCAGAGGCTGGTACAGAAGCGTTTTTTTTTGCATCGAGCTGAACGGGCACTACCGCAGCGGCGTGTTGCTGCGGCGGTGGTGTCCATTGCTCGACGGTGCCGGCCGAAGCCGTGATCACCGGCGCGCTATTCTGCGCGACTTTCGGTTCGTTGAGCATTAATGGTGCCGGACGGCCTTTGGCCGCCCAATACGCCTGTGGATCGATGCCTTCGACCTTGACCCGCGCCGTGCCGGTTTCGGCGTAACCGAGTTTCTTCGCGGCAGCGTAGGACAAGTCGATGATCCGGTCCGAGTAGAACGGCCCGCGGTCGTTGACTCGCAGGATCACGCTCTTGTTGTTGTCGAGGTTGGTCACCCGGACGTAACTCGGCAGTGGCAATGTCTTGTGCGCGGCACTCATGCCGTACAGGTCATACACTTCGCCGTTGGCAGTGTTCTGACCGTGGAACTTGGTGCCATACCAGGACGCCGTACCCGACTGCACGTAGGTCTTGGATTCCTGCAACGGGAAGTAAGTCTTGCCCAGCACGGTGTACGGATTGGCCTTGTACGGGCCGGTGTGCAGGGTCGGCGTGGCGTCCGGGATGCGCGACACATCGACGTCCCACCATGGCGCGCCATCCTTGTGGGCACGGTTGATGTCCAGCCCCGGCGTCGCGCGTACGGCGGTGCTGGACTTCTGGGCCGGCGCGCGGCTGGTCGAACAACTGGCGACCAGCACTGCCAACGCGGCGAATGCCATCAGCTTCAGGGGTTTATTGATAGGCAATGCCCGCATTACTTGACGCCCCGTGCTTGGACCAGCTGTTCAGACAGTTGATGTACGGCCATGGCGTACATCACGCTGCGGTTATAACGCGTGATCGCGTAAAAATTCTTCAGGCCCATCCAGTACTCGGGGCCATTGTCGCCTTCCAGGCGGAAAGCAGTAACCGGCATATCATCGCGCAGCGCATCATGACTTGACCACCCCAGGGCTCGCAACTCCCCGACGGTTTTCGTCGGTTCGATGCCTGCGGTCAAACCTTCGTCAACCTGATCGCCACGGACATCGGCGCGGCTGACCACTGGTTCGCCGGCGACCCAGCCATGACGCTTGAAGTAACTGGCGACACTGCCAATGGCATCGTCCGGGTTGGTCCAGATGTTGATATGGCCATCACCGTCGAAATCCACCGCGTAGGCACGGAAACTGCTCGGCATGAATTGCGGCAAGCCCATTGCGCCAGCGTAGGAGCCTTTGAGCGTCAACGGATCGACCTGCTCTTCACGGGCCAGCAGCAGGAACTCACGCAATTCCTTGCGGAAAAACTCGGCACGGGGAGGATAGTCGAAACCCAGCGTCGACAAGGCATCGATCACCCGGAAATTTCCGGTATTTCGGCCGAAAAAGGTTTCAACGCCGATGATCGAGACGATCACCTGGGCCGGCACGCCGTATTCCTGCTCGGCACGGGCCAGCACCGCTTCGTGCTGACGCCAGAAGTCCACCCCACGGGCTATGCGCGCGTCGGTGATGAACATCGGGCGATACTCGCTCCACTGCTTGACCCGTTCGGCGGGTTTCGAGATGGCGTCCAGAATCGACTGCTTGCGCTCGGCTTCGCGGAACACGCCCATCAATTGTTCGCCGGCGAAACCGTAGTCACGGGTCATTTCACCGACGAATTCGGCCACCTGGGGTGAGCCTTCGTAGTCGCCGGCCAACGCTTCCTGCACGCTGCCAAGGATGCTTACCAGGCCGACCCATGGCGCAAATCGAGTCGCCCAGCCACGCATTACTTGCATTGAAAATTTCACCTTATTCAAACCTGCGCGATCCACTTGCGATGGGTATGGATCGACATCAAAACCCCAAACGCTGACAGCAGCGTCACCAGCGAAGTTCCTCCGTAGCTAATGAACGGCAACGGCACCCCCACCACCGGCAACAGGCCACTGACCATACCGATGTTGACGAAAACATAAACAAAAAACGTCATGGTCAGGCTGCCCGCGAGCAACTTGCCGAACAATGTCTGCGCCTGGGCGGTAATCACCAGGCCACGCCCGATCAACAGCAGGTAGATCAGCAGCAGCGCGCAGATCCCTACCAGGCCGAACTCTTCACCCAGTACGGCAATGATGAAGTCGGTATGGCTTTCCGGCAGGAAGTCCAGGTGCGACTGAGTGCCCAGCAACCAGCCCTTGCCGAACACACCACCTGAGCCGATGGCGGCTTTGGACTGGATGATGTTCCAGCCCGTACCGAGCGGATCGCTCTCCGGGTCGAGGAATGTCAGGATTCGCTGCTTCTGGTAGTCGTGCATGATGAAGAACCACATGGCAACCGCCACGGGCACGGCGGCGGCCAGCACGCTGAGGATCCAGCGCCAGCGCAAGCCCCCCATGAACAGCACGAAAGCGCCGCCGGCCAGGATCAGTAGCGAAGTGCCGAGGTCCGGTTGCCGCACGATGAGAATGAACGGGATGCCGATCAGCATCAGACTGATGCCGACATGCTTGAGCTGCGGCGGCAAAGTGCGCTTGGACAAGTACCAGGCGATGGTTGCCGGCATCAGGATCTTCATGAATTCCGAAGGCTGGAAGCGAATCACGCCGGGAATATTGATCCAGCGCGTGGCGCCCATGGCGTTGTGCCCCATGACATCCACCACGACCAGCAAGAGCACGCCGATCACATAGCCGACCGGCACCCAGCGGGCCATGAAGCGCGGCTCGAACTGAGCGATGACGATCATCGACACCAGGCCGATGCCGAACGAAGTGGCCTGTTTGGCCAGCAGGTCCCAGCTCTTGCCGCTGGCCGAATACAGCACGAACAGACTGCCGGCGGCCAGGGTCAGCAGCAAAATCAGCAACACGCCATCGATGTGCATACGTTGCAGCAGCGTCGCGCGACGACGCATCACATCCTCACTGGAGAGCATGCGATCAAAATTATTCATCACGGGCCGTGGCCTCCGCGCTAGTAGGGCTGGCGTATTCGGCTTTGAGACGGCCGTCCTGGTCCAGCAGCCAGGCGTCCATCACCTGACGCACCACGGGAGCTGCGACGCCGGAGCCAGACTCACCGTTCTCGACCATCACCGACACCACGATTTGCGGGTCGTCCGCCGGCGCGAAGCCAACGAACAGGGCGTGGTCTCGATGGCGCTCCTGAACCTTGGAACGGTCGTATTTTTCGCCCTGCTTGATCGCGACCACCTGGGCCGTACCACTCTTGCCGGCGATCCGGTATTGCGCGCCGATCGAAGCCTTGCGCGCCGTACCGCGGGCACCGTGCATGACCTGCTGCATGCCGTGGTTGACCTTGGTCCAGTCGGACGGATCGCGCAGGATGATGTCCGGCATCGGGTTCTCATCCACCGGCTTCTCGCCTTCGATGGTCTTGGCCAGGTGCGGACGGTTCCAGATGCCTTTGTTGGCGACCAGCGCCGTGGCCTGGGCCAGTTGCAGCGGGGTCGACTGCATGTAGCCCTGGCCGATCCCGAGGATCAGCGTTTCCCCCGGGAACCACGCTTGACGGCGGGTCGCTCGCTTCCATTCGCGGGTCGGCATCAGACCCGGCGATTCCTCGAACATGTCCAGGGAAACCTTCTGGCCGATGCCGAACTTGCTCAGGTACGACGACAACCGATCGATTCCCAGCTTGTGGGCCAGGTCGTAGAAGTAGGTGTCGTTGGAACGCATGATCGCCGTGTCGAGATCGACAAAGCCGTCGCCGGTACGGTTCCAGTTGCGGTACTTGTGGTCGTAGTTGGGCAGCATGTAGTAACCGGGGTCGAACACACGGGTCGACGCCGTCACCACGCCAGAGTCCAGGCCGGCAATCGCCACCGCAGGCTTGATGGTCGAGCCCGGCGGGTACAGACCGCGCAGTACGCGGTTGAACAGCGGCCGGTCGATGGAATCGCGCAGCTCTGAATAGGCCTTGGAGCTGATGCCGGTGACGAACAGGTTCGGATCGAAGCTCGGCTGGCTGACCATTGCCAGCACCTCGCCGGTTTTCGGGTTCAGGGCCACCACCGCACCACGACGACCGCCGAGCGCGGCTTCGGCGGCTTCCTGCAATTTGATGTCCAGGCTCAGGACGATGTCCTTGCCGGAAACCGGTTCGGTACGCTTGAGCACCCGCAATACGCGGCCCCGAGCGTTGGTCTCGACTTCCTCGTAACCCACCTGGCCGTGCAGCTCCGGCTCGTAGAAACGCTCGATGCCGGTTTTACCGATCTGATGGGTGCCGCTGTAGCTGACCGGGTCCAGCGTCTTGAGCTCTTTCTCGTTGATCCGCCCCATGTAACCCACGGAGTGCGCAAAGTGCGCGCCCTGGGGATAGTGGCGAACCAATTGTGCGACCACTTCTACCCCGGGCAGGCGGAACTGGTTCACGGCGATCCGCGCGATCTGCTCTTCAGTCAGCTCGAACAGGATCGGCACCGGCTCGAACGGCCGACGTCCCTGGCGCATGCGTTTCTCGAAGACCACCCGGTCCTCGGGTGTCAGTTCCAGCACTTCGACGATCACGTCGAGCACCTGCTGCCAGTCGCCGGACCGCTCGCGGGTCATGCTCAGGCTGAAGCTGGGCCGGTTATCGGCGATCACCACGCCATTGCGGTCGAAAATCAAGCCACGGGTCGGCGGAATCGGCTGCACATGGACGCGGTTGTTTTCCGACAGGGTCGAGTGGTACTCGTACTGGATCACCTGCAGGAAATACAGGCGCGCAATCAGCACGCCAATCAGCGCCACCACTGCAATGGCCCCGAACACGACGCGGCCACGCACCAGACGGGCGTCTTTTTCGTGGTCCTTGATGCGGATCGGCTGGGTCATGGGAGCGCAGAACTACTTGTGGTAAGGGTGACCGGACAGCACGGTCCAGGCACGGTACAACTGTTCGCCGATCAGAATCCGCACCAGCGGGTGCGGCAAGGTCAGCGGCGACAACGACCAGCGCTGGTCGGCCCGGGCACAGACTTCCGGCGCCAGCCCTTCGGGGCCGCCAACCATGAAGTTGACGGTACGCGAATCCAGCCGCCAACGATCGAGTTCGACCGCCAGCTGCTCGGTGCTCCAGGGTTTGCCATGGACTTCGAGGGTGACAACGCGCTCGTTCGGCCCGACCTTGGCCAGCATGGCTTCGCCTTCCTGACGGATGAAACGGGCCACGTCGGCGTTCTTGCCACGGGTATTGAGCGGTATTTCCACCAGTTCCAGCGCCAGCTCGGACGGAAGACGCTTGGCATATTCATGCCAGCCTTCTTCCACCCACTTGGGCATGCGTGAACCGACGGCGATCAGTCGCAGTCGCACAGCGGTCCCTTATTCCTGGTCTTTATTGAGCTTGTTGAAGTGCTCGTGACCAACTTCAGGGCTGTGGTGCTTGCCATCGGCCGCACGGCTCTGCTCGGCACCTTTCCACAGACGCTCGAGGTCGTAGAACTGACGGGCGTTGGAGGTCATCATGTGAACGATCACGTCGTCCATGTCCAACAGCACCCAGTCGCTGTCGCCCTTGCCTTCTTCACCCAGCGGCTTGATGCCCAGGGCTTTGACGGCCTCGCGGACCTTGTCCAGCATCGCGCCGATCTGGCGGTTGGAGGTACCGGTGGCAATGATCATGTAGTCAGTGATGCTCTGCTTGTCGCGAACATCAATCACCAGCACGTCCTGGGCCTTGACGTCTTCCAGGGCGGCTACGGCGATCTTGACCAGCTCGTCACCTTTAGGCGGCTCGGCGGCGAGGACCTTTTCCGGCAGCGGGGCGCTCTTGAATGTGCCTTTGCGTTTTACTTTGCTTTCGTTGTTGCTCGTCATATAAAACTCGTTTTGCTCGTTTGTTCGGGCGCTTCAATACACGTTGTTGCCACGTGCCTTGAGGCACTCCTATTCAGTTCGACGCACGGTAGAGCCCGTGCGCATCGATGTAGGCCAGGACCGCGTCGGGCACCAGGAAACGTACCGACTTACCGCTGGCCAGCAGTTGACGGATCTGGGTGGCGGATACCGCGAGCGGTGTCTGCCAGACGAATGCAATCTGTCCGCTCGGCCCTTTGAGGGCCAGCGGGTCGCTCACCGAGCGCGCTGCCAGCAGGTTGCGCAAGGCATCCGGCGGTTCGCTGTCGGCATCCGGGCGTTGCAACACCAGGATATGGCAATGCTGGAGCAACTCTTCCCAGCGGTGCCAAGTGGGCAGGCCGCAAAAAGCGTCCCAGCCCAAAAGCAGAAAAACCTGGTCGGATACGGCCAGTTCGGCGCGCATCAGTTCCAGGGTATCAATGGTGTAGGACGGTTTGTCCCGCTGCAATTCGCGGGCGTCCACCACCAACGGCGCCACACCGGCCACCGCGCACTCGACCATCGCCAGACGGTCTTTTGCCGACACCTGCGGCTTGTCACGATGGGGCGGCCTGGCACTGGGTGTCAGGCGCAGCTCATCGAGTGCCAGGGTTTCGGCGACTTCCAGTGCACCGCGCAAATGGCCGATGTGCACCGGGTCGAACGTTCCGCCCAGCACGCCAATGCGGCGAGGCGCTGGCTCGCTGACGGTGACCGGGGCTGACGGGTCGAAGTCGCCCAAGTCAGACCGGCTCCTGTCCGCGCAGTTGCCCGTCGCCGACCACGATGTACTTCTCGCAGGTCAGTCCTTCGAGGCCCACCGGGCCACGGGCGTGCAGCTTATCAGTAGAAATGCCGATCTCGGCACCCAATCCGTATTCGAAGCCATCGGCGAAGCATGTCGGGGTGTTGATCATCACCGACGACGAGTCGACTTCAGCCACGAAACGCCGGGTTTCGCCCTGGTGTTCGCTGACAATCGAATCGGTATGGTGAGAGCCGTAACGGTTGATGTGCTCGATGGCCTGCTCCAGGCCGTCGACCACGCGGATCGACAGAATCGGCGCCAGGTACTCGGTGCTCCAGTCTTCCTCGGTGGCCGGTACGGCATCGATGATCGCCCGGGTACGCTCGCAACCGCGCAGCTCGACGCCTTTTTCGCGGAACTGGGCGGCCATCGCCGGCAGGAAATCCTTGGCGACGGATTGATCCACCAGCAGCGTTTCCATGGCACCGCAGATGCCATAACGGTAAGTCTTGGCGTTGAACGCGATGCGCTGGGCCTTGGCCAGGTCGGCGTGTTCACTCACGTAAACGTGGCAGATGCCGTCCAGGTGCTTGATCACCGGTACGCGGGCATCACGGCTGACGCGCTCGATCAGGCCTCGACCGCCACGGGGCACGATGACATCGACGTATTCAGGCATGGTGATCAACGCGCCGACGGCAGCGCGGTCCGTGGTTTCGACCACTTGCACCACAGCGGCCGGCAGATCGGCCTCGGCCAGGCCGCGCTGGATGCAGGCGGCAATGGCTCGATTGGAATGAATGGCCTCGGAACCGCCACGCAGGATGGTCGCGTTGCCGGACTTCAGGCACAGGCTGGCGGCATCGATGGTCACGTTTGGCCGCGACTCGTAGATGATTCCGATCACGCCCAGTGGTACGCGCATCTTGCCGACCTGAATACCGGACGGACGGAAACTCATGTCGCGGATCGCGCCGACCGGGTCCGGCAGGGCCGCCACCTGGCGCAGACCGACGATCATGCCGTCGATACGCGCCGGGGTCAGCGCCAGACGCTCAAGGAGGGCCGGCTCCAGACCATTGGCGCGACCGGCGGCCAAATCCAGCTCATTGGCCGCCGTCAGCTCGGTACGGGCAGCGTCCAGCGCATTGGCGGCAGCCTGCAGGGCGCGGTTTTTCTGCGCGGTGCTGGCACGGCCGATCACGCGGGAAGCTTCGCGGGCAGCGCAACCCAGGCGGGTCATGTAATCAAGAACGGACTCAGTCATGGTCTGGCGTGGTCTTTGATAAGGTCTTGGTAAAGAGTAAAGCGGCAGATTATAGCTGTCGCGTCCCGGGACTAACAGCGGTGACGGGCGGATGGTCGAAATGGAGGGGTATTTGCCGACGTTCAGCCGGGATTAAGCTGCAAATTGTTATCATCACGACTCATTCAGCCCTGACAAACGCCGGCCATCATGTCCAACCTGACTGTTCGAGCGTCCGCCATGAGCCTGCCCGCGGGCCTCCCGGATGCGTTTTTTGACCGTGACGCGCAAATTCTGGCCCGGGACCTACTGGGCAAAGTCATTCGCCATCGAGTGGGCGACCTGTGGCTCAGCGCCCGGATCATCGAGACCGAAGCCTATTACTGCGCGGAAAAAGGCAGCCACGCATCCCTCGGCTACACAGAAAAGCGTAAGGCTTTGTTTCTGGATGGCGGCCACATCTATATGTATTACGCCCGGGGCGGCGATTCACTCAATTTCAGCGCCCAGGGGCCCGGCAACGCCGTGCTGATCAAGTCCGCCTATCCGTGGGTCGATGAACTGAGCGGGCCGGCCAGCCTGGCACAGATGCTGTTGAACAATCCCGATGCCCAGGGTCACCCTCGCCCGTCGCAAAAGCTCTGCGCCGGGCAAACCCTGCTCTGCAAGGCACTAGGCCTGAAAGTGCCGGTGTGGGACGCCAAACGCTTCGACCATGAAGTGCTGCTAGTGGAGCATGTCGGCCAGACGCCCGCCCACATCATCCAGACCACGCGCCTGGGCATCCCCCACGGGCGCGATGAACACTTGATGTACCGCTTCGTCGATGGAGCCTACGCGCCTTACTGCACGCGGAACCCGCTGCGTCGGGGGCAAGTCGAAGGTCGCGATTATTTTGTGCTGTCCTGAAATTGACTCAGACTTGATGCAAACAGAAATCCCCGTGGGAGCGGGCTTGCCCGCGAAGGCGGAGTGTCAGGCGACGTCAATATCGACTGAATGGGCCTATTCGCGGGCAAGCCCGCTCCCACAGGGGGCAGTGGCGTATTCAAAGTTGCACTTATCCCCTGGAAGCAATTGAACATTTGATGGAGTGGTTTTTATGGGCCAATGGCTCGATAGCGTGACCGGTTGGTTGACGGTCAACCCGCAATGGCTGGCGGCAGCAATATTTCTGGTGGCCTTTGTGGAATGCCTGGCAATTGCCGGGCTGATCGTCCCCGGCACGGTTTTACTGTTCACCGTTGCCGTACTGGCCGGCAGCGGAGCGTTGCCGCTGAGTGAAACTTTGCTGCTGGGCTTCCTCGCCGGCGTGTTGGGCGACGTGGTTTCGTACTTCCTTGGACGGCACTTTCATCAGAATATCCGGCGCCTGCCCGGTTTGCGCCATCACCCGGAATGGATTACCGGGGCCGAGGCCTATTTCCAGCGCTATGGCATCGCCAGCCTGCTGGTCGGGCGTTTTATCGGGCCATTGCGGCCGATGCTGCCCATGGTCGCAGGCATGTGCGACATGCCCTTCCCACGCTTCATCGCCGTCAGCCTGCTGGCCGGCGCGGGGTGGTCGGTGGCCTATCTGTTGCCTGGCTGGGCCACCGGAGCGGCGATTCGTTTGCCGCTACCCGGAGGTTTCTGGCCTCAGGCCGGAATCGCTGTCGGCAGCATTGCCGTGATGCTGGGATTGAGCGCCACCAGCAGCCTGCGCCAGCATCGCCGGGCCACAGCGTTGATTGCCGGCATGAGTTTACTGCTTCTGGTGTCGCTGTTTATCGGTTATCCGTACCTGAGCGCCCTTGATCAAGGTTTGATGGCCCTGGTGCAGGAACATCGCAGCCCAATGCTCGATGAGGTGGCGGTGGTCTTCACGCTGATCGGCGAATTCCACAATATGCTGTTGTTCAGTACGCTACTGACCGGTTTGCTGTTGCTGATGCGTCAATGGCGCCCGGCGATTTTCGCCGGAAGCACCCTGCTCTGCACTGCATTGGCGAACACCGCGACGAAGCTGTTTTTTGCCCGTGTGCGCCCCGAAGTGCTGAGCGATCCGCTGACCAGCTACAGCATGCCCAGCGGCCATGCGTCGGGTTCTTTTGCACTGTTCCTGACCCTCGCCGTACTGGCGGGCCGCGGACAGCCGCCGCGGATGCGCCTGACCTGGCTATTGGTGGGCTGCCTGCCAGCGATGGCTATTGCGTTGTCGCGGGTATACCTCGGCGCGCATTGGCCGACCGATGTCATGGCCGGCGCGATGCTGGCGGCATGTGTCTGTGCGGTCAGCCTGTGGCTGACACAGCGCAAGGAACCGCTCAACGCCCTGCCACCCAAGGTCTGGTGGCTGGTATTGCCGGCACTGGTGACATTGTTCGGGTTCTTCGTGTTGCGGCATTTGCCGCATACGATGTTGCGATATGCGTACTAGATAAAGCAAAAGATCCCAGCCCTCAGTCGCACCTACATGAGTGTTCACTCTGTAGAAGCGACCAACGGCTGCGATCTTTTCAATAATGTCAGGTAAACAACTTTTGGGCGGACAACCCTATCACAGCACTTCAATCAGGAATCGCACTGACATCAAGCAATCGCCCAACCTGACAGCTTATATTGAGCCTTAGCCGCCGAACGGGAAACTTGGCAAGTTCTCGCTTTCAACACCACGATATTTCTCCAGGCCCGTCTCGATTTGCTTTGCAATCTTGCCAGCCAGTGCGACATTGTTTTCAAGCTTCCAACGAACCTCAGAAGACTTGACCATCGCCTCCCCTGCATAATCATCCCAGAGCCGCTGTTCAAAACTATCGCGAGCAACATTCGAAGGCGAACGCCGCACCAGGATCAACGCATTCGCCGCATACACCGCCGAGTCCGCCGCATACTTAACTTCGCTCTGCGGTGTGCTTTCGTTAACATACCGAACCAGGATCCGAGAAAAACAAAACGCCCACAACGCACGCTCATCGCCAGTTAAATCTTTCATCAAATAATCCCTTATATATGCAATACCTGCCTCGTGCAGGCGAAGCAAATATAATCACCTCGACTCTATCAATCAACCAAACCCCACCCCTAACTTATTATAAATCAATACAAAGACCCAGCAAATAAACTGACCACCACCAAAGCAACAAACTAACAAATTTAAGACCAAACCAAATAACACCATTCAGCCAAACAATCGGCGACTGCCATTGTCAATCAGACAAATAACTCGCCCTGGAATTCATCCAGTCGTTGTTGCGGATCATCGAGTTACGGCAGGTCAATCTTTTCCAGCGTGGTAAAAGGCAACATGTACGCCACATTATTGGGCAGTGACTAACGCCCAGTCGCTGTATTGCCAAGACCATGGTGATTACCTTGTCGCGGGCGTACCACGGCCGGCACTGATCAATTGATGTCTTGGCCGGCGTGTGTCTATGTAGCCAGCCTGTGGCTGGTTCAGTGCAAGGAGCCGCTCAACGCCCTGCCGCCAAAAGGCTGGTGTTGCTGGCGCTGATGGAATTTGTTCGGGGTCTTGGTGTTGCGGCATGCATTTCTGGTGGGTGATTGCACTTTGATTCGCCCCACAAAAGCCCCCGACTCATCAGTCGAGGGCATCAGTCTCGGGGCCTTGGTTAGCTCCACTTACGCTTACGCATTTCCAGAATCAATGCATCAGCCAACAGGCACGCAGTTTCAGCGGTGTTTTCAAAAGAACTACCAGGGTTGGCATTTTTCAGCAGGTAGCCTACTGCAGCAGCTTGCCAGGTGGATTGTTCGTGCTGATAGATAAGCATGGTATTAAATCCTTTAAATGAATTGGCCCACGTCATGTGGACAGCCACAAACTAAATAATCCACCGATGCTCAACAATGCTGGCCAACCTGTTGATGTTTTGCCAAATGCTGCTCAGGCAAACAACTCGCCCTGCAATTCATCCAGCAACGCCTGAATCGCATCCAGTCGTTGTTGCGGATCATCAAGTTGCAACAGGTCGATCTTGTCCAGTTCCGCAAATGGCAACAGGTAGGCCAATTGATTAGCCAGCGATTGTTGCCCGGTCGCTTCGGTGCCCATGTTCAAGGCCTCGACCATCGGGTGTTCAGCCAGGGCCTTGAGCAATGCCACCAGGTCGGCGTCCTCATCCTGCAGTGGCTGCTCGGGTTCATCTTCCAGCCACTCGACCTCGGCGACGGTCAACTGATCGCGCTGGACTTCCGTTCGTAATACATGGAAACGCCGACCGCCCTGGACCCGAATCCCCAGCAGGCCGTTGTCCTGCTGTTTGAAATCGGTGATCAGCGCTTCACAACCCACCAGCGCGTAGCCGGCCGGGGCGATTCCGACTTCTTCGCCGTCGAGGATGCACACCACGCCGAACCCGCCACCCTGCTTCATGCAGCGGCCGATCATGTCCAGATAGCGCGCTTCGAAGATCTGCAAGTCGAGGATGCAACCTGGGAACAGCACTGTGTTCAACGGAAAAAGCGGCAGACTCATAGACATTTCCTTACACGACCATCGACACCGCCAGCGGCAGGAAAACCGCCGTGGCCACACCCATCAGGCTCATCGCCAGCGCCGCGAAGGCGCCACACTCTTCACTTTCCTGCAACGCCACCGACGTGCCGACCGCGTGGGCCGTCATGCCCAGTGCCATACCCCTCGCTTCCGGGCTGTGCACACCGAGGCGACTCAACAGGGCCGGGCCGAAAATCGCCCCGATCACACCAGTAATCAGGACGAACACCGCTGCCAGCGCCGCGACCCCACCGATCTGTTCGGCCACCAGCATCGCAATCGGCGACGTCACCGACTTCGGTGCCATGGTCATCAAGATCATGTGCTCGGCACCGAACCACCAGCCCAGCAACACACCCATCCCCGTGGCCACCACCCCGCCTATCACCAGCGTAGTAAATATCGGCCAGAACAACTGCCGAATCCGTCGCAGGTTGAGATAAAGCGGCACCGCCAGCGCAACAGTGGCCGGACCGAGCAGGATGCTCAGGATCTCGGTGCTCTTGCGGTACTCGGCGTAAGTCAGGCCGCAACCCACCAGCACACCGATCACCAGCAACATGGAGACCAGCACCGGCTGCAAAAAGATCCAGCGGGTTTTCTCGAATGCCGCAAGGACGAGTTGATAGGCACCGAGGGTGATACCGATGCCGAATAATGGATGGTGAATCACCGAGGCCCAGGCGCCGTGCCAGTCGAAGATCATTGGTTGTCCTCGGAGTGAGCGTGACGCTTGACCATGCGCTGCATCAGCACCCCGGCGAAAGCCATCGAAAGCAACAGCGACAACACCAGCGCACCGACGATGGCCCAGAAGTCCGCCGCGATGTCAGCGGCATACACCATCACGCCCACGGCCGGCGGTACCAGCAACAGCGGCAGGTAGCGCAGCAGGCTGCCCGCCGCCAGGTTCAGTGGCTCGCCGACCTGTCCGCGGCAGATGAGGTACACCAGCAACAGCAGCAGCCCCACAATCGGCCCCGGCAGCACAGGCAAAAACAAATGATTGATCGCCGTGCCGAGCAATTGGAACAGCACCAGCCACGTCAGGCCCCGTAACAACATCAAAGATCTCCCGCAAAATCCGTCACCCGCATTGGCTTGGCATTATAAGCATGCTCGCGCTATGGACCGGCATTCGCCAAAAGCATGGCCAGTTGACCGCAGCCTTCAGCCATGTTGATCTAAAGTGGTAAGCCGGGAGGTCAAATCCCCCCAACTCAAAACTATAAAACCGATGAACCCAAGGAGAGTCTCAATGCCCTATGTTCCAGTTGCAGAGCTCAAAGATTATGTCGGCAAGGAACTTGGACGTTCCGAATGGCTCACCATCGATCAGGACCGCATCAACCTGTTCGCCGAAGCCACAGGGGATTTTCAGTTCATCCACGTCGACCCGGTCAAGGCCGCGCAAACGCCATTTGGCAGCACTATCGCTCACGGCTTTCTGTCGTTGTCGCTGATTCCGAAATTGATGGAAGACATCCTCGTCATGCCAGAGGGCCTGAAGATGGTGGTCAACTACGGCCTCGACAGCGTGCGTTTCATCCAGCCGGTCAAGGTTAATTCGCGGGTGCGGCTGAAGGTCGACCTGACCGAAGTCATCGAGAAGAAACCCGGCCAATGGCTGCTCAAGGCCACCACCACCCTGGAAATCGAAGGTTCGGACAAGCCGGCGTATATCGCCGAACCCCTGTCCCTGTGCTTCGTGTAAACCTTCCGGGATGCGAAGCAGCTCCTGCTGTTTCGCGCCCTCTTGCGGTACCTCGCCCTATATAAGGACACATGGCTGCGGCATACTCCCTCGCCTAATTGCCCGGAATCCGCTATGCGCCCACTTGCACTCCTTGCCTTGACCCTGATGCTCACCGCTTGCGGCGACGGCGAATCTCCTTTGCCCCCCGACGCACGCCTGCCGGACGGCGGACGCTATCGCGGTGACCTGGTCAATGGCTTGCTGCAAGGCAAGGGTCGCATCGACTACCCGAACGGCAGTTGGTACGCCGGCGAATTCGACAAAGGCCAGTGGCAGGGCCAGGGCGAATGGCATGGCAGCAATGGCGAAGTCTATCGCGGGCAATTCAATCAGGGACTGTTCGATGGCCAGGGAGCACTGACCACCAACGCCAACAGCTACAGCGGCGGCTTCAAGGCTGGGCGCCGCGACGGCGAAGGCACGCTCAAAGAAAACGGCATGAGTTACCGCGGTGAATTCAAGGCCGATCAATACGCCGGCCTGGGTCGCCTGGAACTCGAAGACGGCAGCTCCTATCAGGGCCAGTTCGCCCACGGCAAACCCAACGGCGAAGGCCAGCGCGGTGACGGCAACGGCAATCAGTTCACCGGGCACTTTGTCGACGGCCAACTGGAAGGCAACGGCACGTTCAACAGCGCCGATGGCGACATCTATGTCGGCAGCTTCAAGAACAATCAACTGCACGGCAAAGGCCGCTACGAAAACGCCGACGGCGATGTGTGGCTGGGCCAGTTCAAGGAAGGTTCGCTGAACGGCAAGGGCGAGTTGATCGGCACTGACGGCAGCCACTACATCGGCCACTTCAACGACTGGCGCTTTTCCGGCCAGGGCCGGTTGAACCTCGCCGACGGCAGCTTTTACACCGGCCAGTTCGACAACGACAGTTACCAGGGGCGTGGCACGTTGGTGCTGACCGATGGCACCGTGCTCAGCGGCACCTGGATCAATGGCCAGCGCGTGCGCGACGCCGAGGGCAAATTGTTACCTGACACACTCGAGCTCGGCCTGCTGGCACAGGGGCGCTTGCTCGACGCAGCGCTGGCCAACATTCCGCCCTCCACCCCGGCGGTGGAGCTGTATTCGTTGACCTTGGGCGGTGATGGCAAGCAAAGCGTGTTTCTGCGCGAGTCCGACTACGTCGCCAATATGCTCTCCACCCGTTTCGGTGCCTTCGGCCAGATCCGCCTGGTGAACCATCGTGACCACCTCGCCGACCGCCCGATGGCTACCCGGGAGAACCTGCGTCGCGCGGCCTTGGCGCTGGCTGAACGGAGCGGTCCGGAAGACCTGATTTTCATCTACCTGACCAGCCATGGCACCAGCGAACACGAATTGGTACTGGACCAGCCGCGCATGGAGCTGGCCGATCTGCCAGCCGACGAATTGGCCGCTGTTCTCGCCCCGCTGAAAAACCGCGACAAGGTCATCGTGATTTCGTCCTGCTACTCCGGCGGTTTCATCCCCGCTCTCAAGGATGAACGGACCCTGATCATGACGGCCTCGCGGGCCGACCGAGTCTCCTTCGGCTGCTCGGAGGAAGCCAACTTCACCTACTTCGGCGATGCCCTGTTCGTCCAGGCCCTGAACCAGACCGATGATCTGGAACAAGCCTTCAAACGGGCCAAGGCCACTGTCGCCGAGCGTGAGCTGGCGGACGGCTTCGAAGCATCCGAACCACAGATCTGGGCACCGAAAACCGTCCTCTCGCACTGGCAACTATTGCGCAAACAACAGGCACGAAAAGCGTTGCAAAGTGCATCCATGCAAAGCAAGGATGCAAACAGCAACTAAGCTGAACAGTATCAAGGGAGAAACACTATGTACTTGACGCCTCAGCATGTGCTGCTCGCCGGAGCCACCGGTTTGACGGGTGAACACCTGCTCGATCGCTTGCTCAGCGAGCCAACGATCACCCGGGTATTGGCCCCCTCGCGCCGGCCACTGGCCAAACACCCGCACCTGGAAAACCCGGTCGGCGACCCGACGGCGTTCCTGCCACAACTGAACGGGCGGGTCGATATAGCCTATTGCTGCCTGGGCACCACGATCAAGCAGGCAGGCTCGGAGCAGGCGTTTCGCGCAGTGGACCTGGACATGGTGGTGGCATTCGCCAAGCGCGCACGCGAGATGGGCGCACGGCACCTGATCGTGATCAGTGCCCTGGGAGCCGATCGCCGATCCTCGATTTTCTACAACCGGGTCAAAGGCGAGATGGAGTACGCATTGCGCGCGCAGGACTGGCCGCAGCTGACTATTTGCCGCCCTTCGCTGTTGCTGGGTGATCGCGTTGAGCCGCGCCTGGCCGAGAAAGTCGCCGGCCCTTTGTCACGCCTGATCCCCGGTAAATACCACGGCATCGAAGCCTGCCAACTGGCCCGCGCCATGTGGCGTCTTGCGCTCGAAGAGCAGGATGGGGTCAGGATTGTCGAGTCGGATGAGTTGCGCAAACTCGGCAAGTAATTTCCAGAACTGTAGCGAGGGAGCGTGCTCCCGTTGGACTGCGCAGCAGTCCCCTGCTCCTCAGGTAAAGAGCGGGGCCGCTTCGCGCCCCAGCGGGAGCAAGCTCCCTCGCCACAAAAGCGCGCTACACCTACAACCCACCCGTTGCCTGAAAACTCACCCCGATCACCGTCAACACCGACAACGGCAACAGCAGTGTGTCGAGCAACGCACTGGCCGGCAGATCAACGCCCGGGTAGCTCGGCGCTTGCGCGCCGAAACGGTCCATCGCGCAACAACCGCCATTCATCGCATACAAATCCAGCCGCGTCCCGGCGTACACCACCGGCGCGCCCGGCTTGGCCGCATCAAGGGTGCGCACCGTGGCGCACCCGGCCAATTGCAGCGCCAGCAGCACCATCAGCAGCTTATTCATCGCTGGTCAGATGATGCTCGCCCCAACGCGGCAGCATGTCCTGTGGAATATTCAGCAGGTTAAGGATCCGTGCCACGACGAAATCGATCAGGTCGTCGATGGTTTGCGGCTGATGATAAAAGCCCGGTGATGCCGGCAGGATTGTCACGCCCATGTTCGACAACTTGAGCATGTGCTCCAGGTGAATGCTCGAATACGGCGCCTCGCGAGGCACAAGAATCAGTTGGCGACGCTCTTTGAGTGTCACATCGGCAGCACGCTCGATCAGGTTGTTGCAGGCGCCGCTAGCGATGGCCGACAACGTACCAGTGGAGCACGGCACCACCACCATCGCCGCTGGCGCGCCGGAACCCGAGGCCACCGGCGACATCCAGTCTTCCCTGCCGTACACCCGAATCTGCCCGGCGACGGCCCCTGTGTATTCAGTGAGAAACGCCTGCATCATCTGCGGTTTGGACGGCAGCGTGACGTCAGTCTCGGTCGCCATCACCAACTGCGCGGCCCTGGAAATCAGGAAGTGCACTTCACGATCTTCCCGCACCAGGCAGTCGAGCAGGCGCAAACCGTATTGGGCGCCTGAAGCGCCGGTCATCGCCAGGGTGATGCGGTCCGGGCCGTTGTTCATTTGAGTGCCTCGGCCAACTTGCCGTGAAGGCCGCCGAAGCCGCCGTTGCTCATGATGACCACGTGAGTGCCGGGTTGGGCCTGGCTCTTCACACGATCGATGATGCCCTCAAGGGAATCGCTGACAATCGACGGCACAGTGCACAGTGCCGCGGTGCCCGCCAGGTCCCAGCCGAGGTTGGCGGGTGCGTACCAGATCACCTGATCGGCATCGACCACGCTTTCCGGTAACCCGTCACGGTGCGCGCCAAGTTTCATGGAGTTGGAACGTGGCTCGATGATCGCGATCAACGGTGCATCGGCGATGCGCTTGCGCAGGCCGTCCAGCGTGGTGGCGATGGCGGTCGGGTGGTGAGCGAAGTCGTCATAGATGGTGATGCCACGGACTTCCGCGACTTTCTCCATCCGGCGTTTCACACTTTTGAAGGCGCTCAACGCGGCGATGCCCATGGACGGCACGACGCCGACGTGGCGCGCCGCAGCCAAGGTAGCCAATGCATTGGCGACGTTGTGCTGGCCAGTCATGTCCCATTCGACCACGCCCTGGGTGGCGCCTTCGAACATCACTTCGAACTTCGAACCATCTTCACTAAGCAGTTTGACCTGCCACTGACCGCCGGCACCGGTAGTTTGCACCGGGGTCCAGCAACCCATTTCAATGACTCGCTGCAACGCCGGCTCAGTGGTCGGATGAATCACCAGGCCTTCGCTCGGGATGGTCCGCACCAGATGATGGAACTGCCGCTCAATGGCCGGCAGGTCCGGGAAGATGTCCGCGTGATCGAACTCAAGGTTGTTCAGGATTGCGGTGCGCGGGCGGTAATGTACGAACTTGGAGCGCTTGTCGAAGAACGCACTGTCGTACTCGTCGGCTTCGATGACGAAGAAGGGTGTATCACCCAGGCGCGCCGACACCGAGAAGTTTTGCGGTACGCCGCCGATCAGGAAGCCCGGGGCCATGCCTGCATGCTCCAGCACCCAGGCCAGCATGCTGCTGGTGGTGGTCTTGCCGTGCGTACCGGCGACGGCCAGCACCCAACGACCTTGCAGCACGTGATCCGCCAGCCATTGCGGGCCGGAAACGTACGGCAAACCTTTGTTCAGCACGTACTCCACCGCCGGGTTGCCCCGGGACATGGCGTTGCCGATCACCACCAGATCAGGGGCCGGATCGAGTTGCGCCGGATCATAGCCTTGTGTCAACTCGATGCCCTGGGCTTGCAGCTGAGTGCTCATCGGCGGATAGACGTTGGCATCGGAGCCCGTCACGTGATGGCCCAGTTCTTTGGCCAGAACCGCCATTGACCCCATGAAAGTGCCGCAGATACCAAGAATATGAATGTGCATTAGTCGACCTCGTAAAACTTGGTCGCAGGTTAGCTTAGGGAGGGGAAAATCGCACCTGATGTTTCAGATCCGAAGACGCCTTCGCGAGCAGGCTCGCTCCCACAATAACCCCATAAACCCTGTGGGAGCGGGCTTGCCCGCGATTGGGCGCGACGCAGCTTACCGGGCAATCCCGTGCTTGCGCAGCTTGCGATATAGGGTATTTCGACTGACCCCAAGCTGCTCCGCCGTATGCGTCATATGCCAGCGCGTCTGCTCCAGTGCACTGAGTAACGCCAGCCGCTCGGCATCCTCCAGCGGATGCTCCGATGGTTCCTCGACAGCCGGTGCCATCGCCGGCCTGGCCGAACGGATCATGGCCGGCAAATCGTCCAGACCGATTCGTCCGTCCTCACACAGGGCTGCCAGCGTGCGCAGTACATTTCGCAGCTGGCGTACGTTGCCTGGCCAGGCAAATCCCAACAAGGCCGCGCGTGCAGCCCCGTCAATCAACACCGTTTCTCCGTGCGCCTCTTCGGCCAGTAAAAAATCGAGCAACTGCGATTTATCACTGCGATCACGCAAAGCCGGCAGCGCGACTTCCAGCCCGTTGAGGCGGTAATACAAATCCTCGCGGAAGCTGCCGTCCTGCACGCGATCCAGCAAATTACGGTGGGTGGCGCTGATGATCCGCACGTTTACCGCTTCCGGCTCACCACCGATCGGCACCACCTGCCGGTCCTCCAGCACCCTCAGCAATCGCGTCTGCAGGGCCAGTGGCATGTCACCGATTTCATCGAGGAACAAGGTCCCGCCGTCGGCCTGTTGCAACTTGCCACGCATGCCTTCCTTGCGTGCGCCGGTGAAGCTGCCGCCACGGTAACCGAACAGCTCGCTTTCGATCAGGCTCTCGGGAATGGCCGCACAATTGAGGGCGACGAAGGCTTTTTCCGCTCGCTGGCTGGCGTGGTGCACCGCTTTGGCGAAGGCCTCCTTGCCCGACCCGGTTTCGCCATTAATCAGCAGTGGCACATCGCGCTCGTACACACGCAAGGCCTTGCGAAAGTCCGCCTGCAAGGTCACATCATCCAGGCAAATGCCCGACAGGCGCGGTGCCGGTACAGCCTTGGGAGCAGGCTCCATCGGAGTCGGCAGCGACCGCCGTGCCTCGCCGCGCAATACCGCGAACAACTTGCGACCATCACGGGTACGCAATGGCCAACTGGCTGCGGCATTGATACTCGCCCGCCCAAGCAATTCATCGAGCGAGCAATCGAAAAACGCTTCCACCGGTTTACCCAGCAATCCGCCGCGAATGTGTCCCAGCAGGTTCAGCGCACTCTGATTGACCGCGCAGATGCGCCCTTCTCCGTCGAACGCCAGCATCCCTTCACTGAACAAACCGACGGACTCGGCCTGCAAGTGAAAACGCAGCAGCCATTGGTTGTCGAAGCAGCGCAGGAAGTAGCAGCTCTCGATCATCTTCGCCGACAGATTGACCAGCGCCATGGTGTGGAACTGACTTTGCCGCGACACCTCGCGCCGCGCCGACGACACGTCGAGCACCGCCAGCAATTCGCCATGGGGATCGAAGACCGGGCTCGCCGAACAGGTCAGGCCCGTGTGGCGGCCGCGAAAGTGTTCGTCCTGATGGATGGTCAGCGACTGCCGCTCCACCAGGCAGGTGCCGATGCCGTTTGTGCCTTCGCAGGCCTCGCTCCAGTCGGCGCCGAGCCAGAGCCCGGCACGCTCGAAAATCTGTCGTTCGGCAGGCGCGGTGACGCAATTGAGGATCACGCCGCGAGCGTCGGTCAGCAGCACTGCATGGCCGGCACCGGAAAGTTGCTGGTGCAGGCTGGTCATTTCATTACCAGCGATGTGCAGCACTTGCTGCAAGCGTTCGCGGCTTTCGAGGACACGTCCATGCTCCAGCACCGTCGGTGCGATGCTCAGGGCCGGGTCGAGGTGATAGTCCTCAAGGCAGCGCAGCCAGGAACGGGCGATGGACGGATCACTGCCAGGGCCATGCAGGTGGGCCTTGCCCTGAGTGACGGTCAGAACCTGCTGGGCATGGCGACTCAAATGGTTGTCGTGCATTTCTTATTGTTCTCCCCCCGAAAGGTTTTCACGTTCCCTGTAGGAGCTGCCGCAGGCTGCGATCTTTTGATCTTGAAAAAATCGAAAGTCAAAAAATCGCAGCCTGCGGCAGCTCCTACAGGGGTGATGCAGCGTCAGTCCTTGTGATTGCCCGAGCATCCTCCAGCCGGGCCTGCATTGCAATGCTGGCAAGACCGCTCGGTCACAGGCTGTGCCAGAAGCGGTACAAAGTGTCACGCCAGCTGTACCGAAAGCGTCACAGACACACTCCATCCGTCCGACAAAAAATGCGCAAGGCCTTGATTTGCCTGAGCTGCAACGCACTGGCCCGCCCCTTGCTCTACGCTTATAGCAAGCGCACATGCGCAACTCCCTATAAGCACAAAAGCAAGGAGAGACCACCATGCGTTACGCTCACCCCGGTACTGAAGGCGCTATCGTTTCGTTCAAAGCCAAATACGGTAACTACATCGGCGGCGAGTTCGTCGCGCCTGTCAAAGGTCAGTACTTCACCAATACCTCGCCAGTGAATGGCCAACCGATTGCCGAATTCCCCCGCTCCACGGCCGAAGACATCGACAAGGCCCTGGACGCTGCCCACGCAGCCGCCGATGCCTGGGGCGCCACGTCCGCCCAGGCGCGCTCGCTGGTGCTGCTGAAAATCGCCGACCGCATCGAACAGAACCTGGAACTGCTGGCAATCACCGAATCCTGGGACAACGGCAAGGCCGTGCGTGAAACCCTCAACGCCGACATCCCGTTGGCCGCCGACCATTTCCGCTACTTCGCCGGCTGCATCCGCGCCCAGGAAGGCAGCGCTGCCGAAATCGACGGCAACACCGTGGCCTATCACATCCATGAACCCCTCGGTGTGGTCGGGCAGATCATTCCGTGGAACTTCCCGATCCTGATGGCCGCCTGGAAACTCGCCCCGGCCCTGGCTGCCGGTAACTGCGTGGTGCTCAAGCCTGCCGAGCAAACCCCGCTGGGCATCACCGTGCTGGTCGAACTGATCGGCGACCTGCTGCCACCGGGCGTGCTGAACATCGTGCAAGGCTTCGGCAAAGAAGCCGGCGAAGCGCTGGCCACCAGCAAACGCATCGCCAAGATCGCCTTCACCGGCTCGACCCCGGTCGGCTCGCACATCATGAAATGCGCGGCGGAAAACATCATCCCGTCCACCGTGGAGCTGGGCGGCAAGTCGCCGAACATCTTCTTCGAAGACATCATGAAGGCCGAACCGTCCTTCATCGAGAAAGCCGCCGAAGGCCTGGTGCTGGCGTTCTTCAACCAGGGCGAAGTCTGCACCTGCCCGTCCCGTGCCCTGGTGCAGGAGTCGATCTACGACGAATTCATGGCCGTCGTGATGAAGAAAGTCCTGCAAATCAAACGCGGCGACCCACTGGACACCGACACCATGGTCGGCGCCCAGGCGTCCGAGCAGCAATTCGACAAGATCCTGTCGTACCTGGAAATCGCCAAGGGCGAAGGTGCCGAGTTGCTGACCGGCGGCAAGGTGGAAAAACTCGAGGGCAACCTGGCGAGCGGGTATTACATCCAGCCGACGCTGCTCAAGGGCACCAACAAGATGCGCGTGTTCCAGGAAGAAATCTTTGGCCCGGTGGTGAGCATCACCACCTTCAAGGACGAAGCCGAAGCCCTGGCGATTGCCAACGATACCGAGTTCGGCCTCGGCGCCGGCCTCTGGACCCGCGACATCAACCGCGCCTACCGCATGGGTCGGGCGATCAAGGCCGGTCGTGTCTGGACCAACTGCTACCACCTGTACCCGGCGCACGCCGCGTTCGGCGGGTACAAGAAGTCCGGCGTCGGCCGTGAAACCCACAAGATGATGCTCGACCACTATCAGCAGACCAAAAACCTGCTGGTGAGCTACGACATCAATCCGCTGGGCTTCTTCTGACCCCTCTTGATATGAGGTGAGTCTATCGCCAGCAAGCCAGCTCCTACAGGAGCCGGCTTGCTGGCGATGGCATCCGAAATAACACAACACCCAAGGCCTGGCCGCTCTGGCACGGGCCTTGCGTACCCGTCATTCAGCGTTTCACCCAACCCGTCGAACCCGAAAGTCCAAAAGATCGAACAATAAAAAATAGAGAGGACTTATGACTACTTCTTCCACACAGCTCAAACCCACACTCGGCACCCTGCATCTATGGGGTATTGCCGTCGGCCTGGTGATCTCCGGTGAGTACTTCGGCTGGAGTTACGGCTGGGGCACCGCAGGCACCCTGGGTTTTCTCGTCACCGCCCTGATGGTGGCGACGATGTACACCTGCTTCATTTTCAGCTTCACCGAACTGACGACGGCGATTCCCCACGCTGGCGGGCCATTTGCCTATAGTCGCCGGGCCTTTGGTGAGAAAGGCGGGTTGATCGCCGGCATCGCTACCCTGATCGAATTCGTCTTTGCCCCACCGGCCATCGCCATGGCCATCGGCGCCTACCTCAATGTGCAATACCCGGAACTGGACCCGAAGATCGCCGCCGTTGGCGCTTACTTCGTGTTCATGGGCCTGAATATACTCGGCGTTAGCATCGCAGCCACCTTCGAACTGGTGGTCACCGTGCTGGCCGTCGCTGAACTGCTGGTGTTCATGGGCGTGGTCGCCCCGGGCTTCAGTTTCAGCAACTTCGTACTGAACGGTTGGTCGGGTGCCAATGAGTTCACGATGGGCTCGATTCCTGGCATTTTCGCCGCCATTCCCTTCGCGATCTGGTTCTTTCTCGCTATCGAAGGCGCAGCCATGGCCGCCGAGGAAGCCAAGGACCCGAAACGCACCATCCCCAAGGCCTACGTCAGCGGCATTCTGACCCTGGTGTTCCTGGCCATCGGCGTGATGGTGATGGCGGGCGGTGTTGGCGACTGGCGCCAACTGTCGAACATCAACGATCCGCTGCCCCAGGCGATGAAGGCCGTGGTCGGCAATAATTCGACCTGGATGCACATGCTGGTGTGGATCGGTCTGTTCGGCCTGGTGGCGAGTTTCCACGGGATCATTCTTGGCTATTCACGCCAGTTCTTCGCCCTGGCTCGCGCCGGCTACTTGCCCAAAGGCCTGGCAAAACTCTCGCGCTTCCAGACGCCGCACCGGGCCATTCTGGCCGGTGGCGTGATCGGCATTGCAGCCATCTACAGCGATGGTCTCGTCAATCTGCAAGGCATGACCCTGACGGCGGCAATGATCACCATGTCGGTATTCGGCGCCATCGTGATGTACATCATCAGTATGCTGAGCCTGTTTAAACTGCGTAAAACCGAACCGAACCTGGAACGCACCTTCCGTGCACCGGGCTATCCGATCGTACCGGGGATCGCGCTGTTCCTGGCGGTGGTGTGCCTGGTGGCGATGGCGTGGTTCAACACCTTGATCGGCCTGATCTTCCTCGGGTTCATGATCGCCGGTTACCTGTACTTCCAGTTGACCGCCCGGCAGCGCTCCGAAGCACCGGCGGACGCTATGCTCGAAGGTATCTAAATGCACCGGTGCCGGGCCCGCTACCCGGCGCCTGCATGATTGAAGTGCACGCCGCCCTCTGTAGGAGCTGTCGAATGCAACGAGGCTGCGATCTTTAAGGGCAAGATCAAAAGATCGCAGCCTCGTTGCACTCGACAGCTCCTACAGGGGAGTCGGGGTGAGTTTGCGACATTTACAGAACAGAAGGACACCGCCCCATGGCCACATTCGCCCATACCGTCGGCGCCCAGACTTACCGCTTCGACAGCCTCAAGGAAGTGATGGCCAAGGCCAGCCCGGCCCGCTCCGGAGATTTTCTGGCCGGCGTCGCCGCGCTCAACGATGGCGAGCGGGTGGCCGCACAGATGGCTTTGGCCGACACGCCGCTAAGCCACTTTCTGCAGGAAGCACTGATCCCCTACGAATCCGATGAAGTCACCCGACTAATCATCGACACCCACGACAAACAGGCCTTTGCGGTCGTCAGCCACCTCACCGTCGGCGGTTTTCGCGACTGGCTGCTCAGTGATGCCGCCGACGAGCAGGTCCTGCGCGCCCTGGCACCCGGCCTGACGCCGGAAATGGCCGCCGCCGTATCAAAGATCATGCGTGTGCAGGACCTGGTGCTGGTGGCGCAAAAAATCCGCGTGGTCACGCAGTTTCGCGGCACCCTGGGCCTGCGCGGGCGCCTGTCCACGCGCCTGCAACCCAACCACCCCACCGACGAACCGGCCGGCATCGCCGCGAGCATTCTCGACGGCCTGCTGCACGGCAATGGCGACGCGATGATCGGCATCAACCCGGCCACCGACAGCATCGCCTCGATTTGCGCGATGCTGGAGATGCTCGACGCAATCATCCAGCGCTACGAAATCCCGACCCAGGCTTGTGTGCTGACCCATGTCACCACGTCGATCGAAGCGGTCAATCGCGGCGTCCCATTGGATCTGGTGTTCCAGTCGATCGCCGGCACCGAAGCGGCCAATGCCAGTTTCGGCATCAACCTGAGTGTGTTGAAAGAAGGCTATGACGCCGGATTGAGCCTGAATCGCGGCACCCTGGGCCAGAACCTGATGTACTTCGAAACTGGCCAAGGCAGCGCTCTGTCGGCCAACGCTCACCATGGCGTCGATCAACAAACCTGCGAAACCCGCGCCTATGCCGTCGCGCGTCACTTCAACCCGTTTCTGGTCAACACCGTTGTCGGCTTTATCGGCCCGGAATACCTGTACAACGGCAAACAAATCATCCGCGCCGGCCTGGAGGACCACTTCTGCGGCAAATTGCTTGGTGTGCCCATGGGTTGCGACATCTGCTACACCAACCATGCCGAAGCTGACCAGGACGATATGGACACCCTGCTGACCCTGCTGGGTGTCGCCGGGATCAACTTCATCATGGGTATCCCGGGTTCCGACGACATCATGCTCAACTACCAGACCACCTCGTTCCACGATGCGCTCTACGCCAGGCAGACCCTGGGGTTGAAGCCCGCGCCGGAGTTCGAGCAATGGCTGGCGAAAATGGGCATCTTCACTCAATCGGACGGCAGAATTCTCTTCGGTGACAGCCTGCCGCCGGCCTTCCGGCAGGCCTTGGCGCAATTGGGATGAGTAATGACATGGATAAACTACCCTTCGATCCCCACAACCCATGGCTGGAACTGCGGCGCCTGACACCGGCGCGAATTGCCCTGGGCCGAACCGGCACCAGCATTCCCACCCGCGCGCAACTGGACTTCCAGTACGCCCACGCCCAGGCACGGGATGCGGTGCACTTGCCGTTCGATCACGCGGCTCTCAACTCACAACTGGCCGAACGCGGACACGAAAGCCTTTTGCTGCACAGTGCAGCGATCGACCGCAACAGTTACTTGCAACGCCCGGATCTGGGACGAAAGCTGAGTGACGCGTCGGCAAAGACCCTGCGTGACTACGCTGCGGCGCATCCTGGTGGGGTCGATCTGGTGATTGTGATCGCCGACGGCCTGTCGGCACTGGCCGTTCATCGCCATACCCTGCCCTTTCTGGCACGCCTCGAAGAACAGATTGCCGCCGAAGGCTGGACTGTTGCGCCGGTGATATTGGTGGAACAGGGGCGCGTGGCGGTCGCTGACGAAATCGGTGAGTTGCTGGGTGCGAAAATGACCGTCATCCTCATCGGCGAACGCCCTGGCCTCAGCTCCCCGGACAGCCTGGGTTTATATTTCACCTACAATCCCAAGGTCGGCCTTACCGATGCCTACCGCAATTGCATCTCCAACGTGCGGCTCGAAGGCCTGAGTTACGGCATGGCGGCACACCGTTTGCTGTATTTGATGCGCGAAGCCTGCCGGCGGGAGTTGTCAGGGGTCAATCTGAAGGATGAAGCCCAGGTCCAGACACTGGAATCGGACGCGGGAGCCGACATGAAAGATAATTTCCTGCTTGGGCCACCGAATGCCTGAACCGCTTCCACATTGCACATTCGTACCCGTTTCAGGCAGGATCGTTGCGCGGCCGCCAAGGGTTTCCCATCGCCGTCAGAGACGTAAGACAGCCACTTGAAGACGAGACCTACCATGCGGATTATTCAAGCGACCCTCGAACACCTGGACCTGTTGACCCCGTTGTTCGTCAGATATCGCGAGTTTTATGGCTCCCTGCCGTATCCGGACTCGTCTCGGGCGTTCCTCGAAAAACGCCTGCGTCGCAAGGAGTCGGTGATCTACCTCGCGCTGTCCGATGACGACAGCCACAAGCTGATGGGCTTCTGTCAGCTGTACCCGAGCTTCTCCTCGCTGTCACTCAAACGTGTGTGGATCCTCAACGATATCTATGTCGCCGAGGACGCCCGCCGCCAGTTGGTGGCCGACAACCTGATCCGTACCGCGAAAAAAATGGCCAAGGAAACCAATGCCGTACGCATGCGCGTTTCCACCAGCAGCAACAACGAAATCGCGCAGAAAACCTACGAGTCCATCGGATTCAAGGTAGACACCGAATTCAAAAACTATGTGCTGCCGATCAGCGACGAACTCTGAATCACCTGTGCCCTGCTCGCGATGGCATCGCGAGCAGGCTCGCTCCGACCTGTTCGTTATCAAACATCAGCCCTGTCATGACATTCCCCGCTACAATCTCGACGCGATTTTCACCAATCGCCTCGTATAATCCCGATATTCCCGGCTTGTAAGAAAAACTACCCCTATCCGTAGTCTTACGCGAAGTCATCCGCACAGGCCTGCAGAGTCGGGCCAATACCACAGGTGCTATCCATGGATTTCAACCCGATCGACATTGTCCTGCATCTCGACGTCTACCTCGACATGCTTGTAGCCAACTACGGGGCATGGATCTACGCCATTCTGTTCATGGTTATCTTTTGTGAAACCGGCCTGGTGGTCATGCCCTTCCTGCCGGGCGATTCCCTGCTGTTCATCGCCGGCGCCGTGGCGGCCGGTGGCGGCATGGACCCGGTATTGCTCGGCGGCCTGCTGATGCTGGCGGCAATTCTGGGCGACAGCACCAACTACATCATCGGACGAACGGCGGGTGAAAAACTGTTCAGCAATCCGAACTCGAAGATCTTCCGCCGCGACTACCTGCAACAAACCCACGATTTCTACGACAAGCATGGCGGGAAAACCGTGACCCTGGCGCGCTTCCTGCCCATCATCCGGACCTTTGCACCGTTCGTCGCCGGTGTGGGGAAAATGCCCTATCCGCGCTTCTTCGCCTTCAGTGTGCTGGGCACCATCCTCTGGGTCGGTGGCCTGGTGACGCTCGGTTATTTCTTCGGCAACGTACCGTTCATCAAGAAAAACCTGTCGCTGCTGATTGTGGGCATCATCCTGCTGTCGCTGGTGCCGATGATCATCGGCATGGTGCGTAGCCGCCTTGCCGGTTCGAGCTCCAAAGCCGAATCGCGCTGACACGATGTGGTCCCTGAGCGCCTGGCGTCGCCGACGCACTCTGGCCAGGCACCCGATTGCCGATGACATGTGGCAACGGGTGCGCCATCACCTGAGCTTTCTCGATGGCATCAGTGCCGCCGAAGACCAATGGCTGCGCGAAGCCTGCGTGCTGTTCCTCGAAGACAAGCACCTGAGCGCCCTGCCCGGCGTCGAACTGCATCAGGAGCAACGCTTGCTGCTCGCTGCCCAGGCGCAACTGCCACTGCTTTACCTCGGCGACCTGAACTGGTATCAGGGCTTCCACGAAATCATTCTCTACCCCGATGACTTCCTCAGCCCGCAGCGCCATCGCGACGCCAGCGGCGTCGAGCATGAATGGGACGGTGAGCACAGCGGTGAAGCCTGGCAGCAAGGCCCGATCATCCTCGCCTGGCCCGGCGTCATGGCCAGCGGAGGCTGGGAAGGCTACAACCTGGTGATCCACGAACTGGCGCACAAACTCGACATGCTCAACGGTGACGCCAACGGCCTGCCGCCACTGCATCCCGACATGCGGGTCAGCGACTGGGCCAAGGTCATGCAAGAGGCCTACGATGACCTCGACCGGCAACTGGAACGCAATCCCGACGCTGAAACCGCCATCGACCCGTACGCCGCCGAAAACCCTGCCGAGTTCTTCGCCGTCACCAGCGAATACTTCTTCAGCGCCCCGGATTTGCTGCACGAGGCTTATCCACAGGTGTACCAGCAGCTGAAGCTGTTCTATCGCCAGGACCCGCTGGCAAGGTTGAAGCAACTTCAGGCGCATGACCCTGTCTATCAGGCACACCAGTGAGCGCCATACGACTTCTGGTACATGGCGTCGACACAGGAATATGCCTATAATCGCCGCCACTTTTTGGTCAATCCGGCCAAGTGTTTCTGGTCAACTAACGGGGGCAACGCCCAATGAGCTACAGCAAGATTCCGGCTGGCAAAGACCTGCCGAACGACATCTACGTCGCGATCGAGATTCCGGCCAACCACGCGCCGATCAAATACGAAATCGACAAAGACAGCGATTGCCTGTTCGTTGACCGTTTCATGGCCACCCCAATGTTCTACCCGGCCAACTACGGTTACATCCCGAACACCCTGGCTGACGATGGTGATCCCCTCGACGTGCTGGTCGTGACCCCTTACCCGGTTGCTCCTGGTTCGGTGATCCGCGCTCGCCCGGTCGGCATCCTGAACATGACCGACGACGGCGGCGGCGATGCCAAAGTCATCGCAGTTCCGCACGACAAGCTGTCCCAGCTGTACGTCGACGTAAAGGAATACACCGACCTGCCAGCACTGCTGATCCAGCAGATCGAGCACTTCTTCGCGAACTACAAAGATCTCGAAAAAGGCAAATGGGTGAAGATCGAAGGCTGGGCCGGCGCAGACGCCGCCCGCGACGCGATCACCAAGTCGGTTGCAGCCTATAAAGGTTAAGAGAAGCCGCGAGCTTCCAGCGACAGGCTTCAAGAAAAACCCCGGGTGATCCGGGGTTTTTTGTGGGCGCTTGATAAGCGCGTTAAACATAACGTTTAGCCTTATTCGATCCTGGTTTTTGTCTGTTTAAAATTCCTCAAGAACGTCTTACATCCGGTCGTAAATTTCCCGCTAAATTTGAACGAGGCGTTTATTCAAACCCTTACCAGCCGCCAGTAGACTCGCGTTCATGAAAAAGAACACTAGCGGCCCACGCTTTAAAGCGCTCCTCGAAGCAGCGAACATCACGACCACCGGATTTGCCGACTTTCTGGATACGGCTCCGCAAAATGTACATAACTGGTACACCCGCGGCGTGCCTGCCCATTGCATGGAAGAAGTCGCCAGAAAACTCTCCGTCAGCAGCGACTGGCTGAAAACCGGCGAAGGCTCGAAAGACGCCCAGCACCTGCGCCTGATCGAGGAGTCCGGCAACATCTTCGACGCCCAGACCATCCGCGGCGTCTACACGGTCATCGAGCCTGTCGACGTCGAACTGCCGTTCTACAAAGAAGCCGTCACCGCCCCGGGTTCCAACAAGACCCACGTCATAGAAGACCCCGAGCAATCCATCCGCTTGCCTCGCAGCCACCTCGATTCCCTCGAAATCAACCACGCCGACGCCATCTGCGCCCTCATGAGCGGCAACAGCATGGGTGAGAAAATTGAAGACGGTTCGACCCTGGCGATTGACCGTGGCTTGACCCAGATTATCGATGGCGAGATCTACGCCATCGAACATGACGGCATGCTGCGCATCAAGTACCTGCACCGACTGCCGGGCAACTCCCTTCGATTGCGCAGCCACAACCGCGCCGAATACCCGGATGAAATCTTCCGGGCGGCACAAATCGAGGAACAGAACATCAGGGTACTGGGTTGGGTGTTCTGGTGGTCGACCCTGAACAAACGGCGGCCGGCGGTGCCCTTTCTTTAAACGCACCACAACGCCCATCGGCCACCCACCCGAATGGCCGAACGGCTCTGCCCGGCACTTCCCGCTGGGAATTTCCGTCAAACCTGCGTATGCTGCGCCCCACATTTGCGCATCGACCCGCCCTGCGGCTCAGATGCGCTGACCTGACAGATGACTTTCTCAGCAGGTCCCACAGCCGGACGCAAGATCCGGGTGTACGTTTTGAAGGCTGGCGCGGTTTACCAAAAATGATCCAAGCCAGTCCCCGAGAAGCCGGCCACAAGCCGGCTTTTTAATGCCTGCTGGAAAGTAAACTGCCCAAAACCTGCATTTGTCTCAGCAGCGCTGAGACAAATGCAGAGCCAATAGTGCAAGCACTGCTGCCCCCTCACGGGTAGCTGAACGACTTCACCAACGTCAACTCCCCCACCGCCCGCATCGGCACCAGGAAAGTCTCCATCTTCTCGCTCGGTGTACCCTCCTCCGTAATCACCGTCACCTGCGCCGTGGTCAGCGCTTGTACCGCGTCTTCCTGCCCTTCCTCATCACTGCTGTAGCCACCACCGAAGTAGTTCACATACACCAGATACTGGCCCTTGATCGGTGCGGGCATGGCGAAGATTTCCGGGCCGTAACCGGTAGTGACGTCGACGTCGAGCGCTGCGCCGTTGGGGGCGATGCGGTCGCCGTACCAGATGTGCGCGCCGTCGGGGGTGATGAGGTGCAGGTCGAGGTCGGTGTTGTCGCTGTCCCATGCCAGCAATACACGTAACTTGGCCGGGGTCGCACCGCCGCTGCTGTTGAGGAATTGCGTGCGGTGACGGAGCTGGCCATCGGGGTTGCGAACTTCGACGCTGTTGCTGCCGTTGGGGAATGAGAACGGGCGATCAAAGCGACCGGCCGGGTCGATTTTCAGCGGCATGCTCACCCCGTTGACGATCAGCCGGCCGGGCTCTGTGGATTTCGCTGTGGCTTTGATCTGGCCGCTGATGCGTGCGGTGTTGGCCTGCCCTGCCGGGGTGTTGACCGATGATGCCGGGTAGTTGACGACCTGCCGGAAGCTTTCCCCCTCGCCCTCGGGCGCGCCGGTGCGCCAGCCGCCTGCGGGGGTGTCGAGTTTGACGCTGTCCGCCGCCATCACTGATGGCAACGCCAGCAGCGAGCAGAGACACAGCAAGACCTGTGGATAACGGAGTTTCATGGACTATTCCAGCAAGAGGTGGCGGGCGAGCCCTTCGATGTAGGTTTCATCCTGGCCGTTGGGGTGTGCCTCGAAGGCCAGGTGCAGGTATTCGTGGGTCAGGTCGAGGCGGTCTTGCAGCGTCAGCACGCCACGCACGTAGATACGCTGGCGTTCGCGGTCGACATAGGGGCGTCCGAAGGCCAGGCGGCATACGGCGAAGGTGCCGACTTCGTTGTAGCCGGTTTCGCTTTCAAGCTGCGCACGCCAGCCGCGTCGTTGTTTCTGCAGCCAGTCTTGCGCGGCAGGCAATGCTTCGCAGGACGCGACCGGGTTGTCCCAGCGACTGAGACTGGCGCGTGGGTAGGCGTGCAGCAGGATGGCGTCGTAGCGCTGGCCGGCACGGGCCTGTTCGACGGCTTGCTGCCAGGACAACTTGTCCGGGCCGGGTTGATCTGAATGATAGGTGACGGTGCTGCCTGCCAGGACCAGGTCGCTGGTCCACGCAGCGATGTCGCGGGACTCGGAGGATGCCGGACGCGGCGCGACCCGCTGACGGCTGCTGCTGTCGTCGATGCTCAGGCAATCGCCGCTGCGCGTGGCGTTTTGCAGCAGATACGTGCGGATGGCCACCGAGAGGGCTTTGGCGGCCTCGACCGGCTCGGAAGTGGCTTCGCGCTGGAGCACACGGGCGACGTACTCTTCGCGATCCAGCCGGGCGACGAGCTTGTCGTCCAGCAGAAAGAGTTCGCCGTCACTGTGGATATCCAGCGCATTGCCGTTGGCGAATTCGACGCGGTAGTCACCCTGCAACGCTCCGGAAGTCACCGCGGAGCCTCCTGACAAGACACGCCGAAGTGGATAGCGGGAGAACAGATCAACTTCTACACAATTCCCTGCATCCGCAGGCCAGGCAACAGGAATCACCGTAGACAATGCCTGCGCGTAATCACGCAGTACCCGCTGACTGGTGCCCCGTCCTCCGGCCCAGATCGGTGCACCGTCCGCCGTCCAACCGGCAAATCCGCCCTGGCGTGACGTGGCATCCTGATCCGCCAACCAGCTCCAGGTCTTCACGCGCAGGCGGCTTCCGAGTTCGCCGACGACATGGCCATCGGCGGCATTGAGCACCACATCGAGCAACACACGTCGGGCTTGATCCTGTGCCGGCAGTACCGACAGCACTTTCAACAGCTCCACCACCGAAACCCGGCTAGCCGGTTGCAGCGAAGGCAAATTCAGCAACCATGGCGGCGCCTGCCGTGCCTGCCAATAGGCTCGCCAGTCGGCCTCGCGGATGCCCAGCCGCGCGGGTTCGAAATACAGGCCGCATGACTTCACCAACGCCTGATCACGCTCGATCCTGCCGCCCGCCGTGCAGCAATAAATCTCTTCCTTCGACTGGCCGCGACATTCATAAGCCGGCTCACGCGCACCGGTGTCCACCAGCCAGGCGTAGACGAATAACTTCCACACACTGCCCAGTGGTGTCTGCAAGGTCTGCGGCAGTGGCTCGCGGGTGATCACCTGAGTTCGGCTCAACAACAATAAATCGCCCTTGAAGGCCAGGCGCAGCGGTTCGTCCTGTGCTGTCGCCAGCACAGGGATCAAACACAGCAGCCACCCCAGCAGCAACCTGTGCACGTCAGTGAACCGTGACCTGGCCAAGGGCTGCCTTTTGTTCCATCGCCTGATGCTGCGGCGCATACACCTGAGTGAATCGCACCGGCGGCAAGTTGAACTGCCCCTTCTGCGAGAAACGCACCAGATGCCGCAGGCGCAATTCGCCACTCAAGGCATCGACCGGAACGGCATAAGCCATTTGCCCCGGCTCGAAACGCGCCTTCTCCAGCGATGTCGGTTCGGTGCCGGCCTTGCCCATGAGCTTGATGCCCCAGGTCGTGCGCTCGACATCGGCGCCCGGTGGCAGCGGCACTTCCAGCAGGCCGTAGCGCAGCGGTTTGGCGGCTTTGCTGGTGACGATCACTTCGTCGAGATAGAGGCTGTCGCTGGAAAGCGGCGCGTTGCCGACTGCCTCGAGTTTGAAAGTGAAAGCCTCATCCCCCGGCACCAGCCGCGACAGGCGACGGGTGATGGTCACGGCCATAGGATCGACCGCCGGCTGCTGGCTGCGATAGCTCAATGCAGCGCGCAGCGGACGCTCCTGCACCCCGGTCAACGTCAATACCGCCGGCACTGGCGCAGGCCCCTGCCACGTCCAATACATCTCACCAGAAACCCCGTACTGTTTCTTCCAGCCTTCACCCGGGGCCAATGCAATGGTGGGCGATGCCTGCTCGATGCTGCGTTGCAGCCAGGTGAGCGCCAATGCCCGTTCCAGAGTCGATTGCTGCGGCAATAGGCGTTGCAACAACGCCTGAGCGCGAGCCTGATCGAAGGGTTGCAGCGACAGGTTCAGCGCTTCGGCGAACGGCTGGGAACTGACCGCCAGACGTTGCTGCGCGTCGGCCAGTTGCCGGCTGAACGCCCCCGGCAGAACAACCTTCGCCTGCCTGGCCAACGAGGCCGTCAGCACTCGCGCGGCAGCCAGCCCCAAAGCTGAGTCAGGATCGCTCATGACGAGACTGTCTTCACCATCCTCCATCAGGTTGGCGGCCGTGCCCTCGCCCGCTTTCGCCAGATCATCCATCAGGCCACTGAGCAAGGTGTTAACCGGTAACTGCATTTGTTTGGCGAACGACAGGATCAGCGCCCGCTGCAACAACGGCGTGTTGTTCGCCTGTTTGGCGTAGACCTCCAGCACCCGCTGCCAATGCTCCGGCGGCAGGCTCAGGTCCAGCACCCGGCTGGCGTGCCAGTCGGCGTAATAGGCGTAGGCGGTGAGGAACGCGTCCGGCTCGCCGTCCATGCCCCACCAGGTGAAGCTCGCCGAAGGACCGGCCATTTGTACCAGGCGCAGGCGACTGTTTTGCATGATCAGGCGCAAGCGATCACGGATATGCGGATTCGCCGCCAGCGTCGGGTAGGCGATGCTCAACGGCAGCAGGCGACTGGCGGTCTGCTCGACGCCACCGTAGGGGTAGCTCAACAGGTCGTCGAGGGCCGAACGGAACAACGCTTGCGGACTGTCATCCAGGCGCAGGCGAATATCGGTTGCGTCTGCCGGCAGCGTCAGCGGTGTATCGCCGCTGCTCACATCGAGACTCTGCGATTGCGTCACCCGCCAGCCTTCACCGGTCGCGCTCAGGTTCACCGTCAACGCGTCAGCGGTTTTGCCGTCCTGCACCAGCTCGGCGCTCCACTCGCCATTGGCCAGTTCAAACGCCGGCAACTGGATGTAGTTGATGCCGCTGTTCAGGGTCACAGGCACGCGCTGTTCGTTGCCGGCGTAACGGGTCACCAGTTCGGCCTTGACCGGTTTCTCGGCCTGACTGAAGGCGAACACACCGAGGTCCGGCTTGTCGCCGCTACGGAATCGGCTCGGCCCGCTCCACTTCAGGTACAGCGGTTTTTCCGAGCGTACGAATTGCTTCTTCTGTCCGACCTGCCCATCATCGGCGATGGCCCTGGCGGTGATGCGCCAGCGGGTCAGGGAGTCGGGCATCTTGAAGGTGAAACGGGTTTTGCCGTTGGCGTCGGTCAGCAATTCTGGTTGCCACGTCGCCGTGTCGACGTCCTCGCGACGCGGCCGCTCCAACACCTTCACGCCGCGCTCACTGCGATTGGCTTTGCCCGGTGCACCGGGGCTGCCCGGCAAGGCAACGTCATAACTGATGAACGACAAACTGGCACTGGTGCGCACGTTGTTGCGCCGCGGGTGATAGAAGAACTGGTCGATGCTCGGCGCCACTTCCGGTTGCAGGGCGTAGACCATTTCATCGACCACGCTGACTGTCAGGTGCGCCGGGATCGGCTTACCGGCAAATTGAGTCGTCAGGTCCACCGAGACGGTTTCGCCCGGCTGGTAGGTGTCTTTATCGGTGGCGATGACCACGTCGATTTGTGGCGTTACCACCTTGATGCCGGCGTTCTGGAAACTGTACTGGCCGCCCTTGGTGTACAGCACCGAGAAGGTCAGGTTCGGCGCGAAGCCGTCCTTCACCGGGATGCGCGCGCGGTATTGGGTATCGCTGAGTTTTTCCGTTTTCAGCCAGTCACCGCCTCTGGACAGCAGCGCGGTCGCCTCGACCTTGTCCCGCTCCAGCGACAGCAAGGCATCGTTGACCGGCTCCGGGAAAGTGATCAGCGCCAGCGCTTCATCGCCGGTGACGTACTCGGGCTTGTCGAGGACGATTTCCACGGTGCCGGGGACGGCCTTGACACCCTCACCGGTAACCGAATGCCCGGTGGCGCCGACCACGCGACCGTGGTCATCCTTGAGCGTCAGGTTGTAGGTGCCCGGTCGGTCAAAGCCCAGGGTGAAACCTTTGTCGGTTGCCGCGAGTTTGCCTTCGCCGGTGCTCTGGTCTTCCAGACGTACCCAGCCGTAGCTGCCCGGTGTAACGGCCTGGGCCTGCTCGCCTTCGCGGGTGTAGCTGAACGCAACCTTGTCGCCCACCGCGCTGAAGCGTCGGGGCGCGCTCAAGCGGAAGTTCGCCGCGCCACGGTCGATGAGGATTTCCTTGGTGGTCTTGACCCGATACGCCGCGCCGTCGCTGGCGAACACGGTCAACATGTAGCGACTTGGCTTGTCGGCGGCGGGCAGGTCGAGCGTTGCGTTGCCCTTGGCGTCGGTGGTCAGTTCGGTACTGCTCAGCTCCACCGGAAATTGCCCGAGGTATTGCAGTTCGTTGTCGACCATCGACAACTGTTGGGCGCGCAGGCTCAGGCTCAATTTCGCATTGGCCACTGGTTTACCGTCCGGGTACAGCAGCACCAGGCTGCCCTTGACCGGCTCGCCGGTGCGGTAATCCTGCTTGGCCAGATTGAGCGAAATCTCGAAGTGCGGCTTGATGTATTCCGCGACGCGAAAGGCGCTGCTGTAGGTCTGGTCCTTGTAGGTGAAACGCAGTTCATAACCACCGGCCACGGCATTGTCTGGCAACTGGAAGCGGCCCTGGGTGCCGGCCCTGGAATCGAGCTTCAGATCGAGGGATTGCAGCGCCGTGCCGGTGGCATCGAGCACGCTCACATTGACGTCGGCAGCGCTTGGCTGCACCGAGTCCCGCGCGTTCTTGAATTCACGTCCGACGATTTTCAGCGACACCCAATCCCCCGGCCGATACAGCGGCCGGTCGGTGAAGGCATAGAGTTTGGTGTCGTAGATTTCGCTGTCGTAGTAGAAGTTCTCGGAGACGAACACCCCGCCCTCTTCGTCTTCACCGATCACAAAGGAACGCTCGGGGCTGACGTGTTTCAGGCGCAGCAAGCCGTCGCTATCGGTGGCGCCGCTGCTCATCACACCCAGGCCGTCGGTCCACAGCACATTGACCTTCGGCACCGAGCTGCCTTCGTGTTTGCGCGCAGCCCACACCAGCAATTCGTCGCCGGCAATCTTGCTCACCGCCACGGTGTTGGAGACGAACACCATGGTGGTTGCGCGGTACTTGCCGATCAGCGCTTCCACCAGATAAAGACCCGGTTTGAGATTGCCCAGCGGGATGTACACATTGCCCGGCGCGACACTGACAAACTCGCTGGAAGACCCGGCCAGGTTCACCCCCGCCGGTGGCTGGATCGGCTTGGCCTGCCACAACGGATAACGGAACTGGCTGACCACCGGCAAACCCGGTATCAACGCGAATTGCGGCTGCGCATCGTAGGGCGTTGGCGCGGCCATCGCATTGCCCATCTTCAGTTCCGGCACTTCCTCGGTGACTTGTTTACGCGACTCGTAGGAAAACGCCCGCTGCATCACCCGGCGGGATTTGCGATACCAGTTGTCCCACAGGTACGCGAGGGTGTTGGACAGACCTTCACCCTTGAACTGGCCATCGCTGACCACCCGATGCAGGTTCTTCTGGCGTTTGAGGAAGTCCAGCGGCTTGTCGATGCGATACACCCGAATGTCCGCGCCACCATAAGGCTCCATGCGAAACCGGCGATAGTCGCGGCCCGGCGCTTCGAGGCGCACCATCGCCGGTTCATCGCTGGCGAAACTGCTGTCGGCCAGCAGGAAAAAACTCTCGCCAGCCACCGGCGCATAGCCGCTGGCCGGGACTGAGTCATCGGCGTTAACCACCGAAAGTGGCAGCACCCACACCAACATCAGAGACAGAAAACGCAGCATGCGGGCACCGGTCATTGGGATAGAAAATTCAGTCGATAGACGCCGATGAAGTTGGGGTTGGCTGCGTCGGGTATCCATCGGGTGTCCTTCCATGTCATGAGTTGCTGCAGGCTTGCCGAACGCATGCCGTTGTCGGTGGGTGTGGTGGTGCCGGTGTGATAGGCGATGTAGCGGCCCATCCAGATCATCAGGTGTTGGTCGTCGCCCTGATCGAAAAACATCAGGTCGCCGGGGCGTGCCTGTGACACATCGCGGCTGACCAGATGGCTGTTGAACTGGATCAATTTGATCGCGTTGACGTACGGCCCGACCTTGCCGCCGCCCTGCTGCCACTGCTGGGCGAGACCGCGCTGGGCGTCGCTCAATTGCAGCTCCGGCGGCAGGTAACGATTGGACAGGCCATTGCTGCGCAGCCATTTGTCGTCATGGACTTTCAGCGCTTCATTGGCGGCAAAGCGCACCAGTCCGGCGCAGTCTTGTTGATACCAACGGGGGCTCGGACCCTGGCTCAGTTGCTCCTGGGCGATGCGCACGAACCAGGCACGAAACACTTGGGATTGCTGCGGGTCGAGCGATGGTGCCTCGACAGCGCGGGCACCTGCGCTCAGCAACAACGCCAGCAGGCCGAGACTGCGGATCAATGCCGTCACAGCGCTTTCCACTCCAGCGGCAGCCACTGCCAATGGCCGTCTGGCTCGCTGCCTTCGGGCAAGGTCAGGGCGTATTTGCCGTAGCCACCGAGCGTGCGCAGTTTCGGAATCAGGAAGGTTTGCGCGGCGTTGTAGAACACCGGCTCCATGTCCTGGGGCAGACTGTCGAGGGTTTCCTGCTGTATCAGTTGCGCCATCGAATCGGGGCCGAAATAGACTGGCATCAACAGGTCCGTGGGCACCACGTCGGCCATCGGCGGGAAGCGTTTGTCGAGGGTGCCAAGGGCCTTGTCCACCAGCTTGTCGTCGAGGGAAAACAGCAGCGTCGAACCATGGCGCGCCAGGCTGACTTTCATGAACGCCTTGCCGGTGATGGCATCGGGATCTTGAGCTTCCTTGGCCGAATAAGGACCGAAACTGGAGCTGACCTGACGTTGCCACTGATGGCTCTGGCCTTGCTGTTTTTCCACCACCGGGAAGGCACCGACTTCGACATTGCTCTCGTGCGCACCGACCATCGAGCCGAACAGGCTGCCCAGATCCCCATCGAGCTTGCCGCCGTCGTCATCGTTGAGGCTGGCCACCAGCAAGGGCGTGTACAACCGCGAATCGGCATACCAGCACAGCCCCGCCGCGCCAGCCATGTGTTCGGTCAGTGCCTGGGCCACCTTCTCCTCGGCACCGAGCTTCACCAGCAGCGGCTTCTGTTGTTCGGCAGCCAGCGGCAACGCCACGCAAGCGCTGGCCCCCATAGGCATGGCTTGCCAGATCGGTTTGAAATCGAAATCCGGCTGGTTCTCCAGTTCGTCCATGGCCAGGAAGCTGTGCCAGCCCTTGTCGTCCATGTCGAAACGCAGACCGGCGAAGTTCGGGATAAAACGCTGGTAACCCATGGCCAGCACGCTGGCATTCACCGACAGGCGTTGTTTCACCTGCGGCGCACGAGGTGGCAGGCCGAAAGCTTCGGGAAACAGCTTTTCGCCATTGAGCAGCGCGGCAATAGCCGTGGTCGATACGCTGCCCGATTCCTCCGCTGCACCGCTTTGCGGATCGTAGAGTTTCGCCGGATTGGACAGCACCACAAGTTTGTCGCCATGGGACGCGAACAACAGCGCCTTGCTGGCGTTGTAATTGAGTTGATAGAGCGGCACGTCTTCGCTGCCGACCTTCACGTCAGCAACCTTGCTCAGCTGCGAGTCGTCCAGCGCGACTTTGGCCAGCGGTTCCAGCACCTTGGCCAGACCGCCGCGATCCATCACCAGCAGGAAATCCTTGAGCCGCCCGTCCGTTCCGCGCCACAACGCTACGTCGGCAGGCTGATCAAACAGTTGCTCGATCAGGGTGTCCTGCAACTTCAGGTCATGTTCGTAGATGATCCGCCGCAGACTGCCGATCAAGCCGAGGCGATCGGCGTGTGTTTCGTAGTAGAAGACGAAATCTTCGGTCAGGGTTTCCTTGAGGAAGGGCACTGCAAGCAGGTCTTTGGGCAATTGGCTCAAGGAGTGGGTTTCCAGCAAACCATCCGGGCGGCCCATACCCAGTTTGTCACTGGCCAACGCAGGCGCCGGCGCCTTGGGCTTGTGCATGAGCCACCCCAACCCACCGGCTACGCCAGCGACCAGGCATATGCCGATCAGCAGCGTCGGCCAATGCAGGGAAGGTTTGGCCGCGGGTGCACCAGCGGCCGGAGTAACAGTGCTATCACTCATGTTCACAAAACCCGATGTTCATCCGTGGAGCGGGATGCTTAATAGTTGAAAGTCTTGACCAGCAGCAGGTCGCCGATTGCGCGCAGGGGCACGATAAAGGTCTCGCGTTTTTCATCGACGGTGTTTTCGTTGAGTACCAGGTTGATCTGCGAGGTGATCACCTCGTTCTGGTTGCCGGCCTCATCGAAGTTATAGCCGCCGCTGCCGAAGTTGCCCCAATAGTTCACGTAAACCAGATAGGTTCCATGCAGCGGCGCGGTCATGGTGAACATTTCCGGGCCGGGCCCATCGACGCCGTCCGGGTCGAGGCCGCCGCCATTGGTCAGCGCCGAGTGCGCCCAGAAAGCGTGCTGGCCGTCGGGGGTAATGATGTGCAAATCGAGTTCGGCCTTCGGGTCGTCCCAGCCCAGCACCACACGAATCCGCGCCGGGGTGCGCAGATTGTTGGCTTCATAGAATTGAACGCGCTTGAGCGACTGGCCTTCAACGCTACGCACTTCGACGCTGTTGGAGCCGGCACCAAACGCATAGGGCCGGGCGAAACGGCCCTGGTCGTCGGTGTACAGATTCAAGGGATTGCCGTTGACCGCCAGCGTGTGCGGCCCACGCTGAGTGCCGAGGGCCTTGAGTTGGCCTTCGATCATCGTGCGATTGCGCTGCACGCCCCGGTCGATGGGCGGCGTGGGATAGGCGACTTGCGGGTTTTCCGTGCGATCCAGCAAACCGTTATAGCGCCAGCCGCCCACCGGCTCCGACAACTCGGCATCCGGCGCGGCCAGAATCCCGGGCGCGAAAACCAGCCCGATCAGCAGCAAAAGAAATGAGCGCATGCGACGCCTCCTGCCATGCCTGACGAAACCTTGCGCCTGATCCTGGGCGCGTTACAGATGGGAATACTGCGTTTCGTCTGAAAGACCCGTGACTGCCAGGTCGTATAGGGCTCGAAGGTTAGCCATTCGGGTGTTTTTTAACAATCGGATGGCTGCGAAATTGCGGCGGGAATCACGATAACCCGGCAGCTCCTACGGGGGTGTGCGTCGTCTGTGAGTTTGCCCATAAACCCCCTATCTGCTAGTGTCGCGCCGGTTTAACGTCAACCGGAAATCGCCGCCATGGCCCGCAAAAAAGCTGCACTGGATTTCGAACAGTCCCTCGCCGACCTGCAAACGCTGGTGGAGCGTCTGGAGAATGGCGAATTGTCGCTGGAGGACTCGCTGGCCGCTTTCGAGCAAGGCATCGGTCTGACCCGCGATTGCCAGGCGGCACTGGCCCAGGCCGAGCAAAAGGTTCAGGTACTGCTCGAGCGTGATGGCGAGTTGGCCGAGGAACCCTTCGACGCGGATCAGCCAGAATGATTGCAGCGTACTCGGCCACCAGCCAGGCTCGCGTCAATGCGGCTCTGGAAACCCTGTTCACGGCACCAGGCCCCGAGTTGGCACGGCTTTACGAAGCCATGCGCTACAGCGTGATGAATGGCGGCAAACGCGTGCGTCCACTGCTGGCCTACGCCGCCTGTGAAGCGTTGGGCGGCAAGCCTGAGCAAGCCAACGGTGCCGCCTGTGCGGTGGAGCTGATCCACGCCTATTCACTGGTGCATGACGATTTACCGGCGATGGACGATGACGATCTGCGTCGCGGTCAGCCCACCACCCACAAGAAATTCGATGAAGCCTGCGCGATCCTCGCCGGCGACGGCTTGCAGAGCCTGGCCTTCAGCGCCCTGCTAGACCCGCGTCTGAGCGCGTCGGATGCCGAAATCCGCCTGCAGATGGTCAGCGCCCTGGCACTGGCGGCAGGCCCGGCGGGCATGGTCGGCGGTCAGGCCATCGACCTCGGTTCGGTCGGCCTGAAGCTCGACCAGAAAGCCCTGGAATACATGCACCGGCACAAGACCGGTGCGCTGATCGAAGTCAGCGTCAAACTCGGTGCCCTGGCCAGCGGCCGTGCCGAGAAAGACGAACTCAAGTCCCTGCAGACTTATGCACAGGCCATCGGCCTGGCATTCCAGGTCCAGGACGACATTCTCGACGTCGAAAGCGATACCGCCACCCTCGGCAAACGCCAAGGCGCCGACATTGCCCGGGACAAACCGACCTACCCGGCCCTGCTCGGCCTCGATGCGGCCAAGGCCTATGCCCTTGAGCTGCGCGACCAGGCCCTACACGCCCTGCGACCGTTTGACGCGGCGGCCGAGCCGTTGCGTGATCTGGCCCGGTATATCGTCGATCGCCGCAGTTGACGGCGAATCCGCCAAAAAAGACCAACGCGTGGGCAGGGGACGATGCATCAGGTAAACTGCCGCATCTTTTATACCTATAACGATTCGCCTGATGCCCACGACGTTTCATGAGATTCCCCGCAAGCGCCCGACCACGCCCCTGCTCGACCGCGCGAACACGCCGGACGGCCTGCGCCGGTTAGGCGAAGCCGAGCTGGAAACCCTGGCCGATGAGTTGCGCCTGGAATTGCTCTACACGGTCGGCCAGACCGGTGGGCATTTCGGTGCCGGCCTGGGCGTGATCGAGCTGACCATCGCGCTGCATTACGTCTTCGACACCCCGGACGACCGGCTGGTGTGGGACGTGGGTCATCAGGCTTATCCACACAAGATCCTCACCGGTCGTCGCGAGCGCATGGGCACCCTGCGCCAGAAGGACGGCGTCGCTGCCTTCCCGCGCCGCTCCGAGAGCGAGTACGACACTTTTGGTGTCGGCCACTCCAGCACCTCGATCAGTGCCGCGCTGGGCATGGCGATTGCCGCCCGCCTGCAGAACAGCGAGCGCAAGGCCATCGCGGTGATCGGCGACGGCGCGTTGACCGCGGGCATGGCGTTCGAAGCGCTGAACCACGCGCCGGAAGTGGACGCCAACATGCTGGTGATCCTCAACGACAACGATATGTCGATCTCGCGCAACGTCGGTGGCTTGTCGAACTATCTGGCGAAGATCCTTTCCAGCCGCACCTACGCGAGCATGCGCGAAGGCAGCAAGAAAGTGCTGTCGCGCCTGCCCGGCGCCTGGGAAATCGCTCGCCGTACCGAAGAATATGCCAAGGGCATGCTGGTTCCCGGCACGCTGTTCGAAGAGCTGGGCTGGAACTACATCGGCCCGATCGATGGCCACGACCTGCCGACCCTGATCGCCACCCTGCGTAACATGCGCGACCTGAAAGGCCCGCAGTTTCTGCACGTCGTCACCAAGAAAGGCAAAGGCTTCGCCCCGGCGGAAGTCGACCCGATCGGTTACCACGCCATCACCAAACTCGAGCCTCTGGACGCCCCGGCCGCCGCGCCGAAAAAGGCCAGCGGGCCGAAATATTCCGGTGTGTTCGGTGAATGGCTGTGCGACATGGCGGCGGCCGATCCACGTCTGGTCGGGATTACTCCGGCGATGAAGGAAGGCTCGGACCTGGTCGCGTTCAGCGAACGTTTCCCGCTGCGCTACTTCGACGTGGCCATTGCCGAGCAGCACGCCGTCACCCTCGCGGCCGGCATGGCCTGCGAAGGCGCCAAGCCCGTGGTCGCCATCTATTCGACTTTCCTGCAACGCGGTTACGACCAGCTTGTCCACGATGTGGCGGTGCAGAACCTCGACGTGCTGTTCGCCATCGACCGCGCGGGTCTGGTGGGCGAAGACGGTCCAACCCACGCCGGCAGCTTCGATTTGTCGTTCCTGCGCTGCATCCCCGGCATGCTGGTGATGACCCCGAGCGATGAAAACGAGCTGCGCAAGATGCTCACCACCGGTCACCTGTACGAAGGCCCGGCGGCTGTGCGTTATCCACGCGGTAATGGCCCGAACGCGACCATCGAGAAAGACCTCGAGCCGATCGAGATCGGCAAAGGCGTCGTCCGCCGCCAGGGCAGCAAAGTCGCCCTGCTGGTGTTCGGCGTGCAACTGGCCGAAGCCCTGAAAGTCGCCGAGACGCTGGATGCGACCGTGGTCGACATGCGTTTCGTCAAACCGCTGGATGAAGCGCTGGTGCGCGAAATCGCCGGCAGTCACGAGCTGCTGGTCACTGTCGAAGAAAACGCGATCATGGGCGGCGCCGGTGGCGCGGTCAGCGAATTCCTCGCCCGGGAAAACATCCTCAAGTCGATACTGCACCTGGGCTTGCCGGACATCTACGTCGAACACGCCAAGCCTGCGCAAATGCTGGCCGAGTGTGGGCTGGATGAAGCCGGGATCGAGGCTTCGATCCGCGAGCGCCTGCAACTGCTGAACATCTAAATCCCTGGATACATGCAACACCCTGTGGGAGCGAGCCTGCTCGCGATAGCGGACTGTCAGTCGACTCAAATGTTGACTGATACACCGTCATCGCGAGCAGGCTCGCTCCCACATTTGATTTGTGTGCGCCACGAAACACCAACGGACTACCCATGAAACTCTCCCCCCTCGCCCTGACGCTGACCCTGCTGCCGGCTGGTCAACTGCTGGCCGACACCTTCGAACGCGATCAGGCGCTGAAGCTGCCCGACGTGCTGATCAGCGCCAACCGCCAGGTCGAAGCGCGCAACGACAGCAGCGCCGCCAACACCGTGTTCACCCGCGACGACATCGATCGCCTGCAACCCGATAGCATCACCGACCTGCTGCGCCGTGTACCGGGCGTGCAAGTCTCGCAGGCCGGCGGGCGCGGCAGTGTGCCGGGGGTTTACATTCGCGGCACGCAATCAGCCCAGAGCCTGGTGCTGGTGGACGGCCAGCGCATCGGCAGTTCGACCTCCGGCGACAGCAACCTGCAGCACCTCAACATCGAACAGGTCGAGCGCGTGGAGGTGCTGCGCGGCTCCCGTTCGGTGATTTATGGCAGCGATGCGATTGGCGGGGTGATCCAGATCTTCACCCGCCGTGGTGGCGAACAGGGCCTGCAACCGCGCCTGCACACGGCGCTTGGCAGCAACCAGACCTGGGAGCGCAGCCTTGGCCTGGCCGGTGGCGATGAGCGCACCCGCTTCAACCTCGGCGCCAGCCTCGACGAAAGCGCCGGGATCAATCGCACCCACGAGTCTTACCCTAGCGATGGCGACCATGATGAGTACCGAAACAAGTCGTTCAGCCTGAGCGTTAGCCACGCACTCAGCGATGACATCGAGATCGGCGCCAACGCGCTGGATAATCGCGGCAAAAGCGAGTTCGACAACCCGTTCGGGCGCTTCGACATGAATACGTTCGAGTCGGTCCAACAGCAGCCCGACAACGAATTCGATGTGAGCAGTGTCAGCAGTTACATCGACGCGCGCATCAATGACCTGTGGCAAACCCGCATCGAGTTCGGCCACAGCGAAAACCGCGAGAAGACCCTCGACAAACTCAGTGACGAACGCAGCGTGTTCAACACCTACCGGGATTCGGTGAACTGGCAGAACGACCTGGCGCTCGACGAGCGCAACAGTCTGCTGCTCGGAGGTGACTGGTATGAAGACCGGATCAACAGCAGCACCGCGTTCGATGAAGACAGTCGCTGGAACCGTGCGGCGTACATCCAGCATCGCTATCGGGCCGACAGTTTCTCCACGGAGCTGGGTCTGCGTCACGACGACAACCAGCAATTTGGCAGCCAGAACACCTGGAGCGGCACCTTCACCCTGCCGCTGAACCCGGACAACGAAGTGCTGTTCACCTACAGCGAAGGCTTCCGCGCACCGACGTTCAACGATCTGTACTACCCCGACTTCAGCAACCCGGACCTCAAGCCTGAAACCTCGAAAAGCTATGAGCTGCAATGGCGCAGCCAATTGACCGAGAGCAGTCGTTTGGAAACGTCGCTGTATCGCACCGACCTTGAAGACGCGATCATCTTCGGCAGCAACTCGCGCCCCGAAAACGTCGCCTCGGCACGGATCAACGGCTTCGAAGCAACGCTGAAGCAGGAACTGTTCGACTGGCAAAGCAATCTCGGCGTGGCGATCATCGACCCGCGCGACCGCGACACGGGCCACACCCTGGCCCGTCGCGCGCGCCGCACTTTGAGCTGGGATCTGGACCGACAGTTCGATCGCCTGGGTCTCGGCGCCAGTTGGCAAGCGGTCAGCAGCAGCTATGACGACCTGAACAATCAACAGCCCCTCGGCGGCTATGCCTTGCTGGGGCTGCGCAGCAGTTGGGAGCTCAATCGTGAAGTCAGGCTGGAGCTGAAGGTCGACAACCTGCTGGACAAGGGTTACAGCCGGGCGTTGTACAGCTACCAAGGCAGCCAGTACGGGTATCGCGAGGAAGGTCGGGCGTGGATGTTCGGGGTGACGTGGACGCCTGGAATCTGATCCGGAATCTGTTCTGTCTGGACCGGCCTCTTCGCGAGCAGGCTCGCTCCCACAGTTGATCGCGGCGACCTACATTTCGCAAACAACATAGATCCATTGTGGGAGCGAGCCCGCTCGCGAAGAGATCACCTCGGTCTCAGAGTCCAGGTGCGATCAATTGGCACAGCTTTGCAGTCGCCTCGACCATCTGCCCACTCGGTCGCTCCAGGCCCTTGTCCGTCACCAGGCGCAATTGCCCCTGCGCTACCGCCGCCACCTGCGGCCAGGCTTTCCACGCGTCGAGCTGCGCCTGATCGCTGACCAGAATCACCTCGGGATTACGCTGCAACACGGCCTCCACGCTGACCTGTGGTGCCGGCAGTTTCAGGTCGGCAAACACGTTTTGGGCTCCGCAGACCTCCAGCGCATCACTGATGATCTGCTCGCCGCCGACGGTGTACAACGGCCGATCCCATATCTGATAGAACACCCGCAACGGCTGATCCCGTCGATAACGTTGACGCAGTGCATCCAACCGCTGGCGCAAGTCGCTGGCCAATGAAACGCCGCGGTCAGGCCGACCGAGCTGAGCGGCAATGGCCTCGATCTGCGCGGCGAGCTGCTCCAGGCTGTGGGGTTCGGCGACGTAGGTGGGAATGTTCAGGCGCTTGAGCTGGTCGCGTTGAGCCGGGCCGACGCTACCGGGCCATAGCAGCAACAGATCGGGCTGCAGGCTGAGCAGCCGCTCCATGTCCAACTGGCCATAGCGGCCAACGGAGGGCAGGTTCTTGAGTTCGGCAGGTCGCTCACCGGCGTCCAGCACACCGACCAGGAGGTCGGCAGAACCCAGTTCAACGACGATTTCAGAGAGCGAGGGTGCAAGGCTGACGACCCGCTCGACCGCGATGGCCGAGCGGCTGGCGGCCAGCAGCAACACCGCCAGCCAGAGCGCGCGCATCAACCGAGCTGACGCGGAATACGGTAGAGGTAGAACAGCACAGCGGTCGACAGCGCCAGCAACATCAGCGGCACCGCTTCGAGCCCGACGAACACCGCCAGGGCACCGATCCACGCCGGCAGGCCGGCGACAAGGAACGCTGTACGGCGCTTCGCCGCCAGACTGATCCACGCGCCAGGTTCTTCAGGGGTATCGAGGGCTTTCTGGGTGGCGATCAGCGCGTGTTTGTAGGCGCCGAAAAACTTCAGGCTGACAAACATCGAAGCGACACCGGCGATGAACAAAGGCATCGCCAGCACCGGCAGAATGGCTTCGCTCTGGCCGAACACCGCGTTGATCACGAACAGCGGCAAAAGGGCCAGTGCCAGGTATTGCCACCAGTTGACGGACAGTCGCCGCCGAACCTGACCGCGGGTCACGCCCGGTCTACCTCGCCCTGATGTTCATTGCCCATCATGTGGTCGAGCTTGCTGGCCTTGGTCGCCAGGTAGAGTCGGTTATGCGGGTTGTGGCCCGTGTGCAACGGCACGCGCTCGGCGACCGCGATCCCCATGTCAGTCAAGGCTTTGACCTTGCGCGGGTTGTTGGTCATCAGCCGCAATGACTTCACGCCCAGGTGCTCCAGCATCGGCAGGCACATGGCGTAGTCACGCTGGTCGGCGGCAAAGCCCAGACGCTCGTTGGCTTCGACGGTATCGGCGCCACCGTCCTGCAGCTCATAGGCGCGGATCTTGTTCAGCAGGCCAATGCCACGGCCTTCCTGGCGCAAGTACAACAATACGCCACGACCTTCACGGGCGATGGCCTGCAAAGCGGCCTCCAGTTGCGAGCCGCAGTCGCAACGCTGGCTGAACAGGGCATCGCCAGTCAGGCATTCGGAGTGCAACCGGCCGAGTACCGGGGCACCGTCGTCGAACTCACCCAGGCTCAGCACAACGTGCTCGCGGCCAGTGCCTTCATCGAGAAAGCCATGCATGGTGAATTGCGCAAAAGGCGTTGGCAGCTTGGAAGCGGCGACAAAAACGACAGGCACCGGTGTGCTCCTGATCTAAAAGTTCTGAAGATTCGCAGAGCCGGCATTGTAACAGCAGGTTCCGAGCGACGCTTAGGCTGAATTATCGGCGATAACTATCAAAAAGTTTGATAACAGCCGCACCCATCCCACAGGGGACGCTGCCAGCCGCAAATCGGTGTCAGTTCGATTCAAACGGATACGGCTGTTTCCAGCGCTCGAAGATCGGTTTCAGCTCACCGCTTTTGACCAATTGCTCCATGCGCTGATCGAACAGCGCCATCAGGCTACGCGCCTTTGCGGTCTTGGCAAAGCACAGGTACAGCGGCAACTCGGCGATATGGGTACTGCGCAACTGGGAGGGGTCTTTGGCACGATTGCGCACGTAGTCAACTTCGGTCTGCGCGTCGATGTAATAGTCGGCACGGTTGTGGGTCAGCATCGACACGATGCCGTCGCGTCGCTGCACTTCAGCAAAGTGCTGCACGTTGGGCAAATAATCCTGGTAATCGTAGCCACGGACCCAGGCCAGTCGATAATTGCCCAGGGTTTCCGGGGTTGGCACCGGACTGCTCGCCAGACCCAGGGCATAGATGTGATCGGTGTCGAAGCTCCAGTGGGGATAGAGCACAGCCTCGGACTCGTCGCGATAGGAGCCGACGCAAGCATCGACTTCACCCCGTTCGGCCAGGCCCAGCGAACGCACGTAGGGTTCGGTGCGGATGTCCACTTTGACACCTGCCGGCTCGAACACGTGTCGCAGCACGTCCCAGCCCAGGCCATGACCGTCAGCGGCGGTATAGTCTTCCCAATCCTCGCTGGCCAGATGAATCACCGACGGCGGCGTAGCACCCCCTCCTCCCGCTTGGGCGAAAGAGCAAAACATCGCGAATACCACCACCATCAATCCACGTAGAACCATCCCTGCTCCCCCGATTAACGCCTGGCAACCCTTGATCAGGCGAAAAACCACACCAATCCCTGCATCGCCAACCAGGCGAACACCCCGGCCAGCACATCATCGAGCATGATACCCACACCGCCATGCACGTGTCGGTCGATCCAGCGAATCGGCCATGGCTTGAGGATATCGAAGAAGCGGAACATCAAGAAGCCTGCCAGCAACCACTGCCAACCTTCCGGCACCAGCCACAGGGTGATCCACATCCCGACCATTTCGTCCCAGACGATGCCTTCATGGTCGTGTACCCGCAAATCGTCGGCCACTTTGCCGCACAGCCAGAAGCCGAACAGCATGGTGATGCCAAGCATCAGCCAGTAACCCCAGTCGGGCAACATCTGCCACAACGGAATAAAGGGCAGCGCAACCAACGATCCCCAAGTGCCGGGCGCCTTCGGCAAGGTGCCCGAGCCGAAGCCGAACGCCAGGAAATGCCATGGATTACGCCAGACCGACGGCGGTACGAATTCCGCCGGGACCTGTTTGGGATGATCTGTCACGGTGACTCCCGAAAATGTTGATAACCCCGGGTTTGCGGGGTGATGTCTTGGCCATCGGCGTCCAGCAGCGTCACGCCCTGCCCCGTCACCACCCGTCCAATCACATGGATCGGCCAGCCGTCGGCCAGCAATAGCGGCAACTCGACGGACGGTAGGGTGAACGCCAGAACGTAATCGTCGCCGCCGCTCAGGGCCGCCACCTGGGCATCCGATCGGCCGAGAAAGTCGACCAGGCTCTGCGACAGCGGTAAACGCTCCCGCTCGACTTCGATACCGACCTTCGAGGCCAGCGCGATATGCCCGCAATCAGCGAGCAGACCGTCGGAGATGTCCATCGCCGAAGTGGCCTTGCCCCGCAGCGCCTGCCCCAGGCCAAGCTGCGGTTGCGGCGACCAGTAGTGGGCCAGCAACGGCTCGGCAACGCTCGCCTCGGCCGTGCGCTGGCCGAGCACCAATGGCAAGGCACCGGCGGCATTGCCCAGGTCGCCACCGACACACAGCAGATCGCCCGGCTGCGCACCGCTGCGGGTCATCGCCAGGCCACTCGGCACGCGACCGAACACGGTCATGGTCAGGCTGAGCGGCCCACGGGTCGTGTCACCGCCCACCAGCGCCACGCCGCAGCTTTGCGCCATCTGGTTCAAACCACGGGCATAGGCTTGCAGCCAATCGGCAGTCACCGTCGGCAAGGTCAGGGCAAGGGTAAATGCGATTGGAGTGGCGCCCATGGCAGCCAGGTCGCTGACGGCCACGGCCAGCGAGCGCTGACCGAGCAGAAAGGGATCGCAGGGATCGGCGAAATGCACGCCGGCCACCAGCGTATCGGTAGAAATCGCCAACTGCTCCCCGGGAGGAACAGCCAGCAAGGCGCAGTCATCGCCGATCCCGAGGGCAACGCCTTCGCCGCCCTGCGCACAAGGCGCGGCGGCGAAGAAATTGCGGATCAGCTCAAACTCGCCCATGGCTTCGTGTCGACATTCCAAGCGCCGATCAGCGCTTGAACGCCTTCACTTCAGCTTCACGCAGACGCGGGGCCAGCTTGTCGAGCACACCGTTGACGAACTTGTGACCGTCGGTGGAACCGAAGACCTTGGCCAGTTCGATACCTTCGTTGATCACAACGCGGTACGGCACGTCGACGCGCTTGAGCAGTTCCCAGGTGGACAGGCGCAGAACCGCCAGCTCAACCGGGTCTAGCTCTTCGATGGTCAGATCGAGGCAAGGCTTGAGTGCGGTGTCGATTTCGGTCTTGAACTGCGGAACCCCGTGCAGGATTTCGCGGAAGTACGCGCCGTCGACATCGCTGAAATCGTTATCGACCCGGAACTGCGCTTCGATCTCGTTCAGCGACTGCTTGGCCATGTGCCATTGGTAAAGCGCCTGAGTCGCGAGCTGACGGGCTTCGCGGCGCTTGGCGCTTTTCGATGGCTTGCCGGCATCCGCAGGCTTTGGATCGCGCGGGTTGAAACGATCGCTATCGTCGCTAATCACTTGGCCTCCAACTGCGCCAGCAGGCTGACCATTTCCAGAGCGGACAGGGCAGCTTCAGCACCTTTGTTGCCGGCCTTGGTGCCGGAACGCTCGATGGCTTGCTCGATGGAGTCAACGGTCAGCACGCCGAATGCAACCGGTACGCCGAACTCCATGGACACCTGGGCCAGGCCCTTGGTGCACTCGCCAGCCACGTATTCGAAGTGCGGAGTGCCGCCACGAATGACTGCGCCCAAGGCGATGATTGCCGCGAACTCGCCCTTTTGAGCGACTTTCTGTGCAACCAGCGGAATTTCGAAGGCGCCAGGTGCGCGGATGATGGTGATGTCGCTTTCGCTTACGCCGTGGCGAACCAGGGCATCAACGGCACCGCTGACCAGGCTTTCAACGACGAAGCTGTTGAAACGGCCCACTACCAGAGCGTAGCGGCCTTTAGGGGCGATGAAGGTACCTTCGATGGTCTTCAGGGTCATTCGTTAGATCTCTTAAAGAGCCGGGACGCGTCTCGTACGCGTCCCTCAGTGATATTTGAACCGCGAATTCAAGGCCGGGGACAACCGGTCATTATTCGGAGGGCACGTATTCTACAACTTCCAGATCGAAACCGGATATCGCATTAAATTTCATTGGTGCCGACATCAGGCGCATTTTGCGTACGCCCAGGTCGCGCAGGATCTGCGAACCGGCACCGACAGTGCTGTAGGTGGTCGGTTTTTTCACCGCGGCGTGATCGGCGGTTTCGCGGATATGCGCCAGCAACACGTCGCCATCGAGCGGGTGACCGAGCAACAACACCACACCGCTGCCGGCCTCGGCAACCGCTGACATGGCGGCGCGCAGGCTCCAGCGGCCTGGTTGCTTGACCATCAGCAGGTCGCGCAGCGGGTCCATGTTGTGCACCCGGACCAGGGTCGGTTCTTCGGCACACACGTTGCCCAGGGTCAGTGCCATGTGCACGTCGCCTTCCACCGAATCACGATAGGTCACCAGGTTGAATTGGCCCAGTTCGCTATCCAGTGGCTGCTCGGCAATCCGCTGAACGGTACGTTCGTGGATCATCCGGTAGTGAATCAGGTCGGCGATGGTGCCGATCTTGATGTCGTGTTCGGCAGCAAAAGCTTCCAGCTCGGCGCGACGGGACATGGTGCCGTCGTCGTTCATCACTTCGCAGATCACGCCGCTCGGCTCGAAACCGGCCATGCGCGCCAGGTCGCAGGCCGCTTCGGTGTGGCCGGCACGGGCCAGGGTGCCGCCGGCCTGGGCCATCAGCGGGAAGATGTGGCCCGGGCTGACGATGTCTTCAGCCTTGGCATCACGGGCGGCAGCCGCTTGTACAGTACGCGCGCGGTCGGCGGCGGAGATGCCGGTGGTCACGCCGGTGGCCGCTTCGATGGAAACGGTGAACTTGGTGCCGAAACCGGAACCGTTGCGCGGTGCCATCAGCGGCAGCTTGAGCAGTTCGCAGCGCTCGCGGCTCATCGGCATGCAGATCAGGCCACGGGCGTGCTTGGCCATGAAGTTGATGTGCTCGGGCTTGCAGCACTCGGCGGCCATGATCAGGTCGCCTTCGTTCTCGCGGTCTTCGTCATCCATGAGGATGACCATCTTGCCTTGGCGGATGTCTTCAACCAGTTCTTCGATGCTATTGAGCGCCACAAGGCACCCCCTTGAGTCAGGATTTGAGGTAGCCATTGGCGGCCAGAAAACTTTCGGTGATGTTTCCGGATTTTGTAGGCTCTGCGGCCTTGTCACCCAACAGCAGGCGTTCCAGGTAACGGGCCAGCAAGTCCACTTCCAGGTTCACCCGGCGACCAGGCTGATACGACGCCATGATGGTTTCGCTCAGGGTGTGTGGAATGATGGTCAGCAGGAACTCGGCGCCATCGACCGCGTTCACGGTGAGGCTGGTGCCGTCGACGGTGATCGAACCTTTATGAGCGATGTACTTGGCCAGGTCCTTGGGCGCGCGAATGCGGAATTCCACGGCGCGCGCGTTTTCGGTACGGGCAACCACTTCACCCACGCCATCGACGTGACCGCTGACCAGATGCCCACCAAGGCGAGTGGTCGGGGTCAGGGCTTTTTCCAGATTGACCGGGCTGCCGCTTTTCAGGTCGTTCATGGCGGTGCAGTCGAGGGTTTCGCGACTGACGTCCGCCGCAAAACCATTGCCCGGCAATTCAACGGCAGTCAGGCACACGCCGTTGACTGCGATGCTGTCGCCCAGTTTGACGTCGCTCAGGTCGAGCTTGCCGGTTTCGACGTGAACCCGCACATCACCGCCCTTTGGGGTCAATGCACGAATACTGCCGATGGATTCGATGATGCCGGTAAACATGAGGTTCTCCTCGAGAACAAAGCCAGCGCTATAGCGATGGCCGGAAATTATACGCTCGCTGCTGGCACTGGGATGGCGATGACTCGCCAGTCATCGCCAACTGCACGAATTTCGGTGATTTTGAGTGCCGGCGCATCCTTCATTTGCGCGAGTGGCCAGTCCAGCAGCGGCCGCGCCGAAGAACCCATGAACTTGCCGGCGATGAATATCTGGAATTCGTCCACCAGCCCAAGCTGAGCGAAAGCACCCGCCAGCCGTGGACCGGCCTCGACCAACACCTCGTTGACGCCACGGTTGGCGAGTTCGACCAGCAGCTGACGCAAGTCGACCTGGCCATCGTAGCCGGGCACGATCAGGCATTCCGGGCCGTTGGCGTACTGCTCTTCCACCGCCACACAGGTGGCGACCAGCGCCGGGCCGGCCTTGAAGAACGGCGCATCCAACGGTACGCGCAGGCGGCCATCGACTAGCACACGCAACGGCGGCCGGCTCATGGCCAGTGCAGTTTGTTCGGCGTCCAGTCCGAGTTCATCGGCACGCACGGTCAAGCGTGCGTTATCCGCCAGCACCGTGTCGGCACCGGTCAGCACCACGCTGGCCTGGGCGCGCAGGCGTTGCACCGCCGAGCGTGCAGCCGGACCGGTAATCCACTGGCTTTCGCCGCTTTCCATCGCCGTGCGACCGTCGAGGCTCATGGCCAGCTTGACCCGCACGAACGGCAAGCCGAGCTCCATGCGCTTGAGGAAGCCTTGGTTGAGCTTTCGCGCTTCGCCCTCCAGCACACCACTTTCGGTGGCGATACCGGCCTGAGCCAGGCGTTGCAAACCGCGACCGGCGACTTCCGGGTTCGGGTCCTGCATCGCCGCGACCACGCGGGCCACACCGGCATTCACCAGCGCATCGGCACAGGGCGGCGTGCGGCCGTGGTGACTGCAAGGTTCAAGCGTCACATAAGCGGTAGCGCCACGCGCCTGCTCACCCGCCGCGCGCAAGGCGTGAACCTCGGCGTGAGGCTCACCGGCGCGCTCGTGCCAGCCTTCGCCGACAATCTGCCCACCCTGCACGATCACGCAGCCGACACGTGGGTTGGGGTGCGTTGTGTAATGCCCCTTGCGCGCCAGTTCCAGGGCACGGGCCATGAAATGGGCGTCGAGGATGGCAAGTTCTGCGGGCGTGGTCATTCTTTCACCGGTTCACGGGCCAGGCGATCGATCTCTTCGCGGAACTCGTTGAGGTCCTGGAAGCGGCGATACACCGAGGCAAAGCGGATGTAGGCGACTTCGTCGAGCTTCTGCAGCTCGGCCATCACCAGTTCGCCGACCACGAGGGATTTAACCTCGCGCTCGCCGGTGGCACGCAGTTTGTGTTTGATGTGCACCAGCGACGATTCGAGGCGCTCGACGCTCACCGGGCGCTTCTCCAGCGCGCGCTGCATGCCGGCGCGGAGTTTTTCTTCGTCGAACGGCTGGCGGCTGCCGTCGGTTTTGATCAGGCGCGGCAACACCAGTTCAGCCGTCTCGAACGTCGTGAAACGCTCGCCGCAGGCCAGGCATTCACGCCGGCGGCGCACCTGTTCGCCCTCGGCGACCAGACGCGAGTCGATGACCTTGGTGTCGTTGGCACCGCAGAAGGGACAGTGCATGGTGGCAGGCAACAAAAAAAGGGAGGGCCATGGTAGCGCATCCCGGTGGCAAGACAAGCCATAGGGTTTGCGGTATACAGACGGGATGATCACTTGATCCATGGAATTCAGCTTTATGGAGCCACCAATGTCGTTACGTCCGCTCGTTTTGCTCAGTGTTTTCAGCCTGCTGGTGGCTTGCAGCAGCGATGCACCCAAGCCCCAGCCGCCAACACCTGGCCCGGCGCCGCAGCAAGCGCAGAAGAAAGCCCGGGAGGCCGCCGCCCTCGGCCCCTTGCCTGCCTATCAGCGTGAGCTGAGCGGCACCTTGCAAGGCGTGCCGGCCGGTGCTGAAGTCGAGCTGGCATTGCTGGTAATCGACGAAAAAGACCGCCCGCAACAATTGCTCGCCAGTTCCAGCCTGATCGGCAACAACCAGGTATTGCCGTTTCACCTGCGCTTCAATCCGGAGTCCTTCCCCTCAGGCGCCCGCGTGGAACTGCGAGGCCGCGCCAGCCAGTCCGGCCAGCTGATCCTGCACTTGCCGTCGCAACTGATTACCCAGCCGACCACCCAGGCCCTGGGCCAATTGCAATTCGTCAAAGCCCCATGAGTGCACCGCTCGACCTGCAACAGGCCCTGGCTGAATTGCTCGGTGATGCACAACTGGTGGCCTGCCCGTTGCCGGAAACCGATTTGAAGCTGTGGCTGATCGACGGCGACAACATGGACCGCGCCTTCAGCCCCGAAGAAACCCGGCGCATCCTGCATGAGCCACCGTACTGGAGTTTCTGCTGGGCCAGCGGCCTGGCCGTGGCCCGCTATCTGGCCGCAAACCCGCACTGGGTCGAAGGCAAGCGGGTCCTGGATTTCGGCGCTGGCTCCGGGGTGGCGGGGATTGCCGCCGCCAGGGCCGGCGCGCTGGAAGTGCTGGCCTGCGACCTCGACCCGCTGGCGATTGCCGCGTGTCGGGCGAATGCCGAGCTCAATGACGTGCAGCTCAACTACTCGACGGATTTTTTCGCCGAGGCTGATCGCTTCGATCTGATTCTGGTGGCGGATGTGCTGTACGACCGGGCGAACCTGCCGCTGCTCGACCAGTTCCTCAGTCGCGGCCGAGAGGCGCTGGTGGCGGATTCCCGGGTACGGGATTTTCGCCACCCGTTGTACCGGCGCATCGAAATGCTTGAAGCCATGACGCTGCCGGATCTGGCCGAGCCCCACGAGTTTCGGCATGTGAGTCTGTACCACGCGCGGCGCTAGTTAAAAGCTTCGCGGGCAAGCCCGCTCCCACAATGGTTGGTGTGAACCACAAATCTTATGGCGACTTCAATCCCTGTGGGAGCGGGCTTGCCCGCGAAGGCGCCCTGTCAGGCAACACACCTCTCACGGCCAACCGCTTCCGGCCGCCCCCCACCAAGCCGTATAGTTGCCCCATTCACGCTTCTACGAGATTACCCATGAGTCAGGAAACGCCGTACATCTTCGACGCCACGACTGCCGATTTTGACCAGTCGGTGATCGAGAACTCCTTCCACAAGCCGGTGCTGGTGGATTTCTGGGCCGAATGGTGCGCGCCCTGCAAAGTGCTGATGCCGATGTTGCAGAGCATTGCCGAGAGCTATCAGGGTGAATTGCTGCTGGCCAAGGTCAACTGCGACATCGAGCAAGACATCGTCGCCCGCTTCGGCATTCGCAGCCTGCCGACCGTGGTGCTGTTCAAGGACGGCCAGCCTGTCGACGGTTTTGCCGGTGCCCAGCCCGAATCCGCCGTGCGCGCCCTGCTTGAACCTCATGTGCAGATGCCGCCGCCGGCCGCCGCCGATCCGTTCGAACAAGCCCAGGCGCTGTTCGACGACAGCCGTTTTGCCGATGCCGAAGCACTGCTCAAAGTGATCCTGGGTGAAGACAATACCAACGCCAAGGCGCTGATCCTGTACGCCCGCTGCCTGACCGAGCGCGGTGAACTTGGCGAGGCGCAAACCGTGCTGGATGCAGTCAAGAGCGACGAGCACAAGGCCGCGCTGGCCGGCGCCAAGGCGCAGATCAAGTTTCTCGGTTTGGCCAAGGACTTGCCGGACGCCGCCGACCTGAAGGCACGGCTGGCGAAAGACCCGCTGGACGATGAAGCGGTTTATCAATTGGCGATCCAGCAACTGGCCCGTCAGCAGTACGACGCTGCGCTGGATGCATTGCTGAAGTTGTTCATCCGCAACCGCAGCTACAGCGAAGGCTTACCGCACAAGACCTTGCTGCAGGTGTTCGAGTTGCTGGGCAACGATCACCCGCTGGTGAGCACGTACCGTCGTAAATTGTTTGCTGCGTTGTACTAATCGTTACCTGTAGGAGCTGGCTTGCCAGCGATAGCCTCACCACCGCGTCATCGTTCATCGCCGGCAAGCCGGCTCCTACAGTTATCCGATCCAGCGGTAGAGCGGCGTATCGCCGCCGCTTTCCACTTTCACATCCGCACAATGGCGCAACCGCACCAGCAGGCGCTTGCCCGCCGCCGCGCTGCCGGTCAGGCCTTCCAATTGTTCGAGCAAATCCGGTCCACTCAACTGTCCGGCCTGACGCAGCAAATCCCGGGCGATCTGCCACAGCGCATCATCCTGATTCAGCGGCTTCGCCACCGGGGCGCTGACCGGGGATTTTTCTACCTGCAACTGCGCCCCTAGTCGTGCCCAGTCCGCATCGTCCATCTCCAGGGTCAAATCCACCGGCCAGTCGCCGATGCTTCCGCGAATTCGCAACATAGGTCTGCTCCCGCACATTTCTTCCCTGCATGCTCCCATGGGACTTGTGCAACGCCAAGCAGGCAGTCAAACTCTCCGCACTTACGTTATAAGATTACATAACATTTTCTTCATTTTACTTTTCGGAGACTCGCCATGCGTCGTCTGCTTCTCGTTCTGCCGTTTGCCATGTTGCCGCTGGCTGTCACCCATGCCGCCGACGAACACGATCATGAGCATGGCAGCCTGGGTGCCCACGAACACGGCGTTGGACGCCTGAACGCGGCGCTGGACGGCAAGACCCTGGCGCTGGAACTGCAAAGCCCGGCCATGAATCTGGTGGGGTTCGAACACGTCGCCACCAGTGATGCCGACAAAGCCAAAGTCGCCGCGGCCCGCGCTCTGCTTGAGCAACCGCTGGCCCTGTTCAACCTGCCGAAAGCCGCCGGTTGCGTGGTGGAAAACCAGGAACTGGAAAGCCCGTTGTTCGGTGACACACCCGATGCCGAGGATGACCATGATGAAGACGCCAAAGATGAAGATGGCCACGAACATCATCACGACCACAGCGAAATCCACGCTCATTATCAGTTCACCTGCGCCACACCGGACGCATTGAAGACCCTGGACCTGGCGAACATGTTCAACTCGTTCCCGGCCACTCGGACGATTCAGGTACAACTGATCGGCCCGAGCGGGCAGCAAGGCGTTGATGTGACGGCCAAGGCTGCCGCCCTGAAATTCTGAATTCACCAGCCTTTGTAGGAGCCGGCTTGCCGGCGATAGGCACACCTCGGTCCATGTAGAAAATCGCGTCATCGTTCATCGCCGGCAAGCCGGCTCCTACAGGTCATCAACATTCATGAAATCGGTTAAATGACCCAAGCACTCATCGAACTGTCCGACCTGGGCTTCAGCTGGCCCGGTCACCCGCCACTGCTGGACATCCCGGCGTTTCGCCTGGAGCGCGGTGAAACCCTGTTTCTCAAAGGCCCCAGCGGCAGTGGCAAGACCACCCTGCTCGGCCTGCTCGGCGGCGTGCAAAAGCCCGATCGCGGCAGCATTCGCCTGCTCGGCCAGGAGCTGACACAACTGTCGGCCGGCGCCCGTGACCACTTCCGCGTCGATCACACCGGTTACATCTTCCAGCAGTTCAACCTGCTGCCGTTTCTATCGGTGCGTGAAAACGTCGAACTGCCTTGCCACTTCTCGAAGCTGCGTGCCGAACGGGCGAAACAGCGTCACGGCAGCGTCGACAAAGCGGCCGCGACGCTGCTCGCCCACCTGGGTCTGAAGGATGCAAACATCCTCGGTCGCCGCGCCGATTCGTTGTCCATCGGCCAGCAGCAACGGGTCGCCGCCGCCCGTGCACTGATCGGTCAACCGGAACTGGTGATCGCCGACGAGCCGACCTCGGCCCTCGATTACGACGCCCGTGAGAACTTCATTCGCCTGCTGTTCGCCGAATGCCGCGAAGCCGGCTCGAGCCTGTTGTTTGTCAGCCACGACCAGAGCCTGGCGCCGCTGTTCGACCACAACCTGTCGCTGGCCGAACTCAATCGCGCCGCCACCCCGTCCGAGGTCTGAGATGTATCTGTTTCGTCTAGCGATGGCCAGCCTGGCTAACCGCCGCTTCACCGCGATCCTCACAGCGTTCGCCATCGCCTTGTCGGTGTGCCTGCTGCTGGCGGTGGAGCGCGTACGCACCGAGGCCAAGGCCAGTTTCGCCAGCACCATCAGCGGCACCGACCTGATCGTCGGCGCTCGCTCAGGTTCGGTGAACCTGTTGCTGTACTCGGTGTTCCGTATCGGCAACGCCACCAACAACATCCGCTGGGACAGCTTCGAGCACTTCGCCAACAACCCGAAAGTGAAGTGGGCGATCCCGATGTCCCTCGGCGATTCCCATCGCGGCTACCGGGTGATGGGCACCACGGAAGCCTACTTCGAGCATTACCAGTACGGCCGCCAGCAACACCTGGAGCTGGCCGATGGCCGGGCGTTTGCGACCGACCCGTTCGAAGTGGTGCTCGGTGCCGAAGTAGCCGAGGCACTGCACTACAAACTCGGTGACAAACTGGTGCTGGCCCACGGCGTGGCGGCAATCAGCCTGGTCAAGCACGACGACAAGCCATTCACCGTGGTCGGCATTCTCAAACGCACCGGCACGCCGGTGGACCGCACGCTGCACATCAGCCTTGGCGGCATGGAAGCGATTCACATCGACTGGCATAACGGTGTGCCGGCCCGGGGCGAGGGCCGAATCACCGCCGATCAGGCGCGCAACATGGACCTCACGCCGCAAGCGATCACCGCGTTCATGCTCGGTCTCAACAACAAGATTTCGACCTTTGCCCTGCAACGGGAAATCAATGAATTCCGTGGTGAGCCGATGCTGGCGATCCTGCCGGGCGTGGCGCTGCAGGAGCTTTGGAGCCTGATGGGCACCGCGGAAAAAGCCTTGTTCGTGGTCTCGCTGTTTGTGGTGCTGACCGGGTTGATCGGCATGCTCACGGCCATTCTCACCAGCCTCAACGAACGCCGTCGAGAAATGGCGATCCTGCGTTCGGTGGGTGCGCGACCCTGGCACATCGCGACGCTGCTGGTGCTCGAAGCCTTTGCCCTGGCGCTGTCGGGCGTGATCGCCGGTGTGGCATTGCTGTATGTGTGCATCGCGGCGGCCCAGGGTTACGTGCAAGCCAACTACGGCCTGCTCCTGCCGCTGTCCTGGCCGAGCGAGTATGAATGGACACTGCTCGGTGGCATCCTGATCGCCGCGCTGCTGATGGGCAGCGTGCCGGCCTGGCGCGCCTATCGCCAATCCCTGGCCGATGGCCTGTCGATCCGCTTATGAGGACGTTGAAAATGCCCCGCGCTGTACTTGCGCTGTTGATGTTGGTCGCCCTGCCCCTGTGGGCAGCCCAGCCGCGAGATTTGACCTGGTCGGAGATGATTCCACCGGATGCGCCGAAAGAAGTGCCGAACATGACGCCGCTGCATGACCTGTCGCAGATGAGCAATGCACTGTTGGCCGAGTCAGCGCCGGCGGCCAAGCAAGACTTGCCCAACGCACCGGTGGTCAAGACCCTCGATGGTCAGAACATTCGTCTGCCGGGTTACATCGTGCCGCTGGAAGTGAGCGAGGAAGGACGCACCACGGAGTTTCTGCTGGTGCCCTATTTCGGCGCCTGCATCCACGTACCGCCACCGCCGTCGAACCAGATCGTGCACGTCAAGAGCGAAGTCGGCGTGAAGCTCGACGAGCTGTATCAGCCGTACTGGATCGAGGGCGCAATGCAGGTCAAGGCGTCCACCAGCGAACTGGCGGATGCCGGGTATCAGATGGAGGCGGACAAGATTTATCTGTATGAATTGCCGGAGTGAAGCCGGAGTTTCCTTGTCGCCAACACAATCGCCATCGCGGGCAAGCCCGCTCCCACAGGTTCGATGTTGAAACAAAAATCTTCAGCATTGCGCAACTCCTTGTGGGAGCGAGCTTGCTTGCGATGAGGCCATCAGCAACACCACAAAAATCACTCCTGCCCCACTTTCATTGAGCTGCATCAAAAGACCGAATCGTTAGGCGCCTTACCATTGGACATCGAACATTTTTAACGTCCTCTGGAGCCCCCATGAACAAGTCCTTGCTCAGCGCTTCGCTGGTTGCCCTCGCGCTCGCAGCCCCGCTCGCCCACGCCCACGAGGCGGGTGACATCATCCTTCGTGCGGGCGCCATCACCGTTAACCCGAAGGCCGACAGCTCCAGCGTGAAGGTCGATCAGGGTCCGCTGGCCGGTACCGACCTGGGCGGCAAGGCGACCATGGACAGCGACACGCAGCTGGGCCTGAACTTCGCCTACATGCTCACCAACAACTGGGGGATCGAACTGCTCGCGGCCACCCCGTTCGAGCATGACGTGAAACTCAAAGGTACCGCCCTGCCGGCTGCCAACGGCAAGCTCGGTTCCCTGAAACACCTGCCGCCCACCCTGAGCGTGGTCTACTACCCGCTGGATTCGAAGTCGGCCTTCCAGCCCTATGTCGGCGCTGGCATCAACTACACCTGGATCTACGACGAAAGCCTCAGCAGCGAAGCCAAGTCCGCCGGTTTCAGTAACTTCAAGGCGAAGAACTCCTGGGGCCTGGCTTGGCAGGTCGGTGCCGACTACATGCTGACCGAGCACGTCATGCTCAACGCCCAGGTGCGCTACATCGATATCGACACCCGCGCCACCGTTGAAAACAACTCGATTGCCCCGGGCACCCGCGCCAAGGTCAATGTCGATGTCGATCCGTTTGTGTACATGGTTGGCCTGGGTTACAAGTTCTGAAGAACGTTCACGTGGTGGTGAATGAGGCTTGGTGGTGATTAGACTTAAAAATGACGACGACTGCTGCGCAGTCGAGCGGGACGGTGCGGCGATCCGACAAGCTCCCTCGCCACAGGAATTGCACAAGCTTTAACGTAAATTCCGGCCGTGAAAAAGGCGCCTGTAAAAAGGCGCCTTTTTCATGTCCACGGGTGAGCGATCTATCGCCCCAGCAACCGCGCCAACCCCACATGCATCGGCGTCTGCTCCGAGGTAGTGAAGCGCTCCAGCAGACGCCGGTTGTTCGCCCGGGAATGACGGATGTCACCGGAGCGCGCCGGGCCGTAGCTTACCGGTGGCAGTTGGCCGACCACGGCCTCAAGCGCTTCGAGCATTTGCTTGAGGGTCGTCGCCTGGTTCCAGCCAACGTTGACCGCACCGGCTTCGACCCGGGGCTTCTCGATGGCCTGCACCAGCAAGTCGACCAGGTCTTCGACGTAGACAAAATCCCGGGTCTGCTCACCATCGCCGAACACGGTGATCGGCAAACCCTTAAGTGCGCGCTCGCTAAAAATGCTGATCACCCCGGAGTACGGCGAGGACGGATCCTGGCGCGGTCCGAAGATGTTGAAGAAGCGGAAAATCACCGGCTCCAGCCCATGCTGGCGACGGTAAAAATCGAAGTACTGCTCGCTGGCCAGTTTGTCCACCGCATACGGCGTCAGCGGCGCCTTTGGGGTGTCTTCGTCGATCGACTCGCCCTCGCCATTATTGCCATACACCGCCGCGCTGGAAGCGAACAGCACGCGCTTGACCCCAGCCTGGCGCATGGCTTCGCAGACGTTCAGCGTGCCGATGAAGTTGCTCTGGTGCGTGCGCACCGGATCGTCCACCGAGGCCTGCACCGACGCCACGGCGGCCAGGTGCGCCACGGCGCTGCAACCGGCCATTGCCTGGGCGACCAAAGCCGCATCGGCCACGTCGCCAACGATCAGTTCGACTCTGGGATTATCCAGCGGCAGATTGCTGCGCTTGCCGGTGGACAGGTCATCGAGGATCCGCACCGCATGGCCCTTGGCGAGCAGGGCGTCAGTCAGGTGCGAACCAATGAAACCGGCACCACCGGTGATCAAAACGGGACCGTCAGCCATGGCGATAGAACCTGTCCAGTAGACCGGGAAGCGCCGCACGCCAGGCGCGTGGTTTGATCCCGAAGGTGTGCAGAATTTTTTTGCAGGCCAATACCGCGTGTTGCGGCTCTTCCGCAGCATCCGGACGCGCGGCGTGGGCCTGGGCGGTCGGGGCTTCGATGGCCAGCGGGTGCAGGCTGCGAGCTTCGGTCAGAATCGCCTGCCCCAGCGCCAGCGGCGTGGTCGCCTCATGCCCGGCGTAGTGGTAGGTGCCCCACAGTGGCGCGGCGCAATCGAGCTGCTTGAGCACTGAAATGATCACGCGGGCGGCATCGTCGACCGGCGTCGGATTGCCGCGCCGGTCGTCGGCCATCAGCAGTTCTTCGGGTTGTTCGGCACGGGCGAGGAAGCGGCCAAGGGCGCCATCCGGGCTGTCATCCAGCAGCCAGCCGAAACGCAGCAATACGTGTTGCGGGCAGGTGGCGCGAACGCTTTGCTCGATCCGCCACAACGCCTGCCCCCGCAAGCCCAAGGGCACCGGTTCGTCTTTTTCGCTGTAGGCAGTGGCGCGGGAACCGTCGAACACGCGATAGCTGGAAGGTTGCAGCAGAACGATGTTGTGGTGCTGGCACAGTTCCGCCAGACGCTCGATCGCGCGTTCCTGGCCGGCCAGTCGCTGTTCGCTGACCGCTTCGGCCTGAAACCAGTCGAAGTAGTAGGCAAGGTTGATCAATGCATCGGGACGGGTGTCGTCGAGCAGTTGTGTCAGGCTCGCGGCATCCCAGCCGTCTTGCGGCGGGCGAGGGGCGAGGAAACCGATGTCTTCCTCCGCACCGAGGCGAATCAGCGCCTGCCCAAGGGCATTTCCGCCGCCCAGTAACATAAGGCGCATTCGCATAGAGTCAGCAGGCCCAGTCTGATTGGAACGATGGCTATATCGACATCGCCCCCAGGCGATGTCGTTGGTAATTGCCGGAATCGTTGCATTTTGCGGGTTTAGTGCGCAACCGTCATCCGTAAAGTGTAGATGTTCGGGATTTGTGGTGCTGCCGCTGGCCTCATCGCGAGCAAGCTCGCTCCCACAATGGTTTTGTGAACACCGCCCCCCCTGTGGGAGCGAGCTTGCTCGCGATGGGGCCCTGTCAGTCAACAGAGATCCCCGAGCGGTACTTGCATCTTCGGTCCCCCACCCGCATAACTTGCTGCATGAACCTGCCCATCCCCGCAGACAGTGCCCTGAGCGGCTTCCACCCCGCCGTCAGTGCCTGGTTCAGCCATACGTTCGCAGCGGACACCGCCGCCCAGGCCCGGGCGTGGCCGTTGATCCGCCAGCGCCGCTCGACCCTGGTCGCCGCGCCCACCGGCTCCGGCAAGACCCTCACCGCGTTTCTCGCGGTCATCGACGACCTGGTGCACCGCGGCCTGGAAAGCCCCGAAGGCTTGCCCGATGCAACCCTGGTGGTCTACGTCTCTCCGCTCAAGGCGCTGTCCAACGACATCCGGATCAACCTGCAAAACCCGTTGGCCGGCATTACCGAGCAATTGCGTGTGATGGGGCTGCCCGAACTGCAGATCAGCACAGCCGTGCGCACCGGCGATACACCGCAGAAAGACCGCTCGGCGATGCGCAAGACGGCGCCGCACATTCTGGTGACCACACCGGAATCCCTGTACGTGCTGCTCGGTTCCGACTCCGGTCGGCAGATGCTCGGCACCACACAAACGGTGATCATCGACGAAATCCATGCCATGGCCGCCAGCAAGCGCGGCAGCCATCTGGCCCTGAGCCTTGAACGCCTGCAGGCACTCTGCCCCGAGCCGCTGCTGCGTATCGGTCTGTCGGCCACGCAAAAACCCATCGAAGCCGTGTCGCGTTTCCTGGTCGGTCGCGACCGCCCGTGCGAGATCGTCGACATCGGCCACGCCCGCCCCCGCGACCTGGACATCGAAGTGCCGCCCGTGCCGCTGTCGGCCGTGATGGCCAACGATGTCTGGGAGCTGGTCTACGACCGCCTCGCCGCCCTTGCCCGGGAACACCGGACCACGCTGATTTTCGTCAACACCCGGCGTTTGGCCGAACGCCTGAGCCGTCACCTGAGCGAACGCCTGGGCAAGGACGCCGTAGCGGCCCACCACGGCAGCCTGGCCAAGGAGTTTCGCCTGGACGCCGAGCAGCGGCTCAAGCGCGGCGACCTGCAAGTGCTGATCGCCACGGCGTCGCTGGAACTGGGGATCGACATCGGCGACGTCGACCTGGTGTGCCAGATCGCCTCGCCGCGTTCGATTGCCGGGTTTCTGCAACGGGTCGGCCGTTCCGGGCACCAGGTCGGCGGCATGCCCAAGGGCCGCTTGTTCGCCACCACCCGCGACGACCTGATCGAATGCGCGGCGCTGCTCGACTGCGTGCGCCGGGGCGAACTCGATACCTTGTTGATCCCGCAGGCGCCGCTGGACGTGCTGGCGCAGCAGATCATCGCCGAAGTCAGTTGCCAGGAGTGGCCTGAGCAAGCGCTGCTGGCGATGCTGCGCCGCGCCTCGCCCTACGCCGAACTCGACGACAAACACTATCAGGCGCTGCTGCACATGCTCGCCGAGGGCTACAACGGGCGTCAGGGCCTGCGCAGCGCCTACCTGCACCGCGATGCCGTGAGCCGCACCCTGCGCGGTCGCCGTGGCGCAAAACTGACCGCAGTGACCAGTGGCGGGACCATTCCGGACAACGCCGACTACGCCGTGCTGCTGGACCCTCAAGGGCTGAACATCGGCACCATCAACGAAGACTTCGCGGTGGAAAGCATCGCCGGGGATATCTTCCAGTTGGGCAATACCTCCTATCGAATCCTGCGCGTGGAAACCGGCAAGGTGCGGGTCGAGGATGCCCAGGGTCAGCCGCCGACCATTCCGTTCTGGCTCGGTGAAGCGCCGGGGCGCAGCGCCGAATTGTCCTCGGCGGTGGCGCGCTTGCAGGCAAAACTCGACGACCTGTTGGGTGCCGCGCCTGGCAACTTGCAGCCAGCGCTCGACTGGCTGACCGAAACCCTGGGCCTGAACCTCGCCAGCGCCGAACAACTGGTGGACTACCTGGCCCGCGCACGACAGACACTGGGTGCCCTGCCATCCCAAGACACGCTGCTGATGGAGCGTTTTTTCGACGAGTCCGGCGGCACCCAGCTGGTCATTCATACGCCGTTCGGCAGCCGCATCAACCGCGCCTGGGGCCTGACCCTGCGCAAACGTTTCTGTCGCACCTTCAACTTCGAACTGCAAGCCGCCGCCAGCGAAGACGCCATCGTGCTGTCGCTGTCCACCAGCCACAGTTTTGAACTGGACGATGTCTGGCGCTACCTGCACAGCAACAGCGCCGAACACATCCTGATCCAGGCCGTGCTCGACGCGCCGCTGTTCGGCGTGCGCTGGCGGTGGAATGCCGGCGTGGCCCTGGCGTTGCCGCGCTACAGCGGCGGGCGCAAAGTCCCGCCGCAAATCCAGCGGATGAAAAGCGAAGACCTGATCGCCAGCGTGTTTCCCGATCAGATTGCCTGCGTGGAAAACCTCGCCGGCGAACGGGAGATTCCCGACCATCCGCTGGTGGAACAGACCCTCGACGATTGCCTGCACGAAGCCATGGACACTGAAGGCTGGCTGGCCTTGTTACGGCGCATGGAGCGCGGTGACATTCGCCTGATCAGCCGCGACTTGCCGGCGCCCTCGCCGCTGGCGGCAGAGATTCTCAGCGCCCGCCCCTACACCTTTCTCGACGATGCACCGCTTGAAGAGCGCCGCACCCAAGCGGTACTCAATCGACGCTGGAGCGATCCGCAATCCACCGACGACCTCGGAGCGCTGGACGCTGAGGCGATTGCCGCCGTGCGCAACGAAGCCTGGCCGGTGCCTTGCAGTGTCGATGAAATGCACGAGGCCTTGATGAGCCTGGCGTGCATCACCGATGTCGAGGCCGCGGCCAATCCACAATGGCTCGCCTGGCTCAAGACCCTGGCCGACAGCGGACGCGCGAGCCGTTTACAGATCAACGCCGGGCAATCGCTGTGGCTGGCGCTGGAGCGCCTGAACTGCCTGCGAGACATTTATCCACAGGCCGAATTGACGCCACCGCTGCAAGCGCTGCCGGACTTCGATGAAACCTGGGCACCCGACGAAGCCGTCCTCGAACTGATCCGCGCACGGCTCAGCGCCTTCGGACCGCTTGTGCTCGATCGCATTGCCGAACCACTCGGCTTGCCCGCAGCACAAGTGACCCAGACCCTGGCGCAGCTGGAACGCGAAGGCTACGTACTGCGCGGCCGCTTCACCCCGGGCATCGCTGAAGAAGAATGGTGCGAGCGGCATTTGCTGGCGCGGATTCACCGCTATACGGTCAAGCGCCTGCGCCGGGAAATCGAACCGGTGGCGTTGCAGGATTTCATGCGATTCCTGTTCGACTGGCAGCATGTATCGACTGCAAGCCAGGGCCAGGGCGCTGCGGTGTTGCCAGCCATCGTCGGGCAATTCGAAGGCTACCCCGCCGCCGCTTCCGCCTGGGACGGCGACATCCTGCCCGCACGGATCAAGGACTACTCGGCGACCTGGCTGGATGAGTTGTGCCGCAGCGGCAGACTGGTGTGGACGCGCTTGACTGCGCACAACAAAAACGCCGGCACCGCGTTGCGCAGCACACCGATTGTCTTGCTGCCGCGCAACCGGGTCGGACTCTGGAGCGGCTTGACCGAACAGACACCGGTGAGCGAGCTGTCGCCGAAAACGCAAAAGGTCCACGCCGCCCTCAGCCAGCATGGCGCGCTGTTTTTCGACGAGCTGATCCATGAGGCGCACTTGCTGCGTTCGGAACTGGAAATCGCCCTGCAGGAACTGGTGGGCGCGGGGCTGGTGAACGCCGACAGCTTTGCCGGTTTACGCGCGCTGATCACTCCGGCGAGCAAGCGCCAGCCGCGCAACAGTCGGCGTGGACGCGGCGCATTCATCGGCGGCATGGACGACGCCGGGCGCTGGGCCTTGTTGCGACGTGCGCCAATGGCCCCTGTGGTGGAAAACCAGCGTCCCACGCCAACGCCGGCCGAGACCCTGGAACACATCGCCATGACCTTGCTGCGTCGTTACGGCGTGGTGTTCTGGCGCTTGCTGGAACGTGAGGCGGACTGGCTGCCGAGCTGGCGTGAACTGCTGCGCACCTTCCATCGCCTGGAGGCACGTGGCGAGATTCGTGGGGGACGTTTTGTCAGCGGCCTGGCGGGCGAGCAATTCGCCCTGCCCGAAGCGATTCCGTTGCTGCGCGAAGTACGACGTCGACCCCATGACGGCAGCCTGGTCGCGGTGTGCGGGGTCGATCCGCTGAACCTCGCCGGCACGCTATTACCTGGTGCGAAAGTCCCGGCGCTGGCGAGCAATCGGCTGGTGTATCGCGACGGGTTGCCGGTCGCTGCCGAGATTGCCGGCAAGCAACAGTTTTGGGGGGAGCTGGATCAACAGGTGGATGCCGAGGTGCGCAGCAAGCTGATCCGGCATTGAGGTTATCTGGTCTGGCCCCTTCGCGAGCAGGCTCGCTCCCACAGTTGATCTGTGTCGTTCACAAATCCCCCTGCTCGCGAAGGGGCCATTACAGCCTCCGAAAATTTCCCTGACGACTTACTGAGACCGCGGCCGATCCGGCATCAACACCGCCGCATGCTCCGGCTCAGCTTCCGGTGGCGCTTCGACCGGATGCCGCGGCACCAGCGCCTGCTGTGGATAAGTCTGCGCGAAGTTCACCCACGGGCAGTTATCCACAAGCTTTTTCAAACGCTGGTTAAAGGCCCGGCTCACCGCATATTGACCACCGGACACCGTGCGGAATTGCGCGGTCAGCACCACACCGTTGAGGTCCATCCTGTCGACGCCAAACACATCCAGCGGCCCTTGCAGGTTGTAGCGCAGGAACGGGTCGTTGCTGATGGAATGCCCGGCCTCGCGGATCAGTTCGATGGCCTTGTCGACATCGGTGTCGTAGGTGAATTGCACCGAGAAAAACGCATAGGCGAATTGCCGCGACTGGTTGGTCACGGCCTTGATCTGCCCGAACGGTACCGAGTGCACGAAGCCCTTGCCGTCGCGCAGGCGCAAGGTGCGGATGGTCAGGCCTTCGACCGTGCCGGCATGCCCGGAATCAAGCACCACCCAATCACCGATGGACAGGGTGTCCTCGATGATGATGAACAGCCCGGTGATCACATCCTGCACCAGTTGCTGGGAGCCGAAACCGATTGCCAGGCCGATGACCCCGGCACCGGCCAGGAATGGCGCGACGTTGATCCCCAGGTTGGCCATGGTGGTGATCGCGCAGATCACCACCAGGATGATTTTGATCGCGTTGCGCAGCAGCGGCAGGATGGTTTTCACCCGCGTACTTGGCTGGCGTGCCGAGCGCTTGTTGGTCGGCGGTTTCAGGGCTTCCTGAATCGCCGTGTCGAGCACCACCCAGACCATCCAGGTCACCAGCAGGATCAAACCGATGTGGCTCAGGGAATCACTGATCGCCCGGCCCACGGCATTGCTCACCGCGAATTCGAACAGCGACACGCCCCAGATCCGCCCGAGGATATCGATGAACACGATGGCCATGCCGATGCGCAGCAAGGCGTGGGACAAGTTGAGAAAACGCTCCTTGTAAGCGCTGCTGCGGCGCAGGTCCGCTTCGCTGCGCGCCTTGAACAGATGGTGCAGCGTGGTGCTGAGAAACACCGTGGCAATCAGCAATACCGTGGTGAACAAGGCGCTGCGCAGTACCCTCTGGTTGTCCGCGCCAACGCCGATCAGGTTGATGATCGAGACCAGCACCATCAACAGGATCGGCCAATACCAGAGCCCGGAGAATATCCGCAGGGTCTCACGCAATGCCGGCTGACTTTGGCGCTGGGCCAGCGGCAGGATGCGGATCACGTGAGCGACCGGGCGGCGCATGCGGATCACCAGCAAGCCGAAGGAAATCGATGCCGCCAAGCCAGTGAACACGGCAATGCTGCTGGTGAGATTGCTGCCCAGTTGATGGGCGATTTGCGGACTGGTCAGGGCATCGCTCAAGGCCACCAGAAAACCGATGCCGAACAACGGCCGGGGACTCTTCTCGCGGAGAATCTGCACCGCCCGGCGCTTGTGGCCAGCATTGAACACCACCACCAGCGACAGCACCAAAGACGCGGAAAATATCCCCGCGCTGGTGGCATAAGCCAGGCACAACGCAAGCGCCCGACCGGCGGATATCGGCAAAAACTGGCTGGCATAAATCGTCAGGGGCAGGCTGGCCACCGCCGGAAGGGTATAGGGCAATACATAACCGAGTAGGGCTTGGCCGCGTTCGCGGCTGAGCAGCAGGCGATGCTCGCACAGGCGTTTGGCCAACAATCGCCCAAGCAGCCAAAGACAGGCAAACACGGCAGCCCACACACAGGTCAGTATCAGGAAATCGCCGGCGACGCTCCAGGGCGAGCGGGCCGAAGGCTGATTGACCAACTGATCCACTTCATCGGCCGCGCGGTCGGCACGCAGGCGCCAGGCGTCGAGCAGGTTTTCGTTGAGGTCAAGCTTGGTCTGGACCTCGTCGATGCTTGAACTGATGGCCCCCAGTAATCCGCCTTGCACCAGCGGTTCGGGGTGGGCCGGCGGCGTCGCAGCGGTCGCGGCGGCCGGCAGCCCCGGTATCGCGGCCGCCTCCAGTTGCTCGCTGCCCACAAACAGCAACGCCCCCAGCAGTATCGCGGTCTTGAGCCTGATCAAAACACCCGCTCCTTTGGCTGTGTCGGTAAGGAACTGATCGAAAAATGCCGGGCAAGTTCGGGCATTGCCTCTGGATAGCCGAACAGCGATACCCCATGTGGCGAGGGAGCTTGTCGGATCACCGCACCGTCCCGCTGGGGTGCGAAGCGCCCCCAATACCTTACAGTCAGATTCATCAGATTCACCGCGTTCGACGAGCTTGCGACTGCTGCGCAGCCGAGCGGGAGCAAGCTCCCTCGCCACAGACTAACACCCGCACTTGCGATCTTTGCGTCCAAGGCAAATATCAAATGTCCATCCCTATATTTTTCCTCACGAGCAAAATCCCGACACTGCGCTCCATCGAATCATCTTCCGGAGTTGCAGCCATGCCCATTGCCTTGCTCGCGCTGACCCTCAGCGCCTTTGCCATCGGGACGACAGAGTTCGTCATCGTTGGCCTGTTACCCACCATTGGCGCTGACCTCGGCGTCAGCCTGCCGTCCGCCGGCCTGCTGGTCAGCCTGTATGCCCTTGGCGTTGCCGTCGGAGCCCCGGTGCTGACCGCCCTCACCGGCAAGGTTCCGCGCAAGTTGCTGCTGTTGTCGCTGATGGTGCTGTTCACCCTCGGCAACCTGTTGGCGTGGCAAGCGCCAGGTTACGAGTCGCTGATCCTCGCACGGATCGTCACCGGCCTGGCCCACGGGGTGTTTTTCTCGATCGGTTCGACCATCGCCACCAGTCTAGTGCCGAAGGAAAAAGCCGCCAGCGCGATTGCCATCATGTTCACCGGCCTCACCGTAGCACTGGTTACCGGTGTGCCGCTGGGGACATTCATCGGCCAGCATTTCGGCTGGCGCGAAACCTTCCTCGCCGTTTCGACACTGGGCGTCATCGCCTTCATCGGCAGCCTGATCTACGTGCCGAAACATATCGCCCACAGCAAACCCGCGTCGTTCTTGCAGCAATTGCAGGTGCTCAAGCAACCTCGCCTGTTGCTGGTGTATGCGATGACGGCCATCGGCTACGGCGGCACGTTCACCGCCTTTACCTTCCTCGCGCCAATACTTCAGGACCTCTCCGGCTTCAGTGCCAGCGCCGTCAGCCTGGTGTTGCTGGTCTACGGCATCTCCGTGGCCGTGGGCAACATCTGGGGCGGCAAACTGGCGGACAAACGCGGTCCGATCAGCGCCCTGAAAATCATTTTTGCCCTGCTCGCCGCCGTGTTGTTCGCGCTGACCTTCACTGCCGGCAATCCCTGGCTGGCGCTGGCTACCGTGCTGGTCTGGGGCGCCGTGGCATTCGGCAACGTGCCGGGATTGCAGGTGTACGTGGTGCGCCAGGCCGAACATCACACACCCCATGCCGTGGACGTGGCATCCGGCCTGAACATCGCCGCGTTCAACCTCGGCATTGCCGGTGGCGCCTGGGGCGGTGGCCTGATCGTCGCCCACATGGGGTTGATCCACACCGCGTGGAGCGGTGGCCTGGTGGTGCTGGTGGCGCTGGCCTTGACGGCGTGGAGTGGGCGTCTTGATCGCCTTGGCCCGGTGTACGCCGAGCCGGCGGAGGGCTCCGCACGCGTTATCGCTGGCCACTGATAAACCCTGGGTAGAGGTGTGCTCAAGACCTCTACCGTCCGTACCGGCGCCGAAACTTTCACCGCCACCGCGCAGTCACCCTAAGACAGGGCAGGCAGACCGGAGGCGACATGGCGGCGATTCATATCGGTATTTCAGGCTGGCGCTACACGCCCTGGCGGGGAGATTTCTACCCCCCGGGGCTGACCCAGAAACGCGAATTGCAGTTCGCCTCGCGGGCGGTCAACAGCATCGAAATCAATGGATCGTTCTATGCCCTGCAGCGTCCCGAACGTTACGCTCAATGGTACGGCGAAACCCCGTTCGACTTCGTTTTCAGCGTCAAGGCCCCACGCTTCATCACCCATATCAAGCGTCTGCGGGATATCCACAAGCCGCTGGCGAACTTTTTTGCTTCCGGGGTTCTGGAGCTAAAGGAAAAACTCGGCCCGATCCTCTGGCAATTCCCGCCCAGTTTCAAGTTCGATGCCGAGTTGTTCGAATCCTTTCTCGACCAACTGCCCCATGATACCCAACAGGCTGCCGCCCTCGCCCGCCAGCACGATGCTCACGTCAACGGCCACGCCAGCCTCAAGGCTTACAAAAAGCAGCCCTTGCGCCATGCCGTGGAAATCCGCCATGAAAGCTTTGTCGATCCGCTGTTCGTGCGCTTGCTCAAGCGCTACAACACGGCCCTGGTCATCGCCGACACCGCAGGCAAATGGCCGTACCGCGAAGACATCACCAGCGACTTCGTCTACCTGCGCCTGCATGGTGCCGAGGCGCTCTACGCCAGCGGTTACACCCCACAGGCACTGAAACGCTGGGGCGAACGAATCGAAGCCTGGCATCACGGCCAACAACCGGCTGATCCCCAATTGATCGCGCCCCGGCAGAAGCCAAAGGCGCGCACATCCCGGGAAGTGTTCTGTTATTTCGATAACGACATCAAAGTCCGCGCCCCCTTCGACGCACGCTATTTGCTGGAGCGTCTGCATCTGGATAAAAACCTCGCCACCGTCCCCGGCGAGCCTGCCGCCGAGGGTGTGTTGCCATGAGCATTCCCGAGCCGGTCGGTGTCACCGACGAACAGACACCCATCAATACGACCGTAAGCCGTTTCACGGTGCTGACGGTCAACACCCATAAAGGTTTTACCGCGCTCAACCGGCGTTTCATCCTGCCGGAACTGCGTGAAGCGGTGCGCAGCGTGTCTGCCGATGTGGTGTTTTTGCAGGAAGTCCACGGCACCCACGAGCACCACCCCAAGCGCTACACCAACTGGCCGGCGGTGCCTCAATACGAGTTCCTCGCCGACACCCTGTGGCCGCAGTTCGCCTATGGCCGCAATGCGGTGTATCCGGCGGGCGATCACGGCAACGCGCTGTTGTCGAAATTCCAGATCATCCGCCATGACAACCTCGACGTGTCCATCAGCGGCCACGAGAACCGCGGGATCCTGCATTGTGTGTTGCGCCTGCCCGGCGACGGCCAGGAAGTGCATGCCATTTGCGTGCACCTGGGACTGCGCGAAAGTCACCGCACGGCGCAACTGAAGCTGCTCGCCCAGCGCCTGGACGCCCTGCCCGCCGATGCCCCGGTGATCGTCGCCGGGGACTTCAATGACTGGCGTCAGCGCGCCGATGCGTTGCTCAAACCCTGCGGTTTACGCGAAGTCTTCGCCGCGCATCACGGCAAGCCGGCGCGCAGTTTCCCCGCGCGCCTGCCGGCATTGCGCCTGGACCGCATCTACCTGCGCAACCTCAGGGCCAGCCGTCCGCAAGTACTGACCAGCCGCCCCTGGTCGCACCTTTCCGACCACGCCCCACTGTCGGTGGAGATCGAGTTATGAGCAGCCAGTCGATGGAAAAAACCACGCTGGATCACATCCCCGCTCCGCCGATCCGCGAGCCGACAGCGGTCGACGTCGAATACGGCTGGCAAGGCAGCAATCGCGTCGAGTTGCTGGAAAACGGCGAAGCGTATTTTCCCCGGGTCTTTGACGCCCTGCGCCAGGCTCAACGTGAAATCCTGCTGGAAACCTTCATTCTGTTCGAGGACAAGGTTGGCAATGAACTGCAACAGATCCTGATCGAAGCCGCTCAACGCGGCGTGCGCACCACCGTCAGCCTCGACGGCTTTGGCTGTGGCGAATTGAGTACCGGGTTTCTCACCGCCCTGACCGCGGCCGGCGTGCACCTGCAAATGTTCGATCCTGCGCCGAAACGCCTGGGCATCCGCACCAACTGGTTCCGGCGCCTGCACCGCAAGATAGTGGTGGTGGACGGCAGCATTGCCTTCATCGGCGGGATCAACTTTTCTGCCGATCACCTTGCCGACTTCGGTCCCGAGGCCAAGCAGGACTATTCCGTGGAGGTGCAAGGCCCGGCGGTGGCTGACATCCATCACTTCGCTCTGCTGCAGTGCGGTCGCCCGGCACACGCCAAATACTGGTGGCAACGCCGTCGGCAGCGGCGTTCGGAACTGGCCTTCAGCGATCACGATGGCCAGGTACGTCTGGTGTACCGCGACAACGGTGAACACCCGAGCGACATTGAAGAGGTTTACCGCCAGGTGTTGCGCCAGGCCAAGCGTCGGGTGGTGATCGCCAATGCCTACTTCTTTCCCGGCTTCCGCCTGCTGCGCGATATCCGCAACGCGGCCCGCCGGGGTGTGGATGTGCGACTGATCCTGCAAGGGCAACCGGACATGGTGGTGGCCAAACTCGCCGCGCGCATGACCTACGATTACCTGCTCAGGTCCGGGGTGAAGATCTACGAATACTGCGACCGCCCATTGCACGGCAAGGTCGCTTTGGTGGATGAAGACTGGAGCACCGTTGGCTCGAGCAACCTCGACCCGTTGAGCCTGTCGATGAATCTGGAAGCCAACGTGCTGATCCGCGACCGTGGCTTCAATCGAGTTCTGTTCGATCGCCTGGAAGACCTCAGCGACAACCATTGCAAGGCCATGTCTCACGACATCCCGCCGCGCGGGCGTGTCTGGCACATGACCATAGGTTTTCTGGTGTTTCATTTCCTGCGGCATTTCCCGGCTTGGGCCGGTTGGTTGCCGGCGCACAAACCTCGCCTGAAACCCATCCCCCCTCCGACCGGGAGCGCTGACCATGAACCGCGCTGAGCCCCACATGGCAACTGACGCCAAAAGCCCGGGCAAGTCGCACTGGAGCCGCTGGAAACGACCGCTGACGATGCTGTTTTTCCTGATGCTGATCGTGTTGTTCACGATGCTCGCCCAGCGCCTCGAGTGGAACGAAGTGTTCGATAACCTGGCCGATTTCAAGGTGCGCACGCTGATCATTGCGTCAGGGCTGACCCTGGTGAGCTTTCTGGTGTACGCCTGCTTCGACCTGATCGGCCGCACCTACATCCGCCAGAACCTGACCTGGAAGCAGATACTGCCCGTGGGGATCATCAGCTACGCCTTCAACCTGAACTTGAGCGCCTGGGTCGGCGGCATCGCCATGCGCTACCGGTTGTATTCGCGGCTCGGGGTCAGCAAGAGCAACATCGCAAAGATCCTTGGCCTGAGCCTGGCGACCAATTGGTTCGGCTACATGGTCATTGCCGGCGCCGTGTTCAGCAGCGGGCTGGTGCGCATGCCGCCGGGCTGGAAGCTCAGCAGCAGTGCGCTGCAAGGCGTGGGGGTTCTGTTGTTGCTGCTGAGCGCCGGATACCTGGCGGCATGCCGCTTTGCTAAACGTCGGGAGTGGGCGATCCGCGGCATCGAAATCGACCTCCCGTCCTTGCGCATGGCAGTGCTGCAACTGGCCCTCGGTGCGCTGAACTGGTCGCTGATGGCAGCGGTGATCTTCACCTTGCTGCCGAGCAAACTGGACTATCCACTGGTACTGGGCGTGCTGTTGATCAGCGCCATCGCCGGGGTCATCACCCACATCCCGGCGGGGCTCGGCGTGCTCGAGGCGGTGTTCGTGGCGCTGCTGCAACACGAGGTGTCGCGGGGTAGCCTGGTGGCCGGGCTGCTGGCCTATCGGGCGATTTATTTCATCCTGCCGCTATTGATTGCCTTGGTGATGTACCTGTTGGTGGAGGCCAAGGCCAAGTCGTTGCGGATTTCAAAGAAGCCCAAATGATTTGGGGTGTGCTTGCGGACGCCTTCGCGAGCAGGCTCGCTCCCACCTTTGATCTGCGCAAGTCACACATGTTGAGTTCACACCGGCCCACTGTGGGAGCGAGCCTGCTCGCGAAGGCGTCCGCAAGATCACCACAAATCTCAGGATGATTGAATAATGCTCAACCGCTCCCCGACCACCATCTCGGTAATCCAGTCGACGAGGATCGAGGTGTAGGCCTGCTGGGAAACCGGGTCGCTCAAGGCGTGGTCGGCGCCGTCGATGATGCGGTGGGTCATGGAGTGCGTCTGCTGGCAGGCCGCCCGGTAGCTCATGATCGTCGCGTGGGGCACATAGTCGTCGGTCTCGGACTGCACCAGCAAGACATCCCCGCGAAATTGCGAGCAGGCATGCAAGGCCCGGTTGCTGTCGGCACGCACCAGTGTGCCTCGGTAATCACGCAGATCCAGCTTGTCCAGGTCGCGTTTCGGCGTGTGCCATTGCTCGTCGCGGTAGAGCGCCGGCACCCGCAGCGCCAGCCAGCGCACCGGCCGCAGCGAAGTCAGAATCGAGGCCAGATAACCCCCATAACTGGTGCCGACCACGGCAATCGCCGAGGTATCGAGGGCCGGGTGCGCGAGCAAGCGGTCATAGGCTGCCAGCAGGTCGCGCAGATTGTCCTCCCGGGTCACCCGGGACAATGGAATGCCGGTGCCGCCGGTGTGTCCGCGCAGGTCGAAGGTCAGGCATACACACCCCAAGCCGGCGATGCCTTTGGCGCGTTCCAGGTCCCGCTCCTGACTGCCGCCCCAACCGTGCACGAAGAGTACGCCGGGCACTTTCGATTTGGGGCTCAGAAAAGTCCCGCTCATCTGTTCGTCATCGATGTCGATCTGAATGGATTCGCTTCTAGCCGTCATAGGATTTAACCGTCACGTACTTGAGAAGAAAGTCACTGCTTTGCGCCGGCCCGCGATACACCTCGATGGAATCTGCCGGCAGCGGCTGATCGATGTAGGTTTCCACCGAAGACACACGAATCGCGCGCATTCCCGGATCGTTGACGAAACTCTGCAAGGCCGCCACCTCGGCACTGCTGGCACCGCCCATGCGCCAGGACTGTTCGAGCACACCGCTGCGCTGTTTGCCGCCGCTATCGATGCCCTGAGCGATGTCGTAGTTGCGCCGTGACGCATAGAAACGCGGATAGGCTTCATCCGCGGCGCTGTCGAACACCTGCGCCTGCTGGATAGCCATCCGCACGTCATCGGCCAGGTCCAGCTTCAGTAAATCGTCATAGCTGCCCTGCACCACCAACAGGTTCGAGCCGCCATACACCTCCTCGCCCTCTGCGTCCTTGGTCAAGTATTGATCACCGCAGTAACTCAGCACCTTGTCGCCGATGAAACTCTGGCCGACGCTGTGGGTAATCACCTGATCAAGATCCTGTTCCAGCACCACACCTTCGGTGAAGGTCGCGTCAGCCTCGGGCCTGGCCAGAATTTCATCGAACTCGTCGAGGTTCTGGATCACTTCCTGACCACGTCCGGCGCAAGCGTGTATCGGCTTCAGGCGGATCGGCCCGGTGTACAACAAGTGTTCCGCCGCCGGGCGAGCATCCTTCAGGCAGAACACGCTGAGACCGTCGAGTACGACGCTGCGTACCCGCTGGGAAAACAAAGGAGCCCAGCCTGGCGGCGCATGGGCATGGTGGTTCAGCAGTCCATGACTGATGGCTTTGGTGCAGATGAAATCATGGTCGACATACCCCCCCCACAAATCCTCCGGTCCCTTGACCCCCAGTTGCCGGGCAGCCTCAGCGCCCACCAGCGTCTGGGTCGGCAACAGGTAGAGGTCGCGACCGTCGTGCAATTGCGGATCGTAACTGCCGCCGTACTTGAGCCCCAATATCTGCGCCAGCCAGCGCGCCAGCGCACGGTTGGTCTCGACTTCGTGCAGTGGCGCGTCGGCGCGAACCGAATGGGCAACCACCAGTTTCTTGCGGTTTGTTGGGGTCATGCATCCCCCTTCAATCGACGCTTGATGAATATAGTTGGAGGGGTGCAGGGATCAGGCCAAGGCCCGTTACGGAAAGAGGGGTTTTAAATCAGCCCGTTGCGTAGAGAGTGATGGCATGGGGCCTGTTTTATTCTGCACGACGCCCTTTGATACTCCGGCATTTTGCACGATTCCCTGTGGGAGCGAGCCTGCTCGCGATGAGGCCAGCGTTATCAACATTGATGTCGCCTGACACACCGCTATCGCGAGCAGGCTCGCTCCTACACTGTATTTTCGGTGTTCCACTTACCGTGCCGCAGCCCCAGGCGTCACCCCGAACCGCATCCGATAATCACTCGGCGCCAGCCCGGTGATTTTCTTGAATGTCGCGCGAAACGCGCCGGGGTCCTGATAACCCACCGTCCAGGCAATATGGTCGATGGTGCCGTTGGTGAATTCGAGCATTTCCCGAGCCTTGCCGACTCGCAGATGCTGGCAGTATTCGGTGGGTTTGAGCCCGGTGGCCGAGCGGAAGCGTCGCAGGAAGGTGCGCTCTTCCAGTCCTGCCTTTTCGGCCATCGCCGTCAGCGATACCTCGGTCGCCCCGGTGCTTTGCAACCAGTGCTGAACCTTGAGGATCGCCGCATCGCCATGACTGAGGATCGGCGCAAAATTGCTGCCGCACTCGCTGGCGCTGTCGCTGTGTTCCACCACCAGAAAACGTGCGGTACTGGTGGCAATGCTCGGTCCCAGCAGGCGGTTGACCAGGCGCAAACCCAGTTCAGACCACGCCATCAGTCCGGCGGTGGTGATCAGATCGCCGTCATCGACAATCGGTGTATCGGCCTTGAGCCGTATCGCCGGATAACGTTCGGCAAAGGTCTTGGCCGAAGTCCAGTGGGTGGTGGCGCTGCGACCGTCGAGCAGACCGCTTTCAGCCAACAGGATCGAGCCCACGCAAACCCCGCCCAGTGTCGCGCCGCTGGCATGTTGCTCGCGCAACCAGTGGATCAAGCTCTGTGGCGCCTGGCCCTCGGAAAAACCGGCAATCGATGGCGGGATCAACACGGCCACCAGGGCACGCTCCGGGCCGGGATGGCTGTCGAAGACCCGGACCGGCGGCTGATCACCCTCGACCTGCCAATGGCTGACCCGCAGCAGGGTCAACTGGGCAGCCTGATGCTCGGCGGCGATCCGGTTCGCCACCCCGAACAAATCCGTCAAGCCATGCACCGCCGCCATCTGCGCGCCGGGATAGATCAGCACACCGAGCTCGGCGATTGCCCTTTCTGCGTCCATTGTCAGTTTTCCCCCTCTTATTGTCGGTGCGGCCAATCCCCGGACCGCCTGCCAGCGCCAATACTTCATTCCACACCCACACACACTTCGAGGAAACAGTCATGGCCAAGCAAGCGCTCATCGTAGTCGATATCCAGAACGACTACTTCCCCCAAGGCAAGTGGCCACTGGTCGGCGCCGATGCCGCCGCCGACAACGCCGTCCGCCTGATCAAGGCCTTCCGTGATGCCGGTGATCCGGTGGTGCATATCCGCCACGAATTCACCTCCGCAGAGGCACCGTTCTTCACCCCGAACTCCGAAGGCGCGAAGCTGCACCCCAAAGTGATCAACCGCGCCGACGAACCGGTGGTGCTCAAGCACTTCGTCAACTCGTTCCGCGAAACCGAGCTGAAATCGATCCTCGACGAGCAAGGCATCAAGGAACTGGTGATCGTGGGCAGCATGAGCCACATGTGCGTCGACGGCATCACCCGTGCGGCGGCGGATTTCGGCTACACGGTGACCGTGATCCACGACGCCTGCGCCACCCGTGACCTGGAATTCAATGGCGTATCGGTTCCGGCGGCGCAGGTTCATGCGGCGTTCATGGCGGCACTGGCGTTTGCCTATGCCAGCGTGGTGTCGACCAACGATTTCCTCGCGGCCTGAGTCTGCAACTAAATTTCACCGCCCATAAAAAACCCGCACTTCAGACCGAAGTGCGGGTTTTGTTTTCTCAGCTTGCTGCTTGTAGCTTGAGGCTTGCAGCTGCTTTAGAACGGAATATCGTCATCAAAGCTGTCGAAATCCGGAGCCGGTTGCGGTGCGGCCTGTTGAGGGGCCGGACGCTGTGGCTGCTGTTGCGGAGCAGGACGTGGAGCCTGCTGACGCGGAGCGGATTGCTGGTAGTTGTTACCGCCGCCCTGGCCCTGCTGGTCGCCCTGTGGACGGCCGCCCAGCAGTTGCATGGTGCCTTGCATGTCGACCACGATTTCGGTGGTGTAACGCTTGATACCGTCTTTTTCCCACTCGCGGGTCTGCAGCTTGCCTTCGATGTACACCTGCGAACCTTTACGCAGGTATTCGCCGGCGATTTCTGCAACCTTGCCGAACATCGATACACGGTGCCATTCGGTCTTTTCGACTTTCTGACCGGTTTGCTTGTCGGTCCACTGTTCGCTGGTCGCCAGACTCAGGTTGGTCACGGCATTACCGTTAGGCAAGTAGCGAACTTCGGGATCCTGGCCGCAAGTGCCGACCAATATGACTTTGTTAACCCCACGGGCCATAACGTTCTCCTAGGCTACGCACGCTGCCCCGGCCGGGTTGTTCACCAGGCGCTCAAGGGTGGTGCGATCCAATAGTTCGGTGTCCAGTTTGATGTAAATCGCCGCCTCTTCCGCGACGATGACTGCATCTGTTACCCCTACGACCGCCTTCAGGCGCTCGACCAGACCCGCTTCGCGGATCGCCTCGGGCGACAACGGCAAGCGCAGGCTTGTGACGTAGGGAGGTTCGCGCATGGTAACAGCAAAGGCCAGCCAGAGGGCAGCCAGACCGGCGCATCCGAGGAACACAACCGACAGACCGCCATGCTGGAACAGCCAACCACCGAGGATTCCCCCCAGTGCCGAGCCGAGGAACTGACTGGTGGAATAAACCCCCATCGCCGTGCCCTTGCCGCCTGCCGGTGAAACCTTGCTGATCAGCGACGGCAATGAAGCCTCCAGCAGATTGAACGCGGTGAAGAACACCACCGTACCGATCACCAGAGACCGCAAGCTGTCGCCGAACTGCCAGAAGAATAGCTCAGTGAGCATCAACGTCACGACGGCGCCGAGTAAAACTCGTTTCATTTTGCGTTTCTTCTCGCCGTAGATAATGAACGGGATCATGGCGAAGAAAGAAATCAGCAGCGCGGTCAGGTACACCCACCAGTGCTGCTCTTTGGGCAGCCCGGCTTTCTCGACCAGCGCCAGCGGCAAGGCGACGAAGCTGGACATCAACATCGCGTGCAAGACAAAAATACCCAGGTCCAGGCGCAGCAGGTCCGGGTGCTTGAGGGTCGGCATCAATGCCTGGCGCGCGACACCGGACTCACGGTGCTGCAACGGGCCGGTGGAGCGCGGCACCATGAACATCACGATCACGATGCCAAACAGCGCCATGCCGCCGGTGGCAAGGAACAATCCGGACAACCCGAAGGCGCGGGTCAACAGCGGGCCGACCACCATGGCCACCGCAAACGACAAGCCGATGGTCATGCCAATCATGGCCATGGCCTTGGTCCGGTGCTGCTCGCGGGTCAGATCGGACAGCAAGGCCATGACCGCGGCGGAAATCGCCCCGGCCCCCTGCAGGATTCGCCCGGCGATCACGCCCCAGATCGAATCGGCATTGGCGGCCAGCAGACTGCCGAGGGCAAAGACGATCAAACCCAGGTAAATCACCGGGCGACGGCCGATGCGGTCGGAAATGAAACCGAACGGAATCTGGAAGACCGCCTGGGTCAGGCCATAAGCGCCAATCGCCAGGCCGATCAGGGCCGGTGTGGCGCCGGCCAGATCCATCCCATAGGTCGCCAGTACCGGCAACACCATGAACATGCCAAGCATACGGAAGGCGAACACCAGGGCCAGACCGCTTGCTGCGCGGGTCTCGCTACCACTCATGCGCTCGCTGTGGGGATCGTGCATGGAAAAACCTCATGTGAACCGGCGGCGATTCTACCAGTCCCATCGATTGGCGGGGTATATCGCGACGCTTTGACGCGCATTGCTGACACACTCTTCATGTAAGACAGTAACCCTCTCGTTTGATAGTGTGCATCCATCCAGTATTTGGCCGTATACTCCTACGTTTTCGACGCCCGCCGAGCGAGGCCACCTTGGACAAGATCCTGATTCGTGGGGCTCGAACCCACAACCTGAAGAACATCGACCTGACCCTGCCACGGGACAAGCTGATCGTCATCACCGGCCTGTCCGGCTCCGGCAAGTCGTCCCTGGCTTTCGACACCCTGTACGCCGAAGGCCAGCGCCGCTACGTCGAATCGCTGTCGGCTTATGCCCGGCAGTTCCTGTCGATGATGGAAAAACCCGACGTCGACACCATCGAAGGCCTGTCGCCGGCGATCTCCATCGAACAGAAGTCCACCTCGCACAACCCGCGTTCGACGGTCGGCACCATTACCGAAATCTACGATTACCTGCGCCTGCTGTATGCACGCGTGGGTATTCCCCGTTGCCCGGACCACGACATACCGCTGGAAGCGCAGACCGTCAGCCAGATGGTCGACCTGGTCCTCGCCGAACCGGAGGGCAGCAAGCTGATGCTGTTGGCCCCAGTCATCCGCGAGCGCAAAGGCGAGCACCTGTCGGTTTTCGAAGAACTGCGCGCCCAAGGGTTCGTCCGTGCCCGGATCAACGGAAAGCTCTATGAGCTGGACGAAGCACCCAAGCTCGACAAGCAGAAAAAACACACCATTGATGTCGTGGTCGACCGTTTCAAGGTTCGCGCCGACCTGCAGCAACGCCTGGCCGAATCCTTCGAAACCGCGCTGAAACTGGCGGACGGCATTGCCCTGGTAGCGCCGATGGACGACGAGCCGGGCGAGGAGATGATCTTCTCCGCACGCTTCGCCTGCCCGATCTGCGGCCACGCCATCAGCGAGCTGGAACCCAAGCTGTTCTCCTTCAACAACCCGGCCGGCGCCTGCCCGACCTGCGACGGTCTGGGGGTAAAGCAGTTTTTCGACATCAAGCGCCTGGTCAACGGCGAACTGACCCTGGCCGAAGGGGCGATTCGCGGTTGGGACCGACGTAACGTCTATTACTTCCAGATGCTCGGTTCGCTGGCCTCGCACTACAAATTCAGTCTGGAAGTACCGTTCAACGAACTGCCCGCCGACCAGCAGAAATTCATCCTGCACGGCAGCGGTTCGCAAAACGTCGACTTCAAATACCTGAACGACCGTGGCGACATCGTCAAACGCTCGCACCCGTTCGAAGGCATCGTGCCGAACCTGGAGCGCCGCTACCGCGAAACCGAATCGGCATCGGTGCGCGAAGAGCTGGCCAAGTTCCTCAGTACCCAGTCATGCCCGGACTGCCGCGGCACCCGCCTGCGCCGTGAGGCGCGGCACGTGTGGGTCGGCGAGAAAACCCTGCCGGCGGTGACCAACCTGCCGATCGGCGATGCGTCCGACTATTTTGGCGGGCTCAAGCTCACCGGTCGTCGCGGCGAAATTGCCGACAAGATCCTCAAGGAAATCCGCGAACGCCTGCAATTCCTGGTCAACGTCGGCCTCGACTATCTGTCGCTGGACCGCAGTGCCGACACCTTGTCCGGTGGCGAGGCCCAGCGCATTCGCCTGGCCAGCCAGATTGGCGCCGGCCTGGTGGGTGTCCTGTACATCCTCGACGAACCTTCCATCGGTCTGCATCAGCGCGATAACGACCGGCTGCTGGGCACCCTCAAGCATTTGCGCGATATCGGCAACACGGTGATCGTGGTCGAGCACGACGAAGACGCGATCCGCCTGGCCGACTACGTGGTGGACATCGGCCCGGGCGCCGGCGTGCACGGCGGGCATATCGTCGCCGAAGGTACACCGGCCGAGGTCATGGCGCATCCGGACTCGCTGACGGGCAAATACCTGTCGGGCCGAGTGAAAATCGAAGTCCCGGCCAAACGTACGCCGCGCAACAAAAAGCTGACGCTGGCGCTCAAGGGCGCGCGCGGCAACAACCTGCGCAATGTCGACCTGGAGATTCCGATCGGCCTGCTGACCTGTGTGACCGGCGTGTCCGGCTCAGGCAAGTCGACGCTGATCAACAACACGCTGTTCCCGCTGAGCGCCACCGCGCTCAACGGCGCCACGACGCTTGAGGCGGCCACCCACGACAGCATCAAGGGCCTGGAGCACCTGGACAAGGTCGTCGACATCGACCAGAGCCCGATCGGCCGAACACCACGCTCCAACCCGGCGACCTATACCGGACTGTTCACGCCGATCCGCGAGTTGTTCGCCGGCGTGCCGGAGTCCCGCTCGCGGGGCTACGGCCCGGGGCGCTTCTCCTTCAACGTCAAGGGCGGGCGCTGCGAGGCTTGCCAGGGTGACGGCCTGATCAAGGTCGAGATGCACTTCCTGCCGGACATCTACGTGCCGTGCGACGTGTGCAAGAGCAAGCGCTACAACCGTGAAACCCTGGAGATCAAATACAAGGGCAAGAGCATCCACGAAACCCTCGAGATGACCATCGAGGAAGCGCGAGAGTTCTTCGATGCCGTACCGGCCCTGGCGCGCAAGCTGCAAACGTTGATGGACGTCGGCCTGTCGTACATCAAGCTTGGGCAATCGGCGACCACGCTCTCCGGAGGTGAAGCGCAGCGGGTGAAACTGTCCCGCGAATTGTCCAAGCGTGATACCGGCAAGACCTTGTACATCCTCGATGAACCGACCACCGGGTTGCACTTCGCGGATATCCAGCAACTGCTCGACGTGCTGCATCGCCTGCGCGACCACGGCAACACCGTGGTGGTCATCGAGCACAACCTGGACGTGATCAAGACTGCCGACTGGCTGGTGGACCTCGGTCCGGAGGGTGGTTCCAAGGGCGGCCAGATCATCGCCGTCGGCACACCGGAGGAAGTGGCCGAGATGAAGCAGTCTCACACCGGCTACTACCTCAAGCCGCTGCTGGAGCGCGATCGGGCTTAACCGGGCGCCATGAAAAAGCCCCTGTCACTTCATCGGTGACAGGGGCTTTTTTGTATTCGCTGAATCAGGCGTGGGATTGCAGGTAGTTCTCAAGTCCGATCAACTTGATCAGACCCAGCTGCTTTTCGAGCCAGTAGGTATGATCTTCTTCGGTGTCATGCAATTGAACCCGCAGCATTTCGCGGCTGACGTAGTCCTTGTGCTGCTCGCAGAGCTTGATGCCCTTGCACAGCGCAGCCCGCACCTTGTATTCCAGACGCAAATCCGCTTCGAGCATCTCGGTCACCGTGGTGCCGACATCGAGATCATCCGGACGCATGCGCGGAGTGCCCTCGAGCATCAGAATCCGGCGCATCAAGGCATCAGCGTGCCCTGCTTCCTCTTCCATCTCGTGGTTGATTCGTTCGTAGAGCTTGGTGAAACCCCAGTCCTCATACATCCGCGAGTGGACGAAATATTGATCACGCGCGGCCAGTTCGCCGGTCAGCAACGTGTTGAGGTAATCGATCACATCTGGGTGGCCTTGCATCGCCCTACATCTCCCTGCTTGAAAGTTGTAGTTTGAACCAACATGCCCCTATCGTCACTCGCAAGACGCAATAAAAGCGAAGATATTCTGAGAAAACCGGCTGAAATAACGCAAAAAACCGCCCAATCAAGGGCGGTTCTGCTTCTCATTTAGACTTCGTTAAGCTGTACGTTGAGCAGTTTTGCGATTGCTTCTCCATACGCCGGGTCAGCCTTGTAGAAATGTTGCAGCTGGCGATCAACCACATCACTCGACACCCCCGCCATCGCACCGGCGATGTTGCTGACCAGCAGTGATTTCTGCTGTTCAGACATCAAGCGGAACAACGCGCCGGCGTGACTGTAGTAATCAGTGTCTTCGCGGTGGTCGTAACGATCCGCCGCACCGCTGAGGGCCAACGCGGGCTCTGCGTAACGAGGTGCCTGCTTCGGCGACTCGACATAGCTGTTTGGCTCGTAGTTCGGCGCCGCACCGCCATTGCTGCCAAAGGCCATCGAGCCATCGCGCTGATAGGTATTGACCGGACTGCGCGGAGCGTTGACTGGCAACTGTTGGTGGTTGGTGCCGACACGGTAGCGATGAGCGTCCGCGTAGGCGAATACCCGGCCTTGCAGCATACGATCCGGCGAAAGACCAACGCCTGGCACCATATTGCTGGGGCCGAACGCCGCTTGCTCGACTTCCGCGAAGTAGTTCTGTGGATTGCGATTGAGCTCCAGCTCTCCGACCTCAATCAGTGGAAACTCTTTCTGCGACCAGGTTTTGGTCACATCAAACGGGTTCTCGTAGTGCGCCGCCGCCTGAGCCTCACTCATGATCTGAATGCACACGCGCCATTTCGGGAAATCACCCTGCTCGATGGCGTTGAACAAATCGCGCTGGGCGTAATCCGGATCAGTACCCGCCAGGCGCGCAGCCTCCGCTGGAGCAAGGTTCTTGATCCCCTGCTGGGTCTTGTAGTGCCACTTCACCCAGTGGCGCTCGCCTTGAGCATTGATAAGGCTGTAAGTGTGGCTGCCAAAGCCGTGCATGTGGCGGTATCCGTCAGGGATACCCCGGTCGGAGAATAGAATGGTGACCTGGTGCAACGCCTCAGGCGAATGCGACCAGAAGTCCCACATCGCCTGGGCACTCTTCAGGTTGCTTTGTGGCAAACGCTTCTGGGTGTGGATAAAGTCCGGAAACTTCAGTGGATCGCGAATGAAGAACACGGGCGTGTTGTTGCCGACGATGTCCCAGTTGCCTTCCTCGGTGTAAAACTTCAAGGCAAAGCCGCGCGGATCACGCTCGGTATCGGCCGAACCACGCTCACCACCCACGGTGGAAAACCGCAGGAAAGTCGGGGTCTGCTTACCGACTGCCTCAAACAGCTTCGCGCTGGTGTATTGAGTGATATCGCGCGTCACAGTGAACGTACCGTAGGCACCCGAGCCTTTGGCGTGCACACGGCGCTCAGGGATGTTTTCACGGTTGAAGTGGGCAAGCTTCTCGATCAGATGAAAGTCGTCGAGCAGCAGCGGGCCACGGGGGCCGGCGGAACGGGAATTCTGGTTATCGGCAACAGGAGCGCCACTGGCGGTGGTAAGCGTTTTGTTTTGGCTCATGCGATCTTCCTTCCTCTGTCGGTCTTGAACTGCCGGCTATCGGCTGAGAAGGAGTATTGATCATCAATATTACACCTACAAATTCATTAACTTGCAGGCATCGATAGAAAATAACTAACGATCAGTCCCCCAACCGATAATATGACAAGGGGAAGGATTCAAGGATTATACGAAGGTACATTTCTTACAGGCACAAAAAACCGGGCACTAGGCCCGGTTCTTTGTTTCAGACTGACGTCTTACTCGGCGGATACAGCTTCGCCAGCAGTAGCACGATCAACCAACTCGACGTACGCCATAGGCGCGTTGTCGCCAGCGCGGAAACCGCACTTGAGGATGCGCAGGTAGCCACCCTCACGGGTAGCGTAACGCTTGCCCAGGTCGTTGAAGAGCTTACCAACGATAGCTTTCGAACGAGTACGGTCGAAAGCCAGACGACGGTTAGCAACGCTGTCTGTCTTGGCCAGAGTGATCAGCGGCTCGGCAACGCGGCGCAGTTCTTTGGCTTTTGGCAGAGTCGTTTTGATCAGCTCGTGCTCGAACAGCGACACCGCCATGTTTTGGAACATGGCCTTGCGGTGCGAGCTGGTGCGGCTCAGGTGACGACCACTTTTACGATGACGCATGGTTCATTCCTTACCAAACACTACGTTCGGTGATTACGACGATCAGGCAGTCGCCTTGTCGTCCTTCTTAAGACTTGCAGGCGGCCAGTTGTCGAGGCGCATGCCGAGGGACAGACCGCGGGAGGCCAGAACGTCCTTGATTTCAGTCAAGGATTTCTTGCCCAGGTTCGGAGTCTTCAACAGTTCCACTTCGGTACGCTGAATCAGGTCACCGATGTAGTAAATGTTTTCCGCCTTAAGGCAGTTAGCCGAACGTACAGTCAGTTCCAGATCGTCAACCGGGCGAAGCAGGATCGGATCGATCTCGTCTTCCTGCTCGACAACCACTGGCTCACTGTCACCCTTGAGGTCGACGAACGCAGCCAACTGCTGTTGCAGGATGGTTGCAGCGCGGCGAATAGCCTCTTCAGGATCCAGAGTACCGTTGGTTTCCAGATCAATAACCAGCTTGTCCAGGTTAGTACGCTGCTCGACACGGGCGTTTTCCACCACGTATGCGATACGGCGAACCGGGCTGAACGAAGAGTCAAGCTGCAAGCGACCGATGCTGCGGCTTTCGTCTTCATCGCTCTGACGCGAGTCTGCCGGTTCATAACCACGACCACGAGCTACTACGAGCTTCATGTTCAGAGCGCCGTTAGACGCCAGGTTAGCGATTACGTGATCGGGATTAACGATCTCGACATCATGATCCAGCTGAATATCGGCAGCGGTAACCACCCCCGAACCCTTCTTCGACAAGGTCAGCGTAACTTCGTCACGACCGTGCAGCTTGATAGCCAGACCTTTAAGGTTCAACAGGATTTCAATTACGTCTTCCTGTACACCTTCGATGGCGCTGTACTCGTGGAGCACACCGTCAATCTCGGCCTCGACTACTGCACAGCCGGGCATTGAGGACAACAGGATGCGGCGCAGCGCGTTGCCCAGGGTATGGCCGAAACCACGCTCGAGAGGCTCGAGAGTGATCTTGGCGCGGGTTGGACTGACAACCTGCACATCAATGTGGCGGGGTGTCAGGAACTCATTTACCGAAATCTGCATGGATGCACCTATTTTCTAGCCCTTACTTGGAGTAGAGCTCGACAATCAGGCTTTCGTTGATGTCGGCGGACAGATCACTGCGAGCTGGAACGTTCTTGAAAACGCCCGACTTCTTCTCAGTGTCTACTTCTACCCATTCTACGCGGCCACGTTGGGCACACAGATCGAGAGCTTGGACAATGCGAAGTTGATTTTTTGCTTTCTCGCGAACAGCGACCACGTCACCAGCACGAACCTGGTAGGACGGAACGTTAACGGTCTGACCGTTTACGCTGATCGACTTGTGCGATACCAGCTGACGGGATTCGGCACGAGTCGAACCAAAGCCCATACGGTATACAACGTTGTCCAGACGGCATTCGAGCAGTTGCAGCAGGTTCTCACCGGTTGCACCTTTCTTGCCAGCAGCTTCTTTGTAGTAGCCGCTGAATTGACGCTCGAGAACGCCGTAGATACGACGGACCTTCTGCTTTTCACGCAGTTGGGTGCCGTAGTCGGACTGGCGACCGCGGCGTTGGCCGTGGATACCAGGTGCTGCTTCAATGTTGCACTTCGATTCGATCGCGCGCACGCCGCTCTTCAGGAAGAGATCGGTGCCTTCGCGACGAGCGAGTTTGCATTTTGGACCAATGTAACGAGCCATTCTTTACAATCTCCTGGATTACACGCGGCGCTTCTTCGGCGGACGGCACCCGTTGTGCGGGATTGGCGTCACGTCGGTGATGCTGGCGATCTTGTAGCCACAGCCGTTCAAAGCGCGGACTGCGGATTCACGACCTGGACCTGGACCTTTGACGTTGACGTCGAGGTTTTTCAGGCCGTATTCCAGCGCAGCTTGACCAGCACGTTCAGCAGCTACCTGAGCAGCAAACGGGGTGGACTTGCGGGAACCGCGGAAACCCGAACCACCGGAGGTAGCCCAGGAAAGAGCGTTACCTTGACGGTCGGTAATGGTCACGATGGTGTTGTTAAAAGATGCATGGATGTGGGCGATGCCATCAACCACTGTCTTTTTAACTTTTTTACGAGGACGAGCAGCAGGTTTTGCCATGATTAAATTCCTGTCGATTCGCTGGGGCGATTACTTGCGGATCGGCTTACGCGGACCTTTACGGGTACGCGCGTTGGTCTTGGTACGCTGACCGCGCACTGGAAGACCGCGACGATGACGCAGACCGCGATAGCAACCGAGGTCCATCAAGCGCTTGATTTTCATGTTGATTTCGCGACGCAGGTCACCTTCAGTGGTGAACTTCGCCACTTCGCCACGCAGCTGTTCAATCTGCTCGTCGCTCAGATCTTTGATCTTTGCTGCTGGGTTTACCCCAGTCTCTGCACAAATTTTCTGTGCAGTAGTGCGACCAACACCATAGATGTAGGTCAGCGAGATAACAGTATGCTTGTTATCTGGAATGTTAACGCCTGCAATACGGGCCATTCAGTGGGACTCCAATTGACAGCTACCTACGCCCCGGAAGCCAAGAAATAGGGCGCGAGATAATATCGCTGTAATAACAAATAATCAACCCGGCAGCGCACTAGCTGCCGGGCTTGAAGCACAATCACACTCAGCCTTGGCGCTGTTTGTGACGCGGTTCCGCGCTGCAAATTACTCGAACAACACCTTCGCGGCGAATAATCTTGCAGTTACGGCACAGCTTTTTCACCGATGCACGAACTTTCATCACCAACTCCTCGAACCTTATGGGTCAGCGCAGCATGCCGCTGCCGTAACCCTTCAGGTTGGCTTTCTTCATCAGGGATTCGTACTGGTGCGAAACGAGGTGCGATTGTACTTGGGACATGAAGTCCATCACAACCACGACGACGATCAGCAACGAGGTCCCGCCAAGGTAGAACGGTACGTTGGCTGCAACCACCAGGAACTGGGGCAACAGGCAGACGGCCGTCATGTAAAGAGCACCGAACATGGTCAAGCGAGTCAGAACGCCATCAATGTAGCGCGCAGACTGCTCACCTGGACGGATGCCCGGAATAAAGGCACCGGACTTCTTCAGGTTTTCCGCTACGTCTTTCGGATTGAACATCAACGCCGTATAGAAGAAGCAGAAGAAAATAATCCCTGCACTAAACAGCAGAATATTCAACGGCTGACCAGGAGCGATCGACTGCGAGATGTCCTGCAACCAGCCCATACCTTCAGACTGACCGAACCAGGCACCCAACGAAGCCGGGAACAGCAAAATGCTGCTCGCGAAAATAGCCGGAATAACACCGGCCATGTTCACCTTCAGCGGCAAGTGGCTGGTCTGCGCAGCGAAGACCTTGCGGCCCTGCTGACGCTTGGCGTAGTGAACAGCAATACGACGCTGACCACGCTCAATGAACACCACGAAACCGATAATCGCTACTGCCAGCAAACCGATGGCAACCAGGGCGAAGATGTTGATATCACCCTGACGTGCAGACTCGAAAGACTGCCCGATCGCTCTCGGAAGACCGGCGACGATACCCGAAAAAATCAACATCGAGATACCGTTGCCAACACCACGCTCAGTAATCTGCTCACCCAGCCACATCATGAACATCGCACCAGCCACAAACGTGGATACCGCGACGAAATGGAAGCCAAAGTCACCAGTGAACGCAACGCCCTGCCCCGCCAGACCAATGGACATGCCAATGGCCTGGACGAGAGCGAGGACGACAGTGCCGTAGCGGGTGTACTGGCTGATCTTGCGACGGCCAGCTTCACCTTCCTTCTTCAACTGTTCCAGCTGCGGGCTGACGGCGGTCATCAGTTGCATGATGATCGATGCCGAGATGTACGGCATGATCCCCAGTGCAAAGATGCTCATCCGTTCCAGCGCGCCGCCGGAAAACATGTTGAACAAGCTAAGAATGGTCCCCTCATTCTGTCGAAACAGGTCCGCGAGTCGGTCCGGGTTGATACCTGGAACCGGGATGTGTGCGCCTATTCGGTAGACGATAATCGCCAGGAACAGAAAACGCAGACGAGCCCAGAGTTCAGACATACCGCCTTTGCCGAGCGCAGAGAGAGCACCTTGCTTAGCCATTTATTCCTCGAACTTGCCGCCAGCTGCTTCGATAGCCGCACGCGCACCTTTGGTGGCGCCGATTCCCTTGCCGATAGTGACAGCGCGAGTCACTTCACCGGACAGCATGATTTTCACACGCTGTACGTTGACGTTGATCACGTTGGCATCTTTCAGGGACTGCACGGTGACGATGTCGCCTTCCACTTTGGCCAGCTCGGACAGACGCACTTCTGCGCGGTCCATGGCTTTCAGGGAAACGAAACCGAACTTCGGCAGGCGACGATGCAGCGGCTGTTGACCGCCTTCAAAGCCTGGAGCAATGGTGCCACCGGAGCGAGAGGTCTGACCTTTGTGACCACGGCCACCAGTCTTACCCAAACCGCTACCGATACCACGGCCCGGACGATGCTTTTCGCGACGGGAACCCGGCGCTGGACTCAGATCATTGAGTTTCATCGATTAACCCTCGACACGCAGCATGTAGTAAGCCTTGTTGATCATCCCGCGATTCTCGGGAGTATCCTGGACTTCTACAGTGTGACCGATGCGACGCAGACCCAGACCCTTAACGCACAGTTTGTGGTTAGGGATGCGGCCGGTCATGCTTTTGATCAGCGTAACTTTAACGGTAGCCATGATCAGAAGATCTCCTTGACGCTTTTGCCACGCTTGGCGGCAATGGATTCAGGAGACTGCATTGCTTTCAAACCCTTGAAAGTGGCGTGAACCACGTTTACCGGGTTAGTCGAGCCGTAGCACTTGGCCAGAACGTTCTGAACGCCAGCAACTTCGAGGACAGCACGCATAGCGCCGCCAGCGATGATACCGGTACCTTCAGAAGCAGGCTGCATGTACACCTTCGAAGCGCCGTGAGCGGACTTCATGGCGTACTGCAGGGTGGTGCCGTTCAGATCAACCTGGATCATGTTGCGGCGAGCAGCTTCCATTGCCTTCTGGATCGCAGCAGGCACTTCACGCGACTTGCCACGGCCGAAGCCAACACGGCCCTTACCATCACCAACCACGGTCAACGCGGTGAAAGTGAAGATACGGCCGCCTTTAACGGTTTTGGCTACGCGGTTAACTTGAACCAGCTTCTCGATGTAGCCTTCGTCGCGCTTTTGGTCGTTATTTGACATAACTTAGAACTCCAGCCCAGCTTCACGAGCAGCATCAGCCAGCGCTTTAACGCGGCCGTGGTACTTGAAGCCAGAGCGGTCGAAAGCCACCTGCGAGACGCCAGCGGCCTTAGCACGCGTAGCGACCAGCTGGCCAACCTTAGTGGCCGCGTCGATGTTGCCGGTGGCACCATCACGCAGTTCTTTATCCAAAGTCGAGGCGCTTGCCAGGACTTTGTTGCCGTCGGCCGAAATGACCTGGGCGTAGATGTGCTGCGAAGAGCGGAACACGCAGAGACGCACGACTTCGAGTTCGTGCATTTTCAGGCGTGCTTTGCGAGCGCGACGCAGTCGAGTAACTTTTTTGTCGGTCATTTGCTATGCCCTACTTCTTCTTGGCTTCTTTACGACGGACGACTTCGTCCGCGTAGCGCACACCTTTGCCTTTGTACGGCTCTGGTGGACGGAAGTCGCGGATCTCGGCGGCCACTTGACCTACCAGCTGCTTGTCGATGCCCTTGATCAGGATATCGGTCTGGCTAGGAGTCTCAGCGGTGATGCCTTCCGGCAGTTCGTAATCCACTGGGTGCGAGAAGCCAAGAGCCAGGTTCAGCACTGTGCCTTTTGCTTGCGCTTTGTAACCAACACCGACCAGCTGGAGCTTGCGCTCGAAGCCTTGGCTTACGCCTTGGACCATGTTGTTTACCAACGCACGAGTGGTACCAGCCATTGCGCGAGTCTGTTGATCGCCATTGCGAGCAGCGAAACGCAGCTCACCAGCTTCTTCAACGATCTCAACGGACGAATGGATGTTCAGTTCGAGAGTGCCCTTGGCACCCTTCACCGAAAGCTGTTGGCCTGCGAATTTTACTTCGACACCGGCTGGCAGCTTAACGGGGTTCTTAGCGACGCGAGACATGCTTATCCCCCCTTAGAACACAGTGCAAAGAACTTCGCCGCCGACACCGGCAGCGCGCGCAGCACGATCAGTCATCACACCCTTGTTGGTGGAGACGATAGACACACCGAGACCGCCACGAACTTTTGGCAGATCATCGACGGACTTGTACTGACGCAGGCCTGGACGGCTAACGCGCTTCACTTCTTCGATAACCGGACGGCCTTCGAAGTACTTCAGCTCGATGGACAGCAGTGGTTTGATTTCGCTGCTGATCTGATAACCCGCAATGTAACCTTCGTCCTTCAGGACTTTGGCAACAGCTACCTTCAACGTGGAAGATGGCATGCTTACGACGGACTTTTCAGCCATCTGGGCATTACGGATACGAGTTAGCATGTCCGCTAACGGGTCCTGCATACTCATGGGCTAGACGCTCCTAATACAAAAAAATTAGCCTTGCGGCTATTACGTGTCGCCGAGAATCTCCGGGCATGAAAAACACGGGCTCAGGCGAGCCGGGTATTCTAGACACACCCCAGAAATGAATCAAGCCCCAAAAGGGGCTTGATCCAGATTCAAGGCCACCGGTGGTCAGGATCTTGCGATCCTGGACACCGAGACTTTGACAGTACTTACCAGCTGGCTTTAACCAGACCCGGTACGTCACCACGCATGGCAGCTTCACGCAGCTTGTTACGGCCGAGGCCGAACTTGCGGTAAACGCCGTGTGGACGACCGGTCAGGCGGCAGCGGTTACGCATGCGCGAAGCGCTTGCGTCACGTGGCTGCTTCTGCAGGGCTACTGTAGCTTCCCAACGCGCTTCTGGACTTGCGTTCAGATCAACGATGATAGCTTTCAGTGCTGCACGCTTCTTGGCGTACTTGGCAACCGTGAGCTGACGCTTCAGCTCGCGGTTTTTCATGCTCATCTTGGCCATGGTCCTACTCCAATCAGTTGCGGAACGGGAATTTGAACGCACGCAGCAGAGCGCGGCCTTCATCATCGTTCTTGGCAGTGGTGGTCAGGGTGATGTCCAGACCGCGGAGAGCATCGATCTTGTCGTAGTCGATTTCCGGGAAGATGATCTGCTCTTTCACGCCCATGCTGTAGTTGCCACGACCATCGAAGGACTTGGCATTCAGGCCGCGGAAGTCGCGAACCCGAGGCAGGGAGATCGACAGCAGACGATCCAGGAACTCGTACATACGCTCACGGCGCAGGGTCACTTTGACGCCGATCGGCCAACCTTCACGGACTTTAAAGCCTGCGATGGATTTCCGAGCGTAGGTCACAACGACTTTCTGGCCGGTGATCTTTTCCAGGTCAGCAACAGCGTGCTCGATGACTTTTTTGTCGCCGATCGCTTCGCCCAGACCCATGTTCAGGGTGATTTTGGTAACGCGCGGAACTTCCATCACGTTCGAAAGCTTAAGTTCTTCCTTAAGTTTCGGAGCGATTTCCTTCCGGTAAATCTCTTTTAGTCGTGCCATGGTCTTCTACCTAGCAGTGTTCAAGCATCAACCGCTTTTTGGGTCGACTTGAAGACACGAATTTTCTTACCGTCTTCTACTTTGAAACCAACGCGGTCAGCCTTGTTGGTTTCGCCGTTGAAGATGGCGACGTTGGAAGCGTGCAGTGGCGCTTCTTTCTCGACGATACCGCCCTGTACGCCCGACATCGGGTTAGGCTTGGTATGACGCTTGACCAGGTTCAGACCACCAACAACCAGACGGTTGTCAGCAAGAACCTTCAGCACCTTACCGCGCTTACCTTTGTCTTTGCCGGCGATCACGATGATCTCGTCGTCACGACGAATCTTTTGCATGTCGGATCTCCTTACAGCACTTCTGGGGCGAGCGAGACGATCTTCATGAACTTCTCAGTACGAAGTTCACGGGTCACTGGCCCAAAGATACGGGTGCCGATCGGCTCTTGCTTGTTGTTCAACAGAACAGCAGCGTTGCCATCAAAGCGGATAATGGAGCCATCAGCACGACGTACGCCGTGACGAGTGCGGACTACAACAGCAGTCATCACTTGGCCTTTTTTCACTTTACCGCGAGGAATTGCTTCCTTGACGGTAACTTTGATGATGTCACCGATACCAGCGTAACGACGATGGGAGCCACCCAGCACCTTGATGCACATAACGCGGCGAGCGCCGCTGTTATCGGCCACATCGAGCATGGATTGAGTCTGAATCATATAATTTCTCCGACCCCTAGTCCTTAGACTTCCACAGCGCGTTCGAGAACATCAACCAGCGCCCAAGACTTGGTCTTGGCCAAAGGACGAGTTTCACGAATAGTGACTTTGTCGCCGATGTGGCACTGATTGGTTTCGTCGTGCGCGTGCAGCTTAGTCGAACGCTTAACGTATTTACCGTAGATCGGGTGCTTAACGCGACGCTCGATCAGAACGGTGATGGTTTTGTCCATCTTGTCGCTGACAACACGGCCAGTCAGCGTACGGACAGTTTTTTCGGCTTCAGCCATGATTACTTACCTGCCTGCTGGTTGAGCACAGTCTTCACGCGAGCGATGTCACGCTTAACTTGCGAGAGCAGATGAGACTGCCCCAACTGGCCAGTTGCTTTCTGCATACGCAGATTGAACTGGTCGCGCAGCAGGCCGAGCAGTTGCTCGTTCAGCTGCTGTGCGGATTTTTCACGAAGTTCATTCGCTTTCATCACATCACCGTCCGTTTAACAAAGGAGGTGGCGAGCGGCAGCTTTGCAGCAGCCAGGGCGAAAGCCTCACGCGCCAGCTCTTCAGAAACACCCTCGATTTCATACAGGACTTTGCCTGGCTGAATCTGGGCAACCCAGTACTCCACGTTACCCTTACCTTTACCCATACGAACCTCGAGAGGTTTTTTGGAGATCGGCTTGTCCGGGAATACACGGATCCAGATCTTGCCGCCACGTTTTACGTGACGGGTCAGAGCACGACGCGCTGACTCGATCTGACGAGCGGTGAGACGACCACGAGCAACAGACTTCAGCGCGAACTCGCCGAAGCTGACTTTGCTACCGCGCAATGCCAGGCCACGGTTGTGACCAGTCATTTGCTTGCGGAACTTCGTACGCTTTGGTTGCAACATTTGGCGTACCCCTTACTTAGCAGCTTTTTTACGAGGCGCTGGTGCTTGTGGTTTCAGTTCTTCTTGGCGACCACCAATTACTTCGCCTTTGAAGATCCAAACCTTTACACCGATCACACCGTAAGTGGTGTGAGCTTCGTAGTTGGCATAGTCGATGTCGGCACGCAGGGTGTGCAATGGCACACGACCTTCGCGATACCATTCAGTACGTGCGATTTCAGCACCGCCGAGACGACCGCTCACTTGGATTTTGATGCCTTTGGCACCAATGCGCATGGCGTTCTGTACGGCGCGCTTCATAGCACGACGGAACATTACGCGACGCTCCAGCTGCTGAGCTACGCTCTGCGCAACCAGCATACCGTCGAGCTCCGGCTTGCGGATCTCTTCGATATTGATGTGCACAGGCACACCCATTTGCTTGGTCAGGTCCTGACGCAGTTTCTCAACATCTTCACCTTTCTTCCCGATAACGATACCTGGACGAGCGGTGTGGATGGTGATGCGTGCAGTTTGGGCCGGACGATGGATATCGATACGGCTTACGGACGCGCTTTTTAGTTTGTCTTGGAGGTACTCACGCACATTCAGATCTGCGAGCAAATAGTCCGCATAAGTCCGACCGTCTGCGTACCAGACGGAGGTGTGCTCCTTGACGATTCCCAGGCGAATGCCAATGGGATGTACTTTCTGACCCATCTCTTCGACTCCGTTACTTGTCAGCAACCTTGACAGTGATATGGCAAGACCGCTTGACGATGCGATCAGCACGGCCTTTGGCACGTGGCATGATGCGCTTCAGCGAACGCCCTTCGTTGACGAAAACGGTGCTGACCTTCAGGTCATCAACGTCTGCGCCTTCGTTATGCTCGGCGTTGGCTACGGCCGACTCCAGCACTTTCTTCATGATCTCGGCGGCTTTCTTACTGCTGAAAGCCAACAGGTTGAGCGCTTCGCCCACCTTCTTCCCGCGGATCTGGTCGGCGACCAAGCGGGCTTTCTGGGCGGAGATTCGAGCGCCCGACAACTTAGCGGCTACTTCCATTTCCTAACCCCTTAACGCTTGGCTTTCTTGTCTGCCACGTGCCCGCGATAAGTGCGGGTACCGGCGAACTCGCCCAGTTTGTGGCCGACCATGTCTTCGTTCACGAGAACTGGGACGTGCTGACGACCGTTGTGTACTGCGATGGTCAGACCGACCATTTGTGGCAGGATCATCGAACGACGCGACCAGGTTTTCACCGGTTTGCGATCGTTCTTTTCCGCCGCCACTTCGATCTTCTTCAGTAGGTGAAGATCGATAAAAGGACCTTTTTTCAGAGAACGTGGCACTGTCGTATCCCTCTATTTACTTGCGACGACGGACGATCATTTTGTCGGTACGCTTATTACCACGAGTCTTCGCGCCCTTAGTCGGGAAGCCCCATGGCGATACCGGATGACGACCACCAGAGGTACGACCTTCACCACCACCATGTGGGTGGTCAACCGGGTTCATGGCAACACCACGAACGGTTGGGCGAACGCCACGCCAGCGTTTGGCACCGGCTTTACCCAGCGAACGCAGGCTGTGCTCGGAGTTCGAGACTTCGCCCAGGGTCGCACGGCATTCAGCCAGGACTTTACGCATTTCACCGGAACGCAGACGCAGGGTAACGTACACGCCTTCACGAGCGATCAGCTGAGCCGAAGCACCAGCGGAACGAGCGATCTGCGCGCCTTTACCTGGCTTCAGTTCGATGCCGTGTACGGTAGAACCGACTGGAATGTTGCGCAGTTGCAGAGCGTTGCCTGGCTTGATTGGAGCCAGAGCGCCTGCGATCAGCTGGTCGCCAGCACTCACGCCTTTAGGGGCGATGATGTAGCGGCGCTCGCCGTCTGCGTAGCAGAGCAGTGCGATGTGAGCAGTACGGTTTGGATCGTATTCGATACGCTCGACAGTGGCGACGATGCCATCTTTGTCGTTGCGACGGAAATCGACCATACGGTAATGCTGCTTATGACCACCACCGATGTGACGAGTGGTAATACGGCCATTGTTGTTACGACCACCAGTCTTCGATTTCTTCTCGAGCAGCGGTGCGTGAGGAGCGCCTTTATGCAGCTCCTGGTTGACCACCTTGACCACAAAACGGCGGCCAGGGGAAGTCGGTTTGCATTTAACGATTGCCATGATGCACCCCTTCCTTACTCAGCACTGCTGCTGAAATCGAGATCTTGGCCTGGCTGAAGGGAGATAACTGCCTTCTTCCAGTCATTACGCTTGCCCAGACCGCGAGCAGTGCGCTTGCTCTTACCCAGAACATTCAGGGTAGTTACACGCTCTACTTTCACGCTGAACAGGCTTTCGACGGCCTTCTTGATTTCCAGCTTGGTTGCGTCAGTAGCAACCTTGAAAACGAACTGGCCTTTCTTGTCTGCCAGAACCGTAGCCTTCTCGGAAACGTGCGGGCCAAGCAGAACTTTAAATACGCGTTCCTGGTTCATCCCAGCAGCTCCTCGAATTTCTTCACGGCCGACACGGTGATCAACACCTTGTCGTATGCGATCAGACTAACTGGATCGGAACCTTGCACGTCACGTACATCTACGTGTGGCAGGTTACGAGCAGCCAGGTACAGGTTCTGATCAACAGCGTCCGACACGATCAGAACATCGGTCAGGCTCATGTTGTTCAGCTTGCCCAGCAGGTCTTTGGTTTTCGGCGTTTCAACGGCGAAATCCTGAACCACGACCAGACGATCAGTACGCACCAGCTCAGCAAGGATGGAACGCATTGCTGCGCGGTACATCTTCTTGTTCAGCTTCTGGGAGTGATCCTGAGGACGAGCTGCGAAAGTGGTACCGCCGCCACGCCAGATTGGGCTACGGATAGTACCGGCACGAGCACGGCCAGTACCTTTCTGACGCCATGGGCGCTTGCCGCCACCACGAACGTCGGAACGGGTCTTTTGCTGCTTGGAACCCTGACGGCCGCCGGCCATGTAGGCCACGACTGCTTGGTGAACCAGCGTCTCGTTGAATTCGCCGCCAAATGTCAGTTCGGAAACTTCGATCGCTTGAGCGTCATTTACATTTAATTGCATGTCAGCTTCCCCTTAACCGCGAGCCTTGGCTGCTGGACGTACAACCAAGTTGCCGCCAGTAGCGCCAGGAACAGCGCCCTTGACCAACAACAGATTGCGTTCAGCGTCCACGCGCACTACTTCGAGGGACTGCACGGTCACGCGCTCAGCGCCCATATGACCGGACATTTTTTTGCCCTTGAATACACGACCAGGAGTCTGGCACTGGCCGATAGAGCCTGGAACGCGGTGGGATACGGAGTTACCGTGGGTGTTATCTTGCCCGCGGAAATTCCAACGCTTGATCGTACCCTGGAAGCCTTTACCTTTGGACTGACCGGTTACATCAACCAGTTGACCAGCGGCGAAGATTTCAGCGTTGATCAGATCGCCGGCCTGGTACTCGCCTTCTTCAAGACGGAATTCCATTACGGTACGACCAGCGGCAACGTTCGCCTTAGCGAAGTGGCCAGCCTGAGCTGCTGTTACACGCGAAGCACGACGCTCGCCGACAGTGACTTGCACTGCACGATAGCCATCGGTCTCTTCAGTTTTGAACTGGGTGACGCGATTCGGCTCGATCTCAATGACCGTGACCGGAATGGAGACACCTTCTTCGGTGAAAATACGGGTCATACCGCATTTACGACCGACTACACCAATAGTCATGTTGTAAACCTCATGAGTGTACGGGGCTTTCACCCGCTATGGCCGCCCATTTCAGAGCGTTACACGACTAAGACCGAGTCTTAGCCGAGGCTGATCTGCACTTCCACACCGGCCGCAAGATCAAGCTTCATAAGAGCATCAACGGTTTTATCCGTTGGCTGGACGATGTCCAGAACGCGCTTATGAGTACGGATCTCGTACTGGTCACGCGCGTCTTTGTTGACGTGCGGGGAGACCAGAACGGTGAACCGCTCTTTACGGGTAGGCAGTGGAATTGGACCACGCACTTGAGCACCAGTACGTTTCGCGGTTTCCACGATTTCCTGGGTTGATTGGTCGATCAGGCGATGGTCGAAAGCCTTCAACCTGATACGGATTTGCTGATTTTGCATTGGATTTCAGACTCCGGCTGCTATTCCCACCGGGCGCAATACGCCCGTTAAAAGGAGGCGCAATTCTATAGACGCCCCAGATAGGTGTCAACCCAATAAAAAAGCCCCCGCTGAGCGGGGGCTTTTCAAAGCATCGAAGCTATCTCAAAAGAGATGCTTACTCGATGATTTTGGCTACGACGCCAGCGCCGACGGTACGACCGCCTTCACGGATAGCGAAACGCAGACCGTCTTCCATTGCGATGGTCTTGATCAGGGTAACTTCCATCTGGATGTTATCACCTGGCATTACCATTTCAACGCCTTCTGGCAGCTGGCAGTTACCAGTCACGTCAGTAGTACGGAAGTAGAACTGTGGACGGTAGCCTTTGAAGAACGGAGTGTGACGGCCGCCTTCTTCCTTGCTCAGAACGTAAACTTCTGCGGTGAACTTGGTGTGCGGCTTAACCGAACCTGGCTTAACCAGAACCTGGCCACGCTCAACGTCGTCACGCTTGGTACCACGCAGCAGAACGCCGCAGTTCTCGCCAGCACGACCTTCGTCGAGCAGCTTGCGGAACATTTCAACACCAGTGCAGGTGGTGGTGGTGGTGTCACGCAGACCAACGATTTCCAGTGCATCTTGAACGCGAACGATACCGCGCTCGATACGACCAGTCACAACAGTACCACGACCCGAGATCGAGAATACGTCTTCGATTGGCATCAGGAATGGCTTGTCGATAGCACGCTCTGGTTCTGGGATGTAGCTGTCCAGAGTCTCAACCAGTTTACGAACGGCAGTGGTGCCCATTTCGTTGTCGTCTTTGCCTTCCAGCGCCATACGAGCCGAACCGATGATGATTGGAGTGTCATCGCCCGGGAAGTCGTAGGTGGACAGCAGGTCGCGAACTTCCATCTCGACCAGTTCCAGCAGCTCAGCGTCGTCTACCAGGTCAGCCTTGTTCAGGAAAACCACGATGTACGGAACGCCTACCTGACGGGACAGCAGGATGTGCTCACGGGTTTGTGGCATCGGACCATCAGCGGCCGAGCAAACCAGGATCGCGCCGTCCATCTGGGCAGCACCGGTGATCATGTTCTTCACATAGTCAGCGTGACCTGGGCAGTCAACGTGAGCGTAGTGACGGATCTTCGAGTTGTACTCGACGTGCGCGGTGTTGATGGTGATACCACGAGCTTTTTCTTCTGGAGCGCTGTCGATTTTATCGAAATCAACGATTGCGGAACCGAAAACTTCGGAGCAAACGCGAGTCAGAGCTGCGGTCAGAGTGGTTTTACCGTGGTCAACGTGACCGATGGTGCCAACGTTGACGTGCGGTAGGGAACGATCAAATTTTTCTTTAGCCACGACAATTAACTCCTTGCCTAAAGGACTGAATCAGCCTTGTTTTTTGGTAACGGTTTCGACGATGTGCGACGGAGCCGTATTGTATTTTTTGAATTCCATAGAGTAGCTTGCGCGACCCTGGGACATCGAACGAACGTCGGTCGCATAACCGAACATCTCGCCCAACGGAACTTCAGCACGGATCACTTTACCGGAAACCGTGTCTTCCATACCCAGAATCATGCCGCGACGACGATTGAGGTCGCCCATCACGTCACCCATATAGTCTTCAGGCGTAACAACCTCTACTGCCATGATCGGCTCGAGCAACTCACCACCACCCTTCTGGGCCAGTTGCTTGGTCGCCATGGAAGCAGCCACCTTAAACGCCATCTCGTTCGAGTCGACGTCGTGGTAAGAACCATCAAACACGGTAGCCTTCAGGCCGATCAGCGGATAGCCGGCAACTACGCCGTTCTTCATCTGCTCTTCGATACCCTTCTGGATAGCCGGGATGTATTCCTTAGGAACCACACCACCCACTACTTCGTTCACGAATTGCAGACCTTCCTGACCTTCGTCAGCAGGAGCAAAACGGATCCAGCAATGGCCGAACTGGCCACGACCACCGGATTGACGAACGAACTTGCCTTCGATTTCGCAGTTCTTCGTGATGCGCTCACGATAGGAAACCTGAGGCTTACCGATGTTGGCTTCGACGTTGAACTCACGGCGCATCCGGTCAACCAGGATGTCCAGGTGCAGCTCGCCCATGCCAGAGATGATCGTTTGACCAGTCTCTTCATCAGTCTTGACGCGGAAAGACGGGTCTTCCTGAGCAAGCTTGCCCAGAGCGATACCCATTTTTTCCTGGTCATCCTTGGTCTTAGGCTCAACGGCAACCGAAATAACCGGCTCCGGGAAGTCCATGCGAACCAGGATGATTGGCTTGTCAGCGTTGCACAAGGTTTCACCAGTGGTGACGTCCTTCATGCCGATCAGGGCCGCGATGTCACCAGCGCGTACTTCCTTGATCTCTTCACGGGCGTTTGCGTGCATCTGCACCATACGGCCCACGCGCTCTTTCTTGCCTTTGACCGAGTTGATCACGCCGTCGCCGGAGGCCAACACGCCCGAGTAAACGCGGACGAAGGTCAAGGTACCCACGAATGGGTCGGTAGCGATCTTGAACGCCAGAGCCGAGAACGGCTCGTTGTCATCTGCATGACGCTCCATCTGCTTTTCCTCGTCATCCGGGTCAGTACCCTTGATGGCAGGAATGTCGGTTGGAGCAGGCAGGTAGTCGATAACGGCGTCGAGAACCAGGGGAACACCCTTGTTCTTGAAGGAAGAACCGCAAACAGCCAGAACGATCTCACCAGCGATAGTACGCTGACGCAGAGCACCCTTGATTTCCTCGATGGAGAGCTCTTCCCCTTCGAGGTACTTGTTCATCAGCTCTTCGCTGGCTTCGGCCGCAGCCTCAACCATGTTGTTGCGCCACTCTTCAGCCAGCTCCTGCAATTCAGCAGGGATGGCTTCACGACGAGGAGTCATACCCTTGTCGGCATCGTTCCAGTAAACGGCTTCCATGGTCATCAGATCGATCTGACCCTGGAAGTTGTCTTCGGAACCGATAGCCAGCTGGATAGGCACCGGAGTGTGACCCAGACGCTGCTTGATCTGAGCGATCACGCGCAGGAAGTTCGCACCGGCACGGTCCATCTTGTTCACGTAAACGATACGTGGAACGCCGTACTTGTTGGCTTGACGCCATACGGTTTCGGACTGAGGCTCAACGCCGGAGGTGCCGCAGAACACAACGACCGCGCCGTCGAGTACACGCAGGGAACGTTCAACTTCAATGGTGAAGTCTACGTGGCCCGGGGTATCGATGACGTTGAAGCGGTATTGGTCTTTGTGCTGCTTGGCCGAACCCTGCCAGAAGGCGGTAATGGCAGCAGAAGTAATGGTAATACCACGCTCCTGCTCCTGAACCATCCAGTCAGTGGTCGCAGCGCCGTCATGCACTTCGCCCATCTTGTGGCTTTTGCCAGTGTAAAAAAGGACGCGCTCGGTGGTGGTGGTTTTACCAGCATCCACGTGAGCAACGATACCGATGTTACGGTAGCGATTAATCGGTGTAGTACGAGCCATAAAGCCCTCGCAAAATGAGTGACGCTAGAATTAGAAGCGGTAGTGCGAGAAAGCCTTGTTGGCTTCAGCCATACGGTGCACGTCTTCACGCTTCTTAACTGCAGCACCTTTACCTTCGGCGGCGTCCAACAGTTCGCCAGCCAAACGCAGAGCCATAGACTTCTCGCCGCGCTTGCGAGCGAAGTCTACCAACCAGCGCATTGCCAGAGCGTTACGACGGGAAGGACGAACCTCGACCGGAACCTGGTAAGTAGCACCACCAACGCGGCGCGACTTCACTTCGACCAGCGGAGCGATGGCGTCGAGTGCTTTTTCGAAGAGTTCCAGGGGATCGGTGCCGGCCTTACGAGCCTTCACGGTATCCAGGGCACCATAAACGATACGCTCGGCAACGGCTTTCTTGCCGCTTTCCATTACGTGGTTCATGAATTTGGCGAGGATTTGGCTTCCGTATTTCGGATCGTCCAGAATCTCACGCTTGGCTGCTACGCGACGTCTTGGCATTGATAAGCCCTCAAACGGTCTTCAGGTTAGCCCGGGACAGATCCAGTGGATACGTGCCCGACCTTACTCTTATCGACTCAATAAAATGAATAACTGCAAAACGGCCGATTACTTCGGACGCTTGGTACCGTACTTCGAACGACCCTGGTTACGACCTTTAACACCGGAAGTATCCAACGAACCGCGAACGGTGTGATAACGAACACCTGGCAAGTCTTTTACACGACCGCCGCGGATCAGTACCACGCTGTGCTCTTGCAGGTTGTGGCCTTCACCACCGATGTACGAGGAAACCTCGAAACCGTTGGTCAGACGCACACGGCATACTTTACGCAGTGCCGAGTTAGGTTTTTTCGGCGTGGTGGTGTACACGCGGGTGCACACGCCACGGCGTTGCGGGCAGTTCTGCAGCGCAGGCACGTCGGATTTCTCGACGATACGCTTACGCGGCTGACGTACCAGCTGGTTGATAGTTGCCATCTACTAGCTCCACTGTTGTCTTGCGACGCTATTGTCTTGCAAGAAAAGCAAAATGGCAGGAACGAGTTCCCGCCAAATTTAGGGGTACAAGAGTCTAAAGAGGATCTTGTCCCCAGTCAAGGCAAGGCCCCGCCCTCCCCGCTCATCCAATCTCGACAATTTGTCTCGATTCGATGAACGGAGTGACCAGGGCCTCACACTCATTTACCGCAGAACTCAGTTACCGCTCGAGTTCAGCGCTTCGGTCAGTGCAGCTTCCACTTCACTGGCGCTTACGCGCAACGGTTTGTCTGCATCACGGCGACGCTTACGCTCGCTGTGATAAGCCAGACCGGTACCTGCCGGGATCAGACGACCCACGACCACGTTTTCTTTCAGGCCGCGCAGGTAATCGCGCTTGCCGGTTACCGCCGCTTCGGTCAGTACGCGGGTGGTTTCCTGGAAGGAAGCCGCCGAGATGAACGATTCGGTGGACAACGACGCCTTGGTGATACCCAGCAGTACACGAGTGAACTTGGAGACAAACTTGTCTTCAGTCGCCAGGCGCTCGTTCTCAACCAGTACGTGAGTCAGTTCCATCTGGTCGCCCTTGATGAAACTGGAATCGCCGGATTCAGCGATTTCAACTTTACGCAGCATCTGACGCAGGATGGTCTCGATGTGCTTGTCGTTGATCTTCACGCCTTGCAGACGGTAAACGTCCTGGATCTCGTTAACGATGTACTTGGCCAGCGCACTCACACCCAGCAGACGCAGGATGTCGTGTGGATCGCTCGGACCGTCGGAGATAACTTCGCCGCGGTTTACCTGTTCGCCTTCGAACACGTTCAGGTGACGCCACTTCGGAATCAGCTCTTCGTACGGATCGCTACCGTCGTTCGGGGTAATGACCAGACGGCGCTTGCCCTTGGTCTCTTTACCGAACGCGATGGTGCCGCTGACTTCAGCCAGAATCGACGCTTCTTTCGGACGACGGGCTTCGAACAGGTCGGCAACACGCGGCAGACCACCGGTGATGTCACGGGTCTTCGAAGTTTCTTGCGGAATACGAGCGATAACATCACCGATCGCAATCTTCGCACCGTCCGCTACACCGACCAAGGCGTTGGCTGGCAGGAAGTACTGAGCGATAACGTCAGTGCCTGGCAGCAACAGATCCTTGCCGTTGTCGTCGACCATCTTAACGGCTGGACGGATGTCCTTACCGGCAGCTGGACGATCTTTCGCGTCAAGTACTTCAATGTTGGTCATACCGGTCAATTCGTCAGTCTGACGCTTGATCGTGATGCCTTCTTCCATGCCCACGTAGGTCACGGTACCTTTCATTTCGGTAACGATCGGGTGAGTATGCGGATCCCACTTGGCCACGATGGCGCCAGCGTCGACCTTGTCACCTTCTTTAACCGAAATCACTGCACCGTACGGCAGCTTGTAACGCTCACGCTCACGACCGAAGTCATCAGCGATGGCCAGCTCACCGGAACGGGACACGGCAACCAGGTGACCGTCCACTCGCTCAACGTGCTTCAGGTTATGCAGACGGACGGTACCGCCATTCTTCACCTGAACGCTGTCGGCTGCGGAGGTCCGGCTTGCCGCACCACCGATGTGGAACGTACGCATCGTCAGCTGTGTACCCGGCTCACCGATGGACTGGGCAGCGATAACGCCGACCGCTTCACCGATGTTCACCTGGTGACCACGAGCCAGGTCACGGCCGTAGCACTTGGCGCAAATGCCGTAGCGGGTTTCGCAGCTGATCGGCGAACGCACGATCACTTCGTCGATGCTGTTCAGCTCGATGAACTCGACCCACTTCTCGTCTACCAGGGTGCCAGCAGGAACGATGACGTCCTCGGTACCCGGCTTGAATACGTCACGGGCAATAACACGACCCAATACGCGCTCACCCAACGGCTCTACAACGTCACCGCCTTCAATGTGCGGAGTCATCAGCAGACCGTGCTCGGTGCCGCAATCGATCTCGGTTACAACCAGATCCTGCGCCACGTCTACCAGACGACGAGTCAGGTAACCCGAGTTCGCCGTTTTCAACGCGGTATCCGCCAGACCTTTACGAGCACCGTGAGTGGAGATGAAGTACTGAAGTACGCTCAAACCTTCACGGAAGTTCGCAGTAATCGGCGTTTCAATGATGGAACCGTCCGGCTTGGCCATCAGGCCACGCATACCGGCGAGCTGACGAATCTGTGCTGCGGAACCCCGCGCACCCGAGTCGGCCATCATGTACATCGAGTTGAACGATTCCTGGTCGACTTCGACGCCATGACGGTCGATGACTTTCTCTTTCGAGAGGTTGGCCATCATCGCCTTGGAAACTTCGTCGTTCGCCTTGGACCAAAGGTCGATCACTTTGTTGTACTTCTCGCCCTGGGTTACCAGGCCGGAGGCGTACTGGCTCTCGATCTCTTTCACTTCGTCGGTGGCTGCACCGATGATGCGGGCTTTTTCATCCGGGATAACGAAGTCGTTAACACCGATGGAAACGCCGGAGATGGTCGAATAGGCAAAACCGGTGTACATCAACTGGTCAGCGAAGATAACGGTCTCTTTCAGACCAACCACGCGGTAGCACTGGTTGATCAGCTTGGAGATCGCCTTTTTCTTCATCGGCAGGTTGACGACGTCGTACGACAGACCTTTTGGCACAACCTGGAACAACAGCGCACGGCCGACAGTGGTGTCGACGATACGGGTGTTGGTCACGCTGCCGCCGTCACGGTCGTTGACGGTTTCGTTGATCCGGACTTTGACCTTGGCGTGCAGTGCGGCTTCGCCGGCACGGAACACACGGTCAACTTCCTGCAGATCCGCGAACACACGACCTTCGCCCTTGGCGTTGATCGCTTCACGCGTCATGTAGTACAGACCCAATACAACGTCCTGCGACGGAACGATGATTGGCTCACCGTTGGCTGGCGACAGAATGTTGTTGGTCGACATCATCAACGCACGCGCTTCCAGCTGGGCTTCCAGCGTCAGCGGTACGTGCACGGCCATTTGGTCGCCGTCGAAGTCGGCGTTGTACGCGGCGCAGACCAGCGGGTGCAGCTGGATAGCCTTACCTTCGATCAGTACCGGTTCAAACGCCTGGATACCCAGACGGTGAAGGGTCGGTGCACGGTTGAGAAGAACCGGGTGTTCGCGAATCACTTCAGCGAGAACGTCCCAAACTTCCGGCAGCTCGCGCTCGACCATCTTCTTGGCAGCCTTGATGGTGGTCGCGAGGCCACGCATTTCCAGCTTGCCGAAAATGAACGGCTTGAACAGCTCGAGAGCCATCTTCTTCGGCAGACCGCACTGGTGCAGACGCAGGGTCGGACCTACGGTAATTACCGAACGGCCGGAGTAGTCAACACGCTTACCGAGCAAGTTCTGACGGAAACGACCCTGCTTACCCTTGATCATGTCAGCCAGGGATTTCAGAGGACGCTTGTTGGAACCTGTGATAGCGCGGCCACGACGACCGTTGTCGAGCAGTGCGTCGACGGCTTCCTGCAACATACGCTTTTCGTTGCGCACGATGATGTCCGGAGCGGACAGATCCAGCAGGCGCTTCAAACGGTTGTTACGGTTGATCACTCGACGATACAGATCGTTGAGGTCGGAAGTCGCGAAACGACCGCCATCCAGCGGGACCAGTGGACGCAGATCTGGCGGCAGAACCGGCAGAACGGTCAGCACCATCCACTCTGGCAGGTTGCCGGAACCCTGGAAGGCTTCCATCAACTTCAGACGCTTGGACAGCTTCTTGATCTTGGTTTCCGAGTTGGTTTGCGGAATTTCTTCACGCAGGCGGCCAATCTCGTGCTCCAGGTCGATAGCGTGCAGCAGTTCGCGGACAGCTTCGGCACCCATGCGGGCATCGAAATCGTCGCCGAACTCTTCCAGCGCTTCGAAGTACTGCTCGTCGTTCAGCAGCTGACCTTTTTCAAGGGTGGTCATGCCTGGATCGATAACGACGTAGCTCTCGAAGTAGAGAACGCGTTCGATATCACGCAGGGTCATGTCCATCAGCAAGCCGATACGGGACGGCAGCGATTTCAGGAACCAGATGTGGGCAACCGGCGAGGCCAGTTCGATGTGCGCCATGCGCTCACGACGAACTTTTGCCAGCGCGACTTCAACGCCGCACTTCTCGCAGATCACACCGCGGTGCTTCAAGCGCTTGTACTTACCGCACAGGCACTCGTAATCCTTTACCGGGCCAAAGATCTTGGCGCAGAACAGACCGTCACGCTCAGGTTTGAACGTACGGTAGTTGATGGTTTCCGGCTTTTTAACTTCACCGAACGACCACGAACGGATCATCTCAGGCGATGCCAATCCGATACGGATGGCGTCGAACTCTTCGACTTGACCCTGGTTTTTCAGCAAATTCAGTAGGTCTTTCAAGGCCTTTCCTCCTGGCGGAGCAGAGAGCGGGCAATCCTGCCCCGCTCTCGATTCGCGTCACGTGTTATTCGGTTTCCAGATCGATATCGATGCCGAGGGAACGAATTTCCTTGATCAACACGTTGAAGGACTCGGGCATGCCCGGCTCCATACGGTGATCGCCATCCACGATGTTTTTGTACATCTTGGTACGGCCGTTCACATCGTCCGACTTCACTGTGAGCATTTCTTGCAGAGTGTAAGCGGCACCGTATGCTTCCAGTGCCCAGACCTCCATCTCCCCGAAACGCTGACCACCGAACTGCGCCTTACCACCCAGCGGCTGCTGGGTAACCAGGCTGTACGAACCGGTAGAACGCGCGTGCATCTTGTCGTCTACCAAGTGGTTCAGCTTCAGCATGTACATGTAGCCAACGGTAACCGGGCGCTCGAACTTGTTGCCGGTACGGCCGTCGGTCAGCTGCATCTGGCCGCTTTCTGGCAGGTCCGCCAGTTTCAGCATGGCCTTGATTTCGCTTTCCTTGGCGCCGTCGAACACTGGAGTGGCCATTGGAACGCCGCCACGCAGGTTTTGAGCCAGATCCAGGATTTCCTGATCCGAGAAGTCATCGAGGCTTTCCTGACGACCGCCGATCTCGTTATAGATCTCGTGCAGGAACTTACGCAGCTCGGCGACCTTGCGCTGCTCTTCAATCATACGGTTGATCTTCTCGCCCAGACCTTTGGCCGCGAGGCCCAGGTGGGTTTCAAGGATCTGACCAACGTTCATACGCGAAGGTACGCCCAACGGGTTGAGGACGACGTCGACCGGGGTGCCATTGGCATCGTGCGGCATGTCTTCAACCGGCATGATCACGGAGACCACACCCTTGTTACCGTGACGACCGGCCATCTTGTCGCCCGGCTGGATGCGACGACGGATTGCCAGGTAGACCTTGACGATTTTCAGCACGCCTGGAGCCAGGTCATCGCCTTGCTGCAGTTTGCGCTTCTTGTCTTCGAACTTGTCGTCCAGCAGACGGCGACGATCAACGATGTAGGCCTGAGCCTTCTCGAGCTGCTCGTTCAGAGCATCTTCAGCCATGCGCAGTTTGAACCACTGGCCATGCTCAAGACCGTCGAGAACTTCGTCGGTGATGTCCTGGCCTTTCTTCAGACCGGCGCCGCCTTCGGCTTTGTGGCCGACCAGAGCGGAACGCAGACGTTCGAAAGTAGCACCTTCAACGATACGGAACTCTTCGTTCAGGTCCTTGCGGATCTCGTCCAGCTGGGACTTCTCGATCGACAGGGCACGAGCATCACGCTCAACGCCGTCGCGGGTGAAGACCTGTACGTCGATAACAGTACCTTTGGTACCGGTAGGTACACGCAGGGAAGTGTCTTTAACGTCGCTGGCTTTTTCACCGAAGATCGCACGCAGCAGTTTTTCTTCCGGAGTCAGTTGGGTCTCGCCTTTCGGAGTGACTTTACCGACCAGGATGTCGCCTGCGCCAACTTCAGCACCTACGTAAACGATACCGGCTTCGTCCAGTTTGTTCAGAGCCGCTTCACCCACGTTCGGGATGTCGGCAGTGATTTCCTCTGGGCCAAGCTTGGTGTCACGGGCCACACAGGTCAGTTCCTGAATGTGGATCGTGGTGAAACGGTCTTCCTGAACAACACGCTCGGACAGGCAGATGGAGTCTTCGAAGTTGAAGCCGTTCCATGCCATGAACGCGATGCGCATGTTCTGACCCAGAGCCAGTTCACCCATGTCGGTGGACGGACCGTCGGCCATGATGTCGCTACGCTGAACCCGATCACCTTTACGCACCAGCGGACGCTGGTTGATGCAGGTGTTCTGGTTGGAGCGGGTGTATTTGGTCAGGTTGTAGATGTCGACACCGGCTTCACCGGTTTCTACTTCGTCATCGGCAACACGAACCACGATACGGCTGGCGTCGACGGAGTCGATCACGCCGCCACGACGAGCCACGACGCAAACGCCGGAGTCACGGGCTACGTTACGCTCCATGCCGGTACCTACCAGCGGCTTGTCAGCGCGCAGGGTCGGTACAGCTTGACGCTGCATGTTCGAACCCATCAACGCACGGTTGGCGTCGTCGTGCTCGAGGAACGGAATCAGCGACGCAGCGACCGAAACTACCTGCTTCGGCGATACGTCCATCAAGGTGACGTCTTCCGGCGCCTTGACGGTGAATTCGTTCAAGTGACGAACAGCTACCAGCTCGTCGATCAGGACTTTCTTGTCGTTCATCGTGGCCGAAGCCTGAGCGATCACGTGATCAGCTTCTTCGATGGCGGACAGGAACACGATCTCGTCGGTGACCAGAGCGTCTTTCACCACGCGGTACGGGCTCTCGAGGAAGCCGTACTGGTTGGTGCGCGCATAAGCGGCCAGGGAGTTGATCAGACCGATGTTCGGACCTTCCGGCGTTTCGATCGGGCATACACGACCGTAGTGAGTCGGGTGTACGTCACGAACTTCAAAGCCGGCACGCTCACGCGTCAGACCGCCAGGGCCGAGTGCAGAAACACGGCGCTTGTGGGTGATCTCGGACAGCGGGTTGTTCTGGTCCATGAACTGGGACAGCTGGCTGGAACCGAAGAACTCTTTCACCGCCGCAGCCACTGGCTTGGCGTTGATCAGGTCTTGCGGCATCAGGCCTTCGCTTTCAGCCATCGACAGACGCTCTTTGACCGCACGCTCAACACGTACCAGGCCAACGCGGAACTGGTTCTCGGCCATTTCGCCTACGCAGCGAACACGACGGTTACCCAGGTGGTCGATGTCATCGACGATGCCTTTACCGTTACGGATGTCGACCAGGGTCTTCAGTACCGCGACGATGTCTTCCTTGCACAGCACGCCCGAACCTTCGATCTCGGTGCGACCGATACGACGGTTGAACTTCATCCGGCCGACCGCAGACAGGTCATAACGCTCAGGGCTGAAGAACAGGTTGTTGAACAGGGTCTCGGCAGCGTCTTTGGTTGGCGGCTCGCCAGGACGCATCATGCGATAGATCTCGACCAGCGCTTCCAGTTGGTTGCTGGTGGAGTCGATCTTCAAGGTGTCGGAGACGAACGGACCGCAGTCGATATCGTTGGTGTACAGAGTTTCGATGCGAACAACGCCGGCCTTGGCGATTTTTGCCAGGATCTCGGTGTTCAGCTCGGTGTTGCACTCTGCCAGGATTTCGCCGGTTGCCGGATGCACGATGACCTTGGCGGTTGTGCGACCCAGGACGTAGTCCAGAGGCACATCCAGCTCTTTGATACCGGCTTTTTCCAGCTGGTTGATGTGGCGAGCGGTGATACGACGACCCTGCTCGACAATAACCTTGCCTTTGTCATCCTGAATATCGAGGACAGCGATTTCACCGCGCAGGCGCTGAGGCACCAGCTCCAGGCTCAGGGTCTCGCCCTTCACGTGGAATACGTTGGTGGTGTAGAACGCGTCCAGCACTTCTTCGGTGGTATAGCCGAGCGCGCGCAGCAGTACCGATGCAGGCAGCTTGCGACGACGGTCGATACGCACGAATACGCAGTCTTTCGGGTCGAACTCGAAGTCCAGCCACGAACCGCGGTAAGGAATGATGCGCGCGGAGTACAGCAGTTTACCGGAGCTGTGCGTCTTGCCACGGTCGTGGTCGAAGAACACGCCCGGGGAACGGTGCAGCTGGGAAACGATTACACGCTCGGTACCGTTGATTACGAAGGTACCGTTTTCAGTCATCAGGGGAATTTCACCCATGTAGACTTCTTGCTCTTTGATGTCCTTGATCGCTTTGTTCGACGATTCTTTGTCGAAAATGATCAGGCGCACTTTTACCCGCAAAGGTACGGCGTAAGTTACACCGCGCAATACGCATTCTTTGACATCAAATGCCGGTTCGCCCAGACGATATCCGACGTACTCCAGCGCAGCATTGCCGGAGTAGCTGATGATCGGGAAAACGGATTTGAAGGCCGCATGCAGGCCCACGTCGCGGAACTGATCTTTAGTCGCTCCCGCTTGCAAGAATTCACGATACGAATCCAGCTGGATGGCCAGGAGGTACGGCACATCCATGACGTCCGGCAACTTGCTAAAGTCCTTGCGGATACGTTTTTTCTCAGTATATGAGTAAGCCATCAGCGTTCCCCAGCTTGGTCACCTGCTTGTTTGGCCCCTCCCGACGGGAGCAGCCAGAAAATCGTGCAAACCCCATGGTTTGCGCCACCGCATCGGGTGGTTACAGCACGTTATCGGCACCGACCCAGTCGGCTGCCAATAACGGAAAAAGGCCGGTGGCAAGAGCCACCAGCCATCAGCCTGTCGCTTAACGCTCGGGCTGGAGGAGCAAAGTCGATGCTTACTTCAGCTCGACTTTAGCGCCTGCTTCTTCCAGAGCTGCTTTGGCTTTGTCAGCTGCGTCTTTGGCAACAGCTTCCAGAACCATGGCAGGTGCGCCGTCAACTACAGCCTTGGCTTCTTTCAAGCCCAGACCGGTCAGTTCACGTACAGCCTTGATCACGTTAACTTTCTTCTCGCCAGCTTCGGTCAGCATGACGTTGAATTCGGTTTGCTCTTCAGCAACGGCAGCAGCAACAGCTGGACCAGCCGATGCAGCAGCAGCGGTAACACCGAATTTTTCTTCGAAAGCTTTGATCAGCTCAACAACTTCCATTACGGACATGTTGCCAACTGCTTCAAGGATATCGTTCTGAGAGATAGACATGAATCTAATTCCTGATATTGGGGACGGCCTACGCGACCATCGAAAAAAACAAAAAACGCGAGAAGTTGACGAGCCTTAGGCTGCAGCAGCTTCTTTCTGGTCGCGAATTGCCGCCAGAGTACGAGCCAATTTGCTGGTAGCGCCTTGAATCACGCTCATCAGCTGAGAAATTGCTTCGTCACGGGTCGGCAGAGTTGCCAGTACGTCGATTTGGTTAGCTGCGAGGAACTTGCCCTCGAACGCAGCTGCCTTGATCTCGAACTTGTCCTGACCCTTTGCGAATTCCTTGAAGATCCGGGCAGCAGCGCCTGGATGTTCCTTGGAGAACGCAATCAGGGTAGGGCCGGTGAACACGTCGTTGAGGACACTGAATTCAGTGTCAGCAACAGCGCGCTTGAGCAGGGTGTTACGTACAACACGTACGTAAACGCCAGCTTCACGAGCCTCTTTACGGAGTCCGGTCATCGCGCCTACTGTTACGCCACGGGCATCAGCCACGACAGCGGACAGAGCGACTTTGGCAGCCTCGTTGACTTCAGCGACGATGGCCTTCTTGTCTTCGAGTTTAATTGCCACGGGTTTAACTCCTGCTTGTTACCGTTTCATCTGGTCGAAACCGGATGTCGTTTTGGTGTCTGATTCGGTAAGGAACCGGGAGCACCATCTGCGTAGGCTTGTGGTTTAAGACTTGCGTCGCCTACGGTCTTGGATAGCCCCCGCCAGGCAGGGACCCCAATTTTTTCAATTGGCGCAATCGCTTGCGCCAATTTGTGTCTTACGCGTCGAGCGAGCTCTGGTCGATAACCAGACCTGGGCCCATAGTGGTGCTCAGGGTAACGCGCTTGACGTAGATGCCTTTCGAGGAAGCTGGCTTGATACGCTTCAGATCAGCGATCAGGGCTTCAACGTTTTCCTTCAGCTTGACGGCGTCGAAGCCGATCTTGCCAACGGAAGTGTGGATGATGCCGTTTTTGTCGGTGCGATAACGAACCTGACCAGCCTTGGCGTTTTTAACCGCGGTAGCTACGTCTGGAGTCACGGTGCCGACTTTAGGGTTAGGCATCAGGCCACGTGGACCGAGGATCTGACCCAACTGACCTACAACGCGCATTGCATCCGGGGATGCGATCACTACGTCATAGTTCAGGTCGCCGCCTTTCATTTCGGCAGCCAGGTCGTCCATGCCTACACGGTCAGCGCCGGCAGCCAGAGCGGCTTCAGCAGCTGGACCCTGGGTGAACACAGCAACGCGAACGGTCTTGCCAGTGCCGTGTGGCAGCACGGTAGCGCTACGAACGACCTGGTCGGATTTACGCGGGTCAACACCCAGGTTTACAGCTACGTCGAACGACTCGCTGAACTTGACAGTCGACAGCTCGGCCAGCAGGGCAGCAGCGTCTACAAAGTTGTAGGCCTTGCCTGCTTCGATTTTGCCGGCGATAGCCTTTTGACGCTTGGTCAGCTTAGCCATTACACACCCTCCACGTTAAGGCCCATGCTACGAGCAGAACCGGCGATGGTACGCACGGCTGCTTCCATATCAGCTGCAGTCAGATCCGCGTTTTTGGTTTTCGCGATTTCTTCCAGCTGAGCACGAGTTACGGTGCCAACCTTAACGGTGTTCGGACGAGCGGAACCGCTGGTCAGACCGGCCGCCTTCTTCAGCAGAACCGAAGCAGGGGTGGATTTGGTTTCGAAAGTGAAGCTACGGTCGCTGTAGACAGTGATGATCACTGGAGTCGGCAGACCTGGCTCAAGACCCTGGGTACGGGCGTTGAAAGCCTTGCAGAATTCCATGATGTTCACGCCGTGCTGACCCAGAGCAGGACCAACAGGTGGGCTTGGGTTAGCCTGAGCGGCCTTCACTTGCAGCTTGATGTAAGCGGTAATCTTCTTGGCCATGAGGCACTCCAATTACGGGTTCGAACGCCTCGAGAGGCTCCCCGGTTACTTGCGCGTTTATCCCAGTGACGACAAAACCCCACAGCCTACGGCTGCGGGGTTGGGATTGTTGCTCAGCTAGACCTTTTCGACCTGGCTGAACTCGAGCTCCACCGGAGTAGAGCGACCGAAAATGAGCACTGCGACCTGAATCCGGCTCTTTTCGTAGTTAACTTCTTCAACAACACCGGTAAAGTCCGCGAATGGACCGTCATTGACACGTACCGACTCGCCCGGCTCGAACAACGTCTTCGGCTTCGGCTTGTCGCTACCGTCAGCAACGCGGCGCAGAATCGCTTCTGCTTCCTTATCGGTGATCGGTGCAGGCTTGTCGGCGGTACCGCCAATGAAACCCATCACCCGAGGAGTATCCTTGACCAAGTGCCAAGTACCCTCATTCATATCCATCTGCACCAGCACGTAGCCAGGGAAGAATTTGCGTTCGCTTTTGCGCTTCTGGCCATTGCGCATTTCAACCACTTCTTCAGTGGGAACCAGAATCTCGCCGAAGCCGTCTTCCATACCGGCCAGCTTTACGCGCTCGATCAGCGAGCGCATTACATGCTTCTCGTAACCGGAGTAAGCATGCACAACATACCAACGCTTAGCCACGGGACACCCTTAGCCGACAATCAAGGAAACAAGCCAGCCGAGCAGGGAATCAAGCCCCCACAACAGCAACGCCATAACCAGAACAACAGCCACCACAATCAGGGTGGTCTGCGTGGTTTCTTGGCGAGTTGGCCAAACGACTTTACGAATCTCGGTGCGAGCTTCCTTAACCAGTACAAAGAAAGACTTACCCTTGACCGTCTGCAGGCCTACAAAGGCAGCTACGGCAGCAATGGCAAGCAATGCGAGTACGCGGTACAGGATCGGCGAAGCAGAAAAGTACTGATTGCCAACAACGCCAACAACCACCAGAGCGACTACTACAAGCCACTTGAGGAGGTCGAAACGAGAGCCTTGAGCTTCAGCTTTAGGAGTCATCTATGAAGATCCTGTGAAAAGAAAGCCAGACACACCAGGTGAATCTGGCAGGTCAGGAGGGAATCGAACCCCCAACCTACGGTTTTGGAGACCGTCGCTCTGCCAATTGAGCTACTGACCTAAAACAAAATCAGGCCGACCATTATGCCGACCCGAAAAAGACTTTACAACACTTACCAGGCAATCCCGACTGCAATACCAGCATCTGCGACACCGGCAACCTCGAAAACACAACGAGGCGCAACCACAACCACCTAAAACAAAGGCAGATATTTTCATATCTGCCTTGTTATATGGAGCTCTTGAGCGGATTTGAACCGCTGACCTCACCCTTACCAAGGGTGTGCTCTACCAACTGAGCTACAAGAGCGTAACACTGTGCAAAACCCGTAAACTTGGAGCGGGTAGCGGGAATCGAACCCGCATCATCAGCTTGGAAGGCTGAGGTTCTACCACTAAACTATACCCGCGAGGCTTACAGCTCTCGCTAAAAATGGTGGAGGGGGAAGGATTCGAACCTTCGAAGTCGTAGACGTCAGATTTACAGTCTGATCCCTTTGGCCGCTCGGGAACCCCTCCTAAGCGAGCCGGCATTCTACATCATGCCAGCCTTCTGTCAAGCATTTTCTCAATTAAATCTTGAGGTTAGCTGCGTTGACCTCGCTTCACATCGCTAACCGTTTCCGGTGTTCGCTGTGGAGCGGGCGCCATTCTATGCAAACTATTCGATGGGTGCAACCCCCTCGCACGGCATTATTTTATGTTTTAACTCATTGAATTCTTTAGAAAGGTTTTGCAGCTGCAGATCGTCCAGCCAACGCCGGCTTTCCGGTGCAATACGCACCCAATACCCTGCGCTTTCCGAGCCCCTGGGCAGGGACTGGTATTTGACCTCCATCCCGCTCAACCGACGCTCAACCGCCTGCGCGGCGTCCTGACGCGTATACCCCCCCAGATAAAGGCAGCCATTGTCTGGCGAGACAGCTTTAGCCTTGTCTTTGGAGGCGTCACCCGCTTCGCTCAACAGGCGTATATCCTGCTGAGACCCGCGATACAGACTCAAAGGCGTGACATCCTTCGCGCGCAGCGGAGCCTCTTGTTGATGCCAGATGTAGTAAAAGCCATTGAGGACAAGCAGCAGCAGAAACAACCAACGCATAAAAACCTCAGGACAAGGGACAGGCCATGGCCAATCCGACAAACACCAAGTCCGGAACCACCCTGGCCCGAGGCACGACCTCAGAAACCAGGCTCGCATCCCCCCCGGTGAGGAATACGACAAAGTCCTCACCCCAGTAGCTTCGCGCCAACTCGAGCTGAGTCATTACGAAGCCGCGCAACATCAGCAAACAACCACGCTCGACAGCCTCGACAGTCGCACGACCCGGAACAAGACTTTCCAGAGCCTGCTCCGCCGCCAGATCTCCGTAACGAATTTTGCGCGTATGGGTACGCAACTGGTTGCGCATCAACGGCATACCCGGACAGATGAAACCACCCAGGTGCTCTCCATCAGAAGCGATAAAGTCCGCAGTCACGGCCGTACCGAAGTCGAGCACCAGGCACGCGCCTGAAGCCAGATGAAAGCCTCCAAGCATTGCAAGCCACCGATCCAGACCCAGCCGCTCAAACTCTTCATAACCGTTGCGCACGCCTGACATTTCGCGAGCAGGCGCTGCGCACACTATCGGCACACCAAAGGTATCCTTCAGCAATGACGTCAGCGCACCGGTCTCTTCCGCAGTCCTGACGCTCACCAGCCGGCAAAACGTGAGGGCAAGCCCTTTGAGCTCCCCCAATCCCTCAAGCAATGCGAGATTGGAATCGACAACCCCCTCACCAAGCAACTGCCCGGCATTCGCCGCAAGCACGCGCCACTTGATGAAACTATTCCCACAATCGAGCTCAAGAATCATCACGCAACCTCAGGCTCAATTCACCACCACTGAAGACTTTCTCCACACCATCCACCTTCAGGCGCAGGGCACCCTGGCCATCAATACCAAGCACCTCACCATCAATTTGATTGACACCGGCAATCAACGACACGCTTCGCCCCTGCCACAGGTGATTTTGCTCCCACTCCGACTGGATGGCCAAAAAACCACCTGCCTGGTGACGAGCCAGGTATCGCTGCAGCATCTCCCCCAAAATGGCGACCAATTGGTTGCGATCAAACAATTTGCCTGATTCGAGCCGCATGGATGTCCATTGCTGGTCCACCTCGTCAGCGGACTGCATGTTCACATTGATTCCCACCCCCAGAACCACGTGGCACACATCAGCAGGGTCACCGACCAGCTCGAGCAATATTCCAGCGATCTTTTTCTGACCCACCAGAACATCGTTGGGCCACTTTAATCCAGCGGCCGCAATACCCAGCTCACGCAACGTCTGCAAAACAGCGAGCCCAACGACGAGACTCAAGCCCTCCAACTGGCGCATCCCACCATCAATACGCAGTACCAGGCTGTAATAGACGTTCTCAGCGAAGGGACTGACCCATTTGCGACCCCGTCGCCCGCGCCCGGCCGTCTGCCGCTCCGAAAGCACAAGAAAGGGCGCAGCCTGCCCCCGCTCTATAGCGCGCAGCGCCTCGGCGTTCGTGGAGTCGATTGAGTGGTAAACCTGGACGGGCCAGTCGCAGGAAATCGCCCGGGCACTGATCTCGGAAGGATCGAGCAGCGCTAATGGCGCGGACAATTGATAGCCGCGCCCACGAACTTTATGAATGGACAATCCCAGCTCAGCTTCTAAATGCTGAAGCTGCTTCCACACGGCGCTACGACTGACGCCCAGGGCAGCACCCAATGCTTGACCCGAATGGAATCGGCCATCTTTAAGAAGCTTTAACAACGTCAGCATGCAGGTCTCGCCTCACAATGAGGCCCGCATGATAGCCACGCGCCGAGCTATTGCATAGAAATCCAGTTGCCGTGACTTTTCTGCGGACAAAAACAAAACCCCAACTGCTTTCGCAATTGGGGTTTCGGAATTTAATCTTGACGATGACCTACTCTCACATGGGGAAACCCCACACTACCATCGGCGATGCATCGTTTCACTTCTGAGTTCGGGATGGGATCAGGTGGTTCCAACGCTCTATGGTC
>NZ_NIRS01000008.1 GCF_002934665.1 Pseudomonas laurylsulfatiphila | reverse complement strand
ATCGTTGACGTCACCGACATCAAGGGTGTGCTGCAGGTTGGCCAGACCCTGACCGGTGAATACAGCTTCAACGCGAACGGTGGCAACACCACCGATGCGTCGACCATGCAATGGAACAACGGTGGTCAGACTGACACCGACGCCACCTACTTGCTGAATGCCAGCGACGTGGGCCGGGTACTGGAGTTTGAAGTGACTGCTGTGAACGGCGCCGCGGTTGTAGGTAACACCGACCGTCTCGACACGGCCAACGCGCCGGGTGTTTCGGGTGGCGGTACTACGCCTCCAGGCTCGATCATCGACCCGGTGGCGACGCCGATCGTTGACGTCACCGACATCAAGGGTGTGCTGCAGGTTGGTCAGACCCTGACCGGTGAGTACAGCTTCAACGCCAACGGTGGCAACACCACCGATGCGTCGACCATGCAATGGAACAACGGTGGTCAGACTGACACCGACGCGACCTACCAGCTGAATGCCAGCGACGTGGGCCGGGTGCTGGAGTTTGAAGTGACCGCGGTGAACGGTGCGGCAGTGGTGGGTAACACCGATCGCCTCGACACGGCCAACGCGCCGGGTGTCTCGGGTGGCGGTACTACGCCTCCAGGTTCGGTCATCGACCCTGACGGCCCGGATACTGTGGTAGTTACCGGTGCTGATGTGAATGGCAACCCGATCGTGGGTACGCCGTTGACGGCTCAAGTCTACTGCATGTCGACCTGCGCCCCGGTTCTGAACTACCAGTGGCAGATCGAAACGGTTCCGGGTAGTGCGGTGTACACCTCAATCGGTGCGAACAGCGATAGCTACACGCCAACCAAGGACGACCAGAAGCGCAAGATTCGTGTGGAGGTTAGTAAGCCTTAAGGCGCTCGGGCGGCGGCTGATGCCGCCGCCCAAACTCCCATGCCATAGACGCACGGCTATGCTCATGCGTGGCTGGCAATGGATAAGCACATGAGGCTCCTCGGTCTTGGTCGAATGACCAATGAGAGGCAGGTAGCTAATCCGCCCAGTGTAGGGCGCAAGTGTGCGATCCGATTGAACATTACAGATTGTGGAGAAACGAGATGAACAGATTCAGCTTATCCAAACTGACCGCGGGCCTGCTGCTGGCGGCACTGGCCGCAGGCGCGCAGGCAGCCGACGTTAGCACTGTTACTGACACCGTCAAGGGCCGTGCCCCGGAGGCCAGCAACGTGGTTATTAACAATCAGAGTCGCCCTGGTATCGTACCTGTCGTGGGAGATACCGTGCAGGCGGATTATAGCTACGCTGACGCTGATGGTGACGCTTTGGATGTTGCAACCTTTCAGTGGCGGCGGGCAGGGGCCGCTATCAGTGGTGCTACGAGCAACACATATACGACAACTGCGCAAGATGTTAACCGAGGATTGACGGTGCAAGTGGTGCCAAGCACAGACCCGGCGAGGACTGATCCGGCCATGGGCACTCCAGCGATATCGCTCGCCATGGATGTGGTTGGCGTCCCTTATTACCCTAAGCCGAGTACCACACTGTATACATGGGCGCAGGCTAAAAGCCACTGTGTGAGTCGGGGAGCTACGCTCCTTACTGTAGCTCAGTTGAAGCAACTCTATTTGTATTCCACGAGTGCCACACAGGAAGGCGGTGCCGGTGCTAACGATGAAATGGTTACAGTGCACGGTTGGCCATTCAGACAAGGAGACCCATATAATACGTACTGGGCACTAGAGGAGGATTCGTCAAGTTTGGGCAAGGTTGTGTACATGCAGCATGGTAGTCAGGCAAACAGCTCTAAAGCCAACCTACTTCCTGCAGCATGTACTAAGTAATCTGCAGAGATAGCTTGTTGCTTGAATCTGCAAGGTTAGGTTTGGATCGAGGTGACGTCGATTTCAGGTCGCGCTGAAATGGCAAACCCGTTTCCCGTGCTGGACGTGCGGAGACAGTAGTGAAAGGCGTGTGCAGCCCGGCATCTTCATGGCAGGGTGGCGTCAGATTTGGCGGTGATTCAAACATCAGCGGTGCTGGACACGCCGCTATGCTGAATGTTCTGTCGAGGCGTAGAGCGGTCATCCGTGCATATGCCGCCACAAGTCCTGGTTCTGCTCGCTAAGGCGAAGTCGGAATCCACATCGCTGTCTGGGGGCGGGAGGGATATGAACGTCGGCCTCAGCACCATCGGCAATATCAGCTCGACAGTATATGCCTATGGATAATGCTGCGGAGATGTTCCGACAGGATCAGGCTCATGGCCGCCGCCGGTACCCGGCAACGACAATTGCGTCCAGTAAAAAAGCACAGCTCCGTAAAGGGCTGTGCTTGGACTATTGAATACTGCGACCCCACTCCCGAAATGACTCAAGGGCACGCGGGGCTGGGTTCAAGACCTAGCTGTCCCAGAACCAGCCCGCGGATGCGCTATAGAAACGCACGAACATCCCCCTTACGAAAGCACACCAGCCAACTCTTGCAGTCACTCAACTGTAAACGCTCGTCAATCACCATATCGACAATCAAAAAAGCTAAACAAGGTTGAGAACTAAAGGCTAAACGCTAAAAGCCTCAACGTATGCAAGCCGCCAGGCTGTTGGCGCTGTCGTTAATTCTGCTGGTGGCGGCGCCGTTGTTCAGGGTGACGTAGTAGTGGCTGCCCGTGCTGTGCAGAGTACTGGACCAGTAGTAGTAGGCACTGCCTCCGCACTGGCCGCTTAGCGGCCAGCCGTACTTTGAACACATTTCCGTATTAGTTATAAAGCCATCATTCTAGAGCGCGGGCGAGGACGTCGCATCCACAAACAGTTGCTGTAATTCAGCCTGCGTTGGCAAACGCGCACCACTACCCAGTCCGCGGCAATAGCTGCCCGGTAGCCTGTACTCGTTGAAGGTTGTAGCAAGTTCCTTGAGATATTGAATTTGCCGCATCGTGAAAGCGAATTCACTACTGGGGCCAAGTTGAACGGCCAATCCGGTGTGGACTTGTAATTGCCCTGAACTCTGAGTGAGCTGAAGCTACAGGCTTTGACGAGCAGCAGGCTGTTGCAGTCTTGCAATGGCCGCAGGGGCTTGGCCTATGAGCAGCGCCAACTCCAGCAACCCAACCGCGAGCACACTACCTTCACAAAGCGCTAAAAGTTAAACCTTCAACGCACACAGACCACCGAGTAGGTGTCGGAAAAGGAGGCGGCCAGGGAGACAGCGAAGCCATTACCACTGGCTCAGTAGCGATGAGAGGTGCGCCGACTACTACGGCGGATCGTCAGTTCACTGTGAGCGGCCCTGCCAAGTCTAATGCGGTAACGATACCTACATCTGGGCGGGTAATCGCCGGTTCTGCCTCGCCGCGCTCATTGATCTATCTGCCCGTCGCATTGTCGGCTGGGCGCTCTCAAATCAACTGTGTTCGCAGTTCGCAACGTGGCACTTCCAACCGAAAAATGTCCACATTAGCGCAGGCACCGTTTCCCTCATTCTCGAACAGCGCAGGTCCCATGCCGGCTGAAGCTTGAATGACTATCTCGGGCATTGCCTACGCGTTATGCGGAATTTCCCTGCATCTTCTCGCTAAATGGAGGTGGAATCTTGGCTCTCGAACCAGGTGTGCAACGCATGTAGGGGATAAGGGTTGCGGACTTGGCTGGGGTTAATCATCAGGAGGATGTGGTATGAAGAAATTAGTGCGGCTTAGTTCGGGTATCGGTCTATTACTATTGGTGCCGCTAAGTGTGGGTGTGCAGGCCGCGCTCAGTGAGCCAACTGGCTCCGTCAAAGGACGTGCGCCGCTAGTAAGTAATGTGATCATTAACAATCAGAGTAACCCTGGGCTTGCTCCGGGAGGGGGTGATGTTCTTCGGGTGGATTACAGCTTCAGTGATCCTGATATGGACCCCGAGAGCGGCGTCATCTTCCAGTGGCAAAGAACGGGCAGTGCCATCAGTGGGGCGGTGGGGCGTACCTACACCACCCAATTGGCCGACCGAAACCAAAGTCTACATGTGGTGGTGACGCCCATGACAAACCCTGCGAATACAGACCCTGCTACTGGCACGCCTCTGGCCTCATCTGCCGTGACTGTGAGCGGAGCGGTAAGTATCGGAAGATTCTTGGCTCCCTCCACTCTGAAGCGTGACTGGCCTTCAGCTGATAGCTATTGCCGTACTCGGGGGGCTCGCCTGCCAACCTACCCTGAGTTGAATCAACTGTTCCGGGATGCGACATCTACGGATACACCCAACAACGAATTGTGTTCGGTGCATGGCTGGCCGCTCGAGAATATGTGCGGTGGCAGTCAGCTGTATTACTGGTCCAGTAGTTCCGGGTCTACCGGTACCCACACTGCTGCGAACATGACGCGGACAAACAACAACATCAACCTCGCGGACAACTCAATGCTACATGTGACTTGCTTTAAGTGAGTCTGCAGGTGAGCTCGAGCGGTGGGATTCTGCCTGCCGCATCCTTGAGGGTCACTCGCTGTGAGTGGCCTATGGGCGTTGAGCCTTGGCTTTGGGTAGGGCCTATGCGTTTAGTAACCCGTTGTATTGCACCGCTACCTTCTCTCAGGTGGGGCGCCCAGTGTCTGTGGGCTTCGATATATAGGGGCTGCCGGTAGTGTGAGTTGCGCTTTGGGCATTGATATGGCACGGAGCAGGTGTTTGAAGGATTTTCCTACGACTGAATCTGGTTTTGCTGGCGGTTTGGCGGTCGCGCGAGCGGCAAGATGGCACTCAGAACAGCGCGTTCTCTGCGAGGCAGGTATTGCCGGCACAGGGAATAGACGCCGGCAACAAATGGCGCTTCTGGGAAGCACAGCCGCTTACTAAACCAATGCCCGTGCCGGGTGTTAACTATGATTCAAGAGGAAGTATCGATGAGTACATTCAAACTGAAGGCTTCGCGTCAACTGCTGGGCCTGGCAATGGGATTTGCGGTCACCGCCTCAGCTATGGCGGCGGTTACATCTACCCCAACGGACACGGTTATGGGGCGGGCGCCTACAATGGCCGCCCCGGTTGTCAATTACACCGACAATGACTCCAATGGCCTGTTGACCGCTGGTGATACTTTGTCTGTGGTCGATGGGGCGTTTAACGACGTGGATGGGGATGCACAAATTGCTTCGACATATCGCTGGCTGGTTGATGGGGCTGAGGTCAGTACCGCTGGGACTTATGGCATTGCCGCAGGCGATGCTGGCAAGTCCATTACGCTGTTCGCTGTGCCGCGTACCGATGCAGCCATCACCGATCCGTCGGAAGGCATTGAAGTGGCTGCCTCCGGCGGTACCGCTGACCCTGATGGTAATGGGCAGATTCCAGTTGCGACTGGTGATGCTCTGGTATCCGTGGCGGTCTCCGGCTATGTCAACGGCACCACTCCGCAGGTGGGTAGCCTGCTGACTGCAACTCCGACATGCGTTAGCACTTGCGGCACGGTCAACTACCAGTGGCAGATCGAAGATGCTGTGGGTAGCGGCAACTTCGTCGATATCGCCGGCGCGACCAATGCGACCTACATGCCGCTCAAAGACGATCAGAAGCGCATGATTCAGGTTGTGGCTAGCAACTAAAGAATCTCATTAATCATGCATCGGGCGGACACTATTCAAGCAGTTGTCCGCCTTGTCGTTTATTTGCTTTCTGGGTTGGTATAGCACTCTGGAGGTTGTGGCTGTCTTGTTTTGGCGGGAGGCCGATTTCGGCAAAAACTGCCGAATGTGCCAGTGGCAAAGTAATGAAGAATTTGGCTTCTGCTTATCCCAGTTGTGCGTTTTGGCACAGATATGGCGGTCGCTGACCTGGAGGCAGTCGTGGTGATGGGGAATTCCTATCCGGCCGGAACGGCTCACCTGTGTACTGAAGTTAGCCGGAGCTATGTTGCTCCAGCGTGTTGAGGTTTTTATGTATGGTTTGAGTTGGGTTGAATATGCAGCTGTGGCCCTTTCGGGGGCTGGCCTACTGGCCTGTATGAACTTGGCGGCTGCGTTGTGAGTGGTCAGGCCGGGGCGGCTGAGTGAGGAGTTAGGTTATGCGAGCGAAATGTGGGTTATTGGTGTTTGCTGCTGTTTGGGCAATGAGTGGCTCTATGCAGAGCTGGGCTGCCGGTGAGCTGCACTTGAATTTTCATATGGGGGGCTCGACAAATGGCAGTGGTTTTGTTGGCGGAACGCTGATCAATACCGGTGACGAGCCAGTGGCGCATAGTTACCTGGTGGTGACCTTGCTTGATGCGCAATGCCGTCCATTGAGGAGTGTGATGGAAAGTTTTGATTCCATTGCGGCAGGACAGGAACGGAGCTTTCGCATCGCTGTGGGGAGTGACCTAAAACGTTACCGCCTACTCAGCATCAAGGGCTTTGACGCCGAAGGTTTCGAGCTTGTCGCGGTTGATGATAGCGAGGCGATCCTCAAGGCGCGTGAAGCAGAGGAGCGTGCCTATTGTGCGCAGGGGAAGCGTTCCGCGGCCAGCTAGCTACCCCTGCGCCGCGGTAAAGGTGTTTGTTTACACGCATAACAAAAAAGTCAGGGAGGTCACATGCAAGTATCCCAATACACGAGTGGTGATGTTGCTCAGGAGCGGATAGAGCGGGTGTTGATCGTTGACGACGACCCCAGCGTTCGGGCTTTGCTGAACATCATACTGATGCGCGATAACCACATCATTGTGGGGGCGGCTGGCAGTGGCGCCGAGGCGGTTCGGCTGGTGAGAACTACTGCTCCATCCTTGATGTTACTGGACTTGGATATGCCACGTATGGAGGGGTTGGCCACGCTGCGCAAGCTGCGCCAACACTATCCCTGGTTGCCGGTAATCGTATTAAGCATGCTTGCCCCAGAAGTCTATGCTTTGCGTTGTGCGCGTTTGGGGGCGAGAGGCTTTCTGAGCAAGGGTGAGGGCGTGGCTTTGCTGTCCGTAATAATGGGGCAGGTGCGCAGAGGGTTGTTGCTGTTCCCATGCCAAGTGGCCGAAGGTGTCATGCCTTTCAACAATTTGGCTGATCGTGAGTTGATTGCGCTTCGCTGTCTGGTGCGTGGTGGTGATATGGATACTGTCGCAGCGGCGCTATCGGTCAGTCGAGATGTTGTAAGTGTATTGCGCAGACGCTTGCTGACGAAGCTTGGATTGTCTACCGATGAAGAATTGATTGGTTTCGGCCGACGTTTCAAGTTGAGCTGAAAGGCGCTTTTGGCTGAGTGTGTTCTTTTTCCTCTGCTTATTTGGACGTTGCCATGCTGAATCGTAGACATAGGTTCTCACTTGACGGTTGCCGCCTGGTTCAGCAACGGTGCCGCAAAGTCTTTGGCGCGCTACTGGTGTCAAGCTGCGTTCTATTGGGCGGTGGTGTGCAAGCGGACGGTGCCGTGCGGCTAGTGCCTGGGCCTGATTTACCACAGGTGGCAGTTGCCCTTGAGCGGGATATGCAAGAGCTGCTGCAGGCGCGTGGTGTATTGCGACTAGGCGTTTCGGCCGGCTATGAGCCGTTGTCTCTGGTGCGCGGTGCGTCGGTCAAAGGCATCATGGTTGACTACCTGGCGATTATCGGAGCAAGCCTGGGGCTTACGTTGGAGGTACAGGTTTATCCTGATTGGCCGGCGGCAATTGCGGCGTTGCGCTCTGGTGAGGTGGACGTGCTGGGGCGTGGTTCTTCCTACGAGGCGCAATTGTTTCCGGAACTGTTGCTGACATCGCCTTACGCGTTAAATCAACCTGTGTTGGTGGGGCGCGCTAGTGACTTGGGCGCTGAGCAAGCCTTATCGAAAGGAAAGCTGGCAGTGGTCGAAGGCTATGCTGTGGTCGACAGCGAGTTGCTGACGCGCTTCCCGAACGCCGAGGTGGATCTTTTTGCCACGACACGCGATGCGCTGCATGCCGTGGAGTATCAGCACTACCGGTGGTTGGTTAGCGATGCGGTGACCGCGGCTTACAACATGTCCTTGGGGGAGCTTCCCAGTCTGCGCATGCGACCCTTGGCGAATTGGCAACCGATGGGCTATAGCTTCCTGTTGCGTGCGACCGATCAGCCTTTGCATGCGCTGTTCAACAGGGTGTTAGAGAATATTCCTCAGTTGGCGCGGGCCAATATCCTCAGTCGCTGGGGGGGAGCGGCACGTTTTGATTCAGTTCAACCTCCTCAGTACAACCCCGAAGAGTTGCGCTGGCTGGCTACACGCCCAGAGGTGCGAGTGCTGGTTAGCGGAGAGGCCCCGCCGTATAGCTTCTTTGATGATGAGGGGAATTTTCGGGGGCTGCTTGCAGATTTGCTGGCTGAGATTTCTCAGCAAAGCGGTTTGCGGTTCAGCCTGGTTCAGGCCAGCTCCGAGGCGAGTGCTTTAGAAGTCTTGCAGGAAGGGGGGGCTGAATTGGCGGGGATGAAGCTCCCTACGGATTCGCAGAGTAGATCTCTGGGGTTCACTGAGCCAGTCGTGAGCGCCAGTTTCGCCTTGGTGGGCGCGCAAGCTAGTAGTGTGCAGGGCCTGGACGACCTTAAGGGCAAGCGAGTGGCGGTGCAGAATGAGTCTGAGGTAACGGCGTTTTTGCGCGCTCGCTATCCGAGCCTTCAACTGGTGGTTGCTGACAACAATTTGGATAGTCTGGTTGCGGTGGCCAAGGGGGATGTTGATGCGGCAATCCTATTACTGCCTGTTTCCCGCTATCTGATCAATCAGTACTTCGCTAAAGATTTACGCGTCATTACTTCCTTGCCGCAATTGCAATCCCAGCTGGGCTTTGCTGTGAGCAAAGAGATGCCACTGCTGTCCGGCGTGATGGAAACAACCCTCGATCAGTTTGAGCCTCGTATGATCGCTAATTTAGTGGCACGTTGGCAGAACAGTATGCCGGCGGAGGCGAGCGTATGGGCGGGGTATGAGCAGCGGTTGCACTGGTTCGCATTGACCGGTGGGGGCTTTCTTTGCCTGTTCCTAGCTTGGCAAACCTTTGCCTATTTTCGGCGAGTGCGGAATCGAGCCGAAGAGGGGCGTCTGGCGTTTCGTAGTGCTTTGCTGGATGGTATTCCGCAGGCAGTGGTGGTGCTCGATCTGCAGGGGCGATTTTTGTTGTGTAATCACACGTTCTACACGGTATTTGGCTTGCAGCCGGCTGAGGTGATTGGGCACCCCTGGCGTGTGGTCAAAGGGTTGGACGCCTCTCAGGAGCCTTCCTGGGGAAAGATCCACCAAGCGCTGTTGGATGGGAAAGACAGTATTGATGTGCAGCAGGTGGAACTGAGCATCCATGGTGAGCCATTCATTTTCCGTCAATGGGCGGTTCCGCACAGGGGAAGTGATGGGCGCATCGCCGGGATTCTCATGGGGTGGATCGACATATCAACCATTGAGCGGCTGCTGCGGCAATTGCAGATAATGCGAGATCAGGCGGTAGAGGCGAGCGCGGCCAAGAGCCATTTTCTAGCGGTGATGAGCCATGAGATACGCACGCCACTCAATGCGATCATCGGTCTGCTCGAGTTGACCATGGAGCGGGTGGATAGGGGGGAAGAATGGGATCGTCCGGCGATCGAGGTCGCATATTCATCCTCTAACGCTCTGATGTTGCTGATTGGCGACATTCTCGACCTGGCCAAGATCGAATCTGGCAAGTTGACGCTGGAGCCACAGCGCAATAGTCCGCGAGAGATCCTGGAAACAGCGCAGCGGGTCTTCCATGGTTTGGCACGGCAGAAGGGCTTGTACCTGCAGGTGGAGTTGCAACTCGATTCGACCCGAGATGTATTGGTGGATGGCGGGCGCCTGAAGCAGGTGCTGTCCAATCTGATCGGCAACGCCATCAAGTTCACAGACCAAGGTGGAGTCAAAGTTTCCTTGCATGTGCATGAGGTCGGGGTCTATCTGCTCATGAAGTTTGTCGTGGAGGACAGCGGCATTGGTATTTCCGCTGCGGATCAGCAGCTGCTGTTCGAGCCGTTCAGCCAGGCCAAAGGGCATGCGAGCCAGCGCGGCGGTACAGGGTTGGGGCTGGTCATCTGCCAACAGTTGATCGAGATGATGGGCGGAAGCCTGCAATTAGATAGCGAACTGGGACGTGGCACGCGGATCACCGCCACACTGCGGGCGCCGACGTTAGATGAGCAAAGCTCGGTAGCTTTGTCGTCAACAGAGGTCGAACCTAAGGCGCCGGCATTGCGCGTATTGCTGGTCGATGACCATCCGGCTAATCGCTTGCTGCTCGGCCAGCAATTAAAGTTCCTCGGGCATTCGGTGGTCGAGTCGGAAGATGGTCAACAGGCTTTTGCGCGTCTTCAGAGCGAGCCTTTTGATGTGGTAATCACCGATTGCAATATGCCAGTGATGGACGGCTACGAACTGACTCGCCGTGTGCGTGCGGGAGAGCATGAGGTGAATCGTACGCCGCGGCTGATCGTTGGCTTTACCGCCAATGCTCAGGTGGAGGAACGACAGCGCTGTCTGGCTGTAGGCATGAATGACTGTCTCTTCAAGCCGGTCAGCCTGAGCATGCTCAAGAGTTGCTTGGGTAAGGTCTCTCAGCACCAAACCGGAGTGCTTGAATCGCCTGCTGCACGGGTGGTTGATTCACAGGCAAGGGTCTTCGATCTAGAGATGCTCGAGTCGCTTACTGGTGGCGATCGGAAACTGACCCGCATGTTGTTCAATGAATTGCACACTAGTAACAGTCTGGACTTGCGTCAGTTCGACGAGCTAATGGCGGCAGGCCGCGTGCGCAATATGGGCCAGTTGGTGCATCGCCTCAAGGGCGCGGCAAGAATGGTCGGCGCCCAGGTGCTGAGCGATGCGGCGCTGGTCTATGAGGAAGGTTTGGCCCAATCCGTGGCGGATGAGGAGATAAACGCGCGCGCGGACAATGTGCGTGCGGCAGTGCAGCAATTGCAGGAGGCTGTGGCGTCGTGGATGGCTGCGGCGGAATGATTGCTTGTGCGGTGGTATATAGCGCGCTGCGTATGGCGAGCTGCGCTTTGCGCTCTACTCTAGCAGGGTTGGTTAGAAGAGGCCTTTGGCGATCTTCTTACAAGTTCGGCTGGCAGAAAATCCCTACGTAGGTTGGTGGGTCTACCTGCCAGCCTATTTCTCTAGGCTGTCATTATTCCCCTCATTCAACTGCACTTACGACGTTCTTGACCTATTGAATGAGCCGGTCGATACCGACGGTGAAGAGTTGACTGACGAAAGGACAGCATTGGATACCGATCCAACCGAACCGGATACTGATGGCGATGGTTCGACCGACAAAGAGGACGTAGATGTGGGTGCCGATCCGTTGAACCCAAACAGTAGCCCGGGCAACGGCAAGCCAGTTATAGATGTCACGAACATCAAAGGGCTCTTGTGGGTGGGTCAAACTATCGACGGTGAATAGACCTTTGAGGCCAATGGTGGCTAGGCTACTAACGCTGCCGTCTTTCCTGCTGATCACCGAGTTGTCGGTGGCAACAACAGTGATACTTCAACCATGCAATGGCTGGACGATGCGAGCACCGACACGGGTGTCAGCACGTCGGCGCTCAACAGTTGGTCCAGGCTACTCGGGAGTACGAAGCGGGCCTGGCGCAGGCTTTACCGGATGATGAGGAACGAGGTAAAGCAATGGTGGTGCATGTGGCGGTCTAGCGTTTACAAGAGGCTGTTATTGATTGGATGGCGACGACTGGCTAGCCACGGTGTTTTATTGGGTGCATTGATTACTTCTCCGTATTACTTAATGGGTTTTATAAGGGGATCCTTACAGTGAATTCGGGGTTGGCTGGGCGTAAGGTGGTTTGAGCATAAGGTAACTTCAGCATGTATTCCTCGTACCCATTAGAGGGTTGGTGAAGAATTCTCTAATGGGTGCGACAGGGTGCTCTCTCAGTTTGAACTGGATCGGAAAAAATGAATAAAATACTTATTGTCGACGAGCACCCCATTACTCGCTTTTCGACTCGCATGTTACTCACTCAAGAAGGTTTTGAGGTGATTGCTGAAGCCGATAATGGTGCTGATGCGCTTGAGCGTATAGAACGTTATCATCCGGATATAATTATTCTGGAAATGACTATTGAAAAAATTGATGCCATAACTTTGATTCGTCGAATAAAAAAGATGCCATCGCCTGCGTGTGTTGTTGTTTTCACTGCTCAAGGTTCAAGATTTCAAATTGCTGATTGTATTAAGGCCGGGGTCGATGGGTATGTATATAAAACGGCACAATTTGAGGAGCTGGTGAAGGCGGTGCGGGCAACCCAAACGGGTTATAAATACTTCCCGTCTGAGGCATTCCCTCCCAATCTGGATGACGAGTGTCAGACACTAAAAAACCTCTCCTCTCGAGAGCGACAAGTCTTGGAGCAATTGACCGCTGGTAGAAGAAACAAGGAAATCGCCGAACGAATGGTGTTGAGCGACAAGACCATTAGTACCTATAAACGGCGTCTGCTTAAAAAGTTCCGAGCTGAAAATCTACTGGAGCTGATTATGCTCGCTAAACGTGCCGGCATGAGAGTAGTAAGTGGCTCTTGATGAGAAGGGATGATTCCTCGAAGTAGTGTAGTCGGTTTTCTAATCAGCTCATTAGAAACTAGAGTAAAAGAGTGGGGTTTTGGGCGAGGGGCAAATGATGTACGATATCAAGAACTTGATTCTTGAAGACCACACCATGACTCGGCATATGCTGGTTTTGACGCTCCGCGGGTTGGGGTTCGAACATCTGCGATATGCCGAATATGGCGAGCAAGCGTTCGAATAAATCAGAGTAGAACGCTTTTTGATTTGCTGAGCTGTGACATTCAGATGGAGGATGTACTTCGACGGCCATTGCGGGAGATTTGCGGCTAGCTATCCAGCAACTGGCACGTTTGTCGGGTTGCCTGATGCTTGGTGATCTGAGCAAGCTATTTCACAGAAGCGAATTATTTGAATTGATACGCCGTCCTGATCAGTAGTGTCGATGGGACTGATGTTTTCTGGCATTTTTCACGAGCGGCAAAACGACGAAAGATACCGTAGCGGGCATGCTTGCACCAGCCACTATCGGATACTTCGATCCTAGCGGCGTTGATGCCGCTGGGATACCCGGGCAAATCCGAGAGCTTGAGTTAAAGGCAATGCACCACTATTCTGCTGCCAACGCTAAGCGGGTCAATTCCGCCGCAGGCCGATAGCCCGGAATCATTTTGCCGTTGGGCAGGACTATCGCAGGAGTTCCTTGGATGCCGATTAAATCCCCTAATGCAAATTGCTTGCTAACCGGGTTATCGCATTGGACCACCGGAAGACTCTCACGGCGCTTTACTTGGTTCATGGCGGCTTGGCGATCTGAAGCGCACCAGACGTTGACGAGCGCATCATAGCCCGGTGAACCAGGGCCCTGTCGGGGAAAAGCCATGTACCGCACTTCAACTCCAGCAGCGTTGAGTTCTGGAATTTCCTGATGTAGTTTCTGACAATAACCGCACTCGCTATCTGTAAAGACGGTGATGTGGGTTTTAGGTTGTGCGGGTGAGTACACGACCATGTCCTGCAGGGGGACTGCAGTGATCTCCTTAGCGATGGCACGATTCTGGATTTGTTCGGTCAGGTTGATTGTCTGATTCTCCGAGAACTGAAACATATGACCTTGCAGCATGTATTGTCCGTCGGGACTGAAGTACAGAACCCGTCCAGCCGATAAATGTGCTTCGTAAAGTCCGGCCAGCGGACTCTCTGTCACTATTTGAATCTGCAAGTTCGGCTGAGCAGCTGTGAGTGAATTACGAATCAGTTGCTCAGGCGTCTCGGCGTAGGCTAGGGTTCCTACGAGGCAGAGTGTAAGCGTGCCGAGGATTTGAGAGTGGCGAGTCATGCTGTCAATCCTGTATGACGGGCAGCCGTCAAGGCCTGCGGAATACCCATTGTCCCTGCCAGCTCAATCGTACTCACGATGGATTTACTGAAGGCAGTGTAGGGAATTACTGAATTCATTTTTTCATACCAAATAAGTCGTGGCTTACAATTGTCTGCTGGTCTCGGTTTGCATCGCGATCATATGAACTGCCATAGATCGTCTGCTCTTCGAGGGATTTCCTTACAATAAATTCGGGCTTTTCCCGCTGTAGGTGGATTCTAAAATTGTGACCATGGACTCCGAAAACGAATGTCGATAACGATATCCGAACATTCCGGAGTGCGTTTGCAACTAATTATTATGATGTGTGGTGTCAACAGGGGTGATCTCTGACTTGATAGAAGCTTCAATCGTTGTGATTTGCAGCTGATCTTTGAATGGAAAACGTGTGCGTTAAGGAATCTATCACTAAAGAAGTCATTAATGAAGTTTTGTGTTTTCTAATATCGGTATCTATATATGGGTGTTTTATGGTGGGTGCGGTTAATTAGATGGTCGATTGTTTTATTTGGTGGTTGGATTTTGGTGTTAAATGTCTCGCCTGTGTGTGCTGCTCCGTTATTTCAGCAGTATATTGCTGATTCAGATGATTTTGTTGACACCGATTCAAACTATGAGCTCAGTGATAACTCTTCAGGGTATTATTCTAACGCCCAAGAGCTCGAGTTAGCACGGATTGAAAGTAGATTGGAAAGAAGTGGGTGGGTATCTCGTGGGATTATCCAGCTGGCACCGGAGAAAAAAATGGCTGGCAAGCGCCCTGTAGGTGTCCCGGTGGATGAACTGGACCGAATGTTACGAGTGGTACCAAATGGTACGCCATTGCTAGAATATCGGAGGATAAGTTCAACATTTGGGCAGCGTCTTCACCCGGTACAGAAAAAAATACGGGCCCACAATGGCATTGACTTCAGTGTCCGGATCGGTACGCCGGTGCATAGCACTGCCAATGGCATAGTCATTACTGCTGCCCGATCTAGCAGTTCGGGATACGGCAAATATGTAGTCATTAGACATGCCCAGGGTTTCACAACACTGTACGCGCACTTAAACGAAGTTGAAGTTCTGCCCGGTGAGTTTGTCTCTAAAGGAGATTTAATTGGTAAGAGTGGAAATACTGGGAAGAGCACTGGCCCGCATTTGCACTATGAGGTAAAGTATTTAGATAAAATGCTCGATCCTCAACGGTTTGTGGAGTGGTCTAGTGAGAATTATTTGGCAATTTTTAGTCTGGAAACAGATGTTCCTTGGAATGTATTGCGTAAGAAAAGTACGTCGCTATCAGTCGTGGAGCAGGAGAGGCGTCCGGCAACGAATATTTAATGCCGAAAGACTTAATGAGGTGCAAATATTTTTATCAATTTAAAATTTAACATGCTGTGTGTTGTGAGTAAGGGAAGTGCTTTCTGTATACAGGTCGGTAGCGCTCGACAGCGTGGCGCCCCGCCAGTATTGGCCGTTGTCCTGGCTGCTCAACAGTGCGCCACCGAAACTGTAGTGGTCGACGAAACCGGACATCTATTTAGTCGAGAACGCACGCCAGATCGAGGTGTCAGATGACCAACCAACGCTGTTCCTTTTCTGCTGAGTTCGAACGTGAGGCTGCTGAACTCGTGCTTAAGCAAAACTACAGCTTCATGGACGCCAGCCTTCACTCGGTGTCGGCGAGTCGGCCCTCCGCCGTTGGGGTGATCAGATTCAGAAGGAACGCCCAGGCGTCACCCCGCAGAGCAAAACGCAGATACCGGAACAGCAGAAAATCTAGCAGCTTGAAGCCCGGATTGCCCGCCTCGAACGGGAAAAGTCGAGATTTTAAACTGCCTCCCCGGCGTACTGCGACCCACTGGTCTAGATACTTTACGAACTACACTGATCCCGATGGACAGTGGTCGCTGGTTTTTTTGAGGCTGAGTCCCCGTCAAAAAAACTTGATCTAGGGGAAGCTGCAGATCCGTTAGTAGTGGTGCGTTTCGTGACCCCGTTTAGGAGGGGGAGTGATCCGAGTCCCTGTCTAGCTCATCCCTTGACTGGAGGTGTCCATGAACGGGTTTGGCTCAAACGACGCGGGCTACCAGTTATTCATGACCGTGCATTCGGCATTGATATTGGCTCCCGTTTTCTTGTGGTGGCCGTTCCTGCAGACTTTGCTAAAGGAGGCCGTTCAAACCTTCAAGGCTTTCACTGCCGATCTAGAGCATCTGGCCAGCCGATTGATCCGTCCCTGGGTAAAGACATGAACGTTTACATCGAAGGTTCTGGCAGTGATGCCCAAGTGGTGCCGCAAGGCGGTTAAGGTTACTTGGGGCTTTTGCGCAACTTTAGTCGGTGCGAATCGCTTCGGGCTTCGTAGACTCTTCTATATTAAAAACTGGGCGCATTAAGATAGGCCAGATACAAGCCGCGTTGCGCTAAAAAAATAAACATTTCAACAAGCGAAGCCGTAACCACGTGACTCCTCACGACAGCAATTCGCATATGGCTAATGAGGTGAAAATGAACAGGAAGTCTAACTGGGGCTGGATAATGGCTGCGACACTCGTCGTAGGTTCAACGCTTTTCGTAGGATGTGCGAGCAAGACGGATCCGATCACGCAGGCCGACAAGGCCGATGTGGCCAAGGGTATTACCGCGCCGAATCTGGAGCAAACCAAGGCGATCGCCGAAGAAGGCTTTATTTACGGCTTGCCACTGGTCATGAACTACGCCGTGATGTACGAATATGCCGTGGACAAGGGCGGCCCGCAATACAAGGCACCGTTTAACCAGATCAAGAACGAACCTCGCGTCTTCACCTACCAAGACACTGCCATCATCACTCCGAACAGCGACACCCCTTATTCGTTTGTCTGGCTGGACCTGCGCGCGGAGCCGATGGTGATCTCGGTGCCGGCAGTGGACAAGCGGCGTTACTACTCGGTGCAGATGATCGACGGCAACACTTACAACTATGGTTACATCGGCAGCCGTACCACCGGCAACGAGCCAGGCGACTACATGGTGGTCGGTCCCGACTGGAAAGGCGTGCCCCCTCCCGGTATCAAAAAAGTCTTCACCTCGACCACTCCCTTCGCCGTGAGCGCCATTCGGACTCAGCTCTACAACGCCAAGGACATGCCGAATGTCGAGAAGGTGCAAGCGGGCTACAAGGTCCAGCCGCTGTCCGCCTTCCTCCATCAACCCGCGCCACCGGCTGCGCCGAAGATTGATTTTGTCCCGGCTACGACGGAAGGCATCAAGGCCAACTTCTTCGAGTACCTGTCGGCCGCGATGGAGTATGTGCCGCCATCGGCTGACGACCAGGAGATCCGGGCCAAGCTGGCGAGCATCGGGGTGGGACCCGGTCGCACCTTCGAATTTAAGGATCTCTCGCTCGAGCACAAGGCCGTGGTCCTGCTCGGGATGAAGGCCGGTGACCAGAAGGTCGACAAGTTCCTCGCGAGTGGGACGAAGATAATCAACGGCTGGAACGTCGGCGCGTACTTCGGCGACCAAACGTTCTACAAGGCCGACTGGTTGAAGCGTGCCGGTGCCGCGAAAGGCGGTCTCTACGGCAACGATGCCGTAGAGGCGATGTATCCCAACACGCGCACCGACGGCACTGGCCAGACGCTGGATACCAGCAAGCGCAACTACACGCTGACTTTCCCGGCCGGCAAACTGCCGCCAGTCAATGCCTTCTGGTCGGTGACCATGTACGACGGCAAGAGCCAGCTGCTGATCAAAAATCCGCTCAACCGTTACCTGATCAACTCGCCGATGCTGTCGGCGATGAAGAAAAACACGGATGGTTCACTGACGCTGTACATTCAGAAAGACTCCCCCGGCAAGGCTAAGGAAGCCAACTGGTTGCCCGCGCCCGACGACACGGTCTTTCTGGTGATGCGCCTCTACTGGCCGAAGGCCACGGCGCCTTCGATTCTTCCCGCCGGTAGCGGTAGCTGGCAGCCGCCGGCAGTGGTGGCATCGAAGTAACGCGAACTTGCGGCTGTTTGCGGATTGCAAGCAGCCGTTTGATTTGATTGCTTAGGCTGAGAGGCCGCTGAGGCCTCGTTACGGACAGGTGAGAACCACTTGTCACGTAGTTGTTATTGCCCGTCGCGCCCGCGAGACTCATTGAACTACCCGCACAAATTGTTGCATTTTTGGGGGAGGGGGGCGCACTGTTATATTGGTCGATCGAGTTCATTCGTATTGATGCCTCAACAACAGGCTCAGTGCCGCTCATGCTGGCCTTAAAGGGTCGTCTGATCGTGCTGTGCCACTCGCTAAATAATAAATGCCTGAAATGGCCTCAACTGGAAGACGTGTTTTCATCGCCGATGAAGCCGGCATGGCCCTGTAGTTGATGGGTACGGAGATCATGAGCGGGCACCGCTGCGTTCGTTCGACTCATGGCCTGCTCGGTTTGATGCGTATTGAATCCACAATCAATGTGATCATCGATGCGGGGGGCAGAGCCGTAGCTTAGGAAAATACTGATCTATTTGAAGTCCGAGCACCGGAGGTGGTGGTCAAGCCAAAGGTCATCAGGCATTTTCGAACACGAAATTTCCAACCGCTCTATGGCAGAAGAAGATGGCTAGGGGAGTAAATAAGTTAGAAAAGCGATGAGGACATGGATGAAAAAGGCGAGTAACGTTCTCGTTGTTCGCCCGGCCAGTTGTTTCAGAGAAAGCTGAGTGGCCGCAGTTGGTCAGGGCGGATGCCCTTCAATGCAGAGTTGTATGCGTGAAAATAACTCTAGACTTCTAGCTGGGGCGATGGGTGCTATAGTCCGCACGGAAGGATTTACCAAGCTGTTTCGAGATATTGGAATTTGGTGAGCAACACTGTTTAGGCTGCTACCATTGACGCAGATCCAAAGCTTTCAACAGTTCTTAAAGTGGCACGAGTTCTCAGACTCAAGTTGTATTTCGAGGATGCGCCGGTTAATGGGGGGATGTGATGGGTGTCAGCAATGCGCCACAGGCGGTTGAGCAGGTCGAGCCGAAAGAACGGCGAAAGCTTACGTATGAGAATGGCGAATCTGAGCTTACGTGCGAAGCGGCACACGAGCCCGAATGGTTCGATACGGTCGCTGCTAGGAATCTACTCAATTCAATGACACGAAAAGTGCGTCTTGGGCCTCCCGCTAAGCCGCTTAAAAGGGCATGAAAAGTCAGCCTGTCAGGCATCAGTATCGGCATCGTGAACTCATTATTAAACTCAATTGGAAGTGGTCGGATGTTGGTATTCCTGAGAGCGCCGTAGTTCTCTGGGAGCGGGAAGGGTCAGCAACGCCCGAGGTTGCCCTGCAACTCAAGGGACCTTGGTGTAGCTTTGAACAGGCGATGACCGAAGTCATTCTTGCTGCAGAGCTATGGGTTGATTGCCAATAGATTTGGACTGTTTGACATCCTGAGCACTAGATCAACAGATGCTGCATTTGGTGCGCGCTTTGTCGATATTTTTACTGAGGTGACGCGCCTATGATGTTGATAGGCATTTCGTCCCAAGTCTTACCTCTGTACTCGCGGCCATTCGCTTTCTTGGATCGACGAATATTATCCTCACCCCTACGTCCCCCATTGTTTGAAAAAGAACGCCGTGCCACTTTCAAACCACCTGCCAGATGTGTTCCTGCACGCATATCTTGCTCTAAGTGCTGACGTATTTTTTCCAAAACGAGCATTCTGACCCCCTTCGCTTGAAAAGCTGCCCTGGTAACCAATAGCGCCCCCCCTCCAAGACAAAAACAAGTGTCTGCCCAGCTCACCCTAAGAACCGAGTGTTCACTGTTGATCTTTCTTCCACTGCCCCAGTGGCACAACGCTCCGTCTCGGAAGCGTACGCTCCAATTCGGCAACGCGATCCAGCAACTCAAGAATGGTGGCGTCAGCCTCGGTCAATAGGCTGGCAAGGTGATCGCGTTGCTGAATCACCGACTCCATTCTTTCACGGAGGCTGCGGTTCTTTTTACGAGCCAATACTCTTACCTGATGCGCAGACTCCGGTCGACCACCAAGTTGCTCTTCAACAAATTTTTGAATTTCAGCGACAAGTGTAGGAAAGCGAGCTTTTTTTAATGCCGATGGGTCGCTTCCCGCTTCCTTGGCGACATTGTTTTGACTGACTTGGGTGCCTTTGGGCAGGCGTTGAGGCTCGTTGGTTTTCAGCCGCTCAAATGCTGCGCGATAGAGATCGCCTGCGCTTACACGCTGGGAGGGCTCAGATTGGGGTGGCTTGGTTAATGACATGACGATAATTCTCTGCACTTCGTTTTTGGGCTTCTAAAGATGCCTTTAAGGGACTTCCGGCGGTGGCAATCGACAGACGATTGTCCAAGGCCTGCTCAAGTTCATGCACAAGGCCAAGTCGGTCACGATCATAAAGTACGTCAGGACAGGGCCTGACTTCACCAGCGATATCGCCTCCTCCACAATGGGCAATGCTATCAATGCCACCGTAAGGGCAGGGTTCACGGCTGGAACACACGCCAAGTATTATCGGGCGATATACCGCAGCGCCTTTTTTAGCCAATTGAGTCATTTTCTCCATGTCGCTGGGCAGAATCAGCCGAACAATTTCGGCCTTACGCTTCTCTCCATGTGGGCTGATAAATCGGTCTGTCACCAGCAACTGCAACTCTCGGCCCAATGTTTCATACATGGTGCGGACGTACAGCGTGTGGGCTTTTTCTTCCAACCGAAGGCGTGAAAAGTTTTGCCCATAATAGAAGCTCATCGCCCGAGTAATGTGTTTTAACTGAAATTGTAAAGACGCATCGCTGACCAGTCCTGAGGCTTGCATATTGACGGCACCCGTACGGCGCAGTTGATGCCAGGCCAATGGCCAGATTTCACCGACTGCAAACTCCTCCGGTAACATTGGATTCACTAAGCGGGCCAACTCCAGGTCCCGCGGCGTGATGCGCAGTTGTTCCGGGTCAAAAATCGTGGAACTGTTTCCGAAAGCGCTAAGGTAACTGATGATCGAGGGGCGAATGGCCGTACTCATTGTTTTCCTAGCCGCAATCCAAGGCTCATTGGCACAACTGACCAAATAAAGCTCGGTGGGCTCAATCGGTCTAGGCGTTGTACTTGGTTCGAAGGCAGAACCTTCGGCGCGAAGCGTGGCTATGGCCGTCATCGCCTCTACCGCTATTTTTGCTGAAGGTGATGTAACCCAAAAGGTATCGCTATCCGAGGCGGTCTTGGTTGTTCGACCACGTAATAAAGTGATTTCACCAAAGCGTGGATCGGTCTCAATCCTCAGGCAGTTTGCTCGTAGATTCCAGCACTCTTCAACGCGCATGAGGCTGAAGTTCAGCAGGTAAGCCAGACCGGCCCGAGTAACGTTGGTCAGATAGCGAGATAGCGCTCTGATGCTTAACGTAGCACCCGAAGGCTCAGTCCAGCGCTCTAGGAGTTCCGCGATACCAAAGCGAGTCGCCGTTTCGGCAAACGGGCCATAAAAAAGTCGACCCGAGTAACGTCCATTACTGCCGTCTGCCGGCCATTGAAAGGGTGCAACGGCGGAAAATCGGTGATCGCTTTGGGTTGTGAGTCTATTGTGCTGATAGGCATGCAGACAAAATCGAAAACAGGCTTCGATTTGCTTTTGGTGCAGCAGGAAATCGTCAAGACATTCATGCAAGCGTGTGACCTGGTAGCGCCAAATTCGCGGAGGTATAAATGGCGTTTGACGTGTCTCATGGCTCGGAAGAGAGGCCTCAAGCCGGGCCAGTGCTCTTCTGTCGAGAATCGTGAACCCCAGTGTTTCTCGCCGCTCATACAACTCGTGCAGCAACATCAGAAACTCCCTAGCCCGAGATGATTGCAACACTTCTGGAATTCGGTCTGCAATACGCGGGAAACGGCTTAACTCAGAAGCGAGAACTCCTTCCTTCGAGCAAAGTGCAAACAAGCGACGCATCTGATCGAAACGAGTCTTGAGTGTACGATGTCCGCGGGCACCGTTCGGGCCGTACAGCCACCACCCAATGATTACCCTCAATAGATTGGCGTTATGGTGGTCGATGGGCGCGGCCATTTTTTTAATAGGTCCATCACCAAAGTTCAACGTCAACGGTACTCCTGCCCATGGATCCAGCCGCCAGATGGAGTCACCCCATCGGCTAATGACATCGCCATTGGCATCAATGACAACCGGCCAATCGCTCTTCGGTGGCCAGCATGGCGGGCGGTAGTTAGGAGCGTTGGGCACCACCAGTACGGAATCAATCGCAAGGCCCAAGCTAGGTAGCAAATTGTTCATGAAGCACCCTCGCGATGAATTTCAATTAACCTAATGAATCCGTCCCAGGCGGGGTGATAGTCACCTTCTCTAATGCGCGCTTGTGCCTCGGCAACCCATGCCGCACGCACTGAACTGCTCTCCTCAAAAAATTTCAGCTTTTCCGTCAGCCTTTCAACGGTGATCAAGGCCGGCTGTTGAATATGGACCGGTTTCTCTGGTGGTCGATATCGTGCCAGTTCAATCAATTTGAGATGACGAAAACTACTGAGTGACCAGACATGGTCCTCACTTTCAATATCACGATGATGTGTACAAAACAGGCAGCCAGCGGCAGTGACACAATCAGGCTTGGAGGCTTGCTCTGGGATATTTCTGATCGGCTCTGGTATGGGCAATACACAGGAGCCAGGTCCTGGTGGCGAAATGTCAGGATCGGTTTGTTGATGGAAACGCGTGATTTCCACCATGGCTAACTGCGGGTGTGGGTCAGCGTACACTCGAATTAGAGTTTCGACCGAATGCTGCGCCATCTCCGCTGTTTGTTTTGGATTGAGCGTCTCGCGCAGCAGCCAGTTGATTCGTGTACCCCTCAATTTAGCAGGACGAATCAGTGGCGTGCCTATTGACCCACAGATGCGCTGCATACAGTTAAACTGAGGGGCCTTGTCGTCAATTCGACCGCGTCGAATGAGAGGAAACAACAGGTCTGCAGGTTCGGTCGAGAACCACTCATTCCGCCAGTTTAGATAACGTTCAAACCAGTCACGATAATCCGAAAAAATCTCAAAGATGACCTCCCCATGGCGACGTTTTTTATAGGAGCGTACTTGATAGCCATCGAGGTGACTGGTGTAGTGGTACTGCTCCATGCGTAGTCTGTACGCTTGCTGGAGGTTCATGCCGGTCTGGGCGATGAACATTAACAATTCTGCTTCGATGCGCAGATTTAAAACCGGAAATCGAGTGCGTAAAGACAGTTCTGCTTCCCAAGCAGCACGTCTGGCAAGCGAGTTCCTCAATGTCACCGCCGATTGGGGGTGGGGCCTCGTAAATGGTTCGAGCCGAGGAAGATGGGACCATTGTTCTAATACCCGGCCAGTACGCAACGGTACAAGTACGGGGAGCGGTCCCCTGGTTGCCTCAAGTGTCAATGCATTGCATATATCGGCTAAGAGATTGCCAAATGTGAAGCCCTGCTCAAGATTTTGCTTATCCACTTGGGACGTGTGCAATTTTCCTTTGCCGCGAGGTTTTCGGATGCGCGTGTCTTTGATCAAGCTGGCATGGCGGTTCAGCACGTTGTCGAACATTGTCGCAGTCAGACTGGCAAGATCATAAGTCGACCTTTGGCTGAGACTGCGTTCGACCCGTTGACGGTGCAATTGATGATCAGCCCACTGCAAGAATGTATCGCTGATGGACTCAAGTGATAGGCCTAGATTTGCTAGGTCGGCCCACGTGAAGAACCGACGTAGGCATTGCACTTTGTTTTCAACGGAAAATCGACTGATGCCTCTGGCGAGATCGTCGACCAGATTTGAGTGTAATCGCTTGACCAGTCCGATTCGGTCTGCCAGTAAATCGCCCACTTCATGTTGGGCAATTTTTATCATGGCCGATTTAGTCTTGAGGGCGGCACCGCCACGATAGAGAAGCGGCGTTAGGTCCCATGGTGTCTCGGTCTTCCCATATTCGAGCATTGGAAACGAGAGGTCGGGCTGCTTATCCACCATGCTGAGCCACTACGGAGGAGTGAACTCCAGTAAAAGTGGCCAGGAAGCTGTCCGCGAGTGCTTGTTTGATTGGAGCTGCCTGTACGAATTTTATGTATTTGAACGTCGTTGCTTCAGAGTTTTTGGCGTGCAGCAGAGCCCTTCCAACAACTGCAATTGCAATCGCGACATCGCTACATGCACCTAGGGCGAGGCGAGCCAACTCCGTCCCGAATGTGCAACGTGATTGGTGAAAGTGAAATGTGCGAAGGGCAGGGATCCCAGCTGCAACTCCATTTTTTCGAAATGACGACATTTCTACGTTCACTGCCGAAGATTGATCTGAACCTCTGCGTCCATAGGAATTGCCGAAGCGCGTCAAAAAGAGCAGGTCACGATTCTTTGGTACTGCTGCGGCTTCTCGCCTGACCCTTTCAAAGCTATTGGCGTACTCCAACAACTCATCACGCAGGGCTTCAGGTATCCAGACTTGGCCGGTGACATCAAATTTCGTGTGAACGGGTGGCGAAGCTCCTGGACCTAAAGTCATCCGGAGCAACCCTTGAGCGGATGGATCGGGTATTGCCCGTTTCAAGGTTTCAATTTTCAGATCGCAAATACTGCCCAGACGCATTCCGGTAAAGAAACCGAGGCTGAGCATGAGGTACAACTCTAGGGTGGCCGATGTTTTCGCGTGGTTGAGAATGGCGTCGCGATCAGTTGCCGAGACCGGTAACAGCCCGTCTTCCAGTGACTCTCCCAGTCGCGAGCGATTTGGAATGCTAATGTCCGTGGTAACGCCGTTCAGTGAGCGTTCGAATCCAACCTGGTCGAAGTAGGTGATGAAGTATGGCTTGTCACGCCAGAGCGGCAGCTGCGGAGAGAGCAAACCTTTGCCTTTGACCCATCGATAAAACATCACGCAGTTGCGCATGTACTCGGATGCTGTCGATGGGCTGATTTGTCCCGAGTCACGCATCTTGATTAGCGAACCGCGATACCGTACCAAGCATCGCTCTGCTTTTCGTACGGGAAAGGTCAGCCAGTGCAGTTCATGTTGCTCGAGAAACTTTGCATAGTTCAGAAGTCCGTTCATGTTGCTCGCAATGGTCTTCAGTGAGGTTTCGCCGATGCTAATCCGCTCAAGCGCCCAAAGGTTGGCTTCTCTCCAAGGCATACAGTCAGACCAGAAAATTTGCGGCAGACCTTCGACCGCCAGCCGACTGTCGCTAGGTTGGTATTTGGGGGTGTTCGCTACGATCTCGACGTAATGTGGCACGTAGCGGATGCGTTCAAGTGTTGCCAATATGATCTCCGGCAAATCGATTCGATGTCCATGCCATAACATGTTGTACCTTAGGCGTCCGTATGACTCAACTTACTCTTATCTTCGATGTACAGCGCAGGTGTGGATTTCAGCAGCCGGGGCGTCGTTTCATCGTAGGTCGGCTCGAAGCCGTAGTGGTTGGCCGCACCGGGCAACAGCGAAAACGAACGCTCGAAACCCCGGGCATGGGGCGCCCGTTCTGCGGTCAGGCCCAGGTGCCATTTGCCGCTCATCAACGTCTGGTAACCCGCCTCGCGCAGCAGCTCAGGCAGGGCGACCACGCGGTCGTTCAAATGCCCTTCGTAGCCGGGCTTACCGATCAACTCCGGGGTCAGGGCTTCGGCCATGGTGCCGATGCCGGCGATGTGGTGATCGGTGCCGGTGAGCAGCATCGAACGGGTCGGCGAGCAGGTTGGTGCGGTGTGGAAATCGGTCAGGCGCAGGCCATTGTTGGCCAAGGCATCGAGGTTCGGTGTATTGATTTCGCCGCCGAAGGCGCCGATGTCGGAAAAGCCCAGGTCATCGGCCAGGATCACTAAAAAGTTGGGACGTTGCGGCATCAAGATTTTCCTTTTTCAGTAGGCAATGAAGGACAGCGGCAGATCGCGGACCTGCACCGACACGGGGGGCTGGTAGTGACCGTCGCTGGTGAGTTCGTGAAGCAGTTCTTCGCGCAACTGGTGGAAGTCGAAACTGCTACGCTGACGCGGATGGGGCAGGGCAATGTCGACCACTTGTTTGATCCGCCCCGGACGCGGCTCCATCACCACCACGCGGTCGGCGAGGAAGATCGCTTCCTCGACATCGTGGGTGACCAGCACTGTGGTGATTTTTGCCCGCGCGCGGATCGCCAGCAGTTCGTCCTGCATCTGCTGGCGGGTCAGCGCATCGAGGGCGCCGAATGGCTCGTCCAGCAGCAGAATCCGTGGGCTGGCCACCAGGCCTCGGGCGATGGCCACGCGCTGCGCCATGCCGCCGGAGAGTTGGTGCGGATAGGCGCGGGCGAAGTCGCCCAGGCCCACCAGCGCGATGAAGTCATGGATACGCTTGTGCTTTTGCGCGGCGCTCAATGGCTCGTTGACCAGGCCCAGGCCGATGTTGTCGGCCACGCTCAGCCACGGGAACAAACGGTGTTCCTGAAAGACGATGCCGCGCTCGCCACCGATGCCGGTGACGGCTTTGCCGTCGACGCTTATCTGCCCGCGAAATTGCCTGTCGAGGCCCACCAGCAGCCGCAGCAAAGTGGATTTGCCGCAACCGCTGGAGCCGACGATGGCGACGAATTCGCCCTCGGCGATGTCCAGGTTGAATTCGCGAATGGCCTCCAGTTCGAAGCCGTCGACGTCGAAGGTTTTGCCCACGTGATTGAAGCTGACAATCGGTGCGTTCATGCGTGTCTCCAGCGAGTGGCGCGGATTTCCAGGCGTTGGCCAATGAGGTTGAGCAGGGCGCCGGTCAGGCCCACCAGGAGCATGCCGGCCATGATCAGGTCCATGCGCAGCAGTTGCTGGGCACCGATCATCTGGCTGCCGATGCCGCCGTTGGACGGCATGAAATATTCGGCGCCGATGGTGCCGAGCCAGGCGTAGATCAGGCTCAGGCGAAGCCCTGCGAAAATCCCCGGCGCGGCGCCCGGCAACACCAGTCGAACAAGCCGCTGGGGCAGGTTCAGGCGCAACACCTGCGCAGCCTCGTTCAGTTGTGGCGAGAGATTGGCGACGCTGCGTTGGGTGGCGATGAATAGCGGGAAAAACGCGGCGAGGGCGACGAACACCCACTTGGCCAATTCCCCCAGGCCGAACCACGCGGTGAGCAGCGGCACCCAGGCGAAAATGGCGATCTGGCGGAGGGCGGCGAGGGTCGGGCCGAGCACGCGTTCACTGGTGCGCGACAGTCCAAGCAGCAGGCCCAGAGCAAAGCCGAGCCCGCCACCGAGCAGTAACCCGCCAAGGGTTCGGCCCAGACTCAGGGCCATGCCGCCAATCAGCGTGCCGTCGAGCAGGCCATGCCAGGTGGTGTGCAGGACGGCCAGCGGGCTGACCAGAATGTTCGGGTCAATCCACAGCTGATCCGCGCTCAGTTGCCACAACGCCAACAGCGCCAGTGGCAGCAGCCACGGTTGCAGACGTTGCCAGCCTTGATAACGCGGCCCGCGACGGATTTCGGCGGTGGCCGGGTGCGGCCAGTGCACCAGCGTCCTGTCCAGCAGGCCGATGCCGCGATCCATCGCCACGCCGATCAGGCCGATCATCACGATGCACACGAACACGATGTCGAGCATGAACAACTGGCGTGCCCAGACCATCAGGTAACCGATGCCTTCGCTGGACGCGAGCAGTTCGACAGCGAGCAGCGAGGTCCATCCGGCGGCCAGCGCAAGGCGCACACCGGCCATGAAGGCCGGCAGTGCGGCGGGCAGCACCAGGCGGCGGATCAACAGGTGCCTGGGCAGGCGCAACACGGCGGCGGCTTCGCGTAGCCTGGGTTGGGCATCGCGCACGCCGACCAGTGTGTGCAGGGTCACCGGCACCACGATGGCCTTGATCAGCACCACCAGTTTCAGCACTTCACCGATACCGAAAAACACCATGAACAAGGGAATCCAGGCCAGGGTCGGGACTTGCGCCAACCCGGCGAAGGTGGGAAACACCAGGCGTTCGAGCGTACGACTGAAACCCAGCGCCGCGCCCAATACCGCACCGACACTGATCCCCGCGAGCAGGCCCCAGGACAAACGTTGCAGGCTGATCCACAAATGGCTCCACAGCTCGCCTTGGGACAATTCAACGGCGCTGCTCCAGACCAGGGTCGGCACCGGCAGGATTTGCTCGCTCATCCAGTGATTGCGGCTGGCGAGCCACCACAGCGCAAAAAGGGCAGTGGGTAACAACCACGGCAACAAGCGTTGGCCCAGGCTCGGCCATGTTCGCTTGTGTTCAAGCGAGGGCGCGGCCAGTGGCAGGCTGAGAAGGGAAACACGGGCCATGAGAGACCTCCGTTGTCGGGTTGCAATAAAGACCTGCTTTTTTGTGGGAGCGAGCCTGCTCGCGATGAGGGCGTGTCAGGCGGCTTATGTGCTGGATGACACACAGCCATCGCGAGCAGGCTCGCTCCCACAGGGGTAAAGTTGTATGCGAAATTGATCTATAAAAATTAAAATCAATGCTATTGAGAGATAAGCGAGACCATTTAAGGCCTCGATCAGCCGCCGCATCCAATGCATTCGAAGAATATTTTCGATGCTGCCAAGGCATACCTGGCGGAGAGGTCCGCCGGTGTTGGTATAGATCCATATGATCTAAAAATGTGAATTTATAGTATTTAAGTGTTGGTTCTGATTCGGCCTACTTTCGGCTCATCAACGCCCGTTGCCCCAAGGAGCCGCACCCATGAACCTTCCCTTCAAACGTGTCATCAGCCTGTTCGCCGCACCGGCCCTGGCGGGTCTGCTGGCCTTCACGGCCAACGCCGGTGAGCTCAAGGAAATCCGCATCGCCGTGCCTGACCTGAGCGCTGGTACCCAGCACAGCGGTGGCGGTGTAGTGGATGTGTTGCGCGATCAACAGATCTTCGAAAAGGCCTTTGCCGATCAAGGCATCAAGATTCAGTGGAGCTTCTTCAAGGGCGCAGGCCCGGTGATCAACGAGGCGTTCGCCAACGGTCAGGTGGACCTGGCCTACCTCGGCGACCTGGCAGCCATCATCGGCAAGTCCAATGGACTGGATACGCGATTGCTCAGCGCCTCGGCGCGCGGGGTGAAGCACTACCTCGGCGTGGTACCGGGTTCGGGGATCAAGACCCTGCAAGACCTCAAGGGCAAACGTGTGGCGATCTTCCGTGGCACGGCCAGCCAGCTGTCCTTTGATGCGGCGCTGGCCAGTCAGGGGTTGAGCGAGAAGGATGTGAAAGTCATCAACCTCGACTTCAACGCTGCAGTGGCGGCGCTGGCGGCGAAGCAGATCGATGCCTCGTGGGGTGGTTCCGGGCTCACCGCATTACAAGCCAAGGGGCTGGCCGAGTTGCCTCTGACCACCAAGGACCTGGGTGGCGCCGGCAGTGTGCAGGCCGTGTTGGTGGGGACCGGGAAGTTTGTCGACGAGCACCCCGAGGCAGTCGCCACACTGCTCAAGGCTCAACAACAAGCGGTGGCGTGGCTGACCCAGGATAGCAACAAGGACGCTTACGTTCAGTTGGTGTCGGGGTTGGCGAGTTACCCGCCGGTGATTCTCAGCCAGGATCTGAAGGATCAGAAATTGAGCGAGGTATTCCCGTCGACACTTGATCCGGTGTTCCTTGGCAAATTGCAGGATGCGGTGGACCTGGCTTCGCAGCAGAAGCTGATTCGCAAGTCGTTCAAGGTGAGCGATTGGGTGGCGCCGGAATTGGCTGCTGCCAAGCTCTGAATCTTCAGTGAGCTCACTGGCCTCATCGCGAGCAGGCTCGCTCCCACATTAGATTTGAGTCGTACACAAACTTGTGTCCGACAACGATCCCCTGTGGGAGCGAGCCTGCTCGCGAAGAGGCCCTAAACCGCGACGCTGATCTGTTGTCTGTCCACCGCCACCAGCGTCTCGATCATCGCCCGCGCCGCCGGCGACAACCGGAACCCGGTGCGACTGACAATCCCGCACCGCGCATTCATGCTCTCGATGTTCTGCGGCAAATTGCGCCAGTGCAGCAGCACCAGCGCACCCTGGGCAATGTCTTCGATGAACGCCTCTTTCGTGCCCACGCCGATGGCGTTGGATTGCAACACCACCTTCACCAGCGCCGGAAAATGTTCGGTCTCGAGGGTTGGTGAAAAATCCACCCGTCCACTGAGGTTCGCCAGCAATTTGCGAATGCCTGGCGGGATCTTCGTGGTCGCCAGCGGGTAATCGAACATGTCGTTGGTCGACAGGCTCTCCTTGGCTAGCAGCGGATGCCCGGGGCGGCAGAAAAACACACCGCGCTTGGGCGTCAGCGCCTGGGTCTGGAAGTTCGGGTCGGACTCGAAATGGCGGATGTCGGCGATGAAGAATTCGATCTCCTCACGGCTCAGGGCGCGGCTGAGTTTTTCCCAGTTATCCACTTCGAAGCAGGTGCGCACTTTCGGGTGTGCATTGATGAATTGTGCCACCGCATCCGGCACCAGTTTTACCGCCGGCGCCGGGCCGCAACCGAAACGCAGTTCGCCGGCATCGAGCTTGGTCATCTGCGTCACTTCCGAGCTGAGCAGCGCCGCACCCTGCACCAGGCTGCGGGCATGTTGCAGCACCACCAAGCCCTCGGGGGTGGGGCGCAAATCCTTGTTGCCACGGTCCACCAACACGCAGCCGAACTCTTGCTCCAGCCCCTGGATGCTGCGGCTGAAGGCCGGTTGGGTAATGCCCATGGCCTCGGCCGCGCGCACGAAACTGCGGTGTTCGTCGAGGGCGATGAAGTAACGCAACTGGCGAAGATCCATATGCTTTTCCGGCATCCTAAAAATAGCTCGAAGGCATTTGCGACGAGGGTTGACTGAGGTTTTAAATGCAACCTCTTATTCCGTCAACGAAGCATGTAGATATCTATTAGATCTAAATAGAATATAGATAGAGCAGTGTTTCGCGGCCGGTTCAACCGCAAGCAGTCTGATGAGGGTCTACCCATGAGCAATGCCGCTTTCGCAGTACAACCCGCTGTTCACACGCTTGAAATCCATCCGGTGGCCGGTCGCATCGGTGCCGAAATCCGCGGCGTACAGCTTTCCGGCGAGCTGGATGCCGCCACCGTTGAAGCCATTCAACAGGCGCTGCTGCAATACAAAGTGATCTTCTTCCGCGAGCAGACCCAACTCGACGATCAGCGCCAGGAGGCGTTCGCCCACCTGCTCGGCGAACCGGTGGCGCACCCGACCGTGCCGGTGCGTGAAGGCACGCGTTTTCTGCTGGAGCTGGACGGTGCCGAGGGCCAGCGTGCGAGCTCCTGGCACACCGACGTGACCTTCGTCGAGGCCTACCCCAAAGCCTCGATCCTGCGCTCGGTGGTGGCCCCGGCTTTCGGTGGCGACACCCTGTGGGCGAACACCGCCACCGCCTACAACGGGTTGTCGGAGGAGCTGCGTGAGCTGGCCGACAAACTGGTCGCCGTGCACAGCAACGAATACGACTACGCCGGCACCCGACCGGACGTCTCGGCGGAGAAGCTGGAGCGCTATCGCAAGGTCTTCACCTCGACGGTCTACGAGACCGAACACCCGGTGGTGCGCGTGCACCCGATCAGCGGCGAGAAGAGCCTGTTGCTGGGGCATTTCGTCAAACGCATCAAGGGCTATTCCCAGGCCGATTCGGCGCACCTGTTCGGGTTGCTGCAAAGCCATGTGATCCGCCAGGAAAACATCGTGCGCTGGCGCTGGAAAGCCGGTGACGTGGCGATCTGGGACAACCGCTCCACCCAGCATTATGCGGTGGATGACTACGGGACCCAGGACCGGATCGTGCGTCGTGTGACGCTCAAGGGTGAAGTGCCGGTGGGTGTGAATGGGCAGGTCAGCCAGACGGTGAAAGGGCCGGATATCGAAGGCGTCTGAACCGACGCTATCGCGAGCAAGCTCGCTCCCACAGGGGGTCTTCGGTGTTCACAGGATCAGTGTGGGAGCGAGCTTGCTCGCGATGGCGGCCTGGCAAGCACTAAAGAATTTCTTTTGATCGGGAACCCCGCCTTATGAGTCCGTTGCACTTTGCTCAAACCTCCTCACCCCAACGGCTCAAACGCCTGCCCCTGGCTCTGCTACTGGCAGGCAGTGCCGGCTGGACCCAAGGCTATGCGGCCGAAAGCGCCAGCCCTGAAACCACCCCGGCAAAAACCGCCACGGCCGACAATACCCAACTGGCAACCGTGACGGTCACGACTCGCCGCCGCGAAGAAAGCTCGCAGGACGTACCAACCCCGATGAGCGTGGTCAGCGGCCAGACCCTGGAAGCCCAGCGGGTCTATCGCATCCAGGATTTGCAGCAACTGGTGCCCAGCGTCAACGTCGCCTACATGCATGCGCGTCAGTCCAGCGTGTCGATTCGTGGCCTGGGCAACAACCCGGCCAGCGATGGCCTGGAAGGCAGTGTCGGCCTGTACCTCGATAACGTATACCTCGGCCGGCCAGGCATGGCTGTGTTCGACCTGATGGACATCGAGCAGCTTGAAGTGCTGCGCGGTCCGCAAGGCACCTTGTTCGGCAAGAACACCACCGCCGGCGTGATCAACATCAGCACCCGTGCGCCGACCTTCACTCCAGAACGCAGCATCGAATCTTCGGTGGGCGAGGATGGCTACTTCCAGACCAAGGGCACGATTTCCGGCCCGCTGAATGACCAGCTTGCCGGGCGCTTTTCTGCGTATCGCACCCGCAGCGACGGCGATATCAAGAACGAATTCGACGGCCACGATTTGAACGGCGGCTCGCGCGATGGCTTCCGTGGCCAGTTGCTGTTCAAGCCGAACGAAGCGTTCAACCTGCGCTGGATCGGCGACTACAACGAAGAAGACTCCAGCGCCGGCACCCGCGTGTTGTTCAACACAGGGCCGACCATCAATGGCACCAACCTTTACCAGACCCGGGCCAACGCCGCGGGCGCGACATTGGTCGATGGCACCCACCGCAAGGTCAACCTGAACAACGACCAGCATGTCACCGTGCATCAGGGCGGCACGTCGATGGAGGCCAACTGGACGCTGCCGAGCGACTTCACCCTGACGTCCATCAGCGCTTACCGCTGGTGGAATTTCACCCCGCGCAATGATGACGGCCTGAACGCCACCGTCTTCTACAACGCCGGGGTTTCGGTGGAGGACAAGCAGTATTCCCAGGAGTTTCGCCTGGCGTCGCCTACCGGCGGGTTCTTCGATTACGTGCTCGGCGCCTACTACTTCGGCTCCGACCTGGACAACAAATCCTTCACCTTCTACGGGCCGCAAGCGGATATCTGGAACGGCACGCCAAACGGTGCATTGAACAACATCGACAGTGTCGGCAACGGTCATATCGAAACCAACAGCTTCGCGCTGTTCGCACAGGGCACCTGGCACCTGACCGAACGACTGGATTTCACCGCCGGCCTGCGCGGCACCTATGAAGAGAAAAACGCCTGGGTGACCCGCAATGCACCCGCCGGTGGTGCCGCAGTCACCGGTGCGGCGGCCGCGGCACGACGTGCTCGTGCGGGGGCCTACGATTCCGGCGATCTGAACCAGTACAGCTCCAGTCCTTCGGGCCTGTTGAACCTCAGCTACCACCTCACCGACGACCTGCTCACCTACGCCACGCTGTCCCACGGCGAAAAATCCGGTGGGGTCAACCTGGCCGTCGGTATGGCGCCGGTGGCCGGTGCCGACTCATTGCTGATCGGCACCGAGCGCGCCAACAACGCCGAGCTCGGTTTCAAGAGCACCCTGTGGGACCGTCGCCTGCAACTCAACGCCAACCTGTTCTGGACCCAGGTCAACGGCTATCAGACCAATGCCTATGACGACGTCAATCGCGTGCAATACCTGACCAACGCCGGTTCCGTGCGCTCCCGTGGCGTGGAATTCGAAAGCACCCTGATCCCGCTGCGCGGCCTGACGCTGAACATCAACGGCTCGTACAACGACGTCAGCTACCTCTCCTACAAGGATGCGCCGTGCCCGCCGGAAGTCAGCCTGGCGCCGGGCGCTCCACCGTCTTGCGACCTCAGTGGCCATCAAGTGGTCGGCGCCTCGAAATGGATCGGCAATGCCAACGGCGAATACAAGTGGAACCTGAGCAACGGCTTCGAGGAGTACGTCACCGCCAGCTATGCGTTCCGCTCCAAAGCGGTGGGCACGGTGGAAGACTCCGACTTCGGGCAGATCCCGAGTTATGCGGTGGTCAACCTGTCCACTGGTCTACGCGGCGACTTAAACCAGGGGCAGTGGGACGTTTCGTTGTGGCTGAAAAACGCCTTCGACAAAACCTACTACACGACGCTGTGGACGGCCGCCAATGGTGGTTATGAAGGCTTACTCGGTACGCCACGGACTCTGGGTGTGACCGGCCGATACGACTTCTGACGGCGAAAAAGCATGCCTTGAATGAATACTTTCGATGCATGAAAAGCATCGGATTTTTTCCACTGCGCCAGAGCCCTTGAACGGCGGGCTCTGGCGGTGGGTTAAGGGTTTCGCATATTTCTTTCAGATCTAGATATAAGTTTAAACATTACTTTAAGAACTAAGCGTTCAAGCCAATGATTGCTCTACCGGGACGTCATCGGGGGATGTTCAGCACGACGTTCCGGTTATCCGCAAAGAGACCGCAGGGAGTTAAACAATGGGCAATGTCCAGATCGCCGCCGGTGCACATGAGGTGCTTTGGCGCCAGGCACCCGGTGGCGAATTGGTCGACCTCGGCCGACCGCACCGGGTGCCCTTGGGGCAGTTGCGTTTGCAGCGAACCCCCAAAGGCGTCCTTCGCCGGCGTGAAGCAATCGTGCTGGGCGTGCTGGCGTTGCTGGTGCATGGCGCGGTGATCTATTGGGTCAATCAGCAACCGACCCCGGTGCTGCCGATCGTGCCGCCTGAAGTCCCGCCCATGACCATCGAATTCTCGCGTCCGGCGCCTCCGGTGGTCGAGCCGCCGCCACCGCAACCCGTACAACCCGTGATTGAGCCACCACCGCCTGTGGAGGATGAACTGGCGGTGAAGCCGCCTCCACCGAAGCCGGTTCCCAAGCCCAAGCCGGTCGCCAAACCGCTACCGAAACCGGCGCCAAAAGCCGTTGAGCAGCCACCCGCACCGCCACAACCGGCAGCACCCGTCGCGGCCCCGGCACCACCTGCACCGCCGGCCCCAGCGCCTGTGACACCGGCCTCCGCCACCGCCGGCTACTTGAAAAACCCGGCGCCGGAATACCCGTCGCTGGCCCAGCGTCGCGGCTGGGAAGGCACGGTGTTGTTGCGCGTGCATGTATTGGCCAGCGGCAAGCCCGGCGAGATTCAGATCCAGAAAAGCAGTGGTCGCGATGCGCTGGATGACGCCGCGCTGAACGCGGTGAAACGCTGGAGTTTCGTGCCGGCCAAGCAAGGTGATGTCGCCCAGGACGGCTGGGTCAGCGTGCCCATCGATTTCAAGATTCATTAAACAGAAACCAATTTCGCGCGAAACGTTTACACGAGGAATACATCATGACGTTACTGGCCTCTCCACTTGAATCCATCGAAAGCGCGGTGATCTGGCTGCTGGTGGTTTTTTCCGTCGCGACCTGGGGCCTGGCATTGCTCAAGGGCGTGCAGTTCGGTCGGCTGAAGGCACAGGATCGAAAGTTTCATCAGCAGTTCTGGACCGCTTCGAGTCTCGACTCGGCGGCCGAACTGAGCGAAACCCGGCCCGGCGCGGCCGCCCGGGTGGCGCAGGCCGGTTATGCGGCCATCCAGGTGGGCGAGACGCCACAGGCGGCGGACTTGAGCCAGGCGATCAATCATCAGGATCGTCTGGAGCGAGCCTTGCGCCAGCAGATCGTGCGCGAACGCCGGTCGCTGGAAACCGGGTTGGCCGTGCTCGCCAGTATTGGCAGTACCTCGCCGTTCATTGGTTTGTTCGGCACGGTGTGGGGAATCATGGAAGCGTTGAAAGGCATCAGCGCGGCGGGCTCGGCCAGCCTTGAAACGGTCGCCGGGCCGATTGGCGCGGCACTGGTCGCCACGGGCGTGGGGATCGCCGTCGCGGTGCCGGCGGTGCTGGTTTACAACTATTTTTTGCGTCGTTTGAAACTGACGGCGGCGGATCTGGATGACTTCGCCCACGACTTCTACAGCCTCGCGCAGAAGAGTTCGTTCCGCGTGCTGATTCACCCGACGGCGCACAAGGTGGCAGCCCAGGGCAACGCACAGAAAGTGAAGGAGGCGTCCTGATATGGCCTTCTCCACGCAAGACACCGATGAGGTGCTCAGCGAGATCAACGTGACGCCGCTGGTGGATGTGATGCTGGTGTTGCTGGTGGTGTTCATTGTCACCGCACCGCTGCTGACCAACGCCATTCCGATCAACCTGCCCAAGACCGAAGCGGTGGCGCCGGTGGAGCAGAAGGACCCATTGGTGGTGAGCATCGACGGTGCCGGCAAACTGTTCATCAACAAGGACGAGATACAGCCGGACTTGCTGGAGTTCAGCCTCAAGTCGGCGAAGGCCAAGGACCCCGAGGTTCGCGTGCAGTTGCAGGCGGACGACGGTGTGAATTACGGCGAGGTGGCGCGGGCCATGGCATCGATTGAACGGGCAGGGATTACCAAGTTGTCGGTGATCACTGCGCGTTAACAGATTTTCGTTTTCCGGGGCCGTCTCCTTGGCAGGGTGCGGCCCCTTTTTTATTCCGACTAAATCCCAAACCTGTAGGAGCTGGCTTGCCAGCGATGAGGCCCTGACATTCAGCATCTACGTTGACTGTTAAACCGCTATCGCTGGCAAGCCAGCTCCTACAGGTTATGTGTTTAATATTCGATACAGATCTTAATAAATAGCTTCTTATTCCTTAACGAATATAACTCTCCTCCCTATACTCGACCGGGAACAGACACGCAGCAGGAGAGCTCCCCCATGCGCAACGAATCAATTCGCTACCTGATTGTGCCGGGCTGGCAAGGATCGCCAGAAGATCATTGGCAAAGCCACTGGCAGAACAGCCTGCCGAACAGCGCACGGGTGGAGCAGGCCGACTGGCTGACGCCGCGCCGTGAAGACTGGGTCGCGGCGCTGGCCGAGGCGATTGCCGCCGACAGCACGCCGGTCATCCTGATCGCCCACAGCCTGGGTTGCATCACCGTTGCCCATTGGGCGGCGACCGCGCCTGTGCAGTTCCTGCGTCAGGTGCGCGGTGCCCTGCTAGTCGCACCGGCGGATGTCGAGCGCCCGGCCTGTGCGCCGGCCTTGCGCAACTTCGCGCCGATCCCGACGGACCTGCTGCCATTTCCGAGCCAGGTCGTCAGCTCCGACAACGACAGCGCCGTCAGTGCGCCGCGAGCCCTGGAGCTGGCGCGCAACTGGGGTGCCGAGGCGGGGATTCTGGCGGGGGCGGGGCATATCAACGTGAAGTCCGGTCACCAGCGTTGGGAGCAGGGTTTTGCCTATCTCTATCGCCTGCAAAACCGCATGGAACACCACGCCCTGCGCCGCGCTTGAACACTTTCTTTATTTAACGCCCCCGTCTCCCGGCGGTTTTGGGCGGGAGTCTGCCATGAGCTTTGAAACCTTCGGTCAGCCACTGCTGACCTTTCCCGACGCCGAAAAAAGTCCCCTGAGCATCCGCGCCAAGGCGCTGGTGTTTGTCGACCCGCGTTCGCGGCAATTACGTGAAGACCTTGAGCAACTGGCCACGCGTTCAGTCTCGGTGCTGATCCGTGGCGAAACCGGCACCGGCAAGGAGTTGCTGGCCCGTCATATCCACCGCGCCAGTGATCGCGGCGGGTTGTTCGTGTCGGTCAACTGCGGCGCCATCAGCCCGACCTACGCCGATGCCGAGTTGTTCGGCTATGCGGCGGGTAGCTACAGCGGTTCGGCGAGCAGTCGTGCCGGCTGGTTCGGTTCGGCCAACGGCGGCACGCTGTACCTGGACGAAATCGGTGACCTGCCGCTGCCGATCCAGATCAAGCTGCTCGCCGCCCTGGAGAACCATGAAGTCACCCGCGTCGGCGCTCAGCAACCGAGCCCGGTGGATGTGCGGCTGGTGGCGGCCACCAGCATCGATCTGGCCCAGGCGGTGGCCGCCGGAAAATTCCATGAGCGGCTCTATCACTATCTCAGCGAAGGCCCGCTCGAACTGCCAGCACTGCGCGAGCGTACAGGGGACATCCTGCCGCTGGCCGAATACTTCCTCGGCATCTACAGCCAACGCCTCGACCTGCCAGTGCCGCTGATCAGCGAAGCCGCACAGCTTGTGCTGGAACGCCACAGTTGGCCGGGCAATACCCGGGAGCTGGAAAACATCATTCACTTTGCGCTGCTGGTGAGTACGGGTGACGAGATATTGCCGGAGCATTTGAACCTGCCGGAACCCTCGATTTCGCTGGAGCAGATCGGGAGCCAGATCAGGCAGATTCTCGACAATGGCACTGTTGCTGACAAGGCAGCCCTGAAACAACTGCTCAAAAACACCGCGCTTTTGTAGGAGCAAGCTTGCTCGCGATCCAGGCGCCAAGGTTTCCGGGCGGACGCCATCGCCGGCAAGCCGGCTCCTACAGGGAATAGTGTGCAAGTTAGAGCTGTACGAACAAAATGGAATATGAAGCTGAATAAACGTTATTGTTCGGGAATAAAAAATCCCGGTATTGTCCGCTTCACGCCAGCGATAGCACTTCACTGGCACTCTCATCTTCAAGCCGTCGCCACAAGCGACTGTGATTTTCGATAAGGACACTGCATGAAAAAGGTTCTGTTGTTCACCGCACTGGCGGCTGCCCTGACCGCGGGCCTGGCCCAGGCTGGCGAGAAACTGGTGGTTGCCGCGACCCCGGTTCCACACGCCGAGATTCTTGAACTGATCAAGCCAACCCTCGCCAAAGAAGGCGTGGACCTGGAAATCAAAGTCTTCACCGACTACGTTCAGCCGAACGTGCAGGTCGACCAGAAGCGTCTGGACGCCAACTACTTCCAGACCCTGCCGTACCTCAAGAGCTTCAACGAAGGCAAAGGCACTCACCTGGAAACCGTGATCGGCGTGCACGTCGAACCTTTCGGCGGCTACTCGAAGAAAGTCAAAACCCTGGCTGAGCTCAAAGACGGCGCGACCATCGCCATCCCGAACGAAGGCAGCAACAGCGGCCGTGCCCTGATCCTGCTGCAGAAGGCTGGCCTGATCGAGTTGAAAGACCCGAAAAACGCCTTGGCCACACCGAAAGACATCGCCAAGAACCCGCACAACTTCAAGTTCAAGGAGCTTGAGTCCGCGATGCTGCCGCGTGTGCTGGATCAGGTCGACCTGGACATGATCAACACCAACTACGCGCTGGAAGCGGGTCTGAACCCGGCTAAAGACGCACTGGTGATCGAAGGTGCCGACTCGCCTTACGTGAACTTCCTGGTGGCCCGTCCGGACAACAAGGACAGCGTTGCCATCCAGAAACTGGCCAAGGCCCTGACCAGCCCGGAAGTGAAAGCCTTCATCGAGAAGAAGTACAGCGGCGCGGTACTGCCAGCGTTCTGATTCGCGAAGCAAACCCCTTCAAGGTTTCAAACGCCGACGGCTGAATTAGCGTCGGCGTTTTTTTTACGACTGAAGATCAAAAGATCGCAGCCTTCGGCAGCTCCTACAAAGGTTTGCAGGGGCCCTGTAGGAGCTGCCGAAGGCTGCGATATTTTTTGGTTTTATGCGCTCAATCCGGCCAATACCATGCCGGCTCATCCAGCATGCGCTGGCCCACGATCCCGGTCTGGCCAAGATTTTTCTCCAGCACGATGCAGTTGCAGTCCGGGTCCTCCTGCAACGCCGAAATCAAGCGCCGGGCATGGGACACCACCCACACCTGGCACTGCGCCGAGGCACGGATGATCAAGCGTGCCAGCGCCGGCAGCAGATCCGGATGCAGGCTGGTTTCCGGTTCGTTCAGCACCATCAGTGTCGGCGGCCGTGGCGTCAGCAGCGCCGCGACCAGCAGCAGGTAACGCAAGGTTCCGTCCGACAGTTCGGCGGCTGACAGCGGCCGCAACAAACCTTCCTGAAAGAACTCGATGGCGAAGCGTCCACCGGGCAGAGGGTCGATATTCAACCGAGCGCCGGGGAAGGCGTCGCTGATCGCCGCCCGCAAGGCGTCGGGATCGCCGATTTCGATGATCGTCTGCAAGGCCGCCGCCAGATCGCGTCCGTCGTGATGCAGCACCGGCGTGCGAGTGCCCAGTTGCGGTTGACGCGCCGGGGCGTCGGCATCGCTGCGAAAATGATCGTAAAAGCGCCAGCGGCGGATGAACTCGCGCATCTCCAGCACTTCCGGTGAACCGCGCAGGCTGCCGACCTGATCGAACAGGCTGTCGAACGTCGGCGTGTGCTGCGCCAGCACATCCCACTTGCGCTCGGAGCGGGCACGGATCATCGGGCCGTCACGATCGACCAGCAGACTGGCCGGGCGGTAGAACGCGCCTGCCCACAGGCATTCACGTTTGATCTGCGGGTCGAGACTGAAATAGGACGGTATCGGCGAACTGTGCCCGGGCAGCATGAAATGGCCATTGGAATCGGGAAGGCCGAGGCTGATCGAGTAGCCGAAATCTTCTCCCGCAAACCCCAGGCGCAGGCGCTTGACGCCTTGGCGCACGGTGGGCTCGATGGCGACTTCGCCGGTGCGCATGCGCCGGGAGAGGGTTTCCGGGCCGGCCCAGAAGGTCGAATCCAGCCCGCCTTCACGGGCCAGGGCATTGACCACGCCACCGTGGGCGGTTTCCGCCAGCAGGCGCAGCGCACGGTACAGGTTGGACTTGCCGCTGCCGTTGGGGCCGGTGATCAGATTCAGTCGGCCCAGCGGGATCACCAGTTTGTTGATCGAGCGGTAGTTGGCTACCGCGAGCGTGTTGAGCATGTGGGTTCCTGTGGCGGGGTCAAGCGAGGCCCATTGTCCGTTACGGGCAGGTGTCTAGCGCAAGTGTTCTGGACGTAAGGCAGGGTGAATTTTTTCTTCATAAGACGCTCGTGCAAGGTTGCTATCCTGTTCTAAGCTCTCTGTCGTGCTGTACATGAAAAAGGCCAAGGAGTTTGCATGGTGGTTCCCGGATTCAAAGTAGTCATGGCCTTGAGTGTCGTCACCCTGCTGACGGCTTGCGACCAGAAAAAACCCGTACAGGAATACCTGCCACGGGTGTTCGTGCAAGTCGTCAAGCAGGCGGACTACGCGGCCCCGGTTACCCTCACCGGTGATATTCAGGCGCGGATACAGACCGAGCTGTCTTTCCGTGTGGGTGGCAAGATCATCCAGCGTTCGGTTGACGTCGGCGATCGAGTAACCGCCAAGCAAGTGCTGGCCCGGCTCGACCCCAAGGACTTGCAGAGCAACGTCGACTCGGCCCAGGCCCAAGTGGCCGCCGAACAGGCGCGGGTGAAGCAGAACGCGGCGGCATTCGTACGCCAGCAAAAACTCCTGCCCAAGGGTTATACCAGCCAGAGTGAATATGACTCGGCCCAGGCCGCCTTGAACAGCAGCCAGAGCGCCCTGAGCGCTGCCCAGGCGCAGTTGGCCAATGCCAAGGATCAGTTGAGCTATACGGCGCTGATCGCCGATGCGCCGGGGATCATTACCGAGCGCCAGGCGGAGGTCGGCCAGGTGGTTCAGGCGACGATGCCGATCTTCAGCCTGGCCCGTGACGGCGACCGCGATGCGGTGTTCAACGTTTATGAATCGCTGCTGGCCGAGAAGCCGAGCGATGACACCATTGTCCTGAGCCTGCTCGACAACCCGGCGATCAAAACCACCGGCACCGTGCGCGAAATCACCCCGGCGGTGTCGGCGCAATCCGGTACCGTGCAGGTCAAGGTCGGCCTCAACAGTCTGCCCGACGGCATGCAGTTGGGCTCGGTGGTGAGTGCCACGGCCAGGGGATCGGGCAAATCGGTCATTGAGTTGCCGTGGTCGGCGCTGACCAAAAACATCAGTGAACCTGCTGTCTGGATTGTCGACGACAAGGGCAAGGCCCAGTTGCATTCGGTCACTGTCGGCCGTTACCTGACCGGCAAGGTCATCATCAGCGGCGGGTTGAAAGACGGCGACAAAGTCATCATCGCGGGCGGCCAACTCTTGCACCCTGACATGGAAGTCGAGATTGCCGAAGACACTTACAAGGATCTGACGTGGGGAGCCAAGCCATGAAGCCTTTATGGGCGTTGTCCATCGGGCTGGTGCTGAGCGCCTGTTCCAAAAGCGAACCACCGCCGGCACCGGTACGGCCGGTGTTGTCGATCAAGGTCCAGACCTTGAACGAAGAGGACCTGGGCCGCTTCGCCGGCAGCATCCAGGCGCGCTATCAAAGCGATACCGGCTTCCGCGTGGGCGGGCGGATCGCCAGTCGTAACGTCGATGTCGGCGCCGAGGTGGAGAAGGGGACACTGCTCGCCACCCTCGATCCTTCCGATCAGCAGAACCAATTGCGTTCGGCCCAGGGCGACCTGGCGAAAATCCAGGCGCAACTGATCAATGCCAAGGCCAGTGCCCAGCGTCAACAAGCCCTGTTCGATCGCGGGGTCGGCGCACAAGCGCAACTCGACGCGGCCAACACGGACCTGAAAACCACCCAGGCCTCCCTCGATCAGGCCCGGGCGGCCGTCAACCAGAGCAAAGACCAATTGGGCTACACCGAGCTGCGCGCCGACCATAAGGCCGTGGTCACCGCGTGGAGCGCCGAGGCCGGGCAAGTGGTGACGGCGGGTCAGCAAGTGGTGACCCTGGCGCAACCGGACATCAAGGAAGCAGTGATCGACCTGCCCGATACCCTCGTTGATCAGTTGCCCAGCGATGTGGTGTTTCAGGTTGCTGCGCAACTCGATCCGAGCCTCAACACCACCGCCATCATCCGTGAAATCGAACCCCAGGCTCAAAGCGCGACACGCACCCGTCGCGCCCGCCTGACCCTGGCCGAAACGCCACAGGGTTTCCGCTTGGGCACGGCCATCAGCGTCACCCTGAGCACGGCGATCAAGCCGCGCATCGAGTTGCCAGTCACCGCGCTGCAGAAGGTCGATGGCAAACCGCGCATCTGGGTGATCGATGCACAGAGTAAAACCGTCTCCCCCCGTGACATCACCGTGATCAGCCGCACCGACAGCACCGTAGTGCTGGCCGGCGGCGTGAAGAACGGCGAGCGGGTGGTCAGTGCCGGTGTCAACAGCCTCAAACCGGGGCAGCAAGTGAAATTCGACGAGGACAGTCAATGAAAGGGCCTTTCAACCTCTCGGAATGGGCCCTCAAGCATCAGTCGTTCATCTGGTATCTGATGTTCGTCGCGTTGCTGATGGGTGTGTTCTCGTATTTCAACCTGGGGCGCGAAGAAGACCCGTCGTTCACCATCAAAACCATGGTGATCCAGAGCAAATGGCCGGGGGCGACCCAGGAGGAAACCCTCAAGCAGATCACCGACAGGATCGAGAAAAAGCTCGAAGAGCTCGACTCCCTCGACTACGTGAAAAGCTACACGCGCCCCGGCGAATCGACGGTGTACGTGTACCTGCGCGACACCACCGGTGCCAAGGACATCCCGGAAATCTGGTACCAGGTGCGCAAGAAGATCAACGACATCAGATACCAGTTCCCGCAGGGCATACAGGGGCCGTCGTTCAACGACGAGTTCGGTGACGTCTTCGGGTCGATCTACGCCTTCACCGCCGACGGCTTGACCCTGCGTCAGTTGCGCGATTACGTGGAACAGGCGCGCATGGAGATTCGCGGTGTGCCGGGGCTGGGCAAGATCGAAATGGTCGGCCAGCAGGACGAAGTGCTTTACCTGAACTTCTCCACGCGCAAACTCGCCGCGCTGGGCATCGATGAGCGTCAGGTGGTGCAGAGCCTGCAATCCCAGAACGCCGTGACCCCGGCGGGTGTCATCGAGGCCGGACCGGAGCGGATTTCGGTGCGCACGTCAGGGAAGTTCGCTTCGGAGAAAGACCTGGCCGAGGTCAACCTCAAGCTCAACGACCGCTACTATCGCCTGGCCGACATTGCCGAAATCCGCCGCGGTTACGTCGATCCGGCCTCGCCGGAATTCCGCTTCAACGGCAAACCGGCCATCGGCCTGGCGATTGCCATGCAGAAGGGTGGCAACGTCCAGGCATTCGGCAAGGCCTTGCACGCCCGTATTGACGAGTTGACCGCCGACTTGCCGGTGGGCGTCGGCATTTACAACGTGTCCGACCAGGCCGTGGTGGTCGAGGAGGCCGTCGGCGGCTTTACCAGCGCGTTGTTCGAGGCAGTGGTGATCGTGCTGCTGGTCAGCTTCGTCAGCCTTGGCGTGCGCGCCGGGCTGGTGGTGGCCTGCTCGATCCCGCTGGTGCTGGCGATGGTGTTTGTATTCATGGAGTACAGCGGTATCACCATGCAGCGGATTTCCCTCGGTGCACTGATCATCGCCCTCGGCCTGTTGGTGGACGATGCGATGATCACCGTGGAGATGATGGTCACGCGCCTGGAATTGGGCGAGACCAAGGAGCAGGCGGCAACCTTCGCCTACACCTCCACGGCGTTTCCGATGCTCACCGGTACGTTGGTGACGGTGGCGGGCTTCGTGCCGATCGGCTTGAACGCCAGCTCGGCCGGCGAATACACCTACACCCTGTTTGCGGTGATTGCCTGTGCGATGCTGGTGTCGTGGGTGGTGGCGGTTCTGTTTGCGCCGGTGATCGGCGTGCACATTCTCAGCACCAAAGTGAAACCTCATGAAGGTGAACGCGGGCGCATCGGCAAGGCGTTCAACGGTGGGCTGCTGTGGTGCATGCGCAATCGCTGGTGGGCCATCGGCATTACGGTGCTGTGTTTTGTGCTGGCGCTGTTTTGCATGCGCTTCGTGCAGAACCAGTTCTTCCCGTCGTCGGACCGGCCGGAAATCCTGATGGACCTGAACCTGCCGCAAAACGCCTCGATCGACGAAACCCGCCGGGCCGTCGATCGCCTCGAAGCCACGCTCAAGGACGATCCGGACATCGAGCGCTGGAGCACTTATATCGGGCAGGGCGCGATCCGCTTCTATCTGCCACTGGACCAGCAACTGCAGAACCCCTTCTACGCGCAGTTGGTGATCGTCAGCAAAGGCCACACGCGTGAGGCCATGATGCAGAAGCTTCGCGAGCGCTTGCGCAACGACTTCGTCGGCATCGGCAGTTATGTCCAGGCACTGGAAATGGGTCCGCCGGTAGGGCGTCCGATCCAGTACCGGATCAGCGGCAAGGACATCGACCAGGTGCGCCGACATGCCATCGACCTGGCCACGGAGCTGGACAAGAACCCGCACATTGGCGAGATCATCTACGACTGGAACGAACCGGGCAAAGTGCTGCGCATCGACATCGCCCAGGACAAGGCGCGGCAGTTGGGGTTGTCTTCCGAGGATGTGGCCAACCTGATGAACGGCATCGTCAGCGGCCAGTCGGTGACCCAGGTCGATGACGACATTTACCTGATCAACGTGGTCGGTCGTGCGGTGGATTCCGAACGCGGAACGCCGGAAACCCTGCAGAACCTGCAAATCGTCACGCCGAACGGCACGTCGATTCCGCTGCTGGCGTTCGCCACGGTGCGCTACGAACTGGAGCAGCCGCTGGTGTGGCGTCGCGACCGCCTGCCGACCATCACCATCAAGGCGGCGATCCGCGACGAGATCCAGCCGACGGACCTGGTGAAAATCCTCAAGCCGTCCATCGACGCGTTCGCTGCCAAACTGCCGGCGGGCTACAAGGTCGCCACCGGTGGTACGGTGGAGGAAAGCGGCAAGGCCCAGGGCCCGATTGCCAAGGTTGTGCCGCTGATGCTGTTCCTGATGGCGACCTTCCTGATGATCCAGCTGCACAGCGTGCAGAAACTGTTCCTGGTGGCCAGCGTCGCGCCGCTGGGGCTGATCGGCGTGGTGATCGCGCTGGTGCCTACGGGTACGCCCATGGGCTTCGTGGCGATCCTCGGGATTCTCGCGTTGATCGGTATCATCATCCGTAACTCGGTGATCCTGGTGACCCAGATCGAGGAGTACGAGCAGAAGGGTTATGCGCCGTGGGATGCGGTGGTGCAGGCCACCGAACATCGGCGTCGTCCGATCCTGCTGACCGCAGCGGCGGCGAGCATGGGGATGATCCCGATTGCCCGGGAAGTGTTCTGGGGGCCGATGGCTTACGCGATGATCGGCGGGATCGTCATCGCCACCTTGCTGACGCTGCTGTTTTTGCCGGCGCTGTATGTGGCCTGGTACAAGATTCGCGAGCCGAAGAAAGAGGCTGTTTAAGAAGCGAGCGCTTCGCGCTCATCGCGAGCAAGCTCGCTCCCACAGGTGTACGCGGTCAACTGTGGGAGCGAGCTTGCTCGCGATGGCGTCGGGACTGACTACACAGCTTTACGCCACACACTCGCCAACCAAGGCTGCTGCTCCCGCGGCAGCCCGGCCGGCCGGTAGTAATGCTCCAACTCGACAAAACCCGCCTCGATCAGCAACTGCTGCCAGGCCGCCAGGTCGTGATACGACCCATAACGTGGCCCGTTCCAGCCCTCCTGATTCTCGCCACGGGGATTGGAACTGAACAACACCCCGCCCGGTTTCAACGTTCCCCACAACTGCTTCAGCACCCGTGGTAATTCCTGACGCGGAACATGAAACAGCACCGCATTGGCAAAAATTCCGTCGAAACGCTCGGCCGGCAGATCAAGCTTCAGGAAGTCCTGTTGCCACACCTCGCAACCGCTGTCGTCCCGGGCCATCTGCGCGAATTTTTCCGAACCGTCGAGGCCGACGGCTGTGTGGCCCATGCGGGTGAAGGTTTGCAGATCACGACCGGGTCCGCAGCCGAAGTCGAGAATGTCGAAAGGCGCCTCACCCTGGATGTGCCGCAACAGGGCATCGATGTTCTGGCTGACGTCGTGATCGCGCGTGCCTTCACGAAAGTCTTCGGCCACTGCGTTGTAATGGCCCAGGGTGGTGGCGGTGATCTGTTCGAGGTCGTCGGGTGTTTGCTTCATGGTCGGCTGCGCAGGCAATTTGGATTCACCGAATATACGCCATGGCGCCGGGGGCTGCTGCGCAGCCCATCGCGAGCAAGCTCGCTCCCACAGACAACCGATGATTAAAGTCAGACTCAGCCCTTTTTCATCCCCAAACACTCAATGGAGTGATCCACCATCGCCTTGGCAATCTCCAGCAAATGCCAGATCGAATACACCATCGCCCGGTCGGCCCCCTTGAGCTGGTCGCCACATTGATACGCCGTGACCGAAGCACAGCGCAGCAGGTCGGCGACATAGAGTTGGGTGTCTTCGAAGCTCACGTCCTTGCTGACGTTGTAGAAGCGCATTTCATCGGGTGGTGCGGGTTGCTTGCCGGTGAGGTGGAAATCGATGGCGCGGTAGAGCGCTGAGCGATCCCTGAGTGGGTCGTCGGTGGAGGTTTCGGGGGGATCGGGAACGGATTTTTCCATGAGTGTTACTCCTATTGCTGCATGGGAGCCATCACTTATCGCCTACTAAACGATTGGGTGGCGGCTGTACGCAGGTTAGTAGGCCGGTCAATAGGAAAACCGGTGCACCCGAAGGTACCCCACGCACAGCCACCATATTCTGCATGCGGCAAAATTTGCCGGACATGAGCATGGAATCGCTATGCGCCTATTGTTCCGGGCTACTAAACCCGATCACTGATGAGCAGTGACGGACCGAGACTAGCCACCGGATTTGGCAGGCGCAAGCGAGCGAAATGATCTAGGAAATGTCCTGCAAAGGAAAGGGAACGGGCCTTCGGAAGCACTGATTTCTTTGTACGAAATATCGCCAGGATCGCCACTCGTGTAGGAGCGAGCTTGCTCGCGAAAGACCTGAGGGCGTCGTGGGGAATCAGGTTTCCCGCGTTATCGTTGACCTCCATCGCGAGCAAGCTCGCTCCTACAGGGCTACCGCTTGTTGAGGCCCCGAGCCAACCGATCCCCACCCAACTGAATCACCGCCACCAACGCCACCAGCAACACAATCACCGTCAACATGATCTGGCTATCAAAGCGCTGATACCCATACCGATAGGCAATATCCCCCAACCCGCCCGCACCAATCGCCCCGGCCATGGCCGATGAGTTGATCATCGTCACCAAGGTAATCGTGAACCCGCCGACGATCCCCGGCAGTGCTTCCGGCAACAACACATGCCAGACGATGTGCCAGCGCCGGCAGCCCATGGCTTGCGCCGCTTCGATCAACCCTTGATCGACCTCGCGCAAGCTGACCTCGGCAATGCGGGCAAAGAACGGCGTGGCCGCGATGGTCAACGGCACTACGGCCGCCCAGACGCCGTAAGTAGTGCCGACAATCAACCGCGTGAACGGAATCAAGGCCACCATCAAAATCAGGAAAGGTACCGAGCGAAACAGGTTCACGAAAGCACCCAAAACGCGGTTCAGCGCCGGGGCTTCGTAGATGCCGCCCTTGGAGCTGGTGACCAGGATCACCGCCAGCGGAATGCCCGCCAACAGCGCGATGAGCGACGACACGCCGACCATCAGGAACGTGTCGATAAAACCCTGCAGCAAGCGATCAAACCACATAACCCAGCACCTCCACCTGTTGCGCCCATTGGCTGGCGCGTTGACGCAATTCTTCGGCACCGAGGGGTGAGCCCGTCACCGCCAGCAGCAGTTGCCCGAGGGCATGGCCCTGAATCCGTTCCACGCCGCCTTGCAGCAATCGCACGCGGCCTCCGAGGGCGCTGAACAGTGCCGCCAGGTCCGGCTCGTCGCGTTGGTTGCCGGTGAACTGCAAGCGCAGGACCACGGCTGCATCCGGGGCGCTCGATTGCGGCTGCAGACGGTTTTGCAGTTCTTCCGGCAATGCGTGTTGCAACGGCGCCAGCAACGTCTTGCTGACCTCATGTTGTGGATTGCCGAAGACTTCCCACACCGGCCCCTGCTCGACGATGCGCCCGTGTTCGAGGACGACTACCCGATCACAGATCTCGCGGATCACCGCCATCTCGTGGGTGATCAGCACAATGGTCAGGCCCAGGCGCCGGTTGATCTCGCGCAGCAGGCCGAGGATCGACTGCGTGGTCTCGGGGTCCAGCGCCGAGGTGGCTTCGTCGCACAGCAGAATTTGCGGGTCATGCACTAGCGCCCGGGCAATGCCCACGCGCTGTTTCTGCCCGCCGGACAACTGCGCCGGGTAAGCCTTGTGTTTGGCTTGTAGACCCACCAGTTCCAGCAATTCACGGACTTTCAGCTCGCGTTTTTCCTTGGACACACCGGCGACTTTCAGCGGCAGTTCGACGTTCTGCCAAACGGTCTTGGCCGACATTAAATTGAAGTGCTGGAAGATCATGCCGATGCGCCGACGCAGCGCCACCAGGCGGTCTTCGTCGAAGTCGCCGATGTCGACCTGATCGATCAGTACCCGACCGCTGCTCGGTTGCTCCAGGCGATTGATGGTGCGAATCAGCGACGACTTGCCGGCGCCGCTGCGGCCGATGATGCCGAACACTTCGCCGTGCTGGATCGCCAGGTCGATGCCGTGCAACGCGGCCACCGGGCCTTGTTGGCCGTTGTAGGTTTTGCCCACGCCGATGAAGCGCACGTGGGCATGGTTGAGTTCGGGATGCAGTTCGGTGCGCTCGGCGCTTTGCGGCTCTGGATTCTCCAGTCGCCGTTGGATGGCGGCGGTCATGCTCAGCTTTCCCAGCCGGCTTGATAGAGCTTGCCGTGAGCTTTATCCAGTGCAGCGCGCACCGCAGGTGAGTGCTGGTAGATGTCGACGAACTTGATCAGGCGCGGGTCGGTTTTGCTCTTCGGCTGGATCACGAATTGAATCACGTATTCCTTGTGATCGAGGCCGTCGAACAGCAGTGCGGAGCCGGCATCGAAGGTTTTCGACAAGCGAATGTAGGCCGGGTAGCCCTGCACCAGATCGGCATCGTCATAGGCACGTACCAGTTGCACGGCTTCGACCTGGAGGATCTTGATTTTCTTCGGGTTGGCGATGATGTCTTCTTCGGTGGCCTTGTAGCCGACACCGGGCTTGAGGGTGATCAGGCCGGCCTTGGCCAGCAGTTGCAAGCCTCGACCGCTGTTGATCGGGTCGTTGGCGATGGCCACGCTGGCGCCTTGCGGCAGTTCGTCGAAGCTTTTGTATTTTTTCGAGTAGAGGCCGACGTTGTTGATGATTCCCGGCGCGAACGGCACCAGGTCGAAACCCGAGGCGGCCTTGGCGTTTTCCAGGAACGGGATGTGCTGGAAGTAGTTCACGTCGATGTCGCCGGCGGCGAGGCTGACGTTCGGCGCGATCCAGTCGGTGAACTCCACCAGCTCGACTTTCAGGCCTTGTTTGGAAGCCTCTTCGACGGCTGCTTCAAGGGGAATGGCGAAAGCGGCGGTGGTGCCGATTTTCAGCGGCGCGTCGGCGGCGAAAACCGCAGAGCTGAACAGGCCGAGGGCCAGGGCCAGTGCTTTGACTGGGTGAGAGAGGTAGTGCTTTTTCATGGTGTTTTTTCCAGTCAGGGCAATGAATTTTTGGTGTTTGGTCGGGCCTCATCGCTGGCTTGCCAGCGATGCTCTTAGCGTCGGTAAGTCGAGCCCGTATGTTGCTCAGGCAGATGCGCCTCCTGCTGAAACAGCTTTTCGCGCAAGGTGCCGCTGTCGTACGCCGTCTTGTACGACCCCCGCCGCTGCAACTCGGGAATCACCAGCTCGATGAAATCCTCATAGCTTTCCGGGGTGACGATACGGGTCAGGTTGAAACCATCCAGCCCGGTTTCGGCGATCCACGATTCCAGCTCATCCGCCACTTGCTGCGGTGAGCCGACCACGGTGATGTAGCGGCCACCGAGGGCGTGTTGCTCCAGCAATTTGCGTCGGGTCCAGTCGTTGTTTTGCAGGTGTTTGGTGGCGGACTGGATCGCGTTGCTCTTCACGTACTGGATCGGCTCGTCGATTTCATATTGGGAAAAATCGATCCCGGTGGACGCCGAAAAGTGCGCCACGCCGGCCTCGGCACTGGCGTAGCTCAGGTACTCGGCGTGCTTGGCCCAGGCCTGCTCTTCGGTGGCGCCGACGATCACGTTCAGGCCCATGAACACCTTGATGTCCTCGGGATTGCGCCCGGCTTCGACGGCACTGGCACGGACCTTGTCCACCTGCGCCTTGGTCGATGCCTTGGTCTGGCCGCTGATGAACACGCACTCGGCATGCCGCCCGGCGAACAGCAAGCCGCGATCCGAGCTACCGGCCTGGAACAGCACCGGCGTGCGTTGTGGCGAGGGTTCGCAGAGGTGATAACCCTCGACTTGATAGAACTCGCCCTTGTGCTCGACTTTGTGCACTTTCTCAGGCTGCGCATAGATCCGCTGCTGCGGATCGTTCAGCACCGCGCCGTTTTCCCAGCTGCCTTCCAGGAGTTTGTAGAGCACCTCCAGGTACTCGTCGGCCTGGTCGTAGCGACGGTCATGCTCGACCTGTTCGCTCAGGCCCATGGCCTTGGCGGCGCTGTCCAGGTAGCCGGTGACGATGTTCCAGCCGACCCGGCCACGGCTGAGGTGATCCAGCGTCGACAGGCGTCGGGCGAACAGGTACGGCGCTTCGTAGGTGAGGTTGGCGGTCAGGCCGAAGCCGAGGTTTTTCGTCACCGCGGCCATGGCCGACACCAGCAAGAGCGGGTCGTTGACCGGCAGCTGGATCGATTCTTTCAGCGGCACGTCCACCGAATTCTGGTAGACGTCGTAGACCCCGACGATGTCGGCGATGAACAGGCCGTCGAACAGCCCGCGCTCGAGCAATTGCGCCAGCTCGGTCCAGTATTCGATCGTGTTGTAGCGGGTGGACGTGTCGCGCGGATGCGTCCACAAACCGTGGTTGATGTGCCCGATGCAGTTCATGTTGAAGGCATTGAGCAGGATCTTCTTTTTAGCCATTCAGATGGTCCCCCGCAGTGGCGGGTTTTCATCGTTGAGGTAGTAGTTGCCCACGGCGTGGTACTTCCAGCGCGCCGGGTCGTGCAGGGTGTGCACCCGGGCGTTGCGCCAGTGGCGGTCGAGACCGTGTTCGATCAAGGTCGCCTGGCTGCCGGCCAGTTCGAACAGCGTGCTGCCGGCGGCCAGGGAGATTTCGGTGCTCAGGGCACGGGCTTCGGCGACGGCAATCGATGCGGCTGCGACGGTCTCGGCCTGGGTGTCGGCCTGGGCTTTGTCGAGGTATTCGCCAGCACGCTCCAGCAGTGCCTCGGCGGCGTGCAGGCGAATGCTCAGGTGGCCGAAGCTCTTGAGGGTCAGTGGATCGTCCGTGGCTTTTTCGTGGGTGGCGTCGATCCACGGCCGGGTTTTGGTGCGCACGAAGTGCAGCGCATCCTCATACGCGGCGCGGGCGATGCCGGTGTCGATGGCGGCATGGAGAATCTGCGCCAGCGGGCCGACCGGGGTCGGGCGCTCGAAGGCGCTTTGAAAGGGGATGACGTCTTCGGCAGCGACGTAGACGTCTTCGAACACCACCGAACCGCTGCCGGTGGTGCGCTGGCCGAAGCCGCTCCAGTCGTCAATTACGGTGAGGCCCTTGCTGTTGTGCGGGACGAATGCCAGTTGCTGCACACCGTTTTCATCCACCACCGAGGTGGGAATGCGCTGGGCGTAAATCGCACCGGTGGCGTAGAACTTGCGGCCATTGATGCGATAGCCGCTGCCATCGCGAGTCAGGCTGGTGATGCGATCATGGGCGGTTTTGGTGCCGAGTTCGGCGAGGGCATTACCGAAGCGCTGGCCGGCCAGCACTTCGGCATAAAGACGTTTTTTCTGCTCGTGGCTGCCGTTCACGCGCAGCACTTCGAGGGCATAAAAATGGTTCTGCGGAATTTGCCCCAGCGAGCCGTCGGCCTGGGCGATCAGGGCGATGACCTTGGCCAGGGTGACGTTGGAAACACCGGCGCCGCCATATTCCTTTGGCACGCTGATGCCCCACAGGCCCGAGCGGGAAAACACCTCCAGTTCGGGGTGTGGCAAGCGGCGCTCGCGGTCGCGCAGGGCGCTGTCGCGTTTGAAGTCTTCGGCCAGATCGCTGGCGACAATCAGGGCTTGCTCATCGCTGGTGATGACCGCGACGTGTTGAGAAATGCTCATGTGCTTCTCCAGATGTCTGGTCGTTAAATCCAGGAATGACGATTAGGCAGCGTGCCGTTGAGGCGATAGGCGCCGATGGCGTGGTATTTCCAGCGCACCGGATCGTGCAGCGTGTGCACCCGGGCGTTGCGCCAGTGGCGGTCGAGGTTGAATTCGGCGAGGGTGGCGCGGCTGCCGGCCAGTTCGAACAGCTTTTCGCTGGCCAGCAACGAAATCTCAGTGGTCAGCACTTTGGCTTCGGCCACGGCAATCGAGGCGCGGGCGGCGGACTCTGCGGTGAGCGGTGCGGCGCTGACTTCATCGAGCACCTGCCCGGCTTTGCGCAGCAGCGCTTCGGCGGCGTGCAGTTCGATTTTCAGTTTGCCGATATCGGCGATCACGTACAGGTCATCGCTGGCTCGCTCGACCTTGGCGTCGATCCACGGCCGGGCGCGGGTTTTCACGAAGTCGATGGCGTCGTCGATGGCGCCCCGGGCGATACCGGCGTCGATGGCCGCCTGAATCAGTTGAGAGACGGCGCCCTGGATGTTCGGTGTGTCATTGATCCGCCAGTTATCCACAACCAGTTCGGGGTCGACCTGCACGTTGTTGAGCAAAATCGTGCCGCTGGCGGTGGTGCGCTGACCAAAGCCGGACCAGTCATCGACGATGCGTAATCCCGGCGTGCCGCGACGGATGAACGCCAGCACTTGTTTGCCGTCGTCGTTCAATGCCTTGACCGCAACCCAATGGGCGAACAGTGCACCGGTGGAATAGAACTTCTGGCCGTTGAGGACGCCGTCGGCAGTGAGGCGAGCCTTCAGTTCCAGTGTGTTTTTGGTGCCGCGCTCCGGCCCGGCATTGCCGATGCGCCAGCCATCGAGCACGCTTTTGAACAGTTGCCTTTTCTGCGCTTCGGTGGCGCTGCCGAGGATCAGGTTAAGAATGCCGAACTGGTTTTGCGGGATCTGCCCAAGCGCCGGGTCGGCGGCGGAAATGATCGCGAAGACCTCGGCCAGGGTGACGAACGAAACCTGCGGGCCACCGTACTCGCGGGGGATGGAAATGCTGCCCAGTCCGCTGCGGGTGAACAGTTCGATTTCGGACCATGGGAGCTTGCGCAACTGGTCACGTTTGGCTGCTTGCAGGCGCGCGACGTGCGCCAGTTCGTGGGCTGCCTTGATGGCTTGGGCATCGTTGCGCAAGATTTGCGCGGGCAACAACAACGGGGCGATGTCCAGGTCACTCTGGACGATTGCATCTGCCAGACTGGACATCAGTGCCACTCCTTGGCTGCTCGCAATGCCCTGGCGATCTGCACTGGGGTGATTGTGTTCCGGACCATACCTACCTCACATCTCATGGAAGCGCCGCTTGTGGCCGCGCATGAAAACAAGAATGTCCGGTGGTCCGGTGTATATACCCTAAACGTGTATAAATATTTTATGAACTAACTTTTAGGAATATTGATAGAAGGGTGGCAATGGCGCTGTCGCCAAGATCGCAGCCTTCGGCAGCTCCTACAGGGGTTTATGCCTTAACCCTGTAGGAGCTGCCGAAGGCTGCGATCTTTTGAATTTTTACAGTAACGACATCATCGTCTGTGGGCCTCGGCAGCCTTGAGGTGCTGTCTCTTCGGGACTTTCAGATAAGGATTGGCGCAACCGATCTTCAGCGTGCGGGCCGGTGCCCAGCGGGAGTTGTTGCCCACCCGATCGAGAATGCAGTACGTCACTTCCAGCCGCAGATCTTCGCCGGCTTCGAGGATGATGGCCGGCGGTATCCAGACCTGGATCGGCTGACCCACATCGGCGGACTTGAGCGGTGGCAGATCCAGGCGCACATCGCCCCAGCGCAGGGTAATTTCGTCGTCGACGGCCATGTTCAGGTACGGCTCGATGGTCAAGGGAACACCGCGTTTGACCTGACTCGGATTGACCCCCTGACGGCGAATCGCCTCGGGAATGCTCACCGGCGCCAGGCACTGGTTTTCATCGCCGCACAGCGCCGAGGGTTGGCCGCCTGGACAGTCGAGTTTGATCTGCACGTTTTGACTGGCCGATACCGCCGGACCCCGACCAATCTGCATGACCCGGTAGTGAATGCGCGAGGTACCGTTGGCGACAAAACTCTCAGGCACCCGCAACTGCACCGGTCGGCCGACATCACTGGCCGTCAGCACGCGGGAGGCCACGTAGCAGTTGTCCCAGAACAGTTCGACCAGGTCTCCTGCGTCCATGGCGGGGTAGGGCGCCACATCGATCAGCAGGTGCGCCGCGCAGGTGACGTTGATGCCGGCCTTGTTGGATTGCGCCAGGGTTGGGGCCGCAAGCCCGGATTTGTTCGAGGTGCTATTCATGAAGTCTCCTTGAAGTCTTGCAACGAAGTCCGTTTCTGGAATATCAAAAACCAATAATCGAACAGATAAACCATTCATTACTTTGAGCGGGAATAATGAGTTAGATGTGATGAGTGTCGCTGGCTGGAGACTAGATAAGAGTCAGAGGGATCAGGTGTCAATAAGATTTATTAGTTATGGTGGTTCTATGGTGCTATTCAGAAAGTTCCTACGGTTCAAAGTAATTAAACTATGCCTGTGCGTCGAATTTTTCTGCTGAAAGCGGGGGGAAATGGGTGGAATGGTGCAAATCGTGGGCACCGTCTTACGACAGAGGAACTGATTGAATTGGCATTGCTTAATTAGCATGATGCATATATTTGTACCGTGCACGTGTACAGGAGATGCATGTTAAATAGATGAGTTTGATTTGGTATTAATGAAGCGTCTTTCGAGGGGTGTCACTTCCATCCATGGAAGTTTACCGTTGTTGCGCAGAGTTTTTAGTTGTGAGCGTTATTCAGGAACTTGCTCAGGAACTGCCGGGTTCGCTCTTCTTTCGGGTTGGCAAACAACGCCTTCGCTTCGCCTTGTTCGACGATCACGCCCTTGTCGAAAAACACCACACGGTTGGCCACGTCCCGGGCAAAACCCATTTCGTGGGTGACGATCACCATGGTGCGTTTCTCTTCGGCCAGGCCGCGGATGGTCGCCAATACCTCGCCCACCAGTTCCGGGTCGAGGGCCGAGGTCGGCTCATCGAACAGGATCACTTCGGGCTCCATCGCCAGCGCCCGGGCAATCGCCACGCGCTGTTGCTGGCCACCGGAAAGGCGACGCGGGTAAGCGTCCTCCTTGCCCGCCAGACCGACCTTGGCCAAGAGTTTTTTGCCCAGGGCTACAGCGTCGGCGTGCGGGGTCTTCTTGACCACGATCGGGCCTTCGGTGACGTTTTCCAGGGCGGTGCGATGGGGGAACAAGTTGAAGTTCTGGAACACGAAGCCCACGTGCTGGCGCAAGCGTCGCACCAGGCTCTGCTGCTGGTTCAGGGGACGGCTGGTATCGATCTCGATATCGCCGACCTTGATCCGGCCGCTGGTGGGTTCTTCCAGAAAATTCAGGCAGCGCAGAAAGGTGGTCTTGCCCGAACCGCTGGGGCCGATGATCGCGACCACCTCGCCTTCCTTGACCTCAAGATCGATGCCATTGAGCACGACTTGACCCTTGAACTGCTTTGTCAGTTTTTCCACGACAATCATGGGGTCAGGACTCCTGGTCGTGCCGATTGGCCCGCTCTTCCAACTTGTTCTGCAGGTGCGACAGCACCGTGGCCAGAATCCAGTAGATCAGCGCGGCGGCAAGATACATGGTGAAGACTTCGAAAGTCCGGGCGGTAATCAGCTGCGCCTGACGGAACAGCTCCGGCACCTGAATGGTGGCGGCCAGTGCGGTGTCCTTGACCAGCGAAATGAAGCTGTTGCCCAGCGGCGGTAGTGCCGTGCGCATCGCTTGCGGCAGGATGGCCCGGCGCAGAGTCTGTGCACGGGTCATGCCGATGCTTGCAGCGGCTTCCCACTGGCCGCGTTCGATCGATCCGATCGCCGCGCGCAGGATTTCACAGGCGTAGGCGGCCATGTTCAGCGAGAAGCCGATCAGGGCCGCTGGCAGCGGATCCAGTTCCAGACCCAGTTGCGGCAAGCCGTAATAGATCACGAACAGTTGCACCAGCAACGGCGTGCCGCGAAAGAACGACACGTAGATGCGGGCAATCCAGCTCACCAGTTTGAAGCGCGACAGGCGCATCAATGCCAAGCCGAAGCCCAGCAGCAAGCCGAAGAACATGCCACCCAGACTGAGGATGACCGTGTAGTACGCGCCCTTGAGCAGGAAGGGCGCGGAGTCCAGTGCGAGTTGGAAAGCTTCTTCCATTATTTAGTGACGTCAGCTTGGAAGTATTTTTCCGAGATCTTGGCCAGGGTGCCGTCGGCACGCAGCTCGTCGAGGGCCTTGTTCACGGCTGCCAGTAGTTCCGGCTCACCTTTGCGCAGGGCAATACCGGACTCCTGACGGGAGAACGCTTGGCCGGCAGCGACGGTTTTCGGTGCTTTCTTGGCGTATTCAAGCGCGGCCAGGCGATCGATCAGGATGGCGTCGGTACGACCGTTGTTCAGGTCGGCGAACTTGGTCGGATCATCGTCGTAGGTGCGCACGTCAGCACCCGGCACGTTGGTTCGGACCCACTGCTCGTAGTTGGTACCCAGGCCCACACCGACCTTCTTGCCGGACAGGTCAGCGGCGGTCCTGATGTTCAACGCGGCTTCTTTGCTCTTCAATACCAGCGCCTGAATCCCGGAGACGGTGTAGGGCTCGGAGAAGTCATACTTCTTCTTGCGCTCGTCGGAGATGGTGACCTGATTGACCACAACGTCCAGGCGCTTGGATTCCAGAGCAGCGAGGATACCGTCCCACTTGGTTGGCTGAATCTTGGCTTTGACACCCAGTTTTTGCGCCAGTGCTTCGGAGAGTTCGACTTCGAAGCCGGCCAGTTTGCCGTCGGCATCGACGAAACTGAACGGTGGGTAAGTGCCTTCCAGGCCAACGTTGATCACGCCGGCGTCTTTGATTTTTTGCAGTTGCTCACCGGCAACGGCTTGGCCAATCAGGCCGGCGCTCAGTGCCAGGCCCAGCGAGCCCACCAGCAGATTGCGACGTAGTGCGGAAAAATTCATGACAAGCCCCTGTGTTTTCTTATGGAAGACGCTTAAGGAAAGTTGGCAAATTCGGGATTCGGACGACTGCGATATCCTGCCCTAATGCAGCTTATGCGTCTCGCTGCAAATTCGCCTGTAGCATGACTATATGATGGCGTTTTTAGAATGGAAAATAATAATTATTCTTCTGGTTATTCCATTTTTGAATAGCTTGCGTTTCTACTACTGTAGGAGCGAGCTTGCTCGCGATGGTCGTCAACGATAACGCGGGCAACCTGACACCCCGCGGTGCCCTGTCGTCCATCGCGAGCAGGCTCGCTCCTACAGAAAATCCTTATAGGCAAACAACGCCGGCGCCCCGCCAGTGTGCAGGAAGATAATCGGACCTTCGTCGAAACGCTGACGCCCGATCCCGTCCAGCAAGCCCGCCATGGCCTTGCCAGTGTAGACCGGGTCCAGCAGCAAGCCTTCCTGACTCGCCAGCAGCTTCACCGCCGCCAGTGTTCCGGCATTCGGCTCGCCATAACGAGGGGCGAAGTATTCGTCCCACAACTCGACCTTGAAAGCATCCGGCAGGTCCACGCCCAACAGCTCGGCAGTGCGTTCGGCCAGGCCTTGTACCTTTGGCCGCTGATCTTCATCGCTGCGCGAGACCGTCACGCCGATCACTGGCAGATCCGGCAGTGCTTCACTCAAGGCCAGTGCCAGACCGCTGTGGGTGCCGGCACTGCCCGAGGCCAGGACCACGGCGGCGAACGTCAGGCCGGTGTCCTTGATCTGTTCGGCCAGTTCCAGCCCGGCACGTACATAGCCGAGTGCGCCCAGCGCGTTGGAGCCTCCGATCGGCACCAGGTACGGCTTCTTGCCGTTGTTGCGCAGTCTGTCGGCCAGGGCTTGCAGTTGTTCGTCGGCGTTGTCGAGGTTTTCCACCAGTTCGACCTTGGCATCGAACAGATCGAGCAGCAGGCGGTTGCCGTTGCCGGTGTAATTGTTGTCATCGGTGCCGAGGGGGTTTTCCAGAAGGGCTACGCAGCCCAGACCCAGTTTCGCCGCAATGGCGGCCGTCTGGCGCACGTGGTTCGATTGCAGCGCGCCGGCGGTGATCAAGGTGTCGGCACCCTGGGCCAGCGCATCGGCGGCCAGGTATTCGAGTTTGCGCAGCTTGTTGCCGCCCATTGCCAGCGGTGTCAGGTCATCGCGTTTGACGTATACGTCGCGACCCAGCCAGGTCGACAGGCGTTCGAGTTTTTCCAGGGCGGTGGGTTGACCGAGTAGGTCGAGGCGGTTAAAGCGGGCGAGCTGTTGTTTGATCATGGGTCCGTACTGGCCGTGGAAGATCTCAGGACTATAGGCACGCGAAAAAGGCTGGGCAACCGTCAATTGCTTATAGCTAATCGTAATGAGCACAGCATTATTGGTTCTTAATTTGCCTCGCTGCCCTTGCCGTAAAGTAATCGCCGTCAGTGCGGCCAGACAGTCCGGTCGCCCGTGAGGAGTTTTTACCGTGAGTGAGCGTTCCAGCCATTGGCAATTGCAGACCATCGTCAGCCAGCTGCGCACCGCGCGTGAGCAGTGGCGAGCGCAAAATGGCCGGGCCAGTACTGAGCAGGGCGGTCGCGAGCTGCCCTCCCGGGCGGCCATGGCAGAGATTCTCGAAGCCTTGTGCGGTGCGTTGTTCCCGATGCGCCTGGGGCCGGTTGATCTGCGCGAAGAGAGTGAAGACTTCTACGTCGGCCACACGCTGGATGTGGCGTTGAATGCACTGTTGGCCCAGGCTCGACTCGAATTGCGCTATGCCGCGCGCCACAGTGCCCAGGCCGATACCGAAGTCGAAGCCAAGACCATCCAGATCATTCAGGACTTCGCCCTCGCCCTGCCGGGGTTGCGCAGCCTGTTGGACACCGACGTACTGGCGGCCTATCACGGCGACCCGGCGGCGCGCAGTGTCGATGAAGTGCTGTTGTGCTACCCGGGGATCCTGGCGGTGATTCACCATCGGCTGGCCCACCATTTGTACCGTGCCGGGCTGCCGTTGCTGGCGCGTATCAGCGCGGAAATCGCCCACTCGGCCACGGGCATCGACATTCACCCCGGCGCGCAGATCGGCCGCAGTTTCTTCATCGACCATGGTACCGGCGTGGTGATCGGTGAAACCGCGATCATCGGCGAGCGTGTGCGGATTTATCAGGCCGTGACCCTGGGCGCCAAGCGCTTCCCGGCGGACGAAGACGGCCAGTTGCAGAAAGGCCAGCCGCGGCATCCGATTGTCGAGGATGACGTGGTGATTTATGCCGGGGCGACGATCCTGGGGCGGATCACCATCGGCCAGGGTTCGACCATTGGCGGCAACGTCTGGCTGACCCGCAGCGTGCCGGCGGGCAGCAACCTGACCCAGGCGAATCTGCAGCATGAGGATGGGGCGCAGAAGTAGTCTCCTGAATCTTCTTTGACTAGTCTGGCCTCATCGCGAGCAAGCTCGCTCCCACAATGTTTTTCGTCGTTCACAACGCTTGCGTCCGGCGCAAATCAACTGTGGGAGCGAGCTTGCTCGCGATTGGATTTCAAGCCGAATCGAGCCAGTGGCCCTGATCCAATCCCGCGTCAACCTCTTGCTTGAGCTAGCGTACAACCACTACCGCCGAGCCCTGCGATTAGTCCTTAGCCCCCTATCCATGTTTAACTTGAACGTTCATTCAAGTTAAACCGGTGGTTCGCCGCCCGCTCACAACAGGAGGCTTGCCTTTGCTGAGTCCGATTTCTACAGCCACGTTTTACCCCTTCGAGGTGCACCGTACATGAGTGCATCGTCCATCCCTCCAAGCGGCCTGGTCCGCATGAATCCGCCGGTGTTCTGGTTCTCGGCGAGTTTCATTCTGTTGTTTGGTGTCGTTGTCATCGCCATGCCCGAGCAGGCCGGTGCCTGGTTGCTGGCGGCGCAAAACTGGGCGGCCAACACGGTTGGCTGGTATTACCTGCTGGCGATGACGCTGTATCTGGTCTTCGTGGTGGTCACCGCCTTGTCCGGCTACGGCAAGATCAAGCTCGGTGCCGACCACGACGAGCCCGAATTCAGCTATTTGTCATGGGCCGGCATGCTGTTCGCCGCGGGGATCAGCATCACCCTGTTTTTCTTCTGTGTGTCCGAACCGTTGACCCACATGCTGCAGCCGCCGCAAGGCGAGGCCGGCACGGCGGATGCGGCGCGTCAGGCGATGCAGATACTGTTTCTGCACTGGGGCCTGCATGGCTGGGGCGTGTTCGCCTTTGTCGGTATGGCGCTGGCCTATTTCGCCTATCGCCACAACCTGCCGCTGGCCCTGCGCTCGGCGCTGTATCCGCTGATCGGCAAGCGCATCAATGGCCCCATCGGCTACGCGGTGGATGGCTTCGGCATCATCGCCACGGTGTTCGGCCTCGGTGCGGACATGGGCTTTGGCGTGTTACACCTCAATTCGGGCCTCGATTTCCTGTTCGGCATCGCCCACACCCAGTGGGTTCAGGTCGGCCTGATCACCCTGATGATGGGCGCGGCGATCATCGTTGCGGTGTCGGGCGTCGACAAGGGCGTGCGGGTCATGTCCGACATCAACATGCTGCTGGCTTGTGCACTGTTGCTGTTCGTGTTGTTTGCCGGCCCCACGCAGCACTTGCTCAACACCCTGATTCAGAACCTCGGCGATTACCTCGGCGCCTTGCCGATGAAGAGTTTCGACCTCTACGCCTACGACAAACCCAGCGACTGGCTGGGCGGCTGGACTGTGTTTTATTGGGCCTGGTGGATCGCATGGTCGCCATTCGTGGGCTTGTTCATCGCGCGGATTTCCCGTGGCCGCACCATCCGCGAATTCGTCTTCGGCGTGTTGCTGATTCCGCTCGGCTTCACCCTGGCGTGGATGTCGATCTTCGGCAACAGCGCCATCGATCAAGTGCTCAACCACGGCATGAGCGCGCTCGGCATGTCGGCTATCGACAATCCGTCGATGACGCTCTACCTGCTGCTGGAAACCTACCCGTGGAGCAAAACCGTCATCGCGGTGACGGTGTTCATCAGCTTTGTGTTCTTCGTCACCTCCGCCGACTCAGGCACGGTGGTGCTGTCGACACTGTCCGCCAAGGGCGGCAATCCCGATGAAGACGGGCCGAAATGGCTGCGGGTGTTCTGGGGCGCAATGACCGCTCTGGTGACCAGCGCGCTGCTGTTTTCCGGCAGCATCGATGCGTTGAAGTCGGCGGTGGTCCTCACTTCGTTGCCATTCTCGCTGATCTTGCTGTTGATGATGTGGGGTCTGCACAAGGCGTTTTATCTGGAGTCGCAGAAGCAAATTGCGCAGATGCATTCGTTGGCGCCTGTGTCCGGGTCACGACGCGGCGGCTGGCGGCAACGCCTTAGCCAGGCCGTGCATTTCCCGTCGCGCGACGAGGTTTATCGCTTCCTCGATACGACGGTGCGACCGGCCATTGAGGAAGTGTCGGCGGTGTTCCGCGAAAAGGGGCTGCACGTGGTGATGCACCCGGACCCGGCCCATGACAGCGTCAGCCTGGAAATCGGCCACGGCGATCAGCATCCGTTCGTTTATCAGGTGCAGATGCGCGGCTATTTCACGCCCTCGTTTGCCCGTGGCGGCATGGGTTCCAAGCAACTCAACAATCGCCGTTACTACCGGGCCGAAGTGCATTTGAGCGAGGGCAGCCAGGACTACGACCTGGTGGGCTACACCAAGGAACAGATCATCAACGACATCCTCGACCAGTACGAGCGGCACATGCAGTTCCTGCATCTGGTGCGTTGATCGCGGGCAGGGCGCCGGGGCTTTTCAGCTCTCGGCGCTCAGCACCATGAACAACACCAGCGCCGCCACCGGGATGCTGAACACCATCGTGCCGATCCCCAGTTCCGTACTCAACGACTGGCCGGCGGTCACCACGCCGATGGCGCCATTGATCACCGTCAGCGCCAGCCACAGGATCACGAAACTGTAGGTGAGTGTCTGGCGGCTGAAGCCGAGTTTCTCGCCGATGAACAGCATCATCGCGAGCAGGACCAGGCCGAAGGTGATGATGATGGTGGTGTGCATGGCTCTTCCATCCTTGCGATCGTTATCGCTTCTTCGTTGCTTTGGCGACTGTGTTCCTGTCGGCCCGGATCACGCAAGCCTGTCGCGGTTTTGTTGAATTCTCCGGGCAGATTAAATTTCTGTGAAACGTTTCAGCATTTAGTCGAATCCCGGGTTTTCTGGTGTCCGTCCGGGCGTATGCTGGGCGACTGGCGAAGCAGTCGATACCAGATTCAAGATAGACAAGAGAGGATTCGATGACTTACACCGCTGCCGAAAACCGCTACGACTCCATCCCTTACCGCCGCGTGGGCCGCAGCGGCCTGGTGCTGCCTGCGCTGTCGTTGGGCCTGTGGCACAACTTCGGCGATAGCACGCCGATCGATACCCAGCGCGCGTTGTTGCGCACGGCGTTCGATCTGGGGATCAACCATTTCGACCTGGCCAACAACTACGGCCCGCCCTATGGCAGCGCCGAAATCAACTTCGGCCGTTTGCTGCGTGAAGACTTCAAGCAGTACCGCGACGAGTTGATCATCTCCAGCAAGGCCGGTTGGGACATGTGGCCGGGGCCTTACGGTCAGGGCGGCGGTTCGCGCAAGTATGTGCTGGCCAGCCTCGACCAGAGCCTGCAGCGCTTGGGCGTGGACTATGTCGACATCTTCTATTCCCACCGTTTTGACCCGGACACGCCACTGGAAGAAACCGCCAGTGCGCTGGCCACCGCGGTGCAGCAGGGCAAGGCGTTGTACATCGGCATCTCGTCTTATTCCGGGGTGAAGACCCGCGAAATGGCGGCGTTGCTCAAAGAGTGGAAAGTCCCGCTGCTGATCCACCAACCGGCCTACAACCTGCTCAATCGCTGGGTGGAAAAAGACCTGCTGGACACCACTGACGAACTCGGCACGGGCGTGATTGCGTTCACGCCGCTGGCGCAGGGATTGCTGACCGACAAGTACCTCAACGGCGTGCCGGCGGATGCGCGGGTCAATCGTCCGGGTGGTGGTTCGTTGCAGGCATCGCACTTGTCCGAGGCCAACATCGCCCAGGTGCGCGCACTCAACGAAATCGCCAAACGTCGTGGCCAGAGCCTGGCGCAACTGGCGCTGGCCTGGACCCTGCGCGATCCACGGGTCACTTCGGCATTGATTGGCGCGAGCCGGCCGGAGCAGATCATCGAGAACGTCGGGGCGTTGAAGAACCTGAGCTTCAGTGCAGAGGAACTGGCGGAGATTGACCGGTTTGCCCAGGAGGGCGGGATCAATCTTTGGGAGAAGCCTTCGACGGCTGAGTAAGCGCACCGGGCGGTCCTGCGGACCGCATCGCCGGCAAGCCCGCTCCTACAACGGATCGCGTTTGTAGGAGCTGGCTTGCCAGCGATCGACTGCGCAGCAGTCGGCTTATCGGAAAAACGGCACGTCCCCCAACACCGTCGCCCGCTGCATCACCCGCCGCGCCGGCCGGTAATCATCCACCGCGTAATGCTGGGTCACGCGGTTGTCCCAGAACGCGATGTCATCCTGCTGCCAGCGCCAGCGAATGGTGAATTCGGGCCGCGTGGCGTGGGCAAACAGAAACTTCAGAATCGCCTCGCTTTCGGTTTCCGACAATTCGTTGATCTTCGAGGTGAAGCCTTCGTTGACGAACAGCGAGCGGCGACCGCTCACCGGGTGTGTGCGGATCACCGGGTGCGACAGGGGCGGATTCTTGCGCCGTGCTTCCTCCCACTGGGCCAACGCTTCGGGCGTGTTGCCATAGCGCTCCAGCGGGAACGAACGGGTGAAATCGTGGGTGGCGGTCAGGCCTTCGAGCAAGGTTTTCATCGGCGCCGAGAGGGCTTCATACGCGGCAATTCCACTGGCCCACAAGGTGTCGCCGCCAAACTCCGGCAGCAGCTTGGCGCTGAGCACCGCGCCCATGGCCGGGGTCGGCAGGAAGGTCACGTCGGTGTGCCAGATCGCGTTATCGCGCACGTCGGTGACGGCGGTGTCGAGGATCAGCACTTCCGGCTGTTCCGGCACATTGGGGTAGATCGGGTGAATGTGCAGGTCGCCGAAATTCGCGGCGAATCGCGCCTGTTGCTGTGGCGTGATCGGCTGGTCGCGAAAGAACAGGACCTGATGCTTGAGCAGGGCCTGTTCGATGGCGTCGCGTTGTTCCGCGCTCAGCGGCTGGCTGATGTCGACGCCGCTGATTTGCGCGCCGAGGGCCGAGCTTAAGGGGACAATGGTTGGGTGGCTCATGGTGGTTCTCATTGATCCGGGGTGTCGAGCTTTTGTGGGAGCGAGCTTGCTCGCGATAGCGGACTGTCAGGCGACACAAGTGTTGAACGTGCAACCGCCATCGCGAGCAAGCTCGCTCCCACAGGGTACTCACAGGGCAATTATTCAGTGGGCCTGGCCGTGCCATGGCACCAGTTTGCGTTGCAGGGCGCGCAGGCCCAGCTCCATTGCAAAGGCGATCAGTGCGATCACCAGAATCCCCAGGACCACCACATCGGTGACCAGGAACTGCGCGGCGGACTGCACCATAAAGCCAAGACCGCTGGTGGCGGCGATCAATTCGGCAGCGACCAGGGTCGACCAACCGACACCGAGGCCAATGCGCACCCCGGTCAGAATGTCCGGCAAGGCACTCGGCAAAATCACGTGACGGATCAACTGTGCGCGAGTGGCACCCAACGACTGCGCGGCACGCAGTTTGGCCGGGTCGACCGTGCGCACGCCGGTGGCGGTGGCGATGGCAATCGGGGCGAAGATCGCCAGGTAGATCAGCAGCACTTTCGACAGTTCGCCGATACCGCACCAGATCACGATCAACGGCAGGTAGGCCAGCGGTGGAATGGGTCGGTAGAACTCGATCAGCGGGTCGAGCACGCCACGGGCGATACGGTTGGCGCCGATGGCGATGCCCACCGGTACGGCGGTGAGTATCGCAAAGCCGAGGCCCAGGCCGATGCGGCTCAGGCTCGCGCCGAGGTGCTGCCACAGGGTTGAGTCCATGTAACCCGAGGTTGCCAGCAGCCAGCCTTTTTGCAGCACGGCGGAGGGTGGCGGCAGGAACAGCGGCTCGATCAAGCCGGTCGCGGTCACGGCCCACCAAATGACAATGAGCGCGGCCAGTGTCAGCACGCTGATCCAGCGAGTGCTCAAGCGGCGTCGTGCCGCCGGCACAGGAGTGCCTGGCTTGATCGCGGCGACGGGAATTTCGTAACTGCTCATGCGCGCTCCTGCCGCTGGGCGGCACTGCGTTGGGAGAACACTTTGGCGAGTACGTGTTCGCGGGTTTCGATAAAACGCGGATCGGATTTGATTGAGCGGGCCGACTCACCGGCGGCATAACGTTGACCGAAGTCGAGGCTCAGGCGCTCGACGATTTGCCCCGGGTTCGGCGCCAACAGAATCAGGTCGGTGGCGAGGAACACGGCTTCTTCGATGTCGTGGGTAATCAGGAACACCGGCTTGGCGGTGCGTTGCCAGACTTGCAGCAACAGTTCCTGCATCTGCTCGCGGGTGAAGGCGTCGAGGGCGCCGAAAGGTTCGTCCATCAGCAACACGCGCGGGTCGGCGGCGAGCGCGCGGGCCAGGCCGACACGCTGCTTCTGGCCGCCCGAGAGCTGCCAGATGCGGCGTTGTTCAAAACCGGAAAGATCGACCAGGGCGAGCATTTCCCGGGCACGAGCTTCGCGTTTGTCCCGGGCAATACCGGCCAGTTCCAGGCCGAAGCCGACGTTCGCCAGCACGTCTTGCCAGGGCAGCAGCGCGTCGTCCTGGAACACCACGCCACGTTCGGCGCTCGGGCCTTTGACCGGCACGCCGTCGAGGGTGATGCGCCCGGCGCTGGGGTCGACGAAACCGGCAATCAGGTTCAACAGCGAAGTCTTGCCACTGCCGGACGGGCCGAGGGCGACCAACAATTGCCGGGGCCCCAGGCTCAGGGAGATATCCGCCAACACCGGTTCCGGGTTGCCGGGGTACTGTGCGCTGATGCGCTCCAGCTGTAGCAAAGCCATCGCAGTCAACTCCCGATCAATTGGTGATGAACTTGGCGCTGACGTACGGCGCGTAGTCCGGCAACACGGCCTCGACCTTGCCTTGTTCCTTGAGGAACGCCGCGGTGTCGGTGATGGCTTTGGTGGTCGGCGCGCCGAGGGTGAGCACCTGGTCAGCCGCCAGTGGGTAGACGTTGCCTTGCAGTAGCAGCGGAATATCGCTGGCCTTGGCGCCGGACAGTTTTACAAGCTTGTCGACGTTGCCCTGGTTGGCGAGCCAGGCTTGTGGGTCTTTGCGGTAGTCGGCGTAGGCGTCGAGGGTCACTTTGGCGAACGCGGTGACGATCTCCGGATGCTTCTCGGCGAAATCCTTGCGCACGATCCAGGCATCGAAGGTCGGAGCACCGAACTTGGCCAGTTCACCGGAGGTGATCAGTACCTTGCCGTTTTCCTTGGCCACGCCCAGAGCCGGATCCCACACGTAAGTGGCGTCGATGTCACCGCGTTTCCAGGCGGCGATGATCGCCGGTGGTGTCAGGTTGAGAACGGTGACTTTCGAGGGATCGATGTTCCAGTGCTTCAGTGCCGCGAGCAGGCTGTAGTGGCCGGTGGATACAAACGGCACGGCGATTTTCTTGCCGATCAGGTCTTGCGGGGTCTTGATCCCGGAGCCGTCGCGGGCGACCAAGGCTTCGGCGGCGCCGATCTGGGTGGCAATGAGGAAAGTTTCCACCGGGACTTTGCGAGTGATTGCAGCGGTCAGAGGGCTGGAACCGAGGTAGCCGATCTGTACGTCGCCGGAGGCGATGGCGGCGATGATATCGGCACCGTTGTCGAATTTGCGCCAGCTGATATCGGCCTTGGTGGCCTTTTCGTAAGCGCCGTCGGCCTGGGCGACTTTCGCCGGGTCAACGGTGGTCTGGTAGGCGACGGTGACGTCGGCCGCCTGGGCAAAGAAACTCGCGGTAGCCAGGGTTGCGGCCGCCAGCAAGCGTAGAGGGAAAGTCAGTTTCATCAGAAAGCTCCTTGTCAGGCGACCGAATGTCGGCGTGAGAAAGAGACTAAATGATCTAAGAATTCGAAAATAAATAACTTTTTCGAATTAGCTTATGAGAGGAAAACTTGAGGAGCGACCGCTACGCGGTCATCGCGAGCAAGCTCGCTCCCACAGTGGATCTTCGGTCTGAGCACAATCGTGCAAACACCATTGAACCCTGTGGGAGCGAGCTTGCTCCGGGCGGCGTTCCGACGATAAGGTCCGAAGGACCTTCAGTTGCTGATAGCCAGAATGCTCGCCTGGTAAGCCCCGACAAACACATCGAAATCACCGACTTCGTTCTGTTCCAGCTCAGCCTGTTGAGCCAGCGATGAACGCGCTCGCTCTTCAAACTGCGCTTGTTCTTCAGCCGGCAACGGCTCGCTGCGGAAGAACTCGGCATGCGCCTGGCTTTGGCGCAGGGAGAACTGGGCAAAGCTCTCCTTGTGCTCGGCCATGGCCGCCAACACCTGGGCCGACGGCGTCAGGGACGGGTCCCGGACCTTGGCCATCTGGGCGTCCAGCGCCTTGCTGTGGGCATCGCCGCCATGGCTCTGGTCGAGCAGCGCCGCCAGCGGAGCGATTTTTTCCAGCAGCTCACCGGCCCATTCCTTCAGGTCAACCGGCTGGCCGTCGCGTTGCAGTTGCAGGCCTGGACGACGACCTTCCTTGACCACGCTGAGGAAGTTCGAGGTCGCGTTGCCGCAGCTGGTGTTGGTCAGCAGCGGGCTGTCGTTGAGCGCGCAGTACAGCAGGAACGCATCGAGGAAGCGCGACTCGGTAAGGTCGATGCCCATCGGCAGGAACGGATTGATGTCCAGGCAGCGCACTTCGACGTACTGGATGCCCCGGGCCATCAGCGCCTGGATCGGCCGCTCGCCGGTGTAGGTCACGCGTTTCGGGCGGATGTTGGAGTAGTACTCGTTTTCGATCTGCAGGATGTTGGTGTTGAGCTGTACCCACTCGCCATCCTGGTGGGTGCCGACTTCGACATAGGGTGCGTACGGCGTGGCCACCGCTTTGCGCAGGCTGTCGGTGTAGCTGGCCAGATCGTTGTAGCACGGCGTCAGGCCGGCCTGGGCGTTGCTCTGGTAACCCAGGTCGCTCATGCGCAGGCTGGTGGCGTACGGCAGGTACAGCGTGTGCGGGTCCAGTTGTTCCAACTGGTGCGAACGACCGCGCAGGAAGCCGGCGTCCAGCGCTGGCGACGCACCGAACAGGTACATCAGCAGCCAGCTGTAGCGGCGGAAGTTGCGGATCAGCGCGATGTAGGACGACGACTGGAAATCGCGGTCGCTGCCGACAAAGCCTTCGGCCTGCCTGAGCAGCGGCCAGAGTTTTTCCGGCAGGGAAAAGTTGTAGTGGATGCCGGCAATGCATTGCATGGTCTTGCCGTAACGCAGGGCCAGGCCCTTGCGATACACGTACTTGAGCTGCCCGATATTGGACGTGCCGTAATAGGCGATCGGGATGTCTTCCTCGGCCGGCAACGGGCACGGCATCGATGGGCTCCACAGGTACTCGTTGCCGAGCTTGCTGTAGGCAAAACGGTGAATGCTGTCCAGGCTCGCCAACGTGTCCGCCGGGTCTGGCAGGGCCGGAGTGATGAACTCCAGCAGCGACTCGGAGTAGTCGGTGGTGATCTGTTCGTTGGTCAGCGCGGAACCCAATTCTTCCGGGTGCGGCGTTTGCGCCAGGCGACCTTCGCCGGTCACGCGCAGGCATTCACGTTCGATGCCGTGAAGGCACTGTTCGAGCAGAGAGAGGTTAGCGCGCTCGCCGAGCAGGGCCAGGCGGCGGTTGAGAAGTTCGCTCAAGTTGGATTCCTTCACGCGTCAGTCGCCCCAATATGGGGGTGGGCAAGACGGTCTACAAGGGTGAAGTTAAAACTGGCGTTTTCGCCTCGTTTTGGCGCCGCACAGGCCTCATGCCGATCGGTCAGGAATTGCACAATCCCTGTGGGAGCGAGCCTGCTCGCGAAGAGGGAGTATCAGTCAGCATCGACTTCGACTGACACATCGCCTTCGCGAGCAGGCTCGCTCCCACAGGAAACTCCGACGCTGCGGTCACAACGCCGAAATTAACTCAAATTGATGACGACTAGCTACAGGACAGCGAACGTGCCTTGTGCTTTTGCGACGAGTTTGTCGCCTTGCATCACGTCAGCTTCGACCACCAAGGTGCGGCGACCCGGGTGGATCACCCGCGCCGTGCACATCACCTCGCCGTCAGAGACGGCGCGGATGTAGTTGATCTTGCACTCGATGGTCGCGCTCTGCTGGTCAAAGCCGTGGGTGCTGGAGCAGGCCAGCCCCATGGCAATGTCCACCAGGCTGAACAAGGCCCCGCCGTGCAGCTTGCCACCGCGATTGCGCAGCTCGGGCTCCAGCGCCAGGGCGACGTGCGCCACCCCGGTTTCCAGACTGTGCAAGCGGCAGCCCAACAGCTTGAAAAACGCGCTTTCGGTCAGCCCGGCGGGAATGTCCATCAGCGTTTCTTCAACTGCTTGGCATTGGCGAACAGCGAAGCCATGGCGTTGTTACTCGGTGCTGCTGCCGTGGTTTCCTTGCGCGGTGCAGTGTTCTGGGATTGGCGTGGCGCCGACCCCGGACGCGCGCCGCGAGCGCCGTCGATTTTCTCGCCCGGGGTATCGCTCATGCGCATCGACAGGCCAACGCGTTTGCGCGGGATGTCGACTTCCATGACCTTCACTTTCACCACGTCACCGGCCTTCACCGCTTCGCGCGGATCCTTGATGAACTTCTCCGAAAGCGCGGAGATGTGCACCAAACCGTCCTGATGCACGCCGATATCGACGAAAGCACCGAAGTTGGTCACGTTGGTCACCACGCCTTCGAGGATCATGCCCAGTTGCAGGTCCTTGAGGTCTTCGACGCCTTCCTGGAACTCGGCGGTCTTGAACTCGGGACGCGGGTCGCGGCCGGGCTTGTCCAGTTCCTGAAGGATGTCGGTAACCGTTGGCAAACCGAAGGTTTCGTCAGTGAATTTTTTCGGGTCCAGGCGCTTGAGGAAACCACTGTCGCCAATCAACGAACGAATATCGCGATCGGTCTCGGCGGCGATACGCTGCACGAGTGGATAGGCTTCCGGGTGCACCGCGGAGGCGTCCAGGGGGTTGTCGCCGTTCATCACGCGCAGGAATCCAGCGGCCTGTTCGAAGGTTTTTTCACCGAGGCGCGCGACTTTCTTCAGCGCAGCGCGGGTCTTGAACGCACCGTGCTCGTCGCGGTGGCTGACGATGTTCTGCGCCAGGGTCGCGTTGAGACCGGAAATGCGTGCCAGCAGCGCCACGGACGCGGTGTTCACATCCACGCCGACGGCGTTCACGCAGTCCTCGACCACGGCATCCAGGCCACGGGCCAGTTTCAGCTGCGACACGTCGTGCTGGTACTGGCCGACACCGATGGATTTCGGGTCGATCTTCACCAGCTCGGCCAGCGGGTCTTGCAGGCGACGGGCAATCGATACGGCGCCACGGATCGACACGTCGAGGTCCGGGAATTCCTTGGAAGCCAGCTCCGACGCCGAGTAAACCGATGCACCGGCCTCGGAGACCATGACCTTGGTCATCTTCATCGCTGGGTATTTTTTGATCAGCTCGGCGGCCAGCTTATCGGTCTCGCGGCTGGCAGTACCGTTGCCGATGGCGATCAGGTCCACCGAGTGCTTGGCGCACAGGGCGGCGAGTACGGCGATGGTCTGGTCCCACTTGTTGTGCGGCACGTGCGGGTAAACCGTGGCGTGATCCAGCAGCTTGCCAGTGGAATCAACCACCGCCACCTTGCAGCCGGTGCGCAGGCCAGGGTCGAGACCCAACGTGGCGCGCGGGCCGGCCGGGGCCGACAGCAGCAGGTCGTGCAGATTGTGGGCGAACACGTTGATCGCTTCGGTTTCCGCGCCATCGCGCAGCTCGCCCAGCAGGTCGGTTTCCAGATGGGTGTAGAGCTTGACCTTCCAGGTCCAGCGCACCACTTCGCCCAGCCATTTGTCGGCGGCGCGGTTCTGGTTCTGGATGCCGACATGCTGGCCGATCATGCCTTCGCACGGGTGCATGGTGCCCGGCAGTTCGTCGCCGACTTTCAGCGCGGAGCTGAGGATGCCTTCGTTGCGGCCACGGAAAATCGCCAGCGCGCGGTGCGACGGCATGCTTTTGAGCGGTTCGTCGTGTTCGAAGTAGTCGCGGAACTTGGCGCCTTCCTCCTCCTTGCCGGCAATCACGCGGGCACTGAGGGTGGCTTCCTGCTTGAGGTAGTTGCGCAGCTTGTCCAGCAGGCCGGCGTCTTCGGCGAAGCGCTCCATGAGGATGTACTTGGCGCCTTCGAGGGCTGCCTTCACATCGGCCACGCCTTTTTCGGCGTCGATGAAACGTGCGGCTTCGGTTTCCGGGCTCAGGGACGGGTCGTTGAACAAGCCGTCGGCCAGGTCGCCGAGGCCGGCTTCCAGGGCGATCTGGCCCTTGGTGCGGCGCTTCTGCTTGTACGGCAGGTACAAGTCTTCGAGACGGGTCTTGGTGTCGGCGAGCTTGATGTCGCGTTCAAGTTGCGGCGTCAGCTTGCCTTGCTCTTCGATGCTGGCAAGGATGCTGATGCGCCGTTCGTCGAGTTCTCGCAGGTAGCGCAGGCGCTCTTCCAGATGACGCAATTGCGTATCGTCGAGGCTGCCGGTCACTTCTTTCCGGTAACGGGCGATGAAGGGAACGGTAGAGCCTTCATCGAGTAGCGCGACGGCCGCTTCGACCTGTTGTGGGCGTACACCGAGTTCCTCGGCGATGCGGCTGTTGATGCTGTCCATAAAACCACCTGACAAATTGTGAAAGCAGGCTCGCAGGCGCAAGGATAAGGGCTCGGCGAGTCTGGTTGAGCGGCCTGGCCTGCGCCGCTACCTGGATCAAAAGGTATCCCGTTGACCCGTGAAATCGAACAATTACTGCCGACGCCATGAAAATAAATGGCGTCTGTCTGTAGTACCTGTCTGATGTTGCCTGACACAAAAGGCCGCGCATTATAACCAGCGTTCTGTCGTTCGGGGGCATCACGGGTTGCCGGTGCAATGGCCGGTTTTCTGGCACTAAAGGAAAAATCTGCTAACAATGCACACGGTGCGTATAACGGCAGCTACGCCATAATGCGCGCCGAGATCAAAGGAGCATCCAATGAGCAGCACTGCACAAACTGCTGAAGGCGAGAAAATTCTTATCGTTGACGACGATCCGGGGCTGAGTAGCCTGCTGGAACGTTTTTTCGTCAGCAAGGGCTACCGCGCCCGCGCCGTACCGAACACCGAGCAAATGGATCGCCTGCTGGCGCGCGAAGTGTTCAACCTGGTCGTCCTCGACCTGATGTTGCCCGGCGAAGACGGCCTGACCGCCTGCCGCCGCCTGCGCAACGCGAACAACCAGATTCCAATCATCATGCTCACCGCCAAGGGCGACGAGCTGAGCCGCATCAAGGGCCTGGAACTGGGCGCCGACGATTACCTGGCCAAGCCGTTCAACCCGGATGAGCTGATGGCTCGCGTCAAGGCGGTACTTCGTCGCCAGTCGGCCCCGGTGCCTGGCGCCCCGGGCAGCGAAGACGAAAGCGTGACCTTCGGTGACTACGAGCTATCCCTGGCCACCCGCGAGCTCAAGCGCGGCGAAGAAGTGCACATGCTCACCACCGGTGAATTCGCTGTGCTCAAGGCCTTGGTGATGAACGCGCGTCAACCGCTGACCCGCGACAAACTGATGAACCTGGCCCGTGGCCGCGAGTGGGATGCCCTGGAGCGTTCCATCGATGTGCAGATTTCCCGTCTGCGCCGGATGATCGAGCCCGATCCGTCCAAACCGCGTTACATCCAGACTGTCTGGGGCGTGGGTTACGTGTTTGTACCGGATGGTACCGCCACCAAGTGATTGGCGATTTGTAGGAACGGGTCATGCGGACACCGGATCAATCGATCCTGTCCGCAGACTCGCAAACCGCAATATGCGAGCATCGCTCTCTCCTGCAAGTGTTTAACGGTTATCCATGAAGACCCCCGTTTGGTTCCCCCAGAGCTTCTTCTCCCGCACCCTTTGGTTGGTGCTCATCGTCGTACTCTTCTCCAAGGCGCTGACCCTGGTTTATCTGCTGATGAACGAAGATGTGCTGGTGGACCGCCAGTACAGCCACGGTGTCGCCCTGACGCTGCGCGCCTATTGGGCCGCCGATGAAGAAAACCGTGACAAGATCGCCGGCGCCGTGCCCCTGATACGAGTGGTGGGAGCCGGGGTGCCGGAGGGCGAGCAACACTGGCCCTACAGTGAGATCTATCAGCGGCAAATGCAGGCTGAGCTGGGGGCTGACACCGAAGTGCGATTGCGCATGCATTCACCGCCGGCGTTATGGGTTCGAGCGCCAAGCCTGGGTGAAGGCTGGCTCAAGGTTCCGCTGTATCCGCACCCACTGCGCGGTCAGAAAATCTGGAACGTGCTTGGCTGGTTTCTCGCTATTGGATTGCTGTCCACTGCGGCGGCATGGATCTTCGTCAGCCAGCTCAACCAGCCCTTAAAGCGCCTGGTGTACGCCGCGCGGCAACTGGGCCAGGGACGCAGCGTGCGCCTGCCGATCAGCGATACGCCGAGTGAGATGACCGAGGTTTACCGCGCCTTCAACCAGATGGCCGAAGACGTCGAGCAGGCTGGTCGCGAGCGTGAGCTGATGCTGGCCGGGGTTTCCCATGATTTGCGCACGCCGTTGACCCGCTTGCGTCTATCCCTGGAGTTGATGGGCGATCGCACCGACCTGACCGACGACATGGTGCGCGATATCGAAGACATGGACGCGATTCTCGATCAGTTCCTGGCGTTCATTCGTGACGGGCGCGACGAGTCGGTTGAAGAGGTTGACCTGAGCGACCTGGTCCGGGAAGTCGCGGCGCCCTACAACCAGAATGAAGAGAAAGTGCGGCTGCGCCTGGAGCCGATTCAGCCGTTTCCGTTGCGTCGTGTGTCGATGAAGCGACTGCTGAACAACCTGATCGGCAATGCGCTGCATCATGCCGGCAGCGGTGTGGAGGTGGCGGCGTATGTGTCCGGGGACACCAGCGCGCCGTATGTGGTGCTGAGTGTCATGGACCGTGGTGCCGGGATCGATCCGTCGGAGCTGGAAGCGATCTTCAACCCGTTCACCCGCGGTGATCGTGCCCGAGGCGGGAAGGGCACCGGGTTGGGGCTGGCGATCGTGAAGCGGATTGCTTCGATGCATGGCGGGAATGTTGAACTGCGTAACCGCTCTGGCGGTGGACTGGAAGCGCGGGTGCGCTTGCCGTTGGGGTTGATGTTGCCGAGGGATGCGGTTTAAGGGTTGAAAAGATCGCAGCCTGCGGCAGCTCCTACATGGGAATGCGAACCCTGTAGGAGCTGCCGAAGGCTGCGATTTTTTGCTTTTAACCCTTACCTTTGGTCCGGGTCATATTCGGCCCGCCATTCTTCTCCAGATGCTCAATGATGATCCCCGCCACGTTCTTCCCGGTGGTCGTCTCGATCCCTTCCAGCCCTGGTGACGAGTTCACTTCCATCACCAGCGGCCCGTGATTGGAGCGCAGGATGTCCACGCCCGCTACCGCCAACCCCATGACCTTGGCTGCACGCAACGCCGTCATGCGCTCTTCCGGCGTGATCTTGATCAGGCTCGCGCTGCCGCCGCGATGCAGGTTGGAGCGAAACTCGCCGGGTTTGGCCTGGCGCTTCATTGCCGCAATCACCTTGTCCCCGACGACGAAGCAGCGAATGTCCGCACCGCCGGCTTCCTTGATGTACTCCTGAACCATGATGTTCTGCTTGAGGCCCATGAACGCCTCGATCACCGATTCTGCGGCGGTCGCGGTTTCGCACAGCACCACGCCGATGCCTTGGGTGCCTTCCAGCACCTTGATCACCAGCGGCGCGCCGTTGACCATTTCGATCAGGTCGGGAATGTCATCGGGGGAGTGGGCAAACCCGGTCACCGGCAAGCCGATCCCGCGACGGGACAGCAATTGCAGCGAACGCAGCTTGTCCCGCGAGCGGGCAATGGCCACCGATTCGTTGAGCGGAAATACCCCCATCATTTCGAACTGGCGCAGCACGGCGCAGCCATAAAAGGTCACGGACGCACCGATCCGTGGAATCACCGCATCGAAACCTTCCAGCGGCTTGCCGCGGTAGTGGATCTGCGGCTTGTGGCTGGCGATGTTCATGTAGGCGCGCAGGGTATCGACCACCACCATTTCATGGCCGCGTTCAGTACCGGCTTCAACCAGGCGGCGGGTGGAATACAGACGCGGGTTCCGCGACAGCACAGCGATCTTCATGCAACACCTGTGGAGGAGGTAGATACCGGGAACACCGGCTTGTCTTGTACATACTTGATGCCCGGATTGACCACCAACTGGCCGTGGATCAGGGCTTTGGAGCCGAGCAGCAGGCGATAACGCATGGACTTGCGGCAGGCGAGCGTGAACTCGACCCGCCAGACCCGATCACCGAGGGCCAGGGTGGTGCTGATCACGTATCGCACCTGCGCGTGACCGTTTGAGCTTTTAATGGTTTTCATCGTCACCAACGGTGCTTCGCAGCGTCGGTGGCGCAGTTGTACGACGGAACCCAGGTGGGCGGTAAAACGCACCCACTGCTCACCATCGCGCTCGAACAGCTCGATGTCGGTGGCGTGGAGGCTTGAGGTGCTGGCACCGGTATCGATTTTTGCCCGAAGGCCGGCGACTCCCAAATCCGGGAGCGCCACCCACTCGCGCAGACCGACAACGGTCAAATGGTCAAATGTCTTCAAAAGTGCTCAACCGGTAGAAACCGCTCGGGCCGCACGCGGCCGGATTCGCGGTATTCACGCAGAATAATGATTAAAAGGCGACAGATATCTACGGCCCGGATTTCCAGCCTCGCAGGGAGGTTATGGAATGTCAGTATTGTAATCCGAGCCGGTGAAATTCTTGGTACGTCAGAAACGGTAGTACAGTTCACCAATATTTCAGAATGAGGAAATCCCATGGCACAAAAAAACGAAGAGGACGACAAAGTCCGCCTCGATAAATGGTTGTGGGCTGCACGATTCTACAAAACCCGTGCCCTGGCCAAGGCGGCGATTGAAAGCGGCAAGGTGCATTGCCGGGGCGAACGCTGCAAACCGGGTAAAGAGCCACGGGTCGGCGACGAGTTTGTGATCCGCACCGGTTTCGAGGAGCGCACGGTGGTGGTCCAGGCGTTGTCGATCGTTCGCCGTGGCGCACCGGAGGCGCAGATGCTGTACGCCGAAACGGAAGCCAGCATCGCCAAGCGCGAAAACGCCGCCGCCGAGCGCAAGGCAGGCGCCCTGGGCGTGAGCACCGATGGCAAACCGAGCAAGAAACAGCGACGGGATCTGTTCAAGTTTCGTGGCAGCAGCAACGAATGATTGACCGGGTCCGTCGATCACTCAAGCAGGCAAAGACTTGTAATTGTGCTTGCGCGTAGCCATATGGGGTAATTCGCCTACCCTACATGAGCCATTGGCAGTGCCATTCGTCGTAAAGCACACACAGTCGCCGGCCTGTAAGCCATAACCAGGCAACAAGACGCTATGACCAAGGCGTAACCTCGAATTCTGTCATCACTTTTGTCACCACTTCAGATACCCAGACTTATGACTGACCTACCGGATAACGACTTCACCCAACGCTTCATCTTCGATGACAGCGACACCCGTGGCGAGCTGGTCTCGTTGGAGCTCAGCTACGCCGAAGTCCTGGCCAAACACGCCTACCCGCAGCCGGTCGCGCAACTGCTCGGCGAGCTGATGGCGGCCGCATCGTTGCTGGTCGGTGCGATGAAGTTCGATGGCTTGCTGATTCTGCAAGCCCGCTCCGAAGGCCCGATCCCGCTGCTGATGATCGAGTGCTCCAGCGAGCGCGACATCCGTGGCCTGGCCCGTTACGACGCGGACCGTATTGCGCTCGATGCCACCCTGGCCGACCTGATGCCCGATGGCGTCCTGGCATTGACCATCGACCCGAAACAGGGCCAGCGCTATCAGGGCATCGTCGACCTCGATGGCGCCACCCTGTCGGAATGCTTCACCAACTATTTCGTCATGTCCCAGCAAGTCGGCACGCGTTTCTGGTTGTACGCCGACGGCCGTCGCGCCCGTGGCCTGTTGCTGCAACAGCTGCCTGCCGACCGTTTGAAGGACGAGGACGAGCGCGCCGCCAGCTGGCAGCACCTCACCACCCTGGGCGGCACGCTGACCGCCGATGAACTGCTGGGCCTGGACAACGAAACCGTGTTGCATCGTCTGTACCACGACGAGCAGGTGCGCCTGTTCGATGTACAGAAGTTGCGCTTCCGTTGCAGCTGTTCGCGCGAACGCTCGGCCAATGCGCTGGTCAGTCTGGGTGTGGAGGATGCGCAGCAATTGGTGGTCGAACACGGTGGCAACATCGAAATCGATTGCCAGTTCTGTAACCAACGCTACCTGTTCGATGCCGCCGATGTCACCCAATTGTTCGCCGGCGCGGGTATCGAGACGCCGTCAGATACCCGTCACTAAAACGGTTCAGCGCAGGTAAATTCACTGCCTTGCGCCGGATTAACGCCGTTACGACAGGAGGGGCCTACTATTTTTGGGCTTTTCTGGCATAATCCGGCCCACTTTTTTCGCGGTAGTAGTGCACGACTTTCTACTACAAAAACGTTTGGAGCACTCGGCCACTGGCCGACGGGGAACCTCATGACGCAAGCCAACAATGCCGTGTACACCGATCTGAGTGTTGATGATCTGGTTAAAGAAGCCCTCAATCGCGGTGAAGGCGAGCTTGCCGATACCGGCGCACTGGTTGTTCGTACCGGTCACCGTACCGGCCGTTCGCCAGTCGATCGTTTCATCGTTGATGAGCCGAGCACCACGGGCGCCATCGCCTGGGGCCCGATCAACCGCAAGTTCCCGGCCGACAAGTTCGACGCCCTGTGGAACCGTGTTGAAGCTTTCAACAACGCGCAAGAGCATTTCGTTTCCCACGTGCATGTAGGTGCGGCTTCCGAGCACTACCTGGCCGTGAAGATGACCACCCAGACTGCCTGGCAGAACCTGTTCGGCCGTTGCCTGTTCATCAACCCGGCTCAGTACAACCCGGCGGGTCGTGACGAGTGGCAGGTCCTCAACGTTGCCAACTTCGAATGCGTGCCAGAGCGTGACGGCACCAACTCCGACGGCTGTGTGATCATCAACTTCGCACAGAAGAAAGTGCTGATCGCCGGCATGCGTTACGCCGGTGAGATGAAGAAAGCCATGTTCTCGGTGCAGAACTTCCTGCTGCCGGCTTCCGACGTACTGCCAATGCACTGCGCCGCCAACATCGGCGAAGAGGGCGACGTGACCCTGTTCTTCGGTCTGTCCGGTACCGGCAAGACCACCCTGTCCGCCGACGAAAGCCGTTACCTGATCGGTGACGACGAACACGGCTGGGGCGAAGGCGTGGTGTTCAACATCGAAGGCGGTTGCTATGCCAAGTGCATCGACCTGTCCGAGAAGAACGAGCCGGTTATCTGGAAAGCCATCAAGCACGGCGCGGTATTGGAAAACGTCGTTATCGACGATGCCAAGCACGCCGACTACGCCGATGTCAGCCTGACCCAGAACAGCCGCGCCGCCTACCCGCTGGAGCACGTTGCCAAGCGCTCCGAGAAGAACCTCGGTGGCGAGCCGAACGCTGTGATCTTCCTGACCTGCGACCTGACCGGCGTGCTGCCGCCAGTGTCGATCCTCAACGAAGAACAAGCGGCCTACCACTTCCTGTCCGGCTACACCGCACTGGTGGGCTCGACTGAAATGGGTTCGGGCAGCGGCATCAAGTCGACCTTCTCCACCTGCTTCGGCGCACCGTTCTTCCCGCGTCCGGCTGGCGAATACGCTGAGCTGCTGATCAAGCGCATCCGCGGCTTCGGCTCCAAGGTTTACCTGGTCAACACCGGCTGGACCGGCGGTGGCTACGGCGTCGGCAAACGCTTCAACATCCCGACCACCCGTGCCGTGATCGCAGCGATCCAGAGCGGCGCGCTGATCGGTACCGAGACCGAGCACCTGGACACCATCAACCTCGACGTGCCAGTGGCCGTACCGGGCGTTGAGACTGGCCTGCTGAACCCACGCAACACCTGGGCCGACAAAGCCGCCTACGACGAAGCCGCCAAAGCACTGGCCGGCCTGTTCATCGAGAACTTCAAGAAGTTCGAAGTGAGCGACGCGATCAAGGCTGCGGGTCCAAAGTTGTAAGTGTTGGATTGAGCTAACGAAAAAGCCGCCCTTCGGGGCGGCTTTTTTGTGGGTGCGATTCGGAGGATGTGAGGCGCAGCTAGCATTATTCCAGCTGAAAAGGCTTCAAACGGCCAGAATAATGGTACTTACGCGTTCAATCGATCCCTTCCAGCTTTCGCGTATCCCAACGTTGCGCTTTTATCGCTTGGTAAAGCATTTCGATAGTCAGTGGAACCTTATCGCCACGCCCCCTCGCCCGTCGCTTGAGAAACACATCAAAGCCTTCAGGCTGGAAGTAGCGATAGGCATCGTAGTCGACGAAGTCGATGGCGAACTGTTCTTCCAGTGCTTCCATCAGGTGCCTGGCATCAGCGCCTTCGCAGCCAAGATCAAAGTTGATCGAGGTGTTCAGGCTAATGGTTTTGCGTTCGGGCAGACCGATTTCTTCGTGCAGCAACTGCATGAGCAGTTGCATGGCGTGGTCGTCCGGGAAGTTGGGGGCGAGGTTCATTGCGGGGTGTCCGGTTGGGCTTGGGCGGATCTTATGGGTTGCCGATTGCGAGAGGAAGGAGCGACTGACTTGATCGTTCCTGGGCTCAATGTTTTCAGGTCGCGGGGAAGGCTGACGTTCATCCCGCAGGATCTCGTTCATCTGTTGCACGCTTTCCATTAGCTCATTAAAAAATTTGCTCATGGTTATCTCCTGCGCTCGATGACGGCTTTCCATGCTTTTTGTCCGTTGGATCAGATTTTGTTGTTTTGATCGTTCCCATGCAGAACATGGGAACTGATCTTCACGCAACGTCAGACCGGGGCTTTCAAGTTGAGCATTCGTTGCTGGGCGACTTTGAGCAGGTCGCAGCCGTCCTGGGTCAGCAGGTAGAGCGCATGAGTGATGTGCGGGATGTCTTCGAGGTCGCCTTGGTAGAAGCTTTGGCAGTGCAGGGTTCGGAGCAGATCGCTGGAGGCCCGGATGCGTTGGAGGGCGGCTTCAAGGATATCTTGGGGGTTGGCTTCTGTGTCGATGATCAGAGGCGGGGAATCGGTGAGGTTGGTTTGGAGTGGGAGATAGCGTTCGTTGGTGAACGGATTCCATTTATTCATGATGTGCAATCTCAGATGTGCCAGAAAGGACCGCCATCATCGTGACCAAACGATGGGAGGCGACTGTGTTCGGGTTGGTCAACCGGTGAGATCTACGCACAGAACCGGCATGCCCGAAGGCATCCCAAACACAGCCACCATATAGCGTGCAGACACAAAAAAGCGTCGGCAGCATACAACGGGTGAGTACGTAGATCTAATTCGGGTGACCAAGCCCGAGTCGCTGATTTGGCAACGACAGCCCGGACTATAGGATTGGGTGACTGGTCATCGATAGCCGACAAGGTGTCTTGTTTTGTAGGACCTTGCCGAAGCTTTCATAGGTCGTTGCTGACGGCGCTATCCACAGTGGACCGCGTTATCGTTTTTCGCGAGCAAGCCCGCTCCCACAGGGAGTTGTGGTGGGGCAAGCAACGTGTTTCGGCAAGCGCTGGCGGGCGATGTCGAGCAGGTCGTTGCCGTCCTGGGTCAGCAGGTACAGGGCGCTGACGATATTGGGGATGTCGCTCGCTTCGGCCTGTTTGAAGCAGGTGCAATAGAGGGTTTCGAGCAGGTCGCTGGCGGCGCGGATGCGTTGTCGGGCGGCGTCGAGGATCTCGTAGGGGTCGGCCTCGGTATCGATGACCAGCACCGGGGTTTCGCTGTAGCGGGTCTTGAGCGGGTGGTAGCGGGCTGTCAGTGAGTCGGGGTTTTTCATTGAGTGCGTCCTGTGCGAAATCGGCAAGTGTTCCCGGCAGGCCGAGACACTGTTTTCAGCCGCGCAGGAAACTATAGGAGGGGATGGCGCTGGGGGACAAGACGGCTGAGGTCGACAGGCTTTGTAAGGGTTTTGTCATATTTGGAGGAAGGGGACTACAGGTTGTTGGTGGGTTTTCAACGTGAAATGGCGAGAGGTAAAAATGCTTACAGCGTTCTCAGTCGTTTCGCAGTAAATCTCGGTAGAGGGTGCCTCGGACAATGTCGGGTGTTTCGAGTTTTACAGTGGCTGTGCTGGCCTCTTCGTCGGAGCGCCGCCCGGAGCAAGCCCGCTCCCACAAGGGGCCTGAGCCGTGTGGGTGGTTCAGACTGGGGAGGTTGTCTCGACGCTGCCGAACGACCCATACAGACTTACTCGGTCATGACCTTTGGCGCTTGGCGCGAGGCTGCTTCCAGATCCATCAAGCCTCTACCGTACGCTTCACTGTTGGCATAGAGGCCAGTCCGGTTCGCCGTCGCCAGCAGACGCTCGCGCACTTGCTGCGCAGTGAGCTCGGGGTAACGACTTTGCAGTGCCGCCAATGCTCCGCTGACCAGCGCGGCAGCAGGCGAGGTGCCAGCCGTCTGGGTGTAGGTGCCATCCCTGTTGGTGGTCAGCAGGCCTTGCCCTGCACCGGAGTCGCCACCCGGTACAGCAATGCACCAGGCTGCCGCCACGCCACAATAGTTGGATTTGGCATTGATGGCGCTGCCGTCGTTTTTCAACGCAACCACCGCGATCCAGCCTTTTTCCAGTTCGGGTAGGGCGACAGGTAAGCCGGGTTCAGCCAAGGGTTCTCGTTTCAGTTCATTGCCGGTAGGAAAAACAAAGACGGCGCCGTCCTCCACCAGTTTGCGCGCGGTCACCATTGATTGCGGCATGACTTGCTTGTAACGCGCCTCGTTGATTTCGGTCGCAGGAATGGCGTTGGCCCACGAGTTGTTGAGAATTCGCGCGCCCTTGTCGAAACCTGCTTGCCAGGACTGAGCGATTTCACCATCGAAGTAAAAGGGCTCGTTATCGTCGCCGAAGCGATAGGGGATCAGCTGCGCGTTGAACGCGACGCCATGCATGCCCTGATCATCCTTGTTGGCTGCGAGGATGCCGGCCATCTGGGTGCCGTGGCCGACCCGATCAAAAGTGCCGACCTGATTCTCGACATGGTCAAAACCCGGATCACGGAGCCTTTCTAGAAACGCCGGCAGGCTGCTGTTCAAACCCGAATCGATCAGTGCGACAGCCACACCCTGGCCGGTGCCGCCGCGGGCATAAAGACTTGATGCGTTGACAATCGCCAGGCCTTTTTGGGCCTGATACTCCGGCGTTTCAAATGCTGCTGTGTCCAGGGAAGGCTGTTCCGGGACGGTCAGGCATCCGTTCAAAAGAAGGGGGAGTGCGAGCGTGCAGGCAAGCGGAAAAAAGTGTCTTTGGGACATGGTCGTTCCTTGATAAAGGTCCGCGTATCTCACGCTTCCTGCATGATGGATAACCGGCGGAAGTTGATGGCGGTAAACCATACCCGTTGACGGAAGGCCGAGATCAGTGGGCAAAGTGCCTCCTGTGTTTCAACCTATGGCCAGGGATCGGTGGGTTGGGACGCTGTATCATCCCGTATCGTTTTCACCCCCGACCTTTTCTCGACTCGCTGCAATCGCCGGCTAGGCTTTTGACTCCGCAGCGGTCAATGGAGTGACAGCTTATGCACAACACCCTGGAACAGGTTTTCGGTTATCCACAGTTTCGACCCGGGCAGGAGGCCGCTGTCAGTGCCGTGTTGGCCGGGCGTTCGGCGGCGGCGATTTTCCCCACCGGTTCCGGCAAGTCCCTTTGCTACCAATTGCCGGCGCTGTTGCTGCCGCACCTGACGCTGGTGGTCTCGCCGTTGCTGGCGTTGATGCAGGATCAACTGGCGTTCCTGCAACGCCACGGCATCTCGGCGGGCAGTATCGATTCGGCCCAGAGCCGCGATGACGCCAGCGACGTCATGGCTCGGGCAAAATCCGGCGAACTGAAAATTCTGATGATCTCGGTGGAACGCCTGAAGAACGAACGCTTCCGGCATTTTCTGCAGCAAGTACCGATCTCCCTGCTGGTGGTGGACGAGGCGCATTGCATCTCCGAATGGGGCCATAACTTTCGCCCGGACTACCTCAAGCTCCCCGACTATCAACGCCAGTTCAATATCCCTCAGGTGCTGTTGCTGACCGCAACAGCGACGCCCAAAGTCATCGCCGACATGCAGGCGAAATTTGCCATCGCCGCCGACGATGTGGTGACCACCGGTTTCTATCGCCCGAACCTCAATTTGCTGGTGGAGCCGGTTCGTGGAGCGGACAAGCGCAGACGCCTCGTCGAGTGGATGAGCCTGCGTGCGGACCAGCCGAGCATCGTCTACGTCACCCTGCAGAAGACGGCGGAACACATCGCCGAACACCTGAACCGCAACGGCATTCAGGCCGAGGCCTATCACGCCGGGTTGCCCCATGATCAACGAGAAGCGATCCAGCGTCGCTTCATGGGCGGGCAGTCCAATTGCATCGTCGCCACCATCGCTTTCGGCATGGGCATCGACAAAAGTGACATCCGCAATGTGGTGCATTTCGACCTGCCAAAATCCATCGAAAACTACAGCCAGGAAATCGGTCGCGCCGGGCGTGACGGGCAGCCGTCGGACTGCCTGGTGTTGGCCAACCGCGACAGCCTCAACGTGCTGGAGAACTTCGTCTACGGCGACACCCCCGAGCTCGATGGCATCCGTTGCGTGCTGGACGAGATGCTTGCCGCAGCACCCGAAGGGCAGTGGGAGTTTCTGCTGGGGCCGTTGGCGGATCAGAGCAATATTCGCCAATTGCCGCTCAAGACCTTGCTGGTGCAACTTGAATTGCGCGGGTTGATCGCCCCGCGTTACGCGTACTACGCCGAGTATCGATTCAAGTATCTGGAGGAGCCCGAGGCACTGTTGGCGCGTTTTGAAGGCGAGCGCAGGGATTTTGTCGCTGGGATCATCCAGACCTCCAGCCGCGCCCGGACCTGGGCCACGGTGAATTTCGAGGCGTTGTACGAGCAGCATCAGGCCGAGCGCAGTCGGGTGGTCAAGGCGCTGGACTACTTCCAGGAGAAGGGTTGGGTGGAGCTCGAAAGCAAGCAGATGACCGAGGTCTACAGCGTGCTGCAAAGCGGGTTCGACAGCGCCGCGTTGAGCGAAGAGCTGCACCGTTATTTCACTCGGCATGAACACACCGAGATCGCGCGGATTCACGCGATGCTGGATCTGTTCGCCACCGACCGTTGCCTGGGCTATCGCCTGGCCGAGTATTTCGGCGACCACAATGCTCCGCAGCAATGTGGCCATTGTTCGGTGTGTCATGGGCAGATCGCGCGGCTACCGGCACCACCGGAATTGCCGGCGCTTGTGGATAAAAATTTCGAGGCGTTGTGTGGCGACTTTATCCACAGGCACGAGCAGCACACGGGCAACGTGCCTTCGGCTGAACGCGTCACGCGGTTTCTGTGCGGGATCAGCGTGCCGCTGTTCACCAAACTGAAGGTGCGGGCGATTCCCGGGTTTGCGGCGCTGGAAGATTATCCGTACGCCGAGGTACGCGGGTGGGCCGAAGCGCACCTCTAACCCGTTAAACCGTAGGAGCTGCCGAAGGCTGCGATCTTTTGATCTTTAACGTGAAGATCAAAAGATCGCAGCCTTCGGCAGCTCCTACAGGGCTCATCCATCCGCTGAATGTTGCTCATCACAGGAATAAATTTCAAAAAAACGCGGTGGCTGACTATGGTGATGGCTGTCTTCGGATCGCCAACAAGAGAACAAAACATGAGCCAGACACCGTCGAATATTCAGCGCGCCGCCGTCATCGGCGCGGGCACCATGGGCCGTGGCATTGTCATGTGCCTGGCCAATGCCGGAGTGGCCGTGCAGTGGGTCGACAACAATCCGCAAATGCTGGAACAGGCTATGGCAACCGTGACGGACACCTATGCCCACAGTGTGCGTCAGGGCCGCATTGATCAGGCAGAAGCCGACGCCCGTATCGCGCGGGTAACGGCGGCCGATGGTTATGTGGCCATCCGCGATGTCGACCTGGTCATCGAAGCGGTGTACGAAAACCTTGAGCTCAAGCAGAAAATCTTCCGTGAACTCGATGGCTTGCTCAAGCCTGAGGCGATTCTGGCGAGCAATACTTCGGCGCTGGACATCGACGCTATCGCGGCGGTCACACGCCGGCCACAGCAAGTGCTGGGCCTGCATTTCTTCAGCCCGGCGCACATCATGAAGCTGCTGGAAGTCGTCCGTGGCGCGCAGACTGCTCCAGCAGTCCTCGACGCGGCGCTGGCGCTCGGCCAGCGCATGGGCAAGGTCAGTGTGGTGGCGGGCAATTGTGACGGTTTCATCGGCAACCGCATGCTCAATACCTATGTGCTCGAGGCGCGGAAAATGCTGCTGGAAGGTGCTTATCCCTACCAGGTGGACGCAGCGCTGCAAGGGTTCGGTTTCGCCATGGGGCCGTTCCGCATGTTCGACGTGGTAGGCGTCGACCTGCAGTGGCGCGCGCGGCAACTGTCCGGTGTCGGGCAGGACGCGCCTGAAGTTCAGGTGGATAACCGACTGTGCGAGATGGAACGTTTCGGCCAAAAGAGTGGCAACGGTTATTACCACTATGAACCGGGCAGCCGTCAGGCCGAGCACGATCCGCAGGTCGATGCACTGGTGCTTCAAGTCAGTGAGGAGCTGGGGTTTCAGCGTCGCGAGATCGGCCCCGAGGAGACTCTCGAGCGCTGCTTGCTGGCACTGGTCAACGAAGGCGCGAAGATCCTGCAGGAAGGCATTGCCGGATCGGCTCGGGATATCGATCTGGTCTACCTCAATGGTTACGGTTTCCCGGCGGACAAGGGCGGGCCGATGGCCTGGGCGGATCAGCAGGGGTTGGCGGACATCCATCGGCGCCTGATCGACCTTGAGACGCGTCAGGGCGATCACTGGAACCCGGCGCGGTTGATTGGTGAATTGGCGGCGGCGGGCAAGGGGTTTGCTGACATGTGATTGATGTGGCGCCTGCAAGGGTGCCTTCGCGAGCAGGCTCGCTCCCACATTGTTACTTCATTGTTTGCAAAATGTGTGTTCGGCGATGATCGAATGTGGGAGCGAGCCTGCTCGCGAAGAACGATAACGCGGTTTTCGCCTTAGACTTGGTGAACCCATTCCAGGATGCAACGCTGATGCCCCAACGCACCGACTACCCCCACTTCCAGTCCATCACCACCCGCTGGCACGACAACGACGCCTACGGTCACGTCAACAACGTCACCTATTACAGCTTCTTCGATACGGCGGTGAACACTTACCTGATCGAAGTCGGCGGCCTGGATATCCATGATGGCGAGGTGGTAGGGTTCGTGGTGAGCTCCTCCTGTGATTACTTTGCTTCCATCGCGTTTCCGGACCGTATCGAGATCGGTCTACGCGTGGGCAAGTTGGGCAACAGTTCGGTGCAGTACGAACTGGCCGTGTTCAAGCAAGGCGAGGATGAGGCCTGTGCGGCAGGGCGCTTCGTGCATGTGTTTGTCGATCGTGCGTCGAATCAACCCGTGGCGATTCCTGTCGGGTTACGCGGGGCGCTGGAGCGTCTGGTGGTTCAGTAAGGCAAAAAAAATCGCAGCCCTTGGGCTGCGATTTTTGTTGTACTGATCAGCGAGGCGCTCGAGGCCTTAGTCGCGGTAGTACTTGTGGTGGTGCTTGCGATGGCCATAGGCATGACCGCGGCCTGGATGGCCGTCACGGTAGTAACGACGATCACCATGGCCGCGATACGAACGACGATCGTCGTCGTCATCATTATCGTACTCTTTGCCCATGTAGTTACCCAGCGCGCCACCGGCGCCGCCGCCAGCTGCGGCGCCGATCAGGCTGCCGGTGGTGCCGCCCACGCTGCGGCCGACCACGTTACCGCCCGCAGCACCCAACGCACCGCCAATGGCCGCTTCGCCACGGCTGTGTTTGTTTGCGCCGACGGCGCTACCACCCGCGCCACCCAGGGCCGCGCCGATGGTGGAACCTGTACTGCCGCCTAACGACTGACCGACGACCGAGCCTAGAACCCCGCCCAATGCGCCGCCTACACCGGCTTCGGTGGTGCCGCCAGCAGACGCGATACCGCTGACCAGGCCAAGGGACAACAAGAGAATCGAGGAGAACTTCATGGAGGAACCTCAAGGGGATGACGGCGCGATCCTGAGGCTCTGGAATGGGCGTGACAATCGAAATCCGACGAATAACACGACTTGTATACAATATTGCAAGTTACTGTTTTTTGGGCGGAACTTAACGTTTTTTTGCCGGTCTTTTACTACTTCGCAAAGGCCGCTTTCATCAGGAAACGGCCTTTTTTGTGGGCGAAAGGAAAGTGCAGAATTCGGAAAGTTTGTTGTTTGATCTATCGCATTCGCGAGCAGGCTCGCTCCCACATTTGATCTTCAGTGAGCACAGCATTTGTGTTCGACAATGGTTCCCGGTGGGAGCGAGCCTGCTCGCGAAGAGGCCGGCTCAGACGACGTGTTAAGCAGACCTGGCCATGATCAACCCGGTCTCGCTCGCCGCTTCCAACCGGATCGCCACGAATTTCGATGTCGGGGTATGGCTGCCATCGCCGGTGCTTTCCAGCGGCACCAGCGGATTCACTTCCGGGTAGTACGCCGCCGCTTGCCCGGCCGGGATGTCGAATGCCAGCAATGTGAAGCCTTTCACCCGACGTTCAACACCATCGTCCCAGAGCGAAACGATGTCAGCCTTCTGCCCCGGTTTGAAGCCCAGGCGAATGATGTCGGCCTCGTTGACGAACAACACGTCGCGTTGTCCCTTCACCCCGCGATAGCGGTCATTCAGGCCGTAGATCGTGGTGTTGTACTGATCGTGGGAGCGCATCGATTGCATGATCAGATCCGGCAGTACCCCGGTGGCGCGGGTGCGTTCGTGCACCAGGTCTTTGGGCAGTGCGTTGGGGCGGAAATTGGCCCGGCCCGAGGCGGTGCTCCACTTGCGTGCGCCGGCACTGTTGCCCAGGTAGAAACCGCCGGGATTCTTGACCTTCTCGTTGAAGTCCGTGAAACCGGGAATGGTCTCGGCGATCAGGTCGCGGATGCGGCTGTAGTCGGCTACCAGCCAGTTCCAGTCCACCGGGTGGCTGCCCAGGGTCGCGGCGGCGATGCCGGCCAGGATCACCGGTTCCGAGCGCATCTGGTTCGACAGCGGCTGCAGCTGGCCATTGGAGGCGTGGACCATGCTGAACGAGTCTTCGACGGTTATCGCTTGCGGGCCTTCGTTCTGGATATCGATGTCTGTGCGGCCCAGGCACGGCAGGATCAACGCGTCCTTGCCGTGGGTCAAATGGCTGCGGTTGAGCTTGGTGCTGATCTGCACGGTCAGGTCACAGTTTTGCAACGCCTGGAACGTGCGCGGGCTGTCCGGCGTGGCTTGGGCGAAGTTGCCGCCCAAGCCGATGAAGACTTTCGCCCGGCCTTCGGCCATGGCATGAATAGCCTCGACCACGTTGTGGCCGTTGTGGCGTGGCACCTTGAACTGGAAGCGGCGCTCCAGAGCATCGAGAAAGGCTGCCGGCGGACGTTCGTTGATGCCCATGGTGCGGTCGCCCTGCACGTTACTGTGGCCCCGAACCGGGCACAGGCCGGCACCTGGACGGCCAACGTTGCCGCGCAGCAGCATCAGGTTGGCGATCTCCTGGATGGTCGCCACCGAATGGCGATGCTGGGTGATACCCATGGCCCAGCACATGATGACGTTCTTGCCCTTGGCGTACATGCGCGCCGCTTGCTCGATCTCGACCAGGGTCAGGCCGGACTGCTCGACGATCTGCTCCCACGGCGTGTCGTCGATGACCGCCAGGTACTCCAGCACATTGGCGCTGTGCTCATTGAGGAAGTCATGGTCGAACACCGCGGGTGCGCCGGTTTTCTGTGCGTCGCGTTCCCACAGCAAGAGAAATTTCGCCATGCCGCGCATGATCGCCATGTCACCGCCCAGAGCCGGGCGGAAGAACGCGGTGTTGGTCGGCTTGTCGCCGTTGGTGAGCATTTCGATCGGGTGCTGCGGGTGCTGGAAACGTTCCAGGCCGCGTTCCTTGAGCGGGTTGATGCACACCACTTGCGCACCGCGTTTCACCGCTTCACGCAGCGGTTCGAGCATGCGTGGGTGGTTGGTGCCGGGGTTCTGGCCCCAGACGAAAATCGCATCGGCGTGTTCGAAGTCGTCGAACGTCACGGTGCCTTTGCCGACGCCGACACTTTGCGACAGCGCCACACCGCTGGCCTCGTGGCACATGTTCGAGCAGTCAGGGAAGTTGTTGGTGCCGTAGGCGCGCACGAACAGCTGGTACAAATAAGCCGCTTCGTTGCTGGCACGGCCCGAGGTGTAGAACTCGGCCTGGTCCGGGCTGGACAAGCCGTTCAGGTGTTTGGCGATCAGCGCGAAGGCGTCGTCCCAACTGATCGGTTTATAGCGATCCGTTTCGGCGTCGTAGCTCATCGGCTCGGTCAGGCGACCCTGGTATTCGAGCCAGTAGTCGCTCTGCTCCAGCAATGCAGTGACGCTGTGTTTGGCGAAGAATTTGCCGTCGACGCGGCGCTTGGTCGCTTCCCAGTTCACCGCCTTGGCGCCGTTCTCGCAGAACATCACCATGCCCTTTTCCGGCGAGTCGCCCCAAGCGCAACCCGGGCAGTCGAAGCCACCGTTCTGGTTGGTCTTGAGCATGATGCGCAGGTTTTTCAGTGCGTTGTCGCTGGTCAACCAGGCCTGGGCCACGCTGATCAGAGCGCCCCAGCCACCGGCAGGACCTTTGTAGGGCTTGTAGCGAGGGACGGGGGTCTGGTCGGCTTGACGGTGTTGACTCACGCTTGATTCTCCAACGTTGGGCTGTAGACCCGCGGCGCATTCTTCTGTGGCAAATGGATAAGGTTGAGGTTGTGGCGCCGAGCCCATTGCACGGCAAGGCCCGTGGGCGACGACAGGCTGACCAGGGTCTGGATGCCGGCGCGCAGGACTTTCTGGATCAACTCGAGACTGCAGCGGCTGGTGACAATCGCCAGCCCGCCGGCGGTCGGGATGTTCTGGCGGACAAGGCCGCCGATCAGCTTGTCGAGGGCGTTGTGTCGGCCTATGTCTTCACGGCCCATCAGCAACTCGCCCTGATCGTTCATGAACACCGCTGCGTGCACTGCACCGCAATGCTGGCCCAACGGCTGGAAGGCGCCGATGCGCTGGCGCAGGCCATCGAGCCATTCAACGGGTGGCAGCGGGGCGCCGGGCAAAACCTGAAGGTCCGGTAAGGCCTGCTCGACCGCTTCCACGCCGCACAGCCCGCAACCGCTGGTGCCGGCCAGTTGCCGACGCTGTTGCTTGAGGTTCCAGAAGGCGCGATTGGCGATGGTCACTTGCGCGTATTGCGCCGAGCCCGAGCCGGTCAGTTGCAGGTCGTAGATGTCCGAGGCGTCCTGGATGATGCCGCTGCCCAGACTGAAGCCAACAATGAAGTCCTCCAGATCCGTCGGCGTTACCAGCATGACCGCCTGGCTGATGCCGTTATAGGCAATCGCCAACGCGACTTCCTCGGCCAGCGCGGTGCTGTCCGATTCCGAGTATTCAAAGTTGCTGTAGCTGTACGTCTGGCTGGCGGCGGGCGCGGGCGTTTCGAGGGCAGGCGCCGCGCAGACAGGGCGCTTGGTGTTCATGGCATCACCCACGGTTTGATCAGCTTTAAGACTAGGCGCGGCAAACTGTCGCGTCTAATCGCTAATACTGATCTACCGATAGATCCCGTCGATCAAGCGCTCGTCAGTGATTGCTGATAAATCGCGAAACAGGCTTCCGCCAGGGCCGAGCGTGGTGCGCTGCGACGCATGATCAACCCCAGGCGGCCAAGGGTCTGGGCGTTCTCGATCGGTTGCAGGCGCAAGTGGTCGGTCAGCCCTTCGAGGCCACCGTCCAAGGGCATCACGGCGCAACACAGGCCGCCGTGCACGGCTTGAAGCAGTTGATGGACGGCGTCGGTCTGCAGTAACGGTTGTGGCGTGAGGCCGCGGCTATGGAAGTTATGGTCGATGGACTGGCGAAAGTGCATGCCGCTGGTGAGCATGCCCAGTGGCAGTTCGATCAATGATTCCCAGCTCAGCGGCGCCTCGCCAAAGGTGAAGAAGCGTTGATCGTAGAGCAGGCCCATGCGGGTTTCGCTGAAGGCCAGGGAGTCGAAATGGTCGGCGTCCAGGCGTTCCAGGTAGGAAACACCGAGATCCAGGCGATTGTTCGCCAGTTGTTCGAGGATCTGCTCCGAACTCAAGGCTGAAAGTTCGAAGCGCAGGTTCGGGTGTTCGGCGTGCAGGCGTTGCAGCAGCGGCAGCGGATCGAAGCTCGACAACGGCACCATGCCCAGGCGCAACGTGCCGACCAGATTGCCGCGACAGGCGGCGGCCTCGGCATACAAGCCGTCATAGGCCGCCAACACCGTGCGTGCCCAGGCCAGCACCCGCTCGCCCGGCGCGGTGAAGCCTTCGAAGCGCTGGCCGCGATTGACCAGCGGCAGGTCGAGTTCTTCTTCGAGGCTGCGCAGGCGCATGGACAGGGTCGGCTGGGTGATGTGGCAGCGTGCGGCGGCCTGGCCGAAATGGCGGGTTTCGTCGAGCGCGATGAGGAATTTCAGCTGCTTGATGTCCATCTTCGCTCCTGGGCGCGGGAAGGTGCGGATTCTATCGCAAGCGGGGTCATTGGTCGGGTTGGATTCGCAAGTGACGGCCGTGGTCTAGGCTTTTGCGTCTGGAACCCCAAACCCAAGGAGAGTGCACCATGAGTCTTTTGAGCTTTGTGAAGGAAGCAGGCGAAAAACTGCTGGATTTGCTGACGCCAGGCAACGCCAATGCCAGTGAGCAGTTGAAGGAGCACATCAGCAAGGTCGGCCTGGGCAACCCGAATGTGCAAGCGACGGTTGATGGTGACAAAGTGACCGTGACCGGTGAGGTGGCAAGCCAGGAAGAGAAGGAAAAAATTCTGCTGGCCGTGGGCAATATTGCCGGGGTTGGCAGCGTGGATGATCAGATCACTGTGACCGGGCCGGTGGTGAAGGCCGCGGTGTTTGTCACCGTCGTGAAGGGCGACACCCTCAGCGCGATTTCCAAGCGCGTGTACGGCGATGCCAACCAGTACAACAAGATTTTCGAAGCCAACAAACCGATGCTGTCGCACCCGGACAAAATCTACCCGGGTCAGTCGTTGCGGATTCCTGAGTAATCTTCAAGACCGCTATCGCGAGCAAGCTCGCTCCCACACTGAATTCCGTCGTGAGCAAATATTGTGTTCACCGAAACTCCAATGTGGGAGCGAGCTTGCTCGCGATTGCAGGCAACTCGGTCTAGAGCCCCGCAATCAAATCCCGATAATCCCCGACCGCCGCAAACTCCGCCGTGTCCTTCGGCCCCTTGCGACTATCCGGTTCACGCACGGCCAGCAAATGCGCTACGCCAAAATCCCGCGCACTGCGCAGGATCGGCAAGGTGTCGTCGATGAACAGGCTGCGTGCCGGTTCGAAATCGATATCGGCTTGCAGCGCATCCCAGAACTGCGGGTTTTCCTTGGGGAAACCGTAGTCATGGGAACTGATCAGGCGCTCGAAGTAGGGCGCCAGTTCGATTTTTTCCAGCTTCAACGACAGCGCATCCCGATGGGCATTGGTGATCAACACCACGCGCTTGCCGGCCCGTTTGATCGCCGCCAGAAAGGTGTCGGCATCCGGGCGCAGGGCGATCAGGTGCGCGGTTTCCAGTTTCAGGTCGCGCACCGACAGCTTCAGTTCGGCACTCCAGAAGTCCAGGCAGTACCACTGCAACTGGCCGGCATTGCGCTCGAACAACGGCTGCAATTCCATCTCGGCCATGGCCCGGCTGACCCCGTGCAATTCGGCGTAACGCTGGGGCAGGTGTTCCATCCAGAAGTGGTTGTCGAAATGCAGGTCCAGCAACGTGCCGTCCATGTCCAGCAGAACGGTATCAATGTCGGACCAGGGTAATGAAGGCATGGCAACGTCTCGGGCAGTAGAAAGATTTCTGGCGTAAACAAACGGGAAAGCCGCGTTATAGTAGCGCGTTCACGCCAAGGAGCTTTGCATGCGCCAGAAACCCACCATACTCGCCCGCGAAATTGTCGCCACCAGTCGATTGTTCTGCGTGGAGGAGCTGAAACTGCGCTTTTCCAATGGCGTGGAGCGTACGTATGAGCGCCTGGTTGGCAAAGGGGCCGGGTACGGCGCGGTCATGATCGTGGCGATGCTCGATGCCGAGCATGCGGTGCTGGTCGAGGAGTATTGCGGCGGCACCGATGAATACGAAATGTCTTTGCCCAAGGGTTTGATCGAGCCCGGTGAAGACGTGTTGGCGGCGGCCGAGCGTGAGCTCAAGGAAGAGGCCGGGTTCGGCGCGCGACAGCTGGAGCACCTGACCGAGCTGTCGCTGTCCCCTGGTTACATGAGCCAGAAGATTCAGGTGGTGCTGGCCACCGACCTCTACGAAGCGCGCCTGGAAGGCGACGAACCCGAGCCGATGCGGGTGGACAAGGTCAATCTGCGTGAACTCTCGGCGCTGGCGCAAAACCCGCAATTTACCGAAGGCCGTGCCTTGGCGGCGCTGTACCTGGCCCGAGACCTGTTGACTCAGCGCGGAGCGTTCCAGTCATGAACTTCCCGCATCCGTTGATGGCACCGGTCATTGAGCTGGCCCTGCGGGCCGGTGATGCGATCCTGCCGTTCTGGCGTACAGGCACGGCCGTCACGGCGAAGGCTGATGATTCGCCGGTGACCGCTGCCGACCTGGCCGCCCACCACCTGATTCTGGCGGGGCTGACGGCGCTGGATCCGGGCATCCCGGTGCTCTCCGAAGAGGACGCCAACATTGCGCAAAGCGTGCGGGCCGGATGGCAGCGCTGGTGGCTGGTCGATCCGTTGGATGGCACCAAGGAGTTCATCAGCGGCAGCGAAGAGTTCACCGTCAACATCGCCCTGATCGAAAACGGTCGGGTGGTGTTCGGCGTGGTGTCGATGCCGACCAACGGTCGCTTCTATGTCGGTGGCGCCGGTCTCGGCGCCTGGCGCGGCGATAAAGGTGGCACGCTCGTGGCGATCAAGGTGCGTGATGCGCTAGCGCCCGGCGAGTCGTTCACCGTGGTGGCCAGCCGTCGCCATTCGAGCCCGGAGCAAGAGCGTTTGCTGGCTGGGTTGAGCGCCAGTCTTGGCGAGCTGCAATTGGCCAACATCGGCAGTTCGCTGAAGTTTTGCCTGCTGGCTGAAGGGGCCGCGGATTGCTATCCGCGCCTGGCACCGACTTCGCAGTGGGACACGGCGGCGGCGCAAGGTGTGCTGGAAGGTGCGGGCGGTGAAGTGCTGGAGTTGAGCGGAGAGCCGTTCAGCTATCCGGCGCGGGAGTCACTGTTGAATGCGTTCTTTCTGGCGTTGCCAGCAAAGGCGGCTTGGCGGGAGAAGCTGCTGGAACTGGCACGCGCATAAGATCGTTCCCGCGCGCTGATGCAAAATCCTTGTGGGAGCGAGCTCGCTCCCACAGGTTTTGTGGTGGTCCCGATTTAGCGGTGCAACACGTACTGCCCGACAAACCTCACCGCATCCTCATCACGGCCTTCATTGACGACCCGCGTATGCAACGTCAACCGCGCTCGGCTGTACCGCTGGAACGTGGTCAAAAATTTCTTCCAGATCACCGGATCCGGCGCCTGGCAAATGGCGTGGGCATCGCCCGTCACCGGCAGCGGATAGCTGATCTGCCCTTCCTGAATCACGATGTGCCCGTCCGTGATGCCTTCTTCCTTGAGGCGCAGATGCAGCCAGCCCCAACCGGCCAGGACCGCGCCGCAATACAGGCTGCCGCCGAACATGGTGCTCTTGTGGTTGACGTTGGCGTCCAGCGGCAAGTGCAGGCGCAGTTGCTGGTCATGCCAGTCGAGCACTGTGAGGCCCATGTCCCGGGTAAGGGGAATGTCGTGATGGAGGACTGATTCCAGTTGTCGACTGTCGCGGCTCATTCAGGGGCCTCTTGTTTGAATTGGATGATTGGACGGTAGCTCAGTCGAGGTCGTCGGGGTGGGCCGAAGCGCCACTGTCCGAGAAGCTCAAACCGTGCTTGCGCAGTTTGTCGTGCAGGGTCTTGCGCGGAATGCCGAGGGCTTCGGCGACGCTGCGCACGGAGCTGTGCGAGCGCGCCAGTTCGGCGGCGATGAGGGTTTTTTCGAAGTTCTCCACTTGCTCGCTCAAACCACCGCTGACCACTTCGACGCTATTGCCAGCGTCGCCTTCCGACGTGCTGTTGTCGAGGGCCAGTTCTAGCCCGAGGGCAAAACGCTCGGCCGCATTTTGCAATTCGCGCACGTTGCCGGGCCAGGTGTGGCGCAGCAGCAAGGCGCGTTGTCCCGGTTGCAGTTCATGGGGCGGCAAGCCGTGGCGGGCACTGGCTTCATCGGCGAAATGCTGGAACAGCATCAACGCATCTTCGCCCCGTTCGCGCAGGGGTGGTATCCGCAGCGGCGCGACGTTCAGGCGGTAATACAAGTCGGCACGGAAGCGCCCTTGATCCGCTGCCTGGCGCAGGTCTTCCTTGGTCGCGGCGATGATGCGGATATCCAGGGGGATCAGTTGATTGCCGCCCAGGCGTTCGACCACACGCTCCTGCAGCAAGCGCAGCAATTTGACCTGCACATCCAGGCTCATGCTTTCGATTTCATCGAGGAACAAGGTGCCGCCATTGGCGAATTCGAACTTGCCGATGCGGCGTTTCTGCGCGCCGGTGAAGGCGCCGGGCTCGTGGCCGAACAGCTCGCTTTCGACCACTGATTCGGCCAGGGCACCGGCATTGATCGCCACGAACGGACCGTTGCGACGGCCCGATAGATCGTGCAGTGCCCGGGCCACGACTTCTTTGCCGGCGCCGGTTTCGCCGAGGATCAGCACGTCGGCCCTGGTCGCGGCCAGGGCGCCGATCTGCTCGCGCAGGCGCAGCATCGAAGGTGAGTGGCCAACCAGGCGGGCGCTCAGCTCGTTGCGGTCGCTCAAGGCCAACCGCAGGCTGCGGTTGTCCAGCACCAGCCGGCGCAGGGCCAGCGCGCGGCGCACGCTGTCGAGCAGGGCGTCGCTGGCGAACGGCTTCTCGAGAAAGTCATAGGCCCCGGCGCGCATGGCCTGCACCGCCAGTGGCACATCGCCGTGGCCGGTGATCAGCAGCACCGGCAGTTCAGGGTCCTGGGCGTGCAGTTCGGTCAGCAGTTCCAGACCGTCCATGCCGGGCATGCGGATGTCGCTGACCACCACACCCGGCCAGTCGCGCTCCAGTTGCGCGGCCAGGCCCTTGGCTTCGGCCAGCGGCAGGATCTTCAGGCCGGCCAGATCCAGCGTCTGGCTCAAGGCCTGGCGCAAGTGGGGATCGTCGTCGATCAACACGACCTGAACGCGGTTGTCGATGGTCATGCACTTCGGTCCTCGGACGGTTGCAGGCTCACGCCTGGTGCGCCTGCGCGCAGCTTCAGGGTAATCAGGGCGCCGCCTTCCTTGTGGTTGGCGAACGACAGTTCACCGCCGAAGGCGCGCATCAGCGTTTCACAAATCGCCAGCCCCAAACCAAGGCCCTGGGTTCGGGTCTTGGTGGTGTAGAACGGCTCGCTGGCGCGTCCAAGGGCCTCCATGCAAAAGCCCGGGCCGTTGTCGCGAATGTACAGGTTGACGCCATCGGCCGTGGATTGGGCACTCAGCCAGAGTTTACGTGGCGGGCCTTTTTCCGTCAGGGCATCCAGGGCGTTGGCCAGCAGATTGCCGAGTACCTGGCGCAGACGGGTTTCCCCGGCCTCGACCCACAGGGTGGCGGCGGGCAGATCACGGATCAGCTCGACGTCCATGCTGCGTCGGCGCTTGGCCAACAAGGCCAGGGCATCATCCAGCGCCGGTTGTAGGGCAACGCTTTCCGGGGCATGCCGGTCGCGCCGGGCAAAGGCGCGCAGGTGCGCGATGATCGAGGCCATGCGACCGGTCAGTTCGCTGATCAGCTTGAGATTGCCGCGGGCATCGTCGGTGCGCTGGTGGTCGAGCAAAACCTCAGCGTTTTCCGCGTAGCTGCGAATCGCTGCCAGCGGCTGATTGAGTTCATGGCTGATGCTCGCCGACATGGTGCCCAGTGCCGAGAGTTTGCCAGCCTGCACCAGATCGTCCTGGGCACGTACCAGCTCCTGCTGGGCCTGCTCGCGTTCCAGCACTTCCTGTTTCAGGCGCCGGTTCAGGCCTTCGAGATCGCTGGTGCGCTCGGCGACCCGACCTTCCAGTTCGCGGCGGGCCTTGGCTTCGAAAGCAATGCGTTCGAGGTAATGGCGGCGGCGCTGCATCATGAGGCCAAGCAACAGCATCAACACCAACAGCGTTGCACCGCCGATGGCCACCACCGTGCGCACCGGACGGTCGATCAAGGTGCGCGGGGCGAGGATACTGACATTCCAGCCGGTTTCGGCGATCTGCTGGGTCTGGGTCAGCCAGGCATTGGGATTGAGCTCCAGCGGTTTGGGCTCGCGGGTTGGATAGGGCTGGATCGCAGCGATGGCTTTGTTTTCGGCCTCGCTCAACGGACGGGTCGAGCGGAATCGCCACTCCGGTCGCGAGGTGAGAATGACCACGCCGTTGTGGTCGGTCAGCAGCAGTTGTTCCGGGGTTTTGCCCCAGAGGCTTTCGGTGTGGTCAAGGTCGACCTTGACCACCAGCACACCGACGATTTTTTCGCCGTCGCGCACGCCGGCGGCGAAGAAGTAGCCGCGCTTGGCGGAGGTGGTACCCAAACCAAAGAAGCGCCCGAGCCGCCCGGCCATGGCTTCGCTGAAATACGGCCGGAAGGAAAAATTGCGCCCCACGAAACTGTCGTGCTTGTCCCAGTTGGAGGCGGCCAGCGTCTTGCCGGTGGCGTCCATCAGGTACATGACTTCGGCACCGGTCTGGGTGGCGATATTTTTCAGCAGGCGGTTGGCATTGCCCTGGGTGACGCCATCGTCCGGCGCGCCGACAACAGCGCGCAGGGCCGGCAGGTCACCGAGGATTTGCGGCAACACTTCATAGCGGTGCAGGGTGCCCAGCAGGTTGGCGACATAGAGGTCGAGGGTCTGACGATTCTGGCTGGCCAGTTCGCTGCGGTAATAGCGCTCGGCCAGATGCTCCAGCGGCCACAGCAACGGCGCCAGGCACAGTGCCAGCAGGGCCAGGCTGCGCCAACGGGGTCTGGGGGGAAGAGTCGGTTTCATGAGCAGCATGCGCCTGTGGGTACAGGCGCATTATGCCTAGGCTTGCCCGCCTTGGGTCAGCGGCATCTTGATAGGCGAGTTTGCGCCGGCCTTTCAGGCAAAGACGTCGGCGTCCTTGAAAAACACGCCGGCCTGATCTTTGGCCGACAGTTGCGGCGTGCCTTCCAGTTGCCAGTCGATGGCCAGGTCCGGGTCGTCCCAGCGAATGCTGCGTTCGGCCGATGGCGTGTAGTAGTCGGTGGTTTTGTACAGGAACTCGGCAAATTCGCTCAATACGACGAACCCGTGGGCAAAACCTTCCGGGACCCAGAGCTGCCGATGATTGGCGGAGGACAGCCGCACGGCGACCCATTTGCCGAAGTGCGGCGAGCTGCGACGGATGTCCACGGCGACGTCCAGCACTTCACCGACTGTGACGCGGACCAGTTTGCCCTGGGTATTTTCCAGCTGGTAATGCAGGCCGCGCAGCACACCCTTCTGCGAACGGGAGTGATTGTCTTGAACGAATTCGGTGTCCAGCCCGGTGGCCTCTTTGAAGGCCCTGGCGTTGAAACTCTCGTAGAAGAAACCACGCTCGTCACCAAAGACCTTGGGTTCGAGGATCAGAACACCGGGCAGGTCGGTGGTCACTACGTTCATGGAGGCTCTCCAGTTGCATGCGTTTAATGGCCGCCATTCTTGCGCAAAGTGCCATTCGAGGCGAGTGCCAGAACACTCATACCGGCTTGCGGGGGGTTGCGTATCGCCCGAAGCAGTGGCGATATAGGCGCCTAATAAAATTTCAGGGGTTGTTGTATGCCGCTCGCCACGTTGATTCATCGCGCCAGTTTGCCCAGCCCGCAGGTGTCTGCGGAGCAAGCGTTAGAGCTGCTGGAAGAACATTACGGGCTCAGCGGCAAACTGCAGGCCCTCGGCAGCCAGCAAGACCTGAACTACCGCGTCGACAGCGAGCGGGGACGTTTCGTCCTGAAAATCTGCCGTGGCGACTACTCGGTCGTTGAGCTTCAGGCACAGCATGCCGGGCTCAAGCACTTGGGCGCGCACCCCGATGTCCATGTGCCGCGCGTTATCGCGGCGAAAAACGGTGCAGACCTGCTGTCTCTGGACGTGGGTGGCCAGGCGGTGCACGTTCGCCTGCTCGACTACATCGAAGGTCAGCCGCTGACGAGCCTTGGCCATTTCAACCCGACAGTGGTGTCCGGCTTTGGTCGTCTGTGCGGTGAAATGGACCTGGCCCTGGCGGATTTCGACCATCCGGGCCTGGTGCGAACCCTGCAATGGGACGCCCGCCACGCTCACGCCCTGATCGCGCACTTGCTGCCGGTGATCAAGGATGAAGCCCAGCGCAAACTGATCGTCGACGCGTGCGCACAAGCGGAGCGGCATTTGCAGCCGCTGGAAGCCAAACTGCCGGTGCAGGCCATTCATATGGACATCACCGACGACAACGTGGTGTGGCAGCGCGATGCGCAACGCCATTGGCAACTGCAAGGCGTGATCGATTTCGGTGACCTAGTGCGTACCTGGCGCATTACCGATCTGTCGGTGACCTGCGCCGCGCTGCTGCATCATGGCGAGGGCGATCCGTTCTGCATTTTGCCGGCAATCCAGGCGTACCACGCGGTCAACCCGTTGCAACACGAAGAGCTGCTGGCGCTGTGGCCGCTAATCGTCGCGCGTGCGGCGGTGCTGGTGCTCAGTGGCGAACAGCAGGTCAGCATCGATCCGGGCAATGCCTACAGTCGCGATAACCTGGTCCATGAATGGGAAATCTTCCGTGTGGCCACGTCGGTGCCGTTGGCATTGATGGAAGCGGCGATCCTCACTGCCGTCGGGCAGAACCTGCCCACCATCGGCAGTGAAGGCTTTGCACCGCTGTTGCCAAGCCTGGTGGGGCGTGAGTTCGCCTTGATCGACCTGGGGGTGCTCAGCCCGCATTTCGAGGCCGGGAACTGGGAGCAGGCGGGTGTCGATCAGCGCCTGCTGGATGAAGCGGCCGCGGCTCATGGCCTGGCGGCCAGTCGTTATGGACAGTATCGCCTGTCCCACACCCGCCCGGACAGCGCCACTGAACCGGACACTTGCCCCTTGCACGTTGAATTGCGTGTACCTCAGGGCACGACGGTCGAAGCACCGTTTGCCGGTGTGGTGCACCACCCGTCGGCGGGCGTGCTGCAACTGGACGGCCCGCAATTGAGCGTGCGGCTTTGGGGCGTCACGCCGTCGCTGCACAGTGGTGCGGCGCTGGTCAAAGGCCAGGTGCTGGGTTCGGTCAGCGGGCCGTTGATCGTGCAGTTGAGCCGTGGCGCGTCGATCGATGCGCCGTTGTTCTGCACGCCATCGCGCGCCGCTGCCTGGCAGGCACTGTGCCCATCACCTGCGGCACTGCTGGGGCTGGCCTGTGATGCCGAAGCAGAACTCGACGGCGCGACTTTGCTGGCCCGGCGTGACGCCAGTTTCGCCCGTACGCAAAAGCATTATTACGTCGACCCGCCGCGCATCGAGCGTGGCTGGCGCAATCATTTGATCGACATGCAGGGGCGCTCCTACCTCGACATGCTCAACAACGTCGCGGTATTGGGCCACGGTCATCCGCGCATGGCGGCGGTCGCCAGCCGCCAGTGGTCGTTACTCAACACCAACTCGCGTTTCAACTACGCGGCCGTGGCCGAGTTTTCCGAACGCTTGCTGAAACTGTCCCCTGATGGCATGGACCGCGTGTTCCTGGTCAACAGCGGGAGCGAGGCCAACGACCTGGCGATTCGTCTGGCGTGGGCCTACAGCGGCGGCCGCGACATGCTCAGCGTGCTGGAGGCCTATCACGGCTGGACAGTGGGCGCGGACTCGGTGTCGACCTCGATCGCCGACAACCCCCAGGCCTTGAGCAGCCGCCCGGACTGGGTGCACCCGGTGACCGCGCCAAACACCTATCGCGGTGAGTTCCGCGGGCCGGACAGTGCGCCGGATTATGTGCGCAGCGTCGAGCACAACCTGGCGAAAATCGCCGAGCAGAAACGCCAACTGGCGGGCTTCATCTGCGAACCGGTGTACGGCAATGCCGGCGGTATCTCGCTACCACCCGGCTATTTGAAGCAAGTCTATGGCATGGTCCGGGCCCAGGGCGGCGTTTGCATCGCCGACGAAGTGCAGGTCGGCTACGGACGCATGGGCGATTTCTTCTGGGGCTTCCAAGAGCAGGGCGTGGTGCCGGACATCATCACCATGGCCAAAGGCATGGGCAACGGCCAGCCTCTGGGCGCGGTCATCACCCGCCGGGAAATCGCCGAGGCACTGGAGGCCGAGGGTTACTTCTTCTCCTCCGCCGGTGGCAGCCCGGTCAGTTGCCAGGTCGGCATGGCCGTGCTGGACGTGATGGAAGAGGAAAAACTCTGGGAGAACGCCCAGGTCGTTGGCGGCCACTTCAAACAGCGCCTCGAAGCGTTGATCGATATTCATCCGTTAGTGGGCGCGGTGCACGGTTCCGGGTTCTACCTGGGCGTCGAGTTGATCCGCAACCGCGACACACTGGAGCCGGCCACTGAAGAAACCACCGCACTGTGTGATCGTTTGCGCGAGCTGGGGATCTTCATGCAGCCGACCGGCGATTACCTGAACATCCTCAAGATCAAGCCGCCGATGGTTACTTCGCGCCAGAGCGTGGATTTCTTCGTGGACATGCTGTCGAAGGTGCTGGTGGAAGGGCTGTAGACACAATCCCCCTGTGGGAGCGAGCTTGCTCGCGATAGCGGTCTTTCAGTCGAAAAATCTGTGACGGGAATGGCCTCATCGCGAGCAAGCTCGCTCCCACAGAGGTGGTGGTGTTAATTCGATTGATATCGGCTTTTTGTCGATTATTTTTGTAGCTAAGGATTGGTTGTGCTTTAAAAGCCGATATTTATCGGTTATAAAGTGACCAGTCCACGGCGTGTACCCATGCGCTTTCTTTTCTGTCAGGCATCAACGCCACTCTGGAGTCCTGAGTCATGACCACGTTGAACAGCACCCCTCGCGCCGACGGCTTCTACATGCCAGCCGAATGGGCACCCCAAACCCAGACCTGGATGATCTGGCCCGAGCGCCCGGACAACTGGCGCCTGGGTGGCAAACCGGCACAGTCCGCACACGTGGCGGTGGCCAAGGCCATCGCCCGTTTCGAACCGGTCACCGTGGCGGTATCCGCGGGCCAGTACGAAAACGCCCGTGCCCGTCTGGACGTGCCGAATATTCGCGTAGTGGAAATGTCCAGTGACGACGCCTGGGTTCGCGACTCGGGGCCGACTTTCGTCATCAATAACAGTGGCGAAGTCCGTGGCGTGAACTGGGACTTCAATGCCTGGGGCGGTTTTGACGGCGGCCTGTATTCGCCGTGGAACCGTGACTCGCAGGTCGGCGGCAAGATCCTCGAGATCGAGCGCAGCCCGCGTTACCGCACCGAAGGCTTCGTACTTGAAGGCGGTTCGATTCACGTCGACGGCGAAGGCACGCTGATCACCACCGAAGAATGCCTGCTCAACCGCAATCGCAACCCGCACATGAACCGCGAAGAAATCGAAGCGGTCCTGAGTGCGAACCTGGCTGTGGATAAAATCATCTGGCTACCGGATGGCTTGTTCAACGACGAAACCGACGGCCATGTGGATAACTTCTGCTGCTACGTGCGTCCGGGTGAAGTGTTGCTGGCCTGGACCGATGATCCGCAGGACCCGAACTACCCGCGCTGCCAGGCGGCGATGAACGTGCTGCAAAGCAGCACCGATGCCAAGGGTCGCCCGTTCACGGTGCACAAAATGCCGATCCCGGGCCCGCTGTTTGCGACCGAGGAGGAATGTGCCGGAGTCGATCCGGTGGACGGTACCCAGGAACGTAACCCGACTGTGCGTCTGGCCGGTTCCTACGTGAACTTCCTGATCGTCAACGGCGGCATCATTGCGCCGTGCTTTGACGACCCGCAGGATGGCCCGGCAAAGGAAATCCTGCAGAACCTGTTCCCACAGCATGAAGTGGTGATGGTGCCTGGTCGCGAACTGTTACTGGGGGGCGGCAATATTCACTGCCTTACCCAGCAGCAACCCGCGCCGCACAAGGAGTGAGTGAGGTTGTAACATCTTGAGTTGATTGCGAAATTTCTCAAGCGGCTCCCGCCATGCACAGAGCCCGCAGCCCTTCAGGGTTGCGGGCTTTTTTGTATCTGCCAGGCCACACTTCAGACACCTTGGCACAGCTCTTGTATCTCTGCTGCTGTAACTCGGGGAGGGGGAGGACTTCGATGTTCTGTCATAAACCTTGGATAAGTTAGCCGCTCACAAACCGGGAGAGAGCGCTGAAATGAACGCCGAAGTGAACGTAGTGAGCGACAAGGCGTTGCATCCCCTGGCCGTAAACAGCGAATCGCTCCAGATTCTGGCGCACTGGTTCAAGTCCAATGGAATGCGTCAGATCAGTGAAACTGATCCGCGCCGGACAATGATCGAGCGTTACCCTGCTGGTTTATTCAGCGAGGCGGAACTGGATGCGTTGTGGGATGTAATGGAAGGATAAGAAGAACAACAACGGATTGATCAAGAAAAAGCGCTGCCGGGATGGCAGCGCTTTTTTTTGTGCTCAGATTCATGTAATCACCACGATCCCCTGTGGGAGCGAGCCTGCTCGCGATGGCGCCCGATCAGTCCGTATTTATATCGACTGACCCACCGCTATCGCGAGCAGGCTCGCTCCCACAGTGTAGTGACGTCGTACTCAGAAGCTGTAGGTGCACGTCACCACCAGGCTACGCGGTGCCCCCGGCTGGATCTGGAATGCACTGGTCGCCGACGAGTAATACGTCTTGTCGCTGATGTTGTTCAGCGCCGCGCGCAAATCCCAATCTTTCTGACGGAAGCCCGCCAAGGCGTCCCAACGGCCATAACCCGGCAACACGACGGTGTTGAGGTTGTCGGCATAGCGGTCGCCAACCAGGGTCAAACCGGTTTCGGCGTACCAGCCCATTTCCGGTTTCCAGGTCAGGAACAGGCTGCCGTTATGCTTGGCCACGTTGTTGATGCGCTTGCCTTCCAGGCCGTTGTTGTCCTTTTCGATGGTTGCGTCCTGCAGGCCCACGCCACCGCGTACGTACCAGTTGCCGGTAATCCTGCCGGCAGCGGTCAGCTCGATGCCGCGTGAACGTTGTAGCCCGGAGAGCAGGGTAATGGTCGGGTTGTTCGGATCGCTGGTGCGGCGGTTGTAGAGTTCCAGCTCGTAGATGGCCAGCGTGGTGCTCAGGCGGTCATCGAGCCAGTCACTCTTTACCCCGATTTCCTTCTGCCTGGTCAGCTCGGGACTCAGGTCATTGCTGTTGCCCGCCGCGCCCGGAGTGATACCGATCAAGCCACCACCGACCGGCGAGAACGTCTTGCTCCAGGACGCGTAGAAGGAGTGATTTTGCAGTGGCGTCCAGACCACGCCAACGCGAGGGCTGGTGCTATGGCTGTCACGGTCTTCGGAAATGTTGCGCACCTTGTTGGTCGACTCGATATCGAACGTGTCGTAACGCAGGCCGGCGAGCAACTGCCATTGATCGTTCAGGCGCAGTTGATCCTGTACATACACCGCGCGGCTCTCGACCTCGGTATGGGTGTTGCTCGACACCACCATGCGCCCGGTATGACGCAAATTGCGGTCCGGGGCGTACAGGTCCAGCGCCGGCACCGGGGAGCTGCCCGGCCCGGAAGTGGCGGCGGTGTAGAGCAGCGGGTCGCGGCGCTGGCTGCCGATCTCGATGCCGGTGAGCAAGCGGTGCTCCAGGCCGAAGGTATCGAAACCACCTTCCAGCTCGACGTTGTTGTAGACGTTGCGGGTATTCAGGTCCTGCTGCCAGTGCTGGCGCGTGACCTTGTTGGTGGCCGGGACATAGCCGCTCAAGTAAGTATTGTCGAAATCGCTGTCGAGCTTGAACACACCCAGGGTCTGGCGTAGCTGCCAGTTGTCGCTCAGTTCATAGGTGAGTTTCGAACGCAGGGATTGCGCCTTGTCGTCGATGAAATCGTTTTCACTGCCGTAGGTGGTATCGCGTCCTACGTCGGCCGGGCGACCGTCTACACCGGGAATGCCCCGATCCGGCGTGCGGTTGTAGCGGCTGTATTCGTACTGCACCAACCAGTTCAGGTCGGGTGTCAGCTGCCAGCTCATCGAGGGCGCGAACAGCTGGCGATTGCCACTCACGCCATCGCGGAAGCTGTTCTCGTCCATGTTGCCCATGTTCAGGCGCAGGCTGATGTTCTCGGAAGGATCGGCACTGAGGTCGGCATACAGGCTGCGCAAGTCCTCGCTACCGCCCTGGGCTTCAAGGGTCGAGCGGCGACCGAACTCGGGCAGTTTGCTCACCCGGTTGACGATGCCGCCCTGGCTGCCACGGCCATACAACACGGCGGCAGGGCCTTTCAGGACGTCGATGCGTTCGATGTTGTGCAAGTCGCGCACGTACTGACTGTCGTCGCGGATGCCATCGAGATAGAAATCGTTGCTGGCGTCGAAACCGCGGATGCGCAGGCTGTCGAAGCGTGTGTCGGCGCCGCTGCTGACGTTGGGGATGCCACTGAGCGCCGTGCCCAGATCGTTGGTGCCGTAATCCATCACGTTCGAGGTTTTGATCGAGTCGATGGCTTGTGGCACGTAGCGCACCGGGGTAGCAGTCCGGGTCGCCGTGTTGGTCTGGGTTACCCGTGGGTCGTCGGCTTCAGCTTCGGCGCTGATCGATGTGGCAGGCAAGGTGGTCGGTGCAGCATAGGAAAAACCGGCAGACAACAAGGCAGAGAGCCCAAGGCTGTAGGGCGCAAGGCGGAAAGGGGCAGGCATTGAAGAGCGCATCCGTAGGATTTTTAGGTTGAAGCATGTGGAGGGCGCGAATAGTAATGCTTGTCATTTGCTGCTGTTAGTCGTTATTGAGAGCTTATCTCATTTGATTGTTTCGAATTGTTTCTTGGTTGATGCAAAGGGTTTACGCAGTCATTCGACCGATTCAAGCAACAGACTGAAAGCTGATCCGGCGTTTTTCCGGGTCTGCGGTGGCGCTAATCTGCCGACATCGAATTTTCCTGAATTTCTGTCGGAGTTTTCCCATGATCCTGCATTACATCTATGACCCGTTGTGCGGTTGGTGCTACGGCGCCAAACCGCTGGTGCAAGCCGCCCAGGCTGTGCTGCCCGTGCTTGCCCACGGCGGCGGCATGATGACGGGGGCCAATCGGCAAAAGGTTTCGCCACAACTGCGCAGTTACGTCATGCCCCATGACCGGCGCATTGCCGAATACAGCGGGCAGCCGTTCGGTGAAGCTTATTTCGAAGGTTTGCTGCGAGATCACAGCGCCGTGTTCGACTCGGCTCCACCCATCGCTGCAGTGCTGGCTGCCGAGCAAATGGCGGGTCGCGGGCTGGAGTTGCTGGGGCGTTTGCAAAGTGCTCACTACGTGGAAGGGCGCCGCATCGCCGACGAGTCGGTGCTGTTTGAACTGGCCCACGGTATGGGGTTGGACCCTCAAGCCTTCGAAAGAGCCTTCAAGGCAGCCGACACCGAAGGCCATATCAAGGACAGCCGGGCTTTGCTGGCCAAGGTGGGCGGGCAGGGCTTTCCGACCCTGGTGCTTGAACACAATGGCCAATTCACCCTGATCGATATCGGGCCATGGCTGGGCAAACCCCAGGCATTTGCGCAGTGGCTGGGTCAGTCGCTGCCGGAGCAGCACTCATCCCAATCCGTAGCCGCCTGTGGTCTCGAAGGCTGCGTCGATTGAATATTCCTGCCGCGTAAAGCAGTTTCTTAGACGTTTTCCGCCTATTTCTAGAAGATTCATGAAATTGACACGTCGTTAAGGGCGCAGCTACGATTCGGCCCAACGCCTGTGGCCGACCGCCACGACTCAAAAACAATAAAAGGCCCGCCGCGAGAAATCGTGTGCGGGCCTTTTTGTTTTCGCCTCGAAATAAGAGCGCAATAGCGCCGTTTCGGCCGTTCGACACAGCGCGTATCAACCGTATCAAGGAAAAAACAAAATGTTGAACAAGCGAATCAGCCTGATCGCTCTGGGGATGTTGAGCGCTACACAGGCCATGGCGAACGACCAGGCCGAATCCAAGGGTTTCGTTGAAGACAGCAGCCTCAAAGTGCTGCTGCGCAACGCCTACATCAATCGTGACTTCAAAGACGGCAACCCGGATAAATCCGAGTGGGGCCAGGCAGCCATCGGTACGTTCTCGTCCGGCTTCACCCAAGGCACCGTGGGTGTGGGCGTCGACGCTTTTGGCCTGTACGCATTGAACCTGGAGCGCAGCGAAGACCGTAGCGGCGCGCAAGGCATCGATTTCTTCAAAAAGGGCGACAGCGGCCAGCCGGCTGACGACCTGTCCAAGGGCGGCGCAGCGATCAAGTTCCGCCTGTCCAGCACCACCCTGACCTACGGCGACCAGATGCCGGCCCTGCCGGTGCTGAACTACGACAATTCGCGCCTGCTGCCGGAAAGCTACACCGGCACCCTGATCACTTCCAAAGAGATCAAAGGCCTGCAACTGGACGCCGGTCGCTTCACCGCCGAATCGCGGAAAAGCGCTGAAGGCCGTGACAGCGGTGGCTTGAAGTCGATCAACGTATTGGGCGGTAGCTACCAGTTCACCGAACAATTCAAGGCCGCGCTGTACGCTTCCGACGTCGAAGACGTGCTGAAGAAACAATACGTGAACGCCAACTACGTGTTCCCGATCGACAAGGATCAGTCCCTGACCCTGGACTTCAACGGTTACCGCACCAAGCTGGACGATTCCTACGTCCGCGAAAATGGTATCACCGGCGACGACAACAAAATCTGGAGCCTGGCGGCCACCTTCATCACCGGCCCGCACTCGTTCACCCTCGCGCACCAGCGCAGCACCGGTGACAGCAACCTGGGCTACGCCTATGGCGGCTACCAGAAAGACCAGGGTCGCGTCGGCGACGGTGGCAACACCATCTACCTGGCAAACTCCTACTGGTCCGACTTCAACGCCGAAGACGAGCGCAGCTGGCAGCTGGGCTACGGCCTGGACTTCAGCACCTTCGGTGTACCGGGCCTGAGCTACAACTTCGCCTACGTACGCGGTGACAACATCACCACCTCCACCAGCGAAGGCGGCACCGAGCGCGAGATCTTCAACCAGATCAAATACGTCGTCCAAAGCGGCCCGGCCAAAGACCTCAGCGTGAAACTGCGCAGCTCGGTCCTGCGCGTGTCGCAGAAGTCCAGCGAGTACAACGTGAGCGGCAACGAAGTGCGTGTGTTTGTGGATTACCCGATCAACATTTTTTGATGAGTGGTTGCGATATCGAGGCCTGATCAGAGGCTGAGAAAGAAAAAGCCCCGACTGGTTCGGGGCTTTTTTGTGGGCATAAAAAAAAGCAACCAATAAGGCTGCTTTTTAAAAGAGGTCTCACCCGGGCGCTGATTTTCAGGTCATCAACGGAGTTCCTAACGCCGGCTATCGCCACCTGATGGCAGTCGGTTTCGCGCTCTTGGTTCGATTCTCTGACAGCAGTGGCGCTTACGTCAATCCGTATGGCAACCCACTTGTTATGTGTGGACTGCCAGCGTTTAGACTTTTTTCGCTTTGCGTTTGGAGTCCCTGAAGCTTGATCGAAAAACAAAAAGGCTCCGCTGATTCATAACGCTGTTCACTTAAGCGCGGTGCTTCAGGCACACCTACTTTTGTGGCGAGGGAGCTTGCTCCCGCTGGGCTGCGTAGCGGCCCCAGAAATGTGACAACAATGCCATTTTTTGTGAGTGCTACGCACTCAAGCGGGAGCAAGCTCCCTCGCCACGGGTTCAGTGTCGGCCGTAAGTGAACAGCATTACCGCTGATTCGGGGCTTTTTTAAACTTGCAGCTCAGATCATGGCGCGACATTGCTGACTCGGTTGTTGCATGGAGCATCAAGCACTTTCACAACATCATCGATGATCGCCTTACTCATATCCTGCAAAAAATGCGACGCCCAAGCGTGCCGATCAGTATCTCGAACCATGGCCGCGTCTGTTGCGAGCAGCTTGGCAACGTGGAGTAGATCGGAAGCATGGTAGAGAGCCTGGATAACCGGAACGCCTGCATTGACGCGAAACAGCGGTTCGTTGGCGTGGAAGGAGAAGTGGGTGAGGCCGATGGTTTTCAGATCTTGGGGATTGGTCATTGAACACCTCCGCTGGTTGGGAGGAGTTGAGTATTTGCATGCCTTCGAAGAAGGGCCAGCGTGGTTACAAAGAACGTGAAAATACAGATTTTGGACGAATCAATTTTATACATGGTCTAGCTCCTATCGTTGAGGAACTGCCACGAACCGTCGCCAAACGATTATGGGTGGCAGCTGTGCGCAGGTTGGCGAACCGGGACAATAGGAACCCGGCAGACCCGAAGGTCTCCCGCGCACAGCCGCCATAACGGAAAAATACGAGCGAAAAAAAACGCCAGCAATCGTTATGGTGGCGCCTGTGCGCCTATTGTTTGGGTCGGGTCGCCAAACCCGGTCGCTGATTTTGCAGCGATGTGGGCAGCCTAGCGTGGGGCAGGGCGATTCGCAACCTGCGATCCTGGTCAACGGGGCTTATTCATTCATTACACTGAGTAACGAATGAAGTTCCCGTCCCCACCTTTATCCCTTCCCGCCAACCCCATACATTCACCTCCAACGCCTCTCCCATCATCCCGACGGGAAGGTCACTGGAGTTGCCCTCATGCCTTTCGTAACCGTACGCATCACTCGCGATGGCGTTACCACTGAGCAGAAAGCTCAGGTGATCGCCGAAATCACTGAAACACTGGAACGTGTCCTCAACAAGCGCCCTGACCTGACCCACATCGTGATCGAGGAAGTCGACACCGATAACTGGGGTTACGCCGGTATCACCACCACCCAGTACCGCAAGCAACTGGCCGAGGCGGAGGAGCAGTCATGAGGTCCTCCGTCACCCTCGATTTCATCTCCGATGTGGTGTGCCCCTGGTGCGCGCTGGGGGCGACGGCGCTGGAGCAGGCGATCGAGAACGTGGCCGGGGAAGTCTCGGTCGAGCTGACCTACAAGCCGTTCGAGCTGAACCCGACCATGCCGGCCGAAGGTGAGCCAGCGGTCGAGCACTTGATGCGCAAATACGGGCGCACTGCTGAAGACGTCGCCGCCGGCAAGGCCATGCAGATCGCTCGCGGTGAGGCCATCGGCTTCAAGTTCGATCTGGAGAAGCGCACGCACTTCTACAACACCTTTGATGCACACCGTTTGTTGCTGTGGGCGTTGCAGGAAGGGCGGCAAGTCGAGCTGAAGAAGGTGCTGCTGCGGGGCTATTTCAGCGAAGGCCAGAACCCGAGCGATCACCAGGCACTGGTGAGTCTGGCGACTGAAGCGGGGCTGGACGGGGCCACTGCACAAGAGGTGCTGGCGTCCGGTGCGTTCGCCGCTGAGGTGCGGGAGCTTGAAGCGTACTACCAGCAGCGCGGCATCAACTCGGTGCCGGCCATGGTGCTGAACGGTCGTCACTTGGTATCCGGCTCGCAATCGGTCGAGTACTACGAACAGATGTTGAGAGAAATGGCCAAGGCATCGGCTGAAGCCTGATTACAGATTTTTACCCCCACTTTTAATTGTCAGAGGTCTTCATCATGAGCATTTCGAAAAAAGTCATCGTAATCACCGGCGCATCCCAAGGTCTCGGCGACGGTATGGTCAAAGCCTTTCGTGAACTCGGTTACCGGATCGTCGCCACTTCGCGCTCGATCAAGCCATCCACCGATCCGGACATTCTCACCGTGGCCGGTGACATCGGCGAACCGGAAACCGCCCGGCACGTCATCCGTGAAGCGATTTCCCGTTTCGGTCGCATCGATACCCTGGTCAACAACGCCGGGATCTTCATCGCCAAGCCGTTCACCGCGTACACCGCAGAAGACTACGCCAATGTGTTGTCGGTGAACGTCAATGGCTTCTTCTATATCACCCAACTCGCCATCGCCGAGATGGAAAAGCAAGGCAGCGGCCACGTCGTCAACATCACCACCAGCCTGGTGGACCACGCCATCGACGGCGTGCCATCGGTCTTGGCTTCGCTGACCAAGGGCGGCCTCAACGCGGCAACCAAATCCCTGGCCATCGAATACGCCAAGCGCGGGATTCGGGTGAACGCGGTCAGCCCGGGCATCATCAAGACCCCGATGCACGGCGCAGAAACCCATGAAGCACTGGGCAATCTGCACCCGGTCGGGCACATGGGCGAGATAGACGATATTGCGCAGGCGGTCGTGTATCTGGACAGCGCCAAGTTTGTTACTGGCGAAATTCTGCACGTGGATGGTGGGCAGAGTGCAGGTCACTGAGACCTGATTTCCTGGACGACAGAAACAACAAAGCCCTCGTATTTCTACGAGGGCTTTGTTTTGTAGGGTGCCGGCATCAGGAATCGAACCCTGGAACTACTGATTACAAGTGGCTTGTCCCGGCGTTTTTCCATGATTCACAACACGATGAATCAATTCGCCATTCTCCAGGAGGAGCGCTTCACCAGACCGTACATCTAGATTATGATCGCGCTGCCGCCTGACCGTAATCCTCTATAACTACGGGCCATTCCCCCGATCGCTACCCGATTCTACCTCGTTTGGCAGCAAATGCCGCGTTGGGCCTCCCGCACTGGCACCAATTATCCCAAGCGTATTGCGAATATTAGAAAAGATGATCTTTATAAAAAATAATAAGCTTTTCTCCTGTTTATACTTGTTGGCAATCGTCATAACCATCGGCGTGGTGTACTCACTGGGCTTCCGGGAAGCGGCAAGCCAGATTGCGATGGCGCCCGAGCGCCTGAGAAACTTCACGTTCCCCATCTGGGAGCAACACGCTTTTTCGCAGCACGGTTTCCTCGTCTTCTATTCGATGGAGGACTACGCAAAAAAGATCGCGTATTCCAACCACTCCACGGCTTATCTGTTCTACATGTACGCCCTTTATAAAGTGGAAATGTATGTGTCGGCATTACCGATGAGAGTGACAGGGGCTTTCCTGAACATTATTTCGCTGGCAGGCGTTACGTTCTTTTTTCTGTCCCGTCTGGTGGAAAAGCGCCTGACATTCGGTCAGGGGCTGCTGATTCTGTTATCGGTCGTATTCATGGTGTCGATGCCGGGATTCTGGATTTCTTCGGCCAGATTCAACGTCGACAATACGTTCCCGTTGATATTTGCGTTTCAGGCGCTGGCTGCGTTCTTGATCTGGAAAAACCCGGAACGGTCCGCAGCGGTCATGACAGTGATCGTATTGTTTGCAGTGTTTTCTCCGATCTCGGCAGCGTTGCTGGGCCTCGCCCTGATGGTTTGGGCATGCCGCAGCGACGGTCTCGACAGACGGATGTGTCGCCTGGCATTGGTGGCCCTCGTTGCGGCCGTTGCCTTCTATCTGCCGTCCCCACTGATATCGAAGGCACTGGGTTTCACCTCGTCCAACAGCGGCTGGCTGTTTCGCGCTGGCCTGGATGGCGACACCACTTATTTCACCAATATCCTGAAGTCGGTACTTGTTCCGCAGTTCCCGCGGCCATTTGCGACCATTGCCGTGCCGATCTTGTTCCTGGTAGCACAGTTGGCCTGTTTGCGCATGATCAAACGGCGTGAACCTGCCGGCGTTGCGGCACCGACGGGGACCTCCCCGTTGGCCGGCATCGGCATGTTCTACTTCCTGCTTTTTTCGCAATACGTGATGACCAGCCTGCTGTGGCCGCAGGCCGTTGCCATTCATCCGTACCTGTATGACTACCTGCTGATGGCACCGGTTTTCGTCGCGATTGTTCTGAATTTTGCGTTCAAACCTTCACCGGCTGCGTTGCGTTTCTGGGCGCTGGCGCTGTTGTTCTGCATTTCCTTCCATCTCCAGCAGGTCGCGCAGGCAAAATGCCAAGGGTGTTACTTCCCGGGCGCCTGGGACGCGAGCGTCAAGCAGCCATGAAGACCGTCGCCATTCTTCAGTCGAACTACATACCCTGGAAGGGCTATTTCGACATGATCGCTGCGGTCGATGAGTTCATCCTCTACGACGACATGCAGTTCACCAAGAACGACTGGCGCAATCGCAACCAGATCAAGACGCCGCAAGGCGTCCAGTGGCTCAGCGTGCCTGTCGGGCAAGGCATCAGCCGCCGCATTCGCGATGTCGAGCTGGCCCCTGCCTGGCAGGTCAAGCACTGGAAAACGCTGCAGAGCAACTATCGGCGCGCGCCTTTCTTCGATGAGGTCGCCCAGTGGCTCGAGCCGCTCTATCTGGCGGAGACCCACACGGGCCTGTCGTCGATGAACCGCAAGTTCATGGAAGCGATTTGCCGATACATCGGTATTGAAACCCGCATTACCAATTGCTGGGACTATATGTCTGCCGGCGACAAAACCCGGACCGCCCGCCTGGTGGACCTTTGTCAGCAGGCCGGTGCGACGCAATACCTGTCGGGGCCGGCGGCAAAGGACTACATCGAGGCGCCGCTGTTCGACGACGCCGGCATTGCGCTGCAATGGTTCGATTACGCCGGCTTCCCCGAGTATCCGCAACTCTGGGGGGAATTCACCCATGGCGTCACCGTCCTGGATCTGCTGTTCAATTGCGGCAAGGACGCGCGCCGTTACATGAGGCATGTCAAAGCATGAAGCTGTCCATCGTCGCCACGCTTTACCGCTCGGCCAAGTTCATCGAGGAGTTTCATCTCCGTGCAAGCCAGGCGGCACAACAACTGGTCGGAGACGATTACGAGATCGTACTGGTCAACGACGGCTCGCCCGATTCAAGCCTGGAACTGGCCGTCCAGTTGAGCGAAGCCGATCACCACGTGGTGGTCGTCGATCTCTCGCGCAACTTCGGCCATCACAAGGCCATGATGACGGGCTTGCGACATGCCCGCGGTGAACGTGTCTTCCTGCTCGATAGCGACCTGGAGGAAGATCCGGCATGGTTGCTCTCGTTCAGCGAGCAGATGGAGCGCGAAAAGGTCGATGTGGTCTACGGTGTCCAGCAGCAGCGAAAAGGCAGGCACTTCGAGCGCTGGACCGGGCAGGTGTTCTACAAACTCTTCCGTTTCCTCAGCGGGCTGGATATGCCCGACAATATCGTCGTCGCCAGGCTGATGTCGCGCCGCTATGTGGACGCGCTGATTCAGCACGACGAACGCGAGTTGTTCATGGCGGGTCTGTGGGTCATCACCGGCTTCGATCAGCGTGCGCAGACCATCGACAAGCGCAGTCGTGACGAGACGACCTACACGCTGGGCAAGAAAGTGGCGCAACTGGTCAATTCGATTACTGCCTTCAGCAGTGCACCGCTGGTGGGAATCTTCGTGGTGGGCTGCGCGATTTTCCTGCTGTCGGCCGCCTACACGAGCTTTCTCGTCGTCAATTGGCTGCTCCTGGCGAACCCACCCAGCGGCTATACGTCGCTGATGGCTTCGATCTGGCTGCTCGGCGGCCTGATCATCGCATTCGTCGGCGTGGTCGGGATATATCTCGCCAAGATCTATTCCGAAGTCAAACAGAGACCCTACACTATCGTCCGGAACGTCTACCGTCAGGCTGAGACGCGGAGCATCGAATGAAAAAACTCATTATTTTTGGTCTCACCGACGCCGCCGAGCTCGCACTCTATTATTTTTCCAACGACTCCGACTATCAGGTCGAGGCGTTTGCCGTCGATCCCGCCTACATGCCGGCCGACAAGAGCTTCATGGGATTTCCGGTGGTGGCATTCGATGAAGTCACCCAGATCTACCCGCCAGACCGGTATGTCTTTTTCGTCGCGCTCGGCTATTCCAAGCTCAACCAGATCCGCAAGGAAAAATATCTGGCAGTCAAGGCGCTGGGCTACGAAATGGTCAGCTACATCAGTTCGCGAGCCTCGGTGCTGACACAGGACATCGGCGAGAACTGCTTCATCCTGGAAGACAATACCGTTCAGCCCTTCGTGCGCATCGGCAACAACGTTACCCTGTGGAGCGGCAATCACGTCGGACATCATTCGCGTATTGAGGACCACTGTTTCCTGGCCTCGCACATCGTCGTATCTGGCCGTGTGACGATCGGGGAAAGCTGTTTTCTCGGCGTCAACGCAACCCTTCGCGATCACGTCACCATCGGCGAGAAATGCATCATCGGCGCCGGCGCCCTGATTCTTGGAGATGCCGCTGCCGAAGGCGTGTACGTTGGACAAGCCACCGAACGGTCGCGCGTGCCGAGTACCCGCGTCAGGAACATCTGAAGACCCTCATCATTGGCGTGAAGACATCCCATGTGGAAAAAACTAGGTAAGATATTCTGCGCAGAAGGGCAGAGCGATTGGTTGCATTCTCACGCGATGATTCCCATTGCTGAGCAAGTGGACGGCGACCTGTATCGCATCTATTTCTCATCGCGTGACAAGCATAATCGCGGACACGGCGGCTTCCTCGAGATCGACATGCAGGACCCGACCAAGGTCTTGCGCGTCCATTCGGATCCGGTTCTCGAACCGGGCGACCTCGGATGTTTCGACGACAGTGGCGCCCTGCCCAATTCGATCGTCAACGTCGGTGGCCGCAAGCTGCTGTACTACACCGGGATCAACCTGGGCGTAACGGTGAAGATCCGCAACTCCATCGGCCTGGCCGAATGGAACGAGGCCACCCAGCGCTTCGAGAGGCTGTTCCGCGGCCCCGTCATCGACCGCACCCGTGATCTTCCTCACTTCGTCGCCACCCCCGAGGTGCAGTTCGAGGCCGGACGATTCAGGGCCTGGTTCACCTCCTGTGTGCGATGGGAGCAAGGTCCTTCGGAAGCGAAGCACTTCTATCATCTCGAGTATGCCGAGTCCGCCGACGGGATCGAGTGGGAGCGCGACGGTACGGTTGCCATCGAGTTCCGTGACGAACACGAGTACGCCCTGGGTGTGCCGCGCGTGCTCAAGGATGCGGACATGTATCGGATGTGGTTCTGCTCCCGGGCCACGCAGGACTGCCCCACCTACCGGATCCGCTACGCGACCTCGTCCGATGGCGTGCAATGGACGCGACACGATGAGCAGGTGGGAATCGACGTATCGGAATCGGGTTGGGATTCGGAGATGATCTGTTACCCGTTCGTCTTCGATCATGCCGGTCGACGCTACATGCTTTATAACGGCAACGGCTATGGCAAGACGGGTTTCGGGATTGCCGTCTGGGGAGATGAGTGATTCTCATGCAGCGCTGGCGGCCCATGATCAGGCCCATTCTGCGTTACGCAGTCGTCGGCGTCGCCTGCAATGCCATCGGTTATGCGGCCTACCTGGCATTGACGTGGCTGGGCATCCCCTTCAAGCTGGCCATGAGCTTCCTGTACGTGCTTGGCATCTGCATCAGCTTCCTGGGCAACCGCAACTGGGCGTTCGAGCATCGCGGCAACGTCGTGGGGACGGCATGGCGCTTCGGCCTGGCGCACGCAGCCGGCTATGTGCTCAACCTGGCCTTGCTGACGGTGTTCGTCGACAAGCTGGGATATCCTCATCAGTGGGTCCAGGCCGCTGCCATTTTCGTTGTAGGAGGTTTCTTGTTCGTCCTCTTCAAGCTATTCGTCTTTCGTCATAACCAACCGGATGGGAACCAGGCGTGAAGATCTGTTCTGAATGCGAGACGCCGTACGCCTCGGAGCAATGGACATGCGTCCAGTGTGGACATCAGGTGGCTCGAAAGAACGGTTTTGCCGCGTTTGCGCCAGAACTCGAGGACAAGCAGGAGGGCTTCAAGGCCGACTTCTACGGGACCTACGCGCATCTTGAAAGCGACCATTTCTGGTTCCGGGCGCGTGGCAGGTTGATTACATGGGCGCTGACGAAATATGCGCCGCGCATGCGTTCATTTCTGGAAATCGGGTGCGGTACCGGCTTCATTCTGAGTCGGGTCGCCGTGGCGTTTCCGAAGGCCAGGTTGCTTGGCAGCGAGATGTTCTCGACCGGGCTGAAGTTTGCCTCCTCTCGCTTGCCCGGTGCGGAGTTCGTGCAGATGGATGCGCGCGATATCCCTTACATCGACGAGTTCGAAGCGATTGGCGCGTTCGATGTCATCGAGCACATCGAGGCGGATACCGTGGTGCTCCAGCAGATGTACCGTGCCCTGAAGCCCGGGGGAATCATGCTCTTGACCGTGCCCCAGCATCAGTGGCTGTGGAGCCAGGTAGATGAATATTCCTGCCACGTGCGGCGCTACGATGCCGCCGACCTGCATCGCAAGGTAGAGGCGGCGGGGTTTTCCGTCGTGCGCAGCACATCGTTCGTCTCGTTACTGCTGCCGGCAATGATGATTTCACGCGGTGCCAAGAAGCAACAGCGGGGCGATACGAGCGAGACCGCCGAATTAGCGGTACCCAAGGCGCTCAATGTGCTGTTTGGTTTTGTGATGTGGCTGGAGTGTTTGCTCATCAAGGTGGGAGTTAGTTTTCCGGTTGGTGCTTCCAGGCTGCTTGTCGTCCGGAAATAGAGTGGATGCCCCCCACTTTGCATAACGACGTGATGTCTAGTTCGACCCGACTAAAATCTGCGTGCGAAGGCCCAAATGGTGGAAGACAAAAAGATCCAGTTCAATCGCCCCTACATGACGGGGAAAGAACTTTATTACATCGCTGAAGCCAAGTTCGGCAATATCCTCGCCGGCGATGGCCCGTTTACCAAGCGGTGCCATGAGTGGTTGACCGAACGTACCGGTTCGAGCAAGGCCTTGCTGACCCACTCGTGCACGGCGGCGCTGGAAATGTCCGCGTTGTTGTTGGACATCGAGCCGGGCGACGAGGTCATCATGCCCTCGTTCACGTTCGTTTCCACGGCCAATGCCTTCGTTTTGCGCGGCGGCGTTCCCGTGTTCGTCGATATCCGTCCGGATACCCTGAACCTGGATGAGACGCTGATCGAGGCGGCCATCACGCCGCGCACCAAGGCAATCGTGCCGGTTCATTATGCGGGCGTGAGTTGCGAGATGGATACGATCATGGAGATCGCCCAGCGTCACAACCTGAAGGTGGTCGAGGATGCGGCGCAGGGGGTCATGGCCGCTTACAAGGGCCGGCCTCTGGGCAGTATCGGGGACTTCGGCGCCTTCAGCTTCCATGAGACCAAGAACGTCATTTCGGGCGAGGGCGGCGCATTGCTCGTCAATGATCCTGCGTATGTGTTGCGCGCAGAAATCATCCGCGAAAAAGGCACTGACCGCAGTCGTTTCTTCCGCGGCGAGGTCGACAAATACACTTGGCAGGAAGTCGGGTCGTCATTCCTTCCAGGGGACGTGACTGCCGCGTTTCTCTGGGCGCAGCTGGAAGAGGCCGAACACATCACGCAGTCGCGGCTTGCCATCTGGCAGCGGTATCACGACTTGCTGGCGCCGCTGGAAACCAGCGGGGCACTGCGCCGCCCTATCGTGCCGGCCGACTGTCAGCACAACGCACACATGTACTACGTGCTGCTGCCCGCAGACGTGGCGCGACAACCGGTGCTCGATGGCCTCAAGCGAGAGGGAATCAATTCGGTCTTCCATTACGTGCCCCTGCACTCCTCGCCGGCTGGCCAGCGTTACGGCCGTGTCCATGGCGCCATGGACAACACGGTAAGCCTCTCGGAACGCTTGCTGCGACTGCCGCTGTGGGTAGGCATGTCGGACGAGCAGCAGGAACGTGTGGTGGACGTCTTGCGGGACCAACTGTGTCGCTGATTCGACAAGCACTCTTGCCGGAGCTCGGAACGATCCCGAGCTCGAGTTTTATACAAGTCGCTTTCGGCTCGGCGCGTTCTTTGTAGCCCAGGAAGGCCAAGTACTCCGCCAGTGTGCGTGGTCTGAAGCGAGTTTCGGCTTCATTGCGCTATATGTGGAGTCCTTTCGGCGTAAAACCAGCACGGGAGCCCAACCGGCAGTGCAGCGAGGTGTCAGTCAAAAAGGCTGCCTCCAGCTCCAATCAACTGAGAAGCTGTGACCCAATCGGGTATGAAACCCCAGAAACGAAAAAGGCCCACCGTAAGGTGAGCCTAAGTCGTTGTTCTGTACGGTGCGGCACCAGACAAACGGTATGTTTCGGGGAGGCCAGGTTTTCCGGGCGTCTGGATTTCGGTGGAAAATTCGGCGTACCCCAACTAGTAACTATAAATAAATCAGCTAGTTATGGCGTTCGGTGGAATCGAATCCGGGATTTTTGAGATGTCAGCACATTGTCGGATGGCAAGTAAACCATTCAGAGCCGCATACGGAATGGTAAACCTCCCCCGAAAATAAGTGGTCTGTCCCAATTCCTTGTTTCCAATTCCTCGCCCAATGTCGCGTGTCCCCAATGTCGCCTGGAATTTATGGCTCTGCATTACCTGTCGGGAAGTTCGCTGAAGAACTCAAGGAGGTGCTTAAGGCATAAATCCAGCGGGAGAAGCCATACGCTGCTAGTCTTCGAGAATGCCCGCCATCGGGAAAAGGCGCCAAAAATCGATTGCATATTGACATCACAGAGGCGCGCGCCGAAACTTAAAAATAACCCCAACAGTGATAGGGACATCTCATCATGAAAAAGCGTTCTTTTCTGGTACCTCTGGCTACTCTGGCCGCAGCCATGGTCACGGAACAAGCTTCAGCGATAGCTACCCACGAGGGTGTCGAGCCCAGTACCGACGCCACGAACACGCTCCAGGCCGATGCCCAAGGTGAAAACCTTTCGGTACGCAGTGGCAATGATCAATTCGCCTTTGTTCTCAAACGCGGGGACCAAGGTCAGATGATGGCTTACCACAGTTCTCACAGCTCTCACGCCTCTCACGTTTCTCATGCCTCCCATACCTCGGGCTCCTAATGGCACTCTCGGATACGCTGATCTTTGACGAGCGGCTTTATGACGCGCAGGTTCTGCAAAAAGCCGCTTATCGCTCAATCAATTCGCTGACGGTTGATATCACCTCAACAGGGGGGCAATTTTTCTGTGCCTTATCCTCGAACATTGGTGTTGACGAGACTTCCTTTCTGACTGCCGTTCAAGAGTTCAAGAAGGACGTACTTGACTACCAGTTGCGCCACCGGCTGAACGCTGAGACGCAGCCGATCAAGAACCTGATCCTTGGGCTGGCTTTTTCAAAAACCGGGCTGACTAGTGAGTAAATTCCAGAAGCTGGAGTTCTACGCGCAGCAAAACACCTACGAATTGCTGCCCTTCAAGTTTGACCGCCTGAATGACGACGAGTACGTCATCACCAACATGGCTGGCGAATTTCACGTCATACCGGCGTCGATGCTTGAGCCGATCATAAGCAAGACGCTTGCGCTCTCATCAGAACTGATCGCTACGCTACGGTCCAAACAGTTCATTCGCTTTACCAACGAGCAGGCGCCACTTCAACTTCTGGCACTCAAAATTCGCACGCGGTTGTCCAGGCTGGCCCAGTTCACCAGTCTGCATATCTTTGTGGTGACCCTTCGCTGCGACCATAGCTGCCCATATTGTCAAGTATCGAGACAGTCGGAGAACAAAGGCGAATTCGACATGACCACGGAGATGGCAGACAAGTCGTTAGATTTCGTTTTCAGATCTCCGAATCCGGCCATCAAAATTGAATTTCAGGGGGGCGAACCGCTGCTGAACTTCGAGATGGTGAAGTACGTCGTTCTTGAGGCAAAAAAACGTAACCTCAAGGAAGGACGTGACCTGCGGTTCGTCATTGCGACTACGCTATCGTTACTGACGGATGACATGCTCGATTTCTGTAAGCAACACAACATTGTGCTTTCATCTTCTCTCGATGGGCCAATGGATCTGCATAATGCAAATCGCCCACGGCCAGGTCGAGATAGTCACCAGCGTTTCGAGGAAGGCTTGAAGAAAGCCCGTGCGGCCCTCGGCTATGACCAAGTGTCAGCCCTGATGACAACCACAGATAAGAGCCTGCCACGAGCACGTGAGATCATTGATGAATACTTGCGCCTGGGCTTTGATGGCATCTTCCTGCGCACGCTTTCCCCTTACGGCTTTGCTATCAAGACCAAGAAATTCATGTCGTATGACACGGAGCGCTGGCTGGAATTTTACAAGGAAGGTCTTGAGTACATCATTGAGCTAAACAAGTCGGGCATACGATTTGTTGAGCAGTATTCCGCGATTGTGCTGACAAAAATGCTGACATCAGGGGACCCCGGGTTTGTTGATTTAATGAACCCCGCCGGTGCTGGTATCGCAGCCATTGTGTTCAACTACGACGGATCGGTCTACGCCTCAGATGAAAGCCGTATGCTTGCCGAAATGGGTGATCATACGTTCCGGTTGGGGAGCATTCTTGAGCATTCATATGAGGAGATCATCCTCTCGGATCAGCTTCTGGATGCACTGGAAAACTCCTTCACTTTAAGTGCCCCCATGTGTTCTGACTGTGCATTCGAACCTTACTGTGGCGCTGAACCTGTCTACCATCACGCAATACATAAGGATGTGATGGCAAGAAAGCCTGAGTCCGCTTTCTGCAAGCGGAATATGTCGATCTTCAAGCACCTCATAGAACTGATGGGAAGCGATGAGCAAACGAAACGGATTTTTATGGGGTGGGCCAACCGATGCTGAAACTCGGCGGAAAGATTATCCGAATACATGCGGTTGATGTTGATAAGACCATCACATTGGCCAAAGTATCAACCAGTCGGAATCTGCCTGAAGTTTTGCGACGAGAAATGGCCTACCTGGTTTCCGATAATCAGATCCCCCAAGGATTCGCGCACTATCTGCTGGTTGAGAAACATCGGTATCTGGTTGATGCGCTCCCTTTGGACTCTGATTTTTCAATTCTGCCGGATGACTATAGCTATATCGGTGATGGCGATGTTGTCCGGCTTTCAGCGGATCGTCAGAGCATCCGAGTGTTGTTTCGAGCATCGTCGCCGCACAACAGTATCCTGGTCACAGAGCAGTGTAATCATTACTGCCTCATGTGTTCCCAGCCGCCGAAAGCCGCTGATGACTCATGGATACTCGACGAGATCGAAAACCTGATTCCGCTGATTCCAAAAGACACCCACGAATTGGTATTTACTGGGGGAGAGCCAACGACCAACCGGGAGCGCTTCCTTAAGATCATCAGGCTGACAAAAAGTTATCTGCCAAGAACCGCCATCCACATTCTCTCGAATGGACGTAGTTTCAAAGACCCTGTGTTCGCTGAACAGTATGCGCAGATTGAATTGCCTGACGCGATGATCGGAATCCCTGTCTATTCAGATGATCCGACACTGCATGACTACATTGTCCAGGCCCGGGGCGCATTCGATGAAACCATTCAAGGCATTCTCAATCTGAAGCGCTTGGGACAGAAGGTTGAGATCCGAGTCGTCATTCACAAACTCTCAGTAAAGCGCCTTCCTGAACTGTGTGAGTTCATCGCACGCAATCTTCTGTTTGTTGACCATGTAGCGCTGATGGGCCTTGAGATGATGGGTTTTACCAGGGCCAATCTCGATGAGCTGTGGATCGATCCATTCGAGTACAAAGATACACTCAGCAAATCGGTTTGCATCCTCGCCAAATACGGAATGAATATCTCGGTCTACAATCATCAACTCTGCCTAGTGAACTCAGATATTAATCCCTATTACCGAAAGTCAATCAGTGACTGGAAAAATGAATACGCCACCGAGTGCGAGGCATGCACTCGAAAATCGGACTGCGGAGGATTTTTTTCGTCAGGGATCAAGCATGGCTATAGTAAGAGCCTAATACCTTTTGTTGATCTACGTTAAAGGTCGGCATCAAGATTATTTTGTGATTTGTTGCGCGGCGGAGTAAGTTTAATTATAGAAAAATACAGTCGACATAAAAAGCCAATATCCAATGAACCATCAAGTTTTTTGGCGAGAGAGATATCAGGGCTGAATTTACCTAAAGGGTCTCTTGCTCTTGATTTGGGGTGCGGCTATGGTCGTAATTCCGTACTATTATCAAGGCATTTTGCGAATGTAATAGCCGCTGATTTTTCTTATAAGAGTTTCAGCGATTTATGGCATTTAAATTGCAAAAATATACACCCAGTAATCCTCGATTGTAGGCAAACACTCCCATTCTTAAATAATGCATTCTCAGCTGTCATAGTTATTCATTTGTATCATGAAAATTTGATTGTTAACTTGATTGATGCAATTCAGCCGGAAGGTTTTTTTATTTATGAAAGCATTGCTGGCAATGGTGAAAACTGGCGAGATCTGAGTCTTTCTGGAGAAGTAAAAAGGCTTTTAGAAAAGCAGTTCATTATCAAGTATTACTTAGAGCGACCTGTAGGTCCTCATAAAAAAAATGCTACCGTAAAAGTGGTTGCCCAGAAAAAAACCTGAATCACTCGCAGCTTTATAGGCGCATCTGATCGTCGGCTTCGGGGTCAGGCTGTGTGAAACGCCGAGGATTGTCTAACCTTCTGATCGTCGAGATTGTATCGGGGGGACGATCATGAAGCGATTCATTGAAGGTGAGGCTCAGATGCAAGTCCTTGCTTTCGGAGTGCTTGGACGATTACGTAGCCAAAGAAAATCCGATACGAGTGGTCGACGTTTTCATCGATGAACTCGACTTGGGTGCGCTTGGGTTTGAAGGGGGCGATCCTGCTGCAACGGTAGCCGGACAAACAAATTTCCCTGTCCGATCCTGACGCACGCTCAATGGCTACAAGAGGCCGTTTTCTGACCATACATTCGTTTAGCGGTTGAACTGCCAGGGTTTTCCTAAGCGATGAGTGAGTAATTGCATGGTCAGCAAATAGTAGTAGTGCGTCGATTCAGTGTGCTGGTTTAGGTGGCGACTCAAAAACCACGCAAGGTGTTTTCTCCGCCAAGTCCATGGATTATCGCGTTGCCAGCGCTCAGCAATTGCTGCTTGGATAGTTTTCGCCTGACGAAGGTGGCGTTGGCGTGTGGTATGCGACCCGGCCAGGACGCCTGACAGGAACAACTCCATATCGAATGCCGTGCTCATGCTCGACCACCAATGTAAGCCGACACCACGTCGATACGGCCATGCCCCAGCTCATAGCTGATTTGTACTCGGGCATCCTGATCTAGGCGTCGGCCGAGTTGATAGCAATGGCCACCGTTGATGGGGGCGGGATGGTGAGTGATTTGCTCATAGCGTTCGCACGCATAGGCTGCCCGAAATTCGTGGAAGCCTTTGAGGTCGTGCTTATGGATGATGTCCCGTGCGGGGCGGACAATTTCCTGCAGGAAATCGAGGTAGCGTTCGTTCGGTGCAAGCAGGTTGCGGCTACCGTCGGGCGAGACCTTTTCGGCAAACCTCAGTGCGTCACGAATATGATCATCTATCGTAATCCAACGAGGTGCCGACGCGCCTGAGCGACCACCTTTGGTGCCATCCTGGATGTTGATCTTCCCGTATTGTTCGGACTCACGCTTCAGGCGCGGAAGGTCGGCCAAAATGGCCTCGCGCAAGCGCATGCCGGTGGCTCGCGCTAACTGAGCGATGGCCGCCGCACGCGGCATTTGGTGTTCGCAGAGCTCGTCGACGATCCGCTTCACGTGTTCGCGGTCTTGGCCTTGTGGCACCGAATGACGAACACTGGTGCGCCGCATTCCCAACGCCTTGCTCGGACTCGGCACTTTCACATATTGATCACCACGAAGCGCAGCCATGGTCCGATTCACGCTGGACAATCGGTTTTGCGCGGTGGCGATGCCGATAGCGCCTAGTTCAACTTGCTGCCGCAGATGCCCGGCGTAGTCCAGCAAGGTCTGCCGATCAATCTGCCGCGCATCATTAAACCCTGGTCCATCCTCCGAGCGACACCAGCGCACAAATGACTGCCAGCGATCACTGTACGCTTTGACCGTGCCGTAATGCCCGCCGCCAAACAGATCTTTTAGCGCTTGCGGCCCGGCATAGCTGAGTTACCGACCATAGCCAAAATTGCGCCCATCCCGTCTACCGACCAACGCCATGATCAAACTCCTCTCGAAGCCAAACCGTTTGAAGTCTTTCCCCACGTCATCCCGCCACGAATGTTGAGTGTTATCAGGGATCAAGGCCCCTGCGACCTGTGAGGGTTGTCCACTAGCGCGGGACTGGCGGCTCCTTACGACCGGGAGCTTGGGCATCTCATGATCTGGCCCCCTGAGCACTTCCGAGGAAGTGGGCGGGTGGAGGCTGTGCTGGCTGACGAGACCAACGCCGCGAGATCCTGAGTCGGGTGAAGGCAGTGAGGTGATGACCGGGGCATGCCTGACTGTCAGTCAGGTGCAATCCATTCCTTGGGCTGCGGCACCATCATCTGCATCGCTGTTGCTGGTGACTTTTCGGTGTTTGTCACGCCGATTGTCACGAGGGGGAATGCCGCAACGCCTTGTACGAGATGGGCTGCAGCAGCGGTAGGAGCGCCCGTCTCTTTCCGGAAGAAAGAGACGGGCGCAGGTTGGCGCAATGAAATGGCCAAGCGGATAGGTTGCTGCAGGCAGCTGGGTAGGGGGATGTATTTGCCGCAATGGCAATGATCTGAAGTAGGCATCCATCACTCGGTGAGTGACCGTGCGAGCTGCCGGACGCTAATCGCACTTTGGGTGAACCACCACGGCGTGGCGTAGCCTTAGAGGTTCTGGCTACCTGGGTTGCTGTCAACGACAGCGCTTTGCCCGATCTTTTCTACGCCTGTGGATAATTCAGGTCAAGGCTCGAATTTTTGGGAGCTCCGCGGCTGTGGATGAAATTATCCACCGGTGGAAATCTGTGGTTTTCCACAGACAATTGCGTGGGCTTTAGATTTTTTAAGTGAGGTCCATCCAAGCAGGGCGGCTTTGCAGCCCCGCTTGGATGGACCCGCGTGGAAGGGCGGACTGTGGTGATCTCATTGGCTTACCCACGTTTGGATGCGCCACGGCTATTTTGTAGGGCGGTGATGTTGTCGCCGACTGGATGAGCGAATTCGTGGGGCGTCACATGCCCATGGCGGTTAGCATCGATGTAGTTGCTCCACCACGCCATGATCAGCCGACGCTGTTCCAGAAATTCAGCTTTGTGGATATACGCGGCACGCACACGGTTGCGTTCCTTGTGGCTCATTTGTCTTTCGATGGCTGCGTCGGTCCATAACCCGGACTCCAGCAGAGCGCTACAGGCCATGGTCCTGAAGCCGTGGCCGCACACGTCCTTGCTGGTGTCATAGCCGACGTTGCGGAGCATGGTGTTCACCGTATTCTCGGACATGGGCTTCCAGTACTTGTGGTCGCCCGGTAGCACCAACTCTGAAAAGCGACTGAGGCTGCGCAGGCGCTCCAGTATTTCGATCACTTGGGGCGATAGCGGAACCATTTGAATGTCGCCGTTCATCTTGGTCCCACGTGTGGAGTTGCGTACCCCTTCAATCGGTGCGCGCGTATCGGGGATTTCCCACATGGCGCGTTGGAGGTCGAACTCACTCCATCGAGCGAAGCGCAGTTCACTGGAGCGGACGAATACATGCAACGTCAATAGGACGGCGAGTCGCGTCAGCTCGCGGCCGTTGTAGTTGTCGATACGGTGTAGCAGTTCGGGTAGGCGGTTGAGGGAGAGGGCCGGACGATGGACTGTGCGCGGCGCGTGAATCGAGCCTGCCAGATCCAGTGCAGGATTCATGGTGATCTGCCGGGCTCTTTTGGCCCCGCGCATGATGGTGGACAAGTAGTTCTGCACCCTGAGCGCCACATCCATGGTGCCGCGTTCCTTGATGCGCTGGGTGATCTCTAGCAAGTCGTGGGTATCAAGCTCGGCGATGGGGCGTTGGCCGATCAGCGGAAAGGCGTGGGTGCGCAGTCGGCTCATTACGGTTTTTGCGTGGCCTTCGGTCCAGCGGCGGGACATATCAGCGTGCCACTCCAGAGCAACGGTTTCGAAAAGCAGTGTCGCACGCTGGGCCACGATCTTGGCCTTCTTCTTTTCTTCCGTTGGGTCGAGATTGTCGAGCAGCAATGCCTTGGCTTCGTCTCGCTTACGCCGTGCGACGGAAAGGGTAACGATGGGGTAATTGCCGATAATGAGCGTACCTTCCTTGCCGTTGGGCTTGGTGTACTTCAAGCGCCAGGTCTTCACGCCATTGGGTTTGACGAAAAGGTACATGCCGCCGCCGTCGAACAGTTTGTAGGCGCGTTCGCGGGTTTTGGCCGTGCGGCATTGCAGGTCGCTGAGAGGGATCGCTAGACGTGGCATAGGGGTACGCGCTCCTGACCGGAAAATCGCAGTACCCCTAACATACCCTCGGGGAAGGGGGATTTTGTTGGATCCCGACAGAGGGTCCTGGAACGAAAAAACCCGCCAAAGGGCGGGTTTTCGGGGCTTCCAGAGCATTCGGTGGAATGCAATGGAGCCTAATGTGGTGCCGGCACCAGGAATCGAACCCGGGACCTACTGATTACAAGTCAGTTGCTCTACCATCTGAGCTATACCGGCGTGTCAGGGCGACGATTATAGCGATTGGATAGGTTCTGTAAACCCCTGAATTCTGACTATTTTTACGCGGGCTTCGGGTCAGGCGCGCAGTAGGGTTTTCTTGAGTTTCTGAATGGCTTTCCAGGTTCGACTGTTTTGCATCGCGCGCAGCTGTGCTTCGGCCTGTTCGGCGCGGTGCAGGGCGGCGGCGAGCTGGTTTTCGGTGTCGCTCACCGGGTGACTGAAGTTGTGGCCTTTGCAGAACTGGAATTCGTCCAGGTTGCACGGCGGGATGTCGAAGGCGGGTTTGAGGTTCAGGTGTTCTTCGGCGAGGTAGTAGGTGTTGATGCCGTCGAACAGGATGGATTGGTAGCCGGCGCCGGTGACGAGGGTTTCCCAGGTCTGGTCGCGCTCCCACGGGGTTTCGATGAGGATGACCCACGGCCGCCACTGGGTGAAGTCCATGCCGCGCAGGACGGTCTCTTCGTGGCCTTCGACGTCGATCTTCAGGAAGTGGATCGCGCGGCCCTGGGCGTGTTCTTCGCAGATCGACGTGAGGGTGCGCGATTGGACGGTTTGGCTGCGCACGTCCATGCCGGCGTCTTTGTGCATCTGCGCCATGGCAGGGTCGACGGTCGAGAGGCCGGTGCCGGCGATGCCGTAGAAGGTCAGGGTGTCGGCGCTTTCGCCGGCCACGCATTGCAGGTTGGTGTCCTTGGGGCGTTGCTGGCACAAGGCTTCGTGGTAGTTGGGCATCGGCTCGACGTTGATACCGGTCCAGCCGTTGTCGTAGAACGCCTTGGTGACCGAGTCATGGGTGGGATCGTTTGCCCCGACGTCGATGTAGAAGCCGTTCTCGACGGTTTTGAGGGCGCGCCACAGGCGTATGTCTTCGAAATTCTGTGCGTAAGAAATGAACGTCACGGGCGCATCCTGTCGAAAGAATTTTCTTGTTCGTGGCCGCGCTACTGGCTGCCTTGCGTGTGTGTATATCAAGAGAAGGGAAAGGGTGCAATTTCCCCTGTCTGCGGTCCGGGATTAGGCGTTTATGTCGTTTTGATTAAATGCTTATGCACAATGGCATTGGCAGCGCACCGGGTTTAGGCCAAATTTGTGGATCTGTTCTCGTTTGTCCGCAAATACCTGTTTTTTCGATTTTTTATGCAGATGTACAAAAAATGAACAGAAGGTTTCAGCCCTAAAACAGGCGTGGATATTGGATCCACGATTATTTCATCAACAGAGTTATCCACAGGTTGAGTGTGTTTAAGCGCGTTCGGCCAGGAGCAGGAAATTTCGCGGCGTGAGCGGTGTTTCGCAGAACGTACCGACGCGGACGCTGTAGCCCTGTTCGGCGAGGAAAAGTGCCCGGTCGAGAACCAGCCAAAGCTCCAGCGGACGTCGGAAAAGTCCGCGTAGCAGCTCAAGGTTGCGCACCTCGGCCAAGCGCTGCCAACCGGCGGCTTCAAGCGCTGGCCAATCTTGCGGGCCGATTGTGGATAACTCTTTGAGTGCGGCCAGGTGATGGCAGTAATCGGCGAAGGGTTTGTCCAGCCAGGCGCTGGGCAGGGAAGGGGTTGGTAGATACTCGTCCATGCCGCGCAGTTGCCGTTGCAGCAAGTCGAAACCCAGGCGCCGGGCCATGGAGGTGTCGCGCTGACGGCGCACGCGGGCGCCAGCGGTGACGGTTTCGCTCATGGGCAACGCGAGGTCGTCGAGGGAAAGCTGTAGGCCGGAGCCTTGGGCGGCCGAGGAAATCGACGAGTATTGGGCAAGACTGATCCGGTTGTAGCAGCACGGCGCAATGGCGAGCTGTTTGCAGCCTGTGGCGCTGGCGAGTTGAATCAGCCGCACATGCAAATCACCGCAGGCGTGAAGCGCGACGGGCGTGTGGTGCGCACTCAGTAAAGTAGCGGCGTCTGCCGCGAGCACATCCTGTTCAATATGCAGCGCATGCAGGTGATGGCGCTGGCTGAGTGTCTGGCCGCTGGATACCAGTGCCGGGTCATATTCCAGGCAAGTCAGTTGTTGCCCCGGTTGCAGCAGGCGGCGCCCCAAGTGTCCCTTGCCCGAGCACCAGTCCAGCCAATGCTTCGGTGTTTCGGAAAACTGCAATCGACTGGCGAAGGCTTCGATCTGCTGCCATTTGCGCCCCGGTACATCGACGTTCAGTCGATGGCCGGCCGCTTCGAGTGCGTGCGCAGGCAATTCATCCACGGCACTCAAGGCAACGGACATCGATGCCAAGGAAGCAAAGGGTTCCGGCGCATTCAGGAGGGCAGGTTGATTGTGGGCGTTTTCCGCGTCTTCCAACGACCGCTCGCGTAGCCATTCGGCCAGAGCTGGGTAGGACGCTTCCCAGGGAAGCTGCAGATGAGTGAATGGCCGAGGTTTCCACAGTGCCTGATGCTCTGTCAGAAAAGCATCCAGAGCGGTGAAGCGGGCGAGCAAGGCCTCGCCCGTCAACACGCAGCTATCAACGCCCTTGGCAGGCATCGACGCGCAACCAGCGCTCCAGCAGCTTGAAGCCGCGCACCAGCACATAAGCCATCACCAGGTAGAACATGCCCGCGGCGAAGAAGATCTCCACCGGCAGGTAGGTCCGGGCAATGATGGTGCGGGCCATGCCGGTCAGTTCCAGCAAGGTCACGGTACTGGCCAGTGCACTGGCCTTGAGCATCAGGATCACTTCGTTGCTGTAGGCCGGCAGGCCGATGCGCGCCGCGCGTGGCAGCATGATGAAGAACAGCGCTTTTGGCCTGGACATGCCCAGTGCCCGTGCCGCTTCGATCTCGCCCGGTGGAATCGCCTGAATGGCGCCGCGCAGGATTTCTGCAATGTAGGCCGCCGTGTGCAGGGTCATGGTCGCCGTGGCGCACCAGAACGGATCGCGCAGGTACGGCCACATCGAACTGTTACGGATCGCGTCGAACTGCGCCAGGCCGTAGTAGACCAGGAACAGCTGAACCAGCAGCGGCGTGCCGCGGAAAAAGAAGATGTAGCCGTAGGGAAAGGCCCGCACCCACCACAGGCGCGACGAGCGGGCGATGCCCAGCGGAATGGCCAGCAGCAAACCGGCGATCACGGCGATGGCCACCAGTTCCAGGGTCAGGGTCGCGCCCTGGGCCAGTTTCGGCAGCCACTTGATGATGACTTCCCAGTTCATTGGGTGCTCCTCGCGAAGCCGCGGGCGGCGCGTTTTTCCAGGAGGTGCATGCCGGTCATCGCCAGCACCGTCAGGCTCAGGTACATGAACGCGGCGACCATATAGAAGGTGAACGGCTGTTTGGATACGGTCACGCCGATTTGCGCGTGACGCATGATTTCTTCCAGGCCGATCACCGACACCAGCGCGGTGTCTTTCATCAGGATCATGAACAGGTTGCCCAGGCCGGGTAGGGCGATGCGCCACATCTGCGGCATGATCAGTTTGGTGAAGATGCGCCACTTCGACAGGCCCAGGGCCACGCCGGCTTCACGATGGCCTTTGGGGATGGCGAGGATTGCGCCGCGAAACACTTCCGTGGCGTAGGCGCCGAAGCACAGGCCCAGCGCAATCACGCCAGCGGCGAAGGCGTTGAGTTCAAGGTCGGGGTTGCCGAAGAACTCGCCCAGGGCACGCATCAGGTTGACCGTGCCGAAGTAGATCAGCAGCACCCAGAGCAATTCCGGGATGCCGCGAACCAGGGTCGAATAAGTGCCGCCAAGCCATTGCAGCGGCTTGTACGGGGAAGTCTTGGCCAAGGCGCCGAGCAGACCGAGCACCAGCCCCAGGCACAGGGCCGAGAGTGCCAGTTTCACAGTCATCAGCGCGCCAGCGGCGAGCGCCGGGCCGAATCCGTAGAGGTCGATAATCATGGATTTCTTTTCAAATCGCGGCAGGCAAGGCCGAGAACCGGCGCCATCAGGCGCCGGTCAGGCAGGTCAGAATCAATAGATGCTGAACGGGAAGTACTTGTCGTTGATTTTCTTGTAGGTGCCGTCAGCGACGATTTCTTTCAGCGCGGTGTTCAGCTTCGCGCGGATTGGATCGTTTTTACGCACGGCAATACCGATCTTGTCGCTTTCTTCCACCGGGTCGCCCTTGAACTCGTAGCTACGGCCAGCGTCGCTTTTCAGCCATTCGTAGTTGACGTACTTGTCGGCCAGGATGCCGTCCAGACGGCCGGAAGTCAGGTCGAGGTAAGCGTTTTCCTGGGTGTCGTAGAGCTTGATGGTGATGTCGTCACCATAGTTGTCTTCCAGGAAGGTGCCGGCCAGGGTCGCGCGCTGGGCGCCGATGATCTTGCCTTTGACCGAGGCCTTGTCGGTTTTGAAGTCGACGTCTTTCTTGGCGATGAACTGCAGCTTGTTGGAGTAGTACGGGTCGGTGAAGTCCACCGCTTGCTTGCGCTCGTCGGTGATCGACATCGAGGAGATCAGGAAGTCGAACTTCTTGGCGTTCAGGGCCGGGATGATGCCGTCCCAGTCGGAGGTCACGACGGTGCACTCGACTTTCATCTTGGCGCACAGGGCGTCGCCGATCTCTTTGTCGAAGCCGACGACATTGCCACTGGCATCTTTATTGTTGAACGGCGGGTAAGCCGCTTCGATGCCCATCTTCAGGGTTTCGGCCATGGCACCGGCGCTGAACGCCAGGGTGACGGCGGCTGCCAGGAAGACCTTTTTGTAGTTCTGCATGTGGGTAGCTCCGTTAGCGGTTGCTGGACATGAATTGTTTGCAGCGCGCCGAAAGCGGGTTTTCAAACACCTGCTGTGGCGATCCTTGCTCTTCTACCAGGCCCTGGTGGAGGAACACCACTTCGCTGGAGACCTGACGGGCGAAGCCCATTTCGTGGGTCACGAGCAGCATGGTGCGGCCTTCTTCGGCCAGCGCGCGGATGACATTAAGTACTTCCTGGACCATTTCCGGGTCAAGCGCGGAGGTGGGCTCGTCGAACAGGATGACCTTGGGCTGCATGGCCAGGGTGCGGGCGATGGCCGCGCGTTGTTGCTGGCCGCCGGACAATTGCGCCGGGTAGGCGTGGCGCTTGTCGGCGATGCCGACCTTGGCCAGCAGGGCTTCGGCGACTTCGATGGCTTCGGCCTTGCTCTGGCCGAGCACGCGGCGCGGGGCTTCGATGATGTTGTCGAGCACGCTCATGTGCGGCCACAGGTTAAAGTTTTGAAACACAAAACCGATTTCGCTGCGCAGGCGATTGATCTGCTTGCCGTCGGCGGCGACCAACTCGCCGTTCTTCGCAGCCTTGAGCTTGAGTTCTTCGCCGGCGACCAGGATCTGGCCCTGGTGCGGGTTCTCCAGCAGGTTGATGCAGCGCAGGAACGTGGACTTGCCGGAGCCGGAGGAACCCAGGATCGAGATCACATCGCCGTCGCGGGCGGTCAGCGAGATGCCTTTGAGCACCTCCAGCGAACCGTAGCGTTTGTGCAAGTTGCGGATTTCAAGCGCGGGCGTGGCCTCAGCCATGTGCGTTCCTCATATATGTTGCGCTCCTGCTGTTGGCGGCCTTCCTGGCGAGGCGGCCAACCTAGCATAGCGTTTCAATGGCAGCCAACAGCGCTACGGACGGTAAACGGCTGGCGTGTGGCAGGTTGTCGCATCGGCGCAGCAGACTGTCGCCCCATCAACAACCGAACAGCCGTTTGAACCTTGCCTGTCGACAAAAAGCGCGGTGGCTGTCGCAAAAAAAGGCGCGATGTTGCCAGCTTTGACGGGGTGTTGGAAGCGCTATCCGGCCAAATGCAGCGGTTGTGCACTTTTAATGTGCGCCGGGCCATTTTCAGGTGTGTTTCCGGTGCGCGGATTTGCCCCGCAAAGTGGGTCGCAGGGTAACGCTCTGGCAAAGTGCCATTAAATTCAATGGGTTGCGATGACCGTCCGGTCGAAGTGAGATCACCGGGCTAGAGGGATTTGAAACATTTTGGCGCAATTATTGCGTGCAGAATCCAGAACGCCCCGTTGGCTTCTTTTTACGAGAAGGATCGCTGAACGGGATGCACGCATTCGCTTTTCCTTACAAAGGTAGTTTCAATGAGCAGTACCCAAAGCTCTAACGGCCTCGAACAGGGGCTCAAACCGCGTCATGTGACCATGCTGTCGATTGCCGGGGTTATCGGCGCCGGCTTGTTCGTCGGCTCGGGTCACGCCATCGCCGCTGCAGGTCCGGCTGTTCTGTTGGCTTACGCCGCCGCCGGCATGTTGGTGGTGTTGGTGATGCGCATGCTCGGCGAAATGGCCGTTGCCTCGCCGGACACCGGTTCGTTCTCGACTTACGCCGACCGCGCGATTGGTCACTGGGCCGGCTTCACCATCGGCTGGTTGTACTGGTGGTTCTGGGTTCTGGTGATCCCGTTGGAAGCCAACGCTGCCGCGACCATCCTGCACGCCTGGTTCCCAGGCGTGGACATCTGGGCCTTCGCCCTGGTCATCACGATGCTGTTGACCGTGACCAACCTGTTCAGCGTGAAGAACTACGGTGAATTCGAGTTCTGGTTTGCCCTGATCAAAGTGTTGGCCATCATCGGTTTCATCATTCTCGGCGTAGCGGCGATCTTCGGCTTCCTGCCGAACAGCCAGGTCAGCGGCGTTTCGCACTTGTTCGACACTCAGGGCTTCCTGCCAAACGGCATGGGCGCGGTACTGGGCGCGATCCTGACCACCATGTTCTCCTTCATGGGCACCGAGATCGTGACCATCGCGGCCGCGGAATCGAAGAACCCCGGCAAGCAAATCTCCAAGGCCACCAACTCGGTGATCTGGCGGATCGGCTTGTTCTACCTCGTGTCGATCTTCATCGTTGTGGCCCTGGTGCCTTGGAACGATCCGGTACTGGCAAGCCTCGGCTCCTACCAGACCGTGCTTGAGCGCATGGGCATCCCGAACGCCAAGATGATTGTCGACATCGTGGTGCTGGTTGCTGTGACCAGCTGCCTGAACTCGGCGCTCTACACCTCGTCGCGGATGCTGTTCTCCCTGGGCAAGCGCGGTGATGCACCGGCCATGTCCACGCGCACCAACAAAAGTGGCACGCCTTACTGGGCGGTGATGTTGTCCACCGGCGCTGCGTTCCTGGCAACATTCGCCAACTACGTGGCCCCGGCTGCCGTGTTCGAATTCCTGCTGGCCAGCTCCGGCGCCATCGCGTTGCTGGTGTACCTGGTGATCGCGATTTCGCAACTGCGCATGCGCAAGCAGCGTATGGCCCGCGGTGAGAAAATCGTCTTCAGCATGTGGCTGTTCCCGGGCCTGACCTACGCGGTGATCGTCTTCATCGTTGCGGCCCTGACCATCATGCTGTTCCAGGATGCCCATCGTGTGGAAATCCTCGCGACCGGCTTGCTCAGTGCCCTGGTAGTAGCGGCCGGCTTGCTGGTGGCTCGCCGTCGCAAACTGGAAAAGCGTGGCGCGGTAGTGCTGAACTGATCCATATCGCGTAATGCAAAACGGCCGCTGTCAGTGATGACAAGCGGCCGTTTTTGTTTGCGCCGTAACCCTTACTCGGCTTTTTCTTCCGGCATTTCCTGCGACTCGCGGTAGGCGTCCAGCGCAGTGCCGAAGTCAGTAATGAACTGTGGCTCGCTCAGCCATGCCTGGGCGGCGTCGCGGTCCATGCCGTCGGCCCACATGCGGTAGTCGATCAGCATGTCGGCGGCCAGGTGGGTGGCGGCCATGCCTTCGTCGTCGGCGTTTTCCATGTCCAGCAGTTCTGGGTGGTCGACGATGATAAAGGCGAGGTTCGTCAGCAAGACCGAGAGCATTTCGCTGCGGCTGACGGCTTCGGCGTCGCGCATTTTGCTGAACATCGCCAGGGTGTATTCCGGGATCGGCTCGGCGAGGTGGCCGAGTTCATCATCGTCCAGAGCAGCGGGTTTCCTGCCGTGGATATTGATCTGTTTGGCTTTGGCTTTTGCACGCTTGGCGCGTTTCTGTTGCTTGTTCAGGGAGGCCATGGGAACTCAGTTCGGTTTCTGTTGGGTTTGCGCGGCAATGGCGTCGGACGCCGCCACATAGTCGGCCTGGAAGGCCGGAGATTCGATCCACGCCAGGGCGCCGGCTTCGTCTGTTTCGGCCGACCATTGGCGATATTCGATCAGCGCGGCGAGGATGAAGTCCATCGCGCCTTCTTCGCCTTCCTGCTCGTACACCAGTTCCAGCAACGGGTCTTCGAGGAAGGCCGTGCACATGGCTTGCTGGCTGATCTTTTCGGCGTCGATCATTTTCTTGAACAGTTCGGTCAGGTCCACCGATTCGAAGTCGATGCGATCGTCGTTCGGGTCCAGTTCGACCGGCGCGGCGGCCCGCTGGGTGCGGTTCTGCTTGGCCTTGGCCTTGGCGCGGGAGGCGCGTTTGTGCTGCTTGTTGGCGGAGGCCATGGGCGTCGTTCCGTATTCGTTGAAAGGGCAAGAGGCCTAGGGGGCGTTCTCAGTTAGTTTTCCCGTCGCGGCGTGAAAACTAATTGAGAACGCCCCCTAGCCGCGTGGCACTCGCCGCCCGGGGGTATCGGGGGCCAGTTCGCCGTTTTGCAGCCAGGCCAATGCAATGGGCCATAGTGTGGCTTGGTATGGGCTGCGAAAAAAGGCGAAATGTCCGACTTCTTCTTCGCCGATGTCTTCAGGGTGGATACGCAGGTGAGCGTTTGTACTGCCGGTGAAGTAGCTGAGCAGGCGTTCGATGGCCGGGACCGTGCCGTAAGGATCATCGCTGATGCTGATGGCCAGGGTTTGTGCGGTGACATCGGCAAAGGGCAGTTGCCCGCTTGTTGTGCTGATCGCGCGGCCGCTGGAGCGTTTTTCGTAACGGGCAGTAGAGAGGCTCCAGTCACGGACCACGCCGGCGGGTGTGTCCTCCAGCCATCCGAGGCGTTTGCCCGGAAAGTAGCCGTAGATCATCGTCACCAGTGGCATCAGCACATGCCACTTGCCAAACATCCGCCAGCGATGGGCGGGCGCATAGTCGCGCCAGTAGGCAAATTGCGCTCCGACCGTCACCAAGCGCCGGATCAGGTGCCCGGACGCCCCCAGGCCCGCTGCACAGCCGCCAAAGCTGTGGCCGACCACATCGATAGGCTGCCCGGGGAACTCACGCTGTGCGCGCTTGAGCATCGCCTCGAAATCCAGCGCCCCCCAATCGGTCCATGAAGCCTTCAGACCTTTGAGCGATGCCGGCCGCGACTCGCCGATGCCGCGGTAGTCATAGGTGATGACATCGAAGCCATGATCGAACAGATAGTCGGCGAAGCGCGAGTAATGACGACAACGAACCGAGGTGGCGGCGTTGATGATCACGATCGGACGAGCGGTATCCCGAGAGGGGTGTCGCCAGGTGAAGCCACCGAGGACGAAGCCGTCTGCAGCGGTTTCCTTGAATGGTTCGCCGGACTCGGCGCATTGCAATGGCAACTCGATTTGAGTTGGAGCGAGTGAAGGCATGTCCTGCAAATTCATCGGCGTCGGACCTTTGCGGGTAGCTGCCAACGATAGTCTTGATGCCGTTGATGAACAATCCATTGGCCTCAACGCAGTGATTGATCGAGTAGTCGTTCTTCAAGAGCCGCCCGTTCCCGATCCAGTTCGTTACGGAGTTCCTCTTCGCTCGGCAGGACGAGCTTGTACTTGCTGGCGAACAGTTGTTCGTTTCCTTCAAGCACCGAGTAACGCACCACGGACTCATCCTTTTGCGCGCAGAGAATGATGCCGACAGTGGGGCCGTCTTCCGCGCCGCGTTTCAGGTCGTCGTACATGCGCACGTACATGTCCATCTGCCCCACATCCTGATGGGTCAGTTCACCGCGCTTGATATCGAGGATGACGAAGCACTTGAGCAAGTAGTTGTAGAACACCAGGTCGATGTAGAAGTCTTTGCTGTCGGTACTGATGCGTTGCTGGCGGGCAATGAACGCGAAGCCCTTGCCCAGCTCCAGCAAGAAGCCTTGCAGTTGTTCGATCAACGCCTGTTCGATCTCGCTTTCCTGAAGCTTGCCGGCATTCGGTAAACCCAGAAACTCCAGGACCACCGGATCACGGATGAAATCCCGAGGGCTGGCCTTCATGTTTTGAATGTTGGTGGCGGCCTCCTGCTTCACACTGCCGCGATCGCGGCTCGCCAGCAGGCGTTCGTAGTACAGCGTATTGATCTGGCGTTCCAGGGCGCGACTTGACCAGTTTTGGGTGGCTGATTCGTTCATGTACCAGAGACGGGCGCTGTCGTTGTCGACCCGAAGCAGGCGGCGGTAGTGGGTCCAGCTCAATTCGTGACGCAGTGCGTCACGAATTGGAAAGGCCTGATAAAACTGGCGCATTTTTCGCAGATTGGTTTCGTCAAAGCCTTTCCCGAATTCTGAAGTAAGCCTGTTTGCCAGGGTCGACAGTAATTCTTTGCCATACCTCACCCGCCGAGCGCCTTCCTGCTCGAACTCGACGATATGTCGCCCGATTTGCCAACAGGTTTGCACCTGAACGGTATCGACCGCCCGAAGCACTTTCTGGCGTGCCTGATGGATCGATTTGCCAAGGTTTCCAAGTAGTGAAGCCAGATAGGGATCGTGAGTGTCGTTGGGTGTGAGGGCCGTCATGAGGTCTTCCGCAGCAGATTGGACAGGGAAAGAGCATGACCAGTGAGCCCCCTTCGAAGCTGCCGGGAGTGACTGAAAAACAGGCAGGAAAAACCGGATTCGCTGGCAGGACGTATCGGAGGGCGGGCGAGGGATGAGGCGAAAATGGCGTAGTACGTTTCGTACTCAGGCCAAATCGATCTAAAACCCCTCCCTCCAACAGGAAATCCAAAGAGTGTAACGATTGGGTTCTGCAGAACCCGGGAGTCGTCATCATGAAATATCTCCATTCACTCCTGTTGCCACTCACCGCCGTCGGCGTGCTGATGTTTCCATCGATGTCACCCGCCGCCAGCCTTGATCCAGTCGACAGCACTGGCGTACAGGTGCAGAGCCAGGAGCAAAACGGCATCGCCTACCTGTCCGGCGGTATCGGCGAGGATGAATCCAGGGCCATCCAGCAGACCACCGGCTATAACCTGCACATGACGTTCTCTGTCGGGACGGGAAATGAATACATTCCTGACGTGAGCGTGGTCATTCAGAAAGCCCCGGGGCAAACCGTGCTGACGCTCAATAACGCCGGTCCGCTGGTTTATGTGAAGCTGCCTGCCGGTAAATACACGGTCATTGCGACGCGCAACGGCGAAACCCGGCAGGACGTTGCCGATGTTGGCAGTGGTGCAGCCCGTAACCTGGTTTTTCACTGGAATGATGCGAGTTAACGGGAAGCTCTAAGCCCTGAGTCCTGCGACTCAGGGTTTTTCGTTATTGATGCCCGCATACGCTTGGATGAGTGCAACGCGTAAGGGGTTGGTTTCTACGCTCAGCAGCTTGATGGCCAAGGCGCAGCAGACCACGATCAACATGGGTTTGATCAGCCGTGGTCCGACCCGGACAGCGGCCCGTGCACCCAATTGAGCGCCGATGAAGGCCGCCAAAGCCATGGCTATGGCTACCGGCCAGATAATCACACCTTTGGTGATAAAGACCGACAGAGAGCCGAGGTTGCAAGAGGCGTTGGCAAGCTTGGTAAAACTCATGGCCCGCATCATGCCCAGACCGGATAGCAGTACAAATCCGACAATGAAGAAAGAGCCCACGCCGGGGCCAAATATACCGTCGTAAAAACCCAGGATCGGCGCCACGGTAAAGGAAAAGAGCAGAATACTGATCCTCTTACGTCGATCTTCATTGGCCAGCTTTGGAGAAAACGCAAAGTAGATGGCTACCAGGATCAGCATTATAGGCACGCAAACTTCCAGGTAGTGCTTATCAATAGAGCTGACCAGCAAGGCACCACTGGCGCCACCAATAAATCCGCAGATAATCAGGAAACGGCCTTCGCGCCACTCGATCATTCCTTTGCGAGCAAAGGTCACCGTTGCCGAAACAGTGGCCGAAGCGGCCTGGAACTTGTTCGTTGCAATTGCACTGATCGGATCTACACCTGCCAGAAACAATGCAGGCAGGGTGATCAAACCGCCCCCACCGGCAATCGCATCAAAAAAGCCGGCGCAAAAAGCGACAAGCGCCAACATGCCAATTACATCCAAGGACATTGCATTCTCTCTTTATGGTTATTGGCCAGTCATCACATGACTGGTCGTTCAACAGCCTGATCACATAAGGAATCAGCCCTGCAGCACTAACGGGTCCTCTGAAACAACGATGGGGGTAGAAAATTTTGAAAGTCCGAAAATACGAACCAAGACCCGTCTGTTGTCTTTGATGACATCGCGACAGTGCAGAGCCCGAATGTTATTGATGACCATGGCCGATTCCTGGGTCAGCGTGCATTCGACCGGAGTTGCTTCATCCACACCCTGGCAAAGGGCGGTGTAAGCCGTCTTCACAAAGGTTGAGACGTTGTCATTGACCGAAAAACGATACGAATTAAAGCGGGCTGCGAACCCTGTCTTGTCGTCAAACTCCAGAATCGAAACGTTGCGGCCATCTTCCCCTTTGCCGCTGACAAAGGAGTCACTACGAGTGAACTGGAAGTTATCCGTGGTCGTGCGAGGCAGTTGGTGACGCCAATTTTTTCGAGTATGGGAGGTAGTGGAATGACTCGCGTAGGCTCCAGGCTCGGGTTCCACAAGGCGGAAAGTATGAGCGACGATGGAGAGGGAGAGTGCTCGTCTTTCGCGTTCACGGCGCACCAGTACGGTGCCTCCGTATGCGGGCCAAGCGCGAGGCCGGAATGGGAACTCAGTTCTTTGATTTCCGGCTCGGCATTGATTTTGATGAGTCCGCCACCTTTGAAGTTGGCCACCAGTCGAACAAGTTTTCCTTCGTTGTCCATGTCATAGGCAAAGGCACTGTTATCCACCAGTTTCAACAGGATCTGATTACGGGCGGCCAGGCAAAGTACATCGTAACGATTTTCCAGGGATGCCAGGTCTGGCAGTTCATTTGGAGGGCTGACATCGGTGATTTTTTGCAGACCTTCAAAAATCAAAACCGAAACAAAGCCATCGGAATAGGCACTCAGCAGTTCGCATTGGTTTTTCGAAAACGAGAACTTTAATTCGGTGGCTGCCAGAGACGCTTTGGACTTGGCTCCTGGTGCCTGCGGCCCGCCGATTGCGGCCAGTTCTTTGGCGAATTTGTGAAGCAGTGTTGATTGCTGGGTATCGAAGCTGAAAGTTCTGATTTCTTGTTCAGTAAAAAACTCAGCGGTTTCGACGTCTGGTTTGATGGCGTCAGTCATTGTCTACATCTCTGTTGTGTATCTGCTTCCGGTAATGCGGCAGCTCCTCTTTCGATTTTGCTCAATTCCATGATCAGCGTATGTCGTCCGTTTCCTTTAAAGCATACGGAGCGTTCTGACAGACCCAAGAGACTGCCAGGAATGGCCGATCACAAACACCTGACACATGTGGACCTCAACCCCGGCAAGCGTTACAGGCGCTTGCTGGCATGGCGATAGGGCGATAGGGCGATAGGGCGGAGGGGGAATTGATGCTTCGCCCGGAGTTTCGATGGTATCTGGAGCGGTGCCTCATCAAATCCCGGGCATAAAAAACCCTGAATCCAGCGATTCAGGGTTTTCGGTATTGGGTGCCGGAGTTATGCCGGTACGACCACCTCTATCAGGCAATCAGATCGGCAGTTTGCAGGTTGCTTACCCCCAGCAACTGAATTTCGAACTCCGCGGCGGTGTCGGCGTCGGTGCTGCCGTAGAGAATGCCGTCGGCGAACCGTACCTGCCCCGTGGCATTGCTGCTGAACGTGCTGGAACCGATGAAGTTGAACGCATCGTTGGCCGCCGTCGCCAGGTTGGCGTCCAGGGTCGACAGGTCGATCTTGTCGCCTTCGCTGGTCTTGAAGTCGCCGATGACATCGCGCAGGGCGGCGCCCAGGCCCATTTCACTCAGGGCATTGAAGTCGAACTTGTCGGCCCCGGCACCGCCATAAAGCTTGTCCAGGCCCGTGCCGCCGATCAACAGGTCGTTGCCGGCTCCACCGGTGAGCGTGTCGTTGCCGGCACCGCCGGTGAGGGTGTTGGCAAGCGCATTGCCGGTCAGCGTGTCGTGATAGGCGCTGCCCGTGAGGTTTTCGAAGTTCAACTGGGTGTCTGTACCAGAGCCACCGGTGGCTTGTGCAGTGGTCAGCCCCAGGTTCGCCGTCACCGCCGCCGTGGCGTAGGCATAGGACAAGGTATCGATGCCAGCGCCACCATTGAGGACGTTGTTGCCGGCCCCGGCGTCGATGATGTTGTTGAGGCTGTTCCCGGTGCCATTGGCATTGCCGGTCGCCAGCAGGCGCAGGTTCTCGACATTGTCAGTCAGGGTGTAGGCGCCGAGGAAACTGTAGACGCTATCGGTGCCGCCGGTGCTGGCCGTGGCATTGGTTTCGCTGACGATGTCGCCGGCGTTGTCGACGTAGTAGAGGTCGGAGCCGTCGCCGCCGATCAGGCGGTCGGCACCGGCGGCGCCGTTGAGGCTGTCGTTGCCCAGGCCGCCGTTGAGGACGTTGGCGGCTGCGTTACCGGTCAGCGTGTCGTGAAAGTTGCTGCCCGTGAGGTTTTCGAAGTTCAGCAGGGTGTCTGAACCGGAACCACCGGTGGCTTGTGCAGTGGTCAGCCCCAGATTGGCCGTGACCGCCGCCGTGGCGTAGGCATAGGACGCGGTATCGATGCTGGCGCCACCATCGAGGACGTTGTTGCCAGCCCCGGCGTCGATGACGTTGTTGAGGCTGTTACCGGTACCGTTGGCAGCGCTGGTCGAAAGCAGGCGCAGGTTCTCGACGTTATCACCCAGAGTGTAGGCGCCGAGGAAGCTATAGACGCTATCGGTGCCGCCGGTGCTGGCTGTGGCATTGGTTTCGCTGACGATGTCGCCGGCGTTGTCGACGTAGTAGAGGTCGGAGCCGTCGCCGCCGATGAGGCGGTCGGCACCGGCGGCGCCATTGAGCGAGTCATTGCCTGCTCCGCCGTTCAGATGGTCGTTGGCACGGCCGCCTGTAAGCGTGTCATTGCCCGCGCCGCCGTCGATGATCACGCTGCCAGCGTCGCTCCAGGTCAGGGTGTTGGCCAGGGCATCGCCTGTCAGGCTGGAAACCTTGTTGCCGTTCGCGTCAAAGCGCTGGGTATAAACGTCAACTTGCCCGCTTGCCTTCGAGGACTCCCAGGCAACCACGTAGCCGCCATCGGCCAATGCCGTCACCTGGGAGAACAATTGATTGTCGGCGGTCGTGGTATTGATGCGGGTTTCTGTGCCCACCTTGACGCCGCTGGCATTGAAGCGTTGGCAGAAGATGCCATTGACATCACCGGTGCCCTGGCCTGCCCAGGTCACCAGATAACCGCCATCCGTCATGGCGGTGACATTAGGCTCTTCCTGATTGCCTGCGGTGGTGGTGTTGACCCGGGTTTCCACGCCCACTTTTACGCCAGCGGCATTGAAAAGCTGGGAATAGACGTCGGCAGGGGCATCGGTCTCGTCGTCGCCATCACCATCGTCGGGAGCCGATTGCCAGGTGACGACGTAGTTACCGTTACTCAGGACCTTCACGACAGGGTCTGTCTGATCGTCGGCAACCCTGGTGCTGATGCGAACTTCTGAGCCCGATTTGCTGCCGTCGGCCTTGAACCGCTGACCGAAGATGCCAGCTGTATCGTCTTTTCCGTTGCCCTCCCAGACCACCATCATGCCGCCATCGGCAAGGTCCGTGACAGTAGGGCCATCCTGGTCGGACAGAGTGGTGGTAGCGACGCGAGTCTCCACCCCGACCTTCGCCCCGCTGGCGTCATAGCGCTGCAGGTAACCGCCCCAACCGCTGCCGTCCTGGCCGAACGAAGCCCAGGTCACCACGAAACCGCCGTCCTTCAGCGAGGTGATCTCCGGGCTGTCCTGCGTGCCGATTCTGGTTGTGTTGACGATGAACTCGCTTCCAACCTTGACGCCATTGGCGTTGTAGACCTGGGCGGCGATGTCGGCCATGTCGTCGAAGGTATCCGACTTCCAGGCGACCACGTAGCCGCCGTTGGCCAATGCGGTGATGGTGGGATCTTCCTGTGCGCTGTTGGTCACTTTGTTGACGAGGGCCGGCCCGCCTACCTTCACACCACTGGCGTTATAGCGCTGGGTGTAGATGTAATCGGTAAAGCTTGTTCCCTGATCGCTCCACGCCACGATGTAACCACCGTCCTTCAGAGCCGTAAGGGAGGGCTCGGAGTTTTTGCCAGTCGTAGTGTTGACGCGGATTTCGCCCAGGGTTGGCATTGCAAATTCCTTTTACGCAAAGAAAGCGGAAGTGGCTGGCAGTTTACAGGGCAAAACGATGACGTCAAATTGCCATCATTCGTCGGGCGTATCGGGTGGGGGGTTAAGGCGGGGTGGAGAGTGACTTGGTCTGGAGGTGGTCCAGCGGCCATCAAATCGCAGGCAATAAAAAACCCCAAGGAATCATCTTCGCTTGGGGTTTTTCGGTATTTTGGTGCCCAGAGACGGAATCGAACCGCCGACACGGGGATTTTCAATCCCCTGCTCTACCGACTGAGCTATCTGGGCAACGGGGCGCATTAAACGGGTTTTTCAGGGGGTCGTCAAGCAAGTTTTCAAAAAAATTTTAATTATTACCGTCGCTTACGTTCCGACCCCCGATAAATCGGGGTTATTCCGATGGCGGTACGTAGCCTTCGGCCTTGGCGTAATCCTCGCCGGAGAAGTACTTGTCCATTTCGCCCTGAAGATATTTGCGATCTTCGGCGTTCATCATGTTCAGGCGTTTTTCATTGATCAGCAGGGTCTGGTGTTTTTGCCAGTCGGCCCAGGCCTTGGCCGAGACGTGCTCAAAAATGTCTTGGCCTTTGGCGCCCGGGAAGGGAGCGCGCTCCAGGCCTGGCAATTCTTCTTTGTACTTGCGGCACATGATGGTGCGGGTCATGACGACTCTCCTGCGTTCAATACGGCGGCCGCGCGTTCGAGCAAGGTCTTGACCGGGGCGGCAAGGCCCAGGCGCGGCGGGGTGGCGAGGTTATACCAGAGCCAGTCGGCCTCGGCCACGTGATGGCCGGTCTCCTGGACCTGAACCAGCCAGGGTTCGATGGATAACTGAAAATGGCTGAAGGTGTGCACCAGGCTCGGCAATGCCTGTTGGGTGCCCAGTTCCAGCGAGTGCTGCGCGGCCAGGTGTGACAGGTCGTCGAGGTCGTCGAGTTCCGGCAGGCTCCACAAGCCGCCCCAGAGGCCCGTAGAGGGGCGACGGTAAAGCAGGATGGCGCCTTCGACGTTGGCCAGCATCGGCATCAGCGTACGCTTCTGTGGGATGGCCTTGCGCGGCTTGGGGATCGGGTAACGGGTTTCCAGGCCGAGCATGTGCGCCTCGCAGCCTTTTTCCAGCGGACACAGCAGGCAGCTCGGTTTGCTGCGGGTGCAGAGCGTGGCACCGAGGTCCATCATCGCCTGGGTGTAGGCGTTGACCCGGTCGTGCGGCGTAAAGCGCTCAGCGTTGGCCCAGAGCTGTTTGGCGACCTTTGGTTCGCCCGGGTAGCCCTCTTGCGCGGTAAAGCGCGCCAGGACGCGTTTGACGTTGCCGTCGAGGATCGGCGCGCGCAGGCCCATGCTGATGCTGGCAATGGCGCCGGCGGTGGACAGGCCGATCCCCGGCAGATCCGTGAGCTTTTCCACGTCCCGGGGAAATTCGCCGCCGTACTGCTCGACGACGATCTTCGCGGTCTTCTGCAAATTGCGCGCGCGGGTGTAGTAACCCAGGCCGGTCCACAGGTGCAGCACTTCGTCTTCAGGTGCCGCGGCCAGGGCTTCGACCGTTGGCAACGAGGCCATGAAGCGGTCGAAGTAGTTCAGCACAGTGCTGACCTGGGTCTGCTGCAACATGATTTCCGAGACCCATACCCGATACGGGTTGATGTCCTGCTGCCAGGGCAAATCGTGACGGCCGTGGCGGTCGAACCAGTCCAGCACCGCCGTTGAAAACTGTTCGGCTCTCATCGCTTGAACAGCCCCTTGAGCGCGTCCTTGAGTTGCGGGTTGACCTTGTCGCCCAGTTTCTCGTCGATCTTCTCGCTGATTCTCTCGCCGGCCAGTTTGGCCGCGACCTGGCTCATGCGCTCGTTATCCACACGGCAGGCCTTGGCACCCAGCTCCAGCGGGCCACGGCAGCGCAGTGGCCACTCGATGCCGACAAACTTGTCGCCGACCTGACAGGCCGGGTCCGGCATGGCGCTGGTATCGCCTTCGACGATGATGCCGACGCGGTAGTCCATGCCCAGCACGCGCAGATCAATGTCACCGTCACCGTTGACGGCCATGCCCGGGATGCGCACTTTCAGGTCCGGGTTGCTGGCTACTCCGTTACGCAAGGTCAGGTTGCCCTTGAGCTCCTGGAACGGAGTGTCCTTGCCGCGCGGTTCGCCGCTGAGGGTTTTGCGGTTGAGCGTAGCGATGCCTTTGCACAGCTGTTGCTCAAGGTTGGCGTTGAGCAGCACGCCATTGTTGATGACGAAACTGGCGTTGCCGTTGAGGGTTTCGATCAGCGCCTTCTGGCTGTTGCCGTTGCCGGTCAGGTTGCTGTTGAGCGTGACCAGGCCCTTGACCGGCGGATTCTTGCCCTGGCTTTCGAGGATTTTTTCCGCCGGTACCCGGCTGATCTTCGTCTGCAGGTTCAGCGCCGGCACTGGCTGGCGCACATCGAGCGTGCCGGTGGTTTCGAAGTTGCCCTCGTACAGGTCGCCGCGCAGGTTGGCCAGCGTCAACAGGCCGCCCTGGCCAGTGGCCTTGAGCGCAGCGTTATGGATCGGCAGTTTTTGCAGGGTCAACTGGCCAAAGGTCAGGTCGGCGTCCACATCGAGCTTGCTCAAGCGTTCCACTGGCAACAGGCGCTCGCTGCTCCACGCGTCCTTGGTCGGCGCGGGCGGCAATGGAGTGCTGCCGGCGCCGGCCAAGGCATCGGCTTCGGTGCTGGCGACTTCGGCCTGACGCACTTGTGTCGCGCTATTGGCCTCGGCGGATTTCGGCGGCAGGTAACGGTCGACGTTGAAGGTGTCGGCCTTGAGCACGGCGCGCAGCGATTGCTTGGCGAAGTCTTCGACGGCGATGCGGCCGCTGAAGGTGCTGTCGTCGACTTTCAGGTTGAGGTCGTCGAGCGCCAGGCTGGTCGGTGTCGCGGCCAATCGGCTGACCAACTCGACTTTGCTCAGGCTGCCTTCGGCCATGGCCGGGAGTTTCTGGCCGATGCTGTCGACGAATTTCGCCAGGTCGAACTGGGCAATCGAGATGCCGCCGCTGACCTGTGGTGTCTTGTCCAGATCGTTGACCTTCAGTTCTCCCAGTGCCCGCAACTGGTTGGCGGAGACCTTGATGCCGGTCCACTCGGCAACGTTGGCGGCCTTGTCCAGTACCAACTGGCCCTGGGCGGAGAACGTCACGGCCTTGCCTTGCAAGGGGTCGCCGGTCACTTCACCGGACAGCCTCATGTCTTCGAACTGATAGCGCTGCAGCGCGCGTGCGATGCGCAACTCACCGTTGAGTTCGGTACGCACCCGCAGTGCCGGCTGGTTGGCTGACAGGAAAGCCGTGAGTTTGAGCGGGATGTTGACGGAGTCGTGGACCGCGCCGGTGCTCAACTGAATGCTTTCGGCACTGAAGCTCTTGCCGGTTCGTTCGTCGGTGTATTCGACCCGTGCGTTGTTCACGGTCAGGCTGTCGATGTCCAGGCGGATCGGCTGAGGCGGTTTTTCCGCTGCGGCGCCGGTTTCGGGCGCAGGTTCGGTCGCGGCTGGCGGGGTGCCGGTCGCGTCGGTGCCGGCCGTTGCAGGCAGCTTGCCGATGTCCTCCCAGTTGCCATGGCCCTCCTTGTCGCGGGTCAGGCGCAGGTTCAGGCCTTCGACGCGCACGTCGCTCATCTGCACTTCGCGGCGCAACAGCGGCAGCACGCGCACCGACAGGCCGAGCATCTGCAAGGCGGCGTACGGTTCGGTCGGTTTGACCATGGTCGCGACACTGGCGTCGTGCAGTTCCAGGCCCAGCCACGGGAACAGGCTCCAGCCGATATCGCCATTGAGCGTCAGCTCGATGTGGGCTTTGTCGCGGGCAATCTGGCGAATCTCGTCTTTGTAGTCGTTGGGATCGAAGAGGTGGGTCAGGGCAAAGCCCAGCGCCACAATGATCAGCAACAGCCCGAGAAGTACCAGACCCAGGATTTTGCCGAACGCTTTCATGGGCGAGTCCTTGTAATTAGTCGAATTCAAAATTTAGCCGGGGAGTATAGCGCCCCGGAACGGACGACCGGTCAGCGATCACTCAGGTACTACATCCAGCGGCAGTTTCAGCTTGGCGGCCAGTGCCTGCGCTTCCAGGTGCCCGGCAGGTGCCAGCAGGCGTAGCGTCATGCCCGATTGAGCGGCCATTTTTTGCGCTTCGGCCACCAGTCGCTCGGCAACACCACGGCGACGGGTAATTTTTCGCACACATATTTGTGACAAATGCCAGGCGTCTGGGTGCCTTTGCAAGCGGGCCGCGCCCAGCAGGCGATCGTTGAAGCGTCCGGCGATCAGTGTGCCGTCGCGCAAGCAGTCCTCGATCAACTGCGCCTCGCCGGAAAACGGGGCGAACAGCCAGTGTGGAGCGTCGTGGTAGATCTTCTGCAGATCCTGCCGATCCTGGGACGTGGCTTGGTTCAGCGGCTCGACAATGATCGGCATGGTGATTCCTGTGAGGTCATTAAGCGATGGAGATCAGACGACGTACAAAAGGTGATGTCAGTTTGGTTTTTCTGTCACTGGCAGATGGTAACCTTTGCCCGTTCGCCCGTCCTTCTGCGACCTGTTGTCGCACAACAAGGCGCTCCAGCAAAAAACGGTCATGTCTGCGTGCATAAAGGCCGGGAGTGTGGCTGGCGAACCCTACTAATAATTGGGGGAAATACAATGACCACGAGCACCACGGCGGACGGCTTCAGCGCCGACCAGCCCGCGTTCCTGTCCAAGGAGCGGATCATCGCCAAGCCCGGTTTCAACCGATGGCTGGTACCGCCGGCCGCGCTGGCCATCCACTTGTGCATCGGCATGGCCTACGGCTTTTCGGTGTTCTGGTTGCCGCTGTCCAAGGCGCTGGGCATCACGGCGCCAGTGGCCTGCGCAGCGGACACGGGTTTTATCGCACAGGTCTTTTCGTCCCAGTGTGACTGGCCGATTTCGATGCTCGGCTGGATCTACACCCTGTTCTTCATCTTCCTGGGTTGCTCGGCCGCCATCTGGGGTGGCTGGCTGGAACATGCCGGGCCACGCAAGGCAGGGGTTGTATCGGCGCTGTGCTGGTGCGGCGGCCTGCTGATTTCGGCGCTGGGCGTGTATACCCACCAGATCTGGCTGATGTGGATCGGCTCCGGGGTCATTGGTGGTATCGGCCTGGGCCTGGGCTACATTTCTCCGGTCTCGACCCTGATCAAGTGGTTCCCGGACAAGCGCGGCATGGCCACCGGCATGGCGATCATGGGCTTCGGAGGTGGCGCGATGGTCGGTGCTCCGCTGGCGGCAGCGCTGATGGGGCATTTCGCTTCGCCAACCAGCGTCGGCGTGTGGCAGAGCTTCCTGGTCATGGCCGCGATCTACTTCGTGTTCATGATCGGTGGTGCATTGTCCTACCGCGTCCCGCCAACGGGCTGGAAGCCTGAAGGCTGGACCGCCCCGGCGAAAAAAGCCTCGAACGCGATGATTACTCATCGTCATGTTCACGTGAATGTGGCCTGGAAGACCCCGCAGTTCCGTCTGGTGTGGCTGGTGCTGTGCCTGAACGTATCGGCCGGTATCGGCATCCTCGGCATGGCGTCGCCGCTGTTGCAGGAAGTGTTCGGTGGCAAGTTGTTGGGCAATGACCTGGCGTTCGGCCAACTCGACGCTTCGCAGCTGGCTTCGATCGCCGCCATCGCGGCCGGTTTCACCGGTTTGCTGAGCCTGTTCAACATCGGCGGGCGCTTCTTCTGGGCTTCGTTCTCGGATTACCTGGGTCGCAAAAACACCTACTTCGTGTTCTTCGCCTTGGGCTTTGCCCTGTACGGACTGATTCCGAACCTCGGTCACCTGGGCAGCATAGCGCTGTTCGTGGCGGCGTTCTGCGTCATCCTGTCGATGTACGGCGGTGGTTTCGCGACTGTTCCGGCGTATCTGGCGGACCTGTTCGGTACGCAAATGGTCGGTGCGATTCACGGTCGACTGCTGACGGCGTGGGCGGCTGCCGGCGTGCTCGGTCCAGTGCTGGTGAACTACCTGCGTGAATATCAGCTGAGCATCGGCGTCGAGCGTGCAGCAGCGTACGACATCACGCTGTACATCCTCGCCGGCCTGCTGGTGCTGGGTTTCCTGTGCAACCTGCTGGTGCGTCCGGTGGCGGACAAGTACTTCATGACCGACGCCGAACTGGCCGCCGAGCAGGCGCTGGGCCATGACAAAGGCGCTGACAGCAGTACCGTGCTGGAGTGGAAAGCTGCGCCTGGCACCAAGCCGCTGGCGGTGGCGGCATGGCTGGTGGTGGGTATTCCGTTGGCGTGGGGTGTGTGGGTGACCTTGCAGAAGACGGCGGTACTCTTTCACTAACGCCAACCCCCTGTAGGAGCCGGCTTGGCGGCGATCAGTGCAACGCGGTGTGCCAGACACACCGCATCGCTGGCAAGCCAGCTCCTACATGTCATTACAGGTATAGCTTCGAGGTTGATGAATTCACTCCGTCAGCCATATCACCTCGCGTGTTTCTGTTTGGCGCCCGCACGCCTATAATGGCTGCCTTTTTCGCCCAATGATTTTGCGGAGCTGGTGATGGCCGAACGTAAGGCGTCTGTCGAGCGCGACACTCTGGAAACCCAGATCAAAGCCTCGATCAACCTCGATGGCACCGGAAAGGCCCGATTCGATATCGGTGTACCTTTTCTTGAGCACATGCTGGACCAGATCGCCCGTCACGGGCTGATCGACCTGGATATTGTCAGCAAGGGCGACCTGCATATCGATGACCACCACACTGTGGAAGACGTCGGTATCACCCTCGGCCAGGCCTTCACCAAAGCCATCGGCGACAAGAAAGGCATCCGTCGCTACGGTCACGCCTACGTGCCGCTCGATGAAGCGCTGTCGCGCGTGGTGATCGATTTCTCCGGCCGTCCAGGCCTGCAGATGCATGTTCCCTACACCCGTGCCACCGTCGGTGGCTTCGACGTTGACCTGTTCCAGGAATTCTTCCAGGGCTTCGTCAACCACGCCAACGTCACCTTGCACATCGACAATCTGCGTGGGCACAACACCCACCACCAGATCGAAACCGTGTTCAAGGCTTTCGGTCGCGCCCTGCGCATGGCCGTCGAGCTCGATGACCGCATGGCCGGGCAAATGCCTTCGACCAAGGGCGTCCTGTAATGCAGACAGTCGCGGTTATCGATTACGGCATGGGCAACCTGCACTCGGTGGCCAAGGCCCTCGAGCACGTCGGTGCCGGCAAGGTGCTGATCACCAGCGATGCCAACGTGATTCGCGAAGCCGACCGGGTGGTTTTCCCCGGCGTCGGCGCCATTCGCGATTGCATGGCGGAGATCCGTCGCCTCGGCTTCGATTCGCTGGTGCGTGAAGTCAGCCAAGACCGTCCGTTCCTCGGCATCTGTGTGGGCATGCAAGCCTTGCTCGACACCAGCGAAGAGAACGATGGCGTCGACTGCATCGGCCTGTTCCCGGGCGCGGTGAAGTTCTTCGGCAAGGATCTGGTCGAGGACGGCGAGCACCTGAAAGTCCCGCACATGGGCTGGAACGAAGTGAAGCAGAAGGTCAGTCACCCGCTGTGGCACGACATTCCTGACCTGGCGCGTTTCTATTTCGTGCACAGCTACTACATCGCCGCCGCCAATGCGCGTCAGGTAGTGGGTGGCGGTCACTACGGTGTCGATTTCGCCGCGGCGCTGGCCGAAGGCTCGCGTTTCGCCGTGCAGTTCCACCCGGAGAAAAGCCATACCCATGGCCTGCAGTTGCTGCAGAACTTCGCTGCGTGGGACGGTCGCTGGTAAATGGCCGTCAAGAAGAAACCGCCGATTCTGACCCTCACTCCCGAGCAGGAGAGCGAGGCCAATCGCAAGATCAAGCGTTTCATGGAAGACCGCTTTGAACTCGACCTCGGCTCTTTCGAGGCGGCGGAGATTCTTGAGCTGTTTACCCGTGAAATTGCTCCGCACTATTACAACAGGGCGATTTTCGATGTGCAGGCGCACCTCAAAGAGAGGTTCGAAAGCATAGAAAGCGACCTGTGGGCGCTCGAGAAAAACTGATTTCCGAGCCAAGCTGAACATTCAAATTTGAAGGTTTGCCAGATGCTGATTATTCCCGCTATCGATCTTAAAGACGGTGCCTGTGTTCGTCTGCGCCAGGGCCGCATGGAAGATTCCACAGTGTTCTCCGATGACCCGGTGAGCATGGCTGCCAAGTGGGTGGAGGGCGGTTGCCGCCGTCTGCATCTGGTCGACCTGAACGGCGCATTCGAAGGCCAGCCGGTCAACGGCGAAGTGGTCACCGCCATCGCCAAACGCTACCCGAACCTGCCGATCCAGATCGGCGGCGGTATCCGCTCCCTGGAAACCATCGAGCACTACGTGAAAGCGGGCGTTAGCTACGTGATCATCGGCACCAAGGCCGTGAAAGATCCGGCTTTCGTTGCCGAAGCCTGCCGTGCGTTCCCGGGCAAGGTGATCGTCGGCCTGGACGCCAAGGACGGTTTCGTCGCCACCGACGGCTGGGCTGAAATCAGCACCATCCAGGTGATCGACCTGGCCAAGCAGTTCGAAGCCGACGGCGTTTCCGCCATCGTTTATACCGACATCGCCAAAGACGGCATGATGCAGGGCTGCAACGTCCCGTTCACCGCGGCGCTGGCTGCTGCAACGAAGATCCCGGTGATCGCTTCCGGCGGGATCCACAACCTGGGCGACATCAAGACCCTGCTCGACGCCAAGGCGCCGGGCATCATCGGCGCAATCACCGGCCGTGCGATTTACGAAGGCACCCTCGATGTCGCCGAAGCGCAAGCTTTCTGCGATTCGTACAAAGGCTGAGGACTGATCATGGCGCTGGCCAAACGCATCATCCCTTGCCTGGACGTGGACAACGGCCGGGTGGTCAAGGGTGTGAAATTCGAAAACATCCGCGACGCCGGCGACCCGGTGGAAATCGCCCGTCGCTATGACGAGCAGGGCGCCGACGAGATTACCTTTCTCGACATCACTGCCAGCGTCGATGGCCGCGACACCACGCTGCACACCGTCGAGCGCATGGCCAGCCAGGTGTTCATCCCGCTGACCGTGGGCGGTGGCGTGCGTACCGTGCAGGACATCCGCAACCTGCTCAATGCCGGCGCGGACAAGGTTTCGATCAACACCGCAGCGGTGTTCAACCCTGAGTTCGTCGGCGAAGCCGCGCAGCATTTCGGTTCGCAGTGCATCGTGGTCGCGATCGACGCGAAGAAGGTTTCCGGGCCGGGCGAAACCCCGCGCTGGGAAATCTTCACCCACGGTGGGCGCAAGCCAACCGGTCTCGACGCTGTCGAATGGGCGAAGAAAATGGAAGGCCTGGGTGCCGGCGAGATCCTGCTGACCAGCATGGACCAGGACGGCATGAAAAACGGTTTCGACCTGGGCGTCACCCGCGCCATCAGCGATGCGCTGGGCATTCCGGTGATCGCTTCCGGTGGCGTCGGCAACCTGCAACACCTGGCCGACGGCATTATCGAAGGTCACGCCAGCGCGGTTCTGGCGGCGAGTATTTTCCACTTCGGCGAATACACCGTGCAGGAAGCCAAGGCTTATATGGCCCATCGCGGAATTGTGATGCGCTGAATAAACCAATGCAGGCCAGTGGACATCATGGCGTGCCCAAGGCACTCTTGGGCACGCCATGGATTTCGGTAGCCAGACATGCTTAAACGCTTTCTTCTCGTCCTTGCCAGCGCTTCTCTGTTGTTCATCAACGGAGCACACGCAAAAGACAGCCCCGACACCGACATGGTGTTGCTGACTGAAAACTTCCCGCCCTACAACATGGCGAAGAATGGCAAGAACTTCGCTCAGGACGAGAACATCGATGGCATCGCCACCGATATCGTCCGCGAGATATTCAAGCGCGCCAACATTACCTACAGCCTGACCCTGCGTTTCCCTTGGGAGCGAATCTACAAACTCACCCTGGAAAAACCCGGCTATGGCGTGTTCGTCATGGCGCGGTTACCGGATCGCGAGAAGCTGTTCAAATGGGTCGGCCCAATCGGCCCGGACGACTGGATCATGCTGGCCAAGGCTGACAGCAAGATCACCCTCGAAACCTTGAATGATGCGCGCAAGTACAAGATCGGCGCCTACAAGGGCGACGCGATTGCCGAGACGCTGGCCAAGCAGGGGCTCAATCCGATTGTTGTACTGCGCGATCAGGACAACGCGAAAAAACTGGTCAACGGGCAGATTGACCTGTGGGCCACCGGTGACCCGGCCGGGCGCTACCTGGCGCGTCAGGAAGGGGTCAACGGGTTGAAAACCGTACTGCGTTTCAACAGTGCCGAACTGTACCTGGCACTGAACAAGGACGTGCCGGACGAGACGGTGGCCAAGCTCCAGGCGGCGCTGGACCAGATGCGCAAGGAAGGCAAGGTCGACGAGATCATGGCGCGGTATCTCTAAATCCAATCGCCAAGTCCTGTGCCCGGCACAATTCAATGTGGGAGCGAGCCTGCTCGCGAAAGCGGTTTGAAAGTCAACATAAGCATCGACTGTTATGGCCCCTTCGCGAGCAGGCTCGCTCCCACAGTGGTGTAGCGAGTTAGCGGTAAACGCCATCCTTGCCATGCGCCGCAGTCGCCCGATTACCGCGCACACTGATCATCTGCCGGATATCAATCCACTCGATGCCCTGAGCCTTCAGCTTCGGCAACTCCCGCTCCAGCACCGCGAGCGTCTGTGGATACGGATGCCCGATCATCACCGCCGAACCCTGCTTGCGCGCGAGGCTGATCGCTGTCTGCAACTGGCTGAAGATCGCTGCTTCGGTTCGTTCATCGTCGAGAAACACATCCCGTGAAACGCTGGCCAGGCCGATCTTCTGCGCTTCGGCCGCGGCCACGGTCTGGGCGCTGGTGCGGCTGTCGACGAAGAATTTGTGCCGTTGTTGCAAGTCTGCCATCAACCAGGCCATGGCCGCGGGTTGTGCGGTCATGCGGCTGCCCATGTGATTGTTGATGCCGCTGGTGTACGGGACCATTTTGAAGGCGGCGTTCAGGCGCTTTTCCAGCTCATCGATAGGCAATTCGGGATGCCAGGCGAACGGTCCGGTGGCCGGATCCATGGGCATGTGCAGAATGACGATTTTTCCGGCGCGATGGGCTTCGCGGGCGAATTCGGTGGCGTGAGGCGTGTCGGGCATGATCGCCGTGGTCACCGGGCCGGGCAGGGCCAACACGCGGCGATCCCTAGGCAGGTTCTGCCCCAGGTCATCGATGATCAGGGTCAGGTAGGCTTTTTGCGGGGTGGTCGAGGCGGGCGTTGCGTGAACAACACCCGCCAAACAGCAAAGCAGACCGAGAATGTACCGCAGGCGCATCCTCAACGGCCGGACGTGATGCTCAGCCCTTTGAGCAGGCTCAGGGCCTGGGCCAGTTGGTAATCATCGTCCTGTGGCATCGGCTTGGCCTTGCTGGAGCCGGTCGGTTTGTCCGCACCGCCGTTGCCGTTGCCCAGGTGACCCTGCAAGTCGGCTTCCTTGAAGTAGTCGTTGTCCTGCTCGCTGGTGATCTTGGCCTTGCGCACTTCGATGTCCGGGACGATGCCCTGGGCCTGAATGGAGCGGCCGTTCGGCGTGTAATACAGCGCCGTGGTGATCTTCAATGCGCGATCATTGTTCAGCGGCAGCACGGTTTGCACCGAGCCCTTGCCGAAACTGGTGGTGCCCATCACCACGGCGCGCTTCTGGTCCTGCAGGGCGCCGGCGACAATTTCCGATGCCGAGGCGCTGCCGCCGTTGATCAGCACGACCATTGGCACGGCTTCGCTTTCGTCCTTGCCGGTGGCAGAGAAACGCAGCTCGGAGTTGGCGATGCGGCCCTTGGTGTAGACGATCAGGCCCTTGGTGATGAAGTGGTCGACCACTTCCACCGCCGCCTGCAACACCCCGCCCGGGTTGTTGCGCAGGTCAAGGATGATGCCTTTGAGCTTCTTGCCGTTCTCCTTGCGCAGCTTGGCCAGCGCCTTGGAAACCTCTTCACCGGTCTTGACCTGGAACTGGGTGATGCGGATGTAGCCGTAGCCCGATTCCAGCAGCTGGCTCTTCACGCTCTTCACCTGGATGACGGCGCGGGACAGGGTCACGTCGAACGGCGTGCCGCCGTCGCGCACCAGGGTCAGGGTGATTTTCTGGCCGATCTTGCCGCGCATCTTGTCGACGGCTTCGGTCATGCTCTGGCCGCGGGTGGGCTGGCCGTTGATCTTGACGATGAAGTCGCCGGCCTGAATGCCGGCCTTGGAAGCTGGGGTGTCGTCAATCGGCGACACCACCTTGATGAAGCCGTCTTCGGCGCCGACTTCAATGCCCAGGCCACCGAATTCACCGCTGGTGCTTTCCTGCAACTCGGCGAAATCTTCAGGGCCGAGGTAAGCCGAATGCGGGTCGAGGTTACTGAGCATGCCCTTGATGGCGTTTTCCAGCAGGGTCTTGTCGTCCACCGGTTCGACATAAGCGGCCTTGATCCGGTCCATCACCTCGGCAAAGGTGCGCAACTCATCCAGCGGCAGTGGCGCCTTGGTGGTCGCAGCAGTGCCCGCCGGCGCAACCGCCGGGGCCGGTTGAGCGGCAAACGCCAGAGGCGCGCCGATCACCAGGGCGATCGTCAGGGCCAGCGAGGTAAGGCGGGACAAATGCAGCATGTCGAACGAACTCCTAATGTTGGTGACTCAACGCCTATCCTTGCGCGTGGCACCATTGCGCAGGGTCACTCGGGTGACCCTGCTGACGAATTGCGAAATACAGCGCTGGTGTGTCCTGCCCGCCACTGTTACCGACAGTGGAAATAGGCTCACCGGCTTTTACAACGTCACCCGCAGACTTGAGCAGCGTCTGGTTGTGACCGTACAGACTCAAATAACCATTGCCGTGGTCGAGAATCACCAGCAGCCCGGCGCCGCGCAACCAGTCGGCGAACACCACGCGACCACCGTGTACGGCACGCACCGCACTGCCGGCAGAAGCGCCGATCATCACGCCATCCCACTTGGTCCGGGCATCGTCGCCACGGCTTTCACCGTAGCGCGCCAGCAGTCGACCATCGACAGGCCAGGGAAGTTTGCCGCGGGTTGACGCAAACGGACCACCAAAGGTCTCGCCGGAACTGGAAACCAGTGCGCCAGGTGTCGATCTGACCGGTTTGCGTGGGGCGTCGTCGCTGGCATCTGCCTGCGCCTGGGCCTCACGTAAACGCTTTTTTTCGGCTTCCTGCTGGGCAATCAGCGCTTTTTGTCGCGCTTCTTCTGCCTCACGGGCCTGGCGGGCCAGGGTTTCTTCAATGGTTTTAAGGACTTTAGACAGGTCTGCCTGATCCTGCTCGCGCGCCGCCAGTTTCTGATCGCGAGCCTTTACGTCGTCATTGAGCTTGGCCAGGACTTGCTGGCGCTCCTTGCGGACTTTCTCGAGCTCGTCACGCTGGGTGTCGAGGCTGCTTTGCTGCACCAGCAGTTGCGCCTGCTGCATGGCGATGTCTTTCTCGACATTGGACAGTTGGCGCAGGGTTTCGTTGAAATTCTTCAACTGCTCCAGGCGAGCCTGGCTCAGGTAGTCGTAATAGGTGAGGGTGCGGGCGAATCTTTCCGGATTCTGCTGGTTGAGCAGCAGCTTGAGGTATTCCTGACGACCGTTCTGGTAGGCCGCTCGGGCCTGAATGGCGATCAGTCGTTGCTGTTCAATGCGCGCGCTCTGGAGTTTTTTTTTCTCCGCATCGAGTCGCTGCAGCTCGGCTTCGCTTTTCTTCAGCTCTTTTTGCAGGGCGTCGACCTGCTTCTCGAGCTTGCCCATTTCGGTTTCGGTGCCCTTGAGCTCTTTCTGCACGCCGGATTTTTCTTCCTGCAGCTTGCCCAGCAGCTTCTTCAGCTCGGCAATGTCCTGACGCGTGGCGTCCAACTGTTGTTGGGTGTCTGCGCGCTCGTCAGCAAAGGCCGGTTGGAGCAGGCAAGTCAGAGCTAGGGCTATCAGGACGCGAAGCATAGGGGCGGGCGGCACCAGGGAAAGGGACGGCCTAGTATGCCCGCCATGGGCGGCAAAAAAAATGCCCATTTCTGACTGTGTGATGACTGGAGCAAGCGACAGACTGAATTCCATTTCAAAAACTCCAAAAACCACTGTGGGAGCGAGCTTGCTCGCGATGGCGTCCGATCATTCAACATAGATGTTGGCTGTCAGATTGCTATCGCGAGCAAGCTCGCTCCCACAGATTTTGTTGCGTTTTGGAAATCCGATCAGACCAGAATCGAAGTCCCGGTCATTTCCGCCGGTTGCTCAAGGCCCAACAGCTTCAGCATGGTTGGCGCCACGTCCGCCAGCACGCCGCCTTCGCGGACCTTCAGGTCGCGCTTGCCGACATAGATGAACGGCACCGGCTCGGTGGTGTGTGCAGTGTGCGCCTGGCCGGTGGTTGCATCGGACATTTGCTCGACGTTGCCATGGTCGGCGGTGATCAAGGCTTCGCCGCCGACTTTTTCCAGGGCATCGACGATGCGGCCCACGCACAGGTCAAGGCATTCGACGGCCTTGACCGCCGCTTCGAACACGCCGCTGTGGCCGACCATGTCGCCGTTGGCGTAGTTGACCACGATCACGTCGTAACGCTGGTTTTCGATGGCGTCGACGATGCGGTCGGTGACTTCCGGTGCGCTCATTTCCGGCTGCAAGTCATAGGTGGCGACTTTTGGCGACGGAATCAGGATGCGTTCTTCTCCCGGGAACGGTTCTTCGCGGCCGCCGGAGAAGAAGAAGGTCACGTGGGCGTATTTTTCGGTTTCGGCGATGCGCAGCTGGGTCTTGCCGTTTTTCGCCAGGTAGTCGCCCAGCACGTTTTCCAGGCTGCCGGCAGCGAAAGCCGACGGCGCAGGGATGCTCGCGGCGTATTGGGTCAGCATGACGAAACCGGCCAGTTTCGGCTGGCGGGCACGCTCGAACTCACTGAAGTTGTCTTCGACGAACACGCGAGTCAGCTCGCGGGCGCGGTCGGCGCGGAAGTTCATGAACACCACGGCATCGCCGTCTTCGACTTTTACCGGCTCACCGATGGAGGTGGCTTTGACGAATTCGTCGCTCTCGCCGCGCTCGTAGGCTGCTTGCAGGCCTTCCTGGGCGGTGGCGGCGTTGAACTCGCCCTGGCCATCGACAATCAGGTTGTAGGCCTGGGAGACACGGTCCCAACGGTTGTCGCGGTCCATGGCGTAGTAACGGCCGATCAGGCTGGCGATCCGGCCTTTGCCCAGGGCCTGGAAGGTCGCGTCGAGCAGTTCGATGGAGGACTCAGCGCTTTTCGGCGGAGTGTCGCGGCCATCGAGGAAAGCGTGCAGGTAGATTTTTTCGGCGCCGCGCTTGAAGGCCAGTTCGGCCATTGCGATCAAGTGATCCTGGTGGCTGTGCACGCCGCCATCGGACAGCAGGCCCATGAAATGCACGGCTTTGCCGGCGGCGACGGCTTTGTCCACGGCGGCGCAGATGGTCGGGTTCTCGAAGAACTCGCCGTCGCGGATCGATTTGGTGACGCGAGTGAAGTCCTGGTACACCACGCGACCGGCGCCGAGGTTCATGTGACCGACTTCGGAGTTGCCCATCTGGCCGTCCGGAAGACCGACGTCCATGCCGCTGCCCGAGATCAGGCCGTTCGGCACGGTGGCCCACAGGCGGTCCAGTACAGGCTTCTTCGCCGCGAAAATGGCGTTGGATTCGGGGTTGTCGCTGTGACCGAAGCCGTCGAGAATCATCAGGACCAAAGGTTTAGGCGTGGTAGTCATGGAATTCGCTCTGGCTTAAGTAAAAAGGGGCGATGGAAAAGGGAGTCGCAGTTTAAAGCGAAGTTCCGGCCACGTCACCGCCGGACGGGGTTTGGCCCACCATAGTGGCTGTGTATACTGGCCGACATTTTAACGCCCTGGAACCTCCTTCGATGGTTGCTCACCTGATTGAATTCGCCACTAACCACTACATTCTCGTCGGTATCTTCGTCGTACTGCTGGCGTTGCTGATTGCCTATCAAATGCAGGGCGGCGGCCGTAGCCTGAGCACTGGCGAACTGACCGGCCTGGTCAACAAGGACGCAGGCGTGGTGATCGACATTCGTCCAACCAAGGATTTCGCCGCCGGTCACATTGTCGGCGCGCTGAACATTCCCCAGGACAAACTGATCGCCCGCGTTGGCGAGCTGGAAAAGCACAAGGCCAAGACCATCATCCTGGTCGATGCCATGGGCCAGACTGCCGGCACTCACGCCCGCGAATTGATGAAATCCGGCTTCACCGCCGCCAAGCTTTCCGGCGGTATCTCCAGCTGGAAAGCCGACAATCTGCCGCTGGTGAAGTGATATGAGCAACGTCGTCGTCTATTCCAGCGATTACTGCCCTTACTGCTCGCGAGCCAAGTACCTGCTCGAGAACAAAGGCGTGGCCTTCGAAGAGATCAAGGTCGATGGCAAGCCGCAGGTGCGCGCTGCGATGGCCCAGAAGGCCGGACGTACTTCCGTGCCGCAAATCTGGATCGGCAGCACCCACGTGGGCGGTTGTGATGATTTGTTCGCCCTGGAGCGCGCCGGCAAGCTCGACGTGCTGCTCAGGGCCTGACGGCAATACCTCAAACAAGCAAACCTAAAAGAACCCTGGATCAAGAAGGATCTGCGATGACTGACCAACAGAACACTGCTGCGAACGAAGAAGAAACTGCACCGCAATTCTCCTTGCAGCGCATTTATGTGCGTGACCTGTCCTTCGAAGCTCCGAAAAGCCCGGCGATCTTCCGCCAGCAGTGGGAGCCGAGCGTCGCCCTGGATCTGAACACCCGTCAAAAGGTATTGGAGTCGGACTTCCACGAAGTCGTGCTGACCCTGTCGGTTACCGTGAAAAACGGTGACGAAGTGGCGTTCATCGCTGAAGTGCAGCAGGCCGGTATCTTCCTGATCAAGAACCTGGACGATGCTTCGATGAGCCACACCCTGGGTGCGTTCTGCCCGAACATCCTGTTCCCGTACGCTCGCGAAACCTTGGACAGCCTGGTGACCCGCGGTTCGTTCCCGGCACTGATGCTGGCCCCGGTGAACTTCGATGCGCTGTACGCGCAAGAGCTGCAACGCATGCAGGCTGCCGGCGAGACGCCGACCGTTCAGTAAAAGCTTCGTTTGCCCCATGAAAAAAGCGCCTCTGAAGGCGCTTTTTTCATGGGGCAAACCAAACTGCTGGATGCACTGCCTCCTGTAGGAGCTGCCGAAGGCTGCGATCTTTTGATCTTGATTTTTAAGATCAAAAGATCGCAGCCTTCGGCAGCTCCTACATTGGGTCGTGGTGTTATTTGAAGTCGTTCTGGCGCCAGGCTTCGTAAACCGCGACGGCCACGGTATTCGACAGGTTCAGGCTACGGCAGCCTTCGCGCATCGGCAGGCGCAGGCGTTGCTCGGGGGGCAGGGCGTCCAGGACCTCGGCGGGCAAACCCCGGCTTTCCGGGCCGAACAAGAACGCATCGCCAGGGGCGAAGCTGGCATCGTGGAATGGCCGCGAGCCCTTGGTGGTGAAGGCGAACAGCCGTGGATGACCGAGGCTTTTCAGGCAGCTGGCGAGGTCGGCGTGACGTTGCAGGGTGGCATACTCGTGGTAGTCGAGGCCGGCGCGGCGCAGGCGCTTGTCGTCCATCTCGAAGCCCAGCGGCTCGATCAAATGCAGGTGGCAGCCACTGTTGGCGCACAGCCTGATAACGTTGCCGGTATTCGGCGGAATTTCTGGTTGGAAAAGGATGACGTGAAACATGCACGGCTCCGAAGGTAAAGATGACGCGCATTCTACGCCGCAAGCAGGCGTGCGTTCGAAACTATTCCTGCAGGTGATGGGTTCGCTGGCGATCGTCGGGATGATGATCGGGCTGATGATCGGTCGCCTGACCACGCCAGACCCGAGCCAGTTGCAGCAGGTTGAGGTGATGGGCGACGGGCTGGTGGTGTGGTTCAACAACGAACCCAAGGTCCATGGCGAAATCGTCGACGGCAGTGTCGCGCTGCTGTTTGGCGCCGAGGGCAAGGCGCAGAAAGGCCAGCTCAAGCTTGGCGGTAAGGATGTGAACTGGCGGGTACGTTTGAGTGATGGGGGGTTGCTGCTGACGCTGGTGGCAGCCCGTCCGCTGCAGGGCGAATGGGCCGGTAGCGAGGTCGATGACCGCTGGCGGCTGGAGATCCATCTCCGAGAGCAATAAAAGAGGGAATCCCCGGCCTGCCTGTACCAAGGTTCCCGAAACGGGAGGCTCGTCGCGAGTGCGGTGTGAGCCTGGTGTAAAGAAGGAACCCCTGACCTGCCTGTATCAAGGGCCCCAAAACGGCTGGGCTCGTCGCGGCTGCGGTGTGAGCCCGGTGTAAAGAGGGGAATCCCCGGCCTGCCTGTACCAAGGTCCCCGAAACCGGGTCGGTGATCTGAATCACCTGAAAGGGTTATTGCAGGGGGCGTGCCAGGTTTTAACAAGTTGAAACAGAAACCCGCGTATAAACGTCGAAAGCCCCGTAATCCGGGGCTTTCGTGTTTTTTCGATAGGGGTTCGATTGTGAACGCAGGTAGGGTTTCGGATCGGTTGCCGTGCGCGATTGCGGTTCACGGTGCATCCAGTCGGTGCACGCCGGGCAAAAAAAGATCGCAGCCTCCGGCACCTGTAGGAGCTGCCGAAGGCTGCGATCTTTTCACTGACGACTAAATACCGAAGCCGGACTTAACCTTCATCGCCCTCATCATCATCCCCACCATCCACCTTCATCCCCAATTCCTTGATCTTGCGCGTCAGGGTGTTACGCCCCCAACCCAGCAAAACGGCGGCATCGCGGCGGCGACCGGCGGTGTGTTTGAGGGCGGTCTCGATCATGATCCGCTCGAAGGCCGGCACGGCACTGTCGAGCAGGCTCGACTGGCCGCGGGCCAGCGCCTGGTCTGCCCACTGGCGCAGGGCCTGTTCCCAGTTGGTCACGGGTGCCGAATCCTGCGGCAGGCTCAGCAACTCCGGTGGCAGGTCGCCGATGTGCACTTCGCGACCCGAAGCCATCACCGTGATCCAGCGACAAGTGTTCTCCAGTTGCCGCACGTTGCCGGGCCACGGCAGGTTCTTCAGGTATTCCTCGGTTTCGTTTTTCAGCAGTTTTGGCTCGACGGCCAGTTCTTGCGCGGCGCGGCCGAGGAAGTGCTTGGCCAGGGTCGGGATGTCTTCGCGACGGTCCGACAGGCGCGGGATGTGGATGCGGATCACATTCAGGCGATGGAACAAGTCCTCACGGAATTTCCCGGCATGCACCAGGGTTTCCAGGTTCTGGTGAGTCGCGGCAATGATGCGCACATCGACCTTCACCGGCACATGACCGCCGACGCGGTAAAACTCGCCATCGGCCAGCACCCGCAGCAAGCGGGTCTGGGTGTCGGCGGGCATGTCGCCGATTTCATCGAGGAACAGCGTGCCGCCGTCCGCCTGTTCAAAACGCCCGCGACGCAGGTTGGCCGCGCCGGTGAACGCGCCTTTTTCGTGGCCGAACAGTTCGGATTCCATCAGGTCCTTGGGAATCGCCGCCATGTTCAGCGCGATGAACGGCGAAGCGGCGCGCGGGCTGTGACGGTGCAAGGCGTGGGCCACCAGCTCTTTACCGGTACCGGATTCGCCATTGATCAGCACGGTGATGTTGGAGTGGCTCAGTCGACCAATGGCGCGAAACACTTCCTGCATCGCCGGCGCCTCGCCGATGATTTCCGGGGTACGGGTCAGTGTCGGGGCGACTTCCAGGCCCTGCTGCTCCTGGGCGTGCTGGTTGGCGCGCTTGACCAGGGAGACTGCTTCGTCGACATCGAACGGTTTGGGCAGGTATTCGAAGGCGCCGCCCTGATAGGACGCGACAGCGCTGTCCAGATCGGAATGAGCGGTCATGATGATGACCGGCAGTCGTGGATGCTGCTCGCGAATCCGCGCCAGAAGGTCCAGGCCGCTGGCGCCGGGCATGCGGATGTCGGAAATGATCACGTCCGGTTGCTGGCGCGCCAGGCGGCTCATCACGCCATCGGCGCTGTCGAAGCTTTGCGTGGTCATGCCTTCCTGTTGCAAGGCTTTTTCCAGGACCCAACGGATAGAACGGTCGTCATCGACGATCCACACGGTTTCACTACGGCTCATGTCGATGTGGCTCCTTGTTCCAGTGGCAGAAAGATCGAGAAGGTGGTGTGGCCGGGGTGGCTGTCACATTCGATCAGGCCCTGGTGCTGGCTGATGATGTTCTGGGTAATGGCCAGGCCGAGCCCGGTACCGTCCGGGCGACCGCTGACCATGGGAAAGAAGATGGTTTCCTGAAGCTCCGCAGGGATGCCCGGACCGTTGTCGATGATCTCGATCTTGGTCACCAGGCGATGGCGCACATGGCCGATGGTGAACTGGCGCATGGTACGGCTGCGCAGGCTGATTCGGCCCAGGCGCAGCTCGTTCTGGCTGCTGATGGCCTGCATCGCGTTGCGAACGATGTTCAGTACGGCCTGAATCATCTGTTCGCGGTCGATCAATACGTCGGGAATGCTTGGGTCGTAGTCGCGCACCAGCGTGATGCAACCCTGGCTTTCGGCTTCCACCAGTTGGCAGACGCGCTCCAGCACTTCGTGGACATTACACAGGGCCAGTGACGGCAGCTTGTTGGAGCCGAGCATGCGATCGACCAGGTTACGCAGGCGGTCGGCTTCTTCGATGATGACGTTGGTGTAGTCGCGCAGGCTTTCTTCCGGCAGTTCCCGGGCCAGCAATTGCGCCGCGCCACGAATCCCGCCCAAGGGGTTCTTGATTTCATGGGCGAGCCCGCGCACTAGCATCTTGCTGGTCTCCTGCTTGGAAAGCTGTGCTTCTTCCTTGGTGATCCGCAGCAAGCGGTCGCGAGGGTGGACTTCAAGCAATAGCATGGTGTCGCCATTGCTCAGAATCGGCGTTACCGCGTAGTCGACGGTCAGGGTCTGGCCGGTGAGGGCGGTGAGCATGGCTTCGCGCTTGGTGAACGGGTGGGCCTGTTCGACAGCCTGGCGCAAGGAGTTGAGCGCTTCAGTCGATTCTGTAAACAGTTCACTGATGAACTGCCCATGGCTGCGCTGGCCGCTGATGGCCAGTAGCATCTCCGCCGCCGGGTTCATGTACTCGAGGCGCAGTTCGGCATCGAGCAGAATGGTGGCGGTGGTGAGGTTGTCGAGTAGCAAGCGGTGGAGTGCGTCGCTAATGGTCATCGGGACCTCTTTTGGGGCGGAGCATGCGCAAGAAACAAGTGTTGGTAAGTAGAAGTTGCAAAAAGTAAACCAAGGCTCCGAAAAGAAGCGCCAAAGCCCTGAAACGGGCGTTTGACGCTCGCTTGCGTGGCGTTCTGCCGGCTTTCACGGGTAATTTCGAACCAAAATGGGTTGGAATGTGAGTACGGTGCAGACAGTTGCACCAATATAGTGCGCAAACCTGAATGAGGTTAAAAAAGTCGCAGGAAAGGATTTTTTTCTTCGGCGGGTTTGTCGTTGAGCGGGCATTCCGGCCGCTGGCCGTAGTCGTCGAGGGTGCAGGGTTTGATCTTGCGCTTCTGGGCGAGAGACGTGCGCTGCATATGGAAGGGTTGGCTGGCGGTGCGTTCGATGATGCGTCCCTGCTCATCGAGGATTTCCACGGACAGGGTATGGCTGCCGCGATCGATGTTGCTCAACGGGAACACCGGGCTCAGGCCGGGTTCAGCGGTGGGCTGGCCGTCGAGCAGTAAACGGTAGCGGTGACCGGGTTGCAGGGCGGGTTCGTTGGTGGCACTGACGATGATTTCACCGGTGTTGCTGCGGATGGTCGCATCGGGTTCCGGAACCAGGATGCGCAACAGGTCATAGTGGAACGGCGCTTGTACTTCTGGACTGTCTTCTGCATTCGACGGCGCTGCAGGGGTGGGGTTGGCCGCCATTCGATTGCTATTCACCTGCGGGACACGCGTGGCGTTGCCGGGTTTGGGCTGGTCGGTGAAAACCCGATTGCCTTGGGTGTCAAGGTAAGTAAAGACCTGCGCCGACGTGGGCAGCGCAATGAAGCAGGCGATCAGTAGCCAGGCCTTCAAGGCGTGTGCACTCGTTGCACGGTGAAGGTTGCGGTGGGGCTCTGCTGCACAACGTTTTCGCCATCGATCACTTGCACGGCGAGGCGATGCTCGCCGCGATCGATGTTCACCAGTTGCAGGATCGGCACATTGACTGGCTGGCCGTAGGGTTGATCGTCCAGCAGCAGGCGCATTAGATGGGGGCCTTGCAGGCGCGGCTTGATCAGTACGTTTATCGTGAAGGTGCCATTGTTGGAGCGCAGAGCTTCGGTATTGGGTAGGCCGGTCAGCTCCAGCACTTCATAGGGTTTTTGGGGCTGCTCATTTCGGGCGGCTTCAGCAGCAGGCGCGGCTTCGCCGGGAGGCTGGCGCTCTATGCTGTTGAGGGGCGGCAAGTGGACCGGTTGGGCACTGGTGCCGTCAGGCGGTTGATTGCTGTACGCAGTGGCGCCGTTGGCGTCTGTGTATTTGTAGATCTGCGCCATGGCGGGCAGGGCGATCAGCAGCAGGATGAAGAAAAAACCACGACCCATGGAATCGACCGGAAGCGAAAGCGTTGGGTTGCAGCATAGGTCAGGCCGAGCGGTTAACCCAAGTCGCTAAACATCCGGGCAATAAAAAAGGTTCTTCGCGGAATCCCGGGAAACTGTAGGAGCAGCCGGTCGACGCTCGATTGCTGGCGATGGACTCCAGTGCGCCGCGTTTATTCAGGTTCACACGCGTTATCGTTAACGACCATCGCGGGCAAGCCCGCCCCCACAGGGATGTGCGTCAGCCGTTGAATCGCTGGCAATAAAAAGGCCTCCCGAAGGAGGCCTCTGTCACGCCGCGTGCCGCAGCGCTACCGGATCAGCAGCTGTAGTACAGCTCGTATTCCAGTGGGTGTACGAAGGTACGTACCTTGATTTCTTCTTCGCTTTTCAGGGCGATGTAAGCGTCGATGAAGTCGTCGCTGAAAACGCCGCCTTTGGTCAGGAACGCACGACCCTTGTCCAGCTCTTCCAGGGCTTCTTTCAGGCTGCCGCAAACTTGTGGAATCTCTTTCGCCTCTTCAGGCGGCAGGTCGTACAGGTTTTTGTCAGCAGCGTCGCCAGGGTGGATCTTGTTCTGGATGCCGTCCAGGCCAGCCATCAACAGTGCGGCGAAGCACAGGTACGGGTTGGCAGCCGGATCCGGGAAGCGTGCTTCGATACGGCGGGCTTTCGGGCTCGACACGTAAGGAATGCGGATCGAAGCGGAACGGTTGCGAGCCGAGTAGGCCAGCATCACTGGTGCTTCGAAGCCTGGAACCAGACGCTTGTAGGAGTTGGTCGCCGGGTTGGTGAAGCCGTTCAGGGCCTTACCGTGCTTGATGATGCCGCCGATGAAGTACAGGGCGGTGTCGGACAGGCCGGCATAGCCTTCGCCTGCGAAGGTGTTCTTGCCATCTTTCCAGATGGACATGTGCACGTGCATGCCCGAGCCGTTGTCGCCGTACAGTGGCTTAGGCATGAAGGTCGCGGTGCGGCCGTAGGCGTCGGCAACGTTGTGCACGACGTACTTCAGGGTTTGGGTTTCGTCGGCTTTCTTCACCAGAGTGTTGAACTTGACGCCGATTTCGTTCTGGCCGGCAGTTGCCACTTCGTGGTGGTGAACTTCGACGGTCAGGCCCATTTCTTCCAGTGCGTTGCACATGGAGGTACGGATTTCGTGGTCGTGGTCGAACGGTGGAACCGGGAAGTAGCCGCCTTTGACGCCTGGACGGTGGCCCTTGTTGCCGCCTTCGATGTCCTGGTCGGACATCCAGGAACCTTGTTCGGAGTAGATCTTGAACATGGAACCGGAAATGTCGGACTTGAACTTCACCTGGTCAAAGATGAAGAACTCTGGCTCTGGACCTGCGAATACGGTGTCACCGATACCGGTGGCTTTCAGGTGCTCTTCGGCGCGCTTGGCGATCGCACGTGGGTCGCGGTCGTAGCCTTGCATGCTCGAAGGCTCGATGATGTCGCAGACCAGGATCAGGGTCGGTTCTTCGGTGAACGGATCCAGAACAGCGGTGGAGTCGTCCGGCATCAGGATCATGTCGGAGGCTTCGATGCCTTTCCAGCCAGCGATGGAGGAACCGTCGAACATTTTGCCGACTTCGAAGAAGTCGTCATCCAGCGCATCGCGAGCCGGCATGGTCACGTGGTGCTGAGTGCCTTTGGTGTCCGTGAAGCGCAGATCAATCCATTTGACGTCATGATCTTTGATGAGTTGAACCGACTTCGACATAGTGTCCTCCGGGTGGCTTCGGGCTAGTAGTGGATGCCCTAAAATGTGGGTGATGCCGGCGCGAATACTCTGCCAAGGCAACCTGCCTCACAAGGGAGCAAATTGCATGCCAGTGCCCCAGCATGGGTTTTTTGCCCCAATTTCACGCCTGTCAGGCGGAAAAGCACCATAAAGCGAAAAATACCGCCCTACAATGTGGCGTTCATTTCAATAAATGACCCGTTTTGGTGCGCGCAAAACCTTCTGCACATTAACTGGTTAAACCTTGAGCAATTTCCGCTATAATCCGCGCCCCCCTTTTTCGGCAGGCCCTGCGCGCGCTGTTTCCATGAAATTAATCGTAAAAGTCTTCCCCGAGATCACCATCAAGAGCCGCCCGGTACGGATGCGTTTCATCCGCCAATTGGCCAAGAACATCCGTGCCGTGCTCCGCGATCTGGACCCGGCCGTGGTGGTGAACGGTGTGTGGGACAACCTCGAGCTGGAAACCCGCGTCAGCGACCCCAAGGCCCTGAAGGAGATGGGCGAGCGCCTGAGCTGTATGCCGGGCGTCGCGCACTTCCTGCAAATCGACGAGTACCCGCTGGGTGATTTCGACGACATCGTTGAAAAGTGCAAGCAGCACTACGGTGATGCACTGGCCGGCAAGATTTTCTCGGTGCGTTGCAAGCGTGCCGGCAAGCACCCATTCAGTTCGATCGATATCGAAAAATATGTCGGCAGCCAGTTGCGCCGTCAGTGTGGTGCCGCCGGGATCGACCTGAAAAAGCCTGAAATCGAAGTCCGCATCGAAGTTCGCGACCAACGGTTGTTCGTGATCCACAGCCAGCACAACGGCATCGGCGGATATCCGCTGGGCGCCCTGGAGCAGACGCTGGTGCTGATGTCCGGTGGCTTCGATTCCACCGTGGCGGCCTACCAGATCATGCGCCGCGGCCTGATGGCGCATTTCTGCTTCTTCAACCTGGGCGGACGTGCCCACGAACTGGGCGTCATGGAAGTCGCGCATTTCATCTGGAAGAAGTACGGCAGCTCCCAACGCGTGCTATTTGTCAGTGTGCCGTTCGAGGAAGTGCTGGGCGAAATTCTCGGCAAAGTCGATAACAGTCATATGGGCGTAGTATTGAAGCGTATGATGTTGCGCGCTTCGTCCCGGATTGCCGATCGACTGCACATCGACGCACTGGTCACGGGTGAGGCGATCTCCCAGGTGTCGAGTCAGACGTTGCCGAACCTGTCGGTGATCGATTGCGTGACTGACAAACTGGTCTTGCGTCCACTGATCGTCGCGCACAAGCAGGACATCATCGACACGGCCAACGAAATCGGCACCGCCGATTTCGCCCGGCACATGCCGGAATACTGCGGCGTCATCTCGGTCAATCCGAAGACCGCGGCCAAGCGCTACCGTGTCGAGCACGAAGAGAAAGAATTCGATATGGCGGTGCTCGAGCGTGCGCTCGAAAACGCCAAGCTGGTGCCGATCGATCGCGTGATCGACGAATTGGGCCAGGACTTGCAGATTGAAGAAGTCAGCGAAGCGCTGGCCGGTCAGATCGTCATCGACATCCGTCACCCGGATGCCGCTGAAGACGACCCGCTGGAACTCGCTGGCATCGAGGTACAAACGATGCCGTTTTATGCAGTGAACGCTCGTTTCAAGGAACTGGACCCTACTCGCCAGTACCTGCTGTATTGCGACAAAGGCGTGATGAGTCGCCTGCATGCCCACCATTTGCTCAGTGAGGGGCATGCCAATGTGCGCGTTTATCGACCGAGCTAAGTGCCCGGGGCTGTTTGCCTGTGGCCTGCGTCACCGGCCCCCCGACGCCACCGTCAAGCTGTAACGGCTTTCACGGACGCTACTGTTAATCGCTGCCAAGACTTGTCAGCACACCGAATCCTCTGATCGAGATACACAAGTGATCGAAAATCTACGCAACATCGCCATCATTGCCCACGTTGACCATGGTAAAACCACCCTGGTAGACAAACTCCTGCGTCAATCCGGCACCCTGGAGCGCAACGAGCTCAACGACGAGCGCGTGATGGACTCCAACGACCAGGAAAAAGAGCGCGGTATTACCATTCTGGCGAAAAACACCGCCATCAACTGGAACGGCTACCACATCAACATCGTGGACACCCCGGGCCACGCCGACTTCGGCGGCGAAGTTGAACGCGTAATGTCGATGGTCGACTCCGTTCTGCTGCTGGTTGACGCTCAAGACGGCCCTATGCCGCAAACCCGTTTCGTGACCAAGAAGGCTTTCGAAGCCGGCCTGCGTCCAATCGTGTGCATCAACAAGGTTGACCGTCCAGGCGCGCGTCCGGACTGGGTTCTGGACCAGATCTTCGACCTGTTCGACAACCTGGGCGCCACCGAAGAACAGCTGGACTTCAAAGTCGTCTACGCCTCGGCCCTGAACGGTATTGCCGGTCTGGACCACACCGAAATGGCTGAAGACATGACCCCGCTGTACCAGTCGATCGTCGACAACGTACCTGCGCCGAAAGTCGACCGTGACGGTCCGTTCCAGATGCAGATCTCCGCACTGGACTACAACAGCTTCCTGGGTGTTATCGGCGTTGGCCGTATCGCTCGCGGTCGCGTCAAGCCGAACACCCCGGTTGTGGCTATCGGCGCCGACGGCAAGAAGCGTAACGGTCGTATCCTGAAGCTGATGGGTCACCACGGTCTGCACCGTGTAGACGTTGAAGAAGCTGCTGCAGGCGACATCGTGTGCATCAGCGGTATGGACTCGCTGTTCATCTCCGACACTCTGTGCCACCCGGACACCGTTGAAGCGATGAAGCCGTTGACCGTCGACGAGCCAACCGTTTCCATGACCTTCCAGGTAAACGACTCGCCATTCTGCGGTAAAGAAGGCAAGTTCGTGACTTCCCGTAACATCAAGGAACGTCTGGACAAAGAGCTGCTGTACAACGTTGCACTGCGCGTTGAAGAAGGCGACTCGGCTGACAAGTTCAAGGTTTCCGGCCGTGGCGAACTGCACCTCTCGGTACTGATCGAAACCATGCGTCGCGAAGGCTTCGAAATGGCTGTAGGCCGTCCGGAAGTGATCATCCGTCTGGTTGACGGCGTGAAGCACGAACCGTTCGAAAACGTCACCATCGACCTGCCGGAAGAATCCCAGGGCAAGGTGATGGAAGAGATGGGTCTGCGTAAGGGCGACCTGACCAACATGGTGCCGGATGGCAAGGGCCGTGTACGTCTGGAATACAACATCCCTGCTCGTGGTCTGATCGGTTTCCGTAACCAGTTCCTGACCCTGACCAACGGCGCTGGCATCCTGACCTCGATCTTCGACCGTTACGACGTGATGAAGTCCGGCGACATGTCCGGCCGTCAGAACGGCGTTCTGGTTTCGGTTGAAACCGGCAAGGCACTGACCTACTCCCTGGAAACCCTGCAGGCGCGTGGCAAGCTGTTCGTAGAACACGGTCAGGAAATCTACAACGGTCAGATCGTTGGTCTGAACAGCCGTGACAACGACCTGGGCGTCAACCCTACCAAGGGCAAGAAGCTCGACAACATGCGTGCTTCGGGTAAAGACGAAACCATCGCTCTGGTTCCACCTGTTCGCTTCACCCTGGAACAGGCTCTGGAATTCATCCAGGACGACGAGCTGTGTGAAGTGACTCCTAAGTCCATCCGTCTTCGCAAGAAGATCCTGGACGAAAGCGAGCGTACCCGCGCAGCCAAGAAAGCCAAGGCATAAGATCTAGCCCCGGCTGAACGAAAACGCCCCCGGTCGAAAGGCCGGGGGCGTTTTTGTTTATCTGGGATTTATGCGGTGTTTGTGCCGGCCCCATCGCGAGCAGGCTCGCTCCCACAGTGTTCGAGGTGAACCACAAACTGTGTGAACACCAAAGAACCCCTGTGGGAGCGAGCCTGCTCGCGAAGGCGGCCGATCTGCCACCGAAAATGTCAGGAAGTATCAGAACCGCTCGATCGATCGAGAATTCCGCTCGCGCTCCACTTCCTTCGGCTTGTACGCGCAATACCCCGGCCGCGGGCCGATTTTTGGGTGATTGCGGCAAGTATCCGGGCGCTTATCATAAATAGTGCACAGACGGCTCTTACGATCCAGGTACAGGCAATCGTTGTTGCTCATGCGCTGGAGGGTAAAGATTCCTGACTTCTGGTTGAAACGCTCGACCAGACCTTCCTTTTGCAGACGTTTGGCGATGTTCTTCGGCGGATCGCCCAGCTCGAACTCGTCGACCACGCCGATGCGGATCAGGTCCTTGATCTTGACCTCGACGGGCAGGGTGCAGCAGCTGGACATGCACGAGCCGCACATCGGGGCAGAGTACTTGGCCCAGGTATCGAGGCGGTCGATCTCTGCGGCAGCGATCAGGTTCGGCTTCATCATCGTTTGTTACCAGCGTGTGCATCAGGGCGCGCGATCATACCGGGACTGGTGGATTTTTGAACAACCTTTCGCCAGATTTTTTCACTACCGGCCAATAAACCGCTAATCCGGCACGGCCCCTGCATTGAATCAGGTACTCGACAATGTATTGCCGACCCGATTCGCACTTACAGGAAAAACTGCCGAACCAGAGCCTCTACCGCCTGTCAGACCGACTAGGCTCAGACAACTCCAAGCTCGCTCGAGGTCCTATCGATGACTCAAGAACCACTTGTTCGCGAAGCAGAGGTGGCCGCATTCCGCGACGCCGTCTTGACCAAGCTCACTTATGCAGTGGGCAAAGACCCGGATCACGCCTTCGACCATGACTGGTTCGAAGCCATCGCCCTGGCCGCGCGGGATCACATGGTCGAGCACTGGATGGACCACACGCGGCAGATCTACCGCAAAGGTCAGAAGCGCGTTTATTACCTTTCCCTGGAGTTCCTCATCGGCCGACTGCTGTTCGACAGCCTGAGCAACCTCGGCCTGCTCGACGTGGCGCGCGAAGCCCTGACCGAACTTGGCGTCGACCTTGAGCGCATCCGTCTGCTGGAACCTGATGCGGCCCTGGGCAACGGCGGCCTCGGGCGTCTGGCGGCGTGTTTCCTGGAAAGCATGTCGACCCTCGGCATCGCCGGTCATGGCTATGGCATCCGCTATGAACACGGGTTGTTCCGCCAGGCGATTGTCGACGGCTGGCAGCAGGAGCAGACCGAACACTGGCTGGATTTCGGCAACCCGTGGGAGTTCGAGCGGCCGGAAGTGGTCTACACCATCGGTTTCGGCGGCAGTGTCGAGACCCTGACCGACGACACCGGCAAATCCCGGCAAGTCTGGTCCCCGGCGGAAACCGTGCGGGCGATTGCCTACGACACGCCGGTGGTCGGCTGGCGCGGGGCGAGCGTCAACACGCTGCGCCTGTGGCGCGCCCGCGCATTGGAAGATCTGCACCTGGAGCGTTTCAACGCCGGTGACCACCTGGGTGCCGTGGCCGAAGTGGCCCGGGCCGAAAGTATCTCCCGGGTGCTGTACCCGGCGGACAGCACCGAGGCCGGCCAAGAGTTGCGCCTGCGTCAGGAGTACTTCTTCGTCGCCGCTTCATTGCAGGATCTGCTGCGCCGCCATCGCAACATGCACACCTCGGTGCTGACCCTGGGCGATCACGCCTCGATCCAGCTCAACGACACCCACCCCTCGATTGCCGTGGCTGAACTGATGCGGCAACTGGTCGACGTCTATGACGTGGCATGGGATGCGGCGTGGCAGGTCACCGTCGACACGCTGTCCTACACCAACCACACCTTGCTGCCCGAAGCGTTGGAAACCTGGCCGGTCGGCTTGATGGAGCGCATGTTGCCGCGGCACATGCAGATCATTTACCTGATCAACGCCCACCATATCGACTCCCTGCGGGCCAAAGGCATCCACGACTTCGACGTGCTGCGCGCGGTGTCGCTGATCGAGGAAGACAACGGTCGTCGGGTGCGCATGGGCAACCTGGCGTTTCTCGGCTCCCACAGCGTCAATGGCGTGTCCGGTTTGCACACGCAACTGATGCGCAAGACGGTGTTCTCCGAACTGCACAAGCTGTACCCGGAGCGAATCAACAATAAGACCAATGGCATTACCTTCCGCCGCTGGCTGTATCAGGCCAACCCCGAGCTGACCTCGATGCTGGTCGATGCCCTGGGCCCCGAGGTGCTGGACAACCCGGAAGAGCGTTTGCTCGCCCTCGAGCCGTTTGCCGAGAAAAGCGCGTTCCGCAAGGCGTTCGCCGAGCAACGCCTGCATAGCAAGAAAGCCCTGGCGTTCCTGATTCATGAGCGGTTGGGAGTGGCGGTCAACCCGGCGGCGATGTTCGACGTGCAGGTCAAGCGTATCCACGAATACAAACGCCAGTTGCTCAACTTGATGCACACCGTGGCGTTGTACCAAGCGATTCGTGCCGAACCTGAAATCGACTGGGTGCCACGGGTGAAAATCTTCGCCGGCAAGGCAGCTGCCAGTTATCACCAGGCCAAACTGATCATCAAGCTGACCAACGACATCGCCCGGGTGGTGAACAACGATCCCACCGTGCGCGGCTTGCTCAAAGTGGTGTTCCTGCCCAACTACAACGTCAGCCTGGCGGAGAGCATCATTCCGGCGGCGGATTTGTCCGAGCAAATCTCCACCGCCGGTTTCGAAGCGTCAGGCACCAGTAACATGAAGTTCGGCCTGAACGGCGCGCTGACCATCGGCACCCTGGACGGGGCCAACGTGGAGATGTGCGACCGCATCGGTGCCGAGCACATGTTCATCTTCGGCCTCAGCGCGCAACAGGTGGAGGCGCGCAAGCAGAACCATGAGTTCAGTGCCGTACCGGACATCGCCGCGTCCCATCGCCTGAACGATGTGCTGCAAGCGATTCGTGGCGGGGTGTTCTCGCCGGATGATCCGTCCCGTTACAGCGGGTTGATCGATTCGCTGGTGGACTACGACCGCTTTCTGGTCTGCGCCGACTTCGATTCCTACTGGCACGCGCAGATGCGCGTCGAAGCCCATTGGCACGATTCGAAGGAGTGGTGGCGTTCAGCGGTGTTGAACACGGCGCGGATGGGCTGGTTCTCGTCGGACCGGACCATTCGCGAGTACGCCACGGAAATCTGGAAGGCGCTGGAGTAAGTCTTCAGGCAGGTGGATATACTGGCGGGCCGGAAAAGATCGCAGCCTTCGGCAGCTCCTACAGGATGGGTGTAGGAGCTGCCGAAGGCTGCGATCTTTTGGGCGCTGGTTACGCTAATCTTTCTGGATTGCGCTTAGGGATATCGACCATGCAATGGATGTTCATGCTGATAGGGCTGGTGCTCGGCTGGATACTCGACGAGTCATTCAGCGATGCGCTGCTGGGCGCGTTACTCGGATTGGGTATCGGCCAGGCCCTTCGCTTGGCTCGCATGGACTCGCAGGCCGTCGAGCAGCGGCGTTTGCTGGAGCAGGCGCAGGTAGCCCTGCAAGCGGTCGAGCAACGGCTGACGCTGCTCGAAGCATCGGGCGTCAAGGTGCCGGAAACCCGCGAACCGCTTGTCTCACCTGAAACCTTCCTTGATGAAGCCCCTGCCGCAGCCACGGAGTTGATCTGGGAACTGCCGCCCGAACTCGAGCCAATCCAGGCAGCGGCCAGCGAAATCGGTGGTCCGGCCGCTGATGCCTGGAAACCCGAGCCGTCCGTTCGCGAAGCACAATCACCTGGCTCCCCGCGTGGCCCGAATCTCATCGACCGCGCCATTAGTCGCGCCCGCGCCTGGTTGTTCGGCGGCAATACCGTGTTGCGGGTCGGCGTGGTGCTGCTGTTCCTCGGTCTGGCCTTTCTGCTGCGTTACGCCACCGAAGGCATGGTGGTGCCGCTTGAGTTGCGCTACGCAGGCGTTGCGGCAGCTGCACTGGGGTTGCTCGGGCTGGGCTGGTGGTTGAGGACCCGCAACAGCAGTTACGCGTTGATCCTGCAGGGCGCCGGGATCGCCGTGTTGTACCTGACGGTGTTTGCCGCGATGCGCCTGCATCCGCTACTCGATCCCTCGGCGGCGTTTGGCCTGCTGGTGGCGGTGACGGTCTGTTCGGCGATTCTCGCCATTGCCCAGGACTCCCTGGGGCTGGCCGCCGCGGCCGCACTGGGCGGATTCGCCGCGCCCATCCTGGCCTCCACCGGCGCCGGCAGCCATGTCGCACTGTTTAGCTACTTTACCCTGCTCAATGCCGGCATCTTCGCCATCGCCTGGTTCAAGGCCTGGCGGCTGTTGAATGTCATCGGCTTCACCGGCACCTTCGGCATCGGATTCGCCTGGGGCCTGCGCTCCTACTCGCCGGAGCTGTTGTGGAGCACCGAGCCGTTTCTGATTTTGTTTTTCCTGATGTACGTGGCCATTGGTCTGCTGTTCGCCCGGCGTAGATTGATGGAGATGGGCGATACACCCGCAGACGGCAGTCGCGAAGCACTGCTGCGCTGGTCGGCGCGCAAGGGTGACTACGTCGACGGCACGCTGTTGTTCGGTCCGCCACTGGCGGGTTTCGGCTTGCAGTTCGCGCTGGTGCAGCATCTGGAATTCGCTGCTGCATTCAGTGCCTTGGCAATGGGTATGATTTACATGGGGCTTGCCCGTTGGCTGATGGCCGGGCGCACGCTGTTGTTGGGAGAAACCTGCCTGGTCCTGGGCGTGATCTTCGCCAGCCTGGCGATACCGCTGGGGCTCGATGCACGTTGGACGACGGCGGCATGGGCGGTGGAAGGCGCGGGGATCTTCTGGCTCGGTCTGCGCCAACAAAGGCCCCTGGGCCGGGCCTTTGCCTTGCTGCTGCAATTGGGGGCGGCGCTGGCGTTTCTCAGCGAGCTGCACGACAGCGAGAGCAGCCTGCTCGGCGGTGTACCGTTGGGCACGCTATTGCTGGGCGTCGCGTTGCTGTTCAGCTTCTACCAATTGCGCAAAGCCTCGCCGGAGCAGATCAGGCCATGGGAGCTCAAAGGCGTGCCGGTATTGGCTTGTCTCGGGCTGGCATTTCTCTATTTGCTGGCACCCTTGTTTTTCTTCAGCCACGGCACGGTGATCAGCTGGGCCTTGGCCGGGGCACTCACGTTGTTTGTTGGCTTGCACCTGCAATCGCGCACGTTCGTGTTCACTGCGCTCGCTGTGCAACTGTTGGGTGGCGCGCTGTTCCTGACGGCCGGGCCGCAGTTCAGTGACGGTCTGCAGCCCCTGGCCCATGGCGGGTTCTGGGCGCCGCTGGTGCTGGGGCTGGCCGCGATGGTGGGGGCCTGGCGTTTGCAGATCGGCCATTCGTTCACCGCGTTCAGAGGGCTGAGTCTGTTGCGATTGTCCCAGGCGTTGCTGGTGTGGGGCGCGGGTTGGTGGGCGCTGGCCTGGGTTATCGAAGTGCTGCATTTTGCGCCGCAGTCAATGCAGGCGAGGTTGTTGTTGGGCATCACTGCCGTAAGTGTTGCACTGTGGACGGTATTGGCGCTGCGCCTGAAATGGCCGTCACTGGCGGGACTCGGCACGGTGTTGATTCCCGCTGCGGCGCTGGTGCTGCTCGCGGCCTGGCACTCGCGTTATCACCCGGCGGCCAACTTTGGCTGGCTGGCGTGGGCCACCGTGTTCGTCGTGCATTTCATGTCCCTGCGACGCTTGGCAACGATGCTGCCAGCGCCCGTGCTGAGTGTCGCCCATGTGCTCGGCTGTTGGCTGTTGATGGGCGTGCTGGCGCTGGAACTGCGTTACGCCTTGCTGGTGTTGTCCGAGCAATACAACGCCTGGCGCTGGTTGGGCTGGGCGATTCTGCCAAGCCTGTATCTGGTGTTGATGGCAGCACCTCGCCCATGGCCTTGGCCAGTGTCGGCCTATCCTCGGGAATACCGCGTGTACGCCGCCGCGCCGCTGGCCTTGCTGATGCTCGGTTGGTTCTGGCTGGCGAATATCGCCAGTGAGGGCAACGCCGAACCACTGCCTTACGTGCCATTGATCAACCCGCTGGAGCTGGGCCTGTTGTTTGCGTTGTTCGGCGTCTATGTCTGGTCCCGCAGCGCCATGCCCCAACTGGCTGTCCGCAAGGATTACGCCGCCATCGCCACGCAAGGGGTCGCAGGTGCCTCGTTGTTCGTGTTCTTTACGGCGTTGGTGATGCGCACGGCGCACCATTGGAGCGGGGTGCCGTTCGAGCTGGATCCGTTGCTGGAGTCGATGCGGGTGCAAGCCGGCCTGTCCATTGTCTGGACCTTGATGGCCCTGAGCCTGATGATCGGCGGCCATTTGCGTCGCCGTCGCGAAGTCTGGCTGATCGGTGCGGCCTTGATTGGCGTGGTCGTGGCCAAGCTGTTTTTTGTCGAGTTGAGCAATCGCGGCGGGCTGGCGCGGATCGTTTCGTTTATCGGTGTCGGCGTGTTGCTGCTGGTGGTGGGTTATTTCGCTCCGCTACCGCCCAAGCGCGCCGAAACTGTGCCGGATACCGGCAAACCGGTCCCGGAATCACAAGGAGTGTCGTCTTGAGTCAGAAGCTGAACCTGGGTTGGCTGGGCATTGTTGCCATGGGTGTGGTGTTGTCGGCGGTCGCCCAGGAAAAACCGGCGGACTTCACCACCCAAGTGCCTTTGTTGGTCGCGGGCGAAGGCCCTTGGTATCGTCTTGAACTGCCGTTGAGCGTGCAATTGAGTGCGCGCAAGGCCGACCTGAGCGACCTGCGGGTGTTCAATGCCGTCGGTGATGTTCAGGCGTACGCCCTGGCCCGGGAGTCTGCGCAGAGCAGTGAAACGCGCACCCTGACCGAGGTGAAGCGGTTTGCGCTGTACAACTCGGAGGACGCCACTGAAACCGCACCGAGCGTGCGGGTGCAATCGAGCGCCAATGGCACCTTGGTCGAGGTGCAGCCCACCAGTCAGCTGGAGCCGGGTGAGGAGGAGCTGCGCGGCTGGTTGCTCGACGCTTCCTCAATCAAGGCACCATTGCAGCAATTGATTCTCGACTGGACCAGCGAGCGCGACGGCTTCCAGCGTTTCACCGTTGAAGCCAGCGATGATCTGCAACATTGGCAGTCCTGGGGCGAAGGGCAGGTGGCGCGCCTGACCTTTTCCGATGAGCGGGTCGAACAGCATGAGGTCAACCTGCCGGGTCAGTCGGCGCGCTACCTGCGTTTGCTGTGGATCACACCGCATTCGGCGCCGACACTGACTTCGGCGCAACTGCAAAGCGCCAATACCCGCAGCCTGCCGCTGCCGTTGGTCTGGTCCCAGGCGTTGACCGGCAGCACCGAGAAGGCGGGGGTATACACCTGGCAGTTGCCGATGGGGCTGAATGTCGAGCGGGTGCAGGTCGGGTTGAGCCAACCCAACAGCCTGGCGCCGGTGAGCCTGGCCGGTCGGCGCGACAGCAGCCTGCCATGGCAGCCGTTGGGCAGTGGTTTGCTCTATCGCCTGACGCAGAATGGTGAGGACGTGGTGCAAAACCAATTGCAGTTGTCTGGGCAAATCGTCCAGCAATTGAAACTGACCGTGGACGAACGCGGCGGCGGTCTGGGTGATCAGGCGCCGACGCTGAAGTTTGCCATGCGCGCCACGCAACTGGTGTTTCTGGCACGTGGGCCGGGGCCTTACACGCTGGTGGTGGGGAACGCGACGGCGAAAGCGGCGAACTTGCCGCTGTCGACGCTGATTCCGGATTACAGCCCGGAGAAGCTGGCGACCCTGGGCCGGGCCATGGTGGATGTCGGGGCGGCAGCTACGCAGCCGTCGGCAGGCGCTACATCTGCGCCGATCGACACCCACTGGAAGAAGTTCGGGTTGTGGGCGGTGTTGCTGCTCTGCGTGGTGTTCCTGGCGGCGATGGCGTTCAGTCTGCTGCGCAAGCCTTCTGCCAAATCCTGACCGTGGGTGCTGCGCACCCAATCGCGAGCAGGCTCGCTCCCACAGGTACAGCGCTGTCCTTGTGGGAGCGAGCCTGCTCGCGAAAGCGTTCGCTCAGTCAATAAAAGTGCCGAAATGACCTCTGTTTGCAAGCTCACACTCGCCCATTTCCATCTACGCTGAACCCCGCGCATGAACTCTCTTCGGCGGATCACGTCTGATAGGAGGAAATGCGCCCCGACTCGCGTTAAACTGCGCGGGTTTTTAGCCCCCCATTCCACCGGAGCCTTCCATGTCCCGCGTTACCTTGAGTCGCTATTTGATTGAGCAGACCCGCAGCAACAACACTCCTGCCGATCTGCGCTTCCTGATCGAAGTGGTGGCGCGTGCCTGCAAGGAGATCAACCACGCCGTGTCCAAAGGCGCCCTGGGTGGTGTACTGGGCAGCATGGGCACTGAAAACGTCCAGGGCGAAGTGCAGAAGAAGCTCGACGTGATCTCCAACGAAATCCTGCTCGAAGCCAACGAATGGGGCGGTCACCTGGCCGGCATGGCGTCCGAAGAAATGGACAACGCCTACCAGATCCCGGGCAAATACCCGAAAGGCGCGTACCTGCTGGTATTCGATCCGCTGGACGGTTCGTCGAACATCGACATCAACGCTCCGGTCGGCACTATCTTCTCGGTACTGCGTTGCCCGAACGAATACCTGAGCCAGAACGAACCTTTGAATGAAAAGGCCTTCCTGCAGCCAGGCACCCAGCAAGTGGCCGCCGGTTACGCGATCTACGGTCCACAGACCATGCTGATCCTGACCCTGGGCGACGGCGTGAAAGGCTTCACCCTGGACCGTGAAATGGGCAGTTTCGTACTGACCCACGAAAACATCACCATTCCTGAAAGCACCCAGGAATTTGCCATCAACGCGTCCAACCAGCGTCACTGGGAAGCGCCGGTACAGCGCTACGTCGGCGAATTGCTGGCAGGCGATGAGGGCCCGTTGAAAAAGAACTACAACATGCGCTGGGTCGCCGCGATGGTAGCCGACGTGCACCGCATCCTGACCCGCGGCGGTCTGTTCATGTACCCACGTGACAGCCGCGAGCCGTCCAAGCCGGGCAAGCTGCGCCTGATGTACGAAGCCAACCCGATGTCGTTCCTGGTGGAGCAGGCGGGCGGCGCGTCCACCGACGGTCACCAGCGTATCCTCGACATCCAGCCGGAAGGCCTGCACCAGCGTGTGGCAGTGTTCCTCGGTTCGAAAGAAGAAGTGGCCCGCGTCACGGCTTACCACAAGGAATAAACCATGACCGCGCCCTGGCAGCCGTTGCTTGATTGGTGGTTCGGAAGTTCCGGGTCAGCGAGCGAAGTGGCGGCGCAGAAGGGCAGGTTGTGGTTCGGCAAGCGCGACAGCCAGGACCTCGAAGCGCGTGAGCGTTTCGGGGACTGGGTCGAGCAGGCACTGGCCGGCGGATTGACCGAGTGGATGCAACGTCCCGAAGGTTGGCTGGCCCTGGTGCTGTTGCTCGATCAACTCCCGCGAATGATCTTTCGCGATTCTCCCAAGGCTTTTTCCGGTGACATCAGGGCTCAGACACTGGTGGCGCAAGGCATTGCCGCGGATTTCGACCGGCAGTTGCAGCCGATTCAGCGGGTGTTCATCTACCTGGTGTTCGAGCATAGCGAGAACCTGGCGGTGCAGAACGAAGGCGTCTCGCGCTATATCGAATTGGTGGCGCAGCAGCCGGAGAGCGATCGGGCACTGTTCAGCGATTACCAGGACTATGCCGAGCGGCATCAGAAAGTGATTGCGCAGTTTGGACGGTTTCCGCATCGCAATGCGGTGTTGGGAAGGGCGTCTACGGCTGAGGAATTGGCGTTTCTGTCGAGGCCAGGGTCACGGTTCTAGCGGTTCGGATTGGCGGTGTTGCTATCGCTGGCAAGCCAGCTCCTACAGGGGGTGTGTCGTTGCGCAAAACCTGTAGGAGCTGGCTTGCCAGCGATGCTTTTAAATCCTGAAACTACCCACCAATTGCTTCAACCGCGCCGCCTGCTGCTCAAGATCGGCACACGCACGCAAGGTCGCCTGCAGGTTCTCCACGCCTTCCTGGTTCAGCGTGTTGATCTCGGTGATGTCGACGTTGATCGACTCCACCACGGCCGTCTGTTCTTCAGTGGCGGTGGCGACCGACTGGTTCATGCCATCGATCTCGCCGATGCGCTGGGTCACGCTGCCCAGGCGTTCGCCGGCCTGGTTGGCGATGCCGACGCTGCTTTCGCTCTGGCGCTGGCTGTCGGTCATGATGCCCACTGCTGCGCGGGCGCCGACTTGCAGCTCTTCGATCATCGTCTGCACTTGCTGCGCTGAATCCTGGGTGCGATGAGCGAGGTTGCGTACCTCATCGGCCACTACGGCAAAACCGCGACCGGCCTCACCGGCGCGGGCCGCTTCGATGGCGGCGTTGAGCGCCAGCAGGTTGGTCTGCTGGGAGATGCTGGTGATCACTTCCAGGATCTGCCCGATGTTGACCGTGTTGCTGTTGAGGGTTTCGATGTTGCCGCACGAGTCGCTGATCTTCGCCGACAACTGCTGCATCGCCGCGATGGTTTTATCCACCACCTGCTGGCCATCTTCGGCCAGGCTGCGGGCGTCGCTGGAGTGCTGCGAGGCGAGGGCGGCGTTCTGCGCGATTTCCTGGGCGGCGGCGCCGAGCTGGTTGATCGCCGCGGCCACGCTGCTGGTGCGCGAGGCTTGCTGGTCGGAGTTGTACATCGACGAGTTCGACGCAGCCACTACCCGTAGCGCTACTTCGTTGACCTGCCCGGTGGCCGAGGCCACTTCGATGATCGAGGTGTGAATGCGTTCGACGAAGCGGTTGAACGATAGCCCCAGCGCGCCAAATTCGTCGTGACCGTGAATGGTCAGGCGTTTGGTCAGGTCACCTTCGCCTTCGGCGATGTCGTGCATGGCGCGCCCCATGGTCAGCAGCGGCTGCATCAGCAGGCTGATCAGCATGCCCAGCAGGGCAATGATGATCACTACGGCGATCACCATGGCGATGATCGCCGAGGTGCGGAATTCGCTGAGCATCGAGAACGCCGTTTCCTGATCGAGCACCAGTGCGACGTACCAGTCCGCCGATGGCACGCCGTTGACGTGGGTGAAGGAGATGAACTGGCGCTTGCCGTCGATCTCGACTTCTTTCAGGCCCGGGCTGACTTTCGGCGTATCGCTCGGATAGGCCTCGGCCAGACTCTTGAGCACCAGCTTGCTGTCCGGGTGAATCAGGATCTTGCCGTCGGCGCCGACGATGAACGCATGACCGTGGCCACCGAAGTTCAGCGAGTTGATGATCGCGCTGACGCTGGACAAATCGATGTCGGCACCGGCGACACCGATCATCTGGCCCTGGTGCTGCACCGGGGTGGCCACGGTGATCACCAGTTTGCCGGAGGACGCAGCGATATACGGTTCGGTGACGATGGTCTTTTGTGCGCTATTGGCCGCTTTGTACCAGCCACGGGCACGTGGGTCGTAGTCCGCCGCACGGTTGCCCGCCGGGACCGAGAACATCACGCCGTCGGCGCCACCGAAGTAGCTCAGCTGGAAGTTGCCGGTGTAGGCGGGCAGGTCGATGATCCGTTTCAGGCCGGCGGGGGCATTGCCATCGGCGCTGACCTGTTGGGCCATCGATTGCAGCAACTGCATGCGGCTTTCCAGCCAGGTCTGGATGTTGCTGGTGGTCAGGCTGCCGAGTTCCTGCATCGAGGCTTCGGTACTGTTGCGCAGGGTTTCGCGCTGGCGATAGTCGTTGAACAGGATGAAACAAGCGAATGCGACGGCCACCACGAGGGCGGCAGCCAGCAAGATCTTGTGGCTGAACTTCATGTTTCTGGTCATGGGATGAGCTACCGCAGAGGGGCTGTTCTACAAAATGGGGGAGCAAATGCCACCGACGTGGCATTGCGTTGCATTTATGTCGACTGAACGGCGCCAAAGATTAGGCGGATTTTTCTGAAAAACGACGAAATGCTTGGTGAACCAGGAAAGTGGCTGATTTTCGGCAAAAGGCAGACGAGTGGCCCGATAAATAGCCTGCCGGGCACGGAACCTCACAGGGGTTTTCTCTTCTAAGGTTCAGCTTGGCAGCCATGCCAATCCCCTACGCCCCCCGGAGTTTCACCATGTCGCTGCGTTCCATCGCCCTGCTTTCGTTCTGCGTATTGCTCGCTGCCTGCAGCAAGGTCAATCAGGAAAACTACTCGAAGCTCTCGGCCGGCATGGCCAAGGCCGATGTGGAAACCCTGTTGGGCAAACCCGCCGATTGTTCAGGCGCGCTCGGCATGTCCAGTTGCACCTGGGGCGACAAGAACAGCTTTATCAGCGTGCAGTTCGCCGGTGACAAAGTGCTGATGTTTTCCGGCCAAGGCCTGAAGTAAACCGGGGCGATCGCCCACGGGAGAAAAATAATGAAGCGGTTATTGATCATCCTTTTTGCCGGCCTGGTGTTGGCTGGCTGTGCCACGTCTGGCCAGGACGCCTTGGCGCCCAAGACGGCCAACAGCGTCAACCTCAAGCGCTACCAGGGCACCTGGTACGAGTTGGCCCGTCTGCCGATGTACTTCCAGCGCGACTGCGCGCAATCCGAAGCCCATTACACGCTTAAACCCGATGGCAACGTCGCGGTATTGAACCGCTGCCTGACAGCGCAGTGGCAATGGGAAGAGGTCAAGGGCACGGCTTATCCGGAGGTGCCGGGCAAGAACGACAAGCTGAAGGTCGAGTTCGATACCTGGTTTTCCAGGCTGATCCCGGGTACGGCGAAGGGCGAGTACTGGGTGCTGTACGTCAGCGATGACTACAAGACCGCCATCGTCGGTGATCCGAGCCGGAAATATTTGTGGCTGTTGTCGCGCACGCCGACCGTGAACGGAGTGGTGCGTGAGGAACTGCTGAGCAAGGCGCGTCAGCAGGGTTATGACACCACCCGGTTGATCTGGCGGGCGTCGGAACAGCAGATGGCCAAGACCTCGAACTGATCGCAATACATTTGTAGGAGCTGGCTTGCCAGCGATAGCGGACTGTCAGGCAACATTGATGTTGATTCTGATGGCCCTATCGCTGGCAAGCCAGCTCCTACGGGTTTTGTATCAGCCCAGGAGTTCGCGTAGGACTTGGGTGAAGGCCCGATTGCTTTCCTCTTCGTCAGCATGGCGCCCATCACGCACTACCCACTTGCCATTGACCAGCACATCCCGCACCTGACGATCCCCACCGGCAAACAGCCAGCGGTTGAGAATCCCGTCGCCGCTGGCTGTTGCCAGGTACGGATCGCTGCCGTCCAGTACCAGCCAGTCGGCGCGCTTGCCGACTTCCAGCGCGCCAATCGGCTGGCCCAGTGCCTGGGCGCCGCCATCCAGCGCGGCATCAAACAGCGTGCGGCCGACCATCGGCTGATCCGCGCCATACAAACGATTTCGCCGCTGGTCGCGCAAACGCTGGCCGTATTCCAGCCAGCGCAATTCTTCCACCACGCTCAATGACACATGGCTGTCGGAACCGATGCCCATGCGGCCGCCCTGGGCGAGGAAGTCCACCGCCGGGAAGATCCCGTCGCCGAGGTTGGCTTCGGTGGTCAGGCAAAGACCGGCGATGGCGCGACTCTTGGCCATCGACGTGACTTCTTCCGGGTTGGCGTGGGTCGCGTGGACCAGGCACCAGCGTTGATCGACATCGACGTTTTCGTACAGCCATTGCAGCGGACGACGACCACTCCAGGTCAGGCAGTCGTCGACTTCTTTCTGCTGCTCGGCGATGTGGATGTGCACCGGGCACTGCTTGTCGCTGGCTGCCAGCACTTCGCTGATCTGCTGCGGTGTGACCGCGCGCAGCGAGTGGAAACACAGGCCCAGGGCTTGCGCCGGTTGCTGCGCCAGGACCGGTTGCAGGCGCGATTGCAGCTTGAGGTAGTTTTCGGTGCTGTTGATGAAGCGGCGCTGGCCTTCGTTCGGAGTCTGGCCACCGAAACCGGAGTGGCTGTAGAGCACCGGCAACAGGGTCAAGCCGATGCCCGCGGAACCTGCTGCCTGGCTGATACGCAGGGCCAGTTCGGCCGGGTCGGCATAAGGTTGGCCGCTGATGTCGTGGTGTACGTAATGAAATTCCGCCACCGAGGTGTAACCGGCCTTGAGCATTTCGATGTACAGCTGACGGGCGATGACGCCGAGTTGCTCCGGGCTGATTTTTCCGACGAGGCGATACATCAGGTCGCGCCAGGTCCAGAAACTGTCGTTCGGATTGCCCGCCACTTCCGCCAGCCCGGCCATGGCCCGCTGGAAGGCGTGGGAGTGCAGGTTCGGCATGCCAGGCAGCAGCGGACCGCTCAACCGCTCGGCGCCATCTGCATGAGAATCGGCCTGGATATGGGTCAATACGCCATCGGCGCTGACCTCAAGACGTACATTGTTGGCCCATCCACTAGGCAGCAGCGCGCGTTCGGCAAAGAAGGCGGACATGGTTCAGCACCCCATCGTGTGTTATTTGTATATACATATACAGACGTTTGCCTGCCCGGTAAACTCCGGCAAGCTAGCGACATCAACTAAACGACCAAGGATTAACCGTGCCGACTCCGCCTCCAGTCTCTCCGTTGGCCGCGAACATGGGCGACAGTCCGGCGCCCTTGTACGCCCGCGTCAAACAAATGATCACCCAGCAAATCGACAGCGGAAACTGGCCGCCGCACTACCGCGTTCCGTCGGAAAGCGAGCTGGTCAGCCAGTTGGGCTTCAGCCGCATGACCATCAACCGCGCGCTGCGCGAGATGACCGCCGATGGTCTGTTGGTGCGCATGCAAGGCGTCGGTACGTTCGTCGCCGAGCCGAAAAGCCAGTCCGCGCTGTTCGAAGTGCACAACATCGCTGACGAAATCGCTTCTCGCGGTCATCGCCATACCTGTACGGTCATCACCCTTGAAGAAGAGGCCGCCGGCTCCGAGCGCGCCCTGGCCTTGGACATGCGCGAAGGGCAGAAGGTGTTCCATTCGCTGATCGTGCATTTCGAAAACGATATTCCGGTGCAGATCGAAGACCGTTTCGTCAATGCGCTGGTGGCGCCGGATTACCTCAAGCAGGACTTCACCCTGCAAACGCCCTACGCCTACCTGAACCAGGTCGCGCCGCTGACCGAAGGCGAGCACGTGGTCGAGGCGATCCTGGCCGAGCCGTCCGAATGCAAATTGCTACAGATTGAAAAAGGCGAGCCGTGCCTGCTGATCCGTCGCCGCACCTGGTCCGGCCGCCAGCCGGTGACCGCCGCTCGCTTGATCCACCCCGGTTCCCGTCATCGTCTGGAAGGTCGGTTTCATAAATAGAGAGCCATAAATGAGCAGTCTGAAAGTTTTACGTGCGGTCGATTACCCGCGCATGCCATGGAAAAACGGCGGCGGCAGCACCGAAGAAATCACCCGCGATGCCGGCACCGGCCTGGATGGGTTTGGCTGGCGCCTGTCGATTGCCGACATTGGCGAATCGGGCGGGTTTTCCACGTTCGCCGGTTATGAGCGGATCATCACCGTGTTGCAGGGCGACGGCATGACCCTGACGGTGGATGGCCAGAACACACGGCCACTGTTACCGCTGGACCCGTTTGCCTTCAGTGGTGAAAGCAAGGTGTCCTGCACATTGCTCGGTGGTCCGATCCGCGATTTCAACCTGATTTACGCGCCGCAGCGTTATAGCGCGCGGTTGCAGTGGTTGTCGGGCGAGCAGCGGTTTTTCAGTTCGGCGGGCACGGTGTTGGTGTTCGGCATCAGCGAAGCGCTGGAAGTGAAGGTCGGTAACAGTGCCCAGCAATTGGGTCGCCATGACTGCCTGCAACTCGACGGTAACACTGGCCTGCTGGAAATCTCCGTCAACGGCCCATGCTGCGTGATTGAGCTGTCCGCACGCTGATTCCGGGTTTTCAAAAGATCGCAGCCTTCGGCAGCTCCTACAGGGTAGACACCATCCCCCGTAGGAGCTGCCGAAGGCTGCGATCTTTTTCTTTTCAGCGTTCCCGAATGCGCACCACTTTGTTACCGAACGCCCCAGTGTGGCGCAAAACCCCGCTCAAGTAACAAAGTCCCCTCGCCACAAAAATCTCCCGAAAAAAATTTCATCTTCCCCGGAACCCTTGTTCCAAGCGCTCTCCAGCCGTTTCAGAATTTTTCTTGAATGCTCATCCAACAAGTTGGCCGCTTGATTGCATATGCTTGTATGTACAAGTAAAGACGTATGTGTATGAGTCACGAGGACTCAACCATCGTCCACTGATTCGCCGGTGTGCACTGATGCCCATTGGCTTGCTCGCCCACTGCCTGGGTTGGTTTGGATTGATTGCTGAGGAGTCTTTTTCGTGACTGACATTAAACCTACTAAGTTTCGTGACGTTGAAATCCGTGCCGCACGCGGTAACAAGCTGACCGCCAAGAGCTGGCTGACCGAAGCGCCGCTGCGCATGCTGATGAACAACCTCGACCCGGAAGTCGCCGAGAACCCTAAGGAACTGGTGGTTTACGGTGGTATCGGTCGCGCCGCCCGTAACTGGGAATGCTACGACAAGATCGTCGAAAGCCTGACCAACCTCAACGAAGACGAAACCCTGCTGGTGCAATCCGGCAAGCCGGTCGGCGTGTTCAAGACCCACGCCAACGCCCCGCGCGTGCTGATCGCCAACTCCAACCTGGTGCCGCACTGGGCGAGCTGGGAACACTTCAACGAACTGGACGCCAAAGGCCTGGCCATGTACGGCCAGATGACTGCCGGCAGCTGGATCTACATCGGCAGCCAGGGCATCGTCCAGGGTACCTACGAAACCTTCGTCGAAGCCGGTCGCCAGCACTACAACGACAACCTCAAGGGCAAGTGGGTCCTGACCGCCGGTCTCGGTGGCATGGGCGGTGCCCAGCCTCTGGCTGCAACCCTGGCCGGTGCCTGCTCGCTGAACATCGAATGCCAGCAGGTCAGCATCGATTTCCGTCTGAAAAGCCGCTATGTCGATGAGCAAGCCAAAGACCTCGACGACGCGCTGGCGCGTATCGACAAGTACACCAAAGAAGGCAAGGCGATCTCCATCGCGCTGCTGGGTAACGCGGCTGAAATCCTGCCGGAACTGGTCAAGCGCGGCGTGCGCCCGGACATGGTCACCGACCAGACCAGCGCCCACGACCCGCTCAACGGTTACCTGCCGGCCGGCTGGACCTGGGACCAGTACCGCGCTCGCGCCAAGACTGAACCTGCCGCTGTGATCAAGGCTGCCAAGCAATCGATGGCCGTGCATGTCAAGGCGATGCTGGACTTCCAGAAAATGGGCGTGCCGACCTTCGACTACGGCAACAACATCCGTCAGATGGCCCAGGAAGAAGGCGTGGAAAACGCATTCGACTTCCCAGGCTTCGTACCGGCCTACATCCGTCCGCTGTTCTGCCGCGGTATCGGCCCGTTCCGTTGGGCTGCGCTGTCGGGCAACGCAGAAGACATCTACAAGACCGACGCTAAAGTAAAAGAGCTGATCCCGGACGACGCCCACCTGCACAACTGGCTGGACATGGCGCGCGAGCGCATCAGCTTCCAGGGCCTGCCGGCACGTATCTGCTGGGTTGGCCTGGGCCTGCGCGCCAAGCTGGGCCTGGCGTTCAACGAAATGGTGCGTAGCGGTGAGCTGTCCGCGCCGATCGTGATCGGTCGTGACCACCTGGACTCCGGCTCGGTATCGAGCCCGAACCGCGAAACCGAATCGATGCAAGACGGTTCCGATGCCGTGTCCGACTGGCCACTGCTCAACGCCCTGCTCAACACCGCGAGCGGCGCGACCTGGGTGTCCCTGCACCACGGCGGTGGCGTCGGCATGGGCTTCTCCCAGCACTCGGGCATGGTGATCGTCTGCGACGGTACTGACGAAGCGGCCGAGCGTATCGCTCGCGTGCTGCACAACGACCCGGCCACTGGCGTTATGCGTCACGCCGATGCCGGTTACCAGATCGCCATCGACTGCGCCAAGGAACAAGGGCTGAACCTGCCGATGATTACCGGCAAGTAATGCTTGCCCCTGTAGGAGCTGCCGCAGGCTGCGATCTTTTGGCGTCATTGCTGACGCCGAAGATCAAAAGATCGCAGCCTGCGGCAGCTCCTACAGGGGGCTTACCAACATCGAATAACAATCCATAGAGGTTGAACCATGGCTGTTAACAGCGAACGTGCAGGCAACAAACCGTTGATCGAGAAACGCTCGATCGACTACATCCCGGAAGCGGAAAGACACGGTCGTCTGTTTAGCCAGTTCACCCTGTGGATGGGTGCCAACCTGCAAATCACCGCGATTGTCACCGGGGCGCTCGCCGTGGTGCTGGGCGGTGATGTGTTCTGGTCGCTGATCGGCCTGCTGATCGGGCAATTGCTCGGCGGCGGCGTGATGGCCCTGCATGCGGCGCAAGGCCCCAAGCTTGGCCTGCCGCAGATGATTTCCAGCCGGGTACAGTTCGGCGTGTACGGCGCGGCCATCCCGATCGTGCTGGTCTGCTTGATGTACCTGGGCTTCACCGCTACGGGAACCGTGTTATCCGGCCAGGCGCTGGGCCAGTTGTTTGGCGTCAGCGACACCGTCGGTATCCTCCTTTTCGCCAGTGTCATCGTGCTGGTCACGGTGCTCGGTTATCGGGTGATCCATTGGATCGGCCGTGTGGCCAGCGTCATTGGCGTGATTGCCTTTGTTTATCTGTTCAGCCGTCTGATGAGCCAGGTTGATGTTGGCGCTCTGTTGCAAATCCGCCACTTCAGCTGGAGCAGCTTCTTGCTCGCGGTGTCGCTCGCAGCGTCCTGGCAGATCGCCTTCGGCCCTTATGTGGCTGACTATTCTCGCTACCTGCCGAGCAAGATTTCCTCGGTGAAAACTTTTTTTGCCGCAGGCGCAGGTTCGGTCATTGGTGCACAGGTGGCGATGGTCCTCGGCGTGTTCGCTGCCGCTTCGGCCAACGGGCAATTCGCCGGCCACGAAGTGGCCTACATTGTTGGTCTGGGTGGTACCGGTGCCACCGCTGCGCTGCTGTACTTCAGCATCGCGTTCGGCAAGGTCACCATTTCCACACTGAACTCCTACGGCAGCTTCATGTGCATCGCGACCATCATCAGCGGTTTCCGTGGAGACCTGAAAGTCACGCGCTTGCAGCGTCTGGTTTTCGTGCTGGTCATCGTCGGTGCTGCGACCCTGATGGCGTTGCTCGGCCAGCACTCGTTCCTCGGTGCGTTTAAGTCCTTCATCCTGTTCTTGCTGGCGTTCTTCACGCCATGGAGTGCGATCAACCTGGTGGACTACTACTGCATCACTCGCGAGCGCTATGACGTGCCGGCGCTGGCCGATCCAAAAGGTCGCTACGGTCGTTGGAACCTTCTCGGTATCAGCGTCTATGTGTTCGGCGTGTTGGTGCAGCTGCCGTTCATCTCCACCAAGTTCTATACCGGTCCGCTGGTGGCGGCCCTGGGTGATGTGGATATTTCCTGGATCATCGGTCTGGTGATTCCCGCAGCCCTGTATTACCTGTGTGCGAAAAAATGGCACGGCACAGTGCCTGATCGTTTGATCCTGCCGGTCGAGCAGGACGCGATCACCGAACAAAAGCTGAATGTCGGTCGCGCTGCGGCGCAGGCCTGATTGGACGTGGACAGGGCTGGATGCCTCTTGACTGCCGTAAGCCAATTCATGATTAGGAGCGTCAAAACAATGAAATCGAACAAGACCCTGCTGACCACATTGCTTTCCATGGGCCTGCTGGCCAGCGCTGGCGCCACTCAGGCGGCGGGTTGGTGCGAGTCGGGCAAACCGGTGAAATTCGCCGGTTTGAACTGGGAAAGCGCCATGCTGCTGACCGACGTGATGCAAGTCGTGTTGGAGAAAGGCTACGACTGCAAGACCGACAGCCTGCCGGGTAACTCCATCACCATGGAAAACGCCCTGAGCAGCAACGATATTCAAGTGTTTGCCGAAGAGTGGGTCGGCCGCAGCGAAGTCTGGAACAAGGCTGAGAAGGCCGGCAAGGTCGTCGGTGTCGGCGCGCCGGTGGTGGGTGCGATCGAAGGCTGGTACGTGCCGCGCTACGTGATCGAAGGCGACGCCAAGCGCAAGCTGGAAGCCAAGGCGCCGGACCTGAAGAACATTGCTGACCTGGGCAAATACTCGGCGATCTTCAAGGACGCCGAAGAGCCGTCCAAGGGCCGTTTCTACAACTGCCCGGCCGGTTGGACCTGTGAGCTGGACAACAGCGAAATGCTGAAGAGCTACGGCCTGGAAAGCACCTACACCAACTTCCGCCCAGGCACCGGCCCGGCGCTGGATGCCGCCGTGCTGTCGAGCTACAAGCGTGGCGAGCCGATCCTGTTCTACTACTGGTCGCCAACCCCGCTGATGGGCCAGGTCGACGTGGTCAAGCTGGAAGAGAAACCAGGCGTGAACAAGACCGTGACCATCAAGGTCGGCCTGTCCAAGACCTTCCACGACGAAGCCCCGGAACTGGTGGCCGTGCTGGAAAAGGTCAACGTGCCGATCGACCTGCTGAACCAGAACCTGGGACGCATGACCAAAGAGCGGATCGAGTCGCCAAAACTGGCGAAGATCTTCTTGAAGGAACATCCTGAAGTCTGGCACGCGTGGGTGAGCGAAGACGCAGCCAAGAAAATCGACGCGGCCTTGTAGGTTGGGCTTCTCCGACTGCCGGCAACGGCAGTCGGATGCTTGATCGCAACCCCTTGATTGAGAGTCTCTTATGTTTCCCGAAAGCTTTACCTTTTCCATCGCCGACTGGGTCAACGGTTGGGTCGATTCGCTGGTCACCAACTACGGCGACGTGTTCCGGCACATCTCCGATACGCTGCTGTGGGCCATCGTCAATCTTGAAAGCCTGCTGCGTGCAGCGCCCTGGTGGCTGATGCTGGCGATCGTGGCGGGCGTGGCCTGGCACGCGACCCGTAAAGTCGTGACCACGGCGGTGATCGTCGGTCTGCTGTTCCTGGTGGGTGCGGTCGGCCTCTGGGACAAGCTGATGCAGACCCTGGCGCTGATGATGGTGGCGACGATCATTTCGGTGTTGATCGGCATTCCGCTGGGCATTCTCTCGGCACGCAGCAATCGCCTGCGTTCGGTGCTGATGCCGTTGCTGGACATCATGCAGACCATGCCGAGCTTCGTGTACCTGATCCCGGTGCTGATGCTGTTCGGCCTGGGCAAGGTCCCGGCGATTTTCGCCACCGTGATCTACGCCGCGCCGCCGCTGATCCGCCTGACCGATCTGGGTATTCGCCAGGTCGACGGCGAAGTGATGGAAGCGATCAACGCCTTCGGTGCCAACCGCTGGCAGCAACTGTTCGGCGTGCAACTGCCGCTGGCCCTGCCGAGCATCATGGCGGGCATCAACCAGACCACCATGATGGCCCTGTCGATGGTCGTGATCGCCTCGATGATCGGTGCCCGTGGCCTGGGTGAAGACGTACTGGTGGGGATTCAGACCCTGAACGTCGGACGTGGCCTCGAAGCTGGTCTGGCGATCGTGATTCTGGCTGTGGTGATCGACCGCATTACACAGGCGTACGGTCGTGCACGGCATGAGGTGAGCAAATGAACAACGCAACCGTGAGCAAGATCGAAGTCAAGAACGTCTTCAAGATTTTCGGCAACCGTGCCAAGGACGCGCTGGCCATGGTCGGCCAGGGCAAGACCAAGGATCAGGTGCTGGCCGAAACCGGCTGCGTGGTCGGCGTGAACGACCTGTCGCTGAGTATCGGCAGCGGCGAGATTTTCGTGATCATGGGCCTGTCGGGTTCCGGCAAGTCGACCCTGGTACGCCACTTCAACCGCCTGATCGATCCGACCAGCGGCGCGATCCTGGTGGACGGCGTGGACATCCTGCAATACGACATGGAAGCTCTGCGCGAATTTCGCCGGCGCAAGATCAGCATGGTGTTCCAGAGCTTTGGCCTGTTGCCGCACAAGAGCGTGCTGGACAACGTCGCCTACGGCCTGAAAATTCGTGGCGAAAGCAAAGCCATGTGCGCCGAGCGTGCGCTGCACTGGATCAACACCGTGGGCCTCAAGGGCTACGAAAACAAATATCCGCATCAGCTTTCCGGCGGCATGCGCCAGCGTGTGGGCCTGGCCCGCGCCTTGGCGGCGGACACCGACATCATCCTGATGGACGAAGCGTTCAGTGCCCTTGATCCGCTGATTCGTGCGGAGATGCAGGACCAGTTGCTGGAGCTGCAAAAGACCCTGCACAAGACCATCGTCTTCATCACCCACGACCTCGACGAGGCCGTGCGCATCGGCAACCGCATCGCGATCCTCAAGGACGGCCGCCTGATCCAGGTCGGCACACCGAGAGAGATCCTGCACTCGCCGGCGGATGAGTATGTCGACCGCTTTGTGCAGCGTCGGGCTGCGGTGGTTTAAGAGATTTGCAGTGAGTGAGCTGGCCTCTTCGCGAGCAGGCTCGCTCCCACAGGGAAATGCATTCCAATGTGGGAGCGAGCCTGCTCGCTAAGGCGGCGGTGAAGCTGCATCAATATTTGGATGAGGTTGAAGATGTCCCTGGCTGAAAAAATCGTTATCACCGAAGCGCAGGTCACTTGGCAGGATGTGGTCGCCGTCGCTCGTAATGGCGCGCAGCTTGAGCTGTCGGCGCCGATCTGGGCGCGCATCGAAAACGCCCAGGCCATCGTCCAGCGCATCGTCACCAGCGGCGAACGTGCCTACGGCATCAACACCGGCCTGGGCGCGCTGTGCAACGTCTCGCTGCAGGACGAACAACTCAGCCAATTGTCGCGCAATACCTTGCTCAGCCATGCCTGCGGCGTTGGCGCACCACTGGCCGACGAGCAGACCCGTTCGATCATGTGCGCCGCCATCGTCAACTACAGCCACGGCAAATCCGGCTTGCACCGTCAGGTCGTCGAAGCGCTGCTGGCGCTGCTCAACCGCGGCATCACCCCGCAGGTGCCGTCCCAGGGTTCCGTGGGATACCTGACCCATATGGCCCACATCGGCATTGCGCTGCTGGGCGTGGGAAATGTCAGCTATCGCGGGCAGATCGTTTCTGCGCAACAGGCGCTGGCCGAAGAAGGCCTGCAACTGGTCAAACTCGGCGCCAAGGACGGTTTGTGCCTGGTCAACGGCACGCCGTGCATGACCGGCCTGAGCTGCCTGGCCATTGCCGACGCTACGCGCCTGCTGGAGTGGGCCGACGTGATCGGCGCCATGAGCTTCGAAGCCCAGCGTGGGCAGATCGACGCGTTCGATGCCGAGATCATCGCGCTCAAGCCGCACCCTGGCATGCAACAGGTCGGGATCAACCTGCGCGCCTTGCTCGACGGCAGCGAAGTGATTGCCCAGAGCAAAGGCATTCGCACGCAAGACGCCCTGAGCATTCGCTCGATCCCGCAAGTGCACGGCGCTGCGCGCGATCAACTGGTGCACGCGACCCGACAGATCGAAACCGAACTCAACGGCGCCACCGACAACCCGCTGGTGCTGGGCACTGCGGACAACTACCGCGTGGTGTCCCAGGCCAACCCCCACGGCCAGTCCGTGGCCATGGCCGCGGACCTGCTGGCGATTGCCATGGCGGAAATCGGCTCTATTGCCGAACGTCGCCTGGACCGCTTGATCAACCCGCACGTCAGCGGCTTGCCAGCGTTCCTGGTGGCCAACCCGGGGGTGAACTCCGGGATGATGATCGTGCAATACGTGGCCGCTTCCCTGTGTGCGGAAAACCGTCAGCTGGCGCAACCGGCGGTGCTGGATAACTACGTGACTTCCGGTCTGCAGGAAGATCACCTGAGCCTGGGCACCAACGCCGCGCTGAAGCTGCATCGCGCGCTGGAAAACTGCACGCAGATCCTCGCCATCGAGTACCTGTTGGCAGCCCAGGCGTTCGAATTCTTGAAAGAACAACGCTTCGGCGCGGGCACCGATGCCGCTTGGCGTCTGCTGCGTGAGCACGTTCCTGCCTATGACCAGGATCGCTGGCTGGCGCCGGACATTGCCGCCGCTGCCGGCGTTCTGAAAGACCCTGCTTTGCTGCAAAAAACCTTACCGAATTTGAACTGATTTCCAAACAAGACCAGCGTGCCAAGGCGCCAGCCCCCTTAAAAAGGGGGAAGCGACGGACAACGGATATTTCCGGAGCGTCTGGTAGTTAACAACAAACTCTCAAAAGGAGAATGAACATGACTGCGCTTAATTTGATTCCCGGCCAACTGAGCCTCGCCCAACTGCGTGATGTCTATCAGCAACCGGTCAAACTGACCCTCGATCACAGCGCTGCAGCCCAGATCGAAGCCAGCGTGGCCTGCGTGGAGCAGATCCTCGCCGAGAACCGCACCGCCTACGGCATCAACACCGGTTTCGGCCTGCTGGCCTCGACCCGCATCGCCAGCGAAGACCTGGAAAACCTGCAGCGCTCGCTGGTGCTGTCCCACGCCGCCGGTGTCGGCCAGCCGATCAGCGACGAACTGGTGCGCCTGATCATGGTGCTCAAGGTCAACAGCCTGAGCCGTGGTTTCTCCGGCATCCGCCGCGTGGTGATCGATGCGCTGATCGCCCTGATCAACGCCGAGGTGTACCCGCACATTCCACTGAAAGGTTCGGTGGGCGCTTCCGGTGACCTGGCGCCTCTGGCCCACATGTCGCTGGTGCTGCTGGGCGAAGGCAAGGCGCGCTACAAGGGTGAGTGGATGGAAGCCACTGAAGCGCTGAAAGTCGCCGGCCTGACCCCGCTGACCCTGGCCGCGAAAGAAGGCCTGGCGCTGCTCAACGGCACCCAGGTGTCCACCGCTTTTGCCCTGCGCGGCCTGTTCGAAGGTGAAGACCTGTTTGCCGGTGCCCTGGCACTGGGCGGCCTGACCGTGGAAGCGGTACTGGGCTCGCGCTCGCCGTTCGACGCCCGCATCCACGCGGCCCGTGGTCAGAAAGGCCAGATCGATGCGGCCGCCGCTTATCGCGATCTGCTCGGCGAGCGCAGCGAAGTCTCCGACTCCCATGAAAACTGCGAGAAGGTCCAGGACCCGTACTCCCTGCGTTGCCAGCCGCAAGTCATGGGCGCCTGCCTGACCCAGTTCCGCCAAGCCGCCGAAGTGCTGGCCATCGAAGCCAATGCCGTCTCCGACAACCCGCTGGTGTTCGCTGCGGAAGGTGACGTGATCTCCGGCGGCAACTTCCACGCTGAACCGGTGGCCATGGCCGCCGACAACATGGCCCTGGCCATCGCCGAAATCGGCTCCCTGAGCGAACGTCGCATCTCGTTGATGATGGACAAGCACATGTCGCAACTGCCGCCGTTCCTGGTGGCCAACGGCGGCGTGAACTCCGGCTTCATGATCGCCCAGGTGACCGCCGCGGCACTGGCCAGCGAAAACAAGGCGCTGTCCCATCCGCATTCGGTGGACAGCCTGCCGACCTCCGCCAACCAGGAAGACCACGTGTCGATGGCGCCGGCGGCTGGCAAGCGTCTGTGGGAAATGGCCGAGAACACTCGCGGGATTCTCGCCGTAGAATGGCTGGCGGCGGCTCAGGGCCTGGACCTGCGCAATGGCTTGAAGACTTCGCCGAAGCTGGAACAGGCCCGCGCCATCCTGCGCAACGAAGTGCCGTTCTATGAGAAGGACCGCTTCTTCGCGCCGGACATCAACGCCGCGACCGAGCTGTTGGCTTCGCGTTGCCTGAACGAGCTGGTGACGACCAAGCTGCTGCCGAGCTTGTAAGGGCGCCATCGCCGGCAAGCCGGCTCCTACAGGAGGCACGTTGAACCTGTAGGAGCTGGCTTGCCAGCGATTCGATTTTGCGTCGAATAACAACAATTAAGGACGAGCAATGCAACAGCCAGCAAAGGGTTTGAAACGCGGGCTCTCTGCCCGACATATTCGCTTCATGGCGCTGGGGTCGGCAATCGGCACCGGGCTGTTTTACGGTTCTGCCTCGGCCATTCAAATGGCCGGGCCTGCGGTGCTGCTTGCGTACCTGATTGGTGGCGCGGCGGTGTTCATGGTCATGCGCGCCCTCGGTGAGATGGCGGTGCACAATCCGGTGGCCGGCTCTTTCGGCCAGTACGCCAGTACCTACCTGGGGCCGATGGCGGGCTTCATCCTCGGTTGGACCTACGCATTCGAAATGGTCATCGTCGGCATGGCCGACGTCACTGCATTCGGTATCTACATGGGCTTCTGGTTTCCGGAGGTTTCCCGCTGGATCTGGGTGCTGGGCATCGTCTCGGTGGTAGGCGGCCTGAACCTGTGCAACGTCAAGGTCTTCGGTGAAATGGAGTTCTGGCTGTCGCTGCTCAAGGTCGGGGCCATTGTCGCGATGATCCTGGGTGGCTTCGGCATCATGTTGTTCGGCATCAGCACGGCGCCCGGCGCCCAGGCGACCGACATCAGCAATCTCTGGAGCCATGGCGGCTTCATGCCCAATGGCGTGGGCGGTCTGATCGCTTCGTTCGCGGTGGTGATGTTCGCGTTCGGCGGGATTGAAATCATCGGTGTGACCGCCGGTGAAGCCAAAGACCCGCAGCATGTGCTGCCCCGGGCGATCAATGCCGTGCCGTTGCGCATCCTGTTGTTCTACGTCCTGACGATGCTGGTGCTGATGTCGATCTTTCCATGGCAGCAGATCGGCAGCCAGGGCAGTCCGTTCGTGCAGATTTTCGACAATCTTGGGATCAGCTCGGCGGCGACCATCCTCAATATCGTGGTGATCTCGGCGGCGATCTCGGCCATCAACAGTGACATCTTCGGTGCTGGCCGCATGATGTACGGCCTGGCTCAGCAGGGCCACGCACCCAAGGGCTTCGCACGGCTGTCGCGCAACGGCGTGCCATGGATGACCGTTGTGGTGATGAGCGCCGCGCTGTTGCTGGGCGTGTTGCTGAACTACCTGATCCCGGAAAACGTGTTTCTGCTGATCGCCTCCATCGCGACCTTTGCCACGGTTTGGGTCTGGCTGATGATCCTGTTTACCCAGGTGGCCATGCGTCGTTCCATGAGCGCCGAGCAGGTCGCACAATTGAAATTCCCGGTACCGTTCTGGCCCTATGCACCGATAGCGGCGATTGCCTTCATGCTGTTCGTCTTCGGCGTGTTGGGCTACTTCCCGGACACCCAGGCGGCCCTGATAGTCGGCGTGGTGTGGATCGTGCTGCTGGTGCTGGCCTACCTGACCTGGGTGAAACCGGCGGCAGGCCAGGCTGCCCTGGTGACGCCGGACCCGACTTTTTCTCATCGATAACCTAACGGAGGCCAAGGATGAAAACGCTCTGGCAACACTGTCACGTCGCAACCATGGCGCAAGGCGTCTACTCGATCATCGAGGATGCGGCCATCGTGACGTCAGGCGCGCTCATTGAGTGGATCGGCCCGCGCGCTGAACTGCCGGCGGGGGATTACCCGGCCGTCAACGATCTTGAAGGCGCCTGGGTCACCCCAGGACTGATCGACTGCCACACCCACACGGTGTTCGGCGGTAACCGCAGCGGTGAATTCGAAAAGCGCCTGCAAGGCGTCAGCTACGCGGAAATCGCCGCCAGCGGTGGTGGCATCGCCAGTACCGTGCGCGCCACCCGCGCGGCCAGTGAAGACGAACTGTTCGCCAGTGCCGCCAAGCGCCTGAAAAGCCTGATGCGCGATGGCGTCACCAGCATCGAAATCAAGTCCGGCTACGGCCTGGACCTGGCCAACGAGCGCAAGATGCTGCGTGTGGCCCGTCGCCTCGGCGCCGAACTGCCCGTCAGCGTGCGCAGCACTTGTCTGGCCGCTCACGCCTTGCCGCCGGAATACACCGATCGCGCCGACGACTACATCGATCACATCTGCGCTGACATGCTCCCGGCCCTGGCGGCCGAAGGGCTGGTCGACGCGGTGGATGCATTCTGTGAATACCTGGCGTTCTCGCCAGCGCAGGTCGAACGCGTATTCATCACCGCCCGGGAACTGGGCTTGCCAGTGAAGCTGCACGCCGAACAATTGTCGTCGCTGCACGGCTCGAGCCTGGCGGCGCGTTACCACGCGTTGTCCGCCGATCACCTGGAGTTCATGACCGAAGACGACGCCATCGCCATGGCCGAGTCCGGTACCGTCGCGGTGTTGTTGCCCGGGGCCTTTTACTTCCTGCGCGAAACCCAATTGCCGCCGATGGATGCCCTGCGCAAGCACGGCGTGAAAATCGCCATCGCCAGCGACCTCAACCCGGGCACCTCACCGGGACTGTCGTTGCGCCTGATGCTGAACATGGCCTGCACCTGCTTCCGCATGACCCCGGAAGAAGCCTTGGCGGGTGCCACGATTCACGCCGCTACCGCGCTGGGCATGGCCGATACCCACGGCTCGCTGGAGGCCGGCAAGGTCGCGGATTTCGTCGCCTGGCAAATCGATCGTCCGGCCGACCTGTCGTACTGGTTGGGCGGCGACCTGGAAAAACGCGTCGTGCGCCACGGCGTCGAGACACATCTGTAGGAGAGCCGTTGTGGATAAGGTACTTAACTTCAAACAAGGCCGCGTACCGCTGCTGATCAGCATGCCTCACGCGGGCGTACGTCTGACGCCTGCGGTCGAGGCTGGATTGATCCCCGACGCGAAAAGCCTGCCGGACACCGACTGGCACATCCCTCAACTCTATGACTTCGCCAATGAATTGGGCGCCAGCACCCTGGCTGCCGAGTATTCGCGGTTCGTCATCGACCTGAACCGGCCGTCAGACGACAAGCCTTTGTACGTGGGCGCGACCACCGGCCTGTACCCGGCGACGCTGTTCGACGGTATCCCGTTATTCCGTGAAGGGCTGGAGCCTTCGAAAGAGGAGCGCGCAACCTATCTGGAACAGATCTGGACGCCGTACCACAGCACCCTGCAGCAGGAACTGGCGCGACTGAAGGCCGAGTTCGGTTACGCGCTGCTGTTCGACGCGCATTCGATCCGCTCGATCATCCCGCACCTGTTCGACGGCAAGCTGCCGGACTTCAACCTCGGCACCTTCAATGGCGCCAGTTGCGATCCACAGTTGGCCAGTCAGCTGGAAGCGATCTGCGCGCGTCACGACAATTACACCCACGTGCTGAACGGACGCTTCAAGGGCGGGCATATCACCCGCCATTACGGCAACCCGGGCGAGAACATCCACGCTGTGCAACTGGAGCTCGGGCAGTGCACGTACATGGAAGAGTTCGAGCCGTTCCGTTATCGCGCCGATCTGGCGGAGCCGACGCGGGTGGTGTTGAAGGAATTGCTGCAAGGGCTGCTGGCCTGGGGCGAGAAGCACTACAACGCATAATGCTTGGTATATAACCCTGTGGGAGCGAGCTTGCTCGCGATAGCTGTCTGTCAGTTACATCTATGTCGACTGATCCACCGCCATCGCGAGCAAGCTCGCTCCCACAGGTATGTGTTTATCTTGAAAGCGCGTCGGAACAGTCGCCACCGTGCAAAACACGGTCGCCACAGGTCGCTTTTACCGCTCGTCTGCTGCGTATTGTTCTGGCCACGGTGCACAAAGACACCGGCCCGATAACAATCCGCTGCCGCACGAGATCATCCTGATGAAAAGACTGTTCGCCCGCTGTCTCTCAATCCTCTGCGGCACCGCTTTCCTGAGCACCAGCGTCCTGGCCGCTGACGATCCCTCCTGCAAGGCCGTGCGCATGGGCGTGGTCAACTGGACCGATGTGATCGCCACCAGCGGCATGGCCGATGTGCTGCTCAACGGTCTGGGCTACGAAAGCAAGCAAACCAGCGCCGTGCAGCAAATCATCTTCGCCGGCATCCGTGACAAGCGCCTCGACATCTTTCTCGGTTACTGGAAACCGGCGATGGATAAAAACATCGCACCCTTCGTCGCTGCCAATCAGGTCAAGGTCATGGACAAGCCGAGCCTGGCCGATGCCCAGGCCACTCTCGCGGTCCCTGACTATGTGGCAGCGGCGGGCCTGAAAACCTTCGCCGATATCGCCAGGTTCAAAGACCAGCTCGGCGGCAAGATCTACGGCATCGAGCCGGGCAGCGGTGCCAACACCACGATCAAGACGATGATCGAGACCAATCACTTCGGCCTGAAGGACTTCAAACTGATCGAGTCCGGTGAGGCCGGGATGCTGGCGGCCGTGCAGCGGGCGGTGAATCGCAAGGAGTTCGTGGTATTCGTCGGCTGGACCCCGCACCCGATGAACATCAACATGAAGATCGACTACCTGACCGGCAGCGAAGACGTGTACGGGCCGAACGAAGGTGCGGCGACCGTATCCACCGTCACCGCCCCGGATTACGCCGAGCGCTGCCCGAACGTCAATCGGTTGCTGGAGAACCTGACGTTCACCGCTGCCCAGGAAAGTCAGCTGATGGTGCCGATCATGGAGCGCCAAACGGCTCAGGATGTCGCCAGAAAATGGCTGCGCGAACATCCCGAGGACCTGCAGCGCTGGCTGGCGGGTGTCAGCAGTTTCGATGGCAAGGACGGCATTGCCACGGTTCAGGCCAGCCTGAAGAACTGACCCCCGTCTGATTTGTGCAAGACCTGTGGGAGCGAGCCTGCTCGCGAGGGCGATCTGACAGTCAACATTGATGTTGGATGTGCCGGCCTCTTCGCGAGCAGGCTCGCTCCCACAGGGTGGGCCCCACACATTTCCCTGAACGGGCACCCGGCTCATGGCTTCTTACCCGCTTTCCAAAGAGATGACGGCATTCGTCGAGAAAACCGTCAGTTTCAACAGCACCGACAGCAGCCTCGCCGGATTGCGTCTGGCCTACAGCGAGATGTGCCGGGCGTTTACTCCGGCACGTCCCGCCGGGTTGTATGTGGTCGACTTCGTGTTGTCCGGCGTTGCTGTCCGTTCCTATCAGCCACCGGTCAGCGGTACGTCGTGCATCGTTTACCTGCATGGCGGCGGCTGGGTGGTGGGGGACCTGGACTCCCACGATTTCATCTGCGCCGAATTGGCATCGACTCTCGGTGTGCTGGTGATTGCCGTCGATTATCGCCGGGCACCGGAGCATCCGTTTCCCGCTGCGTTCGATGATTGCCTGAAGGTCTGGCGAGCGCTGCGCACCGGGCCGTTTCAACTCGTTCCGGAGCGCATGCTGGTGGCCGGTGACAGTGCCGGTGGCAATCTCGCAGCCGCGTTGTGCCTGGCACTGCGCGATGCCAGCGAGCCGTTGCCGTGCGCGCAGGCTCTGATCTATCCGGGGTTGGGCGGCGATCACCGGCTGCCATCGCGCAGTGAGTGCGCCGACGCGCCGTTACTCAGCAACAGTGACGTCGATTGCTATCACGCCCTTTACCTGCGGGGCACCCGCCATCCGAGCGCCTACGCCATGCCATTGCTCGCCACGGATTTCAGGGGATTGCCACCGGCCTGGATCGCCGTAGCGCAGTTCGACCCGTTGCGTGATGACGGCGTGCGGTATGCCGAACAACTGAACGCTGCGGGCGGGGCTGCCACGCTGTATGTCGGCGAGGGCCTGGTTCATGGCTGTTTGCGGGCCCGCGGGCAGATGGTCGAGGTCGACGAGCTGTACCAGGCCCTGTTCGGATACCTGGCGGCAAAACTCTGACTCCGCACGGGCATGCTCATTGACGTAATTCGGGTTTATGATGCCGGACGGCAGAATAATAGAAGTCCCCCCAGGGATGACCTCGACCCCTTACGGAGTGCGCAATGCAGACTTTGTACCCGCAGATCAAACCCTACGCCCGGCACGATCTGGCCGTCGACGAGACCCACACGCTGTATGTCGACGAAAGCGGTTCACCTGAAGGTTTGCCGGTGGTGTTCATCCACGGCGGCCCCGGTGCCGGATGTGATGCCCAGAGTCGTTGCTTCTTCGATCCCAATCTGTATCGCATTGTTACCTTCGACCAGCGCGGCTGTGGTCGCTCCACCCCCCACGCCAGCCTGGAAAACAACACGACCTGGGATCTGGTCGCCGACCTGGAGCGGATTCGCCAGCACCTGGGCATCGACAAGTGGGTGCTGTTTGGCGGCTCTTGGGGTTCGACCCTGGCGCTGGCCTATGCGCAAACCCATCCTGAGCGTGTACACGGTCTGATCCTGCGCGGGATTTTTCTGTGCCGTCCGCAGGAAATCGAATGGTTCTACCAGGCTGGCGCGAGCCGTCTGTTCCCCGATTACTGGCAGGACTACATCGCGCCGATCCCGCTGGATGAGCGTGATGACTTGCTCACGGCGTTCCACAAGCGTCTGGTCGGCAACGACCAGATTGCCCAGATGCACGCGGCCAAGGCCTGGTCCACCTGGGAGGGCCGTACTGCGACCCTGCGTCCGAACCCGCTGGTGGTCGATCGCTTCTCCGAGCCACAGCGTGCATTGTCGATTGCCCGCATCGAATGCCACTACTTCAGCAACCACGCCTTCCTGGAATCGAACCAGTTGATCCGTGACATGGGCAAGATCGCCCATTTGCCCGGCGTGATCATCCATGGCCGCTATGACGTGATCTGCCCGCTGGATAACGCCTGGGAATTGCATCAAGCCTGGCCGAACAGCGAACTGCAGGTCATCCGCGATGCCGGTCATGCCGCTTCCGAACCGGGCATCACCGACGCGCTGGTCCGCGCCGCCGATCAGATGGCCCGGCGTCTGCTCGACCTGGCGCCTGACGAGGCATGAAGGGCCTGCTGCAACGGGTGCGTGGCGCGCGAGTCGAGGTTGCCGGCGAAGTCGTGGGTGCCGTCAATCAGGGACTGCTGGTCCTGGTGGCCGTTGAGCCAGACGATACGCGGGCCAGCGCCGACAAACTTCTTAATAAGCTGCTTAACTATCGGGTGTTCAGTGACGCTGAGGGCAAGATGAATCTGTCCCTGGCGGATGTGGGCGGCGGGCTGCTGCTGGTCTCTCAGTTCACCCTGGCTGCCGATACCCGAAGCGGGCTGCGTCCGGGTTTCTCGACTGCGGCCCCTCCGGCTCTGGGTGAGGAATTGTTCGACTATCTATTAAGCAAAGCGAAACAGGTGCATGGCACTGTGGCATCAGGTAGATTCGGCGCGGATATGCAGGTGCACCTGGTCAATGATGGCCCGGTAACCTTCCTGTTACAGACCTGAAAGCGCTTGAAACAAGTTTTTAAGCTCATTTCGACTGAAAACAGGGTTTTATCGCGATAAATACTTTGTTACCCCTGATGCGTTGTAACGCGGCCTACTAGATAATCGCGCGCTACGGGGATCAGCGTTCGTTGGTCCATTTTGACTTAGGTAGAGACTTGTCTGGATCCGATTGGGGAATCATTTCGCCCCAGCGGAGTCGGAACAATGCTCGCCAACTTGGCAAGAGTGGTTTGCAAGGGCGGTTTTTTCATACCGAACACCGTGCAGACCCTTTAACTGGCCGTTGGTTTTTTGATCTGTTTTCGGCGAGGGTTGCTCGTGATTGTTAGTCCCTGTAACGCACCAAAATTGTCTGCCAAACGGTTACGCAGCGCCCTGGTAGCGGGCTCTGCACTGCTCTGCCTGCTCAGCGCCGGCCAGCTTTGGGCATTCAGTCTGGACGATGTATCGGCCAAGGCAAAAGATCTGGCCGCGCAGAAATACGAAGCGCCGCGCAGTAACCTGCCGAACGAGTTCCGCGACATGAAGTTCGCGGACTATCAGAAAATTCGTTTTCTGACGGAAAAAGCCGAATGGGCTGATCAGAAGACGCCGTTCAAACTGTCCTTCTATCACCAGGGCATGCATTTCGATACGCCGGTGAAAATCAACGAAATCACCGCGAACACCGTCGAAGAGATCAAATACGATCCAAGTCGTTTCGACTTCGGCGATGTGAAATTCGATCCGAAGGCCACCGAACAGCTGGGTTATGCCGGTTTCCGTGTGCTGTACCCGATCAACAAGGCCGACAAGCAAGACGAAATCATGACCATGCTCGGCGCGAGCTACTTCCGCGTCGTCGGCAAGGGTCACGTCTATGGCTTGTCCGCTCGCGGCATGGCTATCGATACCGCGTTGCCGTCCGGTGAAGAATTCCCGCGTTTCCGCGAGTTCTGGATTCAACAACCCAAGCCGGGCGACAAGCACCTGGTGATCTTCGCCCTGCTGGACTCTCCGCGTGCCACCGGCGCCTATCGCCTGACCCTGCGTCCGGGCAGCGACACCATCGTCGACGTCAAGGCGCAGATGTTCCTGCGCGACAAGGTTGGCAAACTGGGTATCGCCCCGTTGACCAGCATGTACCTGTTCGGCGCCAACCAGCCATCGAAAGTGCTGAACTATCGTCGCGAACTGCACGATTCCAGCGGCCTGGCGATCCATGCCGGCAACGGCGAGTGGATCTGGCGTCCGCTGAACAATCCGAAACACCTGGCGGTGAGCAACTTCAGCGTGGAAAATCCGCGCGGCTTCGGTCTGCTGCAACGTGGCCGCGACTTCAGCCACTACGAAGACCTCGACGACCGCTACGACAAGCGCCCAAGCGCCTGGATCGAGCCGAAGGGTGACTGGGGCAAGGGCACCGTCGACCTGGTCGAAATCCCGACCGCCGACGAAACCAACGACAACATCGTGGCCTTCTGGAACCCTGAAAAATTGCCGGAACCTGGCCAGCCGCTCGATGTCGCTTATCGTATGCACTGGACCATGGACGAAGCTGCGATTCACGCGCCGGACAGCGCCTGGGTCAAACAGACCCTGCGTTCGACCGGTGACGTCAAGCAGTCCAACCTGATTCGTCAGCCTGATGGCAGTGTTGCCTATCTGGTGGACTTCGAAGGTCCGTCCCTGGCGGCATTGCCGGCCGATACCGAAGTTCGCAGCCAGGTCAGCGTCGGCGACAATGCCGAACTGGTGGAAAACAGCGTGCGCTACAACCCTGAAACCAAGGGCTGGCGCCTGACCCTGCGAATGAAGATCAAGGATCCGGGCAAGGCCACCGAGATGCGTGCCGCGCTGGTGCAGAACATCGTGCCGGCGGACCTGGCCAAGACCTCGATTCCGTCGTCCAGCTCGTCGGTTGCCAAGGCCGACAAGGTTGCCGCCAAGCAACAAGAGAAAGCGGACAAGGAAGCCAAGCAAGCGGAAGCCAAGCAGGCTGAAGCGAAGCCTGTTGCAGATGCCAAGGACAAGGACAATAAAGACGCCAAGCAGCCTGTCGCTGCCGACGCGGCCCCAGCCACACCGGAATCGGCGCCGACTGAAGAAGTCCTGACCGAGACCTGGAGCTATCAGTTGCCTGCCGATGAGTAACTCTCAAGTACGGCCAGAAACTCTTTCCGAGTATCTGGCGCATCTGCCGATGACCGACGAGCAGCGCGCGGAACTCGCGGGCTGCCAGTCTTTCAGCGAATTGCACGAACGCCTGTCGTCTTCGACGTTCGACGCCCCGACCGAAGCCGCCCAGGCATCGGTCGGCAAACGCCTGACCCTGAGCACTGCCGAAGAGCTGCAGGACGCGGAAATGCTGGTGCTCGACGCCAACGGCCGGGTCTGCCTCAAGGCGACCCCGCCGATCCGGCGGACCAAAGTCGTGCCGGAGCCGTGGCGCACCAACATTCTGGTGCGTGGCTGGCGGCGGATGACCGGTCGTACCAACCCGCCGAAGCCACCAAAGGACGAGCGTGTACTGCCGGCTGCGCGCTGGCGTACCGTCGGTTCGATCCGTCGCTATATTCTGTTGCTGCTGATGCTCGGCCAGACCATCGTCGCTGGCTGGTACATGAAAGGCATCATGCCGTACCAGGGCTGGTCGTTCGTCGACCTCAACGAAGTGCTGCACCAACCGCTGCTGCAAACCGCCACGCAAGTGCTGCCTTACGCCTTGCAGACCAGCATTCTGATCCTGTTCGGGATTCTGTTCTGCTGGGTTTCGGCCGGTTTCTGGACCGCGCTGATGGGCTTCCTCGAATTGCTGACCGGTCACGATAAATACCGTATCTCCGGTAAAAGTGCCGGTAACGAGCCGATTCCAAAGGATGCGCGCACCGCCCTGGTGATGCCGATCTGCAACGAAGACGTGCCTCGGGTATTCGCCGGCCTGCGGGCGACCTTCGAGTCGGTTGCGGCCACGGGTGACCTGGACCGCTTCGATTTCTTCGTCCTCAGTGACAGTAACGACGCCGATATCTGTGTGGCCGAGCAACAGGCCTGGCTGGACGTCTGTCGCGAAGCCGGTGGCTTCGGCAAGATCTTCTATCGCCGCCGTCGTCGTCGCGTAAAACGTAAAAGCGGCAACCTCGACGACTTCTGCCGTCGCTGGGGCGGTGACTACAAGTACATGGTCGTACTCGACGCCGACTCCGTGATGAGCGGTGAGTGCCTGACCAGTCTGGTGCGCCTGATGGAAGCCACGCCGGATGCCGGGATCATCCAGACCGCGCCACGGGCGTCGGGCATGGACACCCTGTATGCGCGCATGCAGCAGTTCGCCACTCGCGTGTATGGCCCGCTGTTCACCGCCGGCCTGCACTTCTGGCAACTGGGCGAGTCGCACTACTGGGGCCACAATGCGATCATCCGCATGAAGCCGTTCATCGACCACTGCGCCCTGGCGCCGTTGCCCGGTAAAGGCGCGTTCTCCGGCTCGATCCTGTCCCACGACTTCGTTGAAGCCGCGCTGATGCGCCGTGCCGGTTGGGGCGTGTGGATTGCCTACGACTTGCCGGGCAGCTATGAAGAACTGCCGCCGAACCTGCTGGACGAACTCAAGCGTGACCGTCGCTGGTGTCACGGCAACCTGATGAACTTCCGCCTGTTCCTGGTAAAAGGCATGCACCCGGTGCACCGCGCGGTGTTCCTGACCGGCGTGATGTCCTACCTGTCGGCACCGTTGTGGTTCTTCTTCCTGGTGCTGTCGACTGCGCTGCTGGCGGTCAACACGCTGATGGAACCGCAGTACTTCCTCGAACCGCGCCAGCTCTATCCGCTGTGGCCACAATGGCACCCGGACAAGGCGATTGCGCTGTTCTCGACCACCATCGTGCTGTTGTTCCTGCCGAAGCTGCTGAGCATCATCCTGATCTGGGCCAAGGGTGCGAAAGAGTTCGGTGGCAAGTTCAAGGTGACCCTGTCGATGCTGCTGGAGATGCTGTTCTCCATGCTGCTGGCGCCGGTGCGGATGATCTTCCACACCCGTTTCGTCCTCGCCGCGTTCCTCGGCTGGGCCGCGACCTGGAACTCGCCGCAGCGTGACGATGACTCCACGCCGTGGAGCGAAGCGATCAAGCGCCACGGTCCGCAAACCCTGCTGGGCTTCTTCTGGGCCATGCTGGTGATCTGGCTGAACCCGAGCTTCCTGTGGTGGCTGGTGCCGATCGTCGGTTCGTTGATGCTGTCGATTCCGGTGTCGGTGATCTCCAGTCGCGTCGGCCTGGGCCTGAAGTCCCGTGACGAGAGCCTGTTCCTGATCCCTGAGGAATACAATCCGCCGCAGGCCTTGCTGGCCACCGACCAGTACACCCATGAAAACCGCTGGCACGCGCTGAACGACGGCTTCGTCCGTTCGGTGGTCGATCCACAGCAGAACGCCCTGGCGTGCTCGCTGGCGACCTCGCGTCACAATCAGGCTGAGCCGATTGAGTGGTTGCGGATCGAGCGGGTGCGGCACGCGATGAAGGTGGGGCCTGAAGGCCTGACCAACAACGAGCGAGTGCAGTTGTTGAGCGACCCGGTAGCCTTGGCCCGCTTGCACGAGCAGGTCTGGAGCGAAGGGCATGCCGAGTGGCTAGGCGCATGGCGCAAGTCGGTCCAGGCCGACCCCCATGCTCCGTTGCTGCCGCTCAAGCCGATGAGCGAACAACCTCAGTTGGCATGATAAAAAAACCCGCGAAAGCGGGTTTTTTTATGGCTTGAAGTTTGTTCTTGGGCTCGCACCAGACTCTGTAACAGCAGTGTTTGGTCGATCGCTTTCGCGGGCAAGCCCACTCCCACAGGTATTTTCGGTGTTCACACAATGTGTGCCTCACCTTGAACCCTGTGGGAGCGGGCTTGCCCGCGAAGGCATCACCTCGGTCCTGAGTGAACCGAGGTACGCAGATCACCTCAAACCCTGAACTTGCCCACGAGCATCTGCAAATGCGTCCCCAGTCGTGCCAGCTCAATGCTGGAGGCTGCGGTCTCTTCACTGGCTGCCGAGGTCTGATCCGACACATCCCGCACGTTCAGCACGCTGCGGTTGATCTCTTCGGCCACGGCGCTTTGCTGTTCGGCGGCAGCGGCGATCTGCTGGTTCATCGCCTGAATCGCCGAGACGGTGCGGGTGATGCTTTCCAGTGAGCCACCGGCACGGCGGGTCAGTTCGACACTGCTGTCGGTCAGGGTGCGGCTGTTGTCCATGATGGTCGCCACTTGCTGCGTGCCGCTTTGCAGGCCGACGATCAGCTCTTCGATCTCTTCGGTGGACTTCTGGGTGCGCTGGGCCAGGCTGCGGACTTCGTCTGCGACCACGGCAAAACCCCGTCCGGCTTCACCGGCTCGGGCGGCTTCAATCGCGGCGTTGAGCGCCAGCAGGTTGGTCTGCTGGGCCACGGACTTGATCACGTCGAGCACGCTGCCGATCTTGTCGCTTTCGCGCTTGAGTTCGCCCATGGCCTCGGTGGAGTGGCCGACTTCCGCGGCCAGGCGCTCGATCTGGGCAATGGCTTCGCCCACCACTTTGTCGCCCTCACGGGCCTGCTGGTCGGCGGCGACGGCCGCTTCGGAGGCCTCTTCGGCGTTGCGCGCCACTTCCTGCACGGTGGCGGCCATTTCATTCATGGCCGTCGCGACCTGATCGGTCTCGACTTTCTGGCTGTTGACCCCGGCGCTGGTCTGCTCGGTGACCGCGGACAGCTCTTCAGCAGCGCTGGCGATCTGTGTGACGCCATCGCTGATGCCGCCGATCAGTTCGCGCAAGCCCTGGGTCATGCTCTGCATGGCGCGTTGCAGCTGGCCGAGTTCGTCGCGACGCTGTGACGTCAGGTTGTGGGTCAGGTCGCCGCTGGCAACGCGTTCAGCGACGGCCAGGGTCTGGTTCAACGGAATGATGATCTGCCGGGTGATGGCCCAGGCGGCCAGCAGGCCGAAGGCGATGGCCAGAGCGGTGGCGAGGGTCAGCATGTTCTTGGCATGGGCGGCATCGCTGTCACGCACGATGGTTTGCGAGACGGTGAGTTTCTGACTCATGTCCAACAGGATGTCGCCTTGGGCGGACATGCGTGCCAGGGCCTTGGCGCCGGCCGTTTGGGAGTCGCGGAACTGGCTGACGGCGGCACGATAGGCCTTCAGTGAGTCAGTCGCCTGTTGCAGGTTGGCGATGTGTTCTTCAGGCAGTTTGGCCGGCAGGCCCTCGAGATTCTTCAGGGCGTTGTCGATCGCGTCGAGGGCTGGCTGTTCGGCTTCGCTCTTGCCGCTGTAGGTGTAGCCGCGAACCTGGAAGCGCGCCTGCTGGATCAGTTTGCTCAGGTCGATCACGCTATTGAATGCTGCAACGCTGTCACCTTGCAGCATGGATTTTTCCACTTCGGCGACGCGGGCCACGGCGTTGTCGGCGGTGGCGCCGAGTTTGCTGCGTGCATCTTCACGCTGGGCACCCGCCTGGGTCATGTCGTTAAAGGCACGACGGTATTCGGCGACAGCGGCCAGTTGTTGATCGACCATGGCCGTGTCAGCTGGTTGTTCGATCAGGCCGCGGGCGGTCTGCAGGCCGCTTTCGAGTTTGCCCAGCAGATCGTTGACCGTGCCGGGACCTTGTTCACCGCGACGCATCTCGTAATCCAGGCGTGCAATGCGCAGGTCCTTGGTCAGGTCGTTGAGGCTGGCGATGAACCCCAGTTTATCGCCACGGCTGGTGACGCCGCTCAGGCCGGTCCAGCCGGTGAAGGTGATCAGCAGGGTCAGTAACAGCACCAGACCGAAGCCGATCCCCAGTTTGCGTTTGACGCTGACGTTTCCCAGATTCTCGGCTAGCCATTGGTACATGCTGAATCTCCCCGGACCACAATTTGGTTTTATGGGGGCTGTATCGGCGGCGCACCGAGATTCTGTAGGAGCTGCCGAAGGCTGCGATCTTTTGCTCTAAAAAATCAAAAGATCGCAGCCTTCGGCAGCTCCTACAGGGGGGGCGCAGTGTTAGAAAAGGCGGGCCAGCAGCGCGGTCACGGCGGTTTCGACGCGCAGGATGCGCTCGCCCAGTTGCACCGGTTGCAGGCCGGATTTGCCCAGCAGGTCGATCTCGTAGGGAATCCAGCCACCCTCGGGGCCGATGGCCAGGGTCACCGGTTCGCTGAGTGCGCGAGGGCATGGCGGGTAATTGCCGGGATGCCCCACCAGGCCGAGGGTGCCGTCGGTGATCGCCGGCAAACGGTCCTCGACGAACGGCTTGAAGCGCTTCTCGATGACGACTTCAGGCAGCACGCTGTCCCGGGCTTGTTCGAGGCCGAGGATCAATTGCTCGCGAATGGCCTCGGGCTCCAGGAACGGGGTCTGCCAGAAGCTCTTCTCGACGCGATAGCTGTTGACCAGCACGATACGTGGCACACCCATGGCTGCCACGGTCTGGAACACCCTGCGCAGCATCTTGGGGCGTGGCAGGGCCAATACCAGGGTCAATGGCAGCTTGGCCGGTGGCGGCTGGTCCAGGGTGATGCGCAATTCCGCTTCGTCGGCGTCCAGGCGCAGCACTTCGGCCGAACCCATCAGTCCGCCAATCCGCCCGACGCGCATGCTGTCGCCCACTTCACAGCGGTGGACTTCCTGCATGTGGGTCAACCGGCGATCACGCAGGATCGCCCGGTCGGCCGCAATGAAATCGGCCTCTTCGAGGAGCAGCAGGTTCACGCTTGGGTCGCTGGCGGCTGGTCGTTGTGATCGTCAGCCGGTTGGTCTTCCGGATGGTCGCCACGCTTGCTGATCAGGCTGCCGAACAGGATGCCGATCTCGAACAGCAGCCACATCGGCACGGCCAGCAGGGTCTGCGAGAAGATGTCCGGCGGTGTCAGGATCATGCCGACCACGAAACAGCCGATGATCACGTACGGGCGGATCTTCTTCAGGTATTTGACGTCGACCACGCCGATCCATACCAGCAGTACCACGGCCACCGGGATTTCGAACGCCACGCCAAAGGCGAAGAACAGCGTCATGACGAAATCGAGGTAGCTGGTGATGTCGGTCATCATTTCCACGCCGGCCGGGGTGGCGGCGGCGAAGAACTTGAAGATCAGCGGGAACACCAGGAAGTAGGCGAAGGCCATGCCGGCATAGAACAGAAAGATGCTGGAGACCAGCAAGGGCACGGCAATACGCTTTTCATGCTTGTACAGGCCGGGGGCGATGAAGCCCCAGATCTGGTGCAGGATCACCGGAATCGCCAGGAACAGCGAGACCATCATCGTCAGCTTCAGCGGCGTCAGGAATGGCGACGACACGTCAGTGGCAATCATCGTCGCGCCGGCGGGCAGGTACGCACGCAGCGGCGTGGAGACGAAGGTGTAGATCTGCTGGGTAAAGGCAAACAGGCCGGCGAAGATGATGAAAATCGCCGCTACGCAGCGCAGCAGTCGGGTACGCAACTCGGTGAGGTGCGAAACCAGCGGCATGTGCTGGTCGTTTTCTGGGAGATCGCTCATGGGGCTCGCGGCGGCAATGTTGGGTCATGAGGGGCTGGCGCAACAGGCGCAGCGGGTTCAACCGGAGCGGCTGCAACAACGGGCGCAGGTTCGACAGGCGCTACAACGGGAGCAGGTGCCGAGTCGACAGTGGCGGCAGGCGCTTGAATCGTCTGCGCACCCACATGCTCAACCGGCGTCGGCTCCTGCTGGGTCGGCGTGAAGATTTTCCGCGCCTCCTGCTCAAGCGACAGGATGTGTTCGTTGTGCAGTTGCCGACGAATCTCGTCGGCACCGATTTCACGTTCAACTTCCTGTTTGATCGCGTTGAAGCTGCGCTTCAGGCGCCCGACCCACAGGCCCGCGGTGCGCGCAGCGCCCGGCAAGCGTTCGGGGCCCAGCACCAGCAGGGCAACGAGGCCGACGAGCAGCAGTTCAGAGAAGCTGATACCAAACATTAGTCAGTGCTCACACGTCTTTGCGGATCGGCTCTTCGACTTTCTGTGCCTGCACGTCGATGGTGTGCGGCTGGTTCACAGTGGTCTGTGGCTGGACCGGTGGAGCCGGTTGGGCCGGGGTCGCATTCGGGTCGGCCGGTTTTTCGTCGTCGTTCATGGCTTTCTTGAAGCCCTTGATCGATTCGCCGACGTCGGTGCCGAGGTTTTTCAGTTTCTTGGTGCCGAATACCAGTACCACGACAACCAGAATGACGATCCAGTGTTTCCAGTCAAAAATGCCCATGCTGCTGCTCCTCTCTAATAGTTATTCAGGCGGACGGGCGCGAGGCTTTCTCGGCGTGTCCGGAGAGACCGAAACGACGGTCCAGTTCATCGAGTACAGCCTGTGGATGCTGCCCCAATTGGGCGAGCATGACCATGCTGTGGAACCACAAATCGGCGGTTTCGTAGATCACATCGCTGCAGTCGCCGCTGACGGCGGCGTCCTTGGCGGCAATGATGGTCTCGACCGACTCTTCGCCGACTTTTTCCAGAATCTTGTTCAAGCCCTTGTGATACAGGCTGGCGACATACGAGCTGTCGGCGGCGGCGCCTTTGCGCGCTTCCAGTACCTCGGCGAGGCGGGTGAGAGTGTCACTCATGTTTGTGCCCTGCGGAATAGATGGCATGCGGATCTTTCAGGACCGGGTCGACCGTTGTCCAGTCGCCGTTCTCGTAAACGCGGTAGAAGCAGCTCTGGCGTCCGGTATGGCAAGCGATGTCGCCGATCTGCTCGACCATCAGGATGATGACGTCGGCGTCACAGTCCAGGCGCATCTCGTGCAGGGTTTGCACGTGGCCGGACTCTTCGCCCTTGCGCCACAGCTTGCCACGGGAGCGCGACCAGTAAATGGCGCGGTTCTCGGCAGCGGTCAGTTCCAGTGCTTCGCGGTTCATCCAGGCCATCATCAGGACGCGCCCGGTCTTGTGATCCTGGGCAATCGCCGGCACGAGGCCATCGGCGTCCCACTTGATCTCGTCCAGCCAGTTTTTCATCTTTGACTCCGACAGCGGGCTCGACACTTCAATAGTCGAGCTCAGGCGTTGAAACAGTGTGCCAGTGCGCAGCACAACTGGCTATCGGCGCACGACCAGATACAAACCGACCGCCATCATGATGCCGGCCGGCCAATAGGCCAACTGGTTCAGCGGACCGCCAGCGGCAAGGATGGCGCCACCGGCCAGGTGCGCCGTGCCGAGCAGGCGCAGGAACCATTCGTCCCGGCGTCGATGCCACGGTGGCGGCGGATCGTAGGCGTGTGGCTGGGACATGCGTTCGAGCAGGTCGCGGGCCATGTTGGCCAGGTGCGGGATCTGTTCGAACTGGCTCTGCACGTTGCCGAGCAGGGCTTTGGGGCTGACCCGCTCGCGCATCCAGCGCTCGAGGAACGGCTGCGCGGTGTTCCACAGGTCGAGGTCCGGGTACAGCTGGCGGCCCAGGCCTTCGATGTTCAACAGGGTTTTTTGCAGCAGGACCAACTGCGGTTGAACCTCCATGTTGAAGCGCCGAGCGGTCTGGAACAGGCGCATCAGCACCTGACCGAAGGAAATATCTTTTAACGGTTTTTCGAAGATCGGCTCGCACACGGTACGGATCGCCGCTTCGAATTCGTTGAGCTTGGTTTCCGCCGGCACCCAGCCCGAATCGATGTGCAACTGCGCCACGCGACGGTAATCGCGCTTGAAGAAGGCGAACAGGTTGCGCGCCAGGTAATCCTGGTCTTCCGGGGTCAGGCTGCCGACGATGCCGCAGTCGATCGCAATGTACTGCGGGCTCCACGGATTCACGGTGCTGACGAAGATGTTGCCGGGGTGCATGTCGGCGTGGAAAAAGCTGTCGCGGAACACCTGGGTGAAGAAAATCTCCACGCCACGTTCGGCGAGCATTTTCATGTCGGTGCGCTGGTCGGCCAGGGTCGCCAGATCGGTGACCTGGATGCCGTAGATGCGCTCCATCACCAGTACTTTCGGCCGGCACCAGTCCCAATAGACTTGCGGCACATACAGCAGCGGCGAGCCGTCGAAGTTGCGCTTCAACTGGCTGGCATTGGCCGCCTCGCGCAGCAGGTCGAGTTCGTCGTAGATGGTTTTTTCGTAATCGCTGACCACGTCCACCGGGTGCAGCAGGCGCGCATCGGCGGAGAGTTTTTCGGCGGCGCGGGCGAGGATGAACAGCCATGCCAGGTCCTGGGCGATCACCGGTTTGAGACCGGGGCGGATCACTTTGACCACCACTTCTTCGCCGGTTTTCAGTTGCGCGGCATGCACCTGCGCCACCGAAGCCGAGGCCAGCGGCTCGACATCGAAACGGCTGAACACGTCGCTGATTTTCTTGCCCAGCTGTTCTTCGATCAGCTTGACCGACACTTGCGAGTCGAACGGCGGTACGCGGTCCTGCAGTTTCATCAGTTCATCGGCGATGTCCTCGGGCAACAGGTCGCGGCGAGTGGACAGGATCTGCCCGAACTTGATGAAAATCGGCCCCAGGTCCTGCAACGCCAGGCGCAGTCGCGCGCCACGGCTCAGGTCCAGGGTCTTGCGCGGGAACCAGCGCCACGGCAACGCGTAACGCAGCACCAGCAGAAACCACGGCAGTGGCAGGGCGAACAGCAGGTCATCGAGGCGGTAGCGGATCACGACGCGCTGGATGCGCAACAAACGGCGGACGGCAAGCAGCTTCATGCGTTATCGCTTGGGTCGAGGGATCGGGAAAGGCGCTCGAAACGCGCCTCGAGACGTTCCAGATCGAGCTTGATCTGGTCCAGTTCACTGAATCGGGCTTCGGCTTCGCGCTGACCGACAAGGGTGCGCGATTCTTCGGCCAGGTATTCGCCCAGGTTCTGGCCCAGGCTGGCAAAGCCTTGCTGGTACCAGCGGGCGCGACTGCGCAGGTGGCCGCCGACCAGTTGTGTGGCGACCGGGCCGAGCCAGCGTGAGAGCTCGTACTCCCAGTCCAGCTCCAGGTCCTGGAGGATCGCCGCCAGTTCCAGCAGCACGCCGCTGTCGCCGTCGAGTTCGACTTCAGGGCTGTGCAGGATCGAGGTCTTGTCCTTGCTCATGGCCAGCTTCAACAGGCTTGAAGCCGGTGCACGCAAGGTGCAGTCGGCGCCGGTTTCCCACTGGGAGGCGAGCATCAGGCCTTCGTCGCTGGGCAGGATGAACAGGTGCAGCGCCGGGCTGCGGCAATCGACGGCAATCACTTTGCCGGTCAGATGCGCCAGCCGCGGCAGCGCCGTGCTGTCGAGTCGCAGCACCCGGTTCAGGCCGAGTTCAACGCTGGCGAGCAGGCCGGCGAGCAGCATCAGGGCTTGATGCCGCGGTGCAGGGCAACGATGCCTGCGGTCATGTTGTGATAGGTCACGCGGTCGAAACCGGCCTCGACCATCATCGACTTCAGGGTTTCCTGGTTCGGGTGCATGCGGATCGATTCGGCCAGGTAGCGATAGCTTTCCGAGTCGTTGGTGATCAGCTTGCCCATCAACGGCATGAAGGCGAACGAGTAGGCGTCGTAGGCCTTGGACATCAGCGCGTTGGTCGGCTTGGAGAACTCCAGCACCAGCAAGCGGCCACCCGGCTTGAGCACGCGCAGCATCGAGCGCAGGGCGTCTTCCTTGTGGGTCACGTTGCGCAGGCCGAAGGCGATGGTCACGCAGTCGAAATGGTTGTCCGGGAACGGCAGTTTTTCCGCATCGGCCTGGACGAATTCGACGTTGCCGGCCACACCGAGGTCCAGCAGGCGATCACGGCCGACCTTGAGCATGGACTCGTTGATGTCGGCCAGTACGACCTGGCCGGTCGGGCCTACCAGGTGCGAGAACTTCCTGGTCAGGTCGCCGGTGCCACCGGCGATGTCGAGTACGCGATTGCCGGCACGAACGCCCGACAGTTCGATCGCGAAACGCTTCCACAGACGGTGCATGCCGCCCGACAGAAGGTCGTTCATCAGGTCGTACTTGGCGGCTACCGAGTGGAAAACCTCAGCGACTTTTTCCGCTTTCTGGCTTTCCGGAACGTTTTTGAAGCCGAAGTGAGTGGTGGGTTCGGCATCGCTGCCTTTGCGCTGATCAGTCATATCGCTGTCACCAAAAGAGAATGCGCGACATTCTAATCCCCAAGGCATGCTTTGTCTTGGCAAGGCTGAAGGTAAGATGGGCAACCATCGGGACGTTTTGACGCAGCAGAGGTCAAGATGCCCCGGGAAAGCATCCACAAAGCAGGAGTCATTCAATGGCCCGTATTAGTGTTGAACGTGCCCACGGCCTGGGCAAGGAAGCGGCTCGCGAGAAGGCCGACAAGCTGGCGCAGAAACTGTCCGATCAGTATGGCCTGGAGCCGCAGTGGTCCGGTGACACCCTGAACCTCAAACGCTCGGGTGTGAAGGGTGCGGTGCATGTCAGTGAAGATTCGATCAAGGTCGATGTGGAGTTGGGCCTGATGATGTCGGCCATGAGCGGCATGATCAAAGCGGAAATCGAAAAGGCGCTGGATAAAGCGTTGGTCTGATCGTGACCCGTAGGAGCTGGCTTGCCAGCGAAGGCGGCATCACGGCCACCATCGATTCGCCAGCAAGCCGGCTCCTACAGGATCGCCCGTGGTTTTGTTGCAGTTGTTAGGGTGCCGTTTCTAATTTTTCTCCCTACTTTGTGCCAGAGCCCGACACTTATCCGGGCAGTTCCTCAAACCTTCTGCGCGTGAGGTGCACCATGGCCAAAGTTATTTTGAAGAAAAAAATCGACGCATCGACCAGCACGCTGGGCGACGTCAAATCCTATGCCCGCAAGATCTGGCTGGCAGGCCTGGGCGCCTACGCCAAGGTCGGCCAAGAGGGCAGCGAATACTTTCAAGAGCTGATCAAGGCTGGTCAGGTTGTTGAAAAGAAAGGCAAAAAAGTAGTCGCTGAGAAACTTGAAGCGGCCAATGCCGAGATCGATGAAGTCAAGAGTGAAGTCAGCACTTTCAAAGGCCGTGTCGAAGTTCAACTCGACAAGGTCGAGAAGGCGTTCGACACGCGTGTCGCAAGTGCCTTGAATCGTATCGGCATTCCGTCTAAACATGACGTTGAGACACTCTCTGCTAAGCTCGATGAGCTGACGGCATTGCTCGAACGTGTCGCGCGTAAATCTTAAGGAGAACGGGATGGCTGTTAAAAAGAAAACCGAAAAAGAAGGCAGCTCGTGGATCGGGAAGGTTGAAGATTACTCCCGAAAAATCTGGCTGGCTGGTTTAGGCGTGTACTCGAAGATCGACACTGACGGCAGCAAACTCTTCGATGCATTGGTTAAGGACGGCGAGAAAGCCGAGAAGCTCACCAAGAGCGCTGTTGGCAAGACAGTCGACGCCGCCAAGGACTCCGCTTCTTCGGCCAAATCGCGCATCAGCGGCGTGAAAGATCGTGCACTGGGCAAGTGGGATGAGTTGGAAGGTGCTTTCGACAAGCGTCTGAACAGCGCCATCTCGCGTCTGGGCGTACCGAGCCGCAACGAAGTCAAGGCACTGCACAGCAAGGTCGAGACCCTGACCAAGCAAATCGAAAAACTGACCGGTGCCAAGGTTGCGCCTGTTGCGGCGAAAACCGCGGCGGCCAAACCTGCTGCCAAGACTGCCGCCGCCAAGCCAGCCGCGAAAACGGCCGCCAAGCCACTGGCAAAAGCAGCGGCTAAACCTGCTGCCAAGCCTGCCGCTAAAACTGCAGCCGCCAAACCTGCTACTGCGAAACCTGCCGCCAAACCAGCAGCGGCCAAGCCTGCGGCTAAAACAGCTGCAGCAAAACCCGCCGCCGCCAAGCCCGCAGCCAAACCTGCTGCTGCGAAAAAACCTGCAGTGAAGAAGCCGGCAGCTCCAAAAGCCGCCGCGCCAAAACCAGCAGTAGCAGCTGCCAAGCCGGCAACCCCGGCAGCCGCTCCGGTCAGCGCCTCTAACTCCGCGACCGCGCCAACCCCTGCTGTCACCCCGACTGCCGCGCCAGCTCCATCGACGCCAACCAGTCAGTCCTGATTTTCAGGGCTCAAAAAAACGCCCGGCCTGCCAAGGTCGGGCGTTTTTGTTTGTGCGCGGATTTCTGAGCGACACAAGCCCACTGTGGGAGCGAGCTTGCTCGCGATAGCGGTGTATCAGTCGACATCCATGTTGGCTGAACAGACGCCATCGCGAGCAAGCTCGCTCCCACAGGGTTGGCGGGTGTCAGGCTTACTCGTGTGCTTCCAGGTACTGCATCGCCATTTGCTCCGTCGCCACTTTGATCGGTGGCAACAGATGCGGCGCCACCAGCATCATGATCTGGTAAACCACCAACCGCACCTCGCCTTCGCGATCGAGTATCCGCTGGTAATCCAGTGAAAACAGCAGGGTCATGGTGATCTGTTCCACCAGTTGCCCTAACGCCTGAGTGTCGCTGACCAATTGCCCTTGAGCCTTCAATCGTGCGAGCAACGACGCCAGCGTGCGCTTGAGTGCATTGAGCAGGTTGCGAATGCCCTTGGCCAGTTTCGGCAGGCGTCCGGCGAGGTTCGACAGGTCCTGGAACAGAAACCGGTAGTGGGACAGGCGTTCGACGATCAGATGCAGGAACAGCCAGTAATCCTCGGGGCCCAATTCGACGTCGGACGGTGGGTCGAGCAGCGGTTGCAGTTCACATTGAAAGCGCTCGAACAGCCCGAGTATCAGCGGTTCCTTGCCGTGAAAGTGGTAGTAGAGGTTGCCCGGGCTGATGCCCATTTCATTGGCAACTTCCATGGTGGAGACATTCGGTTCGCCCTTCTGATTGAACAACTGCAGGGCACATTCGAGGATCCGGTCGCGGGTTTTCATCCAGTCTTCTTAATGATCGGGTCTTGCCACGGCCGGCAGCGGCCGTGGCGCGTTGAACGTCAGCGCACGCGCACGTAAGTACCGGGTGCTGCCTCCATCGGTGGGTAGTTCTGGTTGCCGAGCGCCATGTGGGTTTCCTTCTGCGCGCCGGAGCGTTCCTGAATCCAGCCCAGCCATTGGGTCCACCAACTGCCGTCGACATGTTTGGCGTCGTAATACCAGGCGCGGGGGTCGCTGCTCAGTTTGCCGTTCTCGATGTAGTTGGCTTTCGGGTTGCTCGGCGGGTTGAGGATGCTCTGCACATGACCGCTGTTGGACAGCACGAAGCGCCGCTCGCCGCCGAGCAACAGCGTCGAGCGATACACAGCGTCCCACGGTGTGATGTGATCGTTGATGCCGGCGACGCTGAAGCTGTCGACGGTGACCTTCTGCAAATCGATCGGCGTGCCACACACTTCCAGTCCGCCCGGGTGGGTCAGCGGGTTGTGCTTGAAGAAGTCCAGCAGGTCGCCATGCAGGGCCGCAGGCAGGCGCGTGTTGTCGTTGTTCCAGTAGAGGATATCGAACGCCGGTGGCTCCTTGCCCAGCAGGTAGTTGTTGACGAAGTAGCTCCAGATCAGGTCGTTGGGGCGCATCCAGGCGAAGACCTTGGCCATGTCACGTCCGTCCAGCACACCTTTCTGATAGGAGCGGCGCTTGGCAGCCTCCAGTGTCTGCTCGTCGGCGAACAGCGTAGCGGGGCTGTCCAGCTGACTGTCGAGCAAGCTCACCAGATACGTCGCGCTGGACACCCTGCGCAGCTGCCGTTTGGCCTGCAAATGACCTTGCAGTGCGGCAATGGTCAGTCCGCCGGCGCAGGCGCCCATCAGGTTGACCTCACGTGCGCCGGTGATCGCCCGGCAGACATTCATCGCTTCTTCCACGGCTTCGACGTAGGTCGAGAGCCCCCATTCGCGGTGACGCACATCCGGGTTGCGCCAGCTGATCATGAAGGTTTGCAGGCCGTTTTTCAGGGCGTACTGGACGAAACTGTTGTGCGGGCTCAGGTCGAAAATGTAGTACTTGTTGATTTGCGGCGGTACCACCAGCAGGGGCTTGGAATACTGCTTTTCGCTCATCGGCTTGTACTGGATCAACTCCAGCAGCTCGTTGCGGAACACCACGGCTCCGGTGGTAGTGGCGACCGTCCTGCCGACCTCGAACGCTTGCTTGGTGACTTGCCGGGGCAGGCCGTCGTTATGCAGCAGATCGTCCACCAGATGGCCGATGCCCCGCACCAGGCTGTTACCGCCGGAATTGAACAGCTCCTTGACCGCCAGTGGGTTGAGCAGGGTGTTGGAGGGCGATACGGCGTCGTTGAGCAAGGTGAAGGCGAAGTGGGCGCGGGCGCGGTCGTCCGGGCTCATGTTGCTCTCGTCAATCCAGCTTTTGACCTGCTTCTGCCAGCTCAGATAGGCCTGCAGGCTACGGCGATAAAACGGGTTGAGGCTCCACGCCGGGTCGGCGAAGCGAGCGTCCTGAGGGTTGGTCGGGTGCAGGGTCTCACCCAGCAGCACGCGGCCAAGCTGACCGCCGAGCTTGAGGGCATGCCGGGCGCTGTGCAGTGGGTTGCGCAAGCCATGGGCGGCCACACTGCGCAGGGTCGACAGCAGATCCCGGCCGCGCAGGCCGGTAATCGCACTCTGTGCATTGATGAACGCGGCGGGAGTCGCTAAGGATTCCCTCGCTGGTTTCTCGCGCATGATTCAACACTCCTTCGTCTTCAGGCCAAAAACAAACACACTGAACCAGAACACCATAGACGCTGTAACGGGTTGTTGCGCGGCGTGGCGTCCTGCCGACCGCTGATGCAGCGCTTTAACTGCCCAATGGCGCCGGACGCGGATGCATCACCGCGCGCTGGCGCTCCTCCTCCAGGAATTTCATGATGATCGGGGCCACCGCTTCGGCCCGGGTAATCAGGAACAGATGACCGTCATCGATGATGTGCAACTGGGCGTTGGGAATCCGCCAGGCCAGCAAGCGCATGTTGACCAACGGGATCAACGGGTCATCGTCGCCGGCCAGCACCAGGGTCGGCTGGCGGATCTTGTGCAACCAGTGGATGCTGGTCCAGCCGAGGCCGGCGAACAGCTGCCAGTAGTAACCGAGCTTGCCCGCCGAACGCACCTTGGCCGCATGGCTGGCGGCCAGCGTCGGGTCGCGACGGAACGCACCACCGTAGATCATCGGCGCAATGCGGATTACGTGGGACGGCTGGATGTAGCGTCGCGGGCTGGCCATCATCCACAGCACTTTCGGTTTGCCCGGCACCATCACCGCACCCGCCGCCGTGGCGGCCAGCACGAGTTTCTTGCAGCGCTCCGGATAGTCGTAGGCGAACTGTTGGGCCAGGGCGCCACCCCAGGACACGCCGATGACATTGACCTGACCGTAGTCGAGATAGTCGAGCATCCGCGCCGTGAGCTTGGCCAACCCCGGAAAACGATACGGCCGGTTTGGCGTCGACGAACCGCCGACGCCGGGTACGTCGAAGGCAATGACTTCCAGGTCCGGGTCCAGCGCCGCAATGAACGGGAACACCAGCTCCAGGTTGGCGCCGATGCCGTTGAAAATCAGCAGGGGCGTCAAGTGAGGCTTGCCGGGGCGTACCGCCGTGCGGAGCGTCTGGCCATCCAGGTCGACGGTACGGAATATGAAGGGTTGCGGCATGCTTCAGGCCCTGTGGGTCGTTCTCTCGAATTCTTCCCGATCCCCTGTAGGAGCGAGCTTGCTCGCGATGAACTCAAGTGCAACGCGTTAATCCGGAAAGAACGCGTTATCGTTAACGTCCATCGCGAGCAAGCTCGCTCCTACAGGGGGGCGGGTGTGTCAGTTACCGCTCATGTACATAAGTGCCCGGGGCAGCTTCGCCCGCCGGGTACGCCTTGTTGCCCAGTTTCAGCGGAGCTTTTTTCAGGTTGCCCGAGCGCTGTGCCTGCCAGGCCTGCCAATGCAGCCACCACGAATCGGCGTGCTTGGTCGACTCTTCCTGCCAGTCATCGGCATTGGCGGGCATTTCAGTGCTGGTCATGTAGCGCGACTTCGGATTGCCCGGCGGGTTCAGAATGCTCTGGATATGCCCGCTGCTGGACAGCACGAATTCAACATTGCCGCCGAACAGTTGCGCCGACTTGTAGCAGGAGCGCCACGGGGTGATGTGGTCGCTGGTCCCGGCCAGGGAAAAGATATCGGCGGTGACCTGCTTCAGGTCGATCGGTGTGCCGCACACTTCCAGTGCATTCGGACGAATCAATGGATTGCTTTTGAACATTTCGATCAGGTCGCCGTGGAACGCGGCCGGTAAGCGGGTGGTGTCGTTGTTCCAGAACAGGATGTCGAACACCGGTGGCTCGTTGCCCAGCAGGTAGTTGTTGACCCAGTAGTTCCAGATCAGGTCGTTGGGGCGCATCCAGGCAAAGACTTTCGCCATGTCGCGGCCTTCCAGCACGCCGGCCTGATAGGAGTGGCGCTTGGCGCTTTCGAGGGTTTGTTCATCGACGAACAGCGCCACATCGCTGTCCAGGGTGGTGTCGAGCACACTGACCAGCAGGGTGAGGGCGTTGACCTTGTTCTCGCCAATCGCTGCGTAATGGCCCAGCAGCGCGGTGCAGGTGATGCCACCGGAGCAGGCGCCGAGCATGTTCACGTCCTTGCTGCCGGTGATCGCGGTGACCACGTCGACCGCTTCCTTGAGCGCCTCGATGTAAGTCGACAGGCCCCACTCACGCTGCTCCTTGGTCGGATTGCGCCAGCTGACGATGAAAGTTTGCACGTTGCTGCGCAGGCAGAACCGCGCCAGGCTTTTTTCCGGGCTGAGGTCGAAAACGTAGAATTTGTTGATTTGCGGTGGCACCACCAGCAAAGGGCGCTCGTGCACCTGTTCGGTGGTGGGCTTGTACTGGATCAGTTCCAGCACGTCATTGCGAAACACCACTGCACCTTCGCTCACGGCCAGGGTCTTGCCGACCTCGAATGCCCCCATGTTGACCTGGCTCGGCATGCCGCCGTTGTGTACCAGGTCCTTGGCCAGATGCGAGAGGCCGTCGAGCAGGCTTTTACCGCCGGTCTCGAAGAAACGTTTGACCGCTGCCGGGTTGGCCGCCGTGTTGGTCGGGGCGAAGGCCTCGGTCATGAGGTTGATCACGAAGTGCCCGCGGCTGACGTCCTTGGCCGGCAGGTTGCTGTCATCGATCCAGTCGTGGAGTTCCTTGCGCCACGCCAGGTAGGTTTGCAAATAACGTTTGTAGAGCGGGTTCTGGCTCCAGGCCGGATCGGCGAAGCGACGGTCATCGCCATTCGGAAGAAGCTCGGATTTACCTAGCAACACGTTCTTGAGTTCAAGACCGAAATGGGCGACATGCTTGGCGCTGTGAATCGGTTGTTTGATGGCCTGCCTGAGCACCATGCGAGCAGAAGCCAGTAGATCTTTTCCACGCAATCCAACGACAGGATTCAGCCCCAAGGTGTTTTCGGAGGCTTGTTGCTTCAAGTCATCGTTATTCTTGTTACTCATCTACGACGCTCCAATGTCCTGAGACGAGTACCCGGGGCCTGCTGTGCAGTCACACAACCAATGCCAGGTACTGCTGCTCGGGTGACCGTTAATACTGCATCGCTGCTTTTGTTCGCAGTGAGCACTGCAGGGAACTTGCCAGTTCCATTGGTTACCCGAGTTTAATTTTTTTCGCAAGCAGGCCAATCGACGGCCCTGAAGCGGAGCATTCAAACAGATGAAATTAGAAAATGCCCTCTAAAGAGCAAGAGGCTCGGATTAGAGCATCAGCTTGACGACGGATTCGTTCGGGTCGCGGGTTTTTCCGGCCGCTTTGAGTTCGGCCAGATAATCGTCCCAGAGTGCGTCATAACGTCGCGCCAGTTCGTAGAGGTATTCCCAGGTGAACAGACCGCTGTCGTGACCGTCATCGAAGGTCAGTTTCAGTGCGTACTGACCGGCCGGTTCTACCTTGGTCAGGCCGACGTTGATCTTGCCAAATTGCAGGATGGGTTTGCCGTGGCCCTGGACCTCGGCGGAGGGAGAGTGCACGCGCAGGAACTCGGCGGGCAGGGTGTATTCCTCGCCGGACGCGTATTTCAGCGACAGGGTTTTCGAGGCTTTGTGCAGCTTGATGTCGGTGGGGAGTTGGGTCATGACCGGATGTCCGTTTGTATGCGTGGTCTGACCCTTGTAGGAGCTGGCTTGCCGGCGATGGCGATCTCAGGTGCGCCATCGCCGGCAAGCCGGCTCCTACAAGGAATCACATGACCTACAGGATATAACGGGACAGGTCTTCGTTCTGCGCCAATTCGCCCAGATGGCTGTTGACGTAGTCGGCGTCGATCTGGATCACCTTGCCGTCATGGGCGCTGGCCAGGTCGCCGGCGCTGAACGACACCTCTTCGAGCAGGCGCTCGAGCAGGGTGTGCAGGCGACGGGCACCGATGTTTTCGGTTTTCTCGTTGACCTGCCAGGCGATCTCCGCAATGCGCTTGATGCCGCTCGGCTGGAACTCGATGCCCAGGCCTTCGGTTTTCAGCAGTGCGCAGTATTGCTCGGTGAGCGAGGCGTGGGGCTCGCTGAGGATACGTTCGAAATCTTCCGGGCTCAGGGCCTTGAGTTCGACACGGATCGGCAGACGGCCTTGCAGCTCGGGCACCAGATCGCTCGGCTTGCTCAGGTGGAACGCACCGGAAGCAATGAACAGGATGTGGTCGGTCTTGACCATGCCCAGCTTGGTGTTGACGGTGCAGCCTTCGATCAGCGGCAGCAAGTCGCGCTGCACGCCTTCGCGGGACACATCGACGCCGCCGGAATTACCGCGCTTGGCGACCTTGTCGATTTCGTCGATGAACACGATGCCGTGCTGCTCGACGGCTTCCAGGGCCTTGGCCTTCAACTCTTCATCGTTGACCAGACGGCCGGCTTCTTCGTCGCGCACCATCTTCAGCGCTTCTTTGACCTTGAGCTTACGGGCTTTTTTCTTGCCCTTGCCCATGTTGGCAAACAGGCTTTGCAGCTGGTTGGTCATTTCTTCCATGCCCGGTGGCGCGGAGATATCGACGCCGGCCATTTCGGCGACTTCGATTTCGATCTCCTTGTCGTCCAGCTGACCTTCGCGCAGGCGCTTGCGGAACAGCTGGCGGGTGTTGGAATCGGCAGTCGGGGCGTCATCGTTGCTGAAGCCCATGCGCGCCGGTGGCAGCAGGGCGTCGAGGATGCGCTCTTCGGCAGCGTCTTCGGCGCGGTGGCGAACCTTGATGATTTCCTGCTCGCGCAGCAGCTTGATCGCGGCATCGGCCAGGTCACGAATGATCGATTCGACGTCACGGCCGACATAGCCGACTTCGGTGAACTTGGTCGCTTCGACCTTGATGAACGGCGCATTGGCCAGTTTCGCCAGGCGACGGGCGATCTCGGTTTTACCGACGCCGGTCGGGCCGATCATCAGGATGTTCTTTGGCGTGACTTCAACGCGCAGCTCTTCAGGCAGCTGCATGCGGCGCCAGCGGTTGCGCAGGGCAATGGCGACGGCGCGCTTGGCATCGTCCTGGCCGATGATGTGGCGGTTGAGTTCGTGGACGATTTCACGGGGAGTCATGGACATAATATTCAGTGGACCTCAAGCAAGAATGAGCCGTGGTGCGATGGCTGCACGGGCTTACTCGGCGCAGTCCTGCTCCTCAATGGTCTGGGTGTGGTTGGTGAATACGCAGATGTCGCCGGCGATACCGAGGGCGGTTTCGACAATTTCCCGTGCTGACAGGTCGGTCTTTTTCAGCAGCGCGCTGGCCGCGGCCTGGGCGTAGGCACCACCGGAACCCATGGCGATCAGGCCGTCTTCGGGTTCGACCACGTCACCGTTGCCGGTAATGATCAGGGAGGCGTCCTTGTTGGCGACCGCAAGCATGGCTTCAAGGCGGCTCAGGGAGCGGTCGGTACGCCATTCTTTGGCGAGTTCGACGGCGGCGCGCACCAGGTGGCCCTGGTGTTTTTCAAGCTGGCCTTCGAAACGTTCGAAGAGGGTAAAGGCGTCGGCGGTTGCACCGGCAAAACCGGCAATGACCTGGCCGTGGTACAGGCGGCGAACTTTTTTCGCGTTGCCTTTCATCACGGTATTACCAAGGGAAACCTGGCCGTCGCCGCCCATGACGACTTTGCCGTGGCGGCGAACTGAAACGATGGTGGTCAAGGGAAGAGTCTCCACGCAGCGGGGCGAAAATGCCTTATGCCCATTCATATGGGGGTGGTGGAGGGTTTTTCAACTGTAAGGCGAGAGAGGGGACGAGCGGTGGCAGGCAGGGGAGGGATGTGTTGTCTGTTCGGACACCATCGCTGGCAAGCCAGCTCCCACAGGATAATCCCCAACCCTGTGGGAGCTGGCTTGCCAGCGATGAACGATGACTCGGTTGACCTTGGGGGGTCAGCGGCTCTGGCGTTGTTGTAACAACAGATTGCTGAAGCCGGCGCCGGCCAGTTGTTTCTGGGCGGTCGTCAGTTGTTCGCGGTTGCTGAACGGTCCGACCAGTACCCGATACCAGGTTTCGTCCTTCACCGTACCGGACTCAACCGAAACGGCCTGGCCCAGCAGGATGATCTGCGCGCGAACCTTGTCCGCATCGGTCTCTTTGCGGAACGAGCCAGCCTGCAGGAAAAACTTCGTCACAGGCGCAGCCTTGACCGGTGGCGCTGGCGGCGGCGTGATCCCGGCCAATGCAGCCTGGGCGCGAGCCGTGTCGATCTTCGCCGCTTCGGCCGGGGTGACCGGCGTTGTCGGGATGGCCGGCACTTGTGGCGTCGGCAAGGTTTTTTCCGGCACGGCATCCGGCGGCACGATGACTTCCGATTCTGGCAGTAAGGTGTAGAAGTCGTACTTCGGCTTCACCGGTTGCGTCGGGCTCGGCGGGGTCTTGTTGGCCTCGGCGATCTTGCTGGCTTTCTGCTGTTGCTGTTGCTCGACCTTTTCACGCTTGACCGTGTCGCTGCCCTTGCCCGGTTCCAGCTTCATCAGGAACACGATGAACGCGCCGACCGTCAGGCCGATGGCCATCCACAGCCAGCCCGGGATCGGTTGCTTTGCAGGAGCTTGGTAACGGCTGGCGCCACGCTTGGGTGCAGGTTTTTTCTTGGCAGCCAACTTACATACGCTCCAGAGTTTCCAGGCCCAAGAGTTCCAGGCCTTGCTTGAGGGTGCGTCCGGTCAGCGCGGCGAGGCGCAGGCGGCTCTGCATTTGTGCCGGGGTGTCGGCGGCGAGAATCGGGCAGTTCTCGTAGAAGCTGGAGAACAGGCCGGCGACGTCGTACAGGTAGGTGCAGAGGATGTGCGGGGTGCCTTTTTCGGACACGTTGTTCAGGATCTCGCCAAACTGCGCGAGCTTCGCTGCCAGTTCGAGTTCGTGCGGCGCTTCGAGGACGATCTGGCCGTCGACTTCGCTGAAGTCCTTGCCGAGTTTACGGAACACGCCGGCCACGCGGGTGTAGGCGTACAGCAGGTAGGGCGCGGTGTTGCCTTCGAAATTGAGCATCAGGTCGAAGTTGAAGCTGTAGTCGCTGGTGCGGTGCTTGGACAGGTCGGCGTATTTCACTGCGCCGATGCCCACCACCTTGGCGATGTTGCGCAACTCGGCCTCGGCCAGCTCCGGGTTCTTGTCCTTGACCAGGGAGTAGGCGCGTTCCTGGGCCTCGGTCAGCAGGTCGATCAGCTTCACGGTGCCGCCGTCACGGGTCTTGAACGGACGGCCGTCAGCGCCGTTCATGGTGCCGAAGCCCATGTGTTCCATTTCCATCGGATGGGTCACGAAGCCGGCCTTGCGCGCCACGGCGAACACTTGCTGGAAGTGCAGGGCCTGACGCTGGTCGACGAAGTACAGCGCGCGATCGGCCTTGAGCTTACCGCTGCGGTAGCGCACGGCCGCCAGGTCGGTGGTGGCGTAGAGGTAGCCACCGTCAGCCTTGACGATGATCACCGGCAGCGGGTCGCCGTCGGCGTTCTTGAACTCGTCGAGGAACACGCACTGGGCGCCGTTGCTCTCGACCAGCATGCCAGCGGCCTTCAAATCGTTGACCACGTTGATCAGGTCGTCGTTGTAGGCACTTTCGCCCATCACGTCGGCCATGGTCAGTTTGACGTTGAGCAGTTCGTAGATCTTCTGGCAGTGGGACAGCGAGATGTCCTTGAACTTGGTCCACAGTGCCAGGCAGTCGGCATCGCCGGCCTGCAGCTTGACCACCAGGCCACGGGCACGGTCGGCGAACTCTTCGGATTCGTCGAAGCGCTGCTTGGCGGCGCGGTAGAAGTTCTCCAGGTCCGACAGCTCGTCGCTGGTGATCGGGTTTTCCTGCAGATAAGCCATCAGCATGCCGAACTGGGTGCCCCAGTCGCCGACGTGGTTCTGACGGATCACGGTGTCGCCGAGGAATTCGAGAACGCGGGCCACGCCGTCGCCGATGATGGTCGAGCGCAGGTGGCCGACGTGCATCTCCTTGGCCAGGTTCGGTGCCGACAGGTCGACCACGGTGCGCTGTACCGGGCCGGCCTTGCGCACGCCGATGTGGTCATCGGCCAGGGCGGCGTCCAGGCGGGTCGCCAGGGCATCGGTGTTCTGGAAGAAGTTCAGGAAGCCGGGACCTGCGATTTCGGTCTTGGAAACGTTTTCGTCAGCCGGCAGCGCGGCGATGATTTTTTCCGCCAGATCGCGGGGCTTCATGCCGGCCGGTTTGGCCAACATCATGGCGATGTTGCTGGCGAAGTCGCCGTTCTTCTTGTCGCGGGAGTTTTCCACCTGGATCGCCGGCGACAGGCCTTCAGGCAACACACCTTCGTTGACGAGTTGGGTGATGGCTTGTTGGATCAGCTGGCGAATGGTGTCTTTCATGGTCTTCTCTTTCGACCGCAGGCGCGGCGGCGCATCATGCGCTGGTGGAAAAACTGGGCATTATCCGTTGCGAAGACGGGCTTGCCAACCTTAGCAGGCAGGTTGTGGATGTGTGGTGACAAAAGAAGCAAAGATCGCAGCCTTCGGCAGCTCCTACAAGGTTGGTGGTGAACACCGAGTCCTCTGTAGGAGCTGCCGAAGGCTGCGATCTTTTGATCTCAATACAAATCCACCGGGTCGACATCCAAAGACCAGCGCACCGCCCGCCCACTCGGCATCTGCTCCAGCACCAACAACCAACTGGCCAGCAACCGGTGCAGCGGCGCCCGCGCCGTAGCCTGCAATAACAACTGCGCACGATAACGCCCGGCCCGTCGCTCCATCGGCGCCGGCACCGGCCCCAACAGTTCGATCCCGGTCAAACCCTGTTCCGCCAGCAAGCGCTCGGCCTCGCTGCACGCCTCATCGAGAAAACCTTCGGCCTGACCCGGTTTATGCGCTTCGGCCCGCAACAACGCCAGGTGCGCAAACGGCGGCAAGCCAGCCGTACGGCGTTCGCTCAGGGCCTGTTCGGCGAAGGCGAAATAGCCTTGTTCGGTCAATTGCACCAGCAGCGGGTGGTCGGCCAGGTGCGTCTGGATAATCACCTTGCCCGGCTCTTCGGCGCGGCCTGCGCGGCCGGCAACCTGGACGATCAACTGCGCCATGCGTTCGCTGGCGCGGAAGTCGCCGGAGAACAGGCCGCCGTCGGCGTCGAGGATCGACACCAGCGTCACCCGGGGGAAGTGGTGGCCTTTGGCAAGCATTTGCGTGCCGATCAGGATGCACGGCTGGCCTTTCTGAATGGTCGCGAACAACTGGTTCATCGCGTCCTTGCGCGATGTGCTGTCGCGGTCGACCCGCAGCACCGGAAAGTCCGGGAACAGAATCGCCAGGCGCTCCTCGGCCCGCTCGGTGCCGGCGCCGACGGGCCGCAGATCGACCTTGTTGCACTTCGGGCACTGGCGCGGCACGCGTTCGACGTAGCCGCAATGGTGACAGCGCAACTCGCCGTAACGCTGATGCACGGTCATCCGCGCATCGCAGCGCTGACACTCGGACATCCAGCCGCAATCGTGACACAGCAGGGTCGGGGCGAAACCGCGGCGGTTGAGGAACACCAGTACCTGCTGCCCGGCAGCCAGGGTCTGGCCGATGGCCTGCTGCATCGGGCCGGAAATGCCGCTGTCCAGCGGGCGGCTTTTGACGTCCAGGCGCAGGAAGCGTGGCTGTTTGGCCCCGCCGGCGCGCTCGTTCAAGCGCAGCAGCCCGTAGCGGCCGGTGTAGGCGTTGTGCAGGCTTTCCAGCGAAGGGGTGGCGGAGCCGAGGACAATCGGGATGTTTTCCTGCCGCGCCCGCACCAGCGCCAGATCGCGGGCGTGGTAGCGCAAGCCTTCCTGCTGTTTATAGGAACCGTCGTGCTCTTCGTCGATGATGATCAGGCCGGGGTTCTTCATCGGCGTGAACAGGGCCGAACGGGTGCCGATAATGATGTCGGCCTCACCGTCCCGGGCGGCCAGCCAGGCATCGAGGCGTTCGCGGTCATTGACCGCTGAATGGATCAGCGCGATGCGGGCATTGAAGCGCTGTTCGAAGCGCGCCAGGGTCTGCGGGCCGAGGTTGATTTCCGGGATCAGCACCAGTGCCTGCTTGCCGGCCTCCAGGGTTTCGCGGATCAACTGCAGATAGACTTCGGTCTTGCCACTGCCGGTGACGCCGGCCAGCAGGAACGCGTGGTAACTGTCGAAGCCGGCGCGAATGGCCTCATAGGCGGCGCGCTGCTCCGGGTTCAACGGCAGCTCCGGTTGCGCCAGCCAGTGTTCGTGGCGTGCGCCGGGGGCGTGGCGACGGATCTCGACCTGCACCAGCTCCTTGGCCAGCAGCAAGTCCAGGCTGTCCTTGCTGAGCATCAGTTTGCTCAGCAACTGATGGGCGACGCCGTGGGGGTGCTGGGCCAGTGTGGCCAGGGCTTCGCGCTGGCGCGGAGCGCGGGCGATGCGCGGGTCATCGAGGCTGGCGCCTGGCGTGGCAGACCAGAAGCGTTCCTGGCGCGCTTCGGCCAGCTCACCCTGGCGCAGCAACACCGGCAACGCCCAGCTCAAGGTGTCGCCGAGGCTGTGTTGATAGTACTGAGAAGTCCACAGGCACAGCTTGAACAGCGCGGGCGGCAGCGGTGGCGTAGCGTCGAGCAAGGCCAGGGCCGGCTTGAGTTTCTCGGCCGGTACTTCGCTGGTGTCGGTGACTTCCACCAGAATCCCGATCATCTCGCGCCGGCCGAACGGTACCCGCAGGCGCATGCCGGGGTGCAGTTGGGCACGCAGGACGCCGGCCGGAGCGCGGTAGTCGAACAGGCGGCGCAGCGGCGAAGGCAGGGCGAGGCGCAGAATGGCGTCGGGCACGCGGGGGGATCTCGATCAACAGGCAATAAAGGGGTTTGGCACATAACTTGTGGGAGCGAGCCTGCTCGCGAATAGGGAGTATCAGTCAGCATTTATATCGCCTGACACACCGCATTCGCGAGCAGGCTCGCTCCCACAGGGGAGGGCGCTCAAGGCCGGGAGCCTAGCAGACGGTCGGTAGAAGCGACAGCTTGCGTGAACGGGATTGTCTGGTAGAATCCGCGGCCTAATTACGTGCGGTATTCAACAATAGTGTTGGGTGGCGGCACGCTAGCCCGAGGAAAACACCATGAAAGCTGATATCCATCCAGAATACCCGGCAGTTGCTGTTACCTGCAGCTGCGGCAACAAGTTCGAAACCCGTTCGACCTTCGGCAAAGCCCTGGCGATCGACGTTTGCAACGAATGCCACCCGTTCTACACCGGTAAGCAGAAGACTCTGGACACCGGTGGTCGCGTACAGAAGTTCGCCGACCGTTTCGGTGCTTTCGGCGCGAAAAAGGCCTAAGGCCGATCAACTTGGGAAGCCGCTACGGTTTTTCCATGCTGATGAAAAAGGCGTCCCTCGCGGGCGCCTTTTTTGTGTCCGCGATTTGGCTGTCCGGCGCGCAGGCCTTTTGTCCGACGCCAGGTGGCCTGACACCCGTCGCGGTGCAACGGGTGGTGGATGGCGACACCCTGCGCCTGAGCGATGGCCGCAATGTACGCATGATCGGCTTGAACACGCCGGAGCTGGGCAAGCAGGGCCGTTCCGACGAACCCTTCGCCGTGGCTGCGCGCAAACGCCTTGAAGCATTGGTGGCGGCCAGTGATGGTCGGGTCGGGTTGGTGCCTGGCAAAGAAAGCAAGGACCATTACGGCCGCACGCTGGCCCATGTCTACGGTGCAAATGGCGCCAACCTCGAAGCGCAGATGCTCGCCGAAGGCCTGGGTTTCCAGGTGGCCGTGGCGCCGAACGTCGACCTGGTCGCCTGTCAGCAAGCCGCAGAGCGCGACGCTCGACAGGCTGGGCTTGGTGTGTGGCGCCAGTCGCCTGTACTGAAAGCGGAGCAGATCAGCACTTCCGGTTTTGCCGTGCTCAGCGGTCGTGTGAGCAAGGTGCAGCGCAATCGAGGTGGGATTTGGATCGAGTTGCAGGACTCGGTTGTATTGCGCGTTGCACCCAATCTGCTGGCGCGTTTCGATGTGAATTCACTGGAAAGCCTCAAGGGCAAGCAGATCGAGGCGCGCGGCTGGGTGCTGGATCGTTCGCGACGTGGCGGACTGAAAGAAGGGCAGGCGCGCTGGATGTTGCCCTTGACCGACCCGGCGATGCTTCAAGCGGTACAGTGATAAAAAATTGTAGACATTTTTTCCATCGATTGTGAACAGTCTAAGCCTTGTGTGCCGTGGCTCTTGGCCCAAAGTCGTAGGGGCGGGCGCTTGACAGGGGTGACCAGTCAGTCTTGTGGGGACTTTGCGAGGCGCGTATCCTCGCTGACCAGTCTGTCCAACAGTAAAAAGCGGAATGCCAAAATGTCTGATCTGAAAACTGCCGCTCTCGAATATCACGCCAATCCTCGTCCAGGGAAGCTGAGTGTCGAGCTCACCAAGGCCACTGCTACCGCTCGCGACCTGTCGCTGGCCTACAGCCCGGGCGTAGCCGAGCCAGTACGCGAGATCGCCCGCGATCCCGAGCTGGCCTACAAGTACACCGGCAAAGGCAACCTGGTTGCAGTCATTTCCGATGGCACCGCGATTCTCGGCCTGGGTAACCTCGGCCCATTGGCTTCCAAGCCAGTGATGGAAGGTAAAGGCGTACTGTTCAAGCGCTTCGCCGGCATCGACGTTTTCGACATCGAAGTCGACTCCGAAAGCCCGCAGGCCTTCATCGACACCGTCAAGCGCATCTCCATCACCTTCGGTGGCATCAACCTGGAAGACATCAAGGCACCCGAGTGCTTTGAAATCGAACGCGCCCTGATCGAGCAGTGCGATATTCCGGTATTCCACGATGACCAGCACGGCACCGCTATCGTGACCGCGGCCGGCATGATCAACGCCCTGGAAATCGCTGGCAAAACCCTGTCGGAAGCCAAGATCGTCTGCCTGGGTGCCGGCGCCGCCGCCATCTCCTGCATGAAGTTGCTGGTGAGCATGGGCGCCAACATCGAAAACATCTACATGGTCGACCGTACCGGCGTGATCCACTCCGGCCGTGACGACCTGAACCAGTACAAGGCTGTGTTCGCTCACGCGACCGACAAGCGCACCCTGGCTGACGCCCTGCAAGGCGCTGACGTGTTCGTAGGCCTGTCCGGCCCGAACCTGCTGAGCCCTGAAGGCCTGCTGTCCATGGCGCCGAACCCGATCGTGTTCGCGTGCTCCAACCCTGATCCGGAAATCTCCCCGGAGCTGGCACACGCCACCCGTAGCGACGTGATCATGGCCACTGGTCGTTCCGACTACCCGAACCAGGTCAACAACGTACTGGGCTTCCCGTTCATCTTCCGTGGTGCCCTGGACGTTCGCGCCAAGCGCATCAACGAGGAAATGAAAGTGGCTGCAGCCAACGCCCTGCGTGAACTGGCCAAGCTGCCAGTGCCTCAGGAAGTGTGCGACGCCTATGGCGGCATCAAGCTGGAATTCGGCCGTGAGTACATCATTCCGAAGCCAATGGATGCCCGTCTGATCACCCTGATCTCCGATGCCGTGGCCAAAGCCGCCATCGAGACCGGCGTGGCGACTCTGCCGTATCCGAAGAACTACCCGCTGAAAAGCGTGGATGACGTGTTCAACGGCTAAGCCGTTGTAATGCTTCAACGAAAAGCCCCGGCTTGCGAGAGTCGGGGCTTTTTTATTCCTGAAGGTTTTGTGTTGTCTGTCAGGGCCTCTTCGCGGGCAAGCCCGCTCCCACAGTGGGCGATGGTGAACACAGGTTTTATGTACACCTACGACCCTGTGGGAGCGGGCTTGCCCGCGAAGAGGCCGGGCGAATCAATGCAAAACTTGCAGGCAAAAAAAGCCCTGCACTTCTCTCGAAGACAGGGCTTTTGGGTGTTGCCAGTGTGATCAGAACAAATCGATCGGCGCTGCTTCATCCGCTGGCAATGGACTGCCCGGCGCATTGCCGTTGCCGAGCTCGTTGCCCGACGGCGGCGTATCTTCGGCCTTGAACAGCTCGAAGTAGGCGCCTGGCGTGCCCGGGCTGGCCGCGCGGCCGCTGACCGGATCGACTCGCAGGCTGAGGAGGCCTTCCGGCTCCGGCTGCGTATGCGGCGGCTTGCCTTTGAGTGCGGCGCCCATGTAGTTCATCCAGATCGGCAGCGCGACGGTGCCTCCGAATTCCTTGCGGCCCAGGCTTTCCGGCTGGTCGAAACCGGTCCACACGGTGGTCACGTAATCGGCGTTGTAACCGGAAAACCAGGCGTCCTTGGATTCGTTGGTCGTACCGGTCTTGCCGGCAATGTCAGGGCGGCCCAGGGCTAGTGCGCGGCGACCGGTGCCGAGCTTGATCACGTCCTCAAGCATGCTGTTGAGGATGTACGTGGTGCGCCCGTCAACGATGCGTTCGGCCACGGCGGGTGCTTGTGGCGTCGGCGCAGCGCCCGGGGCTTCGCCCGGCGTTGCATTGACCGTGAAGGCTTGAGGCGCTGGTGCGGCAATGCCATCGCTGGCAGCGCCGCCCTGAGGCACGCTGGGCGGGTTGGCGACGAACAGCGTGTCGCCGTTGCGGCTTTCAATCCTGTCGATGATGTACGGGGTGATCTTGTAGCCGCCGTTGGCGAAGGTGCTCCAGCCGGTGGCGATCTCCATTGGCGTCAGGGTCGCGGTGCCCAGCGCCAGGGACAGGTTGGGTGGCAGGTCCTGTTTGTTGAAGCCGAAGCGAGCGATGTAGTCGATGGTCTTGCCAACGCCCATTGCTTGCAGCAAACGGATCGACACCAGGTTGCGCGACTTGTACAGCGCTTCACGCAGGCGGATCGGGCCGAGGAACGTGTTGGTGTCGTTTTTCGGCCGCCAGACTTTGTCCAGGTACTCGTCGACGAACACGATCGGGGCATCGTTCACCAGGCTGGAGGCGGTGTAGCCGTTATCCAGTGCGGCGGCGTAGACGAATGGTTTAAAGCTCGAACCCGGCTGGCGCTTGGCCTGCAGTGCGCGGTTGTAGTTGCTCTGTTCGAAAGCGAAGCCGCCGACCAGGGCGCGAATGGCACCGTTCTGTGGGTCCAGGGACACCAGCGCGCCCTGGGCCTGCGGGATCTGGCTGAACTTCAGCGAGTTGTCCGGCTGACGCTGCACGCGAATCAGGTCACCGACCTGGGCCACGTCCGAAGGCTGCTTCGGGTTGGCGCCCATGCTGTTGGTGTTCAGGAACGGACGGGCCCACTTCATGGTGTCCCAGCTGACGTGTTCCTGGCCGGTGCGGGTCAGCACCTGCAGGCCGCTCTTGTCGACCTGGGTCACGATGGCCGGTTCCAGGCCGCTGATGGTGCGTTGCTTGGTCAGCTCGGTTACCCAGGCTTCACGAGTCTTGCCCGGAAGCCGCGACTCGGGGCCGCGATAGCCGTGGCGCTGATCGTAGGTCATCAGGCCTTCGTGGACTGCGGTGTTGGCCAGTTCCTGGAGGTCGCTCGGCACCGTGGTGGTGACGCGGAAGCCTTCGGTATACGCGTCGCTGCCATAGCGCCCGACCATTTCGGCGCGGGCCATTTCGGCGATGTACGGCGCGTTCACTTCCGGAGTCGGCACGTGATAGCTGGCGTTCAGCGGCTCGTTGATCGCGGCGGTGTAGTCGGCCTCGGTGATTTTGCCGAGCTTGTACATGCGCCCCAGGATCCAGTCGCGACGCTCCTTGCTGCGCGCCGGGTTGGCCAGCGGGTTGAAGCGCGACGGCGCCTTCGGCAGGCCGGCAATCATTGCCATCTGCGCCAGGCTGACATCGCGGATCGATTTGCCGTAATAGACCTGCGCCGCCGCCTCGATGCCGTAGGCACGGTTACCCAGGTAGATCTTGTTGACGTACAGCTCGAGGATCTCGTCCTTGGTCAGCTGGCGTTCGATCTGCAGGGCCAGGAGGATTTCGGTGGTCTTGCGCGAAAAGCTGCGTTCGCTGGTCAGGAAAAAGTTCTTCGCCACCTGCATGGTGATCGTGCTGCCGCCGGACTGGATGTGTCCGCTTTTGACCAGTTGGGTCGCGGCACGCATCAGGCTGCTGGGATCGACGCCATAGTGGTTGGCGAAATTATCGTCTTCAGCACTTAGTAACGCATTAATGAAATTGGGGGGAATGTCGGCGAAACGGATCGGTGTGCGGCGCATTTCGCCGAACTCTGCAATCAACTTGTTATCGCTGCTGTAGACCCGCAAAGGAATCTGCAACTGGATGCTTCTCAGCGCCTCCACGGACGGCAGCCCGGGACTAAGGTAGAGGTACGCCCCGCTCAGACCCAGAAGGAGTCCGCAGAAAACCGCGACGATGGACCAACCGAAAAATTTCAGCAGACGAATCAAGGCTTTTGGATATCCAGGGCAAAAATGAATTGGGCAACAGGGTTCAGGCTAAATGAGAACGACCCGCGCTTGAGCAAATGCGGAAAAAAACGCTGGGCATTATAAGCATTTTTCTGATCGGGAGCGCGGTTGGCGCTGCTGTCAAGACGGGCGGATTGAACGCAATGGACATTGCAGAGTCCGTAACTCACGGAAAGTCATAGGGAATTGGTAGTGCCAGGACTCTTCAACAAAAAATCCAGTTCGCTCCTGGGAATCGATATCAGCTCTACCTCGGTAAAGCTTCTGGAATTGAGCCGTCAGGGCGAACGCTTCCGGGTCGAGGCTTATGCGGTCGAGCCGTTGCCGGTCGGCGCGGTGATCGAAAAGAACATCGCTGACCTCGAAGGCGTGGGGCTGGCCCTTTCGCGCGCGCTGACCAGGGCCAGAACCGGCCTCAAGGGTGTGGCCGTGGCTGTGGCAGGCTCGGCGGTGATCACCAAGATCATCGAGATGGATGCCGGCCTTTGCGAAGACGAGATGGAAAGCCAGCTGAAGATCGAGGCGGATCAATACATTCCCTATCCCCTGGATGAAGTCGCGATCGACTTTGAAGTCCAGGGCACCTCCGCGCGCAACCCGGAGCGCGTCAACGTGCTGCTCGCGGCTTGCCGCAAGGAAAACGTCGAGGTCCGCGAGGCCGCCCTGGCCCTGGCGGGGCTGACCGCCCGCGTAGTCGATGTCGAAGCCTATGCACTGGAGCGCTCATTCGGGTTGCTGGCCAGTCGGCTTGCGGTCTCCGAGGAGCCTTTGATAGTCGCGGTGGTGGATGTTGGCGCCACCATGACCACCCTGAGCGTGCTGCGCAACGGGCGGATTATCTACACCCGTGAGCAACTGTTCGGCGGTCGGCAGTTGACCGGGGAAATCCAGCGCCGCTATGGCCTGACGCTGGAGCAGGCGAGTCTGGCGCAAAGGAAGGGTGGCCTGCCGGATGACTATGCCGGTGAGGTCTTGCAGCCATTTCAAGAGGCATTGGTGCAGCAGGTGTCGCGCTCGCTGCAGTTCTTCTTTGCCGCCGGTCAGTACAGCGCTGTCGACCATATCCTGCTGGCCGGCGGTACCGCCTCGGTCCCGGGGCTGGACCGTTTGATCGAGCAGCAATTGGGCACGCCGACCCTGATCGCGAACCCTTTTTCAGCAATGACGCTGGGCAGCAAGGTCAATGGTGCTGCCCTGGCGAGTGATGCCCCGGCGTTGATGATCGCCTGTGGTCTTGCCCTCAGGAGCTTCGACTGATGGCACGGATCAACCTTTTACCCTGGCGCGAGGAGCGGCGTGAAGTCCGCCGCAAACGCTTCCTGCTGGTGCTGGTGGCCGCTATGGCGGGCACGATGGGCGCGGTGCTGGTTGCCAACCAGGCCATCAGCCGTGCCATCGACCGGCAAATCGCCCGTAACGATTACATCGGCAGGCAAATCGCCGTGGTCGATGAGCGGATCACGCAGATCAATGATCTCAAGGAGCGCCGCCAGCAACTGGTCGAGCGCATGCGCATCATCCAGGACCTGCAAGACAACCGTCATATCCGCGGGCGAATATTTGACCAGTTGGCGCGGGCACTGCCTGACGGCGTGTATTTCACCGAAGTGAGAATGACCGGAAAGACCTTGTCCATCACCGGTGCCGCGCAATCCAACAGCCGTGTTTCAGACTTGATGCGCAACCTCGAGGCATCAGACTGGTTCGAAGCGCCGAGCCTGACCGAAGTCAAGGCCGCAGCTGCCGGTCAGGTGGAGCAGGCCAACGTCTTCCAGTTGACCGTTCGCCAGTCTCAACCCGCAGCACCGGAGGGAGGCAAATGAGCCTGTCCGAATGGTTCGAAGGGCTGCGCAAGATCGACTTCAACGATCTGGACACCGGCAACATGGCGGCCTGGCCGCCGGTGATCAAGTGTCTGGTGGCCGGTTTGCTCATGCTTGTGGTGCTGGCCTTGGGCTATAACTTTTCCACTCGCGACCTCGAGAGCCAGCTCGATCTGAAGCGCGAGGAAGAGTCGACGCTCAAGGAACAGTTCGCCGGCAAAGCCCGCATGGCGGCGAATCTCGATCTCTACACCCAGCAGTTGAAGGAAATGGAGAACGCTTTCGGCGTGCTGTTGCGGCAACTGCCCGGCGACACCGAAGTGCCCGGCTTGCTGGAAGACATCACGCGTACAGGTCTGGGCAGTGGCCTGGAGTTCGAGGAGATCAAGCTGCTGCCGGAGGTCGCCCAGCCGTTCTACATCGAGTTGCCGATCCAGATCACGGTCACCGGGGGTTACCACGACCTGGCCACCTTCGTCAGTGGTGTGGCCGGGTTGCCGCGAATCGTCACCTTGCACGATTTCGACCTTGCCCCCGTCAGTCCCCAGGGTGCGCCGAAGCTGCGCTTGAGCATCCTCGCCAAGACCTACCGCTACAAAGATATGGGGCGACATCAATGACCCCGGCGCGTTGTTTTCCGATGGTGCTGTTGCTGTCTGTTCTGTCCGGTTGTGGCGCAGGCGATGACTACAGCGATCTGGACGCCTACCTGAGCGAAATACGCCTGCGCGGGCCAGGCAGTATTGAACCAACGCCGGTATTCCGGTCTTACCCGACATTCACCTACGAAGCAGGGAATCTGCGCAGTCCGTTTTCACCACAGGTCAGCACTGATCTGGCGACCCATCGGCAGGGTTCGCGCAACGTCAAGCCCGACCCTGACCGGGTCAGGCAATACCTCGAAGGTTTTAACATCGAGCAGTTTGAAATGGTCGGCACCCTTTCCAATGCGACGGGCTCCTTTGCCCTGTTGCGCGGGGCGGGTGGCGTGCACCGCCTGAAGGTCGGTGATTACCTGGGGCGTAACGACGGACGAATCGTTGCGATCAGTGGTTCGCAAGTCGATGTGGTTGAAATTGTCCCTGATGGTCAGGGCGCGTGGCTGGAACGTCCCCGGACCATCCCTTTGAAAGAGCACTCATAGTGGAACCCGAAAAATGAACAGGATTTTCTCCGCCTTCGGCCTTTCGCTATGGATAGCGCTGTTGTCGCCGATGGTACAAGCGGCCAATCTCAAGGCGCTGGATGTCGCTGCGCTGCCGGGGGACCGGGTCGAGTTGAAGTTGTCGTTCGATGCACCGCCCCCGTTGCCTCAGGGTTACATGACGGAGTCGCCGGCCCGGATTGCGCTGGATTTGCCGGGTGTCGCCAGTCAACTGGCCAGCAAGACTCGCGATCTCGGCAGTGGAAATGCCCGCAGTGCAACGGTGGTGGAGGCCGGGGACCGTACGCGATTGATCATCAACCTGGCTCAGTCGGCCCCGTACGACTCACGAATTGAAGGCAACAATTTGCTGGTGGTAGTCGGGCAGGGTGTCAAGCCGTCGACGCCCAGGCCGGCGGCCCCGGCAATGCCGGTTCAGGCGCGAGCCGCTGCGACGTCGGGCAAGGCCATTCGGGGTGTGGATTTTCAGCGAGGCACACAGGGCGAGGGCAACGTGGTGATCGACTTGTCGGACCCATCGATTGCGCCCGACATACAACAGCGCGAGGGCAAGATTATTGTCGGGTTTGCCAAAACCCGATTGCCCGAGCCGTTGCGCGTGCGTCTGGATGTGAAGGATTTCGCCACGCCCGTGCAGTTCGTCAATGCCAGCGCAAGTGGCGATCGAGCCATCATCAGCATCGAGCCCGGTGGTACGTTCGATTACTCGACCTATCAGACCGACAGCAAGCTCACGGTCAGCGTTCGTCCGGCGACGGTCGACGACCCGCAAAAGCGCAATGCCGGGCTACAGGCTTACAGCGGCGAGAAGCTTTCGCTGAATTTCCAGGACATTGATGTGCGTTCGGTGCTGCAATTGATCGCCGATTTCACCAACCTCAATCTGGTGGCCAGCGACACGGTGCAGGGTGGCATCACGTTGCGCCTGCAGAACGTGCCGTGGGATCAGGCGCTGGATCTGGTGCTGAAAACCAAGGGGCTGGACAAGCGCAGGGTCGGTAATGTCCTGCTTGTTGCACCGGCCGATGAAATTGCTGCCCGGGAGCGTCAGGAACTGGAATCACAAAAGCAGATTGCCGATCTGGCGCCATTGCGCCGGGAACTGTTGCAGGTGAATTACGCCAAGGCGACGGACATCGCCAAGCTCTTCCAGTCGGTGACCAGTGCCGAAGCGAAACCCGACGAACGGGGGTCGATCACCGTCGACGAGCGCACCAACAACATCATTGCCTACCAGACCCAGGACCGGCTTGATGAGCTGCGCAGGATTGTCACGCAGCTGGATATCCCTGTGCGTCAGGTCATGATCGAGGCGCGCATTGTCGAAGCCAACGTCGACTATGACAAAAGCCTCGGGGTGCGCTGGGGCGGATCGATACAGAACAGGGGCAACTGGAACACCTCCGGTGTCAGCAATGGGCTCAATGGCTCATCGACCATCGGCACGCCCGGCAGTACCAGCACCAACTCACCGTTCGTCGACATGGGCGTAGCCAACAACACCTCGGGAATCGGCATCGCGTTCATCACCGATAACGTCTTGCTGGACCTGGAACTGACGGCCATGGAGAAAACCGGCAACGGGGAAATCGTCTCGCAACCCAAGGTGGTCACGTCCGACAAGGAAACCGCCAAAATCCTCAAAGGCACCGAAATTCCCTATCAGGAGGCCAGTTCCAGTGGCGCGACTTCGGTGTCGTTCAAGGAGGCCTCGCTGTCGCTGGAGGTGACGCCGCAGATCACGCCCGACAACCGGATCATCATGGAAGTGAAGGTGACCAAGGACGAGCCGGACTACCTGAACAAGGTCCAGGATGTCCCACCCATCAAGAAAAACGAAGTCAACGCCAAGGTCCTGGTCAACGATGGCGAGACCATCGTCATTGGCGGCGTTTTCTCAAATACTCAGAGCAAGGTCGTAGATAAGGTGCCATTTCTTGGCGATGTGCCGTATCTTGGCCGCCTTTTCCGGCGTGATGTGGTTTCGGAGAAAAAATCCGAGCTGTTGGTATTCCTCACTCCGCGTATCATGAATAATCAGGCGATTGCTGTGAGTCATTGATTCTGTGCGAAATTTGATTCTTGTAGGACCGATGGGTGCTGGAAAAAGCACCATCGGCCGGTTGCTGGCCAAAGAGCTGCGCCTGCCATTCAAAGATTCCGATAAGGAAATTGAATTGCGCACGGGCGCCAATATCCCTTGGATCTTCGATAAAGAAGGCGAACCGGGCTTTCGTGATCGCGAGCAGGCAATGATTGCCGAGCTGTGCGATTACGATGGTGTGGTGCTGGCGACAGGTGGGGGCGCGGTCATGCGCGAAGCCAATCGTCGGGCACTGCATGCCGGTGGGCGGGTGGTTTATCTGCATGCGTCGGTCGAGCAGCAGGTTGGCCGCACGGCCCGTGACCGCAATCGGCCATTGTTGCGTACTGCCGATCCGGCCAAGACCCTTCGGGACCTGTTGGCGATCCGCGACCCGCTTTACCGGGAAATTGCCGACCTGGTGGTCGAAACCGATGAGCGACCGCCGCGAATGGTCGTACTCGACATTCTAGAGCGCCTGCAGCAGTTGCCACCCCGTTAAAGCGCCGCGCGAAATGCGCTATCCTCGGCGTCTCGCCATGACCGCTCAAGGTTGTGGCGGATGGCTACCGAACGGCGTCACACCAGCAGATGCCGTGGATATTCGTTAACTCAAGGCAGGACGCCTGATTCATCTTCACTGTGGGGACACATGCAGACACTCAAGGTCGATCTAGGCGAGCGCAGCTACCCGATTCATATTGGCGAAGGTTTGTTGGATCAGCCTGAGCTGCTGGCCCCGCACATTCGCGGACGGCAAGTAGCGATCATCTCCAACGAGACTGTTGCACCGCTCTATCTCGAGCGACTGACCCGCAGCCTGGCGCAGTTCTCGGTGATTTCCGTGGTGCTGCCCGACGGTGAAGCCTTCAAGACCTGGGAAACCCTGCAACTTATTTTCGACGGTCTGCTGACCGCACGGCATGACCGCCGCACCACGGTGATCGCCCTCGGTGGCGGTGTGATCGGTGACATGGCCGGCTTTGCAGCTGCCTGCTACCAGCGCGGCGTCGATTTCATCCAGGTTCCGACCACGCTGCTGTCGCAGGTCGACTCCTCGGTGGGCGGCAAGACCGGGATCAACCATCCGCTGGGCAAGAACATGGTCGGCGCCTTCTATCAGCCGAACGTGGTGCTGATCGATACCGCCAGCCTCAATACCCTGCCGGCGCGCGAGCTGTCCGCCGGTCTGGCCGAAGTGATCAAGTACGGGCTGATCTGTGATGAGCCGTTCCTGACCTGGCTCGAAGACAACGTCGACCGCCTGCGCAACCTGGACCAGCAAGCCCTGACCTATGCCATCGAGCGCTCCTGCGCGGCCAAGGCCGCGGTGGTCGGTGCCGATGAGAAAGAGACGGGCGTTCGTGCCACGTTGAACCTGGGCCACACTTTTGGCCACGCCATCGAAACCCACATGGGCTATGGTGTCTGGCTACATGGAGAAGCGGTGGCTGCTGGCACCGTGATGGCGCTGGAAATGTCCGCGCGACTGGGCTGGATCAGCGAGCAGGAACGTGATCGCGGCATTCGTCTGTTCCAGCGTGCAGGGCTGCCGGTCATTCCGCCAGAAGAGATGACAGAAGCCGATTTCCTCGAACATATGTCCATTGATAAAAAAGTGATCGACGGTCGTTTGCGCCTGGTGCTGCTGCGCCACATGGGTGAAGCGGTGGTGACCGACGATTATCCGAAAGAGGTTCTACAGGCCACGCTGGGGGCAGACTACCGCGCCCTGGCTCAGCTCAAAGGTTAATAAGAACGCGATGACTAGTTTGCATGCCGACGAGGCTTTCCTCGGCCATTACCAGTTGAGTCATGACCCTTTTGCTCCACGGGTGCCTGGCTTCAAATTTTTCCCGGCCCAGCGCAAACCCGTGCTGGGACAGTTGCATCACCTGGCCCGCTACAGTCAGCTGTTGCTGGTGGTCACTGGCCCCGAGGGCAGTGGCAAGACCCTGTTGCGTCAGGCTCTGGTCGCCAGCACCAACAAGCAGTCGGTACAAAGTGTGGTGGTGTCCGCCCGTGGCGCCGGCGATGCGGCCGGGGTGCTGCGTCAGGTGGCCCAGGCGCTGAATGTCGCCCAGGCTGATGCCGACGCTATCCTGGCCCAGGTGGTGCAGCTTGCGCTCACCGGGCAGGAAGTCTATTTGCTGGTCGATGACGCCGAACAGCTCGACGAGTCCGCCCTTGAGGTTCTGATGGTCCTGGCGGCCGGCGCGCCTGAAGGTCGCCCGCATGTGTTCCTGTTCGGTGAGACCTCGCTGATCGCTCAGCTTGAGGCTTTGCATCTCGAGGAAGAGCGTTTCCACGTCATCGAACTGCAGCCCTATACCGAGGACGAAACCCGCGAGTATCTTGAGCAGCGACTCGAGGGGGCTGGCCGTGGCATCGAACTTTTCACCGCGAATCAGATCTCTGATATTCACGAAAGCTCCGAAGGTTGGCCTGGCAGCATCAATCAGGTCGCCCGCGATGCAATGATCGAAGCCATGATCGCCAGCCGCTCTGCGGTCAAGCGTCCAAAAATGGGGTTCAATATGCCGAAGAAACACGTATTGGCGATTTCCGCCGTTGTCGTGGTTGCGGTAGCTGCCGCCTGGATGATGCCGGGTCGCAACAAGGCACCGACCACCGGTGCGCCGGCCAATGAACAGGCGCAACTGCCGCTTGGCCAGGGCCAGCCAACCGCGAATGGCGGTGCTCCGGCCGTCGAATTCGCCGGCAACACGCAGCCGATGCCATTGCCGTTGGTCGGTAACTCGCAACCGGTCATGCGCGCCCCGCTGGCTGAAGCCGCAGGCGGCATCACCGAAGGCGACGACGGCGTGCCGGTTGAAGGCTCCAGCGCCACACCACCGACGGTGACCACTACTGCGCCGCCTGTGGGCGTTCCTGCCGGTCCTGCGCCGACACCAGCGGCCAAGCCTGCACCTGCGCCGACTCAGGTCGCCACCGCCAAGCCAGCGCCTGCTCCAGTGGCCAAGCCTGCTCCAGCGCCAGCCAAGCCAGCCGTTGCTGCGGCGGCCAAGCCTGCCGAGAAACCGGCTCCGGCGGCCAAGGCGGCTGGCGGCACCTGGTACGCCGGTCAGGCACCTGGCAACTACGTGGTGCAGATTCTCGGCACCAGCTCCGAAACTGCCGCACAAAGCTTCGTCAAGGAGCAGGGCGGCGAGTACCGCTATTTCAAGAAAGTCCTCAATGGCAAGCCGCTCTACGTGATCACCTACGGCAACTTCGCCAATCGTGATGCAGCCGTTTCCGCCATCAAGGCCTTGCCAGCGAAGGTTCAGGCTGGTAAACCTTGGCCTCGCACTGTCGCCAGCGTCCAACAGGAACTGGCAACAACTCGCTGAAGATTCGGCGGCCTTACCCAGGCCGCCTCTCCAAGCACCTCAAAATTTCTACAAGTGCGCGCCGCCTTCCGGGCTGCGTGCCTTGTGGTGTCTGCGTCACAGTAGTCTTTGAGTCGTTGCGGTCAAAATTAAAAAAGTTTTGACTAGCACAGCAGATCGCTTTAAACCTTTCACAAATGCGACATAGATTTGCGACATTTCGTCGTCAAATTTGTGAGGCCAAGTGTCGGTGTGTACAATGACCTCCCTTTTGTCCCCGCAAAGCTGGCGTACGTTCGGCGCGGATGGCAAGTGGTTGAATTGAAAAGAAATTTGCCTCGTACAGAGGCAGCCTGGTGAGAAAGTGTCTATGAAAGCAGGTCTGTACCAACCAGATGAATTCAAGGATAACTGTGGTTTCGGCCTGATAGCCCATATGCAGGGCGAGCCCAGTCATACCCTTTTGCAAACGGCCATCGAGGCCCTGACCTGCATGACCCACCGCGGTGGGATTAATGCCGACGGCAAGACCGGTGACGGTTGCGGTCTGCTGATTCAAAAACCGGACGTGTTCCTGCGAGCCATCGCCCAGGAAACCTTCGGCGTCGAAATGCCCAAGCAATATGCGGTGGGCATGGTCTTCTTCAACCAGGACCCGGTCAAAGCCGAAGCCGCTCGCGAGAACATGAACCGCGAGATCCTGGCCGCTGGCCTGCAACTGGTCGGCTGGCGCAAAGTGCCGATCGACACCAGCGTCCTCGGCCGCCTGGCCCTTGAGCGCCTGCCGCAGATCGAGCAAGTGTTCATCGGTGGTGAAGGCCTGAGCGACCAGGACATGGCCGTCAAGCTGTTCACCTCCCGTCGTCGCTCGTCCGTGGCCAACGCCGCCGACACCGACCACTACGTCTGCAGCTTTTCGCACAAGACCATCATTTACAAAGGCCTGATGATGCCGGCGGACTTGACCGCCTTCTATCCGGACCTGAGCGATGAGCGCCTGCAAACTTCGATTTGCGTGTTCCACCAGCGCTTCTCCACCAACACCCTGCCGAAATGGCCGCTGGCTCAACCGTTCCGCTTCCTGGCGCACAACGGCGAAATCAACACCATCACCGGCAACCGCAACTGGGCCGTGGCCCGTCGCACCAAGTTCACCAACGACTTGATGGACCTGGAAGAACTCGGCCCGCTGGTCAACCGCGTGGGTTCCGACTCCTCGAGCATGGACAACATGCTGGAGCTGATGGTCACCGGCGGCATCGATCTGTTCCGTGGCGTGCGGATGATCATTCCGCCAGCGTGGCAGAACGTCGAGACCATGGACCCGGACCTGCGTGCGTTCTACGAATACAACTCGATGCACATGGAGCCGTGGGACGGCCCGGCCGGCGTGGTAATGACCGACGGTCGCTACGCGGTGTGCCTGCTCGACCGTAACGGTCTGCGTCCGGCGCGTTGGGTCACCACCAAGAACGGTTTCATCACCCTGGCCTCGGAAATCGGTGTCTGGAACTACCAGCCTGAAGATGTGATCGCCAAGGGCCGCGTAGGCCCGGGCCAGATCTTTGCCGTGGACACCGAGACCGGTCAGATCCTCGACACCGATGCGATCGACAACCGCCTGAAGTCCCGTCATCCGTACAAGCAATGGCTGCGCAAGAATGCCCTGCGCATCCAGGCGACCATGGAAGACAACGACCACGGTTCGGCGTTCTACGACGTCGATCAGCTCAAGCAATACATGAAGATGTACCAAGTCACGTTCGAAGAGCGCGACCAGGTGCTGCGTCCGCTCGGCGAACAGGGCTACGAAGCCGTGGGCTCGATGGGCGACGATACGCCGATGGCCGTGCTGTCCCAGCGCGTGCGCACGCCGTACGACTATTTCCGCCAGCAGTTCGCCCAGGTGACCAACCCGCCGATCGACCCGCTGCGTGAAGCCATCGTCATGTCGCTGGAGATCTGCCTCGGCGCCGAGCGCAACATTTTCCAGGAGTCGCCGGAACACGCCTCGCGCGTGATCCTCAGCTCGCCGGTCATTTCCCCGGCCAAGTGGCGCTCGCTGATGAACCTCGATCGTCCGGGCTTCGAGCGCGCGATCATCGACCTGAACTACGACGAAAGCGTCGGCCTCGAAGCGGCCATCCGCAACGTCGCCGATCAGGCTGAAGAAGCCGTGCGCGCCGGTCGTACCCAGGTCGTACTGAGTGACCGTCACATTGCCCCGGGCAAACTGCCGATCCATGCGTCCCTGGCCACCGGCGCGGTGCACCACCGCCTGACCGAAAAAGGCCTGCGTTGCGACTCCAACATCCTGGTGGAAACCGCGACCGCTCGCGATCCGCATCACTTCGCCGTGTTGATCGGTTTCGGCGCCTCTGCCGTTTATCCGTTCCTGGCTTATGAAGTGCTGGGCGACCTGATCCGTACCGGTGAAGTGCTGGGCGACCTCTACGAGGTGTTCAAGAACTACCGTAAAGGCATCACCAAGGGCCTGCTCAAGATCCTGTCGAAGATGGGTATCTCGACCATCACTTCGTACCGTGGTGCGCAGTTGTTCGAGGCCATCGGCCTGTCCGAGGAAGTCTGCAACCTGAGCTTCCGTGGCGTGCCAAGCCGCATCAAGGGTGCGCGTTTCGTCGACATCGAAGCCGAGCAGAAAGCCCTGGCCACCGAAGCCTGGAGTCCGCGCAAGCCGATCCAGCAAGGCGGTCTGCTGAAGTTCGTCCACGGTGGCGAATATCACGCGTACAACCCGGACGTGGTCAACACCCTGCAGGCCGCTGTGCAGCAGGGCGACTACAGCAAGTTCAAGGAATACACGTCGCTGGTGGACAACCGCCCGGTATCGATGATCCGCGACCTGCTGAAAGTCAAAACCCTCGACACGCCATTGGATATCAGCGAGATCGAACCGCTGGAATCGGTGCTCAAGCGCTTCGACTCCGCCGGTATCTCCCTGGGCGCCCTGTCGCCGGAAGCTCACGAAGCCCTGGCCGAAGCCATGAACCGCCTCGGTGCGCGTTCCAACTCCGGCGAAGGCGGCGAAGACCCGGCGCGCTACGGCACCATCAAAAGCTCGAAAATCAAGCAGGTTGCGACTGGCCGCTTCGGTGTGACCCCGGAATACCTGGTCAACGCTGAAGTGCTGCAGATCAAGGTCGCCCAGGGCGCCAAGCCGGGCGAGGGTGGTCAACTGCCGGGCGGTAAAGTGAACGGTCTGATCGCCAAGCTGCGTTACGCAGTGCCAGGCGTGACCCTGATTTCGCCACCGCCGCACCACGACATCTATTCGATCGAAGACTTGTCGCAGCTGATTTTCGACCTGAAACAAGTCAACCCGAAAGCGCTGGTTTCAGTGAAGCTGGTAGCGGAAGCGGGCGTCGGCACCATCGCCGCCGGTGTGGCCAAGGCCTACGCGGACCTGATCACCATCTCCGGCTACGACGGTGGCACCGGTGCATCGCCGCTGACCTCGATCAAATACGCGGGCGCTCCGTGGGAACTCGGCCTGGCCGAAACCCACCAGACCCTGCGTGGCAACGACTTGCGCGGCAAAGTCCGGGTACAGACCGACGGCGGCCTGAAAACCGGCCTCGACGTGATCAAGGCGGCCATCCTCGGCGCTGAAAGCTTCGGCTTCGGCACCGCGCCGATGATCGCCCTGGGTTGCAAATACCTGCGCATCTGCCACCTGAACAACTGCGCCACCGGCGTCGCGACTCAGAACGAGAAGCTGCGCAAGGACCACTACATCGGTACCGTCGACATGGTGGTGAACTTCTTCACCTACGTCGCCGAAGAAACCCGTGAGTGGCTGGCCAAGCTGGGCGTGCGTTCCCTCGAGGAGCTGATCGGCCGTACCGATCTGCTGGAAGTCCTCGAAGGTCAGACCGCCAAGCAGCATCACCTGGACCTGACCCCGTTGCTGGGCAGCGACCACGTGCCGGCGGACAAACCGCAATTCTGTGGCGTAGACCGCAACCCGCCGTTCGACAAGGGCCAGCTGGCCGAGAAAATGGTCGACATGGCCACCTCGGCGATCAACGACCTGAGCGGCGCTGAATTCGCCCTGGATATCTGCAACTGCGACCGTTCCATCGGTGCACGGATCTCCGGCGAAATCGCGCGCAAGCACGGCAACCAGGGCATGGCCAGCGCGCCGATCACCTTCCGCTTCAAAGGCACTGCGGGCCAGAGCTTCGGCGTGTGGAACGCCGGCGGCCTGAACATGTACCTGGAAGGCGACGCCAACGACTACGTCGGCAAGGGCATGACCGGCGGCAAGCTGGTGATCGTTCCGCCGAAGGGCAGTGTCTACCGCACCCAGGACAGTGCCATCATCGGCAACACCTGCCTGTACGGCGCCACGGGCGGCAAGCTGTTCGCCGCCGGCACCGCGGGCGAGCGTTTCGCCGTACGTAACTCTGGTGCCCACACCGTGGTGGAAGGCACTGGCGATCACTGCTGCGAGTACATGACCGGTGGTTTCGTCTGCGTATTGGGCAAGACCGGTTACAACTTCGGCTCTGGCATGACCGGCGGTTTCGCCTATGTGCTCGACCAGGACAACACCTTCGTTGACCGGGTCAACCACGAACTGGTGGAAATCCAGCGGATCAGCGGCGAGGCGATGGAAGCCTACCGTAGCCACCTGCAACGCGTGCTGAACGAGTACGTCGAGGAAACCGACAGCGAGTGGGGTCGTGAACTCGCCGAGAACCTCGATGATTACGTGCGCCGTTTCTGGCTGGTCAAGCCCAAGGCTGCCAACCTGAAGTCGTTGCTTTCCAGCACCCGTGCCAACCCGCAGTGATATGCGCCTGAAGAGTTTGATGAGGTTTTAAAATGGCTGAACGTCTGAATAATGACTTCCAGTTCATCGAGGTCGGGCGCAAGGATCCGAAGAAGAAACTGTTGCGTCAACGCAAGAAAGAGTTCGTGGAAATCTACGAACCCTTCAAACCCCAGCAGTCGGCCGACCAGGCCCACCGCTGCCTGGGTTGCGGTAACCCGTATTGCGAATGGAAGTGCCCGGTGCACAACTTCATTCCCAACTGGCTGAAGCTGGTGGCCGAGGGCAACATCCTCCAGGCCGCCGAGTTGTCGCACCAGACCAACACCCTGCCGGAAGTCTGCGGCCGGGTGTGCCCGCAAGACCGCCTGTGCGAGGGTGCCTGCACCCTCAACGACGGCTTCGGCGCGGTGACCATCGGTTCGGTGGAGAAGTACATCACCGACACCGCGTTCGCCATGGGTTGGCGCCCGGACATGTCCAAGGTCAAGCCGACCGGCAAGCGTGTCGCGATCATCGGTGCCGGGCCTGCGGGCCTGGGTTGCGCCGACGTGCTGGTGCGCGGCGGCGTGACCCCGGTGGTGTTCGACAAGAACCCGGAAATCGGTGGCCTGCTGACCTTCGGCATCCCTGAGTTCAAGCTGGAAAAGACCGTGCTGAGCAATCGCCGCGAAGTCTTCACCGGCATGGGCATCGAGTTCCGCCTCAACACCGAGGTGGGCAAGGACGTGACCATGGAGCAACTGCTCGAAGAATACGATGCCGTGTTCATGGGCATGGGCACCTACACCTACATGAAGGGCGGTTTTGCCGGTGAAGACCTGCCAGGCGTGTACGACGCACTGGACTTCCTGATCGCCAACGTCAACCGCAACCTGGGCTTTGAAAAGTCGCCGGAAGATTTCGTCGACATGAAAGGCAAGAAGGTCGTGGTACTGGGTGGTGGCGACACGGCGATGGACTGCAACCGTACGTCGATCCGCCAGGGCGCCAAGTCGGTGACCTGCGCCTATCGTCGTGACGAAGCGAACATGCCGGGCTCGCGCAAAGAGGTGAAGAACGCCAAGGAAGAAGGCGTGAAATTCCTCTACAACCGCCAGCCGATTGCGATTGTTGGTGAAGACAAGGTCGAAGGGGTGAAAGTGGTCGAGACTCGTCTCGGCGAGCCGGACGCCCGTGGCCGTCGCAGCCCCGAGCCGATCCCGGGTTCCGAAGAGATCATCCCGGCCGACGCCGTGGTCATCGCGTTCGGTTTCCGTCCTAGCCCGGCACCGTGGTTCGAGCAGTTCGAGATCCAGACCGACAGCCAGGGCCGCGTTGTGGCTCCGGAGCAAGGTCAGTACAAGCACCAGACCAGCAACCCGAAAATCTTCGCCGGTGGCGACATGGTGCGCGGTTCGGACCTGGTGGTGACGGCGATCTTCGAAGGCCGTAATGCCGCCGAAGGGATCCTGGATTACCTGGGCGTCTAACCCCCGTTCGAAACTGCAATGCAATACCTGTAGGAGCTGGCTTGCCAGCGATGGCATCACCGCGGTGTATCTGATGCACCGCGGTGCCCGCATCGCCGGCAAGCCAGCTCCTACAGTCGTTTTGTGGTGTTGCAAACACCGTGTTTCATTGCGACAAATTGACCCTATAGACAAAAGGCTGACCTGCATCCGTGCCTTTTGCGTCCGGCTCTGAGAAAATGCCCTCACTTTTTTTCCGGATGCCGACATGACTGCCCTGAAGAACGACCGTTTCCTGCGCGCCCTGCTCAAGCAACCCGTAGACGTCACCCCTGTGTGGATGATGCGTCAGGCCGGTCGCTACCTGCCTGAATACCGCGCCAGCCGCGCCAAGGCCGGCGACTTCATGAGCCTGTGCATGAACCCGGCGTTCGCTTGCGAAGTCACGATGCAACCGCTCGACCGCTATCCACAACTGGATGCGGCGATCCTCTTTTCCGACATCCTGACCATCCCCGATGCCATGGGGCAGGGCCTGTACTTCGAAACCGGTGAGGGCCCGCGCTTCAAGAAAGTCATCAGCACCCTGGCCGACATCGAAGCCCTGCCGATTCCTGACCCGCAGAAAGACCTCGGCTACGTGATGGATGCGGTCAGCACCATCCGTCGTGAGCTGAACGGGCGTGTACCGTTGATCGGTTTCTCCGGCAGCCCATGGACCCTGGCGACCTACATGGTCGAAGGCGGCTCGTCGAAAGACTTCCGCAAGACCAAGGCCATGCTCTACGACAACCCGCAAGCCATGCACCTGTTGCTGGACAAGCTTGCGCAGTCGGTCACCAGCTACCTCAACGGCCAGATCATGGCCGGTGCGCAAGCGGTGCAGATCTTCGACACCTGGGGCGGTAACCTGTCGGCAGCGGCGTATCAGGAGTTCTCCCTGGCCTACATGCGCAAAATCGTCAGCGGCCTGATCCGCGAGCACGAAGGCCGCAAGGTGCCGGTCATCCTGTTCACCAAGAACGGCGGCTTGTGGCTGGAAAGCATTGCCGAAGCTGGCGCCGATGCATTGGGCCTGGACTGGTCCTGCGACATCGGCAACGCCCGTGCCCGTGTTGGCGACAAGGTCGCGCTACAAGGCAACATGGACCCGACCGTGCTCTACGCCAAACCGGAAGCCATTCGCGCCGAAGTCGGGCGCATTCTTGCCAGCTACGGCAAAGGCAGCGGCCACGTGTTCAACCTCGGTCATGGCATTACGCCGGAAGTCGATCCGGAACACGCCGGTGCGTTCCTGCGGGCCGTGCATGAATTGTCGGCGCAGTATCACGAGTGATCGCAACCCGATAATAGAAAGCCCGGTATTTGCCGGGCTTTTTGTTTCTGAAGATCGTGAGTTTTAAGCTTTCACATTCTTCAACAGCGGCAACTTCGCCAGTTTCAACGCGATCAGCAGCGCAATCACCAGCAGCGTGCCGATGAACAGCCCGATCCCGTTCCAGCCACCCAGATGCCAGAACACGCCACCCGCCGTGCCGGCAATGCTTGACCCTGCGTAGTAGCTGAACAGGTACAGCGACGACGCCTGGCCCTTGGCCTTGGTGGCACGGCGGCCGATCCAGCTGCTGGCCACCGAGTGGGCACCGAAGAAACCGAAGGTGAACACCAGCATGCCGATGATCACCAGCGGCAGCGGTGTGAACATCGTCAGGGCCAGGCCGGCTATCATCAGTGCAATGGTGCTCCAGAGCATTTTGCGTCGACCGAGCTTGTCGGCCAGCGCCCCGATTTTCGCCGAGCTGTAGATTCCCGACAGGTACACCACCGAGAGCATCCCGACGAACGCCTGTTCCATGTGATACGGCTCGGCCAGCAGGCGATAGCCGATGTAGTTGAACAGCGTGACGAACGCCCCCATCAGCACAAAGGCCTCGAGGAACAGCAGCGGCAAGCCGGCGTCGCGAAAGTGCATGGTGAAGCCGTCGAGCAGGCTGCGCGGGTGCAGCGAGCGGGAGCGGAAGTTGCGCGATTCGGGGAGGATTTTCCAGAACACCGCCGCCGCAATCAGGGCCAGGCCGCCGATCACCAGCATTGCCGTGTGCCAACTGACGAAGTCAATCAGTACCCCGGTGATCAAGCGCCCGCTCATCCCGCCAATCGCGTTGCCGCCGATGTACAGGCCCATCGCCAGGCCGATGTGCTGCGGATGGATCTCTTCGCTCAGGTAGGTCATGGCGACCGCCGCCAGCCCGCTCAATGACAGGCCCACCAACGCCCGCATCGCCAGTACCGCGTGCCAGCTCGGCAGCATCGCGCTGGCAAGGGTGCACAGGGCGGCGGCGAACAGCGCGGCGACCATCACCGGTTTGCGCCCGACACGGTCGGAGATCGGCCCCGTGATCAGCAAGCCGAAAGCGAGCATGCCGGTGGCGACAGAGAGGATCAGGCTGCTTTGCGCCGCGTTGATGGAATATTCGTGGGACAGCAGCGGCATCATCGGTTGCACGCAGTAGAGCAGGGCGAAGGTCGCAAAGCCGCCGCAGAACAGCGCCAGCACCGTGCGCATGAACGCTGGCGTGCCTTTTTCGATGTAGATCTCCGCCAGCTCAACGGCGATAGCGTCCGGCGCTACGGGAGGAACTTCATGGGCGAGTGGAGCGACAGCAGTTTTCACGGGGGACCTCGGAGGACGCAGCCGGTCAGGCAATGAAAAAAGCATATAGCTGGCTAATGATTCAATCCAATATATTGTTCGACCTGTTTGATAGCTTTTACGACCTAATGGGGTTTTCATGGAATTGCGTCATCTGCGCTACTTCATCGCCGTCGCCGAAGAACTGCACTTCGGCCGCGCCGCACAGGTGCTGGGCATCTCCCAGCCGCCGCTGAGCCAGCAAATCCAGGCACTGGAACAGGAAGTCGGCGCGCGGCTGTTCGAGCGTACCAATCGTCGGGTCGAGCTGAGCGAGGCCGGTCGGCTGTTCCTGGAAGAGGCGCGGCTGGTGCTGGCACAGGTCGACAAAGCGGCGGATGTCGCGCGACGGGCGCAACTGGGTGAGTTGGGTGAATTGAAGATTGGCTTCACCTCATCGGCCCCGTTCAACTCGACCATTCCCCAGGCGATTTTCTCTTTCCGCCAGCGCTTCCCGGCGGTACACCTGAACCTGCGGGAAATGAGCAGCACCCAAGTGGCCGATGCGCTGGTGGACGAGTCGATTGAGGTCGGCATCATGCGCCCACTCGGGCTGCCGGATTGCCTCAGCGTGGTCGAGCTGATGCGTGAACCGCTGGTCGCGGTGCTCAGCTCCAAGCATCCGTTGGTAGAGGGGAGCGAGGAGGGACTGTTTCTGTCAGCCCTGGCGCTTGAGCCCTTTGTGTTCTTTCCACGCAGCTACGGCAGTGGTCTGTATGCGCAGTTGCTCAGCCTGGCCCGGGATTCCGGCTTCAGCCCGCACTTCGCCCAGGAGGCTGGGGAGGCGATGACCATCATCGGGCTGGTGGCGGCGGGGCTCGGTGTTTCGGTGTTGCCGGCGTCTTATCAGCGGATGCGTATTGATGGTGTGGTCTACCGGCCGTTGCTTGATCCGGCAGCGGTGTCGGCGGTGTGGCTGGTGCAGCGTAAGGATCAGAAGTCGGCGATGGCCAAAGCGTTTGTTGAGCTGCTGACGCGTAAGGTTGAGCCACTGAAGCCGTGACGGCTGCGCCGTCAATCGCGAGCAAGCTCGCTCCCACAGGGTTCAGCGCAGTGAACACAATCTTGGTAGCGCCGGGAAACCCTGTGGGAGCGGGCTTGCCCGCGAAGGCGTCCGCAAAAACACCAACAGTATCCCAAGCCAGCAGGAAGCTTTACCGCCAGCCGTGGGACATTTCCGAAATCCATCGGACAGGCTACAGCGCCTTGCGGCGTTGCCTACGACTACTCCAGAATCCGCCGGCTTGTGCGCTTTGAGGGCCATCGGTAGCTTGATTCGTGTCACTGATGGTCAGTGATCGGGTTTAGCAGCCCGTATCGAAGTAAGCGCATTTGCGCTCCTGATAGGCAGGTATGTCCATACCTGCCCTTGACGGTGGCTGTGCGCAGGGCGCCTTCGGGCGCGCCGGTTTACTTCGTCCGGTCTGCTAACCTGCGTACAGCTGCCACCCATATGATCAGCAACGATTCGGCGTGGCCGCCCACTTTCAGGACGCTGAATCATGACCAGTACAATCTTCCTCATCGCCCCCGACATCGACAACCGCACCCTGCTGGAATACGCCTGCGTGTCGCTGGCCTCGGCAAGCGTCATGGCGAGTGACTTCGCCAGAGACCTGAAGGGATCGCAGGGCCACACCCTGCTGGGCATCCAGCAGTCGATCATGCTGGGGGAAATGGCGGTGAATCGGGTACTGGATAACCTCGACCCACCGTGATCGTCCGGGGAGGCGAGAACCCTTGTGGGAGCGAGCCTGCTCGCGAAAAACGCCCAAACAACGCGGTCATCCAGGCCCCGTGCGTTATCGTTGACGCCCATCGCGAGCAGGCTCGCTCCCACAAGGGAAATGTTTTTGCTTACGACCAGCGCTTGAAAATCAGCGAAGTATTCACCCCGCCAAACGCAAAGTTGTTGTTCATCACGTACCGGTTACTCATCTGCCGAAACTCGCCGCGCAGGTAGTCGAGCTTGCCGCAATGCGGGTCGACTTCGTCGAGGTTGAAGGTGTGGGCGTAGAGGTCGCGGTTCATCATTTCGATGCTGAACCAGGATTCCAGTGCACCACAGGCACCGAGGGTGTGGCCGAGGAAGCTCTTCTGCGAGCTGATCGGCATGTGTTCGCCGAACAGGCTGCTGGTGGCCAGGGTTTCGGCGATGTCGCCCTGTTCGGTGGCGGTGCCGTGGCCGTTGACGTAGCCGATGTCCGAAGGTGTCAGCCCGGCGTCTTCCAGGGCCAGTTCCATGGCCCGGCGCATGGTGACTTGCTCCGGACGGGTGGTGTGCTGACCGTCGGCGTTGCTGCCGAAACCGACAATCTCGGCGTGGATGCGGGCGCCACGGGCCAGGGCGTGTTCCAGTTCTTCGAGCACCAGCATGCCGCCGCCTTCGCCGATCACCAGGCCGTCGCGTGCGGTGTCGTAAGGGCGCGGGCTGCGTTGTGGGGTGTCGTTTTTCAGGCTGGTGGCGTAGAGCGCGTCGAAGACCATGGCTTCGGTCGGGCACAGTTCCTCGGCACCGCCGGCGAGCATCAGCGGCAGGCGGCCGAACTTGATCGCCTCGTAGGCATAGCCGATGCCCTGGCTGCCGCTGGTGCAGGCGCTGGAGGTGGGAATCAGGCGGCCGGTGAGGCCGAAAAAGATGCTGATGTTCGCTGCGGTGGTGTGCGGCATCATCCGCACGTAGGAATTGGCGTTAAGGCCTTCGGCCACCGAGTTGAGCAGCATATTGCCGAACGCCTTGATCTCGTCGGTGCTGCCGGTCGAGGAACCGCAGGCGACACCCATGCGCCCGTCCTTGATCGATTCGTCGCCCAACAGGCCGGCATCGGCCAGCGCCATCTCCGCCGCACCCACCGCCAGCCGCGAGACCCGGCCCATGCTGCGCAGTTGCTTGCGGGTCCAGTGGCTTGGCACTTTGAAGTCATCGATGGGGGCTGCCAGGCGCGTGTTGAGTTCGGTAAAACGATCCCACTCGTCCATCCGGCGGATGCCGCTGCGGTTGGCCGCGAAGTTGCCGGCGATGGTGTCCCAGTCGCTGCCCAGTGAGGTGATGCCGGCCATGCCGGTGACGACGACGCGCTTCATCAGCACAGGCCTCCGTTGACGGCCAGAACCTGCCGGGTGATGTACGAGGCTTCCGCCGACATCAGGAAATTCACCGCGCCGGCCACCTCTTCAGGGGTGCCCATGCGTTGTGCGGGGATCATTTTCATCAGTTCTTCCACCGGCACGTTTTCGTCGAGCATGGCTGTGTCGATCAGGCCGGGGGCGACACAGTTAACGGTGATTTTGCGCTTGCCCAGCTCGATCGCCAATGCCTTGGCCGCACCGATCAGTCCGGCCTTGGAAGCGCTGTAGTTGACCTGGCCACGGTTGCCGATCAGCCCGGACACCGAGGTTATGCAGACAATTCGCCCGGCGGCGCGACGCCGGATCATCGGCATCATTACCGGGTGCAGCACGTTGTAGAAGCCGTCGAGATTGGTGCGCATCACCACATCCCAATCGTCCTCGCTCAGGGCCGGAAAGGCGCCGTCGCGGGTCAGGCCGGCATTGAGCACTACGCCGTAATAGGCACCGTGGGTTTCCACGTCGGCTTCGAGAATTTCCTTGCAACGGGCGCGGTCGGCCACGTCGAACTGCAGGATGCGCGCACGGCGGCCCAAGGCCTCGACTTCGGCCTTGACGGCTTCGGCGTCGGCCAGGCCGCTACGGCAATGCAGCACGATGTCGTGCCCGGCCCGGGCCAGGCGCAAGGCGATGGCGCGGCCGATGCCACGGCTGGAACCGGTGACCAGTACGGATTCAGTCATGACTGGACTCCTTCGGGTTCATGGAGATATTGAGCAGCCTGGGGTGGGCGGAACACGTTCAGACGGGCAGTGGCGTGGATACCGTTGCCGTTGATGTGGCACTCGAACACGCCCATGCCGTTGTCGTCTTCCAGGGAGCGAATCCCGTGGAGGGTCAACTCGGTGCCGGCCGGGAAGCTTTCCACGTTGCATTCGAATTTGCGGCTGCCGAGCAGGAAGCCCAACTCCACCGCATCGCCGCGCTGACGCGCATGGCAACCGGCGAAGGCGGCAACACTTTGCGCCATCAGTTCGATGCCGACCCAGGCCGGCAGGCTGCCGTCGGGGAGATTGAACAGGCCATCGGGCTTGACGGTCAGGCGGGTGTGAATCTGCTCTTCATCGAACGCCAGGACCTGATCGATCAGGATCATGTCGCCGGCGTGGGGCAGCAGTTCGGCGAGCGGCCAGTCAATCATGGGGCGTCTCCGATAATCAGGCTGACGTTATTGCCACCGAAGGCAAAGGAATTGCTCATCAGGTAACGGGGTGCAATGGACGTCAGGCGAGTGGCCGGGGTCACCCAATGCAGCGGCGGCAATTCGGGATCGGGCTGTCCGTCCCAGACGTGCGGCGGCAGGGCATGCCCGCGATTGTCGGCGCTCAGGCTCAACCAGCAGAACGCCGCTTCCAGCGCCCCGGCTGCACCGAGGGTGTGGCCGGTCATGGGTTTGCTCGACGAACAGGGCACGCCGGCCGGGAACAGCGTCGCCACGGCCAGGCTTTCCATGGCGTCGTTGTGTTGGGTGGCAGTCCCGTGCAGGTTCAGATAAGCGATCTGCTCCGGTTGCAGGTTGGCGCGGCCCAAGGCTTTGCGCATGGCTTGCAGGGCGCCACGCCCCGTCGGCTCGGGGGCGGAAATGTGATGCGCATCGGAGCTGGCGCCGCTGCCGAGCAAGGCAATCGGCTGGCTGTCGCCTGCGTGCCTGGTCATCAGGAACAGCACCGCCGCTTCGCCAATGTTGATGCCGTTGCGGTTCAGCGAAAACGGATTGCAACGCTGTTCCGAGACCGCTTCCAGCGCCGAGAAACCGTTGAGGGTCAGCTTGCACAGGGTATCGACACCGCCACACAGCACCGCGTCGCAGATGCCCAGGTCCAACAGGCGCTGGGCGCTCATCAGGGCTCGGGCACTGGAGGTGCAAGCCGTGGAAATGACATAGGCCGGCCCGCTCAGTTGCAGCCATTCGGCGAGGAAGTTTGCCGGTGCCCCGAGCTCCTGTTGCTGGTAGTCGTACTCAGGTGGGAACTGCTTTTCGCGCAGGTAATGCGCCAGGCCCTGGCTGGCCTCGTCGATGCCCGAGGTGCTGGTGCCGAGCACGACACCGATGCGATCGCGGCCGTAAGTCTGGATGGCGCTGTCGATGTCCGCGCGGATTTGCAGCGTGGCTTCCAGCAACAGCTGATTGTTGCGACTCTGATGTCGCGACATGTCGGCGGGAAGGGTTGCCAGGTTGCCTTGGACCGCGCCGACCGGCAGCGTGCATTGCGGCACCCAGCCGGCTTGTTCGCGCATGCCGCCGCAGTCGCCGGCAAACAGGTGGCGGGCAACCTCCTGCTTGTCGCGGCCCAGCGCGCAGACCAATCCGAGGGCATTGAGGTAAGCCGTCATGGTGCTTCACCGCTCAGGGGCGTGACTTGATAGGTCGCACCGTTCGCAGTCATCAATTCAAAATTCTGCGGTTGTGTGTAGCGGACGTCCCAGCGCTCGGGCAGGGACCGTTGTCTGCCGTGCTGCCAGGCGCCGGGATAGTTGGCCGCCAGTTCATCATCCGGCGTTAGCGCAAACAGCAGCGCCGCGAACAGTTCCCGGGCTTGCGGGTTGGGTGGCAACAGGCCGTCGGCGTGCCAGGTTTTATCGTTCAATAGCTGGCGGGCCTGGGGAATGCCCAGCAGGTCCATCATCGACCAGCGAATGCCCGTCTCTTCGCGCTGGATCACCACTACCCAGTCCAGGCGGTCGTCAGGTTTCAATAGCTGGATATGCAATTGCAGCGGCAACGGCAGATCCGGATTTTTTTCGGGCAATGGCGCCCGGCTGGTGCAGGCGCTTAGCAGCAGGGCCACGGCAAATAGCAGAAATCGCAACACACCGACTACCCCTGTGGGAGCGAGCTTGCTCGCGATGGCGGCGATACATTCAGCATTGATATTGGCTGACCCACCGCTATCGCGAGCAAGCTCGCTCCCACAGGTTGAGTATTCCAGGCGACGGGTAATCGACATCACACAGTTCCTTCAAAAGGTTTGCGCGCCACCACATTGACCAAGGTTTCTTCCCGTTGGCCAAAGGGTTTTGGCTTGCACACACCCAAGTATTCGAGCAGGCCGAAATCTTTGGCGCGACTCCACCACAGGTACGGATAAGACACGTTTTGCGCGGTAAATTCGAAACCCTGTTGTCGGATCATTTGCAGATACTGCGCTGCGCTTTTCTGCACGTGCATGGGGTGGCGGAACAGCCAGCGGATCACCCAGGTATCAATGTAGGCCTCGGTGGACTCGGCGAACAGAAGATAACCGCCCGGCTTGAGCACGCGGTAGAACTCGGCCAGGGCCTGTTCCTGCTGCACCAGGTGATGGAACGTCTGGTGACAGAACAGCAGGTCGATACTGGCGTCCGCCAGCTTGAGGCTCGCGCAGTCGCTGCCGATCAGTTCCACGTCCATGCCCTGGCGCACCGCTTCTTCGGCGCTCTGGGTGAGGCTCTGCGGGTCGGCATCGATGCCGATCAGGCGAGCGGGCGCAAAGGCCTGGCGCAGCAGCGCGAATGACTTGCCCTGACCACAGCCGGCATCCAGCAGTACCGGGTCGGCAGGCGGAGCTTCGCTGAACAGGCCGCGCAAATCGTTGACCGCCAGCCGCAGCACATAGTGTTGCCAGATCCGGCTGCGCAGGAACCACAAACCGAAACGGGTTTCTTCGACGTAGTTGTCGCTCAAGTGGTTCATGACGCATCCCTTGCACAGAACTCCGATATCACCTTCAACCGGCGCCGGGCTTCGCTGACGAACGGGTTGCGTGGGTCCCAGGCATAGCCTGCAAGGATGGAGCTGATCATTCCGCGAATTTCCGGCGAACTGCTCTCATGGAAAATCACATCCTGGAAAGTCCCGGCGTACCAGCCTTCGACGTAGCAACGGAAGGTGTCGACGCCGCGCTTGAGCGGCTCGGCGAACTCGGTTTGCCAGTCGACGGCTTCGCCTTGCAGCTGGCGGTGCAACACCCCGGCCGCCATGCTTGCCGAACGCATGGCGATGGTCACCCCGGAGGAAAACACCGGGTCGAGGAATTCCGCGGCATTGCCCAGCAGCGCGAAGCCCGGACCGTGCAGGGTTTTGACGTTGGCCGAGTAACCGCCAATGGTTCGGGCTGCGGTATCCCAGCGCGCGTTGGTCAACACGCTGGCGAGGCTTGGCGTCTCGCCGATAAAGCCGCGCAGGCACTCGTCCAGATTATCGCTGCGGCCGGCGAAACGTTCCTCGGCGGCGACCACGCCGACCGAGCAGCGCCCGTTGCTGAACGGGATGGTCCAGAACCACAGGTCTCGCTGGGTCGGATGAGTGGTCACGAGGATCTTGCTGCGGTCGAAGGCCGGGTGGTCGATACGGTCTTCGACATGGGTGAACACGGCCCGGCGCACCGGGAAGTTCGACGGCGCCTCGAGGTCGAGCAAGCGCGGCAGCACGCGGCCGTAGCCACTGGCATCGAGCATGAATCCAGCTTCGATGCGGTACTCGCTGCCGTCTTCGCGGCGCACGCCGAGCTGTGGTTTTTCCGGTTCGATGTCGACGCTGACGATCGTTTCGCCATAGCGGATCTCCACGCCTTGCAGCGCGGCCTGATCGGCCAGCAGCTTGTCGAAATCGGCGCGCTGGACCTGAAATGTCGTTGATTTGCCGTGGCTGAACGTCTCGCCGAAATCGAACGCGCTGTAACGTTCGCCCCAGGCAAAGGCGGCGCCGGTTTTCACCTGGAAGCCGGCCGCGTTGACGGCGTCGAGCATGCCCGCTTCTTCGACGAAATCCAGGCAATGGGCCAACAGGCTTTCACCGATGGAAAAACGTGGAAAATGCTGACGCTCGATCACCAGCACATCGTGTCCCTTGCGCTTGAGCAACGCGGCGGCGATGGCACCCGAAGGACCGGCGCCGATGACCACGACCTGGCGGCATTCCATTTCAACGGTTGGCATGAGGGCTCCTTGCCGGGACAGCGGTTTTCAGGGGGATTCGGTGCATACCGGTCAGGGCTGGCAGCAGTGTAGCGATCAGGCCCATCAGCATCAGCGCAAAGTACAGCGGCGGGCTGATGAGTTGCTGTTGCAGCAACAGGTTGAGAAAGACGATCTCGCTCAAGCCACGGATGTTCAGCAGCACACTTTCCCGCCAGCGGCTGGCGCCCTTGAACGAGGCCCCGGCCCAGCCGAGGCCGACCCAGTTGCCCAGCAGTTTGCTCAGCATCGGCAACAGCAGCAGGGCGACCAGTTGCACCCAGCCGAGGCTGTCCATCGCGCTGTGCACGTTGATCTGCACGATGCCGAACGTGAGGATCAACGGGATGGCGATGTACGTCTGCAAACGGCTCATCCAGATGGCCGGTAACGGCAGCACCAGCGGCGCTTTCAACGCGGCCATGATCAACACATAGCCGATGCCGAAAATCAGCGCATTGAGCTTGTAGTGCTCGGCGACGACCAGCAGGGCGAAAAAACACAGGCTGTAGAGCCACGTCTGGCGCAAACCAAGCAGCCGCAGCAGCACCGGCAGGCAGGCGCCGGCCAGTGGCAGCAACAGGCTGCTCAGGTGCAGGCTGCCCTGGGCGAGGCCGAACACAGTCCAGCAGGCGAGGTCGATGAGGATCGCGGTTTGCACCAGGCGCCGGGTGGCAGCGGGCGGGTAATCGATGTGCCGCAGGTACAGGTACAGCACCGGAATCGCGGTGATGGCGAACAACAGGCCGACGGCCAGCGAGCTGATCCAGGGTTGCGCCGGCAACAGCCAGACGGCCGTGGCCAGGCCACAGGCAAACGGTATGCAAAAGCTCGGCAGGGCGATTTTCAGGCTCTGTCGATCCAGTTGCAGGTCGATCACATCGCTGAGGATGTAGCCCAGCAACAGGGCAAAGCTCAGGCTGTAGAGGTTCTTCAGCCAGCCCGGCGACACCAGCTGCGCACCGCTCAATTGCCATTGCGGCTCGATCCAGAAATACATCAGCAGCGGCAAACCGAGGGTTGCCAGCAACAACTGGCTGACGATGGGAATCAGGCCGAAATGCCGGCCGACACGGGTCGCCAGCGCGAACAACGCCAGGGCCATCGCCCAGAACAGAACGACCATCACACTGCACGCTCCGCGGCCGTGGACTCATGCACCTGTCGACCGGCCCAGGGTGCCAGCAGGAAGCTGAAGACCAGGCCGAGGCTCACCGACAATCCGAAGTTGCTCACCGCCGGGGTGCTCGACACCGCCAGCAGACCGAACGACAACCAGGTGGTCAACGCCGCCAGCAGGGTGCCCAACAGGCTCACGGCCGCGCCGCCGACCTGTTCGCGCATCAGGATCGCGTAATCGACGCTGATCGCCGTCACCAGCAGCAGGCCGAACAGGCTGAATAGGGTCAACGGCTGCCCCAGCCAACCGAGGCTGGCCAGGCTGCATAACGCCGCCAGCAGCGGCAGTGACACGATGCGCAACGCACCGCCGAGGCCGAACGGCAGGATCAGCACCAGCACGATCAGCACGCAGGACGCGAGTTTCAGTTCGGCGGCACTGATTTGGGTGGCGGCGAAGACAGTGTTCAATTCACCCAGTCGATCCACCAGTGTCACGCCGGGTAAGTCCTCGCCCTGGAGCCGCAGCAGGGCCGGGTTGTTGATGCCTTGCAGGCTGACTATCGCCGCCACGCCGTCTTCGGTCGGCCCCAGCCACAGGGGCCGGTAGGGTTCTGCCAGCGGGCCGCTGAGCGCTGCGTCGATGTCCACGGCCGGCAATGCCTGGAGCTTCGTCAGCTCGGCTTGCAGCGCCTCGGCCGGTACACCGATGTCGAGCAACGGCTGCCAGAACGCCGGCAGTTTGTTCAACGCTTCGCGCACCTGTTGCTGTGCGCTCGGCGTGCTGACCAGTTGATTGAGCGTCAGATACCCCTGGAGCTTTTCCAGGCCAATCAATTGATCCAGTCGCTCGCTCAGGGCGGTCTGGCGTTCAAGCAGTTGCTGTTGGTTGGCGGCGCGTATCAGGAAAAACTGGCTGGTGGGTTGATAACCGGTGATCCGTGCAATGGTCCGGGCTTCGTCGGTCAAATTTTGTGGTGCGCTGATCCACTGGCGGATGTCGTTTTTGCTGTTCAGCTGCAACAGCCCACCCACGCAAAAGGCGATCAGCAGCGCCAGCAAGACTGGCGTTTTCACTTGATTGAGCAGTGCTTCACGACAGCCCAGCAAAAGCTCGCAAACGCGCAATGGCCACTGCGCCGGACGCAGCTCCACGCCCTTGAGCAATGCCGGCAGCAGGCACACGGCGGACAAATAGGCGCCGAGCAAACCGGCGGCAGAGAACACGGCAATCTGGGTCAGCGCCGGGAAGGGTGTCCAGGCCAGGGCCAGGTAGCCGATACCGCTGGTGATCAGGCTCAGGGTCAACCCTGGCAGGGTCAGGCGCAGGGCAGGCCAGCTGTGCCAGGGTTTCAGGCTCCAGCTTTTGGACAGGTAGTGCAGCGGGTAGTCGACCGCCACACCGATCAGGCTCGAACCCAGTACCAGCGTCATCACGTGCATATGGCCGAACAACGCCACGCAGGCCACCGCTCCGAAGAGCATGCCCACCAGCACCGGCACGAACGCCAGCAACACGCGCCAGCGCCGGAAGGCCAACAGCAGCAGCAACAGAATCCCGACGGTGGCACCGCCACCGACCCAGGTCATTTCCCGGGCGGCCTGCTGTTGCCCGTGGGCCGCGTACAGCAAGCCGCTGGCGGCAAGCAGTTGCACATCGTGCTGCGCAGCTTGTTCGCGGCTGTGCTCGAGCAGGTCGGCTACTTGCAGCGGCAGGTTCATGTCGAAGGCGTTGCCGGTGGTGCGCGCGCGCAGCAGCACCCAGCTTTTGCCATCGGCATCGGCGACCAGGGTGCCACTGCCGATGTCCAGTTGCACCGAACCGCGTTGCGGCTGGCTGTTCTGGATACGCCCGGTCAGGCCCAGCCAGTCATCCTGGCTCGGCACCAGGCTGTAACCGTTGAACGGATCGAACAAGGCCTGCACGCGTTGCTGGATAAAGGTGTCGGGGTGCTCGATCAGCAGTTGCCGGTCCACCGCCGAGAGCATCGCCAGGCGACCTTGCAGCAATTGCGTGCGCAGCGCCGGCAAGTCGGCTTGCAGGGTCCACTGGACCTTTTCGAACAGTCCGCTGGCCTGCCATTGCTCGCCGAGGGTTTGCGCCATGGTCACGGCTTGCTGGCGATCGGCGTGGCCGACCAGCACCAGCATTTCGCGGTTCAGCGGTTCTTGCATGCGTTGTTCGGCGCGCAGTTCCAGGGCGTCGGGCGCCGTGCCGGGCACCAGTTCCATCAGGTTCGCCGACAGTGGCGCGCCGTCACGCCATTGCCAACCCGCGAGCGCCAGCACTGCCAGCAGCAGGATCAGAAACAGCCGTGGCAACCACCGTTCACTCGGCAAAGTCATGTTGCTCCGCGTCGCTCAACGGTTGCGCGCTGGTGCTGTCCTGCATGCGCAACAACGTACTGTCGCCCTGGGTCTCGAGCAGTTCGATGCTTTGCACCAGTGCTGCGCCGGTAATGTTGATCTGGTTGAACACTTGCTTGAGCAGCATCGAGCGCGGCACCAGCGTGAGCTTCCAGTTCTGTGCGTCGCCGCTCAGGGACAATTCGAAATCCCGTTGCAGCCCGCTGCTGTCGCCTTGCAGCACGGCGAGTAACAAACGGTTCTGCTCGGCACCGGCGCTTTTGCCCGGCAGCATTTGCCAAACACTGCCGTCTCGCCGGGCAATGCCTTTGGCGGTGATGCGATAGTCCTGCTGCAACGGCGTTTTCAGCAGCCACAACAAGCCGTGGTTTTTTGCCAGCACGAACGTGCCCTTACTGGTCAGCGGCTGGGGCAGGGCGCGCAGGTGTTTCTCCTGGATGAAGTTGCCGTGGATCACCTCGGGTTTGGCCAGTTGCTCGCTGAGTTGTTGCAGGTCGAAGGCATGGGCCAGTCCGGGAATACCCAGTAGCACGCAGAACACTGTAGGAGCGAGCTTGCTCGCGAAAAACCTGAGAACGCCGCGGGGTGTCAGGGGCCCGGTGTCATCGTTAACGACCATCGCGAGCAAGCTCGCTCCTACAGGGGGGCGGGGTTGGCAGAGCATCATGGCAGGGCCCTTTCAACGGCATCGGTGAACACCTTCGGCGAAGTCAGTTGCATCTCGCGGCTGGCGAGGTCGACGGCGACCTGTACCGTCATGGCCCGGGTCAGGCGTTCACCGGTTTGCAGATCGCTGATCAGGTAGTTGATCTTCAAGCGGTTCTCCCACTCCACCAGGTTGGCGCGCACGTTGAGTTTCTGGCCGAACACCGCGCCGCGCACGTAGCGCAATTGCAGGTCGATCACCGGCCACGCGTAGCCGGATTCGTTCATCGCCGTGTAGTTGTGGCCGATCGTGTCCAGCAGCGCGCAGCGGGCGACTTCGAGGTATTTGACGTAATGGCCGTGCCAGACCACGTGCATGCTGTCGACGTCAAAGAAGGGCACGACGATTTCCGTGTCGGTGTGCAGAAGTCCCTTGCTACGCATGCAGCCTCCAGTGTTGTTCGGCGATGCGCTGCAGGCACAGGCGCAACTCGCCTTCCAGCGCGCGGTCTTCGATGACCGGTGGGAAGTCCCCGGCCAAGGCTTCGTGCATGGCGGCCAGTGCGGGTGGCAGTGGGCGTGCATCTTCGGCCTGGCCGCGCAGCCAGACGCCCTGATTGGCCGCCAGCAGCGTGGCGGCGGCCACTTGTTCGGTGAGTTCCAATACGCGGATCGCATCACGGGCGGCGATGGTGCCCATGCTGACTTTGTCCTGGTTGTGGCATTCGGTGGAGCGCGAGAAGACGCTGGCCGGCATGGTGTTTTTCAGCGCTTCGGCAGTCCAGGCGCTGGTGCCGATCTGCACGGCCTTGAAGCCGTGGTTGAGCATGGCGCGGTCCGCCGTGGCGCCGGACAAGTTGCTCGGCAAGCCATGGTTGTAGCGCTCGTCCACCAGCAGCGCGAGTTGCCGGTCCAGCAGGTCGGCAACGTTGGCCACGAGGTTTTTCAGGCTGTCCATGGCGAACGCGATGTGCCCGCCGTAGAAGTGCCCGCCGTGCAGCACGCGCTCGGCTTCGGCGTCGATGATCGGGTTGTCGTTGGCGCTGTTGAGTTCAATCTCGATGAACGAACGCAGCCAGTTCAGGCTGTCGGCCAGCACGCCCAGCACATGGGGCGCGCAGCGCAGGGAGTAGCGGTCTTGCAGGCGATGCAAGGGGGCGGTCGGTGCGTCGATGGCCAGATCCTTGCGCAGCCACGCGGCGACCTGCATCTGCCCCGGATGTGGCTTGGCGGCGAACAGGCGCTCGTCGAAGTGCTCCGGGTTGCCCTGCAGGGCGACCACGTTCAGCGCGGTGATGCGGGTGGCCAGTTGCAGCAGGTAATCAGCACGGGCGAATGCCAGGCAGGCGAGGCCGGTCATTACGGCGGTACCGTTCATCAGTGCCAGGGCTTCTTTCGGACGCAACACCAGCGGCTGCCAGCCGAGTTCGCGGTGCACATCGGCAGCCTGCCGGCGTTCGCCGCGGAACATCACTTCGCGTTCGCCGGACAGCGTGGCGGCAACGTACGAAAGCGGCGTCAGGTCACCGCTGGCGCCGACCGAACCTTCCTCCGGAATCAGCGGCAGGATGTCGTGTTCAAGGAACGCCTGCAGGCGTTCCAGCAGCTCCACGCGCACCCCGGAAACACCGTGGCACAGCGACTGCAGACGCGCCGCCAGTACCGCGCGGGTGGCCTGGGCGTCGAGCAGTTTGCCCAGTCCGCAGCCGTGGAAGGTGTACAGATGCTGCGGTAGCGCTTCGACGTGATGCAGCGGCACCGCGACCACGCAGGAGTCGCCATAACCGGTGGTCACGCCGTAGATCACGCCTTCCTTGTCCAGCAGCGAGTCCAGAAAACGCGCGCCCTTGGCGATGCGCTCGCGGTAGGCGGGATCGCTTTGCAACTGCGCCGGCACCTTGCGGTTGGCCAGTGCCAGCACATCTTCAATGCGCAGAGGGCGTTCGCCGAAGGTTACCGGCTCAAGCGTTGGCGTCGTCATCGGTCTTCCAGAAAGGGTAAAAGTTGAACCATTGTTGGGGCGCTTCGAGGCAATAGTGACTCAGGCGCTCGGCGTAGCGGGACGCCCACTGATGAATGACCTGTTCGCGGTCGCTGCGTATCCAGGTGATTGCCTCAGCGAAGGGTTCAATGGTCAGTCGATAGTCGCCGTCGGGCTTTTTCAGGCACAGCAGCAGATTGATCGGGCATTTCAGCAGGCCGGCCAACAGCCACGGGCCTTGAGGGAATCTGGCCGGATGGCCGAGAAAATCCACGGTCACGCTGCGCCCGCCATGCAGTGGCACGCGGTCGCCGGCAATCGCCAGCCACTCGCCACGCTCCAGGCGCTCGCTCAATTGCAGCATGATCCCCGGGTCGAGCTCACTGACCTGAATCAGGCGCAAGTTGGTCGCCCCGGCTTCACCCAGCAAACGGTTGAACTGTTCGGCGTGCTTGGTGTGCACCAGCACGTTCATCGTGACCTTCTCGCCGATTTCCGCCAGTGCGCGGCAGACTTCCAGGTTGCCCAGGTGTGCGCCCACCAGCATCTGGCCGCGGGCAGCGCGCAACTGGTCGCGCAGCAGCGCCGGGTCGATGATTTCGATTTGCTCGATGCTCAGCCTGCCGTTCCAGACGTCGAGTTTGTCGAGCATGGAGTCGGCGAACGCCATGAACTGGCCGAATACCCGCCAATGGCTCGGGCGCAGTTCGTTGCGACCGCTCCAGTCGGCCAGGCGCTGCTGGTATTGCCAGGCACTGTGTCGGGCGCTGCGTCCGAACAGGAAGAAGTACAGGACGATGCCGTACAACACTGGGCTCAGTACTCGACGGCCCAGCACTTTGGCGCCGAATGCGGTGAGCTTCATCAGCCAGAAACTGCCGCGCTCCTCGCGGTCGGCCCAGTGTTGTTTGTCGACGCTCATGTCCACCACCGTCGCCAGAGGATCACGGGGGAGCGCAGCAACATGCCGAAGAACAGCCGCGTGTGCATGCTGGAAATCAAAACGTTGTCGTGGAACATCCGAAAATGCGAAACGCCGTCCAGCGGGTAACGGACTTTGGTTTGCAGCCATAACATCGGCTGATTGCGCCAGGCCAGACGCACCAGGATGTCCGAGTCGAAGTCCATGCGCTTGCCGATTTTCGCCGACTCGATCAACGCCAGAACCGGTGGCAACGGGTAGACCCGGAAACCGCACATGGAGTCGCGAATCTGCAACGACAGGGTGTTGATCCAGACCATGACGTGGGTGAGGTAGCGCGCATACAAACGGCCTTTCGGCACGCTGGCGTCATATTGCGGATAACCGCAGATCACCGCCCGTGGGTGGCGGCGTGATTGTTCGATGAAGCGTTTGACGTCCTGCAGGTCGTGCTGGCCATCGGCATCCACCTGCAAGGCATGGCTGAAACCCAGGCGCGAAGCTTCGCGCAAGCCGGTCATGACCGCGCCGCCCTTGCCCTGGTTTTCGGCGAGGCGGATCAGGTAAACCATTTCACGTTGGGCCAGGCGGTCCAGTACCCGGGCGCAGCGCGGGCTGCTGGCATCGTCCACCAGGATGCACGGCAGATGGCTGGCGATCAGCGCATCGACCACTGTGGTGATGGCGCCTTCGTGGTTGTACACCGGGACAATGGCGCAGGGGCTATGCATGTTGGTGTACACCTGAAAGACCGAGGTGTTTGCTTCGCGAGCAGGTCGAATCGTCGCACCGTCGCTCCCACATGGGGTCCACGGCGTTCACAAATCCAGTGTGGGAGCGAGCCTGCTCGCGATTGAGTGCGCAGCACTCACCAAACTTACACATGCGCCGCCTCCAGCAAGATCCGCCCACTGGAGCAGGTGGCTGTTTCGTTGCGATAGGCGAAATAGAGCTTGCCGCGCGCCGGGTCGAAGCGCAGGTGCAGCTGGATTTCATCGCCCGGGCGCACCAGTTGCTGGAACTTCAAGACTTCCATGCCGGCGAACTTTTCCGGCAGGTGCATCAGTTGCCGGCCCAGGCTCAGCGCCCAGTCCACCTGCACTACGCCAGGCAATACCGGCGCCTTGGGGAAATGACCGCTGAAATAGGCCAGGTCCGGTGGCACGGCCAGTTGCAGGCTCCACTCGCCATCGCTTTCGACTTGCTCCAGCACCTCTGGAGCTTTGGGGCGCGACGCCAACAGCAGGGCGTCGACGTCGGCCTGGGGCAGTTTGCCCTGAGCGTTCAGCGGCAGTTGTCGCAGCAGGCGCCAGCGTCTCGGCAGGGCCAGGGTTTCGCAGTGTTGGCTCAGGTGTTGGCGCAATTGTTCGGTGAGACTGCGTCGGCCCAGATTACGCAGAGCATGCAAACCGGCTTCGCTCGGGACCACCAACGCCCCCAGGGAAGCGCGGTTTTCCCGAACCACGCCGAGCCGCGCCTCGCTGACCCAGTCATGGGCCATCAGCGCCTGTTCCAGCATCGGCAGCGAGATGCGTTTTTCTTCCAGTTTGACGATCCGGTCCAGTCGCCCGAGCAATTCGAAGCGACCATCGACGGCGATGCGTGCTGAATCGGCGGTCTGTTCGACATGACCGTCAGGCAAGTAGGGCGAAGCAATCAGCAGCGCACCCTCGCTGTCTTGAGTCAGTGTGACATCGGCAAAGGGCTGCCAGAGTTCGGCGCCCTGACGCCAGGCGATGCCGCCGGTTTCCGAGCTGCCGAAAATTTCCGTTGGCCATTGCCCGAGACGCTCATGCAGGCTCTGTGCAGCCTCGACCGGTAATGCGCCGCCGGAGGAAAACACCCTGCGTACGCAGCTCAAGGCCGGCCAGTCGAGGTTGTCGCCCATGCGCTTGAGCAGCGCCGGGCTGGCCACCCAGGCGAAGGCCGGTTGCTCGCGGCTGGCACGTTGCAGGTCTTCCGGGAACGCCAATTGCCGACGTACGAACGGACGCCCGGCGCACAACGGCCACAGTACCCGAAACAACAAACCGTAGATGTGCTGGGTGGCGACGCTGCCAATGATGCACGCCGGGCCCAGGCCAGAGCCCCACAGCTGTTCCAGGGCTTCGATTTCGTTGGCCAGTTGACGCAGGTTTTTTTCGATGCGCTTGGGGTCGCCACTGGAACCGGATGTGCACAGGCTCAACCGACAGTTATCCAGGTCCAGCGCAGCGGTACTGAGCGGTGGCTGTTGGAAATCGCTAAGGTGCATGTCGCCCGGTTGATCGGTCAGCCACAGATCAACTTCGCCTGACCAGCGTTGGCGGGTCTGCGGTTGCAGGTCCGAAGGCAGCAGCACACTGACCCCGGCACGCCAGGCGCCAAGCAGGGCAATCGCCAGGTCGGCGGCATCCTCAAGGTGCACGGCCATCTGTCGTACACCCCGGGCTTGCAGGCCGGCAGCCAGGCTCAGCGCTTGTTCGCAGAGTCGGGCGTGATCCAGTGCCGGACCGCTCGTGATGGCGCGGTCCGGCTGAGCCTTGAGCAGCAGGTGCTCAAGTTTTATCCAATTCATGGGTGGCCTCGTACCCTTAGTCGTATCAGCCATTCAATGGCAAACATCAGGCCTATCAATCCGTAGGAGATCAGGCCGGTGTACAGCGTCCACCAGCTCAGCGGCGCCCAAAGGGTCAGGGCGGCAGCACACAAACCGTTGCATAGAAAGAAAACGCTCCAGGCGATGGTCACCTGACGGGTATAGCGAATGCCCTCGGCCGGCAATTGCGGCTCGCGCACCCGGGCCAGGCGTTCGACGATCGGTGGGCCGAATGTCAGGCTCGAGCCGAACAGCACCAACATGAAGGCGCTGATCAACACCGGATACCAGCGCAACAGCGCCGGGCTGTCGAACAGTGCCAGCAACAGGCAGAACACAATGGCCACCGTCGCCATCCACAGGCTGCCGGGCCGACGTTTGCCGGTCAGCACCCGGGCCAGCCACAGTCCGCCCAGCAGCAGGCCGAACTGCCAGGGGGCGAAATGCTCCATGCCGAAATACACCGCAAAGGGATACAAAAGGCCTGCCAGCAGCAGGCCGAGGCCAATCAAACGACTCATGCGGCCGGTTGAACCAGACGGTAGACCGCCTCGACCACGTCACTGACGGTACGCACCGATTTGAATTCTTCGGCGGCGATTTTCTTGCCCGTCTGACGTTTGATGTGATCGATCAGGTCGACCGCGTCGATGCTGTCGATTTCCAGGTCCTGATACAGGTTGGATTCCAGGCTCACACGCCCGGGGTCCAGTTCGAAGAGCTCGACCAGGGCATCGCGCAGGGTGTTGAAAATGTCGTCACGAGTTTGCATGGTCCGGTCTCAAGCTGCCTGTTTTGCGGTGACGAACGCCGCAAGGCTCGCCACGTTACTGAAGTGATTACGAGTGTCTTTGGCATCGGCATCGATTTTGATGCCGTACTTTTTCTGGATGGCCAGGCCCAGTTCCAGGGCGTCCACCGAGTCCAGGCCCAGGCCTTCGCCGAACAGCGTCTGCTCGTTGCCGATGTCTTCGGCGCTGATGTCTTCCAGGCCAAGGGCGTCGATGATAAGCATTTTGATATCACGGTGCAGATCGCTCATCTTCGGCGAGCTCCTTAATAAAGTAAGAATGTAGATAATCGTTGAGCTTGCGCGAGGCTTGCGGAGCCGGCCCCTGCGTGGCGAAGGTCTGTGGGTCTATATCGGCCCCGACCCGGAAACTGAAGTGCACGCGCCGCTTGGGGATGCGATACCAGGGTTCGGCCTTGGTCAATGTGGTCGGGCTGACCTTGATAATGACCGGGGTGAGGATTTTCGCACCCCGCAGGGCGATTGCCGCACCGCCCCGATGAAAGGCCGGTGCCTGGCCGGGTTGGGTGCGCGTACCTTCGGGGAAAATGATCAGGGTCTGGCCGTCTTTCAGCGCATCGGCAGCCGCGTCGAGCATGTCCATGCTGCCGTCGTTGCTGATGTAATCGGTGCAGCGCAGCGGTCCGCGGGTGAACGGGTTTTCCCAGAGGCTTTGCTTGACCACGCAGTTGGCGTGACGCACCAGGCCGATCAGAAACACCACGTCGATCAGCGAGGGATGATTGGCAAGGATCATTTGCCCGGGACGACCGAGTTTTTCCGCGCCTTCAATGTCGTAGGTCAGCACCCCGGTACGGGCCATGAAGCGCACAAAAATCCAGAAACAGCGGCTGACGGTTCGCCGGGCCCTCAGCCGATGGGTGCGGGCGTCGCCGGGCAGGCAGTTCAGCACAGGAAAAACCACCAGGCGTAGGCACAGGCCGCCCAAGCCGAACAGGGCAAAGCTCGCGGCGGTGGCCAGCAAGCGCCAGTAATAGGCGTCGCGGTTTTTCTCGGTCACGGGTTGCGTTGCCAGGTCCATACACGATTTTTCCAGGCATGTTGGCAGGTGGTTTGCTGGCCGAGCAGCATACGCAACAGATTCAGCGCGTGGGGCCAGCGGGATTTGGACAACGCATCCGAGGGGCTGTTCAGGGACAACTGCCAGTCGGTGCCTGGTGTGATCAGCAGGCCGACGGCATAAGGGAACGGCACGTCGTCGATCCAGGTCGAGTAGGCCTCGGGCGGCCGCTCTTCGGTGACCACCAGCAGCACCGCGCCAGCGCCTTCGGCCAGCAGTGCGGCCGCTTCGAGCATGCCGTGCTCCAGGCCATCGCCTGCGGCGGCCAGGGCCGTCATTTCGCTGGTTTCACCGCGCATGATCGACCACAAGCCGATAATCGCGTTATGAACAGACAAGCTGAACCGGGTCGGCGACAGCGGCTGATCGGCGGCCAGATCACTGAGAATGTCGACGGTGCGTGGCGTTTCGCCGTGACGGGAAACAAAGACCAATGGCAGATCCTGCCGGCCTTCGGCCAATGGCCAGCCGACGCTGAATGCCATCCGTGCCAGGCGGCTTAGCCTGCGGCGCTGCATGGCCGGTAGAAAGGAAACGTCGGGAGCGGCATCGCTGTCCGGCAGCACGACGGGTTGCCGGCTCCAGGCCTGCCAATCGTTCACGCTCTCAAGCCCCGGGGCCCAGGCGCGCCATTGGGCGATGTTGAAGTTGATCACAGACATTCATCCCGCCCTCACGGGCTTACTTGACGCGGGGAGTGGCCGAGAGCCGAGACTCACCCTGCGCGGCGTTTGCCGCCGAGTGGCGCGCATTATCCCGGTGCCGGGAACGTGTAGCAAATGCTGGTTACATTTTGCTCAACAAGATGCAGCGACTGGCTCGCAAAAACTGAGCGATTGGCAATTATTCACACAATCACTACTCCGTCTGTCGGTTCCTGCGTCAAACCATCGGGCCGTTCAGGACTTTTCAAGCAAGAGAAGGCAACTGACTGTGTAGTCCCTGTGCCGACAAGGTAGCGAAGCAACGCCGTGCACCACTACACTCGGTCATTCTTTGATACACGGAGGTTTTGACATGCGGCGCGTGGTGTTCAATCAGAAAGGTGGCGTTGGCAAATCCAGCATTGCCTGCAATCTGGCGGCGGTCAGTGCCAGCGAGGGTTTTCGCACCTTATTGGTGGATCTCGATGCCCAGGCCAACTCCACTCAGTACCTGACGGGGCTCACCGGTAGCGACATCCCGATGGGCATCGCCGATTTCTTCAAGCAGACGCTGTCTTCCGGGCCGTTCTCCAAAAAGAATCAGGTCGACATCTACGAAACCCCCTTCGATAACCTCCACGTTATTACCGCCACCGCCGAACTGGCGGACTTGCAGCCAAAGCTTGAAGCCAAGCACAAGATCAACAAGCTGCGTAAGTTGCTTGAGGAACTGAGCGAAGACTACGACCGGATTTACCTCGATACCCCGCCAGCGCTGAATTTTTATGCGGTTTCTGCATTGATTGCCGCCGATCGTGTGTTGATTCCCTTCGATTGCGACAGTTTTTCACGCCAGGCACTGTACGGCCTGATGGCGGAAATCGAAGAGTTGAAGGACGACCATAACGAAGGCCTGGAAGTCGAAGGCATCGTCGTCAACCAGTTCCAGGCCCGCGCCAGCCTGCCCCAGCAAATCCTCGACGAACTGATCGCCGAAGGCCTGCCGGTGCTGCCGGTGTACCTGGCCAGCTCGGTACGCATGCGCGAATCCCACCAGGCCAACACGCCGCTGATCCATCTCGACCCGCGGCACAAGCTGACCCAGCAGTTTGTCGAATTGCATAACCTGCTGGAAAACGCCTGATCTTTCAGGCGAAACAAAACACTGTGGGAGCGAGCTTGCTCGCGATAGCGGACTGACAGTCAACATCATCTTCGACTGAAACACCGTCATCGCGAGCAAGCTCGCTCCCACATTGGAACCTGAGCAATTTCAGATGCCCTGACTGCGCAACCAGCCCATCAGTTGCGGCAACGGGAAAGCCCCGCTCTGGCGGGCGATCTCCCGGCCGTTCTTGAACAGGATCAGGCTCGGGATCGAGCGAATCCCCAACTGCGCCGACAACTGCTGGTTCGCCTCGCTGTCCAGCTTGGCCAACCGGCACTTGCCCTCCAGTTGCCCGGCCGCCTGCTCGAACACCGGTGCAAACGACTTGCACGGCCCGCACCAGTCGGCCCACACGTCCACCAGCAGCGGCAGATCGCCCTTGATCTGGCTGGCGTAGTCGCCTTGTTTCAATTCAAACGGCTTGTTCAGCAGGACGTCGGCCTTGCAGCGTCCGCACTTCGGGTGGTCGTTGAGGCGCTCGGCGGGGATGCGGTTGAGGCCGTTGCAATGGGGGCTGGGGATGAGGAGTGGGTCGGTCATGACAAGTCGTCCAGTCGAAAGCGAATGATCCTTATCTGGAGACAGGTCTCCAGATTTTCAATTGTGTAGCGCCTCACGACGAACAACTGATCTCCAGATGCTTACCCCATTCCGGCGGCCTCTCGGCGTAGCTTTCCATCCCCGGTTGTTCCTCGAACGGATTGCTCAGCACTGCGTGCAGTCGTCGAACTTCTGAATAGTCGCCGCTCTCTGCCGCATCGATGGCCTTTTGCGCCAGGTAGTTGCGCAGGATGTACAGCGGGTTGACCGCGTGCATCCGCTGGCGGCGCTGCTCTTGATCAAGCGTGCCTTCACGGGCGACCCGGGCGACGTAGAGTTCGCCCCAGGCATCAAAGCCCTTGAGGTCGACGAAGTCATCACGCAAGCGGGTGATGGCCAGCTCCGGTGCCTCATCCCCCAGGCGACGGAAAAACAGGCTGTAGTCGACGCCGCTGTTCTGCATCAGTTGCAGCAGGTTCTCCAGCAGTTTCTGGTCATCTTCTTCGGCCGTTGTAAGACCGAGGCGACGGCGCATCAGGTCCAGGTAATGGGCCTGGAACAGCGGTAGGTAGAGGCCGAGGGTTTCGCGCAGGGCTTCGACGCTGATGAACGGCGTCAGGGCCTGCGCCAACGCGCTGAGGTTCCACTGGCCAATCGGCACCTGGTTGCTGAAGGAGTAACGGCCCTGGTCGTCGGAGTGGTTGCAGATGAAGTTGGCGTCGAAGTCGTCGAGGAAGGCGAACGGGCCGAAGTCGAAGGTGATGCCCAGGATCGACATGTTGTCGGTGTTCATCACCCCGTGGCAGAAGCCATAGGCCTGCCATTTGGCGATCAGTTCGGCGTTGCGTTCGACCACTTCGCGGAACATCGCCAGGTACGGCTCCGGTTGTTCCAGGCACTGCGGGAAGTGCATGGCCAGTACGTGATCACCCAGCACTTTCTGCTGCTCGGGGCGTTTGGTGTAGTAGAAGTATTCGAAGTGGCCGAAGCGCACATGGCTTGGCGCCAGGCGCAGGACCATGGCTGCGCGCTCCTGCTTTTCGCGCCACACCGGGGTGTCGGAGCCGATCACGCACAGGGCGCGGGTGGTCGGGATTTTCAGGGCGTTCAGGGCTTCGGAAGCGAGGAACTCGCGGATCGAGGAGCGCAGTACCGCCCGGCCATCGCCCATGCGTGAAAACGGCGTCTGGCCGGCGCCCTTGAGGTGCAGGTCCCAGTGTTCGCCGGCCTCGTTGTACACCTCGCCGAGCAACAGGCCGCGTCCGTCGCCCAGTTGCGGGTTGTAGGAGCCGAACTGATGTCCGGAATAGACCATCGCCCTCGGAATCGCGTCGGCCCAGAGCTTGTGGCCGCTGAACAGTTCGGCGAACTCCGGGGTTTCGGCCTCGGCCGGGTCGAGGTCCAGCAGGGCCATGGCGGCGGGGCTGGCCACGACCAGGCGCGGATTGTCGATGGGCTCGGGCAGCACATGGGCGGAAAACGCTTCGCCCAGGCGGTCGAAGCGATTATCGAAGGTGAGTTCGTCGAGGGCTTTCAAGGGCCGGCTCCAGCAGAATGTCCGAGCATTCTGCTGGGGAAAGGCCGGTTAGTCGAGTTTGGCGGCGGGCGGTTCTTGCGCCGGCTTGCCATCGACGATCGGCACGATGGTTTTCGTTTCCGGCTCGATCGGCACCATCTTGTATTCCTGACCGTGCAGATTCTTGAGGTAAACCTCCATCTGCCGGAACGAGATGTTGATGTGCTGCTTCTTGAACTCGCGGTTGATGAAGCGGTTGACCTCGTCGAGCACCGGGTTGCGGTCGCCGAGGTCACGCACGTGCATGCGCAACTCGTGGTCGAGGGTGCTTTCGCCGAAATTCAGGAAGTACACATGCGGCTCCGGGTCTTTCAGGACGCGCGGGTTATCCCGTGCAGCCTTGAGCAGCAACTCTTTCACCAGGTCCAGGTCCGAGCCGTAGTCGACACCGAGCTTGAGGGTCACCCGGGTGATGGTGTCGGTCAGCGACCAGTTGATCAGTTGCCCGGTAATGAACGTCTTGTTCGGGACGATGATGTCCTTGCGGTCGAAGTCGGTGATGGTCGTGGCGCGGATGCGGATCTTGCTCACCGTACCCGACAGGTTGCCGATGGTGATGGTGTCACCGATCCTCACCGGACGTTCGAACAGGATCATGATGCCGGAAATGAAGTTGGCGAAGATTTCCTGCATGCCGAAACCGAGGCCGACCGACAGCGCCGCCACCAGCCATTGCAACTTGTCCCAGCTCACGCCCAGGGTCGACAAAGTCGAGACGAAGCCGACGCCGGCGATCACGTACGAGAGCAACGTGGTGGTCGCGTAGGCGCTGCCCTGGGCCAGGTTGAGCTTGGACAGCACGAAGACTTCCAGCAGGCCGGGCAAGTTACGCGCCAGGGCGAAGGTGATGCCGATGATGATCAGCGCACCGAGCATGTCGCCGATGCTGATCGGCACCATGCTCATGTTGGCGCCGGTACCGCTGGTGTATTCGTAGAGGGTGATGTTGTCCAGGTACGAGAACACGGTGATCAGGTCGGCCCAGACCCAATACAGCGCCGCCATGAAGCCGCCAAGCAGCGCCAGGCGGATCAGGCGCAGGGACTGTTCGTTGACCTTCTCGATGTCCAGGGTCGGCTCTTCGATCACCGCTTCGCCGTCGCCGGCCTCTTTGGCGGCCAGGCGCTTGGCCAGGGCGCGCTGGTAGGCCAGACGCCGGGCCGCCACGCTGAGGCCGCGCACGAAGGTGGCTTCGATCACCAGCCAGAACATCAGCAGGTACAGGGTATTGATCAAGCGGTCGCTGAGCTTAAGTGCGGTGTAGTAGTAGCCGAAGCACACCGCCACGAACAGCGCGACAGGCAGGGCGGTGAACAGGATCCCCACCAGTTTGCGGAACAGCGAGGCGTTCTCGTGGGTCGGGCTGCTGATGAGCAAGCGGCTGAGCAGCAAGGTCATCAAGGCGTAGCAGGTGAGCACCACCGGCATGCCTATCACGTCATCGGCCAGCGCCGCCGGTTGCAGTTCGGCAACGGCCACTACGGTCACCAGCGCCATCACCACGATGCCGAGGCGGCGGATCCATCTGCGCAGGAACTCTACCTGGGGCTTTTCCCAGCGGAAATGCAGTTCTGCCACGCCACCCGGTGCGAGGATCCGGTAGGCGGTGTAGAACACCAGCCAGGCTCCGGCCATTTGCAGCAGCGCCGCGCCCATATTGGCGTTCTGTCCACGGGCGTCGATTTGCAGAGCCAGACCGCACAAGGCGAGGCCCAGGGAAACCGGCATCGCCAGCAGGATGTTGATCAGAATCGCCTGCGGGGTGTGCCACTGGCTATCGCGTTTGAAGTGACCGATGTCCTGGTGAACCTTGTTCAGTCGAGCGTACAGACTCTTGCGCCGCCACAGCAGCGCACCGATCAGCAGGGCCAATGGCAGGAACAGCAGCGGGCGTTGGGTCAAGCCGTCGGTCAGTTCGCTCAGGCTTGACAGTACCGGCAGCGAATCGAGTTGCCGTTGCAGGCGATCCGGCACGCTGTGAATCCACTCCAGGTCCAGCGGCTTGTTGCTGGGAATCCAGAACATCTGTTCATCGAGCGTCGCCCGCAGGCTTTGCGCGGTGCTGAGCAGTTGCTTCTGGTTCAGTTGCAGGGTGATGGATTCATTGAGCACTGCGCTCAGTTCGCGATTGAGCCGCTCCAGCAGGTCGGCGCGGGTGGTGGCCAGTTCCATCAGGCTTTTGCGCAACTGCGGCGTGACTTGCTCGGGGGGCTGGGTCGACAGCAGGTTTTCAACGTAGGTGGTCGGGTTGCTCAGCAGTTCCCGTTGCTGGCTGACTTCGAACTGATACAGGCGAATGTCAGCGATCTGGTCGGCCAGGTTGCGGTCGAGCCGAAGGCGCGGCAACGCCTGTTTCTGTTTGTAGAGAATCTTCGAGAGCAACAGGCTGCCTTTGAGCACGTTGATTTGCTCGTCCAGCGCCGCATCGCTCTGGGTCAGGCTGTCCAGCTGTTGCTTGGTCTGCAGGTTCTGCTGGGTGACTTCGTTGAGGCGGTCGGTGCTTTTGAGCAGGTAGTCCGAGAGCTTCAGGTTGGCCGCGCTTTCGGTGGCCAGCAGGCTGCTGCCGCCGGCTTTCTGCGCTTCGATGGATTGCTGGGTGACTGTTTCCTGGGACAACGCCAGGCGCTTCTGGTTGATCAGGGTTTGCAGCTCCTGGATTTCCTTGTCCAGGCGGTCGGATCGCTCCGACAACAGGTCATGCTGGCTGTTGCCGAGATCTTGCAATTGGGTATTGCCGGCCAGTTCCTGGCGGCGCAGCGGGATCAGGGCGTTCAGTGCCGCCAGTTCGGCATTGAGCTGGTCACGCTGCTCGGCGCTCAGGGTCTTGCCGGCGTCCTTGCCGTTCTTGAGGATATTGTTGATCTGCTGGATGCGCGTCTGGCTGCTGGATATCTCCGCCTGGGCGCGCTCGGGGCGGGTCTGGGCAGTGATGATCAGGCTGTTGGCATCGCCCAGGGCTTTTTGCAGGTCGCTTTGCTGGGTGGAACGCTCTGTGAGCATTTGCTCCAGCTGCTGGATCGTTTCCTTGGCGAAGCGCTGCGCCACCGGCACCACGGTGCTGGCCTTGAGGCGGGTCAGTTCACGCTGGTTTTCCACCGTCTGCTTGGGTGCCGAGCTCAATGTTTGCTTGAGCTCGGCCAGCTTCTGCTCGTAATCACGCTTGTTGTTGAGCTGGTTCAGCGTGCCTTGCAGGACGGATTGCAAAGCCTTCTGATCGGCTTCCGGCAGTTTGCGGTCGGCAATCTTGTCCAGGCTCGCTTGCACGGCTTCGCTGGAGGGCGGTTCGGCCGCTTGTACCGCTTGTGAAAAACCAAGGGGGCCGACAGAGAGACTCAAGCCCAGAAGGGCAATGGCAAAAAGGGAGCGCAGGTTAGGCATAAAGACCGGTCAAGCAAGTGAGAGTGGAAGCAGTTTAGAGGAAGAGTCCGGGACCCGGGCGACTTCCTTCGGGGAATCTGACGCCCACTTTGCCGATCTTGTTCCCGTCCATGACCGCCACGGTCCAGATGGTGTTGTTCCACTCCACCTGGTCACCCACCACCGGCGCGCCGCCGACTTTCTGGGCAATGAAGCGGCCCAGGGACATGTCCGGATCGATGCCTTCGAACTTCAGCCCATACAGGGCCGCAACCGCGGCCAACTGGGCGTCTCCTTCGAGTACGAAGTCGCCGAAGAAGCGCAGATCGAGGCCCCGTTGTGGCGCCTGGCTGAAGAGTTTTCCGAGGGCCGGCAGGTTGTGTTCATGGCCGATAACACACAGCAGATCATCGACTTCCAGCACCGTACTACCCGACGGATGGAGCAATTGTTGACCACGAAACAGGGCAGCGATACGGGTGCCTTCGGGCATTTTCAGCTCACGCAGGGGCGAACCGATGCACCATTTTTCCGCGCCGAGGCGATAAACGAACAGCTCCCACTCGCTGGTGACATGCACTTCCAGGGCCGAGCGCGAGATGGGTGCAGGCTCCGGAGGCACCGTCACCTTGAGCAGCTTGGCGACCCACGGCAGGCTCGTGCCCTGAACCAGCAGCGACACCAGCACGATAAAGAAGGCGAGGTTGAAGTACAGCTGGGCGTTGGGCAGGCCGGCCATCAGCGGGAACACCGCGAGAATGATCGGGACCGCGCCGCGCAGACCGACCCAGGAAATGAACGCTTTCTCACGACCATGGAATGCCTTGAACGGCAGCAGGCCGACTACCACCGACAGTGGCCGGGCAAACAGAATCATCCACAGCGCCAGTGCCAGTGCCGGCAAGGCGATTGGCAGCAGGTCGTGGGGTGTGACCAACAGCCCGAGCACCAGGAACATGCCGATCTGCGCCAGCCAGGCCATGCCGTCGAGCATGTGCAAAATGCCGTGACGGCTGCGCACCGGGCGGTTGCCGATCATCAATCCACACAGGTACACGGCAAGGAAGCCGCTGCCGTGCAGGGCGTTGGTCAGGGCAAACACCACCAGGCCGCCGGCAATGACCAGAATCGGATACAGGCCGGTGGCCAGGTTGATGCGGTTGACCAGTTGCAGCATGAGCCAGCCACCGCCCAGGCCAATGACGCCACCGATGCCGAACTCGCGCACCAGGTGGGTCAGCAGGCTCCAGTGCAGGCCGGTCTGGCCGCTGGCGAGCATGTCGATCAGGGTGACGGTGAGGAACACCGCCATCGGGTCGTTGCTGCCGGATTCGATTTCAAGGCTGGCGGTTACCCGTTCGTTCAGGCCTTTGCCACCCAACAGCGAGAACACCGCCGCGGCGTCGGTGGAGCCGACGATGGCGCCGATCAGCAAGCCCTGGATCAGGTTCAGGTCGAACAGCCAGGCGGCCGCCATGCCGGTCAGGCCGGTGGTAATCAGCACCCCGACCGTGGCCAATGAGAGCGCCGGCCATAACGCCACGCGGAAACTCGAGACCCGGGTGCGCAAGCCGCCGTCGAGCAGGATCACTGCCAGTGCGAGGTTGCCGACCAGGTAAGCCGTGGGGTAGTTGTCGAAGATAATGCCGCCGCCATCGACGCCGGCCGCCATGCCGACGGCCAGGATGATCACCAGAATCGGGATGCCGAGGCGTGACGAAAGGGAACTCACCAGAATGCTCGCACCTACCAGCAACGCGCCGATCAAGAACAGGCTGTTGATGGTCGTCGCATTCAAAGGCAGTACTCCAGAAAGCTGAAAGGCGGGCACAAACTGACCATGCAGTCTGCGTGCCAGCGATTCTAACCTGTTGAAATGTGATGCTGTCAAAAAGCTTTTGCAGATCAAAAGATCGCAGCCTGCGGCAGCTCCTACATTAGGGAAATGGGAGATCTGCGTGTAGGAGCTGCCGCAGGCTGCGATCTTTTCGGCACCACTCTGTTACAGAGCAAAGGACTTGGCGACGAATTGCAGGAACCAGATTGGCTTATCACAGTCTTTAAAACTCGCGAGGAAGGTCGCCCGTCAGCAAAATCAAGGCTTTGCGCCTGTATAACCCTGGCATCCACGGTGACTTTTCTTTATCGTACGCGCCCTTTGAAAAAGCCCGGAATATCAAAATGTTGGAAGCATCCCTAAGCCAATTGGAACAACTGGTCAGCGACCTGGTGCAGCAGAACCAGACGTTGCTCGGCACCAACCAGACCCTGACTGCAGAACTGGCCCAGGCCAAGGATGAAAACGAAAGCCTGCAACTGAGCCTGATGGAGCAGGAAGAGAAACAAGGCGCTACGGCGGCTCGCATCCAGGCCCTGGTTGAGCGCGTCAGCGCAGGCCCTGTCAGCGCATGAGTTACAACGCCGCAGGGGTAAAAGTCGTCTCGATCCTGGGGGAGGACTATTCGATCAAGGCACCGGCCGGGGAAGAACAAACCCTGTTGGACGCCGCGATGATGTTGAAGGCAGCCCTGGCCGAAACCAAGAGGAAGTACCCGACGCTGATCGGTGACCGACTGCTGGTGCTGGCGGCGATGAATCTGTGCTCCCAGCAGATTGAAATGCAGAAACAGCACAAGCTCGAACTCGACCGTTACCAAGAGCAAGTCAGCGCCACGGTTGAAGTGATCTCCAAGACGATCAATCAGGCCTGATCGGCTTTGCGCACAACCAAAGAATAGATTGTCGGTTGGTTTGTATACAATCGGCACGGCTGTTGCAGTGTTTCAGCCTCTTATTCTTTGGGGGTGCTCCATGCAGTTCTGGCGACGCAGTATTCAATGGCAGTTGATCCTGAGCATGGGCACCGCCCTTCTGGTCAGTATCCTGATCGTGGTTGGCATTTATACCCTCGTGGTCAACCGTCTCGCCCAGAGCTATCTGGTCGAGCAAGCCTTGCCGTCGAGCATCGAAGCGATGCGCAACGACATCGAGCGGATCCTCGTCCAGCCCCTCACTGCCGCCAAGGACATCGCCAGCAACAGCATGGTGCGCGACTGGTTGGCCGGGGGTGAAGACAGTGCCCGGACCAACACCTTTGCCACCTATCTGGAAGGCATCCGCGCCGAACACAAAGCCTTTACCGCGCTGATTGTCGGCACCGCGTCCAATCACTACATCACCGAAAAGGGCCTGGACCGCACCCTCAGTCGATCCAATTCCAAAGATGCCTGGTTCTACGCGTTCCTCGACAGCAATCAGCCGCGCACCCTCAACATCGACAACGACACGGCCACCGGAGAATTGGCGCTGTTCATCGACCTCAAGGTCGAGCAGGCCGGCAAAGTCGTGGGCGTTGCCGGGCTTGGCCTGAGCATGAAAGAGCTGTCGGAGCTGATTCACAACTTCAGTTTCGGGGAGCGCGGCAAGGTCTATCTCGTGCGTTCCGACGGTTTGATCCAGGTCCATCCCGAGGCGCAATTCAGCGGCAAACGCACCTTGACCGAGCAGATCGGCGCTACAGCGGCGCAAGCCCTGATGAGTCAAAAAGCCGCCACCAGCAGCGGCTTCCAGCGCGACGGCGAAGACTTCCTCGCCTTGAGCTTGCCGCTGCGCGATCTCGGCTGGACCCTGGTGGCCGAAGTGCCGCAATCGCAGATCTACGCCGAAGCCCGCCGTGCCATGTGGATGAGCAGCGGCATCGGTCTGGCAGTGGCGATTGTGTGCCTGTTGCTGGTGGTGTTGTTGGCCCGTGGGCTGGTGCGGCCGATTCGCCAGGTAACAGCGGCGCTGGTGGCCATCGGTAGCGGTGGTGGAGATTTAACCCATCGCCTGGATGCCAGCCGCGCCGATGAGCTGGGTGATCTGGCGCGTGGCTTCAATCGATTCCTGGATAGCCAGCGCGACATGATCGGTGAAGTGCTGACCACCAGCAAGCGCCTGCGCACCGCTGTCGGCCAGGTGGCGCGGGTGGTGGACAACACCGCCGAACGCTCTGGTCGTCAGCAGGAAATGACCGACATGGTCGCCACCGCTGTTCACGAAATGGGCCTGACCGTGCAAGACATCGCGCAGAATGCCGGCAACGCGGCGTTCGCGTCACAAACCGCCCGTGACGAAGCGATGCAGGCGCGGGAGGTGGTGGGTGGTTCTATCCGCCATATTGAAAGCATGTCCCGGGAAATCGGCCTCGCGGCCACGGCGGTGGCCGAGCTGGCTCATCAAGTGGCATCCATCGATCAGGTGCTGGCGGTGATTCGCGGGATTTCCGAGCAGACCAACCTGCTGGCGCTCAACGCCGCTATCGAAGCGGCGCGCGCTGGCGACATGGGGCGTGGATTCGCCGTGGTGGCCGATGAAGTGCGCACCTTGGCGCGGCGTACGCAATCGTCCACCGATGAAATCCAGCAGATGATCGGTAGCCTCAAGCAAGGCGCGGAGAACGCGGTGTCGTCGATGCATTCCGGGCAAGCTGCGACCGGCACGGGTGTCGAATCGAGCCAGCGTGCCGGCACCTCGTTGACCGCGATTACCGGGCAAGTGGAGCGCATCAGCGATATGAACCATCAGGTGGCGACGGCGACGGAGGAGCAGTCGGCAGTCACCGAGGAAATCAATCGCAACGTGCAGGGCATTTCCGATCTGGCGCGGGCGACAGCGGGGGAGGTCAGGGCTTGTCGTGAAGATTGCCAGACGTTGCAGCGGTTGGCGGATGATCTGGCGCGGCAGGTGGGTGGGTTCAAGCTGAGTTGATGTGCTGTCTGTGCTGACGCTATCGCGGGCAAGCCCGCTCCCACAGGGTTTGGTGTTGAACACTGGATTAGTGAACAACAGAGACTCCTGTGGGAGCTGGCTTGCCAGCGATTGGATTTCAAAGGCTACACAAGGCCGGGATCAAAACCACTCATCCTGCATCCCCAGGCAAACATCATCCCGTGCCTCAAGAATCGCCAGCTCATGGTGGCACCCTGGCACTTCCCATGTCAGGAAGTAGCGGGCCGCCTGCAACTTGCCTTTATAGAAGCTCACATCCGCTGCATTGCCCTTGGCCAGACCTTCCTCGGCACGAATGGCCTGTTCCAGCCAGCGCCAGCCAATGACGGTGTGCCCGAACACCTTCAGGTACAGCGCCGAGTTCGCCAGGCTGCTGTTAACCTTGCCCTGGGCCAGGTCGGTCAGCAGGCCGATGGTCACGGCTTGTAGGCGCGCCACCAGTTTCTCCAGCGGCTCGCGTAGCGGCGTCAACGACTCGAACGCCTGGGCTCGTTCGGCGGTGTCGGCGATCAGGCGGATCAGTTGCTTGAGCCCCGCGCCACCGTTCTGCGCCAGTTTGCGGCCCAAAAGGTCCAGCGACTGAATGCCGTGGGTGCCTTCGTGGATCGGGTTGAGGCGATTGTCGCGGTAATACTGCTCCACCGGGTATTCGCGGGTGTAACCGTGGCCGCCGAGAATCTGGATCGCCAGTTCGTTGGCCTTCAGGCAGAACTCCGATGGCCAGGATTTAACGATCGGCGTCAGCAGGTCCAGCAGTTCATGGGCCTGCTTGCGCTCGGCTTCGATCTCCAGCGTCGTGGTGTCATCGAACAGCCGCGCCGCGTACAGGCCAAGGTCGAACGAGCCTTCAACGTAGGCCTTTTGTGTCAGCAGCATGCGTTTGACGTCGGCGTGCTGAATGATCGCCACCGGCGCAGTGTTCGGGTCCTTGCTGTCCGGCACGCGGCCTTGCGGACGCTCACGGGCGTATTCCAGCGAATACAGGTAGCCGGCGTAGCCGAGCATTACCGCGCCCATGCCGACGCCAATCCGCGCCTCGTTCATCATCTGGAACATGTAGCTCAAGCCCTGGTGCGGCTTGCCCACCAGATAGCCGACACACTCGCCGTTATCGCCGAAATTCAGCGCGGTGGAGGTGGTGCCGCGCCAGCCCATCTTGTGGAACAGTCCGGCCAGCAACACGTCGTTGCGCTGGCCGAGGCTGCCGTCGTCGTTGACCAGGAACTTGGGCACGATGAACAGCGAAATGCCTTTCACACCGGCCGGTGCGTCCGGCAGCTTGGCCAGCACCATGTGCACGATGTTTTCCGACAGCGGATGATCGCCTCCGGAGATGAAGATCTTGTTGCCCTTGAGGCGATAAGTGCCGTCGGACGCTGGCTCGGCGCGGGTACGAATATCCGACAGCGACGAACCGGCATGGGGTTCGGTCAGGGCCATGGTGCCGAAGAAGCGGCCGTCGATCATCGGTTGCAGGAAGCGGCGCTTCTGCTCCTCGGTACCGAAGCTTTCGATCAGGTTGGCCGCGCCCATGGTCAGGAACGGATAGGAAGTCGTCGCCGCGTTGGCCGACTGGAAGTGTGAAAAGCAGGCCTGGGACAGCAGTGTAGGAAGTTGCATGCCGCCGGCGTCGAAACTGCGCGCGGCGTTGAGGAAGCCGGCTTCGAGGAAAGCATCCACCGCCGGTTTCACTTCCGGAATCAGAATCGCCTGACCGTTCTCGTAGCGCGGCTCGTTCTCGTCGCCCTTGCGGTTGTGCGGGGCGAAGAACTTCTCGGCGATGCTGCGGGCGGTGCCTATGGCCGCATCGAAGGTTTCGCGATTGTGCTCGGCGAAACGTTCACGCTGAGTCAGGCCCTCGGCATCGAGGACTTCATACAGCTCGAAAGCCAGATTGCGGGAACTGAGCAGCGTCTCGGACATGGCGGCCTACCTTTTATTGGGATGGGCCGAGTCTAGTCTGGTGAATTTATGCTGAATAGCATGATTGATGAGCGTGATGGTGGGGCAGGGCGGCGACTTTGCAAGCGCCACAAACCACTGTGGGAGCGAGCTTGCTCGCGATGGCGGCAGATCAGTCAACATAGAAGGTGACTGATGGATCGCTATCGCGAGCAAGCTCGCTCCCACAGGGATTTTTGCTGAACCGGGCACCTGTTGCAGGTGCCCGGCTTATCGGGCTTAGCCGATCGTCATCAAGCTCGCATTACCACCCGCCGCAGCGGTGTTGACGCTCAACGCCCGCTCGATCACCAAACGCTCCAACGCAATGTTGGTCTCGCCCTGCGACAGGCCCTGAACCCCGACAATCGCACCGGCACGCTTGGCAACCTGCTGGCAAACCGCTCGCAACTGGTCGGAGTGGCCGTGATGCACAACCGCGTCAAACACCACTTCGTCCTTGTTCCAGTCGGAAACCAGCTTGATGCGCGCCTGAATCTCCTTCGGCAGGCGTGCGAACAGCGCCTTGGTCAGTTCACCCTCCGGCCAGACCGCCGAACCGCCGACAGCCAGTACCGCCGCCAGTTGAGTCAGCAGATCGCCTTCGACTTCCGCCAGGCACAGCACGTGTTCCCGTGGCAGGATCGCGTAGCTGTTGCGCTCGCCGGTCGGGCCGGCCAGGACGCGGGTGATGCCGCTTTGCGATTGCGCGGCGAACTGCACGCACAGGGTGCTCAGGTCGGCGAACTTGTTGCTGTCGGCCCAGGCTTTCAGGGCGGTCAGTGGCTTGCTCATGGCGTCGCGCAGACGAACGTCCGGTGCTGCGGCAGCATCGCCGCGAGCGAAGGATTGTTCGATCGCATCCGCAGGGCGGGTCGACAACAGGCGGTACAGGTACAGCGGGCCGCCGGCTTTCGGGCCAGTACCCGACAGGCCTTCGCCGCCGAATGGCTGCACGCCGACCACGGCACCGACGATGTTGCGGTTGACGTAGACGTTACCGGCATTGACGGTGTCGATCACCTTGGCGATGGTCTCGTCGATGCGGGTGTGCACGCCCAGGGTCAGGCCGTAGCCGGAAGCGTTGATCTGGCCGATCAGTTGATCGATGTCCTTGCGCTTGTAGCGAACCACGTGCAGCACCGGGCCGAAGATCTCCCGCTGCAGTTCGTCGAAGCTTTCCAGTTCGATCAGGGTCGGCATCACGAAGGTGCCGCGTTTGACTTCTTCGGCATCGGCGATGGCCACCTGGTACACGCTGCGACCTTTGTCGCGCATGGCCTGGATGTGCTTCTCGATGCCAGCCTTGGCTTCGGCGTCGATGACCGGGCCGATGTCCACGGACAGGCGCTCAGGGTTGCCGAGACGGCTTTCGGCCATCGCGCCCTTGAGCATTTCGATGACGCGATCGGCGGAATCTTCCTGCAGGCACAGGACGCGCAGGGCCGAGCAACGTTGGCCGGCGCTGTCGAACGCCGACGAAACCACGTCGATCACCACTTGTTCGGTCAGTGCCGAAGAGTCGACGATCATCGCGTTCTGGCCACCGGTTTCGGCGATCAGCGGGATCGGGCGACCCTGGCTGTCCAGGCGGCCGGCGATGTTGCGTTGCAGCAAACGCGCGACTTCGGTGGAACCGGTGAACATCACGCCTTTGACGCGATCGTCGCCGACCAGGCCGGCACCCACGGTTTCGCCGCGACCCGGCAGCAGTTGCAGTACGCCCTCGGGAATGCCGGCTTCGAGCAGCAGGCGCACGGCTTGAGCGGCGACCAGCGGCGTCTGTTCCGCAGGCTTGGCCAATACCGGGTTACCGGCGGCCAGGGCAGCAGCCACCTGACCACTGAAGATCGCCAGCGGGAAGTTCCACGGGCTGATGCACACGACTGGACCCAGCGGACGGTGAGCATCGTTGGTGAAGTCGTTGCGTGCCTGCACGGCGTAGTAACGCAGGAAATCCACGGCTTCACGCACTTCAGCGATGGCGTTGGCGAAGGTCTTACCGGCTTCGCGGGCCAGCAGGCCCATCAGCGGTTGGATCTCGGCTTCCATCAGGTCGGCGGCACGTTCCAGGATCGCGGCGCGTTCGGCGGGCGGTGTGGCCTGCCAGATCGGCGCGGCGTTGAGGGCGCACTGGATCGCGTTGTCGACGTCTTCGACGGTGGCTTCCTGTACATGGCCGACCACGTCACGCAGATCGGACGGGTTCAAAACCTGCGCCGGGGCTTCGTTGCTGGATGCGCAGCCGAGTATTGGTGCGGCTTTCCAGTGGTTGTGTGCGGTAGCGAGAAGCGCGCAGGACAGCGACGCCAAACGATGTTCGTTGGCCATGTCGATGCCGCTGGAGTTGGCGCGTTCGGAGCCATACAGGTCACGCGGCAACGGAATGCGCGGGTGCGGCAGGCCGAAACCACCTTCCACGGTCGCCATCTGCTCGATGCTCGCCACTGGGTCGGCTACCAGTTCCTGAATCGAAATCGACTGGTCGGCGATACGGTTCACGAACGAGGTGTTCGCGCCGTTTTCCAGCAGGCGACGCACCAGGTAAGCCAGCAGGGTTTCGTGGGTGCCGACCGGCGCGTACACGCGGCACGGACGGTTCAGCTTGCCTTCGGAGACTTTGCCTACAACCTGTTCGTACAGCGGTTCACCCATGCCGTGCAGGCACTGGAACTCGTACTGGCCCGGGTAATAGTTCTGACCCGCGATGTGATAAATGGCCGACAGGGTGTGGGCGTTGTGCGTGGCGAACTGCGGGTAGATGACTTCCGGCACCGACAGCAATTTGCGTGCGCAAGCGATGTAGGACACGTCGGTGTACACCTTGCGGGTATAGACCGGGTAGCCCTCCAGGCCTTCGACCTGGGCGCGCTTGATTTCGCTGTCCCAGTACGCGCCTTTCACCAGGCGGATCATCAGGCGATGACGGCTGCGACGAGCCAGGTCGATCACGTAGTCGATCACGTACGGGCAACGCTTCTGATAAGCCTGGATCACGAAACCGATGCCGTTCCAGCCGGTCAGTTGCGGCTCGAAGCACAGGCGCTCGAGCAGATCCAGCGACAGTTCGAGGCGGTCGGCTTCTTCGGCGTCGATGTTCAGGCCGATGTCGTATTGCTTGGCCAGCAGCGTCAGCGACAGCAGGCGTGGGTACAGCTCATCCATCACGCGCTCGTACTGGGCACGGCTGTAACGCGGGTGCAGTGCCGACAGCTTGATGGAAATGCCCGGGCCTTCATAAATCCCGCGACCGTGGGAGGCTTTGCCGATCGAGTGGATGGCTTGTTCGTACGAGGCCAGGTACTTCTGGGCGTCGTGCTCGGTGAGTGCGGCTTCACCCAGCATGTCGTAGGAATAGCGGAAGCCCTTGGCTTCGAACTTGCTGGCGTTGGCCAGGGCTTCGGCGATGGTTTCGCCGGTCACGAACTGCTCGCCCATCAGGCGCATGGCCATGTCGACGCCCTTGCGGATCATCGGCTCGCCGCTCTTGCCGATGATGCGGCTCAGGGACGAAGTCAGGCCGGCTTCGTTGTGGGTTGACACCAGCTTGCCGGTCAGCAGCAGGCCCCAGGTGGCGGCGTTGACGAACAGCGACGGGCTGTTGCCCAGGTGCGGCTGCCAGTTGCCGGTGCTGATCTTGTCGCGGATCAGGGCGTCACGGGTGCCTTTGTCCGGGATGCGCAGCAGCGCTTCGGCCAGGCACATCAGCGCCACGCCTTCCTGGGACGACAGGGAGAATTCCTGCAGCAGGCCCTGAACGATGCCGGCACGGCCGCCAGCGCTCTTCTGATTGCGCAGTTTTTCAGCAATCGAGGCGGCGAGTTTGTTGGTGGCTTCGGCCATAGGTGCCGGCAGGCGAGCCTGCTCGATCAGCATCGGCACGACTTCCGGCTCAGGGCGGCGGTAGGCGGCGGTGATCGAGGCGCGCAGTACCGACTGCGGCAGGATGCTTTCGGCGAATTCGAGGAAGCACTGGTGGGCGTGATCCAGAGGCGCATCGACGGTGTCGTCGGAATCCTTGGTCAAACCGCTCAGCTCGGTCAGGGTTGCACCACCCTCGAGTTTTTCCAGGTAATTGAAGATTGCCTGCTTGATCAACCAGTGCGGCGTGCGATCAATCGAGGTCGCGGCGGCCTTGAGGCGTTCGCGGGTCGGGTCGTCAAGTTTGACCCCAAGGGTGGTGGTAGCCATGTTTTTATCCTCATGTTTGCCACGACGGCGTGGCATCAGCTGGCGGCAAGATTAGCCGTGCGACTGTTGAGGTGCAACCGGGTGCAACCCTTTTTTTGTCGGAATATTACGCAGCTCGTCAGGAAATAAATTCTGGTACGGATGTGCCGTATCTGCTTGGTGCTTTTTAACGCGGTTGGCTCTGTTTCTTGCTCCGAAAAGGAGCAAAAACCGGTGGTTGATATTTATTTCCGACTGGGTGCAACTTATTCTCCAGAAACTGGTTGCACCTTATTTGCTTTGTTGAATAGCATTCGCGCCCAAGGTGCAACCAGGACAAGTCCGGGTGCTCCGGCTGATGGCTTTCCTGGGGAAACATCAGTCATAAATGCGCGGGAATCCGGATCGTCTGTCAAACGTATGCGTTTGCGAGCGGTTCACCAGCCGCCGCTACATAAAAACAAAGCCAGGGCGTAACTTAATGAGCGTAAGCAATCCAACCCTGATCACGTTCGTGATCTACATCGCAGCAATGGTGCTGATCGGCTTGATGGCCTATCGCTCCACCAACAACCTTTCCGACTACATTCTGGGCGGTCGCAGCCTGGGCAGCGTCGTGACTGCACTGTCCGCCGGTGCCTCCGACATGAGCGGCTGGTTGTTGATGGGCTTGCCCGGTGCAATCTACATGTCCGGTCTTTCCGAAAGCTGGATCGCCATCGGCCTGATCGTCGGCGCCTACCTGAACTGGCTGTTCGTCGCCGGCCGTCTGCGCGTGCAGACCGAGCACAACGGTGATGCACTGACCCTGCCGGACTACTTCGCCAGCCGTTTCGAAGACAAGAGCGGCTTGCTGCGGATCATCTCTGCGGTCGTGATTCTGGTGTTCTTCACCATCTACTGCGCTTCCGGCATCGTGGCCGGTGCCCGCCTGTTCGAAAGCACTTTCGGCATGTCCTACGAGACGGCGTTGTGGGCCGGTGCTGCGGCTACGATTGCCTACACCTTTATCGGCGGATTCCTGGCCGTAAGCTGGACCGATACCGTACAAGCCACCCTGATGATCTTCGCGTTGATCCTGACGCCAGTCATCGTGCTGCTGGCCACCGGTGGTGTCGACACCACCTTCCTGGCCATCGAAGCGCAAGATCCAAGCAACTTCGACATGCTCAAGGGCACCACTTTCATCGGCATCATCTCGCTGATGGGCTGGGGTCTGGGCTACTTCGGTCAGCCGCACATCCTCGCGCGTTTCATGGCGGCTGATTCGGTGAAATCGATTGCCAAGGCTCGACGCATCTCCATGACCTGGATGATCCTGTGCCTGGGCGGCACAGTGGCTGTGGGCTTCTTCGGTATCGCCTACTTCTCGGCGCACCCGGACGTGGCTGGCGCGGTCTCCGAGAACCACGAACGTGTGTTCATCGAACTGGCCAAGATCCTGTTCAACCCATGGATCGCCGGTGTCCTGCTGTCGGCCATTCTGGCGGCGGTCATGAGCACCCTGAGCTGCCAGTTGCTGGTGTGCTCGAGCGCCCTGACCGAAGACTTCTACAAGACCTTCCTGCGTAAATCCGCTTCGCAGCTGGAGCTGGTCTGGGTCGGCCGTGCCATGGTGCTATTGGTTGCCCTGATTGCTATCGCACTGGCAGCCAACCCGGAAAACCGTGTACTGGGTCTGGTGAGCTACGCCTGGGCCGGTTTCGGTGCCGCATTCGGTCCGGTCGTACTGATCTCCGTGATCTGGAAAGACATGACCCGCAACGGCGCACTGGCCGGCATCCTGGTCGGCGCGATCACCGTGATCGTCTGGAAACACTTCGAACTGCTGGGCCTGTACGAAATCATCCCGGGCTTCATTTTCGCCAGCCTGGCGATCTACTTCGTCAGCAAAATGGGCACCCCGACTGCCGGCATGTTCCAGCGTTTTGCGGCTGCAGAGAATGATTATCGTCTGAACAAGTGATGAGTGATGGGGTGAACGCTTCCCGTCGCTGATAAAAGAACGGCTCGCAGCTTTTGGTGCGGGCCGTTTTTTATTGGGGATCAGTCAAGATCGGTATCGGGCTGATTCAGAAAGATCAGCACGCCCAGTATTGCCATGTAGAACCTGAAGGCTGCGTCCTGACCATTCCAAATGTCGGATTGCCACATCAGAAACCACTCACCTCCTACAACCATGAAGCCGAAAAACCATACGAAAAACCCGGTCGTCAAACCCGCTACGGCCCACTTCCTGGCCCGTCTGAACTCATGCCCACCGGCTGACCGCGAGCGCCAGAGCTGTAGTGCGCCGTAGCCAAGAAGTCCACAGGTAATGGCTTCGCCAAGGATGATCAGCCAGTAAGCCCCATGCCACACCCAAGGCAGATCAATTGCGCGATACCGGGCGGCGTTGTCAGGGAAGGTGGTATCCATGCTCAGCACATGCCGGACGAAGTTGAAGTTGGAACCGTAGTCGGTGATGTTGTTGAACACGGTCATGAAGGCGAATGCGGCGAGCGCCAGGGTCATTGCAATCTTTGCGTAGCGAATGGTCATTTGTGCGTCCTTTGCTTTTTACGACAAAGAACGCTATCACACCGGTTTGCAGGTTCGGGAGTCTTCCTGTTGTGAGGCGTTTGTGAATTTGTCGAGTGATGGTGCGTGCTTGTTGCCGCTATGAATGCTCGAAGTGTCCGCTCAGTCGCCAACCCCTGACTTGCCGGCCGGTAAAAGGTAAACTTCCCGGCCTTCGCAGGAGCAGCCATGAATTATCGTCACGCCTTCCATGCCGGCAATCACGCCGATGTGTTCAAACACCTGACCTTGACCCGCCTCATCGCCCTGATGTCGCGCAAGGAGCAGCCGTTTGCCTATCTCGACACCCACGCCGGCATCGGTCTGTATGACCTTCAGGGTGATCAGGCCAACCGTACCGGCGAGTACCTGGAAGGGATTGCGCGTTTGTGGGATCAGCCGGATCTGCCGATCCTGACCGCCGATTACATGCAGGTGCTGCACGAGATGAACCCGGATGGCCAGTTGCGCTATTACCCGGGGTCGCCAGAGTTGGCGCGACGATTGACCCGCCCGCAGGACCGCGTGTTGCTCAACGAGAAGCATCCGGAAGACGGCGTTTTGCTCAAGGACAACATGGCCGGTGATCGTCGGGTCAAGGTGCACCTGGGCGAAGGCTGGCATGTGTCGCGGGGCTTGCTGCCGGTGCCGGAGAAGCGTGCGGTGATGTTGATCGATCCGCCGTTCGAGAAGCTCGACGAGATGCAGCGTTGTGCCGCGTCGCTCAAGGAAGCGATCGGCCGGATGCGCCAGACCGTGGCGGCGATCTGGTACCCGGTGAAGGATCAGCGTGCGCTGCGTCGTTTCTACCAGGACCTGGCCGGTACCGGTGCGCCGAAGTTGTTGCGGGTGGAGTTGCTGGTGCATCCGCTGGATACGCCGAACAGCCTGAACGGCTCCGGGCTGGCGATTGCCAATCCGCCGTGGGGGCTGGAGGAAGAGTTGCGTGAGTTGCTGCCGTGGTTGTCCGAGAAGCTTGGACAGACCCAGGGTGGGTGGCGGATGGATTGGTTGATTGCCGAGTAATGCTCGGCCTGTAGGAGCCGGCTTGCCGGCGATGGCGGCCTAGAGGTCAATGCTGGACCCACTGCCGCCATCGCTGGCAAGCCAGCTCCTACAAGTGATTTGTGTCAGATCAGATCGGGCAGGTCACGCCCGTACCGCCGATCCCGCAGTAGCCTTCCGGATTCTTGGCCAGGTACTGCTGGTGGTAAGCCTCGGCGAAGTAGACCGTTGGGGCTTCTTCGATTTCGGTGGTGATGTCGCCTTTGCCAGCCTTGGTCAGTTCGACCTGGAACACTTCTTTGCTGCGATTGGCTGCGGCCAGTTGCGTCGGGTTGGTCGCATAGATCACCGAGCGATATTGGGTGCCGATGTCGTTGCCCTGACGCATGCCCTGGGTCGGGTTGTGCAGCTCCCAGAACATTTTCAGCAATTCTTCGTAACTGACTTTTGCCGGCTCATAGACCACGAGCACCACTTCGCTATGGCCGGTCAGGCCTGAGCAGACTTCTTCGTACGTAGGGTTTGGCGTGAAGCCGCCGGCGTAACCCACTACGGTGCTGACGACGCCTTCACGCTGCCAGAAGCGACGTTCCGCGCCCCAGAAGCAGCCGAGGCCGAAGATCGCAAAATCGACATCGGTGGCGAACGGACCCAGTAGCGGGGCGTCGTGGACGAAATGTCTTTCCGGCAGGTTCATCGGGGTTTCGCGGCCAGGCAGAGCTTGTTCTTTAGTAGGGAGCACGTTTTTGTTCACCAGAATTTCCGAGCGCAGAACCATGATCAGTCCTCTCAGTCAGGATAATTAGACAGACAAGCAGTTTGCCCGAGAGTTGGATCGCTGTCAGGCGATTGGGCCACGCGGGTAGCGTTTGAGCTTCTCGATCAGCTCATTGCCCGGGATCGGACGGTCGAACAGGTAGCCCTGGCCGACGTCGCAGCGGTGACGGCGCAGGAACGACAACTGATCGGCGGTTTCGATGCCTTCAGCCACGACCTTGAGCTTCAGGTTATGGGCCATGGCGATCACCGCGGAGGTGATTTCCATGTCGTCCTGGTTGTCCGGGATTTCGTGGATGAAGCTTCGATCGATCTTGATGATGTCGATGGGGAATTTTTTCAAGTAACTGAGCGACGAGTAACCGGTGCCGAAGTCGTCCATGGCCAGGGTCAGGCCCAGGCGCTTGAGTTGGTCGAGTTGCAAGTGGGTGTCTTCGGTGGCCTCCAGCAGCAGGCCTTCGGTCAGCTCCAGCTCCAGCAAATGCGCGGGCAGGGCTTCTTCCTTGAGGATGGTGGCGATGGAGGCCACCAGGTCCGGGTCGGAGAATTGCTTGGGCGACAGGTTGATCGCCACTTGCAGGTTGCCCAGGCCGGCGGCGGTCAGCGCTTTGCTCATGCGGCAGGCCTGGCGCGCGATCCATTTACCGATCGGAATGATCAGCCCGGTTTCTTCGGCGACGCTGATGAACTGATCCGGGCGGATCATGCCCTTTTCCGGATGATCCCAGCGCAGCAATGCTTCCATGCCCAGCAAGCGACCGCTGCGCAGGCACAGCTTGGGCTGGTAGAACACGTCGAGTTCGTTCTGGGTCAGGGCGCGGCGCAGGTTGTTTTCGACGAACAGCTTGTAGCTGGCCTCGGCGTTCAGCGCTTCGGTGAACACCTGCACCTGATGTTTGCCGTTGGCCTTGGCCTTGTGCAGCGCCAGCCCGGCGTTGCGCATCAGGGTTTGCGGGTCGCGCCCGTGCAGCGGCGCGCAGGCCAGGCCCACGGAGCCGGTGACGCTGATCAACTGGTTGTCGACGAACATCGGTTTGTCGAGGGTAGCCAGCAACTGATTGGCCACCTGCTGACCCACCGTAAGGTCGCTGTTGTCCAGCAACACGGCGAATTCGTTACTGGCGAATCGCGCCAGGCTGCCGCTCGGGATCAGGCTGTTGCGCAGGCGTCGGGCCAGGCTGATCAGCAATTTGTCGCCAGTCTGGTGGCCGAGGCTGTCGTTGATCCGCTTGAAGTTGTCGATGTCCACCAGCAACAGGCTGATCGGCGCGTCGCTGTCGCGGGCGAAGCGTTCATCGAGGTTGCGGATGAACGCCGGGCGGTTGCCGAGATTGGTCAGGTTGTCGGTGTAGGCCAGGCGCTCGATGCGCTGCTGAGCGAGCTTGGTCTGGGTGATGTCTTCGTAGATGCCGATGTAGTGGGTCAACTCGCGGTTGTCGCCATAAACCTTGGAGATCGACAACTGGCCCCAGTAGGGTTCGAGGTTTTTCCGGCGGCTCTTGAATTCGCCCTGCCAACTGTTGCTCTTGGCCAGTGCCGAAGGCGCGTCGAACAGCAGTTCGCTGAGGTTCTCCAGGGCGGGCAGTTCCGACAGGCGCTGACCGTGCACTTCTTCGGTGGAGTACTGGGTGATGGCGGTGAAGCTCGGGTTGACGTACTCCACCACGCCGTCGCAGTTGACCAGCAGAAAGGCGTTGGCACTTTGTTCGACCGCACGCTGGAACAGGTGCAGGGCGCTGGTAGCGGTGCGTCGGTTGTGGTTGCTGATGACCTGGGCAAACTGGTCGGCCAGTTCGCCGGCGAAGGCGATTTCATCCGATTGCCAGGCACGGGTCGCACCGATTTGCTCCAGGCACAAAACGCCCACCACCTGGCCATCGACTCGGATACTGGCGTCGAGCATTGCGTTGACGTCGCGCGGGCGCAGGCTTTCGGCCATCTCCCGGGTGCGCGGGTCGCGCATGGCGTTATGAGCGTCGATGGCGCGACCTGTGTGCAGGGCGTCGAGGTAATCGGGGAACACGCTGGCGTCGATCGGCTGCGGCAGCAGGTATTCCTTATTCGTGCGGTGATAGGCCGATATCGGCACCAGCATCGAGCCTTCGAGGCTCCACAGGCTGGCGCAGTCGATTTGGTAAATATCGCAGGCGCTGCGGGTGATCAGCTCGGCGGCTTCACGCAAGGAGTTGTTGCTGCTGTAGCGCTGACGGGTAAGCAGCAGGATCAGGTCCTGCTGGGCCCGCACCCGGTCCAGATGCAGCAGTTGCTCCTGCTGGGCGCGCTGATTGAGCTCCAGGGCGATTTGCAGGCGCGAGTTCTGGGTTTCCAGATCCAGGGCCGGTTGCAGCGGGTCATCCTCGAACAGGCCGTCAATGACCAACAGGTAGCCGCGCAACAGGTGGCGATTGTGTTGTTTGTAGGCTTCGCCCAGTTCCAGCAGATTCAGGGAGCCGGAGGCAGTGTGCAGGGTGTAGCGGATCAGGTAATGCGTGCTTTGAGTCAGCTGTTGCTGGACCGCATCATGAAGTTGATAGCGCGCTTCCGGCTCCATCAGGCTGGCGTAGGGCGAACCCACCAGTGCGCACAGCTCCACGGCGGGCAAGCCGAACTGGCGTTCGCAATTGGGATCGAGAAACAATAGCGCCCAGCTGGGTTCATTAAGCCGTTCGAAACGCAGCATGCCGAGCCGCGAGGGCACAGGCAACTGCGTCACTACCTCGGCCACCATACGGCTGGCGGCATCGGGTTGGCTTTTCATGGAGGGAAACTCGCTTCGAATATGCTGAACGCGCTGGGCTCACGCCCTCTTTACTGTTGCCTGCGGCAAGGTTGCATCATTGCGACACCGACTGACAAGAGAGATGAAGGCCAAGTGCTATAAGAATATGTCGGCAGGCGCGAAGATTTCTGCAGTTTCGGGAAAAAGTATTGCTATTGATCAGATCGCAGCCTTGAGGGGGGCGTCTCGAAGGCTGTGATTTTTTACCATCAGCGCAAACTAATGCCTGTCGATTGCAGCAACTTGCCATCGCGATCGTGGTAATTCACCTGAATGCGTTCTGCATTGATGACCAGGTGCGCGAAGTTATCCTGGCTGATGACGTTAGCGGTCAATTCCTGCCGATATTCGCCAGCAGCGTTCCATACCAGCGGCCGGTCGAGGATAAAGCTGGATTGACTGGCATAGGGCAGCAGTTTGGTGTTGCACAAAGGCGACGACACGATGGTGTGGACTTCGAAGTCAGGGTCTTCGCTGTGTGTCAGCCGACTGGTCAGGGAGGCGTGGACGTCACCGGAAACGAAAATGACATTCTTCAATCGGTGCGAACGAATGGTCTCCAGCAACCGCAGCCGTTGCCCGGGAAAGCCGGCCCAGGCGTCATTCCCGTCCTGTTTGGCGTCGGGAAAGAACATCACGCTGGTAACCACCAGCTTGACCCGGGCGGGGGCTATGGATCAGCCATTGGCACAAGGCATGTTCCTGTTCAGCATCAAGCATGCGTCGATCATCGGCGGACAAGTTGCGCCGGGTGCGACTATCGGTGACGAACCATTCGATATCGCCATCGGCGAACTGATACCAGTAGTGATTCGGAATCCGGCTGATCTGGCCATCGTCAAGTAATTCAAATGCCGGGCTATGGCTGGCTTGATATAACTCATATGCAGTGATGGCGTTTTTGTATAACGCCTCATCGGCCGAACTTTTCTTGTTCGGCCAGTTGTCTTTAATTTCATGATCGTCGAGGATCATGTAAGTCGATACGTTGGCCATTAACCTGGAAATATGCGGCTGGGAGAAAGCCGCACGATATTTTGCGAGTATTTGCTGATACTCGCGGTCAGGCGCAAAAAAATTCAAGTCGTCGGCATAGATCTGGTCGCCAGTCATCAGCACTGCGCTGACCGGTGGGTCGGCTTGCTTTGCCAATTGAGTCATCGAGGCAAATATCCGGTCACCCTGTTGGGGTGCCGACGGGATGCCGGCGGTCATTCGCAGGTAACGGCATGAGCCGACGAAATAGGCTCGTGGCGTACCGGCCGCGCCGGACCGGGTGCGCAAGCGATAGAGCTCTTGTGGCCATTGCAGCGGCAGTTCCTGCAGTGACTCCGCGGTGTGCTCGGTACTCTGGGTGCTGAACCAGCCGGCCTGGTATTCGTACTCGGTATCGGCTGCCAGGTTATTGAGAGCAATGACATCGGACATGTCCTGCAGGTGTGTCAGCCTTGCAAAGACACTGTTAAGCCATTGTTCATGCCCGGACTGCCGATAACGAATGCCGGCAAATACGGGTGCACTGTTTTGTGCTTCGCCGCGTACAAAAATACGCGCGTGATTAGTTGTTGTGTGGCCAATAATCGGGCCGACAGTTGGTTTTATCATGTTTGAGTCCATTCGCTGCCAGTTAATCCGGAAGTTGGTTGTTTCGGATGCAATGAGGTATTCAGCCAAGACTAATTATTTGGCCTGAATAAATACCTGGCAGAAATGGATTAAAGTTGTGGGTGATATCAGCCACAAATGTAGGAGGGTGTTTAAACAAGAACTTCAGGCAAAAAAGGTACTTCACGCAATCCCGGGAAACTGTAGGAGTCAGCTTGCTGGCGATGGACTTAAGTGCGCCGCGATTATCCAGTTCATGCGCGTTATCGTTACCGACCATCGCCAGCAGGCTGGCTCCTACAAGGGGGCGTGCCCACGCTCGAACCAGTGGATGCTCAAAAAAAAGCCCCGCCAAATTGGCGGGGTTGAGGTACGAGCGTGGCGCTCGGAAACGTGGAACGCGACCGGCCCTCCGGTGAAGGAGGGCCGGTTGGTATTACAGGAGCATGGTGCGGATGTCGCCCAGCAGGTCGCTCAGACGCTTGGTGAAGCGTGCAGCAGCGGCGCCGTTGATCACGCGGTGATCGTAGGACAGCGACAGTGGCAACATCAGTTTCGGCTGGAAGGCTTTGCCGTCCCAGACTGGCTGGATGGTGGCCTTGGAAACACCGAGGATCGCCACTTCCGGCGCGTTGACGATCGGCGTGAAGCCGGTGCCGCCAATGTGGCCGAGGCTGGAAATGGTGAAGCAGGCGCCTTGCATCTCGTCCGACGAAAGCTTCTTGGTCCGGGCTTTTTCAGCCAGGGAAGCGGCTTCGGCAGCCAGTTGCAGCAGGCTCTTCTGGTCGACGTTCTTGATGACCGGTACCAGCAGGCCATCCGGGGTGTCGACGGCGAAGCCGATGTTCACGTATTTCTTGCGGATGATCGCTTTGCCGCTTGGCGCCAGCGAGCTGTTGAAGTCCGGCAGTTCCTTGAGCAGGTGTGCGCAGGACTTGAGCAGCAACGGCAGGACGGTCAGCTTGACGCCGGCCTTCTCCGCAACGGCTTTCTGGGCAACACGGAACGCTTCGAGTTCGGTGATATCCGCCGAATCGAATTGCGTCACGTGCGGTACGTTCAGCCAGCTGCGGTGCAGGTTGGCAGCGCCGACCTGCATCAGGCGGGTCATCGGCACTTCTTCGATTTCACCGAAGCGGCTGAAGTCCACGACCGGAATCGGCGGGATGCCCGCGCCACCGGTTGCGCCGGCAGCAGCGGCCGGCGCTTCCTTGGCCTTCTGCATCATGGCCTTGACGTAAACCTGCACGTCTTCTTTCAGGATGCGACCGTGCGGACCGCTGGCGCCAACGGCGCTCAGCTCGACGCCGAATTCGCGAGCCAGTTGACGCACGGCAGGGCCGGCGTGAACTTTCGCGCCAGGCTTGGCTGGAGCGGCAACCGGGGCAGCAGGTGCGGCGGCAGGTGCAGCAGCGGCTGGAGCCGAAGCAGGAGCGCTCGGGGCAGCAGCGGCAGGTGCCGGTGCAGCAGCCGGGGCAGCGCCTTTGACTTTCAGTTTCAGGATCAGGTCGCCGGTACCGACTTCGTCATCGAGCTTGATGGAAACGCTTTCCACCACGCCAGCGGCTGGCGATGGAATTTCCATGCTGGCCTTGTCGGATTCCAGGGTGATCAGCGACTGGTCGGCCACAACGGTGTCGCCGGCCTTGACCAGTACTTCGATGATCTTGGCCTTGCCCGCCGAACCGATGTCCGGAACGTGGATGTCCTGGACGCTGTCGGCAACCGGTGCAGCCGGAGCTGCTGCAGGTGCAGGCGCAGTGGCAGCAGCTGGAGCGGCAGCCTGGGCCGGGGCGGCAGCCGGTGCCGCAGCACCTGCCACTTCCAGATCCAGGATCAGGTCGCCGGTGCCGACTTCGTCGTTGAGCTTGACGCTGATGGCCTTGACCACGCCAGCGGCAGGCGACGGGATTTCCATGCTTGCCTTGTCGGACTCCAGGGTGATCAGCGACTGATCAGCCGTGACGGTGTCGCCGACCTTGACCTGGATCTCGATGATCTGGGCCTTGCCCGACGAACCGATGTCCGGCACGTGCACTTGCTGAACGCTGGCGGCAGCCGGTGCAGCAGCGGGAGCGGCAGCTGCAGGAGCAGCAGCCGGCTTGGCTTCAGCCTTGGCCGCCGGCGCAGCGGCAGCCGCAGGGGCTGGCGCAGCGGCACCTTCGACTTCCAGTTCCAGCAGTTCGTCGCCTTCTTTCAGGCGATCGCCCAGCTTCACTTTCAGGCTCTTGATGATACCGGCCTTCGGCGCGGGCACTTCCATGCTCGCCTTGTCCGACTCAAGTGTCAGGATGCTCTGGTCGGCTTCGATACGGTCGCCGACCTTCACAAACAGTTCAATTACTTCACCTTCACCGCTGCCGATGTCAGGTACGCGAATGAGTTCGCTCACAGAATCTCTCCTCAGCAGTCCAGTGGGTTGCGTTTTTCCGGGTTGATACCGAACTTGGCGATGGCTTCGGCCACAACCTTAGGTTCGATGTCACCACGGTCAGCCAGTGCTTCCAGGGCTGCCAACACCACGAAATGACGGTCGACTTCGAAGAAATGACGCAGTTTCTTGCGGCTGTCGCTGCGGCCGAAACCGTCGGTGCCCAGGACTTTGAATTCCTTGGACGGTACCCACTGACGGATCTGCTCGGCGAACAGTTTCATGTAGTCGGTCGAGGCGATGACCGGACCCTTACGGCCGTTCAGGCACTCTTCGACGTAGCTCAGCTTAGGCTTCTGGCCAGGGTGCAGACGGTTGCTGCGCTCAACGGCCAGGCCGTCGCGACGCAGTTCGTTGAAGCTGGTAACGCTCCACACGTCGGCGCCGACGTTGAACTCTTCGCGCAGGATCTTCGCGGCTTCACGGACTTCACGCAGGATGGTGCCGGAGCCCATCAGCTGAACGTGGTGCGCCGCTTCGCGGTTGTCTTCCTCGAGCAGGTACATGCCTTTCTTGATGCCTTCTTCGGCACCGGCCGGCATGGCTGGCTGCTGGTACGACTCGTTCATCACGGTGATGTAGTAGAAGACGTCCTGTTGCTCTTCGGTCATCTTCTTCATGCCGTCCTGAATGATCACCGCCAGCTCGTAGCCGTAGGTTGGATCGTAGGTGCGGCAGTTCGGGATGGTGGCAGCCAGCAGGTGGCTGTGACCGTCTTCGTGTTGCAGGCCTTCACCGTTCAGGGTGGTACGGCCGGCGGTGCCGCCGATCAGGAAGCCACGGGTGCGGCTGTCGCCAGCGGCCCAGGCCAGGTCGCCGATACGCTGGAAGCCGAACATCGAGTAGAAGATGTAGAACGGCAGCATCGGCTGGTTGTGGCTGGAGTACGAAGTACCGGCAGCGATGAAGGAGCTCATGGCGCCCGCTTCGTTGATGCCTTCTTCGAGGATCTGGCCCTTCTGGTCTTCCTTGTAGAACATCACCTGGTCTTTATCGACTGGCTCGTAGAGCTGGCCGACGGAGGAGTAGATGCCCAACTGACGGAACATGCCTTCCATACCGAAGGTACGGGCTTCGTCCGGGATGATCGGCACGATGCGCGGGCCGATTTCCTTGTCCTTGACCAGTTGCGCGAGGATCCGCACGAAGGCCATGGTGGTGGAGATTTCACGGTCGCCCGAGCCGTCCAGGATCGCCTTGAGGGTGTCCAGTGGCGGAGTCGGGATGTTGAAGCTGTGAGCACGACGCTGTGGTACGAAACCGCCCAGTGCGTTGCGGCGATCTGCCAGGTAACGGGCTTCGGCGCTGTTCGGCTCCGGCTTGAAGAACGGCAGGTTTTCCAGCTCTTCGTCCTTGACCGGGATGTCGAAACGATCACGGAACAACTTCAGGCTGTCGACGTCGACTTTCTTGGTGTTGTGCGCGGTGTTTTTCGCTTCGCCGGCACCGGTGCCATAACCCTTGATGGTCTTGGCCAGGATGACGGTCGGTTGTTCCTTGTGGTTGACCGCTTCGTGGTACGCCGCGTAGACCTTGTACGGGTCGTGGCCGCCACGGTTGAGTTTCCAGATCTCGTCGTCGGACAGGTCTTCAACCATCGCCTTGAGTTCCGGCGAGTTGAAGAAGTGTTCACGCACGAACGCGCCGTCTTTGGCTTTGTAGTTCTGGTACTCGCCGTCGATGACTTCGTCCATGCGGCGTTGCAGGATGCCGTCGACGTCCTTGGCCAGCAGTGGGTCCCAGAAACGGCCCCAGATGACTTTGGTCACGTTCCACTGAGCACCGCGGAACACGCCTTCGAGTTCCTGGATGATCTTGCCGTTGCCGCGAACCGGGCCGTCGAGGCGCTGCAGGTTGCAGTTGATGACGAAGATCAGGTTGTCCAGCTTCTCGCGGCCGGCCAGGGAGATCGCGCCCAGGGATTCCGGCTCGTCGCACTCGCCGTCGCCCAGGAAGCACCAGACTTTCTGTTTGCCTGGCTGGATGAAGCCGCGGTGTTCCAGGTACTTCATGAAGCGTGCCTGGTAGATCGCCTGGATCGGGCCCAGACCCATGGATACGGTCGGGAACTGCCAGAAGTCAGGCATCAGCCAAGGGTGCGGGTAGGACGACAGGCCCTGACCGTCGACTTCCTGGCGGAAGTTGTTCATCTGGTCTTCGGTGATGCGGCCTTCCATGAATGCGCGGGCGTACACGCCTGGCGAGGTGTGGCCCTGGAAGTAGATCAGGTCGCCGCCGTGTTCGTCGGTCGGGGCCTGGAAGAAGTAGTTGAAGCCGATGTCATAAAGGGTCGCACTGGAAGCGAAGCTGGAGATGTGACCGCCGAGGTCAGAATCCTTCAGGTTCGTACGCATCACCATGGCCATCGCGTTCCAGCGTACCAGCGAGCGAATGCGGCGTTCCATGAACAGGTCGCCAGGCATGCGTGCTTCGTGGGTAACGGGGATCGTGTTGCGGTAAGGCGTGGTGATGGCGTAAGGCAACTGCGAACCGCTGCGGGTCGCCAGTTCACCCATACGGGTCATCAGATAGTGAGCACGGTCTTCGCCTTCTTTGTCGAGAACCGATTCCAGGGCGTCCAGCCATTCCTGGGTTTCGACGGGATCGAGGTCTTGCATGGCTTGCTCCAGGGCGGAAAGGCTACCAGAATCGGTTGCCTGAGTTAGCGACTGGCCTTGTGGGCAGACGTTATGAATTCTTGGATTGCCGACAGGTTGTTCCGGCGGCGTGTAGTTTTACTACAAATCTTCCGGCATTTCAGCCCGTCTAATGTATATACGAGTAGTAAAACTACAGATGAGCGGCTTGTGGCCCCCGGCTGCGTTGTGAGAATAATCGTTAAGGTTGGTCTTTTTCCAACTACAAAAGGTAAAAGCTTGATGCTGGCTGCCAAAATAAAAGAAATTTCAGCTATTTCTAACTTTTGTTCGACACTCCATCAGGTAGTGGGTTTTCGAAAACCACTACATGCAGTCCGCTATACGCCGATCAAGGATAGACCATGAGCCTCCCTTCGCTTGCCGAACTGCCGGCCATTCTCCAGCCGTTTGTCACCCGCGCCGAGCAGTCGTTCCGGGCTGCTGTCGCCACTTTGGACGATGACCACGGGCTGTCTGCCTGGTCGCCAGAGCGCTGGGCGCAATTTGCCCGCGTCACCGCCGCCAGCGATTTCGTGATTGAACAGTCTGTTCGTGACCCTTTGATGTTGCTGCAGCTGGTGCAGTCCGGTGAGCTGGACCGCAGCTACGCGCCTGGTGAATTGTGCGCGCAGATCGCGGCCGCCGTGAGCACGGCCGAGACCGACGATCTGCTGGGCCGTGCCCTGCGCCGCCAGCGCGCGCGCCATCAGGTGCGGATCATCTGGCGCGACCTGACCCGCCAGGCCGATTTGATCCAGACCTGCCGCGACCTCTCGGACATGGCCGATGCCAGCATCGATCAGGCCTATCAATGGTTGTACGTGCGGCATTGCCAGCAGTTCGGCGTGCCGACCGGGCGACGCAGCGGCGAGCCGCAGCAGATGGTCATCCTCGGCATGGGCAAGCTCGGTGCCGTGGAGTTGAACCTGTCGTCGGACATCGACCTGATTTTCGCCTATCCCGAGGGCGGCGAAACCGTCGGCGTGAAACGCGCGCTGGATAACCAGGAGTTCTTCATTCGTCTGGGCCAGCGGCTGATCAAGGCCCTGGATCCGATGACCGTCGACGGCTTTGTATTCCGCGTCGACATGCGCTTGCGCCCCTACGGTTCGGCGGGCGCGCTGGTGCTGAGCTTCAATGCGCTGGAGCAGTATTACCAGGACCAGGGTCGCGACTGGGAGCGCTACGCGATGATCAAGTCGCGGGTGGTGGCCGGCGACCAGGTGGCTGGCGCGCAACTGCAGGACATGCTGCGGCCGTTCGTTTACCGGCGTTACCTGGACTTCTCGGCCATCGAAGCGCTGCGTACCATGAAGCAGTTGATCCAGCAGGAAGTGCGGCGCAAGGGCATGGCCGACAACATCAAGCTCGGTTCCGGCGGCATTCGCGAAGTCGAGTTCATTGCTCAGGCGTTCCAGCTGATCCACGGCGGCCGCGACCTGAGCTTGCAGCAGCGTCCGCTATTAAAGGTGCTGAGCACGCTGGAAGGTCAGGGTTATCTGCCGCCGGCCGTGATCAGTGAGCTGCGCGAAGGCTACGAATTCCTGCGTTACACCGAACACGCGATTCAGGCGATCGCTGACCGTCAGACGCAAATGTTGCCCGATGGCGAGCAGGATCAGGCGCGCATTGCCTTTATGCTGGGCTTTGCCAACTGGACGGCGTTCCACGAACAACTGATGTACTGGCGTGGCCGCGTAGCCTGGCACTTCGGGCAGGTGATCGCCGATCCCGACGAAGAGCAGGGTGCCGAAAGCGAAGTGGTGGTCGGCGGTGAGTGGTTGCCACTGTGGGAAGAGGCTCAGGACGATGAGGCCGCTTGCCGCCAGTTGGAACAGGGTGGTTTCAAGGATGCCCCCAAGGCCTTGAAAGCCTTGGCCGGTCTGCGCAGCAGTCCGCAATTGCGGGCGATGCAGCGTCTGGGGCGCGAACGTCTCGATGCGTTTATTCCGCGTTTGCTGGCGCAGGCCGTGGAGCATGCCAATCCGGATCTGGTGCTGGAACGCGTGTTGCCGCTGGTTGAAGCCGTGGCCCGTCGCTCCGCGTACCTGGTGCTGCTGACCGAGAACCCTGGCGCCTTGCGGCGTTTGCTGACGCTGTGCGCCGCGAGCCCGTGGATCGCCGAGCAAATCACCCGTTTCCCGCTGCTGCTCGACGAATTGCTCAACGAAGGCCGACTGTTCAAGCCGCCACTGGCGCCAGAACTGGCAGCCGAGTTGCGCGAGCGCCTGACACGGATTCCCGAGGACGACCTCGAACAGCAAATGGAAGCGCTGCGTCACTTCAAGCTGGCGCACCGCTTGCGGGTGGCTGCGTCGGAAATCGCCGGCAGCCTGCCGCTGATGAAAGTCAGCGACTACCTGACCTGGCTCGCCGAAGCGATTCTTGAACAGGTGCTCGCACTGGCCTGGCGCCAGACCGTGGCCAAGTACGGCACGCCCCTGCGCACCGATGGCACCTTGTGCGATCCCGGCTTCATCATTGTCGGTTATGGGAAAGTCGGCGGCCTGGAACTCGGGCATGGTTCGGACCTGGACCTGGTGTTCATCCACGACGGTGATCCGCAAGCTGAAACCGATGGGCCCAAACCCATCGACGGTGCGCAGTTCTTCACCCGGTTGGGGCAGCGGATCATTCACCTGCTGACGGCGCAGACCAACTCCGGGCAGTTGTATGAAGTGGACATGCGTCTGCGGCCGTCCGGTGCGTCGGGATTGCTGGTGAGTTCTTTGGGGGCGTTTGCCCGTTATCAGGAGAACGAAGCCTGGACCTGGGAGCATCAGGCGCTGGTGCGGGCGCGCGTGCTGGTGGGCAGTCAGGATGTCGGCCAGGCCTTCGAGAAAGTCCGCGCCGCGATATTGGGCAAGACGCGTGATTTGCCGACCCTGCGCCAGGAGGTCAGCGAGATGCGCGCCAAGATGCGCGATAACCTCGGCAGCAAGAGCACGGCAGCCGGCACCGGGGCAAATGCCTTCGAAGCCACGGCGCCGTTCGATATCAAGCAGGACGCCGGAGGTATCGTCGATATTGAATTTATGGTGCAATACGCGGCCCTGGCGTGGTCCGAAACACACCCGCCATTGCTGCGCTGGACCGATAACATCCGCATTCTGGAAGAGCTGGAGCACGAAGGGCTGATGCCCGTCGAAGATGCCAGCCTGTTGCGTGAAGCGTATAAAGCGTACCGTTCCGCCGCCCACCGACAGGCTCTGCAGAAGAACCCGGGCGTGATACCGGCCGACCAGTTCGCGGACGAACGGCAGCAGGTCATGCGGATCTGGCGTGAGCTGGGGCTAAACTGAAACGGGATTTTTGATACGCCCGATACCCCTGTGGGAGCGAGCTTGCTCGCGATAGCGGAGGCACAGTCACCATTGATGTTCGGATGTGACGCCCTCATCGCGGGCAAGCCCGCTCCCACAGTAGATCTGCAGTGTCATGCCGATCGAAGTACACCAATACCCAATGTGGGAGCGAGCCTGCTCGCGATAGCGGAGTGACAGTCGACAGCAATGTTGAAGGTGATGACCCATCGCAAGCCACCATGCTCCCGCAGAGATTCTCGAGGCGGGGAGGCGTAGGCCTCCCCGGTTCGTTTATGGAAACCACATGAAAATTCTGATCGTTGGGCCCAGTTGGGTCGGTGACATGGTGATGGCGCAGACACTTTTCCAGTGTCTCAAGCAACGCCACCCGCAGTGCGAAATCGACGTGCTGGCCCCCGAGTGGAGCCGGCCGATTCTTGAGCGCATGCCCGAAGTTCGCCAGGCCTTGAGCTTTCCGCTCGGTCATGGCGTGCTGGAGTTGGCGACGCGCCGGCGCATCGGCAAGTCCCTGGCCGGCCAGTACGACCAGGCGATCCTGTTGCCCAATTCCCTGAAGTCGGCGCTGGTGCCGTTCTTTGCCGGCATCCCGAAACGCACCGGCTGGCGCGGCGAATTCCGCTATGGCCTGCTCAATGACGTGCGCACGCTGGATAAGGATCGTTATCCGCTGATGATCGAGCGCTTCATGGCCCTGGCCTTCGAGCCGGGCGTCGAGTTGCCGAAACCCTATCCGCGTCCGACGCTGCAGATCGACCCGGTCACCCGCGAGGCGGCACTGGCCAAGTTCGGCCTGGCCCTCGATCGTCCGGTGTTGGCCCTGTGCCCCGGCGCCGAGTTTGGCGAATCCAAGCGCTGGCCGTCCGAGCATTACGCCAAGGTCGCCGAAACGAAGATTCGTGAAGGCTGGCAAGTCTGGTTGTTCGGTTCAAAAAACGACCACGCCGTGGGCGAAGACATTCGCGCGCGGCTGATTCCCGGCCTGCGCGAAGAATCGGTCAACCTCAGCGGCGGCACCTCGCTGGCCGAAGCCATCGACCTGCTGTCCTGTGCCGATTCGGTGGTGTCCAACGACTCCGGCCTGATGCACGTCGCTGCCGCGCTGAACCGCCCGCTGGTAGCGGTCTACGGCTCGACCTCGCCGGGTTTCACGCCACCGTTGGCCGAGCACGTGGAAATCGTACGCCTGGGCATCGAGTGCAGCCCGTGCTTCGACCGCACCTGCCGTTTCGGCCATTACAACTGCCTGCGCCAGCTCATGCCGCAGGCCGTGAACGAAGCCTTGCAGCGGTTGCAAGGCACTGTGGTCGAGGTCAAATAGCTTGCGGGTTCTGTTGATCAAGACATCTTCGCTGGGCGACGTCATTCATGCGTTGCCGGCGTTGACCGACGCGGCGCGGGCGATTCCCGGCATCAAGTTCGACTGGGTGGTGGAAGAAGGCTTTGCCGAAATCCCGACCTGGCATCCGGCGGTGGGCAAGGTGATTCCGGTGGCGATCCGTCGCTGGCGCAAAAACATCTGGCAGACCATCAAGAGCGGTGAGTGGAAGCGCTTCAAGCAAAGCGTGCGCGCCACAAAATACGACTTGGTGATCGACGCCCAGGGCTTGCTGAAAAGCGCCTGGCTGACCCGTTACGTCAAGGCACCGGTGGCCGGCCTCGATAAAAGCTCGGCGCGCGAGCCCATCGCTGCGCGTTTTTACAATCGGCGTCTGGCCGTTGCCCGCGGGCAGCACGCGGTGGAGCGCGTGCGTCAGTTGTTCGCCATCGCCTTGGGTTATGACTTGCCCAAAGGCATGGGCGACTACGGTCTGAATGTCGAGCGCCTGGTGGAGTTGCCGCGCAAGAATCCGTACGTGGTGTTTCTGCATGGCACGACCTGGGACACCAAGCACTGGCCTGAAGCTTACTGGCGCGAGCTGACCGAACGGGTCGGCTACCTTGGCGTCGGGGTGAAGCTGCCTTGGGGCAATGCCCTGGAGAAAGCCCGCGCCGAACGCATCGCCGCCGGTTTCAAACACGCCGAAGTGTTGCCCAAATTGAATCTGGCCGGTGTCGGCAAGGTGCTGGCCGGCGCGCAAGCCTGCGTGGCGGTGGATACCGGCCTGGGCCATCTGGCCGCCGCGCTGGATGTGCCGACGTTGTCGCTGTTCGGTCCGACCAATCCGGGCCTGACCGGCGCCTACGGCAAAGTGCAGATTCACCTGGCCAGTGACTTCCCGTGTGCGCCGTGCCTGCAAAAGAAATGCACCTACCAACCGACGGCCGAAGATACCCGTCAATTTGACCTGAAACGCGAGTGGCCGTTGTGCTTCACGCGTCTGAACCCCGAGCGTGTCGCCAGCCGACTGAGCACGTTGTTAATGGCTGAGGAGCTGCGCTGATGCAATTGGCATTTGTCCTGTACAAATATTTTCCGTTCGGCGGCTTGCAGCGCGATTTCATGCGCATTGCCCTGGAGTGCCAGAAACGCGGCCATCAGATTCGCGTCTACACGCTGATCTGGGAGGGCGACGTACCGCCGGGCTTCGAAGTGCTGGTGGCGCCGGTCAAGGCGTTCTTCAACCATCGACGCAACGAAAAACTCAGCGAATGGATGGAAGCCGACCTGGCCAAGCGCCCGGTTGACCGCTTGATCGGCTTCAACAAGATGCCGGGCCTGGACGTCTACTACGCCGCCGACGGCTGCTTCGAAGACAAGGCGCAGAACCTGCGCAACTCGCTGTATCGCCGTTGGGGCCGCTATCGCCACTTCGCCGAATACGAGCGCGCGGTCTTCGCCAAGGATGCGAAGACCGAAGTGTTGATGATTTCCGAGGTTCAGCAGCCGCTGTTCATCAAGCATTACGACACGCCGCTGGAGCGTTTCCATCTGCTGCCACCGGGTATCGCCCAGGACCGTCGCCGGCCGGCCGATGCCGATGACATTCGCGCCGGGTTCCGCGCTGAATTCGACCTCAAGGACGACGAGCTGCTGCTGGTGCAGATCGGCTCCGGGTTCAAGACCAAGGGTGTGGACCGCAGCCTAAAGGCACTGGCGGCATTGCCTGCGGAGCTGAGGAAGCGCACCCGGCTGTTTGTAATTGGCCAGGATGACCCCAAGTTATTCCAGATGCAGAGCGCGACATTGGGGTTGGGCGACAACGTCACGTTCCTCAAGGGGCGCAGCGATATCCCGCGCTTCCTGTTGGGTGCCGATCTGTTGATCCACCCGGCGTACAACGAAAATACCGGCACCGTGCTGCTCGAAGCCCTGGTGGCCGGCTTGCCGGTGTTGGTGAGCGCGGTGTGCGGGTACGCCCATTACATCGCCGAGGCCGATGCTGGCCTGGTGTTGGACGAACCCTTCGATCAGGCGCAGCTGACGCAATACCTGACCGGCATGTTGAACGACGCTCAAGCAAGGGCGGCCTGGAGCCGCAATGGTCTGGCCTTCGCCGAAACGGCCGACCTCTACAGCATGCCGCAACACGCGGCCGATGTGATTCTGGCGGAGCACGCTTAAATGAAGTTGATGCTGGCTGAACCGTTCAAGAGCCTCTGGGCCGGACGCGACCCGTTCGCCGAAGTCGAGGGGCTCAAGGGCGAGGTGTACCGCGAGCTGGAAGCACGCCGGACATTGCGCACGGAAGTCGACGGCAACGGGTTTTTCGTGAAAATCCACCGTGGCATCGGCTGGGGCGAGATCTTCAAGAACCTGCTCACGGCCAAGCTCCCGGTACTGGGTGCCGGCCAGGAGTGGAAGGCCATTCAGCGCCTGCAGGAAGTCGGCGTGCCGACCATGACCGCCGTCGCGTATGGCGAGAAGGGCAGTAACCCGGCCGACCAGCACTCGTTCATCGTTACCGAAGAGTTGGCGCCCACCGTCAGCCTCGAAGACTTCAGCGTCAACTGGGTCAAGCAGCCGCCCGAGCCAAAACTCAAGCGCGCGCTGATCGCCGAAGTCGCACGCATGACCGGCATGATGCACCGTGCCGGGGTCAACCACCGCGACTGCTACATCTGTCATTTCCTGCTGCACACCGACAAACCGGTGACCTTTGATGACTTCAAGCTTTCGGTGATCGACCTGCACCGCGCCCAGACCCGTCCGGCGATCACCTCGCGCTGGCGCAACAAGGATCTGGCCGCCCTGTACTTTTCAGCCCTGGACATCGGCCTGACCCGCCGCGACAAATTGCGTTTTCTCAAAGGCTATTTCCAGCAGCCGCTGCGTCAGATCCTGAGTGAAGAGGCCGGTTTGCTGGCATGGCTCGATGGCAAGGCCAACAAGCTCTACGAGCGTAAACAGCGATACGGGGATGCGCTCTGATGTCGGGTTGGAAACTGGAGCCGGCCTACAGCGAACTGGCAGAGGACTTCGGCAGCCTTGAGGCGGTGTTTGCGCTTCAGGGCGAGCAGTTGACCAAGGACCTGCTCTCCGAGGTCATTCGCGTTCAGCGCAATGGCGTCAACTATTACGTCAAGCGCTACGTGGGTGCCGGCAAAGGCTTGCGGCGTTACCTCGGCAAGCCTCGGGTGAAGATGGAGTGGCAGAACCTCAAGCGCTTCGCCAAGTGGGGCATTCCCACGGCCGAAGTGGTGGCCTGGGGGCTGGAGCGGCGCGGTGCCGCCTACGCTCGCGGCGCGATGATTACCCGGGAGCTGCCGCGTACCGAAGACTTGTCGGCACTGGCCGAGCGATGCGATCCGAAACTGTCGGATCGTGCCTGGGTCGATGCCGTCAGTCGTCAGTTGGCCCAGTACACCCGGACCATGCACGACCACCGTTTCACCCATAATGATCTGAAGTGGCGCAACCTGCTGATCGACGATGAGGCTCGACTGTTTCTGATCGATTGCCCCAACGGCGATTTCTGGCGCGGTTTCTGGCTCAAGTACCGCATCACCAAGGATCTGGCCTGCCTGGACAAGGTCGCCAAGTATCAACTGTCGGCTACCCAGCGCCTGCGCTTTTACCTGCAATACCGCAACCGGACCCGGCTTAACGCCGCGGACAAGAAACGCATCCGGCACGTGGTGAGATTTTTCGAGGGACGCGAATGACTGATTTTCTGGCCGCTGAAGACCGTGCGCTGCTTGAGCGCCATGGTCTCGGCACGTTCGAGGCACTCTGGGCCAAACAGCTCGATGCGGTGGACGAACCCAACACCGGTCGCGGCGGCTGGAGCAGCGTGTTTCGACTGGATCTGGAAGGTCATGGTTACTACCTCAAGCGGCAAAGCAACTACCTGACCCGCACCTTGCGCGCGCCGTTCGGCGAGCCGAGTTTCGCCCGCGAGTTTCGCAACATCTCCCGTTATCGGAAGATGGGCATTCCAGCGCTGGAAGCAGTGTTCTACGGGCAGCGCAAGGTCAATGGCGAAGTCCGCGCGATCCTGCTGACCCGCGCCCTTGACGGTTGGGACGACCTCGACTCGCTGTTACAGCGCTGGGCTGAATTGAGCCCTGAGCAGCACTCGGAGATCCTCAAGGCCAGCGGCGAACTGGCCCGGCAACTGCACGCTGCACGCCAGGTGCACGGGTGTTTCTATCCCAAACACATTTTCATGCGTGCCACCGGCCACGGCTACCAGGCTCAGTTGATCGACCTGGAAAAGACCCGGCCGCTGCTGTACGGGCAGCGTGACCGAATCAAGGACCTGGAACCGCTGACGCGCCGCGCGCCCGAGTGGGGCGAATCGCAGCTGCGGCAATTGCTGGCGGCGTATCTGGATCAGCCGCAGGACAGCTCGCTGATCGACAGCTGGTTGCAGCGCTTGACCGCACGGCGCAGCCAAAAGGGGCCACGTTGATGCGTTTGTCCGAATTGAAATCCGCTGGCCGCCATCCGGCTTTGCCGCTGAGCGTTTCGCTGGCCGATGCCGCCGGCCCCGCCGATTTGCAACTGTTGAGCCTGTTGCGGGTATTGCCAGGGCAGCGTTATGTCGGTGCCGGTGTCTGGCGTGGTCGGCCGGTGTTGGCCAAGTTGCTGGTCGGCAGCAAGGCTGCACGGCATTTTCAGCGTGAACTGGACGGCGTGCGCCTGCTCTCCGACCAGGGCCTGACCACGCCGCAGTTGTTGGCCGACGGCCTGAAAGACGGCGAGGGTGGCTGGCTGCTGTTTGATTTCCTTGAGCATGCCGAAAGCCTGGGTGACACCTGGAAGCAGGTTGAGCAGCAGCCCGTACTGTCCGATGGACAAGGGGCGGTACTGGCCGAGGCGTTGGGTGCGATCGGTCAGATGCATCGCAGGGGCCTGTGGCAGGAAGACCTGCACCTGGACAATCTACTACGCCAGGGCGGCCGCCTGTACCTGATCGATGGTGCCGGTATCTGCAGCGAGACGCCTGGCCAGCCGCTGTCGCGGCAGAAAGTCCTGGAAAACCTCGGGGTGTTCTTCGCCCAGTTGCCGAAGTCGATTGAGCCCTTCATTGAAGAGTTGCTGGTGTATTACCTGCTCAGCAACGGTGAACACGCCTTGCCCATGGAGGCGCTGCAGAAGCAGATCGACAAGGTCCGCAACTGGCGTCTCAAGGACTACCTGATCAAGGTCGGCCGCGAGTGCACGCTGTTCAGCGTCCAGCGCGGGGCCTTCGGACTGCGGGCGATTCGCCGCGAGGAAGAGGCGTCGATGGTACCGGTGCTGGAGCAGGCCGATGCCTTGCTCGATCAGGGGCATCTGTACAAGACCGGCGGCGCGGCGAGTGTTGGCAAGGTCGAGGTGGATGGCCGCACGCTGGTGATCAAGCGCTACAACATCAAGGGTTTTGCCCACTGGCTCAAGCGTTTCTGGCGCCCGAGCCGGGCCTGGCATTCATGGCGCGAAGGCAATCGCCTGGCGTTCCTCGGGATTGCCACGCCCAAGCCGCTGGCGTTGCTGGAGACGCGTTTCCTGTGGCTGCGCAGCCGGGCGTACCTGATCACCGAGTATCTGCCGGGGCCGGACATCATCGAGCGTTTTGCGCCCTATGTTGAAAGCGGTGACGCACCGCAGGCCGAACTGGCGGCGCTGGATCATCTGTTTGCCGAGCTGATTCGTTTGCGTATCAGTCATGGCGACTTCAAGGGCCATAACCTGTTCTGGCAGCAGGATCGCTGGGCGTTGATCGACCTCGACTCGATGTGCCAGCACGGCTCGCTCGGCAGTTATGCACCGGCATATGCGCGGGATCGGGCGCGGTTCATGCGTAACTGGCCTGAAGGCAGCGCCCTTTACCAGGTCATCGATCAGCGTTTGCCCAAAGACATCTCCAGCGCGACCTGAATCCTTTTCGCGAGCAGGCTCGCTCCCACAGGGATCGTTGGTGAACACATAGCCTGTGCGTGCCTCGGTCCAAATGTGGGAGCGAGCCTGCTCGCGAAGAGGCCCGAACAGCCAACCGAGAAAGCAGACAAGTTCTTGTGAACCGTCCTACGCGATCTTGGGAAGCCATGAACTGTGGCCGAAATCGCCCCGATGCTAGTTTGCCTGACGTTCTCGGAGGGCAGGCTGTGTCGATCAAAATGGCAGTTTCATCGGGCGTTTTATCCGTGTCGCTAATGGGCTGCGGGACCGCCGCTACGGTCCTGCAGGATGAAGCCGAAGCAGCGCACGGGCTGCGCAGGCAAAAGACCTATTGCCAGTCCATTCCCCGGATCTATAGCGGCTTCGCTTATGACTTCTGCGTATTGAACGCACCGCCCGATCCCACGGGTGTCCTCGTACCGCTCATTTTGCTCGACCTGGCCCTGTCCGGCGCACTGGACACCGCCGCCTTGCCCTACACGATTTACCGGCAAAGCGTGGACGGCAATATCCTTGTCTACTGGCGGCCTTCGCGCGGCTGAAAATGCCGTGAGGTCCCCGCTGCAGTTGCTCGCCGCTTGCGGCTAGAGGCTAGCCGCCGCTTTTACGCTATAATCCCGCCCTTTAGCTGTCTCTCGCCCCTTGCGAGGGCACATTAATTTTTGAGGCGCTTGCGCCTGCATGCAGACTAAAGAGGCTAGACCCCTGTGGCATTGACGATTCTTGGCCTGTCCGGCGCCCTTAGCCATGATCCTTCCGCAGCCCTGTACATCGACGGCAAGCTGGTCGCGGCGGCTGAAGAGGAACGCTTCGTACGCGATAAACATGCAAAGAACCGCATGCCCTACGAATCGGCGAAATTCTGCCTGGAACAGGCTGGCATCAAGCCGTCCGATGTCGACGTGGTAGCGATCCCGTTCGCCCCGATCAGCCTGTTCGGCAAGGCCCGCTGGCAGTACGCCAAGCGCTACTGGTACGCCCCGGACCGTGCACTCGATGCGATCCTGATGGGCAACCGTCGCTACAAGCGCTATCGCAACAAGATCGTCTGGTGCCTGGAGCAACTGGGCTTTGATCCGAAGAAGATCAAGATCGAGCCGGTCGAACACCACCTGGCTCACGCCTCCAGCGCCTACCACTGCTCCGGTTTCAAAGAGAAAACCGCGATCCTGGGCATCGACGGCAAGGGCGAGTACGCCACGACCTTCTTCGGTTACGGCGAAAACGGCAAGATCCACAAGATCAAGGAATTCTTCGATCCGGACTCCCTGGGCGGCCTGTACGGCGCGATCACCGAGTTCCTCGGTTTCGATATGCTCGACGGTGAGTTCAAGGTCATGGGCATGGCGCCGTACGGCGACGCCAGCAAATACGATTTCTCGCGCCTGGCTTCGTTCGAAAACGGCGAGCTGGTGATCAACACCGACTACGCCAACGTCATCGGCCTGCGTCGCTATAAAGAGAAGGGCAAGGGTTACTACTTCTCGCCGAAGCTGATCGAGTGGCTGGGTCCCAAGCGCGAAGGCGACATCGCCGACGAGCCTTACATCCACTACGCGGCCAGCATTCAAGCGCTGTTCGAAAAAATCTCGTTGCAGATGATCGACTACTACCTGGGCGACGTGCTCAAGGAAACCGGCAAACTGGCCTACGCCGGTGGCTGTGCGTTGAACGTCAAACTCAACCAGAAAATCATCGCTCGCGATGACGTCAAGGAGCTGTTCGTACAGCCGGCGTCCGGCGATGCCGGTACCGCAGTGGGCGCGGCAGCCTATGTGTCCCACGCGCGTGGCGTACCGGTCGAGAAGATGGAACACGTCTACCTCGGCCCGTCGTACAGCAACGAAGACGTGATCGCGGCCTGCGCCCGTCACGCCAACAAGCCTACATGGCGCAAGCTCGACAACATGCCGGAGCAGATCGCCAAGATCATGGTCGACGGCAACCCGGTGGCCTGGTTCCAGGGCCGCATGGAGTTCGGTCCGCGTGCACTGGGTGGTCGTTCGATCATCGGTTGCCCGAGCGTGCCCGGCGTGGCCGATCGCATCAACCACCAGATCAAGTTCCGCGAGCGCTGGAGGCCTTTCTGCCCGTCGATGCTCGACACCGTGGCGCCGCAGATGATCAAGATCGATCACCCGGCTCCGTTCATGACCTTCACCTTCGAAGTGGCGGAAGAATGGAAGACCCGCGTGCCGGAAGTCGTCCACGAAGACGGCACCTCCCGCGCCCAGGTGCTCAAGCGCGAATACAACCCGCGCTACTACGACATGATGAAAGCGCTGGAAGTGCTCACCGGCAACGGTGTGTCGCTCAACACTTCGCTCAACCGTCGCGGCGAACCGATGATCTGCTCGCCGACCGATGCGCTGAACATGTTCTTCGGTTCGGATCTACAGTATCTGATCATGGAAGACATCCTGGTGGTCAAAGAGGGCGCAAACGCCTATGACACGTTCGGCTGAACGTCATGTGCTGCAGTTCTGCCACGGCTATGACGGGCCGTTCCTGGACTGCGCACGGCAGTACGCCAGCCTGTTCGCGGGGACTGGCTATCGCGTGACCACGGTGTTCCTCACCGGGGTTGCCGATGCCGAAGTCGCCGCGGGCTGCGCCTCCGACGAGGTGCTGTTCATGGAGTACAGTTCCAAGGCCATTCGTGGCCTGAAACTGGGCGCCATCGGCGATCTGCGCAAGATCGCCGCGTCGCGCAACTTCAGTTTCTGCATCGCTCATCGCTTCAAGCCTATCTATATCGCCCTGCTCGGTACGTCGTTGCCGGTCATTGGCGTGCACCACGGGTTTGAAGACTACAAGCGCGGCAGCCGCAAACTGTTCGCCCATATATTCCGCAAGCGTTTGAGCCTGCTCGGTGTGTCCGACGCGGTGCGCGACGACATGCGCAGTTGCCTGCCGAAGTGGCCGGCTTCGCGAATTCAGACGTTGTACAACCGCATCGACGTCGATGCCTTGCAAGCCACGCAGGTGTCGGCTCGCGAGGCCCGGGAAACCCTGGGACTGGCGGCGGATGCCTGGATTGTCGGCAACGTCGGCCGCCTGCATCCGGACAAGGACCAGGCCACGTTGCTCGAAGGTTTCGCCGAGGCATTGCCGCAGTTGCCGGCCAACAGCCAGTTGGTGATTCTCGGCAAGGGGCGCCTGGAGGAAGACCTCAAGGCTCAGGCCCGCGAGCTGGGTATCGGCGACCGGGTGCTGTTCCTCGGCCAGGTGCCGGATGCGCGCAACTATTTCCGGGCCTTCGATGTGTTCGCCCTGAGTTCCGATCACGAACCGTTCGGCATGGTGCTGCTGGAGGCCATGGCCGCCGGCGTACCCTTGCTCGCCACGGCGTGCGGTGGCGCGAAGGAAGTGGTCGAAGGCGTGGGCATCCTGTTCCCGTTGGGCGATGCCGGACATCTGGCCCAGGGCCTGCAACACCTGGCCGGCATGGATGATCAGCAACGCCGGCAGTGTGCCGAGATGATGCTCGAGCGCTTGCGCGAACGCTTTTCCGACCGCGCAGTGCGCGATGCTTTCTGGCACTTGCCGCACGTTACCGAACTGGCACAGAGGGGCTGATGCTCAACCGATTTCAAGGCTGGCGCGAGCGTGGCTGGGCGGTAGTCGACGCCTCGACTTACGCCGAAACCTGGCAGCGTTATGGCGGCAGCGTCGCGACTCATCCCATGGTGGTCGAGCGCCTGGCGCAACTGGCAGACATCCCGGTGCGCTACCTGGCCTGGATGCAGGGTGGCGAGGTCAAGGCGGCGATTCCGACCTGGGGTCGCGACCTGGCCTTGTCCAAGGACGTGCTCAAGCGTCGCGGCAAGAAAGGCCTGTTCGACCTGGGCAACGCCGAGATCATCCTGCCTGCCGCGGCCGATGCCCAGGCGCCTTTGCGCCATCGCGGGCGCTATCTGTCGGCGTTGAACGAGGGGCGGTTCACCGGCATCAGGTTGCAGGCCGAACAATTGGCGATGGCCCGCACACCGGAAGAACTATCGAAAAAGTTTCGCTACAACCAGCGCCGTGAATTGCGCCTGCTGGAAGAGGCCGGGGGCGTGGTGCGGCCGGTGTCCGAATTTTCCAGCGCAGAGCTGTCTGCGATTTATTGCGACCTGTTCCAGCGCCGCTGGGGTTTCCCGGCGACAGGTGCCAAACGCATGGCCGAGGTCATCGAGTTGCTGCGCGAGTTGCTGATCGGTTCGGTGATTTTTCTCAACGATGCGCCGATTGCGATTCAATTGGTGTACCGCGTCGAAACCCCGCAGTGGATCAGTGTCGAGTACATCAATGGCGGGGTCGATCCCGAGACTCGCGAGTTCAGCCCCGGCAGCGTGCTGAGTTTTCTCAATACGCAAAGCGCTTGGGAGCATGCCCGGGCGCAGGACAAACCGTTGCGTTTTTCTTTCGGTCGCGCCGACCGTGAATACAAGGATCGCTGGTGCAACCCTGTGCCGGTCTTCACCGTATGAGCCAAGTCATGAGCCGCAAACAGCAACTGCTCAAGCGCCATCGGCGCACTAAACGTATCGGCCTGTTGATTGCGCTGGTGCTGTTGATCGTCATCGGTGTGCTGGTGGCCTGGTGGTTGCCGCTGGTGTTGGCGGTTCTGGGCTGGATTGCCCACGAAGCCTGGTTTGCCGACCATCTGTTCTACTCGCCGAAAGACGATTACCAGTACAGCTTTCCCCCGTACACGCCACAGCCCAAGGTGCACCTGAGCGGTGAACATTTGCGGCTGGACGAGGGCGTGATGCTGGTCGACGACGCGACGCTGGTGCTGGCCCTGCGAGTAAAAAGCACTTGGCTGGGCCGTTTTTTTGATCCGGTGGTCGAGCTGACGGGGGGCGAAAACCCCGACCGACAAACCTTCGAACGGGGCGTAAACGGCCTGCGCTACCTCAATCTCAGTGGTCAGGCTCAGGCGCTGTCCCGTGGTGACCTGCGCTTGCGCGGGCGATTCTGTCGGGTGTTCGGTGAGCCGGTGCTCTGGGCGCTGGAACATCCGGATTACCGGCGTCAGCGGGTGATGGTCATCGCGCCCCACGCCGATGACGCCGAGCTGGCGGCCTACGGTTTGTACAGCCAGGCCGACGAAACCTGGATTGTCACGCTGACAGCGGGCGAAATCGAAGCCGAACACTACCGGCAGATGGGCCTGAACAAGGTCGATGCGGCGCGCTTGAAAGGCCGCCTGCGCGCCTGGGACAGCATTGCCGTACCGCGTTGGGCCGGTGTGCCCGAGGCCCGTTGCGTACAGCTGGGTTATTTTTGCCTGCAACTGGCGAGCATGCAGGCCGCGCCTGGCGTGCCGGCGGGATCGCGGGAAGCCGACCTGAGCGACACCCGACTATTTCGCCAGCTGAATCCTTTCGCACTGCCAGGCGATGCCGATGGCGCGCCGACCTGGAACAACTTGCTGGCCGATCTGCGCGAATTGCTGCTGCGGGCCCGGCCCGAGGTCATCGTCCTGCCGCATCCGACCCTGGATCCGCATCCCGATCATATCTGCGCCCAGGCGGCAGTCCTCGAGGCTTTGCAAGGCCTGGACTGGCAACCGACCACGCTGTTGGGCTACGCCAACCACTTGCACGACAACGACCGTTGGCCGATGGGCGATAGCGGTGACGGCATCGCCTTGCCGCCGGCCTTCGATTCCGTCCAGCCGATGCAGCCTTATTGCCTGCCGATGCCGCTGGAGCAACAGCGGGACAAGGCCATGGCGTTGGGCATGATGCACGACCTGCAGCCGCCGATGCCGTTCAAGCGCCGCCTGCGTCGTTTGATCCAGCGGCTGTTGGCTGGCCGGGTTCCGCCCACCTACGGCGAGAACGAATTCTTTCGCAAGGCCGTCCGGCGCCACGAGCTTTTGTGGTCCATCAAGCACATACCAGGCAATGTTTCTCAGCGGGGAGAGTTATGAGTCAGCGGTCAAAGGTCCTGCAGCTGCAGCCTGACTACAACGTCAAAGCCCATGATTTCGCCGACCTCGCGGAGCAAATCGTCAAGGCCCTGCCCACTGATCGATATGAAGTGACCGCCGCGTTTCTGCGGGGCAAACCCGGGCCGGGCGAAGCGGTGAGCCGGGCCGATCGTTCGGTGTACTTCGAGTTTTCCGACAAATCCCTCAAGGGCATGCGCTTGCGGGCGATGTGGCAGCTGTACAAGTTCTGCCGCCGGGAAAAATTCGATGTGGTGATCTGCAACCGCTTCAAGCCGGTGAACATGATGCTGGCGCTCAACCGCTGGTTGAAAGTACCGCTGTGCATCGGCATTTCCCACGGCTTTGGCGAGTACGACCGTTTTTACCGGCGCCGCCAGACCCAGCGTCTGATCGATCGTCACTGGCGTTTCGTCGGCGTGTCGCCAGCGGTGAAGCAGTATCTGCTGGACTGCGACTGTGGGTTCACCGACCAGAATACCTATGCCATCACCAACGCTATCGACATCGAGCAAGCCGAAGGTCTGCAGCACACTCGTGAAAAGTCCCGTGAAATGCTCGGCATCGATCCGTCGGTACGGCTGATCGGTGCGCTGGGGCGGCTGGTGCCGGTCAAGGGCCACATCTATTTGCTACAGGCCTTTGCCGCGCTCAAGGACAAATACCCCAATACCCAGCTGGCGATCATCGGTGCCGGCCGCGAAGAGTCGCGCCTGGCCGCGGAGATCGACCGCCTTGGCCTCGGCGGTCGCGCCCATTTGCTGGGGTTCAAGGAAATTGCCCTGCAGTACATTCGCGCTTTCGACATCTGGACCATGCCGTCCCTGGCCGAGGGCCTCGGGTTGGCGTTGCTGGAAGGCATGAGCGGGCATTTGCCGGTGATTGCCTCGAACGTGCCGGCCATGTTGCCGCTCATCGAGGGGGCCGGTGGCCTGGCGATTACGCCCAAGGATGTGCCGACGCTGCAAGCTGCGCTGGACACGTACCTCGGGCTGTCGGATGACGAACTCAAGGCCAAGGGCGAGCAGGCTTTCCGTTATCTGCAACAACACCATGACATCGAGGAGTTCCGTCGCGAATACCTCAATCTGATCGACTCCGGCCTGGAACAGGCCCGCAAGGAACAGCCATGAACGACGCGCAACCCATCGTCACGGTCATTATCGCGTCGTACAACCACGCCCCTTACATCGAGCAGAGTATTCTCAGCGTCCTCAACCAGACCTATCGGAACATTGAGTTGCTGGTGGTCGACGATGGTTCGAAGGATGACAGCGTCGAGCGGATCAAGGCGTTGCAGGCCACCCATGGCTTCGACTTTCGGGTCCAGGAAAACCAGGGGCTGACCAACACCCTCAATGGTGCGATTGCCCGGGCAAAGGGCAGCCTGATCGTGCCGTTCGGTTCGGATGACATCATGTTGCCGGAACGAATCGCCATCCAGGTCGCGCATATGGACGGCAAGCCCGAGGTCGGCATTTGCGCCGGCAACATCGAACTGATCGATGCCGACGGCAATCTCTACCCGGAGAAGCGCCAACGCCGGGATGTGCCGTTCCGTCGCCTGGACTTCGATGACATGTTCCTGGAGCGCAAGCCCTATCCTCCGGCACCCACCCTGATGATCCGGCGCGAAGCGCTGGAGAAGGTGGGCGGTTTCGACCCGACCATTCGCCTGGAAGATTTGCTGATCGAGTTGAAGGTGACCCATGCCGGTTACTACATCGATGGTTTGAACGTGTTGATGGCGCGCTATCGCAAGCACGCCACCAACTCCTACAAGAATCACCGCTTCATGATCGACAGCATCCTGCGCACCTACGCGCTCTTCAGCGATCACCCGCTGTATGACGAGGTGCGCTACAAGTTTCTCAATTCCATGTTCCTCAAGACCGCCAACCGTGATCGCAAGCTGGCGCGTGAGTTGCTGGCGCAGATTCCCTTCAAGGCCTGGAACAAGAAAACCTGGCGCGGGTTGGGCCGGATGTATTTCTCACGGCTGGAGAAAGACTGAGACAGGCGGGGGACTCAAGGGGGGATTGCTCAACCTTGTTGAGCCGTCTTCTCCAGTTCTTCCCCGGCTTTCCTGTTCTGGCGCAACCAGTGCAGGGTTTTTTTGCCGGCATTGATACCGGGCTTTTCGATGTACTGGTAAGTCAGGCTGCTGATGATGATCAGCAGGCAGCTGCACACGGCCAGCAACGGCAGGAAGACCCAGGCTTGCCGGGCGTCAAGATGCAACAACAGCGGCAGTCGCTGCACCAGAATCCAGAGTACGAAACCGTGCAGCAAATACGTGCTGTAGCTGATTTCCCCCAGCCAGCGAATGCTGCGTGGCCTCAGGGCGCCGAACAGGGTATTGCCGGATGCCACGATCACAAAAAACAGTGACAGCAGCAGTAGCGCCCCCAGGTTGAATGCACGGTTGAACACCGTAAAGGCGATGGCCAGGGCGAGCAGGGCGATGATGCCCGCCAGTGGAGTCAGGCTCCAGGCGACCCATTGTGGTCGGCGAATCCAGTACGCCGCAGCGATGCCACCGAGGAAGCTGGCCAGGAAGTGCTTCTTCAGTGAATGTTCCCATCCGAGCACCTCATACAGGGCGTAGATGCCGATCAGGCACAGCACCGTCTGCATCCAGCCCCCACGATAAATGAACACCATGGCGGCCAGTGGCAGGGCCAGATAGAAAAAAACCTCGTACCCCAGCGTCCAGGTGACATTGGAGATCAGCATGCCCGTCTGGTGGTACTGGTTGACGTCTGGCCGGTCGAAGGTCAGCCAGGCGAGGGCCTGACCGATGAGCTGGATACCGGAGTCCTTGAGTTCCCAGTCCTGCAGATAGAACACGCAGACAAACACGATCAACATCAGCGGCAGGTAGAGCGGGTAGAGGCGAAACAGCCGCGATACCGCAAATGCCAGCCAGTCGTGTTGCCGCCGGTGGGTGAGCAAGCGGTCCCAGAACAGAAATCCGGTGATCATGAAGAACAGGGCAACGCTGCCCTGGCCGAGCTGCGAGTAGAAATTGCTCGGCGGAAAATCGATCACGCCGGTTCGCAGAAAGATCCAGGTAATGACCGAATGGTGCACGAACACGCCGAAAGCCAGATACCCGCGCAAGCCGTCGATGCTGGCAAAGCGGCTTTCACCACCATGCTCCAGCTGTCGGGCGAATCCTGGCACCGTGCGCAGCAGAAGCGCAGCGGTCGCGATGGCAAGCAGGTAGCCCGTCATCGCGATAAGCGGGTTGGTTTCTGTCATCAGTGAGCCCGGGCCGGAGGACTCCCCGCCAGCACTTGCCTGTGCAAATTATCCACGTCGGCTTTCGAGGCCGCCGAGGCGTATCCCTGCAGTAGCGCTTCGAAGTGATCTTCGAACAGCCAACGCCGATCTTCTGCGTAGCGCTGCATATGGCGCAGATTACGCCGACGCAGGGAAGGGCTCAATGAAGAAGGGTAGATTCGCAGGTCGGCCAGGTCGATCAGGCCGAACTCTCCGTCCTCCAGCACCAGCACATTGCCCAGGTGCAGGGAGCGGAAGTAGACCCCTTTGTGATGCAGTTGAGCCATGAATTTGCCGAAGCGCTCCACCAGTGCCTGGCGCACCGCCGGGGCGGTGATGCCTTGCAGGATCTGGCGCAGCGTGTTGCCCGACAACGGCGAGTAGTGCACCGCAGTGCTGCCGTCTTCGAACCGGTAGAGATCGAGGATTTGCGGGGTCGGGATGCCCATGCCGCGCAGTTGCACACTGTTGACGGCAAAACGATCGGAATAGGGCGTGAAACTGCCTGAGGTATACCAGCGGCGACGGCGGAACAGCTTGAGAAAGCTGCCGTCGGTCAGGCGCAGGACTTTGGGGCCCAAACCGTCTTCTTCGATGATCCGGGCATCGGCCGTCAGCTGCTGGAGGGCGCTTGGCGTCGTGGTCTTGATCGGCACGTCCAGCAGGCGTCTGGCCCGTTGATTGATGCTCAATGCGGCAATCAGCGCCAGGGGGATCCACAGCAGGAACCAGTGCTCTTTGGGGCGCGAGATAATCCCGCCACCTTCAGTCAGACCCGCGCCGATGCCGAACGCCAGCCAGGCCGAGGCAATGATGAGCAGCGGTTGCACGCGATGACGCCAGCTTCTGATGAGGCCCCACGCGTGGAAAAACAGCCATGGCAGCAGACCGATAATGCCGACGTAGTAAAGCACGCCGAGGGCAAAGCTATGGGGTTCCTCAAGGGTGTAGCCGACGCCTGGGTCCAGGGTCAGCTCGGCGTTGTAGCCATGTCCGATCCACGGATGTTCAGCGATCCTGTCCAGGGTCAATTGCCAGAGCTCGATACGGAAGGAGCTGCCTCGCTCAATGATTTTGTCCGCAAACAGCGCGAACGTCGCCGTTCCGGCAATGAACAGGGAACCAAGCAGAACGACCGAGCGTCGGTTCCAGCAGATGAAGCACAGCCATAGCGCCGCCAGCGTCAATGCAACCAATGGGGTCCTGGAACCGGTGGCCAGCACGGTGGCGAACATGATCGCCATCGCTGGCAAGCTCAACCAAAGTATCCGGGGGCGCTTGCAGGTCATGCTCAGGCTTAGCCAATAGGTACAGAAAAAGCCGAAGACGTGGGAGCTGAGCAATGGATTGTCGAACGCGCCGACACCGATCATGCGCATTTCCGGCTGGTAGATCAGGCCGAACCGGTACAGGTTGTAGACAGAGGTGATCAGCGCCACCGTTGCGGCGCAGAACAGCAAAGGTTGGATGATTTCGCTGCGATAGCGCACCAGCAGATAGCAGCCAACGAACAGCATCAGGGTATGCAATGGCGGTTTGAACTGACCGAAGTCGATTTCGTCGCCCGGGCCCCAGCCCAGGCTGAGCATCGCCCACGCCACAAACAGCAGGACTGCAATGACGATCGGTTCGTGCAGCAGCTCCTTGGCGAGCCGCGGCCGCAGGCACAGTGCAATCAGTGTCGGAATGCTGAACAGACCATAGTAGAGCTTGTGATGCACACTGCGCCCCGGGAGGAAAAACAGGGCACAAAGCAGCAATAAATAACCGAGTGGAAGGATCCACAAACAAATGAAATCGAAGATTCTATTGGACGTGCTGTTCAAAGCGTTTAATTGCATGCTGAGTAACTTATTCCTGAATTGAGCGACCATACCAAGGCAGGGGCAGCGGGTGGCTATTTGACGCGCCACAATACACAGACTGTATGCGATTGCCAGAACCCTGGGGAAGCTGTGCTAAAGTCAGCGTCCTTTTCATCGACATTCGCGTGATATGACCGACTCCAGTCTCTCCGCAAGCCCATCGAGCTTGAAAATCTACTTCCGTCTGCTCGGCTATGTCCGGCCGTATATCAGCCTGTTCCTGATCAGCATCGTCGGTTTCCTGATTTTCGCTTCGACGCAGCCAATGCTGGGCTACATCCTCAAGTACTTCGTCGACGGTCTATCCAATCCTGAAGCGGCGCTGTTTCCAACCGTGCCTTACCTGCGCGACCTGCAACTGCTGCAGGCGGTGCCGTTGCTGATCATCCTGATCGCTGCGTGGCAGGGGCTGGGGTCGTACCTGGGCAACTACTTCCTGGCCAAGGTTTCCCTGGGCCTGGTCCATGACTTGCGGGTCCAGCTGTTCAATAACCTGCTGGTGTTGCCAAACCGGTATTTCGACAAGCATAACTCGGGGCACCTGATTTCACGTATCACCTTCAACGTGACCATGGTCACGGGGGCGGCAACAGATGCGATCAAGGTCGTAATTCGTGAAGGCATGACGGTGATCTTCCTGTTTGCCTCGCTGCTGTTCATGAACTGGCGCCTGACGCTGGTGATGGTCGCCATCCTGCCGCTGATTGCCATCATGGTGCGCACGGCCAGCAAGAAATTCCGCAAGCAAAGCAAGAAAATCCAGCTGGCCATGGGCGACGTGACGCACGTGGCGTCCGAAACGATCCAGGGCTATCGCGTGGTGCGCAGCTTCGGCGGTGAAAAGTACGAAGAGAAACGCTTCTTCGAAGCCAGCCAGGGCAATACCGACAAACAATTGCGCATGACCCGCACTGGCGCCATCTACACGCCGCTGCTGCAACTGGTGATCTACACCGCCATGGCCGTGCTGATGTTCCTGGTGCTGTTCCTGCGTGGCGATGCGTCCGCCGGCGACATGGTGGCCTACATTACCCTGGCCGGCCTGCTGCCCAAGCCGATTCGCCAGCTGTCCGAAGTCAGCTCGACCATCCAGAAAGGTGTGGCCGGTGCTGAAAGTATCTTCGAGCAACTGGATGTCGAGCCTGAAGTCGATACCGGTACCGTCGAGCGTGATGTCGTCAGCGGCCGCCTGGACGTGCGCAACCTCAGCTTTACTTACCCTGACACCGAGCGTCAGGTGCTCAATGACATCAGTTTCTCGGTCGAGCCCGGGCAAATGGTGGCGCTGGTGGGACGTTCGGGCAGCGGCAAGTCGACCCTGGCCAACCTGATTCCGCGTTTCTATCACCACAACAAGGGCGAAATCCTCATCGATGGCGTCGAGGTGGAACAGTACAAGCTGTTGAACCTGCGTCGGCATATCGCCCAGGTGACTCAGCACGTGACCCTGTTCAGCGACACCGTGGCCAACAACATCGCTTATGGCGACCTGGCCGGGGCACCCCGTGAAGACATCGAAAAAGCGGCGAAAGATGCCTACGCGATGGACTTCATTGCTCAATTGCCCGAAGGCCTGGACACCCAGGTCGGGGAAAACGGCGTGTTGCTGTCCGGTGGCCAGCGTCAGCGCCTGGCGATTGCCCGGGCGCTGTTGAAGAATGCCCCGCTGCTGATTCTCGACGAGGCGACTTCGGCACTCGATACCGAGTCCGAGCGGCATATCCAGGCTGCCCTGGATCAGGTCATGAAGGGGCGCACCACGCTGGTGATCGCTCACCGCTTGTCGACCATCGAGAAGGCCGACCTGATCCTGGTCATGGATCAGGGGAAAATCGTCGAGCGCGGCACCCACGAGCAGCTGCTGGCTCAAAACGGCTACTACTCGCGCCTCAACGCGATGGGCCTCGACGCCCCGGCCGAAGACATCGCCTGACCCCGAAAGGGCGAGCCTGGCTCGCCCTTTCGTGCCGGTGCCGTCGCCTGACGGTTCTTTTGCTCAAAAAATGAGCAAAAACACCCGGCAAATCATCCCGTTGCAGCCACCGCACAAGCCGACGCCAACCCTGTGTTAATATCGCGCCCCTGTTCATTCTGTATGTGGGTTGCACCATGAAGTTGTCCATGCCGCGATTCGATCAAGCCCCTGTCTTGGTGGTCGGCGATGTCATGCTCGACCGTTACTGGCATGGTGGTACCTCACGGATTTCCCCTGAGGCGCCGGTGCCGGTGGTCAAGGTCGATCACATCGAGGACCGTCCGGGTGGCGCTGCCAACGTTGCCTTGAACATTGCCGCCCTGGGGGCTCCGGCCTCGCTGGTCGGTGTAACCGGCGACGATGAAGCTGCCAATAGCCTGGTCAACAGCCTCAAGGGCGCTGGCGTGCGGGCCATCTTCCAGCGCATTGCGCACCAGCCGACCATCGTCAAGCTGCGGGTCATGAGTCGTCACCAGCAACTGCTGCGTATCGACTTCGAAGAACCCTTCGCCACCGACGCGCTGGCGCTGGCCGCGCAGGTCGACGAGTTGCTTGAAGGCATCAAGGTGCTGGTGCTGTCCGACTACGGCAAAGGCGCACTGAAAAATCATCAGGCGCTGATCCAGGCCGCCCGGGCCCGTGGCATTCCGGTGCTGGCCGATCCAAAGGGCAAGGATTTTTCGATCTACCGTGGCGCAAGCCTGATCACGCCGAACCTCAACGAATTCGAAACCATCGTCGGTGGTTGCGCCGATGAACACGATCTGGTCAACAAGGGCGCGCAACTGATGCACGACCTGGACCTCGGTGCCTTGCTGGTGACCCGTGGCGAACACGGCATGACCTTGCTGCGTCCGGATCATCCGGCGCTGCACCTGCCGGCCCGTGCCCGTGAAGTGTTCGACGTGACCGGTGCCGGCGATACAGTGATTTCCACCCTGGCAGCAGCGATTGCCGCGGGTGAAGAACTGCCTCACGCCGTGGCCCTGGCCAACCTGGCGGCCGGTATCGTGGTCGGCAAGCTCGGTACGGCGGCCATCAGTGCGCCGGAACTGCGTCGCGCGATCCAGCGCGCGGAGGGTTCCGAGCGCGGTGTACTGGGTCTTGAGCAGCTGTTGCTGGCGGTCGATGATGCCCGCGCGCACAACGAACGGATTGTCTTCACCAACGGTTGCTTCGACATCCTGCATGCCGGCCATGTGACCTATCTGGAACAGGCGCGGGCCCAGGGCGACCGCCTGATCGTCGCGATCAACGACGACGCATCGGTCAGCCGCCTGAAAGGGCCGGGCCGTCCGATCAACAGTGTCGACCGGCGCATGGCGGTGCTGGCCGGATTGGGCGCGGTGGACTGGGTCATCAGTTTTCCGGAAGGCACCCCGGAAAACCTGTTGAGCGCGATCAAGCCGGACGTGCTGGTCAAGGGTGGCGACTACGGGATCGACCAGGTGGTCGGCGCGGACATCGTGACGGCCTACGGCGGTACCGTGAAAGTGCTGGGGCTGGTGGAAAACAGCTCGACCACGGCGATTGTCGAGAAGATCCGCAAGTCCGAGTGATGCAGCTTTTGTAGGAGCTG
>NZ_NIRS01000007.1 GCF_002934665.1 Pseudomonas laurylsulfatiphila | reverse complement strand
CTCGCGGAGTAACTTGTGATGCTGATAATCTGTTGACTAGCAGTCTGACTCCACAAGCACCCACACGAATTGCTTGATTCAGTTGTTAAAGAGCGGTTGGTTAAGATCTTTCGTCTCAACCGAGGCGTGCACTCTACAGCAAACCCCTTTAATTAGCACCCTTAAAAGCTTCTGATTTTAATAATAAAATCAACTACTTAAGCCAAAACCAGCATCAAACTGCTCGTTAGCGGGAGGCGAATAGTACAGCATTAAAATACGTGGTCAACCCCTGTCTAGAAATTCTTTTCCCTTACCAAAGAGACTAGGTTGCCACTATGAAAACTTCCAAGGTCTGTACAAAAACACAGGGCAGCAGAGTACCCAGACCACGTCGTCACTAAATCGCCCCTTATTTCGTAGACGCTGACTGACCGCTTTTGGCTGTGGATTGCTGCCTGTCGTGACAGGCTAAAAACGCCCCCCCCCCTAGCCCCATAGCTGTCACTCGCCAGCGGCAGCTGTCGACCGATTCTGTTGAAAAAGTCCGAGCGTAGTGGGCGGCGCGCCGGGATCGCTTTTGGTTTCAAGCGTCAGGCGTGATGTTGTAGGGGCGGGCTTGGTTGCGGTGGGCGGGGGTGTTCAGCGGGACATGTGGATGCTTTGGGTTTTTCGCGAGCGGGCTCGCTCCTACAGGGGTTGGGGCCGCAGCGGCATACGTCAACGCATCTGCTCCGTAGAATTGCCCTTGGTTCTGATGCTTCTTCTCACCTGTAATGCTTGCTATACATCCCCCATCGACAGGCCCTTTGGGCATTAGGCCAGTGTGTGAACGCCCCGTGCATCACTCATCTAGACTTAATGGATAGTCGTAGGCAGAACCGAGCACGTCGCTTTGGTGCAGGTCGATCAATAGCGGCGTGGCAAGCTGCCCTTTATGCCCAGTCGAGGTGCGGCGAAGATCGTGCCGGGCACAACAAGATGCCCGCTCAGGGTGCCCTGGCCAACGGCCAAATTGCCACGATACCGTGACGTGGTGTGAGTGCCGCAGCCGACACTTTCGGACGACCGACGACCTTCTGGTTTGTCCGTGACCGTGAGGATTGCTGAATGCCTGATGAGATGTTGCACCTGCCTGTGGTCAACAGTGTGCTGGAGCGCCACAAGGGCTCTGCGGGTGCGCTGTTGCCGATTCTTCATGATATTCAGGAGCGCATTGGGTACGTCCCCGATGTCGCCGTCCCCGAGATTGCCCATGCCCTGAACCTGAGCCAGGCCGAGGTTCGCGGGGTGATCAGTTTTTACCATGACTTCCGTACTGCGCCGCCCGCGCGGCATATCCTGCGGCTGTGCCGGGCCGAGTCGTGCAAGAGCCGTGGTGCCGAGCAGTTGGCTGCGCAGTTGCGTGAGCGTCTGCAACTGGATGACCACGGTAGTAGCGCCGATGGCAGCATCAGTTTGCGGCCGGTGTATTGCCTGGGTGCCTGTGCCTGTTCGCCTGCTCTGGAGCTGGATGGCCGGGTGCATGCGCGGCTCAGCGCTGAGCGTCTGGATGCCTTGCTCGACGCTTGCCGGGAGGACGCGTGATGCCGACTCTTTATCTGCCTTGTGATTCGCTGGCCCGTGCTGTGGGTGCCGACGAGGTATCCACAGCCCTGATCACTCAGGCCAAGGAGCGCAATCTGCCGCTGGAGCTGCAGCGCACCAGTTCGCGCGGGCTGTATTGGCTGGAACCGCTGTTGGAGGTAGACAGCCCGCAAGGTCGAATTGGCTTTGGCCCGCTGACCGCTGCTGATGTGCCGTCCGTGCTTGATGCGCTGCACGGCGAGCCGTCCGCTCATCCGCTGGCCTTGGGCCTGGTGGAAGAATTGCCCTATCTGAAGACTCAACAACGCCTACTGTTCGCCCGCGCCGGCATCACCCGGCCGTTGTCGCTGGACGATTACCGGGCCCACGGCGGTTTCGAAGGTTTAAACAGGGCCGTCGCCCTTGGCGGCGAGCAGACCGCGACAGCGGTGTTCGATTCGGGCCTGCGTGGCCGTGGCGGTGCAGCCTTCCCCGCCGGGATCAAATGGCGCACGGTGCGTGCGACTGAAGCGGCGCAGAAATACATTGTGTGCAACGCCGACGAAGGCGACTCCGGCACCTTTGCCGACCGCATGCTGATGGAAGGCGACCCCTTTCTGCTGATCGAAGGCATGGCCATTGCCGGTCTCTGCGTCGGCGCCACTTACGGCTACATCTATGTGCGCTCGGAATATCCGGATGCTGTGACCACCCTGCGCAACGCGCTGCAGATTGCCCGGGAGAACGGTTACCTCGGCGCCAATGTCGGCGGCAGCGGTCAGGCCTTCGATATGGAAGTGCGTGTCGGTGCCGGTGCCTACATCTGCGGTGAGGAAACCGCGCTGCTGGACTCTCTGGAAGGCAAGCGCGGGATCGTCCGCGCCAAGCCGCCGATTCCTGCCTTGAAAGGCCTGTTTGGCCAGCCGACGTTGGTGCACAACGTGCTGACCCTGGCCTCGGTGCCGCTGATTCTGGCCAAGGGTGCGCAGTTCTATCGCGATTACGGTATGGGCCGCTCTCTGGGCACCATGCCCTTCCAGCTGGCGGGCAATGTTCGTCACGGCGGTCTGGTGGAACGGGCTTTTGGCCTGTCGCTGCGGGAGTTGGTGGAGGACTACGGTGGTGGGACCGCGAGTGGCCGGCCGCTGAAGGCTGCGCAGGTGGGCGGCCCGCTCGGCGCCTGGGTGCCGCCGTCGCAATTCGACACGCCGCTGGATTACGAAGCCTTTGCCGCCATTGGCGCGATGCTCGGTCACGGTGGTGTGGTGGTGGCGGACGACACCTTGGACATGGCCTATATGGCGCGTTTCGCGATGGAGTTCTGCGCCGAGGAATCCTGTGGCAAATGCACGCCGTGCCGCATCGGCTCGACCCGGGGCGTGGAGGTGATCGACCGTCTGCTGGCCGCGCCTGACCAGAACGGTCGCGATGAGCAGGTGATCATCCTCAAGGACCTGTGCGACACCCTGCAATACGGTTCGCTATGTGCGTTGGGCGGCATGGTTTCGTTTCCGGTCGCCAGCGCCCTCAAGCACTTCCCCGCCGACTTCGGCTTGCAGCCCTCGGAGGCCGAGCAATGATCACTCTCTTCGACCCGAACACCGATATCGATCTGGGCACCCCTGCCCGTGAGAGCGAGGTGCAAGTCACCCTGAGCATCGACGGCCGCAGCATCAGCGTGCCAGAAGGCACCTCGGTGATGCGCGCCGCTGCGCTGCTGGGCACCACCATTCCCAAACTCTGTGCCACCGACAGCCTGGAAGCCTTCGGCTCTTGCCGCATGTGCCTGGTGGAGATCGATGGCATGCGCGGCTATCCAGCGTCCTGCACCACGCCGGTCACTGAAGGCATGAGCGTGCACACCCAGACGCCAAAGCTCGCGACGCTGCGGCGCAACGTCATGGAGTTGTACATTTCCGATCACCCGCTGGACTGCCTGACCTGCTCGGCCAACGGCAACTGCGAGCTGCAAACCGTGGCCGGTCAGGTCGGCCTGCGGGAGGTGCGTTACGGCTATGAAGGCGACAACCATCTGGCTGATGTGAAGGACACGTCCAACCCCTACTTCGACTACGACCCGAGCAAGTGCATCGTCTGCAACCGCTGCGTGCGCGCCTGCGAAGAAACCCAGGGCACCTTTGCCCTGACCATTACCGGGCGCGGTTTTGAATCCCGCGTGGCGGCCGCCGGTGGGGATAACTTCCTCGATTCGGAATGCGTGTCCTGCGGTGCCTGTGTGCAAGCCTGCCCGACTGCGACGCTGATGGAAAAAAGCGTGGTCGAACTCGGTCAGCCGGAACGCAGCGTGATCACCACCTGCGCCTATTGCGGTGTGGGCTGCTCGTTCCGCGCCGAGATGAAAGGCGACCAGCTGGTGCGCATGGTTCCGGACAAGAACGGCCAGGCCAACCACGGCCACTCTTGCGTCAAAGGGCGCTTTGCCTGGGGCTACGCCACCCACCCGGATCGCATCACCAAGCCGATGATCCGCAAACACATCAACGACCCGTGGCAGGAAGTCAGCTGGGATGAAGCGGTGACCTACGCCGCCAGCGAATTCCGTCGGTTGCAGCAGAAATACGGCCGCGACTCCATTGGTGGCATCACCTCCAGCCGCTGCACCAACGAAGAAACTTATCTGGTGCAAAAACTGGTGCGTGCGGCCTTCGGCAACAACAACGTCGACACCTGTGCGCGGGTCTGCCACTCGCCGACCGGCTATGGCCTGAAGCAAACCCTTGGCGAGTCCGCCGGTACCCAGAGTTTCGACTCGGTGATGCAGGCCGACGTGATCCTGGTGATGGGCGCCAACCCCAGCGACGCCCACCCGGTGTTCGCCTCCCAGCTCAAACGCCGCCTGCGTGAAGGTGCGCGACTGATCGTCATCGATCCACGGCGCATTGATCTGGTGGACTCGGTGCACGCCCGCGCCGAATACCATTTGGCCCTGCGCCCGGGCACCAACGTCGCCATGCTCAACGCTTTGGCCCATGTCATCGTCACTGAAGGGCTGCTCAACCAGGCCTTTATCGACGCCCGTTGCGAGGGTAGCGATTTCGCGACCTGGAGTGAGTTCGTCAGCCGTGCGGAGAACTCGCCGGAAGTGCTGGGTGCCATCTGCGGTGTGCCCGCTGCCGACATCCGCGCCGCCGCCCGCCTGTATGCCACGGGTGGCAATGCAGCGATCTACTACGGACTCGGTGTCACCGAGCACAGCCAAGGCAGCACGGCGGTCATGGGCATCGCCAACCTCGCGATGGCCACGGGTAACATCGGCCGCGAAGGCGTGGGCGTGAACCCGCTGCGGGGGCAGAACAACGTGCAGGGTTCCTGCGACATGGGCTCCTTCCCTCACGAGTTGCCCGGCTACCGGCACATCTCCAACGAAGTGGTGCGGGCGCAGTTTGAACAGGCGTGGAACGTCACTCTGCAACCTGATCCGGGGTTGCGCATTCCCAACATGTTCGAAGCAGCGCTGGGCGGCAGCTTCAAGGGCCTGTATTGCCAGGGTGAGGACATCGCCCAGAGCGATCCGAATACCCAGCACGTCACCGCAGCCCTGTCGGCCATGGAGTGCGTGGTGGTGCAGGATATTTTCCTCAACGAAACCGCCAAGTTCGCCCATGTGTTCCTGCCGGGCAGTTCGTTCCTGGAAAAAGACGGCACCTTCACCAACGCCGAACGGCGTATTTCACGGGTGCGCAAGGTCATGGACCCTCTGGGCGGCAAGGCCGACTGGGAAGGCACCGTGGCGCTGGCCAATGCCCTGGGTTACCCGATGAACTACAAACACCCATCGGAAATCATGGATGAAATCGCCAGCCTGACGCCGACTTTCACCAACGTCAGCTACGCCGAACTGGACCGCCACGGCAGCCTGCAATGGCCGTGCAACGCCGAGGCGCCGGACGGTACGCCGACCATGCACATCGAGGAGTTCGTGCGCGGCAAGGGGCGGTTCATGCTCACCGGCTACGTGCCGACCGAGGAGAAGGTCAACACTCGCTATCCACTGCTGCTGACCACCGGGCGCATCCTCAGCCAGTACAACGTCGGCGCCCAGACCCGGCGCACCGACAACGTCGCCTGGCACGACGAAGACCGCCTGGAAATCCACCCGACTGACGCCGAAAGCCGTGGCATCAACGAAGGTGACTGGGTCGGCATCGGCAGCCGCGCCGGGCAGACCGTGCTGCGTGCGCGAATCACCGAACGGGTCGCCCCGGGCGTGGTGTACACCACCTTCCACTTCCCGGAATCGGGGGCCAACGTGATCACCACCGACAACTCCGACTGGGCCACCAACTGTCCGGAGTACAAGGTCACGGCCGTCGAAGTCAGCCGCGTGTACCACCCTTCGGAGTGGCAAAAGCGCTTCCAGGAGTTCAGCGAAGAACAGGACCGTTTGCTCAAGGATCGCCGCCACGCCCGTGGTGATAAAGCCGAGGTACGCCGATGAGTACTGACAACCTGATCAAGATGGCCAACCAGATCGCCCAGTACTTCGCCAGCCAGCCGGACCAGCAACAGGCGGTGCTCAGCGTGCGCAATCATCTGCAGATGTACTGGGCGCCGAGCATGCGCAAGGAATTGCTGGCCTGGCAGACGGAGCATAAAGGGGCGGACCTGCACCCGCTGGTGCAGGCGGCGGTGAGTGGGGCGGGTTGGGGGGCTTAGCCTGCTGGCTGCAAAAAAAACTGTGGGAGCGAGCTTGCTCGCGATGAGGGCTTAACATTCAGCATTTTTGCTGGCTGATACACCGCTATCGCGAGCAAGCTCGCTCCCACAGGGGATTTGTGCTGGGGTTGGGATTTGGGCTGGCCAGGCTACACCCTACTCCTCACCCTTCCTCGCGGCTGTCACCGTCACTTCAATCGCCCGGACACTGATCGCCGCGAATGTCGCCGTCATCAGCACCCCATTGAACCCCAGCAGGATCGCCAGTACCCGAGACACGGCCAGTTTGGGCACCAGTTCTCCGTAGCCGATGGTCAGGCCGGTCACGAAGGCGAAGTAGACGCCGTCATACGGACTCCACCCTTCCAGGTGGGCGATGATGAGGCCGAACGCAATGATCACTAGCAGCAGTATCGAGAAGATCGGCCACACCACTTTGAAGTAGAACCAGACGGCCTTGTAGAACTCGTGGCGGACGTTTGATGCACGGGCAAGGTTCATGTCGTGGGCTTCCTGGGGTTTGACTGATGCACAGCGGTTCAATACCCCGTTCAGCTTGGCACAAGCGCTGAAAACTGCGACCAACGGGGCGTTATCTCTGGCCAGGACTATGACAAAGATGACGCCAACCGGACTATCCAAAAACCGCCCGCTGCTGGATTCCTGTAGGAGCGAGCCTGCTCGCGATGGTCGTTAACGATTACGCGGGTTACCTGGTTAAACGCAGCGCTCTCCAGTCCATCGCGAGCAGGCTCGCTCCTACAAGGTTTCTGGCTTTATCCCTCAGTTCACTTCCGTTTCCCGGATCAGCTTCTTGTTGATCTTGCCAACACTGGTCTTGGGGATTTCGGCGACGAACTTGAACTGCTTGGGGATCGCCCATTTGTTGATGCGGCCGCCGTCGACGAAGGCTTGTAGGTGCGTCTCCAGAATCTTGCGGTCCAGGTATTGCCCCGGCTCGCACACCACCATGGCCATGGGCCGTTCGCCCCACTGCTCATCGACGATACCCACCACCGCGACGGACATGACGCCCGGGTGTTCGCTGATCAGGCTTTCCAGTTCCAGGGAGCTGATCCACTCGCCGCCGGTCTTGATCACGTCCTTGATGCGGTCCTTGATTTCCACGCCGCCCTGTTGGTCGATCGAGGCCATGTCGCCGGTGTGCAGCCAGCCGTTGTGCCACAGTTCCGCGCCTTTGTCCGGGGCTTTCAGATAGCCCTGGGTCAACCACGGCGCGCGCACCACGATCTCGCCCAGGGACTCGCCGTCATGGGCCACGTCGTTACCTTCGGCGTCGATGATCTTCAGGTCGACCAGCGGCACCGGCGTGCCGGTCTTGATGCGGATCGGCAACTGGGCTTCGGCGGATAGCTGAAGGTCCTCGTCGCGCAGGTAGGTCAGGCACAGCAACGGGCAGGTTTCCGACATGCCGTAGCCGGCGTGCACCACCATGCCTTTGGCGCTGGCTTCACTGGCGATGCCAAGCGTCAGTGCGCTGCCGCCGAGGAGCATTTTCCAGCCGTCGAAACGGGTCGCCTTGCCTTCCTCGCAGTTGAGGATCATCTGCAGGATGGTCGGCACGCAGTGGGAGAAGGTCACCTTCTCTTCGCGGTACAGCCGGACCAGGCTGTTGGGCTCGTAGCGGCCGGGGTAGACCTGCTTGATGCCCATCAGGGTCGCGACATACGGCACGCCCCACGCATGCACGTGGAACATCGGCGTGATCGGCATGTACACATCGTCGGAACGCAGCAGCGGCTGGCCCTGATAGACGCCCAGGGTGCCGACGGCATTCAGGGTGTGCAGCACCAGTTGCCGATGGCTGAAGTACACGCCTTTCGGGTCGCCGGTGGTGCCGGTGGTGTAGAACAGCGTGGCAACCGAGTTCTCGTCGAAATCCGGGAAGTCGTACTGGTCCGGGGCCAGGGACAGCAACTGCTCGTACTCACCGAGCACCGGCAGCGAGGTCGCGGTCGCCTCGTCATCGGTGAGCTGCAGGTAGCCTTTTACCGTTTCCAGCCGTCCGTGAATCTGTTCGACCAGGGGCAGGAAGTCGTCATGCACCAGCACCAGGTCATCCTCGGCGTGGTTCATGGTGAACAGCACCTGCTCCGGCGACAGGCGAATGTTCACCGTGTGCAGCACCGCGCCGATCATCGGCACGGCGAAGAAGCATTCCAGGTAGCGGTGGCTGTCCCAGTCGAGCAAGGCCACGGTGTCACCGGCCTTGACCCCGGCCGCCGTCAGCGCATTGGCCAGGCGGCGGATGCGCTGGTTCAGCGTCTGGTAGCTGTAGCGCAGTTTGTCGGCGTAGACGATTTCCCGGCCCGGCTCATAACGCACGCCGGACAGCAGCAATTGCTTGATCAGCAAGGGATAGGCATAAGCGCCGTCGGCAGGCGGAATTATTTTTGTTTTCAGCATGGTTGGAGTTCCTTGTCCTTCGATCAGAACTGATCGGCTTTCAGCTCGTAGAGGCAGTCACTACCGGCCTTGACCGATGCGCTCAACGAGTGGATACGCGGCAGCAACCGGGCGAAGTAGAAACGCGCGGTCGCCAGTTTGCTGGTGTAGAAATCGTCTTCGGCATCCCCGCTGATGACGGCCTTGGCCATGCGCGCCCACATGTAGGCGTACGCGGTATAGCCAAACACGTGCAGGTACTCGACCGAGGCCGCGCCGATTTCATTCGGGTTGCCCTGGGCCCGGTCCAGCAGCCACGCGGTCAGCTCGTCGAGGGTGTCCACGGCGGCATTCAGCGGCTTGGTGAACTCGTCGAGGTTCGCAGCGGCGTTAGCGGTAAAGTTGCGGATTTCCGAGGCGAACAAGCGGTAGAGCGCCCCGCCGCTGCCGACGATCTTGCGCCCGGCCAGGTCCAGGGACTGGATGCCGTTGGTGCCTTCGTAGATCTGCGTGATGCGCACGTCGCGCACCAGTTGCTCCTGGCCCCACTCACGGATGTAGCCGTGGCCGCCGAAGACCATCTGACCGTGCAAGGTGGTTTCCAGCCCCATGTCGGTGAGGAATGCCTTGGCCACCGGGGTCAGCAGCGCCACCAGTTCCTGCGCGCGATTGCGCGTGACTTCGTCTTCGCTGTACCTGGCCGTGTCCAGTTGCAACGCGACGTAGCTGGAGAACGCACGGCCGCCTTCGTTCAAGGCTTTCATGGTCAACAGCATGCGGCGCACGTCCGGGTGCACGATGATCGGGTCGGCGGCCTTGTCCTTGTTCTGCGCACCGGTCGGCGCACGGCTTTGCAGACGGTCGCGGGCGTACGCGACGGCGTTCTGGTAGGAACGCTCGCCCTGGGCCAGGCCCTGGATGCCCACACCCAGACGCTCGTAGTTCATCATGGTGAACATCGCCGCCAGGCCTTTGTTCGGCGCGTCGACGATCCAGCCGGTGGCGCCATCGAAGTTCATCACGCAGGTGGCAGAGGCCTTGATGCCCATCTTGTGTTCGATGGAGCCACACGACAGCGCATTGTTTTCACCCAGCGAACCGTCGGCGTTGACCAGCACCTTGGGCACCAGGAACAGCGAGATGCCCTTCGGCCCCGCCGGTGCATCCGGCAGGCGCGCCAGCACCAGATGGATGATGTTCTCGGTCAGGTCGTGGTCGCCGCCGGTGATGAAAATCTTGCTGCCGCTGACCTTGTAACTGCCATCGGCCTGGGGTTCGGCCTTGGTGCGAATCAGGCCCAGGTCGGTGCCGGCGTGGGCTTCGGTCAGGCACATCGAACCGGTCCAGGTGCCGGCGTACATGTTCGGCAGATAGCGTTGCTTGAGCTCTTCGCTGGCGTGGGCCTTGATCGACAGGCAGGCACCGGCGGTCAGCATCGGGTACAGGCCGAACGACAGGCTGGCCGAGTTGACCATCTCTTCGACCTGCGCCGAAATCGCCTTGGGCATGCCCATGCCGCCGTACTGCGGATCACCGCCGACACCGACCCAACCACCCTCGGCGAAGGCTTGATAGGCCCCGGCAAAACCCTCTGGCGCGGTGACCGAACCATTGCTCCAGGTACAGCCCTGTTCGTCGGTGGCGCGGTTCAAGGGTGCGATGACTTCGCCAGTGATCTTGCCGGCCTCTTCGAGGATGGCAGCGGCAGTTTCTTCATCGATCACGTCGGCCAGGCCGGGCAAACTGGCCCAGAGCCGGGACACCTGGAAAACCTCGTTGAGTACGAAGCGCATGTCGCGCAGGGGAGCTTTGTATTCAGACATCTTGGCTTACTCGGAAGTGGTCAGGGCATGGGGCATGCCCGGACGTTCAGTGGATTCAGTGTTCTCGGCGGCGCTAGCGGAGCCCGGCTGCGGGGTCCGTTCGCGCAGCAGGAAATACGACAGGGCCGGAATCAGGATCAGCGCACCGAGCATGTTCCACAGGAACATGAAGGTCAGCAGGATGCCCATGTCGGCCTGGAACTTGATCGGCGACCAGACCCAGCACACCACGCCGGCGGCAAGGGTGATGCCCACCAGCCCGACCACCCGGCCGGTGAAGGACACGGCGTTGCGGTAGGCCTGGGACAGCGGCAGGCCCTGGCGCTGGAAGTGCAGTTGCACGCTGAGCAAGTACAGGGCGTAGTCCACGCCGATGCCGACGCCGAGGGCAATCACCGGCAGGGTCGCGACTTTCACGCCGATGCCCATGGCCACCATCAAGGCTTCACAGAGGATCGAGGTCAGCACCAGCGGCAACAGCGCCACCAGCGTGGCCCGCCAGCTGCGGAAGGTGATCAGGCAGAACAACGTCACCGCCGCGTACACGTACAGCAGCATGGTGTGATTGGCTTCGCGCACCACGATGTTGGTCGCCGCCTCGATACCGGCGCTGCCGGCCGCGAGCAGGAACTGGCGATCGTCGCTGCTGTTTTCTTTAGCGAACTTGTCAGCAATCGCCACCACCGCATCGAGGGTTTCGGCCTTGTGATCCTTGAGGAAAGCGATCACCGGCATCAGCGAGCACTCGGTGTTGAACAGCTCCGGGGAGTTGACCGAGGCTTGCTGCGCGGCATAGTTGAGCACGTCCTGGTTGCGCTGGATGCTGTTGAGCTTGGGGTTGCCTTCGTAGGTGCCGGCGGTGATCTGCCGTACCGCGTTGACCAAGGACGCGGTGGCCTGCACGCCCGGATACTGTTGCAGCTCCCAGGCCAGACGGTCGGCGAGCACCAGGGTCTTGTAGTTCAGGCAGCCTTCCGGCGCGGTCTTGATCATCACCGCGAACAGGTCGCTGGACAGCGCGTAGTGCTGGGTGATGTAGGCGTTGTCGCGGTTGTAGCGCGAGTCGGCGCGCAATTCCGGCGCACCGCTTTCCAGGTCGCCGATCTTCAGGTTGAGGCTGACCACGTAGCCGCCAATGCCCATCAATACCGCGACCAGCACGGCGCCCGTGGCCCACTTGGCGGTGGTGAAGCGATCGAGCGCGTCCCACAACCGGCCGAAGCCTTTGTGCTTCTCGGCACGGGTGTCGATTTTCAGCGCGCGCTCGGCGGCCTTGGCGCCGACGCCGACGTAAGACAGCGCCACCGGCATCAGCAACAGCGAGGTGAAGATCAGCACCGCGACACCGATGCTGGCGGTGATCGCCAGGTCCTGGATCACCGGGATGTCGATCAGCATCAGTACCGCAAAGCCAACGGCATCGGCCAGCAATGCAGTGACGCCGGCGATGAACAGACGGCGGAAGGTGTAGCGCGCGGCGATCAGCTTGTGGGTGCCACGGGCGATGTCTTGCATGATGCCGTTCATCTTCTGCGCGGCGTGGGACACGCCGATGGCGAAGATCAAAAACGGCACCAGCACCGAGTACGGATCGATGGCGTAACCGAGCCAGGCGACGATGCCCAGTTGCCAGACCACCGCAACCAGCGAGCAGCCGACCACCAGCAAGGTGCTGCGCACGCAACGGGTGTAGGCGTAGATGATGGCCAGTGAAGTGACGACGGCCAGACCGAAGAACATCATCACCTGGATCAGGCCGTCGATCAGGTCACCCATGAGTTTGGCGAAGCCGATCACCCGCACCTTGTAATGGCCGGTGCCTTCCACCCCGGACTTACGCGCAGCGCTGTCGCCGGCGTATTCGATCTTGTCGCGCAACTGCTCTTCGAGCATCTGCGAAAACGCGTGATAGTTGATGCGCTGGCCACCGGCGGCGGCTTTGTCCAGCAGCGGCACAATCAGCATGGTCGACTTGAAGTCGCTGGCCACCAGGCTGCCGACAATGCCGGCGCGGGAAATGTTCTGGCGCAGCTGTTCGATCTGCTCAGGCTGCCCTGAATAGGTGTCGGGCATCACCGGGCCACCCTGGAAACCGTCCTCGGTGACTTCGGTCCAGCGCACCGCCGGGCTCCACAGCGACTTCATCCAGGCGCGGTCGACGCCCTCGGTGAGGAACAGTTGGTCGTTGACCTGCTTGAGCACGTCGAGGTATTCGGGATCGAAAATATCGCCCTGGGTGTTCTCCACCACCACCCGCACCGAGTTGCCCAACCCGCGCAGGGAAGCGCGGTTTTCCAGGAAGTTCTGGATGTACGGCTGGCTCTGCGGAATCATCTTTTCGAAGCTGGGGCGCAACTCCAGGCGCGTCGCCGCCATGTAGCCGAGCACCACGGTGGCCAGGGCCATCAGCAGCATGAACAGCGGACGGAAGTTGAACACCAGGCGTTCGAGGCGGTTGCCGGAGCGGTGGTCGAAATCACGCACATCGCGGATCACCGGCATGGCGTCTTGTTTGATGTTGCCCATGTCTGGGTTCTCGCTCTTAGGGTTCGAGGGCTGGATCGGCGGACAGCGTCCGGGCACCACGGCTTCCCGCCAGCACCAGGGCGCCGTCGGTGGACTGGGCAGCGCCGGCGACCGGCGTCGGTGCCGGTTGCCGCACCAGATGCATCTGCGCGCCCGTCCCCTGGCTGACCAGCATCTGCCCGCCCTGGGTGAACAAGCGATAATTGCCACAGGCATCGATCAGGCCCGCGGTGATGCTGACGTGCAGGCCGCTGTCCAGCGCGGTCCAGCTCTGGCCGCCATCGGTGCTGCGCAGCACGTTGCCGCGCAGGCCGTAGACCAGCACTTCGCCGGGCTTGCCGAGCACGCCGAAGAAGCTGCCCTGATACGGCGTCGGCACGGCATTGAAGCGTTGGGCGCTGTCGTCCCACTTGAGCAACAGGCCTTGCTCGCCGGCGATGTACAACGCGTCGCCGGTGGAGGCGATGGCGTTGAGGTGGAAACCCTGCGGGTTGTCGGTGCGGTCCTGGAATGGCGTCCAGGTCTGGCCGCCGTCGTCGGTGCGCAGGATCAGGTTGAACACGCCGACCACATAGCCGGTTTTTTCATTGGCGAACCAGACGTCGAGCAGCGGTTTGTCCGCGCCCTGATCGACCAGCTTCTGGCCTTCGGCGACCAGTAGCGGCCATTGCTCGTTGCCCGGCTCGGCCTTGGCCTGCGCCGAGTAATGCTTGATGAGCAATTCGCCGATCTGGCGACCATCGAGTTGTTTGTTCCAGGTCGCGCCGGCGTCGCTGCTGTGCAACACCACGCCATCATTGCCCACCGCCCAGCCTTGGGCTGGCGTTGAAAAATTCACGGCGGTGAGATCGGCGCTGACCGGCACGGCGGCCTGCTGCCAATGCTGACCGGCATCATCGGAAAACAGAATATGGCCACGCTGGCCGACGGTAATCACGCGCCCGCCGGCGCGGGTCATGCCGGACAACGGGCTGTTGATCGCCAAGACACTGGCCCTGGCGGGCAGGTCCAGCACATCGACGTAATCGGCCGCCTGGGTGACGCCCTGCGACAGGCCGAGCACAACGCCGAACGCCAAACGCACAATATTATTTTTATACGAACACATGCTGCGTCCTCTTCGGAAAACCGCGTCGTGCAGGTCATGTGGGAGCGAGCCTGCTCCGGGCGGCGTTCCGACGATGGACGTTAACGATGACGCGTGCTTTCTGGATGCCCGCGTCGCCCTCTGGTCCATCGCGAGCAAGCTCGCTCCCACAGTGGATCGTGGCTTAGCGAATGCCGGCGCCTGCCAGCGATTCCGAAGACCACTGCGCCTTGGAGAGCGGCTCGATGTACTTGATGCCGCCGTAAGGACCGACCACACCGTTGATGTTGTACGAACCACCCACCAGGTCGTAGATCATGAAGGGCGTCGAATCCGGAACCTGCTTGTCATAGCTCTGGCTCAGGAAGGCGAAGGAACCGCGATAGAGCTGACCACGGGCGTCATATTGATCCGAGGCCAGAGCGGTCCAGCTGTCTTCGTCGAGGTAGAAGCGGCGCTTGGCGTAGATGTGACGGGCACCGGCCTTGAGGTTGCCTTCGACGACCCACACGCGGTGTTTTTCCCAGCGCACGAAGTCCGGCGCGAGGTGGTTGGCGGTGGTCAGCGACTTCGGATCCTGGACATAGGTCAGCTTGTAGGTGTTGTAGGGCACGATCATTTCCTGCTTGCCCACCAGCTTCCAGTCGTAGCGGTCCAGCGCACCGTTGAACACGAACACGTCATCGTAGGTGCCCGCGCCGGCGGTACCCGGGTTAGGCGTGTCGTAGGCCAGGCTTGGTGCCAGTTTCACCCGACGCTGACCCGGCAAGTACTGCCAGGCACGACGCGGCTGCTGCAACGGGTTGGCGGCGTCCTTGAGCATGATCGCCTCACCGGCCCGGCGCGCAGGGCCGGTATACGCCAGCTTCATCTGGTAGTACACGTCGGCGCTGCTGATCGGCTGCGAGAGGTTTTCGTAGATCGGGTAGGAGATGTTCGCTTGCCCGGTGGTTGCCAGGCTCGGCACGCCGGCGGAGTCGACGTTCCAGGAGTCGTACTTGGAGCTGATGCTGACGCCCTGGTAGCGCAACAGGAAGTTCCACATCGCTTCGTTGCCCGACTGCGGAATCGGGAACGGAATGCCCGGCAGCACGTTGTCGATGGCCAGGCCACCTTCGAGGGACTTGGCGCCGCTGGCGTTCTTCACGCCGTTATCCAGAATCGCTTGAGGCAGCGAAACGGTGCGGTGCGTCGGGAACACGTCGACACGGAACGTCGGGAAACGCTTGGCCAGTTCTACCGTGGTTGCCGTGAGCAGGCCCTTGTACTGATCGACGTTCTTGCCGTCGATCACCACCAGCGGTTTTTCACTGGCAAACGGATCCGGACGCATGCTGTCGCCGGCTTTGAAGCTGGCCGGTGCGGTGGTCAGGCCACCGTTGTAGGCGGGAATGGAACCATCGGCGTTCCCGGCTTTTTCGGCGCCCACCAGCGTCAGGCTGGTGCCCAGTTTGGCAGCTTCCTGGGCTGAAACAGCGGCCTGTGCCTGGGCGGCAAGGACCATGGCCAGCGAAGCGGCCAACACGGTTTGTACAAATTTCATCTTGTTATTCTCCTGCTTGCATTGAGCAAATCAGTGGTGAATCAGAATGTTGTTTTCATCGTCAGGTACACGGCACCACGGTCCTCGGTCGTGGCACCACCACCGGAGAAGGATGAGTAGCCGCCGGCGTAGCAGGCGTAGTTTTCGTTGCCGCTGAAGGCGTTCGGGGTGGAGCCGTCGCCGCCGTTCGGGCCGGTGCTCACACCGCTGACGTTGCACTTGTCGGTCTGGCCGAAGGAGTCCACGTACTTCAGGTCGACAAAGTATTTGTTGTAGACAATGGCGCCCACGCCCACGGCATAGTTGCCGGTGTCCTTGGCACCACCACCGGAGACCGGCGACACGCCATCGAGACCGACGTTGACGGACATCGGTGCGTTGAGGTCGACACCCGGGAACACCTGGTACCAGGTCGGTGTGAAGTTGACTGCCAGGCCCCAGTTGTCACGGGTCGGCGCGTCGATGCCGCGATAGCTGTCCTTGCCCTTGTAGAGCGCCTCGTTCTTGCTATCGAGCTTGAGCAGGTTGCTGTAGTACAGCTCGGCCAGCACGGTGGCCTGATCGAACACCGGCGTTTTCGGCAGGGTCATCAGGCCGTTGAGTGTCCAGTGCAGGGTGTCGCCTGTGGCGCTCATGCTGTCGCCACGGCTCGGGGTGTCGTAGACCACACCGGTGGCGTCCGTACGTGCAGGCAGCAGACCCAGACCTTGACCCAGGCCCAGCGGGCTGCGGGTACTGACGATCGCCGGGATACTGGCCAGCGGCATGTTGTGGCGAACGTTAAGGTCCGAACCGACGCTGATCCCGCCGACATCCTTGGACAGGCTCAGGCCAAGGATCTTGATGTTGTCGGCATAGGCCAGTTGATAGGTGGCGGTGTCCAGCGAATTGAGGGTGTTGATCACCGCCGGCACTTGCCCCGCCGGACGGGTGCCGTTCGGGTTGGCCGAGGTAATGCCTCTGGCGTCCAGATAGGCTTGCGGCAGGATTTCCGAGGTTTCGCGGTAGTAAACGCCGAGGGTGCCATCCAGCCACGCCGGCGACCACTTGGCCATGACGCCCCAGTCGCCGCTGTCATGCGGTGTCAGGTCCTTGCCGCGACGCACATTGGTCAAGGCGTTGCACGGTGCCAGGCCACAACCCAGCGGGCTGCCCGGTACCACGGCGTTGGTGTTGCCCAACAGGAACGATTGCGCGCCGAAGCCGACCAGGTCGGAACCACCGTAATAGGTGCCCGCTTCCGGCAAGCGCGCGGCATCCCAATTGAGGAAATACTGGGCACCCACGGTCAGCTCGGGATTGACGGTGAACGTCATCGACAGCTGGTTACGCGGAACGAACAGTTCCTTGGCCTCGGTACCCGGCGATGCGGCAAGCTTGGCCAGGTCGAGGCCGGACTGGCCATAGCTGACCGAGTGCACCGGGTTGAGAATGGTCTCGCCCCAGAACACGTTGTGCTGGCCGGCCTTGGCGCTGAACATCGACTCCTCGCCCACTTCGGTGCTGTAGAACACGAAGGCATCGAGGATTTCGCCCGACGGACCGCTGTAGTAGCGCTGGGCATAGTTGCTCAGGTGCGGGCTGCCGTTGCCGACGTTGTCATGGGTGACCCCGGCCAGGCGCGGGTCGTTGGCAATCAGGCCCGAACGCGCATCGTTGCCGTTGACGAACGGGTTGGAATTGGAGCCGGTGTTGTCATAGGCCTTGTCGTACCAGCTGGCGGCGCTGACGCGAAAACCCATGGCGTTCTTGTAGACCACGTCCATTTCGGTCAACAGGTCGACACGGTTGGTGATGTTCGTGCCGGCCTTGCGGAAGTTGTAGTCGCCGTCGTTGTTGTTCGGCGTTCCCAACATGCGTTTGTCGGCGCTTTCGGTACGCACGCCATAGTTGTACTTGATGGTGTTATCCACCCGTACGTTCCAGTCCGGATTCCCCGTCTCGATTTCGGCCCCATGGGCCACCGGTAAGCTTGCCGCGAGAATGGCCGAGGCGAGCAAGGTGTAGCGTGGAGCGGTGAAGCCGTGACTCTTGTTGTTGTGCATTGCGTTGTCTCCGCCTTTTTGTATTTGTTTTTAGCGCAGCCGCCCTCACGCAAACCTCTTCGTGTTTGCGTTTAAGGAATGAGGGCAAATGCCGGTGGCGTACTGCCAGTCCAGCTCCTTGTACTAGCGGTCCAGCTCCAGGATGAGTGCTTCGGCTTGCGGCCAGTGGCCAAATCCTGCGGCCGGATTGAGGTGACCGACATCGCCCAGATTGAGCAATTCGGCGCCCCAGCCTTCTGCCATGCGGGTGACCGCAGGCAGCGTGGCAAGGTGATCGTTGGTGCTGCCGGCCACGATGCTGCGAAATGGCAGCGGGCCTTGTGGCAGAGGATTCCAGCCCTGGCTACGCAGGGTTTCGGAGGATGGATAATTTGCCGGCCAGACCGCATCGAGGTCCGGTGGCGCGGCCAGCAAAGCGCCCTTGATCGGACGGCTGTAGTGCGCAGCCCAGTGCGCGACCATCAGTACGCCGGCACTGTGGGCGACCAGAATCACCGGCCCGTCGATCTGTTCGAGTTCGTGCTGGATGGCCCGCACGCGAGCCATGCAATCGAGCTTGTCGGTCTCCAGCGGAGGGACGCTACGTACGTTGCTCAGCCTGGCTTGCAGCAACGTTTGCCAATGTTCGGCCACGTGCTCGCGCAGACCTGGAACGATCAGAACGGTGGCGGCAGTTTGCAGTTTGTCCACGGTCAACACCTTCGCTTTCTCGATAACTCGACTGGCTGTTTTCGCCAGGGGCTTTTTGTAGGGTCGACATTAAATTGCGCCCACCCGAAGCGCTTTACATTGGACGTCAGGCACTTTTCTTTTGATGACAAATTGTCGGACACTCGGACGCGTGACCGCCGGTCTAAAAACCCCGCAGGTTGGCGCAAGGTCACTGTAATCAACGGATGAGCGCTGATGGCTCCATGCAGCGTAGAAGATGGGTGAGCGCACAGCATGAAAACCATCGACGACATGACAACTGTTCAACTGTTGATACGCTGGATATAGTCGCCACGCTCACGCCAATCACCACCGGCACAGGGAAGCCCTCGCATGACCAAGCTTGTTCGCGCCGCCGTCTTGACCAACTACCTTGAGGTCACCCAGTACCTGGGTTTCAACCCGCGCGACGTGCTGGCCGCTGTCGGCCTGAGCAGGGCCCAACTGCAAGCCCCTGAACACCGCATCCAGATCGATGCCGCCGTACGCCTGCTGGAAGACTCCGCCACCGCCAGCGGTTGCCAGACCTTCGGCCTGAGCATGGCCGAGTCGCGCCAGCTTTCGGACTTCGGCGTGGTCAGCCTGCTGCTCAGTCACCAGCGCACCCTGCGCGATGCCTTGCAGGTCGTGGTGGATTACCGACACCTGATGAACGACTCGCTGGCCATCTTCATCGAAGAGGCCGGCAAGATGGTGATCATTCGCGAAGAGGTGGTCACCGAAACACCCATGCCCAGCCGCCAGGCCACGGAGCTGGCCATCGGCGTGATGTTCCGGCTGTGCTCGGCCCTGCTGGGCTCACACTGGCACCCCTACAGCGTCAACTTCATGCACCAGGCACCGGACAACCTGCACCTGCACCGCCGGTTGTTTGGTTGCAAACTGGAGTTCGGCAGCGAGTTCAACGGCATCGTCTGCCCCGACATCAGCCTCGACATGACCAACCCCAACGCCGACCCGGCCATGGCCCGCTACGCCCAGAGCTACCTCGACTCGCTGCAGGGCCACGAAGGCACCTCGATGCTGTTCGAAGTACGCAAGGCGATCTACCTGCTGCTGCCCATGGGACGCGCCACCATCGAACAGGTCGCCCAGAGCCAGGGCATGAACGTGCGCACCCTGCAACGCCGCCTCAAGGACGACGGCTGCGCCTTCAACGACGTGATCAACGACGTGCGTCGAGATCTGGTGCTGCGCTACCTGGACAACCCGAACTACTCGCTGAGCCGCATTGCCGACATGCTTGGGTATTCGATGGCGAGTTCGTTTACGCGGTGGTTTATCAGTCAGTTTGGGATGCCGCCTGCGACTTGGCGGGCTCAGAAGCAGGGGGCTGCGAAAGTGCAGGTGGATGCTGTGGGGCAGGTTGTTCCGAAAGAAACCTGATTCGACGGAACAATGGAAATCCCGATATGGCACTTGCCGTTGAGCAGCAACTAAATGGCATGTAGAAGACGATGCTTGCGAAGTTGATATGCCCACTTAAATGCTTCGTTACATCCCGGCTCCTTGCAGTCAAAGGGCCGCTTGTCGGTATGTTCTACCTGATGTCGGGCGAGATCCCGTGAGTGCTTGAACGATTTCGGACATCCCGGCTCCGTGCAGGGAAAGCGCTCGCCGGTATGTGCTCCCTGATGTGCTGTAAGATGGTCTTTACGCCTGAACCATTTCGGACATCCCGGCTCCGTGCAGGGAAATGGCCGCTCGCCGGAATGTATTCGCAGATGTGTGGTGAGACTCCCTGACTGCGTGAACGATTTCTTACATCCCGGCTCCTTGCAGCGAAAGCGCTCGCCGGTATGTATTCGCAGATGTGTGGTGAGTCCCCCTGACTGCTTGAACGATTGCTGACATATCTCGCAGGTAAAGGGCCGCTCGCCGGTATGCTTTCTTAGATGCTGTTTAAGGTTTCCCTTACTTGAATAAGACCCGCCGCAGGTGAGACAGACATGAGGATTTGGCACTCCGGATGAAGCACCCGACGAGCCGGGGATGGAAGACGACGGATCGACCGTTGTCAGTGGAGCCAACTTTATTTCCTCCAAGCCTGAAGGTGCATCTAGATCCCCTGCCAAGCCTGCAAACGATAACAACCCTGCCTCAGACCCGATGGAACTCACAGACGCTTGGGAATCGACATCGTAACTTTCGATGATGGCCGACGATGCTAGGGCAGCGAGGGCTGGTTGAAGTTCTTCTACAATCAAACCCCGCGTGACCTGTTGTTTATCCGACGCCAATTCATCTTTGCTACGGAACACTCCACCAGCTTTTCGAAACTCTTCGGCAGACATCTTTCCTCGTCCATCACCGTCCGTAAAACTCAACGGCGAATTACCCACAAACCCATACAGATTCAACCCATCCACCGCCCCAGCCGGATCGGGATTGATCCAGCGACTCAACCACGGCGCAAAATACCGATAGCCGTAGTAATACAACCCGGTCGCATCCCGTTCCTTGCCCGAATAACGAAGGCTTTTCCAGGCGCCGCTCTGGTCGCTGTGGTCCTCCCACGCCGTGCCGCCGAACGGGTAATAGGCTTCGCGGCTCTGCACGTTGGCGTGGTCGTCGAGTTCCAGCGTGCCGGAGCCCAGATGGTCGGTCAGGTGGTAGCGCAACGCGAACGTCGGCGCATGCGGCCCTTGCAGCCATGTCACCCGATTGCGTCCGGCCTCCAGGTCAAGCACCTGATGCGCAGGGGTGCCGTTGCGAAAGTGGATTTCCAGCCCCGGCAGGTAGCGCACTTCGCTGGTCACGGTTCGAGCATCGGTCAGGGCCGTGCGGACTTTGCGCAGGCGCTTGCCCCCGCCGCCGTAGAGGTAGCGTTCGGTGTCGTCGGCTTCATTCTCCCGTTGTACCGGCGACACGCTGGTCAGTTGGTTGCGCAAATCCCAGGTCATGGTTTGGCCACGCTGCAGGAAGCGCAGGTTGCCATTGCGGTCGAAGTGGTTGTCGAAATCCGGCGGTTGATCATCTTCGAGCAGGCTGCGATTGCTGTTCGCGGCAACGGCCCAGCTCCGGGTGAAGGGTTGCGCGCCGAGATGCCGCAGTTCGGTCATGTTGCCGGCCGGGTCGTATTCGTACTCTTCGCGGTAATTGAGCACAGCGTTGGTATCGGTCGCGGTTCGATACTGACTGAAGGGATAAACCGAAGATCGCTCGGCCTCCCAACCCGTGGCACTGATCAGCTGGCCCAGGCTGTCATAGTCGAAGGTGCGCAACGCCTCTATGCGCTGGTTCTTGAAGAAGCGCACCGGCAATGCGTGGTCCTTGATGCCCACGATGTTGCCAGCTGCATCGACTTCGTAACTCAGATCCTGCACGGGCGACGCGCCAGGCAACCCGGCGGCCAATCGCAGCAAGCGGCCGTCGCTGGGGGCGAACTCGGCCTCGGTGACCACGCCGTTGCCGGCGGTTTCCCGTTCGACCTGATGGCTCGGGTTGTAGCGAATGTCGTGGACCAGGCACTGGCCGGGGGCCGGGCTATTCGCCGGTTGCAGCCAACCCTCCTTGAGCTGCCCAGCCACGGTGTAACCGAATCGCCGACGGTGGCCGCTGGCATCGACAAGGCTCAGCAAATCTCCGGCGGGGTCATAGCCCCAGCGGCTCTCCAGCCCCACCCCAGGGTCAAGTAATGCATCACGTGCCGACTCGTCCAGCGGCCAATCGGGCGTGTCCAACTCAGTGAGAAAGTGGCTGATTTCACTTTGCGCCAGCCCCATCAAATCGTACTCGGGCATATGCCGGGTGCCGGCCGGATCGTCGTGGCGAATCAGTCGACCACATTGATTGCCGACCTCGATATCGGCGGCGCCATACTTGAATCGCTCGACCACGCGGCCCGCCTCACCACGCGCCTGCTCCATCACTGCCGTTGAGCGTAGCGACGTGTCGTATTCAAAGTCCTGCCGCGAGCCTCGGCTGTCCCACTGGCTCAGGGTTTCACCGGCCTGCCCCAGCAGTAACACCCGCCAACCGGCATCGACACTATCCGTCGCCAGCACAGTCCCTGTCAGGCTGAAACCGTGCCCCATCGCCGGAATCGGCAACCGTGGATCCCACTGTTCGACCCCATGTCCCGCCGCATCGAACACCTGCCGCGTGACCCGCGCCTCGGGCGTTTGTCCGACCGCCGCGCGCCAGTAGGTCACACCACGCACAGCGAGCCCTCGCGGATCCATGACCGCGAGAGTGGGCGTGGCGTGATGCACAGAGGGGTTGTTCATCGACTCTGGATAGCATTCGCGGTCGGCCAGCGTCTACTGTCAGAAATTACAGGTGAAGCCAGGGCATGAACGTGCGCACCCTGCAACGCCGACGACGGCTGCGCCTTCAATCGCTGGCAAGCCAGCTCCCACAGGGGACCCTGCCCACGCTAAAACTGTAGGAGCCAGCTTGCTGGCGATGGACTCAAGTGCGCCGCGTTCATCCAGTTCACCCGCGTTATCGTTAACGACCATCGCTGGCAGGCCAGCTCCCACAAGGGGTGTGCCCACACCGAAACTGTAGGAGCCAGCTTGCTGGCGATGGGCTCCGGTGCGCCGCGTTTATCCAGCTCACCCGCTTCATCGTTAACGACCATCGCTGGCAGGCCAGCTCCCACAAGGGCCATGCCCACGCTGAAATTGTAGGAGCCAGCCTGCTGGCGATGGACTCCAGTGCACCGCGTTCATCCAGTTCACCCGCGTTATCGTTAACGACCATCGCTGGCAGGCCAGCTCCCACAAGGGCCATGCCCACGCTGAAATTGTAGGAGCCAGCCTGCTGGCGATGGACTCCAGTGCGCCGCGTTCATCCAGCTCACCCGCTTCATCGTTAACGACCATCGCTGGCAGGCCAGCTCCCACAAGGGCCATGCCCACGCTGAAATTGTAGGAGCCAGCCTGCTGGCGATGGACTCCAGTGCACCGCGTTCATCCAGTTCACCCGCGTTATCGTTAACGACCATCGCTGGCAGGCCAGCTCCTACAAGGGACCGAGCCCACGCTGAAATTGTAGGAGCCAGCCTGCTGGCGATGGACTCCAGTGCACCGCGTTCATCCAGTTCACCCGCGTTATCGTTAACGACCATCGCTGGCAGGCCAGCTCCTACAAGGGGCCATGCCCACGCTGAAATTGTAGGAGCCAGCCTGCTGGCGATGGACTCCAGTGCGCCGCGTTTATCCAGCTCACCCACGTTATCGTTGACGACCATCGCTGGCAGGCCAGCTCCCACAAAGGACCGAGCCTACGCTGAAACTGTAGGAGCCAGCCTGCTGGCGATGGACTCCAGTGCGCCGCGTTCATCCAGTTCACCCGCGTTATCGTTGACGACCATCGCTGGCAAGCCAGCCCCTACAAGGGACCGAGCCCACGCTGAAATTGTAGGAGCCAGCCTGCTGGCGATGGACTCCAGTGCGCCGCGTTCATCCAGCTCACCCGCGTTATCGTTAACGACCATCGCTGGCAGGCCAGCTCCTACAAGGGACCGAGCCCACGCTGTAACTGTAGGAGCCAGCTTGCTGGCGATGGACTCAAGTGCGCCGCGTTTATCCGGTTTATACGCGTTATCGTTGACGGCCATCGCTGGCAAGCCAGCTCCTACAAGGGGCCATGCCCACGCTGAAATTGTAGGAGCCAGCCTGCTGGCGATGGACTCAAGTGCGCCGCGTTTATCCGGTTCACACGCGTATCGTTAACGACCATCGCTGGCAAGCCAGCGCCTGCAAGCGACCGCGTCCGCGTCCAAACCTGTGAAAGCCCCCATAAAAAAACGGCGACTGCTGGTACAGTCGCCGCGAAAGACCGGTGTTTGTGACACCGGTCGAGAGCCCCACGGCATGAGGAGTCAACGCCGTGTGGCCCTGCCATAAAACGTATGGGTGATGACGCGTTCAGAGCCCCCAGCGCAGCAGCAGCAACACCAGCACGACGAGGAAGACCGTCTCCCCCACCATCAGCAGGATCGGCTTGATCCCGACCGCCGCCAGCTCGCGCAAGCGGGTCTTCATGCCCAGGGCGCTGATGGAAATCACCAGGCACCAGCGCGACAGTTCGTTGACCGAGCCTTGCACCGCAGGCGCTACCCATCCGGTGCTGTTGATGCAGGCCAGGATCAGAAAGCCGACGGCGAACCACGGCAACAACGGCGGGCGCTTGCCGGTCGGGTCGGCGCCTTGCATGCGGGTGATCATCGCGGCGGTGACGATCACCGGCAGCAGCATGGCAACGCGCATCAGCTTGACCACCGTGGCCGTGTCGCCGGTCTCGGTCGACATGCTGTAGCCGGCGCCGACCACCTGGGCCACGTCGTGGATCGTGGCGCCGAGGAACACGCCCGCCACCTGCGGCGACAACTGCAACCAGTTGGCGATCATCGGGTAGACGATCATTGCCAGGGTCGACAGCGCCGAGACGCCGATCACAGTGAACAGTGTGGCGCGCTCTTTCTGCGGATGGTTCGGCAGCGCCGCTGCCAGTGCCAGGGCCGCCGAGGCGCCGCAGATGGCGGTCGCGCCGCCGGTGAGCATGCCGAACAGGCGCTGGAACCCCAGGGCCTTGGCGGCGACCACCGACACACTGATGGTCACCACCACCAGGATCACCACCAGCGCGATCGGCTTCCAGCCCAGCGCGGCCATTTGCTCCAGGGTGATGCGCATGCCCAGCAGCGCCACGCCAATGCGCAGCACCGTGCGGGCGGTGAACTCGATACCGGCCTTGCACGGGCCGTCATCGGCGAGAAAATTCAGGGCCATGCCCAGCAGCAAGGCGAACAGCATGACCGGCGCACCGTAGTGCTCGGACAGGAACGACGCGGCGGCCGCCACGATCAGGCTGACGATAAACCCCGGTGCCAGTTCGCGCGTGCGACTGTGGATGCGGGTGAGAGCAATGGCGCTCATGGCGCGACCTCCTCGGAAACGATGACGATAAACGCCTGGCCGTCGATGATCTCGACCGGGTAGTTGGTGACTTTGACTTGCCTGGAGTTGAGCAAATAACCGCTGTGCAAATCGAAGCGCAGACCATGGGCGCAGCATTGAATCACCCGGCCCTCAAGGCGCCCGCCACACAGCGAAGCGCCCTGATGCGGGCAGCTGTCGTCGATGGCAAACAGCTGCCCGTCGACGTTGAACAACGCCAGGCTTTTGTCCTCGAATTCGAACAGCGCCCGGCCACCGGCCTGCGGGTGTTTGCCGGCCGGCACGGGAATGCGCCGGGTCATGCTGGCTGCCGCTCGCGATCACTTTCCTTGAGGGCCTCGTTCATGGCCCCGAGCAGCGCCTGAGCGGGTTGTGCACCGATCACTGTCATGCGGTTGTCGAACTTGAAGCTCGGCACGCCACTGGTCGCGCCGGGAGATCCTTCAAACGGCGTGGCATCGCCCTTCAGGCAATCGAGCAGCCCGTCCGGAGCGACGCCGCAGGAGCGGGCAATGGCCAGCAAGGTCTCGCGGCAACCGAGGTTTTCGCGTCTCAGGAAATAAGCGGCGAACAATCGTTCGAGCAACATTTCACGCTGACTGGCATTGCCCAGTTCGCTGACACGCTCGAACAAGCGATGGGCGTCTGCGGTGTTGGGCATCGTCTCGATACGGCTGAGGTCGATGGCCAGGCCAACCGCACTGGCAGCCTGCTGCACCTGGGCCTGGCGCATGGTCATGGCGTCGGCATTGCCCAGGCGCTTGCGGTAGAAATCGGCAAAGGGTTCACCCTCTACCGGTATCTGAGGCAACAACTGCACGCCATGCCACACCGTGGTGATCTGCACGTCCGGGTGGCGACTGCGAAACTGCACCTGCGCATGCTCCAGTTGGCGTTTGCCGATCAGGCACCAGGGGCAGATAAAATCGAAAAACACATCAATACGTAAACGACGACTCACAACTTCACCTCTAAACCCGCTTCACCGACAGGGTCAGGCACGCTCTGACCCTGAAGCCGGGCAATATCTCTGTGGTAATGACACTTGGCATAAAAGAACACCGCCGCCGCCGCGAGGCTGACCAGTGGCACCAGTTGAAACGCGGCATGCAGACCGATGAGGTCGGACACCCGGCCGGTGATGAACGGTCCCGGTGCCAGCCCCAGCATGTTGTTGGCCAGGGTCAGCGTGGCGAACGCCGTACCGTGCACCGAGTAATGTGTCAGGTTGGCAACCATCGCACCGGCGGGGCCGGTGGTGCCGGTGGCAATCGCCATGCCCAGGCAGATCAGCAGCAGTTGCACTGGCCCTGCCGGCAAGGCAAACGCCGCCGACAACAGCAGGCAACTGCCCAGGCAGAAACCGATGGCCAGGCTGACCTTGCGCTCCGGCGAGTTGCGGCACAGGCGATCGCTGAGCATGCCGCACAGGATCATGCCCGCACCGCTGCACAACACGATGACCGCCGCCATGCCGCCGGCCTTGTCGGTGGGCATGTCGTAGTAGCGGTTGAGGTAGCTGGGAATCCACACCATCACCGTGCCGCCGACGAACAACTGCAAGCCGCTGGCGATATAGGTCGACACCACCGAACGGCTGGACCAGAGCGTGCGCAGCGGACGCTTGACCGCGGCAGCCGTCTTGTTCGCAATCTGCGCGGCACGTTGTGGTGCAATGCGCGCTTCCTTGACGATGAGCGGATAGAGCACCGCCAGAAACAGGCCAAACAGCGACATGCCGGCGAACGACCAGCGCCAGCCGAGCTTGGCGGCAATCGCACCACCCAACGCCATGCCCAACACCGAACCGAACATCCCGCCCGCCATGAAGGCACTGGCCAGGGTGGCCCGCATGTGTTTGGGGAACACCGAAATCACCACCGCAATGCCCACGCTGCCGTAGGCGGCTTCGCCGACACCGACCATGAACCGCGCGATGAACATCTGCTGGTAGTCCTGCGCCAGCGCGCAACCCAGGGTTGCCACGCTCCACAGGAACGCCATCAGCGCCAGGCTCTTGACCCGGCCGAAGCGGTCGGCCATCAACGACAGGGGAAACGTCAGCAGGCCAACCATCAGGGCGACGATGCCGCTGAGCAGACCCAACTGTCCGTCGCTCAACGCCCACTCAGTCTTGAGCAGGGGGAATACCGCGTTCAGTACCTGACGCGACATGTAATCGGAAATCAACAGGCCGAACGTCAAGGCAAAGACGATCCAGGCATATTGGCGCGCAACGCCGACTCCGCTGGAGTCGTCATCGTCAGCGGCTATTGGGTGAAAGGCCATGCAGCCTCCTCAAGAGCTTTGTTTTATTTTTGTTATCAAGCGTGTAACGGTCAGGTGGACGAGAGGTCACGGCCTCTCGCCCCGACCCTCGGTCAACCGCGTTGCGGTACACCTTTTTGCCCAGCCTTGCGGTTGGGGGCCATGCCGTTGGCCAACAGGGTTTCTTCGATGGTTTCGTACTGCACGCCGATGCGGTAGATCTCGCGGGCTTCTTTGCCGGTGGCGATTTCGCGGCCCAGTTCATGAGCGATGCGCACGGTCTGCTGGATCTGTGCCACCGAGCCGAAACGGTCGCCCTTGTGATCAATGATAGTGTCTTCATTGCCCACGCGCGGGTGCATGCCCATGGCCATCGACATGGTGTTGAATGGCATGACGTTCTTGAGCAACGATTCGGAGGTCAGGGTGCAACCGTCCGGCGCGCGGTGGATGAAGTTGAAGAAGTTGAACGGGTTCGGGCCGTCGAAGCCGCCACCGATGCCGATCCAGGTCAGGTTCAGCGGGCCCTTGTAGATGCCTCTGCGCACCAGGCGCTCGAGGGTTTCCATGGCGTGCATGCCGGTCAACTGGAAGTGCGGCTGGATGCCGTTGTCCATCAGGCGCTTGAGGTGCTCGGCAACCCAGGCAGGGCCGGCCGGTACGGTCATTTCGCTGTAGGCAGCCTGAGTCAGCGGATTGGCCAGGGAAGTGCCTTCCAGGTATTCCGGATACAGCAGCTCCATGATGTTCATCTGGGTGGTGTTGATCGCCACGGTGACCTGATCCGGCTTGGGGGTCAGCTCGGCCAGCATGTGGCGAGTGTCGTCGGACAGCCACTTGGCCGCTTCGCCGTCGCTTTCCGGGGCGAAGGAAATCGAACCGCCGACCTGGATGATCATGTCCGGCACGGCTTCACGCACACCGGCGATCAGCTCGTTGAATTTCGACAGGCGCTTGGAGCCCTTGCCGTCCAGTTCACGCACGTGCAAGTGCAGAACCGTGGCGCCGGCTTCATAGCATTCGACCGCTTTCTGGACTTGCTCGTCCATGGTCAGCGGGATGTCTTCCGGGAAGTCTTCCGGCATCCACTCCGGGCCGTACGGGGCCACGGTGATGACTACCTTTTCCATGTTTTCCGGGTGCAGCGAATCGTCGAAGAATTGCATGGTCTACTCCAGTTCTTATGATTGTCCCGCCCACCCGGGGTCGAGCCGGGCTGGCGTGTTTACGAGTGCGAATGCAGGTGGCGTTCGATCAGAACGTCTTGTCGCCGATGATCCCGGCACGTTCCATCTTGCGATGGCAGGGCGGGTAATCCATGACGGCGTAATGCTGGGTACTGCGGTTGTCCCAGATGGCGATGCTGTTCGGCTTCCAGCGCCAGCGCACCTGATACTCAGGGATGTACGCCTGACTGATCAGGTAGCGCAGCAACTCGCCAGCGCCGGGGTTGGCGTCCTGGCCGAAGCGCACCCGCTCAGGGGTGTGGTAGTTGCTGAAGTGGGTGGTGAACGCGTTGACGAACAGCACCTTCTCGCCGGTTTCCGGATGGGTGCGCACCACCGGGTGTTCGGCGTCCGGGTACATCGCCTTGAGCGCCAGGCGTTTTTCAATCGGCATCGCCGCACCGAAGCTCGCTTCGATGCTGTGGCGGGCACGCAGGTCGGCGATCTTGACCTTTACGTCTTCCGGCAAGTTCGCATAGGCCTGGACCATGTTGGTCCACATGGTGTCGCCGCCCACTGGCGGGCATTCCACGCAACGCAGCACACAGCCCATTGGCGGTGCTTCGCGCCAGGTGGCATCGGTGTGCCAGGCGTTTTCATAGCGATCCATCGGCTGGTCAGGATTCTTGTAGATCCGCACCAGTCCAGGATGATCCGGATCACTGCCGGCCACCGGATGATCTTCCAGCTCGCCGAAGCGTCGGGCGAAGGCCACGTGCTCGGCGCGGGTGATGTCCTGATCGCGCAGGAACACCACGCGGTGCTTGAGCAACTGGGCACGAATCTCGGCAAACAGACCGTCGTCATGCACCGCGTCGGCCAGGTTGACGCCGATCAGTTCGGCGCCAATGCTGCAGGTCAATTGTTCGACTTTCATGGCTGGCCGCTCCTTAAACGACGAAAATCGAAGAGCCGGTAGTCTTGCGCGATTCAAGGTCGCGATGGGCCTGCACCGCGTCCTGCAAGGCGTAGTGCTGGTTGATCTCGATCTTGATCCGGCCGCTGCCGACGTGGTCGAACAACTCGCCGGCCAGGGCGGCTTTTTCGGCCGGGTCGCTGATGTAGTTGGCCAGGGCAGGACGGGTCAGGTACAGCGAACCTTTCATCGCCAGCATCACTGGATCGAATGCCGGGATCGGTCCGGATGCGGTACCCACGCAGACCATCAGGCCACGGGGTTTCAACGAATCCAGCGAACCCATGAAGGTGTTCTTGCCAACACTGTCGAACACCACGTTGACGCCCACGCCGTCGGTCAGTTCGCGAACGCGAGCGGCGACGTCTTCATGGCTGTAATTGATCGTATGGTCGCAACCGTGAGCCCGGGCGATTTCTGCCTTTTGCTCGGTCGAAACCGTGCCGATCACGTTCAGGCCCAGCAACTTGGCCCACTGCGAAACGATCAGGCCGACACCACCGGCAGCGGCGTGCAGCAGGATGCTGTCGCCGGCCTTGAAGTCGTAGATGCGGCGCATCAGGTACGAAGACGTCAAACCGCGCATGGTCATGGCGGCGGCGGTTTCGAAGCTGATGGTTTCCGGCAGCTTGATCAGCGGCGCGGCCGGGATCAGGCGCTCGGTGCTGTAGGCGCCGAGGGTATTGAGAAAACCGGTGTAGGTGACGCGGTCACCGACTTCGACGTTGGTGACCCCTTCACCAACGGCCTGGACCACGCCGGAAGCCTCGACGCCCATGCCATTAGGCAGCGGAATCGGATAGGTACCGTTACGGAAATAGGTGTCGGCGTAGTTCAAGCCAACCGCCACATGACGGAGACGAACCTGGCCTGGACCGGGTTCGCCGACTTCGACGTCCTCGTAACGTAGAACTTCGGGACCACCGGTTTCATAAAAGCGTACGGCTTTGGCCATTTTTCTTATTCTCCAATCTGCAATATGGGCGTGTTGCATCGAATTGCGCTGATTGGACTGTAGGACGAGGCCTGTTGAGACGCTTCTCATCAGACGACAATGGCTTTTCATTTGGTGACAGGCAGAAACGGGATCGTTCCAGCTGGTTCTGCCACCTGCGCTATCATCGCCCGCCTCGATGCCCCAAGAGTCTTGACCCCGGATGTCCGACACACTGCCACTGCCCGATTTTCACCCGGCCCTGCCACCGGTCCTGGCGGGCCCGCTGCTGCGGCGCCTCGAGCCCACGCGGCTGGTGCTGTGGCTGGTGGGTTCCCGGGCGCTGGCGCTGACCTTGCGCTTGCAGGGCGTCGGTGACATCCGCCTCGACAGCGGGCAATGCACGGTGATTGCCGTCGGGGCTCATGCCTTTGTGCACTTGATCGACGTGCGACTCGATTGCACCCTGCCCTGCGACGAGTCGATCGACTACGACCTGCTGATCGATGGTGCAGAACAAGGCATCGCCGACTGGGCGCCGCACCTGCTGTACGGCGATGCCCGCTGCCCGAACTTCGTCCTGCGCGCACGGGTCGATCAGTTGCTGCACGGCTCTTGCCGCAAGCCTCACCACCCAGCGGCAGACGGCTTGCTCTGCGTCGACCGGTTGCTGGCGCAGGAGCATGCAGCCAGGGACCGCCCGGCACTGCTGATGATGACCGGCGATCAGGTCTACGCCGACGATGTCGCGGGGCCGATGCTGCGGGCGATTCACGCCTTGATCGAGCGCCTGGGCCTGTTCGGCGAACACCTCGAAGGCGCCGTGGTCAGCGACAGCGCCAGACTCTACGAGCATCCGGCCAGCTACTACCACCGTGCGGATCTGTTGCCGGCGCTACAAAGCAATGAAACCCTGCGCGAGCGTTTCTTCGGTGGCGCACGCAAACCGATCTTCACCAGCAGCAGTGCCGACAATCACCTGGTGACCTTCGCCGAAGTCATGGCCATGTACTTGCTGGTCTGGTCGCCAGTGCCCTGGACCCTGATCGCGCCCCAGGCACCGACGCTGACGCCGGAACGGCTCAAGCGCTACGCCCTGGAAAAAACGCGCATCGATGCCTTCACGGCCGGCCTCGGCAACGTCGCGCGGGCACTGGCGCATCTGCCGACGCTGATGATGTTCGACGACCACGACATCACCGATGACTGGAACCTGTCCGCGCAATGGGAGGAAACGGCCTACGGCCATCCGTTCTCCCGGCGCATCATCGGCAACGCGCTGCTGGCGTACATGCTGTGCCAGGGCTGGGGCAACAACCCGGATGCCTTCGCTGCCACGCTGCACAAGGCCGCTGCGTTGAGCGCCAACACACAGGAGCGCCACCTCGACAGCAGGGTTCAGGACGACCTGATCGATGATCTGCTGAAATTCCAGCACTGGCATTACGTGCTGCCGACCACCCCGGCCATGGTCGTGATCGACACCCGCACCCGGCGCTGGCGCAGCGAAATGAACCTCAAGCAGCCTTCCGGCCTGCTCGACTGGGAAGCCCTGAGCGAACTGCAACAGGAACTGCTGGACCACCCGAGCGCGATCATCGTTTCACCGGCGCCGATCTTCGGCGTCAAACTGATCGAAACCGTGCAGCGGGTCTTCAGCTGGTGCGGTTATCCACTGCTGGTGGACGCGGAAAACTGGATGGCCCACCGCGGCGCGGCCCAAGTGATCCTGAACATATTCCGCCACTCGCGCACGCCGGGTAACTACGTGGTGCTGTCGGGCGATGTGCACTACTCCTTCGTCTACGAAGTGCTGATCCGCCATCGCAAGGCCGGGCCACGCATCTGGCAGATCACCAGCAGCGGCATCAAGAACGAATTCCCGGCCACCCTGCTCGAATGGTTCGACCGCCTCAACCGCTGGCTGTACTCGCCACGCTCGCCACTGAACTGGCTGACCAAACGTCGACGCATGCGCATCGTGCCGCATGTCCCGGAACACGCCGAAGCCGGAGAGCGGCTGTGGAACTCGGCGGGGATCGGGCAAGTGTTCTTTAATGAAAAGGGTCAGCCGCAGGACATTTTTCAACACAACGCCAATGGCTCGCCAAAGACACGAATGGTTGCGCCGGAGGGTGAGTACTAAAGGTATAACCCCTGTGGGAGCGAGCTTGCTCGCGATGGCGGCGTATCAGTCGACATCGATGTTGGCTTTGAGTCCGTCATCGCGAGCAAGCTCGCTCCCACAGTGATCCTCGTCAGGCACATAGGTAGAGGCAACTCGACATGAACCTCACCCGCACCCTGATCATCGGCAACTCCGGCTCCGGCAAGAGCTGGCTGGCGCAGCGGCTGGCCGAGCAATTGCGTGAGCCCTGGACCGATCTCGACCGGATTCACTGGCTGTCGGACGAACACAGCATCCCCCGCCCCCGCGCCGAAGCATTGGCCATGGCACGGATCGCGGCCGACGAACAGCGCTGGGTAATCGAAGGGGTTTACGGCTGGATCATCAGCGAAATCCTCCACCGCGCCACGGCCTTGATCTGGCTAAGTGTCGATGACAAGGAATGCGTCGCCAACCTTCACCAACGGGAAACACAGGATGACGAACGGTTGGTGGCATTGCTGGAGTGGGCGGGCAGCTATCGCACCCGTGACGACTCAAGTGGATTTGCTGCGCACCAGCGCCTTTTCGATGGGTTTTGCGGCGAAAAAATCCGATTGGCAGATCGAAAGGAAATCGCGGCGCTGATTCATCACCTGTAGGTTTGCGCAGCTGTGGTCGGACACAAACCCAATGGATGGCATGTAGCTCAGAATGGGATTACATCAGTCACGGAAACGTCCCGAGGAATATTCGGCGATACTCGATACAGACGTGGATGCACTGTCTGCGTAACAACCACTCGTAGGTATCGCCTTGCTAACATGTACTCATTTCTGTACGTTCTTTGCATCAAGCGAGGACAATCACATGGAAACCATCAACTACACCAACGCTCGGGCACACCTGGCGCAAACCATGGACCGGGTGAATGAAGATCGCGCCCCGCTACTGGTAACCCGTCAGAAAGGCGAGCCGGTAGTGATGATGTCATTGGCCGAATACAACGCTCTCGAAGAGACCGCCTATCTGCTGCGCTCTCCAGCCAACGCTGAACGCCTGATCAAATCAATCGGTAACCTGCGAGCCGGCAAAACCAAAGCCAGGCAACTGATTGAAGAATGAATATCGAGTTCACCCCTGAAGCCTGGGACGATTATCTCTGGTTCCAGCAGAACGATAAGGCCGGGCTCAAACGTATCAACCTGTTGATCAAGGCTATCCAGCGTGAGCCTTTCGACGGTCTGGGAAAACCCGAACCGCTCAAGCATAACTTGAGCGGATTCTGGTCACGCCGGATTACGGCTGAACATCGTCTGGTCTATGCCGTTGAAGACGGCGAAATACGCGTCGTGATGTGCAGATACCATTACTGAGCAGAACTTCAGCCCTCTTTCACCACACCACTCACCCCCCTGACAATCATCTCCACCTCCCGCCCATCAATCGTCAGCGGCGGTAGCAGGCGAATGGTTTTCCCCCGCGTGACGTTGATCAGCAAGCCATGATCCCGCGCAGCGATCAGGCTCAGGTCGCGGATCGGTTGCTTGAGTTCGATGCCGATCATCAGCCCCAGACCACGGATCGCCACGACGTTCGGGTTGCCCGCCAGTTCTGTGCGCAATCTGTCGAGCAGCCGAGCGCCCTGAAGGCGTGCGTTTTCCAGCAGCCCTTGTTCTTCAACGATATCCAGCACGGTGCAACCGACCCGGCAGGCCAATGGATTACCGCCGAAGGTGCTGCCGTGGCTGCCCGGTGTGAACAGTTCGGCCGCTTTGCCACGGGCCAGGCAAGCGCCGATGGGCACGCCGTTGCCCAGGCCTTTGGCCAGGGTCATGACGTCCGGAACGATACCTTCATGCTGGAAGGCAAACCACTGGCCGGTGCGGCCGATGCCGGTCTGGATTTCATCGAGCATCAACAGCCACGAGCGCTGGTTGCACAGTTCGCGCACGGCCTTGAGATAACCCGGTGGCGCCAGTTGCACGCCGCTTTCGCCCTGGATCGGCTCCATCAGTACCGCCACGATCCGTGAACCGTAAGCCTGTTGCACCTTGTCCAGCGCATCGAGGTCGCCGAACGGCACTTTGACGAAATCCCCCGGCAGCTGGTTGAACCCCAGACGCACCGCCGGGCCGTCGCTGGCCGACAAGGTGCCGAGGGTGCGGCCATGGAACGCGTTCTCCATGACCACCACCAGCGGCTGTTCGATACCTTTGTGCCAGCCATGCAGCCGGGCGATTTTCAGTGCGGTTTCGTTGGCTTCGGCCCCGGAGTTGTTGAAAAACACCCGGTCCATGCCCGCCAGCCGTGTCAGTTTTTGCGCCAGCCGTTGTTGCCAGTCGATGCTGTAGAGGTTCGACGTGTGCAGCAGCAACCCGGCCTGCTCGGTGATGGCGGCGACGATTTTCGGATGGGAGTGGCCGACGTTGGTCACCGCCACACCGGCGACCGCATCCAGGTATTCGCGACCGGCTTGATCCCACAGGCGAGTGCCCAGGCCCTTGTCGAAGCTCAAGGCCAGGGGTTGGTAAGTGCTCATCAGGCAGGCGGCGGTCATGACGTCAAGCTCCAGCAAGGGTCGGTGTTTTTGCAGTATGGTTAGCCACCTGAGCTGGATAAACCCTGTAAAACTTCAATCATTTAAAAGCTGGGCTTGATAATGGATCTGTTCCAGGCAATGAGCGTCTACGTCAAGGTGGTGGAGACCGGCAGCATGACCGCCGCCGCTTTGCAGTGCGATATGTCCACGACCATGGTCGGCAACCACCTCAAGGCCCTGGAGCAGCGGCTGGGTGTGCGCCTGCTCAACCGCACGACGCGGCGTCAGCGGCTGACCGAATTCGGCGTGGCGTATTACCAGCGTTGCCTGGAAGTGCTGGGGCTGGTGGCCGATTCCGAGCGTCTGGCCGAGCAGGCCCTCGACGAACCGAGCGGGACGCTGCGCATTACCGCTCCCCTGACCTTCGGCACCGAACGCCTGGCACCGGCACTGAGTGAGTTCAGCCGGCAAAACCCGCGGGTGAAACTCGACGTGGTACTGACCAACCGGCGCCCGGATCTGCTGGAAAACGGTCTGGACGTAGCCTTTCGCCTCGGCGCGCTGGAGCCCTCCAACCTGATCGCCCGCCCGCTGATCGACTACACCCTGACCATGTGCGCGTCACCGGACTATCTGGCCCGTCGCGGCACACCGCAAACGCCTGAAGACCTGCGACACCACGACTGCCTGTCCTTTGCCTATCCGGCCGGGGATGACTGGCAATCGGTGCAAAAGGAATGGCGCCTGGCCGGTCCCGAGGGCGAAGTCAGCGTGGGGGTCAGCGGGCCGATGCTGATCAACAGTTCGGCCGGTTTGCATCAGGCGGCGCGGACCGGCATGGGCATCGTGATGATGCCCGACGCCCTGGTCGAGCAGGACCTCAAGGACGGAAAGCTGTTGGCCTTGATGCCCGATTACTGCCCGCCCAGCCGGCCGATGCACCTGGTCTATGCCCAGGATCGCCACCGTCTGCCGAAACTGCGCCGCTTCGTCGAATTCGCCGTACAGAGGTGGGGCAAGCACTAGTCGGCCGAGCAGGCCATGCAGTCGCTGATCGCCATTTACCTCCCCGCCTTCACCAGCACCGGCTGTTCCTGATAACGATTCGGGTACAGCTGCTTCAACTGCGCGACCTTCGGCAAGTCATTGATCACGATGTACGGATAGGTCGGATGCTCGGTCAGGAAATCCTGATGTTCCTCCTCCGCCGGATAGAAACCGTTGAAGGTTTCAAGCTTGGTCACGATCGGTTTATCGAACGAATGGGCGGCGTCGAGCTGGGCGATGTAGGCCTGTGCGACCCGCTGCTGCTCGGCACTTTTGGTAAAGATCGCCGAACGATACTGGGTGCCGGTGTCCGGTCCCTGGCGATTGAGCTCGGTCGGGTTGTGCGCCACCGAGAAGTAGATTTGCAGCAAGGTGCCGTAGCTGACCTGGCTCGGATCGAAAGTCACTTCGACCGACTCCGCATGGCCGGTATTGCCGTTGCTGACACGCTCGTATTGCGCCGTGTCGGCCGCGCCACCGGCGTAACCGGAAACCGCATTTTTCACGCCTTTGACGTGCTGAAACACCCCTTGCACACCCCAGAAACAACCGCCGGCGAACACTGCTGTTGCGCTTTGAGCGTGAGTGGTTTCGTCGAGGGCCGGCGGCGGAATAACGACGGAGTCTTCAGCACCACTGAGAGAGAACGCCGAGCATGTCCCGATAACGCCAACGGTGGCCAGTGCCAACAGCGTACGGCGCCAGGTGAGCAGGTTTTTCATGTAAGGAACTCCTGAATGATCCAAAGGGGCAGGCAGTCAAAATTCAGACGGTTCGGGGCTCGAATTTCATCGCCAGGCCGTTCATGCAGTAACGCAGGCCAGTGGGTTTCGGGCCGTCATCGAAGACATGGCCCAGATGCCCGCCACAGCGCCGGCAGTGCACCTCTTCGCGGACCATGCCGAACGCACGGTCCTGGCGGGTCGCCACGGCCTTGTCCAGCGGTGCCCAGAAACTCGGCCAACCGGTACGGCTGTCGAACTTGGTGGCCGAGGAAAACAGCGGCAGGTCGCAACCGGCACAGGCGAATGTACCGTCGCGGTGCTCGTTGTTCAGCGGGCTGCTGTAGGCCCGTTCGGTGCCCTCCTCGCGCAGAATGTCGTACTGTTCGTCGCTGAGAATCGCGTGCCACTCGCTGTCGCTGTGGGTTACTTCGAACGCCTCGGCTGCGCTGGCCTCACTGATCAAGGCCGAGCCTGTGGAAAACTTCGGCAACAGGCCGATCGCCAGAGCTGCAACGCCCAGCCCGCCACTCGCTAGAAAAAATTGCCGTCGTGAAAACATGCTCGCCTCCAAAAATCCAGGGGTATTTCATGGAACACAGCCTAGGCTTTGGGTGATCGCCAAATCCTCACGGGAAGTTAAACAATTCGTGATAACTCGGACCCCGAAAAACCCGCACAATGCCTGTGCATTCCAATCACTGTAGGAGTGAGCCTGCTCGCGATGGAGGCCAACGATGACGCGGGACACCTGATACCCCTTGGTGCTCTCAGGTTCTTCGCGAGCAGGCTCGCTCCTACAGTGGCATTACGCACAATGCGCTGAAGGATTGACCTGGATGGAACAGACCAAACGCGTCCTCGTGGTCGAGGACGACCAGCACATCGCCGACCTGATCTGCCTGCACCTTCGCGATGAGCAGTTCGAGGTGGTGCACAGCGCCGATGGCGATGAAGGCATGCGCCTGCTGCAACAGGGCAACTGGGACGCACTGGTCCTCGACCTGATGCTGCCCGGTGTCGACGGCCTGGAAATCTGCCGCCGCGCGCGGGCCATGGCGCGCTACACGCCAATCATCATCACCAGCGCGCGCTCCAGCGAAGTGCACCGGATTCTCGGCCTCGAACTGGGTGCCGACGACTATCTGGCCAAACCCTTTTCCATGCTCGAGTTGGTGGCCCGGGTCAAGGCCCTGCTGCGCCGGGTCGATGCCATGGCGCGCAATCTGAAGATGGACGCCGGCAGCCTGCTCACCGACGGCCTGGCGATCGACCCGATCACCCGCGAGGTGTCCCTCGACGGACGACGCCTGGACCTCACACCCCGGGAATTCGACTTGCTGTACTTCTTCGCCCGCCAGCCCGGCAAGGTGTTTTCGCGCATGGACCTGCTCAACGCCGTGTGGGGCTACAGCCACGAAGGCTACGAGCACACGGTCAACACCCACATCAACCGCCTGCGCGCCAAGATCGAGGCCGACCCGGCGCAACCGGTGCGCATCCTCACGGTCTGGGGCCGCGGCTACAAACTCGCCACCGGGGAGGAGCCGCAGCCATGAGGCTGACCCTGACGCAACGCCTGTCCCTGGTGTTCGCCGTGCTGCTGCTGGTGTGCTGCGGCACGTCGGCGTGGATGCAGGTGCGCTCCAACCAGATGCATGAACAGGAAGTGGTGCAAGGCTTGTCCCGCGACCTGGCGCAGCACATCGCCAGCGACACGGTGCTGATGGACACCCAGGGTCTGATGCCCAATGCCGTGCGCGATTTGTTCAGCAAGCTGATGCAGGTCAACCCCAGTGTCGAGGTGTACCTGCTCGACACCGAGGGCAAGATTGTCGGCAGTGCCGCGCCCGAGGGCCGGATCCGTCGGGAGCGGGTCGACCTCGCGCCGATCCAGCGCCTGCTGCGGGGCGATCCGCTGCCCATTCCCGGCGACGACCCGCGCAGCGTCGATGCCCGTAAAGTATTCAGCGCAGCACCGCTGAAGGTGGATGGCAAACCGGCGGGCTATCTCTACGTGGTGCTGCTCGGTGAGGATCACGACCGCTTGGCCGAACGCGGTGCAACCAGCGCGGCGCTCAACACAGCGCTGCTGTCCATCGGCCTGGTGGCATTGCTGTGCCTGATTGCCGGCCTCACCGCGTTTGCCCTGATCACCCGGCCGTTGCGCCGCTTGACCGAAACCGTCAGCCAGTTCGACATCGATGGCGTACCGGTCACACCGGCCCTGCCCGTCGCGGTGGAAAAAGCCGCCAGTCACGATGAAATCGCCGTGCTCGATGCCGCGTTCCGGCAGATGCAGGCCCGCCTGGGCGAGCAATGGCGTTCGTTGACCCGCCAGGACCAGGAGCGCCGCGAGCTGGTGGCGAACATCTCCCACGACTTGCGCACGCCGCTGGCCTCGCTGCACGGCTATCTGGAAACCCTGTCGCTCAAGGACGCCACACTGTCCCCTGCCGACCGCCGGCGCTACCTCGGCATCGCGCTGGACCAGAGCCGCAAGGTCGGTGGTCTGGCGCAGTCGCTGCTGGAACTGGTGCGGCTGGAACACGGCTTCGTGCAACCGGTGCTGGAACGCTTTTCCCTGACGGACCTGGCCCAGGACATCTTCCAGAAATTCGAACTCACCGCCGAAGCGCGCCAGGTCGAACTCAAGGCCACGTTTGCGCCAAACGCCTCGGCGGCCTGCGCGGATCTCGGGTTGATCGAACGGGTGCTGACCAACCTGTTCGACAACGCCCTGCGCCATACACCGCCGGGTGGAGACGTCGAACTGGGCCTGCGTCCGCAAGGGTCATTCATCGAGGTCACGGTCAGCGACACCGGCCCGGGCATTGCCCCGGAACTGCGCGAAGGTTTGTTCCTGCGCCCGTTCAATATCGGCGGCGCACGGCGTGATGGCGGGTTGGGGCTGAGGATCGTGCATCGCATCCTGCAATTGCACGGGCGCGAGATTCAGTTGATCGATGTGCCGGGGCGGGGGGCGACCTTTCGCTTTTCGTTGCCGATCGATGAAGAGACAGCGTCGGCGTTGGCGGTGCGGTCGATGAATCTGAATACGCCGAGGCAAGCCTGACAGACCGCGGTGCCTGCTTCGCGAGCAAGCTCGCTCCCACATATGACCTGATTTGCCGCGGATGTTGTGATCGACAAATACCCCCTGTGGGAGCGAGCCTGCTCGCGAAGGGGGCCAGCCCAAACAACCGAGAATCCGGATCAGCCCCGATAGTCCGGTGCAATGCGCTCCAACATTCTCAACAACGCCGCCCAAGCCAGTTGCATGGCATCCGGATCGTTCAACTCCCCATCCTCCAACGGCCGCCCCGGATCATTGAACTGTCGCTCGGTGTGCGCGCAGACATCATGCGATGGCAGAACAATTTCACCGGCAGCCTGCGCAGCCAGTTGAATGTCGCAGGCCTTTTCCAGGTAATACATGCGCATGAACGCCTGCCCCACCGTCTCGCCCACCGTCAGCAAGCCATGGTTGCGCAGCATCATCACCGGCTTGTCACCCATGTCCGCCACCAGCCGTTGTTGCTCACTCAAGTCCAGCGCTACGCCTTCGTAATCGTGATAAGCGACGCGACCGTAGAACTCCATGGAAATCTGATTGACCGGCAACAACCCGCACTTCAACGCCGCCACCGCGCACCCGGATTTGGTGTGGGTGTGCAGCACGCATTGCGCGTCTTCCCGAGCACCATGGATCGCACTGTGGATCACGAAACCGGCCGGGTTGACCGGGTACGGCGATGGCTCCACAGCGTGGCCATCGAGGTCGATCTTCACCAGGTTGGACGCGGTGATTTCGTCGAACATCAGCCCATACGGGTTGATCAGAAAGTGATGCTCCGGCCCCGGAATGCGCACCGAGATGTGGGTGAAGATCAAGTCGGTCATGCGAAAGTGCGCAATCAAGCGGTAGCAGGCCGCCAACTCTTCACGCAGACGTTGCTCTGTCGATGTCATACCCCGGCAACCTCTTTCACAGTGCAATCTTCCAGCCCTTGCCCCAAGGCCTCCCAGCCATCGAAACCCCGGCGAGCGATGAACACCAGGCGTGTGGTGTTGGCCAGGGCGTCTTCCAGTGCCGGCAGAAACTGACTGCGGGTGCCGACATGTTGCAGCCAGTGCGCCGTGCTGCCCGGCGTCAGCAACACCAGGCCTTTGACCCGGAATACATCACTGGGCAGCGCCCTCAACCAGCCACGCAAGCACTCGACGTCGAGGGCCGCGTTGCTCTGCCACAGCCAGCTGCTGAACATCTCGCCGTGATCACCATCGGCCACCCGGGTCAGCGGTTTCTGTGCCCGAGGCTCAAGGTCCAGATCGGTATCCAGCCACAACGCATCGGGCAACTCGGCTTGCACACTTTCATGCACACGCGTCCTGGCGCCCAGTGCATCGCGCAACGCCTGCAACTGCGCCTCGTCGACCAGGTCGGTCTTGTTCAGCAACAGCAGGTCGGCAGCGGCCACCTGCGCCCGAGCCAGGCGCGCGTATTCACCGTCGAGTTGCAGATGGCGGGTGGCGTCGACCACGGTGATGACCATGTCCAGTTGCATCTGGCTGCGCAGTTGCGGGTAGGCCAGGGTTTGCACGATGCGCTGCGGGTCGGACACACCGCTGCACTCGATGACGATGCGCTCCAACCTTGGTTCAAGCTGCGCCAGGCTGGCGAGTTGCGCCAGCAGGTCTTCCTGCACCGTGCAGCAGATGCAGCCGTTTTGCAGGCTGTACACCGCGTCGGTGACTTCGGAAACGATGGCCGCATCGATGTTCAACTCGCCGAAATCGTTGACGATCACCGCCAGCCGACTGCCTTCGGCACGGCGCACCATACGGTTGAGCAAAGTGGTTTTACCGGCGCCGAGAAAACCCGACACCACGGTCACGGCGATACGTGGGGAAGTCATTCTGCCTTGCCCTCCAGCACCGGTGGTTCGCCCTGCCAGACGGCTTTTAGGCCGACGGTTTCCAGGGTTGAGTGGCGGTCGTAGACCAGTTGCCCTTCAACGAAGGTCAGCAGCACCTGGGTCTTGTGGATGTAGTTGCGTGCCGGTGCAGCGAACAGGTCGCGGTCGATGACGATCAGGTCCGCCGACTTGCCCACTTGCAGGCTGCCGGTGCTGTGTTCCAGGCCCATGGCCACGGCGCCGTTGCTGGTGATCACGGTCAGCGCCTGTTCGAGGCTGATCGGGTCGCCGAAGCACGCCGGGTCGTCGTTCCACGGGTTCTGCCGGGTGATCATGGTTTCCAGCGCCAGCCACGGGTCGATGGACGCCACCGGCCAGTCGGTGCCCATCACCGCAGTGCCACCGGCGGCGAGCACGCCTTTGAAGTCGTAGATGCGCTTGAGGCGTTCCTGGCCGTAACCGGAACGCGCACCGCTGGCGAATGGCGTCGGGTACCAGGCGGCCGGGGAAAACTCGGCGATGACATTCAGTTCCTTGAAGCGCGGCAGGTTGCCGGGGTGCAGCAAGGTGCTGTGGGCGCACTGGTGGCGCACACCGCTGAAACCGTTGCGACGACGGGCCTCGGCCACGGCATCGAGGAACACGTCGGACGCGCCGTCACCGGTGCAGTGGGCGATCACGCGTATGCCCTTGCGGTCCATGTCCACCACCATGTCGGTGATGTGTTCCGGGGTCAGGTTGAGCTTGCCGCGCCAGCTCTTTTCCTGCGGCCATGGGGTCAGTAGGTACGAAGACTTCGGCTCCACGGTGCCGTCGAAGTGGAACTTCACCGCGTTGGCGCTCAGGCGTGCGCTGCGGTAGTAGTGACGTTCGCCGGCCAGCAGCTCCCAGCGGCGACGCACCGGGAAGATGTCGTCCTGCCAACTGATCGCCGCTTCGATGCGCACGGTCAGTTCGCCGCTGTCGTCGAGTTCCTTGAGGGCCTGCAAACGCTGTTCGCAGACGTGCACGTATTTGCTCGCCGTGACACCGCGCGAACTCTGGAAGTGCACGCCATCGCGGTAGGCACGGCGCAACACGCTGACCGGTGTCGGTGGCATGGCGGCATGGATCATCGCGTAGGCACCGTCGATCATCAGGCCGGTGGGTTCGCCACTCAGCTCGTCACGCTCGAAATAACCGTTGCGCGGGTCGGACGTGTGGCGGTCGATACCGGCCAGTTCCAGAGCCTTGGAGTTGACCATCATGGTGCCCCACATGCGGTCGAGCAGTGCCACCGGGCGGTCCGGCATGACGCTGTCGAGCCACTCGCGACCCGGGGTCAGGCCGGCCTCGCGGAAGGTGTAGCGCACCCAGTACTGGCCGTAGATCCAGCCGTCGCCGGGATGGCTGTCGGCATAGGCGAGGATGCTTTCGCGCAACTGCTCCGGGGTCGGGTCTTCGATGCCGACGTCGAGGTCATCGGCGTAGCGCGGCGCCAGTGCGAGGTCGGGGTGCGTGTGCATGTCGTGCAGGCCCGGCATGCAGAATGCGCCTTGCAGGTCGTGCACACGGGTGCTCGGGCCCTTGAACATCTCGATCTGGCCGAGGCTGGCGACTGCGATCAACTTGCCGTCGCGGATGGCCACGGCCTCGGCCCACGGGTTGGCCGGGTCCTGGGTGTAGATACGACCGTTGGCCAGGATCAGGTCGGCGTAGGTCCCCTGCACGGAATGGGTAGAGGAAAAGTTATCGGACTCAGCCATGTAAGCCACCTTTGAGCTCAGGAGATTGAAAGGTCGGCCGGACGATGTGCGTGTCGGCGACCTGAAAAAATTGTTGTTGTTTTAGCCTGCCAGAAAGGTTGTGGCGTCGACCTCGATCATCACCGGCTCATCGCTGCTGCCGAGTTGCCCCAGCAGCTCGCGCAAACCGTCCAGGTCGCGTGCCCGGTGATGGGCCACATGACAGCTTTGCGCGAGGGCGGCGAAGTCCGGCGTGAGGATGTCCACCCCCAGCAACGGCACCGCCTTGGCGTTCATGTAGTCGCGGATTTCGGCGTAGCTGCTGTTGTTCCACAGCAGCAGGATCACGCCGACGCCGGCCTCTTTGGCGGCGATCAGTTCGGCACTGGAAAACTGCAAGCCACCGTCGCCGACCAACGCCACCACCGGGCGCAAGGGTTGGGCCAGCTTGGCGCCGATGGCGGCGGGCAAACCGTAGCCGAGGGTGCCGTAGCCGCTGCCAGCGTTGAACCAGCTATTGGGGGTTGGCGCCCGGTAGCCGAGCGCGCCCTGGTACACCGGTTGGGTCGAATCGCCGACGATCAGGGGCTGCGGCAAGTGATCGCGCAGGGTATCGAGCAGCGCTTGCATACGGGATTGTCTGGCGCTCCAGCCCGCGTGCTCGAGGGCGTTGACCTTGCTCACTCGCTCAGCCGCCCAGGCTGGATCGGCCTGGCGCTGCGGCAGGCGATCGAGCAACAACAGCAAGCCTTGACCGGCATCTCCCAGCAAGCCGACCGTGGCCGCTTGTACGCCGAGTATTTGCATGGGATCGATGTCCAGGCGAATCAACGGTGCCTTGAACTGCACAGGGCCCAGACCGAAAAAGTCGTAGTCGGTTTCCCCGAGCTCGGTGCCGACGGCCAGCACCAGGTCAGCCTCGGCAAACAGTTCGCGACCATGGGCCGAGGACTGCACACCGTCGAGCAACAAAGGATGTTCGGGGGCCAGCAAACCGCGGGCGTTGGTGGTCAGCGCCACGGGGGCCTGCAGGCGTTCGGCGAGTGCGGTCAGGGCTTCACTGGCCCGGCGTGCGCCACCACCGGCGAGAATCAAGGGACGCTTGGCGTTGTTGATCAGGGCCACGGCGTCATCGATGGCTTCCGGTGCCGGGGCCGGCGCGGCCGGCAATGAACGCGCACGCAGGTCCAGCCCGTCGGCAGACATTTCCAGCACATCCAGCGGAATCTCGATGTGCACCGGACGCGGCCGCGTACAGCCGAACAACGCAAAGGCCCGTGCCAGCACTTCCGGCAATTGCGACGGGTGTTGCAGCGTATGGCTGAAGGCGCAGACCCCGGCGACCAGCGCGCGCTGATCCGGCAGTTCATGCAGGTGGCCATGGCCCAGGCGCAGGTGTTCGCGACGGTTGCAGGTGGAAATCACCAGCATCGGCACCGAGTCGGCATAGGCCTGGCCCATGGCGGTGATGATGTTGGTCATGCCCGGTCCGGTGATGATGAAGCACACCCCGGGCTTGCCGCTGGCACGGGCATAACCGTCGGCCATGAACCCGGCGCCCTGCTCGTGGCGCGGGCTGATGTGCTTCAGGCGACTGCCGTGCAGGCCACGATACAACTCGACGGTGTGCACGCCGGGAATACCGAAGACGGTTTCAACACCATAGCCTTCCAGCAACTGAACGAGCGCCTCGGCACAACGGGTCATGCAGCACCTCTTGGATAAGGGGCCAGCTCGGCCCAACGACGAATGGGGCTAGTATTGTTGAATCAACCGATACAACAATCGATTTTTTTTGGCCTGACTGTTCGATTTACGTCACCATACAAGAGAGCTGTGGCGAGGGAGCTTGCTCCCGCTCGGTTGCGCAGCGACCGCAATGGTGGGGGCCGCTGCGCGCCCCAGCGGGAGCAAGCTCCCTCGCCACAGGGGTTCAGCGTTTGCCTGTTTCCTTCAACTTTGAGCGGGATGATTTATGCGTTTTCCTTCGATGACAGCCCTTCGTGCGCTGGATGCGGTTGCCCGTCTGGGCAGCGTGTCGGTCGCGGCCCGTGAACTGAACCTGACCCGCAGCGCCATCAGCCACCAGATCAGCAAGCTTGAGGAGTGCGTCGGTTTCGCCCTGACCGAGCGCATTGGCCGAGGCATCGGCCTGACGTATCAGGGCGAACGCTATGCGCGGGAAGTGCACGGGATTCTGTTGAACCTGCTCGACGCTGGGCAGTTGGTTGACGACCAGGAAATCTCCGGGCGGCTATGCGTCAGTTGTGCGCCGGGGTTCGCCACCTATTGGTTGTGTCACCACATCGGTGCTTTTTTGCGGCAGTACCCGCAAGTGCAACTCCAGCTGATTTCGCCCCGTACGCCGGATGACGTCAACAACCCGGCTGCCGACCTGAGCATCGCCTACGGGATTGGCGACTGGCCGGAAATGAATGTTGAAGAGATCGTGGCATTGCGTTTCTTCCCGGTGTGCAGCCCGCGGCTGATCAACGCCTTGGGCGGATTGAAAAGCCCACAGGAACTGAGCAGCTACCCCTTGCTGCACATGACCGACTACTCGGACTGGCGCGTGTGGCTGACCGCCGCGGGGGCTTCCGGGGTCAATGCGACGAGCGGCATCCTGTTCTCCGATGCGCACTGCGCCCAGTCCGCATGCATTGCCGGCCAGGGCATCGCCATCGGCGACAACCTGATCAGCGGTGATGCGTTATCCAAGGGTTTGCTGGTCCGCCCATTCGACATCGACATCGATTTGCACCGTGGCTACTACCTGGCGGCAGACCCGCAAAAGGCCGACCGCGCCGTGGTCCAGGCCTTCAGCAACTGGGTCAAGACACAGCTGCAGTCGTCCCGCCAGACCTGGCAGGACACCCTGTAAAAGCACATCACATTCCCCTGTGGGAGCGAGCTTGCTCGCGATGAGGCCACCACAGTCACCATTGATGTCGCCTGATAAATCGCTATCGCGAGCAAGCTCGCTCCCACAGGGTAGAAGCTCTATTTCGGGGCATCTGGCCGAGGCGAAATACACAGCTTATTTGTTCAATAAAACTAACCAATACGAGCAAAATAATTCCATTGATGTAGCGATATTTTTAACAATAATAAGTCCCCAAAGCCCATTTCGGATTCGCATCCGTCCTCGTACGTCTTATGGGCAATAAAAAGAGGAACCTCATTGTGTCCAGCCGTTCAGCGATCCAGCTCAGCGCTCAAGGTATCAGCCAGTATTACGGCCGTTTCGCGGCGCTGGATAACGTCGATCTCGACGTTCGCCAAGGCGAATTTCTTACCCTGCTGGGTCCGTCCGGCTCGGGCAAGACCACCTTGCTGATGATTCTGGCCGGTTTCCTCAGCCCGACCTCGGGCAAGCTGATGGAGCAAGGCGTCGACATCATCCGGCGCTCCGCCGAGAAGCGGAACTACGGCATGGTGTTCCAGGGTTATGCGCTGTTCCCGCACATGACCGTGGCCGACAACGTGGCCTACCCGCTGCGCATCCGCAAAGTCCCCGCTGAAGAACGCAATCGCCGGGTCAAGCACATCCTTGAAGTGGTCGGCCTCGGTGCACACATGCACAAGAAACCCGCCGAGATGTCCGGCGGCCAGCAGCAGCGCGTGGCGATTGCCCGGGCGCTGGTGTTCGAGCCGGAACTACTGCTGCTCGACGAACCGCTGTCGGCGCTGGACAAGAACCTGCGCGAACAACTGCAAACCGAGCTGCAACGCATCCACCGTCAGGTCGGTACCAGTTTCGTGTTCGTCACCCACGACCAGAACGAAGCGTTGGCGCTGTCCTCGCGCATCGCGATCTTCAACCACGGCAAGCTGACTCAGGTCGACACCCCGGAAAACATCTACAACCGCCCCGAGAGCCGTTTCGTCGCCGAGTTCCTGGGCAAGATGAACCTGTTCCCGCTGGACAACCTGACCCGCAACGGCCAGAACGCCAGCGGCCGCTGCGGCACCAGCGTATTGCATGCCCAGGCGCCGAACGCACTGAGTGCGGCACCGATCGTGCTGGCCGTGCGCCCGGAGCACATGGAACTGCACAGCGAGTGCCCGACTCGCGACGGCTACAACGTGATGCCCGCGCAACTCACCGACAAGGTCTATCAAGGCTCCAGCACCCATCTGGCACTCAAGGTCGGCGGCGACACGCTGCCGATCAACCTGTCCGTACCCGGCAATCACCCGGGCGCGTCGATGCCCAGCGGCGCGCCGGTGTGGCTGAGCTGGCCGGTGCAGCAAAGCTTCCTGCTTCAAGCCTGACCCCCAAAAAACTGCGTCACAAAGCTCTCTTCCAATGACAACAAAAAGGCCGGTGCCCACGCAGGCAACGGCCGACTGAGGACTTGCCCATGCGCCAGGATCACCAACAAGACTGCATCGAAGTGCTTATCGACAAGGCCCGCGACGGTCAGATCAACCGCCGCACCTTTATCCAGGCCATGGGCCTGCTGGCCGCGGTGCCCCTGGCGCTGCGCAGCGGCATCAGCTGGTCGGCGGACAAGCCGCTGGTGGTGGTCAACTGGGGCGGCGACGCCCTGAATGCATTCCGTTCGGCATGGACCGACACCTTCACCAAAAACACCGGCATCCAGGTGCGAATCGACGGTGCCGGCCCGACCGAGGGCGCCATCCGCTCGCAGCTGGCCAGCGGCCAACCGAGCTGGGACGTGGTCGACGTCGAGAGCTACAGCGCCATCGTGCTGGGTCGGGAAAAGATCCTGCAGCCACTGGACTACAACACCATCAAGCGCGATCAGGTGGCCCCGGCGCTCTCCTCCGATTTCGGCATCGCCAGCTACCAGTTCAGCTACGTGATGGCCTGGGACAGCGAAAAATTCGGTGAAAACGGGCCCAAGACCTGGGCCGATTTCTGGGACGTGAAGAAATTCCCCGGCAAGCGCACGCTGTACAAGTGGATGAACGGCATGCTCGAAGCGGCGTTGCTGGCCGACGGTGTTCCGGCTGACCAGCTGTACCCGCTGGACGTGCCACGGGCCATGAAGAAGATCGACGAGATCAAGCCGCACGTCCTGTCGTTCTGGAGTTCGGGTGCCGAAAGCCAGCAACTGATGGTCGACGGCGAAGTGTCGGTGGGTGCGATCTGGCACACCCGCGCCAAGCTGCTCAGCGAGGACACCGACAACCGCGTGCGCTGGAGCTTCGACAACGGCTTCATCAATTCCAGCAGTTGGGCGGTACTCAACGGCAACCCGGGCGGCACTCAACCGACCATGCAGTTCATCCAGCAAGCCTTGCAACCCGAAGGCCAGCTCAAGCTGTTCGAACTGCTGGGCAACGGGCCGTCCAACAGCGCCACGGAGAAGCTGATGTCGGCCAAGCAACGGGAAGCCAACTGCGCCTCTGAAGAAAACCTGAAGAAGCAGATCGCTCTCAACGCCCAGTGGTACGCCGACAACTACTCCAAAGCCCTGGAAGAGTACCTGACGCGGTTGTCCAAGTGAGCCTGTGACCATGACCACCACCCTGACCTCCACCCTGACCGCCCCCAAGCCCCGCTTCAGCTCGCCGGGCCTGGAGCGCGGCCTGCTGCTGTTTCCGCTACCGGTGTTGCTGCTGGTCTTCTACGTGCTGCCGTTCCTCGGCGTGGTCGGCTGGAGTTTCTCGCTGCCGACGCCGGGCATCGAGCAGTACCAGCGCATCGCCACCGACCCGGCGATCCACGAAATGCTCTGGCGCACCTTGCGCCTGTGTCTGACCGTCAGTGGCCTGGCCTTGATGATCGGTTACCTGCTGGCCTACTGCTGGGTGTTCAGCCCGCCGTTCTGGCAGCGCGTGGTGGAGATCTGCATCTTCATTCCGTTCTGGATTTCCGTGCTGGTGCGGGCCTTCGGCTGGTTGATCGCCCTGCGCAGCAACGGCGTGCTCAACAACGGGCTGATGGGCATGGGGCTGATCGACCAGCCGCTGCAACTGAGCCGCAATGAGATAGGCGTAGTCATCGGCATGCTCCACGTGATGATCCCGTATGCGGTGTTCCCGCTGCTGTCGACCATGCGTCAACTCGACCAACGTGTGCTCATGGCCTCTCGCGGCCTGGGGGCCGGTGCCTTGCGCACCTTCTGGCAAGTGCTGCTGCCGCAGACCCTGCCGGGCATTCTGGGCGCGTTCATCATGGTCTTCGTGTTCTGCCTGGGCTTCTTCATCACCCCGGTGCTGTTGGGTGGCGGGCAAACGGTGATGATCGCCGAGTATGTGTTCCTGCAAATGTTCCAGACCAGCAACTGGGGCTTGGGCGCGGCACTGAGCGTGGTGTTGCTGGCCTTGGTCAGCGCGCTGATCTGGGTGCTGTTGAAAATGACCCGCGTCAACCGACTGGTAGGCTGAGATCACTATGAATACCCATCGCACAAGCCTGAGTACGCGGCTGTTGGCCGTGGTCGCCATGGCCTTCATGCTGTTCCCGCTGCTGACGGTCATTCCGGTGTCGTTCACCAGCAAGCGCTTCCTGTCGATGCCCGAAGGCAACTGGTCGCTGCGCCACTACGAAGCGCTGGTGAGCAACCCGGACTGGTTCCACGCCATCAGCCAGAGCCTGACCATCGCCTTCGCCACCAGCGTCATCGCCACCTTGCTGGCCGCGAGTTTCAGCCTCGGCATCTGGTACATGCGCTCGAAATGGGCCACGGCCCTGATCGGCCTGGTGCTGCTGCCGATGGCGATCCCGCCGGTGATTTCCGCGCTGGTGCTGTACTTCATGGAGACCAAGCTCGGTCGCTTCGCCCCGGGCATGGGCTACGACACCCTGACCGGCGTGGTGATTGCCCACGTGATCATGGTGGTGCCGTACGGCGTAGTGACCATGTTGGTGGCTCTCAGCCAGATTGACCGGCGCATCGAACTGGCCTCGCGCAACCTTGGTGCCAGCCTGATGCAGACCACGTTCATGGTGATCCTGCCGAACCTGAAACTGGGCCTGGCCTCCACCGCGCTGTTGGGGTTTGCCCTGTCCTGGGAAGAAGTGGCGGTGACGCTGTTCATCACCAGCGTCAACGTCGACACCCTGCCCAAGCGCATCTGGAGCGGCTTGCGCGATAACGTCGACCCGAGCGTCGCGGCGATTTCGGTGTTGCTGATCTCGCTGACGTTGCTGGTGCTGATCGGACGGCTGGTGGTTCAGCATCTGGCGGATAAACGGGCGCAGAAACTCCTGCATCCGTAAGCACTTCAAAAAAAGCCCTGCGCTTGCCATACAAGCGTGGGGCTTTTTTTGTTTTTCCGCTGCCACTCCTGTAGGAGCGAGCCTGCTCGCGATGTTCTCAAGGGCACCGCGCTCATCCAGAATGAACGCGTTATCGTTAACGTCCATCGCGAGCAGGCTCGCTCCTACAGAGGAGCAAAAACATGACCAGCCGCCTGTTGATCCGTGACAACGCGGTCCCGGTCCAATAGATTAGGCGGCCTGAAAAAGCCCCCGGGCTTTCTCGCCCCTATTCAAGCTGAAAAAAGTAGTGAAATTTCAATGTCCGATTCCAACACCGCTGAATCCGTAGTCACCTTGTCGTCCAAAGCGGAATACGAAAACTCCATCAATCTTTCACAACACGTACCCCAGGCGAAAACCATCAGCGAGATGGTGCTGGACGCTTTCCAGTCCACCCGCGAAAGTGACCAGATCCGCGAACTGCGCGCCGCCATTCGTCAGGCCCACGACAGCTTCGACGACGACAAGGCCTATGAACTGATGGGCCAGCTCAAGCAACTCAAGGACGCCGAAGCCGCCGACATCGCCGCGCTGGAAGACCTGAGCAGCAAGTTCCCGATCAGCCGCATCCTCTCCAGCTTCAAGGACGACCCGGCGTTCCAGGAAATCGTCTACGGCCTGGCCCTGAAGGTGCTGAACCAGACGCACCAGGCCATCAGCAACCCGAGCGGCGGCAAGAGCAAGGCCGCCAAGGCCAAGAAAGAAGTCGAAGTGTTCACCATCAGCAAGGACGGCATCAGCGTCACCCTGCCGCTGCGCACCCCGCGCTCGCGACTGAACGTCGACCGTGAAGCCCTGGAGTTCCTCGGTTTCACCTTCGTTGGCGAAGGCGATGAAGCGGAACTGGAAAGCGAGACCTTCCTGGACAACAGCGGCGCCGAGCAAGCGGTCAACCGCAAGAACATCATCACCGCCCTGCAACAGCAGACGGCGTTCGATGGGTATAGCATCGCTGCGCAGTAAGGCGCCCCTCGCCACAAGGTCCTCAGCGACTGACTCAAGAGCCCCGCCATCCGTGCGGGGCTTTTTATTGCCCGTGATTCGGGCAAAACCGCGATTACTCTTCCAGTATCGACGCAGAACAACACTTCCCTTCACCCATGAGCACCACGGGTCCGCCTGCGGGGAGCGTCAACTCACTTTCCAGCCCAGACCTCGGTGGTGCAACTGCTGAGGTCATCATGAACACGACCCCTTTGTATCGCCAACTGGCCAATCACTATCTGGACGCTATCCGCAGCGGCACCTTGAAAACCGGCGAACGCTTGCCCTCGATCCGCTTGATGATGGAAAAACACGCCGTCAGCCTGTCGACCGCGGTGCAGGTGTGCCGGGAACTGGAAGACTGCGGCGTGCTGGAAGCCCGACCGCGTTCCGGCAACTACATTCGCCAGCCCGACACCCTGCCCAGGCCCGCCCCGGTTGCCTCGGCGCCAGCGCTGGATACCAGCGCCTATGTCGGCATTCATCAACAGGTTTCAACGGTGCTCAAGGCCAGTCAACGCGCAACGATCAAGGTCAATTTCGCCAGCGCCTACTGCGCGCCGGAGCTTTATCCGCTGAAGACCTTGCAAGACAACATGATCAAGTCGCTGCGCTACGACACCAGCCTGCTCGGCGCCGCGGGCTCGACCTGCGGCAACAGTGCATTGCGCCACCTCCTGGCTCGGCGGGCGCTGGCCAGCAAGACCCACCTGGCCCCGGAACGGATCGTGATCACCAACGGCGCCACCGAAGCGATCAACCTGGCCTTGCGTGCGGTCACCCGCCCCGGCGACACCGTGGCCGTGGAGTCGCCGACTTTCTACGGTCTGCTGCAAATTCTCGAAAGCCTGAGCCTGCGGGTACTGGAAGTCCCGGCCTCGGCCCACACCGGGCTCAATTTGTCGGCCCTGGAAGGGCTGCTGCAAGGCCCTGAACCGGTCAAGGCGTTGATCGTCATTCCCAACCTGCAAAACCCGCTGGGCAGCATCATGCCCGACGCCAACAAGGCACGACTGGTGAAACTGTGCGCCGAGCACAACACCGTGCTGATCGAGGACGACACCTACGGCGACCTGGTGGACACCGAGCAGCCGCTGTCCACGCTCAAACATTGGGACCGCACCGACAACGTGATCTATTGCGCCTCGCTGAACAAAACCCTGGCACCCGGCATGCGCCTGGGCTGGATCAGCGCTGGGAAATGGCACGACCGTGTGGAGATGCTCAAGCACACGCAGTCGCGGGGGTGCGAGCTGTTATCGCAACTGGCGGTCAGCGAATTCATGCGTACACCCTCTTATGAACGTTACCTGCGACGGCTGAGGAAAACCCTGACCGTACAACGCGCGCAGATGAGCACGGCGATCGCCCGCTATTTTCCCATCGGCACCAGTGTGACCCACCCGCAAGGCGGCACGTTGTTATGGGTGGAATTGCCTCGTCGGCATTCATCCATGGCGTTTTTTCACGAGGCGCTGAAGGTCGGCATCCAGATTTCCCCTGGGGATATCTTTTCCAACACCGAGCGTTTCGATCACTTTGTGCGCATTGGCTGCGGCGCGCCGTATTCGCCACGGATCGATGAGGCACTGCAGACGTTGGGACGTATCCTGAAAGCTCAGGGTTAACACCGGCACTGTGGGAGCGAGCCTGCTCGCGAAAGCGGTGTATCAGTCACATCGACTTTGAATGTACTGACGCCTTCGCGAGCAGGCTCGCTCCCACGGGTTGGGGGTGGTCTTCAGATTGGATTCTGGTGCAGGCAAATGATATGTGGGTCGTCATTCCAGTGCGGGAAGCGCTCGGCGATCAGCGGGTCGTGGCCGGGGATGACGTGGTCTTCGCCATCGGCCAGGCGGTCGATCTCGGTGAAGGCTTCGAGGGTTTGCGCCAGGTTATCGAGGATCGGAAACGGGCTGCGCTCACGAATGTTGACCCACAGGTGCGCGGCATCCGAGGCCAGTACAATCCAGCCGCGCTCGGTATTCACCCGTACCACCTGGCTGCCGGGCGTATGCCCGCCCACCGGATGCAAGGTCACGCCAGGAACCACCTCGACGACGCCCGTGTGCAAACGCATCCGCCCTTCGAACAGCGGCGGCAGCGCCGACATCACGTCCTCGACCTCGTAGGTTTTGTTCAGCGTGCGATGGGACATTTTCGGCCCGGTGCAAAAACGCAGTTCCGCTTCCTGCAAATGCACGGTCGCCTTCGGGAACAGCCCGAGGTTGCCGGCATGATCCCAGTGCAAATGGGTCAGGATCAGGTGTTCGACCCGGGCCGGATCGATGTCCAGCTGCCGCAGGGATTCTTCCGGCAGGCGGTACATCTGGCGATTGCGCCGGTCCGCCGTGGCCGGTTGGAAACAGGTGTCGACCACGATCACCTGCTGCTCGTTGCGGATGACCCAGAAGTAGTAATCCAGCGGCATCGGCGCATTCGGATCACCGCAACAGGCGTCGTAGAGAAAATTCTCCCGGGCGGTGCGCTGGGCGTTTGCGCCGACACGGATGGCGAACACTTCGTACACAGGCGTGGACATAGACACCTCCGGGCTCAGGCGGCCGCCGTGGTTTTGAGGGTCGGACGGAAGTCGAAATCGATCTGCTCGCTGATGCCCAGGTCCTGTGCCAGTTTATGCAGGCCGCTGTAGTCGCGCATGATGGTCGCGTTCCTGTTGCTTTCGCGGGTGTCGGCAATGATCAACGCCGCCTCCTCGGCCCCAAGCTGCGTCAGAATTGCCTCCCACATCGAGTAGTCCTGAGCGATAAAGGCACTCAGCGCCACCGACAGGTTACGTGCGAAAAACTCCCGCTGGGTCGGCTGCATATTGGCGTACATGACCTTCGCCACTTCGGCCAGCACCTTGCTGTGGGCGTATTCGTCGCGGTTGTGCTGCTCGGCCACCTGGCGGTTCTGCGGCTGGATGGTCTGGTCATCCGCCAACAGATCCAGATAGGCGTTGACGCTGATCTCGGCCACCACCGCAAAGGTGATCGCCGCCAGATCCCGCTGCCACTGCTCGGTCAGCTCTGCCTGCAAGGCCTTCAAGCGCAGGTAAGTGACGGACGGCGGCAGATCCAGATTCTGATCCAGCGCCCGCTCCAGTCTGGTCCGCTCGATGGCGCGCAGGTGCATCAGCGTGTGGTAGTGCTCGTCGATCAGGGTCTGTTGCATGGCCTCGCGAAAATGCCAGTCGTCCTTGCCAAGGTACTGATTGGCAATGACGCTGAGGGCCGGATTGACAATGTGTTCTTCGGCGGTGACGGTGCGCAGGTTGTAGCCGATCCAGCCCCAGGTCACCACGCTGCTTTTGAGCTCGTCACTCAAGGCCTGGAATGTCGGGTGATGGAAAAACGGCACCATGCACTCCGGGTAATCCGGGCGCAGCGGGTCGAATGCTTCAATGATCTGAGCCCTGTCCGGCGCACAAACGGCGGCGCGCCTGGTCCAGGCCTGGTTGAGCCGCACGATCAGTTGATGATCGACCTGGGCGATCTCGATTGCTGTTTGCATGACGCGATACCTGTAAGACGCGTACCCGCCAAGGGGTACGCCAAAAGAATGAAGGGCGCCGGAAAAATCAGGCCAGCCAATAGCGGGTCAGGTTGCGCGCCGGATCAGTGTAACGACTGCGGGCGTGAATCATCCGCCAGTTGTCCCAAATCAGCAGGCATCCGTCGGGAATCAGCACCGGAATGTTGTGCTCGACGAAGTACGCCTCGCCGAGCGCGGCAAACCTGGCCAGCGGCGAAGTGCTGTTGGCGACCAGGGATTGTTGTAGAGCTTCCCTGGACGGGTTTACATCGCCGTAGTGAAACTGGTTGTAGCTGAAACGGAAAATATCCCCATCCTCCGTGGGCGTGAGGATGTACTCCTTGACCCGCCGTTGGCCCGGTTCGCCCGGTTTGGCGGTGGCGACAAATTCTACCGGCGTGTCATCCAGCCATTCACGCAGCTGTGGGTCGCTGCGCTCCAGGGAGCGCAGGAACGCGTAACCATCCACCAGCCCGGTGTGCCCACCCCCGCACGTCGCCTGCTTATGGCAATGCAACGCCAGATAACGCGGCGGCGGCCCGTACACCGGCGCCTCGGTGTGCGGGCCAATGCCGTTCATGCTCTGGGAATACGGCAAGTCTTCGTAACCTGGCTTGCGAGTGATGGGAAAGGCCATCTGGCCGTTGAACTGCGGAATGATCGGACCGAACTCATGCAAGGTGCCTACGACATCATCGGCAAATTCTTCCGGGGTCAGCACAGTCCAGCCCAACGTCGACAGCTCTTCATGACGATGGCCGAGCGAAATGTAAGGTTGAGACGCAACAATCCCTTGATCTGACATGGTGAGATTCCTGGCAGGTGATCAGGCGGTTACGGTTGAGGTGTAAGCGGCAATGAAGTCGCGGCAGGCCCCGCCCGGTCGATATCGCCGCTCATCGATGCTCTGCACCGGGGTGATTTCGGCAGCGGTGCCGGTGAGAAAACACTCGTCGAAGTCGCCGAGTTCCGTAGGCAAAATCGTCCGCTCGACCACCTGATAATCCAGCGCCCTGGCCAGTTCGATCACGGTTTGCCGGGTAATGCCGTTGAGAAAACAATCCGGCAGCGGGGTGTGCAGCGTCCGGCCTTTGACGAAAAACACATTGGCGCTGGTGGCTTCGGCGACATGGCCGCGCCAGTCGAGCATCAGCGCATCGTGGTAACCCGTGTTCTCGGCGTCGTGCTTGCTCAGCGTGGCGATCTGGTAATGCCCGGAGGCCTTGGCCTCGAACGGGCTGCTGCAGGGTGGTGGACGGCGCCAGCTCGCGGTTTTCAAGCGGATGCCGGCCATGCGCGCTGCCGGGTCGAAATAGCTCGGCCACTGCCAGCAGGCGATGGCCAGGTGCACACGGTTGAAGCGCGCCGAGGTGGAGATCATTTCACTGCCGCGCCAGGCCACCGGGCGCAGATAACCGTCGACCACCTTGTTGCGTTGCAGCAGTTCATGGCTCGCCGCCTCCAGTTCGGCCAGCTCATAGGGGATGGCAAAGTCCATCAGGTGCGCCGAGCGGTACAGCCGCTCGCTGTGCTCGCGCAGCTTGAAGATCCTGCCGTTGTAGACCCGCTCGCCTTCATACACGGTGCTCGCGTAATGCAGGCCATGGGTCAGTACATGCAACTGCGCCCGGGACCACTCGACGAACTCGCCGTCGAGCCAGATAACACCCTCGCGCTGATCAAACGGGATACTGCTCATCTCCCTATCTCCCCATTGTTCATGAATGTTCCTACGCCGTTTCCAGCAACACCGGTATCAATTCCGGCACGGCGGCGAGCTCGGTCTGAAAGAAAAACGAGCGCTCGCCGAAGGCCGGTTGCAAGTCGTCGAACCAGGTCACCTGCGGATCGAAGCGCGCGTAGAACGTGCGCAACACCCATTGCGGATTGCGTGCCTGGAGGAACTGCAAGACAAAGACTTTTTCCCCGGCGACGGTCTCGATGCCGTTGATCAACACCTTGCCGTAGAAGGTGCTCATGGACGGCCCGCGCACCGTTCGCGCAAGCCCCGACACCGTGCGGTACGCCGCCTGGAAGATCTCGAAGGCCCGGGCCAGCGGCATCGCGAAGTAGTGGCTGGGGCCGGTGTCACGCTCGACGAACATGTAATAAGGCACAGCCCCGAGCCGCACGCCTTCGGTCCACAGCGCGGCCCAATCGGCGGGGCTTTCGTTGATGTGGCGGATCACCGGCGCCTGCATGCGCAGCGTCGCGCCCGTCGAGCGGATGCGCTCGACGGCCTGGCGGGCAATGGCCTGGCGGATCTCCACCGGGTGGTTGTAGTGGCCCATGATCGACAGGTTTTTACCCGCCGCGACGATGCGCTGGAACAGCGCCAGCAGCTCGGGCGCATCCTTGTCGCTGACAAAACGCTGCGGCCAGTACGCCACCGATTTGGTGCCGATGCGGATGCTCTTGAGGTGTGGCAATTGCAGCAGCGGCTCGATGTATCCGGCCAGCGAGCGGGTGTTCATGATCATCGGGTCGCCGCCGGTAATCAGCACATCCGTGACTTCGGTATGCACCCGCAGGTAACTGACCAGCTCCTGGGACTCGCGAGCGTTGAACTTGAGTTCTTCCTCGCCGATGAACTGCGCCCAGCGGAAACAGAAGGTGCAGTACGCGTGACAGGTCTGACCGGCACCGGGGAAAAACAGCACGGTCTCGCGGTACTTGTGCTGGATGCCCGGCAGGACTTTGCCATTGAGGGTGACGCCGTTGTGGGTCAACTGTCCGGCCGGATGCGGGTTCATGCGCAGCCAGATCGCCTCGATCCGGCGCTTGATCGCCGCGCTGTCATCCAGCTCGATCAGTTGCTTGAGCGAGGCATATTCCTCTGGCAGCAACATGTCCTTGTGGGGGAAGGTCATGCGGAAAACCGGATCGTCCGGAATGTTGTTCCAGTCGATCAGCGTGCCCAGCACATAGTCGTTGGTGCGAAACGGCATGACCCGGGCCACGACGGTCATGGCCTCCTGCAACGCCGGCGTCAGCTTGTGCCAGTAAGGTGTGTCGCGGATGGTGCGTGAGTTATAGGGTTTGTAGCGTTCGTGCTCCGACAGTCCTTGCATGGCCGCGCTCCTGGTGGTTGCCCTGAGTGTTGTTAGGCGATGGCCGGCGCTTTGCGCTCTATGTCCATCCACGCCCGGACGCTGTCGCGGTCCCACTGGCGACGCACATAAGCTTGGAGCCGTGCCGGCACCGAATCACCGTTGGCAACCAGGCGGTTGAGCATGATTGCCAGGTCGGTGTCGGCAATGCTCCAGTCACCGAACAGATGCTCGGCGCCCTCCTCCAGCAAATGGTCGGCGACGAACAACAGGCGCTCGACGGCGGCTTGGGCCTCATCGGACAGCGCAGTGTTTTTCTTGCCGAAGTACACCAGGTCAAACGGGCGCTCCTTGCGCACCACCAGCAAGTCACTGCGCAACCAGGCCTGCAATTGACGGGCGCGGGCGCGCTGCTGTAGGCCCTGTGGATAGAGTTTTTTATGCCCAGGGCAAAGTTCATCGAGGTACTCGGCAATCACCGAGGATTCCGACAAGGCAAAATCGTCGTGAACTAAGGTTGGAATTTTGCAGGTCAGCGAAAGATCGCGATAACTCGCCCTATAGTTTTCGCGTGATTTCAGATCAACCGTGACAAGTTCAAATGAAAGTTGCTTTTCCTTGAGCGCGACAAAAGCCGACATCGCAAAAGCGCTGACATGATCGGCGCCGACATACAGTTTGAGCTTCCTGTTTTCCATAGAGCACTCCATTCACTGACTGCAGGGATTAACGTGCATTGGAAGTGATCGTAGTTAGTTGAATGCAGGCTGAATAGATACAGAATTTGTCCGTTTCAATCGATACAGAAAGTTTGTTTACGTGGGTAAACACGCAGGCAAAAAGCGGGCTCGGGAGCGTGTTTCGACGGATACAAAAAACACAGGAGCCGGCTTGCCGGCGATGGCGATCTCAAGGTCGCTATCGCCGGCAAGCCGGCTCCTACGAAAAGCGGTGGTGGGGAAATTACGGCTGGGTGGTAATCAGGCCATGGCTGTCGGCAAAGTTCGACAGCAGTGCCATTTGTGGCATGTTGCTCATGTTCAGCATCGCCAGAGGCTCGTGTTTGCTGGTGTTGACGAAGCCATGCCGCGTCCAGGCCGGCACCAGCAGCACGTCGCCGCTGCTGACGCTGACCTCATCGGCATCGCCGAGGGTCAGCACGCCGCTGCCACACTGGATAACGAACAGATGCCACCAGGAATGGGCATGACCGTTGAGCGTCACACCGGGGTTCAGCCATTGCATGGCGATCGCCATCCCGGGCGTCACTGCACAGCCGTCAATGCTCTTGTCGTGAGCCAACGCGACAATATCAACGTCGCTGGCTTCGAGGGTCTGACGCAAACCCGCCAGTTCGGTGCCTTTCCACACCTTGGCACTTTGCTGTCGATGATGCAGGCTCTGACGAAAGTCCTTATATGAAAAAAACGCACCTTGAAAGTTATCCATTCGCACGTCCTTTCTTTTTATTTCCCACACTTTAGCGCTAAACCTTAAGTTATAGGTTCAGCGCTGTAAAGTCTGGAGGTAATTTACAAAACCGATGGACGCAAGGCGGCAATCATGTCCACTTCTATCGCGGCGTTCTTCGGTAGTTGATAAACACCTACTGTAGTGCGCGTATGTTTACCGGCATCGCCCAACACGTGGCTGAACACATCCGAGGCGCCGTTGGCCACTTCGCTCAAGTCGATAAAATCCGCCGTGGACTTCACATAGACCGTTACCCGGATCAATGACTTGATCTTGTCCAGCGAACCGATGGCATCGACGATCAACGCCAATCCGCGCATCGCACTGATGCTGGCGGCTGCTTGCGCATCGGCCATGCTGAGGTCCAGCCCGACGCGGCCGGGGTAATGGATCTTGCCGTTCATGCGTGGCACCAGGCCGCTGATGTACAGCTCATCGTGATGACGGATCAGCGGCGCGTAATGCCCGCCTGCGGTGTTTTCGCCGTAGATGTCATAGCCAAACTCTTTGGCCAGGGCGATGAAGCGTTCATCGCAGGTCATGTGCTGGATCATTGATCGAACCCTCTTAATCAGTAATGCAAAAAACGGGTGCTTGCGGGCTCAGCACACGGCGCGGGTGGCCGGTGCCAGGCAAGTCACCACAATGCGTGACTCAATCGACTCGGCCAGACGCAACAGGTCGTTGCTCAGTTGCCCGTAGTGTTCGTTGAACAACACGATTTGGCCGATGAATGAGAAGTTGTCTTTGACCAACGCGCTGACCGAGTCGCCAATCCGCTTGGCGTACTGCCCTTCCACCAGGTCGATGCGCAGTGCGCGGGCCAGAGCCTCGATGTCTGGCGTTGCCCGCAGGATGCCGCCGGCCGGCGCCCTGAGCAGGCGAATGCCGCAGTAGCCGCGAGCCACTGGCTCATGCTGCTCGGTCTTGCCCTCCACCGCCCAGCGCACCCAGCGTTCCCACGGATCGAAATTGACGAAGGCGCGCTTGGCCAGGTCCCAGATGTGCATGCCGCCGGGGCGCATGTTGGTTTCCACGGCGCTGGTCAGGTTGTCGCGGCGCAGGAACACTTCGTTGTGCCAGGCACCGTTGTCCCGGGACACCAGACCCGCCATATGCCGACCGGCTGCCATCAAGCGTGCCTGGACCTCAGCCGGCAGCGGTGCGGGGACGACTTGCTGGATCTCTGCGCGGTAGGCGCCTTCGGTGGTGGTTTTTTCAGTCACCCAAGTGCTGCCGGCCACGCAGTCCCAGCTGTATTCGCGGGCGTTCTGCACCAGCTCTTCAAGGACGATGCCGCCTTCGCGGTAGGGCTTGAGGGCGAGCCAGGCGTCATCGCACTCCGAAGGGTGATGGATCACGCGACAGCCTCGGCTCGCCCCTTCGCAGGCCGGCTTGATGAAGGCCTTGCCGCCCAGTTCGACGACGCGTTGGCGCAGTTCCGGCAGGCTGTCGACCCGCACGGAAAACACCGGCCGGTATTCTTCAGGGGAGGTGCTGGCAGTTGCTTCAAGCCTGCGAAAGATCTGCTTGTCCAGGCCCGCCCGCGCTTCGTCCCGGGTGATACCCGGCAGGCCGAAGTGACTGGCCAGCGCGGCACCGAGCAGCACGCCGCGATCGGAGAACGGCAGCACGCCGATCAGCTTCCAGCTGTCGGCATTCAGGCACCCCACCACCAGTTCAAGGGACGCCGCCACGTCTTTCTCGGCCAGCGAAGTGCTGCAGACGTGATCGGCCACCTGGTCGTCATGGGGCTGAATCTTCTCGACCAGCAGGATGAGCCTGGCGTTGTAGAGCGACTTGCACAGCTCGCGCAATTTCTGGATGTCGTGAACCCGATTGCCGTTGTAACCGACCACTACCACGCATGAAGTCGTATTCATAATGCCCCCGACCTGCAAAGTGAAAACCGCAACGGCGCTGACTCAGTCATGCAACGACGCATTGGATTTACGGTTGAGCCAGTACCAGGCCAGGATCCCGCCGGCGCCGATGGCGGCGAGGACCAGCGCGTTGTCCGGCGCCGGCACTACTCGCATGATCAACACGGTCAGCCCGGCCCCCACACCCAGGGACACTTCCTTGACGAACATGTTGTTTTGCTTGACCGAGAAGTAATCGAGGTAGCTGAAGGCGCATTCGGCGATCGACAGCAACGCCACCCAGATCAGCGCCCCGGCAAGGGTTTCGACGTGGAACGCGGCTGGCGAAGACAGCACGGCAAAGCCGCCGACGATGATCCCGATCACCGCCACGACCTTGAAGCGCCCGGTGCGCTCGATCAGCTTCATCACCGGCACCTGGGCGAAGACCACCACGGCGCTGTTGAGGATCAGCATCAGGCCGTACCAGGCCGGCAGCTCGCCGGTCTTGAGCAGGATCGCCTGTGGCAGGATCGAGAACACTCCGAACAGCTTGATGCCCATGATGATCCCGGCGATCACCCACGGCAGTTTGTTGCCCCAACTGCTGCCGACCTGGCTGGCTGGACGGGCCAGCACCGGTTCGGTGGTGAAGGTCGCGCCGAGGGCGATCGGCAGGCACAGCAACACGAACGCCGCCGCACCGAGGAAAAACATCGTTGGCGTGAGCAGTGGCGACAGCAGGATCAAACCGGCCATCAGGCTGCCCATGTTCATGGCGACGCGGTTGTAGGCCGCGCCTTCCTTGGTCTGGGCCGCTTCGCTCTTGATCAGGTAACCGGCAATGGCAATGCCGTAGGCAAAGAGTGCGGCGGCAAACATCACCATGCCTTGATTGCTGGTCAGCGCCAGCAGCACCAGGCCAAGGCCGGCACACAGCAGCGTGACGCTCAGGGAGCGGCGCCCAAGCACCAATAAAGTCAGGGGCAACAACAGCAACAAGGCACGATATCCAAGGGCCAGGATGCTGTTGGTGGCCGTGTCGAGCCAAACGTTGGCCTTGCCCAGCACCGCAAACAGCGAAACAGCCGTGATGATCCGGATCGTGAATAACCGCAGGTTAATGACCGGCTTGGCCACCGCGACCGTTGTTTCGACACTCATGCAGCGCACCTCAGGAACCGGATGAACGCCCGCCAACCAAGGCCGACATTCAGAAAAGTCTGTAAGGGCATGGTAGAGAGAGAGGCTTGTCCTGATCAGGGCAAGTTCGTATAGAATCCAACGAACTTTACTGCCGGAGAGACCAGTAAAATGCAGGTTCAACGTGCAGTCATCAAAGCCATTGAATTCCAGCCCGGCGCGCCGCTGGTGCAGCAGATCGTCGATCAGCTGACCCAGGCGATCAGTACCGGTGGCCTGCCCCACGGCGCCAAGCTGCCGCCGATTCGCGAACTCTCCGACTTGATGAACGTGGGCAAGTCTACGGTGGTGGATGCGCTGGACCGCTTGCGCGCCAAGGGGCTGGTGGTGTCGCGCCAGGGCTCGGGGCATTACGTGCATCGCTCCGAAGCTGCGCTGAAAAGTGGCACCGGCCCGGACCTGCAACCCCAGGACACCCTCAGCGTGATTCGTCGCGCACTGCTGCTGGACAATGGCGCACTGCGCCCCGGCTGCGGTTTTCTGCCAACCTCGTGGCTACCCGCCGAAGAATTGCAGAAAGCCGTGCGCGGCACCCTGCGAGCAACCTCGTTGCGCATGGGCGAGTACGGTGTGGCCGGCGGTTACGTGCCGTTGCGCCAGGCCTTGCGGGTCAAACTGGCGACCTTCGGCATCGAAGCGCCGGTGGACCAGATCATCACCACCGCCAACACCATGCAGGCCATCGACCTGCTGATGCGCCTGCTGGTCAAACCCGGCGACACCGTACTGCTCGACGACCCCTGCTACTTCAACATGCACGCCAACCTGGCGCTGCACGGGGCCAAAGTCATCACCATCGCCCGGGACTGCGACGGCATGGACCTCGACGCGCTCGAGCAACTGCTGATCGCCCACAAACCCGTGCTGTACATGACCAACAGTACACTGCATAACCCCACCGGCCACTCGTTCACCCCGGCCCAGGTCTACCGCTTGCTGGAACTGAGCCACCGCCACGGCTTCCACATCGTCGAAGACGATCTGTACTGCGACATCCAGCAACGCCGCACCCCGCGCCTGGCAGCCAGCGGGCTGGACAATGTGAGTTATGTGTCGGGCTTCTCCAAGACCCTGACCGCCAACAGCCGTGTCAGCTACACCGTGCTCTCACCACAACTGGCGGCGCGGATGGTCGCATTGAAGATGGCCTGCGGCGGCGTGACCTCGGAACTGGCGGAGCAGATCACCTGCACCATGCTCAGCGACGGCAGCTACGCCAAACATGCGCGGCGCACGGTGGACCGGTTGTATGAATCCAACAGTCGAGTGGCCGGTTGGTTGGCGGAGGCCGGCTGCTCGCTCTCCTCGTTGCCCGGTGAAGGGGTGTTTATCTGGGCGCGGTTGCCGGAGGGCTTGCATGCCGAGAACCTGGCTCGCCAAGGGCTGGAGAACAACATGGTATTGGCACCGGGCACCTTGCTGAGCAAAGCCCCGAATGCCAGTCAGTTCCTGCGCTTCAATGTGGCGCACAGCGATAGCTTGCAGGTGCGTGAGCGGTTTTTCCGGTTGCTGGATAAACCCCATAAATAACTGACTGCTCTCAATCCTGTAGGAGCTGGCTTGCCAGCGAAGAGGCCATCACAGCCAACATCCATGTCGCCTGACATACCGCCTTCGCTGGCAAGCCAGCTCCTACAAGGGTGTGCGCTGATTTTCGCGTTCAACGTAGTTCACCTGTGGGAGCCTGCTCGGGAAGAGGCCGTCACATCCAGCATCAATGTTGCCTGACACACCGCCTTCGCGGGCAAGCCCGCTCCCACAGGGATTGCGGTGTCCCGGCCATCCCCGGCCAGCAGATTGCTACGATTGCCGACCCCATCCTTGCCGGCTAACTTCGCCCCCCGTCGCTGCCAACTCAGCGACCGGGCCTGATAACCCGAGTAACATATAGGCGCCTCAGCGCCCCAAATCACGATTGCCGGCGTTTTTTTATGCCTGCGCACTCGTGCAATGGCGGCTGTGCGCGGGAGACCTTCGGGTCTGCCGGGTGCCTATGACCGGTTTATCAGCCTGTGCACAGCTGCCACCCATTCGCCTGATAACGAATGCGGCCGCTCTACTAAACCATAGGAGTTACTTATGAACGCTTTTGATCCGTCTGCTACACCAGTCATGCCCCTCCACCTCCAGCCCAACAGGAGGTGAAGCCCAATGACCAACCCCCAAGACCTGAAAACCATCGGCCTCACCCCCTTCTCCTACCACGCCAACGAACCACTGTTCCGCATCAACGCCGGCGTCCCGGTAATCGAAGCCCTCTACCACGCCTCCGACCTGCTCCACCTCGCCAAACTGCTCGCCTCAGACGCCGCCATGGTTCGCGACTCCGACCGGCACGCCTGGGCGTCGCACTTTTTGCAGGACATGAGCAAGGCGATCATCGATGACGTGGTGAAGGTGCTCGATGCGCCGTGTAACAACCGCGCATAAACAAAAAACCCCACCCTCCTCTCGAAGGGTGGGGCTTACAAGCTGACGATTGTTGTCACTTCAGGGCGGAACGAGGCAGTCGTTTTGTTGCAAGCTGGGATCAGGAAAACATTGCCCGCTGCTCAGCTTCGTAGTGCCGGGTCTGGAAAGGCATGAGGGTTTGGGCTTTCAGGCCGAGGCCCTCACTCAATCCCCAAGAGACAGCGAGCTCATCACGACGTCGACGTAATGGCGTGACGGCTTGTAGCGTCGCAACTTGCCTGGAAGTCGAATGTGCAAATAGCTCGAGGACATTTAGGGTCTCCGACACCCGGAGATCCGATAAGCAAGTAAATCGAGTGAATCGCTCGAGCAGATAGCCCGCGCGCCGAACCTCAACGTCGTCAGTGTGACGATTCAAAAAAGCGGTTATCTCGCTTTCAAGATTTGAGTCCGAGTACCAGACCGCTTTGGCGGCGCTCACGAGCGCTGCGTCATCCGCTTGATTCAAAGGTCTTGTTACCAGCGTGTCCAATGCGGCTGAGAGGACGTGGCCGTTAAGGGGCTTCGTCATCTGGGTTCTCCAGGTAATCGTGCAAAATATTCGTAAGAACGGAGATGGGTGGCTCTTTATTGCCAACATATACATCAATTGCCTGCAACGCCAGTCGACGGAATTCGCTGGTCAGTATGAAGCCCGCCCTTAGAAGTGCCTTGATATCACCAATGTCCTGATCAGTCGCTCTGCCCAGCTTGGAGATGGCAATGTCGACAGGTGCTGCAATATGAACGTGCAGCGGGGATTCAACCGGAAATTCCTCAAAGGGAAGGCTCCGCTCCCAATAGTCCTCGTGAATCGGGCCAAAACTGGTGTTGTATTGAAGGTCGTAGTTCAGCTCCATCAAACGACCTGATCGCTCATCGACATATTGTTCGGGTATCTCTGCAAGCATGGTTTGCAGGTGCAAACCGTCGGGGACATGAGCCTCATAAATCTCGGCATCGACGTCGGTGGAAACGCGATGATGGGTGTAAAGGTGAACAGCGCAGCCACCGAAGACGATGATTTTGACCGCCCCGGGTCCTGCGTTCTCAAGTTCCAGCTCCGCTTCGACAGATTTGAACATCGAAATCAAAGCCTGCCCTAACGCTGTATTCGTATTAACGCGCGGGGTGATTACCTATGGCAGTTCCATCGTAGAGCCTCTGGGATGCTTGTAATGACAGCATTCCGAGGCTAGAGATACGACTTCCGACCCTCAACCTGAAAGCCCCGCAGGACAGTGCTGGTACATTCGTAAGCATCTTCGCCTGTCCGCTCGCCCCATGGTCCGCGAGCCTGCTCGTGGTGGCGGTACCAGAAAAATCCCAACAAAAAGCCCCGCTCTTCTCTCGAAGGCGGGGCTTTTCTTTTCAGCATCCGACGCTTAAGGCGCGTACGTCAGCAGCAACTCGGTCGGCACTTTGAAGTCCAGGGACATCATCACGCTCAACGCGGTAATGGTGAAGATCGAGAACACGAACAGCTTGCGTGCCCAGACCGTGTCATCCACTGCCTTATAGCCGGTCCAGGCCATGTACAGCCAGTACATGCCCATGGCCGCGGCGACGGCGAGGTAGCTCATGCCGGCGTAGCCGCTGAAGGTCAGCATCAAGGTCGCCACCAGGAAGGCCAGGATGTAGATCAGGATGTGCTTCTTGGCCACTTCGATCCCGCGCTTCACCGGCAGCACCGGAATCGATGCGGCCAGGTAATCGTTGAAGCGAAAGATCGCGATGGCATAGGAATGCGGCATCTGCCACAGGCTGAACATCACCAGCAGGGTCAGCGCGGCCATGTCGAAGGTGTTGCTCACCGCGACGTAGCCGATGACCGGCGGCATGGCGCCCGACAGGCTGCCCACCAGCGTGCCGTGAACCGACTTGCGCTTGAGGTACAGGCTGTAGAAGCCGACGTAGATCACGAAGCCGATGACGGCGAACAGCGCGGCCAACGGGTTGGCCACCTTGTACAACAGGGCAACGCCGGCGACACCCAGGACGGTTGCATAGATCAGGGCCAGTTTCAGGGAGATCAAGCCCTGGACCAGCACCCGGTTCTTGGTGCGTTCCATCTTCAGGTCGATGTCGCGGTCGATGCAGTTGTTGAACACGCAACCGGAGGCAACCACCAGGGACGTGCCGATCATGGCGGCCAGGAAGATGGCCAGATCGACATGCCCTTTGGAGGCCAGGAAAAATCCGCCTGCCACAGAAAGCACGTTACCGAAAATGATCCCCGGTTTGGTGATTTGGATAAAGTGCTTAAGGGACATGCGGATCTACCTCACTTCGCCATCATGAACGTGTGGATGCTGAACATGATCCACAGCGACAAGCCAACCAGCAGGACAATCACGATCGCGGCAAAGACAAACGCAATCACGTTGTTACGCTGCGCGGCCGAACGGTCCAGGTGCAGGAAGTACACCAGGTGCACCAGCACCTGGATAACTGCGAACGCGACGACGATCATCAGGGTGATCGACTTCGGCAGCGTCGGGTACATCACCAGACCGAACGGGATCAGGGTCAGGATCACCGACAGGATGAAGCCGATGGCGTAGGACTTGACGCTGCCGTGTCCGGCGTCGTGGCTGTCATGGCCATTGTGGGAATGAGCTGCGTTAGCCATTTACATAGTCCCCATCAGATAAACAACGGTGAATACGCAGATCCACACTACGTCCAGGAAGTGCCAGAACAGGCTCAGGCAGCTCAGACGGGTCTTGTTGGTCGCCGTCAGGCCCTTTTTCTGCACCTGGTACATCATGATCGCCATCCAGATCAGACCGCTGGTCACGTGCAGACCGTGGGTGCCGACCAGGGTGAAGAACCCGGACAGGAAGCCGCTGCGGTTCGGGCCGTAGCCTTCGGAGATCAGCATGTGGAACTCGTTGATCTCCATGCCGATGAAGCCGGCACCGAACAGGAAGGTCATGGCCAGCCAGCCCAGGACCTGCTTCTTGTTGCCACGGAAGAACGCCAGCATGGCGAAGCCGTAGGTGATCGAACTCAACAGCAGCAGAGCGGTTTCGCCCAGTACGTATGGCAGTTCGAAGATGTCGTGGCCCGACGGGCCACCCGCTACGTTGTTAACCAGTACCGCGTACGCCGCGAAGATCGACGCAAACAGAATGCAGTCGGTCATCAGGTAGAGCCAGAAACCGTATACGGTCATCTCGCCCGAGTCGTGGTGATGGTCATCATGCCCATGTCCATCGACATGGGTGTGTCCAGCATTGGTCACTAAGTTCGACATGGTTTAAGCCTGTTCCAACGAGGTTTCAACACGGGTGGCGGTGGCCGGGATTTTCCCTGCCGCAACCAGACGCTTGTGCTGCTCGGCTTCGATGCGCTCGATCACGTCGACCGGCACCATATAGCCTTGATCATCACGGGCCGCGTGGATCGCGAAGTAGATCACGGTGCCTGCCAGGCTCGCGATTGCCAGCCACCAGATGTGCCAGATCATCGCAAAACCGAACACGGTCAACAGCGCGCCCATCACCACACCGGTCGCGGTGTTGTTTGGCATGTGGATCGGCTCGTACTTGGTCGGAACCTTGTACGCGGTGCCGTTTTCCTTGGCTTCGGTGAACGGGTCGACAACGTCGGCTTTAGGCAGCACGGCGAAGTTGTAGAACGGAGGTGGCGACGAGGTCGACCATTCCAGGGTGTGTGCATTCCACGGGTCGCCGTGTTCGCACATGTTTTCCGGCTTGTTGCGGTCACGCACGCTGACGTACAGCTGGATCAGCTGGCAAGCGATACCCACGGCGATCATCACCGCACCGAACATGGCGACGTACAGGTACGGCACCCACTCAGGGTTGGTGGTGGCGTTCAGACGACGGGTCATGCCCATGAAGCCCAGTGCATAGAGCGGCATGAACGCGACGAAGAAGCCCGAGATCCAGAACCAGAATGCAGCCTTGCCCCAACCTTCGTGCAGCTTGAAGCCGAACGCTTTAGGGAAGTAGAAGCCGAAACCGGCGATGTAACCGAATACCGCACCGCCGATGATCACGTTGTGGAAGTGCGCGATCACGAACAGGCTGTTGTGCAGAACGAAGTCAGCACCCGGGATGGCCAGCAGTACGCCGGTCATGCCGCCGATGGCGAAGGTCACCATGAAGCCCAAGGTCCACAGCACCTGGCTGGTGAAACGCAGACGGCCCTGGTAGATGGTGAACAGCCAGTTGAACAGTTTCACACCCGTCGGGATGGAAATCAGCATTGTCGCCAGACCGAAGAAGGCGTTGACGCTGGCCCCCGAACCCATGGTGAAGAAGTGGTGCAGCCAAACCATGAAGCCCAGGATCGAGATCGCGCCCGATGCGTAGATCATCGAGTGGTGGCCGAACAGTTTCTTGCCGGTGAAGGTCGAGATGACTTCGGAGAAGATACCGAACGCCGGCAGGATCAGGATGTACACCTCAGGGTGACCCCAGGCCCAGAACAGGTTCACGTACATCATCGGATTGCCACCAAGTTCATTGGTGAAAATGTGGAAATCCATGTAACGGTCGAGGGTCAGCAGTGCCAGGGTAGCGGTCAGGATCGGGAACGAAGCCACGATCAGGACGTTGGCCCAGGTGCAGGTCCAGGTGAAGATCGGCATGTCCATCAGCTTCATGCCAGGGGTACGCATTTTCAGCACGGTGGCCAGGAAGTTGACCCCCGTCAGTGTCGTACCCAGGCCCGATAGCTGTAGCGCCCAGATGTAGTAGTCCATCCCCACGCCAGGGCTGTATTGCAGGCCCGACAGCGGCGGATAGGCAACCCAGCCGGTCTTGGCGAATTCGCCGACGCCCAGGGACAGGTTGATCAGTACCACGCCGGAAACCAGCAGCCAGAAGCTCAGGGAGTTCAGGAACGGGAAGGCAACGTCACGCGCGCCGATCTGCAGCGGCACTGCAAGGTTCATCAGGCCGGTGAAGAATGGCATCGCCATGAAGATGATCATGATCACACCGTGGGCGGTGAAGATCTGGTCATAGTGTTCAGGTGGCAGGTAGCCAGGCGAACCCTCGGTGGCCATGGCCAGCTGGGTACGCATCATGATGGCGTCGGCAAAGCCGCGCAGCAGCATGACCATGGCGACGATGATGTACATCACGCCGATTTTCTTGTGGTCGACCGACGTCAACCACTCGGTCCACAGGTAGGTCCACTTCTTGAAGTAGGTGATTGCAGCGAACAACGCCAGACCACCGAGCGCGATCATGGAGATGGTCACCATGACGATCGGCTCGTGGAACGGGATCGCTTCCCAACTTAATTTACCAAACATCGTTTACTCCTCTGCCCCGGCAGCTGAATGCGAGTTCATGTCCGTAGCGGCCACTTCTTTCTCTTTCTTCTCGTGGTGCACCTTAGGACCCGGTTTCATGCCTTCGTACTTGTCGACGATGGTCTGGAACAGGTTCGGCGTCACCGAGGAGTAGAGCTCGACTGGGTTGTTCTGGCTTGGCTTGGCAAGGGCTGCGTATTCAGCTTGTTCAAGCTGTTTAGGTGCCTTTTTGACTTCACTTACCCAGGCGTCGAAATCTTCCTGGGAAGTTGCGATCGCTTTGAATTTCATGCCGGTGAAACCAGCGCCGCTGTAGTTGGCGGAGATACCGTCCATTTCAGCGTTTTCGTTGGCGATCAGGTGCAGCTTGGTCTGCATGCCCGCCATCGCGTAGATCTGGCCACCCAGCGCAGGGATGAAGAACGAGTTCATCACGGCGTCAGAGGTAATGCGGAAGTTGATCGGGGTGTGCGCCGGGAACACGATCTTGTTGACCGTGGCGATGCCTTGTTCCGGGTAGATGAACAGCCACTTCCAGTCCAGCGCGACCACTTCGATGGTCACCGGCTTCACGTCCGATTCCAGCGGCTTGTACGGGTCCAGAGCGTGGGTCGACTTGTAGGTGACGTAACCCAGGGCAATGATGATCAGCACTGGAACGGCCCACACCGCGATCTCGATCTTGGTGGAGTGGTTCCATTTCGGGGTGTAGGTGGCGTTGGTGTTGGACGCGCGGTATTTCCAGGCGAACAGGAAGGTCATGACGATGACCGGAATCACGACCAACAGCATCAGCAGCGTTGCGGTGATGATCAGGTTTCGCTCGTCCAGACCGACCTGGCCCTTGGGATTGAGCAAGGTCATGTTGCAGCCTGACAGCAACAACGTGCCGATCAGCGGCAATAAGCCTAGTAGTCTGGGGTACCTGTTTTTACTCATCTCACGACCTCTAAAGCAGCTTGCGCAATGCAGTTGGGTTTTGATCGCCAACACTTCACCCTGCCAAGGGTTGGCATTTTTCTTGGATTGAATAAGGGCATGCCCGTCGTGCGTCAGACGCTGTACGACAAATCCCGGGCCTGCGGTGAGTTCTTATTCGAATTCGTGGTCAAAGGCCTTGTTACAGACCAATTCCATTTGGTGCGGGTAGTTGGAGGCTCCGACACCTGGGCATCGCATGAAGCCACCAGACCTCTCGACACCCTGTTTCTGCTCATACCTGGTTAAGATTTGAGCAGCGTCGGGAATTCAGTGCGGGCGATTGTAGATATGTAGCGTTTTATAAACCATGTCTCATCCCGAAATAATTTTTATCCGAACCGGCAACAATCATTCACCGTTTTCGCAAAAGTGGCGCATCTTATCGAAATTGATTCTCAACAAAAACACCAAAATAAGTAGGTCTTCCGCCCACAGTTCAGACAGTATCGGGGGCCTCCCTGCTGCCCTTGATCCTGCCAGAGGCCCGGTATGACGGGGACTCCGGCCATTCGCCAGGCCCTGTTAAAACTGCCTGTTCGGGTTCGGAACGGAAAAAACCGGGAGCCTGCAAAACAGCCCAATTTCGTTACGATTCCATGTGCCAATCCGGCTTCCATGAACGCCCTGCGACACTGACTCTGTGACAACATGTCGCACATGTGTCGCACCCTTGGCTGCCCCACATCACGGCCTTTTTACCTGGTCTCTGGAATGCGCCGCTCACCACAAAAAAAGCCCCGTTCCTCTCTGCAAGGAACGGGGCTTTTTTGTCCGACAATGTGTGGCGGCAGATGACCTCAGCGCAGCGCTTTGCGGTTACGCGACGTCAACAGCGGCACCAGCACCACGATCAGTACGAACGCCACCAGCGCCCACTGCGCCAGCGACAAACCGAGGATCGGCGGGTATGGCGTGGAGCAGAAACCATCGACCTGGAAACCCAGCGGGAAGATCTTCGCCAGCGGCAAGTCATCGACAATCGGTTGCAGCACATCGATGCCGCAGCTGACCGCCGGATAGAACTGCGTATAGACGTGGTGCCCGGCAACGCCTGCGCCTGCCAGTGCACAGATCACCACCAGGGTTTCGAACACCGTGATGCTGCGACGGTTGCGCATGGCCGCGCCGATGAAGGCGAAGATCGCAATCAGCAGCAACGCATAACGTTGCAGGATGCACAGCGGGCAAGGCGCCTCGCCCAGGACAATTTGCATGTACAGCGCGCCGCCGATCAACGCCAGGCAAATGATGCCCAACAACACCAGGTAGCGCCGTTCACGCCCCAACCGCATGGATTCATCGCTCATCGCGTTTCCCTTCAAGATTCGAGTGCCCGCCAGTCTACACGCTGGCCCGGACCTTTGAGAGTCTGGAGCATGTCCGGGGGATTCGGGGGGAATAGACGACAAGGCGGTTAAGGAGGGATTAACTTTCGAGCGTTTTTTCAATTCAGGACCGCAGTGCGGCATTCGCGAGCAGGCTCGCTCCCACAATTTGGTCTGCATACGACGCGAACCAATGTGGGAGCGAGCCTGCTCGCGATGAAGGCGACGCGGTGAGGCTGGCTCACCGCGCCAACCGCTTACTCCAGCGCCGCTGCCGGCCCGAAGAACTCATAGCGGCTTTGCTTCTCCGGCACACCCAGTGCCTTGAGATGGCGCTTGATGGACGCCATGAAGCCTTTCGGCCCCAGGAAGTAAACATCCAGGTCACGCTGCTCCGGCAGCCATGCATTCAACTGCTGCTGGCTCAACAAACCGACCTTGTGCGCCGCCGGGCTCACGCCGTCGTCCTCGGAATAGCAGTAGAAGCGCTTGAGTTGCGGATGACGTTCGGCCAGGCCATCGATCCAGTCGCGGAAGGCATGGACGCTGCCGTTGCGCGCGCAGTGGATGAAATGCACTGGCCGCTGAGTTTCCAGCGCGGCTTCGAGCATCGCCAGTGTCGGGGTGATGCCGACGCCGCCGCTGATCAGTACCAATGGTTTGTCGCTGGCGGTCAAGGTGAACTCGCCCGATGGCGGGAACAACTGGATGCTGTCGCCGACATGCATCTGGTCATGCAGGTAGTTGGACGCGCGACCACCGGCTTCACGCTTGACGCTGATGCGGTACTGGCCTTTGTTCGCCAGCGCCGACAGCGAGTAGTTACGACGGACCTCTTCACCGTCGAGGATCAGTTTCATGCCGATGTACTGGCCGGGTTCTGCGGCCAGGATAGGGCCTTTGTCCGCCGGTTCGAAGTAGAACGAAGTGATCTCGGCGCTCTCCTCGACCTTGTCCACCACGATGAATTCCCGCGCCCCGCGCCAGCCGCCGTGGGCCTGTTCTTTTTGGTCGTAAACGCTGGCTTCGGCACCGATCAGGATGTCCGCCAGTTGGCCGTAGGCCGCGCCCCAGGCCGCGATCACTTCAGGGGTGGCGATCTCTTCGCCCAACACTTCCGCGATGGCCCGCAGCAGGCAGCTGCCGACAATCGGATAGTGCTCAGGCAGGATCTGCAGGGCCACGTGCTTGTTGATGATCTTGGCCACCAGGTCGCCCAACTGGTCGAGCTGGTCGATATGGCGCGCGTACATCAATACGCCGTTGGCCAAGGCACGCGGCTGGTCACCGCTGGCCTGGTGGGCCTGGTTGAACAGCGGGCGGACTTCCGGGTATTCGGAGAGCATCATGCGGTAGAAGTGCGTGATCAGCGCCTCACCACCGCTTTCGAGCAGCGGCACGGTGGATTTGACGATGGCACGGTCTTGAGCGCTCAGCATAAGGTGACTCCTGGTCTTCTTGGATTGCTAACGGATTACCCTGTGCGTATCAGCTTTCGTGCCAACTATTTAATCGTTAAAAATCAATACTTTAATAACGTAATAGTCATTTCGACACTGTCTGCTTTATAGTCATATCGACTACATGGAGTCACTATGACTGCAAAACCCCTGCTCACCGCCTTGCTGCCCCTGGTCTCCGACCTGTCCCGCGAACTGCCCGAGGGCGAGCGTTATCGCCGCCTGCTGGAGGCCATGCGCGCCCTGCTCCCGTGCGATGCCGCCGCCCTGCTGCGCCTTGATGGTGAATGGCTGGTGCCACTGGCCGTCGACGGCTTGAGTACCGACACCCTCGGTCGGCGCTTCAAGGTCAGTGAGCACCCGCGTTTCGCAGCGCTGCTCAGCGGCCCCGGCCCGACCCGTTTCGCTGCCGACAGCGACTTGCCTGATCCCTATGACGGTCTGGTCGATGGCCTGGATGATCATCTGGAAGTCCACGACTGCATGGGTTGCCCTTTGTTCATCGACGAGCGCCCATGGGGTCTGCTGACCCTCGACGCCCTCGATCCGGAGCGCTTCGAGCCGATCGAACTGGATGCCCTGCAAGCCTTCGCCAGCCTCGCGGCCGCCACGGTCAACGCCGCCGAGCGCATCGAGCGGTTGAACAACCGGGTCGAAGATGAGCATCAGCGCGCCGAGGTCTACCGCCAGGCCAGCGGCCAGCAGAATCGCGAGTTGATTGGCCAGAGCAAGGCCCACAAGCGTCTGGTCGAAGAAATCAGCCTGGTGGGCGGCAGCGACCTGACCGTGCTGATCACCGGCGAAACCGGGGTCGGCAAGGAGTTGGTGGCCCAAGCCATCCATGCCGCCTCGCCCCGCGCCGACAAACCGATCATCAGCCTCAACTGCGCCGCGTTGCCCGACACCTTGGTGGAAAGCGAGTTGTTCGGCCATGTCCGCGGCGCCTTTACCGGGGCGATGAACGACCGCCGTGGCAAGTTCGAGCTGGCCAATGGCGGCACGCTGTTTCTTGATGAAGTCGGTGAGTTGTCGCTGACCGTGCAGGCCAAGTTGTTGCGCGTGTTGCAGAGCGGTCAATTGCAGCGACTGGGTTCGGACCAGGAGCATCAGGTCGACGTGCGCCTGATCGCGGCGACCAACCGCGACCTCGCAGAGGAAGTGCGCAGCGGTCGTTACCGTGCCGACTTCTACCATCGCCTCAGTGTTTATCCGCTGCTGGTGCCGGCCCTGCGCGATCGCGGGCGCGATGTGCTGCTGCTCAGCGGTTATTTCCTCGAGCAGAACCGCTCGCGCATGGGCCTCAATAGCCTGCGCCTGAACAGCGACGCCCAGGCCGCGCTATTGGCCTACGACTGGCCCGGCAACGTGCGCGAGCTTGAACATTTGATCGGCCGCAGCGCCTTGAAAGCCCTGGGCAATTGCAAGGAACGGCCGAAGATTCTCAGCCTGAGCGCCGCCGACCTGGACTTGCCCAACGCCAGCGTTGAAACCGCTGCCGAGCAACCTGTCGCCACCGTCACTCAAGCGCCGATCGGCGATTTGCGTGAGGCCACCGAGCGATATCAGCGTCAAATGATCGGTGCCTGCCTGGAACGGCATAACAACAACTGGGCAAGCGCGGCCCGTGAGCTAGGCTTGGATCGGGCGAACCTGGGGCGAATGGCCAAGCGGTTGGGGATGAAGTAACCCGGCATTTGTTTTTTGTAGGAGCCGGCTTGCCGGCGATAGCGTCCTTGAGGGCGCCATCGCCAGCAAGCCGGCTCCTACCGTTCGAATCACCCTTTGGTGGACAATGGAGGCATTTGCCCTAAAGCCTGCCCCCGACAAGTCGATAACCCGGCATCGAAGTCATGGCGATCCCGAGATTGCCCGTCACCTTTTTCCAGAGAAGGTTCCTATGTCCTCCACCAAAGCCCGCGCAGACTCACTTTCGCTTCTGCTGTTTACCTTGCGCAGCGGCAAGCTGATGGCGATCAACCTGCTCAAGGTCAGTGAAATCATTCCCTGCCCGCCGCTGACCCGGCTGCCGGAGTCACACCCCCACGTCAAAGGCATCGCCACCCTGCGCGGTGCATCGCTGTCGGTGATCGACCTCAGCCGCGCCATTGGCGAGCGCCCGCTGGAAGACCCGAACGGCGGCTGCCTGATCGTCACGGATGTCAGCCGCTCCAAGCAGGGCCTGCACGTGCAGGCCGTGAGCAAGATCGTCCATTGCCTGACCACCGACATCCGCCCGCCGCCCTTCGGCTCCGGTGGTTTGCGCGCCTACATCACCGGCGTGACGTCGGTCGATGGCACCCTGGTGCAGGTACTGGACATCGAAAAAGTCATCCACGGCATCGCCCCGGCACAAATCGAGATGGCGCCGACCGAACTGAGCATGGAAGACGCCGAACTGCTCGGCAACGCGCGCATCCTGGTAGTCGATGACAGCCAGGTCGCCTTGCAGCAATCGGTGCACACCTTGCGTAACCTTGGCCTGCAATGCCATACCGCCCGCAGCGCCAAGGAAGCCATCGACTGCTTGCTGGATCTGCAAGGCACCGCGCAGCAGATCAACCTGATCGTCTCGGACATCGAAATGTCCGAGATGGACGGCTACGCCTTCACCCGCACCCTGCGGGAAACCCCGGACTTCGCGCATCTTTATGTCTTGCTGCACACGTCGCTGGACAGTGCGATGAACGCCGAGAAAGCCCGACTGGCGGGGGCTAACGCGGTGCTGACCAAGTTCTCTTCGCCGGAATTGACCCAGTGCCTGATCACTGCGGCCAAGGCTGTCGCCGAACAGGGATATTGAGCCTTGGCCGAGGACTTTTGCTGGCTGATGCGGCGCGACCTCACTGAAGTCGTGCCCTCACCCGATTGGCCAGCCGGCCTGCAACTGAGCGAATACCGTCCCGAAATCGGCGCAGCCGTGCACCGGTTGATGGAGTTCGGTTACCTCGAAGGTGGCGGTCGCGTGGCAGCGCTGGACATGTGGCAATGGCAGTTTGAAAACGACCCGGAATATGACCCGGCGCTGTGCTTCATCGCCCGGGATGCCGAAGGCATTGTTGGCGTATGCCAGTGCTGGACCAGCGCCTACATCAAGAACCTGGTGGTGCATCCACGGTTTCAGGGCCGAGGATTGGGACGTGCCTTGTTGTTGCAGGCGTTCAAGGTGTTCGAGCAACGGCGCGAAGGATGTGTGGATTTGAAGGTGCTGGAAGACAACCACCGGGCGCGGCGATTGTATGAAAGTGTCGGGATGCGTGCCGTTCGCCGGGAGCCGGTTCCAGACTGATACGCCGCAATCGCGAGCAGGCTCGCTCCCACAGGTTACCCGTCGTACACAGAATCTGTGGCCACACTCGGTTACTTTAAGAGCGGGCTTGCTCGCGATGAGGCGTCAAGTCTTCAGGCATACTCACCTTCCGGCCACAGCCCCAAGGACGCCTGAACCATGAAAACAGCAACACTGACTTTTCTCGGCCTCACCGCCCTCGCCTCTCAGGCCCACGCCTCCAGCCCCGATGCCTGGGCCGCCTACGACAAGGCCGTACTCGCCAGTTGCACCAAGGCCAGCAGCCTGAAAGACGCCAAACCCGTGGGCAACGCCGCACAGTTCGATGACCGGGTTGGCTATACCGCGCTCCTGCTCCAGGGCCAGTATCCGCAAAAGCACATGAAAGGTGCACAAGGCACCGAGCTGTGCCTCTACAACAAAAAGAGCAAAACCGCGTACGTCACCGAATGGGACTCCATCCGCCCGACCGCCAAGGCCAATTGAGTGGCGCACATTTCTTTGCGGGCAGTTTGATCAAAAACTTGGGCTACCGGCAATGGCCCATCGCGAGCAGGCTCGCTCCCACAAGGGATCTTCAGTGAACATGGAATTTGTGTACGACACAGATTCACTGTGGGAGCGAGCCTGCTCGCGATGACAGCAGGCCAGGCACTGGAAATTTCAGCGCTTGCCCATCGACCGACGAGTCCCCGGCGGAGCCATGCCCGGCGTCTTGGTGTGGCCGTTCTTGGCGCCGTTCTTGTACCACGGCTGGTTCGAGCCCTTGGCTGCCGCCAGTTCGCCCGGCTTGAACGGGAACTTGAATGCCGGGATTTCGGCTTTGGTTTCGCTGTCGGCGCTGGAGTCGACGCTGTCTGGCAGCTCTGCCTGCACGTCGCTCTGGGTGTCGGCGACCGGCGGTTGTTTCGGGGAAGTCATGAAAGCTCCGGGTGATGCATGAAATGTCGGGCCCGGTGAGTGAGCCGCGAAAGACGGCAGTATAACGGAACGGCAGCGACAAGCTTCAAGCGGCAAGCTTGAAGTTAAAAGCGATGAGGTCGACTTTTAAACTTGCAGCTTGCCGCGTGAAACTTGTAGCTTGCTAAGCATTCTTCACCGCCCGACGAGCCCGCCTCTCATGAAAAAGACTGTCCTGGCCTTCAGCCGCGTCACCCCGGCAATGGTCGAACGCCTGCAACAGGATTTCGACGTCATCGTGCCGAATCCGAAAAACGGCGACATCAACGCCCAGTTCAACGAAGCCCTGCCCCACGCCCACGGCCTGATCGGTGTCGGTCGCAAACTCGGCCGCGCCCAATTGGAAAACGCCGCCAGACTGGAAGTGGTGTCCAGCGTCTCGGTGGGCTACGACAACTATGACCTGGCCTACTTCAACGAACGCGGGATTATGCTGACCAACACGCCAGACGTGCTCACCGAAAGCACCGCCGACCTGGCGTTCGCGCTATTGATGAGCAGCGCGCGTCGCGTCGCCGAACTGGATGCCTGGACCAAGGCCGGGCAATGGCAGGCCACTGTCGGTGCGCAGCTGTTCGGTTGCGATGTGCATGGCAAGACCCTGGGCATTGTCGGCATGGGCAATATCGGCGCGGCCATCGCCCGACGCGGTCGCCTGGGGTTCAACATGCCGATCATCTACAGCGGCAACAGTCGCAAGACCGGGCTGGAACAGGAGCTCGGCGCGCAGTTTCGCAGCCTCGATCAATTGCTGGCCGAAGCCGATTTCGTCTGCCTGGTGGTGCCGCTCAGCGAGAAAACCAGACACTTGATCAGCCATCGCGAACTGGCGCTGATGAAGCCGAGTGCCATTCTGGTGAACATCGCCCGTGGCCCGATAGTGGATGAACCGGCGCTGATCGAAGCGCTGCAAAACAAGCGCATTCGTGGTGCCGGGCTGGACGTGTACGAAAAAGAACCGCTGGCCGAGTCGCCGCTGTTTCAGCTGAACAACGCCGTGACCTTGCCGCACATCGGCTCGGCCACCCATGAGACCCGCGATGCCATGGCCAACCGTGCCTTGGCCAACTTGCGCAGTGCCCTGTTGGGCGAGCGCCCGCAGGACCTGGTCAACCCGCAAGTCTGGAAGGGTTGATCTAAACGGGCAGGCGTTACAAGCGCCTGCCCTTCGCCCTCAGAAGTTCGATTAAAACAAACTTTAAATCAACTAATACACACTTTGCAATTCAGCACATCACCCTACAATAGAACCATCCGCTAAAATCCGTTACTTGAAAGGAAACCTTCCTCAACAATAACGGAGAAAAATCTTGAACTCACTCAATACCAACCAGGTCATTAGAATCAGCAAAACCTCGATTCTGCTATTTATCAGCTTTTTCGGGCTATTGACGACTTACAACAATTTCGCCGACTACTCCACAAACTACGAATATCTCGGCCATATACTGAGCATGGACACGACCCTGAACCAACTCAAGCACAGTAATAGAGCCATCACATCGCCCCTGCTTCATCATCGGATCTTTTGGCTGATCATTACACTTGAAATCATGTTTACACTCTTCTGCACAATAGGAACCTACCATCTTTATAAAAACATAAACACCAGCAAGGAAGCGTTCCACGAAGCAAAGAAATTTGCAGTTATCGGGTTACTGATTGCTATTTTTATATATTACGTTTGTTTTCAGGCCATCGGTATCGAATGGTTCAATATGGACGAATCAGAAAATTGGAACTACAGGGACTGGGGTCGGCAAGCCGTTGACTTCATACTGTTATCCCTGATCTATATTGCCTTGCCGATCGAGAGCGGAGAGCCGCCGATCTCGCCCGCCTCTGCTGAATCACGCTAACTTGCCAGTTCCCTGCGTCAACGGCACTTTGGGTTTGCGAAACACCAGTACGTTCCCCGACATCACCAACACCAGCCCCAACAGCGCCGGCATTGTCCATTGATAGCCCTCGGCAAACGCCGACACATTGAGCGCCACCACCGGAAACAGCACTGTGCAGTACGCCGCCCGCTCAGGCCCCATGCGGCCGACCAGTGTGAGATAGGCGGTGAAACCGATCACCGACCCGGGAATCACCAGGTACAACAGTGAGCCGATGTAACGCGCGCTCATTTCAATGTCGAAGGGAATGCCTTTGACCAGACACCACACCGAGAGCATCGCCGCCCCGTAGGCCATGCCCCAGGCATTGGTGGTCAGCGGCTTGAGACCGGCCTTCTGTTGCAGGCTTGAGAGCATGTTGCCCGCCGAGAAACACAAGGTGCCGCACAAGGCCAGGCCAAGGCCGAGCAAGGTTTCCGGACTGGCGGTGTGCCCGGCCAGTTCCGGCCAGAACAGCAGTCCCAACCCAAGCAGGCCCAGCGCACCGCCCATCAGCACGTTGCGGGCGATTCTCTGGCCGAAGAACACTCGCGCGTTGAGGGCATTCCACAGGGTGGCGGTGGAAAACACGACGGCCACCAGACCGCTGGGGATCCACTGGCTCGCGGTGAGGAAGCACATGAAGTTGACGCAGAACAGGCACAGGCCCTGAGCCAGGCAAATCAAGTGCCCGCGACGGTTCATCACTTGCAGGCGCCGACTGAGCAACAGGATCACGAACAACACCAGCGCGGCGAGGCCGAAGCGATAGACGATCGACACGGGAATCGCCACCACGCCCAGTTGCCATTTCAAGGCAATCCAGGTGGTGCCCCAGATCAGCACGGTCAGCAGGTACAAAGAAAGGTTCATGGCAAAGGCTCCTCGATAGGCGCCCAGTGTCCGGCGTCACGCCTTGGGGCACTTGCATAAACTTGCGCTTTTGTCTGGCGACGGGCTGGCAGGCGCACGTCTACGGAGTAGGATGCAGGGCGTTGGATGCAAGTGTTAGAGAACAACGATCATGGCCGCACTGGATACCCTACAGGTCTTTCAAGCCCTCAACCGCTCGCCGAATGCTCGTCTGGAGCACAGCGCCGAGCTGGGTGACGGCTTGTCTGCAGCCTTGTGGAGCAATCACCACGACGCCCAGGAATACGAAGCGCCCAGCCACCACACGTTGTCCTGTTACATAGCCGGCGGCACCGGCACCTTCCGTCGCGATCAGCCCGGCAACAAGGGCGGCCCGGACAAACTGTGCATCCTGCCGGCCGACCACCAGTCAGGCTGGGTGATCAACGGCGACATCCGCTTGGCACACCTGTATTTCAGCCCCGAACAATTTGCCCTCGGCTGCGTCACCCTGCTTGATCGCGAGCCACGGGAAATGCAGCTGCGCGAGCAGACCTTTCTCGATGACCCGCAGCAGGCGCTGCGCTTTCGGCAGTTGATCCGCTTGAACTGGGACGAGCCGGGCGAACGCCTTCTGACCAGCAGCCTGGCCCACGAACTGCTCAGCCATGCCCTGCTCAGCCAGGTCAACGCCCGGCAAGGCCTGCGCCTTAAAGGTGGATTGGCCGCGCATCAGCGCCGGCATCTGGTGGAGTACATCAACAGCCATCTGGACGAGGCCATCAGCCTCGGTCAGTTGGCGGCTTTGTGCGCGTTGTCGGAGTACCACTTCGCGCGGATGTTCCGCGAGAGCTTCGGCTTGCCGCCCCACCAGTACCTGTTGGCGCGGCGCCTGAACCGGGCGCGGGAATTGCTGCGCACGACCTCGCAACCACTGGGGGAGATTGCGCTGGCTTGTGGCTTCTCCAGTGCCAGCCACTTCACCAACCGCTTTCGCCAGGCATTGGGCGCAACGCCCGGCGAGTATCGACAGGCGTTTTTGCGCTAGAGCATTGCAATCCCTCTGGCTGCGATCTTTCAACCCACCACAGATCCCCTGTAGGAGCTGCCGCAGGCTGCGATCTTCCAACCCACCACAGATCCCCTTGTAGGAGCTGCCGCAGGCTGCGATCTTTACCTGCCACAGCAAGATCAAAAGATCGCAGCCTTCGGCAGCTCCTACATTAGAACTCCAGCTGCGATCTTTTAACCCACCACAGATCTCCTGTAGGAGCTGCCGCAGGCTGCGATCTTTTAACCCGCCACAGCAAGATCAAAAGATCGCAGCCTTCGGCAGCTCCTACATTAAAACTCCAGGGTGCTGGACAGTGTCACCTGCCGCGAATCCCCCATGGAAACAAAGAACCGGCTCGCCGCCGAGGTGTAGTAGGTGCGGTCAAACAGGTTCTTCACGTTGAGCTGCAACTTGACCTTCTGCCCGTCGACCTGGGTGTCGTAGGTGGCGAACGCATCGGCCACGGTGTAGCTCGGCAAGTCGAAATCGTTCACCGCGTTGCCCGCGCGCTCCCCCACAAAACGCGCCCCGGCGCCGACCCGCAGCTGATCACCGCCAATGACGCTGCCGAAGTCATAGACCGCTGACAACGAGCCGCTGTTCTTCGCCACGTTTTGCAGTTGATTACCCTTGTAAACCGGGTCTTCGGTGACTTCGGCATCGGTGTAGGCGTAGCTGCCGATCATGCTCCAGCGATCGGTGAGCTGACCGCTCAAGTCCACCTCAAGGCCACGGGAACGCACTTCGCCAGCGGCGCTGTAGATCGTGGTCGGGCCTTCGGCGTTGGCCACCAGCACATTGCGTTTCTTGATGTCGAACAGTGCGATGTTGCCGGTGACGCGGCCCGGCAGATCAAGCTTGGCCCCCAACTCCCAGGACTTGGCTTCTTCCGGCGCGATGCCGCCGTCAAGCACGGTACTGCTGCCGCTCAACGGCGCGATGGTCGAGTTGGGTTTGAACGACTCGGTGTAGCTGCCGTAGAACGACAAGGCATCGGTGTACTTGTACACAAGGCCCGCGCGCGGCACCCATTTCTGCCCGTTGCCGTCGGTGTTGGCGTGGAAGGGCACGCCTTTGCCGGCATATTGGTCGTACGCCTGGAAACGCGCGCCGGCCACCAGAATCCATTGCTCATTGAGGTGGATGGAATCCTGCAGGAAGGCCGAATCGCTGCGCAGTTCATCGGTCTGCGCGCTGTCGGCCGGGCTGACAGTGGTGCCCGGCACTTCCTGGCCATAGATCGGGTTCACGTAGCTGAACTGGGTGCGGCTTTTCTGGCGGATCAGGTCTTCGCGATAGATCTTGCGGTATTCGTCGTCGATGCCGAACAGCAGGTCGTGCTGCATACCCAGCACATTCACGTTGCCTTCTAGGCTGACGGTGGTGAATCGGTCGGTGCTGATCGCGTTTTGAGTACCGTCCATGCTGCGGGTCAGGGTGCCCTTTTTAGTGTCGATGGCGGTCACGCGCACCTGGCTGGCGTCGTAGGTTTCGCGGTTCCAGCTGTAGCCGAAATGGGCTTTCCAGTTGTCGTTGAGTTCGTGATCGGCCTCGAAGTGATAGAGGTCCGAACGCCCCTCCATGTTGTTGAACGGCTCGTCGAGACGCTCGTTGCGCGAGATGTCCAGCGGGTGGTTGGTCCGTGGGTCGATCAGCGTGCCACGGTCGAACGGTGTGAGGAATTCGCGATGCTCATAGGCGAACAGCAGCTTGGTGCTTTCGCCGTACCACGCCAGCGACGGCGCAATCAGGCTTTCGCGATGCACGCCAAAGTTGCGCCAGTAATCTTCGTCTTCGTAGTCCAGCACCATGCGGTAGGCCAGCCCGGAATCGCCGAGGGCACCAGTGCTGTCGAGAGTGCCGCCGCTGCCGTTCTTGCCGTCGCCATAGCTCGAACCGCGCGCGGTCAGCGCGTTGTACTGCTCAAGTTCGGGCTTCTTGCTGACCATGTTGACCACGCCGCCCGGATCCTGGATGCCGTAGAGCAACGAAGCCGGGCCCTTGAGCACTTCGACCCGGTCCACGCTGGCGTTGAGGCCGCGGCCCTGCACGATCGGCATGCCGTCGCGCATGATCGAGCCGTTACGGTTGTCGCCAAAACCGCGAACCATCACCGAGTCCTGGGTGCTGCCCAGGGTATTGGCCTGGGTGATACCGCTGACATTGGCCAGGGCGTCATCGAGATTGCGCGGCGCCTGATCGCGGATCACCTGGGCCGGGACAACATTGATGGTCTGCGGGATGTCCTGAATCGGAGCCGAAGAGCGCATCACTGAAGAGGTCGGCGGCGGCTGGTAGCTCATGGACTCATCCATCACCGAGGTGATGGTGGTCGCGCCCAGGTTCAACGCACCTTCAGTTGGCCGCGGTTCCAGCGCCATGGTATGGCCGTCGGTGCGGCGGAACGTCAATCCCGAGCCGGTGAGCAGACGTTGCAAGGCCTGTTCGGCGCTCATCTGGCCATTGACCGCCGGCGCATTGAGGCCGTACGGCGCTTCATCGGTATAGACGACGCTGATGCCGGTTACCCGGCTGAAATCACTCAGGGCCTGGGGCAGCGGTTTGGCGGTCAGCGAGAAACTGAACTGCGCACGCGGCTGGCTACTGCCCGTCTCTGCGGCCAGCGCCAGGCCAAGCGGCCACAACGCCGATGCCGAAAAACTCAATGCAGACACACCCAACCATTGTTTGACCGAACCCGATTTTGCCCTGGACTTCATGACTCATGACCTGTGTAGAACCGCAACGGATGCGAATGACTCGCAGTTTCAGTCACTACACGGATGGCGCTGGGGTTTACCTCACAACGATTTGAAAATATTTTTTTTCAGGGTGATGCGGTGTTTGAACTGGCCTCTTCGCGAGCAGGCTCGCTCCCACGGGTGAATGCATTCCAAATGTGGGAGCGAGCCTGCTTGCGAAATGGTCAGCAGCTTCAGCGCAAAATAATCAGATGCCCCAACACCTGATGCTGCTCAAACCCCAACACCCCCTGCAAAGAACTCAACACCGCCTGCGGGTTCCTGCTCGGGAAGCTGCCACTGACCCGGCGTGCCGCCAGTTCACTATTGAGTATTACGATACGTCCCGGGTAATAGCGCCCCAGATCCCGCACCACATCGGCCAGCGTCGATTTGTAGTAATTGAGCCAGCCCTGGCGCCAGGCCAACTGCGCCTCGCTGTCCACTGCGTGGAGCATTTGTGCCGAGCCTTCGCCGTAGGCGACTTGCTGGCCGGCGGTGAGGATTTGCTGTTCGGCGTCCTGATCCGCCAGCACCCCGACTCGCCCGGACAGCACCGTGACCTGTGCACCGTGGGGCTGCAAACGGACTTCGAACTGCGTGCCCAGGACTCGCGCCTGGCCTTTCTCGGCGTCCACCACAAACGGCTCACCGGTGTGTGTAACGCTGAAAAACCCGGCGCCGCGACGCAGTTGCACATGCCGCTCGCCGCGACTGAAATCCACGGCGATGGCACTGTCGGCATCCAGCGTCACCTGCGACTGATCGGCCAGAGTGACGGTGCGGATTTCCCCCGGTGCCGAGACGAAGTCCGCGCCCAGGTCATCGATCCAGCGCGAGGGCTGCCAGCCTGTACCGAGACTGACCATCAACAACAGACACGCCGCCATCGCCAGCGCACCGGACCAGCGCCCGACCGTGCGGCGTCGAGACTTGTCCATGGCGTTGAGATAGCTGTGCAAGGCCAGGGCATCTTCATCGGCGAGCGTGCGCGCCGGTCCTTCGCTCAGCTCCCACAAGACCTGCGCCCGGGCATAGGCCTCGGCATGGGCGGGATCGGCCTGCAACCAATGACTGAACGTCGCCTGATCAGCACTGCTGGGCTGGTCATGCAACAGACTCAGCCAGGCCAGCGCTGCCTGTTCCTGAGCGGGCGTCGGGGTGACGCGTTCGAAGTGGTTCACGGTGCTTTCCCTGGCGTACGCGGTTCGGGTTCCCGAAGGCTGGCCTTGCAGGCTTCGAGGGCGCGCATCATATGTTTTTCCACGGCACTTTGGGACAAGCCCATGGCCTTGGCGATCTCGGCGTATTTACGGCCGTGAATGCGATTGAGCAGAAAGATTTGCCGCGTGCGCTGCGGTAATGCGCGCAATGCGGCTTCGACGTGAAGCAGATCGTTGCCCGCCTCCAGCGCCGCTTGCGGTCCGCTGCCATGGCTGTCCGGCGCTTCCACCAGCATGCCTTCACTGGCCCGGACCCGCGTACCTTCACTGCGCAAATGATCGATGGCGATATTGCCGGCGCAGCGCAACAGATAGGTACTGAGTTCCTCGACTTGCACCAGCGGCCGCCGCCAGAACCGCAGGAACAAGTCCTGAACCAGGTCCGCCGCCGTCGCCCTGCAACCGACACGCCGACTCACCAGCGCTTCCATTTGCGAACGCTGGGAGAGAAACACCTGGAGAAAATGTGCACGGTCGCCGCGCTGTTGATCACGCTCGATATCGTGGGGGTCGGGTGGGAGAGTCATCATCGTTCATGTTTCGACCTGAAAACCGGGGAGGCCACGACAGCGTCAGGGGACCGGCAAGGCCGCAATATTAATGATAAATATTCTCATATGCAAAAAGATCGGGTGCTGCCCTCCATCTCGCGCATTGGCTCATCGCAAACCTGGCTGTCCGACAACCCATGCCAATGACCCTGGCTCCAAAAGCCACCTAAACAAAAACGGGCCTGCAATGCAGGCCCGTTCTCATGGGAAGGTAAAAAGTGAATCAGGTGTCAGCCGTTAAGCGCCGCCTGTTCGTTTTCCAGAAACTCTTCTTCCAGCAGCTGGTCGGCATGGGCGCCACTCTCGATGGGCACCACATTCGCTCGTTTGCCGCGTAATTTGCCGAACATATGCTCCAGCGCATGTTCAAGTTTGGTGGCTGCTCCGTCGATCGCCTGCTCCATGGTGGAGGCTTTATGGGTGACGGAAACCGGTTGATGGCCTTTTGGCCGCGCCTCCAGCTGGCAGCGCATGTCGTGGGGACCCGGCTTGTCGCCGTTCTCATCCCGCAGGTGAACCTCGACGCGTGTCAGGTCCTCTTCGTAGCGTTCGAGCGTGCTCTCAATGGTCGTACGTACCCACTCCTCCAGTCGTTTACTGCCTTGAATATGGTTATCGCTATTGACTTGGATTTGCATAGTTCATCCCTTATTTCAGCTAGCTCGCGAGAGGCCGGTCAGCTAAGCCCTTGGGCGTCATCACCGTGACCTCTTGGTTACACAATCGGTCTGTACGCTGAACAATTCAACCCCCTAAAAAAGATAAATTTTCAATCGCAAAAAAAGCCGGACAACCGGTAAAAGCGCTGGTAAGGTCGGGAGTTGGGTCGCCCTGCTCTTACGTAACAATTGCTCACATTTGCTGCTCCCCCAACGGGTGCAGGCTGCGAAAAACCCCCGCTTCCTCCACCAACCAATCGTGCACCGCGCGCACACCCGGATGGCTCAAAGCCCCTGGTGCGTAAAGCAGCATGTAGCGCTTGTGGTTCGGCACCGCCAGACCAAACGGCACGATCAACGCTCCACGCTCCAGCTCATAATTGAGCAAGGTTCGTCGGGCAATTGCCACGCCCATCCCGGCAATGGCCGCTTCGATGGTCAGGTGATTGCGATTGAAGGTATGCCCGCGTCGCACATCTGCCCCTTCGAAGCCGATGGCGTTGAGGTAAAACTCCCATTCCGCATATTCGTAGCTGCCGCGCCAGGCGGTGATGTCGTGCAACAACGGAAAGTGCATCAGGTCTGCCGGACCGTGCAGCGGCGGACGCCCACGCAACAGGCTCGGCGCACACACCGGAAAAATCTGTTCATCGAGCAAGGCTGTGGATAACAGGCCCGGGTAGCTGCCGTCGTTCAGGTCGATCGCCAGATCGAAGTCGCCCTCATGCAACGGCACGCTGCTGTCCTCGGCCACCAGGCGCAACTGGATGTCCGGAAAGCGCTGCTGCAAGCGCGGCAGGCGCGGCGTCAGCCATTTGCTCAGGAACGACGGAATCGAACGCACCCGCAGAATCCCGCTGATCATGCCCGCATCCAGTCGGCGCAATTCCGCGTCGATGCTGCCAAAGGCCTCGTTGACGGTAATGGCCAGGCGCTGGCCCTCGGCGCTCAGCTCCACGCCACGGGCGCGGCGGTGAAACAGGCGAAAGCCCAGGCGCTCTTCCAGCTGGCGGATCTGCTGGCTGACCGCCCCTGGTGTGATGTGCAGTTCTTCGGCGCAACGGGTGAACGACAGGTGCCGCGCGGCACAGGCAAACACGTTCAGCCAGACATAGGTCTGGGCATGTAATTGACGGCTCATCGTTTAGTCCTGCTAAAGGATGTCTTAGGAAATTTCGTTGGTCACGTAGGACCTTGGCGGGCAGTATCGCCGACATAGCGCTTGTCCTACAAAAATGGCGGCGATTCCCCTTCCATTGCTTGTACAGGCTTTAGCATGGCTATCAGTGTTTTCGATCTCTTCAAAGTTGGCATCGGACCGTCCAGTTCCCATACCGTCGGTCCGATGCGCGCCGCCGCGACCTTCGCTCAACAACTGCTCGAACAGGGTTTTCTGACGGACGTGCGACGCGTGGAGATTCGCCTTTACGGCTCTCTGTCGGCGACCGGCGTCGGTCACGCGACGGACCGCGCCTGCGTCATGGGCTTGATGGGAGAATGGCCCGACAGCATCGACCCCACCACCATCGACAGTCGCATTCACACCCTGCGCGAAACCGGCAAATTGCGTCTGGCAGGCGTTGCGGACATTGCCTTCGACTGGCAACGCGATCTCCTGCTGCTTGACGAGAGCCTGCCCTACCATCCCAATGCCATGTCCCTGACGGCTTTCAGTGAAACCGGCGAGTTGTTCGAGCAAACCTATTACTCGGTGGGCGGCGGCTTCATCATCGAAGCGGCCGAAGCCGAGTCCGGGATCGCACCGGCCGGCGATGTGGTGCTGCCTTACGATTTCTCCAGCGCTGCCGAATTGCTTAGGCTGTGCAACGAGCACGGGATGCGGGTCAGTGAACTGATGATGGCCAACGAACGGGCATGGCGTGGGGATGCCGAGATTCGCCAGGGCCTGTTGCATATCTGGTCGGTGATGCGCGAATGCGTCGAGCAGGGCTTGCGTCACGAAGGCATCCTGCCCGGCGGCCTGAATGTTCCACGCCGAGCGGCGAAACTGCATCGCAGCCTGCAGGAAATCGGCAAGCCGAATGTCATCACCTCCACCTTGTCAGCGATGGAATGGGTCAACCTGTACGCCCTGGCCGTGAACGAAGAAAATGCGGCAGGCGGGCGCATGGTCACGGCCCCGACCAACGGCGCAGCGGGCATCATCCCGGCGGTGCTGCACTACTACATGAAATTCAATGCCGATGCGTCTGACGACGACGTGGTCGCGTTCTTCCTGGGTGCAGCCGCTGTTGGCATCCTGTGCAAGAAAAACGCATCGATCTCGGGGGCCGAAGTCGGCTGCCAGGGCGAAGTCGGCTCTGCCTGCGCCATGGCCGCCGCAGGCCTGGCAGAGGTGCTGGGGGCCAGCCCGGAACAGTTGGAAAACGCCGCTGAAATCGGCCTGGAACACAATCTCGGCCTCACTTGCGACCCGGTGGGCGGACTGGTGCAAGTGCCGTGCATCGAACGCAACGCAATCGCCGCCGTGAAAGCCATCAACGCCACGCAAATGGCCCTGCGCGGTGATGGCAAGCACTTCATTTCCTTGGACCGGGTGATCCGCACCATGCGCGATACCGGAGCCGACATGCACGACAAATACAAAGAGACGTCACGGGGCGGTCTGGCGGTGAACTGGGTGGAGTGCTGACCGTTTTGGTTGCACGCCCGCCGTTATTGCCCTGAAACGTGCAGAAAACGCGGCCCCCTGTAGGAGCGAGCTTGCTCGCGAAAAACCCTCAGGCGCCGCAAGCCATCTGGTTTGACGCGTTATCGTTGACGACCATCGCGAGCAGGCTCGCTCCTACAGAACGTGTTTTTTGTCCGACGATTTTTCCGGCATGGGCCTTGCTACTTCCCTGCTGGAACAATGATGGCGAGATGGCCGGTGGTCTGGCGTTGCGAACCAACCTGATCACGGCCGGTCAACAACTGCACGTTCAATCAGGCGGTGACGCATCATGGACAACCCTTTCCAGCTCATTACCGATGCCTTTGCAGCGGATTACCAGATCAACCTGAGCATTCAGGGCCTGGACGGCAGCATCATGCTGACCCTTTCCAACAGTGGCCGCGTAGTGGCCAAACGCATGATCAGCGCCGAACAACGCAATGACCCCCAACGCCTCAAGCGCCTGGTTCAAAGCATTCAATTCGGCATTGCCATCGAACAGGGCCACAGCGCCGTGGCCATCCTCGAAGCCATGACCACTGGCAGCGGACCGGCCTTGCCGCCCCCTCCCCTCAAAGGGCGGCTGCGCCCCACGCTCGGGCTCTAGATTTCGCCTTTCTCGACCTCTGGATGTTCACTGGAACCCGCGCCGGTCTTGCGTTGCGGGTTTTCGATCTTCACCGAGGGAAATTGCGACGAAGCGTAACGCACCACCAGAATCGCAAATGCCAATAGCAAGATCCCGCCGCACAGGTAAATGATCCCCAGGTCCGGCGGGTTGTGGTGCGAAACGTTGGAAATCAGCAGCCGCGTCAGCGCGGTGATCGCCACGTAGATCAGGAAGCGCACGGGCATGTGGTTGGTCTTGAAGTAAATCCCGACCATCGCCCCCAACTCCAGGTAGATGAACAGCAGCAGGATGTCATCGATCTTGATGTGCCCCTCTTCGATCATCCCGAGAAACTCCATCACCGCTGCCCACGCGGTCACCGCACCGATGGCGAACAGCGCCAGGTAATGAAAGGTCTCGACGAACAGATTGCCCAGGGACTCGGCCAGTTCATGCACGCTCTGCCGCAGTTTTTCGGCCCAGTTGATTTTCACGATGATGCTTCCTTAGGTCGGCTCGACCGGATGATGCGGGTTGGACGTGACGGTTTTTCTGCATGCAGAAAAAAGGCCAGCCCATGATGGCGAGCTGCTCTGGATTGCGCGCCGTGGCGTTTGGTCGCACCTGTGCAGCGTCTCGCCTGACAAATGTCGAAACCGGTCTACATTAAAAAGCCACTACCCAAACGACAGGGTTTCGCTTATCCTTTTAGCTGTATATAGATACAGTAGTCGAAACTGACAACCAATGTGAAGGCATGTGAGGTGGTGAATGGCCGTCGAAGTGGTATACCGCAGCAGCCGAGATCTGGAGCGCTTGTTCATGGATAAAGCCGAAGCTGACCGTCATGACAAAATGCTCGAACTGGCCGAATTGCTGGCTGAAGTGTTGCAAAAAGCCGTTCCGTCCCTGACCGAGCAGCAAGTGGAAGAAGCCGGGATCTACATGGCGAAGAATCGCGATGTGTTCGCCAAGGCGTTCAAGAGCCAGCCGGACGCCCTGTCCGAACTGCTTGCGGCACCTGTTGAAGTCGCCGCGCCGGTTGCAGTGGCCGCTCCTGTGGAAGAGGCAAACGCTGAGCCGGTTGCCCCCGCCAAGCCAGCCAAGGCTGCGAAAACAGCAAAATAGGCGACAACCGAATTGAATAGGCCCTGAGTCCGATGGAGTCAGGGCCTTTTTCATGTCCGAAGATCAAAAGATCGCAGCCTTCGGCAGCTCTACAGGTGCTCGTCGATCCCTGTAGGAGCTGCCGAAGGCTGCGATCTTTTGCTCTTATTATCGATACAGCACCTTTTCCGCCAACTCGTCCGCCACCCGTGCCGGCGAACGTTTTTCCGCCTGGGCGTGGGCAAACACCTCGGTCAGGCGCGAGCTGATTTTCGACAGGTGTGCGGTGATGGTCGACAGTTCTTCACCACGGTGCTTGAGCGATACATAGATCAGCCCGCCAGCGTTGATCACGTAATCCGGTGCGTACAGGATGCCGCGACGTTCCAGTTGGTCGGCGACATCCAGATGCGTCAGCTGATTGTTAGCCGAACCGGCCACTGCCGAGCAGCGCAATTGCGTCACGCTGTGGCTGTTCAGCACCCCGCCCAACCCGCATGGCGCAAGAATATCGCAAGGCGTGCTGAGCAGTGCGTCGTTGGCAATGGGGTGAGCCCCGAGTTGTTCCATCGCCAGTTGTACCTTGCCGTGATCGATATCGCTGACCAGTAGTTCGGCCCCGGCGGCGTGCAACTGTTCTGCCAGGGCATAACCGACGTTGCCCAGGCCTTGAATGGCGACGCGCAGGCCTTCGAGGTTATCGCTGCCCAGTCTCGCCATCGCAGTGGCGCGAATGCCGGTGAATACGCCCATCGCCGCGTGCGGCGCCGGGTCACCTGCCGAGGTGGTGCTGGTGACGTGTTGGGTCTGTTGGGCGATGCAATCCATGTCCGCCACTGAGGTGCCGCTGTCGATGGCCGTGATGTAGCGCCCGTCCAGCTGATTGATACAGCGTCCGAAGGCTTCGAACAGCGCGGCGCGGTTGGCCACATGAACGGGGCGAATGATCACCGCCACGCCGCCGCCCTGGGCCAGGCCGGCCAATGCCGCCTTGTAACTCATGCCTTGGGCCAGGCGCACCGCATCCTCGACCGCAGACTCGTCGCTGGGATAGGCAAGATAACGACAACCACCCAGGGCAGGCCCCAGTCGGCTGTTATGAATGGCAATGACCGCCTTCAACCCGGTGACCGGGTCAACGCTCAGATGCAGCGATTCAAGGCGAGTGCTTTGCATGAGAGCGAACATCGTAGGGCTCCCGAATCACTTCTTGTAGACGCCAGTATAGGCTTGCGCCCGAAAATTGCAGAAGCGCACCGGAATAAGCGCGGCCGCGATGCAGGTTTTCGGAAATAACCGGAATTCGCGCTTGTACAGCACTGGACGAATGCCGGAGAGGGGACTAAAACGAGGCATTGCCCGGAGATTTTGATGACCCCGCGCCAATCGTTCTTCGCCTGCCTGCAACGTTCACCGCCCGCGCTGTTCGAGGCGGCGCTATGGATTGCGGTCGAGCATGACGGTGAAGTGAACCCCCAAGCGGTACTGGCCGATTTCCAGGAATTGCAGCAACGGGTCAGCGGTGGCTTGCCGATGCTGCCGGTCAGTGAACTGGCCCAACCGCTATTGCGGCGCATGAACGACCTGGGCTTTGCCCAGGACGATTTCACACCCTTGCGCCCGCAAGTGGCATTGCTCGACAAAGTACTGGAACGCCGACGAGGGCAACCCTTGACGCTGGGGTTGATTGCGCTGGAGTTGGCCAGGGGCCTGGAGATCCCCATGGTCGGGGTCAACTTTCCCGGGCATTTCCTGCTGCGGGTGCCGGGCGCCGATCATTTGCTCGACCCCTGCGGCGGCCGTCGCCTTTATCCGAACGATTGCCGAGAGTTGTTGCACCGCCAGTATGGCCCGAACATGAAGCTCAGCGCCGACCATCTGGTCACCGCCGAGCCGGTGCAGATGCTGCAACGGCTGTCGCGCAACCTGCGCCAGTTGTACCTCTCCCACGACGACTTCATCAATGCCCTGATCGACGCCGGGCGCGTCCTGGAACTGGGCAATGCCAGTACCGCCGACTATCTGGCCCGGGCCAGCCTGTACCAACGGCTGGACTGCCCGAACGCCGAGCGTTTTGACCTGGAGCATGCCCTGCTGCTCAGCGATGATCCCATCCAGCGGATTCGCCTCACGGAACGGCTGGGGCACCTACCGCCGAACGCCATCGTTCATTGATCAAAAATCATTGTGGGAACGAGCCTGCTCGCGAAGAGGGAGTGTCAGTCAAATCAATATGACTGACATGCCGCTATCGCGAGCAAGCTCGCTCCCACATTGGGTTGGTGTGAACCGTTATGGCGTATCTGGCTGATTCGCCGGATGCGCCTGGATGAACGCCGGATGCGTCGCCGCCAACACTGCCACTCGACGAATCCGCGGATAAGCCTCAAGAGAAACATTGAAACGCTCGGCCGCGTACAGCTGCGGGATCAGGTAGACGTCCGCCAGCCCCGGCTCGGGGCCGAAGCAGTAACCGTCATCGCCGATCAACTGCTCTACCGTGGCCAGGCCTTGGCCGACCCAGTGACCGATCCACTCCACCACCTGAGGTTCGTCGTGGCCCGACTGGCGCAGCCGGTTGAGCACGCTGACGTTGTGCAGCGGGTGCACATCGCAGCCGATCACTGCCGCCACGCCACGCTCATGTGCGCGGGTGGCGAGGTCCTTGGACAGCAGTGGCACCTGTGGATAACGTTCCTCCAGGTATTCGATGATGGCGGGAGACTGGATCAGCAACTCGCCTTCATCGGTACGCAAGGCCGGCACGCGGCCCTGCGGGTTGATGCCCAGATAAGGCGGCTGTCGATGCTCGCCGCCTTCGGGTGCGATCAGGTTGACTGGCAAGGATTGATAATCAAGGCCCTTGAGCGCCAACGCGATACGCACCCGGTACGACGACGTCGAACGGTAGTAAGTATAGAGTTCCATGCCCCGCTCCTCTCAGCGCGCCGGCAGCACTTTGCCACGGCACTCACCGAAACCGATGGACGCGAAACCGTCGCGACGGCAACGGCCGCGCAGGATGATTTCGTCACCGTCCTCAAGGAACTTGCGCACCTCGCCCGAGGCCAGTTCGATCGGCTTCTTACCGCCTTCGGTGATTTCCAGCAGGCTGCCGAACTGACCGCTCTCCGGCCCCGACAAGGTGCCCGAACCGAACAGGTCACCGGCCTGCAATTGGCAGCCGTTGACGCTGTGGTGCGCGACCATTTGCGCCACGGTCCAGTACATGTGCTGTGTGTTGCTCAGGGTCAGGCGATGGGCCGGCAGGTTCTGCTCGCGCATGGCCTCGGTGAGCAGCAGCACTTCCAGTTCGATGTCGAACCCGCCAGCGGCCTGATCGCGCTTGTCGAGCAGGTACGGCAGCGGCTGCGGATCGCCTTGCGGACGCGCTGGCTGGGCGCGACGGAACGGCTCCAGCGCTTCGGCGGTGACGACCCACGGCGAGATGCTGGTGATGAAGCTTTTCGACAGGAACGGCCCCAGCGGCTGGTATTCCCAGGCCTGGATGTCCCGTGCCGACCAGTCGTTGAGCAGGCAGAAACCGGCGATGTGATCGGCGGCGTCGCCGATGGCAATCGAGTCGCCCATGTCGTTGCCCTGGCCGATCCAGATGCCCAGTTCCAGTTCGTAGTCCAGGCGTGCGCAAGGGCCGAACGTCGGTTCGCTCTGACCGGCCGGCAACGTCTGGCCTTTCGGGCGGCGGACATCGGTACCGGACGGGCGAATGGTCGACGCACGACCGTGGTAGCCGATTGGCACGTACTTGTAGTTCGGCAGCAACGGGTTGTCGGGACGGAACAGTTTGCCAACGTTCTGCGCGTGCTCGATGCCGACGTAGAAGTCGGTGTAATCATTGATTTTTGCCGGCAGGTGCATTTCGCAATCCGCCGCCAGCGGCAGCAGTTTTGCGCCCTGGGCTTCGATCTTGCCGTGCAGGGTGCTGCCCTCGGCGAACAGTTCCAGCAAACGCTCGCGCAACGCGACGCGAGCCTCGCGGCCCAGTTCGAAGAAGGCATTCAACTGACCGCCAAGGGTCGCTTCGACCGCTGTTTTCGCGGCGCCATCGAACAACCCGGCCTCCAGGGCCGCTTGCAGGTCAAAGATATGCTCGCCAATAGCCACGCCACTGCGCGGTGCCGAGCCGTTGAGGCTGAACACGCCCAGCGGCAGGTTTTGCAGAGGGAAATCCGCATGGCCGTTGGCGGATACAACCCAGCTGCGAGTGATGGAAGTCTGCGTCATGGGTTATCTCCGGGTCGGGTCGAAAGTGGCGGGCAGCGTAGCCCAGCAGGCATCGTAAGTGTTTTGCAGTTGCGGGCAATCGAGGGCGAAACGGCTCGGACGCAATACCTGGCTGGTCTCGAACATGAATGCCATGGTGTTGTCTATTTTCGCCGGTTTGAGGTCAGCGTTAACCGCTTTGGTGCAAGTCTCTCCGTCGGGACCATGGGCGCTCATACAGCTGTGCAGCGAAGCACCGCCGGGCACAAAGCCTTCGGCCTTGGCGTCGTATTCGCCCTGGATCAAACCCATGAATTCGTTCATCAGGTTGCGATGGAACCACGGTGGACGGAAGGTTTTCTCGGCCACCATCCAGCGCGGAGGGAAGATCACGAAATCGAGGTTGGCCAGGCCATGGACGCTGGTAGGCGAGGTCAGCACGGTGAAGATCGACGGATCCGGGTGATCGAAACTGACGGTGCCGATGGTGTTGAAACGGCGCAGGTCATATTTGTACGGCACGTTGTTACCGTGCCAGGCAACCACGTTGAGCGGCGAATGATTGAGCTCGCATGCCCACAGCTGGCCGAGGAATTTCTGCACCAGCGTAGTGGGTTGTTGCAGGTTCTCGTAGGCCGCCACCGGGGTCACGAAGTCCCGCGGATTGGCCAGGCCATTGCTGCCAATCGGCCCCAGGTCCGGCAGACGCAACGGCGCGCCATGGTTTTCGGCGACATAACCACGGGCCTGCGGGTCGAGCAGTTCGATGCGGAATTTAAGACCGCGTGGCAGCACGGCAATTTCCAGCGGTTCCAGTTCAAGCACGCCGAGTTCGGTGGCAATGCGCAGGCGCCCCAGTTCAGGCACCAGCAACATCTCGCCGTCGGCGTTGAAGAACGCGCGCTCCATGGAACGGTTCGCGCGGTAGTTGTAGATGCTGATACCGGCCGGTTTTTCCGCGCCCGAGTTGGCGGCCATGCTCACCAGGCCGTCGATGAAGTCGGTCGGCTCGGCGGGAATGTCCAGCGGGTTCCAGCGCAGGCGGTTGGGGGTCACCTCACCCAGCGGGCCGCCGGCCAGTTGCCGGTCCAACTTGACGAATGCCGGGTGATTGGCCGACGGCTGAATGCGGTACATCCACGTCCGCCGCGCCTCGCTGCGCGGCATGGTAAACGCCGTGCCGGAGAACAGCTCGGTGTAGAGACCGTACGGGGCTTTTTGCGGGGAGTTCTGGCCGACAGGCAGTGCACCGGGCAAGGCTTCGCTGCTGAATTCGTTGCCGAAGCCTGACAGGTAGGCCAGCGCTGGCATTGTTGAATCGGGGTTCATGGAGCCTCCTGAACAGGGAGTCGGCAGTGGCCGCTCGCTCTGTTGCAGAGGTCGAGGCACGCCTGGGTTATTTTTATCGTAATTTGATTACGCATAACGTAATTTGATTGGAATTGACCGTCAAGCTATAAAGACGCCCATTCGTAACAGGATCAAACTGCCTCCATGCAAAAGCCCACCAGCGACAGCAACGGTAAACAGAAAGTCCGCTCGGCCGAGGTGGGCACTGACATCCTCAAGGCTCTGGCCGAGTTGTCGCCTTCGACTTCGCTGTCGCGCCTGGCCGAACACGTGCAGATGCCGGCGAGTAAGGTCCACCGCTATTTGCAGGCGCTGATCGCCAGCGGGTTTGCCGAACAGAACGCGGCGACCAACCATTACGGCCTGGGTCGTGAAGCCTTGCGCGTGGGGTTGGCAGCACTCAACAGTATGGACGTGCTGAAAGTCGCCGCCCTGCCCCTGGCCGAGCTGCGCGATGACTTGAACGAAACCTGCTTTCTGGCGGTATGGGGCAATCAGGGCGCGACCGTGGTGCACATCGAACCGGCAGTGCGTGCGGTGACGGTGGTGACACAACTGGGCTCGGTGCTGCCGCTGCTCAGCTCTTCGACGGGACTGGTATTTGGCGCCTACCTGCCGAAACGCGAGACCGAGGATCTGCGCGTGCAGGAGTTGCAGGCCCACGCAGCCCATGTGCTGGCAGACAATCAGGCCTACGCGGCCCAGTGCGAACAAATCCGCGCACGCGGTTTGCACCATGTACATGGTTTGCTGCTGCCAGGGGTGGATGCCTTGTCGGCACCGGTGTTCAACGCGATGGGCAGAGTGGTTGCCGTGCTGACGGTGGTGGGGCCAACATCGTTGTTCCATGCCGATGAAAACGGGCCGGCGGCGCAGCGGCTGTTATCCGCCAGCCGTGCTGTCAGTTGGCGCATGGGTTATGAACCCGCCGCCGCAACCTGATTGCGACAGCTGCGCCAACCAAGAGGGGGTTGGCACAGCTGCTTTTATGAAAACACCAATCAGCTCAAAAATTCCGGAGCGATTTCGATCACCAGGTCACTGATGTCCTTGATCGTAAGCTGCGGATGCAAATCAGATTCCTGGGCACTGTAAGCGATCGTATAAATACCCACTCCTTCGCCGTGATAGTAAGGAATTTCATTCTGTTGAAAACGAGCAAAGACATCTTCGGCCAGGCTTTGGGATTGAAGTATCTTTCGCCCACCCGCTTCCGCAACAAAACGGGTCAAGTACAGGTTATCGATATTGATTTCCGGTAGCTGATACTTCAACGCTGCGTGGACCGCTTCGATGCCGGATACTTTGATCGAGCGTTTTGAAAGGTTGATTGACGGCGCTTCGGTCAACCAACGGACGATTTCAATGACTATGCTTTCAAACGCTATCAGGTCCAGCCCTTCAACCCGATGCTCCGGCTCGAAAGAATACTGCCGATTGAAAACCCCATTGATACCCTGGATATAGTTTGGCAGTGTCTCTTTCTCAACCCACTCCAGTGTCTCATCGAATAACGTCCTGGATTCGCTGACGTCAGTGCCAACAAGATCAACCAGCGTACTCAAATAGGTCTTGAACGGGTTGATCCCGAGTTCTCCCAAGCGCGAAACCAACAGCACTTCGACTGCGAAATCCGCACGAATGCGCTTCAATAGCAAAACCTTATTGTAAGAAAAAAAACTGTCGCTCATACAGACTTCCTGTCTTGAATAGCCGAACATCCTGCTCGGCGAATCGAATCAATGTACTGACAGTACAACAAACTTCTGATCTGTCAGCGCCGGCAACCATACTAATCAACACGATTATTTATGCACGCAACAGTATGTTTTAATTCATGTCCCGACTAAAAACCAACACTTACCAAACTTGCATTATCAACCCCAACTTCTTCGCCATGGCAACTGCCTGTGTGCGTCGTTCCACACCCAACTTGCTGTGAATGCGCCGGGCATGGGTTTTCACCGTATGCAACGAAATGAACAGTTGTTCGGCGATTTGCTGATTGGAGTTGCCTTGGGCAATCAGGTCCAGTACTTCAAGCTCTCGCCCGCTCAGTAAACTGACATCGGAGTCCCTATCGACCACGGGCGCCGTTCCCTGTAGACGACAGATCAGACTCGGCTGGCGCAAATTCAAATCACGCAATGCCTGTTGCCCATGACAACGCTTCACCAACGCCAGGCCAGCCTCCAGTGCGGCATGAGCCATGTCCGGCTCGCCCGTCAGGTCCGCCACTTCGCAGATTGCCAATTGCAACTCCGCTTCCAGCGCCAGCATGGCCTGTTGTTGCGCCTGCTTGAGTAACGCCTTGAGGCGATCCAATGGATTTTGCGCCAATTGAAGTTGAGTCTCGGCCAACACCAACTGGTATTCGATACGCGCAATCAGTTGCAGCGTGGCGGGTGGTGCCTGGCGTGCATGGGCCCCGCGATAATGACGCAAGACTCGGGTCAGCGCTTCCCGGACCAACTCCGGGCGCCCTTGTTGCAGCCAGAAATGACTGCTGATTTGCAGCAGTACGCTGCGATACACCGTGTCGGGGATCTGCCGTTGCTGCATCAACCGTTCGGCTTCGCGCAGACGATCAAACGCATGGGCATAATCGCGCTGGTTGGCGGCCATCTGCGCCTGCCCGAGAAAGCCATACAGCGCGTGCTTGTCCTGGCTTTGCAGGCAGTCCTCCAGGCCGGACTGGAAGAAACCGGCGGCCAGCTCATCTTGTCCCTGACAGAGGGCCAACCGTCCTCGCCGCAGGGCAATTCGCCCCAATAGCGGCGTCGGTCGATCAGCCTCTCGAGACAACAGCGCAACCGTATCAGCCAACAAGCTCTCGGCGCGTCGGGGCGCTCCGCGCATCTCCAGCAACTGTGCGTGATCGAGTTCAAGCAGCCCTTCGAACAATAGCGAGCCTTGGGCGCGCGCCAGGCACAGTGCCTCACGATTGAACGCCTGTGCCACATCGAGTTCGGCGTTGAGCAATGCCTGCTGGGTCAGTCCTGAGAGGCACAACACTCGCGCCGGCCAGGCATCGACGCCCAGCTCGGCCAGCGCATCGAGAAAGTGCGTACGGGCCGCCTCCATACGGCCTTGCAAATGCAGCAGCCAGCCCTGTTGCGCCTGCCAGCGTGCCAGCAGTTGCCGTTGCTGCGCCTGCGTAGGCTGCGGGGCAAATCGTGCCAGTTGCTCAATGCACGCGGCGGCAGGATCGAAACGTCCGGCAAACAACAACGCCGCGCTGACCAGCCCCACCAATTGCGGTGTAACAAGGGTCAGCTCAGCCTGTTGACGCTCGTGGAGTTTCAACAGCAGACAGACATTTTCGCGCCGGAACAAATGTTCGAGGCTGAAGTGCTGCAAAAGACTGACCGCCACTTCGAACTCCTGCGCCAACAGCGCCTGCTCGAACGCACCTTGCCAGTCCTCTTCGGCGCTGAACCATTGGCACGCGCGGCGATGCCAGGATCGCCCGGCCGGGGTCGGCTCCTCCGCCATTGCCCGGGCCAGTGGCTCGCAGATCCGCAACCACTCGACGGAGTCTTCCCAAGGCTCAATGAAGCAGCCCATGTCCTGCAATGCGTGCAGCCACTGCGCTCCCTCACCCGTACCGAAAAGATGCTCGCACAAGCTGGCATTGAAGCGTGGCAGATGAACCAACACCTGCCAGACCTCAACCAACTCCGGCGGCAAGGTGTTGAACAACTCGTGCTGCAGATAATCGAGCAGCGTTGCCGAACGCCCCTGTTCACCCGACCACGGGCAACCATTGAGTAACGCGATCCGCACGCCAGCGCACCAGCCACCGCTACGCTCAACCACCCTCTTGGCGGTCCGGGCCGCCAGGGTTGGGTCGACATGACCGAGCAACTGCCCGACCTCGGCCTCGGTAAACGCCAGCGCCCGGCCTTCGCACTCGTACACCTCATCATCGAGCAGCAGCCGCGGCCAGTTGCAGGATGGTCGACGACGGGAACCCAGCCACCAGGTCAGCACCGGGTTGGCGACGGCCAACAGGCGATCGAGCATCCGGTCGAGTTCCGTGTTGGGTGCGCGGCAGTAATCATCCAGAAACAGCCAGGTCGGCGTCTGTAATCGGGCCAGATGCGCCAGCAGCCCGGGCTCATCCGCCGAGGGCAGATCCAGCGCTTGCGTCAGGCGCAACAGAAAATCGGCAGCACTCAACGACGCCCCCGCCAGCGGCAGCCAACAGACCCGACAGTGCTCCGGCGCCCGCAGCAGGCATTCGCTGAGCAACGCGCTCTTGCCACTGCCGGGCGGTGCGCAAAGCAACTTCACCCTCGCGGTCGACACCAGCATGGGCTCGACCAGCCGCTCGCGGGACAGATGATGGGACGACAGTCGGGGCACAAGGCCAGGGCGGTCCAGACAGTGCGTCATTGCAGTCATTGTGATGCGCCTTTTTTTATAATTCTGGCGCCACCCTAGACCCCTCCCGAGTGCTTGTTGAAGAAGTATTCAACACACTGATCGCCCCCTATAAAAAAGGTGACCGCAAAGTCACCCTTTTGTGTAGGAGCCTGTAGGAAACCTACCTGACCCCCGTGCTACGCAAGGCTGCCGGTGTGTAGTCCCCCGCTTTTGCATCGATGTTGAACTCGAAGCTGCGCTTTTCTTCGTTCTTCATTCCCAGTGCGATGTAGCGACCGGCAATCAGGTCATACAGCGCTTCGACGGTATAGGCCGGCACCTGGTGATCGTAGTAGAACTGGGCATGCCCTTCGGCGACGCGCCAGAGCTGTCCACGCCCGTCGTAGTGGTCGGCCAGCGCCACTTGCCAGCTGTCTTCGTCGATGTACATGTGGCGCTTGGCGTACACGTGCCGTTCGCTCGGCTTGACCGTAGCGACGACTTCCCAGACCCGGTGCAGCTCATAGCGAGTCAGGTCCTGGTTGATGTGCCCGGCCTTGATGACATCGGTGTACTTGAGGTCTGGCGAGTCGAGCTTGTAGCTGTTGTAGGGGATGTACATCTCCTTCTTGCCAATGAGCTTCCAGTCGTAGCGATCCGGCGCGCCGGAAAACATGTCGAAGTTGTCGGTGGTGCGCAGGCCATCGGATGAGGTGCCGACCCCGTCATAGGCGACCTGTGGCGCACGCCGTACCCGACGCTGACCGGCGTTGTAGATCCAGGCCTTGCGCGGTTCCTTGACCTGATCGAGCGTCTCGTGGACCAGCAGCACGTTGCCCGCCAGGCGCGCCGGTGCGGTGACTTCCTGCTTGAAGTAGTTGAGGACGTTATCGTCGCTGCCCGGTTTCAGATCACTGAGCAACGACGGCACGGCGACTTCGTCCTTGAAGCGGATCACTGTGAAATCACCATTGGATTGCGGTGTCGCCTGGGTGATGGTGCGACGCAGATTGCCGCCGTGGTAACGGGTGACGTGGTTCCAGATCACTTCCACGCCATTCTTCGGAATCGGGAACGCGTAATAGCGATTGCCGGTGAAGTTGGCCAGACCGTTACCGTCGTTGATCGGTGTTACGTTCAGCGCACTGCGCTTGGCCGACTCATAGATTTCTGCCGGTAACGCCACGGTACGATGGCTGGGATAGACCGGAATCTTGTAAGTCTCGGGATAGCGTTTGAACATCGCGATCTGGCCGTCGGAAAGCTTGTCCTTGTACTTGTCGACGGTCGCTGCGGTGATCACGAACAACGGCTTTTCGTTGGCGAACGGGTCGGCCAGGAAACCCTTGCTGTCCACCGCGCCAGCGTTTTTCGGGATGCCACCGGTCCAGGCCGGAATCGAACCATCGGCATTGCCGGCCTTCTCGGCACCGAGCGGGGTCAGGCTGGTGCCGAGCTTGTTGGCTTCCTCTGGCGACACCGCGGCCATCACCTTGGCGGCCAGCAGACTCAGAGCCAGAACGGTGCCCAATTGCAGAATCATCTTGCGCATTGAATTCATCCTTTTCAGCCAGATCAGAAGTTCACACCAAAGCTCAACGCCACGAAGTCACGGTCGGTGAGGACGTTGTAGTCCCCGCCGAAAAAGTCGGTGTAGCTGAGGCTCGCGGTATAGGTGTTGCGATAGTCCGCATCGACACCGAGGCTGATGGCCTTGGCGCCTTCGTTGAACAGACCGTTGGGGCCATAGCCGGAGACGTCGTGGGACCAGGAGAGATTGGGTCTGACGTTGATCCCGGCGATGAGGTTGTTGTAGTCGAGGATGGCCCGAGCGCGATACCCCCAAGAAGTCGAGGTCACAAAGCCGTCGGTATCGCCGTGGAAACCATACTGGCCATACACCGAGTCGCGGCCGTAGCGCAGTTTGCTGCGTGCTTCCAAACCACCGACCCGAACCACCGCCGCCTCGCCCACCAACGTCAGGCGATCTGCACCGGCGACCTGATCGATGAAGTGCGTCAGGGTGCTCTGGATCTGCGTCACTTCCTTGCGGCGGTAACCTTTGTTGTCAGCCCCCGGTGACGTGGCGATGGGCGACGCCGCACCGCCTGCGATCGGATTGAGCATGGCCAGAGTCAGGTCATTGGTGTTGACCTGCACCGGGAGGTTGGGGCGGTAGCTGATTTCCCCGCTCCACGCAGTGCCGGTCGATAAGGTGGTGGCGAAGCTGGCGCCGTAGAGGCGGATGTCCTCCGGGTATTCGAGGTAATACTGGCCGCGACCGAGCATCACACTCTGGGCCAGGCCTGAACCGCTGCCGGGGGCGATTCGGTTGGCGGTGGCGACGATTCCCGGAAGGCTTGCCAGCGTACTGAGCCCGGCGGTGGTGGTTCCGACGTTGGGGCTGCGGCTGTGGTAGTTCATGAAGTACAGCCCGTACTCGGTGTCGTCCCCCAGCCAGCGCAACGCCGTACCCCACTGTCCAGAATCCCGGGCATCACGGTCGCCGCCACGGGGAACGATCACGCCCTCTTTGCTGACCTCGAAGCCCTGGCCAAAGGCAGCCGCAATCGGCTGCAAGGGTGCAATGGCCGGGCTGGCGACGGTGTAGCCCTTGTTGCAGCCATCGGCCACCACATCGACACCAAAGAAGGTGCCGCAGTTATCGACGACCGTCTGATCCCATTCCAGTTGATAGAAGCCTTCCACTGTCAACTTCTCCGTCAGGCCCTGGGAGGCGAACAGCATGTTGACCGGGATCAGGCCCTCCTTGATCTCGGCTCCAGGGCGACGGAACGCGGACACATCGACCGGATTGATGCTGTTGATCGAGTTGCCGATGAAGGTGCTCTCACCCCAACTGACCACCTGCTTGCCGGCACGCACCGTGCCCGGCAAATCGGCGAGGGAGTAGTTGTGATAGACGAATGCGTCGAGGATTTGTCCGCCTGAAGACTTGGCGCCTTCTTTGCGATTGTGATCGCTGATGTCCTTGAATGGGCGGCTTTCATCCTTGAGCTCGAAGTCGTACCAGTACTTGCCACGCACAAACGCGCCTGTGTCGCCGTACTTCAGTTCGAGGTCGTGAATCCCCTTGAAGATCTTCGAGAAGGTTTCGCCCTTCTTGAAGTTCAGGCGCCCGTCGTCACCGGTCGAAGACTGACCGGAACCGCCATTGACGGTGCCTACCAGGGCATCATCCGCATCACGCATGCCCCAACTCGCGCCGACCGACAATGAGGAGTCGAACGTCCCCTCGATTTCCCCGATGCTGAACGAAATGGCCTGAGCCTGGGCACAGCAGCCCAATGCGACCGCGGCCGCCAGTGCCTGCGGTGTGAAGATGGCGCGCATTGTTGTTTTTGTCATGCGTCTTCCCCGGTGAGTGACAGAAGGCGTCACCCTACTGCCGGGGCACCGGGATCGATAAGCGCACCAAAGAGGTATTCGTGGTGTACCTCTAAAGGATGACTGGCACAGGGTCATCACCCGGACGTCGAGCAGCCGAATCCTGACTGTTGCCCGGGCTGCAACAGTGCATGTCGGGAATTAGTATTTTTCCTACAGTGCTGAGGGCTTATTCTTACCTGGCTGTCACGGAGCCTGCGCCGTGACTGAAGGATTTCAGATGAATCGAGGATTCGGTTCATCACCCCGTGTTCACTGACGTTGATTTGTAGCTCCTGATCCAACGTCTTACTTTGGCCGCTGCGTTTGCAGCGGCCTTTTTTATGGGACTCATTTTCAGCGTGGGCACGGTCTCCTGTAGGAGCTGGCTTGTCGGGTCGCCGCATCGCAGCGATGGTCGTTAACGATAACGCGTGTGAACCGGATAAACGCGGCGCACTTGAGTCCATCGCCAGCAAGCTGACGCCTACATTTCTTTCAGAACGCACCTACAAGCATAGGTAAACACCTATCGCACTCGGGCCATTAAGTTGACCAGCAAGTCGGCGAACAACCTTGATCTTCGTCCGGCTTCAAAATTACTTATTGCGAGTGCAACCATGAAGCCCATCAACTACAACCACTATCGCTCAGCCAGAAGCTTCAACAGCCGAATACGCTTTCTGGTTCTTCACTACACGGCCGCTGACTTTGCGAGCTCTGTCAGTGCCCTGACCGGCCCGAATGTCAGCGCGCACTATCTGGTTCCGGATATCACTGACCCCAGTTACCTGAAAGCCGGTTATACCGGGCAAGAAGTGTTCAACCTGGTGGGTGAAAGTCATCGCGCGTGGCATGCGGGCGTCAGTCAGTGGGGTAACCGCAGCAATCTGAATGACACGTCTATCGGCATTGAAGTGGTCAACCTGGCGACTGACAACAACGGCGAATTCACCTTCCCGCCGTATCACCCAGAGCAGATTGCCGCGATTGAACAACTGGCGCTGAACATCCTCAAGCGCTACCCGGATATCACGCCGACGCAGGTGTTGGGCCACTCCGATATTTCAATCGGCCGCAAAAGTGACCCGGGGCCAATGTTTCCCTGGCAGGCGCTGTACCTGAAAGGCGTCGGCGCCTGGTTCGATGAAGCCACTCGGAACGAGTATCTGAACCAATACACCACATCGGGCGTTCCAGGCCGAAGCGAATTGCTGGGGCTGTTCAAGTCCTATGGATACGAGGTTTCGGGCGCCTCGACGGAAGGTGGTTTTCAACAGTTGGTGCGGGCATTCCAGATGCATTTTCGCCCGGAAAAATTCGACGGAAAAATGGATGCACAGACAGCCGCCAATCTGAAGGCACTGGTATTCAAATACTTTTCCGGCTGATCGAGGGCAAACGATTTTCCAACCGACAGATGCAGCCACCGGCAAGGTCAGTCAATGTGACCTTGCCGACAAGGTCAGAGCGAATACTTCTGCAAATTCCCCATCATTTCCTTCAGCGCTTCGATGTTGTCCTTCGGATGCGCCGCGCCTTCGAAGTCACAAATCTGCTGCCAGTTCGCCGCCACGTCTTCCGGTGAGAAGCCGGCCCGTGGATCGAACCCGACACCGAGGCTGCGCTCCCAGCGGACCTTGCCCATCCAGCCACCGCCGACCTCGAACAGACCGGAGGTTTCCTGGCAGTTCTCGCTGGCCAGGTACACCACCAGGGGGCTGACCAGTTCCGGCTTGAGCTGTTCGAAGACTTGCGGCGGGATCAGGCCTTCGGTCATGCGCGTGCCGCCGGTGGGGGCGATGGCGTTGACCAGGATGTTGCTCTTGCGGCCTTCGATGGCCAGGGTGCGGGTCAGGCCATAGAGGCCGAGCTTGGCCATGCCGTAGTTGGACTGGCCGAAATTGCCATAGATACCCGAGGTCGACGCGGTGAAAATCACCCGGCCGTAGTTCTGCTCGCGCATGTGCGGCCAGGCGGCACGGGTGACTTTGTAGGCACCTTCGACGTGGACGCGGTAAACCAGGTCCCAGTCGGCGTCTTCCATTTTGTGGAAAGTCTTGTCACGCAGGATCCCGGCGTTGTTGACCACCACGTCGACGCGACCGAAGACGTCCAGGGCGTGCTGGACCAGCTTGTCACCGTCAGTGACCGAATCGTGGTTGGCCTCGGCGATGCCGCCGGCCTCGCGAATCTCCGCTACCACGCGGGCGGCGGCCGAAGCGTTGGCGCCTTCGCCCTGGGTCGAGCCGCCCAGGTCGTTGACCAGAACCCTGGCGCCCTGTTTGGCGAACAGCAGTGCATGCGCCCGTCCCAGGCCGCCACCGGCACCGGTGATGATCACGACTTTATCTTCGAAGCGCACAGACTCATTCATGGGGGGACTCCAGCAGGCCAAGGGACGATGAGTCCGAGTGTCCGGCACGGCGCAGCGGGTCACAATCAACACGGGGGAGGCTGAATGGTGCGCGATAAGGCTGGGGGATGATGATCGCGTCAACAGGTTGCGCAGCCCTTGTGGCGAGGGAGCTTGTCGGATCGCCGCACCTTCCCGCTCGGCTGCGAAGCAGTCCTAAAACCTGTGTCCCGGATTGAATGCCTCAGGGCCGCTTCGCGACCCGACGGGAGCAAGCTCCCTCGCCACAAAAGCCCAGCAGGTTCAATGCTGCGAATCAGGAGCAGGCGACTTTGCGTGGCGGCAAAAGCAGTTGATCGCGAAACGCCAGGTAGTGCCTGAGGACCTCGCAGGGTGCCTCGATTTGCGGGTAGTGACCGATGTCGGGCAACACCACGGTGTCCGCATCCGGAATCAGTTCCCGGTAACGCTCGACCATATGCACACCGGAGATCGGATCGACCCCGCCATCGATCACTCGCAGCGGCACTTCACCGCGCTGCATCGCGCGCACCCAGCGGTTGCGCCAGACACGTCGCTCCGGGATGTAGGCGATCAATTTGTGCATGATTCGTGGCCCGCGATGGCTTTCGACCAGGCTCCAGAAATCATCCATCTGGCTTTCACTGGGCCGGGTTCGCGGACCGAAAATCTGCCGAAAGCTTCTCACCAGGCCATCACGGCTGAAGGCGCGGCCGATCATCCAGCCCAAAGGGCTGAGCAAGAGTTTTTGCATCAATACCGGGCGGTGGGTTTCCGGAAACAAACCGCCGTTGAGAAACACACAACTGGCCAGCTCCACCCGCGACTCGTAATGCCGGGCCAGCAGTTCCTGGGCCACGCTGTCGCCATAGTCGTGGGCGAACAGGTGCACCGGCTGCTCGACATTCAGGTGCTCAAGCAGTGCCTGTTGCAGATCCGCTTGCTCCAGCAGGCTGTATTCGTGATTCGCCGGTTTGGCCGAATCGCCGAAGCCGAGCATGTCGCAAGCGATCACGCGAAAGCGCTGGGTCAATGGCTGCCACAGGTAATGCCAGTCCCAACTGGCGGACGGAAAACCGTGAATCAGCAACAGCGGCTCACCCTGCCCCGCCGTCCAGTAACGGATGCTGTGGCCACGGAACAAGAACGTCTGGCTGCGTTTGCGCCAGACACACAGAGGAATCTCGGCGAGTGCCATTAGAGTTTATAACCCGGGTCAAGTTTATCGAGCTTGCGCAGCAGCGCCGGCCACGCCAGCGCTCCGCCCATTCCTTGAGCACTTCTGGTGACACCCGCGATCATGGCTTTGGCGCCGGCCAGAATCTGCGGTTCGATGGCAATCAGTTCAGCCGCACCGTTTTGCGCCATGACCTGAATGTCACAGGCACGTTGAAAGGTAAACATCATCAGGAACGTATCGGCGATGGTGCTGCCGCAGGTCAGCAGACCGTGGTTATGCAGCATCAGGAAATTGTTTTCACCGAGGTCCGCCTGCAGCCTCACTTTCTCTTCATGGTTGAGCGCCACACCTTCGTAGGCGTGGTAGGCCAGGCTGGAAAGCACGAACAACGATTGTTGGCTGATCGGCAGAACGCCCTGCTTCTGGGCCGAGACCGCCACCCCTGAAGCCGTGTGGGTGTGCAGCACACAAACCACATCGTGACGCACTTCATGCACGGCGCTGTGGATGGTGTAACCCGCCGGATTGATCTCGTAAGGACTGTCCATCAGCTTGTTGCCGGCCTGGTCCACCTTGACCAGGCTTGACGCGGTCATTTCGTGAAACATCAACCCGAACGGATTGATCAGGAAATCTTCGGTGCCGGGCACCTTGGCGGAGATGTGGGTAAAGATCAGGTCATCCCAACCGTGTTGAGCGACCAGGCGATAACAGGCCGCAAGGTCAACGCGAGTCTGCCACTCGGCAGCACTGACCTGGTCTTTGACACTGTGTGGCGATTGGACGGGAGCGACAGTCACGGCAAGGAGCCTCGGTGTTTTTTATTATGGAGTGTTTCCTATGTTTACCGAGTCTAGTCAGCCCTTGAGGTTCGTGTAGTTGCATTGGCAGCCAGCTTGATGTCCCAGCGAGTCAGTCACCCTGCTGCTCTGGATCCATGTCAAACGACCGGCGCCAGCAAGGGGCTGACAGGCCGATTTTGCCGCACTGTCAGAACCCTGACTGGCGTTGATGGCGGGTTATCCGTCACTCGCGCAGTGCGCTGATCAGCTCCGCCAGCCAAGGCTCGGCGTCTGTTTCGGGGGTCACGCTTTCGCTGGCATCCAGGCGCAGCATTGGCAGCACTTCGCGAATGCCCAGTTCACCGAACAATTCACGCATCTGCTCGCCGCCGCCACAAAAAGTATCGCCATAACTCGCATCGCCCAATCCGATCACTGCCCCCGGCAAACCGCGCCAGGCCGCTGGCAATTGGTCACGAATGGTCGAATACAGTGGTTGCAGATTGTCCGGCAGCTCACCCATGCCGGTGGTCGAGGTCACCGCCAGAAAGGCTTCGGGGCCAAACGCCTGGATATCGGCGAGGGCCGCACGCGGGTTGTGCCAGGTTTCGAAACCGGCGGCTTTCAACAGGCTGGCGGCGTGGCGGGCAACTTCTTCGGCCGTGCCGTACACCGAGCCGGAAATGATGGCGACTTTCATCAATCTGATCCTGAATCCGAGTAAAAGACCCGGATATTAACAGCACAGTCGTGATTATTCTCTTAGAATGCAATTGACAATCAATCAGGAAAGGATGCTCCGATGATTAATGCCCAACTGCTGCAAATGGTGATCAACGCCTCCAACGACGGCATCGTGATTGCCGAAAAGGAAGGCGATCAGGACAAAATCCTCATTTACGTCAACCCCGCGTTCGAACGCCTGACGGGTTACTCCAGCGAAGAGATCCTCTATCAGGATTGTCGTTTCCTGCAGTCGGGGGATCGCGACCAGGAAGCCCTGCCGTTGATTCGCAACGCCTTGAACAGTGAAGGATCCTGCCGGGAAATATTGCGAAACTACCGCAAGGACGGCACACCGTTCTGGAATGAGCTGTCCCTTTCAACGGTGAAAAATCCAGCGGACGGGCAAACCTATTTTGTCGGTGTGCAGAAAGACGTCACGGTGCAGGTCAAGGCGCAACAGCGCGTGGCTCAACTGGAGGGGCAGGTCGCTGAACTCCAGGCCGAGCTTGCTGCGCTCAAGGCGACGAACGGCGCAAACGAAATTCAGAATTAATGGTCAGTAACTACAATCACCAATGACTTTGTAATTATATCTTTCGAGCTGGCCATGCAACGTGACGCACTCCTGACCCAGGATGAGCTGGATTTCATCCAGACCATGCAACACAACCCGCAACTCAATGTGCGGGATGCGACGTCGAGCCTGCTCGTCAACGGTGGATCGCAAATCCGTGACCTGCTCACCCGCCTGGCGGCCCATGAACAGGTCACCATTCAAGCCAGCTTCGAAAACCAGCAAATGACCTTCCCCCTGCACCTGGTGGAAGACGAGTTCCATGCGCTGCATTTGCGTCTCGGCGTGCCGAGCATCTATGAAGACGGGCCAATGGTCCGGCCCTGGCGTCTGGTACTGGACGAGCCGGTAGCGCTGGAAAACGCCCAGGGTCAACCCGGCACCCTGTGGGTACACGAAGTGTCGTGCAAAGGGGTTTTGCTGGAGGTTCGCAACAAGACCAAGCCACCGAAGCATTTCGCCTTGTGGTTCAGCCCCTCAGGCTATGAGCGGATTGCCTTGCGCGGCACCTTCGAGAAAGAAAACGAACAGGGCTTCTACGCCTATCAACTGAACCAGAGCGATACGGACGAAACCGAGCGTCTGCGCCAGTTCATCCTGCAACAGCATCGTTTGACCCATCCAACGCTGCATCTCTGAACTTCAAGTATCCAGATTTCCCGCCAGGAACTGCTTCAGACGCTGGCTCATGACCGTCCCTTCATTGCCCAGGCAACCGATCGATGACCCGGCCAGGCTTTCCTGGGCCAGGTCGGAAGCATCACCGGCCAACAACAATCGACACTCCAGGCCCATGGCCAGGCGATTCAAGCGCCGCGGCAACTCGGCATTCGGCACCTGATTGGAAAACAGCACCAGTGCCATGGGCTTGATCCTTTCACACATCAGCGCCAGTTCCTCGAATGGCTGGCCTATGTTCAATACGCGAATGGCCGATGGCCCGGAACTCAGGAACAGGGCGGCAACCAACAGCTCCAGCTCCCGGCAGTGACCATCCAGGGCACAGATGACCACGCGGCGCGGCAGTTTCTCGCGCGTCAACAGCAAGCGCTGCACTACCCGGGAACGCAGAAAACCATCCAGGAACAGCCACTCGCTGGTTACGCCGAACTGGTCCTGGCGTTGCAACAACTGCTTCCAGACGGGGATCAGAATGTCCTGAAACACCACCGAAAGGGCATAACTGGAAAAGATTTGCCCGTAAAGCTGCTCCAGCCGAAGGTCGTCAAACCCGTTGACCGCCGCAAGAACCTGCTGCTGCCACTGCGCGTAATCGGCTTCCACGAGGCTGTTGGGGATAATGTGCGACAACGCCTGGAGCGGCTCGCTCCTGGCCAGGATCTTGCCGATCCTGCTGACCGCGACACCGCGTTCGATCCAGCCGAGGATGCTACGGACACGCTCAATATCGGACATCGAATACAGTCGATGCCCGCTATCGGTGCGTGTTGGAACAATCAGGCCATAACGTCGCTCCCAGGCGCGAAGCGTGACCGGGTTGACGCCTGTCAGGCGCGCCACCTCGCGAATGGGGAAGAGCTCTTCCTGTTCGAGAGCGACGACCTGCGTGGATCCTGAAGCGACATCTGTATGTATCGGCATCCTGTTGAAACATCCCTGTATCGTCCGAGCGTTATTCTAACGCCCCCGCCCCGTAAAGTTTCCGTAAAAAATCGAAACTGCGGATGAGCGGATAAACGTCACAGACGCCACGGGCAGAATCAGGAATAATCCTTGCTTGTTTCAAGTCGCAGCCCACCACCCCGGCGCTGCGCCTGGCGAAGCGCCTATCCGGAGCGACGCAAATGCCTTATGGAGATACACAATGTCTACCCCACCCGTCACGCTGATGGTTGCGCGCCGCGTTGCCAATGGACGTTATCAGGACCTGATCGCCTGGCTGCGCGAAGGCGAACAATTGGCCACCGACTTTCCCGGCTACCTCGGCTCCGGTGTGCTCGCTCCGCCGCCCGAGGACGACGAATTCCAGATCATTTTCCGCTTCGCCGACGAGCAGACCCTGCACGTCTGGGAACATTCCGTCTCTCGCAGCGCCTGGCTCGGACGCGGCAGCGACCTGTTCGCCCACCCGACAGAACACCGGGTCAGCGGTATCGAAGGCTGGTTTGGCGTCGCCGGCCAACGCCCGCCGCGCTGGAAACAGGCCGTGGCGATCTGGCTGGCGTTCTTTCCGGTCTCGCTGCTGTTCAACTTTGTGCTGGGGCCGTTGCTGGGCGAGATGACACTACTGCCCCGCGTGCTCGTCAGCACCCTGTGCCTGACGCCGCTGATGGTGTATTTCTTCATTCCTTTGTCGACTCGACTGCTTGCTACCTGGCTGAACAACACGCCGGCACGCGCGTTGCCCACCGAGTCAGCCCCTCAAAATCACTAAAAGGTCGCAAGCTCCTACAAAAGCGGGACGCTAACGCGCCCTTGTAGGAGCTGCCGCAGGCTGCGATCTTTTCAGGGCATAGCACGGCTCGTCGCTGGTATAGTTTTGCTCTCACCGCGACGCGAGCCGTTCATGACTTCTTCCGCAGCCCCTATCCTGATTACCGGCGCCGGCCAGCGTGTCGGCCTGCACTGCGCCCGGCGATTGCTGGAAGACGGCCATCGCGTGATTTTCAGCTACCGCAGCGAGCGGCCCGGCGTACAAGCCCTGCGCGACCTGGGGGCCACCGCCGTGTTCGCGGACTTCGCCAGCGAGGCCGGGATCCTCGCCTTCATCAGTGAACTGAAAACCCACACCGACTGTTTGCGGGCGATTGTCCACAACGCCTCCGAATGGCTGGCCGAAACACCGGACACTGACGCCGCCGCATTCACCCGCATGTTCAGCGTGCACATGCTGGCGCCCTACCTGATCAACCTGCATTGCGCCGACCTGCTGCAACGCTCAAGCCCCGCAGACATCGTGCACATCAGCGATGACGTGACCCGCAAGGGCAGCAGCAAGCACATTGGCTATTGCGCCAGCAAAGCCGGACTCGACAGCCTGACCCTGTCCTTCGCCGCCAGGTACGCACCGGACATCAAGGTCAACGGGATTGCGCCGGCCCTGCTACTGTTCAACCCTGAAGACGACCCGGCCTACCGCGCCAAGGCACTGGCCAAGTCCGCGCTGGGCATCGAACCCGGCTGCGAAGTGATCTACCAGAGCCTGCGTTATCTGCTCGACAACCCTTATGTCACCGGCACCACCCTGACCGTCAACGGCGGAAGGCACATCAAATAAGTGTCCCGCGAGGATTTTCCATGACGTTATCCCTGCCCCAGAATTATCGAGAGATCCTCATCGGCCTCGGTGAGAATCCAGACCGCGAAGGCCTGCTCGACACCCCGGTGCGCGCAGCCAAAGCCATGCAGTACCTTTGCCATGGTTACGAACAAAGTGTCGAAGAGATCGTCAATGGCGCGCTGTTCGCTTCCGACAACGATGAAATGGTGATCGTCGACAACATCGAGCTGTATTCGCTTTGCGAACACCACATGCTGCCCTTCATCGGCAAGGCGCATGTGGCTTATATTCCAACCGGCAAGGTGCTGGGGCTGTCGAAGATTGCGCGGCTGGTGGACATGTTCGCCCGGCGCCTGCAAATCCAGGAAAACCTCACCCGGCAAATCGCCGATGCCGTGCAACAGGTGACCGGTGCGGCAGGCGTCGCAGTGGTCATCGAAGCGCAGCACATGTGCATGATGATGCGCGGCGTCGAGAAACAGAATTCGACCATGAACACCTCCGTGATGCTCGGCGCCTTCCGCGAGTCGAGCAACACCCGCCAGGAGTTCCTGCAATTGATTGGACGGAGCAAGTAGCAATGCCACAACTTCAGCCAGGCATGGCACGTATCCGGGTCAAAGACCTGTGCCTGCGTACCTTTATCGGCATCAATGAGGATGAAATCCTCAACAAGCAAGATGTGCTGATCAACCTCACCATTCTGTACGCGGCCCAGGAAGCGGTACGTGACAACGACATCGATCACGCGCTGAACTACCGCACGATCACCAAGGCGATCATCGCCCACGTGGAAGGCAACCGCTTTGCGCTGCTCGAACGCCTGACCCAGGAAATTCTCGACCTGGTGATGGCCAACGCATCGGTGCTCTACGCCGAAGTCGAGGTCGACAAGCCCCACGCGCTGCGATTCGCCGAGTCGGTGTCGATAACACTCGCAGCAAGCCGCTGAGCTTCAAGATTCAAGCTTCAAGCGGTAAGCTAGAAGCCACCGCAATCCAATTCTTGCAGCTTGAAGCTTGTCGCTCAAAGCTGTCTCGCAGAGACCCCCATGACCGATCAACAACGCCTGGAACTCGAAGCCGCCGCCTTTCGTCGGCTGGTGGCCCACCTGGACAGCCGCAAGGATGTGCAGAACATCGACCTGATGAACCTCTCGGGCTTCTGCCGCAACTGCCTGTCCAAGTGGTACAAGGCGGCGGCCGACGAGCGCCAGATCGACGTCAGCCTCGACGAAGCCCGCGAAGTGGTTTACGGCATGCCGTACGCCGAATGGAAAGCCCAATATCAGCAAGAAGCCAGCGCCGAACAACAGGCGGCGTTCGCCAAAGGAAAACCCAATGAGTGATTTGAACACCCTGCGCGCCAGCCTCAACAGCGGCGAACACGCCTTCGCCGATACCCTGGCGTTCATTGCTGGCGGTTACGACTACCAGCCCCAGGCCTTCATCAATGGCGGCGTGGAAAACGCGGTCGGGCAGAACGAAGGCTCATGCAAGACCCTGGGTCTGGCGCTGCTCGAAGGCTTGAGCGATGAGGAAGCCCTGCTGGCGTTCGGCGAGCATTACCGCTCGGTGCTGGCAACGCCAGAAGGCAGCGACCACGGCAACATCCGTGCGCTGATTGCCCACGGCCTGGCGGGTGTGAAGTTCGCCCAACAGCCGCTGACACGCCGCTGATTTGATTTGTAGGAGCGAGCCCGCTCGCGATGGACTGAAGAACGCCACGGGGTGTCAGGCTCCCAGCGTCATCGTTCACCACCATCGCGAGCAAGCTCGCTCCTACAGGTTTTGCGTTCATGGCGCGGAATTGATCACAAGCACAACCCGACTTTTAAGATTGACCCGGCAACTTTATTTCGTTTGCCCCGCAGCACCGCTCACGGCTTAGATAAAAAGAAGTCCTCCTTCTTCCGAGCCGGTCATTCATGCGCAGCGAAACCATCAGCCAGTCGATCAACATCGTTCACCCTGTCACGCTCAGCCACGGCAAGAATGCCGAGGTCTGGGACACCGATGGCAAACGCTACATCGACTTTGTCGGCGGCATCGGCGTGTTGAACCTCGGCCATTGCCATCCGCGCATCGTCGAGGCCATTCGCGAACAAGCCACCCGACTGACCCACTATGCGTTCAACGCGGCGCCCCATGTGCCTTACCTTGAACTGATGGATCGCCTCAGTGCGTTCATGCCGGTGGGTTACCCGGTCAGCGGCATGCTCACCAACAGCGGCGCGGAAGCGGCGGAAAACGCCTTGAAGATCGTCCGTGGCGCCACAGGTCGCAGTGCGGTCGTCGCCTTCGACGGGGCTTTCCACGGCCGCACACTGGCCACCCTCAACCTCAATGGCAAAGTGGCGCCCTACAAACAGAAGATCGGCGTGCTGCCGGGGCCGGTGTATCACCTGCCCTTTCCCGGTCCGGACAATGGCGTGACCTGCGCCGAAGCCCTCAAAGCCATGGAGCGCCTGTTCAGCGTCGAGATCGATGTCGAAGACGTCGCCTGCTTTATCGTTGAACCGGTGCAGGGCGAAGCGGGATTCCTGACCATGGACGTCGAGTTCGCCCAGGCCCTGCGCAAGTTCTGCGACGACAAGGGCATTGTGCTGATCGCCGATGAAATCCAGTCCGGTTTCGGCCGCACCGGCCAGCGCTTCGCGTTCTCACGGCTGGGCATCGAGCCGGATCTGATCCTGCTCGGCAAAAGTATCGCCGGCGGCGTGCCGCTGGGGGCGGTGGTCGGGCGCAAATCGCTGCTGGATAACCTGCCCAAGGGCGGACTGGGTGGCACTTACTCGGGCAATCCCATCGCCTGCGCCGCCGCGCTGGCGACGCTGGATGAAATGACCGATGCCAACCTGCACGCCTGGGGCACACAACAGGAAGAAGCGATTGTCGGCCGCTATGAGACCTGGCGCTTGAACAACCTGACGCCGTATCTGGGCCGTCTGACCGGCGTCGGTGCGATGCGCGGCATCGAGCTGATCAACGCCGATGGCTCGCCCGCACCGGCACAATTGACCCAACTGCTGGCGCTGGCCCGGGACGCGGGTCTGCTGCTGATGCCCAGTGGCAAATCGCGGCACATCATTCGCTTGCTGGCGCCGTTGACCATCGAGGCTGCGGTGCTGGAAGAAGGGCTGGATATTCTTGAAGCCTGCCTTGCAAAACTGACTCAAGCATAAAGCCCCTGTAGGAGCTGCCGAAGGCTGCGATCTTTTGATTTTGATTTTTACAAACAAGATCAAAAGATCGCAGCCTTCGGCAGCTCCTACAGAGTTGAGTGCATTGTTCTTCACCATAAAAAACCGGCCGAAGCCGGTTTTTTCATTTCGACGAAAGCAGAATCAAGCGTTCTGCAGATTGTCGAGGTAACGCTCGGCATCCAGTGCCGCCATGCAACCGGCGCCAGCCGAGGTGATGGCCTGGCGGTACACGTGGTCGGCCACGTCACCGGCGGCGAAGATGCCTTCGAGGTTGGTGGCGGTGGCGTTGCCGTCACGGCCGCCCTGCACAACCAGGTAACCGTCTTTCAACGTCAGCTGGCCTTCGAACAGCGCAGTGTTCGGGGTGTGGCCGATGGCGATGAACACGCCGTCGACTTTCACTTCGTCGAAGCTGCCGTCGTTGTTCTTCAGGCGGGCACCGGTCACGCCCATGTTGTCGCCCAGCACTTCGTCCAGGGTCGCGTTCAGCTTGAGCTCGATCTTGCCTTCGGCAACACGGGCGTTCAGCTTGTCGATCAGGATCTTCTCGGCGCGGAAGGTTTCGCGACGGTGGATCAGGGTGACTTTGCTGGCGATGTTGGCCAGGTACAGGGCTTCTTCGACAGCGGTGTTGCCACCGCCGACCACGGCAACCGGCTTGTTGCGATAGAAGAAACCGTCGCAGGTTGCGCAGGCGGAGACGCCTTTGCCCATGAACGCTTCTTCGGACGGCAGGCCCAGGTAACGAGCACTGGCGCCGGTGGCGATGATCAGGGCGTCGCAGGTGTAGGTCGCGCTGTCGCCAGTCAGGGTGTATGGCTTGGCAGCGAAGTCGACGGCATTGATGTGATCGAAAACGATCTCGGTTTCAAAACGTTCGGCGTGCTCGCGCATCCGCTCCATCAGCGCCGGGCCGGTCAGGCCGTGGACGTCGCCCGGCCAGTTGTCGACTTCGGTGGTGGTGGTCAGTTGACCGCCGGCTTGCATGCCGGTGATCAGCAGCGGCTTGAGGTTGGCACGGGCGGCATAGACCGCGGCGCTGTAACCGGCAGGGCCGGAACCGAGAATAATCACTCGCGAATGACGGACTTCAGACATGACCTGCTCCTGTTGACCGGCCCGGAACACCTGGCGCGGAACGCCGGATTGCCGGCTGGAATAAAAAAGAACGGTTGAAAGCACTTGGGGAAGGCTTGAACCCGACCGTCCTGTAAAAAGATTGGGTGCAGCGTATCGAGGGGGCGAAGATTAAGGAAATACGGATTAACAATCCAGCTCATAGGTGGTCTCTATGCAATCTGCCCGACGACATCGACGTCTTTGTTACAGTGAATGTCGATACCGCCACCGCGCTTTCGCCTGTGAAGCAAAGCCGGTAAGGTCGGCGCGTTTTCCCTCTGCCCGGAGCACCTTATGCCCGCCCCTGTTCTGTCCGGCCCGCAATACCTGCGTGAAGGCCTCAAGCTGGTGCTGAGCCCCAGCCTGCGTTTGTTTGTGTTGTTGCCGCTGGCGATCAACCTGGTGCTGTTCGTCGGATTGATCTACCTGGCCGGCCATCAATTCAGCCTGTGGGTCGACACGCTGATGCCGTCCCTGCCCGACTGGCTGAGTTTTCTCAGCTACATCCTCTGGCCGCTGTTCGTGGTGCTCGTCGTGCTGATGGTGTTCTTCACCTTCACCATGCTCGCCAACGTCATTGCCGCGCCATTCAACGGCTTCCTCGCGGAAAAAGTCGAAGTGGTTGTGCGCGGCACCGATGATTTTCCGGCCTTCAGCTGGGGCGAACTGATTGCGATGATCCCGCGCACCCTGGCCCGGGAAATGCGCAAGCTCGGCTACTTCCTGCCGCGGGCGATCGGGCTGTTCATCCTCTCGTTCATCCCGGTGGTGAACATCATCGCCGCGCCACTATGGCTATTGTTCGGGGTGTGGATGATGGCGATCCAGTACATCGACTACCCGGCGGACAACCACAAGCTGGGCTGGAACGAAATGCTTGGCTGGCTGCGCGAGAAGCGCTGGCAGAGCATGAGTTTTGGCGGGATTGTTTATCTGGTGTTGCTGATTCCGGTGGTCAACATCCTGATGATGCCGGCGGCAGTGGCCGGGGCTACGTTGTTCTGGGTGCGTGAGCGGGGTGCCGAGGCGCGGGGGATTCCTGCCCGATGACAGACGTCATGCAGGCAGCAAACTGGCAGAACCAGACCCTTCATCAGCGGACCTGATTCTCCCAGAGACGTTTGGTAAAAAACCTGCGGTAAGGACGCTTGATCCTTGCCGCAGATTCCTCAGGAGGGGCCGTACTCCGTCACCTTCGAATTTGACCGCCTGCAGCGGGGAGATGAAAACAGTTTCGCGAATTGCCCTCTCCGACTCGATTATTCAACTTGAAACATAATCATCCCGCTAGGCGAAGACATGCCGTTCACAAACGCCACCGCTTTGACGCCCTTGTGACCGCGGTCCCACGAACGGTTGTAACGCCAAAGACCAGGCATTAATTTTGTGGCCTCGCCCAGGAAACTACCGTCATAGTTCTGTATCTGAACAGCGCTCGCTGCAGGGTCACAGCCCACGACAATTGGCACAGGGCCTTGCCGGTATCGGCTATCGTCCATGGGTGCCGCAATCAATGGCGCATCGCTTTTTACGGACACAGTGAACCTTCGCTCTACGCTTGGATAGGAGGGCTCTCCATTCACAATCTGTCCAGTCCTGACGGACCACTGACCCACGATCCACTTATGGAGGTATCGCCACTTTTTGCCTTCAACGATAGCCTCGGCCCAGATGGTGTTATCCGGATTCAAAATGTGAACCTTGGCACCTTGTAAACAGTCCCCCGCTAACATCACGTATCCAGGGGCATGTTGACTGTCTTGTTGGGGGTGAAGAGTCGTTGGCGGATCCACCGCGACTGCGTCAGTTCCTTCTGCCACCTCTGACGAAAGTTGTAATTGATATGGATTTTTTGTCTGGTCGGTCATGATATTAGTGCTCCAGTTCGCGGCGGAATTGCCGGTAAGCGGTACCTTTTTAGCGCTGCGACAGCGTGCAAACAACCTCTCAAAACTGACAGTTCAGGCGAACGGTGCGCTGTTTCCTGAATCGGATTCTGCGTAACCGGCCTCGGTTTCAACTGCCCAGGCTTGATGAACACAAGTTTGCATCGTCACAAATCCATCATCCCGACGTCACACTGACGACATGGCCCCAGCCGACACTGAGGTCATGACGACAGCTCTGCATATCACCCTGATCACCGAAACCTTCCCTCCGGAAATCAACGGCGTGGCCAATACCCTGGGTCGCTTGTGCGACGGTTTGCGCGCGCGCGGGCATCAGGTGGAACTGGTGCGACCACGCCAGGGCTGCGACCAGCAGTTGGGCAGCGACGATGAATTGCTGCTGTGCCGCGGCTGGCCGCTACCGGGCTATCCCGGTCTGCAATGGGGTCAGTCGTCGATGCACAAGCTGCTGCGGCGCTGGACGCGTCACCGCCCGGATGTGCTCTACATTGCCACCGAGGGCCCGCTGGGCCTCTCGGCCTTGCGTGCGGCACGGCGTCTGGGGATTTCCGTGGTCAGCGGTTTCCACACCAATTTCCAGCAGTACTCCAACCAGTACGGCCTTGGCTTGTTCACGCGCCTGCTGACTCACTACCTGCGCTGGTTCCACAACCGCTCGACCATGACCCTGGTGCCCAGCGTCAGTCAGCGCATGGAGCTGGAACGACGGCATTTCGAGCGACTGGCGTTGCTCTCCCGAGGGGTCGACAGTGAGTTGTTTCACCCGGCCAAACGATTAAGTGCCCTGCGCGAGCAATGGGGACTGACCGAGGAAGACATCGCCGTCATTCACGTCGGACGCTTGGCCCCGGAAAAGAATCTTGGCTTGCTCAAACGCACCTTCAATACCCTCAAGGCCAGTTATCCCCAGCGCACCCTGAAACTGATCGTGGTCGGCGACGGTCCGCAGCGCCAGGAACTGCAAAACGAAATGCCCGAGGCGATTTTCTGCGGCACCCAGCGGGGTGAGGCCCTGGCTTGTCACTACGCGTCGGGCGACGTATTTCTGTTTCCGAGCCTGACTGAAACCTTCGGCAATGTGGTGCTTGAAGCGCTGGCCTCAGGGCTCGGCGTGGTGGCCTACGACCAGGCAGCGGCCGCCCAGCATATTCGTCATGGCTACAACGGTGTGTTGGCGATGCCGGGGGATGAAGAAGCGTTCTGCGATGCAGCGGCATGGCTGCTGGAGGACAGGGAGGCCTTGCGCAATGTGCGGCTCAATGCACGCCAGCATGCCAGTCGCCAGGGTTGGGCGACGATCATCGAGCAGTTCGAGGGACAGTTGCGGGGGGCTTGTGCCGGGGAGATGGTGGTGCCGAATGCACCCACCGTGCCTTGAATCTCTGGTGTTTTGGCGAACGTTATCGCCGGCAAGCCGGCTCCTACAGATTCTGAAAACACCTGTAGGAGCCGGCTTGCCGGCGATGGCGTCGATGCAGACGCTGCTTAAACCAGCGTCATCAACGCCTCGCGGCTGAACGGCAGGATGTCTTCCTCACGACCATCGCGCACTTTCTGTGCCCAGTCTGGGTCCACCAGCAACGCACGACCGACCGCCACCAGGTCGAACTCGTCGTTGTTCAGGCGCTCCAGCAGTTTTTCCAGGCTGGCCGGTTGTGCCACCTTGTCGGTGTTGACCATGAACTGCAGGAACTCGCCATCCAGGCCGACACTGCCCACGGTGATGGTCGGCTTGCCGGTGAGTTGGCGGGTCCAGCCAGCCAGGTTCAGCTCGGAACCCTCGAACTCCGGCTCCCAGAAGCGGCGGGTCGAGCAGTGGAAAATATCCACGCCAGCATCGGCCAACGGCTTGAGGAACTCGCCCAGCGCCTCCGGGGTTTGCACCAGACGGGCGGTGTAGTCCTGCTGCTTCCACTGGGAGAAGCGGAAGATGATCGGGAAACCTTCACCGACCGCGGCACGCACGGCCTGAATCAATTCAATGGCGAAGCGCGAACGGTTGGCCAGGCTGCCGCCGTATTCGTCGGTACGCTGGTTGCTGCCTTCCCAGAAGAACTGGTCGACCAGGTAACCGTGGGCACCGTGGATTTCCACGCCATCCATGCCGATGCTCTGGGCATCCTTGGCAGCCTGGGCGAATGCGGCAATCACGTCCTGAATATCCTGTTGGGTCATGCCGTGCACAACGACCTGGCCGTCCTTGATTTTTTCCGACGGGCCATAGCCTGGTACGTTGGCGTCCGGCTCGGTGCCGATACGACGTACGCTGCCCACATGCCACAACTGCGGAACGATCTTGCCGCCTTCGGTGTGAACGGCGTCGACGACTTTCTTCCAGCCGGCCAGGGCCGCGTCACCATAGAAATGCGGAACGTTCGGGTAGCCGTTGGAAGCCTTGTGACCGACGGTGGTGCCTTCCGTGATGATCAGGCCAACGCCTGCAGCGGCGCGGCGACGGTAGTATTCGATCACTTTGGAATTCGGCACGCCGCCCGGAGAAAAGGAGCGGGTCATCGGCGCCATGACGACACGGGTCGGCAATTCGAGGGTGCCGAGGTGGAACGGTTTGAACAGGGCTTTTACGGGCATGGGACGCTCCACGGAAGAAGGACTTTATGACGGTGATAATATGGAGAGTCCAACACATTGAACAGCATTATTGATCAGCGTGATTAAGGGTCAAAAGGCAGGGAGTACTGTAGGAGCAGCCGGTCGACGCTCGAGCGCTCGCGATGGGCTTGAGAACGTTGCGGGGTATCAGACTAGCAGCGTTATCGTTGACGACCATCGCGAGCAAGCTCGCTCCTACAGGGGGGGAGAATTTCAGCTCAGCGCTTTTTCAATCGCATGAACAATGGTCGGATCATCCGGCGCCGTACGTGGCGAGAATCGCGCCAGTACGCGGCCGTCCTTGCCCAGCAGGAACTTCTCGAAGTTCCAGGTGATATCGCCGGGGAATTCCGCGCCCTCGCCCGCCAGCAAGCGGTACAACTGATGACGGTCATGCCCGTTGACTTCCAGCTTGCTGGACAACGGGAAGGTCACACCATAGTTGAGGCTGCAGAAATCCTTGATCTCCTGCTCGGTCCCCGGTTCCTGCCCGGCAAACTGGTTGCACGGCAGGCCCAACACGCTGAAGCCTTTGCCCTTGTATTGTTGGTAGAGGTTTTCCAGCGCCGCGTACTGCGGGGTCAGGCCGCATTTGGAGGCGACGTTGACCACCAATACGACTTGGCCTTTGAAAGGTGCCAGAGGTAGCTCCTGTCCATCCAGGGCTGTCAATTTAAGGTCGTGAAAAGCACTCATGGCGTACTCCAGATTCCCGTGTTCTTCTCGAAACAGCCACTTGGCGGTGTCGTCAGGGACAGCCGCAGACTAAAAAGGCGCCCTCGGGGCGCCTCTCCAGTTATCTGAGCTTAGCGCAGAAATCAGTGATGATGGCCACCTTCGCCATGGACGTGGCCATGAGCGATTTCTTCCTGGCTGGCGTCACGGATGGCAACGATCTTGACCTGGAAATTCAGGCGCTGACCAGCCAACGGGTGGTTGCCGTCAACGGTCACGTCGTCGCCGTCCAGATCACGGATGGTCACGATCTGCATCTGGCCGTCCGGAGCGGAAGCGTGGAACTGCATGCCCACTTCCAGCTCGTCGACGCCTTCAAACATGCTGCGGCTCAGGGTGCTGACCAGTTCGGCAGCGTATTCGCCGTAAGCGTCTTCCGGTTCAACGGCTACGGTCAGCTCGTCGCCGACAGCCTTGCCTTCCAGAGCCTTTTCCAGGCCCGGGATGATGTTGCCTGCGCCTTGCAGGTAGACCAGCGGCGCGCCGCCGGCGGAGCTGTCGATGACCTCACCAGCGTCGTTGGTCAGGGTATAGTCGATGGAGACAGCCTTATTGGCGGCGATCAGCATGGGGCGAGACCTTTTGCATAAGAAGATTGAAAGGCCAAGTTTAGCGAAGCAATCGACCGAAAGCGAACACAACCCGGACAAACGGGATTCGACGGTCACAGGCTTCCATCAGGACGAGGACAGCCACTGGGTGGCCGAGCTTTCCTGCGGCCACACCCAACACCTGCGGCACCAGCCGCCTTGGCAATCGCGCGCCTGGGTCATGGACCCTGTGCAGCGACAGGAAAAAATAGGCCAGCCCTTTGATTGCGGTTGGTGCGCACAAGGCACGGTTAGCGATAACCTTGGCGACTGAATTTCGGTAATCGACCAGCCATAGGTCGTGACCATTGCCATGCACCTTCCAGAGAATCCGCATGCAAACTTTTTTTATCGCGCCCACCGACTTTGGTGTGGGTCTGACCTCCATCAGCCTCGGGCTGGTGCGTACCCTTGAGCGCGCCGGGCTCAAGGTCGGCTTTTTCAAACCGATTGCCCAGCCGCATCCGGGCGACACGGGCCCGGAACGTTCCACCGAACTGGTGGCGCGCACCCACGGCTTGAAACCGCCTCAGCCACTGGGCCTGGCGCATGTCGAGCGCATGCTCGGCGACGGCCAGCTCGATGAGTTGCTCGAGGAAATCATCACCCTGTATCAGCAGGCTGCCGTCGGCAAGGACGTGCTGATCGTCGAAGGCATGGTGCCGACCCGCAGCGCCAGTTACGCCGCGCGGGTCAACCTGCACCTGGCCAAGAGCCTCGACGCCGAGGTGATCCTGGTCTCGGCGCCGGAAAACGAAGTGCTGACCGAGCTCTCCGGTCGCGTCGAGTTGCAGGCGCAATTGTTCGGCGGCCCGAAAGACCCGAAAGTCCTCGGCGTGATCCTCAACAAGGTCAAGACCGAGGAAAGCATGGAGGCCTTCGCCACGCGCCTGAAGGAGCATTCGCCGTTGCTGCGCAGTGGTGATTTCCGCTTGCTCGGCTGCATTCCGTTCCAGCCGGAACTGAACGCCCCGCGCACCCGCGACGTCGCCGACCTGATGGGCGCGCAAGTGTTCAACGCCGGTGATTATGAAACCCGGCGCATGACCAAGATCATCATTTGCGCCCGCACCATGCGCAACACCGTGGAGTTGCTCAAGCCCGGCGTGCTGGTGGTGACCCCCGGCGACCGCGACGACATCATCCTCGCTGTCAGCCTCGCGGCCTTGAACGGCGTGCCGCTCGCCGGCCTGCTGCTGACCAGCGACACCCTGCCCGACCCGCGCATCATGGACCTGTGCCGCGGCGCCCTGCAGGCCGGGCTGCCGGTGCTGTCGGTGAGTACCGGCTCCTATGACACCGCCAACCTGCTCAATGGCCTGAACAAGGAAATCCCCATCGACGACCGCGAGCGCGCCGAAATCATCACCGATTTCATCGCTGGCCACCTCGATGCCAACTGGCTGCACCAGCGCTGCGGTACACCACGGGAGATGCGCCTGTCGCCAGCGGTGTTCCGCTATCAATTGATCCAGCGCGCCCAGGCGGCCAACAAGCGCATCGTGCTGCCCGAAGGCAGCGAGCCGCTGACCGTGCAGGCCGCCGCGATCTGCCAGGCCCGCGGCATCGCACGTTGCGTGCTGCTGGCCAAGCCCGAGGACGTGCAGGCCGTCGCCCGCGCCCAGGGCATCGAGCTGCCGCCAGGCCTGGAAATCATCGATCCGGACTTGATCCGCGAGCGCTACGTCGAGCCGATGGTCGCGCTGCGCAAAAGCAAAAGCCTCAACGCGCCAATGGCCGAGCAACAACTGGAAGACACCGTGGTGATCGGCACCATGATGCTGGCCCTGGATGAAGTCGATGGCCTCGTGTCGGGCGTGATCAACACCACCGCCAACACCATCCGCCCGGCCCTGCAGCTGATTAAAACGGCGCCCGGCTGCACCCTGGTGTCTTCGGTGTTCTTCATGCTGTTCCCCGAAGAAGTGCTGGTCTACGGCGACTGCGTGATGAACCCGCACCCGAGCGCCAGCGAACTGGCCGAGATCGCCCTGCAAAGCGCCGACTCGGCCGCCGCATTCGGCATCACCCCGCGGGTGGCGATGATCAGCTACTCCAGCGGCGAATCGGACAGCGGCGAGGAAGTCGAAAAGGTCCGCGAGGCCACTCTGCTCGCCCACGAACAACAGCACTCGCTGCTGATCGATGGCCCCTTGCAGTACGACGCCGCGGCCAACGAAAGCGTCGCCCGGCAGCTGGCGCCGAACAGTCAGGTGGCCGGTCGTGCCACGGTGTACGTGTTCCCCGATCTCAACACCGGCAACACCACCCACAAAGCCGTGCAGCGCAGTGCCGACTGCGTCAGCCTCGGGCCGATGCTGCAAGGCCTGCGCAAACCGGTGAACGATTTGCCGCGCGGCGCGCAGGTCGACGACATCGTCTACACCATCGCCCTGACTGCGATTCAAGCCGCCAACCGACCTATGGATGTGTAAATGCTGGACTTCCTACCCGCCCCGTTGCGCGGCGTGATCGCCTCGCTGCTGCTGGCATTGAACACGATTTTGCTCTGCTCGTTTCTGTTCTGCGTGGCGCTCGTCAAGGCATTGCCGTTCGCCCTCACCCAACGCATCGCGGGCTGGCTGATGAGCCATACCCATGAAGCCTGGATCAGCCTCAACAAAGGCTGGATGAACCTGGTTCGCCGCACGCGCTGGCATATCAGCGGCCTGCAAGGCCTCGACTACCGGCACTCGTACCTGATCACCAGCAACCACCAGAGCTGGGTCGACATCCTGGTGCTGCAATACGTGCTCAACCGACGCATTCAACCGTTGAAGTTCTTTCTCAAACAAGAGCTGATCTGGGTCCCGGTGATTGGTCTGGCCTGGTGGGCGCTGGGCTTTCCGTTCATGAAGCGCTACTCCAAGGCCTATCTGGAGAAGCACCCGGAGAAAAAAGGCAAGGACCTGGAAACCACCCGCAAGACCTGTGCGAAATTCCGCGACAACCCGGTGGGCATTTTCAACTTTGTCGAAGGCACGCGCTTCACAGAGGGCAAGCATGCCCAGCAGAAATCGCCTTTCAAGTACCTGCTCAAGCCCAAGGCCGGAGGCATTGCCTTTGTGCTGGATGCGATGGGTGAGCAACTGGAGTCCATCGTCAACGTGACCATCCACTACCCCGCCGGGCGTCCTGGCTTCTGGGACTTGTTGTGCGGGAACATTGCGGACGTGGTGGTGCACTTTGAAGAGCTGAAGATTCCGCCACAGTTCATCGGCAAGAACTACGACCAGGACGGTGAGTACCGCTTGCAGTTCCAGGGCTGGATCAACCAGTTGTGGCTGGACAAGGATGCTCTGCTTGCGCAGATGCATCGCGAGTATCCAGCGAAGTCTTGAGGTGCCTGTACTGGCCTCTTCGCTGGCAAGCCAGCTCCTACAGGAATTGCGCCGTACACAAGAAACGTGAACACCTCAAACACTGTGGGAGCTGGCTTGCCAGCGATGGCGATTTCAAGGACACAAAAAACCCGCCGATGATCACTCATCGGCGGGTTTTTCATTTCTGCCTAGCGCTTAAATCGCACCACGCTCGCGCAGCAGACCCAGCACTTGCTTGACGCCCATTTCCAGTGACACCGGTCGGAGCGTTATTGCACGCAAGCTTTACGAAGCCAGGCTGACGATTATCCACACGCAAACGCCATCTCAAGTTCAGCCTGACTCGGGCTTAGCTCTTAAGAGTGTCAAATAGCTAGTTAATCTGTATTAAACATCGGAGGTCAAACGTGAGGAGCAGAAAATCTAAACATACGGGCCGCTACACATAACCATCACTTCCTCCTGTACAGCAACCATATTCATCACCGCTGTCATCAGAGCCATCATCAACCTCAAGCGGCCCAATGGTTACAACTGGGATAACGTCAGGAGGTGGAGCCGGTAAAACAGGAGATATTGGGGCATATACCCCTCCACCACCAATATTCTCATCGAAAACAGGTACCGCTGAGGGCTGTAGCTCTCCGGTTTCAGATATCCAATTACAGGAAAGCATCTGATTGCCGTAGACATCCCTCAGGGTGTTTTTGTGGACAATCTGCATATCGGGCGCACATACATAGTCAAGGTAGCTTTCCAACCCTTTATCGCTGAAGAAATTCTTGGCATTTGTCGCAATAGTATCGAGGACTTCCGAGTTATAAATCGAATATATCCCGGTACCGATAGCTACAACACTCAAGGTAGCAACAACCGAAAATGGCGCAGCTAGCAAAACAGCCATGGTTGCAATCACCCCCGCAACATTACCTACCAGACTGACAACGTCACCCGTCTTGATTGCGCGCCCATCTCTGAAGTCGATCCCTATTTTTAGAAAAGTTATCGTACCGGCGACTACATTGGCGGGCATATTTACAATCGGAACATAAGGGCCTGCCAACTTTGTCACAGAGGTAACACTCGCTATCACAGCACCGGTTTGCGCCGACTGACTCAGCAACACCATTCCAGTTCCATTGACTAAAAACTGATCTGCTACTGCAGTCGCCCCTGAACCAATAGTTACACCATCATTGACGACAGCTACAAATATTTCGGCTTTCCCGGCCATATATTACTCCATAATCACAGTTTTGAACGCAAGCGTCATCCTTACCTGATCACACTTTACTGAAGGCGATCTCGCCGCATGTGGAATTCGCCCATCAAAAATCACCACACGCCGCGATTTTGGAAGTACTGATTTAATAATATTTTCTTTTTTGTCATCGTAAAATACAAGCTCACCTCCCCAGGAAGTTGGCCAGTGTTCATTACAAAATACGATCACTGTCATCCCTGGGTGCGTCTTGTTATCCCGATGTATAATCGTGTCCTGCCCAAATGTTTGCCCATTTGCATAAACACCTAACAATGTGATTTTGAAATCATGTAATATTGATAGCCTTTCCCAGAAGCCGACAAGAAAACGCCAAGATTCACTTTTACCTAATTCATCCAAACATGATTTCCGATCCGGCCGACCTTTACCCGCAATAAAAACATGCCAACAAGGTCTAACAAACGGAAGCTCCTCATAATTTGGCCAGTTGTATCTCCAAACTGAGCCCTTGAGTTGAACATTTATACATTCCTCCTCCTCCCGAGTTAAAAAGTCGTCAATTACAAATACCTCACCATCAACCTTATTTATTTTCACAAGCCATCCTTTTAGCTGCACACCTGTTCCAAACACCAGTCCAAAAAATAATATAGAGAAAATACAATGACGAAATAAACACCAAAGAAAGTATAAAATAATTATCAACATTAACTGAATTAATCCAGCGCAATATATCCTGACGACTTATCAACAACCCATAATTATCATCATATACTCCCCAAACAAATTTTTTACTTCGATCAGAATCTACCGCCACCCACAGCTTTCGCGGCTTATCAAAGTTCGCGTACACAACATCGCGACTCGAAGCCTCAATGATATATTTATAAGCAGCGTCATCAGCCCCAACCCTCAGATACAAAAAAGACGTAGTCTTTGAAGCTTGCGAAAGCCCTCTATATAAAAAAGCTTCTTTCATAACCAACTCATCAGAAACCGGAGGAACATCTACCAACTTACTAAAAATATAAAGAGAAAAAATAAAATACAACAATAAAAAAATTGCACAAAAAACGATCTCAAAAACACTAGAAACATAACCAACCGGAACTGGAAAAAATTTATTTCGCACACCTTGATCCTCGAACGCAAGCTTACTTCTTAAGCCACCACCTACTTCCTTGCAATTGCTTCACTTGATACAAGCTGAGCGAAAACGTTTCTACGCTACCGCAAACACTATTCTCATTTACAAAACAATTAAACTTCACAACTTCCGACTTTTTTGTAGTCCATTTCCGATCAAGGATTCTGGCTATTTCTTCTGACTTTAGATTTCACAGGCTTCCTGGTTCTGGGACCTGCTATGTGGATGCGTGAAAGACGCGGTGGTGCGTTTTCAGCAGCTGAAGATTCCGCCACAGTTCATCGGCAAGAACTACGACCAGGACGGTGAGTACCGCTTGCAGTTCCAGGGCTGGATCAACCAGTTGTGGCTGGACAAGGATGCTCTGCTTGCGCAGATGCATCGCGAGTATCCAGCGAAGTCTTGAGGTGCCTGTACTGGCCTCTTCGCTGGCAAGCCAGCTCCTACAGGAATTGCGCCGTACACAAGAAACGTGAACACCTCAAACACTGTGGGAGCTGGCTTGCCAGCGATGGCGATTTCAAGGACACAAAAAAACCCGCCGATGATCACTCATCGGCGGGTTTTTCATTTCTGCCTAGCGCTTAAATCGCACCACGCTCGCGCAGCAGACCCAGCACTTGCTTGACGCCTTCTTCCAGCGACACGGACTGGGTGTCGATCACCAGGTCGGCATCCAGCGGCACGTCGTACGGGAAGGACTCACCCGGGATGTTATCCCCGGCCGCCGCGTACAGGCCTTGCGGATCACGCTCGGCGCAGACGGTCGGCGAAGCCTGGACGTAGACCGTCAGCAGACGTTCCTTGCCGATCAGTTCCCGAGCCTGTTCACGACCTTCGGCGCTCGGCGCAACAAACGCCGCCAGGGTCAGCAGACCGGCTTCGTTGAACTGACGCGCAACGTGCGCGGCACGACGCCAGTTTTCGGTACGCCCGGCGCGATCCTGTGGCAGACCCTTGTTCAGGTCGTGACGCAGGTTCTGGCCATCGAGCACGAACACCGCACGGCCAAGGTCGAACAGCTTGCGTTCAACGGCATACGCCAGAGTGCTCTTGCCCGCGCCCGACAGGCCGCTGAACAACACGGTGGCCGGTTGCTGGCCGAAGCGCTGTGCGCGCTCTTCGGTGGCGACGTGGGCCAGCTTGCCGTGGTGCGTGCTGGTGCCATGGGCCAAAGGCTGGGCGACGATCATGCCGGCGCCGACGGTGCCGTTGGTCAAGCGATCGATGATGATGAAGGCACCGGTGGTGCGGTTGCTGTCGTAACCGTCGAGGGCAATCGGCGCGTCGAGCGCGATCTTGACCTTGCCGATTTCGTTCAACTGCAACGCGCTGGCCGGACCTTCTTCCAGGGTGTTCACGTCGACCTTGTTGACGATGCTGGCGATGGAGCCCGGCACGTAACTGGTGGCGCGCTTGATGTCGTATTTTTTGCCCGGCAGCATCGGCTCTTCAGCCATCCACACCAGCATGGCTTCGAAGCTGTCGGTCACCGGCGGTACGTTGTCGGCGTGAACCAACAGGTCGCCACGGGAGATGTCGATTTCGTCTTCCATGGTCAGCGTGACTGCCTGACCTGGACCTGCGTGTTCCAGCTCACCTTCGAAGGTGACGATGGACTTCACACGGCTGCTCTTGCCCGACGGCAGCACCACGACTTCGTCGCCTTTCTTGACGATGCCGCTGGCCAGCGTACCGGCGAAGCCACGGAAGTTCAGGTTCGGACGGTTGACGTACTGCACCGGGAAACGCAGGTCGGTGAAGTTGCGGTCGCCCGCCACTTCCACGGTCTCGAGGATTTCCATCAGCGACTGGCCGGTGTACCACGGCGAGCGCTCGGACTTGTTCACCACGTTGTCGCCCTTCAATGCCGACATCGGCACGAAGTGCATGCTGGTGGGCTTCATCTTCAGGCCTTCGGCGAACTGCAGGTAGTCGGCCTTGATCGACTCGAACACGCCTTGGTCGAAGTCCTTGAGGTCCATCTTGTTGATGGCCACGACTATGTGCTTGATGCCCAGCAACGAGGCGATGAAGCTGTGGCGACGGGTCTGGGTCTGCACGCCGTAGCGGGCGTCGACCAGGATGATCGCCAGGTCACAGGTGGACGCACCGGTGGCCATGTTGCGGGTGTACTGCTCATGGCCGGGGGTGTCGGCGATGATGAATTTGCGCTTGGCGGTGGAGAAATAGCGATACGCGACATCGATGGTGATGCCTTGTTCACGCTCGGCTTGCAGACCGTCGACCAGCAACGCCAGGTCGATGTCTTCGCCGGTGGTGCCGACTTTTTTCGAGTCGCGGGTGATCGCTTCCAGGTGATCTTCGTAGATCATCTTGGAGTCGTGCAGCAGGCGCCCGATCAGGGTGCTCTTGCCGTCGTCGACGTTACCGCAGGTCAAAAAGCGCAGCAGCTCTTTACGTTCGTGCTGGCCCAGGTAGGCGAGGATGTCCTCGCTGATCAAATCAGATTGATGCGACATGACAGCCCCTTAGAAATAACCTTGACGTTTTTTGTCTTCCATCGAGCCTGCGCCATCGTGGTCGATGACACGGCCCTGGCGCTCGGAAGTTCGCGTCAGGAGCATTTCCTGAATGATGTCCGTGAGGCTTTCGGCCTCGGACTCCACCGCGCCCGTCAACGGGTAGCAACCAAGGGTACGGAAACGCACTTTCTTTTTGACGATACGCGCTTTGTCTTCATCGCTCAGGTGCTCGAGGATGCGCTCGTCATCGATCATGATCAGCGTGCCGTTCTTCTCGATGACTTCACGCTCGGCGGCGAAGTACAGCGGGACGATCGGGATGCCTTCAAGGTAGATGTACTGCCAGATGTCCAGCTCGGTCCAGTTCGACAGCGGGAAGACGCGGATCGACTCGCCCTTGTTGACCTTGCCGTTGTACACGTTCCACAGCTCGGGACGCTGGTTCTTCGGGTCCCAGCGGTGCTTGCTGTCGCGGAACGAGTACACGCGCTCCTTGGCGCGGGATTTCTCTTCATCGCGACGGGCGCCGCCGAAGGCTGCGTCGAAACCATGCTTGTCGAGTGCCTGCTTCAGACCCTCGGTCTTCATGATGTCGGTGTGCTTGGCGCTGCCGTGGGTGAACGGGTTGATGTTCTGCGCCACGCCGTCCGGGTTGACGTGGGTGATCAGGTCGAGGCCCAGCTCGGCGACCATCTTGTCACGGAAGGCGTACATCTCCTGGAATTTCCAGCGAGTGTCGACATGCATCACCGGAAACGGCAGCTTGCCCGGGAAGAACGCCTTGCGTGCCAGATGCAGCATCACGGCGGAGTCTTTACCGATGGAGTACAGCATCACCGGGTTGTCGAACTCGGCGGCCACCTCGCGGATGATGTGGATGCTTTCCGCCTCCAGCTGTTTCAGATGCGTCAGTTTGTCGACCATGGCTACTCACGAAAGCTTTCTTATGAACGGCCAGCGGGCCGTGTTCGAGCGGGGATCCTAGCACAGCGACCTCTTCTAATCAGGACGCCAACTAGATCGAAAGAGCATATGAATATGCCCCGCTGTTTGGGCACATCGCCCCCTGTAGGAGCGAGCTTGCTCGCGATGGTCGTCAACGATAACGCTGGCAGCCTGACACCCCGCAGTGTTCTCAGGTTCATCGCGAGCAAGCTCGCTCCTACAGGGGGTCCCGGATTCAGATCGGGTTTGGACAATCGATGAAGATGTGCTCCAGCGCAAAGCGCCGCGCCAGATAATCCCCCAGCGCCTGAACGCCGTAGCGCTCGGTCGCGTGGTGACCGGCGGCGATGAAGCTGATGTCGTTTTCCCGTGCACTGTGGAAGGTCTGCTCGGAAGCCTCGCCACTGAGGTACAGGTCGACGCCAGCCGAAATGGCCTGATCGATGTATCCCTGGCCGCCACCGGTGCACCAGCCGACGCGGCGGATCATGGCGCTGCCTTCGATCAACAGCGGCTCACGGCCCATGACTTCCTGTACGCGGCGGGCGAAATCCCGGGGCATCATCGGCTCGTTCAGCGAACCGACCAGACCGACAATCTTCAGGTTATCCGGGTCCAGCGGACCTTCGACGGTGATGTCGAGCTGCCGCGCAAGCTGCACGTTGTTGCCGACGTCCGGGTGCAGATCCAGCGGCAGGTGATAGGCCAAGAGGCTGATATCGTGCTTGAGCAAGGTCTTCAAACGGCGCTGTTTCATACCGGTGATGCACGGGTTTTCACCCTTCCAGAAGTAGCCGTGGTGCACCAGTACCAGGTCGGCATTGGCCTCTACCGCGGCATCCAGCAACGCCTGGCTGGCAGTGACGCCACTGACAATGCGCATCACTTGCGGACGGCCTTCGACTTGCAAGCCATTGGGGCAGTAATCGGCGATTTTGGCGCTGTTGAGATAACGGTCGGCTTCTTCGACCAGGGTGCTCAGGGAGACAGCCATAAAAGACTCCTAAATATCCCGTTCAGAGGCGCGTGCGGCCTCGTATAATGCGCGTCATTATGAGCGGTCTCATACCGCCTGCAACTCTCTCAGGAACTGCTTAATGCTCAAGGCGCTGCGTTTTTCCGGCTGGCCGCTGTTGGCCGGCGTGCTTGTCGCTCTTTTGATAATCCAGCGTTACCCGCAGTGGGTCGGGCTCCCGAGCCTCGACGTCAATCTGCAGCAAGCGCCGCAAACCACCAGCATGCAACAGGGCCCGGTGTCTTATGCCGACGCGGTCACCACCGCAGCGCCGTCGGTGGTGAACCTGTACACCACCAAAGTCATCAACAAACCCAACCATCCGTTGTTCGAAGATCCGCAGTTCCGCCGTTTCTTCGGCGATAACTCGCCCAAGCAGAAACGCATGGAATCGAGCCTCGGTTCCGGCGTAATCATGAGCCCGGAAGGCTACATCCTGACCAACAACCACGTGACCAGCGGCGCCGACCAGATCGTCGTGGCGCTCAAGGACGGCCGGGAAACCCTGGCCCGGGTGATCGGCAGCGACCCGGAGACTGACCTCGCGGTGCTGAAAATCGACCTGAAAAACCTGCCGTCGATCACCGTCGGGCGCTCCGACAACATCCGCATCGGCGACGTGGCGCTGGCCATCGGCAACCCGTTCGGCGTCGGCCAGACCGTGACCATGGGCATCATCAGTGCCACCGGGCGCAATCAACTGGGCCTGAACAACTACGAAGACTTCATCCAGACCGATGCCGCGATCAACCCCGGCAACTCGGGCGGTGCACTGGTGGACGCCATTGGCAACCTGACCGGCATCAACACGGCGATCTTCTCCAAGTCCGGCGGCTCCCAGGGCATCGGCTTCGCGATCCCGGTAAAACTGGCGATGGAAGTGATGAAGTCGATCATCGAGCACGGCCAGGTGATTCGTGGCTGGCTGGGTATCGAAGTGCAGCCGCTGACCCAGGAACTGGCCGAATCCTTCGGTTTATCAGGGCGTCCGGGCATTGTCGTGGCGGGGATTTTCCGCGATGGTCCGGCACAGAAGGCCGGTCTGCAACTGGGTGACGTGATTCTTGCCATCGATGGCGAACCGGCCGGTGATGGCCGTCGCTCGATGAATCAAGTGGCGCGGATCAAGCCGACCGACAAGGTCACGATCCAGGTGATGCGTAACGGCAAGGAACTCAAGCTGACCGCGGAAATCGGTTTGCGTCCGCCGCCGGCACCGGTCAAAGAGAAAGAAGAAGAGTAAGCGGCCCCCAAAACCAATGTGGGAGCGAGCCTGCTCGCGATGGCGATTTAACAGTCAACGAAGATGTTGAATGTTATGGCCTTATCGCGAGCAGGCTCGCTCCCACAGGTTTTACAGGTCGCCGAGGCCGTCGATCAGCGCCTGGTTCTGCTCTGGCGTGCCGATCGAGATCCGCAGGAACTGGGCAATCCGCTCTTGCTTGAAGTGCCGGACGATCACGCCCTGCTCACGCAACTTCGCCGCCAACCCCGCCGCATCATGCTGGGGGTGACGGGCGAAAATGAAGTTCGCCGCAGACGGCAGCACTTCAAATCCCTTGGCCTGCAATTGCCCGACGACCTTCTCGCGATTCTCGATCACCAACCGGCAGGTCTTGTCGAAATACTCGCGATCCTCGAACGCGGCAGCGGCGCCGACATTCGCCATGCGATCCAGCGGATAGGAGTTGAAGCTGTTCTTGATCCGCTCCAGCGCCTCGATCAGGTCCGGATGCCCCACCGCCAGGCCAACCCGCAGACCGGCCAGGGAGCGGGACTTGGACAGGGTCTGGGTCACCAGCAGGTTGGGATAACGATTGACCAGAGTGATTGCCGTCTCGCCGCCGAAATCGATGTAAGCCTCGTCCACCACGACCACCGAATCCGGGCTGGCCTTGAGAATCTGCTCCACCGCTTCCAGCGCCAGCAGGCAGCCGGTCGGTGCGTTCGGGTTGGGGAAGATGATCCCGCCGTTCGGCCTGGCGTAGTCTGCCGGGTTGATCTGGAATTGCTCGTCCAGCGGCACCGCGTCGAAGTTGATGCCATACAGTCCGCAGTAGACCGGATAGAAGCTGTAGCTGATGTCCGGGAACAGCAGCGGCTGATCGTGCTGCAGCAAACCGTGGAAGATGTGCGCCAGGACTTCGTCGGAACCGTTGCCGAGGAATACCTGATTGCCTTGCACGCCGTAGTACCTGGCGACCGCGTTCTTCAGCAGGTCGCTGTTCGGGTCCGGGTACAGACGCAGGTTGTCGTTCAGTTCGGTCTGCATCGCGGCCAAGGCCTTGGGCGATGGACCGTACGGGTTTTCATTGGTGTTGAGCTTCACCAGCTTTGCCAGTTTCGGCTGCTCGCCCGGCACGTAAGGCACCAGATTCTTGACGAACGGGCTCCAGAATTTACTCATGCTCAGTTCCCCTGCTTGTCGTCAACGATGCGATATTCGGCGCTACGCGCGTGCGCGGTCAGCGACTCGCCACGGGCCAGCACGGATGCGGTCTTGCCCAGTTCCGATGCGCCCTGCTCGGAGCAGAAGATGATCGACGAACGTTTCTGGAAGTCATACACGCCCAGCGGCGAAGAGAAGCGCGCAGTGCCGGAGGTCGGCAACACGTGGTTCGGGCCCGCGCAGTAGTCGCCCAGGGCTTCGGAGGTGTGACGGCCCATGAAGATCGCGCCGGCGTGGCGGATCTGCGGGAGCCAGGCTTGCGGGTCGGCAACGGACAACTCGAGGTGCTCCGGCGCGATGCGGTTGGCCACTTCGATGGCCTGTTCCATGTCACGAACCTTGATCAGTGCACCACGGCCATTGATCGAGGTTTCGATGATTGCGGCACGCTCCATGGTCGGCATCAATTTGGCGATGCTGGCGGCGACCTTGTCGAGGAACCCGGCATCGGGGCTGACCAGAATGGCCTGGGCGTCTTCGTCGTGCTCGGCCTGGGAGAACAGGTCCATGGCAATCCAGTCCGGATCGGTCTGGCCGTCGCACACCACGAGGATTTCCGAAGGGCCGGCGATCATGTCGATGCCGACCTGGCCAAACACGTGGCGCTTGGCGGTAGCCACATAGATGTTGCCCGGGCCGACGACCTTGTCGACCTTCGGCACGCTTTCGGTACCGTAAGCCAGCGCAGCAACGGCCTGAGCGCCGCCGATGGTGAACACGCGGTCGACACCGGCGATGCAGGCCGCAGCCAATACCAGCTCGTTGATTTCACCACGCGGGGTCGGTACGACCATGACCACTTCGGTCACGCCGGCCACCTTGGCCGGAATCGCGTTCATAAGCACCGACGACGGGTACGACGCCTTGCCCCCCGGCACGTACAGACCGGCACGATCCAGCGGCGTGACTTTCTGGCCCAGTACGGTGCCGTCCGCCTCGGTGTAACTCCAGGAGTCCTGCTTCTGCTTCTCGTGGTAGCTGCGCACGCGGGCTGCGGCGACTTCCAGAGCTTCGCGCTGGGCCACGGAGATGCGGGTCAGTGCCAATTCCAGACGCTCGCGCGGCAGGATCAGGTCGGCCATGGACTTCACGTCCAGGCCGTCGAACTGACGGGTGAAGTCCACCAGCGCCGCGTCACCGCGCTCACGCACGGCCTTGATGATGTCCAGCACCCGCTGATTGACCGAGTCGTCAGACACACTTTCCCAGCTCAGCAGATGATCCAGATGATGCGCGAAATCCGGGTCAGCAGCGTTGAGTCGGCGAATTGCAGTCAGTGCGGTCATAGCGAGAGCCTCATAGGAATGGCAAAAAACTCAGGCGCCCGAAGCTAACATTCGATCCGCTTGGGCACCTGAGAATTCTGGCTATGAGGCGGATAGACGGCGCGCCTTGCGGTCGCGCAGGTGAATCAGCCGCGGTGTCGAGACTCCACTGCCTTGCGCAGGGTGTCGATCAACGCCTGGATACGGGCGTGCTGCATTTTCATCGAAGCCTTGTTGACGATCAGGCGGGAGCTGATGGCCGCGATGAAATCCTGTGGCTCCAGGCCGTTGGCCCGTAGCGTGTTACCGGTGTCGACCACGTCGATGATCTTGTCCGCCAGACCGATCAGCGGCGCCAGTTCCATCGAACCGTAGAGCTTGATGATATCGACCTGACGACCCTGTTCGGCGTAGTAGCGCTTGGCAACATTGACGAACTTGGTGGCGATACGCAGACGGCCCTTGGGCTCGACGGCACCGACTTTACCGGCGGTCATCAGCTTGCACTGGGCAATTTGCAGGTCCAGCGGCTCGTACAGGCCCTGGCCGCCGTATTCCATCAGCACATCTTTACCGGCGACGCCGAGGTCGGCAGCACCATGTTCGACATAGGTCGGCACATCGGTGGCACGCACGATCAGCAGACGGACATCGTCCTGAGTCGTGGGGATGATCAGCTTGCGGCTCTTGTCCGGATTCTCGGTCGGCACGATGCCCGCTTCAGCCAGAAGCGGCAAGGTATCGTCAAGGATGCGGCCCTTGGACAGTGCGATGGTCAACATGGGAAACGTCAGTCCTTATCAAGGTACTCATGCCCGGTCGCAAATGGCGCCGGACACACATCGAGCCGAAAACGGCTCGACTTCAACAAATCAACGGGCATGTCCTTATGCCCATGCAGCACTACTAGCCCGGAACGCGACGGATCTTGGCGCCCAGCATCTGCAGTTTTTCCTCGATGCACTCGTAGCCACGGTCTATGTGGTAGATGCGGTCGATCAGGGTGTCGCCCTCGGCAACCAGGGCCGAGATGACCAGGCTGGCCGAAGCACGCAGGTCGGTGGCCATCACTGGCGCGCCCTTGAGTTTCTCGGTGCCAGTGACGATCGCGGTGTTGCCCTCGACCTGGATCTTGGCGCCCATGCGGTGCAGTTCGTAGACGTGCATGAAGCGGTTTTCGAAGATCGTCTCGATCACAGCACCCGTGCCTTCGGCAATGGCGTTGAGGGAGATGAACTGCGCTTGCATGTCGGTCGGGAACGCCGGGTACGGAGCGGTCCGCACGTTGACGGCTTTCGGACGCTTGCCGTGCATGTTCAGCTCGATCCAGTCTTCGCCGCAGGTGATTTCGGCACCGGACTCCCGGAGTTTTTCCAGAACGGCTTCGAGGATGGTCGGATCCGTGTCCTTGACCTTCACGCGGCCGCCGGTCACGGCAGCGGCAACCAGGTAGGTACCGGTTTCGATACGGTCCGGCATCACTTTGTAAGTGGTGGTGTGCAGACGCTCGACGCCATCGATGGTGATGGTGTCGGTGCCGGCGCCGGAAACCTTGGCGCCCATGGCGTTCAGGAAGTTCGCCAGGTCGACCACTTCAGGTTCGCGCGCGGCGTTGGCCAGGACGCTACGGCCCTTGGCCAGCGCGGCAGCCATCATGATGTTTTCGGTACCGGTCACGCTGACGGTGTCGAAGAAGAAGTGCGCACCGCGCAAGCCGCCCTCAGGCGCCTTGGCCTTGATGTAGCCGCCTTCGACGTCGATGACTGCGCCCATGGCTTCCAGGCCACGGATGTGCAGGTCAACCGGACGCGAACCGATGGCGCAACCGCCAGGCAGCGCGACTTCGGCTTCGCCGAAACGGGCAACCATCGGGCCCAGCACCAGGATCGACGCACGCATGGTTTTAACCAGTTCGTACGGTGCTACCAGGGTCTTGATGGTGCGCGGGTCGATTTCGACGGCGAGTTTTTCGTCGATCACCGGCTCGATCCCCATGCGACCGAACAGTTCGATCATGGTGGTGATGTCGTGCAGGTGCGGCAGGTTGGCAACGGTCACCGGACCATCGCAAAGCAGCGTGGCAGCAAGGATCGGCAGGGCAGAGTTCTTTGCCCCGGAGATGCGGATTTCGCCGTCAAGACGAGCACCGCCAGTAATAATCAATTTATCCATAAGAATCTCGACGCCCTTGGGCTCAGGTGCGCTCGGCCCAGGCCGCGCTGCTGAAAAATTTCATTGTGACCGCATGGATGCTGCCATCGGTGATCCATGGGTTCAAATGGGCATAGATCTGCTGCTGACGCTTCACCGGGCTCATCGCCGCCAGTTCATCGCTAATCACATTCAGCTGGAAATTGCAGCCTTCGCCCTCGACTTCTACCAACGTTCCGGGCAGCTTTCCTTCAAGGAAGCTCTTCACTTCTACGGCCTGCATGCTCAACCTCAATCGGCGCCCTGTGCGCGCGGGTCGGACATCATACAAAAAAGCCCCGCGCCTGCGAACCCCGCGAAGCAGGACTCTGACGGGGGGCTTCTTTATAGATGCGGGTTAGGGATGCGCCAACAGCTCGGTCAGCTCGCTGACCTGAGCGATTTCACGCATGTCTTCCGGCATTCCACGGATGCTCAACGCCTTGCCGGCCGCCTGAGCATCGCGGATGAAGCACAGCAGCAACGACAAACCGACACTGCTGGACTTGGTCACCGCCGAACAATCGACCACCAGCGCCGCAGCCTTGCTGGCCTTGATCAGCGCCTTGCCCTGCTCACGCAGGCCAGGGCCGGTGCGGTAATCCAGCACGCCACTGAGTCGCAGCTCACCCGCTTCGTCCATCTGGACTGCCGACTCACTCATTGGGCTGACTGCTCTGGCTTCTTGTCGGTGGCTTCCTTGGCCTTGGCGACTTCCCCGGCCCAACCATTGATGGTCTTGTCCAGGTCGTTGCCATTGCGCTGCATCGCATCGGCGAACTGATCGCGGAACAGCTTGCCGATATTGATGCCGTTGATGATGACGTTACGCAGTTTCCACTCGCCATTGATCTTTTCCAGCGTGTAGGACACTGGATAGATCGCGCCGCTGCTGCCTTTGACAGTCATGCCAACGCTGGTCCGGTCGCCCGATTCGTCTTTGGCCGGTTCAACGGTGATGCCCTGGTTGTTGTACTCCAGCAAGGCATTGCCATAGAACTGGAACAAGCCCCGCTTGAAGTTTTCTTCGAAGGTCTTCATCTGCGCAGGCGTAGCTTTGCGCGAGTACTTGACCGTCATGATGCTCTTGGAAATACCCTCGGCATCCACGACCGGCCCGACGATGGTGTTCAGCGCCGTATAAAAGTCTTGCGGATCCTGCTTGTACTTCTCTTTGTTTGCCGCCAGGTCCGCGAGCATACGGTTGGTTGTGTCCTGCACCAGATCGTGCGCCGAAGGCGCCGCTACGGCGTGGGACACCAACGGAAACACCGCGAGCATTACCAACAGGCCACGTCGCAAGGTAGAGATCATTTAACAGTTCCTCATTTAGCTTCTTTGCTAACGGTATTGAGCAGGAATTTACCGATCAGGTCCTCGAGCACCAGCGATGACTGCGTGTCATGGATGGTTCCACCATCCTTGAGCAGGGTGTCTTCCCCGCCCACGCTGATACCGATGTACTTCTCGCCCAACAGTCCTGCGGTCAGGATAGATGCAGTGGAGTCCGCAGGCAGATTATCGATGCGTTTTTCCAGCTGCATGGTCACCCGACCGGTAAAGCTGTCGCGATCCAGATCGATGGCCGTGACCTTGCCGATGGTCACACCGGCCATGGTCACCTTTGCTCTGACAGTCAAACCGGCGATATTGTCGAAGTAGGCGTAAAGTTTATAGGTGTCGGTGCTCGGAGTCGGGGACAGCCCACTGACCCGCAACGCCAACAAGAGCAAAGCCAGGATGCCAGCCAGCAAGAAAAGGCCGACACCGATTTCCAGGGTGCGGTTTTGCATCAGAAATCTCCAAACATCAAGGCGGTCAGAATAAAGTCCAGGCCGAGCACTGCCAACGAGGCATAGACAACGGTCTTGGTAGTGGCACGACTGATCCCCTCGGAAGTGGGTTCGCAGTCATAGCCTTGGAATACGGCGATCCAGGTCACGACAAAGGCAAAGACGATGCTTTTGATGATCCCGTTGAGCACATCCTCAGTGAACGTCACGCTGTTCTGCATGTTCGACCAGTAGGAACCTTCATAGACCCCCAGCCAGTCGACAGCGACCCACGAGCCGCCCCAGATGCCCACCACGCTGAAAATCATCGCCAGCACCGGCAGGGAAATGAAGCCGGCCCACAAGCGTGGCGCGATGATGTACTTGAGCGGGTCAACCCCGATCATTTCCAGGCTGGACAACTGCTCGGTGGACTTCATGTTGCCGATTTCCGCGGTCAACGCCGAACCGGCGCGCCCGGCGAACAGCAAGGCGGTCACCACCGGCCCCAGTTCCCGCAGCAGCGTCAGCGCAACCATCTGCCCGACAGCCTGTTCCGAACCGTAGCTGGAAAGGATGTTGAAGCCCTGCAGCGCCAGCACCATGCCGATGAACACCCCGGAGACCACGATGATCACCAGGGACATCACGCCCACCGAATGCAGCTGCTTGACCAGCAGCCCGAAGCCGCCACCGATACCACCGCGACCAAGCAAGGCATGAAACAGGAACAAGGCCGAACGCCCGAACACCGCCAGCACATCGATGCCGGCCTGGCCGAAGCGGCGAACGCGTTCCATCAATGAAATTCTGCGCATCAGCGCTTCCCCAGAATATCTGCGCGGTAATCCGTCGCTGGAAAGTGGTACGGAACCGGGCCATCGGGTTCGCCAGTCATGAACTGGCGAATACGCGGTTCATCCGAGTTCATCAATTCGTCCGGGGTCCCCTGCCCCAACACCTGACCATCGCCCACCACATAAATGTAATCGGCAATGCTCGCGGTCTCGGCCAGGTCGTGGGAAACCACGATGCTGGTGATGCCCAGCGCATCGTTGAGCAAGCGAATCAGGCGCACCAGAACGCCCATGGCGATGGGATCCTGGCCAACAAAGGGTTCGTCGTACATGAGGATCTGTGGATCGAGCGCAATCGCCCGGGCCAGCGCAACTCGGCGCTTCATGCCGCCGGAAAGCTCGTCGGGCATCAGGTCGATGGCACCGCGCAAACCCACTGCCTGCAATTTGAGCAGGACGATGTCGCGGATCATTTCTTCCGGCAGTTGCGTGTGAACCCGCAGCGGAAACGCGACATTCTCGAAGACATCGAGGTCGGTAAACAGCGCGCCGCTCTGAAACAGCACGCCCATATGCTTGCGCGCATCGAACAGGTCGCTGCGCGACAGTTTTGGCAGGTTCTGACCGTTGACCCAGACTTCGCCCTTGGTGGGCCGCAGCTGGGCGCCCATCAGACGCAGAAGCGTGGTCTTGCCACACCCTGAAGGCCCCATGATGCCGGTGACCTTGCCGCGCGGGATACGGATATCGACATTGTTGAAAATGCTGCGCGCACCGCGCTTGAAGGACAGTCCCTTCAGCTCGACCGCGTAGGCGTTATCGGCACTCATCTAAACTCCTTGCGATGCAGCCTCTCACTCGGACGCCTGGCTTTCTGACAAAAGCACATACCTCCCGGGCAGGCCGAACTGGCGGCGAACTATATCACTGCAAAGGCTGCGCGCCCAAGGCCAAAGCCGGGTCATGTTCAACTGCATGACAGGTTGAAAGCCCCATTTAGAAGCTTTCAGGTAACTGAAAATAACAATGCGCGACGAACTTGCGTGAGGGATTCGATCATAACCGCTATAATCGCCGCCTTTTCATCAGGCTATACGATTTCTGACATGAGCCAATCCAACGACCTGATTCAATCAGCACAACGCACCATCCGCCTCGAAGTAGAAGCCGTGCAAGGCTTGCTACCCCATATCGACGCAGATTTCGTACGCGCTTGCGAGATGATTCTGGCCAGCAAAGGCCGCGTGGTCGTGGTTGGCATGGGCAAGTCGGGGCACGTCGGCAACAAGATCGCCGCAACCCTGGCCAGCACCGGCACCACGGCATTTTTTGTGCACCCGGCGGAAGCCAGCCATGGTGACATGGGCATGATCACCCGCGACGACATCATTCTGGCGCTCTCGAATTCCGGCTCCACCAATGAAATCGTCACCCTGCTGCCACTGATCAAGCGCCTGGGCATACAGTTGATCAGCATGACCGGCAACCCTGATTCGCCGCTGGCCAAGGCCGCCGAGGTCAACCTGAATGTTCACGTCGAACACGAAGCCTGCCCGTTGAACCTGGCACCCACCTCGTCGACCACCGCCGCCCTGGTCATGGGTGATGCCCTGGCGGTCGCGCTGCTGGAAGCCCGTGGCTTTACCGCCGAAGACTTCGCCTTTTCCCATCCCGGCGGCGCCCTGGGCCGACGCCTGCTGCTGAAAGTGGAAAATGTCATGCACGCCGGCCAGGAACTGCCGCAGGTCCGGCGCGGCACCCTGCTCAAGGACGCCTTGATGGAAATGACCCGCAAGGGCCTGGGCATGACCGTCATCCTCGAGGCCGACGGCAAGCTCGCCGGAATCTTCACCGATGGTGATTTGCGCCGCACACTGGACCGCAGCATCGACATCCACAGCGCTGTCATCGACCAGGTCATGACGGCCCATGGCAAGACCGCCCGCGCCGAAATGCTGGCCGCCGAAGCGCTGAAAATCATGGAAGACCATAAAATCAACGCGCTGGTCGTGGTCGACAGCGAAGACCGCCCGGTCGGTGCCTTGAACATGCACGACTTGCTGCGTGCAGGAGTAATGTAATGAGTGCGGACCTGCTGCAACGCGGCAAACAGATCAAACTGGCGGTGTTCGATGTCGACGGCGTGCTGACCGATGGACGCCTGTACTTCCTCGAAGACGGTAGCGAATTCAAGACGTTCAACACGCTCGACGGCCAGGGCATCAAGATGCTGATGGCCGCTGGAGTGCAAACTGCCATCATCAGTGGCCGCAAGACCCCGGTGGTCGAGCGGCGAGCCAAAAACCTCGGCATCCCGCACCTGTATCAGGGCCGCGAAGACAAACTGGTGGTACTCGACGAACTGCTGGCCCAACTGAATTTGAGCTATGAGCAGGTGGCCTACCTCGGCGACGACCTGCCGGACTTGCCGGTGATTCGCCGCGTAGGCCTGGGCATGGCGGTAGCCAATGCCGCCAGTTTCGTGCGCGAACATGCTCACGGCATCACCCTCGCCCGCGGCGGCGAAGGTGCCGCTCGCGAGTTCTGCGAATTGATCCTGCGCGCCCAGGACCGCCTCGATGCGGCCAATGCGGCGTACCTGTGAGCCCGATATGCTGAGCAAAAAGTTTCGCAACACCCTGCTGTACAGTTGCATCGCGGCGATATTCGCCGCGGTTGGCTACTGGAACATCAGCCCGGAACGCTTCCTCGACAAGCCGGTAACGCCGGTCGATGAAAGCGCGATCGACTATTACGCTATCAACGCCCACAGCGTGCAGTACCTGCCGGACGGCAAGCTGCAATATGATCTGGTGTCCGACAAGGTCGAGCACCTGAAGGCGACCGAGGTGACACTGCTGACCAACCCCGACCTGAACGTGTTCCGCGGCACTGAGTTCCCGTGGCACGTCCAGAGCCTGCGCGGCGAGGTCAACCCTGACGGCACGCAGGTCGAGCTGATCGATGATGTGCGCATCACGCGCTTCGACGAGAAAAACCGCAAGACCCTGATCACCAGCACCCGCATGACCGTGTTCCCGCAGCAGCAATATGCGCAGACCGAGCAAGACGTTAGAATCGACGGCGCTGGCGGTGTTTCGACTGGCAAGGGAATGAAAGCGTATTTGAAAGAAAGCAGGATACACCTGCTATCGAACGTAAGAGGACAGTATGAGGCTCGTTAAAACCCTCCCGATTTTGCTCAGTCTGGGCGCAGCACTGGGAAGCGTGAGCGCCTGGGCTCTGCCGGAAGACCAACAGCAGCCTATCCGCATTCAGGCCGACGATGCCCAACTGGACGACAAACAAGGTATTGCTACCTATAAGGGTGACGTGATCATCACCCAAGGCTCGATGAAGGTGACAGGCAACACAGTTACCATCACCCGCACCCCGACTGGCGACATTGACGTAGTGACCTCGGTGGGCAACCTGGCGTACTTCGAGCAATTGCAGACGGCTGGCGATACCAAGCCTGTTCAGGGCTGGGGCGTGACCATCCAGTATCACGCCACGCAAAATCGCGTCGTGCTGATCGACAAGGCCAAGGTTGTCGACAAGGACAACAACGTCACCCAAGGCGAGAAAATCGTTTACGACACCGAGAAGAAGCTGGCCAGCGCCGGGCGCGCCACCGGCAGCAAGGTCACCGAGTCGCGTCCGCGCATCGACATGGTGATCCAGCCGAAGAAGAAAACCGACGAGAAAAAGGCCCAGTAATGGCAACTCTGAAAGCTCAGCATCTGGCCAAGAGCTACAAGAGCCGCCAGGTCGTGCGTGATGTCAGCCTGTCCATCGACAGCGGTCAGATCGTCGGCCTGCTTGGCCCGAACGGCGCCGGCAAGACCACCTGCTTCTACATGATCGTCGGCCTGGTGCAAGCCGACCAGGGCCGCGTCCTGATCGATGACCTGGACGTCAGCCACCAGCCGATGCACGGCCGTGCAAAAGCCGGTATCGGCTATTTGCCGCAGGAAGCATCGATCTTCCGCAAACTGTCGGTGGCCGACAACATCATGGCCATCCTCGAGACCCGCAAGGAGCTCGACAAGGCCGGTCGTCGCAAGGAGCTGGAAAGCCTGCTGCAGGAATTCCACATCAGCCACATCCGCGACAACCTCGGCATGAGCCTGTCCGGTGGTGAGCGCCGCCGCGTGGAAATCGCCCGCGCCCTGGCCACCAACCCGAAGTTCATCCTCCTCGATGAACCGTTCGCCGGCGTGGACCCGATCTCGGTCGGCGACATCAAACAGATCATTTACCACCTCAAGGCCAAAGGCATTGGCGTGCTGATCACGGACCACAACGTTCGTGAAACCCTGGATATCTGTGAAACCGCCTATATCGTCAACGACGGCCAACTGATCGCCGAAGGTGACGCAGAGACCATCCTGGCCAACAATCTGGTGAAGGAAGTGTACCTGGGCCATGAGTTCCGCCTGTAAACGCTGAGGTGTGCCCAGGCAGCTGCCCGGGCACCCGTCTCGCGATTCATCGGCGCCTCATGCAAACCTGCATGTTCGGCTCCCAACAAGGGCAGCACCGCAACACAAATTTATAGTTTTTTATTGTTACAGCGCTCTAGGCAAATCCTTCAGTTTCAGGCATATAATTTGCTTATGTTTGGCGCCCCGGCGCCCTGTAGTGGATGGCGCATGTGCGCCGGCGAATAAGGTGTTAAGCCCCTGCCATGAAACCATCGCTAGTCTTGAGAATGGGCCAGCAGCTGACGATGACACCTCAGCTGCAACAGGCCATCCGCCTGCTCCAATTGTCGACCCTGGACCTGCAACAGGAAATCCAGGAGGCCCTGGAGTCCAATCCGATGCTCGAACGCCAGGAAGAAGGCGACGACTTCGACAATTCCGACCCCTTGGCCGACAACGCCGAACAAAAGCCCAACACCGATATCCAGGAACCCTCCTACCAGGAAAGCGCCCCGACGGTTGATAACCTCGAAGAGGGTGACTGGAACGAGCGCATCCCCAATGAACTCCCCGTCGACACCGCGTGGGAAGACGTTTACCAGACCAGCGCCAGCAGCCTGCCCAGCAATGACGATGACGAGTGGGACTTCACCACCCGCACCTCGGCCGGTGAAAGCCTGCAAAGCCACTTGCTGTGGCAACTGAACCTGGCTCCGATGTCCGACACCGATCGCCTGATCGCCGTGACCCTGATCGACTGCATCAACAATCAGGGCTATCTGGACGAAACTCTCGAGGAAATCCTCGAAGCCTTCGATCCGGAACTGGACATCGAACTGGACGAAATCGAAGCCGTCCTGCACCGCATCCAGCAATTCGAGCCGGCCGGCATCGGCGCACGTAACCTGGGCGAATGCCTGCTGCTGCAATTGCGCCAGTTGCCAGCCAAGACCCCTTGGCTGGCCGAAGCCAAGCGCCTTGTGACCGATTACATCGACCTGCTCGGCAGCCGCGACTACAGCCAGTTGATGCGCCGCATGAAGCTCAAGGAAGATGAGCTGCGCCAGGTCATAGAGCTGGTCCAGAGCCTCAACCCGCGCCCGGGCTCGCAGATCGAGTCCACGGAAGCCGAGTACGTCGTTCCTGACGTTATCGTACGAAAGGACAACGAGCGCTGGCTGGTGGAGTTGAATCAGGAGTCGGTGCCACGGCTGCGGGTCAACGCCCAGTACGCCGGTTTTGTTCGCCGCGCCGATACCAGCGCCGACAACACGTTCATGCGCAATCAGTTGCAAGAAGCCCGCTGGTTCATCAAGAGCCTGCAGAGCCGCAATGAAACCCTGATGAAGGTTGCCACCCAGATCGTGGAGCATCAGCGCGGGTTCCTCGAATATGGCGACGAAGCCATGAAGCCGCTGGTCCTGCATGACATCGCCGAAGCGGTCGGCATGCATGAGTCGACGATTTCACGGGTGACCACCCAGAAGTTCATGCACACCCCCCGGGGCATTTATGAACTGAAATACTTTTTCTCCAGTCACGTAAGCACCTCCGAAGGCGGCGAATGCTCGTCCACGGCGATCCGGGCGATCATCAAAAAACTGGTTGCCGCGGAAAATCAGAAAAAGCCGTTGAGTGACAGCAAGATCGCTGGTTTACTGGAGGCACAAGGCATTCAGGTGGCTCGCCGCACCGTCGCCAAGTACCGCGAATCCCTCGGGATCGCGCCTTCGAGCGAACGCAAGCGGTTGATGTAGAGCCACGCCACAGCGTTCCAGTGGTAGATCATCTGATCTACCGCTTTATGCACTGGCAACGAAGGAGAAGCTGTATGCAAGTCAACATCAGTGGACACCAACTGGAAGTGACCGAACCTCTTCGCACCTACATCGGCGAAAAACTCGAACGATTGGAGCGACATTTCGACAAGATCACTAACGTGCAGGTCACGATGACCGTCGAGAAGCTGAAGCAGAAAATCGAAGCCACGCTGCATATTCCCGGGAATGAAGTGGTCGCCAATGCGGAACATACCGATATGTACGCTGCGATCGATGCACTCACCGACAAGCTGGATAAACAACTCAAAAAGCATAAGGAAAAGACCCAGAGCCTCCTTCAGGGCGCAACCGGTCGTTAACACTCCCAACCCATGATCCGACTTGAAAGTATCCTGACCCCCGGCCGTTCCCTCGTGAACGTGCCGGGCGGCAGTAAAAAGAAAGCCCTCGAACAAATTGCCAATCTGATCGCCCGCGAAGTGCCGGCTCTGGAGATGCAAGATGTCTTCGAGGCGCTGATTGCCCGTGAAAAACTCGGCTCCACCGGTTTTGGCAACGGCATCGCGATTCCACACTGCCGTCTCAAGGGTTGTGTATCGCCCATCAGTGCCTTGATGCACCTGGACGCCCCAATCGATTTCGACGCCATCGACGGCGCGCCGGTTGACCTGCTGTTCGTACTGCTGGTCCCGGAAGCCGCTACCGATGCGCACCTTGAGCTGCTGCGACAGATCGCCAGCATGCTCGACCGCAAGGACGTTCGCGAAAAACTGCGTCATGCCGCAAGCAACGAAGCCCTGTATCAGGTTGTCCTGGACGAGCAAAACGGTCAGTAATCATGCGCTTGATCATCGTCAGTGGCCGTTCCGGCTCGGGTAAAAGCACCGCCCTCAATGTTCTTGAGGACAACGGCTACTACTGCATCGACAATCTGCCTGCCGGCCTGCTGCCGGAACTGGCCGAACGAGCGTTGATTCATACCGAGATGATGCAGCCGCTGGTGGCTGTTTCCATTGACGCCCGCAACCTGCCCAGCCACCTGTCACGCTTCCCCGAGCTGCTCGAAGAAGTCCGCAGCCGCCACATTCAGTGCGATGTCCTGTACCTGGACGCCGACGAAGAAACCCTGCTCAAGCGTTTCTCGGAAACCCGCCGACGTCACCCCCTGACCAACGCCAACCGCTCGCTGGCCGAGGCCATCAACGTCGAGAGCGTCCTGCTCGGGCCGATTGCCGACCTCGCCGATCTCAAGATCAACACCACCAGCCTGAACCTGTATCAGCTGCGCGACACCATCAAGCTGCGCCTGTTGAACCAGCCAGAACCCGGTACTGCGTTCCTGGTGGAATCCTTCGGATTCAAGCGTGGCATGCCGGTGGACGCCGACCTGGTGTTCGATGTGCGTTGCCTGCCCAACCCTTACTGGAAACCGGAATTGCGCGAACAGTCCGGGCTCGATCAACCGGTTGCCGAATACCTGGCGGCACAGCCGGATGTCGAAGAGATGTTCCAGGACATTTCCACATACCTGCTAAAGTGGCTGCCTCGTTTTGCCGCCAGCAACCGCGCCTACGTCACCATTGCCATTGGCTGCACTGGCGGACATCACCGCTCCGTCTACCTGACCGAGCGTCTGGGGCAGGTGCTGCAAAAAACCCTGAAGAACGTCCAGGTTCGCCACCGCGACCTCAGCTAAAGGATTCACATCGCGATGCCTGCTCTGGAAATCGAAATCATCAATAAACTGGGCCTGCACGCCCGTGCTTCTGCAAAATTCGTTGGGGTAGCGGGTCAGTTCCCGTGCCAGATCAGGGCGGGTCGCACACCAGCGTCCATGGTCGATGGCAAAAGCATCATGGCGATGATGATGCTGGCCGCCGGCAAAGGCACCACGATCCACTTGAGCACAGAAGGCGAGCAGGAACAGGAAGCCCTGGATGCGCTGGTGGCGTTGATCAACAATTTCTTCGACGAAGGCGAATAAAGATCAAAAGATCGCAGCCTGCGGCAGCTCCTACAGTGGTTTGCGCCGCAGGCCGCGATCTTTTCAGGCCAGCGCCGTATCCATCACCATCATCAAACAGAACCCCATCAGCAGCCCGAGGCTGGCAAGCTTGTCATGACCGTTGCGGCGCGATTCGGGAATGACTTCGTGGGTCACCACCAGCAACATCGCCCCTGCCGCCAGCGCCAACCCCAAAGGCAGCAGCAGCTCGGCCAGGCTCACCAGCCAAGCGCACAACAGCGCGAACACCGGTTCGACCAACCCTGATGCGGCACCGATCAGGAACGCCTTGACCCGGGACATCCCTGCCCCGGCCAGTACCAAGGCGATAACCAACCCTTCCGGCACATCCTGCAAGGCAATGCCCATGGCCAGGCTGTCGGCTTCAGGCATGCCGCCACCGGCAGAAACACCGACCGCCATGCCTTCCGGGATGTTGTGGGCGACGATGGCAAACACGAACAGCCAGATGCGCGGAGCAATGACCGGGCGCTCCAGGGTGCCGATCAGCATGTCCGGGCTGGCACCGGAGACCTTCCGGTCCACCAGGAACAACCCGAACGCGCCGAGCATAATGCCGAAGCTGATCAGCCCACTGGATGCCCAAGGCGACAGTCCAAGCCCTTCAGCGGCAGAGATGCCCGGAACGATCAACGAAAATGCCGTCGCCGCGAGCATCACGCCAGCGCCAAAACCAAGCAAAGTGTCGCTGAGCACCTGCGGCATGCGCCGAATCACCAACACCGGTACCGCGCCCAACGCGGTACCCAGGGCGCAGATCGCACCGCCCTGCAGTGCGCGCAGCAACCTCGGCTCAAGGTCGAGCCATGCCAATCCATGGGCAACCAATAGGCTCATGCCCGCCAGCAGTAACAGCGATCCAAACGCGTAACGAAACATCCGTCCATTTCCAATCGCCAGTGTTTCAGTGCCCATAGCCCAGCCCAGGTTTTTTTTATAGAAGACTTAAACCAGTGCGGCCTGATAGCGCGCAGCGACTTGCGGCCAATTAATCACGTTGTAAAACGCGCTGATGTACTCAGGACGGCGGTTCTGATAGCGCAGGTAATAGGCATGCTCCCAGACGTCGAGGCCCAGAATCGGCGTATTGCCGCTCATTAACGGGCTGTCCTGGTTACCGCTGCTTTCCACCACCAGGGTCTTTTGCGCCGTCACGCTGAGCCAGGCCCAGCCACTGCCGAAGCGGGTCAACGCAGCCTTGGTGAAGGCTTCCTTGAAACTGTCGAGTCCGCCCAATTGCTCGTCAATAGCCTTGGCCAACGCGCCTTCGGGTTTCCCTCCACCGCCGGGTGTCATGACCTCCCAGAACAACGAATGGTTGGCGTGGCCGCCTCCCTGATTGATCACCGCCGCGCGCAGTTTTTCCGGCAGTTGCTGAACGGCAGATACCAGCTTCTCCACGGGCCACTCGGCATACTCGGTGCCCTCGACGGCCGCGTTGAGATTGTTGATGTAGGTCTGGTGATGTTTGGTGTAGTGGATCTCCATGGTCTGCGCATCGATGTGCGGTTCCAGGGCGTCGTAGGCGTAGGGCAAGGCAGGCAAGCTAAAAGCCATGTTCAATGGACTCCATGATGATGAGGCGCGGACGAAGCGGCATCGATGTGCAGCAGTCGATGGGTACGCGGATATTCGCCGTGTTCACTGATGAAATTCAGCAGCTCGACGTAGGTCTTGCTGCTCTGGCGCAACGCGGCTTCACGCAATGTTTGTGGTAGCCGCGAGTCCTGCATGGTCTGCAACAGCCGTTGGTGGATGGCGCACAAATATTCGGCGCTCTCCTCCGGCTGGTTCAGGCGCAAGTGCAGGTCTGCCAGGTTGTGATGGGAAATCACGCAAGCTGCCACCGCTTCGCCGGCATCCGCCCAGCGCTCGAACAGCACCTGGGCCAGGGCCAATGCCTGCAGATACGCCTCCCGGGCATCGACCAGTTCACCCTGCATGAAAAAGCGATTGGCTCTGTCGATCGTGCGTTTCCAGTGCTCCATGGTGCGCCTCCAAAGCGGCAGCGGGGCTTACACGCCGCCCGCGGTGAGTTTTTCCGGGTTGAGCAATTCCTCCAGCTGGCCGCGCGACAGGTCGGTGTGTTCCAGCGCGACGTCAATCACCGGCCGACCTTGCTGATAGGCCTTCTTGGCAATCTCGGCAGCTTTCTGGTAACCGATGATCGGGTTGAGCGCGGTGACCAGTATCGGGTTGCGCGACAGCGCTTCCTTGATCCGGCCCTCATTGACCTTGAAGCTGGCAATCGCCTTGTCCGCCAGCAGGCGGCTGGAATTGGCCAGCAACTCGATACTGCTGAGCAGGTTCTGGGCGATGATCGGCAGCATCACGTTCAGTTCGAAGTTGCCCGACTGACCGGCGATGGTGATCACGCTGTCGTTGCCGATGACCTGAGCCGCGACCATTGCGGTGGCCTCCGGAATGACCGGGTTGACCTTGCCCGGCATGATCGAAGAGCCCGCTTGCAAGGCTTCCAGTTCGATCTCGCCAAGGCCGGCCAGCGGACCGGAGTTCATCCAGCGCAGGTCGTTGGCGATTTTCATCAGCGACACGGCAGTCGCCTTCAGTTGCCCGGAAACCGCGACGGCGGTGTCCTGAGAGCCAATGAGCGCGAACAGGTCCTTGCCCGGCTGGAACTGAACCCGGGTCAATGTGCTCAGCTGCTGGCTGAAGCGCGCCGCGAACTCGGGGTGGGCGTTGACGCCCGTACCCACCGCCGTGCCGCCCTGTGCCAGGGATTGCAGGCTTGGTAGCAAGTCTTGCAGATGACTGATGTTGGCCTTGAGCTGTTGCGCCCAACCGTTGAGCACCTGACTCATGCGCACCGGCATCGCGTCCATCAGGTGCGTACGCCCGGTCTTGACGTGGTGATGAACCTGCCCGGCCTTGCGCTCGATGACCTGCACCAGGTGCGTCAGCGCCGGCAACAATTGCTCATACAATGCCAGCGCCGCACTGACGTGGATGGTGGTCGGAATAATGTCGTTGCTGCTTTGGCCGCAGTTGACGTGATCGTTGGGGTTCACCGCCTCGCCGAGCAAGCGGCTGGCCAGCGTGGCGATCACTTCGTTGGCGTTCATGTTGGAACTGGTGCCCGAACCGGTCTGGAAGATATCCACCGGAAAGTGCTGCATGAAATCACCTTCGAGCAGGCCTTGGGCCGCGTCGACAATGGCCTTGCCCTGGGCTTCGCCGATCTGCTTGAGCTCGATGTTGGCGCGGGCTGCCGCGGTCTTGGCCAGGATCAGCGCGCGAATGAACTGCACGGGCATCGGCTTGCCGCTGATCGGGAAGTTATCCACCGCACGTTGAGTCTGTGCGCCGTAGAGGGCGTCTTCCGGGACCTGAAGCTCGCCCATGCTGTCGCGCTCAATGCGTGTCTTGGTCATCTGTAGATCCTTGCACCAGTTCAGTAAGAGGAATCGAGGGCTGCAACTCACAGGTCGCGAGTTGCCAGGTGTAGCTCTGCCAGCGCTTGAGGCGGCATTTGCACAAAGAGAGGCGCTCCAGTTCGCGCAGCGGGCGCCAGGCCTGGTCGAGACAGTGCGTGCGCCAATGCCACGGCAGCGCGACATCGGCGGCGGTGTCGAGCAATAAACGGAAGGAAGTTTCGGCGACGGTCCAGGGTGAGGTTGCCGTGCAGGCCGCCAGATACCTGCCTTCGGCCAGATAGTGGTCGATCAGGCGAGGCTCGTCGGGATTCATCGCGCAACGGATCTGGCGACTCATCCAGCGCCAGCTTTCGAGGTAAGGCAGCTCGTGCAAGACAGAACTCATGATCCGGGCCTATTCGGTAATGAGATTTATTATTAGATGATAATGAGAAACAGTACAATGGCAGTACGGCGCGCAATATCTTCTGTAGGAGCCCGGCTTGCCGGCGATGGCGGCTTTGAAATCGCCATCGCCGGCAAGCCGGGCTTCTACAGGGATTGAGTAAGCTCAATAAAAAAGGCGCACCACCCATTGGGTAGCGCGCCTTTTTTGTACAGCCGGAGGCGTTAGCTACCCGCCACCGTCATCCGCTCGATCAGCACCGAGCCTGTACGAATATTGCTACGCAACTCAAGATCATTACCCACGGCCACGATCTGCTTGAACATGTCGCGCATGTTGCCGGCGATGGTCACTTCCTGGACCGCGAACTGGATTTCGCCGTTCTCGACCCAGAAACCCGCTGCACCACGGGAGTAATCGCCGGTCACCATGTTGAGGCCCTGCCCCATCAATTCAGTCACCAGCAAACCGCGCCCCATGCGCCGCAGCAAGGCCGCCTGGTCTTCATCGCCATGGGTGACGAACAGGTTGTGCACGCCGCCGGCATTGGCGGTGCTCGGCATGCCGAGCTTGCGGCCGGAGTAGGTGCCGAGGATGTACGACACCAGCTCGCCTTTTTCGACGAACGGTTTGGCGTAGGTTGCCAGACCATCTCCATCGAACGCCGCGCTGCCCATGGCACGCATCAAGTGTGGGCGCTCGTCGATGGTCAGCCACTCTGGAAACAGCTTCTGCCCCAGCGTGCCTTCAAGGAACGACGACTTGCGATACAGGCTGCCGCCGGAAATCGCCGACATGAAACTGCCGAACAGGCCGCCCGCCAACTCTGCGGAAAACAGCACAGGCACCTCGCAGGTCGGCACCGGACGCGCGCCCAGACGGCTCGCCGCCCGTTGCGCGGCACGCTGGCCGATGCTCACCGGATCGGCCAGCAAGTTGCCCTGACGGTTCACGTCGTACCAGTAATCACGCTGCATCTGGCCGTCCGCTTCGGCAATCATTACGCAGCTGAGGCTGTGGCGAGTCGATGCATAACCACCGATAAACCCGTGACTGTTGCCATAAACGCGGCAGCCCTGATGGGTGCTGAGGGTGGTACCGTCGGCGTTCTTGATCCGGCTGTCGGCGGCAAACGCCGCGGCTTCACAGGTCAGGGCCTGCTCGATGGCTTGCTCCGGCGTGATGTCCCACTGGTGAAACAGGTCGAAATCCTGAAGATCCCGCGCCATCAACGCGGCATCTGCCAGGCCCGAGGCTTCGTCTTCCGAGGTGTGCTTGGCGATAGCCAGAGCGGCGGCCACCGTTTCGCGAATCGCTTCCGGACCGCTGGCCGACGTGCTGGCCGAGCCCTTGCGCTGGCCTACATACAGGGTGATGCCAAAACCCTGATCGCGGTTGAATTCGACCGTTTCGACTTCACGCTGGCGCACCGAAGTCGAAAGGCCCTGCTCCAGGGAGACGGCCACTTCACAGGCGCTGGCACCCTGGCGCCTGGCTTCAGCGATGATCTGCTCGACCTGTTCCTGCAGTGCCGGCAATGCTTGTGGGCCGACGCTTTCAACTGCACTCATGCTGTTCTCCACTCAAATTCTGCTTTCGGTAACGGTCATCGAGCGACCGGGCCGGACAAGCGGCCCCCGACTGGTTATCATGGCGGCGTTTCTTTGCGGACTGCCACCATGGTTGATTCTTACGACGACTCCCTCGATACGGGAGAAAAAAGCAAATCCCAGGTCAAACGCGAGCTGCATGCTCTGGTTGACCTCGGCGAGCGCCTTACAACGCTCAAGCCTGACTTGCTCAACAAACTGCCATTGACCGACGGATTGCGCCGGGCCCTGGCCGATGCGCCCAAACACACCGCGAACATCGCGCGTAAACGGCACCTTCAGTTCATCGGCAAACTGATGCGCGATCAGGACACTGACGCGATTCTGGTTCTGCTCGATCAACTCGATGCCTCCACCCGTCAATACAACGAACGCTTCCATAACCTGGAACGCTGGCGTGATCGTCTGATTGCCGGTGACGACGCCGTACTGGAAAAATTCGTCGTCGAATACCCCGACGCGGATCGCCAGCAACTGCGCTCCCTGATCCGTCAGGCCCAGCACGAGGTTGCGCAAAACAAGCCTCCTGCTTCCAGCCGTAAAATCTTCAAGTACATCCGTGAGCTGGACGAGACTCAACGCGGACTGCGTTAAGTCATCGCAGCCCTTGTAGGAGCTGCCGAAGGCTGCGATCTTTTGATCTTTAAAAAGCAAAGATCGCAGCCTGCGGCAGCTCCTACAAAGGCGGTGTATCTCCTTACGACCCCGTGCCACCCACGGTGATCGCATCAATCTTCAGCGTTGGCTGGCCGACACCCACCGGCACCGACTGCCCATCCTTGCCACATGTGCCCACGCCGCTGTCCAGCGACAGATCATTACCGACCATCGACACCTTGCTCATGGCTTCCGGCCCGTTGCCGATCAGGGTCGCGCCCTTGACTGGGGCGGTGATCTTGCCGTCTTCGATCAGGTACGCCTCGCTGGTGGAGAACACGAACTTGCCACTGGTGATGTCCACCTGACCGCCGCCGAGGTTGGCGCAATAGATGCCGCGTTTCACCGAGGCGATGATTTCTTGCGGATCACTTTCGCCGGCGAGCATGTAGGTGTTGGTCATGCGCGGCATCGGCAGGTGCGCGTAAGACTCGCGACGACCGTTGCCGGTGCGTGCCACACCCATCAGACGGGCGTTGAGCTTGTCCTGCATGTAGCCCTTGAGTACGCCGTTTTCGATCAGCGTGGTGCACTCGGTCGGCGTGCCTTCGTCATCGACGCTCAACGAACCGCGACGACCGGCCAGGGTGCCGTCATCGACGATGGTGCACAGCTTGGAGGCAACCATCTCGCCCATGCGCCCGCTATAAGCCGAACTGCCCTTGCGGTTGAAGTCGCCTTCCAGACCATGACCGACGGCTTCGTGCAGCAGCACGCCCGACCAGCCGGAGCCGAGTACCACCGGCAAGGTACCGGCAGGAGCCGGAATGGCTTCAAGGTTGACCAGCGCCTGGCGCAACGCTTCACGGGCATAGCCCATGGCGCGGTCTTCGCCGAGGAAATAGCGGTAATCGGTCCGGCCGCCACCGCCATGACCGCCGCGCTCGCGGCGACCGTTCTGCTCGACGATCACGCTGACGTTGAAACGCACCAGCGGACGTACATCCGCCGCCAGGCCGCCGTCGGTGGACGCCACCAGAATCCGCTCCCAGACACCGGCCATGCTCACGGTGACCTGCTGGATGCGCGGGTCAAGTGCACGGGTCGCGGCGTCGACGCGCTTGAGCAAATCAACCTTTTCGGCACGGGTCAGCACTTCCAGGGGGTTGTCCGGCGCATACAACTGCGCGACATCCTGGCTGGTGAATGCCTGCACCGTACCGTGTTGCCCAGCCCGGGAAATCGAACGGGCGGCACGCGCCGCCGCACCCAGGGCTTCAAGGGTGATGGCATTGCTGTAGGCAAAACCGGTTTTCTCACCCGATTGCGCCCGCACGCCGACACCCTGGTCAAGGTTGAAGCTGCCTTCCTTGACGATGCCGTCTTCCAGCGCCCAGGACTCGGAGATCTGCCCCTGGAAATACAGGTCGGCGGCATCGATGCCCGGCCCGGCCAGATCGCCGAGCACGCCTTGCAGGCTCTCGATCGTGACGCCACCGGGCGCCAGCAGGTGTTCACTGACTGAGGACAACAACTCGCTCATATGCTTTACGCCTTAAATTCGTGTTTCTGATGCAGGTCGCTGGGCGCCCTGCGAGAAAAAGCGCCGGTGACTGGACACCGGCATCCGCGCCCGGATGGACGCCTGTTCGCTGCTGTCGCGTTCGGCCAGCAGCACGGCCTCGCCTTGATCCTGTTGTGCCAGCACACGCCCCCACGGGTCGACGATGGCGGCATGTCCGAAGGTTTCCCGCGGCCCCGGATGCGTGCCGCCCTGGGCAGCCGCGAGCACATAACATTGGGTCTCGATGGCCCGCGCACGAATCAGCACATCCCAATGCGCCGCGCCGGTCACCGCCGTGAAGGCCGAGGGAGCGGTAATCAGTTCCGCGCCGGCAGCGCGCAGTTCGCTGTACAGCTCGGGAAAGCGCAGGTCATAGCAAACCGTCAGGCCGACCCGACCGACCGGTGTGTCCGCCACGACCACTCCACTGCCATAAGCATAGTCATCGGATTCACGGTAACGGCCACGATTGTCCGCCACATCCACATCGAACAGGTGCAGTTTGTCGTAGCGCGCCACCGTTTCGCCCTGGTCATCGACCAGCAACGAACAGGCATGCGCCTTCGCCGTCGGCTGATCCACCGGCGGCAACGGCAACGTGCCGGCCACTATCCATAACTTGAGGTCGCGTGCGGTCTGTTTCAACCAGGGCAGGATCGGGCCTTCGCCCAGGGCTTCGGCGCGCCCGATGTCGGCAACATCGCGCCGGCCCATGGCGGCGAAATTTTCCGGCAATACCGCGAGTTTCGCGCCGCCGACAGCCGCTTGTTCGAGCAATCGACGGGCCTGGGCCAGATTGGCCAGCACATCGCTCTGGCTGACCATTTGAATCACCGCTACAGACATGGCCTTTTCCTTATTGAAATCAACACAGACCTTGTAGGAGCGAGCTTGCTCCGGGCGGCGTTCCGACGATGGACGTGAACGATGACGCAGGCTGTCTGAAAAAACGCGTCGCATTCAAACTCATCGTCGGAACGCCGCCCGGAGCAAGCTCGCTCCTACAGGGGGGCGAGCCGCAATGGCCATGCTACTCCATAGGCCCGAAGGATGGTTTTTCAAAAAGCCTTGTCGAAGGTGATTTTCGGTTCTTTCCACGGTCCTTTGACGGTGTACTTCACACTGGCGAAACGGGAGACCCGGTCACCGATCAGCTTGTCGATCAGGAACAACGCCCCGCCGACCGCCGGTGCACCGACGATCAGCGCGGCAATCGGCAGGTTATTGGTCACCGGCAAGGTCACCATCAGTTTCGCATCGATCTGATCGGCCACCATGTTCAGCGTGCCATCGAGTTCGATGGTGCTCGATGGCCCCGTCAGCTGGATCGGTTGACGGGTGACATACACACCATTCGTCCCGACCAGCAGCCCTTTGACCCGGTCATAACTCAGGCCTTTGCCGAACAGGTCGGAGAAGTCCAGGCGCAGACGCCGGCCGATGGAGTTGAAGTTGAGCAAACCAAATACCCGCAGTGCCTGGGCACTGCCTTCGACTTCGACGAACTGCCCCTGATTGAGTGTCGCATCGAGCGAGCCGGAGAAACGCTTGGTCGCCACCCAGGCCGGCGAGCCGGGCCAGCGGCCATCGACATCCATATAAAAGTCCCGGCTGGTGACGCTCGGCGCAAACCCCCAGCCCTTGAGCACATCGGCGAGGTTCTTGCCGCTGATGCGGCCCTTGTACCAGCTGTTGCTGGCGCCGGGTACGCCTTCCCAGCCACCACTGCCCACCAGCAGCATGCCCTTGAGCCCCAGATCCAGCGAGTTGAACACAATGCCCCTGGCCGTGGGGCGAACCTTCAGCGACCAGGTACCGACCAGATCCTGGCCCTGGAATAACTGATTGATCGTGATGTCCATCGCGGGGATTTTCGTCGGGTCCACCGACGCCAGCGGATCCGGCGAGTTCTCATCGGCCAGTACGGTCGGGTCCGGTGCCGGCAGGCGCACGGTTTGCAGATTGATCGCGACTGGCGTGGCCTTCGAATCGGGCAGGTTGGCGCTGCCCTTGATCTGCTCGCTGTCGAGTTGCAGCGCCCAGGCGGAGGGTTTGCGCGCCAGCTGGATCGACGCCTGATCAAGCGTGGTGCCGATACCGCTGAGCTTGCCCACCTTGAAATCCGCACCGCTGAGCAATTGCTTGGCGCTGCCGCCGGGGTCCTGCCCGGCGTATTTATCCACCAGATCCTTCCACGGGCCTACGTCCAGTTCCGACAACACGCCCCGTACCCGCAGACCTTTGGTGCCCGGCAACACGGCCTCGCCGCCGCCGAGGAACAAGTCCCCGCGACCGTCGGCGAAATTGCTGGCCGGGGCCGCAAACGTGAAACTCGCCAGATCCCCGTAGTTGACCCAATAGCGCCGCTCGTCGCCTTGCAACGTCATACGAAACGTCGTGTCGCGCCCGGCATCGGCGGCCATGCCGAAGGGCGCAGGCAAATCGACCGCCACGCCCTTGAGGTTGGAGTTGACCAGCAATTGGCTGTCGGCGCCATTGAGGGTCAGTTGCAGTTGATAAGGGATCACGCCACTCACCGGCAGAGGCTGGGTCACCTTCAGCCAGTCGGTCAGTTTCTTGACCTCGACCTGGCCCGACGCGGTCACCCGGGTATTGAGCTTACCCGGGCTGCCATCGGCAAAAATCTGTGCGGTGACCGGCTTGTCGAATGCCCGGGCGCTGATGTTCTGCCCGCTCAGGCCTTTGGCGCTGTCAAAACGGAAGTCACCTTTGAGCTGGGTCAGCTCCAGCACCGGCTCGGCCAGTTTCAAGCGTGCCCTGGCGGTCTTGAAATCGACGAGGATCTTCGGTTCCTCGCCTTTTGCCAGCGGAATATCCAGCTTCAACTTGCCGCTCAGATCACCCTCGCCTTCCCACCCGGCAAAGGTCGCCCCGGTGCCGATCGGCGCTTCCTGAAGGATTTTCAGGCCATCGCCCAAACCGCCGGCAAATCCGCCATCGAGGAACAAATGAACGTTCTGCCCCGCAGGCACATGGGGAATGTTGACGTAAACATCGCTGACCTGGGTGTCGAGCAACTGGCCTTTGCTGGCCAGAATCCGCACGCCGCTGTCTTCGACAAACACATCTCCGCTGACCTTGCTGACATGGGGCCAGCCCGGCTGGAAGGCCAGTTCGGCATCGTGAACCTTGAAGTACAGGCTGATGCTGCGATCGACGTCTGCGGCACCGTGGTTGAGCGACCCTTGATACTGGAAGAAGCCCTGGTCCACCGCGCCCTTGAGAATCGCCGTGCGCAGCCATTCGTCCAGCGCCGGGCTGAGGACCGTCGGCAAGTACTTGGCGGTGTAGCGACCGTCGCCGTCCACCATGCCCACCCGCAGGTCCATGTAGTCTTCCTGGGTGTGATCGAAATGCAGGCGAATCAGGAAGTCGCCGGCAATCTTGCCCTCCTCGCCCAGCACCTTCAGATAGGGCGCAATCAGGGTGAAGCCTTCTTTATCGAGTTTCCAGGTCAGCCGCGCGTTGGCCTGAATGTACTGCCATGGCTTGGCGAAAATCGGGTCCAGGTGCAGCATGAAATCCTTGCTGTCCATACGCAGTTCGCCGTGCCCCAGGTCACCGCTGATGCTGCCACTGACATTTCGCGCCGCCGGCGCACCGTGATAGGCATCGAAACCCACCTGGTCGAGGTTGGCGGCAAAGCTGAACTTGCTGTCGTCGGTGGCATTGGGTCGCACGTCGATCAATACATTGCGCAGTCCGCCCTTCACCTTGAGCCGCTCGACAACGGTGGCAAAGCCTTGCGGAAACGGCGCCAGGGCATTAAGCAGCGGCGTGAGCGGGGTCAGGTCGACGCGGTCGGCCTGTAGATGCCAGAGTTCTTCGGTCTTGTCGGTGGCGGCGCTTTGCTTGAGCTGCAAATGCGTTTCCCAGCGGACGTCGCCCAGGTTCATTGCCAGGGAATCCAGGGTCACCTGCATGCCTTCGGCACTGCGCTCGAAGTATCCATTGAGCGCCAGGTTGTTGATCTGGATCGGCTTGCGCTCGGCGTAGGCGCCCTTGAGTTGTGGTGCATTCAAGCGCACTGCGGCACTTTGCAAGAGGCCTTTGCCCCAGGTCAGCCACAGCTCGCCGCCGGCCTTGATCTCGGAGAAATTCCATTGCTGGCTGACGCGCTCGGGCAGCCACTTCGACCAGTCGCTTTGCGGCAGGCTCAGGTAGAACTCGGCTTCACCATCCTGCCATTGGCTGGCTCGAATGCGGGTACGCAGGCTCATGGCTACAGGCTGGCCGTCGGGCAGGGTCAGGCGGGCGTCGAGACGCTGCCGCGACGCACCGGTTTTCAGATTCAGGCCGACGTAGGTCAAGGTCAGCGGCGAATGTGCAAAGGGCTGCAAGGTCACCTGGCTGTCGAGTACAGACAATTGCTGGATCATCTGCATGCGATTGAGCAATTGTTCCGGATCGGTCGGCTGATCCTGTTGCACCGGCAAACCTTCCAGCGCCCATTGACCGTCGTCGCCCTCCTTGAGGCTGATCTTCAGGCCGCTGAGTTCCAGATGAGCGATGCGTACCTGACGCGCCAGCAGGCTGGCCCAAAGGTCCGGCACCGCGCGCACCTGATCCAGGTGCAGGGCATTGGCGCCCTCGCCGACGGTCACGTCGTGCGCCATCAATACGGGGGCGAATCCACTCCAGTTGCCTTCCAGTTCGCCGATTTGCAGCGGCATGCCCAAGGCATCGATGGCTTTGGTTTCGATATCGGCACGGTACTCGGCGACCAGTGGTGTCAGTTCCCGGCCAAGGCTGACGTAGAGTGCCATCAATACCAAAACCAACGCGCACAGGCCCAGACCCCAGCGGGTCAGTGCGGCCAAAATGCGTGTCAGACGGTCCATGTCAGATGGCCCCCATGGCAAAAGTTTTGCAAAAAGCTGAGGCCAGCCATTCTCGAATAATCAAAACGAAACGCTTCAGAGCAGCACCACGTCGTATTGTTCCTGGGAATACATGGTTTCGACCTGGAAACGGATGGTGCGCCCGATAAACCCTTCCAGCTCGGCGACGTTGCCCGACTCCTCGTCGAGCAGGCGGTCGACAACTTTCTGGTTGGCCAATACACGATAGCCCTCTGCCTGATAGGCGCGAGCCTCACGCAGGATTTCGCGAAAGATTTCGTAACACACGGTTTCCGGCGTCTTGAGCTTGCCGCGCCCCTGACAGGCGTTGCACGGCTCGCACAAGACTTGTTCAAGGCTTTCGCGGGTGCGCTTGCGGGTCATCTGCACCAGGCCCAACTCGGTGATACCGATGATGTTGGTCTTGGCGTGATCGCGTTCCAGCTGCTTCTCGAGCGTGCGCAGCACCTGGCGCTGGTGCTCTTCGTCTTCCATGTCGATGAAGTCGATGATGATGATTCCGCCGAGGTTGCGCAGGCGCAATTGGCGGGCGATGGCCGTCGCGGCTTCGAGGTTGGTCTTGAAGATGGTTTCCTCGAGGTTGCGATGGCCGACGAACGCCCCGGTATTGACGTCGATGGTGCTCATGGCTTCCGCCGGGTCGACCACCAGATATCCGCCAGACTTGAGCGGGACCTTGCGTTCGAGGGCCTTCTGGATTTCGTCTTCGACGCCATACAGGTCGAAAATCGGCCGCTCGCCCGGGTAATGCTCCAGACGGTCGGCAATCTCCGGCATCAATTCGGCGACGAATTGCGTGGTCTTCTGGAAGGTTTCCCGGGAGTCGATGCGGATCTTCTCGATTTTCGGGCTCACCAGGTCACGCAGGGTGCGCAGCGCCAGACCGAGATCTTCGTAGATCACGCTGGGCGCGCTGATGGTTTTGATCTGGGCGCTGATCTGATCCCAGAGCCTTCGCAGGTAGCGGATGTCCATGAGGATTTCATCGGCGCCAGCGCCTTCGGCTGCCGTACGCAGGATGAAACCGCCGGCCTCCTTGATACCTTCCTTGGCCACGCAATCGGTGACCACTTGCTTGAGACGTTCGCGTTCGGCTTCGTCTTCGATCTTCAGGGAAATCCCGACATGGGCCGTACGCGGCATGTACACCAGGTAGCGTGAAGGGATCGACAGCTGGGTGGTCAGGCGTGCGCCTTTGGAACCGATCGGGTCCTTGGTCACTTGCACCACCAGGCTCTGGCCTTCGTGCACCAGTGCGCTGATGCTCTCGACCGCCGGGCCTTCGCGCAGGGAGATTTCCGACGCGTGAATGAACGCCGCGCGATCCAGGCCGATATCGACGAATGCCGCCTGCATCCCCGGCAATACCCGCACGACTTTGCCTTTATAGATGTTGCCGACGATCCCGCGCTTTTGCGTACGCTCGACGTGGACCTCTTGCAGGACACCGTTTTCGACCACCGCCACGCGCGACTCCATCGGCGTGATGTTGATCAGGATCTCTTCACTCATGGCAGGGTCTCGTTCAGGCATGTTCACGATAATGGCCGCATCTGTTCAGAACGTTGCTTAGTGTGCGTTCCGGGTTTGCCAACAGGGTATGCCGAAATGGCCGAGCAGTTCCGCGGTTTCGCAAAGCGGCAGTCCGACCACCGCTGAATAACTTCCATTGAGCCCGGCGACAAACACCGCACCCAGTCCTTGAATGCCATAACCGCCCGCCTTGTCCCTTGGTTCGCCACTGGCCCAGTAGGCTGCGGCTTCTTCACGACTGATATCACGAAAACGCACGCGACTGGTGACAACCCGGGACTCGCAGCGTTCGCCGTCCAGCAGCGCAATCGCGGTCAGGACTTCATGCTCACACCCTGACAACATCATCAGCATGGCGCAGGCATCCGCTTGATCAACCGGTTTGCCGAGAATTTTTCCATCAAGCACCACGGCGGTATCGGCGCCGAGCACGCAGAACGGTTCGTCAGACACGACGCTGCCGCGCCCGGCCTCGGCCTTGCCGCGTGCCAGACGCTCGACATAGGCCGACGGGGATTCTTGATCTATAGGAGTTTCATCGATGTCCGCACTGACGGCGGAGAACGGAACGCCGATCTGCGTGAGCAATTCACGCCGGCGTGGCGAGCCAGAGGCGAGGTACAACCGTTTCATCAAGACCTCTCCCTGTCTAATGCTTGAGCGAATTAATTGATTTTGTAGCGTCGACGCAATCCGCGCAAACCGAAACTGATCCAGGGCCAGAGCAATGCACTGACCAGTGCCGGCAGCACCAGCGCCAGCGTCGGCTGACGATTGCCAGTCAAGGCACTGAGCCAGAGTTGTACAAGCTGGGCGAGGCCGAAGATCACCAGGATCACCAGGCTCTGCTGCCACATCGGGAACATCCGCAGACGCTGCTGCAGCGCCAGTACCAAATAGGTGATGAGGGTCAGGATCAAGGCATTCTGACCCAGCAAGGTACCGTAGAGCACGTCTTCAGCCAGCCCCAGGCAGAACGCCGTCACCATCCCCACGGTCTGCGGCAGGTTCAACGCCCAGAATGCCAGCAACAAGGCCAGCCACAGCGGACGCAGGATTTCCATGAATTGCGGCAAAGGCGACACGCTGAGGAGTAGACCGACGGCGAACGTCAGCCAGACTATCCAGCCGTTTCGGGATGCTTTTACACCGCCCATTATTCTCTCCCCACTGGAGTGGCCGGCGCGGAGACTGGCGGTTTGGCGGCAGGCTTCGCGGCAGCGGGTTGCGCCGCCGGCGGTTTAGCCGCCGCAGGATGCGTGGCCGCAGGCTTGGCTGGCGTGGTGGCTGGCTTGGCGGGTGCGGTCGCCGCCGGAGCCGCCGTGGCAGGAACTGCCGGTGCGACGACCGGTGCCGCGGGAACTGCGGGGTTGACCAGCTTCGGAACTGTCGCCGGAATCATCGGGCCACCGCCCTGTGCATCCAGGCTTTCCTGGGCCTGGGCGGCAGCGTTGGCGCGCTCTTCCGGGGTACGGGTGTCGCTGAACACCAGCAGCAGGTAACGGCTGCGGTTCAAGGCGGCGGTCGGAATGGCGCGGACAATGGCAAACGGCTGGCCGGAATCGTGAATCACTTCCTTGACCGTCGCCACCGGATAACCGGCCGGGAAACGTTGGCCGAGACCAGAGCTGACCAGCAAGTCGCCTTCCTTGATGTCGGCGGTATCGGCCACATGACGCAACTCGAGGCGCTCCGGGTTGCCGGTGCCGCTGGCAATCGCCCGCAATCCGTTACGGTTTACCTGCACCGGAATGCTGTGGGTGGTGTCGGTGAGCAGCAGGACGCGGGAGGTGTAGGGCATCAACTCGACCACCTGGCCCATCAGGCCGCGGGCATCGAGTACCGGCTGACCGAGGACCACACCGTCGCGCTCACCTTTGTTGATGATGATGCGATGGGTGAAGGGGTTGGGGTCCATGCCGATCAACTCGGCCACTTCGACCTTCTCGTTGACCAGTGCCGAAGAGTTGAGCAACTCGCGCAGCCGAACGTTCTGCTCGGTCAGGGCGGCAAGCTTCTGCATGCGCCCCTGCAACAGCAGGTTCTCGGTCTTGAGTTTTTCGTTTTCAGCGACGAGTTCGGTCCGGCTGCCAAACTGACTGGCAACGCCTTCCCAGAGTCGTCCGGGCAGATCGGTGATCCAGTAGGCATCCATCAGCACCAGCGACATCTGGCTGCGTGCAGGCTTGAGCAGACTGAAACGGGCATCGACCACCATCAGCGCGACCGATAGCACGACCAGCACCAACAGGCGCACGCCCAGTGAAGGGCCCTTGGTGAAAAGCGGTTTAATAAGCCGCTCCTCCCAGGCAAATGTTCTGTTTATTCATACGGCAGCAATCCGGCCTGGATGCAGACTGACAGAAGATAAACGCGAACAGGCAGCACTGCAAAGTGCCGCCTGCGCGCTCAACAGCATAGAAGCGATCCGGCGACTTATTCGCTGGAAAGCAGGTCCATGGTGTGTTTATCCATCATTTCCAATGCACGGCCACCGCCGCGAGCAACGCAGGTCAGCGGGTCTTCGGCAACGATCACCGGCAGACCGGTTTCCTGGGCCAGCAACTTGTCCAGGTCACGCAGCAAGGCGCCACCACCGGTCAGCACCAGACCGCGCTCGGCGATGTCGGAAGCCAGTTCCGGAGGCGATTGCTCCAGGGCGCTTTTCACGGCCTGAACGATGGTTGCCAGGGACTCTTGCAGAGCTTCCAGCACTTCATTGGAGTTCAGGGTGAATGCGCGTGGAACGCCTTCGGCCAGGTTACGGCCACGAACGTCGACTTCGCGAACTTCGCCGCCCGGGTAGGCCGTGCCGATTTCCTGCTTGATACGCTCGGCGGTGGATTCACCGATCAGGCTGCCGTAGTTGCGACGCACGTAGGTGATGATCGCTTCGTCGAAGCGGTCGCCGCCAACGCGTACGGATTCGGCGTAAACCACACCGTTCAGGGAGATCAGCGCGATTTCGGTGGTACCGCCACCGATATCCACGACCATCGAGCCGCGGGCTTCTTCAACCGGCAGGCCGGCACCGATCGCAGCGGCCATTGGCTCTTCGATCAGGAACACTTCACGGGCACCGGCACCGAGGGCCGATTCGCGGATGGCGCGACGCTCAACCTGGGTGGATTTGCATGGAACGCAGATCAACACGCGCGGGCTAGGCTGCAGAAAGCTGTTTTCGTGAACCTTGTTGATAAAGTACTGCAGCATTTTTTCGCAAACGCTGAAGTCGGCGATCACGCCGTCCTTCATCGGACGAATGGCAGCAATGTTGCCCGGAGTACGGCCGAGCATGCGCTTGGCTTCGGTGCCGACAGCAACGACACTTTTCTGGTTACCGTGTGTCCGAATGGCCACAACGGAGGGCTCATTCAGGACGATACCGCGCTCGCGCACGTAAATAAGGGTGTTGGCAGTGCCCAGGTCAATGGAAAGATCGCTGGAAAACATGCCACGCAGTTTCTTGAACATGGGAAAGGGACCCTAGGCAACGCGTGGGTAAAAAAGTGCGGCAAACTCTAACAACGACAGGGATTTTGGGCAAGGCGCCAATATGTTAAATTGGCCGCTTTTCTGTGCACCAAGCCCCACAATCGCGGCCTTATGACCGTAGAAGTGCGGTAGTGTTCCGACAATCTAACACACGGACGCCGTCCGTTTTGTTTTCCACTGGAGAATCCCAATGGCGCTTGAACGCTCCGACGTGGAAAAAATCGCTCATCTGGCCTGTCTGGGCCTCAATGATGCCGATCTTCCACACATCACTTCGGCCCTCAACAGCATTCTCGGGCTGGTCGACGAAATGCAGGCGGTCAATACCGACGGTATCGAACCGCTGGCCCACCCGCTGGAAGCCAGCCAGCGCCTGCGCGCGGACGTCGTGACCGAGACCAATAACCGCGAGGCCTACCAGTCCATCGCACCAGCGGTCGAAAACGGCCTGTACCTGGTTCCGAAAGTCATCGACTAAAGGGAAAGAGCCTGCAATGCATCAATTGACTCTGGCCGAGATCGCCCGCGGACTCGCCGATAAAAAGTTTTCCTCCGAAGAGCTGACCAAAGTCCTGCTGGCGCGCATCGCCCAGCTCGATCCACAGCTCAACAGTTTCATCAGCCTCACCGAAGACCTGGCACTGACGCAGGCGAAAGCCGCCGACGCCCGCCGGGCCAATGGTGAGAGCGGCGCCCTGCTCGGCGCGCCGATCGCCCACAAGGACCTGTTCTGCACCCAGGGCATTCGCACCAGTTGCGGCTCGAAGATGCTCGACAACTTCAAGGCACCGTACGACGCCACTGTCGTCGCCAAGCTGGCCGCTGCCGGGGCCGTGACCCTGGGCAAGACCAACATGGACGAATTCGCCATGGGTTCGGCCAACGAGTCGAGCTACTACGGCGCGGTGAAAAACCCGTGGAACCTGGAACACGTGCCGGGCGGTTCGTCCGGCGGCTCCGCTGCGGCGGTTGCCGCTCGCCTGCTGCCTGCGGCGACCGGCACCGATACTGGCGGCTCCATTCGTCAGCCCGCTGCCTTGACCAACCTCACCGGCCTGAAACCGACGTACGGTCGTGTTTCGCGCTGGGGCATGATTGCCTACGCGTCCAGCCTCGACCAGGGCGGCCCGATGGCACGCACCGCCGAAGACTGCGCGATTTTGTTGCAAGGTATGGCCGGCTTCGATCCGAACGACTCCACCAGCATCGATGAACCCGTGCCGGACTACAGCGCCAGCCTCAATGGCTCGCTGCAAGGCCTGCGCATCGGTGTGCCGAAGGAATACTTCAGCGCCGGTCTCGACCCGCGCATTGCCGAACTGATCCACAACAGCATCAAGGAGCTGGAAAAGCTCGGCGCCGTGATCAAGGAAATCAGCCTGTCGAACATGCAGCACGCGATTCCTGCCTACTACGTCATCGCCCCGGCGGAAGCCTCTTCCAACCTGTCGCGTTTCGACGGCGTGCGCTTCGGCTATCGCTGCGAAGACCCGAAAAACCTGGAAGACCTGTACAAGCGCTCCCGTGGCGAAGGCTTCGGCGCGGAAGTGCAGCGCCGGATCATGGTCGGTGCCTACGCGCTGTCCGCCGGTTACTACGATGCCTACTACCTCAAGGCGCAGAAGATCCGTCGCTTGATCAAGAACGACTTCATGGCGGCCTTCAATGAGGTCGACATCATCCTCGGCCCAACCACGCCGAACCCGGCCTGGAAGCTCGGCGCCAAGAACAGCGACCCGGTAGCTGCGTACCTGGAAGACGTCTACACCATCACCGCCAACCTCGCCGGCCTGCCGGGCCTGTCGATGCCGGCCGGTTTTGTCGACGGTCTGCCGGTTGGCGTGCAATTGCTCGCGCCGTATTTCCAGGAAGGTCGCCTGTTGAACGTTGCCCACCAGTATCAGCTCAACACTGACTGGCACACCCGCACCCCAACCGGCTTCTGAGGAGACACACATGCAATGGGAAGTCGTGATCGGGCTGGAGATTCACACTCAGCTCACTACCCGGTCGAAAATCTTTTCCGGTAGTTCCACCCAGTTCGGCTCCGAGCCGAACACCCAGGCCAGCCTGATCGACCTGGGCATGCCCGGCGTACTGCCGGTGCTGAACCAGGAAGCGGTGCGCATGGCGGTGATGTTCGGTCTGGCGATTGACGCCGAGATCGGCCAGCACAACGTGTTCGCCCGTAAAAACTACTTCTACCCGGACCTGCCCAAGGGCTACCAGATCAGCCAGATGGAATTGCCGATCGTCGGCAAGGGCCACCTGGACATCGCCCTGGAAGACGGCACGGTCAAACGTGTCGGCATCACCCGCGCGCACCTTGAAGAAGACGCCGGCAAAAGCCTGCACGAAGAATTCAGCGGCGCCAGCGGCATCGACCTGAACCGTGCCGGTACGCCGTTGCTGGAAATCGTTTCCGAACCGGACATGCGCAGCGCCAAGGAAGCCGTGGCTTACGTCAAGGCGATCCACGCGCTGGTGCGTTACCTGGGCATCTGTGACGGCAACATGGCCGAAGGCTCGCTGCGTTGCGACTGCAACGTATCGATCCGTCCGAAAGGCCAGGTCGAGTTCGGTACTCGCTGCGAGATCAAGAACGTCAACTCGTTCCGCTTCATCGAAAAAGCGATCAACAGCGAAATCCAGCGTCAAATCGAGCTGATCGAAGACGGTGGCAAGGTGATTCAGCAGACCCGACTGTACGATCCGAACAAGGACGAAACCCGTCCGATGCGCAGCAAAGAGGAAGCCAACGACTACCGTTACTTCCCTGATCCGGACCTGCTGCCAGTCGTGATCGAAAACACCTTCCTCGACGACGTGCGCGCCACCCTGCCGGAATTGCCGCCGCAGAAGCGCGAGCGTTTCCAGGAGCAGTTCGGTCTGTCGGTCTACGACGCCAGCGTCCTGGCCACCAGCCGCGAGCAAGCCGATTACTTCGAGAAAGTCGCAAGCATCGGCGGCGACGCCAAGCTGGCAGCGAACTGGGTGATGGTCGAGTTGGGCAGCCTGCTCAACAAGCAAGGCCTGGACATCGAAGATTCGCCGGTTTCCGCCGAGCTTCTGGGCGGCATGCTGCTGCGCATCAAGGACAACACCATCTCCGGCAAAATCGCCAAGGTGGTGTTTGAAGCGATGGCGAACGGCGAAGGCAGCGCAGACGAGATCATCGACAAACGCGGCCTCAAGCAAGTGACCGACACTGGCGCGATCTCGGCGGTGCTGGACGAAATGCTCGCGGCCAACGCCGAGCAGGTCGAACAATACCGCGCGGCAGACGAAGCCAAGCGCGGCAAGATGTTCGGCTTCTTCGTCGGCCAGGCCATGAAAGCTTCCAAAGGCAAGGCCAACCCGCAACAGGTCAACGAACTGCTGAAAAGCAAGCTCGAAGGCTGATGAGAATGGAGCCAGCTCTAAATACTGGCTCTATTCCCTGTGGCGAGGGAGCTTGTCGGATCGCCGCACCGTCCCGCTGGTCTGCGAAGCAGACCCAAATAGGTCACCGCATTTTTTCAGAAAATGTGTTGTCTGATTTTGCGACCGCTTCGCGGTCGAGCGGGAGCAAGCTCCCTCGCCACAACTATTTTGCGAGCCTTCGAATGAAACGTCTGCTTGGCGCCTGCGCCCTCCTCTCGCTCCTGGCCGGCTGCGCCAGCACCGACACCGTCGACCCGCACGGCTACGACAAAACCGGCATGGCGTCGTACTACGGCTCCAAACACCAAGGCAAACGCACCGCCAGCGGCGAGCGTTTCAACAAGAATTCCATGACCGCCGCCCATCGCCAGCTACCCTTCGGTACGCGGGTGAAGGTCACCAATCTGAATAACGACAAGTCCTGCGTGGTACGCATCAATGATCGCGGACCGCACACCCGTGGCCGCCTGATCGACCTGTCCCAGGAAGCCGCCGAGCGCCTGGGCATGCTACGCAGCGGCACCGCGCGGGTTCGCGTGCAAGCCCTCGACGACTGACCGATGGAGCCCCGACCATTTTCGGACTAGCCGACTTACCCCTGATCAGCGTGATCGAATTGCTCAGCGGATTGTTCCTGCTGATTGTCGGCGCCGAATTGATGGTGCGCGCCGCCGTACGCATTGCCGCGCGGTTGCACATACGCCCGCTGATCATCGGCCTGACCATCGTCGCCCTCGGCAGCAGCGCACCACAAATGGCGGTCAGCCTGCAGGCGACCCTGGCGCACAATGCCGACATCGCCGTCGGCAGCGTGATCGGCAGCAGCATCTTCAACATCCTCGTCACCCTCGGGCTGTCCGCCCTGATCATTCCTTTGCGTGTTTCCCGGCAATTGGTGCGCCTGGATATTCCACTGATGATCGGTGCCAGCCTGCTGGTGTTCGTACTCGCCTGGAATGAAGAACTGACCCGTGTCGACGGCGTGATGCTGCTGACGGCACTGGCGATTTACCTGGGGTTGCTGCTGCGCCAGTCGAGACACTCGGCACGCCCGGTATCGAGCCATGACCATCATGCGCAAGCGCCATGGCTGAGCAGCCTGCTGATGATCGTCGCCGGGCTGGCGATGCTGGTGTACGCCGGGCACTTGCTGCTGGGCGCCGCGGTTGCGGTCGCCACCGATCTCGGGTTGTCGGAGCGGATCATCGGCCTGACCATCGTGGCCGTCAGCACCTCACTGCCTGAGCTGGCCACTTCGTTGATTGCGGCAATGCGCGGCGAACGCGATATCGCCGTGGGCAACGTGATTGGCAGCAACCTGTTCAACCTCCTGGGTGTGCTCGGCTTTACCGCGCTGGTGGCGCCATCGCCGCTGTCTGTGTCGCCCAATGCCCTAGATTTCGACCTGCCGGTGATGCTCGGCGTCGCGGCGCTGTGCCTGCCGGTGTTCTATTCCGGCTACCGGGTGACCCGCGCCGAAGGCCTGCTGTTTCTGGGTCTGTACCTGGCGTATGGGCTGCACGTGGTGTCGTTCACCACCGGCATGCCACTGGCCGGCAAGCTGGAACACCTGATGCTGTTTTTCGTCCTGCCGGCGCTGGTGGCGTTTTTGCTGTTCACGTCGCTACGCGCCTGGCATCGCCAACACCATAAGAAGGAAGTCCCATGACCGAGAACAAAAAAACCGGCGTTGAAGTTCGTCGCCAAGTAATGGGCGACGCCTTCGTCGACCGCGCACTGGGCAATGCCACCGAGTTCACCCAGCCGCTGCAGGACTTTGTCAATGAACACGCCTGGGGCGGCGTGTGGAATCGCGAAGGCCTGCCGCTGAAAACCCGTAGCCTGATCACCCTCGCCGCCCTGACCGCGCTCAAGTGCCCGCAGGAATTGAAAGGTCACGTGCGTGGGGCCTTGAACAACGGCTGCACCGTGGAAGAAATTCGCGAGGCGTTGCTGCATTGCGCGGTGTATGCCGGCGTGCCGGCGGCGATTGATGCGTTTCGCGCGGCGCAGGAAGTGATCGACAGCTACCAGAAGCCGGAGTGATCACCTCACTCGGCAACGCTTGTGGTTGAACGGTTCAACCACATATTTCGACAATAAAAGCCCCCCTGCCAAACCTGTTCCCGCACGCCTCTTTTCGACACACTGCGCCGACAAAAAAACCGACGGGGAACAGTCGGTGCAGCTTCGCTGTACTCAGGATCAGAACCTTTCCCCGCATCACAAGGAAGGTTCCCATGGGATTGAACGCCAGGTTCGTATTGTCAAAATTGATGTTATCCAGCCTGCTCGTCAGCAGTTCGATACATGCCTCAACCCAAGCGTGTTTCGACACCAGCAACCAGGACTTCAGCGAAGTACTTGCCTGCTACAAGAAAGCCGAAGACGCCAACCCACTGGTTTACTCCGTCAAAGGCAACACGCCATTTCCCGGTGTGGAGAAGCGCAGTTTCGACCTATCCTCCCAGCAATGGTCGCCACAAGGACTGGTAAGCCCCATCCAGTGGAAACACACTGTGGACATCTACATCCCGGACAATGCCCTGCACGGCCAGTCGCTGCTGGTGGCCAACAACGGAACCCCCAACGCCGGGCCAGACAACGCCGACGAACCGACGGACTTTACCGAAGCCATGGCCCTTGAAGTGGCGCGTAGAACACGCACTATTGTCATTTCCGTCAGCAACGTCCCGAACCAGTACCTGACCTATGCCGATGACGGCATAGCGCGCACGGAAGATGCCAGCGTCGCCCACAGCTGGAAACTCTTTCTCGAAGACCCCCACCAGCGCCCGTACATGTCGGTGCGCCTGCCGATGGTGGTGTCGATGGTCAAGGCCATGGACCTCGCGCAAAGGGAACTGCAGCCTTGGGGGATAGAGCGTTTCATCGCTAGCGGCGCATCAAAACGTGGCTGGACTACCTGGCTGACAGCCATCGCCGATGACCGGATCACAGCCATCGTGCCATTTGTCATCGATGTGCTGGGCATGGATAAAGTGCTTGAACACACCTATCAAAGCTACGGCAAGAACTGGCCACTGGCGTTCTTTGACTACCATCACGAGGGCATCACCCAACAGATCAAGACTGAAAATTTCGCCCGATTGATGAAAATCGAAGATCCGCTCAGCTACCTGCAGACCCGCTATGCCGATCGCCTGGCAATCCCGAAATACATCGTCAACGCCAGCAGCGACGATTTCTTCCTGCCAGACAATTCACAGTTTTTCTTCGATCAGCTACCAGGCCCGAAAGCCTTGCGAGTCGCTCCCAATGCGAGCCACTACGGCATCAACCGGTTCGTCGAGAACTCGCTGATACCGGTCATCAATCGCTGGCAACAGGACAAGCCTTTGCCGGTCATTTCCATGCGCGCCAACCCGCATGTTTCAACACAAAAGGTGGGGCTGCACTTTTCCGAAGCACCGGTGCGAGTGGTTCAGTGGACCGCGATAAATCCGGTCGCCCGGGACTTTCGTCACCCCTGCGGCATCCAATATGTGCCCGAAGACGTAAAGCTCACGGACCCGCTCAACGCCGACATGCAGATCGAAACACCGGAAATTGGCTGGAAAGCGACCTTTGTCGAAACGACCTTTGCCGATGGCTTCGTCGTGACAACCCCGGTGCAGGTCATGCCCACGCACTATCCGACCCAGGCACCTCCGGTGATCGAACCGGTGTGCAAAACCCTCGCAGATGAACTAGGGCGCTAAATCCACCCACCCCACTGCAAAAAGAAGATCCCCACATTGGTGGTGACCGCCGCCATCAGCGTGGTGATCACGATAATCGCCGCCGCCAGTTCATGATTGCCCTCGGCCGCCCGCGCCATCACAAAACTGGCAGCGGCGGTCGGGCTGCCGAAGTACAGAAACAGAATCCCCAATTCCGCGCCGCGAAAACCCCACAACCACGCGCCCAGCGTCGCCAGTATCGGCAAGCCGATCATCTTCACCAGGCTTGAACTCAGCGCCATGTTGCCGCTTTTACGCAGCGCCGCCATGGACAAGGTGCCGCCGATGCAGATCAGCGCCAGTGGCAAGGTGGTTTGCGCCAGATACTGGCCGGAGGTCTCCAGCCACCCCGGCAAGCCGATCTTGAAATAGGCGAAGGGCGCCGCCGCCATCACGCTGATGATCAACGGATTACTGAACACGCTTTTGCAGATGCTCCACGGATCGGACTTGATCACCGGGCTGTACACCGCCAGAACGATGGTCGAGAGCGTGTTGTAAAACAGGATCACCAGCGCCGCGAGGATCGCCCCGAGGGAAATCCCGTAGTCGCCGTACATGCTGGCCGCCAGCGCCAGGCCGATCACCCCGTTGTTACCGCGAAAGGCGCCCTGGGTGTAGATCCCCCGATCTTCCCGCGGACACTTCCAGATCGCCCAGCCCCAGGCGATGGCAAAGCCCACCAGGGTCGCGAGGGAGAAATAGATCAGCAGCGCCGGCTGCAACGCCGCGTGCAGGTCGGCATGCAGGATGCCCAGAAACAGCAGCGCCGGCATGGTGACGTTGAACACCAGGGCCGACGCCGTGTGGATGAAGTTGTCGTTGATCCAGTCGATGCGCTTGAGCAGCACACCCAGAAACAGCATGGCGAATACCGGCGCGGTGATGTTCAGGGTTTCGAGGAAAATTACCAGCATGCCGGAGAGGACCTTGGGGTGGGCGTCGTTAGGGGGCTAATGATAAGCCACTGGAGACTCCGGCGTCTGGTAGACCGCTATCGCTGGCAAGCCAGCTCCTACAGGATCGCGCCGAACACATATTCTGTAGGAGCTGGCTTGCCAGCGATGCAGCCGACGCGGTCTTACGTAATCGGCGCCGGGTTGAACAGGGTGATGTCGTTATGCAGCTTGTGCTGCTCCGCCCAGGTCTGCTTCTTGCCGCTGGCCACGTCCAGATAGTAGTGGAACAACTCCCAGCCGAGATCTTCAATGGAAGCGCGGCCGGTGGCAATGCGCCCGGCGTCGATGTCGATCAGGTCCGGCCAGCGCTGCGCCAATTCAGTCCGGGTCGACACCTTCACCACCGGCGCCATGGCCAGCCCGTAAGGCGTGCCGCGACCGGTGGTGAACACATGCAGGTTCATCCCCGCCGCCAGTTGCAGCGTCCCGCAGACAAAGTCGCTGGCCGGGGTCGCGCAGAAGATCAGGCCTTTGCGCTTGAAACGCTCGCCAGGGCCAAGCACGCCGTTGATCGCGCTGCTGCCGGACTTGACGATCGAGCCCAGGGACTTCTCGACAATGTTCGACAGCCCGCCCTTCTTGTTGCCCGGTGTGGTGTTGGCGCTGCGGTCCGCTTCGCCCTTGGCCAGGTAACGGTCGTACCAGTCCATTTCCCGCACCAGTTCCTGAGCGACTTCCTTGTTCTGCGCGCGGGACGTCAGCAGGTAGATCGCGTCGCGCACTTCGGTGACTTCGGAGAACATCACCGTCGCACCCGCACGCAGCAACAGATCCGAGGCGTAACCCAGCGCCGGGTTAGCGGTGATGCCCGAGAACGCATCACTGCCGCCACACTGCATGCCGAGAATCAGCTCGGACGCCGGCACGGTTTCCCGGCGACGCTGATCGAGCTTCTTCAAACGGGTTTCGGCCAGCGCCATGATCTGCTCGATCATCTCGGTGAAGCCGTGGCTGGAGTCCTGCAAGCGGTACAGCCATGGCTCGCTCAAGTCCACTGAACTGTCGTTCTCGTGCATCACCTGCCCGGCCTGCAATTTCTCGCAGCCCAGGCTGATCACCAGCGCCTCGCCGCCCAGGTTCGGGTTGCGCGCCAAGTTGCGCACCGTGCGAATCGGGATGTACGCGTCGGTCGCGGTGATCGCCACGCCACAGCCATAGCTGTGGGTCAGGGCTACTACGTCATCGACGTGCGGGTACTTGGGCAGCAACTCGGCCTTGATGCGCTTGACCGCATGATCGAGCACCCCTGTCACACATTGCACGGTAGTGGTGATGCCGAGAATGTTGCGCGTGCCGACGGTGCCGTCAGCATTGCGATAACCCTCGAAGGTGAAGCCTTCCAGCGGTGCTTGCGCGACTGGCACGTCGGTGGACAGCGGCAAGCTGTCCAGCGGTGGCGCGGTCGGCATGCGCAGTTGATCTTCCTTGACCCAGCTGCCGCGGGGAATCGGCTGCAAGGCGTAGCCAATGATCTGGCCGTAACGAATCACCTGGCCGCCCTCGGGAATGTCTTCCAGGGTGACCTTGTGGCTCTGTGGCACGAAGTCCACGGTCACCAGGCCGTCCGCAAATTCGGTGCCAGCCGGTACGCCCTGATCGTTGACCACGATCACTACGTTATCCCGCTCGTGCAGGCGGATGTAGCGCGGCGAATCGGAATGTTCAATCAACTGCATGACGCCGCTCCTCAGGAATGCGCTTGAGACAATTTGCCAGGGGCTTCAGTACCATTCGCGGGAGGCTCTTTGAGCACCACACGCTTGATCGGACCTACGATCACCAGGTAGCTGAACACCGCGACCAGCGCGTTGCAACCGACGAACACCAGCGCCCACTTGAACGAACCGGTGGAGCTGATGATGTAGCCGATGACGATCGGGGTGGTGATCGAAGCCAGGTTACCGAAGGTGTTGAACAGGCCACCGCTCAGACCGGCGATCTGCTTCGGCGAAGTATCGGACACCACGGCCCAGCCCAGTGCGCCAACGCCTTTGCCGAAGAACGCCAGGGCCATGAAGCCGACGACCATCCATTCTACGTCGACGTAGTTGCAGGCCACGATGCTGCTGGAAACCAGCAGGCCGGCAATGATCGGCGCCTTGCGGGCGAAGGTCAGGGAATGGCCTTTGCGCAGCAGGTAATCGGAAATCACTCCGCCGAGCACGCCACCGATGAAACCGCAGATCGCCGGCAAGGACGCGATGAAACCGGCCTTGAGGATGGTCATGCCGCGCTCCTGCACCAGGTACACTGGGAACCAGGTCAGGAAGAAGTAAGTGATGCCGTTGATGCAGTACTGGCCCAGGTACACGCCGAGCATCATGCGATTGGTCAGCAACTGACGGATGTAGTCCCATTTCGGGCCGTCGGTCTTCTTGCCTTTGCCCTTGTCCTGGTCCATGTCGACCATGCCGCCGTTGTCGGCGATGTGCTTGAACTCGGCATCGTTGATCATCGGGTGTTGGCGCGGGCTGTGGATAACCTTCAGCCAGATCCCGGAGAAGATGATGCCGATCACGCCCATGACGATGAATACATGCTGCCAGCCGAAGCTGTAGACGATCCAGCCCATCAGCGGTGCGAACAACACGGTGGCAAAGTATTGCGCCGAGTTGAAGATCGCCGAAGCGGTGCCGCGTTCAGCGGTCGGAAACCAGGCCGCCACGATGCGGGCGTTGCCGGGGAAGGATGGCGCTTCGGCCAGGCCGACCAGAAAGCGCAGCATGAACAGCGCAACCACCGCCGTGGACATGCCGAACTCGCCGACATAACCCTGCAGGACGGTGAACAGCGACCAGGTGAAGATGCTCAACGCGTAGATTTTTTTCGAACCGAAACGGTCCAGCAACCAGCCACCGGGGATTTGCCCGGCCACGTAGGCCCAACCGAATGCGGAGAAGATATAACCGAGGGTGACCGCGTCGATGCCGAGGTCTTTTTGCAGGCTCGAGCCGGCGATGGCGATGGTCGCGCGGTCGGCGTAGTTGATCGTGGTCACCAGGAACAGCATGAGCAGGATCAAATAGCGGACGTGAGTCGGCTTGGTCGTTTGCATGTAGATGTACTCCCACTGATTATTTTTATGCGCGGGTGAATCTTTGTTTCCCCTGTAGGAGCTGCCGCAGGCTGCGATCTTTTGATCTTTGGCGTCTTTGAGGTCGCCGAAAATCAAGATCAAAAGATCGCAGCCTGCGGCAGCTCCTACAGGGGGTGTTGCGTTTACGAACCGATGTAGCTGGTCTTCACGACCGTGTAGAACTCTTGCGCATAGCGACCTTGCTCACGTGATCCATAGGATGAACCTTTACGCCCACCGAACGGAACGTGGTAATCCACACCGGCGGTCGGCAGGTTGACCATCACCATCCCGGCCTGGGAGTGGCGCTTGAAGTGGTTGGCGTATTTCAGCGAGGTGGTGGCAATGCCCGCCGACAGCCCGAACTCGGTGTCGTTGGCCATGGCCAGCGCGGCTTCGTAATCGGCGACGCGGACGATGTTGGCCACCGGGCCGAAGATCTCTTCGCGGCTGATGCGCATCGACGCTTCACTGTCGGCAAACAGGGTCGGCGCGAGGAAGTAGCCCTCGGTGTCGCAGGTCACCAGACCACCACCGCTGACCAGACGTGCACCTTCGGACTGGCCGATGTCGATGTACTTCATGTCCTGTTCAAGTTGCGCTTGCGAGACCACCGGACCGATGTCGGTGCCAGCCTTCAACGCATGGCCGACCTTGATCGACTTCATGCGTTCGGCCATGGCTTCGACGAACTTGTCGTGAATGCCAGCGGTGACGATAAAGCGGCTGGAAGCGGTGCAACGCTGGCCGGTGGAGTAGAACGCGCTCTGTACCGAGAGCTCGACCGCTTGTTTGAGGTCGGCATCGTCGAGAATGATCTGCGGGTTCTTGCCGCCCATTTCCAGCTGCACCTTGGCCTGGCGCGATACACAGTTGACGGCGATCTGACGACCGACACCGACCGAACCGGTGAAGCTGATGCCATCGACTTTCGGGCTGTTGACCAGCGCTTCGCCGACTACGCGACCGCTGCCCATCACCAGGTTGAACACGCCGGCCGGGAAACCGGCGCGGGAGATGATTTCCGCCAGGGCCCAGGCGCAACCCGGCACCAGGTCCGCCGGTTTGAGCACGACGCAGTTGCCGTAGGCCAGGGCTGGGGCGATTTTCCAGGAAGGGATCGCGATCGGGAAGTTCCACGGGGTGATCAGACCGACCACGCCCAAGGCTTCGCGAGTGACTTCAACGTTGACGCCCGGACGTACCGACGGCAGGTAGTCGCCGGACAGACGCAGGCACTCGCCGGCGAAGAACTTGAAAATGTTGCCGGCGCGGGTCACTTCACCGATGGCTTCCGGGTGGGTCTTGCCCTCTTCCCGGGCCAGCAGGGTGCCGAGCTCTTCGCGGCGGGCGAGGATTTCAGTGCCGACTTTATCCAGGGAATCGTGGCGCGCCTGGATGCCGGAAGTGGACCACGCCGGGAACGCGGCACGGGCAGCGTCGATGGCAGCGTTGACCTGGGCCAGGTCAGCCTTGGCGTAGTCGCCGATGGCGTCGCTCAACTCGGACGGGTTGATGTTGGTCGAGTAATCGCTGGCCGCGACCCATTCGCCATTGATGTAGTTATCGAAACGCTTTGCATCTGCCACGAGATGTTCTCCTCACGCAAAAAACCGCTGATCGCTCAGCGGCTCTGGTTTTGTCGGATGTTACTGAGCACCTTGCTTGTCGATCAGCGCGGCGAGCATTTCGTACTCTTCGCCGGTCAGATCGGTCAGTGGTGCACGCACGGGACCGGCGTCGTAGCCGGCAATTTTTGCCCCGGCCTTGACGATGCTCACGGCATAACCGGCCTTGCGGTTACGGATGTCCAGGTACGGCAGGAAGAAGTCGTCGATGATCTTGCCGACGGTGGCGTGATCTTCGCGAGCGATCGCGTGGTAGAAGTCCATCGCGGTTTTCGGGATGAAGTTGAACACCGCCGAGGAGTAGACCGGCACGCCCAGTGCCTTGTAGGCCGCGGCGTAGACTTCGGCGGTCGGCAAGCCACCCAGGTAGCTGAAGCGATCACCGAGGCGACGACGGATCGACACCATCAACTCGATATCACCCAGGCCATCCTTGTAGCCGATCAGGTTCGGGCAGCGCTCGGCCAGACGTTCCAGCAGCGGCGCGGTCAGGCGGCAGACGTTACGGTTGTAGACCACCACGCCGATGTTGACCGATTTACACACGGCTTCAACGTGGGCGGCAACGCCGTCCTGGCTGGCTTCAGTCAGGTAGTGCGGCAGCAGCAACAGGCCCTTGGCGCCCAGACGCTCGGCTTCCTGTGCGTATTCGATGGCCTGGCGGGTCGAACCGCCCACGCCGGCCAGGATTGGCACGCTGGTGGCGCAAGTGTCGACCGCCGTCTTGATGATTTCCGAATATTCGCTGGCCGCCAGAGAGAAGAACTCACCGGTGCCGCCCGCGGCGAACAGCGCCGAGGCGCCGTATGGGGCCAGCCATTCGAGACGCTTGATATAACCCGCGCGATTGAAGTCGCCCTGAGCATTGAAATCGGTGACCGGGAAAGACAGCAGACCGGAAGAGAGGATGGACTTCAGTTCTTGTGGATTCATTATTCGAACACCCTGGATAGCGACGTTGTGTGAGAAAACCGTTCAGCCTGCGCTGAAGTTGTAGGTCATCGTACAACTTAAAATACAACCGTCAACTGCATTTCATCGCTGGGGGGTGGAAATTGTTCGACAAGAAGGGTCACAAGCCCGCGTTTAAGGGCCTTTCAGTGTCGAGAGAAGAAATGGAATGCGCGACGCATTCACAGCAGAGGAGATACGTTGTCGGAAGATCGATCAGCGACTGGCTGAAGAATGCGGCGTGCTTGCGGCCCAATCGCGAGCAGGCTCGCTCCCACAGGGGATCGCCTGCGCGCACAAACATCTGTGAACATCCGCAATCAACTGTGGGAGCGAGCCTGCTCGCGATGACGGCTTGCCAGACGATGAGTCGCCCGAAGCAGTAAGACTAACCCCGCTGCGCCTCAGCCTCTTCATGGGCATGGCGCAACCGCTCACGACTGTTGGTCAGGTGCAAACGCATGGCGGCCCGGGCCGCATCGGAATCCTGACGGGCAATGGCGTCGTAGATTTCCTCGTGCTCACGGCTCAGGCGACCCATGTAGTGCTGCTGGTCGTCATGGGCCAGGCGCGCGGAATTCAACCGTGTGCGCGGGATAATGCTGGTGCCCAGGTGGGTCATGATGTCGGTGAAATAACGGTTGCCCGTGGACAGCGCTATTTCGAGGTGGAAGGCGAAGTCCGAAGCCACGGCGTCACTGGCATGGGCGGCGCTTTCATTCAACGCATCGAGGGCGGCGCGCATGTTGGCCAGCTGTTCCGGACTGCGGCGTTGCGCCGCCAGGCCGGCGGACTCCACTTCCAGGCTGATGCGTAGCTCCAGGATCGCCAGCACATCGCGCAAGGTCACCACGGTCGCCGGGTCGATACGAAAGCCGCTCGGGCTCGGCGTGTCGAGCACGAAGGTGCCGATGCCATGGCGGGTTTCCACCTGGCCGGCCGCCTGCAGACGGGATATCGCTTCGCGCACCACCGTGCGGCTGACACCATGGGCATCCATGATGGCCGACTCGGTGGGCAACTTGTCGCCACGCTTGAGATGACCGTCGCGGATCTGCTCGGACAGCACCGTCACCAGTTCCTGAGCGAGGCTGCGACGCTTGCGTGGGAGGCGTGGTGTGTCGATCGGGTTTTCCATGGTGTACATCGGTCTCGAAAAGTTCGGCGGCTGAAAGCGCATCATAGCGCAACGCGGTTGTACGATCACCCATCCCCCTAAACCCCTGTAGGAGCTGCCGCAGGCTGCGATCTTTTGATCTTGCTTCTTTAAAATCAAGATCAAAAGATCGCAGCCTGCGGCAGCTCCTACAGGGGCGGGGGTGTTTATGCGGTCACGGCCTGCTCCACCAGATGACCATTCTCAATACGAACATGCCGCGGATGGAAGCGCTTGAGGCTGCTGCGATGGCCGACGCTGACAATGCTCAGCCCCGGCAATTCATCGATCAACGCCTGGTACAGCGTGGCCTCGTCTTCTTCGTCCATCGCCGAAGTCGCTTCGTCCATGTACAGCCATTGCGGTGCATAAAGCAGCGCACGGGCAAAGGCCAGGCGCTGCTGCTCACCCGGAGACAACATGCGCTGCCAGTGGTTGGCTTCGTCGAGACGGGCAATCAGGTGCGGCAAACGACAGGTTTCCAGCACCTGCACGTAGCGCTCCTTCGGATAGGTATCGCCGGGCTGTGGATAACTGAGGACATCACGCAGGGTGCCAATCGGCAGGTACGGTTTTTGCGGCAGGAACAGGTAACGTGCCGATGGCAGGCGAATACTGCCGTGGCCGGCCGGCCACAGATGCCCCATTGCCCGCAGCAGGGTGGACTTGCCGCTGCCGGAGCGACCGCTGAGCATCACACGGTCGCCCTCCTCCACGGTCATGTCGGCGTTGGTCAGCAGGTGACGACCTTCCGCCAGGTCGAGGCCAAGGTTGTGCACCTTCAGGACGGAGCCCGAATTCTGCACGTCGATGGCTGGCGCACGCTCTTCGTTGTCACGCATGGCCTGGTGGAAGCTCAGCAGACGATCGCAGGTGGCACGCCAGGAAGCGAGGCTCTGGTAGGCGCTGATGAACCAGCTGAAGCTTTCCTGCACATTGCCGAACGCCGAGCTGATCTGCATCAGTTCGCCCAGTTCGATCTTGCCAGCGAGGTAACGCGGCGAGGCAACGATGAACGGGAAGATGATGGCTGCCTGGCTGTAACCGGCGGTGAAAAACGTCAGGCGCTTGGACACCTTCATGATGTCCCAGAAGTTATGCCAGACCATCCCGAAGCGGCTGCTCAACCGACGATTTTCGTTCGGTTCGCCGTTGTACAACGCGATGCTTTCGGCATTCTCGCGAATCCGCACCATGGAGAAACGCAGGTCGGCTTCGAAGCGTTGTTGTTGGTTGTTCAGACCTATCAGGCGACGACCGATCAAATGCGTCAGCCAACTGCCCACCACGGCGTAGACCAGCACGCACCAGAACATGTAGCCGGGAATGGTGATGCCGAACACTTCGATACTGCCCGACACGCCCCACAGAATGATCGAGAACGACACCAGGCTGACGATATTGCGCAGCAGCCCGATACCCAGTTCAAGGGTGTTGGAGGTGAAGTTGTTGAGGTCTTCGGAAATCCGCTGGTCGGGGTTATCGGTGTAACCGCCCTGCTCCAGCTGGTAGTAGTTTTTGTCCGCCAGCCAACGGCTGAAATGCTTTTCGGTGAGCCACGCCCGCCAGCGGATCGTCAACATCTGCGTCAGGTAGAGCCGATACACCGCGCCGACGATCGCCACCGCCGCAATCGCACAGAAATACAGGATCAGTTGCCAGAACGCTGCCTCGTCCTTCTTTTGCAGGGCGTTGTAGAAGTCCTTGTACCAGGTGTTGAACCACACCGAGATCCCCACGCTGATCAGCGACAGCGCAATCACCGCGATCAGCAGTGTCCAGGCCTTGACCTTCTCTTCACTGCGCCAGTAAGGCGTGATCATTGCCCACACTTTGCGAAAAAACTGCCCGCGCACGGCGTCGTTGACCGCGGAATACTCAGCGTTCTGATTCATGGATAAGGCTCAATAAAGAAAAGAACACGCACGAACCGATCATAGATGATCGGTCCGGTTTGTCGCGAGATGCGGCCCGCATTCGTTCAGCGCAGGTTCAGCGGCGAACGGGGCGCTTCTGCAGTTTGCGCTGCAGGGTGCGACGGTGCATGCCCAGGGCGCGGGCAGTGGCGGAGATGTTGCCTTCGTGCTCGGTCAGCACGCGCTGGATGTGCTCCCACTGCAGGCGGTCCACTGACATCGGGTTTTCCGGCACCAGGCTGTCGAGGTCGGCGTGTTCGGACAGCAGCGCCGCCAGCACGTCGTCGGCGTCAGCCGGTTTGCACAGGTAGTTGCAGGCACCGCGCTTGATCGCCTCGACGGCGGTGGCAATGCTCGAATAACCGGTGAGGATCACCACGCGCATTTCCGGGTCCATTTCCAGCAGCTTGGGCAACAGCACCAGGCCCGAATCGCCGTCCATTTTCAGGTCCAGGGCGGCGTAATCCGGCAGGTCGGCCTTGGCCAGTTCCAGGCCTTCTTCGGCGGAACCGGCAGTACTGACGCGAAAACCGCGGCGGGCCATGGCGCGGGCCATGACGCGGGTGAATGTGGCGTCGTCATCGACCAGCAACAAATGCGGCAGTTCTTCGCCTTCGACTTGGATCTCTTCACTCATGTTCGTCTCCTCGGGCGACACGGGGAAGGCGCAGCTCGGTGAGCGTGCCGCCTTCCTCATGACTGTAGAGTTTCACTGAGCCGCCGGCGCGTGTCACGCTGGCCTTGCTCAAAAACAGGCCCAGGCCGAAACCTTTGCCCTTGGTGGTAAAAAACGGCTTGCCGATTTGCTCGGCGATGGCCAGCGGCACACCGGCGCCATGGTCACGGATGCTGATGGTGAGGTTTTCCCAATCCCAGTCCAGCGTCACCTGCAGCCCTTCGGGGCAGGCATCGGCGGCATTGTTCAGCAGATTGAGCAACGCCTGGGTCAAGTCCGGCGGCGGCGCCATACGGGGTACCGGGCCCTGGCCGAGGCGCTGGAAGCGATAGCTGGCTTCCGGGCGCATCAAGTGCCAGCGATTGAGGGCTTCATCAAGCCAGTCGGTGACGTCCTGCATCTCCACCGCCAACCGACGATTGGCCTCTGCGGCGCGCACCAGATGCTGCAAGGTCTCTTTACACAGTTTGACCTGATCCTGCAGCACGCTCAGGTCATCCTGCAACATCGGGTCAGGGTGGTCCTGGCGCATTTCCTTGAGCAACACACTCATGGTCGCAAGCGGCGTCCCCAGTTCATGGGCGGCGCCAGCGGCCTGGGTGGCGACGGCCAACAGTTGCTGATCGCGCAGGCCTTCTTCGCGGCGAATGGCGCGCAGCTCTTCCTGACGACGCAGTTCTTCGGCCATGCGTGCGGCGAAGAACGTGATGACCGCTGCCGCGAGGGCAAAACTCAGCCACATCCCGTACACCTGCAGGTTTTCCCGGGCGATGGGGAAGGTTTGCAGCGGGTAGAACTGCGCCAGCAGCAGTGTGTACATCGTCAGCGCGATCCCCGAGAGAATCACCGAATAACGCCATGGCAACGTCACGGCGGCAATGGTCAGCGGCACCAGGTAATAGGAGACGAAGGGGTTGGTCGAGCCGCCGGAGAAATACAGCAATGCGCTGTGGATAAACAGGTCGCAAGCCAGTTGCACGGCGTATTCGAGCTCGGTCACCGGCCACGAGGTACGCAGGCGAATCGCTGTGAACACGCACAGCAACATCGAACAGGCGAGGGTCGCAGCCAGTTGAAACCAGGGCAGAGGCAACAGTTCGAGCCAGTAGGCCAGGCCCACGGAACCGGCCTGGGCGGCCAGCACCAATGTGCGGATGAATGTCAGCCGCCAGAGGTTCTGGCGAGTGGCGGAAGTGATTTGAACGGGGGCGAGCATGAGCTCTCCTGATGAGCGCTCCAGGCGGATCGCAGGGAGTATAACCAAGCGCGGGGGCTGACAGGCAAAAGTGCGGCAAACGGCCACAGTGTAGGAGCGAGCTTGCTCGCGAAAAACCGGAGCGCGCCACGGGGTGCCAGACTTGCCGCGTAATCGTTGACGACCTTCGCAAGCAAGCTCGCTCCTACAAAGGGCTGCATGCACCTGTATAGAAGTTGTAACTGTGCGAACCAGAGCATAAAAGCTAGAGTCTGATGGTTTCACGCAGGTCCGGACCATACCCCTGCGCACCTTTCAAGGAGCCTTCATGCACACATTCCGCCGCAGCGCCGCCCTCCTCGCCCTGAGTCTCGGCACCGTCGCCAGCCTCCCGGCCCTGGCCGCCGACGAACTGCATTACAACCAGATTTCCCTGCGCGCCGAAGTCAGTCAGGAAGTGGCCCGCGACCTGATGATCGTGACGCTCTACACCGAAGAACAGAACAGCGATCCGGCCAAACTCGCCGCCGACGTCAGCACCACCATGAACAAGGCGCTGGCCCAGGCCAAGCAGGTCAAGGACATCACCCTGCGCCAGGGCAGTCGCAACAGCTACCCGATCTACGACACCAAGGGCCAGAAAATCACCGGCTGGCGTGAGCGCGCCGAATTGCGCCTGGAGAGCTCGGACTTCGCCGCGCTGTCGAAGCTGACCGGCGAACTGCTCACCGACCTGAAAATGGGTGGCATGGACTTCGCCATCGCCACCCCGACCCGCAAGGCCAGCGAAGACGCCTTGCTCAAGGACGCCGTGGCTGCCTTCAAGGCCCGCGCCCAACTGGCCACCGATGCCCTCGGCGGCAAGAGCTACAAAATCGTCAACCTGAACCTCAACAGCAACGGTTATCCACAGCCTTACCTGCGCGCACCGATGATGATGAAAGCGGCCGCCATGGACGCCGCCCCGGTGACACCGGATGTCGAAGCCGGCACCAGCCAGGTCAGCATGACCGCCGATGGCTCGATTGAAGTGCAGATGCCTTGAATCGATAGCCCGTAGACAAAAACGGCGATCATCAAAATGATCGCCGTTTTTTTTGGCAGTTTTCAGGCATGAGCTATAACTGGATAGGTCCACCCGAGAAATGCCGTCGATTGGCCACTATCGGTGCAACAATAACCACTCTTATTCACGCCATGCCCACCCCACAATCCGGGGTATGAATAAGTAACACCCCCGCCCCAAGCGGGAGCAACCCGAGTCAGGCGCGCACTGTAAAAGTGCGTCACTTGCACCGTAAAAACGCCGCGCAAACGGTCAAATGCGTCAGGAATTATACAAATGCGACATTAAGGTACGTTCGTGCCACCGTTTAAGGCTTGTAGTCACTCTGGATCTTGCATTGGGTATGGCCCCTGCATAAGTATCCGCAGGCACGACTCACGAGGTCGTCCTCTAATTCCAAAAATGACAACAAATCATGAGGCCACCATGCTTAAACAAGCGGTCATTCCGTTTTTAGTCGGCGCCAGCCTGTTGGCTAGTGCACCGTTCGCTCAAGCTGCGACTAACCTGGTGTTCTGCTCCGAAGGGAGCCCGGCCGGTTTCGATCCAGGTCAATACACCACCGGAACCGACTTCGACGCCTCTGCAGAAACCATGTTCAACCGCCTCACCCAGTTCGAGCGCGGCGGCACCGCTGTCATTCCAGGTCTGGCGACCAGCTGGGACGTCTCCGATGACGGCCTGACCTACACCTTCCATCTGCGTGAAGGTGTGAAGTTCCACACCACCCCGTACTTCAAGCCGACTCGTGAGTTCAACGCCGACGACGTGCTGTTCACCTTTAATCGCATGATTAACAAGGATGACCCGTTCCGCAAAGCGTACCCGACCGAATTCCCGTACTTCACCGACATGGGGATGGACACCAACATCACCAAGATCGATAAAGTCGACGACAAAACTGTCAAGTTCACCCTCAAGGACGTTGATGCCGCGTTCATCCAGAACATGGCCATGAGCTTCGCCTCGATCCAGTCCGCCGAGTACGCTGCCCAGTTGCTCAAGGAAGGCAAGGCCGCCGACATCAACCAGAAGCCGGTCGGCACTGGCCCGTTCGTGTTCAAGAGCTACCAGAAAGACTCCAACATCCGCTACACCGGGAACAAGGACTACTGGAAGCCTGACGACGTGAAGATCGACAACCTGATCTTCGCCATCACCACCGACCCGTCGGTACGTATCCAGAAGCTGAAGAAGAACGAGTGCCAGGTCACCCTGTTCCCTCGTCCGGCCGACCTGAAGGCGCTGAAAGAAGACAAGGATCTGAAACTGCCTGACCAGGCCGGTTTCAACCTGGGTTACATCGCCTACAACGTGATGCCCAAGGTCAAGGGTCAAACCGACGCCAACCCGCTGGCCGAGCTGAAAGTTCGCCAGGCACTGGACATGGCCGTCAACAAGCAACAGATCATCGACTCCGTGTACCAGGGCGCCGGCCAACTGGCCGTCAACGCCATGCCACCGACCCAGTGGTCCTACGACACCACCATCAAGGATGCGCCGTACAACCCTGAGAAAGCCAAAGAGCTGCTCAAGGAAGCTGGCGTGAAAGATGGCACCGAAATCGTGCTCTGGGCGATGCCGGTACAGCGTCCATACAACCCGAACGCCAAGCTGATGGCAGAAATGCTGCAGTCTGACTGGTCCAAGATCGGCCTCAAGGTCAAGATCCAGAGCTACGAGTGGGGCGAGTACATCAAGCGCTCCAAAGGTGGCGAGAACCAGGCGATGCTGATTGGCTGGAGCGGTGACAATGGTGATCCGGACAACTGGCTGAACGTGCTGTTCGGCTGCGACTCGCTGGAAGGCAACAACTTCTCCAAGTGGTGCGACAAGAAGTTCGACGACATCGTCAAGCAGGCCAAGCGCACTTCCGACCAGGCCAAACGCACCGAACTGTACAAGCAGGCGCAACACGTCCTCAAAGATGCAGTCCCAATGACACCTATCGCTCACTCGACGGTGTTCCAACCCATGCGCGCCAACGTGCAGGACTTCAAGATCAGCCCATTTGGCTTGAACTCCTTCTACGGCGTCAGCGTCAGCAAATAAGGTTTTGCAACGGCGACGTTTCTGACGTCGCCGTTGCTTTATCTACCGAGCAAGCAGGAATTTGCCTACATCCAAATCCGCAGCTGACTACAGCATCGGGTGAGGACGCGTCGCCATTTCCTACGAGTCTTTAGGACTCTACGTATTTACTGCCGGACCCGTGGCTCATACCGTCGGGATCCGACCAGTGCATGCGTGGGTCATCGGTTACTGCTGCGTGCATGGATTGAAATCAATGATGCCTCTACGTCTACGGACGGGACGACGGCTCGTTGACAACACTTTGAGAGAAAAGGGAGCGTTATGCGCCATACCTTAGTTTTATCCGCATTGCTGGGCACCGGCCTGTTGGCCGCCACTTCCATCAGCCAGGCCGCCAACAACAGCCTGGTATTCTGCTCCGAAGGCAGCCCCGCCGGTTTCGACACGGCGCAGTACACCACTGCGACCGACAACGACGCCGCCGAACCACTGTACAACCGGCTGGCAGAGTTTGAAAAAGGCGCGACCAACGTCGTACCGGGCCTGGCCACCAGTTGGGATATTTCCGAGGACGGCCTCAAATACACCTTCCACCTGCGCGAAGGGGTGAAGTTTCATACCACCAAGTACTTCACGCCGACCCGCGATTTCAATGCCGATGACGTGCTGTTCACGTTCAATCGCATGCTCGATCCGCAACAGCCTTTCCGTAAGGCTTATCCGACAGAGTTTCCGTACTTCAACGGCATGAGCCTGAACAAGAACATCGCCAAGGTTGAAAAGACCGGGCCGCTGACCGTGGCCTTTACGCTCAACAGCGTGGACGCCGCGTTCATCCAGAACATCGCCATGAGCTTCGCCGCCATCCTTTCGGCCGAATACGCCGACAAGCTATTGGCCGAAGGCAAGCCGAGCGACATCAACCAGAAGCCGGTCGGCACCGGGCCGTTCGTGTTCAAGAGCTATCAGAAAGACTCGAACATCCGTTACACCGGCAACAAGCATTACTGGGACCCGAGCCGGGTCAAGCTCGACAACCTGATTTTCGCCATCAATACCGACGCCTCGGTGCGCGTGCAGAAACTCAAGGCCGGCGAGTGCCAGATCACCCTGCACCCGCGCCCTGCCGACGTGACCGCACTGAAGAACGACCCGGCCCTGCAACTGATCGAGAAGCCTGGCTTCAACCTCGGCTACATCGCCTACAACGTGCGCCACAAGCCGTTCGACCAGCTCGAAGTGCGCCAGGCGCTGGACATGGCGGTGAACAAGCAAGGCATTCTCAACGCCGTTTACCAGGGCGCGGGGCAACTGGCAGTCAACGCCATGCCTCCGACTCAATGGTCCTACGACGACACGATCAAGGACGCCGCCTACAACCCGGAAAAAGCCAGGGAACTGCTCAAGGCTGCCGGCGTCAAGGAAGGCACTGAAATCACCCTCTGGGCCATGCCGGTCCAGCGTCCGTACAACCCCAACGCCAAGTTGATGGCCGAGATGCTCCAGGCTGACTGGGCGAAGATCGGCCTCAAGGTCAAGATCGTCAGCTATGAGTGGGGCGAGTACATCAAGCGCACCAAAAATGGCGAGCACGACATCAGCCTGATCGGCTGGACCGGTGACAATGGGGATCCGGACAACTGGCTGGGCACGCTCTACAGCTGCGACGCCATTGGCGGCAACAACTATTCGATGTGGTGCGATCCGGCCTACGACAAGCTGATCAAGCAGGCCAAAGTCGTCACCGATCGTGACCAGCGCACCCTGCTCTACAAACAGGCGCAGCAGTACCTCAAACAGCAGGTGCCGATCACGCCAGTCGCCCACTCAACGGTCAACCAGCCGCTGAGCGCCAAAATCGAAGGGTTCAAGGTGAGCCCGTTCGGTCGCAATGTGTTCTCGGGTGTCAGCATAGAAAAATAACCGATTAGCCAGAAATGCCGGGGGGCGGATTTTCCGCCCTCACGCAGACGCTTTGCCGTCTTTTGCCAATTTGGCTGACAGCAAACGTTTGCGATGCCGTGAATGAGTTCTAAACCAATAGCCGGATCACAAAAAAAGACCGGTATAAAAAAAGAAAGTAAGGAGCTTTACCCATGAAACTGAGCAGCACCGCGTTATTGGCCTTGGCCATAAGCAGCGTAACCGCCACGGCTTACGCAGAAACCCAAAGCCAGGCTTTCACCCCGGTTACCGTGAACGAGAAGAGCGCCCAAAGCGAAGCCACCGGCTTTGTCGAAGGCCAGTCGATCACCGGCACCACGCGTAACTGGTACGCCAATGAACAACTGAAACGTGGTGCAAAATTCAAATACAACGATCACGGCACGCTGGCCGAGACCGATCGTCGTATCAACTGGGTCCAGGGCACTATCGTCAAATACAACTCGGGCTTCACCGAAGGGACTGTCGGTTTCAGCACCGAAGTGGCGGCCTACAACGCCATCGCACTGGACCGGGACCGTAAAGACCTGGCATCCGGCAACGGTGGCGCACCGGGCTCTCGTCCAAGCGCGGGCAACAACCGTACCCTGACCAAAGAGGGCGGCGACGCTCAAGGCCAGTGGAGCAAAGTGGGCCTGGCCAACGTCAAGGCCCGCGTCTCCAACACCACCCTGACCGCCGGCCGCATGAACTTCAGCAGCCCGATGGTCGACGTGATCGGTAACCGCGCACTGCCTTCGAGTTTCGAAGGTGTGGCGATCCACAGCGAAGAGCTGAACAACCTGGCCTTCGACCTGGCCACCTTCGACCGCAACTCACCGCGTACCGAAGAAAGCCAGCGTAAATTCCGCACCGAATACGCCAACGGCATCGTCGAAACCGACCATGTCTACACCGGCGGTATCACCTACAACCCGCTCGCCAGCCTGACCACCAGCCTCTGGGCGACCCAGGCTGAAGACATCTGGAATCAGTACTACTTCGGCGCTTCCCACGTTCTGGGCGACAGCCAGGTACTGAGCCTGACCACCGGCCTGAACTACTACAAAACCCAGGACACCGGTAAGGCCTTGATCGGCACTATCGACAACGACACCTATTCCCTGTCGTTCGGTCTAACCCACCAGGCCCACACCCTGACATTCTCGTACCAGGAAGTGAACGGCAACGAATACTTCGACTACCTGCACGAAACCAACGGCATCTACCTGGCCAACTCCCTGCTGTCGGACTTCAACGGCCCGAACGAAAAATCGTTCCAGGTTGCCTACGGTCTGAACATGGCCGAATACGGCGTGCCAGGCCTGAAGTTCAACATCTACCAGGCGCGCGGCTGGGGTATCGACGGCACTCACTACACCGGCAACGGCGGCGTGGCTGGCAAGGGTTACGACGGCATCCAGTCCCAGGATGGCGAACACCACTATGAATACGGCATCGGCGCAACCTACGCCGTGCAGAGTGGCCCGCTCAAGGCCACCACGATCCGCGGTACCTACACCGCTCACCGTGCCAGCGAAAACCAGGCTGACGGCAGCATCAACGAGTTCCGTCTCGTGACCACGGTTCCGTTCAACATCCTGTAATGCACGTGCCGAACGGCTGATTCGATGACGAATCGACCGTTCGGCTTTTGTCCTTTAACTGATTGCAGAGGGTTCTTGATGAAAATGCTTCCCCTACGTGCGGCCATCGCGGCCGCGTTGCTCAGTGTCGCTGTCGGCGTCTCGGCCAAACCCTTGGTGGTTTGCACCGAAAACAGCCCCGAAGGCTTCGACATGGTCCAGTACACGACTGCAGTCACAGCCGACGCCGTGGCCGAAACCATCTTCAATCGCCTGGCGGACTTCAAGCCCGGCACCACTGATGTGATTCCGGCACTGGCCGAATCCTGGGACATCAGCGAGGACGGTCTGACGTACACGTTCCACCTGCGTAAAGGCGTCAAGTTCCACACCACCGAATACTTCAAGCCGACCCGCGACATGAATGCCGACGACGTGGTCTGGAGCTTCCAGCGCCAGCTGGACCCGAATCATCCGTGGCACAAACTGTCGAGCGTGGGCTTCCCGTACTTTGAAAGCATGGGCTTCAAGGAGCTGCTCAAAAGCGTCGAGAAGGTCGACGACAATACGGTCAAGTTCACCCTGACTCGTCGCGAAGCGCCCTTCCTGGCCGACATCGCCATGGCTTTCTCGTCGATCTACTCCGCCGAGTACGCCGATCAGTTGCTCAAGGCCAACAAGGCCGGCGACCTGAACAACAAGCCTGTCGGCACCGGCCCGTTCGTCTTCCAGCGCTACAACAAGGACGCCCAGGTTCGCTTCAAGGCCAACCCGGATTACTTCCGTGGCAAGCCACCGGCCGATGCGCTGATCCTGGCCATCGCCACCGACAACAACGTGCGCCTGCAGAAGCTCAAGGCCAACGAGTGCCAGGTCGCGCTGTATCCGAAGCCGGATGACATCCCGAGCATCAAGAAAGACGACAAGCTGAAAGTCGATGAACTGAATGCGATGACCGTCTCGTACGTCGCCATGAACACCACGCACAAGTACATGAGCGACGTACGGGTGCGCAAAGCCATCGACATCGCCTTCGACAAAGAGGCGTACGTCAATGCGCTGTTCGGCAAGGGCAATGCAACGGTCGGGGTCAACCCGTACCCAGACACCCTGCTGGGCTACAACCAAAGCCTGAAGAACCCGGCCCATGACCTGGACAAGGCGCGCGCCCTGCTCAAGGAAGCCGGCGTACCGGAAGGCACCACCTTCACCCTGTTCACCCGCAACGGTGGCGGTCCGACCAACCCGAACCCGATGCTCGGCGCGCAGATGATGCAAGCCGACCTGGCCAAGGTCGGGATCAAGATCGACATCCGCGTGATGGAATGGGGCGAAATGCTCAAACGCGCCAAAAACGGCGAGCACGACATGGTTTCCGCCGGATGGGCGGGCGATAACGGCGACCCGGATAACTTCCTGACGCCTATGCTCAGTTGTGAAGCGGCCAAGAACGGAGAAAACTACGCACGCTGGTGCAATGACAAGTTCCAGGCGCTGATCGATCAGGCCCGGGAAAAAACCGATCCGGCCGAACGTGCAGCGCTCTACGAGCAGGCCCAGGTTATTTTTAACCAGGACCAGCCATGGATCAGCATGGCGCACACTAGAATGTTTACCGCAATGCGCAACAACGTAGAGGGCTATCACATTAGCCCCCTCACCACGAACAACTTCGCCACCACCCAGGTGAAGTAGATAAGAAAACTCCCGGCATTCCTGACGCAGGGATGCCGGGCACGCCTAACCGGCTGATGAGGTACACCTTACGATGTTTAGTTTTATTGCCCGCCGACTGGGGTTACTGATCCCCACGTTTTTCGGCATCACCTTGCTGACATTCGCGTTGATTCGCATGATCCCTGGCGACCCCGTGGAAGTCATGATGGGCGAACGCAGAGTCGACCCGGAAATGCACGCTCAGGCAATGGAACGCCTAGGTCTGAACAAACCCCTGTATGCCCAGTACCTGGATTACATCGGCAAACTGGCCCACGGCGATCTCGGGGAATCCCTGCGTACCCGTGAAAGCGTCTGGAACGAATTCACCTCCCTGTTCCCCGCGACCCTGGAGCTGTCCATGGCCGCCCTGTTGTTCGCCGGCATCCTGGGCCTTCTGGCCGGGGTGATCGCGGCACTCAAGCGAGGGTCCCTGTTCGACCATGGGGTGATGGGTGTCTCCCTGGCGGGATACTCGATGCCGATCTTCTGGTGGGGCCTGATCCTGATCATGTTCTTCTCGGTGAGCCTGGGCTGGACCCCGGTATCCGGACGGATCGACCTGCTCTACGACATCGAGCCACGCACCGGCTTCATGCTGATCGATACGCTGCTGGCCGATGACGTCGGCGCGTTCGTCGATGCCCTGCACCACCTGATCCTGCCGGCCATCGTGCTGGGGACCATCCCGCTGGCGGTGATCGCGCGGATGACCCGCTCCTCGATGCTCGAAGTACTGCGTGAAGACTACATCCGCACCGCCAAGGCCAAGGGCCTGTCGCCGTCGCGCGTGGTGTTCGTGCACGGTCTGCGTAACGCGCTGATTCCGGTACTGACCGTGGTCGGCCTGCAAGTCGGCACCCTGCTGGCCGGTGCGGTCCTGACCGAAACCATCTTCTCCTGGCCCGGCATCGGCAAATGGCTGATCGAAGCCATTGGCGCCCGAGACTATCCCGTCGTGCAAAACGGCATCCTGTTAATCGCCTGCCTGGTGATTCTGGTCAACTTCGTAGTGGACATCCTCTACGGCTTTGCCAACCCACGCATCCGTCATCAGCGCTGAGATCATGACCATGACCACTCCAATTCCATCGGTAGCAGTCGATCAAAGCCTGCTGTACCCGTCTCCGTACAAAGAATTCTGGCAAGCGTTCTCCAAGAACAAAGGTGCCGTCGCCGGCCTGATGTTCATGCTGCTGGTGATTTTCTGCGCCATCTTCGCCCCGTGGGTCGCCCCTCACGACCCGAGCGAGCAGTACCGTGATTTCCTGCTGACCCCGCCGGCCTGGCTGGAAGGTGGGCAGATCCAGTTCCTGCTCGGCACCGATGAACTGGGTCGCGACCTGCTGTCGCGCCTGATCACTGGCTCGCGCCTGTCCTTGATGATCGGCTTGTCGTCGGTTGTCATGTCGCTGATCCCGGGGATCCTGATGGGTCTGTTCGCCGGGTTCTTCCCGCGCGTGCTCGGCCCGACCATCATGCGCCTGATGGACATCATGCTGGCCCTGCCGTCCCTGTTGCTGGCCGTGGCGATCGTCGCCATCCTCGGCCCTGGCCTGATCAACACCGTGATCGCCATCGCTGTGGTATCCCTGCCGTCCTACGTTCGTCTGACCCGCGCCGCGGTGATGGGCGAGCTGAACCGCGACTACGTGACCGCTGCACGCCTGGCCGGTGCCGGCCTGCCGCGCCTGATGTTCATCACCGTGCTGCCCAACTGCATGGCACCGCTGATCGTTCAGGCCACCCTGAGTTTCTCTTCGGCGATCCTCGATGCCGCCGCACTGGGCTTCCTCGGCCTTGGCGTACAACCGCCAACCCCTGAGTGGGGCACCATGCTGGCTTCGGCCCGCGACTACATCGAACGCGCCTGGTGGGTGGTGAGCCTGCCTGGTTTGACCATTTTGCTCAGCGTGCTGGCAATCAACTTGATGGGTGACGGCCTGCGCGACGCGCTGGACCCGAAACTCAAGAACGCCGCCTGAGGAGATTCCCATGTCACTGTTAGAAATCAAGAATCTCAACGTTCGCTTCGGCGACAAGAACGCCACGCCAGTGGTCGACGGCCTCGACCTGAAAGTGGACAAGGGCGAAGTGCTGGCCATCGTTGGCGAGTCCGGTTCCGGCAAGTCCGTGACCATGATGGCGCTGATGGGCCTGATCGAGCACCCCGGCATCGTTACCGCCGACTCACTCAGCTTTGACGGCAAGGACATGCTCAAGCTGAACAATCGCCAGCGTCGGCAGATTGTCGGCAAAGACCTGTCCATGGTCTTCCAGGATCCGATGACCGCGCTGAACCCGAGCTACACCGTCGGCTTCCAGATCGAGGAAGTGCTGCGCCTGCACCTGAAAATGTCCGGCAAGGCGGCCCGCAAGCGTGCCATCGAACTGCTGGAAAAAGTTGAAATCCCGGGTGCAGCCAGCCGTATGGACGCCTACCCGCATCAACTGTCCGGCGGTATGAGCCAGCGTGTCGCGATTGCCATGGCGATTGCCGGCGAACCGAAACTGCTGATCGCCGACGAACCGACCACAGCACTCGACGTGACGATTCAGGCGCAGATCATGGACCTGCTGCTGGCGTTGCAGAAAGAGCAGAACATGGGCCTGGTGCTGATCACCCACGACCTCGCGGTCGTGGCCGAAACCGCCCAGCGCGTGTGCGTGATGTACGCCGGCCAAGCGGTCGAAGTCGGTCAGGTGCCGCAACTGTTCGACATTCCGGCACACCCGTACAGCGAAGCGCTGCTCAAGGCGATTCCGGAACACAGCCTGGGGGCCTCGCGCCTGTCGACCCTGCCGGGCATCGTTCCCGGTCGCTACGACCGTCCGCAGGGTTGCCTGCTGTCGCCACGCTGCCCGTACGTGAAAGACAACTGCCGTCAACAACGTCCGGCCCTTGACCAGAAAAGCAACAGCCTCGCTCGCTGCTTCTACCCGCTGAACCAGGAGGTGGCGTAATGGCCGTCGTACTTACCGCCCGCGACCTGACCCGTCACTACGAGGTGTCCCGAGGCCTGTTCAAGGGTCACGCCACCGTGCGCGCCCTCAACGGCGTGTCGTTCGAACTGGAAGCCGGCAAGACCCTCGCTGTCGTCGGTGAATCCGGTTGCGGCAAATCCACCCTGGCCCGTGCCCTGACCCTGATCGAAGAGCCGTCCTCCGGCTCCCTGAAAATCGCCGGCCAGGAAGTCGCCGGTGCCGACAAGGCTCAGCGCAAGCAACTGCGCAAAGACGTGCAGATGGTGTTCCAGAGCCCGTACGCCTCGTTGAACCCACGGCAGAAGGTCGGCGATCAACTGGCCGAGCCGCTGTTGATCAACACCAACCTGAGTGCCGCGGAACGTCGCGAGAAAGTCCAGGCGATGATGAAGCAGGTGGGTTTGCGTCCCGAGCACTACCAGCGTTATCCGCACATGTTTTCCGGCGGTCAGCGCCAGCGGATCGCCCTGGCTCGCGCGATGATGCTGCAACCGAAAGTGCTGGTGGCAGACGAACCGACCTCGGCGCTGGACGTGTCGATTCAGGCACAGGTGCTCAACCTGTTCATGGATTTGCAGCAAGAGTTCAACACCGCCTACGTGTTCATCTCCCACAACCTGGCGGTGGTACGCCACGTTGCCGACCATGTGATGGTGATGTACCTGGGTCGCCCGGTGGAAATGGGCACGAAAGAGGACATCTACTCCCGTCCCCTGCACCCCTACACCCAGGCACTGTTGTCGGCGACGCCCGCCATCCACCCGGATCCGGACAAGCCGAAAATCAAGATCGTCGGCGAGTTGCCCAACCCGCTGAACCCGCCACCGGGTTGCGCCTTCCACAAGCGTTGCCCGTACGCCACCGAGCGTTGCAGCACTGAAGAGCCGGCCCTGCGCCTGCTCGACAACCGCCAGGTGGCTTGCCACTACGCCGAGCAATTCCTCGACGGCGCGGCATAAAAAACGCCTCGGTCATTGGGGCGCGCTTGAGTCAACCAAACCCCTTCTCATTCGATTGCGCATCAATCGATGCAGGAGGGGTTTTCTTTTGCCTGTCGAGTGGTGATTGAGCGTCGCTTTTTGCAGAAACGCACCTGTCATTCCTGAGAGCTTCGAACGCTCAGCCGTTTTGTTTGAATCCTGTCGGTGAGTCATGTGTCGTGAAGACAGGCTTGTCACGCGACACACGGCATAAACCCGCAAGCGTTCAAAAACTATCAGGACAGGTGAAGCCTCATGGGCACTCAAGCAACAGACGTAAACATGCTGGGCGCGGGTCAACTGGACCCGGAATTTGGTGTGTCTGGACAGATCAGACCTGACTTTCTGGCCGGCTCGGTCAGGGCCGTTGTGTTATCGGCTGAAGGTTCCCTGACCTACGCCACTCGGCAGGGAGAAGGTTTCACTGTGTACCGCACTGATTCTGACGGCATCAAGGACAAGGCGTTTGGCAATGACGGGAACACAGGTGAGTGGCAGTTTGTCAGCGGAAAAAAGGCAAGTCCGTCGCGTTTGCTACTGCAAGAGGATCGCAAGATCCTGGTGATCGGTGATACCCGAGAACCCGACGGTATTGGCCGGGCAGCACTGAGACGCTTTCATGCCAACGGCAGCCCTGACCTGGTCTTCGGCAGTGTCGTGATTCCTGTAGCACAGCATGATTATTCCCAAGTGGCGTTGATCGACGGTTGCCTGCAGGGTGATGGAAAAGTACTTGTGGCGTTCAGCTATTTCATCAGTGAGTCCGAAGGGGCACTGCTGGTTCGCCTGCACAGTAACGGCGAACTCGATACCGGTTTCGGCAATAGAGGTTTTGTCGAGATCGAAACCGCGGGCGACTTCATCCGGCTTTGCAGCGTTGTGATTCAAGACGGAAAAATCGTTGTTGGCGGAACCACCGCGTCCGGTCAGCTCGTTCTTGCACGTTATGGTCTGCAGGGGCAGGTCGATAGCCAATTTGGTGTCGATGGTTTTGCTTTCCTGGCATCAACGGATGGCTCACTCAAAATGAGTCAACTCATCGCACAGGCTGATGGCAAGCTGGTATGTGCCGGCGGTATCCAGGAGAGCATGGGCATGGCGATGAGGTTTACCGCGGAGGGGCACCCCGATAAGGAGTGGAATGGCGGGCTTCCTGTATTCACCAACACCGGTCCTGAAACATTCTGGCGATCCCTGGCCCAACAGCCGGACGGCAAGATAGTCGTGGTCGGATACAACCGGGCACTCCATATCATCGCTGGCAGGTTGTTGCCCAATGGAGACTATGACACCCACTTCGGCGGGACTGGGTCAGGGTGGGTTTCTTTTGGTCCCTCAGGAGGATTGCCGTGGGATGTGAAGGTCCAGAGCGGTGCTCGCATTATCGTTGGCGGCGAGGCTTTCATCGAAGCAGGGAATCGCGGCCCGGTAGTCTACGGGCTCCAGGCCTGATCCCGTTCTCGACGGCGCGGCATAAAAACAGTGGGAGCGGGCTTGCTCCCACAGGGTTGGAGTTGTAACCCAACCCCTTCTACCTCGATTGCCTATCAGTCATGCTCGCCATCGAGCGATTACGTCTGGCTATCACCCTCTTCTTCATCGGAGTCCGGCTCGTCGTCGGTCGAGTCATCGTCGTTGTCAGCACCACCCTGCCCCTGATCTCCCGGTTCCGATTCGGATTTAGCGAGCATCAACCCCGCGTATCCCGCTTGCCCGCTCGAAGCCTGCTCCCCGTGATCGATGCACTCGGCCCACGCCGTCGACGTCCCGAGCGATAGCATCACCAACACCTTCAACAGCAGTAAAACGCGAAACAACCTGTTCATAGCCGATTCCTTCCTTTCGTGGAGTGCCTGTCTGGCGCTGAGTGAAATCTAGTTCCGATCAGCCGGGTTCTCCAGATTGGACGCTGACGAGCGAGCAGAAATGCACCCGACAGAAAGACCGGTTTCAAATAAACCCAATAGCCGGATCAACTAAGCGAAACAGTTCGGCGAGGTTGCCCCTCAAGCTTGTCTGGAGCGCGAGGGCGGGTAGCCTGATAGATCATGGGTATGGACAGCAGCGCCAGTGCCGCACTGACCAGCCACACACTGTGCCCACCAAAGTGACCGTACAACTGACCGCCAAGCATCGGCGACAACAGCGCACTCGCACTCCAGCTCATGAAAAACACGCCAAAGTACTGGCCGCTTTTTCCACGTTGCGCATGCTGCATGACCCGTGCATTCAGTGGCGGTATGAACAGCGCCTCACCCAATGTCCAGACCACCGTCGACAGACAGGCGTAGAACAACCCGGAACCCAACGGCAACATACCGAGCCCACAGGCCAGCAACAGACTGCCCGCCACCAGTTGGCGACGCGTACCCCAGCGTTCGCCCCAATGGGTCAACGGAATCTGTAACGACACCACCAATACGGCATTCAATGCGAACTGCCAGCCGATCGCTTCGGTGCTCAGGCGATAGTAATCACGCAGGTAGTTACCCAGCGTGCTGTACACCGTGTCGAATGCCATCCCGAGCAAGAGCGTCGTCGCCAGTAACCAGAGAAAGGGTTTGTCGCGATACGGCACGCGTGAGCCTGAGCCGGTATCAGGTTTCTCGTCAGGCACCAGCACCGGTCGGCGCCATGTCGTGCGGACAAACCAGAGCAAGGCCAGCAGGGTCATGGCTGCGCTGGCGAAGAACACCCAGCGAAAATCGGTCTGCGCCAAAACGCCGCCCGCCACCCCGGCAACGGCCATTCCGAGGTTCCGGGCTACCCGGCTCAAAGCCTGTGCCCGGGAACGCTGCGCAATCTCGCAATACTCCATGATCAGCCGCTGATGCAGCGTACGGATCGCCCCGTCGACGGCCCCGCTGAGCAACAGCAGCCCGGCCAGCAACGGCACCTGCGTAACCAGCCCGAGCAGGATCAGAACCCACATCGACACAAAGAACAACGCCGCTGTGAGCCGTGCCGTGCGCACATGGTCACTGAGCAAACCACCGAGCATCGAGCCGACCAGCAATCCAGCGCCATAGGCCGACAACAGCCAGCCAACGGTTTCAATAGCCAGCCCCAGTTCCTGACGTAGGTACAGCGCCATGAACAACTTGACCATGCTGCTCAATCGATTGATGAACAACAGCGCCGCGAGAACCCAGGCCATCACGCCGAAATAGCCGTCCAGCCTCAGCAGATGAGTCAGCCGATGCGTCATTCCCTTGATCATCAAGATGGCCGCTGTTTGCGAAATGTGTCTTGAACACTAAACGCCAACGACTGAGTTGTCGCGGGCAAATCTCCCACACAGGGCAAAAGCAGAGGCGGGCTACAAATGCGAAGGAAAAGACCTACACAATCGCCTCCAGCGCAAAATCAATCCAAAAAAAAGCCCGCTGTTTTCACAGCGGGCTTTCGGGTGTCGCCATTCAGCGCTTAGTGATGCTCGCGGGTCGCGCGGAATTTCACGTCCGGCCAGCGCTCTTCCATCAGTGCCAGGTTGACCCGCGTAGGCGCGAGGTAGGTCAGGTGACCGCCGCCGTCCAGTGCCAGGTTTTCCACAGCCTTGTTGGAGAATTCCTCAAGCTTCTTCTTGTCGCTGCATTCGATCCAGCGCGCGGAATAAACAGTGATCGGCTCGTAGGAGCATTCGACCTTGTATTCCTCTTTCAAACGGCTGGCGACCACATCGAACTGCAGCACGCCAACGGCGCCGAGGATGATGTCGTTACTGCGTTCCGGGAAGAACACCTGGGTCGCGCCTTCTTCGGCCAACTGCTGCAAGCCCTGGCGCAGTTGCTTGGATTTCAGCGGATCCTTCAGGCGCACGCGGCGGAACAGTTCCGGGGCGAAGTGCGGGATGCCGGTGAAGCCCAGGACTTCGCCTTCGCTGAAGGTGTCGCCGATCTGGATGGTGCCGTGGTTGTGCAGGCCGATGATGTCGCCGGCAAACGCCTCTTCCAGTTGCTCACGCTCGGAAGAGAAGAAGGTCAGCGCGTCGCCGATCCGCACGTCCTTACCGGTACGCACATGGCGCATCTTCATGCCTTTTTCGTACTTGCCGGAGCAGATACGCATGAAGGCGATGCGGTCGCGGTGTTTCGGGTCCATGTTCGCCTGGATCTTGAAGATGAAGCCCGAGAACTTCTCTTCCACCGGCTCCACGGTGCGCTCGTTGGCCACCCGGGCCAGCGGGCGCGGAGCCCAATCAACCACGGCGTCGAGGACATGGTCGACACCGAAGTTGCCCAGTGCCGTACCGAAGAACACCGGGGTCAACTGGCCGTCGAGGAATTCCTGCTGGTTGAACTCGTGGCAGGCGCCCTGCACCAGTTCAAGCTGTTCGAGGAAACGTTCGTACTCGTCACCCAGGTGCGCACGCGCCTCGTCGGAGTCGAGCTTCTCGATGATCTTGGTTTCGGTGCGCTCATGGCCGTGACCGGCGGTGTACACGATGATGTAGTCGTCGGCGAGGTGATACACGCCTTTGAAGTCACGGTAGCAACCGATCGGCCAGGTGATCGGCGCGGCCTTGATCTTGAGGACGGCTTCGATTTCGTCGAGCAGTTCGATCGGGTCGCGGATATCACGGTCGAGTTTGTTGATGAAGCTGACGATCGGCGTGTCACGCAGACGGCAGACGTCCATCAGGGCGATGGTCCGTGGCTCTACACCTTTACCGCCGTCGAGAACCATCAACGCCGAGTCCACCGCGGTCAGGGTGCGGTAGGTATCTTCGGAGAAGTCTTCGTGGCCCGGAGTGTCGAGCAGGTTGATCATGTGCTCGCGATACGGGAACTGCATGACCGACGTGGTAATGGAAATACCACGCTGCTTTTCCATTTCCATCCAGTCGGAGGTGGCATGGCGGTCGGATTTACGAGATTTCACCGTACCGGCTACCGCGATCGCCTTGCCCATCAGCAAGAGTTTCTCGGTGATGGTGGTCTTACCGGCATCGGGGTGGGAAATAATGGCGAAAGTGCGGCGTTTCGCGACTTCGGCGGCCTGTTTGGTCATGGGAAATCGCCTGGCAGGTGATTCAAAAAAGGGCGGCGAGTATAGCTTAAAAAGTGATCTACGGACCACCGTCCATACACCCCGATCCCCCTGTAGGAGCTGCCGAAGGCTGCGATCTTTTGATCCTGTTTTTAGAAGCAAAGTCAAAAGATCGCAGCCTTCGGCAGCTCCTACAGGGTGGCCAAACAGTGTCTAACGTGGGAACCTTTTAAGGCACGGAGACGTCCACTCCCCTGTTACGACCACTCGTCGGGGGCCTGAAACACCTGCAATTCGGCCTGACGAGGCTGTGCTCATGGCTCGATTGCCGTGCGCCAACCCTCTGTAGGAGCGAGCCCGCTCGCGATGGACGTCAACGATAACGCTGGGTACCTGAATGTACGCGTTGTCTGGACGTTTTTCGCAAGCAATCTCGCTCCTGCAGTGGAACGCGCTCGGCATGAGCTGCTTCTCGCGATCATTTTTTCGGCAGCCAAGCAAGGCATTGCCACACGAAAATGTGTTCGCCGACTGAAAAAAGGAGTCCGCCTGTGGCTATCCGCTATGGCAAAGGGCTGATGGGAGGCGCGTTGGTAATCGCCCTTCTGGCCCTGCTGATCCAATGGATCGGCATCAACACGATCGAACACTACCGCGACGATTTGCTGTTTTACCTGCAAGCTCATCTGATTCTCGTCCTCGCTTCCATGCTCGCCGCCCTTGTCGTGGGCCTCCCCGCCGGTATCTTACTCAGCCGCCCGTCCATGGTCGGTCGCGCTGAACGCTTCATGCAGTTCTTCAACATTGGCAACACCGTTCCGCCTCTGGCCGTCCTGGCCATTGCCCTGGGCATCCTCGGCATCGGCAGCGGCCCGGCCATCTTCGCCCTGTTCCTCGCCTCCTTGCTGCCCATCGTGCGCAACACTTATGAGGGCCTGAAAAACGTTCAGGGCTCGCTCAAGGAAGCCGCCGTCGGCATCGGCATGACCCCGCGCCAGGTATTGTGGAGAGTCGAACTGCCGAACGCCGTGCCGATCATCATCGGTGGCGTGCGCGTGGCGTTGGCGATCAATGTCGGGACTGCTCCGCTGGCGTTCCTGATCGGCGCCAACAGTCTTGGCAGCCTGATATTCCCCGGCATTGCCCTGAACAATCAGTCGCAGTTGCTGCTCGGTGCCGCATGCACCGCGTTGCTGGCCCTATTGCTGGACGGCATGGTCACACTTGGCAGTCGCCTCTGGCTCGAACGCGGCCTGCGCCCGTCTTAAGCCTCGGCAAAGGAACTCTCATGAAGACAACAAGCTTTTTACTAGGCTGCGTTCTGCTGTGCGCAGGATTTGCCCAGGCCGCAGAAAAACCGTTGATCCGCATCGGCGCCCGGGTGTTCACCGAACAGACCCTGCTGGCGGAAATCACCGCGCAATACCTGCGTGCCAAGGGTTACGACGTGCAAGTGACCGGCGGTCTCGGCAGCAACCTCGCCCGCAGCGCCCACGAAAGCGGTCAACTGGACATGCTCTGGGAATACACCGGTGTGTCGCTGGTGGCCTACAACCATGTCACCGAAAAACTCGACAGCGAACAGTCCTACGCGCGGGTGAGAGAACTCGACGCACAAAAAGGCCTGGTCTGGCTCACTCCGTCGAAATTCAGCAACACCTACGCCCTTGCCCTGCCGAAAAATGTCGCTGACCAATACCCGCAGATCAACACCATCAGTGAGCTGAACAAGGTGCTGCACCAGGAGGCCAAGACCAACAATCTGGTGGCACTGGATACCGAGTTCGCCAACCGCTCGGACGGGCTCGAGGGCATGGTACAGCTGTACGACATGAACCTGACCCGCAAAAACATCCGGCAGATGGACGCCGGCCTCGTCTACACCGCGCTGCGCAATGGCCAGGTGTTTGCCGGCCTGGTCTACACCACTGACGGCCGCCTGAATGCCTTCAAGCTGAAATTGCTGGAAGACGACAAGCATTACTTCCCCGACTACACCGCCGCACCGGTGGTGCGTCAGGCCTGCCTTGACGCGCATCCGCAACTGGCCGCACAGCTCATGCCACTGGCGGAACTGTTCGACGACAACACCATGCGCGAGCTCAACGCGCGGGTGGATGTCGATCACCAGAGTCCTTCAGCCGTGGCCGCCGATTTCCTGCGCCAGCATCCATTGAACTGAGAAGGAGAAGTCATGGAATTCTTGAACGCCTTTTCCCATCTCGACTGGCAACAGGTGATGCATCTGACCGGGCAACACATCACCCTGGTCGGCATCGCCGTGACCCTGGCAATTCTGGTCGGCGTGCCACTGGGCATCCTAATGACGCGTTTCCCGAGCCTCGCCGGGCCTTTGCAGGCCAGTGCCACGGTGCTGCTGACGGTGCCGTCGATTGCCCTGTTCGGCCTGTTGTTGCCCTTCTACTCCAAATTCGGCCAGGGCCTCGGCCCGATGCCGGCGATCACCGCAGTGTTTCTCTATTCACTGCTGCCGATCATGCGTAACACCTACCTGGCCCTGACCAGCGTCGAGCCGGGCATCCGCGAAGCGGCGCGCGGCATCGGCATGACGTTCGGCCAGCGCCTGCGCATGGTTGAGCTGCCCATCGCCGTGCCGGTGATCCTTGCCGGCGTACGCACCGCCGTGGTCATGAACATCGGCGTCATGACCATCGCCGCCACCATCGGTGCCGGTGGCCTCGGTGTACTCATCCTCGCTTCCATCAGCCGCAGCGACATGTCGATGCTGATCGTCGGTGCCGTGCTGGTCAGTGTGCTGGCGATCATCGCCGACCTGATCCTGCAGGTACTGCAACGCTCGCTGACTCCAAAAGGACTGCTCAAATGATCGAACTTCAAAACCTCAGCAAGACCTTCCAAAGCAACGGCAAGGATGTGAAAGCCGTGGACTCGGTGAGCCTGACCGTCAATGAAGGCGAAATCTGCGTGTTCCTCGGACCATCGGGTTGCGGCAAAAGCACCACGCTGAAAATGATCAACCGCCTGATCAAACCCACCTCGGGCAAGATCCTGATCAACGGCGAAGACACCACCGGCCTCGACGAAGTGACGCTGCGCCGCAACATCGGTTACGTGATCCAGCAGATCGGCCTGTTCCCGAACATGACCATCGAAGAGAACATCGTGGTCGTACCGAAACTGCTCGGTTGGGACAAACAGAAATGCCACGACCGCGCCCGCGAGCTGATGAGCATGATCAAGCTCGAGCCCAAGCAGTACTTGCATCGCTATCCACGGGAGTTGTCCGGCGGCCAGCAACAACGGATTGGCGTGATTCGCGCCCTGGCGGCAGATGCGCCATTGCTGTTGATGGACGAACCATTCGGCGCGGTCGACCCGATCAACCGCGAGATGATCCAGAACGAATTCTTCGAGATGCAACGGGCGCTGAACAAGACCGTGATCATGGTCAGCCATGACATCGACGAGGCGATCAAGCTCGGCGACAAGATCGCGATCTTCCGCGCCGGCAAGCTTTTGCAGATCGATCACCCGGACACCTTGCTCGCGCACCCGGCAGATGAGTTTGTCAGCAACTTCGTCGGCCAGGACAGCACGCTCAAGCGCCTGCTGCTGGTGAAAGCCGAAGACGCGGCGGACAACGCGCCCTCCGTCAGCCCGCAAACCCCGGTGGCCGAGGCGCTGGAATTGATGGACGAGCATGACCGTCGCTACGTGGTGGTGACCTGCACAGAGAACAAGGCCCTGGGTTACGTAAGACGTCGCGACTTGCACCGTCAGACCGGCACCTGCGCGCAATACCAACGCGAGTTCAACGCCACGGCGGCGTACGACGAACATTTGCGCATCCTGCTGTCGCGCATGTACGAGTTCAATCGTTCGTGGTTGCCGGTGATGGATGCCGAGCGGGTGTTTTTGGGTGAGGTGACGCAGGAGTCGATTGCGGCCTACCTGAGTTCGGGACGTTCGCGGGGGATGAAAACCAATATTGTCTCGCCGGCCGAGGCGGTTGTCGCCTGACAGCTCACATTACCGGGTAAAAATACAAAACCTGTGGGAGCGAGCTTGCTCGCGATGGCGCCATTTCAGGCAACTACGATGCCGGCTGTGAAAATGTCATCGCGAGCAAGCTCGCTCCCACAGGTTCTTTGCGATTTTCCAGTGATTCGCAGGCCGGAAAAAAATATCAACAGTAGCGTCTGCAATAGCTATCTGGAAACACGCTCCGGAATAGTCAAATCCCCTCTCAGCCTACCTTTTCGCCGCCAACGTCGCCCATATTGTCGCCATCGTACTTCCTAGTGACTTAGCGTACAAAAGCATCGAACGTGCAGGTATTTTTAACACTTCGCAATTCTTCGGGAACATTCGACTGTCATCTGAGTCGGTTACAAAGAGTGATGCCCGCAACGCGCGTCAGAAGAGTGCAAAAACGCGACATTTTTTGTTGATCTCAAGCCCCTCACGCCCTAAAGTTCGCGCCGAACGTCCATGCTGGAAACGATCCATCCGGCTCAAGTACTGACGACGAGACAGCAAGGCCAAGGGAAAGCTGCACTTCCCATGGCCTTTTTGCTTTCGGCGACATGCCTTGGGAAGTAGGCGAACCAAAGTGGGGATACGGAGGACGTTCATTTGCACCCATTGATTACTAACGTTTGCCAGTAGGAGCTCCCAGGTATGTCGATCCAGGTCGAAGACTATTTCGCGCGTGAAACCTTTCAGAAAATGAAGGCATTCGCCGACAAACAGGAAACCCCGTTCGTGGTGATCGACACCGCGATGATCGCCCAGGCCTACGACGACCTGCGCGCCGGTTTCGAATTCGCCAAGGTCTACTACGCGGTCAAGGCCAACCCTGCCGTCGAAATCATTGACCTGCTCAAAGAGAAAGGCTCGAGCTTCGACATCGCCTCGATCTATGAGTTGGACAAAGTGCTGGGCCGTGGCGTCAGCGCCGACCACATCAGCTACGGCAACACCATCAAGAAATCCAAGGATATCCGCTACTTCTACGACAAGGGCGTGCGCCTGTTTGCCACCGACTCCGAAGCCGATCTGCGCAACATCGCCAAGGCCGCCCCGGGTTCGAAAGTCTACGTGCGTATCCTGACCGAAGGCTCGACCACCGCCGACTGGCCGTTGTCGCGCAAATTCGGCTGCCAGACCGACATGGCCATGGACCTGTTGATCCTCGCTCGTGACCTGGGCCTGGTGCCTTACGGCATCTCGTTCCACGTCGGCTCGCAGCAGCGCGACATCAGCGTCTGGGACGCGGCGATCGCCAAGGTCAAAGTGATCTTCGAGCGCCTGAAAGAAGAAGACGGCATCCAACTGAAGCTGATCAACATGGGCGGCGGCTTCCCGGCCAACTACATCACCCGCACCAACAGCCTGGAAACCTACGCGGAAGAAATCATCCGCTTTCTCAAGGAAGACTTCGGTGATGACCTGCCGGAAATCATCCTGGAACCGGGTCGTTCGCTCATCGCCAACGCCGGCATCCTGGTCAGCGAAGTGGTGCTGGTCGCACGCAAATCCCGCACCGCGGTAGAGCGTTGGGTGTACACGGACGTGGGCAAGTTCTCCGGCCTGATCGAAACCATGGACGAAGCCATCAAGTTCCCGATCTGGACCGAGAAGAAAGGCGAGATGGAAGAAGTGGTCATCGCCGGCCCTACCTGCGACAGCGCCGACATCATGTACGAAAACTACAAGTACGGCCTGCCGCTGAACCTGGCCATCGGTGATCGCCTGTACTGGCTGTCGACCGGTGCGTACACCACCAGTTACAGCGCTGTTGAGTTCAATGGTTTCCCGCCGCTGAAATCGTTCTACGTTTAAGCATCGCGCTTGAAGCCAGATAAAACCCGTGACTGTTCACGGGTTTTTTTATGCTGGCTAATCGCACAGATGCTCTTTAAACGAACTTGCGTGACATCACCAACAGTTGATCGGACATGTCGCTGACCTCCAGAAGTGGACCTTCGGCCATTGTCAGTAGCGCATTGGATCGCGCCCATGTGGACCGAGGATGGTTGCTTGTCAACTTGCACTGGGATAACGCCAACAGGTACTGGTACCGATAGCAAAAGTCGGTGAGGTTATCCACCGCACTGGCTGCATTCGTCCGCATGTTGTTCAATCGGACCAGGTAATGGCGCGCATTCTGTTTCCTTTCTTCTTGGGAGTAATACCGATTGGGGTCATGTTCCATGCCGGGCAAGTCGATTTTTCCAACCGCATAGTAGGACTCGATCTTGGTGATCGGCTCATGGCAACTGCACAGATGGATAGACAACGACTCAATGAACCGCACAAAAATATTGTGCAGCGTGGTGCCAATTGAAATCACGGCCTGCTTAAAGGCCTGGATGACCGCTTCAGATTGCGCCAGCCGCCGCCCGACTTCAAACATTAGATCACCCACATCACCAGGCATACCCGCGCCCCACCCTGGCGACTTCGCCAGGGTGAACTTCATAGGATCAATATCGGCGATCTTTAATCGCAACCCCTGTTCGCCCTGGGTCAATACGCGAAACTCATCAATAAACAAGCGAGCATCAGCTATAGAGTGGCGACAGGCATGACCCAGCATAGGGACAGAAGTTTTTATCGCCTGCCAGGCAAGGTTATTGGCCTCCCCGGCTTTTATCAGCAGCAGTGCGTCAGGAGGAAGTAGCATCTTGTGTCCTGAGCGCGCAATGAGCTCCGTGTATTTCTTTATCTCTTCCAACGCCGGCGAAAGACTGCCCAGGAAGCCGATATAGTTCTTGAGAGAGTCAAAACCATCCTCATCCAACAAATAATTCTGCATACGGTGTACGCCTCTACAACGAAGTGAACGCAGGATACCAGCAGTCTCTATGCACCGCCTGGCATCCTTTTTTTTGTCAAAAAAATCATGCGCCCCTTATGACTCACAAATTAGGGCGTGAAATCGGTAGTAGGTAGGCAATAAACGCCTCGATTTCAATCAGGATCTTATCAACCTCAGCCTCGCTGTAACTTCCAACACTCGCCACCTTCGACATGAACAGGGAGAACGCCTCAATGACCTTTTTATATACTGGCTTGATCAACAAGTGCTGCTCATCAAGACCGTGAACAACGTCGATGAACTCTTGTTTTTTACCTGCCACACGAACAATTTCCTCCTGCTCGACAATTTTCGAACGCAGGGCAGCAACCGTCTCTCGCAACTCTCTGCTTCGGTCCAACATGAACAAAAACGAAATATTCTTAATGACCCCTTCCACTGCTTTTTTCAGTTGCTCGATAGCCAACAATACCAACTGAGCTTCGACAGGGGCAAGGCGCATCTCATTGACTTTATCAATGGTCAAACTGACTTCCTTGCCAATCTCTTCGATACCCGCCTTCTCGATGATTTGAATGGCTTCCTGGATCAGCGTCTGATCCTTAAGAGTTTTTTCCAGTTGTCCATCCAACGTAGACTTGACTGCCTGTGCAGATTTAATATCGACCGCCAACTTCGTATGAATATCAGTGGTCACCCGGCGATCAAAAATATAATCAATGCGGCCATAACTCCTGGAGAGGGAGGACAGCTCCTGCGCAACGGACTCATGCACATCACGCAACAGTTGCGTACCATCGGCGACTATTTCCTCAATGGTTTCTTCATCGCCCGCACCATTGACTTCTCGTGCCAGTTCTTTTTTTACCTGCGCCAACTGAGTGCGAATACTCTCAAGTCGCCGCTTGCTCCCGACTGCCGACTCTTGTAATACCCGAGAACTGTCGAACACATTGTCAATTAACCGCTCAAACTGGGCATTGACTTCAGGTAAATACTGATACAGCTCGGACAGTACTGTCGCCCTGGAGAAATCAATGCGCATCTGTTTTTTTGCGTTGGATAACAGCAAAATATCCAGCGTTGCGTAGCCTTGAACCTCTTCCGACTCACCACTTCGAAACGCCAAGATTTTCGCCACGCCACCCACTCCTTGAGATTGATATTCTTTATCTGCCTCAGCAAAAATTCGCACCAATTCACCCGCATCGGCTTCTACCTTTACCCACGACTCAACGACCCGAGCAAATGTTGTCATAAACTTATAAAGCTTTAACCCATCATTAATTTTTGCCATTTCCTCAACAGACTGGCTGACATAGTAATCAATCACATTCCAGACATGGCGCAGGTTGTTAGTCGCCACTTCCGCATTGAGCGAGGCCACCTTACAGTTCTGTAGGTCCTGCTCCACTCGCTTCAAAGATCCCAGCGTAATATTTTTACTATAGAGGCTGTTGATATCCGCCTCCTGCGCTTTATTCTGCCTATTCCTTTCCGCCCGAACGTTTTCGGCCTCCACTCCCAAGTAGATAGCCATACCAAAACCGATAATATTGAGCGTCGCCGCAGAGGCCAACGATTTTTCTACCAGTGCCTTGTATTCATTATTTAGTTTTTCAATAACCTCCGCGCGCTCTGATATCTTCTTATCGAGCAAGGCAATTTCGTGAGGGTATTTATTGGTACTGATGAACTCCAAACGTTTCTTTATTTCCGGGATAATCGTCTTTTCCAAGGCATTGCCAAACTCATCCAGGTCCAGCTTTATTTTGTTGGTTCTGAGTTGATAAGCATTTATTTCATCGCGAATATCCTTCAAGTAGTCAGCCAAGCCGACCACTGTCTCTTGTTCCAACGCTATACCGGGAAATACACCTTTCCACTCACGCTCAAGCTTTTCTAAATCCCCATAGGTTTTGATACTGTGTTTTTTTATCAACTGTATCGCTTCATCGCTGTCATAAAAACGTGCCATTTCTCGCCCCCAAATACGCATGGAGGCACCAAAGTATTGAAGGTCCGTGCCCGTCAACATGATGCGCTCACGCAAGGGAGTCCAAGTTGATGCATGATTACGAATCAGTTTGAATGTTGATAAAAAGTCATTGGGCGTCAACCCTGTACCGCCATCGTCTTCAGCACCATAACGCAGAAAATCCTTGACGTCTTGCAGACTCGTCGGGAATGAAAAACCGATAGAGACATACCGCTTTAGGCTAACAATCTCTTTCTTTGTCAACAGCAACCCTGGCTCTCGGATCACACCTTCTCCCTGACCGGTTGATACGTCAGCCAGGACTTTTGGAACGTCTACCGCAAGGTCCGATACTTTCTCATAATCCGCACCTTCTAACATGCCATCCCACAGCGCTTCATTACTCATAATTAAATCCATTTAATTAATATTATCCAGCTCGCAGTTCAGTATTGCGACAATGCAAACTGCTAACTCACGAGATTTTCAATATGAATCAACTTACATAACCCCGTCAAAAAAACAACCATTAGAAAATAATAACAACACCAACTTACAAGCACTTTAAAGATCCATAACTCGATCCGCCGTCAACCCTTCAACCAGGCGACATGGCCAGAATTCATATATAATGAAGAACAAATAAAACAACGACAGCCGTACCCAAATTGAACCCAAAGCGGCTTGCGCCGATCAGTTAAGGGGCTAAATCGGTGGGTGCGAGCTTGCTCGCGATGAGGTCAGCACATTCATTATCAATGTTGGCTGATCCGCCGCTATCGCGACGGTATGGCGATCCGACAAGCTCGCTCGCGCATGGGTTTCGCTCAACTGACCGGCATGACCCAAAGCGGCCTGTTTTTTGTACGCAAACGTGCAGTGCGCCTATGAGGTCAACGCCTGTGCCTGCTCAAGGTAGGCCTCGGCCAACGCGAGCAAGCCGACATGCCGCAAGGTTTGGGCTGCCTTGCGCAAGAACTTGGCATTGCCGCCTGTCAATGCCCTGTGCAACCAGACCAGCGCCTGGTCCGACTGCCCTTGCTCAAATAAGCAGGCGCCATAACTGAACTGGCCGCGAAAGTCCCCGCCTTCAGCCGAACGCCGATACCATTCAAGCGCACCTTTTGGGTCAGCCGGGCAGTACCGACCTTCTTCCAAATACCGGCCCAGCAGGTTCATCGACTTGGCATGGCCCAAGTGCGCGGCACGGTGATAACACGCCAGTGCCTGCGTGTGGTCTTCTATCACCCCGCGTCCGGTGGCGAGCAGGTTGGCGTAGTTGTACAAGCCCCAGTCCAGCCCACCGCCAGCAGCCTGGCGGTAATGCCGTGCCGCGGCAGTGGCATCGGACACACAACCCCAGCCGTGTTCATGGCAACGACCGAGCATGTTGTGCGCCATCAGGTGCCCGCCGTTGGCGGCGATCTGGAACCAGCGCAAGGCGAGCGCCTCGTCCTTCGCGATGCCCTGCCCTTGCAGCAGGATCTGCCCCAGCAATGCCTGGCCGTCGAGGTTGCCAGCTTTGGCTGCCAGCAGAATCGCTTGGGCCGCACGTGCGGGGCTTTCGGCAAGCATGGCGCGCAGTTGCTCGCCGCTGAGGATTTCTTCGCGACGCAGTCGAAAGTTCACCGCCTAGACCTCGACCCAGCGACGCAACAGATTGTGATAGGTGCCGGTCAGGCGGATCAGCGATGGATGATCAGGGACATCGCGGGTCAGTTGCTGGATGGCCCCGTCCATCTCGAACAACAGGGCGCGCTGGCTGTCTTCACGCACCAGGCTTTGCGTCCAGAAAAACGAGGCGAGTCGCGTTCCGCGTGTCACCGCGTTGACCTTGTGCAGGCTGGTGCCGGGGTACAGCACCATGTCGCCGGCGGGCAGTTTCACTCGCTGGGTGCCGAAGGTGTCCTGGATTTCCAGCTCGCCGCCGTCGTAATCCTCGGGTTCACTGAAGAACAGCGTGGCGGACAGATCCGTACGCACCCGCTCGATGCTGCCTTTGGGCTGACGCACCGCGTTGTCGATATGGAAATCGAAACTGCCGCCGGCGGTGTAACAGTTCACCAACGGAGGAAAGACTTTGTGCGGCAGTGCAGCCGACATGAACAGCGGATTTTTCCACAGCCGCTCCAGCATCGCCGCGCCGATCTCCTTGGCCAACGGATGCCCTTCAGGCAGTTGCAAATTGTGCTTGGCCTTGGCCGACTGGAAGCCGGCGGTGATCTTGCCATCGGCCCAATCAGCCTGTTCCAGAGCCTCGCGAATGCGCTGCACCTCGTCTTTCTCGAACAGGCCTGGAATGTGCAGCAACATGACAAGACACCTGAAAACAAAGGGATGGCAATGGTATTGATTCTTATTGCCAATGTAAAACCCAACAGACGAACGAGACAGCAAAAACCGTAAGGGTAAATTGTAAAGAATGTAAATTCGGCGCGAATAGTAATATTTCGCAATTGATACAAATACGTGTTTACCCTATATTCCGCCGCCTCAAATCCTTGGGGAGGGGAATTCAAATGTCGCGTCAACAACCACAAGTACCGGTCAGTTCACCACGTCTGCTCGCATCGGCCATCGGCATGGCGATTACTGCCGGCTCTGCGGGCCACATGGTTTTCGCGGCAGAAAAAACCGACGGAAAAACACCGGACAATGTGATTTCGCTGGGCGCCACCGCCATCACCGGCGAAGCCCAGGACGAGACAACCTACAACGTAGAGAAAGCCTCCTCGCCCAAGTACACCGCGCCGCTGATCGACACGCCGCGCTCGGTGACCGTTGTTCCGCAACAAGTCTTGAAAGACACCGGTTCGCTCAACCTGCAGGACGCGCTACGCACGGTTCCAGGCATCACCTTCGGTGCCGGTGAAGGCGGCAACCCGCAAGGCGACCGTCCGTTCATCCGTGGCTTCGACGCCCAGGGCGACACCTATCTGGACGGCGTGCGCGATACCGGCTCCCAGAGCCGCGAGATCTTCGCCGTTGAATCGATTGAAGTCAGCAAAGGCCCGAACTCCGCGATCGGCGGCCGCGGCGCAGCGGGCGGCAGCATCAACCTGGTCAGCAAGAAAGCGCACCTGGGCGATTCGCTCGACGGCGGTTTCACCTGGGGTTCCGACCAGACCCAGCGTTATACTTTCGACGGCAACTACCAGTTCACCGACACCGCCGCTGGCCGTCTGAACCTGCTGAGCCACGAGAGCAACGTCGCCGGGCGTGACAGCGTCGACTACGACCGCTGGGGTGTTGCACCGTCCCTGGCCTTCGGCCTGGGTACGGACACTCGTGTCAACCTCGACTACTACCACCTCGAAAGCAACGACACGCCGGATTCGGGCATTCCGTATTCGATCCCGGCCGGTGGCTCGGCTGCGCGTACCAAAGCCAATCCGGACAAGCCGAATGACGGCGGCGACAGCAGCAACTTCTATGGCCTGAACGACCGCGACTTCCGCAAGACCCGTGTCGATACGGCGACCTTCGCCATCGAGCACGACCTGAGCGACGCGCTGACCATCAAGAACACCCTGCGTCACGGCACCAGCATGCAGGATTACATCCTGACCCAGCCGGATGACAGTAAAGGCAACGTCAACAATGGCAGCGTCTGGCGCCGCGCTAACACCCGCGTGAGCAACACCGAAACCACCACCAACCAGACCGACCTGTTTGGTGATGTCTACATCGCCGGGTTCAAGAACAGCTTCTCCACCGGTGTCGAGTACACCCATGAGGAAAACGAAAAATCCTCGTACAACGTCAACACCGACACCACCCCGGGAACAGCCGCAGCGACCACTAACTGCTCGCCGGCACTGATCGGCGCGCCAAGCGGCTACAACTGCACCTCGCTGTCCAATCCGAACCCGAATGACCCGTGGAACGGTGCCATCTCGCGTAACTACGCCGGTACCGACACCAAGGCCAACACCTACGCACTGTATGTGTTCGACACCCTGACGTTGTCCGAGCAATGGCTGGTGAACATGGGCCTGCGCTACGACCATTTCGACACCAGCTACAAAACCTTCAACGGTTCCAGCGTGACCACGTCCAAGGGCGATGACACCAGCGAATTCGTCACCGGTCAGTTCGGCGTGGTGTACAAACCAGCGGAAAACGGCAGCATCTATGCGTCCTACGCGACGTCCGCCACGCCACCGGGTAACACCCTGGGCGAAGGTTCGGAAGGCAACCCGTTAGGTGGCACGCCGGATCGCAACGGCAACCTGCTGAAAAGCGACATGGAGCCGGAAACCACCAAGAACTACGAAATCGGTACCAAGTGGGACCTGTTGAACGATCGCCTGTCCGTGACCGCCGATATCTTCCGCACCGAGAAAGACAACGCTCGTGTGCAGACCAACACCACCACTTATGAGAACGCCGGCAAAACCCGCGTTCAAGGTATCGAACTGTCGGCCAGCGGCAAGCTCACCGACAAATGGCAAGTGTTCGCCGGGTACGCCTACATGGACAGCGAGCAAGTCGATGGCGGCGACCTGCCAGCCAACAAAGCCAACGATGGCAACGAACTGCCTAACACGCCGAAAAACAGCGCCAGCCTGTGGACGACCTATCAGGTCACGCCGAGGCTGACCATCGGCGGCGGTGCGTTCTATGTCGATGACGTGTTCGGCAACGTAGCCAACACCACCATGGTTGACTCCTACGTTCGTTACGACGCAATGGCAGCCTACAAGCTGAGCAAAAACGTCGACCTGCAACTGAACGTGCAGAACCTGACCGATGAAACCTACTACGACAAGGCGTTCTCGACTCACTTCGCCAACCAGGCGGCCGGTCGCACCGCTTTGCTGAGCACCAACTTCCACTTCTGATGGAAATTTGACTACGCAACCTCTTCTGTAGGAGCGAGCTCGCTCGCGATGGTCGTCAACGATGACGCGGTTAGCCTGAAACCCCACGTCGTTCTTGAGTTCAGCGCGAGCAAGCTCGCTCCTACAGAGGTCGGTGTTGGCGCAAGCCCCGTTCATCCAGGTGAACGGGGCCTTTGTGCGTAAAAAAGAATGCTTCTCGACAACCCCACGGCATAATGCGCGCCGTGCTGAATCAATTTGAACGAACAAGGCGAGCGACGTGTTGAAGAAAACCCTGTTCCAGTTGCACTGGTTTTTCGGCATCAGCGCCGGGCTGGTCCTGGCCCTGATGGGCATCACCGGGGCGATGGTGTCGTTTCAGGATGAAATCCTGAACGTGCTCAACCCTTCTGTGTTGCAGGTCGAAAAACAGGTCGCCGGTGTGCTGCCGCCTGCCGAACTGGTGGAGCACATCGAAGCCGCGTCGGGCAAAAAAGTCTCGATGCTCACCGTGGAAACCGACAGCGGCAACGCCGCCAAAGTGTGGTTCACTCCGCCGCCGGGTGAACGCCGTGGCAAGATGCGCTACTTCGATCCGTACACTGCAGAGTTCCTCGGCGACGCCGCCGGCCAGGATTTCTTCGGCCTGATGCTGCAACTGCACCGCTTCCTCGCCATGGGCGACACGGGTCGGCAGATCACCGGCGCGTGCACGTTGATCCTGGTGTTCTTCTGCCTGTCCGGCCTGTACCTGCGCTGGCCGCGCCAGTGGAGGAGCTGGCGCGCCTGGCTGACCCTGGACTGGAAGAAAAAGGGTCGCAGCTTCAACTGGGACTTGCACTCGGTGGCCGGCACCTGGTGCCTGGTGTTTTACCTCCTGGCAGCGCTGACCGGGTTGTCCTGGTCCTACGAGTGGTACAACAAGGGCCTGACCCGGTTGCTCTCCGACTCACCGCAGAACGAACGCGTTCGTGGCGGACGTGGCCCTGCGCCGCAAGGTCCGGCACCGACGGCCGATTACGCGGCGATATGGAGCAGCATCTACAGCGCGGCCGGCCCGCAACTCAGTTCCTATAACGTGCGCATGCCGCCAGTGGCCGGCCAGCCGGCGACCGTTTATTTCCTGCTGAAAACCTCGCCCCACGACCGCGCCCTGAACCAGATCACCCTCGACCCGGCCACCGGCGTGGTCAAACGGGTTGACCGCTACAGCGACAAGAGCCTCAAGGCGCAACTGCTGACCAGCATCTATGCGCTGCACGTCGGCAGTTACTTCGGCATCGTCGGGCGCATCATCCTGACCCTCACTGCGCTTAGCATGCCGCTTTTCTTCGTCACCGGCTGGTTGCTGTACCTGGATCGTCGCCGCAAAAAACGCCAGATCAAGGACGCTCGCCAAGGTCTCGTAACACCAGCTGATGACGCGCCGGCCTGGCTGATCGGCTTCGCCAGCCAGAGCGGGTTCGCCGAGCAACTGGCCTGGCAGACCGCCGGGCAATTGCAGGCTGCGGGCCTGCCAGTGAAGGTGCAGCCGCTGGCGGACGTCAGCGAACGGGATTTGCAGGACTCGAATAACGCACTGTTCGTTGTCAGTACGTTCGGTGACGGCGAAGCGCCGGACAGCGCCAGGGGTTTCGAACGCAAGGTACTGGGCCGCACGCCGAGCCTGGAACGCTTGAACTATGCGGTCCTCGGCCTCGGCGACCGGCAATATCAACACTTCTGCGGATTCGCCAAACGCCTGCACACCTGGCTCGGCGAACACGGCGGCACGACCTTGTTCGCCCCGGTGGAAGTGGACAGCGGCGATCCTTACGCCTTGCGCCACTGGCAACAGCAACTGGGCCTGCTGACCGGCCACGCGCCCGTCGACACCTGGCAAGCGCCCAGCTACGACAACTGGACCCTCGCCCGCCGTGAACTGCTGAACCCGGAAAGCAGCGGAACCCCTGTGTACTTGCTGGGCCTCAACGCGCCAACCACCAGCAGTTGGCTGGCCGGTGATCTGGTAGAAGTGTTGCCGCGCAATTGCCCGTGGGCCATCGAGCACTTCCTCGACGGCCTGGGGATTCACGGTGAGACCAAGGTGCAGCTCAACGGCCTGGAGGAAACCCTCGAACAGGCCCTGGCCAGCCGCCAGTTGCCAGAGAATCGCGCCCATCTAGTCGGCCTGCACGCGCAGGCACTGGCAGAGGCCCTCGTGCCGCTAGCCATGCGCGAGTACTCCATTGCATCGATCCCGGCCGATGGCGTGCTGGAACTGATCGTGCGCCAGGAAGTGCATGCCGACGGCAACCTCGGCGTCGGTTCCGGCTGGTTGACCGAACACGCCTCTGTGGGCAGTTCCATCAGCCTGCGCGTGCGGCGCAACAGCGGTTTCCATCTACCGGCCCAACCGGTGCCGATGATCCTGCTGGGCAATGGCACGGGGCTGGCCGGGTTGCGCAGCCTGCTCAAGGCACGGATTGCCGAGGGTCAGCAACGTCACTGGCTGCTGTTTGGCGAGCGCAATCGCGAGCACGATTACCTGTGCCGTGACGAGTTGGAAGAATGGTTGATTGCCGGGGACATCGAACGCCTCGACCTGGCGTTTTCCCGGGACCAGGTCGAAAAGATTTACGTACAGGATCGTCTGCGTGAATCGGCGGCCGAGCTCAAGAAGTGGCTGGCAGACGGTGCGGTCATCTACATCTGCGGCAGCCTTCAAGGCATGGCTTCGGGTGTGGACCAGGTACTCAACGAGGTGCTGGGCGCCGCCGAAGTGGAGCGCCTGATCGAACAGGGCCGCTACCGCCGCGACGTTTACTGACCCCCCCACAGGGGGCTTTGTGTCCAGCGATCAAACCGGCTGCAACTTCTGCTCGAACACCGACACCCCATCCAGATCGCGCAACACCACGCTCAACTCCCCGCTCTGCCCATCGATGTTCACCTCGCCAAAAAACTGAAACCCGGCAAACGGCGAGAGGTTCTGCGCCGGTGGGGCCTTTTCGAACACCGCTTCAGGACCAAAGGTTTTATCCAGCGGATTCGGTCCGTAGCTGCCGGCATTCAAAGGCCCGGCGACGAACTCCCAGAACGGTTCGAAATCCTGAAACGCCGCCCGATCCGGATGGTAATGATGGGCCGCGCAGTAATGCACATCCGCAGTCAGGAACAGGAAATTGCGCACCTGCTGCGCCCGCAGAAAACCGAGCAATTCGGCGATTTCCAGTTCGCGCCCCTGGGCCGGGCCGGGGTCACCGTTGGCCACCGCGTCCCACCGCGTGACACCAGGGCTGACTTCGCCGTCCCCTTCGCCGAGGCCGATAGGCATGTCGGCGGCGATCACTTTCCATTGCGCATTCGAGGCCTGCATTTCGCGCTTGAGCCAGTCCAGTTGCTCACGACCGAGGAATGGCTTGGCCTCGCCCAGATTGTCGTCATTGGCCCCGCGATAACTGCGCATGTCCACCACGAACACATCGAGCATGGGCCCGTAACCGAGCTTGCGATAGATGCGCCCGCCGCCATCGGCGCTCTGCCAGCGCATCGGCGCGTATTCGAGCCAGGCCTGGCGTGCGCGGTCCACCAGGCTGTGGATATCTTTGCTCTGGTAACGCGCACCCAGCTGCTTGCCGGGCGACCAGTTGTCCACCACTTCGTGGTCGTCCCACTGCCAGATCTGCGGGACCTCGGCGTTGAAGCGACGGATGTTTTCGTCCATCAGGTTGTAGCGGTAATTACCACGGAACTCATCGAGGGTCTCGGCGCTTTTGCTCTTGGCCTCGGTGGTGATGTTGCGCCATACCCGGCCGCCTTCTGTGGTGAGCTGCGCCCGGATCGGGATATCGGCGTAAATGACGTCGCCGCTGTGGATAAAGAAGTCCGGCAGCCGCCGGCGCATCGCCTCGTAGATGCGCATGCCGCCAAAGTCCGGGTTGATGCCGAAGCCCTGGCCGGCGGAGTCGCCGCTCCAGACAAAACGGATGTCGCGCCGGGTCTGCGGCACGCTGCGCAAGTGACCGAACCAGGGCTCGCTGGCGACGCCGCTCTGGGCGTCTTCAAACTGCACGCGATAGAAAATCGCCTGGTCGGCAGGCAGCCCGGTGAGCTCGACCCGGGCGGTGAAATCGGTGCGCGCATCGGCTAGGGGCGAGACGAATCGCCGAGGGTTGGGAAACAGGCTGCGGGTGTCCCACTCCACCACCATCCGTGCGGGGCGGTCGCAGCGGCTCCAGATGATCGCCCGGTCGCCCAGCAGGTCGCCGGACTGCACGCCGTCGGTGAGTTGCGGCCGATCCTTGACCGAAGCGATCACCGCCGGCGCCAGCCCCGGCAACAACAGCCCGGCGCCGACCGCTTGCATGATACGACGGCGCCCGAGGTTGAAATCGCTCATGGTGTTCTCCCTGTGACAGAGAAAAGATCGCAGCCTGCGGCAGCTCCTACAGGTGTTCACAATCTGCCCATGTAGGAGCTGCCGAAGGCTGCGATCCTTTGATCTATGCCTTGGCCGGCTCCAGTGCCAACTCCACAGTCTCCGACCGCTTGACCAGCGCATACACCACCGCCGTCAACAGACTCCCCGCGACGATCGCCAGCAGATACAACAGCGCATGGTTGATCGCATTCGGGATCGCCAGCACGAACAAACCTCCGTGGGGTGCCATCAGTTTACAGCCGAAATACATCGACAGCGCACCGGTCAGCGCACCGCCGGCGATACTTGCCGGAATCACCCGCAACGGATCTTTCGCGGCAAACGGAATCGCCCCTTCGGAAATGAAGCACAACCCCAGCACCAGCGCCGCTTTACCGGCTTCGCGTTCAGTCTGCGCAAACTTGCGCCGGGCAATGAACGTGGCGATGCCAAGACCAATCGGCGGCACCATACCGGCGGCCATGGTCGCCGCCATCGGCGCGTAACTCTGCGAGGCCAGCAAGCCGACCGAGAAAGCATAGGCTGCTTTATTGATCGGCCCGCCGAGGTCGACGCACATCATGCCGCCCAGCAGTACACCGAGCAGGATCGCGTTGGTGGTGCCCATGCTGTCGAGGAAGTGCGTGAGCCCGGCAAGCATCCCGGCGACCGGTTTGCCGACCACGTAGATCATCACCAGACCGGTGAACAGGCTCGCCAGCAGCGGGATGATCAGGATCGGCTTCAGCGCCTCAAGGCTCTGCGGTAAGCGTGCATATTTATTGATCGCCCTGGCCGCATAACCGGCGAGGAAACCGGCGATGATCCCGCCGATGAAGCCGGCGCCCAGGGTGCTCGCCAACATGCCACCGATCATCCCCGGCGCGAGGCCAGGACGGTCGGCAATGGAATAGGCGATATAGCCTGCCAGCAGCGGCACCATCAGCTTGAACGCAGTGTCGCCACCGATCTGCATCAACGCCGCTGCCAGCGTGCCCTCTTCCTTGAAAGCGGTGATACCGAACACGAACGACAAGGCGATCATCAAGCCACCGGCGACCACCATCGGCAACATGAACGACACGCCGGTCAACAGGTGTTTATAGACGCCCGTCTTCTCCTGTTTGGCCGTTGTTTGGGCAGCGTTCGCTGCACTTTCCTGTTGACCTTCGGCCAAGGCTTTTTTCAAGGTCGCTTCGGCTTGCTTGAGGGCAATGCCGGTGCCACAGCGATAGATTTTCTTGCCGGCGAAACGCTCGGTGGCGACTTCGATATCGGCCGCCAGCAGCACCACATCGGCCTCGGCTATCGCTTGCGCGCTCAATGGATTACGCGCGCCGACCGAGCCCTGGGTTTCCACCTGCAGGTCATAGCCCAGGCGTTTGGCCGCTTGCTGCAAGGCTTCGGCGGCCATGAATGTGTGAGCGACACCCGTCGGGCACGCGGTGACGGCCACCAGTCGCGGCGCGTTCTGGACAACCGCCACGGGTTCGACAACGGCTTCATCAGCGGCGTAAACCTGTGCTTCCCGGGCACCACGTCGCAGTAGGGCTTCCACGTCTTGCAGGGCCTGGGCCGGGGTGCTCTGGAACACGCGCTTGCCGACAAACCGCGCCATGTCCACTGGCGCGCTGGTCACCAGCAGCACCCACTCTGCCGCGTCGAGGGTGGCCGCCGACAATTGCTTTTCGGGATGTGCGGCATCGCTGATTTCGACACTGGTGCTCCAGCCCTGACGCTGGGCCGCGGCATCGAGCAGCCGGGCACACAGCACACTGGTGACCATGCCGTTCGGGCAGGCCGTAACGATGGCTAACTTCATGACAAACCCTCTTATTGTTCTGTCAGGGGACGCACGCGCACACCCTGTTCGAGCTGCGCCAGTTGCGCTGCATCGCCAATGCCGAATCCGATCTGGGTCACTGCCATCGCGGCAATCGCCGTGGCAGTGCGCAAGGTTTGCTCCGGCGTATCGGCACTGAGCAAACCGTGAAGCATCCCCGCCAGCAATGAATCACCCGCTCCCACCGTACTGGCAACGCTGACCCTGGGGGGCGTGGCATGCAGCGCCGAGCCGACGCTGAACCAGTTCACGCCTTCGGCGCCGTGGGAAATCACCACATGCTCGATGCCTTGGGCGTGCAAACGCTCCGCCGCCAAGGCCTGCGCACTGATCGACACAACCTCGCAGCCCAGCACCTCGGCCAGCTCTTCAGTGTTGGGTTTGATCAGCCAGGGGCCCGCTTTGAGCGCTGCACGCAACGCATCGCCGCTGGTGTCGAGGGCAACGTTCAGACCCAGCGTCTTCAAGCGCACAATCAGCGCCTGCAACCACTGCGCGTTGACGCCCAAGGGCAAGCTTCCGGCAACCACCACCGCATCGTGACCCGGGGCAATCTGCTCCAGTCGATTCATCAAGGCCTGCTGTGCCGCTTCGCTGACCTGCGGCCCCGGTCCGTTGATGTCGGTGATGCGTCCGTCGCTTTCCGCCAGTTTGATGTTGCTGCGGGTCTCGCCTGGAACACGGATGAAGGCGTCGACAAAACCGCGTTTGGCGAACAGCGTTTCAAACGCTTGCAGGTTGTCTTCGCCAAGAAAGCCACTGACGGTCAACTGATGCCCAAGGTCCGCCAGCACTTGCGCCACGTTTACGCCTTTGCCGGCGGCGTGGGTATGCATGACATCGCTGCGATTGACCTGACCGGCTTCAAGGCGCGGCAACTGGACGGTCAGGTCCAGCGCCGGGTTGAGGGTCAGGGTGAGAATACGGGCCATTACAGAGCCTCCACGAGTGCGCGCACTTCATTGGCGCTGCCCACGGCCAGGGCCTGTCGGGCAAGGGTTTGAGTCTGAGTGAAGCTTAGTTCGCGAATCCGCGCCTTGACCTCGGCGATACTGCGAGCCCCGACGCTGAGTTCATCCACCCCGAGGCCGACCAGCACCGGCACTGCCAGCGGATCGGCCGCCAGCTCACCGCACACACCGACCCATTTGCCGTAGGCATGGGCCGCGCGCACGGTGATGTCGACCAGTTGCAGCACCGCCGGATGCAAGCCATCGGCCTGGGCCGAAAGCGTCGGGTGGCCACGGTCGATGGCCAAGGTGTATTGCGTCAGGTCGTTGGTACCGACGCTGAAAAAGTCGACCTCTTTGGCCAGCACCGGCGCCAGCAATGCCGCCGACGGCACTTCGATCATGATCCCCAGTTGCAGGTCGGCAACCGGGATCTCCTGACGCAGGCGTTCGGTCATGTCACGGGCCTGGCGCCATTCATCAACGCTGCCCACCATCGGGAACATGATCCGCAGCGGCCGGTTGTCGGCAGCCCGCAGCAAGGCGCGCAGTTGTGCTTCCATGATCTGCGGGCGCTGCAAGGTCAGGCGAATGCCGCGCACGCCGAGAAAGGGGTTTTCTTCCTTCGCAATCGGCCAGTACGGCAGCGGTTTGTCGCCACCGACATCGAGGGTCCGCACCACCAGCGGCCGCCCGGCCAGACCGTCGAGGACGCGACGGTACTCGACTTCCTGGGTCGCCTCGTCGGGCGCTTGCGGGTGGGCCATGAAAATCAGTTCGGTGCGCAACAGGCCGATACCTTCGGCGCCCTGCTCCACCGCACTGGTGACGCCGGCGCTTTCGCCGACATTGGCAAACACTTCGACAGCATGGCCGTCGGTGGTCAGTGCCGGCTGGTAGCGTTGCTCGGCGGCTGCCTTCAAACGCTGCTCGCGGGTATCGCGTTCGGCCGTCGCGCGCTGCAAGGTCATCACGTCGGCGTCCACATGCAGACGCCCACGCTGGCCATCGAGCAGCAATGGCGTACCCGACGCCAGCAGCAACACGCCGGGGCCGGCGCCGACCAATGCCGGAATGCCCAGGGCCCGGGCGACAATCGCACTGTGCGCCGTAGCGCCGCCCCGTGCGGTGAGAATTCCGGCCACGCGAGCCGGGTCGAGACGCGCAACGTCGGACGGGCCGACCTCGTCCATCACCAGAATGTACGGCTGATCCGGTTCGCTCGGGGTTTCGATACCACTGAGTTGCAGCAATACCCGACGCCCAATGTCGCGCAAGTCGGCAGCGCGTTCGGCGAGCAAGGCATCCTGCAACGCTTCCTGCTGTCGGGCCGCCGCTTCAATCACGACCATCCACGCGGCCTCCGCGCTTTCGCCCTGCTTGAGGCGCGTATCGACTTCATCGGTCAGCTCCGGGTCGTCGAGCATCTCCTGGTGGGTGATGAAGATTTCGCGAATGGCTTTGCTTTTGCTGCGCTCGATCAATCCCTGGATGTCCCGGCGCACCTGCGCCAGCGCGTGCTGGAGACGTTCACGCTCGATGGCGGCGGACTCACCGCGTAGTGGGTAATCGATGGTTTGCAGAACTTGAATATGCGCCGGGCCGATGGCGATGCCCGGTGCGGCGGCAATGGCCTGAACCACGCTGCCGGATATCGGGGCGAGGATCACTTCGGCCATATCGGCAACGACTTCCCGTGCCTGGCTGACTGGCGGCAGCGGCTCGACCTCTTCACCGAGGCCTTCTTCGATGGCGGCCAACAGGGCCGGCAACGCATCCGCCGCGATGCCCGGTTCGGCGATGAATTCCAGGACCTGCCCGCGACGGGCGCCGAGGCTGAGCAGCTTGCTCAGGCTCTTCACCGACACCGCGCTGTCGTGGCCATCGACGATTCGCACGCGGATTTCACCCTCAAAACTTTTCGCCAGTTGTGCGAGGATCTTCGCCGGCCGCGCATGCAAACCGTGGGCATTGGCCAAGGCAATGCGCGCACTGGGCCAGTCGGCGGGCACTTCACCACCGAGCACTTCGAGGACTTTGCGGCTGCTGGTGGCGCGCCCCAATTCATGGCCACGTCCTTCGATCAACAACGCGCACAGACGCTCGAGCAGGGCTTGATGGGCCTCACCGAGGCTCGCCAGGCAGAACAGTCCATTAAGTGGCTGCCCGAGATAGCGCAGCGGTTTGTCCGGGGTGACGAAGGCCAGGCCGGGGCGCTTCACCGTTTGCTCGCTGTGCAGCCACCACAGGCCATCGCCCAACGGCAGCGCTTCAACCTGTTGCAGTACGGCGGAGAAACCATTGCTCACGCAGTCGGCCTGCCGCAGCAAACGTGCGCCGCGCCACACCAGTTCTTCGAAATCTTCGGCCGCCACACCGAGGCCGATCATCTGCGCATCCAGCGCCAGCTCCTGCGGCGCGCCTTGCAGCAATTTCAGCAGCGCTTCAGCGGAACCGGCGCGACGCAGGGCCTGGCCCAGATCCGTCTCACCGAGCGCGCGGGTGAGCAATTGCAACAGGCGCAGATGCTCATCGGATTTGGCGGCGATACCGATCGCCAGGTAAACGATATGGCCGTCGCCCCAGTCCACACCCTCAGGGAACTGCATCAGGCGCACACCGGTGGTGAACACCAGGTCGCGGGTTTCAGGGGTACCGTGGGGGATGGCAATACCTTGACCGAGAAAGGTCGAGCCCTGGTCCTCCCGCGCCTGCAATCCGGCCAGATAGCCCTCGGCAACCAGGCCGTCGGCGACCAGATGCCGGGCCAGCAATTGCAACGCTGCGGACTTATCCACGGCCGACTGGCCCATGGAAATCTGCTCTACAGTGAGCTCGAGCATGCTTTCTCCTTTTTGGCGCCTTGGGGTGCCAGGTATTGTTTTGAATGAGTCAGCTCAGGCGCTTGGTCGTCACTTTTGGCGGTTTCACGGCAGAACCGGCCAAAGGCGCCTTTAACGTAGAAAATACGCTTGCTGAAACGTTTAATCTAGAATGAATGGCACGTTACTCGATAATGTCCCATCCTTGAAGCTCAACTTGTCGGATGCGTTGCGACAATGGTCGCCTGCCTTAATCGGTTAGGATTGACGAAAATGTCGAGGCAATCTCGAAAAAACAAGGAAACAGCGGGTTGAAACTCAGTGATATTGCCCAGTTGGCCGGTGTGTCCGTCACCACCGCCAGCTATGTCATCAATGGCAAGGCCGAACAACAGCGCATCAGCAGCGCCACCGTCGAACGCGTGCGCGCGGTCGTCGAACAACATGGCTTCACGCCTAATCCACAGGCCGCCGGCTTGCGCAGCCGACACACGCGCACCTTGGGGTTCATTCTGCCGGATCTGGAAAACCCCAGTTACGCACGAATCGCCAAATTGCTGGAACAAGGCGCCCGCGCCCGCGGTTATCAGTTGCTGATCGCCAGTTCCGACGATGCCCCGGACAGCGAAAGGCAATTGCTGCAACTGTTCCGCGCCCGACGTTGTGACGCGCTGATTGTCGCCAGTTGCCTGCCGGCCGGCGACGACAGCTATCGCCAGTTGCAGGCCAAGGGCATACCGATCATCGCCATCGACCGGGTCATGGACCCCGAGCGCTTCTGCTCTGTGATCAGCGACGACCGCGAGGCCAGCCTGCAACTGACCCGCAGCCTGCTGGAGCCGCTGCCCAAACAGATCGCCCTGATCGGTGCCCGCCCGGAGCTGAGCATCAGCCGGGAACGTACCGCGGGCTTCAAAGAGGCCCTCACCGGGTTCAACGGCGAAGTACTGATCGAAGAAGGCGAATCCTTCAGCCGCGAGTGCGGCAAACAATTGATGGAAGAGTTGCTGCTGCGCCTGGGCCATTTGCCCGACGCGCTGGTGACCACCTCCTACGTACTGCTTCAGGGCGTGTTCGATGCGCTGCACGACTTCCCGTTGAAAAACCGCCCGCTGCGCCTCGGTACGTTCGGCGACACCCAGCTGCTGGACTTCCTGCCGCTGCCGGTCAATGCCATGGCCCAGCAACACCAGTTGATCGCCGACAAAGCCCTCGCGCTCGCTCTGGCGGCCATCGAGCAGTCGGATTACCGGCCCGGCGTACAAGCCATTGCGCGCACGTTCAAGCAGCGTATTCGCCAGGACTGAACCGTGGAGCTGATCGATACCCACACCCATCTGGATTTTCCGGACTTCGACGCCGACCGCCAGGCGTTGCTGGCCGAAAGCCGCGCCCTCGGGGTGCGGCGGATCGTGGTGCTGGGGGTTTACCAGGCCAATTGGCAGCGGGTCTGGGAGCTGGTGCAGAGTGACCCCGACCTGCACGCCGCGTTCGGGCTGCATCCGGTGTATCTGGACGATCATCGCCCGCAACACCTGAGCGAACTCGGTGACTGGCTGACCCGTCTGGCTGGCCATCGGCAACTGTGTGCCGTGGGCGAGATCGGCCTGGACTACTTCATCGAATCCCTCGACCGCGACCGCCAACAGGCGTTGTTCGAGGCGCAATTGCAACTGGCGGCGGACTTCAATCTTCCGGCATTGATCCATGTGCGGCGTAGCCATGCGGCGGTGATTGCCACGCTCAAACGGTTTCGCCTGAAACGTGCCGGGATCATCCACGCCTTCGCCGGTAGCAAGGAGGAGGCGCGGGAATACATCAAGCTCGGTTTCAAGCTCGGCCTTGGCGGCGCCCCGACCTGGCCACAGGCGCTGCGCATGCACCGCGTGCTCGCCGAACTGCCACTGGATTCGGTGGTGCTGGAAACCGACTCGCCGGACATGCCGCCCGCCATGTTCCCCGGCCAGCGCAACAGCCCGGCACACTTGCCGGCCATCTGCGCGGCACTGGCGCCATGGATGGCAATCAGCCCGGCACGACTGGCGGCTGCCAGCACCGCCAACAGCTGCGAAGTGTTCGGCTGGTAATCAGTCAGCGTGAGCCCTGGCAGCTTCCAGAATCAGCGTCAGGTGCTGACGCCGGCGGAAGTAACGAACCACCGCGAAGTACACGAACAAGACGATCAGCGAAGCATTCAGCTGTTCGATGACGCTGAGCATTCCCACCCACTCCATCACCAACGCCACCAGCAAAGCCGTGCAGACCATCACCCGCAGGCTGGCGCGCAACAGCGAAAAAGAGTCGAGAGACTTGAAGCGCTTGATCTGTTCCGGACAACGTAACTGAACGTGTTTCCGGCAGTGGGCACAGGCAAACGCTTCATTGATCGCAATGGCGTTGAGTTGCCAGGGTTGAAGCAGCAACGTGCGCTGACAATGCGCACAGCGCCCCTGGACTCCTGTTGTTGCAGCAGACATGACCAAGCTCCTCCATGGGGGTAAGCCGCGTAACTCTTCCTTGATTGAAAACCAATAGCCAGCGCACAGAGAGAATCAGGAAGATTCTCTCCGCGAAAGGGAAAAAGTATTACGAAACATTCTGACAATACACCAAAATCGTGGGAGCGGGCTTGCCCGCGAAAGCGATCGTCCTGCCGCCGTCTTCGCGGGCAAGCCCGCTCCCACAGGGTCCCGAGGAAACTGTCAGACCCGGAATGCACTGATCAACTGTTTCAACTCCACCACCTGAGCCGACAACGCCCGGCTGGCGTCTTCGGTCTGATGCGCACCTTCAGCGGTACGCTCACCGGCGCGATTGATCTCGACGATGTTCTGGTCGATGTCGTGGGCCACGGCGGTTTGTTGCTCCACGGCGGCGGCAATCTGCTGGTTCTGGTCGACGATCATGCCGACCGCGCCCAGGATGTTTTCCAGCGCCCGCTGGACCTTTTCCGACTGCCCCACCGTGCCATTGGCCATTTCATGGCTGGTGCCCATGGCCTTGACCGCCGCGCCGACTCCACCATGGAGCTTGGCGATCATCTGCTCGATTTCTTCGGTCGATTGCTGGGTACGCTTGGCCAGGGTCCGGACTTCATCGGCTACCACGGCGAAACCGCGCCCCTGCTCACCGGCCCGTGCAGCCTCGATAGCGGCATTGAGCGCCAACAGGTTGGTCTGCTCGGCGATACTCTTGATCACTTCCAGAACGCGGCTGATGGACTGGCTGTCGCTGGCCAGTTGATTGATCACCAGCACCGACTGATCGATTTCGCTGGCCAGTGCGGCGATGCTGCCTTGCTGCGACTCCACCAGGCCGCGACCGCTGATGGTTTCGTCGTTGACGCTGTGGGCGCTGCTCACCGCCGCCGCAGCACTGCGCGCGACCTCCTGGGAAGTGGCCGACATCTGGTTCATCGCCGTGGCCACTTGTTCGATCTGTGTGCGCTGCCCGGCGACGGCCTGGTTGCTTTGCGCGGAAACGCTTTGCACCTGACCAGCCTGGCGCTCGACTTCACTGACGGTCTGGCCCACCCGCTCGATCAGGTCATGGATTTTCTTCACGGTGCCGTTGAACACCTCGCCCAACTCGCCCAGCTCGTCCCGGCTATGGGCGCTGAAGGTCACGGTCATGTCGCCGGCCGCCACCTTGTCCATCACCGCTCCCAGGCGCTTGAGCGTGGTGCGGGTCGAGGCATAGAAAGCGCCGTAGAGATAAAAGATCAACACGAATACGACTGATAACGCCACGGCCTGCAAGACCATGTGCGTGCGGTTCTGGTCCAGGCGTTGCTGCAACTGCGGCCCCAGATACTTGAGGGTTGCTTCGTTGAGTTGGTAAGTCTGGTCCATCAGGGCGCTGACCTGATCGTAAAAGCCCTGCCACGGCGCATCGAGGGTATCGGCCATGACCACTTGCTCTTCGAACAGCTCGCTGGCTTTCTTCAAGGATGCCCGGCTGCTATCGGCCTGAGCGGCCAGGGTATCGCGGGCGGCTTTGCTGGAACCCAAGGCGTCCTGCAACTTCAGGCCATATTCGGCCTGGAGCTTTTCAATCTGCGCCAGCAATTCATCGAAACGGGTACTCGACGCCGAGTTGATGAAACCCTGCCCCAATGAGTAAGACCCCATGGCCCGACCTTCGCCCAGAATCTGGGTGACACGTGGGGTGACGAGGGTGACGAGTTCACTCAACTGGCGCATGTCGCTCTGGTTGTCGCGACTGAGGCCGGACTGGCTGGTGATGAGCTGACTGAAAATCTGCGCGCTGCCCACCAGTTTGCCAATCAAGGCACTTTTGCTTTGCAGGGAGTTTTCCGTTTGCTGGGCCTTGAACGCGGCGATCATCTCGTCGCGCTTGCCATCAAACACCGCGACCTGCTCCGGGTCGCTGGTCATCGCCGTCAGCCCTTGCAGGCGAGTCAGAATATTCTGTTCAAGGATGCTGATCTTCGATTCGACATTGCCGGCCTTGCCGGATTGGCCGAGGCTGACATTGATTTGCACCAGGTTGTTCAGGGTTTCCAGATCGCGACGTAACGTCAGGCTGCTGCCCAACAGGTCGAGACTTTGCAGTTCGATGCGCGTGCCCTGGAATTCGCGGTAGGAGTCACGCACCAGATAGAAGTTGGTCACCAGCATCGGCACCAGGAACAGTACGCTGATCAGGCTGAACTTCATGCCGAAGCTCAGGCGATTCATCAGTGCGACAGCGGGATAGAGCAAGCTCTTCACTGGATGTCTCCCTTCAATTTCTTATTTTTTTTATTGGCAGGCGCAGACAGACAGCAGATAGCCACTATTCGGCGCTATCTCTGTATAACTTATATCGGCTGGATGTTTTGTAACTTAAAGTTAACGACAGGGCAAAGCACTCCAGGCAAGTAATCGCCCTGTGGCGAGGGAGCTTGTCGGGTCGCCGCACCGCCCCGTTCGGCTGCGCAGCAGTCGTAGGTCGTAGATCCCCGGTTCAACTGTCAAATCGCCTAGGGCGGCTTCGCCACCCAACGGGGGCAAGCCCCCTCGCCACAATGGCTCAGTGCAGGCCTAAGGCAGCACCGTCCACAACGCAAACCCGGCATACCAGAGCACTGCGGCACGCAGCAGCAGGTCCCAGATGCGGTCCAGGTTGTTGATACCTTCTGCACCGGCCACCGGTGCCGGAATTTCACCGGCCACCAACCCGACTTTCACGATCAATTGCGCGGCGCTGATGTTCCAGTTCAGCAGCTCATGCAGCATCACCCGACTGACCGCGACAAAATTACCGACCAACGCCAGGCTCGCTGCCAGCAGACGCACCGGCAACCAGTCGAAGGCGTGACGCAGTTGCCCGGCGCGCTCGACCAGCGCCGGGTTTTTCCCGTGTTCTTCGGCCAGCGCCAGCAGCCGATAACTCAGCGCCGCGACCGGCCCCAACAGGAAGTACCAGAAAATCACCGCGAAAAAGCTCTGGTAGGCCTCCCACAGCAAATGCCCTTCGACCTGCTCCAGCAACTGCTCGCCACTGTCTGCACAGATATCCAGATCGCGCTTGGCGACAAGGGCCGCTGCTTGCAGATCCTCCCGACGCCAGGCATCACGGAACGGCCCGAGATCGCCCAGCAGATCACCGCGCCCCAGGCTGTAGATCACGACCAGCAAATGGATCGGCAACGCGAGCAACCCGTAGGCCACCGGCTCGATGACGACCAGCAGCAAACCCAGCAACGCCACCGGCAACAAGACCACGACAGACAACACCAGCCATGGCCGGCCCGAAAGCCGCGGGCTGGCCTCAAGCTTGTTCAGCTCCTGTATCCAGCCACTGTCACGCTGAACCCGATGGCGCAGGGCCGAGAACTTTTCGATCCACACCGCCAACAGCAACACCAGAAAACTCATTGCCCATCCTCTTGTGCCAGAGCGGCGCGATAACGTGCCCAGTCGAACGCCGGCCCCGGATCGGTTTTACGCCCGGGTGCAATGTCGCTGTGCCCGCAGATACGCTCTGTTGTGATCGCCGTGAACGTCCGTTGCAATTGACGGGTCAGGGCCGTCAACGCGCCGTATTGCGCGTCGGTGAACGGCAGATCATCCGTGCCTTCGAGCTCGATGCCCACGGAAAAATCGTTACAGGTTTCCCGCCCCTCGAAGCTCGAGACCCCTGCATGCCACGCACGCTCAAGGCATGAAACAAACTGGGTGACCGTTCCGTCACGCTCGATCAGAAAGTGCGCGGACACCCGCAAATCCGCAATCCCTTCAAAATAGGGATGTTCAGTGACATCCAGGCGATTCTGGAAAAATTCCTGCACCTTGCCCGTGGCGAACTGCGCCGGTGGCAGGCTGATGTTATGGATCACCAGCAGGGAAATCTCGTCTGTGGGGCGCGCATTGAAGTTGGGTGAGGGGCAGACATGCACACCCTGAATCCAACCGCTCGCGGGGTCCAACTGCATACCGATTCCTTCAACGTCGACTGTATTGGCACAGTATGCCGCGATATTCCCCCAAGGCGCGATCACTTGCCGTGCTTGAGACGCTTGAGGTTGCCGATCACCCGCTCGAGAGCTCGCTCGAACAGCAAGGTGTCGTCAAGCACTCGCGCCACCCCATTGCGCAGCTCCAGGGCCAGGTCAGGGCGACTGCGCTCGAGCACTTTCATGCCGGTGCGGTTGACGAAGATGTATTTGCCCGTGGTTGCAATGATGGCCACCAGTTTCCAGCGAAGGCTGTTTTCCGGGTCTTCCTGAAACTCGACCCAACAGCCCGGAAGCATTTTATCGACCTGACGCAAACCCGCATCGTCCGCCAGCAAACGTATCGGCTCACTGTGCACCTGACTTTCCTCGGCCATGTTCAGGACGACAGGCGTCAGCACCTCGATCATCAGCGACGCACTGGCGGGCGAGTCCCCCGCTGCCTGAACGTGCAGGTTTTCCAGCTCGCTGAAAAACTCGCTGGCGGCAAACGGATCGAACGCCGACGAGTTCAGCCCGTCGCGCAACGACTTGAGCAAATCCGGTACCAGGGCCAACATCCTGGTCACATCGGACTCGTGGTGGCGCTGAACGCTCCAGACCAATTGCTCCAGGGTACGCACATCGGCATGCCACTCAGCCGACTGATCGCCATGCTTGAGGTACGTCAGCAGCAGTACCTTGCTCCAGGCCTCCTGGACAAACCCCAGCACGCCTTGCGGCAGGAACTTGCCAAACAACGCCTGATTCAACACCTGCTCGACACGCTGGCGGGCCAGCCCGGTCTTGGCTCGTCCTTCCTCGGCATCACGAATGCGTTGCTCGAGCAACTCGCTACGACGGCGCTCGTCCTGGGTAAACGCGAGAAAGTCGGCCAGCAGTTCGGAAAATATCGCGGGGTCATCGACAAAGTCATTCAACAAACGTTGTACGACCTGATCGATGCGCACGTACAGGTTGTCACGCTGATGATCGTCACAGGCGTCCCAACCCATTGCCGCGCTGGCGATTTCGTTGAGCAGGCGTCGTGCCGGATGACTGCTGCGACTGAAGAAACTCTTGTCGAGCACCGCCACCTTGACCAGGGGAATCTGCAATCGGCCGATCAGCGCCTTGAGCGGATCCGGCAGATTGCGATCATCGAGCATGCATTCAAACAGCATGGCGACCAGGTTGATCACATCTTCATCGGCCTCCCCGAAAACCCGCGACCTGCCACTTTTGACGCTGACCCGGGTCAGTAACTGTTCGAGCTGGTTGCGCAGGTCAAAATCGTCCACGACTGCCGGGGCCGGCACGTATTGCTGCAAATGCGACAGCAGGCGCAACAGATCGCGCGTGGAAATCGGCAGCGCAGTGGCACTGACTTCCAGCGTTGGCGACAGGCTGCCGCGAACGTTGAACAGCAGGGCCTGCAACGCGGCGAAAACCGCCTGGACATTGTCATCGATGGGCAAGCAGACCGGGGTGGCGCCCTCATCGATCGATTCGACGGGGGTGCTGTCGGGCCGATCCATGGTACGGCGCACCGGGGCCGGTTTAAGGTCGGGCAACACACCGGTAGCGAGCAGCAGTTGATTGGCTTCGGCGTAAAGCTGATCGGTCTCGCTGAGGACATAACGCTCGAACAACCCGAGGATAATCAGCTTGACCTTGATCTCCAGCCCCTGCTGGCGTGCAGCCTGCAAGAAGTATTCGCAGAGCATCGCCGGGCTCAGGGGGTTGTGCAGATCGCCCAACGCCTTGCCCGACAAGGCACAGAGTCGGGCCGTCAGTTGATCCAGGGCCACCCCGTCGCGGTCCAGCACCCGGCTGACCATCGCTTCCACCGCGGCTGTTCGCTCCCGCTCGTCATCGGTTTGCGCGAAGGATGCATCGGCCGCCAAGGCCTGGGGCATGGCCGCAATGGCGGGGTCGTATTGGGCAAGCCGGATGAACGCATCGAAAAACTGCTCGAGAAACACCCGCTCGATGCTTTGATGCTTGAGACGCAAATCGCGCATTGTTTGAAAGAAGATGTTCTGCTCGACGTCACAGCGGGCTCGGTCAGCCATTTCGAAGAGGGTGTCGTCGGCGTTATCGAACAACGCCTGCAATCCGTGTCGCAGCTGTTGCGCGGCCTTGTCGCGAACCTGGAGAAGAATTGCCGGCAGTCGGGGGAGTGGCGAGTGAGCCACCTGGTCGGTAGTTGCCTTGTGCAAAGGCACTACATTCCCGTCGTTGTGCATTCGGCCTCCCTGGAACGGTGATGCTTTGACTCGTCAAAGCGATGACGTCAAATACAAGGCAAATTATCTTGTAAAAGCTCACCTTTGCACCAGAAGACTCTGCACTTCATCTCAAACAGGCGTTTGCTCGGTAGCGCTGGCCCGCACCGCCCCCCTCAGGGATTCGACCAAATGCAGGCGCCATTGCCAACGTAACGCTCTGATGCCTTGGGTTGGTCCGTGCCATGGCCCTATAATCGAGCCACTTTGTTTGTGGAGTCCGTTATGCCGAATCTACGTCTCGCCGATCTGACCGCCGAAATCGAAGCCAACGTGCGCCGTGCGTTGCTTGAAGACATCGGCAGCGGCGACATTACCGCGCAGTTGATCCCGGCCGAACGCCTGGCCAAAGCCACCATCATCACCCGCGATGCGGCCGTCATCAGCGGCACCGCCTGGGTGGATAACGTGTTTCGGCAACTGGACCCACGAGTGGCAGTGCACTGGCAGGTTGCCGACGGTGAACGGGTGACGCCCAATCAGGTGCTGTTCCACCTCGAAGGCCCGGCGCGCTCACTGTTGACCGGTGAACGAAGCGCCCTGAATTTCCTGCAACTGCTCTCCGGCGTGGCGACCCGCGCGCAATACCTGGCGGACTTCGTGGCCGAGACTCAGGTCAAGTTGCTCGACACCCGCAAGACGCTGCCGGGGCTGCGTCTGGCGCAAAAGTACGCCGTTACCTGCGGCGGCTGCCACAACCACCGCATCGGCCTGTATGACGCCTTCCTGATCAAGGAAAACCACATCGCCGCCAGCGGCGGCATCGCGCAGGCCATCGCTGCCGCGCACAAGATCGCCCCGGGAAAACCGGTCGAGATTGAAGTGGAAAGCCTGGATGAACTGAAAGAAGCGCTGGCGGCCGGTGCCGACATCATCATGCTCGACGAACTGAGCCTGGACGACATGCGCGAAGCCGTGCGCTTGAACGCCGGCAAGGCCAAGCTGGAAGCCAGCGGCGGGATCAACGAGAGCACGCTGCTGCCGATTGCCCGGACCGGGGTGGATTACATTTCGATCGGTGCAATGACCAAGGATGTGAAGGCGATCGATCTGTCGATGCGCTTGAGTATCTGAGAAGCAAAGCAATCGTGCAGGAGCCCGGCTTGTCGGCGATAGCGTCCTTGAGATCGCCATCGCCGGCAAGCCGGGCTCCTACAAAAGCGGCCTGGCAGGCAGGCGGCTCAAACCACCAGATTGTTCATCTCGCAGTATTCTTCCCACTCGACGCCCAAAACTTCGGCCGCCTCTTTGTGCAACTGCAGGCGGGCGGCCTCGTACTCCTCCGGGGTCGAGGTGTACTTGAGCGTCAACTCCCACGGCTGCAAGCCCTGGGCTTCGGCTTCATCCTCGAAGGCCCATTGAATCTGGTCTTTCTGATCGTCCGGACTCAAGTCCTTGATCTCGTCCATCAATTCGGGCGCGTCCAGCACGTACTTCTTGAGGGCTTCTTCGTGTCTTTCTTCTTGGCTCAATTCTTTTACGGTCATGTTGTTCTCGCTGATCTGGGGAATGGAAGATGGATCTGGATCATCAAGGATCTCTCTGACGCAGAAGAACCGCTTGTAGTCAGGTCTGTCTGGCCTTCAGAACCATTCGGGATCATCTGAAAACTGCTGGGCGAAGCTCATGCAGCTTCCGAATATAGGATGTTTGTCGGACGATTTGCACGTCTCTTTACATCTCCCCACAAAAAGTTGTGCACAGGATGTGCTGATGGCGGCGGGAACATAAATTCAAATCCCAAGTCATAGCGATGTGCCATATCGGCACTTCACAAGGAACCTCAGTGATGCGCAGCATTTCCAGATCTTCGTCTGTTGTGCTTACAACCGCATTGTTCGCCAGCCTGGCACTGCCGTTTCCGGTGCTGGCCGCTATCGAAGTGAGCAGCGATCCCCCCTCGTTTGGCGACAAGATCCCGGCTCTCCACTACGAGTACGACAAGTACACCCTGGTCAAAACCGGGATAAGTGCCGATGACCTGCAAAGCATGCAAAAGTCGCTGAAGGACACCTCAGGGAATGTCGAAGACCTGGAGAAAACCGTCAGCGAACAACAACGCACGATTGAGGATCTCAAGCGCAGCAACGGTTCCAGCTCAAGCTCCAGCGGCAGGGAAATCGACGAGCTCAAGCGCAAGGTGGCCGAGCAGGACCGCGAACTCGACAACCTCAAGCGGACCGTCGAGGACTTGAGCAGAAAGGTGAAATAACCAGAGGGGAGATGGTGCCCGAGACAGGAATCGAACCTGCGACCTTCGCGTTACGAGTGCGCTGCTCTACCGGCTGAGCTACACGGGCGGTGCGCTAAACCTAGCATTGCTATCGAGGTCCGGCAACTTCGCGCAATGTCTCGATGTTTCGCAGACAAAAAAATGCCCCGCCGTTTTCACGGCGGGGCATTTTTTACAACGTTGAAGCGGTCAGGCGTGAGGCGCGATTAAACGCCCGAAGCCTTGGCAGCTGCCACGTCTTTGATGGACAGCTTGATACGGCCGCGGTTGTCCACGTCCAGTACCAGCACTTCCACTTCCTGGCCTTCTTTCAGGATGTCGGTCACTTTCTCTACGCGAGCGTCGCTCAGCATCGAGATGTGAACCAGACCGTCCTTGCCTGGCAGGATGTTGACGAATGCGCCGAAGTCGACGATGCGCTCTACCTTGCCGACGTAGATCTTGCCGATCTCGGCCTCAGCGGTGATACCCAGAACGCGCTGACGTGCGGCTTCAGCAGCTTCCTTGGTTTCGCCGAAGATCTTGATCGAACCGTCGTCTTCGATGTCGATCGAAGCCTTGGTTTCTTCGCAGATCGCACGGATGGTCGCGCCACCTTTACCGATAACGTCACGGATCTTGTCGGTGTCGATCTTCATCGCGATCATGGTCGGAGCGTTGGCCGACAGTTCGGTACGCGACTGGCCAATGATCTGGTTCATCTGGCCGAGGATGTTCAGGCGCGCTTCCAGGGCTTGGCCCAGAGCGATCTCCATGATTTCTTCGGTGATGCCCTTGATCTTGATGTCCATCTGCAGCGCGGTGACGCCTTTGGCGGTACCGGCTACCTTGAAGTCCATGTCGCCCAGGTGGTCTTCGTCACCCAGGATGTCGGTCAGGACGGCGAACTTCTCGCCTTCTTTAACCAGACCCATGGCGATACCGGCAACCGGAGCCTTCATTGGAACGCCAGCGTCCATCAGGGCCAGGGAAGCACCGCAAACGGAAGCCATCGAGCTGGAACCGTTGGATTCGGTGATTTCCGACACTACACGGATGGTGTACGGGAAAACGTCAGCGGCAGGCAGCATGGCCGAAACCGAACGACGGGCCAGACGGCCGTGACCGATTTCACGACGACCAGCGCCACCCATGCGACCACACTCGCCCACCGAGAACGGAGGGAAGTTGTAGTGCAGCATGAACGGGTCTTTTTTCTCGCCTTCCAGGGTATCGAGCAGCTGTGCATCACGGGCAGTACCCAGAGTTGCAACGACCAGGGCCTGGGTTTCGCCACGGGTGAACAGGGCCGAACCGTGGGTCTTTGGCAGAACACCGACTTCGATGTTCAGCGGACGTACGGTGCGGGTGTCGCGACCGTCGATACGCGGCTTGCCGTTTACGATGTTTTCGCGAACGGTGCGGTATTCAATTTCACCGAAAGCTGCTTTGACTTCGCTGGAAGAAGGCTGGCCTTCTTCACCGGACAGCTTGGCAACGACTTGGTCCTTCAGCTCGCCCAGGCGAGCGTAACGGTCGGCCTTGACGGTGATGGTGTAGGCCTGGGAGATCGCTTCGCCGAACTCGGCACGGATAGCGCCCAGCAGTTCGGTGGCTTCTGGCGCAGGAGCCCAGGTCCAGGTTGGCTTGGCAGCTTCGGCAGCCAGTTCTTTGACCGCGTTGATCACAACCTGGAACTCGTCGTGAGCAAACAGTACCGCGCCCAGCATCTGGTCTTCGGTCAGCTCTTTGGCTTCCGATTCAACCATCAGCACGGCGTCCGAAGTACCGGCAACGACCATGTCCAGGCTCGAAGCAGCTTGCTGCTCGTAAGTCGGGTTCAGCAGGTAGCCGGTGCTTTCGTGGAAAGCAACGCGGGCAGCGCCGATCGGGCCATCGAAAGGGATACCGGAGATGGCCAGGGCAGCCGAGGTACCGATCATCGCAGCGATGTCCGGATCGGTCTTCTTGCTGGTGGAAACGACGGTGCAGACAACCTGCACTTCGTTCATGAAGCCTTCAGGGAACAGCGGACGGATCGGACGGTCGATCAGTCGGGAAGTCAGGGTTTCTTTCTCGGAAGGACGGCCTTCGCGCTTGAAGAAACCGCCAGGGATCTTACCCGCAGCGTAAGTCTTTTCCTGGTAGTGAACAGACAGAGGGAAGAAGCCCTTGCCTGGATCGGCTTGCTTGGCACCGACTACGGTCACCAATACGCTGACGTCGTCGTCAACGGTGACCAATACTGCGCCGGAGGCCTGACGGGCGATACGGCCAGTCTCGAGGGTAACGGTCGACTGACCGAACTGGAATTTTTTGATTACCGGGTTCACGGTGTCCTACCTTCTTTGTGGCTCTTGGGGGAACTGGTTTCTTGCGAAATTCTTGGGCAATGTCGGGAATCGGCCCGACCGGTTTGTCCAGGTGTTACTCAGGCAAAGCAGGTATCCAGATAAAACTTGAGGCTGGGAGCCTGCCATGCGCCGGCGGGAAACCCGCTGGTGCACGACAGACAACCAACCTCTAGCGCAATCGCTTATTAGCGACGCAGACCCAGGCGACCGATCAGAGTCTGATAGCGACCCAGATCCTTGCCTTTCAGGTAGTCCAGCAGCTTACGACGCTGGTTAACCATGCGGATCAGACCACGACGGGAGTGGTGGTCTTTACCGTTGGCCTTGAAGTGACCTTGCAGCTTGTTGATGTTGGCGGTCAGCAGTGCAACTTGCACTTCTGGCGAACCAGTGTCACCAACAGCTTGCTGGTAGTCAGCAACGATTTGAGCTTTTTCTTGAACGTCGAGAGCCATGAGGCAATCCTTTTATCAGGAAACTGTTTCAGAAAAACAGTTTCAACAGGCCAGGGACAAATCCCTGTATCTAAAAATGAGTAGTGACCGTGCCTGTTAACAGCCACCCTCGTTCGGTCATTCTGACCGAATCAGTCGACGTGGCGCGATGCGCCCGTCTTCGCTCACTTCACCGATACCGATGAAGCGACCATTGTGATCCTGTACCCGCACCATGCCGAACTTCGGAGCATCCGGGGCACGTACCGGCTGGCCGTTGAGCCAGTAGAACGCGCTTGCTTCGGAGAACTGCAACAGTGGCCAATCCAGCAGGCCGCTGTCCGATGGCATCAGGAAGCGATCGACCGCTTCGTTGCCGCCTTCGGCATGTACCGCTTCCAGCTCTTCGAGAGTAACAGTCTGCGCCAGGGTGAATGGCCCGGCCTGGGTACGTCGCAGTTCTGCAACGTAAGCGCCACAACCGAGTTGCTCACCGATATCCTCCACCAGGGTACGGATATAGGTGCCTTTGCTGCAATCCACCGCCAGCCGCGCAGTATCACCTTCGAAGGCCAGCAATTCCAAGCGCGTAATAGTAACAGAACGCGGTTCGCGCTCCACTACTTCGCCTGCACGAGCCAGCTTGTACAGCGGCTGGCCATCACGCTTGAGCGCCGAGTACATCGGCGGTATCTGACTGATTTGCCCACGAAATTTCGGCAGTACAGCCTCGATATCGGTGCGACCAACGGTCACCGGGCGTTCCTGCAAAACTTCACCTTCGGCATCCGCCGTGGTGGTGGTCTTGCCCAGTTGCGCCAGGGTTTCGTAACCCTTGTCGGAATCGAGCAGGTATTGCGAGAACTTGGTGGCCTCGCCGAAGCACAGCGGCAACACGCCGGAGGCCAAGGGATCGAGACTGCCGGTATGACCTGCCTTTTCGGCGTTCAGCAACCAGCGAACCTTCTGCAAGGCCGCGTTGGAGGTGAACCCCAGCGGCTTGTCGAGAAGGATAATGCCGCTGACGTTGCGACGGATACGTTTGACCTGAGCCACCGATTACTCCTTGGTGTCTTCGGCTTCTGCCGCAACCGGATGCTGATTGTCTTCAGCCACTGCGCGCTCGATCAATGCCGACAGATGCGCACCACGCACGACGCTTTCGTCGTAGTGGAAGTGCAGCTGTGGAACGCTGCGCAGCTTCATCTCGCGCGCCAGCTGCATGCGCAGGAAACCGGCGGCGGAGTTCAGCACCTTGATGCTTTGTGCGATTTCTTCGGCGCTGTCCTGCCCCATCACGGTGATGAAGATCTTGGCGTGACCGACGTCACGGCTGACTTCCACTGCGGTGATGGTGACCAGGCCGACGCGCGGGTCTTTGACTTCACGACGGATCAGTTGTGCCAGCTCACGCTGCATCTGATCGCCGATACGTTGGGTACGGCTGTATTCTTTTGCCATGTCTTGTTACCTGTAACTGCCCCACGGTGAAACCCGCAAGGTCTGAAAGCGGCAAACGCCCGGCCTGACAAAAGCCAGACCGGGCGTTGCGTTTAGAGTCCTGGTGACGAATTGCGCATTTGCATGCGGCTACCCGTCACGGCTCCTGAAGTGCGCGAATTAGAGGCTGCGAGCAACCTGCACCTTCTCGAAGACTTCGATCTTGTCACCGACCTTGACGTCGTTGTAGCTCTTCACGCCGATACCGCACTCCATGCCGGCACGTACTTCGGAAGCGTCATCCTTGAAGCGGCGCAGGGATTCCAGCTCGCCTTCGAAGATAACGATGTCTTCACGCAGTACACGGATTGGACGGTTACGGTGCACAACACCTTCGATAACCATGCAACCGGCGATCGCGCCAAACTTCGGCGAACGGAACACGTCACGCACTTCGGCGATGCCCAGGATGTTCTCGCGAACATCGCTGCCGAGCATACCGGTCAGGGCTTTCTTGACGTCTTCGATGATGTCGTAGATCACGTTGTAGTAACGCATATCCAGACCTTCCTGCTCGACGATCTTGCGCGCGCCGGCATCGGCACGCACGTTGAAGCCGAACAGTACAGCGTTGGAGGCCAGTGCCAGGTTGGCATCGGATTCGGTGATACCACCGACGCCGCCACCGACCACACGCACTTGCACTTCGTCGTTACCCAGGCCGTTCAAGGCGCCGTTCAACGCTTCCAGCGAACCACGGACGTCGGATTTGAGGACGATGTTGAGCGTCTTCTTCTCTTCCTGACCCATGCTTTCGAAGATGTTTTCCAGCTTGCCGGCGTGAGCGCGAGCCAGTTTGACTTCGCGGAACTTGCCTTGACGGAACAGAGCCACTTCACGGGCTTTCTTCTCGTCGGCAACCACGCTCATCTCGTCGCCAGCGTCCGGGGTACCGTCCAGGCCGAGGATCTCGACAGGGATGGCCGGACCGGCTTCCTTGATTGGCTTACCGTTCTCGTCGAGCATGGCACGCACGCGGCCATAGTTCGAACCGACCAGGACCATGTCGCCCTGACGCAGGGTACCGTCTTGAACCAGCACGGTAGCCACCGGGCCACGGCCCTTGTCCAGGCGGGATTCAACCACGACACCACGGCCAGGAGCCGATGGGGTTGCAGTCAGTTCCAGGACTTCGGCTTGCAGCAGAACGGCTTCGAGCAGTTCGTCTACACCGGTACCCATCTTCGCCGAAACCGGTACGAATGGAGTGTCGCCACCCCACTCTTCCGAGGTCACGCCGTGTACCGACAGTTCGCTACGGATGCGATCGAGGTCAGCACCTGGCTTGTCGATCTTGTTCACCGCGACAACCAGCGGAACGCCAGCAGCCTGGGCGTGCTGAACAGCTTCGATGGTTTGCGGCATTACGCCGTCGTCCGCTGCAACCACCAGGATCACGATGTCGGTCGCCTTGGCACCACGGGCACGCATCGCGGTAAACGCGGCGTGACCAGGGGTGTCGAGGAACGTCACCATGCCACGGTCGGTCTCAACGTGGTACGCACCGATGTGCTGGGTGATACCACCGGCTTCGCCAGCAGCAACCTTGGCACGACGGATGTAGTCGAGCAGGGAAGTCTTACCGTGGTCAACGTGGCCCATTACGGTCACGACGGGGGCACGGGAAACTGCTTCGCCTTCAAACTTCAGGGACTCGGCCAGGGAATCTTCCAGGGCGGTGTCGCTGACCAGGGTCACTTTGTGGCCCAGCTCTTCGGCAACCAGCTGGGCAGTTTCCTGATCCAGTACCTGGTTGATGGTCGCTGGAGTACCCAGTTTGAACATGAACTTGATGATTTCAGCAGCCTTGACCGACATCTGCTGGGCCAGATCGCCCACAGTGATGGTCTCGCCGATCTTCACTTCGCGCACGACAGGGCCGGTTGGGCTCTGGAAACCGTGGGCGTTGCGCTTCTTCAGCTTGGCCTTGCCGCGACCACCACGACGGAAGCCATCGCTTTCTTCGTCGGTGGTACGTGGGGCAACGCGTGGCGCTGGCGCCTTTTCCTTGACCGAAGCACGATGCGGAGCGTTTTTGCGCTCGCCATCGCCGCCACCGCGACGATTGTTGTCGTCGGCACGTGGCTTGTCCGGACGGCGTTGCTCGTCACGCTTGCGAGTGTCTGCCGCAGGTGCCGGAGCGGCTGCCACTACCGGTGCGCTTTCACGCACTGGCTCGGCTACCACAGCAGGCGCTGCAACAGGTTCGGCTGGAGCGGTCGGCGCAGCAGCAGGCTGGCGACGCGCTTCTTCTTCGGCGCGACGCTTGGCTTCTTCTTCAGCCTTCTGACGTGCAGCATTTTCTACTGCGCGACGTTCATCCAGTTCACGCTTGCGCTCGGCTTCGATTTCTTCCGGGCTGCGCTGTACGAAGACTTTCTTCTTGCGTACTTCAACGCTGATGCTTTTGCTGCCAGCAACCCGCAGGGTGCTGGTGGTTTTACGCTGCAGCGTAATCTTGCGTGGTTCTTCCACTTTCGCCTTGTGGCTGCTTTTCAAGTGAGTCAGCAACGATTGCTTCTCACTGTCAGTCACACTTTCTTCGGCGGCGGTGTGCGGCAGACCTGCCTCACGCATCTGCTGCAACAGGCGCTCTACCGGTGTTTTGACCTCATCGGCCAGTTGTTTCACCGTGACTTGCGTCATGCACTTCTCTCCTCAGGCCGCGCCTAATTACTCGAACCAGTGGGCTCGGGCGGCCATGATCAACTTGCCGGCACGATCATCGTCAATGCCGTCGATGTCGAGCAGGTCGTCAATAGACTGCTCGGCCAGGTCTTCGCGGGTAACTACGCCGCGCACCGCCAGTTCCATCGCCAAATCCTTGTCCATACCCTCAAGCGAGAGCAGGTCTTCGGCCGGATGGGCGTCTGCCAGCTTTTCCTCAGTAGCGATGGCTTTGGTCAACAAGCGATCCTTGGCACGAGCGCGAAGCTCGTTGACGATTTCCTCGTCAAAGCCGTCGATGTTGAGCATTTCTTCCAGCGGTACGTAGGCAATCTCTTCCAGGCTGGTGAAGCCTTCATCTACCAGCACCTGAGCCAGTTCTTCGTCGACTTCCAGCTCGTCGATGAAGTTGCGCAGGATGTCGCCGGTTTCTGCTTGCTGCTTAGCCTGGATGTCCGATTCGGTCATCACGTTCAGGGTCCAGCCAGTCAACTGGCTGGCCAGACGCACGTTCTGACCACCGCGACCAATGGCCTGAGCCAGATTGTCTGCGCCAACGGCGATGTCCATTGCGTGGGCATCTTCGTCAACGATAATTGCCGCAACCTCGGCCGGGGACATGGCGTTGATCACGAACTGAGCCGGGTTGTCGTCCCACAGAACGATGTCAACACGCTCACCACCCAACTCACCCGACACTGCCTGGACGCGCGAACCGCGCATACCGATGCAAGCGCCTTGCGGGTCGATGCGTTTGTCCTTGGAGCGGACGGCGATCTTGGCGCGGGATCCCGGATCACGGGACGCAGCCATCACTTCGATCAGGCCTTCGGCAATTTCCGGCACTTCGATGCGGAACAACTCGATCAGCATTTCCGGCGCGGTACGCGACAGGATCAGCTGCGGGCCGCGGTTCTCGGTGCGGATTTCCTTGAGCAGCGCACGCAGACGCACGCCAACCCGGAAAGTTTCGCGAGAAATGATGTCTTCACGGGCCAGCAACGCTTCAGCGTTGTTGCCCAGATCAACGATCACGTTGTCGCGGGTGACTTTTTTCACGGTGCCGGAGATGATTTCACCCAGGCGCTCGCGATAAGCGTCAACAACCTGAGCGCGCTCGGCTTCGCGAACTTTCTGCACGATGACTTGCTTGGCAGTCTGTGCAGCAATGCGGCCGAATTCGATGGACTCGATTTTCTCTTCGACAACGTCACCGACCTTGGCGCCAGGATGCGTTTCAGCAACCTTGCTCGGCCAGGTTTCGATGGCCGGATCGTCCAGGTCTGCCTCTTCGACGACCGTCCAGCGACGGAAAGTCTCGTAGGCACCCGTGTGGCGGTTGATTTCCACACGCAGATCAACTTCGTCTTCGAAACGCTTTTTGGTCGCAGTGGCCAGGGCCAGCTCCAGCGCTTCAAAAATCACGTTTGCCGGTACACCCTTTTCGTTGGATACCGACTCAACAACCAGCAGTACTTCTTTGCTCATCGTACGCCTCGCCTTTCGCAAGCCATTGGATCCGCGGGATCCGCAGTATCTGGCACGCCTCAGTCAAAACTGGGAATAATGTTGGCCTTGTCGATCATATCGATCGGCAACAGGAACTCATGGTCTTCTACCTGCACCACGACATCCTGTTCTTCTACGCCGCGCAGAAGGCCCTGAAAGTTGCGTCGTCCTTCAAAAGGCGAGCGCAGCTTGATCTTCACTTGTTCACCGGCAAATTTTGCAAACTGCTCAAGAGTGAACAGAGGGCGTTCCATGCCAGGCGAGGAAACTTCAAGGGTGTATTCAACGGAAATTGGATCTTCAACGTCCAACACACCGCTGATCTGACGGCTGACGATGGCACAATCGTCCACCAGCACGCCGCCTTCTTTATCGATATAAACGCGCAACATCGAGTGACGACCCTGAGCCGAAAACTCGATACCCCAGCATTCATAGCCTAGGGCCACGACCACCGGGGCCAGCAAGGCCTGCAACTCTTCTAGCTTGCTCGACACCTGAACCCCCTAGTGCATGTATGTGCATGCTATGCAAAATAAAAAAATGGGCGAAACGCCCATCCTTGAAACGCCGTCGAACAGCGGCGTAGAAAGTGTCCAGCTAACAAAAAGCCCCTTAAAAGGGGCTCCTTAAACTGGTTGCGGGGGCCGGATTTGAACCGACGACCTTCGGGTTATGAGCCCGACGAGCTACCAGACTGCTCCACCCCGCGACAAAGCTGGGGCGGAAGTATACGACCGATCCCCTACAGGGTCAATGTAACCTTCCACCTGCAAGAAAGCCCGCAACAGCGGGCTCTCCTGACTAATTGGTACCGAGAAGGGGACTCGAACCCCTACACCCTATGGGCACAACCACCTCAAGGTTGCGTGTCTACCAATTCCACCACCTCGGCAATACTACGTTTGAAACCCTTCTTACTTCTGCTTTTGAGCTGGAGGTACGTCAGTCGCTGGAGTAGCCGACTTTTGCTCTTGAAGCACCGGGACATCATCAGAAGCCGGTTGTTGCTTTGGAACTTCCAGTACCGCTGGATTTGGGAGACCTACTTGAGTCAGCTGGTGAGCCTTCTCTTTAGCAAAGTAACCTAACCCCAAGCTGGTTATGAAGAAACCTGCGGCAAGTATAGCAGTAAACTTACTAAGAAAGGTAGAGGAACCTTGGCTTCCGAACACAGTATTTGAAGCACCTGCTCCGAAAGACGCGCCAGCGTCCGCACCTTTACCCTGCTGCAGCAAAACCAGAGCTACTACGCCCAATGCACCCAGCAGATGAAAAACGACTACGACTGTTTCCAGCATTTTTTCAGTTTCCCGCGGCGCGACAAATCGCACCGAACTCATCTGCATTCAGGGAAGCCCCACCAATGAGGCCCCCATCGATATCCGGCATGCCGAACAGTTCGACCGCATTGGCCGCCTTCACGCTGCCGCCGTATAGAAGCCGCACACCTTGTGCGACTTCAGAATTCTCTGCCGCCAACTGGGCGCGAATGGCTGCATGCACATCCTGCGCCTGTTGTGGCGTTGCAGTCAGCCCGGTGCCAATGGCCCAGACCGGCTCGTAAGCGATCACTGCCTTGGCAAAGGCACCGACACCCAGCTCCTCAATGATACTGCCCAGCTGACGCGAGACAACCTCAAGAGTCTTTCCGGCTTCACGCTGCTCAAGGGTTTCCCCTATGCACAACACCGGAATCAAGCCACATGCCTGTGCCGCTGCGAACTTGCGGATCAGCATTCCGTCCTGCTCGCCCATGATCTGGCGGCGTTCGGAGTGCCCGACAAGCACCAGGGAACAACCTGCATCCACCAACTGACTCGGTGCAACTTCACCGGTCAACGCACCTTGCCCGGACTCCACTGCAGAATTCTGCGCGCCGACCGAAATCGACTTTCCTTTCAAGCCATCAATCACTTGATTGATATGCAGGAAAGGCGGGAATACCGCGACATCAACACCGCTCGGCAAGGCCAAGTCACGAAGGCCGTTGATCAGCTCAGCGACGCTGGCGCGGGTACCGTGCATCTTCCAGTTACCAGCTACCATAGGGCGACGCATGCTGTACCTCGTCGGTCAAAGTGGGCGCAGATGTTACCCAACACAATCAAGGCTGGCAAGCCGAATTCAGGCAGAAACTTCAGTAACCAGTTTTGCCAGCTCTTCGGCATAGGCGCGAACCAGGGTTTCGTCTTCGCCTTCGACCATCACACGCACCAACGGCTCGGTTCCGGACTTGCGCAACAGCACACGCCCCCGACCTGCCATGGCCTTGGTCACACGCTCGCTGGCTTCCTTGACCGATGGATGATCGAGAGGGCTTGCGCCGCCGCCGAAACGCACATTGATCAACACCTGAGGGCACTTGCGCAGCGCCTGTCGGGATTGCGCCAGGCCTTCGTCACGCCTGCTCAGCGCCATCAACACCTGCAGCGCCGCAATAATTGCATCACCCGTAGTGGTGTGGCTGAAGCACACGATGTGCCCGGAATTTTCACCACCCACGATCCAGTTGCGCTCCAGTAGCTCGGCAATGACGTAGCGGTCACCGACATTGGCACGCACGAATGGAATACCCAGATCAGCCAGGGCCAGCTCCAGCCCCAGGTTACTCATCAAGGTTCCGACCACGCCGCCCTGCAGCTTGTTGCGCTCATGCAGGTCACGGGCAATGATGAACAGCAACTCGTCGCCATCGACCACCGCCCCCGTGTGGTCGACCATCTGAACGCGATCGCCGTCACCATCGAAGGCGATACCCAGATCGGCATGCTCAGCCACGACGGCAGCCTGCAGCGGACCCATGTGGGTCGAACCGCAATTGTCGTTGATGTTCAATCCGTTCGGCTGCGCCGACAGCACGACGACTTCCGCGCCCAGCTCACGGAAGACACTCGGCGCCACTTTATAAGTCGCACCGTGAGCGCAGTCGATCACGATCTTCATGCCGGTGAAGCTGGTGCCGGTGGGCACACTGCTCTTGCAGAACTCGATGTAGCGTCCCGATGCGTCATTGATTCGCGACACCTTGCCGATCTTGCTCGATTCCACCACGGTCATTGGCGTATCGAGCAATTCTTCGATCATCAGCTCAACCTCATCCGGAAGCTTGGTGCCTTTGCCGGAGAAGAACTTGATGCCATTGTCATCATGGGGATTGTGCGACGCACTGATCACGATGCCGGCCTCGGCATGAAAGGTGCGCGTCAGGTAGGCAATCGCCGGGGTCGGCATTGGACCCAGGAGCATTACATCGGCACCTGCGGAAGTGAGCCCCGCCTCAAGTGCAGACTCGAACATGTAGCCGGAGATCCGGGTGTCCTTGCCTACCAATACCTTGCAGGCGCCCATCTTGCGGAACGCCATGCCGGCAGCCCAGCCGAGCTTGAGCATGAAATCAGGAGTAATCGGGTATTCACCGACACGCCCACGAATACCATCGGTACCAAAATATTTTTTGCTCATAAGTGCTCCATCATTCTTATTCGGCTGATTCCACTGCGGCGATCATCCGCACCACATCCACTGTTTCGGCTACATCATGGACGCGCAATATACGCGCACCTTTCGCCGAAGCCAGCGCCGCGAGCGCCAAACCACCATACAGCCGGTCTCCCACCGGACGATTCAATGCCTGGCCAATCATGCTCTTTCGCGAGACCCCGACCAACAGGGGCCGCCCCAGGGCATGCAGGGCTTCCATATGTTTGAACAAACTCAGATTGTGCTGCAAGGTCTTGGCGAAACCAAAGCCGGGGTCAAGAATGATCCGCTCCGCTGGAATACCCACCAACGAACACTGAACCATGCGCTCGGCGAGAAACTCACCGACTTCCCTTGTAACGTTCTGATACTGCGGATTGTCCTGCATATCGCCTGGCTCGCCCAGCATATGCATCAGACAAACCGGCAGACCGGTGGCCGCCGCGGCATCCAGCGCACCATCGCGACGCAACGAACGCACGTCATTGATCAACCCGGCACCCAGACGCGCCGTTTCACGCATGACGGCTGGCGTCGAGGTGTCGACCGAGATGATGACGTCCAGCTCGCGTGCAATGCGCTCGACAATCGGCGCTACGCGCTCCAGCTCCTCCAGCGGCGACACCGCCCTGGCACCAGGACGAGTAGATTCGCCACCGACATCGATCAGCGTCGCGCCGGCCGCCACCATGGCTTCGGCGTGGCGCATGGCCGCGTCGAGCTGGCTGTATTGGCCACCATCGGAGAACGAATCTGGAGTGACATTGAGGATACCCATGACATGCGTCTGGGCCAAATCAAGAACCCGGTTGCCGCAAGGCAACCGGGTCGAGGACTGAACAGAAGTCATTTCAAACCTTATACGTCAGCAGCAGGACCGCCGATCGGTGTTTCCGGACGCTCATCCTGTACCACCGGCGGGGTGCCGGAAGTACCCGTGCCACCCGACCAGTCCCGCGGCTCGCGAGGCGTACGACCCGCCATGATGTCGTCGATCTGCTCGGCATCGATGGTTTCGTACTTCATCAAGGCATCAGCCATGGCATCGAGCTTGTCACGGTTGTCGGTGAGGATCTGCTTCGCCGTGCCGTAGCACTGATCGATGATGCTGCGCACTTCGGAGTCGATCAGCTTGGCTGTCTCACCGGAGAAGCTTGCACTTTGACCGCCACCGCCGCGACCGAGGAACACTTCACCCTCTTCTTCGGCATACATCAACGGACCGAGTTTTTCCGAAAGACCCCACTTGGTCACCATGTTTCGCGCAATCTGGCTGGCACGCATGATGTCGTTGGATGCACCGGTGGTCACGCCATCGAAGCCCAGGGTCATTTCTTCAGCGATACGACCGCCATACAACGAGCAGATCTGGCTGATCAATGCACGCTTGGACAGGCTGTAACGATCCTCTTCCGGCAGGAACATGGTGACACCCAACGCGCGACCGCGCGGGATGATCGACACCTTGTACACCGGATCATGCTCAGGCACGACGCGCCCCACAATGGCGTGACCCGCTTCGTGATAAGCCGTGTTCTGCTTTTCTTTCTCGGACATGACCATGGACTTGCGCTCGGCGCCCATCATGATCTTGTCTTTCGCCAGTTCGAATTCTTTCATTTCGACGATGCGCTTGCCGGCACGGGCAGCGAACAACGACGCCTCGTTCACCAGGTTGGCCAGATCGGCACCGGAGAAGCCTGGGGTACCACGAGCGATCACGGCCGGAGCAACGTCGTCACCCATTGGCACTTTGCGCATGTGAACCTTGAGAATCTGTTCGCGGCCACGAATATCCGGCAGACCGACCACAACCTGACGGTCGAAACGGCCTGGACGCAGCAACGCAGGGTCCAGCACGTCAGGACGGTTGGTCGCGGCAATCACGATGATGCCGTCATTCATTTCGAAGCCGTCCATCTCGACCAGCAGCTGGTTGAGCGTCTGCTCGCGTTCGTCGTGACCACCTCCCATGCCAGCGCCACGATGGCGACCGACCGCATCGATTTCGTCGATGAAGATGATGCATGGAGCGTGTTTCTTGGCCTGTTCGAACATGTCGCGAACACGGCTGGCACCCACACCGACGAACATCTCGACGAAGTCGGAGCCGGAAATGGTGAAGAAAGGTACTTTGGCTTCGCCGGCGATAGCCTTGGCCAGCAGGGTTTTACCGGTACCCGGAGGACCGACCATCAGCACACCGCGAGGAATGCGGCCACCCAGGCGCTGGAACTTGCCCGGATCGCGCAGGAACTCGACCAGCTCACCGACTTCTTCCTTGGCTTCGTCGCAACCGGCAACGTCAGCCAGGGTGGTTTTCACCTGATCCTCGGAGAGCAGGCGTGCCTTGCTCTTGCCAAAGCTCATCGGCCCGCCCTTACCACCGGCACCGCCCTGCATCTGCCGCATGAAGAACATGAACACGGCGATGATCACCAGGATCGGGAAGCTGGCGACCAGGAGTTGGGTCCAGATGCTTTGCTGCTCAGGCTGCTTGCCTTCGACCACGACGTGGTTGTCCACCAGGTCGCCGATCAGGCCGTTGTCCTGGATCGCCGGGCGAATGGTCTTGAAGCTGTCGCCGTCGTTGCGCTTGCCGGTAATCACGTAGCCATCAACCGCCACGCGCTCGACCTTGCCATCCTTGACCTGCTGGATGAAGTCGGAATAGTTGAGGGTCTGCGGCTCGTTAGGGCTGGAGAAGTTGTTCATCACCGTCACCAGGACAGCCGCGATGATCAACCACAGGATCAGATTCTTTGCCATATCGTTCAATTAACTACCCTCTGAAGCAAGCTCCGCTACTGGCGCGCGCTTCGCATGATATTCACCGGCCTAACTTACTACATTACCTACAACTTGGCAGGCGCCGTCTGTAACCCTTTGTGAAACACTTCCTACACAATATTCGCTAATTCTGACAAGGCGTAATACAAAAATCCTATCACCCCGATCGAAAATTCACTCATTCCTCACTGCGACCGCGGAAACCGCGGCCCAGCAGGTACTGCTCGCGAGAACGGTCGCGCGACGAGGTCGGCTTGCGCATCTGCACCTTCTCGAACTGCTGGCGAACGCTCTTGTGGAATTCGTCGAAACCTTCGCCCTGGAAGATCTTGATCAAAAAATCACCACCGGGCTTGAGCACCCGCGTCGACAGATCCAGTGCCAATTCGCACAGGAACATCGCGCGCGGCATATCAACGGCCGGCAATCCACTCATATTGGGGGCCATGTCGGAAATCACAAGGTCTACTTCTTTATTTCCGACGGCGTCGAGGATCTGGGCCAGCACGGCATCCTCGGTAAAGTCGCCTTGAATAAAGGTGACGTCGGGGATGCTGTCCATTTCAAGAATGTCAGAAGCGATCAGTGTGCCCTGCCCGCCAATCAGACGACTGGTCACCTGCGACCAGCCACCCGGAGCCGCACCCAGGTCGATTACGCTCATGCCAGGGCGGATCAAACGGTCCTTTTCCTGGATCTCCAGCAGTTTGTAGCTGGCGCGGGAACGGTACCCGTCTTTCTGTGCCATTTTGACGAATGGGTCGTTGAAATGTTCTTGCAGCCACTTAAGGCTTGTCTTGGAACGGGCCACGGGATACCTCGGAATTAAAACGGGTCGTGATTAACTGGGCGGTCCCGGACTCGCTCGGGTAAACTGGCCGCCGCTTTTTACAAGATCAGACGCAGGGGTCAGATTATGCCGCTCACTCAAGAGCAGAAGAAACAGTACAAATCCATTGGCCACCATCTGAAACCGGTTTTGATTGTGGCAGACAATGGTTTGACTGAAGGTGTGTTAGCCGAACTCGAACGCGCTTTGGCGGATCACGAGCTGATCAAGATCAAGCTCAACATCCTCGATCGCGAATCGCGCCTGGCGTCCATTGCAGAGCTCTGCAAGGTCGGCAAAGCGGATCTGGTTCAGGTCATCGGCAAGATGGCGCTGATCTACCGCAAGAACTTCAGCGTCAACAAGCAGTTGTCGAACGTCCATCGCTTCAAGTGATGGCAAGGGTCAAGGGTGTGCCTGGCGCACCCTGCCACTCCACCCCGGCACCGGCTGCAACACCAGCACCAACCCGGAAAAGCCCAGAACAAGATAGCTGAACGCCTGCCAACGCAGCGCATCCGGCCACCCGAAGCGCACCACGAAGTACATCGCGCACGCATACAGTGCCATCAACAGCAGTTGTCCGCGTATATCCCGCCATAGACTGACGAGGCCCTCGGCCTTAATCAGCACCAAAGCCTGAAAAATCAAACACGCCGTAGCCAATCCCACTACCAACGTATTGAACGTGCCTGCAATTTCGTCGATCAGCAGCGGCGCCAGGCCAATTCGGCCCAGCACCGGCAACAGACCAACTTGTAACAGCCACAAGCCACCGACCCACAACATCTGGGTCAGTTGCCAAAGCATGGCGCCCGCACGAAACGGGCGCCGGCCTTCAGACGTGACGAACTTCGACAATCTCGTACTCGATAACACCGCCAGGCGTTTTCACAGCGACCACATCCCCCTCTTCCTTGGCAATCAAGGCGCGAGCGATCGGCGAACCGACGGAAATCTTGCCGAGCTTGATGTCAGCCTCGTCCTCACCAACGATCTGGTAAGTCACGCTTTCATCGGTTTCGACGTTGGCGATTTCGACGGTGGTGCCGAAAATCACCTTGCCGGTGTGAGGAATGGTCGTCACATCGATGATCACCGCGTTCTGCATGCGGCCTTCGATGTCACGGATCCGCGCCTCGACCATACCCTGCTGCTCGCGGGCAGCGTGGTATTCGGCGTTTTCCTTCAAGTCACCCAACTCGCGGGCCGTACCGATGTCCTGGCTAAGCTTCGGACGAACGACCTTGGTCAGGTGAGTGTGCTCTTCTTCCAGGGCGCGAGCGCCCTGAACGGTCATTGGGTACTTCGTTATGCTCATGCCTTCAATCCTGCGTGTAGATCCTGCAAGCGGCGCACGGTCTTCTCGGGACCGAACTTCAGCGCTTCGCAGATGGCTTCGCCAGCAGCAATGGTGGTGGTGCAGTAAATCTTGTGCTGCAGGGCATTACGACGAATGGAGTACGAATCAGCGATCGACTGACGACCTTCGGTGGTGTTGATGATCAGCGTGACTTCGTCATTCTTGATCATGTCGACCACGTGCGGACGACCCTCGGTCACCTTGTTCACACGGCGCACTTTCAGGCCAGCAGCCTCGATCAGCTTGGCAGTCCCGGCAGTGGCAACCACTTCGAAGCCCAAGTTGATCAGATCACGGGCCACGCCCGCAACCAGCGGCTTGTCGTCGTCACGTACGCTGATGAACGCAGTACCGCCGGTCGGCAACACTTCGCTGGCACCCATCTGGGCCTTGGCGAACGCTTCACCGAAGGTGTCGCCCACGCCCATCACCTCACCGGTCGACTTCATCTCTGGGCCGAGGATCGGGTCAACGCCAGGGAATTTGGCGAACGGGAACACCGCCTCTTTCACACTGTAGAAGTTCGGGATGATTTCCTTGGTGAAACCCAGTTCTTTCAGGGTTTTACCGGCCATCACGCGCGCTGCGATCATCGCCAGGGAAACACCGATGCACTTGGACACGAACGGTACGGTACGGGAAGCACGCGGGTTGACTTCGATGACGTAGATGTCTTCGCCTTGCAGCGCCAACTGCACGTTCATCAGGCCGACCACGCCCAGTTCCAGGGCCATTTTCTTGACCTGTTCGCGCATCTCGTCTTGGATGTGCGCCGGCAGCGAGTACGGCGGCAACGAGCACGCGGAGTCACCGGAGTGAACGCCGGCCTGCTCGATGTGCTGCATGATCGCACCGATTACCACGTCTTTGCCGTCGCAGACCGCATCCACGTCCATCTCGATGGCGCAGTTGAGGAAGTGGTCCAGCAGCACCGGGCTGTCGTTGGACACTTGAACCGCTTCGCGCAGGTAGCGCTTGAGTTCTTCTTCTTCGTAGACGATTTCCATCGCACGTCCGCCCAGTACGTAGGACGGGCGCACCACCAGCGGGTAACCGATCTTGGCGGCGGCACGAATGGCTTCGTCTTCGCTGCGCACGGTGGCGTTTGGCGGCTGACGCAGGTTCAGGCGCTGGACCATTTGCTGGAAGCGCTCACGGTCTTCGGCACGGTCGATGGCGTCCGGGCTGGTGCCGATGATCGGTACGCCGGCAGCTTCCAGGGCGCGGGCCAGTTTCAGCGGGGTCTGGCCGCCGTACTGGACGATCACGCCTTTCGGCTTCTCGACGCGAACGATTTCCAGCACGTCTTCCAGGGTCACTGGCTCGAAGTACAGGCGATCGGAGGTGTCGTAGTCGGTGGAAACGGTTTCCGGGTTGCAGTTGACCATGATGGTCTCGTAACCGTCATCGCGCAGGGCCAGTGCCGCGTGTACGCAGCAGTAGTCGAACTCGATGCCCTGGCCGATACGGTTCGGACCGCCACCCAGGATCATGATCTTGTCGCGACCCGATGGAGCGGCTTCGCACTCTTCTTCGTACGTCGAGTACAGGTATGCGGTGTCGGTGGCGAACTCGGCAGCGCAAGTGTCGACGCGCTTGTAGACCGGGAAGATTTCCAGCTTGTGACGGTGAGCACGCAGAGCCTTCTCGGTCACACCCAGCAGCTTGGCCAGGCGCATATCGGAGAAGCCCTTGCGCTTGAGGCGGAACATCAGGTCACGGTCGATGCTGGTCAGACCCAGGGTCTTGACCTTCTCTTCGTCCTTGATCAGGTCTTCCATCTGCACCAGGAACCAAGGGTCGATCATGGTCATGCCGAAGATGTCTTCAACGGTCATGCCGGCGCGCATGGCGTCCGCCACGTACCAGATACGCTCGGCGCCCGGCACGGTCAGCTCGCGCTTGAGCACGCTCATGCTTTCCGGGTTGCTCAGGTCAACCTTCTCGTCCAGGCCGCAAACACCGACTTCCAGGCCGCGCAGGGCTTTCTGCAGGGATTCCTGGAAGGTACGACCGATGGCCATGACTTCACCGACCGACTTCATTTGCGTGGTCAGGCGCGCGTCAGCCTTGGAGAACTTCTCGAAGGCGAAACGTGGCAGCTTGGTCACGACGTAGTCGATGGACGGCTCGAAGGACGCCGGGGTCTTGCCGCCGGTGATGTCGTTCGACAGCTCGTCGAGGGTGTAGCCCACGGCCAGCTTGGCCGCGACCTTGGCGATCGGGAAGCCGGTGGCTTTCGAAGCCAGCGCTGAGGAACGGGATACGCGCGGGTTCATTTCGATCACGACCATGCGGCCGGTGTTCGGGCAGATACCGAACTGAACGTTGGAACCACCGGTTTCCACGCCGATCTCGCGCAGCACCGCCAGGGAGGCGTTACGCAGGATCTGGTATTCCTTGTCGGTCAGGGTCTGTGCCGGAGCCACGGTGATCGAGTCACCGGTGTGCACGCCCATCGGGTCGAAGTTTTCGATGGAGCAGACGATGATGCAGTTGTCCTTCTTATCGCGGACAACCTCCATCTCGTACTCTTTCCAGCCGATCAGCGATTCGTCGATCAGCAGCTCTTTGGTCGGCGACAGGTCCAGACCACGGGCGCAGATTTCTTCGAACTCTTCACGGTTGTAAGCGATACCGCCACCGGTGCCGCCCATGGTGAAGGACGGACGGATGATGCACGGGAAGCCGAGCTTCTCGAGGACCGCGTTGGCCTCTTCCATGCTGTGGGCGATACCGGAACGCGGGCACGCCAGGCCGATGGACTTCATCGCCTTGTCGAAACGCGAACGGTCTTCAGCCTTGTCGATGGTGTCGGCGTTGGCACCGATCATCTCTACGCCGAACTTCTCCAGAACGCCTTCGCGCTCCAGGTCCAGGGCGCAGTTCAGGGCGGTCTGGCCACCCATGGTCGGCAGCAGCGCGTCCGGACGTTCTTTCTCGATGATCTTGGCAACGGTCTGCCACTTGATCGGCTCGATGTAGGTGGCGTCGGCCATGGCCGGGTCGGTCATGATGGTGGCCGGGTTGGAGTTCACCAGGATGACGCGGTAACCCTCCTCGCGCAGGGCTTTACAGGCCTGGGCGCCGGAGTAGTCGAATTCGCAGGCCTGGCCGATCACGATCGGGCCAGCGCCGAGAATCAGGATGCTTTTAATGTCTGTACGTTTTGGCATGGGTTTGTCACTCAAATCCGCAGGTCAGTCGGCAAGCCGTCTTGTTCAATCTCTGAAGCCTTGAGGGGGCCGCCGGTGCGGGGCCACCCTCAAGCTTTGCTACATCAAGGCGAGCGATCAGCGTCGCTTGGCCATCTCGTTGATGAAGCGATCGAACAATGGCGCTACGTCGTTCGGGCCAGGGCTGGCTTCCGGGTGACCCTGGAAGCTGAAGGCGCTCTTGTCGGTACGCTCGATCCCTTGCAGGGTGCCGTCGAACAGCGATTTGTGGATCGCACGAACGTTGGCTGGCAGGGTGGCTTCGTCTACCGCAAAACCGTGGTTCTGGCTGGTGATCATCACCACACCGGTGTCCAGGTCCTGGACCGGGTGGTTGGCACCGTGGTGACCGTGACCCATTTTCAGGGTCTTGGCACCGGAGGCCAGGGCCAGCAGTTGGTGACCGAGGCAGATACCGAAGACCGGGATCTCGGTTTCCAGCACGTCCTTGATCGCCTGGATCGCGTAGTCGCATGGCTCCGGATCACCAGGGCCGTTGGACAGGAACACGCCGTCCGGCTTCAGCGCCAGCACATCGGCAGCAGGGGTTTGCGCCGGCACTACGGTCACGCGGCAACCGCGCTCGACCAGCATGCGCAGGATGTTCACCTTGACGCCGTAGTCGTAGGCAACAACGTGGTACGGCAGCTCGGAGGCTTCGATGGTCGCGTGGCTGTCGGTTTTCAGATCCCAGACAGTCGAACGCCATTCGTAGCTGTCCTTGGTGCTGACAACCTTCGCCAGATCCATGCCTTTCAGACCAGGAAAACCCTGGGCGGCGGCGATGGCGGCTTCTTCGGAAATATTGTCACCGGCCATGATGCAGCCGTTCTGCGCACCTTTTTCACGCAGGATGCGCGTCAGGCGGCGGGTGTCGATACCGGCGATGGCCACAACATTGTTGGCCTTCAGGTAGTCGGACAGGGACATCGTGTTACGCCAGTTGCTCGCCACCAGTGGCAGGTCACGGATGACCAGGCCAGCGGACCAGACGCGGTTGGACTCGGCGTCTTCAGGCGTGGTGCCGGTGTTGCCGATGTGCGGATAAGTCAGGGTAACGATCTGTTGGGCGTAGGAAGGATCGGTAAGGATTTCCTGATAGCCGGTCATTGCGGTGTTGAACACCACCTCACCAACGGTCTGACCGTCGGCTCCAATGGCTTCGCCGCGAAAAATGCTGCCATCAGCAAGGGCGAGTATGGCTGGCTTAGTCAAGAAGACCTCCCGTAAATAAAGCCTGAAAGGGCGATCGCAGGTTGTAAAAAAGCGGAGTGACGTATGGACACGTCACCCCGCTTCTTCACTGAATTATTCTGCGCGCTTTTAGTGGACACACTAAAGCTGTAGCTTACAGAAAAAGGCCTTTTTGGTCTACCGCCAATGAGCCTTAAAGGCTGGAGAATGCGACAGGACGTCGCTTGGCGGAACAAAACCGGGCTCAAACGCTGTGCGCGAGCCCGATTTCGGGTGCATCTTAACGCAGATCGAGCACGTCTTGCATGTCGTAAAGGCCAGGCTCGCGCCCGTCCAGCCACAATGCAGCACGTACCGCACCCTTGGCGAAGGTCATGCGACTGGACGCCTTGTGGGTGATCTCGACACGCTCACCGTCGGCGGCGAACAGCACGGTGTGATCACCGACGATGTCGCCGGCACGCACAGTGGCGAAACCGATGGTTTCACGATCACGCGCACCGGTCTGGCCTTCACGGCCATACACCGCCACTTTCTTCAGGTCGCGACCCAACGCATCGGCAATCACTTCACCCATGCGCACGGCAGTGCCGGACGGCGCATCGACTTTATGCCGATGGTGAGCCTCGGTGATCTCGATATCGACGTCGTCACCCAGTACGCGAGCAGCCGTGTCGAGCAACTTCAGGCACAGGTTGACCCCGACACTGAAGTTGGCCGCGAAGACAATCGGGATGTCCTTGCCCGCTTCCGCCAGCAACTGCTTTTCTTCAACACTGAAGCCAGTGGTCCCAATGATCATGGCCTTGCCGTGTTTACGGCAGAAAGCCAGGTTCTTCAGGGTCACCGTCGGGTGCGTGAAGTCGATCAGCACGTCGAACTCGTCGACCACCCGGTCCAGATCGCCAGACAGCGGCACGCCGATGCGACCGATAGCCGCCAGTTCACCGGCATCCGCACCGACCAACGAGCTGTCAGGACGATCCACTGCCGCCGTCAACCCGGCGCCTGGCGCCTGCTGCACCGCTTCAATCAGGGTCTTGCCCATGCGCCCGGCGGCGCCCATCACTGCAATACGTCGCATGCCTGTCTCCTTACAAATCGCCGAAGAAGCGTTTCACGCCTTCGAACCAGCCGGTGGTCTTCGGCGAATGACTGTTGTCGTCCGCCAGCGAACTGCGGAATTCCTCGAGCATTTCGCGCTGGCGACGGCTCAGGTTGACCGGCGTCTCGACCGCCACACGGCACATCAAGTCGCCCGCACCACCGCCACGCACAGGCGCGACACCTTTGCCACGCACACGGAACTGCTTGCCGGTCTGGGTCCCCTCGGGGATCTTCAACTTGACCCGGCCATCAAGGGTCGGAATCTCCAGCTCGCCACCCAGCGCCGCATCGACGAAGCTGATCGGCACTTCGCAGAACAGGTGCTTGCCATCACGCTGGAAGATCGAGTGCTCGCGCACGTTGATCACCACGTACAGGTCGCCGGTCGGGCCACCCTGGGCACCCGCCTCGCCTTCGCCGGACAGACGAATGCGGTCACCGGTATCGACGCCGGCCGGCACTTTCACCGACAGGGTCTTGTACTCTTCGACGCGACCTTCGCCGTGGCAGGAGTCGCACGGATCGGAAATGATCTTGCCCTGGCCATGGCAGCGCGGGCAGGTCTGCTGCACCGAGAAGAAGCCTTGCTGCATGCGCACCTGGCCGATACCGCCGCACGTCGGGCAGGTCACCGGCGAAGAACCTCTCTTGGCACCGGAGCCATCGCACGGTTTGCAATTGACCAGCGTCGGGACGCGGATATTCACGGTCGTGCCGCGTACCGCTTCTTCAAGGTCCAGCTCCAGGGTGTAGCGCAAGTCACTGCCGCGCTGAGCGCCGCCACGGGAACCGCCGCGACCGCCACCGAAGAAGTCACTGAAGACGTCGCCAAAGATGTCGGAGAAGTTCTGGCCACCGAAACCGGCACCGCCGCCACCCATGCTCGGGTCGACACCGGCATGGCCGTACTGGTCGTACGCCGCGCGTTTGCTGGAATCGGACAGCACTTCGTAGGCCTCGTTGGCCTCCTTGAACATCTCTTCCGACGCCTTGTCATCGGGATTACGGTCCGGGTGGTGCTTCATCGCCAGGCGACGGTAAGCCTTTTTCAGGTCCGCTTCGCTTGAGCCACGCTCAACACCCAACACTTCGTAATAGTCACGCTTTGCCATAAGTCTTTGCACTCTTGAGGACGTCCGGCAAAACCCTCCTGAGTTTGCCGAACTCGTTGAGCCCCAATACAGGCCCGGACCCAACTCACGTCAATTCAACGATCCTGGTCTTTGTTTCAAAGTGGCACTTTCGGCTCGGAAAGCAGGAGCATTCCCGGCCATGCCAGCAGCATCCGAACTTCGTCGCATACTGTAAAAATTCGCGTATTCCAGATACGCCAACGCGGGAGCAAGCTCCCGCGCGGCGACATCCTACCAGTCACCGCCTAAAGGCAGTCAACCGGCCGACCAACAACTTACTTGTGGTCTTTGACTTCTTCGAACTCGGCATCGACGACGTCATCAGCCTTTTCAGCCGACTCAGCGTGCGGTGCCGCGCCTTCAGCAGGCTGAGCCTGTTCGGCGTACATCTTCTGCGCCACCGGAGCGGAGACTTTCGACAGCTCTTCAACCTTGGCGTCGATAGCAGCCTTGTCGTCGCCTTTGACGGCGGCTTCCAGGGCAACTACGGCAGCTTCGATTGCAGTCTTCTCTTCGGCAGTCACTTTATCGCCGGCATCGGTCACCATTTTGCGCGTCGAGTGAACCAGTGCGTCGCCCTGGTTACGGGCAGCGGCCAGCTCTTCGAACTTGCGGTCTTCCTCGGCGTTCGCCTCGGCATCACGCACCATGCGCTCGATTTCCTCGTCGGACAGACCGGAGTTGGCCTTGATCACGATCGACTGAGTCTTGCCGGTAGCCTTGTCCTTCGCACCTACGTGCAGGATGCCGTTGGCGTCGATGTCGAAGGTTACTTCGATCTGTGGCACACCACGTGGAGCCGGTGGAATGTCGGCCAGGTCGAACTTGCCCAGGGACTTGTTCTGAGCAGCTTGCTTACGCTCGCCCTGCAGCACGTGAATGGTCACGGCGCCCTGGTTGTCGTCGGCAGTCGAGAACACTTGCGATTTCTTGGTAGGAATCGTGGTGTTTTTCTCGATCAGCGCGGTCATCACGCCACCCATGGTTTCGATACCCAGGGTCAGCGGGCTGACGTCGAGCAGCAGAACGTCTTTCACGTCGCCGGCCAGTACCGCGCCCTGGATGGCAGCACCCATGGCAACCGCTTCGTCCGGGTTGACGTCTTTACGCGCTTCTTTGCCGAAGAACTCGGTGACCAGCTTCTGAACCAGTGGCATACGGGTCTGACCGCCCACCAGGATCACGTCGTTGATCGCGCCAACGTCGATACCGGCATCTTTCATTGCGATGCGGCAAGGCTCGATGGTGCGCTGAACCAGGTCTTCCACCAATGCTTCCAGCTTGGCGCGGGAGATCTTCACGTTCAGGTGCTTAGGACCGGTGGCGTCTGCAGTGATGTACGGCAGGTTCACGTCGGTCGACTGGCTCGAGGACAGTTCGATCTTGGCTTTTTCAGCGGCTTCTTTCAGGCGCTGCATCGCCAGCGGGTCACCTTTGAGGTTCATGCCGCTTTCTTTCTTGAATTCGTCGACGAGGTAGTCGATCAGACGAATGTCAAAGTCTTCACCGCCCAGGAACGTGTCACCGTTGGTGGCCAGTACTTCGAACTGGTGCTCGCCATCGACTTCAGCGATCTCGATCACGGAAACGTCGAAAGTACCACCGCCCAGGTCGTAAACGATCACGGTGTGATCGCCCTTCGCCTTGTCCATACCGTAAGCCAGAGCAGCGGCGGTCGGTTCGTTGATGATACGTTTTACGTCCAGACCGGCGATGCGGCCGGCGTCCTTGGTCGCCTGGCGCTGACTGTCGTTGAAGTAGGCCGGAACGGTGATCACCGCTTCAGTCACGGTCTCGCCGAGGTAGTCTTCGGCGGTCTTCTTCATTTTCTTCAGGATTTCAGCCGAGATTTGTGGCGGCGCCATTTTCTGGCCGTTCACTTCAACCCAGGCGTCGCTGTTGTCAGCCTTGACGATCTTGTAAGGGACCATCTGGATGTCTTTCTGCACGACTTCTTCGTCGAAACGACGACCGATCAGACGCTTCACCGCGTACAGGGTGTTGTGCGGATTGGTCACAGCCTGACGCTTGGCCGACTGGCCAACCAGGATTTCGCCATCGTTGGCGTAAGCGATGATCGACGGCGTGGTACGCGCGCCTTCAGCGTTTTCAATAACTTTTGCCTTGCCGTTTTCCAGCACGGAGACGCAGGAGTTGGTAGTCCCCAGGTCGATACCGATAATTTTGCCCATGTTCACTCTCCCGAAACTTTGGATTTGGTTGCCGCAGCAGTGGTGGCTAACTGCGGTAGCACTTAAACGCTTGACTTATAAATGGGGGCCTTGCGGCGGATTTCAAGCCTGCTCGTCAATCGAAGGCGAAACCGGCGCAGGCGCCTTGCTGACCACGACCATCGCCGGGCGCAGCAGGCGACCATTGAGCTGATAGCCCTTCTGGAACACCTTCAGAACGCTGTTCGGCTCGACATCGGCGCTTTCCTGCATGGCCATCGCCTGATGGTGAACGGCGTTGAACGGTTCGCCATGCGGGTCGATCGCTTCAAGCTGATAACGCTTGAGGGTGTCGTGGAACATTTTCAGGGTCAGCTCGATGCCTTCGCGCATCGGACGGATGCTTTCGTCGTCCGGGCTGGACAGCTCCAGGCCGCGCTCCAGGCTGTCGACGATCGGCAGCAGGTCGCCGGCGAATTTTTCCAGCGCGAACTTGTGAGCCTTCTCCACATCCTGCTCGGCGCGACGGCGGACGTTCTGCAGATCGGCGGCTACACGCAAAGCCTGATCCTGAGCGCCTGCCAGTTGCTCTTCGAGCACTTGTACACGAGCCGCCAGGTCTTCACCCGAAGCCTCGGGCGCCTGGTTGGCGTCTGGGTTTTGCGTATCCACTGTCTGTTCGTCAGCCATAGATTTCTCCTTTCAATATCGTCCGCGAGCTCAACTCGCGCTTCTGCCCAGCTATATGGGGCCGCAAAATCCGGCTTCAAGGGGCGCCAATGATTAACCCTACAAAAAACAATCGCATTGTCATGCCAGCTCGCGATATGGGATTCGTCAGACCAATCGAATCGAGCTAACGAGGGGCATTGTCAGCCAGAAACAAAACACTGTATAAATAACCAGACTTAACACCTGGGAGCGGCCCATATGCTGGTGCACCTGTCCGTACACAACTACGCCATCGTTGAACATCTCGATCTCGAACTCGATCGCGGGATGAGCGTGATCACCGGGGAAACCGGCGCGGGCAAGTCGATCATGCTCGACGCGCTGGGCCTGACCCTGGGCGATCGCGCCGACAGCGGCGTGGTCCGCCCCGGCGCCGACAAGGCCGATATCCTGGCCACCTTCGATCTGGCCGACATTCCGGAAGCCAGCGCCTGGCTGGCCGAACGCGACCTCGAAAACGACGGCCCGTGCATCCTGCGCCGGGTGATCACGTCCGAAGGTCGCTCGCGCGGCTACATCAACGGCACGCCCTGTCCGCTCGGTGATCTCAAGGCGCTGGGCGAACTGCTGATCGACATTCACAGCCAGCACGAACACCAATCCCTGCTCAAGACCGACACCCACCGTCGCCTGCTCGATGAATATGCCGGCGCGACGGATCTGGCCCGCCAGGTTCAACTGGCCGCCCAACGCTGGCGCCAGACCCGCCAGGAACTGGAGCGGCTCTCCAACTCCGGCGACGAGCAACGCGCCCGCCATCAGTTGCTCAGCTATCAACTCGAAGAGCTGGAGAACCTTGGCCTCGGTGACAACGAGCTGGAGCAGCTGGAACAGGAACACAAGAACCTGACCAACGCCGAAACCCTGCTGGGCATTTGTCGGCAAGTCGTCGAACAGTGCAGCGAAAGTGATTCCGGAAATGTCCTCAACGCCCTCACCGCCAGCCTCAACCGCCTGTCGAGCGTGAACAGCTCGATCGGTGCCCTGGGCGAAGCCAGCAGTTTGCTGACCAGCGCACAGATCCAGGTTGAAGAGGCCGTGGGCGAACTGAACCGTTTCCTCGACAATTTCGATGCCGATCCATCGCGCCTTCAATACCTCGAAGAACGCCTCGATGCGATCTACACCCTGGCGCGCAAACACCGCATCCAGCCGACTGAAGTGGCCGAGATGCAGCAGAAGCTGCTGGATGAAATCGAGACCCTGAACGCCAACGACGAATCCATCGAGCGCCTGAGCGATGAGCTGTCGTCCTATGCCCGGCACTACCAGGAAAAGGCCCGGGAGCTGAGCGATCTAAGGCATCAAGCCTCGAACAGCCTGGCCAGCGCCGTGGAGCAGGAAATCCAGCGACTGGGCATGCCCGGCGGCCGCTTCACCATTGAACTGCGCCCGAACAGCGGCAACGAACTGCTGCCAAACGGGCTCGAACAGGTAGAACTGCTGGTCAGCGCCAACCCCGGCCAGCCACTGAAGGCCCTGGCGAAAGTGGCGTCCGGCGGCGAACTGTCGCGGATCAGCCTGGCGATTCAGGTGATCACCGCACAGACCTCCCGTATACCGACCCTGGTGTTCGACGAAGTCGACGTCGGCATTGGCGGCCCGACCGCAGAAATCGTCGGCCAGTTGCTGCGCAGGCTCGGCGAACGTGGGCAGGTTCTGACCGTGACCCACTTGCCGCAAGTGGCAGCGCAAGGTCATCAGCATCTATTTGTGCATAAAGTGCGCGGCGAAGATGCCACCCGCACGGCGGTTTCCAAACTGAGCAAAAACGAGCGCGTCGAAGAAGTCGCACGGATGCTGGGCGGCATCGATCTGACCAAGGAGTCCCTGGCGCACGCCAAGAAAATGGTCGTCACTGCAAAAATCTAAAGCGAACCCTGTAGGCGCTGCCGCAGGCTGCGATCTTTTGACTTTGCCCTTTCTAAAAGCACAGATCAAAAGATCGCAGCCTGCGGCAGCTCCTACAGGAACCATGTGCAAACCACCACACCGCAGAAAGCACGAAGGCGACCCTGGGGTCGCCTTCGCTCGTTTCGCGAACGGATGTTCGCGCGACATGCTTACTTTTTCTTGCGCACGTACAGCACCAGATTGTGATCAACCATCTCGAAGCCATACTTGTCGACGATTGCTTTCTGAAGCCGCTCGATTTCTTCGTCGAAGAATTCGATCACTTCGCTGGTTTCGACGTTGACCATATGGTCGTGATGCTTTCCGTCGTCCAGTTCGAAGACCGCATGGCCTCCGTCGAAGTTGTGCCGCACCACAAGGCCAGCTGCCTCGAACTGGGTCAGAACACGGTAAACCGTGGCCAGACCGACGTCCTCACCAGCCTCCATAAGGGCCTTGTAGACATCCTCGGCACTCATGTGGCGTTGCTCGGCGGAATCGAGCATTTGCAGAATTTTGACCCGTGGCAGGGTCACTTTGAGGCCGGCTTTGCGTAGTTCGCTATTTTCAACCATGGTCAGCTTTCTCGCGATGCTGCTTCGCAGCTTCTCTTAATGCGGGTATGATCGGCGTTTACGTTGTCCCAGCCAAGATAGTGGAAGTCGCCCACCGATGCAAAACACCAAGCTCTTGCTAACCAGTTTCACCTTTGTGGGACTGCTCGCACTCGCCGGTTGTTCATTCCCCGGGGTTTACAAAATCGACATCCAGCAGGGCAATGTCGTCACGCAGGACATGATAGACCAGTTACGCCCGGGAATGACCCGCAAGCAAGTACGGTTTATCATGGGCAACCCTCTGCTGACTGACACGTTCCATGCCGATCGCTGGGATTATCTGTACAGCTTGCAACCGGGTGGCGGTGAACGCCAACAGGAACGCATCAGCGTTATCTTCAACCCAAATGATCAGCTTGTCAGCCTCTCTGGCGATTTCATGCCAGGCGTGAGCCGTGACGAAGCTATTCTCGGCAAGGACAGCGGCACGACAGTGGCTGCCCCGGCAGAAAACGTCGAGAAGCCAAAACCGGAAAAGCCGGTCAAGCCAGGTTCGTTGCTGGACCAGATCCAGAAGGACGTCGACGGCGTAGAAACCGTGCCGGTCCCGACGCCGCAACCACTGGACACCTCGCCGCAATAATTTGCGACGCAATAAAAAGCCCGGCATGCCCGGGCTTTTTATTGTCTGGCGTTCAAGCCACTCACTGATTCCGCGCCTTGGCCTCGGCAGCTTTTGCCGCGCGCAGTCGGCGCACCTCTTTCGGGTCGGCCAGCAACGGGCGGTAAATCTCGATACGATCCCCGGCCTGGACTGCCCGACTCTCCGGGTCAGCTACCACCTTGCCGAAGATCCCCACAGGGCAATGGGTCAGATCCAGTTCCGGAAACTCTTCAGCCACGGTCGACCTGAGCAAGGCCGCACGCACGGACGTTCCGACAGGCACAGCCACTGTCAGCAGCACCTGACGGTCTACCGCCGCGTAGACCACTTCGATTTCAATCATGACCTCAACCATGTATCTGCTTGGCGCGCTGGCAGAACGCATCCATCAGGGTGTTGGCGGCCTGATTGAACAGCGGCCCCAAGGTGGCACGAACCAGTGGCCCGGCGTAATCGAACGACAGATCGAGGCTGATCTTGCAGGCTTTGTCGGTCAGCGCCTTGAATACCCAGATGCCATGCAATTGGGTGAAAGGACCCTCTTCGAGGTTCATTTCGATCGACTGCCCGGGAACCAGGGTGTTGCGCGTGACGAAATGCTGGCTGAGGCCGCCCTTGGCCACCCCAACGCTCGCCCGCATATGCTCAGGGGAGCTCTCCAGGACTTCGGCCGACGAGCACCACGGCAGAAACTCCGGGTAGCGCGCCACGTCGTTGACCAGGTCATACAGCGCTTGTGCCGGGTACGGCAGCAAGGCCGAACGCGAAATGTGTGTCGTCATGTCAGCGTCACTTCCACAGCTGGGCGGCAAACACTACGAGGATGCCGATGGGCGCCACATAGCGCATCAAGAACAAGGACAGACCAAACAGCGCAGGGTTGCGGATCGACAACTCGTCGCGCACCGCTTCACGCCCCATGATCCAGCCCGCAAACACCACGAAACACAAACCGCCAAGCGGCAACATGAGTCGCGAGGTGAAGAAATCGATCACGCCAAAGAAGTCGAGACCACCGGTTGCTCCCCATTGGTAGAGGTGGAACATCCCGCCTTCGTTCACGAAGAACTTGGCCTCCTTCCAGATATTGAAGGAGAACACCGTACCCAGGCCGACGAACCAGCAGCTGAAAGCCAGCCAGAAGGTGACCCAGGCACGACTCACTTTAGTGCGCTCGACCAGATAGGCCACCATCGGCTCAAGCAGGGAAATCGCCGAACTCCAGGCAGCGACCGCCACCAGCACAAAGAACACCACCCCCATCAATTGCCCGAACGCCACGTTACCGAAGGCAAACGGCAGGCTGACGAACATAAGCCCCGGCCCTTCGCTCGGGTTCAGACCCGCCGCGAAAACAATCGGAAACAATGCCAGGCCGGCCACCAGGGAAACGAAGGTGTCGAGCAGCGCCACACCAACGACAGTCCCCGATATCGACGAATTCTTCGGCATGTAGGCGCCATAGATCATGATCGAGCCGACGCCGACGCTCAGGGAAAAGAACGCATGCCCCATCGCGGGCAACAAGCCGTCAAGGACCTTTTCCGGGTGGAAGTCGAACATGAAATGCACGCCCTCCATGAAATGGCCGGTGGTCATGCTGTAGCCCAGCAGCACCAGGACCATCACGAACAACAACGGCATCATGATGCGCAGACTGCGCTCAAGCCCGGCGACCACGCCCTTTGCGATCACCACCGCTGACAGCAGCATGAAAATCGTGTGCCAAAGTGTCAGGCGCCAGGGATCGGCAATGACATTGCCGAAGTAAGCCCCGACCTGATCCGCCGTCACACCCTGAAAATCGCCACGCCCCATGTCGATGATGTAATCCAGCGACCAGCCGCCCACCACACTGTAGAACGACAGGATCAGCAGCGCCGTGATCATTCCGGCAAATGCGCCCCAGGACCATTTGCCCGAGTGCCCCGCCTCGACCGCCAGCGTCTTCAAGGCGTTGGCCGGGCTCTGCCGTGCACGCCGGCCGATCAGCGTTTCGGCGAGCATGACCGGCACGCCAATCAGCGCGATGCAGGCCAGGAACATCAGCACGAAGGCACCGCCGCCATAGACGCCGACCATGTACGGGAATTTCCAGATACTACCCAGCCCCACGGCCGAACCGGTCGCGGCGAGTATGAAGACCCAGCGGCTAGCCCAACTGCCGTGGACAGAAACCTTGTCTGTCGACATCGTTATCACGCCCAAGCGTTCAAAAAAGAGGCCGCATTGTCCGGGATTCAATCAACCTGCTCAAGCACGTAGCAACCCCGTAGCCGACTCTGTTGTAACTCCCTATAATGCCGCCCCTATGGCTAAACAGAAGAAACACCCAACAGGGACCATCGCGCAAAATAAAAAGGCGCGACACGATTACTTCATCGAGCACAAGTTCGAGGCTGGTCTGGTCCTGGCCGGCTGGGAAGTAAAAAGTCTGCGGGCAAGCAAGCTGCAACTGGTTGACAGTTATGTCCTGCTCAAGGATGGCGAAGCCTGGCTGCTCGGCAGTCACATCACGCCCCTGACGACCGCCAGCACCCACGTCATCGCCGACCCGGTCCGCAGCCGCAAGCTGCTGCTCAACCGTCGCGAGCTGGACAAGCTGTCCGCTGCGGTGCAGCAAAAGGGTTACGCCTGCGTGTGCCTGTCCTGGTACTGGAGCAAGCACATGGTCAAGTGCGAAATCGCTCTGGGCAAGGGCAAGAAGGAATACGACAAGCGTGATACCGAGCGCGAACGCGACGCAGGTCGCGAGTTGCAGCGTGCGGTGCGCAACAAGGGCAAGGAAGAGTAATTCTTCAGCCTGAGTTTTTTTGTGGCGTCAGCGAAATGATCGCAGCCTGCGGCAGCTCCTACAGGGAATGCATTCCAATGTAGGAGCTGCCGAAGGCTGCGATCTTTTGCTTCAAAAGGTCACATCCCCTTGCGCCGCTCCGCCCGTGCCACGCGCTGCACTTCCTGACGCACTTCTTCCAGCACCTCCTGCACGTACAGAATGTGCCGACTGGAAACTTCCCGCGCCTGCTCCGCCCGCCCTTCGATAATCGCCTGGTACAACTCCCGATGCTGCGTGATCAGCATGTCGCGGGTTTCAGTGCGCTGCTTGTACATGCCTCCGATGTTGGTCACCACGTTGCGCTTGAGCAAGTCGAACAGCCCGCGAATGGTATGCAGCAGCACGGCATTGTGGCTGGCCTCGGCGATCGCCAGGTGAAAGCTTGCGTCCGCGGCCCCCTCTTCGGCACGACTCACCTCTTCGTGACGCGAATAGCAGTCCTGCAACTTGTTGAATGCCGCGGTCAGCCGCTCGCGATCCACATCAGTGGCGCGCAACGCAGCGTAGTAGGCGCAGGACGCTTCCAGCGTATGGCGAAACTCGAGCAGATCGCGCTGCGCCTCGGGGTTGCTTTCCAGCAGATGCAACAAGGGATCACTGAAGGTGGTACCCAGTGATTCCACTACATAGTTGCCGCCGCCCTGGCGACTGACCAGCAGCCCCTTGGCGGTCAGCTTCTGAATGGCTTCACGCAACGAAGGGCGGGACACGCCAAATTGTTCGGCCAACGCGCGCTCGGCCGGCAAGCGCTCTCCAGCCTTCAGCGTGCCCTCGAGGATCATGCCCTCAAGCTGCTCGACAATATCGTCAGACAAACGGCGCTGACGAATCTGATCAAACCCCATAACTCGATTTCTCCACGATCCGACGGCTCGCCGGGGCTCTATTCTGGCCTATCGGCGCCGCGCCAGCACCTGCCACAACGCATTTGGTCATACCAGACGGACCACCAGCGCACTTTGCATTCGACAAAAGTTTTAGGGCGGCAAATTGACACACCGCCTACAAGGCTTTTACCCTAGCCAACAGCGATTGTAAATTGGTCTTACCAATTATCCAAGAACGCTGATCAGTGCCTGACCAACAACAATTAGGGGCCACCCCATATGCAAACCTGGCAACAGCTCTATACCCCGCTCGGCAGCCTCGGCCTGTCCGCACTCGCAGCCGTCATCCCCATCGTGTTTTTCTTCCTGGCCCTGGCCGTGTTCCGCCTCAAAGGGCACGTGGCCGGCAGCATCACCCTGGCTTTGTCGATCCTGGTGGCGATCTTTGCTTTCCAGATGCCGGTCGATATGGCGCTCGCCGCCGCCGGGTATGGCTTCGCTTATGGCCTGTGGCCGATTGCCTGGATCATCGTGGCAGCGGTGTTCCTCTACAAACTGACGGTCAAGAGCGGCCAGTTTGAAGTCATCCGCAGTTCGGTCCTGTCGATCACCGATGACCAACGCCTGCAGGTGCTGCTGATCGGCTTCTGCTTCGGTGCATTCCTGGAAGGTGCCGCCGGTTTCGGCGCGCCGGTGGCGATTACCGCCGCACTCCTTGTAGGACTGGGCTTCAACCCGCTGTACGCCGCTGGCTTGTGCCTGATCGCCAACACCGCACCCGTAGCCTTCGGCGCCCTCGGCATTCCGATCATCGTGGCCGGGCAAGTGACCGGTATCGACGCCTTCAAGATCGGCGCCATGACCGGCCGCCAATTGCCGCTGCTGTCACTGTTCGTGCCGTTCTGGCTGGTGTTCATGATGGACGGCCTGCGCGGCGTGCGGGAAACCTGGCCGGCAGCGCTGGTGGCCGGCTTGAGCTTTGCCGTGACCCAGTACTTCACCTCGAACTTCATCGGCCCGGAACTGCCGGACATCACCTCGGCCCTGGCCGCACTGATCTCCCTGACCCTGTTCCTGAAGGTCTGGCAACCGAAACGCGCCGCCGGCCAGCACATCGTCGGCGCAGTCTCGGCCTCGGTAGTGAGCGCCAGCGTCGGTGGTTTCGGCCAGAAGCGCACAACCGTGGCTTCGCCCTACAGCCTTGGGGAAATCTTCAAGGCCTGGTCGCCATTCCTGATCCTGACCGTACTGGTCACCATCTGGACCCTGAAGCCGTTCAAGGCGATGTTCGCCGCCGGCGGTTCGATGTACAGCTTCGTGTTCAACTTCGCCATTCCGCACCTGGACCAGATGGTGATCAAGGTCGCGCCGATCGTGGCTACGCCAACGGCTATTCCGGCAGTGTTCAAACTGGACCCGATTTCTGCCACTGGCACAGCGATTTTCTTCTCGGCGCTGATTTCGATGCTGGTGCTGAAGATCAACGTCAAAATTGGTCTTACCACTTTGAAAGAGACCTTCTACGAACTGCGCTGGCCGATCTTGTCCATCGGCATGGTGCTGGCGTTCGCCTTCGTCACCAACTACTCGGGCATGTCCTCGACCATGGCCCTGGTACTGGCGGCGACGGGCGCGGCGTTCCCCTTCTTCTCGCCGTTCCTCGGTTGGCTGGGCGTGTTCCTCACCGGCTCCGATACTTCGTCCAACGCCCTGTTCAGTTCGCTGCAAGCGACCACCGCGCACCAGATCGGTGTCAACGACACCTTGCTGGTGGCGGCGAACACCAGCGGCGGCGTGACCGGCAAGATGATCTCGCCACAATCGATCGCCGTGGCCTGCGCCGCGACCGGCCTGGTGGGCAAGGAATCGGATCTGTTCCGCTTCACCCTCAAGCACAGCCTATTCTTTGCAACGATTGTCGGCTTGATCACCCTGGCTCAGGCCTACTGGTTCACCGGCATGCTGGTGCACTAAGGACTACAAGTAAAACGGTAAAAACCGACGCCGGGCCACGCCCCCGGCGTCCGCAATTCACACCCCGGTCTGTAAGGCTGCTGAAAGCTTCCGACTCTATATTCAGCGGCCTCAACAGACGAATAACCGGGACCACCCGGAGACACGCCTGATGAGCGAGCTTTTTTACAACGCTGTGCCGAATGCGACCCGTGTCGCCCCGCCACTGCCCGAGCCTCGGCAATACCCCAGCGAGAAACCGTCACGGGTCTACCTGTTCGGGACCTGCGTGGTCGATTTGTTCTATCCCGAAGCCGGGATGGATGCGATCCACCTGCTGGAACGCGAAGGCATTCGTGTCGAGTACCCGCAAGGGCAAAGCTGCTGCGGACAACCGGCCTACACCTCGGGTTACACCGAACAGGCACGGACCGTGGCGCGCTCACAACTGGCGTTGTTTGCCGGGGATTATCCGGTGGTGGTGCCGTCGGGCTCTTGCGCCGGGATGTTGCGCGAACACTATGCCGACTTGTTCAAGGACGAGCCGCACACGTTGAAACAGGTTCAGGCCCTGGCAGCCAGAACCTTTGAGCTGGCCGAGTTCCTGTTGTTTGTCTGCAAGGTGCAGTTCGAGGACAGCGGCGAGCCGGTGAAAGTGGCGCTGCACACTTCGTGTTCGGCACGCCGCGAAATGAACACCCACCTGCACGGCCGCGAATTGTTGTCGCAATTGAGCAATGTGGAGCGGGTCAATCACGATCACGAAAGTGAGTGCTGTGGCTTTGGCGGAACATTCAGCGTCCGTATGCCAGACATTTCCGGCGCGATGGTGGCTGACAAGACCCGGGCGTTGAAGGAATCCGGCGCGCACAAGGTATTGAGTGCCGATTGCGGCTGCCTGATGAACATCAACGGCTCATTGGAAAAACAGCAGGAAGCGCTGCGCGGTCAGCATCTGGCCAGCTTCCTCTGGCAGCGTACCGGAGGTGCCCGATGAGCACCTCCACGATTATTCCTACGGTTGCCGTAGAAGAAGATTTCCGCACCCGCGCCCACAACGCGCTGGGTGACGCGCAATTGCGAGGCAACTTTCGCAAGGCGATGGATTCACTGATGACCAAACGGGCAGCGGCGTTCAGCGATGCCCACGAAAGAGAACACTTGCGCGCACTGGGCAATGCAATCCGTGCTCGCGCGCTCTCCAAGTTGCCCGACCTGCTCGAGCAACTGGAACAGAACCTGACCCGCAACGGTGTGACAGTGCACTGGGCGGAAACGGTGGACGAGGCCAATGGCATCGTCCTCTCGATCATCCGCGCTCACGAGGGGCGGCAAGTGATCAAGGGCAAATCGATGGTCAGTGAAGAGATGGAGATGAACCATTTCCTGGCTGACCGGGGCATTGAATGCCTGGAATCGGACATGGGCGAGTACATCGTCCAGCTCGACCACGAGAAGCCTTCACACATAATCATGCCGGCGATCCACAAGAATGCCGGTCAGGTCGCGTCCTTGTTCCACGACAAACTTGGGGTGGAATACACCAAGGACGTTGACCAACTCATTCAGATCGGTCGCAAGGTCTTGCGGCAGAAATTCTTCGAAGCGGACATCGGCGTTTCCGGCGTCAACTTCGCCGTGGCCGAAACCGGCACCCTGCTGCTGGTGGAAAACGAAGGCAACGGGCGCATGACCACCACCGTACCGCCTGTGCACATCGCCGTTACCGGCATCGAAAAAGTCGTGGAAAACCTGCGCGACGTGGTACCGCTGCTGTCGCTGCTGACCCGCTCGGCCCTGGGCATCCCGATCACGACCTACGTCAACATGATCTCCGGCCCGCGCAAGGAACATGAACTCGACGGCCCGCAGGAAGTGCATCTGGTACTGCTCGACAATGGTCGTAGCCAGGCCTTTGCCGACAGTGAATTGCGCCAGACCCTGAACTGCATCCGCTGCGGTGCCTGTATGAATCATTGCCCGGTGTATACCCGAATCGGCGGCCATGCCTATGGGGAGGTTTACCCCGGCCCTATCGGAAAAATCGTCACCCCGCACATGGTCGGCCTGGCGAAAGTCCCGGATCACCCGAGCGCGTCTTCGCTGTGCGGTGCCTGCGGCGAAGTGTGTCCGGTGAAAATCCCGATCCCTGCGTTGCTGCGGCGCCTGCGCGAAGAAAACGTCAAGGCCCCGGACAGCCCCCATCAAGTGATGCGTGGCCAGGGCAGCAAGTATTCGCGCAAGGAGCGGTTCCTCTGGAACGCCTGGGCGAAGCTCAACAGTTCGCCGACGCTGTATCGCCTGTTCGGCTTCTTCGCCACCCGTTTGCGCGCCCTCACGCCGAGCAATGTCGGCCCGTGGACGCAAAACCACAGCGCACCGAAACCCGCCGCCCGCTCACTGCATGACATGGCCCGCGAGCATTTGGCCAAACAGGGAGACCGCTGATGAGCGCCAAGCAAAATATCCTCGCCAAACTGCGTAAAAGTCTGACAGGCACCACGCCGGTGGCCGACAACTTTGATGTCGATCTGGTGACCCAGCCTTACTCCTACGCGCCAGAGCAACGCATTCCACAGCTGCGCAAACTGATGGAAGCGGTACACACGGAAATCCACCTGACATCCGGCGAAGAGTGGCCGGTGCTGTTAGCGCAATTGCTGCGGGATCGCCAGTTGCCAAGCCTGCTGATCGCACCGACAACGCCCCACGGTCAACGCATCACACAGCATTGGGCGAATAATCCCGATCTGCCGACGCTCAAGGCCTACGACCGCCCGGTCGAAGAATGGAAAGCCGAGCTGTTCAACGACACCCCGGCGAGCCTGACCGGCAGCCTCGGTGCCATCGCGGCAACCGGCAGCCTGATCATCTGGCCGACCCGGGAAGAACCGCGCTTGATGAGCCTAGCGCCACCGGTGCATTTCGCCCTGCTCAAGGCCAGCGAAATCCGCGACAACTTCTATCAGGTGCAACAGGAGTTCGAATGGGCCCAGGGCATGCCGACCAATGCGTTGCTGGTGTCCGGCCCGTCGAAGACCGCCGACATCGAACAAGTGCTGGCGTACGGCGCCCACGGCCCGAAAGACCTGGTGGTGTTGATCCTGGAGGACCAATGAGTCTACCGGCCGCTTTCCTGCGAGATGCACAGCAACTGATTCCACAAGAGCGACGTTTCGACGACCCGCTGTCGACCCTGGCCTTCGGCACCGATGCCAGTTTCTATCGATTGATTCCGCAACTGGTGATCCGCGTCGAGTCCGAAGACGAAGTCGTGGCGCTGCTGCAATTGGCGCAACGCGATCAGGTGCCGGTGACCTTCCGCGCCGCCGGTACCAGTTTGTCCGGCCAGGCGATCAGCGACTCGGTGCTGATCGTGCTGGGGGACAACTGGAACGCGCGCGAGATCCGCGACCAGGGCACGCAAATCCGCCTGCAACCGGGTGTGATCGGCGCCCAGGCCAACGCCTGGCTGGCGCCGTTCGGACGCAAGATCGGCCCGGACCCGGCCTCGATCAATGCCTGCAAGATCGGCGGGATCGTCGCCAACAATGCCAGCGGCATGTGCTGCGGCACGGCACAAAACACCTATCACACTTTGGCCGGCATCCGTCTGGTGCTGGCCGACGGCAGTCGTCTCGACACTGAAGATGCCGCCAGCGTCGCGGCGTTTCGCCAAAGCCATGCCGCGCTGCTGGAGCGCCTGGCGACGCTGGGTCGCGAGACCCGCGCCAACGCTGATCTGGCTGCGAGAATCCGCCACAAATACCGTCTGAAAAATACCACCGGCCTGTCGCTCAATGCCCTAGTGGATTTCGACGAGCCTGTGGATATCTTGAGCCACTTGCTGGTGGGCTCAGAGGGCACGCTCGGGTTCATCAGTGCAGTGACCTACGACACGGTGATCGATCACCCGAACAAGGCCTCGGCCCTGATTGTTTTCCCGGATGTAGAGACCTGCTGCAACGCGGTCACCGTACTGAAAAGCCAACCGGTGTCGGCCGTGGAACTGCTGGACCGGCGCAGCCTGCGCTCAGTGCAGGACAAACCCGGCATGCCGCCTTTCGTACAGCATCTGTCGAACAATGCCTGCGCCTTGCTGATCGAATCCCGCGCAGCGTCGTCCGCCCTGCTGCATGAACAACTGGCGCAGATCATGGCGTCGCTGCAGGCGTTCCAAGTGGAAAAGCAGGTCGACTTCACGGAGGACCCACGGGAAAACGCCCGTCTCTGGGCCATCCGCAAAGACACCTTCCCCGCCGTCGGCGCGGTGCGCAAGACCGGCACCACGGTGATCATCGAAGACGTCACCTTCCCGGTCGAACAACTGGCCATCGGCGTCAATCGTCTTATCGAACTGTTCGACAAACATCACTACGATGAAGCGATCCTTTTCGGACACGCACTGGAAGGCAATCTGCACTTCGTCTTCACCCAAGGCTTCAACAACAAGGAAGAAGTCGCACGCTATCAGGCGTTCATGGACGACGTGGCGCAACTGGTGGCAGTGGAGTTCGGCGGTTCGCTGAAAGCCGAACACGGTACCGGACGCAACATGGCGCCGTTCGTCGAGCTGGAATGGGGCAGCGATGCCTACCAGTTGATGTGGCAACTCAAGCGCCTGCTCGATCCCAACGGGATTCTCAACCCGGACGTGGTGCTCAGCGAAGATCCGCAGATCCACCTCAAGCACCTCAAGCCCTTGCCGGCCGCCGACGAGATTGTGGACAAGTGCATCGAATGCGGCTTCTGCGAACCGGTCTGCCCATCGAAAGGCCTGACCCTGAGCCCACGCCAACGCATCGTGATCTGGCGCGATATTCAGGCGAAAAAACGCGCCGGCATCGATACCACCGAACTCGAAGCCGCGTACGAGTACCAAGGCATCGACACCTGCGCCGCCACCGGCCTGTGCGCGCAACGTTGCCCGGTCGGCATCAACACCGGCGAGCTGGTGAAAAAACTCCGTAGCCGCACGGCAACCCATACGAAAACCGCCAACTGGCTTGAAGGAAATTTCGCCACGGCGCTACAAGGGGCGCGATTCACCCTGCACGTCGCCAATGGCGCACGGATGTTGTTGGGCGCGCCACGCCTGGCAAAACTCTCGGCGACGCTGACGAAGCTGTCCAAAGGTCAGGTCCCGCAATGGACCAACGCCATGCCGCAGCCGGAAAAAGCCATCCGCTTCAGTCCTGCCGTGTCGGACGAACGCCCTCGGGTGGTGTACCTGGCGGCGTGTGTGTCGCGGGTCATGGGGCCAGCGGCGGGGGATAAAGAGCAGGTGTCGTTGTACGACAAAACCCGCGGACTGCTGGAAAAGGCCGGTTACCAGGTGGTCTTCCCGGACAATCTGGACAACCTCTGCTGCGGCCAGCCATTCGCCTCCAAAGGCTACGCCGAACAAGCCGAACACAAACGCCAGGAACTGATCGGCGCCTTGCTGCATGCCAGTCGCGGCGGGCTGGACCCGATTTATTGCGACACCAGTCCCTGTACGTTACGGCTCACTCAAGACCTTGGCGACGTTCGACTGGACCTCTACGACCCGGTGCGTTTCATCCGCACGCACCTGATGGATCGCCTCGACTTCACACCGCAGGAAGCGCCGATTGCAGTGCACGTCACCTGCAGCACTCAGCACCTCGGCGAAAGTCAGGCGCTGATCGATCTGGCGCGCAAATGCAGCAAAAACGTGGTCATTCCCGAAGGCATTCACTGCTGCGGCTTCGCCGGCGACAAGGGCTTCACCACGCCGCAGTTGAATGCCCATTCGCTGCGCACCCTCAAGGACGCGGTGCAACAATGCAGCGAAGGCATCTCCACCAGCCGCACCTGTGAGATCGGTTTGACGCAACATGGCGGCATTGATTACCACGGTCTAGTCTATCTGGTGGACCGCGTTACCCAGGCTAGGGTGCCCTGATAGCAGGACCCAAGGAAGGTGCATAGATGTACCTACTTGCCGGAATCGATAGCTCCACAGTAAAAAACAGAACCCTGAGGTGCCACCGCAGTCCACTGATCAAGTCCCGCCAATGCGGGACTCTCCCAACACTCGGTAGCTCGATTTGATGGCCAGCAATGCCTGGCCCTTCAGCTCAAGGAGATACACATGAATCGTTCTGTGCTGTTAGGTTTGTTTATTACTGCCTCTATGCTCGCCTCCCCCTCGTTTGCCGCCGAAAAAGATCAGTGCGCGGTCAATCTGCAAACCATCGAAAACGCAAAGGCACAGATTCCTCCGGAAATGACTGACCAGGTGAAAGCCTCCGTCGAGCAAGCCGAAGCTGACCATGCAAAAGGCACCAAGCAGGGCACTGATGATTGCATCGCCGAGACCAACGACGTCATCAAGGCCCTCACCGACGCGAAAAAAGGCGGGAAGTAATCCGATACGAAGCAAAACAAAACCCGCCAACGGCGGGTTTTTTTGCATCCGGGGTCTGGGAATGTGTAACCGCCCGCATCGCGGGAAAAGCTCGACACGTTGTCTGAAAAAACCGAATTCTTGCGTTGAATCGTAGTCTTTGAGGTAGGCCCCATCCGTTCAAGGTGATACCCATGAAGCGCACCACACTCGCTGGTCTGTTCATTTCCGCTGCAATGTTGGCCTCTCCTGCATTTGCTGCGGACAACAACCTTTGCACGAGCAAGCTGCAAGAGCTCAAAGGCAAAGTGAATGCGCTGCCGGCGACCTCCGGAAACACTGCAATGGAGATCAAGAGACTGATGTCCAGCGCCGAAGCCTCACAAGCCTCCGGAGACGACACAAAATGCGTCACCGAAGCCACCCAGGCATTGGCACTCGCTGACAAACAGCGCAACGAGCCCAACCCATGATGTGTGGTGGCCTACCTTCGGGTTGGCCTTCTGAGTCGCGTTGACGTACACTGTACAGGCTTGTTGCTCACTTGATTCACAGAGCACCAGGCTCGGGGCCGTTTAGGATTCGACGCCGGTTGCGAAACTTTAGGTGCATGCCGAGTTGGTAACAGAACTCGTAAATCCACTGTTGCAACTTCTTATAGTTGCCAATGACGAAACCTACGGGGAATACGCTCTCGCTGCGTAAGCAGCCTTAGCCCTTCCCTCCTGGTACCTTCGGGTCCAGCAATCATCAGGGGATGTCTGTAAACCCAAAGTGATTGTCATATAGAACAGAATCGCCGTGCAGTACGTTGTGGACGAAGCGGCTAAAACTTACACAACTCGCCCAAAGCACCCTGCCCGTCGGGTCGCTGAGGGTTAACTTAATAGACACGGCTACGCATGTAGTACCGACAGCGGAGTACTGGCGGACGGGGGTTCAAATCCCCCCGGCTCCACCACTTCATCATCTAAAGACGTCCACGGACGTCTTTTTTTGTGCCTGAAATCCAGCAAAATCAAGGGTTTAAGCGCTACTGGGCTCCGCAGAGGTTTTTTGAGTTCCAGCCGTTTGGGTATTCCAAATGGTATTCCAAGCCATCCGGTGCTATTTTTTGGAATACCAAAACGGTGTCAGAGGTAGCTCTCATGCCTGCTCCAGCCCTTCGCCTTTCCGACCGCCAGCTCAAGGCAATCAAGGCAAAAGACAAGGATTACGTCCTCAGCGATGGTGACGGCCTCCAGCTCCGAGTCAGGAGCAACGGCTCGATGCTGTGGAACTTCAACTACCGCGAGCCGGTAACCAAAAATCGTATCAATATGGGGCTGGGCACGTACCCAGAGCTCTCACTAGCGAACGCCAGGAAAAAAGTGGTGGAAGCGCGCGAGCTGCTTGCACAAGGCATTGATCCCAAGGTGCAACGCAATGCACAGGACGAAGCCAAACGAGCGGAGACGGAACATACGTTCGAGAACGTGGCCACCGCCTGGTTCGAGCTGAAGAAGGACTCCGTCACGCCGGCGTACGCCGAAGACATTTGGCGCTCGCTCACGCTGCATGTATTTCCAGACCTGAAAACAACGCCGCTCTCAAAAATCAGCGCACCGATGGTCATCGAACTGCTTCGCCCAATCGAGGCCAAAGGCAGCCTCGAGACAGTGAAGCGATTGAGCCAACGGCTCAACGAGATCATGACCTACGGGGTCAATTCAGGACTGATCTTTGCGAACCCCCTCAGTGGCATTCGCGCAGTATTCAAGAAACCCAAGAAACAGAACATGGCCGCGCTACGACCCGATGAGCTTTCCGAGCTCATGATCGAAATCGCAAACGCCAGCATCAAGCGGATCACCCGCTGCCTGATCGAATGGCAACTGCACACCATGACCCGCCCTGCCGAAGCGGCTACCACCCGATGGGCAGACATCGACTTCGACAAACGCATCTGGACCATCCCTCCGGAGCGCATGAAAAAGCGTCGTCCGCACACCATCCCACTGACCGAACAGGCACTCGCGTTACTGGAGACGCTCAAGCCCCACAGCGGCCACAGGGAATACGTGTTCCCGGCAGATAGAAATCCGCGCACCCACGCCAACAGCCAGACCGCCAACATGGCGTTGAAACGCATGGGCTTCCAGGACCGCTTGGTCAGCCACGGCATGCGCTCCATGGCCAGCACCATCCTGAACGAGCATGGGTGGGATCCGGAGCTGATCGAAGTCGCGCTGGCGCATGTCGACAAGGACGAAGTCCGAAGCGCTTACAACCGAGCTGACTACATTGAACGTCGGCGTCCGATGATGGCTTGGTGGAGTGAGCACATCCAAAAAGCGGCCACTGGCAACCTGTCAGCATCTGCGATCAATCAAACCAGAGACCACAACGTCGTGCCGATACGGTGAGCGTTCACTGGACGCCGCCAGTAACCGAGAATGACTCCCCGTATGGAGTGATAGTTGATTTGGCGACAGCGGCGACACCGGCGACAACCCAAGTAATACCTGGCCTGCAGCATGGCGACAGAAGTGGCGACTGTCGCCGCTGCAAGCCTCGCTCTTGGGGCTTTCTCGGCCAAGCCCACGCGAGCGGGAAGGCTCTGCATTCCCACTCGCGTGGGCTCTGCGTAATTGCATCTCACTTGACCACCTAATTGCATTGCCACTGACCATTTGTTTGCATCCGACTTGACCAGTCATTTGCATTCGCGCTGACCAGCCGTTTGCAGTTGATGGGGGTCAGCGGGTGCCACTCAGCGCGAGTGCGTCAGCCAAGCACTGAAGGACTGCAACCTGCCGATTGTGTTGAAAAAGTCGACCCGGCCGAGCTACCCATTTATCGAACGGTGAAAATGCCATTTTTGCACACCGCTACGTCAAATCTGAGCCTTGAATCCTCTGCGCAACGCACGAATTTCAATCTCGAGCGCGTACTTTTCTGCCGTAGAAACAGAAGTCGACTTTTTCAACAGAATCGGCCAAAAGCGGCCCGTTAAAGTGCCTACTAAACTAGGGGCGGCTCAGTAGTCCATTCATGACAATCAGTGAGTAGAGATAGAGCGCCTTGCAATGCTTTAGCCCACTCATGCTTGCTTTCGGTACTATCCGGGATATCTCAGGATTGCCGAAGGTTAAGAAATGAGTGTCATCCAGATGTCGGTATCGCTGCACGACCTTGGCCTCGCCTATCGCAAGGCCAAGGTTGACCTCTACTACTCAACCAACCCCTCGCTGTTCGACATTGCCAACTATGAAGACGACCTGAGCAAAAACCTCACTCGCCTGAAAGTGCAGATCGAAGCCATGAACGAGGATTGGGTGAAAGACCCTGCATTTCTCGGCACTTGGACGCTGGCCCCCAAAGAAATCCAGATTGCCAAAGGAAAGCAGGATCCAAGTCTGATCTTCGCCTCACCGGAAGCCGAGTGGGTAAGCGCGACTGAGGCCGGCAACCACCCCACCGCCGTATTCCGCCTCATGGCCCGCTGCAGCATCGACTTTCACGTGCTGTCATCGCTATGGATGATGGAAGTCGGCGATCTCTTCGACAAACAGCTCAGCAGCAACGTCTTTGGCAGCCGCCTGCGCCGTAACCGGCACGATGAGATCAGCACGTGGGCCCTTGGATCATTCAAACCCTATCTCAGACCCTTCCGTGAATGGCGCGACGGTGGCATCAAGGCGATGCGCACAGCCCTGAGCGAGAAGAAAAAAGTATTGGCACTGACAGCCGATGTAAGCAGTTTCTATCACGAGCTAAGCCCCGGCTTTATGCTCGACGACGGCTTCCTCAAATTAGCCAAAATTGAACTGAGCGAATCGCAGTCAAAACTGAACCGCCTGTTCATTTCCGCCTTGTTGGCCTGGGCACAAGAAACGCCACTAGGAAAAGGTTTACCCGTAGGGTTGCCTGCGTCTGCAGTGGTCGCAAACGCGGCACTAATCGGGCTCGACCAGTTCATCGAGCAACAAGTAGTGCCACTGTATTACGGCCGTTATGTGGACGACATTCTACTGGTCATGGAAAACGCCAGCGACATCAAAACCACCGAGCAGTTTTGGGAGTGGATCTTCAGTCGCGACGGCGGCAAGGACCTGCTTAAAAAAAATAACGGCAGCATCCTGTTCAAACCTGGCTATCTCAAAGAAGACCGCATCGCTTTTGAAAACAGCAAAAACAAGCTGTTCATCCTTGCAGGGTCTGCAGGTACCGCTCTGGTCAACGCCATTTCCGAACAGATCAACCAACGTGCAAGCGAATGGCGCGCGTTACCCGACCTGCCGAATTCGCCCAACACCGTGGCTACGGACCTGCTCAAAGCTACCAACCTTGCCGGAGAGCAAGCAGACAATCTGCGAAAGACCGATGCACTAACGCTGCACCGCGCCGGTTTTGCCCTCAGCCTTCGCAACTACGAAGCCTTCGAACGCGATATCCCCCCGGAGGATTGGCAAGTACACCGCCATGCCTTTTTCGCCGCAGTCATAGAGCATCTGCTCACCCCGATTAAGTTCTTCGAACTGGCTCAATACCTCCCGCGCATCATCCGCATGGCTACCGCCTGCGAAGACTTTGAATACCTAGACAAGATCATCAAAGCACTTGGTGGCCTGATCGTTAAAGTAGAGAACGACTGCACTTTAGCGATCAAAAGCCTAGCCGCTGCCAACGTGCCAGCCGAGGCCCGACATTTATGGAAGCGATCCATCTGGGAAGTAACAACGCAAAGCATCGTCTCTGCGTTTCCTCCCCGCCTAAGCAAATCGGGGGCTACCGCCTGGAAGAACCAGATGACCGGTCATATGGAGAGCCTTGCCTTCGTCATCTGGAGTAACTTCCTGGACAGGCCAATGAACATCACCACCCAGCACATACAGAAGCTTCAAGCTCGGCTGTTCAGCTTCGATCTCGCCCATATCCCCTTGCGCTTTACAGGCCTGCCTCAGGAAATGGTCAGCCAGCGCGGTATTCCACTCCGTAAAAACCTCGCTACTTTTGACGCAGAAGATCTATTGCCTGACGAGATGACCGACGGCATCGCCACACTGGCGAACTGGCTCAGGCTTAAACGCGGCACCCCGTCTGGTCTAACCTTTGCCACTCGCCCATTCAGTCTCAATGAGCTCTACCTCATAGCCCCCACCCCTTTTGCCGCCTCCAGCCGCAAGACACTGGGGTTGGTGGTGCAAGCACTGCGCGGTTTTGAGCTGACCGAGCACAAGATGCCCCACCTCGACAAAAAGCAGGTTTTGCATATCCCGGACGGAGAACCCAAAGCAAAACAGACCATCGCTGTGGCCAGTTTGGAAACCAAAGATGAAAGCTTTACCGCCGCCATCATGGGGTGGCCCGATCCGGACGGCCTGCACCGTTACCAACGCATCAATCGCCTGATTAACGAACTGATCTCTCGGCCTGACGGCGCTGGTTACTTGATCCTCCCAGAAGTGTCTTTACCACCCCAATGGTTTATGCGTATCGCCGACAAGCTCAAGGGCCGTGGCATATCTTTGATCACCGGGGTGGAGTACCTCCATGCACCGAGAAAGTATGTGCGCCACCAGGTTTGGGCTTCGCTAACCCACGACGGTCTTGGGTTCCCTTCGCTGATGCTCTATCGCCAGGATAAACAGCGTCCAGCATTTCATGAGGAGCAAGAACTCTTTCGCCTAGCAGGCCTGCAGATGCAGCCCACTCAAGAGCAACAGTGGCAAAAGCCTCCAGTCATCCAGCATGGTGATTTCCGCTTTGCCATCATGATCTGCAGCGAGCTAACCAATATTCGTTACCGCGCAGACCTACGCGGCCAGGTCGATGCGCTGTTTGTTCCAGAGTGGAACAGCGACACCGACACATTCAACGCACTGGTGGAGTCTGCCGCCCTTGATATTCATGCCTACATCATCCAATGCAACAATCGCCGCTTCGGTGATAGTCGTATCCGCGCACCTTATAAGGAGCGCTGGAAGCGCGACATATTACGAGTCAAGGGAGGTAACCACGACTACTGCATTACAGGTGAAATCGACGTACTGAGCCTGCGCCAGTTCCAATCCAGCCACCGCTCGCCGGCCTCAGGTTTCAAGCCTGTGCCAGATGGCTTTAACGAGGACATGGCATCGGATCGGAAAGTATTACCCAAAGGGGCTTAGACCTGACAAGTCGAATGAAAACGGTTGATCCGCACAACTGCAATTGACTGGTCAGTGACAGTGCAAATGGTCAAGTCCATGCAATTACGCAGGCTCACATTAAAACCCGACGAACGACCACCCGGCCATGGAGAACCACCGGGTTCCAAGGTCTTCCAGCACTACCGATTGGCGCAAGAGCCGCCCCCAAAATACTGTTGACCGCGAGCAGAACGAGCGCTAAACCAGAACTGTACAAGCGCTGTCCTCGACAGCACCCAGGTAGCTAGAACCTTTGAGGCTACGCCACATCGTGGTGGTTCACCCCAAGTGCGATTAGTGTCCGGCGGCTCGCACGGTCACAGCGATGTGATGGATGCCTACTTCTCAACTTTGCCCACTGCGGCAATTCAGGCCTTCTCCTGGCTGCCCTGCAGCAACTTATCCGCTTGGCCATTTCTTGCGCCAACCTGTTGCCCGTCTCTTTGCCGCCTAAAGAGACGGGCGCATATCAAACTGCTGCAGCCCTAATCGCACGGGCCTTTGCGGCTTTCCCCCTCGTGACAATCGGCGTGACAAACTCCGAACGCTCACTCGCCACAGCGATGCCGATGATGATGCCGCAGCCCACGCAATGGACTGCACCTGACTGACAGTCAGGCATGCCCCAGTCATCACCTCGCTGTCTTCACCCGACTCAGGATCTCGCGGAACCGGTCTCGTCAGCCAGTGCAGCCTCCACCCGCCCACCGCTATCGGTGTTCAGGAGGCCAGATCATGAGATGCCCAAGCTCCCGGTCGTAAGGAGCCGTCAGTCCCGCGTAAGTGGACAAACCTCACAGGTCGCAGGGGCCTTGATCCCTGATAACACTCAACAACCTTGGCGGGATGAGTGAGGACGAAGTCGATAATCTCAGGAGAAGTGCGATGCAACTGTGCGAAGCGTTCGAGCCACCACAACCGTTGCTGGAATACCAGCAGGCGCCACTGCCCTACCCGGTCGAAGCACTCGGGGATCTGCTGGGCCCTGCGGTCGAACGACTGGCCGAGGTGATCGGCGTGCCCTGCGCCATGGCCGCACAATCGGTGCTGGCCAGCGCTGCCCTGGTGAGTCAGGGTCATGCCAATGTCGAACTCGATGGCCGAACCTATCCATTGTCCCTCTACCTACTGACGGTGGCGTCCTCGGGTGATCGCAAAAGCGCGGTGGATCATCTGGCACTGAAGGCGGCGCGCGACTGGGAACGACAGCAGTGGACCCTTTATGCGGAAAAGCTCAAAGTCTATCGCGCCGCTACCAGCATCAGGGACAAACCCAAAACCTCAAGGAGACACGCGGAGGCGGAAGGCGGTGAGCCATCCGAGCCGGTACCGCCGAGACTGATCATTGCCGAACCCACCATTGAGGCCCTGGTCAAAAGTCTGTGCCATGGCTTGCCCAGCATGGGCTTGTTTAATGATGAAGGTGGCCAGTTCTTGGGCAGCAGCACCATGAGCAAAGAGAATCTGCTCAAGGCGATCACCACCTTGTCGACACTGTGGGATGGCAGCCCGATCGACCGGGCGCGCTCCATGACAGGCGAAAGTCTGCGGGCCTATGACCGCCGCCTCAGTCTGCATCTGATGCTGCAACCCTACCTTGCCAACCAGCTGTTCAAAGACCCGGTGATCAATGGCCAAGGCATCCTCGGCCGTTGCCTAATCAGTTGGCCCGAGCGCCTGGCCGGCCAGCGGCTCTACAAGGCGATCGACTTGAGCCGGGATGCCAGAGTCCAGCGCTACCAACAGCGGATCACCGCCCTGCTGCGACAGCCCTGGTCGCTTCACAAGGATGGCTCACTCAATCCCACCACGCTGGAGCTGACTCCCCGTGCCCGTCGTGCCTGGATTGATATTCACGACACCATCGAATGTCAGTCTGGCGAGTTCGGCGAGCTGGCCGGCGTCCAGCCTGTCGCAAGCAAAGCCGCGGCGAATGTACTGCGCATCGCAGGTGTGCTGGCCATGGTTGAAGAGGCCAGTTCGTTGGACGAAGCACACATCCAGCGCGCTTCCACTTTGATGGATTACTACCTGGCCGAGATCCAGCGCCTGACCGAACAGGAGCCGGTGAATAGCCGATGCGAAGAGGCGGATCGACTGCTGCGCTGGCTGGTGCAGAAAGGCTGGACTCACTTCGCCCTTCGCGATGTCAATCGCAACGGCCCGCGTTTTGCCCGCAAGAGCGCTGACCATACCGCCTCTCTATTGGTCGTGCTGATCACTCATCGCTGGCTGAGCAGCCGCGACGGAAAAACTTTCGAGGTCCGCCATGTTTCGCCTCAATGACGCGGTGCGCCGCTACCAAGCGCAACATCAACTACAACCTGAATCGCGTCGTGTCGCCGCAACTGTCGCCAGCCTGTCGCCACGCGTCAGGCCAGGAACGACGCGGGTTGTCGCCACTGTCGCCGCTGTCGCCACACCACCTCCTGAGCCTGCCCACATTGCCCTGCTGATCAAGCAACTGCGCGAAGAAGGGGCGCTGCTGCAACACCAGGAGAACACCCTCCTGGTCCGCCCGACACACTGGCAGCAGGTGGACAGGCTCAGCCCCCACTGGCAAGCCCTGCTGCTTTTTCTGCAAACAAACGAAAACGGTGATGACGATGGCCTTGGTCGGTCGGCGTGAGGGGCGCAACTTTGGCTACGGCCGCCAGCTGAGCTACGCAGGCCCACAAGCGCTCAAGGATCTGTTTGCCGGCGGCCACTTCGCCACGGTCAAAGCGCATAGTGATCGCTGGCAAGCGTTCGTACGTTGGTGTCGGTCAGAGGACGGTCCTGGTTACAACGATGCGCGCCAGATCGACCGACAGACGCTGCAGGACTACGCCGCTTATCTTCGTCAGCAGATTCAGCAAGGTGAACTCTGCATCGCTACTGCGCAGAACCGCCTGAGCAGCGTTAACCGCACCCTCGCCGCGCTGCGCGGTGATCAAGACGTGAGAATCGCCAGCCCGAGTCAGGCGTTGGGACAGCAGCGCTCGAGCGTACGCACCCACGCGGCGGATGGCCAAGACCACCAGCAGGTGCGGCGAGTACTCGAGGCGCTTGGCGAACAGCAACACGAGCGGGTGGCCGCGATAGTCCTGTTGGCCCGAGCTACCGGTATGCGCCTGCGCGAAGCGATCCTCGCTGATCTGCCACGTATCCAACGTGAAGCCAAGCACTTCGGTCGCATCAACATCCAGGACGGCACTAAAGGCGGCCGCTCAGGGGCATCAGCGCCGCGATGGATCAATGCTAATGAAGAGGTGAAGGTGGCGCTACAGTTCGCCCGAAATGCGTCGCCGCCCCGCAGCCGCAACTTGCTGGCCCGAGGCGAAAGCTACGCCGCATTCCTGCAACAGACCGTACTCCCCGCCCGCGAAGTCCTGCATGAACAAGGGCTGAAGGGCTTTCACGAACTGCGAGCGGCCTATGCCTGCGAGCGTTACGAACAGCTCACTAGCCACGCGGCCCCAGTCAATGGTGGCCACTGCTATCGAATTGACCGCGACCTTGATCAACGGGCGCGCCAACAAATCAGCCTTGAGCTCGGGCATAACCGGATTGATGTGGTTTCGGCTTACATTGGAGGTAGAGCGTGACCAAGCCCTTCGATATGGCGCTGTTCCTGAGCGGCGTACTGACCGGCTCGAAGATCACGCAGCAACGCCACCTACGGCAAGCCAAAATCATGCAAGCTGCCATTCAACAACGATGGCAGCGCGATAACCCCTGGTCCTGGCAACTGAAGCACGTGCATTGGTTTTTTGCTCATTATCTCAACGACCGTTCCGGATCTACTCAATATTATTATCGACTAACCGCCGCCCTGATCTGGATGAGGATGGGTAAAAGCCGAACGCACCTGATGATGGGGTAGACCTATCCATGAAAGCGAATACTGACAGTAGCTTCAGTTCTAACGTAAGCTAAGTCATGGCTATAGGCCACGCTCCAAATCTACGGAGCTATCAGGCCGAAGATAGCAATATACCGGTCGCAAAGCTTAGGAGGAGCGTTGATGAGCACAGGAAAGCCCAAAAGGATTACGCTGAACGTTTACTTACTCAAAGAGGCACCAAATTCGGCGTCTTACTGGACAGATAAAGATTTTATAGCGAGCCCCATAGGTCCGAACGGAAAGCCTAAACAAATTGGTACAGAACAGTATCCTCTTGGTCCTGAAGGGGAATATGGCACTCTCTTCATTCGGAAACCTTTTGTAGAGGCCGCTCCAGAATGGTTGAACTTCATTCAGAAGGGCCTAGATGAAGGAGTGAAAACTTCCAAGTGGAAAAATAAAAGCATCTCCGCCATTCTGATTGTGAAAAATGGCTCTCGCCAGTTTGCTATTTCTTTTGGATATGGGCGCTATCTGATTGAGCCGAGATTAATCGAAGATAGATTTGGTATAAAGGTCGTTTTAAACAGTGTCTCACCCGACAAGATAGCATCAATTGATCGTCAGACATTCGACGCGTCCCCACGACTAAGCAGGACACAAACGATCAAAGCAGCATCTGTGTCAGATTATATGATTAATGCTGAGCAGGATTTGCTTCGCGGACTAGTAGGACACACAAAAAGCGCTTACTCAGATATTTTTGGAAAAATAATTGCCGGCATTGATTCATTCAAGGCATCCGTAGCGATAGATCTCGCTGATCTAGGAAATTTCCTGCAACTGGCATTAGAGCGCTCCACCTCAAAAGACTACCTCGCTAAAGATGTAGACGGACATGCCAGTGAGTTTTCTTGGGTTGAGAATTTACTCCCGGTTAAAGACAAAGAGCTTTCCGAGGCTCTCGACATTCAACTTTGGAATTCTCTAATTTCTAATCAAACCAAAGACATGTGGCTCGCCATACCGGATCTAATTGACTGGACCTCCGTTACAGGATTCGCTTACAACCGAACCCCGGACAGTGATGATATTGATCCTGTGCTAGATTTGGGAAGATTTTTTTCTACGTTTAGGAAAGGAGCAACTTTAGATACGCTAAAGCGACGCGAAATTTTTCTGATTCTTTCAAGCGGCAGTCCTCCAAGACCATTCCCTGCGTTTAAATGTCTCTATGCGGAAGTCAAGCATGATGCAAATTTATATATTTTAAATGCAGGAAATTGGTTTAAGGTAGAAGCGTCCTTTCAGACGGCAGTAGAGAAGTATTTCGCGGAACTACCGAGAAAACAGTTCGCGCCACCTTTTACAGAGTATTCGCACGCCGGTGAAGGTCCGTACAATGAGTATGTTTGCGCCCAAGCGCAGAGCTCCCATGCAATGCTCGACAGACAAATGATCAAATTTGGTGGTAGCTACGATAAAATTGAGGTCTGTGACATTTACAGAGTGAAAACTCAAAACGAACGGGGTGAGTTTATTCATGTTAAACGCGGTCGTGGCTCATCGACGCTAAGCCATCTATTCGCGCAGGGTTTTGTGGCCTCGACCCTCATGGTAAGAGAGCCAGGCTTTGTAAAAGACGTAAACTTGCAACTGGCGAAGAATAAATTTGACGCAATTCCTGTTAATTTCGAAGCGCGTGGCAATGACGTTATCTATGCCATCATTGATGGAGCCGCCTCGACAGCTCTAGATATACCTTTTTTCAGTAAGGTAACACTACAAAACTACGGAAAGACCATCAACTCATACGGCTACGGGGTAAAGTTGATGCATATTCCGGAATCTGCCGCTCACCTTGCTAGTGTCGCCCAGAAAACTGCAGCAAAAGCTTCCAAAAAGAAAACAACAGTTACAAAGAAAAAAACAGACCGCAAGAAGACCGTCCAGCCAAAATCCGGAGTTTGACTTGAAGTGCCTGTTCCCAATGGCAAAAAGCCCTCTCTCAATCAGAAAACGCCCCTTTTACTTGTTCAAAGCGGGCGTAGTGGTCGGGGAGGCTTACGCGTCTTTCTTCGTGAAGCGCAGCTTTGGGTCGAAAACTGCCAGTTGTGACCCAAAGCTGCGCCTCAAAGCAGATGTAAGCATGCATTTCGTCGATGCAATGTAAGCGCTTCCTAAATCCCACCGTCTTCAAGGTGGGGGCGCTTAGCTAACTTCATCGCACGGCCGTACGTCATCATCGACTTAGTAATGTTCTTCAATATAGGCGTATGCCCTTTCAAATAGGTCCTTGTCTTTGCTTAGGCCAAACTGCGCCAGGGTCAGCATCAGTGCTTTCTGGATTTCGCGTGGACCACTGTTGGAGTTCTGCCAGCCCTCAAAGCGGGTAGCGTTCACAATTTTGTCGATCTGCTCGACCACATCACCAATCAGCTTCGGCGTTGTTTCCGGGCGGGTTTCCAGGAAGAGTTTGGTCAGCGCCTGCTTGTTGTCTGCCTCCGTTACTACAGGGTCACCGGTTTCACGCTCGGCCTGCACCGTATCTTTGGCGGCATCCAATAGGCCCTTGAGCCAGTCGATGGCCTTGATTACACCCGCTTCATATTCTCGGCGCAGTTTCTCCAGGCGCTCGCCCAGCTCGACGAACACAGCCTCGCCATGGCCGCGCAGACGCCCCATCAAGTCTATTTCCAGTCGGCGGGCACGTTTTTCCTGCTCTTTCTCGGTCAGGGTGAAGATTGCGTGTTCATCCATGATTAGCTCATCGATGTCATCGCGTATGCGACTGATATCGGTGTGCTCGTGAATCATCTTGATGGTCTCGGGCCCTAACGCGGCCCAGACCAGCGCCCCCGTTTGACCAACCGGGCGTACTGATTCATAGATTTGCGCCAGCCATTTGTAATCCTGGCGGTAGGGTGTCAGGAAAGGGTCGGGGTTGATGGCCGACCAGAGTTTGGCCAGCACGCCAAAGGCTGTGGCAAACTCATCGCGTTTTTTATTGTCCGGCAAGCATTCCTGTGCGGCCAGGATGCCGTCGAAGCCTGCCAGGGTGCGGTCCACGTTCGGGAAGAAGGCCAGACACAGCTTCAACTGCTCTGGCAGCAACTCCTTGAATTTCTCGATGCCTTCGACAATCCCGTCGATCTCTTCCGGGTTATAGGCCAGCGCCGTGCGCAGGTTTTCGAATACGCCCAGATAATCGATGATCAGGCCCATACGCTTGACCACCCCGTCCGCCTCATACAGGCGATTGGTGCGGCACATGGCCTGCAGCAAGGTGTGGTCGCGCAGCGGTTTATCCAGGTACATGCAGTAGCAGATCGGCGCATCGAAACCGGTCAGCAGCTTGGCGGTCACGATCAGCAGTTGTAGGGGTTGTTTCGGGTCTTTGTAGGTTTCCAGCAGGTTTTTCTGCGCCTGCTCTTCACCATCGAATTTCTGCCAGCGCTCAAAGTCGGCTTGCTTGATCGGTAGATCGAGCTCTTCCTTCCACTTGTTCCAGTCCTTGTTGAGCTTACCGTTCTCATCCTTCACCGGAGCCTGGTCGAGATTCATGACCACCTCCAGTGCGTCGAAACCCAGCATGTGACCAAGTAGGTAATACATCTGCACGCAGGCATCGCGGTCATAGACCACCACCATGGCCTTCATCTTTTTCGGCTTCACATGGCTGGTGAAGTGTTCGGCAATGTCGGCACTGATGGCCTCCATGCGCTTCGGTGCCTTGAGCATCACGGCCAGCTTGCCGGCGCGTTTGGACAAAGTGGCCTTTTCGTCCTCGTCCAGGTTGTTGTCTTTGACCAGTTGCTCGAACTCTTCGTTGATCGCCTCACGGTCGACCCGCAATTCGGCTAAACGGGGCTCGAACTTAACCGGGTTAGTGGCTCCGTCGCGGATCGACTGTTTGTAGCTGTAGCGGTTCATATAGCGGCCGGGATCTTCATCGGCGCCGAACAACTTGAAGGTATTGCGTTCGATACTGGAGATCGGGGTGCCGGTCAGGCCGTAGAAGTGGGCATTGGGCAGCGCCCAGCGCATCTTCTCGCCCAAGCCGCCTTCCTGGGTGCGGTGGGCTTCATCCACCAGCACGATGATGTTGTCGCGACTGTTTAGGCCCGCCAGGTTGTGCTCATCGATCTCAACATCTTTGAACTTGAAAATGGTGGTGATGAGGATGCCGCGGCTGTCCTGCTCGATATGTTCACCGAGCTTTTTACAGCTCTGCACCTTGATCAGGTTTTTCACATCGGCGCCGCCGAAGGTCTCGCTAATCTGGCTGTCCAGGTCGCGGCGATCGACCACGATCAGCACGGTGGGGTTTTTCAGCTCGTTGTCGGCCCGCAGCATCTTGGCAGCATAAAGCATCAGCAGCGACTTGCCCGAACCTTGGAAGTGCCAGATCAGGCCTTTTTTCGGGTAACCCTGTTTGACCCGCTCAACAATCTGCTTGGCCGTCTCGAACTGCGGGTAACGCGGCAGCAATTTGATGCGTTTGGGCGGTGTGTCTTTACCGGTTTTATGGGTAGAGAACAGCGCAAAAGAAGCCAGCAGTTGCAGCAGGGTTTGCGGGTTCAGTAGCCCTTCGGTGCTCGCCAGCACGGAGGCCAGGGTGTCGGGAATATCCTCACGCTGATCGGTGTGGTGCCAGGGGCCCCAATCTTTGACCCGGGCATTGATCGCTCCGTAGGCAAAGGTTTTGCCCTCACTGGCGAAGCACAGCAGGTTGGGTACGAAAAAGGCTTTTGCATGCTGCCAATAGTGTTTTTTGCCGCCCATAAAGTCAGCGGCACCGTCCTGCCAACTGACGCTGGGGCGAGTGGCGCTTTTCACTTCACCTACCACCAGCGGGATGCCGTTTACATACAGCACAATATCGAAGAACACCTCGCCAGCCGCGACATAGTGCACCTGCTGGGCCACTACAAAGTGGTTGTTGTCGAGGTTTTCGAAGTCGATCAGATTGATGGTGACATGTTCACCATTCTCACCAAAGGCCAAGGTTTTTTCGGCCAGCAGCCACGCCTGGAAATTCTCGTTGGCCCGGACCAGGCCACTGTGCGGGGCCTCCAGCATTACACCGCGCAGCTTATGAATTACCTCATCGGCGTAATCCGGCTGTTTGTCGATAGCTGGGTTTAACGAACACAACGCGTCTTTTAGCCACTCATCGACAAATATATCCTGCGCCTTCTTGGGCAGGCTCTCGCCGTGGCAGTAAGTCCACTTTCCCCCACTTAAATTTTTTAAGCGGTCGATAATTCCATTTTCGGTGACAGTATGCTCGTTAAACATTCTCAGGCCTGCCTAAGGAAATCTTCAAAAATAGATGTTCTTAACCTTCTCAGATCAGAAAGCTTGATTGATGCAATATTGATAGATTCCAAAAGCTCTCCAATGGAATTATTGATCAACTTCTGCTGCGTGTCTGAAGGGATCGCTATTTTCAGCTTGGAAAACGAACTCTTGTTAATTTTTTTCATACTCCCGCTTGTGCCAGCAGCTATCATTTTTATTTGAGATCTAGCGCATGGCGAAAGCAGATAATTTTTTAAGAACTCCTTCGACACAAGATTTTCCTTTACATTCAATCGCCACATTGTGTCAGGGAATATAGCACTCCTTTCAAGTTCATCTTTGTAAATTCCTGCAAAACCAACTAAATCCGCTGTGTTTGCCCTAGAAACCAATAGATCTCCATTGCCTAGCCTCAATTCTCTTGAAAACTTCTGAGCCTCTATAGATTTATATCCATTAGTTTGAAATCCGTGCCGGGTCAAGCAGTTTAGATTCAAGACATAAAAACCAGTATCTTTATCAACTGCAGAAACCGAGTCTCCGCTTTCTGGGGGACTCATCAAAATATCTTTAATTTGATAATTAATCCAGCCACCACCAAGTTCGCAGTTATTTTTTGCATCCACATCGGAACTGTCTTTGAATGCGTTCAATTGAACTGCACGCAAGCATTCTTCAAGGGCGAAAATTATAGATCTAATTGCCTCTTCTTGGTCAGCGACTCTCTGGAGGATCTTCAATATCCCCGCCTGCGCCTTAACATCAGGGATATAAAACTCATACCCTTCAATATCCGACCAGTTTATATATGGGTTTGTAGACCCCTTTGAGTTAACAACGGAATGTCGCGTGAATCCTTCGGACAACATGATGAATGGCAGTAGGCGCCCATCAAAAAACCCACAATCCGCTGGTTCTATGACATAAGTGGTGTTTGCGGTGACCCCATCAAAATCCGCTACAGCCACTTTCTTCAAATATGTTCGTCTTGAGCCATAGAGTATTTGACCTTTTCGAAATATGCGATGAAATGCGGGCCCCACATAGTCATCAGAGAAGGTGCCATACCTCCTCACTCTTAAGTCTTCGGTATCCATATGACCACCCTCTACATATCTTTCGAAGGGGTTATTCTCTCGATCTACAGATTCCTTACACTGCCTAGCGACATCGCTAAATTTTAATCTCTGCCAACCATCAGACAATGCTCTTTCAAATCGCTCGATTGCTGGACTCAAGGTTTTGGTGATAGATATTTCTTCTGAAGAAAAACCCAATTCAGCGAGGTTTTTTAACAATCTGCTAGTTTGCTTTTTCAAACGGACGCGACTGACTTTCCAGGCTTCAATGGCGTGTTCGATCTCATGCAAATCCCCATCGCTGGGGGACTGCACATAAAGCGGTATCGACAAATTGTGTTGGTTCTCGCGAATCGCTTCGATATCCACCAGCGCAGTAATGGCCGGAGATTTGTCCGGCGCGAAGTAGGCTTCGGTTAGTACGGCGAGGTCATCGTCCGAGAGTCGACTATGTGCGCGCTCGCGTGTGACATGTTCGATTCCATTGATAAACAGGATCTTGCCTTTGCGCTCAGTGGGTTTGTTGCAGTTGAGCACCACCACGCAGGATTCCATCGGCGAGTTATAGAAGAGATTGGGGCCAAGGCCAATCACTGCTTCGATAATGTCCGACTCGATCACCTGCTTACGGATGGCCTGTTCCGAGTCACGGAACAGCACGCCGTGGGGCCAGAGCATGGCGGCGCGGCCGGTGTCGGGCTTCAGGCTCTTGATGATATGGGTGTAAAAGCCATAGTCGGCGCAGCCCTGGGGTGGCACGCCGTAAAAGTTACGGCCATAAGGGTCGGCAGCGAACTTGTCGCGGTTCCATTTTTTGATGGAGTACGGCGGGTTAGCGAAGATCACGTCGAACTGTTTGAGCTGGTCGTTATCGATAAACTTGGGCTCGGCCAAGGTATCGCCGCGCAGCACTTCAAACTCTTCGATCTCGTGCAGGAACATGTTCATACGGGCTATGGCGGAGGTGAGCAGGTTCACTTCCTGGCCATAGAGTTTGACACTGCGCCATTCTTTACCTTCGTCCCGCAGGTCCATCACCGCATTGAGCAGCATGCCGCCGGTGCCGCAGGTGGGGTCATAGGCGGTTTCACCGGGTTTGAGACCCATGATGCGGGTCATCAGGTGCACCACGGTGCGATTGGTGTAGAACTCGGCGGCGGTGTGGCCAGAGTCGTCGGCGAACTTCTTGATCAGGTATTCGTAAGCTTCGCCCAGGTCATCCTGGGCCACCGACTTGATGCCAAGGGGGATCTTGCTGAAGTGCTGAATCAGGTCGGCCAGCAGGTGGTCGGGTAGACGCTCTTTGTTGGTCCACTGGGCATCGCCGAATACGCCGTGCAGGCGTTCGTTGTGGGTCTCGATCAGGCGCAGGGCATTCTGGATGGCTTCGCCAATGTTCTTGCTGGTATGGCGTACCTTTTCCCAGCGCGCCTCCTGGGGAATATGGAAGCGGTGAAACATGGGCATGACGGAATAGTCGGCATCGCCCTCGTTGACCTCCATGGCCTCGACATACTCTTCCAGGTAAACGTCGGATAGGCGTTTATAGAACAATAGCGGGAAGATGTACTGCTTGTAATCGGAGGCGTCGATCTGCCCGCGAAGAAACTCGGCCGCTCCCCAAAGGAGGTCTTCGAGTTTCTTTTTGCCAAGTTGAGAGGCTTGGTTTTTCTGGTACTCAATCATTCTTACGAGTCTTGTCTGATAGCTGGTGAGCAAGCTGGCTCAGGTCGGCGAGGCGTTTGTCTGCGCTGGTGGCAACTTCATGTTGGCGTTTCTGGTGAAACTGCTCGTACTGCGACTCGGCGTGTTGCTTGATGAACTGCGAGGTGTTGCTGTCAGCGCTATCCATGCTCATAGCTCAAACCCTTCCTTGATCAGCAGTTCTTCCAGCTCCTGCTCGGCCTGCTCCAGTGCGGCCAGTTTCTGCTGAAAGTCTTTCAGCGCCTCTTCGACGGTGATTGTTTCTTCTTCCAGTGGCTTTTGCACATAGCGAGCAATGTTCAGGTTGAAGTCGTTTTCGGCAATTTCACCCAGCGGCACCCAGCGCGCTACTCCTTCCAATGCTATGGCAGAGGGGCCTTGCTGATACTGCTCTAGGTAGATCTGGTAAATCTGATCCGCCTGGGCATTGCTCAGGGTGTTTTGCGCGCGGCCTTTGGTGAAAATCTCCTCGGCATTGATGATAAGTACATGGTCACGATGCTCATCAGGGCGCTGCTTGCGCAGCAACAGGATGCAAGCCGGGATAGCGGTGCCGTAAAACAGATTGGGCGCTACGCCGATAATGGCTTCGATGCGGTTTTCTTGGAGCAGGCTGGTGCGGATTCGGCCCTCTGCCGCACCACGGAACAGCACGCCATGGGGCAACACAACCGCCATTCGCCCATCGGCATTGAGGGAGGCGAACATGTGCTGTACCCAGGCAAAGTCACCGTTGGTTTTCGGGGCCAGGCCGTGACTGTTGCGGCTGTAGGCGTCCGCCGCCCATTGTTCATGACCCCACTCACTGAGGCTGAACGGTGGATTGGCGATCACACAATCAAAGGTTTCGAGCCGGTCGTAGATCAGAAACTTAGGCTCACGCAGGGTATCTCCACGAACAATCTCAAAGTCTTCCTGGCCGTGGAGAAACAGGTTCATGCGGGCAATGGCTTCAGTGGTCAAGTTCTTTTCCTGACCTTTGAGCTTCAGCAGCCGGGGATCACCCGTGTTTTCTCGAACGTGGTGAATGGTCTCCAGCAACATGCCGCCCGTACCGCAAGCCGGGTCATAAACGCTTTCGCCCGCTTTGGGGTCAAGAATGTTGACCATCAGCCGCACAATGGTGCGCGGGGTGTAGAACTCACCGGCTTTCTTGTTGGCTTTGTCAGCAAAGCGCTTGATCAGGTATTCGTAGGCGCGCCCCATATCGTCGTTACGAACGCTGGCAACCCCTAGATCGACTTTGTTGAAGTGGTTGAGCAGCGTGGCTAGCAGCTCATCCGGCAAGCGCTCTTTATTGGTCCAACTGGCATCGCCGAAAATGCCATGCAACTGGGTGTTGGCTTGCTCTATGCCTAGAAAAGCATCCTTAAGTGCCTTGCCGATATCGTGGGACTTGGCAAACACGTCATCCCAGTGGCTGCCAACAGGAACCTCGATGCGATGGAAGATTTTCTCGCGCGCCAGCTCCGCGCTTCCGACCTTGGCCAGCACCTCTTCAAACTCTTCGTCATACACATCGCAGATCCGTTTGAAGAATAGGATCGGGAATATGTAGGTTTTGTAGTCGGAGGCGTCGATGGGGCCGGTGATGATGTGTGCGGCGTGCCATAGGTGCGCTTCAAGGTCTTTTAATTTAATCAGGGTCATTTTTACTCGAAAAAAAACTTGAGCAGCTGTTCGGGTAGCCTGCTCCGCTGGCAGGCTAGAGATGGGGCAAGTGTACTGGATATCACTGAATCGAAGGTCCGCATGTCGAAACTACGGAGGCCTTAGCGCTGTGAGGGTGGAAGCGCTTCAGCTTAGTCAAGAAATTTGGCAGGGATATCGCTGAAAATCCCAACAACCTGCGGAAACCTCTGGTATTCCAAAAGGTATTCCACATAAATCTCTAAAAGAAAATTACCTATCAAAATCAGAAAGTTACCAATCCTGTTCAACTTACCCCGGCCCACCAACCAAAGCTGACAAGGCCCGCCCAGTGCGGGCTTTGTTGCATCTGGGGTTTGATCATTCATGCCTCACACCGCACCCTGTGGGAGCAGGCTTGCCCGCGAAGAGGCCAGCGAAACCGCCCGGATGTTTTCCAACCTCAGGTCCCCGCGTCACCGCCCTCTCTCCCGGAGAAGCCCATGCGCCAAGCCCTCCTGATCATCGACGTACAACCCGGCTTCGCCCCGCCCGAGTGGCTGGTCGACGGCATCCGGGCACTCATCGGCACCCTGCCCAGTGTCGCCACGGTCGAGCGTCACGACGAGTCCATAACCCCCTTCGAAAAACAGCTTGGCTGGCACCCCGCGCCGGACGATGACAGCCTGATCCCCGCCGACCGGATTTTCATCAAGCACGGCTACGCCCCCACGCCGCAAACCATCGACTACCTGAAAAGCCTGAACCTCGAGCGCGTGCTGGTGTGCGGCCTGCAGACCGAAACCTGCTGCCTGGCGGCGGGGTTTGCGCTGTTTGATGCGGGTTTGCAGCCGACCTTGATTACGGATTTGACGGTGGGGTCGTCACTGGACCGGACGGGCGGGTTGGGGGTGAGGCTTTGGGAGCATCATTTCAAGCACACGGTGAGATCGAGCGACCTGTGACTTCACCGCGTCCTAGGACATTTCCCGCAAAACGCATCGCCTTTCATGAACTGGCGGGGGCTGCTTCTCGACGATAGCCTTCAGGGGTCGCTGCACATCAGCGATCGGCTTTGACAGGCTGAAGAGCAACCTTCCACTCCTACTGATAAAACGGCATGCTTCCGCGCGTTCTGTCTTTATGGTGGCTGTGCGTGGGGCATCTTCGGATGCACCGGTTTTGTGCTCTCCGGTCTGTCAACCCGCGTACAGCTGCCACCCACACCTGATTGACAGCAGATAGTTGGCAGCTCCTTCAACCAAAGACGGAGCACAATCTTGAAAAAACATAGCCCCAACCCGCCAGACACTTCACCAGACCCAACAACCGAATCACCCGACTTATCCAACCTCTCCAACACCACCGAACCCGCCATCAGCGCCCGCCTGCGCAACCCCAATCACCTCGACCCCGTCAGCCACGTCTTCACCATCCGCCCCGACATCGACACACCGTCCCTGCTCACCCACGCCAGCGAAACCCTCGCCTCGCTCAACGTCATGAGCACCGACCTTGCCTGCGAGCTTGAGAGTTCGCGTCGCAACATCGCCCTGGCGATCCAGCAGTTGGCCGTGCTGGCGCAATTGCTGGTGAACCGGGCTCTGGACAACATCGCGCCCCTCGAGGAAGCAGAGGCTTGAGATGGATCGATCCATGCCGATGCCAGACAGGTCAGTCGCCGGGCAAACACGAACCCACAAAGCCCTTCTACACTCCATTCGCAAACGCCCTAAAACACCCGTCGAATAGGCCCCCATGACGACCCTCACCGACCGTTTGAAGCAAGGTAAGGATGCACGCAAGAAGTGCTCGCGCAGTTCGCAAGCAGCCTTGGGCAATGTCGATCGCGACCCGATACCGCTGATCAAGGCGTCGAGTGAAGGACGCATCAAATCGCTGGTGGAACTGCGCTACGGGCGCATGCTGGTGTCGCCGTTCACCTTCTATCGCGGCAATGCGCTGCTGCAGGCCCACGACCTGGCGGGCACTTCGAACATGGGGCTGGTTTCGCCGATTTGTGGCGATAGCCACTTGATGAATTTCGGCGGTTTCGCAACGCCGGAACGCAACTTGCTGTTCAGCGTCAACGACTTCGATGAAGCCCATCCCGGGCCGTGGGAGTGGGACTTGAAACGCCTGGTGGCGAGTTTTCTGGTGGCCGCCCACGACTTGCGCCATGGCGAGTCGGTTGAAGAAACCATCTGCCATGAGGTGGTGAGTGCCTATCAGAAAACCATGCTCGAATGCGCCGAACAAAGTTCGCTGGAAACCTGGTACGAATCCATCAGCTATGACGACCTGCTGGCGCAGGCCAACAAAAGCACCCTGGAACACGTGGAGCGCGCTATCGCAAAAGCCGAGCGTCGCACCCATGCCGAACTACTGCCAAAAATCAGCGAACGCGATGCCCATGGGCGTCTGATCATTCGCGATGACCTGCCGGAAATTTTCCACCTGCACAAGAACACCACGCTGTTGGACGCCGATGATGACTGGTTGCGCCTCTCGGACTGGCGCCCGCTCTACGACACCTTCATGCGTGACTATCGCGGCACCCTGCAAGCGGACCGCCGTGATCTGCTGTCGCGTTTTCACGTGCAGGACATGGCCTTCAAGGTGGTGGGCGTCGGCAGTGTCGGCACCCGTTGCCTGGTGGCGCTGCTGACCGACGATCAGCAGTTCCCGTTGTTCCTGCAATTCAAGGAAGCGCGGCGCTCGGTACTCGCCGGCTACGTGAAGGCCAGGTCGCGGGTGCGGCATGAAGGGCAGCGGGTGGTCGAGGGGCAACGCTTGATGCAATCGGCCAGCGACCTGTTCCTCGGCTGGACCACCGGCCCCAGCGGGCGGCATTTCTATGTGCGGCAATTGCGCGATATGAAAATCTCCGCCGAACTCGAGACCTTCGATGGTGAAGCCTTCGCGGCCTACGGCCGGCTTTGCGGCCGGGCCCTGGCTCGCGCCCATGCCAAGTGTTCCGGGCAGGCGGCGGTGATCAGCGGCTACATCGGCAAGAGCGACGCACTGGCCGACGCGCTTTATAAATACGCCCAGGGCTATACCGAGCAGAACGAGCGCGATTTCGAGCGCTTCCAGCAAGCCTGCCGCAAGGGCCGTTTACGTGCACGGTCGGAAGCCGACTTTGCCGCGGATCATTTGCCGTAGCGGTGTCGCAGGCTCTGGTGCGGGGCTTTGATCGAGATGAATTTTTCTTCACCCCCCACTCTCGCGCCAGCCTGTACATTTCGCTCGCTCATTCAAGAAACTACGGTTTGCCCGCCCTCCCGCGGGCTTTTTTTTGGGCTTTAACTGGTTTTTTCGACTCTTGCCAGCGATGGTCGTCAACGATAACGCGTGTGAACCGGATAAACGCGGCGCACTTGAGTCCATCGCCAGCAGGCTGGCTCCTACAGTTTCAGCGTGGGCATGGCCCCTTGTGGGAGCTGGCTTGTCGGGTCGCCGCATCGCAGCGATGGTCGTTAACGATTACGCGTGTGAACTGGATGAACGCGGCGCACTTGAGTCCATCGCCAGCAGGCTGGCTCCTACAATTCCCCGGCTACGCCCACTCAATTCACTGGCTGACTCTGAGCCACCGGCACCGGTTGTTGCGCTTTGGAGAGCACCGGCTGTTCCAGCCTCGCTCGCCCGTAAAACGCCAGTGCCGTCAGCAAACACGCCAGCCACACAAAGATCCCGGCCCAGAAGGTGTGGGACATGTAGTGCCAGCCTTGCAGCACCCGCGTTGTGCCATAGATGAAACCGAGGGTCAGCGAGCCGTACATGATCGCCTTGGAATAGCGCCAGCGATAACGGCGAGCCACGAAGTACAACGCCAGCATGGTGAAACCGCCCGAGGCATGTCCGCCCGGCCAGCAGCGCCCCGGACCGGCAACTTTCAGCAGGTCGAAATTCTCATACCACTCGACGTGCTCCATTTTGCCGCCGTACAGGGTGGTTTCGATCGGGCAATACACGCTGGTGTGGCCCTTGAGGTAGTGAATGACCCCGGTGCTGATGGAGAACGCGAACACGACGTAGAGAAAATCGCGACGGTGGCGGGTGGCAAAGCGCAGCACCGGTGCAACTTTGATTTTTTCCAGGAAGGCGATGATTTTCGAATGCTTTTCAGCCTTCAGGCGCGGCCAGAGAAACGACAGCAAGGCACCGATAATCGCAATTTCGCCGGTCCAGTTCGGGATGATCCGCGCCCATTTGTGGGTAATTTTCTCGAACAGGTGGACCTGGTCCAACGGGTATGTCTGCGTCACCGGATCAAAAAAGTAATTGTTGAAGGCGATGTCGATGCTGGTCATGTCGAACATCAGGAACACCACGACCGCGCAGGCCAGCGGAATACCAAAATTCACCCAGTAAAAGCGGTAGCGAGAGGCGGTCAGCATTGTGAACCCTGATTCAGAAAGAGGAAGGAAAAACTCAATGGGTGCTCACCGAGCTCCAGTCGGAAGCTTCGATAAAGCCAAGCATGCGCGGAGTCTGCGGGGTTTCGGCGGAAATAAACAGTGAAGCACCATAACCCAGGGTCGAAGGCGGTAAATTGAGCTCTTTTTCCAGTTGCTCCATGCACTCGCTGTGGGTCACCAGAACCAGGTTACGCCCGGCCACCTTATGCGCAAGCGCGTCACGCAGCATGGTGCCCTTGCAACTGATCAGCCAGTCCTCTCCCGTGCCAACCTTGTTGAACATGAAGTTGGCCGTCTGAGCCGTACGCAGGATCGGGCTGTGATAGATGTCGGCCTTGCCCAGGCCAAGGTGTTTGAACTGCGCCCCGAGGCTCTGGGCAATACTGCGAGAGCGCTCGGTAATGCCATCGTTGCCAACCAGGCAAGGCGCCGAGGAGTGATCGCAGCGCTCGACGTGGCGCACCAGCACGATCACGTCACCCTTGGCCCATCCCGTCATCAAAGCCTGTGCACCGGCCACATTGCCGTGAGCCAGGTCCGGTGCAGTGGCGGGACGCAGCAAAAAAAAGGTCAACGGAATCACCAGCAGCGCCGAGGCCAACACCACCGCAGCGTTGCGATAGCGGGCGAAGCGCTTCAGATCTATCGAGCGTTTTATCCCGAAAAGACTCAGTCTTAGTTCCACATCAAGCCGCCTCGCCGGCACGCACCACCTCATTAGATCCCGAGAGGTTAAAGAAGCGTGCGTTGGTGGCAGGTGAAACACATGTGAAAAAAAGCTTAAAAACACTGTAAAAATCTTGTTACAGAATCCGTTTGGAAAAATCCTTTCAGCTCCCGCCATTGCTGCCGATACATCCTGCTTACACAGCTTGGCGGCCCCCAAAAAAAACAATCTTCCAGCCAACCGACGAAAAAGAAGCACTACGTTCCTGGAGGAATTTGATGAATAGCTGGTTCGGCAACATCAGCGTGAACCTGAAACTGGGCCTTGGATTTGGCCTCGTGCTGGCACTGACCTGCGTCCTCGCCCTGACCGGCTGGACCAGCCTGGGCGGGTTGATCGACCGCAGTAACTGGATGAGCGATATCACCCAGCTCAACGCCGGCCTGACCAAGCTGCGCGTGGTTCGCCTGCAATACATGCTGACCAACGGCGACGAAACCGCCGCGCAGGGCGTGCAGACCACCCTCGACGCCTTCTCGGCCCAGCAACAGGCCCTGCTGGCGAAGTTCAAGAGCCCGGAAAACCTCAAGCTGCTCCGGGAGCAGGGCACCGTGATCGACGCCTACAGGACGTCCCTGGGCAAAATGCGCAACGCTTATCGCGCCGGCAACAGCGCCCGCGACGCCATGAGCGTCAACGCCGAAACCGCCAACGCGCTGATCAATGACATCAACACCCGCGTGCAGCAAATGCCGCTGAGCGACCAGCGCTTCGAACAGTTCCAGGCCATTACAACAGCCAAGGAAGCGTTCCTGTTGGCGCGTTACGAAGTACGTGGTTACACCGCCACCACCAATACCGAAACCGAGCAAAAAGCGGTCAGCCAACTGGACGCCGCCATCGCCAGCCTGAAACCGCTGAACGCGCATTTCGCCGACACCCAGCAAGACGCCCTGCGTCAGCTGGAAACCGCGCTGGGCAACTACCGCAGCGCCTTGCAGGCCTACAAGGCCGCCAGCAATGACGCGGTGCAGGCGCGCAAGGAAATGACCGACCAGGGCGCCGCCATCGTGTCCCAGAGCGATCAGCTGTATCAGATCCAGCTTGACCGCCGGGACGCCGAAAGCGCCCGGGCGCGCACGCTGCAACTGATCAGCACGCTGCTGGCATTGTTGGTGGGCATCATTGCCGCCGTGGTCATCACGCGCCAGATCACCCGTCCGTTGCGCGAAACCCTGGCAGTGGTCGACCGCATCGCCAGCGGCGATCTGTCCCAGAACGTGCTGGTCACCCGTCGTGACGAACTCGGCGTGTTGCAGCAAGGCATCGCACGTATGGGCGTGACCCTGCGCGACTTGATCAGCGGCATCCGCGACGGCGTAACCCAGATCGCCAGCGCCGCCGAGGAGCTGTCGGCCGTGACCGAACAGACCAGCGCCGGGGTCAACAGCCAGAAAGTCGAGACCGATCAGGTCGCGACCGCCATGCACGAGATGACCGCCACCGTGCAGGAAGTCGCGCGCAACGCCGAAGAAGCTTCGCAAGCCGCTGCAGCGGCGGACGGCGAAGCCCGTGAAGGCGACAAAGTGGTCAACGAAGCCATCGCCCAGATCGAGCGCCTGGCCAGCGAAGTGGTGCGCTCCACCGAGGCCATGAGCGTGCTGCAACAGGAAAGCGACAAGATCGGCAGCGTCATGGACGTGATCAAGGCCGTGGCCGAGCAGACCAACCTGCTGGCGCTCAACGCCGCCATCGAAGCGGCCCGCGCCGGTGAAGCCGGTCGTGGTTTTGCCGTAGTAGCCGACGAGGTCCGCGGCCTGGCCCAACGCACGCAGAAATCCACCGAGGAAATCGAAGGCCTGGTGGCCGGCCTGCAGAACGGCACGCAACAAGTGTCCGCCGTGATGAACAACAGCCGCGTCCTCACCGACAGCAGCGTGGCCCTGACCCGCAAGGCCGGCGAGTCACTGGAGAGCATCACCCGCACGGTGTCCAACATCCAGTCGATGAACCAGCAGATCGCCGCTGCGGCCGAACAGCAAAGCGCCGTGGCCGAGGAGATCAGTCGCAGCATCATAAACGTGCGCGATGTGTCGGAGCAGACGGCTGCGGCGAGCGATGAGACTGCCAAGTCCAGCGTTGAGCTGGCGCGGTTGGGTGGTCAATTGCAGCAGATGGTGAGCCACTTCCGCGTGGGATGAACTCAGGCTCGCCCTGTAGGAGCGAGCTTGCTCGCGATGGTGGTCAACGTTACCGCGTGCATTCTGAATGACCGCGGCGCTGGCCAGTTCTTCGCGAGCGAGCTCGCTCCTACAGGGCAGCTCAGCTCACCCAGGGATCTATCACTTCAACACCGCTGAACTCGAAATCTCGAACATTGCGGGTGGCTATTGCCGCCCCATGGCTTCGGCAAGTGGCGGCAATTTGTGCATCTGCCATTGAAACTGCACGCCCGTTTGCTTCAGCACCCGCTGTCAGCGCTGCGTACTCAACAGCGGCATGCGCATCAAATGGCAAAATCCTGCCGGCAAAGTCCTCTTCGAACATGGCCATGGCATGGGCTTCAAGTTTTTGTTTGCGCTTGCCCGAAGGCAGGCGTGCGATGCCGTGGAGTATTTCCGCCACCGTTACCGCACTCACTGCCAGATCCATCGCCGGCTGCGCATCAACCCAGGCAAGCACCCGGGTTTCAGGCTCGACTCGCATAAACTCTGAAAGAACGTTGGTATCGAGCACTATCATTCAGAAAAATCCACCGCCGTTGCTTTCTCTGAACGCACTGGCAGATCAAGTTCGACTCCGCCCAGAGTGCTGAAACGATTGCGGATCCTGCTTCCAAGTCCACCGGCGCGATCAACCGTCGCCAAGGCCCTGCCCAGAATCAGGCGAGCCTCTTCTTCCATGGAATGTCCGTTATGAGCCGCTGTGATGCGCAGTTGCTCCTTGAGCTTCTCATCAAGGTTTCTAATTGTGATGCTGGCCATGATGCCTCCTGCAATCAATGAAATCATTGATTGCATGCTAGCACATCCTGGCAAACCAAAACCCGACAATCTTCCGAATGGCCAATATCACCGCGTCCCACGCTGGCGCAACGCCGACGGCATGAAGTACGCGTCTTCCGGCACCGGTTGGGCGAAGTCCACGGTGCCCTGCTCTTCGTTATCCAGGTTCTGCACGTAGTAACGACGCGCCTGCAGGTCATGGAACACGTCCAGCGCACTCCAGGTGGTGGGCAGGTCGTAGAAGTTTTTCAGGTAGGCCATCGACACCCGCCACAACTCCCCTCGCCCGTCATACTGATCGACCAATGCGGCGCCCCAACTGTCCTCGTCCAGAAACAGCACGCGCTTGGAATAGATATGCCGCGCGCCCGGCTTGAGCGTGCCTTCGACCACCCAGACCCTGTGCAGCTCATAACGGGTGTATTGCGGGTTGAGGTGACCCGGTGTGAGCAACTGCGCGTACTTCACCTCAGGGCTGCCGACTTTGTAGTTGTTATAGGGAATGTAGACCTCTTGCTTGCCCTTGAGCTTCCAGTCGTAGCGGTCCGGCGAGCCGTTGAACAGGTCGGTATCGTCCGCCGTGCGCAGGCCGTCGGATGAGGCGATCGGGGTGTCATACGCGAGGTTCGGCGCCCGGCGCACACGGCGTTGGCCTGCATCGTAGACCCAGGCCTGACGCGCGTCCTTGAGCTGGTCCAGGGTCTCGTGAACCAAGGCCGCACCACCCGCCAGGCGGGCCGGGCTCTTCACGAACGCCAGGTAGTAAAACAGGATGTTTTTCAGGTCGGCGAATTGCCCGCCAGGGCGGTAATAGTTGAAGAGCCCCTCCTGCTGCGAGGTCACAAGCGCGAAGCTGCCGTTGCGTTGTACCGGCGCTTCGGAGGCACGACGGACCACATAGATACCGCGATAACGGGTGATGTGGTTCCACAGTACCTCGACCCCATCCTTGGGCACCGGGAACGGCACACCGCCATAGGCTTCGGCAAAACCGGTGCCGCCATCGATAAGCTTGGCCGAGGTGGCATTCTTCAAGGTGTTGTCATACAGCCACTGCGGCGCCGAGCCAGAGCGGCGAGAGGGATAGACCGGCATCTGGAAGGTGTCGGGGTAGCTGTTGAACAGGGCAAGCTGACCCGGGCTGAGGTGGGCCTTGTACTGTTCAAGGTTGGCCTTGGTGATGGTGAACAGCGGCTTGTCCGCCGCATACGGGTCCGGGTGATGCTGGCCTGGCTTGTAGCCCGCCGGCGCCTGGGTAATGCCGCCGGTCCAGGCCGGAATGGTCCCGGCGGCGTTGCCGGCACGCTCGGCGCCCATTGGGGTCAGGGTGGTTTTCAGTTGTTCGGCCAGCTGTGGCGTGACCGCGGCCAGCGCGCTGCCGGCGGCCAGGCTCAGGAACAGCGCCAGCGTGGTCTTGGTCAGTCGTGAAGTGTGAAACATGATCGTTCTCCGAAAAAATCCAGCAGGTCTGCAAAACACAGCAGATCCCCTGTAGGAGCGAGCCTGCTCGCGATAGCGGTGTGTCAGCCAACATCAACTTCGACAGAAAGTCCGTCATCGCGAGCAGGCTCACTCCTACAGGGGGATGAGTTGGAACTCACAAGAAGTACTTGAGGTTGAAGCCGACGTTGTCGCGGTCACGCAAGCCGTTGTCCTGCCCGCCGCCATAGAACTCGGTGTATTGCAGCTCGGCCTCCAGCTTGTTCTGGTAGTTGGCCTTGATCCCCAGGGTGTAGGCCTTGCGGCCCTCGATGACGTTGCCCGCCTGATAGCTGTTGCCCTCGAAGTCATCCTTGTAGACGACATAGGGCGAGACGTTGACCCCGGCATACACGTCGTTCCAGGTGCCGTTGAGCATCGCGGTGTAGCTGTAGGAGTTGCGGTTGACCTGGTCGTCGCGCTCACCACCGGACACATAGGAAAAGTTACCGGTGCCCGCGTAGTAACGGTTGCTGCCGTCATACGCGGTGTATTGCAGGCTGCTGCCGCGCAGGTGCTCGGACGCCAGCTCGAATACGCCGAACATCGAGTCGAATGACAGGCTCGGGCCAAAGTTGTAAATGGTGCCCAGGGAAGTGTTGAACGCTTCAACCCGCTCAGCGTTATTGATCTGACTGTCGAGCGTGACCTGCTGCCCGCCGATGTTGATGGTCTGGCCAGCTGCCGCAGCGGCGGCGCCGTTGGCCAGGTCGCCGATCAGGTCGTTGGTGGCGGCGACCCCGATGGGCAGGTTCGGCCGATACGCCACTTCACCGAACACCGACGCCTGGCCCAGGGTGGTGTTGAAACTGAAGCCATACATGCGGATGTCTTCGGCATAACGCCGGTGCGCCTGAATATTGCCCAGCACATCCACGGTCGCCAGGCCGTTGGCCAACTGCCCTGCCTGGCTGCCAGCGACACCGGTCAACAGGTTGGTCAGTGCATTCATGTCGATGCCCTGGTACCCGCCCAGATCGGCGGATATGGTCGGTTCCTTGGCGTGGTAGTTGACCATGTACAACCCGAACTCGGTGCTGTTGAGTGCTTCTGCGATGTAGCGAAAAGCGAAACCGAACTGGCCGTCGTTGCGCGCGTTGAAATCCTTGCCGATCGTGGCCACCTTGACGGTGTTGCCAAAGGTCGGGGTGACCCCGTTGGCGTACAGGCCGGTGGTGCTCAGGGCCTGGTTGAGCAGCGGGTTGTTGCCCAGTGCGCTGTACAGATCGATCACGTTGCCGAAGCCTGGCACCGGAGTGTCCAGCGCGGTACCGCTGAAGTTGTTGTAGGCGGTGTTGCCGCCGTCGGCGAACAGGTCCGTCTGCGAGTAGAACGTGCCGACCGGGTCGATGCGGGTTTCCTTCCAGTTGGTCTGGTAAAAGCTTTCCATAGTCAGGCTGTCGGTCAGGCCGATGTTGAAGCTGAGCGCTTCCACCGGGACCAGCACTTCCTTGACCTCGGCACCGGGCAAACGGTACTTGGCCGCATCCACCGGGTTGGTGGTGTTGATCCCGCCACGGTAGAAAATCCCTTCGCCCCAGTTGAACACCTGGCGCCCGACACGTGCGGTGACCGGCATCTGCGCGACGTCCCAGTTGCCATAGAGGTAGGCGTCGAGCAACTCCACCCGGCTGCCGGCGATATCGCGGGTCTGGCTGGTGAAATGGTCGTCCTGGGGGAAACTCTGACTGGGTTGCGACGGGTTGTTGTTGCCGTAGTAATCGTTGCGCTTGTCCATCAGTTGGGTGTCATAGAACGCGGTACCGCGCACGAACATCCCGTAGTTCTGATAGTTGGCTTCGAGCTCCGAGGTGATCTTGTACACCTCGGAAACCAGCCCGGTGTCGAAGTTGCGATTGCCGTCGTTGGTGTTGACGTCGTCGTTGTTCTTGTCCCGGCCCTGGACCCGCCAAAAGCGGCCATAAGACAAGGTACTGTCGAATGAACCGGTGACCTGGTTGTCCAGCACGCTGAACTCCTCGGCCTGCACGCCGTCGACCGCGCACAGTTGCAGCAGCCCTGCCAGGCCCACGCCGGGAAGCGCCGCGCCAGACAGGCGAAATCGAGTGCTCATGATCTGTTCCTCTTTCCCTGGATTTATTGTTTTTGTGTGCGTTACTGCGAGGGTTCGGGCGCCAATCCCGCACCGGCATAAATCCGGCTGTGCGCGCCAAAATGTCCCAGCAGTTTGAACAACTGTCGGTTAAGTGCCGGATGGTCGAAGTCTTCGCGCTGCAGCTGATTACCGCGGCTGAAATCGCCGGTGATCGGTGCTGTGTCCAGCCATTGGCCGATGGCTTCATCGAACGCTGCGGACGCGTCGACGGACTCGGCACTCACCACTTCGCGCAGGTAGTCCACCGAGTACGGCGGGTAACGGGCGTCCTGGGCAGAATCGGCATAGGCGTCGAGCATCGGATGGGGCTGGCCCGTGCGCAGCAAACGACGCAACCAGCTCGACTGATACTTCTCTACTTCCATGTGCCGGGTCGCAACGTGCTCGATGGATGCCTGCTTGTCGGCCGCGAAACCGGCCAGTGCCTTGCCTTCCAGCAGAAGAAGACTGGCGAGGTCGACACCGGGCAATGGCTTGGCGTGATAAGGCTGGGTCAGGTCCTGAATGTGGTGCAGGCCCCAGCCGAGAAAGCGATAACCCCAATAAGGATGGCCGGAGGCAAAGGCCAGTCGCGCCAATCCCATGTATTGATAGGCGCGCCAGTCGGGCCAACTGCGTTCAAGAAATCCGGCAGCGGCGTACACCACCGGGCTCTCATGGAAGAACCCCATGTGGAACGGCGCCTGGGAGCTGTACTGAAACCGCGCGTCACCGAAGGGCTGCGGGCCGAAGCCGTACAGCGCGCCGACGTCGCCGGGGTTGTCGCTGAACAGGTTGATGTCGTGGCCGTAATCAGGCTCATCGGCGGCACTGGCCAACACGGCCAGGGGCGCGACTTGTTCGTGGTCAGCTACGACGATGAAGCGCTGGCGATTCCACGGTGACAGGGTCTGCTCGACCATGACCTGCTCGGCCTTGAGGTGCTCACGTTCGGGCAGATCCTTGCCCGGCATCGGCTGGATGACCATCGCCAGATGAATCTGTGGATTGATGCGCAGTGCGGTGAGGAAGTCGTGGCGCAGATTGTCCCCAGGCACGGCTGGCAATCGCAGGTTGTCGGGGCGCGGCGGGTACTGGGCGAAGTGCTCGCGGGCGAAGCGCTCCTGCTCGTCGAGCAACGCGCTCACCGCCTCGTATTGTTGCGAGAGAAACTGTTCCAAAGGCTCGACGTCGACCTGCGGTGCGTCGCGCAAGGCCGGCAGGTCCTGCAACGCCAGGTAGCTGCCCACCGTATGGTTGGACCAGCCCCACGCCATCGGCGCCGTTCCACAAAGCAGCAACAGGAGGAATGTCAGCTTCATTGCCTGGTTCTTATTGGATGTGCAGTGAGGGTTGAGCCTAACAACCGACCCTGCCCCTGACACTGTCCAATCTCACCAGAAAAGTTCTCCGATAGCGCCACATGCACGCTACCAACGGTTCCCCTGTAGGAGCTGCCGAAGGCTGCGATCTTTTGATCTTGCTTTTAAAAAATCAAAAGATCGCAGCCTTCGGCAGCTCCTACAGAGGGCGCTTTCAGGCGGGGTAACCGGTGATTTTGCGGATGCTCTGGTACAACGGCTTGAGCTGTCGATACATGCGCAGGTAGACCTCTTTGTACAGTCGCTCATAGACCTGCTGCGCCTCGGGTTGCGGCAGGAAGACCGCACCGACCCGCGTCATGGCGGCCATCGCCGTGGGGAAGTCCGCGTGCAGCCCCAGCCCCACCGCGCAGCAAATGGCCGCGCCCAGGCCGGACGCTTCGTAGACATGCGGACGCTCGGCCGGCAGGCCGAAAATGTTCGCCGTGAGTTGCATCGCGGCATCACTCTGGGAGCCACCACCGGCGACGCGCAAGCGCGTGACGCAGACCCCCGAACGTTTCTCGATCTTCTCCATGCCCTGGCGCAAGGCATACGCCAGGCCTTCGAGGATGGCCCGGTAAATGTGCGCGCGGGTATGCACGTCGCCGAAGCCGATCATCGCGCCCTTGGCTTCCACACCCGGCTCGCGGATGCCGGGCGACCAGTAGGGTTGCAGCATCAACCCCATGGAGCCCGGCGGCACGGCCTCGACCAGCGCATCGAAGAGTTGCTCAGGCTCTACGCCCTGGGCTTTGGCCTGCTGCATTTCCCGCAGGCCGAACTCGTTCTTGAACCAGCTGACCATCCAGTAGCCGCGATAGATCATCACCTCGCAGTTGAATTGATCCGGCACCGCCGACGGGTAAGGCGGAATCAACGGGACGATTTCCAGGTAGCGCGAGCGGGTGCTGGTGATCGTCGCCGTGGTGCCGTAGGACAGGCACACGGTGCTGGCGTCGACGACGCCCGAACCCACAACCTCGCAGGCCTTGTCGGCACCCGCGGCAATCAGCGGCAGCCCCTCGGGAATGCCGGTGTGGCGGCTGGCCTCGGCGCTGATGTAGCCGAGGGTTTCACCGGGCTTGTGCAGGCTCGGCAGTTGCTCGGGACGCACCGCCAGCGCCTGCCATTTCCAGTCGGTGGGTGCGGCCCATTTCAAGCGTTTGAAGTCGAAGGGCAAGTAACCGACGCAACACCCCACGGAATCGACAAAGCGCCCACAAAGACGATGAGTGAGAAACCCCGAGAGCAGCAGGAACTTGTCGGTCGCCGCCCAGACCTCAGGCTGGTGGCGGGCGATCCAGTTGGCCTCGGCCTGGGCGCGGAAATAGTCCACCGTGGCTTGCGCGCCGACCAGTTTGAACAACCAGCCCCACGGTCCTTTGATACCACCTTCGACTTCGCTCTGACGCTGATCGAGCCACAAAATGGCCGGGCGCAAAGGCTTGCCCTGGGCATCGACGTTGATCACCGTACCGCGTTGGGTGGTCAGGGACACGCCGGCAATCTGCGAGCGATCGATCCCGGTTTGCTGCCACACCTGCTGGCAGGCTTCACCTAACTTATCCCAGTAATATTCCGGGTCTTGCTCGGCCCACCCCGGTTGTGTCGAGTAATAGGCCTGCAACTCGACCTTGCCTTTGCCCAGCAGATTGCCCTGCAGGTCGAAGAGCAGCGCGCGCACGCTCTGGGTGCCATTGTCGATGGCCAACAGGTAACGCTTGTTCGGGTGGTTATCCATGGAGCTCTCTTCAATGGGCATCAATGCGTGGCATCCGGCAATCCGTGATGGCGTTGCCACAACGCACGATAACGCTGTATCTCCTGCTGCCAACGCTCATCGTCCCAGCCCAGTCGTGGCTGGCAGAGTTGGCGAATGGCCGCGAAACAATCCTCGCCGCCACGCGGCAGCAGCAGGCCCAGGCGGGTGCGACGCAGTAGCAGGTCGTCGAGATGCAGAACCATTTCCGCATCGCAGGCAACGGCCAGCTCCGCCCACAAGGTGTCCGTGCTGCCTACCGTTTCATGGCCCAATAGGGCGATCAGTTGCGCCAGCCTCGGCAGGTCACGGCCATGCCGCCCGGCCAGGCGCCGCCACTGGCTGGCGCTGAGCCCCGGTATCGCCAGCGGCGGCACAACGGCGAAAACAGGCGCGGCGTCATCATTGAAGGGCCGCTCGAGCATGCTCGCGCAGGCCCTGAGCACTTCGATCGCCTGCGGCCGAAAGGTGGTCAGCTTGCCGCCGGCCAGGGTCACGCAACCCGGCTCCTGCCACAGCACATGCTCACGGGTTTCATTCGACGGTTTGAGTTCACCCGCCACGCTGCCCACCACCGGGCGTACGCCCGACCAGGTCGACAGCACATCGGCTGCGACTACGTCAGCGCCGGGAAACTGTTGAGTGCAAGCCGCCAGCAGATAGTCGAGTTCCTCAGCGCTGATACTCGCGCTCTGGTCCAGATCCTCGCGATGATCGAGGTCCGTGGTGCCGACCACCGTGGCACCCTCCCAGGGGAAAACGAACACCGGTCGACGGTCGCGTTCATGCAGGAAGGTGAAGGCTTGTGCCACGGGCAGGCGCCAGCCCGGCAACAACAGATGACTGCCACGCAACGGGCGCAACTGACGAGGCGCATCGGGCAGGCGCAAGCGCTCGGCCCACGCGCCGGTGGCCACGGCCAACACCCCACAACGCACTGTCAGTGATCCGCCCCCCTCGCAGTCTTCGACCTGAACCCCGCAAACGCGCCCTTCCTCACGCAGCAGTTGCTGCACGCGCACGCCGTTGAGCACCACGGCGCCGTCGGCCCGGGCCTCGCCCAAAACGCGCATCACCAGGCGGGCATCATCGGTCAGCGCATCGACAAAACAGGTGCCGCCCAGCAGGTCATCTTCCTTCACCCCGGGCGCCAGATACCGCAGTTGCTGCGCGTCATGAAAGCGATGGCTGCGCCGCCCGGCCAACGCGTCATAGATGGACAGCAATCCACCCAGCACCCGCGGTCCGGGAAAACCGCCACGGTAATGCGGCATCATGAAACTCATCGGCTCGACCAGCCCCGGCGCTTCGTCCAGCAGCCTCTGGCGTTCCCGCACCGAATCGCGGGTCAGGCGCCACTGGCCCTTGGCGATGTAACGCAAGCCGCCATGGACCATTTTCGAAGAGCGGCTGGAGGTGCCCCAGGCGAAATCGCGCTGCTCCAGCAGCAGGCAACGCCACCCTCGACGCGCAGCTTCGCGCAGGATGCCGGCGCCGCTGATGCCGCCGCCGATGACGATCAGGTCCCAGGTTTCAGCCGCCAGCGTCGGCAGCACCTGCTGACGCCACGCCGCGTTCCAGTCCAGGCTCATGGCCGTCACTCCTGCAACAGCGTGCCAGGGTTCAGTCGCCCGGCCGGATCGAAGTGCCGACTCAATGCCTGCAGGGTGTCCATCGCCAGCGCGCCCTTCTCGCGCAGCAGGTACGGCGCGTGGTCCTTGCCCACGCCATGCTGGTGACTGATGGTGCCGTGGTTGTCGACGATGGTCTGGCTGGCCGCCTGCTTGAGTGCCTGCCAGCGCGCCAGGGTGGCGGGGTAATCCGCCGCCGGGCGAAACACATAGGTGGTGTAGATGCTCGATCCTTCGCCGTAGACGTGGGACAGGTGGGTGAACACGTGGACCCGTTCGCCCTGCGCCGCCAAGGCGTCACGCAAGCTGCTTTCGATGAGAGTGAGCAGGTTATCGACGTTGCTCCAGTCGGTGGCCGTCTCCAGGGTGTCGACCACGTAACCGGCGTTCCACAGGTTCTCGCGCAGGTAGGGAAAGCGGAAGCGGTTCTGCGCCCACTTCTTGCCGAGCAAGGTGCCGGTAAACACCCCGCCGAACGCCTTGAGGTGCTGCCGGGCCTGACGCAGGGACAGCGCATTTTGCCGACGGTTGCCGGTCACGCCGAACGTCAGCAGGCATTTGCCCTCACCGGCGCCGCGCAGGGCCAGGTACTTTTCCAGCCAGGCGATCTGCTGCGGATGACCGGCCAGCGCCAACTGGGTTTCGGTTTCCACCGCGTTGGACAGGCGCAGCATCGACAGCGGCACCAGCGCCTGGGCCAACTGGCGGATGGCTTGCAGCGCCTTGGGCCAATCGGGCAGGAACACCCCATAGAAACGTTCATCGGCGGGCAGTGCGCTGATCCGTACCTTGACCTCGGAAATGATCCCGAAGCGCCCCTCACAGCCCAACACCACTTCGCGCAGATCGGGGCCGGCCGCCGAGGCCGGAAAGGAGGGTATTTCCAAAGGCCCGGCAAAGGTTTCCAGGGTCCCGCCGGCGAACAATTGCTCGATCCGCCCATAACGCAATGACTGCTGGCCACTGGAGCGGCTGGCGACCCAACCGCCCAGGGTCGACAGCTCCCACGACTGCGGGAAATGCCCCAGGGTGTAACCACGGGCGCGCAACTGACTTTCCACCTGCGGGCCACTGGTGCCGGGGCCGAAGGTGGCCAGCAGGCTCTCTTCGTCGAGGTCCAGCAAGCGACTCATGCGGGCCAGGGAAACCGTCACCACCGGCCGCGCGGAACTCGGCGGGTTGATGTGACCGGCCACCGAAGTGCCGCCGCCATAGGGAATCAGGCACAGGTCCTGTTCATGGGCGAGCAGCAGTAAACGGCGGATCTGTTCAGCGCTCGTGGGATAGGCCACGGCGTCGGGATAATTGCCCAGCTCGCCCTCACGCAACGCCAGCCAGTCCGGCAGGCTCTGGCCGCGAGCATGCAGCAAACGATCATGGGCATCCACGCTGTACAGGAAGTGCTGCTGCAACCGCGACGGGGGCACGCGGGCCAATGCCGTCTCAAGCGTCGCGTCGGGCAGCGCTCGACCGTCACCTACCCGCCGGGCGAGAAAACTCGCGCCCTGGGCCGGCAGTTCGACCACCGTGGTTGCATCTCCCCAGCCGTTCCAGCGTCGCATGCGTGTGTCCTTTTGCGGTTCTTATCAGTGATATTTCAGGCCCCCATACTAGTCAGCCGCCGGAAAGTGTCACGGTCGCATCGGGCCAGTTCGAGTAGCCAATTGAGTCAAACGTCGCGCAGGCGTCAGCCATTTACTTTAGCCGTGGTTTCAAATTACCTTTCAGGGCATTCATCCGCGCACGCGGGCCTTGATCAAAGGAATACGATCATGCAATCCCTGGGCTTCACTTCCGTTCCGCCGCTGCTCAAATACCTGCGTCATGCCGAGCAACTGGGCATGGCCATCGAGCCTGCGTTGACGGCTGCCGGGTTGCAGGCGCAGCAGTTGAGCGACAACAGCCTGCGGTTGCCCGGTGAAGCCCATGAACGGCTGCTCGATTATTTCTGCGAACACTCGGGCGATCCGTTGTTCGGTCTCAACGCCGCGCGCTTTGTGTTGCCCAACTCCTGGAGCGTGCTGGGTTACATCACCATGAACTGCGCGACACTGGGCGATGCGATGAGCCGCATCATGCCGTTCGAGAAACTGGTGGGAGACATGGGCGTCAGCCGCGCCGAGGTGCAAGGCAGCGACGTGCACCTGATCTGGACCTGCCGTCATCAACGCCCGCGAATTCGCCGGCACCTGGTGGAAAACGTGCTCGGCTCCTGGCTGCAATACGCGCGCTGGATCGCCGACACGCAACTGTCGCCGGCCGCCGTCTGGCTGGAACATGCCTGCCCGGCCGACACGACGTTGGCAGAGTACGAGCAGTTCTTCGACTGCCCGGTACTGTTCGACCAGCCTTATTCGGCGCTGATTGTGCCGTTACCGTATTTGCAGTTGCCCTTGCGCCAGGCCGATGCGCAATTGCTGCGCACCCTGGAAGAACATGCCCAGGGGTTGATGGCCACACTGGAGGACGCGTCGCTGGAACAGCGGGTCAAAAGCATCCTGCGCCAACTGCTCAAGGAGGGCCTGCCACGCAAGGAGCAGGTGGCCGAGCATCTCGCCGTGTCCGTGCGCACGCTGCAACGCCAGCTGCATCAGGCCGGTACGTCGTACCAACAGATACTCGACGACCTGCGCCAGGAACTGGCCGAGCATTACCTGCTCAACAGCACCCTGCCGATTCAGGACATCGCCCAATACCTGGGCTTCACCGAACCCCGCTCGTTTCACCGCACGTTCAAAAGCCGGCGCGGGATACCGCCCGGCGAGTTTCGCCAAACCCACCGGGTGCCGAACGAAGGCTGAAGGCTCAGGGGTTGTAGGCTCAGAGACTGATCGCGTTGGTGAACACCAACCGATTGCCGAACGGGTCGGCGATGGTCATGTCCTGGCTGCCCCAGGGCATGGCCTGAATCTGTGGATGGGAAAACCTGTATTCCCTGGCCAACAGTTGCTGTTGAAATTGCTCCAGCTCATCCGTCTCGATCCGCAGGGCAGAACCCGGCGTGCTGTCGCCATGGTGTTCGGACAAGTGCAGCACACAATCGCCACGGGAGATTTGCAGGTACAGCGGGAAATCCGCTTCAAGTCGATGTTGCCAGTCGATCTTGAAACCGAGGAAGTCGACGTAGAACTCCACGGCCTTGGCTTCGTCGAAAATACGCAGGACCGGAGTGGTTTTGCCGAAGCTCATCGGATTGCTCCCAGACAATGAAAGCCCGGAGTTTAGCCGGGCTTGATGTCAGCAATTCGGCTTGGCGGGGGGATTCTTTAATTGCACATTGCCACTATGTGATACAGATCAAAAGATCGCAGCCTTCGGCAGCTCCTACAGGGAAATGCAATCCATGTAGGAGCTGCCGCAGGCTGCGATCTTTTCGCCCCGCCTCAATCAATGAAACCCGTCACGCAAATCCCCTTGCCGCGCCAAAAACCGCCCTTCCCTGCGCCCGTTGGCCTGGCCATCGCGGTAACTCAACACACCGTTGACCCATACGCCCTCGATGCCTTGTGCCGCCCGCTGCGGATCGTTGAAATCAGCCACATCACGGATGGTCGCTGGGTCGAACAACACCAGGTCCGCCCAATGGCCTTCGCGGATTTCACCGCGCTCCTTCAAACCGAAGCGTGCCGCCGACAACCCGGTCATTTTGTGCACGGCGGTGTGCAGCGGGAACAGTCCTACGTCACGGCTGAAATGTCCGAGCACCCTGGGGAATGCGCCCCACAGGCGTGGGTGTGGGAACGGGTCTTCCGGCAAGCCGTCGGAGCCGACCATCGACAGCGGATGCGCGAGGATCCGGCGCACATCCGCCTCATCCATGCCGTAGTACACCGCACCGGCCGGTTGCAGTTGGCGGGCGGCATCGAGCAACGACAGGTTCCATTCGGCGGCGATGTCCATTAGGTCGCGGCCGCCCATCTCCGGGTGCGGCGTCGACCAGGTGATGGTGATGCGGTGGGCATCGGTCACCTGCTTGAGGTCCAGGGTCGATGAACTCGCGGCATAGGGATAGCAATCGCAGCCCACGGGGTGCGATTTCGCTGCGTCTTCCAGGGACGCCAGCAACTGCGGACTACGCCCCCAGTTACCGGCACCGGCACATTTGAGGTGGGAAATGATCACCGGGCTCTGCGCATGGCGACCGATCCGGAACGCCTCGTCCATGGCCTCCAGCACCGGTTCGAATTCACTGCGCAAATGGGTGGTGTAAACCGCGCCGAACGCGGTCAACTCTTCGGTCAGTTGCATCACTTCATCGGTCGATGCCGAGAAGGCGCTGGCATAGGCAAGGCCGGTGGACAGGCCCAGCGCACCGGCCTCAAGGCTCTCGCGCAGTTGCTCGCGCATCGCGGCAATTTCATCGGTTGTGGCGGTGCGGAACAGATCGTCGAGGTGGTTGCTGCGCAATGCGGTATGACCCACCAAAGCGGCGACGTTCAGCGTGGTGTTCGCCGCTTCGACCGCCGCCCGATAGTCGCGGAAGGTCGGATAAACGAATGCAGCGGCCGTGCCGAGCAGATTCATCGGGTCCGGTGGATCGCCGCGCAAACTCACCGGTGAGGCACTGATCCCGCAGTTGCCAACGATCACCGTGGTCACGCCCTGGCTGAGCTTGGGCAGCATCTGTGGTTGGCGAATGACCACGGTGTCGTCATGGGTGTGCACGTCGATGAAACCCGGCGCCAGCACATGGCCCTGTGCGTCGATTTCTTCGTTGGCACGGGCATCGCGCAGGTCGCCGATACGCTCGATGCGTCCGTTCCGAATCGCCACATCGGCGGGGTAACCGGGGCTGTTGCTGCCGTCGATGATCAGGGCGTTGCGAATCAGCGTGTCGTACTGCATGTCAGTCTCCCAGCGGCAAGTGATCGTCGCCGCCGCGGTATTCGTCGAGGGCGAGTTTGATCCGCCGCAGACGTTCTTGATTGTCTTCAGGGTTGGCCAGGGCCAGCTCGGTGGCGAGCACATCGATGGCCAACAGCATGCCGTAGCGCGCCGCCGTGGGTTTGTAGATGAACGAGGTTTCGGCGCTTTGCAGCGGCAGGACGATGTCGGCCAGTTGCGCCAGCGGCGAATCGCCGCGAGTGATGGCCAGGATGCGCGCGCCGTAGTTGCGCGCCAGCTCCACCGTTTCAATCAGTTCCGGGGTGATCCCGGTCAGCGAGCAGACAATCACCACCTGTTCGGCACTGAGGCTGGCGGCGGTGACGCGCATCATCACCGCATCGTGGCACGCCGTGATCGGATAGCCGAGGCGCACCAGGCGCACTTGCAGTTCATCGCTGCACAGGGTCGAGCAGCCGCCCATGCCGAAGGCGTGGATCATCCGCGCCTTGCCCAGCAGTTTTACCGCATCGGCGAAACGCGACTCATCGAATGCCGCCAGGTGCTGGCGCAAGGTCGATTCGATGTCACCGACGATTTGCCCGTAGAACGCCGACTGCTCCGGGGTGCCCGCCGGGTCGAGAAACCGGCTGCCGACACCGCTGGCCTGGGCCAGCTGCAAACGCAAATCACGCAGATCCTTGCAGCCGACCGTACGGGCGAAACGCGACAGCGTGGCGCTGCTGACCTCTGCCCGCAGCGCCAGCTCATCGAGGCTGGCGGAGGCGGCGAAGCCTACGTCGTCGAGCATCAGGCGGGCGATGCGTCCTTCACCGGCGCTGAAGGAATCCTGGCGGGCGCGGATCTGGTAGAGGATGTCCATGCAAGTGGCTCCGGCTAAATCAGGTAGGAAAGGCCAACGGTCAGTCCGAAGGCAATGACCGAGATCAACGTCTCGAGCACGGTCCAGGTCTTGAAGGTTTGGGCAACGGTCATGTTGAAGTATTCCTTGATCAACCAGAAACCGCCGTCGTTAACGTGGGAAAAGATAACCGACCCGGCGCCCGTCGCCAGCACCAGCAGCTCCGGATGGGGATAACCCAGACCAATGGCCACCGGTGCGACCACGCCTGAAGCCGTCGTCATGGCCACAGTGGCAGAACCGGTGGCGATGCGCATCAGCGCAGCAAACAGCCAGCCCATCAACAGCGGCGACAGATGAAATTCGTGGGCCAGGCCGACAATTTGATCGGTGACGCCGGCGTCCACCAGAATCCGGTTCAGGCCACCACCGGCGCCCACCAGCAGGGTGATGCTCGCGGTCGGCGCCAGGCATTCGTTGGTGAACTTGAGGATCGATTCGCGGTTGAAGCCCTGGGCCAGGCCGAGGGTCCAGAAGCTCAGCAAGGTGGCCAGCAACAGCGCGATCACCGAGTTGCCGATGAACAGCAGGAACTGGTTGAAACCACTGCCCGGCGTGGAAATCAGATTGGCCCAGCCGCCGATCAGCATCAACACCACCGGCAACAGGATGGTCGCCATGGTGATGCCGAAACCCGGCAGGCTGTCGCGCGGTTCACGCTCGAGGAACTGGCGCTCCAGCGGGTTTTCCGCCGGCAATTGAATGCGCGGCACGATGAACTTGGCGTACAGGGGACCGGCGATGATCGCGCTCGGAATGCCGATCAGGATCGCGTACATCAACGTCTGCCCCACCGACGCCTGATACACCTGCACCGCCAGCATCGCCGCCGGGTGTGGCGGCACCAGCGCATGCACCACCGAGAGCCCGGCGACCATCGGCAAGCCGACCATCAGGATCGACACGCCCACGCGCCGCGCTACGGTAAAGGCAATCGGCACCAGCAAGACGAAACCGACTTCGAAGAACAGCGGCAGCCCCACCAGAAACGCGATGCACACCATCGCCCAATGCGCGTTCTTCTCGCCAAAGCGGTTGATCAGCGTGCGGGCCATCTGCTCGGCACCACCGGACTCGGCCATCATCTTGCCGAGCATGGTCCCCAGCGCCACCACCAGTGCGATGTGCCCCAGGGTTTTGCCGACACCGGCCTCGTATGCCCCCACCACACCGGACGGAGGCATCCCGGCAACCAGCGCCAGGCCAAGGGAAATCAGAGTGATGACAATGAACGGATTGAGCCGGTAACGGGCGATCAGAACGATCAGCGCGATGATGGCAACGGCGGCATACACCAGCAGCCAATAGCCGAAGGACGGGGTCATGCGGTACTCCTCGAGAGGGTCACGTCGAAATATTTGTGAAACTCTTAAAACATTTCGGCAGGTGATTTTCAAACGAGGTGAAAGTAATTTTCGTGCAGAGGTAAGGGGTGTCGCGCAGAGGCATGGCGTGTCGCGAATTATGAAAGTCGGCTGTATGAATTTTCATAGCCGACAGTCCGATCTTTCCCCGCTCAGCGTGGGAAAGATCGAATGACTGGCCTCAGTCGTGCTGCATCCGGGCACGCTTGAGCAATTTCTTGCAGCGCTCGGACAAGTGCAGCACCCGCAAGTGCTTGCCGGCCTTGGCGTAGCGCTCGCGCAAGGTACCCAGCGCGGCGATGGCCGAGTAGTCGACGAAGCTCAGGTGCTGGCAATCCAGGGTCACTTGCGCCGGGTCGTTGGCCGGATCGAACTGATTGAGAAAGGGTGTGGTCGAGGCGAAGAACAGCGTGCCATGCACCCGGTACAGCTTGCTGCCGTCGTTCTCCAGATGACTGTCGGCATACAGCTGGCGGGCCTGTTGCCAGGCAAAGTTCAGCGCCGCGATGATGATGCCGCAGAGCACCGCGGTGGCCAGGTCGGTGAACACGGTAATCACCGTTACCGCGATGATCACCAGCACGTCGTTGAGCGGCACCTTGTTCAGCACCCGCAACGAGGCCCAGGCGAAGGTCTGTTGCGACACCACGAACATCACCCCGACCAGCGCGGCCAATGGAATGCGCTCGATCAGCGGCGACAGAAACAGGATGAACAGCAGGATCGACACCCCGGCCACCACCCCGGACAAGCGTCCGCGGCCGCCGGAACTGAGGTTGATCACGGTCTGGCCGATCATGGCGCAACCGCCCATGCCGCCGAACGCACCGGACAGCACATTCGCCGCCCCCAGCGCTACGCACTCGCGATCCGGGTAGCCACGGCTCTCGGTGATTTCGTCGGTGAGGTTGAGGGTCAACAGGGTTTCCAGCAACCCGACCAGCGCCATCAGGATCGCGTAGGGCGCGATGATGCGCAGGGTGTCCAGATTCCACGCGATGTCCGGCAGCGCCAGCGTCGGCAGGCCACCGGCAATGTGCGCCATGTCGCCCAGGGTGCGGGTTGGCAAGCCAAGCAGATACACCGCCAGGCCCACGCCGAGAATCGCCACCAGCGCCGGCGGCACGGTGCGGGTCAGGCGCGGCAATACGTAGACAACGGCCATGGTCACCGCGACCAGGCCAAGCATCATGTACAGCGGCGTGCCGCTGAGCCAGGCCTCACCGTCCTTGAAGTGCTCCAGTTGCGCCAGGGCAATGATGATCGCCAGGCCGTTGACGAAGCCGAGCATCACCGGATGCGGCACCATGCGCACCAGCTTGCCGAGCTTGAGCAGCCCGAACGCCATCATGATCAGCCCGCCCAGCAACACCGTGGCCAGCAAGTACTGCACGCCGTGTTGCACCACCAGCGCGACGATCACCACGGCCATCGAGCCGGCCGCGCCGGACACCATGCCCGGTCGCCCGCCGAACAGCGCCGTCAGGGTGCAGATGATGAACGCGCCATAGAGCCCCATCAGCGGATTGAGGTGGGCCACCAAGGCGAAAGCGATGCACTCGGGCAACAGGGCGAAGGACGTGGTAAGCCCGGCCAGGACATCGGCGCGTAGACGTTTTGCTTTCATGGGGGGGACCGCACACAGGGAGAGACGAAAAAGAGTGTGCGGATGTTACGGAATCGAGGGCAGCGCGGCCAGTTAATGGGTTGCTGAAAAAGCTTCGCGAGCAGGCTCGCTCCCACAATTGATCTACACCGGTCACAAAATTTGTGTACGACGCAAAACCCTTGTGGGAGCGAGCCTGCTCGCGATGAACGATGACGCGGTCTAAAGCGAACTCAAACCATTTCGTCGCGAATCCACTCAACCACCGAAGTGCGCTTCGGCACCCAACCCAACAGTTCCCGCGCATGCTTGCCGCGAACCCGACTGTTGGAACCCAGACCATAGTTGGCCATTTCATAGCCCCACTCGGCTTCGGCCTCCTTGAGCGGCCAGTCCTGTGGCTCGCCCAGGTTCAGCGCGTGGGCCATCGCCGTGGTCATGTCGATGAACGACGCTTCACCGCTTTCAACAAAGTAGAACGTGCCGGGTACATTTTGATTCAGTGCCAGCAGGTACAGCGCAACCACGTCCTCGATGTGCACGTTGGACCAGATGTTGCGGCCCGTGCCGACATGGCGCACCACGCCGCTTTTGCGCGCCTGTTTGAGCAGGCGCGGCAGCTGCACGCTGTCGCGATGGACGCCCAGGCTGTGGCCGTAGATCAAGGTGTTGCAGATCACTGCCGAGTTCACCCCCTCCATGGCCGCCGCCAGGATCAGGTTATCGATGGCCACGCGCGCCGCCTTGTCGACGGTCGGTTCCGGCAGGTTGTCTTCGAAGTAGATGACATCGCTGGATTGGCCGCCCGAGGCATCACCGACAATGCTCGAACCGCTGGTGTGCAGGAACACCTTGCCAGAGCCGCGCAAGGCATCAAGCAAGGCTTCCACCGCGCCACGATGATCGCTGCTGGCCGCGTTGATCACTGCATCGGCAGCGAGCGCCTGATCGGTCAACAGGTCGCGGTCGTCCAGACTGCCCACCACCGGAGAAATGCCCAGTGCACGCAGCTCATCGGCCTGTTCGGCGCTGCGCACCAGACCGGTGACAGCGTGGCCGGCCTGGACCAGGCCCGTGGCGATGGAACCGCCGATAAATCCGGCAGCGCCGGTAACGAATACGTTCATGGAGAAACTCCCTGCATGGATAAGTGATGCAAGGAGTATCCGGTAGCGATGACTGACGAAAAATCCCTGCTGGACCAATTCACTCTTGCGCAGGGGTCACGAATCAGCCTTTGAAATCCGCGCTCGCATAATCCGCCAACTTGCCCTGGATAAAGTCCAGGAAACATTGAATCCGCAAGGCCAGCTGCGAGTTGCGGTAGTACACCGCATTGATCGGCTGGCGGTAGCCGCTGTTGAATTCGGCCAGCAACACTTTCAAGCGTCCGGCACGAATGTCTTCGATGGTCATGAAATGCGACAGGCTGGCGATGCCCTGGCCGTCCAGTGCCAGATGGCGGATGGTCTCGCCGCTGGAGGCGCTGATCGACGCCTGGATCGGCCAGCGATCACCATGCACATAACGCAGCGGCCATTGGTTGAGGCCTTCGTTCTGGGTGAACCCCAGTAGCGTATGGTTGGCCAGGTCAGCCACGGCCTGCGGTGTGCCGTGCTTTTCCAGGTAGGCCGGGCTGGCGACGATGTGCAGCGGGCTGCAACCGAGGGAGCGGGCATGCAGTGTCGAGTCGGTCAGGGTGCCGATGCGAATGGCGATGTCAGTGCTCTGCTCCAGCAGGTCGATGATCAAGTCATTGCTGTTGAGTTCGAGTTGGATGTCCGGGTAGAGCCTGCGGAATTCATCGATGTAGGGCACGATGGCGTGCAGCATGAAGGGTGATGCGGCGTTGATCCGCAGGCGCCCGGACGGTGTTTGCTGGCGCGAGGACAGGCGCTCTTCGAGCTCGTCCATCTGATCGAGAATGCGCTTGGCGTGCTCGAAGAAGTACTTGCCCTCCTCCGTCAGGTCCATGCGTCGCGTGGTGCGATTGATCAAGGTGGTGTCGAGCTTGGCCTCCAGCCGCGACAGCGTACGGCTGACCGCCGAAGGCGTTTGCCCGACCTGCTCGGCCGCCGCAGAAATCGACCCGCATTCAATTACGCAGACGAATATCTGCAATTCATCGGATCTGGCTTTCACGTGTGTCCCTTATCGATAATTCAGCACAACGCTTAAATCGCTTTTCGTAGGAGCCCGGCTTGCCGGCGATTGCGTCCTCATGAGCGCCATCGCCGGCAAGCCGGCTCCTACAGGTTCTGGCTTCAGGTATCGATAGTAGCCGAGCGTCATGCCTTGAGGCCAAACACCTCAGTCAAATGCTGCTCATAACGCGCCACATCGCCTTCGATGTTCGGGCGCTTCATCACGTCTACGCACAGGAAGGTCGGCAAACCGGTCATGCCAAGGAACTCGTTGGCCTTGTGGAACGGGAAGTACACCGCGTCCACACCTTTGGCTTCGAAGAAATCGGTCGGGTCGTCGAAGGCTTGCTGCGGGGCGTTCCAGGTCAGCGACAACATGTACTGCTTGCCGTGGATCAGGCCGCCGCTGCCGTACTTCTGCGACGCGTCGGAACGGGTGCGGCCGTCGCTGGCGTAGAGGCTGCCATGACCTTCGGTGAAGACTTCATCGATGTACTTCTTCACGGTCCACGGCGCGCCCATCCACCAGCCGGGCATCTGGTAAATGATCACGTCGGCCCAGAGAAACTTGGCCACTTCTTCGGCGACGTCGTAGCCCTCGTCGATGAAGGTGGTTTTGATATCCACACCACCGCGATCCAGCACGCTCAACGCGGCTTCATGCAGGGTGGTGTTGTAGCGGCCGTCGGAGTGCGCAAATTGTTTGCCGCCGTTGAGCAACAGGACTTTTTTCATGGAAGGTCTCGGGAAGGGTCGGGAATCGATGGCGGCAGAGTACCGATCGGCCTCGCGCGGAATAAGCGTCGTTTTGGCAAAATTCATTTGACCCACAAGCACGAATCAACAGTCGATTGTTGCCTTAGACTGGCGTCCATTCTGACCTGAGGAGAGATGTAGATGAGTGAAATCCAGGGCTTCATTCTGCACGCCAAGACCCGTCCGGAAAAATCCGACGCCTTCGAAGCGTTTTTCAGCGGCTACGTGGAAGCAAGCCGCGCCGAACCCGGCTGCATCGAATACCACATGCTGCGCGACAAACAGGACCCGACCCTGTTCATTTTCTATGAGATCTGGCAGTCCCAGGCCCATCTGGACGTGCACTCGAACCTGCCGCACATGAAGCAGTTCCTTGAGCAGCGCGATGAGTATCTGGAACGGGACTTCGACATCCGCGCCATCGACATGATCAGCCCGTCGTCCGCTAGCCGCTGATCAGCAAATGGCCGCCGAGCACACCCAGGCCAACGAAAAACACACGCTTGAACCACAGGGCGCTGATCCGCTGGCGCAGCGATTGCCCCAGCCACATGCCGAGCATGGCCGGGATCAGCGCCAGCAGCGACGCGCTCAACTCGCCCCCGCCGAGCGCACCGCGCCATAACAAGCCACCGGCCAGGGCCAGGGTCGAGACGGTGAACGACAGGCCCAGCGCCTGCACCAGTTCGTCCCGGCTCAAACCCAGCGCTTGCAGATAGGGCACCGCCGGAATCACGAACACGCCGGTGGCCGAAGTGATGACGCCGGTCAGCAGGCCGCACAGTGGACCGAGCCAGCGTTCACGGTGGGGTCCTACGCGCAAGGTCGGCAGGCACAATCCGCTCAGTGCATACAGCAACAACGCAGCGCCCAACCCTCGCACAACCCAATGGCCACCACTCATGCCGATCCACAGCGTGCCCGCCCCGGTGCCGATGAAAATCGTCAGTAACATCGGCCACAGTCGTTTGACCAACCCGGACAAATGCCCGCCGAATGCCAGTTGCCAGACGTTGGTGAGCGTTGCCGGAATGATCAATAGCGCGGCTGCCTGCGACGGTGCCATAGCCAGACCCAGCAGTCCCATGGCAACCGTTGGCAGGCCGAGGCCGATCACGCCCTTGATCATGCCGGCCAGCACAAAGGTGCAGATGACCAACAGTGACAGGGCCAATCCGAGATTCTGGTAAAACGCCGAGAGTGTGTTCATGGGGCTATGGTGGGCCCGCAGGGGTTGATTGAAAATCTGCCATATACTGAGGTTGCCTCTTGCAAGACAAGAGTCTGAATAACCGGGTGCGGCATCTGACGCCATCGCGAGCAGGCTCGCTCCTACAAGGGATTTGTGAACAACACATAACCACTGTAGGAGCGAGCCTGCTCGCGATGACACCCTCCCAGACGACACACATCCAGAGGTTGCTGTAATGCACTTCGACCTGACCGACCTGCGCCTGTACCTGAACATCCTCGACACCGGCAACATCACCGCCGGCGCCGCACGCAGTCATCTGTCACTCGCGGCGGCCAGCGCACGAATTCGCGCCATGGAGGCATCACTGGGCGTCGAGTTTCTTCAGCGCAACCGTCGCGGGGTCAGCCCGACACCGGCCGGCGATGCCCTCGCCCGGCACGCCCGGGTTCTGCTGCAACAGGCCGAACGCCTGCAACAGGAACTGGCCGAATACGCCAAGGGCGTCAAGGGCCAGGTGCGGCTGCTGTGCAATACCACGGCAATCACCGAGTACCTGCCGGAGTTGCTCGCGGACTTCCTGCACAGCCACCCCAACCTCGACATCGACCTGCAGGAACTGCCCAGCGCCCGCATCACCCACGCCTTGCGCCAGGGCGCGGCGGACCTCGGTATCGTCTCCGACGCCATCGACACCCACGACCTCCAAACCCGACCGTTTCGCGATGATCCGCTGGTGCTGATCATGCCCCGCGAACATCCTTTGGCACAGGGGGCCTCGGTGAGTTTCAGCGACACGCTGCGTCACGATTACGTCGGCCTGAACGCCAACAGCGCCCTCGCCGTGTACCTGGAGGAACAGGCGCTGCACATCGGCTCGCGAATGCAGATCCGCATTCGCGCCGACGGCTTCGACGGTTTGATGCGCATGGTCGCCCACGGCGCCGGATTAGCGATTGTGCCGCTGGCGGCGATCCAGCGTGGGTCGCTCGATGAGCCGTTGAAAAGTGTCGCGCTAGAGGAAGACTGGGCGCAGCGCAAACTGCTGCTCTGTGCCCGCTCATTCGACAACCTGCCCGGTTATGCCAGAGCCTTGTTCGAGGCATTGCAGGGCGACAGCCTTTGAAGACTGCCGCCCCGCCGAGTTGCTTGCAGACTAGACCTTGGGCAACGGGCGCAAGGCTTCGGCAGTCTTGGGTTTTCTGAAAAAGATGCCGTAGATCACCGTGAGTACCACCAGGAAAGGCACACCGAAGACCAAGGTCATCTTGAAGGCGTCGGTGAAGTAGGTGGTGATCATCACCGCGCCCATCAACACCAGCCCCAACAGGGTCGAGTAGGGGAACAGCCGCATGCGGAACGACAGTTTGCGTTCGCCGTTGCGCTGGTGATAACGACGGAAGCAGTAGTGCGTCAGGAAGATCATGAACCAGGTGAAGATGGCGCCAAACATCGAGATCGCCATCATCAAGGTGAACGAACTTTCCGGATACAGGATATTGAGCAAGGTCGCCAGGGCGATGCCCGAGCTCGACAGCAGCAATGCGTTCAGCGGAATCCCGCTCTTGCTCAACACCCCCATGGACTTCGGCGCATAACCACCACGGGACAGGCTGAACATCATGCGCGTGGTGATGTACAACTGACTGTTCATCGCCGACAACGCCGCAATAAGAATCACGAAATTCATCACACCGGTCGCGCCGGGAATCCCGATCGACTGCATGACCGTGACGAACGGGCTCTGGGCTTTACCGGCCTGGACCCACGGCACAATCGCCAGCATCAGCGCGAGGGTCAGCAGGTAGAACACCACCAGGCGCACGATGGTCGCGCGAAAGGCTTTCTTCACCGCTTGCTCCGGATCCTTCGCCTCACCGGCCGCCACCGCGATCATCTCGACGCTCAGGTAACTGAAGATCGACACGATCACAGCGACCCACATGCCTTGCAAACCGTTGGGGAAAAAACCGCCATGGGAGGTGTAGTTATGCACGCCGTATTCCGGGTTGCCGGAGCCAAACACCACATACACCGCCAGAATGATGAAGCCGATAATCGCACCGATCTTGATGGTCGAGAACCAGTACTCGAAGGTGCCGAAGGTCTTCACGCTGATGGCGTTGAGCACGATCAGTACACTGGAGAACGAGACGATCCAGATCCATTCCGGCACGTTGGTGAACCAGTACTTCATGTACATCGCGACCGCCGTCACTTCCGTACCGACCGCCAGCACGATCGCCGCCCAGTAGGCATAGCGCACCAGGAACCCGGCCAGCGGGCTGACATAGAATTCGGCATAGGCACCGAATGAACCCGAGGTCGAATGGGCCACGGTCATTTCCGCCAGGCAGCCCATCAACAGCAGGGTGATGATCGCGCCGATGGCGTAGCTGAGCAGCACGCTCGGCCCGGCATAGCCGATGGCGTAGGCGCTACCCATGAACAGCCCGGTGCCAATCGCACCGCCAATGGCGATCATGCTCATCTGCCCCGACGTCAGTTGACGCCGCAAGCCTTGTTCACGGTTGGATATCGTTTCAAAACCGGAGTTATCGGTCATTTGTCTGTCCTCTGAATATTGTCTGTCTTGAAGAGAGCACGTGGTTGGATGGTCTCGTGGGGATCAGCCACGCACAGCAGGACACGGATCAGAAAATACTCAGTGGATACTCGATGATGACGCGGACTTCGTTGTTGTCCGTGGTGTCGGCGCGCGCCACTTGAGCGGTCGAACGCACACTGGCCTGACGTACCCGCACCGACAGATCCCTGGCCTTGCCCGACTGCACGACGTAGCGCGCTTCGAGATCGCGTTCCCAGCGCTTGCCGTCATCGCCGTAACGCCCGTAAGCGCCATTGGGGCCGCCATCGTAGTGGCTGTCGTCGATATGGTCACCGCTGACGTAACGCGACATGAAGCTCAGGCCCGGCACGCCGAATGGCGCCATGTCCAGGTCGTAGCGAAGTTGCCAGGAGCGTTCGTTGGGGGCGTTGAAATCGAGGACCTGGATCGAGTTGGCGAGGAAAATCGAAGTCCCCGGTTGTTGATCGAACCCCAGGTAATCGAACGGCTCATCGCCATCGACGCGTTGATACGCCAGAGTCAGACGATGGGCGCCAAACTTGTACGCTGTGGCCAACGACCAGGTCGTGTTATCGATCTTGCCGGCCAGGCTCTGGCCATCGTCGTTGGTACGGTAAATATTGAAATCCAGGTTCAGCGACTGCCATTCGCTCAAGGCAAAGGTGTAGTTGGTGTTGGCGTAATACTGCCGCCAGATGTCGGTGAACTGCGAACCATACAGGCTGACGCTCAGTTGATCGCTCACTGCATAGCTGCCGCCCAGGTAATCGACGCTGCGGGTTTCCACCCCGGCATACAGCGCTTTGAGAGCACCATTGGCGTTGGTGGAGTTACTGTCGTTGCCGGCTGTGAAGTGGCCGATGTCCACTTGCAGCGCCTTGAGTTCATTGCTGGTCAGCTGAAAGCCGGTGGCCATGCTGGTAAACAGGCGCGCATTGCCCGTGCCGAACACCGGGTTGAGCGGGGTCAGGTTGCCGTATTTGAGTTCGGTGTTGGAGATCCGCGCCTTGAGCGCACCACCCGCTTCGGAATACTCATCCTCGGGGCGACCGTCGGAACCGACCGGCAACAAACCGGTGCCGGTGCGTCCCTTGCCGCTGTCGAGCTTGAGGCCCAACTGCGCATAGGCATCGACGCCGAAACCCACCGTGCCCTGGGTATACCCGGACCGGTAATCGAGCATGATCCCGTGGGCCCATTCGTCCCGATAGTTCTGGCCCCCCGGGTTGTTGAGGTTGTTGCGGTAGAAATAGAAATTGCGGTTGGTCAGGATCAGGCTGCTGTCTTCGACGAATCCATTGTCGTTTGCGGCGTAAGCCATTTGACCGAGGCAACTGGTGATGGCGAGCGGCAAGGCGTGCCAAGGGGACAACTTCATTCTGCGTGCTCCTTATTATTGTGTTTGCACAGAACTCTTGATTGACGGCACCCGAAGCCCTGCCGCCAGGAAAACCCGGCAGCAAGACGCGGACATCGGTTAACTCAGGTGACGCTGTGGCGGACTTGGAATTGCGCCTGCGCCCAGGTTTTCCGGTCGAGGATTTCACCGAGGATCTGCACGGCATCCCAGACCTCGGTGAACGTCGTGTACAGCGGCGTAAAGCCGAAGCGCATGATCCGCGGCTCGCGGTAGTCACCGATCACACCGCGGTCAATCAGGGCCTGGATCACGGCATAACCCTCGGGATGCTCGAAGCTGACATGGCTGCCACGCTTGGCGTGTTCGCGTGGCGTGACCAGGGTCAGTTCATGAGCAGCGCAGCGCTGCTCGACGAGTTCAATAAACAGGTCGGTCAGTGCCAGGGATTTGCGGCGCAGGCTGGCCATGTCGGTCTGGGCGAAAACATCCAGCCCACACTCCACCATCGCCAATGACGTGATGGGCTGGGTGCCGCACAGGTAGCGGGCGATACCGCTGCTCGGCTCGTAGCGAGACTCCATGGCAAACTGCCGCGAATGGCCGAACCAGCCCGACAAGGGCTGCGGCACCAGATCGCACAACGGCGGCGAGACCCAGACAAACGCCTGCGAACCCGGGCCGCCATTGAGGTATTTGTAAGTGCAACCGATGGCGTAGTCGGCGCCCGCCTGGTTCAAATCAACCGGCACCGCCCCGGCGGAATGCGCCAAGTCCCAGATGGCCAGCGCGCCACACTCGTGGCTCAGCGCGGTCAGGGCCTGCATGTCGTGCATGTAGCCGGTCTTGTAATTGACGTGAGTGAGCATCACCACGGCGGTGTCCTGGTCAATCGCTTGCGGCAACTCTTCCGGGCTGTCGACCAGACGCAAGGTGTACCCCTGCTGCAGCAGGTCGGCCAAGCCTTCGGCGATGTACAGGTCGGTAGGGAAGTTGCTGGTTTCGGTGACGATCACCCGGCGCTCTGGCGACCGGGTGGCCTGCACGCGCAACGCGGCACTGAGCACCTTGAACAGGTTGATCGAGGTGGTGTCGGTCACCACCACTTCGCCTTCGCGAGCACCAATCAGTGTGGCCAGGCGGTTGCCCAGGCGCTCGGACAGATCGCGCCAGCCCGCGCTGTTCCAGCTGCGAATCAGGCCATTGCCCCATTCCTCGGCAATCACCGCCTGAGCGCGAGCCAATGCCGCGACAGGCCGTGCGCCCAAGGAGTTGCCATCGAGATAAATCACGCCTTCAGGCAGCGCAAACTGCTGACGCAGATGAGCCAAACTGTCCTGTGCATCAAGCGCCAGGCAATCGTTTCTTGTAGTCATTGGATGTCCTGTTTGTTTGAATGACATGCCGTCCGGGCACATCGTGAAAGTCGAGGCGAACAGAGCGCCCAGCGCCCTGTTTCAGGCGCTATTGGCGCCTTTTCGGTGGAGAGATAATGAACGAAGCATTGGAGAATTTTCGTGCAAAGTGAGCGGGCATATAGTACTTATCTCGCAGAAAATTCGAATTTAACTCCAATAACAACGGATTTATTTCAACCATGAATCTCGACTCGACCGACCTGCGAATCCTCCATCAACTGCAACAGGATGGCCGTATCAGCAACCAGGAATTGGCAGAGAAAGTTGCGCTGTCGCCGTCGGCTTGCCTGCGTCGATTACGCCTGTTGGAAAGCGAGGGAATCATCACCGGCTATCGCGCGGTGCTGAATGCCGAACGGCTGGGAATCGAGCTGGAAGCCATCGTTCATGTGTCGTTGCGACAGGACGTTGCGGACTGGCACGAGACCTTCATCAAGAAGGTCCAGTCGTGGCCGGAAGTGGTCACCGCGTATGTGATTACCGGGGCGAGCAACTACGTGTTGCGAGTGCAGGCGCGCAACCTGAAGCACTTCTCGGATTTCATCGTGAATCACCTGAACCGCACGGCGGGCGTCACCGATATTCGCTCGGAAATCGTCCTGCAGAAAATCAAGGAGCGTGACGAATTGCTCGATCTGGTGGTGCGCAAGTAAAGGCGCCCTGCCCCTCAGAAGCCACGCATGCGGCGGGCTTCGTTGCGCTGCAAGGTCATGGTCGGGGTTTCGTCGAACAACTTGCGGTACTCGGCGGAAAAACGTCCGAGATGGGTGAAGCCCCAGCCCATGGCAATCGCGGAAATATTGCGTGCAGAACCGTGCTCGAGAATCTCCTGACGCACCGCGTTCAAGCGATGTTTTTTCAGGTAGACCATCGGCGACAAGGCGAAGTACTTCTTGAACGCCTCGAACAACTTGAAGCGCGAGACGCCGGCGGCGGCTTCGATGTCCTCCAGGTGCAGGGCTTCGCGGGCGTTTGCGTGGATGTATTGCCGGGCGCGAATCAGGTAGTGCGGCAACTTCACGCCCAGCACCTCCCGCAGCTCTTCGGAGTAGTTGTTCGGCTGGGCGAGGATCAAGCCTTTGATCAGCGAACTTTCAATGTCCCGAGTGAAGGCCACCTGCTCATAGAGTTCGCTGCTGTGCTCCAGTTCGGCGATGAAATAGCGCGCCATGCGCCACCATGAAGCCGATGCCCCATCGACCGCATCCATCACCGGCTCGAACCGCAGCGGCGTATCCAGAGGCCGCTGTAGCAGCCCCTCCAGCGACTCGCTCATGGCGACTCGGGTAATCACCACCTGGACCTTGCGGCAATCGCCGGAGATCGCCAGCAGCTGGTTTTCATTCGGGGAAATGATCACCCCTTGATCGCGGTCGGACTTCACCACGCTGCCGTTCTTGCTCAACTCCTGCTCGCCCACCAGCGGCAGGCTCAGGCTGTAACTGCTGAAGTGCTCGGCGTCTTCGATATCGATGGTGACATCGGTGCCGTACTCGATGGTGCCAAGGGTCGTGGCCATCGACTTGAACATATTGGCGCTGTGATGAAAACGGATCCGTTCGGGCGTCGTGGTGACGAGTCGATGCGGCCCGCAGATCCCGGACATCCAGCTCCTCGCGGCCTCAAGGTCATCGCTGTCGACACGAATGTCGCGACACTGCGGATCAGTTTTGCTGTTCATCACGGTGCACTCACGGGCTATTTTTTCGGCGCGCTCTGACGGCGCGTCTCCGGATTGGAAAGGCAAGTTCCAAGCCACAAAACATCAGCGCCAACTTAGCGGATAACAATCCTCGACTAAGCGGATAACGCCACCGGCCAGAGGCTGGTAATCGCGATCAAACAGCATTCGACGCTGCACAAAACAGTACCTGATTGCTGCAAACAGGGGCAGCCGTTCATCGCGTGGTGCGCCGTTTGAGTCGGCGCTGCCCAGCTTGATACCGGACGGGTGTTACCGCACCAATTTTATGGACTGCCTTCGCCGACTAACCGGATAGACCCCGACCCGCCCCGCTCCTTCTAATGAGCCCACGATTAGCCCCAATAAAAACAGGTACACACCCATGAGTGGCGAAAAAAACGTCGAGCAGTGGAAAACGTTTATCCAAGGCTGCCTGGATTTCCGTCCGGTAGAGGGCGTGTTCCGCATCGCCCGGGACATTTTCACCGAGCCTCAGTTGTTCGATCTGGAGATGGAACTGATCTTCGAGAAGAACTGGATCTACGCCTGCCACGAAAGCGAACTGGTCAATAATCACGACTTCGTCACCCTGCGCGCCGGCCGTCAGCCGATGATCATCACCCGCGACGGCGAAGGAAAACTCAACGCGCTGATCAACGCCTGCCAGCATCGCGGCACCACCCTGACCCGCGTGGGCAAGGGCAACCAGTCGACCTTCACTTGCCCGTTCCACGCCTGGTGCTACAAAAGCGACGGCCGCCTGGTGAAGGTCAAGGCACCCGGCGAGTACCCGGAAGGTTTCGACAAGGCCACCCGTGGCCTGAAAAAGGCCCGTATCGAGAGCTACAAGGGCTTCGTGTTCATCAGCCTCGACGTGCACGCCGACAACAGCCTCGAAGACTTCCTCGGCGACGCCAAGGTGTTCTTCGACATGATGGTTGCCCAGTCACCCACCGGTGAGCTTGAAGTACTGCCCGGCAAGTCGGCCTACACCTACGACGGCAACTGGAAACTGCAGAACGAAAACGGCCTCGACGGCTATCACGTCAGCACCGTTCACTATAACTACGTGGCCACGGTGCAGCACCGCCAGCAGGTCAACAGCGAGAACGGCACCAGCAGCGGCAGCACCCTCGACTACAGCAAACTCGGAGCCGGCGACGCCAACACCGATGACGGCTGGTTCGCCTTCAACAACGGTCACAGCGTCTTGTTCAGCGACATGCCGAACCCGTCAGTACGCTCCGGCTACGCGACTATCATGCCGCGCCTGGTCGAAGAACACGGCCAGCAAAAGGCCGAATGGATGATGCATCGCCTGCGCAACCTGAACATTTATCCGAGCCTGTTTTTCCTCGATCAGATCAGCTCGCAACTGCGCATCATCCGTCCGGTGGCCTGGAACAAGACCGAGATCATCAGCCAGTGCCTGGGGGTGAAAAACGAGTCGGACGCCGACCGCGAAAACCGCATTCGCCAGTTCGAGGATTTCTTCAACGTCTCGGGCCTGGGTACACCGGACGACCTGGTGGAATTCCGTGAAGCCCAACGCGGTTTCCAGGCGCGCCTGGAGCGCTGGAGCGACATTTCCCGAGGCAGTCACCAATGGGTCACCGGCGCCACGCCCAACAGCGAAGCAATCGGCATTGCCCCCGCCATGACCGGCACTGAATTCACCCACGAAGGGCTGTACGTCAACCAGCACAGCAACTGGCAGAAATTCCTGCTCGATGGCCTGGACACGAAATCCCTGAAACTCCGTGAGGTGCAATGATGAATGCGCAATTGCAGTACCAGATCGAACAATTTTTCTATCGCAAATCCGAACTGTGCGACGCCCAGGATTGGGACGCCTATCTCCAATTGTTCGACGAACAGAGTGAGTTCCACCTGCCGCAATGGGACTCGGAACACGTCTACACCCGCGACCCAAAACGCGAGATGTCGCTGATCTACTACCCCAACCGTTCCGGCCTGGAAGACCGCGTGTTCCGCCTGCGCACGGGCAAGTCCGCGTCCTCGACGCCGATGCCGCGCACCTTGCATTTGATCAACAACGTGCGGATCGACGAACTGCAGGACGGTGAGCTGGAGATACGCCTGAACTGGCACACCTTGTTCTATCGACTGGCCACGGCCGAGCAGTTCTTTGGTCGCGCAACCTATCGGCTCAAGCCTCATGCCGATAGCTGGCTGATCAGCCGCAAGCATGTGCTGCTGCTCAACGACACCATCAACTCGGTACTCGACTTTTACCACCTCTGAATCCATGGAGACCGAGGCATGAATCACAAAGTAGCGTTCAGTTTTGCCGACGGCAAAACCCTGTTCTTTCCGGTACAGCCCAACGAAATCCTGCTCGACGCCGCCCTGCGCAACGGCATCAACATTCCCCTGGATTGCCGCGAAGGCGTTTGCGGAACCTGCCAGGGTCGCTGCGAATCCGGCGACTACAGCCAAGACTATGTGGACGAGGAAGCCCTCTCCAGCCTGGACCTGCAACAGCGCAAAATGCTCACCTGCCAGACGCGGGTGAAGTCCGACGCGGCGTTTTACTTCGACTTCGCATCCAGCCTGTGCAATGCCGCCGGCCCGGACCGCCTGACTGCGACCGTCACTGACGTCAAGCAGGTTTCGGCCAGCACGGCGATTCTGCATCTGGACCTGGGCTCGGTCGGTCAGCCACTGGATTTCCTGCCGGGGCAATACGCCCGGCTGCAGATTCCCGGCTCCGAGAGCCTGCGCTCCTACTCGTTCGCCAACCGCCCGAGCAACAGCAATCAACTGCAGTTCCTGATTCGCCTGCTGCCCGACGGGGTGATGAGCAACTACATTCGCGAACGCTGCCAGGTGGGTGATGACATCGTGCTGGAGGCGCCGCTGGGCGCCTTCTATCTGCGCCACGTCGCCAAACCACTGATTCTGGTGGCGGGTGGCACCGGGCTTTCCGCACTGCTCGGCATGCTGGATGAACTGGCCGAGCGCGGCTGCGGGCAACCGGTGCATTTGTATTACGGCGTGCGGGATGCGGCTGACTTGTGCGAACGCGCGCGTATCGAAGCCTATGCCAAACGCATTCCGGGGTTTCGCTACACCGAAGTGGTCAGCGAACCCTCGCCGCAATGGACGGGAAAACGCGGCTACATTGCCGAGCATTTCGACAGCAGCGAACTGCGCGACGCGCCGGTCGACATGTACGTCTGTGGTCCACCGCCCATGGTCGAGTCGATCAAGAGCTGGTTGCAAACCCAAGCGCTGGACAGCGTGCACCTGTACTACGAAAAGTTCACCGAGAGTAATATCTGATCTTGCAAATCAAGCCTGACAACAATAACCAGAAGGGAACGAGATGGCAGATGAAATCTTGCAACAGGGAACGCTCAAGCGGGGGTTGAAAAATCGTCATATTCAACTGATCGCCCTGGGCGGGGCGATTGGTACCGGGCTTTTCCTCGGCTCTGCCGGTGTGCTTAAGTCGGCCGGGCCGTCGATGATCCTCGGCTATGCGATTGCCGGTTTCATTGCGTTCCTGATCATGCGCCAGTTGGGCGAGATGATTGTCGAAGAGCCCGTGGCCGGTTCATTCAGTCATTTCGCCCATAAGTACTGGAGCGGTTATGCCGGTTTTCTGTCCGGCTGGAACTACTGGGTGCTGTACGTGCTGGTGGGCATGGCCGAACTGACGGCCGTCGGCAAGTACGTGCAGTTCTGGTGGCCTGAGGTGCCGACCTGGGTCAGCGCGGCGGTGTTCTTCGTGCTGGTCAACCTGATCAACACGATGAACGTCAAAGTCTTCGGTGAAATGGAGTTCTGGTTCGCGATCATCAAGGTCGCGGCCATCATCGGCATGATCGTCCTGGGCTGCTACATGCTGTTCAGCGGCACGGGCGGCCCACAGGCTTCGGTCAGTAACCTGTGGAGCCACGGCGGTTTCTTCCCCAACGGAACCACCGGTCTGCTGATGTCGATGGCCTTCATCATGTTTTCCTTCGGTGGCCTGGAGCTGGTCGGCATCACTGCCGCTGAAGCCAGTGATCCGAGAAAGGTCATTCCCAAGGCGATCAACCAAGTGGTGTATCGCGTGTTGATCTTCTACGTCGGCGCACTCACCGTATTGCTGTCGCTGTATCCGTGGGATCAACTGCTGCAAACCCTGGGCGCGTCCGGCGATGCCTATGGCGGCAGTCCGTTTGTGCAGATCTTTTCGTTGATCGGCAGCGACACCGCCGCGCACATCCTTAACTTCGTGGTGCTCACCGCAGCGCTCTCGGTCTACAACAGCGGCGTCTACTGCAACAGCCGCATGCTCTATGGCCTGGCCGAACAGGGCGACGCCCCAAAATCGCTGATGAAGCTGAACAAACAAGGGGTGCCATTGCGGGCCCTGGGTATCTCGGCGCTCATCACGATGTTGTCGGTACTGGTCAACTACCTCGCCCCACATGAAGCGCTCGAGCTACTGTTCGCCCTGGTGGTCGCGTCGCTGATGATCAACTGGACGCTGATCAGCCTGACCCATCTCAAGTTCCGCAAAATCATGGGCCAACAAGGCATCGTGCCAAGCTTCAAGTCCTTTTGGTTTCCCTTCAGTAACTACCTGTGCCTGGCGTTCATGGCCATGATCGTCTGCGTGATGTGGATGATTCCGGGGATACGCGCGTCGGTCATCGCCATTCCAGTGTGGGTGTTGATCATCTACGTGTTCTACCGGGTGCGTGTAGCGAAGGATCGCGTTTTACCCGTCGTTCAATAATCTCCCGTGCAATAAAAAGCCCCGGCATTCAATGAATGCCGGGGCTTTTTTATTTTGGATCAGGCCCTGCGTCTCAGAGAGTAGAACGTACTCGCCACAGCTCTGGAAACAGTACGGTGTCGAGCATCTTACGAAGATAGCCCACGCCTTCAGTGCCGCCGGTGCCTGGTTGAAAACCGATGATCCGCTCGACCGTGGTCACATGGCGGAAGCGCCACTGGCGGAACGAGTCTTCCAGATCGATGAGTTTTTCGGCCAACTGATAGAGGTCCCAATAGCGCGAAGGGTCCTTGTAGACGACTCGCCACGCGGCTTCAACCGAGGCGTCATGCTGCGTCGGGCTGGTCGGGTCACGCTCGAAACGCTGCGGATCAATCGTCAGACCGGCACTGGCCATCAAGCGAATCGCTTCGTCATACAGCGACGGCGTGGCGATGGCTTTTTCGAGTTCCTCCAACAGCTGCGGACGATGCGCGTGGGGCCGCAACAAGGTCGCGCTTTTGTTGCCCAAAATGAATTCTATCTCGCGGTACTGGAACGACTGAAAGCCCGACGACTGCCCCAGGAAAGGCCTGATCGAGTGGTACTCGGTGGGCGTCATGGTCGCCAGCACCGTCCAGGCATGCACCAGTTGATCAAAGATGCGCGAGACTCGCGCCAGCATCTTGAATGCGGGCGGCAACTCGCCCAACCGCATGTGTTCGCGGGCTGCCTTGAGCTCGTGCAACATCAGCTTCATCCACAGCTCGGAGGTCTGGTGCTGGATGATGAACAGCATCTCGTTGTGGTCGGGTGACAACGGGTGCTGCGCACTGAGAATGCGCCCCAGGTCCAGGTAGTCGCCGTAACTCATGGAGTCGGAAAAATTCAACTCGGCGTTATGCCATTCCGCAGTCGGATTGGCCGATGAATAGGGACATTGGCTCATTGAGCAGGCTCCTCACGTTGCGGTGAATTCAGTGGACGCAATATGGCCCGGACCGGGCTGGCATCGAGATTGACAAAACGTAGCGGCAACGCGATCAGCTCATAATCGCCTTCGGGGACTTCGTCGAGCACGATGCCTTCAAGAATGGCCATTCCGTGATGCGCCACCGCGTTGTGCGAATCCATGGTCTTGGATTGCTGTGGGTCCAGCGACGGCGTATCGATGCCGATCAGCCGCACGCCGAGGCTGGCCAGCAGATCGACAGTTTCTTTGGCGACGGCGGTGAAGTCCGGGTCCCAGGTGGTCAGCGGTGCGTTTCGATAGGTACGCAGCAGGACGCGCTCAGGGAGATGTTCAAGACGCCCCCGCAATTGCTCCGGCTGCACCAGTTGGCCGCTGTCCAGGCAATGCAATACCCGGCAAGGCCCGATGTAGACGTCCAGCGACACTTCGCCAATGGCCTTGCCTTCCGCGCTGTAGTGCAGCGGCGCGTCGACATGGGCACCGGTGTGCGGCGACAGCGTGATGCGCCCGACATTCACAGGGCACTCGGGCCCGAAGCTCCAGACACGCTCTTCCTGAAACGGCGTATCACCCGGCCAGGTCGGGGTTGCGGTACTCAAGGGCGGGCTGATGTCCCACCACGACATTGTTTTTTTCATAGCAAAGCTCTCGGCCTTTTCCGAAGTGAATGATACGAGTGATACCTGTGCATGTTCTTGCGAAAACTTTCGGTAATACTCGGGTCTTTCGCAGAAACCGCCGGAAATCGATCAATTATCGAGGGTAAATTTCAACCGCCTTGGGTAACGCGGCCAAGCAATGGCCGCTGCGTTTCTGGATACATCAATGTCGAGCACAGACAACGGATGCCCGTCAGGCCCTATAGGGTGCGACTTCAGCTCTCCCTCATGCCCGGAGTCATCATGACCGCACCGATTACCGTTCTTCGCGACACCCACCCGCTGCCCGTACTCGACGCCTGCAAATGGGAAAAACTCGAAGGCGATCCGCACACCGTCAACCTCAACGCCTACACCAGTGAAGACGGCAGCAAGATCATGGGCACGTGGATCTGCACGCCGGGCAAGTGGTATGTGGAATATGTGAAGTGGGAGTACTGCCATTTCCAGGAAGGCTACTGCATCATCACCCCGGAAGGCATGGCGCCGATCCACCTGCGCGCCGGCGATATTTTCGTCATCGAACCGGGGATGAAAGGCACCTGGGAGGTAGTGGAAACCGTGCGCAAATATTTTGTGTTTGCCTGATACAAAAAAACCGGGGGATCACCCGACGTGATCTCCCGGTAAATATCTTTGAGTACATGCAACCCCTGTGGCAGCGAGCTTGCTCGCGATAGCGGTGGATCAATCACTGCCAATGTTGAATGTGCCGTCCCCATCGCGAGCAAGCTCGCTCCCACAGTGAATCGCGTCACCTGTGGGAGCGGGCTTGCCCGCGAAGGCGCCCATCCAGACAACACAAATCCAGAGGTTGCTGTAATGCACTTCGACCTGACCGACCTGCGCCTGTACCTGAACATCCTCGACACCGGCAACATCACCGCCGGCGCCGCACGCAGTCATCTGTCCCTGGCGGCAGCCAGCGCGCGAATACGCGCCATGGAGGCGTCGCTGGGCGTCGAGTTTCTTCAGCGCAATCGTCGCGAAGTCAGCCCGACGCCGGCCGGCAATGCCCTGGCCCGACACGCCCGGGTGCTGCTGCAACAGGCCGAACGCCTGCAACAGGAACTCGCCGAGTACGCCAACTGCATCACGACTATGTCGGCCTGCATGCCAACAGCGCGTTTGCGGTGTACTTGGAAGAACAGGCACTTCACACCGGCCTGCGCATGCAGGTTCGCATCCGCGCCGACGGTTTCGATGGCGTGATGCGCATGGTCGCCCGCGGGGCGGGACTGGCAATAGTACCGCTGGCCGCCGTCGAACGCGGGTCCGGTGGACTGTCTTTCAAAAGCCTCGCCCTGCAAGAACCCTGGGGCCAACGCAAACTGTTGCTCTGTGCCCGGGACTTTGCCGCATTACCCGGCTATGCCAAGGCCCTGCTGCACGCCTTGACTCTCCCCTGAGGGGCAGACTTTATCCTTGAGGTTTTATCTTCAAGGACAGCGATGATGGGTAAACGAATACTGGTGATCCTCGGGCATCCTTCAAGCAACAGCTTCTGCGCCGCCCTCGCCGAGCGTTACACACAGTCGGCAGTGCGCGCCGGGCATGAGGTGCGTCAGTTGTTTCTGGGTACCCTGGATTTCGACCCGGTGCTGCGTGAAGGCTATCAGCAGGTCCAGCCACTGGAAGCCGACTTGGGTAACGCTCAGGCCGATATCCTGTGGGCCGAACAACTGACGCTGGTTTATCCGATCTGGTGGGGTGGCGTACCGGCCTTGCTCAAGGGCTTTTTCGACCGGGTGTTCTTGCCCGGTTTTGCCTTCAAGTATCGCCAGGGCAAAGCCTTCCCCGACAAACTCCTGCGCGGCCGAACCGCCCACCTGCTGGTGACCATGGACACACCGCCCTGGTATTACCGATGGATCTACCGCATGCCCGGTTTGCATCAGGTCCGCAAAACCACGCTGGAATTCTGTGGTATCAAGCCAACCCGAACCCTCACGTTCGGGCCAATTCTCGGCGCCAGCGCGGACCGGCATGCGGCTTGGCTACGGCAAGCCGAAGCTATCGCCAGCCGTTGAGTCTGTCGATAATGCACCGAGCGTTACCCTTGGAGAAAAGGAACTTCCCATGTACATCGGCCAAGCCGCGCAACGTTCCGGAACCACGGTCAAAAGCATCCGTCACTACGAGTCGATTGGCCTGCTGCCTGCCGCCCGACGTCAGGGCAAGTACCGCATCTATGACCAGCACAGTGTCGATCTGCTGATGTTCATCAAATGTGCCCAGCAGCTGGGTTTCAGGCTCAAGGAATTGCAGTCAGCCTTCGCCGGACATCAGGGCCCGCAGTTGCCATGGGAACGGGCCCATCAGGTCATCGCCAGCAAAAAACGGGAAATCGCCGAACGGATAGCGGCGCTGTCGCAACAGCACGCGCAATTGGTCGAGTTCGAAAACAGTCTCGAACAATCCAGGCTCGACTGCCCACTGACCAGCCTTTGAGAGCCGTGCGTTTCTGGACAGCTCAGTGTCGACTACAGACAACTGACCAATGGACGGGCGCTATAGGGTGCGACTTCAGTTCTTGAGCCCACTGCCCGGAGTCATCATGACCGCACCGATTACCGTTCTTCGCGACACCCACCCGCTGCCCGTACTCGACGCCTGCAAATGGGAAAAACTCGAAGGCGATCCGCACACCGTCAACCTCAACGCCTACACCAGTGAAGACGGCAGCAAGATCATGGGCACGTGGATCTGCACGCCGGGCAAGTGGTATGTGGAATATGTGAAGTGGGAGTACTGCCATTTCCAGGAAGGCTACTGCATCATCACCCCCGAAGGCATGGCGCCGATCCACCTGCGCGCTGGGGACATTTTCGTCGTTGAACCGGGGATGAAAGGCACCTGGGAAGTGGTGGAAACCGTGCGCAAATATTTCGTGTTTGCCTGAGACAAAAAAGATCGCAGCCTTCGGCAGCTCCTACAGGGTGTATACATTCCCCTGTAGGAGCTGCCGAAGGCTGCGATCTTTTTTTACCGCGCAAAAAAACCGGGAGATCACCCGACGTGATTTCCCGGTAAATATCCATGAGTACATGCGGCCCTTGTGGGAGCGAGCCTGCTCGCGATGACGTCGGCACAGTCAACAGCCATGGTGACTGATACACCGCAATCGCGAGCAGGCTCGCTCCCACAGGGTCTATTGCGGTTTGCGATAGCTATTGATGATCGCCGAGAAGTCGTTGCCACCTTCCCCACGCAAACTCATCGCCTGATACAACTGCTGGGCCACCGCGCCAAGCACCACCGGCTGGTGCGCCTGACGCGCCGCTTCAGTGGCCAGCCCCAGATCCTTGAGCATCAGTTCGGCACCGAAGCCGCCGGTGTAGCCGCGCGACGCCGGTGCTGTTTCGACGATGCCCGGCCACGGGTTGTACATCTCCGAACTCCAGCAACGCCCAGTGGAGCTGTTGATGATGCCCGCCAACACCTTGGTGTCGATGCCCAGCGCATCACCCAGGGCCATGGCTTCGCTGACGCCGACCATGGAAATCCCCAGCAGCAGGTTGTTGCAGATTTTAGCGATTTGCCCGGTGCCGACCTCACCACAATGGACGATGTTGCGGCCCATCTGCGCCAGTACCGGTTGCAGGGTGGCGAACAGTTCAGGCGTGGCGCCGACCATGAAGGTCAGGGTCCCGGCGGCTGCACCACCGGTACCGCCAGAGACCGGCGCATCGGCCATGGTCACGCCCTGTTTGGCAGCGGCGGCGGCCACGTCCCGCGCGGTCTGCGGATCGATGGTGCTGCAATCGACGGCCGGTACGCCTTGACCGATACCGGCGAGCACACCGTCTTCACCCAGCCACACACTGCGCACATGCACTGCGGCAGGCAGCATGGTGATCACCAGTTCGGCACCCTCTGCCGCTTCACGGGCCGAAGGGCTGATACTGCCGCCCAACTGCTCCAGCTCCGCCAGCACAGCCTTGTTCAGGTCCACCAGGCGCAGTGCATGGCCGGCCTTGATCAGGTTACGCGCCATCGGCGCGCCCATGTTGCCCAGACCGATAAAAGCGATTTTCATGTCCGGCTCCTTATCGCAAGTTGATCGTGGTGTTCACACCGTCGTTGACGCTGTTGTCATCGAACCAGCGACTGGTGACGGTCTTGGTCTGAGTGTAGAACTGCACAACCTGCTTGCCGTACGGACCGAGGTCGCCGAGCTTGGAGCCGCGCGAACCGGTGAAGCTGAAGAACGGGACCGGCACCGGGATCGGGATGTTGATGCCGACCTGGCCGACATCGATTTCGCTCTGGAATTTACGTGCCGCCGCACCGCTCTGGGTGAACAGGCCCGTGCCGTTGCCGAACGGGTTGGCGTTGACCAGGGCGATGGCCTCGTCGAGGGTGGCGACTTCCAGCACCACCAGCACCGGGCCGAAGATTTCCTGGGTGTAGATCTGCATGTCGGTGGTCACGCCGGAGAACAGGGTCGGGCCGACAAAGTTGCCCTTCTCGTAACCCGGAACCGAGATCTCGCGGCCGTCCAGCTCCAGTTTGGCGCCTTCCTTGATGCCGCTTTCGATCAGGTCGAGAATCCGCGCCTTGGCTTTCTTCGAGATCACCGGACCGACATCGGTGCCCGGCTCGCTGCCGGCATTGACCTTGAGTTTTTGCGCCAGCGCCTTGAGGTCCGGCAGCCATTGCTTGGCGGCGCCCACCAGCACCACCACCGAAGTGGCCATGCAGCGTTGACCGGCAGCACCGAAGCCGGCACCGACCAGCGCATTCAGTGCTTGTTCGCGATTGGCGTCCGGCAGCACCACGGCGTGGTTCTTGGCGCCCATCATCGATTGCACGCGCTTGCCGTGTTTACCGGCCAGGTCATAGACATGAGTACCGACGGCGGTTGAACCGACGAAGGAAACCGCCTTGATGTCCTTGTGGGTGCAGAGCCCGTCCACCACATCCTTGCCGCCATGCACGACGTTGAGCACGCCAGCCGGAATGCCCGCCTCGATCGCCAGCTCCACCAGGAGCATGGTCGACATCGGGTCCTGCTCGGACGGCTTGAGCACGAAGGTGTTACCGCAGGCGATGGCCATCGGGAACATCCACAGCGGAATCATCGCCGGGAAGTTGAACGGGGTAATGCCCGCGCACACGCCGATCGGCTGGCGCAGGGTGTAGGTGTCGACGCCACCGGCGACGTTTTCAGCGAATTCGCCCATTTGCAGGCTGCCGATGGAGCAGGCGTGCTCGACCACTTCCAGGCCACGGAAAATATCGCCTTCGGCGTCGGCAATGGTCTTGCCCTGCTCGGCGCTCAGGACCGCGGCGATGCGCTTGGAGTGCTCGCGAATCAGCGCCTGGAGCTTGAGCATGATGCGCATCCGCGCGCCGATGGGTGTCAGCTTCCAGGTCTGGAACGCGCGATGAGCGGCGCTGATGGCGGCGTCGACTTCTTCGGCGGTGGCAAACGGCACTTTGGCCAGCACCTGCTGGGTCGCCGGGTTGATGATGTCGTGCCATTCGGTGGACTTGGATTCGACCCACTCGCCGTCGATCAACAGTTTGACCTTTTGCACGGTGGTTTCGTTAGGCGTGAGCGATACGTTCATGTGGGTCTCCGGATCTTTGTTGTTATCTTGGGAGCCAAGGCGAGAAAGTCGCCTTGAGATGAGCTGTGTGTCGCGAATTGGTTCTCGGACTGTTTTTGGAGTATAGATGTGCAAACTTCTGATAAGAACGCACATAAAAACCGGTCCAACATGCAAAAAAACATCACCTCCCTCGGTTCGCTGAACTGGGATGACCTCAAGTTTTTCCTCGAAGTCGCCCGCACCCGCAAGGCCAGCACCGCGGCCAAGCGCCTGGCGGTGGACTACACCACGGTGTCGCGACGCATCAGTTCGCTGGAAACGGCGCTGGGCACCTTGCTGTTCGAGAAGTCCCGGACCAACGGCTTTGTCCTGACTGCCGAAGGCCAGCGCTTGATGGGGTATGCCGAATCGATCGAAAGCACCTTGCACATGGCGTGCGAGCAGGTTTCCGGGTCCGGCGTGGCGCTGTCCGGTCATGTGCGCATGGGCTGCACCGAAGGCTTCGGCAGCTTTTTCATCACGCCGCAGTTGAGCCACTTCGTCGACACCTACCCGGCGATCTCGGTGGACATCCTGCCGCTGCCGCACTTCATCAGCCTGTCCAAGCGCGAGGCCGACATCGTCATCGCCCTGGAGCGTCCGGAACATGGCCCGTACGTCTGCTGCAAACTGTGCGACTACCGGCTGCAGCTGTACGCGACCCAGGATTATCTCGACAACCACCCGGCCATCCGCCGCCCGGCAGACTTGGCGAAACATTCGTTTATCAGTTACGTCGACGACCTGGCGTTCAGCTCGGAGCTGTTGTACCTGGCCAATGTACTACCCGGCGCCAGCGCCAACCTGCGCAGCACCAGCGTAATCGCGCAGTTCGTGGCGGCGCAGCAGGGGCGTTCACTGGCGATCCTGCCGTGCTTCCTCGCCACTCAAGACCCGCGCCTGCTGCCGGTGTTGCCGCAGGAAATCAACATCACCCGACAGTTCTGGATGTACTGCCGCGAAGACCTGAGGAAGCTCAAGCGGATCACCCTGTTGTGGGATTACATCCGCCAGGTCACCGAGCAGAATCAGGGCCTGTTGATGGGGGAAAGCCGGGAGATGTTGTTTGCCGATTAGTCGGTGCCGAGCTCCAGCATCAGCCCGCTCAAGCGTTTGACCCGGCGTTTCACCGCCTCTTCAAACACGCCTGGGCGCGATTCGATCAGGGTGAACCAGTCCTTGGCCCGGGTAATCCCGGTGTAGATCAATTCCTTGGTGAGTACCGGATTCAAGGCATCAGGAAGAATCAACGCGGTGTGCGCGAACTCCGAGCCCTGGGATTTATGCACGGTCATGGCGTACACGGTTTCGACATCATTCAGGCGGCTTGGCAGGACAAATCGCACGCCGCCCTGGCCGTCATTGCGTGGGAACGCCACACGCAAAACCTGTTTTCCATGGCCCTCCTGCTCCGGGAGCTTGAGGGCGATGCCAATATCGCCATTCATCAAACCCAGCCCGTAATCGTTGCGGGTCATTAGCACGGGGCGACCTTCGTACCACTGTTGGTCGCTGTCGATCAGGCGTGCCCTGAGCAAGGCGTCCGTCACTCGCTGGTTCAAACCCTCCACACCCCACGGCCCCTTGCGCACGGCACATAACAGCTGGAACGCGTCGAAGGCTTGCAACACCTCCCGGGCCCAGTTGGTCCAGCGTGAGTCTTCCAGCGGGCTGTCGAGTGGCGGCCGCTGTTTACGCAGTAAGGTCAGGTAATGCCGGTAACCCTGCGGGGCCTCACCATGGCCTTCGAGCAGCAAACGCTCCAGGGTCCGGTCCTGCTCACCCTTGAGGGACAAGCCATACACATCGTCATGGCTTCGCGCAGACAACAACTTGCGGGCTTCTTCCGGTTGCTGCTGGTTGACCCAACGAGCGAGCTGGCCAATACCGCTGCCCTCACCGAATCGCCGGGAATGGCGCAACATCACCACCTGTTGGGCCAGTGGATGAGCGCCCCGCGTATCCTCCTGCAGTCCGCCGGCCTGCAGACTTTCGCCACTGACGGCTTCCAGCCACTGGCGTGTCTGCGGGCTGTACCAGCCAGCCTCCGCGTCGCGACACAGATCCCCCAGTACCGCACCGGCTTCTACCGAAGCCAGCTGGTCCTTGTCCCCCAACAGCACGAGGCGCGCATGGGCCGGCAGGGCGTCGAGCAGATTGGCCATCATTTCCAGGTCGATCATCGAGGCCTCGTCCACCACCAGCACATCCAGCGGCAGGCGATTGCCCGCGTGGTGCCGGAAATGACGTGTCCCGGGCCGGCTGCCCAGCAGACGGTGAACGGTGGTGACATCGGACGGGATCTTCTCGCGAATTGCTTCGCTGACCTTCAAGGTCCGGACTTGCTGGCTGATGGACTCTGTCAGACGCGCCGCGGCCTTGCCGGTCGGTGCGGCGAGGCGAATGCGCAAAGGCATGCCGGCCTCGACCGCCGGCGCCTGGAGCAACGCCAGCAAGCGCACGACGGTGGTGGTCTTGCCGGTTCCCGGCCCCCCCGTCACGATGCTGAAGGCGCTGCGCGTCGCCAGGGCGCAGGCCAGCTTCTGCCAGTCGATCACTTCACCCGGCCGGGCAGGCCCAAACAAACCGGTGAGGCGCTGGAGCAGGTCGTTCGGTGTGGACTCGTGCTCCGTCAGGCGCTCGCGCAACGAAAGGTCGATCCGCCGCTCGTAGGCCCAATAGCGGCGCAGGTACAAGCGTTTGCCCGATAACACCAAGGGCCGGTCACGCACGTTGTCACGGCTGTCAGCGGCCAGGGCGACCAGGTTGCTGGCGGCCAGCACCTTGCACCAATGAGCACCGTCCAGCGATCCGAGCAATTGCGACGGCAGCAGCATGGCGCCGCCTTGTACGTCACCTTCGGGCGGTAATGACAGGGCGAAGTCCGGCTCTTTCAGCGTCTCGAACAGGTCGAGGCAGACATGCCCGTGGCCCAACTGGTGGCTGGTCAGCGCGGCTGCCAGCAACACCAACGGATCATCCTCCGGCGCCAGCTCATGCAGAAACGCCACAAAGGCTTTGTCCAGCGCGCGCAGCCAGCCACGTTCTACCCAGCGCGTGAGCAGCAACAGCAAGTCGTCGGCACGACTCAGCGGCGCCAGATCGGCCAGGCTTTCGGCTGCCAGCGATGTCGGCAGCAAATCGGCGAAGGTGCGACTCATAACAGTACTCCCTGTTCCCAGGCGGGCTCGGCCTTGGGTTCTGGCTTGCCCTGGAACAGCCTGTCCAGACGCTCGATCAGTTCTCTTGGCGGACGGGTGAAAAACACACCCTGGCTGGCCGCACGCGTACCCCGCAGAAACAGGTACAACGCACCGCCGACATGCCGGTCGTAGTCGTAATCGGCGAGCCGCGCCTTGAGCTGGCGATGCAGGGCCAACAGGTACAACACGTATTGCAGGTCATAGCGGTTGTCGAGAATCGACTGTTCCATGGCCGGCACGGTGTAGGCCGCATCATCGGCGCCCAGCCAGTTGGATTTGTAGTCGCCAACGTAATAGCGGCCGTCGTGCTCGAACGTCAGGTCGATGAAGCCCTTGAACATGCCGTTGAGCAGCACCGGTTCAGCGGCCACCCTGGCCACGCCGCCATGGGTGTACTGGCACACCAGCGCATCGAGCTTGAGCACATCGACCTTGTGGCTGGCGAACCAGAATTCCATCTCGACCTGGTATTGCGTCAGCTGCGCGAATTTCACCGGCGCCTGATCGGCATCCAGCTGCAACGGCGACTTGAGCAGATGCTGCAGCCAGTCACTCAGCGTGGTGATCCAGCCCTCCCAGCCTCGGCGATTGCAGCGACGGGCAATGGCGTCGATCACCTCCTGTGGCGCCGCGGCAAACCCCTCGCCCCCCGCCCATTCGAGCAGACCATGGAGGAAGGTGCCGGGGTTCGGGCCGCGCGGGAAGCGATGGATATCGCCGCCACTGGCCACCACTTCCCTGGGAGCCTGCGGGTCGAGACGTTCGTCATCGAACAGTTTTTGCGCCTGCGGACTCTCCGGCGCCTCGTCCGTGCCGACACTCAGGGTGTCGCCAATGCGCAATGCGCTGTAAGAGGCGATCCACCAGTTTTCACTGGCCTTGCGTTTGGGGATCAGCGGAGCCAACAGCGCCGCGTCGTTTTGCGGTGGCTGGTAATGCTCTGTTGTCGCATCAGGCATCTGGGCATACGCCAGCGCCGGGCAGCCCTGTTGCAGGTCGCGCAACCACTGCTGCAACGCCGAGGAGTCGGCCAATGGCGCACCGCCTCCCAACAGATAACCCAACGCCGACAGATGCAGCACCGAACCATTGTTGTTGCCGCGCTTGAGGTCAGCCACCCCCAGCCAGCAGGCGTGTTGCGCCCGGGTCAGGGCAACATAGAGCAAGCGCAGGTCCTCGGCCAGGCGCTCATCGTCGGCCAGGGCAATCAATTCTGCCGTCGGCTTCAACGTGACCTGGGCATTGCCTGATTCATCGTGGTAGTGCAACGGCAGGCGGCTGCCATCCACCGGCTTCGCCGAGCAAATGAACGGCAGGAACACCAAGGGGTATTCAAGGCCTTTGGACTTGTGGATGGTCACGACCTTGACCAGTTGCTCATCACTTTCCAGACGCAGGATCTGCTCCTCGCCCGCCTGCCCGGACAACGCCAGATGCTCGGACAGATGCCGGATCAGCGCTTGTTCACCATCGAGTTCGGCGGCGGCCTGTTGCAGCAATTCGGACAGGTGCAGGAGGTTCGTCAAGACCCGCTCGCCGTCACTGCGGGCAATCAGGGCCTGGGGCAAATGGAAGTCGTGCAGCAAACGGCGCAGCATCGGCAGCACACCCTGCTTGCGCCAGACTTCGCGATAGCCACGGAACTGCATGACCCGGGACTCCCAGGCCAACTCGTCCTGATTCAGCCGCTCCAACTCGGTCAACGAAAGGTTCAAGGTGATACTGGCCAACGCGGCCCGCAGCGGCCGCTCGACATCCGGCTCGGCGCAGGCCTTGAGCCAGGTCAGTACGTCATGCGCCTCCTGGGCGGCGAACACCGAGTCCTTGTCCGACAGGTAGACACTGCGCACGCCCCGGGCGGCCAATTCACCACGCACCGCCTGCGCTTCCTTGCCATCGCGTACCAGGATGGCGATGTCCGCCGGCAGCAGCCCTCGGAAGGCTTTGCCGTCCTGGGTGAACCCCGCTTGCCCCTGCTGCCCGCCATTGAGCAATGCCGTGATTTCACTGGCGCAGGCCGCCGCCAGATGTTGCCGGTACACGGCGCCGGACAACGGTTGTTCGGCCGGCAAGTGCCAGATGTTCAAGGCCGGGACTGCCTGATCATTTATATGCAGGACTTCTTTGCGGCCCTGGGAGGCCACCGGCATGAACGGAACCGGGTTAATGCCATTCGGCTCCCGAAAGAGGAATGCGCCCCGTCCCGACTCCCGGGCTTCGGCACGCTCGAACACATGGTTCACTGCGTTAACCATGCCGTGGCTTGAGCGGAAGTTGGTGCCCAGGGTGTGCAGGCGGCCGGTGGTGGCCTGACGGGCGCGCAGGTAGGTATGGATGTCGGCCCCGCGAAAAGCGTAGATCGCCTGTTTCGGGTCGCCGATCAGGAACAGGCCGCACTCGGGGCCGTTCTCTTCAATGCGGTAGATGCTCTCGAAGATCCGGTATTGCACCGGGTCGGTGTCCTGGAACTCATCGATCAGGGCGACCGGAAACTGTTCACGAATCAGGGTGGCCAGCCGCTCGCCGCCATCGGACTGCAAGGCGGCATCAAGGCGCAGCAACATGTCGTCGAAGCCCATTTCCGCACGACGGCGTTTCTCTTCTTCGAATCGTGCCCCGACCCAGCGGGCGGCATGTTGCAGCACGGCGGCATCGGGCGTTGGCAACCCGTCGAGACAGGCCTTGAGGCTGGCCATCGCATCGAGCCCCGGATGTCGAGGCGCTTCGCCCTTCCAGGCTTCGGCCATGCCATCAGGGGTCAGGCGCGTGAAACCGGTGCCGATATCCAGTTGCTCGAGGGATTCGTCCTCGGCCCAGGCTTTGATTTTTTCGAACCAGGGCTCGAAATAGCGTGCCTGCATCTTGCGACCGTCGACAGCCTTGCTGGCAACGCCTTCGTGGCAGATGGCAAGCAACTCGTCCGCCCACTGCGGCCATGGCTTCTTGAGCTCGATCAGGGCAGCCCGTCGCTCTTGCAAGCATTGCGAAATTATCTCGGCGGGCTCTTTCCCTTGAAGCGTATCGCGCTCACTGGCGAACAGTGCACGAATCCGCGGCAGCAGCGCCGCCGGACCGCCCCAATTGCTGCGCACCCAATTCAGCGCATCGCCTTGCATCGGGTAGCAGAACAGCCGCCAGTAATCGCGCAGGACTTCCCCCAGCAAGTCGCTGTGGTCGGTTTCCAGGGTCTGGGTAAACAGGCTGCCGCTGTCGAAGGCGTGCTCGCGCAACATGCGCTGGCACCAACTGTGGATAGTCGACACCGCTGCCTCGTCCATCCACTGGGCGGCGATATCCAGGCGGTTTGCGCACCCGGGCCATTGCTCGGGCAAGTACTGACCACGCAGCTCGGCAATCAGGCTGTCGGGGGCAGGCGTTTCATCGCGGAAAAAGCGTGCGGCCTCGGCGAGTCGCGTGCGAATGCGTTCGCGCAACTCTTTGGTGGCGGCGTCGGTAAAGGTCACGACGAGGATTTGCGGCGGCAACAGCTCACGTCCGAAGCCACTGTCTTCCCCGCCATTGCCCAGCACCAGGCGCAGGTACAGCGCGGAAATGGTGAAGGTCTTGCCGGTCCCCGCGCTGGCTTCGATCAGTTGACTGCCACGCAGTGGGAACGCCAGGGCCAGCGGTGTCTTCGTACTCATCAACGCGACTCCTCGCTGGACAGTGAACGCCAGGGTGCTTCAAGCAGCGGGCGATAGAGCGCATCACACCAGTCGGGGAAGGTTTCATCGGCGCTCAGGGCATCGTAATCGGCGAATTGGCGAGCGAGTGCCGGACTTTCGCGTCGCTCTCCGTCCGTCGTCTGCCCGTCGCCTTCATAGGCTTTGCGCGCAGCGGCCGCGGCTTTGACCGGGTCGGTTTGCCCCAGCCACGCGAAGGCTGTCTTGACCGCGATCGGCAGGGGCTGGCGCATACCCGACTGCCAGGCCATCAGCAGATCGCCGAGAATTTTCCGTGCCGAGGACTCGTCCATCGGTGCGAGCAACAGGCTGTCGTCGCTGGCCACCAGTGCGGTGGTCAACGCCATGCCACTGGCACAGGCCACCAGATGCGTGAGCCACGGGCGCGTCAGTCGATGCCATTTGCGCGATTTGATCGAGCCGATACTGTTGGGGATCGTCGTGACAGACAGCAAGCCACCATCAGCGCGCTGATGCAGACCGCTGAGCCAGCCCTCGATGTGCAGGCCTTGCAGTTCAAGATTGACCGGCAACGCACTGCTGAGGGGTGTCGGCCACAAAGCCAGGAGCTGTTGGTGGCGTTGCAGCAAGTCGGGCAATGGGTCGATCAATTCCCGTTGCAGGCACTCACCGAAACCGGCCATGGGCAGCAGCCCGCTGTTTTGCAGGCGTTTGGCCTGATCCTCCAGTGCCTGTCCGGTATTTTCCGGATCTGCCAGTGCCGCTTCGAGCAATCGGTCACTGAGGCTGTAACGCTGCAATGCATCCAGGACAAAAGGCTCTTCATCGGCCAACGGCACTTCAGCCGCCTCGAAGAAGACTTTCAGTCGCTGGCTGAAAAAGTGCCGTACCGGATTGCGCAGGAAATCCTGCAGCTGACCGAGGCTGAGGGGTTCGTCCTGAACGTGGGGCCCGAGCACTTCGGCGCTCGCCTGTTGCTCTGCCGCTTGATGAAGAACCTGCCATTCCGTGGCGTAGCTGAACGACTCATCCCCTGCGTGAAAGTAGCGGGCGCTGAAAGGTTGCAACGGGTGTTCCCGGGTCATGGCTTCAAGCAGATCCTCGCCACTTTGTGCCAATCGCCAACCGCTGGCCAGGTGGTCACGCAACTGGCCGATCAATACCGACGCCGGCCTCTCGCTGTTGTCGCGGATGCTGCGGCCCACCCAACTGATGTAGAGCTGATCACGCGCCGACAACAAAGCTTCCAGTAGCAGGTAGCGGTCATCTTCGCGTCGGGAGCGATCGCCTGGCCGGTAATCACTGCCCATCAGATCGAAATCCAGCGGCGGTTGCGCACGCGGATAATCGCCGTCATTCATGCCCAGCAGGCAGACCAGTTTGAACGGGATAGCGCGCATGGGCATCAAGGTGCAGAAGTTGACCGCACCGGCCAGGAAGCGTTGGGACAAACGACCCTGATCCAGGCCTGCAAGCCAGGCTTCACGGACGACCGTCAGCGGCAACTCGTCCTGCAGGCCGACGGACTCGCAGGTCTCGAGCCAGGTCTCGCGAAGCTCTTCGAGCTGGGCCAACAAGTAGTCATCGTGTTCGTTGCTGGCGAGGAAGAACAACTGCACCAACGCCTGCAAGCGCAAGCCCCATTGCCGCGGCGGTGCAGGCTGAGAGAGTTCGTGGTGAGCCACTTCCAGCGCGTCCAGCAGAGCAACCAGCGGACCTATGAGCGCAGCGTCCAGACCACCGATTTCGTCGTAGGGTTCGATGCCCTCATAGGCATCGGCGCAGCCAACGGCATAACCGAGCAACATCCGTCGCAAGCCGAAACGCCAGCTGTTTTGCTCCAGTTCATTGGGCAGCCCGAGCCCGGCACGTTGCTCGGCATTCATGCCCCAGCGAATGCCGGCACCTTCGATCCAGCGGTGCAGGGTCGGCAGGTCACGCTCCTCGACATCAAAGCGGGCGCGCAGTGCCGGGACGTCCAGCAGGTCGAGAATCTCACTGACGGGGAATCGGCTGTCCGGCAGCTTGAGCAGGTGCTCGACCGCAATCAGCAGTGGATCGCGACCACGCTGGCCCTGGTCAGCCAGCGTAAACGGTATGAAGCGCGGGTCCTGACGGTCGAGCTGGCCAAACACGGCACGAATATGCGGGGCGTAGCTGTCGATGTCCGGGACCATCACGATGATGTCCCGGGGGCGCAATGCTGGATCGGCACTGAAGCGCGCAAGCAGTTGGTCGTGGAGAATCTCGACTTCTCGCTGGGCGCTGTGGGCAATGTGAAAACGGATCGATTCGTCCGTGTGCAGATCGATGGCCGGCCAGCGCTCCCGAGTCTCGTTGAGGGGACGCAACTCGAGGATGTCATCCTGCAACTGGTTGAGCACATTCAGCGGCTGACCGTCACTGAACAGGTCGATGCGCCCGTCACGGAATGCCGAGCGATAGCTGTTGGGATCGTCGTAACTGTCGAGCAGGTTGATGTAGTCCCGCCCCTGTTTACCCCAGGCAGCCAGCAGCGGGTGAGCATGCTGGTGCAGGGTTTGCGGGTCGATCACTACCGGCATGCCGCTCTTGCGGGCCTGACGCTTGTATTGACGACGCAACAGATCTTTATCGGCGACGATGTCTGCCCAATGGTGACGACACGGGTTGTGTACGCACAGCAGGACCTGGCTGAATCGTGCCAGCCCCGCCAGTGCTTCCAGGGCTTGGGCAGGCAACGAAGAAATCCCGAAAACGATCACTCGCGAGGGCAATCCCTTGGGAGCTGTTTCGAGGTTGTTGATGCACTCGACGAATCGCTGATGGACCCCGGCACGGCTTTGCGCCATGCCTTGCTCTCCGACATCCAGCAAGAGTGCGCGCCATAACTCTGCCTGCCAGCAATTGGCCGGCGTCAGGGCCTTGGCCTCGCCCCTTGCACTTCTTGTCTGATGTCGACCTTCTGCCCAGTCTTCAAGCCAGTCTGCCCGATAGACCTGGTACTGGTCGAACAGGTCCGCCAGACGCTCAGCCAATTGATAGCGTTTGCGCAGATCGGTGTCATGGGTCAGGAAGCGCTGCAGGGGCTCGAAGTGTGGCTGGTTGATCAACTGCGGTAGCAGGCGCATCAATCGCCAGGTCAGCGGGGCTTTATCGAGCAGGGACTTGGCCGGAATTTCATCGCGCCCCAGGACCATGCGATAGAGCTGCCACATGAAACTGCCGGGCAACTGCACATCGATGGCGGCGGCGATGCCGCAGCCGCCCATGTCGTCTTCTTCGGAATCTTCCGCCAGTGCCAGCTTCAGCCATTGGGCAATGCCGTTGCTTTGCACCAACGCGATTTCATTCTCCAGGGGAGCCAGCGGGTAGCGCCGCATCCAGCTGACCACCAGGCTGCGCAACTCGTCCAGGCGGTTGCCGTGAACCACCATGAATCCAGCACTGAGGGACGTTGCGTCCGGCATAAGGCTTCCTTGGAAAATGCAAATTCGAGGGACGACTTTAGCATTTGTAGGAGCGAGCTCGCTCGCGAAGGTCGTCAACGATGACGGGGGTTGTCTGGGGTAACGCGGTGCCCTGAAGTTCTTCGTCGGAACGCCGCGCGGAGCAGGCTCGCTCCTACAGGGAACAGCGTTTGAGGTGTATGGAGGCGCAAAAACAAAACCCCAACTGCTTTCGCAATTGGGGTTTCGGAATTTAATCTTGACGATGACCTACTCTCACATGGGGAAACCCCACACTACCATCGGCGATGCATCGTTTCACTTCTGAGTTCGGGATGGGATCAGGTGGTTCCAACGCTCTATGGTC
>NZ_NIRS01000006.1 GCF_002934665.1 Pseudomonas laurylsulfatiphila | reverse complement strand
ACCCGGCCCACGTCGCTGGCATTCAGCAAGTAGGTGGCGTCGGTGTCAGTCTGACCACCGTTGTTCCATTGCATGGTCGACGCATCGGTGGTGTTGCCACCGTTGGCGTTGAAGCTGTATTCACCGGTCAGGGTCTGGCCAACCTGCAGCACACCCTTGATGTCGGTGACGTCAACGATTGGCGTCGCCACCGGGTCGATGATCGAACCTGGAGGCGTGGTACCGCCACCCGAAACACCCGGCGCGTTGGCCGTGTCGAGACGGTCGGTGTTACCCACGACAGCGGCGCCGTTCTTCGCGGTCACTTCAAACTCCAGTACCCGGCCCACGTCGCTGGCATTCAGCAAGTAGGTGGCGTCGGTGTCAGTCTGACCACCGTTGTTCCATTGCATGGTCGACGCATCGGTGGTGTTGCCACCGTTCGCGTTGAAGCTGTATTCACCGGTCAGGGTCTGGCCAACCTGCAGCACACCCTTGATGTCGGTGACGTCAACGATCGGAGCCGCCAAAGCCCCCGGATCATTCGGGTCTAACGGATCGGTACCCGCATCCACTTCTTCCTTGTCAGTCAGTCCATCGCCATCGGTATCCGGCTTAGTCGGATCGGTGCCATGGATTTCTTCCTCGCTATCCGCCAGGCCGTCACCGTCGGTGTCCTTAGGCGCCTTGAGCATCAGCGTGTAAGAAGCCTCACGGGTAACTACGCCGTTATACATCTCCTGCGCAATTACCTGAACGCTTCGCGGACTAATGCCTGGAGGGACATCAACAACCCCAGTCACGGGATCAACCGTTGTGTAAAGCTGAGCGGACCTCGAGGCAGCAGCCTGACCAAAATCGATAGCCCCCTTCACATACGTGAGCGCCATGCTGGAGCGAACCCCCTTTAGCGCGGGGCTCGGTTGACTGACCGCACTCGCACTGGCGGCCGGAGAATACAAAGTTAACTCGTTGACCACGAAAGCCAGCGGTTCCACTTTTTTCTCTTTCTGCTTGTAATCCAGCACCACGTTGTATTCGCGCTGCACAAAATCCTTACGCGCCTCTGACAATGGCCTGAGCGCTGTCGCTTTGTCCGGGTTGAGCTGAGATGTCAGATCACGATCAAAGCTCCAGGTGAGGCTCGCCCCAACCTGCCACTGCCCATCACCACCATGAATTTTCTGGTGCTCCGCCGTGAAACCCACGAGAGGGATCGGCTGCCACTTAGCGCCAAGACTGTACCCCTTAGGATCCTTTTCCAGCCGACCACCACCAAAGGCGTCGACACCCTCACCATTCCATTGGAAATACTTGGCCGTACCGGCCAATTTTGGCGCACCAGGCAACGCCACTTCCGCCCGCACATCCCAACCGGAAGCTGCACGCTCTAGCAGATCGAAATGCTCTGGGTCGGTGTTCAAGTGATCCCGATTCGACTCTTTCCAACCACTCAGGGGTGCATAAGCGTTGGCCGCCAGTCGAGCTTCTTCGGTCCAGGCTTCAACGCCCACGCCACCACGGGTGTGATTATTGCTGAAGTCCTGGTCAACGAAGGCGTTAGCACCAAGCATCAGGCCAGGACTTACCTGCTTGCGATACCCCAGACCAACGTTGGCGATGTTGCGTTCGTCAAAGGTACGCGCACCCACCTGGCCAAACAGGATGTCATCATTACCTTCCAGAAGGGGATGCAGGTAATCTAATTCGATGTCAACGTCTTTGGTCTCAGTATTGGTGCGCACATTGATCTTCGCGCGACCAAAAGGACTGAGGAGCTCCTCGACACCCTGCGACAAAGCACTGCTCGCGCCAGTGGCCGTCTGCTGCATCAGCTGACTGCTGGCCGACGCACCACCGTTGGAGTCTTGCAAGGCCTGGTAGCTTTGAGCGGCTTGCGACACGTTTTGCGCCAGGCGCTGCTCGAATGCGCGACTTTCACGCTCGGACAACTCGGCCGCTTTTACATCCTTTACCTGCGGGGCTGGCAGCACAACCAGATCGCCGGCCTTCAAGTCGGCAACAGCGGCCTCCCCCATCACCTGAGCATTGAGGCGAACCAGCTCGCGCACTGAGCGGTTAACACGTAACGCCAACGAGTCCAGACGCTCGCCCTTCTTCAGTGAATAGAGCACATAGCCTGGATAGAGAGTGGCTTCGCCAGTAGACCGCTTAGGCACCAGCCACACACGACCGGACCAACCGTAACTAGCCACCTGAGCCCGTAAAACAGCCAATGCGGACTCACTCACACTAAAGCGCTGCGCCACTTCGGCAGGAGTTTCCCCCTGCTGCGGGACATACAGTACGTACGAGTCCTCATTTGAAGAATCAACCATTTTCTGCGAGCTTTCGATTCGTGTCGCGGCTGTAGCCAGCGGCATCGCCAGAGCCTCGTAGCCATAGAGAGCGAGAACAATGCCTGCCGTTAGGCGACTACGTTTGCGCTTGGCAAACTCTGGGGCCGGCGCATTTGTCTGATCAAGGTCGGTATAAGACTGACGTGGATATTTTTGCTTTTTCACCGAGGGAGTACCGTCGTTTAGATTTAACGACGGCAATCTTGGCACCCGCAGCCCCGCTTCCCGACCAGCCAACCCTTCAGATTACGTAGGGATTTCCCTCTTTCGACACCCTCTTCAATGCAACCCGCCTTAGCCCTGCAGAGCCTCGATCTCTGACGGTATTTCCTACACAGAATTAGCGAATGGCCTGCATCATGCGCTTACCAAGCTCACGATAATTGGGTGGTTTCCAGCGGAGCTTTAGCAATGAACAGCACTAAAATTCTGATCCTTGAAGACCACCCAATGACTCGTCAAATGCTTGTCCTGGCATTGCAAGGGCTTGGCTACACAAATGTCCATACAGCTGATTGCGGCAAGCAAGCTTTCGCCCTGCTGAAGCATGAAGGCCATTTCGATGTATTGATCTGCGATATCCAGATGCATGGCATCGACGGCCTAACTTTTTTGCGCGAAGCCGCTGAAATTGGCTACATCGCCGCACTGATCATCTCCAGCGCTATAGCGCCGGATCTGCGGCTGGCCATCCAACAGCTCGCGCGACTGACGGGTTATCAAGTACTGGGCGATCTAGGCAAACCCTTCACTCGCGACGAGCTAAAAGTGCTCATGCTGCGTTACTGCCCAAGCGCCCCACATCGAGCCCCACCCACTATCGACGAACTGCCCTCAGCCACCGAAATTCAGAGTGGCTTGAACGACGGTGAGTTTATTCCCTTTTATCAACCGAAACTCAACCTGCAGACATTAGAAGTAATCGGCATGGAGGTCCTCGTTCGCTGGCAACACCCCCTACACGGACTGATTTCTCCCGGGCTATTTCTAGGGGCCGTGCGACACTTTGGCTTTCTGAATGTCATGACACAGACAATCGCACGACAAGCACTTAGCTTCCTACGCGAACAACGGTTGATTGGTGAGCTTCGCCTTTCGATCAATGTGGAGACCGAACAACTTGCACGACCCGACCTACTGGAAGCCGTTCGCCAAAACCTGGACGCGGAGCGGGTACCGGCACAAAGCCTGATCCTAGAAATCACCGAAAGCGGATTAATGCAGGCACCTATCACCAGCATCGAAAACTTGGTGCGCCTGCGCCTGCTTGGCTGCGGGGTTTCCATTGACGATTTCGGCGCAGGCTTCTCCTCCCTACAGCGCGTTTGCGAAATGCCTTGTAGCGAGCTGAAACTGGATATGAGCTTCATCCGCAGCATGACCCACAACCCGCGCAGCCTGGCGGCAGTGGACAGCTTGCTGCGCCTAAGCGACAACCTCGGCATCCAACTCGTAGCCGAAGGCATCGAGACCCACGAACAACTCACCCTGCTACAGCGTCTGGGCTGCCAAATCGGCCAAGGCTATGTGTTTGCCCGCCCACTCCCCGGCCCCGAATTCATGGATTGGCTACATCAGCACAAACAAGCACGGGCAACACAGAAGAGGGCTTGAGAAATGGGTGAGCACGATCTACTGGGAGGCCCCAGAATTTTACTGGTCGAAGACCATCCATTTCAGCTGATCGGCCTAGAGATGCTACTGAATCACTTGGGCTTATTTAGGCTGACCCCGGCACTCGACTGCACTGAAGCCCTGGAGACCATCAAGAACGGTAACCGTTACGACCTGTTGTTGTGCGATCAGCACCTACCGGATGGTCGCGGCATCGATCTGATTGAGAAGGCTTACAAGCTGGGCGGTATTAGTCACGCAATAATCATCAGCGGGATCGAAGATCACCCTGCACTCCAGCAACTGCTTTGGGCAGCCCAGCAACACCACCTCCCCCTACTTGCCTGCTTAAGCAAACCATTGCCCCCGAAGCTTTTTCTACAGGCGCTGGCCCCGCTAATGGCAGAGAAATAGCCCCGAACACTTACGGACCAACTGACCCGTTCACAGGAATGGCTCGATACAGAGTTCAAGCAAGCCCATTACGCTTGGCCAATTCGACCAATTCAACAAAGTTGCCCACCTGCAATTTAACGATAAGCCGGGCCTTGTAAGTGCTAGCGGTCTTCTCACTCAACATCAGCTCTCGAGCGATGTCCTTGACACGATGACCACGGGCCAAGTTACGCAGGACAGTCAGCTCCCTGTCCGAGAGAGCTTTGACCAGAGTCTCTTCTGAGGCCAGCCTGGAAGAGCTATCAACGGAAGAAAAATCCGTTGTCGGAAACAGCGTATAGCCGGCTAGAACAATCTGCACAGCACTCAGCAACTCGGTCAAATCGCTGTCCTTGCAGACAAACCCCGAGGCCCCCGCTCTGGAGCAGCGGATTGCATAGCGATCCGCCTGCAGGCCGGAAAAAACCACAACCTTGGAGCGCTCGCCCCCACCACAAAGCCGCTGCAGCACAGCAAATCCATCCAGCTGCGGGAGGTCAATGTCCAAAATGACTAAATCAGGGACGAGTTCCCTTACAAGCGCAATGACATCCACTCCGCTATCGGCCTCGCCCACGACCTCATGTCCGGCTTTCTCGAGCAAAAGGCGCACAGCCATGCGAACTACCGCATGGTCGTCTGCAATCAATATTCTAGCCAAGCAATCACTCCATTTATAACAGGGATGCACCCACCTATACCCCAAGCAAAGCCAGAGGCCACTTGATTCGCATCCAAACAGATTAGTCATTAAATCCAGATTTTGGCGAGACAATGAAAATCAACTCACGAAACGGCATGCACCTAAAAGGAGGAAGGGGTAGCCACCCCCTTATCATTCACTCCAGCCAGCCTCACCATCCCAGCAAAACCTTCGAGAGTAAAATGTCAGAAAAACGAAGAAACCTCCGTAGGGAAACCCCTCATATCGCGCAGGGCTTCCGCTCAGAATTAGTGATCGCCGGGGTTGACCACCGCTGCCATGTGCCATTTGTGACCGCACTGATATGGGCATGCGCGCCCTCACTTTGCCCTGAGTGAAAATGCGGTCGCGATTATTGACGGCTTTGAATTTGCTGCCGGCGATGGCGATGATCGACCGAAAGAAGAGATTGAGGTTGCGGCAAAGCACTTATAGCTGGCAGCGTACGCTGCAAATGGCATTGCCGCTGTTTTTGCGAAAGTCGGCAATGGTTTTGAAGTCCGGAACCAAACACGCCCCATTAGTCACATCAGCTCGACGCTACGCTCCGCCTCACGCTCACGCCGGCGGCTGGACTGAATCCGATTGAGGTAACCGCAGATATAGATTTTCAGCAATATTGCCGGATGGTAGGCAGAACGCCCCGTTGCAGCAGGATCAACACCTTCAATCCCAAGTACTCCCAGGTCGAGCTCATCGACGAAAACGTCGACCATTCGCACCGGATTTTCTTCGGCAACGTAATCGTCCAAGCACTCCGGCAGCCACGTAACTTGCGAGCCTCACCTTCAATGAACCGCTTCATGATCGCCCCCTCCCCGAGATCTTGACGATCAGATAATTAGAGTATTGGTTGCTGGCAACCAATTGCGACGGCACGCGCGCCATCATCTTGGCCTTTTGCGTACTGGATTTTATTTATTGATTATACATTTCAAAATTTGCATAAGAGCAAATATCAATAACCCCCTCGCAGCTTGCCTCAATCACGACATTCAATTTATCCTGATCTTTCGCAGCGACCAGACCTTAGAAGGCCTTGATTTCTGACTTGTCCATCGTTCACAAGATTGACTCTCCACACATATAAATAGACCATCAATTTTTGAACTTCCACTTCAATCCATGCAATTACTTAATTTTTCGCGCGCCAAAATCATCAAACTCCAACGAATAAATAAATTCCTCGCTCGCGGAGTAGATAGGATATTTAGAGATGCACGAAAATTTTTTTAGACGAAGCATAGCGATCATTATTTCTTGCTAGAGCGCGCAAACAGAATGAGCAACCCTAAAATTGCATCTCCAGTTGCCCACATAAAGAAAATAAAAAATGCGCCGAGACTAGCACCAATAGATGCTCCTGACTTCTTCGCTTCGGACACGCCTTCAGTAGCCGCTTCCATTCCAGCAAAAAACCAGTAAGCCATTAGAAGGTTAAATAGGATAAAAGAACACTTGATGAATTTTCCGAATACGGCACGACGTGGCTTTCGACGTTGGAGTCCGCATGTAGTGCAATCCCAAGCGGTATTACTTACTTCATTTTTGCACTTGGTGCAGTAGATCAACGCCATTTATATTTCCCTATGCGAATGAAATCCGGGCTCATTTCCGGATGGCGCATGTTGAATATGGTCGCGAGTACATGCATGTAGGTGATTCCTGAAAATTGTACGGCGATAATCTTAATGCACTGGTGAGCTCTGAGGAATGGCAACCAACCACCCGTAGAATAGGCTTCAGAGCTCACCGATGCGCCCTCATGGATAGGAGGGGGTCGGGCGGTTAACGCCAGACTGACGAGATGTGGTTTAACGGTTAGTTGGTAGCGGCGCTACCAGCGTGATCCGGTCATAAATTTCTTTACGGTACACTGCAACTTCCTTCGGAGCTTCGATACCAATCCTCACACATTGGCCTCCAATGCCCAAGATCGTGAGAGTTACTTCTCGCTCGCCAATAACGACCGACTCTGAGCAGCGCCGTGTAATCTTCAACATGCTTACTCCTTACCTTAGTTCTTTGGAGTGAAACACTTAAAACCCTCTATGCCGACTTGTCTGTAGGGATATCCTTAATATTTCGAAAGATAGGCTTATTCCAAAAGCTCACTGCTTTGCTCTATCAATTTTAACTGAAGCAGTCAGCATCTCGACCTTAATACGCTGAGAGATCTCTTCACGGTGCACCGGCTTTTCCTTTGGTGTGTCGATTTCGATGTGTACTTCCTGTCGCCAGTTCGTGGGACTGTGTCAGCTTTTTTGGAATGCTCGGAGAAAATCTGGTCGCCATCGATGGTAGTAAATTCAAGGACGTCAACAACCGTGACCGCAATTTCACCAGCGTAAAAACTGAAGCGGCGAATGGAGGAAGTTAAATCGAGTATCAACCGTTACCTAACGGTACCCGATGCTGCCGATCGCCAAGAACCCACATGCTCTGAACCAAAAGACTTCCTATTGGAAGAGAAAATCGCCAAGTTCAACACTCAAATTAAGGAACTTCAGCCGATCGAAAGCCAGCCCAACGAATCGCCCCATTAACAAGTCTCACCGACCGATCCAGACGCCCGCTCTATGATGAATCACAGCACCGGAATCATCGGCTACAACGTGCAGACAGTGGTCTATCCCCAGCCCCATTTAATCGTTGCGCATGAGGTCACCAACGTCGGCTCCGACCGCGATCAACCCAGCTCAATGGCTAAGCAGGTCCGCGAGGTGATAGCGTCAGAAGCGCTGTCGGGAGTGGCTGATCGAGGTTATTTCAAAAGCGAAATCCTGACTTGCCACGTTGTAGACATCATGGCCTATGTGCCCAACCCGATGACCTCCGGAGCCAACGCTGATGGGGCGCCTCCTGACGCAGAAACTGGCCGGGGTGGACTCGGAGATGAGTTTGAAATGTGCTCGCCTACAACATGAAACGGGATAAAAATAATCGTTGCCCACAGCTTGATAAAAGGCGCTGCCGGCATAAAAAAGGCTGATTTTAGCCCATCCCAGAGGCTGTAAAAACAGCGCTGACGTACTCCAGGTCACGACCGATGCGGCCCGTATTGATCGTGCGATCGCTCACCCAACGAGTGTTGATGATCAAAGACGATGAGGCTATGAGCATTTCAAACACTCTGAGCCGATTGCCGCCTATCTCTACCAACAGCAATGGGCAGCTCTCTACCGATGAGTTCGACTAAATGTAGCTCGTTAGCTTTCTTGATGGAGAGGGGTTAGTGCCAAGAACGAGCTGCTTTGGCCGGAGTGCTAGGTGATGTGCGCGGAGCAAGAGCAAAAATGCGAGTGCCAGGATGGTGTGACAACAAAGAATTTTAGATTTTTTTTGTGATCGCACACTATATAACTTGATAAAAACTCTAAAAAATCAACTTTATGCGCAATTATGGAAAATTTCATAATTTTCTCGAGGCATGTCTGGGCGACAAAAAACGAAGTATGCAGGACATTGGGAAAACAGGACGTCCGGACTCGACAGGGCCAAGGTAGAGCAGTTGCGCCTGGCGTTGTTCCACAAAAAAGGGGCGGAACTGCAAACTCCCGCTTTTTTTTGCGCTGGCCAGCAGCCAACGCCACGGGCAACGCGGGGAAAAACCTTCAGATCTCCTACGCCCGTGCCTCGAGTCGTGCGCGACTGGATGAAACGCATGGGCGACATACCCGAAAACTGCTTTAGCGTCCTTGGAGCAATGGACCGTCAGCCGATCGCCAGCAATGACCTGCGTCCGGGAAAGCAGACAATCTCCGGGTGGAGGTCCAATTGGTACCGCAAGTTGGCGTCTGTGGGCAGTCCCCTGTGGGGGCGGGTAGGTCCGTGGCTGATTGAGACTATATTGATCTGCGCCCGTCGAAACGGTCCCCTAGGTATGGGTTAGTAGCCGTCTCCGGTCAAGCGTTCTCCACTTACCTAACCCGAGCACTAATTGAAGCGGCTGTAGAGGTGTTTCAATTTACCTGCGCCTTGGATGTGTTTTTGTGAGGGCTCTTCTGTCACCTATTGTTCATTGTCGGTATGCCTGAAAACTGCTGACAGGATTCAAAAAGATAAAGGGAGAACGGGGAACCTCACGAAGTAGGATTATTTCCGAATGCTGTCGGCTCCCCTCTATGGACAAAAAACACCGTTTTACACAAGAAAAAATTGGTATCCATGGACATATGATGCAGTCCCAATACCCCAGCTGGACAGAGGATCCAAGAATGTCCATAGGTAGGTACCTTACCCTTACGTAGACGACCGGTTCATCGACGAACTGCCGAAGGATTTTTATTCCTCCGACGCCTTCGGCGACAAGCTGCTGCAATACCTCAAGGAGCGCGACCAGACCCGGCCGTTCTTCGCCTACTTGCCGTTTTCCGCACCGCACTGGCCGCTGCAGGCACCGGCCGAGGTGGTGGAAAAATACCGCGGGCGCTATGACGCCGGCCCTGAGGTGCTGCGGCTGGAACGTCTGGAAAAACTCAAGAAGCTGGGATTGATCGAGGCCGATGTCGAGCCGCATCCACTGATCCAGCTGAGCGCACAGTGGGATGCGTTGAGTGATGAACAGCGGCAGATTTCTGCGCGGGCCATGGAAGTTTATGCGGCGATGGTCGAGCGTATGGACTGGAACATCGGACGTGTCGTCGATTACTTGCGCCAGCAGGGACAACTGGACAACACCTTCATCCTGTTCATGTCCGATAACGGTGCCGAAGGGGCGTTGCTGGAGGCTTTCCCGAAATTCGGCCCGCAGTTGCTGACCTATCTCAACCAGCATTACGACAACAGCCTGGACAACATCGGCCGGGCCAATTCCTACGTCTGGTACGGGCCGAACTGGGCGCAAGTGGCGACCGCGCCGTCGCGGTTATTCAAAGCCTTCACCACCGAAGGCGGGATTCGCGTGCCGGCGCTGGTGCATTACCCGCAGCTGCCGCTCAAGGGCCAGATCAGCCATGGGTTTGGCACGGTGATGGACATCACGCCGACCATTCTCGACCTGGCCGGTGTGCGCCATCCGGGCAAGCAATGGCACGGCAAACCCGTGGCGCCAGTTCGCGGGAAGTCGTGGCTGGGGTTCCTGTCGGGCGAGACGGCGCACGTGCATGACGAGCACACCGTGACCGGGTGGGAATTGTTCGGTCGGCGGGCGATCCGCCAGGGGCAATGGAAGGCGGTGTACATCCCGGGACCGGTGGGGCCGGCGACCTGGCAGTTGTATGACCTGGGCAATGATCCGGGGGAGATTCATGACCTGGCGTCGAGCCAGCCGCAGCGGCTCAGCGCCTTGATCGAGCATTGGCAGCAGTATGTGGATGAGACCGGGGTGATCTTGAGTGAGTCGCCGTTTCAGCCGGATTGATGTTGCCTGATACAACGCTTTCGCGAGCAGGCTCGCTCCCACATTTGATCTTTGGTGAACACATTATTTGTGAACAACGGAGATCCCCTGTGGGAGCGAGCCTGCTCGCGATGAGGCCCTTGATGACAACCCATCAAGCCCTGGCGGCACGCACTTCTTCTACCGCCGCTTCGTCCCTGCGCTCAAACCGGTTAGCCCGCGCAAACGTACCGAAATCATTGAACCGCACACCCATCTCGCGCATCACCTTGTGCGCCACCGGCACGGTCAACTGGCGGATGTAGAACGGTTCCTTCACCACAAAGTGATGGATCCCGTGGCTGCTGCCGAAGTTGAAGCAGAACGCCTGCAGTGGCCACAGCCACGGGGCATTGAGTACCTGGCACTGCTGCATCACGTTGCCCGGCTCCACGTCTCCGTAGTAATGCATGTTCGAGCTGATGAAGTGCAGGCAGAAGGTGCGCAACACGTTCGGGCCGATGATCACGACGGCCGCGATGTCGATGACCTGCATCACCGACAACGTCGTCGCCGACCACTCGATCGGTGCGCCCATCAGGTGCGCAACGCCGTTCGCTGCGTGGAAACCGAGAAACACGTACCACGCGCCCCAATGCATCAGCGCCAGCGGTGCGTAGACCTTCAGCGTGCGTTTGATGATGCTGAACTTCATGGCCCAGGTCTTGGCGCGCAGCATGCGGATGACCGAGGACATGATGTTGTCGCCAATCATCAACAAACGTGCGAAGCCCCAAGGCTCGCCGTTGGTGATGGCGCGCTCTTCCAGGTCGGCCTCAGAACCCGACACCTTGTGGTGATTGAGGTGCAGATGGCGGCGAATCCAGGGGTTGATGGTGCTCGGCCGGGCGAGCCACACCAATCCCATCATCAGGTTGTGCGGCACTTTCTGCTTGCGGAAGTACATGCTGTGGATCAGGTCGTGTTCCAGCTCATGGGTCAGCGAGGCGAAAAAAGCGTTGAGCAGCAGGCACGCCCACCAGGCCATGTGCCCGGTCATGTAGAGCGCCGCCGAACCGACCATACCGGCGATGGCGAAGGTCAGAATGCCTGCGCCGAGGGCGTCCTGGTGCTTGAGAATCGGGTATTGCTCACGCAATTCGACGCCTCTGGCCAGCACCACTTCACGGATATGGGCTGATCGTTGGGCTGCATTCAGTCGTTGGGGGCTTGCAGAAGTACGGTCCATGCTTCCATCCTCTGGTTATTGATGGTTGCATCCTGCCTTGCGGAACCTCGCAATGCGGTAGCCGTGAACGCCAACCTGTTGACTGGAAGCGCCAATCAGCATGACTGAACCCACCTCCCTCGCCAGCTGGACCCGCGCCCTGCGCAAGCAACTCGATGCCCTTGGCATTGACAGCACCGCCCTGTGCCAGCAATCGGGGCTCGACCCGCAACTGATGGACGACCCGAACGCGCGCTACCCACTGTCGGGCACCACACACCTGTGGAATCTGGCAGTGCAGGCCAGCGGCGACCCGGCGATCGGCTTGCGGGTTTCGCGCTTCGTCAGCCCGACCACCTTCCATGCGCTGGGTTATGCCCTGGTGGCCAGCGGCAGTTTGCGGGAGGTGTTCGAACGTATCGTGCGCTATCACCAGGTGGTCAGCGATGCCCTGGAGCTGGAACTGACCCGCGCCGAGGATCGCTACCGTTTCCGTCTGAAAATCCCCGCTGGCAATCCCGCCCCCGCCTTCGAAGCCATCGATGCGTTCATGGCGATCTACGTGCGCACCTGCCGCAATCGCCTGGGCCGTGAATACGCACCGCTGGCGACCTTCCTGCGCCGCCCGGAGCCGGCAGACGCGCATCAATGGCATAAAGTCTTTCGCTCGCCCGTGCACTTCAGTGCCGACGAAGACCGACTGGAATTTGCCCTCGTCGACTTCGACAGCCACCTGGACGACGCCAACCCGGAACTGGCCGAACACAACGAAACCGTGCTCAAGCGCACCCTGGCGCAACTCAAGCCGCTGACGTGGGAGCGCAAGGTCCGCGACGCCATTGAAGAACAACTGCCCGAAGGCGAACCCAGCGCCGAGCACATCGCCAAGGCCCTGCACCTGAGCCTGCGCAGCCTGCAACGGCACCTGGCGGATGAGGGCTGCCGGTTCGATACGCTGCTCAATGAAAGCCGCGAAAACCTCGCGCTATTGCACCTGCGGGACCCGCAGGTGTCGCTGAGCGAAATCAGTTACCTGCTCGGGTTTGCCGATACCAGCAGCTTCAGTCGCGCATTCAAGCGCTGGACCGGGATGACGCCGGGGCAGTTTCGGGATGGGTTACGGTGATCAGTCTTTGACCAGACTGCGTGCCATACCTTCGTTCCACTGCTCCAGCATCGCCTCTCCAACCTCGGCAAAGGCACTGTTTGCCTTCATGTACTGGCCCATCTCGCCCATCGCCACTGCCACCCCATGGATGACCTGTTGCAGCAGTTCGTTGCAGCGCCCCTCGGTCAAATTGCAGGCGGAGCGACCAAATCGCATCACCATTTTGTACTTGGGCCACGCCTTCGATCCGCCCAGTAACAACGCCATGCTATCGGTCTTGATGTAGACCGACGTGGTGATGATGTCGTAGGCAGGTGCCAGGCTGATTGGCGCATCGACACCACAGTCTTCGTACAGAACGCCAAAATTCTTGAGGTGCGCGTCGCCATTTTTCAAACCCGATGACAGCGCGACGATTTTGAAAAACGACTCAAGTGCCTGATTGAGCAAAGGCGGAGAAACAAAGGCCTTGATCTGCTTGGCCGCACCTTCGTATGAACCATCGTATTTGGCTTTTGATGGCCAGGCATTGAGCACGCAGAAGTCCTCGAACCCCAAGTAACCTTTTTCATTCAGATCGAAGCGTTCTACGATCAAAAACTTGCCGTGCTCACTGAGTTCAAACTTCGGCACCTCAAGACCCGAATGCAATGCCGCCCGCATGCAGAAGTATTCATTGGCGGCGAGTTCCGGGTATTGCTCTGGACGAAAGGTTTTGACCAGATGCGTGGCCCCCCGATGGGACAGCCGATCAATGGATGACGCGCTGTCACGCACCAGTACCTTCGGCTGCACGCCGGAAACACCCGAATACTGGCCATAGGTCTGTAAGAGGTCTTCGAACAGACCTTGCGCGCCATCATGTACAAGAAGGTCCGCCAGGCTGGTTTCAGGTGGCTGGTCTCCCGGATCCTGCGCCTTTGAAATGCCGACTCTTCCGAGCTGGTGCGGGCCGACAATGGCAAGCATCGAAAAATCGTCAAACCCTCGGACGGCCTTGCTGAAGCGACGAGTCAATTCATCACGCAGGGCTCCCTCAGGCAGATTCATTTCAAAAACCGGTGGAACGCCCGATTCCCACGCGTAACTCTCCAGCCGCACCGGCATGGTCAGCGAGACGGCGTTTTGTTCTGACGCGTTTTCGGCGTAGGCAAACACGCTATCAACGGGAGACTGACCACGACCAAGGACTCCCACCGCACTGTTGGAAACGCTGATAGCCAGTCGATCCTTTTCCTGCGGCTCATCCATGGAAATCTACCTTTTTGAGGGTGTCCAGCGTCGGCCGCTTCGATTGTCGCGGCACTGCTGTCAGTTCATAACCGAAGCCGTTGAGAATCGCCTCAACCTTGCGCAATCCAATTTCGGAGAGCGTGTTGTTTTCAATGCCGGAGATCGTCGCCCGGCTCATTCCGTACTGCTGTGCCAATGCCTGCTGGGAGAGTTTTCTCTCCTTGCGTAACGTTCGGATCAGCTTGCCAAGGTTTTCCATTTCACCACCATGCATCATATACAATGCATATTGTATCGAATCAACAATTATGCATTGTATTTAATGCAGATCATGATTTAAGTCCAGCTACATTTGCTGACGCCCATATCAGGCATCACACCATCGCCAAAACCCGCAAACGAGCAGCATCGAGGATTTCGATCTCGCCGTAACTCAGTCCGATAACCCCCTGCCCCTGCAACTCCTTGAGAATCTGGTTGGTGGTCTGGCGCGACAGCGACAGCATGGCGGCAAGCTGCTCCTGGGGCAGTTGCAGGACGCGTCGCGGCGGGGCGGTCTCGCCATAGCCTTCGGCGATCATCAGCAAGCGGTGCGCCAGCCGTGCTGGGGCCGGCAGCAGGCTCAGTTGTTCGAGGTTGATGAAGGTCATGCGCAGTTTCTGGCTCATCAACAACGCCAGTTGCCGCCAGTGATGCGGATGCTCGTCGAGCAACGTCAGCAAGGTGTTCTGGGGAATGTGCAGCAGTGTGCACTGGCCCACGCCGTAGGCATCGTGGGTGCGTGGCTGGCCATCGAACAGGCAGATCTCGCCGAACCAGTGCGGCGGCTCCACCAGACTCAGCAACGCTTCCTTGCCCTGCTCGCTCACCGCACCGACGCGTACCGCGCCTTCAAGCACCGCGTACAGGCCGCAGGGCGGATCGCCGCGCTTGAACAGCCGCTGGCCCGGCGACAGGCGCCGCAGCCTTGCCGCCGACAGCAGGCTATCCTGTAGGGAAACAGGCAAATGGCTGAACCACTGACCACTCATCAGACGAGGGCGCCAGACCTGCATATCCATGAAAACTCCTAGAGATTGTCGCCTGGCTGACAGAGCGGGAAGTGACCCCGGGGCATGATCATTCACCCCACAGGAGAACAACAATGAAAAGCCTCGTCGACCACCTCAGTCAATACGCCGCCTACCACCGTGACCCGCGCAATATTGCTTCGCACTTTATCGGCATTCCACTGATCGTGGTCGCCGTCGCGGTGTTGCTGTCTCGCCCGCAGTGGTCGCTGGGTGGCGTGTGGCTGTCACCGGCGGTGCTCGTTTCGCTGGCATCGGCGTGGTTTTACCTGCGCCTGGAATTGCGCCTGGGCGTGTTGATGTCCCTGTTGCTCGGGCTGAGTGTCTGGGCCGGTCATGCGTTGGCACAGCAAAGCACGCTGGTCTGGCTGGGCAGCGGCGTGGCGATGTTCGTGATCGGTTGGGCGATCCAGTTTGTCGGCCATCACTACGAAGGGCGCAAACCGGCATTTGTCGATGACGTGACCGGATTGATTGTCGGGCCGTTGTTTGTGGTGGCGGAACTGGCGTTCATGCTGGGGATGCGGCATGAGCTCAAAGAGCAGATCGAGGCGCGGGCGGGTGGGGTGCGCGTCAATCCGAAGCGTGCTGCTGTTTAGATAGCAATCGCGAGCAGGCTCGCTCCCACACTGATTTGCGTAGTTCACAAATCCACTGTGGGAGCGAGCCTGCTCGCGAAGCTTTGGCTTTAGATGTTGGCGACTTTCTGCCAGACCTTCGGCTTGAAGAACAGCGTTTCACCCTTCGCCAACCCGATCAGGCTGTCGTGATCCTTGACCACCTCGGCCTCGATCAGATCGCTCTGCCCTTCGACCTTCAGCGTCACCCGCGTTGTCGCGCCCAATGGACGAATATCGCGCACTTCGGCCGCGTGGTGATCTTCCAGTTCATGGCGCGACAGCGACACTTCGTGCGGGCGGAACAGCACGTGGTTGTCTTCGCCCAGGTGCAGGCGGTTCGAATCACCGAGGAAGTGATAGACGAAATCGCTGGCCGGGTTTTCGTAGACGTCGCCCGGTGAGCCGATCTGCTCGATCACGCCCTTGTTCATCACCACGATACGGTCGGCAACTTCCATCGCTTCTTCCTGGTCGTGGGTCACGAACACCGAGGTCAGGTTGATGTCTTCGTGCAGACGCGCCAACCAGCGGCGCAGCTCTTTACGAACCTTGGCGTCGAGGGCGCCGAAAGGTTCGTCGAGCAGCAGCACTTTCGGCTCCACCGCCAGCGCCCGCGCCAAGGCAATGCGCTGACGCTGACCGCCGGAGAGTTGCTCCGGGTAGCGATCCGACAACCAGTCCAATTGCACCATGTTCAACAGTTCGTGAACCTTGGTTGCGATCTGGCTTTCGCTCGGACGCTGGTTTTTCGGCTTCATGCGCAGGCCGAACGCGACGTTGTCGAACACCGTCATGTGACGGAACAAGGCGTAGTGCTGGAACACGAAACCGACGTTGCGATCCCGCACGTCGTGGCCGGAAACGTCTTCACCGTGGAACACGATGTTGCCCTTGTCCGGGGTTTCCAGGCCGGCAATGATCCGCAGCAGCGTGGTCTTGCCGCAGCCCGACGGACCGAGCAACGCGACGAGTTCGCCGCTCTGGATGTCCAGGCTGATGTTGTCCAGCGCCTTGAACGCGTTGAAATTCTTGCTGACGTTACGCACTTCGATCGACATGAATTATTCCTCCGCGGCGCTGGCGCGCAGGCGGTTAATACGGTTTTCGCTCCACTGCTTGAGCAGCAGGATGAAGAGCGCCAGGATCAGCAACAGGCTCGCCACGGCGAACGCGGCCACGTGGTTGTATTCGTTGTAGAGGATCTCGACGTGCAACGGCAGGGTGTTGGTCACCCCGCGAATGTGCCCGGAAACCACCGACACCGCACCGAATTCACCCATGGCCCGCGCAGTACACAACACCACGCCGTAGATCAGGCCCCATTTGATGTTGGGTACGGTGACGTGCCAGAACATCTGCCAGCCATTGGCGCCGAGCAGACGCGCGGCCTCCTCTTCCTGAGTGCCTTGTTCCTGCATCAGCGGGATCAGTTCGCGGGCCACGAACGGCACGGTGACGAAAATCGTCGCCAACACGATGCCCGGCAGGGCGAAGACGATCTGGATGTCGTGATCCTGCAGCCATGGGCCGAACAGGCCCTGGGCGCCGAACATCAGCACATAGACCAGACCGGCAATTACCGGCGACACCGAGAACGGCAGGTCGATCAGCGTCACCAGCATGCTCTTGCCGCGGAACGAGTACTTGCTCACGCACCACGCGGCGCTGACGCCGAACACCAGGTTCAGCGGCACCGAAATCAGTACGGCGATGACCGTGAGTTTCAGTGCCGATAGCGCGTCCGGCTCAAAGATCGCGGTGAAGAACGCACCGAGGCCGAGCTTCAGGCCCTGGGACACCACGATGAACAGCGGCAGCAGCAGGAACAGGGCAAAAATCAGCCAGCCAAGGCCGATCAGGATTCGCCGCGAAGTCGCACTGCCACGGCGGGCAGCGTTCGAGGAGGCGGCAGCAATAGACGATTGGGACATGGGTGCGCCTCCTTATGGGGTTTCGATGCGTCGCTGCAACAAGTTGATCAGCAGCAACAGGACGAAGGAAACCACCAGCATCAGTACACCAATGGAGGTAGCGCCGGTGTAATCGTATTGGTCGAGTTTGACCATGATCAGCAGCGGCAGAATCTCGGTTTTCATCGGCATGTTGCCGGCGATGAAAATCACCGAACCGTACTCGCCAACCCCGCGGGCAAAGGCCAACGCGAAACCGGTCAGCCATGCCGGAAGCAGTGCCGGCAGCAGGATATGGCGGAAAACCTGCAATGGCTTCGCCCCCAGGCACGCCGCTGCTTCTTCGACTTCACGAGGAATGTCCGCCAATACTGGCTGTACGGTACGTACTACGAATGGAAGTGTCACAAAAGTGAGGGCAAGGGTGATGCCCAGAGGGGTGTAGGCGATCTTGAAACCCAGATCCGCTGCAAACTGACCGACCAGACCGGTAGGGGTGTACAACGCTGTCAGTGCAATACCGGCCACCGCCGTGGGCAATGCGAACGGCAAGTCGATCATTGCGTCGATCACTTTTCGTCCAGGGAAGGTATAGCGCACTAATACCCAGGCCAGCAGCGTGCCGATGATGCCGTTGATGATTGCGGCACACAGGGCTGTGCCGAAACTGAGCTTCAGCGCCGCCAGCACCCGTGGCGCCGAGATGATTGCCCAGAACTGATCCCAGGTGAGTTGAGCGGCATGCACGAACATCGCCGCCAGTGGTATGAGCACAATCAGGCTGAGGTACACCAAGGTGTAGCCCAGCGTCAGCCCGAAGCCGGGTATGACGGGGGAGATACGACGCGACATAAAAGTCCTTGGTTAAAAAGCGTTCCGCTAAAACCATCCCTGTGAGAGCGAGCCTGCTCGCGAAGGAGGAGTACCCGTCAACATCCCTGTCGACTGAAACACCGCCTTCGCGAGCAGGCTCGCTCCCACAGGTTAAGCACCCAGGCTGACTGCATGGGTGCTCATTGATGGCTATTTAAGATTACTGCGCCTGGTAGATCTGGTCGAACACCCCGCCGTCGTTGAAGAATTTCGGCTGTGCTGTTTTCCAGCCGCCGAAGTCCTTGTCGATGCTCACCAGCTCCAGTTTCGGGAACTGCTGGGCGTACTTGGCGGCCACGTCCTTGTCACGCGGGCGATAGAAATTCTTCGCCGCGATTTCCTGGCCGGCCGGGCTGTACAGGTGCTTGAGGTAGGCCTCGGCGATCTGCTCGTTGCCCTTTTTCTCGGCATTCTTGTCGACCACCGCCACCGGTGGCTCGGCGAGGATCGACAGCGAAGGCACGACGATGTCGAATTTGTCGGCGCCGCCCTCTTCTTTCAGGGCCAGGAAGGCTTCGTTTTCCCAGGCCAGCAACACGTCGCCCTGGCCGTTGTTGACGAAGGTAATGGTCGAGCCGCGAGCGCCGGTGTCCAGCACAGGCACGTGCTTGAACAGGGTTTGTACGTACTCCTTGGCCTTGGCTTCGTCACCGCCATTGGCTTTGAGGCCATAGGCCCAGGCCGCGAGGAAGTTCCAGCGCGCACCGCCGGAGGTTTTCGGGTTCGGCGTGATCACCGAAACGTCATTCTTGACCAGGTCACCCCAGTCCTTGATGCCTTTAGGGTTGCCCTTGCGCACCAGGAACACGATGGTCGAGGTGTAAGGCGTGCTTGCGTCGGGCAGGCGCTTTTGCCAGTCCGCCGGCAGGGTCTTGCCGAGTTTGGCGATTTCGTCGATGTCACCGGCCAGGGCCAGGGTCACGACGTCGGCGCGCAGGCCATCGATCACCGCCCGGCCTTGCTTGCCCGAGCCACCATGGGATTGCTGGATTTTCACGGTGTCGCCGGCATGTTCCTTTTGCCAGAACTTCACGAATTCGGCGTTGTAGTCCTGGTACAGCTCACGGGTCGGGTCGTACGACACGTTGAGCAGTTCGTAGTCCTTGGCAACTGCGGAACCGGCAAAAAGGGCGCTAGCCAGGGCGGCCAAAGCGAAATGACGAATCGACGACATGGTGAAAGCTCCTGGAATTCTTGGTTTGTTGGCTTTTTTTATGGATTTCTGGAATCGCGTTGCCGGTTCAAAGATCGCAGCCTTCGGCAGCTCCTACAGAGGCTGCGATCCACTTCAGCCCGGCTTGTTGCCTGGCTGCTGCAAACGGAATTTTTCTTTGCGTTCGATCTGCACCACCTGCGCGTTGTGCACAGTGATTTCCACGGCACCAAACCGCAGGTCGCGCAGGGCGCTCTGGATTTCACGCAGGATGGTGGCTTCGTCTTGACCGTCGACGCTACGCAGGGATGCGCTCATGTTGCTGCTCCTTCAACTGAGAGATTGCCTCGCAGTGTCGGCACTGCTTGCGGCTTGGGAGCAATACTAGTGAGGTCTGGATATTCTTAAAAAGACTATTTAAGAATGTTTATATAACCAGAAAACATTATCTGGCGGGACAAGGCTTTGCGAGGGATAAAGGGGCAAAGACGACCAGTAGGAGCCGGCTTGCCGGCGAGGGGACCTCAAATATTGCGTAGACCCAAGGCCGCTATCGCTGGCAAGCCAGCTCCTACAGGTATCGTTTTAGTGGACGACGGGCACATGCATCCAATCCAGCTGCGCCGCCGGCAGCGGCCGACCGAACCAGTAGCCCTGCCCCAGATCACAGCCCTGTTCGAGGAGGAAAGCCGCCTGTTCGACCTGCTCGATCCCTTCGGCATGAACCTGCATGCCCATGCTTTGGGCCAGGGCGATGATCACCCGCGAGATCGCCGCATCATCCTCGTCCCACGGCAATCCGGCGACGAAACCCTGGTCGATTTTCAGTTTTTGCACCGGCAGGCGCTTGAGCCGCAACAGCGATGAGTAACCCGTGCCGAAGTCATCAATGGCCAGGCGTACACCCAACTCGCGCAGGCGATGCATTTGTTCCAGCGCGACTTCCGGATCGTCCATCACCGCGCTTTCGGTCACTTCCAGTTCCAGACAGGCCGGTTCCAACCCGGTTTCGTGCAGCACCTGCGCCACCTGCTGATACAACTCGCGACGGGCGAACAGGCGCGAAGAAACGTTGACCGCCACAAACGACAGCACCACACCGTCCCGCTGCCACTGACACATCTGCCGGCACGCCTGCGCCATGACCCAGGCATCGATTTCGGCAATCAGACCGGTTCGTTCGGCGACCGGAATGAATTCCGCCGGAGACACCAGCCCCCGCTGCGGGTGCTGCCAACGCACCAGCGCCTCGACACCTATCAGGCGGCTGGTCTTGAGGTCGTGTACCGGCTGGTAATAAACCTGCAATTCCTGCTGGTCCAGGGCACGGCGCAATTCGAAGGCGATCTCGACCCTTTGTTGAGCATGGGCGGTCAATTCTTCGGTGTAGAGCGCGTAGTCATTGCGACCGGTGCTTTTGGCCTTGAACAGCGCCGAGTCGGCGTTACGCAACAATTGTTCAACGCTCAAGGCATCGCTGGGGAACAGGCTGATGCCAATGCTGGTGTTGATGAACAACTGATGTCCATCGATAGCAAACGGCTCTTTCAGTCCGTTGATGATCCGTTGCGCCAGCGCAGCCGCCTGGACCAGCTGCGGACAGCATTCGGCCAGCACGGCAAACTCGTCGCCGCCCAGCCGAGCCAGGGTAATACCGGGGTCGAACATACCTTTCAGGCGCCCGGCTACGGCCTTGAGCAAATGATCCCCAATGGTGTGCCCGAGGCTGTCGTTGATCATCTTGAAGTGGTCCAGATCGATCATCAGCAACGCGCAGCCACGCTTGTGGATCTGCGCCGATGTCAGGGCCTGCTCGACTCGGTCGGTGAACAGCAGCCGATTGGGCAGATCGGTCAGCGGATCGTGGTGAGCCAGGTGCATCAGCTCATGCTCGGAGTCCTTGATCGCACTGATGTCGGAAAAAACTGCCACGTATTGGTTACGTCGCCCATGATCGTCGTGAATGACGCGGATAGTCTGCCATTGCGGGTAGATTTCACCGCTTTTACGGCGGTTCCAGATCTCCCCGCTCCACTCCCCCGCACTGTCGAGCGTGGCGAACATGGCCCGGTAGAAATCCGCTGGATGACGGCCAGACTTGAACAGACTGGGGCGCTGGCCCAGGACTTCTTCACTTTGATAGCCGGTGATCTCCATGAACGCCCGGTTGACATGGACAATCAAGCCTTCGCAATTGGTGACCAACACCCCTTCGCGAGTGCAGTCGAACACAGCGGCGGCTTGACGCAAGCGCTCGCGATCTTCGCTACGCTCACGCAGTTTGGCGCCAACCCCGAGGCAACGAAGCAGTCGCGCACGGGCGATGAAGATCAACCCGGCACTTAGCACCACCCAGGCATAACCGTTGATCAGTTGCCACCGCAATAGCTCTTCCGAGCTATCGAAGAAACTGTTTAATAAATAGCCACTGATCTGCAGCCAAACCACAGAAAGCAACAGATAGAGCAGCGCTGCACGCAAGGCATCGCGATAGGTGGCAAGCATCCGGCAATCCATGTCCATACGAAAAGGTTGGAATTATAGTTTAAAGACACATCCAGCCACTCTTATCTGAAAGGGCGACTGGTTTTCTGTGTGGGCTTAGTGATAATGCAACGGCTGTTTTTTTCTTTATCGAGGGCCCTACAGCCTATGTGGTACGAAGGTTTACTTGGCTTGTCGGCCTGGTCACTGGTAGCAGTCACCCTGCTGATGACCCACGTCACGATCATCGCCGTTACGGTCTATCTGCATCGTTACTCGGCCCACCGCTCCCTGGAGCTGAATGGGGGCCTCAAGCATTTCTTCCGTTTCTGGCTGTGGCTGACCACGGCGCAGAACACCCGCGAGTGGACGGCCATCCACCGCAAGCATCACGCCAAATGCGAAACCGTCGATGATCCGCACAGCCCGGTCATCAAGGGGCTGTCCACGGTGCTGCGCAAAGGCGCCGAGCTGTACCGCGCCGAAGCGGAAAACCCCGAGACGCTGCGCATCTACGGCAAGAACTGCCCCGAAGACTGGATCGAGCGCAACCTCTACAGCCGCTTCCCGCTGCTGGGTGTGGCGATCATGGCCGTTATCGACCTGCTGCTGTTCGGCACCATCGGCATCACCATCTGGGCCATCCAGATGATGTGGATCCCGGTGTGGGCCGCCGGCGTGGTCAATGGCCTGGGCCATGCCATCGGCTACCGCAACTTCGAATGCCGCGATGCGGCGACCAACCTGGTGCCATGGGGCATCCTGATTGGCGGCGAAGAACTGCATAACAACCATCACACCTACCCTAATTCGGCAAAACTGTCGGTGAAGAAGTGGGAATTCGACCTCGGCTGGGCTTGGATCAAAGTCTTCAGCTTCCTGCGCCTGGCCAAGGTTCAACGGGTTGCGCCGATTGCCCATCGCGTAGAAGGCAAGGGCAACCTGGACATGGACACCGCCATGGCGATCCTCAACAACCGCTTCCAGATCATGGCCCAGTACCGCAAATTGGTGATCGGCCCGCTGGTCAAGCAAGAGCTGGAAAAGGTCGATCACTCGGTACGTCACCAGTTCCACCGGGCCAAACGCCTGCTTTCGCGAGAGACCAGCCTGCTGGATGACAAGCACCATGTACGCATCCAGAACATGCTCGAGCACAGTCAGGCACTGAAGGTAATCTACGAGAAACGCCTGGCCCTGCAACAGATCTGGGTCAAGACCAGCTCAAATGGCCACGACATGCTCGCGGCGATCAAGGATTGGGTGCACGAAGCCGAAGCCAGCGGGATTCAATCCCTGCGCGACTTCGCCGATCAGTTGAAAACCTACTCCCTGCGCCCTGCCGCCGTCTGACCGGAAGCCTCACTGTAGGAGCCGGCTTGCCGGCGATAGCTCCTTGGAAAACGCTATCGCCGGCAAGCCGGGCTCCTACCAGCCCGCGTTATCCTGAACTGAACGTACCGCCCGGCGGGAGCAAGCTCCCTCGCCACAAAAGGCGGGAACTTCATCTTGAAACCCTTATCTCAAAGACACTTCGCCATCCCCGGCGGGCTTGGTGTTGGCCGCTATCGATCATGCGGCATGCCCTTTGAGATTTGTGTCGATGGCCCAAAAGAACCTGCAAGACTCATCTCCGTCACATTGCCCCGAGGCCGCGCAGACCCTGATGGCGCTGATGCACGCCCAAGGCGAAGTCGCACGCCTGACCGAACGGGAACAGCTGTTCAACACCTTGCTGGCAAGCGTCAACGCGGTGCTGTGGGCATTCGATTGGGAAACCCGCCGGGTGCTTTACGTCAGCCCGGCCTATGAACGGATCTTTGGCCGTTCAGCCGATCTGTTGCTGGCCGACTGCAATCAATGGCGCGACAGCATTCACCCTGACGACCTCGACTACGCCGAACGCAGCCTGGCCGAAGTGCTGGACAAAGGCGCCGTCGAAGACCGCGAGTATCGAATCATTGCCGCCGACGGCCAGGTGCGCTGGCTCAGCGACAAATGCTTCATCAATCGCCAGGCCGAGCCGGGGCAACCGGTGATCATCGTCGGCTTTGCCGAAGACATCACCCACAAGAAGCAGATGGAAACCGAACTGCATCGCCTGGCCACCACCGATGCCCTGACCCAGAGCAGCAATCGCCATCATTTCTTCGAATGCGCTCACCGCGAGTTCGCACACGCCCGGCAACAGGGCGAGCCGCTGTCGTTTCTGATGCTGGACATTGATGACTTCAAAACGATCAACGACACCTACGGTCACCAGGAAGGCGACAACGTGCTGCAACGCATTGCCGAAAGCGGCCGCGCAGCTCTGCGCCGTCGCGACCTGTTCGGGCGCATAGGCGGTGAGGAATTTGCTGCGGTGTTTCCCGGGTGCACGCCCCAAATGGCCCTGCAAGTGGCTGAACGCCTGCATCGGCAGATTCAGCAGTTGAGTTTCAACCATGAAGGCCGGACGTTCGGCATCACTGTCAGCCAGGGCCTGACCAGCCTGAGCGCCTCGGACGAAAACGTGGAGGACCTGTTTTCCCGGGCGGATGCCGCGATGTATCAGGCCAAGCGCGAGGGCAAGAACCGGATTGTCACTGCCTGAGGCCCCTGTAGGAGCTGGCTTGCCAGCGATCCATACAACCCGGTGTGTGTCAGATACACCGCCTTCGCTGGCAAGCCAGCTCCTACAAGGGTAAGAGGGAGCTTACTTCTTGCGCAACCGCATCAGCTCCGGCAAGCCGATCTTGAGCAACCGCGCCGTCCGGCTCTTGGCCAGTTCCTCGATGCCCTCATGCTCGGTCAGGCGCGCCATCTGCGCCGCCATGTTCATCACCAGCGCTTCGCGGGAATAAACCCCGCCACCGAGCTGGTAGGCCGCCGCAATCAGCTCCCGCAACTCCAGCGGCAGGCGCCAGCGTGTACGCAGGGCCGAGCCATAGGCCGCGCCATATTCAACCAGCGCCTCACCCACTTCTTCCAACTCGTCCAGTGCGCCGCCAGCCTGTTGCCATTCCTGCAGACAGCGCAGCAATGCCAGATCGCCGAGACGATGCAACATGCCGGCGCAATAGCAACGCTCCTGATCCAGATCGAGTAAGCGCGCCAGGGTTCGTGCGTACTCGGCAGTGTGCAGTGACAGCTCCCAGTAACGCTCGGCATAGTCGGCTAATTGCGGATCGCTGAGCCGGGCACTGCGCTTGAGCGCCAGGCCGAGAATCAGGTTCATGCTCTGTCCGGTGCCCAGGCGATGCAGTGCCTGGGACAGGGTTTGCACGCCCGCGCCGCGGTGCTGAGCCGCGCTGTTGGCAGCGGCAATCAGCACAGCCGTGACCTGCGGATCGGTGCGGATTTCGTCTTCCAGCACCGTCAGGTCGAGGCCATTGGGATTGAGGCTGCGTTTGACCGCCACCTGCACGTCGGTCATCAGCGGCGCGCCGTCGGCCAATTCCCGTCGACGCTCCAGAAACACCGACAACGTCATGCCCGGCGCCAGCGCCGGCACTTCGCACGAGACTTCTTCCCCTGCGTGCAGCAGCAACCCCTGCAACCGATGGGTCAGGCTTTCCATATTCAGGGGCTTGGTCAGGTACGCGGCCGGCGCCAGTGGCAAGGCCTCGCGCACGCTGGCACTGTCGTTGCGACTGCTCATGAGGATGAAGGGCAGCGGCGGGTTGCGTTTGCGCTGGCGGATGTTGCGCAAGACATTCAGGCCATCGACACCCGGCAACTCCCAATCGGCGATGACCAGGTCATAAGGGTTGGCAGCCAATAGCTCCAGCGCCTGCTGGCCATCGGCGCACAAATCCAGCCGCGCATCGCAGCGTACGTTCAACAACACTTCCTTGAGCAGGTCCCGGGACCAGGGGTCGGCCTCGGCGATCAGTACTCTCGGAACCGCGGGTAAAATGACAGTTGTCATACAGCTCTCCCTGGCAATGCAGGAACCTTAGCCAATGCGGGCCATTCGATACAGCGTTAATGCGCGGGATGTGTTTCCAGGGGCATGAAAAAACCCGCCGAAGCGGGCTTTTTGTCGATCAGGTCACACTAAGTGATCACAGCTCGGCGAAGCACTCTTCGATGATCGCCAGGCCTTTGTCCAGTTGCTCGTCCGGCGAGGTCAGCGGTACCAGGACGCGCAGAACGTTGCCGTAGGTGCCGCAGGACAGCAGGATCAGGCCCTTGTCGCGAGCCTTGGCCACAACCGATGCCACAGCGGCGGCGTTTGGCTTGTGGCTGTCGCCGTTTTCGAACAGCTCGACAGCGATCATCGCACCCAGGGCACGGACTTCGCCGATCACCGGGTACTTGGCCTGGATGGCCTTCAGACCGGTTACCAGACGCTCGCCAACGGCCTTGCAACGATCCAGCAGGTGCTCTTCTTCGAACACTTCCATCACGGCCAGGGCCGCGGCGCAAGCGATCGGGCTACCGGCGTAGGTGCCGCCCAGGCCGCCTGGAGCGATGGCGTCCATGTACTCGGCCTTGCCGCACACACCGGCCAGCGGGAAGCCGCCAGCGATGGATTTGGCGAAGGTGGTCAGGTCTGCAGCAACGCCCATCTGTTCCATGGCGAAGAAAGTACCGGTACGGCCAGCGCCAGTCTGTACTTCGTCAGCGATCAGCAGGATGCCGTGCTGGTCGCACAGGGCACGCAGACGCTTCATGAATTCTTTCGGAGCGACGTAGAATCCACCTTCGCCCTGAACCGGCTCGATGATGATCGCAGCGATGTCTTTCGGCTCGGCGTCGTTCTTGAAGATGCGCTCGATGGACGCGATCGAATCGTCGATGCTCACGCCGTGCAGTTCGTTCGGGTACAGCGCACGGAAGATGCCGCCTGGCATCAGGCCCATGCCGGCCGAGTAAGGCACGACTTTACCGGTCAGGCCCAGGGTCATCATGGTGCGGCCGTGGTAGGCGCCGGTGAAGGCGATCACGCCAGCACGCCCAGTGGCGGCACGAGCGATCTTGATCGAGTTTTCCACGGCTTCGGAACCGGTGGTCACCAGCAGGGTTTTCTTGGCGAAATCACCTGGCACCTTGGCGTTGATTTTTTCGCACACTTCTACGTACGGCTCGTAGGCCAGCACCTGGAAGCAAGTGTGGGTCAGCTTGTTCAGCTGCTCGGTCACGGCCGCGATGATTTTCGGGTGCACGTGGCCGGTGTTCAGCACGGCGATACCGCCGGCGAAGTCGATGAACTCACGACCTTCAACATCGGTCACGGTCGCGTTCTTCGCGGACTCGGCGAAGATCGGGTGAATCTGGCCAACACCACGTGGAACTGCATTGGTACGGCGGGCCATCAAAGAAGCGTTAGTCTTGCTCATTACATTCCTCATTCGCCGCTCATCGGTCGGCGTGGTTCAAGGATTAAGCGGTGGGGAGGTAACTAAGGCAGCATGCGATGATCGACTGCCACAGCGTTCCCGACCACAGAGAAAATTCCGGTTTGAAGCGGCGCAAAGGGACAGCGCTCTCGTGCCCTTTGCGCTTGAAGCAATGCTCTTCCGGGCTTATACCTTCGAGCTTAGATGCCCAGGCAGAGGTATTTGATTTCCAGGTAATCTTCGATGCCGTACTTGGAGCCTTCACGGCCCAGGCCCGAAGCCTTGATGCCGCCGAACGGCGCGACTTCGTTGGAGATCAACCCGGTGTTGACGCCGACCATGCCGTATTCCAGGGCTTCAGCCACACGGAACACACGGCCCAGGTCGCGAGCATAGAAGTACGAGGCCAGACCGAACTCGGTGTCGTTGGACATCGCGATCACATCGGCTTCGTCTTTGAAGCGGAACAGTGGAGCCAATGGACCGAAGGTTTCTTCCTTGGCCACGGCGGCGTTGTTCGGCACGTTGGTCAGGATGGTCGGCTCGAAGAAGTTGCCTTCCATCGACTTGCCGCCGGACAGCACGGTGGCGCCTTTGGAAATGGCGTCAGCGATGTGCTCTTGCACCTTGGCCACGGCTTTTTCGTCGATCAGCGGGCCAGTGGTGGTGCCGTCTTCCAGACCGTTACCGATCTTGAGCTTAGCCACAGCCACTTTCAGCTTCTCGGCGAACGCGTCGTAGACCGAATCCTGAATGTACAGGCGGTTGGCGCAGACGCAGGTCTGACCGTTATTGCGATACTTGGAAATGATCGCGCCTTCGACGGCCTTATCCAGGTCCGCGTCGTCGAACACGATGAACGGCGCGTTGCCGCCCAGCTCCAGGGACACTTTCTTGATGTCCTTGGCACATTCCGACATCAGTTGACGACCGATTTCGGTCGAACCGGTGAAGGACAGCTTGCGTACGATCGGGTTGCTGGTCAGTTCGCTGCCGATGTCGCCGGCGCTGCCGGAAACAACGCTGAACACGCCAGCCGGGATGCCGGCACGCTGGGCCAGTTCGGCCAGGGCAAAGGCCGAGAACGGGGTTTGCGAAGCAGGCTTGAGCACCATGGTGCAACCGGCGGCCAGGGCCGGGCCGGCTTTACGGGTGATCATGGCAGCCGGAAAGTTCCACGGGGTGATTGCAGCGGTCACGCCGATTGGCTGCTTGATCACGATCAGGCGCTTGTCTGGCTGGTGGCCCGGAATCACGTCACCGTAGATGCGCTTGGCTTCTTCGGCGAACCATTCGATGAAGGAAGCGGCGTAAACGATTTCGCCCTTGGCTTCGGCCAATGGCTTGCCTTGTTCCAGGGTCATCAGGCGAGCCAGGTCGTCCTGGTTCTCGATGATCAGTTCGAACCAGCGACGCAGCTTGTTCGCACGTTCTTTGGCGGTCAGTGCACGCCAGGCCGGCAGCGCTTTGTCAGCGGCTTCGATTGCACGGCGGGTTTCGGCAGCGCCCATTTTCGGTACGGTGCCCAGAATTTCGCCCGTTGCCGGGTTGTTGACCTTGATCGTCTGACCATTGTCCGCATCAACCCACGCGCCATCGATAAAGGCTTGCTGGCGGAACAACTGGGTGTCTTTAAGCTGCATGTCGGCTTTCCTTAACAGCACCGCGCACGCGCGGAGCAAATTATGATTGTAGAAAGGCGCCTCGATAGGCTGCCGTCAGGGAAATCATTCACCGGGCTGAAGCACATAAATAGCGCACTGATTGAACTCGTGCGGTTCAGCACCCAGACAAGAGCGTTTGAAATCTCAAACGAATCCTAGGATCAAAGGGGGTAAAGGACAATAGGCTGTTCGAAAAAAAGAACGAAAACGACGCTTTTGCCCGTATTTTCTGATCAACGTAGCAAACGTCCGTTACAGCTTTAAAAAAACGCAGGCGATTCAGCAGCATGGACGCCCGCAGTGCATATGAGTATCATGGCGCCCGCTGCACCAGTAGCTCAGCTGGATAGAGTACTGCCCTCCGAAGGCAGGGGTCGTGGGTTCGAATCCCGCCTGGTGCACCATTTTCTGTAACTGCTTGTCCGGTATACATTTATCGACAAACAGAGGGTCTGAAAGGCTGGTGGGGCACTGAGACGTGCTTTTAGGTGGGGCATCGCAACGGTGCAGCCCATGCCAGTCCAACCCGCATTCCTCACCCTCAACAGACATAAAACCTACTACTTCCGCATAGTGGTTCCCAAACCTCTTCGCACTGCCTTTTCCTTACAAAGGGAAATCCGACGCTCGCTAAAAACGGACAGCGCCAGGCTAGCGCTTAAGCGTGCCCGGCAATACGCTGCATGCTTCGAAGCTGCTTTTGATAGGGTGTTAGCCGTGGCAGGGAAAGACGATTACGTTCCGACAGACGCAGATTACGAGCTCTACATTAATGAGATAGAGCAGGCTGAGTCGGCTGGCGCGTGGGCGAGCCACCCGGCTGAACCAGCGCAGAAAGCCGTATCGACCCTTTCAGACGAAGACTGGCAAAAAATCGAAATACAGCAACGCTGGAATGCCATAGCTGAAGTGCTAACCGGCAATGCAAAGCGGGCTATCCCAGAGAGTCAGAAAGGCCTCGCAGATCAGGTTTTTGCCGCAGGCAATGGAATCCCGTTTACAAGGTTCCGGAAGCTTCTGCCGAAGCTATTAGATGAGCTAGCTCTGCAACAGCTCCGTAGACCGGGCGCAACCGTAGCAGCGCCAGCCCCGACCTCAGCACCAATAGTGCCAAAACCACCAAGCCCTACTCTGTATGAGCTTTGGCTGCTTCTACGTGAGACTGACCAGCGCCTGAACAGAAAAAAGTCAGCCAGCGCCCACGCTGACGAACAGGGACACGCCCTCAGGCTTACCATTCTGAGCGGTAACAGGCCGTTTGGCTCTCTAACGCTAGAAGATATCAATCAGCTGTATCTACTCACTCAGCAGGTCAAAGCCCTTCGCGGCAAAAAAATTCCGCCGCCGGACTCACCTATTGAATCGATCCTTGCCTCGCAAGGGGACGACCTGATTAGCGGTCCAACCATTGAAAAGATGATCATCCGGCTCAGTGTGCTGCATAAATTCGCTTACGCCAAAGGCTACACAGACATTGAGCCGACCAAAACTGAAGTTCCGTCTGTCAACATTGAGGCTGGGCGTATCGCTCGACAGGACAAGCCGTTTTCAACCCAAGAGCTGCACGCAATCTTCTCAGGCTATCTCTACGAGGGAACGGATAGCGGCCCAACCAATCTTGTTTTCCCTTACCAATTCTGGCTTCCGCTGCTTGGCATTTTTACTGGAGGACGGCTCAATGAACTCTGTCAGCTGGAAACAGCCGACATCACTCAAGAGCTGAATTCCGGGATCTGGTTTGCTCGACTCGTTGAAGAAGGTTCAAAATCGTTGAAAAACGATAACAGCAATCGATTCATACCTATCCACAACGAACTGATCAGAATCGGGTTCTTGGATTTTGTGGCCCAAGCTCAAAGAGAAGGTCGAAAAAACCTATTCTCGGACGGGCTCACCTATCAGAAGATCAAAGGCTGGGGCGGAATCGCAACCACCTTCTTCACCCGCATGCCAAGCCCCAGCACGACGTATGGTGGCTATTTCTATAGCATCGGTATCCGTAAGCGCCTCCATGATGGCAAGCCTGACGGCAAGAAATTCCATGCTTTCCGCCATACCTTTGTTGATCTGCTTAGGAACACCAGTGATGAGGCTGACCGGCTAATCCCTGCATTCACTGGGCACGCGACGAAGAACAAAAATCAGTCTGATGATTACGGCTCAGGGTATTTGCTCTCAAAACTGCACCGAGTGCTGCACACCGTACAGTTTCCCGTACACCTTACGAGCATAACCTATGCCGACTTTGAGCAGCGACTGGGACACATACTGAAACCTTGTATTCAGGAACACCGCAATACCCACGGCCTGAATCCGATGCAGCAGCCCGCCGACTATGGGGCATCAATGGACAAGCGCCGCAGCAGCTTGTAGCTTGCCGGCCTATTGACATCATCTAAAAAGGAGCATGGAAAAAGTTATGGCCGTCGTAAGCGTCCGGCCAACACACCTTTCTGATCCCAACGCTTAGGGCGATGGTGGACACCTATTTAAGTGGACACCATTTTTAGCCTTATTAAGCGGATCGCCATGCGCCAACGACACTCTTACCCCAAACCTTTCAAAGCCCAAGTCGTTCAGGAATGTCTGCACGCTGGTGCGTCCATCGCAAGCGTCGCGCTGAGCCACGGGATCAATGCCAATCTCGTGCGTAAATGGATTCCGCTTTATCGCGACGCGGACAGTAAAAACCTGCCCGCTTTTATCCCTTTGAAACTAGAACCCTGCGTTCATGATCGTCCCGAGCCATCGATCAGAATCGACGTGCCAAGCGAGCATGGGAGCCTCGTGGTGAACTGGCCCGTCAACGATCCCGAGGGATGTGCCCGATTCGTCCGGGGATTAATCTGATGATCCGCATCGATTCCATCTGGCTCGCCACCGAGCCGATGGACATGCGCGCGGGCACCGACACCGCGCTTGCACGGGTAGTGGCCGTGTTCGGTGCGGCGAAGCCGCACTGTGCTTATCTCTTCGCCAACCGCCGCGCCAATCGGATGAAAGTGCTGGTGCATGACGGCGTCGGCATCTGGCTGGCAGCACGTCGATTGCACCAGGGGCGCTTTTTCTGGCCGGGTGTCCGACACGGTTCAGAGCTTGAATTAGACGCCGAGCAACTTCAGGCCCTGATACTCGGATTACCGTGGCAAAGAGTCGGTGCCGGCGGCGTCATCACTGTGCTTTAAGTTCTGTCATGGCCAGCTCGCCAGCACAATTGTCCGATCAACCTATCGTCGCCTAATGCCTGCTCTGGCAAAATCAGCGGCATGACTTCCGCCCCGAATCTCGACCAACTGAACCCTGAACAACTGCGTGCTCTGGCCGCGCAGTTGATGCAGCGCGTCGAGACGATGGACAAACAAATCCACCATCACAAAACAGTCAACGAGAAACTGACCCATGAGATCGCGCTGCTCAAGCGCTTCAAGTTTGCCAAGCGCAGCGAACAACTAAGTCCTGCTCAAGCTAGCTTGCTCGATGACCTGATCGACACCGACATCGCGGCTATCGAAGCTGAACTTGAGGCACTGCAATCAACGCCGACTGCGGCCAAAGTGCGTCAGCAACCCAAGCGTGCGCCGCTGCCAGCGCAGTTTCCTCGTACGCTGATCCACCACGAACCGGACAACAGCCATTGCCAATGCGGCTGCGCCCTCAAGCGCATCGGTGAAGATGCCAGCGAAAAGCTCGACTACACCCCCGGCGTGTTTACCGTCGAACGCCATATCCGTGGGAAATGGGCCTGTGAGCAGTGCGAGACGTTGATCCAGGCACCGGTACCGGCGCATGTCATCGACAAAGGCATCCTGTTGGCGCTGATTGAAAACTGACCCACCCTGCCGATTGAAAATTGACCCAGGGCGGATTGCTGATTTTTGCCCCAGCAATTGTGGATAAGCTTAGCAGCAGTGTCCTGGTTGAAGACGCATCGGGCCCTGCCGCATGCAGGCATGCGGCAGGGTGTTTACGATGCAGATCAAAACGCTTCGTCGTCCTCGATACCGTCTTCGTCCTTACGCTTTCGTTCACGCGATTTGATCTTTGTCTGGGCGGCCAAGGTGCTGTGTTGCAGGCGGTAGGACTCGTTGCCCGTTTCGACGATGTGGCAGTGGTGTGTCAGCCGATCCAGCAACGCCGTGGTCATCTTGGCGTCGCCGAACACACTCGACCATTCCGAGAAGCTAAGGTTGGTGGTGATGAGCACGCTGGTGTGCTCGTATAGCTTGGACAGCAGATGAAATAACAGGGCGCCACCGCTCTGACTGAAGGGCAAATATCCCAGCTCATCGAGTATCACCAGATCTGTGCGAAGCAGCGCTTGAGCGATTCGGCCTGCTTTACCCTCGTGTTTTTCGCGCTCCAGCAAATTGACCAGATCCACCGTGGAGTAGAAGCGCACGCGTTTGTTATGCGTCGTGATTCCGGACACGGCCAAGGCGGTGGCCAGGTGTGTTTTGCCTGTTCCAGGCCCACCGATGAACACGACATTTTGCGCAGTCTCCGTAAACTCAAGGCTGGATAATTCCTTGACCAGACGGGCATCTGCGCTGGAAGCGCTGAAGTCGAAGCCAGCTAAATCACGGTGCATGGGGAGCTTTGCCATGTTCATCTGATGATTCACAGAGCGCACGGCGCGATCTGCCTGCTCCTGTTGGAGCAGATGCTCAAGCAGCCATTTCGAGGATGCCGTCGAAGCTTCTCCCTGGGCCGCCAGTTCTTCCCAAGCCTGCGCCATGCCATGCAGGCGCAGTTCTTTAAGTTCTGCCATCAAGTCACGCATTGCGGCTCTCCTCATCTGTTGTACGGAGTTGGTCATATCGGGCCGTGTTCGCAACGGGAGCCACCTTGAGTTGCAGGCTGGTTTCTACGGAAGGCGTTGGTGCAGTAGCGGTGAGTCGGGCGAGAACATTTAAAATGTGATCGGCGCTCAGACTTCCCGACTCAAGCACCAGTTCTACCGCTACCAGCACCGGGTCGAGACCGGCGATGGGCACGGCAGCGAGCACCTGCGTCATGATTCGATCACCGTTGCTGTGACGTCTCAGGCCCCGTTTGAGAAGCCGCAACGGATTGGGCAGATCGGCAAACGGTGCGCCATTGCGCAGTGCACCCGGCTTGCGTTCGATGAGTGGGATGTAATGCTGCCAGTCAAAACTGACCTGATCTCGATCAAAGAGGCGCTCGTGGCTGGCAATCATTGCGTCATCGGCGATGACCACGATCCGGGATGGGTAAAGACGGCTGCTGACCCACTGGCCGACTCGTTCACAAGGCACCGAATAGCGATTTCGCGCCACGCTGATCAGGCAGGTGCTGGAGACCCGTACGGTGCGCTCGACGTAGCCATCAAAGGCCGTCGGCATCGGCATCATTTCGACCCGTTCCAGCTCCAAAACTTCCGCCACCGTCAGCCCGCTGTACTGCGGATGCTCCAGCTCGCTCCAGAGCGACCGGCAGCGTTGACCGAGCCAGATATTCAGTTCTTCGAAGGTGTGAAACATGCAATCTTGAGCGTCGATCCAGATGCGCCGCCGGCTGTCTTGGACGTTCTTTTCAACGATACCTTTTTCCCAACCCGAGGCGACGTTGCAGAAGTCCGGGTCGAACAGGTAGTGGGCACACATGACAGCAAACCGGGCATTGACCGTGCGGCCTTTGCCTTTGTTGACCTTGTCGACAGCCGTTTTCATGTTGTCGTAGATGCCGCGACGCGGCACGCCACCTAACGCTCCGAACGAGCGTGTATGGGCATCGAATAGCATCTCGTGACCTTGGCTAGGGTACGCAACCAACCAGAATGCGCGACTGGCGCACAGCTTCATGTGGGAGACCTGGATGCGTCGAAACAGGCCACCGATCAGCAACCCTTCTTCGCTCCAGTCAAATTGAAAAGCTTCACCGAGCGCAAACGTCAGCGGTACAAAAGCGCGTAAAGACTTGCCTTGCTCACCTCGCCACGAGCGTACAAACGCTGTGAGCTGGCTGTAGCCGCCGTCATAACCCTCGGCCTTGATCTGCTCGAAAAGTGCTTTGGCGCTTCTACGATTGTGCTTTGCCCGGAACGAATCGGCTTTCAGCGCCTGTTCCAGCGTGTCGTGGAAAGGGCTGAGTTTGTTGAAGGTCGCGCACCGCTGGTACGCCGGCTGAGTAGCTTCGGGCGCTCTGACCCATTTTCGGATGGTGTTTCTCGACAGCCCGGTACGCTTGGCTATCTGGTGCAGCGAGAGCTTGTCGCGGAAGTACATCCGCCGGATTTTTCCCAACATTTCCATGCTGATCACCCTGTGTTCTCCTGCTCGAAAAGTGAGCAGAAGCAGTTGAACACCTGGGTCAGTTTTCAGTCGGCAGAACAGCCATTACTGGGTCAGTTTTCGGTCAGCGGCAACACGCTTGGCGCTCACCTCGGGATAACTGCCTAACCCCATCCATGCCCATTTACTTGCCGCATTTTTGTACCGGAGCTGCCACGATTTGCCGCCGTTCGGCTTCACCCGGAAGTAAAGCCCGCGTTCATGCAGTTCCCGATATTCCTGTGCATCTGGTTCAAGGCTGTTCAGCACTGTGTCAGCCAGCGGGCGGCGTTTGATCTCGGAGCGCTTCATGATATGTATCCCAAAGTTATGGGTTTTCCTGAGGATACAAGGTGGGATACACGGAGGGAAGGTATGGGGCTAGATAAGAAGATATAGCCAGAAACAACAAAGCCCGCACTAGGCGGGCTTTGCAGGTTGTTTCGTAGACTGTCAGAGACAGCTTGAAACACGTGTTTGGTGCCCCGAGGGAGACTCGAACTCCCACTCCTTTCGAAAACGGATTTTGAATCCGCCGCGTCTACCAATTCCGCCATCAGGGCTCAATGGCGGCGAAGTATAGAGATGAGATAACCGCTGGTCAATCAGGTACATGGAGAATTTTTGATAATTCCGCTAGACTTCCCGGCCCTGCTAGACGAACCCCATCATGCGCGTTGCTGACTTTACTTTCGAGCTCCCTGATTCGCTGATTGCCCGCCATCCTTTGGCCGAGCGTCGCAATAGTCGTCTGTTGACCCTGGATGGGGTCAGCGGCGCCCTGGCACACCGTCAATTCACTGATTTGCTGGAGCATTTGCGCCCCGGCGATTTGATGGTGTTCAACAATACCCGGGTGATTCCGGCGCGGCTGTTTGGCCAGAAGGCTTCCGGCGGCAAGCTGGAAATCCTGGTGGAGCGGGTGCTCGACAGTCATCGCGTGCTGGCCCATGTGCGTTCCAGCAAATCGCCGAAGCCTGGGTCGAAGATCCTGATCGACGGCGGTGGCGAGGCCGAGATGCTGGCGCGGCACGATGCGTTGTTCGAGCTGGGGTTCACTGAGGAAGTGTTGCCGCTGCTCGACCGCGTCGGGCACATGCCGTTGCCTCCTTATATAGACCGCCCGGATGAAGGCGCCGACCGCGAGCGTTACCAGACCGTCTACGCCGAGCGTTTGGGTGCGGTGGCGGCGCCGACGGCGGGGCTGCATTTCGATCAGGTGCTGATGGAGGCGATTGCCGCCAAGGGCGTCGAGACGGCGTTCGTGACCCTGCACGTTGGCGCGGGTACGTTCCAGCCGGTGCGGGTCGAGAAGATCGAAGACCACCATATGCACAGCGAATGGCTGGAAGTCGGCCAGGATGTGGTGGATGCCGTTGCCGCGTGCCGCGCGCGCGGTGGTCGTGTGGTGGCCGTGGGGACCACCAGTGTGCGCTCGCTGGAAAGTGCGGCGCGCGATGGCGTACTCAAGCCGTTCAGCGGCGATACAGATATTTTCATTTACCCTGGTCGGCCGTTTCATGTGGTCGATGCCCTGGTCACCAACTTCCATTTGCCCGAATCCACGCTGTTGATGCTGGTTTCGGCGTTCGCCGGTTATCCCGAGACCATGGCGGCCTACAAGGCTGCGGTCGACAACGGTTACCGCTTTTTCAGCTACGGTGATGCGATGTTCATCACGCGTAATCCTGCGCCGACTGCCCCTAAAGAATCGGGCCCAGAGGAAACAGTATGAGTCGCACCTGTCGTATGTCTTTCGAGCTGCTGGCCACTGATGGCAAGGCTCGTCGCGGTCGCTTGACCTTCCCGCGCGGTACCGTCGAGACCCCGGCCTTCATGCCGGTGGGCACCTACGGCACGGTCAAGGGCATGCTGCCACGGGATATCGAGGCGACTGGCGCTGAAATCATTCTGGGCAACACCTTCCACCTGTGGCTGCGCCCGGGCACGGAAGTGATCAAGAAGCACGGCGACCTGCACGATTTCATGCAGTGGAAAGGCCCGATCCTGACTGACTCCGGTGGTTTCCAGGTGTTCAGCCTGGGCGCCATGCGCAAGATCAAGGAGGAGGGCGTGACCTTCGCCTCCCCGGTCGACGGCGCCAAGGTGTTCATGGGCCCGGAAGAGTCGATGCAGGTCCAGCGTGACCTGGGCTCCGACATCGTGATGATTTTCGACGAATGCACGCCGTACCCGGCTGATGAAGATGTCGCGCGTATTTCCATGGAGTTGTCCCTGCGTTGGGCCAAGCGTTCGAAAGAAGCCCATGGCGACAATACCGCGGCGCTGTTCGGCATCGTTCAGGGCGGCATGCACCAGGACCTGCGCATGCGCTCCCTTGAGGGCCTGGACAAGATCGGCTTCGACGGCCTGGCCATCGGCGGCCTGTCGGTGGGCGAGCCCAAGCACGAGATGATCAAGGTGCTGGACTACCTGCCGGGCATGATGCCGGCTGACAAACCTCGTTACCTTATGGGCGTTGGCAAACCGGAAGACTTGGTTGAGGGTGTGCGCCGCGGTGTGGACATGTTCGATTGCGTGATGCCAACCCGTAATGCCCGCAATGGGCATCTGTTCATCGATACCGGCGTGCTGAAGATCCGAAACGCGTTCCATCGCCATGATGATTCGCCGCTCGATCCGACCTGCGATTGCTATACCTGCCAGAACTTCTCCCGCGCTTATCTGCATCACCTGGACAAGTGCGGCGAAATGCTGGGAAGCATGCTCAATACCATCCATAACTTGCGTCATTATCAAGTGCTTATGGCTGGTTTGCGCGAGGCTATTCAACAGGGTACATTGGCCGCCTTTGTCGATGCCTTCTACGCCAAACGCGGGTTACCTGTTCCGCCTTTGGACTGAGTTTTCTGACCCCAAGATTCAACATTTGCAACTGGAGTGCTAAATGAGCTTTTTTATCTCTAATGCCATGGCAGACGCTGCAGCACCTGCGGCAGCCCCTATGGGCGGCGGTTTCGAGTGGATTTTCCTGGTCGGCTTCCTGGTCATCTTCTACCTGATGATCTGGCGTCCACAGGCCAAGCGCGCCAAAGAGCAGAAAAACCTGCTGAGCAGCCTGCAAAAGGGTGACGAAGTTGTGACCACCGGCGGCATCGCCGGCAAGATCACTAAAGTGGCCGACGATTTCGTCGTTCTGGAAGTTTCCGACACCGTCGAAATGAAATTCCAGAAAGGTGCCATCGCTGCAACGCTGCCAAAAGGCACGCTCAAAGCGATCTAAGTTTCAACTTCATCTTCAATCGACGGGGCGCGCAAGGCGCCCCGCGTCATAAACGGGCGGCGTGATGCTGAACAAATATCCTCTGTGGAAATACATTCTGATCCTGGCGGTGCTGGCGGTCGGTCTGATTTATTCCGCTCCCAATCTTTACCCTGATGACCCGGCCATTCAGGTCAGCGGTGCAAGCACTGCGCTGCAGGTCAATCAGGCTGATCTGGATCGTGTAAGCACGGCGCTCAAGGAATCCGGGATCAACGTCAAGGCTGCCACCCTGGCCGCCAACGGCAAGGGCGGGCTGATTCGCCTGACCAAGGCTGAAGACCAGCTGCCGGCCAAGGACGTTGTGCGCAAGGCGTTGGGTGATGACTACGTCGTTGCTTTGAACCTGGCACAAACCACCCCGCAATGGCTGCGCAACCTCGCTGCGCACCCGATGAAGCTGGGTCTGGACTTGTCCGGTGGTGTGCACTTCCTGCTGGAAGTGGACATGGACAAAGCCCTCGACGCGCGTCTGAAAGTCTACGAAGGCGATGTAAAGAGCCTGCTGCGTAAAGAAAAGCTGCGCTATCGCAGCCTGCCGCAACTCAATGGTGCCATCCAGCTGGGCTTCGCTGATGAAGACAGCCGTGAACAGGCCCGTGTGCTGATCCGCAAGAACTTCAACGATTTCGACATTGTTCCGGCCGACCTCAATGGTCAACCGGTGCTGCGTCTGGCGATGACCCCGGCCAAGCTGGCGGAAATCCGCGAATACTCCATCAAGCAGAACTTGACCACGGTACGTAACCGCGTCAACGAGCTGGGTGTTGCCGAACCGATCGTCCAGCGTCAGGGCGCCAACCGCATCGTGGTTGAGCTGCCGGGCGTGCAGGACACCGCCGAAGCCAAGCGTATCCTCGGCAAGACGGCCAACCTCGAGTTCCGTCTGGCTGCTGAGCCGGGTGCTTCGAAAGCCACTTCCGAGTCCTTCGAGTTCCGTGAGGGCAAGCGTCCTCCTGCGCTGATCGAGCGTGGCCTGATCATCACCGGTGACCAGGTGACTGACGCCAAGGCTGGCTTCGGCGAGCACGGTACGCCGGAAGTGAACATTCGTCTGGACGGCCACGGCGGCGAGCTGATGAGCCGTGCGACCCGTTCGAACGTCGGTCGCAGCATGGCGGTGATCTTCATCGAGCAGCGTCCGGTCACCACTTACACCAAGCAAGTGGTCAACGGCGTCGAGAAAGACGTGGCGGTTCAGAGCTTCAAGGAAGAGAAGAAGATCATCAGCCTGGCGACCATCCAGTCGCCGCTGGGTGCCCAGTTCCGTATTACCGGCCTGAACGGCCAGGGAGAGTCGTCCGAGCTGGCGCTGCTGCTGCGTGCCGGTGGTCTGGCTGCACCGATGTACTTTGCTGAAGAACGCACCATTGGTCCAAGTCTGGGTGCCGACAACATCACCAAGGGTATCGATGCGTCGCTGTGGGGCATGCTGTTCGTCTCGCTGTTCATCATGGCGATCTACCGCTTCTTCGGTCTGATTGCTACCGTCGCTCTGGCGGTGAACATGGTGATGCTGCTGGCGCTGATGTCGCTGCTGGGTGCAACGCTGACCCTGCCGGGTATCGCCGGTATCGTATTGACCATGGGTATGGCGGTCGACGCCAACGTGCTGATCTTCTCGCGGATTCGTGAAGAGATCGCCGCCGGCATGACCGTGCAGCGCGCAATCAACGAAGGCTTCGGCCGGGCTTTCACCGCGATTCTCGACGCCAACCTGACCACACTGCTGGTCGGCGGCATCCTCTTTGCCATGGGCACCGGCCCGGTCAAGGGCTTCGCAGTGACCATGTCCCTCGGGATCTTTACCTCGATGTTCACGGCCATCATGGTGACCCGCGCGATGGTCAACCTGATCTTCGGCGGTCGTGACTTCAAGAAGTTGTGGATTTAAGGGGCTGCCATGTTACGTACAATCAACTTCATGGGCGTTCGCAACTTTGCGTTCGGCGTCACATTGTTCCTTACCGCACTGGCCTTGTTCAGTGTCTTCCACAAGGGCATGAACTGGGGCCTGGACTTCACCGGCGGTACGCTCATCGAGCTGACCTACGAGCGTCCGGCCGATGTCACCAAGGTGCGTGAGCAGCTGGTAACTGCGGGTTATCACGAAGCCATCGTGCAGAACTTCGGTGCGACCACCGATCTGCTGGTGCGCATGCCGGGCGAAGACCCGCAACTGGGTCACCAGGTTGCCGAGGCCTTGCAGAAGGTCGGCGGCGAGAACCCGGCGACGGTCAAGCGCGTCGAGTTCGTCGGCCCGCAGGTGGGTGAAGAGCTGCGCGACCAGGGCGGCCTCGGCATGCTGATGGCGCTGGGCGGCATCCTGATCTACCTGGCATTCCGCTTTCAGTGGAAGTTCGCGGTCGGTGCGATCGTGTCCCTGATCCACGACGTGATCGTGACCATCGGTATCTTGTCGTTCTTTCAGATCACCTTCGACCTGACGGTGCTGGCGGCGGTACTGGCGATCATCGGTTACTCGCTCAACGACACCATCGTGGTATTCGACCGGGTTCGTGAGAACTTCCGTGTCCTGCGCAAGGCCAGCCTGATCGAGAACATCAACATCTCGACCACGCAAACCCTGCTGCGGACCATGGCGACGTCGATCTCCACCTTGCTGGCGATCGCGGCCCTGTTGTTCTTCGGCGGCGACAACCTGTTCGGCTTCTCCATCGCCCTGTTCATCGGTGTTCTGGCGGGTACCTACTCGTCGATCTACATCGCGAACGTGGTGCTGATCTGGCTGAACCTGAGCACGGAAGACCTGATTCCTCCTGCCAATACCGAGAAGGAAGTCGACGACCGTCCTTGAGGGAAGTTTCTCTCTGCGATGTAGTCCAAAAAAGGCGCGAGTTGAACTCGCGCCTTTTTTTGTGCTCCAAGGCTGGGAGAAGCGCGGACACGTTCCGCATGTGATGGTCCAGGAGGTTCATGTGAACAAGTCGATGCTGGTTGGTGCTGTACTGGGTGCTGTCGGTGTGACTGCCGGGGGCGCTGTGGCCACCTACAGCCTGGTTAAAAGCGGTCCTGAGTTCGCACAAGTACTCGCCGTTGAGCCGGTCAAGACACAAATCAAGACTCCACGTGAAGTGTGCAAGGATGTAACGGTCACCCGGCAGGCGCCGGTGAAAGATCAACATCAGATCGCCGGTACGGTGGTCGGTGCATTGGCAGGTGGTTTGCTGGGTAACCAGATCGGTGGCGGCACCGGCAAGAAGATTGCCACGGTCGCGGGTGCTGTCGGTGGTGGTTATGCCGGCAACAAGGTGCAGGAAGGCATGCAAGAGCGTGATACCTACACCACGACCCAGACCCGCTGCAACACGGTCAACGACATCAGTGACAAGGTTGTAGGTTACGACGTGCGGTATTCGCTGGACGGCAAGGAAGGCAAGGTGCGCATGGATCGTGATCCGGGCAACCAGATTCCGGTGGATAAGGAAGGCAAGTTGATCCTGTCGGAGAATCAGCAGGGTCAGTGATCTGCTGAAGCCGGACAAAAAAGAAGCACCCTGCGGGGTGCTTTTTTGTGCCCACAATTTATGCGTCCCCACCAATCCCTGTAGGAGCCGGCTTGCCGGCGATCGCGGTGTAACAGTCGACATCAATAGTGAATGTCAGATTGGATCGCCGGCAAGCCGGCTCCTACAAAGGGTTGCGGTGGAATTCCAGGCATAAAAAAAGCACCCCGAAGGGTGCTTTTTCTGTCGCGGGAAGCTTAGCGCTTCAGCGAGGCCGGCAGGTGCGGCTGGATCGCCGTCAAAACTGCCTTGAAGCATTTGGTGTTGCCGGCAACGACGTGGCCTTTCTCGAGGAAGTCGTGACCGCCGGTGAAGTCGCTCACCAAACCGCCGGCTTCCTGGATCAGCAGGGCGCCTGCGGCCATGTCCCACTCGGACAGGCCCGACTCCCAGAACGCGTCGAAACGGCCGGCGGCCACGTAGGCCAGGTCCAGGCTCGCGGAACCTGCGCGGCGGATGCCGGCAGTCTGGCCAACCAGGGCGCGGAACATGCCCAGGTAGTTGTCGAGGTTGTCCATCTGCTCGTCACGGAACGGGAAGCCGGTACCCAGCAGGGCGCCGTCCAGGCTGGTGCGACCGCTGACGCGCAGGCGACGACCGTTCAGTTGAGCGCCGCGACCACGGCTGGCGGTGAATTCTTCCTGGCGAACCGGGTCCAGAACAACAGCGTGCTCCAGGCGACCGCGGTATTTGCAGGCAATGCTGACAGCGAAGTGAGGAATGCCGCGCAGGAAGTTGGTGGTGCCGTCCAGCGGATCGATGATCCACAGGTACTCTTCGCCTTCGATGCCGGTGCCGGCGTGCATGCCGGTCTCTTCACCCAGGATCGAGTGATTCGGGTACGCCTTGCGCAGGGCGTCGATGATTTTCTGTTCAGCGGCGCGATCCACCTCGGATACGTAATCCTTGGCGTCTTTTTCGTCGACCTTGATGGTATCCAGGCGCTCGATGGAGCGGAAGATCAATTCACTGGCGCTGCGGGCGGCGCGCAGCGCGATATTCAGCATGGGCTGCATGGATGTGTCACCTAAGGTTGTTAAAGAAAGCCGGGCATTCTATCAGAAAGTTTCTACAGGAGAAGGACGACGTTCGCTTTCATGGCTTAACGGTAGCTTCAGCTGTAAGATTCCGCTCCCGATTATCGTGTTCGAGAGCGCCTCCCTTGCTGCATAACATTCGTGTCGTCCTGGTCAATACCAGCCATCCGGGCAATATCGGCGGGGCTGCGCGTGCCATGAAGAACATGGGCTTGTCGCGGCTGGTGCTGGTCGAGCCTCGTCAGTTCCCGCATCACGAAGCCGACGCCCGTGCTTCCGGTGCCGGTGACATCCTTGAAAACGCGCAAGTCGTCGCCACCTTGGAAGATGCCCTGGTCGGCTGCAATCTGGTGCTGGGTACCAGTGCCCGCGACCGGCGCATTCCCTGGCCGCTGCTCGATCCCCGCGAATGCGGAACGAAGGTGGTCGAGGAAGCCGGGCAGGGCGCGGAAATCGCCCTGGTGTTCGGTCGTGAAGATTCCGGCCTGACCAACGAAGAGCTGCAGCGATGTCATTATCACGTGCACATCCCATCCGACCCTGAGTTCAGTTCGCTGAACCTTGGGGCGGCGGTGCAGGTGTTGAGCTATGAAGTGCGCATGTCCTGGCTGGCCGCCCAAGGCCAGCCAAGCAAGGTCGAGAAGGAAGAGGTGGCTTCGGTCAAAAGCGCTGAGCTGGCGACCATGGACGAGCTGGAGCGGTTCTATGAGCACCTGGAGCAAACTCTGGTGGCCATCGAATTCCTCGATCCGGAAAAACCACGGCACTTGATGGCGCGCCTGCGCCGGTTGTACGGACGCAGCTCGGTCAGCCGGGCGGAAATGAATATTTTGCGTGGCATCCTCACGGAAACCCAGAAAGCGGCCCGTGGTGAGCTTCTAAAGCGGAAGGATTAATGATGTTTGAGCGTTTGCGTGAAGATATCCAGAGCGTATTCCATCGAGACCCGGCGGCGCGTAACGCTTTTGAAGTCCTGACCTGCTACCCCGGCATGCACGCCATCTGGATTCACCGTTTGTCGGCGATGCTGTGGCGCGCGGACCTGAAGTGGCTGGCGCGGCTGGTGTCGAACTTCGGTCGCTGGCTGACCGGGATCGAGATCCATCCGGGGGCCAAGGTCGGTCGACGTTTCTTCATCGACCATGGCATGGGCATCGTCATCGGTGAAACCGCCGAGATCGGCGACGACGTCACTATTTACCAGGGCGTGACCCTGGGCGGCACCAGCTGGAACAAGGGCAAGCGTCATCCGACCCTGGGTGATGGCGTCGTGGTCGGGGCGGGCGCCAAGGTGCTTGGTCCGTTCACTGTCGGTGCCGGTGCCAAGGTGGGTTCCAATGCTGTCGTGACCAAGGAAGTGCCTCCGGGGGCGACCGTGGTCGGGATTCCGGGGCGGATCATCGTCAAATCCGACGAAGAGCAGGATGCCAAGCGCAAGGCCATGGCCGAGAAGATTGGTTTTGATGCCTATGGCGTGACTGAAGACATGCCTGACCCGGTGGCACGCGCCATCAACCAGTTGCTCGACCACCTGCAGGCGGTCGATGGGCGTCTGGAGGGAATGTGCGGGGCGTTGAAGGATCTGGGCAGTAATTACTGTGCGAAAGATCTGCCTGAGCTGCGCGAAGAAGACTTCGCCTGCGTAAAAGACAAAGACCAGACCCAGGCCAGCTGACGCCTTTGTGTAGGAGCTGCCGAAGGCTGCGATCTTTTGATCTTGTTTTTTTAAAAATCAAAGTCAAAAGATCGCAGCCTTCGGCAGCTCCTACAGGGATTGGGGGTCGTATTTGGGTAATGGCGCTGCGCTAAGCGGTGTGCCATTAAGCCGCAGACCCTGCTATGATGCGCCCGCTCTTTGCGGGTAATCCCGACTAAAGTACTAGGTCTTATAGTTGACTTAAATACTCGGGAATTGCATACTCGCCTCATTCCGAACTCCGTGGTAATTGTCCATGCGACTGACTACAAAAGGCCGATACGCCGTGACCGCCATGCTTGACCTGGCGTTGCACGCGCAGCACGGGCCCGTGTCCCTGGCCGATATCTCCGAGCGCCAAGGCATCTCCCTGTCCTACCTCGAACAGCTTTTTGCCAAATTGCGCCGCAGCAATCTGGTGTCCAGCGTGCGTGGTCCGGGCGGTGGCTACCAATTGTCCCGCGACATGCAGGGCATCCAGGTCGCCCAGGTGATCGATGCGGTGAACGAATCGGTCGATGCCACCAAATGCCAGGGGCAGGGTGATTGCCATCAAGGCGACACCTGTCTGACCCACCACTTGTGGTGCGACCTGAGCCTGCAGATTCACGAATTTCTGAGCGGTATCAGCTTGGCTGACCTTGTGACTCGCCGTGAGGTGCAAGAAGTAGCCCAGCGTCAGGACCAGCGCCGTTGCAACAGCAAGGTGCCACGCCTGGACAAGATTGAAGCGTCCGCCGTCGAATGACAGCCAAAGAGCTAGCGGCACGCCAGCCAGCCTGATTTAGGAGATAGTCCATGAAATTGCCGATTTACCTTGATTACTCTGCGACCACCCCGGTTGATCCGCGTGTCGCGCAAAAGATGAGTGAATGCCTGCTGGTCGACGGAAACTTCGGTAACCCGGCGTCCCGTTCCCACGTGTTCGGCTGGAAAGCTGAAGAGTCCGTTGAAAACGCCCGTCGTCAGGTGGCCGATCTGGTCAACGCCGACCCGCGCGAAATCGTCTGGACCTCCGGTGCCACCGAATCCGACAACCTGGCAATCAAGGGTGCGGCACATTTCTACGCCACCAAAGGCAAGCACCTGATCACCACCAAGATCGAGCACAAGGCTGTCCTGGACACCATGCGCCAACTGGAGCGTGAAGGGTTCGAAGTGACCTACATCGAGCCTCGCACCGATGGCCTGGTAACGCCTGAGATGATCGAAGCCGAACTGCGCGACGACACCATCCTGGTGTCGGTCATGCACGTGAACAACGAAATCGGCACCATCAACGACATCGCAGCGATCGGCGAACTGCTCCGTTCCAAGGGCATCCTGTTCCACGTCGACGCCGCTCAGTCCACCGGCAAGGTCGAGATCGACCTGCAGAAGCTGAAAGTCGACATGATGTCGTTCTCCGCCCACAAGACCTACGGTCCTAAAGGTATCGGCGCCCTGTACGTAAGCCGCAAGCCGCGCGTACGTATCGAAGCGACGATGCACGGTGGCGGCCACGAGCGTGGCATGCGTTCCGGTACCCTGGCGACCCACCAGATCGTCGGCATGGGCGAAGCCTTCCGCGTAGCCAAGGAAGACATGGCTGCCGAGAACGTGCGCATCAAGGCCCTGAGCGACCGTTTCTACAAGCAGGTCGAGCATCTGGAAGAGCTGTACGTCAACGGCAGCCTGACCGCCCGCGTTCCGCACAACCTGAACCTGAGCTTCAACTACGTTGAAGGCGAGTCGCTGATCATGGCGCTCAAGGATCTGGCGGTTTCGTCCGGTTCGGCCTGCACCTCGGCATCCCTTGAGCCTTCGTACGTACTGCGCGCCCTGGGCCGCAACGACGAACTGGCTCACAGCTCGATCCGCTTCACCTTCGGCCGTTTCACCACCGAAGAAGAAATCGACTACGCCGCGCAGAAAGTCTGCGAGGCCGTAACCAAGCTGCGCGCTCTGTCGCCGCTGTGGGATATGTACAAAGACGGTGTCGACATTTCGAAAATCGAGTGGGCGGCACACTGATTTCAAGTCGCCGCGAACCGGCCCCGCGAACTTCGGTTGCGGGGCTCAAAGAGCGACTCTCTGATGAGTGAGGATTGAGAATCATGGCTTACAGCGAAAAGGTCATCGACCACTACGAAAACCCGCGCAACGTCGGCAAGATGGACGCGGAAGATCCTGATGTCGGCACCGGCATGGTCGGCGCTCCGGCGTGCGGCGACGTGATGCGCCTGCAGATCAAGGTCAACGACGCCGGCATCATCGAAGATGCCAAGTTCAAGACTTACGGCTGCGGTTCGGCTATCGCGTCCAGCTCCCTCGCCACCGAGTGGATGAAGGGCAAGACCCTGGACGAAGCGGAAACCATCAAGAACACCCAGCTGGCTGAAGAACTGGCCCTGCCGCCAGTGAAAATCCACTGCTCGGTACTCGCTGAAGACGCCATCAAGGCGGCTGTTCGCGACTACAAGCAGAAGAAAGGCTTGATCTAAGCATTTGGCGACGAGTAAGGAGTCAACGATGGCTATCAGCATGACAGAAGCGGCGGCCAAGCACGTGCGACGCTCCCTCGACGGGCGCGGCAAGGGTGAGGGGATTCGTCTGGGTGTTCGCACCACGGGCTGTTCCGGCCTTGCCTACGTGCTGGAGTTTGTCGACGAGGTGGTTGCTGAGGACCAGGTGTTCGAAAGTCACGGCGAAAAAGTGATTATCGACCCGAAAAGCCTGGCCTACCTGGACGGCACCGAACTCGATTTCGTCAAGGAAGGGTTGAACGAAGGCTTCAAGTTCAACAACCCCAACGTGCGCGGTGAATGTGGCTGCGGCGAAAGCTTCAACATCTGAGGCTTGTCGTGGGTACTCCTTGTCATTTCGCTTTATTCGAGCTGCAACCGAGTTTCGATCTGGACCTCGATCAGCTGGCTACGCGCTACCGTGAGTTGGCGCGCGGCGTTCATCCGGACCGCTTTGCAGACGCTTCCGAGCGCGAGCAGCGGCTGGCGCTGGAGCAATCCGCGAGCCTCAACGAGGCCTATCAGACGCTCAAGAGTCCACCCAAGCGCGCGCGTTACCTGCTCGCCTTGAATGGTGGCGAGCTGCCGCTGGAGGTCACGGTGCATGATCCGGAGTTCCTTCTGCAGCAGATGGAGTTGCGTGAAGAGCTCGAAGACCTGCAGGACAGCGCCGATCTCAATGGCGTTGCCGTCTTCAAGCGTCGCCTGAAGGCTGCCCAGGATGAACTGAACCAAAGCTTCGCAGCTTGCTGGAACGATGCCGCGCAACGTGAACGGGCCGAACGCCTGATGCGGCGCATGCAGTTCCTCGACAAGCTCACCTACGAAGTGCGCCAGTTAGAAGAGCGCCTCGACGATTAACCCAGTGCCGCTCCGGTCGCACGCCTGATATACAGATAAGTCCTGATAACGATGGCCCTACTGCAGATCGCCGAACCCGGCCAAAGTCCTCAACCGCACCAGCGTCGTCTGGCTGTGGGGATCGACTTGGGCACTACCAATTCGCTGGTCGCTGCATTGCGCAGTGGACTTTCCGAGCCTCTGGCTGACGCGCAAGGGCGGGTCATCCTGCCGTCTGCCGTGCGCTATCACGCCGATCGCGTCGAGGTTGGCGAATCCGCCAAGCTGGCTGCCGCCACCGATCCCCTGAACACCGTGCTGTCGGTCAAGCGCTTGATGGGGCGTGGTCTGTCCGACGTCAAGCAGTTGGGCGAGCAACTGCCCTACCGCTTTGTCGGCGGTGAGTCGCACATGCCGTTCATCGACACCATCCAGGGCCCGAAAAGCCCGGTCGAAGTGTCCGCCGATATCCTCAAGGTCCTGCGCCAGCGCGCCGAAGCGACCCTGGGCGGTGAGCTGGTGGGTGCGGTGATCACCGTTCCGGCCTATTTCGACGACGCTCAACGTCAAGCCACCAAGGATGCGGCCAAGCTGGCCGGTCTGAATGTGCTGCGCTTGCTCAATGAGCCGACCGCAGCCGCTGTGGCCTATGGTCTGGATCAGCATGCCGAAGGCCTGGTCGCCATTTACGACCTGGGCGGCGGTACCTTCGATATTTCGATTCTGCGCCTGACCGGCGGTGTCTTCGAAGTCCTGGCCACTGGCGGCGACAGCGCTCTGGGCGGCGATGACTTCGACCACGCGATCGCTGGCTGGATCATCGAGAGCGCCGGTCTGTCCGCCGACCTCGATCCAGGTACGCAGCGCAACCTGCTGCAAACCGCCTGTGCCGCCAAAGAAGCGCTGACCAATGCGGCGGCCGTTGAAGTTGCCTATGGCGACTGGAAAGCCGAGCTGACCCGTGAAGCCTTCAATGCGCTGATCGAGCCGATGGTCGCGCGCAGCCTCAAAGCCTGCCGTCGTGCGGTACGGGATTCCGGTATCGAGCTGGAAGACGTGCACGCCGTGGTCATGGTCGGTGGTTCGACTCGCGTACCCCGCGTTCGCGAAGCCGTCGCCGAAGCGTTCGGTCGTCAGCCCCTGACGGAAATCGACCCGGATCAAGTGGTCGCCATCGGTGCTGCGATCCAGGCCGATACCCTGGCCGGTAACAAGCGCGATGGTGGCGAGCTGCTGCTGCTCGACGTGATTCCGCTGTCCCTGGGCCTGGAAACCATGGGCGGCCTGATGGAGAAGGTGATTCCGCGCAACACCACCATCCCCGTCGCTCGTGCCCAGGACTTCACCACGTATAAAGATGGCCAGTCGGCCATGGCGATCCATGTGTTGCAGGGCGAGCGCGAGCTGATCAGCGACTGCCGCTCCCTGGCGCGCTTCGAGTTGCGTGGCATTCCGGCAATGGTGGCGGGTGCGGCGAAGATTCGCGTGACCTTCCAGGTCGATGCCGACGGTCTGCTCAGTGTTTCCGCTCGCGAACTGGGTTCGGGCGTCGAAGCCAGCATTCAGGTCAAGCCGTCCTACGGCCTGACCGACGGCGAAATCGCCAAAATGCTCAAGGACTCGTTCCAGCACGCCAATGACGACAAGGTTGCCCGTGTACTGCGCGAGCAGCAGGTCGACGCCCAGCGCCTGATCGAGGCTGTGCAGGCCGCTCTGGAGGCCGATGGCGAGCGTTTGCTCGACGCCGAAGAGCGCCTGGTCATCGACCTGCAGGTGCAGGAATTGACCGAACTGATGAAAGGTACCGATGGTTACGCCATCGAGCAGCAGACCAAGCGTCTGTCGCAAGTGACCGACGCCTTTGCTGCCCGCCGCCTGGACTCGACGGTGAAAGCCGCGCTGGCGGGGCGCAACCTGAATGAGATTGAGGAATAACGATGCCGCAGGTCATTTTTCTGCCACACGAGAAGTTTTGCCCCGAAGGCATGGTTGTTGAGGCTGAGACGGGGGTTTCCATCCTCGAGCTGGCCCATGAGCACCACATCGAGATGGAAAGCGCCTGTGGCGGCGTGTGTGCCTGCACCACCTGTCACTGCATCATCCGCGAGGGTTTCGACTCGCTGGAAGAGGCTGACGAGCTGGAAGAAGACTACCTTGATAAGGCTTGGGGCCTTGAGCGCGAGTCCCGCCTGGGGTGCCAGGCCAAGGTCGGTACCGAAGACCTGACGGTCGAAATTCCGAAGTACTCGCTCAACCACGCCGCCGAAGCGCCGCACTGATTCAAGGAATTGTCATGAAACTCAAGTGGACTGATGTGCTGGAGATCGCGATCCAGCTGGCTGAAAGCAAGCCCGACGTGGACCCTATGTCGGTCAACTTCGTCGATCTGCGCAAATGGGTAATGGAATTACCCGATTTCGACGATATGCCTGAGCATTGTGGCGAAAAGATCCTGGAGGCCATTCAGGCCCACTGGATCGAAGAACGCGACTGAGCCACGCCGCAGGTTAGGCAATACCCGAGAACCCGCGTATAATTCGCGGGTTTAATTTTTCGTAAATTACCGTTTCTGGAGTTACACCATGGCTGTTCAACGTACTTTCTCCATCATCAAGCCTGACGCCGTTGCTAAAAACGTGATCGGCGAGATCACCACTCGTTTCGAAAAAGCCGGCCTGCGCGTTGTAGCTTCGAAACTGAAGCAACTGTCCAAAGCTGAAGCCGAAGGCTTCTACGCTGAGCACAGCGCTCGTGGTTTCTTCAACGACCTGGTTGCTTTCATGATCTCCGGTCCGGTTGTCGTTCAGGTTCTGGAAGGCGAAAACGCTATCGCTCTGAACCGTGAGCTGATGGGCGCTACCAACCCTAAAGAAGCTGCTGCCGGCACCATCCGCGCTGACTTCGCTGATTCCATCGACGCCAACGCCGTACACGGTTCGGACTCCGAAGCCGCTGCCGCTCGCGAAATCTCGTACTTCTTCGCAGCTACTGAAGTAACCACTCGCTAAGCATTGGCTTAAGAGTGAAGGTGAATCCATGACTACATCGACTGTAAAAACTAACCTGCTGGGTCTGACTCAACAGGAAATGGAAAAATTCTTCGACTCAATCGGGGAGAAGCGTTTCCGTGCCGGTCAGGTAATGAAATGGATTCACCACTTTGGTGTCGATGATTTCGATGCCATGACGAACGTCAGCAAGGCCTTGCGCGAAAAGCTCAAGGCTGTTGCTGAGGTCCGTGGTCCGGAAGTGGTCAGCGAGGACATCTCCAGCGACGGCACCCGCAAGTGGGTGGTGCGCGTGGCGTCCGGCAGCTGCGTCGAGACCGTGTACATTCCCCAGGGCAAACGCGGCACCTTGTGCGTTTCGTCCCAGGCAGGCTGTGCCCTGGATTGCAGTTTCTGCTCCACCGGCAAGCAAGGCTTCAACAGCAACCTCACCGCCGCCGAAGTCATCGGCCAGGTGTGGATTGCCAACAAATCCTTTGGCAGTGTCCCGGCAACCGTCGACCGTGCCATCACCAACGTGGTGATGATGGGCATGGGTGAGCCGCTGCTGAACTTCGACAACGTCGTCGCGGCCATGCATCTGATGATGGACGACCTGGGCTACGGCATTTCCAAGCGCCGCGTGACCCTGTCGACCTCCGGCGTGGTACCGATGATCGATGAGCTGTCCAAGTACATCGACGTCTCCCTGGCGTTGTCCCTGCACGCACCGAATGACGCATTGCGTAACCAATTGGTGCCGATCAACAAGAAGTATCCGCTTAAGATGCTGCTCGAGTCGTGCCAGCGCTACATGTCGTCCCTGGGCGAAAAGCGTGTGCTGACCATCGAGTACACCTTGCTCAAGGACGTCAACGACAAGCTTGAGCACGCCGTGGAAATGATCGAGCTGCTCAAGAACATCCCGTGCAAGATCAACCTGATCCCGTTCAACCCGTTCCCGCATTCCGGGTACGAGCGTCCGAGCAACAACGCCATTCGCCGTTTCCAGGATCAGCTTCATCATGCCGGTTTCAACGTCACTGTCCGCACCACTCGTGGTGAAGACATCGACGCCGCCTGTGGTCAATTGGTAGGGCAGGTGCTGGATCGCACCCGTCGCAGCGAGCGTTATATCGCCGTGCGTGAATTGAACGCCGACAGCGATGTTGCTTCGAGCACTGCGAACAACAATTAAGAGAGGATCTCTATGTCCCTGCGCTTTGCGCTGCTTTTGCTGTTGGCCAGCCTGTGTGCTGGCTGCGTGCTTTCGGGTGATTACAACCCGATGAAGACCAGCAAGGGCCGTGATGAAGCGCGTGAGGCATACGTGCAGCTCGGTATCGGGTATTTGCAACAAGGCATGACCGAGCGCGCCAAGGTTCCGCTGAGAAAAGCCCTGGAACTCGATGGCTCCGACCCGGATGCCAACGCGGCGCTGGGGCTGGTGTTCCAGGCCGAGATGGAGCCGGAGCTGGCCGACGAGCATTTTCGCAAGGCACTGTCTTCCCGTCCGGGCGACGCACGAATCCTCAATAATTACGGCAGTTTTCTTTTCGAGCAGAAACGTTACAAGGAAGCCTACGAGCGCTTTGAACAAGCCGCTGCCGATACCCTGTATCCTGAGCGTTCACGGGTGTTCGAGAACCTGGGCATGACCGCTGCGATGCTCGGCCAGCGTGATCTGGCCCAGCAGCAACTGGAAAAAGCCCTGCGCCTGAACCGGCAACAACCTCGTGCATTGCTGGAAATGGCTGAGTTGTCTTACGAAGACAGGCATTATGTGCCCGCGCGAGATTATTACGACCGTTTCAGCCAGCTCTCCGAGCAAAATGCACGTAGTCTATTGCTCGGCGTTCGGCTGGCAAACGTGTTCGAAGATCGCGACAAGGCTGCAAGTAAAGGCCTGCAACTAAAAAGACTCTATCCCGGTACGCCGGAATATCAGCAATACCTGTCGGAGCAATGATGAAAGCGGCGCATCCCGAAGTTGTAGCAGCGAATCGCGTTAACCCCGGTGAGACTTTGCGCCAGGCCCGCGAAAGCAATGGCTGGTCGCTGGCCGAAGTGGCCCTCAAGCTCAACCTCACCACCACTTCCTTGAGCAATCTGGAAGCCGGCGCGTTCGACAAGCTGCCCGGGCATACCTTTGCCCGTGGTTATATTCGTGCTTATGCCAAGTTGCTCGGCATGGACCAGGCCGTTCTGGTCCAGCAATTCGATCAATCCACCGGTACCGACTCCCAGGGCAGCAATGTTCACAGCCTGGGTCGTATCGAAGAGCCGGTCCGGGTTTCCCACACCATTTTGCGAATCGTCAGCCTGCTGTTGCTGGTCGCGGTGATCGGTGGCGGTTTCGTCTGGTGGCAGGATCAGACCTCGATGCGCACCAAGGACCTGATCGGTCTGGCACCAGAGCACGTAGAAGTCGAAGGCGCCGACGGTACCACACAGATTCATCCGCTGGACGAGCCGGAAGACCAGGCCGTCGTGGAAGGTCAGACCGAAGGCGGCACGGCTCTCGCGCTGCCACAGGCCGAGGCCCCGGCTGAAGCAACGGAACAGGCTCAAGTGACTGCGCCAGTTGCCCCGGCAGCGCCGACCACGCCAGCTGCACCCGCGCACACTACCGCGCCCGTTGTCGCAGCGCCGGTGACCCCGGCAACTCCGGCTCCGGCAGCGCCTGCCGCCCCGGTCCCTGCGGTGACTGCACCGGTAGCCGCTGCGGTTCCTGCTCCAGTCGCCGCCGCACCTGTGGCCGGTCAAGGCCAGGTTCAGGTGCAGTTCACCTCCGATTGCTGGACACAAGTGACCGACGGTAGCGGCAAGGTGCTGTTCAGCGGTCTCAAACGCAAAGGCGACAGCCTGGCAGTCAATGGTAAACCACCGTTTTCCGTACGCCTGGGCTTTGCCCGTGGCGCTCAGGTCAGCTACAACGGCCAGCCAGTCGATGTCGCTCCGTTCACCAGTGGCGAGACTGCTCGCCTGAAGTTGGGTCAATAAGTCATGCACGGCGAATCTCCAATCAAACGTCGCGAATCCCGCAAGATCTGGGTCGGTAACGTGCCTGTTGGCGGCGATGCGCCTATCGCTGTGCAGAGCATGACCAACAGCGACACCAACGATGTCGCGGCCACGGTTGCGCAAATCAATCGCCTGGAAGCGGCCGGCGTCGATATCGTGCGGGTTTCCGTCCCGGACATGGACGCCGCCGAAGCCTTCGGCAAGATCAAGCAGCTGGTCAAAGTCCCCTTGGTCGCCGACATCCACTTCGACTACCGCATCGCGTTGCGCGTCGCCGAACTGGGTGTCGATTGCCTGCGGATCAACCCGGGTAACATCGGTCGCGAAGACCGCGTGCGCGCGGTGGTCGATGCCGCCCGTGACCGCGGGATCCCGATCCGTATCGGCGTGAACGCCGGTTCCCTGGAAAAAGACCTGCAGAAGAAATACGGCGAGCCGACCCCGGCCGCGCTGGTCGAGTCTGCCTTGCGTCATGTCGAGCACCTTGAACGCCTGAACTTCCAGGACTTCAAGGTCAGCGTGAAAGCCTCCGACGTGTTCATGGCCGTCGAAGCGTACCGCCTGCTGGCCAAGGAAATCGTCCAGCCGCTGCACCTGGGTATCACCGAAGCCGGTGGTTTGCGTTCGGGTACGGTGAAATCCGCCGTGGGCCTCGGTATGCTGCTCGCCGAAGGGATTGGCGATACTATCCGCATCTCGTTGGCGGCCGACCCGGTCGAGGAAGTGAAAGTCGGCTACGACATTCTCAAATCCCTGCACCTGCGTTCCCGTGGCATCAACTTCATCGCCTGCCCGAGCTGCTCGCGGCAGAACTTCGATGTGGTCAAGACCATGAACGAGCTGGAAGGGCGCCTCGAAGATTTGCTGGTGCCGCTGGATGTCGCGGTCATCGGTTGCGTGGTCAACGGCCCAGGCGAAGCCAAGGAAGCCCATATCGGCTTGACCGGCGGCACGCCAAACCTGATTTACATCGACGGCAAGCCGTCGCAGAAACTGACGAATGACAATCTGGTGGATGAGCTTGAGCGCTTGATCCGTCAGAAAGCGGCCGAAAAGGTCGAAGCTGACGCTGCCGTAATTGCGCGCGGCTGAACCTGACTGAAGAGCCGAACGAATTTAAGGATTTAAAGTGAGCAAGTCATTGCAAGCCATTCGTGGCATGAACGACATCCTGCCCGAACAGACCCCCCTGTGGCGTCATTTCGAAGGCACCGTTTCGCGCCTGCTGGATAACTACGGTTACAAGCAGATCCGCATGCCGATCGTCGAGTTCACCGAGCTGTTCAAGCGCTCCATCGGTGAAGTGACCGACATCGTCGAAAAAGAGATGTACACCTTCGACGACCGCAACGGCGACTCCCTGACCCTGCGCCCTGAAGGCACGGCGGCCTGCGTGCGCGCGGTGCTGGAACACGGCATCACCGGCGGTGGCCAGGTTCAGAAACTCTGGTACATCGGCCCGATGTTCCGCCACGAGCGTCCGCAGAAAGGTCGTTATCGCCAGTTCCACCAGATTGGTGTCGAAGTGTTCAACCTCGACGGTCCGGACATCGACGCCGAGCTGATCGTGCTGACCTGGCGCCTGTGGGGCGAACTGGGCATCCGCGATGCCGTAAAACTCGAGCTCAACAGCCTGGGTACCAGCGAATCCCGCGGCCGTTATCGCGAAGCGCTGGTCGAATACCTCTCGGCGCACATGGACAAGCTCGACGAAGACAGCCAGCGTCGCCTGAAAACCAACCCGCTGCGAGTTCTTGATACCAAGAACGCCGACACCCAGGCGGTATTGGTCGATGCGCCGAAGATGGCCGACTACCTCGACGAAGAATCCCGCGTGCATTTCGAGGGCCTCAAGGCTCGCCTGGATGCTGCCGGCATTCCTTACGTGATCAACCCGAAGCTGGTTCGCGGGCTGGATTACTACAGCAAGACCGTTTTCGAATGGGTCACCGACAAGCTCGGCGCCCAGGGCACCGTCTGCGCTGGCGGCCGTTACGACGGCCTGGTGGAGCAAATGGGCGGCAAGCCGACCGCCGGCGTTGGTTTTGCCATGGGCATCGAACGCCTAGTGCTGTTGCTGGAAACCCTGGAGCAGATTCCGGAGGAGATCTCCCGGCAGGTTGACGTCTACCTCTGCGCCTTCGGTGAAGCCGCCGAGCTCGCCGGGCTGACCCTGGCGGAGCGCGTCCGTGACCAGTTGCCCAACCTGCGCCTGCAAGTGAATGCCGGCGCCGGCAGTTTCAAAAGCCAGTTCAAGAAGGCCGACAAGAGCGGTGCGCTGTACGCGCTGATCCTCGGTGACGACGAAATGGCCCAGCAAGTGGTAGGTTTCAAACCCCTGCGTGGCCAGGGCGAACAACAAAGCATTGCCTGGGATGCGCTTGCAGCGCACCTGGCCACCTGCGTCGTGCAGGGTTGAAGCTGTCTAAACAGCCGAATTAGCGATTAAGGAGTATTGGGGTGTCGAGTACCGAAGACGAACATGTGGCGGAATTGAAGGAATGGTGGTCACGCAACGGTAAGCCCCTGGTTACTGGCGGCCTGTTGGCGCTGGTCATCGTGTTCGGCTGGCAGGCGTTCCACAAGTATCAGAGCAATCAGTCGCAAGGCGCCTCGATTCTCTATCAGCAATTGCTCGAGACCACGCTCACGCCTGACGGCAAGCCTGATGCGGCCCGTGTTTCGGACCTGGCCGGCAAGCTCAACAGCGAGTACGGCGGCAGCGCCTACGCGCAGTACGGCAGCCTGTTCGTGGCCAAGGTAGCGGTCGACAGCGGCAAGCTGGACGACGCGGCCACCGAGCTCAAGGCCATTGTCGCCAAACCGGCCAACCCGGCGCTGGGCGAAATCGCCCGTCAGCGTCTGGCCCAGGTACTCGGCGCGCAGAACAAGGCCGACGAAGCACTGAAGTTGCTCGAAGGCGATGCCGACAAGGCATTCCTGGCCACTCGCGAAGAACTCAAGGGCGACCTGCTGGTGCAGTTGGGTCGTAGCGACGAGGCGAGCGCGGCGTATCAAAAAGCCAAGGCGGCACTGTCGGATGAAGCGGCGGTCGGTGGCCTGCAAATCAAGCTGGACGACCTGGCCAAAGGGGATGCGTGACGTGATTCGTTGGAAACATGCAGCATTGCTGGCCCTGGCCATTTTGGCCGCGGGTTGCAGCAGCAACAGCAAAAAAGAACTGCCTCCGGCCGAACTGGTCGACTTCAAGGAAGAAGTGGTTCTGCACAAGCAGTGGAGTCGTTCGATCGGTGACGGTCAGGGCGAAACCTACAACATGCTGGTTCCGGCCATCGATGGCGATACCATCTATGCCGCCGACGTCACTGGCGTGTTGATGGCGATGGATCGCCACACGGGCGACGTCAAGTGGAAGAAAGACCTCGAGCTGCCTGTTTCCGGCGCTGTCGGCGTTGGTTATGGTCTGGTCACGATCGGTACGATCAAGGGTGAAATCGTTGCCCTGGACGCGATCAACGGTGAAGAAAAGTGGCGCGCTCGCGTGTCCAGCGAAGTGCTGGCACCGCCAGCCAACAACGGTGACGTTGTGGTGGTTCAGACCCAGGACGATCGTCTGATCGGCCTGGATGCCTCCACCGGTAATCGTCGCTGGATCTACGACAGCACGCCTGCAGTTCTGACCCTGCGGGGCACCAGTGCACCGATCGTGACCAATCGCCTCGCGGTGGCTGGCCTGTCGACCGGTAAAGTGGTTGCCGTGGACATCTCCAACGGCGTACCGGTGTGGGAACAGCGCGTAGCGATCCCGCAAGGTCGTTCGGAGCTGGAGCGCGTGGTCGATATCGACGGTGGCTTGCTGCTGTCGGGCGAGACGCTGTATGTCGCCAGCTATCAGGGGCGCGTTGCCGCTCTGGACCTGCAAAGCGGCCGTCAGCTCTGGCAGCGTGATGCTTCCAGCTACGCCGGTGTCGCCCAGGGCTTTGGCACCGTTTATGTAAGCCTGTCTTCGGGTACCGTTGAAGGCGTCGACGAGCGTTCCACCACAGCCTTGTGGAGCAACGATTCGCTGGCCCGTCGTCAACTGTCGGCCCCGGAAGTGTTCTCCAGCTACGTTGCAGTCGGTGACCTGGAAGGTTACCTGCACCTGCTGAGTCAGGTGGACGGTCGATTCGTCGGCCGCGAGCGCATCGACAGCGACGGCCTGCGTGCCCGTCCGCTGGTGGTGGGTGACACGATTTATGTGTATGGCAACAGCGGCAAACTGGAAGCCCTGACCATCAAGTAAAGGTTTGACTATGCTTGGGGTTAACCACCCCAGGCTGCTTCACTTGTGGGTATGAATGTGGGAGCGAGCCTGCTCGCGATGGACGTCAACGATAACGTTTGCGTCCTGAATGAACGCGGTGCCTTTGCGTTTATCGCGAGCAGGCTCGCTCCTACAGACAAGCGCGCAGTGTTGCCCCGAGCACCAGCCGCTGCCTCGCAGCGGCTTTTGTATTTTCTGAAATAACGAAGTGGAGAGCCGCATGGTTCCCGTAATCGCCCTGGTGGGCCGACCGAACGTCGGCAAGTCCACCTTGTTCAACCGCCTGACCAGGACTCGTGACGCCATCGTCGGCGACTTGTCCGGTCTGACCCGTGATCGCCAGTACGGTGAGGCCAAGTGGCAAGGGCGTTCCTACATTCTGATCGACACCGGCGGTATCTCCGGTGACGAGCATGGTATGGACGAAAAGATGGCCGAGCAGTCGCTGCTGGCCATCGAAGAAGCTGATGTCGTTCTGTTCCTGGTAGATGCCAAGGCCGGTTTTACCGCCGCCGACCAGATGATCGCCGAGCATTTGCGCAAACGTAACAAGCGTTCCCACGTGGTTGCCAACAAGGTCGACAACATCGACCCGGAAATGGCCCGCGCCGAATTCGCCCCGTTGGGCATGGGCCATGCGATCCCGATCGCCGGTGCTCACGGCCGTGGTATCACCCAGTTGCTGGAAGCGGCACTGAGTGAATTCCCGAAAGACGAAGACGAGCTGGAAGAAGGCGAGGAAGAAGTCGTCGCCGAAGGCGAGGAAGCCAAGCGCATTCCTGGCCCAAGCGAAAAAGACGGGATCAAGATCGCGATCATCGGTCGTCCGAACGTCGGCAAGTCGACCCTGGTCAACCGCATGCTCGGTGAAGACCGGGTTATCGTCTACGACCAGCCCGGCACCACCCGCGACAGTATCTACATCCCGTTCGAACGTAACGACGAGAAGTACACGCTGATCGACACGGCCGGTGTGCGCAAGCGCGGCAAGATCCACGAAGAAGTCGAAAAGTTTTCCGTGGTCAAAACCCTGCAAGCGATCAAAGACGCCAACGTGGTGATCTTCGTGATGGACGCCCGCGAAGGTGTGGTCGATCACGACCTCAACCTGTTGGGCTTCGCCATTGAATCGGGTCGTGCGCTGGTCATCGCGATCAACAAGTGGGACGGCATGACGCCGAGCGAGCGCGACTTCGTGAAGGTCGAGCTGCAACGTCGGCTGTTCTTCGTTGACTACGCCGATATCCACTTCATCTCGGCCTTGCACGGCACGGGCGTGGGTAACCTCTACGCGTCGGTACAGAACTCGTTCAAATCTGCGGTTACCCGTTGGCCGACCAGCCGCCTGACCCAGATCCTCGAAGATGCGGTCAGCGAGCACCAGCCACCGATGGTCAACAGCCGCCGGATCAAGCTGCGTTATGCCCACCTCGGTGGTGCAAACCCGCCAATCATCGTGATCCACGGCAACCAGATCGAGAAGGTGCCGAAGTCCTACGTGCGTTACCTGGAAAACACTTACCGCCGTGTCCTGAAGCTGGTCGGTACGCCGATCCGCATCGAGTTCAAGGGCGGCGAGAACCCGTACGAAGGCAACAAGAACACGCTCACCGACCGTCAGGTCAACAAGAAGCGTCGTTTGATGTCGCACCACAAGAAAGCCGACAAGAAGCGCCGCGACAAGCGCTGATTCCTGAAGGCTTGATCCACCGCTTTTGTAGGAGCTGCCGCAGGCTGCGATCTTTTGATTTTGCTTTAAAGACAAGATCAAAAGATCGCAGCCTGCGGCAGCTCCTACAAGGCCCGGTCAGAAAGAGGGCGCTCACCAGAGCGCCCTTTTTTTATGGGCGCCGTTTGGGCTATCCTCGGACTCCCCCGCGCCGCCGTAGAGCCGGGTGTAGAGCAGGGAACCACCGATGATCACCAGCAAGCTGCCGAATGTCGGCATCACCATCTTCACGCAGATGTCTCAGCTCGCGGCACAGACCGGCGCGCTCAATCTGTCCCAGGGCTTTCCCGATTTCGCGGCCCCGCAGGCCCTGTGCGATGCGGTTGGCCGGCATATCGCCAGTGGCCACAACCAGTATTCGCCGATGACCGGGCTGCCGGTGTTGCGTCAGCAGATTGCGGTGAAGATCGCCCGCAGCTATGGCACGCAGGTGGATGCGGATACTGAAGTGACGGTCACCCCAGGCGCGACCGAAGCGATTTTCTGTGCCATTCAGGCGGTTATCCACAGCGGCGACGAAGTCATCGTGTTTGACCCGGCATACGACAGCTACGAGCCCTCGGTTGAGCTGGCCGGCGGTCGTTGCGTGCACGTACAACTGGGCTTGAACGATTTCAGTATCGACTTCGAGAAGCTTGCCCAGGCACTGAGCCCGCGCACGCGGATGATCATTCTCAACTCCCCACACAACCCCAGTGGCGCATTGATCAGTCGTGCCGAACTCGATCAGTTGGCCGCCTTGATCCGCGATCGCGACATCTATGTGATCAGCGACGAAGTCTACGAACACCTGGTGTATGACGGGGTGCCCCATGTCAGCGTGCTGGCCCATGAAGAGCTGTATCAGCGTGCTTTCGTGGTCAGCTCGTTCGGCAAGACCTACCACGTCACCGGCTGGAAAACCGGCTACGTGGTCGCGCCGCCGGCCCTGACGGCGGAATTGCGCAAGGTGCACCAGTACGTCAACTTCTGTGGTGTGACGCCGCTGCAACATGCCTTGGCCGATTTTATGGCCGAGCATCCTGAGCACGTCGAAGAGCTGCCGGACTTCTATCAGGCCAAGCGTGATCTGTTCTGCGATCTGCTGGCGCCGTCGCGTTTCAGTTTCACCCGGGTGACCGGCACCTATTTCCAGTTGGTCGATTACTCGCAGATCCGCCCGGATCTCAATGATGTCGAGATGGCCCTGTGGATGACGCGCGAGCATGGTGTGGCCAGTATCCCGATCTCGGTGTTCTACCAGACACCGCCTGAAGGGCAGCGCTTGGTGCGGCTGTGCTTTGCCAAGCGTGAGGAGACCCTGCGAGAAGCGGCGGAAAAACTATGCGTGATCTGAGTGCATTGCCGAACCTGACCGTGGCGCTGATCCAGACATCCCTGGCCTGGCACGACCGTCAGGCCAACCTGGAGCATTTCGAGCCATTGCTGGAGCAGGCTCGCGGCGCTGACCTGATTATTCTGCCGGAGATGTTCACCACCGGTTTTTCCATGGAGTCCGAGACCCTCGCGGAATCGGAAACCGGCCCCACCAGCAAGTGGCTGCGGGTTCAGGCGGCAAAACTTGATGCCGTGATTACCGGCAGCGTGATCATCCAGGCCGCCGACGGCAGCCATCGCAATCGCCTGTTGTGGGCACGCCCGGATGGCGAGGTGTTGCATTACGACAAGCGTCACCTGTTCCGCATGGCTGGTGAGCATAACCACTACACCCCGGGCGAGCGCCAGGTGCAGTTCGAGTTAAAGGGCTGGCGGGTGCGGCCGCTGATTTGCTATGACTTGCGCTTCCCGGTGTGGAGTCGTGACGCTCAGGACACGGATCTGCTGCTGTATACCGCGAACTGGCCGGGTGCGCGGCGTCAGCATTGGAACCGCCTGTTGCCGGCGCGGGCGATCGAGAACCTGTGCTACGTGGCGGCGGTCAATCGCGTTGGCACCGATGGCAAGGGCTTTGCCTATACCGGTGACAGCCAGGTGCTGGATTTCCAGGGCGAGACGTTGCTTAGCGCAGGAGAGGCGGATGGGGTGTTTCAGGTCGTTCTGAATGCTGCAGACCTTCAAGCTTATCGCACACGGTTTCCGGCGAATCTGGATGCCGATACCTTCGAGTTCACTTCATAAAAGATCGCAGCCTGCGGCAGCTCCTACAGGGGATCGCATTCTCCTGTAGGAGCTGCCGCAGGCTGCGATCTTTTGATCTTCAATCCAACAAAAAGGCCCCGAGGTGCAAACCCCGGGGCCTTTTGCATTGCAGCAAAGTCTTACGCCGCTTTCGCTTCCGGCTGGCTCAGTGAGCGGTTCAGCGCACTGAACAAGGCCTTGAAGCTGGCAGTGGTGATGTTTTCATCGATGCCGACGCCGTGCACCGCACGCTCGCCGTTTACGCGCAGTTCAATGTAGGCCGCGGCCTTGGCATTGGTGCCCGCGCCAATGGCGTGCTCGTTGTAGTCCATGATTTCCACCGGGATCGGCAGACCGGCCACCAGTGCTTCCAGGGCACCGTTGCCCTTGCCGCGCCAGTGCAGGTTGGTCTCGCCCTGGCCTTTGCTGGCCACTTCCACTTCGACGGCGCTGTGACCGTTTTCTTCCTGCAGGCGATGGCTGACCAGCGCGTACGGTGTGTTGGCCTGCAAGTACTCGCTGTGCAGCAGCGCGTGGATTTGCTGGGCGGTCATCTCAAGGCCCAGGCGGTCGGTTTCACGCTGCACGACCTGGCTGAATTCGATCTGCATGCGACGTGGCAGGCTGATGCCGTATTCCTGCTCCAGGAGGTAGGCGATACCACCCTTGCCCGACTGGCTGTTGACGCGGATGACCGCCTCGTAGCTGCGGCCGATGTCAGCCGGGTCGATCGGCAAGTACGGCACTTCCCACAAGGCATCGGATTTCTGCTGGGCGAAGCCCTTGCGGATCGCGTCCTGGTGCGAGCCGGAGAACGCGGTGTGCACCAGGTCGCCGACGTACGGGTGACGCGGGTGTACCTGGATCTGGTTGCACTCTTCGACGACTTTGCGCACGCCGTCGATGTCGGAGAAGTCCAGCTCAGGGTTCACGCCCTGGGTGTAGAGGTTCAGGGCCACGGTCACCAGGTCGACGTTGCCGGTGCGCTCGCCGTTGCCGAACAGGCAGCCTTCGACACGGTCGGCGCCGGCCATCAGGCCCAGTTCGGTGGCGGCAACGCCAGTGCCACGGTCGTTGTGGGTGTGCAGGCTGATGATCACGCTGTCACGACGGTTGATGTGACGGCCGAACCATTCGATCTGGTCGGCATAGATGTTTGGGGTCGCGCATTCGACGGTGGCCGGCAGGTTGAGGATCATCTTGTGCTCGGGCGTCGGGTTCCAGACCTCGATGACCGCGTCGCAGACTTCCTTGGCGAACTCCAGTTCGGTGGCGCTGAAGGTTTCCGGCGAGTATTCGAAGGTCCACTCGGTGTCCGGCTGCATGGCTGCGTATTTGACGAACAGCTTGGCAGCGTTCACGGCGATGGCCTTGATCCCGTCCTTGTCCTGGTTGAAGACAATGCGGCGGAACGAAGGGGAGGTCGCGTTGTACAGGTGAACGATGGCTTTCTTCGCGCCGCGCAGGGATTCGAAGGTGCGCTCAATCAGGTCTTCACGGCCCTGGGTCAGCACCTGGATGGTGGTGTCGTCCGGGATGTGGTTGCCTTCGATCAGGGTACGGACGAAGTCGAAGTCGGTTTGCGAAGCGGCCGGGAACGATGCTTCGATTTCCTTCACGCCAACCTGCACCAGGGTTTTCCAGAAGCGCAGCTTCTTGACGGCGTCCATCGGCTCGATCAGCGACTGGTTGCCGTCGCGCAGGTCGGAACTGCACCAGATCGGCGCGGCGGTGATGGTTTTCGATGGCCAGGTGCGGTCCGGAATGTCGATGGTCGGGAACGCGCGGTATTTCGAAGACGGGTCTTTGAGCATGCTCATCGGGAAATCCTTATTGTGTGGGCCGAAAAAAGGCGGCCTGCCGGTGGATCAAAAGTTCTTGGACTGACGCTTGGGACGAGGCACCACGATTCAGCCCGGCAGTCGTGCGCTGACAAGGCACAGGCTGCTGTGCTGGCGGAGCTGAATGAGGGTGTGAGAGGTTTTCATGCCTTCAACCCTAACCGCGGGGGGAAAGGATGGCAAGCAGTCGAAAAAAATTGAGAGGAATACTCGTGAGCGAGTGTTTATCGAGATTTTATTGCTTCAAATGGTTGCGATGATCTTGTTTTTTGCGCGAGGTTCAGGCGGCGCGCAATTGGTGTGGGGCATGGCTGGACGACTTTCGGTGCCTGTGAAATTGCCATCGCGAGCAAGCTCGCTCCCACATTGGATCTGCGTGAACACGGACACTGTGGGAGCGAGCTTGCTCGCGATGGCGTCAGCTGCCTTACGCAATAATCAAGGTTGAAACGCACCAATGAAGATGGCCGGATCCACTCGCGTATCGTTCAGGCTGACATTCCAGTGCATATGCGGTCCGGTCGCCCGACCAGTCGCCCCGACCTTGCCAATCACACCACCCCGGGCCAGTTGCTGCCCCACCTTAACGTCGATTTTCGACATGTGGCAGAACATGCTGATGAAGCCCTGGCCATGGTCGACGAACACCGTATTGCCATTGAAGAAGTAGTTGCCGATCAGGATCACCTTGCCCGCGGCCGGGGTCTTGATCGGTGTGCCGGCGCCTACCGCGAAGTCCAGACCCGAATGAGGATTACGCTCCTCACCGTTGAAGAAGCGCCGCACGCCAAACTTGCTCGACAGCGGCCCGTTCACCGGTTTGTCCAGCAGCAGGTTGCTAGGCGTATTGGGGCTGAACGTGCGGTAAGCGGCAATCTGCTCGGCCAGTTCACGCTCGATGCGCTTGAGATTTTCCGGGTCCGGATTGACCTGCTGGGTGTTCTTCAGGGTGATGCGCTGTTCCGGGTATTTCTTGTTGCCAACCGTAAAGTTCAGATTGCGACCACCGCTGCTGATCGATTGGGCCCCCGGCTTGACCGTCAGCGGCACGCCGACGATGGCCAGCCAGTTGTTCTGCTCCTTCACAACCAGCACGGGTTTGCCTTGATAACTGGCTTTTGGCGCCTGGGCGGACGGGCCCAGATCCACCACCGCCACGCCGCCCGGCACCGGTTTGTTCAACAGGCGGGTGATGTAGCTGTCGGCGTGGGCGTTGAAGGTCAGGAGCAGCAACAGCAATGGAGCCAGGAAACGCGGCATGGATCAGTCCAGTAAAGAAAGGGTGACAGGCGTCAGGTGGTTGTCTTCGACCCGCACTTGCAGTTCGCCTTCGCCCAGCTTGGCCTTCAGGCGCTGGCCGGTGTGGGTTTGCGCAGCGTTGCGGATCGCGTTGCCGCGCTCGTCCAGCAAAATGCTGTAGCCACGGCCGAGGGTCGCCAGGGGGCTGACCACATGCAGGGTCTGCATTTGGCTGTGCAATTGCAGGCGACGGTTCTTCAACCCTTCGCGGATGGCGCGCGGCAGGCGTTCGGCCAGGCTGTCGAGGCGCTGGCGCAACATTGCCAGTTGCCGGCCCGGATGTTGTGCGGCCAGACGGGTTTCCAGACGGATCAAGCGTTCGCGACGGGTGTTGAGGCTACGCTCGAACGCGCGGCGCATGCGCATGTCCAGGTCATCCAGGCGTTGCGCTTGCTGGCGCAGGCGCTCGCCGGGATGGCGCAGGCGGCGAGAGATACCCTCCAGGCGCAGGCGGTCGCGCATCAAGCGGTCACGCATGCGCATCACCAGCCGGCGGTGCAGGCTCTCGACCCGGCGCACCAGGTCACTGGAGTCCGGTGCCAGCAATTCGGCGGCGGCGGAGGGGGTGGGCGCGCGAACATCGGCGACGAAGTCGCTGATCGACACGTCGGTTTCATGGCCGACCGCGCTGACAATTGGTGTCACGCAAGCGTCCACGGCGCGGGCCACGGCTTCTTCGTTGAAACACCAGAGGTCTTCCAGCGAACCGCCGCCCCGGGCCAGGATCAGGGCGTCGAACCCTCGGGCATCCGCCAGTTTCAGCGCGCGGACAATCTGTGCGGTGGCTTCGCGGCCCTGTACGGCGGTGGGGATCAGCGTCAACTGCACCTGCGGTGCGCGACGGCGGAACACGCTGATGATGTCGCGGATCACCGCCCCGGTGGGCGAACTGATGATGCCGATGCGTTGCGGATGCGCTGGCAGCGGTACCTTGCGCTCGGCACTGAACAGGCCTTCGGCGCTGAGCTTTTCCTTGAGTGCATCGAAGGCCAGGCGCAAGGCGCCATCGCCGGCCGGCTCCACGGTGTCGAGGATCAGTTGATAGTCACCGCGTCCCTCGAACAACGAGACCTTGCCACGCACCTTGACCGCCAGCCCGTCCTTCAAGGCCTGGCGAACCCGTGCCGCGTTCTGCCGGAACAGCGCGCAACGCACCTGGGCGCCGCTGTCCTTGAGGGTGAAATACACGTGACCGGACGCCGGGCGGGCGAGGTTGGAGATCTCGCCCTCTACCCAGATGTTGCTGAACACGTCTTCGAGCAACACCCGCGCGCGGCCGTTGAGCTGGCTGACGGTCAGGACTTCGCGGTCCAGGCCGAGTCTTGCAAAGGGATCTTTAATCATGGGGCGCAGTTTAAAGGCATTCTTCAAGTGAATGCACGACCCCTATATCACCAAATGCTCGAGGAACTGTTGAACCAGTGCTGTGGGGTGTTTGCGGTACGCCAGAGCGACGCAGCTATGGCTGCCGGGGTCTGCCAAAGGCAGGAAATGAACGTTGGGTGGCGCAATGTCTTGCATCGATTCCGGCAAGAGTGCGATACCAAATCCCGCCTGGATCAGTTGCAGTTGCGTGGTCTTGCGCGAAATTACCCGAGCTGCTTTGGGAAAGAAGCCTTGGCGCATGCACAACTCGGCAGAAAGGTAGCTAAGACCACCTCGTTGGGGATGAGGGATGGAAATAAACGCTTCGTCGCGTAGCTGCCCCAGGTTGATCTGCCGCCCGGATTTGTCCCTGGCCAGCCAGTGATCGGGCGGGACTGCCACCAGCAAAGGTTCGTCGTAGAGCGGGTCGATTTGCACCTCTTCACACTGACGGAGCACTGGCAGGCGCAATAGGCCGATGTCCAGTCGGCCGTCTGCCAACTCTTGCAGCTGCGCCTCGGAAGACAACTGAGCGATGTCCATGGACACGCCGGGATGATGTTCGAGATAACGGCCGACGCTGCGCAGCAGTCGGCCGCTCATGGGCACAGTGCTGGAATGGCTCAAGCGTAAGGTGCCGTGTTGACCTTTGCCGATCCTGGTGGCCGTCTCGCTGGCCTTGATCAGCTCGCTCAACAGGTTTTTGGCACGGGGTAAAAAAGCCTCACCCGCTGGAGTGAGCTGGGGCCGCCGCGCAGTACGTTCGAAAAGTGGGGTTTGCAGATGGACTTCCATGTCCTTGATTTGCCGGCTCAGGGCCGATTGGGCGATGAACAGGCGCTCGGCTGCGGCGCTGAAGCTGCCGCATTCAGCGATTTCAACGAAGTAACGCAGTTGCCGGGTTGAAAGCACAAGGCATGCCTTTTTGAGATGGGTTAATGGCTTTGATGATATTAGTCGCAACGCTCAGCGATGGCTAAAGTCAGCGAACTTAAAGTAGGGGAACGCTGCAATGAGCGTATTGACGTTGTTGAACCAATGGCCTTTCAGCGCCATGGACTGGCTGGTCATCGGCGCGGGAATCGCCTTGGCCTACATTGTGTTCGCTATCGCCGGGTTCGGCACCGCGCTGGTGGCGGGGCCGATTCTGATTCTGTTCATGCCGCTGTCCAAGATCGTGCCGTTGCTGGTGTTGCTCGATTTTGTCGCGGCATTCGGCAATCTGTTGCCTTCGCGGCGGGATGTCGCCCGGCCGGAGCTGTTGCGGTTGTTGCCCTGCATGGCGGTGGGCTGCACGCTGGGGGTGATTTTCCTGCTGAACTTGAAGTCCGATCTGTTGCTGTTGTTGATGGGGCTGTTTATCAGCGCCTATGCGATCTACAGCCTGTGGGTCAAAACCCGCCCGACGCAATTGTCTGCCGTGTGGGCTCTGCCGATGGGCACGGTGGGCGGGATGTTTGGCGCGTTGTTTGGCAGCGGCGGCTTTCTGTATGCGATCTATCTGAACAGCCGTTTGCCGAAGGAGGCGGCCCGGGCCACCCAGAGTGCGCTGATCAGTTGCAGCACGGTGGTGCGTTTGAGCCTGTTTGCAATCGCCGGGGTGTATGCCGATCTGCCGTTGCTGGTGCTGGCGGTGTGTCTGTTGCCGGCAATGGTGCTGGGGCTGTGGTTCGGTCGACGGTTGACCCTGCGCTTGTCCCGCGAGGCGTTCGTGCGTCTGGTGACGTGGCTGGTGTTGGCCAGTGGGATCGCGTTGATCGGGCGCTATCTCAGCACCTGAAGATTCAACCTGTGGCGGGGGCTTTTTGTGGGAGCGAGCTTGCTCGCGATGAGGGCGTCACATTCAACATTGATGTGTCTGTTCGACCGCTATCGCGAGCAAGCTCGCTCCCACAGAAGAGCCCTCGCCGCAAGTTGTTCAGTCGTTGTACTGGCTCAACAACCGCTCCAGTCGTGCACTGAGGCGGCGTTTGATTTCGGTCTCGATGTGCGGGGCGAAATCGTCGATCACGTCTTGCATGATCAACTGCGCGGCGGCGCGCAGTTCGCTGTCCAGGTGCAACAGGTCATCCGGGTTCTTGCTGACGGCAGGCGCCGGCGCAGCCGTGATGACCGGTTCAACGATCGGGGCAGGGGGTGTCGGTTCGACGGGCGGCGAAGGCTCGCTGACGGCGTCGAACAACATGGGAATCTGTTCCTGATCGCCTTCCTCGACCGTGTCGGTCAGCAGGGGCGGTTGCAGGTTGTCATCGCCGAGCAATTGGCGGATCGACTCAAGGTCGTCCAGCAGGTGCGCGGACTGTTGCAGCGGTTTTGGAGTGTCCATTGGAAGGCTCAGAGTCGCTGTAAACGGTGATCTTGCAGAGGATAGCCCTGTTCGCGGTAGAAACGGAAACTCTCCCGCGCGGCCTGGCGAATCGTCGGGTCTTCCACCACCACTTCCGCCACGCGGGCGAAACGCTGGGCGAAGGCCGGGACTTTCAGATCGAGATTGACCAGCAAGTCCTGATGCTGACCGCAATCGTCACCCAGACCCAGGACAATCAAGCCATCCGGTTCGTTTTCGGCGGGGCCGTGGGGCACGAAGCTTTCACCCTTGAACGTCCAGAGGCGTGCGTCGAGATCGTTGCGTTGGGCGGCGTCGCTGCAATGCAGGTAGACACGGTGACCCATGCGCCAGGCCTTTTCGGTGAGCTTGCAGGCGAAATCCAGGCGTGCCGAAGGATCGGCGCTGGGCAGGATATAGAAGTCGACTTTGGTCATTGCGGTTCCTGATCCCTTGGGGGCACTGCCCGAAAGCAATGCCCCCCAGGGTCATTGGTTTCAGGCTTTGGCGCGGTCCAGCAGGTATTGGGTCAGCAGGGGAACCGGACGGCCAGTGGCGCCCTTGTCCTTGCCGCCGCTGGTCCAGGCGGTGCCGGCGATGTCCAGGTGCGCCCAGTTCAGGTTCTTGGTGAAGCGCGACAGGAAGCAGGCGGCGGTGATGGTGCCGGCTTTCGGGCCGCCAATGTTGGCGATGTCGGCGAACGGGCTGTCCAGCTGTTCCTGGTACTCATCGAACAGCGGCAGTTGCCAGGCGCGGTCGTCGGCAGCCTTGCCGGCGCTCAGCAGTTGGCCGATCAGTTCGTCGTTGTTGCCCAGCAGGCCCGAGGTATGGGAGCCCAGCGCAACGATGCAGGCACCGGTCAGGGTGGCGATGTCGATGACCGCTTGTGGCTTGAAGCGCTCGGAGTAGGTCAGGGCGTCGCACAGCACCAGGCGGCCTTCGGCGTCGGTGTTGAGGATTTCCACGGTCTGGCCGCTCATGGTGGTGACGATGTCGCCAGGGCGCGAAGCGTTGCCGCTCGGCATGTTCTCGGCGCAGGCCAGGATGCACACCAGGTTGATCGGCAGCTTCAGTTCCAGCACGGCACGCAGGGTACCGAACACGCTGGCGGCACCGCCCATGTCGTACTTCATTTCATCCATACCGGCGCCTGGCTTGAGGCTGATGCCGCCGGTGTCGAAGGTGATGCCCTTACCGACCAGCGCATACGGCTTCTCGGATTTCTTGCCGCCGTTGTATTGCATGACGATCAGGCGTGGCGGCTGGGCGCTGCCCTGGCCTACGGCGTAGAACGAGCCCATGCCCAGCGCCTTGATCTTCTTCTCGTCGAGGACTTCGACTTTCAGATCCTTGAATTCCTTGCCCAGGTCTTTGGCCTGCTCACCGAGGAAGGTCGGGTGGCAGATGTTTGGCGGCAGGTTGCCCAGGTTACGGGTGAAGGCCATGCCGTTGGCGATGGCGGTGGCGTGGGTCACGGCGCGCTGCACTTCGGCCTGTGCGGCCTTGATGGTCAGCAGGGTGATTTTCTTCAGGGCGCGGGGTTCGGCTTTCTGGCTCTTGAACTGCTCGAAGCTGTATTCGCCGTCCACCAGGGTTTCGGCCAGCAGGCGGGTCTTGCCATAGCTGTCGCGGCCTTTGACCACGATTTCGTCGAGGGCCAGTACCGCGTCGCTGCCGCCCAGACCCTTCAGGGTGTTGAGGATGCCGGCGATGATTTTGCGGAATGGGCGGTCACCCAGCTCGTCGTCCTTGCCAACGCCCACCAGCAGCACGCGCTCGGCCTTGAGGTTCGGCAGGCTGTGCAGCAACAGGCTCTGGCCAACCTTGCCCGCCAGATCGCCGCGCTTGAGCACTGCGCTGATCGCGCCGCCGCTCAGTTCGTCGAGTTGCTTGGCAACGGCGCCGAGCTTGCGGCCTTCGCCGACGGAGACCACGAGAGTGGCGGTCTTCAACGTTTCGGGGTTGACGCTTTTTACAACCAGTTCCATGTCCGGGTCCCTGAATTGATGGTTATCACGCATGCGCCCGACACCTTATGTGCGTCGATTGCTTATAAAAGAAAGGCGCCAGGATCGACCGGCGACAAAGGCCGCAGTTTGAACCTCGCTACCGGCGGCTGACAACCCTCGGTTGTACGATCTTCATGGAATTGACGGCCCTGTAGGAGCGAGCCCGCTCGCGAAGAACCCGAGACCACCGCGGGGCTTCAGGCTCCCCGCGTTATCATTGACGATCATCGTCGGAACGCCGCCCGGAGCAAGCTCACCCCTACACCCTGCGCCCCAATGCATTGCGCAGTGACAGGCGCACCCAATCACAGGATAATGCGCCATCTTTTTATCGGCGGCTCTGTCTTGCGGGCTGTCCGATACGTTTGCTTGTTTGGCCGCCTTAGCCTGACAACCCTGGAGTGTCTGGTTTGATCGTCTTCCGTTATCTGTCCCGCGAAGTCCTGTTGACCTTGAGCGCCGTCAGCGCCGTGCTGCTGGTCATCATCATGAGCGGTCGCTTCATCAAATACCTCGCCCAGGCGGCCTCGGGCCTGCTGGATCCGGGCTCGCTGTTCCTGATCATGGGCTTTCGCCTGCCGGGGTTCCTCCAGCTGATCCTGCCGCTGGGGCTGTTTCTCGGGATCCTGTTGTCCTACGGGCGGCTGTACCTCGAAAGCGAAATGACCGTGCTCTCGGCCACCGGCATGAGCCAGCAGCGGCTGGTCTGGATGACGATGTTTCCGGCCACCCTGGTTGCACTTGTGGTGGCTTGGTTGAGCCTGAGCCTGGCGCCACAAGGAGCCAATCAGTTTCAGCTGCTGCTGAACAAGCAGGATGCCCTCACCGAATTCGATACCCTGGAGCCGGGTCGCTTCCAGGCCCTGCGTGACGGCACCCGGGTCACCTATACCGAGCGCATGTCGGATGATCGCGTGAACCTTGGTGGCGTGTTCATCTCGCAAAAGAACATCAGTTCCAACAACAAGGATCGCGGAATTTCTGTGCTGGTGGCGGAAAAGGGACGTCAGGAAATTCGTCCGGACGGAAACCGCTACCTGATCCTGGACAACGGATATCGCTATGACGGTAGTCCGGGTCAGGCCGACTACCGGGCGATCAAGTACGACGAATACGGTGTGTTGCTGCCAAAGCCGGAAGTCAGCGACGAAGTCACCGACCGTGACGCGATGCCGACCAGTACGTTGATCGGCAGTGAAGACATTCGCATGCGTGCCGAATTGCAATGGCGCATATCGCTGCCATTGCTGGTGTTCATCGTCACCTTGATGGCGGTGCCGCTGTCGCGGGTCAACCCGCGTCAGGGTCGATTCCTCAAATTGCTGCCGGCGATTCTTCTCTATATGGCTTACCTGACCATTCTGATTGCCGCCCGTGGTGCCCTCGACAAGGGCAAGATCCCCGCAGTGTTGGGCTTGTGGTGGGTGCACGGGATTTTCCTGGCCATTGGCCTGGGCCTGCTCTATTGGGAACCCTTGCGCTTGATGAGGGCGAGTCGCCGCAGCGCGCTGGAGGTGGCCCGTGGTTAAGCTGGATCGCTACATTGGTAGCAGCGTGTTCATGGCGATTCTGGCGGTGCTCGGGATCATTCTTGGTCTGGCGACGCTGTTTGCCTTCATCGACGAGATGAGTGAAGTCAGCGACACCTACACCCTGGTCGATGCGCTGAGTTATGTGTTGTTGACCGCGCCGCGCCGGATGTACGAAATGCTGCCGATGGCCGCGCTGATCGGTTGCCTGATCGGCCTGGGCAGTCTGGCCAGCAACAGTGAATTGACGATCATGCGCGCCGCCGGCGTGTCGATCGGCCGGATCGTCTGGGCGGTCATGAAGCCAATGCTGGTATTGATGCTGGCTGGGGTACTGATCGGCGAGTACGTCGCTCCGCCCGCTGAAACCACCGCGCAGGCCAATCGCTCGCTGGCCCAGGGCAGCGGCGATGCACAAAGCGCCAAGCACGGTTTGTGGCACCGCCAGGGCGATGAGTTCATTCACGTCAACTCGGTGCAGCCTAACGGCATCCTGTACGGCGTGACCCGCTACCGTTTCGACAACGAGCGGCACATGCTGTCGGCGAGCTTCGCCAAGCGCGCCGAGTTCGACACGGATCACTGGCAGTTGACGGACGTCACGACCACGCTGTTCCACGAGCGCAGCACTGAAGTGGTGTCGGCCCCGATCGAACGATGGGAAGTGGCCTTGAGCCCGCAGTTGCTGAGCACCGTGGTCATGGTGCCAGAGTCGCTGTCGATCAGCGGTCTGTGGGGTTATATCCACTACCTGGCGGACCAGGGGTTGAACAACAGCCGTTACTGGCTGGCATTTTGGGTCAAGGTGTTGCAACCGCTGGTCACCGCCGCCCTGGTGTTGATGGCGATTTCCTTCATCTTTGGTCCGCTGCGATCGGTGACCCTGGGTCAACGGGTGTTCACTGGCGTGCTGGTGGGCTTTACCTTCCGCATCGTTCAGGATCTGCTGGGCCCTTCGAGCCAGGTATTCGGCTTCCCACCGTTGCTTTCGGTGCTGGTGCCGGCGGGTATTTGTGCCGTGGCCGGGCTCTGGCTGTTGCGCCGGGCCGGTTGATGGCGGGCTTTTTCCGAGCGCTTTGACGATCAAAAACGCCCTTGTCGCAAGACCGGGGCGTTTTTGTAGGTGCCGTCTGACCTGCGAACGTGACGCTTGTGCCGTGGATCAGGTACAATTCCCGGCTATTTTTCGGCGGGCTATGCCTGCAGCCTTTTTGAGTGTTGATCCGTGAGTGATTTGAGTCATATCCGCAATTTCTCCATCATCGCCCACATTGACCATGGCAAGTCGACGCTGGCCGATCGCTTCATCCAGATGTGTGGCGGCCTGGCCGAGCGCGAAATGGAAGCCCAGGTCCTGGACTCCATGGACCTCGAGCGCGAGCGCGGGATCACCATCAAGGCGCACAGCGTTACTCTGTATTACAAAGCCAAAGACGGTATCAACTACCAGTTGAACTTCATTGACACCCCCGGCCACGTTGACTTCACCTACGAAGTCAGCCGTTCGCTGGCGGCCTGTGAAGGCGCGCTGCTGGTGGTCGACGCCGGTCAGGGTGTTGAAGCGCAGTCGGTTGCCAACTGCTACACGGCGATCGAGCAGGGCCTGGAAGTGATGCCGGTGCTGAACAAGATCGACCTGCCACAGGCCGACCCGGAGCGCGTCAAGGAAGAAATCGAAAAAATCATCGGTATCGATGCCACCGACGCGGTCACTTGCTCTGCCAAGACCGGTCTGGGCGTCGATGAAGTGCTCGAGCGCCTGGTGACCACCATTCCGGCGCCGACCGGCAACATCGAAGATCCGCTGCAAGCGTTGATCATCGATTCCTGGTTCGACAACTACCTGGGCGTTGTCTCCCTGGTGCGCGTGCGCCACGGCCGCGTGAAGAAGGGCGACAAGATCCTGGTCAAGTCCACCGGCAAGATCCACCTGGTGGACAGCGTCGGTGTCTTCAACCCGAAACACACCCCGACCGTTGATCTGAAGGCTGGCGAAGTGGGCTTCATCATCGCCAGCATCAAGGACATTCACGGTGCGCCAGTGGGCGATACCCTGACCTTGAGCTCGACGCCGGACGTCGACGTACTGCCGGGCTTCAAACGCATTCAGCCGCAGGTGTACGCCGGCCTGTTCCCGGTCAGCTCCGACGACTTCGAAGACTTCCGCGAGGCGCTGCAAAAGCTCACCCTCAACGATTCGTCGCTGCAATACACGCCGGAAAGCTCCGACGCCCTGGGCTTCGGCTTCCGTTGCGGCTTCCTCGGCATGCTGCACATGGAAATCATCCAGGAGCGCCTGGAGCGCGAGTACAACCTGGACCTGATCACCACGGCGCCGACGGTAATCTTCGAGCTGCTGCTCAAGACCGGCGAGACGATCTACGTCGATAACCCGTCGAAGCTGCCGGACCTGTCTGCCATCGAAGACATGCGCGAGCCGATCGTGCGCGCCAATATTCTTGTGCCGCAAGAGCACCTGGGCAACGTCATTACCCTGTGCATCGAAAAACGCGGTGTACAGGTCGACATGCTGTTCCTCGGCTCCCAGGTACAAGTGACCTACGACTTGCCGATGAACGAAGTAGTGCTGGACTTCTTCGATCGCCTGAAATCCACCAGTCGCGGCTATGCTTCTCTGGACTACCATTTCGATCGTTACCAATCGGCCAGCCTGGTGAAACTGGACGTGCTGATCAACGGTGACAAGGTCGACGCCCTGGCGCTGATCGTGCACCGTGACAATTCGCACTACAAAGGTCGCCAGTTGACCGAGAAGATGAAGGATCTGATTCCGCGGCAGATGTTCGACGTGGCAATCCAGGCCGCCATTGGCGGGCAGATTGTGGCGCGGACAACCGTCAAGGCGCTCAGAAAGAACGTATTGGCCAAATGCTACGGTGGTGACGTCAGCCGTAAGAAAAAGCTGCTGGAAAAGCAAAAGGCCGGTAAGAAACGCATGAAGCAGGTCGGCAACGTGGAAATTCCACAGGAAGCCTTCCTTGCAGTGCTCAGGTTGGATAGTTAGGTCCTATGTCACTAAATTTCCCGCTGTTGCTGGTCATCGCCGTATTTGTCTGCGGCCTGTTGGCGTTGCTCGATCTGTTGATCCTGGCCCCGCGTCGGCGTGCCGCCATTGCTTCCTATCAGGGCAGCGTCAGCCAGCCTGACATGGTCGTGGTCGAGAAGCTGAACAAAGAGCCGCTGCTGGTCGAATACGGCAAGTCGTTCTTCCCGGTGTTGTTCATCGTGCTGGTGCTGCGTTCGTTCCTGGTGGAACCGTTCCAGATTCCTTCCGGTTCGATGAAGCCAACCCTGGATGTCGGTGATTTCATCCTGGTGAGCAAGTTTTCCTACGGGATCCGCTTGCCGGTGATCGACAAGAAAGTCATCGAAGTCGGTGATCCGCAGCGCGGCGATGTGATGGTATTCCGCTACCCGAGCGATCCGAACGTCAACTACATCAAGCGTGTGGTTGGCTTGCCGGGCGACACGGTTCGCTACACCGCGGACAAGCGTCTGTTCGTCAACGGTCAATCGATTGCCGAGCAACTGGTCGGCTCTGAGCCGGGCACGCTGGGCAGCGCCGAACTCTACAAGGAAAAACTCGGTGCCGCCGAGCACATGATCCGTAAAGAGATGAGTCGCTACCGCGCCATGCCGGACCATTCGTGGACCGTGCCGGCCGGGCACTACTTCATGATGGGCGACAACCGCGACAACTCGAACGACAGTCGCTACTGGGATGATCCGAGCATTCCCAAGGATCTGCTGGGCATGGTTCCCGACAAGAATATCGTCGGCAAGGCCTTCGCGGTCTGGATGAGCTGGCCGGAACCCAAACTCAGTCACCTGCCGAATTTCTCGCGGGTTGGCCTGATCAAGTAATCAAACACGGCGCTGTTGAACACAGCGCCGAATGCATTTCTGGAACCTGAAGAAGGTGACGGAAAAAGCATGAAGCCAATGATATTCAGGACGTTATTTTTGAACACAGCGTTAATTGTCCCAAGCCTGCGCCGCCTCACGGCGATGGCAGTGCAATCGAACCACGAACTCAGCGTGGGTAAACCGTGAGCGTCTCCTTAAGCCGTCTAGAGCGTCAGCTCGGCTACACCTTCAAGGATCAGGAACTGATGGTCCTGGCCCTGACTCACCGCAGTTTTGCCGGGCGTAACAACGAGCGCCTGGAATTCCTCGGTGACGCCATCCTCAACTTCGTCGCCGGCGAGGCGTTGTTCGAGCGTTTCCCGCTGGCCCGCGAAGGCCAGTTGTCGCGTTTGCGCGCACGCTTGGTGAAAGGTGAGACCCTGGCCGTACTGGCCCGCGGTTTCGATCTGGGCGAATACTTGCGCCTGGGCTCGGGCGAGCTGAAAAGCGGCGGTTTCCGTCGCGAGTCGATTCTGGCCGATGCCCTGGAAGCGCTGATCGGTGCGATCTACCTCGATGCCGGCATGGAAGTGGCCCGCGAGCGTGTGCTCGCCTGGCTGGCCGGAGAGTTCGAAGGCCTGACGCTGGTCGACACCAACAAAGATCCAAAGACCCGCCTGCAGGAGTTCCTGCAGTCCCGTGGTTGTGAGCTGCCGCGTTACGAAGTGGTGGATATCCAGGGTGAGCCGCATTGCCGGACGTTCTTCGTCGAATGCGAAATCATCTTACTGAATGAAAAAAGCCGAGGTCAGGGTGTGAGCCGTCGTATTGCCGAACAGGTAGCGGCCGCCGCAGCACTGATTGCCCTGGGTGTGGAGAATGGCAATGACTGATACAAACGCAACGCGCTGTGGCTATGTTGCCATCGTCGGCCGTCCGAACGTGGGCAAGTCCACGCTGCTGAACCACATCCTGGGTCAGAAGCTGGCGATTACCTCGCGCAAGCCGCAAACCACCCGTCACAACATGCTCGGTATCAAGACCGAGGGCGACGTGCAGGCGATCTACGTCGACACCCCCGGTATGCACAAGGGTGGCGAGAAGGCCCTGAACCGCTACATGAACAAGACCGCTTCGGCGGCGTTGAAAGACGTCGACGTGGTGATTTTCGTGGTCGACCGCACCAAGTGGACCGAAGAGGACCAGATGGTGCTCGAGCGCGTCCAGTACGTGACCGGCCCGCTGATCGTGGCGCTGAACAAGACCGATCGCATCGAAGACAAGGCCGAGCTGATGCCGCACCTGAGCTGGTTGCAGGAGCAGCTGCCGAATGCGCAGATCATCCCGATTTCCGCGCAACACGGGCACAACCTCGATGCGCTGGAGCGGGTGATTGCCGAGCACTTGCCGGAAAACGATCACTTCTTCCCGGAAGACCAGATCACCGACCGCAGCAGCCGCTTCCTCGCCGCCGAGCTTGTGCGCGAGAAAATCATGCGCCAGATGGGCGCCGAGCTGCCGTACCAGATCACCGTTGAAATCGAAGAGTTCAAGCAGCAGGGCAAGACCCTGCACATCCATGCCTTGATCCTCGTCGAGCGCGATGGCCAGAAGAAAATCATCATTGGCGACAAGGGCGAGCGCATCAAGCGTATCGGCACCGAAGCGCGCAAGGACATGGAGCTGCTGTTCGACTCCAAGATCATGCTCAACCTGTGGGTCAAGGTTAAGGGCGGCTGGTCCGATGACGAGCGTGCGCTGCGTTCGCTGGGTTATGGCGACCTGTAAACAGGTTTGCACTACACCGTAGAACCCTGTGGGAGCGGGCTTGCCCGCGATGAGGATGTAACATTCAGCAGAGATGTCGAATGTGAGTCCGTCATCGCGGGCAAGCCCGCTCCCACATTGGTTTGTGTTGATTTCAAAACGGCACGCCTTCAGCGAGACACTCATGTCGCAAACCCCGCCCATCGCCCAACCCGCCTACGTCCTGCATTCGCGCGCCTACCGTGAAAACAGTGCGCTGGTGGATTTCCTGACGCCGCAAGGCCGGCTGCGGGCGGTGTTGCGCAGTGCGCGGGGCAAGGCCGGGACGCTGGCGCGGCCATTCGTGCCATTGGAAGTCGAGTTCCGGGGCAAGGGTGAGCTGAAGAACGTCGGGCGCATGGAAAGTGCCGGTGTTTCCACCTGGCTCAATGGCGAGGCGCTGTTCAGCGGTCTTTACCTCAATGAACTGCTGATTCGCCTGTTGCCCGCTGAAGATCCGCTCCCCTCGGTGTTCGATCATTACGCCGCCACCTTGCTGGCCCTGGCTGAAGGTCGACCCCTGGAGCCCTTGCTGCGCTCCTTCGAATGGCGCTTGCTCGATGACCTCGGCTACGGGTTTTCCCTGACGACTGATATTCACGATCAGCCCATCGCACCGGACGGCCTCTACCGTTTGCAAGTGGATGCCGGGCTGGAGCGGGTCTACCTGCTGCAACCGGGTCTGTTCAACGGCACCGAACTGCTGGCCATGGCTGAGGCCGACTGGTCTGCCCCTGGCGCTCTTTCTGCCGCCAAGCGCTTGATGCGCCAGGCGTTGGCCGTACACCTGGGCGGCCGTCCACTTGTCAGTCGCGAGCTGTTTCGCAAGCCCTGATCACACCGTATGCTGTGCACCGAACTTTCTCTTCTTCTGGAGCGCTTTCCGTGACCACCAGCACCCGTATTCTTCTTGGCGTGAACATCGACCACGTTGCCACCCTGCGTCAGGCCCGGGGCACCCGTTATCCGGACCCGGTCAAGGCAGCGCTGGACGCGGAAGAGGCGGGCGCTGACGGCATCACCGTGCACCTGCGCGAAGACCGCCGGCACATTCAGGAACGCGACGTTCTGGTGCTCAAGGATGTGCTGCAAACCCGCATGAACTTCGAAATGGGCATCACCGAAGAAATGATGCAGTTCGCCGAACGCATCCGCCCGGCGCACATTTGCCTGGTGCCGGAAACCCGTCAGGAGCTGACCACCGAAGGCGGACTGGATGTGGCGGGGCAGGAAGCGCGGATCAAGGCGGCGGTTGAACGCCTGTCGAAGATCGGCTCCGAAGTGTCGCTGTTCATCGACGCCGACGAGCGTCAGATCGAAGCCTCGCGCCGTGTTGGCGCCCCGGCCATCGAACTGCACACCGGGCGTTATGCCGATGCCGAGACACCGACCGAAGTCGCCGAAGAACTCAAGCGTGTCGCCGATGGCGTGGCCTTCGGCCTGGCCCAGGGCCTGATCGTCAATGCCGGGCATGGCCTGCATTATCACAACGTTGAAGCCGTGGCGGCGATCAAGGGCATCAACGAGCTGAACATCGGGCATGCGCTGGTTGCCCATGCGTTGTTCGTCGGCTTCAAGTCGGCGGTGTCGGAGATGAAGGCGCTGATTCTGGCGGCGGCTGCCAAGGCTTAAATCCAACACAAAACCCTGTGGGAGCGAGCTTGCTCGCGATAGCGGTCTGACAGACACAATCGATGTGACTGAAAGGGCCTCATCGCGAGCAAGCTCGCTCCCACATTTGTTTGGTGGTGGCTGTCAGAGCGGGGCAGGCTCCTGCGCCGGCTTGGTCTTGTCGATCCCCGGCACAAGCAATTTTCCCTCGGCGACCTGGTCGCCTTCAAGCTGCGGCTGGGTTACCCAGGTCAGGATGTCGTAGTAGCGACGGATGTTCGCCACGAAGTGCACCGGTTCGCCGCCGCGGGCATAGCCGTAACGGGTCTTGCTGTACCACTTCTTCTCGGACAGGCGCGGCAGGATCTTCTTCACGTCCAGCCATTTGTCCGGGTTCAATCCTTCCTTGGCCGCCAGTTTGCGTGCGTCGTCCAGATGGCCGCTGCCGACGTTGTAGGCCGCCAGGGCAAACCAGGTACGGTCCGGTTCCTGGATCGAGTCGTCGAGCTGGTCTTTCATGTAGGCCAGGTACTTGGCGCCGCCCATGATGCTTTGTTTCGGATCGAGGCGGTTGGACACGCCCATGGCCTGCGCGGTGTTCTGGGTCAGCATCATCAGGCCGCGCACACCGGTCTTGGACGTGACGGCCGGTTGCCACAGGGACTCCTGATAGCCGATGGCCGCCAGCAGGCGCCAGTCGACTTTCTCTTTCTTGGCGTACGACTTGAAGTGCTGTTCGTACTTGGGCAGGCGTTGCTGCAAGTGTTGGGCAAAGGTGGTGGCGCCCATGTAGCCAAGCACGTCGACGTGGCCGTAGTAACGATCCTTGAGGCGTTGCAGGGTGCCGTTTTTCTTGACCTTGTCGAGGTAGTCGTTGATTTCGTTGAGCAGGCTGTTGTCATCGCCCAGCCCAACGGCCCAGCTCTGGTTGCTGGCGTCACCGAGGTCGAAGGCGACCCGGATGTTGGTGAAGTACACCTGGTTCATCGCGACTTCGTTGGAGTCGACCAGCGTCAGGTCGATCTGACCTTCGTCGACCATGCGCAGGAGATCGACGACCTCGACTGCGTCAGACTCTTCGTATTCGATGCCGGGAAATTTCTGTTTCAGCTGCGCCAGCTGTTCGGCGTGGGTGCTGCCCTTGAGCACCATGATCTTCTTGCCCACCAGGTCCTTGGCGTCCGTCGGCCGTGACTGGCCGTTGCGGTAGATGACCTGCGGGGTGACTTCCAGATAGGAGTGGGAGAAGCGCACCTGCTTCTTGCGTTCTTCGCTGCTGACCAGGCCGGCCGCCGCCAGCACCGGGCCGTTGGGCTTGCCGACCTGGTTGAACAGGTCATCGAGGTTGTCGGCGGTCTCGATCTTGAGCTCGACCCCCAGATCGTCGGCGAAGCGCTTCACCAGCTCGTATTCGAAGCCGGTTTCACCGTTGCGATCCTGAAAGTAGGTGGCGGGGCTGTTTCGGGTAACCACCCGCAGCACGCCATCCTCCTTTACGCGCTCGAGCGTGTTGGGTTTATCAACACAGGCACCGAGCATCAGGAAGAGTCCGGTTGCGATCAGCCATTTGGCGTACCGCGGACGCAAAGCCATTGGGAAAAACATCTGCGCAGTATACGCAAAGGACCACGGGCGCCATATCTCGACAGTGAAGGGCGAGTCTGCTAGAGATCACAAATTCGGCCGAAACCCCGCAGGAACGGGCCTTGTCTGCGTTTTGTTACAGTAAAAATAAGCTGTCGTCACACGCCCGGTTAACCTGACTTTCGGGGCAGAAACACAGATCGACACCCGAGTGCAACCGTGCGTAGCGTTTCGGGTGATGTCGCGGGCTGTTTAGGCTAGAATGCACGGCCTCAAAGCACACCCCTTCCCGAGGCTGTCCCGAAGATGTTGATCCTGCGCGGCGCTCCTGCCCTTTCCGCCTTTCGCCACAGCAAGCTCCTTGAGCAACTGAGCCAGAAGGTTCCGGCTGTCAGCGGCCTGTATGCTGAATTCGCTCACTTCGCCGAAGTTACCGGCGTCCTGACCGGCGACGAACAGCAGGTGCTCGCGCGCCTTCTGAAGTACGGTCCAAGCGTTCCGGTACAAGAACCGACCGGTCGTCTGTTTCTGGTGCTGCCGCGTTTCGGCACCATCTCGCCATGGTCGAGCAAGGCCAGCGACATCGCCCGCAACTGCGGCCTGGCGAAAATCCAGCGCCTGGAGCGCGGCATCGCGTTCTATGTGGCCGGCCAGTTCAGCGATGCTGAAGCCCAGTTGATCGCTGACGGTCTGCACGACCGCATGACCCAGATCGTGCTGGGCAACCTCGAACAGGCCGCCGGCCTGTTCAGCCACGCCGAACCGAAACCCCTGACCGCCATCGACGTGCTGGGTGGCGGCCGCGCCGCGCTGGAAAAAGCCAACACCGAGCTGGGCCTGGCCCTGGCCGAAGACGAGATCGACTACCTGGTCAACGCCTTCGTCGGCTTGAAGCGCAACCCGCATGACATCGAACTGATGATGTTCGCCCAGGCGAACTCCGAGCACTGCCGTCACAAGATCTTCAACGCCAGTTGGGACATTGATGGCCAGAGCCAGGAAAAAAGCCTGTTCGGCATGATCAAGAACACCTACCAGATGCACAACGAAGGTGTCCTGTCGGCTTATAAGGACAACGCTTCGGTGATCGTCGGCTCCGTGGCCGGTCGTTTCTTCCCGGACCCTGAAACCCGCCAGTACGGTGCGGTGCAGGAACCGGTGCACATCCTGATGAAGGTCGAGACCCACAACCACCCGACCGCGATTGCCCCGTTCCCAGGCGCATCCACCGGTTCCGGTGGCGAGATCCGTGACGAAGGCGCGACTGGTCGTGGCGCCAAGCCAAAGGCCGGCCTGACCGGTTTCACGGTGTCCAACCTGCAGATCCCGGGCTTCGAACAGCCGTGGGAAGTGCCGTACGGCAAGCCTGAGCGCATCGTTACCGCGCTGGACATCATGATCGAAGGCCCATTGGGCGGCGCCGCGTTCAACAACGAATTCGGCCGTCCGGCACTGACCGGTTACTTCCGTACCTTCGAGCAATCGATCACCACGCCACACGGTGACGAAGTTCGCGGCTACCACAAGCCGATCATGCTGGCAGGCGGCATGGGCAACATCCGCGAAGAACACGTCAAGAAAGGCGAGATCGTCGTCGGCTCCAAGCTGATCGTGCTCGGTGGCCCGGCGATGCTGATCGGCCTGGGCGGCGGCGCAGCTTCCTCCATGGCCACCGGCACCAGCTCGGCGGACCTGGACTTCGCTTCGGTTCAGCGCGAAAACCCGGAAATGGAACGTCGCTGCCAGGAAGTCATCGACCGTTGCTGGCAACTGGGCGACAAGAACCCGATCAGCTTCATCCACGACGTGGGTGCCGGTGGTCTGTCCAACGCCTTCCCGGAACTGGTCAACGACGGCGACCGCGGTGGCCGTTTCGAACTGCGCAACATTCCGAACGACGAGCCGGGCATGGCCCCGCACGAAATCTGGTCCAACGAATCCCAGGAACGCTACGTTCTGGCGGTCGGCCCGGCGGATTTCGAGCGTTTCAAGGCGATCTGCGAACGTGAGCGCTGCCCGTTTGCCGTGGTCGGCGAAGCCACTGCCGAGCCGCAGCTTACTGTCACGGATAGCCACTTCGGCAACAGCCCGGTGGACATGCCGCTGGAAGTGTTGCTGGGCAAGGCGCCGCGCATGCACCGTTCGGTGGTGCGTGAAGCCGAGCTGGGCGACGACTTCGATCCGTCGACCCTGAACATTGCCGACTGCGTCGAGCGCGTCCTGCATCACCCGGCCGTGGCCAGCAAGAGCTTCCTGATCACCATCGGCGACCGCACCATCACCGGCCTCGTGGCCCGTGACCAGATGGTCGGCCCGTGGCAGGTGCCGGTGGCCGACGTTGCCGTCACCGCCACCAGCTTCGACGTCTACACCGGTGAAGCCATGGCTATGGGCGAGCGCACTCCGCTGGCACTGCTGGACGCTCCGGCGTCGGGCCGCATGGCCATCGGCGAAACCCTGACCAACATCGCGGCCTCGCGCATCGGCAAGATCTCCGACATCAAGCTGTCGGCGAACTGGATGTCCGCCGCCGGTCACCCGGGTGAAGACGCGCGTCTGTACGACACCGTGAAAGCGGTCGGTATGGAACTGTGCCCTGAGCTGGGCATCACCATTCCGGTGGGCAAGGACTCGATGTCCATGGCCACGCGCTGGAACGATGAAGGCGTGGACAAGTCCGTCACGTCGCCGATGTCCCTGATCGTCACCGGTTTCGCGCCAGTGACTGACATCCGTCAGACCCTGACCCCGCAACTGCGCATGGACAAGGGCACCACCGACCTGATCCTGATCGACCTGGGCCGCGGCCAGAACCGCATGGGCGCCTCGATCCTCGCGCAGGTTCACGGCAAGCTCGGCAAGCAGGCTCCGGACGTCGACGACGCCGAAGACCTGGAGGCCTTCTTCGCCGTGATCCAGGGCCTCAATGCCGACGGTCACCTGCTGGCTTACCACGACCGTTCCGATGGTGGTCTGCTGACCTCCGTCGTCGAAATGGCCTTCGCCGGTCACTGCGGCCTGAGCCTGAACCTCGACAGCCTGGCGGATTCCTCCGCCGACATCGCTGCGATCCTGTTCAACGAAGAGCTGGGTGCCGTGATCCAGGTTCGCCAGGACGCCACCCCGGACATCCTCGCGCAGTTCAGCGCTGCCGGCCTGGGCGATTGCGTGTCGGTGATCGGTCAGCCAATCAACAATGGCGAGATCGGCATCACCTTCAACGGTGACACCGTGTTCGAAGGCCAGCGTCGTCTGCTGCAACGCCAGTGGGCCGAGACCAGCTACCAGATCCAGCGCCTGCGTGACAACGCCGACTGCGCCGAGCAAGAGTTCGACGTGCTGCTGGAAGAAGACAACCCTGGCCTGAGCGTCAAGCTGAGCTACGACATCAACCAGGACATCGCCGCGCCTTACATCAAGAAAGGCATTCGCCCACAGGTTGCCGTGCTGCGTGAGCAGGGCGTCAACGGTCAGGTGGAAATGGCGGCGGCGTTCGACCGCGCCGGTTTCAACGCGATCGACGTGCACATGAGCGACATCCTGGCCGGCCGTGTCGACCTGAACGAGTTCAAGGGCATGGTCGCTTGCGGCGGCTTCTCTTACGGCGACGTATTGGGTGCCGGTGAAGGCTGGGCGAAATCCGCGCTGTTCAACAGCCGTGCCCGCGATGCGTTCCAGGGCTTCTTCGAGCGCAGCGACAGCTTCACCCTCGGCGTGTGCAACGGTTGCCAGATGATGTCCAACCTGCACGAGCTGATCCCGGGCAGCGAGTTCTGGCCGCACTTCGTGCGCAACCGTTCCGAACAGTTCGAAGCCCGTGTTGCCATGGTGCAGATCCAGGAGTCGAACTCGATCTTCCTGCAGGGTATGGCCGGTTCGCGCATGCCGATCGCCATCGCCCACGGCGAAGGTCATGCCGAGTTCGCCAGCGAGGAAGCGTTGCTGGAAGCCGATCTGTCCGGTTGCGTGGCGATGCGTTTCGTCGACAACCACGGCAAGGTCACCGAAAGCTACCCGGCCAACCCGAACGGCTCGCCGCGCGGTATCACCGGTTTGACCAGCCGCGACGGTCGCGTGACCATCATGATGCCGCACCCGGAGCGTGTGTTCCGCGCCGTGCAGAACTCGTGGCGTTCCGATGACTGGAACGAAGATGCACCGTTGATGCGCATGTTCCGTAATGCTCGCGTGTGGGTGAACTAAGCGCCGTGTACAAGCTCGCTTTTTTTGTTCCTGACAGTCATGTCGAGGTGGTCAAGGACGCTGTATTCGCTGCCGGTGGTGGGCGGATCGGGGACTATGACCACTGTGCGTGGCAAGTGCTTGGCACTGGCCAGTTTCGACCTTTGGACGGCAGTCAGCCGTTCATTGGCGAGGCAGGGCAGGTTGAGCGGGTCGAGGAGTGGAAGGTTGAGCTTGTGGTGGCGGATGAGTTGATCGTGGCTGTTGTTGCCGCGTTGAAGCTCAGTCATCCGTATGAGACACCGGCTTATGAGGTGTGGCAGCTTGAAGATTTCTGATCTTTTTTGCTGTTGAAACAAAAAAAACCGCTGATTAAATCAGCGGTTTTTTTTGCCTGCAAATCTCAGATTTTGATCAAAGGGTCACTTGTAATATCAAAGCGCTATAGACGACGATGGCGGGCTACAAGAAAAGGATTTCATCGATGTCGTTCGTACACCATCACCTCGCGTTGCGTATTGCCCTGATCACCTGCAGTGGATTGTCCTGCCATGTAAATGCAAAGGAGACATTCATAGACTCCTTTACGGGAGCCCCGCAGCAGCTCACTGTCATTGACAACCTCACGGTATTTCATAGCGGGGGAGTTGTGGTCGATGGTACTGCCGTTGATTTGCGTACCTCCCTTAACACCATCCCCTCTCTGCATGTTTTCAACTATGGCCAGATCATCTCCACCGCGGCGAATGCCATCGAGACCCACTACGCAAACGTCGATTCGGGTTACTACTACATCAACAATTATTCAGGTGGGTTGATCGAGGGCGCGCAGAGTGCCATCCGATTTAGCAACCCGCAGAATCCTTTCGGTGAAAGCACGCTGACAAACGCTGGCATCATTCGTGCGCTCAGCGGGCAGGCGCTTGATTTCAGTGCCGCAATCGGAGATCGCGCCAGAACCACGATCGTCAACAGCAAGGGCGGCCTGATTATCGCCGAGGGTGGCGACGCTATCAGAACGGGCTCGCATGCTGACATCAGCAACGGCGGCGAGATCATTTCCCGCGAATCGACCCAGGCCCCCGGCACATTCAACGGCATTGATATCGGTGCAGCCGTGGATGTACGGATCACCAACAACGGTCAGATATCCGGAGCCAGACATGGCATTGCCGCCGTGCAGGACATACGGTTGAGTAATCAGGGCAACGTCATTGGAGGCAATGGCGCAGGGGTGTACTCCAAAGGTAATGCTTATCTCAACAACACTGGCCTCATCATGGGGGGCGACGTTGATCTCAAGGCCGACGATCACAGCAATGGTATCCGCGTTGAACGTGTTGCCGGGATCACTAATTCAGGTGGGATTCAGGGGGGTAACGCAGCGCTCTCAATCGGCGGCGGTACGGTGAATAACTACGGCTCCCTATTGCCAGGCCAGCGCTTCGGTATGATTCGGGGAGGCAATAACGGCATTGTGGTCAGTGATGGTAACGGCGGCTCAGCGGTGGCCGCTACGCAGTTGCTCAACTACGGCATCGTCCGCGGCCTGAACGGCGCTGGTGTGAAATTCATTGGCGATTTTGCCGACCAGGTTGTCAACGCCGGCATAATCGGCGGAAGCAATGGCATCGCGCTGGATCTGGGCGGCGGTGATGACACGCTCACGCTGAAAAGCGGCGGTCGGTTCGAGGGGCTGGTGGAGGGTGGCAGTGGCCGCAACACGCTGGTCATGGATGGCAGCGGCTTCGGCGACTCCAGCTTTGGCGAGAGTCGAAACTTCGCATCGTTACAAGTGCAGCAAGGCACCTGGACGCTGACTGGCTCGGGTGATTTCAGCGAGGGAGCGCATGTCTACAACGGTGCTGGGCTGATAAACCAGGGAGGAATCGCCGGTGATGTCACGGTTGATCAATACGCGTCCTACGGTGGCGGTGGGACGGTCTCCAACCTGAACATCAACGGCACCCTGAACGCTAGTACCTCGATCGGTGCGCCAAGAGTCAACGGCAACCTGAATATGGGCCGTGGCTCGATATTACTGTTTGGCATCAACCCGGATGGCACTGCCGCCACGACGCGGGTTTCAGGCAATGCCAACCTGACCGGCTCTGTCCTGAAGGTTTACACCACCCCCGGAGAATACCCGTGGCGCAGCCAATACACCGTGCTGGAGGCTGGCAGCATCACCGGCACTTTCGGTCATGTGACCGGTGAAAACTATTACGCATTCGTGGATCCGAAGGTTAGCTACCTGCCTACTCGCGTCGATATCACCTATACACGTAACGATGTCGATCTGAGTGAATACGCTCGAACCGCCAACGGCGCCCGGGCTGTCGACAGTATTCAGTCAATTGGCGGTCAGCGCGATTTCTGGGGCGAGTGGCAGACTCAGAATCCGTTGTATGACGCGCTGTTGAGTACTTCCCGAGCCAGCGCCAGTGCAGCCATTGAAAGTCTCGCCGGCAGCAGCTTCGCCAATCTGGGCAGCGCAGCCCTCAATTCCAGCGCTCAGGTCGGTACCAGCATGCTTTCGGCCATGCAGCAAACGGGAAGTGGCAGCGGCCTGCTGGTTGGGCTGGAATCCTCGCAGTCGCCAATGTTGGCAGCCACTGGCGTGCCAGCCACGGTTCGTAACTTGAATGATCCTCGAGCACAGGGCCGCGTCTGGCTCCAGGGCCTCGGCGGCTACGGCAAGCTGGATGGCGAACATGGCGAGCCCGGTCTTGAGCAACGAACGGCTGGCAGTGTGCTGGGCGTGGATTGGTCGCTCTCGCCCGAATGGCGCATGGGTGTACTCGGTGGTTATTCGAAGACTGACCTCGACAGCCACAACTTCGAGGGCACGCTGCACAGTTGGCATGTCGGCGCGTACGCCATGCGGCAGGATGGACCTCTGGCGTTACGCCTGGGGGCGGCGTACAGCGGCCATGACGGAGATACCAAGCGAACAGTTGAGTTCGAAGACTTCAGCGACCGGCCAAAAGGCAATTACGATGCCGACAGCCAGCAAGCCTTTGGCGAGTTGGGCTATTTGCTGGGTAGTGGCCGGCTCAACGTCGAACCGTTCGCCAATCTGGGGTACCAGCGTTATCACCGCGAAGGGTTCACTGAAAAAGGTGGCCTGGCCGCATTGGCCGTCGACACCCAGACTCAGGACAACTTCAGCAGCACTTTCGGCGTGCGCCTGGCACAGCTCAATCAGTTGCAGAACGGTATCAGCGTAACGCCGAGGGGTAGCCTTGGCTGGCGCCACACTTACGGCGACGTTGAAAATGAAACCCGCCAGGCTTTTGTTTTGGGCGGCTCCGGGTTCAATGTCCAGGGCAGTGCTTTGGACCGCGATAGTTTGATGGTCGGGGCAGGTCTGGACGTCGGGATCTCTGCACGCCACACCTTGAGTATTGGTTACAACGCAGAGGTGGGTAGCAATAGCCGTAATCAAGCGCTGACCGGGCAGTGGCAGATGAGCTTCTAAGGGCTGAATGGAAACCTGCGGAAAGTGATTTCAGCGGTTTTATTGTAACGAGAAGATCCGTTTTTTGACGGGGCAGGGGCTGGCCTACAATGTGTACGTCGTCGATCAAACCTTGGCACTGACCTCCCTGCGATTGACCAGCGCTTCCAACGCCCCACTCAAACTCGCCGCCTTGTCGCCAACCAGCAGATGCCAGATCCCGCCTTCCAGCTGACTCACACCCTGGCAACCCAGCGCTTTCAAATCACACTCCGACAACGCCTTGCCATTGGCCAATTGCAGGCGAATGCGCGTCATGGCGATGCAGTCGAGTTGCAGCACATTGTCGCCACCCCCCAGCGCATTGAGCCATTGCTGCGCCTCGGGTGTTGCCACGGCGGCGGGTGCAGGCGCGTCGATTTCTGCTGCCGGCGACGACACGATGGCACGCCCCAGCGCCGGCATCGCCAGGCGAATTTCATCGGCAATCGCATCGGCCATCGGCCCTACCACTACCTGCAAACTCCCGCCCTTGCCCGGACGCACCACGGCCATGGCGCCGAGCGCCTTCAGATCGGTATCCGAGGCCTTGTTGCGATCCACCATGTCCAGGCGCAAACGCGTGGTGCAGGCACCGACGGTGATCAGGTTTTCGGCGCCACCCAAGGCCTTGATGTAAGCCCCGGCGCGTTCATTGTCGGCCACCGCTACCTGCGGGGCGGCAGCGCTGGTTTCGCGGCCCGGTGTCTTCAGGTCGAAACGGCGGATGCAGTAATCGAACACCACGTAATAGATCACGGCATAGGCCAGGCCCACCGGGAACACCAGCCAGCCGTTGGTGGACTTGCCCCAGCCCAGCACCATGTCGATGAAGCCACCGGAGAACGTGAAGCCCAGGTGAATGTTCAGCGCATTGGTGATGGCCATCGACAGGCCGGTCAGCAACGCATGCAGCAGAAACAGCAGCGGCGCGAGGAACATGAAGGCGAATTCGATCGGCTCGGTCACGCCGGTCAGGAACGCGGTCAGTGCCATCGACAGGAAAATCCCGCCCATCACCTTGCGCCGTTCCGGCAGGGCATTGCGGTACATCGCCAGGCACGCGGCAGGCAGGCCGAAGATCATCATCGGGAACATGCCGGTCATGAACTGGCCGCCTTTCGGGTCGCCGGCGAAGTAGCGCGACAGGTCTCCGGTGACCAGCGCACCGGTGGTGGGGTCGGTGAAGTTGCCGAACACGAACCACGCCATGTTGTTGAGGATGTGGTGCAGGCCGGTGACGATCAGCAGGCGGTTGAACACGCCGAAGACGAACGCACCAATGCTGCCACTCTCCATCATCAGCGTGCCGAAGCTGTTGATGCCGTGCTGGATCGGCGGCCAGATGTAGCCGAACACCACGCCCAGGCCCACGGCGGCGAACCCGGTGACAATCGGCACGAACCGTCGACCACCGAAGAACGCCAGGTATTCCGGCAGCTTGATGTCCTTGAAGCGGTTGTACAGCGCGCCGGCCATCAGGCCGCTGACGATCCCGGCGAGCATGCCCATGTTGATGCTCGGGTCGAGCACCTTGAGGGTGGCGATCATCACCAGGTAGCCGATCACCCCGGCAAGTCCCGCCGTACCGTTGTTGTCCTTGGCGAAACCGACCGCGATGCCGATGGCGAAGATCATCGCCAGGTTGGCAAAGATCACCTGGCCGGCGTCGTGGATGATCGCGATGTTGAGCAGATCGGTGTCGCCCAGGCGCAGCAGCAGGCCGGCAATCGGCAGGATCGCGATCGGCAGCATCAGCGCGCGGCCGAGGCGTTGCAGGCCTTCAATGAAAAGTTGGTACATGGCGGATCTCCCTGGATTTTTGTTCTTCTTTTGTAAAGAGCTAGCTCAGAGGCCAGTGCTGGTGACAGGCATGACGCACGGCGCTGGCGCTGCTCAGCTTGAGCAGGCCCAGGCTGATGCGCCGGCATTCGCTGGCGTCGAGATGACGCACGCGGTCCTTGATTTCACCGATCTGTACCGGGCTCACCGACAGCTCGCTAACCCCCAGGCCGATCAACACCGGCGTGGCCAGAGGGTCGGACGCCAGTGCACCGCACACACCGACCCAACGCTTGTGCTTCGCCGCACCGGCGCAGGTCTGGGCGATCAACCGCAGCAGGGCCGGGTGCAACGCATCGACGCGTGCGGCAAGCCCGGCATGGTCGCGGTCCATGGCCAGGGTGTATTGCGACAGGTCATTGGTGCCGATGGACAGGAAATCCGCGTGTTCGGCCAGTTGCTCGGCCAGCAGCGCGGCGGCCGGCACTTCAATCATCACCCCCAGTTCCGGGCGTTGCGCCAGGCCCAGTTCGGTGCACAAGGCGTCGAGGCGCTGGCGGATGTGCAGCAGTTCATCGACCTCAGTGATCATCGGCAGCAGGATCCGGCAGCGCGACAATGGGCTCAGGTGCAGCAGCGCGCGCAGTTGCTGGTCGAGCAGTTCCGGGCGGACCTGGGCCAGGCGAATGCCGCGCAGGCCGAGCACCGGGTTGGCCTCGGCGGGCAGTGGCAGGTAGTCGAGTTGCTTGTCGCCACCGACGTCGATGGTGCGGATGATCACCGACTTGTCGCCCATGGCATCGAGCACGGCCTGATAGGCCTGGTGTTGTTCCTGTTCGTCCGGGGCGGTGTGGCGGTCGACGAAGAGAAACTCGGTGCGCAGCAAGCCGACACCGTCGGCGCCATTGGCCAATGCGTCTGCCGCTTCCGTGCTGGACGCCACGTTGGCGGCGACTTCGATGTGCAGGCCATCGGTGGTCAGCGCCGGTGTGTGCGCCTGGGCCTGTTGTTCGGCCCGGCGTTGTCGCTGTTGCAGTTGCAGCTGGCGCACGTCGGCCAGGCGCTGTGTGCCGGGTGTCAGTTCGAGGCGGCCGCCGTCGGCGTCCAGCACCACCGGTTGCCCCTGTTGCTGATCGAGCAGCGTCGAGCCCAGTGCGACCATGCACGGCAGGCCTTTTCCCCGGGCCAGAATCGCCACGTGGGAAGTCGCACCGCCCTCGGCCATGCACAGCCCGGCGACGCCTTGCTGGCTCAGTTGCAGCAGATCGGAGGGCGTCAGTTCATGGGCCGCGACGATGGCGCCGGCCGGCACGTCGTAATGCCAGGTATCGCCGAGCAATACGCGCAGCACCCGTTGCTTGAGGTCGCGCAGGTCGTTGGCGCGTTCGGCGAGCAATGTGCTGCCGGTTTGCTGGAGCACTTCGCATTGCACGTCGATGGCCTGGCTCCAGGCGTGGGTCGCGGCCGTGCCCTTGGCGACGGTTTGACGGGCGGCGTCCAGCAGGGCCGGGTCTTCGAGCAGTGCCAGGTGTGCGGCGAAAATGGCCTCTTCAGCGCTGTCCTTGTGTTTTTTTGCCTGGGCCAAGGTGTGGTCGATTTCGCTGCGAACCTGGCTCAGTGCCGCGTCCAGAACCTGCCGTTGCTGTTGCGGATCATGATCGCCGGCGTCCACTGGCAGGCTGATCGCATTCAGGCGAAACAACGGCCCGCCGACCAGGCCTGGCGCTGCGCAGACACCGTGCAACACACCGGCTTCGGCGGGGCGATTGCGTTGGGCGATCGTCGGTGGCGCGGCGGCGTGACTGTCTTCGGCCAGGGCTGTGGATAACGCGGTGAGCAAGGCTTGCAGCGCGGCTTCGGCGTCCGGACCCTGGCAACTGACCTGGACTTCTGCCTGCTCGCCGATGGCCAGCCCCATCAGGCCGATCAGGCTGTCGCAGGTGGCCGACTTGCCGGCGAAGTGCAGCTGCGATTTGCTTTTGAAACCTTGTGCGGTCTGACGGATCAACGCCGCTGGCCGCGCGTGCAGGCCGCCACGGTGAGCAATGCGCACGTGACCGACAATCTCTGCGCCGGCAAACTCGACATCGACCTCTGCGGTCGATGTCTGTCGACGAATGATGTGCAGCAGCGGCTCACCGACTTTCACCGATTTGAGGGTGATGGGGCGCGCCTGAAAGTCCTGGCTGTTAGTGAGGATCAGCAGGCTGACCAGGCTTTTGCACTGTTGCGCGACCATGTCCAGGTCGTAGCGCAGCAGGGGTTGACCATTGGCGACGCGTGCGCCTTCCTTGACCAGCATCGAGAAGCCATGGCCCTGCAACTCGACCGTGTCGAGGCCCAGGTGCAGGAGCAATTCCGCGCCGTTGTCTGCACGCAAGGTCAGCGCGTGACCGGTGCGCGCGACATGCACCACCACACCCGCGCAGGGGGCGTGGAGCGTGTCGTTGAGCGGATCGATGGCGATGCCGTCGCCCATGGCGCCGCTGGCAAACACCGGGTCCGGGACTTTGGCGAGCGTGAGCACCGGGCCGCTGAGCGGGGCGCTTAAAGTCAGCTCTTTATTGTTGTTATGCATGGCTCGGTCTCATCAAATAAAGGTTCGCTTCGCACGCTTGTGTAGGAGCTGCCGGAGGCTGCGATCTGTTGATCTTCAAAATCAAAATCAAAAGATCGCAGCCTGCGGCAGCTCCTACACACGGGGCACCGGTCATCAGTGGGTGCGGGTGACTTTGCTCAAGTGCCGCGGCTGGTCCGGGTCCATGCCGCGGGCCACGGCCAGGCCGGCGGCCATCACGTAGAAACTCTGGATCGCCAGAATCGGGTCGAGGGCCGGGTGTTCGGCGCGGGTCAGGGTCAGGTCGCGCTCGAGCACGTCATCCGGTGCGGCCAGCAGGACACGGGCGCCGCGCTGGCGCATGTCGGCGGCCAGGCTCAACAGACCGGCCTGCTCGGCGCCCCGTGGGGCAAACACCAGCAGCGGGTAGTTGTCGCCGATCAGGGCCATCGGGCCGTGGCGGACTTCGGCGCTGCTGAAGGCTTCGGCCTGGATCGCCGAGGTCTCTTTGAATTTGAGCGCCGCTTCCTGGGCGATGGCGAAACCGGCGCCACGGCCGATCACCATCAGGCGCTGGCAATCGCGCAAGGCTTCGATGGCCGGGCTCCAGTCCTGCTGCGCGGCGTTGCGCAGGCCCTCGGGCAAGGCCAAACCGGCCTCGAGCAGTTCGGCGTCTTCCTTCCAGTGCCCGATCAACCGCGCGCTGGCGCTCAGGGTGGCGATGAAACTCTTGGTCGCGGCGACGCTGCTTTCGGTGCCGGCACACAGCGGCAGGCTGAACTCACAGGCGGCTTCCAGCGGCGAGTCTTCGGCATTGACCAGCGAAATGCTCAAGGCACCGCGCTTGCGCAACAGGCGCAGGCTGTTGACCAGGTCCGGGCTTTGCCCCGATTGCGAGAAGGCGAATGCCACCTGACCGCTGACCTTCAGCGGCGCCTGCTGCATGGTCACCACCGACATCGGCAACGACGCCACCGGGATGCCCAGCAGCTGCATGGTCAGGTAGGCGAAGTAACTGGCGGCGTGGTCGGAGCTGCCGCGCGCCACGGTCATGGCCACTTGCGGCGGCTGACGACGCAGGCGTCCGGCGATCTCGATCATCTGCGGGTCAAGTTTTTGCAATTGGGCTTGCACGGCCTCGAACGAGGACAGCGCCTCTTCAAGCATTTTTGAAGTCAATGTCTTCTCCTTCGACCATGACGGCGGTCAGTTTCAGTGAGCGATCCAGCCGCACGCAGTCGGCCCAGGCCCCCGGTTGCAGGCGCCCGCGTTCGGTGAGGCCGAGGTAGTCGGCGGGGAATTGCGACAGGCGCTGCGAGGCTTCGGCGATGGGCAGGCCGATTTTCACCAGGTTGCGCAGGGCCTGATCCATGGTCAGGGTGCTGCCGGCCAGGGTGCCGTCGGGCAGGCGCACGCCGCCCAGGCACTTGGTCACGGTGTGGCTGCCGAGTTTGTACTCGCCGTCGGGCATGCCGGCAGCGGCGGTCGAGTCGGTGACGCAGTACAGGCACGGGATCGAGCGCAGGGCGACGCGGATGGCACCGGGGTGCACGTGCAGCAAGTCCGGGATCAATTCGGCGTACTTCGCGTGGGCCAGTGCGGCGCCGACGATCCCCGGCTCGCGGTGATGCAGTGGGCTCATGGCGTTGTAGAGGTGGGTGAAGCTGCTGGCGCCGGCCTCCAGTGCCGCGACGCCTTCCTCGTAACTGCCCAGGGTGTGGCCGATCTGCATGCGGATGCCGCGGCGGCTGAGGTCGCGGATCAAGGCGTCGTGACCGGCGATTTCCGGGGCAATGGTGATCACACGGATCGGCGCCAGTGCCAGGTAAGCTTCGACCTCGGCCATCAATGCGGTATGGGCGAAGTTGGGTTGCGCGCCGAGCTTGCCGGGGTTGATGTAGGGGCCTTCGAGGTGCACGCCGAGCACCCGGGCGCAACCTTGTGGCCGCTGCTCACAGAATTCGCCGACGGCTTCGAGCACGCTGGCGATCTCTTCGCTCGGCGCCGTCATGGTGGTGGCCAGCAGCGACGTGGTACCGAAGCGCACGTGGGTGCGGGTGATGGTTTCGAAGGCGGGCGTGCCTTCCATGATGTCTTTGCCGCCACCGCCGTGAACGTGCAGGTCGATGAAACCCGGCAGCAGATAAGGCAGGTCGTTGTCCGCCGGATCGCAAGGGACGCCTTCGATGGACACGACCTTGCCGTGGGCGTGGACCAGTCGGCCGCGAACCCAGCCGCGGGCGGTGAGGATGTTGTCTTCGGACATGTCGGGATCTCGGTTTTTAGCGGCCGGCTGTTTGTCAGCGACGCAGCTCTGCCACAAAGTCGTAGTAGTCGTTGCGGCAATAGGTGTCGGTGACTTCGATGGGCGTGTTGTCTTCCAGGTAGCCGACCCGGGTCATCAACAGCATGGCGGTGCCGGGGGCGATGCCGACCAGCGCGGCGAACTCGTCCGAGGCGTTGATCGCCTGGATGTGCTGCAAGGCGCGCACCACCGGCTTGCCGATGCCGTCGAGGAATTCGTAGAGGGAGTCGCCCACCGATTGCGGCTTGGGGATGATCGAGGCGGGCAGGGTGCTCATCTCGATGGCCATCACGGTGTCGTCGGCCTTGCGCAGGCGTTTGAGGCGCGCGACCTTGTCGTTGGGCGACAGGCCGAGGCGGATCAGCTCTTCGTGTGTCGGCAGGGTGATTTCCCGCTCCAGCCATTGCGAACCGGGCACGAAACCCTTGAGGCGGAGCATTTCACTGAAACCGGACAGACGCGATAGCGGTTGTTCGAGGCGCGGCGTGATGAAGGTACCGGAGCCCTGGTTACGGCGGATCAGGCCTTGTTCGAACAATACTTCCAGCGCCTTGCGTGCAGTGACGCGGGAGATGCCCAGGGTTTCGCTCAGATGGCGCTCCGACGGCATGGCCTGTTCGGCTTTCCACTGGCCGGCATGGATCGCCGCTTCCAGATTGCGTGCCAGTTGCAGGTACAACGGCGTGGGTTGGGTGTCGTCGGGGCGCAGGGCCTGTAGGTCGTTCATGTAGGCAATGTCCGATGCGGATATAGGATTGTTGTCGCCCGGTTGTGAGGCGAAACTAATACCACTTGCATACCATGTCAACGCGGTTGTTTTACAAGAATATGCCGATTGTGGCCGGCTGGAGGCGGGGTGGTTTGAAGTGGTATTAGCGGTAGGCTTTAAAACGACAAAGATCGCAGCCTGCGGCAGCGCCTACAGAGCGAAATGGTATTCACCCTGTAGGAGCTGCCGCAGGCTGCGATCTTTTGATTTTATTTTTTGATGCCGACCAATGGTCGAGGGAATTACGGACGAATTTCGATCATCGTGCCGTCCGGCACCAGGTTCCAGACTTCGCGCATGTCCATGTTGCGCATGGCGATGCAGCCGTCGGTCCAGTCCAGGGTGTGGAACAGGTCTTCCGGGGTGTCTTCGGTGTCCGGGGTGCCGTGGATCATGATCATGCCGCCGGGCTCGACGCCTTCACGGCGGGCGCGGGCCGAGTCACTGATGTTCGGGTAGGAAATGTGCATCGCCAGGTTGAATTTATCACTGACCTTGCGCCAGTCGACCCAGTAGAGGCCTTCCGGGGTGCGTTTGTCGCCCTCCATCAGTTTTGGCCCCTTGGGACGCTTGCCCAGGGAAATGCGATAGGTCTTGAGCGGCTTGCCGTCATTGATCAATTGCAATTGATGGGAAGACTTGAGAACCAGGATTTTCTCGATGACCTTGCCGTCCAGGGGTTCCAGGGCAGAAGCCTGGGACACCGCAACGAAAGACAAACAGAACAAGGCAAGCAACCAGCGCATTGAAACGATTCCCCAGGAGGTGTCGCGACTATTTATTTATAGATGTTTTATGTAGGAGCTGCCGAAGGCTCGGGCCGCGTTCGGACGATTTTTCAGCGGCTACGAATGATACCAATATGGCATCAGATAATGGCAGGCTGAGCAAGCGGCGGAATCGATTCAGACCGTACGGGATAGACCTCGGTCCGCCGGTCAGCGAAGAAGCATTCTAAGGTACGGCCCACCGTGCGGAAAGCCAGCTCATCCCAAGGAATGTCCGCTTCGTCGAATAGTTGCACTTCCAGGCTCTCGGGGCCGGCAGAAAAATCCAGGTCCGCAAGCGTGGCACGGAAGAACACATGCACTTGGCTGATGTGTGGCACATCGATCAGGGTATAGATGCTCAGGTTGCGCACCCGGGCGCAGGCTTCCTCGGCGGTTTCGCGAATGGCGGCCTGTTCGATGGTCTCGCCGTTCTCCATGAAACCGGCGGGCAGGGTCCAGTAGCCGCGGCGCGGCTCGATGGCCCGCCGGCACAGCAACACCTTGCTGCCCCAGGTCGCCACGCAGCCGGCGACGATATTGGGGTTCTGGTAGTGAATGACCTGACAGCTGTCGCAGACAAAACGCAGGCGTGAATCGCCCTCGGGAATGCGTTGGGTCACCGGGTTACCGCACTGGCTGCAAAATTTCATGCTGGGGTTCCTGAATGCTGCGCCTATCTTGGCGTGCGGCGGTGCCGGTCGGCAAGTTGTCGTTTCGCGACATGGGGCGGTTGCGGGGGTTGGGCGACCGCAGCGATTGGTGCATGATGCCGGGTAAGGCACAAATCGAGAACACTCATGCTGGACGAGCTACTGCATCGGGTTAGTAACCACACTCCACGCACGCTGGAGACCGATCGTCGTTTTCCCGAGGCCGCAGTGCTGGTGCCCATCACCCGCAGTGACGAGCCCGAGCTGGTTTTGACCCTGCGTGCCAGCGGCCTGTCGACCCATGGCGGCGAAGTCGCCTTCCCCGGTGGTCGCCGCGACCCCGAAGACTCCGACCTGATTTTCACCGCCCTGCGTGAAGCCGAGGAAGAAATCGGCCTGCCGCCGGGGCTGGTCGAGGTGATCGGCCCGCTCAGCCCGCTGATCAGCCTGCATGGCATCATGGTCACGCCCTATGTCGGGGTGATCCCGGATTTTGTCGAATACCGGGCCAATGATGCCGAGATCGCCGCGGTGTTCAGCGTACCCCTGGAGTTCTTCCGCAAAGACCCCCGCGAACATACCCATCGCATCGACTATCAGGGCCGCAGCTGGTACGTGCCGAGCTATCGCTTTGGCGAATACAAGATCTGGGGGCTGACGGCGATCATGATCGTCGAGTTGATCAACCTGCTGTATGACGCCAAAATCAGCCTGCATCAACCTCCCAAAAGCTTTATCAATACCTGAAGCCATCGTTCGAATGGCACTGCCCGAGCCCTGAGGAATACAACAATGAAATACCGCCTGGGCGACGCCCGTGTCGAAACCCATCCACAGAGCTGGGTCGCCCCCAATGCCGTGCTGGTGGGCAAGGTCAGGCTGGAAGAGGGCGCCAACGTCTGGTTCAACGCTGTACTGCGCGGCGACAACGAGTTGATCCTGATCGGCAGGAACAGCAACGTCCAGGACGGAACCGTGATGCACACCGACATGGGCTATCCGCTGACCATCGGCACCGGCGTGACCATCGGCCACAACGCGATGCTCCACGGCTGCACCGTCGGCGACAACAGCCTGATCGGCATCAACGCGGTGATTCTCAATGGCGCGAAGATCGGCAAGAACTGCATCATCGGCGCCAATTCGCTGATCGGCGAAGGCAAGGAAATTCCGGACGGATCGCTGGTCATGGGTTCGCCCGGCAAAGTGGTGCGCGAATTGACCGAACCGCAAATCAAGATGCTGGAAGCCAGCGCAGCCCACTATGTGCACAACTCACAGCGTTATGCCCGCGATCTGGTCGAGCAGGAAGAATGAGCACGCCCGAACGCCCGGTGGCATCGCCCTGCGTGAGCATTTGTGCGCTGGATGACGATGATATCTGCACCGGTTGCCAGCGTACGGTTGAGGAAATCACCCGCTGGAGCCGTATGACCAATGAAGAGCGCCGTACGGTGCTGGGGTTGTGTCATGAGCGGGCCAAGGTCAGTGGGCTGGTGTGGATGATCGGGGCAAAACCGCAGTTGTAGGAGCGAGCCTGCTCGCGATGGACGCAAGAACACCGCGGGGAACCAGATTCCCCCGCGTTATCGTTAACGACCATCGCGAGCAGGCTCGCTCCTACGGTACCCTGTGCACAAAATTGACAGGTACTACTGCTCCCATGCTCTTCCTGATCACCTACATCAGTAGCGTCGTGCTGATCAACTTCGCCTTCTCCACCGCCCCCCACCTGGACATCATCTGGTCGGCCTGGGGCGGGCTGGTGTTTATCCTGCGCGACATGGTGCAAACCCGTTTCGGGCATGGTGCCCTCGTGGCGATGCTGGTGGCGCTGGTGTTGTCCTACGCCACCTCCGATCCCTCCATCGCCCTGGCCAGCGCCACGGCGTTCGCGGTTTCCGAGTGCATCGACTGGCTGGTGTTCAGCATCACCAAGCGTCCGCTGCATGATCGCCTGTGGATAAGTTCGGCCCTGAGCATTCCCCTCGATACCTTTATCTTTTTCGGCATGATCGACGCCCTGACGCCGGGGGTGATCCTCACCGCCCTGGGTTCGAAATTCGCCGGGGTCACTGCCGTGTGGCTGATCATGGCCTGGCGCCTGCGCAAACAGGCTGTCGTCAGCTGAAGTTCATGTAAAATGCCGCGCTTTCTCCCCATGGGAAGCGTGCTTCCCTCGATGATCCGCTTCTTGAGGACCTTCAGATGACCCGTATCGGAACTCCATTGTCGCCCACCGCGACCCGCGTATTGATGTGTGGCTGTGGCGAGTTGGGCAAGGAAGTGGTGATCGAGCTGCAACGCCTGGGCGTTGAAGTGATTGCCGTGGATCGCTACGCCAACGCGCCGGCCATGCAGGTGGCGCACCGCAGCCACGTGATCAACATGCTCGATGGCGCTGCCCTGCGTGCCGTGATCGAGGCCGAGAAGCCGCATTTCATCGTCCCGGAAATCGAAGCCATCGCCACCGCGACCCTGGTGGAGCTGGAGGCTGAAGGTTTCACCGTGATCCCGACCGCCCGCGCCGCGCAACTGACCATGAACCGCGAAGGCATCCGTCGCCTGGCCGCTGAAGAGCTGGACCTGCCGACCTCGCCGTACCACTTTGCCGACACCTTCGAGGACTACAGCAAAGCCGTTGAAGACCTCGGTTTCCCATGCGTGGTCAAGCCGGTCATGAGTTCCTCGGGCAAGGGCCAGAGCCTGCTGCGCAGCGTCGATGACGTGCAGAAAGCCTGGGACTACGCCCAGGAAGGTGGCCGTGCGGGTAAAGGTCGGGTGATCATCGAAGGCTTCATCGATTTCGACTACGAAATCACCCTGCTGACCGTGCGCCACGTCGGCGGCACCACCTTCTGCGCACCGGTCGGTCACCGTCAGGAGAAGGGCGACTACCAGGAGTCCTGGCAGCCGCAGGCCATGAGCCCGATTGCCCTGGCTGAATCCGAACGCGTCGCCAAAGCCGTGACCGAAGCCCTGGGTGGTCGTGGTCTGTTCGGCGTCGAGTTGTTCATCAAGGGTGATCAGGTGTGGTTCAGCGAAGTCTCGCCGCGCCCGCATGACACCGGCCTGGTCACGCTGATCTCCCAGGACCTGTCGCAGTTCGCCCTGCATGCACGGGCCATTCTCGGCCTGCCGATCCCGTTGATCCGTCAGTTCGGGCCATCGGCTTCGGCGGTGATTCTGGTGGAAGGGCAGTCGACCCAGACCGCTTTCGCCAACCTCGGTGCCGCCTTGAGCGAGCCGGATACCGCGCTGCGCCTGTTCGGCAAGCCTGAAGTCAACGGCCAGCGCCGCATGGGCGTGGCCCTGGCGCGCGACGAGTCGATCGAAGCCGCCCGCGCCAAGGCGACCCGTGCTTCGCAGGCGGTTGTCGTCGAGTTGTAAAAACAGCTATGGCGGGCCTATACCTTCTATAGGCATCGCACCATTGCTTTACCTGTAGGAGCGAGCCTGCTCGCGATGGACTCAAGAACACCGCGGGGAACCAGACTCCCCGCGTTATCGTTAACGACCATCGCGAGCAGGCTCGCTCCTACAGGTCATTTATCAATGCTCCAGGCCTGTACCCCATGAATTCCCAAAGCATCATCGTCCCGAAAATCTCCACCCTGCCGGTGCACGAGCCCCGGGCCCGGGCCGTTGTGCGCTGGCTGGTGCGCAAGAACATCATCCAGGAAGAGCTGACAACCTGTGGTCGCACCGGCAATCGCATGGCCCATGCCATCGCCGACGGTGCTCGCGCAGTGGTCCTGCACCCCGAAGCCCTGCCGTTCGGCGAGCCGGTCAATGGCCTGGAGATCATTACCAAACGCTGCATCTATACGCCAGCCAAGGGTTTCCTTGAAGAAGCCGGCTGCGCCGAGTGTCGCAAAGAGGTCGGTGAAGCCCTGTTCGAAAGCCTGGAAGACTGGATGCCGGGGCGCACCGATAACTTCACCTGCCCGGAATGCGGGCATGAAGACGACATCAACGGCTTTCTGTTCCTGCAGGAATGCGGCTTCTCCAACCTCGGATTCATCTTCAACAACTGGGCCGAAGCCGGGTTCAAGCAGAGCTTTCTCGACGAATTCGCCGATTGGCTCGATCAACCGGTGAGCTGGGTCAAAGTCGAACTCTGACTGTAGGAGCTGCCGAAGGCTGCGATCTTTTGATCCTGTTTCTGAAAATCAAAGTCAAAAGATCGCAGCCTTCGGCAGCTCCTACAGGAACGTGGTGAATCCCGTAGATTCGGGCATTAATCCCCGTATGTCAGTAATGCCAATAATAGTCAGAGTTTTACATTGAACCCGAGGGGGTGTCTGACTATAATGGCGCGCTTCCATTTTCCCGCTCGGGAGCCCCCGCGATGCTGCGTATCAGCCAAGAAGCTCTGACATTCGACGACATTCTCCTAGTGCCCGGTTATTCCGAGGTGCTTCCTAACGAAGTCAGTCTCAAGACCCGCCTTACCCGTGGCATCGAGCTGAATATTCCACTGGTCTCCGCCGCCATGGACACCGTCACTGAAGCCCGTCTGGCAATTGCCATGGCTCAGGAAGGTGGTATCGGCATCATCCACAAGAACATGACCATCGAGCAGCAAACTGCCGAAGTCCGCAAGGTCAAGAAGTTCGAAGCCGGCGTCGTAAAAGACCCGATCACCATCGAGGCTGATGCCACGGTGCGTGATTTGTTCGAATTGACCCGCATGCACAACATCTCCGGCGTTCCGGTGCTGCACAATGGCGACCTGGTCGGCATTGTCACCTCCCGTGACGTGCGTTTCGAGAACCGTCTGGAAGCCACTGTCCGTGAAGTGATGACGCCTAAAGAGCGTCTGGTCACGGTCAAGGAAGGCGCCGACAAGAACGATGTGCGTGAACTCCTGCACAAGCACCGCATCGAGCGCGTGCTGATCGTCGACGACAAGTTCGCCCTCAAAGGCATGATGACCGTCAACGACATCGAAAAAGCCAAGGCTTACCCGCTGGCCAGCAAGGACGATCAAGGTCGTCTGCGCGTTGGCGCTGCCGTCGGTACCGGTAAAGACACCGGTGACCGCGTCGCGGCCCTGGTCAACGCCGGTGTTGACGTGGTGGTGGTCGACACCGCTCACGGTCACTCCAAAGGCGTGATCGATCGCGTTCGCTGGGTCAAGCAGAACTTCCCTGAAGTGCAGGTCATCGGCGGCAACATCGCCACCGGCGCTGCCGCCAAGGCCCTGGCCGAAGCCGGCGCTGACGCGGTCAAGGTCGGTATCGGCCCTGGCTCGATCTGCACCACCCGTATCGTCGCCGGTGTCGGCGTACCGCAAATCAGTGCCATCGCCAACGTCGCCGCTGCCCTTGAAGGCACTGGCGTGCCGTTGATCGCCGACGGCGGCATCCGTTTCTCCGGTGACCTGTCCAAGGCCATCGTGGCCGGTGCTTCCTGTGTGATGATGGGCTCGATGTTCGCCGGTACCGAAGAAGCGCCGGGCGAAATCGAACTGTTCCAGGGCCGTTCCTACAAGGCTTATCGCGGCATGGGTTCGCTGGGCGCCATGTCCCAGGCCCAGGGTTCGTCCGACCGTTACTTCCAGGACTCCTCGGCAGGCGCCGAGAAGCTGGTTCCGGAAGGCATCGAAGGGCGTGTTCCGTACAAGGGCACCCTGAGCGCCATCATCCATCAACTGATGGGCGGCCTGCGTTCTTCCATGGGCTACACCGGTAGCGCCAACATCGAAGAAATGCGCACCAAGCCCGAGTTCGTGCGGATCACCGGCGCCGGCATGGCCGAGTCCCACGTCCACGACGTGCAGATCACCAAGGAAGCGCCAAACTACCGCGTAGGTTGAGCCTTCAAGCAACAAGCTAAGCAACCGGGGCTGTTTTAATCAGCCCCGAGTTGTTTCTGAATCACGACTGTTTCCGAATTTTTTAGACGAGACTGAATCATGGCCCTCGACATTCACGCTCACCGCATCCTGATCCTCGACTTCGGTTCCCAGTACACCCAGCTGATCGCCCGCCGCGTGCGCGAAATCGGTGTGTACTGCGAACTGCATCCGTTCGACATGGACGAAGATGCGATCCGCGAGTTCGCTCCTAAAGGCGTCATCCTCGCCGGTGGCCCGGAGTCGGTTCACGAAGCCAACAGCCCTCGCTGCCCGCAAGCCGTTTTCGATCTGGGCGTGCCGGTCTTCGGTATCTGCTACGGCATGCAGACCATGGCCGAACAACTGGGCGGCAAGGTTGAAGGTTCCGAGCTGCGTGAGTTCGGTTACGCCCGCGTTGACGTGGTTGGCAAGAGCCGTTTGCTCGACGGCATTGAAGACCACATCGACGCCGACGGCCTGTTCGGCCTCGACGTATGGATGAGCCACGGTGACAAAGTCACCCGGATGCCGGAAGACTTCCACATCCTGGCCAGCACCCCGAGCTGCCCGATCGCCGGCATGTTCAGCGACGAGCGCCGTTACTACGGCGTGCAGTTCCACCCGGAAGTGACCCACACCAAGCAGGGCGGTCGCATCCTGTCGCGCTTCATCCTCGACATCTGCGAGTGCGAAGCGCTGTGGACCCCGTCGAAGATCGCTGAAGACGCCATCGCCCAGGTTCGCGCCCAGGTCGGCACCGACAACGTCCTGCTCGGCCTGTCCGGCGGTGTTGACTCGTCCGTGGTTGCCGCACTGCTGCACAAGGCCATCGGCGATCAGCTGACCTGCGTGTTCGTCGACAACGGCCTGCTGCGCCTGCACGAAGGCGAGCAAGTGATGGCCATGTTCGCCGAGAACATGGGCGTCAAGGTGATCCGCGCCAACGCCGAGGACCAGTTCCTCAACAACCTGGCCGGCGAAGCCGACCCGGAGAAGAAGCGCAAGATCATCGGCCGCACCTTCATCGACGTGTTCGATGCCGAATCCTGCAAGCTGGACAACATCAAGTACCTGGCCCAGGGCACCATCTACCCGGACGTGATCGAGTCGGCTGGCGCGAAAAGCGGCAAGGCCCACGTGATCAAGTCGCACCACAACGTGGGCGGCCTGCCGGAAGAAATGAACCTGAAACTGGTCGAGCCACTGCGCGAACTGTTCAAGGACGAAGTCCGTCGTCTGGGCCTGGAACTGGGCCTGCCGTACGACATGGTCTACCGTCACCCGTTCCCGGGCCCGGGCCTGGGCGTGCGCATCCTCGGTGAAGTGAAGAAGGAATACGCCGACCTGCTGCGTCGTGCCGACCACATCTTCATCGAAGAACTGCGCAAGGCCGACTGGTACCACAAGGTCAGCCAGGCCTTCGTGGTGTTCCAGCCAGTGAAGTCGGTTGGCGTTGTTGGCGATGGCCGTCGTTACGCCTGGGTCGTGGCCCTGCGTGCCGTGGAAACCATCGACTTCATGACCGCGCGTTGGGCACACCTGCCTTACGAACTGCTGGAAACCGTATCCGGCCGCATCATCAATGAAATCGAAGGCATCTCCCGCGTCACCTACGACGTGTCGAGCAAGCCGCCGGCGACTATTGAGTGGGAGTGATCCCGCGCCAGCCTTGAGGGTTTGAAGGCTGGAACAGCAAAAGCCGTGTGAAATCAGATTTCACACGGCTTTTTTGTTTCCGGGTTACAGCGGTTTCGACCAGCCGGCCAATGTCATGCCCATTTGGTCCAGCCCGTTGAGCAGCGCCTTGATGCTGGCGTAGCGCTTGCCGCTGACCGAGGGCCATTCCGCACGAACGATGTAGAAGTGGCCGTTGTTGCTTTCGATCAGTGTGCGCACGATTGCATTGCTGCGACTGCGATGAACCAGGAAGGTCATGCGCGGTTGCAGTTTCAAGGTGTACATCCCGTGCCTAGGCAGGGCGGCTTCGATTTCCGACGAGGTCTGTGCTGTCCATGGCGCCTCTATTCGCAAGCGCAAGTCACCTCTGACCAATGCGCTGCGATCAAACTCGGTGCCGCCCAGGGGAAGGATTCTCCCCGGATCGGTATCGATACCTGCCGGCGCACCTTCGGCGACGTCTTCAACGCGAATGCCGATGGCTTCTTCCAGTTCGCTGACCCCCGCCACACCTTCGAAGCTGTTGGAGTGGGAGTTGCCCATCAACGCCACCCATTTGTGTGCGCCACGCAAGGCCTGGTCGCTGCGAATGATCGAGCGGGCGAAGTAGTTCATCATTTTCTGTCGCGCCGTTGGCTCAACGGCAGGCTCCAGGGATCCGACCCTCTCCATGCCATTGAGCCGGTAGCTCGCCATGCAATCGATGGCCTGCACACGAATCTTGAAACGACGGGCCTGTTTGACCAGTTGCAGAAACGTGTCGTGCCCCAGCGGATCGGTCATGTTGCCGACATCGAGTGCGTTGAGGTAGCTCTCCAGGTCTTTCGCCATCGTCCCTGTTTCGAAAAACGTATCCAGCGCCGCTTGATGGAAATCTGTCAGTAGATGTTCCATGTACAGGGTCTTCACGTTTTTGTTGGCCAGCAGTTCCATGTTTTCGATCAACCACTGTTTGCTGGCGATAGAGCTATGGCTTTCGCCGATGACCAGGCCTCGGGCGTGCTCGAGGATTTTCTCGATGATCTCTTCGGCACTGGCGTCGGGATTGAGAGCCGGAATCGGCGGGCGTGGAGGCAATTGAAGTTCGGCATAAAATCTTGTGGCATCGCGATGCAGGCGTTTTCTGATCGTCTTGAAATCACGGTAGGGATCGTGCTCGTTGAGGCTGTCGTAGAAGTCGCGTAACGACTCGTCGTCCTGCCCGTTCGCACCGCTTTTCAGTTCGGCCTTCAACTGCTCGGGCATGTCGTACTCCGAGGCGGGCAAGCGCAGCACAGGTGTCTTGCCACCACCGTTGAGCCCAACGCGTGGCATGGTTTGCCATTCACCCTCGGCGTTGAGACGCACGGGGATCGAGTTGGAGAACGCGTGGGGGTTTTCCGGGTCGATGACGGCCCAGTGCCCGCCGCCGTTGAGGTCGGCTTCCCAACGCACGTAGTAAGGCGTGTGATCGAGCATGATGGCGGTTGAAGGGTTTGAGTTGAGTCGATAGATGCCCTGGAATTTTCCGGGCTCATCAACCATCGTTTCACCTTCAAGCAGTTCGTTGGCTTGCCAGTTGGAGGGAATGGTCGGTCGCGGAATGTCAGGCAGCGCCTCTGCCACGTCTTGAAGTACCGGCCAGCCCATTGGCCGCATGCCTTTTGTAATCAATGCCTGCTTCAGTTCTTCGTAATTATCCACCGTCATGGACTCGTAGGCCGGCGCGAGCGGGGTATCCAGATTGATCCTGCCGCCGGGTGTCCAGCGGATAACACTGTCGGCCATGTGCCCTTCGGCGTTGCGATAAACCACCAGCACGCTGCTGCGGTAGCGCTGGAAGGTGAACATCCCCGGTTCCGGCAACAGCCCCCGCAGGTCTTGTGGCGTTCTGTAGGCCCACGGGGTTTCCACTTGCACACACCAGTCGCCTTTGATCCGGGCCTGGAGGCTGTCGGGATCGGCCACACCGTCCATTTCATAAACAGGGGAGTCCGGATAGTCGGCAAACTCTACCGTCAAACCGGGATCGGAACTGACAGGCAGCGCCCGTCCTGGCGTGACGTCAACGATGCGCACGCTCAAAGCATCGGTCTGTTCGCTGATGCCTTGGTAACCTCTGAATGCCGTCATGTTTTCTTGATTGACCAAGGCAACCCATTTCGCTGGACCCTTCAGTTGTTCGTTGAAGTTGATCACCTCACTGGCGAAAAAACCTCGCACCATCTGGTTTTGCGGTTTCGGGTTGATCGGGTCGTCATTGACGTTGTAGGTGGTGGACATGTCGATGGCCTGAACCCGGATGCGCTGGGCATTGGCCGCTTTCACCAACTGTTTGAGATTGAATTGACCTTCGGGATCGTTGCCCGCCTTCAAGTCGAGTTTGTTCAGGTAGTTCTCCAGTTCTTCGGACATTTCTCCGCTGCGGGCGAAGGCGTCCAGGTCGAGCTGATTGGCGTTCGCCAGCAGTTCCTGCAAGTACAGCGTCTTGACCCCACGCCGAGCCAGTTCGGGCATGTTCTTGATCAGGAACTGTTTGCTGCCGATGGCGCCGCGGCTCTCGCCGAAGACCAGCCCCGGCTTGCTCGCGAACACAGTGTCGAGCAGTTGAGCAGGGGTTTTGATCAGTTCGGCGGCAGGTCTTGGCAGGCGGAGCGTCGGTGGATGAAGTTGGTAATACGCGTTGGCATCGCTGATCAGGTTTCGGCGAGGTACATCCTGGGCCAGATCGAACTCGCTCACCGACACCGTTGCCCCTGATTCGGTGGTGAATGCCGTGCGCACCTCGGCGCCGCCGAGTGCCCAACGCCTCATTTCGGGGGCATCAAGCCCAGGTACATGGATACCCTGCGATTGCGCCCACTCTTCGACGACGGGCGCGCCTGTTGCGCTGGCATCCGAAACAGGGGGCACCTCCAAACCGCCTTGCAACCCAAGGCGCGGGATGACTTCCCACTTGCCATTGACGCCCAGGCGCACGGGAATCGAACCGGAAAAGGCGTTGGGGTTGGCCGGGTCGATGATTGCCCAGTGTCCGCGACCGTTGAGATCGCTTTCGTAGCGCACGAAGTACGCGCTGTCGTTGAGCTCGATCGCGGTGGAAGGGTTGGAAGCGAGCTGATGAATGCCCTGGAACTTGCCGGGCTCTCGTATCAGCGAGTCCTCGGACAACGGCACGTCGATCCTGAAGCTGTCCGGTACCGTTGGCGTGCGGTCGGCGGGCAAACCGGTTTCGATCGGTGTTGGTTTAACCGCGGGTGTGGTCGATTCAATCAGATCGGACATTTCCTTGGCCTCGGCTGCTTCGATATCAGGGCCGATTTCCTCCAGCGAGCCCGGGCCCTTGAGGACGAGCAGGTTGAACAGCAAATCAATGCCGCTGAGCACCGCACCAAGGATCCCGGCCTTGCGCTCTTGCGCGGTTTTGCCGTTCACCGCCTGATCGATGTTCAGACCGATGCTGGCGATGCTGGCGCCGATCACGGGAAGGGCGACCGGCCAACCGACCACCGCCATCGGGCCGAAGACTTTCACACCGGCGCTGAGGTAGCCGAGCCAGAGCTTTTTGCGCAGATCGCCATTGGAGGTCAGCGAGAGCGCGGCTTCGGCGAACATCGCGTCCTTGGTCGAGTCGCGCAGCCAGGTGAAGGCATCGCCGCTGATGACCTGATCTTCCTGGTTGATCAGGTGATGATCGTACTGGCCCCAGGTGCTCACCAGCCGGTTCATGAGGTCGGTGATGTTCTCGTCGATTGCCTGCCGGTCAGCCTGGGAGAAGTGCGTCATGAACTGCCGGCGCACTTCTTTCTTGTTCATCTGCTGCAACACCCAGAAGTGCATGTCCGTCGCGGTTTCCAATACCGTGAACGCATTGATCTCACCGGGCAGGTAGACGATCTGCCGCCCCTTGGGCGCGACAATGCGCAGCGCATTGATGGCGACGTAGCCGGCGACATCGAGGCTGCGAACGTTGCCGGCGCAAGGGTGCAGCGCTTGCAGCATCTGCAGGCTGACGGGCCAGGTGACAGGGCCGATTACGGCTTGAGTGACGTACTGGAAATCCTCGTCACTCAACTGGCCTTTGTCCCGGGCCTTTACGGCTTTGATGAGGAAGTTGCATTTGGCCAGCGTGCGGAAATCGTCGCCGGACCTGGTCCAGAAGGTGGTCAGTCGTTCCTCGTACAGCGAGCTGAAATTGATGTTCCAGAAGTCCTTCAGCACTTCGTTGCCATGCAGGCGCACTTCGTTGCTTTCATTGAACGTACCGGCATTGGGACCGGCGGTGTAGAAGCCGCCATACACGTCGAGCAGGTCGGCATTGTCCTGGTCGCCGACCCGAAAGCGCTGGATCACCAGTTGCGTCAGGGTCATGGTCGACGTTGGCGTGGCGTGCACGTGTTCCCAGCCAGTGAAGGCTTTCGAGCTGCTTTGGGAAGCGTCGAAACGGTGGAAATAGACCTTGTCCGGATCGAGGCCGGTGACGTGGTACTTCTTCAGCAGATTGCTGGCGACTTCGTGGGCTGTGTCCTGCAGGCTCGGGCAGGTCTGGATCACGGTGGTGGCGATTGCCTTGAGGGCGGCCTTGTCGGCGGCGTTGGGCAACGGCTGGGTTTGTGTCGAGTTCATTGCACTCTCTTTCCTTGAGAATTCGAATGCCGAGGATGCTGCCCTCGTTCGATGAAAATGCACTGCATAGTTATGTCTCTTTGTCCGCGGAATGGGTGTAGAGACAAGGCCATCTGCGTCCATCCGCCGCGCTGCCCTTACTGTTTCGCAATCGCAGGTGTATCGTATTCGCCTTTTGCGGGTCCCCGGGGCCTGTCCGATTCGCGAGGTGGTTGGTTAATGTCCTTTTCCCGTCGACAAATACTCGGTGGTCTGGCCGGTCTTGTGGTGGTTGGCGTGGGAGCCGGTGGTGCGTCACGCTACTGGCTGGGCAAGATGGCCGACGCGGATGCCGGTCATGACTATGAGCTGATTGCGGCGCCGTTGGACGTGGAGTTGGTGGCCGGGCACAAGACCCAGGCCTGGGCCTTCGGCCCGTCGGCGCCGGGCACCGAGTTGCGGGTGCGCCAGGGTGAATGGCTGCGGGTGCGCTTCATCAACCACCTGCCGGTGGCGACCACCATTCACTGGCACGGCATACGCCTGCCGCTGGAAATGGACGGCGTACCCTACGTCTCGCAATTGCCGGTGCTGCCGGGCGAGTACTTCGACTATAAGTTCCGCGTGCCGGATGCCGGCAGCTACTGGTATCACCCGCATGTGAACAGCAGCGAAGAACTCGGCCGTGGCCTGGTGGGACCGCTGATCATCGAAGAGCGTGAGCCCACCGGTTTCAAGTACGAAAAGACCTTGAGCCTGAAGAGCTGGCATGTCGACGAGGTCGGCAATTTCGTCGAGTTCAGCATTCCCCGGGAAGCGGCCCGTGGCGGCACGGCGGGGCGCCTGGCGACCATCAACGGTGTGCCGCAGGCGGTGATCGACTTGCCGGCCGGGCAGATCACCCGGGTGCGCATTCTCAACCTCGACAACACCCTGACCTATCGCCTGAACATTCCCGGCGTCGAGGCGCAGATCTATGCGCTGGACGGCAACCCCATCGAACCGCGCCCGCTGGGCAAGGAATACTGGCTCGGCCCCGGCATGCGTATTTGCCTGGCGATCAAGGCCCCGCCGGCCGGTGAAGAATTGTCCTTGCGCAACGGTCCGGTGCGCCTGGGTACCTTGCGTTCAGTGGCCAATACCGACGCACCGAGCGAATGGCCGCCGGCACTGCCGGCCAACCCGATTGCCGAGCCGGACCTGGCCAATGCCGTGAAACTCAACTTCAATTTCGAATGGGTCGGCTCGGTGTCGGTCAACGTCGACAACGGCAAGCCGCCGAGCCTGTGGCAGATCAACGGCAAGGCCTGGGACATCACCGACAAGACCTGCGCCGACCGCCCGATTGCCAAGCTGGAAAAGGGCAAGAGCTACATTTTCGAATTGAAGAACATGACCCAGTATCAGCACCCGATTCACCTGCACGGCATGAGCTTCAAGGTCATCGCCTCGAACCGGCACAAGGTGATTCCGTACTTTACCGACACTTATCTGCTGGGCAAGAACGAGCGCGCGCAAGTGGCGCTGGTGGCGGATAATCCCGGGGTCTGGATGTTCCACTGCCATGTGATCGACCACATGGAAACCGGCCTGATGGCCGCCATCGAGGTGGCGTGATGCGTCAGATTCGTCCCGCCGCCATCATCGATCGCAGCCGTGATCGCGAATTCATGCGTGAAGCCCTGGCCCTGGCCGCCCAGGGCGCGGCCCTGGGCGAAGTGCCGGTGGGCGCGGTGCTGGTGCAGGACGGTGAAATCATCGGGCGTGGCTTCAACTGCCCGATCAGTACCAGCGATCCCAGTGCCCACGCCGAGATGGTCGCGATTCGCGCCGCCGCCGAGGCTGTCAGCAACTATCGCCTGCCCGGCAGCACGCTGTATGTGACGCTGGAGCCGTGCAGCATGTGCGCCGGGCTGATCGTGCATTCGCGGATAACGCGGGTGGTGTATGGCGCGCTGGAGCCGAAGGCGGGGATTGTGCAGAGCCAGGGGCAGTTTTTTACCCAGGGTTTTTTGAATCACCGGGTGTTGCATGAGGGGGGGGTGTTGGCGGAGGAGTGCGGGGCGGTGTTGAGCGAGTTCTTCAAGGCTCGAAGAGCCAAGCCAGCAGACTAAACACAGACCCCCCTGTAGGAGCTGCCGCAGGCTGCGATCTTTTGATCTTGCTGTTATTTACGGGCCACAATCACCGCCCGCATCGGCGCCGGCAGCCCTTCAATCGTCTTGCTGTGATCCTCGGGATCGAGGAAGTCGCTCAGCGACTGATACTTCATCCACTCCGTCCCGCGCTGTTCTTCGACTGTGGTGGTGCTCACATCCACGCATTTCACATCGGTGAACCCGGCACGACGCAGCCACAACTCCAGCGCCGGCACCGACGGCAGGAACCACACGTTGCGCATCTGCGCGTAGCGGTCTTCCGGCACCAGCACCTGATGCTTGTCGCCTTCGACCACCAGCGTTTCCAGCACCAGTTCACCGCCCTTGACCAGGCAGTCCTTCAGCGCCAGCAAATGCTCGATGGGTGAGCGGCGGTGGTAGAACACGCCCATGGAAAATACCGTGTCGAAGCCTTCGAGGTTCGGCGGCAGGTCTTCGAACGGGAAGGGCAGGTGCCAGGCGTTCGGTTCGGACAGGTAGCGCTGCACCGCCTGGAACTGGCAGAAGAACAGCCAGTTGGGGTCGACACCGATCACGCTGTCGGCACCGGCGCCGAGCATGCGCCACATGTAGTAGCCATTGCCGCAGCCGACATCGAGGATGCGCTTGCCCGCAAGGTCCAGATGCGGGGCGACCCGTGACCACTTCCAGTCCGAGCGCCATTCGGTGTCGACGTGAACACCGAACAGGTCGAACGGCCCCTTGCGCCACGGTGACAGGCCCATCAACGCGGAACGCATTTGCGCGCGGGTTGCATCGTCGCAATCGGTGTCCAGCTTCAGGCCGTTGAGCAAATCGACTTCGCTCGGCTGGATCTTTGGCAGGGCGTCCAGCGCGCTTTGCCAGCGCTCCAGGTCGCCATGGCCTTTTTCCATTTTCTTGTCGAGTTGCGCCTGCAGGGTGTTGGCCCATTCGGCCAGCGGCGTGCCGGCCAGACGGCGGGCGAGGGGAGACAGATCAATCATGGCAGGGCAATCAACGAGGCAAAGTTAAGACACTGGAACCACGGCACGACTTTCGAGAACCCGGCGGCCAACAGGCGTTCGCGGTGTTCTTCGAGGCTGTCGGGCTTCATGACGTTTTCGATGGCGCTGCGCTTCTGGGCGATTTCCAGCTCGCTGTAGCCGTTGGCGCGTTTGAAGGCGATGTGCAGGTCGGTGAGCAACGCGTGTTCCTGCTCGTCTTCGAAGCGCAGTTTTTCCGAGAGGATCAGGGCACCGCCGGGCAACAGCGACTGACGGATACGCGTCAACAGCGCGGTGCGTTGGTCCGGGGCGATGAATTGCAGGGTGAAGTTCAACGCCACCACCGAGGCCGGCTGGAACTCCAGCGCCAGGATGTCGCCCTCGATCACCTCGACCGGCAGTAACTCCTGGAACATCGAGTCCTGGCCATTGAGGTATTCGCGGCAGCGCTCGACCATGGCGGCGGAGTTATCCACAGCGATGACGCGGCAACCGTCGGTGCGCACATGCCGGCGCAAGGCCTGGGTCACGGCACCCAGCGACGAGCCCAGGTCGTAGAGCACGCTGCCCGGTTGGGCGAACTGCGCGGCGAGCACGCCGAGGTTTTCGACGATGGTCGGATAGCCCGGCACCGAGCGCTTGATCATGTCCGGGAACACCCGCACCACGTCCTCGTTAAAGGCGAAGTCAGGCACCTGGGCCAAAGGCTGGGCGAAAAGGCGATCGGGTTCTTTGCTCACGGCGGTTCCAGCGGTATCGGTGAAAAGGCCGGCATTTTAGCCAAGTTGGCGCGGGGATGCGCGGGTTGTCTGATAAAGCGGCGCAGTCATCGACCCACAATGGCCTTTGTAGGAGCCCGGCTTGCCGGCGATGGCGTCATGAAGGGCGCTATCGCCGGCAAGCCGGCTCCTACAGGTTCAGCGCTGTTTCTGATCGAACGCCGATGCCGTGATGCCCCACTGCCCCAGCCAGTAGCTGAGGATGATCACATAGGGTGCCGCATCGAACGGCACCACAAAGCGACTGATGCCAATCACACTGTCCGAAAACACAAACGCTACCGCACCACCGGCAGCCAGCAAGGCCGAACGCTTGGGCACATCACTGCCAAGCCGCGCCAGCGCGCGCCAGAGCATGGCGCTGATCGCCAGGCCGTAGACGATCACCGGAACCAGTAGTGGCCCCAGTCCATGAGCAATCAGAATCCCCAGCAGCACCGCACCAACGCCGAGGGCGATGATCAAGGGTAAAAGAGCCAGACGCCGGCAATCGCTCAAATAGGCTTTCAGATACGCCAGGTGGGCGACCAGAAATGCGCCGAGGCCGAACACGAACAAGTCCCCCGGCAAGGCCAGCAACACGTCGCCGATCAAGGAGAAAATCAGGCCCAGGCTGATCCAGCGCCGATATTCGCCGGGTGGTGCGTCGTGCAGCCAGCCGAGCAAGGCCAGCACCGGCAACGGCTTGACCAGCAGGCACAGCATGGAGGCGTGCACGCTCAGGCCATAAAGAAAGGTCACCGCGCCCATCAGCGCCAGAATCAGCCAGCCCACGGTCAGTTAACCGAGATCGTGCAGTCGAACGAGTCCACCGGCAGCACTTCCGGGGCCCACGGCTGTTGCGAGGTCAGGCGCAAACGCCCCGTGCCGGTCGCAAAAGCCTGGAAGCGCCAGGTCGAAACCCCGGCGGACCCGACGATGCCGGCATCTTCCGGATTTCGATACACCTCTGGCCCCAAGGCGTGCAGTACGCCGCCGGCCGAATCCTGGATCGCCCAGCGATAACCCGTGGTCGGGTTGCTCGGCAGGGTCAGGATCAGGTTTTGCCCGTTGGTGAGTTTCACCGGGCATTCGCTCTGTTTTTCCACAGTCACGTTGTGCGCAGGTTGCGTGGCGCATGCGGCCAGCAAGGCGAAGGCGAGGGGGACAAACAGGCGAGTGGGGGACATGAGATCAGTGGCTCCGGCGTTGGCGACGAACGGCGAGCATAACTGAAGATGAGACAAAGTGTGACGGTCAGCCTGTACAGCGGTGTCAGGGAGGACGCCTTCGCGAGCAGGCTCGCTCCCACAGTGATTAAGGGGGTACACAAATTCTGTGACCGACTCAATCCTGTGGGAGCGAGCCTGCTCGCGATAGCGGTGGAGCAGGCGCTACAAGAGCATCAGAACAACACCTTGGCCACATCCGCAAAGCGCTTGGCAAAGTGCACCGTAATGCCCTCCTTCAGGTACTCCGGCAGCTCCTCGAAATTACCCCGGTTGGCCTCCGGCAGGATCAGCTCGAAAATCTTCTGCCGCCGCGCTGCAATCACCTTCTCGCGAACCCCACCAATCGGCAGCACATGCCCGGTCAATGTCAGCTCACCGGTCATGGCCACGCCTTTTTTCGGTGGCTGGTTGCGTGCCAGCGACAGCAGGGCGCTGGCCATGGTCACGCCGGCGCTCGGGCCGTCTTTCGGCGTGGCGCCTTCCGGCACGTGCAGATGGACGAAGGCTTCGTCGAAGAACTTCGGATCGCCACCATAGGACTTCAGGTGCGAGCTGACGTAGCTGTAGGCGATCTCCGCCGACTCTTTCATCACGTCACCCAATTGCCCGGTGAGCTTGAACCCACGGTTGAGGGTGTGGATGCGCGTGGCTTCGATCGGCAGCGTCGCGCCGCCCATGCTGGTCCAGGCCAGGCCGGTGATCACGCCGACCCCCGCCAGCACCTGCTCGTTGCGGAACACCGGTTTGCCGAGCGACGCTTCGAGATCTTTCGGGCCGAGCTTGATCACCGCTTTCGGATCGTCGAGCAGTTTCATCACCGCTTTGCGCACCAGTTTGCCGAGGTTTTTTTCCAGCTGGCGCACGCCGGCTTCACGGGCATAGCCGTCGATCAGCGCCTTGAGCGCGCTGTCGCTGATGCTCAGGCTGCCCTTGGACACGCCGGCTTTCTCAAGCTGCTTGGGCCACAGGTGACGCTTGGCGATGGCGACTTTTTCTTCGGTGATGTAGCCCGACAGGCGAATCACTTCCATGCGGTCGAGCAACGGGCCGGGGATCGAGTCGAGGGTGTTGGCGGTGCACACGAACAACACCTTCGACAGGTCCATCCGCAGGTCCAGATAGTGGTCGAGGAATTCGACGTTCTGTTCCGGATCGAGGGTTTCCAGCAAGGCCGAAGCCGGGTCGCCCTGGTAGCTCTGGCCCATCTTGTCGATCTCGTCGAGCATGATCACCGGGTTCATCACTTCGACGTCCTTCAGCGCTTGCACCAGCTTGCCCGGCTGCGCACCGATGTAGGTGCGGCGATGGCCCTTGATCTCTGCTTCGTCACGCATGCCGCCAAGGCTGAAGCGATAGAACGGCCGGCCCAGGGATTCGGCGATGGATTTGCCGACGCTGGTCTTGCCCACGCCCGGCGGCCCCACCAGCAATACGATGGAACCGCTGATTTCGCCTTTATAGGCACCAACGGCGAGGAATTCGAGGATGCGGTCCTTGATGTCGTCGAGGCCGGCGTGGTGTTTGTCCAGCACCTTGCGCGCGTGCTTGAGGTCGAGTTTGTCCTCGCCGTACACGCCCCACGGCACCGAGGTCGCCCAGTCGATGTAATTGCGGGTGACCGCATACTCTGGCGAGCCGGTCTCGAGGATCGACAGCTTGTTCATTTCCTCTTCGAGGCGTTTCTGCACCTGCGCCGGCAGGACTTTGCCCACCAGCCGCTGCTCGAACTGTTCGAGGTCGGCGCTGCGGTCGTCCTTGGTCAGGCCCAGCTCCTGCTGGATGACCTTGAGTTGCTCCTTGAGGAAGAACTCGCGCTGATGTTCACCGATCTTGCGGTTAACTTCGGCGGAAATCTCTTTTTGCAGACGCGCGACCTCGACTTCCTTGCGCAGCATCGGCAGGACTTTTTCCATGCGCTTGAGCATCGGCACGCAGTCGAGCACTTCCTGCAGCTCACTACCGGTGGCCGAGGTGAGCGCGGCGGCGAAGTCGGTCAGCGGCGACGGGTCGTTGGGGCTGAAGCGATTGAGGTAGTTCTTCAACTCTTCGCTGTACAGCGGGTTGAGCGGCAGCAGTTCCTTGATCGCATTGATCAGCGCCATGCCGTAGGCCTTGACCTCGTCGGTTGGCTCGGTGGGCTGGTGCGGGTATTCGACTTCCACCAGATACGGCGGGCGATGGTGCTTGAGCCAGGTTTTCAGACGCACACGGGTCAGGCCCTGGGCGACGAATTGCAGTTTGCCGTTTTCGCGGCTGGCGTGGTGCACCTTGACCAGGGTGCCGTAGAGCGGCAGGGCCGAGGTGTCGAAGTGGCGCGGATCTTCCTGGGGCGTGTCCATGTAGAACAGGGCCAGGGAGTGGTGTTCGGACTTGGCCACCAGGTCGAGGGTCTCGGCCCACGGCTCTTCGTTGACGATGACCGGCAGGACCTGGGCCGGGAAGAATGGCCGATTGTGGATCGGGATGATGTAGACCTTGTCCGGCAGGTTCTGGCCGGGCAGGGCCAGGCCTTTGCCGGGTTTGTGCTGTGGAGCGCTTTGTGGATCGGCGTATTCGCTCGGGTCTTCGGGGAATTCTTGCTGGTCGCTCATGGGGGCACCTGCACAATGGGTATGGGTCTTAGATGGGGCAGGTTGGCGGTGGTTTCAACGGTCATTTTCTGCAATGCCGTGTTTCGAAGGCGTGTTCAGCGCAGAGACAGGTTAGCTGGATTTCGGCGCGACACCCTGCGCCTTTGCTTTTGTAGGAGCTGCCGAAGGCGGCGATCTTTTGATTTTGTAGGAGCTGCCGCAGGCTGCGATCTTTTGATTTTCCAGGATCAAAAGATCGCAGCCTGCGGCAGCTCCTACAGAGGATGGTGGTGATAATAAAAAAGGCGACGCCTGTGAGGGCGTCGCCTTTGTTTTGACTGCCGCTGAAACTTACTCGGACAGTTTGTACGCAATCACATAGTCACCCATTTTGGTGCCCAGTGAGCCGTGGCCACCGACGACCAACAGCACGTACTGCTTGCCGTCCTTGCCGGTGTAGGTCATCGGCGTAGCCTGACCGCCAGCCGGCAGGCGCGCTTTCCAAAGCTCCTTGCCGGTGTTGACGTCATAGGCGCGCAGGTACTGATCCAGCGTGCCGCTGAGGAAGCCGACACCGCCAGCAGTGACCATCGAACCGCCCATGCTTGGTACGCCGAGTGTCAGGCCGATAGGCAATGGCGAGCTGTCGCGGCTGGTGCCGTTCTTGCGTTTCCACACGACTTTGCCTGTGGTCAGGTCGATGCCGGCTACATAGCCCCAGGCCGGCGCCTGGCACGGTACGCCGAACGGCGACATGAACGGGTGCATGATCACCGCGTAAGGTGCGCCGGTGTTCGGTTGCACGCCCGCGGTTTCGCTCTCGCGCTTGCTGTCGGCCGCGACTTCGGCGCGAGGCACCATTTTCGAGACGAAGGCCATGTAGTTCGGGCTGGTGAACAGCATCTGGCGAACCGGGTCGACCGAAACGCCGCCCCAGTTGAAGACGCCAACGTTACCCGGATAGATCAGGCTGCCCTGTTCCGACGGCGGGGTGTACTGGCCTTCGTAGCGCAATTCCTTGAACTGGATACGGCACAGCATCTGGTCGAACGGGCTGGCACCCCACATGGCTTTTTCGGTCAGTTCCGGGGCCAGCAGGTTCAGGTCCGAACGGGCCTGGGTCGGTGCGGTGCGATCGCCTTTCACGGCGCCTTGCGGAGCCGGGATTTCCTTGATCGGGATGATCGGCGTGCCGTCACGACGGTCGAGGACGTACAGGCTGCCCTGCTTGGTCGGTTGGATTACGGCTGGCTTGATGCCGTCGGCGGTTTTCATGTCCAGCAGGGTTGGCTGGCTGCCGACGTCCATGTCCCACAGGTCATGGTGAGTGAACTGGTAGTTCCAGCGCACCTTGCCGGTGGCCAGGTCCAGCGCAACCAGGCCGGCACTGAACTTCTCGGCACCCGGGGTGCGGTCTGCGCCCCACTGGTCAGGGGTCTGGTTGCCCAGTGGCAGGTAGACCATGCCGAGTTTTTCGTCGACGCTGGCCAGCGACCACATGTTGGCCGAGTTGCGGCTGTAGTGTTCGCCCTCTGGCAGCGGTTCGGTCGCGTCAGGATTGTTGCTGTCCCAGTTCCACACCAGATGACCGTCGTGTACGTCAAAGGCACGGATCACGCCGGAGGGCTCGTTGGTCGACTCGTTGTCGGTGACGTGGCCGCCCATGATCACCAGGTCACGGGTGATCGCTGCCGGCGAGGTGGCGTAGTAGCCACCGGGGGTGAACGGGCCGATGCCTTGGGTCAGGTCAACCACACCGTTTTTACCGAAACCTTCGCAGACCTTGCCGGTGTCGGCGTTGAGTGCGATCAGGCGTGCATCGGCGGTTGGCAGGTACAGACGACGCGGGCAGGCCTGGGCGACGGCTTTGCCGGCCTCGGAAATCACGGCGGAGGCCGCGTTTTCAGACTGGGCGTAGGCCGCTTCGTCGTAGTACGACACGCCACGGCAGGTCATGTGGGCGAAGCCCTTGAAGCCCACCGGGCTCTTGATCTGCGGGTCGAAACGCCACAGTTCCTTGCCGGTGTCCGGGTCCAGCGCCAGCACCTTGCTATGGGCGGTGCACGCATAGAGCATGCCGTTGGCCTTGAGCGGGGTGTTTTCGTTGGTCAGTTCCACCGGGTCATCGGCGGTTGGCAGATCGCCGGTCTGGATACGCCAGGCTTCTTGCAGCTTGCCGACGTTGGCCGGGGTGATCTGCTTGAGCGGCGAGTAGCGGTCACCGAATTCGCTGCGGCCATAGGCCTGCCAGTCGCCTTCGGGCATCTGCGGCGCGGTGCTGGTCATGTCAGCCGAGTCACGACCCAATTCGCCCAAGGTCTCGCCCGGGTGGGTGAACTGGCTGGCCACGGCGGTGACACCGGCCAGGACCACGGCCACGCTCAAGGCGCCAGTGCCCATGGGGGCAGGGCCGTTGATCAGCAATGGACGACGGAACCACGGCAGCAGCATCACCACGCCGAGGGCGAACCACAGCGCCAGGCGCGGCACCAGTTGCCACCAGTCGAGGCCGACTTCCCACAGCGCCCAAACAGTACTGGCGAACAGCACCAGTGCGTACAGGCCCAGCGCCGCGCGGCGGGCGGCGATCAGCAACACGCCGCTCAAAGCGATGCCGATGCCGGCCAGCAGGTAGTACAGCGAGCCGCCGAGCATGCTCAGCTTGATCCCCCCGGCCAGCATGGCCAGGCCCATTAGCAGAAGCAGTATGCCGAGCAGGGTCGGCAACAGACGGCTTCGACCCAAGGCACCATCAGTGCTCATAGTGTGATTCTCCGTGATGTTTCAAGTAGTCCTGCGCCAGTTCACTGTAGATGACGATCCGGCGCGGGCATGGTTCATAAAACCGGTGTGGTTGACGCAGTCCTTGTAGGAGCGAGCCTGCTCGCGAAAAACCTGAGAGCGCCGCGGGGTGTCAGGCTCGAAGCGTTATCGTTGACGACCATCGCGAGCAGGCTCGCTCCTACAGGGTTTTGCGGTGTTTTTTAGAACGACGACTGGACCTTGATCCCGCCGATCAGCGCGTCGTCGACCTCGTTCACGCCGCCGGGATGGCGGATGTATTGCAGGTTCGGGCGCACGGTCAGCCAGTCGGTCACGTGCACGCCGTAATAGAGTTCGGCGCTGTATTCGGTGTCCTGGGGTGGCAGGTAGGACGGATTGTCGTAGTCGAAGACGGCGTGGGCCTGGTTGGTCGCCTCAGCGTTCTTGCGATAGGCCGGGTTGACGTGGACGCGGGCCATGGCAAAACCGATGTCGTCCCTGGACCGTGCGTCGAACAGGCCTTTGTAGACGAGACCGGCCTGGACGTAGTTGTCGATGGCGTTGGTCTTCTTGTCGTGCATCGTGCCGTTGGCGAACAGGCTCAGGCCGCGGGAATGATCGCTGGCCAGGCTGGTGACTTGCTGCTGGAGACCCAGCCACATGCCGTGTTTGCTCGAGGCGCTGCGGTAGGCTTCGCCACTCAGGGCGGCAGGCTGGCCGTTGCTGTCCTTGTAGACATCGGTGGCGTTGGCGCTGCTGTAGTAGTAACCGGCGCGGTATTCACCCGGCAGGCCGTTGAGTTTCGGCGTCCACACCAGTTCCACCGGCAGGACCGCGCCCTGGGTGCCGCTGCCGCTGAGCTTGAAGCCGTTGTCGCGATCCAGGTTCGACGGGTTCTGCTCGTACGCGCCGACCTGTGCATAAAGCTCTGGCGTCAGGTGATATTTGACCCGCATTGCCCACTGGCTGACCGGCCAGTTGTACCAGATATCGCCCGCCCAGTTGCCGACCTGGGAGCCGCAGAATGCCAGGTTCTGGAAGTCGCAAGGGAAGCTGTTGAAGTCTTCGCCTTCGCCGAAACGGCCGACCTTGATGTCGAGTTTTTCGTCGAAGAACTTCTGCTGATACCACATCTGCGTCAGGCGCCAGGTCTGGCCGCGGCCCCAGACTTCCTGGGCCGAGGTGAAGCCACCGACACGCGGATCGTTGATGCGGTCGTTGCTGATGTTGTTGCCGCTGCGTTCGGTGATGGTCAACTGGAACTCGGCGTTGTCCCAGCCGAGGATTTTCTGCAAGTCCAGATGGGTGCCCAGGCCGAACTGGTCGCTGTAGCGGGCCGTGCGGTCGTGGTCGTAACCGCCGTGCAGGTTGCTGCCCATTTCACCGGTGTAATCGACTTTGAAGTCGTAGCCTTTTTCCGCAAGTTCGCTGCGAGTGCCGTTCCAGTCGCCGAGCATCCACGGTGAATCGCTATCGAAGGCCGGAGCCGAGTGAGCGCAAGTGGCAAGGCCCAAAGCGGTGAGTCCGCCTATCAGGTTCAAGGTTTTTCGGCAGGCAACAGGTTTGAAGACAGCGCTGTCTTTCGAAAGCTGGAAATCAGGCATAGAGAAGAAATTCTTGATCTTTTTCTGGGGATTAAACGGAAGAAATGACTAGCAGAAGCGTTTCAGCTAAAGCAGGCGCAAGGATAATGATCTGTTACAAATAGAGAAAGGGCTTTTACTGACATGCAGCCTTTCGGATTTGGTAACAGTGACAAAAGATCGCAGCCTTCGGCAGCTCCTACAGGGGGATCGCATTCCAATGTAGGAGCTGCCGAAGGCTGCGATCTTTTCCGTTTCACCTACATTTAACGTAAGGTGCGCGACTTCCAATTCCCACTCTGCTTGAAGGCCCGGCATGACCGAACACAACATCGACCCGCTGCACGGCGTGACGCTGGAGCAAATCCTCAACGCCCTGGTTGAACACTACGAATGGTCGGGGCTGGCCGAACGCATCGATATCCGCTGCTTCAAGAGCGACCCGAGCATCAAGTCGAGCCTGACGTTCCTGCGTAAAACCCCGTGGGCGCGGGAAAAGGTCGAACGTCTGTATGTGAAGTTGATGCGCACCAAACGACCGCTCTGAACATGGTCAATCCGTGCGCGTTACGCCGCCGTTTTGTGGTCGTGGCTGCCATGCTCGGCTGGGCGGGATTGAGCATCCAGATGTACCTGATTTTCTATTCGCGCTGGACGCTGGGGGCCAGTCTGATCGGTGGGCTGATGAGTTTTTTCAGCTACTTCACCGTGCTGAGCAACACCCTGGTGGCGACGGTGCTGACCTGTGAACTGACGTCCCGCGAGTCCTCTGCGCGCCGCTGGTTTTTACAGCCCTGGGTCAGTACTGGCGTTGCTGTGAGCATCACTGTCGTCGGCCTGGCGTACAGCGTATTGCTTCGCCATCTATGGCATCCCGAAGGCTGGCAATGGCTGGCCGATGAGCTGATGCACGACGTCATGCCGCTGCTGTTTCTGGGGTATTGGTGGTTCTGCGTACCGAAAGGCTCGTTGCGCTGGGGGCATATCGCGTTGTGGGTGATTTATCCGCTGGTGTACTTCGCTTACTCGTTGCTGCGCGGGCATTTGCTGGCGACCTATCCGTACCCGTTCATTGACGTGGACAAACTGGGTTATCCACAGGTGTTCATCAACGCCGGGGGATTGTTGGCGGGGTTTGTGTTGATTGCGCTGGGGGTGGTTGCGGTGGATCGTCGTCATCAATTGTAGGAGCTGGCTTGCCAGCGATGGCGTCCTCAAGGCCCCATCGCCGGCAAGCCGGCTCCTACAGCATGTAATCACTCTTCAAGACTGCCATCCAGCCGCCAGTAACCCACCGCTTTGACGAACTGCTCATCCAGCCCGTGCTCATCGAGCAATACCCGACGAATCTGCCGCGACACCTTGCTCTCGGTCGCGACCCACGCGTACAGGCTGCCGGAGGGCACCTGGATCTGGCGCACGGTGGTCAGCAGATTGTCCTTGCCACCTTCGCGCAGCACCCAGATCACATTGACCTCGGCAGCGCTTTCCAGCACTTGCTGCTCCTTGCCGTTCTCCACTTCCACGATCACCAGCGCACGGCGGTTGGCCGCCAGGCCTTCGAGCCGTCGGGCGATGGCGGGCAGGGCGGTTTCGTCGCCGATCAGCAAGTAACTGTCGAACATGTCCGGCACGATCATCGAACCCCGCGGCCCACCGATGTGCAGGAACTGCCCCGGTTTGGCCTGTTCGGCCCAGGTCGAGGCAGGGCCGTCGCCGTGCAGCACGAAGTCGATGTCCAGTTCCAGGGTGTTCAGGTCATAGCGGCGCGGCGTGTAGTCGCGCATCTCGGGCAGCGGGCCGTTGTCCTTGCCGGCGCCCAGCACCAGGGTTTCCAGGGCCGCAGCCTGCTCGGCGTTCTGCGGGAACAACAGTTTGACGTGATCGTCGGTACCCAGGCTGACGAAGCCTGCCAGCTCCGGCCCGCCCAGGGTAATCCGGCGCATGCGCGGGGTCAGGTCGACCACACGCAACACTTCCAGGCGACGGCGTTTGATCTCATGCATGACGCGGTGAATGGATTGCGTGATCACTTCAGTCATTCGGCTTTCTCCTGAACGGGTTGAACGGCAGGGCCGTCGACGATGGCTTTGGCGGTGTCGTTGAGCAGGGCCGCGACGCGCTGGATTTCTTCCGCGCTCCAGCGGCCGTGGTGCAGTTGCAGGGCATGGCGCAGGTTGTGCACCGCCTCGTGGATTTCGGCCGGGCGATCATGGCCGCGCAACGAACGCTTGCTGACATCGATGCGCACCCGCACACCTTCAAGGGCGACGGCTTGCTCGGTCAGGGACTGGCGTCCGGCGTCGGTCACGCTGTAGCGTTTTTTCCCGCCTTCGGCGTCGCCGGTAATCAATTCGCTTTCTTCAAGAAAAGTCAGGGTCGGGTAGATCACGCCGGGGCTGGGACTGTAGGCACCGTCGAACATGCCTTCGATCTGGCGGATCAGGTCGTAGCCGTGGCACGGCTGTTCGGCGATCAACGCCAGCAGCAGCAGTTTCAGGTCGCCGGGGGCAAATACCCGCGGGCCACGACCACCGCGTTCGCGGCCGGGGCGTTTCTCGAAGCCGTCGCGGCCGTCGCCGTGTTCGCGGTGGGGGGAATGATGGTCTCTCATTTTTTTCGTTCTCTCTCGTCGTGTTTAGATACAACTTAAGATATATCTTTAGTGGTCCGCAAGACCCCCCGACCAACGGCTGATCACCATGCCAGGCGAAACCGCCACTGAAAATGGCGCTTTCGCGGCGCCGAAAAAGGCTTTTAAAGCGGGCGCACAAGTTTAAATTAGTGTTAACTCTCTAAATTAACGATTCACGCCTTAATACATTGGATTTGTAATATCCCTCCTACAGAAGTTACTGTGTCGTTGCCGGCCTTAACTGCCTGTGTATTGGCTTTATGTAGTCTGAATCTGACAGCCAAACAGTGACTTTATCAATATTCAAGTATTTTTCATGCCACTGTCGTGGCCCTTTGGCTACGCGCTTTGAGGAACTTGCCTGCTTACTTTCCAGATTGTTTGAACGATCATCTTTCGGCGTTGAGAGTTGCGCTGGAACATCACTGCTCGTGACTGTTTTGCTTCAGCGAAACTTTCAATACTTAGATCCTTTTTTTAAACGACAGGTACTGAAAGATGTTCAAGAAAATCGCGTTCGCTGCTCCTCTGGCTGTTCTGGCTCTGAGTTCCTCGATGGCGTTTGCCGCCACCGAAGCCAAACACTCCATCAGCATTGTGGCCCATGTTCCATCCGACGATTTCTACGCGGTGCCGGTTGATTCGGACCTGGTCAACAAAGACCAGGACATGAGCTACAACCCGGGTACTGATTCCATGAAGACCGTCGACGGGCACTTTGATGTGCTGCACACCGCCGGCAAAGTGAACGCCCGCCTGGAAGGCGTGCCGAAACTGATCGCCGGGAACAAGACCATCGACCTGAAAGTCGAGCTCAACGGCAAGACGCTGACCACCAATTCGCAGGAAGTTGTTGGCGAAGCTGAGTCCAACGTCCGCTATCGCGCGCCGTTCAAGATCAGTGCACTGGGCGGTAAACCTGATGCAGGTGATTACACCGGTGTCGTCATGCTGGTCGTTGAACCTTCCGTATAAGTAACAGCTGCGACGGTAAAGCGTTTACTTGCTCAAAGTAACGTAACCGGCCGGCAAACTATCAAGTTTACCGGCCGGGCTTTGACTTCCTTGTAATCAGAGTATTTGTTCATGTTCCCGATGACGCCCATCGCGGCAACGCTTGCGTTGCTGTTATGTAGCAGCGCATTTGCGGCGCCGACTTCCGTTGATAATACGCCTCGAAGTTTACTGGCTCAGGCCAAGGGTCTGCCGGCCGATTTCGAGGAACATTTCTTCGATGTGCCATTGGCCGTGCGGATCGAACTCGATCAACAACCCCTCGGCGAGGCGATGATCGTGTTGTCCCGCGATGACCGGGTCACCTTGCTCGATTTCACCGACACCAGCGACAGCCGTTTCAGCGCCGGCGAACGCGACACCTGGGCCAGCATTCTGAAACCCGGCGTGGCATTGGGCACCTGCAGCGGCCAATGCCCCGAGCAGATGCTGGCGGTGCACTACAACCTGGAAAACTCACTGCTGTCGATCGTCACCGAAAACGCCGAGCGCGACACTGAGGCCAAGCGTTTCTACGACCAGCCCGAAGGCGGCAGCAGCGGCCTGATGGTGCGCAACCAGCTCAACCTCAACGGCGGCCAGGATCAGAACCTCGGCGGGCGTTATGGCCTGGAGGCCAGCGGCAGCCTGGGCAACTGGAGCCAGACCTTCAACATGCAACTGGCGCGTCTCGGCGGGCCGGATGACAAGACTTATCATGCGGTGCATGAGCTCTACACCCAGCGCGAACTGCAAGGCAGTTTTTTCCGCCTGGGCTACTTCACTCCCAATTCCGAAGGCCTGAGCCGCCAACCCCGTTCGTTCGGCACCAGCCCCGACACCGCCGTTGGCGTGATGTACGGCAGTTCCGACAGCCTGGCGATCGACAGCCCCAAACCCAGCGTTTATCCGATCTATGTCACCGCCAATCGCCAGGCGTCGGTGGAGATTTATCGCGATGGTCTGCTGCTCAACACCCAATCGGTGCCCGCCGGATTGCAAACCCTCGATACCCGCCCGTTGCCCGGCGGCATCTACGACGTGGAAGTGCGCTTGATAGAAGACGGCCAGGTCACCTCCACCACTCAGGAGCTGATCTACAAACCGACCAACTGGCGCAACCATGACGAGCGCTGGCGTTACAACCTGTTCGCCGGCCAGGAAAGCAAACTGCTGAGCAACTGGGATCAACAGGAAAGTGGTGATGCGACGGCGGGTGCCGCGATCAATTACCTGCTGCATCCGCGGGTAATCCTCGGGCTCTCGGCACGTCAGGTGCGCAACACGCTGCAGTACGGCAGTTCCATCGACTGGAGCCTGGCCAACAGCGTCAGCCTCTATGCCAATCTGTACCAGACTGAAGACCACGGTACCGGTGCCGATCTGCAAGCGCTCTACAACTATGGTTCCGGCAGTCTGGTGGTGAGCCACAACCGCAGCTGGCTCGACACCACCAACACCTTCGACACGCTGCCCGACGGCACCCGCGTGCGCCAACGCAATGTGTTCACCGGCGAGACCAGCAATTCATCGCTGGCGCTGAACCACCGCATCAGCCGCAAGAACTCGCTTAACGCGCGGGTCTCCCACAGTGACGGCAACGTTGAAGGCGTCGGCGTCGACCTGGGCTGGACGCAGCGCACGATGCTGCTGGGCAGCGACGCCAACTGGCGGTTGTCATTGTTCGATCGTCCCGGCAGCTACAGCAGTGGCGACGCGCGCAATCGCGGGGTCGACCTGAGCATCAGCGTGGCGCTCGGCGGGCCGGGTCAACAGGTTTCGGGCAGCATCGGCAGCCGCACCGCCCGTGATGGCAGCCGCGACACCAACGCCTCGCTCGGTTATCGCAAAGACCTGCAAGACCACATCCTGCAGAGCGTCTCGGTGACTGCGCTGACCGACACCTACGGCGTCGGCCTGTCGAGCCTGGCGAACTTTCGCACCGACGCGATCAACGGCGACGGCTTTATCCAGCGCTCGTCGTTCAACGACAACTTCACCGGCGGCTTGAACTTGGACAGCACCGTGGTCGTCGGTGGCCAGCGCATGGCCCTGACCAGTCAGCATCAAGGACGAGGGGCCGGGATGATCGTCGATGTCGAGTCTGATATCGACGGCATCGCGTTACGCGCCGACGACCTCAGCGGCGGCAGCGCGGCATTGCGTCCGGGGCGCAATTTCATACCGCTGACGGCCTACAGGAACAGCTCGGTGAGCTTCGATTTCGAAGGCAATCACGCGCCAGCGGCCAGCATCGAGCCGGCTCGCACCCGCTATCACCTGAACAAGGGCGGCGTGGAGTACCGCAAGGTGCGGGTGATGAAAACCCTGACCGTGCTCGGACGTCTCGTCGACCCACAAGGCCGGCCGCTCAAGGGCCACCACGTGATCAATCACGCCAGTCGTGGGGTGAGTGAAGTCGATGGCTTCTTCTCGATGGAAATGCACGCCGGCTCACCGACGCTGGAAGTGCGTTACGCCGACCAGTTGCTGTGCCAGTTCCGGCTTGATACGGACAAGCACCGCAGTGAAAACAACGTGTTGATGATCGGCGACCTGCGCTGCTCGCCGGATACGTTGGCGGATGCGTCATTGACTCGCCAGGAGGCCAGTTGAATGGTTAATTTCAAGACGTGTATGCCGCAGTGGCTGTGCTTGCTGGCGCTGTTTGTGGCGCCCACGGCCGAGGCGGTCAATCAGGAGATCAGGGCGTTGTTCCGGCCTGACCCGGCAAACCCGCAACGTAATACGTTCATCAACAAAACCCCGGTCAGTGGTTACTGCGCGGACTATCCCGATCAGTGCGAACAGAACGCGACCTTCAGCATCCGCCTGCCCATACGGTTCGATTCCGTAAGGGCCATGCAACCCCATGACTCGCAGCGCAACAGTTCGATGTTCACCGTGCCGGCGCAATGGCGTGCATTGACGGTTACGAATGCCGAAACCGGTGAGGCGGAACAGGTCGAGATGCGCATTGCCGGATTTGGATCGCGGTACGTGCTCGACGACAAGGTCACCAACCTTACAGGTGCACCCAATACGCTTGAAGGGCACCGGGCCTTGTGGGGCGGCCCGTATGGCAGCTGGGTGAACCCCCCGTCGCCGTGCCAGTACAGCGGCGTCGGTTGGTACACCGATGATTTTTACCAGTTTTTCTGGAAAACCCCGATTCAGGGTACCTGCGTAAAAACCGCCAGTTTCAAGATTCCGGCCATGTACTACGAGTACCTGGATTTCGCCTATGAACTGCGTACGCCCAATCCGCTTGGTATGTCTTCAGGGCTCTACACCGGCGACCTGACTTATCGCATCGGGCCGGGCGGGGACTTTGACATGGGCGACGTGATGGTGCCCAACGATTCCGATCTGACGCTGAGTTTTGTCCTTGATGTTCAGCACACGCTCAAGGTCGATATCCCTCCAGGTGGTAACAAAATCCGATTGGAGCCGCAAGGCGGATGGCAAAGCTGGCTGCAAGCTGGACGCCGGCCGGTGCGACTGTTCCGTGACCAGACTTTCAATATATCGGCCTCGACGCGATTCAAGATACTGATGCAATGCGGGCCCGGAATAGGTGGCGAATGCGGACTGGAGAACAGTGCGGATAACGGTCGTCGAGTCGTCTTACACATCAGCGTAAGCCTGCCTGATGGCATAACCGACCTCTCAGGCCAACCCGTGAGACGCCTGCGATTGAGGACCGGTGCGGGGAATGAGCAGCAGTTCAAGCCCGGCTTCTATGTGGACCGGGCACCGGGAACCCTGCATTTCGAAGTTGAGCAATCGTACATGGAATCCATGCTGAGGCCCGGTGTTGCCGGCACCTATACCGGCATTGTCATTGTGATCTGGGACTCGGAAATCTGATGGCCAACGCATCGATCAGTCGTACCGGCAGTGTGTTCAATGACCAAGGACTAAAAGTTATGAAGCGTGTGTTTTTATTGATCGGTTTGAGCGGATTTTCCCTGGGCCTTCAAGCCGGGCCGCAAATCAACGTCGGAACGGTGTACGACTATCTGGATGGCGACAAAAGCACCTACCTCAAGCGCGTGTTCAACAGTGGCGACAGCACGGCCTTCGTCAAGGTCAACATTCTGGAAATCGTCTACGACGCCGAGGGCACCCCTAGCGAAGTGCCGGTCAAAAGCGACCCGGGCGCGGCATCGCGCGACGGGCTGATGGCCAGCCCCGCACGCCTGATCATTCCGGCCAACGGCATGCAGGGCACTCGGCTGTTGTTCATGGGCGAGCGCGACACCGAGCGCTATTTCCGCGTGCGCTTCATCCCGGTGGTGCCGGAAAAGGAAGACGAATTCGCGGTGTCCAGCGACGAGCGCGAGAACTACAAAAAAAACCTCTCGGCCGGTGTCAACGTCATGACCGGGTTCGGCACGGTGTTCTTCGTCAGGCCGAACAACAGCCGGTACGACAGCCAGATCGACAACGGCGCCAGCACTTATCGCATTCGCAATAACGGCAACACGTCGGTGGTCGTCGACGAGTTCCGCAACTGCTCGATCAAGCAGGAAAACGAGTGCGAGCCCACCACCAAGCACCACATACGTGCGGGCAAAGAGTTCGCATTCGACAAGAAGCCGGGACGTGAATACCGCTTCAACCTGGTCGAGGGCGCATCGAAAAAGGCCTTGCGCGTTGCCAGCCAATAACCGCCGGCACACACGAGTGACCGCCATTGCCCGCCGCTTTTTTTGACGTAACAGGTACCTGAAATGATCAAGCTATCGGCCATCGCCCTGTGGACAGGCGTCGCAGCACTGATGAGTTCCCCGGTATTCGCCGCCCGAGAAGAGCACCGATTCGAAGTGTCGGTGGATATTCCGACCTTGGGTTTCTACGTGATACCGGCCGAGTCGGACTGGATTCATCGCGAGCAAGTTCTGCCGTGGAACATCCACACTCGGTCGCTGGAGGGGATGCGCAAGAACTTCGACGTCAAGCACGACACCAGCGCCATCCACGCGCGGCTCGAGAGCGAGCCCTACCTGTCCAACGGCCGCGATGAGCAGAACATCTACCTGCTCGTCAGCTTCAACGGCAAGACGTTGAGCCACGACCCGCAACCCCTTGAAGTGCTCTCTCGCGAGCAGGCTGTCGCGGGCGGGCGCTTTGCCCTGCAGATCCAGCCGAAGGTGCCCGCGGGCGGGTACAAGTCGGGCCGCTACTACGGCAACGTGAATCTGGTCTTCAGTGCGGCGGCGCCTTGAAGTCGGGTTTGCACCAAAACGAACAGCATGACTGGAGTCGGGGAAAGATGAAGATTGCTCATTGGTTGTCGAGCGCTTGGGTGCTGGGGATGATCGCGGCGCCGGTGCAGGCCGAGCAGGTGGATATCACCGCATTGTTCAAGCCGGATTCGGCGCGCCCGCATATGAACAAGTTCCTCAATACCACGCCGCTCAGTGGTTATTGCGCCAATTACCCAGGGCAATGCGAAGAACACCAGACCTTCAGTTTGCAGGTGCCGATTCAATTTGATTCACGCGCTCCCATTCGCGCCAACCATGCCTCGCCTCGAGAGGGGGCGATGTTGAAAGTACCGGCGCAATGGCGAGAGCTGACGGTCGCGCACGAAACCACCGGCGAACCGGAAACGGTAAAGGTCAGGATCGTGGGTATCGGCTCCCAGTATGTGACGCAGGACGTCATGCAATTGGTGGGGGGCGCCGAAGACTATCGGGTCGCGCACAATCTTTTATGGGGAACGAGCTGGGTGTATAGCCCGGCGCCCTGTGTTTACAGTGGTGTGGGTTGGTTTAATTCGACCTCTTACAGATTCTTCTGGAAGACTCCGGAACAAAATGTATGTGCAAAACAGGCAAAGTTCGATGTTCCCTGGCTGCGCCTGGACTACCTCGACTTTGCCTATGAACTGGTAACCCCAAATCCTTTGGGCATGTCTGCGGGGAATTACCGCGGCGCACTGACTTACACGGTTGGCCCGAACGGCGACTTCGATTTTGGTGACGTCATGCTGCCGAGCAGTTCAACCCTGACCATGAACTTCAACCTCGACGTTCAACACACGCTCAAGGTCGATATTCCGCCGGGTGGCAACAAGGTCCAACTGGTACCTGTGGGTGGCTGGCAGAGCTGGCTGCAGGCAGGCCGCCGGCCAGTGAGCCTGTTTCGCGACCAGACCTTCAATATCTCGGCGTCATCGCGCTTCAAGATGCATATTGAATGTCAGTTCGGCGGCTTTCCCTACGAATGCATGTTGAATGATCCTGTCTCCAGGCGATCAGTCGAACTTCAGGTCAGCGTCAGTCTGCCCAATGGCCTGACGGACCTGTCCGGGCAACCGGTCAGGCGTCAGCGCCTGCGAACCGGGCAAGCCAATTCGCAACAGTTTCAACCTGGTTTCTATGTCGATCGGGCACCAGGGACTCTGCATTTCGAAATTGCAAAAAACCAGATGGAGTTCATGCTGCAACCGGGCGTGGCCAGCCGCTATTCCGGCAATGTCACGGTGATCTGGGATTCGGATATCTGATGTGGTTGCGGCAAACCTGACCGCAATGAATGCCGTCAGGTTTGCCTCACGATGCCGCCGCTATTACAACCCGGCCCTGCTCAACGCCGCGCGCGTCAAACGCCTGGACAGTTCTTTTTCGCCGTCCCCCAGATCGACGAGGAACCGGTCGAAGTTCGCTTCGCTTATCGGTTCATCGGCGAAGACAACCGTCTCGGCGACCGGCAGCTTGTTGGCCAGATCTTTAAGCCTGTTGCGCAGTGCCGCTCGTTCCACGTCCGTCAATTGCGTGGATTCGACCCATTCGCGCTGGGTGGATCGCAGGGTTTCCAGCAACTCGTATTTGTTCAGATACTCCCGTTTGTTCGCCTCGATTTGAATCGGGTAAGTTTCACCCAGCCAGGTTTCCCAGAATGCCTGCTCAAGCATCTTGTTCACCAGGCCATCACCTTCGCTCAACGCCAGAACTGTGTCGTAGGCCTGATCGATCATGGCGTCGCTGACACCGGATACCGGCCTGAACAGCATGCCTTCGGATTGCCAGGGCAGCTGCAAGCGATCCGCCAGACCGGTCTGATAAGCCAGATAGACCTCGACGTCGTCCGGGTTGCCGCCACGACTGGCGACATCGGCGCGGGCGATCTCGTTGACGTGCTCCAGTCGCGCGGCGCCTTGGGCCAGGGTGACCAGTTTGCGTTCCAGCTCCGCGGGGTCCGTGGAGTAGGAGTAAGCCTCGGATGCGAGCACCTGTATGCCCATGTTGTTGAATAACTGCGCCCCTGCATCGGCGCAATCGACCGGGGCGATTGCCATGGTGTAGAGCTTTTCCCGCAGTGCGGTGTCGATGTAGACGAGACGGCATCAAGCATGCGTACCACCCGTTGCATCAGTTGCCTGCGGGGTTCACCGCCGACGAGATAATCGGCAGAGTTTTTCGTTTCGTGCACCACGGTCAGGAACCGATGGGCCTGCGGGTCGTCGGTCAATTCAAGCCAGTTTGCCGTCCGCTCCACTCCCCAGCCGGGCACATCGGTCCAGTTGTTCGGGTCGGTGGCGTGGATGACCACATTTATCAGACTGGTGGATGCCTCGAGGGGCGTCGGCGGCAAATTCACTGAGCGTCGGATTTGCTGGTATTGCAACTGATTCAGCTCCGACAGATCCGCGACATCCAGCAGGGTGCGCGAGATCACCCAGGCTTTTGCCGAGCCGGGGACAACTTCGGGAATCAAGTCGAGGGGGTTTTCCCGCAGGTCCAGCAAGAAACCGCGTGGTCTGGTTTTCGCCAGCGTGCCCTCGGGCCATGTGGTCAGTCCGGTTTTGTTCAGGGCCACGACTTTCAGCCTCGGCATGCGGCTGATTTCTGGTGATAACCCCAGTGGATTACCGTCGAGCCTGAGGATTTCCAGGTAGGTCAGGTCCTTGAGTTGTTTGACGGCGCCGGCATCCAACACGATCGCGTTATCGCTCAGTTGCAGTCGTTCCAGTCGGTGCAGGGAACCGATGCTGTGTGGAAGGCTGGTCAGGTCGCAACGCCTGGCGCTGAGTTCGCGAAGGTTCGGGAAGGCTTTGAGCAAGCCGTTCGCCTCGCTGGAAAACCGCGTATTGCCGAGTTTCAGGACGGTGATTTTGTCGAGGAATTTTTGCAGCTCCGGGGGGCGCTTTGACCACCAGGTTTCCAGATTCAGGGGCAGCATCTCGGTGGAGAGATCCAGCGAGTAGCTGTCCGGATCGGCACGGCGCCCGATATCGCTGTACTTTCGCTTGAAGCTGTTGAGCAGGCTCTCGGCGATATGTTGGCCGCCTTCATCACGAAAAGCCGTGCTGCCCGGTCCCCAGGTGGGTTCCTGCTGGTATTCCCAACGATTGAGGATCACGCGCAGTTCATCGAGATCGTTTTCCCGCTGCTCGATGGCTTGCATCGGCTCGCCTTGGGCGATCAGGGCGTTGGCGAAGGCGTCGACTTCGCGGTCACTGAAATCCTTGTGCAGGTCGAGGATTCGCTCGTGCAGGGTTTCACCGGCCCGGCTGGTAAATGCGCCTCGCACCAGCAGCAGTGTCTGATGCTCGGGCACGGCGCGGATGGGCGGTGCGGCGAGTATCGTTCGACGTTCGCCGAGAGGCTCGATCTTGACCATGGCCCACTGCCTGAGGCGTTCGGTGTCCCCAGGCTTGAAGCCCAGCGCGTTTTGCCCATTGTGCTGGGTCGCCTGCAGCAAGGCTTCGAAAAAGCCCTGCGCTGCATGGATTGGCTGATTCGACCCGTCACGCACCTCATATTTTCCCGCGTCATCATGAATCAACACCCGGACCCGCGCTGCGCTCTCGGGCCCGGCGCTGCAGCGCAGTTCACCGTCGAATGTGCCTTCCCTGATCTCGATGCGCAGCTCACCGAAGGTGTCGCTGTTGATGCGCAAGGTGCCCAGCACCAGGCGTTCCGTGTCGATGTTGATCAACGCGTCATCGTACAGACCGTGGGCGGCGCGCACCGATTGCGTCTCGAATTGCAGTTCCCGCGCTTGGCTTTTCAGGCGCAGCGGCAGGCGCTTTTTCTGCTCGATCTGTTGGCGTTCCGCGGCGCTGGCGTTGGCGAGAATGCCTTGCGCCACCGTGTCGGGCAGGTCGGGGAATTCGCTGAACAGCGCAACGCTGTCGGCGGGTAGCGGGGTGCTGGCAGGCACGGGTGAGCCCAGGCGTTGCAGGGTATCGCTCAGCAATGGCGGTGGTGCCGAGCTGTCCATGTGCATCCGCCGCAGTGCGGCTTCATGGGTACCGCTGATCTGGCGAATCTGTTCCAGTTGTTCATCGTCGAAACCATCGACGCTGTGGCCGAGGCGCCGCATCAATGTCGAGCCTTCCCACTCGCGCGGGTTTTCCGTTTCGCAGACCCAGGCCCCGTGACCATTGTGGCGCAGGGTCGGTGCGTAGGCATCGAAACGCTGCGGATGGCGGATGCGCTGTTGTCCGGTGACCGGATCTTCCAGCACTTCGAAGTGTTGATCGTTCAGGGGCAGGATGCGCCGGCCCTGATGCTGGTGAAGACCCTGTCCATCAGGCCGGGCGTCCGTGGGTAAATTCACGTCGGTTCGTTGATAGGGGCTGAGGTCAGGGTTCCACAGACGGGTCTCACCGTTCGCCAACTGCACCGGTTTCAAGCTTTCGAAAAACGGCGAGAGTTGCGCCCTTGCGACGTTGCCAATCGCGCCTCCCGCGGCGAACGCACCCAGTTGCACAACGCTTTCCAGCACGCCGATGGCTTGCTCGCCAGCCTCGGCGACGCGGCCTTCGGCCAGATCGACGAGGCCTTCGACCACTTCGTCGGTCAGTTGATACGCGGTATAGGCCAGCATCAATTCGCCCATGCCGGGCACCAGCGGCGTCACCACCAGCAACGCGGCATTGAGAATGTCCGAGAGCATTTTTTCCAGGTTGTCCCACCAGGCCCAGCGGGCCATGCGGTCGGCGTACTCGGTGGAAATCGCGATGTCCCGTGCGTCGTTGAGTACCTTGTTGATTTTTTGTCGGTGGAAGTAGCCCCACAGGTCGCCGTTGAAAACAGTGTCCCGATCGTTCCTGACGCTCGACAGGTGAAATTGCAGGTTGGGGTTATCCACCGGCGTTTCCCGCCAGCTCGGCAAGTTCGAGCCGGCCGGCGCCGGTTGCCATTTGACCTTGCTCAGTCGGTTGTTCAACCCGGCAAAAAAATGCCCGCGCTGCTGATGGGGCACGAACTGGCTGAAGAATTTTTGGTAGCTGCCGGGGGCGTCGGCATCGCGCAGTTGGCGTGTCAGTTCGGCCATGAACTCGAGCGACGACGGGTACTGCTTGAGCGGGTGCTGCGGGTCATGGGGAACATAGGCGATCACGGGCACGGTATCGGTCGCGGTGTTGGCATCAGGGGTGATCAGCACGATGCCGGTCAGGTGAATGTCCATCATCGACAGGTTGTAGCAGTCGACGGAGCGGCCCCTCCAGCGCAGGTTCTTGCGGTCATCGAGCAGTCCCTGCACCAGGTCAAAGGCATCCTGCCCGATGTCGTTTTTCATCAGCGCCATGTTCGCCGCGATGTTGAGCGCGGCCTTGTGACTGAGGGTGACTTTATGGCGCAGGACGTTGCTGGCCACCCGGTTATGCGGCAGCAGAAAATCTCTCAGGTGTTGTTGGTAACGGCTGCCGATATCCAGCTCGCGGCACAGCGACTTGAACTGCTCGATACTCAGCTTGTGCTTGAGCTGTACCACGCTGAAATGCCCGCGGGCGTCGGGGCGGGTGATGAATTCGGAGGCTTGGGTGAACGCCTCGTCACGGGAAAAATTGTGCAGGGCGGCATCCAGCAGCGAGACGGTGCGGCTGGTGGTTCCGCCGGAAAAGTCATGCACCCACCATGACGTTTCTGCCGGTGCATACAGCCGCAACCAGGTTTCTTCGACGTCATCTTCAACGCCGAAACGTTCTTTCAGTGCCTGTTGCAACAAGGGTTTGGCGAAGGCGTAGACATCCTGCAGTTTGCTGAACACTCTATCGACATCGTTTTGCGCGTTCCAGCCGAGCTTGATGCTCTGTTTCAACCGCTCCTGTAACGCTTTTGCGGCGTCAGCCTGCCAGTCGGGAATGCTTACCCGGTCAGTTTTCAGTGCGTTGATACGGGGGATTGAAGCCTCTGATAGCCAGGAGGGGATGGCCTTCCTGACGAGGTCGAAGTGGATGCTTTGATCCGGGTCTGAAATTCGATGTGTGTGGGGCATTGCCTGATCGTCCTTTGATCATGGATGGAGCGATCAGACTAGGCAGGCGGCAGTCCCAAAAAAAGCGCAAAAACCGGTTCGGAACGACGTCGATTGCGCCCCGAACCCGGTAAAAATCAGGAGTGAAAAATACATAGTTACAGCCACGCGGGCGTATCTGCCGATCCATGCCTAGCGGTGGGCAGTTGCCTCGGTTGTCGCCTTTGGCTGGCACATCGTGTGGGTACCCGGTTGCAGGTACGGCGTCAGGATCGGCGCCATGCCCTTGAGCACCTGCACCGGCAACGCCGAGGTGAAGGTAAAGTTCTCCGCCGAGCGGCCCGGCACGAACGCCGTCAGCGTGCCGAAATGGTTATCGCCGATGTAGAACACGAACGTGGCCGTGCGGTTGAGTGATTTGGAACTCAGGATCCGTCCGCCCGAACCGATGGCCTCGATGCGGTTGTCACCGGTGCCGGTCTTGCCGCCCATGGCCAGCGGGGTTCCATCCGGCAGTTTGAAACTGCCAGCCACGCGTTTGGCCGTACCGGCATCCACCACTTGCGAAAGGGCTTCGCGCATGGCCGTGGCGACTTCGGATGGCATCACCCGTTTTCCGACGTCGGGGTCATTGATCAGTTGGGTTTCATAGGGTGTGTGCGCGGCGAAATGCAGGCTGTCGATACGCAGGGTCGGCATGCGCACGCCATCGTTGAGGATGGTGCCGATCAATTCGGCCAGGGCTGCCGGGCGGTCACCGGAGCTGCCGATGGCGGTGGCCAGCGACGGCACCAGGTGGTCGAACGGATAACCGACTTTCTGCCAGCGCTGGTGAATGTCGAGGAATGCCTCGATCTCCAGCATGGTGCGGATGCGACTGTCACGGGCGCCCTTGTGCCGGCTTTTGAACAGCCAGCTGTAGACCTCCTGGCGCTCGAACTGGCTGGCCTTGACGGCGTCGGCCCACTTGGCGTCAGGGTGATTGAGCAAGTAGCCCATCATCCACAGGTCCAGCGGGTGAACCTTGGCGATGAAGCCCTGGTCCGGCAAGTCGTAGGCGCCGGGACCGTAGGCTTCGTAGAGCCGCACGAGACGTTCGTCAGTGAGTTTTTCCGTGAGCTTGGCACCCGTCAGGTGCGAGCGCACGAAGGCGTTGAAGCTTTCCTGGCTGGCGTGTGGCAGCAGGTAGCGATGGACGGCGGCCATGCGGATCGGCGTCGGGCGCATGCCGTCCAGGAAGGTTTCGAGCCGTTCCTGGGTGTCCTTGTTCCTGTACTTCTTCCAGAACTTGAGCAGGAAAGAAGTGCCTTCGCGGTCGGCGAACTCAGCCAGGTATTCCTGGCGCCGCGGGTCGCGGTCGTCCTTGAGCAGTTCGGCACTGCTGTTGGGGCCGGAGTAGGTGGTGTAGCGCACCAGGTCACGCATCAGGCGAATGAACGGCAGGTTGATCGACTCGCGAAGGGCGTCGCGCAGGGTCGGTATCCGGCCGTTGTCTTCCTTGCGGAAGTTGTGGAACACATGCAGGCCGCCGCCGGTGAAAAATGCCTCGCCGGGGCTGGCGGAGTATTTGCGGTCCAGGGCGGCGCCGAGCATTTTTTGCAGGTCGCGGTCCTTGTTTTCGACCAGGTAATCAACCGCCCAACGGCTCAGGCGGTCCTGATCCGGCACCTCGACTTTCTTCAGTTCCGGCACGGCCATGCCAGCGTATTTGTCGTGCAGTTCGGCGATGATTTGCAGGTAGGTGGTCAGCACGCGCATTTTCGCGGTGGAACCCAGTTCCAGTTTGCTGCCTTCGTTGATGTCGAAGGGCTGGTCGGTGCTGTCGGTCTGCACCCTAACCCGCGAGCCGTCCGGCGTCAGTTCGAACAAGGTGAAGCTGTAGCGCACCTGGGTGGTGCTGGTGGTGGTCAGCAGACGTTCGCCGATCAGGCCGATTTGCGTGGCAAACTCAGGGTCGGCGAGTTTTTTCAGGTACTCGGTGGCCTCCGATTGCAACTCGCCTTGCAGGGTGCTGGTGGCGGAGAGGTCAAGGCGGTCGAGGTCATACAGGGGACGATTGAGCATGCCGGCCAGACGGCTGCGCGCCACGCTGATGCCCTTGTTGGTTTCGATCGGTTGCATGGTCGGCTGGGTGGCCCAGTCGCGGTAGGTCACTTTGCTGGCCAGGGCGGCGGCGGCGAACTCGGCGTCGATCACATGGTTTTGCGCCAGCAGGCGAATATGGCTGTCGGTGAGGTCGGCCAGTTCATCATGGCCCTTGGTCAGGTAATGCGACGGGCGGCGCTGCGCAATCATCAACGACAGCACTTCACGCAAGGCCAGGCCTTTTTCCGCCATGGTCTTTGGATCCGTCGCGGTGCTGTTCAGTACCTTGTTGGCGCTATCGAAATCGGAGCCGTACCACACACGCAAACCCTCAGCCATGCCATGCACTTCACCGTGGCCCGGTACGGCCGACAACGGCACGCTGTTGAGGTAGTCGCGAACCACGTTCTGCCGCGCTTCCAGGGTTTGTGGCCCGGCCTGATAGGCGCGTACGGTGGCTGAAATCATCTGGCGAATTTTTTCCGCGCCATTGACCGTCAAGCCATCGGGGGAATGCCGGTACTTCTCCAGTTGCGTGGCCAGGGTACTGCCACCGGCGGACTGGCCGGGCACGTGCAACATCTTGGCCAACTGGGACCACGCCGCCATGCCGAACCGCGGCCAGTCCACCGCCGGGTTGGCGAGCGGCTGCCTGGGGTCGAGCAGGAAGCGGTTCTCGATGAACAGCAGGCTGTTGACCACCACCGGCGGGATCGAGGCAAAGGTTGAGTAAAGCTGTTGCGGGTAGTTGTACTGGTACAGCGGCGCTGCGCGGCAATCGGTGATCGACAACCCGGCCTGGATTTTCTCGGCATAAGGCACGAACAGGCCTTTGTCGGTGTACTTCAACAGTTCCGGAGAAAAGCGGGTTTGCGCCTCAACGACGAAATTGCGCTTGATCAGGCGTGGCAGGAACTCATCCAGCGAGCTGTAGCCCAGGCGCCGATCGAACGGGCCGTCGCCCGGATAGCGAATCGCATCGCTGGGGCCGGGTTTGAGCTCATAGTTCAGTGACGCGGCGTATTTGCTGACTTCCCGGGCCTGGAACCTCGAGGTGCGCATCTCCCTCATGGCGGCCAGCCCCACGACAATCGCGATAATCAACAGCAATAGCCAGAACGCTCCCCATCCGTGCCTGGAACGACGGGGTTTTTCAGGTATAGGCGCTTCATCCACACTCTCAGTCGGAACCACGGTTTTACTCGAATCGGTTTGCCACAATGCGCCCATAGTCGACTGATCCATTCACGCAGATTGATCGGACTTGACTCAAGCTTAGACGGTGGTTGGCGAGGGTGAAAAAAATGTGCAGGGCAAAATGTCGGGTTATTGCCGTTTCCTGTGGCGAGGGAGCTTGCTCCCGCTGGGCTGCGAAGCGGCCCCCAGCCTGATAAATGCGATTCGTCCGGTTGATCTGGTTCTCTGGTTTTACGACTGCTGCGCAGTCGAGCGGGACGGTGCGGCGATCCTTCAAGCTCCCTCGCCACAAAGAGGAGCAAACATCGGGAGCTTTATTCAGAGCCAGCACGCATCCCAGAGCGGGTAGTCGCCAATTTTATCCACAAGCCCCGCCCTGAGTGGATTAGCAACAATGTAGCGAGCGAACGGTAGAAGGTCCTCTCCATCGCGAATGGCCCGGTCGTGGTAGCCGGTTTGCCAGAAGGCTCCGCTTTCGTTCAATGCCCGGTTGATGGTGAGGGTGCTCCGGGATTTGATGGCTTGCATGAGTTGCGCCAGCGTTTGCTGCTCAAGCTGGATTAACCAGTGGAAGTGGTCCGGCATGATGACCCAAGCCATTGAATTGACCTATTTTTGATCATCGGCTCGCCTGAGTTCTTCAACCAAAAGGCGTCCAACCTGCCAGTTTGCGAATATTCGGCGGCGCTGATGCACGACTGCGGTTATCAGATAGCCCCGTCCTGGTTCTGAGTACCGTCCGTAACGCAGTCGATGAGAGTTTGGATGTGGGTGCATTCCGTTGCGTCCTTTAACTTTTGTCCAAGTACGCTAGCTCCTCGTTTTCCTGCTTGAACCTGTATTGGCTGAGTGAAATTTCCCAACTCATTGTGGAATTCGGATCCAGGTAGCGCTGTTGTGGCGAGGGAGCTTGCTCCCGCTGGGCTGCGAAGCGGCCCCACACCCTGCAACTGCAGTTACAGGTTTTGCGCCTGCTGCGCAGCCGAGCGGGAGCAAGCTCCCTCGCCACAGTAGGTAGCTGTCTGAAACACCTGAGTTAGAGCTTTCCAGGCTTTGGCAGGGGCATGACGATGCACCATTGTTGTGCAATACTCGGCGCCGCTTTTCCCACTGATCTTGCGGGTTTTTCCTACAGGACGGCGTTGCCCACGAGGCAGGGCCGGTTCGGGAAGCGATGGCTTATCGGCCTGCGCTTCGCCACTCGGTGGTCATATCCAATAACAAGACGAGGTTGTTCCCCATGCCCGTAGGCAATCACCTGCCCCAAGGCGAGACCGCTCAGGGTGGTCCGCTCAAACGTGAACTCGGCGAGCGGCATATTCGCCTGATGGCACTCGGTGCCTGTATCGGCGTCGGCCTGTTCCTGGGCTCGGCCAAGGCCATCGAAATGGCCGGCCCGGCCATCATGCTGTCCTACATCATCGGCGGTCTGGCGATCCTGGTGATCATGCGCGCCCTCGGCGAGATGGCCGTGCACAACCCGGTTGCCGGCTCGTTCAGCCGTTACGCCCAAGACTACCTGGGTCCGTTGGCGGGCTTCCTGACCGGCTGGAATTACTGGTTCCTGTGGCTGGTGACCTGCGTCGCGGAAATCACCGCCGTGGCGGTGTACATGGGCATCTGGTTTCCCGATGTACCGCGCTGGATCTGGGCGCTCGCTGCGTTGATCAGCATGGGCTCGATCAACCTGATCGCGGTCAAGGCTTTCGGTGAGTTCGAGTTCTGGTTTGCCTTGATCAAGATCGTCACCATCATTGCGATGGTGTTCGGTGGTATCGGCATTATCGCCTTCGGTTTCGGCAACGACGGCGTGGCCCTGGGGATTTCCAACCTGTGGACCCACGGCGGCTTCATGCCCAACGGCGTGCAAGGCGTGTTGATGTCCCTGCAAATGGTGATGTTCGCCTACCTGGGTGTGGAGATGATCGGCCTGACAGCCGGTGAGGCGAAGAACCCGCAGAAGACCATTCCGAACGCGATCGGCTCGGTGTTCTGGCGGATTCTGCTGTTCTACGTTGGCGCGTTGTTCGTGATCCTGTCGATCTATCCGTGGAATGAAATCGGCACCCAGGGCAGTCCGTTCGTGATGACGTTCGAGCGTCTGGGCATCAAGACTGCGGCGGGTATCATCAACTTCGTGGTGATCACGGCAGCGTTGTCGTCCTGCAACGGTGGCATCTTCAGTACCGGGCGCATGCTCTACAGCCTGGCGCAGAACGGCCAGGCCCCGGCCGGCTTTGCCAAGACCTCGAGCAACGGCGTGCCGCGTCGTGCATTGCTGCTGTCGATTGGCGCGTTGCTGTTGGGCGTACTGCTGAACTATCTGGTGCCGGAAAAGGTGTTTGTCTGGGTGACGGCCATTGCCACCTTCGGCGCGATCTGGACCTGGGTGATGATCCTGCTGGCCCAGCTCAAGTTCCGCAAAGGCCTGAGCGCCAGCGAAGCGGCCGGCCTGAAATATCGCATGTGGCTGTACCCGGTCAGTTCGTACCTGGCGCTGGCGTTCCTGGTGCTGGTGGTCGGCCTGATGGCGTACTTCCCGGACACCCGCGTGGCGTTGTATGTGGGGCCTGCGTTTTTGGTGCTGCTGACGGTGTTGTTCTACGTGTTCAAGCTGCAACCGACCAATGTGTCGCAGGGGGCGGTGCGTTCGGTTTCGTAAGTTGTAATGCCTGAAAGACAAAAGCCCCGGTCGATATGATCGGGGCTTTTGGGTTTTGAAGATCAAAAGATCGCAGCCTGCGGCAGCTCCTACAGGAGCGCGCGGTCTGCTTCTGTAGGAGCTGCCGCAGGCTGCGATCTGTTGATTGTCTGGTTCAAACGCTTGTTGAACTCAAGCCAGGTTGCCAGCAGCGCCATCAACCCGGCACCCACCAGCGCCGTGAAAATCTGCATGGCAAACGCATCGTCGGTCAGGGCATTGACCATGTCCGCCAGGGGCGCCAGCAGCACGCCCAGGCAGAAAATCTCCAGCGAGAAACGGCCCATGCGGCAGCTTTGCTGTGCCAGCCAGTTTTGCGTCCATCCGCTGTCGGGAATCAGTTTCGCCGTAACGTAGGCCAGTGCGAGGAAGTGCAGCAGGCGCACGGGGGACAGGTTGGTCTTGCTGATGGGGTAGAAGACGTTTTGCAGGCTCATCGGTACCACGGCATCGTGCAGGTCCGGCCAACGCCACAGGACGGTCAACATACCGGCGACCACGACATACAGCGCCGCACTCACAAACAAGGGCTGGCGTACTAATGGGCGGGTTTCGGGCAGGCGCGGGCGCTGGCTGTGAATCGCAGCGGCGCCGCCAAGCACGAACAGCAACTGCCAGGCGACTGGGTTGAAATACCACACGCCATCCTTGATGGCCGCCAGGTTCCATCCCGCCAGTGGCACCATCAGGTACAGCGCCATTGACATCGCGACCACCACCCAGGCCTTGCGCACCAGTATCGGCAGCACCAGGGGCAAGCCTGCCAGCAGCACGATGTACAGCGGCAACGGGTCCATCAGGTTCGGCTTGAAGCGCAACAGCAGTTCATCGATCAGGGCCTGCTGAGGATTGCTGATGAAGTGGTGCATGCCCATTTCCTCCACCAGATCCCGTGTTTCCACGTGGCTGTTGGCGAAAAACACGATGCCCATCAGCATCGCCAACAGGAATATATGCACCACGTAGAGCACCCACGCCCGGCGCAGGATTTTCACGCAGGCGATCAGAAAGCCTTCGCGCGCCAGGACTTTGCCGTACGCCAGCACCGCCGCATAACCGGCCAGAAACACGAAAACCTCGGCCGCATCGCTGAAACCGAAGTTACGCAGGGTGATTTGTCCCAAAGGGTTGTGGGGCACGTGATCCCAAAAGATGAAGATCAGTGCCAGGCCACGAAAAAAGTCGATCCGGTGATCGCGCGCTAACGTCATGACAGCAGGCTCGTATCAGCGAGTGAAAATGGGATTGGCTGCGGGCGCAAAGGGCCGCGCGCCAAGTCGGCGGCGCGCAGGGTGGCGTGATTCGCAGTGAATTGCAAAACCGGGATATTACCGGATGTCTCGGGCGTTGCTCCAAGGCTCAACCGCTGGTCTGAAAGGTCGGTCAATCTGCGATTTCTGACAGCAAACAGGCTCAAATACTCATAAGTGCAACGTTCTTCAAGCGGGAGCCTCACATGAGACTGTTGTGGAAAGGGCTGTCCAGTTACACGGTGATCGGGGTCGCCAACACCCTGATTCACTGGCAGATCTTTTTCCTGTTGAGCGTGGCGGCCGGCCTCAGTCAGGCGATCAGCAACCTGAGCGCCTTCTGCGTGGCTGCGTCGTTTTCCTTCTACATGAACGCGCAATTTACCTTTGCCGCCAGTGCCTCGATCGCCGGTTATCTGCTGTTTCTTCTGGGCATGGGGACACTGAGCCTGGGCGTCGGTCACCTGGGTGATGTGTGGCGCCTGCATGGCTTGCTCACCGTCGTGCTGTTTTCCGCGTTGAGCCTGGTGTTTGGCTTCCTATATGCCAAATACGTGGTGTTTCGCGAGCGTGATCAATGAAAATCTCGCTCATCGTCCCGGTGTTCAACGAGGAGCAGTCGATCAACCTGTTTTACCAGGCGGTGCGCCACGAGTTGAAGCTGGGCGACGCCGAGGTCGAAATCGTCTTCATCAACGACGGCAGCTCCGACCGCACAGCCGAACAGGCTACGGCACTGGCCGAGGCGGATGAGCAGGTGCTGTTGATCAATTTCTCGCGCAACTTCGGCAAGGAACCGGCCCTGTTTGCCGGCCTGGAGCACGCCAGCGGCGATGCCGTGATTCCCATGGATGTCGACCTGCAGGACCCGATCAGCGTCATCCCGCTGTTGGTCGAGCAATGGCAGAAGGGCGCCGATGTGGTGCTCGCCAAACGCCGCAATCGGGACGTCGACGGCTACCTCAGGCGTCACAGCGCGTCGATTTTCTACCACGTGCTCAATCGCATCGCCTACACCCGGATCGAGGAAAACGTCGGGGACTTCCGGCTGATGGATCGCAAGGTGGTCGACGTGATCCGTTCCCTGCCCGAGCATCAGTTGTTCATGAAAGGCGTGTTGTCGTGGGCCGGGTTCAACACCGTGGTGGTGGAGTACGAGCGGGCCGGGCGGGTGGCGGGGAGCAGCAAGTTCAATGGCTGGAAGCTGTGGAACCTGGCCCTGGAAGGCGTGACCTCGTTCAGCACCGTGCCGCTGCGCTTGTGGACTTACGTTGGTGGCGCGGTGTCGGTTTTCGCGGTGCTTTACGCGGTGTACATGGTGCTGGACAAGATTTTCTTCGGCAACAACGTCCCCGGGTATCCGTCGCTGATGACCGCGATCCTGTTTCTCGGCGGCGTTCAACTGATCGGCATCGGCATCCTCGGCGAGTACATCGGTCGCATCTATATCGAGGCCAAGCACCGGCCGCGTTATGTGATCAAGGACATCGTCGGCGGCAAAGACCGGGGCGGGCACTAGCATGGGCCGGTTCAGCGACTTTTTCGTTCGCGAGCTCAGCCGGCATCAGGTCTGGCGGTTTTTTCTGCTCGCCACCCTGGTGTATGTCCTGCCGTTGATCCTCGCGGACTATCCCTACATCGACGACAACTGGCGCTCGCTGGCGGCGGGCATGGCCTGGTCCGAACAGGGCCGACTCTTCGCCCAACTGTTCTACAACGTGCTGACCTTCAGCCATGCCGCGCCGAACATCTTTCCCTTGCCCCTGTTGATCGCCACGCTGGCCATGGCGGCCGCGCTGACCAGCCTGACCTTCCATTATTTTCGCCAGCCGACCGTCGCTTGCTGCCTGGTGCTGTTGCCGCTCTGGTACAACCCGTTCTTCCTGCAGAACCTGTCCTATCAATACGACGGTCCCGCCACGGCCCTGAGCCTGGTGGCGGTGATCTACGCGATCACCTTTCGTCACCCGTGGCGCAGCGTGCAATGGCTGGTGCCCTCGTTTCTGATTGCACTGGCGCTGGGGTTGTATCAGATCAGCCTGAATGTGTTCTTGGGCCTGTGTTGCCTGGAATTGCTCAGGGCTGCCAACGATAAAGCCGCCCCGGTGCCATGGCGCGACCTGCTGGGCTGGAAAGCCGCCCAGGTCGTCCTCGGCGGGTTGATCTACAGCGTCAGCGCTTATCCGTTCATGGACTCCAATCGCACGTTGCTGCTCGATTGGACGGCGCATCCTTTATTGCAGATCCAGATCAACATTGCCCGGGTCCTGGAGAAAGTCGTGCTGCTGTTCAATGGCGGATGGCTCTGGGTGTTCGGCGGGTTGCTGTTGTTGGCGATAGCCGGGGCGGTGCGGCTGGGTCTGAACGTGGCGGCGCGTCAGGACGACGGGCCGAAGAAGGTCTTGATCGGCGTGATGTGCTTGCTGACATTGCCGGTGGTGACGCTATTGGTGTCCGGTGTCGCGCTGTTTTTCCGCGACTTCAACGAGGGCGCCCGCACCTTGATGGGCTTCGCCGTGCTGCTGGTGTTGCTGTGCTATTTGAGCCATCTGGCGCTGGCGTCGATTCATGAGCGACTGCCACTGTTGTTGATCATTCCGCTGCTGGCCATGCTGTCTTTGTCGTTCGCCTATGGCCGGGTGCTGACGGTGCAGAAAACCTTCGCGTCCACGGCGCTGGCCAGCCTTGCGTACGACATCGCCAGCCATCAGTCGCTGCGCGAGGCCAGGCGGATTTACCTCACGGTGACCTACTCCGACTATTGGTTGGTGGCAGCGGCAGGCTCGTTCAAGCAGATGCCGGTGCTGCACTACCTGCTCAACATCGACTTTTACATGCTGGCCGAGAACTTGCCGAAAGCGGGCATCACCAATGTGGTGGCGGAGCGCGAGCGACGTAACGCGACGCGGGTTGGCTATCAGGGCTATCCGGCGCTGGTGGACAGCCAGTTCTACCGGATTTACCTGATTGGTGATTACGGTTTTATCGTGATGAAGGAGCCGGCCCCGAGCAAAACGTTGCGTTGGTGACGGGCGAAGATCAAAAGATCGCAGCCTGCGGCAGCTCCTACAGGGTGGGTCAGGCGGCGGCTACATCGTTGGGCTCGAAGCTGTCGGCCCGGGCCATCTGCCACATCCGCGAGTAGAACTCGCCGTTCACTTCGCCGGTCAGCAATTCCCCCGGCTTGAGGAACACGTGCAGCTGCGAGAACAGCTTGATCTCGGTCGCCGACATGCGTCGCACCAGATGCTTGGCCGACAACTGCGACGGATGCTCGAGGCCGGCGGCGGCGAGCATTTCCGCCAGGGCCTTGAGGGTGTTGCGGTGGAAGTTGAACACACGCTGGGCCTTGTCCGGCACCACCAGCGCGCGCTGGCGCAGGGTATCCTGGGTGGCGACGCCGGTTGGGCATTTGTTGGTGTGGCAGCTCTGTGACTGGATGCAACCGATGGCGAACATGAAGCCGCGCGCCGAGTTGGCCCAATCGGCACCGATGGCCAGCACGCTGGCGATGTCGAAGGCGCTGACGATCTTGCCGCTGGCGCCGAGTTTGATTTTGTCCCGCAGGTTCAGGCCCACCAGGGTGTTGTGCACGAACAGCAGGCCCTCGCGCATCGGCACGCCGATGTGGTCGGTGAACTCCACGGGCGCGGCGCCGGTGCCGCCTTCCTTGCCATCGACCACGATGAAGTCCGGGAGGATGCCCGTCTCCAGCATGGCCTTGGCGATGCCCATGAACTCCCATGGATGGCCGAGGCAGAACTTGAAGCCCACCGGTTTACCGCCGGACAACTCACGCAGTTGTGCGATGAAATGCATCAGTTCGATCGGCGTCGAAAACGCCGTGTGGCGCGAGGGTGACACGCAGTCCTCGCCCATCAGGATGCCGCGGGTTTCGGCGATTTCCTTGGTGACCTTGTGCTTGGGCAGGATGCCGCCGTGGCCGGGCTTGGCGCCCTGGCTCATCTTGATTTCGATCATCCGCACCTGTGGCGTGCGGGCTTGCGCGGCGAAGCGTTCCGGGTCGAAGCGACCGTCGCTGGTGCGGCAGCCGAAGTAACCGCTGCCCAGTTCCCAGGTCAGGTCACCGCCGTGTTCCCGATGATAGGGGCTGATACTGCCTTCGCCGGTGTCATGGGCGAAATTGCCGAGCTTGGCGCCCTGATTCAACGCGCGGATGGCGTTGGCGCTGAGGGAACCGAAACTCATGGCCGAGATATTGAACACCGACGCCGAATACGGCTGGGTGCACTGCGGGCCGCCGACGGTGACGCGGAAACTGCTCGGGTCGCTCAACGGTGCCGGGCGCATGGAGTGGCCGATGAACTCGAAACCCGACTGATACACGTCGATCAGGGTGCCGAAGGGTTTGTCGGCGGTTTCGTTCTTGGCCCGGGAATAAACCAGCGAGCGCTGGGCCCGGGAGAAGGGGAGGGCGTCGCTGTCGGATTCGAGCAGGTACTGGCGGATTTCCGGGCGGATGCCTTCGACCAGGTAGCGGATATTGCCGAGGATCGGATAATTGCGCCGCACCGCGTGCGGGCTTTGCAGCAGATCGAACAGGCCGATCAGGCTGAGGACGCCGGTGACGGCGGTGATCGGCCAGAGCCAGTCATAGTCAAGAAAGGGCAGGCTGGCGAGGGTGAAGATCACGCAGACGGCAAAGAAGGCGTAGCGGCTCAGGAGTGACAGGCTCATACGGTTTCCTTGGGTTTTAAAGATCGCAGCCTTCGGCAGCTCCTACAGGGGAATGCGATCCATGTAGGAGCTGCCGAAGGCTGCGATCTTTTCAGGCATTTTGTGCCTGGAGAAAAATCGAAAACAGCTCGGACTGGGACTTGATCCCCAACTTGCTGTACATGTGTTTCTTGTGGACTTTCACGGTTTCGACGGAGATTTCCAGCTTACGGGCGATTTCTTTACTGGAGCAACCGCTGAGCATCAAGCGCCCGACATCCAGCTCCCGGGCCGTCAATTGCGCGCCCTTGAGCTGCTGCACCGAGGCCTCCAGTTGCACCCGCCAGTCGGCTTGCGGCGGTGCGGGAGCGAGGGCCACCGCTTCGTTGATTTCATAGGGTAGACGCTGGCGTAACAGGCCGAGCACCCATGGCTGGATCAACGACAACAAGGCGATCTGCTGGCCGCTGAAGCGCTGAGTGCTGCCCAGGGACAGGCACAGCGTGCGGTCGCCTTCGAGCTGACAATTGAACTGGATTTCGTCGGCCACCACATTCAGACGAAAGTAGCGCTGGTAATACTCGGTCAGCTCGAAGTGTTCCGGGGCCACTTCCGACAGACGATACAGCCCGCTGCGCGACTGCTCGCGGCAGGCGATGTAGAAGGGGTCGAGCAGGTAGAGGCCACGCAGGTAATCCTGGAACAACTGGTCGGGGCTGCCGTCCTCGCCCGGGCATTCGGCGAACACCTGTGGACGCTGATCGGCGCTGAAAAGCAGGGCCACCCAGCTGTCGAAGGACACGTACTGATCCAACAACCGGACAAGCTGGGTCCAGAAATTGGGCTTGTCCAGGGCGTCGATCAGCTGCCCCACCGAGCGGTGCCAGGCGATGTCGTCCAACGAGAGTGTCATGCATCTACCCCTATCGTGTTACCCCAGCGGCGTGATTCCCCGCCCGGTTGCTTGCTGCGCATACTGGCGCACAGACACCGACCGGGCAATCTTTCTGCCGCCCGGCCCATAACAAGGAATACCCATGAAGGTCGAACTCGCCCAATTGGCAGGCCGTGACAACGACACGGCCTACAACCTCGAACGCACCCTGGCGGCCATCGCCGCGTGCGCAGCCGACACGCAGCTGATCATGTTCCCTGAAGGCCATTTGATGGGCTTCCCTTCGGCGGAGTCCGTGGCCGATGTCGCCGAACCGCTGGATGGTCCGTCCGTCAGCGCGGTAATCGCCGCCGTCCGCGAGCGCAATATCGCCGTGGCCATCGGCATGGCCGAGAACGACGACGGTCGCTTCTACAACACCACGCTGTTGATCACCCCTGAAGGCATCGCGCTGAAGTACCGCAAGACCCACCTGTGGGCCTCGGATCGCGGTGTGTACGAGGCGGGTGATCGCTACGCCACTTGCCTGTGGAACGGCGTGCGCGTGGGCCTACTGATTTGCTACGACATCGAATTCCCCGAAAGCGCCCGCGCCCTGGCGCAACTGGGCGCCGAGCTGTTGATCGTCACCAACGGCAACATGGACCCCTATGGCCCGACCCACCGCACCGCCATCATGGCCCGCGCCCAGGAAAACCAGGCGTTTGCGCTGATGGTCAACCGGGTGGAAGAGGGGGATGGCGGTTTGTTGTTTGCCGGCGGCAGTGCGCTGGTTGATCCGCTGGGCACGCTGCTGTTCGAGGCCGGGCGCGAGGAAGGGCAGTTTGTCGTTGAGCTGGACCTGAAGCGGTTGACGGCGGCGCGTCAGGATTATCGGTACCTGGATGATCAGCGGCTGAAGTTGCCTGGGGAGGTGGTTGAGCATGCATCTGGATTGCGCGAGCTGCTGATTCCCAAGGGCTGAAAATCAAAAGATCGCAGCCTGCGGCAGCTCCTACACGAGGCTTTTGATCTCAGCTGGCGGACATGTGATCCTTGCCGCTTTTGAGTCAAAGGCCTTCTGTTTATGACGACGTTTTCCATAGCTGCCTCCCGGACCATCCGCATCGCCGCAGCCCTGCTGATTGGTCCTGACGGCCGCACGTTGCTGGTGCGCAAACGCGGTACCACGGCGTTCATGCAGCCGGGCGGCAAGATCGAGCCTCACGAGCTGCCGGTTCATGCGCTGGCCCGGGAGCTGGAGGAAGAACTGGGTCTGGACATCGACCCGGCGCAGGCCGTTTACCTCGGTCCCTTCTCGGCACCGGCGGCCAACGAGCCGGGTTTTGTCGTACACGCCGAGCTCTTTCAACTGAACATTGATTCGGATGTCACTCCGGCGGCGGAGATCGAAGAGGTGATCTGGATCGACCCGGCCACCGAGGGTGGTATCGTTCTGGCGCCATTGACACGGGACCTGATCCTGCCGTTTTATCGAGCATCGCTGACCGCGATCGCCTGATCATCACGCAAAGGACCTCGCCCATGATCCCGCTTCAAGACCTGCTGATTTTTGCTGCTGCCGCGTTGTTGATGGTACTGACGCCGGGGCCGAACATGATCTACCTGATCTCCCGTTCGATCTGCCAGGGGCGCAAGGCCGGGGTGATCTCCTTGTTCGGCGTGGTCGCGGGTTTTTTCGTGCACCTGTTTGCTGCGGCCGCCGGTTTGACCGCCGTGTTCCTGGCGGTGCCGATGGCCTATGAGGTGTTGAAGTGGGCCGGTGCGCTGTACCTGTTGTGGCTGGCCTGGCAGGCGGTCAAACCCGGTGCGCGCTCGCCGTTCGAGGCCCAGCAGTTGCCCCCGGATTCGTCGCGCAAGCTGATTACCATGGGCTTTCTGACCAGTGCCCTGAACCCGAAAATCGCGGTGTTCTATCTGTCGGTGTTTCCGCAGTTCATCACGCCGGAGCACGGTTCGGTGTTCAGCCAGAGCATCATCCTCGGCCTGACCCAGATCAGCGTCAGTTTCTGCGTCAACCTGCTGATCGCCATGTTTGCCGCGGGTATCGCCTCGTGGTTCGTCAACAATCCCACCTGGCTGGCGATGCAGCGCTATTTCATGGGTTTCGTATTGTCGGCACTGGCGCTGCGGCTGATGCTTGAGCAAAAACGGATGGCGTGAGCATGTGGATCGAGCGACTGGATGCCAGCCATGCCCTGGACTATCGGGCGCTGATGCTCGAAGCCTACGATCTGCACCCGCAGGCCTTTACCTCGAGTGTGCGCGAGCGGGCGGCGATGCCGCTGGGCTGGTGGGAGTCGCGCCTGACGAGCAAGCTGGACGTGGTGCTTGGGGCGTTCGAGGACGGCCGGTTGGCCGGCATTGTCGGCCTCGCGTTCGAGCCTCGGGAAAAGGCCCGGCACAAGGTGACGCTGTTTGGCATGTACGTCTCGCCAACGGTTCGCCTGCGCGGGCTCGGCTATCAACTGGTTCAGGCGGCACTGACCGAGGCGCAGCACCATGGAGGTTTGCGCCTGATCCAGTTGACCGTCACCGCCGGCAACGATGCCGCGTTCAACCTCTACCGGCGCTGCGGTTTCGTCCAGTTCGGCCTGGAACCGATGGCCGTGCGGGTGGGGGAGGACTACTTCGACAAGATCCACATGTGGCGCGAACTCTGAAGTCGCCGCAGATCCCCTGTGGGAGCGAGCCTGCTCGCGATGGCGATTGGTCAGTCACACTTTCATCAGCAGACAGACCGCTATCGCGAGCAGGCTCGCTCCCACAATTGTTTGGTGTTGATCACACGACCGCTATCGAACCGCACTCACACCATCCAATGTAGAAAACGACGTGTCCTTGGCCGTCAGCAAGAAGTCGCGCATGTACGGTGCATCGAGCATGTCGGCGCGGATCGCCGCATACAGCGTGGCGAACAAACCTTTCTCACCCAGCCGCTTGCCTTTCACATAACCCCGCGAGCTGTATTCGTGCAGCGCCCAATGGGGCATGCCGCACACGCCACGACCGCTGGCCACCAGCTGCATCATCATCACCGTCAGTTCCGAGGTGCGGACCTGGGCCGGTTCGATGTCGGCGGGTTCTAGGAAGCGGGTGAAGATGTCCAGCCGGTCCCGTTCCACCGGGTAGGTGATCAGGGTTTCCGGGAGCAAGTCTTCGGGGACGATATAGGCCTTGCCGGCCAGGCGGTGCTGGTTGGCCACCGCCAGCATCGCTTCATAAGTGAACAGCGGCACATAGGTGATCCCGGCCAGGTCCAGCGGGTCGGAGGTCACCACCAGGTCCAGGTCGCCACGGGCCAGGGCCGGCAGCGGGGCGAAGGAAAAACCCGAGGCCAGGTCCAGCTCGACTTCCGGCCAGGCATCGCGGAACTGGTCGATGGTCGGCATCAGCCACTGGAAGCAACTGTGGCATTCGATGGCCATGTGCAGGCGCCCGGCGGTACCCCCGGCCAGGCGACTGATGTCGCGTTCGGCGGCGCGCAGCAATGGCAAGGTGGCGTCGGCCAATTGCAGCAGGCGCAAACCGGCGCTGGTGAAGCGCACCGGTTTGGTCTTGCGCACGAACAACGGCATGCCCATGCGCTCTTCCAGCTCCTTGAACTGATGAGACAGGGCCGACTGGGTCAGGTGCAGGCGATCGGCCGCATCCACCAGGCTGTCGGCTTCGCGCAAGGCGTGCAGGGTCTTGAGGTGACGGATTTCAAGCACCGGGTTGCTCCATGAGTAAAACTTGTAGATAAACCGAAAAGGTTGAGTTTGTCTCATGTTGATGCCGCTGTCCACGACGGGGCACATTGCGTGCCCCGTCGTTGTCATTTTACAGCGTGGAAAAGTGTTTGTTGCCCAGCGGTTTGCCGATGTCGCCGCGCCAGATCGCGTCGACCGTACCGCCACTGGCGGCCACGGCCTGTTGCCATTTCAGGCCGAGGTTGCGTTGTTCCGGCAGTTTCAGATGGCCTTTGACGAAGTCAACGAATGCCGGCTGGGCCGAGGTGTAGTGGAAGTGCGCGTACCACAGGGTTTGCGCCGGTTCGCTGCGCAGGTCGCGCACCTCGTACTCCTGCAGGAAATCCCGTCGTCCGTCGGCGCGTTTGCCCAGGTCGCGCAAGCCACCTTCCTTGCGGATATCCACCCTCTGTTGTTCAACCAAATAGTCCAGATAGCCTTCGGTCGGGGTTTTGCTGCTCATGCTTTGATTGATGCGCAAGGTACGCCCCGTGCTCAACATCTCATCCGCCCGCTTGCGCAGTTGCAGCGCTACGGCATCGGTGGGCGACAAGCGTTCGATGGCCTGGGCACGCATGGTCAACTCCGTGGCCTCGCTGCCCATCATGTGCTCAAGGTCGACCGGGAGCATGTCCTGCCGCGCATAGCCTTCGACTTTGCGGGTGTAGGCGTTTGCCGCCTCCAGCCTGTTCCTGGCTTCTGTCAGCAGTGGCCCGACATCGGTGGGCAGTTCCGGCTGCACGGAACCCGTTGGCTCGCTGAGGCGATATTTGCCGCTTGAGCGCGGAAGCCAGGTTTCCGTGTGGCCATCGACCCCTTCGATGGTGATGCGCTCTTGTCGGGTGACGGCGTCGGTGCTGGCGATGCCGATCAGCAACTGGTTGTCTTCGGTCTCGAACAGTTGCTGTCCGGACCGACTTCCTTTGGGTGCCACCGAAGGGGGCGTCTTGGTGGCCCGGCGTGCAAAATCTTCAACCTTGTCCAGGTTGTCCAGAAATGCGGTGACCTGTTCCAGGTCCAGATGCTGCGGATAGCCGAGGGTCCAGGCGCCCAGCTGACGCCGGAACTCGGTATAGGTGGCCTGGCAGTCTTTGAGGACTTTACTGCGCTGGCTGACGCTGGCGCTCACCTGGGGTAGCTGATGTTGCGTCAGCAGCGCGCGGCCGACCTTGTTGCGGGCTGCTTTCAACTGCAATTGGAAGTACGTCCAGGACAGGTCGGTCACCGCGTCATAACGGGTGATGATTTCCAGGGTGTGCGCCGTTTTCAGGTAGTAGTGATTGGCCTCGCTGAGTTTCTCATTTACGTTCGTCATGGCCTTCGCAATCTCCTTTTTTTGCGCCGGGTTAGTGATACGGCGGTTCCAGCGATTGGCTTCCTCGACCGTCGCATGGAGCTGATCGAAGTTTTTGAGAAACTCTTTGCGGACCTCCTTGCGTTGCGCCATGAACTGCAAGTGCGCGGCGGTATCGGTGATCGCTGTGGCATCTGACCGGGCGATCAGCTGATCGATACGATTGAGGTGTTCCACCAGCCGTTCCTTGGCCAGGCCGATCCGCCGCACCGAACGGTCAACGATGATCCAGGCGCAGCGACTTTGGATGTCTTCGATCTGCACGCGTTTGCGGCCATGGCTATACAGCATCAGCTCATCGAGATTCAGGTATTGGGCCTGGGCAAGGTCGATATCGTTCGCGCAGGCGACATCGGCACGGGTGCGAAGGGCTGGGCGCTGCGGGAGTTCGAGGCCGAAATAGTGCTCAAGCAGGGTGTTGCTGCTGCGGGTCTGGGTATCGAGCCGTAGCGTGTAGGCGTCGGCGGTATTGGTCAGGGTCAATTGCCGGCGCAAGGCGCGGTCCGTCCACCAGCGCGGCAGCCAGCGGCGAATGGCGGCAGGCCAGAGTGGGTCAAGCCCGTCCGCCATGTGCCCGAGCACCGCGCCACCGCCCACGCCACCCCCTTCGATCACTGTGCCGTACACCGCGTAGTGGGTGTTCCAGTGGCCTGACTCATCGAGGGCGACTGGCTGCTTGTAGGTACGGCTGCTGGTGCCGCTCAAACGCCAGCGGGGTGGTTTGCCTTCCAGCTCGATGCGATAGATTCGTCCCTGGCTGAGCATGAAGTCGCCGTCGGCGTGGCGATACACGTTGCGATAAATGCCTTCACTGCCCGGTTGCAGGCCCGCGAGGGAAATCGGTTTTTCATATTCATAACCCTTGAAGCGCTCCAGCGACCGCCGCGCCTGGCGTTGCGTCGATACCTGCAGGGCCCGCGGACTTTTTCCCAGCGCCCGCCACTGACGACTGCGCGTGGCGACGCGGGCGACACCTGGGGTGGCTGTGGTGCCGGGGAGAATGTCCATGGCCGCGTCGATCAGCGACAACAGCACCGCCTCCACCTCGGCCAGGCCATGGCCGACTTCACCGCGCAGGAAGGCCGCCACCGCCAGGTTGGCGCTGTTCCAGGCGTCGTACAGGGCGATGGTCGTACCGACGAAGGGCAGCATGCCCACGGCCATTTTCAGGTAGTTGAACATTGCGCCGGACTTCAAGGCGACCTGCTCCAGGTACAACGCATCATTGGAGCGCGATGTCGCCCGATGGGCTTCCAGCAAACGGCCCATGTGCACATTCAGCAGATGCGCCGCCAGGGAGGTGGTGGCCGGCCAGGGCGTACCGACGCCGATCAGCCCGTCGAAGTTTTTCAATTGGGCCTGGTTGATCCGGCTGACGTGGTGGGCGACATCACCCGTCAAGGCCCGGCCGGCCAGGTAGTTGACCATCGAGCTGCGCAGGCAATCGTTGAACAGGCGCATGCGTGCCTGTTCAAGGCTGTCGAACTGGCGCAGATAAACGCCGTCGGGGCTGTCGGGAAGATACAGCAGGGTCAGGCCGCTGACGTGCTCCACGATAAAGGTGACGCCGGACAAGGTGCTCGGTCCCTGGGCGTGGGTGTCCTTGCCGCCCACGGTCAGGTGCGCGGGCAGCAACTCGATGCGCTTGCCGTCGCTGGCAAAGGCTTCACGGCTGTTGGCGTCGATGGCGATTTCCAGCACTTGCCGGCCGTTGGCATCGATGTCCTTTGCCAACTCGGCGAATTCGCCTTGCAGGCGAAGCATCAGGCGCCACGGCTCACTCAGGCATTCGCGCCGATATTCATTAGCAAACGTCGATGCCGTCGAGGGGCCGAGGAACGTCTCGCGGATCAGCTTTTCGTATTGCCCGGCCAGATCCAGCTCGGTAACCAGCTTGCGTAGCCAGGACGTCGTGATGGCGCTTTTCAGTTGCAGCTGTTGTGCGGCGTCGGCACCGCTGACCTCGACCTGCATGAACGACAGCCGCCACCCCATTTCCTGATCGATGTTGCCCAGCGCCAGCTCACCCAGGGACAGCTTGCTGCGCTGCTCGCTGGCGACCAGCACATTTTGTTGAGGGGTGCCCGGAGCTGCACCTTCAATGACTACTTTGCGCCAGCTGGTTGAGTCCGGAACGTCGAGCAGCACCTGTACCGCTTGAGTGAGGTCGAAGTCCTGGCGCAGCCGAGCGTCAACAGCCTTGATGGCGAAGGCTTCCCGGGGCGGTAGTTCGCGTTCGAACCACGCGTGGGAGCGCTGCATCGCGGCGATCCAGGATTTGAACAGCGTCTTGAGTCGGTCACGCTGCTCGGCGGGCAGTTCGCGATGCCACGACGGCAATTGAGCGGCCAGCGCACTGCTCTGGTTTTGCTCGACGATGCGTGCGTATACCCAGTCCCGGGCGGCGGATTGGGGGACGGTCAGGCAGGCGAGGGTCTGTTCGCGCAGTTTTTCCAGTTCGGTCGCACGCTGACTGGTACGAAGCGGAACAGGATTGGCTGCAATGATCCGGGCCGCTTGTTGTTCACAGCTGTGGAGCTGGATTTGCAGTGCGTATTTAAACGGCGAGCCGCTCAGCGGCAAAACGTGCACTGCCAGGGCAGGGTCGTTGATCGGGCGTTTGAACAGCGATTGTTCCAGCATCTGTCGAGAGGCAAACCGTTGCAGTCCACCGAAGCGTCCGGGCCAGTAGAGCAACAGGCTGTCGGTCGAATTCGCCAGCAGCGCCGAGGGTTTGGCAAACAGCAGAACGCCGTCCAGTTCCTCGGTTTGCGTGCGGCGGGTGTCGCCTTCGGTGTCGGTTGCCGACAGTTCCAGCCGTGCGACCACCAGGTCGGCCGGGCGGGGCTGGTCGGGGGCATCCAGCACACTGATGAGCCATTGATGCTCTTCACTGTTGATCTGATTCAGGCGCAATTGCAGTTCGGCTTCGGCGCGTAAACCGTCCTGGCGTGCCTGGAGCAGGGCGGCGTAATGTGGGCCCGGCTGGTGGCGCAACTCCAGCCATTTGAGGCCTTCGGCGCTGTCCAGCAGCGCCGTCGCGGCGGCGTTGCTGGCCTGCTCGGCAGCGCTGAGGGTCTGGAGTTGCTGGTGCAGGCGTTGCAGGCGTGGATCCTTGGCGTCACCCGCAAAGTCGTCGCCGAGCAGACTCTCCAGGGCCGTGCGTTGTTGTGCCAGCGCGCGGTGCCGCACGCCCAAGGGAATATCGGGACTGAGCTGGCCGAACAGGGCAGCGATGTCGTCCGTCTCCGCCAATGGCAGGTCGGGGGGCGCGGCCAGCACGGAAGTATTGCCGGGCCGGTCCGCGGGGGCGACGGACAAGCGGGACAACAGGGCTTCGGCGCCGGTGCGCAGCACAGCCTTGTCGAGGACGGTGTAACCGACGCTGCCCTTGTCCATCGACAGCCGGGGCTGGTCGAACCGCTGTGGCTGATGCTCGGTCAGCCAGCGCTCCAGTTCAATCCGGCTTTGAAAGGTCATCCAGACGGATGAGTGTGAAGGCAGGTACAACAGCTGAGCGACCGGTTGATCGGTATCCCGGGTGATGACCAGCGCGCCCGACAGCGGGGCAGACAGACCGTTGTCATCTTTGAGATTCAGCTGTTCGACGTACACGGGGTGCTGGTCAGGCGTTGGTGTTGGTGTTGGTGCTGGCGGGTCGATGAGCGTCAGTAAGGTTTTGATCTGCCCGGCATCGAGGATGCCTTGGGCAAACGCCCATTGGCTCGACACCTCGAAATGCTGGCAATACAAGCGAATGGCTTGTTCCCGACGCGAGCAATCGGTGCCGAGCGCACGTGCGTTCCACCAAGCGCTGTCGAGGTGGGCTTGCGAGCTTTGCGCCATGAGGCTGAGCCACTGCTCGCGGCATTCTTCCCAGCGTGCCGAGGCGCTCAGGCTCAGGCCCTGGTCCGGGTTGGCGGGCCATGGGTAGATGAGGCCGAAATCGGCCGTAAGGGGTGTGGTTTCGTCAACCATGACGATGAGTCTCCAGAAAGCCGGGCCGTGCCGGCGGTACGGGCATTAGGCGACAGTCGACAGGAGGAGGGGCGGTACATAGTTATCGCGAAACCGGGTGTGGCGCCGGATGACCGCCCGGCGCTCTTCATCAAACTGTCATGGAACTGTGGCAGCGCGCTTGAACAAACTTCATCAGACTCGCGCTCTACTGGGGTTCTGCGTTTTGGTGTTTTTCCATGGGTGCTGCATTCTTTTCACGAATCATATTTCTGGCCGCGCTGTTGTTCGGCCTGCCGTCGTTGGCGGCCTCGCGTTGTGACGTCAATGTTCCGACCGAGCGGGTGGATCTGGCCGAGGTAAGCCTGGCGTACCAGAGCATCGGCCGCGCGTCGGATCCGGCCTTGCTGCTGGTGATGGGTCTGGGCGGGCAGTTGATCCACTGGCCGGACGAGGTGGTGGTTGCCCTGTGCCAGCAGGGGTTCCGGGTGATTCGCTATGACAATCGCGATGTCGGCCTGTCGACCTGGCGACAAACACCGGCCGAAGCCAACCTGACGTTCGAAGTGCTGCGCTACAAACTCGGATTGCCGGTGTCGTCGCCGTACTCGCTGACCGACATGGCCGACGATGGCCTGGGCTTGATGGATGCCTTGCACATCGATCAATTCCACGTGTTGGGCGCCAGCATGGGCGGGATGATCGCCCAGCACATGGCGGCCATGGCCCCGCAGCGGGTCGAGAGCCTGACCCTGATCATGACCAGCTCTGGGGCCGAAGGCTTGCCGGCGCCGAGTGCGGCGCTGGTGCAATTGCTGGCGCGACGTGGAGCACCGAACCGCGAGGTGGCCCTGGAACAACAGGCCGACTTGCTGGCGGCGCTGGGCAGCCCGATGGTGAGCGATGATCGTCAGGTGCTGCTGCATCAGGCGGCGCAGTCCTATGACCGGGCGTTCAATCCCGAGGGTGTGAAACGCCAGATCATGGCCATTCTGGCCGAGCCGAGCCGGGTCGCGCTGCTCAACCGGTTGCGGGTGCCGGCGCTGGTGGTGCATGGCACGGCCGACCCATTGCTGCCGGTGATGCACGGGGTGCACCTGGCGGCGCATCTGCGTGGCAGTCAGTTGGTCTTGATTCCGGGCCTGGCGCATCGTTTCCAGGAGGCGTTCAAGGCGCCGTTGCTGGCGGCGGTGTTGCCGTACTTGCGCGAGCACCGTGAAGACACTTCGCACTGGGCGCAGATCGAGCCTGTGGTCGATCACAATCTCCTCTAACCCTCGATCGATCAGATCGAGTTCAATGGCTCAGGCCGTACTTTTTCACTTTGTCGAACAGCGTGGTCTTGGCCATGCCCAGTTCCTGGCTGGCCTGGGTCAGGTTGCCGCCGCTGCGTAGCAAGGCATCGCTGAGCAGGTTGCGCTCGAAGGCTTCCACCGCTTCGGCAAACGCCAGGCCTTGATTGCTGCCGCCGGCACCGGTTTTCTTGAACGCCGGCAGGCCCAGGGCAAAGCGCTCGGCAACGTTGCGCAGCTCACGCACGTTGCCCGGCCAGTCGTGGCTCATCAGGTTTGAAAGGGTCTGGTTGTCCAGCTCCGGCACCGCGCGGTCGAAACGCAGGGACGACTGCTGCAGAAAGTGTTCGAACAGTTGCAGGATGTCCTCGCGACGCTCGCGCAGCGGCGGCAGTTCCAGGGTCACCACGTTGAGGCGGTAGTACAGGTCGCTGCGGAATTCGCCAGCCTTGCTCGACTCGACGAGGTCGGACTTGGTCGCCGCGATGACGCGGCAATCCACCGCCACGCTCTGGTTCGAACCGAGGCGTTCGAGGGTGCGTTCCTGCAATACCCGCAGCAGCTTGATCTGCAAGGGCAGGGGCATGCTTTCCACTTCGTCGAGGAACAGCGTGCCGCCGTCGGCGTGTTCGATCTTGCCGATCCGCCGTTTGCCCGCACCGGTAAAGGCGTTGGCTTCGTGGCCGAAGATTTCGCTTTCGAAGAGGTTCTCCGGCAGGCCGCCGCAGTTCAGGGCAACGAACTGCTTGGTGTGCCGCCTACTGAAATCATGCAGGCAGCGCGCGACCAGTTCCTTGCCGGTGCCGGTCTCGCCTTCGATCAACACGTTGGCCGACGTATCGGCGACGTTGGCGATCAGTTCCCGCAGGTTCTGCATGGCCGGCGAGCGCCCGATGATCCGCCCTTCGAGGGAGTCGCGCTCGGCCAGTTGTCGGCGCAGCGACGACACTTCCCGTGCCAGGCTGCGTTGCTCGAGGGCGCGGCGGGCCACGTCCACCAGGCGCTCCGGGGAGAACGGCTTTTCCATGAAGTCGTAGGCGCCTTTCTGCATCGCACCGACGGCCATGGAGATGTCGCCGTGGCCGGTGATCAGCACCACCGGCAGGCTGCGGTCGCGCTCCTTGAGCCGGGTCAGCAGTTCCAGGCCATCGATGCCCGGCAGGCGAATGTCACTGACGACGATGCCGGCGAAGTTGTCGCCGACCCGTTCCAGGGCTTCTTCGGCGCTGCCCACGCCAATGCAGGGAATGTCTTCCAGGGTCAGCGCCTGCTGGCAACCGAGCAGCACATGGGGGTCGTCTTCGACGATCAATACACTAAGGTCGTTGTTCATATTGGCTCGGCGGGAGTGGGGCTTACCAACGGTAAACTGAGGACGAATGCGGTACCACCGCTGGCCGGGTGCTCGACACCCAGGTGACCGCCGGTGGCGGCGGCCAGGCTGGCGGAAAGGGTCAGGCCCAGGCCCAGGCCCTGTTCGCCGGGTTTGGTGGTGAAGAAGGGTTCGAACAGGTGCTTGCGCGCTTCGGCGTCGATGCCGTGGCCGTTGTCACGCACGCGTAGCCGGTATTTGCCATCGAAGGTTTCGCCTTCGAGCCACAACTCCGGCAGCGGCTGCGCTTGCATCGCATCCAGGGCGTTCCCGATGAGGTTGACCAGAATCTGCTCCAGGCGGGTCTGGTCGATTTGCACCTGCACAGCGTCAAAATGGCGGTGCAATTGCAAAGGCGTGTTTTCCACCCGTGCGCCGTGCAATTGCAGGGCCGCGTCCACCGCTTTGCCAAGGCAGGCCTGACCCTTGTCGTCACCGCGGCGGGCGAACGAGCGCAGGCTGGCGGTGATGCGGCCCATGCGATCGATCAGTTCGTTGATGGTCTTGAGGTTGGTGCTGGCGACGTCGAGCTGGCCGCGTTCGAGGAAGCGCACGGTATTGCCGGACAAGGTGCGCAGCGCCGCCAGCGGCTGGTTCAGTTCGTGGGCGATGCTGGTGGACATCTGGCCGATGGCCGCGAGTTTTCCGGCCTGTACCAGTTCGTCCTGGGCGCGGCGCAAGGTCTCTTCGGCTTGCCGGCGTTCGCGGATCTGCCCCTTGAGCCGTTCGTTGCTGGCGCGCAGGTCGGTGGTGCGTTCGGTAATCCGACGTTCCAGCTGATTGTTGGCTTCCTGCAAGGCTTCCCGGGCCGCGAGGCGGGTGGCGATCACCTTGCGCCGCTCGTTCCAGGCGATCAACAGAAAGGCGCAGAGGGCAAATGCCACGGCCACCAGAATCCCTTGGTTGATCGCTTCGCGGCGCAGGTCCTGGAGCGGCGTGAGCAGGGTGAAATTCCACGGTGTATCGCTCAAGGGCCGGGTTTGCGACAGGTAGCTGATGTTTTCATCATCGGACACCAGTTCACTGTTGGCCGGGAACGTGAGTTTTTCCACGCCTTCGGACAGGGTTTCCCGGGCCAGCGGCTGCAGTTCGTTGAGCGGGAACCAGTAGTACTGCAGGCTGCGGGCAAGTTTTTCCTTGGTTTCTTCGCTCAGCGGCACCACCGATTTCAAGCGTCGAGCCGGATCGCTGGAGAGAATGATGATGCCGTTCTCGTCGCTGACGAAGGCTTCCAGCCGAGCGCGCTGCCAGCGCTCTTCCATGGCCTCCAGACGCACCTTGACCACCGCGACGCCGATGATCTTGCCGTGTTCTTCCAGGCCATGGGCCAGGTAGTAACCGGGTTCGCCGTTGGTGCTGCCGATGCCGTAGAAACGCCCCGGTTGACCGCGCACGGCGTTCTGGAAATAGGCGCGGAAGGACAGGTCTTCACCCAGGTAACTGTCGACATCGCGCCAGTTACTGGTGGCCATGACGCGGCCGGTGGTGTCCATCACGTAGATGGCCCGACTGCGGCTGCGCCGGTTCAGGCCTTCGAGGTAATCATTGACCGTTTGCCGGTGTTCCGGGGTCGGGTCGGCCAGCAACTGCGAAACACTGGTTTCGAGCTCCAGCAGGCTGGGCAGGTAGGTGTATTTGCTGATTTCGCTTTCGACGGCCCGGGCGTGCAGTTCCAGCTGACGCTGGCCGTTCTCGCCGAGGTTGCGAATGCCATAGTGCTCACTGATCCAGAAGCCGATATAGCCCAGGCCGATCATCATGGCGATGATCAGTGGCGGCAGGAACAAATGACGAACCAGACGGGGTTTCACGGCGAGTGATGGCGACGCTGCGCGATAAAGATTAGGGTCGCATTTCATCACAGATGCCTTGGGTCAACCACCACTACCGTCTTGACGCGTCCTTGTAGGAGCTGCCGCAGGCTGCGATCTTTTGATCTTGATCTTTTGTGACCGGACGTTCGCCAGAATCAAAAGCAAGATCAACAGATCGCAGCCTGCGGCAGCTCCTACAGGGGCGACGGCGGTGTGGCTTTAGTGCTGCAGAATCTTGTTGAGGAAGTGCTGTGTACGCTCGGCACGGTGGTTGATGTCGCCGAAGAACTCTTCTTTCTTGCAGTCTTCGATGATCTTGCCGGCGTCCATGAAGATCACCCGGTCGGCCACTTTACGGGCGAAGCCCATTTCGTGGGTCACGCACATCATGGTCATGCCTTCGTGGGCCAGTTGCACCATCACGTCGAGCACTTCGTTGACCATTTCCGGGTCCAGCGCCGAGGTCGGTTCGTCGAACAGCATGACGATCGGGTCCATCGCCAGCGCACGGGCAATCGCCACGCGCTGCTGCTGACCGCCGGACAATTGGCCCGGGTGCTTGTGGGCGTGAGCCGAGAGGCCGACGCGCTCGAGCAGTTGCAGGCCTTTCTTGGTGGCTTCTTCCTTGCTGCGGCCCAATACCTTGATCTGCGCGATGGTCAGGTTTTCGGTGATGGTCAGGTGCGGGAACAGCTCGAAGTGCTGGAACACCATGCCCACGCGCGAACGCAGTTTCGGCAGGTTGGTCTTCGGGTCGGCGATGGAGGTGCCGTCGACCACGATGTCGCCCTTCTGGAAGGGTTCCAGGGCGTTGACGCACTTGATCAGGGTCGACTTGCCGGAACCGGATGGCCCGCACACCACGATCACTTCGCCTTTTTTGACCTCGGTGCTGCAATCAGTCAGAACCTGGAAGTCCCCATACCACTTGTTGATGCTTTTGATAGAGATCATACGGCGAACCTTTTTTGCAGACGCTTGACCAGCTGCGAGGCGGCAAAGCTGATGATGAAGTACACGAGACCCGCGAAAATCAGGAACTCATTGGAGCGGCCAATGATGTCGCCACTGGCGCGCGAAGCATTGAGGAAGTCCACCAGGCCGACGGCGTAGACCAGCGAGGTGTCCTGAAACAGGATGATGCTCTGCTGCAGCAACAGCGGCGTCATCTTGCGGAACGCCTGCGGCAGGATGATCAGGCGCATCATCTGGCCGTAGGACATGCCCAGGGCCTGGGCAGCGCCCATCTGACCCTTGGGAATCGACTGCACACCGGCACGGACGATTTCGCAGAAGTACGCCGCTTCGAACATCATGAACGCCACGATGCACGAGGCGAACGCGCCGATCGGGGTGTCCTCGCCGGTGATCCAGCGCAGCACGAACGGCACCGCCAGGTAGAACCAGGTGATCACCAGCAGCAACGGAATCGAGCGGAAGTAGTTGACGTAGGCGCCGGCCAGGTTCGACAGCAGTTTGCTGTGGGACAGGCGACACAACGCCAGAATGGTGCCGAGAATGATCCCGCCGACGACGCCCAGTGCCATCAGTTGCAGGGTCATGACCATGCCGTTCCACAGGCCTGGCAGGGACGGGATGATGCCCGAGAAATCGAATTCCATCATTTACCCCCTACGGAGATCAGGCCCGGTACGGCGACTTTCTTCTCGACCAGGCGCATCAGCAACATCAGGCTCATGTTCAGGGTGAAGTAGATCAGCGTGGCCAGGGTAAAGGCTTCGAACAGGTTGGCGGAGAACTCGGCAGTCTGTTTGGTCTGCGCGAGCAATTCCATCAAGCCGATCAGCGAGGCCACGGAAGTGTTCTTGAAGACGTTCAGGAATTCCGAGGTAAGCGGCGGAATGATGATCCGGTAAGCCTGGGGCAACAGCACGTTCCAGTAGATCTGCGGCAGCTTGAAACCCATGGCGCGGGCCGCGGACTCCTGGCCTTTGGGCAGGGCCTGGATGCCGGTGCGCACCTGTTCGCAAACCCGGGCGGTGGTGAACAGGCCCAGGCACACGACGACGCTGAGGAAGGCCGAGGTGGTCGGGTTCAGGTCCTGCTTGTACCACTCTTGCAGGTCGGCCGGCAGCAGGTCGGGTACCAGGAAGTACCAGATGAACAGCTGAACCAGCAGCGGCACGTTACGGAAGAGTTCGACGTAGCAGGTGGCGATGCCCGATACGATGCGGTTCGGCACGGTACGCATGACGCCCAGGATCGAGCCCAGTGTCAGGGCGATGATCCAGGCCGCGATGGCGATGCCGATGGTCCAGCCCAAGCCGGTCACGTACCAGTCGAAATAGGTCTCGCTGCCCACGCCGGTGGACTTGAAGAACACGCCCCAGTCCCAGTTGTAATTCATTAGGGTCTCCCCTCGGATTCGATCGATGTACAAATGCCCGCTTGGGGGAAGCTCCGTTCCCGCCTGTCCTTGGGGGACAGGCACACGCGCTCGGCTCGACAGCCACCGGTTCGAGTGTTTCCAGAAATGCCAGCAGGGAGTGCATTCCCCTGAAAGGGCTATGGCCCTTTCAGGGGATAAGGTTAGTCAGAAATCAGGACTTCTTGTCGTCAGCCGCTTTATCAGTCGGATTGGCGATCAGGGCCTTGAGTTCGTTGCTCATCGGGAAGTTCAGGTTCAGGCCTTTTGGCGGGATTGGCTGCATGAACCATTTTTCGTAGATCTTGTTGATCTCGCCCGATGCGTAGGTGGCCTTGATGGCGTCATCCACAGCCTTCTTGAACGGCTCGTCGCCTTTGCGCACCATGCAGCCGTAGATTTCGTAGGACTGTGGAGTGCCGGTCACGGCCCAGTCTTTCGCATTCTTGGCCTTGGCTGCTTCACCGGCCAGCAGGGCGTCGTCCATCATGAAGGCTACAGCGCGGCCGGTTTCCAGCATCTGGAACGACTCGCCGTGGTCTTTGGCGGAAATAACGTTCATGCCCATCTGCTTGTCGGCGTTCATCGCCTTGAGGATGCGCTCGGACGTGGTGCCGGCGGTGGTCACGACGTTCTTGCCGGCCAGGTCAGGGAAATCCTTGTACTTGGAGTCTGCCTTGGACAGCAGGCGAGTACCGATTTCGAAGATGCCGACGGAGAAGTCAACTTGCTGCTGACGCTCGACGTTGTTGGTGGTGGAACCGCACTCGAGGTCCACGGTGCCGTTCTGCACCAGCGGGATACGGGTTTGCGAAGTCACCAGGTTGTATTTGACCTGGAGGTTCGGCATGTCGAGGTCTTTTTTCAGCGCTTCGACGACTTTCAGCTGGATGTCGTGGGAGTAGCCGACCGGTTTGCCGGTGGCATCCGCGATATAGGAAAACGGAATGGAAGCGTCGCGATGGCCCAGGGTGATGGTGCCGGACTCTTTGATCTTCTTCAGGGTGCCGGTGAGTTCGGCGGCGAAAACCGGAGTGCTGATCAGAGCGGCAGCAATGGCTGCGCCCAGGATATGGGGAACGATGCGCATCAAATTTTCCTCGACTTTGTTTTTTTTATGGAGCCAGTTCATCGGCCCTTTTGTGCTGCAAAACACCTGAGCGCCACGATGAGTGAGCGCAAAGGACATTCGTCGAAGAAGTGTAGAGCATGACTCGTGCCAGACCAGTCTGAATTAGTCAAAGTGTTGATTTGTAAAGGAATTAAATATTTTTTGCGTTGAGATGTCAGTGAAGTGATCCGGTTAACCGAACCGACCCGTAGGTCGTGTTCGGAAAACCGAATGGCGGATTGCCTGCATCGCTTCCTGTAGGAGCCGGCTTGCCGGCGATAGCGCTCTCAAGGGCGCCATCGCCAGCAAGCCGGCTCCTACGGGGGGATCGTCAGGGATATTTGCGCTTGTCGGGCGCTGGCGGGAAGTACTGGTACAACCAGGTCTCACTCAGCGTGCGGTCGTTGGTGCGGATGAACAGGCGCAGTTCGACGGGCTCCACGCTGTCATTGGTCGGGTACCAGTCAAACAGGACACGGTAACCCTTGATGTCATCGAGCTTGAGCACGCTGAAATCCCTGACCTCGCCGTTCGAGCAAGTGACCACCGGCTCGATGCCGGCGCCCTCGGGCAGGCGGTCCAGGCCGCCGCCGGTGAAGTCCACGGCAAAACGACGGGCCCAGACGGGCGGGTAATGCTCGCCCGGCGCCCAACCTTCAGTGAAACCGCCCATCCCGGAACGGGTGGCATGGACCCGCGCCAGCGGCGTGCCAACCGGTGGCAGCGCGCTCCAGTAGAGCTTGTAGCCGTAGTTCAGCGAGTCGCCGGCAGCCACCGGTTTCTTCGGGGTCCAGAAGGCGACGATGTTGTCCATGGTTTCGCCGGTGGTAGGGATTTCCAACAGATCGACCGAGCCTTCGCCCCATGCGGTGGTCGGTTCGACCCACAGGCTCGGGCGGCGGCTGTACCAGTCGACGGTGTCCTGATAGCTGGCGAACTCGTGGTCGGTCTGCACCAGGCCGAAACCTTTCGGGTCCTTGTCGGCAAAGGCATTGAATTGCAGGGTCGCCGGATTGTTCAGCGGACGGCAGATCCACTCGCCGTTGCCGCGCCACATGGCCAGGCGGTCGGAGTCGTGGATTTGCGGGTGAATGGTGTCGCACATGCGGCGTTCGTGGGTGCCGCAACTGAACATGCTGGTCATCGGTGCGATGCCCAGTTGATCGATGGCGGTGCGTGCGTTGACGTGGGCATCGACCTCCATCACCACGCGCTCGGCCTGGCAGTCGATATCGAAGCGGTAGGCACCGGTGGCGCTCGGCGAGTCGAGCAGGGCGTAGACCACGAAGCGGGTGCTGTCCTTGTCCGGCGTCTCGAACCAGAACTTGGTGAAGTCGGGGAATTCTTCGCGCTTCTTGGCGTAGGTATCGATGGCCAGGCCGCGGGCCGACAAGCCGTACTGGCCGGTGGCGTCCACCGCACGGAAATAACTGGCGCCGAGGAAGGACACGACGTCGTGCTTGTCCAGTTCCGGGGCCTTGAACAACTTGAAGCCGGAGAAACCCAGGTCGCCCTTGAGCTGGGCGGTGTCGACCGTGGTGTTTTCATAGTTGAACAGCGACGGGCGGAAATGCACCTCGCGGGCCATCCGGGTTTTCGGGTCGACGCTGTACATGCGCACCGGCTGCTTGAAGCCCATGCCGACGTGGAAGAACTGCACGTCCAGTTGGCCCTTGAGTTCTTTCCACAACGAATGATTGCCGTCGTAGCGGATCGCATTGAAGTTCTGCGGCGTCATGGTCGCCAGGGTCGGCGGCAACTGTTGCTTGGTGTCCTGGTAGCGATTGCTGGCGAGCTGTTTGGCCTGGAGCTTCAGCGCCTCGAAATCGAATGCGCTGGCCTCGCCATCAGCGGTGCCGCCGCTGGCAGCCCAGGCTTGGGCGGCCAACAGCCCCGTGGCGGACAAACCGGTGTAGGCCGCGATGGCCATGGAGGCTTTGAGCAAGTTCCTGCGGTGCATAAATACAACCTGTCGTGAGCAATCCCGCGCCCTTCCTGGCACGTGCTGGATCAGAAAAAACGGTTCGGACATGCCTTCGGCCAAACGCAACGGACTGTAAAACAGATGCCCGACAGCTTAAACCGTTCGATTGCAGAGCAAAATTGATTGATGGCACAGCGCCGATTCGGCAATGAAACAAGACATGTCGGGAAACAATTCCGACAGGGGTTTCTGATTTACAGGGCATTTCTGCTTTTTTCGACTAATTACTCTAAAAACCGCTTTTCAGCGCCCGGAATATTTCTATTCTGTGCACATGACCGGTTTATGCCCTTCGGACCGGTGCGGTTCAGCGGGCACCCAGCGGCTGCTGAAAAAGGGATAGGGCGATGCGGTTTTTTGCAGTTTTCTTTGACGTATAGAGAAGGACATCGTCCATGTCGAAAGTACAAGGCATCACCGAAATGTTGGGAATCTTTCCGTGCCTGGCCATCGGGCGACGCAGGCGCCGGCTCAATAACGAGGAAATGAAACTGGTGGAGCGGTATAGGGAGCTGTCGGAGAGCGACAGGATCGCGATGAGGTATCTGGTGGATGCGATGAGGAGTGTTTCGCGGTTTTGAAGCAGGGAGGGTTACCGTGAGGTCCATTTGGCCTTCACGGTAGCCAGGCTGGTTAACCTGCCTGCATCAGCGTCGGCTATGCCAGCGTCTATTGCTTGCTGTAGGACAGATTGCTGGTCGAGCTTATGGAGATACGCTTCTGCAAAAGGGCTATCACATGGAATCATTTCGATGATGTTTCGTTTGACGCTGTGAGTATCGTTCATGTGGATATAGCTCATTCAGCAGGACAATTAATCGAGAGGACTCAAACCAAAGGGACGGACTGTGAAGTCTGTCCCTTTTTGATCAGCTCGATTTATCCCTTCAACGGCAAGTGCCAGCGATTGGGAAGGGTCGCTGCACTTGCATCAACTCAGGCATGTCTCGCCACTTGATCCAGGCGTGATGTTGGTAATGCAGCAAGGGCACCGAAACTCCCGCCCAATTCAAGGAACTCAGGCTTGGCAAGTTTTCCACAGGCTCTGATTTCACATCACGGAGCGAGGGTATGACTTCGTTGCTCAACCACTGACGCAGATTGCGGTTTTCCGGGACGAAGTGGTGAACCAACAAGGCGTACATACCTGATTCGCTGACCATCAGTGTTTCGACCGTTTTGCCGTCCTTGAGCAGACAGACGCTGCGACGTTGGTCGGGATCGAGTTTCAGGGTCAGGCGTTCATTGAGTGGTTTGCCCATCAAGCGACCCAGATCCTGGGCGCAGAACCAGGCTTGGTTGTTTTGCATGAAGGCATGGAGGAAGCGGTTGTGGCGGGTGAAGACGGTGGGATCGAAATAGGGCAGAGGCGAGCTTTGAGGATGCATTGGCATGGCGCGATTTCCGTTTTGACTTGGAAAGTCGCCACCAACCCTTCGACAGGTTGGGTGGCGGACCGAGTGGCGTTCGAAGTCGGGACACCTCCAATCAAAACGGAAGCCGGAAGGCCCGCGCCACACGGCCCGCCATAAAACAGAAATGAGGCATAAAACAGCCACAGTTCTATGGGGGCACGCGAGCACCGTTTTGACTGGTTCCGGCTTCGACTCCGGGTCGCTGATTTGGCAGCGACGGGATGAAGCCTATTGGTCAGGCGCTCGCGGCGCCAAGTCTACTCTGGCGACGCGTGTTGTAGGAATCGAGGGTTTTTCAGGAAGGCTGCGTCTGTAGGAATTTCCTGTTTTTGCACTGGACAAAACTCGCCCCGAGATCGCACTTGATCCTGGGGCGATTTTCATTAGTGACTAACCTTCCACGCATCGCCCGCCGGGGCGGTGCCGTGGTCATACGGCTTGGCGATCCACATGTAGAGCAGGCCCAGGCCAATCACGATGGCCGTGCTCAGTACCATGGCGTAGTTGATGTACCACGCGGCATCCGGTGTCCGTGGCCAGGCCATGTTGATAATGGCCCCGACACCATAGACCAGTGCGCCGATGTTCACCGCCCAGCCCCAGGCGCCGAGGGTGAATTTGCCGCTCGGTTTCCAGCCCTTCATGCGGGCGTACAGGGCCGCGAGCACGATCATCTGGAACGCCAGGTAGATGCCGATGGCCGCGAAGCTGACGATGGTGGCGACCGCATCCTGCAGGAAGAAGCCGAGGATGATGATCAGCGCCGGCAGGACACCGGACACGAACAATGCGGCAACCGGAACCTGCGTCGTAGGGGAGATCTTCTTCAGCAGTCGGCTGCCGATGACCATCTCATCACGGGCGTAGGAATACAGCAGGCGGCTGGCCGCCGCTTGCAGGCTGATCACGCAGGAGATGAAGGAAATCATCACCACGCCCATCACCACTTTCGAACCCACCGGCCCGAACGCGTTGTTGAGGATGGTGGTGACCGGGTCCTTGTCGGTGCCGTTGATCACCGCTTGCATGTCCGGTACGGCCAGGATCAGCGCCAGGCAGGCGAACATCGCCGCGATGCCGCCGATGTAGATGGTCATGCGCATCGCCACCGGGATCTGCTTGCTCGGGTTCGGGGTTTCTTCGGCCACGTCGCCGCAGGCCTCGAAACCGTAGTACAGGAACATCCCTGCCAGCGAAGCGGTGAGGAACGCCGGCAGGTACGAGCCGTCGACGCTGATATCGAAGGTGTTGAACAACACGCTGATCGATTGATGACGCTCGAAGATCAGTAGGTAAACACCCACGATGACTGCGCCGACCAGTTCGCAGAGGAAGCCGAACATGGCGATGCGCGCCAGCACTTTGGTGCCGCTGAGGTTGACCAGGGTAGCGAACAGCGTCAGCACCAGGGCGATGACAATGTTGGTGTTGTTGTTCGGTTCAAAGCCCATCATGGCGGCCAGGTACGGACCGGCACCCACGGCAACCGCCGCGATGGTCACGCACAGGGCGATGGAGTAGATCCAGCCGACCATCCACGCCCAACGCTTGCCCACCAGACGGCGGGCCCATGGGTACACGCCACCGGAAATCGGGAACTGCGAAACCACTTCGCCGAAGATCAGGCACACCAGCAACTGGCCGCAACCGACCAGCAAATAGGCCCAGAACATCGGTGGTCCGCCTGCGGCCAGACACAGGCCGAACAGGGTATAAACCCCGACGACCGGGGACAGGTAGGTGAAGCCCAGGGCGAAGTTTTCCCACAGGCTCATGCTGCGATTGAAGTTGGAGGTGTAACCCAGTTTGCGCAGTTGCTCGGCATCGCTGTCGGCAAGGATTGCAGAGAGATCGGGTGATGCACTCATGTGTAATTGCTCCGGAAAATCGGCAGATTTCGGATGTCCGAAACCGTGACGGGGCCTTGAGGGCACTGCCAGGATCGGTGGTTATTGTTTTTTGGTATTGCGGTGAATCCCTTGTTTGGATCGCCGACATCATCCGTGTGTCTGCTGAAAAGATCGCAGCCTGCGGCAGCTCCTACAGGGTGTACGGCGCTCTTTGTAGGAGCTGCCGAAGGCTGCGATCTTTTCGCTGTTAATGCTTGAACATCACATGCCGCACGACGGTGTAATCCTCGAGCCCATACATCGACATGTCCTTGCCATACCCGGACAACTTCTGCCCGCCATGGGGCATTTCGCTAACCAGCATGAAGTGCGTGTTGACCCAGGTGCAGCCGTACTGCAAGCGCGCCGACATCCGATGGGCGCGGCCGACATCGGCGGTCCACACGGAGGAGGCCAGGCCGTAGTCCGAATCATTCGCCCAGCCCAGCACCTGCGCTTCATCGCTGAATTTGGTCACCGACACCACCGGCCCGAACACTTCGCGCCGCACGATCTCGTCATCCTGCTGGGCATCGGCCAGCACCGTTGGTTCGAAGAAGAAGCCATTGCCGTCCACCACCTTGCCGCCAGTGATCAGGCGAATGTGCGGCTGGGCGATGGCGCGCTCGACGAAACCGGCAACGCGGTCGCGGTGTTGCGCGGTGATCAGCGGGCCGAGTTCGGTCGACGGATCGTCCTGCAAGCCGTACTTGATGTTGCTGACCGCAGCCCCTAGCTTCTCGACGAATTTCTCGTAGATGCCTTCCTGCGCGTAGATGCGGCAGGCGGCGGTGCAGTCTTGCCCGGCATTGTAGAAACCGAAGGTGCGGATGCCTTCGACGGCGGCGTCGATGTCGGCGTCGTCGAAGATGATCACCGGGGCTTTGCCGCCCAGTTCCATGTGCATGCGTTTGACGCTGTCGGCGGTGCTGGAAATGATGTTCGAACCAGTGGCGATCGAACCGGTCAGCGACACCATGCGCACTTTCGGGTGGGTGACCAGCGGGCTGCCGACGCTAGGACCACGGCCGAACACCAGGTTGAGCACGCCGGCCGGGAAGATGTCGGCCGCCAGTTCGGCCAGGCGCAGGGCGGTCAGCGGGGTCTGTTCCGACGGCTTGAGCACCACGGTATTGCCGGCGGCCAGGGCCGGGGCGATTTTCCAGGCGACCATCATCAGCGGGTAGTTCCACGGCGCGATGGAGGCGATTACGCCCACCGGGTCGCGGCGGATCATGGAAGTGTGGCCGGGCAGGTATTCGCCACCGGCCGAACCGCTCATGCAGCGGCTGGCGCCGGCGAAGAAGCGGAACACGTCGGCAATCGCCGGGATCTCGTCGTTCAGCGCGGCGCTGTAAGGCTTGCCGCAGTTGTCCGATTCCAGTTTGGCCAGCTCTTCGCCGTGGGCCTCGATGGCATCGGCGAGTTTGAGCAGCAGCAGCGAACGTTCTTTCGGCGGGGTCTGCGACCAGCTGTCGAAGGCGGCGTCGGCGGCGCGCACGGCGGCATCGACCTGGGCTTCGCTGGCTTCGTTGATTTCCACCAGCACGCGACCCAGTGCCGGGTTGACCACCGGTTGGGCGGGGCCTTCGCCATCGAGCAGTTGGCCGTTGATCAGTAACTTGGTTTGCATCTTCATGTCCTCGCTATGCCCCCTGTAGGAGCTGCCGCAGGCTGCGATCTTTTGATCTTGTTTTTGAAAAGAAAAGTCAAAAGATCGCAGCCTGCGGCAGCTCCTACAGGGGATTGTTGTTGTCGGTTATTGATTTACTTCCCGCCACTGCCCGCAACGCTTTCGCCGCCGCGGGTCAGGTAATAGGCGCCGAGGATCGGCAGCATGGTCACGATCATCACCAGCATCGCCACGACGTTGGTCACCGGCACGTCCCGTGGGCGGCTGAGCTGGTTGAGCAGCCACAGCGGCAGGGTGCGTTCATGGCCGGCGGTGAAGGTGGTGACGATGATTTCGTCGAACGACAGGGCAAACGCCAGCATGCCGCCAGCCAGCAACGCCGAGCCGAGGTTCGGCAGGATGATGTAGCGGAAGGTCTGCCAGCCGTCCGCGCCGAGGTCCATCGAGGCCTCGATCAAGCTGTGGGACGTACGGCGCAAGCGGGCGATGACGTTGTTGTAGACGATCACCACGCAGAAGGTCGCGTGGCCGACGATGATGGTGAACATCCCCGGCTCGATGCCCAGTGTCTTGAAGGTTGCCAGCAACGCGATCCCGGTGATGATCCCTGGCAAGGCGATCGGCAGGATCAGCATCAGCGAGATGCCCTGCTTGCCGAAGAAGTCCCGGCGGTACAACGCTGCCGAAGCCAGCGTGCCAAGGACCATGGCGATCAGCGTGGCAATCGAGGCGATCTGCAACGACAGCTTGATGGCTTCGAGAACGTCCGGCCGGGAGAACGCCACGCCGATCCACTTCAGGGTGAAGCCCTTGGGCGGAAAACTGAACGCCGCGTCTTCGGTGTTGAAGGCGTACAGGAAGATGATCAGGATCGGGAAGTGCAGGAACACCAACCCGCCCCAGGCGGCAATGCGCAGGCCTAATGAGGCTTTTTCAGAGTGCATCGAAGGCCCCCAGACGTTTGACGATGGACAGGTAGATGGCGATCAGCACGATCGGCACCAGGGTGAACGCGGCAGCCATTGGCATGTTGCCGATCGCGCCTTGCTGGGCGTAGACCATGCTGCCGACGAAGTAGCCGGGCGGGCCGACCAGTTGCGGGACGATGAAGTCGCCCAGGGTCAGCGAGAAGGTGAAGATCGAACCGGCGGCAATGCCTGGGATCGACAGCGGCAGAATCACTTGCATGAAGGTCTGGCGCGGCTTGGCCCCGAGGTCGGCGGAGGCTTGCAGCAGTGAGGGCGGCAGGCGTTCCAGCGAAGCCTGGATCGGCAGGATCATGAACGGCAGCCAGATGTAGACGAACACCATGAAGCGGCCCAGGTGCGAGGTCGACAGGGTGCTGCCGCCGACGCCGGGAATGCCCAGCACCAATTGCAGGACCGGTTCCAGCCCCAGGTGCTGCACGAACCACTGCGCTACGCCGCCCTTGGCCAGCAGCAGCGTCCAGGCGTAGGCCTTGACGATGTAACTGGCCCACATTGGCATCATCACCGCGATGTAGAAAAACGCTTTGGTCTTGCCTGTGGTGTAGCGCGCCATGTAGTAGGCAATCGGGAACGCGACGATGGCGCTGGCAATCGACACGACAATCGCCATGCCCAGGGTGCGCAGGATGATGTCGAAGTTCGACGGCTGGAACAGCGCGGTGAAGTTCGCCAGGGTCAGGTCGGGGGTGACCGCCATGGTGAAGTCATCGAAGGTGTAGAAACCTTGCCACAGCAGCACCAGCAATGAGCCCAGGTAGATCGCGCCGAACCACAGCAGCGGCGGTACCAGCAGTAACGACAGGTAAAAATTCGGCCGGCGATACAGCAGGTTGGAAAACCTGCGCAGCAGCGAGCCGCTGGCCGGAGATTGAGGGATAGCTACGGTGTTCATCTCACACCCCGCCTGCAACGGTGTCGTGCAACGGGATCATGGCTTCGCGTGCCCAACGTGCGCTGATGCGCTGACCGGTCTGGTGTTGCGCACTGGTGTCCAGCCACTGGTTGTTGGCCTGGCTGATGTTCAGGGTCTGGCCGTTTTCCAGTTTCAGTTCATAGCGGGTGGCGCTGCCCTGGTACTGGATATCGTGCAGCAAACCGCTGACTTCGATTTCGTGGCTGGCTAGCGGGCCTTCGGCGAAACGCACGTGTTCCGGGCGAATCGAGAACGGCTGCGGATTGCCACTGATTTGCTTCGCCAGATCACCGCGGATCACGTTGGAGGTGCCGACGAATTCGGCGACGAAGGTAGTGGCCGGTTTCATGTACAGGTTGCGCGGGCTATCGACTTGTTCGATGCGGCCCTTGTTGAATACCGCCACGCGGTCGGACATCGACAGTGCTTCGGTCTGGTCGTGGGTGACGAAGATGAAGGTGATGCCGAGCTGGCGTTGCAGTTTTTTCAGCTCGCTCTGCATTTGCTCGCGCAGTTTCAGGTCGAGTGCACCGAGTGGCTCGTCGAGCAACAGTACGCGAGGACGGTTGACCAGGGCGCGGGCCAGGGCCACACGCTGGCGCTGACCGCCGGAGAGCTGCACCGGCTTGCGGTCGCCATAGCCGCCGAGGGCCACCATATCGAGCGCTTCTTCGGCGCGCTTCAGGCGTTCGGCCTTGCCCACGCCTTTGACTTTCAAACCGTAGGCGACGTTGTCGCGAACGTTCATGTGCGGGAACAGCGCGTAATCCTGGAACACGGTGTTCACGTCGCGCTGGTACGGCGGCAGGCCGGCGGCCTCTTCGCCATGAATGCGGATGGAGCCTGCGCTCGGTTGTTCAAAACCGGCGATCAGGCGCAAACAGGTGGTCTTGCCCGAGCCGGAAGGCCCCAGCATGGAGAAGAACTCGCCGTCCTGGATGTCGATGGAAACCCGGTCTACGGCTTTCACTTCGCCGAATTGACGGGAAACGTTGGTGAACTGGACTGCAAGCGTCATGGTGCGGTGCTCCAAAAAGGCGCGTTTTCTAAAAATTTGAATCAGTTGTGGCATCGAAAAGATCGCAGCCTTCGGCAGCTCCTACAGGATTTGCAGAAGGCTTCGGATCTTCGGCGCCTGCGGTAGCTGTAGGAGCTGCCGCAGGCTGCGATCTTTTGATCTTGAGAAGAGGGCTTAACGGCCGCCCATGATCGCGATGTAGTCCTGGGTCCAGCGGCTGTACGGCACGAACTTGCCGCCTTCAGCCTGCGGGGTTTTCCAGAAGGCGATCTTGTCGAACTGGTCGAAACCGTTGGTCTTGCAGCCTTCGGCGCCGAGCAGTTCGCTCTCCTTGCACGCCGCAGGGACCGCAGGCAGCGAGCCGAACCATGCCGCTACGTCACCCTGGACTTTCGGTTGCAGCGACCAGTCCATCCACTTGTAGGCGCAGTTCGGGTGCTTGGCCTCGGTGTGCATCATGGTAGTGTCGGCCCAACCGGTGGCGCCTTCTTTCGGGATGGTCGAGGCGATTGGCTGTTTCTCGTTCATCAGGCCGTTGACTTGATACGGCCACGCGCCGGAGGCAACCACGCCTTCGTTCTTGAAGTCACTCATTTGTACGGTGGTGTCGTGCCAGTAGCGATGGATCAACGGCTGTTGGGCGCGCAGCAGGTCGAGCACCGCCTTGTACTGGGCTTCGGTCAGTTCGTACGGGCTCTGGATGCCCAGTTCCGGTTTGGCGGTCTTCAGGTACAGCGCCGCGTCGGCGATGTAGATCGGGCCGTCATAGGCTTGCACGCGCCCCTTGTTCGGCTTGCCGTCCGGCAGGTTTTCGGCATTGAACAGCACGCCCCAGGTGGTCGGCGCGGTCTTGAACACGTTGGTGTTGTACATCAGCACGTTCGGGCCCCACTGATAGGGGGTGCCGTAGGTCTGCTTGTTGACCACGTACCAGGGTGCATCCTTGAGACGCGGGTCGAGGTTTTTCCAGTTCGGGATCAACGCGGTGTTGATCGGCTGCACACGCTTGCCGACGATCAGGCGTAGAGAGGCGTCGCCCGACGCCGTCACCAGATCGTAACCACCCTTGGCCATCAGGCTGACCATTTCATCGGAAGTGGCCGCGGTCTTGACGTTGACCTTGCAGCCGGTTTCCTTCTCGAAACCGGTCACCCAGTCGTAGGCCTTGTCGCTCTCGCCACGTTCGATGTAGCCAGGCCAGGCCACAATATCCAGTTGGCCCTCGCCAGCCCCGACAGCTTTGAGCGGCTCGGCGGCCTGGATGCTGGCACTGGCCAGCAGCGCGGTGGTGATTGCACTGAGCAGTGCGGTCTTGTGCACGAACATGGGAATTCCCTCTTCTTTAATTATGGTCGGGGCAGTGTTTTGAACGTGGTGAAGCATGCCGTTGATGGCTTGTTATTAGCGTAGTCAGAGATGCTCGCCATGGCGGGCCATGATGTGCCGCACCACGCTGTAGTCCTGAAGCGAATCGCTGGACAGGTCCTTGCCGTAGCCCGAACGCTTCAGGCCGCCATGGGGCATTTCGCTGACCAGCATGAAATGGCTGTTGATCCAGGTGCAGCCGTACTGCAGGCGCGCCGCGACCTGCATGGCCTTGTCGAGGTTCTGGGTCCAGACCGACGACGCCAGGCCGTATTCCGAATCGTTGGCCCAGTCCACCGCTTGTTCCAGTTCATCGAAACGGGTCACGGTGACCACCGGTCCGAACACTTCGCGCTGGACGATCTCATCGCTTTGCTTGCAGCCGGCCAACAGGGTCGGCTGGTAATAGAAGCCGGCGCCGGAATGCACGGCCGCGCCGGTCACCCGCTCGATGTGCGGCTGGCCGAGGGCGCGTTCGACAAAACTGGCCACGCGGTCGCGCTGGCGGGTGCTGATCAGCGGTCCGATTTCGTTGTCGGCGTCGCGTTTGCCGGCGAAGCGCAGGCTGCTGACGGCCGCGCCGAGCTCGGCCACCAGACGGTCGTGAATCCCGGCCTGGGCATAAATGCGGCAAGCGGCGGTGCAATCCTGGCCGGCGTTGTAGTAGCCATAAGTGCGCACACCTTCGACCACCGCCTGAATGTCGGCATCGTTGCAGACGATCACCGGAGCCTTGCCGCCGAGTTCGAGGTGGGTACGCTTGAGGGTTTTCGATGCGGCCTGGAGGATTTTTTGCCCTGTGACGATATCGCCAGTTAGCGACACCATGCGCACTTTAGGGTGGCTCACCAGGTGGCTGCCGACGCCTTCGCCACCCCCGCAAACGATGTTGATCACACCCCGTGGCAGTATCTCGGCGAGCGCGGGTGCCAAGGCCAGGATCGACAACGGCGTGTGTTCCGACGGCTTGAATACCAGGGTGTTGCCGGCGGCGAGGGCCGGGGCGATTTTCCACGCGGCCATCATGATCGGGTAGTTCCACGGCGCAATCGACGCCACCACCCCGATAGGATCGCGGCGCACCATGCTGGTGTAGCCCGGCAGGTATTCGCCGCTGAGCTGGCCAGTCTGGCAACGCACGGCGCCGGCGAAGAAGCGGAACACGTCGACCGTGGCACTCAGGTCATCCTGGCGGGACAGGTGCAACGGCTTGCCGCAGTTCATGGACTCAAGGCGGGCCAGCAGGTCGGCGTTTTTTTCGATAGCGTTGGCGATGTCCAGCAACAGGTTCGAACGTTGCTGTGGCGTGGTCCGTGACCAGCCGGCAAAGGCCCGGTGGGCGGCGAGGATCGCGGCTTCGACTTGCTCGGTGCTGGCTTCGGCGATTTGCGTGATGATTTCGCCGGTGGCCGGGTTGAGAATCGGCTCGACACAGCCTTGACCGGCGACTAATTCACCATCAATCAACAATGCGGTGAACAACGGGGTCTGCGCGCCGGCCATTTTTCGGGTTCTCTTTTCTTGTGTGGCCATGGTGTTCCCAGTGGTTGGGACCCGGCCGTCTTATATAGATGTAACAAGACTAGTTCGCGGGCCCGAGGACAACAAATACTAAATACTGAAGGTGGCGTTCGATTAAATAGATGGCTTGCGTCCGCCATGGGGTTGTTCGCGGGCGACCGTCAGGAACGGGTCCACCAGCGCCGGCCGGGCCGTGCCGCGACGCCAGGCAAGGCCGACATCCAGGGGCTGGCTGAGGTCGGCAATCGGCCGCGCTTCGATGATGTCGCCCTCCAGTGACCACGGGCGATAGGTCATGTCGGGCTGGATCGACACGCCCAATCCGGCGGCCACCAGGCTTCGCACCGCTTCGGTCGAGGCCGTGCGCAGGGTGATGCGCGGTTGCAGCGAGGCGGCGGACCACATGCGTTGGGCGTTGCGGTCCATTTCATCAACGTTCAGTTGAATCAATGGTTCGCGTGCAACGTCGGCGAGGTTGATGCTGTCGTGTTCCAGCAATGGATGCTGGGCCGGCAGCCATAGCCGGTGCGGCGAGTGGGTCAGCACTTCGGTCTGCAAGGCGTGGCGGTCTTCGAGGTTGGAGAGGATCAGCACGCCGACATCGATCTCGCCGCTGACCAGCAAATGCTCGATGTACGGGCGCTCGTCTTCCATCACGCGGATTTCCACGTTGGGGTAGGCACGCTGGAAGCGGGTGAGTAAATCCGCCAGGTAATAACCGGCCACCAGGCTGGTCACGCCGACGATCAATTGCCCGGCGACCTGGTCGGTGCTCTGTTGCAGGCTGCGCTTGGCGTTATCCACGGTGGCCAGGATCAAGTGTGCCTGGCGCAGGAATTGATGACCCTGGTGGGTCAGGGTCATGCCCTTGGCGTGGCGGCTGAACAGGCTGACGCCGATTTCCTCCTCCAGTTGCTGGATGGCCAGGGTCAGGGTCGACTGGGAAATGAACGCGGTTTGCGCGGCGGCGGAGATCGAACCGGTCTCGGCCACAGCGATGAAATGGCGAATCTGACGCAAGGTCATCATGGGGGAAGCACCCGGTGGGCTGTTTTTATCGATTTGTTGGAGTGTATATCTTTTTTTTCGATGGTCAGCGCCAGGTGCCCTGGCGATGCAACATCTGGAAGCACTCTCGCGCACGGGGCGTCGGCACTTTCGATCTAGGCTGGTGCCCTTGATTTCAGGTTAAACGTCCTGTGGAGGCAGCAAATGAACACCCGTGGATTGCTCGATCAACTACTCAAGTCCGGCCAGGACCTGCTGCAGAACAAGGCCGGCGGCTCACAGCAAAAGGCCGCGAGCGGTGGCACCGGTGCCCTCGGCGGTTTGCTTTCCGGCGCGAGCGGCGGGGCGTTGGCGGCTGGGGCCATGGGCTTGCTGCTCGGCAGCAAGAAGGCCCGCAAGGTGGGCGGCAAGGTTGCGGTCTACGGCGGCCTCGCCGCGTTGGGCGTGCTGGCCTACAAGGCCTACGGCAACTGGCAGGCCCAGCAGGGCACTGCGCCAGAAACTGAACCGCAAACCCTCGACCGCTTGCCTGCCGCGCAAGTCGAGCAGCACAGCCAGGCGATTCTCAAGGCGCTGGTGGCCGCGGCCAAGGCTGACGGGCACGTCGACGAACGTGAGCGTGCACTGATCGAGGGCGAGTTCATCAAGCTCGACAATGACCAGGAGCTGCAACACTGGCTGCATGCCGAACTCAACAAGCCGCTGGACCCCAGCGACGTCGCCCGTGCTGCGCGCACGCCGGAGACCGCCGCCGAGATGTACATCGCGAGTGTGATGATGGTCGACGAGGAGAACTTCATGGAGAAGTCCTACCTGGATGAACTGGCGCGGCAACTCAAGCTGGAGCCGGGGTTGAAGGCTGAACTGGAGAAGCAGGTGCGCCAGGCTTCCCTGTAAACCTTCAGTCCGTCATCGCGAGCAGGCTCGCTCCCACATTGACCGTGTATAACTTGTGGGAGCGAGCCTGCTCGCGAAGGCGTTTTCAGCCACGGCACATCCCCAATGGCCGATCCATCGCCCGATTCTACCCAATCACCCCTAACACCCCTTCCCTCAATTAGCGGACAGTCCCATCCAGAGCCCATCCCGCCTTTTTTCAACGGGATGAGAGGTGGCGTGCATCCGTCTTATAAATGAAACACCGCCCTCGGCTATACTCCCCGCATTTCGAATCAGGCCTGAGGATTGACTGTGAAGAACTGGACATTGCGCCAACGCATTTTGGCGAGTTTTGCGGTCATTATCGCCATCATGTTGTTGATGGTGGTCGTCTCGTATTCGCGGTTGCTGAAGATCGAAAGCAGTGAAGCGAGCGTACGTGAAGACGCGCTTCCCGGGCTGTATTACAGCTCCATGGTTCGCAGCGCCTGGGTGGACAGTTACCTTCGGGCCCAGGAAATACTCGGATTCAGTGAAGGGCAGGGGTTGAGTGCTCAACAGGCGGAAAACTTCAATACCTTCGAAACCCGCCTGCAAGAACAGATGAAGAACTACAGCGACACGGTCACCACGGATGAAGACAAGGTCGAGTACGCCGCCTTCATAAAGCTTCACGATGACTACAGCAAAGTCCTGGCTGCCGTGCTCGACCTGCACAAGCGCAATCAGGCCGTTGAAGCGATCCGGATGTTCAACGAACAATTGACCCCGGCCTGGACCGCGGGGCGCATGAAACTCAACGACATCATCAGCGAAAACAAAGCAGTGGCGGATCGGGATATCGCGGCCATCGACGATGCGGTACTCACAGCAAAAACCATCATGGGCATTTCCCTGCTGGTGGCGGTGCTGGCTGCCGGTCTCTGCGGCCTGTTGTTGATGCGCGCGATCATGGCGCCGATGAACCGTATCGTGCAGATCCTCGAAGTCATGCGTACGGGCGATCTCAGCCGCCGTCTCAACCTGGAGCGCAAAGACGAATTCGGCGCGGTGGAGACCGGTTTCAACGACATGATGACCGAGCTCACTTCGCTGGTGTCCCAGGCACAACGTTCGTCGGTGCAGGTGACCACGTCGGTCACCGAGATCGCCGCCACCTCCAAGCAGCAACAGGCCACTGCCACGGAAACCGCCGCCACCACCACGGAAATCGGCGCGACCTCCCGTGAAATCGCCGCTACCTCCAGGGATCTGGTGCGCACCATGACCGAGGTCTCCACCGCCGCCGATCAGGCTTCCGTGGCTGCCGGCTCCGGGCAACAGGGCCTGGCGCGCATGGAGGAAACCATGCACTCGGTGATGGGCGCAGCCGACCTGGTCAATGCCAAGCTGGCGATCCTCAACGAGAAGGCCGGCAACATCAATCAGGTGGTGGTGACCATCGTCAAGGTGGCCGACCAGACCAACCTGTTGTCGCTCAACGCCGCCATCGAGGCCGAGAAGGCCGGTGAGTACGGGCGCGGTTTTGCCGTGGTCGCCACCGAAGTACGGCGTCTGGCGGACCAGACGGCGGTGGCCACCTACGATATCGAGCAAATGGTGCGCGAGATCCAGTCGGCGGTATCGGCCGGAGTCATGGGCATGGACAAGTTCTCCGAAGAGGTGCGTCGCGGCATGTCCGAGGTGCAGCAGGTCGGTGAGCAATTGTCGCAGATCATCCATCAGGTCCAGGCGCTGGCGCCGCGGGTGCTGATGGTCAACGAGGGGATGCAGGCCCAGGCTACCGGTGCCGAGCAGATCAACCATGCGCTGGTGCAGTTGGGTGATGCCAGCAGCCAGACGGTCGAGTCATTGCGCCAGGCCAGTTTCGCCATCGATGAACTGAGCCAGGTGGCCGTCGGGCTGCGCAGCGGCGTTTCGCGATTCAAAGTCTGATGAGCGAAATCACGGCCAAGCGCTCTGCCGTGAAGCAGGCGCTTCATGCATTGTTTCTGGTGTTTCGCATCGGCAACGAGCGCTATGCCTTGAAGGCGGTCGAAGTGGCTGAAGTGCTGCCGCGCCTGCCCTTGAAGCCCATTGCCCATGCCCCCGACTGGGTCGCCGGGGTGTTCGCCTATCGGGGCGCCGTGGTGCCGGTGATCGACTTGAGTGCACTGACGTTTGGCGCGCCGGCACAGGCCCGTACCAGCACCCGGCTGGTGTTGGTCAACTACCGCCCGGATGAAACCGGCGAGACACAACTGCTCGGGCTGATTCTGGAACAGGCGACTGACACCTTGCGCTGTGATCCGGCGGATTTTCAGCCCTACGGCCTGGACAATCGCCAGGCGCCTTACCTGGGGCCGGTGCGCAAGGACGAGCAAGGCTTGTTGCAGTGGGTGCGGGTCAGTGATCTGCTGAACGATCAGGTGCGCGCCTTGTTGTTTCCTTCGCCGCCAATGGATCCGGCGCTGCTGGAGGTGCGGCCATGAGCAGCGACCAGCGTTTTTTCGACTTCCTCAAGGAGCGTATCGGACTCGACGTGACCTCGGTGGGGCCGGCAATCATCGAGCGGGCGGTGCGCCAGCGCAGCGTCGCTGCGCAAGCAGCCTCGGCCGATGAGTATTGGCATACTTTGCAGGGCTCACGGGACGAGCAGCAGGCATTGATCGAAGCGGTGATCGTTCCGGAAACCTGGTTCTTCCGGTATCCGGAATCCTTCGCCACCCTGGCGAAACTGGCGAGCAAGCGTCTGGGCGAAATCAACAACCTGCGCGCGCTGCGGATTCTCAGCCTGCCGTGTTCCACCGGTGAAGAACCGTATTCAATTGCCATGGCGTTGCTCGATGCCGGGCTCAAGCCGTACCAGTTCAAGGTCGACGGCATGGACGTCAGCCCGTTGTCGGTGGATAAAGCCAGGCGAGCCTTGTACGGCAAGAATTCCTTTCGGGGCGACGACATTGCGTTTCGCGACCGCCATTTCATTGCCGAAGGCGACGGCTATCGCCTGGACCCGCGGGTGCAGGAACAGGTGCGCTTGCAGGTCGGCAATCTGCTGGACCCGGCCTTGCTGGCCGGTGAACCGCCATTCGATTTCGTGTTTTGTCGCAACCTGCTGATCTATTTCGACCAGCCGACCCAGAAGCAAGTCTTTGAAGTGCTCAAGCGCCTGACCCATGATGACGGCGTGCTGTTTATCGGCCCGGCCGAAGGCAGTCTGCTGGGGCGTTTGGGGATGCGCTCGATCGGTATCGCGCAGTCCTTCGCCTTCAGTCGACAAGGGACTGCGGCGCCTGAACCCCTGCCGGCATTCATTCCAACCCCCTTGCCTGTGCCGCAACCGCTGCGCAATCGACCCACTGCGCCGGTGCGCAGTCGTCCGTTCGCCGGTGTTGTGCCACTGGCGTCAGTGCCGAAAGCCTCTGGCACCGATACGGCTGTGCTGCTGGCGAACATCGCCGGGCTGGCCAACGAAGGCAAAAGCGCCGAGGCAAAGGCCGCGTGTGAAAGTTATTTGCGCAGTCATGAACCGGCAGCCCAGGTGTTCTACTGGCTGGGACTGCTCAGTGATGTAACGGGAAACGTCCTGGAGGCCCAGGGCTTTTATCGCAAGGCGTTGTACCTCGAACCGCAACATCCCGAAGCGTTGGTGCACCTGGCCACATTGCTGCAGGCCCAGGGTGACGCGGCGGGGGCCAGACGATTGCAGGAACGTGCCGCCCGCAGCGCACGCGCCGCCGACAGTGAGCGTAAACGATGATCGCCTCCGACACCTTCAGCGTCACCCGGGATGCCCAGGCCATCGACGACTGCTGGAACCGCATCGGTATCCACGGCGACAAGTCCTGCCCGTTGCTGGCCGAACATATTCATTGCCGCAATTGTGCGGTGTATTCGGCAGCCGCGACGCGTCTGCTCGATCGTTATGCCTTGCAGCAGGAAGAGCGCGGGCCAGTGTCCGTCGCGCTCGAAAGTGAGGTGAAAACCCGCTCGTTGTTGATGTTCCGTCTGGGGGAGGAGTGGTTGGGCCTGGCCACGCGCAGCCTGGTGGAAGTCTCGCCGTTGCAGGCGATTCACTCTTTGCCGCACCAGCGCTCCCGGGCCTTGCTCGGCGTGGCGAATGTGCGCGGCGCGCTGGTCGCCTGCCTGTCGCTGGTGGAACTGCTCGGGCTCGACGGCACCGTCAATGTGACACCGGGTGCGCGGGTCATGCCGCGCATGCTGATCATCGCGGCCCACGGCGGGCCGGTGGTGGTGCCGGTGGACGAAGTCGACGGGATTCACGCCATCGACGAGCATATCCTCGATAGCGCATCGCGCTCGGGGGCCCAGGCCAGCGCCAAATACACCCGTGGCGTGTTGCAATTCAAAGGTCGCAGCCTGCGTTGGCTGGATGAAGAACAGCTGTTGTCCGCCGTGACCCGGAGCCTCACATGACCCCCGAGCAAATGCGTGACGCCTCTTTGCTGGAGCTGTTCAGCCTGGAGGCCGAAGCCCAGACCCAGGTCTTGAGTGCCGGCCTGCTGGCGCTTGAGCGCGACCCGACCCTGGCCGATCAGCTTGAATCTTGCATGCGTGCGGCGCACTCGCTCAAGGGGGCGGCGCGGATCGTGGGCGTCGATGCCGGGGTCAGCGTCGCCCACGTCATGGAAGATTGCCTGGTCAGTGCCCAGGAAGGGCGCCTGTTGCTGCGCCCCGAACACATCGATGCGTTGCTGCAAGGCACCGATCTGCTGATGCGCATCGCCACGCCGGGCAACACCCCGGAGGTCGTGGACATTGAGGCTTACGTAACCTTGATGGCAAGCTTGCTGGATCCGACAGCGCCGCTGGTTGCGCCTGCCGAGCCGGTCATGGCCGACCCGGTTATGTCCGAGCTCATGCTCGAAGCACCCGCGCCCGAGGTCGAGCCGCCGGCGCCTGTCGTCGAACCGCCTCCGGCGCCAGCCCTGCGCCAGACCAAACGCACCACCGAAAATGGCGAACGTGTGTTGCGCGTCACCGCCGAGCGCCTGAACAGCCTGCTCGACCTGTCGAGCAAATCCCTGGTGGAAACCCAGCGGCTCAAACCGCACCTGGCGACCATGCAGCGACTCAAGCGCATGCAAAGCAACAGCCTGCGAGCGCTGGAGAATCTCAATGTTCACCTCAAGGATCACGCCTTGAGCCTGGAAGCCCAGGAAGCCCTTGAGGATGCGCGGCGCTTGCTCGCGCAATCCCAGCAATTGCTCATGGAAAAGAACGCCGAACTCGATGAGTTCGCCTGGCAGGCCAGCCAGCGGGCGCAGGTGTTGTACGACACAGCGCTGGCTTGTCGCATGCGGCCCTTTGCCGATGTGCTGACCGGGCAGGTGCGCATGGTCCGTGATCTGGGGCGCGACCTGGGCAAACAGGTGCGTCTGGAGATTGAAGGCGAGAAGACCCAGGTCGATCGCGACGTGCTGGAAAAGCTCGAGGCGCCGCTGACTCACCTGTTGCGCAACGCGGTCGATCACGGCATCGAACTCCCGGAACAACGCCTGCTGGCCGGCAAGCCGGCGGAAGGTTTGATTCGCCTGCGCGCTTCGCATCAGGCCGGTTTGCTGGTGCTTGAATTGAGCGATGACGGTAATGGTGTGGACCTGGAAAAGCTCCGTCGCAGTATCGTTGAACGAAATCTGTCCCCCGCAGAAACCGCCGCGCAGTTGAGCGAAGAAGAGCTGCTGACGTTCCTGTTCCTGCCCGGTTTCAGTCTGCGTGACAGGGTCACCGAGGTGTCCGGTCGTGGCGTCGGCCTGGATGCGGTGCAGCACATGGTCCGGCAGTTGCGCGGTGCGGTGGTGCTGGAGCAGACGGCGGGAGAGGGCAGTCGTTTCCATCTTGAAGTGCCGTTGACCCTGTCGGTGGTGCGCAGCCTGGTGGTGGAAGTTGGCGACGAGGCCTATGCCTTTCCGCTGGCGCACATTGAGCGCATGTGTGATCTGGAGCCGGCGGACATCGTGCAGGTCGAAGGTCGCCAACATTTCTGGCACGAAGGCCGGCATGTCGGGCTGGTGGCGGCCAGTCAGTTGCTGCATCGCCCGGCCAGCCAGAACAGTGGGCAAACCCTGAAAGTCGTGGTGATTCGCGAGCGCGATGCGATCTATGGCGTGGCCGTGGAGCGGTTTATCGGTGAGCGTACATTGGTGGTGCTGCCGCTGGATGAACGTCTGGGCAAGGTTCAGGACATTTCCGCCGGGGCCCTGCTCGACGACGGCTCGGTGGTGCTGATCGTTGATGTCGAAGACATGCTGCGTTCGGTAGACAAACTGCTCAACACCGGGCGTCTGGAGCGCATTGCCCGCCACAGCAATCAGGTGGTCGAGGCGGCCCGCAAGCGAATTCTGGTGGTGGACGATTCCCTGACCGTGCGAGAGTTGCAGCGCAAGCTGTTGCTCAATCGCGGATACGACGTGGCGGTTGCGGTAGACGGCATGGACGGCTGGAACGCGTTGCGTTCGGAGGATTTCGATCTGCTGATCACCGACATTGATATGCCGCGCATGGACGGCATCGAGCTGGTTACGTTGCTGCGTCGGGACAATCGCCTGCAATCGCTGCCGGTGATGGTGGTGTCCTACAAGGATCGTGAGGAGGATCGGCGCCGTGGACTGGATGCCGGGGCCGACTATTATCTAGCCAAGGCCAGTTTTCATGACGACGCCTTGCTCGATGCAGTGGTCGAGCTCATTGGAGGAGCGCGGGCATGAGGATTGCAATCGTCAACGACATGCCCATGGCGGTGGAGGCCCTGCGCCGCGCCCTGGCGTTCGAGCCGACACACGAGGTGGTCTGGGTCGCCGGCAATGGCGCCGAAGCGGTGCGCCTGTGCGCGCAGGACACGCCGGACCTGATCCTGATGGACCTGATCATGCCGGTGATGGATGGCGTCGAGGCCACGCGCCGGATCATGGCCGAGACCCCGTGCGCCATTGTCATCGTCACCGTGGATCGCCAGCAGAACGTGCACCGGGTGTTCGAGGCCATGGGCCACGGTGCGCTGGACGTGGTCGACACCCCGACCGTCGGCGCTGGCAATGCCCAGGAAGCGGCTGCGCCGTTGTTGCGCAAGATCATGAACATCGGCTGGCTGATCGGCGACAAGGGCAACCGCCCGCGCCCGGCGCCGGCACCGTTGCGCAGTTCGGGCTCACGCCAGAGCCTGATCGCCATTGGCTCATCCGCCGGTGGGCCGGCGGCGCTGGAAGTCTTGCTCAAGGGCCTGCCGCGTGATTTCTCTCCGGCCATCGTGCTGGTACAGCACGTTGACCAGGTGTTTGCCGCCGGCATGGCTGAATGGCTCGGCAGTGCCAGCGGCCTCAACGTGCGCCTGGCCGAGGAAGGCGAGCCGCCGCAAAGCGGCACGGTATTGCTGGCCGGCACCAATCACCATATTCGCTTGCTGAAAAACGGCACGCTGGCCTACACCGCTGAACCGGTCAACGAAATCTACCGGCCCTCCATCGATGTGTTCTTCGAGAGCGTGGCCAGTTACTGGAACGGTGACGCCGTGGGGGTTTTACTCACCGGCATGGGGCGTGATGGCGCCCAGGGGCTTAAACTCATGCGCCAACAGGGCTTCCTGACCATCGCACAAGACCAGGGCAGCAGTGCGGTGTACGGCATGCCGAAGGCGGCCGCAGCCATCGACGCTGCCGTGGAGATTCGCCCGCTGGACAAGATAGCGCCACGATTGCTGGAGATTTTCGCCAAATGAGCACCTTTTTCCTCATTCCTGGCTCAGGTAGTACTCAGGTGACCGCACATGAATGAATTACAGCTCGACGACTTCAAGACCGACGAAAACGCCGCCATGGTGTTGTTGGTGGACGATCAGGCCATGATCGGCGAAGCCGTGCGCCGGGGCCTGGCGAACGAAGAGAACATCGATTTCCATTTCTGCGCCGACCCGCACCAGGCCATCGCCCACGCGGTGCGCATCAAGCCGACGGTGATTCTGCAAGACCTGGTGATGCCGGGGCTGGACGGCCTGAGCCTGGTGCGCGCATACCGCAATCACCCGGCGACCAAGGACATTCCGATCATCGTCCTGTCGACCAAGGAAGATCCGCTGATCAAGAGCGCGGCCTTCGCGGCCGGGGCCAACGATTACCTGGTCAAGCTACCGGACAACATCGAACTGGTCGCGCGCATCCGCTATCACTCGCGGTCCTACATGACCCTGCTGCAACGGGACGCGGCCTACCGCGCGTTGCGGGTCAGCCAGCAGCAACTGCTCGACACCAACCTGGTTCTGCAACGCCTGATGAACTCCGATGGCCTGACGGGGCTGTCGAACCGTCGGCACTTCGACGAGTACATGGAACTGGAGTGGCGCCGTTCGCTGCGTGAGCAGAGCCAGTTGTCGTTGTTGATGATCGATGTCGACTACTTCAAGGCCTACAACGACAGTTTCGGCCACCTGGAAGGCGATGAAGCCCTGCGCAAGGTCGCCACGGCGATCAAGGAGGCCAGTGCCCGGCCTTCGGACCTGCCGGCCCGCTATGGTGGCGAAGAGTTTGCCCTGGTGCTGCCCAACACCTCCCAGGGCGGCGCGCGGCTTGTCGCCGAGAAGCTGCGCCAGACCGTGGCAGCCTTGAAGATCCCGCATAACTCGCCAGCCGAAGGGTCGAGCCTGACCATCAGCATCGGCCTGTCGACCATCACCCCGAAAGCGGGCAGCAACTGCCGTGACCTGATCCTGGCGGCGGACAAGGGGCTGTATTCGGCGAAGAATAACGGGCGCAATCAGGTGGGGATCGGGTAAGCACCACGCCCCTGTAGGAGCGAGCCTGCTCGCGATGGTCGTTAACGATGACGATGGCTATCTGAATAAACGCGGTGCCTGAGCGTTTCTCGCGAGCAAGCTCGCTCCTACAGGGACTTGGCATTTCGGCCAAGCGGACTGCCGTTTTCGGCTGTTTCCCGGTATACTCGCCGGCTTTCAAAAGTTCGCCAACGAGTGCTGCCCGTCATGGAAATCAACCCGATCCTGAACACCATCAAGGACCTGTCCGAGCGCTCCGAAACTATTCGGGGGTATCTTTGACTACGATCAAAAGCATGAGCGTCTGACCGAAGTCAATCGCGAGCTTGAAGATCCGAGTGTCTGGAACAAACCTGAATACGCCCAGGAGTTGGGCCGCGAGCGCGCTGCGCTGGCGCAAATCGTCGATACCCTCGACGGGTTGAACACCGGTCTGGCCGATTGCCGCGACCTGCTGGACATGGCCGTCGAAGAAAACGACGAAGGCGCAGTGGACGATGTCGTCGCCGAGCTGGCCCGACTCGAGGAAAGTCTGGCCAAGCTGGAATTCCGTCGCATGTTCAGCCACGAAATGGACCCGAACAACGCCTATCTGGACATCCAGGCCGGTTCCGGCGGCACCGAAGCCCAGGACTGGGCCAACATTCTGCTGCGCATGTACCTGCGCTGGGCCGACAAACGCGGTTTCGACGCGACCATCATGGAACTGTCCGCCGGTGAAGTCGCCGGGATCAAGGGCGCGACCGTGCACATCAAGGGCGAATACGCGTTTGGCTGGTTGCGGACCGAGATCGGCGTACACCGTCTGGTGCGCAAGAGCCCGTTCGACTCCGGCAACCGTCGCCACACCTCGTTCTCCGCGGTGTTCGTCTCGCCAGAGATCGATGACAAGGTGGAAATCGAAATCAACCCGGCAGACTTGCGGATCGACACCTATCGTTCCTCGGGTGCCGGTGGTCAGCACGTAAACACCACCGACTCGGCCGTACGTATCACCCACGTACCGACCAATACCGTGGTCAGCTGCCAGAACGAACGTTCCCAGCACGCCAACAAGGACACCGCCATGAAAATGCTGCGGGCCAAGTTGTACGAGCAGGAAATGCAGAAGCGCAACGCGGCGTCCCAGGCGCTGGAAGACACCAAGTCCGATATCGGCTGGGGTCATCAAATCCGTTCGTACGTGCTCGATGCCTCGCGGATCAAGGATCTGCGCACCAACATCGAACGCAGCGACTGTGACAAGGTGCTCGATGGCGACATCGACGAATACCTGGAAGCGAGCCTGAAGTCCGGGCTGTAAGCAATGCAATACTGGATCGGCTGACTCCCCGCGATCCCATGTAGGAGCCGGCTTGCCGGCGATCCCCAGGCCGCAGGCCTGGGGGCAACGAACCCGTGATGGAATATTTAAAGACATGAGCGACCTAGAACTCGACCCGCAAGCCCTGCAACAGGAAGAAAACTCCCTGATCGCCCTGCGCAAGGAAAAGCTTGCTGCCGAGCGCGCCAAGGGCAATGCCTTCCCCAACGACTTCCGCCGCGAAAACTACTGTGAACAACTGCAGAAACAGTACGCGGACAAGACCAAGGAAGAGCTGGCAGAGGCTGCGATCCCGGTCAAGGTTGCCGGTCGTATCATGCTCAACCGTGGCTCGTTCATGGTGATCCAGGACATGACCGGTCGTATCCAGGTCTACGTCAATCGCAAGACCCTGTCCGAAGAAACCCTGGCCGCGGTGAAAACCTGGGACATGGGCGACATCATTGCTGCCGAAGGCACCCTGGCCCGTTCCGGCAAGGGCGACCTGTACGTTGAAATGACCAACGTGCGCCTGCTGACCAAATCCCTGCGCCCGCTGCCGGACAAGCACCACGGCCTGACCGACACCGAACAGCGCTACCGCCAGCGCTACGTTGACCTGATCGTCAACGAAGACGTGCGCCAGACCTTCCGCGTGCGTTCGCAAGTCATCGCCCACATCCGCAGCTTCCTGATGAAGCGTGACTTCCTGGAAGTGGAAACGCCGATGCTGCAGACCATTCCGGGCGGCGCGGCAGCCAAGCCGTTCGAAACTCACCACAACGCCTTGGACATGGGCATGTTCTTGCGCATTGCGCCTGAGTTGTACCTCAAGCGGCTTGTTGTCGGCGGGTTTGAAAAGGTGTTCGAGATCAACCGCAACTTCCGTAACGAAGGCGTTTCGACTCGTCACAACCCTGAATTCACCATGTTGGAGTTCTACCAGGCCTACGCCGACTACGAAGACAACATGGACCTCACCGAAGAGCTGTTCCGCGAACTGGCGCAGCTGGTTCTGGGCAGCACCGACGTGCCGTACGGCGACAAGGTGTTCCACTTCGGCGAGCCGTTCGTTCGCCTGTCGGTGTTCGACTCGATCCTCAAGTACAACCCCGAGCTGACCGCTGACGACCTGAACGACATCGACAAGGCTCGCGCCATCGCCAAGAAAGCCGGCGCCAAGGTGCTGGGCTTCGAAGGCCTGGGCAAGCTGCAGGTGATGATTTTCGAAGAGCTGGTCGAGCACAAGCTGGAACAGCCGCACTTCATTACCCAGTACCCGTTCGAAGTGTCGCCGCTGGCACGTCGTAATGACGAGAACCCGAACGTCACCGACCGTTTCGAGCTGTTCATCGGTGGTCGTGAAATCGCCAACGCCTACTCCGAGTTGAACGACGCGGAAGACCAGGCCGAGCGTTTCATGGCCCAGGTGGCCGACAAGGACGCCGGCGACGACGAAGCCATGCACTACGACGCCGACTTCGTGCGCGCGCTGGAGTACGGCATGCCGCCAACGGCGGGTGAAGGCATCGGTATCGACCGTCTGGTGATGCTGCTGACCAACTCCCCGTCGATCCGCGACGTGATCCTGTTCCCGCACATGCGGCCGCAAGCGTAAGTGCTTCAACTAAAAAAGCCGCCTTTTCAGGCGGCTTTTTTATTGCCTGTCTGGTACAAACGTATCAACTTGTTACTTTCATCTGAGAGGAAATACCTGTCGTGATTCGTGCAATGGCTCAAGAAGGTGCAGCGGGTATCGCCACTGCGGTCGCTGAAAGTGTTCAGTACCAGGGTCGCAAGGCCAGCCGACAGGGCAGTGAGCAGCGTCGACAGGACATTCTCGACGCCGCGATGCGCATTGTCGTGCGCGATGGCGTGCGCGCCGTTCGGCACCGTGCGGTGGCCGCCGAGGCGCAGGTGCCGTTGTCGGCCACCACTTACTATTTCAAGGATATTGATGATCTGCTCACCGATACCTTCGCTCAATACGTGGAGCGCAGTGCCGCGTACATGGGCAAACTGTGGGTGAACAACGAGGGCCTGCTGCGCGACATGATCGCCAGTGGCGATGGCAGCCCGCAGGCGCGCTCGAAACTGGCGGACGATATCGCACGGCTGATGACCGATTACGTTCACCGGCAACTGATCAATCGCCGCGAACACCTGATGGCCGAGCAGGCGTTCCGCCAGGAAGCGTTGCTTAACCCGCGCCTGGCCGAACTGGTGCGTTCGCATCAGCAGATCCTGTTGCAGGGCTCTTGCCAGCTGTTCCAGGTGCTGGGCTCGCGCGAGCCGCATCAGGATGCCAAGGTGTTGACGGCGATTATCGGCCGGATGGAATATCAGGGCCTGCTCAACGTAGACGAGCCTGCCGCCGAAGAGGAAATGCTCGGCATCCTGACGCGCTACATGCACCTGGTGCTGGCGTCGGTGTGACCCGATCCCTGTAGGAGCTGCCGCAGGCTGCGATCTTTTGATCTTGTTTTTAAAGATCGCAGCCTGCGGCAGCTCCTACAGTCGGCGGTGTATTCATAGGGAGTATTGAATGAAAGCCTGGCGTGTCGTTGTGATCGCCTTGTCGTTCTTGCTGCTCAGTGGCTGTCTGGTGTCCTTCAAGGAGCCGCTGCCTGCAAGCGACCCCGCGCCCAAAGGATTACTCGGCAAATGGACCAGCACCAATGCCTGGGGCGAGGCGCTCAATCTCGAACTGACCCGCCTCGGCGACAACCGCTATCAGGCCGTCAGCTATTACCGGGCCAGGCCCGGGGAGCGGGAGGCCTATCCCTTCACAGTGTCGCGTCATGGCAGCCGCTGGTACCTGTCGGCGAAGGTGCCGGCGCAGTTCGGCGGGCACTTCACCCTGGGCGGTTTTGAGCTGACCGACAAACATGAGTTGGTGGTTTACAACCTCGACCTCGAACAGATCAACCAGGCCATCAAGCAAAAAGTCCTGAGCGGTGAAAGCTTCCAGACCAGCGATGGCGATGGTGTATTGATCGACAGCCACATGAATCAAGTCACCGCCTACCTCGACGACCCGGCCAATTCCGATGTGTTCGTCGAAGCGGTGCGCTATCAGCGCCAGGCCAAAGCCAAATAACCGGCACCCACAGGTTTCTACAGGAGTTTCGCGTGGACGATTACCAACAGTCGATACGCATTTTGTCCGATCGCATCGTGCTGGCACAGACGCCGATCCGCGTACTCGATGCGGTCAAATGGGACGACAACATTCGCAAGGGCTTCCTCAAGGCCAAGGGCAAGGAAATGCCGGCGGTGGACCGCGACTACTACCTCAACCGGCCGCTGGCGTTCGACTCCAGCAAAGTGAAGCTGGAGTTCCAGAACATCGAGCGCGACATCACCCGTCAGCTCGGCCAGTTCAACCCCGTCGGCCAGATCATGCGGCGCATGTGCAAGGAGTACCGCATGGTGGTGCGCATGCTCGAAGCGCGCGGCACCGAGGATTTCGGCCTGATTTCCCAGGAGTTGTACGGCGCCGCGTCCGACGCGTTCCATGCCGGCGACCCGACCCTGTCCGACCTGGGCATGATGCTGTCCGAATACCTGAACAACATCGACGGCCGTGGCGACCTCAAGGACGAACCGAAGACGCTGACCGCCAAGGATGCGGTCGATATGTTGCAGCATCGCCTGAACAAGGTGTTTGGCGAAGCCGAGGAAACCATCCGGGTGTTCGAGTCCGACGGGATCGTCGCCGATGCGGCGGCCGGCGCCGACTACATCAAGATTCGCTCCGACGCGATGTTCAACCAGCGCGATGTGCGCGCCCTGGAGGTCCATGAAGGGCTGGTGCACGTCGGCACCACGCTCAACGGCCTGAACCAGCCGATCTGCACCTTCCTCGCCAAAGGCCCGCCCTCGTCGACGGTCACCCAGGAAGGCCTGGCGATCCTGATGGAAATCATCACCTTCGCCTCCTACCCGAGCCGTCTGCGCAAACTGACCAACCGTACGCGTGCGATTCACATGGTGGAAGAGGGCGCGGATTTCCTGCAGGTGTTCGAGTTCTTCCGCGAGCAAGGCTTCGAGATGCCCGAGAGCTACAGCAACGCCAGCCGCGTGTTCCGCGGCTCGGTGCCGACAGGTCTGCCATTTACCAAAGACTTGTCCTACCTCAAGGGCTTCATCATGATTTACAACTACATTCAACTGGCCGTGCGCAAAGGCAAGCTGGAGCAGATACCGCTGTTGTTCTGCGGCAAGACCACCCTGGAAGACATGCGTACCTTGCGTCAGTTGGTGGACGAAGGCCTGGTGGTGCCGCCCAAGTACCTGCCGGAACAGTTCCGCGACATGAACGCGTTGTCGGCCTGGATGTGCTTCTCCAACTTCCTCAACCACCTGAGCCTGGACCGGATCGAGGCGGATTACTCGAATATCTTGTGAACAATGAATTCCCCTGTGGGAGCGAGCTTGCTCGCGATAGCGGTCTCACATTCAACACTTCTGTTGTCTGATACACCGCCATCGCGAGCAAGCTCGCTCCCACAGGTGATGTGTTCCAGCCCAATACTTGCGAGGTTTCAACGGATGAGAATCCTCGGCATCCTTTGCCTTTTCCTGGTCTTGAATGGCTGCAGCTCGCTGCTGTTCTATCCGGAACCCGGCCAGTTGTTCACCCCGGAAAAGGCCGGGCTCGAGTATCGCACCATCACCTTGAACACCGCCGATGGCCTCAAGCTCAATGCCTGGTGGCTGCCGGTGAAGCAGGGGGTTGAGGTCAAGGGCACGGTGCTGCACTTGCACGGCAATGGCGGAAACCTGCCCATGCACCTTGGCGGTAGCTTCTGGTTGCCGAAAAATGGTTACCAGGTGTTGCTTGTGGACTATCGCGGTTATGGCCTGTCCGAAGGCGAACCGAGCCTGCCGGCGATCTACCAGGACATCGATGCGGCGTTTGCCTGGCTGGACAAGGCGCCGGAGGTTCAAGGCAAGCCGCTGATCCTGCTCGGCCAGAGTCTCGGTGGCTCGATGGCCGTGCATTACCTGGTCCAGCACCCGCAACGGCAGAAACAACTCAAGGCTTTTGTCCTCGACGGTGTGCCCGCCAGTTATCGCAGTGTCGGTCGGTATGCGCTGAGTAATTCATGGGTGTTCTGGACGTTCCAGGTGCCGTTGTCGTGGCTGGTGCCGGACGGCGACAGCGCGATCAACTCTATGGCGCAGCTTAAAGATGTGCCGAAACTGATCTACCACAGCATCGACGATCCGATCGTGCCTCTTTCCAACGGCATCCGACTGTATCAAGCTGCGCCGCCGCCGCGGGTGCTGCAACTGACCCGTGGCGGTCATGTGCAGACGTTCGCCGACCCGGTCTGGCGTAACGTCATGCTGCGCTATCTCGATGACCCGCAGCATTTCAACGGCCTGCGCCGCCTGGGTGAAATCCCCAATTACCCGGCACCCCCGAATTCTGAAGATGAACCACCAGAGAGTCCGCAATGAGTGAAGAACGTAACGCCATCCCGCTGATAATCACCGGTATCTGCAGCATCCTCGGCACCGTCGGTGCCCTGTGGTGGTACGGCTACCTGCACTTCGCCAAGCCCGAGGATGCGTTGCTGCTCAACGAATTCACCATGCTCAAGACGATTCCGGGCGAAGACTACAAAGTCTCACTGGAACCGGCCGCGCAAGTGGCGCAATGCATCGATGGTGTGCTCGTGCTGTTTGACATGGAACAGAAAGGCCTGACCGGCGTGCTGGTCGACAGCAAGAAAAAAGCCGTGCGTTGCATGGGGCAGGAGACGCCACAGAAGCTGGAGCAATAAATAGTAATTGACTGGCGCCTCCCGCTTTTTACTCGGCAATGCTAAACCCGGCGGGAGGTGTTTGCGTTGAATCAGCCGTGCATGCAGAACCGGTTCGGCACGGTGCAGGTCGTTATGGCGTCACTTTAAAGTCACGAGATTTGTACGGCGAGGCACTTTTACCGATAAGTTGCCTTGTGATTGATTCATACTGGCCCGCCTCCAACGTCGGTAAAAGTATACGCCAGTCACCTTTTGCATCCGCAATGGTTTCAGGTATCGAAGTCCAGGTTGTCCCTCCATCTGCTCTATACAAAAACTGTATTATCGCGCCAGGGCGGCTTGTGCCTGAAAAAACGACAGGGTTAGGGGCCGCGGGAGCTCCGACTGTCGGTATTTGAACAACCGGAGGCGATAGCACTACCGTTGAACATGTTGGCACTGCCTCTCCATTTACGGCGACGGCGACGGTCGCTCCATCAGGGGACGCAGTACATACCGAAATGGTGATACCCGCATGTTGATCTTTAAGAGTCTTACCGGGCAGTAATGCCGGATCAGTTGTCGTGGTTGTTTCTGGCGTTCCATCAAGCTGAAAGTTTTTTACGGTTCCTCCCATGGTTGTATACCTCACCCAAACGCCATTCGCTCGATTTTCGGTCGGTGGGAAATTATCGTAATGGGTGGGCTTGCGGTACTCCAGGGCGACTTGCCTGGGAGTCAATCCGGTGCGATTGATGAGATAAAGTTGTGGTCCACTTTGGCCCAGTACGCCCAGGCGATATAGGCCTGATCGTTCGATTACCGCTACTTGAGAGTTATCCAGCCAACCGGCATACCAGCGATAATTTGCAGGATAAAGGCCTCTGCCCTGTGATACTGGATCCCCGGTGTCAGTTGCGGGGATAGCCGGGTTGATCTCGCATTGATCGGGAGCAAAGATCGTATCGTTGTCTTTTGGACATTTCGTGTAGGTTTCTCCGTGATTGAATCCAAGGTTATGACCGAACTCATGTGCCCATATGTAGTGCCCCCCCCCTGTGGTGGCCCTTATACTGCCCTCGCACAATCAATGACCTTCCCGGCATGTATGCTTCACCTCCACCGACGCTGTTTTCGAGAACAAAAAAATAGTCGTATGATTTTTGATCATAGCCCTGCTTCAGGGCGGCTTCTTCAGCGTCACGAAGAGCGCCGCTGAAGTTTTGAGGGTATGGTTTGTCGATTCTGACCGAAATTGTTGTCCATTTAAGCGTTAACTTTCCCATCGAGGATTGTTTTAGGTAATCACTGTAAGATCCGGGTTCCTCCGATGCGGTATCTGCATAAAGCTTTTGCATATCGACTTCTTTACTGTCTAGCCAGTGTGTAGCCACCAACAAGACTGTTTTTTCCCCAACAACGGGCCGCTGATTAACGCCGGCTTTAGGCAAGGGGGTATTGGTGGGTATGGCATCGTCCTCCACGACATCTTGCGTGCTCACGCAAGCCATCGTTGTTGCGATCAAACAGGACAGTAATAAAGCAGCTGACAGTTTCATGGTTCCTTCCTCAAAGCTCTGAAGACCCTTCATAACTTTTGCGAGGAGTTTTATCTGCTGTCAGAAATAACAGTGACGACCAGCGGCGTAAAAATAAATAGCCCCGGCTGAACAGATCAGGCGGGGCTTTTGTTTAACTCGCCGGCCAGCTATTGAGTGTTCGCGCTTACCGCCGAACGCGGCATCACCGGTTGATTGTCATTGGAAATGGTCACCTCCACCCGACGGTTCATCGCCCGACCTGAGGTGCTTGAGTTATCCGCCACCGGATACTCCTTGCCGTACCCCTGGGCAACGATACGCGCCGGATCAACGCCCATCTTCACCAGGGCCGCTCGCACGGAATCCGCACGACGTTCCGAGAGCGACTGGTTGTGCGATACCGTCCCGGTGCTGTCGGTATAACCCTCGACAATCACTTTGCGGTCGGGGTTTTCCTGGAGGTACTGCGCCAGTTTGTTGATGTTCATCAGGCCGTTGGATTTCAGTTCGGCCTTGTCGGTGGCGAACAGCACATCCCCGAAAGTCACCAGCGTCCCGCGCTCGGTCTGCCTGGCGTTGAGGCTGTCCTTCAGTTGTTTGATCTGCTGATCGCGGCCTGCCAGGCGGGCCTCGGCCCGTTGTGCCGACGTGTTTTTCAGATTGGCTTCAGCGGTGCGCAGGGCAATGGTCTGCTTGGCAACTTCAACCCGCTGGTTGGTCAGATAGGCAAGCTGGTCAACCTTGGCTGCGTCCTGCTTGTCCCTGTAGGCCTGGTCGGCCTTGTCCAGATAATCGCTGGCTTCCTTGGTTTCCAGGGCTGCCACTTTGCTGGCCTGCGGGTCGGCTTGCAGGCCGGTGTAGTTGGTGCGGGCCTGCTCGAGGTTGGCGTTGGGCGGCGTGGAGCAGGCCGCCAGGGCTACGGTGGCAGCCAGCAGGGCAGGGATCATCAGTTGATTGTGTTTCATGATTTCGTCCTTTTAGTCGAGTGGGAATGCGTGGTGCCGCGCCGCTTACTGAACGGTGCGCTGGCTTTCCTGACGCAATTCCTGAACGCCTTTCTGCGCGTCCTTCACGGATTGTTCGGCCTTCATCGCCTGGGCCTTGCGCTCTGCGACACGAGCGTCCCACTCGGCCTGTTCGGCGAGCATCCGGGCCTGGTCATATTTTTTGTCGTGCATGGCGATTTCGGCTTGCTTGAGCTTGTCCTGGGCCGACTTCATTTCCACAGCGGCGAACTCGGTGCCGCCGGCGCTCACGGCGTCGTTGACGGCCGATTGGGTCACCGCGTACTGCTCGGTCGGCGGGTTACCGGCGCAACCGGCCAGGATCAGGCTGCTGCCAAGGGCCAGCGCCGCCAGCTGGAGGCCGCGCGAATGAGTGAACGAGGATGTGCCGGTTCGGGTTTTCATGGTCTTCAACTCCATTGGGCTAACTCCTGAAAAGCATTGAATCCATCCTGGGCAGGGCGCTGAAGCCATCAATTGCGGGGTGTTTTGAAACGCTCGTCCCAGGCGTGGTTACTTGGGTTGACCCGAGGCTTTTTTTGAAAGTTCAGAGAATTTAGCCTGCTATCGAAAAAACTATGACCGAGTCGACAGGGCTCTAAATCGCATAATTGCAGGAACGAGCCTGCTCGCGATGGACTTCACTACGCCGCGTTTACTCAGTCATCACGCGGTTTCGTTAACGACCATCGCGAGCAGGATCGCTCCTGCACAGGGAGGCGTGCGGGCAAGGAATCAGTGTTTCTGTTTGTCGTCCGGCATCGACAAATCGTGCAGATGCCGACGCGACAGCGCCAGAAAACGCGGGGTCGGCCCGATGTCTTCGTACAGCGGATCACCTTCTTCGTCAGTGGCGACCACGGTCGAGCCTTTGACGTACGGGAAGCTTCTTTCCAGCTCTTCGAGCGCGGCGCCGATCAGATCGCCGAGCAGTTCTTCGGGATGCCGCTTGGGGTACATCTCGACGAGCGCGGCCAGCCGTGCGGCGGACTCCACATCCAGATGAATTGAGTAGCCGGTGTCGGTCAGGCGACCCTTGGCGTTTTCTTCCCAGTGGTGGGCAAGCTCGCGGATTTTCATATTGACCTCATGGCGCGACCGCTCGTGGCGGGCAGGGTGAGTGTCCGGCATTGGCCGGCGACAGCCGTTGTACGGCTTATCTTCAGACTAGCTTCAACAGGCAAGGTTTGAAGGCCCTTCGTCGTCTTGCTTGTAAGAACCTGTCTGGGGCGGCACTCTCTAGGTTCCAAGCCGCCCGGATTTTTTGCTGGAGACCTGCTGATGACCGATATTGATGCACGCTTGCGCGAGGACGTTCACCTGTTGGGTGAGCTGTTGGGCAACACCATTCGTGAGCAATATGGCGATGGTTTTCTCGACAAGATCGAGCAGATCCGCAAGGGCGCCAAGGCGGACCGGCGCGGCTCCATGGACGCCGAGCTCAGCGCCAGCCTCAACCAGTTGACCGAAGACGAACTGTTGCCGGTAGCGCGGGCCTTCAACCAGTTTCTCAACCTGGCCAATATCGCCGAGCAATACCAGTTGATTCACCGTCGGGAGGAGTCTCAACAGGCGCCGTTCGAAGCCCGGGTGTTGCCCGAATTGCTCGCTCGCCTGCGCGCCGAGGGTCATGGTGCCGACGCACTGGCCCGGCAATTGGGGCGACTGGAGATTGAACTGGTGCTGACCGCGCACCCGACCGAAGTCGCGCGCCGCACGCTGATTCAGAAGTACGACGCCATCGCCGCGCAACTGGCGGCGCAGGATCACCGCGACCTGACCCGTGCCGAGCGCGAGCAGATCAAAACCACCTTGCAGCGCCTGATCGCCGAAGCCTGGCACACCGAGGAAATCCGCCGCACGCGTCCGACACCGGTGGACGAAGCCAAGTGGGGTTTCGCGGTGATCGAGCATTCGCTGTGGCAGGCCATTCCCAATTACCTGCGCAAGGCCGACCAGGCCCTGCATGCCGCCACCGGCCTGCGCTTGCCACTGGAGGCGGCGCCGATTCGCTTTGCCTCGTGGATGGGCGGCGACCGCGACGGCAACCCCAATGTGACGGCGGCGGTTACCCGAGAGGTTTTACTGTTGGCGCGCTGGATGGCGGCAGATCTGTACCTGCGCGATGTCGATCACCTGGCGGCTGAACTGTCGATGCAGCAGGCCAGCGATGAATTGAAGGCCAAGGCGGGTGACAGCGCCGAACCTTACCGGGCAGTGCTCAAACAGCTGCGCGAACGCCTGCGGGCGACGCGCAACTGGGCGCACACCTCGTTGACGACGCCCACGCCGGCACCGTCAGACGTCCTGCAAAACAACCGCGAACTGCTCGACCCGCTGGAGCTGTGCTACCACTCGTTGCACGAGTGCGGCATGGGCGTGATCGCCGACGGGCCGTTGCTCGACTGCCTGCGCCGGGCGGTGACCTTTGGCCTGTTCCTGGTTCGTCTGGATGTGCGCCAGGATTCGTCGCGACACACCGCTGCCATGACGGAAATCACCGACTACCTCGGCCTGGGGCGCTACGAGGACTGGAGCGAGGAAGAACGCATCGCCTTCCTGATGCGTGAACTGAATAACCGCCGGCCGTTGCTGCCGGCGTACTTCAAACCCTCCGCCGATACCGCCGAAGTGCTGGCGACCTGCCGGGAAATCGCCGCTGCACCGGGGGCGTCCCTCGGTTCCTATGTGATCTCGATGGCCGGTGCCGCTTCCGATGTGCTGGCGGTGCAATTGTTGCTCAAGGAATCCGGCGTGCTGCGGCCGATGCGCGTGGTGCCGCTGTTCGAAACCCTGGCCGACCTCGATAACGCCGGCCCGGTGATAGAGAAGCTGCTGCTGTTGCCGGGCTATCGCTCGCGCCTGCAAGGGCCGCAGGAAGTGATGATCGGCTATTCCGATTCGGCCAAGGACGCCGGCACCACCGCGGCGGCCTGGGCGCAGTACCGGGCGCAGGAGCGACTGGTGGATATCTGCCGTGCGCAGCAAGTGGAGCTGCTGCTATTCCACGGTCGTGGCGGCACCGTGGGGCGTGGCGGCGGTCCGGCCCATGCGGCGATCCTGTCGCAGCCGCCGGGTTCGGTGGCGGGGCGCTTCCGCACCACCGAACAGGGTGAAATGATTCGATTCAAATTCGGCCTGCCGGACATCGCCGAGCAAAACCTCAACCTGTACCTGGCCGCCGTGCTTGAGGCGACCTTGCTGCCGCCGCCGCCACCAACGGCTGAGTGGCGTCATTTGATGGACGAACTGGCCGCAGACGGTGTCAGCGCCTACCGCGCCGTGGTGCGGGAAAATCCGCAGTTCGTGGAGTATTTCCGCCAATCCACGCCGGAACAGGAACTCGGTCGTTTGCCGCTGGGCAGTCGCCCGGCCAAGCGCCGGGCCGGGGGGATCGAAAGTCTGCGGGCGATTCCGTGGATCTTCGGCTGGACCCAGACGCGCCTGATGCTGCCGGCCTGGCTGGGTTGGGAAGCTGCCCTGAGCAAGGCACTGGAGCGGGGTGAAGGTGAACTGCTGGGGCAGATGCGTGAGCAATGGCCGTTCTTCCGCACCCGCATCGATATGCTGGAAATGGTCCTGGCCAAGGCGGATGCCGACATTGCCCGGTCCTATGACGAGCGTCTGGTGGAGCCGAATCTGTTGCCATTGGGTGCGCACTTACGCGACCTATTGTCGCAGGCGTGCTCCATCGTCCTCGGCCTGACCGGGCAGTCGCAGCTGCTGGCACATAGCCCAGCGACCCTTGAATTCATCCGCTTGCGCAACACCTACCTCGACCCGCTTCATCTATTGCAGGCCGAGTTGCTGGCCCGTTCACGCGTGCAGGACGTGGCGCAGGGCAGCCCGGTAGAACAGGCCCTGCTGGTGTCTGTCGCGGGGATTGCCGCCGGTTTGCGTAACACCGGCTAAGGTTTTTGCCATGGGGTCAGGCATCCGGCAGGTGAGGCGGATGCCGCCGCAGGACGGGTTGAAAAGTGCTGTCAGGCGACAGTTAATGTTGGGGTTGCGACTTGGGGAACCGTGCGCAATGGTCGCAGGAGGCAGCGGTTTCTCCGACTTTTGGCGTCTTGTGTGGGCGCAGCCTGCTGTGTATCTTGATCAGCCTTTGGCCGTTTGGGCGGCCACGACCCTTTTTTGAGATTGGCCCCACGAGGCGAATCTGACGTTATCCATATAAAAAATTGAGGAGCACATCGATGCGCGTCATTCTGCTGGGAGCTCCCGGGGCCGGTAAAGGTACTCAGGCTAAGTTCATCACCGAAAAATTCGGCATTCCGCAAATCTCCACCGGCGACATGCTGCGTGCAGCGGTCAAGGCCGGCACCGAGTTGGGCATCAAGGCCAAGAGCATCATGGATGCCGGTGGCCTGGTGTCCGATGACCTGATCATCGCACTGGTCAAGGACCGCATCGCCCAGTCCGACTGCGCCAACGGTTTCCTGTTCGACGGCTTCCCGCGCACCATTCCCCAGGCTGAAGCCCTGGTGACTGCCGGCGTCGAGCTGGACGCAGTGGTTGAAATCGCCGTCGAAGACGAAGAAATCGTCCAGCGTATCGCCGGTCGTCGTGTTCACGAGGCCAGCGGCCGCGTGTACCACATCGTCTACAACCCGCCGAAAATCGCCGGCAAGGACGACATCACCGGTGAAGAGCTGGTACAGCGCAAGGACGACACCGAAGAAACCGTGCGTCATCGCCTGTCGGTCTACCACTCCCAGACCAAGCCGCTGGTGGATTTCTACCAGAAGCTGTCGGCTGCCAATGGCAAGCCGCAGTACAGCCATATCGAAGGCGTCGGTTCGGTTGAAGCGATCACCGCCAAGGTGCTTGCAGCCCTGAGCTGAAAAGTCTGAATCGCTTCATCTTCTACGGCCCGCTTGCGGGCCGTAGTTGTTTATACTGACGCACTTTTTCTGACCTCTTGTTACGGATACATCGATGAGCACCTTGCTGGCCCTGGACACCGCGACTGAAGCTTGCTCCGTTGCCTTGCTGCATGACGGCAAGGTCACGAGCCATTACGAGGTGATCCCGCGCCTGCACGCGCAGAAGCTGTTGCCGATGATCAAGCAATTGCTGGCCGATGCTGGGACAACCCTGCAAGCGGTCGATGCCATTGCGTTCGGCCGTGGCCCGGGAGCCTTCACCGGTGTGCGCATCGCCATCGGCGTGGTGCAAGGCCTGGCGTTTGCCCTGGATCGCCCGGTGCTGCCGGTGTCGAACCTGGCCGTGCTGGCGCAACGTGCATTGCGCGAACACGGCGCCACTCAGGTCGCCGCTGCCATCGATGCGCGCATGGATGAAGTGTATTGGGGGTGCTACCGCGAAACGGCCGGGGAGATGCGTCTGGTGGGCGCTGAAGCGGTACTGCCGCCGGAGTCCGCGGCATTGCCGGCCGATGCTGGCGGCGAGTGGTTCGGCGCTGGCACCGGTTGGGGTTATGGCGAACGCATCGCGGTCAACCTGAGCGGCCAGGACGCGGCCATGTTGCCCCATGCCGAAGACCTGCTGACCCTGGCGCGATTTGCCTGGGCGCGTGGCGAGGCGATCGTGGCCGACGAGGCGCAGCCGGTTTATCTGCGTGACAAGGTGGCGACACCTAAAGCGCGTTGATCAAGACCGTTCTTGTGGCGAGGGAGCTTGCTCCCGTTCGACTGCGAAGCAGTCGCAAATCAGGCTATGCGGTGGACTTGATAAGGATTGGGGCCGCTTCGCAGCCCAGCGGGAGCAAGCTCCCTCGCCACAAAATGTGCCACCCACCACCAATCGTCACTTTCTAACCCCAGCTTTTAAACCTTTTGCCTTTAATGTGTTCTAGTTATCACTCGGCGGTTTGCGAAGTGGGTTTTGCGCCACTAAACTGCCATCACTGATTCCGAGTATGCACGTATGCGTATCGACGGCGTTTCCTCTCAGTCCTACCCCATCAAGCGCAAGCCAGGCAAAGGCCGTGTGGTGGAAGACGACGCCGTTGATATCGAAGGCGAGCCGGAATTCCCGACTGAAGAGCAGTTGGCTGCCCGCGCCGCCAAAGCCTCTGCGCAAAAACTGAGCAATCTTCCCGCCCGTCAGCAAGACATGATTTACCACCGTGCCATGAGCAAAAGCGTGGCGACGGCGCTGGCCAGCTACCTGAGTACCGCCGGTTTCGTCGATTGGGATGCGGATGTGCTGGGTCTCGACCTGTACATCTGATGTTGCTTCCGTATTACCTCGGTTGCCCGTCCTGGAGCGAGAACGCCTGGCGCGATTACCTGTATCCGCCGCACGCCAGACCCGCCGAGTTTCTTGATCTCTATTGCCAGGTTTTCAATGCCGTAGAAGGCAACACGACCTTCTACGCCAGCCCGGCTGCCAGCACTGTGCAGCGTTGGGCCGAAACCATGCCGCAGCACTTTCGCTTTACCGCCAAGTTTCCCGGCGAGATCAGCCACGGTGGCGATCTGCGCGAACAGCTGACAGCCGCCGAAACCTTCCTGCAATTGCTCAGTCCGCTGGGTGAACGGGTGTCGCCATTGTGGTTGCAGCTGTCGAAAAACTTCACGCCCCAACGCTTGCCCGAGCTGGCCGGGTTTATCGATGCCCTGCAGCGCCCGCTGGCCGTTGAAGTGCGCCATGGCGATTTTTTCGCCAAGGGTGACAGCGAGCGAATGCTCAATCGTCTGCTGCTGGATCGCGGTGTTGAGCGTATCTGTCTTGATCCCCGTGCGTTGTTCAGTTGCACATCGACCGAGCTTTCGGTGCTTCATGCCCAATCGAAGAAGCCCCGGGTGCCTCCGCGTCCGGCGGCGTTCACGCAGTGTCCGCAGGTGCGTTTTATCGGCCATCCGGTGCTTGAGGCCAACGATCCGTTCCTGGAGCCCTGGGTCGAGAAAATCGCGCTGTGGATCGAACAAGGGCGAACGCCGTATATCTTCCTGCACACCGCCGACAACCTGCTGGCCGCGAAACTGGCGCAGCGTTTTCACGCCAGGCTGATGCTGCGTCTGCCTGGCTTGCCGGCGCTGCCTGAGCTATACAGAGAACCCGTCGCCGAGCAACTTGGCCTGCTCTGAGGCGGATTCTTTCCCCCTCTTCAGGAGCCTGCCCCATGGATGCGCAAACCCTTCGAGCCCAGGCGTTCAAAGCCCTTCACGAACGCTCCGGCGCTTTTGTGATTCCCAATCCGTGGGATGCGGGTTCAGCGAAGATGCTCGCCAGCCTCGGCTTCGAGGCGCTGGCGACCACCAGTGCCGGTTATGCCTTTTCCCAGGGCCGTGCCGATGGCGGCTTGAGCCTCGACGATACCCTGATGAACGTTCAGGCGATTGTCGCCGCCACTGACCTGCCGGTTGCCGTGGATCTGGAAAACGGCTTTGCCGACAACCCGGCCGACTGCGCGAAAAGCATCTTGCGCGCGGCAGAGGCCGGAGCCGTCGGGGGGTCGATTGAAGACGCCACCGGCCGCGAAGAAGGCCCCATCTACTGTTTCGATCACGCTGTGGCGCGCATCGAGGCCTCTGTGGCTGCCGCTCGCAGTTTGCCGTTCCCCTTCACATTGACCGCCCGGGCCGAAAACTTCCTGCACGGCAATCCTGATCTGGCCGACACCATCCGCCGCTTGCAGGCATTCGCCGAGGCCGGTGCCGATGTGCTTTACGCACCCGGTCTGCGCAGCGCCGAGGATGTGTTGGCGGTGGTGCGCGCGGTGGCGCCCAAACCGGTGAATGTGTTGATGTCGGGCGGCTTGAAGCTGACGGTCGCGCAGTTGGCTGAAATGGGCGTCAAACGCATCAGCGTCGGTTCGGCACTGGCGTTGGCGGCCTATGGTGAATTCTTTCGTGCCGCCGAAGAAATCCAGACGTCAGGCACGTTCGGCTTCACTTCGCGGTCGATGCCGTACCAGAAGGCCAATCAGTTCTTCAAAGGCTGAGGGTCAGGCGGCGATACGCAGGTTTTGCAGGATGATCGGGCGCGCCCAACCATTGTCGAAATCCAGTTGTTTCTGCTGTTCCCGCCGTTCTTCTGGCGAGAACGGAGGGAACGGCTTGTCGAGCAGATCGAGTTCGAATTCGGCAATCGGCAGGTGCAGCGGACGTGGTTGCGGGGCAGGGCCGGCTTCCGGCAGCGGCTGACCGGCGTTGAGCACGATCGGGCGAACCCAACCGCTGTCGAAGTCCTGTTGTTTTTGCTGGGCGACGATTTCATCCGCCGGGAACGGTGGGGATGGCTTGTCGGCCAGCTCCATTTCGAATTCGGCAATGGGCAGGAACAGAGGCTCTGGTGGGCGGACCTCGGTCTCTTTGACGTCGCACTCACGCTGGGAAACGATGTGTTCCAGCAGCTCGCTGCCAACGGTCGGCTCGACCGGGCTTTGGAGATCGACCGGTGGGAAATTCAGCGATTCAGGCAGCACATCACCCGACTGATCGGCCAGCGCACGGGCAAAGAAATCCTGCCAGATGTGACTGACACCGCTCAGTGCCTGGGTGTTTCGCAGGTTGTAATTGCCGTAGGGCGATATAAAACCTGTGATTGTGGGTTGAATGTCTGACATTTCTCTCGGTCGACGCTCAGCTCTGGCAAAATGCTCGATAGTTTTGTTATCGGCAGTTTTTGCCGATCATTAATTTTTTGAGCGTGTTTTCCGATGATTGATCAACCCGCGGCCTGCCGCATCCATGTCCAGGCGCTGGACGCGGCTTTCGAGCCACAAGCCGAGCAATGGGCCGAGCGCCTGGGCTTGCCGATGCAAGTGGCGGACGGCGAATTTGCCTTGCAGGTGGGTGACCAGGGCTTGCAGTTGCAACAGCTGGGGCCGGATGCGCCGGGACCGGTGCGGGTGGACTTCGTCGAGGGCGGTGCGGCCCATCGCCGGTTGTATGGCGGCGGCAGCGGGCAGATGATCGCCAAGGCTGTTGGCGTCGCCCAGGGCGTGCGCCCGCGGGTACTGGATGCCACGGCAGGGCTGGGCAAGGACGCATTCGTGCTGGCCAGCCTCGGTTGCGAGATGAGCCTGATCGAGCGTCAGCCGCTGATCGGCGCCTTGCTGGAAGATGGCCTGGCCCGTGGCGCGGAAGATTTCGACGTGGCGCCGATCGTGGCGCGCATGCGGCTGCTCAAGGGCAACTCGATCGAGGTGATGCGCAATTGGGAAGGTGAACCGCCGCAGGTGATCTACCTGGACCCGATGTTCCCGCACCGTGAAAAAACCGCGCTGGTGAAGAAGGAAATGCGCCTGTTCCGGCCGCTGGTGGGCGATGACCCGGATGCGCCGGCCTTGCTCGAAGCGGCGTTGGCCCTGGCCAGCCACCGGGTGGTGGTCAAGCGCCCGCGCAAGGCGCCGTGCATCGACGGGCCGAAGCCGAGCCATGCGCTGGATGGCAAGTCGAGCCGGTACGATATTTATCCGAAGAAGGCGCTCAAGCCTTAAGACCGAGTCGCCTTCATCGCGGGCAAGCCACGCTCCCACAGGTTTTGTGTCTGGCCCAAGACTTGGGAGCACCTCAGACCCTGTGGGAGCGGGCTTGCCCGCGAAAGCGTCAGACCGGACACCCTCAATCGATCAGACTGTCTCAGGCCGATAAGCCCGCATAAACAACCCCACCACTTCCCGCACATGGCTCTCCGCCTCCTCACCGACCGGCGGCTCGCCGCAGCCATACAGCAAGCGGAAATTCCCGGCGCCCTTGAGCAGGCAGAAGAAGTGCTCGGCGGCGTTGTGCGGCTTGTCGATGCTCAGCACGCCACTTTCGTCGATCCGGCTCAGCAAGCGTTCCATGCCATGCAGCATGCGCTCCGGGCCCGCCTCAAAGAAGATTTGCGCGAGTTTCGGGTCCTGGCTGCCCAAGGTCACCATCAGTCGGTGCAGGTTCACTGATTCGTCACTGTTGATCAGCGAATGAAAACCGCGCGCGATGTTCAGCAGCACGGTTTCCACTGCCACGCCTTCGGGCAATTCGAAGAACAGCGGGGGCAATTGCTCCTCGCACTTGGCCACCACGGCGGCGGAGAACAGCGTCTCCTTGTCGTTGAAGTGGCTGTAGACCGTCAGCTTCGACACACCGGCCTCGGCTGCGACGGCATCCATGCTGGTATTGGCATAACCCTTACTCAGAAACAGCACTTTCGCCGCATCGAGAATCGCCTGGCGCTTGACCAGATCCTTGGGTCTGCCTGGGCCATTGGGTGCTGAAAGATTGTTTGGCATATTCGCTTTTATTACTGGACTGGTGAGTTTGCTATTAATAACATACTGCTCAGTATAATTATTCAAAGCACCATTAGCGAAAGGTCCTTCACCATGTTCCGCTATGCCTTGCCCCTCGCGTTGCCAGTCACCCTGGCTTTTTTATTGTCTGCGTGTGGCTCCGACGAAGTGCCGCCAGTCAGCGTGCGCCCGGCCATGGTGGTTCAGCCAGAGCCTTCGGCACAGGCCATGGAGAGTTATCCAGGTGAAGTCCGTGCGCGTTATGAGCCGGACCTGGCGTTCCGCATCGGCGGTAAAGTCAGCCGACGACTGGTCGAGGAAGGGCAGCGGGTCAAGGCCGATCAACCCTTGGCCGAGCTCGACCCTCAGGACGTGCGCCTGCAACTGGAGGCCACCCGGGCCCAGGTCGCTGCAGCTGAAGCCAATTTGAGCATGGTGCGTGCCGAGCGTGATCGCTACAAAACCCTGATGGAGCGTCAGCTGGTCAGCCGTTCGCAGTACGACAATCACGAAAACCTCTACCGCTCCGGCGAAGCGCGCCTCAAGCAAATCAAGGCCGAATTCAACGTTTCCAATAACCAGGCCAGCTACGCGGTACTGCGTGCGCCGCAGGATGGCGTCGTGGCCAAGCGACTGGTGGAAGTCGGGCAAGTCGTGGCCGCGGGGCAAACGGTGTTCACACTGGCGACCGATGGCGAGCGTGAAGTGTTGATCAGCTTGCCGGAACAGAACTTCGGCCGTTTCAAGGTCGGTGAGCCGGTGGCGGTGGAGCTCTGGACCCAGCCCGGCCAGCGTTTCGAAGGGCGCATCCGTGAGCTGTCGCCAGCGGCTGATCCAAAGTCCCGCACCTTCGCGGCGCGCATCGCCTTCACCTCCGGCAAGGTGCCGGTGGAGCTGGGCCAGAGCGCCCGGGTGTTCGTGCAGGCCGCCGACGTGGTGCCTCTGTCCGTTCCACTGTCGGCGCTGACCGCAGAAAACGGTGTGACCTATGTCTGGGTCGTCAGCGCCAACAACACCTTGAAGAAAACCCCGGTGCGAGTGGGTGCCTTCGGTGAGAAAACCGTACCGGTGCTCGAGGGGCTCAACGCCAGCGACTGGGTCGTGGCCGCCGGTGTCCATGTGCTTCTCGACGGGCAGCAGGTGCGTCCGGTGGATCGCTCCAATCGCGTGGTCAATCTGGCGGACAAGGAGTAAGCCCCGATGCGCTTCAACGTTTCCGAATGGGCGCTGCGTAATCGCCAGATCGTATTGTTCCTGATGCTGTTGCTGGCCATCGTCGGCGCACTTTCCTACACCAAACTCGGCCAGAGTGAAGACCCGCCGTTCACCTTCAAGGCCATGGTGATTCGCACCAACTGGCCGGGCGCGACCGCCGAGGAAGTGTCGCGCCAGGTCACCGAACGCATCGAAAAAAAGCTGATGGAAACCGGCGAGTACGAGCGCATTGTTTCGTTCTCGCGGCCCGGGGAATCCCAGGTCACCTTCATTGCGCGTGATTCCATGCACTCCAATGAGATCCCGGAGCTCTGGTATCAGGTGCGCAAGAAAATCAGCGACATCCGTCATACCTTGCCGCCGGGGATTCAGGGGCCGTTCTTCAACGATGAATTCGGTACTACGTTCGGCAACATCTACGCCCTGACCGGCGCGGGTTTCGACTACGCCGTGCTCAAGGATTACGCCGACCGTATCCAGATCCAGCTGCAACGGGTCAAGGATGTGGGCAAGGTCGAATTGCTGGGGTTGCAGGACGAAAAAATCTGGATCGAACTCTCCAACGTCAAGCTCGCCACCCTCGGCTTGCCGCTGGCGGCTGTCCAGCAAGCCCTTGAAGAGCAGAACGCGGTGTCCACGGCAGGCTTCTTCGAAACCAGCAGCGAGCGCTTGCAGCTACGGGTGACAGGGAATTTTCAGACGGTCGAGGAGATCAAGAACTTCCCGATCCGCGTCGGCGATCGCACCTTCCGTATCTCCGATGTGGCTGATGTGCGGCGTGGTTTCAATGATCCTCCGGCGCCGCGCATGCGCTTCATGGCGCAGGACGCCATCGGCCTGGCGGTGGCGATGAAGGACGGCGGTGACATCCTGGTATTGGGCAAGGCACTGGAAGTCGAATTCGCCCGCATCCAGAAAAACCTCCCGGCCGGTATGGAGCTGCGCAAAGTCTCCGACCAGCCGGCGGCGGTGAAAACCGGTGTCGGTGAGTTCGTGCAAGTGCTGGTCGAGGCGCTGGCCATCGTGTTGCTGGTGAGCTTCTTCTCCCTCGGCGTGCGCACCGGCATGGTGGTGGCCCTGGCGATTCCGCTGGTGCTGGCGATGACGTTTGCCAGCATGTATTACCTCGGCATCGGCCTGCACAAGATTTCTCTCGGTGCATTGGTACTGGCGCTGGGCTTGCTGGTGGACGACGCGATCATCGCCGTGGAAATGATGGCGATCAAAATGGAGCAGGGGTTCGACCGGGTCAAGGCCGCGAGTTACGCCTGGACCAGCACTGCGTTCCCGATGCTCACCGGTACGCTGATCACCGCGGCCGGCTTTCTGCCGATTGCCACGGCGCAATCGGGCACTGGCGAATACACCCGTTCGATCTTCGAGGTGGTCACCATCGCGCTGTTGGCGTCGTGGGTGGCTGCTGTGGTTTTCGTGCCGTATCTCGGGGAAAAACTCCTGCCGGACCTGGCGAAGATTCACGCCGCCAAGCACGGTGCCGGCCAACCCGATCCGTATGGCACGCCGTTCTATCAGCGCGTCCGGCGTTTGGTGGAATGGTGTGTGCGCTGGCGCAAAACCGTGATCGCCGCGACTGTGCTGTTGTTCATCGCATCCATTGTTCTGTTCAAGTTTGTGCCGCAGCAGTTCTTCCCGGCATCGGGTCGCCTGGAGTTGATGGTCGACCTGAAACTGGCCGAAGGTGCTTCGCTGAGCAACACCGCCGACGAGGTCAAACGCCTCGAAGCGCTGCTCAAGGACAAGGCAGGGATCGACAACTATGTGGCCTACGTCGGCACCGGTTCGCCGCGTTTCTACCTGCCGCTGGATCAGCAACTGCCGGCGGCGAGCTTCGCCCAGTTTGTCGTTCTGGCGAAAACCATCGAAGAACGGGAAGCCCTGCGCACCTGGTTGATCTCCACCCTCAACGAGCAATTCCCCGCTCTGCGCTCGCGGGTCACGCGTCTGGAAAACGGTCCGCCGGTTGGCTACCCGGTACAGTTCCGCGTGACCGGGGAACACATCGAGGAGGTGCGGGCGCTGGCGCGCAAAGTGGCGGCCAAGGTTCGCGAGAACCCGCATGTGGTCAACGTCCACCTGGATTGGGAAGAACCGAGCAAGGTGGTGTACCTGAACATCGATCAGGACCGCGCGCGGGCGCTGGGCGTGAGCACGGCGAACCTGTCGAAGTTCCTGCAAAGCTCCCTCACCGGTTCCAGCGTCAGCCAGTACCGTGAAGACAACGAGTTGATCGAGATCCTGTTGCGCGGCACCGTGCATGAACGCACCGAGCTGTCATTGCTGCCGAGCCTGGCGGTGCCGACCGATAACGGTCGCAGCGTCGCGCTGTCGCAGATCGCGACCCTGGAGTACGGCTTTGAAGAGGGCATCATCTGGCACCGCAACCGCCTGCCTAACGTGACGGTTCGCGCAGACATCTATGACAAGCAGCAACCGGCGACACTGGTGCAGCAGATCATGCCGACCCTCGATCCGATCCGCGCCGAACTGCCTGACGGCTACTTGCTGGATGTCGGCGGCACCGTTGAAGACTCGGCGCGTGGACAGAACTCGGTGAAGGCCGGCGTGCCGTTGTTCATCGTGGTGGTGTTGACCTTGCTGATGCTGCAACTGCGCAGTTTTTCGCGCACGGCGATGGTGTTTCTGACGGCGCCGCTGGGGTTGATCGGGGTGACGCTGTTTCTGTTGGTGTTCCGCCAGCCATTCGGTTTCGTGGCGATGCTGGGGACTATCGCCTTGTCGGGGATGATCATGCGTAACTCGGTGATTCTGGTGGATCAGATCGAGCAGGACATTGCTGCCGGGTTGAAGCCTTGGCAGGCGATCATCGAGGCGACGGTGCGGCGGTTCCGGCCGATTGTGTTGACGGCACTTGCGGCTGTTCTGGCGATGATTCCGTTGTCACGCAGTGTGTTCTTTGGGCCGATGGCGGTGGCGATCATGGGGGGGTTGATCGTTGCTACGGCGTTGACGCTGCTGTTTTTGCCTGCGCTTTATGCGGCCTGGTTCCGCGTTCGCGAAGAACCCGTTTGACCTTGGCGGCCTTCGGGCCGACCAGGTTCCTGGTTGATTGAGTACATATCCGTTTCTGCGGTAACGGCCGTATATGGACTCCTCCTCGTTGCAAGCCTCCTTCGCTTTGGCGCCCGTGCCGACTGCACACGTATATTCGACCTCTTACTGCGGCATCGTTTTGATGCAGGGCCATGATGGGCTATTCGCGCGTCAGCTCCCAATCGCTTTTACGTGCTTTACGCACCTGGACGTTAAAGGGTTTTGCCGACGCCGGTTCGACCGGTTTGCCATTGCTCGGGTTGCTTCGCAATCGTGGTGTGTGGGGCTTCTCCCGGGATGAATGGATCAGGCCGCTGCCCGACCCGGTTGGTAATCAGTGCCATTGCGCAGCATCGCCCAAGCCATGCGTGCAGTTTTGTTGGCCAGTGCGATGGCGGCCACGTTGGGATGTGAGCGCTCGGCTAAACGGACAGCCCATTGGCTGAGTCGATCGTCTTTGGATTTGGCTGTGCGCAGTGCCGACCGCGCACCGTGGATCATCAGCGTTCGCAGATAAGCATCCCCACGTTTGCTGATGCCAAGCAGTCGATCCTTGCCGCCAGAGCTGTGTTGCTTTGGCGTCAGCCCTAGCGAGGCGGCCAGTTGTCGGCCGTTAGCAAACTGACTGGCATCACCGATGGCAGCAACTAGCGCAGTGGCAATCATCGGGCCGACGCCACGCAGTTGTTGCAAACGGACGGCCGATGGCTCACTTGCCGCGATCGCAGATATCTCGCCATCGAGTTCGCTCACGCGCTCATCAAGTGCGCGCAGGTCATCCCACAAGCCATTCAGCAGACGACGAAAGCGTGCCGTCAAACCGTTATCTGCATCTTCTAGCCAGCACGGTATTGCGCGACGCAGCATCAGTAATTCCTTCGGCGCAACGAGACCGTACTCGGCGATCAGCCCACGAATCTGATTGGCTTTGGCCGTCCGCTGCTCGATTAAGCCGGCCCGGATGCGATGCGTCGCCTGGATATCCTGTTGTTCGATGGTCTTGACGGCGACGAAGCGCATGCTGGGGCGGCTCATCGCTTCGCAGATTGCCTCGGCATCGTTGGCGTCGTTCTTGTTGCTCTTGACGTACGGTTTGACGAACTGCGGCGCGATCAGCCTCACCCGAAATCCGCGTGCTTGTAGTTGCCGCGCCCAATGGTGCGCACCACCGCAACTTTCCATGCCGATCTCACAGCCGGGTTCGATCTTCTCCAGCACCGTTTGCAGCCAGCGATCGCGAGGCAGACGCTGCCGCCAGACTGGCTGCTCATGACGATCCACGCCGTGGATCTGAAACACGTTCTTGGCCAAGTCGACCCCAATGCGCATAAGCTTCATGTGTGGACTCCTTCTCACGGTTGACTGCGGTTCGCACCTTCAGTCTGGCACTCAAGATGCCGAGGTGAGGAGGAGTCCATCCCATTGCTTATGGTTCCGCTCTTACAGCGGGTCACTTTGGCAAACGCCCCAAAGTAACCAAAGGTCTCGCCCCTTACGTACGGCCCCTCGCTGAGGCTCGGGGTTCCTTCGCTCCGGCATTCATCCGGGGGCATCGCCTCCGGTCGGCTTCGCTTCGACCTCCTCTCGATGTGTTCGGCTTCGCCGAACGGCGCTGCGCGCCCACCCCCGGATGAACGCCTCCACTCAGCCTGCCGAGGGGGCGGGTGGATCAAGATCAAGAGCGGCAGGCGAGCTAACGCTCGGCCTGTTGAGTGGTGAAGATCGAAGGTGTACGCCGATCTGCCTTTGCTCTTCTGTGGGAGCGAGCCTGCTCGCGAAGGCGGCCTGACAGCCGACCAATTTCTTTCAGATGTACTCGGTCAAATTGTGGGAGCGAGCCTGCTCGCGAAGGCGGCCTGACAGCCGACCAATTTCTTTCAGATGTCCCCGGCCCAACTGTGGGAGCGAGCTTGCTCGCGATGGCTGCCCAACAGTCAACAACGTTTACCGCCCAAGCCAACCATTCAGACCATTCCCACAAGACTTTCAGCTTGCCCGTCAGAAGCACGATCTCTAGCCTTTGTCCGTCGCTGCCAATTCAGCGACCGGGACTGCAAGCCCGCGAATAGTCGTTAGGCGCCTACTTTGGGAGCTTCGCAATGATCAAAGACAGTCCTGATTACTCTGCCTCTGAATCCGAGAAACAAACGAGAATTTCAAACCGCCCCTGCCCAATTTTCACCATCCACCCAGGCGTCGACTCCGAAACCCTGCTGGTCCATGCCTACGAAACCCTCGCCTCAGCCAATGTAATGGCAACCGAACTGTCGTCCATCCTGACCGGCCCAACCTGCAATCTGGCACTCGGCATTCAGCAGATGATTGTCCTGGCGCAGCTATCGGTGAATCGCGTGCTGGATCAATTGGATTCGCCTCAATAGCCCAACGGAAAAGCCCGCTGAACCTTTGAAGGTCGGCGGGCTTTTGGTTGTTGCCGTCAGTTGAAAATTACAAGGTCCCAAATACCTTCTTCGCCAAACTGGTCGCCGCAGCCGCCGGGTTCTGGCGGATGGTTTCTTCCTGTTTGCCGATTATTTCGAACAAGCCATTCAACGCCTGTTCGGTGACGTAGTTTTCGACGTTGGCATTCTTCGCGTCCAATACGCCCATGGTTGCCGCTTGTCCGGCGAACGAGTTGTACTGCTGGGCCAGGCCGACCTTGTCGGTGGCTTGCTTGACGATAGGCAGGAACTTGGCGCGGATCTGTTCGCGGCTGGTCTTGTTGAGGTATTGGGTGGCCGAGTCGTTGCCGCCGCTGAGGATGCCCTTGGCGTCTTCCACGGTCATTTTCTTCACGGCATCGACGAGGATTGGCTGGGCTTGGGTCACGGCGGTTTCGGCCGCTTTGTTCATGCTGGCTTCCAGTTCATCGACCTGGTCACCCATGCCGAACTGTTTCATTTTACTCGCGACCTTGCCCAGTTTGCCCGGCAGTTCGATTTTTACATCCGGGTTGTTGCTGAAGCCGCCCGGGGTGCCGAGCTGTTTCACGGCCAGTTGCGCGCCTTGGGTCAGTGCGTCCTTGAGCCCGCCGGTGGCGTCTTTCTGCGACAGGTCGCTGAGGGATAGCGCCAGGGCGTTGGCACAGATCATCAAACCTGCGCACAGGCCGGCAAAACGAAGGGTAGGGCGGAGCATGGCAGCTTCCTTGTTCAGAAAAGAGAGAGTTAGCGAACGGCGTCGACGCGGATTTTCAGCGGTTGCGGGTCCTTGCCATCAAGACGCACGGCATGGTGTTCGGTGGTGATGAACATCAGCTTTCCGTCGACTTCGATGCGCGCGCTGACCGAGTAGCGATGGCCTGGTTTGACCTGTGCCGGATCGTAACTCAGATGAAACGGCAGTGGCACCTGGCCTTTGACCGGACCGTTCTGTTCGTCGAGGACAATGGCCGGTGCGTCGGCCAGAGACACGTCCTGCAAGCTCACGCTCAGGGTAGCTGTGGGCGGCAGAGCGCTGCGTTGCAGGTAAAAGACTTCGCCGTAGAGGCTGGTCTTCGGGGCAGGTTGCAGGGATTGGCAGGCGCCGAGCAAAACCGTAAGCCCGAGGAGAGAGAGTTTTTTCATGAAGCGGATCCTTGTCATTGGCGCCCGAAGAAGACCGGCGCCAACGACAATTTAACGGATTTTACCGAGGATATCGCCCAACTTGCCTCGGGGGTGTTTTCAGACGAGGTTGACCAGCACTTCCTGCTCTACATCATCCCCCAGCTCTACCTGGTGTTGTTGAGTGGTGGCGAAGAGCAGGCGGTCTTAGTGGGTGATACTCGCGCTGATCGCATAGGTATGGCCGGGCCGGGCATCAGCAAGGTTGCACGCCAGGTTGAAGCCCAGCCCGGCTTTTTCTGCATTGGTAGTGATCTGTACGTCCAGTTCCTTCGCGACGACATCTTGCAGGCTGACATCCAGCAGGCGGACATGAAGAGTCGAGTTAGGCGGCAGCCCAATTTTTTCCAGGTAATACACTCTGCCGATGATGATGAAGAGGGGTTCGCTGCTCATATTGATTTCCTTATCGATTGATCGTCGGTAGTGACGAGGGCCCAGCATAGGGTCGAGGTAGCGATTTCAATGTAGGGGGATTCCTGCGGATAGGGGCGAAGTTGGATTGACATGAGTCAGAAGCGTCCTTGCTTCAGTCATAAAACCCACGCGCAGTGATCTGAGTGATTCAGACTGGCGTTACCAACTCCGCCGCATCTTCACTGCGATGCAACGCCACCTGCCGGATCGACAAACGGATCTCCGCCGGCAACACCCGTTTGGCCGCGCCTTCGGCCAGTTCGCCGAGCAGTTCGTGATAACTGAGCTTGCCCGCTTCATCGCGCTTGAGCACGTCAAGGTCGAGCATCGTCTGGATGAAGTGGCGGAACAGGCTCTTGTCGAAGAACTCCGGGGCGTTCAGGCCATGCAGGATCGACAGGCGCTGGGCCATGACCGTGCACAGGTCTTCCAGCTCTTCGGCGCTGATGCTGTTCTGGCCGCTGTTGAGCAGCAGGGACACGGTCATGTAGAAGCGCTGCAGGGTCTGGGCGATGCTTTTCGACAGCAGCGTCAGCAGCACGAAATGCCGCGAGCTTGGCGCCGGGCGCAGGTACACGTCGTTCTCGAAACGCAGCAGGCCTTGCTCGACGAACGCTTCCAGCCACTGGTCGATCACTGCATCCAATTCGTCCAGCGACCAGCGAATGAACAGCTCCGCTTGCAGGTACGGGTACAGCGCGCGGGTGTAGCGCAGGATCTGTTCGCGGCTCATGCGCGAGGCGCTCTGGAAGAAGCTCGCCAGCAGCGCTGGCAGGGCGAAGATGTGCAATACGTTGTTGCGGTAGTAGGTCATCAGGACGGCGTTCTGTTCATCCAGATACAGAATCTTGCCCAAGGCATCGCTCTGCTCGGACAGCAGGTCCATGTCCTTCACGTGTTCGATCAGCGTCCGGCCGTCACCTTCCGGCAGGGTGGTGTGCGGCGAGTACGGCACCTTGCGCAGCAGCGCCAGATACAGGTCGAGCACCCGTGCCATGGCGCGGTCGTCCAGGGCCAGGCGGCTGGTGGACAGCAGTGCGAGGGCAACGAGGTTGACCGGGTTGATCGCTGCTGCTTCGTTCAGATGCTGGGCAACCTTCTCGCCGAGGCGGTTGGTGGTTTCGTTGAGCCAGGCCGGTCTGAACTGCGGGCCGAGTTCCTGTTGGCGCCAGTCCGGCTGTTCGCTGTCGAGGAATTCCGCGAGTTTGATCGGCTCGCCGAAGTTCACCGCTACCTGGCCGAAGCGCTGCTTGAGTGCGCCGATGACTTTGAAGATGTCGAAGATCGATTCTTTCTTCTTGGCCGCACCGCGCAACTCGCCGAGGTAGGTCCGGCCTTCCAGTACGCGCTCGTAGCCGATGTACACCGGCACGAACACGATCGGCATGCGCGACGAACGCAGGAAGCTGCGCAGGGTGATCGCCAGCATCCCGGTCTTCGGTTGCAGCATTCGCCCGGTGCGCGAACGACCGCCCTCGACGAAATACTCCACCGGGAAGCCCTTGGTGAACAGGGTGTGCAGGTATTCGTTGAACACCGAGGTGTACAGCGGGTTGCCCTTGAACGTTCGGCGCATGAAAAACGCACCGCCACGACGCAGCAGGCCGCCGATCACCGGCATGTTCAGGTTGATCCCGGCGGCGATGTGCGGCGGGGTCAGGCCGTTGCGGAACAGCAGGTAGGACAGCAGCAGATAATCGATATGGCTGCGGTGGCAGGGGACGTAGATCACTTCGTGACCCTGGGCGACCTTCTGCACGCCTTCGATGTGGTTGACCTTGATGCCGTCGTAGATCTTGTTCCAGAACCAGCTCAGCACCACTTCCATAAAACGGATGGCGGTGTAGGTGTAGTCCGAGGCGATTTCGTTACCATAGCGCAAGGCCTGGGCCTTGGCTTTTTCCGGTGAAATGTTCTCGCGTTCGGCTTCGTCGAGGATCGCTTGTCTGACCTGCGGCTGGTTCAGCAGGCCCTTGACCAGGTTGCGACGGTGGGAAATGTCCGGGCCGATCACCGCCGCCTTCAGGTTGCGAAAGTGCACCCGCAGGATGCGCTGGGCCATGCGCACGGTTCGCTCGTGGCCTTTGTTGTGCTCGATCAGTTCGCGCAGGTGGATCGGCGCGGAGAACTGCACGCGGGTCTTGCGCCCCAACACGATGATGCTCAGCAAGCGACGCAGACGCCCGGTCACCGCCCAGCTATCGGCGAACAGGAGTTTCCACGGGCTGTTTTCGCTGTCCGGCGACTGACCCCAGAACACGCTGACTGGAATGATCTGCGCGTCTTCGGCAGCGTTCTGGCTCAGGGCGCTGACCAGGCGAGTCAAGGTTGGCGGCGCGCCGCGCTTGTCCTGGCGGCCGAGCCAGTCCGGGTCCGGCGTCAGGTAGAAGAACGCGGCCGGTTCCAGCAGGTTGCCCACCGATACCGGTAGCACGGGGCGCGGCAGACCGGCCTTGCTGCACTCGGTGTCAACCACGGCAAGGTCGGTCAACGAAGGGTTTTGCAGGACGTAGAACACCGGACGACTGCGGTCGAGGTTGAGGGTGAACGACGACTGGTTGATCGTCTCCGAGCGAACCCAGAGGTACAACAGTCGGCGCAGGGTGCCAAACACAAGACGGCGGAACGGGGAACGGGTCATACGGCTTCTGCGTGAGTTTATGAAACCAAGCGTTTGCTCGGGCGCTGCGTAGTGTGCCGGATTCGTCGAAAATCGGCAAAAAAGCGGCGAAGTAAAGTGCTATTGAGAGTTTCAGCGTCTGTCATATACTCGGCGCTCTGTCGCCGTTGCCCTCATGGGACCGGTATGCGCAGGCTGACGTTCCCGAGGCTTTCCTGCGAAAAGCCCGATCAATAATAAAAAGGGAGTATGAACAAATGGCAACACGCGAAACCGGCAACGTGAAGTGGTTCAACGACGCCAAGGGCTACGGCTTCATTCAGCGCGAGGACGGGGTGGACGTGTTCGTGCACTACCGCGCGATTCGCGGCGAGGGGCACCGTTCACTGACGGAAGGCCAGCAGGTTGAGTATGCGGTGGTCGAAGGGCAGAAGGGGTTGCAGGCTGAGGATGTTGTAGGTCTGTAATTTCAAGATCAAAAGATCGCAGCCTGCGGCAGCTCCTACACCATAACCTTGTAGGAGCTGCCGCAGGCTGCGATCTTTTTGCTTTTAAGCGGTCTTCCAGGTGATCTCTTCTTCACCATCGGCGCTGATGCGAATCCAGCGGTCCGCCGTCTCTTCACCTTCTTCCTCGACCCAGGTTCCCGGCGCGCAACGCACTTCGACGTTCAGCGCAGCAAACGCGGCGCGGGCGCAGGCGATGTCGTCGTCCCATGGGGTCTGGTCGCTTTCCAGGTAAAGGCTGTTCCACTTGCCGACCGCTTTTGGCAACCAGGTCACTGGCACGTTGCCGGCCTTGCACTTGTAGGTTTGGCCTTTCTGCACCCAATCCGAACACGGGCCAAGTGCCGCGCCGAGCCAGGCGGCAATGGCTTTGTGATCGACGTCGGCGTCTTTCAGGTAAATCTCGATATCGGGCTGGCGCATGGATGTCCTCACTGCGGGTCTGAAAAATCCATTCGCGGATTTAGCCGGCCTTGAGCCGTTGCCCAAGACCAAAAATGTTTGAAGTTATTGAAGAACGAAATAATCGTAGCGCATCGACACGGTCACCTCGAACGGCTCGGCCTGCTCGATAACGGCAGCACGGCGTTCGGCACTGGCGCGCCAGCCGTGGGGCGTCATCGCCAGCAGGTTCGCCCGGTCCTGACCACTGTGGAGCGTCAGCTTGAATTCCAGGGTTTCACTGTGCGCCAGCGCCATGCCTTCCGGTACCAGGTCCAGGTGCTTGTCGTCGATGTACTCGCGGACTTCATCGTACAGCCGCTCGCGCAATTCCATCAGGTGGCCGCTGGTCGGCCCGACTTTCATCAGGCCACCGCCGACGCTGAGCAGGCGTTTGGCTTCTTCCCAGTCCAGCGGGCTGAAGACGCTGGCGAGGAACTGGCAGCTGCCGGAGGCCAACGGCACCCGCGCCATGCTGGCGATCAACCAGGTGAGCTGCGGGTTGCGTTTGCAGGCGCGTTTGACCGCTTCGCGGGAGATGTCCAGGGCAAAACCTTCGGCATCCGGCAGCGCCTCGGCGATCTGCGCGGTGTAGTAGCCCTCGCCACAACCGATGTCCAGCCAGTGCTGCGGCGCATAGCTGGCGGCCAGCTCCGCCAGACGCCTGGCCACCGGCGCATAGTGCCCGGCATTCAGGAAATCACGGCGGGCTTCGACCATCGCCTGGTTATCCCCAGGGTCGCGGCTGTTCTTGTGCTGCACCGGCAGCAGGTTCAGGTAACCCTGGCGCGCACGGTCGAACCGGTGCCCGGCAGGGCAGACCACACCGTTGTCCACCGCGTTGAGCGGTGCGCTGCAGATAGGGCAGGCAAGCATCAGGCGAGCAACTTGATCAGGGTCTGGTAGTAGATTTCGGTCAGCACATCGAGGTCGGCTGCCAGCACGCGCTCATTGACCTGGTGGATGGTCGCGTTGACCGGGCCCAGCTCAACCACTTGCGTGCCCATGGTCGCGATGAAGCGCCCGTCGGAGGTGCCGCCGCTGGTGGACGCCTTGGTGTCGCGACCGGTGATGTCCTTGATGCTCGACGACACCGCGTCCAGCAGTGCGCCTGGCTCGGTGAGGAACGGCAGGCCGGACAAGGCCCAGTCGACGTGCCAGTCCAGGCCATGCTTGTCGAGGATGTCGGCGACGCGCTTTTGCAGGCCTTCGACCGTGGACTCGGTGGAGAAACGGAAGTTGAACACCGCCACCAGGTCACCCGGGATCACGTTGGTCGCACCGGTGCCGGAGTTGACGTTGGAGATCTGGAAGCTGGTCGGCGGGAAGAAATCGTTGCCGTGGTCCCAATGCTCGGCGGCCAGTTCTGCCAGGGCCGGAGCGGCGAGGTGGATCGGGTTCTTCGCCAGGTGCGGGTAAGCCACGTGACCTTGCACGCCGCGTACGGTCAGCTTGGCGCCGAGGGAGCCGCGACGGCCGTTCTTGACCACGTCACCCACCAGGGTGGTGCTCGACGGTTCGCCGACGATGCACCAGTCCAGACGCTCCTTGCGCGCGGCGAGGCGTTCTACCACTGCCTTGGTGCCGTGGTGCGCCGGGCCTTCTTCATCGCTGGTAATCAGGAACGCGACTTTGCCCTTGTGATTCGGGTAGTCGGCGACAAAGCGCTCGGACGCGACGGTCATGGCGGCGAGGCTACCTTTCATGTCGGCGGCGCCACGGCCGCAGAGCATGCCGTGTTCGTCGATCAGCGCGTTGAACGGTTCGATCTGCCAGGCGGTCACCGGGCCGGTCGGGACCACGTCGGTGTGGCCGGCGAAGCACAGCACCGGACCGTCGTCCTGGCCGTGGGTGGCCCAGAAGTTATCCACATCTTCGATGCGCATCGGTTCCAGGGTGAAACCGGCATCGCCCAGGCGCTGCATCATCTGCTTCTGGCAATCGGCGTCGATCGGCGTCACGGACGGACGGCGGATCAGGTCGATGGCGAGTTGAAGGGTCGGCGAAAGGTCGGCGTGGGCCGTCATGGAAAACTCCGGAATCATGAAATATGGGCTTGGGGTTGAATGTGGGAGCGAGCCTGCTCGCGAAAGCGGCGTGTCAGTCAACATAAACATTGATTGTGACAACGCATTCGCGAGCAGGCTCGCTCCCACAGGTCTCGGGTCCGGTTGGAAACCGCATGCCGCCAAGCCCCGCAAAATGGCGGTTATCTTAAAGCAAAACGGCGACCATTGGCCGCCGTTTAGTGTATCCGCGGATATTTAGACGACAGGTGCCGTTTCAGGCTCGGCGGCCGGTTTCGGCAGCGACGACAGGAACGCCATGATCAGCGCCGCCAGATACGGCAGCGACTGCACCAGCAGCATGGTGACCCAGAAGCGCATGTCGTTGCTCGGCATGCCGTTGACCAGATAAATCCCCAGCGCCGCGCTCCACAACAGCAGCATGATGAACACCTCTTCGCGTGCTTCCGAAATCGCCACCCAGAAACCATGGTTGTCGGCGTTTTTCGGTGTGCGGAAGAACGGAATGCTGCTGGTGAAGAAGCCGTACAGCACCGCTTTGGCGATGGTGTGGGACAACGCCAGACCGGCCAGCGCCGCGCAGAAGGCATCCTTCAAGTTCACCCCGACCGCACGACGGTAGAGGAAGATGATCTTGGCCACCTTGAACACGAACAGCGCCAACGGCGGGATTGCGAAGATCAGCAGCGGTGGATCGACCCGTTGCGGCACGATGATCATTGCCGCCGACCACAACAGTGCACCGACGGTGAAGAAGATGTTCATGCCGTCCGCCACCCACGGCAACCAGCCCGCGAGGAAGTGGTAACGCTGGCCGCGGGTCAGCTCGGTGTCCTTGCCGCGCAGGAGGCTGGCGGTGTGGCGCTTGATGATCTGAATCGCTCCGTAGGCCCAGCGGAAACGCTGTTTCTTGAAGTCGATGAAGGTATCGGGCATCAGGCCTTTGCCGTAGCTGGTGTGGTAGTACGCCGCCGACAGGCCTTTCTCGAATACGCGCAGGCCCAGCTCGGCGTCTTCACAGATGCACCAGTCGGCCCAGCCCAGCTCTTCGAGCACCGAGCGGCGGGTCATGGTCATGGTGCCGTGCTGGATGATCGCGTCGCGGTCGTTGCGGGTGACCATGCCGATATGGAAGAAGCCTTTGTATTCCGCGTAGCAGAGCTTCTTGAACGTGCTTTCGTTCTGGTCGCGGTAGTCCTGCGGCGACTGCACCACGGCGATTTTCGGGTCGGCGAAGTGCGGCACCATGTGCTTGAGCCAGTTGCGGTCGACGCAGTAGTCCGAGTCGATCACGGCAATCACTTCGGCGTCCTTGGCGGTGTGCGGAATCAGATAGTTCAGCGCGCCACCCTTGAAGCCGGCCAGCGGTGCCACGTGGAAGAACTTGAAGCGCGGGCCAAGGGTTGCGCAGTAGTCGCGCACTGGTTCCCAGACTGCCGGGTCTTTGGTGTTGTTGTCGATGATCAGGACTTCGAAGTCCGGATAGTCGAGGTTGGCCAGGGCGTTGAGGGTCTGTTTGACCATCTCCGGCGGCTCGTTGTAGCAGGGCACGTGAATCGACACTTTCGGGCGGTAGCTGGAATCGCCTTCCACCGGCAGGAACTCGCGGCGGCGCTTGTGCACCCACACCGCTTCGGCCAGTTCATGGGCCTCGGTCAGCAGCACGATGAACACCCCGAGCGCACCGAGGGCGAGCAGGAAGCCCACCGTCAGGCTGAACCAGGTGCTGTATTGCAGGCTGTAGTCGTAACCGATCCACACCAGCACCGAACCACAGAGGAAAGCGATGAAGGTCAGGAAGGTGCGACCACGCTGGCGCAGGGCCGAGCCGTCGATCATCAGCAGGGTCAGCGACAACAGCGCCAATACCACCGAACCTACGGCCAGTACGCGCCACTGCGGAATCGCCACCACCGGGCCTTCGAAGTTGAACTTCTGCTGGCGCGCGGCGTTGAACACGCCCCAGTAGGCCCCTACGGAACCTTCGTCGCTGGCTTTCCACGGCTGGTCAAACGCTTCGATCACGAAGTAGTTGAAACCCTGGCGATTGAGCTTGTTGACCAGGGTTCGCAGGTAGATCGCCTGGTCTGCCGGTGAGGCATCGGCGCCACCGCGCATGCGGCCGTTGCTCGGCCAGCCCACTTCGGACAGCAGCAGCGGCTTTTTCGGGAACATCTTTTTCAGGTCGCGGGCGCGATCCAGAACGAACTGCTGGGCCTTGTCCACTGGAATGAATTCCCAGTAAGGCAGGACGTGCGCGGCGATCAGGTCGACGTGCTTGGCCAGTTCCGGGTGTTCTTCCCAGACGTGCCATTGCTCGGACGTGGTCACCGGCACCTTCACGGCGGCGCGCACGCGATCGAGCATCACGCTCAGTTCGGCGGCGGTGATTTCCTTGCGGAAGATCGCTTCGTTGCCGACCACCACACGAACCACGCTGCGCGAGGAGTTGGCGATTTCGATGGCGCGGGTGATTTCCCGTTCGTTGCGCTCCTGGTCCGGGCTGATCCAGATCCCCAGTGTCACCCGCAAACCGAATTCTTCCGCCAGTTTCGGGATGTCTTGCAGGGTGCCATCGACCGAGTAGATGCGGATGTTATCCGTCAGCTTGCTCATGATCTCCAGGTCACGGCGCATCTCATCGTCGGATGGATACTGATCCTTCTGTGGGAATTGTCCTTGCTGGAACGGTGAGTAGGAGAAACCGGAGATCTGCTCCGGCCAGTTGGGGGCGGTGACCGGGCGATTGATCAGCGCCCAGAAGCCGGTAAACAAGGCCGCGATGGCGAGCACCACGACCAGGTTGAGTCCAAATTTACGCGATGACATGGTTATTTCAGGTTCCAAAGGCTGTGGAACGAAGGAACGGTTGGCTGCCGCCAAGGGGCGCGCATCCTACACCGGCAGCTCACTGAACGTACATCGGACAGGGAAATGCCTGACGTTGGGCAATTGGCTTTCACATAAGTTCTTACACTTGTCGCTTGAAACTTAAATCTTGTTGCTGCGAAGCCCTATAATGCGCGCCGGTTTTTGGGGTAATGGTCATGAGTACAGAAGATCCGCGGTTTGCTGGCATCGCCCGTTTGTATGGCATCGAAGGCCTTGAGCGCCTGCGCGCAGCCCATGTGGCGATTGTCGGCGTCGGTGGTGTCGGTTCCTGGGCAGCGGAAGCCATGGCCCGTTGTGGCGTGGGCGAGATTTCGCTGTTCGATCTGGACGACGTCTGCGTCAGCAACGCCAATCGTCAGTTGCACGCGCTGGACAGTACCGTCGGCAAACCCAAGGTCGAGGTGATGGCTGAGCGTCTGCGCGGGATCAACCCGGACTGCACGGTGCACGCGGTACCGGACTTCGTCACCCGCGACACCATGGCCGAGTACATCACGCCGAACATCGACTGCGTGATCGACTGCATCGACAGCGTCAACGCCAAGGCTGCGTTGATCGCCTGGTGCAAGCGTCGCAAGATCCAGATCATCACGACCGGCGGTGCGGGAGGGCAGATCGACCCGACCTTGATTCAGGTCTGCGACCTGAACCGCACGTTCAACGACCCGCTGGCGTCGAAAGTGCGCTCTACGCTGCGCCGCGACTACGGTTTCTCACGCACCGTGACCCGCCATTACAGCGTGCCGTGCGTGTTTTCCACCGAGCAGCTGCGTTATCCGAAACCGGACGGCAGCATTTGCCTGCAGAAGAGTTTTGTCGGTGATGGCGTGAAGCTCGACTGCGCCGGCGGGTTTGGCGCGGTGATGATGGTGACGGCGACCTTTGGCATGGTCGCGGCGACCAAGGCTGTGGACAAGATCGTGGCGGGAGTGCGGCGGCCCGCGGAGCGCATCAAACCTGAGGCCTGAAACACAATCCTTGTAGGAGCTGGCTTGCCAGCGATGGCGGCGATCCTGATACACCGCGGTGCCTGGGTCGCCAGCAAGCCGGCTCCTACAAGGACATTTCACGCATCCATAAAGTCAGGCAGCCAACTCGCGCATGCGTTGCAATACGGCATTCAAGCCATTACTGCGGGACTCGGACAATTGTCGTCCCAGCCCCAACTGATTGAACCAGTCCGGCAAATCCACCTGCTGCAATTCAGCCGCCGACAAGCCGTTGACCCGCGCCAGCAGCAACGCCACCAACCCGCGAATCAACCGTGCATCGCTGTTGGCGCTGAACTGCCAATGGCCGTCGCGCAATTCGCCCACCAGCCACACCTGGCTTTCACAACCGTACACCCGGTTGGCGTCGCACATTTGCGCGTCGCTCAAGGCAGGCAGGCGCTCGCCCCATTGCATCAGCAGGCGTGCGCGTTGTTCCCAGCCGGCGGCTTTGCCAAAGGTATCGAGTGCGGTCACGGCATCGACAGGCAGGTTCATCGCAGCAGCTCCAGCGCCTGATCCAGGGCTTCAAAAAACCGTTCCAAGTCTTCGGAGTCGTTGTACAGCGCCAACGACACCCGAATCGCCCCCGCCAGTTCAAAGCGTTTGAGCAACGGCATGGCGCAGTGATGGCCAGCGCGCACCGCAATCCCTTGCTCAGTCAGCAAATGCGCCAGGTCGGCGTTATGTACACCCTCGACGGTAAAACTGGCCAGTGCCACTTGCGGCTTGCCCAGCAAGCGGATGCCGTGACGTGCCTCAAGACCTTTGAGCAGGCAGGCATGCAGCGTCGCTTCATGGGCGGACACGGCGTCCTGATCAAGCCTCGCGAGGTAATCCAGGGTCGCTCCCAGGCCGATCACACTGGCAATCGGCGGCGTCCCGGCCTCGAAGCCCAGGGGGGCCTGGCGAAAGCGTGCGTCGTGATAGTTGGCATCCAGCACCATTTCACCGCCGAACTGCCAGGGACGCAGCTGTTGCAGCGCTGTATTGCGCCCGAACAGCACGCCCAGGCCATCGGGGCCGTAGAGCTTGTGGCTGGAGAACACATAAAAATCGCAGCCCAATGCTTGCACGTCGTGGCGGCCATGGACCACGCCCTGGGCGCCGTCGATCACGGTCAGGGCGTTGTGCCCCTTGGCCAGTGCCAGCAATTGAGGCAGCGGTTGCCACGCGCCAATCACGTTGGACAGTTGACTGACGGCCAGCAGACGCGTGCGTGGGCCGATCAAACCGGCCGCGGCTTCAAGGTCGATCACGCCGTCGGCGTCCAGCGGCAGGATCACCAGCTTCAGCTCGCGACGGTGCGCCAGTTGCTGCCACGGCAAAAGGTTGGCGTGATGCTCGAGGGCGCTGATGACAATTTCATCGCCTGGATTGAAAAGATGTTCCAGGCCATAGGCCAGGAGATTCAGCGCGGACGTCGCGCCGTGGGTAAAGATGATCTGCCCGCAATCGCCTGCATTGAGCCATTGCGCGGCTTTGCGACGGCTGTCCTCGAATGCCTGGGTGGCGTGGGCGCCGGGCAAGTGTTGCGCCCGATGCACGTTGGCCGCGCCATTGGCGTAGTAGTGCGCCAGGGCGTCCAGCAGGGCTTGAGGTTTTTGCGTGGTGGCGGCGTTGTCCAGATAGGTCTGGCCTTGGCGCTGCAGGGCGGCGATGGCCGGAAAATCGGCGCGCCAGGGAGAGAGAATCATCATGGTGTTCGCCTGTACGCCTGACCCTTGTAGGAGCGAGCCTGCTCGCGATGGACCTCAACGATAACGCGGGGTACCAGACAGCCCGTGTCGTTCATTTGATCATCGCGAGCAGGCTCGCTCCTACAGGTACAGGTGACGCTTAGTTGTGAGCGTGCAGCGCTTCGTTCAACTCGATGGCCGATTTGTGGGTTTTGCATTCCACGGCACCAGTCTCCGAATTGCGACGGAACAGCAGGTCCGGCTGGCCGGCCAGTTCACGGGCCTTGACCACTTTGACCAGCTGGTTGTTTTCGTCCAGCAGCGCGACTTTGGTACCGGCGGTCACGTACAGGCCCGACTCGACGGTGTTGCGGTCGCCCAACGGGATACCGATACCGGCGTTGGCGCCGATCAGGCAGCCTTCGCCGACCTTGATCACGATGTTGCCGCCGCCCGACAGGGTGCCCATGGTCGAGCAGCCGCCGCCCAGGTCCGAACCCTTGCCGACGAATACGCCGGCGGATACGCGGCCTTCGATCATGCCCGGGCCTTCGGTGCCGGCGTTGAAGTTGATGAAGCCTTCGTGCATCACGGTGGTGCCTTCGCCCACGTAAGCGCCCAGGCGCAGACGCGCAGCGTCAGCGATGCGCACGCCGGCCGGAACCACGTAGTCGGTCATTTTCGGGAACTTGTCCACCGAGAACACTTCCAGCAGCTCGCCGCGCAGGCGGGCTTCGAGTTGCAGCTCGGCCAGTTCGCTCAGGTCGACAGCGCCCTGGCTGGTCCAGGCCACGTTCGGCAGCAGCGGGAAGATCCCGGCCAGGTTCAGGCCGTGAGGCTTGACCAGACGATGGCTCAGCAGGTGCAGCTTGAGGTAGGCCTCCGGGGTGGACGACAGCTGGGCGTCTTCAGCCAGCAGGGTGGCGACCAGCGGCTTGTGGCTCTCGGCCAGGCGGGTCAGCAGGGCAGCCTGGGCAGCGTCGACGCCTTTGAGGGCTTCGGCCAGTTGCGAAGCCTGGGCGGTGCTGAATGCGATGGCCTGATTGCCTTCGGTGTAGCCCAGGATCGGTGCGATAGCGGCGACGACTTCAGCCGATGGCTTGAGAACCGGGGCGGCGTAGAACACTTCCAGCCATGCGCCTTGACGGTTTTGAGTGCCGACGCCGAAGGCCAGGCTGAACAGGGTAGTGGACATGTGAATACCTCTAACAAAATTGAACGGGCTGCTTACTTGAGCGCGGCCGCGTAGATATCTGGCTTGAAGCCAATCAGGGTTCGGTCACCGAGATCGAGCACCGGGCGCTTGATCATCGAGGGTTGTGCGAGCATCAGTTCGATGGCTTTCGTCTGGTCGAGATCGGCTTTGCGTTCGTCGTCGAGCTTGCGAAAGGTCGTGCCTGCACGGTTCAACACCACTTCCCAGCCGTGCTCGCTGCACCATTGGGTCAGGTGTTCACGGTCGATACCGACCGCTTTGTAATCATGAAAGTCATAGCTGACAGCGTGTTCATCGAGCCAGGTGCGCGCCTTTTTCATGGTGTCGCAGGCTTTGATGCCGAAAAGGTGCAACGTTTTGCTTGAAACGGTCAAGGAATTGCCCCCTTTGCAGGTGCTGGAAATAAAAGGTGGAGGATTATGCCATGGCCGGACGGTTTCGCGGCGGCTGTGGTCGGGTTTGTATGGGTGTCATGCCATAAATCTCTCGTAGGAGCGAGCCTGCTCGCGATGAACCCGAGAGCGCCGCGGGGTATCAGGCAACCCGCGTAATCGTTAACGACCATCGCGAGCAGGCTCGCTCCTACAGGAGGGCGGTATTCCGGCGTGCGACATTGGTGCAAGGGCCCCCAGGCAGTCTAAGCAGCTAATATGGCACTTCTATGCTGTTGATTGTCCGGGAACCACGCTTTATGCAAACCGCCTACACCGTCCTGATCCTGTTGATGCTGGTCGGCGTTTCGCGCCTGATCGGGCGGGTGATCCCGCTGCCGTTGCCGCTGGTGCAAATCGCCGCCGGGGCATTGCTTGCCTGGCCGACTCTAGGGTTGCATGTGGCCCTTGATCCCGAGTTGTTCCTGTTTCTGTTCCTGCCACCGCTATTGTTCTCCGACGGTTGGCGCATGCCCAAGCGCGAATTCTGGCACCTGCGCGGACCGATCCTGACCCTGGCGGTGGGCCTGGTGTTGTTTACCGTGGTGGGTGCTGGCTATTTTATTCATTGGCTGCTGCCAAGTGTGCCGTTGCCGGTGGCGTTTGCCCTGGCGGCGGTGCTGTCGCCGACGGATGCGGTGGCGGTGTCGGCCATCTCCCGCAATCGGCTGCCCACGCCATTGATGCACATCTTGCAGGGGGAGGCGTTGATGAACGACGCTTCGGGCCTGGTGACGTTCAAGTTTGCCTTGGTGGCGGCAGTCACCGGTGTGTTCTCACTGGCCAATGCCAGCCTGACGTTCGTGCTGGTCGCCGTCGGCGGGCTGGCCGTCGGGGTGGCCTTGAGCTGGCTGGTTGGTCGTCTGCGGGCGTGGATGATCGCGCGCGGCTGGGATGACCCCGCGACGCACGTGGTGTTCATGTTGTTGCTGCCGTTTGCGGCCTACGTGCTGGCCGAGCGCATGGAAGTGTCGGGCATCCTCTCGGCAGTGGCGGCGGGGATGATGCAGAGCTGGCTCGATCTGCTGCCCCGCCAGACCAACACGCGCCTGCTCAATCGCAGTGTCTGGTCATTGCTGGAGTTCGCCTTCAACGGCTTGATTTTCCTGCTGTTGGGCCTGCAGTTGCCGGACATCATCAAGGCGGTGGCCAGTCACGAAACCTCGCTATGGCCGACGTTGTTGTATCGCGGGCTGGACGTGGTGGCGATTTTCCTGGTGCTGCTGGTTTTGCGGTTCGTCTGGGTGCAAAGCATCTGGCGGCTGTCCATTTTTGTGCGGCGCTGGCGTGGCAAGACTGAGATAACCCGGGTGCCAAGCGCGCGTTCCTGCTGGTTGCTGACCGTCGGCGGTGTGCGTGGGGCCGTGACGCTGGCGGGTGTGATGTCGGTGCCGATGCTCATGGGGGACAGTGCGTTTCCCGAGCGCGATCTGCTGATATTCATCGCCGCCGGGGTGATTCTGCTGTCGTTGATTGCGGCCTGCATCGCGCTGCCACTGTTGTTGCGCGGCATCGAAGCCAGCCCGGACGACAAGCGGCGTAATGAAGTGCGCGACGCCTGGCGCAAGACCGCCGAAGCGGCCATTCATGCGCTTGAGACAGAAGAGGTCAACCCGCAGGACGCCGCCCAGTCCGCGCTGGCGGCCGAACTCAAGGCACGGATCATGTCCGAGTACCGACACCAGTTGGAGGTGTTCAACGATTCAGCCGAAGCCCAGGCCCTGGCCTTTCAGATGGATTTGCTGGAGCGGCGCTTGCGGGTGAAGGCGCTGCGGGCGCAGCGCCTGGAGTTGTACAGACTCAGTCGTCAGCACCAGATTGGCGATGACGTGTTGCGTGAGGTGCTGGGGGAGCTTGATCTGAGTGAGGCCAAGCTTGGAACGGTCAAGTAATATTGTGCATGTATCCATCGTTGTGCGGCGTACATGGAAGATACATTGAAATAATAGCTCTCAGGAATGGACAGTTTTTTTGAGGGTGTCTTCAAAGTGTTTTTAATTAGGGTTGCCAATAAGTGGCGTATTTATTGTGTTAGGTAGCTCACTTAGTGAGTGTAGTATTTATGTTGTCCCGTGAGGATAAAACTTGCGGATTACCTCCAGGTCTTTCCTGCTTAGTGTGACGTTTCCTGGGTGGCTCCAGTTGTTTGTGGTAAGTCTGCTATCGATATAGTAATGCATGATTGACAAGGGGTCGTAATCGCCATAGGTGTAATTTGTATTGCGGGGTCGTGGGAGAACGTCTCTGTCAACTTGATCGCGTTCAATGTTGGATTTTTCTTTATACCATGCGTAAACTTTTTCCAGATCCCAAGGAATATCTGCGTCCGGGTGCTGATGTTCATGGTCGAGGCCAAGTGCGTGACCAAACTCATGTAATACGGTCTCTTCAAACTCATCATCTTCTAAAGCCAGCCCTATTTCCATAGTGTGTTCTTCAGGGGGGAGGGGGAGCGCATCTGTACCGAGAAAGGAGTAAGAATTGCCGTCTTGGGTTTGCTCGATTTTTATACGAATATCGCCCACTGCTCCTGAAACAAATTCAAATTTCAAATTGGCATGCTCTATCCATTTGCTCGCAATGCTTTTGACTTTGTCGATGGTTTTCTGGTCTTCGTCGTACATGGCTATTTTGAGGGTTCGACCAGGCTTCCAGAATTTGGTATGCGCAGCGACACTTCTCTTGGCGCGTTTGGAGGTGTTGGGTTCGACATTATCACTGCGCTCACTGATCGCGGCCTCATGGGATGCAATAGGGTCAATATTTTCGAGAAAGCTGCAAGTTCCAATTTTCATAGGGGGTGACGTCCATATCTTTTGTCGGTTGTGGTTTTTTGAAAATGAGATTTGTTGCGGGATAAAGGCTTTTATATAACTTTGCAAGGGGCTCGGTGTGGCATTTTTACTCTTCTTCTCGAGGTTTTAATTCGGTCAATTAATTGGTTTCGAGTTGGAGAGTATTTAAATGAGAGTCATGCTGTAAAGTTGCTGTATATGAGATCTTGTTGCCGATGTGCGGCCTGTACTGCGTTGCACAGTACAGGCCTTGTTAGTGTCAGTTGCGGCGAGTGATAAAGTCGCGAATACGTTCTGCCGCTTCAACGCATTCTGATAATGGTGCAACCAGCGCCATGCGCACGCGCCCGGCGCCTGGATTGACGCCATCGACATCCCGTGACAGGTAAGAGCCCGGCACCACGGTCACGTGCTCCTGCTCGAACAGGTCGCGGCAGAACGCTGCATCGTCACCGGCCACATTCGGCCACAGGTAGAAACTGCCATCTGGGCGCTGTACGTCCAGCACCGGGCTGAGGATTTCCAGTACCGCATCAAATTTCTCGCGATACAACGCACGGTTGGCGCGCACATGCACTTCGTCATTCCATGCAGCAACGCTGGCCAGTTGGGTTTGAACCGGCATCGCGCAGCCGTGGTAGGTGCGATAAAGCAGGAAGCCTTTGAGAATGTCGGCGTCGCCGGCGACAAAACCCGAACGCAGGCCTGGCAGGTTCGAACGCTTGGACAGGCTGTGGAACACCACGCAGCGCTTGAAGTCCTTGCGGCCCAGTTCTGCGCAGGCGCTAAGCAGGCCTGGCGGCGGCGTTTGTTCGTCGAAGTAGAGTTCGCTGTAGCACTCGTCCGCGGCAATCACGAAGTCGTGCTCATCGGCCAGGGCGATCAGCTTTTTCAGGGTTTCAACCGGAATCAATGCGCCGGTCGGGTTGCCTGGCGAGCACAGGAACAGGATCTGGCAGCGTTTCCAGATGTCCGGCGAAACGGCGTCGAAATCCGGGTTGAAACCGTTTTCGTCCAGGCACGGCAGGTAATGCGGCTTGGCCCCGGCGAGGAACGCCGCGCCTTCGTAGATCTGGTAGAACGGGTTCGGGCTGACCACCAGCGCGTCATCGCCACGGTTGACCACGGTTTGGGTGAAGGCGAACAGCGCCTCGCGGGTGCCGTTGACCGGCAGCACGTTGCGCGCGGGATCGATCCAGCCCTTGGGGACATCGAAGCGACGTTCGCACCAGGCGGCGATGGCTTCGCGCAGGGCCGGGATGCCGAGGGTGGTCGGGTATACGGCCATCTGATCGAGATTGCTGGCCAGCGCTTCGGCGACGAAGCTTGGCGAGCGGTGTTTAGGCTCGCCAATGGACAGCGCAATAGGGCGCTTGTCCGGGTTGGGCGTGACGCTGCCGAGCAAGGCGCGGAGTTTTTCGAACGGGTAAGGCTGGAGCTGGGACAGAGCGTTGTTCATCGATAAATCTCGTTCGGTGTTGGAGCGGCGCTGGTCCCTGTAGGAGCGAGCTTGCTCGCGATGGTCGTCAACGATAACGCGTTCTTCCCAGAATAACGCGGTGTATTTGAGTTCATCGCGAGCAAGCTCGCTCCTACAAAAGGCGGGCCGTTGTTAAGTCAGATGCTGATGCGCGACAGTTTGATATCGGGTTCCTGGTTGACGCTCAACTGTTCGACGATTGCATCTTGTAACCGGCTGCACAGCAGCGGGTCGGACAGCGGCTGATTGTGGGCGTCGGTGATGAAGAACACGTCTTCCACACGCTCGCCGAGGGTGGCGATCTTGGCGTTTTGCAGCGACAGATCAAACTCCAGGAAAATCGTGCCGATCCGCGCCAGCAGGCCCGGGCGGTCGGGCGCCGTGAGTTCCAGCACCGTCACCGGCCGCTGGGCGTCGTTGTGGATCGTCACCTGTGGTGCAAAGGCGAAATGCTTGAGCTGGCGCGGTACCCGGCGCTGGATGATGGTCGGGTAGTTGTCCGGGTTGCGCAGGGCCTCGGTCAGGCCGTCGCGGATCTGTTTGACCCGTGCCGGGTTGTCGCCGATCGAGTCGCCGTCGGTGTCGAGCACGATGTAGGTGTCGAGGGTGAACTGGCTGCTGGAGGTAATGACCCGGGCGTCATGGATGTTCAGGTTGAGCTGGTCCATCGCGGCCACGGTCACGGCGAAGAAGTCGTGCTGGTCGGGGGCGTAGATGAAGATCTGGGTCCCGCCTTCGAACTCGCGCTGGGTGGTCTCCTTGATCAGCACCAGTGGTCCGCCATCAGCCGGTTGCTGGAGGATCGCGTCGCTGTGCCAGGCCACATCGCCGGCGGTGTGACGCAGGAAATAGTCATCACCCAACTGCGCCCACAGTTGCTCGACATCGTCCGGATCGGTGCCGCCGCGCACCAGAATGTCCAGGGCGGCGCTCTGGGTCTGGCGGATCTGCTCTTCGCGATCCACCGGGTTCTCAAGCCCACGACGCAGGGCACGCTTGGTTTCGGTGTAGAGCTGGCGCAGCAGGCTGGCGCGCCAGGAATTCCACAGCGTGGGGTTGGTGGCGTTGATGTCGGCGACGGTTAGCACATACAGGTAGTCAAGGCGGGTTTCGTCACCGACGATCTGTGCGAAGTCGTGGATCACCTGCGGGTCGGACAGGTCCTTGCGCTGGGCGGTGGTCGACATCACCAGATGGTTTTGCACCAGCCACACGATCAGGCGGCTGTCCCACAATGGCAGCTGATGCCGCTGGCAAAACGCCTCGGCGTCGACCGCGCCGATGTCCGAGTGGTCGCCATGCCGGCCTTTGCCGATATCGTGGTACAGGCCGGCCATGTAGATCAGCTCGGGTTTGGGCAGCTTGCCCATGAGCTTGCTGGCCAGCGGGAATTTTTCCGACACCTGGGTGTACTGCAACTTACGCAGGTGCTTGATCAGGTTCAGGGTATGGGCATCGACCGTATAGATGTGGAACAGGTCATGCTGCATCTGCCCGACGATAAAACCGAATTCGGGCAGATAACGACCCAGGATGCCGTAGCGGTTCATTCGTCGCAGGTTGCGGTGGATGCCGATCTTGCACTTGAACAGCTCGATAAACAGGCTGGTGTTGCGAATATCGTTGCGGAAGTCGTCGTCGATCAGGTGACGGTTTTCCCGCAGCATACGAATGGTGTCCGCGCGTACGCCCTTGATTTCCGGTTGCTGGGCCATCAATACGAAAATTTCCAGCATGGCGAACGGCGTGCGGCGGAAAACGTTGTGGTTGCGTGCTTCGATATAGCCATCATGCAGCTGGAAGCGCGAGTTGATCGGCTGCGGTGGTGCCTCGTCTTCCGGTGCGAGGATGACTTCCTCGAAGTGCTGGATGATCAGGTCGCTGAGCTGGGCGATGCTCATCACCACCCGGTAATACTGCTGCATGAAATTTTCGATGGCTTGCTTGGCGTCGTCGCCTTTGAAGCCCAGCAGCCCGGCGATGGTGCGCTGGTGATCGAACAGCAGGCGGTCTTCGGCGCGACCGGCGAGCATGTGCAGGGCATAGCGAACTTTCCACAGGAATTCCTGGGAAGAGGCCAGCAGGGCGTTTTCACTCTCGACCAGGAAGCCTTCGCCGGCCAGTGCCCGCAGGTTCAGGGTGCCGTACTCGCGACGGGCCACCCACAGAATCGTCTGGATATCCCGCAGGCCGCCGGGCGAGCCTTTGACGTTGGGTTCCAGGTTGTATTCGGTGTCGTTGTACTTGTGGTGGCGAGCCTTTTGTTCGGCACGCTTGGCCAGGAAGAAGTCCTTGCTCGGCCACATGTGCCCGGTGCTGGTGACGTCCAGCATGCGCTGGCGCAAATGCTCGGGGCCGGCGATGGTGCGGCTTTCCATCAGGTTGGTGACGACCGTCAGGTCGGCGCGGGCCTCGACGGCGCACTCTTCGACCGAGCGAACGCTCTGACCGACTTCCAGGCCGATGTCCCACAACAGTGTCAGAAAGCGCTCGATGGAGTCGCGGAAAACTTCGTGGTCCGCGCTGTCCAGCAGAATCAGCAAATCGATGTCGGAATAAGGGTGCAATTCACCGCGGCCGTAGCCGCCGACCGCGACCAGCGCGATGTCGGCGTCCTCGCTCCAGCTGAACTGCTCCCAGGCCTTTTGCAGGATGTTGTCGACGAACCAGGCGCGATCCTCGATCAGCCGGCGAATGTCCCGGCCATTTCGAAAACGTGCGTCGAGCACCTCGCGGGCCTGGCGGATCGCCTTCTTGAAGGCCGCGATCGGGCTTGCCTTCAGGGCCAGTTCAGCCTGGAACTGGCCTCGGTCGAAGAGTTCGGGATCCACCTGCGGCATCGATTGGCTTTCCTTTCTATAGGCGAGATACGCTGGCGAGATCAGGCCGAAACGCGAGGGATGGTGTCATCGCTGCGCAGGGTGAAGATCTCGTAACCGGTTTCGGTCACCAGCAGGGTGTGTTCCCACTGTGCCGAGAGCTTGCGGTCCTTGGTGATCGCGGTCCAGCCGTCGCCCAGAACCTTGGTGTCGGCACGACCCTGGTTGATCATCGGCTCGATGGTGAAGGTCATGCCGGCCTTGAGTTCCATGCCGGTGCCGGCGCGGCCGTAGTGCAGGATCTGCGGCTCTTCGTGAAACACCTTGCCGATACCGTGGCCGCAGAATTCGCGAACCACCGAGAATCCGTTCTTTTCAGCGTGCTTCTGGATGATTTCGCCGATGTCGCCCAGGCGGCAGCCGGGTTTGACGATCTCAATCGCCTTGTACATGCATTCCTGGGTCACCTGGGACAGACGCTCGGCCCAGACCGGCACGCTGCCGACGTGGAACATGCGGCTGGTGTCGCCGTGGTAGCCGTCCTTGATGACGGTGACGTCGATGTTCAGGGTATCGCCGTCTTTCAGCGGCTTGTCGTTCGGGATGCCGTGGCAGACAACATGGTTGATCGACGTGCAGATCGACTTTGGATAACCCTTGTAGTTGAGCGGGGCAGGGATGGCTTTCTGCTCATTGACGATGAAGTCGTGGCAGATCTGGTTCAATTGATCGGTGGTAACGCCCGGCTTGACATGTTCGGCAATCATTTCCAGCACATCGGCGGCCAGTTTGCCGGCGATACGCATTTTGGCGATATCCTCGGGCGTTTTGAGGGTGACGGTCATACAGGCTCTCTCTGCGCCAGGCGGCGCTTTCTGAACGGAAAGGGCATTGCGCGATGGGTCTTCGCAGCCCTGAAAAATACGATTCTACCAGACGATCAGCGCAAATCTGCGCCTGTGTGCATCGCTTCTCTCTATAGAATGGTGCATTCTTGGAGGATTCCAAGGGATGGCGCAAAGCGCTCGCCAGGATTTCAGAATCCGGGTTCCGTTTTGCCCTGCCTTGTGATATAAAATGCGCCGCTTTCCGGGGATGTCCCGAAAAGCCTAAATCCACACACGTGTCGACACGATGACCTGGGTGCCTTCAGCTGATGCTGCTGGTTGGTCATTGGGATACGTGGAGGCCAAACCCGACTTATTAAGGAACTATCATGTCCCAAGTCAACATGCGCGATATGCTGAAGGCCGGTGTGCACTTCGGTCACCAGACCCGTTACTGGAACCCGAAAATGGGCAAGTACATTTTCGGCGCGCGTAACAAGATCCACATCATCAACCTTGAAAAAACCCTGCCAATGTTCAACGAAGCTCTGACTTTCGTAGAGCGTCTGGCCCAGGGCAAAAACAAGATTCTGTTCGTCGGCACCAAGCGTTCCGCTGGCAAGATCGTTGCTGAAGAAGCAGCACGTTGCGGTTCGCCGTACGTCGATCACCGCTGGTTGGGCGGCATGCTGACCAACTTCAAAACCATCCGTGCTTCCATCAAGCGTCTGCGTGACCTTGAAGTTCAAGCCGAAGACGGTACTTTCGCCAAGCTGACCAAGAAAGAAGCGCTGATGCGCACTCGTGACCTGGAAAAGCTGGATCGTTCCCTGGGTGGTATCAAGGACATGGGCGGTCTGCCAGACGCTCTGTTCGTTATCGACGTTGATCACGAGCGCATCGCGATCACCGAAGCCAACAAGCTGGGCATCCCGGTTATCGGCGTAGTCGATACCAACAGCAGCCCGGAAGGCGTTGACTACATCATCCCAGGCAACGATGACGCAATCCGCGCTATCCAGCTGTACATGGGTTCGATGGCTGACGCTGTGATCCGTGGCCGCAACAACGTTGCCGGCGGCACCGAAGTGTTCGTTGAAGAAGCTCCGGTAGCAGCAGCTGAGTAATTGACGCCTTGGCGTTGACTCAGTAAGCAAAAAGGGGGCTTGGCCCCCTTTTTGCCACCTCGAAAACCATTTGTCGGCGCCCACCGCTCTATCTGTAACGTGCGGCAGCTAACAAGGGTGGTTCGGGAAGAATTGATCGCCCGTTCGATCGGGTGGAATGGTTGAAAACCTATCCAAGAGGATTTTGAAATGGCAGAGATTACTGCAGCGTTGGTCAAAGAACTGCGCGAGCGTACTGGCGAAGGCATGATGGACTGCAAAAAGGCCTTGACCAAGGCTGGCGGCGACATCGAAAAAGCCATTGATGACATGCGTGCTTCGGGTGCCATCAAGGCCGCCAAGAAAGCCGGCAACGTTGCCGCTGAAGGCGCTATCGCCATCAAGGCTGACGACAAGGCAGCCGTGCTGCTGGAAGTCAACTCGCAGACCGACTTCCTGGCCCTGCAAGACGACTTCAAGAACTTCGTTGCTGCCAGCGTAGAGAAAGCCTTCGACGAAAAACTGACCGACGCAGCTCCGCTGATCGCCGCTCAGGAATCGGCTCGTGAAGCACTGGTTGCCAAAGTTGGCGAAAACGTCAACATCCGTCGCCTGGTGCGCGTAGAGGGCGACGTTGTCGGCACCTACCTGCACGGTAACAAGATCGGTGTTGCTGTTGTTCTCAAAGGCGGCGATGTTCAGCTGGCCAAAGAGATCGCCATGCACGTGGCGGCAAGCAACCCTGAGTTCCTGCTGCCATCGCAGGTTTCGCCAGAAGCCATCGAGCGCGAGAAGGGCGTTTTCCTGACCCTGAACGAAGACAAGATGAAAGGCAAGCCAGCTGAAATCGTCGAGAAGATGATCGCTGGTCGTATCACCAAGTTCCTGGCTGAAGCCAGCCTGGTCGAGCAAGCTTTCGTGATGAACCCGGAAGTCACCGTTGGTGCTCTGGCCAAGAAAGCCGGCGCTGAAATCGTTTCCTTCACCTACTTCAAAGTCGGCGAAGGCATCGAGAAGCCAGTGGACAACTTCGCAGAAGAAGTTGCTGCCCAGCTGGCTGCCGCCAAGCAATAAGACGGTTTTTTAACTGTCGCCCAGAAGAGGCTGCCCGCTCACGCGCGCAGCCTCTTTTCAGATGGGGCACCAATTTTTATTGGTTTCCATTTGGAACTGGCTTACAAAGCCATGTTCCGATGGCGCTGAAGCAGCGCCAAGCTAGAGTGAACGCCAGCTGTAAACAGCTCGCAAAGAATTTTTAAAATACGCCGCAGGAGAGATTCGCAATGGCTCAGCAGGGCAGTGGTTATCAGGCTCGCTATAAACGCATTCTACTCAAGCTCAGCGGCGAGGCCCTGATGGGCTCGGAAGAGTTCGGGATCGATCCGAAAGTTCTGGATCGCATGGCATTGGAAGTTGGCCAACTGGTCGGCATCGGTGTGCAGGTCGGTCTGGTTATCGGTGGTGGCAACCTGTTCCGCGGTGAAGCGCTGAGCAAGGCTGGCATGGATCGGGTCACCGGCGACCACATGGGCATGCTGGCCACTGTGATGAACGCCCTGGCCATGCGCGACGCCCTTGAGCGCGCCAACATCTCGGCCATCGTGATGTCCGCTATTTCCATGGTTGGCGTGACCGATCACTATGATCGCCGCAAAGCCATGCGCCACTTGAACTCCAAGGACGTGGTGATTTTCGCGGCCGGTACCGGCAACCCGTTCTTTACGACGGATTCGGCGGCCTGCCTGCGTGCAATCGAAATCGATGCCGATGTCGTGCTCAAGGCAACCAAGGTCGACGGCGTCTACACCGCTGACCCGTTCAAAGACCCGCATGCCGAGAAGTTCGATCATCTGACTTACGATGAAGTGCTGGATCGCAAGCTGGGTGTGATGGATCTGACGGCCATTTGCCTGTGCCGCGACCACAAGATGCCGCTACGCGTATTTAACATGAACAAGCCCGGCGCCCTGCTGAACATCGTGCACGGCGGCGCTGAAGGAACCCTGATCGAGGAAGGCCAACAATGATCAACGAAATCAAGAAAGACGCTAAAGAGCGCATGCAGAAGTCCGTGGAATCGCTGGCGCACAACTTCGGCCGCATTCGTACCGGTCAAGCGCACCCGAGCATCCTGGAAGGCGTAATGGTGCCGTACTACGGTTCCGACACCCCGATCAAGCAAGTGGCCAACATCACCGTCAAAGATGCCCGTACCCTGCAAGTCGTTGCTTTCGAGCGCAACATGCTGGGCGCCGTCGACAAGGCGATCGGCAGTGCAGGCCTGAACCTGAACCCGACCAACCTTGGTGAGCTGCTGCTGATCAGCATGCCGGCCCTGACCGAAGAAACCCGTCGCGGTTTCACCAAGCAGGCTCGTGATGTGGCTGAAGATGCCCGTGTTGCCGTGCGCAACATCCGTCGCGATGCAAACAGCTCGCTGAAGGATCTGGTCAAGGAAAAGGAAATCAGCGAAGACGAAGAGCGTCGCGCCACTGGCGAGATCGACGATCTGACCAAGAAGTTCGTAGCTGAAATCGACGCTAAGTTGGCGGAGAAAGAAAAAGACCTGATGGCCGTATAAGGGTCGCGTTTTCATGGAAAAGACCAAGCAGACTGCACCGTCCGCGGTGCCGCGCCATGTCGCGATCATCATGGATGGTAATAATCGCTGGGCGAAAAAGCGCTTTATGCCGGGTGTCGCCGGGCATAAAGCGGGCGTGGATGCGGTACGAGCGGTCATTGAAGTCTGTGCCGAGGCCAAGGTCGAGGTGCTGACCCTGTTCGCCTTTTCCAGCGAGAACTGGCAGCGTCCGGTCGATGAGGTCAGCGCCTTGATGGATCTGTTCTTCAAGGCACTGCGTCGTGAGGCCAAGCGCCTCAACGACAACAACATCAGCCTGCGCATCATTGGTGACCGCTCGCGTTTTCATCCCGAGCTGCAGGCTGCCATGCGCGAAGCCGAGGCCATGACGGCTGGCGCCAATCGTTTTGTCCTGCAGATCGCCGCCAATTACGGCGGTCAGTGGGATATCGCGCAAGCGGCGCAACGACTGGCACGAGAGGTTCAGGCCGGACACTTGCGTCCGGAAGATATCACGCCTGATCTGCTGCAGACCTGCCTGGCCACAGGTGATCTGCCGTTGCCTGACTTGTGTATCCGTACCGGTGGCGAGCATCGCATCAGCAACTTCCTGCTCTGGCAGCTGGCCTATGCCGAGCTGTATTTTTCCGACCTGTTCTGGCCGGACTTCAAACACGATGCCATGCGCAATGCGCTGGCCGATTACGCTTCCCGCCAGCGCCGCTTCGGTAAAACGAGCGAGCAGGTCGAGGCTGGAGCCCGGGTTTAATGCTTAAACAACGAATCATCACCGCACTGATCCTGCTGCCGATTGCCCTGTGCGGGTTTTTCCTGCTTGAAGGTTCCGGTTTTGCACTGTTTATCGGGCTGGTAGTTACCCTTGGTGCATGGGAGTGGGCGCGTCTGGCGGGTTTCGCCGGTCAAGCGTTCCGCGTCGGCTATGCCGCTGTGGTCGCCTTGATGCTGTTCGTCATGTACATCCTGCCCGGGCTGGCGCCTTGGGTATTGGGCGCTTCGGTGCTGTGGTGGGCGGTGGCGACGTACCTGGTGCTGACCTATCCGCGTTCGAGCGAGCATTGGTCCAATGCGGCGACCAGGCTGGTGATCGGCCTGTTGATTCTCCTGCCGGCCTGGCAGGGTCTGGTGCAGATCAAGCAGTACCCGCTGGGTAACTGGCTGATCATGGCTGTGATGGTGCTGGTCTGGGGGGCCGATATCGGCGCCTACTTCTCCGGTCGTGCTTTCGGCAAGCGTAAACTCGCACCGCAGGTCAGTCCGGGCAAAAGCTGGGAGGGCGTATACGGTGGTCTGGCGCTGAGCCTGGTCATTACCACTCTCGTAGCTCTGGTGCGCGACTGGACGGTGGCGCAGCTGTTCAAGGGGCTGATCTGTGCTGCGCTGATCGTGTTCATTTCGGTGGTGGGCGACCTCACTGAAAGCATGTTCAAGCGTCAGTCCGGGATCAAGGACAGCAGCAATCTGCTTCCGGGTCACGGTGGCGTGCTGGATCGTATCGACAGTCTGACGGCGGCCATTCCGGTGTTCGCCGTGCTGTTGTGGATGGCGGCCCCATGAGCCGCCCGCAACAGATTACCGTTCTGGGGGCAACCGGTTCGATTGGCCTGAGTACGCTCGACGTCATCGCTCGTCATCCTGATCGTTACCAGGTCTTTGCCTTGAGTGGCTTCACTCGCTTGAGTGAATTGCTGGCGCTCTGTGTACGTCATGTCCCGCGATTTGCCGTAGTGCCTGAGGTCGCAGCTGCCCGCACCTTGCAGGATGATTTGCGCGCGGCGGGTCTTCCAACCCGTGTTCTGGTGGGTGAGGAAGGTTTGTGTCAGGTCGCTTCCGATCCGGAAGTCGATGCGGTCATGGCGGCGATCGTCGGTGCGGCGGGATTGCGCCCGACGCTGGCGGCGGTCGAGGCGGGCAAGAAGATCCTCCTGGCCAATAAAGAAGCGCTGGTGATGTCCGGCGCGCTGTTCATGCAGGCGGTGCGCAAGAGCGGTTCGGTATTGCTGCCGATCGATAGCGAGCACAACGCCATTTTCCAGTGCATGCCGCACGATTATGCCCGTGGCCTCGAGGCAGTTGGCGTACGCCGGATTTTGCTGACGGCATCCGGTGGTCCGTTCCGACAGACGCCAATGGCTGAATTGGCGCATGTTTCACCTGACCAGGCGTGTGCGCATCCGAACTGGTCCATGGGGCGAAAAATCTCCGTTGACTCGGCCAGCATGATGAACAAAGGGCTTGAGCTGATCGAGGCCTGCTGGCTGTTCGATGCCAGGCCATCGCAGGTCGAGGTGGTGATTCATCCGCAAAGCGTGATTCATTCGCTGGTCGACTACGTCGATGGTTCAGTCCTGGCGCAGTTGGGTAATCCGGACATGCGCACGCCCATCGCCAATGCCCTGGCCTGGCCGGAGCGGATTGACTCGGGCGTGGCGCCGCTGGATCTGTTTGCCATTGCACGGCTGGACTTCCAGGCGCCCGATGAAGAGCGTTTCCCTTGTTTGCGTCTGGCTCGCCAGGCGGCCGAGGCGGGTAATAGCGCGCCGGCCATGCTCAATGCGGCAAATGAAGTGGCGGTGGCGGCATTTCTCGACGAGCGGGTTCGTTACCCGGAAATCGCGAGTATCATCGAGGAAGTACTGAGTCTGGAGCCTGTCGTGGCAGTGGATGATCTCGAGGCAGTGTTCACGGCAGATGCGAAAGCGCGATTGCTGGCCGGACAATGGTTGAGCCGTCACGGGCGGTAAATGCTGCAGATAGTTGGCCCAGGCAGCAGCGGATAGGATTGCGGAGAAAGTAGATGAGCGCGCTCTATATGATTGTCGGCACCCTGGTCGCTCTGGGTGTGCTGGTTACCTTCCACGAGTTCGGCCATTTCTGGGTCGCGCGTCGCTGTGGGGTCAAGGTGCTGCGCTTCTCCGTAGGCTTCGGCATGCCTTTGCTGCGCTGGCACGACAAACAGGGCACCGAATTTGTCGTTGCCGCCATCCCGTTGGGCGGCTACGTGAAAATGCTCGACGAGCGCGAAGGCGAAGTGCCGCCCGACCAGCTTGGTCAATCCTTCAATCGCAAATCCGTTCGTCAGCGCATTGCCATCGTGGCGGCGGGGCCGATTGCCAACTTCCTGCTGGCATTTGTGTTCTTCTGGGCGCTGGCAATGCTCGGCAGCGAGCAGGTGCGTCCGGTCATCGGGGCTGTCGAGTCCGGCAGTATTGCGGCCAGGGCGGGTTTGAACCCGGGCGAGGAAATCGTGGCTATTGATGGCGAGGCGACTTCCGGCTGGGCGGCGGTGAACCTGCAACTGGTTCGTCGCCTGGGTGAAAGCGGTTCGTTGCAGATAATGGTTCGCGAGCAAGGCTCGACGACCGATTCGCCTCGTGAACTTGCGCTGGATAAATGGCTCAAAGGGGCTGACGAGCCCGACCCCATTCATTCGTTGGGGATTCGTCCGTGGCGTCCGGCATTGCCGCCTGTTCTGGCCGAACTCGATCCAAAGGGGCCGGCCCAGGCTGCCGGCCTGAAGACCGGTGACCGGTTGCTGGCGCTCGATGGTCGTACGCTGGATGATTGGCAGCAGGTCGTCGATACCGTCCGTATGCATCCTGATACCAAAATCATGCTGCGGGTTGAGCGAGACGGTGCTCAAATCGACGTCCCGGTGACACTTGCCGCTCGCGGCGAGAGCAAGTCACCCAGCGGCTACCTGGGGGCAGGGGTGAAGGCTGTCGATTGGCCGCCGGAGATGATCCGCGAGGTCAGTTATGGACCATTGGCAGCGATTGGCGAGGGGGCTCGGCGCACATGGACCATGAGCGTGCTGACCCTCGATTCACTGAAGAAAATGTTGTTCGGCGAGCTCTCGGTAAAAAACTTGAGTGGACCGATAACCATTGCTAAAGTGGCGGGCGCTTCGGCCCAGTCGGGTGTTGCTGATTTCCTGAATTTCCTTGCTTATCTGAGTATTAGCCTGGGGGTTCTGAATTTGCTGCCCATTCCTGTGCTGGATGGGGGGCATTTGTTGTTTTATCTGATCGAGTGGGCGCGTGGTCGCCCCTTGTCGGATCGGGTGCAAGGTTGGGGGATACAGATCGGCATCAGTTTGGTGATCGGAGTGATGTTGCTCGCTCTGGTTAATGATCTGGGTCGTCTGTAACGTCGCTGAATTGCGAATCTGCCGCATTTTGCGGCAGTTTGTTTATTGCCAGTTGGAATAAGAAAGGACTTCATGAAACGTCTGCTGCTAACTGCGGTTCTCACCGTATTGATGATCGCCGAAGTTCACGCCGAGTCCTTCACTATCTCTGATATTCGCGTCAATGGCCTCCAGCGGGTCTCCGCGGGTAGCGTCTTTGGTGCTTTGCCGTTGAACGTCGGTGAACAGGCGGATGATCGTCGCCTGGTGGAATCCACTCGTGCGTTGTTCAAAACCGGTTTCTTTCAAGATATCCAGCTGGGCCGCGATGGCAACGTCCTGGTCATCACGGTAGTCGAGCGTCCGTCGGTCGCCAGTATCGAGATCGAAGGCAACAAGGCGATCTCTACCGAAGACCTGATGAAAGGCCTCAAACAATCCGGTCTGGCCGAAGGCGAGATCTTCCAGCGTGCCACCCTTGAAGGTGTGCGTAACGAACTGCAGCGCCAGTACGTCGCCCAGGGTCGCTACTCGGCTACCGTCGACACCGAAGTGGTTCCGCAGCCGCGTAACCGCGTTGGTCTGAAGGTCAACATCAACGAAGGTACCGTTGCGGCCATCCAGCACATCAACGTGGTGGGCAACACGGTCTTCCCCGATGAAGACCTGATCGACCTTTTCGAACTCAAGACCACCAACTGGTTGTCGTTCTTCAAGAACGATGACAAGTACGCCCGTGAAAAGCTGTCCGGTGACCTGGAGCGTCTGCGTTCCTACTACCTGGACCGTGGCTATATCAACATGGATATCGCTTCGACCCAGGTTTCCATTACGCCGGACAAGAAACACGTCTACATCACCGTCAACGTCAACGAAGGCGAGAAATACACCGTTCGTGACGTCAAGCTCAGTGGCGACCTGAAAGTCCCTGAAGACCAGATCAAGTCCCTGTTGCTAGTGCAAAAAGGCCAGGTGTTCTCGCGCAAACTGATGACCACCACCTCCGAGCTGATCACCCGTCGCCTGGGTAACGAAGGCTACACCTTCGCCAACGTCAACGGCGTGCCTCAACCGCACGATGAAGATCACACCGTGGACATCCTGTTCGCGGTCGATCCGGGCAAGCGTGCCTACGTGAACCGCATCAACTTCCGCGGCAACACCAAGTCCGAAGACGAAGTGCTGCGTCGTGAAATGCGTCAGATGGAAGGCGGCTGGGCTTCGACCTACCTGATCGATCAATCCAAGACCCGTCTGGAGCGTCTGGGCTTCTTCAAGGAAGTCAACGTCGAAACCCCGGCCGTACCGGGTGTCGATGACCAGGTGGACGTCAACTACAGCGTTGAAGAACAAGCCTCCGGTTCGATTACCGCCAGCGTCGGTTTCGCCCAGAGTGCCGGTCTGATCCTTGGTGGCTCGATCACCCAGAACAACTTCCTGGGTACTGGTAACAAGGTCAGCGTCGGCTTGACCAAAAGCGAATACCAGACCCGCTACAACTTCGGTTTCGTCGACCCCTACTGGACCGCCGACGGCGTGAGCCTGGGTTACAACGCCTTCTACCGCACCACCGACTACAAAGATCTCGACGTCGATGTAGCAAGCTATGCCGTGGACAGCCTGGGTGCAGGTGTGAGCGTTGGCTACCCGATCAGCGAAACTTCGCGTTTGACCTTCGGCCTGACTGCGCAAGAGGACAAGATCAAGACCGGTCAATACACCGTCGACGAGATTTTCGACTTCGTTAACCGTGAAGGCGATCAGTACCTGAACTTCAAGGCTTCGGCCGGCTGGTCCGAATCCACCCTGAACAAAGGCGTATTGGCGACCCGTGGTCATTCTCAAAGCTTGACGGCGGAGGTCACTGTACCGGGTAGCGACCTGTCGTTCTTCAAACTCGATTATCGTGGCCAGTTGTTCCAGCCACTGTCTGAAAACTACACCATGCGCCTGCACACCGAATTGGGTTATGGCGATGGTTATGGTTCGACTGACGGCTTGCCATTCTATGAAAACTACTATGCTGGTGGTTTCAACTCGGTTCGTGGCTTCAAGGACAGTACATTGGGTCCACGCAGTACTCCGAGCCGTGGCGTAGGCAGTACTGGCAACCCGGGCACTCTTGCTGACCCGGATCAGGATCCACTGCCGTTCGGCGGTAACGTCCTGATTCAAGGTGGTGCCGAGATTCTGTTCCCGCTGCCGTTCGTCAAGGATCAACGATCCCTACGTACGTCGGTATTCTGGGACGTGGGTAATGTGTTCGACTCCAAATGCCAGCAGACGACCAATACAAATCCTGCGTCGAAGTCCAATACGCAGTGTAACGATATCAGCCTCAGCAACTTGGCCAGTTCCGTGGGTGTAGGTGTTACGTGGGTAACTGCGCTGGGTCCACTGAGTTTCGCGCTGGCAATGCCGGTGAAAGAACCGGATAACGCTGAAACCCAAGTGTTCCAATTTTCCCTCGGCCAGACGTTCTAAGCGTCTGACCCAAGATAACGACAATGAATTTTGTAGGAGTGCATCGTGCGTAAGTTGACTCAATTGGTTCTCCTGGCCAGCGTCCTGGTCGCTGGTCCGGCATTTGCCGACATGAAAATTGCAGTTCTGAACTATCAGATGGCTCTGCTGGAGTCCGACGCGGCCAAGAAATACGCCGTGGATGCCGAGAAGAAGTTCGGTCCTCAGCTGACCAAGCTCAAGGCGCTGGAAACCAGCGCCAAGGGTATTCAGGACCGCCTGATGGCCGGTGGCGACAAAATGCAGCAGGGCGAGCGCGAGCGTCTGGAGCTTGAATTCAAGCAAAAGGCCCGTGACTTCCAGTTCCAGTCCAAGGAGCTGAACGAAGCCAAAGCCGTTGCCGACCGTGAAATGCTGAAGCAGCTCAAGCCGAAACTGGACAGCGCTGTGGAAGAAGTCATCAAGAAAGGTGCTTTTGACCTGGTCTTCGAGCGTGGTGCAGTGATTGATGTCAAGCCTCAGTACGACATCACTCGCCAGGTTATCGAGCGCATGAATCAGCTGAAGTAATCCATGACCGTGACCATTAAGCTCGGCCAGCTGGCCGAGTTCCTCGGCGCCACGCTACGTGGCGACCCGGAGAGAGAAATTACTGGGCTAGCCACCTTGCAGGAGGCTGGCCCAGCTCAGTTGAGCTTTCTCGCAAACCCTCAATACCGTAAATACCTGGCAGACAGCCGGGCCGCAGCACTGTTGCTGAAGGCTGCTGATGCCGAAGGTTTTGCCGGTAATGCGCTGGTGGTGCCTGATCCGTATCTGGCCTACGCGCGTGTTTCCCACCTGTTCGATCCAAAGCCGAAAGCGGCTGCCGGTATTCACCCGACAGCCGTTGTAGCGGAGGACGCGGTGGTTGACCCGGCTGCGAGTATTGGTGCCTTTGCGGTGATCGAAAGCGCGGCACGTATTGCTGCCGGCGTGACCATCGGTGCGCATTGCTTCATCGGTGCCCGTTGCGAAATCGGCGAAGGCGGCTGGCTGGCCCCGCGGGTCACGCTGTACCACGACGTGCGCATCGGTAAGCGTGTGGTCATTCAGTCGGGTGCCGTGCTCGGCGGCGAAGGCTTCGGTTTTGCCAATGAGAAAGGTGTCTGGCAGAAAATTGCCCAGATCGGTGGTGTGCTGGTCGGTGACGATGTCGAGATTGGCGTGAATACCGCTATTGATCGCGGTGCATTGGCCGATACCATTCTCGGCAATGGTGTGAAGCTCGACAACCAGATCCAGATCGCCCACAACGTTCAGGTCGGTGATCACACCGCCATGGCGGCCTGTGTCGGGATCTCCGGCAGCACCAAAATCGGCAAGCATTGCATGCTCGCTGGCGGTGTAGGGCTGGTGGGGCATATCGAAATTTGCGATAACGTTTTCATCACCGGGATGACCATGGTGACCCACTCGATTACCGAAAAGGGTTCCTATTCTTCCGGTACGGCCATGCAGCCAGCAGCCGAATGGCGCAAAAGCGCGGCTCGCATCCGTCAGCTCGATGACATCGCGCGACGTCTGCGACAGCTGGAAAAGCAAGTAGGGGAAGTGACCCCTGACGGTAATGCTTCATCAGATGGCTGATACCATTTCCATATCAAGTGTGCACAGCCGCAAAACAGACTGCATGGAAACGTAGCGAGCGAAGACAAGACAAGGCAAAAACAGGCGAGGAACGGTTGGAGTCGCACGCGACTTTACTGGCTGTAAATGAGCATTCCGAGCCTGTTTTTAACGCAGTATTGTGCGCGTAGCCCGCAGTAGTTTCCATGCAGTCTGTAGACTGGCTCCTTGATTTGCTAGCGGAACGTGCGTCAGTCGCGCGCTCCCAATCTTTACATAGGCTTCCCCCCGAAATGATGGACATCAACGAGATTCGCGAATACCTGCCTCACCGTTACCCGTTCCTGCTGGTGGATCGGGTAGTGGAGCTGGATGTTGAAGGCAAGCGCATTCGCGCCTACAAGAATGTCAGCATCAACGAACCGTTCTTCAATGGCCACTTCCCCGCGCATCCAATCATGCCGGGCGTATTGATCATCGAAGCCATGGCTCAGGCTGCCGGGATCCTTGGTTTCAAGATGCTCGACGTGAAACCGGCCGACGGCACCCTCTATTACTTCGTCGGTTCCGACAAGCTGCGCTTCCGCCAGCCGGTTCTGCCAGGCGATCAGTTGATCCTTGAAGCCAAGTTCATCAGCTGCAAGCGTCAGATCTGGAAATTCGAGTGCCAGGCTTCGGTCGATGGCAAGCCGGTCTGCTCCGCTGAAATCATCTGTGCGGAACGCAAACTATGAGTTTGATTGACCCTCGTGCAATCATCGATCCGACAGCCATTCTGGCTGACGGCGTCGAGGTCGGCCCGTGGTCGATCATCGGCGCAGGTGTGGAAATCGGCGAGGGGACAGTCATCGGGCCGCACGTGATCCTCAAGGGCCCGACCCGAATCGGCAAGCACAATCGCATCTACCAGTTTTCCTCGGTGGGTGAGGACACACCTGACCTGAAGTACAAGGGCGAGGAAACCCGCCTGGTGATTGGTGATCACAACGTCATCCGTGAAGGCGTGACGATCCACCGCGGCACCATCCAGGATCGTTCGGAAACGACCCTGGGCGATCATAACCTGATCATGGCCTATGCCCACATCGGCCACGACAGCGTGATTGGCAACCACTGCATCCTGGTGAACAACACCGCGCTGGCGGGCCATGTGCATGTGGAAGACTGGGCGATCCTCTCCGGTTTTACCCTGGTTCACCAGTATTGCCACATCGGCGCCCACAGCTTCTCCGGCATGGGTACGGCGATCGGCAAAGATGTTCCCGCGTATGTCACGGTGTTCGGCAACCCCGCCGAAGCCCGCAGCATGAACTTCGAGGGCATGCGCCGTCGGGGGTTCAGCGAAGATGCGATCCACGCGCTGCGTCGTGCCTACAAGGTGGTATACCGCCAGGGCCTGACCGTGGAGCAGGCGCTTGTCGAGCTGTCAGAACCGTCCGCCCAGTATCCGGAAGTGGCGGTGTTCCGTGACTCCATCCAGTCATCGACCCGCGGCATCACCCGCTAACCATGGCCAATCTGCGTATTGCGCTGGTAGCGGGTGAGGCTTCCGGTGACATTCTGGGTGCGGGCCTCATGCGCGCGCTCAAGGCTCGTCACCCGGCCGTCGAGTTCATCGGTGTCGGTGGTCCGTTGATGCAGGCTGAAGGCCTGACCTCGTATTTCCCGATGGAACGTCTGTCCGTCATGGGCCTGGTGGAAGTGCTGGGTCGCCTGCGCGAGTTGCTGGCGCGGCGCAAGAAGCTGGTCGCCGACCTCATCGCCGCGAAACCCGATGTGTTCATCGGTATCGATGCCCCGGACTTCAACCTCAATATCGAACTCAAACTGCGTCAGGCCGGTATCAAGACCGTGCATTACGTCAGTCCGTCGGTGTGGGCCTGGCGGCAGAAACGCGTGCTGAAGATTCGCGAAGGCTGCGACCTGATGCTCACGCTGTTCCCGTTCGAAGCCAAGTTTTATGAAGAGAAAGGCGTGCCGGTGCGGTTCGTCGGCCATACCCTGGCCGATGCTATTCCACTCGAAGCCGATCGCGCGGCTGCGCGGGCCGAGCTCGGTTTGCCTGACGGGCCGCTGGTGGCGTTGATGCCAGGCAGCCGTGGCGGTGAAGTTGGCCGGCTAGGTGCGTTGTTTCTCGATACCGCGCAGCGCCTGCAGGTGTTGCGCCCGGGTGTGCGGTTTGTCATGCCTTGTGCCAGTGCGCAACGTCGCGCACAGCTTGAAGAACTGTTGGCTGGTCGCGATCTGCCACTGACCCTGCTCGATGGACAGTCGCATCTGGCCTTGGCAGCGTGCAATGCGGTGTTGATTGCCTCCGGTACCGCGACGCTTGAAGCATTGCTGTACAAGCGGCCGATGGTGGTCGCCTATCGCCTGGCGCCACTGACGTTCTGGATTCTCAAGCGCATGGTGAAAAGCCCCTACATTTCGTTGCCGAACTTGTTGGCTCAGCGTTTGTTGGTGCCCGAGTTGTTGCAGGACGATGCCACAGTCGAAGCGCTGGCCCAGACCTTGTCGCCCTTGATCGAGGGTGGGGAAGAGCAGACCCGTGGTTTTGATGAAATTCACCGGACCCTGCGTCTGGATGCCTCCAACCAGGCTGCGGACGCAGTGCTGAAGCTGATCGGCCAAGTAGAATGAGTAAAACGAACATGCAGATGGGGCTGGACTTTACCTTGGTCGCTGAAGTCGAAGAGTTGGTTGCCGGCGTCGATGAAGTCGGTCGTGGCCCGCTCTGTGGCGCGGTAGTGACAGCGGCGGTGATTCTTGATCCGAACCGCCCTATCCTCGGCCTGAACGACTCGAAGAAACTCACCGAAGCCCGTCGCGAAAAGCTCTACGACGAAATCTGCGAAAAAGCCCTGAGCTGGTGCATCGCTCGCGCCGAAGTCGAAGAAATCGACGAACTGAATATCCTCCACGCCACCATGCTGGCCATGCAGCGTGCTGTCGCCGGGCTGCATATCCAGCCGAAGCTGGCGATGATTGACGGCAACCGCTGCCCGAAACTGCCTATGCGTTCCGAGGCTGTGGTGAAGGGCGATAGCAAGGTTCCTGCCATCGCTGCTGCCTCTATTCTGGCCAAGGTCAGTCGCGACCGGGAAATGGCCGCGTTCGAGTTGATCTACCCCGGCTACGGCATCGGTGGCCACAAGGGCTACCCGACCCCCGTTCATCTGGAAGCACTCGCGCGTCTTGGCCCTACGCCGATTCACCGACGTTCGTTTGCTCCAGTGCGGCTGGCGTATGAAGCTCGCGAAGGTTTGATCGAGAGTTAGTCGCAAGGCTGATTTTTTTTACCAAGGCCCGGTACAATCCGGGCCTTGTTGTTTTCATGACTTAACGCAGGATCACTATGCCGGCTTCATTCGTTCACCTACGCCTGCACACTGAATACTCCCTGGTCGACGGTCTGGTGCGGATCAAGCCGCTGGTCAAGACCCTGGTCGGCATGAACATGCCTGCCGTGGCGGTCACCGACCAGAACAACATGTGTTCCCTGGTCAAATTCTATAAAAACGCCATGGGTGCCGGGATCAAGCCGATCTGCGGCGCCGACCTGTGGCTGTCGAACAAGGATCCGGACAACCCGCTGAGCCGGATCAGCCTGCTGGTGATGAACGCCGAAGGCTATCGCAACCTCACCGAGCTGATTTCCCGCGGCTTTATCGAAGGTCAGCGCAATGGCGCAATCATCATCGAGCGTGAATGGGTCGCTGAAGCCAGCGCCGGCTTGATCATGCTGTCGGCGGCCAAAGAGGGCGAGATCGGCCAGGCCATGCTCAGCGGCAACCCCGCCGAGGCTGAAACCCTGGCCCGCGAATGGATGGACGTGTTTCCGGATCGTTTCTACCTGGAGATCCAGCGCACCAACCGCCCCAACGATGAAGAACAGCTGCACGGCGCCGTGGCCCTGGCCGAGAAGCTCGGTGCGCCGCTGGTGGCGACCAATGACGTGCGTTTCATCAAGCAGGAAGACTTCGCCGCCCACGAAACCCGCGTCTGCATCGGTGAGGGCCGTGCCCTCGACGATCCGCGGCGCTCGAAGAATTACAGTGATCAGCAGTACCTCAAAAGCGCCGAGGAAATGGCCGAGCTGTTCAGCGATATTCCCGAAGCGCTGGAAAACACCGTCGAAATCGCTAAACGCTGCAACATCGAAGTGAAGCTGGGCACGCACTTCCTGCCCAACTTCCCGATTCCCGATGGCATGACCATCGACGAGTATTTCCGCAAGGTCTCGTTCGACGGTCTGGAAGAGCGTCTTGCCGTTCTGCTGCCCAAGGACACCACCGAAGACTATGAAGCCAAGCGTCAGGTCTACGTCGACCGGCTGAATTTCGAACTGGATATCATCATCCAGATGGGCTTCCCCGGTTACTTCCTGATCGTGATGGACTTTATCCAGTGGGCCAAGAACAACGGCGTGCCGGTAGGTCCTGGCCGTGGGTCGGGTGCCGGATCGCTGGTGGCCTATGTGCAGAAGATCACCGATCTCGACCCGCTGGAATACGACCTGCTGTTCGAACGTTTCCTCAATCCGGAACGGGTATCGATGCCCGACTTCGACGTCGACTTCTGCATGGACGGTCGCGATCGGGTGATCGACTACGTGGCCGAGAAGTACGGCCGCAACGCGGTAAGCCAGATCATCACCTTCGGTTCCATGGCGGCCAAGGCTGTGGTCCGCGACGTGGCGCGGGTGCAGGGCAAGTCCTACGGCCTGGCGGACCGTCTGTCGAAGATGATTCCGTTCGAAGTCGGCATGACTCTGGAAAAGGCCTACGAGCAGGAAGAGATCCTGCGCGACTTCATCAAGGTCGATGAAGAGGCCGCGGAAATCTGGGAGATGGCCCGCAAGCTCGAAGGCGTTGTGCGTAACGTCGGCAAGCACGCCGGTGGTGTGGTGATCGCCCCGACCAAACTGACCGACTTCTCGCCGATCTATTGCGACGAAGCGGGCGATGGCCTGGTAACCCAGTTCGACAAGGACGACGTTGAAGCGGCCGGTCTGGTGAAGTTCGACTTCCTCGGTTTGCGGACCCTGACGATCATCGATTGGGCGCTGAAAACCATCAACCGCGACCGCGCCAAGGTCAACGAGCCACCGCTGGATATCGCGTTCATCCCGCTGGACGACAAGCCGACCTACACCTTGCTGCAAAAAGCCGAAACCACGGCGGTGTTCCAGCTTGAATCCCGAGGCATGAAAGAGCTGATCAAAAAGCTCAAGCCCGACTGCCTGGAAGACTTGATCGCACTGGTGGCACTGTTCCGTCCAGGCCCGCTGCAATCGGGCATGGTGGACGACTTCATCAATCGCAAGCACGGTCGCGCCGAGCTGGCGTATCCGCACTCGGACTACCAGTACGAAGGCCTCAAGCCCGTACTGGCGCCGACTTACGGCATCATCCTGTATCAGGAACAGGTGATGCAGATTGCCCAGGTCATGGCCGGCTACACCCTCGGTGGCGCGGACATGCTGCGTCGCGCCATGGGTAAGAAAAAACCCGAGGAAATGGCCAAGCAGCGCGGCGGTTTCATTGAAGGTTGCGCCACCAACAATATCGATGCGGATCTGGCCGGTAACATTTTCGACCTGGTGGAAAAATTCGCCGGTTACGGCTTCAACAAGTCGCACTCGGCGGCTTATGGCCTGGTGTCGTACCAGACCGCGTGGCTGAAGGCGCACTACCCGGCGCCGTTCATGGCCGCGGTACTCTCGGCGGATATGCACAACACCGACAAGGTCGTGACCTTGATCGAAGAAGTGCGGACCATGAAGCTGCGTCTCGACGCACCGGACGTAAACACCTCCGAGTTCAAGTTCACGGTGAATGACGAAGGCCGAATCATCTACGGCCTGGGGGCCATCAAGGGGGTGGGTGAGGGGCCGGTCGAGGCCATCACCGAGGCGCGCCTGGCGGGGCCGTTCAAGGATCTGTTCGATTTCTGCGCCCGGGTCGACCTCAAGCGCATCAACAAGCGCACCCTCGACGGTTTGATCCGCAGCGGTGCCCTGGATCGCCTCGGGCCGTACTTCCACGATGAACAGAAAGCCTACCAGGCCAACATCGACCGCAATCGCGCGGTGCTGCTGACGGCCATGGAAGAAGCGATCAAGGCGGCCGAACAGACCGCGCGCACCCAGGACAGTGGTCACTCGGACCTGTTTGGCGGCCTGTTTGTCGAAGAAGATGCCGACGTCTACGCCAATCACCGCAAGGCCAAGGAGCTGACCCTCAAGGAGCGCCTGAAAGGGGAAAAAGATACCCTCGGCCTGTACCTGACCGGTCACCCGATTGACGAGTACGAGGGTGAAATCCGTCGCTTCGCCCGTCAGCGCATCATCGATCTGAAACCGGCGCGTGATACCCAGACCGTCGCGGGCATGATCATCGCCTTGCGAGTGATGAAGAACAAAAAGGGCGACAAGATGGGGTTCATCACCCTCGACGACCGCTCCGGACGGATCGAGGCCTCGCTGTTTTCCGAGGCGTTCCATTCGGCGCAGTCACTGTTGCAGACCGACGCGATGGTGGTGGTCGAAGGCGAGGTCAGCAATGACGACTTCTCCGGTGGCCTGAAGTTGCGGGTCAAGCGGGTGATGAGCATGGAAGATGCGCGCACCAACCTGGCCGAAAGCCTGCGCCTGAAGCTGCATGCCAAGGATCTCAAGGGCGATCAGCTACGCTGGTTGGGCGAGTTGTTGAAGCGTCATCGCGGTGCGTGCCCGATCACCATGGACTACACCAGCCCTGATGCGAAGGCCTTGTTACAGTTCGGCGAGGGCTGGCGGATCGATCCGGCGGATGCGTTGATTCAAGCCCTGCGTGACCAGTTCGGGCGAGACAACGTCTTCCTCCAATACCGTTGACGGTCAGTGCCATCAGATTGCCCTGGCCCAGACCTGAATTTTTAATCTCGACCTCAACGCGCCTGTCCCTTAAGGTAGGGCGCGAATAGACAACCGGCCGGCCCAAGATTCCTTGGGACTCGACCCAAGACGGACGCCTATGAACCCGAATTTTCTAGATTTCGAACAGCCGATCGCCGACCTGCAAGCCAAGATCGAAGAGTTGCGCTTGGTCGGTAATGACAATTCGCTGAATATCGGCGATGAGATCTCCCGCCTGCAGGACAAGAGCAAAACGCTGACCGAAGACATTTTCGGCAAGCTGACCAGCTGGCAGATCGCACGCCTGGCACGTCACCCGAAACGTCCGTATACCCTGGACTACGTCGAACACATCTTCACAGAGTTCGATGAACTGCACGGTGATCGTCACTTCTCCGACGATGCAGCCATCGTTGGCGGTATCGCCCGTCTGGACGACAAGCCGGTCATGGTCATCGGCCACCAGAAGGGCCGTGAAGTGCGCGAGAAGGTTCGCCGCAACTTCGGCATGCCGCGTCCGGAAGGCTACCGCAAGGCTTGCCGCCTGATGGAAATGGCCGAACGCTTCAAGATGCCGATCCTGACCTTCATCGACACCCCGGGCGCCTACCCTGGCATCGACGCTGAAGAGCGCAACCAGAGCGAAGCGATTGCCTGGAACCTGCGGGTCATGGCGCGCCTGAAAACCCCAATCATCGCCACCGTGATCGGTGAGGGTGGTTCCGGTGGTGCTCTGGCAATCGGTGTCTGCGACCAGTTGAACATGCTGCAATACTCGACCTACGCGGTGATTTCGCCGGAAGGTTGCGCTTCGATTCTGTGGAAAACCGCCGAGAAGGCACCGGATGCCGCAGAAGCGATGGGCATCACCGCCGAGCGCCTCAAAGGCCTGGGCATCGTGGACAAGGTGATTGGCGAGCCATTGGGCGGCGCGCACCGTGACCCGGCTGCTGCCGCTGCATCGATCCGCGCCGAGCTGAGCTCGCAACTGGCGATGCTGAAGAAGTTCGACAACGACGCGCTGCTCAAGCGCCGTTACGATCGTCTGATGAGCTACGGTCTCTAAGCCGAACACGCAGTGCCCATGTGGGAGCGAGCTTGCTCGCGATGAGGGTGTAACAGTCGACGAATGTGTTGAATGTTAGGCCGCTATCGCGAGCAAGCTCGCTCCCACATTTGATTTGTGCATAGAGGCAGATATGAGTCAGTCCGCGATTGATTTGCCTTCCAGGCTTTTGCTGAATCTGAAACCGTGGCGCAATGCTGCGACCTGGCGCATCGCCTTTTCCGGCGGCCTGGACTCCACTGTCCTGCTGCATCTGCTGGCACATCCTGCAACAACCGAATCCCTGCCGGCGCTGAGCGCCATCCACGTTCATCACGGCCTTCAAGCCGTGGCCGATGCGTGGCCGGAGCATTGTCGTGCCGTGTGTGCTGCGCTGGGTGTCCCGTTGCAGATCGTTCGTGTACAGGTGCAGCCTGGCGCCAGTCTGGAGCGGGCGGCCCGGGACGCGCGTTATCACGCGTTCACCGAAGTGACACGACCCGATGACGTGCTGCTGACCGCCCAGCACCGCGACGATCAGGCGGAAACCTTGCTGTTCCGTTTGTTGCGTGGGGCCGGCGTGCGCGGGCTGTCGGGTATGCCGCGTCAACGCCCGTTGGGCAAGGGCCATCTGCTGCGACCATTGCTCGATGTCACGCGGGCTGAACTGGAGGCCTATGCCAGCGAGCATGGCTTGAGCTGGATCGAAGATCCCTCGAACCTGGATCGGCAATACTCGCGCAACTACCTGCGGCATCAAGTCTTCCCCGCATTGACCCGGCGCTGGCCACAAGCGGTGGCAACCATGGCCCGCAGCGCGGCGCATCTGACTGAAGCGCAGGGGTTGCTCGAAGAACTGGCAGACATGGATTTGCGTGAGGCCAGCTCTGTCGGTGAGTTCGCCTGGCTGGGCTTGCGATCCCTTGAGCTGGCGTCGCTTGCGCAACTCTCCGATGCCCGACAGCGCAATGCCTTGAGTCATTGGCTCGAACCGCTGACCCGCCTGCCGGACACTGACCATTGGTCGGGTTGGGAGGATTTGCGCGACGCCAGCGGCGATGCCTGCCCGGTGTGGCGGCTGGCCGATGGCGAGCTGCATCGGGCTGGTGGGCGGATCTGGTGGTTGTCGGGCCGCTGGTTGCGCACCTTGCCTGTCGCCGGAACTTGGCAGGACACGCGTTCACCGCTGGTAATCCCGGACAATGGCATGCTGTCGCTCACCGGGCAAATCCCCGATGGCCCGTTACAGATCCGCTATCGTGAAGGGGGAGAGGTCATGGCTTTGCCAGGCCGTGGCCATCGGGATCTGAAACGTTTGCTCAATGAAAACGCTGTACCGTCCTTCGTGCGCGGCAGATTGCCGCTGCTCTACAAAGACGGGCAACTGCTGGCGGTAGCGAACCTCAACGGGCTCGATGGTGGTGCGATCGGTAACTGGCATTTGCATTGGCAGCCACTGAACGAAGATCAAGGTTTGAGCTGAAAGGGGCTTTCCGGTAGACTACGCTCCCTTCTTGATACAACTTCTGTGGATTCGCCTGAATTGCAGGAGTTGCCGATTACCAAGCAGTCTTTGCTGGGCGATTCCAAAAAATGTGTAGCGAGCAACGAACCGGTGATTCATTTCCCGGTCTGTCCCAACGCGGCGGTTTTTTTGAAAGGTGCACTGTGATTAATGCAGGTGATCGGGGGCTTCGGCCTTCCTTCGCTTTCCCCGGCGGCTCGGACCGCTTTAACGCAGACTTCTAGGGTTTTTCATGACGCGCTACATATTCGTCACGGGCGGTGTTGTTTCTTCATTGGGGAAAGGCATTGCATCGGCATCATTGGCGGCCATCCTGGAGGCGCGGGGACTTAAGGTCACCATGCTGAAGCTGGACCCGTACATCAACGTCGACCCGGGCACCATGAGCCCGTTCCAGCACGGTGAAGTGTTCGTCACCCACGACGGCGCCGAGACCGACCTGGACCTGGGCCACTACGAGCGGTTCATCCGCACGACCATGACCCAGAATAACAACTTCACCACCGGCCGTGTCTACGAACACGTGCTGCGCAAAGAGCGCCGTGGTGACTACCTGGGTGCAACCATCCAGGTGATCCCGCACATCACCGACGAAATCAAGCGCCGCATCATCAAGGGTGCCGGCGACGCTGACGTGGCCATGGTCGAGATCGGTGGCACCGTGGGTGACATCGAGTCGCAACCGTTCCTCGAGGCGATCCGCCAACTGCGTTTCGAAGTCGGCGCCAAGCGCGCGATGCTGATGCACCTGACACTGGTGCCGTACATCGCCACTGCCGGTGAAACCAAAACCAAGCCAACCCAGCACTCGGTCAAGGAACTGCGTTCCATCGGCCTGCAACCAGACGTGCTGGTCTGCCGCTCCGACCACCCGATCGATGTGTCGTCGCGTCGCAAGATCGCGCAGTTCACCAACGTTGAAGAACGTGCGGTGATCGCGCTGGAAGACGCCGATACCATCTACAAGATCCCTGGCATCCTGCACTCCCAGGGCCTGGACGATTTCGTCGTCGAGCGCTTCGGCCTGCAATGCGGCGGTGCCGATCTGTCCGAGTGGGAAGCCGTGGTCGACGCCAAGCTCAACCCTGAGCACGAAGTCACCATCGCCATGGTCGGCAAGTACATGGAGCTGCTGGACGCCTACAAGTCGCTGATCGAAGCGATGAGTCACGCCGGCATCAGCAACCGTACCAAGGTCAACCTGCGCTACATCGATTCCGAAGATATCGAGAACCAGGGCACCGCGCTGCTGGAAGGCGTCGACGCGATCCTGGTGCCTGGCGGCTTCGGTCTGCGTGGCGTTGAAGGCAAGATCACTGCCGTTCAATACGCTCGCGAAAACAAGGTTCCGTACCTGGGCATCTGCCTGGGCATGCAAGTGGCCGTTATCGAGTTCGCCCGTAACGTGATGGGCTGGAAAGACGCCAACTCCACCGAGTTCGATCGTGCAAGCGGCCACCCGGTAGTGGGCTTGATCACCGAGTGGGAAGATGCCACCGGCGCGGTCGAAACCCGTACCGAAGCTTCCGATCTGGGCGGCACCATGCGCCTGGGTGCACAGGATTGCCTGCTGGAGCCGGGTTCCCTGGTTCATGGCTGCTACGGCAAGGACGTGATCGTCGAGCGTCATCGTCATCGCTACGAAGTGAACAACAACCTGCTGCCGCAAATCATGGAAGCCGGTTTGAAAATCTCCGGTCGCTCCGGGGATGGCGCACTGGTTGAAGTGGTTGAAGCTCCGGATCATCCATGGTTCGTCGCTTGCCAGTTCCACCCTGAGTTCACCTCGACGCCACGCGACGGTCATCCGCTGTTCAGCGGTTTCGTCAAGGCCGCGTTGGCTCAACACCAGAAGAAGGCGTAACCCCGATGGCACAGAAGATCATCCGCGTCGGCGACATCGAGATTGCCAACGACAAACCCATGGTTCTGTTCGGCGGCATGAACGTGCTGGAAAGCCGTGACATGGCCATGCAGGTTTGCGAAGAGTATGTGAAGGTCACCGAAAAGCTCGGTATCCCTTACGTGTTCAAGGCCAGTTTCGACAAGGCCAACCGGTCTTCTGTGACCTCCTATCGCGGTCCAGGCCTGGAAGAAGGCATGCGCATCTTCCAGGACATCAAGCAAGCCTTCGGCGTGCCGGTCATCACCGACGTCCACGAGCCTGACCAGGCCGCGGTCGTCGCTGAAGTCTGCGACATCATCCAGTTGCCGGCCTTCCTGTCGCGCCAGACCGACCTCGTGGTCGCGATGGCCAAAACGGGCGCCGTGATCAACATCAAGAAAGCCCAGTTCCTCGCCCCTCAGGAAATGAAGCACATCCTGAACAAGTGCGTGGAAGCGGGTAATGATCAGTTGATTCTCTGCGAGCGTGGTTCGAGCTTCGGCTACAACAACCTGGTCGTCGACATGCTCGGCTTCGGCATCATGAAGCAATTCGAATACCCGGTGTTCTTCGACGTGACCCACGCGCTGCAAATGCCTGGCGGTCGCTCCGATTCCGCCGGCGGTCGTCGCGCCCAGGTCACCGACCTGGCGAAGGCCGGCATGAGCCAATCGCTGGCCGGCCTGTTCCTGGAGGCCCACCCGGATCCGGACAACGCCAAATGTGACGGTCCTTGCGCCTTGCGCCTGGACAAACTGGAGCCATTCCTGGCCCAGCTCAAAGCCCTGGACGAACTGGTGAAGAGTTTTCCGACGGTAGAAACCGCGTAATCCACAATTCTCCGGTAAAGTACCGCACGATTTAACGCTCAGGCCCTCGGGCCTGAGCCTTGTCGTCTGCAAGACTGCCCGCTGCACCTCGCTTGCCGACGATCAAAGATTTCCTACAGCTGCGTCGTTTTCGTCAACTTTGGAGTGTTTACAACAATGGCTAAAATCGTCGACATCAAAGGTCGTGAAGTTCTCGACTCCCGTGGCAATCCCACCGTGGAAGCGGATGTGCTTCTCGATAACGGCATCATCGGCAGCGCCTGCGCGCCGTCCGGTGCTTCCACTGGCTCGCGTGAAGCGCTCGAGCTGCGTGATGGCGACAAGAGCCGTTACCTGGGCAAGGGTGTTCTGAAGGCCGTAGCCAACATCAACGGTCCGATCAAAGACCTGTTGAAAGGCATGGACCCAAGCGACCAGAAAGCGCTCGATCTGGCAATGATCAAGCTCGACGGTACTGAAAACAAAGGTTCCCTGGGCGCCAACGCGATCCTCGCCGTTTCCCTGGCTGCCGCCAAGGCCGCAGCACAGGACCAGGACCTGCCGCTGTACGCTCACATCGCCAACCTGAACGGCACCCCGGGTGTCTACTCGATGCCGGTTCCGATGATGAACATCATCAACGGCGGCGAGCATGCCGATAACAACGTCGACATCCAGGAATTCATGGTTCAGCCGGTTGGCGCCAAGTCTTTCTCGGAAGGTCTGCGCATGGGCACCGAGATTTTCCACCACCTCAAAGCCGTACTGAAGGCTCGTGGCCTGAGCACTGCTGTCGGTGACGAAGGTGGTTTCGCGCCGAACCTGGCTTCCAACGAAGACGCTTTGAAAGTGATCTCCGAAGCTGTGGCCAACGCCGGTTACAAGCTGGGCACCGACGTGACCCTGGCCCTGGACTGCGCGGCCAGCGAATTCTACGAAGACGGCAAGTACAACCTGTCCGGCGAAGGCCAGGTGTTCACCGCCGAAGGTTTCGCTGACTACCTCAAAGGCCTGACCGAACGTTACCCGATCATCTCCATCGAAGATGGCCTGGACGAGTCCGACTGGGCTGGCTGGAAGATCCTCACCGACAAGATCGGCGAGAAGACCCAACTGGTAGGCGACGACCTGTTCGTCACCAACACCAAGATCCTGAAAGAAGGCATCGACAAGAAGATCGCCAACTCGATCCTGATCAAGTTCAACCAGATCGGCACCCTGACCGAAACCCTGGAAGCCATCCAGATGGCCAAGGCTGCTGGTTACACTGCCGTGATCTCGCACCGCTCCGGCGAAACCGAAGATTCGACCATTGCCGACCTGGCCGTGGGCACCTCGGCTGGCCAGATCAAGACCGGCTCCCTGTGCCGTTCCGATCGCGTTTCCAAGTACAACCAACTGCTGCGTATCGAAGAGCAGTTGAACGGCAAGGCCAAGTACAACGGTCGCGGCGAATTCCGCGGCTGAGTAAGTACGTGGTAAAAAAGACACCGGATTGTGTCGGAAAAATCGCTACAGCGACGTTTTTGCCACTAATCTGATGCCTTATAAGCACAAGCCTGGTTCTTCCAGGCTTCGTGCTATCAGAAGCTTCACGTTTGGCATGGCTGTCTTTTTTCACTGGATACCTGATATTCGATGCGCAGTCCCAATTGGTTGTTCCTCATTCTGCTTTTGTTGCTGGCTGGCCTGCAGTATCGCCTGTGGGTGGGAAACGGCAGTCTGGCGCAAGTGGCTGAGTTGACGCAGCAGATCGCGGATCAGCAAGCTGAGAACCAGGCATTGCTGGAGCGCAATCGGGTAATGGACGCCGAAGTCAGTGAGTTGAAAAAGGGCATGGAGACCGTTGAAGAACGGGCTCGCCATGAGCTGGGCATGGTCAAGGACGGTGAAACCCTTTACCAGTTGGCGCAATGAGCCAGACGTTACCGGCCTTCTGGGCCGTGATTCCTGCCGCGGGCGTCGGTGCCCGTATGGCCGCGGACCGTCCCAAGCAATACTTGCAACTGGGCGGGCGCACTATTCTCGAACACAGCCTCGGCTGTTTCCTTGATCATCCTTGCCTGAAAGGCCTGGTGGTCAGCCTTGCTGTCGACGATCCTTATTGGCCGAACCTGGCGTGTGCCAGTGACCCGCGTATCGCCCGGGTCGAGGGCGGTTCGGAACGTTCCGGATCGGTGCTCAATGCCTTGCTGCACCTGCATGCGCAGGGCGCGGATAATGAGGATTGGGTACTGGTTCACGATGCCGCACGGCCGAACCTCAGTCGTGACGATCTGGACAAGTTGTTGGCTGAGCTGGCTGACGACCCTGTCGGCGGACTGCTGGCGGTTCCGGCACGGGATACGCTCAAGCGGGTCGACAAGCACGGTCGCGTGCTCGAAACCGTGGATCGCAGTGTGATCTGGCAGGCCTACACGCCGCAGATGTTTCGCCTTGGGGCATTGCATCGGGCGTTGGCAGACAGCCTGGTGGCGGATGCCGTTATTACCGACGAAGCTTCGGCCATGGAGTGGGCCGGTTCGGCACCACGCCTGATCGAAGGGCGGTCCGATAACCTCAAGGTGACACGTCCCGAAGATCTTGAATGGTTGAGGCAGCGTTGGGCTAATCGTCGCTAAAAGATCGTCCGAACGCGGCCCGAGCCTTCGGCAGCTCCTACAGAGATCGGGTAAGGATCCCCTCTGTAGGAGCTGCCGAAGGCTGCGATCTTTTGATCTCAAACCCGATACTCCGGCCGCTCGGCCAACCCTTCCTTCAAAAAATCCACCAACTTGCGCACCTTCGGCGACAAATGCCGTTGCTGTGGATAAAGAGCCCAAACCGCGGTGTTCGGCGGTTGATGCGCCTCCAGCAGCGAAATCAATGCGCCGCTCTTCAAATGCTCCAGCACATAATAGTCCGGCAACTGACACAACCCCACGCCCTGTAGCGCCGCGTCCAGTACGGCTTGCCCACTATTGCAGCGCCAATTTCCCTGGACTCGCTGGGAAAATTCCCGCCCGTTCTGCTCCAGTTGCCAGAGATCCGAACTGCCGATAAGGCAGTTGTGGCGACTCAGTTCCGACAGGCTGTGCGGCCGGCCGTAGCGCTTAAGGTAGGAAGGTGATGCGCAGAGAAACATGCGCCGTGGCGCGAGGCGGGTGGCAACCAGTCGTGAATCCTGCAAGCGCCCGAGGCGGATCGCCAGATCGAGGCCATCATGTACCAGGTCGAGCTGTCGGTTGGTCAATTCGATATCGATGCGCAATTGCGGATACAGCCCCATGAAACGGGTCACCAGGGGCACGATGAAGCGTTCACCGTAAGCCACGGCGCACGTCATGCGCAGCATACCTTTGGGCTCGCTGGTCAAGTCGCCCACCGCGCGCAGCGCCTCTTCGCGGCCGTCCTGCAAGCGTTGGCAATGTTGCAGGAAAGTTTGCCCGGCCTCGGTCAGCGCGACCCGGCGGGTGCTGCGGTAGAGCAAACGGGTTTGCAGGCGCTCTTCGAGGCGTACGATTTGTCGACTGATATGGGAGGACGAAACCCCCAGGCGTTCCGCCGCAGCGGTGAACTGGTTGCACTCGGCAACGGCGACAAACTCGTCGATCCCTTCCCAGCGGTTTTCGGACATCGATGATTATCCCTGTGTGGCAATAATATTTTGCATTTGCGTCGATTATTCATCGCTTGGCCATGTATTACACTCCCTGTCTCGTTTTTATTCACTGGAGAGCCATCATGATCAAGTCGCGCGCCGCCGTTGCCTTCGAGGCCAAGAAACCCCTCGAAATCGTTGAAGTCGATGTCGCCATGCCCAAGGCCGGCGAAGTCTTGCTGCGCGTGGTGGCCTCCGGTGTCTGCCATACCGATGCCTACACCTTGTCCGGCGCTGATCCGGAAGGCATCTTCCCGTCGATCCTCGGTCACGAAGGCGGGGCGATCGTTGAAGCCATTGGCGAGGGTGTGACCTCCGTGGCGGTAGGCGACCATGTGATCCCGCTGTACACCCCGGAATGTCGCCAGTGCAAATTCTGCCTGTCGGGCAAGACCAACCTCTGCCAGGCGATTCGCGCGACCCAGGGCAAAGGCTTGATGCCGGACGGCACTTCGCGTTTTTCCTACAAGGGCGAAACGATTTTCCATTACATGGGCACTTCAACCTTCTCCGAGTACACCGTGCTTCCGGAGATTTCCGTTGCGAAAATCGCCAAGGAAGCGCCGCTGGAAAAAGTCTGCCTGCTGGGCTGCGGTGTCACTACCGGTATCGGTGCCGTGCTCAACACCGCCAAGGTGAAACCGGGTGATACCGTGGCCATTTTCGGCCTCGGCGGCATCGGTCTGTCGGCTGTGATTGGCGCGGTCAAAGCCAAGGCTGCCCGCATCATCGCCATCGACATCAACCCGGCGAAGTTCGAGATCGCCAAACAGCTGGGTGCAACCGATTGCGTGAATCCGAAAGACTTCGATCGTCCGATCCAGGAAGTCATCGTCGACATGACTGACGGCGGCGTCGACTTTTCCTTCGAGTGCATCGGCAATGTGCAACTGATGCGCGCGGCGCTGGAGTGCTGCCACAAGGGTTGGGGCGAGTCGGTCATCATCGGTGTTGCCGGTGCCGGCCAGGAAATCTCCACCCGTCCGTTCCAGCTGGTCACCGGCCGCGTCTGGCGCGGTTCGGCGTTCGGCGGTGTGCGTGGCCGTACCGAGTTGCCGAGCTATGTAGAGATGGCCGAGACCGGTGAGATTCCGCTGGATACCTTCATCACCCACACCATGGGCCTGGAAGATATCAACAAAGCGTTTGACCTGATGCATGAAGGAAAAAGCATCCGCTCCGTCATCCATTTCTGAGGTCTGTCATGAGCCTGGAAAACATCTCCTGCCAGAAAAGCTTCGGTGGCTGGCACAAACGCTATCGCCATCGCTCGCAAGTGCTTGGCTGCGACATGGTGTTCGCCGTCTACCTGCCGCCGCAGGCGGAGCAGGGCGGCAAACTGCCGGTGTTGTACTGGTTGTCCGGCCTGACCTGCACCGACGAGAACTTCATGCAGAAGGCCGGCGCCATGCGCATGGCCGCCGAGTTAGGGTTGATCATCGTCGCACCGGACACCAGCCCTCGCGGTCCTGATGTGCCGGGCGATCCGGATGGCGCCTGGGACTTCGGCCTCGGTGCCGGGTTTTACCTGAATGCCACCCAGGAACCCTGGTCGCGACACTATCGGATGCATGACTACGTTGTGCAGGAATTGCCGACATTGGTTGAAGCCCATTTCCCGGCGTCGGACAAGCGCGGCATCAGCGGACATTCCATGGGCGGCCACGGTGCGCTGGTCTGCGCATTGCGCAACCCGGGGCGTTATCGTTCAGTATCGGCGTTCTCGCCCATCAACAATCCGATGGATTGCCCGTGGGGGCAGAAAGCCTTCTCCCGCTATCTGGGAGAGGACCGTTCGAAATGGCGTGAATGGGATGCCTGCGCGTTGATTGCCGAGGCCGATGAAAAGCTGCCGCTGCTGGTCGACCAGGGTGATCGCGACGATTTTCTCGCCACCCAGCTCAAGCCTGAAGCCTTGCAACAGGCGACCAAACTGGCCGGTCATCCGCTGACGTTGCGCCTGCAACCGGGCTATGACCACAGCTATTTCTTCATCGCCAGTTTCATCGAAGAGCACTTGCGGCATCACGCGCATGCTCTGGTTGGCTAATGCAGGTAGAATCACGCCCTGACAAAAATCGGGGCGTTTTTTTATGCGTATTGGCCACGGCTATGATGTGCACCGTTTCGCTGAAGGCGATTTCATCACTCTGGGCGGTGTGCGCATTGCACACAGCTTTGGGCTGCTCGCCCACTCTGACGGTGACGTCCTCTTGCACGCCTTGAGCGATGCCTTGCTCGGCGCCGCGGCGCTGGGCGACATCGGCAAGCATTTCCCGGATACCGACCCGCAATTCAAGGGCGCCGACAGCCGTGCGCTGTTGCGTCACGTCGTCGCGCTGGTCCATGCCAAAGGCTGGAAAGTCGGCAACGTCGACAACACCATCGTTGCCCAGGCGCCGAAAATGGCCCCGCATATCGAATCGATGCGCGCGCTGATTGCCGCGGATCTTCAAGTAGAGTTGGATCAAGTGAACGTGAAAGCTACCACCACCGAAAAGCTCGGCTTTGTCGGTCGCGAAGAAGGCATTGCCGTGCACTCCGTTGCCTTGTTGCTGCGCGCATGAACGAACTGCAATTGCTCGGCCCGCGGGCTTACGGCGAGGCCCTCGGCACGGCCGTCCTGAAAGCGATCGCGGAAGATTTCCAGGTCGACGAAGTCCTCGACATTCCACTGAGTGGTGAAGGTGAGCACCTGTGGATATGGGTGGAAAAACGCGGCCTGAATACTGAAGAAGCGGCGCGACGGATTGCGAAGGCTGCGGGTGTGCCATTGCGTACCGTCAGTTATGCCGGGCTCAAGGACCGTCAGGCGTTGACTCGCCAGTGGTTCAGCGTGCAGTTGCCGGGCAAGGCCGATCCTGATCTGACAGCCGCCGAAAACGATACGCTGAAGATCCTCAAGACCGCCCGCCACAAGCGCAAGCTGCAACGTGGCGCGCACTCTGCCAACGGCTTCACCTTGCGCCTGACGCAATTGGTCGGTGACAAGCTTGCGCTTGAAGAGCGTCTGCAACTGATCGTCAAACAAGGCATCCCCAATTATTTCGGCGCCCAGCGTTTCGGCCATGACGGCGGCAACGTCGTCGATGCTCGTGCCTGGGCCGCGCGCAAGGCCTTGCCCGAGCAGCGCAACGTGCGCTCGCGGCTGCTCTCCACAGCGCGCAGTTTTCTGTTCAACCAGGTATTGGCCGCACGTGTCGCCGACGGCACCTGGCAGCGTGCCCAGGTGGGCGATCTGCTGGCGTTCACCGACAGCCGCAGCTTTTTCCCGGCAGGCGAAGCCGAGTGCAGCGACCCGCGCCTGGCGATTCTTGATCTACACCCGACCGGTCCGCAGTGGGGCGAAGGTGACTCGCCGGCCACGGGCGCTGTCCATGAACTGGAGCAGGCCATCGCCGCACGCGAAGCGGATTTGCGTGATTGGCTGATCAACGCCGGTATGAGCCACGAACGTCGCATCCTGCGGCTGCCCATTGGCGGGTTGACGTGGCATTATCCCGAGCCTGACATTCTGCAACTGGAATTCGTCCTGCCGGCCGGATGCTTCGCCACCGTATTGGTGCGCGAGCTTGTTGATCTGGTGCCGGTGGGGCAGACGGACAGCCCATGCGTATTCTGATTTCTAACGACGATGGGGTAACAGCACCCGGTCTCGCCGCGCTCTATGCTGCGCTGGCGGATTACACCGATTGCGTGGTTATCGCCCCGGACCAGGACAAAAGCGGCGCCAGCAGTTCGCTGACGCTCGACCGTCCGTTGCACCCGCAAACCCTTGCCAACGGCTTTATCAGCATCAATGGCACGCCAACCGATTGTGTGCACCTGGGCCTCAACGGCCTGCTGGAGCGCGAAGCGGACATGGTGGTTTCCGGTATCAACCTGGGCGCGAACCTGGGGGACGATGTCCTGTATTCCGGCACGGTGGCGGCGGCCCTTGAGGGGCGTTTCCTGAAACGCCCTTCGTTTGCCTTTTCGCTGGTCTCACGCCAGGTAGAGAACCTTCCCACAGCTGCCCATTTCGCGCGCAAGCTGGTCGAAGCCCATGCCGAGCTGGATCTGCCACCGCGAACGGTACTGAATGTGAACATTCCCAATTTGCCGCTGGACCGTATCCGCGGTATCCAGTTGACTCGCCTGGGGCATCGCGCCCGAGCCGCAGCACCGATGAAGGTGGTAGATCCACGGGGCAAGTCCGGTTACTGGATCGCCGCCGCCGGGGATGCCGAGGACGGTGGTCCGGGGACCGATTTCCATGCGGTGATGCAGGGATATGTTTCGATCACGCCGTTGCAACTGGATCGCACCTTCAATGATGCCTTCAGAAGTCTGGACGGCTGGCTGGAGGGGCTGCGCTGATGGGTCGCGAACAAGACGATATGCTGCGTCGCGGCATCGGCATGACCTCCCAGCGAACCCGGGAGCGGCTCATCCAGCGCCTGTATGAAGAAGGCATCTCCAACGCGAAGGTGCTGGAGGTCATTCGCCGGACCCCGCGCCACCTGTTCGTCGACGAAGCGCTGGCGCACCGTGCCTATGAAGACACCGCGCTGCCGATTGGCAACAACCAGACCATCTCCCAGCCTTATATGGTGGCGCGCATGAGCGAGCTGCTGCTGGAGGCCGGTCCTCTCGACAAGGTGCTGGAAATCGGCACCGGGTCGGGTTATCAGACGGCGGTGCTGTCGCAACTGGTCGAGCGAGTGTTCTCGGTCGAGCGCATCAAGGTTCTGCAGGATCGGGCAAAGGAACGCCTGGTCGAACTTAACCTGCGCAACGTGGTGTTCCGCTGGGGCGATGGTTGGGAAGGCTGGCCGGCACTGGCGCCGTACAACGGGATTATCGTCACCGCTGTGGCGACCGACGTGCCCCAGGCATTGCTTGACCAGTTGGCACCCGGAGGCCGAATGGTGATCCCGGTCGGGGCCGGCGAAGTCCAGCAATTGATGCTGATCATCCGCGAGGAACAAGGTTTTTCCAGGCATGTTCTGGGGGCTGTGCGCTTCGTGCCATTGCTCAATGGGCCACTGGCCTGAGCATTTGTTTCGGCGCGCTGAATTCTCTTCGATTGCCTTTGTCTTACAGCGGCATCGATTGCTTCAACGGGATTCATCTTCAGGCAGCAAACGTGTGCGCGACAGCGATTCGCCACATTAAAGGTAAAGCGTGCACGGCCCGTTATACTTGCGACAGTTCATACCGGACTCCGGTATTTCACATTTTCAGCCACCACAGAGGGAGCGGCGGGTGAGTCTCACAGTCATTGCGCAGCGTATGAGTAAAACGAGCTTTCAGCGCCTGGTGACTGGCCTTGTCTTGAGTACATTGCTGGTCGGTTGTTCCAGCAACAAATCCAGCGATGTTCGTGTCGTGGATCGCAACAATGCCGCGGCTCAGCGTCCGGCCGTGACCACCGGGCAATACGTGGTGCGTCCCAAGGACACCCTGTTTTCCATTGCCTTCCGTTACGGCTGGGACTACAAGGCCCTTGCGGCCCGAAACAATATTCCAGCGCCCTACACCATCCATCCGGGTCAGACGATTCGCTTTGATGGTCGAACCGATTCAACGTCGACGGCTGTGGTCAGTTCGTCCAGTTCAACACCTTCGTCGTCGAGTAAAACCACGGTCATCCGTCGTTCGGCAAACGGTACGACCACCAGCACAACGACGGTTGTACCGTCCGTCGCGAGCAAGCCTGCCCCCGCTCCGTTGCCTCCTCCGGGACCAGCCCCGACCGGCTGGGGATGGCCATCTAATGGCATTCTGATTGGAAAATTCTCTTCAAACGGTAGTTTGAATAAAGGAATTGATATCGCCGGAGATTTGGGACAGCCTGTTTTAGCTGCGTCTGATGGGACGGTGGTATACGCCGGGAGTGGCTTAAGGGGCTACGGCGAATTAGTGATCATCAAGCACAGTGAAACCTACGTAAGTGCCTACGGACATAACCGCAGGTTGTTGGTTCGGGAGGGGCAGCAGGTCAAGGTCGGACAGACAATTGCCGAAATGGGGTCAACGGGTACAGACCGGGTGAAACTGCATTTTGAGATTCGCCGCCAAGGTAAACCTGTAGATCCGCTGCAATTCCTGCCACGTCGTTGATCGCTTACCAGCCTGTTCCTCACGTAGAGGGGACAGGCTCCAGCGTTGCCAGGGAGAAAGGCGCCGCTTGAGCTTGAGGTCGAACTCACCAAAGGACTATAACAATGGCTCTCAGTAAAGAAGTGCCGGAGTTTGACATCGACGATGAGGTTCTCCTGATGGAGAGCAGCATCGATACGGATTCGATGTCGAATGATGAAGGGGCGGCTCCACCTTCCGTTCGTGCCAAATCCAAACACTCCGCATCGTTGAAACAACACAAGTACATTGACTACACGCGGGCACTCGATGCCACGCAGTTGTATCTCAATGAAATTGGTTTCTCTCCCCTGCTATCACCCGAAGAGGAAGTTCATTTTGCGCGCCTGTCGCAAAGTGGCGATCCGGCCGGGCGCAAGCGCATGATTGAAAGCAACCTGCGATTGGTGGTGAAAATCGCCCGACGCTACGTCAATCGTGGGCTGTCGCTGCTGGACCTGATCGAAGAGGGCAACCTCGGCTTGATCCGGGCGGTGGAGAAGTTCGATCCGGAACGCGGCTTCCGCTTCTCGACCTACGCGACTTGGTGGATTCGCCAGACCATCGAACGCGCAATCATGAATCAGACCCGGACCATCCGGCTGCCGATCCATGTGGTCAAAGAGCTGAATGTGTACCTGCGGGCTGCGCGGGAACTGACGCAAAAACTCGACCATGAACCCTCACCCGAAGAAATCGCCAACCTGCTGGAAAAACCGGTGGGAGAGGTCAAGCGTATGCTCGGCCTTAACGAGCGGGTTTCCTCCGTCGACGTCTCGCTGGGTCCGGATTCGGATAAAACCCTGCTCGACACCCTGACTGACGACCGCCCGACCGATCCATGCGAACTGTTGCAGGATGACGACCTGTCCCAGAGCATCGATCAATGGCTCTCGGAACTGACCGACAAGCAACGCGAAGTGGTTGTACGCCGCTTCGGCCTGCGCGGTCATGAAAGCAGCACCCTTGAAGACGTCGGCCTGGAAATCGGCCTGACCCGTGAGCGGGTCCGGCAGATTCAGGTGGAAGGCTTGAAGCGACTGCGCGAGATCCTGGAAAAAAATGGTCTGTCGAGTGAGTCGCTGTTCCAATAAGACACTCACTGCGATGGCATGAAAAACCCCGACTGACTCGGGGTTTTTTATTGCCTGGCCAGAAGACCGATTCCCCTCGGGATTTCGGTTTCGTGCTGTAAGCCCAGGCTTACACTTGCGTAAGTGTTCGTTATTTTTACACCCTGGCAATCGTCCATGTTGAACGTCTTTCGTTTTTATCTTTTTGATTTATATGGCTATTTTTTATTATTAATGACGTGTGACAACTGGGTTTCGCGCCAAGGGGCGATTGATCCCGCAGGGGAACACTCTAGTATTGAGGTTGTGTCGAGGGACAGACACGTCCTTCAAGGATGAGGGATATGGAAATCGCAGGACGCGATTCATCAGGATGATGAAAAGGAACACAGGGAATAGGGAAAAAATGTGGGCGGGTCAAACCGCCCCTTTTTTTGCCCGCAGAAAAGCAAAAAGGCCCTTGTGGGGCCTTTTTCGCGAACGCGGGGGTAATCAGCGTTCGAGGTCTGCGATCTTGCCTGGCTTGCCATCCCATTCTGCGGAATCGGGCATTGGATCCTTGCGTTCGGTGATGTTTGGCCAGATATCGGCCAACTCAGCGTTCAGCTCGATGAAGTTCTCCATGCCGGCCGGAACCTCATCTTCGGAGAAGATAGCCACGGCAGGGCATTCAGGTTCGCACAGCGCGCAATCGATGCACTCATCCGGGTGAATCACCAGGAAATTCGGGCCTTCGTAAAAGCAGTCCACCGGACAGACTTCTACGCAGTCGGTGTACTTGCACTTGATGCAGTTGTCGGTGACGACGAAGGTCATTTCTAATTTTCTCCTCAGGCGCGGCTTGCTGCGCCCCTTCTCGTAGGGGTCGCCAGGTTCGGGAGCGATAGTCTGCTGGCCAGGCTATTAGCCAGCAGCATCCCAAACCGCGCGAGATTCTAACAGCTTGCAAGCCGCTGCGTTAGATCCGTGTCTTCAGTGTATAGAGCATTTCGAGAGCACGACGTGGCGTCATGTCGTCCAGATCGAGCTTGGCCAGGTCATCCAGCACCGGGTGCGGCAGACTGGCGAACATGTCGCTTTGCTGTGGAGCCGCCGGTTTACCTTTGGCAGGTGCTGGCGACTCATGGGGCAGGGCGGTGTCTTCCAGGCGGCTCAAATGCTCGCGGGCGCGGGTAATGACTTCAGTCGGTACGCCTGCCAGCTGTGCCACGGCCAGGCCATAACTCTGGCTGGCCGGTCCCGGCAGCACGTGGTGCAGGAACACGATGCGTTCATTGTGCTCGGTGGCATTGAGGTGCACGTTGGCCACCAGCGGCTGGGCCTCCGGCAGGACGGTCAGTTCGAAGTAGTGGGTGGCGAACAGCGTGTAGGCACGCAGATGCGCCAGGCGTTCGGCTGCCGCCCAGGCCAGCGACAGGCCATCGAAGGTGCTGGTACCGCGCCCGACTTCGTCCATCAACACCAGGCTGCGCTCGGTGGCGTTGTGCAGAATGTTCGCGGTTTCGCTCATTTCCACCATGAAGGTTGAGCGCCCGCCAGCCAAGTCATCGCTGGAACCGATTCGGGTGAAGATGCGGTCGACCAGGGACAATTCGCAACTGGCCGCCGGCACGAAGCTGCCGATATGCGCCAGCAGCACAATCAGAGCGGTCTGACGCATGTAGGTGGATTTACCGCCCATGTTCGGGCCGGTGATCACCAGCATGCGCGTGTTGTCGTCCAGGCTCAGGTCGTTGGCCACGAACGGCGTGGTCAGCACTTGCTCGACCACCGGATGGCGTCCCTGGCTGATGCGCATGCATGGTTCACTGACGAAGCGCGGGCAGTTCAGGTCGAGGTTCAGTGCTCGCTCGGCCAGGTTGCTCAAGACGTCCAGTTCGGCCAGGGCGCCTGCGGTGTCCTGCAAGGGCGGCAGTTGGGCGATCAGGTCTTCGAGCAGTGCTTCGTACAGCATCTTCTCGCGCGCCAGGGCGCGGCTCTTGGCTGACAATGCCTTGTCTTCGAACGCTTTGAGTTCCGGCGTAATGAAACGCTCGGCACCTTTGAGCGTCTGGCGGCGAATATAGTCGGCCGGTGCCGACTCCGCCTGCTTGCTTGGCAGCTCGATGAAGTAACCGTGAATGCGGTTGTAGCCGACCTTCAGGTGGGACAGGCCGGTGCGGGCCTTTTCCCGTGCTTCGAGGTCGATCAGGAATTGCCCGGCGTTTTCGCTGAGCGACTGCAGTTCGTCGAGTTCGCTGTCGTAGCCGGTTTTCAGTACGCCGCCATCCCGAATGACCGCCGGCGGGTTGTCGATGATGGCCTTCTCCAGCAGTGCCGCCAGTTCCGGGTAGGTACTGGTGATGCTGGCGAGTTGCTGTAGGTGCGGGGCTTCGAGCTCTGTCATCGCCACTTGCAGTTCGGGCAGTGCGCCGAGGGCGTCACGCAAGCGGGCGAGGTCGCGCGGGCGAGCATTGCGCAGGCCGATCCGCGCAAGAATCCGCTCGATGTCGCCGATTTCCTTGAGTTGCGGTTGCAGTCTTTCGAAGCGGTAACCGTCGAGCAGGCACGTGATCGAGGTCTGACGCGCCAACAGCACTGTCAGATCGCGTAACGGGCGATTCAGCCAGCGGGTCAGCAGGCGGCTGCCCATGGCGGTCTGGCAACGGTCCACCACTGATTGTAGGGTGTTGTCGCGGCCCCCGGCCAGGTTGGTGTCGAGCTCCAGGTTGCGACGGCTGGCGCCATCGAGCACCACGGTGTCGTCCAGGCGTTCATGACGCAAGCTGCGCAAGTGAGGCAGGGCGGTGCGCTGGGTTTCCTTGGCGTAGGCCAGCAGGCAACCGGCGGCACCGATGGCCAGGGTCAGGTTTTCGCAGCCAAAGCCCTTGAGATCCTGGGTCGAGAATTGCTGGCACAGGCTTTTGAGCGCCGAATCGCGCTCGAAATCCCACGGCGCACGGCGACGTACACCGCGGCGCTTTTCCGCCGGCAAGTCCTTGGGCCAGTCATCCGGGATCAGCAGTTCCACCGGGTTGACCCGTTCCAGCTCCGCCAGCAGGTTTTCCCAGCCCTTGATTTCCAGCACGCTGAAGTTGCCACTGGTGATGTCCAGCACCGCCAGGCCGAACAGACGCTCATCACCCAGAACGGCAGCGATCAGGTTGTCCCGACGCTCGTCGAGCAACGCCTCGTCACTCACCGTCCCCGGCGTGATGATGCGCACCACCTGCCGCTCTACCGGTCCTTTGCTGGTGGCCGGGTCACCGACCTGCTCGCAGATCACCACCGACTCGCCAAGCTTCACCAGTTTTGCCAGGTAACCCTCGGCGGCGTGGTAAGGAATCCCGCACATCGGAATCGCCTGCCCCGCCGACTGCCCGCGGGCGGTCAGGGTGATGTCCAGCAACTTGGCGGCCTTCTTCGCGTCTTCATAGAAGATCTCGTAGAAGTCGCCCATGCGGTAGAACATCAGCTGGTCCGGGTGCTGGTTTTTCAGGCGCCAGTACTGCTGCATCATGGGTGTGTGGGAGGACAGGTCGGAGACGGCTTTATTCATCGGATTGTCAGGAAGCTCGTTGAAAGAGGTGGGGCAAAAGCGGGGCAATGGCCAGGCTTTTCCGCGATGGGCGCAAGGTTACCATGGGCGCTCTACCTGACGCAGGCATCGCGGCCGGGTGACATCTTTTACGATGCAAAATGGTGTTATGCATCGATTATGCAAATCGGCATTGTCTTCTTCGAGTAGAGCAAGCACTATGCGGGTTATGCAAAAACGCAACGTATCTACCGTATTAAGAGCATTGCTCGATCAGCACGGGATCTCCCCCACGGAGCTTCACCGTCGTACCGGCGTGCCTCAATCCACGCTCTCGCGCATTCTCAGCGGGAAGATCGTCGATCCTTCGGATCGGCACATTTCGAAAATTGCCGACTATTTTTCCGTGAGCACCGACCAGTTGCGAGGTCGCGCGGACGTCGCGCCCGCCACCAATGCCGGGCGTGCTCCTGTGCATTCGGAACTCAAGGATATAAGTCTGTGGGACGACGATACCCCTATCGATGACGATGAGGTGTCGGTTCCTTTTCTTCGTGAGGTTGAGTTGGCCGCAGGGTCGGGAAGATTCGTTATCGAGGAAAGCGAGCGCTCTAGCCTGCGCTTTGGAAAGCGGAGTCTGCGCCATAACGGTGTGCAGTTCGATCAGGCGAAATGCGTGACGGTGCGGGGCAACAGCATGCTGCCAGTACTGCGCGATGGCGCCACGGTCGGCGTGAATGCCGGCAAGTGCGGCATTGGCGATATCGTTGACGGCGACCTTTATGCAATCAATCACAACGGCCAACTTCGGGTGAAGCAGCTTTATCGTCTGCCGACCGGGATACGCCTGCGCAGCTTTAATCGCGATGAACACCCAGACGAGGATTACACCTTTCAGGACATCCAGGAGGAGCCGATTGTTATCCTCGGACATGTCTTCTGGTGGGGCATGTACGCCCGCTAACACCCTCAGCGTTCAGATAAAACCCGCTTCCTGAGCGGGTTTTTTTTCGTTTGCTGAAAGCATCGGATGGTCTTCGTTTATGCGTTTGCGCATTGACTGTCTATGCGTAAATGCATAGTCTTGTTTTCTGTCTATTCAAGAACACGGAATGACCGTTCACTCAAGGAGGCATGAAATGACCGCTGAGCAATATGCGTTGCTGGACATGCCTCTTTGGCTGGTCATCAGCCTGCCAATACTTGGTGGCGTTACCGGTGAAATGTGGCGTGCCGATAAAGAGGGTGTTCGTGGCTGGCCCCTTGTCCGGCGCCTGAGCCTGCGGTCTGGCTCCAGCATGATCTGCGGCGCCTCGGTCATCATGCTGCTGCACGCCGCCAATGTTTCCATTTGGGCAGCTTGTGCGGGTGGTTGTTTAACGGCGATGGCCGGGACAGACGTAGTTTTAGGGTTGTATGAGCGTTGGGCGGCCAAGCGCATGGGTGTCGGTCATGTTCAATCCAGTGACGTGGAAGATTGAATCCCTCGGCAGGCCTTTTCCAGAGCCTCTGGTTCTTTACATTTTGATCGGGCCTGTCGCTTGCAAGTGCGGTCTGCTGGTGTACGGTTAACCCATCCCGCCCCATCAGGAGATGACCGTGAAAGTAATTACCCAGCTCGCCGCTGACCTTGGCAGGCAATTGCAGATTCTCAATGCCCACGTTTCCACGGCCGAGTCCTGCACCGGAGGCGGGATTGCCGAGGCGATCACCCGTATTCCGGGCAGCTCGGCGTGGTTCGAGGCCGGTTATGTCACCTATTCCAATCTGCAGAAGAACCTGCAACTGGATGTTCCTGTGGAGTTGTTCACCACGGTGGGGGCGGTCAGTCGCGAGGTAGTCGAAGCGATGGCCAGGGGCGCGCAGGAGAAAAGTCGCGCGTATTTTTCCGTGGCGGTCAGTGGCGTAGCCGGGCCGGACGGTGGTTCGCCGAGCAAGCCGGTGGGGACGGTTTGGCTGGCCTGGGGCGTGGGCGAGCGAGTGTTCAGCGAGTTGCAACACTTCGCCGGTGACCGCGACGAGGTGCGCCGACAAACGGTGAAGGCCGCGCTAGAGGGGCTGCTGCGCTATACCGCGGCAGAAATCTCAAATCAGGGGTAGGCGATCCGGAATCGCTGTGGAATAATACTGGCTACTTATACAGGTGTTGGCCGTCAGGCCTTATTGATTACGTGAGGACTTTAATGGACGACAACAAGAAGAAAGCCTTGGCTGCGGCCCTGGGTCAGATCGAACGTCAATTCGGCAAGGGTGCCGTAATGCGTATGGGCGATCAGGACCGTCAGGCGATCCCGGCCATTTCCACTGGCTCTCTGGGTCTGGACATCGCTCTCGGCATCGGCGGCCTGCCAAAAGGCCGTATTGTTGAAATCTACGGTCCTGAATCTTCCGGTAAAACCACGCTGACCTTGTCCGTGATCGCCCAGGCTCAAAAAGCCGGCGCGACCTGCGCATTCGTCGACGCCGAACACGCCCTCGACCCTGAGTACGCCGGCAAGCTGGGCGTCAACGTCGACGACCTGCTGGTTTCCCAGCCGGACACCGGCGAGCAGGCCCTGGAAATCACCGACATGCTGGTGCGTTCCAACGCGGTTGACGTGATCATCGTCGACTCCGTGGCCGCCCTGGTGCCAAAGGCTGAAATCGAAGGCGAAATGGGTGACATGCACGTGGGCCTGCAAGCCCGCCTGATGTCCCAGGCGCTGCGTAAAATCACCGGTAACATCAAGAACGCCAACTGCCTGGTGATCTTCATCAACCAGATCCGCATGAAGATCGGCGTGATGTTCGGCAGCCCGGAAACCACCACCGGTGGTAACGCGCTGAAGTTCTACGCATCGGTTCGTCTGGACATCCGTCGTACTGGCGCGGTGAAGGAAGGTGATGAAGTCGTTGGTAGCGAAACCCGCGTCAAGGTCGTGAAGAACAAGGTGGCTTCGCCATTCCGTCAGGCCGAGTTCCAGATTCTTTACGGCAAGGGCATCTACCTCAACGGTGAGATGATCGACCTGGGTGTTCTGCACGGTTTCGTTGAGAAGTCCGGCGCCTGGTATGCCTATGAAGGCACCAAGATCGGTCAGGGCAAGGCCAACTCGGCTAAGTTCCTGGCGGACAACCCGGACGTCGCGGCAAAGCTGGAGAAGCAACTGCGTGACAAGCTCCTGTCCCCGGCATCCGTAGCAGACGCCAAAGCTTCTGCGGTCAAAGAGACCGAAGACGACCTGGTTGACGCTGATATCTGATCGAAGCGATGACCGCCGTACTCGATACACTCGTCGCGGTGCGGCGAACCGCAATGGACCTGCTCGCACGACGCGAGCACGGTCGAGTCGAGCTGACGCGTAAACTGCGTCAGCGCGGCGCCCTCCCTGAAATGATCGAAACAGCACTCGACCGGTTGACGGAAGAGGGGTTGTTGTCTGAAACCCGTTACCTCGAAAGTTTCGTTTCCTACCGCGCCCGTTCCGGTTATGGCCCTTTACGCATTCGTGAAGAGTTGAGCCAGCGCGGCCTGCAACGCATCGACATTGAACTCGCCCTGCGTGAGAGCGGTATCGACTGGCAGGAGCAGTTGGCCGACACCTGGCGACGTAAATTCTCCGGGCAATTGCCGGCAGATGTCCGGGAGCGAGCCAAACAAGGCCGATTCCTGGCGTATCGGGGATACTCCATGGAAATGATCAACCGACTGTTCAGCGGTCGAGGGATGGACGACTGAACTGAAACGGCCCGCTATTTCGATAGCGGGCCGTTTTTTTATGCCTCACGTAACCTTTGACGGCTCCCGCGTGCGTTGTTGTGCCTGGGTTTTTGATTGTGCCCAGTTTTCCGGCAGGTTGATGTAGTCCACAAGTTCGCGCAGCCGGCCATGATTGCGGGCGTTGAAGTTGAAGACCAGTCGCGCCAGATGGCTGAATTCGGCTTCGTCGTGTTCTTCACCGCTGTAAGCGTGCTGATGGAAATGATCGCTCAGGCACAGGTCGGCGAAAGCCTCCTGCATGTACTCAAGTGCCTGGTCGTTGAGTGAGTGATTCATGCGAATCAGGAACTGATGCTTGAGCCAGCGACTGGAGTGGAAGTTGCTGTAGAACTGGTTGATGTGCTCTACCGCTTCTTCGACGTTGTAGACCAGTCTCACTAGCTTCATGTCAGTGGGCAGGATGTAATGGTTTTGCTCCAGTTGCTGGTGAATGAAGTCCAGTGCGCCTTGCCAGAATTTACCGCCCGGCGCGTCGAGCAGCACCACGGGCACCAATGGACTCTTGCCGGTCTGAATCAGAGTCAGCACTTCCAGGGCTTCATCCAGCGTGCCAAAGCCGCCCGGGCACAGCACCAGGGCATCGGCTTCCTTGACGAAGAACAGCTTGCGGGTGAAGAAGAAATGGAAGGGCAGCAGGTTGGTCGTGCCGTCGACAGTGGGATTGGCATGCTGCTCGAAGGGCAGGGTAATGTTGAACCCCAGGCTGTGTGTCAGGCCGGCGCCCTCGTGGGCGGCGGCCATGATGCCGCCACCGGCGCCGGTAATGACCATCATGTCCGAGCGCGCCAGAGCGGCGCCGAGTTCCCGGGCCATCCTGTAGAGCGGGTGTTCCATGGGGGTACGGGCCGAGCCGAAAACAGTGACCTTGCGCCGTCCCTTGAATTGTTCGAGCACGCGGAAGGCCTGTTCCAGTTCGCGCAGGGCTTGCAGGGTGATTTTGGCGTTCCAGCGGTTATGGTCTTCCTGGGCCATGCGCAGCACGGTCAGGATCATGTCACGGTAGATCGGGATGTTCGGGCTGTTGGGTGAAATCAGCTTGAGTTGTTCTTCGACCTTGCTGAGGAGGTCGTGGCCGCTTTCTTCGAAATGACGGCTCAGGAGGTCATTCGGTTGGTAAGGCATTCAACTTCTCCTTCTGCACAGAACCCTCGGCCCGACAACGTACGCCGGTGCCACGACACTTCATGTGTCGCTGTCTGCCCAGGCCCATGCCTGGGCGATCTACTTGACCCGAAAGACATCGGATCATCCAAACAGGTTCTGTTTTTCCCTTGGATGAAAGAAACAATCGCACAACACGGCAAGCGACGGCCAGCCCCTTTCCAGCCCTGAAAAAGTGAACGTGGATACCTGAAATCTAGACCTTCACAATGATTTGCGCTGATTGATCATTGCGCCACAACGTCTTTGCTGGCAACCGCTTATTGACGATTTGCAAGGTGGTTTCACCGCTCGTCTGAACAGGCGTCGCCTGTGCCGCACTCTGATTTACTAAGTTACAGGTGCCACACGACAACTTTGCGTCAACGGCAGGGCGCACGGCACATGCAGTTCAAGGATTTAATCGCTCAAACATGAGTGAAGTGCAGGGAGGCGGGAAACCATGGCCAGAGTCGTTCTGGAGGTCGATACGCAACTGTATCGATTGTTGAAGTCATCAGCCGAGGCCAATCATTTGAGCCTCGAAGAGGAGTGCTGCCGGCGTTTGCGTGGCGGCGAACGCCGTTCGCATTACTTGCAGGCGCTGCTGGCAGAATTGCGCGCCGAAGATGAACAGCGGCGCGCCAATTCCCGGTGATTACTTTTTCTTCTTGGCCGGTTGCAGGCAATCCGATTCCTGGAAGCTGGCGGAGCCGACCGGACGGTTGGTCTTCACCTCGGTGAAGTCGTAACGCATGATCGCGCCCTTGGCCATCAGCTTGCGAAACCCTTCGTTCCTGCAGACAGAAGCGCCCAACTGGAAGTACACCGCCTTCGGGTCTGCACGCATCTTGTCGGCGTGGCTGCTCTGCACACTCAGGTGGTTGATCAGTTGTTTGCCTTCAACGGTGTAGCCTTGATCGAGAATGTCTTCGTTGATCGCTCGTGGAGTGCCGACGCTGCTCTGGGTGGCGACGTTTTGCAGCATTTTGTTCAGTTCCGTGTCTTTCAAGGACGCAGCCTGGGCATTGAGGGACGACGCCAGCAAAATGGCCGCGGTAGGAACGATAAGGCGCAGCATGAAACTCTCCTGGTTCAGTGATGGGGGTTTGACCCGTCACGTGACTGTGCGTTCAGTGGCGGCGAATTATAGGGGAGGCGGGCTGGACGGTACAGGCTTGCGCCGGGCGGTCTGGTAAACTGCTGGCACTTTTTACCCTGTCGAGTGTGTTTCGTGTCGAGTTTCCTTCTCTGTGGGCGTTGCCCGCTATGAGCCCCACCCCCGCGCGCTTTGCCTTGAATGCCGTAGCCCGCTTGCGCGATCAGCGTGAGGAGGAGGGCATCAAGCCGATTCAGGCCCGTGGCTGGCGTGCGCCGCGTTGCCGTGACTGCCGGGTGATCGAGAGCCACTGCCTGTGCGCATGGCGTCCGCAGGTCGCGACCCGCTCCGGCGTGTGCCTGATCATGACCAACAAGGAAGTGTTCAAGCCGAGCAACACCGGTTGGCTGATCGCCGACGTGGTCCCTGACAACCACGCCTTCATCTGGTCCCGTACGGAGGTCGATCCGAAGTTGCTGGCGCTGTTGTCCGACCCGCAATGGCTGCCGTACCTGGTGTTTCCGGGTGAATATGTCGAGCCTGAGCGGGTGACAAACAGTGTGGATGTCGATGGCACGAAGCGTCCGTTGTTCATTCTGTTGGACGCGACCTGGACCGAAGCGCGAAAGATCTTTCGCAAGAGCCCCTATTTCGATCGATTGCCGATCCTCAGCCTGTTGCCTGAAAAACTCTCGCGCTACCGGTTGCGCCGCTCGACCCGCAGCGAGCATCTGTGCACGGCGGAAGTGGCGGCGCTGTGTCTCGACCTTGCGGGCGATGTCGACGCAGCCTCGGCGCTGGATGCCTACTTTGATGTGTTCAGCCAGCATTACCTCGACGCCAAACATCAGTTGGACATGAACGTTTCGACCCCGGCGCATGCCGAGTTGATGCCCTATGTCCAGTCGGTCACTCCTTTGGTGGACTGATTGTCGCTCATACTGCAATAAACTGTACCGGGCATGCGGCTTGACCACCCCGGCTTCGCTGGGCATGCTTGGCGCCGATCAGGGTGCGGCCAGCGTTTGCAATGGCGTTTCTTGCGTTGAACGTGCCTGGTGAGTGCAACTCCATGGCTGTGCCTTGAGGTGCTTTGGCGAGGTCCGAATGCATCGGGCGTCCCATGAAAAACAGGATCATTTGAAAAATGGCCACATACGAAATCCTGATTGCCGATGACCATCCGCTGTTTCGTAGTGCCTTGCATCAAGCGTTGACCCTGGGCCTTGGCCCGGATGTCCGTCTGGTGGAGGTGGCGAGCATTGCCGAACTGGAAGTCCGCCTGACGGAAAAATCCGACTGGGATCTGGTACTGCTGGACCTGAACATGCCGGGGGCCTACGGTTTTTCCGGGCTGGTCCTGCTGCGCGGTCAGTACCCGCAGATTCCGGTGGTCATGGTCTCGGCCCAGGAAGAGCCGACCATCATGGTCAAGTCCCGTGAGTTCGGCGCCAGTGGCTTCATTCCCAAATCCAGCGACTTGGGTGTGATCCAGAAAGCCGTGCGTGCGGTCCTCGATGGCGATGTGTTCTGGCCGCCGCAGGCATTCGAAGCGGTCAGCGTTTCGGCAGAGGCCAAGGCGGCCAGCGAAGGCCTTGCCAGTCTGACACCGCAGCAATTCCGGGTGCTGACCATGGTCTGCGAAGGCTTGCTGAACAAGCAGATCGCCTACGAGCTGAGTGTTTCCGAGGCGACTATCAAGGCGCACGTGACCGCGATTTTCCGTAAACTGAATGTGCGGACCCGGACCCAGGCCGCGCTGCTCCTGCAACAACTTGAGTCAACTTCCAGCCATTAAAGGCTGGCAACTTCACGCTTTTTTGACTTTGGTTGAACTAGCTTTCCCACTTCCTTTTTTGTCAGTTGCCCACTCTATGTCACCTTTCAAAGGCCAGACCGGTCTGAAACGTATTCTCAATGCCTCCGGTTATTCGCTGGACGGCCTGCGCGCAGCCTTCACCGGCGAAGCCGCTTTTCGGCAACTGGTATTGCTCAACGTCATCCTGATTCCATTGTCGTTCTTCCTGAATGTCAGCCGGGTCGAACAGGCGTTGTTGATCGCGGTATGCCTGCTGGCGTTGATCGTCGAGTTGCTCAATTCGGCCGTGGAAGCGGCCATCGACCGCATTTCCCTTGAGCGGCACCCGCTGTCCAAGAATGCCAAGGACATGGGCAGTGCCGCCCAGTTCGTGGCATTGAGCATGATTGCCCTGGTGTGGGCGGTCATCCTGCTCTAAGCGATCGTCGGCAGCACGATCTCGTCGCTGCGCTGAACCCCGGCGGTGAAGGCGCGGCACAGATCGAGGAATTCGCGCATCGCCGAGGTCTGATATTTCTGTTTATGCCAGATGAAATAAAACTGTCGCGCCAGATCCAGATCCGGCGTCTCGACAGGCACCAGGCTGCCGCGGCGGAATGCGTCGCGCAAAGCCAGCCGGGAAATGCAGCCAATCCCCAAACCTGATTCCACCGCGCGCTTGATCGCTTCGGTGTGCTCAAGCTCCAGGCGGATATTCAAGGAAGAACGGTGATGGCGCATGGCTTGATCGAAGGTCAGCCGTGTGCCGGAACCCTGTTCGCGCAAGATCCAGGCTTCGTGGCTCAACTCGTCCATGGTGGCCGTGCCGCGCTTGGCCAGCGGATGCTGAGGGGCGCAAAACACCACCAGTTCGTCCTCGACCCAGCTTTGCACTTCGATGTCCGGGTGACTGCAGTCGCCTTCGATCAGACCCAGGTCAATTTCATAGTGGGCCACCTGCTGCACAATGTTGGCAGTATTCTGCACGTGCAGCTTCACCTGGCTTTCCGGATGGCGCTGCATGAAGCTGCCGATCAGCAGGGTGGCCAGGTAATTGCCGATGGTCAGGGTCGCGCCCACGGCCAGCGAGCCGAAACCGGACTTTCCGTTGAGCAGGTCTTCGATTTCCTTGGCCTGGTCCAGCAGGGCGACCGCTTGCGGCAATAGTTGTTTACCGAGGGCGTTCAGGCTCAGCCGTTTGCCGGCGCGGTCGAACAGTTGGCAGCTGCACTGGCGCTCCAGTTCGGTGATCGAGGTGCTCGCCGCCGATTGCGAGAGGTTGAGCAGGCCCGCAGCACGGGACACGCTTTCCTGCTGGGCGACGGCGACGAATACTTGAAGTTGACGGAGAGTAAATCGCATATCGATATAACCGATAACCCTTATCTTAATAATCCATTTAACAGATATTGTCTCTGCCTTTAGAATGCGATGCAATTGCGCAGAGCTGGCTTTCTTGCAGAGCACACCGAACACGCGCAGACCAATCTCCAGGAGTCCCACGTACATGAGCAACATGAACCACGAGCGTGTCCTCAGTGTTCACCACTGGAACGACACTCTGTTCAGCTTCAAGTGCACCCGTGATCCGGGCCTGCGCTTCGAGAACGGTCAGTTCGTGATGATCGGCCTGCAACAGCCCAACGGCCGCCCGCTTATGCGCGCTTACTCGATTGCCAGCCCGAACTGGGAAGAGCATCTCGAGTTCTTCAGCATCAAGGTGCCTGATGGTCCGCTGACTTCGCAGTTGCAGCATCTGAAGGAAGGCGACGAGATCATCATCAGCAAGAAGCCTACCGGCACACTGGTGCTGGATGACTTGAAGCCAGGCAAACATTTGTACCTGCTCAGCACCGGTACCGGTCTGGCGCCGTTCATGAGCGTCATCCAGGACCCGGAAACCTACGAGCGTTTCGAAAAAGTGATCCTGTGCCACGGCGTGCGTTACGTCAACGAAGTCGCTTACCGGGAGTTCATCACCGAGCACCTGCCGCAGAACGAATTCTTCGGCGAGGCCCTGCGTGACAAGTTGATCTACTACCCGACCGTAACCCGCGAGCCGTTCGAGAACGAAGGCCGCCTGACCGACCTGATGCGCAGCGGCAAGCTGTTCAGCGACATCGGTCTGCCACCGATCAACCCGCAGGACGACCGCGCCATGCTGTGCGGCAGCCCGAGCATGCTTGACGAGACCAGCGAAGTGCTGAACAGCTTCGGCCTGAAGGTTTCGCCGCGGATGCGCGAGCCGGGTGACTACCTGATCGAGCGTGCGTTCGTCGAGAAGTGACCGCCGGTCACGTGTAGGAGCGAGCCTGCTCGCGATGGAGGTCAACGATAACGCGGGAAGCTTGATACCCAGCGGCGTCCTCAGGTTTTTCGCGAGCAGGCTCGCTCCTACAGTAGATTTGCAGCGCATCTGAAAAGCCCGCATGACTTGGGAAGGTCATGCGGGCTTATTCGTTTCCAGCGTTCAGCCCTTTGCAGGAATGACTTCCAGGACGCGGATCAGCTCCGGTGTCGGGTAATGCCAACGCACATCCAGATCCCAGAACTGCGCGCCGTATTCCCGCTCGGGTGCAGGCGTTTGATAGGCCGGGCGTGGGTCTTGCGCCAGGCATTGCTCGATCAGCTCAACCAAAGGCTCATCAAGGCGCCGGGCGTGCTCGTGAGCCTGCAGCAGCGCTGAGTCCGTCCACTGCACGGGAATCAGCGGCGGCGCAGCGTTGGCGATGCTGTTGGCGGCTGTATCAATGATGTCGGCGTAGGGCACGTAAGGCTTGATATCGAGAATCGGCGTGCCATCCAGCAGATCGATGCCCGAGATCCACAGGCGGTTGGCTTCGACCCTGTCCAGTTTCACCACTGATTGCCCGATGCCATTAGGGCGGTGGGTGGCGCGGGTGGCAAACACGCCCATGGATTTGTTGCCGCCGAGGCGAGGAGGGCGGACCTTCAGGCGAGGCTTTTCCTCCAGGGCCTGGTGGAACAGGAACAGCAGCCACACATGGCTGACCTGCTCCAGGCCCTGTACTGCGTCCCCTTGATCGAACGGAGCCACCAGTTCCAGCACCCCACGGGCGGCCGGGGCCAGTTGTGGCTGGCGCGGAATGGCGAATTTCTCCTTGAAGCAGGAGCGCACGAAGCCGATAGGGGAAACGCTGTAGGTCATGGTTTGAGGTCGAGGCGGAATGAAGGCAGGCATGATAACCCACGTGACCTCTAGCCCGATGGCGCCTGTCAGTCCGTCATCGCGGGCAAGCCACGCTCCCACAGGTTCTGTGATGGACACAAATTTTGTGTGCGCTCTAGAGCCCTGTGGGAGCGTGGCTTGCCCGCGATGGGCGCGCGGCCGATCTACAGACTGAATCCGCCATCCAAAGGAATGATATTCCCGGTCATGTAGGCCCCCGCGGTGCTCGCCAGACTGATCGCCAGCGCCGCCATCTCTTCCTCGCGGCCCCAACGCTTCATTGGAATCAGCGCCGTATCCTCGGCCAGTGCCTGTTCATCATCGCCAATGTGCCGGGTCATCTTGCTCGGAAAGCGACCCGGGGCGATCACATTGACGTTGATGTGTTGGCTCACCAGTTCGCGCGCCAGAATCCTCGACAGTTGATGCAGCGCCGCCTTGCTCGGCCCGTAGGCATACGCCTGTTCGCCGAAGGATGAAATCCCGGCCACCGAACCAATGTTGATGATCCGCGCGGGATTCTGCGCTGAACCGGCCTTGCGCAGCAGGGGCAGGAATTGCTGGATACAGTTGAATACCGATGTCACGTTGAGCTGCATGACTTTTTCCCAGCCCTTGATCGGGTAGCTCTCCAGTGGTGCACCCCAGGTGGTGCCGGCATTGTTCACCAGGATGTCCAGATGGGAAATCTGCTCGCCCAGGCGTGTGGCCAGTTGCAGGACGCCCTCTTCGGTGGCGAGGTCGGCCACCATGGCGTGGCAGTGTCCAAGCGCTCCGAGTTCGTCGGCGGTTTGCCGGCAGGCTTCGGCGTCGCGGGCGCATACGTACACGGTGGCGCCCGCCTCGACGTAGGCCTTGGCGATCATCTTGCCGATACCACGGGTGCCGCCGGTCACCAGGGCGGTGCGGCCTTGCAGGGAAAAGTAGGGATGCATGGCGAATCCTGAGAGCTGAGGTCTTTACACCCTAGTTGTCAGCCGTTCGAAACGGAGCCACTATTTTTGCGCGGAATGAATGGCCATACGGCCAAGCCCTGAACCTCCTGTGTAGGAGCTGCCGCAGGCTGCGATCTTTTGATTTTGATTTTTAAAAACAAGATCAAAAGATCGCAGCCTGCGGCAGCTCCTACAGGGGGGGGTGATTTATTGCGGACGAACGCGCAGGGTCAGGCCCTTGAGGAAATTGCGCAGCAACTGGTCGCCGCAAGGGCGATAGTTGGTGTGGCCGAACTTGCGGAACAGCGCGCTCAGCTCAGGCTTGGACACCGGGAACTCGGCGGCCTTGAGGATCGCGTGCATGTCGTCTTCTTTCAGCTCGAATGCGACCCGCAGCTTTTTCAGGATGATGTTGTTGGTCACCGGCACTTCGATCGGCTGCGGCGGACGGCTTTCGTCCTTGCCGCGCTTGAAGATCACCAGGCCGTCGAGGAAATGTGCCATGACTTCGTCCGGGCAGCGCACGAAGCCTTCTTCGTCTTCCTCTTTCTTGTCGAGATAGGTCACCAGGTCTGTCAGGGTCACGTCCAGGCCACCGAGCTTGATGATCTCGATGACTTTTTTGTCGCTGATGTCGAGCATGTAGCGCACGCTGCGCAGTACGTCGTTATGAATCATGTGTTCAGTCCTGATAATTCAGCTATGGGTGCCGCCGAAAACAGCAGCACCGAAAAGTGTGGCGGCGCGGAACGCCTTAGAACTTCTCTTTGCCGGACAAGTAGCGCCATTGCCCCACGGGCACTTTGCCGATGGACACGCCGCCGATGCGGATGCGGCGGATGGCGACGACCTTCAGGCCGACGGCCTGGCACAGCAGGGCGATGATGCCCGGTTGCGGGTTCTTCATGGCAAAGCGCAGGCGGTTTTCGTTCTGCCAACTGGCCTTGACCGCCGGCAACTCCTTGCCCTTGTAGGTCAGGCCATGGTTCAGACGGTTGAGGCCGTGAGCCACCATCTCGCCTTCAACCTCGACCACATACTCTTGCTCGATCTTGCTGGAGTCGGCGGTGAGTTTGCGCAGGATTTTCCAGTCCTGGGTGAACACGAGCAGACCGCTGGCGTTGGCCTGCAGGTCGGTGCTGGCGGTCAGGCGCAGGAAGTGCCCGCGCAACGGACGCTTGCCGTAGCGGTGTTCTTCGCTCAGGGTCTCGGCGCCGAGGGTGGCCATGGCGGTGTCTGCGTCCATGCCGGCCGGCACGTTGAGCAGCAGGGTCACCGGTTCCGGCGCGGTGGCCTTGGCTTCTGGGTCAAGCTCGACTTTCTGGGTGTCGACCTTGAATTGCGGCTCGTCGATGACCACGCCGTCGACGGTGACCCAGCCGCCCTCGATGAACAGCTCAGCCTCCCGACGGGAACAGCCGACGAGTTCGATGAGGCGTTTGGAGAGACGAATCGGGTCAGTCATGTCAGGGCCGTAACAAAAAGGGGGTGGGCATTGTACCTGCCTGGCGCCGGTTAATCCCGGTTCCATTTGCACCGTGTGGCTTTTACTGTAGGAGCTGGCTTGCCAGCGATGGATTCAAGTGCGCCGCTTTTTTCCTGAGACGGCGCGTTATCGTTAGCCACCATCGCTGGCAAGCCAGCTCCTACAGTTGTCGATGTTGTGTCAGCCATGTCGGGAGTGTTGCTGGTTTTGACGCATACGCATGTGCAACAACGGATACGGCTGGCCCATGCCATCGACTTCCGAGCGACCGATGACCTCGAAACCCTGCTTGAAGTAAAAGCCGAGGGCTTGCGGGTTCTGTTCGTTGACGTCCAGTTCATCGGCGTTCAGGTGTTCCAGGGCATAACGCAACAATTTCTTGCCCAGGCCCTGGCCGCGATGGTCGGGGTCGATGAAGAGCATTTCGATCTTGCCTGCCGCGACGCCGGCGAATCCGGTGATGCGCTGGCTCGAATCCTTGGTGCAGATCAGCATCACCGAGTCGAGGTAGCGGGTCAGCACCAGGTTTTTCAGCAGTTCGATGTAGCTGTCCGGCAGGAAGTCGTGGGTGGCGCGCACCGAGGCCTCCCAGACCCGGGTCAATTCTTCGTAGTCGCCGAGTTTCGGCGTGTGGATGACCGAATGCTGACGCATGCCCGTCTGCCTCTTATGCAGTGGTTGATAGGAATCCTTCCATGTGCAAACGATAGCCGTAAAAAAGCCCCGCATCTCGTCAAGAGAGCGGGGCTTTTTGTATTTTTTGCGTTTAGATCTGTTCAGCCCACAGGTCGTATTCGTCGGCGTCGGTCACTTTGCACCAGACCTTGTCGCCTGGCTTGAGGTTGCTGCCGTTGTCGATGAATACGTTGCCGTCGATTTCAGGGGCGTCGAAGAAGCAGCGGCCCACGGCGCCTTGCTCGTCGACTTCATCGACCAGCACTTCGATCTCGCGGCCGATGCGCATTTGCAGGCGCGCCGAGCTGATGGCCTGCTGGTGCGCCATGAAGCGCTCCCAACGGTCCTGTTTGACGTCGTCCGGGACGACTTCCAGGTCCAGATCATTGGCCGGTGCGCCTTCAACCGGCGAGTACTGGAAGCAGCCGACACGGTCGAGCTGGGCTTCGGTCAGCCAGTTCAGCAGGTACTGGAAGTCCTCTTCGGTTTCGCCCGGGAAGCCGACGATGAAGGTCGAACGGATGATCAGGTCCGGGCAGATTTCGCGCCAGTTCTTGATGCGTGCCAGGGTCTTGTCTTCGAAGGCCGGGCGTTTCATCGACTTCAACACCTTCGGGCTGGCGTGCTGGAACGGGATGTCCAGGTACGGCAGGATCTTGCCGGCGGCCATCAGCGGGATCAGCTCGTCAACGTGCGGGTACGGGTAAACGTAGTGCAGGCGAACCCAGACGCCGAGGGTGCTCAGGGCTTCGCAGAGTTCGGTCATGCGGGTTTTCACCGGCGCGCCGTTCCAGAAACCGGTGCGATATTTCACGTCGACGCCATAGGCGCTGGTGTCCTGGGAGATCACCAACAGCTCCTTGACGCCGGACTTGACCAGGCGCTGGGCCTCGTCGAGCACGTCGCCCACCGGACGGCTGACCAGTTTGCCGCGCATCGACGGGATGATGCAGAAGCTGCAGCTGTGGTTGCAGCCTTCGGAAATCTTCAGGTAGGCGTAGTGGCGCGGAGTCAGCTTGATGCCTTGTGGCGGCACCAGGTCGATCAGCGGGTTGTGGTCCTGGCGTGGCGGTACGACTTCGTGCACGGCGTTGACCACTTGCTCGTACTGCTGCGGACCGGTCACGGCCAGCACGCTCGGGTGTACGTCGCGAATGTTGCCTTCTTCGACGCCCATGCAGCCGGTCACGATGACCTTGCCGTTTTCCTTGATGGCTTCGCCAATCACTTCCAGAGACTCGGCCTTGGCCGAATCGATGAAGCCGCAGGTGTTGACCACCACGACATCGGCGTCCTGGTAAGTGGAGACGACGTCATAGCCTTCCATGCGCAGCTGGGTAAGGATGCGCTCGGAGTCGACCAGTGCTTTGGGGCAGCCCAGGGATACGAAGCCAACCTTTGGATTGGCCGACGCAGGAGTGGTGGACATGTCTAACCTCGGTATTTTGTGACGCCTCGTGCCGAGTGCGGCAAGACGACGGACGGGCGCTTATTTGGCGCCTCTGGTCAAAAAGTGCGCAATTCTAGCGATGGTAAGCCCACTTGACCAGCTTTATGCAGGGAAATACGACGAGTGCTGCGCTATGCTTCGCGCCGTTACGCTTTACTGGTTTTTTACAGTCAACAAAACGTCTGTAACCTGAAGTAAAACAGCGCATGCTGCACGATAAAGCATAGTGCTTCTTTCAAAGAAGCCCGGGTCTGAGAAGTAGGAGTGGTGGATGGGTCAGGCAAGTAGTCAGGCTGCCGGTGCCGAGCATTCGGCGGTGAAGCCGATCGGTATGCTGGTCGCGGCAGTCGGGGTGGTTTATGGCGATATCGGCACCAGTCCGTTGTACACCCTCAAGGAAGTGTTTTCCGGAGGCTATGGCGTGCCGGTCAACCATGACGGGGTGCTGGGGATTCTGGCACTCATTTTCTGGTCGCTGATCTGGGTCGTATCGATCAAGTACATGATGTTCGTACTGCGCGCTGACAACCAGGGCGAAGGCGGGATCATGGCCCTGACCGCACTGGCCCGGCGGGCGGCGGCGGGCCACGCGAAGTTACGCGGCTTTCTGGTGGTCTGCGGGCTGATCGGCGCGGCGCTGTTCTATGGTGACAGCATGATCACCCCGGCGATCTCGGTTTTGTCGGCGATCGAAGGCCTGGGGCTGGCATTCGAAGGCATCGACCATTGGGTGGTGCCATTGTCGCTGGTGGTGCTGGTCGCGCTGTTTCTGATTCAGAGTCACGGGACCGCGCGCATCGGCATTCTGTTCGGGCCGATCATGGTCACCTGGTTCCTGGTGCTGGGTGCACTGGGCGTCTATGGCATCAGCCAGCACCCGGAAGTCCTGGAAGCGATGAACCCGGTGTGGGGCGTGCGTTTCTTCATGGTCCATCCGGGCATGGGCCTGTCGATTCTCGGTGCCGTGGTGCTCGCACTGACCGGTGCCGAAGCGCTGTACGCGGACATGGGCCACTTCGGTCGCAAGCCGATCGCTCGTGCCTGGTTCATCCTCGTGCTGCCGGCGCTGGTGCTGAACTACTTTGGCCAGGGTGCGCTCCTGCTGGGCGATCCGGAAGCTGCCCGTAACCCGTTCTACCTGTTGGCACCGAGCTGGGCATTGATCCCGCTGGTCGGCCTGTCGACCCTGGCCACGGTGATTGCCTCGCAAGCGGTGATTTCCGGTGCGTTCTCCCTGACCCGTCAGGCGATCCAGCTCGGTTACATTCCGCGCATGCACATCCGGCACACTTCCAGTGCCGAACAGGGCCAGATCTACATCGGTGCGGTGAACTGGGCGTTGATGGTCGGCGTGATTCTGCTGGTGATTGGTTTCGAATCCTCTGGCGCCCTGGCTTCGGCCTACGGCGTGGCAGTGACGGGCACCATGCTGATGACCACTATCCTGGTGTCCGCAGTGATCCTGCTGCTGTGGAAGTGGCCACCGGTCCTTGTGGTGCCGATCCTGTTGGGTTTCCTGCTGGTAGATGGTTTGTACTTCGCCGCCAACGTGCCGAAAATCGTTCAGGGCGGTGCATTTCCGGTGATCGCCGGTTTCGCGCTGTTTGTGCTGATGACCACCTGGAAACGCGGCAAGCAGTTGCTGGTCGAGCGCATCGATGAGGGTGGTTTGCCGCTGCCGATCTTTATCAGCAGCATCGCGGTACAACCGCCCCATCGCGTTCAGGGTACTGCCGTGTTCCTCACGGCGCGGCCGGATGCCGTGCCCCACGCGCTGTTGCACAACCTGCTGCATAACCAGGTGCTGCACGAGCAGGTGGTGCTGCTGACGGTGGTGTACGAAGACATCCCGCGGGTTCCGCCGACGCGGCGCTTCGAGGTGGATTCCTATGGCGAAGGTTTTTTCCGGGTGATCCTGCACTTCGGCTTCACCGACGAGCCGGACGTACCGAAGGCGTTGAAGCTGTGTCACCTCGATGAGCTGGACTTCAGCCCGATGCGCACGACTTACTTCCTCAGTCGTGAAACGGTCATCGCTTCCAAGCTCGAAGGCATGTCTCGTTGGCGCGAGGCGCTGTTTGCCTTCATGTTGCAGAACGCCAACGGCAATCTGCGTTTCTTCAATCTGCCGCTGAACCGGGTGATTGAGTTGGGGACGCAGGTGGAGATGTAAGCCTCATCAAAAAGCCCCCGTTGCCATTGCGGTAGCGGGGGCTTTTTTGTGCTCAATGCAATTTCTGAGGCCAGTGAAGAACCCTTGTGGGAGCGAGCCTGCTCGCGAAGGCGGACTGACATTCAGCATTTAAGGTGCCTGAAAGAATGCTATCGCGAGCAGGCTCGCTCCCACAGGGAATGTGTGGAGCACGCAAGAATGAAAAAGCCCCCGCTACCGTGAAGTAGCGAGGGCTCCTGTTCAGCGGGCCCGGATCATTCCTGAGCGGTCGCTTCGGCTTCCTTCGGCTGGCGCTTCTCGATCACCTCCACCAGACGCTTGGCCAGCGCCGGGTAGTTCTCGTCGAAGTGGTGGCCGCCAGGCAGCTTGATGGCTTCGCCTACCGCCGTCTTGTCGGTGCAGCCACTCTCGTCGGTTTCTTCTTCGCCGTAGATGCACACCACTTTGGCGGCTGGCAGCTTGGCCATTTCCGGACCGGTGGCGGCTTCCTTGCCGGCGTTGCCGAGCCAGCCTTCGACTTCGATCTCGAAGCTGCCGGTGCGGGCGAAGGCCAGCAGGATGATCGCGTCGACGCGTTGCTGTTCCGATTCGGCCAGGCGGTTATAGATTGCCGGCAGAACATCGGCACCGAACGAGTAACCGGTCAGGATGAAGCGCTTGGTGCCCCATTTCTGCCGGTAGTGCTGCATCAGTTCGGCCAGGTCCAGCGCGCTTTGCTCAGGGCTCTTGTGCTGCCAGTAGTAGCGCAGGGTGTCGATGCCCACCACCGGGTAGCCGATCTTGGCCATCTCGCCCGCCACGTCGCGGTCGAGGTCGCGCCAGCCGCCGTCACCGGACAGGAACAGGGTCACGGTGTCCCTGGCCTGACCGGCAGGCACTTCGACCACCGGAATCTGCAGGCCGCCAGCGGCTTTGTCGCCGCCGACGAGGATCTTGCGCAGTTCGTTGTTCAGCACTTGCGGCAGGTTGATGTCGTAGTCGCTGATGCTGGTTTCGGCGTTCGGTTGATCACGCACGAAGCCGGCACTGGTGTCGTCCGGGTTGTCGTTCCACGCTGCCAGCCAGTGGCCGTGGGCCGCGCTTTTGGGCAGCAGGTGAGTGCAGCCACCCTTTTCCAGGGCCAGGTCGACCGAGACGGCGTAAGCCTTGTCGTCCTTTTGCTCGGATAACCAGCGCCAGGCCAGCACTGCACCCGGGCCGATGCCGCTGACCAGGGTCGCCGGGCCTTTGAGTTCTCTGAGGCCCGATTGCAGGGCGCGACTTTGCAGCAGGCAGTCCTTGGGCAGGATCACCTGGACAATCTGCGCCGAGCCACTGCGGCTCAGGGTCATCAATTGCTTGTCGCTGAGTTTCTGGTCTTCGTTGACCGCCACCAGCACCTGGGCGCGTGGCGTGGTGCCGGGGATGACGCGGGTCATCGCCGCACCGTCGGCCGGGGTCAGCGATTCGAGGGTCGGTTCCGGTGCCGGGCGTTTCAGGTACCAGAAACCGCCACCGAGAATCAGGGCCACTATCACCAGTGTGCCCAATACATACCGCAAGGAGCGTTGAATCATCAGCGTTTCACCAATCCGGTCAAGCCGCCCGCGATCAGGGCAGCAGTGTCGGCCAGCGCAACCAGCGGATCGAGTCCGGCGGGCACGGCCATATAACGGGGTTCCCAATCAGGCTGGAACTTGTCTTTGAAGCGGCGCAAGCCTTGGAAGTTGTACAGCTGCTCACCACGGCGGAATACCATCGAGCCCAGGCGCTGGGTCAATGGCGCGCCGCGACGGGGTTGCAACCCCGATAACGGCACCATGCCCAGACTGAAACGCGCGTATCCATGGTTTTTATAATGTTGGATCAGGCCGACCATCATGAATTCCATGGTCAGCTTCGGGGCGTCCGGGTGCGCGCGCATCAGGTCGAGGCTGGCCAGGTCATGGCCGTAGGTCTCGAGCAAGTTGGCGAACGCGACCGGGCGACCTTCGAAACGAATCACCGCGATGCGGAAATACTTCAGGTAGTCATCGCTGAAACGGCCCAGCGAAAAACCCTTCTCGCGGACGTTTTTGCCGGTCAGCCAGGCATCGGAAATCACCTTGAGGTCATCCATCGGTGCCTGGCCCGGCTCGAAGATTTCCAGCGACAGGCCATCGCGGGTGCCACGGTTCCAGGTGTAGCGCAGGTCCTTCATCTCTTTGCCCTTGGCTTCGAGATCAAAACGCTTGAGGTCGACCCGGGCTTCTTCGCCGAGCTTGATCGCGGTCAGGCCGATGTCCATGTAGTACGGCAGGTTCTCTGCGCGCACCTGATAGAACACAGGACGGGCGTGGTGGATGTCGCATAGGTCGCGGAACTGCCAGATCATTTCCGCTCGCTGCTGGCCCGGCCCGATCGGGTCATACAGCGCCACCAGGCTGCGGCCGCGACGGGCGTACATCAGGAACGCCTCGTCGTTGGGGTGGAACAGCAGCGCCTTGTCACCGGTCAGGGCCAGGCCGCCATCGGGTTGCGCGGAGGCCATTAGGATCTTGCTGGCGCGCTCCAACTCCTCGGGTGTCGGCAGGTGAATGACCGGGCGCGCGGTGCGCAGTAACCAGGTCAGCGAGACCACGACCAGCAGCACGGCAGCCCCGAGCAGCGAGCGCAGGCCACGAGGGGCATCGGCGTCCAGAGTGAATTGCCACCAGAGTTGATGGCTGTACGGAACGTCCTGGTAGGCAAACAGCAGCAACCAGATCGACGCCCCGAGCACGCACAGGCTGGACACCAGGTACAGCGGCGAGAACGGTACTTCGGTCAGGCGGCTGGGGCGGTAGAACGAGCGGCGGAATACCCCGAGCAGGCTCGCCGTGAGCACCATCAGGCTGGCTTCTTCCCAGTCGAAACCCTTGAGCAGTGAGAGCAGGGCGCCGACCAGCAACAGGATAGTGGTCAGCATCCACGCGGCCGACAACCGGCGGCGCAGGCCCTGGGCCAGCAACAGGCAAAGCACGCCGACCAGGCTGGCGCCAAAGTGCGAAGCATCGACCAGTCGATGGGGGATCAGAAAACCGATGTGTTCCAGGCGGGTGTCGATTTCCGGGGTGGCGCCGGAGAACAGCAGGACAACACCGGACAGAAACACCAGCACCGCCAGTATCGGCGCCGCCAGGCCCGAGGCCGCGCGCAATGTCTGGCGCGTCTGGAACAGGCGCTGACCTTCGTTGACCAGCAACAGCAGGCAGGCCACCAGCAAGGGCAGGACCACGTAGATCAAGCGGTAGAGCAGCAGGGCGGCCGCCAGCGGCGCAGCACCCAGGGTGTCGGAAAAGGCCGCCAGCAAGATCGCCTCGAACACCCCGACACCGCCCGGCACGTGGCTGAGCACACCGGCGGCCAAAGCCAGCAGGTACACCAAAAGGAACGCACCGAAGGGCGGCGTTTCCGGCAGCAGCAGATAGAGCACCGTTGCGGCGGCGGCAACGTCCAGGGCGGTGATGATCAATTGCAGGAACGTCAGGCGAGTCCCGGGCAGGCGCAGGGTGCGGCGCCCGATCCTGACCAGCAGGTTGTCCGGGTAAGGCTGTTCCGGCAGTCGGCGACGGTAGATGCCGATGGCCAGCACCGAAAACAGCACGAGCACGGCGCTCGCCACTACGCCAAGCAAGGTCTCGGAGAGTCCCAGGGCGGTGGCCGCGGCCGGCAGGTCGCTGAGCGTCGCCAGGGCGGCCAGCGGCGGCAGGGCGCAACCCAGCGAGAGGCTGGCGAACAGCGTCATGCGGGCGACTTCAGCCGCTCCCAGGCCATGACGGGCATAGAGGCGATAGCGCACCGAGCCGCCCGACAACATTGAAAGGCCGATGGCGTTGCCGATGGCAAAGGCCGTGAAACCGCCCAGTGCCAGCGTGCGCGGCGCCAGGCTCACCCCGGCATAGCGGCTGGCCGACCATTCGTAGCCGAGCAGAATGATGAAGCCCACCACGGTTGCGCCCAGCGCGCCCAACAAGGCAGGTTTCGGAACTTCGAGGATCGAGTCGTGCAGCGCGTAAAGGTCGAGCTCGCTCAGCAGGTGGCGACAGGCAATCAACGCGATCGCGAACAACAGCAGAGTGACCGCCAGGCCAATGGGTTGACGGTATTTGCTCAATCGATCAAGCAGGCGCAAACGCTCAGCCTTGATCGGTTGTGTCGCTGTGACAGTGTCTTGTGAATCAGACGAGTTGGCGCGCATCAATCACCTCTTGGATTGTGCGCGACAGGATGGGGGTATCCAGCCAAGTTACCAATCCCTGTAGAAAAAAATAATCACAAATATTAACGCCTATCACCGGGCGCGGGGACGGCGCGACATCAGTCGTGAAGGCTTCAGCCTGCGATAGAGCATAGTCTGAACCCGGCGCATGGGTGGCCCCAAACGGCTTGATGCACAGTGACAGATCATTGTTGCGAAAGGACTTTTTCAACAGATACAAAAAAGGCCACTCTTTCGAGTAGCCTTTTTTGATGTTTGGTTGCGGGAGCCGGATTTGAACCGACGACCTTCGGGTTATGAGCCCGACGAGCTACCAGACTGCTCCATCCCGCGTCTGTGTGGCGGCATTCTATAGAGAATCGTCAGGGTGTCAACCGTTAATCCAGAACCAGCTCAAATAAACGTTAAAGCGCGGCGAACGGTCGCAGCCTTTGGCTAAGTTTCGGAATCAGAACGATTTCTGCTGATCGCTCGGGCCAGCAGGGATGGCGGGTTTCGGTGCCGGCGCTACAAAACAGGCACGCACAAAAAAGGCCACTCTTTCGAGTAGCCTTTTTTGATGTTTGGTTGCGGGAGCCGGATTTGAACCGACGACCTTCGGGTTATGAGCCCGACGAGCTACCAGACTGCTCCATCCCGCGTCTGTGTGTCGGCATTCTATAGAGATACGCCGGGGTGTCAACCTTCAATTCAGATAAAACCTGTTCATCTTCAATCGGTTAGCTTGCCGATGAGCGGGTTTGTCAGCCTGTGAGGCAGGCGGGGCAAGGCCTGCGGCTCTATCGGGAATGTTTTTCTGATTGAAAAAATAAATTTACCAACGACATTTCCCACCCCTCGAAAAGAACATTCAGACTACTGGTGCTATATACAGGTGTCGGTGAGATACTGGATGTCCGTCACACCAACACGCCTTTTCCTTGCCATGAACTCTGCTTTGCCATGACTCAGCGAAAGATCATCCACGTCGACTGTGACTGTTTCTACGCCGCCATTGAGATGCGTGATGACCCGCGTCTGGCCGGCAAGCCATTGGCGGTGGGCGGGTCGGCGGACCGGCGCGGGGTGATCGCCACCTGCAATTATGAAGCGCGGGCGTACGGAGTGCGTTCGGCGATGTCTTCAGGGCATGCCTTGAAGCTGTGCCCGGACCTGACCATCGTCAAGCCACGCATGGATGCCTATCGAGAAGCGTCCAGGGAAATCCACACGATCTTTCGCGATTACACCGAGATCATCGAGCCGCTCTCGCTCGACGAGGCCTACCTCGATGTGTCGGACAGCGCGCATTTTGCTGGCAGTGCAACGCGAATTGCCCAGGACATCCGGCGTCGGGTCTCCAATCAGTTGCACATCACCGTGTCGGCGGGCGTGGCGCCGAACAAGTTTCTGGCCAAGATCGCCAGTGACTGGAAAAAGCCCAACGGGCTGTTCGTCATCACTCCGGACCAGGTCGAGGACTTTGTCAGTGGCTTGCCGGTGAGCAAGCTGCACGGGGTCGGCAAAGTCACCGCCGACAAGCTTGGCAAGCTGGGAATCACTGATTGCCTGCAACTGCGCGAGTGGGACAAGTTGGCGCTGGTGCGTGAGTTCGGCAGCTTTGGCGAACGACTCTGGAGCCTGGCCCGTGGGATTGATGAGCGTGTAGTGCACAACGACAGTCGTCGTCAGTCAATCAGTGTCGAAAATACCTACGACGTTGACCTGCCGGACCTGAGGAGTTGCCTGGATAAGTTGCCCGAGCTGCTGGAGACCCTGGCCGGTCGCATGGCGCGAATCGACAGCAGTTATCGTCCGGGCAAGCCATTCGTCAAAGTGAAATTTCACGACTTCACGCAGACGACATTGGAGCAGGCCGGGGCAGGGCGGGATCTGGGAAGTTATCAGTTGATGCTGACCCAGGCCTTCAATCGTGGCGGTAAACCGGTGCGGTTGTTGGGTGTGGGCGTGCGGCTGGAGGACTTGCGGGGCGGGTTCGAGCAGATGGAGTTGTTTGAGCGGTAGTTGGGTGGTGAATTTGCGGGCCTCTTCGCGAGCAGGCTCGCTCCCACAGGGGATTTGAGTGTTCACAAATCCAATGTGGGAGCGAGCCTGCTCCGGGCGGCGATCCGACGAAGCTTTTTGGCTCTTAGTTCAGCCCCGGATTCGCCACCAGCCGCTCGCCATTGCGGGCCAGCGACTTCAGGAACTCGGTCTGCAATTCTGGGTCGTTGCGCGTCAGCTCGATCAGGCTCTGTTCCAGCTCACTGGCTTCTTCTTCAAGACCCAGCTCCGACAGGCGTTTGACCCGGTGGACCCACTGGCTGACTTCGTCGCCTTCGAGATCGTCATAAATCAGCCCGTGGGCCTCATAGAGCTTGCTGCGCAAGGTGCTGCTGACGGCCAGGGTGGAATCGCTGTGCACGTTGTCCTGGGCAGCCTCAACACGGATCAGCAAGCGGCTCAGATGATTGATGTCATGTTCGGCGAACGGGTTATCCAACAGATTCAGGCGCAACACGCCGTTTTTGTCGGTGGTCAGTTCGAAGGTTTCCTTGCCGGCCTTGACCTCGACCGGGCGCTCGCTCCAGGGCAGGCTTGAGTACTCCGTGCGTTTGTCGCGCTGGACTTCATCAATACCGGCCAGGTTCTGCTGCGCGCGGCCATGGGACTGCACGTTCATGAACGGGTTGAGCCCGGCGAAACCGTAGCTCAGCCAGTCCTTGGTCACGCTGTCCGGCAGATTGCCGAGGGCGAACACATTGACCACGTTGGCACCGACACCCGCCACCACGGCCACCGCGCCCAGCGGGATTTCGTAGATCTCCCGCCAGGGTTGGTACGGCGTATAGCGGTCATAGTGACGCGTGACTTCGTACTCGGTGACTTCGAAAGTCTTCTGCTCGTGGATTTTCACCCGCCGTTGCGGCAGCTCAAGCACCTTGGGCTCACCGACATCGATCTGCAGGCTGTGATCGAGCAATTTGCGCTCGACCCGTTCCTCGTGCTCGCTGCGTTGTGACATGTGATTGGCACAGCCGCTGACCAGCAGGGCGCCGCACAAGGCGGCGCCACCGAGGCCTAAGGTGTTTCGCTTGAACATGACGTCTCTATATCTGCTATCAGCGGCGGATGCGGGCCTGAAGGAAGGACAGCACGTCGGCGACCGGCAGCGCTTGTGCGTCGGCCTCGGTACGGCTCTTGTATTCCAGGTTGCCTTCGGCCAGGCCGCGGTCGCTGACCACGATCCGGTGTGGAATGCCGATCAGTTCCATGTCCGCGAACTTGATGCCCGGGCTGGTTTTCTTGTCACGGTCGTCCAGCAGCACTTCGAAGCCGGCAGCGGTCAGTTCCGCGTACAGCTTGTCGGTGGCTTCGCGAACCTGCTCGGTTTCGTAGCGCAGCGGCACCAGGGCAATCTGGAACGGCGCGAGCGTGTCGCTCCAGATGATCCCGTTTTCGTCGTTGTTCTGCTCGATGGCAGCCGCCACCACGCGGGACACGCCAATGCCGTAGCAGCCCATTTCCAGGGTGACCGGCTTGCCGTTCTCGCCCAGTACTTCGCACTTCATCGCTTTGCTGTACTTGTTGCCTAGCTGGAAGATGTGCCCGACTTCGATGCCGCGCTTGATTTCCAGTGTGCCTTTGCCGTCCGGGCTCGGGTCACCGGCCACGACGTTGCGCAGGTCGGCAACGGTCGGAACAGGCAGGTCGCGCTCCCAGTTCACGCCGAAGTAGTGTTTGTCGTCGATGTTGGCACCGATGCCGAAGTCGCTCATCAGTTCGACCGAGCGGTCGATGATGATCGGCAGCGGCAGGTTCAGCGGGCCGAGGGAACCGGCACCGGCGCCAATGGCTTCGCGCAGTTCGCTTTCCGAGGCCATGACCAGAGGGCTGGCCACGCCAGGCTGGTTGGCGGCCTTGATTTCGTTCAGCTCATGGTCGCCACGGATGATCAGGGCGATCAGCTTGCCTTTCTCTTCAGCGTGCACCACGAGGGTCTTGATGGTTTTCTCGATCGGCAGGTTGAAGCCTTCGACCAGTTGCGCAATGGTCTTGGCGTTCGGCGTGTCGACCAGGCGCAGTTGTTCGGTCGCAGCGGCGCGCGAGGTTTCCCGTGGCACGGCTTCGGCTTTCTCGATGTTCGCGGCGTAGTCGGAGCCGTTGCTGAACACGATATCGTCTTCGCCGGACTCGGCCAGCACGTGGAACTCGTGGGAGCCGGCACCGCCGATGGAGCCGTTGTCGGCTTCAACAGGGCGGAACTTCAGGCCCAGGCGGGTGAACACGTTGCAGTAGGCCTGGTGCATGCGGTCGTAGGTGATTTGCAGCGAAGGCTGGTCAGCGTGGAACGAGTAGGCGTCCTTCATGATGAATTCGCGGCCGCGCATCAAGCCGAAGCGTGGGCGGATTTCGTCACGGAATTTGGTCTGGATCTGGTACAGGTTGATCGGCAGCTGCTTGTAGCTGCTCAACTCGTTGCGCATCAGATCGGTGATGACTTCTTCGTGGGTCGGGCCGGCGCAGAAGTCGCGGCCGTGGCGATCCTTGAAGCGCAGCAATTCAGGGCCGTACTCTTCCCAGCGCCCGGATTCCTGCCAAAGCTCGGCCGGTTGCGTGCTCGGCATCAACACTTCGAGAGAGCCGGCGGCGTTCATTTCTTCACGAACGACGGCTTCGACCTTGCGCATTACCCGCAAGCCCATCGGCAGCCAGGTGTACAGGCCCGAGGCAAGTTTGCGGATCATGCCGGCGCGCAGCATCAGCTGATGGCTGATCACGACCGCGTCGGAAGGCGTTTCTTTTTGTGTGGCGAGCAAAAATTGACTGGTGCGCATGGTTGGCCGTTATCGATTGCTGATGACGAGAAATGACGGAGCATTGTACGGGCGAGATCCGCTGGCGTACAGGCGTGCGGTCGGTGGTGTGGCAGGAGGGCGCGATTCACGCGGCCCTCCGCGATTCTTCCTGCGTAATAAACCTACGATTCTTCGGCGACCGGGGTCTGCAGCGGTTCCGGGGTGGGTGTCGGACCTGCGCGGCGGTTCTCCTGGAACCAGTGCAGGGCGATCAATAGCAGGGTCGGGACGCCCAGCAGGGCGGTAATCAGGAAGAAGTCGTGATAACCGAACTTCTCCACCATGACCCCTGAGTAGCCGCCGATCAGGCGTGGCAGCAACAGCATGATCGAGCTGAGCAGGGCGTACTGGGTGGCGGAGAACTTGAGGTTGGTCAGGCTCGACAGGTAGGCCACGAAGGCCGAGGTGGCCAGGCCTGAACTGAAGTTGTCCAGGGAGATGGTCAGTACCAGCATGTTCAGGTTGGGGCCCATGTCGGCGAGCATCAGGAACAGGATGTTGGTCGCCGCGGATGCGATGCCGCCGATGAACAGGATTGGCAGGATGCCGAAACGCACGATCAGCAGGCCGCCCATGCCGGCGCCGACCAGGGTCATGATCAGGCCGAAGATTTTGCTCACGCTTGCAATCTGGTCCTTGGTGAAGCCCTGGTCGATGTAGAACACGTTGGCCATCACGCCCATGACCGTATCGGACATCCGATAGGTGGCGATCAGGCCGAGTAACAGCAGCGCTTGCCAGCGGTATCGCAGGATGAAGTCGTTGACCGGCGTCAGCACCGGCGCCAAGCCACGACGGCCCATGGCCGAGAGGCACAGGGCGGTCAGCGTGATGTAGAGGATGGCCCGCAGGAATGCGCGGTCTTCGAGCAGCAGGTCGAGCAGGCTCACGCCTTCGAACAGTACGCTGGCGAAGTCGGTGTTGTAGAGCTGGGTGAACATGGCGGGCACGGACACCAGCAAAATGATCAGCACGAACACCGAGGCCAGTTGATGCATGAAGCTGTAGCGCCCGGCCTGCAGTTGCGTGCGCAACGGCACGGGTGGCTCGCGCATGAACAGGGACGTCAGCAGTGCCGGGACCATCAGCGCGCCGAACAGGATGTAAGTGCCGGCCCAGGCCGAATGCTTGTAGTTGAAGCCGGTGGAGCCAAAGCCTTCGGCGAAGTACAGCGCGCCTGCGGTAGCCAGCAGCGCGGCGACCCGGTAACCGGACATGTAGCTGGCGGCCAGGGCGGCCTGGCGATTGTCTTCGGCGATTTCCAGGCGGTAGGCGTCCACTGCAATGTCTTGTGTCGCTGATGCGAAAGCGACGACCACGGCAATGGCGATCAGCCAGGACAGATGCTTTTGCGGGTCGCAGAAACCCATCCCGATCAGGCCCAGGATGACCAGTGCCTGGGACAATACCAGCCAGGATCGTCGTCGGCCGAGTTTGCCGAGCAATGGCAGTCGCCATTGGTCGAGCAAGGGCGACCAGACCCATTTGAAGGCATAGGCCAGGCCGATCAGGCTTGCATAGCCAATGGTTTCACGAGCTACGCCGGCTTCACGGAGCCAGACCGAAAGAGTCGAAAACACCAGCATGTAGGGCAGGCCGGCGGCGAAGCCAAGCAGCAACAGCACGAGTGTCGAGGGGCTGGCATAAGCGGCGAGCGCGGCGCGCCAGGTTTTACGGGGCATGGGCTGGAGTCTGCCTCAAGAAATACGGAAACAAAGCGCGCACTCTAACCGCTGTGCTCTACCGGGCGCCAGCCATGGCGCTGAATATCAACACGATTATTCAGGACACTGATGCCCTCCATGCGTAATCGTGCGCGCTGCTCATCGCCTGAAGGGCTGCCGACCGGCAGGCTGATACGCCCGTTTGCGCCCAGAACGCGATGCCAGGGCAGCTTGCTGTCGCTCGGCAATTGGCTGAGTGTGCGGCCCACCCAGCGAGCGGCGCGACCCAATCCTGCAAGCTCGGCCAACTGGCCGTAGCTGACGACTTTGCCCTCGGGAACTTGCGCCAGAGTCAGGTACAGCGCCGTGCGTCGGATTTGCGCTGCGCTCTCGGGGTCATCGGTTGGATCGGTCACGTCCGTCAGTCCTGAAGAAGTCTGCTTTACCGTCTGTAGAGTAATTCCTGTACGGGCGCTTGAGAAATGAACTCAACAGAAATAGTCGGGTCAGTCCTTGTCAGGGCCTTATTCCTACGGATAATGCCGATTTTTTCGCAATCCCGAGCCTGTATTTTGCATATGTTGTTGTCCAGATCCCTGCTATGTCTCGCTGTTCTTGGCGCCTCCACTCCCTTGCTAGCCGATACCGTGTGGTTGAAGAACGGTGACAAGCTCAGTGGCAAGATCACGCTGTTCGATGGCGGCAAGCTGCTGATCCAGACCGACTATGCCGGTGCGGTGACGATCGACTGGAAGCAGGTCAAGACCCTGGACAGCGATCAGGAGTTGCTGGTCAAGCAGGATGCCTATAAGGGCGAGAAAGCCAAGTCGCTGAAAGCGGCAGACGCCGGCAAGGTCACGCTGGCCAATGGCGAGGCGCCGAAGACGGTCGAACTGGCGAGCATTCAGCAGATTCTCAAGCCAAAACCGGTGGTCGAGGATCTGGTGTGGAAAGGCAATGTCGATGTCGCGCTGGATTATCAACGGGCGGAAAACGACACTGATGACTACGACATCGATTTCAAGACCACTGCGCGCCACGGTCGCTGGCGGCATACCGCCGAAGGCGAATACAACCGCGAATTCCAGGACGGCGTGGTGACCACGGACAACTGGCGGGCCGAGTACTCCATCGACCGGTTCCTGACCGAGCAATGGTTCTGGCAGGGACGCCTGGTGTACAAGCGCGACAAGGTCGAAGACCTTTCCCGTCAGCGAACCGTTGGTACGGGCCCCGGCTATCAGTTCTGGGATAACGAACTCGGGGCGTTCTCCCTGGGCTCGCTGATCAACCGCACGGACTATGAGTTCGCCGATGGCAGCAAGGAAAATTTCTACGCCCTGGCCATGACGTGGGACTACAACCGCTACCTGATCGGCAAGCGTGTCGAGTTCTTCACCAATGGTGAGGTCGGCAAGCCGCTGTCGGGTGTGGCCGACTACGCACTCGATGCCGAGATGGGGTTGCGCTATAAAGTGACTGACTGGGCTTCGCTGAACCTGAAGGCGGAGCGGGACATCATCAGTGGCACCGACGATGCGGATCTGGACAAGACACGTTACACCGCAGGGTTTGGCGTGACCTGGTAAGACGCTAAAAGATCGCAGCCTGCGGCAGCTCTGTAGGAGCTGCCGCAGGCTGCGATCTTTTTTACCTGTGAAAAACACACAGGCACAAAAAAGCCCCGCTGTTGAGGGCGGGGCTTTTTACTAAAGCAAGTACAAGTTAGATAACTTGAACTTCTTCAGCTTGCATGCCTTTCTGACCGCGGGTAGCGATGAAAGAAACCTGTTGGCCTTCTTTCAGGCTTTTGAAGCCGTCGGACTGGATAGCTTTGAAGTGAACGAACAGGTCGTCACCGGATTGTGGGGTGATGAAGCCGAAGCCTTTTTCATCGTTGAACCACTTAACGGTACCGGTTTGGCGATTAGACATGGTGTAACTCCTTGAACAAAGATAACTGCGACTCAGGAAGAACCCTGGCCGAGACTGAGTGCAAAGAGCAGGAAAAATTCTTGTAGATGGTTGGATCGAAATTCAACATATCGTGTAGAGATTCTCAGTGACACAAGCAGCACAGTGACGCCACCTTAACCCTTTTTCCGAGACGTGCCAATGCTTCTTGCGAAGGTTTCTCTGTTTTAAGGATCGGCGGTGTGACGGTTCGTCGCCAACGCGCGTAATTCCTGCCTGTTCGGCGAGAATTGCACCCCGGACTTTGAACCCGGCGGCGCGCCCGGTAAGATGCCGGACAGAATTTTTCGACCTCGCAATTCAGGACACCCGCCATGAGCATCAAATCGGACAAGTGGATTCGCCGCATGGCGCAGGAACACGGCATGATTGAGCCTTTCGTCGAGCGCCAGATGCGCGGCAGCGACGATAGCCGTGTGATCTCCTACGGCGTGTCGAGCTACGGCTACGACGTGCGTTGCACCAATCATTTCAAGGTGTTCACCAACATCAATTCGGCCATCGTCGACCCGAAAAACTTCGATGCCGGCAGCTTCGTCGACATCCACAGCGACGTGTGCATCATTCCGCCGAACTCCTTCGCCCTGGCCAGCACCGTCGAATACTTCCGCATTCCGCGCAATGTATTGACCATTTGCCTGGGTAAAAGCACTTACGCGCGCTGCGGCATCATCGTCAACGTCACGCCGCTCGAGCCTGAGTGGGAAGGTCACGTGACCCTGGAGTTCTCCAACACCACCAATCTGCCGGCGAAAATCTACGCCAACGAAGGTGTGGCGCAGATGCTGTTCCTCGAGTCGGACGAAGAGTGTGAAGTGTCCTACAAGGACCGTGGCGGCAAGTATCAGGGCCAGCGTGGCGTGACCCTGCCACGCACCTGAGTCAACCGTCCGAGAAATGTCGGGAATTCCTGGGCGGGCGTACACTCTATGGAGTGTACTGTTCCGATCTGCGCAAGGCGGGTCGGGCCATCGCCCAGGAGTGCCGAATGAAGATCGATCCGCGAATCAGTGCCGAACTGGCAAGGCTTGAACCCAATCAGGTTGGCGTTCTGGCCTGGTCATTGTTGGCACATCCGCCCGTCAGCATGGCAGGGGGTATTCCCGGCCAGCCTGATCCTGATACCCCTAACGAACAGCCTAACGAGCCAGGTGAGCCTACTCTGCCGGATGAGCCACCGCCTGCGCCTGTTGCCTGATTTTCGATGTCCGCCATTCATGGCCGGTGAACGGCGCTGGTTGTCTTCAGCAAGCAGGTCTGCGCCTGTTTTGCCATTCACGAACGAAGCATCTGAATCAGCCTGCACATATTCGGAAGTAACTGTGTCTGTCGTCGAAACCAATCGACGGGTATGGCCGTGGTTCTATCTGTGAGCTGCGTGCCCTGTGCCCATCGGCAAAGGGGCGCCAGTCAGTTAACGACGAATATGAAAAGGAACATTCAGATGAGTGCAAATCGATCGGGACATATGAGTGCCGAGGTCATCACGACAGACGGCTCCATGCAGTTTCGCGTAACGGATGGACTCGATTTTTACCAGCAGTCAAACATTCATTGCATTGAGGCGGATAACGGTCAGGGGACAGCGTTTTTAGTGTACTTGCCGATAGGCATCCAGAGTGGCAGCTTCAGCTTGGAGCTCAACGGGACAACTCCCATGGTCATCCATGTGAGCGGCAACTCGGAGGCAGAGCTTTATCCGGGAACGCTCGAGTTGACGGTGGGAGGTGACGCGCAGTTTGCCGGGCGCTTCAGCGGGACGGACGCTAATGGCCTGCAAGTGAGTAATGGCAGTTTCAGGTTGGAAAACGAAGCTGGGGCATAACGGTTGATGGATGGTGGAAGCCGGGCCAGCCGGCTTCCACTCTTCCTGCCGGTGGTTATTTCAGGTTGCCACTGAGGAACTGCTTCAACCGCTCGCTTTTCGGGTTGCCCAGCACGTCTTCCGGCGCGCCTTCTTCCTCCACCAGGCCCTGGTGCAGAAACAGCACCTGGCTCGATACTTTGCGGGCAAAGCTCATTTCGTGGGTCACCATGATCATGGTCCGGCCCTCTTCGGCCAGGCCTTGGATCACCTTGAGCACTTCGCCTACCAGTTCCGGATCCAGGGCCGAGGTCGGTTCGTCGAACAGCATGACTTCCGGTTCCATGGCCAGTGCGCGGGCAATCGCCACCCGTTGTTGCTGGCCGCCGGACAGGAATGCCGGGTATTGATCCGCCACACGGGAGGCCAACCCCACCTTGTCGAGGTAGCGTCGGGCGCGGTCCTCGGCTTCTTTCCTGTCGCAGCCCAGTACCCGGCGCGGCGCCATGGTGATGTTTTCCAGCACCGTCATGTGGCTCCACAGGTTGAAGTGCTGGAACACCATGGCCAGACGGGTGCGAATCCGCTGCAATTCATTGGCATCGGCCACGTGCATGCCGTGACGATCCTTGATCATGCGGATGTTCTGCCCGTCGAGGCTCATGGCGCCGTCGTTGGGTTGTTCCAGGAAGTTGATGCAACGCAGAAAGGTACTTTTACCCGAGCCGCTGGCGCCGATCAGGCTGATGACGTCGCCGGTACTGGCCTTGAGCGAAACACCTTTGAGGACTTCATGGTCGCCATAGCTTTTATGCAGGCCTTCGATGGTCAATTTGTACATGGGGCGTGCATCCTCAAGGCGAAAGTAGATAGCCGCTGCGATAGGCTTCGGTGCCCGCGACGTGGGCGATCACCATGCCGGCAGTGGCCATGCGGCGCAGCGAGCGGGCGTACATCAGCCCGGCGGCGGAGCAGTGGACGGGAGTGACGCGATCGTTGATCGGATCAATGACCTCGGCGATCAGTTGCCCGGCTTCCAGGTATTGCCCCGGTAGCGCGGTGAATACCAGCAGCCCGCCGGCAGGCGTGGCTACTGGTTCTACACCGGCCAGCGGTGTCGCCGGATAGGGCAGGTCGGGCAGGGGTGCGGATTCGCCGGCGATCGCGCCGAAATGGATCAGGTAATCAATCAGAGCCTGGCAATCACGGTTCGCCAGCGGATGATTGACGTCGCCCTGACCGCGCAATTCGACGGTCACCGAAAAACTGCCCGGCGGAATGTCGAAGTGTTCGCCGAAGCGCTCTTTCAACTGCCACCACAGCAGGGTGAAGCATTCATCGAACGACTGACCGCCAGAGTCCGTCGCCAGCAGACTGGCTTCGGCGCCGATGTAACGGGCCAGCGGCTCGACCTGCGGCCAGGCATCCGGGGTGGTGTACAGATGCGCGACCGCTTCGAAGTCGCAATGCAGGTCAAGCACCATGTCGGCGTCGCAGGCCAGTCGTTGCAGGGTCAGGCGCTGGGATTGCAATTGGGTGTCGGCAGTCTGCCGGGCCAGCGCTTCGCGCAGGCTGCTGCGGATCAGTTGCTGGTTGTGCTGCGGATCGTCACCGAGCTTGCCCTCGATCGCGTTGCCGACTTCTTCACTGAGGTCGACGAACCAGCGGTTGAAGTTCTGGCCGCTTTCCAGCTCGTAGCGGCCTAGCGGCACATCCATCAGCACCTGTTCCAGGCCCACCGGGTTGGCGATGGGCACGAGCACGATTTCGCTGCGCAGGCGACCGGCGGCTTCCAGCTCTGCCAGGCGTTGCTTGAGGTGCCAGGCCACCAGCATGCCGGGCATTTCGTCGGCGTGCAGGGAGGCCTGGATGTAGATCTTGCCGTTGGCCGGTTGTGGGCCGAAGTGAAAACTGTGGATCTGTCGTGCGGTCCCCGGCAGCGGGGCCAGCAGGTCATGTTTCTGGTGGCGCATCTGTTGTTCCTGAAGCAGGTTGAGACCTAGTGGGTCGGCCCGAGGAAGGCCAGCCATCGGCGTTCGGCAAGGCGGAACAGGCCGACCAGCGCAAAAGTGACGGTCAGGTAGATCAGCGCGGCGATGCCGAACGACTGGAAGGTCAGGAATGTCGCCGAGTTGGCGTCCCGCGCGACTTTCAGGATGTCCGGGATAGTCGCGGTGAAGGCCACGGTGGTCGAGTGCAGCATCAGAATCACTTCGTTGCTGTAGTACGGCAACGAGCGACGCAGGGCCGACGGCATGATCACGTAGGCATACAGCTTCCAGCCTGTCAGGCCGTAAGCCTTGGCCGCTTCCACTTCACCGTGGGCCATGCTGCGGATTGCCCCGGCGAAAATCTCCGTGGTGTAGGCGCAGGTGTTCAGGGCGAAGGCCAGGATCGTGCAGTTCATCGCATCGCGAAAGAATGCGTCCAGTACTGGCTGGGCCCGAATGGCGGCCAGGCTGTAGATCCCCGTGTAACAGATCAGCAACTGGATATAGAGCGGCGTGCCACGGAACAGGTAGGTATAGAACTGCACCGGCCAACGGATGTAGAAGTGCGGCGATACACGGGCGATGGACAGCGGGATCGACACGAGAAAACCGAAGAAGATCGACGCGCTGAGCAGCCACATCGTCATGGCCAGGCCGGTGATGTTATTGCCGTCGCTATAGAGGAAGGGTTTCCAGTATTCCTGCAGAAGTTCGATCATCGTACGGCCTCCCGGGTACCGGCGGAGTAACGACGCTCAAGCCAGCGCAGAATGAAGTTGGACGCGCTGGTGATCACCAGGTAGATCAATGCCGCAAGCACCAGGAAGTAAAACAGCTGATAGGTGCTTTTACCGGCGTCCTGGGCAGCCTTGACCAGGTCGGCGAGGCCGATGATCGACACCAGGGCGGTGGCCTTGAGCATCACCATCCAGTTGTTGCCGATCCCCGGCAGGGCATAACGCATCATCTGCGGGAACACCACGATCCAGAAGCGCTGGCCGCGCTTGAGGCCATAGGCGGTGGCCGCTTCGACCTGACCCCGTGGGACGGCGAGGATCGCGCCACGGAAGGTTTCGGTGAAATACGCACCGTAGATGAAGCCCAGGGTAATGACCCCGGCACTGAACGGGTTGATCTCGATGTATTCCCATTCCATGTAATCGGTAAAGGAGGTCAGCCAGGTTTGCAGGCTGTAGAAGATCAGCAGCATCAGGACCAGGTCCGGAACGCCGCGAATGAGGGTGGTGTAGAGCTGGGCAGGCACGCGCATCAGTTTGACTTTTGACAGCTTGGCACTGGCGCCGAGCAGCCCGAGCAACACGGCCACCAACAGCGACAACGCCGACAACTTGATCGTCATCCAGGTGCCTTGCATCAGCAGTGGACCGAAGCCCTTGAGGCTGAAGGCAGAGAGCCCCAGATTTTCTAATAGGTTTTCGAACATAAATCAGCAACCTGATCGGATGAAAAAAGCGCCCATCGCGAGATGGGCGCCGGGCATTATTTGCCGCTGTACAGATTCAGATCGCCAAAGTGTTTCTTCTGAATGGTGGCGTAGGTGCCATCATCGTGTAACGCTTTGATACCTTTATCCAAAAGTGCTTTCAGCTCGGTGTTACCTTTCTTAATGCCGATGGCTGTCTTGGCTGGCAGCAAAGCGTTGTCGACCGGCTTGCTGACATCGTAGTCGGCGCCCTGTGGCGACTTCAGGAAGCCCAGTTCGGCTTGCAGCATGTCCTGAATCCCTGCATCGAGACGACCGGAAGTCAAATCGGCGTAGACCTGATCCTGGTTGGCGTAGGCCTGGGTTTTCACGCCGGCCTTGTCCAGAACGGCTTTGGCATAGGCTTCCTGAATGGTGCCTTGCTCGTAGCCGACGGTCTTGCCCTTGAGCGAGGCGACGTCTTCAGTCACGCCAGAACCTTTCTTGGACACGTAGGCGGTTGGGCCGGAGAACAGCTCGCTGGAGAAGTCGATGACTTTTTCACGGGCTTCGGTAACGGTCATCGACGAGATCACGCCGTCGAATTTGTTGGCTTTGAGGCCAGGGATCATGCCATCGAAGTCACTTTCGACCCACTTGCACTTGACCTTCAGTTCGGCGCAGATCGCGTTCCCCAGATCGATGTCGAAGCCTATCAGGCTGCCATCGGCTGCTTTCGACTCAAACGGTGCGTAGGAAGGGTCAACGCCGAAACGCAGTTCTTTGTATTCTTTCGCCATGGCGGAGCCAGCAGCCATGCACAACGCCAGTGCAGAAAGGGTCAGCAATGCTTTTTTCATTATTCAATCCCTAAAACCAATATGAGCGCTCGTGGCGCAGAATTATTGTTACTGGAAAGCGTAAGACCTGTTGAAAGTAGCAATTTCCGAACCAGAGTGCCGAACAAGCGTTTTAAAAGGTGTCTGGAAATAGCCGGAGACAGATTTATGCACGAAAACGGGCGCAGGGAAATGGCCGCACCAGTTCGACTCAAAAAGAAAAATATTTGAGGACGGATAGAGGGGTTAGCTGAGCAGATTTTGCAGGGTCGTCAAACTGTCGGCTTCGTCGACCGACTTATCCTTGCGCCAGCGCAACATACGCGGAAAGCGCACGGCAATGCCACTCTTGTGACGACGGGAGAGGGCGATTCCCTCAAAGCCCAATTCAAACACCAGGCTTGGCTGGACGCTGCTCACGGGGCCGAATTTTTCCACTGTGGTCTTGCGCACGATGTTGTCGACCTGGCGGATTTCGTCATCGCTGAGCCCTGAGTAAGCTTTGGCAAACGGCACCAGGGTGCGTTCACTGGCCTCTGGCGGGCCGTCCCAGACGGCGAACGTATAATCGCTGTAGAGGCTGGCCCGGCGTCCTTGCCCCTGTTGCGCATAGATCAGCACGGCGTCAACGCTGAACGGGTCGACTTTCCATTTCCACCACACGCCCATGTCCCTGGTCCGGCCGACGCCGTACAGGGCATCGCGCGCCTTGAGCATCAGGCCTTCGACACCGAGGACGCGGGATGCCTCGCGCTGGCGGGCGAAATCGAGCCAGGTGTCGCCGGTCAACAATGGCGAGAGGCGCAACCGCGGGTTGGCGCAGTCACCGGCCACCCGTTCCAGTTGTGCACGACGCTCGGCCTGACTCCGGTTGCGCCAGTCTTCTCCCTGCCATTCGAGCAAATCGAAGGCGAACAGCACCACCGGCACTTCATCGAGGATTTTCCGGTCCAGGTTCTTGCGACCGATTCGTTGCTGCAGGAGGGCGAAAGGTTGCACTGCGGGTTCAAAAGCCTTTTCGGCGCCGGTTGGCGCAGACTTCCAGGCGACGATCTCGCCGTCGATCACTGTCCCGTCGGGAAGGCCCAGAATCAAACTGTCCAGTTCAGGGAAGCGTTCGGTGACCAACTCTTCACCCCGCGACCAGATCCACAGTCGCCCGCCGCGCTTGATCACCTGGGCGCGGATGCCATCCCATTTCCATTCCGCCTGCCAGTGTCGGGCAGGGCCGAGCAGCGCTTCGAATTGTTCCACGGGCGACGACAAGGCATGGGCGAGAAAAAACGGGTAGGGCTGGCCGCCACGCTGGGCATGTTCATCCGGGGATTCGGCGGCGATCAGTTTCAGGTAGCTGGCGGCGCTGGGGCGGTGGGCCTGATCGGTGTAACCCACCAGCCGCTGCGCCACGCGTTTGCTGTCCAGACCGGCCATGGCTGCCAGGGCGCGGGTGACCAGTAATTTGGACACCCCGACGCGAAAGCTGCCAGTGATCAGTTTGATGCAGACCATCAGGCTCACCCGGTCCAGTTGCGCCCACAGCTCCGGTAACCTTTGCGCGAGGGATTGCGGTGTTTCGTCGCGCAATGGCAGCAGCTTGTCCTCGACCCACGTGGCCAGCCCGTCGGTTGAACGGTACGGCACTTGCGGCAAGACCAACGAAATGGTTTCCGCGAGGTCACCGACGGCCTGGTAACTCTCTTCGAACAGCCATTGCGGCAAACCGGAAAACGCCACCGCCAGTTCGCGCAGTACCCGCACGGGTACCAATTGCCGGGGACGTCCTCCCGACAGAAAGTACACTGCCCATGCGGCATCTTCCGGTGCGGCCTGGGCGAAGTAGTTTTGCATCGCCGCCAGTTTGGCGTTGTTCGATGTCGAGGCGTCGAGCCTGGCATACAGCTCAGCGAATGCCTTCATGGCAGCACCGCGGCCAGTTCGGCCTCGGCGGGGGCAGGGTTCTCTTCTTCGTCTTCACCGTATCGAGTATCGAACGCCATGGCATCAAGCCTCTGTTCGCGCAGATAACGTACCAGTGCGCCGCTCGATCCGTGGGTCGCCATGAGCCGTTCGGCGCCGGTCTGTTCGATGGCCCACAGCAAACCTGGCCAGTCGGCGTGGTCGGACAGGACGAAACCTCGGTCTACACCGAACCGCCGACGTGTTCCGCGCAAACGCATCCAGCCACTGGCTAAACCATCGCTGTAATCGACAAAGCGACGCATCCAGCTGCTGTTCGCCGCCGAAGGCGGTGCGAGCACCAGCGCCTTGCGCATCATCGGGTCGCTCTTTTTGATGTCGGCGGCATCAATCGTGGCCGGCAAATGAACTCCCGCTTCGCGGTAGATCCGGTTGATGGGTTCCACGGCGCCATGCACGAGAATGGGGCCCAGTCGTGCGTCGATGCCATGGAGAATGCGTTGGGCCTTGCCGAGGGAATGACAGAACAGCACGCTGGTTTTTTCGACCGCCGCGTTGGCTTGCCACCATTGATTGATCTCGGCAAAGACTTGCACCTGGGGTTGCCAGCGGTAGATCGGCAGGCCAAAGGTCGAATCTGTGATGAAGGTGTCGCAGCGTACGGGTTCAAACGCTGCACAAGTGCCATCGGGCTCGGTCTTGTAGTCCCCGGAAGCCACCCAGACTTCTCCACCGTATTCCAGTCGTACCTGCGCCGAGCCGAGTACGTGGCCGGCGGGATGGAAACTGAGGAATACGCCGTGATGCAGCAGGCGTTCGCCATAGCGCAGGGTTTGCAGATTGATGTCCTGGCCCAGTCGCACGCGCAGAATGGCCTCGCCGGGCGCTGCTGCCAGGTAGTGCTGATTGCCGGCGCGGGCATGGTCACCGTGGGCGTGGGTGATCACGGCGCGTTCGACCGGTCGCCACGGATCGATATAGAAGTCGCCGGCGGGGCAGTACAAACCTTCGGGACGCGAGATAACAAGGTCCATGGCGTTGCCAGAGTGGAGAGACTTGTTAGCTATGAGGTTGGCGCGGGGCGAGAAGTTCTATTTGATTTAGGGGGACCAATAACAGCCCCTGTAGGAGCGAGCAGGCTCGCGATGGCGATTCAACAATCAACATTCATTTTGAATGTCAGACCGCTTTCGCGAGCAGGCTCGCTCCCACAGGCAGGGGGACTGGTTATTTTCCTGGCGTCAGCGTCAACCGCGACTTGCCATAGGCGTTGTCGAAGTTCTGCGGCTGCATCGGCAGGCTCATGTACTGGCCCTTGAGCCAGGGTTCGATGCTGTTGAGGTAGTTCGCACTGGCCGGGTTGCCGGACTGACCGGTGCCGTTCTGCGCCATCAGCGGTTCGGACTGGCCGAAGTCGACGATAAAGCGCATGGCGGGCGCCAGCGTGGTGTTGAAGTCCTGGCCCCAGGCGAACGCGGCGGTGTTGAGGGTGGTGTGGTCGCCACCGGCCGGCAGCGGACCGCGTACTGTCTGGCCGCTGCTGTTCTTCCACTCATAGCGGTGCAGTTTGCCCCACTGCCAGGCCTTGTGATCACCGCCCAATTGACTGTCGCCTGCGCTGATCGCTGCAGCGAGGCTGCGCGCGAGGATGGCCGGTTTGTCTTCTTTCTGCGCGGTGCGCACGTCATCCCAGAACGGGCTGTCCTCACGCCCGAGCAAGTGATCGGCCTGGGCCGCGTAGGACAACTTGCCGTCGGCGACAAAGGCCTTCCACGCCGGGCTGCTTTCCGGGCCCAGTTCATCGAGGAAGATCTGCCGGGTGCTTTCCTGCAGGAACAGTTCGTAGATGGCCGCATCGGTGGAGGTCGGGCTGAGCTTGCCATCGAATGCCATCAAGCGGCTGTAAGCTTCGTGTGCCTTGGCGCGATCGGCCGCCGGCAAGGCGTCGATGGCTTGTTTGAGTGGCTGGGCCATGCCCGGCGCTTCGAACATTTTCTTCAGCTTGGCAGCGAAGGTCGTGGTCTGGTCGTACTGCATGGCGATCAGGCTGCGGCTGTCGTGTTTGCCTGCGCCGGCCAGTTCGGCCAGACGCTCGCCGCGCTCCGGTGCGGCCCAGGAATTGGACAACTGCATGCCGTAGCCATGGGGAATGACTCGCTGATTGGCGGTGCCGAGCCAGCCTTGAGCCGGGTCCTGGTCGTACGGGTGCAACATCGGGTCGGCATAACCGTCCCAGTCGTAGCGACCTTCCCAACCCGGCGAGGGCAGCAGGCCTTCGCCTTCGCGGCGGTTCGGATAGCGGCCGGTGACCTGCCAACCGATGTGGCTGGCATCGGCAAACACCAGGTTCAGTGCGATGGCGCGGATTTCGCGGCTGGCATCCGAAGCTCTCTCGGCGCTCTGGGCGCGGGACAGGTCGAAGAACGCGTCCAGGGTCTTGTCATCGGTGAAGTTCGGCATCTGCAGGGCCAGGCCGAAACCATTGGCTAGCGTGGTGCCCTGGGCGCTGTTGAGCAGCGGGCCATGGCGGGTTTCGTACACCGCTTCGCGAATCGGCCGCTGGCCTTTGACGAAATAGGTTTCGTTGCGCACGATCGCCGGCTGCCACTTCCCGGCGTTTTCGTAGGTAAGCCCGTTGCCCTGGCGCTTGATCTTCTCCAGGAACAGGTCCTGGTTGTCGCCCATCACGGACGCCATGCTCCACGCCACTTTACCGTTGAAACCACCGAGCACCATCGGCAGGCCCGCGATGGTCACGCCGGACGCCTGATACTTCGGCGCGCGAATCTGCACGTAACTGAACAATGAAGGCACGCCCAGCGGGCCGTGACTGTCACTGGCCAACAGGCTCTTGCCGCTGCGGCTGCGTTGCGCGGCGATGGCCCAGTTGTTCGACGAGGTGGCGCCCAGCAGGTTGAGGTCCGACAGTTGTCCCGTGGCTTTGCTGAGTTCGGCCAGGCCCGGTACTTGCCCGTTGAGCTTGAGGCCCTGGAGTTTTTCGCTCTCGGCGACCGGCAGTTTTTCATCGGGGGCGGACGGCGTCAGCCACGCCAGTTTGTCGGTGGTGACGGTCTGGGCCAGTACCAGCGAGGAAATCTCTTCCGGCAGGTTGGTCGACTGGCTGAAGTTCAACAGGCAGAAAATCAGCGCCGAATCTTCCGGCTGCCAGTATTCCGGCTGGTAGCCGGTGGCCGCGAGGTCCGCCGGCAGTTTGTCGCGGTAGCGGAACAGGTAGGCGTTGACGCCCCGCGCGTAGACTTCGAAGAAACGCTTGAGGCGCGGCGAAGAGGCCTTGTACAACTCGCCGGCATTTTTCTTCAGGTTGACCGCCCGCATGTAACGGTCGGCATCCAGCAGGTCCGCACCGTGCATCTCGGCCAATCGGCCCTGGGCCAGCAGGCGCAGGGTGACCATCTGCGTGATGCGGTCGCTGGCATGCACGTAACCGAGGGTGAACAGCGCGTCGTGGAAGCTGTTGCTTTCGATCAGCGGCATGCCCATGGCATTGCGGCGCACCGAAACGTTCTGTGCCAGGCCCTTGAGCGGTTGCACGCCGGAGGTCGGCGGGAGGGTGTCCTGGGCATTGAAGTTCTGACAACCGGTCAGGCTCAAGACGCCCGCCACTGCTGCGGCAACGCCGAACCGGGGTAGAAAATGAGTAAGGGCTGGCGAGGCCATGGCAAAGCTCCTGCGGGGGGTAGAGGCGGTGGGGCGCAATAAAGGCGCTACGTTAGTGAGCAGGCGATGGCCGCGCAAGCGGGGTAAGAGGTTATTTCAGGATTTGTCAAAGATCGGCGTATCTCAGTAGGCGCTGCCGAAGGCTGCGATCTTTTGACTCTCAAGGGTGGCTTGTCAGCCGTAACCGGTGATGTTGAAGTGCGACACGGTCAACAATCCTGGAGAAAAACCGGCATGGAGCTCAAGGCAAACGCGGCACTGATCATCATCGATCAACAAAAAGGCATCCTTCACCCCAGGCTTGGCCGCAGGAATAATCCTCAGGCCGAAGAGCGCATGCTGGAATTGCTCGGTCATTGGCGGCGCGCCGCTCGGCCAGTGATTCATGTGCAGCACCTGTCCCGCTCGGAGGACTCGGTGTTCTGGCCGCAGCAGCCGGGAGTGGAGTTTCAGGAGCGGTTCGCGCCAATGGCCGGTGAACGCTTGATCCAGAAGCAGGTGCCGGATGCGTTTTGTTCGACGGGGCTGGAGACGCAGTTGCGCGAGGCGGGGATCGGGCAGTTGATCATCGTGGGCGTCGCGACCCACAACTCGGTGGAGTCCACGGCGCGCACCGCGGGCAACCTGGGGTTTGATACCTGGGTGGCCGAGGATGCGTGCTTTACCTTCGACAAGGCTGATTTTTTCGGCCATGCCCATAGCGCCGAAGTGGTGCATGCGATGTCGCTGGGGAATCTGCACGGCGAGTATGCGACGGTTGTAAGCAGCGCGCAGATCCTGTCAGCCGACTAAGCCCCTGTGGGAGCGAGCTTGCTCCCCCAGGAGAGGATGGCGATTCAACAGGCGAAGCAAGTCTTCGCCCGAACCATCAAGCGCCGTGGCACTTCTTGAATTTCTTGCCGTTGCCGCATGGGCACGGATCGTTGCGGCCGACGTCTTTCAGGGCATTGCGCACCGGTTCCTGGTGAGCGTGGCCGCAGTTCGGACCGTGGACATGGCCGTGGTCGTGATCATGGTGGTGATGGTCATGATCGTGGTTGCAGTCAGGGCCGTGGACATGGGGTTGCTGGGTCATCGGTGTTGCTCCGGAATTAAATCGGCGGCGATTATCACGCCATTGCGCGCCAGGTGCACGTAGTGGGCGATGAATATACCGGTTTCCAGTTCACCTTCCAGACGATAGGGAATGGGTTGGTCGGATTTTTTCAGCAGTTTGGCCAGATCCCGGACCTTGGACCACAGGTTGGTGCGGATCGGCACCTTGAAGTAGGCACTGTGCCTGGGGCTGATGGTGAACCAGTGTTCGTACTCGCCGTCGGCCAGCAGTATGTCACCCAGGTGAACGCGGTACTCCAGACTGCGCACCGTCAGGTCGCTGTCGTTGGGGTTGTCGATGCGAAAATGCAGGAGGAATTTCTGTTCCAGCAGTTTGGCGCTGATCACCTCGACCTTCACTAGATGGACCTCGGGGTCCGGCAAGTCGTCGTCGAACCACGACGCACAGCCGCCAAGTCCCAGTGTCAGGAATACGGTAAGCAGACAGCGTGCGTAGCGGCGGATGATCATCGAGGTGTTTCCCCCTTGAGTTCCAGTCTAGACCCAAAGGATCGCAGCCTTCGACAGCGCCTGCGTGGTGGACGGTCATTCCATGTATTAGCTGCTGAAGTAACCCGCACAACACTTCTTGAACTTCTGTCCACTGGCACACGGGCAGGGGTCATTGCGCCCGAGTTTGAGTTGCACGGTCGGGTCGATGAAATACCAGCGCCCGGTGTTCTGTACGAACGATGAGCGCTCTCGATGACTGTGCTCGCCACTGCTATCGTGCCACCGCGCGGTGAAGGTCACGAAAGCGTGTTCAGGCTGGCCACCCAGCACTTCGGAGCTTTCCACTTCAAGCCCCAGCCACGTACTTTGCGCGCTCCAGTCACTGATCGATTGACGGTCCAGGCCGGCCTGTTGGGCGGGCAGGGTGGTGGCCACCAGATAGTCGACCAACCCCAACACGTAGGCGCTGTAGCGCGAGCGCATCAAGGCTTCGGCGCACGGCGCCGGATGTCCGGCATGGTAGTGACCGCAGCAGGCGTCAAGCAGGGTGCCGCTGCCGCAAGGGCAAATGGATGTACTCATGTTATTCCGGAGCCTTGTTAACAGTTATATGTATTTTATCTTTAATAAATCAATTACTTACCTAATCTAATTTTTTTCACGTGTTTTTTACGCGTGGGGCAAGTGAGCGACTGCCAATCTGCCTCATTGCAATCCCATGGCAACCCTTCATTTGAGCGTTCGTCAGAGGTGGAGATTAGTCTATGACGGTCAGCGTCAAGGCGCGGGCTTGCCGCTTTAAATGAAACGATCAGGCAGTCGTCGCGGAGCGCGGGGGCGTCCGCTTTTTGGAGGCCAGCCAGCCCTCTATCAAAAAGTGGGTGCCAGCGAACGACAGTTCATGGCCGAAAGCTGCCGACCATCAAGGGCTGCTACCGACCTGGAGCGGTTGGCGAACAGAATAATTGCAAATTAGTGGCTATGCTTGAATTGCTGTCGAAACGGATCAGGCAGTCCGGCAGGCTGCGCGGAAATGACCCGCAACGTGCCCTATGTCACCCGACTATTCTGCGTGAAGCATCCAGTTCAGGGGCGCAAATCCGCAACGACACTCGGGAAGACATGCAGCAAACCCTGCACCTGCAGGCGCAGGGTTTGGACTGGATCTGTCGGGATCACTCAGGATCGAATCGACTTTCGCTACGGTGCGGCTGGGCACTTGCGAGAGTAAAAAATTTCACCATGAAATTTAGCATCGCCAAATGCATTGCTTAGTGTCGAATAGTTGGTTGGCGTGACACTTAAGACGTATAGCCTCTGGTTTCCGAATACCGCTTCTATTGGTCAATTTAGAAGGATTATGTTTGGAGATTGTGAAATGGATTTTTTCAGGAATAAAGGCGCCGCAAAGCAAGCCATACCCAGCCGTTCAAATAAGCCGCGCTCGACCAAATGGCACCGCATGTACTTCTTTCTTGCGGGATTCGACGTGCTGGTTGTTGTGCTGAGCGTGCTATTGAATCACCTGATCGTCGATACCTATCACCGCTCCATAAAGGCAAACCAGTCGTGGGTCCAACAGCTGTCGAGCTATTCAACGCTGGGCAGCCTGGCTTCCACAGTCAATGCGCCGGGCAATAATGTGTTCGATACACATCATGTTGAAGCCGAATCGCGGAACATGAATGAAGCTTTGCGCGCCTTCAACGAGCATTTGGCAATGGCCAAAAAACAGTTGGAAGAACGGATCGCCCATGAGGCTGAACACAGTGCAGATATACAAGCCTTTACCCTTGCATTGAAGGATGAGGTGGGTGCAGTTGATGCCGCGATGGTCGAAATGGTGAACGAGGCCTTGCTGATCTTTTCCTACTTCAGGGAGGGGCAGTCGGATAATGCCGGCAAACGCATGGCAACGATGGACAGGAAGTATGCCCTGTTGCTCGCCTCACTCAGTACCGTGCGGGATCGCGTTGGCCTGATTCAAAGCAAGCTCCTGGAGGAGGAGCTTGAGTCGGTCGAAGAACTGCGCCGGGTCGAATACGCGATCATGGTGTTCGTGCTGCTGATGGTCAGTGCGGCCATGATCTATGGGGGCAAGATCAGGCGCGAAATGGAGTCGCAAGCAGCTGAAAGGGAAGGTTATCTGGCAGTGCTGCGCGAAAGCGAGAAGCAGGCCCGCCAGCAAGCATCGCTGCTGGACAAGGCCCAGGACGCCATTGTCGTTCACGGGATGGATAACCGCATCCTGTACTGGAACAAAAGTGCCGAGCGTCTCTACGGTCTGTCAAAGGAAGAGGCTCTCGGCAAATCGGCACAGGAGTTGATCTACCAGGGTAGCGCCGCTTTCAATGTGGCCACTAACAGCTTGATAGAAACGGGTGACTGGGCGGACGAAGTTACACTTCGACGCCGGGATGGCTGCACCATCACGCTCGAAAGTCATCGAACCCTGGTGCGAGACGATGATGGCCAGCCGCAATCCGTTCTGTCGATCAATACTGACATCACCCACCGTAAGACCGCTGAGCAAGAGGTCCAGCGTCTGGCCTTCTACGATCAGTTGACCGGGCTGGCCAACAGGCGGCTCATGTTGGACCGGTTACAGCATCTGCTGGCGGGCAGCTCCCGTAGCCTGCATACGAGCGCGATAATTCTCATTGACCTGGATAACTTCAAGGCACTGAACGACACGCTGGGGCATGACAGAGGCGACATGTTGCTGCAGCAAGTTGCTCTGCGCCTTTGCGGCTGCATACGCGAGAGCGACACCGTGGCTCGTCTGGGCGGAGACGAATTCGTCGTCCTGATGGATAGCCTTAATGAGAATCCTCGAGAAGCCGCTATCCAGGCCAAGGTTATTGGCGAAAAGATTCTCAACTCTCTGAACATTTCCTACCAGTTGGATGGATATGAGCACCACAGCACCCCCAGCCTCGGCATTGCGCTGTTCCAGGGGCAGCTGAGCACAGTGGACGATATTATGAAGCGCGCTGACCTAGCGATGTATCGCGCCAAGGCGGCGGGTCGCAATACCATGCGCTTCTTCGATCCGGAAATGCAGGCGGTTGCCACGGCACGCGCCAGACTGGAAGTCGATTTGCGCCAAGGCTTGCAGGACAACGAATTCCTTCTTCATTACCAGCCGCAGGTGAACAGTGAGGGCCGTATCATTGGCGCAGAGGCACTGATGAGATGGCAGAATCCTGAGCGCGGAGTCGTGTTTCCAGGCGAGTTCATTCCATTGGCAGAGGAAACGGGGTTGATTCTGCCGTTAGGTCGTTGGGCGCTGCAGGCGGCCTGCACTCAGCTGGTTGCCTGGGCAAGGCATTCGGAAACCGCCCGACTGGGTATGGCTGTGAATGTCAGCGCCCGCCAGTTTCACCATCCGGACTTCGTCGAGGAGGTACTGCAAGTACTGAGATACACGGGGGCCGATCCGAAGAAATTGAAACTGGAACTGACCGAAGGCCTGCTGATAGAGGATATGGAAAGTACTGTCGCCAAAATGATTGAGTTGAAAGAGATCGGCATAGGCCTTTCGCTGGATGATTTCGGAACCGGCTACTCGTCACTGTCATACCTGAAGAGCCTTCCGCTGGATCAACTCAAGATCGACCAGTCCTTCATCAGAGATGTGCTGGTTGATTCCAACGACGCCGCCATCGCCTGCGCGATTGTGAGCCTGAGCCAGATATTGGGGCTTTCGGTGATTGCAGAAGGTGTGGAGACAGAAGCTCAGCGCACCTTTCTGGTCAAGCATGGCTGCCAGACCTTCCAGGGCTTCCTGTTTTCCCCGCCACTGCCAGCCGAACAATTTGAGGCGTATGTTCACGAAAGATTAATGGCGAGCACTGATTTCTCACGGACGAAGACTAAATCGCCATAACTTCGCGGGTGCCTGGGAGCTCCGCGATCATTACATTACCACCAGTATTTCCCGAAGTTTTCCGGATTGGCCCAGAAGCGCGAATTAAGCCAGTCAGGGACTTGTTTGTATTCAAGCAGATCGTAGGTAAACAGGGTCAAGACCTGTTCGTCCCGCTGAAAGCGTTCGCTGGCTTGCAGGGCCAGGGAGAAAAAGTCCGTTTCCTTCCAGCCACAGGCCGGCAGATCCGCCAGCACGGCGATGCGACTGGCGTTGAGGTTGCGGATGCCGCCCAACAGGTTCAGGCCGTCGCGCTTGGGCAAATGCTCCAGGCAATCGACCACCAGGGCCAGGTCGAATCGGCGGGCCGCCAACTCGTCGGGCAATGGGCCAGGGGCCGCGAAAGCAACGCAACTGTCCGGGTGCGCGAGTTTGAATGCTTCCAGTGCCGGGAACTCGCTGGCGCCAATCAACAACAGGCGCGCGGGGGCATATCGGTCAAGTAACGCGGCCAGTGCCTGCTGCGGCGTGCGTGTAGAAATACCTGCAATCATCGAAGATCCTCATTCAGATCTGCCAAGACTAGCCTGCCCGGACGTTCGGGCCTAGAGCGGCTTGGCGACAAAAGCGCCAAGCTGCCGTTAATGCCTGAATAAACAGCATGGCCTATTGCTGGCGGAGTTTAATACTCGGGTCTTTACTACCTGAATCGGTTCTAAGCCGATCCTTCAGGAGAAAACTAGATGAGCATAGTTCGGACAGCATTACCCTTGGTTCTGCTAACCAGTGTGTTGACTGGTTGCGCAGGTTTGCAGAAAACCGACTGGCCGACCTGTGCGGCGGTTGGTGGTGTCGTGGGTGCGGGCCTCGGTGCGACCGAAAGCTCGGCATGGGCAGGGTATGGTGCTCTGCTCGTCGGCGGTACGGCAGCGGCTTATTGCTGGGTGCACGGCGATGGCGACGAAGACGGCGACGGTGTGCCGGATAGTCGCGACAAGTGCCCGGGCACGCCTAAAGGCGTTCATGTCGATGCCAACGGTTGCCCACCACCAGCGCCTGTGGTCGAAGAGGCGGTTGTGGTCAAGGAAGAAACCATCGTCATTCGCGATGTTCACTTCCAGTTTGATAAAGCCACGCTTACCTCGTCCGATAAACAGGTCCTCGACAAGATTGCCACTCGCCTGAAAGCCGAAGCCCCGACTGCTCAACTGACCGTAACCGGTCATACCGACAGCGTGGGCAGCGACGCCTACAACCAGAAACTGTCGGATAAACGTGCTCACTCGGTGGTTGAATACCTCATCGAGCAAGGCGTACCTCGCAGCAGCTTCGTGTCGGTGGTCGGTGCCGGTGAAAGCCAGCCGGTTGCGGACAACAAAACCGCTGACGGTCGCGCACAGAACCGTCGTACGGAAATCAAAATCCAGCGTTAACCCCCCTCGCATCCGCGCCTTGTGCAGTCGCGGATGCGGGTCTTTACTCCTGTGTAACCGGTATGGGCCGGTGACACAGGAGCTTTCAATATGATCGTTCTCACAAGGACCGTCTTGCCGGTTCTGCTACTTGGCAGTCTCTTGACCGGCTGCGCGACCCACAGCGATGGCACTGCCCCCCTCAATCAACGCACCTGGCCAATCTGCAGCCTCATCGGCGGCCTGGTCGGCGGTGGCCTGGGCGCAATCGAGAGTGGCGCCTGGGCCGCGGGTGGGGCGGCGCTGGGTATCTTGTCCGGCGGTTTGATCTGCTATGCCCAGGATGGCGACGAAGACGGCGACGGCGTTTTCGACCGACGCGACCGTTGCGCTGATACTCCCGCCAATACCTCGGTCGACCATCACGGTTGCCCGGTGCCACAGTACCCGGACAGGGTCCAGACCGAGCCTGCGCAAACCGAAGTCATTACGCTGAGCGATGTACTGTTTGTCTTCAATCAATCCGACCTGACCCCGACGGCCAAGAGTCAACTGGATGCGTTGATGAGCAAGTTCGAGGATGCCGATGTGGTCAGCATCAAGGTGGTCGGCCATACCGACAGCGTGGGGTCGGATGCCTATAACCAGGCCTTGTCGGAGCGACGCGCCAGCAGCGTGGCGGAATACCTGATCAGCCAAGGTGTGGCGCCGAACAAAGTCACCAGCGAAGGCAGGGGCGAAAGTCAGCCGATTGCCGACAATGAAACGGAAGAAGGACGTGCGAAAAACCGTCGCGTAGAGCTGCATATAAACCGCTGAGCCAAGAGATAGAGCCGTCGAGCGACAGTTGTGAGCGCTGCGACGGCCGTTCGGCGGCCTTCATGAAGATTTTTCCATTGCCCTCTGGCTTATCCCGCGCGGAAGCCGTTACTGTGCGCCCAAACAATAATTCTCATCGGGGGAGCGTATGAAGGTCTTATGGGGGCTGGGGCGGTTATTGACCCTGCTGTTCTGGTTGGTGGTGCTGGTCAATCAGCTCACGCCATTTGTCTTTCCGCTGCACCTGTTGGTCAATCTGGCCGGCGGCCTGTTGGGGTTCATCCATCTTCTGGAAGCACTGTTGTGTTATCGCAGCCTGCGAGGTCGGGCCCATCCCTGGCTTGACCGCCTGAGGATCGTCATTTTCGGTGTATTCCACCTGCAAACCATTCCAGCCCCCAGCGCTTCGAAGGCTTCCCATGCGTAAACTCTGTCTGCTCGCCGCACTCATCAGTCCATTGGCCAGCGCACAGGTGGTGAGTGTCGAACCCAACTCGCTGATGCGCTTGCCCAACACCGCCAGCACCCTGCAACTGGAACGCCTGGAAGTGGCCGATTACGGCACTTTGCTGATTCCTTCGAACGTCACCGAAGTCACCGTGGGTGAGTTGCATCTGGGACGTGAAGCGCGCATCGCCATTGTGCCGGGAGAGCAGGCGCTGGCGCTGAAGGTCCGTCGCGCTGATTTGTCCGAAGGCAGCCAGATCACCGCGCGTGGCGCGCCCGGAACCTATCAGAAGGCCGCCCGCTCCGGGCGCAATCTTGATTTGCAGATCAAGACACTGAATGCACCGCAGTTGTTGGTGGACGCACGAGGCGGCGCAGGCGCACCGGGATTTGTCGGCCTGGATGGCGCCAACGGTCAGGACCCTGGCTGCACCTGGGGCCAGGCCGGTCGCGGTGCCGATGGCAGTGATGGCAGCAATGGTCAACCCGGCGCGCCGGGTGCGTTGGTCAAGTTGGCAGTGCCGCACGACTTTCCGGCAGACCGGATCAAGGTGCAGGTGGCTGGCGGCGCCGGTGGCCTGGCCGGCCCGGGCGGCAAGCCGGGGGCGGGCGGCAAGGCCAAGGGCTGCCTGGTCTACAAGGCCGATGGCGGCAAGAGCGGTAAACCTGGCGCCGACGGGCAGCCGGGGTCTGAAGGCGCCGCGGGTTCGGTGACGGTCCAGCGGTTGTAAGAAACGCCGAGAACCCTGTGGCGAGGGGGCTTGCCCCCGTTCGGCGGCGAAGCCGTCGCAAACCGGGCACCGCATACCTTCAGAGAAATTGCGGATACCGAATCTGGGTCGCTTCGCGACCCAGCGGGAGCAAGTTCCCTCGCCACAACAGCAACTCCGGCCACAGGTACTTCAAAACATCGGCCGAGCCGCCGCAATCGCCACCACCGCCAACCCCACCAACAGATTGATCCCCACCAACCGGCGAATCCGCCCCAGTATCGCAGCACCCGCCGGCCAATCCTGTCCGGCCACGGCGGTGCGCAGCTCCGGCAGCATCAGCGCCTGAATGCGGATAAACAGCGCGGTCATCACCACATACAGGCCCATCATCACTTGCACATAGCGCGGTGCGGCTTCAAAGCCGTTGAAGTGCATATGCAGCATGCCTACGCCAGTGACCGGCAACAGCACCACCGCCACCCAGACCCAGCGGAAAAAACCTTGAAACACTTCTACCCACAACTTCAGCCGGGCCGGGCCTTCAAGTGCCGTGATCGCGGCGGGGCGCAGGACCATCCAGGCGAAAAACATGCCGCCGACCCAGACCAGGGCCGCCAGTACATGCAGGCTATATATGAGGCTAAAAGGTGTCATTCGGGTACTCCGTTCTGCGCAGGATTCATTAGCGGGGTATGATAGCCGTCGATCCGAACCACTGAAAATTTATCCAGCGTTTTTTGCGCCCGACAATCCATGATCAGCACCGAACTCAAAACCACGATCCAGGGCGCCTACTCGCGTTTTCTCGAAGCCAAGAGCCTCAAGCCGCGCTACGGCCAACGCCTGATGATCGCCGAAATCGCCAAGGTCCTGGGTGACATCGACACCGACGACGAAGGCCGGCGCAGTGGCGACCCCGCGATTGTCGCGGTGGAAGCCGGTACCGGTACCGGCAAGACCGTGGCCTACAGCCTGGCGGCGATTCCCACGGCCAAGGCCGCCGGCAAGCGCCTGGTGATCGCCACGGCCACCGTGGCCCTGCAGGAGCAGATCGTCTACAAGGACTTGCCCGACCTGATGCGCAACAGCGGGCTGAACTTCAGCTTCGCCCTGGCCAAGGGGCGCGGGCGCTACATGTGCCTGTCCAAACTCGACATGTTGCTCCAGGAAGGCCACGCGCAGACGGCCACTGCGCAACTGTTCGAAGAAGAAGGCTTCAAGATCGAGGTCGACGAGGCCAGCCAGAAGCTGTTCACCAGCATGATCGAGAAGCTCGCCGGCAATAAGTGGGACGGCGACCGCGACAGTTGGTCCACCGCCCTGGAAGACGCCGACTGGGCGCGCCTGACCACCGATCACAGCCAGTGCACCAACCGTCATTGCCCGAACTTCGGCCAGTGCGCTTTCTACAAGGCCCGCGAAGGCATGGGCAAAGTCGACGTGATCGTCACCAACCACGACATGGTCCTGGCTGACCTGGCCCTGGGGGGCGGCGCCGTACTGCCGGACCCGCGCGACACCATCTACGTGTTCGACGAAGGCCATCACCTGCCGGACAAGGCCATCGGCCACTTCGCCCATTACACGCGCCTGCGCTCCACCGCCGACTGGCTGGAAACCACCGCCAAGAACCTCACCAAATTGCTCGCCCAGCACCCGTTGCCGGGCGACCTGGGCAAGTTGATCGAGCAGGTGCCGGAGCTGGCGCGGGAGATCAAGACCCAGCAGCAGTTCATGTTCACCGCGTGCGAGCAGATCGCCGATTTCAAACCCGGCGAAGACGTCGAAGGCCGCGAGCGCCCGCGTCACCGATTTGTCGGCGGGGTGATTCCCGAGCACATGCGTGAAATGGGCATCGAACTGAAGAAAGGCTTCGCACGGCTGACCGACTTGTTCACCCGCCTGACCGAGCTGCTCAAGGAAGGCATGGACGGCGAGGTCAACATTGGCATCGCCAGCAACCAGGCTGAAGAGTGGTACCCGCTGTTCGGCAGCCTGTTGTCGCGTTCTTCCGGTAACTGGGAGCTGTGGACCGCCTTCACCGTCGAAGACCCGGAAGACAACCCACCCATGGCCCGCTGGCTGACCCTGGCCGAAAGCGGATCGCTGTTCGACATCGAGGTCAACGCCAGTCCCATCCTCGCGGCGGAAATGCTTCGCCGTAATCTGTGGAACGTGGCGTATGGCTGCCTGGTGACGTCGGCGACCTTGACTGCCCTCGGTACCTTCGACCGCTTCCGCATGCGTGCCGGACTGCCGAAAAAAGCCGTGACGGCGGTGGTGCCAAGCCCGTTCCATCATGCCGACGCCGGTGTGCTGCGGGTGCCGAACCTGAACGCCGATCCCCGTGATGCAGCGGCACATACCGCGGCGATCATTCGTGACCTGCCGGAACTGGTCGAGGGCTCGCGGGGCACGTTGGTGCTGTTTTCCTCGCGCAAACAGATGCAGGACGTGTTCGATGGCCTGGACCGCGACTGGCGCAAGCAAGTGTTCATTCAGGGCAACCTGTCGAAACAGGAGACCCTGAACAAGCACAAGGCGCGGGTCGATGGCGGGGATTCCAGCGTGCTGTTCGGCCTGGCGAGCTTCGCCGAAGGGGTCGACTTGCCCGGTGCCTATTGCGAGCACGTGGTCATTGCCAAGATTCCATTCTCGGTACCCGATGATCCCGTCGAAGCGGCGCTGTCGGAATGGATCGAAGCCCGGGGCGGCAATCCATTCATGGAAATCTCCGTACCGGACGCCTCGCTGAAACTGGTCCAGGCCTGCGGTCGCTTGCTGCGCACCGAAGAAGACCGCGGCACCATCACCTTGCTCGACCGGCGCCTGGTGACCCAGCGCTATGGCAAAGCCATCCTCAACGCGTTGCCGCCGTTCCGTCGAGAAATTTCCTGAAGCACCGGTGGGCAGTTTTGCCCACCGCGTTGTCTATCTCTCTGCCACCGCTTTTTCACTGGCCCATTGAAGGTCGTTAGGGAGAATTTCGTTCTCATGATTTGCCGTTCGTTGCCTGCCGTATTTGCCCTGTTGTTCGCAACACCGCTGTTGGCCGCACCTGCCAGCCAGCAGACGCTGTTCAACTTCGTGCGCCCCGCCGACGTGGTCCAGGTGGCGACACAGGACGCCAGCCTGCCGCAATCCAACGCCGAGCAAACTCCTGAAGGCGAAGTGCTGCGCCGGGTGACCTTCAACCCGGTCGCCCGGCCGACGTTGCGCCTGGCCCCGCAAACCGGTGCCTGGGACTGGTCGCAGTCGGGCGTCATGAGCCTGCGAATCCAGAGCGCGATGAACTGGGCGCTGACCCTGTATGTGACCATCCAGAGCAACGACGGCAAGACCCTGGTCAGTCGCGTCGATCTGCCGGCCGGGCCTGCGCAAACCCTGTTGGTGCCGCTGCAAGCAACATCGCCGTTGAGCCAGGGCATGAAGGCCGGCCCGCCGATGCCGATGACCGTTGAGGGCCAGCGTGTGTTGCTGGCCAGCAGCGCCGGTGAGCTGGATCGCAGCCAGGTGGTGTCCGTGACGTTGTCGATGGACCAGCCCAAAGCCGCGCAAAGCATCCTGCTGGAGCGCTTTGGTGTGCAGGACAGTGAGTCGGTCAGCCAGGCCGTGTATGGCGGGTTGGTGGATGCGTACGGCCAGTCGACCCGGGCCAAATGGCCGGAAAAAGTCAGCAACGACGAGCAGCTCAAAAGCGCCGCCGCCAAGGAACAGCAACAACTGAAAACCTGGCTGGCTGAGCGCGAGAAGTCTTCCCTGGACAAGTTCGGTGGTTTGAGCAAAGGCCCGTCATTCAAGGCCAGCGGCTTTTTCCGCACGGAGAAGCGCAACGGTCGATGGTATCTGGTGACGCCTGAAGGCCACCCGTTCTATTCCCTTGGGGTCAATACCGTGGCCCCGGATGTCAACCAGACCTATGTGGCCGGTCGCGAGTGGATGTTCGAATCCCTGCCCAAGGCTGACGAGGTGCTGGCCAGCCACTACGGCGAAGGCGACAATCGTGGCGGCAATGGTGCCGATCAAGGGCGCGGCTACAATGCCGGGCGCTGGTACGACTTCTACGGTGCCAACCTGCAGCGTCTGTATGGCGATCCTTGCGCGTTGGGCAGCGAAACCAAAGCGGGCGTCGCCGCTGCGGCCAAGGCGGATGCGGTTGAAGCGACAGCGACCAAGGCTGCGGAGCAACCCGTCGCTCCTGCAACCGCCGAGTCCGGCGTCGCCGAAGCCGCCAAGACTGAAGCGACGGTAGCAACAGCGGCACAGCCAACATCGGTCGAACCGTGCAAAGCGTTGTTCGACGAGCAACGCTGGGCCAGCCACACCCTTGATCGCCTGCAGGCCTGGGGCTTCAACACCATCGGCAACTGGAGCGCCCCGGTACTGGGCAACGCCGATCGCGTGCCATACACCTTGCCGCTGTCGATCGTCGGCGACTACGCCAGCATCAGCACCGGTACCGACTGGTGGGGCGGCATGCCCGACCCGTTCGACCCGCGTTTTGCCATGGCCACCGAGCGTGCAGTGGCGATTGCCGCCCGCGACCATCGTGACGATCCGTGGCTGATCGGTTACTACGCCGACAACGAACTGGCCTGGGCCGGTCCCGGGGATGATCCGAAAGCCCGTTATGCCCTGGCCTACGGCACCTTGAAAATGACCACCGACGTGCCGGCCAAACGTGCATTCCTCAAGCAACTGCGGGACAAGTACCGCAATCAGGCGGGCCTGTCGAATGCCTGGGGCATTGATCTGCCCGCCTGGGAACTGATGGAGGATCCGGGATTCGTGCCACCGCTGCCGAGCGCCGAGCACCCGGAAATCGAAGCCGACTTCAAATACTTCCAGAAGGTCTTCGCCGACACTTACTTCAAGACCATCTCCGACTCACTCAAGTGGCACGCACCAAACCAGTTGCTGCTCGGTGGCCGTTTCGCCATCAGCACGCCGGAAGCCGTGGAGTCCTGCGCCCAGTATTGCGACGTGCTGAGCTTCAACATGTACACCCTGCAACCCCAGGATGGTTACGACTTCGCCAAGTTGCGCAGTCTCGACAAACCGGTGCTGATCACCGAGTTCAATGTCGGTTCGACTGATCGTGGGCCGTTCTGGGGCGGCGTCACGCCGTTGGCGAAAGAGGAGGACCGTGGTACGGCGTATACCAACTTCCTCAAGCAGGCAATGAGCGAGCCGTCGATTGTCGGTGTTCATTGGTTCCAGTACCTCGATCAACCGGTCACCGGGCGCTTGCTTGACGGTGAAAACGGTCACTTCGGGTTGGTGGGCATCACGGATCTGCCGTTCCAGGGCTTTGTCGACAGCGTGCGCAAGAGCAACCTGGCGACGGTCGAACAATTGGGCAAAGAGGCCGGGAAGGCTACGGCTGACGCCGACAAAGCCAGCCACGATGCGGAGGGCGGTCGCAAGGCCGAGGCCGGCAAGGGGCCGGGGAAGGGCGCGGGTGGGCATTCCGGCAAAGGTCATTAAAAGCTGAAACCCTGTGGCGAGGGGGCTTGCCCCCGTTGGAGCGCGCAGCGCTCCTACATTTTTCGGCCGCGGCGAAACAACCGCCCAGCCCGCCCCTGTTCCCAAAACCCTCAAGGGCTGGAACAATGCCCGCCACTTTGTAGAGCGTTAATCCGGAGAGTTGCGGGTGCAGATTCAGGGTCATTACGAGCTTAAGTTCGAAGCGGTGCGAGAGGCTTTCGCGGCGCTGTTCGACGATCCCCAGGAGCGTGGCGCAGCATTGTGCATTCAGATTGGTGGCGAAACCGTCCTCGATCTGTGGGCAGGCACCGCCGACAAGGACGGGGCCGAGGCCTGGCATAGTGATACCATCGCTAACCTGTTCTCCTGCACCAAGACCTTTACCGCCGTCACCGCGCTGCAACTGGTGGCCGAAGGCAAGCTGCAACTGGATGCGCCGGTGGCGCGCTACTGGCCCGAATTTGCCGCTGCCGGCAAAGCGTCCGTCACCTTGCGTCAACTGCTCTGCCATCAAGCCGGCCTTCCGGCATTGCGTGAGTTGCTGGCCCCCGAAGCCCTCTACGACTGGCAAACCATGGTCGACGCCCTGGCTGCCGAAACGCCGTGGTGGACGCCGGGCGAAGGCCACGGGTACGCGGCGATCACTTATGGCTGGCTGGTCGGCGAATTGCTGCGCCGTGCCGATGGTCGTGGACCGGGGGAATCCATTGTCGCGCGGGTCGCCAAACCGTTGGGCCTGGACTTCCATGTGGGGCTGGCCGACGAAGAGTTCCATCGCGTGGCCCACATTGCGCGGGGCAAGGGCAATGTCGGCGATGCCGCCGCCCAGCGCCTGCTGCAAGTGACCATGCGTGAGCCAACGGCCATGACGACCCGGGCGTTCACCAACCCACCGTCGATCATGACCAGCACCAACAAACCCGAGTGGCGACGCATGCAGCAGCCGGCCGCCAATGGCCATGGCAATGCCCGTAGCCTGGCCGGCTTCTACGCCGGCCTGCTCGACGGCAGCCTGCTGGAAAGCGAAATGCTCGATGAGTTGACTCGTGAGCACAGCCTCGGCGAGGACAAGACTTTACTGACCCGGACCCGTTTCGGCCTGGGTTGCATGCTCGATCAACCGGACGTTGCCAATGCCACCTTCGGCCTTGGCCCGCGGGCGTTTGGTCATCCGGGTGCCGGCGGCTCCATCGGCTTTGCCGACCCGGAGCACGATGTAGCCTTCGGATTTGTGACAAATACCCTGGGCCCCTACGTCTTGATGGACCCGCGCGCGCAAAAGCTGGTGCGGGTTCTGGCCACTTGTCTGTAAAAGCGGCTGTCGGTCCCCAGGGCTGGAACCCGATAGCCTTTTCAGTTTCAAACCGTCAGTTTGTGCGGGCCGACGTGGCCTGATTTTTTCGACTTCATTTTTGTGGATATCCAATGTCATCCAATAAAACCCTCGCTTTGGCCCTGTGCTTCGCCATTACCGGTTGCGCACAGACTCCACAGAAAGACGCGACGGCACCTGTCGCCAAGACTGAAAGCGCCAGCCACTGGTACTGGCCGTTCGGTTCCGACGACAGCGCCGGCAAGCCCGTGGCCAAGCCGGAAGTGAAACCTGAAGTCAAACCCGTGGCGGTGGCCAAGGCCGAAACCGATAGCGGCAGCAAGTGGTGGTGGCCGTTCGGCAGTAACGAGCAGAGTGCCGCCAAGGCCGTGCCGATGCCCGACCCGAAGGTCACCCAGGCCTGGCTTGACGACTACGAACCGCGTCTGCGCGAGGCGGTCAAGGACAGCAACCTGCAACTCGAGCGCCGCGAAAACGTGCTGGTGGTGACGGCGCCGGTCGAAGGCTCGTTCAACCCTGATCGTCCGGCCATGCTGCTGCCGGTCACGCTCGGTCCGTTTACCCGCGTTGCCAAGATCCTTGAAGCCGATCCAAAGACCGCTGTGTTGATCCTCGGCCACAGCGATACGTCCGGCGCGGCGCCTGCCAACGTCAAACTGAGCCAGGAACGCGCCCAGGCCGTTGCGGCGATTTTCCGTCTCAGTGGTTTGCAGCGTGATCGCCTGATGCTGCGTGGCCTGGGTGGTGATGCGCCGCGTGCCGCCAACGACAGCGTGCAAGGGCGTGCGCTGAACCGCCGCGTGGAACTGCTGGTGACCCCGCAGAACACCATGGTCGCGCTGCTGAGCAAGTACAACATGCCGGCCCCAGCCCCTGTGAGCATGGTTGCAGCCGCTGACGTCAAACCGGTCGCCAAGCCGGTGACACCAGCCCCGGCGACTAAAAAGGCTGCTGTTCCAGCGACGAAAAAAGCCCCGGCGAAAAAAGCGGCGGCCAAGAAAGCACCTGCGAAAACCGCAACGCCGGCGAAGAAAACCACGCCAGCCAAAGCCTCCACGGCTGACAAGAAAGTCGCCGCCACTGATACTGCAAAGCAGTGATTCGTTAACCAAAAGGAATGCGCCATGACCCAGGGCCTGGCTGATATGCGTCGTGACTACACCCGTGACGGCCTGACCGAGGCACAAGCCCCGGCCGAGCCGTTTGCGCTGTTCCACCAGTGGTTCGCCGACGCGGTGAAAACCGAGCAGGCGCCGGTAGAAGCCAACGCCATGACCCTGGCCACCGTCGACCAGGACGGTCGACCGCACTGTCGCATTCTGTTGCTCAAGGGCCTGGACGAGCAGGGCTTCACCTTTTTCACCAACTACGAAAGCGCCAAGGGCCAGCACCTGGCCGCGAATCCGTTCGCGGCCATGACGTTTTTCTGGCCGGCGCTGGAGCGCCAGGTGCGCATCGAAGGGCGGGTGGTGAAAGTGACGCCCGAGGAGTCCGACGCCTATTATCAGGTCCGTCCATTGGGCAGTCGCCTGGGGGCCTGGGCATCGCCGCAGAGCCGGGTGATCGCCGATCGTGGCGAGCTCGAAGCGCTGCTCAAGGACACCGAGCAACGTTTCAGCGACACCCAGCCCCATTGCCCGGAACACTGGGGCGGTTATCGCCTGTTGCCGGAGCGCATCGAGTTCTGGCAGGGCCGCCCAAGCCGCCTGCACGACCGCCTCAATTACCGCCAGCAGGGCGCCAACTGGATTCTTGAACGTCTGGCACCCTGAGCAGTCTACCGATCGGGATAGCCTGCCTCAGCGGCCTCCAGCCACTTCGGCAGGTCTCGACGCTTGATTTTCTGCGTCTGGGCACTCGCCAACTGTTCGAGCATGAAGGCCTTTTTCTGCTCGTCCTTGCCCGCCAGCGCTAGCGCCAGGTCGCGGTCCATCCAGCGTTTGATCCGCACGTACAGCCACCAGTGGAAGTACAGTCCAGCGACGGTAGTAACGAAAATGATAAAGTAGTCCATGAAAATCCTTGGCCGGTGGGGCAGTTTTCCGATTTTGCCGCTACTGTGTGAGTTCGTGGAGGCACCTTAACGGAGCCTGAATCAAAGCAATTTTACCCGGGCGGTGCCGTGACAGGCGTCAAGCTGCGGGGTTTAATGAACATCTGTTTCTTTGGAGTTGATGCTATGCGTAAGTCTGTTCTGCTGGTTGCTTCCTTTTCCACGATGGCGATGTTGCTCACTGGTTGCCAATCGAGCCTGACCGGTGACTCCTACTCCCGTGACGAGGCGCGTCGCGTGCAGACCGTTCGCATGGGTACCATCGAAGCATTGCGCCCGGTGAAAATCGAAGGCACCAAAACCCCGATCGGCGGCGCTGCCGGCGCAGTGGTTGGCGGCGTTGGCGGCAGCGCCATCGGTGGCGGCAAAGGCAGTATCGTTGCTGCGGTCATCGGCGCAGTCGCTGGCGGCCTGATCGGTTCGGCCGCAGAAGAGGGCATGACCCGCACCCAGGGCGTGGAAATCACCGTGCGCGAAGACGATGGCAGCATGCGCGCCTACGTTCAGGAAGTTCAGCCGAACGAAGTGTTCCGTGTTGGCGAGCGTGTGCGCATCGCCAGTGTGAATGGCACCAGCCGCGTTTCGCACTAAGCGCAAACACCGGATAAACAAAAACCCGATCAGGTGACTGATCGGGTTTTTTGTTTTCGCGGTTTATCAGGGGGCCAGACCGGAGCTCTTGCGACTCGCCATCGCCGTCACCGCATAGCCGATCAGCGCGGCAAGAATCGAACCGGTCAGGATCCCCATGCGATCCATTCCGGCGAAATCACTAACGCCCGGTTCAAAGGCCAGCGAGCCGACAAACAGACTCATGGTGAAACCGATACCGCAGAGAATCGCTACGCCCAGTATCTGGCCCCAATTGGCGCCTTGGGGCAGGGCGGCGATACCGGTTTTCACGGCCAGCCAGGTCAGGCCGAAGACACCGACAGTCTTGCCCAGCAGCAGCCCGATGGCGATGCCCATGGGAACGTGATGAGTGAAGCTTTCGACGGTGACGCCGCTCAGGGACAGGCCGGCGTTGGCGAAGGCGAACAGCGGCAGGATGCCGTAGGCGACCCACGGGTGCAGGGCGTGTTCCAGGCTCAGCAGTGGCGAAGGCTCGGCATTTTTTGTGCGCAGCGGAATGCAGAAGGCTAGGGTCACGCCGGCCAGCGTAGCGTGGACACCGCTCTTGAGCACGCAGACCCAGAGGATCAGGCCAATGATCATGTACGGCCCGAGCTTGACTACACCAAGCCGGTTCATCCCGATCAGCGCCGCAATACAGGCTGCGGCCAGCGCCAAGGACAGGGTCGACAGCGCACCGGAATAGAAGATCGCAATGATGATGATCGCGCCGAGGTCGTCGATGATCGCCAGGGTCATCAGGAACAGTTTCAGCGAGACCGGAACCCGTTTGCCAAGCAGCGCCAGCACGCCAAGGGCAAAGGCAATGTCGGTCGCGGTCGGGATAGCCCAGCCGTTGAGGGCCGGTGGCGTGTCGCGGTTGAGGTACCAGTAGATCAGCGCCGGCACCACCATGCCGCCAATGGCCGCCGCGCCAGGCAGGACGATTTGCGAAGGCTTGGACAACTGGCCGTCGAGGACTTCGCGCTTCACTTCCAGGCCGATCAGCAGGAAGAACAGCGCCATCAGGCCGTCGTTGATCCATAGCAGCAACGGCTTGGCGATTTTCAGTGCGCCGATCTGGGCCACCACCGGAGTGTCCAGCAGGCCGTTGTACAGCCACGACAGCGGTGAGTTGTTGATGATCAGAGCCAGAACGGCAGCGGCGATCAGTAACAGACCGCTGGCAGCTTCCAACTGAAAGAAACGCGTGAAAGTGCTACGCAGAGGCAAGGTCGCTCTCCATCTGTGAATTCAAAAGGTGTTACACCCTAACAAGTACCGTTAGTTGTTAAAACAAAAGTTATATTCTTTTTTGTTATATCCCGTTACAGAGTGATCCGTCGCCAGCGAGCTGAGCCTAGCAGTTGTCGGACGTATTGGATCTCAGCTGTACCTGTGCCGGATGCAGGATTTTTCCTAAGCTTGTTGGATGGGCCTCGTACAAAGGCCAACTCCTGCCCGATTCAACGAGAAAACCATCATGAGCGACAATCGACAGTGGTCCCGCGAGGCGATCCGGATCATCGAAGCCGATTTCCAGCGCAGCGCCGACACCCACTTGATCCCCTTGCCGCTCCCGGGTTTTCCGGGCATCGAGTTGTATTTCAAGGATGAGTCCAGCCACCCCACGGGCAGCCTCAAGCACCGCCTGGCCCGTTCGCTGTTCCTGTATGCGCTGTGTAACGGCTGGCTCAAACCCGGTGCGCCGGTCATTGAGGCTTCCAGCGGGTCCACGGCGATCTCCGAGGCGTACTTTGCGCGCATGCTGGGCTTGCCGTTCATTGCGGTGATGCCGGCAACGACCTCAAAGGAAAAGATCGCGCAGATCGCCTTCTACGGTGGCCAAAGTCATCTGGTCGACGACCCGACCCAGATCTACGCCGAATCCGAGCGCCTGGCTCGTGAGCACGACGGGCACTTCATCGATCAGTTCACCTACGCCGAGCGCGCCACCGACTGGCGAGCGAACAACAACATTGCCGAGTCGATTTTTCAGCAGATGCGATTCGAGCAGCATCCCGAGCCGAGCTGGCTGATTTCCAGCCCCGGTACCGGAGGCACCACGGCCACACTGGGTCGCTACGTGCGTTATCGTCAGCATTGCACCCGCGTGCTGTGTGCCGATGCCGAGCGTTCGGTGTTCTTTGATTACTACCAGACTGGCGATGCCAGCCTGCGACTGGACCACGGTTCGCGCATCGAGGGCATCGGCCGGCCGCGTGTGGAAGCGTCGTTTCTGCCCAAGGTGATCGACGCCATGGTCAAGGTGCCGGATGCCCTGTCACTGGCGGCCATGCACTACCTGGCGGAACGCCTGGGGCGTCATGTGGGCGGGTCGAGCGGGACCAATCTGATCGGCGCCTTGATGGCCGCTCAGCATATGAAAGCGGCAGGGGAGACGGGGTCGATGGTGGCGATTCTGTGTGACAGCGGCGAACGCTACGCCACGACCTATTACGATCTGCAGTGGCTCAAGGCCCAGGGCTATGAGTTGAGTGGTTTGATGGCTGCGGTCGCGGCGACGGTGGAGCGGGGTGAGCCGCTGCCGGCGAGCGTGCTGCGCGCCAATATCTGACAGAAATGAAAAGATCGCAGCCTCCGGCAGCTCCTACAGGATTTACACCATCCCCTGTAGGAGCTGCCGGAGGCTGCGATCTTTTGCTTTAAACCTTAAACCTCCAGGCCAAGGATATCCCGAGCCACAGCCTCGGCAATCCGAATCCCGTCCACACCCGCCGACAGAATCCCGCCCGCATAACCGGCACCTTCGCCGGCCGGGAACAAGCCTTTCACGTTCAGGCTCTGCATCGACTCATTGCGGGTAATACGCAGCGGCGAGGAGGTGCGGGTCTCGATGCCGGTCAACACCGCGTCGTGTAGCGAATAACCACGAATCTGCTTCTCGAACGCCGGCAAGGCTTCGCGAATCGCTTCGATGGCGAACGCCGGCAGTGCCAGGGCCAGATCACCCAGGGCAACGCCTGGCTTGTAGGACGGCTCGACGCTGCCCAGTTCGGTGGACGGTTTGCCCGCGATAAAATCGCCGACCAGTTGCGCCGGGGCTTCGTAGTTGCTGCCGCCCAGCACAAAGGCGTGGGATTCCAGGCGTTCCTGCAGTTCGATACCGGCGAGCGGGCCGCCCGGATAATCGACTTCCGGGGTGATGCCGACAACGATCCCTGAGTTGGCATTGCGCTCGTTACGCGAGTACTGGCTCATGCCATTGGTGACCACGCGGTTCGGCTCGGACGTCGCCGCCACTACGGTGCCGCCCGGGCACATGCAGAAGCTGTAGACCGAACGGCCGTTCTTGGCGTGGTGCACCAGTTTGTAGTCGGCGGCGCCGAGTTTCGGGTGTCCGGCGTACTTGCCCAGCCGTGCGCGGTCAATCAGCGACTGCGGGTGCTCGATACGGAAACCCACCGAGAAAGGCTTGGCCTCCATGTACACGCCACGGCCGTGGAGCATGCGGAAGGTATCGCGTGCACTGTGGCCGAGGGCCAGAATCACGTGCTTCGAATGGATCTGTTCGCCGCCATTGAGCTCGACGCCGACCAGTTGGCCGTCTTCGATCAACACGTCGGTGACACGCTGCTGGAAGCGCACTTCGCCGCCCAGGGCGCGAATCTGCTCACGCATGTTTTCCACCACGCCGGTCAGACGGAACGTACCGATGTGTGGCTTGCTGACGTAGAGGATTTCTTCCGGTGCGCCGGCCTTGACGAATTCGTGCAGGACCTTGCGACCGAGGAACTTCGGGTCCTTGATCTGGCTGTAGAGCTTGCCGTCGGAGAACGTCCCCGCGCCGCCTTCGCCGAATTGCACGTTGGATTCCGGGTTGAGCACACTTTTGCGCCACAGGCCCCAGGTGTCCTTGGTGCGTTGGCGGACTTCGGTGCCGCGTTCGAGGATGATCGGCTTGAAGCCCATTTGCGCCAGCAGCAGCCCGGCGAAAATCCCGCACGGACCGAAGCCGACGACGATCGGACGTGCGCTCAGGTCGGACGGTGCCTGGCCAACCATTTTATAGCTGACATCCGGCGCCACGTTGACGTTACGGTCATCGGCGAATGTGTGCAGCACCGCCGCCTCGTCGCGAACTTCAAGGTCGATGGTGTAGATGAAGCACAGCTCGGAGGACTTTTTACGCGCATCGTAGCTGCGCTTGAACAAGGTGAAGTCGAGCAGATCATCGCTGGCGAGCCCTAAGCGCTGCACGATGGCAGGGCGCAGGTCTTCATCGGGATGGTCGATCGGCAACTTGAGTTCGGTGATTCGTAACATGGCGGGATCCGGTTCGCGGGGCGCACAACTGCGCCAGGGCGTTTGAAACCCGCGATTATAAGCCTCAAAGGCGCAGGCCCGTGAGGCTTAAACGATCAGTCGTCGCGCGATCCGCCGAAATACCCGCAGCCGCGTTGTACCTGACCGTCGATGCGCAGCTCGGCGCTCATGTGCTGGATGCTGCCGGTGCTGCTGTCGACGCAGCGTTGCGGTGCAACCCACAGTTCGATGTGCTGGTTGTTGGCTTCGGTGCTGAGGTTGAAACGGCCATCGCCCAGTTGCTCTTCGACGTAAGGTACGGCCAAGGGTGGCTGTCCGGCCCGGTCGAGGACCATGCCTTTGCCGCTGACTTTCACGCTCCACTCCGGGGTGTGGCCGGCGGCGCGCAGGATCAGCAGCTTGAAATTCGGATCCTCACACGCGTTGCCCGAGCGCTCGACGCGGTACAACTGCTCCAGATCGAGCTGGCCGTCACCACCGCTGCCGGCCACAACCCGTCCGCGCACGTCGGCAAACAGCTTGCTTTGCTTGTCCGCCAGGCTGGCGGCCTGCTGCAGGACACTGGTACCGCCGGTGTCGTTGACCACGTAGCGGTTTACCTGGTTACACGGCTGGAACACTAGTTTGCCGTCCGCCGCGATCAACTGGCCTTGCATGCGTGTCTGGCCGACATGGGAGGCGTTCTGCCGCTCACCCTCGAACAACTGGCAAGCGGCGAACAGCGGAAGCAGGGCAACGAGGACTAAGGAACGGGCAACACGCATCTTGGGGTCTCCTGACAAGTGCCGTCACGTTACTCAGGCTGACCGTTCATCACAAGGCTGGAGTGGGTCTCTGGCACGGTGAATGGCGATTTGCGGCAACATCTTGTGAATTATTCCAATGCCGAGTCTCAGGATGCCAGAGGTAAGCTGCCGCTTTTTTGCAGGGGGCGGACATGAAACAGGCAATGGGCTGGAAGATCGGGTTGTTTCTGATGGTGATGACGGGGGCCACGGGCAGTCACGCTGCCGAGATCAATTTGTCTTCGGCAACCGACTTCACCCGGATGGAGTTGCTGTTGAAGGACCACGACAGACTTCATTCGGCATTTGAAATGAATGTCACGCTCAGTCCTGAAGCAGCTGAGCATATGCAGCGCATTACCCATGAGTCGATAGGCCAGAAATTGACGCTGTCGATCAATGGCTGGAAGATCTCTACGGCAACAGTGCAATCGGCCTTGGGCGCGCAGTTCCAGGTGTCCATCCCGAAAGCCATCGCCAAAGACCTATTGCCCACGTTGGTTGATTGAGCTTGAACCGACTCAGCCTACGTGAAAGGTCTGACCCGTTTGCAGGCCTTCTACGCTTTTGGCGTAGGCTAAGGCCACATCTACTGCAGGCACCGGCTTGAAGCCACGGAAGTACGGCGCGTATTTGCCCATGGCTTCGACGAGGACGTTGGGGCTGATCGAATTCACCCGCAGGCCGCGCGGCAGCTCGATGGCGGCAGCGCGAACGAAGCTGTCCAGTGCACCGTTGACCAGCGCCGCCGAGACGCCACTGCGAATCGGGTCGTGGCTGAGTACGCCGGTAGTGAAGGTGAACGAGGCACCGTCATTGGCGAAGTCGCGGCCGATCAACAGCAAATTGACCTGGCCCATGAGCTTGTCTTTCAGGCCCAGGGCAAAGCTTTCTTCGGTCATCTCGTTGAGCGGTGCGAAGGTCACGTTGCCAGCGGCGCACACCAGGGCATCGAACTTGCCGGTCTGCTCGAACAATTTGCGGATCGAGGCGCTGTCGCTGATGTCCACCTGAAAATCGCCGCTGTTGCGGCCAATCCGGATGATTTCGTGGCGTTGCGACAGTTCCTTGTCGACTGCCGAACCGATGGTGCCGTTTGCGCCGATCAAAAGAATTTTCATGGGGGTTGATCCTCGTATGGGTTGAACGAGGTATCAGTGTAGGGTGGTTTTTTTTGTAGATAAGCGCGCTAATAGGCAACCTTTGGTTTTCAAATGGAAACAATCCATGAGCGAGATGGATGACCTGGCCGCGTTTGCCGTATTGATCGAAGCGGGAAGTTTCACCCTGGCGGCGCAGCAGCTCGGTTGCAGCAAAGGCCAACTGTCCAAGCGCATCAGCCAGCTGGAAGCGCAGTTTTCCGTGGTGCTGTTGCAACGTACCACTCGCCGTTTGAGCCTGACCGCCGCTGGCGCAGCGTTGTTACCCCAGGCCCGGGCGCTGGTGGTGCAAGTCGAGCGGGCGCGCCAGGCTCTTGCGCGTTTGAAGGACGATATGTCCGGGCCGGTGCGGATGACGGTGCCGGTGTCGCTCGGGGAAACCTTCTTCGATGGTCTGCTGCTGGAATTTTCCGCCAAATATCCCCAGGTGCAGATCGAGCTGGAGCTCAACAACAGCTACCGCGAATTGTCCCGAGACGGATTCGACCTGGCGATTCGCTCAGACGTGGCCCTTGACCAGAGACTGGTCGCGCGCCCGTTGCTGGCGTGGCAGGAACTAACCTGTGCCAGCCCGGCTTATCTGGAACAATACGGTGAACCGCAAACACCCCAGGCACTGGCCGAACATCGCTGCCTGCTCAACAGCCATTACAGCGGCCGCGAAGAATGGCTGTATCACCAGCAGCATGAGTTGTTGCGGGTGCGGGTGTCGGGGCCATTCGCCAGCAACCACTACAACTTGTTGAAGAAAGCCGCGCTGGTCGGCGCCGGTATTGCACGCCTGCCGTCCTACTGTTTGCCAGCGGAGCTGGCGGACGGGCGTTTGCGATGGCTGCTGCGCGATTATCAGACCCGCAGCATGCCGATGTACCTGGTGCATCCGTATCAGGGCGGATTGCCCAAGCGTACGCAGGTGCTGGCGGATTATTTGATAGGCTGGTTCAAGCGTAGTGGGGAGGCGTTGGATCGACTTTGAACCCACACACGGACCCTTGTAGGAGCTGCCGCAGGCTGCGATCTTTTGATCTTAAAAGATCAAAGTCAAAAGATCGCAGCCTGCGGCAGCTCCTACAAGGATCGTATTCGCAGGCATAAAAAAAACGGCCCGCAAAGGCCGTTTTCTTGTTCACCGCAAAGGCTCAGCCACCGAGATACGCTTCGCGCACTTTCGGGTCGGTCAGCAGCGCTTCACCGGTGCCTTGCATCACTACCCGGCCGTTCTCCAGAACGTAGGCGCGGTCAGCGATTTTCAGTGCCTGGTTGGCGTTTTGCTCGACCAGAAACACCGTCACACCGTCCTTGCGCAGCTGTTCGATGATGTCGAAGATCTGCTGGATGATGATCGGTGCCAGACCTAGCGATGGCTCGTCGAGCAGCAATAGCTTGGGCTTGCTCATCAGTGCACGGCCGATGGCGAGCATTTGCTGTTCGCCGCCGGACATGGTGCCGCCACGCTGGTTGAAGCGCTCTTTCAGGCGTGGGAAAAGTCCTAGGACCTTGTCCATCTGTTCCTGATAGTCGCCCTTGGCGGTGAAAAAACCGCCCATCGACAGGTTTTCTTCCACGGTCAGCCGGGAAAACACCCGACGACCTTCCGGCACCACGGCAATGCTCTTGCGCATGATGTGCGAAGAGTCCTGGCCGACCAGTTCCTCACCCATGTAGCGGATGCTGCCGCTGTGGGCGCGCGGCGAACCGCAAAGCGTCATCAGCAGCGTGGACTTGCCGGCACCGTTGGCGCCGATCAGGGTCACGATCTCGCCCTGGCGGACTTCGACGTTGACACTGTGCAGGGCCTGGATCTTGCCATAGAAGGTGGAAACGTTTTCGAACTGCAGCATTTACGCTTCCCCCAGGTAGGCTTTGATCACTTCAGGATTGTCGCGGATCTGTTCCGGCGTGCCGTTGGCCAGGGGCGTACCCTGGTTGATCACGACGATGTGGTCGGAAATGCTCATGACCAGTTTCATGTCGTGTTCGATCAGCAGGACGGTCACGTTGTGCTCTTCACGCAGCACACTGATCAGCGCCTTGAGGTCTTCGGTTTCCTTCGGGTTCAGGCCTGCGGCGGGTTCGTCGAGCATGAGGATCCGCGGACGGGTCATCATGCAGCGGGCGATTTCCAGGCGACGTTGCTGACCGTAGGCCAGGGTGCCGGCCGGACGGTTGGCGAACTCCTTGAGGTTGACCTTTTCCAGCCAGTACTCGGCGTATTCCATGGCCTCGCGTTCGCTTTTGCGGAACGCCGGGGTCTTGAACAGGCCGGACAGGAAGTTGGTGTTCAAGTGACGGTGCTGGGCGATCAAGAGGTTCTCGACTGCTGTCATGTCCTTGAACAGCCGCACGTTCTGGAAGGTCCGCACCACACCTTTGAGGGCGATTTTGTGGCCGGGCAGGCCTTCGATCGATTCGCCGTCCAGCAGGATGCTGCCACCACTCGGTTTGTAGAAACCGGTCAGGCAGTTGAACACAGTGGTCTTGCCGGCGCCGTTGGGGCCGATCAGTGCCACGACCTGTTTTTCCTTCACGCTCAGGGCTACGCCGTTGACCGCCAGCAAGCCGCCGAAACGCATACTCAAATTTTCTACTTTCAGGATCTCGCGGCTCATTTGCGCAGCTCCATGTGAGGACGTTGCATGGGCAGCAGACCTTGAGGACGCCAGATCATCATCAGCACCATCAAGGCGCCGAACATCAACATGCGGTACTCACTGAACTCACGCATCATTTCCGGCAACAGGATCATCACCGTGGCTGCGAGCACCACGCCCAATTGCGAGCCCATGCCGCCCAACACGACGATGGCGAGAATGGTCGCCGACTCGATGAAAGTGAAGGACTCCGGTGTCACCAGGCCCTGACGCGCGGCGAAGAAGCTGCCGGCGAAACCGGCGAAGCAGGCGCCCAGGGTGAAAGCTGAAAGCTTGATGATCGTCGGGTTCAGACCCAACGCACGGCAGGCGATTTCATCTTCACGCAGCGCTTCCCAGGCACGACCCAGGGGCATGCGCAGCAAGCGATTGATGACGAACAGTGCGAACAGCGCCAGGAACAATGCGACCAGGTAAAGGAAAATCACCTTGTTGATCGAGTTGTATTCCAGGCCGAAGTACTCGTGGAACGTCTGCAGGCCTTCAGCGGCTTTACGTTCGAAGGTCAGGCCGAAGAACGTCGGCTTTTCGATATTGCTGATGCCGTTCGGGCCGCCGGTGATGTCGGTCAGGTTACGCAGGAACAGGCGGATGATTTCACCGAAGCCCAGGGTCACGATCGCCAGGTAGTCACCACGCAAGCGCAGCACCGGGAAGCCCAGCAGGAAGCCGAAAGTGGCCGCCATCAGACCGGCAATCGGCAGGCAGATCCAGAAGCTCAGGCCGTAGTAATGCGACAACAGCGCGTAGCTGTAGGCGCCGACGGCATAGAAACCGACGTAACCGAGGTCGAGCAGACCGGCCAGGCCGACCACGATGTTCAGGCCGAGGCCGAGCATCACATAGATCAACACCAGCGTGGCGATATCCACCGCACCGCGAGAGCCGAAGAACGGCCAGACCAGGGCACCGGCGATCAGCGCGATGATGATCCAGCGCTGAGTGGTCGGCAGGGTCAGGAAGTTACTGGCCTTGGCCGGCATAAGCGGCATGCTTGGCGAAGAACGCCAGGCCGAGCTGATCTGCTGGTCGAACAATACCCGCAGAAACATCAGTACCGAGCACACCGCGATGGTGATCAGGGTGGCGTCGCTGGTGCCATGAACTTCGAGGTTGATGCCGACGATGGTCAGCTTCAGACCGAGTACCGGGTAGGCCACGGCCCACACCAGCAAAGCGCTGAAGAGCGCTTGTTTAAGATTCCTAGTCATACCTTCTCAACCTCCGGACGGCCCAGCAGGCCGGTTGGCCGGAACAACAACACCAGAACCAGCAGGCCGAACGCCACGACGTCCTTGTACTGGTCGCCGAAGATATCGGCACCAAAGGCTTCCGCCACACCCAAAACGAGCCCGCCGAGCATGGCGCCCGGAATGCTGCCGATACCGCCCAGTACTGCTGCGGTGAAGGCCTTGAGGCCGACCAGGAAACCGGCGTTCGGGTTGATCACGCCGTATTGCATGCTCAGCAGCACGGCTGCGATGGCCGCCAGCGCGGCACCGATGACGAAGGTCAGGGCGATGATGTTGTTGGTGTTGATACCCAGCAGGTTGGCCATCTTGATGTCTTCGGCACAGGCGCGGCAGGCGCGACCCAGGCGAGAACGGGAGATGAACAGCGTCAGGCCGAGCATGGCGACAAAGGTCACCACGAACACCACGATTTGCATGTAGGAAATCAGCACTTCATGTGCACCACCTGGCCCAAAGGCAAAGTTGCCCGGAATCAGGTTGGAGATGGATTTGTCCTTGGAGTCTTGCGCCAGCAGAACGGTGTTCTGCAGGAAGATCGACATGCCGATGGCAGAAATCAGCGGGATCAGACGGTTGCTGCCGCGCAGGGGGCGGTAAGCGATCCGTTCGATGCTGTAACCGTAGGCACTGGTGACGACGATGGTCGCCAGGAAAGCAGCGGTCATCAACAGCGGAACACTGTCGAGTCCCAGCATGGCCAGCCCGGCGATGGCGATGAACGCCACGTAGGAGCCAATCATGTACACCTCGCCGTGGGCGAAGTTGATCATTCCAATGATGCCGTAAACCATCGTATAGCCGATGGCGATCAGGGCATACGTGCTGCCAATGGTCATGCCATTAACCAGCTGTTGGAAAAAGTGATAGATGTCAGGCATTACAGCGCTCCTAAAAACCTGATACGCATTTCACTGGTGGAGTCATTTTCCCGCCCGAGCCCCGTGGATCTGCATCCACTTCGAATTCGGGGTTTGCCAGCGAACCGCTGATGACGGTTTTGAGATTTTCAGGTGGGGAGACTGGCGGATCACGCCAGCGCGGCCCAATACGTTCGTAAAACAAAGCCCACGGCACGCCGTGGGCTTTATTGGCAGTCAGTCAGGCAACGCCTTACTGAGGCTTGGCTTCAGTTTTAGGTTTGCCGAAGTGCCACTCGTAAACCACAAATTTGAAGTCTTTCAGGTCGCCTTTCTCGTCGAAGCTCAGGTCGCCGGTAGGGGTCTTGAAGGTGCCTTTGTGGATGGCTTCAGCCACTTTGGCGGAGTCTTCGGACTTGGCCGCCTTGATGCCCTCGGCGATCACTTCCACAGCCGAGTAGGCCGGGAACACGAACGGACCGCTCGGGTCTTCTTTCTTGGCTTTGAACGCGTCAGCCAGGGCAATGTTGGCCGGATCCTGGTCGAAGGATTTCGGCAGGGTCACCAGCAGGCCTTCGGAAGCCTCCTTGGCGATCTGCGAAATGGAGTCGTTACCCACGCCTTCCGGACCCATGAATTTGGCTTTCAGGCCTTTTTCCTGGGATTGACGCAGGATCAGACCCAGCTCAGGGTGGTAGCCGCCGTAGTAAACGAAGTCGACGTTGGCTTGCTTGAGCTTGGCGATCATCGAGGAGAAGTCTTTGTCGCCGGCGTTGATGCCTTCGAACACAGCGACTTTCACGCCTTTGCCTTCCAGAGTTTTCTTCACGGCAGTGGCGATGCCTTCACCGTATTGCTGTTTGTCGTGCAGGACAGCAACGATCTTCGGTTTTACGAAGTCGGCAATGTAGTTACCGGCGGCAGGGCCCTGGGCGCTGTCCAGACCGATGGTGCGGAAGACCATTTTGTAACCACGGGCGGTGATGTCCGGGCTGGTGGCAGCCGGGGTGATCATGATCACGCCTTCGTCTTCGTAGATGTCCGAAGCCGGTTGAGTGGAGCTGGAGCACAGGTGGCCGACCACGAACTTGACGCCGTCGTTGACGACTTTGTTCGCGACCGCTACCGCTTGTTTTGGATCACAGGCGTCATCGTATTCAACGGCTTCGAGTTTCTTGCCGTCTACGCCGCCCTTGGAGTTGATCTGTTCAATGGCCATTTTGGCGCCGCTGAACTGCATGTCGCCGTATTGGGCTACAGGACCGGTTTTAGGGCCGGCGATGCCGATCTTGATGGTGTCAGCTGCGAACGAATGGCTGGCAACCCCGGCCAGAACCATAGCGGCAAACAGTTTGGAAATCTGCTTAGTAGCCTTAGTCATAGTGCTCCACTCTTACTGTTGTAGTTTTTATAGTCCTGGCGCCGAAAGCAGCAGAACCGGGTCAGATATCTACGACATTCCCCGGAAAAGCCCCTCGGCAACTGTACCGGTACAGTGTAGAGCGCCGATTGTCAGCCTGGGAAGGCAGCGCCGAGGGGCAAAACCTGCAAGTGTCGCTTTATTGAAAGAAAAAGACAGAATTGCGGCGGGGCGTTGAGGGGCTTATAGCCGGATTCAGTGCATTCCCTGGCTTTCCTGCGCTTTTCATTTCGGTCACTCAATTGCATCCGGGTTTTTCTGCCAGTCCACCGACGTTATCATCTGCGTCGATTTCTTTTCCGGACAGTCCCATGAATCAAGAACCTAGCACCCTCTATGCCAAGCTGCTTGGTGAAACCGCATCTATTACCTGGAAAGAGCTGGAGCCGTTCTTCGCCAAGGGTGCCCTATTGTGGGTCGATCCTGGCCTGGATCTGATCGCCGCCGCCGAGGCCGTGGCCCAGGATGAGGGGGAGAAAGTGGCTGCCTGGCTGGCTGCTGACAAGCTCGCCAAGCTGTCTGAAACGCGGGCGCTGGATCTTTTTGAACGTGATCCGCAGTTGTGGGCGGTGGTTGTTTCGCCGTGGATTCTGATCCAGGAAAGGGCGCAGGTTTAAAAGGTTGCACCGGCTTGGTGCGCTCCTTTCCCGCAGGAAAGTGTGTAGCCGAGTAGCGTGATGGCATGTTGCCGTAGAGAAAGGCCACAGCCTCACGGTGACGTAAACGTAACGGGAACAGTTGGGAGGGCAACTGAACAGCTGCTCAATTGTTTCTGGATGTGGATTTGCAGTGAATTCAAGGCCGCCATCGCGAGCAAGCTCGCTCCCACAGTTGACCGCGTTCTCTCTGAACGAATGCGATCCCTGTGGGAGCGAGCTTGCTCGCGATGGCGGCGACGAATTTTCCCGTCTTGTTAAGCAGTCTTGCCCGTATGGTTATTCAGCGAAATAACCTTGGTCTTGCCGATGCGGTGACGATAGATCTCGCGCAGGTACTTGATCGATTTCTTCACGCAGTCCCGGGACAGGCGGATGTCGTTGATCGAAACGAACTTGTCCTTGTCGTTGATCAGTTCACGGTACTTCTTCTCGTACATCGGCTTGATCGCGTACCAGTTGGTATCAAGGATCTTCGCCGGATTCTCGAATTCGTTGAGCAACTCGTCGATCCGGTCTTCATCGAACTGTTCGTTGATGATGAAGTCCAGGATCGAGTTATCCAGAGTCTCGTCGAAGCGGTACGGATTCTTCGCAAAGCAGCGTTTGATAAAGGCTACGATCAGTGTCAGGAAATCGTCCGACAGGCACGGACTCTTGGCGATCAGAGTGGTCAGGGACAGGTTGGCCGAGGCACCGATCACCAGCGCGTAGCGCTTGAGCGTGGTGTTGGGGAACAGGCTGTTGAGGTGGGTCTTCAACCGGTTCAGGTCCATGTAGGACAGCTTGTAGTCCTTCGGCAAGGAAACAATCGACACCACCGACGAGCAATTCTTGAAGAAGTGCAGGTCGTGCAGGGCCGCCGCGTCGTACCCCGAGTTCTTGTACTGCTCAAGCGACGCGCGATAGCGCTTGGACTCGATCGGCAACAGGCTGATGCCTTCGATGGCCTGGGTGACCTTGTTGAAGTGCGGCAGGTCGATCGAACGGAAAAACAGGTCATCGATGTTCAGGCGCGCCGGCTCTTTCTCGAACACCTTGAACTTGTCGCTGCTTGGCGGCGGAGTTTCCGGCACCACGGACTCGGCATAGGCAATCGCCACCGGGCCGGCCAGGCTCATGAACAGGTCGTTGGCGTCCAGGCGAATGGTTTCGCCGATGTCGATGCCGGCCCGACGGAAGTAGTTCTGGTCGTAGTCGGTGGTGACCGCCTGAGCCGTCAGAATGTTGAATATCTGCTGCGAGATGTACTGGTTGGCGTGCTTTTCCATGGCATTGACATCAATGTTCTGGATATTGCCGTCATCGTTCTCTTCGGCGTAACGCATGATGTCGTTGGAAATCAGCATCATCGCGTTCCATGGGCGGATGCGGCCCATGACGCTGGCTTCGCTGCTGTCTTCGTTGGCGAAGTTGTAGGAGAAGTCCCACTCTTCCGAGAGGTATTTGCACAGCAGGCGACCGGCGTTGATGTGCAGCGCCTCGGACATTTCACTGCGGTGGTCGGAAATGTTCGGCAGTACACAGATGCCGCTGGTGAAGATCGGTTCGAAGACGAAGGAGTGGCCGCTCTTGCTGTCATGCTCGTCCATCGGTTTGGTGTCGAACGTCTTGTTCATGTACGAGTGCTGCTGGGCCAGGCCGAATTCCGAGGCCATGCCCGAACCGGTACCGCCGCCGGCACTGAAGATCGAGAAATACAGGCGCGACTGGTTGGCCTTGATGCCGCAGCTGTCGATCAGGTACGAGTGAATCATTTTCCAGTCAGGGCTGGAGAAACGCTGGGTGTCCTTGTTCAGGATGATCTTGGCCAGGTACTGGCCGAGGATCGGCGCGTTACCGGCGCCACCGGCGTGGACTTCCGACAAGTCCATGATTTTCATTTTGCTGTAGTCGCGCAGGAAGCCGCTTTTTTCGCCCTTGCGCGAGAAGCGGATGCGTCCGGCGATGTCCTTGTCCAGGTCGCCGAGCATCACCAGCGGCTCGACCAGAAACACCGGTTTGGTGTTCTTGTTCTGACCCAGGCGCAGGTTGTTGCGGATCCACTGGGCCGGGCTGTAGCCCTTTTCGGCAAAGCGCTTGTCCGGTGACAGGCGATCTTCGTTGTTGAATTCGTTGAGGTAGAACTTGCGGGCGTTGTACACCAGTTCTGCCACGTCCAGCGCAATGTTCGAGCCGCAGCGGCCCAGGCCGATCAGGCACACCGAGGGGAACTCCTGGTCGCTGTGCTGTTCGCTGTCGCCTTCCAGGTGCGGTGGGCGCGGGAACACCATGTCGCGCAGGCCGTCGAGGTTATCGAGGATGCGGTCGGTGTTGGTTTCGGTGAAGTAGAGGTATTGCTGGGTCGCCAACGGGCGGGATTGAACCAATGGCTTCGGTGATGACGGGCTGTTGGCCGCGGGGCTCAACGTCAGATCGGTTACCGCAGTGGCCGGGTTGTTTTTAGAAGTCATTGTTCGCCATCTACCTGGGCTGATTGGTTGGCCGACTCACTGTCGTCGACCCGTCACGGAATGGAATCGCGTCTTTTTTCAGCGCGCACCTGGACCATGCCTTGGTCTTTGGCCTGAGCATTGCTCGGGGGAATCCTTTCCCAAGTCATGATGAATCGGCCAGTATTTGGCGATCTTTAATCAAAAGGAGGCTAAATGATGTCAATGCTACCTTCGCTGGGGTTTGCCGGGATCGGCCTGATGGGGTTGCCGATGTGCCGGCGACTGCTGGCCGCGGGTTATCCGCTGGCGGTATGGAATCGCAATCCGGACAAGTGCAAACCACTGGTCGAGGCTGGCGCACGCCAGGTCGCCAGCCCGGCCGAACTGTGCCAGCACGCTGACGTGGTGATGTTGTGCCTGGCGGATACGGCAGTCGTGCGCGAGGTAGTGTTTGGTCCGGCAGGCATTGTCGAGGGGGCAAGAAAAGGCCAGCTGCTGGTGGACTTTTCCAGCCTGGAGCCTAACGCCACGCGGGAGATGGCCGCAGACCTAGCCGGTAGAACCGGCATGGGCTGGCTCGACACGCCGGTGTCCGGTGGCGTGGTCGGTGCAGAAGCCGGAAGCCTGGCGATCATGGCCGGTGGTGACGCACAGGATCTGGAACGGGTTCGGCCTGTCCTGTCGAACCTGGGGCAACGTGTGACGCACATGGGCGGTGTCGGGGCAGGGCAGGTGACCAAGGCGTGCAATCAGATGATCGTCGCCTGCAATGCATTGGTGATTGCCGAAGTGGTCGCGCTGGCGGAACGTTCCGGGGTTGATGCAAGCCTGATCGCCGAAGCGCTGGCCGGCGGCTTTGCCGATTCGAAACCCTTGCAGTTCCTGGCCCCGCAAATGGCTGAAAACCGCTTCGAACCGATCAAGTGGCACGTGCGCACCTTGCTCAAGGATCTGGATGCCGCGGTGAAGTTCTCCCGTGAGCAGGGCTCGGCGACACCGATCAGCGGTCTGGCCGCACAGTTGATGCGCCTGCACGGGAGTCAGGGTTTTCTTGAAAAAGACCCGTCTACATTAGTGCAGATGTACCGTGCGCCAGACTCAGCGCCGTGACCGTGTAGGTGTGCTTGCGCTGGTTGATTTCGTTCAGCACCGGGAGTAACTCGGTCAGCGGCACTGGCCGACTGAGCAAATAGCCCTGAACGAAGTCACAGCCATGGTCCTCCAGGAACTGGTATTGCTCGAAGGTTTCGACCCCTTCGGTGACCACTTGCAGTTGCAGGGTATGGGCCATGACGATAATGGCCTGGACAATTTCCATGTCCTGGGTCGCCTTGGGAATGTCCTGGATGAACGAACGGTCGATTTTCAGCGTGTTGAGCGGCAAGCGCTTGAGGTAGGCCAGGGATGAATAGCCGGTGCCGAAGTCATCGATCGACAGCGATACGCCGAGGGCGCGTATCTGCTGCAGCAACACCAGTGTGTTGGCGATATTGCCCATCAAGGCGTTTTCCGTGACTTCCAGCTCCAGCCGATGGGGCTCGACACCGGCGGCCCGCAACGCGTACTCGATCTCATCGGCCAGTTCTTCGCGCGCCAGGTTCAGGGGCGAACAATTCACCGCGATCTTGAGGTCTTCACAACCTTGGCGCGACAACTCGCCCAGATCCTCGCAGGCTTTGCGCAGCACCCAGTTGTCCAGCTCGGCGATCAGGCCATTGGCCTCGGCGATGGCGATAAAGCGATCCGGCACGAGGAATCCGTGGACCGGGTGTTGCCAGCGGATCAAGGCTTCGAGCTTGCTGACCTGACCGGTCTTGAGGTCATAGATCGGTTGGTAATAGAGCATCAGGCCGGTGTCTTCACGCAGGGCGTGGCGCAACTCTTCTTCCAGTTGCAGCTCGAGCGTGGCGCGGGTTTTCAGGTTGGCACTGAAAAAATTCAACCCGTTGCGGCCGCTGCCCTTGGACTGATACAGCGCGAGGTCGGCGTTCTTCAACAGTTCCTCACAGGTCTTGCCGTCTTCCGGAAACAGGCTGATACCGATGCTGGTGGTCATCACCATGCGCCTGCCGGCCAGTTCGATGGGCTCCTTCATTTTCAGCATGATGCGTTGGGCCAACTGTCGCGCTTCGTCACGATCATGCAGGTCGATGAGCAGGCAGAACTCGTCGCCGCCGAAGCGTGCGACCACATCCTCGTGACTGCGAACCGAGCTCTTGATGTGCGCGGCAAGCACTTTGAGCAGTTCGTCTCCGGCATCGTGGCCAAGGCTGTCGTTGATCCGCTTGAAATGGTCGATGTCGAGGAACAGGACTGCCAGCATCCCGCCTTCGTTGGTTTTCTCGGTGAGTTTTTCGGCGAAGATCTGGTTGAACCCGCGACGATTGATCAGGTTGGTCAGCGCGTCGTAGTGCGCCACCTGCTGCAGCGACATGCGCGCCTGGTCCAGTTGGCTGAGCAGGGAGTTGACCCGCTGCAGGTCGTGGTCCTTGTGTTGCAGTTTCTTGTCCGCCAGTGCCGCGCTGATGCTGCTCCCGATGATCAGCAGGGTCATGACCGTCACGGTCAGCGCCAGTTGCAGATGGCTGTGTTCGCCGGTTTGCGCTGGCAGGCTGTCGTTGGGCAACACCAGGTTGAAGGCGGCCATGGCCGTGAGGTGCATGCTCAGGATGCCAGCCCCGAGCAACAGGCTGGCGCAGTATTTGAAGAGTTGATGCAGCATCCCGGCGCCGTTGCGCAGATACCATGCCAGCAACAGGGCTGCCAGCGCGGCACCGATCGCGATCGCGATGGAAAGGGCAAACAGGCCCGGATGGTAATAGACCGACGCGTTGGAGTGCATGGCCGTCATGCCCACGTAATGCATGGTCGCGATACCCAGGCCGATCCCGATCGATGACGTGAGGCACTGTCGAAAACTCAGCTCGGGAAGGCTGAGGGTATGCATGGCCAGCCACGCGGCGAGCAGTGCGATGGTTAGCGAGAACACCGTGACAGGCAGTTGGTAGTGAAGGTCGACAGGCGCCTGGAATGCCAGCATCCCGACGAAGTGCATGGCCCAGATACCGCCCGCCAGACAACCGCTGCCCACCCAGCGCCAGCGCGTTTGGGACGCGGTTTTTTCAGCGTGGGCCACCCGTTCGGCCATGTCCAGTGTCGCGAAACAGCCGACACAGGCGACCAGATAAGCCAGCAGCACCAGAAAAGGGTCATGTGTGCAATTGAGTATGACCTGCCCACTCTCTGGTAGCTCGGTAATGAAATGCAGACCAAGCCACTCCATAGCATGCCCCATCGTTATCCCTCGGGCCGGTGCAAGAGCGCCAGCGAATGTCATGGAGTATAGAGGGCATGGATGGAGCGCAAGCAGTAGTGGCACATTGGTGCCAAATATTTTGACATTAACCTAATAGCGATTGGCGCTATTACTCAGGCGATTTGCTTCTGAGGTGTCTCGAACACCGGTTGCAGGGCCGGCAAGCCAAATGCGGCACGGGCCGCGTCGCAATCGGGATTGGCCTGGCCATCGACCCATGAAGCGTCGAACTCTCGGCAGGTGCTGGAGCGTTTTTCGTAAATCGAGCACTGAACCGTACTGCCCACGTCTCCGACCAGGCTGGTGCAGCGCACGGGTTTGCAGCCGGTGCCGATCATCGCGACCCGGCTGGGGCTGATCTGCTCGACAAGCTCATCGGGTACCGTCCCCCCGGACGAGGCGCACTCACCCCAGAAAAATGACACGCGGAAATGAGAACAGCAGGCACCGCAATTCAGACACGGACTGGCTTCGGACATGGGCGATTATCGTAAGGAGGAGTGGAGACGCAGGGGGGAATCAAGGCCGCTATTCTAGGCTTCGGCAACGGCTTGGGAAGGGGGGGCGAGCGGTATTTTTCATGGGTCGGACGAGCTGCAAAATACCCGCCCTGCGAAAGCTCCCACAGGTTGTGCACCATGGTTAGGTATCAGCCTGGCGAATAATGAAAGACAGGTGTGGCCGGCCTGTCTAGATTGCAAAGTCCGGGGGCAGTGACGCCCCAAAAACAATAAAAGAGACGGACCCATGCAGAACTCGACCCAAGCGGCCAATGCCTGGCGCATCCTGTTCCTGTTGTTCCTGGCCAACCTGTTCAATTTTTTCGACCGCACCATCCCGGCCATCATCATCGAACCCATTCGCATGGAATGGCACCTCAGTGATTTCCAGTTGGGGATCATCGGTACGGCATTCACCATCGTCTACGCCATTGCCGGCTTGCCGCTGGGGCGCATGGCCGATACCGGCTCGCGCAGCAAGCTGATGGGCTGGGGACTCGCGGTGTGGAGCGGGTTGACGGCCGTCAACGGCATGGTGGGCAGTTTCTGGAGCTTCCTGATCGTGCGCATGGGCGTTGGCATCGGTGAGGCCAGTTATGCGCCAGCCGCCAACTCGCTGATCGGCGATTTGTTTCCGGCGCACCGACGGGCACGGGCCATGGGCATCTTCATGCTGGGGCTGCCGTTGGGGCTGTTGCTGGCGTTCTTCACCATCGGCGCGATGGTCAAGGCCTTCGATAGCTGGCGCGCGCCGTTCTTTATCGCAGCGGTGCCCGGGCTGGTCCTGGCGATCTTCATGTTTTTCATCAAGGAACCGAAACGCGGTGCCGCCGAGAGCGTTCAGGTGTCGCAGGCAAAGATCGATCGACCGATCCGTCGGGTATTGGCTGTGCCGACTTTCCTGTGGCTGGTGATGGCGGGCCTGTGTTTCAACTTCGCCACCTATGCCTGCAATTCGTTTCTGGTGCCGATGCTGCAACGCTACTTCCTCATGCCGTTGCAGGAAGCCGCAGTGGCGACCGGGGTTATTGTCGGTGTGACCGGTTTGGTCGGCCTGACCCTCGGTGGCTGGATCGCGGACAAGATTCACCAGCGGGTCGCCAACGGGCGGCTATTGTTTGCCGCCTTCAGTCTGGTGATTTCGACGATCTGCACCGCGTGGGCGCTGCATTCCGGGCGAATCGAGATCGGTGTGTTCGTCGCCGTATTCAGTGTCGGTTGGCTGTTCGCCTACAACTTCTACACCTGCGTGTACACGGCGATTCAGGACGTGGTCGAACCGCGGTTGCGGGCGACGGCCATGGCGCTGTTCTTTGCCGGGCTGTACCTGTTGGGCGGTGGCCTGGGGCCGGTGGTGGTCGGGGCCTTGTCCGATCACTTCGCCCACACGGCGATGCTCGCCGCCAGCGCCGAGCAGATGACCGAAGCGTTCAAGGCGGTTGGCCTGCATGACGCGATGTACCTGATTCCGGTGGCGCTGTTGTTCACCGTAGTGTTTCTGTTCCTGGCTTCGCGGTGCTTTGTGCGCGATGCCAAGCGGATGAAGGAAGGGTTGGTGGCGGTGGTTGAACCTGAAGGTTCTGTGGTGACTGCTTAACCGCCTTCGCGAGCAGGCTCGCTCCCACAGGGATCCCATGCGCACTGAAGATCCAATGTGGGAGCGAGCCTGCTCGCGAAGGGGCCATGAGCTTCACAACAAAAACCAGATAAACAAAAAAGGCCCGCATCACTGCGGGCCTTCTTTTTATAGAGGTGGAGGAGGGCTGTTAACCCGCCACCAACACCCGAATCGCTTCCAGTCGCAACGCAGCCTTGTCGAGCATGGCCAGGCCTTGCTCGCGTTGTTTGCGCAGGGCCACCAGTTCGCTGTCGCGCACGGTCGGGTTGACCGCTTGCAAGGCGGTCAGGCGCGCCAGTTCTTCGTCGGTATCGGCGGCCAGGCGACGTTGCGCCTCGGCAACACGTTCAGTGTGGCGCGGCAGGATCTTCGCTTCACCGGCGTTGATCCGTGGCGTCAACTGGTCGCGCTGGGCCTGGATGAACTTGTTGGCGCTGGCACGCGGCACGCTTTCGAGCTGGTCGTTCAAGGTTTCGAACGACACGCGGGCCGACAGGTCGTTGCCGTTGGTATCGAGCAGGCAGCGCAGGGCGGCCGGCGGCAGGTAGCGGCCCAGTTGCAGCGAGCGCGGGGCAACCACTTCGCTGACGTACAGCAGTTCCAGCAACACGGTGCCCGGCTTCAGCGCCTTGTTCTTGATCAGCGCCACGGCGGTGTTGCCCATGGAACCGGACAGCACCAGATCCATGCCGCCCTGCACCATCGGGTGCTCCCAGGTAATGAATTGCATGTCTTCGCGAGACAGCGCCTGGTTGCGGTCGTAAGTAATGGTCACGCCCTCGTCGTCACCCAGCGGGAAGCTGGCGTCGAGCATTTTTTCGCTCGGCTTGAGGATCAGGGCGTTTTCCGAATGGTCTTCGCTGTCGATGCCAAAGGCGTCAAACAGGGTTTCCATGTAGATCGGCAGCGCGAACTGGTCGTCCTGCTCAAGGATATCTTCCACCAGGGCATCGCCTTCGCCCGCGCCACCGGAGTTCAGCTCCAGCAAACGGTCACGGCCGGTGTGCAGCTCGGCTTCCAGGCGCTCACGCTCGGTGCGGGCTTCGTCGATCAGCGCTTGCCACTCGCCATCGTCGGCTTCTTCGAGCAGCGGCAGCAGGCGCGGGCCGAACTGGTGCTGCAAGGCGTTGCCGGTCGGGCAGGTGTTGAGGAATGCGTTCAGCGCTTCGTGGTACCACTGGAACAGGCGCTCTTGCGGGCTGGTTTCCAGGTACGGCACGTGCAGTTCGATGATGTGCTTCTGGCCGATCCGGTCCAGTCGACCGATACGTTGTTCCAGCAGGTCCGGGTGGGACGGCAGGTCGAACAGCACCAGGTGATGGGAGAACTGGAAGTTGCGGCCCTCACTGCCGATTTCCGAGCAGATCAGCACTTGCGCGCCAAACTCTTCGTCGGCGAAGTAGGCGGCGGCGCGGTCACGCTCAAGGATGTTCATGCCTTCGTGGAACACCGTGGCCGGGATGCCGGAACGCACGCGCAGGGCGTCTTCCAGGTCCATGGCGGTTTCGGCGTGGGCGCAGATCACCAGCACTTTGGTGCGCTTGAGCATCTTCAACTGGTCGATCAGCCACTCGACGCGCGGGTCAAACTTCCACCAGCGCTCTTCTTCGCTGGCGTCCGGCTGGGCCTGGAAGCTGACTTCCGGGTACAGCTCGGCGTGATCGCCCAGCGGCAGTTCGAGGTATTCGTCCGGGCACGGCAGCGGGTACGGATGCAGCTTGCGTTCCGGGAAGCCTTGCACGGCGGCGCGGGTGTTGCGGAACAGCACGCGGCCGGTGCCGTGACGGTCGAGCAGTTCGCGCACGAGGCGGGCGCTGGCTTCGGTGTCGCCATCGTTGACGGCGGCCAGCAGGGCTTCGCCTTCGTTGCCGAGGAAACCGTGGATGGTCTTGTGGGCTTGCGGCGACAGGCGTCCCTGATCCAGCAACTCCTGAACGGCTTCGGCCACCGGGCGATAGTTTTCGCTCTCGGCGCGGAAGGCTTGCAGGTCATGGAAACGGTTCGGGTCGAGCAGGCGCAGACGCGCGAAGTGGCTGTCCTGGCCCAGTTGTTCCGGGGTGGCGGTCAATAGCAGTACGCCAGGAATGGTTTCGGCGAGTTGCTCGACCAGCGAGTATTCAGGGCTGACCTGATCTTCGTGCCACACCAGGTGGTGCGCCTCGTCGACCACCAGCAAGTCCCAGCCTGCCGCGAACAGCGCGTCCTGGGCTTTCTCGTCGTCCACCAGCCACTCAAGCGCGACCAGCGCGAGTTGGGTGTCTTCGAACGGGTTGCTGGCATCGCTTTCGATGAAGCGCTCTTCGTCGAACAGCGCGACCTGCAGGTTGAAACGGCGACGCATCTCGACCAGCCACTGGTGCTGCAGGTTCTCCGGAACCAGGATCAGCACACGGCTGGCGCGGCCCGAGAGCAACTGACGATGGATCACCAGGCCGGCTTCGATGGTTTTGCCCAGGCCCACTTCGTCAGCCAGCAGAACCCGCGGTGCGATACGGTCGGCGACTTCGCGGGCAATGTGCAACTGGTGCGCGATCGGTTGCGCACGCACGCCGCCCAGGCCCCAAAGGGAGGACTGCAACTGACGGCTGGTGTGTTCCAGGGTGTGATAACGCAGGGAGAACCAGGCCAGCGGGTCGATCTGGCCGGCGAACAGACGGTCGCTGGCCAGGCGGAACTGGATGAAGTTCGACAGTTGGGTTTCCGGCAGGGTAACCACTTCGTTCTGACCGTTGAGGCCGTGGTAAACCAGCAGGCCATCAATGTCATCGACTTCGCGGACGGTCAGCTTCCAGCCCTCGAAGTGAGTGATGGAGTCTCCCGGCGAAAACCGCACGCGGGTCAGAGGCGCATTCCGTAGCGCGTACTGGCGGGTGTCGCCAGTGGCCGGGTAGAGCACGGTCAACAAGCGGCCGTCCTGTGCCAGAACGGTGCCTAAACCCAGCTCGGCTTCGCTGTCACTGATCCAGCGTTGCCCCGGTTGATACTGCTGCGCCATGCTGCCTGACTCCCACCTTGAAAAAGCGGGCTATCTTAACGGAATGAGGGCTTCAGGGCCAAAGGACTCTCAGAAAAACTCACAGTCTTACGTTAGCCCACCTGCGCAGGGATCGCCGTTGACTGCACCTATGAGTGCCAATTGAGTCACAGTTTGCGACAGATGGCTCAAGTCGCCATCCCCGCAGCCGAAACCTTGCTGACAGGAGACTGAAAACCATGCTGCCACCGATGCTCCCCTTGAGTGCCGTGCCGATCACTTCACAGACTGATCCGATCCGCCAGCGCCCGGATATTCCACCGGTGGTGCCGGTGCAGGAAAGCTCCAGTGAAAGCACCATCGACCTGCAAAAGCGCAATCCTGATGAGGACGGGCTGTTGCTGCGCGAGGAACAGCGGCGCAGGCAGGAGCAGGAACGGCGTCGCCACGAGGCTGATAATGATCCCGAGGCGCACCTGGCGATTCCCGGGGATGAACTCAATGCCGACAACACCGTGCCGGTGGCGCCGCTGATGGAGGATCAGCCGCGACAGGGGCTGTGGGTCGACATCGAGATTTGAGCACACGGCTGGTCAGCGCGGCCGTCAGGCCGCATTATTGGCGCAGGGTTGCCGAACGCTGCGGCGGCTGAAACTCATTTCAAGCGATGCACTGACTGCCATGAGCCAAGACGACAAACTGATTGACCTCAACGCTGAACGCGCCAAGCGTGTTCATGACCTCAATGACAAACGGCTCAATGAAGTTCGCCAGGCGTTCGAACAAGCCATGCCGTTGGGCAAGGTGAAGAAAAAGCCGAAAAACAAACCGAAAAAACGCTGACCCTCCCCCCGCATTCATTGATGCGGGTCAAACTTTCCCCTTCCTCTTGCCCAGTCTCGGGCGACATTGATCCCGGTCAATATTCTCTCCTGCCCGTTTGGTTAACTTAACCCTATCGCAACAGGGCAAGTGCAGGAGACGCGTCATGTTTTTCGACAACGTGGTGATCGCCGGAGTGCTGACTGTCAGCCTCATGTTTGTGTTTTTTGCAGGATTCGGATTTTTTATCTGGAAGGATTCGCACAAGCGGAAATAACCGTAGTTCTTTCTGGATGTAATGAGCACGCAAGGCATTTTGGGCAACTTCGGTTGCCCTTTTTTTTGCCTGCAAATTTGTACGACATTCCCTGTAGGAGCTGCCGCAGGCTGCGATCTTTTGCTTTTATTTTGTAGAAGCAAGATCAAGAGATCGCAGCCTGCGGCAGCTCCTACAGGGGGGGGCGGTAATAAAAAAGGCGCGTTCCTTGCGGAGCGCGCCTTTTTCGTTTGGCTGCCTGTCAGCTGCCAAGCGCCTTCGAAGCGAGCCAGAACAACCCGGCCGACAGGGCCACGGTGGCTGGCAGGGTCAATACCCAGGCCAGCAGGATGGTTCTGACGGTGCCGCCTTGCAGGCCGCTTTTATTGGCGACCATGGTGCCCGCCACGCCCGAGGACAGCACGTGGGTGGTGGAAACCGGCAGGCTGAAGATGTTCGCCATGCCGATCAGGCTGGCGGTGGTGATCTGCGCCGACATACCTTGAGAGTAAGTCATGCCTTGCTTGCCGATCTTCTCGCCAATGGTCAGTACCACGCGTTTCCAGCCAACCATGGTGCCCAGGCCCAGGGCCAGCGCCACTGCCAGAATCACCCAGAACGGGGCGTATTCAGTGGTAGTGGTCAGGTCTTTGCGCAGCTTGTCCAGGTCAGCCTTTTCACGGGCGCCGAGGGTTGGCAACTTGCTGACTTTCTTCGCCGTGTCGTCCAGGCAGAGCAGGTAACGACGTACTTCGATGCGGCTTTCCGACGGCAGCGAGTGGTAGTCGGCTACACCCTTGAGGGTACCGAGCAGGGCGGTGATGGTCGGTTCGGTCTGTTGCGGGTTACAACGGAATTTCTCCGGCAGATCGCCTTCCACGCTCTTGCCCAGGGCCAGGAAATCGCCCAGGGTTTCCGAGTTGCGCTGGTAGAACTGGCTCAGGTGCAGCGTGGCGTCGCGGGTGCGCTCGATCTGATAGGTCGTGCTGTTCAGGTCGAGGACGAACTGCGCCGGCACGATACCGATCAGGACCAGCATGATCAGGCCGATACCCTTCTGGCCATCGTTGGAACCGTGCACGAAACTCACGGCCATGGCCGAGATCACCAATACCAGGCGATTCCAGAACGGCGGGTGTTTCTTGTCGTCGATCTTGCGGCGCTGTTCCGGCGTCTTGTGCATCTTCGACAGCGGACGCCACCATTTAAGGCCGATCAGGATCAGCGCTGCGATCAGGAAACCGGCCATTGGCGAGAACACCAGGGAAGCGCCGATATCGATCGCTTTCTGCCAGTTCACGCCGTCAGCCAGCGGAATATCGTTGATCAGGGCGTTGGCCAGTCCGACACCGAGGATCGAACCGATCAGCGTGTGGGAACTGGAAGCGGGAATACCGAAGTACCAGGTGCCCAGGTTCCAGGTAATGGCTGCGGCGAGCAACGAGAACACCATGGCCAGTCCGTGACCGGTGTTCACATTGATCAGCAGTTCTACCGGCAGCAAGTGGACGATGGCATACGCCACGCCGACCCCGCCCAGTAGCACGCCGAGGAAGTTGAACACCCCGGAGAAAAACACCGCCAGGTGAGGCGGCATGGCTTTGGTGTAGATAACGGTGGCCACCGCGTTAGCGGTGTCATGAAAGCCGTTGATGAACTCGAAGGCGAGGACAAAGGCCAGGGCGAGCAAGAGGCTCACAAGCACCCAAGCATCCAGTCCGCTGAATAAATCGATCATGAAGGTTTTCTGACCCGGTCATAAGGGGGCGCGATTATGCCAGAAAAGACTGCTAATCAATGCACTAGCTGCTCATCGGTAACATTCTTCAACGAATTTTTTTGCCGCGGCACCCAAAGCCCAAGGGTTTTGCTGTGTTTTTTAACTTATTGATTTTTCTTGAAAAGATCGCCGCAGCAAGGGATTCGCACCGCTGAAGGATGGGGGCGAATGCCTGTACGAAATATCTGAGAAATACGTCAGATATCAAAACTTGCCTTCATCCGGGGGAGGGCAGCGGCCGCAGCCCGCTCGTAGCGGGCGCGCAAGGCGACCTCCATGCATCCCGCTTTTAACAGGTGCAGAGGCAGGTCCTTGTAAGGGTCAGGCCGAAGCAGTCATGGCTCTTCGGCTTTGAGTTCCTTTTCCATTTTTTCAAGTTCTTGCTGGAAAACCTGATCCTGAACGGTGGCGCGTTTACGCCAGGGTTTGCGTTCCGGTTCGGGTTGAGCGGCGTAAGTGGTGACTTCTCCGCCGTAAACTTCCTTGTAGCGTTGTTCCTGGCGCTCTAGTTCCGCGCGCAGTTCGTCTTTCGTCACAGTGCTACCTGATTGAGTTGGGGTAAATTCTGGTGAAAACGCGCTGCATCAAATCGATTGATCACGTCCGTCGAAGGGGCAATGCCCGTCAAGGCATCGTTTTGGCAACAACCGGGATCAATACTTCCATGTCACAGGCGGCCACGGCACCAGAGATAAACAGCTGACGTAGCTTCAGTTTCCTGTTTCAGCAAGCGCACTGGCAAGGCAGTGCAATGCAGATCTGGCGCTTGCAATGGGCAACGGAGATGGAACATCGCATTGCCGGGTAGCAGGTCCGGCAAGTAAAAAAACCGGAGTGCTACTGAATTGTATTATAGCGGCCTATTTGAAGAACACTATCTCCAAAGAGTTAAAAGCGGGTCTTGTAGGGGCCGTTTTGTTGTGCAGAACTTTGCGACGATGCCTTTCTGACGCCATTAAGTCGAACAAGTTACGGTATTTAGAATGCCTCATTAAGTCCTGGATCGATTGGCTCTAAACGAGTTCGTGATTCAGCGAAAAACCGGCATCAGCGGACCGGCTGATTGACGCGGCGGATTGCGATTATCGGTCGAGCGTTCGATAATCGCCCGAAGTTGACGGGCCGGGCTTGAGCGTCAGGCGGTAGCCCTTTGTAATAGTCGCTGATCCGAGTGGGTAAAAGGACCTTATATGAACGATCAAATGCGCAATTCCTTCGCTTCAGTGGCTCCCCCCATCGTTGCCTCGCCGGCCAAGCGTATCCAGGCATTGACCGGCGACCCGGATTTCATGACGTCCCTGGCCCGTGGCCTGGCCGTGGTGCAGGCGTTCCAGGAGCGCAAACGGCACCTGACCATCGCCCAGATCAGCCACCGCACGGAAATTCCCCGCGCCGCCGTTCGCCGCTGCCTGCACACCCTGATCAAACTCGGCTACGCCACCACCGACGGCCGCACCTATTCGTTGCTGCCCAAAGTGCTGACCCTCGGTCATGCCTATGTGTCATCAACGCCGCTGGCGGTTTCCGCCCAGCCTTATCTGGACCGCATGAGCGAACAGCTGCACGAGGCCTGCAACATGGCCACGCTGGAAGGTGATGACATTCTGTACATCGCCCGCTCCGCGACCACCCAGCGCCTGATTTCGGTGGACCTGTCGGTGGGCGGGCGCCTGCCGGCCTATTGCACGTCGATGGGTCGGATCCTGCTGGCCGCGCTGGATGACACGTCGCTGGGCGAATACCTGGACCACGCCGAACTGCAGGCCAAGACGAGTCGCACGATTCACACCCCCGAGGCATTGCTCGAATGCCTGCAAGAGGTGCGACAGCAAGGCTGGTGCATCGTCGACCAGGAACTTGAGCAGGGGCTGCGCTCGATTGCCGTGCCGGTGTACGACGCCTCCGGCCAGGTGGTCGCGGCCCTCAATGTCAGCACCCACGCCGGGCGAGTCAGTCGTAACGAGCTCGAACAACGCTTCCTGCCCGGCCTGCTGAGTGCCAGCCGCGACCTCAGCACCCAACTGTTCACCTAAGCTGTTCGATAAACGCACAGAGTTGCGTTTGGTGAATTGACGCTGTTTCCTGTGGATCATTACTGTCGCGTCTGCGTCAGCCCAGGCTGGCCCCTTTTCGACTGTGATCCATGGAATAAAAATAATGAACCAGCCCCAGTCTGCTGTAGGAAACTGCCTTGACGTGCAGTCCTTCATCAATGCTCAACCCATTTCGCGCTACCAGTGGCGGGTAGTCATCCTGTGTTTCCTGATTGTCTTTCTCGACGGCCTCGATACCGCGGCCATGGGGTTCATTGCGCCGGCTCTGTCGCAGGATTGGGGAATCGATCGCGCCAGCCTCGGGCCGGTGATGAGCGCGGCCCTGATCGGCATGGTCTTTGGTGCACTGGGCTCAGGGCCATTGGCTGACCGCTTTGGGCGAAAAGTCGTACTGGTCGGGGCGGTGTTGTTGTTCGGTGCCTTCAGCCTGGCTTCGGCCTACAGCACCAACGTCGAGCAATTGCTGGTGTTGCGCTTTTTAACCGGGTTGGGCCTGGGCGCCGGCATGCCGAACGCCACGACCCTGCTGTCGGAGTACACCCCGGAGCGCAAGAAGTCCCTGCTGGTGACCAGCATGTTCTGCGGTTTCAACCTCGGCATGGCCGGCGGCGGCTTTATCTCGGCCAAGCTCATTCCGGCCTTTGGCTGGCACAGCCTGCTACTGATCGGCGGAGTCCTGCCGCTGATCCTCGCCGTCGTTTTGCTGTTCTGGCTGCCGGAGTCGGCGCGTTACCTGGTGGTGCGTAACCGCGGTACGGACAAGGTGCGCAAGGCACTGGCGCCGATTGACCCGACGGTGGTGGCCCAGGCGTCCAGCTTCAGCGTGCCGGAACAGAAAACCGTGAAGGCGCGCAATGTGTTTGCGGTGATCTTCTCCGGTACCTACAGCGTCGGCACCTTGCTGTTGTGGCTGACCTACTTCATGGGCCTGGTGATCGTCTACCTGCTGACCAGCTGGCTGCCGACGCTGATGCGCGACAGTGGCGCGAGCATGGAACAGGCCGCCTTCATCGGCGCTCTGTTCCAGTTCGGTGGCGTGTTGAGTGCGGTGGGTGTGGGTTGGGCGATGGACCGGTTCAATCCGCACAAGGTCATCGGCATTTTCTACCTGCTGGCCGGGGTGTTTGCCTACGCGGTGGGGCAGAGTCTGGGCAACATCACAATACTGGCGACGCTGGTGCTGGTGGCGGGGATGTGTGTCAACGGTGCGCAATCGGCGATGCCGTCACTGGCGGCACGGTTTTACCCGACTCAGGGGCGGGCCACCGGCGTGTCGTGGATGCTCGGGATCGGCCGCTTCGGCGCCATCCTTGGGGCGTGGATGGGCGCAACGCTGCTGGGGCTGGGCTGGAACTTCGAGCAAGTGCTGACGGCACTCGTGATTCCGGCGGCGCTGGCGACCACGGCCGTTGTGATCAAGGGCATGGTCAGTCATGCGGATGCGACCTGATTCGGGGTTGAAATAGTGGTGTAGCCAGAAAAGATCGCAGCCTGCGGCAGCTCCTACAGGGGAATGTGTAAATCTGTAGGAGCTGCCGCAGGCTGCGATCTTTTGGGGGCAGCCGATAAAGATAGTCAGGCAACAATATGTTCGATTATCGAACGGTTAGTCGATTATCGGATTGTTTGACGTTTTGCGCAGGCTTAACCTTCAGTCATTCCCGGCGCTGCGCATCGGCGCCTTCTTCCACTGTCGGTTAACAACAAACGGGAGCCTGCCCCAATGGCTGAAATTCTTTCGCTGCACGACGCGGTGAAGCAATTCGTGAACGACGGCGATACGGTCGCGCTCGAGGGCTTTACCCATCTGATCCCGACGGCTGCGGGTCACGAAATCATTCGCCAGGGCAAGAAAGACCTGACCCTGGTGCGTATGACCCCTGACCTGATCTACGACCAGTTGATCGGTGCCGGATGTGCCCGCAAGCTGATTTTCTCCTGGGGCGGCAACCCGGGTGTCGGCTCCCTGCATCGCCTGCGTGACGCCGTCGAGAAACAGTGGCCGCACCCGCTGGAAATCGAAGAGCACAGCCACGCCGACCTGGCCAATGCCTACGTCGCCGGCGCTTCCGGCCTGCCGTTCGCGGTGCTGCGAGCCTACGCCGGTTCCGACCTGCCGAAGGTCAATCCGCTGATCAAGTCCGTTACTTGCCCGTTCACCGGCGAAGTGCTCGCCGCCGTGCCTTCGGTGCGCCCGGACATCACCGTGATCCATGCGCAGAAAGCCGACCGCAAAGGCAACGTACTGCTCTGGGGCATTCTCGGCGTGCAGAAAGAAGCCGCACTGGCCGCCAAGCGCTGCATCGTCACCGTCGAGGAAATCGTCGACGACCTCAATGCACCGATGAACTCTTGCGTGCTGCCGACCTGGGCCTTGAGCGCGGTCTGCCACGTCCCTGGCGGCGCGCATCCGTCCTACGCCCACGGTTACAACGAACGCGACAACCGCTTCTATCAAGCCTGGGACCCGATTGCCCGCGACCGTGAAACCTTTACCGCGTGGATCAACGAATACATCCACGGCAGCGCTGACTTCAGCGAGTTCCAGGCCAAGCTGGCCGCCGCTTCGGAGGCGAAGTAATGACTTACACCACCAATGAAATGATGACCGTCGCCGCCGCTCGCCGCCTGAAGAACGGTTCTGTGTGCTTCGTGGGCATCGGCCTGCCGTCGAAAGCGGCCAACCTGGCGCGCCTGACGTCATCGCCTGATGTGGTATTGATCTACGAATCGGGTCCGATCGGTGCCAAACCGAGTGTATTGCCACTGTCGATCGGTGACGGTGAATTGGCGGAAACCGCCGACACCGTGGTCCCGACCGGCGAGATTTTCCGCTACTGGCTGCAGGGCGGACGTATCGACGTCGGCTTCCTCGGGGCGGCGCAGGTTGACCGCTTCGGCAACATCAACACCACCGTGGTCGGCGATTACCACGCGCCGAAAGTGCGTCTGCCGGGCGCCGGTGGCGCGCCGGAGATTGCCGGTTCCGCCAAGAGCGTGTTGATTATCCTCAAGCAGTCGGCGCGCTCCTTTGTCGACAAACTCGACTTCATTACCTCGGTCGGCCACGGCGAGGGCGGCGATTCGCGCAAGCGCCTCGGCCTGCCTGGCGCCGGTCCGGTCGGCATCATTACTGACCTGTGCATCATGGAGCCGGAAACCGGCACCCATGAGTTCGTCGTCACTGCCTTGCACCCGGGCGTGACCCGCGAGCAAGTGGTTGCTGCCACCGGTTGGGCAATTCGCTTTGCCGACCATGTCGAGCAAACCGCCGAGCCGACTGAAGTCGAACTGACCGCGTTGCGCGATCTCGAAGCCCGTACCGCAGCGGCACACGGCCAAGCCCCCGGAGAAGCGTGATGCGTGACGTTTATATCTGCGACGCGATTCGTACCCCCATCGGCCGTTTCGGCGGCGGTCTGTCGACGGTGCGTGCCGACGACCTGGCCGCCGTGCCGATCAAGGCTTTGATGGAGCGCAACCCGTCGGTGGACTGGAACGCCGTGGACGAGGTGTTCCTCGGCTGCGCCAACCAGGCCGGCGAAGACAACCGCAACGTCGCGCGCATGGCGCTGCTGTTGGCGGGGCTGCCGGAAACCATTCCCGGCGTGACCCTCAACCGCCTCTGCGCTTCGGGCATGGATGCCATCGGCACCGCGTTCCGCGCCATCGCCAGCGGCGAGATGGAGCTGGCGATTGCCGGCGGCGTCGAGTCGATGTCCCGTGCGCCGTTCGTGATGGGCAAGGCCGACGCGGTGTTTTCGCGCAACATGAAGCTCGAAGACACCACCATCGGCTGGCGCTTCATCAATCCGCTGATGAAAGCCCAGTACGGCGTGGATGCAATGCCGCAGACCGCTGACAACGTCGCTGACGACTACAAAGTTTCCCGCGAAGATCAGGACGCCTTTGCCCTGCGCAGCCAGCAGCGCACTGCCGTCGCGCAAGCCGCCGGGTTCTTCGCCGAAGAAATCGTCGAAGTGCGCATTGCCCACAAGAAAGGCGAAACCGTGGTCAGCCAGGACGAACATCCTCGCGCCGACACCACCCTCGAAGCCCTGGCCAAACTTAAACCGGTCAACGGCCCGGACAAGACCGTCACCGCCGGTAATGCGTCGGGTGTAAACGACGGTGCAGCCGCATTGATCCTGGCCTCGGCCGAAGCCGTGAAGAAACACGGCCTGACCGCCCGCGCCAAAGTGCTGGGCATGGCCAGCGCCGGTGTTGCACCGCGGGTGATGGGCATCGGCCCGGTGCCGGCGGTGCGCAAACTGACCGAGCGCCTCGGCGTGGCAGTCAGCGATTTCGATGTGATCGAACTCAACGAAGCCTTCGCCAGCCAGGGCTTGGCGGTGCTGCGTGAACTGGGGATCGCCGACGACGCGGCCCAGGTCAACCCGAACGGTGGTGCGATTGCCCTGGGCCATCCGCTGGGCATGAGCGGTGCGCGTCTGGTGCTGACGGCGTTGCATCAGCTGGAAAAGACCGGTGGCAAGAAAGGTCTGGCGACTATGTGCGTCGGTGTCGGCCAGGGTCTGGCTTTGGCAATCGAACGGGTCTGACACACCCTGTCGGCTAATAAGAACTGAGGAAAGAGTAATGACTGACAAGCCTGGTTACCGTCGCCCGCAGGAGGGTACTCAGCCGGAGTACCTGCACCCGACCTATCAATCCACCAACCTGCGCTCGCCGTCCAAACCGTTGGTGTTTCTGCCCCATTCGTTGTCGGAAATCACCGGGCCAACCGTCGGCGCCGAGCGCGTCAACGAGAAGGATAATGACCTCACCGCTCAGCACGAAGGTCAGCCACAGGGCGAGCGCATTATCATTCACGGTCGCGTGCTGGACGAAAACGGTCTCCCGGTTCCGGGGATTCTGGTGGAGATCTGGCAGGCCAACGCCGCCGGTCGCTACGCCCATGCCCGTGACCTGCACGACGCGCCGCTGGACCCGAACTTCACCGGCACCGGCCGTACCGTGACTGACGCCGATGGCTGGTACCAGTTCCAGACCATCAAGCCCGGTGCGTATCCGTGGGGCAACCACCACAACGCCTGGCGCCCGGCGCACATCCATTTCTCGCTGTTCGGGCCGAGCATCCTGACGCGTCTGGTGACGCAAATGTATTTCCCGGGCGACCCGCTGCTGGCGTACGACCCGATCTACAACTGCGTGCCCGATACCCGCGCCAAAGAGCGCTTGATCGCCTCGTTCGATCTGGAAAAAACCATCCCGTCCTATGCCCTCGGTTATCGCTGGGACATCGTTTTGCGCGGCCGCGACGCCACGCCGATGGAGAAATAAGATGACGCTGACTGCGACCACGTCCCACACCGTCGGGCCGTACTACCACATCGGCCTGACCTGGCTGAACCGCGAAGACCTGACTGTCGAACAAACCCTGGGCGAGCGCGTGGCGATCACCGGGCAAGTGCTCGATGGCAATGGCGACATCGTCAACGACGCGATGCTGGAAGTCTGGCAGGCCAATGCCGCGGGCAAGTATGACCATCCGGAGGACGACCAGGAAAAACCCCTGGACCCGAATTTCGAAGGCTTTGGCCGGGTGCCGGTGGATGCCGAAGGGCGTTTTCGTTTCACCACCATCAAGCCGGGAACGGTCGAGGGTCTCAAAGGCACGACTCAGGCACCACACCTGGTAGTACTGGTGTTTGCCCGTGGTCTGGTGAAGCACCTGCTGACACGGATCTATTTTGAGGGGGAGGTGGCCAACGTGAACGATCCGTTGCTGGAATGCGTGCCGGCCGAGCGTCGCGGTACCTTGCTGGCCAGGAAGGACGCGTCGGGTGTTTATCAGTGGAATGTGATTCTGCAAGGCACTGATGCGGAGACGGTGTTCTTCGATTATTGAATGAACACCGAAATCCCTGTAGGAGCTGGCTTGCCAGCGATGGTCGTTAACGATTACGCGGATTGACTGGTTAACCGGGTCGCTTTTGCGTCTTTCGCTGGCAAGCCAGCTCCTACACGGGATCTACGTCGCTGATGCATCTGTGGAACGGGACTGTTGCAAAGTATGTCTAGACTCTCACTGTCCCCATTGAGTGAAAAACAATGACAACGACCACCGCTACACAACCGCTATACACCGGTGAGGAGCGCAGCAAGCGGATCTTCGCCATCGTCGGTGCCTCGTCCGGCAACCTGGTCGAATGGTTCGACTTTTACGTCTACGCCTTCAGTGCGCTCTATTTCGCGCCGGCCTTTTTCCCCTCCGACAACCCCACGGTGCAGTTGGTCAATACCGCGGGCGTGTTTGCCGCCGGGTTCCTGATGCGACCGATCGGTGGCTGGATTTTCGGTCGGTTGGCAGACAAGCACGGGCGCAAGAATTCGATGTTGATCTCGATTCTGATGATGTGTTTCGGCTCGTTGCTTATCGCTTGCCTGCCGACTTACAGCAGCATCGGGATCTGGGCGCCAATCCTGTTGCTGTTTGCGCGTTTGCTCCAGGGCCTGTCGGTAGGTGGCGAGTACGGCACCACCGCCACCTACATGAGTGAAGTCGCCCTCAAGGGGCAGCGCGGTTTCTTCGCATCGTTCCAGTACGTGACGTTGATTGGCGGGCAACTGCTGGCGGTATTGGTGGTAGTGATCCTGCAACAGTTCCTCAGTGAAGAGGAGTTGCGTGCCTACGGTTGGCGGATTCCCTTTGTGGTCGGTGCCATGGCGGCGTTGGTTTCGCTGTATCTGCGTCGTTCGTTGAAAGAAACCTCCAGCAAGGAAATGCGCGAAAACAAGGACGCGGGCAGCATCAGCGCGTTGTTTCGCGACCATAAGGCTGCGTTCATCACCGTACTCGGCTACACCGCCGGTGGCTCGCTGATTTTCTACACCTTCACCACCTACATGCAGAAGTACCTGGTGAACACCGCCGGCATGCCGGCCAAGACCGCCAGCTACATCATGACCGGCGCGCTGTTCCTCTACATGTGCATGCAACCGGTTTTCGGCATGCTCGCCGACAAGATCGGGCGGCGTAACTCGATGCTCTGGTTCGGCGCCCTCGGCACGCTGTGCACGGTGCCGATCCTGTTGAGCCTGAAAAGTGTCAGCAGTCCGTTCCTGGCCTTTGTGCTGATTACCCTGGCGCTGGCAATCGTCAGTTTCTACACCTCCATCAGCGGCCTGGTGAAAGCCGAGATGTTTCCGCCGGAAGTGCGTGCATTGGGTGTCGGCCTGGCGTATGCGGTGGCGAATGCGATCTTCGGCGGTTCGGCGGAGTATGTGGCCTTGAGCCTCAAGGCCGTGGGCATGGAAAACTCCTTCTACTGGTACGTGACGGTGATGATGGCGATAGCCTTCCTGTTCAGCCTGCGTCTGCCGAAACAGGCCGCGTATCTGCATCACGATCTTTGATCTTCTCGCGCGGGTCGCAAAGGCCCGCGCCTTCAGGAACTGTTTATGAACCAGCGACCGGGCAATCAATTGTTCGATGCCTATTTCACTGCCCGCGATATGCGTGAAGTGTTCTGCGATCAGGGGCGGGTCCAGGCCATGCTCGATTTCGAAGCGGCATTGGCCCGGGCCGAAGCGCGGGTCGGGTTGATTCCGACGAGTGCTGTCGCGCCAATTCAAGCGGCTTGCAGCGCCGGGCTTTACGACTTTGCGGCGTTGGGCGAGGCGATTGCCACGGCGGGTAATTCAGCCATTCCGCTGGTCAAGGCGTTGGGCAAACAGATCGCTGCGCAGAATGCCGAGGCCGAGCGTTACGTGCATCTGGGCGCGACCAGCCAGGATGTGATGGACAGCGGCCTGGTGCTGCAATTGCGTCGTGCGCTGGAGCTGATCGAAAGCGATCTGGCGCAACTTGGGCAAACCCTTGCGAAGCAGGCCGAACGATATGTGGCTACGCCATTGGCCGGACGCACCTGGTTGCAGCATGCGACGCCGGTCACTCTCGGCATGAAAATCGCCGGTTGGCTGGGGGCGGTGACGCGCAGTCGGCAGCGTCTGGCTGAACTCAAACCGCGTTTGCTGGTGCTGCAATTCGGTGGTGCATCCGGCACCCTTGCGGCACTTGGCGAGCAGGCCATGCCGATTGCCCAGGCGCTGGCCGAAGAGCTGCAACTGACCTTGCCCGAGCAACCGTGGCACACCCAGCGCGATCGTGTGGTGGAGTTCGGCGCGGTGCTCGGGTTGATCGCCGGCAGTCTCGGCAAGCTCGGTCGCGACGTCAGCCTGCTGATGCAAACCGAAGCCGCCGAAGTGTTCGAACCTTCGGCGCCGGGCAAGGGCGGTTCCTCGACCATGCCGCACAAGCGCAATCCGGTGGGCGCTGCGGTGTTGATCAGCGCGGCGACGCGTGTACCCGGTTTGCTCTCGACACTGTTCAGCGCCATGCCCCAGGAACACGAGCGCAGTCTCGGCCTGTGGCATGCCGAGTGGGAAACCCTGCCGGAGATTTGCTGCCTGGCGTCGGGCAGCCTGCAGCACGCGTTGCTGATCGCCCAGGGACTGGAGGTGGATGCCGGGCGGATGGCGCACAACCTCGATCTGACCCAGGGCCTGGTGCTCGCCGAAGCGGTGAGCATCGTCCTCGCCCAACGGGTCGGCCGCGATACCGCACACCATCTGCTTGAACGCTGCTGCAAACGCGCGGTGGCCGAACAGCGTCACCTGCGTGCGGTGCTCGGCGACGAACCGCAAGTGACCGCCGAACTGTCGGCGGCTGAACTCGATCATCTGCTGGACCCTGCCCATTACCTCGGCCAGGCCCAAACCTGGGTCGAGCGGGCGGTGGCCGAACACTCTGCATTGACTGCCTGAAGGAGAATTGCTGTGGCTTTTGTACAACTCGCCGAGGGCGAACTGCATTATCAACTGGATGGACCGGTCGATGCGCCGGTGCTGGTGCTGTCCAACTCTTTGGGCACCGACCTGCACATGTGGGACGCGCAAATCCCGGCGTTCTCCGAGCATTTTCGCGTGTTGCGTTTTGACACTCGCGGTCATGGCCAGTCATTGGTGACCCCGGGACCTTACAGCATTGAGCAACTGGGCCGCGACGTGCTCGCCTTGCTGGATGCCTTGCACATCGAGCGCGCGCATTTCTGTGGTTTGTCCATGGGCGGGCTGATTGGCCAGTGGCTGGGGATCAATGCCGGCGAGCGCCTGAACAAGCTGATCGTGTGCAACACCGCGGCGAAAATCGGCGATCCGTCAGTGTGGAACCCGCGTATCGAAATGGTCCAGCGTGATGGTCAGGCGGCCATGGTTGCCTTGCGCGATGCCTCGATTGCCCGCTGGTTCACTCCGGACTTCTCCGCCGCCAACCCGGCGGCGGCCAAGCAGATTACCGACATGCTCGCGGCCACTTCGCCCGAAGGCTATGCGGCCAATTGCGCGGCGGTGCGTGATGCCGATTTCCGCGATCGGTTGTCCTCGATCAAGACGCCGTTGCTGGTGATTGCCGGGACTGAAGATGCGGTGACGCCGCCATCCGGTGGGCATTTCATTCAGGAGCATGTGCGCGGGGCCGAGTACGCCGAGTTCTACGCCGCGCATTTGTCCAACGTCCAGGCAGGCGATGCGTTCAGCGAGCGCGTGCTGGCGTTTCTGTTGGCTGATTGAGGGGATTTTCGTGGACGAAAAACAACGTTATGACGAGGGCCTGAAGGTCCGTCGCGCGGTCCTTGGAGACGCGCATGTCGACCGCAGCCTGACGACGCTGACCGAGTTCAACTCGGAGTTTCAGGAGATGATCACCCGCCACGCCTGGGGCGACATCTGGACCCGCCCTGGTCTGCCGCGCCATACCCGCAGCCTGATCACCATCGCCATGCTGATCGGCATGAACCGCGAGGGTGAACTCAAACTGCACCTGCGCGCCGCCGCCAACAACGGCGTGAGCCGTGGCGAGATCAAGGAAGTGATCATGCAGAGCGCCATCTACTGCGGCATTCCGGCGGCCAATGCGACCTTCCACCTGGCCGAGTCGGTGTGGGATGAGTTGGGGGTCGAGTCGCGGGAGTAAGCCCGATGATTTGCATTGATTGAACTGACGCCATCGCGAGCAGGCTCGCTCCCACAGTTAAACGCGGTCCTTTGTGGGAGCGAGCCTGCTCGCGATGACGATGGTGTGGTTTACAGCAAACTGATCGGATAGCTGATGATCAATCGGTTCTCATCGAACTCGTTATTGCTGTAATCCCGGCGCATGGTCGAGTTGCGCCATTTCAGATTCAAGTCTTTCAGCACGCCACTCTGCACGGTGTAGCCCAGTTCCGATTCACGCCCCCATTCCTTGCCGTCGGTGATGCTGCCGGTGTGCACATTGTCGCCGCTGATGTAGCGGTTCATCAGGGTCAGGCCCGGTACGCCAAGGGCGACGAAGTTGTAGTCGTGGCGCACCTGCCAGGATTTCTCCCGGGCATTGTCGTAGCTGGAGTTGTAGCTATCGTTGGCCAGGGTGCCGCCGCTGGTGCCATTGACCCGCATCCAGGCGCTGTCGCCGGTGAGTTTCTGCAGGCCGACGTAGAAGGTGTGGCCGCCGTATTTGGCCGAGAACAAACCGTACAGGGTTTTGTTGTCCAGCTCACCGGCCCGGGCGCTGCCTTCATCCTTGCCGTAGAAGAAACCCAGGTTGGCGCCCAGGGTCCAGTCGCCAAGCGGTTGGCTGTGGATCAGGTTGACGAACTGCTGGCTGTAGATGTCCTTGAGCTCGGCGTTCCACAGACCAATCTGGGTGCGCTTGTCATTGAACACGTACTCGCCGCCCTCGAAGTTGAAACGGTCGGAGGTGAACGCGGCTTTGCCGGTCATCGACATGTCGCTCATGCTGCTGTCGTCGCGCGGGCTGTTCTGACGGAACTGGCCGCCGTAGAGCGTCAAACCATCGATTTCCTTCGACGTGATCTGGCCGCCGCGGAAGGTTTGCGGCAGCGAACGACCGTCGTCGGAGCGCAGGATCGGCAGTACCGGCATCCATTCTCCAACCTTGACTTCGGTCTGCGACAGCTTCGCCTTGAACGCCACGTTTGTGCGGCCGAAGTTGTCTGCAGGGCGGCCGTCATGGTCCAGCGGCAGCAGCTGCGTACCACCGGTGCCTTTGCCGCCATCGAGTTTTACCGAGTACAAACCCAGCACATCCATGCCGAAGCCGACAGTGCCCTGGGTGAACCCGGATTTGGCATCGAGGATGAAACTTTGCGTCCACTCCTCAGCCTTGCCCTGAGCCTTGGTCGGGTTGGTGAAGTTGCGATTGATGTAGAAGTTGCGCAGGTTCAGGTTGACCTTGGCGCCCTCGACAAAACCCGATTCCTCGGCGCTGGCGGGCAGGGCCGCGCAGGCCAGGGCTATGGCGATCAGGCTGGGAACGAAGTACGGCGCGGGAGAAGGCGTCATGGCTCGGGTCTCTCTAATTCTTGGGGATGAAACAGGGTGATGCCGCAACCCGGAGGCTGCAGACGAACAGTCGAAATCAGCACAAATGAAGCGGATCAGCCGGGGAGGGCAGGGCGCGGGGGCATGGTGTCGAACCTGTTGTTATTGGTTTTGTGGTTCGGATGGTGCGTGGAATGTACTGGATGGTTCAATCGTAAAAAGAGGGTTTTGGGCGATTATCGAACATTAGATTGACTGTGATTTTTGTGCTGTTCTTGCCCGCGATGGGGCCCGTACGGCCAGTACACCTTTTCCCGCAGCCAACAAAAAGCCCACCAATCGGTGGGCTTCGTGTTTTCACAGCGCTATCAGAAATACTTCATCTTCGGCGCTTCTTCCTTCAACGGCTCGTTCTTTGCCGTCTGTTCGTTCCAGCCACCACCCAGTGCCTTGTACAGGTTGACCTGACTGATCAGCTGCGCCAGGCGATCGGTGATCAGATTCTGTTCAGAGTTGAACAGCTGACGCTGGGCATCGAGGAACGTCAGGTTGCTGTCGACACCGATGCGATAACGACGCTCGGCCAGGCGGTAGTAGTCCTGGTTGGCGCTGACCAGATTACGCTGTGCCTGTACCTGATCGGTGTAGGTCCCGCGTGCGGCCAGGCCGTCGGCGACTTCCTGGAAGGCCGTTTGAATGGACTTCTCGTAGTTCGCCACACCAATGTCTTTCTGGATCTTCGAGTAATCCAGGCTGGCGCTCAGGGCGCCGGCGTTGAAGATCGGCAGGTTGATCTGCGGCTGGAACAGCCAGGTGCCCGAACCGCCCTTGAACAGGCCGGACAGGTCCGGGCTCAGGGTCCCGGCGTTGGCGGTCAGGCTGATGCTCGGGAAGAACGCAGCCCGTGCCGCGCCGATGTTGGCGTTGGCCGCCTTGAGGTTGTACTCGGCCTGGAGGATGTCCGGACGACGTTGCAGCAAGTCCGACGGCAGGCCGGCCGGTACTTCGGCCAACAGATCGTCGTTCAACGGTTTGGCCGTTGGCAGGTTGGCCGGGACGCCGGTACCCAACAGCAGTACCAGGCTGTTTTCATCCTGGGCGACCTGGCGGGTGTAACGGGCCAGTTGCGCACGGGCGTTTTCCACCGAGGTCCGCGACTGCGCCAGGTCCAGGGCCGAGGCGACTCCCACTTCGTTGCTGCGCGCGGTGAGCTTGTAGCTCTCCTCGAACGCGGCGAGGGTGTCCTGGGTGACTTTCAGCAGTTCCTTGTCGGCCTGCCAGGTCAGGTAGGCGTTGGCGACGCTGGCCACCAGGCTGAGCTGCGTGCTGCGCCGGCCTTCTTCGGTGGCGAAGTACTTCTGCAACGCTTCCTCGTTCAGGCTGCGAACCCGACCGAACAGGTCGAGTTCGTAGGCGTTGACGCCAACCGTTGCCGAGTAGGAACTGGTGATGCCGGCTTCGCCGGTCTGCGACGCGTTAGCCGGAAGGCGCTGACGGCTGCCGGTGCCGTTGGCCGAAACGGCCGGGAACAGGTCGGCGCGGGAGATGCGGTACTGAGCCGCAAAGGCGTCGATGTTCAGGGCCGCGACACGCAGGTCACGGTTGTTTTCCAGGGCGACCTTGATCAGCTGTTGCAGCGCCGGGTCGTGGAAAAACTGCTTCCAGCCTTGTTCGGCCGCCGCTTGCGCCGGTGCCTGGGACGGCGAATACGCCGGCCCCTGCGGGTATTGCCCCGCCACCGGTGCTTCGGGCTGCTGATAATCAGGTATCAGCGAGCAGCCACCGAGCACGAAGGCGGCGACTGCCAGGGAGAGTAGCGACTTGCTCATTAGCCAGCCTCTTTAGGAGTTTCAGTAGCGTCATCCTGGTTGGCAATCTTACGCTGGCCAATGGACGACACGGTGACGAAGAACAGCGGGACCCAGAAGATCGCCAGCACAGTGGCCGTGATCATACCGCCGATCACGCCGGTACCGATTGCATGCTGGCTACCCGAACCTGCGCCCGTGGATATCGCCAGTGGTACCACACCCAGAACGAAGGCGAGGGAGGTCATGATGATCGGTCGCAGACGCATGCGGCAGGCTTCGATTGCCGCATCGCGCAGGCTACGCCCCTGTTCGTGCAGTTCCTTTGCAAATTCGACAATCAGAATGGCGTTTTTCGCCGCCAGGCCGATAGTCGTCAACAGGCCTACCTGGAAGTACACGTCGTTGGACAAACCGCGCAGGCTGGTGGCCATCAGTGCACCGATGATCCCCAGCGGTACCACCAACATCACCGCGATCGGAATCGACCAGCTTTCATACAACGCCGCCAGGCACAGGAACACCATCAGCAGCGACAGGGCGTACAGCGCCGGCGCTTGCGAACCGGACAGACGTTCTTCGTACGACAGGCCGGTCCAGGAAATACCGACACCGGCCGGCAGTTTCTTGGCAATGGCTTCGACTTCGAGCATGGCTTCACCGGTGGAGTAACCCGGTGCCGGGGCGCCGAGGATTTCCATCGCTTCCACGCCGTTGTAACGGGCCAGTTTCGGCGAACCGTAGATCCACTCGCCCTTGGCGAATGCCGAGAACGGCACCATGGTTCCCTGGGCGTTACGCACGTACCACTTCTGCAAGTCTTCGGGGCCCATTCGAGAGCCTGGCTGGCCTTGCACGTAAACCTTCTTCACCCGACCACGGTCGATGAAGTCGTTGACGTAGCTACTGCCCAGGGCAATCGACAGGGTGTTGTTGATGTCGACGATGGTAATGCCCAGGGCACTGGCCTTCTCGTCATCGATTTCCAGTTGGTATTGCGGTTCGTCGTTCAGGCCGTTCGGACGCACCTGAGACAGGATCTTGCTTTGTGCAGCCATGCCAAGGAACTGGTTGCGCGCTTCCATCAGTTTTTCGTGACCGATACCAGCGCGGTCCTGCAGGAACACGTCGAAACCGGTGGCGTTACCCAACTCCAGTACCGCCGGTGGTGCAAAGGCGAACACCATGGCATCGCGGAAGGTGAAGAAGTGCTGCTGGGCACGGGCCGCCACCTTGAACACGTTGTTGTCGGCGTTACGTTCGTCCCACGGACGTAGCATGATGAACGCCATACCCGAACTCTGGCCACGGCCGGCGAAGTTGAAACCGGTCACGGTAAACACCGAGTTCACCGCATCGCCTTCGCCGCCATCCTTGCCCGGGCGCAGCAGGAATTCACGCATTTCATCCACGACCACCTGGGTACGCTGGGCTGTGGAGCCGGCCGGGGTTTGCACCTGGGCGAACAGTACACCCTGGTCTTCTTCCGGCAGGAACGCCGTCGGAATGCGGGTGAACAGCCAGATCATGCCCACCACGATCAGCAGATACGCCAGCAGATACGGGATCTTGCGCTGCAGGATATTGCCCACACCACGCTCGTAGCCGCGAACGCCGCGGTCGAAATTGCGGTTGAACCAGCCAAAGAAACCACGCTTGGGTACGCCGTGCTCGCCTTTCGGAATCGGCTTGAGCATGGTGGCGCAGAGCGCCGGGGTGAAGATCAGCGCGACCAGTACCGACAGGGCCATGGCCGAGACGATGGTGATCGAGAACTGCTTGTAGATCACACCGGTGGAACCGCTGAAGAACGCCATTGGCAGCAGAACCGCCGACAACACCAAGGCGATACCGACCAGTGCGCCCTGGATCTGGCCCATGGACTTCTTGGTGGCTTCTTTCGGTGACAGGCCTTCTTCGCTCATCACCCGTTCGACGTTTTCCACCACGACGATGGCGTCGTCCACCAGCAAGCCAATGGCCAGTACCATACCGAACATGGTCAGGGTGTTGATGCTGAAACCGGCGGCCGCGAGGATCCCGAATGTACCGAGCAATACCACCGGAACGGTCATCGTGGTGATCACGGTGGCGCGGAAGTTTTGCAGGAACAGGAACATCACCAGGAACACCAGCGCGATCGCTTCGACCAGGGTGTGAACCACGCCTTTGATCGACTCGGTCACCACCGGCGTGGTGTCGTACGGGAACACCACTTCCATCCCTTGCGGGAAGAACGGCTTGAGGCTGTCGATAGTCGTGCGCAGGGCCTTGGCGGTATCGAGCGCGTTGGCACCGGTGGCCAGTTTCACCGCCAGGCCGGAAGCCGGGGCGCCGTTGAACTGGGCGTTGATGCTGTAGTTCTCGCCACCCAGGCCGACTTCGGCAACATCTTTGAGGCGAACCTGGGAGCCGTCCTTGTTGACCTTTAGCAGGATCTTGTCGAATTGCTCCGCGGTCTGCAGGCGGGTCTTGCCGATGATCGTCGCGTTCAACTGGGTGCCGGGCAGCGCAGGCAAGCCGCCGAGCTGACCGGACGACACCTGGACGTTTTGCGCCGCGATGGCGGTCTTGACGTCGATCGGGGTCAGGTTGTACTTGTTCAACTTGGCCGGGTCGAGCCAGATACGCATGGCGTACTGCGAACCGAACACCTGGAAGTCACCGACACCGGCGGTCCGTGAGATCGGGTCTTGCATGTTCGACACGATGTAGTTGGACAAGTCGTCCTTGGTCATGCTGCCGTCACGCGACACCACGCCGATCACCAGCAGGAAGTTCTTCACCGCCTTGGTGACGCGGATACCTTGCTGTTGCACTTCCTGCGGCAGCAGCGGGGTGGCCAGGTTCAGCTTGTTCTGCACCTGAACCTGCGCGGTGTCGGAGTTGGTGCCTTGCTCGAAGGTCGCGGTAATGGTCATGGTGCCGTCGGAGTTACTTTCCGACGAGACATAACGCAGGTTGTCGATACCGTTGAGCTGTTGCTCGATCACCTGAACCACGGTGTCCTGTACCGTTTGTGCCGAAGCACCCGGGTAGGTCACGGAAATGGCGATCGCCGGAGGCGCAATGCTCGGGTACTGGTTGATCGGCAACCGCAGGATCGATAGTGCCCCGACCAACATGATCACCAGGGCAATCACCCAGGCGAAAATCGGACGGTCGATAAAAAATCTCGACATGGTTTACTCCCCTTTTCCGCCAGAGGCTTTATCAGCTGTCTGAGCGGGGGCCGGGCTCTTTACGGCTACGTTGGTCGCTTCACTGGCCTTGACTTCGATGCCGGGTTTGACGAATTGCAGACCTTCGGTGATCAGGCGATCGCCGGCCTTCAGGCCGTCTTCGATCAGCCACTGGTTGCCGACGGTGCGGTTGGCCTTGAGATGACGCAGTTCGACCTTGTTGTCCGGGCCGACAACCAGAGCGGTCGGGGTACCCTTGAGGTCGCGGGTCACGCCTTGCTGCGGGGCCAGGATCGCCGCGCTGTTCACACCGGCCAGCAACTTGGCGTGCACGAACATGCCTGGCAGAAGGGTGTGGTCAGGGTTCGGGAAAATGGCGCGCAGGGTGACGGAACCGGTGGTCTGGTCAACCGAGATTTCGGAGAATTCCAGCTTGCCGTCCAGCTTGTAATCGCTGCCGTCTTCCAGGGTCAGCTTGACCGAGGCCGCGTTGTCGCCGGCTTTTTGCAGGCGACCGCTTTCCAGCTCGCGGCGCAGTTGCAGCAGCTCGACCGAGGACTGCGTCACGTCGACGTAGATCGGGTCGATTTGCTGAATCACCGCCATCGCATCGACCTGGGCATTGCTGACCAGCGCGCCTTCGGTCACCGAGGAGCGGCCGATGCGGCCGGTCAGCGGGGCATAGACCTTGGTGTAGCGCACGTTGATCTGTGCGGTTTGCAGTGCGGCTTCCGATTGCAGGCGGTTGGCCACGGCGGTGTCGTATTCCTGACGGCTTACAGCCTGCTCGTCGACCAGTTGCTTGTAGCGGTCGGAAATCGACTTGGTCGAGCGCAGGTTGGCTTCGGCGCTTTTCAATGTCGCTTCATAGACCGACGGATCGATCTGATAGAGCTGCTGGCCGGCCTTGACGTCGCTGCCTTCCTTGAACAGGCGCTTGAGAATGATGCCGTTGACCTGAGGACGGACTTCGGCAATGCGGAACGCACTGGTACGGCCAGGCAGATCGGATGTCAGGGTGAACGCTTGCGGTTGCAGAGTCACGACGCCGACCTGAGGCGGTGGGGCGGCCGGTGCTGCCTCTTCCTTTTTGCATCCGCTGAGCAGCGATGCCAGGGCGACGGCGGCGACCAGAGCGGTAACAGCTGGCTTGAATTGCATGAAAATCCTCGGGTCAGGCGCGCAACGTGCGCACTAGAAAGGTGGAAGGTTGAAAAATGCTTGCCGAGTGGATAAGTAGCTTGCTAAGTAATATACTTACGTACATGGCTGTTTGTAAATACCCAGGCTGCGTATCAACGCCGTTACAAAAGCCATTACACAAGCCGTTGAAAGATTGGAATTGTAGGCCGGGGACGAACCCCCAGAACGTTCGCCCCACTTTTATTCAGCTGATATTCAGACATCGCTGAAGCACCCTGATTGAGGTTGTACTGCCATGGTCCGTCGTACCAAAGAGGAAGCTCAGGAAACCCGCGCGCAAATTCTCGTGGCGGCCGAAAAGGCCTTTTACGAGCGAGGCGTGGCGCGTACGACCCTGGCGGATATCGCGACCCTGGCCGGCGTCACTCGAGGAGCCATTTACTGGCATTTCAGCAACAAGGCGGATCTGGTGCAGGCCATGCTCGACACCTTGCATGAGCCGCTGGAAGAAATGGCCAAGGCCAGCGAGAGTGAAGACGAACTCGATCCCCTGGGCTGCATGCGCAAGCTGCTGATTCATTTGTTTCATCAAATTGCGCTGGACCCGAAAACCCGACGCATCAATGAGATTCTTTTTCATAAGTGCGAATTCACCGATGAAATGTGCGACCTGCGCCAACAGCGCGTGTCAGCCAGCCTCGAATGCAACATGCGAATCGGTCTGGCCCTGAGCAATGCCGTCAATCGAGGGCAGTTGCCGGAAAACCTCGACACCGCCCGCGCAGCCATCAGCTTGCGTGCCTATATTGACGGTATCCTGTACCAGTGGTTGCTGGCCCCCGACAGTTTTGAATTGCACACCGCAGCCGAACGATGGGTCGATACCGGGCTGGACATGCTGCGCTTGAGCCCCAGCCTGCGCAAATGAAACAAAATGAAAACCTGGCTCCCGGCAAGTCAACTGTTGAAATCCCCCCCGAGGATCATTTTGCTTCATGCGCCTTTTTGCAATGGGGTGCTTTTATATATGGGCTCGTGTCAGGTTGACAGCTATCAAGCGACATAATTTGTAGGGATTTTGTATCGGGCTTGCATGGGGCATGAACTTAGAACGGATACCACCGCTCGTGAAAAAGAACCCCGGCTTTGCGAGTCGGGGTCTGGAATGTGGCGAAAAAAGACATCAGTAAGCTGGTCTGATACGTTTTTTCATCGGCGTATTTTTTTGTCTGATCAGTATTAACCGATTATCAGGTCGACGCTAAAACTGAAGGGTGCCTCTTCATCCTTATTCGTGATGTTGGCAGTGACCTTATATGGGCTGCTGCTGTTGCCGGATCGCGTTATTTTTTTTGTCCAGATTGGATTCAGGGTTGGATGCAGGAAGCCGTAACCCACTGAAACTGTCAGCTGAATAGCTAACGTGCAAATTAATCCATCTTCGGTAATGTACGAGAACTCTTGCAAGATCGGAGGGAAATTCCTTTTTTTGTAATACAGTCCATTACTGGAGAAGTCCTGGAAGTAAGGGAGTTCGAGAGTTTCCTCATCGTTCTTTTCGATTTCGAAATCTGACAGCGACGTTCCGGTCAAGTCCCAGCCTGCTTTCAAGAGCCGGATCGGGCCATTAGTGTTGTTGGCGATGTTGATGGTCATCACGGTGTACTTATCAGGGAATTTGCTGGCGGAGGCAGAAAAGCTGAAGTCTCCAGCTTCATATTCTGTTTGTGCAATGATGTGGGGCGCGTGTATCGGGCCGTTGTTGTCCATACTGTTAATCCTTTAAAGTTTTTGAGGGGCTTCCCATAGTGCTCGATATGTTGTGGCGAGGCTTTGTGAAGTATTAAGTTGTTTTTTGGGTTTGTCTGGGTTGTAGTTGTAAGTTTGTATGCAGGTGGGTGTGATACTGGTTTGGATGGCAGGTGAGTTGTCAGAAGTTTAAGTCTGGTTAGCGGGTTTTAGCTTATTTAAAGAAAAAAGCCCGGCGTCCGAAACGCCGGGCTTTTCGAGTTTGCGCAGTTTTACAAAGTTGGATAGTCGATGTAACCAACCGGACCCTGGGCATAGAACAGCTCCGGGCGCGCTTCGTTAAGCGGTGCGTCGGCCTTCAAGCGTGCCGGCAGGTCGGGGTTGGCAATGAAGGGGACGCCGAAGGCGACTGCATCGGCCATGCCGCTGGCGAGCAACGCGTTGGCGCTGTCCTTGGTGAAACGCTCGTTGGCAATGTAGGGGCCGCCGAAGGCTTCCTTGAGTTGTGGGCCGAGGCTGTCGGCACCTTCTTTCTCGCGCGAGCAGATGAAGGCGATGCCACGCTTGCCCAGTTCGCGAGCGACGTAGGTGAAGGTTTCGGCCAGGTTGTCGTCGCCCATGTCATGCAGGTCGGCGCGGGGCGACAGGTGCACACCTACACGGCCGGCGCCCCAGACTTCAATGGCGGCGTCAGTCACTTCCAGCAGCAGCCGAGCACGGTTTTCCAGGGAGCCGCCATAGTTGTCGGCGCGCTGGTTGGTGCTGCTTTGCAGGAACTGGTCGAGCAGGTAACCGTTGGCGGCGTGGATTTCCACACCGTCGAAGCCGGCGGCCTTGGCGTTCTCGGCACCGACGCGGTAAGCGTCGACGATGTCGGCGATTTCAGCGGTTTCCAGGGCGCGCGGAACAGGGAAGTCGGCCAGCGGACGAACCAGGCTGACGTGGCCCTTGGGCTGGATGGCACTCGGGGCGACCGGGGCTTCATCGTTGAGGTACAAACCGTGGGAAATGCGACCCACGTGCCACAACTGCAGGAAGATCTTGCCGCCCGCGCCATGGATGGCCTTGGTCACGTTGGACCAGCCACGTACCTGATCGTTGGACCAGATGCCCGGGGTGTCCGGGTAGCCGACGCCCATTGGCGTGACCGAAGTGGCTTCGCTGAGGATCAGGCCGGCGGAGGCACGCTGCACGTAGTACTCGGCCATCAGCGCGTTGGGGACACGGCCTTCGTCGGCGCGGCAGCGGGTCAGGGGCGCCATGATGATGCGGTTGGCCAACTCGAGGTCGCCCAGTTTGATTGGATCGAAAATAGTCGTCATGAAGTACAACCCTCGTGAGGTTTCAGGTGATTAGTGGGTAGCAGGAGCCAGATCGGGATTGCCGCTCTGGCGGAAAGTAATCAGGGTCACCAGCAGGGCGAGTACCGCCAGTACGGCTGCGGCGAGCGGTACACTGGTCAGGCCGAAGCCATGGGCGATCACACTGCCGCCGACCCAGGCACCCAGGGCGTTGCCGATGTTGAAAGCGCCGATGTTCAGGGTCGACACCAGGTTCGGTGCGGCTTTGCCGAACGTCACCACGTTCACTTGCAGCGCCGGTACGGCGGCGAAGCACGCAGTGGCCCAGAGGAACAGGGTGATTTCGGTCGGGATCAGCGCGACGCTGGTCCAGGTCAGCACGGTGGACACCACGGCCATGGTCACGAACACACCGATCAGGGTCGCGGCCATGCCTTTATCGGCCAGCTTGCCGCCGATGATGTTGCCTACCGTCAGGCCCAGGCCGATGAGCATCAGGGTCCAGGTCACGCCACGGGGCGAGACGCCAGTGACTTCCCCCAGCAGCGGCGCAACGTAGGTGAACAGGGTGAACACCGAGGCGGCGAACAGCGCGGTCATGCTCAGGGACAGCCAGATGCCGGCGCCCTTGAGTGCGGCCAGTTCGGCGCGCATGTCGAGTTTTTCTTCATCGCGCTTGGCCGGCAGGAAGCGGATCAGACCGATCAGCGCAATCACACCGATCACGGTCACGGCCCAGAAGGTCGAACGCCAGCCGGCTTCCTGGCCGAGGGCGGTGCCCAGCGGTACGCCGAGGACGTTGGCCAGGGTCAGGCCAGTGAACATCAGGGCCACGGCCGAGGCACGTTTGTTCGCAGGCACCAGGCCGGCAGCCACCACCGAACCGATGCCGAAGAAGGCACCGTGGCACAGCGCGGTGACTACTCGGGCAAACATCAGCACGTTGTAGTCGCCGGCCACTGCGCAGAGCAGGTTGCCGATAATGAAGATGCCCATCAACGCCACCAGGGCGGCCTTGCGCGGCAGCCTGGCGGTGGCCAGCGCCATGAACGGCGCACCGATGGCCACGCCCAGGGCGTAACCGGTCACCAGCCAGCCGGCACCGGGAATCGACACACCGAGGTCGGCCGCCACGTTGGGCAGCAGGCCCATGATGACGAACTCGGTGGTGCCGATGGCGAAGGCGCTCAATGCCAGGATAAGTAGCGAGAGGGGCATGGGGTAATTCCTTTTTTAGCTGACTGACTTTAAGGGTCAGAGCTCTTTACTGAAGGTTTTGAGGAACTCCTGAATGGTTTCCTCATTGCGTTTGAAAAAATGCCACTGGCCGACTTTGCGGCTGCTGATCAGGCCGGCGCGTTGCAGGGTCGCCAGGTGTGCCGACACCGTGGACTGCGACAGGCCGCAACGTTGATCGATCTGCCCGGCGCAAACGCCGTGTTCGTTGCTGTGGGACTGGTCGGGAAATTCGACGGTCGGATCCTTGAGCCAGTGCAGGATTTCTCGCCGTACTGGGTGTGCCAGGGCTTTTATTATTTCGTCGAGATTGATGGTCATGATGTGGGCTCGTGATGTTTAAAACGCTATATCGCGATGAGGCGAACTTTAAATCGGTATTTCGCGATATACAAATATGATTTGGCTCTGACCAGCTCACATTTCGGTATATCGAGTTATAACGATACGTTGAGTGTAACAAGACAAGGGGGCAGTGCTAAGCTGCGCCCATGAACTATCTCGCACATCTTCACCTCGGTGGCCAGCGTCCCGGCCAATTGCTCGGCAGCCTGTATGGCGATTTCGTCAAGGGACGCCTGCAAGGGCAATTCGCTCCGGACATCGAAGGGGCTATCCAGTTGCATCGCAGCATCGACGTGTTCACCGATCGCCATCCTCTTGTGGATGTCGCCTTGTCGCGTTTCTCCCTGACCCGTCGTCGCTATGCGGGGATCGTGCTCGACGTGTTTTTCGACCATTGCCTGGCCCGGGACTGGAGGCTGTATGCCGACCGGCCGCTGGAGCTGTTCACTTCGGACGTGTACCGCGTGCTGTCCAGCGAGCGGCAACTGCCGGAGCGGCTGGCGAAGATTGCGCCGCACATGGTGGCCAATGACTGGTTGGGCTCGTATCAGGAATTTGAAGTGCTGGAGCAGGTGTTGCGCGGGATCTCGCGGCGCCTGACCCGGCCGGAGGAGCTGGCGGCGGCGATGCAGGAGTTGCGGCAGTTGTATGAACCGTTGAGCGAGGACTTTCGGTTGTTCTATCCGCAGTTGCAGGATTTCGCCCGGAACTATCCAACAACATAAAACCAGTGTGGGAGCGGGCTTGCCCGCGATAGCGGATCAACATTCAACGATGATGCTGAATGACCCACCGCTATCGCGAGCAAGCTCGCTCCCACAGGGTATTTCAGTGAATCAAGGATCGTGTCACGCCGCGATAGCGGGGCGCATCGGTGCTCGCTGAGGTTCAACGACAGTCCCGAACAACGCCTTCTGCACCGCCTGCTGTGCCTCGAACGCCAGTGCCGCGCGCTCTCGACCTTCGCAAGCAATTGGCTTGAGCAGATGAATCTCTACACCACCGCGATCATTGGCAAACAACCGCATCAGGTGCGAGAGCAGATCATCGTCGCCAATGAACGGCGCCAGCGCGCAAGGCTCGCCGTCACGCACATAACGGATCGCCACTGGCTGCAGCGCCACTTCGGAGTCGATGGCGGCAGACAGCAGGCGACCATGGAAGGTGCGCAGCGAACGGCCATCGGTGGTGGTGCCTTCCGGGAACATCAGCAGTGGGTAGGCCTGTTCCAGATGACGGGTCATCTGCTTGCGGATCAACTGGCTGTCGCCCGAGCCGCGACGGATGAACAGGCTGCCGGCCTTGGCCGCCAACCAGCCGGCCACCGGCCAGGTGCGCACTTCGGCCTTGGACAGGAAAGACAGCGGCGTGAGCATGCCCAGCAGCGGAATGTCGGTCCAGGACACATGGTTGCTGACCCAGAGCATCGGTGTCTTCGGCAGTTCGCCGTGGACGGTCACGTCAAAGGGCAGGGCGTTGCCCAGGCGGGCCATGAAGAACCGCGACCAGCGCTGACGACGCGCCATCGAGTGGGCCAGGCCTAGGCGTTCGAACACGCCGAACACACTGGCCATGCCCAGGCCCAGCGTCACCACCATCAGCACTCGCGCGATTCGCGCGTACACCCGCAACCGGCTCATTACACAGCCGCCTTGAAGTGTTTGGCGTAGCGCGGGCAGAGTTCGTCGCGCTTGAGCAGGATGAACACGTCGGCGACCTGAAAGTCTTGGTCCCAGCACGGCTCGCCGCAGATCTTCGCGCCCAGGCGCATGTAGGCCTTGAGCAACGGTGGCATTTCGGCAATCACGTTGGACGGGATGTCCAGGCTTGGCAGCGGGTTTTTCGGCTCGGCGCGCAGGTGTTCGGTGCACAGGTAGCGTTCGCGCAGACGCTGCATGATCGCGTGGGCCTGCACGCCGCCATCCTGCATCGGAATGCTCGCGCAACCCATCAGGTAGCTGTAGCCGCCCTGGTTCAGGACTTCGGCCAGTTCGCCCCAGAGTACGGCGATGGTGCCGCCGTTGCGGTAGGCCGGGTCGACGCAGGTGCGGCCGATTTCCAGGATCGGGCCTTGCAGGTGCACCAGGCCGTGGAGGCTGAATTCTTCTTCGCTGTAGAACTTGCCCAGGCTGCTGGCAGCCGTGTGGTCAAGCAAACGGGTAGTCGCCACCAGGCGCCCGGTGTTCAAGTCACGCACGCCGATGTGGGCGCAGTGAACGTCGTAGTCATCCATGTCCAGACCCAGTTCAGCGCCCTTGAGCTTGGCGTTGAATTCGCCGCTGAACACGTTGAAACGCAAGGCCTGGGCTTCCTGCAGCGCCTCGGCGCCCACCAGGCGTTCGGCTTGCAGGCGGCGTTCGTTGGCGGTGTCGCTGATGCGGGCGATCTGAGTCATGGCGAATCTCCGTGCGGGCTGCTCACCCGTCTTTGGGCTACAGCGAATCGACTTTCTTTGTCTAGCCGTGTTGTGCAAAGTCAGGCTATGTAGCCCCGGTGTCATCGCCATTAAGCTTTGGTGATGCTTATATGACAGCCCTCGAGGAGCCTCTTATGCCCTGGCAAACCCTGTTGAACCGCCGTGATCGCTTGCCCGCCAACCCGGACCTGGCCGAAGGTTTCGCGACTTTGTTGCAGCACCTGGGCACGGTCACGCCGTTTGAATTGGCCGTGCTGGGCGGGCGGCTGATGGCAACGCCGGGGCTGGCGTTTCTGGTGGGGTATCAAGCGGCATTGCGCATGCTCTGGCCGAGCGCGCCACTGAGCCTCGGCGCGCTGTGCGCCACCGAGCAGCGCAGCCTGCGCCCGGCCGACATGCAAACCCGCCTGAGCGGTTTGCGTCTGAGCGGGCGCAAGGATTTCGTCACCGCCGGCGATGCGGCCGACTGGCTGCTGGTGGCGGCGCGCTGCGAGGAACCCGGCGCCGACCCCCGCTTGAGCCTGGCGGTGATCTATCGCGATGAGCCGGGTGTGCGGGTGGAAAAACTGGCGCCGATCCCGTTGATGCCGGACATCAGCCACGGCCGGCTGTTTCTGGATAATGCCTTGTGCGAATTGCTCGCCGGGGACGGCTGGGATGCGTACGTCAAACCGTTCCGCACGCTGGAAGACATCTATGTACTGAGCGCCATGACGGCGTGGCTGTATGGGGTCGGTCAGGACTGTGCCTGGCCGCAATCCTTGCAAATGCGTCTGCTGGGGCTGTTGGCAGGGTGCGCGGAATCCAGCCGCCAGCCACCGACCAGTCTGGCCGGGCATGTGGTGCTTGGCGGGTTGTTCGCGCAGTTTGACGCGCTCAAGACTGAGGTGAAAGAGGCACTGGCCGGTGGGCCCCCGGAGTGGGCGGCGATGTGGCAGCGCGATCAAGCGGTGATGGATCTGGCGGCGGGAGCCCGGGGGAAGAGGTTGGCCAAGGCACTGGCAGGCCTTTGAAGATCCTTGTAGGAGCTGCCGAAGGCTGCGATCTTTTGACTTTGTTTTTAAAAGCAAGATCAAAAGATCGCAGCCTTCGGCAGCTCCTACGAGGGTCGCGTGAGTGTCATTTAATTGGGCTAGGCTGACCCGGGTATTCCCTGTGAGCCCCCGCCATGCCCAAAGGCTTGTCCCTGATTTTCCTGCTGTTGCTCAGCGTCACAGCCCAGGCCGAGTACTGGCCCGCCGAGCAATGGCCAACCGCCCCGACGCCGACCGGCCCGGCGCTTCAAGCTTTGGAGGCCTACGCCTTCCCGTCCCGCGATGACGGCACTCGCCAGGGCATTCGCACCGATGCCTTGCTGGTGATTCGCGACGGCCAGTTGCTCTACGAACGCTATGCCGGCCCGACGACGGCCGAGACGCCGCACCTGACCTGGTCGATCAGCAAGAGCCTGATGGCCGCCGTCCTCGGCGTGGCCTATGGCAAAGGCTTGTTCAAACTCGGTGACCCGGTGGCGAAGTTTTATCCGCCCCTGCAAAAACATCCCGACATGACCATGGCCGACTTGCTGCACTGGGCCTCAGGCCTGGATTGGCAAGAAGACTACGAGTACGCGCCGCTGAAATCTTCGGTGGTGGCCATGCTCTACACCCGCGGGCACCACGACATGGCCGCGTTCACTGCGGCGCATGATGCGTACGCCGCGCCGGGTCAGGCATTCCGCTACTCCAGCGGTGACAGCAACCTGTTGTCCGCGGCGCTGAAAACCATCGTCGGCCCCGACCGCTATCCCGACTATCCATGGACTGCAGTGTTCGAACCGCTGGGCATTCGCCACGCCGTTTGGGAAACCGATGCCACCGGCACGTTCGTCGCGTCGTCCTATGTCTACCTGACGGCACGGGATCTGGCCCGGGTCGGTTTGTTGATGGCTCGCGAGGGGCGCTGGGGAGACAGGCAACTGCTGCCCAGGGGCTGGGTGGCGTTCAACCGCGAGCCGTTCGCTCACTATCATGCCCATGAAGACGATGCCGTCCCCGGCGGCCAGTGGTGGCTCAATCGAGCGGTTGAGGGCGCGGCACAACCCTGGCCCGATGCCCCCGCCGATACCTTCGCGGCACTGGGGCATTGGGGGCAGGCGATGTATGTGATCCCCAGTGAACAGCTGGTGATCGTCCGCTACGGCGATGACCGCGACGGCAGTTACCGGCACAACGAACTGCTCAGGCTCGCGCTCAAGGCCTTTGTCGGGAAGGTGCAGCCATGACCGGGTTCATCCGCCGTCGACCGGTCAGTTCGCTATTGCTGATTGTGCTGATCGCCTTGATCGGCTGGATCTGGCACGAGCGGGTGGCGCTGTGGGCGTTCCCCGACATCATCAGCGCCTACACCGCCAAGGAATATTGTTCGTGCCGCTACGTGATGGGTAACGATACCCAGTACTGCCACGGCTATGTGAAGCAATGGCTGCCCGCTAGCGGCTTTATCGATGACCCGAGCGCCAAGCGCGTAACGGTCAGCGGCATGGGCCGCAGCAACAGCGCCGTGTGGGTCGGCGAGCGCCAGGGTTGTCGCTTGGAGCCCTGAGGGCAACGAGTTACGTTGTGGCGAGGGGGCTTCTGTGGCGAGGGGGCTTGTCGGACCGCCGCACCGCCCCGTTGGAGTGCGAAGCACTCCCGAAATCAGCCATTCGATTTCTTCAGACAGCACTCGGATGCAGGTTTTACGACTGCTTCGCAGCCGAACGGGGGCAAGCCCCTCGCCACAAAAGCGGATTTGGTGCAGTAGACGGCTTGCAATGCGCTGAGGGCCGGTTAAGGTTCAGCACAGGTTTATCTGCCCCACGAGTCTCTATGTTCAAGCGCTCCACCCTTCAAACCCTCGCTTTCCTGCTGCTGACTGGTGCCGCGTTGTCGGCCCGTGCCGATTGGTACCTGGATGGCGAATCTTCACGCTTGTCGTTTGTCAGCACCAAAAACGCCAATGTTTCCGAGGTGCAGCGCTTTTTGGTGTTGCACGGCAAGGTCGATCCCCAGGGGCTGGCGCAGGTGGAAGTCGAACTGGAGTCGATCAACAGCGGCATCCCGTTGCGCGATGAGCGCATGCGCAAGGAGCTGTTCCAGGTCGACCGGTTTCCCGACGCCTTGATCACCACGAAAATCGATCTGCGCCCGATCAACGACCTCGCTCCCGGTGCGCAGCTGGAATTGCGTCTGCCGCTGATGGTCGACCTGCACGGCAAACAGCACGAATACCAGGCCGAACTGCTGGCCACCCGTCTCGATGACCGGCGCTTCCAGGTGGTGACCCTCGAACCGCTGGTGATCAACGCCGAGGATTTCGATCTGGCACCGGGTCTGGAAACGTTGCGCAAAATGGCCGGCCTCTCGGCCATCAGTCTTTCGGTGCCGGTGGGTGCGGTGCTGATATTCACGGCGCGTTGACATGGCCGGAGCGATTTTTCCCTGGCGTGAAGGCAACCACTTCGAACTGCTGATCGATGGCCCGCAGTTTTTTCCGCGCATGCTGGTGGCGATTGCCCGGGCAGAAGAACAGGTGGAGTTGGAGCTGTATCTGGTGGAGGCGGGCGCCTGCGCCGAAGCCATGGTCCAGGCATTGGTGCAGGCCGCCGAGCGCGGTGTGCGGGTGCGCTGCCTGTTCGATGATTACGGCAGCCTCGCCTTCACCCTGGCCTTGCGTCAGCGGCTGATGGCCGCCGGGGTGGAGCTACGTTTCTACAATCGCCTGAGCTGGCGACGCTGGGTCGGCAACTTCTACCGCGATCACCGTAAATTGTTGCTGGTGGACCAGAGCCTGGCCGTGGTCGGCGGCACGGGCGTCACCGATGAGTTCTGGACGCCGGGTGAAGACGTCAGCGAATGGCACGAAGTGATGGTGGAAATCACCGGCCCGCTGGTGCTCGATTGGCAGCTGCTGTTCGATCGTCAGTGGATCGCCAACCGCCATCGTCGCGCCTGGCGACCAGCCTCGCATTTCGGCTTGCCGCGGTTACCCCGTGTACCGTCCAGTGGCGAGGGCATGGGCCGGGTGGCCTATGCCGACGCCCGTCAACACCGGGACATTCTGCAATCGCTGGTGCGCGCCCTGAACAGCGGTCAACGACGGATCTGGCTGGCCACGCCGTACTTTCTGCCAACCTGGAAAGTCCGCCGTTCCCTGCGCCGGGCGGCTGCCCGCGGCGTGGATGTACGCTTGCTGCTGACCGGCCCGCGTACCGATCACCCCTCCGTGCGCTACGCCGGGCATCGTTACTACCCACGACTGCTCAAGGCCGGGGTGAATATTTACGAATACCAGCCGTGTTTCCTGCACTTGAAAATGGTCCTGATCGACGACTGGGTGAGCATCGGTTCGTGCAACTTCGATCACTGGAACCTGCGCTTCAACCTGGAAGCCAACCTGGAAGCATTCGACCCCGGATTGACCCGAGCGGTAGCGGCGAGCTTCGAGCACGACTTCGCCCTGAGCCAGCAAGTCAGCCTGGAGGAGTGGAAGCGTCGGCCGTTGTGGCGGCGGATCAAGCAGCGGGTGTGGGGATGGGTGGATCGGGTGGTGGTGAATCTGCTGGATCGACGCGGCTGAACCAACGAAGCCTTTGTAGGAGCTGGCTTGCCAGCGATGAGGCCATCACATTCAACATATCCGTTGACTGTCAGGCCGCCATCGCTGGCAAGCCAGCTCCTACAGAGGGCTGCGCTGTTTTAGGGGTTACAGCAACTCAAAACTCTGCTGCGTCACGTCCTCTGAATCCAGGCCGATCTGTACGTTGAACTTGCCCGGCTCTGCCGCGTACTTGAGTTGGGCGTTGTAGAACTTCAGGTCGTCCTCGGTGATGGTGAAGTGCACGACCTTCTGCTCGCCGGCCTTGATCATCACTTTCTGGAAGTTCTTCAGTTCCTTGATCGGGCGGATCATCGAGCCGGCCACGTCCTGGATGTACAACTGCACCACGGTTTCGCCGTCGCGCTTGCCGGTGTTTTTCACCGTGACACTGGCGTCGAGCTTGCCGGTCTTGTTCAGGGTGGTCGACGACAGGGCCATGTCGCTCAGGCTGAACTCGGTGTAGCTCAGGCCGTAACCGAACGGGTACAGGGGGCCTGTGGTGTCATCGAAGTATTGCGAGGTGTAGTTGCCCGGCTTGCCCGGGGTGAACGGCCGGCCAATGGTCAGGTGGTTGTAGTAGGTCGGAATCTGGCCGACCGAACGCGGGATGCTGATCGGCAGTTTGCCCGACGGGTTGTAGTCGCCGAACAGCACGTCGGCGATGGCATTGCCGCCTTCGGTCCCGGTGAACCAGGTTTCGAGGATCGCGTCAGCCTGTTCTTTCTCTTCGAGGATCGTCAGCGGGCGGCCGTTCATCAACACCAGCACCAGCGGTTTGCCGGTGGCTTTCAGGGCCCGGATCAGCTCGCGCTGGTTTTCCGGGATGTTCAGGTCGGTGCGGCTCGACGATTCGTGGGACATGCCACGGGATTCGCCAACAGCGGCAACGACGACATCCGCATCCTTGGCCGCTTTCACCGCTTCGTCGATCAGCACGTTCGCCGGGCGCGGATCATCCACCACTTCCGGGGCGTCGAAGTTGAGGAAGTTCAGGTAGCCGAGGATTTTCGGGTCGCTGGTGATGTTGGCGCCACGGGCGTAGATCAGCGTCGATTTATCGCCCATCGCGTTGGTCATGCCGTCGAACAGGGTCACCGATTGCGCCGGCTTACCCGCGGCGGCCCAGCTACCCATCATGTCGATGGGCGCCTTGGCCAGCGGACCGACCAGGGCGATTTTCGCGGTCTTCTTCAGTGGCAGGGTCTCGTTCCGGTTCTTCAATAGCACCTGGCTGCGGCGTGCCACATCACGGGCTTCGGCGCGGTGCAGGCGGCTGTCGGCGTAGGTATCGACCGGATCATCCTCGGCCTTGCCGATGCGCAGGTACGGGTCCTTGAACAGACCCATGTCGTACTTGGCGTCGAGCACCGCACGCACGGCGTTGTCGATGTCGCTCTGCTGGATCTCGCCGGACTTCAGCAACCCTGGCAGCTCCTTGCCGTACAGGGTGTCGTTCATGCTCATGTGGATGCCGGCCTTGATCGCCAGCTTCGCCGCTTCGCGACCGTCGGCGGCAACACCGTGCTTGATCAGCTCGAAAATCGCCCCGTGGTCGCTCACGGCCAGGCCCTTGAAGCCCCACTCCTTGCGCAGCAGGTCGTTCATCAGCCAGGTGTTGGCGGTGGCCGGCACGCCGTTGATCGAGTTCAGCGCGACCATGACCCCGCCAGCGCCGGCATCGATGGCGGCGCGGTACGGTGGCAGGTAGTCCTGGTACATCTTGACCGGGCTCATGTCGACCACGTTGTAGTCGCGGCCACCCTCGACCGCGCCGTACAGGGCGAAGTGCTTGACGCTGGCCATGATGCTGTCGGCCGCGTTTGCGCCAGTACCCTGGAACGCCTTGACCATCACGCCGGCAATACGCGACACCAGGTAGGTGTCTTCGCCGAAGCCTTCGGAGGTGCGGCCCCAACGCGGGTCGCGGGAGATGTCGACCATCGGCGCGAAGGTGATGTCGAGGCTGTCAGCCGCGGCTTCCTTGGCGGCGATGCGCCCGGACAGGCCGATGGCATCCATGTCCCAACTCGAGGCCAGGGCCAGCGGGATCGGGAAAATGGTGCGGTGGCCGTGGATCACGTCGTAGGCGAAGAACATCGGGATCTTCAGGCGGCTGCGCATGGCGGCGTCCTGCATCGGCCGGTTTTCCGGACGGGTGATCGAGTTGAACGTACCGCCGATGTTGCCTGCTGCGATTTCCTTGCGGATCATTTCGCGAGGCATTTCCGGGCCGATGCTGATCAGGCGCAACTGGCCGATTTTTTCATCGAGGGTCATTTGCTTCATCAGGTTGCTGACGAAGGCTTCCTTGTTCTCCAGGGGTGCGGGCGTCGTGGCGGCCAATACGTTATGACTGGCCAGGCTGACGAACAGGCCCAGCAAACACAGCTTCTTCATGAATAGTTTTCTCAAGGGCCCAAACGGCGATATGCACGCCGGCCAGCCAAAATTTAGGGAGCGTCTATTGTTGTTCGGGTGCCGGCTCAAAAAACCAGAGCCAAAAAACGACAGCCAGGTGGCGGATGCGTTTTTGCGCAGGGCCTCTTTTTAGCCCATCGGCCCGTTGCAATCCAGAGGCGCGGGCGATTATGCCCCAAGAGCCGGCCCAGAAGGTTTCACGGTCGGTTTTTTCATGAATGTACAAGGGAGCGACATCCTGATGAATGCAAGTCCAACCTACCGCTCGCGTTTGCAGGTCGTCACGCTGCTCATGCTGGCCACGTTGCTGACCGCCTGCGGCATCAACAACATCCCGACCCTCGACGAACAGGCCAAGGCCGCCTGGGGCCAGGTGCAGAACCAGTATCAGCGGCGCGCCGACCTGATTCCCAACCTGGTGGAAACGGTCAAGGGCTACGCAAAACATGAAGAAGAGACACTGACCGCGGTCATTGAGGCCCGGGCCAAGGCCACGTCGATCCAGGTGGATGCCTCGACCCTCGACAACCCGGAAAAACTCAAGCAGTACCAACAGGCACAGGATCAGCTCAGCGGCGCCTTGAGCCGATTGATGGTGGTCTCTGAGCGTTATCCGGACCTCAAGGCCAACCAGAACTTCCTCGCCCTGCAATCGCAGCTCGAAGGCACCGAGAACCGCATCAGCGTGGCCCGGCGCGATTTCATCCTCGCGGTGCAGAAATACAACACCGAGATCCGCACCTTCCCCGGTCGCTTGTGGCACACGGTGATGTACAGCGACCTGCCGGTGCGTGAAACCTTCGAAGCCACGCCGGGTTCGGAAAAGGCCCCTGAGGTCAAGTTCTGAGTACAGCTTGTGCGTCACTACGGAAGAGGTAGCCAATGCGCGTGTTGAAAACGGGCCTGATGCTGTTGTTGTGGATGGTGGCGATCACGGCCCGGGCCGAATTGAGTTTTCCGGCGCTGACCGGGCGCGTGGTCGACAACGCGCAGATGATCGAACCTGCAGTGCGCGAGCAGCTCAACCAACAGCTTCAGGCCCATGAACAGGCCACCGGCGAGCAGCTTGTGGTCGTGACGTTGCCGGACTTGCAGGGCACCGACATCGCTGACTTCGGTTATCAGCTCGGCCGCCACTGGGGTATCGGGCAGAAAGACAAGAACAACGGCGCCCTGCTGATCGTCGCCCGGAACGAGCGCCGGTTGCGTATCGAAGTCGGGTATGGCCTGGAGGATCGCCTGACCGATGCCCAGAGTTCAGTGATCATCAACCAGGTCATCACCCCGGCATTCAAGACCGGCAACTTCAGTAAAGGTATCAGTGACGGCGTGGCGGCGATGCTGGTGGTGCTGGGCGGCAACCCCTTGGACGAACCCTCCACGGCGTATGAATCCAGAGGCGATCCGGGGGACGATTTCGTCTCGCGGCATCCCGGGTTGCTGGTGTTTTTGGTGATGCTGTTCATCCTGACTGTTTTTGTGTGTCAGATGCTCGGTATCCTTCCCGCCGGCCGGGGCGGCTCCGGAGGATCCGGGGGCGGCTTTGGCGGTGGTGGATTTGGCGGCGGCGGTGGAGGTGGAGGCTTCAGCGGCGGCGGAGGCAGTTTCGGCGGGGGCGGTTCGTCCGGCGGCTGGTGATCATAAAAATGAGCAGGCAATTCACGACATGGCATTACTGACTGAACACGAACAACGCAAGGTCGCCGAGGCAATCGCCCGGGTCGAGCGCGACACCGACGCAGAACTGGTGACCGTGCTCGCCGCCCGCGCCGACGACTATGCGTACATCCCGTTGCTGTGGGCCAGCCTGCTGGCGCTGCTAGTGCCGGGCATCGTGCATTACCTCACCGGCTGGCTGACCATGCACAGCCTGCTGCTGGTGCAATGGGCCATCTTCATCGTCCTGTGCCTGGTGTTCCGTCTGCCGAAAGTCACTACCCATCTGATCCCGCGCTCGGTGCGCCACTGGCGCGCCTCGAACCTGGCGCGCCGGCAGTTCCTGGAGCAGAACCTGCACCACACCGAAGGCAGCACCGGTGTACTGATTTTCGTCTCCGAAGCCGAGCGTTATGTGGAGATTCTGGTGGATGAAGGCATTTCCAGTCGCCTGGACAACAAGAACTGGGAGGCCATCGTCGCCACCTTCACCCAACAGGTGAAGCAGGGGCAGACGTTGCAAGGTTTTGTCAGCTGCGTCGAAGCCTGCGGCGAGCTGCTCAAGGTGCACGTGCCCGTGACCCATGTGCGCAATGAACTGCCGAACCGCCTGGTGGTACTCGGCTAAATCCTCCCTGGCGTTGTGTAGCGCTCACCGCTACAACTCCCGTCAATTGTCCGGGTTCGGCCTTGTCGTCAGTATTTCTCTCCAACAGTGGACGCCCAGCGACGGGCGTTCCCGCGAAGAGGGATTCTTATGGCAACCCGACAATCGATTGACTCTTTGGCACAGGCAGCCAATGGCGCTGAGGGAAACAAGCCCAAGGCGAAACTGACGGCGAAAGAAACGCAAATCCTGATGTGGTGTTTCAAGGGCAAAACTTCTTGGGAAATCGCCAGGATCGAGAATTGCACGGAATCTACCGTCAATTTTCACTTCGCCAATATTCGCCGAAAGTTCGACGTCAGCTCTCGCACCTGCGCATTGCTCAGGGCAATCGAGTCGGGAGCGATCCAGGTGGATTCGGTCGTTGCGCGAGGTGCGCATGAGCCTGACTGATTCGACCTACAACGGCATCAATGGGCTCATGTTGGGAATGGGGATTGCAACGCTGCCAGTGGTCAATGGCGAGGTACTGTTCGGTGCGATGCTCGGCGCGTGGCTGGTCACCACCACTCGCACCAGCTTCAAGGCCTGGCAGCGCATCGGTTCCTGGTTGCTGTCTGCGGGTGTCGGTTACCTCTTTACGCCTGTCGCACATCCGCTGGCGCCATTTCTGACAGAAGGTGTAACGGCCTTTCTTTGTGCGCTGATCGTTATTCCGATCAGCATCAAGCTCATGCAATGGGTCGACGGTGTCGGTATCGGGGAAATCATTCGACACCTGAGAGGACGAAGATGAGGGGCCGTGAATGGGGGGTGCCTTGATAGCCGGGACGGGCGTTTCTTGAAGCCATGCAACTTCGGATGACCCCGTTCATCAGGTTTCATTCGAAGGTTTGAGTGTTGCCAGGATAGCGGCCATTTCGGAAAGCCTGAGTTCCATATCACGCAGTCGTTGCTTTTCCTCGAGTGCGTTTTGTATGGCGCAGCGATCATTTTCGTCGAGCAACCGCCAGAGCGCGAGAATGGTGTTTTCCCGTGTTGTGCTTTCCTGAGCGGTCTCCGAAGAATCAGTAACTGCTTTTCTCAGAATCGGCCCTTCGCCCAGCAACAGCCAGTCAAGGGATATTCCCCGGGTTTGCGCGATTTCTACGCATAATGAGTAAGGTGTGCTGTCGCGGCCTCGCCAGCTACTAAGGGTTTGCGGGCTGATCTGCAGCGCGGAAGATAAAGAAGCATCGGTTTTTGTACCGGTAACTTGCTTTAGACGAGCCAGAACAGCTTGTGATTTTTTGCTACGCAATTTGAGCCGCTTCCTTTTGACATATGCTTTTTGAGTGCCTAATTTATGCGTAATGAGTACTTTTTTTCTTGTAAGTAATCAATCATCAAAGATGAGTCAGAAGAATACGATGTCGAAACTTCCTAATGGTATCAGGGGGATTTCCTACGAGCATGGCTCGACCCCATTACGCGTCTGCCCGATGCAGTTCCTTATGCCTGGCAGACACTGTTCGCAAGCCCGGAGCGCCGCGATGAACGCCTCAAGCAGTATTGCGTTTGATCAGGTTGATTGCCACCCAATGACCCTCGGGATTCAAGCATGAGTACTTATAAAATGGTGTGCCCGCACTGCTTGAGCCGGATGCGCATCCGCACCAGCGAAGGCCGGCATATTTTCCTGCGGGTGGCGTACCTGCAATGCACGTCGGAAGCTTGCGGTTGGTCCGTACGTGCCGAATTTGAAATGACCCATGAGCTTTCGCCCAGTGGCATGCCCAATCCGGCCGTACGCCTGCCTTGCGCCGGACCCGATTTGCGCCGTGCCTCCCGGCCTGTTGCTGTCAGTCCTGACACGACAGAAGTGTCGCAGGAGACGTGAGCATGAAGGTCATCGATGAAAATGCAGGTTTGAATGAGGAGCTATTAGCTATTGCCCAGGCGTTTCTGCGGCGTCATGAAAGTGAAGGGGGGATCGATGATCAAGTCCTGTTTTGTCGCGCGGTGAAGCATCTGCAGAATATGGATGTACCGATGTTCCTGGCCGAAAGGCTGGTCAGCCGTGCCTATGGCGTACTCAAGTCGTGCAACGACCGTCGGCGCCTGGACATCGATGCGAGTTCCGAAACGGTCGCCGTGGTGACTGACCCTGCCAATGGCCTGACCTGGGCGGTGCCAGTGGGACTGATCGTCAAACACATCATCAATTCACCGAACAATCGCAAGCTTCGCCTGGTGGAACCCTGAGGCTACAACGCTTGTATCGAGGTCCTGGGCTGCGTGACTGGGACCTGCCACAAAATAACCCCGTGCCCAAAGTCCTCGTCCCCCTTAAAATACCGGCATTCTCCGATTTGCATCGCCTGAGGCCGTTTTTTCATGTCCGTCACCGCCACTCCCGCCAGCCTCGCGCCGGATCATCAAGCCCAGTTCATCGAACTGCTGCAAGCCAGCCTCGAGCACAATGCGTTCATCAAACTGGTGCTGGCCAAGTACGCGGGCGATGAAACGGACCTGCAGCGGATCATCATCAAGCCGGTGACGGTCAAGGCGCAGCCTTGCCTGTCTTTCGTCTATCGCTACAAGACCCGTGATATCACCAAGAACCTGCCGTTGGCCGAAGGCGTGGCGAGCATTGCCGGGTTGCTGCCGGCGTCGTTCAAAAATGCGCATTTGTTGTCGTTGACCGACGAAGCCCAGCTCGAATACAGCAAAAAGGGCAAGTCATCGCTGTTCAAGAGCAAACCTCAACAATTGCGCGAAGTGCCATCGGCCGAGCACAACCGTGAGAAAAACCGTTTTCTTGACCTGAGCCGGCCGTTTCTCGCCGACCTGGGGGTCACCAACAAGCAGCATGAACTGATCCCGGCGATGTCACGCAAGTGGAAGCAGATCAACAAGTTCATCGAAGTGTTCAGCCATGCACTGACCTCGTCACCCCTGGCGCTGGACAAGCCGGTGCGTGTGGCGGACTTCGGTTCGGGCAAGGGTTACCTGACCTTCGCCATCCACGATTACCTGCGAAACACCTTGAAAGCTGAAGGCGAAGTGACCGGTGTCGAGCTGCGTGAAGACATGGTCACCCTGTGCAACACGGCGGCCGCCAGGCTTGAGCACCCTGGCCTGGTGTTCAAGTGCGGTGACGTGCGCAGCGTGGCACCGAGCGAGCTGGACGTGATGATCGCCCTGCATGCCTGCGATATCGCCACCGACTATGCGATCCACACCGGCATCCGCTCAGGCGCGTCGATCATCATGTGCTCGCCTTGCTGCCATAAACAGATCCGCCTGCAAATCCAGAGCCCGGCGCTGCTCAAGCCGATGCTGCAATACGGCTTGCACCTGGGCCAGCAGGCGGAAATGGTCACCGATAGTTTGCGCGCGTTGTTCCTTGAGGCCTGCGGCTACGAAACCAAGGTGTTCGAGTTCATCTCGCTGGACCACACCAACAAGAACAAGATGATCCTGGCGGTCAAGCGCGCCGAGCCGGTGGAACCGGCCCAGTTATTGGCGAAGATTCAGGAGCTGAAGGATTTTTACCACATCAGCGAGCATTGCCTGGAAACGTTGCTGCGCGCTGACGGTTATTTGAGCTGACCCCAAAAGATCGCAGCCTTCGACAGCTCCTACATTGATCGGTGTAGGAGCTGCCGAAGGCTGCGATCCTTTGATCTTGCCTTATGTCGTGGCGACTCGTGCCGGCATGACCGCTGTCTTGCGCCCTAGCATCACTGTCACAATGACCCCACCGGCAAACAGCCAGGTAATCGGCTCCACATGTTCACCGAAGAACAGTGCCGAGAAGGCGATGGTGAAGAAAATCTGCAGCAACTGAATCTGGCTGACCCGGGCAATGCCGCCCATGGCCAGCCCGGCGTACCAGGCGAAGAAACCGATGAACTGCGAAAACAGCGAGACATAACCGAAGGCCCACCAGGTCCTGGCGGAAACCTCACCCTGGTGTTGCAGCGCCAGATACACCACCGGGCCGATCAACAGCGGCGTCGATAGCACCAGCGCCCAGCAGATCACCTGCCAGCCGCCCATCTCCCTGGCCAGTCGACCTCCCTCGGCGTAGCCCAGTCCGCCCACGGCAATGGCGCCAAGCATCAGCAGGTCACCGGCCTGAATGCTGCCGGCACCGCTGATCAGCGCATAACCGAGCACCAGCGCACTGCCCAATGCGGCGCAGGCCCAGAACGCTTTCGAAGGCCGTTCATGGGACAACCATGCGGCGTACAGTGCCACGCACAGCGGCTGCAAACCGTTGACCAGCGCACCGTGGGACGCCGGCAAGGTTTGCATGGCCCAGGCCGACAACACCGGGAAACCGAGGATCACCCCGGCCATCACCAGCGTCAGGCCTTTTACCTGCTTCCAGGTCGGCCATTTCTCCCGACGCCACAGCAACAGCAATGCCGCTGGAACTGCCGCAAACAGTGCCCGGCCCAGGCCGTTGAGCAGCGGGTGGAGTTCCTGCACGACGATCCGCGTGAAGGGCAGGGTGAGGCTGAAGATCACAACGCCGAGCAGGCCCAGGGCCATGCCGGTGTTTTCGCGCGAGGACATGATGGCAACCAGAATCGTGGGTGATGGGAGATGCCTTCATCTAGCCATAAACGCTCGCTTTCGCGCTGTTACAGATAGGTGCAGAGTTATCCGTACAGTTGCGAGTAAAGCGAGCAACGCGTAGGAGCTGCCGAAGGCTGCGATCTTTTGATCTTGCTTTTCAATTCGCGGCTAAACGGATCACTGAAGATCAAGATCAAGATCAAAAGATCGCAGCCTTCGGCAGCTCCTACAGTGGACGTGTGTGTTCGTAGTAGCCGGTTGTTACCCGCCCCGCCCGATAAGGACTACCTTGAATACTCCTGCACGCCCACTTCCAGAGGAGTCCTCCCCATGGCTGCGAAAAAAATTCTGATGCTGGTTGGTGATTACGTCGAAGACTATGAGGTGATGGTGCCGTTCCAGGCGCTGCTGATGGTCGGCCACACGGTGCACGCCGTTTGCCCGGACAAAACCGCCGGCCAGACCGTGCGCACGGCGATCCATGACTTTGAAGGCGACCAGACCTACAGCGAAAAACCCGGTCACCTGTTTGCCCTGAACTTCGATTTTGCCAAGGTCAACGCCGCCGATTATGACGCCGTGCTGATTCCGGGTGGCCGTGCGCCGGAGTATCTGCGCCTGAACGAAAAGGTCCTGGAACTGGTGCGCGCATTCGACAAGGCCGGCAAGCCGATCGCCGCCGTGTGCCATGGCGCGCAGTTGCTGGCGGCAGCGGGTATTCTTGAAGGCCGTGAATGCAGCGCTTATCCGGCCTGTGCTCCGGAAGTGCGCCTGGCGGGCGGTACGTATATCGACATCCCGGTGACGGACGGCCATGTTCAGGGCAATCTGGCCACGGCGCCGGCCTGGCCTGCGCACCCGAACTGGCTGGCCGGTTTCCTGGGGTTGCTGGGTACCAAAATCACGCTGTAACGAGGGGCATGTCCATGTGCGAGCTGTACGTCAAAGCCGACCCGATTCTTTACGAATCGCGCTCCCGCTCGCTGCGCATCTGCGGGGTGGTCACCACCCTGCGGCTGGAGAATCAGTTCTGGGACATCCTCAGCGAAATCGCCGAGGTCGACGGCATGACCACCAATCAGTTGATCGCCAAGCTGTATGAAGAGGTGATGGACTATCGCGGCGAGGTGGTCAATTTCGCTTCGTTCCTGCGGGTCAGTTGTACGCGATACTTGAGCCAGCGGCGGACGCAGTCCCCGGAGTTGTCGGTGGTGCGCACGGTGATGAAGTAGCGGCGACCGCATCGCCCCCATCGCCCCCATCGCGGGCAAGCCCGCTCCCACAGGGATTGTTGGTGTTCACACAATCTGTGTTTCACCTTGAACACTGTGGGAGCAACTGTCTTCCCCGCGATGGGGCCGTACAGGCGACAGAAATCCCGGCTTGGTCTTTACTGTGAAGCGCGCAACCTCTCAATCGCCAAGGAGAAACAGCATGTCCGGATGGTATGAAGTGAGCAAAAGCAGCAATGGCCAGTTCAGGTTCGTCCTCAAGGCGGCCAACGCCGAGACCATTCTGACCAGCGAGTTGTACACCTCCCACGCCGCCGCCGACAAAGGCATCGCCTCGGTCCAGGCCAACAGCCCGCTGGATGAGCGCTACGAGAAGAAAACCACCAAGGATGGCCATCCGTATTTCAACCTCAAGGCCGGCAATCACGAAATCATCGGCAGCAGCGAGACCTATTCCTCCGATGCAGCCATGGAGAAAGGCATCGCCAGCGTGAAGGCCAACGGCCCGAGCAAGGTGGTCAAGGACAAGACGCTACCGGTGTTATGAATTCAACACATATCCCTGTGGGAGCGAGCTTGCTCGCGATGAGGCCGTCACATTCAACAGTGATGTTGACTGACAGACCGTCATCGCGAGCAGGCTCGCTCCCACAATGTTTTGTGTGTGTGGCAGGAGATCAGCGCAGGGTTTTCAACAGCCCTTGCAACTGAGCGCAACCCGCCTCACCCAACGGAAACACCGGCAGCCGCGGATCCCCCACCTCCAGACCTGTCGCCCGCAAACCCGCCTTGATCGTCGCCGGCAAGCCACCCTTGAGAATGAAGTCCAGCAGCGGCAACTGGCGATAGAACAGCTCCCGTGCCTTGACCAAATCGTTGGCCAGCACTGCGTCATACAAATCAAGGTTGAGTTGCGGGATCAGGTTCGGCGCAGCGGTGCACCAGCCTTTTGCGCCAGCGGCAAAGGCCTCCAGGGCCAACGGATTGCAGCCGTTGTAGAACGGCACCTGGCCGTCGCCGAGACGTTGCAGTTGATGCATGCGCTGGATGTCGCCGGTGCTCTCCTTGACCATGGTCACGTTTTCCACGGCCTTGACGATGCGCAGGATCAGGTCCACCGACATGTCGGTGCCGCTGGTGGCCGGGTTGTTGTAGAGCATGATCGGCACGCCGATGCTGTCGCCGATGGCACGGTAATGGGCGAGGATTTCCGCTTCACTGAGTTTCCAGTAGGACGCGGGCAGCACCATCACCACATCGGCGCCATGGGCTTCGGCGAAGCGCGCGCGACGCACCGCTTTAGCGGTGGTCAGGTCGGACACGCTGACGACGGTCGGCACGCGTTTGGCCACGTGCTTGATACTGAATTCGCTGACCTGGTCCCACTCCGCGTCGCTCAGGTAGGCACCTTCACCGGTGCTGCCCAGCGGTGCGATGGCGTGCACGCCGCTCTCGATCAGGCGGTCGATGGAGCGCCCGAGGGCGTCCAGGTCAACGCCTTCGCCGTGGGCGGTGAAAGGGGTGATGGTGTAGCCGATGATGCCGTGAATGTTTGCGGTGGACATGATGTCTCTCCGTTCAAAAAGGTCTGGGTTCAGTTCAGGCAATCGGCGTGTTGGCGCAGGCTCTGCCGGGCGTAGTAGTTGAAAGCGGCGGCGTGACGTTTCGGCCTCGCAATCCAGTCATGGGCTTCACGGCCCAGCGCGGGGATGATCGGCTTGATGGTCCCGGCGCTCATTGCCAGCAATTGCAGCTTCGCTGCACGTTCGATCAGTTGCGCGATGACACAGGCTTCCTCGATGGTGTTGCCGGTGGACAATTGGCCGTGGTGCGAAAGCAGGATCGCCCGTTTGTCTCCCAGTGCCCCGGCAATCAATTCGCCTTCCTCGTTGCCCACTGGCACACCCGGCCAGCCTTCGAGAAACGCACAGTCGTCATAGAGCGGGCAGAGGTCCATGTGGGAAATCTGCAACGGTACTTCCAGCATCGACAAGGCGGCAACGTGGGTTGGATGGGTGTGGATGATGCAGTTCACATCCGGGCGGGCGCGGTATACCCAACTGTGAAAACGATTGGCCGGGTTGGGCATGCCGTGGCCTTCGAGCACTTCCAGGTCTTCGTTGACCAGCAGCAGGTTGTCCGCGGTGATTTCGTCGAAACCCAGGCCCAGTTGTTGAGTGTAGTAAGTGCCGGGCTGCGGGCCACGGGCGGTGATTTGCCCGGCAAGACCGGAATCGTGACCGTGTTCGAACAGGATGCGGCAGGTCAGGGCCAGCTTTTGCCGGGCGGTCCACGTATTATCCGCCAGGGTATTTTGCATTTGGCTCAGCGCGTGCTTGACCAGTTGCTCTTTGGGCAGTGCTAATGTCTTGGCCATATCGGTGTCCTTTGGGTGATTCAATGGACGTCGGGTTTGCCGCTCACCGGTTCCTCGCAAAGTCGTTGGTGAGTGCAAATGACACTAAAGAGACTATATGACACATTGTGTCATTGGCAAGGGTAAATCGTTGCCTCCTTGATGGATTAATCGCTCCACATGTCTATCCGTTTGAAATTACTAAGAAAAAAACTTGGCGTGACGTTGGAAGCGCTGGCCGAACAATCCGGCATGACCAAGAGTTACCTGTCGAAAGTCGAGCGCGGGTTGAACACGCCGTCGATTGCGGCGGCGTTGAAACTGGCCAAGGCGCTGAACGTGAAGGTCGAGGAGTTGTTCTCTGAAGACAACGCCGGCCTCGACAGCTACAGCCTGGTGCGCAGCCACGAGCGGCAACCTTTGGGGGCCAGTGGCAACAATCCGGGTTACGCGGTGCTGGCCCATCAGGTCAGCGAACGCAGCCTGCTGCCGTTCATCATTTACCCGCCAGCGGAGTTCACCGACAAAACCTTCAAGGAGCATCTGGGCGAGGAGTTTCTGTTCGTCCACGAAGGGCGGGTGGAAGTGGACTTCATGAATGAGCGCGTGCTGCTCGATCGTGGCGATGCGCTGCACTTCAATGCGCAAAAACCGCACCGGATTCGTTCGGTGGGTGAGGTGCAGGCGCAGTTGCTGGTGGTGGTGCATAGCACCGAAGAATGAGCTGACTGCAAAAGCTTCGCGAGCAGGCTCGCTCCCACAGGGGTAATGTACTCTACTGTGGGAGCGTACCTGCTCGCGAATGCGTCAGATCAGTCGCCGCTAAACCTCGACCGGAACCGTCAGTTTCGGGCTCCCTAACGCATGGCTCTTGGAATCAAAAAACCGCAACTCAACCCCCGTCCCCTCAAACACCTTCACGTAGTGCCGCTTCTGGTGCTGGATGAAGGCCTTGCTGCGCGGGTAAATCGAGATCGCCAGCACCTGCGGCTTTGCCAGGCGCAAAGCGTGGATGATGTGGCTGTCCTGCTCCCCCAGCGCATGGCCGAAGATGCACAGCGCCTGGCCGTGACCGAGCAATTGCTCGTAGCAGAACGACAGATAGTCCGAACTGCGGATGGTCTTGAGCTTGTCCGCACTCGGCCCTTCGTTGACGAACAGTGGCACGTCGTCGAGGGTCTTGATCGTGTTGTTGATCGCGAAGTTGCCCAGCAACGTGCCCTCGGTCGACATCAGCTTGCGCGCCGTGCCGTCCTGGTTGCGCACCAGGTGCAGACCGCCGTGCAGGTACAGCAAACGGGTTTTGTCAGTGGCCGTGTCGCTCAGGTCGAAAGCGGGTTCGGCCCCCTGGAACAGATCGGTGATCGCCTCGGGCTGGTGTTGCACCGCCCAGTAGTTGATCAGATCGTAATTGGTGGTGAACACCGTGCGGTAGCGGGCCAGTTCCTGATTGATCGTTGCCAGCGTCGAAGGCACCACCAGTCGCCACGGGATATGCACCGCATGCACGGTGTTGATCAGCGCTTCCTTGATCGCGTAATAGCGATTGCGCGGGGCGGCGGAGCTGACGGCCAGGGCCTTGTTGACCCGGCTGGTGGTTTTCAACGCGCTCAGTACCTGCTCGAAACTGCGGGTCTGCATCGCGTCGAACACGCTCAGCTCGGACGGGCTCAGGGGCTTTTCTTCAACGGTGCGGGCATTTTCGAACAGCGACTCGTAGCCGAAATCGTCCCATACCGCGCGACTGGCACCGTTGCCCACCAGCAAACCACTGAACGAAGCGGTGCTGCGCAAGGCGTTCCAGTCTTCAAGTTGGGCATCGACATCCTGGAAATCGGTCATTGCGGTCTTCGTCTCACGGCAAAAGGTCTTTGGGCGGCGACTTTATCACGACCGGCTGCCGGACCACGGCACGACGCAGGCGAAGAACGTTATGCTGCGACTTCGCCCGAGCCGACTTCGCCGAGTACCCGATGCTGCAAAAAAGCCTGATCCGCCGTCTCGACTTGATCACTCTGCAACTGTTCGTCGCGGTCCATGAGGAGGGCACGCTGACCCGTGCCGCGTCGCGCGAAGCGATTGCCGTCTCGGCGGCGAGCAAACGCCTGATGGAGCTGGAAGAGGCGCTGGGCATCAGCCTGTTCGTGCGCCAGGCCAAGGGCATGTCCCTGACGCCGGCCGGTGAAACCCTGCTACACCATGCCCGGCAGATGCTGTTCAACGTCGAGAAAATGGGCCTCGAACTGGGCGAGCACAGCCACGGCGTGCGCGGCTATGTGCGGATGCTCGCCAACCTGTCGGCGATCATTCAGTTTTTGCCCGAGGACCTGCGGGATTTTTCCGAGCGTCACCCACAAGTCAAGACCGACCTCGAAGAACGCCCCAGCGCCGGGGTGATTCAGGGCGTGCTCGACGGGGTGGCCGACCTCGGCATTTGTTCCATCGATAGTGACATCAAGGGCCTGCACAGCGTGCTGTATCGCCAGGACAAACTGGTGGTGTTGATGCCGCCGCATCATCCCTTGGCGAACCGGTCGAGCGTGGCGTTCGCCGATACGCTGGGCAGCGATTACGTTGGGTTGCATGCCGCCAGTTCGATCAACATGCGTACCCATGCTGCGGCCCGTGAAGCCGGCAAGGTGTTGCGGGTGCGCATTCATGTGCCGGGGTTCGATGCCATGTGCCGCATGGTCCAGGCCAACATGGGGATCGGCATCCTTCCGCAGCGGGCCTATGAATTGTTTGGCCGGGCGCTGGGTTTGCACGCGGTGCCGTTGACGGACGAATGGTCCGATCGGGCGCTGATTCTGGTGGTGCGCGACGAGGCGCTGCTGTCGCCGGTGAGCCGGATGTTGTTTGAGCATTTGCGTGGGATAAATTGATTCCCCGATGGAAGCCCCCCCTGTAGGAGCTGCCGCAGGCTGCGATCTTTTGATCTTGCTTCTACAAAACAAAGTCAAAAGATCGCAGCCTGCGGCAGCTCCTACAGGTGATGAGTCGTCAAGCGTTCGCGTTTCGCGAACGCTCGTTGCCAACTGAAGGTTGGATTCATCAGGCATCAGTCCTCTAGCCTTGGCTCATATTCCAAGAACAAGAGGTACCCCGCGATGACTGCCCCCCTGAGTGCAATCAAAGTGATCGAGATCGGCACGCTGATCGCCGCGCCGTTCGCCGCGCGCATGCTGGCCGAGTTCGGCGCCGAGGTGATCAAGATCGAAGCCATGGGGCAGGGCGACCCCCTGCGCAAATGGCGCAAGCTGCACGAAGGCACCTCGCTGTGGTGGTACCTGCAATCGCGCAACAAGAAGTCCCTGGCGCTGAACCTCAAATCCCCCGAAGGCATCGAACTGGTCAAGCAATTGGCAACCAGCGCCGATGTGCTGATCGAAAACCTGCGCCCCGGCGCCCTGGAGAAACTTGGCCTTGGCTGGGACGTGTTGCACGCCCTCAACCCCAACCTGACCCTGGTGCGGATTTCCGGTTACGGCCAGACCGGCCCTTACCGCGACCGTCCGGGGTTCGGTGCCATAGGCGAGGCCATGGGCGGCATCCGCTACACCACCGGCACCCCCGGTTCGCCGCCGGCTCGGGTCGGCGTGAGCCTTGGCGACTCCCTGGCTTCGCTGCATGCGGTGATCGGTGCGCTGATGTCATTGCTGCGGGTCAAGACCGGGCAGGGTGGCGGGCAGATCGTCGATGTGTCCCTGGCCGAAAGCGTGTTCAACGTCATGGAAAGCCTGGTGCCGGAATACGACATGCTCGGCCATGTGCGTGAACGCAGCGGCGGCGCCTTGCCGGGGATCGCGCCATCCAATACCTATTTGACCGCCGATGGCGCCTACGTGGTGATTGCCGGCAACAGCGATCCGATCTACAAGCGCCTGATGCACACCATCGGTCGCGCCGATCTGGCCGAGGCGCCGGAATTCGCCCACAACGACGGGCGTGCAGCGAAAAGCAACCTGCTCGACGCCGCCATCACGCACTGGACCAGCAGCCTGCCCATCGATGAGGTGCTGGCCGCGCTGGAAGCCGCCGAAGTCCCGGCCGGACGCATCTACTCGGTGGCCGACATCGTCGCCGATCCGCACTATCAGGCGCGGGACATGCTGCTCAATGCCGAGCTGCCCGGTGGTGCCACGGTAAAAATGCCGGGCATCGTGCCGAAACTCTCCGAGACACCCGGCAGCGTGAACTGGTCCGGCCCCGGGCTGGGCCAGCACACCGACGGCATCCTCGCGCAGTTGGGCCTCACCGCGATGGACATCGAACGCCTGAAAGTCGAAGGAGTGGTGCAATGATCACCGATTATTCCGACAGCCTGATTGTGCAGGAAGTGTCCCCGCGCGACGGTTTGCAAATCGAGCGGACCTGGGTTGAAACCCACGACAAAATTGCCTTGATCGATCAACTGTCGCTGGCCGGATTCAGCCGCATCGAAGCCGGTTCGTTCGTGTCGCCCAAGGCCATTCCTGCGTTGCGCGATGGTGAGCTGGTGTTCAAGGGCATTACCCGGCAGCCGGGGGTGATCTACGTCGCCTTGATTCCCAACCTCAAGGGGGCGCAACGGGCGCTGGCGTGCAGTGCCGATGAACTGAACCTGGTGATGTCCGCCAGCCAGACCCACAACCTGGCGAACATGCGCATGCGCTGTGAGGATTCATTGGCAGCGTTCGGCGAGATCGTGCGGTTCGTTGGCGAAAGCCCGGTGCGTCTCAATGGCAGCATCGCCACCACTTTCGGTTGCCCATTCGAGGGCAAGATCGATGAGGACCGCGTCCTGCAAATCGTCGAGGCCTATCAGGAACTCGGCATCCGGGGCATCACCCTGGCCGACACCACGGGCATGGCCAATCCGCGCCAGGTCGACCGACTGGTGCGCCGGGTGCTGCAGCGGGTGTCCCCGGCGGATTTGACCCTGCATTTCCACAACACCCGTGGCCTCGGCCTTTGCAATGTGCTGGCCGCCTACGAGGCTGGTGCCCGACGTTTCGACGCCGCGTTGGGTGGCCTCGGCGGCTGCCCGTTTGCACCGGGAGCCTCGGGCAACATCTGTACAGAAGACCTGGTGAACCTGTGCGATGAGGTCGGCATTCATACCGGCATCGATCTGCCGCTGCTGCTGAAACTGTCCCGAGGACTGCCGGCGCTGCTCGGCCACGAAGTACCGGGGCAACTGGCCAAGGCCGGGCGCAATTGTGACCTGCACCCGATCCCCACCTGACATCACACCCCTGTGGGAGCGAGCCTGCTCGCGATAGCGGTGAGGCAGTCGACATCAATGTTGGATGTGACTCAGCCATCGCGAGCAGGCTCGCTCCCACAGTAAAAAGCACCTCAACCAGACAACAAAAACAATCGGACACCCACGGGAAGTCCGCCTGGAGAACCGCAATGAGCCTGAATGCACTGGAGGCGAGCGCGAGCCCGTCCGTTAGCCACGACACCGAAAAAGCCCTGGTCAGCAAAGTCGCCTGGCGCCTGATGCCGCTGATCATGGTCTGCTACCTGTTCGCCTTTTTCGACCGCATCAACATCAGCTTCGCCAAGTTTCAGCTGCAGACCGACCTGAGCCTGAGCGACACCGCGTACGGCCTCGGCGCCGGGTTGTTCGTGGTCGGTTACGTGATTTTCGAAGTGCCGAGCAACATGATGCTGTACAAGGTCGGCGCCCGGCGCTGGATCGCCCGGATCATGATGTCCTGGGGCCTGGCTACGGCGACCATGGTGTTCGTCAACAGCGAATGGCAGTTCTACGTGCTGCGGTTCGTGATCGGCGCGATGGAAGCGGGTTTTGCCCCGGGCGTGCTGTATTACCTGACCCTGTGGTTCCCGCAGCACTATCGCGGACGCATCACCTCGATGCTGTTCCTGTCGTCGGCGTTCGCGGGCTTGGTGGGCGCGCCGTTCTCGGGCCTGGTGCTGCAACACCTCGACGGCTTTCTGGATATGCGCGGCTGGCACTGGCTGTTCCTGCTCGGCGGCGTGCCGTGCATCGGCCTCGGTTTGCTGGTGCTGACCCTGCTCAAGGACCGCATCGAAGATGCCCATTGGCTGACGCCTTCGGAGAAGACCTTGCTGGCCAGCCGCATCGCCCAGCATGAGCCGCACAAGAGCGGTGGCTCGTTGCTCGCCGCGCTGCGGATTCCGGGTTTCCTGACCTTGGGGCTGATCTACTTTCTGATCCAGGTGGCGTCCTACGGCCTGAATTTCTGGGCGCCGCAACTGATCCGCAGCGCCGGCACCGAAAGTCCGGTGATGATCGGCCTGCTGACCGCCATCCCGTACATCTGCGGCGCCATCAGCATGGTGGTGATCGGACGCCTGTCCGATGCTTCCGGCGAGCGGCGCAAGTATGTTGCCGGTCTGGTGGCCGTCGGTGCGGTCGGGTTCTTCTGTGCGGGGATCTTCGCCAGCCACACGACCTTCCTGATCGTCGCGTTGGGCCTGCTCGGTGCCGGGATCATCGCCTCCATCCCGAGCTTCTGGACCCTGCCGCCGAAACTGCTGGCCGGTGCCGGCGCGGGCGCAGCGGGCGGGATTGCGGTGATCAACACCCTGGGCCAGTTTGGTGGCATCGTCAGCCCGGTGATGGTCGGCCGGATCAAGGACCTGACCGGCAGTACCACTCCGGCGCTGTATGTCATTGGTGTCTGTGCACTGATCGCGGTGGCGCTGTTGCTGTGGGGGTTGCCGCAGAAGTTGCGCACACTCGACAAGTTTTAAAAGATCGCAGCCTTCGGCAGCGCCTGCCCGGACCACGCATCCCCGTAGGAGCTGCCTGAGGCTGCGATCTTTTGATCTTCAAGAAGTCGCTGTCATCGCTTTTTCCGCAGCGTCACTGAATTGAATCAACACCACCCCGCCCATCAACAGCACCACCCCAAGCACCTTGGGCAAGGTGACCTGCCGCTCCACCAGGCCAAACCAGCCGAAGTGATCCAGCAACAACGACGCCACCACTTGCCCTGCCAGCGCCAATGCCATAAACCCCGCGGCACCGAGCTTGGGCAGCAGCACCAATGCCAGGGAAATGAAGCACACCCCAAAAGCGCCACCCGCCCACATCCACAGCGGTGCTTTGCCGATAAAGGCCAGTGATGGCAACGGCAAGCGCATCGCGACGATGATCGGCAACAGCACGATAACGCTCACCAGCAACGAGGCGAGCGTCGCCCACAACGGATGTCCCAACCCGCGCCCGAGGTTGACGTTGATCGCGCTCTGAAACGGCACCACCGCCCCGGCAATCATTGCCAGCACCACCAGACCAGCCCAATGCAACGTACTCATGATCGTTCTCCAACAGGTTTTGCTGGACTCTAGGGTATTCGTCGCGCAGATTTAAATTCCGTTTTGTTATCCAGAACATGCAGCAGATGAATGATCTTCGACGCATCGACCTCAACTTGCTGGTGATCCTCGACGCCTTGCTCACCGAGCAACACGTGACCCGGGCGGCCGAGCGTTTGCACTTGAGCCAGCCTGCGGTCAGTCATGCGCTGGCGCGATTGCGCGACCTGCTCGGCGATCCGCTGCTGGTGCGTGCCGGGTCCGGCCTTGTTCCGACGCCACGAGCATTGGAACTGGTGGCACCGCTGGCCGAAGCCCTGGCCTAGGTGCAAGCGCTGCTGGCGCCGAACGCGTTTGATCCGACTACTGCCAGGCGCACCTTCCGCCTGGCGATGTCCGACTATGGCGCCGCCATTGTCCTGCCGGGACTGATCCGGACCTTGCGCGGCGAAGCGCCGGGCATCGACCTGCAAATCAGCCATGGCAGCCGCGAAAGCATGCTCGACGGCGTGCTCAACAGTGATATTGACGTCGCCATGGGTGTGTTCCCGGAAATGCCCAACGAATTGCGCAGCACGCCGCTGTTCGAAGAGCACTACGCCTGCCTGGTGGATCGCAATAGCCTGCCCGCCGACGGAGTGCTCGACCTGCCCACCTACCTGGCTCGACCCCATGTGCTGCTGGAAATGCGCGGCAGCGGCACCCCGGAAATCGAGCGCGCGTTGACCGCAATGCGTGAACGTCGGCGTGTGGCTGTCAGCCTGCCGCACTGGAGCGTCGCCCCGGAGTGCATCAGCGGCACCGACCTGATCCTCACCGTCGCTTCGCGCGGCTTGCGCGATATCGATGAGCAGTCACTGATTGTCGTCCCGCCGCCCTTTCACATCCCGTCGTTTACCTTTGTACTGGTCTGGCACAAGCGACGGGGCGGAGACCAGGCGTTGAACTGGCTGAATGAGCGGATCGTGCAGGGGACCGACCATTGACTGGTTTCTGTCGCGTTCAGGCAGTCGACAGCTGAAGACCTGATATAGACTGGCCACCATTCACCCAGCAGTACAAAAGGACTCCCCATGACCCCATCGCTACTAATGGCCGTGCTTGCCTCGGGATTCATCTATGGCATCACCCCGGGACCGGGCGTGCTGGCGGTGTTCGGCATTGGCGCAGCCCATGGGCGACGGGCCGGGGCGGGGTTTCTGTGCGGGCATTTGCTCGGCGATGTGGTGTGGTGCAGCACGGCGTTGATCGCGATTGTCGGTGCGCGGGAGATCGGCAGTACCGCGTTCGACGTGCTGGGTGTGCTCAGCGGCCTGTACCTGTTTTGGCTCGGCTGGCGTGCGATGCGTGCCCGGCGCAGAAATGGCGATACGCCACAGGGCCCGGCGCGGCAGCCATTCTGGCATGGCATTCTGTTCGGCCTGACCAATCCCAAGGCTTATCCGGTGGCGGTGGCGACATTCACGGCGCTGCTGTCGAGCCGCGCGGAATTGCTCCACTGGTCAATGCTGCCAGCACTGATCGGCCTGAGCTTTGTCGGTGGATTGCTTGCCTACGCTATTCTCATCGGCATCGTTGGGGCACGGCGGGTGCGCACTTTGTATCAGCGTCATGAACTGGCAATCACCCGGTTGTGCGGGGTAATGTTCATCGGCTTTGCGATCAACGCGCTGGTCCATGCGTTGCCGGGGCTGATGCCGAACAAGGCTTGAAGGTGATGACAAGGAAGCAAGGCCGACCGGGCAGGGATGATTGATGAGCGCTGCATTATCGGGACACCCACGCTGAACCATGGAAAACCGGAATTCCGCGCCATTGGCGAGCTATATCGATCTGTTGCTGGACGCCGTTTGTGCGGTGGACAAGCAGGGCCGCTTCGTTTTTGTCAGTGCGGCGTGCGAACGTATTTTCGGCTACAGCGCCGATGAAATGATCGGTCAGCTGATGATCGACATGGTGCACCCCGCAGATCGCTTGCGTACCCTCGATGCCGCTCGGGAAATCATGGGTGGCGAGCCCAAGCTCAACTTCGAAAACCGCTACCTGCGCAAGGATGGCCGGGTGGTGCACATCCTCTGGTCGGCACGTTGGTCCGAGGTCGACCAGTTGCGCATTGCCGTGGCGCGCGACATCACCGAACGCAAGCAGGCCGAATCCCGGCAGGCCGCGTTGTATGCGATATCCGAAGCGGCCCACGCGGCGGAGGATCTGCTGGCGTTGTTCAAGCGCATCCACCTGATCATCGGCGAATGGCTGCCGGCGCTGAATTTTTCCGTGGCGCTGTACGACGAGCACTGTGCGCAGTTGAATTTCCCTTATCACGTCGATGACCAGGAGCCACAACCCGAACTGCCCGGAACCATGACCGGGCGGGTCTGCACCGAAGTGATCCGCACGGGGCAGCCGATCCTGTTGACCCCGGACCCATGCACGCCGCCTTCCGGCTTCGAAGCCCTGATGACCGGGCAGAACGCACCCTGCTGGCTGGGTGTGCCGCTGAACTCGCAGAATGGCACCATCGGTGCGTTGATCGTCAAAAGCGTTCCGGGTGGCGAGCGCTACACCGAGCAGGACAAGGAACTGCTGCAGTACGTCTGCGCCCAGGTCGCGACGGCCATCGAGCGCAAACAGTTGCACGCCCGCCTGCAACACATGGCCCAGTACGACCAACTGACCCAGTTACCCAACCGTGAGCTGTTGCGCGACCGCCTCAAGGCGTCACTGCAATTGGCCCGCATGGACGGCGGGCGGATGGCCCTGCTGTACGTCGACCTCGACCGCTTCAAGCAAGTCAATGACACCCATGGCCATGCGGTCGGCGACATGCTGCTGCAAGCGGTGGCCAACCGGCTCAAGGGCTGCGTGCGGGAAACCGACACCGTGGCCCGCATTGGCGGCGATGAATTCGTGGTGTTGCTGCACAGCATTCATGCCGCAGACGATACCGACATCGTGGTCGGAAAAATCCGTCAGGTCCTGGCCCGACCCCTGCGTCTGGACGGGCACAACCTGAGCATCCATCCAAGTATCGGCGTCGCCCGATACCCCGATCACGCCACCGAAGAGAAGCAGTTATTCCGGCATGCCGACGAGGCGATGTACTGCGCCAAACGTGAGCATCACCTGCGAATGGTCTGATAGTCCGTACACCGTTCGTCGTGCTGTCCACGCATTTTTCTAAACCTTTTGCGACGCGCAAATTCAGATTCTATGCGGGCGCCAGCTCGCCGCGACTACCACCAAGAGGAAGAGAATCATGCCTAATTCAAGAAACTCGAACTCGGGAAACTTCGCCAACGATCGAACGAAGGCGTCTGAAGCCGGTCGCAAGGGTGGGAAAACCACCACCACGACTGTCGATAAAGAACCTGCGAAACCCGATATGGGACGCAAACCCGGACAGAAATCCAAGTAATGGATGCAGGTGGTTTTGATTGAGAAGCGGGGGCGCAAGCTCCCGTTTGAATTTGAAAAAGGAGGGCGCGACCATGAAACGGATGGCCACCCGATTATGTAATGCCAGTTTTGCCACGTTACTGGGCCTGTTTGCCAGCAACGTCTTTGCCCAGTCACCCGCCGAATTCATCGACGATGCGTCGGCCCAAGGCATGGCCGATATCGAGGCCAGTCGCCTGGCACACCAGAAGTCCGAGTCCAAAGAGGTCAAGGACTACACCATCGTCGTCATCAACGACCGCACCACGGCGAACCAGCACCTGGCGAAAATCGCCAGACAACTGGATTTGCCGGTTGCGCCGCGCGAAGAAATTGTCGAAAAGGCCAAAGCCCTGATGCCACAAGTCATGGATGGGGCGACCTTCGATGAGGCCTATGCAGCCAGCCAGGTGAAGACCACCCAGCAAGCCATCGAACGGTTGCAGCAGGAAGCGCAGAGCACCGACGTGCCGCAAATCAAGGCGTTCGCCGAAGAAACCCTGCCCAAATTGCAAAATCATCTGCAAATGGCCAAGGCCCTGCAAGCCAAAAGCTGATCATCAGCAATTCTTCAGGTTTTGCTGACCTTTTTCCTGGACGACGGTGCCGTCCAGGTCAATGGTCAGGCCTTCGCCAAGGCTGCGGTAGTGCTTCCTCAGCTTCTCCAGCTCCTTGAGGTCCAGCGCTTCAAGCCCGAGCATCGCGTTCTGCGCCTCTTTCGTCACCCTAAGCAACTCATCGACCTTCAAATGCAAAATGTCCGTGTCACGGTTCTGTGTGTTCTGGATCAGGAACACCATCAGGAACGTGATGATCGTGGTCGAGGTATTGATGATCAGCTGCCACGTATCGTTGAAATGAAAAATCGGCCCGCTCAGCCCCCACAGACAAATCAGAGTGATCGCCCCCAGGAACGTCTTGGGGCTACCGGACCAGAGGGCGAGTTTCTGCGCGATTTTTGCGAACTTCATGACCGTGTTCCTTATAGGGAGGACGCCTGAATTTGTGACAGCGACGGTGGGATGAAAATTCGACGTGATTGAAAAGGTGGTTTTCTGAAACCTTTGGCGGTGCTCACCGCGGTATCGTAGCGACCCGAGGACAACGCACCGACAGGAGAACGCAATGAGTTGGTCCGCCAAACAGTACGTCGCTTTTGAAGATGAACGCACCCGTCCCGCCCGTGACCTGCTGGCGGCCATCCCCGTCGGGGATGTGCGTTCGGCCATCGATATCGGCTGTGGCCCCGGTAACTCCACCGAGTTGCTGGTCGAGCGTTTTGCCAGCGCCACGGTCCGAGGCCTGGACAGTTCGACCGACATGATCGAGGCCGCACGCAAGCGCTTGCCGCAGGTGCAGTTCGATATCGCCGGTATCGACACCTGGAACGACAACGGCCCGTTCGACGTGATTTTCGCCAACGCGGTGTTGCAGTGGCTGCCCGATCACGCGGCGCTGTTTCCTTCACTGGTGAGTAAATTGGCACCGGGTGGCAGCCTGGCGATCCAGATGCCCGACAACCTGAATGAACACTCACACCGTTTGATGCGTGAAGTCGCCGCTGATGGTCCATGGGCCGGCAAACTGGCAGGTGCCGCCGGGCAGCGGACCGAGATGGCCGATGCCAGTGGTTATTACTCGATCCTCAAGGCCTGTTGCTCGCGCGTCGATGTGTGGCGCACCACCTACCATCATCCGCTCGCGGGCGGCGCATCTGGCGTGGTGGAGTGGTTCAAGGGCAGTGGCTTGCGGCCGTTTCTCGAACCGCTGGACGAGGCGGAGCGGGCGCAGTATCTGAAGCAATATCAGGCGGCCATCGAGCAGGCGTATCCGGCCTTGGCCGACGGTTCGGTGCTGTTGCCGTTCCCGCGACTGTTTATCGTCGCGACCCGCTGATGCAAAAAAGGGACAGTTGATGAGCGTCTTCCGTCCCTCCCGGGAAACATGGATAGCGCAATACCTGTAGGAGCCGGCTTGCCGGCGATGGACTCAAGTACGCCGCGTTTATCCAGTTCACACGCGTTATCGTTAACGAGCATCGCCAGCAGGCTGGCTCCTACTTTTTTTTCGAGCGTCTGGCGCTCAAGTATTCAAAAGCAAACGAGGCAAAGCCGAACAACCCGATCAATGAAATGATCATGATTCCCAACTCTGAATTGTGCATGTCGATCTCGGGGTGAAGGGTGAGCCGGGAGAATAAGGGATCTATTTCCGGGTTCAACGCCGCGCTACGGTTTCTTTATTCCCGTGCCCGGTTCTATACGCAAAAGATACGCGCGTGGCTCAGCGCTGAACGCCGACCAACATCATCATCGGCCGCTCCCGCTCTTCGGCCAGCGCCGGTTGCGCCGCCACCTCGGCATCGCTCGGCCCCCATTCGTTGACATGGCGGATGCTGAAACCCGCTGCAATCAGCATATTGAGCAACGTGCCAATGGTGCGATGCTGCTTGATCACACCCTCGGCCAGCCAGTTGGTCACACGCTCGCCTTCACGCTGATAACCGTCCACCGGCCAACGCTTGCGGCCCTCCGCATCGATGATCCAGCCCGGATTACGCGGTGCCATGAAGATCGGGTGCTCGATGGAAAACACGAACGGCGAACCGGGCTTGAGCGCCGCGTGGACATTGGCGAACAACCCCGGCAAGTCCTTGATGTAGTGCAGCGCGAGGGAGCTGTAGGCCAGATCGAAACTGCCGGCCGGCAGATCGAGGGCTTCCAGGTCGGCGCGCTCATAACGGATGTTTGATGCGGCGGTGGTTTGGCGCGCCTGTTCCAGCATCTTTTGCGAAACATCCAGACCGAGCACGCTGTCAGCGCCTTGCTCACTGACCCAACGACAAAACCAACCGTACCCGCAGCCGAGATCCACTACCTTCAGACCCTGCATGGGCGGCAGCATGGCCTTCAGCGCCGGCCATTCCGGCGCTGCATCGAGACCGCCGATGGAGCGGGCCATCTGGCTGTAGCCCTGGAAGAATTGAGGGTCGTCGTAGATGTTTTGGGTCATTTTCCGGCTGCTCCGGTGATGTCACTTGTCCAAATTGATTTCCAGCAGCACCCAAGTACAACCGGCGTACTTTGGATTGGTAGTGTGCAGAGCAACGCTGTTGGCTGAAGGGAGGGGCGCACCATCTTCGATGAGCATCTCGAAATGCCCCTCAATGGCTTGTTGAACCATGGCTATTGCGTCTTCCAGATCCTCTCCGGCGCTAAAACAACCTGGAACATCCGGGACTTCCACTCCCCACGCATGTTCGTCGTCGCCCATGGAAATCGCAATCGGGTAAAGCATATTCATCGTCCTCCATGGAAAGTCTGATGGGGTATGAAACGCAATGGGCGCCTTGAAAGGCGCCCGATGGGCTATCAGGAAGGCTCGGCATCCATGCGTCGAGCGATAACATCCAACACATCGCAACCGTCGCGCAACGGCACGCAGCACAGTAATGCGAAGTCACTGAGTACAACTGTGTCAGAGGTCAGGTCACCGCGCATCGCGAGGTTTTCAAGTAGCTGCGTCACGGCGCGAATTCTGTAGCTGGCGGTGCTGAGCAGGGAGTGCAGGGGTTGGGTTGTGTTGACGTAGAGGGAGGGGAGATCGTCGGCGTTGCTGGTTAAAGCCATGAACTCTTTCATGAGTATTGCTCCACTTAGTTGAGGTCTACCAGCCGATCGTCGCCAAACGAAAGGGTGGCAACTGTACGCAGGTTGGCGAACCGGAGTGGAAGCCGGCAGACCCGAAGGTCTCCCGCGCACAGCTGCCAAAAAACGACAACTCTACAGATGCAATAACGCCTGCAAGCAAGCCAGTGCGCTTTTGCATTCCACTTCAGGTCGCCAAACCCGATACGCCATTTTTGGCGCGCTCGGACTATAGGCTTCGTGGCAAAAGCACAGCAATGCACAAGTGTACGGACATTTCCCTGTGTCGTGTAGGACGTTGCTTTTTCTAGCGTTGATGTCGGTTTGGCCCTTAAAAGTGGGACCTTAACGATAGTGTTAGCAGGGACATCACTAAATTCCGCGTACAAAAAACCGGCCACTCAGACCGGTCTTCTTTTCAGCTGCAGTTGCACGCTATCCAGTTCTACCGAAGATCACTCTTCACCAGCTCCCATCACTCGATCCTCAAACGCTGAGCGCACCGCGTCCACAACACGTTGCGCCATTCGGTCATCTTCAAGTGGTGGATAGCCCTTCTTCAGCTTTCCGGACACCACCCAGCCGTTCTCCTTGATCGAACGGATGATGCGGTTGGCATCCTGATCCGGCATCTCGAGCACTTCTTTGAGTTGTTCCTGCGCTCGCTGGAAGATAACCAAGACTCGGGCTTCATCCGCCATCTCCGTACGAATTGTGTGCTCGACGACGCGAGCGGTGTACAAGACGTGTTCGGTCAGGTCTGGGTAGCGCCAGGCAAAGCCTGCGTCTTTGTATTCATCGAAGATGAAGTTGCTGGGAGTGCCGTCTTCGTAGGTCACGAGTTCGCCAAACCCATAAGCCGCTGCGTAACGGCGCATAAACGGGCGTGAAAACACCTCGAGCGTACGGTAGTAGCCTGCCCTGAAATCGATCGAACTGGTGATAGTGGCCGACACGGGCAGGATCACGCCGTCGGGCACTGCCTTGTCCCTGATCAAGGTGTCGTTGATCAGGAAGCGATGAATCCGGCCGTTGCCGTCACGCATGGGATGGATGTACACGAAACCGAATGCAAGCACTGCGGCGCGTGCCACTGACTCGGCACCCCGCGTTGCGATCTCGAACTCGTTGAGGCCTTCCAGTAGAGGGGCAAGTTCTTCAAAGTGCGGGGCAATGTAATGCACGATGTCCTCGCGCATTGTGGCCTGACCTACAAATACCGGAGAGCGCCGCAAGCCGAGCCCAATGGCATCTCGACCCAGAATGCCGGCTTGCAGGGAACGTAGGCTGTCATTGCTTAATGGGGCTTCGATATGGCCGCAGTGCTGAGCAATGACATGCGCAAAACGCTGGATGCGATCAGCCTGGTCGGCCTCTTTTTCGATGAGAAAGCTGGCTCGTGACTCCTTGAACGTCAACCAACTGGCCGTACGCATCAAGATATCGGCACCAAAGGTTCGATCCAACTCCTTCAACGCCGCGCCGAGATCGAATTGCAGAGCCTCTTTGACTGCCGTCGTACGACGAACCAAAGGGCAAAAACCGGGTGTCCCGGGCAGGTTGTTTTTGATTCGCCAACGTCGAACTCGTGGTGGTTCACTACGGGTGAGGTAGTCCTGCGCAGAAAGTGCATCGACATAGCCACCGTTGGTTACGTCTGCCACATCCAGACTTTTTCCTGTCAGCCATTCGTAGAGAAACCCCGTGCGGCGAGCATATTGGCCAAAAGGCTCTCGCCGGCACCAGGCTTCGACAGGTTCGGGTCCGGTCTTTGCAAACAAGCGAGCAAAGAATTCGAAATGGATCTCTTCGTACTTGAGGCCGAATTCGAAATGCCCTGAGAAATCGTCGGCAGGCCGGTAGCTGGGGGGATACTGATTCTGCGTGTGCCCGCTACTTTCGCGACTGACACGTGTCTTGCCAATCGTCGATTCGACGCGCAGTGGCTGTGCCAGAACGATGTCGTACTGGTTTGCGAGTGCCTTTAAACCGACCTGCATTAACAAAATCCTTTACTGGGACGATAGAAACGCTAACGAATACCTGATCCTACGCGAAAACGTTAATTTTTGTAGGGAGATGAAAAGGCCAATAGGCACCGAAATTCGCTAACAAATCCCCATCATCTGAAAAAAACGCTAACGGAAGTTTTATAGTAGTCGCTTCTGCGCAGGAGCACTCCGCGTATGGATGGATGTCAGGTAAGCCGTCTGAACAAAAAATTTGCGGAAGGTTCGGATGAAGGGAGCCCCTATGCCTGCGAGCTCCGATGGCCACGAAAACTATACGAGCGCCAGGCCTTGCGAGTCGATTCCGCGCTTTTGCGAATGCAGGGTGAGCCTCGTGGCGCTACACGCCAACTGAGCTAGTCTTTGGGCAGCAGGTGGGCACCCGACGAGAACAGCTCAACTATGAAAATATCGGTAAAGGCCATCGATTACCCAATAAGCGTATTTAAAGCGGAATGGCCGAATTTAGTGTTGTGGGCTTTTTTGTTGTCACCGCTGATAGTTAGACTGATCACAAACCATCAATACTCGAAATTTGATTTGTTGGCCATATATACCGCTGCGATTTCAGTATTATGGCTTTTGGCGATTCGATTTGCTTCGTTTAATCAATTCAAAACTCACGTCGTTCTGTTTCCGTTCTATTTGTTGGCGGTCGTCGATCTATTCCTTGTTCTGAATTTCAATTCGAGATTCACGGCGGCCTATGTGTTTATAGGGTTGAACAACTACAAGGAGACAAGCGATTTTTTGTCGACTTATTGGCGGCCGCTTACCATCGTTTTGATAATATTCGTCGCTTGCTATGGGGTAGGGCTCATAGGCTTGTATAAGCGTGAGTTGTATAAAAACAAGGGGTTTTTCGTTTTGGTCATTAGCGCTTTGCTTTTTGGGTATGGCGCGTATTTTTATAAAACGGTCAAAGTCAATTCTTTCGGGAAGCATGCGGTACTGGATCTCGTTGCAAAAGATCAAAGCACACCCATCGGTTACTTGTCGCAAATAGGCCTCACGGCTCACATGTATTTGCAATCAGAGCAATTTATCAAGCAGCGCCAGGAATCGGAGGTGAAAATAACCAGTGTTTCGAATGAGTCAAATATAGAAACTGTTGTTTTTGTAATCGGTGAGTCATCGCGGCCGCAAAATTGGTCTCTCTACGGATATGACAAGCAGACCACCCCGAATCTCGACAAGCTGGCAGGGATTTACAAGTTCAATCGCATGTGTACGACAGCCCCCTATACGTCGGTCGCCGTACCCTCAATGCTCAGCCTTGAGCCCATATCGGATTGGAATGCCATTGCGTCAAAAAAATCCTTGGTGGGTATATATCGCGCAGCCGGTTACATGACCTATTGGTTGTCAGTGCAGGAAGTCGATAGTTTCGGCGGAATCATTCCGCAAATAGCAGCAGAGGCTCAAAATTGGCAATATTTTGAAAGGAGCTATGACGGAGCATTGATGCCGGAATATAAAAAAATATTAAACAAAGGCAGTGCGCAAAAACAAGCCATATTTATCCATATCAAGGGCAGTCATTTCGATTACTCGCGTCGGTATCCAGATGATTTTAAAAAATTCAAGCCGTCAACCAATAGCGCAAAAGATAAAATTACCGCGGAATATGATAATACCATCTTGTATACGGACTGGTTGTTAAGCTCAATTATTGAACAATTGAAATTGAGCAAAAAGCCATCGGTATTGTTTTATTCATCGGATCATGGCGAAAATATCATGGATGATAGTCGAGGGTTGTTGGGGCATGGGATTGGCAATAAGTATGATCTGCCGGTTTCGGCGTTTGTCTGGGCATCAGATAATATTTCAGGCCAGCAAGCGCTCAAGCTGTCAAAGTTGAAGGAGAGGGAGAATCAAAGAGTTAGCATTTCGTCCTTGCCGCATACGCTTTTAAATTTGACTGGCGTTCTCACGAGTGAATATAGGAGTTCGGATGATTTGCTTAGCAATGATTTTGTGACGTCGAAATGTCCATACCTGCTCGGCACAGGGTATGTTCCAGCGTTTGATTTTGATGCACTTTAAACCGGCCATATCGTTTTTCGGCGGGGCAACATGAAGTGGCGTGGATGGGGGGGAGAGGATTTGGTCTGCCGCTTGATGGTGAGACTGAACGTCCCCCAATGTGGCCCTCAGCTCGTTGACGATGCGTACAGGCGCTGCTGAAAGCCTTGAAAATAGTGGAGCGGGTGAAGGGAATCGAACCCTCGTTATCAGCTTGGGAAGCTGGAGTAATGCCATTATACGACACCCGCTCAGAGCGGCTGACTTTGTACCAGATACGCGCGGGGATTTGAAGTTTTTCTTTGCCCCAGATGGCTTTAGCACAGGTGAAACGATGCATGGACCGCATGACGGTCGATCGCGGGCAAGTCTCGCGCCTGCAGAATACGTTTGATTCAGCAGGGCGGGGCTTGCTCGCGATGACTCTGTTTCAGAGTGCCAATGCATGGTGGTCCTGGACGTAGTGGTAACGCGGTCGGCTATCGTGCTGGGCCGGTTTCAGGAACCCCATCAGTGCGTTGCGGCTGTCTCGGCAGGCGGCTTTGTGTTCCATGTCGAGAAAGTGGCCGGTGGCCTGAAGGGTTGTGAAGGTGGCGTGCTGCACGTGGTTGGCGAACAACCGAGCGCCATCGGCGGCGGTGTATTCGTCCCATTCGCCGTTCATGAACAGCACCGGCACGTTGATTTTTTCCGCCGCTTTGAAAAAGCATTGGCGATCGCTGTGCAGCAGGTCGCTGATGTGGAAGTGCATCTGCCCGTATTCATGATCGGCGAGGCTGCTGACGTGCCGATAGTTGAAGCGCTTGAACAGGGTCGGCAGGTGTTTGCCGATGGTGCTGTTCACCAGGTTGCCGACGCGGTCGCCATCCCGGCTGCCGAGGTAATCGACTCCGCGCTCGAGGTAGTCGAGCATGTGCGCGTTGATCTCCGGGGAGAACGAGCTGATCACGGCTTTTTCGATGCGTCGTGGCCGTTGGGCCAAGGCGACCAGGGTCGCGGCGCCACCCCAGGAAAACGACAGCACGTGTTCGGCGGCGAAGTGGTCGATCAGCTCCAGCAGGATCTGCCCCTCGACTTCCTTGGTCAGCAATTTCTCATGCAGGTTGTGGGCTTTTGACCGGCCCGCGTAGGGCTGGTCGTAGCAGACGACGTTGAACTGCGGATGGAGGTTTTTCACGGTTTGTGCAAACGACGCAGTCGTGGCCATCGAGCCGTTGACCAGGATAATGGTCTTCTCTGCGGCGTCTGCGCGATAGAACTCCGTGTAAACCCGATACTGACCCTGTATATCCAACACAGCGATTTCTGGCCTCATGTCATAAGACTCCTGGCAAGCGGGTATGCGCGCAAATAGAGATTGCACGAGCTTTGTGACAGGTAGGCATACGCCTGGAATTTGAGAGGCCCATGTCGATCCATTGCAGTCCGGTCGACGGGTATTGTTATTGGCGGGCAGTCTGCCGGGTGAGGCCGGAACCCTTGGGTTCCTACCGGCAAAAAGTTTCTTAGAAGTATGGGGTGACTCGTCGGTCACATTTCGGCCGACGTCCTGATTCAAGCAGGGGTCACGTCATCGCGCAAGTGCCATTGGTAAATTGTTCGACAACTTCTGCTCAGCGGTCGCCTGCTTAGATGAATCCGATCTCTTCATCGCTCAGTGGGCGGTATTCGCCCGGTTTCAATCTGTCGTCGAGCACCAGCGGGCCCATGCGTTCGCGGTGCAGGCGCATCACTTTGTTGTTGAAGTGGCCGAACATGCGCTTGACCTGGTGATAGCGGCCTTCAACGATGCTCAGGCGCGCGCATTTCGGCCCGAGCAGCTCCAGCCCGGCGGGTTGCGTGGTGAGGTCTTCGAAGGCGAAGTACAGCCCTTCGTTGAACTTGATCGCGTATTCAGGGCCGATGTCCTGTTCGGTTTCGACGTAGTAGACCTTGGGCAGTTTGTTCTGCGGTTGGGTCAGGCGCCGCGACCAGCTGCCGTCGTTGGTGATCAGCATCAGGCCGGTGGTGTTGAAGTCCAGGCGTCCGGCGATGTGCAGCTCGTCCTTGTCCGGCTCGTGGATCAAATCGAGCACGGTCGGGTGCTGCGGATCCCGGGTGGCGCTGACGCATCCCGCGGGTTTGTGCAACATGAAGTGGCGCAGGGGTTTACCGACTTGCAGCACGTCGCTGTCGACTTCGACGCGGCTGAACTCGCGGACTTCACTGTGCGGGTCGCTGACGACTTTTCCGTCGATCCTGACGCGTTTTTCCACCAGCAACAGGCGCACCTGCTTACGGTTGAAGCACGGCAGGTTGCTGAGGAATCGGTCGACACGCATGACTTAGGGATCAGTGAAGAAAGGGCCGCGCATCTTACTTGATCGATTCGGACGCTGCTTGCAACTGCGCCTCGACCTCGGCGCAGCGCGGGCACAGGCACGAGGCGTTGCGCAGTTGCGCCGGCAACGCCTGGAGCACGGCCGGGTCGATGCTGACGCCGTAGCACCAGCAGGCGCGGTCGGCGGTTCGCGGGTCGGCCAGGGTGCAGTCGTTGGGTGCGCCGCAGGCGGGGCAGAGGTCAGGCTGGTTCATGAATGGAGTGAGCCATTTCCACGCAGGTTCGGTTACGGCCACTTTGCTTGGCCCGGTACATCGCATGATCCGCCCGTGACAGCAGGCTGTGCAAGGTGTCATCGGGCTGCAGGGTGGTCAGGCCGATGCTGACGGTCACTCGCAAGATCTGGCCGTTGTAGGTGTAGCTCTGTTGCTCCACGTACTGACGAATTTTCTCGGCGATTATCCGACCGGTCTCACCATCGGTGTCCTTGAGCAGCACGATGAACTCTTCACCGCCCCAGCGGCAGACGATGTCGGAGTGCCGCAGACAGCTCTTCAGATCCTGGGCAAAGCCATTCAATACCTGATCGCCGGCCAGGTGGCCGTAGGTATCGTTCAACACCTTGAAGCGGTCGAGGTCCAGCAGCAAGGCGGTCAGCGGTTTGGGCTCGCGCCGGGCTTCTTGCATGGCCTGCACGGCCAGCAGGTCGAAGCCACGACGGTTGGGCAGTTCGGTCAGGCTGTCGAGGGTGGCCTGGGCCTGGATCTTGTCCTGAAAGCGCTTGATGACCTGGTTGAGCAGGGCCAGCACGATCAGCGTGACCAGCAGGCAGATCAGCAGGTTGAGGTACAGCGACTGACGGATTTCACCCAGGGCGCTGTCCTCGCGTTTGTCGACGAACAGGTACCAGTTCAGTTCCGGGATGAACCGCACATTGAGGAAATGTCCCTGGCCCTGCACGGAGTATTCGTAGCTGCCGCTGTGGGGTTTGGGCAGCCGACTGATCAGGTCCTTCATGCTGTCCAGCTCACCGAGTTTCTGCCCGATGCGCGCACCCTGAGGACCGCCTTCGGCGCCTGTCAGCACCAGGCGCCCGAAGTTGTCGACGAAATACACGCTGCGCTGATAACGCTGCTGGTACTTGTCGATCAGCTTGATCACGGCGTCGACGGTCAGGCCAACTCCGGCTGCGCCGATGAATCGGTCGTTGTAGTCATAGACTTTGTAGTTGATGAAAAAGGTCAGGTTGTCCTTATTGGCGAGGTCCGGGTCGACGTTGATTTCGTACGGATCCTTCATGTCCCGCACGCGGAAATACCAGGCGTCGCGGGGCTCGGTGGCCTTGACCTGCTTGAGCACACCCTTGGCGTGGTAGTAAGTCAGGCTGGTGTTGGAGACGAAGAACGCGGTGTAGGCGCCGTAGTGGGTCATGACCTCGTTGAGGTAACGGGTCATCTGGTCGGAATCTTTTTCACCGTTGACCACCCAGTCGCGCATGAAGGTGTCGCGGGCCATCATCGAGGAGATCAGGATCGGCCTGACCAGGTCTTTCTGGATTTCCGAGTAGACCGTGTCCGACGTCAGCGGCAGTTCGGTGTTGACGATGTTGTCGCGGATCGAGGCCCGAGAGGCGTAGTAACTGAGAAAGGAAGTGGCGAGGAAGCCTGCGCCCAGCAATGCGACCAGCGTGAGCACCAACGAGCGTTGAGAGTACAGCGGCGAGCGAAGCGGCATGGCAGTTCCATTGGCAGACATCCGATGGCAAGCATTCTAAGGGTACTGCCGGGAAATAACTGCTCCATGTGCGCCGCGAATGGTCGCTCCCATGTTCCATGGAGGGTTGTGCAGGACCTTGTGGGAGCGAGCCTGCTCGCGATTACGGTATGTCAGTCACATCAATCGTGAATGTGCTGACGCCATCGCGAGCAGGCTCGCTCCCACAGGGGATGTGTGTTTATCGCAGGGTTTTCAGGTACATCCGCCAGCCACCGAAATGACTGATGTTCACCGCACCCTCCAGCCCATACGCCTCGCAGATAAACCCGCTCTCCCAGCGGCCGTCCGCCAGTTGCACCTTGCCCAATCCCAGCGGTGCCGGAATCCCGGTCAGGAACGAACCCAGTTCTCGGCTGGGCAACTCCCAGACTTCCACGGCAATCGCCACGCCACCATCCTTCACGCGGACCATGCCTGGACGCAACGGCGGGCCGCCGGCCAGGGCATAGAGTTGATAATCCGGTGAGCTGAAGGTCGTTTCCAGCAACCGGGCGCCGCGCTGCTTGAGCTGCCAGTTCAACGCCAGCCCGTCCAGATGCGCGCCGCAGACCACCAGCCGCGCCCGATCATGGCGGGCAACCGTCGCCGGTGCGGGAGCGGCCAAGCCTTGCTGGCGCTGCAAGGCATCGGCCACGCTCAACAGATACTGATCGGTGAAGGCCCGGCCAAACACTGTCACGCCCCATGGCAGGCCGTTGTCCATGAACGCGCTGGGCACGGCGACGGCGGCGTAGTCGAGCAGGTTCATGAAGTTGGTGTAGTAGCCGAGGTCCGAATTGCGCAGCACCGGTTCGGCCTTGAGTTCCGCCAGCGACACCGGGCGGCCGATGGTGGGCGTGACGACACAATCGAGGCCTTCCAGCGCCGTGTCGCACAGGGCCTTGAGCGCTTGCAGCCGGTATTGGGCACGGAAGGTCTGCACGCCGTCGACGGCGGGTGCCTTGGCCAATACAGCGCGAATCACCGGCAACACGGCCTCGGGGTTTTGTGCCATCAACTCCCCGGCCACGCTGTAGCGCTCGGCCACCCACGGGCCTTCATAGAGCAAACGTGCGGCCTCCAGAAACGGCGATAGATCAAGCTCCACCGCTTCGCCGCCCAAGGCCTTGAGACGGTCGATGGCATCACCGAACAACAGTGGGCCTTCAGGGCATCCAAAGAATTGCAGGTCCTGCGCACGTGGCACGCCGAATCGGAACGGCCGTGGTGTGCCGAACGCCGAGCCGTCATTCCACAGCGGGTTGCTGCGGCTGTATTCGTCCCGTGGGTCGAGGCGTGCGGTGAGCGCCAGCAACTGACTGGCCTCCCGCGCCGTGGCGGTGAACGTAGTGACGCAATCGAGCGTACGACAGGCCGGTACCACGCCGGCCGTCGAGATCAGGCCCTTGGTGGCTTTCATGCCGACCAGGTTGTTCAACGCCGCCGGCACGCGCCCGGAGCCGGCGGTGTCGGTGCCCAGGGAAAAGCTCGCGACCCCGAGCGCCACCGCCAGCGACGAACCGGCGCTGGAGCCGCCCGACGGATACTCCGGCAACACGCTGTTGGGGCACACGCCATAGGGGGAGCGGCTGCCGTTGAGTCCGGTGGCGAACTGGTCGAGATTGGTCTTGCCCAACGGAATCGCACCCAGGGCCAGCAGTTGTTCGACGATGGTCGCCGAACGCTCCGGCACGTAGGCAAATGCCGGGCACGCCGCCGTGGTCGGAATGCCCGCCAGGTCGATGTTGTCCTTGATCGCGAACGGCACGCCGTACAGCGGCAGGCTGTCGAGGTCGCGACCGTCGAGGGCGGCGAGGTACGGCTCCAGTTCATCGACACTGAGCAAGTGGATGAACAGGTGATAGTCCGGATTCAGCGCCGCCGCTTTGTCCCGCAGGTTCAACAGCAGTTGGCGGGGCGTGGTGCTGCCGTCGCGGTAGGCGCTGCGCAGGGCGTCGAGTTGCAAATTGATATTCATGGCATGAGTCCTTTTCAAAATGGGTTCAGTCGAGTTCCAGCACCACGACGCGCTGTCCGGCGCGCACCGCCGAACCCGGTTGCACGCGCACCTCGCGCACCACGCCGGCCATGGGGGCGAGCAGGGGGATTTCCATCTTCATCGACTCCAGGATCACTAGTACATCACCGGCCGTGACGCGCTTGCCGGCCTCGACCTGGACCTGCCAGAGGTTGCCGGCGATGTGGCTGTCGACGCTCTGTTGACCGCTGGCCAGCGGCGCCTCATCGGTCGTCTCCGGGACCAGTTCCTCACTGTCGAAATGCGCCTGGCCGCTGGCGATCCAGCGTTCACGCTCGGCATTGAATGCGCCTTTTTGCTGCTCGCGAAACGCGCCGATGGTCTCGGCCTCCTGCGTCAGAAACGCCTGGTAATCCGCCAGGTTCAACTGACTGTGCTCGATGTTCAGGTCGAAGCGTCCGAGGGGGAAATCCCGGCGAATGCGCAGCAGTTCATCGGCGCTGACCGGGTAGAAACGGATCTGGTCGAAAAACCGCAGCAACCACGGTTTGCCATCGAACGCGGCGACTTCGCGGTAGCGGTTCCACATCTGTAGCGTGCGTCCGACAAACTGATAACCGCCGGGGCCTTCCATGCCGTAGACGCACATGTACGCACCACCGATGCCCACCGAGTTTTCCGCGGTCCAGGTGCGCGCCGGGTTGTACTTGGTCGTGACCAGACGATGGCGCGGATCGAGCGGGGTGGCGACCGGTGCGCCGAGGTAAACGTCGCCCAGGCCCATCACCAGGTAACTGGCGTCGAACACCGTGCGTTGCACTTCATCGAGGTTCGGCAGGTCGTTGATGCGGCGGATGAACTCCAGGTTGCTCGGGCACCATGGCGCGTCCTTGCGCACCGTGGTCATGTATTTCTCGATGGCCAACTGGCACGCGGGGTCATCCCAGGACAGTGGCAGATGGACGATGCGCGAGGGCACTTGCAGGTCTTTGGCGGCGCACACGGCGTCCCATTCGCCGGCGACGATGCCGAGCAGGTCGGCCAGTGGCAGTTGTTCGGGTTGGTAGTGGACTTGCAGTGAGCGGATGCCTGGCGTCAGGTCGATCACGCCGTGCAGGTGTTGGCTTTCCAGGGCCTGCATGAGGGCGTGGGCGCGGAAGCGCAGGACCAGGTCGAGTTCGGGGGCGCCGATTTCAAGGAGCAGATGTGTGTCACCCGACAGCCGTGCAACCAGCCGCGTATCTCCCTGACCGATATCCAGCACCACAGGCGACACAACCCCCTGTAGGAGCTGGCTTGCCAGCGATGAAGTTGATGCGGTGTCTGATCGGGCACCATCGCTGGCAAGCCAGCTCCCACAGGTATCCCATTTGCGGGCGAGATCGCGGGCGGTCTTGATGTCGATGGGGGAGAACTGCACCTTGTCCCCCGCCTTGAGCTGCCCCAACTGCCAAAGATCCGCTTCGATCACCGTCACCGGGCACACGAACCCGCCAAGGCTAGGGCCATCCGGGCCGAGGATGACCGGCATGTCACCGGTGAAATCCACCGCACCAATCGCATACGGATTGTCGTGAATGTTCGACGGATGCAAACCCGCCTCCCCACCATCGGAACGCACCCATTCCGGCTTCGGCCCGATCAGGCGCACACCGGTGCGGCTGGAGTTGAAATGCACTTCCCACTGGGTGGCGAAGAAGGTGCCGATGTAGTTTTCGGTGAAGTATTCCGGCGCACCGTGGGGGCCGTAGATCACGCGAATCTGCCGAACCGCCGGCAACTCGGTGACCTGCTCTTCAGCCAGTTGCTGACCGGCGCTGCGGTCATTCAGCGCTGGCAGGTGCAACACGTCACCGGCCCGCAAGGCGCGACCACCGTGTCCGCCAAATTGTCCCAGGGTGAAGGTGCTTTTGCTGCCCAGATACTCCGGTACCTGCAGGCCGCCACGCAGGCACAGATAGCTGCGCGCGCCAGCGCCGGCGATGGTGCCGAGGCTCAAGCTGGCGCCTGCCGGAACCACCAGCGCAGTGTTCATCGGCACGCTTTGACCGTCGAGCAGCAATGGAATCACCGCCCCGGTCACCGCCACCACCGCCTCGCAATTGAAGCGCAGCAACGGCCCACTCATGGTGATTTCCAGCGCCGCCGCGCCTTCGTCATTGCCAAGAAAACGGTTACCCAGGCGCAGCGCCCGACTGTCCATCGGCCCTGAAGGCGGCACGCCGACCGCCCAGTAACCGAGGCGCCCCGGATAATCCTGAACACTGGTTTGCGTACCGGCGCTGAGTACCTCGAACGTGTTGGCCCGATACACCAGGCCTTCCAGGCAACGGGTCCACGGCTGGCCGCTGGCGAAAGGCGCATCCAGCAGGATCTGCCGCAGGTAATCGCGGTTGGTTTCCACGCCATAGAGCAAGCTGGCGCCCAGTGCCTGATGCAGATCCTCAGTAGCCTCTTCGCGCGTCGGCGCCCAACTGATGACCTTGGCGATCATCGGGTCGAAGTAGGGCGGGATCTCGCAACCCGCTTCGACCCAGGTGTCGATGCGCAGTCGTTTGCCATCGGCGTCAGGGAAATTCACCGCTGTGAGCAAACCAGGGCTTGGCTGGAAATCGCGCCCCGGATCCTCGGCATACAACCGCGCCTGAATCGCATGACCCTGCGGCTTCAAACCCTGTACCAGATCGCTCAGCGGCGGCAGCTCACCGGCCGCCAGTTGCACCATCCAGCGCACCAGGTCGACGCCCCACACCTGTTCGGTGACGCCGTGTTCCACCTGCAAACGGGTGTTCACTTCCAGAAAATAGAAGCGCTGGGCTTCGCTGTCGAAAACGAACTCCACGGTGCCGGCGCTACGGTAGTTCACCGCTTTGGCCAGTTTGATCGCCGCCGCGCACAGTTCATCGGCCATGCCTTCGGGCAGGTTCGGTGCCGGGGTTTCCTCGAGGACTTTCTGGTTGCGACGCTGCACCGAACAGTCGCGTACGCCAAGGGCGATCACTTCGCCGTGACCGTCGCCGAACACCTGCACTTCCAGGTGACGGGCGCGCTGGATGTACTTCTCGATGAACACCCCGGCATCGCTGAAATTGTTCTGGCCCAGGCGTTTGACCGCTTCGAAGGATTCGCTCAACTCGGCCGCGCTGCGGCACACGCGCATGCCGATGCCGCCACCGCCGGCGGTGCTCTTGAGCATCACCGGGTAGCCGACCTGTTCACCGGCGATCATTGCTGCGTCGAGGCTCTCGAGCAACTCGGTGCCTTCAAGCATGGGCACACCCTGTTGCCTGGCCAGGGCGCGGGCGGTGTGCTTGAGGCCGAACACCCGCAGTTGTTCCGGTGTCGGGCCGATGAAGGCGATGTCGGCGGCTTCGCAGGCTTCGGCGAATGTGGCGTTTTCCGAGAGGAAGCCGTAACCGGGATGGACCGCGGTGGCGCCGCTGGCTTTGGCAATGGCGAGGATTTTATCGACCGCCAGGTACGTGCCGGCGGCCGCGCCTTCACCGAGGCTGTGCGCCTCGTCGGCCTGCAGGATGTGCAGGCTGGCCGCGTCGGCTTCGGAGTAAACGGCGACACCCTGCACGTGCAGTTCACGCAAGGTCCGCAGGATGCGGCAAGCAATGGCGCCACGGTTGGCAATCAGGACTTTTTCGAACATGGCATAACCCCCGGAGGCGATTGCGCATCAGCCTCGACTGGGATGCGGGCCGTCCCGCAGTTTTTCGAAATGCACCCGGGCCGTCCCGGATGACTGAAACGCCCCCCTGTAGGAGCTGCCGAAGGCTGCGATCTTTTGATTTTGTTTTTAAGATCAGGATCAAAAGATCGCAGCCTGCGGCAGCTCCTACAGGGTGGTTATTTAATGCATTGGCCGGAGCGGGCCTGGCACAGGGTGAACAGCCAGCGGCGCAAGCGCGCGAGTTTCAGTTCCATACCAGCAGCTCCGCAGGGGTGGGGTTGTAGGCGTTGCACGGGTTGTTCAGTTGCGGGCAGTTGGAGATCAGCACGATCACGTCCATCTCGGCGCGCAGGTCGACGTACTTGCCCGGCGCGGAAATCCCGTCTTCGAACGTCAAGCCGCCGTCGGCGGTGACCGGCACGTTCATGAAGAAGTTGATGTTCGGCCCGATGTCGCCCTTGCCCAGGCGTCCGTCGTGGACACAGGCCCGCAGGTAGTTGTCGCGGCAGCTGTGCATGTAGCGCTTCTCCAGGGCGTAGCGCACGGTGTTGCTCTCTTGCGCACAGGCGCCGCCGAGGGTGTCGTGACGTCCGCAAGTGTCGGCGACGATGGTCAGCATTGGTTTGCCGAGGTTGGAATACAGCACGCTGCCGGTGCTCAGGTACACGCTGTTCTGCCGGCGCAACGTGCGCTGCACGTCGTAGCGTTCCTTGGGGTTGGCGACGCTGTAGAACAAGGTGTCGACGGCCTGATTGCCTTCCAGATCGAGGATGCGCAGGGTCTGGCCGGCCTTGACCTCCATCAGCCAGGGTTCGCCGGCGGGGATGGTGGCGCGGTAGATCGCGGTGTCTGTTTGCCTGCTTGTGTGAACGGCAGCGGTGGCGATTGCGAGTGACATGGCAGCGATCCTCAGGCGAACAGACGGTCGGTATTGATGAAGCCGCGCTCGTTTTCCGGGCGCGAGGTGCGGCAGTGTTCGGCGACGCTGGCGTCGGCGTTCATCCAGCTGAGTTTCAGCGGTTTCGGTGCATATTCCAGCGATGGATCCATTGGGTGCTGCAGGGCGGTGAGCACCACCAGGGTGTCCATCGGTGCGTACAACTCGATGTAGTCGCCAGCCTTGGAATTGCCCTCGACGAAATGGAAGCGCCCGGCGTCATCGACGTTCACGCGGCTGAACAGGTTGAGGGTCATCAGCAGGTCGGACAGGCCCAGTCCCCACTTGCCCAGTTCCACCAGCAGGTTGTCGGTGCCGTTGCGGAAGAAGCCGTTGCGCAGTTCCTGGTAGCGGCCCGCACCGTACTTTTCTGCGACTTCTTCAGCGCAGAGCACGCCGCCCAGGCTGTCGCTCCAGCCGCAGGTGTCGGCGGTGATGGCGGCCAGCACGCGGCCCATGTCCGAGTACAGGCAGTGGCCGGCGGTGAGCTTGGCGGTGTGTTGGCATTTGAGGCTGTCGGGCAGGTTAAGGCGCTCGGTTTTTTCGTTGGCGTTGAGCAGTGTCAGGCTGACGTTGGCGCCGCCGCGCAGGTCGGTCAGGCGCAGCAATTGGCCGCGCTTGAGCACGAAGGAACGATGGCCGCCACCGGGGAGCATTTCTTCGGCGAAGGGTGGGAACAGTTGGGTCGAATCAGTCATTGTGAAAAATCCTCTAAGCGATACGAAGCGTGCCCGCCACCGGCAGCGGCAGGGCGTCGACGGCTTTGCACTGGGCGCGGCGGTCGCTGTTCAAAGGGATGTCGTAGGTGATGCGTGCGCCATAGCGACCGGGCGCATGCGGGTCGAGACGGACCTTGTCGAACACCAGCAGGCGCGTACCGAGGCTGAAACCTTCGGACAGGTCGTGGGTGACCATGAACACCGTCAGCCGGGTCTCGCGCCACAGCTCCAGGAGCAAGGCGTGCATGTCTTTGCGGATGCCCGGATCGAGGGCGCCGAAGGGTTCGTCGAGCAGCAACACCCGCGGCTTCATGATCAGCGCCTGGGCGATAGCCAGCCGTTGTTGCATGCCGCCGGAGAGCTGCGCCGGGTACTTGTCCAGCGAATGGCCGAGGCCGACCTTGTGCAGCAGCACCGAGGCCTGTTCGCGGGCCTCTTTTTTCGCACTGCCGAACCGGCGCCCGAGCAAGGGCGAACGAGGCAGTTCGAGGCCGAGGGCGACGTTGTCCAACACGCTCAGGTGCGGGAACACCGAGTAGCGCTGGAACACCACGCCACGGCTGGCATCCGGTTCACCGGCCAAGGGCTGGCCGTCGAGCAGGATCTCGCCGCGACTGGCGCGTTCCTGACCGAGCAACAGGCGCAGGAAGGTCGATTTGCCGCAGCCGGACGCACCCACCAGAGTGCAGAACTCACCCTCGTTGACGTTCAGGTTGAGGCCTTCAAGCACCACCTGATCGGCGTATTGCTGCCAGACGTTTTTAACGCTGATGAAGCTCATTTGGCGGCCCCCTCATACCAGGGGAACGCACGCCGGGTCAGGTGTTTAAGGCCCCAATCCATTAGCCAGGCGAGCAGGGTGATCCACACCACGTAGGGCAAGATCACGTCCATCGCCAGGTAGCGACGCACCAGGAAGATCCGGTAGCCGAGACCATCAGTGGAGGCAATGGCTTCGGCGGCGATCAGGAACAGCCACGCCGAACCGAGCATCAAGCGCAGCGAGATCAACAGCCGTGGCAACAGTTGCGGCAGCACCACCCGCAGCATCAGGGTCCAGGTGGAGGCGCCGAGGGTCTGGGCCTTGATCAGCAGTTCCACGGGAATTTCCCGGGCACGCTGTTCCAGGTCCCGGGCCAGCGCCGGGGTGATGCCGATGACGATCAGCATCACTTTCGACAATTCCCCCAGGCCGAAGACGATGAACAGGATCGGCAGGATCGCCAGCGGCGGCACCATCGACAGCACGGTCAGCAGGGGTGACAACGGCGCACCGAACAGCGGCAGGGTGCCGGCGGCGATGCCCAGGCACAGCCCGGCCAGGGCGCTGATGCCCAGGCCGATAGCCAAGCGTTGCAGGCTGGAGGCCGTGTCCTGCCAGAGCAGGTATTCGCCGGTGCGGGTGTCGGCCACGAAGGCCAGGCGTTTCACCGCATCGGTCATCTGCACGGCGCTGGGCAGCAGCTTGTCGTTGGGGTTGTCTGCCAGTCGCTCGGCCGAGCCCATGAGATAGGCGAACAGCACCAGGGCGAACGGCAGGATCACCAACAACAGGCGACTCGGGCGATCCGGGTGGCGATTGATCAGGCGCATGGCCAAGTCCTCTGTTTACAACTTGGCGTCGGCAGCCAGCTGCACGTAGCTCGGGTCGAAACGCAGCTTGAGGTTGCCTTTGTCGCCGCTGGTCACGCCGTTGGCGAAGGCCATGCCGACCGCGCTGGTGTCCTTGGCGCCTTCGCCGAGCAAGCCGTGCTGGAAGGAAAATTCGGCGACCTTGCGCATGGTTTCCGGCAATTGCTTGCTGGTGCTGAATGCCAGGGCTTCCTTGGGCGTGGCGAACAACTTGGTGGTGTCCAGTTGCGCCTGGAAACCGGCCAGATCGGTGCCCGAGGCTTTGGCCATGTGTTCCAGTGCGGTTTTGCCGGCGGCGTTTTTCGCGTTCATCAGCTCGACCACTTCGAACCACGCGCCGGTCAGAGCTTTGCCCAAGGCCGGGTTGTCTTTGAGGGTCTCGGAGTTGACCACCATCATGTCCATGATTTCGCCGGGGATCTGGCTGGAGTTGAACACTTCAGTCACCGCGGGCTTGGCCTTGATGTCCGAGAGCATCGGGTTCCAGGTGGTGACGGCGCTGACCTGTTCGGTGTTGAAGGCGGCCGAGATGTCGGCGTCGGAGGTGTTGACCACTTTCAGGTCTTTCTCGGTGAGGTCCACCGAGTCCAGGGCCCGGGCCAGCAGGTAATGGGAGACCGAGAGCTCCACCAGGTTGACGTCCATGCCCTTGAGGTCGGCGACCTTCTTGCCTTCGCCCTTGAGCACGATGCCGTCGTTGCCGTTGGAGAAATCGCTGACGATCAGCGCGGTGCTGTCGACGCCGCCGGCGGCCGGAATGGTCAGCGCGTCCATGTTGGTCATGGTGCAGCCGTCGAACTGGCCGGCGGTGTACTGGTTGATCGATTCGACATAGTCATTGAGCTGCACCACATCGATCTGGATGCCGTACTTTTTCGCCCATTTGTCGACGATGCCCTGGCTGCCGGCGTACTCCCACGGCATCCAGCCGGCGTAAATGGTCCAGCACACGCTGAAGTGGTCTTTCTGGGCAGCCTGGGACGAGAGGCTCACGAGGGCGGCGAACGCAGCGGCGAGCAAGGCGGGTAAACGAAGCTGGGACATGGTGGTTCTCCAGTTGATCAAGGACGCACAGGACGGCAGCGGCACCGCTAACGGTGGCTTGTCTCCCGGGCTTTTGTCCCGCCGTGTAACCTCAACTGGAGGTCGCCAACTCTCGGACCAGTCACTCGCGATTGCGAGCCGGAACCCTAGTCAGCCATTTGCAAATTGTGGTGCCGCGAACCTGTAGTGACTCCTGCACGGGGTTGTTAAAGCGAGAGGCGTGCCAAGTTGGCCCGAGCGCTCTAGCGTGGGGGACAGGGAGGTCGACGGTGTTGATGGGAGGGGCGCACTGCCTTGTGATGGTGCGCGGGTGCACCGCATTGGACCCTGTCCGCCGCTGATCAGAAGGTGGGTGCAACATCGCACTTGGCAGGGGATTGCCAGTCAAAACAGATGTCAGTCGGTGTGTGCCGACTGCTGTCACAGGTCTTTACGGAGGCCGCCATGTTACGTCGATTGTTGTTGGGGGCAGTGCTCGGTCTCGGACTGTCTGGCTGCTACTACTACGACGGTCCTGCCGACGTCTACGGGGGATCTTATTACTACCCCGGTTACTACTCGCCCTATTACTACGGTTACTACGGTCCGCGTTATTACGGTGGTTATCGCTCCTATTACTACGGTGGGCATGGTTACTACCGTGGCCACGGGTATTACGGCGGTGGACATCACGGTGGTGGATATCGCGGTGGGCACCGTTAATCAGGGCGTGAATAGATGAAAAACCTTTCATCGGGCAGATGTTTCTACTTGTTTCAGGAACGCACCAGATTCCGAATTCGGTGTCTGATCTTTCGACAGTCAGCGAACATTTGACTGTCGCCTGCCAGCGTCGCTGGTGTGGCTCACCCGCGGTCCAGGAGGCCGCCATGCTCTGTCAAAAAATGCTGCGGCAAATTCTTCTGCTTGCTGTATTGGGATTGTCACTGGGTGGGTGCGTGCCTTACTACGATGAAGGAGGCAGTTACTACAGTTCCGAGGTCTATACCTCGCCATCGCCAACCTATTACGCCGGAGGGAGTTCCTACTACTCCAATGGTGGCGGTTACTACACACCGCCGCCCCGGTACTACATGCCTCCAGCGCGGTATTACCAGCCGACACCGCGTTATTACTCACAGCCACGGATGTATCAACCGTCGCGCCATTACCAGGCGGCCCCTCGTTATTATCAGCCGTCGCGGGGCGACTACCGTGCGCATCAGAACCATGGCTGGGACGGCCGTAACCGCGGAGGCTGGAACAATGACTATCGCGGTCACGATGGGCGCAGCAATCGTGGTGGGCGTGGCGATCACAACGGACGGGGCGGCCACCGCTAATCAGCCAGTCAAATGCCAAACCTGTGGGAGCAGGCTCGCTCCCACAGTTTGTTCAGTATTCGGACAAATCCGCCAGCGGATGCCGACCTTCCCAGGCCTTGTGAAAATGCGCCTCGACCACCGCGTCCGGCACGTTGTTGATGTCTGGCCAGTGCCAGTGCGGCTTCTGGTCCTTGTCGATCAACCGCGCACGTACGCCTTCGCTGAATTCCGGATGACGACAGCAATTGAGGCTCAGGGTGTATTCCATCTGGAAGACTTCGGCCAGCGACAGGTGTCGGGCCCGGATGATCTGTTCCCATACCAGATGGGCGGTCAACGGCGCGCCTTCACTCAGGGTCCTGGCCGCGCGGCTGAGCAACAGGTCGCTGTGGTCGCGCAGGGCGCTGATGGCCTTCCAGGCGCAACGCACATCGCTGACATCCAGTAGCTCGTCGATCTGCCGACGGCGCGGCAGCCACTGGGCGTCGGGCATCTGTGCCACGGCTTCCTGCTGCAAGGCCTTGAGCAGGCTGTTGAGTTGCATGGGTGTCTGTTCCTGCCAGTTCAATTGCAGCAGGCCTTCGATCAACTCCGGCTGCTGCTCATCGAGCATAAAACGATCCGCCAGGTCCAGATCGATGGCATCCCGGCCGTTCATGTGCGCGCCAGTCAGTCCCAGGAACAACCCGAGCTTGCCGGGCAGGCGCGACAGGAACCAACTGGCGCCAACATCCGGGTAGAGGCCGATGCTGATCTCCGGCATGGCCAGGCGGCTGCTCGGCGTGACGATACGGGTGCTCGCTCCTTGCAACAGTCCCATGCCGCCGCCGAGCACATAGCCGTGCCCCCAGCAGATCAACGGCTTGGGGTAGGTGTGCAGTTTGAAGTCCAGGCGATACTCCGCCGCAAAAAACTGCGCAGCCAGTGGCGGTACTTCCCCCGGATGGACGCGACAGGCTTCCACCAGGCTGCGAACCTCACCGCCGGCGCAAAAAGCCTTGGGGCCGTTACCGCGCAACAGGACGCAGACGATCTGCGGGTCCTTGGCCCAGGCTTCCATGCGGTCGCGCAGGGCGTTGATCATCGGCAGGGACAGGGCGTTCAGGGATTTTTCGGCGTCCAGGCTGGCGATGCCGATGCGTGCGCCGTCGGTGCCGGTGAGTTCTTCGATGTGCAGATTCATCGTGACCTCGATCGGGAATTTGAGGGTTAAGTATGATCGCTATGTGGGAAAGTGCCGGATCTGCATCAGATCAATTGACAAGCGTGGTGAGCTTTCCTAGGGTTCGCCCCATTGTTTTTGCCGGATGTAACCATGACTGCTGACGACCGTATCAAACTCGAACCGGGCTGGAAGGAGGCACTGCGTGCCGAATTCGACCAGCCTTACATGGCAGAGTTGCGAAATTTCCTGCAACAGGAGCGGGCGGCCGGCAAGGAGATCTATCCACCGGGGCCGATGATTTTCAACGCGCTCAATTCCACGCCGCTGGACAAGGTCAAGGTGGTGATCCTCGGTCAGGATCCGTATCACGGCCCGGGCCAGGCCCACGGTTTGTGCTTCTCGGTGCAACCCGGCGTGCCGGCGCCACCGTCGCTGGTGAACATCTATAAAGAGCTCAAGCGCGACCTGAACATCGACATCCCCAACCATGGCTATCTGCAGAGCTGGGCGGATCAGGGCGTGCTGATGCTCAACACCACCATGACCGTCGAGCGCGCCAACGCCAATGCCCACAAGGACAAGGGCTGGCAGTTTTTCACCGATCGGGTCATTGAAGTGGTCAGCCAGCAGCAGCCGCACCTGGTGTTCATGCTGTGGGGCGCCCATGCGCAGAGCAAGCAGAAGCTGATCGATGCGACCAAGCACCTTGTGCTGACCTCGGTGCACCCGTCACCGCTGTCCGCCTATCGCGGCTTCCTCGGTTGCGGGCACTTCAGCCGCACCAACAAGTTTCTGGAGCAGAATGGCGAGACGCCGATCGAGTGGCGGTTGCCGCCGGTTTGATGTGTTGACGGGGCTGGCCCCTTCGCGAGCAGGCTCGCTCCCACAGGGATCACGCGAACCCTGTGGGAGCGAGCCTGCTCGCGATGAAGTCGATTCGGTCTTACTCCGGATTGCGATTCCAGTACTTGAACAACGGCTCCGCCAGAAACAACACAAACAACAACCTCATCACCTGCATCGCCGTCACCAGCGGCACCGACAATTGCAGGGTCTCCGCCGTCAGGCTCATCTCGGCAATACCGCCCGGCATCATGCCTAATGTCAGTGAGCGCAGATCCAGGTGGGTCAGCGCACTCAAGCCCAGTGCTGCGGCAGTCGCAATCAGCATGGTCAGCACCGTGCCGATCAAGGTGCGGCCCATGAACGATGGTGCACGCCGGAAAAACTGCCGGTTGAAGTGACAGCCCAGACCGCTGCCAATCAACCACTGGCCGATCTGGCTGCCGCCGTTGGGCAAGCCGATGTGCAGGTCCCAACCGATGCTGACCGCCGCACTGACCAGCAACGGCCCGAACAGCCAGGGGTTGGGTTGACGCAGGCGTTCCCAGATCCAGGCCGCCAATGCGCCAGCAGGGAACAGCACCGCCAGCCAGCGCCAATCGATGCTGCCCGCGTGGGCAATCGGCGCACCGTCACCCAGCAAATACTTGAAGGCCGCCGGTACGCACAGCACCACCACCAACACCCGCAAACTTTGCCCCGCCGCCACACGGCTGAGCACCGCACCATTACGCGCGCCGAGGTTGACCATCTCCCCGGAACCGCCGGGCATGCTGGAAAAGAACGCGGTGGCGCGATCTTCACCGGTACGGCGCATCAGCCACACGCCGACCACGGCGGACAGGCTGGTGACCAACGCCCCGAAGAAGATCAGACCGAAATGACTCAGCACCTGCTCCATCACCAGCGGGGTGAAGTGCAGGCCGATACCGATGCCGACGATCCACTGGCCGCACTTGCGGCCGCCAGGGATTTCGGCCAATTGCCAGGGGGTCAGGCAGCGCACGAGGATGATCGCCAGCAACGAGCCGACCATCCACGGCAAAGGCCAGCCGACCTGGCTGGCGAGGTAACCGCCCAGCAGGCCGACCAGCGGGGTTCCCCACCAGGCTTTGAACGGTGTTCGATCAGACATCGGCGATAATGCGCCGGGTAACCGAACGTTTACGCCAGATGCGCACAATGGGCACCAGCAACATGACTACGATCAACCCCCAGACACCGACGGTGATACCGCTCGACCAGAGAATATCCAGCGAACCGTTGGAAATCGACAGCGCCCGACGCAGGTTCTGTTCCATCAAGCCACCGAGGATGAAACCCAGCAACACCGGGGACAACGGGAAGTCCAGCTTGCGCAGGATGTAACCGAAGATGCCGATGCCGATCATCAGGAACAGATCGAAGGTCGTGGCATGCACGGCGTACACACCAATGGCGGTGATGATTGCGATCATCGGCACCAGCGCCCAGTTCGGTACGGCCAGGATTTTGGTGAAGATCCGGATCATCGGAATATTGAGGATCACCAGCATGATGTTGGCGATGAACAACGACGCGATCAGGCCCCAGACGATGTCCGGTTGCTGTTGAAACAGCAGTGGGCCCGGCGTGATGTTGTACAGCGACAACGCGCCGATCATCACGGCCGTGGTACCCGAGCCGGGAACACCGAGTGTCAGCATCGGCACCAGTGCACCGCACGCTTCTGCGCCAATGGCGGTTTCCGGTGCAGCCAGGCCACGCTTGTCGCCTTGTCCGAATTTTCCGCTTGGGCCGGCGATACGTTTCTCGGTCATGTAGGCCACGGCGCTGGCCAGTGTGGCGCCCGCACCCGGCAACACGCCCATGATGAAACCGAGCACACCGCAACGCATGTTCACCCAGAACACCGAAGCGGCTTCCTTGAAGTTGAACAGCATCCGGCCGGTGGCCTGGAAGGCTTCCTGGCCACGGTGGGTTTTTTCCAGCAGCAGGAGGATTTCGCTGATGGAAAACAGACCCAGCACCAGGACCACGAATTGAATGCCGTCGGTGAGGTGGATGTTGTCCCCGGTGAAACGGTAAACGCCGCTGTTGGCATCAATGCCGACGGTCGACAGGAACAGGCCGATCAACGCCGCGATGAACGTCTTGAGCGGCCGGTCACCCGCCATGCCGCCGAGGCAGACAATGGCGAACACCATCAGTACGAAATACTCCGCCGGACCGAAGGCAATCGCCCATTTCGCCAGCATCGGTGCGAACACGACCATCCCGCAGGTCGCAATGAAGGCGCCGATGAACGAACTCCACGCCGACAACGACAACGCCACACCGGCCAGGCCTTGGCGGGCCATCGGGTAGCCATCGAGGGTGGTCATGACGGTGGAAGCTTCGCCCGGGATGTTCAGCAGGATCGAACTGATACGACCGCCATACTCGCAACCTAGGTAAACCGCGGCCAGCAGGATCAGCGCCGACTCCGGTGGCAGGCCGAGGGCGAAGGCGATCGGGATCAACAACGCCACGCCATTGATCGGACCGAGTCCCGGAAGCAGGCCGACGACCGTACCGATCAGCGTGCCGCTGAGTGCGGTCACCAGGTTGTAAGGGGTGAGTGCGACGCCGAAGCCGTGACTCAAGTAACCAAGCGTATCCATATCAGTTCTCCAGAACGTCGAGCAGGCCCAGAGGCAGTGGCACGTCCATGACTTTGTCGAACAGCAGGTACAGGCCGACGCTCATCAGGCTGATGATGATCGCGCCCGGCAGCCAGCGCCCGCCGTACAGGCGAGCCATTGGAATGCCAACCAGCATGCTGCTGAGGATAAAACCCAGCGGTTCGAACAGCCCGGCGAAGACCAGCAGCAACAGCACGCAGACACCGATCTTGGTCAGCGTCTCACGATCCATCGGCGGATCTTCATCGGTGTGCTTGATTGGCGAGGGGCGATACACCATGTAAACCAGCGCCAGGCCCATCAGCCCCAGCATCAACAGGGGGAAAGCGCGTGGGCCGATCGGTTCGTAGGAAAAAGGTGCCTGGTAGGGCCAGGCCATCGCCACCAGGCTGAGGCAGGCCAGCAACAGCACCGAAGCAAAAATGCGTTGTAAGAGCATGAGGAACTCCTGTGCCGCGACTCCGCCAAACGGAGTCGCGGCCGCTAGACAGAGGCGATCACTGGATCAGGCCGAACTCTTTGGCCAGCACTTTGTAGTCCGCGACCTGCTTCTTCACATAGGTGTCCAGCTCCGGGCCGGTCATGGCGAACGGGAACAGTTCACGCTGGTCGCGCAACTTGGCGAACTCCGGTGAAGCCAGCAGTTTGTCGAAGGAATCTTTCCACCAGGCGTAGTCCTCGTCGCTGACCTTCGGCCCCAGGTAGAAACCGCGAACCACCGGCCAGACGATGTCGTAGCCTTGTTCGCGGGCGGTCGGGATGTCCTTCATTTCCGGTTCGTCCAGACGCTTGTCAGAGAACACCGCCAGCAGGCGCATGTCACCGCTCTGGATGTGTGGCATGGAGTCGGAAATGTCGGTGCTGCCAACCTGGATATGACCGCCGAGCAGGGCCGTGGCGATCTCGCCGCCACCTTCGAGGGCAACGTAACGCAGGTCACGCGGGTTGATCCCGGCGGCCTTGGCGATCAGCGCGGTCTGCATCCAGTCCTGGCTGCCGACGGTGCCGCCGGAACCGATCACCACTTTGCTCGGATCTTTCTTCAGGGCCTGGACCAGATCGTCGAGGGTCTTGTAGGGCGAATCGCTCTTCACCGCGATTGCGCCGTAGCTGGTGCCAACGGCGGCCAGCCAGCGCACATTGCTTTCATCGAAACGACCGAACTTGCCTTGGGCCAGGTTCAGCAGCGAACCACTGGACCAGGCCACCAACGTACCGGCATCGGCCGGACGCTGGGCGACCACCGCGTTGTACGCCACCGCGCCGACACCGCCGGGCATGTAGGTCACCCGCATCGGTTTGGTCAGCAGTTTTTCGTTGATCAGCGCGCTTTGCGCCAGTTTGCAGGTCAGGTCGAAACCACCACCGGGCGAGGCCGGGGCGATGCATTCCGGGCGTTTAGGCTCGGCCATGAGTTGGCCGGCGAACAGCACACAGCTGGCGGCGAGGGCGAAACGGCGCATTGAATGATTCATTTTTGTCTCCAGTGGAGTTTTTGTTTTTCGGGATGATTCAGGTGCGACGATTTCGCGCGGTGCTGGCGTGTTCGGATCCGCACGGATCGAGCGACGGGCAGCCGGCTTCGGCGCGGGCAAGCGTAAACTTCGGGGAGCAAGAGAAAGGGCGGGGCGGGCAAGCCTGAAGCTGTGTGGACAGCATGGTGCAGTACCTCGTTTATTGTTCTTATTGGCGAAAACGCTTCGAGGCGTTTTTCGGTAGTTACATGTCAAAGCACGTTTTCAAAACTACGATTCGATGGTCGGCAGTCGAAACCATCCGTGGGGCGACTCTAACGACCCAACCTTTCGCTAACCTTTCAGCGGGCTTTCACGGTTTTTCGGGCTTCACAGCGGTGATTGCGGCTGTAAACTCCGCGCCAAAGAATGGCGTCGGCCATCCCTGAACGAGGTATAGATCCATGCGTGTCCTGCTCGTCGAAGACCATTTGCAGCTCGCCGAAAGTGTCGCCCAGGCGCTCAAGAGCACCGGGCTGACCGTGGACGTCCTGCACGATGGCGTGGCCGCCGACCTGGCGCTGGGCAGCGAGGAATACGCCATGGCGATTCTCGATGTCGGCTTGCCGCGCATGGATGGTTTTGAAGTGCTGGCGCGCCTGCGGGCGCGGGGCAAGAACCTGCCGGTGTTGATGCTGACCGCCCGCAGCGACGTCAAGGATCGGGTCCATGGCCTGAACCTCGGCGCCGACGATTACCTGGCCAAGCCGTTCGAACTGACCGAACTTGAAGCCCGGGTCAAGGCGTTGCTGCGCCGCAGTGTGCTGGGCGGTGAACGTATCCAGCGTTGTGGTGTGCTGGCCTATGACCTGGAAACCCGGCGTTTCACCCTCGGTGATGAATTGCTGACCCTGACCTCCCGCGAACAAGCGGTACTCGAAGCCCTGATCGCGCGCCCCGGTCGGGTGATGAGCAAGGAGCAACTGGCGTCACAAGTGTTCGGTCTGGATGAAGAGGCCAGTCCCGATGCGATCGAAATCTACGTGCACCGTCTGCGCAAGAAACTGGATGGCCAGCCGGTCGCCATCGTGACCTTCCGTGGCCTCGGTTACTTGCTGGAAAGTCGCGATGCATAAGCCCAGCAGCTTGCGCTGGCGGTTGTTGTGGAACCTGGCGCTATTGCTGGTGGTGTTGATGCTGGCCAGCGGGTTGAGCGCCTACTGGAACGGTCGTGAAGCCGCCGACACGGCCTATGACCGGACCTTGCTGGCCTCGGCGCGCACCATCGCCGCCGGCGTTTCCCAGCGCGACGGCACCCTGAGTGCCGACGTGCCCTACGTGGCCCTCGATACCTTCGCCTACGACAGTGCCGGGCGAATTTTCTACCTGGTCAACGACATCAATCAGAAGCTGATTTCCGGTTACGAAAACCTGCCCGCGCCACCGCCGGGAACGCCGCGCACCGATGACTACCCGGCACTGGCGCGTTTCTACAATGCCCAGTACCGCGGGCAGAACGTGCGCGTGGTGAGCCTGCTCAAGCCCGTGAGCGAGCCCAACATGAACGGCATGGCGGAAATCCGCGTGGCGGAAACCGATGAAGCGCGCGTCAGCATGGCCCGCAGTCTGGCGGCGGATACCTTGCTGCGCCTGGGCATGCTGGCAATCGGTGCGTTGATGCTGGTGTGGTTTGCGGTGAGTGCCGCGTTGCGCCCGCTGGAGCGCTTGCGCACGGCGGTGGAAGAGCGCCAGCCGGACGATCTGCGCCCCTTGCCATTGGTGGAAGTGCAGCGCGAATTGTGGCCGCTGGTGCGCGCCCTCAATCACTTTACCGAGCGTCTACGTGGACAGTTCGAGAAACAGGCGCAATTCATAGCCGATGCCGCCCACGAACTGCGCACGCCATTGGCAGCCCTCAAGGCGCGACTGGAGCTGGGCATGCGCTCGGCCGAGCCCGATACCTGGCGCAGCACGCTGGAGACCGCCGCCCAGGGCACTGACCGCTTGACCCATCTGGCCAATCAGTTGCTTTCCCTGGCACGGGTCGAAAATGGCGCCCGGGCGATTGCCGAGGGGGGCGCGCAGTTGCTCGACCTCAGTCAATTGGCTCGGGAGCTGGGCATGGCCATGGCGCCGTTGGCCCACAAACGCGGCATCGCGCTGGCGCTGGAAGCGGATGAACCCGTCTGGTTGCGGGGTGAGCCGACGCTGTTGAACGAACTGCTGAGCAATCTGGTGGATAACGCACTGGCTCACACGCCGCCGGGCGGCAACGTGATTCTGCGGGTCTCGGCGCCCGCCGTGCTGGAAGTCGAAGATGATGGCCCCGGTATTCCTCTTGAGGAGCGCGACCGGGTATTCGAACGCTTTTACCGGCGCAATCAGCAAGTGGCCGGTTCAGGGTTGGGATTGGCGATTGTCGGCGAGATCTGCCGCGCGCATCTGGCGCAGATCAGCCTGCACGATGGTGAGCGGGCGGGGTTGAAGGTGCGGGTGAGTTTTGTTGCCGGAGAGTGATGGGGCTTGTTCTGGCCCCATCGCGAGCAGGCTCGCTCCCACAGGGATTTGTGGCGTTGCATAGATCCAATGTGGGAGCGAGCCTGCTCGCGATGGGGACGAAGCAGTCCTTGATCAATAAAACATCGTGCGCGTTTCTTCCAGGTCGGCGCACATCGCCTCGTCGTCGATGTCGATGCCAAGAGCAATGAAGGCCGGGACGCTCAACGGGTCAATACGAGCGAACGGATGGTCGGTGTCCTTGTGGCAATACAGGCTGGCCACCTGCACCAGATCCACATAGTCGACCTGCGCCGACTGGCGTTTGAAATCCAGGTAGAGCTGCGGCACCTGCACCAGCATGTCGGGAAAGTCCCAGACCTTGAGCAGTTTTTCGCCGATCAGCGGATGTATCCGGTCGATCACATGGTTGAGGCTGACAGGGTCGGACAGCAGTTCATAGTGATCTTCGGCGTAGGTCAGGATAGGCAGTACGCCGATCTGGTGCACCAGCCCGCCAAGGGCGGCCTGGTCGGGCTTGAGCCGGGTGTAGCTGCGGCACAGGGCATAGCTGACGCCGGCGATTTCCAGGCTTTTGCGCCAGACTTCGCGCATTTTCTGTTCCACCACGTCGGAGCGGGCGTGGAAAATCTGCTCCATGACCAGGCCGATCGCCAGGTTGCAGCTGTAGTTGATGCCCAGGCGAGTGATCGCGGTGTGCAGGTCGGTCACCTCCTGGGTCGCGCGCAACAGCGGGCTGTTGACCACTTTGATCAGGCGCGCCGACAGCGCGGTATCACGGCCGATCACTTTGCTCAGGGTACTGACGCTGACTTCCGGGTTTTCCGCGGCCTTGCGAATTTGCAGGGCCACTTCCGGTAACGTTGGCAGAACCAGGTCATCGTTATTGATGGCCTCAACCAAATCCTGTTGGACCTTTTCCGCCAGCTCGCTCATTGAGTCTCTCTAGGTGTCGCGCTAATTGCTGCCGTTATTGCTGGATTTCGCGATCGCGGTCCAGTTCATAAGGCAGGTCGAGCAGCTGCAAGGACGGCCCTTCGAGCGCCCCCAGGTGGATGTCCCCACTGTCTGCTGCTTCGGCTTGCAACACCGCCAGGAGCTCAATGCCTTGCCCGGCGCGGGCAGCCAGCACAACTTCGCCGATGGAGCTGCCATGGGTCGGGGAGAACAGCGCCATACCCGGTTCCGGCAGCTCGCCGGCAGCCAGTTGCAGGCGATACAGGCGACGCTTGAGCTTGCCCAGGTACTGCATGCGCGCGACGATTTCCTGGCCGGTGTAGCAACCTTTCTTGAAGCTCACACCACCGACCGCTTGCAGGTTGAGCATTTGCGGGATGAACAACTCGCGGGTGCCGGGCATGACCTGGCCGATCCCGGCACGGACCTGGCCCAGCAACCATTGATTCAGGTCACCTTCGCTCAGCACGGCCGACAGCTTGCCTTTGACCGCATCGGCTTGACTGGCGGTGACCCACAACTCGGCGCGTTGCGGCGAAACACGGATGGCGATCAGTCCATCGCTGCGCACGACGCTGTCGGTTTCTGCCGGCAGGTCCAGGCCGAGGCTGGCCAGTGCGGCGTCGCCATGGTCAATGCCGAAGCGGACCCAGGCGGCACTTTCGTCGGTCAGTTTCGATTTGGAAAACACCGCGTATTTTTTCAGGTCCGCCAGTTGCGGTTCGAGCAATTCGCTGGCCATGGCCAGGACCACGCCGTCACCTTCGAGCAGGATGCGAAAGCTCGATTGCATCCGGCCTTTCTGTGTGCAGCGCGCACCGAGGCTGGCCCGGGAATCGCTCAGGTAGTTGAGATTGCAGGTCAGTTGGCCTTGCAGGAATTTGCTGGCATCCGCGCCGCGGACCGCGAGAACACCTTCATGAGAAAGCGTGCAGAAAAAAGCAGAATCGGCCATGGGTCATCGCAGGGTAAAAAGTCTGGTGGACATCATAAGGGGCCGCCTTCGAAATGGGTAGTTCACAAAGGATCACCGGTGCCCGACCAAAGCCGACTGTTCGACCGGGCGCGGGCCTGTATACTTGCGGCCTATTTGAGGAGCGCTCCATGGTCGAAGATGTTGAACTGAACCGCCTCTTTTGGCACAGCCGCCGTGGCATGCTTGAGCTTGACGTGTTGCTGGTACCGTTCACGAAAGAGGTTTACGCAACGCTCAACGAGGTGGATCGCGCGTTGTACGTCCGACTGCTGACGTGTGAGGATCAGGACATGTTCGGCTGGTTCATGGAACGCAGCGAATCGGAAGATCCCGAGCTGCAACGCATGGTCCGCATGATCCTGGACCGTGTCCAGCCCAAGTAATTCGTTCGAATGCCGCTGGCATGCCTCACGGCAGTTGCTGGCGGCGTATCTGCTGGCCCAGCTGTTCGCGTTGGGTTCGTTGTTTTTATTGTCGATTCCGCTCTGGGCCAGCTCGCTCGGCGTCGTGCTGTGCGTGGCTCACGGCGTCTGGCTGTTGCCCCGGGGGATTCTGTTGACGCACCCTCAGGCCTTTTGCGGCTTGCGGCGCGATGCCGATGGCTGGCAGTTGTGGAGTCGGGCCAAGGGTTGGCAGCCCGTGCAGCTGAGGCCGGACAGCCTGGCGCTGCCGTTGGTGGTGGTCTTGCGTTTTCGTCTGCGTGGCGAGCGCCGGGTCAGGGCCATTTGCGTGCTCCGGGATGCGCAGGCGGCGGATGTGCACCGACGCCTGCGGGTCCGGCTCAAATTCAGCCGACGTAGGTGGGCGGCACCAGAATAGTGTCCAGCGCGACCGGCAACATGTCCGGGTAGTCGAGGGTGTAATGCAGGCCACGGCTTTCCTTGCGCTCCATGGCTGACAGAATCATCAGCTCGGCCACCTGGGCCAGGTTGCGCAGCTCGATCAAATCCCGGCTGACCTTGTAGTTGCTGTAGAACTCGACGCGATGAGGCTAAACCCAATGGATACAGGGGTTTCAGCCGATGAGCATCAACCAGCGTCCTCAAAGTGGGACAAACCTGCTACAAACTGCCCTCGCCAAGCCGTACCACTATCGTCGGTCTGGTCGCTATTACCTTCGCCTTCGCCATCAAGGGGCCACCAAGGGTTTCTTCACGCTTTCACTCAGAACCACTGACAAGGCCACTGCTATGACCATCTCCCAAGAAATACTCCAGACCCTCAAGGCCTTCCACTTCGACAACCCAGCGGCAACTTGGGATGAGCTAAGGGAGCGTTTGGTTGACATTGCTGAGAGTTGTCTGACGATGGCCCATGGTGACGGCTCTTTGGTGGCTTACGAGATGATCCACGATGAGCAGCGTGTTGCCCTTCGTGAGGCCAGTGCCAAGCTACCGCTGAGCGTCAATCAACAAAGAGCCGTGAGCAAGGCATTGGAGATCCTTGAGGCCGCTCAAGAGCGCTTGGAGGGCAGGTCGGGGAAGCTGGTCGAGATCGTAAGGGACCTGAAGGGTGAATCATGTAGCACGCCAGTGCCCCTGTCTCCGTCCCTATCTGTATTACCGTCTAAGCCGCTGACCTTCAAGGCCATCTCTGAGCTCTACATGGAGGAGCGCAAGGACAACATTCAGGCCAGCACCATGCGGGACGTGAAGTCGTCCTGTGAGGCCATCGGTGCGGTCCTCGGTGACTTGGACATGAAGACCCACACGCGGGAGGACATGAAGAACCTTAGGGACAAGCTACTTGAGGACCGCAAGCCTTCGACTGTGAAGAAACTACTGACCCGGCTATCGACTGTCATGGATTGGGCAGTGAATAACGACTACATCAGCAAGAGCTTCGATAAGGGCCTGAAGCCTACAAAAGGCGCTGATAGCTCTCGTGAAGCGTTCTCGCAGGATCAGGTGAAAGCCCTTATGGCTCATGCCAAGACGCTCCCTATAGATGCCTGGCAGCGCTGGGCATTGTCCCTTGGGGTCATCGCTGGGACCCGTATCGAGGAACTCAGACAGTTAACCAAGGCTGACGTTAAGCAGGTCGGGGGTGTCTGGGTCATCGACATTAATAGGAACCATGGCAAGACAGCCAAGACCAAGAATGCGCTTAGGGTCGTACCGCTGACCGATGAGGCCTATGGGTTCGACCTTCAGGCATTCCGTGAGTTTGTCGATAAGGCCGACTCTCAGTTGTTCACGTTGGGCGCGGGTCAGTTCTCTGTGTTGCTCAATGGGACCCTTCGGGATGTCCTGAGCTTGAATGCAGACCGGACCCAAACTTTTCATTCACTGCGTCACTCATTGGCAGGCGCAATGAAAGCCGCTGAGGTTCCTCGTGGGACCGCTGAGTCGATCCTTGGGCATTCGTCGGGGTCGATCAGCTATGACCTGTATGGGGCAGGGGCATCTGTGGAAGTCGGGCGGATGGCCGAGGCGCTCGTAAAGGCGTTCGCGCTGACCAAGTAACCCTTAGAAAGATGGCAATATGCCTTGAAAAGGCCATTAGTTGGCCCCATGTAGTTGCCGCACGTTGAAGGTTCAGCGTGAGGCCATGTTGTCTCTCCGACACGGAAGAAGTTGGCACTATCAATTCAAAGCAAAAGGTAGTTGAGCATGGATAAGTGGGATTTTTATAAAGACAATGCTGGCGAGTGGCGCTGGAATCGCACAGCTTCCAATGGGCGCATTGTAGGTGCCTCATCGCAGGGATATGTGAATCGTGCCGATTGCTTGGCTAATGCTCAGCGCAACGGTTACAAGGGGTCGTAAGGCTCAGTTTAAAGGAGGGATGGCCTGCATGGCGTCCCTTTCAAGGGCATCGAACTGGATGTCCTCGTGGGTCACCCTGAGCATGACCTGTTGTTCGTGGCCTTTCAGGTAGCTGAGGCATCTGGTCTCAAGAACGCTAAGTCCTCGGTGAGCAACATCCGCATCGCCCATAAGATCGGTCGCCAGCTCGGGACACTGGTACAGGATCAATGTATCAGTCTCCCTCTGGACACCTTCGGGAAGCGTATGCGCTCCAACGTGGTCATGTTCAACGAGCCTGAGGTTTACCGGATGCTCATGTCTGGTCATGCGCCAGCCTCCGAGCCATTCCGCAAGTGGGTCGCTGAAGAGGTCCTCCCGACCATCCGCAAGACCGGCAAGTATGACGCTGAGCAATCCACCAACCCAGCGGTACTGCGTACCTGATCGCGCTCCTACGTGAAATCTGAGCGGCTCGCTGGGTCTTCCTCCTTGCTGCTTTCACATAGCGTCGTGATGCTGAAGGCTGTTCCTGGCCCAATCTGTGACGACTCCCGGAGATGCCCTGAAGGCCACGTGTTTACTGGTCGAAGGATCGTTGACGTTATTTACCCTCACTGTTGCCCACACAACTTTGAGGAGATCCAATGTCCAGCTACAACCCTGCTCAACACGAAGCCATCACCACCGCTGAAACCATCACCAAGCGTGGCCGAGGCCGACCGACCAAGATCATCAACAACCTGTTTCACGGCTTCATCGGGCCGACCACTGACTACGGCCAATATCCTACCTTCGCCATGGACATCCTTGCGGGCATCGCTCGGCTTGACTGGCATGACCGAGCTATCGGCGTAGGCGGTTCATCTAAGCCGTTGTCCGTTAAGCGCCTCGTAGCGATCCTTTCGGAACTTGAGGTTGTCTCGGCAGCAACCGTAACGACTCAATACAGGTTGGGTCTTCGACAAGCGCAGCGTTACGTGAAGGCCATTGAATTGGCAATGCCGTACCTTCTTAAGAGCCGACCCGATGGTCTGAGCTACGAGATGCGTTATGGCTTCTTGAGGGACTCGACCCGGCCTAACGACTGGGAAGACCAGCTTGAGCCACCGAGTCCTGAAGACCTCGCAAAGCTGCACCATGACCTGAGGACGCTGGGTGCTGAGAGCACCTCCGATTAAATGCCGCATACTTAAAAGAAACTCAACGAGCCCTGAAGGACCAACAGAATCGACCTGTTCATCGACACTTGATCGACCAGATGACAGAACGCTCATCGACCCGCTCATGGAGGAGAGGGGTAGTGATAATAATCACCCCTCCTCGAAAGGAACCTTAAAGAACATCGCAAAGGAGAACTCGCTTGACCACCTTCATCACCTGCCCAGCAAACTCCCAGCTCACTGAAGCTGACCTGATCACCTTGTCTCTGGTCTTCAGCAAACCTCTACGACTTTCGTTGATTGAGCTTCGTCGTGTCTTGAGCAACCGTAGAGCTTCCTTCAGGACCTACGAGGCCGGAACAGTCACCTTTGATATGGACGCCATGCTTCGTGAAGTGTCCTCGAAGTGCCCCTCAAAGATTGTCGAGAAGCTATCGGAACTGGTCGCCCAAGGTCTCTGCCTTCAGGCCATCTCCGCGACACCGTTGAGCATTCCCTTGACGGGAACTGAGCGGATCTCACTCAGGACTTGATGGGGCCGTCAAGCTGACGTTTATTTACCCTCACTATTGCCCCAGACACTCAGCGATCAGAAATAAAAGATTCCTGTAGTCGTCCTCCCAAGCAGTAACGACCGTCGCCACGGTTGTCCTTTCCGATGCCCTCTCAGGCTTGCCATGTCCTGTGACCCAGCATCACCAACACCCAAACCCAGAATCTTTTGATTCGACCTTGGTAGATGCCCATGAGGCTCCCTCCTTGGCCGTCTGGTCGTGCGCGCATCTATGGCGCTGAGGTCGAATCAAAGGGTCACCTCATAGGAGATCCACCACCATGCAAATCAACATCACCAAAGTCCTGAAGAACGAAGTGACCATCTGCGGCCAGATCCAAAGTCGTGAGTATGTCGAGAACATCATGCTGCCTTTATTGATGGCTCAGTGTGGCCGTAACAACGGCGCAAAGTTCGGTGTCATCGACGCCTTTAACAATGCTGGTCTCTCCCTGAAGGCCATCCAAGAGGACGCTCGGGATTACTTCCTGACCAAGCGAGAGCAACAGGAAACCCGTGAGAAAGCTCAGCGAGAAGCCAATGCCCATGCTGAGCGACTCCGTGAATCGACACCCCGTGAGCTGGCCGAAGCGAAAGCCAAGAAGGAAGCCCAAGCGGCTGCTATTCGAGCCCAAGGCGAGCGTGTCCGTGCGGCGTCTCGTAACACCGGCTGGTAAGTCTTTTCCTTACCTGTCCTCGACACACCACTTCAATCCCATCTACCTCAGGAGAACCATCCCATGAAACTGACCAACCAATATGTAAAACCTACCTTCAGCACCGTGAAGGCCTACGACGCCAACACCGGGTCGATCCAATTCGATGTCACTGATGTCGGCCCAGAAGGCCTTGCCGCTGCCGATGTGTCCGTCTACGTGGAGGTCCTCACCGAGGCCCTCAAGGATTACCTCAACGGTGACGATTGGCGCCAAGAGGCAATGGATCGGACCCCTTGTGAGTTCCGTCCTGCTGGCACGAATGCCACGGGTCAACAGATCCTCACCATGGCTGATCGCTCGGTTAGCTTCGACCCTCGTAAGAACTGGGACAACCAGACCATCGAGAAAGGCGAAGTCCTGGCCGGTTCTGTGATCTTCACCGAAGCCACGGATACCGCTCTGTTCATCAGCCACCGGGTCAGCATCCTCGACCATACCGTGATGGCTGGCTTCACTGAGAACTCAATGGCTCAGACCGCCGATAAGATGCTGCGTGACATCGAGTACATTGCCGCTGGCAAGATCGCAGCAATCCTTTCGACTACTCCAAGCACCGAAAGCGTCTCCAAGGCCATGCCAACCGGCAAGCCTGTAGAGATCGCTGAGGACCTCATCGACATCTTGACGATGAACATCAACCAGACTGTAGGCAACTCATTAGCTGACTTCGTGGTCCTGCTCCCTGTGTCTCTGGTCGCCGTGCTTGAGCGTGCTGCTCAGCGTGCTGGCAAAGGTAGCCTTCAAGACCTCATTGGCGCCTCTGTGCAGCCTTACAGCGGTCCTGACAAAGGTCTGTTCCTGCTGCCTAAGCTGTTCACTTCGCTGAGCTACCGCGAAGGCCGTAGCGGTGATGTGTGGCGCATCGAGGCAACTCGTAATGCTAATAGCATGAGCTGGGACTTGGAGATCATGACTGTCGTGGACATCGTGGCTAACGGTAAGGTCCGCGTGAAGCTGACTGCTGATGGTCTTCAGACCGAGGCAGTGGCCTTCCCGATGATCACCAACATCAAGTTGACCTGATCGCTTGATCGCAATGAGCCCCGTAAGACCGACCCTATGAGGGATCGGCAGGGCTCAAGGCAGCCATCCTCTCCATGAGGGAACCTCACAGACTGCTAACGCATGGATCGTACAGTTTTGAGCGCAATGACGTTGATGGTCTGGGGTACGACAAGGATCAAGGCTGCGGGTAGTATATTTACGAGCATTCGAATCATTACATCCGGTGAAGCAAACGTGCCCAGAACGGTAGCAACTACCCCTAATGCATAAAATCCAATCATGGACCAATTTAGCCACAGCATGGTTTTGACGAGCTTTACGTTCGCACTCTGAGATAGGGCTCGCGCCGTACCGAAAGCAACCAGCGCAAAGAAGCTCATTAGGACCAGACCCACAACGATCTGACTCAAGGGAAGATGTCCAACCGAGCGGACAATGGATCCACCTAAGGCAAGAATAGAAATAACTGCGCCACCTATTAGATTCATCCACCGAGTTTTCTTGAATGAAAGCGCTTGGTGTGTCTCTACGGAACTCATAATTGTTCGTCCTTTGAAGTCGCCCTAACGGCCCATGCCGATTCCACTGCATGCTATCAATATGACATCGGTTTTCCTACTGAGCTGTCGGAGCGGATGAACAGGTATTCGGCTTGGTACTGGAACTTAATCAACTTCCCGAAGGAGAAACCCAATGGACACCCTACAGGCTGCCTATCTGGTCTCTGTGGCTGTCCATATCGCGCTATGGTTGTGGACGCATAGAGCCCGATGAGAATCTGACAGAAAAATCTGAGTGACCACCTTCAATGCTTTTACTGCCCGAGTTCCCCCGTATGGCCCTCTCAGGTCCGCACAGGCGCTATAAGGACCCTCACGGGCAGGCGATAAGGACCCCAGTAGCGAGCTGACGCTACGCCCAGCGATGGGACAAAGGTGAGCCAAAGCTGTTACAAAACGGGTCCTCAGCGTGCTACGCTCAGGGCTCCTAACGTGCCTCATCTGGTCGGGGTAAGGATCGTATCCTTCGCCTCTGGCAGCATCTCTGGATAGTCCAGCGTGTAGTGCAGACCCCGAGATTCCTTGCGCTCCATGGCAGACCTGATCATTAGGTCAGCTACCTGAGCAAGGTTCCTCAGTTCAATCAGGTCTCTGCTTACTCGGTAGTTGCTGTAGAACTCGTCGATTTCATCCAGCAACAGTTGCACGCGGTGTTGTGCCCGTTGCAGGCGTTTATTGGTACGCACGATGCCAACGTAGTCCCACATGAACCGCCGCAGCTCATCCCAGTTGTGCGCAATGATCACGTCCTCATCGGAATCGGTGACCTGGCTCGCATCCCAGGCGGGAAGGGGGGCGGGCATCGGAACCCGGGGCAACTGTTCGAGAATGTCCGTGGCCGCCGAGCGGGCATAAACGAAACACTCAAGCAGCGAGTTGCTGGCCATGCGGTTGGCGCCGTGCAGGCCGGTGAAACTGGTTTCGCCAATGGCGTACAGCCCCGGCACGTCGGTGCGGCCCTGTTGATCGACCATCACGCCACCGCAGGTGTAGTGCGCCGCCGGGACCACCGGAATCGGCTGTTTGGTGATGTCGATGGAAAATTCCAGGCAGCGTTCGTACACCGTCGGGAAGTGCGTCTTGATGAAGGCTTCGGGCTTGTGGCTGATGTCCAGATAGACGCAATCGATACCCAGGCGTTTCATTTCATGGTCGATGGCCCGGGCGACGATGTCCCGTGGCGCCAGCTCTGCCCGTGGATCGAAGCGCTGCATGAAGCGCTCGCCGTTGGGCAGCTTGAGGTGGGCGCCCTCGCCGCGCAGGGCTTCGGTGATCAGGAAGCTCTTGGCTTGCGGGTGATACAGGCAGGTGGGGTGAAACTGGTTGAATTCCAGGTTTGCCACCCGGCAGCCCGAGCGCCAGGCCATGGCGATGCCATCGCCGCAGGCACCGTCAGGGTTACTGGTGTACAGGTAAACCTTGGCCGCTCCCCCGGAGGCGAGGATCACAAAGCGGGCGCCATAGGTATCGACTTCGCCGGTGCCGCGATTGAGCACATAAGCACCGAGGCAGCGATCACCGTCGAGTCCCAGGCGTTTCTCGGTGATCAGGTCTACCGCAACCCGCTGTTCCAGCAGTTCGATGTTCGGCCGTTTCCTGGCCTGTTCGAGCAGGGTGGTGAAAATGGCAGCGCCCGTGGCATCGGCGGCGTGGATGATGCGCCGATGGCTGTGACCGCCTTCGCGGGTCAGGTGGAATTCGAACCCGCCATCTTCAGTGCTCGACTGTTCATCGCGGGTAAAGGGCACGCCCTGGTCGATCAGCCATTGAATTGCTTCCTTGCTGTGCTCGACGGTAAAGCGCACCGCGTCTTCATGGCACAGGCCGCCGCCGGCATTGAGGGTGTCATCGACATGGGATTCAACGGTATCGGTGTCGTCCAGCACGGCGGCAACGCCCCCCTGGGCCCAGAACGTCGAGCCATTGGCGAGGTTGCCTTTGCTCAATACGGCAATGCGCAAATGACCGGGCAAGGTCAGCGCAAGGCTCAAGCCGGCAGCACCGCTGCCAATTACCAGAACATCGTGTTGAAACTGTTGGCTCATTTCAGGATTCCGCTCAAAGCGACCCGGGTCGGGGGTGGCGCAGCTGGACTGGCGAGTCAAGTCAGCCGCACAGCCCACTAGTATATAGAGGGGGGGGACGGCACAATACCCGAGCCAGCATGGCATTGTGAAACTACTGTGACGCAAAATGTCGGGCGCTTCGTCGGATGTTTTTCTGCCCGTTGCGCGCGAGAATGACTGTATCGCCGATTTAACAGTCTTTTTCGCTTCAGGGTTGCACAATGTCGGTTCGGCGCAGCTATAAATATTTGGAACTTTTGCCAAAGTGCCAAGATCAATAGACCGTTGCCTGAAACAAGGGACAGCGTCGGATTCAGTACAGGATTGCAGTTCGATCCCTGGCGAAGAATCCGATGACAAGATTATTCGCGCAGCCGGGCCCACTCGCGCTGCGCTTTTCGTGCGTGCCAAATCAGAGCCCGCAGGAAACTTGCCTGGAGGGGGAGAACTTTTGCGAAAAGCCCGAGTCTATGTTTGCAAGTCTGGTGGTTTACTTCTGCAAGCCTCCTCCGAGCTCATCGAGGAGTGTTCATGCTAACCCAGGAAGAGGATCAGCAACTGGTCGAACGCGTTCAGCGCGGCGACAAGCGTGCTTTCGATCTGCTAGTGCTGAAATACCAGCACAAAATTCTCGGGTTGATCGTGCGTTTTGTGCACGACACCCATGAAGCCCAGGATGTGGCACAAGAAGCCTTTATCAAGGCATACCGTGCACTTGGAAATTTTCGCGGAGACAGCGCGTTTTATACGTGGCTTTACCGCATCGCCATCAACACGGCGAAAAACTATCTGGTTTCACGCGGCCGCCGGCCGCCGGATAGCGATGTCAGTTCCGAAGATGCAGAGTTCTACGATGGCGATCATGGCCTCAAGGATCTCGAGTCGCCAGAACGGGCTTTGCTGCGGGATGAGATCGAAGGCACCGTCCATCGAACCATTCAGCAACTGCCGGAAGATTTGCGTACGGCTTTAACTTTACGTGAGTTTGATGGTCTGAGTTACGAGGACATTGCGAGCGTCATGCAATGTCCGGTAGGCACCGTGCGCTCCCGGATTTTCCGCGCCCGGGAGGCCATCGACAAAGCCCTGCAGCCGTTGTTGCAGGAAAACTAAAGACAGCGGCGACAGCCAAGAGAGGAACGCCATGAGTCGTGAAGCCCTGCAGGAATCGCTGTCCGCAGTGATGGATAACGAAGCGGACGAATTGGAATTGCGTCGGGTATTGAATGCCTGTGACGATGTTGAAACCCGTGACACCTGGGCTCGTTATCAGATCGCTCGGGCAGTGATGCACAAGGATCTGCTGCTTCCACGCCTGGACATTGCCGCGGCTGTTTCTGCTGCTCTGGCTGACGAAGCCTCACCGGCAAAAGCGTCCCGCGGTCCATGGCGCAGCCTGGGTCGTCTGGCGGTCGCAGCTTCGGTGACTCTGGCGGTACTGGCCGGTGTGCGTCTGTACAACCAGGATGAGATCGCCGGTGCCGAACTGGCCCAGCAATCTGCTCAACCCGCACTGGCCGTTCCTCAAGTAAAAGGCCCTGCTGTTCTGGCAGGCTACAATGAGAGTTCGGAAGCTACAGGCCCAATGGCCAATGGCGTTTTGCAAGGTCAGCCAGGCTGGCACGATCAGCGTCTGCCAGGCTACTTGCGCCAACATGCACAACAGGCTGCACTGAAAGGTACTGAGAGCGCTCTGCCTTACGCTCGTGCGGCAAGTCTGGAAAACCGTTAAGGAGGATCATGCGCGCCATACCTCTACTTTCGCTTCTGCTCAGCGGCTGGTTCATCGTTCCAGCCCAAGCTGACGATGCCCAGGACTGGTTGACCCGCCTGGGCCAGGCAGAGCAGCAGCAAAGCTTTCAGGGTACTTTCGTCTACGAGCGTAACGGTAGTTTTTCTACCCATAACATCTGGCACCTGGTCCAGGATGGAAAGGTCCGCGAGCGATTGATCCAGCTCGACGGCTCCGCTCAGGAAGTCGTTCGCATTGATGGGCACACTCAATGCGTCAGCGGCACACTGATAGCAGGGCTGGGGGATTCCCCCAACTCCGCTGGCCGTGCACTCGATCCTCAAAAGCTCAAGAATTGGTATGACCTCGCCGTCATCGGCAAGTCGCGTGTTGCCGGGCGTTCGGCGGTGATCGTATCGCTGAAACCCCGCGATCAGCACCGCTACGGTTTTGAACTGCATCTGGACAAAGAGACCGGCCTGCCTCTGAAGTCTTTGTTATTGGACGACAAGGGGCGGTTGCTGGAGCGCTTCCAGTTCACGCAACTGGATACGGCCGACGTTCCTTCCGAAAAGGATCTGCAGGCCAGCAATGATTGCAAGCCGGTCAACCTCGATAGTGACAAGGCTTCTGCCGTCAAGGCTGCCCAGGTCTGGCGTTCCGACTGGTTGCCACCCGGCTTCGAGCTGACCAGCAGTACCGCTCGCAAGGACCCGCAGACCAAGACCCAGGTCAATAGCCTGATGTACGACGATGGACTGGCGCGTTTTTCGGTGTTCCTCGAACCGTTGAATGGCGCAACCGTCACCGACACCCGTACTCAGTTGGGGCCGACCGTTGCGGTTTCCCGGCGCTTGACCACGGCACAGGGCGATATGATGGTGACGGTCGTCGGCGAGATACCGGTCGGTACTGCTGAACGGATAGCGCTTTCAATGCGCAGCGACGCCACTGCAACCAAGCAGTGAGCTGAATTCGAAATGTTTCGTGAGCATTTCAATTTGCAAAAAAACCTTAAATTTCTTATAGGTCAGAGCCCCTCGGCTCTGGCCTTGTTTGTTGTTCCCGGAACAAAAATACCGGCGTATTGTTCCCGGTGTTCCTTGCTCCATATCGCTTAACCCTGCTCGTCGTAACGGGAGCCGTATGTCGATACCACGCTTGAAGTCCTACCTTTCCATAATTGCCACCGTGCTGGTGCTCGGTCAGGCGGTCACCGCCCAAGCGGTCGAATTGCCTGACTTTACGCAACTGGTCGAACAGGCCTCGCCCGCGGTCGTGAACATCAGTACCACGCAAAAGCTGCCGGATCGCAAAGTCAGCCAGCAAATGCCCGACCTCGAAGGCCTGCCGCCAATGCTGCGCGAATTCTTCGAGCGGGGCATGCCGCCGCAATCGCGTTCTCCTCGCGATCGTCAACGCGAGGCAACGTCCCTGGGCTCGGGTTTTATCATCTCGTCTGACGGCTACATCCTGACCAATAACCACGTGATCGCTGACGCAGACGAAATCCTCGTCCGTCTGGCCGATCGCAGCGAAATGAAGGCCAAGCTGGTCGGTACCGACCCACGTTCCGACGTGGCGCTGCTGAAAATCGAAGGCAAGGACCTGCCGGTGCTCAAGCTCGGTAAATCCCAGGACCTGAAGGCCGGTCAGTGGGTGGTTGCTATCGGCTCGCCGTTCGGCTTTGACCACACGGTGACCCAAGGCATCGTCAGCGCCGTCGGTCGCAGTCTGCCGAATGAAAACTATGTGCCGTTCATTCAGACCGACGTGCCGATCAACCCGGGTAACTCGGGCGGCCCGCTGTTCAACCTGAATGGTGAAGTGGTCGGGATCAACTCGCAGATCTATACCCGCTCCGGTGGCTTCATGGGCGTGTCGTTTGCAATCCCGATCGACGTGGCCATGGATGTGTCCAATCAGCTGAAATCCGGTGGCAAGGTCAGCCGTGGCTGGCTGGGCGTGGTGATTCAGGAAGTGAGCAAGGACCTTGCCGAATCGTTCGGCCTGGAGAAACCGGCGGGTGCGCTGGTGGCCCAGATCCAGGATGATGGCCCGGCTGCCAAGGGTGGTCTGCAAGTTGGCGACGTGATCCTGAGCATGAACGGTCAGCCAATCGTCATGTCGGCCGACCTGCCGCACCTCGTTGGCGCATTGAAGGCTGGCGCCAAGGCCGATCTGGAAGTGATTCGTGACGGCAAGCGCAAAAATGTCGAGCTGACCGTCGGTGCCATTCCGGATGAAGACAAGGAAATGGGCGCCGAGCCAAAATCCAGCATCGAACGCAGCAGCAATCGCCTGGGTGTTTCCGTGGTCGAACTGACTGACGACCAGAAGAAAACCTACGACCTCAAAGGTGGTGTGGTGATCAAGGAGGTGCAGGACGGTCCTGCCGCCATGATCGGCTTGCAGCCGGGTGATGTGATCACCCACTTGAACAACCAGGCCATCGGTTCCGCCAAGGAGTTCGCGGACATCGCCAAGGCGCTGCCAAAGAACCGCTCGGTGTCGATGCGGGTACTGCGTCAAGGTCGTGCGAGCTTCATCACCTTCAAACTGGCTGAATAACCCGGTTGATGGCTGAATAAAAAACCGCCTCGAAAGAGGCGGTTTTTTTATGTCCGGACTTATTGTCTGCGAGGGCGTCAGCCCATCATGTCCTTGATCATGCGCTCTTGTTCCATCAGCTCGCGTTGCCGTGCGTCGATCCGCGAAGACAGCGGGAAGTTGCTGCCGGCCTTACGTTTGGCGAAATCCAGTTGCTGAATGGCCTGTTTGTAGTCCCCGACCAAGGCAAAATATTCGGCGCGCGCCTGATGCAGGCCGATGATATTGCCCGACAAGCCGCGCGTCTCGGCAACCTGATACCACACGTCCGGGTCATCCGGTCGTGACTTGAGCAGGCCTTCGAGGGCTTTCTCCGCATCCGCAGTACGGTTTTGCTTGAGCAGCAGATCGACGCGCACCTGATTCAGCGGGTAGTTGCCAGGGTACTGGGTTATCAACCGGTCAACCCGGGACTGGGCATCCGCCAGGCGATTGTTGGTGATGTCCAGGTCGACCTGAGCCAGGTTGTAAATGATTTCGTTAGGTGCCTTGGCCAGCAACTGCTTGAGGTTTTCCCGTGCTTCGTTCAGTTGGCCGCCCTTGATCTGGGCGATCGCCAGGCCGTAGCGCGCCACGTCGTTTTTCGGGTTCTCGTCGAGCTGGGCGCGGAAGCGCTTGGCGCCGAGCCCCGGGCTTTCCTCATAGATCAGCTGTACGCGTGCGCGGATCAGTTGGTAGCGCATGCTGTCTTCAATACCGCCCGTTGGAAACTGTTCGGCGCGGTTGCGGGTGTCGGCAATACGCGATTCGGTGACCGGGTGAGTCAGCAGGAATTCCGGTGGCTTGGCATCGTAGCGGTACTGACGCCCCAGGCGCTCGAACATGGTTGGCATCGAGCGGGGATCGTAACCGGCCTTTTCCAGGTTGAGGATGCCGATACGGTCGGCTTCCTGTTCGTTCTGGCGGGAGAATCGTCGCTGTTCCTGAATGGCCGCCGCCTGTGTGCCGGCAATGGCTGCAATCCCGGCGTCACCGCCACCTGCGGCTGCTACCACGATACCCGCCAGCAATGCAGCCATCATCGGCACTTGCATGCGTTTTTGCGCTTCGATACCCCGGGCAAAGTGGCGCTGCGACAAGTGAGCCAGTTCGTGCGCCAGTACCGAGGCATATTCGCCTTCGGTCTGGGCGTTGAGGAACAAGCCACCGTTGACCCCGACGATCCCGCCCGGCGCCGCAAAGGCGTTGAGCTGTGGGCTGTTGATCAGGATGAACTCCAGGCGCCGGTCAGTGACCTGGCTGGTCTCCACCAGACGGTAAACGCTGGATTCCACATAATCCTTGAGTTGTGGATCGTTGAGCTGTGAAACCTGGCTGCGCAACATGGCCAGCCAGGCGCGGCCAAGCTGGTATTCCTGTTGTGGCGAGACAATGGCAGAACTGGCGTCGCCGAGTGACGGCAGGTCGTCGGCGAAGCCCGGTGAGGCGAGCAGGCAAGCGAGCGTCAGCAGGGTAGGGCGCAAAAATGTCATGCACAAAGCCTTAGTCGACAAAGACCTTACTGTAGCCGGACACCGGCGTTGCGACCAGATATTCTAGGCAACTCAACCACCTGACCCGGAGTGATGTAATGACCGATGCTGTAGAGCATGACGTTGAACTGGACGCCAGCGGCCTGAATTGCCCGTTGCCGTTGCTCAAGGCCAAGATGGAGCTCAACCGGCTGGCCAGTGGCGCGGTACTCAAGGTCATCGCCACCGATGCAGGTTCGCAGCGTGATTTTCGCACCTTTGCCCGATTGGCCGGTCATACCCTGCTTCGTGAAGAAGATGAGGCGGGTGTTTACCGCTACTGGTTGAAAAAAGCCTGAAGTCTGCTGCGTTTGCTCCTAAGGATTATTGATGTTCAAAGTGTTACGCGACTGGATTCAGCGCTATTTTTCCGATGAAGAAGCGGTGGTGCTGGCTGTCCTGCTGTTTCTGGCGTTCACCGCCGTATTGACCCTGGGCGGCATGCTGGCGCCGGTGCTCGCCGGGATGGTGCTGGCGTACCTGATGCAGGGGCTGGTGGTGACGCTTGAACGCCTGCGTGTGCCGGGTGGGGTCGCGGTGGGGCTGGTCTTTGCGTTGTTCATGGGGCTGTTGCTGGTGTTTATCGTGGTGGTCGTGCCGTTGCTGTGGCATCAACTGATCACGTTGTTCAACGAGTTGCCCGGCATGCTCGCCAAGTGGCAGTCACTGTTGTTGCTGCTGCCCGAGCGCTATCCGCACCTGGTGTCTGATGAGCAAGTACTGCAGGCCATTGAAGTGGCGCGCGGCGAAATCGGCAAGTTTGGTCAGTGGGCACTGACGTTCTCGCTGTCGAGCCTGCCCTTGCTGGTGAACATCATGATCTACCTGGTGTTGGTGCCGATCCTGGTGTTTTTCTTCCTCAAGGACCGGGCCATGATTGGCCAGTGGGTGCGTGGTTACCTGCCCCGTGAGCGGGCGCTGATCACCCGGGTCGCCCATGAGATGAACCGGCAGATCGCCAACTACATTCGCGGCAAGGTCATCGAAATCTTCATTTGCGGTGGCGTGACCTACATCGCCTTTGTCGTTCTTGAACTCAACTACGCGGCGTTGCTGGCCCTGCTGGTGGGGATTTCGGTGGTGGTGCCTTATGTCGGCGCCGTGGTGGTGACTGTGCCCGTGTTTCTGATTGCGCTGTTCCAGTGGGGCTGGAGCGATCAGTTCATCTACCTGATGGCGGTCTACGGAATCATCCAGACGCTCGATGGCAACGTGCTGGTGCCCTTGCTGTTCTCGGAGGCGGTCAACCTGCACCCGGTGGCGATCATCTGCGCAGTGCTGCTGTTTGGCGGGTTGTGGGGGTTCTGGGGGGTGTTCTTTGCGATTCCCCTGGCGACGCTGTTCAAGGCAGTGCTGGATGCCTGGCCGCGCAAGGAGCCGGAGGTGGCGCCATTGCTTTGAATCTTCGGTGAGGCTGACAGCCTCTTCGCGAGCAGGCTCGCTCCCACCTCAGATCGCGTCAGTCAAAACAACCCGGTCAACTGTGGGAGCGAGCCTGCTCGCGATAGAGGCGGAACAGGCATCGAAGAAATCAGGCTTTGTCGAGGGCCTGAGCCGCAGCCAAAACAACATCAACATGCCCTGGCACTTTCACACCACGCCATTCCTGACGCAGCACGCCATTCTTGTCGATCAGGAAGGTGCTGCGATCCACGCCCATGTATTCCTTGCCATACAGCTTTTTCAGCTTGATCACGTCGAACAGCTGGCAGATGGCTTCGTCCTTGTCGCTGATCAGCTCAAAGGGGAATTCCTGTTTGCACTTGAAGTTCTCGTGGGATTTCAGGCTGTCGCGAGACACACCGAACACTTCGGTATTGGCGGCCTTGAACGCAGCATACTGATCACGAAAGCCCTGGCCCTCGGTGGTGCAGCCTGGCGTGCTGTCCTTCGGATAGAAGTAGATCACCACCTGCTTGCCCTTCAGGCCTGCGAGGCTGACGGTCTGCCCGCTGGTGGCGGGGGCTTCGAAATCGGCAACCGGTTGGTCGATGGCAACGGCCATGAAAGCTTCCTTACATTGGGTTCTGTGGGCGCCACGGTTCGATCAGGGCGTCCAGGTTCAGCGCGTCGGCAAAATCCAGGAACTGATCGCGCAGCCAGCTGATCTGCACGCCGGCCGGCAAGGTCACGGTGAACGTGGCGTTGAGCATGGTGCCGCCGGTCTGCGGAGCCTGATAGGTGTCGCAGGTCAGGTTCTCCAGCTCGACATTGTGGTCCATGAAGAACTGGCACAGCTCGTTGATGATGTCCGAGCGGTAGGCCGAGCTGACATAAGCGACGTACGGCAGGGCCTGTGGGCGGTTTTCCAAGGCGGCGCTGCGCACCACGTTGACCGTGAATGCATGACGCTTGGCCAGCACTGGCAGGCTGCCTTCCAGGCGCGCCAGGGCATCCCAGCTACCGGAGATTTCCAGCACCAGGGCACTGCATTCGCCATGACGGGTCAGGCGAGAGGTGACAACGGCGCAGCGGTTTTCATGGCTGGCGCGGCACAGGACGTTGGTCAGCTCCATGGGGTTGGCGCCGAGGGCACTGATAACAAGGAATTGTTCGCGAACTGTGGGGGTGGACATGCAGCATTCCTAAAGCGATGAGCGGTCGGTACGTCTAAGGGCTGATTGGCCGGGAGCGAGCCTGCGGATGCGAACTCAGAAAGTCCCAGTGACAGGTTGCGAACAGGCTCCGCCGGGGCGGGAGCGAGACGTGGCAACGCTGGATCAGGACTTGTGATGCCGAAAATGGAGGCTGAAACCCGACGGGCGAGCTTGTCTGTAACGATCAAAGTCTGAAGGGTAGCGAAAACCGGCGCCAAGGGGAATGGCGGCAGCACAGTACTTCGCTTGTGCAAGCAACTTGGCGCCAGTACCATTACGGCTCTCTTTTTCCGGCAGGAGCGGTTTCATGATTGCGGGCAGTATGGTGGCACTGGTCACTCCCATGGATGCACAGGGGCGTCTTGACTGGGACAGCCTCAGCAAACTCGTGGACTTCCACCTTGAAAACGGCACCCATGCCATTGTCGCCGTTGGCACCACCGGCGAATCGGCAACCCTTGATGTCGATGAACACATCGCCGTCATCAAAGCGGTAGTCAAGCAGGTCAATGGTCGCATTCCGGTGATTGCCGGTACCGGCGCCAATTCGACCCGCGAAGCCGTCGAATTGACCCGCAATGCCAAGGAAGCCGGCGCCGATGCCTGCCTGCTGGTCGTGCCGTACTACAACAAGCCGACCCAGGAAGGCCTGTACCTGCACTTCAAGCACATCGCCGAAGCGGTCGACATTCCACAGATTCTCTATAACGTTCCCGGCCGCACCTCCTGCGACATGCAGGCCGAGACCGTGATCCGCCTGTCCACCGTGCCGAACATCATCGGTATCAAGGAAGCGACCGGCGACCTCAAGCGCGCCAAGGCCATCCTCGATGGCGTAAGCAAGGACTTCATCGTGCTGTCCGGCGATGATCCGACCGCGGTCGAGCTGATCCTGATGGGCGGCAAGGGCAACATCTCCGTCACCGCCAACGTCGCTCCGCGTGAAATGGCCGATCTGTGCGAGGCCGCCCTCAAGGGGGATGCCGAGACTGCACGGGCAATCAACGAAAAACTGATGCCGCTGCACAAGGACCTGTTCATCGAAGCCAACCCGATCCCGGTGAAGTGGGCTTTGGTCGAAATGGGCCTGATGCACGAAGGCATTCGCCTGCCGCTGACCTGGCTGAGCGCACCTTGTCACGAAACGCTCCGCACGGCCCTGCGCCAGTGCAGCGTCCTGGTTTAATTGAGGAAGTACAACGCATGAAGCGAATGGCCGGACTTTCCGCACTTGCCTTGATTATCTCCAGCACCAGTGGCTGTGGATGGGTCTGGGGCCCGGAAGGTTATTTCCGTGACCGTGGTAGCGATTACCTGGAAGCGCAACAGACTGCACCGATGCAAATTCCGCCGGATATCCATACCGCCAAGCGTCTGGACCCGCTGTTGCCAATCCCGCGCAACGTGGCCGATGACACCGCCACGGGCGAATACGTCGTTCCTCGTCCCCAGCCGCTGACGGCGGCTGCCGACGCCAGTGCATACTCGCTGCAGAAGAGCGGCGGCACCAGCTCCATCCTGGCGCAGAACCCGCCGGCCGAAATCTGGCCCGTGGCCGTTCAGTTCTTCCAGGACAACGGTTTCCGTCTGGATGAACAGCGCCCGCAAACCGGCGAATTCACCACGACCTGGCAGCATTCCGATGAACTGTCTGCGGCCATGGCCAAGCGCCTGGGCGCGGCCGGCGTCAGCACGGACAGCGAAACCCGCGTGCGGGTGCGCATCGAGCCGGGCGTGCAGCGCAACACCAGTGAAGTCTACGTGGTCAGTGCCGAGCGTCCTGCCGGCAGCACCGCCGACGTCGAGTTCACCAACCGTTCGGTCAACACTGGCCTGGACGCGGCACTGGTCGACGACATGCTCGCGAGCATGAGCCGTATCTCGGAGAAGGGCGGTTCGGTCTCCATGCTGGCTTCGCGTGATTTCGACGCGCCCAGCCGTGTCAGCCTGAGTGAAGACGGCAGCGGCAACCCCGTGCTGAACGTCGGTACCGACCTTGACCGTGCCTGGTCGAGCGTAGGTCGTGCGCTGGAACAGGGCGAATGGCGCGTTGAAGACATCAACCGCAGCCTGGGCCTGTACTACATCAACCTGGCCGAAAAAGCCGAGAGCAAAGACGACAAGCCAGGCTTCTTCAGCAGCCTGTTCGGCAGTGCGCCGAGCAAGGAAGAGCGTGAAGCCCGTGCCGAGCGTTATCAGGTTCGCCTGAGCAAGGTTGGCGAGAACGTCCAGGTCACCGTCGAGAAGAACATCAACACCGTGGCGCCGGCAGATGTGGCGCGTAAAGTGTTGAGCAAGATTCAAGACAACCTGGGCTGATCCTATGCGTTTTGCCGTTCTCGGCAGCGGCAGTCAAGGGAACGGCACGCTGATAGCCAGCGCTGATACGTACGTGCTGGTGGATTGTGGTTTTTCCCTGCGGGAAACCGAAAAACGCCTGCTGCGACTGGGTGTGAACCCTGCGCAGCTGAGCGCGATACTCGTGACCCACGAACATGCCGACCACGTGCATGGCGTGGGTTTGCTGTCTCGGCGCTACAATCTGCCTGTCTACCTCAGTCGCGGGACCTTGCGCGGGATGCGCAAACCGATTGAACCCGCAGGCTTTCTGGCCGGCGGCGAGGAGTTGCAAATCGGCGACTTGAGCATCGGTGTCATTGCCGTGGCCCACGATGCACAGGAACCGACGCAGTATGTCTTCAGTGACGGTTTACGGCGTTTCGGCCTGTTGACCGACCTGGGCTCCTATTGCGACAAGGTGCTGGACGGTTACCGGGACCTCGATGCATTGATGATCGAGTCCAACCATTGCAGGGACATGCTGGCTCGCGGTCATTACCCGTACTTTCTCAAGCAGCGGGTGGGCGGTGAACTGGGACATTTGAACAACCATCAGGCGGCATTCCTGGTGGCCGAGCTGGGCTGGAAGGACCTGCAACACCTGGTCCTGGCCCATCTGAGCAGCAAGAACAACCTGCCGCAGCTGGCCCGGCAATGTTTTGTCGACACCCTCGGGTGCGACCCGAACTGGCTGCAACTGGCCGATCAAGATTCAGGGCTCGACTGGCGTCACATCGCCTAGCCCATCTACTTAGCAAGCGGAGCCCATCATGGAAAAACGTGAAGAACTCTACCGCGGCAAAGCCAAGTCGGTTTACAAGACCGACGACGCTAACCGTTTGATCCTGCTGTTTCGCAACGACACTTCGGCGTTCGACGGCAAGCGTATCGAACAGCTCGACCGCAAGGGCATGGTGAACAACAAGTTCAACGCCTTCATCATGCAAAAGCTCGAAGCGGCCGGCGTGCCGACCCAGTTCGACAAACTGCTGGGCGACAACGAATGCCTGGTGAAGAAGCTGGACATGATCCCGGTCGAGTGCGTCGTGCGTAACTACGCCGCTGGCAGCCTGGTCAAGCGCCTGGGTGTCGAAGAGGGCATGAAGCTCAACCCTTACACCTTCGAGCTGTTCCTGAAGGACGACGCCAAGGGCGACCCGTTCATCAACGAATCCCACGTCGTGGCTTTCGGCTGGGGCACCGCCGAGCAACTGGTTCGCATGAAAGAACTGTCGCTCAAGGTCAACGAAGTCCTGAGCAAGCTGTTCGACGACGCTGGCCTGCTGCTGGTCGACTTCAAGCTGGAATTCGGCGTGTTCCACGATGGTTCCATCGTGCTGGGCGACGAGTTCAGCCCGGACGGCTGCCGTCTGTGGGACAAGGCTACCGGCAAGAAAATGGACAAGGACCGCTTCCGTCAGGGCCTCGGTGACGTCATCGAAGCCTACGAAGAAGTCGCCAATCGTCTGGGCGTACCGCTTTAACCGACGCAAGCATCTGAAAGCACAGAAATATTTCGCTTAGGGGGTTCGCTTCCGGCGAAAGTGTTGTTATGATGCGCGCCGTTGGAGAGATGCCAGAGTGGCCGAATGGGACGGATTCGAAATCCGTTGTACCTTCACCGGTACCTAGGGTTCGAATCCCTATCTCTCCGCCATTATTGAATACGACTAAGCCCCTGTAATCGTTATTGATTACAGGGGCTTTTTCGTTTCCGGGTATTTGTCGGATTGGTTTCGCTAAAGCGGGCGGGCTGCCTCCGTGATCGGTCCTACGGCGACTTGCTTTCAGTTTTCCATTGCCAAAAGGCATAGGTCCTGACCCTGCCCACGATAATAGTAATGCTATTCATTTTTTTTAGGGTAGCCCCTGTCGGGGGGCGTGTGCCTGAAACAGGTCGATACCTTGCTGATATCGATGTCGCGCTGTTTTTCGCGCGTATCGGCAATGTGTCTGTGTCAGGCAGGTTTCTCGCCGGTGGCTGGGGCGGAAAAATAAAAGCTTTATGTGTGCATGCCCTGCATGGGAAAATAAACGACGACCTGGAGAGGGGTCGCAAAACCAACCAAGGATTTTACGAATGCACCGTCTGAAATATATGGCAGGCGTAGATGGCCTGCGTGCTATTGCCGTATTGAGTGTTGTTCTTTTTCATTTAGGGGTATCAGGTTTCTCTGGTGGTTTTGTTGGCGTTGATGTTTTTTTCGTAATAAGTGGCTTCTTGATTACAAGACTTATTGTATCTGAGGTTGATAAGACTGGCGGTTTCAGTTTTTCGAATTTTTACTCCAGGCGGGTTAGACGGTTATTTCCTGCTCTTTTCGTGACGCTGCTTATTACAACAGTGGCGGCTTTTGTTTTGTTCTCTCCGCAGCATTTTCAAAGATTTGGTGGGGAGTTGGTTTATTCAATCTTCTCTGCGTCGAATTTCTTTTTTTGGAATGAGAGTGGTTATTTCAATACTGCCTCAGAGTTTAAGCCTCTGCTGCACACTTGGTCGCTGAGTGTTGAGGAGCAGTTTTATCTGGTTTGGCCAGTAATGCTTGTCTTCCTGGCTAAGCGTAAAACTAGAACTCCTTTGTTTCTTTGCTTGTCGCTGGCATTTGCATTGAGTTTGTTCGCAAGCTTTGTAATGTCTGACGGGCATAGCGATGTTTTGTCGGCGTGGATGCCGAAATTTGCAGCGTTATTTTCTGATGGGCCTGGAACGATTTTCTTTCTTGCGCCATTCCGCATATTCGAATTTGCAATAGGTGCGGCGTCGGTATGGCTGGTCAATGGTGCATTTAAAAACCCTTGGGTTAAAGAGTTGGCATGCGCTATCGGTCTTGCTTTAATTGGTTATTCGATTTTTTGGTTTTCTGAGAAAACTCTTTTTCCATCATATAATGCGCTCATTCCTTGTGTGGGGGCAGCGCTTGTTATTTGCTCGTCTGACTCCAGGTTTTTAGGCGGTGTTCTTTCGAGTAAGATTCCAGTATTTGTTGGTCTTGTCAGCTATTCTGTTTATCTTGTTCATTGGCCAATAATTGTGTTCTATAAGTATTACACTATGGGGCCTTTGAATGCTGTTGATCAGCTAGTGTTGTTCATTGCGTGCATGGTGCTTGGGTATATCCTTTATCGGTTTGTCGAGACACCACTCAGAGCACCACGCACTAAAAAAGAGGGACTGTCTCAAGCAGCATTTGGACTTGCATGTGCAATGCTTGCCATGGTGCTGGTTCTGCCTGCCGCATCGATCTGGGCTTCGGATGGCTGGAAGTGGCGGACTGACATGCCTTCGGAAATTGCCGCACAACTGAAAGACTCGAAGCAGTTCCATGTGGATCAATATGGCGGGTCTGGATACCAATATGTTGGGTGGATTTCCGGTGGTGAGTCAGGGGTCGCCGATATGGTGTTGATTGGTGACAGTCATGCCTTGCAGTACGCAACCGGACTTGATTCCTTGATTGGAAAGCCACTGGGGAAGAATATTTTTATCAGTGCTTCAAGCTGTATCCCTTTGCCAGGTATGACAAGGGTTACACCAGATTTGGATTGGGATAAGTTGTGCCCTGGTGTGCTTGAAACGGCTATGGCGGTCATTAATAAAAGCCCGAACGCTGTTGTTTTTCTAGCTGAGGCATGGGATGGGCAGCTCAGGGTTTCCGGAACTCTAAACCCTAAAGCCCCCACTCCGGGTGCAAATACAGTCGATGGCTATAAATATATAACTGGAAAGATTGATGAGTTCAGAGCTCTTCTCGGCACTAGAGAGCTAGTGGTTGTCGGTAACGTACCTGGCGCTGGAACTGTGGACGCAATTAGCTGCTTCAGTCGACCATCGTTCATTAAATATGATTGCGCAACAAAGCTTAGCCAAAAAGAAGAAAGTATTTCTACAGTTCCGGGAAATATGGTTCTTAAAAGCTACGCCTCTGAGCGACAAGGAGTGACTTATATTAGTCCTTACGAAGTTTTTTGCACTGGAGGCCTTTGTAAGTCGTTTTCTGAGGGCGAAGCATTTTATAGTGATGGTTTCCATCTTTCGAAGGCTGGATCAAAAAAATTCGTGGAGCACTATAAGTCTGTGCTCGTACAAAAGATGGAAGCGTCAAAGCTTGTGAATGCGTCTATGTGATTAACAAGAAAGGGGCCGCCAGGTGCGCTAAGGATGTGCTCAACTCGCTTGGTGTGGAGGTGATTTGAGTGGCAACAGGGCGGTGACCTCGATCTCTCTGCTATTACAACGTAAAAAAGGCGCCGTAAATGAAAAGTACGGCGCTTTTTTTTGTCTTCGATTCTTTAAATTATTGGTTTTGGTCAGATTGAGTGTCGCGCCAGAGTAAGAAAAGTCAGGCTGTTTTCAAGAAAAATTACCATTCCAGTCACTCAATTTACCCGTGCCCGAATCCATCGGGCGCCCTGCCATTCAGGGTTGCGGTGCGAAATATCCCCTGACATTGAAAGTAATCACCCAGGAAATTCCTCCTTTACTCTGCTTGCGCAGGCCACTGACCTGCAGTCACCGGCAATCGCATGGAGCGAGCAATGTATTTTGAGATTTACAGGCAAATCCGCGGCACCGTTCTGACTGGCAAGGGCCAATGGCGATGGCGGTTAAGGGCGGGGAATCATGAAACGATTGCCAGCGGGGAGGCTTACGTCAACAAGGCCGATTGCCTGCATGCAATCAATTTGATCAAGGGGACCTGCGAGCAGACCCCTATCAGGGAAATCCAGTTTGAGGGTGGTGAAGCTGCTCGTTGAGAGCAGCTTCGTTTCAACCCGGCTTATGGCTGGGAATGACCCAGTTTTCTCTTGATCAGTTCGTAGACGTCCTTGTGGGTGGAGTTGAGCAGGGATTTGTCCTTGCAGGCCGAGGCGAGGAACGTTTTGACTTCATCCCTTGCATGCGGGTACAAGCCGGCGACGTAGTCGGCTTCGTGGGGCTGGGTGCAGTTGAAGTGCTTGTCGTCTTTGGCTTTGTCTCTGGCCATGGTGCCGCTCCTTTTGATAACGGGTGTTTTGGATGACGAGGCTGGTTTTTCCCCTCGTGCGCCGCTCAGCTTAGGGACCCACGGGCTAACTGCCAGAGGCTCCAGGTAAAAAGGAAGAGGCTGTAGGACAAGGCGTGGACAGGCATTTTGCTTAAACGTGAACCGCATCAGACTGTTGATCTTGGGTTGAATGGACGGCAGTTGCCCCGGCTACCTAAACTGTCAGCAGATTTGGGGAATGGGGGCACTGGATGAATCGCAACGAACTTCGCAAGGCGGATATCAACCTGATGGTGGTATTCGAAACACTGATGCTGGAGCGCAATGTCACTCGGGTGGCGGAAAAGCTGTTTCTCGGTCAGCCGACCATCAGTTCTGCGCTCAACCGCTTGCGTGCGATGTTCAATGATCCGCTGTTCATCCGTGTTGGCCATCGTATGGAGCCGACGGCACGGGCAGAGGAGATCATCAGGCACCTGTCGCCGGCGTTGGATTCCTTGTCCGTGGCTTTGAGCCTGACTCATGATTTTGATCCGGCCAGCAGCACGATGACGTTCCGCATTGGCTTATCCGACGATGTCGAGTTCGGCCTGTTGCCACCGCTGCTGCGAACGCTGCGCCAGGAAGCGCCAAGCGTGGTGTTTGTGGTGCAGCATGTCGATTACTGGCGGATTCCCGACTTGCTGGCGTCCGGCGATATCACGGTGGGTATCAGCCAGACCCGTGGCTTGCCGGCCAATGCCAAGCGCAAGTTGCTGCGGCATATCCAGCCCAACATTTTGCGCGCCGATGCTTCCGACACTCCGCTGACGCTCGACGAATATTGCGCGCGACCGCACGTGCTGGTGTCCCATACCGCCAACGTCAGTGGCTACGCCGACGAGTGGCTGGCGGAAATTGGCCGCACGCGCCAGGTGGTGCTCTCGGTACCGCAATACAGTTCGTTGCCGGCACTGCTCGCCGGGACGGACCTGATCGCCAGCCTGCCGGACTACACCGCCGAGGCGATGGCTGCTTCGGGAATGCTGTTCAAGGAGCCCTTTCCGATCAAGACACCGACCCTGGACTTGTCCATGGTCTGGCTCAGTCATGTCGATACCGACCCTGCCGAGCGCTGGTTACGTTCGCGCCTGGAAGCGTTCATGAGTGAGCGTGCCGTTTTGCCGCTGCCCGAATGAACCGGGCATGTTATACGTACGACCTTTCCATCCCCTTCCAGGAGCCAACTCATGCCTCACCTGCACATGGAATACACCGCCAACCTGACTGACCTGAATGCCGATGTGGCGTTGATGCGGTTGAACAATACACTGGTGGGTTCCGGTCAGTTTGCTGCCGAATTCGACATCAAGAGCCGCGCGGTCAGGGTCGAGACGTTCAAGGTTGGTACTGCTCTGGCTGAACGGGCATTCGTGCATGTGAAACTGGCACTGTTGAGTGGGCGTTCCGCACAGATCAAGAAACAACTCTCCGAAAGCCTGCTGGCGGTGGTTCAGGACCTGTGTGAGTGGCCGAGCGACGTTGAAGTCCAGTTGTGCGTGGAAATTCTCGACATCGATCGCGATTCCTACAGCAAGACTGCCATCAGCCACTGAGTATCAGGCCGTTTCCTGCACGGCGCAGGCCTGGATCACTTGCGCTCGCAGCCAGGTGTTGGCGCTGTCCTGATCGACGCTCTGGCTCCACTGCATGTCGAGGGTGAAACCCGGCAAACCCTCGGGCGCTTCACAGTGATTGAAGGTGTCGGTACTGGCCAGCAGCCTCTGGATGCGCCGGGGCAGGGTCAGGGCATAGTCGGTGCCGGTAATCAGCTTCAGCGCTGCACTGTAACTGTTGGCGCGTGCGACGATCTGGCGCTGTTTGGCCTGCTGCGCGAGCCAGCCGTCGACCATGTTGGTGGCGGACGTCCAGGGTGTCGGGAACACGTGTCGACGTTCGACATAGGTGTGCAGGCTCAAACGCGGTTCCGCCGGGGTGGCGCGTTTGTCGAACACACAGACCAGATCATCTTCGAGCAGCGTTCGGGATTTGAAATCGACGTGGCGGCGATGAAAGTTCGGGCCGAAACACATCACCAGGTCGAGGCTGCCTTCGCGTAACGCTTCGGCAGGGATGTCGGCTTCGAGTTTGAGCACATTGACCGTCACCGGAAGATCGGCGAGGGCGAAGGTTTTCAACAGGCGCGGCAGGATCAACTGCTCGAAATATTCCGGTGCGCAGAGGTTGAACGTCACGGCTTGCAAGCCTGGGTCGAACGCGGGTGAGCCGGCGTGACACAAGTTGATGCTTTCCAGGATTTTCAGCGCGTGAGGGTACATCGCGCTGGCCTTGCCGGTGGGCTGCATGCCGCCGGTACGGGTATTGATGAACAGTTCGTCCTCGAAGCCGTTGCGCAGTTTTTTCAGGCAGTAACTCACGGTGGACTGGCTGACGCTAAGCGTCTCGGATACGCCGGTGACGCTGTTCTGCTCGTACACGGCGACGAACACCATAAGGTCCTGCATGTCGAGCTTTCTAAGCGAATTACTGTTCAGCATCCATTGCATCTCGCTGAGTCCCCTTGCGCTGACCGTGTGCCAGGGTGAGCGAACGATCCTAGCGGAATGAGCGAACAGGGAAAATGCCTTGCAGGAAGTTTCGCCCTGGAGCCCTTCAACTTTGGACCATCGCCGACACGGCGCGGCGGCTGGAGATCAACAGCGCGAACATGCCGATGCCCACCAGCAGCGCGCCGGCCAGCTCCAGCGGCAGCGGCATCTGGCGTCCCCAAAGCCAGTGAAACAAGGTGATGAACAGCGTGCTCAGGTAGATGTAGGAAATCACCGAGGATGGCGCGATCACGCCGATGGCCCGATGCAGCAGCCAGAACGTCGCCAGGGTGGCGAATACCGCCAGGTACATCAGCCAATAGAAATCGTTGAGCGTCAGTAATGATGCCGAGCGCCAACCGCCACTGAATCCACAGAACACCAGCAGAAACAGCGCACCGAACAGCATGTTCCAGAACGTCATGGGCACCGGCCCGCGTCCCTTGAGGCTGTTGGCTTTCAGGCGTTGGCTGAGCGGAGTATAGAGCGCCATCGCCAGGCAGCCGATGCCGTACACGGTCAGTGCATACGGCGATGGCAACTCGCCGGGGCCGGTGTCTTTCATGATCAGTAACACTGCTCCGGCAGCGGCGAGCAGCATCGGCACAATCCGATGTTTCAGGCGGCTGTCAGGTATGAGCACGGCTTCGAAAGCCAGGGTCATCAGCGGCACCAGCGTAAACATCGTCCCGGTATTGACGGCGGAGGTGTAGCGCAATGCTTCGAACAGCGATCCGAAGTACAACGCCAGCAGCAGGCCGAGCACCGCGTGACCAAGCAGCCCGCGGGCGGTCATGGCGGCATTGCCTTCACGCAGCAACAGCGGCAGAAACACCAAGGCGCAGAACAACAGGCGCAAACCGGTCAGCAGGATCGGGTCGATGGCCTGGCTGACTTGCGCCGCCGCGGAAAAGGAGACGGCGATCAACAAGGCCCAAAGCAGCATGCTGGCGTGAGCGGCGGCGAGACCGGTGGTTTTCATGGCAGGCTCCGGGTCAGTGGATGTGGCGGCTGTAGTGCCTTGGGTTGAAGCGCAAAACCATCAACATCATCAGTGCCATGACCGCCGTCAGCGACCACCAGGCCCATTCAAAGCTGCCGAGTCGGTCGCGGATGATCCCCGCCAGCAGAGGCGACAGGCTCGCGATCAGGTAGCCGATGCCTTGCACGAATGCGGTCAGACCACCGGCGCGCAGTGGATTGTCCAGGTGATCCAGCGATACGATCAGGCTCATCGGGAACAGCCCGCCAATACCCAGCCCCAGCAGGCATGGCCACATCAGGCTCAAGTGCTGCGGACTCAGAATCAGTCCGCAGAAACCGGCGATGATCAGTGCCAGCAAGGCCATCAGCACGACGCGGCGGTCGCGGCTGCGATTGGCGATGAAGGGCGTCAGCAGGCCCGACAGCACTTCCATTGCGGTGAGAAACCCCAGCAGCAATCCGGCGTGTTGCTCGCTCCAGCCCTTTTCCACGTAGTACGGCGCCAGCCAGGCCAGAACGCAGGTGTAGGACGCAGTGCCCAGGCCAAAGAAGATCGCGAGTAACCACGCGCGGGAATTGGCGAAGAACGATCCTTTGCTGGATGCCCTCGAATCCAGTGTTGGCATCCCCGTGGTTTGGCTGCACCAGAAGAGTAATGCCAGCACGGCGAGTACGGCCCAGATCGCCAGGCCCATACGCCAGCTGCCGGTAGACGCCATCACCAGCGGCGCAAAGGACGCACCCATGGCGGCACCGCCCATGATCGATGTGACGTAGAGCCCCATGCACAGGGCAACGTGGTCGCTGAAGCGGGATTTGATCAGCACAGGCATCAGGGCCTGGATCAGGGCGATGCCGATACCTGCCAGTACGGCGCTGAGGATCAATTCGGCTACGGAATCGAGAAACAGGCGCGACACCGTGGCCACGCCTATGATCAGCAACGAAAGTACGACAGTACGCTGTTCACCGAGACGCTCGCTGACACGCATTCCGAAAAACATCGCCAGTCCCATGGCCATGACCGGCAACAGGGTCAGCAGTGAAGCCAGGCTGAAACTCAGCGGGATGTCCTCGCGAATCGCCGAGAGCAACGGCCCGACGGCGGCCATGGAGGGACGCAGGTTCAGGGCGACGAGAGCAATGCTGAATATCAACCAGAGGGCAGGGCGGGTAGTCGCGCGGGTGTTTTCCATGATCGGACCTTGAACGGTAGGGTTGCGATTAGGCGCGCGAGGTCGCAAGGCCGCAAATCAGAAAGTCTGGTGATGTATTTGGAAATTAAATAAGAGTGCGGTCATACGGACGCCATTGAATGTTTAGCCATTCGACATCCAAGGTTCTTCAAATCCCGATTTAACGACTGAACCCATCGTGTGACGCTGCGGGTCATCTGTTTTCTGCGGTTCTCTCTATGGACGGTTGGTCAGTCGCAATCCACTTCAAGGCAACCATCGACGCTCGTGCGTCGAGCCTTGGTCGTCGATTCACGCCCGCCACCGCGCCAAGCCTCTCTGCACTCCCTTCTGAACTGGCCTTCTGGGCGCTGTGGCATTGCCGACATGCGCGCCCGCCGGATTCCTGCTTTTTCCGCTGATTGTTCCTACATATTCCGGTAGGTACCGGAATTAAAGTGCGGGTGCCTTTGCGCACCCGTCAAACACGGAAAAAGAGAGTTCCCATGAGTACTGCCACGACCTCGTTCGCCACCCGGCTTGAAGCCCTGACCTTTCTGGAACAGAACCCGGATATTGAAATGTTCGAGCTGTTCATCCTCGACAACAACGGTGTGCCGCGGGGCAAGCTGCTGCACCGTGACGAGCTGCTGGCGGTGTATGAAAGCGGGCGGCCATTGCCGAGCACCATCCTCGGCCTGACCATCAACGGCGATGACGTGGAAAACTCCGGACTGGTCTGGGATGTCGGCGATATCGACTGCCGGGCCTACCCGATCAGCGGCAGCCTCACGCGTATGCCATGGCGCCTGATACCGACCGCGGCCGTGCAGGTCAGCATGCACCCGACTGAGGGGATGCCCGCCACCATTGCCGACCCTCGTCACTTACTGGCGAAAGTCATCGAAGGGTTGCAGGCTGACGGCTATTACCCGGTCATGGCGGCGGAACTGGAGTTCTATCTGCTGGATCAGCAACGCGACAGCAATGGCCGACCGCAACCGGCACGGGATATCGATGGCGGGCGTCCGCGCGGCACCCAGGTCTATGGATTGCGCGAGCTTGAGCAGATCGAACCCTTCCTCGCCGATCTCTACAGCGCCTGCAAGCTCCAGGGGATTCCAGCGCGAACGGCAATTTCCGAGTACGCGCCGGGGCAAGTGGAGATCACCCTCGAACACCGCAGCGACGCGTTGCAGGCGATGGATGAAGCGGTGCGTTACAAGCGCCTGGTCAAAGGGGTGGCGCACAAGCACGGCATGACAGCCTGCTTCATGGCCAAGCCTTTCGATGACCTGGCCGGCACCGGGATGCACATGCACGTGAGTCTGGCGGACAAGGACGGCAACAACCTCTTCGCCAGTGAAGCCCCGGATGGAACGCCCCTGCTCAAGCAGGCTGTCGCCGGCATGCTCAGTACCTTGCTCGACTCGCTGTTGCTGTTCTGCCCCAACGCCAATTCCTACCGTCGATTCCAGGCCAACAGCTATGCGCCGCTGGCAGCCACCTGGGGGGTGGACAATCGCACCGTGAGTTTGCGCGTACCGGGCGGGCCGGCGTATTCCCGGCACATCGAGCATCGAATTTGTGGTGCGGATGCCAACCCCTATCTGGCGGCTGCAGCGATTCTGGCCGGTATTCATCGCGGTATCCGCGAACAACTCGATCCGGGTGCGCCGGTGGAGGGTAATGGCTACGCCCAGGCCGCGAAACTGTTGCCGACGGACTGGCTGACCACATTGCGTTCGCTGGAAGGTTCCAGTTGGGCCAGGGAAGCCTTCGGCGGCGAGTTCCTCGGTGTCTACCTGGCGGTGAAACGCGCCGAGTATCGCCAATTCATGGGGGAGGTCGGTGAGCAGGACTGGCGCTGGTACCTGCACCAGGCTTGAGCCGAAACTGAACCCGAGCTGAACCATTCTCAAATAGTCTGAAGTTTCTGGCGGGTGTTATAAGCCAACTAATTGTTGGCTTCTTTTTCACAAAAAATTGATGGTTGGCTACCTAAAATTAGAATTGTCTCGGTCAATGAAATTTTCACATTTACCGAAGGCACTTCTTTTCAGGACTCGCCGAACCTCATGTTTAAGATTAAAGCCGTGCGCCCCGAATGGGTGACACTGATTGCCAGTGCATTTTTGTTAGTTGGCTTCAACTTTGTACTCTGGCAACACCTGTTCGAAATCACCACGTCCGATGGCAAAGGCATCGTCATGCGCGTGGCCTTCGGGGTGATGATATTCGCGGCCTTCAACATCGTGCTGACCCTGCTGGCCTTCCGCCCGGTGCTCAAGCCGCTCCTGACCCTGCTGTTCATGGCCAGCGCGGGCGTGGCGTATTTCATGAGCCAGTATGGTGTCCTGATCGACACCGGCATGTTGCGTAACTTCGCTGAAACCAATGCTACGGAAGTGCGCGACTTACTGTCGCTCAAGTTGTTTGTTTATATTGTGCTGCTCGGTATATTGCCGTCATGGTTATTGTGGAAAGCACCGATTAATTATCGTCGCTGGCACCGTGAACTGCTCAGTAAAGTCCTGGTGACGTTTGCTTCGGCGGCCGTCATTGGTGGTGTTGCACTGGTTAACTATCAAGGCCTGTCTTCGCTGTTTCGCAATCACCACGAGTTGCGCCTGATGGTGGTGCCAAGCAACTACATTGGTGCCTCGGCCGGTTTCTTGCGCGAGAAAGTAGCGACTGCGCGGCAACCCTTTGTCAAGCTCGGTGAAGATGCCCAGCGCAATACGGCCTGGCAAACTCATGGACGCAAATCCCTGACTGTTCTTGTCGTCGGGGAAAGTGCCCGTGCGGAAAACTTCGGCATCCTTGGCTATAACCGCGACACCACGCCGAAACTGAGTAAGGAAGATGGTCTGATCGCTTTCACCGATGTGCATTCCTGCGGGACTGAAACCGCCGTATCGGTGCCTTGCATGTTCTCCAACATGGGGCGCAAGGACTACAACGCCAGCAAAGCCAAGAACGAAGAAGGCCTGCTGGATGTGCTCAAGCATGCGGGTATCGACGTGATCTGGCGTGACAACCAGTCGGGCTGCAAGGGTACATGCGATCGCGTCACCATCCAGGACGTCAGCAATCTGAAAGACCCGGCGTTGTGCGCCAACAGCGAATGCCGCGACGAAATCCTGCTGCAGGGACTGCAACATTTCATCGATACCCTGGACAAGGACACCGTGCTGGTATTGCACCAGATGGGTAGCCACGGTCCGGAGTATTTCAAGCGTTATCCGAAAGAGTTCGAGCGCTTCACCCCGGTTTGCGAGAGTAATGCCCTGAACAATTGCAGTCGCGAAAGTATCGTCAATGGTTACGACAACACCTTGGTCTATACCGACCATGTGCTGTCGACCTTGATCGATCTGCTGCGCAGTAACCAGTCCAAAGTGGACACCGCGATGCTGTATCTGTCGGACCACGGTGAATCCCTGGGCGAGTACAACTTGTTCCTCCACGGCACGCCTTACATGCTGGCACCGGAGCAGCAAAAACATGTAGCCATGTTTGCCTGGTTCTCCGACAGCTATAAAAAGTCGTTTGCGGTCGATACCCGCTGCCTGCAACAGAGTCGTGAAAAGCCCCTGAGCCAGGACAACCTGTTCCATTCGATGCTTGGACTGCTGGAGGTCAACAGCAAGGTCTACAACCAGGATCTGGACATGTTTGCCGGATGTCGTGGGCCGGTGACTGACGGCGTGCTGGCCAAGGATTGAGTGCTCCGATTTTGTTTCACACGGTGGCTGCCGACCTGCGGCCTGTAGAACGTTTATCAAGAGCCATTGCACATGTCCGCTCAACCCCCATCCGCCATCGAGCTTGAGATTGCCCGGCGCTACGATCAGGAACACGCGCGCGTCTGCCTTCAGCCGCAAGCGCCGGGCCTGGCCGGACGGCTGACGCTCTGGCGTGAGGCGCGTCTGGTGCGCAATGCACTCAAGGTCGCTGGCGAACCGGGGCTGATCCTAGACGTGGCCTGCGGGGTGGGGCGTTTCTGGTCGGTGCTGGCCGAGCATGCCAATCGGGTGATCCTCGCGACGGACCCGTCCCAAGACATCCTCGATCATGCCCGCACACATCACCCGCAAAGCCTGCTGAAGCGGATCAAGACCTTTCAAAGCTCCGCCTTCTCGATTGGTTTGTCGGAAAACGCGGTTGACTGCATTTTTTGCATGCAACTGTTTCAGCACCTTTACAACCCGGAACATCGTCTGGCGATGCTGAGCGAGTTTTACCGGGTCAGCCGCGATACGGTGATCGTCGCGGTGCGCCTCGATGGTCTATTCAAGGGCGCGCATGCAAGCGTGGAGGGGCCATTACCGAGCAAGGCCGGGGTCGAAAGCGAGTTCAGGCAGGCGGGATTCCGTTTGCTCAGCCATCAGGATTTTTTTCCCGGTTGTGCACAGATGCGGGTCTACGTGCTGGGTAAGACCAGCTAGGCCGAGTTTGTCGGACTATTCTTCATGTCACGCAGTCATTTTCGCTAACGCTCTTGTTCAGTGGATGCGCGGAAATCGCCGGGGGCGATATATACTGCGCGCCATTCTTCAAGGGAGAGCCGTGTGGCCATCGATATTCACTGGATTCGCGACAACGATAGCCTCGGTCGGTTTTGTGCCGAGTGGCAGCAATTGCCATTCGTTGCCCTCGATACCGAATTCATGCGGGTCGACACCTTCTACCCGATCGCAGGCCTGCTGCAGGTCGGCGATGGCAAACGTGCCTACCTGATTGATCCGCTGACCATCGACAACTGGCAGCCTCTGGCCGCCTTGCTGGAAAACCCGGCCGTGCTCAAGGTTGTCCACGCGTGCAGCGAGGACCTCGAGGTCCTGCTACGCCTGACCGGTAGCCTGCCGGCGCCACTGTTCGATACGCAATTGGCAGCCGCTTACCTGAACCTCGGTTTCTCCATGGGCTATTCGCGCCTGGTGCAGGAAGTGCTCGGTATCGACCTGCCCAAGGGTGAAACCCGTTCCGACTGGCTGCAACGTCCGCTCTCCGACACCCAGATCAGCTATGCCGCCGAAGATGCCGTGCACCTGGCTGAAGTGTTCGTAAAGTTGCGTCCAAAGCTGTCTGACGAGAAATACGCCTGGGTTCTGGAAGACGGTGCCGAACTGGTGGCCAACCTGCGCCGCGAGATCGATCCGTACGAGGTCTATCGCGATGCCAAGCTGGCCTGGAAACTGTCCCGTGCCCAACTCGCGGTATTGCGTGAGCTCTGTGCCTGGCGCGAAAAGGAGGCCCGTGCGCGGGACCTGCCGCGCAACCGGATCATCCGCGAGCATTCGTTGTGGCCGCTGGCGCGTACGCAACCGGATAATCTCGGCGCCCTGGCGAAAATCGAAGACATGCACCCGCGTACCGTGCGTCAGGATGGTGAGTTTCTGCTTGATCTGATCAAGCGCTCTGGCAGTGTGTCGCCAGATCAATGGCCGCCAGCCGTGCCGGAGCCGCTGCCGGTGGACGCTGCCGTATTGCTCAAGCAGCTCAAAGCCATCGGCCAGGCCGAGGCCGAGCGCCTGAACATTGCGCCGGAACTGATGCTGCGCAAGAAAACCCTGGAAGCGCTGCTCAAGAGCGGCTTCCCCAATGGTCCCTACCAATTGCCTGATTCGCTGCGTGGCTGGCGCCGCGAATTGATGGGCCAGGCGCTGCTCGACAGCCTGGTCACCGCCGGAGAACAGCCTTGAAACGTATTTGTTCCATCTACCGCAGCTCGAAGAGAAACGAAATGTACCTGTATGTGCTCAAGAGCGATGCTCTGGAGCGCGTGCCGGATCCCCTGATGGCAGCCTTCGGCAAGGCTATCCACGCCTTCGACCTGGTGCTGAGCCCAGAGCGCAAGCTGTCGCGCGAGGACATCGCGGTCGTGCTGGAAAACCTCGAGAAACAGGGTTATCACCTGCAAATGCCGCCTGCCGAAGATGAGTACATCGAGCACTTGCCGGAAGAATTGTTGCGCCGCAACGATCCGGTGTGAGCGGCAGACAGGCTCTGTTCAGAGTGGTTATGAAACACTGATTGATTTTAGCGATGGCAGCATCGACGGAGCGGCGCTCTGTCGGCTGCCGTCTGCACCGTTTTTGAAAGGTTTGAAGCATGCGCGTCCTGATTGCTGAACACGACCACCCCGTGTACGCCCAACTGTTGCGCGAGGCGGCACCGGACCTGGAGGTGCTGACCAGCGGTGATTCCGCCGAACTGGCCAGCCAGGCCGCCGATTGTCCGGTGTGGCTCGGCCAGCCTGATCTGCTGGCGACACTGTTACGCCAGGGCCATCAACCGCAATGGCTGCAATCGACGTGGGCCGGCATTACGCCACTGCTGGCCGATGGCTTGCCACGGCACTATCGATTGACCCGTGCAGTCGGCATCTTCGGGCAAGTCATGGCCGAGTACGTGCTCACCTATATGCTCGGTCACGAACGTGAAGTGCTGGCGCGACTGGTCAGCCAGGTCGAGCGCAAATGGGACAGCCGCCATGGCCAGAGCCTGGCGGGGCGCAAGGTGTTGATCGTCGGCACGGGTGATATCGGCCAGAGTGTCGCGCAGTTCCTCGTGCCGTTTGGTGTCGAGTTGTATGGCGTTGCCAGCAGCGCGCGGGAACAGGCGCCGTTCATCGAAGTCGGTTCACTGGCGGATCTGCCGCGGCTGGTCGGTGGAGTCGATTACGTGGTCAATCTGCTACCGAACACGCCGGAAACCCACGATATCTACGACGCGGCGCTGTTCAAGCAATTCAAGCCGACCGGGTTGTTCATCAATGCCGGGCGCGGTGTGGCGGTGGTCGATGCGGATCTGGTGGAAGCCTTGAAGGAAGGGCATCTGGCGGGCGCGGTGATCGACGTCTGCCGTCAGGAGCCATTGCCCCAGCGGCATCCGTTCTGGACAGCCTGGGGCCTGCTGCTCACCGGCCACAGCTCGGCACCGACTTCGCCGTCGATGATGGTGAGGCTGTTTGTCGAAAACCTGCGAGCGTTTGAGGCGGGAGAGGCGTTGCGCGGGGAAGTGGATTTCGATCGCGGGTATTGAGGCGTAGCGAAAAAAGATCGCAGCCTGCGGCAGCTCCTACAGGGTTATGTGTACACCTGTAGGAGCTGCCGCAGGCTGCGATCTTTTGCTGTTAGAGAGTAAAGTCGCCTTCAGCCGCCAGCTCGCTCAACGGACGACGCGGGCTTGGTACTTCACGGGCCTGCAGGTAATCCGCCAGGCTGGCCTTGTCCCCCAGCTTGCCCACCGCGACGGCGGCGTGCAGGGCGTAGCCTTCAGGAATGTTCAGCTCCTTGCGGGTCAGTTCCTGGTCGAAGCCGGCCATGCCGTGGGTGTGCCAGCCGCTCAGGCTCGCTTGCAGGGCCAGGTGGCCCCAGGCGGAACCGGTGTCGAAGGTGTGCCACAGGGCCGGGGTTTCCTCGGTGGCGCCAGGCGCGACGAAGGTGGTTTTCGAAATCACGATCACCAGGGCCGAAGCATGTTGCGCCCAGCTGCGGTTGAATTCGTTCAGCAGTCCCAGGTAGCGCTCCCAGTTCGGCGTATCACGACGTGCGTAAAGGAAGCGCCAGGGTTGCGAGTTGTAGGCCGAGGGTGCCCAGCGCGCGGCTTCGAAGAAGCTCAGCAGGGTTTCCTCGGCAATGGCTTCGCCCGTGAAGGCGCGGGGCGACCAGCGATCGGTGAACTGAGGGTCAATGGTGTAATCGGCAACGCGTGGGTTGGCACTCATCAAGAGATTCCTGGCTGGTTTTGAAAGTGGGAGCGACGAAAAACCCTACTTGGCAGCGCAGAAACTGACAAGCCCGTTCTACCGACAGTCGCCAATGCTTGGCCCAAGGGGCTTCGGGCACTAGACTGGCGGCCTTTTCACCACCTGATGTCGATGCTCGAACCATGGCCGCCAAAGTAGAACCGTTCTGGATACGCAAGACCCTCGATCAACTCGATCAGGAGGAATGGGAGTCGCTGTGCGACGGCTGTGGATTGTGCTGTCTGCAAAAGCTTGAAGACGAAGACGACAACAGCGTCTATTACACGCGCATCGCCTGCAAACTGCTGGACCTGAAAACCTGCCAGTGCACGGATTATCCTAACCGTCGCGACACTGTGCCGGACTGTATCCAGCTCACGCCGGGCAAGGCCGACGAATTCAAATGGCTGCCGCCGACGTGCGGCTATCGCCTGGTCAGCGAGGGCAAGGACCTGCCGTTGTGGCATCACCTGGTGTGCGGTGATCGCGATGCCGTGCATCACGAGCGGATTTCCCAGTCCGGGCGCATGCTCGCCGAAGGCAGCGTGCCGGAAGACGACTGGGAAAATCACCTGATTTTCCGCGCGGGCTGACTGCCAGAGGCTCAACCTTTCACGAAGGAGTGTGTATGGCTGTGGGATGGCGGCAGGCGTGGGGCGTTGGATTACTGGCCGTGAGTGCGCCCGTATGGGCAGCGAACAAAGTCGATCTGGATTATCACGTGCGCCTGTTGCCGCAGAGCGATCAGGCCGAAGTGCGCCTGACGCTCGCCCAGGGCTCGGCGGTACGCAGCCTGGATTTCGACCTCGGCGACGGCAGCCACTACAGCGATTTCAAGGCCGACGGCCAATGGCAGCTGACCCCTGGCAACGCGGCGCGGGGTGTCTGGCGTCCAGCGGCCGACAAGGCCAGCCTGACGTATCGGGTGAATATCGACCACGGGCGCAAGAACGGCAGCTTTGACACGCGCATGACGCCAAACTGGGCATTGATGCGCGGCGACGATCTGGTGCCGGCTGCCAGGCTCGATCAACAGGATGGCATCGAACTGGTTTCACGCCTTGAATTCGAGCTGCCCGGTGGCTGGAAAAGCGTTGAAACCGCGTGGCCACGGATTGGTCAGAACAAGTTCCGTATCGATAACCCTTCCAGGCTGTTCGACCGGCCCACGGGCTGGATGCTCGCCGGCCAGCTTGGCAGCCGCCGGACCCGTCTGGGCGAGACTGAAGTTACCGTCGCCTCGCCGCTGGGGCAGGGCATGCGGCGTATGGATGTGCTGACGCTGCTGACCTTCGTCTGGCCGCAAGTGCAGGCGCTGTACCCGCGACACCCGGGCAAACTGCTGATCGTCGGGGCCAATGATCCGATGTGGCGTGGCAGCCGGTCGGCGCACGAGTCGATCTACCTCAACAGTCACCTGCCATTGGTCAGCGAAAGCGGCACCAGCGCCCTGGTCCGTGAGTTGGCCCAGGTGTTCGGCCGGATCAACGGCACAAAGCGCAGTGACTGGATCGGCGAAGGCTTTGCCGAGTATTACGCCATCGAATTGGTGCGCCGGGCCGGCGGCATGAGCGATGAACGCTACGAGAGCCTGCACGGCAAACTGGTCAGGACCAGCCAGAAAGTCACCACGCTGCGCAGTGATCGGGTCAACCCGGTGCAGGTGGCCAGGGCGGTGGTGTTGCTGCAGGAGCTGGATCGCGAGATTCGCCTGAAAACCCACAACAAGCGTTCACTGGACGACGTGTTGCGCGGGGCGATGCGCCTGGGCGATATCGATACCCAGGGGTTTGTTCAGCTCAGCGAGAGCGTGATTGGTGGGTCTTCGAAGGTGTTGAATACCGAGTTGATCCAGTAAGGTCGCCATCGCTGGCAAGCCAGCTCCTACACCCGTTTTTGTGTACAACCCAGATCAAATGTAGGAGCTGGCTTGCCAGCGATGAGGTGAGTAGCCTCCCCTAAACCTTTGGATCAAACCCCGGCTTTCGGCGACTTCAACGAATCATTACCCGTCACGGTTGCAGTTTTGGTCGCCGCCTCGGCATTGGCCTTCAACTGGCTCAGTTCCTCACCGGCGCGCTGGATTTTCGCCCGCACGTTGTCCATGTCCTGACGGCTTTTCTCCAGCAGGCTTTTCGCCGAACTGTGGCCGGTAATGCCGCGCGCCAGGGCTACCCCGCCGATGGCCACCTGGATCAGGCCGAAGATCCCGCCACGACGCAGGCCCTTGCCCACCATCACCACGCCGCCGGCCAGGGAGCCGATGCGTTCCCAGCCCTGCACGTTTTGCTCGGAAGGGCTCTGGAAGGGGGTGGATTCGATACGCTCGACGCGTTTGAGTTCGCTCATGGTCTGTCTCCAGGCTTCAGTGGTCGATAGTCCAGCTGACCGCCGGGGCGGGCAGCTCGTTCAATCGGATGTGCGGCGATTCAGCGGAATTTTGGCCCGGAGCGGGTATTGAGCCCCTTGGACATGCGGTCGTAGAGCACGACGTTGACCGTGGCGGCCAGGTTCATGCAACCGGTGGTCGGAATGTAGACCACGTCTTCGCACCAGTCGCGAATCTCCTTATCCAGCGAGCCGTCTTCCGGGCCGAAGATGTAGAGCGCGCGATCCGGGTGGGTGTATTCCGGCAGAGGGCGGGCACCCTCAACCAGTTCCACGGCGACGGGCACACAATTGAGCGGCAGGATTTTCTTCAGGTCATCGATGCCGATCAGCGGGATGTCGTAGTGCACGCGCTTGGTATCGGTGACGAAGTCGGCGGCGCGTTCATAGCGCTTGCCGGTGTAGAACACCGACGCCACGCCATAACAGCCAGCGGCGCGCATCACCGAACCGACGTTCTCCGGTGACTTGGGGTTATACAAACCAATGCAGCTGTACCGTTTGTCTGCCACGAGCGGGGTGCCTTTCGGGAAAAAAGCGCGATTATACGGGGATTGGGGGAGGGCGGGCAGATTCAAGACTTGTGGTGTCTGAGCGATTGCTTTCGCGAGCAGGCTCGCTCCCACAGTTGACCGAGGTGTCCAGACGGACGCAGAACGATGTGGGAGCGAGCCTGCTCGCGAAGGGGCCGGTTCAGGTACCGAAGTACTTCATTCTTCTTTTTTCATGAGACCCGCCAACGCCGCAAACGGGTTATGCGTGGCCTTGGCGATTTTCGGCGTGCTCAGCGAGCCTTCACCGAAATACTGCTGGTCGGTATAGCGTGAGTGTTCGTTATCGTGGCAGTACAGGCACAACAGCTCCCAGTTCGAGCCGTCCTGCGGGTTGTTGTCGTGGTTGTGGTCGCGGTGGTGCACGGTCAGTTCGCTCAGGCGCTTGCCGGAGAATTCGCGGGCGCAGCGGCCACAGACGTGCGGGTACATCTTCAGGGCCTTGTCGCGGTAGCCCATTTCCTTGTCGCGCTGGTTGTCGGCGAGGATGCGATCCAGCTTCGAAGTGTTGGTCGGGGTGGACGAACTCATGGGTTCACCTTTGTAGAATGACTAATGACGGTTATAGGGTGAAGTTTAGCCTAGCCCTTGAGCTTCTCGGCAATCCAGATGGTGTGGCGGGTGCCCTTGTTGCCGTGGGCGAAGACCTGTACTTCCTCGGCCTTGAAGCCGGCTTTCTTCAGTTTGTCGGAAAACTGCCGATCAGCGCTGGCCGACCAGACCGCCAGCACGCCTTTGGGGCGCATGGCCCTGGCGCAGGCGTTCAGGCCGGCGGAGGAGTACAGCCAGCTGTTGGCCTTCTGGGTCAGGCCTTCGGGGCCGTTGTCGACATCGAGCATGATGGCATCGAAGCCCTGGGGTTCGGCTTGCAGGACCTTGGCCACGTCTTCCATGCGAATCACCGTGCGCGGGTCGAGCAGCGGGTTGCCGGCCTTTTCGCCCAGCGGTCCACGGTTCCACTCAACTACGCCGGGGACCAGCTCGGCGACCACCACTTCGGCGGTCTTGCCCAGGTGCTTGAGCGCCGAGGCGAGGGTGAATCCCATGCCAAGGCCGCCGATCAGCACCCGTGAATTCGGTCGACCAGCGACCTTGCGGCAGGGGATCTCGGCCAGGGCATCTTCGGAGCCGTGCATGCGCGTGTTCATCAATTGTCCGCCGTCGCCACCCTGGATCTTGATGACGAAATCCTCGCCATATTCGAACAGGCACAGGGCACCGCCGTTTTCAGGAATGGGGGTGGTGTCCAGCAGAACGAAACGTTTCATGGGGCTCACTTGAAGAAAATTGGCAGAACTCGGGAGGGCAAACAGACGCAGTTGGGAGTAGCCTGTTCATGACGACAAGGCCAACGGAGCCATTGATGAAGCGCACCATTCTAACGGTCATTGCCCTGGCCGCGCTCTCGATAACTGCAGCGCAGGCCCAACAGTTGCAAACGATTCCCGTCAGCCCCGCGCCGATACCCGGTTCGCCCGGCACCGCCACGCCAACGCCTTACCCGCAAATCAGCCCGGCGCCGTTGCCGAAAGTCGGCCCCGGCAGTAGCGGGCCGCCGTTGGTGCCGATTGAAATGCCCAGCCCGCCAACCAAGGATCAGCCCGTGCCGGGAATCGAACCGAACCCGCCGAAAGTCAAATCACCGGGTGGCTAGACCTACTGCGAAAGCAATTGACCGTCGGCCATGCGCAGGCGTTTGGACAGGGAGACGGCGAGGGCACGGATGATCTTGGCGGCGATTTTCGGTGCATCGTTGAGCATCTTTTCCAGCGAGTCCTTGCCCAGGTTGAGCAACTGGCAGTTGCTCGCGGCCACGCAACTGGCCGAGCGCCGTTCGCCGTCGAGCACGGCCATTTCCCCGAACGAGCGGCCGCTGCGCAACGTGGCGATGGTGACTCGTTGCCCGTCAGCGGTGGTTTTCTGCACCGCCACCTGACCGGTATGGATGATGCACATGAAGCTGCCGGCATCGCCCTCCTGGAAGATCTCCTCGCCCTGGGCAATGGTGCTGATACTGAAGTAGCCCGAGGCCGCGGCGAAGTCCGCCGGCAACAGTTGATTGAACAGGCCGCAATCCATCAGCCAGTCGCGAATTTCGTTGTTCAGAAAGGTTGATTCAGACATGTCGTCACGGTCTTTATTGTTGTGTCTGTTTTTTCGGGTATTGAATGGCCTTTGTAGGAGCGAGCTTGCTCGCGATTGCGGTTTCACAGTCAACGGTGAGGTTGGTTGATTGTGCAGACGTCATCGCGAGCAAGCTCGCTCCCACAGGGATACGGGTTGTATCGGCATCCGGCGTGCGGAATTAAGACCGGTGCCTCGGCCCAAGTTCCTCAGGCAATGGCCAACACCTTGAACAAAAATGCATATTCGAGAGCTACGTCACGCAATCCCTGATACCGACCGCTCATCCCGCCATGCCCGGCACCGAGTTCAGTCTTGAGCAGTAGCGGATTGCTGTCGGTCTTGGTCGCGCGCAATTTCGCCACCCACTTGGCCGCTTCCCAGTACTGCACGCGGCTGTCGTTGTAGCCGGCGATCACCAGGGTCGCGGGATAAGCTTGCGCGGTGACGTTTTCGTACGGGGCGTAGGCCTTGATCCGATCATAAACGTCCGGCTCTTCAGGGTTGCCCCACTCGTCGTATTCCGTCACGGTCAATGGCAGATCGGGGTCGAGCATGGTGTTGAGTACGTCGACGAACGGCACTTCGGCGATGGCGGCGCCAAACAGCTGCGGCCGTTGATTGAGCACTGCGCCGATCAGCAAGCCGCCGGCGCTGCCGCCGCTGATCGCCAACTGCGGTGCAGTGGTGAAGCCTTGGGCAATAAGGTGTTCGGCGCAGGCGATAAAGTCGCTGAAGGTGTTGTGCTTGTGCTCCTGCTTGCCGGCGCGATACCAGGCTTCTCCCAGTTCGCCGCCACCCCGCACGTGGGCAATGGCAAACGCCATGCCGCGATCCAGCAGGCTCAGGCGCGCATGGGAAAACCATGGGTCGAGGCTTTCGCCATAGGCGCCATAACCGTAGAGGTACAGCGGCACCGGTTTACCGAGGTCTGTGCGTTTGATCACCAGGCTGATGGGCACTTGCGTGCCGTCCGGCGCAGTGGCCCACAGGCGCTGGCTGATGTAGGCGTCGGCGTCGAACGGGCCGAGCACCGGGGTTTGCTTGAGGACTTTCTGTTCGCCGGTCGCGAGCTCCAGTTGGCGGATTTGCGCCGGACGGTTCAATGCTTCGTAGCGCAGGCGAATCCGCTCGCTTTCGAACTCCAGGCTGTTTTGCACGTGCAGGCTGTAGGCCGCATCCGGCAGTTGCACACGATAAGGCGCCAGGCCTTGTGGGTGAACTTCAATGACCGGCAAGCCGCCAAGCCGCAGGCTGAGGGTCATGGCCCCGGTGTTCAGGCTGATGCCGTCGATCATCACCGTGTCGCTATGGGGGATCAGGTTCTGCCAGTCGGCTTCGGTGGGCGCGGCGCCGGTATCGACGGCCGTGTACAAGGCGAAATTGATGCCGTCGCGGTTGGTGCGGATGAACCAGGTCCATTGCCCGTCGAGTGCGCCGTGATCCACGTCGTATTCATGATCCTCAACCCGTGGCGCCAGGCAGGTAAATGCCTGCTGGGGCCGGGAGGCATCGAGGACCCAGACTTCGCTGGTGGTCTTGCTGCCCACGGACAGCAGCAGTTGCTGCTCGGAGCTTGAACGGTAGCAATGCATGAAGAAGCGACCGTCCGGCTCATGGAACACTTCTTCGGCCGCCGTACCGTCCAGTCGATAGCGATACAGCTTGTGTGGGCGATGGGTGTCGTCCAGCTCGCCAAAGAACAGCGTCAGGCTGTCGTTGGCCCAGGTCATGCTGCCGTCACAGTCCTGGAATTCCAGCTCGCTGACGCGGCCGTCGGACAATTCCTTCACGAACAGCGTGTAAATCTCGTCGCCACTGGAGTCGATGCTGTAGGCCAGGCGCTGATGGTCCGGGCTGATGCTGAACGCACCCAGGGAAAAGAAGCCGCCGTTGGCCAGTTCGTTGGGGTCCAGCAGCAGTTGTTCGCGGCTTTCGTCGAGGGTCAGGCTGTCATCGGCCGGACGGGGGCAGCGGTAGTGCCGGGCATACTCATCGCCTGCGGTGGTGCGGGTGTAGTACAGATACGGTCCCCAGGGCGAGGGCAGGGACAGGTCGGTCTCGAGAATCCGCCCCTTGATCTCCTCGAACAGGGTCTCGCGCAGCCCGGCCTGGTCGGCGGTTTGCGCCTCCTGATAGCTGTTTTCAGCTTTCAGATAGTCGAGCACTGCATCGGTGTCGCGCTCTTGCAGCCAGGCATACGGATCGGAGCCATCAGCCTTGTGGGCAATCGGAGCGTCGTGAATGTTGGCGGATAGGGGCATGAAGGACTCTCGAGCAGTGTACGGAATTGGGGGTGAATAACCTGTGGGAGCGAGCTTGCTCGCGATGCGGCCGGTTCATTCAACAGCAGTGTTGACTGTCAGTCCGCCATCGCGAGCAAGCTCGCTCCTACAGGGTTCTATGTGTTGATGCAGCCTGTCGGACGAAAAGCCGTTATCATAAGCGCCTCTTTGCCTGCCTTGCCATGGACACCATGACCGAGAACGACTATCTGATCGCTTGGGGCCTCTACGCCTTCGCCGCTTTGGGCTGCCTGTTGGTGTGGATGCGCTTGACCCGCTGGATGTGGCGTTGGCTGCGTGAGCCGCTGCGGCTGCTGATGGTCGTGCTGCTGTTCAGCCCGACCATCATCGACCCGGTCAAGGATAAAGTCGCACCGGCCGTCGCCATTACCGCGCTCGACCTGCTGTTCAAGGTCGGCAACAACGCCTGGCGGGCGATTTCCGATCTGTTCATGTACGGCATGATCGCATTCGGCCTCTATCTGGTGCTGGTGGCGATCCGTTTCCCCATCGAGCGCGCCGCCAACGCCCGCAAGGAGCGTGAGGCTGCCACCAAAGCCGCCGTCCGCGCCGAAGAGCCTGAGGATGATCAACCGTTTGGCGGTGCCGGCGATGATCGTTACGGTCGTCCGCCCGTGCCGAGCAATCCTCAGCGGATGCGAGTCGAACCCCGTCTGTAATCTTGCCCCTGCGATAGAGCGAGCGTCCGAACATGTGTGAGTTATTGGGCATGAGCGCCAATGTCCCGACCGATATCGTGTTCAGCTTTACCGGGCTGATGCAGCGCGGCGGCCGCACCGGCCCGCATCGCGACGGCTGGGGCATTGCCTTCTATGAAGGCCGTGGGCTGCGGCTGTTCCAGGACCCGGCGGCCAGCTGCGAGTCGGAAGTCGCCAACCTGGTGCAGCGCTATCCGATCAAGAGCGAAGTGGTGATCGGGCACATCCGCCAGGCCAACGTCGGCAAGGTCTGCCTGTCCAACACCCATCCGTTCGTCCGCGAGCTGTGGGGGCGCAACTGGTGTTTCGCCCATAACGGCCAGTTGGCGGATTTTCAGCCAACGGCCAGTTTCTACCGCCCCGTGGGCGATACCGACAGCGAAGCGGCATTCTGCGATTTGCTCAACCGTGTGCGTGCGGCGTTCCCCGAACCGGTCGAGGTCGAAACGTTACTGCCGGATCTGGTGGCCGCTTGCGCCGAGTACCGCAGCAAAGGCGTGTTCAACTGCCTGCTCAGCGACGGTGACTGGCTGTTCTGCTATTGCTCGACCAAGTTGGCGCAGATCACCCGCCGCGCCCCCTTTGGCCCGGCGCGCCTGAAAGATGTCGACGTGATCGTCGACTTTCAGGCCGAAACCACCCCTGACGATGTGGTCACCGTCATCGCCACCGAACCCTTGACCGAAAACGAAACCTGGACCCGTTACGAACCGGGTCAATGGAGCTTGTGGCGACGCGGCGAATGCGTCAGCCAGGGCACGACCGAATAAGGACTCCTTGCATGTTGCTCAGTTATCTACGGCTGGTGTTGTTTGCGGCGGGCCTGTTGATCGGTGTCCAGGTGCCGGGGTTCATCAACGATTACACCAAACGGGTCGAAGCTCATCTGATCGAGGCGCAAGCCGGGTTGAGCGGCTTCCAGAACACCGCCAATCAGTTCTTCAAGGGCGACATGCAGGCGCTGGTCGCGCATTACCGCGCCAGCGAGGACCCGATCTTCCGTAGCGACGCCGACAGCCTGAGCAACCTGCTGACCCGTCAATTGGCGCTGGATAAACAGTTCCAGGCGATGCAGGGGCCGTGGTACATCCGCTTCCTGCAAGTGGTACTGGCCGCCGATCCGGACATCCGCAAGGAAACCTGGAACGGCTACAGCTACCAGATCCTGTTGACACCCGAAGCGATAGTCTGGGGCATGAGCGGCGCGTTGCTACTGTCGTTCGGGATCGAGTGCCTGTTCCGTCTGATCGACTGGGTGGTGCTGGGCGGCAAGCGTCTGCGCCAGAGCCGGCCGATCGAAGAGCGGGATTTGCGCGGGTTGTAAGATGTCTTTGTAGGAGCTGGCTTGCCAGCGAACCAGGCGGCGCGGTGCGTCAGGCAGACGCCTTCGCTGGCAAGCCAGCTCCTACAGGGGACTTTAGCGATTCAGGACGATGTAGCGCTCTCCCACCTTCTGCGCATACCCCTCCAGCACCTGCTGACACAACGCCACAATCTCCTCGACCCACTCCACACCCACCCGCCACGACACCACCACCTGCAAGTCGGGTGGTCGCTGATCGATGTCCAGCAGGGTCAACTCCCCCCGTGCCAGTTCCTCGGCCACCAGCACCGGCGGCAACGCGCCAATGCCAAATCCGTCGCGCAGCAGCCGGGTAATCGCCGACACCGAGTTCACGCAGTTCAGTCGCGGCGCCATCACGCCATTGGCCTGCATCAGGGCCAGCACTTCCTGGTGCGGATGGGAGTTTTTCGAATAGGTGATGATCCGTTCGCCCGCCAGGTCAGCGATGCCCGAGTACTCACGGTTGTAAATGGAATTGCTGGCGACGATCCAGCCCATGGGGTGGCTGGCCAGTTCCAGGCTGCGCACGCTTTCCTGGCGCAGCAGGTCGGTTTGCAGGATCACATCGAGAAAGCCTTTTTGCAGCTGATCGCAGAGGTTGAGCGAGGTATCGGCCACCAACTCGATTTCCACCAGCGGGTAGTGATCGGTCATCTGCGCCACCAACGGGCTGAGCCAGGTATGGATCACCGTGTCCATCACGCCGATGCGCACACGTCCGGCCTTGCTCGAACGGGTCTCGATCGACTGCTTGAGTGCCTGCATGGTGTCCAGCATCTGCTCGGCGTAATCGAGCACTTTGAGGCCCTCCGGCGTCAGGCTCACGCCGCGCGAATCACGCAGAAACAGCTTCACCCCAAGCTCACCTTCAAGCACCGCAATCCGGCTGGAAATCGAAGCCTGAGTGGTGAAGAGCTTGTCGGCGGTCAGGCGAAAACTCTTGAGTCGGGCGACCCAGACAAAGGTCTCGAGAAACTTCAGGTTCATGGGATAAAGATTTCTTATGTCTAAGGCGGGTTTTTATTAGTTGGACGCAGCCGGGGCGCGCGTCCAAAAATCGGCGCATCCGGTTCCCACGATAGGCGTCGTCGGGGCTCAGAACAATACCAATAAAATCAGCGCGGAGATTTGCCATGAGTGCGCCCGACACCCCCGTCATCGCGAAAGCCACGGCTCGCCCGGGACCTTTCGACTGGTATCGCAACATCAATCAGCAGGAACGCCGCACCTTCTGGAGCTGCAAGATCGGCTATGGCCTGGACGGCATGGACACCCAGATGCTCAGCTTCGTCGTGCCGACCCTGATTGCCATGTGGGGCATCACCACCGGCCAGGCCGGGCTGATTCACACCAGCACCCTGATCGCTTCGGCCATCGGTGGCTGGGTCGCAGGGATTCTCTCCGACCGCATCGGTCGTGTGCGCACCCTGCAACTGACCGTGTTGTGGTTTGCCTTCTTCACCTTCCTCTGCGGCTTTGCCCAGAGCTACGAGCAATTGCTGATTGCACGGACCCTGATGGGCTTCGGTTTCGGCGGCGAGTGGACGGCCGGCGCTGTGCTGATCGGCGAAGTCATTCGTGCCCAGGACCGCGGCAAGGCTGTGGGCATGGTGCAATCCGGCTGGGCGCTGGGTTGGGGGCTGACGGCGATTCTGTATGCGCTGCTGTTCTCGGTATTGCCACCGGAAGACGCCTGGCGCGCCCTGTTCATCCTTGGCATCGTGCCGGCGATTTTTGTGATTTTTGTCCGCCGTCTGGTCAAGGACCCGGAAATCTATCGTCAAGCCAAAGCCCGGCAGGAGCCGAGCAACCCGTCGAAGTTCTATGAGATCTTCGCCCCCGGCATGCTGTTCACCACGATTCGCGCTTCGTTGCTGACCACCGGCGCATTGGGCGGCTACTACGCCATCACGTCCTGGCTACCGACTTTCCTGAAAAACGAACGCGGTTTGAGCGTACTCAATACCAGCGGTTATCTGGCGATGGTGATCGTCGGTTCCTACGTGGGTTATGTCATCAGCGCCTATTTGACCGACATCCTCGGACGCAAGAAGAACTTCATCCTGTTCGCCGTCGGCTCGTTCACCATTGTCCTGCTGTACACGCAAATGCCGGTCAGCAACGGCGTGATGCTGTGGCTGGGCTTTCCGCTGGGCTTCTTCGCCTCGGGGATTTTCAGTGGCATGGGCGCATTCCTGACCGAATTGTTCCCCACGCGCATTCGCGGTTCGGGCCAGGGTTTTTGCTACAACATCGGCCGTGCGCTGGCGGCGTTGTTCCCGCTGCTGATCGGCCTGCTCAGCCAGACCGTACCACTGAGCGTGGGCATCGGTGCCTTCGCGGCGGTTTCCTACGGTGTGGTGATTCTCGCGGCCCTGAGCCTGCCGGAAACCCGTGGCAAGCAACTCGACGCCCAGTAACTGATAACCTGCGGGACTGTCCTATAGATATGTCCCGCAGCTGATAAGAATAAAGCCTACAGGAGTGTTCAGTGTGAGCCGCCTGCTATTGAACTGCGACATCGGCGAGAGTTTCGGCAGCTGGACCATGGGTCTGGACGCCGAAATCATGCCCTTCATCGATTGCGCCAACGTCGCCTGCGGTTTTCACGCCGGCGACCCGAGCATCATGCGCAAGACCGTCAGCCTGGCCCTCAGCCACGGTGTGCAAATCGGCGCGCATCCGGCCTATCAGGATCTGGTGGGCTTCGGCCGCCGCTCCATGGCCTATGCCACCCAGGAGCTGCAAGACATCCTGCATTACCAGATCGGCGCCCTCGACGGCATCTGCCGGGCCCAGGGCGGCCGGGTCAGTTACGTCAAACCCCATGGCGCGATGTACAACGACATGATGGCTAACCCGGCGCAGTTGCGTGCCGTTTTGCAAGCGGTGGCGTCCTACGACCGCACTCTGCCATTGATGCTGATGGCGACCCGCGACAACAGCGCTGCCCAACAAATGGGCGATGAATACGGCGTGACGCTGTGGTTCGAGGCTTTTGCCGATCGTGCCTACGACAGTGCCGGCAGGCTGGTCTCGCGACAACTGCCGGGCGCGGTGCATCACGACCCGGAAAAAATCATCGAGCAGGCGCTGACCATTGCCCGTGGCGATCAGCTCACCGCCAGTGACGGCAGCGCCCTGCATTTGCGGGCCAACACCCTCTGCGTGCACGGCGATAACGCCAGTTCGGTCGCTGCCGTGCAACGCATCCGTGAAGCCTTGAACCGGCAGAGTGCGTCATGAAGCTGCGGGTGGAAGTGGTGGCGCTGGATTGCCTGATGGTGCGCCTGTTCGATGAAATTGCCGAAAGCAACATGCCGTGGATGCTCGCTGCCAGTGAAAGTCTGCACATGGCATTTGCCGGGCACCTGATCGATCTGGTGCCGTCCTACACCACATTGATGGTGCATTACGACCTGACGGCATTGAGCCCGAGCCAGGCACGGGAACTGATCGCCCAGGCACTGATCGATCTGTCGCCCAATGTGCGCACGCGCGGTACCTGTCATGTGTTGCCGGTGTGGTACGACTTGAGTGTCGGACCGGAATTGACGTTGTTGTCGCAGCGCAGCGGATTGGCGGTGGAGGAGGTGATCCGTCGCCACAGTGGGCGTGAATATCAGGTGTTCGCCCTGGGTTTTGCACCGGGCTTCGCCTTCATGGGGCTGGTGGAGGAAGCGCTCGCTGCGCCGCGTCTGAACACACCACGCAAGAAAGTCGCGGCCGGCAGTGTCGGCATCGCCGAGCGGCAAACGGCGGCTTACCCGGTGGTGTCGCCGGGCGGCTGGAACCTGATCGGCCGCACGCCGGCCAGGTTGTTCGACCGCAACCGTGACGGCTACAGCCTGATGCAGCCCGGTGACACCGTACGGTTCGAAGCGGTCGGCCATGCCGAGTTCATTAACCTGGGGGGTGACGATACGCCTCTGGAGGCCCAGGCATGAGCCGTCTGATGATTGAAGCGAGTACGCCGCTGTGCCTGTTGCAGGATGCTGGTCGATTCGGTGTGCGGCATCTGGGCGTGACCCAGGGCGGAGCGGCCGATTGGCGTTCGATGTCCTGGGCCAACTGGCTATTGGGCAACGGACTGGATGCGCCGGTGATCGAAATCACCCTCGGCGGATTCACCGTGGTGGCTGAAGAAGACTGCGTGCTGGCCTTGGCCGGAGCGGATCTTGGCGCGCGGGTGGACGGCGAGGCTTTGACCCCGTGGCGCAGTTTCAGGCTGCACAAAGGCCAGCGTTTGCAATTCACTCAGCCGTTGCTCGGAGCCCGGGCTTATCTGGCGGCGCCGGGTGGGTTTGATGCGCCAAAAGTGCTGGGCAGTAGCGCGACGGTGGTCCGGGAGGAACTCGGCGGCCTGGACGGCATGGGCTGTGCGCTGGGGAAAGGGGATGGCTTGAGCTATTCGGGCAACCCGGTGATGTTGCTGCGCGAATTGACCGCAGACCAACGACCGGACCTGAACCTTGATGCGCCGTTGGACCTGGTCCTCGGAGCACAGATCGGCGAGTTCAGCGGGCAGAGCCTGTTCGACGCATTCAACAGCGTATGGCACCTCGACAGCCGTGCCGACCGGATGGGTATTCGCCTGCTCGGTACGGCATTGCAGTACCAGGGCAAGCCGATGATTTCCGAGGGCATTCCGTTGGGTGCCGTGCAGGTGCCGCCCGACGGGCAGCCGATTGTGTTGCTCAATGATCGGCAGACCATTGGTGGATATCCGCGTCTGGGGGCGTTGACGCCGTTGGCGCTGGCGCGGCTGGCGCAGTGCTTGCCGGGGATGGCGGTTCGACTCAAGCCCGTTGTGCAAGAAGTCGCGCATCGGGAACAGATCGAGTATTTGCAGCGCTTTAAAGTTTGAAGATCAAAAGATCGCAGCCTGCGGCAGCTCCTACAGGGATATGCGTACTCTGTAGGAGCTGCCGAAGGCTGCGATCTTTTAGCTTTATTTGGACAAAAACCGCATCCCTTCTTCCAGCCCACGAAGGGTCAGCGGATACATCTGGTCCTCGATCAAATCCCGCACAATATTGGTCGACGAGGTATAGCTCCAGGTGTCCTTCGGATACGGGTTGATCCAGATAAGCTTCTTGTACTTTTCCTTGAACCGCTGCATCCACACGTAACCGGCTTCTTCGTTCCAGTGCTCGACACTGCCGCCCGGCTGGGTGATTTCATAGGGCGCCATGGCGGCGTCGCCGATGAAGATCACTTTGTAGTCGGCGCCGTACTTGTGCAGCAGGTCCATGGTCGAAGTGCGCTCGGAGGTGCGGCGCATGTTGTTCTTCCACACCGATTCATAAATGAAGTTGTGGAAGTAGAAATACTCCAGGTGCTTGAACTCGGTCTTGCAGGCCGAGAACAATTCCTCGCAAATCTTCACATGGGCGTCCATCGAGCCGCCGATGTCGAACAGCAGCAACAGCTTGACGGTGTTGCGCCGCTCCGGCCGCAACTGGATGTTCAGCAGGCCGGCATCCTTGGCGGTGTGGTCGATGGTGCCGTCGATGTCCAGCTCTTCCGCCGCGCCCTGACGGGCGAACTTGCGCAGGCGGCGCAGGGCGACCTTGATGTTGCGCGTGCCCAATTCCACCGAATCGTCGAGGTTTTTGTATTCGCGCTGGTCCCAGACCTTGGCCGCCTTGCCCTGGCGCTTGCCGGCATCGCCGACCCGAATGCCTTCCGGGTTGAAACCGCCGGAACCGAACGGGCTGGTGCCGCCGGTACCGATCCATTTATTACCGCCGGCGTGACGTTCCTTCTGTTCCTCGAGGCGTTTCTTGAACTCTTCGATCAGTTTGTCCAGGCCGCCAAGGGACTGGATCGCCGCCCGTTCTTCGTCGGTCAGCGAGCGTTCGAATTCCTTGCGCAGCCAGTCTTCGGGGATCAGTGCCTGAAGATGGTCGTCGAGCTTTTCCAGGCCATTGAAGTAGGCACCGAACGCCCGGTCGAACTTGTCGAAATGCTTTTCGTCCTTCACCAGGATCGCCCGGGACAGGTAGTAGAACTCGTCCATGTCGGCGAAGGTCACGCGCTGTTTCAGCGCGTTGATCAGGTCCAGCAGTTCACGCACCGAGACTGGAACCTTGGCTGCGCGCATTTCATTGAACAGGTTGAGCAGCATGGCATCAGCCTCTTAGCGGGTGCCGCGACGGCTCATGAACGCCAGACGCTCAAGCAATTGCACGTCCTGTTCGTTCTTCACCAAGGCGCCGGCGAGCGGCGGGATGGCCTTGGTCGGATCGCGTTCGCGCAGCACCGCTTCGCCGATGTTGTCGGCCATCAGCAGCTTCAGCCAGTCCACCAGCTCGGAGGTCGAAGGCTTCTTCTTCAGGCCTGGCACCTTGCGCACGTCGAAGAACACGTCCAGGGCTTCGCTGACCAGGTCTTTCTTGATGTCCGGGTAGTGCACGTCGACGATTTTTTGCAGGGTGGTGCGGTCGGGGAACGCGATGTAGTGGAAGAAGCAGCGGCGCAGGAAGGCGTCCGGCAGTTCCTTTTCGTTGTTGGAGGTAATGATGATGATCGGACGCTTTTTCGCCTTGATGGTCTCGTCGATCTCGTAAACGTAGAACTCCATCTTGTCGAGTTCTTGCAGCAGGTCGTTGGGGAATTCGATGTCGGCCTTGTCGATTTCGTCGATCAGCAGGATCACCCGCTCGTCGGATTCGAAGGCTTCCCAGAGCTTGCCCTTTTTCAGGTAGTTACGAACGTCGTGGACTTTCTCGTTGCCCAGTTGCGAGTCGCGCAGGCGGCTGACCGCGTCGTACTCGTACAGGCCCTGGTGAGCCTTGGTGGTGGATTTGATGTGCCAGGTGATCAGCTTGGCGCCAAAGGATTCGGCCAGTTGCTCGGCGAGCATGGTCTTGCCGGTGCCCGGTTCGCCCTTGACCAGCAACGGCCGCTCCAGGGTGATGGCGGCGTTGACCGCCAGCTTCAGGTCATCGGTGGCGACGTAGGCCTGGGTGCCTTCGAACTTCATCTGCTAATCCTCGAACGGTAACGCCGACCTGAACGAGGCAGGGCGGGGGGGCGCAATAAAAGGGTCAGCCCCGACTATAACGCGCTGCCCGGTCGACTGTGAACGCAGACGGCTTATTCAGTCTCTGAATGGAGCGTCACTTAGTGACTTAGCCGGCATCCGGCTTGGGCCGTTCATACCGTGCATTGAACGCCTGGATGAAACCATTGCGTAAAATCTGTAAAAAAGCCTGGAATGCGCTGACATCTTGCTGGTGCACATTGCCCTTGAGTTCGACCCGTGTCGCAAACTGGTTTTTGCCCTGGTTTTTCAGGACTGTCTCGGTTCCACCGACGAGGGCTTCCCATACCGAGCGGAACAGCCCTTTGTCCTTGTTTTCCACGTCCTGCTGCCAGTTGAACACGTCAACATCGCGCATCAGCGGCTTGATATAGCCGGTCAGTCGGCCCTTGTTGGCCTGGGCTTCGATCACCACGTCGCCATGGCCGGCATTGAAGTCGAACTTGCCGTAGGCCGCGGCGAAGTCGTTCAGGCGCTTGAGTTCAATATCCGTGGCGCGCAAGCGAAACTCGAAGTCTTCGAAGTTGCTCAAGGGATCGAAAGTGGCCGAAGTTTCCAGTGGTGCGTGCCCCAGCAGCAAGGCTTTACCTTCAAAACGTGCGTCGCGTTTGCCTTTGGTGTCGACCACGTTGGTCAGGTTGAAAATACTGGCATCCACCTTTGTGGCGTTCATGTTCACCGGTGGTTTGGAGTTGAAGTTGCGAAAACTGATCTTGCCGTCGTTGATCCGCACTTCGTTCAGGGTAATGGGCAGCAGCTTGCCTAATTGGGCACGCCAGTCGGTGCCCTGGCCGGTCTGGGAATTTCGCTTGTTGGCCCCGCCGTCGACGAAGTTGACCTCGGGCGTGATGAACTGCACTTTGGCCACCACCGCGTGGTCGTGCCACAGTGAGTGCCAACTCACCGAGAGGTCGATCAATGGCGCGTTGACGAAAGGCACCGGAACCTTGCCATCGACCTTGACGATTTTCAGTCCGTTGATCTTGTAGGCCCCGCGCCACAAGGCCAGGTCCACGTCGGTGATCTGGCCCCGGTAGTCGCCCATGTCCGCCAGCCTCTCATTAAGGTAATCGCGCACCAGATAGGGCAAGGCGATGTGCAGCGTTATCAGCAGTACAACGAGGCCGATGAGGGTCCACAGGGGCCAACTGTATCGACGTTTCATGGTGGCAAATCTCTGGCGATCTAAAACCATTGACTGCACTGATAGGCGGACGTTCGACCCGACTGGACGCCTGCGGGCAAGAGGCTTACCTTGATGCCCTATTTCAATGCTGTCGTTAAGGACCCAGCCATGAGCCGCATTTTCGCTGACAACGCCCACTCCATCGGCAACACGCCGCTGGTGCAGATCAATCGCATTGCGCCGCGTGGTGTGACCATTCTGGCCAAGATCGAAGGGCGCAACCCCGGTTACTCGGTCAAGTGCCGGATCGGCGCGAACATGATCTGGGATGCCGAGAGCAGCGGCAAACTCAAGCCGGGCATGACCATCGTCGAACCCACCTCCGGCAATACCGGTATCGGCCTGGCATTCGTGGCCGCCGCCCGTGGCTACAAACTGATGCTGACCATGCCGGCGTCCATGAGTATTGAACGGCGCAAGGTGCTCAAGGCACTGGGTGCCGAGCTGGTGTTGACCGAACCGGCCAAGGGCATGAAGGGCGCTATCGAAAAAGCCGGTGAAATTGTTGCCGGCGACCCGTCGAAGTACTTCATGCCGGCGCAATTCGACAACCCGGCCAACCCGGCCATCCACGAAAAAACCACCGGCCCGGAAATCTGGAACGATACCGACGGCGCCGTCGACGTGCTGGTGGCAGGCGTCGGAACCGGTGGAACCATCACCGGTGTTTCACGGTATATCAAGAATACCCAGGGCAAACCGATTCTCTCGGTGGCGGTGGAGCCGGCGGTGTCGCCGGTGATTACCCAGGCCCTGGCCGGTGAAGAAATCAAACCGAGCCCGCACAAGATCCAGGGCATTGGTGCCGGTTTTGTGCCGAAGAACCTCGATTTGTCGATGGTCGACCGGGTAGAACTGGTCAGTGACGAAGAGTCCAAGACCATGGCCTTGCGCTTGATGCAGGAAGAAGGAATCTTGTGCGGGATCTCCTGCGGCGCAGCCATGGCCGTGGCCGTAAGATTGGCGGAGACCCCGGAAATGCAGGGCAAGACCATCGTCGTGATCCTGCCGGACTCCGGTGAACGTTATCTGTCGAGCATGCTGTTCAGTGACCTGTTTACCGAACAGGAGAATCAGCAGTAAGTGCTGAACAGGGGCGGATCGTGACTGGCGGCGGTTGATGAGGGATTCGCATCAGCCGCCGTTCAGGTGCCTCATGTTAAGAAATGCTTTGTTGCACATTTGTTAACGTTGAATGTTGAAAAGTGCAGGTTTTTTACCGGATCGGCAGTGTTTATCATGCCGCAAGCCTCGTCGGGCAATGGACCTGGTGCAAAGTCGCTTATCTTCAAAGGAGTTGTTGATGACCTTTTCGTTTGCCGCGAAAGCCTCGCTGTTGTTGCTGTTTCTTGGCAGCACCCTCTATGTGCACTTGCGCGGCAAGGCGCGTCTGCCGGTTTTACGTCAGTTCGTTAACCATTCGGCACTGTTCGCACCCTATAACGCCTTGATGTACCTGTTTTCCGGTGTGCCTTCCAAGCCGTATCTGGATCGCAGCAAGTTTCCCGAACTGGACGTGCTCAAGGACAACTGGGAGGTGATCCGCGACGAAGCGATGCACTTGTTCGACGAGGGGTATATTCGTGCGGCGGCAAAGAACAACGACGCCGGTTTTGGCTCGTTCTTCAAGAAGGGCTGGAAGCGTTTCTATCTCAAGTGGTATGACAAACCGCTGCCTTCTGCCGAACTCTGGTGCCCGAGAACCGTGGCATTGGTCAGCAGCATTCCCAACGTCAAGGGCGCGATGTTTGCGCTGCTGCCGGGCGGCAGCCACCTCAACCCGCATCGCGACCCGTTTGGCGGCTCCCTGCGTTATCACCTGGGGCTGTCCACCCCCAATTCCGATGATTGCCGCATCTTTGTCGACGGTCAGGTTTACGCCTGGCGCGATGGTGAAGACGTGATGTTCGACGAGACCTACGTGCACTGGGTCAAGAATGAAACGGAAAAGACCCGGGTCATCCTGTTCTGCGATATCGAACGTCCGTTGAGCAATCGCTTCATGACCCGCATCAATCGCAGTATCAGCGCCTGGCTGGGGCGCGCCACCGCCCCTCAGAACCTGGATGACGAGCGTGTGGGCGGGATCAACAGGGCCTACGCGTGGAGCAAGAACTCCAGCGATAGATTCAGTGGTGTGGTCAAGCAATGGAAGCGGCGCAATCCCAAGGCTTACCGTGTACTGCGTCCGGTGCTGGCGGTGGTGGTGCTTACGTTGTTGGGGTATTGGTTGTTTGGTTGAAGCCGGATACGGAATAAAAAAACCGCTCGTTGTGAGCGGTTTTTTTCGAGAAATACTGGGTACCCCCTTCAGATACTGACACTGTGCCGACTGTCGTTACTGGCCTTTTGACCAAGTCGTTGCAATCCATATCGAACGCTGGTTATAGTCGGCGCACGGTGAGTTTCGGACTCACTTTCTTATCCCTCGAGCAAAGATCAGCCCAATGCCTGCATCCCTCCTCAACGCGGTAGTCGATTCAGCGGTCAACGCTGGCGTCGTGCCGTGCGGGAATCAGCAGCCCGGGCAGATCAGTCATTACCCCCCACCTGTCAGTAGCACGCCGGTGTGCGCAGTCGTATCACCGCCAGGCGTTGGCATTTCGGGCTGATCAGCTGTCTTCTGCTGTTCCCGCGCCCGCCTGAAAAAACTACTGGATTTCAGCTTTTGCTGAGTTGGCTCTTTGCCTGACTACAGGTGGTATTCATGTTTGTCCTTTCGAAAAAATCCGCGCTCGCGGCGGCGTCCACGAGCCTGTTCGTTCTGCTGTGGAGCAGCGGGGCGATCTTCTCCAAATGGGGGCTGGCCCACGCGTCACCCTTCGCCTTCCTGATGTTTCGTTTCGTCATTGCGCTATGCGGGCTGGTGTTGCTGGTGCCGTTGTTCAAGCTGAAGTTGCCCAAGGGCGGCAAGCCGATGCTGTATGCGATGGCCACCGGCGTGGTGTTGTTGGGGGCCTATCAGATTTTCTATCTGCTGGCCCTGGACCTGAAAGTCACCCCCGGGGTGATGGCGACCATCATGGGCGTGCAGCCGATCCTCACGGTGGTGCTGATGGAGCGTCAGCGTTCCTGGAGCCGGATGTTCGGTCTGGTCCTGGGGCTGACCGGTTTGATCATGGTGGTCTATCAGGGCATCGGCCTGGCCGGGATGTCGCTGGCCGGAATGCTTTTCGGTCTGCTGGCACTGGTGAGCATGACGTTCGGTTCGATCATGCAGAAACGCATCACTGAAAACCCTCTCGGCACGCTGCCGGTGCAGTACCTCGCCGGACTGCTGTTGTGCGGGATTTTCGTCCCTTTCCAGCCGTTTCACTTCGAGCACAGCAGCGGTTTCATCCTGCCGGTGCTATGGATGGGGCTGGTGGTGTCGGTGCTGGCGACGCTATTGCTGTACCGCTTGATCGCCCGGGGCAACCTGGTGAACGTCACCAGTCTGTTTTACCTGGTGCCGGCGGTGACGGCGGTGATGGACTATCTGGTCTTCGGCAATCGCCTGGCGCTGTTGAGCCTGTTCGGCATGCTGTTGATCATCATCGGGTTGGTGTTTGTGTTCCGTAAAACAACGTAGGCGGGGCAAGAAAATCAAAAGATCGCAGCCGTACACCTGTAGGAGCTGCCGCAGGCTGCGATCTTTTGCCCTTGCCTTGCCTGTCATTTGCTCAGCGCATGCTCGGCCCGCACCGAATTCATGAACGCCTGCATCGCCGACGATTGAATGCGATGACGCCGGGTGATCAACCCGTACGGTGGCAGCCGCGCCTCGAACTTGATCGGCAACACCGCCAGCAGATCCCGACCGGGATAGTCCTCGACCACCGACACCGGCGTGACGCCGAGCATGTCGGTCTGCTGAATCAACGACAGCAAGGTCATGATCGACGTGGTTTCGACGATGCTGCTCGGGATGTCGACCCGCGCATTGTGGAACACCTGATTGATGATCGCGCGCATCGGGCTGGGCTGCTGTTGCAGTACCCAGGTCATGTTCTGCAGTTCGGCCCAGCTCAACTGCGTGGCTTTGGCCAGTGGATTCTGTGCGCCGGAAATCACGCACAGCGCTTCCTCGCCAAGGCTGTCGAACAGCAACTCCTCTGCCCGGGCACCGGCGGGAATCCGCCCCAACACGATATCCAGCTGATCTTGCAACAGCGCCTGCACCAGCACGTCGCTGGTGTCGACCTGGATGCTCATCGACAAGCGTGGATGGCTTTGTTTCAAGGTGGCGATGGTGCGCGTCAGCAGCCCTGAAGCCAGTGCCGGAATGGCCCCGACCGCGACCCGGCCAAGGTTGCCGGACTCGAGGGCGACCAACTCTTCACGCATGCCGCTGAGTTCGGCGAACACCATGCGTGCGTAATAAATGACCGTTTCCCCGAACGGGGTAGAGCGCATGCCCCTGGGCAGGCGTTCGAACAGCTCGACGCCCAACAGGTCCTCGGCCTCATGCAGCATTTTGGTCGCGGCCGGCTGGGTCATGCCGATGTGATCGGCGGCGCGGCGCAACGAACCGAATTCCTGCAACGCCAGCATCAGCCGCAATTGGCGCAGACGCAGTCGGCTGTGGATTACGTTGGCAGCAGGAATTCGGGTCATGGGCCGTGCTCGCAAAAAAGTCCTGCGGCAAGCCTGACAACAAATGCCAGGCGTTGCCAGCTTTGGCGTGTCACAGCACCGATTTTGGTTTGGCGACCTGAGGTTTGCGCAGGCCGATCAGGGTTTGCAGCGCTTTGGAAATCAGCGGCCAGAACAGCATCAGCAGCGCCGCCGTGGTCAAGCTGCCGACCAAGGGGTTGGACCAGAAAATCCCCAGGTGCCCATCGGAGAACAGCATCGACTGACGGAACGCATCTTCTGCCTTGTCGCCCAGCACTGCCGCCAACACCAGCGGCGCAATCGGGTAGCCGAGTTTCTTGAACAGATAACCCAGTGCACCGAAGCCCAGCATCAGCACCACGTCGAAGAACGAGTTGTGCACCGAGTAGGCACCGATGGCGCAGACCATGATGATGATCGGCGCGATGATCGAGAACGGGATGCGCAGGATCGAAGCGAACAGCGGCACGGTGGCCAGCACCACGATCAGACTCACCACGTTGCCCAGGTACATGCTGGCGATCAGGCCCCAGACAAAATCGTGTTGCTCGACGAACAGCGTCGGCCCCGGGTGCAAACCCCAGATCATCAGGCCACCGAGCATCACCGCCGCAGTCGCCGAACCGGGAATGCCCAGGGTCAGCATCGGCAGCAGGGCACTGGTGCCGGCCGCGTGGTCAGCGGTTTCCGGGGCGATCACCCCTTCGAGTTCGCCTTTGCCGAAGTTGTCGCGGTTTTTCGAGAAACGCCGGGCCAGGCTGTAGCTCATGAACGACGCGGCAGTCGGCCCGCCAGGGGTAATGCCCATCCAGCAGCCGACGAGGGTGCTGCGCACAATCGTCCACCAGTAACGCGGCAATTTGGCCCAGGTGCGCAGGATCACCATCGGCGTGATCCGCGCATGCTCGCCGCGGAATACCAGTCCCTCTTCCACGGTGCAGAGGATTTCGCCGATGCCGAAAAGGCCGATCACCGCCACTTCAAAGCTGATGCCGGTCATCAGGATCGGCTGGTCGAAGGTCAGGCGCAGGTTGCCGGACACGGTGTCCATGCCGACGGCGGCCATGGCGAAACCGATCATCATCGCCACCACGGTTTTCAGCGGCGGGTTCTTGCTCATGCCGATGAAGGTGCAGAACGCCAACAGGTACACCGCGAAGAACTCCGGCGAACTGAAGGACATGGCGAACGCGGCAATTTTTGTCGACAGGAACGTCAGCAACAACACGCCGGCCAACGCACCCAGCAACGCCGAACTGAACGCGGCGGTCAGGGCTTCGGCGGCGCGGCCTTCACGGGCCATCGGGTAACCGTCGAAGGTAGTCGCCACCGATGAGGGCTCACCGGGGATGTTGAACAGGATCGAGGTGATCGAACCGCCGAACAGCGCGCCCCAGTACATGCACGACAGCAGGATGATCGCCGACACCGGCGACATGGTGAACGTCAGCGGTAGCAGCAACGCCACGCCATTGGGGGCACCGAGACCGGGCAGTACGCCGACCAGAATGCCCAGCAGCACGCCGATCACCATCAGGCCGATATGGCCCGGCGTGAGGATCAGGTTCATGCCTTGCAGCAGGGAATCGAACTCGCTCATTTGAAATGTCTCCCGGCCAGGGCAATCCAGTCGCCCATTGGGCCGGCATCCAGCGGCACTTTGAACCACAGCGCGAAGATCAGGTAACTGGCCAGCACCGCGCCCAGGGACACGCTACCGATCATCCATTTGCCGTAAGGCTTGGCGCGGACCTTGTCACGCCACATGAACCAGGCAATGAAGCAGGCCGAAGCGACGTAGATACCGGTGAACGGCATCGCACCGACGAATAGCGCGATGGGCACGAACACCGACAGCACTTGCCTGAACGCACTGCGGCTGACGAATGAAATACCCAGGGCTTGCCAGCGCACCAGGGTCAACACGCCGTTGGCCACACTGGCGGCGCTCAACATCAGGCCGATGTAGAAGGGAAAGTAACCCGGCTCGGGGCCGGCATCACCCCAGCCGATACCCTGTTCGACACTGCCGAACATCACCACCGCGCCGATCAGCGTGGTGAAGAGTGCCAGGCCGAGTTCGACCCAGCGCGTACCGACCAGCGGTGGTGAATCCGAAGAATGGGACATGAAAGCACCTCCAGAGGTGACGGCCGTACGCAGGGCGGGCGGCCGTGAGCAACTCAGTTTTTCAGCCAGCCGGCCTCTTTGAACACCGGCGTGACGCGGGCGGTGTCTTTTTCGATGTAGGCGGTCAGCGGCTCGCCCTCGAGGAAGGTTGGCACCAGAGCGTTCTGCTTCACGTAAGCCTTGAACTCATCGGTCTGGGTGACTTTGCGCATCAACTCGACATAGAACGCACGCTGCTCGGCGGTGACGTCGCCGGGCATGAACACGGTGCGCGGGAAGCGGTACTGATCGATGCCCAGGCCTTGTTCGTGACAGGTCGGGACGTCGGCCCAGGATTTGTCACCGGCGACTTTGTCGGTATAGCCCATGCGCTCCTTACTGAACACGCAGAGCGGCTCGACCTGATCGCCACGCCATTGGCTGATGCTCTCGCTTGGATTGTTGACGTTGGCAGCGATGTGCTTGCCGGCCAGTTGCGTCGCGGCTTCGCTGCCGCTCTTGAACGGGATGTACACCAGTTTGCTGTTGTTGGTCTGGTTCAGCAGCAGGGTCAGGGTCTGGTCGACGTCCTTGGATTGGCTGCCGCCCATGCGCAGGTTCGACGGGTCGGCCTTGACCGCTTCGTAGAAGCTTTTAGCGTCTTTCCACGGCGCACCCTTGTAGCTCCAGAGAATGAAGTCATCCTCGGCCACGGCGGCAATCGGGGTCAGTTCCTGCCACTCGTAGCCGAGCTTGGACACCAGCGGCAACAGGTAGATGTTGTTGGTGCCGATCACCAGTTTGTCGGCATCGCCCTTGCTCATTTTCAGGTCGAGGAAGGCTTCGGCGCCGTTGCCACCGCCCTTGTTGAGGACGATGGTGTTCACGTCGAGCAGCTTGTGCGTGGTGATGATCGACTGGATCAGGCGACCGAGCTGGTCGGTACCGCCACCGGGACCGCCGGCTACGACGATTTCGACGTTCTTGTCCGGTTGCCAGGCGGCGTTGGCGAGAGCGGGAAGGGTACCGGCGGCGATCAGTGCGCAACCAAGAAACAGACGGGATGTACGACGGACGAATGCATTTCGCATGATGGAAGAGCCTCGTATTTATGTTCTTGTAATTGTTATGAGCGGCTTGTTTGCGCGGTAAAGCCGCAAGCCTGGCCCGAGTGTGTGAAGGTGCGGGCACGGCGTCTAGTCAAAACAATACATACACCGATAGCCTGGGGTTATAGCTTGGCAAACTCTGTAGGAGCGAGCCCGCTCGCGATGGACTCAAGGGCACCGCGTTAATTCAGGAAACTCGCGTTTTCGTTGAAGACCATCGCGAGCAGGCTCGCTCCTACAGAAGAATGCGTGGCAACGTTGAAAGGTCGTTGAAAGCAGGGCATGACATAACCCGAGGCTATCGCCTGATTTCAAGTTTTGATTAGACGGTTATCAGCGAGCCTTCGATAGTGCTTATCAACGTCTGCATCTCCACAAAAATAATAAACGAGGCATGCACCATGGTTCGTCCCAGTGCTTCCCTGCATCTGCCCGGCGCAGTTGCCCAGCCCAACGAAGCGATCAGGCCGCAGGCCGGTACCGCCAAAGCCAGCAACGTACGCTGGCGGATCTTCGCGATCATCTTCGCGCTGACCATGGTCAACCTGATCGACCGGGTGTCGCTGTCCATTGCGATGCCGACCATCGCCCATGAGTTTTCCCTGTCGCCGAGCCTGCAAGGGCTGATCCTCAGCAGCTTCTTCTGGGCCTACGCACTGTTGCAGATTCCCGGCGGCTGGTTGATCGATCGCTTCGGCCCGCACCGGGTCATCAGTTGGTCCACCGGGTTGTGGGGCACGTTTCAGGTGCTGGCGGCGTTTGCTACCGGCGGCTTGTCATTGTTGTTTGCCCGGGTTGCACTGGGCGCCGCCGAAGCACCGCTGTTCCCGTCGGGCGGCAAGCTGATTTCCCTGTGGCTGGCCCCGAGCGAACGCAGTCGCGGCGCGGTATTGATGGACAGCGGCAGCCCGTTGGGCGTGGCCCTTGGCGGGTTGATCATTGCCTGGCTGATTGCCTCGCTGGACTCCTGGCGCCTGGCCTTCGTGATCGCCGGTATCGCCACCCTGGTGCTGGCCTGGCTGGCACGGCGTTATCTGCGCGATGACCCGGCCGGTCACCCGCAAGTCAATGCGGCGGAGCTTGAGAAAATCAACGCCGGCCGTGCAACGCCCGCCGCCGAAGCGGCCCGAGCGCCGGTCAAGGGGCTGGGTATTGCGCCACGCTCGCTCAGCGGTTTGCTGATCGGCCGGGCGAGTTGGGCGATGGTGTATTTCGGCCTGCTGACCTGGGGCCCGAGTTACTTGGCCCAGGCCCGGGGTTTCGATATCAAGGGGATTGGTGCGGCGACCTTCGTGATTTTTGTCTGCGGGGCACTCGGTTCGTTGACCGGAGGTTTCCTCTGTGATGGCTTGATTCGCAAAGGCGTGAGTCGCGGGGTGGCGGTCAAGAGCCTGCTGGCGTTTTCCGGGCTGGTGGCCCTCGGCGCATTCCTGTTGCTGCCGACCTTGAGCAATCCCTTTGCGGCGGTGGCGCTGTTGGCCATGACCGCGTTCTTCCTGATGTGGGGCAGCCTCTACTGGAGCTTCCCGGCGCTGCTGGCGGCGCCGGCGCGGGTCGGTTTGATCGGTGGCGTGATGAACATGGCCGGTAGCAGCGGCGGCATCGTGGTGCCGATCCTGGTGGGCGTGATTCTGCAAGCGGCCGGTGGCTTCGCCCCGGTGCTCGGGTTCTTCGCGGCGTGCTCGGCAGTCTTCGTGCTCGCGACCTTGTTCATCAGCCTCGACGAGGTGCGCCATGACTAACGCGTTGTGGAACGGCCCGATCATCGACGCCCATCATCACTTCTGGGACCCGACCGTCAACGACCACCCATGGCTTGCCCCCGAGGCCAACATACCGTTTCGCTACGGAGACTACAGCGCGATCAAGCGCCGCTATTTTCCCGAGGATTACTTCGCCGATGCAGGTTCGCATAACGTCGTGCAAACGGTGTACGTCGAGACCGAGTGGAACCCGCAGGACCCGATTGGCGAAACCCGTTTCATCGAGCAACTGGCCACCCGCTACGGCGTGCCCAATGCGGTCGTGGCGCAAGCCTGGCTCGATCATCCGGACGCTATCGATGTGCTCACCGAACAGGCGCGCTTCAAGCATGTGCGCAGCGTGCGCCACAAACCCGGTGGCCCGATCGCGCCGGCGCAGGTTGGGCACATGCGCAGCCTGATGAGTGACGAACACTGGCGCCGCAGTTACGCCGCGCTCGAAGGGCTGGGGCTGCATTTCGATTTGCAGACGCCCTGGTGGAACCTGCACGAGGCCGAACGCCTGGCCCGGGATTTTCCCGGCATCACGCTGATTCTCAACCACGCCGGTTTGCCCAATGACCGCAGTGCCGAAGGCCTGGCGGGCTGGCGTCTGGCGATGGCGCGGCTGGCGCAGTGGCCGAACGTGCAGGTGAAAATTTCCGGCCTGGGGCAGGGCGGCCAGCGCTGGCGCGCCAAGGACAACGCCTGGATCGTGCGCGAGGTGATCGCCATGTTCGGCAGCCACCGGGCGATGTTCGCCAGCAACTTCCCCGTGGACAGCCTGTGCGGCTCGTTCGACGACATCTACAGCGGTTTCAAATCCATCGTCGCCGATCTGCCGACAGCCGATCAGGAACGACTTTTCTACAGCAACGCGCAGCGGATCTATCGCTGCGAGCCTTGCGCCAACGACCGGGCGCAGCCTGAACCCTTGAGGAGTGAAGCATGAGCAAATCCACCATCGCGATGGTCCTGGGTGACCCGGCGGGCATCGGCCCTGAGCTGATTGCGCGCCTGCTGGGCGAGCCTGAAGTGCGTGCCCAGGCCAATGTGATCCTGATCGCCGACGAAGCGGAAATGCGTCGCGGCATGCGCATTGCCGGCATGGAATTTCCCTATCGTCGCGTCGAGTTCCTGGAGCAGTTGGCATTCGTCGATGACACGCCGCTGTTCTATGACTTTCGCGGCGACACCCTTGGTGAATTTCCGCGTAGCGAGGCCAGCGTCATCGGTGGCCGCTACAGCCTCGACACCCTGGAAAAAGCCCTGCGCCTGACCGAAGCGGGCATTACCGACGCCGTGTTGTTCGGGCCATTGAACAAGACTTCACTGCACATGGCCGGCATGGCCCACAGCGATGAGCTGCACTGGTTCGCCGAGCTGCTGGATTTCCATGGGCCGTTCTGCGAATTCAACGTACTCGACAATCTCTGGACTTCGCGGGTGACCTCGCATGTGGCCTTGGCCGATGTACCGGGCCTGCTCAGCCAGCAACGGGTGGTGGAAGCGATTCAACTGATCGACACCGCGCTCAAGCGCAACGGGCTGGAAAAGCCGCGCATCGGCGTCTGCGGGCTGAATCCGCATAACGGTGATAACGGTTCGTTCGGTCGCGAGGAACTGGACATCATCGGCCCGGCGGTGCGTTCGGCGCAGGCACTGGGGATCGCGGCGGACGGGCCTTATCCGGCCGACACGATCTTCCTCAAGGTCCAGGGTGATGCCAGTGCCTTCGACGCGGTGGTCACGATGTACCACGACCAGGGTCAGATCGCGATCAAGCTGATGGGCTTCTCCCGTGGCGTCACGGTGCAGGGCGGCTTACCGATCCCGATCACCACCCCGGCCCATGGCACCGCGTTCGACATCGCGGGGCAGGGCAAGGCCAATGTCGGCGCGATTCGCCAGGCGTTCGAGATTGCGTGCCGGATGGGTGGCAATAGTTACTGATTGTTGAAAGGTCAAAAGATCGCAGCCTTCGGCAGCTCCTACAGGGGATCGCATTCTTCTGTAGGAGCTGCCGAAGGCCGCGATCTTTTTTGTTTCACCCTGATAACCCGACATGCCTACTAATCAGTTTTTGCTATCACTCCAGGTTATCGCCGGATACGCATAAGTGATTATCCGCAGCCCTTGGCCGCTGGCTAAAGTCGCTCCATCGAATGCGCAAGACCGCCACCCGAGCGGCATTGTGCAGCGACTCACAATGACAAGAAGCCGGCAGCGCAAGGAAACTCTATTCATGAAAATCAAAGCGATCCGTACCCGCGTTTTCGAGTGGAAAGGCAAAGTCGTGCCACCCCAGGCGCACTTCTGCACCAACGCCAGCGACATTCTGTTCGAGCGCGGCGACGCCATGGGCTCGTTCCGTTTCCACGGCTGGCTGGTGGTGGAAGTCGAGACCGACACCGGCCTCGTCGGCATCGGTAACTGCGCCCTGGCGCCGCGTGTGGCCAAGGAAATCATCGACACCTACCTGGCGCCGATCGCCATTGGCGAAGACCCGTTCGACAACGAATACATCTGGCAGAAAATGTACCGCCAGAGCCACGCCTGGGGCCGCAAGGGCATCGGCATGGCGGCGATCTCGGCCATCGACATCGCGATCTGGGACATCATGGGCAAAGCAGTGAACAAGCCCGTGTTCAAGCTGCTGGGCGGGCGCACCAAGGAAAAGATCTGGACCTACGCGTCCAAGCTCTACGCCAACGACAACCTCGACCTGTTTCTCGAAGAAGCCCAGGGCTACCTGAGTCAGGGCTTCACCGCGCTGAAAATGCGCTTCGGCTACGGCCCGAAGGACGGTCCGGCGGGCATGCGCCGCAACATCGAACAGGTGCGCGCCCTGCGTGAGCTGGCCGGCCCCGACGTCGACATCATGCTCGAATGCTACATGGGCTGGACCCTCGAGTATGCCCGGCGCATGTTGCCGAAACTCGCCGAGTTCGAGCCGCGCTGGCTCGAAGAACCGGTGATCGCCGACGACATCGAAGGCTACATCGAGCTGAAGAAGATGGGGATCATGCCGATCTCCGGCGGCGAACATGAATTCACTTCCTACGGCTTCAAGGACCTGCTGGAACGCCGCGCCGTCGACGTGATCCAGTACGACACCAACCGCGTCGGCGGCATCACCGCCGCGCGCAAGATCAACGCCATGGCCGAGGCCTGGTCGGTGCCGGTCATCCCGCATGCCGGGCAGATGCACAACTACCACCTGACCATGTCCACCACGGCTTCGCCTATGGCCGAGTTCTTCCCGGTGTTCGACGTCGAAGTCGGCAACGAGCTCTTCTACTACGTGTTCAAGGGCGAGCCGCAACCGGTCAACGGCTACATCCAACTGGATGACAACAAGCCGGGCCTGGGCCTGGAAATCTCCGATGAGTACCTGAGCGATTTCAACATCATCGAGTGACCGTCCGGCGCCGCTCTCTCGCGGCGCCCACCACGACTTTTCGGAGGGCCGACATGCGCCTGATTCAGTTTGAAAACAGCGACGGGCAACGCCAGGTTGGCCTGGTTGAGGGCGCTCGGGTCCAGGTGCTGCGCGATACCCGCAGTACCCGTGAACTGGCCCTGGCCGCCATCCGTGCCCAGTGCAGCCTGCAAGAAGAAATCGCCCGGCGCGGCACCGAACCCGGTCCGGATTACGCACAGCTGTTACAGCAACACAAGGTCCTGCCGCCGCTGGACCACGAAGATCCGGCCCATTGCCTGATCAGCGGCACCGGCCTGACCCATCTGGGCAGTGCCGCGACACGGGACAAAATGCACCAGCACGACGGTGAAGTCGAAGCCGGCATGACCGACACCATGCGCATGTTCAAGTGGGGGTTGGAGGGCGGCAAACCGGCGGCGGAGCAGGTCGGCGCGCAACCGGAGTGGTTCTACAAGGGCGATGGCAGCATCGTCGTGCGTCCCGGTGCGGATTTCCCGGTGCCGCCGTTTGCCGAGGACGCCGGTGAGGAGCCGGAACTGACCGGCCTGTATGTGATCGGCGACGACGGCCAGCCGTACCGTGTCGGTTACGCACTGGGTAACGAGTTCTCCGACCACGTCATGGAGCGGCGCAACTACCTGTATCTCGCTCATTCGAAACTGCGTTGCTGCTCCTTTGGCCCGGAGCTGCGCGTCGGTGAGTTGCCCAGACATCTGGTCGGCACCAGCCGCATCACGCGCAACGGCCAGACGATCTGGGAAAAAGAGTTTCTCAGCGGCGAAGACAACATGTGCCACAGCCTGGCCAATCTCGAATTTCATCACTTCAAGTACGCGCAGTTTTTGCGTCCCGGGGATGTGCACGTGCACTACTTCGGTACCGCCACGCTGTCGTTTGCCGACGGTGTGAAGACGCAGCCGGGGGATAGCTTCCAGATCAGTCTCGATGAGTTCGGTGCGCCTTTGGTCAACGGCATCGGCGAGAGCGCCCAGCCGCTGGCTATCGGTCAGGTACGCACACTCTGACCCCCGTAGGTCTGCAATCGATCAAGGAATCCACATGAGCCTATTTCCTGGACACAACTACATCGGCGGTCGCCGCAGCGCCAACGGCACGTTGCAGTTGCAAAGCCTCGACGCCACCACCGGCGAACCCTTGCCCGGAACTTTCTTCCAGGCCAGCGAAGCCGAAGTGGATGCCGCTGCCAAAGCGGCGGCTGCGGCATACCCGACCTACCGCAACCTGAGTGCGGAAAAACGCGCGCGGTTTCTCGACGCCATCGCCGATGAAATCGACGGGTTGGGCGATGCGTTTGTCGCCACCGTGTGTCGCGAGACAGCGTTGCCGGCCGGGCGTATCCAAGGTGAGCGTGGCCGCACCAGCGGCCAGTTGCGCCTGTTCGCCAAGGTGCTGCGTCGCGGCGACTTCTATGGTGCGCGCATCGACCGTGCCTTGCCGGATCGCCAACCGCTGCCGCGTCCGGATCTGCGTCAGTACCGCATCGCCCTGGGGCCGGTGGCGGTGTTCGGTGCGAGCAACTTCCCGCTGGCCTTTTCCACCGCCGGTGGCGATACCGCCTCGGCACTGGCCGCCGGTTGCCCGGTGGTGTTCAAGGCCCACAGCGGGCACATGGCAACCGCACAGTGGGTGGCTGACGCGATCATCCGTGCCGCGGAAAAAACCGGGATGCCGGCCGGTGTGTTCAACATGATCTACGGCGGCGGTGTCGGTGAATGGCTGGTCAAGCATCCGGCGATTCAGGCAGTGGGCTTCACCGGTTCACTCAAGGGCGGCAATGCCCTGAGCCACATGGCCGCAAACCGGCCGCAGCCGATCCCGGTGTTCGCCGAGATGTCGAGCATCAATCCGGTGTTCCTGCTGCCGCAAGCCCTCGAGGTGCGCGGTGAGCAGATCGCGGCGCAATTGGCAGGTTCGGTGACCCAGGGCTGTGGCCAGTTCTGCACCAATCCGGGGTTGGTCATTGGAATGCGCTCGCCGCAGTTCAGTGCTTTTCTTGAGGCTTTCTGTGCCCACATGAACCAGCAGCCGGCGCAAACCATGCTCAATGCCGGCACGCTGGCCAGCTACAACCGGGGCCTTGGCGAACTGCACGAACATCCGGGCCTGAGCCATCTGGCGGGCCGGCCGCAACAGGGCAATCAGGCGCAGGCACAGGTGTTCAAGGCCGATGCGAGCCTGCTGCTCAAGGGCGATGAATTGCTGCAGGAGGAAGTGTTCGGGCCAACCACCATCGTCATCGAGGTCGACGATTGGGCGCAGTTGGCGGCAGCATTGCAGGGCTTGCGCGGGCAATTGACCGCGACCTTGATTGGCGAGGCCGACGAACTGCTGGAGTACCGCTGGCTGGCGGAACTGTTGCAAGAGAAGGTCGGGCGGATCCTGCTCAACGGCTATCCGACCGGGGTCGAAGTCTGCGAGTCGATGGTGCATGGCGGGCCATATCCGGCGACATCCGACTCACGGGGGACCTCGGTCGGCACCCTGGCGATCGATCGCTTCCTGCGGCCGGTGTGCTTCCAGAATTATCCGGACGCGCTGCTGCCCGAGGCGTTGCAAAACGGCAATCCGCTGGGGATTCGGCGGCTGGTGGATGGGGAGGTCAGTGACCTGGCCTGGTGATCGTTGTTGTCAGTTCCACCGCCATCGCGAGCAGGCTCGCTCCCACATTTTATCCGGGTGTTCGCAGTGTATGTGTTCACAGCAGATCCACTGTGGGAGCGAGCCTGCTCGCGAAGGCGTCATCGGCAACGCAACCATTCTACCGCTCAGCCACCAAACCCGGCTTCACCGCAGCCGGCTTCAACACCAGCCACAACGCCAACGCAATCAACACCCCGCCATAGATATGCGCCATCGACAGCGGCTCATCGAGAAACAGCGCCCCCCACAACACGCCAAACAGCGGGATCAGGAAGGTCGTGGTCATCGACTTCACCGGACCGATCGAGCTCAGCAGCCGGAAGTAAATGATGTAGGCAAACGCCGTGCAGCCCAGCCCCAACCCCAGCAACGACAGCCACACGCTCCAGCCACCCCAGCTCGCCGGTGGCTGGCTGATCACGCTGTAGCCGAACAGCGGCAGCAGGAACAAGGTCGCGCCGAGCATGCTGCCCACTGCCGACAAGCGGCTATCGAGACCGCCGGCCTGATCGAGCCAGCGGCGGGCCAGGAATCCGGCAAATCCGTAGCACGTGGTGGCGAGCAGGCAGGCGACGGCCCCCATCAGCAGTGCCATATCGAACGCCACCGGACCGGCACGGGTCAGCACACCCACGCCGAACAACCCCAGGAACACGCCGCCGAGCTTGGCGCCAGTCAGCCTTTCATGGAAAAACAGGCCGCCGATCAGCACGCCCATCAAGGGGGTCGTGGCATTGAAAATCGATGAATAACCGGCAGGCAGCACCTGCGCGGCAACGGAGTACAGGGTCGCCGGGATGCCTGAGTTGATCACCCCGAGCAGCATCACGGTCTTGAGTTTGCCCTTGAAATCCCAGCTGATGCGCATCAGGCCAAGAATCACCAGCAACCCGACGGCGGCAATCGATACGCGGAAAAACGCGGTGGGCAGGGAGCCGATCACCGGGGCGATGATGCGCATGAACAGAAAACTCGCACCCCAAATGGCCGCCAGGGACAGTAAACGGAAAATATCGACGGGGTTCACAGCGCGGTCCTTCCTTCGGGGAGGGGCGAAAGTGTTGCTGAGTGTGTGATCGATAGCAACCGAAAACCGGGCGTTGAACTCTTCAGGGCGTCGATGACGCGGCGAGTGGAAAATTACACTTCTCCTGCACCCGGTTCACTGGCTAAGCTCAAGCCTCCCGAATTCCCGCAGAGGTCTCACCATGCCGCAGCAATGGCCAGCCGCCGACATCGCCCGTTTGATCCTCGATGGCTTTGACGATTACCGCGAGCATTTCCGGCAGATCACCGACGGTGCCCGGGCCCGTTTCGAACAGGCCCGGTGGCAAGAGACGCAATCGGCGTCGGCGGCGCGGATCAATCTGTACGAAGATAAAGTCAGTGAAACGGTGGAGCGACTGCGCACCGCGTTTGACGCCGACACCCTGGACGTCAGCTGCTGGCCACTGGTGAAAAGTGCCTACATCAGCCTGATCGACCTGCGCTTCGACGATGAATTGTCCGAGACCTGGTACAACTCGATCTTCTGCGGGCTGTTCAGCCATGACCTGATCAGCGACGGCTGCATGTTCATCCACACCACCCGGCCGAGCCTGCGTCGTGCCCGGGCTGCGCAAACCCGTACCTACAAGCCGCAAGGCCAACTGTCGGCGATGCTTGCCAGCATCTTCGCCGACTACCGCTTCAGCGAGGATTACGCCGACCTGTCCGGTGACCTGAAGCGCCTCGAAGCGCAACTGCGCGAGAACCTGCCAGACTGGGTGTGCAAGGACCCGGAGTTGAGCGTCGAGCTGTTTTCCTCAGTGCTGTACCGTAATAAAGGTGCGTACCTGGTGGGGCGCATCTACACCGCCGACGAGCAATGGCCGCTGGCAATTCCCTTGCTGCACCTCGAAGGTCGCGGCATCCAGATTGATGCGCTGATCACCGACGAAGCGGACGTGTCGATCATTTTCTCCTTCACCCGCTCGTACTTCATGGTGGATGTGCCGGTGCCGGCGGAGTTCATCGGCTTCCTGCGGCGCATCCTGCCGGGCAAGCACATCGCCGAGCTGTACACCTCGATCGGCTTCTACAAGCACGGCAAGTCGGAGTTCTACCGGGCGCTGATCAATCACCTGGCCAACACCGACGACCAGTTCATCATGGCCCCCGGTGTGCGCGGCATGGTCATGAGCGTGTTCACCCTGCCGGGGTTCAACACCGTGTTCAAAATCATCAAGGACCGTTTCTCACCATCGAAAAATGTCGACCGCGCCACGGTGATCGAAAAGTACCGTCTGGTGAAAAGCGTCGATCGGGTCGGGCGCATGGCCGATACTCAGGAGTTCGCCGACTTCCGTTTCCCGCTGAGCAAGTTCGACCCGGCGTGCCTGGAGGAATTGCTGGACGTCGCACCCTCCACGGTGTCGGTGGAAGGCGACACGGTGCTGATCCGTCACTGCTGGACCGAACGGCGCATGACCCCGCTGAACCTGTACCTGGAAAACGCTAACGAAGCGCAGGTGCGCGAAGCCCTGGAAGATTACGGCCTGGCGATCAAGCAACTGGCGGCGGCCAACATCTTTCCCGGTGACATGCTGCTGAAGAACTTCGGCGTCACCCGTCACGGCCGGGTGGTGTTCTACGACTACGACGAAATCTGCTTTCTCACCGAGGCCAACTTCCGCCACATTCCACAACCGCGCACGCCGGAAGACGAGATGGCGTCCGAACCCTGGTACTCGATCGGGCCGCTGGATGTGTTCCCGGAAGAGTTTCCGCCGTTCCTGTTTGCCGATTCGGGGCAGCGCCGGTTGTTCGATCAGTTGCATGGCGAGCTGTACAACGCCGATTACTGGAAGAGCCTGCAGGAGGCGATTCGCGCCGGCAAAGTGATCGACGTGTTTCCGTATCGCCGCAAAGGCCTCGATAACGAATAATTCAACCTGATGACTCCCACGCTCTGCGTGGGAACGATCACAACAAACTCCTGTAGGAGCTGCCGAAGGCTGCGATCTTTTGATCTTGATTTTTTAGAATCAAAAGATCGCAGCCTCGTTTCACTCGACAGCTCCTACAGGAGAATCAGCCAATCCATGGCAAATCTGCGACAATCCGCACCCTGCGCCACTAGACGACTGAATTGCGTACCCGATGACCGACGAATCGCCCTCCATCGACAAACTGCTGAAAAACCTCGATCACGCCATGCTCGCCGACCGCCACCGGCTGCGGCGGCAGTTGCTTGAGCTGCGCAAGAAACCCGACGAGGCCAAGCTGGGCCAGTGGGTGGCGCGCATGCAGGCGTCCTGTGAGCAGGTGCTGGCGCGCCGTGCCAGCCTGCCGGTGATTCGTTACGACGACAGTTTGCCGATTGCCGCCAAGCGCGACGAAATCAAGAAGGCGCTGGAAAAGCACCAGGTGCTGATCATCGCCGGTGAGACCGGCTCGGGTAAAACCACCCAGTTGCCGAAGATCTGCCTGGAAATCGGGCGCGGCCAGCATGGCTTGATCGGCCATACCCAGCCACGGCGGATCGCGGCGCGCAGCGTGGCCAGCCGGGTTGCCGAAGAGCTGGGCACGCCGCTCGGCTCCCTGGTCGGCTATCAGGTGCGCTTCGAGGACCAGAGCGATTCCAACACCCTGATCAAGCTGATGACCGACGGCATCCTGCTGGCGGAAACCCAGAACGACCGCTATCTGGAACGCTACGACACGATCATCGTCGACGAAGCCCACGAACGCAGCCTCAACATCGACTTCCTGCTCGGCTACCTGAAAACCCTGCTGCCGCGCCGTCCCGACCTGAAGGTCATCATCACCTCGGCGACCATCGACCTGGAGCGTTTCTCCAAGCACTTCGACGATGCACCGATTGTCGAGGTGTCCGGGCGTACCTTCCCGGTGGACACCTGGTATCGCCCGCTGACCCTGGAGCAGGACGAAGAGGGTAACCGCGTCGAGGACGACCTGACGGTGGATCAGGCGATCCTCGCCACCCTCGACGAAATCGCCGCTTATGAGCGCAGTGAACGCCGCAGTCCCGGTGACGTGCTGGTGTTCCTGCCCGGTGAGCGCGAGATTCGCGACGCCGCCGACATGCTGCGCAAGGCCCAGCTCAAGCACACCGAAATCCTGCCGTTGTACGCGCGCCTGTCGCCGGCCGAGCAGCAGCGGATTTTCCAGTCGCACCCGGGGCGTCGCGTGGTGCTGGCAACCAACGTCGCGGAAACCTCGCTGACCGTGCCGGGCATCCGTTACGTGATCGACAGCGGCACCGCGCGCATCAGTCGTTACAGCTACCGGGCCAAGGTCCAGCGCCTGCCGATCGAAGCCGTTTCCCAGGCCAGCGCCAACCAGCGCAAGGGCCGTTGCGGACGGGTCGAGCCGGGCATCTGCGTGCGCCTGTACAGCGAAGAGGATTTCCTCGGTCGCCCGGAATTTACCGATCCGGAAATCCTGCGGACCAACCTCGCGGCGGTCATTTTGCAGATGTTGCACCTGCGCCTTGGCGAGGTCAGCGCGTTCCCGTTCATCGAGCCGCCGGATGGCAAGGCCATCAGCGACGGTTACAACCTGCTGCAGGAACTCTCGGCGGTGGACCGCAACAGCCAGTTGACCCCGCTCGGTCGCCAATTGGCGCGGCTGCCGGTGGACCCGCGCATGGGGCGTATGTTGCTGGAAGCGGCGAAGCTCGGCAGCTTGCAGGAAGTGCTGATCGTCGCCAGCGCCATGTCGATCCAGGACCCGCGCGAACGTCCGCCGGAGCGTCAGCAAGCGGCGGACCAGGCCCACGCCCAGTGGAAAGACGCCGACTCGGACTTCGCCGGTCTGGTCAACCTGTGGCGCGGATTCGAAGAGCAACGCCAGGCCCTGACCGCCAACCCGCTGCGCAACTGGTGCCGCAAGAATTTCCTGAATTACCTGCGCCTGCGCGAATGGCGCGATTCCCATCGCCAGTTGAGCCTGATCTGCCGCGACATGCAGTTGAGCCTCAATAAAGAGCCGGCGGATTACCCGAAACTGCACAAGGCAGTGCTGGTGGGGTTGCTCAGCCAGATCGGCCAGAAAACCGAAGAGGGCGATTATCTCGGCGCGCGTCAGCGGCGTTTCTGGATTCACCCGTCGTCGGGCATCGGCAAGAAGCGTCCGCAGTGGCTGATGACCGCCGAACTGGTGGAAACCACCAAACTCTACGCGCGCATGGTGGCGAAGATCGACGCCGACTGGATCGAACCGCTCGCCGGGCACCTCATCAAGAAAAACCACTTCGAACCGCACTGGGAGAAGAAGCGCGGCCAGGTGGTTGCGTTCGAGCAGATCACCCTGTTCGGGTTGATCGTGGTCGGACGACGGCCGGTGCATTACGGCCCGGTGGATCCGGTGGTGTCTCGTGAACTGTTCATCCGCGAAGCGCTGGTGCGCGGCGAGATTCAGTCCAAAGCCAAGTGCCTGACGGCCAACAAACAGCTGCTGGAGCAACTCGACGAACTGGAAGCCAAGGCCCGCCGTCGCGACATCCTGGCTGATGAAGAAACCCTGTACGCCTTCTACGACGCGCGCCTGCCGGCGGAGATTCATCAGACCGCGACCTTCGACAGCTGGTACCGGATCAACAGTCAGAAAGATCCGCAACTGTTGATCATGCGCGAAGAGGACGTGCTGGCCCGTGAAGCCAGTGAGGTCACCGCGCAGCATTACCCGGATACGCTGCACATCGGCGATCTGGAGTTGGCCCTCAGCTACCACTTCGAACCGAACCATCCACGGGACGGCGTGACCCTGCGTGTGCCGGCACCGCTGTTGCCGATGCTGCCGCCGGAACGCCTGGACTGGCTGGTGCCGGGTGTCATCGAAGCCAAGTGCATTGCCCTGGTGCGCAACCTGCCCAAGGCCCTGCGCAAGAATTTCGTGCCGGTGCCGGACTTCGTCAAGGCTGCCTTGCAGCGCATGACCTTTGCCGAAGGCTCGCTGCCCCAGGCCTTGGGTCGCGAGCTGCTACGCATGACCGGTGCGCGGGTCAGCGATGAAGCCTGGGCCGAGGCGGCACAGCAGGTCGAAAGCCATCTGCGGATGAACCTGGAAATCGTCGACGGCCAGGGCAAGTTCCTCGGCGAAGGGCGCGATCTGGCTGAGTTGACGGCGCGTTTCGCCGAGGCCAGCCAGGCCGCATTGGCGGTGCCGCAAACCGCGAAGAGCCAGCTGCCGGTGGAGCCGAAAGTCTTCGCCGCCGTGGCCGAGAAGACCCAGCAGAAGATCGCCGGACTGTCGATGACGGTCTATCCGGCACTGGTGGAAGAAGCCGGCACGGTCAAGGAAGGGCGTTTCTCGACACCGGCCGAGGCCGAGTTCCAGCATCGCCGTGCCCTGCAACGCTTGCTGATGCAGCAACTGGCCGAGTCGGCAAAATTCCTGCGCGGCAAGTTGCCGGGCCTGACCGAACTGGGCCTGCTGTATCGCGACATGGGGCGTGTCGATGCGCTGGTGGAAGACATTCTGCTGGCCAGCCTCGACAGCTGCATTCTCGAAGGTGAAGACCCGCTGCCACGCGATGGCGCCGGATTGGCGTCCCTGGCCGAACGCAAGCGTGGCGCCTGGACCGAGCACGCCGAGCGTGTGGCGAAGCTGACCCTGGAAATCCTCAAGCTCTGGCATGGTCTGCAAAAACGCTTCAAGGGCAAGATCGACCTGGCGCAGGCCGTGGCCCTGAACGACATCAAGCAGCAGCTCAGCCACCTGGTCTATCCGGGGTTTGTCCGGGAAACACCGATGCAGTGGCTCAAGGAATTGCCGCGTTACCTCAAGGCCATTGAGCAGCGCTTCGAAAAAATCGGTGCCCAGGTGCAGCGCGACCGGGTCTGGAGCGGCGAATTGAGCGGCCTGTGGACGCAATACCAGACCCGCGCCAATAAACACGCCCAGGAAGGCAAGCGTGACCCGCAGCTGGAGTTGTATCGCTGGTGGTTGGAGGAGTACCGGGTTTCGCTGTTTGCTCAACAGTTGGGAACCAAGGTGCCGATCTCCGACAAGCGCCTGAACAAGCAGTGGAGCCAGGTCGAACCGTAGACCTGAGACCACTGCAATACCCTGTGGGAGCGAGCTTGCTCGCGATGGGGGCATCACATTCAACATCTATGTTGCCTGTCAGGCCGCAATCGCGAGCAAGCTCGCTCCCACAGTTTTGCATGGCCCGCAGGTAGGGTTCATCCAGCAAAAAGGCGCCAAAACCCAAGGTTTATGGCAAACTTCGCGACCATAAATGCCGGTTTCGCGACCTAGAGCCTTCGGCCAGGTGGCGTCACGGAATAAAGCGATGCCAGGTTTGCGTCCCCGGACGGGAATAGACCCCTTGTGTGTTGGTACGACGGTGCCAATGCTTTCTGCCTGAACAGATTAGAGACACGACCATGCATAACGTCGTCATCAGCGGCACCGGCCTGTACACCCCGGCCAACAGCATTTCCAATGAAGAGCTGGTCCAGTCTTTCAATACTTACGTCGCGCAATTCAACGCCGACAACGCCGACGCCATCGCACGCGGTGAAGTGCAGGCATTGACCGAGTCCAGCGCCGCATTCATCGAAAAAGCCTCCGGCATCAAGAGCCGCTTTGTCATGGACAAGGACGGTATTCTCGACCCGGAACGCATGGCCCCGCGCCTGCCGGAACGTTCCAACGACGAGTGGTCGGTGCTGTGCCAGATGGCCATCGGCGCGGCCGAACAAGCCCTGCAGCGTGCCGGCAAGACCGCAGCGGACATCGACGGCGTGATCGTCGCCTGCTCCAACCTGCAACGTGCCTACCCGGCCATTGCCATCGAAGTCCAGGAAGCGCTGGGCATCCAGGGTTTCGGTTTCGACATGAACGTGGCGTGCTCTTCGGCGACCTTCGGTATCCAGACCGCCGCCAACAGCGTGCAACTGGGCCAGGCCCGCGCGGTCCTGATGGTCAACCCGGAAGTCTGCACCGGCCACCTGAACTTCCGTGACCGCGACAGCCATTTCATCTTCGGCGATGCCGCCACCGCGGTGATCATCGAGCGTGCCGACCTGGCGACGTCCAAGTATCAGTTCGACATCGTCAGCACCAAGCTGCTGACCAAGTTCTCCAACAACATCCGCAACAACTTCGGTTTCCTCAACCGCGCGGCGGAAGAGGGCATCGGCGCCAAGGACAAACTGTTCGTGCAGGAAGGCCGCAAGGTGTTCAAGGAAGTCTGCCCGATGGTGGCTGAGCTGATCGCTGAGCATCTGCAAGAGAACCAGCTCAACATCAGCGACGTGAAGCGCTTCTGGCTGCACCAGGCCAACCTCAGCATGAACCACCTGATCGTCAAGAAACTGCTGGGCCGCGATGCGACCGAACAGGAAGCCCCGGTGATTCTCGACACCTACGCCAACACCAGTTCCGCCGGTTCCGTGATTGCGTTCCACAAGAACCAGGACGATCTGGCCGCCGGTTCGCTGGCGGTGCTCAGCTCGTTCGGCGCCGGTTACTCGATTGGTAGCGTGTTGCTGCGCAAGCGCTGATTCTGCGGCTTGAAAAGATCGCAGCCTGCGGCAGCTCCTACAGGACTGGGTTTCAACGTGATATCGCGGAGAATCCGGTCAGCGTAGGAGCTGCCGCAGGCTGCGATCTTTTTTTGCGGGAGGTTGGCGGTTATTGCGGGAGAGAAAACAGTCTCGCGTTGATGCATCGGAGGATGATGGGGACCGATACATCAACGCCAGGCTGTAAAAGAGGCCCGGGCTTCCTTGCCCGAGTCGTGTAGCGGGTTGAATCAGAACTTGGCTTCGGCATCCAGTTGCAGGGTGTTGATGTCCGAGTCCTTCTTGTTGATGTTGGCGTTGGTCTGGTCCGAGGTCGCCATGTAGTAGGTCGCGCCCAGGGCAAAGTTCTTGTCCAGGTCGTAGCTCACTTTCAGCTTGCTGCCGCGCGAACCGGTGAAGCCGTTGGCGAAGTCGGAGTCGGTGAAGGCACCCACCACAGCGTTACGCTGTACGTCGCGGTAGTTGTAGTCCACGTTGAAGCCGTAGAGCTTGGACTTCACACCGGCCAGCCAGCCAGTGTCCTGGTCGTTGCTGGCATCGGTGTTGTTGACGTACTGACCGTAGATCGACAGCGGAACCGGCAGGTTGCTGAAGTCCAGCTGACCAAAGCCTTCGTACAGTTTGAAGCGTTCGCCCGGGCTGTTGCCGTTGACGGCCAGTGCGCATGGCGCAGTAACGGTACCCGAGGTAGGGCAGGCGCTGCTGGAGTCGTTGTCGTAGGAGTAGAGACTGCCGCCCAAGGTCATTTTCATGCTGTCGGTGATGCCGAAGCGCGCACCCAACTGGCCGGCGTACAGACGCAGGTCGTGCTTGAATTGCACGCCTTCGCCGTCGACGTTGTCCTTGAGGGTGTAGTGACCGGCGCTACCGAACAGTTCGGTGCTGCCGCTCAGCGGGTACTTGTAGGTGACAGCCAGGCCTTCCGGGTTGATATCGCTATCCCAGATGATGTCGCCCATGCTCACCCATTGTTGCGGCATCTTGCCGCCAACCAGGTGCAGGTTCTTGATCGCGTCCGGGTGGTAGTCGATGTAACCCTGGTCCAGCCAGATCTGCTTCTTGTCGAAGTAGTTGTTCAGGTCCTGGTTGGTCGAGCGAGCGTCGTCGTTGCTGCCGGTGGCGATACGGATACCGGTGTCGACCTGCGGGTTGATTTCGCTGTAGGCACCCAGGCGGGCACGAATGCGCTGACGATCCTGGTCCTTGTTGTTTGGCACGCCATCGTTGTGGACGTTTTCCTGACGGAAGCGCACGTCGCCCTTGAACTGGGTCTTGGCAGCCCATGCAAGCTTCTGGTCGAAGGCGCTCAGTGTGTCGGTTTTCTTCGCGGTGGCCGCGATTTGCTCGTTGGTCTCTTGCTGAGCCTGACGGGCAATCTGCTGTTCTTTCTGATCCCTGGCCAGCTCGGCTTGCAGTTCGCTGTACTGCGCGTTGGTGATCGAGCCGTTAGCCTTGAGCATGTCGAGCAGTTTGGCGTCGACTGCGGCACTGGCCGGAACACTCATGGCCAGCAACAGGCCACCGCACAAGGCCGCCGCAGTTTTCGTGGAAGCAAGACGCATATCAATCTCCGAAGATGAGAGGGGATGACAGAGCCATCCGGGGCACAACCGACCGTAAGGGGCGGAAAACTGTGGCCGGGTATAACCCGGCGCTCTAAAAACAGGCGCCAGTATCGCGATGGTTTATGACAGAGCGGTGGCGATGTGATGTCATGTCCATGACGATACAAAGCCGCCGTGAACTATTGAGTTAGAGCGCTGTCGTCGCTTTGCCCGTGTGCAATGTGGAGCGATAGGCGATACTCGCGGGGCTTTCACGCCACGAAGAGTGAGGATGGTGATGCCGTTGCAACGCCTGCAAAAACTGTCAGAAATCGCCCCGCAGACCTGGGATGCAATGGTGCCGGAGAGTCAGCCTTTTCTGCGTCACGCTTTTTTGAGCGCACTGGAAGACAGCGGCAGTGTCGGCCCCCATTCCGGCTGGCAGCCCGAGCATCTGCTGCACGTTGAAGGTGAGCGCCTGATCGCCGCGCTGCCCGGTTATCGCAAGTGGCATTCCTACGGCGAGTACGTGTTCGATCACGCCTGGGCCGATGCCTGCGAACGCGCCGGCATCGATTACTACCCCAAACTGTTGACCGCGGTGCCGTTCAGTCCGGTCACCGGGCCGCGACTGTTGGCGGCCACGGTCGAAGACGGTTTCGAACTGTTGAACAGCCTGCCGGGTTATCTTGAACTCGAAGGGCTTTCCAGCGCCCACATCAACTTCACCGATCCATTCACCGATGCGGCATTGAGCGAGCAGCCCGGCTGGCTGCAGCGCGTTGGCTGTCAGTATCACTGGCAGAATCGCGGTTACCGGGATTTCCAGGACTTCCTCGACGTGCTCAGTTCGCGCAAACGCAAACAGATGCGCAAGGAGCGCGAGCAGGTGGCCGGGCAGGGTTTCGAGTTTGAATGGCTGCAAGGGCGGGAGCTGAGTCAGGCGCAATGGGATTTCGTCTATGCCTGCTACGCCAATACGTACGCGGTGCGCCGGCAAAGGCCGTATCTGACGCGGGAGTTTTTCAGCCTGTTGGCCGAACGCATGCCGGAGTCGATTCGCGTGGTGCTGGCCAGGCAGGGTTCACGGCCGGTGGCGATGGCGTTCAGTCTGGTGGGGGGCGACAGCTTTTATGGCCGTTACTGGGGATGCCTGGCGGAGTTCGATCGCCTGCATTTCGAGACCTGTTTCTACCAGGGGATGGACTACGCCATCGCCAACGGTTTCCAGCGTTTCGATGCCGGTGCGCAAGGCGAGCACAAACTGATTCGTGGATTCGAGCCCGTCATCACCCATTCCTGGCACTACCTGCGGCATCCGGGGTTGAAGGCGGCGGTGAAAGACTTTCTGGAGCAGGAGCGGCTGGGGGTGCTGGCTTATGCAGAGGACGCGAAGTCAGCCTTGCCTTATCGACAAGGCTGATCTTCACCGTAGGCGTGTCAGTTGTCTTCCTTGCCCAGCCAGCGATACAGCACGCCGCCAACCACTGCGCCGAGCAGGGGTGCGACCCAGAACATCCACAGTTGTTGAATCGCCCAGCCGCCGACGATCAGCGCCGGGCCGGTGCTGCGCGCCGGGTTGACCGAGGTGTTGGTGACCGGGATCGAGATCAGGTGGATCAGCGTCAGCCCCAGGCCGATGGCGATCGGCGCCAGTCCTGCCGGTGCACGTTTATCGGTGGCGCCGAGGATGATCAGGATGAACATCGCGGTCATCACCAGTTCACAGACAAACCCTGCCGCCATCGAATAGCCGCCAGGCGAGTGTTCGCCGTAGCCGTTGGATGCAAGACCTCCCGCCAGTTCGAAACCGGGTTTGCCGCTGGCAATGAAGTACAGCAGGGCGGCTGCAATCACGCCGCCAATGACCTGGGCAATGATGTAGGCCGGCAATTCACTGGCAGGAAACCGCCCACCCACCACCAGGCCGAGGGATACCGCAGGATTGAGATGACAGCCGGAAATATGGCCGATGGCGAAGGCCATCGTCAGCACGGTCAGGCCAAACGCGAAAGACACCCCGAGCAAGCCGATCCCCACCTCCGGAAAAGCCGCCGCCAGCACTGCACTGCCGCAACCACCCAATACCAGCCAGAACGTACCTACCAACTCAGTCGCCGAACGTTTTAACAGAGACATAAGAGAGTGCCCTTTCGAGATTATGCTGCCTTGAGCCTCCAGCCGATGGACTGCAGAACCACCTCCAGAACGTTGAAGTGAGTACAGCACGGTTTTTTCAATCTTCGGTATGACGCTTATCCCTGTGGGAGCGAGCTTGCTCGCGATAGCGGTGGATCAGATGCCATTTCTGTCGACTGACACTCCGTCATCGCGAGCAAGCTCGCTCCCACAGGGGAGTGTGTTGTTCCGGGATTCAATCGATCCCGACAAACCCGCCAGTCTGGTGTTGCCACAACCGCGCATACAAGCCGCCATGGGCGAGCAATTCGGCGTGGGTTCCGGTTTCGGCGATCTTGCCGTTTTCCAGCACCACCAGCCGGTCCATCCGGGCGATGGTCGAGAGCCGGTGAGCGATGGCGATCACGGTCTTGCCCTGCATCAGGGTTTCGAGACTTTCCTGGATCGCCGCTTCGACTTCCGAATCCAGCGCCGAAGTGGCCTCGTCCATGATCAGGATCGGCGCGTCCTTGAGCAGCACACGGGCAATGGCGATGCGCTGGCGCTGGCCGCCGGAAAGTTTCACCCCGCGCTCACCGACATGGGCATCGAAACCGGTACGGCCTTCGGCGTCCGACAGTGCAGGAATGAAACCGTCAGCCCGGGCCTTGTGCACCGCTTCCCAGAGCTGGGCGTCGGTGGCATCGGGTTTGCCGTACAGCAGGTTGTCACGGATCGAGCGGTGCAGCAGCGAGGTGTCCTGGGTGATCATGCCGATGCGCTCGCGCAGGCTTTCCTGGCTGACGTCGGCGATGTTCTGGCCGTCGATCAGGATGCGTCCGCCTTCGACGTCGTACAGGCGCAGCAGCAGGTTCACCAAGGTCGATTTGCCCGCGCCGGACGGGCCGATCAGGCCGATTTTCTCGCCAGCCTTGATGGTCAGGTTGAGGCCGCCGATGATCCCGCTCTGCTTGCCGTAGTGGAAGTCCACCTGCTCGAAACGCACTTCGCCACGGGCCACCGCGAGGGGTTTGGCCTGGTCGCGGTCGGTAACGGAGACCGGTTGCGAGATGGTCTGCAGGCCATCCTGCACCATGCCGATGTTTTCGAAGATGCCGGTCACCACCCACATGATCCAGCCGGACATGTTGACGATGCGGATCACCAGACCGGTGGCCAGGGCGATTGCTCCCACGCTGATCAGCGACTGCGTCCACAGCCATAGGGCCAGGCCGGTGGTGCAGACGATCAGCAGGCCGTTCATGCTGGTGATGACCACGTCCATGCTGGTGACCACGCGGCCGGCCAGTTGGGCTTTTTCGGTCTGTTCCTTGATCGCTTCGCGGGCGTATTGCTGCTCGAAGTTAGTGTGGGCGAACAGCTTCAGGGTGGTGATGTTGGTGTAGCCGTCGACAATCCGCCCCATGAGTTTGGAGCGCGCATCGGACGCCACCACCGAGCGATCCTTGACCCGTGGCACGAAGTACCAGAGGGCGCCGATGAAAGCGAAGATCCACGTCAGCAGCGGGATCATCAGGCGCCAGTCGGCTTCGGCGAACAACACCAGCGAACTGATGGCGTAGATCAGCACATGCCACAACGCATCCACCGCTTGCACGGCGGAATCACGCAGCGAGTTGCCGGTTTGCATGATGCGCTGGGCGATGCGCCCGGCGAAGTCGTTCTGGAAGAAATTCAGGCTCTGCTTGAGCACGTAGCTGTGGTTCTGCCAGCGGATCATGCTGGTCATGCTGGGGCTCAGGGTCTGGTGTACCAGCAGGTCATGCAGGCCCACGAATATGGGGCGCAGCACCAGCGCCACCACCACCATCCAGGTCAGTTCGAGGGCGTGCTCCCGGAACAGATTGGCGTTCGGCGTGCCTTGGGCCAGGTCGATGATGCGGCTCAGGTAGCTGAACAGCGCTACCTCGATCAATGCACCAATCAGGCCGACGATCAACAGGGCGGCGAAGCTCGGCCAGACCTGCTTGAGGTAATAGGTATAAAAAGGGAAAACCCGGTCCGGCGGAGACGCCGTCGGTGCTTCACGGAAAACATCGATCAGTTTTTCAAAACGGCGATAAAGCATGGGTTGTTCGCCCGCGCGCGGGCTCTCCTTTTAACGTTTTGAGCGTTGCCGGCAAACACCGGCAACGGCTCGGACATCCTTGTCCAGCTTAGTCTCAGTCGATGCGCTTGGCCGACTTGATGAACACCGGGTCGGCCGGCACGTCCTTCATGCCGCTACGAACGGTGGTTGGCGAATTGACGATGATGTCGACCACGTCCATGCCTTTGACCACTTTGCCGAACACCGCGTAGCCGTCACCCTGGTCAAGGAAGTCGTTGTCCTTGACGTTGATGAAGAACTGGCTGGTGGCCGAATCAGGCACGGAAGTGCGGGCCATGGACAAGGTGCCGCGAACGTTGACCAAACCGTTGTTGTGTTCGTTCTTGATCGGCGCCTTGGTTTCTTTTTGCTGCATCTGTTGAGTGAACCCGCCGCCCTGAACCATGAAGCCGGGGATCACGCGGTGGAAAATCGTGTTGTTGTAGAAGCCGCTGTCGACGTACTCAAGGAAGTTCTTGGTACTGATCGGCGCCTTGACCGGGTCCAGTTCGATTTCGATCTGGCCGTTGGTGGTTTCCAGCAAAACGTGCGGCGCCTTGGCGGGCGTTGCGGCCATCAGGTTGGCGGCAAACAGGACGGTGCCAGCGGCGAGGGCGATTTTTTTCAGCATGGGTCAGTGATCCTGAGTGGTGGTGTCGACTGCAGTCAGAAAATCCAGCAGCGTTTGGTTGAAGTGTTCCGGCTGGTCCAGCGGCGTGGCGTGGCGTGAATCGGTGATCACCACCAGCCGCGCATCGGGCAGCAGTTTTACGTAGTTTTCCTTCAGTGCCACCGGTGTGTAGTCACGGTCGGCACTGACGATCAGGGTTGGACAGGTGACCTTGGAAAGTCGTTCCTGGACCCCCCAGCCAACAATGGCATTGAAGCTGGCGAGATAAGCATGTTTGTCGTTTTTTGCCCAGCGCTCGGCCATTTTTTGTCGCAAGTCGGCCTGCTCGGGCTTCGGGAACAACTTGCTGCCCAATGCCTTGCCGATGGTGCGCAGGCTGAGTGCGTGCATCAGGCTCCAGCGCTTGAACCACTGCCAGTAATCGTCGCGGCTGCGCAGTTTGACCTCTGGCGCACTGTTGACGATGCACAGGCTCTTGAGCAGCGTCGGCTGGTCCACACCCAGCTGGAAGCCGATCATGCCGCCCATGGACAAGCCGACGTAGTGTGTCGGGCCGAGATTGAGGTGCTCGATCAGTGCGATCAGGTCGGCGCTGAAACCGGCAATGCTGTAGCGCTCCCGGGGTTTGTCCGAACGGCCGTGACCGCGTACATCCGGGACGATCAGCCGGTAGCGGGTGGCCAGTGCCGGGATCTGCTTTTCCCAGTCCAGCGTGCTGGAACCGAGGCCGTGGACCAGCAGCAGCGGCGTGCCGTGGCCATATTCCTCATAGTGCAGGTTGCAACCTTCGTGTTCGAAATAGGCCATGCATACACTCCGTGTCAGGCTTGTTCGGGGGCGGCGAACGGGGCGTCCAGTGGTGCGGTGTCAAAGGTGCGCAGCAGTTCGATGAGAATCTGTGTGGCCGGTCCCAGCGGTTTGTCCTTGTTCGAATACAGGTAAAAGCTCGGGTTGCGGCTACCGCCCTGATCCAACGGTAGCAGCTTGAGCGTACCTTCCTTGAGTTCCCGTTCGATCAGGTGCCGGGGCAACCAAGCAAAACCCAGGCCACTGCTGACGAAGGTCGCGGCGGTGGCCAGGCTACCGACGGTCCAGCGTTGTTCGGCCCCGAGCCAGCCGACGTCCCGTGGTTGCTGGCGGCCCGAGTCGCGGATCACCACTTGCATCTGGCTTTCCAGGTCCTGGAAGCTCAGTTCGCGGTTGAGGCGGTGCAGGGGATGCTCGGGGTGGGCGACCGCAACGAATTCGACGTCGCTCAATTCCGCGCCCAGGTAACCGGGAATACTGAAGCCCGTGATGGCCAGGTCGGCCACGCCTTCGAGCAGGACTTCCTCCACGCCCGACAGCACTTCCTCACGCAGGCGCACCCGGCAGCCACGGCTTTGCGGCATGAACGCGGTCAAGGCGCGGACGAGGCGGGCGCTTGGGTAAGCGGCATCGACCACCAGGCGCACTTCGGCTTCCCAGCCCTGTTCCATGTGATGGGCCAGGTCTTCGAGTTGGCTGGCCTGTTTCACCAGTTGCCGGGAGCGGCGCAACAGCACGCCGCCGGCTTCGGTCAGCACGGCTTTGCGTCCGTCAATGCGCAGCAGCGGAACGCCGAGTTGATCCTGCATGCGTGCCACGGTGTAGCTGACCGATGATTGCGAGCGATGTAGCGCCTCGGCGGCCTGGGCGAAACCACCGTGATCGACCACGGCTTGCAGCGTTCGCCATTGATCAAGGGTCACGCGGGGCGCTTTCATGTTGAGCTCCTCTTGTCCTAAGCTGGCAACCCTTACTGGAGGCTGCTGAATGAAAAAAATCTGTTGTGTGCTGCTGGCGCTGCTGCCGTTGACGGCGATGGCTTACCCGATCGATGTGAAGAAAGATCTCAACGGCATGAAGATCGATTACCAGACCTACGACACGGATAGCGACATCGGCTCCATCCAGGTGGCCAACTACGGCGATGTCGATGCAAGCTGCAAGGCCGTCTTCATCAATGGCCCGGAAGCACCGCGTACCCGCAAGATCGACGTACCGGCCGGCAAGCACAAAAATGCCACCGCCAAATTCAGCCGCAACATCATCAAGCTGCGCATCGAGCTGAGCTGCACCCCGAAGTGATCTCGATCTCCTGTGGGAGCGAGCCTGCTCGCGAAGGCGGTATGTCATTCAATGTTGATGTCGACTGACACAGCCTATTCGCGAGCAGGCTCGCTCCCACAGGGGCAGCTTTGCTTATAAACGAATTTATTGATGGGTTATAGCAGTTATTTACGCTTTTTCATCGATATGACTCTGTTTAACCTTCACTCCATCGACCTACAGCATTCTCAGATGGAGGCTACATCCCATGTCCCGCGTTCTGATCATCGAAAGCAGTGCCCGTCAGCAAGACTCGGTTTCCCGTCAACTGACCCAGACCTTCATCAGCCAGTGGAAAGCCGCTCACCCGAATGACCAGATCACTGTCCGGGACCTGGCCGTCAATCCGGTGCCGCACCTGGATATCAACCTGCTGGGTGGCTGGATGAAACCTGCCGAGCAGCGCAGCGACATCGAACAGGCGTCCCTGGAACGCTCCAACCAGTTGACCGATGAATTGCTCGCCGCCGATGTACTGGTCATGGCTGCGCCCATGTACAACTTTGCGATCCCCAGCACCCTGAAAGCCTGGCTCGACCACGTGCTGCGTGCCGGCGTGACCTTCAAGTACACCGAAACCGGTCCGCAAGGCCTCCTCACAGGCAAGCGCGCCTATGTGTTGACGGCTCGGGGCGGCATCTATGCCGGCAGCACCGCCGATCACCAGGAACCGTACCTGCGTCAGGTCATGGGCTTCATCGGCATCCACGACGTGACGTTCATCCACGCCGAAGGTATGAACCTGGGCGGTGACTTCCAGGAGAAAGGCCTGAACCAGGCGAACGCCAGGCTTGCTCAAGTGGCGTGACACGTTAATCGCCAGATAATCGCTGGGTGGTCTAGTGACCTGGCGCAACCCTTCAAGCCTGTATGCGCATCGAACCTCCCTTCGCACTTGTTGCTCCTGAGTGCTCTGGCCCGATTGAACGCTTTAGCGAGATCGGGCTTTTTTTTGCCCGGGATTTAACAAGCACCTAAAAAACCTGTGGGAGCGAGCTTGCTCGCGATGACTGAGTGTCAGTCGACAATGATGTTGACTGATCCACCGCTATCGCGAGCAAGCTCGCTCCCACAATGGATTTTTGTATTGTTTGGGGGTTCGCGATCAGTAGCAAAACCCGCTATCGTCGCCGCCATTCGAAACGAGGCGAGCATGGGCTATCTACTTTTTGTCACGCTGATCCAGGCGTTTTCCTTCAGTTTGATCGGCGAATACCTGGCCGGTCATGTCGACAGTTACTTCGCAGTGCTGGTGCGTGTGCTTCTGGCCGGCCTGGTGTTCATTCCACTGACCCGCTGGCGCTCGGTGGAGCCGGCGTTCATGCGCGGCATGCTGCTGATCGGCGCCTTGCAGTTCGGCGTGACCTACGTCTGCCTGTACTTGAGCTTTCGCGTACTGACGGTGCCGGAAGTGCTGCTGTTCACTATCCTCACGCCGCTGCACGTGACCCTGATCGAAGATGCACTGAATCGTCGCTTCAACCCCTGGGCCCTGGTCGCGGCGCTGGTGGCGGTGGCGGGGGCGGCGGTGATTCGCTTTGACCGGATCAACCCGGATTTCTTCATGGGGTTCCTGTTGCTGCAACTGGCCAACTTCACCTATGCCGCGGGGCAGGTGCTCTATAAACACCTGGTCGCCCGCCATCCGAGCGATCTGCCGCATTACCGACGCTTCGGCTACTTCTACCTCGGCGCACTGGCGGTGGCGTTGCCGGCGTTTCTAATGTTCGGCAAACAGAACTTCCTGCCCGAAGCGCCTTTGCAATGGGGCGTGCTGCTGTTCCTCGGCCTGGTCTCCACTGCGCTGGGTTTGTATTGGTGGAACAAGGGCGCGTGCATGGTGAATGGCGGGACCCTGGCAGTGATGAACAACCTGCATGTGCCCGTGGGCTTGCTGATCAATCTGCTGATCTGGAACCAGCATGAAGAACTGGGGCGGTTGTTGCTCGGTGGTTCGGTGATTTTGCTGGCGGTGTGGATCAGTCGGTTGGGCACCAGCAAGGACGCACAACCTGCGTAGGAGCTGCCGCAGGCTGCGATCTTTTGAAATTGAAGATCAATGGATCGCAGATGGGGCGGAGGGACCAGCAGGCAGACATTTGCTGGTTAGCCATGGACAACCGAACTAAAGGAATAGCTGCATGAATTCTGCGAACACAAAAGCAGTTTTGGTTGACTGCCTGTGGGGCGGCTTGACTGGTATTTTAAATGACTTGTAATGCCAGTGTGCTTCTCCTTAAGCGCTTATGCTTAATGCTTTTTTTTGTTGTGTCGCCGTCTTTTTTGTTGGCTGATGAAGCGCAAGTAAAAGATTGGGTGGGTCTAACTGTCAATGATCTTTCTGTCATTCGGCAACTGATAGTTAATTCTCATCCGGGTGCTATAGACAGCAAAAATGAGTCTTTTGCAGACTGGGTCGAACGGGGTTATCTGGAAGCTAGTCAGCTGGCGAGGCGTGTCAATTCAAGGAAAGACTCTCAAGCCGTTCTTAATTTTTACATTGCGGGCTTCAAGGATGGACACGTAGGGCAGAGTCAACCTGATAAAGGGAGTTCTTCCTGGGCAGGTTTCATTTTGGATATGCGAGGTCAGCGTTTCGTTGTAAAGCACGTCGCTAAAAATTGGCCTGTTCCGCTACCACCGATGGATTCCGAGGTTATATCGTGTGATAACAAGTCGGTTCGCGAAAAACTGGAAAGTGAAATATCTCCATATGTTGATCGTAGACTTAGTCTGCAATCAACTTGGTTGCACTTGGCTCAGAAGTTAACTGTCGATGATGCAAGCTATCCCGTACTGGCGAGGGACTTGTCAAAAAGCTGTTTGGTTGCTCTCCCAAATGGAGTAAGACAAAACTTTACGTTGTTATGGCAAGAAGATTCCGGGCAATTGGAGGCTTTCCTGCACCAACCTCAACCACCCCAAACGCTCAAGAATCTGAGAGGCGGGCGATATTGGATACATGTATCCAACTTCATGCCTTCAGCAGCCGAAAATGCCTCCCTCGATAAAATGCTGGACGTCGTCAAGCGTCTCAATGATGCCAACCTGGTTGTGCTTGATACACGAGGCAATCGCGGCGGTAACAGTTTAGTGGGGGCTGAAATATTGTCTGCTCTGTTAGGCTCGCAGTTGGTAAAAAGCCTGGATGAGTCATCTCGTGCATATGCGATGTGGCGGGTTTCTCCTTTTGCACTCTCGACGCTCAATAGAGCTCTCACCACCATGGACAGTGACTATGGAAAAAACAGTGAAGCTTATAAGTTTGTTTTTAGTTTAACCAAGTCGATGGAGGTTGCACTTCACGGGAAGAAAGACTGGTTGCGCCAACCGAGCACTTCCTCGGTCGATCAAGAAGGGGCGAGAAGCGTCAATGCCCAAGGTTTTAAAGGTAAACTTGCACTGGTTACTGACTCATTTTGCGCGAGTGCCTGTCTCGACTTTGCGGACGTCGTTCTTGCTGTTCCGGGGGTTGTCCATTTGGGGTTACCAACGAGCGCCGATACTCTTTATATTGATATAGGCGCTCAAACGCTGCCGAGTGGTGCCCAGTTCTGGCTACCGCTAAAGGTATGGAGAGGCCGAGCGCGAGGAAATAACCAAAGTTATGATCCCCAGTTTGTTTTCGATGGCGATATAAACGATACGGCGGCCGTTCAAAAGTGGGTTCTTGATACCTTGTGATCGGATCGGCATCCTTCCTCAAGCGTCGGGGGGTTACATGAGGTGTTTTTCCTGCTCGGGAATATGGCTTGCGCCGAGGACCGCCGGCAGCAAGCCGGCGCGTAAATCCGTCCCGCTCGGCTGCTGATACAGGCTCAACCCGAACTCCGGCAGCACCGCCAGCAGGTAGTCGAAAATATCCCCCTGGATCCGCTCGTAGTCGGCCCACGCCGTGGTGCGGGTAAAGCAGTAGATTTCCAGTGGAATGCCCTGGGCGGTGGTCTGCATCTGGCGGACCATGCAGGTCATGTTCGGCTGGATCCCCGGATGACTCTTCAGGTAGGCCAGCGCATAGGCGCGCAAAGTGCCGATGTTGGTCATCCGCCGGCGGTTGGCCGACATGGCCGCGACGTTGCCCTGGGCCTCGTTCCAGGCCTTGAGTTCGGCCTGCTTGCGGCTCATGTAGTCGGTGAGCAAGTGCACCTGGGACAGCTTCTGCTCCTCGTCGTCGTGCAGGAAGCGCACGCCACTGGCATCGATGAACAGGCTGCGCTTGATCCGGCGGCCACCGGAAGCCTGCATGCCGCGCCAGTTCTTGAACGATTCGGACATCAGGCGCCAGGTTGGAATCGAGACGATGGTCTTGTCGAAGTTCTGCACCTTGACCGTGTGCAAGGTGATGTCCACCACATCGCCGTCGGCGCCCACCTGGGGCATTTCGATCCAGTCACCGACCCGCAGCATGTCGTTACTGGTCAATTGCACGCTGGCGACGAACGACAGCAGCGTGTCCTTGTAGACCAACAGAATCACCGCCGACATGGCGCCCAGGCCCGAGAGCAACAACAGCGGTGAGCGGTCGATCAAGGTCGCGACGATGATGATCGCGCCAAACACGTACAACACCATTTTCGCCAGTTGCACATAGCCCTTGATCGAGCGGGTACGGGCGTGCTCGGTGCGGGCGTAGATGTCCAGCAGGGCATTGAGCAGGGCGCTGACCGCCAGCAGCAGAAACAGGAAGGTGAAGGACAGCGCGACGTTGCCGAGGAAATTCAGACTGGTCTTGCTCAGGTTCGGCACCAGATTGAGACCGAACTGGATCACCAGCGAAGGCGTGATCTGCGCCAGGCGATGGAACACCTTGTTCTGCAGAAAATCATTGATCCAGTGCAAGGCCGGCTGGCGACCGAGCATTTTTGTTGCGTGCAGTATGAGGTAGCGCGCCACCCGTCCGAGGAACAGCGCAATGGCCAGCAACAGCAGCAGCGCCAGGCTGGAATGTACGAGCGGGTGCTGGTCGAGGGCTCCCCAAAGGTCCAGGACGTTGATCCAGAGCTGTTTGATATCCATGGTTAAAAACGATTCTTCTGTAGGGCGCGAGGGGCGATTAGAGCATTTAAGACGCTTTGTATTGCGTTTTGGGAAAAACAAGGCAACAAAAAACCAACTGTTTACCGCCATTTGCACAAAGAAACTCGGCCTGAGCGCTCGAAACCGTTACCCTATGCAGCTGTTTTTTTGCATTTCTTCGAGGTAGCACCCGTGTTTTCCCAATTCGCCCTGCACGAACGCCTGCTCAAAGCCGTGGCCGAGCTGAAATTTGTCGAGCCAACGCCTGTGCAAGCCGCGGCCATTCCGCTCGCGCTCCAGGGGCGTGACCTGCGGGTGACGGCGCAAACCGGTAGCGGCAAAACCGCTGCATTCGTTTTGCCGATCCTCAACCGTCTGATCGGCCCGGCGAAAATCCGTGTCAGCATCAAGACCCTGATCCTGCTGCCGACCCGCGAACTGGCCCAGCAGACGCTGAAGGAAGTTGAACGCTTCTCGCAGTTCACCTTCATCAAGTCCGGCCTGATCACCGGCGGCGAAGACTTCAAGGTCCAGGCCGCGATGCTGCGCAAGGTGCCGGACATCCTGATCGGTACGCCGGGCCGGATGATCGAGCAACTGAACGCCGGCAACCTCGATTTGAAAGAAGTTGAAGTCCTGGTGCTCGACGAAGCCGACCGCATGCTCGACATGGGCTTTGCCGAAGACGTGCAGCGTCTGGTGGACGAATGCACCAACCGTCAGCAGACCATGCTGTTCTCCGCCACCACCGGTGGTTCGGGCTTGCGCGAGATGATCGCCAAGGTCCTGAACAACCCGGAGCACCTGCAGCTCAATGCGGTCAGCCAGCTGAACGACACCACCCGCCAGCAAATCATTACCGCTGACCACAATCAGCACAAAGAACAGATCGTCAACTGGCTGTTGGCCAACGAGACGTACCAGAAGGCTATCGTCTTCACCAACACCCGGGCCATGGCCGACCGTATCTACGGCCGCCTGGTGGCGCAGGAATACAAAGCGTTCGTGCTGCACGGCGAGAAAGACCAGAAGGATCGCAAACTGGCGATCGACCGCCTGAAGCAGGGCGGCGTGAAAATCCTCGTGGCCACCGACGTCGCCGCTCGTGGCCTGGACGTGGACGGCCTGGATCTGGTGATCAACTTCGACATGCCGCGCAGTGGCGACGAGTACGTGCACCGTATCGGTCGTACCGGCCGCGCCGGTAACGATGGCCTGGCCATCTCGCTGATCTGCCACGGCGACTGGAACCTGATGTCGAGCATCGAGCGCTACCTCAAGCAGAGCTTCGAGCGCCGCACCATCAAGGAAGTCAAAGGCACCTACGGCGGACCGAAGAAGGTCAAGGCCTCGGGCAAGGCTGTCGGCGTGAAGAAGAAAAAGACCGACGCCAAGGGCGACAAGAAGAAAACTGCCGCCAAGACCCCGACCAAGCGCAAGAGCGCCAACCGGCCGAAGAGCGATTCCCTGGTCAGTAAGGACGGCATGGCGCCGCTCAAGCGCCGCAAGCCGGAAGCGCCAGCGGCTGAGTAAGTCACTGTAAGCGACCCAGGAAAAACCCGGACAGTGTCCGGGTTTTTTTATACCTGGCGTTTATCAGCCTTCGGTTTTTTTCTCGGCAGAGCCCAGCTCCTTCAAGCGCTGGTCGATCAACTGGCACTTGTCCGGCAAGTCTTTGGAGGCAGTGCCCAGATCCATTTTTTGCAACTCGTCATTGATCTCTTTGGCCTTGGTCGGGTTCTGCTCAGTGAGCTTGGCCACTTCCTGGGCCAGTTGTTCGCGTTTGGCGGTGGCTTCCTCCGGAGTACAGGCCCAGGCGGGCAGGGCACAAGCGAGGGCAGCGGCGAGAGTGAGCTTCTTCAGCAGTGGTTTCATGGGCAAGGGCCTCAGCTTCGGTCAAGGCGGGTTATCCGGTTGAGCGCTGGCCCCTGGGGAAAGTTCAGTCTGTGATATTTGCGTTGGTTGTCAGGGCCTCTTCGCGGGCAAGCCCGCTCCCACAGACTTTGTGAACAACACGGAAAACTGTGGGAGCGGGCTTGCCCGCGAAGGCCGCGCCTCGGTGCCTGGGGCTAACCACCATGGCAGCAACTCGACTTCGCCTGTTCCTCATATTTGTCATGATGGCGCACCCACTCCATGATCTCCTCCTCGTTGCGGCCCTTGGGCGTCAGGTCGAGGTAGTTGTAGGCGCCGACCAGCATGTCCAGCCCCCGGGCATAGGTGGAGTAGGTGTGGAATATTTCACCGGCTTCATTGCGATAAAACACGCTGAGTCCGGGGAGTTCTTCCTCGGCGCCGTCGGTTTTTTCGTAGTTGTACGTAGCCTTTCCTGCGGCGACCTCTTCGGCCCGGGCACAGACGCCAAAGTCGTAGTTGAAGTCGCATCCTGCCGACGACACCCAGTCGAACTTCCAGCCCATGCGCCGCTTGAACGCCTGGAATTCAGCGAAGGGTGCGTGGGAAACCGCCACCACGGCAATGTCGTGGTGGGCCAGGTGCTGGTTGGCGCCGTCGATGTGATCGCTGAGGTACGAGCAACCGGGGCAGCCCTCGTCCCAGCCCTCGGCGAACATGAAGTGGTAGATGACCAACTGACTGCGGCCGCCGAACAGGTCAGCCAGTTTCAGTTCGCCATTGGGCCCCTGGAAATGGTAGTCCTTGTCGATTTTCACCCAGGGCAGGGCGCGGCGTTCGGCGCTGAGTTTGTCCCGTTCCCGGGTGAAGGCTTTCTCGTGGATCAGGTGTTGTTTGCGGGCGGCGAGCCATTCTTCCCGCGACACGACGGGGTGATTCTGGATGTTCATGTTGTTTTCTCCTGCGTGGGGCTGGGAGGTGACGTACACAGCCTAGTCGTTTGGCTTGGGTGGGTTTCGACATACCGCCGGTCGGTCGCCAGCGAAAGGCCGTCTGAACGGCTGTCGGGCGTACCGGTCACAACCTGTAAGGCCCGTTCAACTGCACGGGCATCCATCGAACGGACACCGGAGGTTGAATCAGGATGACGACTTACAACTGGGACTTGATTGAGCGCTTGCTGCATGAAGCGCAAAACAGCGCGGGCCACAACTTCACGCCGCGGCCTTACGCCGAACAGCATGCGGCGCAGAAGGCTGCGGAAGGCGAGTCGATTGAAAATCTTGATCACTTGAAAACGGTGGCTGGCGATTACGAAAAACTACTGCTGGCGCGTGGCTATATCGAGCCGCGACCGGAGGACGAAGGTGGTACGGGTGCCAATTACATTCTGACGGCGCGGGGTTCGCGTTTATTGAGCCTGCTCGACAGCAGTATTCCCGGTAATGATCACCCGCGGCAGGTGCTCGATGAGCAGGAAGATGCGCTGGATGAGATGACGTTTGATCAGGTGGCGTCGAAGGCGCAGATTGCCTGATGTACGCGTATACCCTGTGGGAGCGAGCTTGCTCGCGATGAGGCCATCACATTCAAGATTGGTTTTGAATGCGAGACCGTTATCGCGAGCAGGCTCGCTCCCACATGGGATTGTTTTGTGCTTAGCCTTGTTTCGCCGCTTTCAGGCACTTCAGATCACTGAAGTCCTTTCTCACACCCTCGATTTTCTTCAGTAATCGCTCACGCTGGCTCGGTGTGCTGGCAGCCATGAGATCCACGAACAGCGAACGTGCCTGGGCCTCGGTGTTGGCAAAGGCCTGACGATAGGCGGGTGTCCACAAGCTCTCGCGATTGATCAGAAGTGTCTCGATTCTTTGTGGGAATTGCGGACTGTTGCGTTGCGCAACGGCCGCGCTGAACTGTTTCTGCCAATGGACACGATTGGCCAGCCATTGCGTATTCTGATCACCCAAGGCGCTGGACCATGTGATGACCCGCTGGTGCTGGGTGTTGCTCAGTGGGCCGAGCCAGTCGTTCAGGCGTTTCTCCATTCGCGCGCTGCGCTCCTTGATCTGCTGGTCGAGGGTGGGCTTGAGGTATTCCTCCTGGCGCTTGCGCCGGTCCTTGGCGAAGGCTTCATTCATATCGGCGACTTGCTTGTCATCCAGCCCTTGCAGCAACTCGATGGCCGACGGGGTGATTTCCCGCGCGGTTTCGGTGATCGCCTGTTCGGCTTCGTGGGCGCGGGCCTGCAAGGCGGCATCGGTGACCTGGTTGGTCGCGATCATGGTTTGCAAGCGGTCCAGCCAGTCGAGGTAGCCGGGCAGTTGGGTGGTGCAGTGCCAGCTCAGGTGTTCCTTCAGGCGTTCGTCCAGCCAGCTTTTCTGCTCGCCGTTCATGTCCAGGTAGTCGCTGAGCGTCCACGGGATGATCACATCGAGATTGCGGTAGGCCAGGCCCACGCGGCTGCACGCGCCGAGGGCGAGGGCAACGGTCAACACAACGGCGATATGTTTGAACCAGCGGGACATGGGCGAATCCTTGCGAAAGCCAGTCTTCGGGGTCTGATTCTCTTGTGAACCCATGAGGGGCCCGGCAGTTCAGCCGATCAATAGAATGCGTGTTCGGCCTTGAGCGTCACCAGCCCGTCGCATTGGCTGTTGTGCCCGGCATAGGCCGAGCAACCGCTGCCGCTCAGGCTGGAGTCACTGTAGATCAGGTCGAGGTCGATGCTCATGAACGGGCGGGACAATTTCAGCGACCAATCGGTAAAGCTGCCCACATACCCGCCATCCACCGCCACTGGCGTATTGAATTGGTGGGTGGTGTATTTCAGGCTGATGCCGACACCGAACGGTTGATTGCCGCTCAAGTCAGCGAACAGCGTGTTGTTCTGTTTGTCCGGGTCATTGCTGAAGGCGATGCCGAAACGGCTGCCGAGCAAGGTCAGGCCGCCGAACAGTTCCTGGCTATCAGGGGTGGTGACTTCGGGGTAGCTGTAGCGGATCAGGCCCACTTCGTAGCCGAGGGTTTGGTCGAAGGGTTGTTTAAAGCCCGCGTAGGAGTCGATCTCGAGGTTTTTCCCCGGGCTGATGCCCATGCTGGGCGACCATTGGCCCACATAGAAACCGCTGTCGTGGCTCAGGTCCAGGCCTCCGTGGAACGAGCCAACGGCCGAAGGTTTGACCAGGCCCTGGGCCATGCTGCGGGTGGGGGTGGTGCCGAGCTTGAGGTCGAAGCCACCCAGTTCACGCTGAAAGATTTGTGCGTGTGCTGCGGAGCAAACCAACAGACCGCCGAGCAATGCCGATAAACAGGAAGATTTGAACATGCGTCACTCCATGAACAGCGAGGGCAGGCTGGCGAGCCCGCTGAAACGCTTGATCCAGACGCGTGCAAGGATACCGGCGAATGATCGGCAGCGAAGGCCGTTCGTCGATTTCGATGGATTTTAAGGGGGCGGAGGTAGTGACGAGGGTTCCAGTCCAAGCGCTTCGAGACTCAAAGCGCTTTGGGACCAGGTGACGCGAGGGGGTTACTTTTTGCCCAGGGTGATCTGCTTGGACGGGCCGAACGTCTGGCCGCTGACGCCTTTGGCAATTTGCTGGATTTCACCGCCGGATTTGAGAAACGCTGCGATCTGGCTGTTGATCGACTCGCTGGTTTCAACGGCTGGAGCTGGCTTTGCTTTGCTGGTGGATGCTTTTACGCGCATGGCGGCCATTAACCTGTAGAAAATTAACTTGGCCAGGCATCGTACAGGAATTACCTGATAATTGCTTGGCAAATATCCCCTCGCAATAATCGTGAGGTCGGGGTAATCAGTCCTCGGACAATATTCGAAATATACGTCTAAGCCGCTGTTTTAAATAAGAACATGCCTTGAAAAATGCCGAGTTACGCTTGTCTGGGCATGGCGTAAATGCCCGGATCGGTCTGACGAGCGGCCAGGCATGCGATGAAAGCCCGTGAAAATCAAGGCCTTCAAAGGATTTTCTCGCGCCACCGGGCCGGGGGCCGAACGCGGCGCTTAAAACCGGGTAGAATGCCGCCCACGCAATGAGGGTATTGGACATGGCTTTAGTCGGGCGTTACAACAGTTTGCAAGTGGTTAAACACACTAACTTCGGTTTATATCTGGACGGTGGCGCGGATGGCGAAATCCTTCTGCCCAATCGTTATATTCCAAAAGATATTCCTAGCGAAGATGAAGACTGGCTCAACGTTTTTATATATCTGGACAGCGATGACAAACTCATCGCCACTACTGAAAAACCAAAAGTTCAAGTGGGTGAATTCGCCAGTTTGAAAGTTGTTGAAGTCAACAGCATCGGCGTATTCCTGGACTGGGGCTTGCCCAAGGACCTGTTGCTGCCGTTCTCCGAAGAGAAGCGTCAGATGACGGCGGGCGAGTATGTGGTGGTACACGTCTACCTCGACAAGCATACCCGCCGCATCACCGCGACCGCGCGCCTGGACCGCTACCTGGACAAGACCCCGGCCAACTACACGGCTGGCCAGGAAGTGGACTTGCTGGTGGCCGAAGCCACGGACATGGGTTTCAAGGCCATTATCAACAACAAGCATTGGGGCCTGATCCACAAGAACGAAATCTTCAAGTTCATGCGCGCCGGTAAAGAAGAAAAGGGTTTCATCAAGGAAGTTCGCGCCGACGGCAAGATCAGCCTGAGCCTGCAGCCGGTCGGCCAGGAAGCGGCCACCAGCCTGAACTCGAAGATCCTCGCCAAGTTGCGTGAAAACAACGGCACCCTGGCCGTGAGCGACAAGAGCGATCCGGCGTTGATCAGCAGTCTGTTCGGTGTCAGCAAGGGCAACTTCAAGAAGGCCATTGGCGCGCTGTACAAGAATGGCCAGATTGTCATTCATGCCGATCGCATTGATCTGAGTTGATCCCACTCTGCCCCTGTAGGAGCTGCCGAAGGCTGCGATCTTGATTTTAAGGATCAAAAGATCGCAGCCTTCGGCAGCTCCTACAGGGTTATTACCGGCCCTCTGGTTGATAATCGACAGCCGGGGTTTTGCTTTTACTGCCGAGTCTTTGCCATGGATTGTGTCTTCGAGGTGTTCCGGTGAGCGCCACCCGGCGCAGTACCGACGGGTTTGCCCTGCAAGTGATGGTCGGGTTGTGCCTGATCTGGGGCGTTCAGCAGGTGATGATCAAGTGGGCGGCGGCTGATATTGCGCCGGTGATGCAGGCGGCCGGGCGTTCCGGCATGTCGGCGTTGCTGGTCGGGCTGCTGATCTGCTGGAAGGGCGGCTGGAACCAGGTGAGTACGACCTGGCGCGGCGGTCTGCTGGCCGGTGCCTTGTTCGGCCTGGAGTTCTTCTTCATTTCCGAAGGCCTGCAACTGACCACGGCGGCGCACATGTCGGTGTTCCTCTACACCGCGCCGATCTTCACGGCATTGGGTGTGCACTGGTTATTGCCCAGTGAGCGTTTGCGACCCCTGCAATGGCTGGGGATTGTCCTGGCCTTTATCGGGATTGCCATCGCGTTTGCCGGCGGGGTGTCCTGGGACAACCTTGATTACCGCATGTTGATGGGCGATGCCTTGGGGGTGCTGGCGGGGGCCGCCTGGGGCGCGACCACGGTAGTGGTGCGCGCCTCGCGTCTGTCGGAAGCGCCGGTGACCCTGACGCTGTTCTATCAATTGATTGTCGGTTTCTTCGGTTTGCTGTTGATCGCGCTGCTCAGCGGCCAGATCACCCATGTCAGCCTGACCACCGTGGCGGTCACCAGTGTGCTGTTTCAGGGCGTGGTCGTGTCGTTCTTCAGTTACCTGGTCTGGTTCTGGCTGTTGCGCCGTTACCTGGCGGCGAACCTCGCGGTGTTTTCGTTCATGACGCCGTTGTTTGGCGTCACCTTTGGTGTCGTGCTGTTGGGCGAGCACCTGAGCCTGAACTTCATCCTCGGCGCCGTGCTGGTGTTGGCGGGCATCACCTTTGTCAGCGCTGAGCAGTGGCTGCGCCGTCGTTTGCGCAAGGCTCTGGGGCAGCACTGACCGGTGCGAGCAACAGACCGCCGGCGATCAGCAAGCCGCAGCCAGCGACCACTAGTGCCGGCTGCAAGCCGCCACTGAAATGACTGCTGAGCGCCGCCAGCAATGGCCCGCTGAGCTGACCCACGGCAAAACAGGCCGTCAGCAGGCCGGCATTGCGTTGGGTGGCATGGGGAGCCAGTTCCCGGGAACGCTGGATCACCAGTTGCATGCAGGCCAGGAACGGCGTGCCACACAGGATCACACCCAATGCCAGCCCCGGACCGTTGGCCAGCAGGCAGGCAAACACGCCCGCAGCTTGCAGCCATAACGTTGCCATCAACCAGCGCCGCGTTGCGCCCGCTTTATGGCGACGCAGACTCACCAGCAACACACCCGTAGCCGCCGCAAGTCCGAAGCACGGCCAGAACAGGTCGGCCTGCCATTGACCCTGGAATTGCGCATTGGCCATTTGCGACAGGAAGGTCGCCGGGATGATGTAGCCCAACCCGTACAAGCCGTAGATCAAGCCCAGGCGAGCGATGCCTTGAGTGCCCGGTGCGCTTGCGCCGGGCGCAGCGGTCGCGGTTGCGCTCGCTTGCGGCAGGAACGGCAGAATTCCCAGCAGCATCGCCAGCCCTGCAGCGGCGTACACCAGCCACAAGGTGGCGGAAGTCTGGCCCAGCAGATTTGAGCCCAGGGCCAACAAACCTGTGAGAAAAATCCCCAGGCCCGGTCCGGCGAAGACCAGAGCGCCGAGCCGGGGACGACCGGCCGCCGCCGCGAGCGGCTGGCTCAGTGCGGTGATCATCACCAACACCCAGGCGCTGGCCACACCGGTGCCGAAGCGCAGCAGCAGGTGCGACCAGAACCCGTTGGCCCAGAACGACGCCAGGGTCAGCACCACGCAGAGCCACAACCCGCCCAGCAAGCGCCGGCGCACTTGCGCGGGACGCCGGGAAAACATGGCGTCCACCGCGCCGATGAAATAACCGAGGTAGTTGGCGGCGGCAATCAGCCCGGCGGCGGTCAGGTCGATCTGACCTTCGCTGAGCAGATGTGGCAGTTGCGGCGTCAGGGCAAAACGGCCGATGCCCATGGCCATCATCAGGGCAACGAAACTGGCGGATAAGCGAATCAGGGGCGACATGGTCTGGATACCGTTCAGAGGATCGATGACCGTCAGGCTAGGGCTGATTGACTTTCTTTAAAAATGAATAATAGTGAGTAACTTGTTCTTTTTTGGAGAATATCGTGGAGTTCAGCCAATTGCGCATCTTCCAGGCGGTGGCAGAGGAAGGGTCCATCACCCGGGCCGCCGAACGGCTGCATCGAGTGCCGTCGAACCTGTCGACCCGGCTCAAACAGCTGGAAGAGCAACTGGGTGTAGAACTGTTCCTGCGCGAGCGTCAGCGCTTGCAGCTGTCGCCTGCGGGAAAAGTCCTGCTGGACTACACCGCCAAGCTGTTTGCGCTGCGCGACGAAGCCAGCGCGGCCGTGCAGGGCGGGCAGCCGGCGGGCGACTTCGTGCTCGGCACCATGTACAGCACGGCCGCTATTCACCTTCCGGGGCTATTGGCGCGCTATCACCGCTTGTATCCGGCGGTGAACCTGCAAGTGCAATCCGGTCCCAGCGGTGAATTGCTCGAAGGCCTGCTCACCGGTCGACTCGATGCGGCGCTGGTGGATGGGCCTATGGAACTGGCCGGGCTCGACGGTGTGCCCTTGTGCGACGAGCGTCTGGTGCTGATCAGCGAGGCCGATCATCCGCCCGTGCGCAACGCGCTGGATGTGGAAGGTCGGGCGGTGTTCACCTTTCGCCAGGGCTGCTCCTACCGCATGCGCCTGGAGGCCTGGTTCGCCCATGACCATGCGGCGATGGGCCGGGCGATGGAGATCGAGTCCTATCCGGGAATGCTTGCGTGTGTGATTGCCGGTTCCGGTGTGGCGCTGATGTCGGAATCGATGCTCGCCAGCCTGCCGGGCCGCGAGAGTGTGGCCGTGCACCCGTTGGCCGAACCGTTTGCCAGCGCGACCACCTGGCTGATGTGGCGCAAGGGCATGGTCGGGGCCAACCTGAATGCCTGGATCGAGCAGCAACAGGCGGTTTTTCCGTCGACACCGGTGCAGGCGCGGGAAATTGCCTGAACGCCGGCTGATTGTGATGGATTCAGTAACAGATCATTGCGACTTTGCACGAGCATTGCGTAGGACTTCGGACTATTATCAGTGCGAAGGGGCTACAGAATTTTGGCCGCTCGGCACTACCCTGAAGGGGGCACCATGAAAGAGAAAATCCAAAACTGGCTGCATGACCTGGGCGTGGCGCTCGGCTTGATCGAACCGCCTCTGCAACCCGTGCCTGTTCGTACTGACGACGAGCAACGTCGGCGCCAGCAACGACGCCGGTAATGGCTGCTGCTACCTGACTGATGAAGGGCTTTCTGTGGCAAGGGGGCTTACTGTGGCGAGGGAGCTTGCTCCCGCTGGGCTGCGAAGCGGCCCCAAATACCACTGAGCTGCATCAGGCATCATCACTTGATTACAGTTTTTCGACTGCTGCGCCCGGACGCGGATCGGTCGGCGGGAGCAAGCTCCCTCGCCACAAAGTGCAATGCTCGCAACTCAGCCTCAATGCCGCCCGATCTCCAGCAAGAACCGGCTCAAATCATTCGCTGTCCTGGCGGTCTTGAGCATCCGGTCTTCTTCCACGGTAAACGCCGTGACACCCAGTTCATCTTCCAGATGGAAGATCAGATCTTCGATATCTTTTTTGTCCAATCCCAACTGCGCCAGGCTGGCGTTGTCGTCGAAGTCATCCCGGCCTTCCAGCAGGCGGCTGATGTAGCGATGTACGACAGCACGAAGGGCGGCTTCTTTCATGATCGTTCTTCGAGGAGGTGGGTGCAGTTCTCCCTGCCGATGCAGTTCCTGCCGTTGAGTACAGCAGGCTTTAGCCGTGTGAGCGTTGCCATTCGTCAATCATGCGGCGCAAATGCTCTCCGGAAAAACTGCCGAAATGCCCGCCATGCACCGTGCGGATCGGCAGCGCATGCAGGCGTTGCAGGCTGCGTGCGTAGTCCTCGAGGTTGGAATGGTAGGCGTCTTCGATCAGCGGCCCGTCGTAGATGATGTCGCCGCTGAACAAGGTCTCTGTGGCGGCTTCGTACAGGCAGATGCCACCCGGTGAGTGCCCCGGTGTGTGCACGACCTGCAACACGCGGTTGCCCAGGTCCAGTACATCTCCATCTTCGATAAACCCCGTGGCCGGCGCGGCCTTGACCCGGTACTCGGCGTAGCACAGCGGGCAATCGGGGTGCGCCTCGAACATGTCGTCGCCGACAAAGGCTTTGCTCAAGTCGTTGTCGCCATCCGGCGCGGCCAGAATGTCCGCCTCGGCCGGATGCACCAGGCGCTCGGCGAATTCGTGATGACCGGCGATGTGATCGAAATGGCAGTGGCTGGCCACGGCCACCAGCGGCCGCTCGGTGATCCATGGCAGTTGCTCGCGCAGGCTGACCAGGCCCGAGCCGCTGTCCAGCAGCAGGTCCTTGTCACGACCCTGGATGTGCCAGAGGTTGCAGCGGTAGAAAGGCCGGATGTACGGCTCGTGAATCAAGCGGATGCCGTCGCTGAGATGTTTGACTTCGAACCACTGATCGCGGCTGACGATCTTCATAAGCAGTTTCCTTCAGACGAAAAAAAACGAGTGTGGCAACCGACGCCACACCCGTCGAAGAAAGCATCGAGTCGTTATGTTTCAGCTTAGGCGGCGCTCGCCACCACAGCCGGGCGACGGGACAACAGGCTGACCAGCACGAAGCTCACCAGGCCTACACCGAGGCTGTAGTAAATCGGGGTGTTGGCATCCAGACCGTCCTTGAACATGAACAGCAGCGCGGTGGCGAAGCCCATACCCATGCTGGCGATGGCGCCGGCGGTGGTGGCGCGTTTCCAGAAGATCGCGCCCATCAGCGGGATCAGCATGCCGCCTACCAACAGGTTGTAGGCCAGGGTCAAGGCGCTGATCACGTCGTTCACCACCAGGGCGATACCCAGCACCACAATACCGGTCAGCATGGTGACCAGACGGTTGAGGCCCAGGCTCGACTGTTTGCCGCCACGCAGTTTCGGCAGCAGGTCTTCGGTCAGGGTGGTGGCAGCGGCCAGCAGGCCGGCGCTGGCGGTGGACATCATGGCGGCCAGTGCGGCAGCGATCACCAGGCCACGGATACCGTCCGGCAGGGACAGTTTTACGATGGCGGCGAAGGCGTTGTTGACGTTGTCCAGATCCGGGATCAGTACGTGTGCAGCCATGCCGATCAGGGCGCAGGCCAGACCGTAGAGAATGCAGTAGATACCGGCAGCGGTACCGGCAACCTGAGCCACTTTGGCGGTCTTGAGGGTGAACACCCGTTGCCAGATGTCCTGACCGATCAGGATGCCGAAGAAGTAGATCATGAAGTAGGTGATGATGGTGTCCCAGCCGATGGTGGTGAAGCTGAAGCTCGCCGCCGGCAGTTTCATTACCAGCTCATCCCAGCCGCCGACGCGGTACATGCAGATTGGCAGCAGGATGAACATCAGGCCCACAGTCTTGATCACGAACTGGACGATATCGGTCAGGGTCAGGGACCACATGCCGCCAATGGCCGAGTAGATCACCACGACGCCACCGCCAAGCAGTACCGAGATCCAGAACGGCAGGCCGAACAACACTTGCAGAACGGTGCCGATCGCCAGGATCGAGGTCACGCCGATCATCAGCGCGTAGGCCAGCATGATCACCGCGCTCGCGGAGCGGGCCATCGGGTTGTAGCGTTTTTCCAGCACCTGGGTAACGGTGTAGATCTTCAGTTTCAGCAGCGGTTTGGCGAGGAACAGGTTCAGCGCCACGATCCCGCAACCCAGCGCGGCACACAGCCAGAAGCCGGAGATGCCATGCACGTAGCCCAGACGCACGGTGCCCACGGTGGACGCGCCGCCCAGAACGGTGGCAGCCATGGTGCCCATGTAAAGGCTTGGGCCGAGGTTACGACCGGCGACCAAAAAGTCTTCGTTGGTCTTGGCCTTGCGCATGCCGTAATAGCCGAGCAGCAGCATCGCGGCAGCGTAGATGAGTACAACGAATAAATCCAAAGCCATTATGGCGTGTCTCCGATTGTCTTTTTTATGTGAAACAAAGGCGTTTCTGTGGGGCTGCTTTCTGTGGGAGCGAGCCTGCTCGCGAAGGCGTTCGGTCAGTCACATCGATGTTGAATGTGCCGCCGTCTTCGCGAGCAGGCTCGCTCCCACAAGTGGATCTGTGTCAGGCGGGCTGACGTATTTCAGGTTTTGCAACGGCGCTGGCACCACGGCTACGAACATCATTCGGGCCGAACACTTCGCGCGATTCCGGGAACAGGCTCAGCAGCGCCAGGTACACCAGCGAGGCCAGGCCCAGGGTCACAGGCAGGCTGATGTCGATGCCACCGGCCATTTCGCCCAGCGGACCGACGAACTGACCCGGCAGGTTCACGAAGCACAGGCCGACGGCCGCGCTCGGGATCCAGGCACCCAGGCCACGCCAGTTCCAGCCGTGGGTGAACCAGTAACGGCCACCTTTCTCGCCGCGGGTGAACACTTGCAGGTCATCCGGGCAGTAGAAGCCGCGGCGCACCAGCAGGCCGATGATCATGATCACCATCCAGGGGGTGGTGCAGGTGATGATCAGCACGGCGAAGGTCGACACGCTCTGCACCAGGTTGGCCGCGAAGCGCCCGATGAAGATGAAGGCAATCGACATCACACCGATCAGCAGCGTGGCCTTGACCCGCGACAGTACCCGTGGGAATACGCTGGACATGTCCAGGCCGGTGCCGTACAGCGAAGTGGTGCCGGTGGACATGCCGCCGATCACCGCGATCAGGCACACCGGCAGGAAGAACCAGCTCGGCGAGACTGCCAGCAGGCCGCCGACATAGTTGTTGGCCGCGATGTAGTCCGGTGCCTTGATCGCCACGATGGTGGCGGTGGTCAGGCCGAACAGGAACGGGATGAACGTTGCGATCTGCGAAATCACCACCGCCGCCATGATGCGGCGCTTGGAGGTGTCACGCGGAATGTAGCGCGACCAGTCGCCGAGGAACGCACCGAAGGAAATCGGGTTGCTCATGGCCACCAGTGCCGCACCGATGAAGGCGGCCCAGAAACCGGGTTGGCCCATGTTGACGCTACCGGCGTAGTTCGCATCGAACGGACCTGCGAAGGCGAAGATCCCAAGCAGGAACAGCAGGCTGGCACTCCACACCGCGATCTTGTTGACCCACAGCAGGAAGCGGAAGCCATAGATGCACACGGTCAGCACCAGGATCGCGAACAGACCGTAGGCCAGGCCCAGGGTCAGGTCGGTTTCCGGCAGGCCGATCAGGCGTTTGGCGCCACCGATCAGCGCATCACCCGAACTCCACACCGAGAGCGAGAAGAAGGCGATGGCGGTCAACAGCGACAGGAACGAACCGACGATCCGCCCGTGCACGCCGAAGTGCGCACCGGAAGACACGGCGTTGTTCGTGCCGTTGATTGGGCCGAACAGGCCCATTGGCGCGAGGATCAGCGAACCCAGCAACACGCCCAGCACAATCGCCCAGACGCCCGCCTGGAAAGACAGGCCGAACAGGACCGGGAAGCTGCCGAGGACGGCGGTAGCAAAGGTGTTGGAACCACCGAAGATCATCCGGAACAAGTCCGTCGGGCCTGCGGTGCGTTCGTTGTCAGGGATTTGTTCGACCCCGTAGGTTTCAATTTGCGTAAGGCTTTGGTCTTTGTTGTTGTTATTCATGATCAGCTCCGATCATAAAGGCGCGCTCATCGTGCGTGAGCGTCACCTGTGTTGGCTAAGGGAGTGGCAGCCCTTCCGGCATCGCGGACAAATTTTCGTGGCAGGCCAGCCATAGGCCTTGTTGTTCTTGGCCAGACGCTTGTTTCTTGAAAACAATCGTCTCGCGCTCCTGGCTAAAGTGCTGCTCCCCTTGCATGCGCAGCTCGGTGGCTACGTCATGGATGAAAATCGCCACGTCACCCTGCAGGCTGACGAAAGCGTTGCTCGAGGTGCACGAGAGCACCTCGAAGCCATCCTCGGCGCGCCAGCTGTCCCACATCGCCTGGTAGGCGTCGCGCGACAGCAGGGGCTTTTCGAGGGTGTAGAAGACGAAGCTGGCATCGGCGCTGAAAGCGCCGAAGTAGGCTTCGCGATCGTTACGGGCAAAAGCGGACACCAGATCGGCGGCGGCTTTCAGAACCTGATCGCGTTCGTTCATGAACCATCCTCAGCGGTGGACTACGCCAGGCAGTACGCAGAGCATTTCGTACAGCAGGTTGGCGGCCAGCAGCGAGGTGTTGCCGGTGGTGTCGTAAGCGGGCGAGACTTCTACCAGATCGCAACCGACCAGGTCGAGGCCTTGGCAGCCACGAACGATCTCGATCGCCTGAATGGTCGTCAGACCGCCGATTTCCGGGGTGCCGGTGCCTGGTGCCCAGGCCGGGTCGATACCGTCGATGTCGAAGCTCAGGTAGACAGGACCGCCACCGACTTTCTCGCGGACTTCAGCCATCAACGGCTCCAGCGATTTGTGCCAGCACTCTTCGGCCTGTACCACACGGAAGCCCTGGTTGCGGCTCCAGTTGAAGTCGTCAGCGGTGTAGCCCTGGGCGCGCAGGCCGATCTGCACCACGCGGTCCGGGTCAATCAGGCCTTCTTCAACGGCGCGACGGAACGTGGTGCCGTGGGCGATTTTCTCGCCGAACATGTGATCGTTCACGTCAGCGTGAGCGTCGATGTGCACCAGGCCGACCTTGCCGTGCTTCTTGTGGATGGCACGCAGGATCGGCAGGGTGATGGTGTGGTCGCCGCCCAGGGTCAGGGGAATCACATCGTGTTCGAGGATGTTGTCGTAGGATTCTTCGATGATCCGTACGGCATCCAGCAGGTTGAAGGTGTTGATCGCGATGTCGCCGATGTCGGCAACCGACAGCGAGTCGAACGGTGCAGCGCCAGTGGCCATGTTGTATGGGCGAATCATCACCGATTCAGCGCGGATTTCGCGAGGCCCGAAACGGGTGCCAGGGCGCAGCGAGGTACCGATGTCCAGCGGCACGCCTACGAAGGCAGCGTCCAGGCCGGCAGCGGTTTTCAAGTGGGGGAGTCGCATCATGGTGGCGATGCCGCCGAAGCGCGGCATTTCGTTGCCGCCCAGTGGTTGGTGAAGAATCTTGTCCACGGGTAGGGCCTCATCGTCGTTGTTTTATTTATAGGGTTGCGCCGTTCACGGAAGGTACGGGCACCGTTGTGGGGCGATTCTGCGAAATGTAGTGGCCGGGAAGAATCGCTACGGGCAAATACTTAGTTCAGATTTTTCTAAACTAATGGCCAGAGCGGCGGTAGACTTCACCACTCGTTTAACGGCTGATGGCTAACCCTGTAGGAGCTGCCGAAGGCTGCGATCTTTTGATCTTCATTCTTGGCGACCATGAAACCGCCGAAAATCAAGATCAAAAGATCGCAGCCTTCGGCAGCTCCTACAGGAGGCGGCCGGAAATCAAATGGTGTCAGGAGTATCCATGGCCAACGCTTTACCCGACCTGAAACTATTGCGCATCTTCGTCAGCGTGGTGCGTCACCAGGGCTTCGCCAACGCGCAGCAGGAGCTCAACCTCTCGACGTCGGCCATCAGCACCTACATGAGCCAGCTCGAAGCGGCCCTCGGCCTGGTGCTCTGCCATCGCGGCCGTGGCGGGTTCAGCCTGACCAGCAAGGGTGAGTTGTTCCATCAGGAAACCCTGCGTCTGTTGGGCGAACTCGAAGGCTTCGAACAGTACGCCGCCGCGCTGAAGGGCGAGCTGCGCGGCACCTTGAACCTCGGGGTGATCGACTCCACGGTCAGCGACAAGGCCCTGCCGTTCGCCGAAGCCATCGGCGCCTACAGCCAGGAACACCCGGCCGTGCACTTGCACCTGTCGGTGATGAGCCCATACGAACTGCAACTCGGCGTGCAGGACAACCGTCTCGACCTGGCCATCGGTGCGTTTTCCACGCGCATGAGCGGTCTGGTGTATATGCCGCTGTACCGTGAGCAACACTGGTTGTATTGCAGCACGCGGCATCCGCTGTTCAACGAGCGGCGGATTCCCGAGCAGGTCATCACCCAGCAGCGCATGGTCGGCCGTGGCTACTGGAGTCAGGCCGAGCTGGCGCGTCACGGCTTCAAGCACAGCGCCGCGACCGTGGAAAGTATGGAAGCCCAGTTGATTCTGGTGCTGTCGGGCGCCTACATCGGCTATCTGCCGGAGCACTACGCCCAGGCCTGGGCCGACAAGGGCGACTTGCGGGTGTTGCTGCCGGCGACCTTTGGTTATCAGGCGCCGTTCTCGATGATCGTGCGCCGGGGCCGTAGCCGCGAGCCGCTGATCCAGACGTTCCGTGATTTGCTTAAAGCCCAATTGAATCAGGCGTGAAGAAGATGTCCAGAATCCAGTGCCCGCGCTGCCTGCGTCCGCAATCTCACTGCCTGTGCCCGTTGATCCCGAGCCTCGACAGCCGCACCCGGGTGCTGCTCTTGCAGCATCCGAGCGAAGTGAACCATGCGCTGAATACGGCGCGGTTGGCGGCGTTAGGCTTGAACAATGCCGAGTTGATCGTGGGTGAGGTGTTCGAGAATTTGCCGGTGTTGTTGAATCGTCCGGGATATACGGCGCGGTTGTTGTTTCCGGGCGAAGCAGCGCAGCCGATGAAAGCCTATGGCTCCTCAGATGAATCGATGTTGCTGGTCGTCCCGGATGGCACCTGGCGCAAGGCGCGCAAGATGCTGCACCTCAATCCGCTGCTGGCGGCGTTGCCGAGGGTGACGCTGGCTGAAGGCGGTGTGTCCCGGTATCGGCTGCGCAAGGCACCGGGACCGGGGGCGTTGTCGACAGTGGAGGCGATTGTGCAGGCGCTGGAAACCCTTGAAGCACCGACTTCGTTTGCGCCGTTGTTGAAGCCGTTCGAAGTGTTGATCGAGGGGCAGATTGCGGCGATGGGGGAGGAGGTTTACCTGCGTAATCATTCTGAAAAATGATCGGCCCCTTCGCGAGCAGGCTCGCTCCCACATTCGACCGGGTTCCTCCAGGAGAAATACGATCGAATGTGGGAGCGAGCCTGCTCGCGAAGGCGGCGGAACAATCACCAAAAAATCTCAGCCAGAATCTACCGCTCCCGCATCGCCTCAGTCCGCGCTTTCAACACCGGTTTAAGCAGGTAATCCAGCACCGTTTTCTCCCCGGTAATAATGTCCACCGTCGCCACCATCCCCGGGATGATCAGCAGCGGTTTCACATCCCCGCCCAGATGGTTTTTGTCAGTGCGCACCTGAATCAGATAAAAACTGTTGCCCTTGTCGTCGGTGATGGTGTCGGCGCCGATCAGCTCCAGCTTGGCGCTCAGGCCGCCGTAGATCGTGTAGTCGTAGGCACTGAACTTGACCATGGCTTTCTGCCCGGGATGCAGGAATGCAACGTCCTGCGGGCGGACCTTGGCTTCGATCAGCAGGTTGTCTTCCAGCGGCACGATTTCCACCATGTCACTGCCGGGCTGGACCACCCCACCGATGGTGTTGACCTTCAACACCTTGATGATGCCGTGCACCGGCGAAACCACGGTGGTGCGAGTCACGCGGTCGTCGATGGCGATGCTAGAAGCCGTGATTTTCGACAGGTCGGTGCGTTTCTCATTCAGCTCTTTGGCCGCTTCCGAGCGGAAGGTCTGTTCAGACTCGTCGATCTTGCTTTTGATCTCGTTGATCGCCGATTCCGCCCGGGGGATCGCCAGGGTGGTGGCGTTCAATGAGCCGCGAATCTCCACGGCGCTGCGTTTGAGGCGCAGGATTTCCACCGGCGACACGGCGCCGGTGCCCACCAGCGGCGTGGACATGTTCATCTCTTGCTGCAACAACGCCAGGCTTGAGCTGAATTGACCCTGTTTCGAGCGGAACTCTGCCAGTTCCTGGGTTTTTTGCCGAAGTTGTTCGGACAGTGTGCGCTGTTCGCTCGCGAGTCGACGTTGCCGTTGCTCGTACAGCGAGCGCTCGTCTTCGGCCACTTGCGGAGCCTTGGCGATCACTTCTTCTGACAGCTTGAACGGCCGGCCTTCGGCTTCGGCCGAGAGCCGTTCGACCTGCGCGGTCAAGGCGTAGCGATCGGCTTCGCTTTCACCCTTGTTCGACAGGTAGCGCGTGTCATCCAGGCGCAGCAAGGTGTCGCCCTTGTTCACCATCTGCCCTTCGCGCACAAAGATCTCGGTGACGATGCCGCCCTCGAGGTTCTGGATCACCTGAACCTTGCTCGACGGAATTGCCTTGCCTTCGCCCATGGTGACTTCCTGCAACACGGCGAATTTGGCCCAGACCAGCGCGCAGATCAGCAACGCCGCCGCCAGCCACACGGTGATCCGCGACCAGCGCGGCGAGTCCTGCAATGAGGCGCCGGCGGTTTCCGGCATGAATTCGACTTCGGCGCTTTTGCCGAAGCTGTTGAAGTAGCCACGTCCTTTCGTTGTTACAGGCAGGTCAGCAGACATGGCCAACTCCTAAACAGCCGCAGAGCCGACACGGCCCTTGCGCAGTGCGTCGATGACTGCTTCTTTCGACCCGTCGGCGACGATCCGTCCGTTGTCCAGCACCACCAGCCTGTCCACCAGGCTCAGCATCGAGGTGCGGTGAGTCACCAGCAGCACGGTTTTGCCCTGGACCCAGCCGTGGAGTTTTTGCCGCAGGACGTCTTCGCTGCTGTTGTCCATGGCGCTGGTCGGTTCGTCGAGCAGCAGGATCGGCGGGTCGAGCAACAAGGCCCGGGCCAGCAAAACCGCCTGGCGCTGACCACCGGACAGCAACTGCCCGCGCTCGCCCACGGGCCGGTCGAAGCCTTGCGGGTGTTGCCGGGCCAGTTCGGTGACGCCGGTGAGTTCGGCCACTTCGAGCATGCGTGAGTCACTGATGTAGCGCGCGCCGAGGGTCAGGTTATCGCGCAGGCTGCCGGCCAGCAGCGGCAGGTCGTGAGCGACGTAACCGATCTGATGGCGCAGGTCGGCGACGTCCAGCTGTCGCAAGTCCAGGCCATCGAGCAATAGTTGGCCTTCTTCCGGTTCGTAGAAACCCATCACCAGCCGCGCCAGGGTGCTTTTTCCCGAGCCACTGCGACCAATCACGCCGATTCGCTCACCGGGTTTCACACTGAAGCTGACATTGGCCAGGGCGGGAGCGTTCTGGCCGTTGTAGTGGAAAGTCACGCCGACAACATCCAGCGCGCCTTGCAGTTGGGTGCGCTCAAGCGGCCGTTGTTTGGCGTCGCGCTCCTGGGGCAGGCCCATCAGCGCGTCGGTGCTTTTCATGGTCAGTTGCGCTTGCTGGTAGCGGGTGATCAGGCCGGCGATCTGTCCCAGCGGCGCCAGCACTCGACTGCCGAGCATGTAGCTGGCCACCAGGGCACCGACACTGAGGTTGCCGGCGATGATGCTGTAGACCCCGGCGACAATGGTCGCCATGCCGGACATCTGCTGGATGAACAGCGTGCCGTTGGTGGCCAGGGCCGAGAGGTTGCGGGCATGGCTGTCGAGGCGGGTGAGGGCGCCGTGGGTACTTTCCCATTTGTGCTGGCGTTCGCTTTCGGCGCTGCAGGCCTTGAGGGTTTCCAGGCCGCTGAGGGTTTCGATCAGCAACGCCTGGCGTTCGGCACCGAGGCTGAGACTTTTCTGTACGGTGTCGCGCAGGCGCACCTGGATCACCATGGCGAATATGATGGTGATCGGAAACGCCAGAATCGGAATCACCACCAGCCAGCCACCGAGCAGGCCGATCACCAGCAGCATCAGCAGGCAGAAGGGCAGGTCGATCAGGCTGGTGAGGGTCACGGCGGTGAGAAACTCCCGCAGGCCCTGGAAGTCATGAATGCTTTGGGCAAAACCACCGATGGTCGCCGGCCGTGCTTTCATCGCCATGCCGGTGATGCGCTCGAACAGGGTGGCCGACAGGATCACGTCGGTTTTCTTGCCGGCGGTATCCAGCAGGTGCGCACGAACGACCCGCAGCACCAGTTCGAAAGCGGTGCCGATCAGCAGACCGATCGCCAGCACCCACAAGGTCGAAGTGGCCTGGTTCGGCACCACGCGGTCGTAGGTCTGCATCACGAACAGCGGCACCATCAGACCCAAAAGGTTGATCAGGAAACTCGCCAGGATCGCATCGCTGTACAGCCATTTCGACAGCTTCAGCGTATCGCGGAACCACGCCTGGACCCGAGGCACCAGCGGCGAGCGCAAGTCTTCGAGTTCGTGGCGCGGGCGGGCAAACAACGCCTGGCCACTGTAGTGTTCGGCCAGCTCTTCAGGGCTGAGCCATTGTTCGCCGCCGTCGGCTTCGCTGGGCAGGATCAGCACCTTGCCGTCCTCGGCATAACGACGCAGGACGGCCGTGCGGCCGTTGTTGAGCAACAGCAGCACGGGCAGGTTGAGCGGCGAGATGTCCTTGAGGTCACGGCGCAGCAGGCGCGCTTGCAAACCGGCCCGGGCCGCTGCACGGGGCAGCAGGTCCAGGCTCAGGCGTTGGTGTGCCATGGGGAGCCCGGCACTGAGGCTGGCGCGACTGACCGTCGCACCGTGGAGTTTGCAGAGGATCAGCAGACCGTCCAGAAGCGGGTCATCGAAGCTCAGACGCGGATCGACACCGGTGTTGCCGGGTTCCATGCTGGTCAAATTGATTGCTCCCGTTGCACTACGGCAACTGACAGATATCTGCATATCTCATTGTAGGAGCTGCCGCAGGCTGTGATCTTTTGACTTTGCTTTTCAGCAAACACGTTCAAAAGATCACAGCCTGCGGCCGCTCCTGCACGGGTACTTCGTTATTTCATTTCAGGCAGACGAGCTTCGTTTTTCACTTCGCTCTGGGCGATCGCGTCGGCGGGCAGTACGACCCGTTGTTTGCTCAACAACTGACCCATGTTCGCCAGCACGCGGTACATCGAAAACTCTTCGGTGTAGCGCACTTCGGTGTAGCGACGGTTGGCGTTGTAGAGTTCGTTTTCGCTGTCGAGCAGGTCAAGCAGGGTCCGCTGGCCGAGGCCGAACTGATCCTGATAGGCAATGCGTACGCGCTTGCTGGTGTCGGCGTATTCACGGGCGGTCGGGGTTTGTTTCTTGGCATTGACCATGGCGTTCCAGGCCAGGTGAATATTTTCATTGAGCTGGCGCAGGGCATTGTTGCGAATGTCCATGGCCTGGTTGATCTTGTGCGCGTCGGAGGCCAGGCGCGCCTTGTCGCTGCCGCCGCGGAACAGGTTGTAGTTCATCACCACGCCGACCCGCCACTCGTTGTCGTGGCCTTCATCACCCTGCACGTTGTTGTTCGCGCCCACTGCCGCCTCGGCGTCAAGGCGTGGGTAGAAGGGCGACTTGGCAACTTCGTACTGGCTTTCGGCCGATTGCACGTCGGCCTGGGCGGATTTCAGGTAAGGGTTGTTTTCCACCATGCTCTGCTGGGCTTCGGGCAGGGAGGTTGGGACTTCACCACGAATCGACGGCGGGGCCTCCAGTTCATCGGGCATACGCCCGACAACGGCGTAAAAGTTCGACTCGGCGTCAGCCAGATCGACTTCGGCAGTGTCGAGGTTGTTTTCTGCCAGTGCCCGGCGAGCGCCGGACTGGTCGGCATCGGCGTTGCTACCCACGCCACGTTGGGTGCGCAGGCCGATCTGGTCGTTGACCCGCAAGTGCGCTTGCAGGTTGTTCTTGGCCAGGGTCACCAGTTCGCGGCGCTTGAGCACTTCGAGATAAACCTCGGTGGTGCGCAGGGCCAGATCCTGAGCCGTACCCTGAGCGTAATAGGCTCGCGAGTTGACCACGCCTTTGGTGCGATCGACTTCATTGGCAGTGTTGAACCCGTCAAAAAGCATTTGCCGCAGGCGCAATTCCGACTGGGTGTAGTTGAGGGTTTCGGTGTGGTGATTGCCGAGCGCCCGGGTATTGGTGTTATCGCTGTACCCGCGCCCGTAAGCGGCGTTCAGATCTACCGATGGATAAAAGCCCCCTTTGGCGACCTTCACGTCCTCGTCAGCTGACAGACGGCTGTCCACCCGCGATGCCAGTTCCGGGTGCGTCGCGATGGTGCTCTGGATCGCTTCGGTCAGCGTCATGGCCTGAGCCTGGGACGAGCAGGCCATGGCCAAAAGAACCGCGCTGCAGAGGGGGGTTAATAGGCGCATGTACATCTCCCTGATTCCTGATGGTGCTTATCAGTCGCCAATTATTTGACGACATTTATAGGTAAAGTTGTTTCATGACTTTAACAAAAGAGCTAAGAACATTCTGAAGCGTAGCTAAGAAATTTTTTTCATAACGGTTATGCCAAAAAAAACTTATGCGCTCTGCGAAATCCAGCACATTGTTCAATGCGAAAGCCCTTGTTTTATGAGCTCTGGGGCGCTCGTCGGGGGCTTGAAAAAAGTTCCAATCCACTTATCGACATAGAGCGGAGAAGTGCTGGAGGGGAGGGACGCTAGCGATCTGAAAGTGACGGTTTTTTGTCACTTGAGTGATTCAAGATCGTTACGCATCGTTCACAGGCAACATTGTTGCGCACAGGGATCCGATGCCATTGATTGCAGAGGAGTTTTCCCCAAACCGTAAACAGCGCCGTGAGCGAATGGCTGGGCGAGATCGTTGCCGGGGCCTCGGCTTACTCAAGTAAACCGGGACCCGGAACACCATTCGCCAGACAACCCGCTTGAGCCATGAGCACGTTCTTCGCACAAACAAGATGCCGACAGCGGTTGGCAGCGGAGGAAGTGCACATGGCTACGCTCATCGGAATCGTCAGTAAGGTCATCGGTCAGGTGTTCGCGGTTGCGAGCGACGGCACCCGGCGCGCGCTGGTCGAGGGGGACAAACTGTTCGCCGGCGACCAACTGAGCACTGGCGCCGAAGGCGCGGTTGCGGTGCATCTGCAAAATGGCCAGGAACTGACCCTCGGGCGCGGCAGCAGCATGCAGATGACCCCGCAATTGCTCGCCAATCAGATTCCCCATGTGGACTCGTCCGAGGCGGTGACGCCGAGCCAGGCGCAGCTGACGGATGTCGAACAGCTGCAAAAAGCCATTGCGGCGGGCGACGACCCGACCCAGACAGCTGAAGCCACGGCTGCCGGGCCGACTACGACGAGCGGTGTACCGGGCGGCATCCAGGGCAGCGGCCATAGTTTCGTCATGCTCGAAGAAGTGGGTGGGCGAGTCGATCCCACCATCGGTTTCCCCACTGCCGGTTTCAACGGCATTCCCGAACTTCCCGAAGAACGCCTGAACGCTAATCCGGACAATAACGCTGTAGCGACCGATACCCCTGTGGTGCCGCCAGTGACGCCTGAGGTGCCGAACAATCCGGTCACCCTTGATGGCCTGTCGGTGGAGAATGGCGAGCTGACCGTCAATGAGGCCAACCTGGCCGACGGCTCGGCGAGCAACCCTGGTGCGCTGACCCAAAGCGGCACCTTCACCGTCAATGCACCCGACGGGCTGACCAGCCTCAGCATCGGCGGCATCAACGTGATCAGCGGCGGCGTGGCGGCAGGCTTTCCGCAGTCGGTCACCACCCCGCTGGGCAGCACACTGACCGTCACCGGCTATAACCCGGCCACGGGCGTGGTCAGTTACAGCTACACCCTCAACGGTGCCGAAACCCATGCAGGCGGTGAGGGGGGCAATACCCTCAGTGAACACTTCGCCGTGGTGGCAGGCGACAGCAATGGCGATAGCGTCACCGGTTCGCTGGATATCAACATCGCCGACGACGTGCCCCAAGCGGTCGACGACAGCAATGGCATCGCCTCGGAAACCTTGCTGACGCTGAACGGCAACGTGCTGACCAACGACGTACAAGGCGCCGACCGGGTAACCATTGGTGAAGGCACTGGCCCGATCACCCCCGGCACCTTCACCGGTACCTACGGTACTTTGGTGCTCAATGCCAACGGCACTTACACCTACACGCTGAATACCAGCGACGCCGACTTCAAGGCGTTGCACGGCGGTGGCGACGGCACCGAAAGCTTCACCTATACGCTGACGGACGCCGATGGCGACAGCAGTACGGCGACCCTGGTGCTGCAGATCCACAACAACGATGACCCGGACACGATTGGCGGTTTGAATATTGGGGGCGGCGAGTTGACCGTCTTCGAGAAAAACCTCGGCGACGGCAGTACCCCGGATACCACGGCGCTGACTCAGAACGGCACCTTCACCGTCACCGCGCTGGACGGCATCACCAGCCTGACCGTCGGCGGCATTGCCGTGGTCACCGCGGGTGTGGCGGCGGGCTTCCCGCAATCGATCACCACACCACTGGGCAGCACCCTGACCATCACCGGCTTCAACGCCGCGACCGGCGTGGTGAGTTACAGCTACACACTCAATGACAACGAAGCGCATCCGACCGCCAACGGCGCCAACACATTGCCTGAGCAGTTTGCCGTGACCCTGGTCGATGACAACGGCACCACGGCCACCGGCAGTCTCGACGTGAACATCGTCGACGACTTGCCACAAGGCGTGAACGACAGCAATGCTTCGACGGCGTCGGAAACCTTGCTGACCCTCAACGGCAACGTATTGACCAACGACGTACAAGGCGCCGACCGGGTAACCATTGGTGAAGGCACTGGCCCGATCACCCCCGGCACCTTCACCGGTACCTACGGTACTTTGGTGCTCAATGCCAACGGCACTTACACCTACACGCTGAATACCAGCGACGCCGACTTCAAGGCGTTGCACGGCGGTGGCGACGGCACCGACACTTTCACCTACACCATCACCGACGCGGACGGCGACAGCAGTACCGCCAACCTGGTGCTGCAGATCCACAACAACGATGATCCGGTGACGATTGGCGGTTTGAACGTCGAGGGCGGTGAGTTGACCGTCTTCGAGAAAAACCTCGGCGACGGCAGTACCCCGGATGCCACCGCGCTGACCCAGAACGGCACCTTCACCGTTACTGCACTGGACGGCGTCACCAGCCTGACCGTCGGCGGTATTGCCGTGGTCACCGCGGGTGTGGCGGCCGGCTTCCCGCAATCGATCACCACACCGCTGGGCAGCACCTTGACCATCACCGGCTTCAACGCGGCGACTGGCGTGGTCAGCTACAGCTACACCCTCAACGACAACGAAGCGCATCCGACCGCCAACGGCGCCAACACATTGCCTGAGCAGTTTGCCGTGACCCTGGTCGATGACAACGGCACCACGGCCACCGGCAGTCTCGACGTGAACATCGTCGACGACTTGCCACAAGGCGTGAACGACAGCAATGCTTCGACGGCGTCGGAAACCTTGCTGACCCTCAACGGCAACGTATTGACCAACGACGTACAAGGCGCCGACCGGGTAACCATTGGTGAAGGCACTGGCCCGATCACCCCCGGCACCTTCACCGGTACCTACGGTACTTTGGTGCTCAATGCCAACGGCACTTACACCTACACGCTGAATACCAGCGATGCGGATTTCAAGGCGTTGCACGGTGGTGGCGACGGCACCGACACTTTCACCTACACCATCACCGACGCGGACGGCGATACCAGCACCGCCAACCTGGTGCTGCAGATCCACAACAACGACGATCCGGTGACGATTGGCGGCTTGAACGTCGAGGGCGGCGAACTCACCGTCTTCGAGAAAAACCTCGGCGACGGTAGTACCCCGGATGCCACCGCGCTGACCCAGAACGGCACCTTCACCGTTACTGCACTGGACGGTGTCACCAGCCTGACCGTCGGCGGCATTGCCGTGGTCACCGCGGGTGTGGCGGCGGGCTTCCCGCAATCGATCACCACACCACTGGGCAGCACGCTGACCATCACCGGCTTCAACGCCGCGACCGGCGTGGTCAGTTACAGCTACACCCTCAACGATAACGAAGCGCACCCGACCGCCAACGGCGCCAACACCTTGCCTGAGCAGTTCGCCGTGACCGCCGTCGATGACAACGGCACTACCGCCATCGGTTCACTGGACGTCAACATCGTCGACGACCTGCCGAAGGGCGTGAACGACAGCAATGGCACTGCTTCGGAAACCCAACTGACACTCAACGGCAACGTGCTGACCAACGACGTACAAGGCGCCGACCGGGTAACCATTGGTGAAGGCACTGGCCCGATCACCCCCGGCACCTTCACCGGCACCTACGGCACCCTGGTGCTGAATGCCAACGGCACCTACACCTACACGCTGAATACCAGCGACGCCGATTTCAAAGCCCTGCACGGCGGTGGCGACGGCACCGACACTTTCACCTACACCATCACCGACGCGGACGGCGATACCAGCACCGCCAACCTGGTGCTGCAGATCCACAACAACGACGATCCGGTGACGATTGGTGGTTTGAACGTCGAGGGCGGCGAACTCACCGTCTTCGAGAAAAACCTCGGCGACGGTAGTACCCCGGATGCCACCGCGCTGACCCAGAACGGCACCTTCACCGTTACTGCACTGGACGGTGTCACCAGCCTGACCGTCGGCGGCATTGCCGTGGTCACCGCGGGTGTGGCGGCGGGCTTCCCGCAATCGATCACCACACCACTGGGCAGCACGCTGACCATCACCGGCTTCAACGCCGCGACCGGCGTGGTCAGTTACAGCTACACCCTCAACGATAACGAAGCGCACCCGACCGCCAACGGCGCCAACACCTTGCCTGAGCAGTTCGCCGTGACCGCCGTCGATGACAACGGCACTACCGCCATCGGTTCACTGGACGTCAACATCGTCGACGACCTGCCGAAGGGCGTGAACGACAGCAATGGCACTGCTTCGGAAACCCAACTGACGCTCAACGGCAACGTGCTGACCAACGACGTACAAGGCGCCGACCGGGTAACCATCGGTGAAGGCACTGGCCCGATCACCCCCGGCACCTTCACCGGCACCTACGGCACCCTGGTGCTGAACGCCAACGGCACCTACACCTACACGCTGAATACCAGCGACGCCGATTTCAAAGCCCTGCACGGCGGTGGCGACGGCACCGACACTTTCACCTACACCATCACCGACGCGGACGGCGATACCAGCACCGCCAACCTGGTGCTGCAGATCCACAACAACGACGATCCGGTGACGATTGGTGGTTTGAACGTCGAGGGCGGCGAACTCACCGTCTTCGAGAAAAACCTCGGCGACGG
>NZ_NIRS01000005.1 GCF_002934665.1 Pseudomonas laurylsulfatiphila | reverse complement strand
ATTTTTTTAAGAAGTTTTCAAGGAATCCTTAACAACTTCAACCACTTGCGCTTTCGATCTCTCGTCAGCGGGAGGCGAATTCTACAGCGTTACTCGCTGCTGTCAACACCTCTTTTTCAACTTCCTTGGTGCTTCGATGACCTGAAGCAACCTGCTGCCGAAAACTGCGTAACTCTTTGTTTACCAAGGAGTTTTCCGTTTCGACTGCGCCGGAAGTGGGGCGAATTATAGACATCTGAAATCTGCCGTCAAGCACTGATTTTGCTTTTCTATCAATAACTTGCAGAAAGCGCTAAAACGCCTGATTTGAGGCCTATATAGAGAAGCAAAAACGCTTCCCTATATAGAAGAGAGACATCAGAGCACGCCAGACGCCTTGAGCGCAGACACCGAGCCTGCATCCAGCCCCAGGACCCGATGCAATACCTCCAGCGTATGCTCACCCAGCAAAGGTGGCGCAAACCGGTACTCCACCGGGGTTTCGGACAGACGAATAGGGCTCGCCACCTGAGGCACCATTCCCGCCAGCGCATGCGGCAGCTCGATGGCCAAGCCGCGTGCCTTGACCTGAGGATCGGCAAACATCTGCGCCAGGTCATTGATAGGCCCGCATGGCACGCCCGCCTGCTCCAGCTGCGCCACCCATTCAGCGGTGGTCTTGAACACCGTTGCCTGGCGGATGAGCGGAATCAGCACCGCGCGGTTCGCCACCCGCACTTTGTTGGTGGCAAAACGCGGATCGTCCGCCCACTGCGGCTGTCCGGCCACTTCCGCGAACTTGCGGAACTGCCCGTCGTTCCCGACGGTAAGGATGAAATCGCCATCCGCCGTAGGAAAGTCCTGATAGGGCACAATGTTCGGATGAGCATTACCCAAGCGTTTAGGCGCATTGCCTGTCGTCAGGTAGTTCATGGCCTGGTTGGCCAGACAGGCCACCTGCACGTCCAGCAGCGCCATGTCGACATGCTGACCACCGCCGTCGTGATCCCGATGCGCCAGCGCAGCCAGGATCGCGACAGTCGAATACAGCCCGGTCAGGATGTCCGTCAGCGCCACGCCAACCTTCACCGGCCCCGCACCTTCTTCGCCTTCAGGTCGCCCCGTGAGGCTCATGAGACCGCCCAGCCCCTGGATCATGAAGTCATAACCCGCACGCTTGGCGTAAGGGCCAGTCTGGCCAAATCCGGTGATCGAGCAATAGATCAGGTCCGGATTGATCGCCTTCAGCGATTCATAGTCCAGGCCATAGGCTGCCAGACCACCAACCTTGAAGTTTTCGATCAGGATGTCCGACTTCGCCGCCAGTTCACGCACCAGCTTCTGCCCTTCAGGGCGAGTGAAGTCGATCGTGACCGATTGCTTGTTGCGATTGGCCGACAGGTAATAGGCGGCCTCGCTGGTGTTTTCCCCATAGGCGTCTTTAAGGAACGGTGGCCCCCAGGCGCGCGTGTCATCACCGTTACCGGGGCGCTCGACCTTGATCACTTCAGCGCCGAGGTCGGCCAGGATCTGTCCGGACCAAGGCCCGGCCAGCACCCGCGATAAATCCAGTACCCGTAGATGCGATAGCGCGCCCATGGACGTCCTCCTGTTAATAGAACGCCTGGATGCCGGTTTGCGCACGACCGAGGATCAGCGCATGGACGTCGTGCGTACCTTCATAGGTATTCACCACTTCCAGGTTCACCAGGTGGCGAGCAACGCCGAACTCATCGGAGATGCCATTGCCACCCAACATATCGCGAGCCATGCGCGCGATGTCCAGGGACTTGCCACAGGAGTTGCGCTTCATCATCGAAGTGATTTCGACTGCAGCAGTGCCTTCATCCTTCATACGACCCAGACGCAGGCAACCTTGCAGCGCCATGGTGATTTCGGTCTGCATGTCGGCCAGTTTCTTCTGGATCAACTGAGTGGCTGCCAATGGACGGCCGAACTGTTGACGATCCAGGGTGTACTGGCGAGCGGTGTGCCAGCAGAACTCGGCTGCACCCAGTGCGCCCCAGGAGATGCCGTACCGTGCCGAGTTGAGGCAGGTGAAAGGACCTTTCAGGCCACGGACATCCGGGAAGATGTTCTCTTCCGGCACAAACACGTTGTCCATTACGATTTCACCGGTGATCGATGCCCGCAGGCCAACCTTGCCGTGAATCGCCGGAGCGCTCAGGCCTTTCCAGCCTTTCTCCAGAACGAAGCCGCGGATGTCGCCGGCATCGTCCTTGCCCCAGACCACGAACACGTCGGCAATCGGGCTGTTGGTGATCCACATCTTGCTGCCGGTGAGGCTGTAGCCACCTTCCACTTTGCGCGCACGAGTGATCATCGCGCCCGGGTCGGAACCGTGGTTAGGCTCGGTCAGGCCGAAGCAGCCGATCCACTCGCCCGAGGCCAGTTTCGGCAGGTACTTCTGCTTCTGCGCTTCGGTACCGAACTCATTGATCGGCACCATCACCAGCGAGGACTGAACGCTCATCATCGAGCGATAACCGGAGTCGATACGCTCGACTTCACGGGCGATCAGGCCGTAGCTGACGTAGTTCAGGCCGCTGCCACCGTATTGCTCGGGGATGGTTGCACCCAACAGACCCACTTCGCCCATTTCGCGGAAGATCGCTGGGTCGGTCTTCTCATGGCGGAAAGCTTCAAGAATGCGCGGCGCAAGGCTCTGCTGAGCGAACTGCGCAGCCGTGTCGCGAATCATGCGTTCTTCTTCAGTGAGCTGTTGATCCAGCAGCAGGGGATCGATCCAGTTGAAGCTAGCTTTACCGCCCATGAGTGTGTCCTCTCGAATCGGGTCAAATAACGTGGACTGATCCTAGGCCTGGATCGGCGCTACGGCAAACGAGGATTTCGCATACTGTTGTGCTAATTTCTCACTCCGAAACGTCGCAAAAGAGCCTTTATGCGATGCATTAGTGAGGTTGACGTACATGCGCAGGAAGATACCCAGCACCACCGCCCTGATCAGCTTCGAGGCCGCGGCACGCCATGAAAGCTTCACCAAGGCCGCCCAGGAACTTTCGCTGACCCAGGGGGCGATTTGCCGACAAATCGCCAGCCTTGAAGAGTTCCTTAGCGTAGAACTGTTCCGACGTTCGCGGCGTGGAGTGAAGCTGACGGAGGCCGGGCTTTCCTACAGCCGTCGGGTCGCCACTCAACTGGATGCGGTTGAGCGCGACACCTTGTCCGTGATGGGCCAGCAGGGCACCAACGTAATCGAATTGGCCGTGGTTCCGACCTTCGGCACCCAATGGCTGCTGCCACGACTCAAGGACTTCCAGCAGAAGCACCCGGAAGTCACCGTCAACCTGACCAACCGCACACGTCCATTCCTGTTCGCCGACACTGATTTCGATGCCGCGATCTACTTCGGCGACGCAGATTGGTCGGGTACAGAATCCCACAGGCTGATGGGTGAAAATCCGATGCCCGTTTGCAGCCCCAACCTGCTCGCAAACAAGACCAGCCTTACGCCCGGCGAAATTGCCGATTTGCCCCTGCTGCAACAAACCACCCGTCCTTATGCCTGGCGCCAGTGGTTCGATTCCCAACACCTGAATGTCCCGCGAGACATGACAGGCCCCCGCTACGAGCTATTCTCCATGCTCGCCCAGGCGGCCATGCATGACATGGGCATTGCCCTGATTCCGCCGTTTCTGATTCAAAGGGAGTTGAAAGAGAAACGCCTGGTAATCGCCAACCCGCAAGCACTGTCCAGCATCAAGGCTTATTACCTGATGATTCCTGAGCGAAAGGTCGAATCCGCGTCTTTAAGGGCATTTCGTGACTGGCTGGTAAACCAGGCGCACAGCTACAGCCTAGAGGAGTAAAGGCTTTCCGATGTTACCTGACCCCGTAGTCAGCAAAAACAAAGCCCTACAGATATACGTATTTGTCGCATGGCAGCAAACTGTATCGAGAAGTCGTACAAACGTCCCACAAGCGCCTGATCATGCGGCTTTGCGCCACTATTTCGAGGCGATGCCGCATCATTCATACGGCCGATGTGTAAATTCTTCAGTTTCAGCCAAAATCCTTGTAAAGCACGGTCTGCAAGGGATCGAGCCGGTTGGTTGCGACATTCGGTCACGGGGTGACTTGTAGTTAATTTTCCGTCACCCGTCATAATCCCTTGAAGGGCACAAAGTTCGCCTGCAAAATGCCGCGCCCCGCCCTGATTTGGCGGGACCGTGCTGATCGGCCGCCCCAGCCGCACCATCCGTAGTGCATGGGTTTACTCAATAAGATCACGCAGGAGATTTGACGTGCACATTGGTGTTCCTCTCGAAACCCAGACCGGTGAAACACGGGTTGCTGCAACCCCGGAAACCATCAAGAAGCTGATCAGCCAGGGTCATAAGGTCACTGTACAAAGCGGCGCCGGCGTTAATGCCAGCGTTGTCGACAGTGCCTATGAAGCGGCAGGCGCAACCATTGGCAGCGCCAATGATGCGTTTGGAGCAGAGCTGATTTTGAAGGTGGTCGCCCCCAGCGACAGCGAGCTGGCGCTGATTAAAAGCGGCACCGTTGTGGTGGGTATGCTCAATCCGTTCAACAACGAAACCATCGCCAAGATGGCCGAGTGCGGCATTACCGCCTTCGCCCTGGAGGCTGCGCCACGTACCTCCCGCGCCCAAAGCCTGGATGTGCTGTCGTCGCAGGCCAACATTGCCGGTTACAAGGCTGTCTTGCTGGCCGCTCACCATTACCCTCGTTTCATGCCGATGTTGATGACGGCTGCGGGCACCGTGAAAGCGGCGCGCGTGCTGATCCTTGGTGCCGGTGTGGCCGGGTTGCAGGCCATTGCTACGGCAAAACGCCTGGGTGCGGTGATCGAAGCCTCCGACGTGCGTCCTGCGGTGAAAGAGCAGATCGAATCCCTCGGCGCGAAGTTCGTCGACGTGCCTTACGAGACCGACGAAGAGCGTGAATGCGCCGTTGGTGTCGGTGGTTACGCCCGGCCGATGCCGGCCAGCTGGATGCAGCGCCAGGCCGCAGCCGTGCACGAGCGCGCCAAACAAGCTGACATCGTCATCACCACAGCACTGATTCCCGGCCGCAAGGCACCGACGCTGCTCAGCGCAGAAACCGTGGCACAGATGAAACCGGGCTCGGTGGTCATCGACCTCGCGGCCGCCCAGGGCGGTAACTGCCCGCTGACCGTGGCCGATCAGGTGGTCGTCGAAAACGGCGTGACCATCGTTGGCCCGACCAACCTGGCGGGCGCAGTGGCGGCCGATGCTTCGGCGCTGTACGCACGCAACCTGCTGGACTTCATGAAACTGTTGTTCGATAAAGAAGGACAACTGGTGATCAACCTTGAAGACGATATCGTCGCCGCGTGCCTGATGTGCCGCGACGGCCAGATCGTGCGCAAGAACGGCTGAGGATAAAAACAATGGAAGACATGCTGATCTCTCACGGTATCTACAACCTGATCATCTTCGTGCTGGCCATCTATGTCGGCTACCACGTGGTCTGGAACGTTACACCTGCACTGCACACGCCACTGATGGCTGTCACCAACGCCATCTCGGCCATCGTGATCGTCGGCGCCATGCTCGCCGCCGCCCTCACTGTGACCCCGCTGGGCAAGACCATGGGCACCCTGGCCGTGGCCCTGGCCGCGGTCAACGTGTTTGGTGGCTTTCTGGTGACCCGCCGCATGCTGGAAATGTTCAAGAAGAAAGCGGCCAAAGCTCCGGCTGCCAAGGCCGAAGCAGTCAAGGCTGAGGTGCAGCAAGCATGAGCATGAACCTGGTTACGTCCCTGTATTTGATCGCCTCGGTCTGCTTTATCCAGGCGCTCAAGGGCCTCTCGCACCCCACCACGTCGCGCCGCGGCAACCTGTTCGGCATGCTCGGCATGGGCCTGGCAATCCTCACCACGGTCGGCCTGATTTACAAATTAGGCGCCGAACTGGCCCATGACGGTATCGTCTACGTGATCGTCGGCCTGCTGATCGGCGGCACTGCCGGTTCGATCATGGCCAAACGCGTTGAAATGACCAAGATGCCCGAACTGGTCGCCTTCATGCACAGCATGATCGGCCTGGCCGCGGTGTTCATCGCCATTGCGGCGGTCGTCGAACCGCAGTCGCTGGGTATCGTTGCGCAGTTGGGTGACGCGATCCCGGCCGGTAACCGCCTGGAGCTGTTCCTCGGTGCCGCCATTGGTGCGATCACCTTCTCCGGTTCGGTAATCGCCTTTGGCAAGCTGTCGGGCAAGTACAAGTTCCGCCTGTTCCAGGGCGCACCAGTACAGTTCACCGGTCAACACAAACTGAACCTGCTGCTCGGCGTAGCCACCCTTGGCCTGGGCATCACCTTCATGTTGACCGGCGACCTCAGCGCCTTCGCCTTGATGCTGGCCCTGGCCTTCATCATGGGCGTGCTGATCATCATCCCGATCGGCGGCGCGGACATGCCAGTGGTCGTGTCGATGCTCAACAGTTACTCCGGCTGGGCAGCGGCAGGTATCGGCTTCTCGCTGAACAACTCGATGCTGATCATCGCGGGTTCGCTGGTAGGCTCGTCCGGTGCGATCCTCTCGTACATCATGTGCAAGGCGATGAACCGCTCCTTCTTTAATGTACTGCTCGGCGGTTTCGGCAATACAGCCGACGCAGGTCCGGCAGGCGCCAAGGAAGCCCGTCCGGTGAAATCCGGTTCGGCTGACGACGCGACTTTCCTGCTGACCAACGCCGACACCGTGATCATCGTTCCGGGCTATGGCCTAGCGGTAGCACGGGCGCAGCACGCGTTGAAGGAACTGACCGAGAAGCTGACCCATCGCGGCGTGACCGTGAAGTACGCGATCCACCCGGTTGCCGGTCGTATGCCGGGCCACATGAACGTGCTTCTGGCGGAGGCCGAAGTGCCTTACGACCAGGTGTTCGAGATGGAAGACATCAACTCCGAGTTCGGTCAGGCCGACGTGGTGCTGGTGTTGGGCGCCAACGACGTGGTCAACCCGGCCGCGAAGAACGATCCGAAATCGCCGATTGCCGGCATGCCGATCCTCGAAGCGTTCAAGGCCAAGACCATTATCGTCAACAAGCGTTCGATGGCCAGCGGCTATGCCGGCCTGGACAACGAACTGTTCTACCTGGACAAAACCATGATGGTGTTCGGTGACGCCAAAAAGGTTATCGAAGACATGGTAAAAGCCGTCGACTAATCCTCTGCGGTACACAGAACGCCCCGACTCGTCGGGGCGTTTTTGTTTGCGCAAATCGTCGGACAAACTATTCTTTTATTACCGATCCGGTAACGGTGTTTTGCTTGAAAGGCCCGGAATAGACGCCTCGATTGCGACCTTGGTAGCGGGACAGAAGTCGACGCAATTCACTAGACTGCACGTCCTGCTACCTGTTGCCCGAGATAACAATCCATGTATCGTGACCGTATTCGCCTGCCTTCGTTGTTGGACAAAGTGATGAGCGCTGCCGACGCTGCCGCTCTGATTGAGGACGGCATGACCGTCGGCATGAGTGGCTTCACTCGCGCCGGTGAGGCAAAGGCCGTCCCCCAGGCGCTGGCCGAGCGCGCCAAGGTCACGCCGCTGAAGATCAGCCTGATGACTGGCGCAAGCCTGGGCAACGACCTCGACAAACAGCTGACCGAAGCTGGCGTGCTGTCGCGACGCATGCCGTTTCAGGTCGACAGCACCCTGCGCAAGGCGATCAACGCCGGTGAAGTCATGTTCATCGACCAGCACTTGTCGGAAACCGTGGAGCAATTGCGCAACCAGCAATTGAAGCTGCCGGACATCGCGGTGATTGAAGCCGTTGCGATCACCGAGCAAGGGCATATCGTGCCAACCACTTCGGTAGGCAACTCGGCCAGCTTCGCGATTTTCGCCAAGCACGTGATCGTCGAGATCAACATGGCGCACAATCCGAACCTCGAAGGCCTGCACGACATCTATATCCCGACCTATCGCCCGACCCGCACTCCGATTCCATTGGTCAGAGTCGACGACCGCATTGGTAGCACCGCCATCCCGATTCCAGCGGAAAAAATCGTCGCCATCGTGGTCACCAATCAGGCTGACTCACCCTCAACGGTGCTGGCGCCAGACGCTGAGACCCAAGCCATTGCCGACCACCTGATCGACTTCTTCAAACAGGAAGTGGCCGCCGGACGCATGACCAACAAGCTCGGTCCGCTACAAGCCGGTATCGGCACCATCGCCAACTCGGTGATGTGTGGCCTGATCGACTCGCCGTTCGAAGACCTGACGATGTATTCCGAGGTGCTGCAAGACTCGACTTTCGACCTGATCGACGCCGGTAAGCTGAGCTTTGCTTCGGGCAGCTCTATCACCCTGTCGAGCCGGCGCAATGCCGATGTGTTCGGCAACCTGGAGCGTTATAAGGACAAGCTGGTCCTGCGCCCGCAGGAAATCTCCAACCACCCGGAAGTTGTACGCCGCCTCGGCATCATCGGCATCAACACGGCGCTGGAGTTCGACATCTACGGCAACGTCAACTCCACCCACGTCTGCGGCACCCGGATGATGAACGGCATCGGTGGCTCGGGCGACTTCGCGCGCAACGCACACCTGTCCGTGTTCGTGACCAAGTCGATCGCCAAAGGCGGCGCAATCTCCAGCGTGGTGCCGATGGTCAGCCACGTTGACCATACCGAACATGATGTCGACATCCTCGTGACCGAAGTGGGCCTGGCAGACTTGCGAGGCCTGGCGCCCCGGGAGCGTGCCCGGGTCATCATCGACAAGTGCGTACACCCGGATTACCGCCAGGCGCTGAATGATTACTTCACTGCGGCGTGCGCTATCGGTGGGCACACCCCGCACATCCTGCGTGACGCACTCAGTTGGCACATAAACCTGGAAGAAACCGGGCACATGCTGAAGAAGTAATTGCTACAGATAACAGCTGGCGCAAACACAGTTTCGCCAGCTTGCCCTTGCCACCCTCGCAATATGAAAAAACTGTACTGCTGTACTGGTCATTTCCTACGGAAAATTACTACCTCATCGGGGTAAAACAGCATTTTTGCACTCAAACAGTGCAGACAGGTACAGTTGCCTCAATTTCGACCAGTACACCCCCTATAAACAGTTAACTGAGCTCTCACAATACAGATGAACTGTATCTACAGAGACTAGGCAAACAAGAGGATCATGGGCACCAGTTAAACCACTACCTAATCCCGCCACAAGCGGAAGGATGACCACCATGGAACGTACACTCAGTTCCGATCTGTTCTTCGAAGACACTGCTGCAAAAACTCAGGCTTCCCTGCCTCTGCGCGTTATCGCCAACCTGATGTTGTGGCAGCGCCGCATTACCAGCCGCCATCAACTGGCTCGCCTGGATTCGCGTCTGCTGGCTGACGCCGGGATTAGCGAAGCACAACGCTACGAAGAGCTGAGCAAGCCGTTCTGGCGCTAAGTTAGCGTCGCTGGCTCTGACCTTAAGGTCCACCGCCAGCAACTCGAATTGAAAAAACAAAACCCGTCGTGGGCAACCACGACGGGTTTTGTCGTTTTGGCCTGGCAAACCTGGTCTTACAGAAGAGAAACCTGATAACCAGTACAGTTTGCAAAAAACTCAAACTGCATGAGTACAATATCGCCACTGTGTGTCTGTAGTAGATATTCGGCGGGTGTCAGCATGGAGCTCTCCACTTATCAGGACAGGGACCGTGCCATGACGAACGTAGAGGATTTTTCCATTCCCTCGGTTCAATCGAGACCTTGTCAGCAGAGGCTCCGAGGGCTGCTGAAGTGGCTCTGCGCTGGCCTGGAAAGAGCGAGAACGCGACGTTTGCTGGCTCAACTCGATGATCGCCAGCTAGCGGATCTGGGTATCAGTCACGCCGACCGCAGCAATGAATTGGATAAACCGTTTTGGCGCTGACTTCCTGCGTGCAGGGTCAGGACTGTTCGAACCGACACAGACAGGCCTAATATCACTTCAGAACGTGGCGAACGCCGAGTGCCTAGCGTCTGACTTTGCAGACACTGCGCCATATTTCAAATGGTCTACCAAAAGGAGTTACCCCATGTCCCGTCTTCGCCTGCTTAGCGCCGCGGCCCTGTTTGCCGTGGCTGCCGGTGCCCAAGCCTCCAGCTTCATCGTGACCACGGATGCAGTGGTCAACGCACTCAAGGCCACGTCCGATGCGACTACCAACATCGTTTCGTCGTCGTTCAAGGATGACAAGATCGTCCTCGCCGCTCGTGACGACGCCGCCAGCTTCGTCGCCAGCGAAGGCTCCATCCGCGGTGTGAAGCTGGAAAGCGCCCTCGATCACATTCGCCATAAGGCGCCGCAACTGAGTGCAACAGACGCACAACTGGCTCAGGCAATCCTGACCATCTAAACGGCGGTACTGACATGGGGCACGCCCGGCGTGCCCCAATGTTTCGACACTGGCTCTAGACCGGCCCTTGCGCTAGCCTTGGGACTCACTTTCAACTGTCGAGTCTCATGCGTTTTCCTTCCCGCTTCCTGATCACTCCGGTCTTTCTCACCCTGGGTTACTGCGCATCAGCCTACGCTTATGACGCCTTCAACCTGTCCACCCAGGGCACCGTCGCCAGTGGTTACGCCACAAGCCTCGTGACCTCCGCCCCCTTCGACCATAAACTACTGCTCGCCGCCCACGATGATGCCGCGGCATTCATTGCCAGTGACGGCCAACTGAGAGGCGCACGACTGGAGTCGGCCCTGCGGTATCTGCGCCAGACCCAGGCAAAACTTCATGCCAGCGACCTTGAACTGGCGCAAGCAATTCTCGTCCAATAGTTATCCCTGCTTTTCTGGAGTTCGTTCCATGCGTAACCCGCTGATTGCTGCCATTCTCGGCCTGCTGCTGTTGGCCGACGTGGCCCAGGCACATACTCTGGTTGCCACCAGTAACATCCTGATCCGAGCTACCCAGCGCACCCTCGATTTCACCTCCGACACCACCACATCCATTCGCGATTCGAAAATCGTGCGCGAAGCCCAGGACGACGCCGCCAGTTTCGTCGCCAGCAATGGCGACATTCGTGGCGCTCACCTGGAGTCCGCTTTCAACTTGCTGCGCACCCGCGTGCCCGAAGCGCGCGACGCCAGCGATCAGGATCTCGCCGAAGCCATCCTCGCACTGTGAGGTGTCCACGCGCCTGGCTGCTGACCGGGGCCCTGTTGCTGCTCGGCAACACGGCTCACGCAGGCCTTCAGTTAGAACTCAAGACCGAAGGTCTGACGTCCGCGCAACAACAAGCCAGCCAGGCGTTGCTTGATGAAGCCATGCAGGCGCTGCCGCCACGCTTCATCGAGCAGTTGGACCGGCGTATCGTCGTCGGCTGGACCGATGACATGCCGCGCAATGCCTACGGCCAGGCATCGCTGGTGTCCGAGCTCGATCTGAACCGCAACCTGCTCGCCGGCCTCACCGATGGCAGCGCCGCGAGCAAAAAAACCCATCGCCCCCATGGCACCGTGCGCCGGGAAATGCTGGCCACTGTGTTGCACGAGCTGACTCACATCTACGACCGTTCGCGCCTGTGGCCGGATGACGAGCGCAAGCTGATTCAGCGCTGCACCCGGCGCAACAACAGCTCAGGGCTGGTCGGCATACCCGACCAATGTCGGGGCCAGTCCGATCGGCGCTTTACCCTCAGCGACGATCCGCGCCTGCTCGACCTGGCCGGCTGGCAGCAATACGTAGGCCGTCGGGGTGAACGCGAACAGCACAATCGCCAGATTGCCCGCAGTCCGGATATCTACGAGACCAGCAGTCCCAAGGAGTTCGTCGCGGTCAACATGGAGTATTTCCTCCTCGACCCGAGCTACGCCTGCCGCCGTCCCGCACTGTATCGCTACTACAAAGAGCATTTCGGCTGGGCGCCCACCGCCAGTGACACCTGCAGCAAAACCGTCGCGTTCCTCAATGCCGGTAACGACTTCGCCAGGACACCGCTGGGGCAGGTCGATCCGGAGCGGGTCTATGCCGTTGACTATCTGTTGGCCGAGGCCAACCAGAACCTGTTCAGTCGCTGGGGCCACAGCATGCTGCGTTTGGTGATCTGCGCGCCGGGCCGCCCCCGAGGCCCGGATTGCCGACTGGACCTGGACCAGCACCTGGTGCTGTCGTATCGCGCCTTCGTCGGTGACGTGCAGTTGTCGAGCTGGGATGGCCTGGTCGGCAAATACCCGTCGCGGCTGTTTATCCTGCCGCTGTCCCAGGTCATCGACGAATATACCAAGACCGAACTGCGCAGCCTGGCCTCCGTGCCCCTGAACCTGTCGCGCACAGAGATTGAAGACGTGGTGGAACGTGCCGCCGAGATGCACTGGAGCTACGACGGTAACTATTTCTTCCTGTCGAACAACTGCGCGGTGGAAGAACTGAAATTGCTGCGTGGCGGCACCAACAACCCGAAATTGGTAGGGCTCGACAACATCATGCCCAACGGTTTGCTGGAAGTGCTCAAAGGTCGAGGGCTGGCGGACACCAGTGTGCTGGACGATCCGCGGGAAGCCTTGCGCCTGGGTTATCGTTTCGATTCCTTCCGCGAACGCTATCAGGCGATGTTCGAAATCCTGAAAAAGCACTTGCCGGTCAAACAGGAAACCGTCGAAGAGTGGCTGGACTTGAAAGCCGCGGAACGTCGGCAATGGTTCGAGCAGGCAGACCTGCGCACCAGCGCGGCGCTGCTCCTGCTGGAACAGGCCAGTTTCCGTCAGCAGTTGCTGCTGGCTCAGGATGAAGTGAAGCAGCGCTATCTAGGCGCCCGGGAATTGCAGAATGGCGGCATGGACAAGGCCAACGAGACGCTCAAGGACATTCTCGCCAACAGCGGCTTCCTCAGCCGTCCGGCGGAACTGCTGGGCACCAACGGTTATGGCTTGCCACAGCCGAGCGAGTGGGAGCATCTGGAATCGGAAAGCAGCCAGCGCCAGAAGCAGCTTCTGGCGCTGTCCGGAGACTTGGACAAGGAAGTGAGAGCGTTGCTCGAACCGGGGCGTGCCGCCGAAATGGCCGCCAACGAAGCCAACGTAAAGCAGATTGGCGAGCATTTGCGCAAACTGCACAAGGCAGCAGGCGGCATAGAGTTGCCTTGACCCGCAATCTTGTAGGGGCGAGCTTGCTCCCACAAGGTTTACAGCGTTTAGCCACACACAGCAAAAAGGGCTTCAGAACGCAGTCCTGAAGCCCTTTTTGCTGTTCAGTCTCTGAATCAGGAAGGTTGCCTTCAGCTGACGCGGGCCTTACGCACGCCGTCCGCCAGTGCCGAGCACAGACTCAATACGCCGTCGACGGCCTGCTCCGCAGTTGCCGCATTGGCGATCTGGTCGATCAACGCCGAGCCCACCACCACGCCATCAGCCAGGCGTGCAATGGACGCTGCCTGTTCCGGAGTCCGGATACCGAAACCGATACTGATCGGCAGGTCGGTATGGCGGCGCAGACGGGCGACCGCTTCCTCGACGTGTTCCAGCGTGGCGGCACCGGCGCCGGTCACACCGGCCACCGACACGTAGTAGACGAAACCGGAGCTGCCGTTGAGAACAGTCGGCAGGCGCACATCGTCGGTGGTCGGCGTGGTCAGGCGAATGAAGTCCAGGCCCGCAGCCTGCGCCGGGTCGCACAGCTCGCCATTATGCTCCGGCGGCAGGTCGACCACGATCAGGCCATCAACGCCGGCCTCTTTGGCCTCAGCAATGAAGCGCGGCACACCGTACATGTGGATCGGGTTGAAGTACCCCATCAGCACCAGCGGCGTTTCGTTGTTGTCCTGGCGGAACTCGCGAACCATTTGCAGGGTTTTCGCCAGATTCTGCTTGGCACCCAACGCACGGATGTTGGCGAGTTGGATGGCCGGCCCGTCAGCCATCGGGTCGGTGAAGGGCATGCCCAACTCGATCACGTCGGCACCAGCCGCCGGCAAGCCCTTGAGGATGGCCAGGGAGGTGTCATAGCCCGGGTCGCCAGCGGTCACGAAAGTCACCAGGGCGGCGCGGTTCTGTTCCTTGAGTTCGGCAAAACGCGTTTGCAGGCGGCTCATCAGTGTTTCTCCTGCTTAGATTGTTCCATGTGGTGCATCACGGTCTGCATGTCTTTGTCGCCACGGCCGGACAGGTTGACCACCATCAGGTGATCCTTTGGCAGGGTCGGTGCGCGCTTGAATACTTCAGCCAGGGCATGGGCGCTTTCCAGGGCCGGGATGATCCCTTCCAGGCGGCAGCACTGGTGGAACGCGGCGAGGGCTTCGTCGTCGGTCACCGAGGTGTACTGAACGCGGCCGATGTCGTGCAACCAGGCGTGTTCCGGACCGATACCTGGGTAGTCGAGGCCGGCGGAGATCGAGTGGGCATCGATGATCTGGCCATCGTCATCCTGCAGCAGGAAAGTGCGGTTGCCGTGCAGCACGCCTGGAACGCCGCCATTCAGGCTGGCCGCATGCTTGCCGGTCTCAATGCCGTAACCGGCCGCTTCAACGCCGATGATCTCGACACTCTTGTCGTCGAGGAACGGGTGGAACAGGCCCATGGCGTTGGAGCCACCGCCAATGCACGCCACCAGGCTGTCCGGCAGGCGACCTTCCTGGGCTTGCAGCTGCTCGCGGGTTTCCTTGCCGATCACGGCCTGGAAGTCGCGGACCATCGCCGGGTAAGGGTGCGGACCGGCCACGGTGCCGATCAGGTAGAAGGTGCTGTCGACATTGGTCACCCAGTCACGCAGGGCTTCGTTCATTGCATCCTTCAGCGTGCCGGTGCCGGCGACCACCGGGATAACCTCGGCGCCCAGCAGCTTCATGCGGAACACGTTGGCCTGCTGGCGTTCGATGTCAGTGGTGCCCATGTAGATCACGCAATCCAGGCCGAAACGCGCAGCCACGGTGGCCGTCGCCACGCCGTGCATGCCGGCGCCGGTCTCGGCGATGATGCGTTTCTTGCCCATGCGCCGCGCCAGCAGGATCTGGCCGATGCAGTTGTTGATCTTGTGCGCGCCGGTGTGGTTCAGCTCTTCGCGCTTGAGGTAAATCTTCGCGCCGCCACAGAACTCGGTCAGACGCTCGGCGAAGTACAACGGGCTTGGACGTCCGACGTAGTCGCGCTGGAAGTAGGCCAGTTCTTCCTTGAATGCAGGATCTTCCTTGGCCAACTCATATTCACGGGCCAGGTCGAGGATCAACGGCATCAGGGTTTCGGCAACGTAGCGGCCACCGAACGCGCCAAACAGGCCGTTGGCATCAGGGCCGTTGCGCAGATTAGTCTGGGTCATTTGGCGCTCCAGTTGAATGCGTGAAGTGATGCATAAAGAGATAGTGGGCTTCACTCTACCCCTGACGTCCCGGCCTGAAAACCGATAAGATCGCCACAACCTGTCAGGAAAACTCACAGATCCCATGAGCCATGACCTTCCTCCGCTGAATGCGCTTCGCGCCTTCGAAGCCACTGCCCGCTTGAACAGCGTCAGTCAGGCGGCCGAGCAACTGCATGTCACCCATGGGGCGGTCAGCCGGCAGCTCAAGGTGCTTGAAGAACACCTCGGCGTCAGCCTGTTCATCAAGGAAGGTCGCGGCCTGAAACTCACAGATGCCGGCTTACGCCTGCGTGACGCCAGCAGCGAAGCCTTCGAGCACCTGCGCAGCGTCTGCACGGAACTCACACAAAGCATGGCCGACGCCCCATTCGTGCTCGGTTGCTCGGGAAGCCTGCTGGCGCGCTGGTTTATCCCGCGACTGGGGAGACTCAATGCCGACCTGCCGGACCTGCGCCTGCACCTGTCGGCCGGAGAAGGCGATCTCGATCCGCGAAGACCGGGACTGGATGCCTTGCTGGTCTTTGCCGAGCCACCCTGGCCGGCGGACATGCAGGTTTTCGAGCTGGCCAGCGAACGTATCGGCCCGGTCATGAGTCCCCGGTTCGCTGGCTATGAGCGGCTCAAGCAAGCGCCGGAAAGCGCACTGCTGAACGAACCCTTGCTGCACACCACCTCACGCCCGCAAGCCTGGCCAAACTGGGCGCAACAATGCGGCCTCGACGTCAGGGCGTTGAAGTACGGCCAGGGATTTGAACATTTGTATTATTTGCTGGAAGCCGCCGTCGCGGGCCTGGGCGTGGCGATTGCCCCCGAACCCTTGGTGACGGAGGACTTGAAGGCCGGCCGCCTGGTTGCGCCATGGGGCTTCAGTGAAACCCCGGCACAACTGGCGTTGTGGTTACCCAAGCGCGCCGCGGACGGGCGCGCCCGGCAACTGGCGCAGTGGCTGAAAAACGAGCTGCACCGGGCGGATTAATCACGCTTGCACAACAGATAAGCGGCCAGCAGGCCCAATGCACCCACGGCGACACCGGCTGTAGTCCAAGGGTGCTCCTGGGCGTAGTCCCGGGTGGCAATCCCGGTTTCGCGGGTTTTGACCTTGACCTCTTCATAGGCGTCGGCCAGCAGGTGCCGCGAGTGCTTCAAGGCATTCTCGGCGTTGCTTTTCAGGGTCTTGAGGGTCTTACGCGACTCGTCCGAGGCGTCGTCCTTCAGGTTTTCCAAAGACTTGAGCAGACTCTCGATCTCGGCTTCCATGCTTTGCAATGAGGCTTTGCGTAACGAGGTGTTGGCCATGGTGGCTCTCCTGCATTGGTGATGAGTGGCGTGTGTTGGTTGGGACTTCAGGGGTTCGAGAAAGTGCAGAAAATCTGAACTTCACTCTCAGAACGGCCAACAGAAGAAATAGGAAAAATCACTGCTAGGCTGTAATTCACACGCCAAGGAGAACGCCATGTCTGACCATCACACCTACAAGAAAGTCGAGCTGGTCGGCTCGTCCACCAGCAGTATCGAAGATGCGATCAACAACGCACTGACCGAAGCCAGCAAAAGCATCAAGTACATGGAATGGTTTGAAGTCACCGAGACCCGTGGGCACATCAGGGACGGCAAGGCTGCGCACTTTCAGGTGACCCTGAAAGTCGGATTCCGGATTGCCAGCAGCTGACTTTGGGCTAGTCTTCTGAACTTGCACGCCGGCCGAATGCCATAGGGAATGGCAAAGCGCTGCATGAGTGCGTCCGGCTGACGGCTGGTTACCCCTATGATCCGACCAGGGAATGCAACCGATGAAGAAGTTTATGTTGGCGGTAGGTTTGTTGAGCCTTGCGGGGACCGCATTGGCGGATGGTGGCAAGCCATGCGAAGAGCTGAAAGCCGAAATCGCAGCGAAACTTGATGCCAAGGGCGTTTCCGGTTATTCGCTGGAGATTGTCGATAAAGGTAGCGCTGCCGGCGGAAAAGTTGTTGGTAAATGCGAAAAGGGCGCCAAAGTGATCGTCTACAAAAAGTAGGCCAATCCTCGCCTGAAAGAAAAAGCCGACGCCCTGGCGCCGGCTTTTTCATGCCTGTCGTTTGAGATCAGCCGCGCATGACCTGCGCCAGCAGCTCGTAGGAATGCACGCGATCCGAATGCTCATACAGGTCACAGGTGAAAATCAGCTCGTCAGCCTGGGTCTGTTCGATCAAGACCTCGAGTTTGGCGCGGATTTTCTGTGGGCTGCCAATCATGGCCAACCCAAGAAAATCGTGCACGGCCTCTTTCTCATGGGGCAGCCACAGGCCGTCCATGGTCTTCACCGGCGGACGCTGTACCAGGCTTTGGCCGCGCATCAGGGCGAGAATCCGCTGGAACACCGAAGTCGCCAGGTAATCGGCCTGCTCGTCCGTATCGGCCGCCACCAAGGGCACGCCGAGCATTACGTAAGGTTTGTCCAAAACGGCTGAGGGCTTGAAGTGATTGCGGTAGACCCGAATCGCTTCATGCATGTAGCGCGGCGCGAAATGCGAAGCGAAGGCATAAGGCAAACCGCGTTCACCGGCCAGTTGTGCACTGAACAGGCTCGATCCCAACAACCAGACCGGCACATTGGTCCCGGTTCCCGGCATGGCGATGATCCGTTGATCCGGGGTACGTGGCCCGAGGTAGCGCACCAGTTCCGCCACATCTTCCGGGAAGTCGTCGGCGCTGCCGGAGCGCTCGCGGCGCAACGCACGCGCGGTCATCTGGTCGGAACCGGGCGCGCGCCCCAGGCCCAGATCAATCCGGCCCGGATAAAGGCTTTCCAGAGTGCCGAACTGCTCGGCAATCACCAAGGGTGCGTGGTTGGGCAACATCACCCCGCCTGAGCCGACTCGAATGGTCGACGTGCCACCGGCCAGATAACCGAGCAGTACCGAGGTCGCGGAACTGGCGATGCCGTCCATGTTGTGGTGCTCTGCCACCCAGAAGCGGTTGTAACCGAACTTCTCGACATGCTGCGCCAGGTCCAGCGAGTTGCGCAGCGACTGGGCCGCGCTGCCGTTCTCGCGCACCGGCACCAGATCGAGGGTCGAGAACTTGATATCGGACAGTCGTTTCATAAACCTGCTTCTCCAATTGAGGGCGCAGGTTTGTTCTTGCGAACGCAAACCTGCCGAATCCAAAAGCGTGTTCATGCAATGTGGGCATATACCCGAGTTTCAATAGCCAGGTAAAAAATCCCGCGAAAAAAGCAGATTGATCGGACGAAGTGAACTTTGCCCCTTCGTCTATCCTCACAACCCTGGCAACCGAAAACCCCGCAGGCGCGACCTTTCGCGCCGACCTTTAGGAGACTGGCATGGCTATCGTCAAGAAAGCATCGGCCCATTGGGAAGGTGATCTGAAAACCGGCATTGGCTCGATTTCCACAGAAACCGGCGTGCTCCGGGAAGCCCCCTACGGCTTCAAGGCGCGCTTCGAAGGCGGCCGGGGAACCAACCCGGAAGAGTTGATCGGCGCTGCCCACGCCGGCTGTTTCTCCATGGCGTTCTCCATGATTCTCGGTGACGCCGGCCTGAAGGCCGATAGCATCGATACCCAGGCAGAAGTCACTCTGGATCAAGTGGACGGCGGCTTTGCGATCACCGCAGTGAAATTGATTCTGAAGGCGAAAATCCCGGGGGCAAGCCAAGCGCAGTTCGAAGAACTCAGCAACAAGGCCAAAGAGGGCTGCCCGGTGTCCAAAGTGCTGAATGCCAAGATCAGCCTGGAGGCAACATTGGTCAGCTAGATCTTCATTGAAACGAAAAGATCGCAGCCTTGCGCAACCTGCCGGGATCATTCGGCAAGAGGTGCCCAAGACTGCGATCTTTTTTGCGTCGTGACAGATTTGCCCGCTAATAATATGGTCGAATAAATGACAGCAGCGAAAACCTGTGAATAGGCGTGCTGCCTCAAAGGAGCTTCAACCATGAAACGTTTTGCCCTGGCGGTTATCTGTTGCGCACTGGCCACGTCGGCCCTCGCAGCACCGAAACCCTGCGAAGAGCTCAAGGCCGAGATCGAAGCCAAGATCCAGGCCAGTGGCGTCACTTCCTACACGCTTGAAATCGTCACCAACGACGAAGTGCACGACCAGAACATGGTCGTGGGCTCGTGCGAAAACGGCACCAAAAAAATCATCTACCAGAAGAACGACCGCTGACATCTCACATCAGGCAGTAGGCTTCGACGTCTTCAGCGACGATCTCGCGCTTGGCGTTGTACAGCCGGGCGCCGGGGGTAAGTGCAATGGAGCGGCCTTCGAGCACATAACGCTGACCGGCTTCGAAATGATCGTAACGGATGGTCAGATAGCACAGTCGTTCAGAGGGACCGCTCATCATGCCCAATCCGCCGCCGGGGACTTCAAAGTCGAAGCGCACGATCAGTTCGTGGCTGCCGGGCATCACTTCAAAATAACGCCCATCGCTCAATCGTTGTTTGTCCAGGCGTTCGGCCATCAATAACTTGTCGTTAGGGAAGGGCGTCGAAAAATCAACCCAGGCCATTTTTGGATCAGGTGTCGGCATCGGGCTTTGACAGCCCGCGACGACACCGACGGCGAGTAACAGCATCAACCTGCGCATGATGGATGTCCCAGGGGATATGCATCCAGCATAACGCCGATCAGGTTCGTTGACAGCCCGCAGGGGTGCCCTGGCCGATCACTTTTCGCTGCTGATCATAGAGCTTGGCCCACGGCCGAAAACCGATGTTCCCCGCTTGCAGTTGATAACGTTCGCCGGCGTTGAAATCCTTGAATTTCACGTTCAACTGACAATCGCGCCACAACGGCTCGGCGTCGGGGCCGATGTTGGTGGGCTGCACCGGAAACTGGTAGCGGACTGTCAATTCATGGCTACCGGGCTGAACCTCGAAGTACCGCTTGTCGTCGGTGGCCTTGTCATCGACCTCCAGTGCCTGCAACGCCGTATCTTCTTGTTTCGAGTCCAGGTCGATCCAGGCTTGCGCAGGATCATGGCGGGGTATTCCGAATCCGGCACAGCCGGCCAGCAACAGCAGACTTCCTGTCAGTATCATCGTGCGCATAGCGGAGCTCCAGTCAGGCGGGATAGTCTTGCGGGAAGACTCTCCAAGGAAGAATTATTGTGTTCAGGCCGCTTCCTAGCCTTGGGTTACTTGATCGCGTTTTTCGCGTTTTGTTTCCGGGCGTGTTGTTTTTGTTGCTCAACGGTTGCACCAGCATCAGCTATTACAGCCAACTGGCCAGCGGCCAACTGCAGTTGCTGCGGGCCAGGGAGCCGGTTTCCAGTGTGATTGCCGACCCGGCGCGCGACCAAAAACTGCGTATACACCTGGAGCAATCACAAAAGGCCCGAACGTTCGCCAGCCAGCAATTGCACTTGCCGGATAACCAAAGTTACCGCTTGTACGCGGACATTGGCCGTCCCTTCGTCGTCTGGAATGTCTTCGTCACGCCGGAATTTTCCCTCAAGCCTGTAAACCACTGCTTTCCCATCGCCGGCTGCGTGGCCTACCGCGGGTACTACAGTCAGAGCGCAGCGCGCGGCGAAGCAGCCTTGCAACGCTTGCAGGGCATGGATGTGTCGATTGGCGGCGTCGAGGCCTATTCGACACTCGGCTGGTTCAACGACCCGATCATCAGTTCGATGATGGGCTGGGGAGATGAGCGACTGGCCACGCTGATTTTTCACGAGCTGGCCCATCAGCGCGTCTATGTGAAGGACGACACTGAGTTCAACGAATCCTTTGCCACCTTCGTCGAGCAGGAAGGTACTCGCCAATGGCGTGCCTATCGCCACCTGCCACCGGACAACAATGCTCAGGCGCGTCAGCGCGACCAGTTCACGGAGTTGGTGCTGGAAACCCGCGCCCGGCTGGAAAAGCTCTACGCCTTGCCGTTGCCAACCGAACAGATGCGCCAGCGCAAGGCGGTCGAGTTCGAGCGCTTGCGCAGCGAATACCGGCAACTGCGCGACAGTCAGTGGGCGGGAGACAAACGCTACGACGCCTGGGTCCATGCCCCCATGAACAATGCCCGGCTATTGCCGTTTGGCCTGTACGACCAGTGGGTACCGGCATTTGATGCGCTGTTCCATCAGGTGGATGGCGATTGGCCCAGGTTCTATGCCGCCGTGGAAAAGCTCGGTGGCTTGCCGACGGAAGAGCGCAAGGCCGCGCTCAAGGCGCTGGCTGACGGCGCCGATCAACCAAAGAACCAGTAGCAAACGCCGATTGCACCCAGCACCCCGGCAAGCTCCGCCAGCAATGCGCAGCCAACCGCATGGCGTGCGCGCTGGATGCCCACGGCACCGAAGTACACCGCCAGCACATAGAACGTCGTTTCGGTACTGCCCTGGATTGTCGCCGCGACCAGCGCCGGGAAGCTGTCCACGCCCGAGGTCTTCATGGTTTCAATCAGCATCGCCCGGGCGGCGCTACCCGAGAAGGGTTTGACCATCGCCGTCGGCAGCGCATCGACGAAACGCGTGTCCCAACCGGCCCACGCCACCAGATGACGAATCCCGTCCAGGCCGAAGTCCAGCGCCCCGGAGGCCCGCAGGACACCTACCGCGCAGAGCATCGCCACCAGATAAGGCAGCAGGTTCTTGGCGACGTCGAAACCCTCCTTGGCACCTTCAACGAAGGCCTCGTACACCTTCACTTTGCGCAGCGCGCCGATCAGCAGGAACAGCATGATCAGGCCAAACAGCGTCAGGTTGCCGAGGATCGATGACAAGCCGGCCAGCGCGGTCGCCGAAAGGGTCGCCAGCAACGCCATGAAACCACCGAGGGCGAGGGCGCCGGGGATCAGGTAGGCCAGCACCACCGGGTCCCAGATGCGCAGGCGCTGCATGAACGCCACCGCCAGGAAGCCGACAATGGTCGAGCAACTGGTCGCCAGCAGGATCGGCAGGAACACCAGCGTCGGGTCAGGCGCGCCTTGCTGGGCGCGATACATGAAGATCGTCACCGGCAGCAGCGTCAGCGAAGAGGCGTTGAGCACCAGGAACAGGATCTGTGCGTTGCTGGCGACGGTAGCGCTGGGGTTGAGTTCTTGCAGCGCTTTCATGGCCTTGAGGCCGATAGGCGTGGCGGCGTTGTCCAGACCGAGGCCGTTGGCGGCGAAGTTCAGGGTGATCAGGCCGATGGCCGGATGACCCGGCGGGACTTCAGGCATCAGGCGCAAAAACAATGGTCCCAAGGCCCTGGCCAACCATTCGACGATGCCGGCCTTCTCGGCAATGCGCAGAAAACCCAGCCAGAGGGTGAGGGTGCCGAACAGCAGCACCATGACCTCGACCGACAGCTTGGCCATGGCAAAAATGCTCTCCACCATCGCCGCGAATATCCCGGCGTTGCCACCAATCAGCCACTGCGCCAGCGCCGAAACGGCTGCCACGATGAAGAAGCCAAGCCACAGGCCATTGAGCATCAGTCAAATCCCCCAAAAGATCCGCGAATGATAGCGGGGTGGCCAGAAACGACAAACCCCGGATTTATCCGGGGTTCATTGAAATTCCACACATCTGTAGGAGCCGGCTTGCTGGCGATTGCCACACCGCGGTGCACCTGTCGCTCCGCGTTATCGTTCATCGCCGGCGAGCCGGCTCCTACAGGGGGTGTATCAGTTTTTGGAAACTTCACCCGCCGGCAGCTTTTCCTTGCTACGCCAGTGCGGCAGAGAGTTCCAGTAACGCTGGCCCTTGGCGTCGTCGTACATGCCTTCCCAACGAGCGATTACAAGAACAGCCAGGGCGTTGCCGATCACGTTCAGTGCGGTACGGGCCATGTCCATGACGCGGTCGACACCGGCGATGAACGCCAGGCCTTCCAGAGGAATACCGACGCTGCCGAGGGTGGCCAGCAGGACCACAAAGGACACGCCCGGTACGCCGGCGATGCCTTTGGAGGTGACCATCAACGTCAGGACCAGCAGCAGTTGCTGGCTGATCGACAGGTCGATGCCGTACAGCTGGGCAATGAAGATCGCCGCAATGCTTTGGTACAGGGTCGAACCGTCGAGGTTGAACGAATAGCCGGTCGGTACCACAAAGCTGCAAATGGCTTTCGGCGCGCCGTAGGCTTCCATCTTCTCGATCACGCGGGGCAGCACGGTTTCGGAGCTGGCGGTGGAATAAGCCAGTACCAGCTCATCCTTGAAGATGCGCATCAGCTTGATCACCGAGAAGCCGAACAGGCGAGCGATCAGGCCCAGGATCACGAACGCGAAGAAGGCGATGGCGACGTAAACCAGGATCACCAGTTTGGCCAGCGGTATCAACGACGCGAAGCCGAAGTTGGCCACGGTCACTGCGATCAGCGCGAACACGCCGATCGGGGCGTAGTTCATGATCATGTGAGTGACCTTGAACATGCTTTCCGACACGCCCTGGAACATCTTCACCAGCGGCTCGCGCAGGTCCGCCTGCAGGCTCGACAGCCCGAGACCGAACAATACGGAGAAGAAGATGATCGGCAGCATTTCGCCGCGAACCATGGCCGCGAAGATGTTCGACGGAATCAGGTTGAGGATGGTTTCGATGAACGCGTGCTCATGCTGGACCTCGGCCGCCGTCGCCTGGTACTTGGAAATGTCCACAGTACCCAGGGTGCTCATGTCGATGCCGGCACCCGGATGGAACAGGTTGGCCAGCAGCAGACCGACCACGATGGCGATGGTCGTGACGATTTCGAAGTAGATGATGGTCTTGAAGCCGATGCGTCCCAGCTTCTTGGCGTCACCGACGCCGGCAATGCCGACGATCAAAGAGGAGATGACGATCGGGATCACGATCATCTTGATCAGACGGATAAAGATATCGCCTGCTGGTTGCAGGACGTTGCTGATCCACCAGGCTTTTTCGGCACTGAAATGGTTGAGCAGCGCACCGATTGCTATCCCCAATACCAGACCGATGAGGATCTGCCAGGCGAGGCTAAGCTTTGCCTTCTTCATATCTTTACCCTTACTTGCGTTTGACTCAGGGAGATGCGCGAACTGGAACGCTCGTGGCGAAAAAGTCTAGTGCATCTACCCCCCGTATAAGGTGCCCCGGAGCGCGTGTTTGCGGCTCTCTGGCAGGCGAAAAAAGGCGCAACTATTCCGATGCAAGGAAGCGCCGTCTAATGCCGTAAACGCCTACCCTATGCCGAATCGGCATGAGGTTTTTCCGCTGAACGCGACGTCGCAATCGGTTCGATTGCGACATTTCGGCAGGCATAAGCGCCGTGAGCCGGTCATCACAGAGCAGATTGAATGTTTTTTGAGCAGTGGCCGAGCGTTGTTTTTTCAGCAAAATCCCGCAGGACAAAGCGAAAAATCGCGGCCAAAAAAAAGGGATTTTTCTCGATATACGGTCGCCTGTGAAACACCGGGAAAAGTAATTTCCGACGTAACAGGGACAAGGACGCGATAACAGTGATGAAATCGAGACGAGCGCTCTATTTCAATGTGTTGCGTGATCCAGCCCTTCGCAAGCTCGTCGAGCCATGGTGGTCCGGCGAACTTGCGCAGCAGCTTTTCCTGACCCGGTCCTTACGCAAGTACTCCCTGTACCCGTAGGTCACTCCGCCCCTGAAACAGGCAGAACGTCCCGACCCCTTGGTCATGCGCCAGCCTTCCTCAGGTGACGCAGATAGAAAGAGGCGCTGTGACCTCCTTCGTGTACAAATTCCGGACCCAGCATCAGAGTCTCAGGCATGCCGGGGAAACCTCAGCCCGCATGCCATGGCACTACCGCCCTGATAGCAGGGCGGCTGCCAGCGTCTTGAACAAACCGTTCATGTCAGCCTCGACCGCGACGGCCAAAGAAGAAGGAAGCAATGAACATCACCAGGAACACGACAAACAGAATCTTGGCGATACCCGTGGCGGTGCCCGCGATACCACCGAAGCCCAGAACTGCGGCGATGATGGCAATGATCAGGAATGTGATTGCCCAGCTCAACATGGTGATTCTCCTTACGCTTCTATTTAGAGGTGTTGCGTTTCCCGGCACATCGCTGCGGCGGAAATTGTTTACCTAGAACACCCAGCGCTCCTGATGACGTATCTCACCCGCAGGCCCGGCCTGGTCGACGTCCATCATGCGCATCGGGGTGCTATCGGCCTGAAGGCTGCCAACAGCACTGAAGTGGGTTTGGGTCGGATGCTGAATCGACAGTTGTGGCGCTTGCGGCTGCTGACTCTGCTCCCAGCGCAGAAACTGTTGGCCGCCGATAAGGGTGAGCAACAGCGCCAGAACAGCAAACAGTCCTTGCTGAATATGCACAGGCGAGAGGTGCAGGTGGGCGGCACGTTGACGGTTCATCCTGGAGCTCCTACCACTCGGGTCGGTATTCGATAGCGGGCGTTTGTTTTTGAATGCCCTGGTCAACCAGACAATTGCAGCCCGCATGCCAGCATTGAATCGAATTAATTACCTTTAATATCAATATCTTACGATCATCAAGAAAATCACATCGTACGCATCCTGCACGATGCCACTTGTGCAGTCGTGCGTATTGCACGATTCGTTTGAAGGAAGGTGTAAATTTTTTGAATTGAGAGGAGGACGCAGATGTCAGAAATACACGCTGGCCGCTGTCGGAAACCGGGCATCTATTAAAAGACCCGCTACATCAGCCGGCGAACCGATACATCTGATGAAAGCTACCCTGCCATGACAGGAATGGCTCAGAATCAATCATGCAACTTGCCCGATTTCTCCGGGACTAAATCAAGATCATTCATTAAGGAGCGTAGGAAAATGGAATCAGCCACTGAGCACCAAGGCCGCATTCTGCTGGTGGATGATGAGTCCGCCATCCTGCGTACTTTCCGTTACTGCCTCGAAGACGAAGGCTACAGCGTTGCCACCGCCACCAGCGCCGCGCAGGCAGAAGCCCTGTTGCAGCGGCAGGTCTTCGACCTGTGCTTCCTCGATTTGCGTCTGGGCGAAGACAACGGCCTGGATGTGCTGGCTCAGATGCGTATCCAGGCGCCCTGGATGCGAGTGGTGATCGTCACTGCGCACTCAGCCGTCGACACGGCGGTGGATGCGATTCAGGCCGGTGCCGCCGACTATCTGGTCAAGCCGTGCAGCCCCGATCAATTGCGCTTGGCAACCGCCAAGCAACTGGAAGTGCGGCAGCTGTCGGCGCGGCTGGAAGCCCTGGAAGGTGAGGTGCGCAAGCCCAAGGATGGTCTGGACTCCCACAGCCCGGCCATGAAAGTGGTACTCGAGACCGCGCGCCAGGTGGCCACGACCGATGCCAATATCCTGATTCTCGGTGAATCCGGCACCGGCAAGGGCGAGCTGTCCCAAGCCATTCACGGCTGGAGCAAACGCGCGAAGAAATCCTGCGTCACGATCAACTGCCCGTCGCTGACCGCCGAGCTTATGGAAAGCGAACTCTTCGGCCACAGTCGCGGCGCCTTCACCGGTGCCAGCGAAAGCACCCTGGGCCGAGTCAATCAGGCGGACGGCGGGACGCTGTTTCTCGACGAAATCGGCGACTTTCCGCTGACATTGCAGCCGAAATTGCTGCGTTTCATTCAGGACAAAGAATATGAGCGCGTCGGTGACCCGGTGACCCGCCGTGCCGATGTGCGCATCCTTGCAGCCACCAACCTCAACCTCGAGGACATGGTCCGCGATGGTCGTTTCCGTGAAGACCTGCTCTATCGCCTGAATGTCATTACCCTGCACCTGCCGCCACTACGCGAACGCCGTGAAGATATTCTCAACCTGGCCGATCGTTTCCTGGCGCGTTTCGTCAAGGAGTATGCCCGTCCCGCGCGCACGTTGAGCGACGAGGCCCGGGAAGCGCTGCTGGGCTATCGCTGGCCGGGCAACATCCGTGAGCTGCGCAACGTGATCGAGCGCGCGAGCATCATCTGTCCGCAGGAGCGGGTCGAGATCAGTCATCTGGGCATGGCCGAAACCCCGGTCAACAACGCACCGCGCATCGGCGCAGCGCTGAGCCTGGATGAGCTGGAAAAGGCCCACATCGGCGCGGTCCTCGCCACCGCCGACACGCTGGACCAAGCGGCAAAAACCCTGGGCATCGATGCTTCGACGCTGTACCGCAAACGCAAGCAGTACAACTTGTGAGCAATAGGCGATGAAACTGGCGATGAAATTGCGGACCCGGCTTTTCCTGAGCATCTCCGCACTGATCACCGTCGCCTTGCTCGGGCTCCTGCTCGGGCTGGTCAGCGTGATGCAGATGGCCGGCAGCCAGGAAGCACTGACCCGCAGTAACTTCATCACCCTGGACCTGGGACTCAAGCTGCGCCAGACCCTGGGTGACCAACTGATCATTATGCTCAGCGAGAAGCCTGACTCCGCCGCTTTCGCCGCCTCGAAGCAGCGTTACTTCGAATTGCTGGAGGAAGGCATCGCCCAGGAACCCGAGCAGAACGCAAGCGAGTACGGCTTCAGAAAAGCCAAGGCTGACTACGAGCGCTTTATCGAAGCTTATGAGGCGTCCCCGGACCCTTCGACTGTGCTCAGCAGCCATGACAACCTGACGGAAAAATTCAACTCACTGCGCAATGGTCTGATCGCCGAGCACAAGCGCGCTCTGGATAACATCAACGATACCGAGCGCCAGGCCCGGGAGCGGGCACTGCTGATCGCCGGGCTGCTCGCCCTGGTGGGGCTGGCGGTGCTGATCATCGGCTTCGTGACCGCGCAGGCCATTGCCCGGCGTTTCGGGGCGCCTATCGAAGCCTTGGCCAAGGCAGCGGACAATATCGGCCAGGGCAATTTCGATGTCACCCTGCCGATCTCCTCGGCAGTGGAGCTCAACCAGTTGACCCGGCGTTTCGGGATCATGGCCCAGGCGCTGCGTGAACATCAGGCCACCAATGTCGATGAGTTGCTGGCCGGCCAGCAGCGTTTGCAGGCCGTGCTCGACAGCATCGACGACGGGCTGCTGATGATCGACCGTCAGGGCCATCTGGAACACCTTAACCCTGTGGCCCAGCGTCAGCTGGGCTGGGAGTCCGATCGCCTGGGACAGGGATTGGGCACGGCGCTGGAGCGCCCTGAACTCGATGAGCAGCTGCAACTGGTGCTGCGCGGCGGCACTCTGGAGCGGGCGCCGGAGGACTTGAGTGTCGAAGTCGACGGCGAGTCGCGACTGCTGACCTATAGCCTGACCCCGGTCAGCCACACCCAGGGCCATATTCTCGGGGCCGTGATGGTGTTGCATGACGTCACGGAGCAGCGAGCCTTCGAACGGGTACGCAGCGAATTTGTATTGCGCGCCTCCCATGAATTGCGCACACCGGTCACCGGCATGCACATGGCCTTCGGATTGTTCCGCGAGCGCGCGCACTTTGCCCCGGACTCCCGGGAAGCCGACCTGCTCGATACCGTGAATGAAGAGATGCAGCGGCTGATGCAGCTGATCAATGACCTGCTGAATTTCTCGCGTTACCAGAACGGTTTGCAGAAACTCACCTTGGCGCCGTGTTCCATCGAGGCGCTGCTGGAACAGGCTGAGTCACGCTTTGCCGCATCGGCCGCCGAGAAGGACATCAGTCTGCTGGTGGAAGTGCAGGGGCCTTTGCCGCGTTTGCAGGCCGATCAGCCACAACTGGAGCGGGTGCTCGATAATTTGCTCGACAACGCCTTGCGTCACACCGGTTCCGGCGGGCGGATACGCCTGCACGCCCGGCGCCACGGCGATCGGGTCATCGTCAGTGTCGAGGACAATGGCGAAGGCATCGCCTACGGTCAGCAAGGGCGGATCTTCGAGCCGTTCGTGCAGGTCGGACGCAAGAAAGGCGGCGCCGGTCTTGGCCTGGCATTGTGCAAGGAAATCGTGCAATTGCATGGCGGGCGGATGGGCGTCTATTCACGGCCGGGGCAGGGTACTCAGTTCTACATGGCGCTGACGGTTTAGATCGCAGTCACGCCTCGTCATCCAGGCGCCGGCCGCCCGCCCGACGTCGCCCCCGGGTTATCAATTCAATGAACTGAACCGCGCTCAGCGCGTGGGCGAACAGCCAGCCCTGGCCGAACTTCACGCCTTCACTGCTCAGGAACTCGGCCTGGGCCTCATGTTCGATGCCCTCGGCAATCACCTTCAAATGCAGCGATTGGGCCATGTGAATGATGTGCGGGGCCACACCGCTGCTGGCGGCATCATGGCCCAACGCATCAATGAACGCCTTGTCGATTTTCAGGCAGTCCACCGGCAGGGTTTGCAAATAGGCGAGGCTGCAGTAGCCGGTGCCAAAATCATCGATCAACACCTGGTGCCCGACATCCCGCAGCGATTGCAGGTTTTCCCGGGCCACCACCACATCGACCAGCCCACGCTCGGTAACCTCGAAGGCGATTTGCCGCGCAGCGACGCGGTGCAGGGTCAGCAGCCTCGCCATCACCTGGCCGATGCGCGGAACCATCACATCACACGCCGCGAGATTGACCGAGATGTACAGTTGCGGGTTGGCACGCAGCAACTGGCCGAGTTGCTCGAGCAAGCGTTGCAAGACGAAATCCGTCATCTGGCGAATCTGCCCGGTGTCCTCCGCCATCGGAATGAACAGGTCGGGACTGGTCAGGGTACCGTCCGGTCTGCGCCAGCGCAGCAGCGCTTCAGCCCCGACACAGTTGCGGCTATCGAGGTCGAAGATCGGTTGATACAGCACCTGCAACTCGCCCCGTCGGATCGCTCCGGCCAGTTCGGCATCCAGCGACTGCCGCTGTTGCACCAGCAGGAACACCAGGAACCCGACGCATATGCCCAGTGCAATACTGGCCGGCAGCAGCCACCACCAGACCGACGGGATATGCATGCCCGTACGCAGGCTGATCAACACCAGTTGATACTCCGGGTTGTCGGTGGGCATGCGGTATATCAGGCGTGTCTGGGTGATCTGCAGCGCATCACGGTTTTTCGGGGGCCAGGCCTCAACCGGCGGCCAGATCTGGGAAGACCCCAATACCGGAATCGCGCGCGTACCATGGTCCAGGACGACCAGCAGGCTGCTGCCCGGCGACAGGTCGACCATATCGGTCAAATGCCCCCGAGAGGTCGCGACCCGGAAATTCCCGCGCCCCAGCATCAGGGCGGCGCGGTTTTCATCGGGTTCGGTGGTGGTGTTGAGCCAATAGCTGTAGGTCGGGCCTTTGATGTCTGGCGATCGAATCAGCGACAGCCCTTCCTGGCGAGGGCGATTGGAGCAGATTCGCGAGGAGTCCATGTAGGCGGCTTCGTAGACGAAGCGATAATTGAACGTAACCTGTTGCAAGGTCGCGATCATTTCAGCATCGCAACCGCGCAACGGTTGCGCTTCAAGGTCGTCCAGGCTTTCACGCAGTTGCCCGAAGAGCTGTTCCAGGCGGGCGAGAAAGCGCTCACCCTGAGCATTCATTTCTTCGCTTTCGTTTTGCTCGACCTGATGAATGGCGACGAACAGGCTGCCGGCCATCAATAACGTTGCGCTCAAGACAGCCGACATCAGCCCCAGGAACCAGGGGCGATGGAACCAACTACGGAAGGTCTCTCGAGCAGCAGTCATTGCGTAATATCCGATGGATTACCAATGAGTTATAGCTGCTGATTGGGAAAAAGCCCTGACCGCCGGGCGGGCGCCATTATTTTGTCTGGTTCAACACCAAAAGCAGCGCGGCGGTTTGCGCATCCGGAGTGCCATCGAAGCGTGCCGGGCGGAAGTGCATCTGGAAGGCCGCTATCACATGTCGTGTCGCAACATCTAGCTCGCCGGTTTGTGGCGAGGCATAACCCAGGCGGGCCAATTGCGCCTGAAACCAGCCGATGCTCGGCAACTGATCGGCGAACAGCATTTGCTGGCGCGCGACCGCCTGTTCGTTCGGCCAGATACCCAGGCCTTCGGCAGCCAGACGCTTCCAGGGGAACAGCGGCCCCGGGTCCAGTTTGCGCAACGGCGCAATATCGCTATGGCCGATGATGTCGCGAGGCTTGATGCCCTGACGCTTGCTGATGTCCTTGAGCAATACGATCAAGGACTGAACCTGATCTTCGCTGTAGGGGTACCACACGCGTCCGGCTGGAGTGTCCTTGAACCCCGGGTTGACGATTTCGATACCGATGGAACTGGAATTCAGCCAGGTCCGGCCATCCCATTCGCTCTCCCCGGCGTGCCAGGCGCGAACGTTTTCATCCATCAGCTTGTAGATTGTGGCGCCCTTGTCGTCACCGATCAGGTAATGACTGCTGACTTCGCCGTGGGTCAGCAGTTGCAGCGAACGCTCCAGCGAGGCGTTGGTGTAATGCACCACCACGAACTGCACACGGCTGTCGTAATTGGCTGAAGGGTGACTGGTGTCAAAACGGGGACCGCTGGCGCAGCCGGCCAGCACAACAAGTGACACGATCAGAGCAAGATATTTCATGGCGAAAGGCAGTACACACAAGACAATAATGCAACAGTGTAACGTAATGCCTTGGGGGCTGACGGCAATCGCCACGAATTAAACAAAATGGAACAAATAATGCTCAGCCCGGCTCCACGCGGTTGCGTCCGGCATTCTTTGCACGGTACAACGCCTGATCGGCTCTTTTAAGCACTTGATCGCTGTGCTCACCCGGCCTGAACGCCGACATTCCGACAGACACGGTAATGGTCACCGGCTCTCCCTTGAAGTGGAACGGACAGGCCTCGATGGAGGCACGCAGACTTTCCAGCAACTTCAGACCCGCCGCCGGCACCGTGGATGGCATTAACAGCACAAACTCTTCTCCGCCGAACCGGGCAATGAAGTCCGTTCCGCGAAGACGCTTGCGCAACACGTTGGCAATGATCTTCAGCACCTTGTCACCGGCCAGGTGCCCGTAGTTATCGTTGATGCGCTTGAAATGATCGAGGTCGAGCATGGCCAGCAACAGCGTATTGCCATGTTGCTGCCATTGTTTGACTTCATGATCCAGGCGCTCGCTCCAGGCCGCGCGGTTGGGCAGGCCGGTCAACGGGTCGACCAACGCCTTCTGCCGTTGCTCCTCAAGATGCTCACGGTAACCCTGGGCCTCCCGCTCCATATGGGCAACGCGCTCGGCCAGGCTGTGCAGGCGCGCAGCGACCTCTTGCTCGCGCTCATCGCGTTGTTTCTGGTGCTGGTCCATGGTGCCCAGCAAGCCTTCGAGATGGTTTTCCAGAACGTGCTTGAGATCTTCGAGGTCCGCGGCTTCCTGCATGCTGCTTTGCAAGCCATCAACCTGTTCGCGGATCTGCGTGTCCATCTGCCGCGCAGCCGAACGGTTGTCGGCGTGTCCTGCGGTGGCGGCCTGCAGGTTGCTCTGGAACGATTCGAGGCGCTCGTTCAGTCGTTGCAGGTAGGCTTCGAACTCATGCTGGCCGCTGTCGGTAATGGCCAGCATCAACGTGGCGAAGTCGTCGAGAATCGGTAGTAATTCGTACCAATTCAGACCGTTTTTCAGACGATCGCGCATGGATTCGGCTTGCGGGCGATGACGCTCGGGCAATGTCAGGTCTTCGAGCAGCCCCAGCAGCGTGTCTTCGATGTGGCTCGCCACCGAGCTGTAGGAGGGCTCAGGGGAATCCGGGAGTGCGTAGAAAGTGTCGTGCCCGGATAGAGGCTGATCTGCGGCGACCACCTCCGCTGTCGGATTCGCAAGCAAGGCCAGGCTATCCGGCGATGCTGGCGCGGTCAGCTCGTCGGGGTTCACTTGCGACTCAAGAGGTGTTTCCGGGGTCGGCTTCTCGGCTGACTCGGTTTCTGCCGCGCCTGCCATGGCGGGTTGAGGCTGCGCGACGGCAGGTTCCAGGGCCACTACTGCCGGAGCAGGGGAAGCCTCGACAGGCTCGGTCGGCGCGGATTCCTCTGCAACTCGCTCAGCCGTGGCTACTTCGCAGATTGCCGTCTCAATCGCGACCGGGGCCGACTCGATAATCGCCGCAGGGCTCTCGGCTGCGGGGGCCGCCGGCGCAGGAGAAGCAGTCGATCCCACCGCCTCTTCCGCTTCACGACCGCCGAACAACCGCTGGAGCAAGCCCGGCCGACCAGGCTCCGTCGGGGTCTCCAGCTGGCTCAGGGCCTTGCCTTGCAAGCCACTCAGCTCGCTGAGCAACAAGGGTATCTCGCGCGCCTGACTGACCCGCGCATCCAGTTGCTTGGCGAAACTCTTGAGTGGCCGGCTCACTTCTCGTGGCAGCGGCAATGTTTGCAGTTGAGTGACCAGTGCGGTCAGGGCGGCACTGGTCTGGTTGATCCGGGTTTCCCGACGCTGTTCGGAGTCGAGCACGGCTTTTTCCAGGCGTGGAATCAGCGCGGCCAGGCCGGCGTCCATGTCGTCGGTACGCACGACCTCGCGCATTTCCTTCATGCATTGGTCAACCGCGCGGTCAGTACCTTCCGCCGCCAGGGTGCTGCGCACCAGCCCGCGCCGCAGCAAATCGAGCCGCGCGTCCCAACGACGTTCGAGCTTTTCCTGTTGTTCGATGCTTTTGAGGTATTTCTCTTTCCAGCGCTGTGTTTCGTCGCTCATTCATGGGTTCCGCGAGGGGCAGGACTCAACGCGGGCAATGCATCGGCCGTGAGCGAACCCGGCAGACGAATCTCTACCGCGACCGGCAGGTGATCGGAAATGGGCTGTGCCAGCACCTCGACCTTTTCCAGGGTCAGGCTCGGGCTCAGCAGGATATGGTCCAGACAGCGCTGTGGACGCCAGCTGGGGAACGTTGCTTCCATTTGCGGCGCGAGCAGGCCGAGATCGCGCAACGCGGAATTTTGCAGCAGGTCACTGGCATGGGTGTTCATGTCGCCCATCAGTACCTGGTGTTTGTAGTCGCCAATCAGATCGCGGATGTAGGCCAGTTGCAGGCTGCGCGCCCGGGCGCCCAGCGCCAGGTGCATCATGACGACCACCAGTGCTTCCGGGCCTTCGCCGAAGCGTACCAGGATGGCTCCGCGCCCCTTCGGGCCCGGCAGCGGATGATCTTCGATGGCCCACGGGCGCAATCGGCTGAGCACGCCATTGCTGTGCTGGGCCAGGCGTCCGAGATTGCGATTGAGTTGTTGATACCAGTAGGGGAAGGCGCCGAGCTGGGCCAGATGCTCAACCTGATTGACGTAGCCTGAACGCAGGCTGCCACCATCGGCCTCCTGCAAGGCGACCAGATCGAAGTCGCCCAGCAGATTGCCGATCTTCTGCAGATTGTCGGCACGCCCGGTGTGCGGCAGCAGATGCTGCCAGCCCCGGGTCAGGTAATGCCGATAGCGCTCGGTGCTGATGCCGACCTGGATATTGAAACTGAGCAAGCGCAGACGACTGTCTGCGGGCAGGCCCGTGGACTCCAGATGATGCTCGTTGACCCGCGGATCATGCAGGCCAACGATGCGTTCAGTACCCCATCGGCGCATGGCAGTGACTGCCCTTAGTTGGCGGCAGCCTTGTTAGCCGCTCGCTCTTTGTCGATCAGTTTGTCGGCCAGTTGCAGGGCCTGTTCGGCACCGCCGGCGGAGCCTACGTCAAAGCGGTACTTGCCGTTGACGATCATGGTTGGAACGCCGGAGATTTCATACTTCTTGGCCAGTTCACGAGCCTTGACGATCTGGCCCTTGATAGCGAAAGAGTCGAAAGTCGCGAGGAACTTGTCCTTGTCCACGCCTTGGGTAGCGAGGAAGTCGGCCATGTCATTCTTGTCGGTCAGTTTCTTGTGCTCTTTCTGAATCGCGTTGAACACCGCAGCGTGAACGTTGTGCTCGACACCCATGGCTTCAAGGGTCAGGAACATCTGGCCGTGAGCATCCCACGGGCCACCGAACATGGCTGGAATGCGCACGAAGTTCACGTCCGAAGGCAGCTTCTCGGCCCAGGGATTGATCACGGGTTCGAAGGCATAGCAATGCGGGCAGCCGTACCAGAACAGCTCTACCACTTCGATCTTGCCAGGCACGGCGACCGGAACCGGATTGCTCAGTTCGACATAAGGTGCGGCGGGGGCTTCAGCGGCCTGGGCAGTCATGCCGAACAGGCTGGCAGCGGCAAAAACGGCGCTGATGATCAGATTACGCATGCTTCACTCCTGGACAAATTTTTCGCCTCGCGCGACGTGTTTTCAGACAGGTCCTGGCGGGCTTGAGTTCTGTAGTGTAACGGCAGCGGCCACAAAAAAGGGCGGCCAAGGCCACCCTTTTTATACTCGTTGCAACGGATTAATCGAGCGTTAACGTTGAAGGCGATATGTACCGCGCTCAACGCCCGATCCGCCGGCCTTAGTGCAGGCCCTGGATGTAGCTGGACACCGCGGCGATGTCTTCGTCGCTCAGCTTCTTGGCAATGGTCTGCATGGTCTTGGCATCGCCATCGTTGGTGCGGCCGCCGTCTTCCTTGCGGAAATCGGTCAGTTGCTTGGCGATGTATTGAGCGTGCTGGCCGCCCAGGTGCGGGAAGCCGGCGGCTGCGTTGCCGGCGCCGTTCGGAGAGTGACAACCGGTGCAGGCTGGCATGCCCTTGGCCAGGTCACCGCCACGGAACAGGGCTTCACCGCGAGCGACGACTTTAGGATCGGCGGCACCGACGCTGCCTTTCTGGCTGGCGAAGTAGGCGGCGATGTCCGCCAGGTCCTGATCGCTCAGGTTGGTCAGCAGGCCGGTCATTTCCAGAACGGTGCGCTTGCCCGACTTGATGTCGTGCAATTGCTTGGTCAGGTAGCGTTCACCCTGACCCGCCAGTTTTGGAAAGTTTGGCGCCATGCTGTTGCCATCCGGGCCGTGGCAGGCGCCACAGACGGCGGCTTTGGCCTGGCCAGCTTTAGCATCACCCGGTTGTACTGCCTCACCTGCAGCATGGGCTATGCCGGAGATGCCCACGGTCAACAGCAGACTCACGATCAATTTCTTCATCAGCTAATCCAACTACGGCTAAGGGTTAAGAGTTATGGACCGGGCTTACTCGCTCATCCAATGGATGATGGCTTGGTAATCCTCGGCACTGCAGTCCATGCACAAACCACGCGGCGGCATCGCCTTGAAACCCTGGGTCACGTGTTGCACCAGCGTCTCCATACCTTTCGCCAACCTCGGCGTCCAAGCATCCTGATCGCCTTTTTTCGGCGCCATGGGTAATTGGCCGGAATGACAGGCACCACAAACACGGTTGTACACAGCTTCCGGATCCTGTGTAGCCTGAGCGCTGTAAAGCGGCATCAAGACACCGGCAGCTAGCAGCCATTTCGTCATAAAACGACCTTTTCAGGGTTGAGAGCGTGCTGCGTTCTAGTGCGCAATCAAGGTCTGTCGCTCTCGTGAACTTCATCCTACGCTGGGACAAAGCGCACACAAAATCTGCGGCATTATATACTGGCGTCACTGAAACGGAAGCGACACTGCTTGCCGCACCCATTCCTGGCGCCGCCCACATCGGAAATCCCATGCAACTCAAGAATCCCATCCTCGGTCTGTGCCAACAGTCCACCTTCATGCTCAGCGCCGCCAAAGTCGACCAATGTCCGGATGACGAGGGCTTCGAAGTCGCCTTCGCCGGGCGTTCCAACGCCGGCAAATCGAGTGCCTTGAACACCCTGACCCACGCCAGCCTGGCGCGCACCTCGAAAACTCCGGGGCGCACGCAACTGTTGAATTTCTTCAAGCTAGACGATGAACGCCGTCTGGTCGACCTGCCGGGCTACGGTTATGCAAAAGTACCGATCCCGCTCAAGCAACACTGGCAGCGTCACCTGGAAGCGTACCTGGGTGGCCGCGAGAGTTTGAAAGGCCTGATCCTGATGATGGACATCCGCCATCCGATGACCGATTTCGACCTGCTGATGCTCGATTGGGCCGTGGCTGCCGGCATGCCGATGCACATTCTGCTGACCAAAGCGGACAAGCTGACCTATGGCGCGGCCAAGAACACGCTGCTCAAGGTTCAGGCGGAAATCCGCAAGGGCTGGGGCGATCTGGTGACGATTCAGCTGTTCTCGGCCCCGAAACGCATGGGCCTGGAAGAAGCCTATACCGTACTGGCAGGCTGGATGGAGCTGGCGGACAAGGGTGTCGAGGTAGAAGCCCAATAAAAATCGAAAACTGTTTGTGGTGCGCTTAGGCAAGGTAAAAGCGCGGCTCGAAACGGTCGGGGTCGCGCTCGACTTTAGGAGCCTAAATGAGCATTTCGAGCCGCGCTTTTAACGCAGCATGAGCGTGCCACAGGCAGTTTTCAGGCAAAAAAAACCCCGGACTTCATATGGGGAGGGAGAAGTTCCGGGGTTCAAGCTCTAGACCGCTAGGGCGGGGTCCAGATATCTGCCAACACTTAACACAACATAGGAGCATCGAAGGGCTTCACCAGCCATTCAGTACCTCTGAGTGGTGCTCCGCAAGATTAGTTCAGATTTTTTTCAAATAGCTTTGAAATAACGCCGATAACCTTCCGGACTAAGCTGTTTGCGCTCTTCTGCCGCGGCACTATGCCGCGGCAGAACACGACATTTTTTGTAGGAGCGAGCGAGCTCCTACAGGAAGGCTCAGTGAGCCTCATCCCAGTTATTTCCAACACCCACTTCGACCAGCAACGGCACATCCAGTTTCGCGGCTTCGCTCATGTGTACGCGAATTTCATCGCGAACCTGGTCGACCAGGTCTTCACGCACCTCCAGCACCAGTTCATCGTGCACCTGCAAAATGACTTTGGCGTCGAGGCCGGACGCGGTCAGCCAGTTATCCACAGCGACCATGGCTTTCTTGATGATGTCCGCAGCGGTGCCTTGCATCGGGGCGTTGATTGCCGTGCGCTCAGCGGCGGCGCGTTCTTGCGGTTTGTTGGAGTTGATGTCCGGCAGGTACAGGCGACGACCGAAGAACGTCTCGACATAACCTTGCTCGGCGGCCTGGGCCCGCGTGCGGTCCATGTACTGGCGTACGCCGGGGTATCGGGCGAAGTAGGTATCGATGTAGGCCTTGGCGGTCTTGGTGTCGACGCCAATGTCCTTGCCGAGCTTCTGCGCCCCCATGCCGTAGATCAGTCCGAAGTTGATCGCCTTGGCGCTGCGGCGCTGGTCGGAGGTCACGTCGGCCAGTTCGACCTTGAACACTTCGGCGGCAGTCGCGGTGTGCACGTCCAGATTGTGGCGGAAGGCGTTCATCAGCCCTTCATCCCGTGACAGGTGCGCCATGATTCGCAACTCGATCTGCGAATAGTCCGCCGCCAGCAGCTTGTAGCCGGCCGGAGCCACGAAGGCCTGGCGGATACGACGCCCTTCGGCGGTGCGCACCGGAATGTTCTGCAGATTCGGATCGCTCGAGGACAGGCGCCCGGTGGAGGCGACAGCCTGGTGGTACGACGTATGGATCCGCCCGGTGCGCGGGTTGATCTGTTCCGGCAAACGATCGGTGTAGGTGCTTTTCAGCTTGCTCATGGAGCGATATTCCATGAGCACTTTCGGCAATCGGTAGTCGTCTTCCGCCAGCTTGGCCAGCACCTCTTCGGCCGTGGACGGCTGGCCCTTGGCAGTCTTTTTCAGCACCGGCAGGCCGAGTTTTTCGTAGAGGATCACGCCGAGTTGCTTGGGCGAACCGAGGTTGAATTCCTCGCCGGCAATCTCGAAGGCTTCGCGCTCAAGTGCGACCATCTTGTCGCCCAGTTCGATGCTTTGCACGCCCAGCAAGGCGGCGTCGACGAATGCGCCCTGGCGCTCGATGCGCGCCAATACCGGCACCAACGGAATTTCGATGTCGGTCAGCACACTGGCCAGGCTTGGAATGGCCGAGAGCTTTTCGAACAGGGTCTGGTGCAGACGCAAGGTGATGTCCGCATCTTCGGCGGCATAAGGCCCGGCCTGCTCAAGGGCGATCTGATCGAACGTCAGCTGCTTCACGCCTTTGCCGGCGATGTCCTGGAAACTCACCGTGGTGTGGTCCAGATACTTCTGCGCCAGGCTGTCCATGTCATGGCGCGTGGCTGTGGAGTTGAGCACGTAGGACTCGAGCATGGTGTCGAAGGCGATGCCACGCACGGTGATGCCGTTGTCCTGTACGCCGCCGATGGCGCAGTTGGCCAGGATGTTCATGTCGAACTTGGCGTGCTGGCCGACCTTGAGCTTGTTCGGGTCTTCCAGAATCGGCTTGAGCGCGCGCAGGACAGTGTCGCGGTCCAGCTGCTGCGGCACACCGATGTAGGAATGGGTCAACGGGATGTAGGCCGCTTCGTTAGCCTGAACCGCGAACGACAGCCCCACCAGTTGCGCCTGCTGCGCGTCGATGCCGGTGGTTTCGGTGTCGAAGGCAAACAGCTTGGCGTTGTTCAGCTTTTCCAGCCAGACATCGAAACGCGCCTGATCAAGGATGGTTTCATAGGCGGCTTCAGCAGCGGCGGCCGTTGCTTCGGCCTCTGGTTCGCTGAACAGATCGGCGGCCGGTGCAGGCTCGGCGGCAGCGCTCAGTTCCAGGCGTTTGGCGTCGCGATCAAGGTCGTTCAGCCAGCTCTTGAACTCCAGCAGGCTGTACAACTCGTAGAGTTTCGCCGGATCTTCCGCACCCATTTGCAAGTCGTCGAGGCCAATGTCCAGCGGCACATCGACCTTGATGGTCGCCAACTGATAGGACAGGAAGGCCATTTCCTTGTGCTCTTCGAGCTTGGCCGGCAGGGTCTTGGCACCGCGAATCGGCAGGGTCGGCACGATGTCGAGCTGCGCATAGAGCTCGGTCAGGCCGCCGTTCACACCGACCAGCAGGCCGGAAGCGGTCTTCGGACCGATGCCCGGAACGCCCGGAATGTTGTCGGAAGAATCGCCCATGAGCGCCAGATAATCGATGATCTGCTCGGGAGCGACGCCGAATTTCTCCTTCACGCCCTCCACGTCCATGCTGCTACCGGTCATGGTGTTGACCAAGGTAATGTGACCATCGACCAGTTGCGCCATATCCTTGTCGCCCGTGGAGATGATCACCGGACGATCCGCCGCCGCGCTGCTGCGGGCCAGGGTGCCGATCACGTCATCGGCCTCCACGCCTTCGACGCACAGTAGCGGGAAGCCCAGGGCGATCACGCTCTGGTGCAGCGGCTCGATCTGCACGCGCATGTCGTCAGGCATACTCGGACGGTTGGCCTTGTATTCGGCGTACATGTCATCGCGAAAAGTCCCACCCTTGGCGTCGAACACCACGGCGAACGGACTGTTCGGATATTGCTTGCGCAGGCTCTTGAGCATGTTCAACACGCCCTTGACCGCGCCGGTCGGCAGGCCTTTGGACGTGGTCAGCGGCGGCAGCGCGTGAAAGGCGCGGTACAAGTAAGAAGAACCGTCCACCAGGACGAGGGGGGCTTGGCTCATGAGCAGGATCAACCTTTTCGGCGGGTCCGGCGCTAGAATAGCGGGACCGTTGACGACAAAGGGACAAGGTTATCATGCGCACACTAAATCGCCTGTTGCTGGCTGGCTTGTTTGCAATCGCCCCATTGGCCGTCATGGCGGCGGACGATGCGCCGACACCGGAGCCAGATGTCACGATCCGCACGGAAGGGGACAAGCTCATCCAGGAATACCGCCAAAACGGTTTTCTGTATGCGATCAAAGTCACGCCCAAAGGCGGCAAGCCGTATTTCCTGGTACGCGCCGACGGATCAGAAGGTAACTTCATCCGCTCTGATTACCCGGATATGCTGATTCCGGCGTGGGAAATTTTTAAGTGGTAAGTCGTCCTTAACTTTAATCGGCGCTGGCTCAACAGCGGCGCCCGTACTGGCAGTTTAAACATGTCTGTGTTCACCCCCCTGGCTCGGCCCGAGCTGGAAGCTTTTCTCGCCCCTTATGGCCTCGGCCGCCTGCTTGATTTCCAGGGGATTGCCGCCGGTAGCGAAAACACCAATTTCTTTATCAGCCTGGAGCAGGGCGAATTTGTCCTGACCCTGGTCGAGCGCGGTCCGGTTCAGGAAATGCCGTTCTTCATCGAGCTGCTCGACGTGCTGCACGGCGCCGACCTGCCAGTGCCTTATGCCCTGCGCACCACCGACGGCGTGGCCTTGCGCGAACTGGCGGGCAAACCTGCTTTGCTGCAACCACGCCTGGCCGGCAAGCACATCAAGCAAGCCAATGCGCAACATTGCGCACAGGTCGGTGAGTTGCTCGGCCATCTGCACCTGGCGACCCAGGCCAACATGATCAAGCGCAAAACCGATCGCGGCCTGGACTGGATGCTGGAAGAGGGCACGCAGTTCCTGTCGCACCTCGGTGCCGAACAGAAAGACCTGCTGCAACGGGCGCTGGAAGAAATCACCCGACAGAAAGAAAAAATCCTCGCTCTGCCGCGGGCGAACATTCACGCCGACCTGTTCCGCGACAACGCGATGTTCGAAGGCACGCACCTGACCGGACTGATCGACTTCTACAACGCCTGCTCCGGGCCGATGCTCTACGACGTGGCGATTGCCTTGAACGACTGGTGCTCGGACGACGAGGGCGTGATCGATGGACCGCGGGCACGGGCCTTGCTGGGCGCTTATGCGGCCTTGCGACCTTTCACCGCTGCCGAAGCCGAGTTGTGGCCGACCATGCTGCGGGTGGCTTGTGTACGGTTCTGGTTGTCACGCTTGATCGCGGCAGAGTCGTTCGCCGGGCAGGACGTGTTGATTCACGATCCGATGGAGTTCCAGCTACGCCTGGCGCAGCGGCAGACGGTCAATACGCCGTTGCCTTTCGCCCTTTAATGTGAATCACATTTGTAGGAGCCGGCTTGCCGGCGATGGCGCACTTCAGGACGCTATCGCCGGCAAGCCGGCTCCTACGGGTACGGGGCTACAACGACTCCAGACACCCCGCCAGATCATTCCCCAACTTCTCCAGCACCTGCTCATAGCCCTGGGCCGTCGCCGGCGTGTACCCGCCCAACGCATCCAGTTCCGCCAGCTTCACCGGCAAACCCGCCACCAGGGTTTCCGCCAGGCGCGGACGCAGCGGTGGTTCGCTGAACACGCAGGTCTTCCCGACTTCCTGCAAGCGCGCGCGCATCGCCGCGACATGCTGGGCACCGGGTTGCACTTCCGCCGCGACGCTGAACACACCCACGTGCTTGAGGCCGTAGGCGTCTTCGAAGTAATCGAACGCTTCGTGGAACACGAAGTAAGGCTTGCCCTGAACATCGGCCAGGCGTTTCTTCAGGCGCGCATCCAACGCATCGAGACGCTCGTCGAAGGCTTTCAGGTTGCTCTGATAGCGCACGGCATTGTCAGGATCGGCGGCACTCAGGTCAGCCGCCATTTTCGTGGCGATGACCCGGGCGTTGACTGGCGACAGCCACAAATGTGCATCCAGGCTGCCTGGGCGATGATCGTGGTCGTGATCGTCGGCTTCTTCGGCGTGGGAGTGGCTATCTTCGGCAAAACGGCGAAGCTCCATGCCTGGCAAATCCTGCACGGCGACGCTGGGCAGCGTACGACCATTGAGCACGCGAGGCAGGAAACCTTCCATGTCCGGGCCGATCCAGTACAGCAGATCCACCGATTGCACCTTGCGAACGTCGGAAGGGCGCAGCGCATAGTTGTGCGGCGAGGCACCCGGTGGCAGCAAGACCTCAGGAATCGCCACGCCGTCCTGCACCGCTGCGGCGATCAACTGCAGGGGCTTGATGCTGGTAAGGACCTTGACCTCGGCCTGCGCCGGACCGATCAGCAGAAAACTTGCGAAAAATGCGACAAAGATAGAAAAAAGACGGGACACGATGACCACTCGAAGAGGCGAGAACGGGTAACATAATAACGTCTCTCACAAAACTCGTCGCCGCTCATGCTAAAAACACCGATTGCCAGCCGCCCCCACGACCACTCGCATTGCGTTCACAGCGCTTTGTCCGAGGCCGATGCCCTGTGCACTCGTCAAGGCCTGCGCCTGACCGCATTGCGCCGACGGGTGCTGGAACTGGTGTGGCAAAGCCACAAGCCGCTGGGTGCCTACGACATTCTCGCGGTCCTCAGCGAGCAGGACGGTCGCCGCGCCGCGCCGCCGACGGTGTACCGCGCGCTGGATTTCCTGCTGGAAAACGGCCTGGTCCATCGGATTTCCTCGCTCAACGCCTTCATCGGCTGCAATCATCCGGAACATGCACACCAGGGTCAGTTCCTGATCTGCCGGGTGTGCCATGCCGCCATCGAGCTCGAGCAAAAGTCCATCAGCGACGCGATCATCGCCAGCGCCAGGGATGTCGGGTTTATCGTCGAAGGCCAGACCGTCGAAGTGGTCGGTCTGTGCTCGGGTTGCCAGGGGGCTTGATGAGCAACGCGCTGATCCGTCTAGAGCAGGTTGCCGTCACGTTCGCCGGGCAACCGGTGCTGGACAACATTGAGCTGAGTGTCGAGCCGGGGCAGATCGTGACCCTGATCGGCCCCAACGGCGCCGGCAAGACCACACTGGTACGTGCCGTGCTCGGTCTGTTGAAACCGGACAGCGGCAACGTCTGGCGCAAGCCGAAACTGCGGGTCGGCTACATGCCGCAGAAACTCCATGTTGACCCGACCCTGCCGCTGTCGGTATTGCGCTTCCTGCGCCTGGTGCCGGGCGTAGACCGTGCAATGGCCTTGGCGGCACTCAAGGAAGTCGGCGCCGAACAGGTCATCGACAGCCCGGTGCAAAGCGTTTCCGGTGGCGAAATGCAACGCGTGCTGCTGGCCCGGGCCTTGTTGCGCGAACCGGAACTGCTGGTACTCGACGAACCGGTACAGGGTGTCGACGTGGCCGGCCAGGCTGAGCTGTACAGCCTGATCACCCGCCTGCGCGACCGTCACGGTTGCGGTGTGCTGATGGTCTCCCACGATTTGCATCTGGTGATGAGCACCACGGATCAGGTGGTTTGCCTCAATCGTCACGTCTGCTGTTCAGGCCATCCCGAGCAGGTCAGCGGCGATCCGGCGTTCGTAGAGCTGTTCGGAAAAAACGCACAAAGCCTGGCGATTTATCACCACCATCACGACCACGCCCACGACTTGCATGGTTCGGTGGTCAAGGCGCCCGCATCGGGCCAACCCCATGTTCACGGAGATGGCTGCAAGCATGGCTGATTTTCTGCTCTACGCCCTGCTTGCAGGCCTGGCCCTGGCCGTTGTCGCAGGCCCGTTGGGGTCTTTCGTGGTCTGGCGGCGCATGGCTTATTTTGGCGACACCCTGTCCCACGCGGCATTGCTCGGCGTGGCCCTGGGCTTCCTGCTGGATGTCAGCCCGACGGTTGCCGTGACCGTTGGCTGCCTGCTGCTGGCGGTGTTACTGGTGACCTTGCAACAACGCCAGCCCTTGGCATCCGATACGCTTTTGGGAATTCTCGCACCCAGCACGCTCTCTCTGGGCCTGGTGGTACTAAGCTTCATGCACGAAGTGCGGATCGACCTGATGGCCTATCTGTTCGGTGACCTGCTGGCAATCAGTCCAACCGATCTGGCCTGGATTCTTGGCGGCAGTGCGGCCGTGCTGGCCTTGTTGCTTGCATTGTGGCGGCCATTGCTGGCGATCACGGTGCATGAAGAACTGGCCAGGGTCGAAGGCCTTCCGGTGGCCGGATTGCGCCTGGCGCTGATGCTGCTGATCGCCGTGGTGATTGCCGTGGCGATGAAAATCGTCGGCGTGTTACTGATCACTTCGTTGCTGATCATCCCGGCGGCGGCGGCACAACGTCACGCCCGCTCGCCGGAGCAGATGGCACTGGGTGCGAGCCTGCTGGGCATACTCGCCGTGTGTGGCGGGCTGGCGTTGTCCTGGTTCAAGGACACCCCGGCCGGCCCGTCGATTGTGGTGGCAGCCGCAGCGCTGTTTCTGCTGAGTTTTGTTCTGCCCCGTCGAGGGGTGTAGACTTGCTCGTTTTTTGCGCAAATAGAGAGTCGCAGGAATGAAGTCGTTCGCCTCCCGTTATCTGCTCCTTGTCGCATTTTCTTTGCTGCTGGGCGCTTGCCAAAGCACGCCACCGGCGGCCACCGAGGCCGCCAATGCGCGGGCCACGGCCATCGTACAGCTGGAACAAAACATCGCCAGCGATGAACTGGCCACCGCCGAAGACCAATTGGCGGCCTTGCAGACCGAATCACCCAACGATGCTTCCCTTGAGCAGTACCAGCGGCAACTGGCCGAAGCCTACCTGCGCCGCAGCCAGATCGTGCTGCAAAAGGGTGATGTGGATGCCGCTGCGACCGCCCTGAGCCGTGCCCGCGCGTTGATGCCCAAGGCTCCGGCACTGACCGGCGGAGTCAACGGCTCGATTGCCCAGGCGCGCAAGGCCGAGCTGGAAAAAGCCGAAGCGGCCCTGAAAGCTGCCGAAGCCAAGCCAAAAGCCAAGGTCATCGATCTGACGGCTGAAAGCACCACGGTCTCGCTGAATATCAACGATATGGGCAAACTGCGTCGCCAACTGGATGCCATCGCCGCCGATGTGGTGAATTTTCAGTGCGACGTTAGCATTCAGGCTCCACGCACCAACGATTACCCTTGGCTGGCGACATTGCTGACAAAACGGGTGAAAAAGCTCGATCCCGAGTTTGACCTGAAGCTGGAGCGGCAGATTTTGCACAGTGTTCCGGCGCAGATGGTTCTGAGTCCGCGTAAACCTTAAAAAGCTTCGCGAGCAGGCTCGCTCCCACAATGGTTCTGCGTCTTTATACAGATCCAATGTGGGAGCGAGCCTGCTCGCGATGATCTATCTAGCTCCGAAGATCATCAGGCCGGAATCGCCTTGGCCTTCACCTCCCTCTCCCAAACCCGATGCTGCCCGATCGCGGTCAGAAACGGCTTGATCAGATTGCCATCCGCCCCCACGATCAATCCCGCATCAGCCTCCAGCTTCAATACATCCAGCAATTGCTTCGCTTCACCTTGCAAGGCGATAGCCTTGAGATGTTTGTATGCCTCCAGCAGGTAATGCAACGCCACGCCGTCCGTACTCAGCGCCTTGATCGACGCGGCTCCGCCCGGCACGAACACCGCGTCGAATGCCACCGACGGCGAGCCCTCCATCGAAGCATCGACCGCCAGGGTTTTGCCATCGGCGGTTTTCACGGGTGCAGAGGTCGGCCCCAGTAACTTCGCGTGAGCCCCCTCCGCTGCAAGCGCTTTCTTCATCGCATCAATCGCAGCGCTATCAACGCCATTGGCCGCCAGAATCGCGACTTTTCGCGTCTTGATGTTCTCCGGCAACAGATTGGCCTGGCTCAATGCCGGAGAGTGATCCGGTGCGGTTTTGCGCACCTCGACGGTTCCTCGAGCCGGCGCAGGCAATCCAAGGTTCTGCGCCACGCGCTTGGCCAGCTCCAGATCGATGTTGGCGAGAATTTCGTTCACTTCCCGGGCGCGGATCGCCTCACGCTCAACCTTGCCCAACTCAAAGCTGTAGGCCGAGATGATGTGCTCCCGCTCATGCTCACTCATGCTGTGGAAAAACAAGCGAGCCTGGGAGAAGTGGTCAGCGAACGACTCGCTGCGCTGGCGAATCTTGTTGGCGTCGATGCGCTCCGGATAACTCTCGAATCCTCCATCCTGCGCCGAAACAGGTGTTTCCTTTGGCCAGCCGCCATCGATGGAGTTCGGCTCATAAGACGCACGCCCCTTGTCGATGATGGTGCGGTGCTGGGCATCCCGCTGGCCGTTGTGGAAAGGCGACACCGGGCGGTTGACCGGGATCTCGTGAAAGTTCGGCCCGCCGAGTCGGCTGATTTGCGTGTCGGTGTAGGAAAACAATCGACCTTGCAGCAGGGGGTCGTTGGAGAAATCGATCCCGGGGACGATATGCCCAGGGCAGAAGGCAACCTGCTCGGTTTCGGCGAAGAAGTTGTCCGGGTTGCGGTTCAGCACCATCTTTCCCAACGGCGTGATGGGTACGAGTTCTTCGGGGATCAGCTTGGTCGGGTCGAGAATGTCGAAATCAAAGGCGTGTTCATTTTCCTCTTCGATGACCTGCACCCCCAACTCCCATTCCGGATAGTCGCCGATCTCAATCGACTCCCACAGATCACGCCGATGGTAGTCGGCGTCCTTTCCCGCAAGCTTTTGCGCTTCATCCCACACCAGGGAGCAAGTGCCGGCCGTAGGGCGCCAGTGGAATTTGACGAAGCGCGACTTGCCCTCGGCATTGATCAGGCGAAAGGTGTGCACGCCGAAGCCCTGCATGCTGCGCAGGCTTTTCGGGATCGCCCGGTCGGACATTGCCCACATCACCATGTGCGCCGACTCCGGCACCAGCGAAACAAAGTCCCAGAAAGTGTCGTGGGCCGAGCCGCCGGTAGGGATCTCGTTATGCGGCTCGGGTTTGACCGCGTGCACGAAGTCGGGAAACTTGATCGCATCCTGTATGAAGAACACCGGCATGTTATTGCCCACCAGGTCGAAGTTGCCTTCGTCGGTGAAGAACTTCACGGCGAAACCCCGCACATCACGCACGGTGTCGCCTGACCCTCGTGGCCCCTGTACCGTGGAAAAGCGCACGAACACCGGAGTTTTCTTCGCGGGGTCCTGCAGGAAACCGGCCTTGGTCAGCACCGAGTGGTTTTCATAGCTCTGGAAATGACCATGGGCGCCGGTGCCGCGAGCGTGGACGATGCGTTCGGGAATGCGCTCGTGATCAAAATGCGTGATCTTTTCACGCATGATGAAGTCTTCCAGCAGCGACGGTCCGCGGGCCCCGGCCTTCAGGGTGTTCTGGTTGTCCGCCACCTTCACGCCCTGGTTGGTGCGCAAGGCCTGCTCAGTGGCATCGGAGCGAAATGTTTCCAGGCTGTCGAGCTTGGCGTTGGTGTTGTGGCGGTCCGGGGTATCGGTCCCGGCCAGGACGCTCTTGGTGGCGGCAGGCTTCTTGGTACTCATCAGGCGTGAACTCCTCAGGCATATTCCAGTGGCCTAAGTAGTGACTGACGAGCTTATTCAGCCGTTCCTTTTTTCTGACCTTTGATCGCGTTATTGCTAAATGACAGGACAAATGCGAAATAAATGCTAAGAACCTCTATACGGACAGGCTAAAATGCGCGCCCGGCTAACCGCTGACCCTTTTCCAACGCGCCCCACAAGGTTCGCTACGTGATCGAGTTTCAAAACGTCCATAAAACCTACCGCGTCGCCGGTAAGGAAATCCCCGCGCTGCATCCGACCAGTCTGACGATTGAGAACGGGCAGGTTTTCGGCTTGATCGGTCATTCCGGTGCAGGAAAAAGTACCCTGCTGCGTCTGATCAATCGCCTGGAAAACGCCAGTGGCGGCAAGATCACCGTCGACGGTGAAGAAGTCACCGCGCTCGACGCCAACGGCCTGCGCCGCTTCCGTCAGCAGGTCGGGATGATTTTCCAGCACTTCAACCTGCTGGCCTCCAAAACCGTCGCCGACAACGTCGCACTACCACTGACCCTGGCCGGAGAACTGTCGCGCAGCGAGATCGATTCGCGCGTGGCCGAGTTGCTGGCGCGGGTCGGTTTGTCCGACCACGCGAAAAAGTACCCGGCGCAATTGTCCGGCGGGCAAAAGCAGCGTGTCGGCATTGCCCGCGCCCTGGCGACCAAGCCAAAAATCCTGCTGTGCGATGAAGCCACCAGCGCCCTCGACCCGCAAACCACCGCATCGGTCCTGCAATTGCTGGCCGAGATCAATCGCGAGCTGAAACTGACCATCGTGTTGATCACCCACGAAATGGACGTGATCCGCCGGGTCTGCGACCAGGTGGCAGTGATGGACGCCGGCGTGATCGTCGAGCAAGGCTCGGTGGCCGAGGTGTTCCTGCATCCGAAGCACCCGACCACCAAACGTTTTGTGCAGGAAGACGAGCAGATCGACGAAAGCGAACAGCGTGACGACTTCGCTCACGTACCGGGTCGCATCGTGCGCCTGACCTTCCAGGGCGAAGCGACCTACGCGCCGTTGCTGGGCACCGTCGCCCGGGAAACCGGTGTGGACTACAGCATCCTGGCCGGTCGTATCGACCGCATCAAAGACATCCCTTACGGGCAACTGACCCTGGCCGTGACCGGCGGCGACATGGAAGCGGCGTTCGCTCGTTTCACCGCAGCCGACGTCCACATGGAGGTGCTGCGCTAATGGAAGCCCTGACAAGTTTCTTCGCCAATATCGACTGGCTCGAAATCTGGCTGGCCACTGGCGACACCCTGCTGATGCTCGGCGGTTCGCTGTTGTTCACCGTGCTGCTCGGCCTGCCGCTGGGCGTGCTGCTGTTTCTCTGCAGCCCGCGCCAGTTGCTGGAAGCCAAAGGTGTCTACGCGATGTTGTCGCTGGTGGTGAACGTTCTGCGTTCGCTGCCGTTCATCATCCTGTTGATCGTGATGATTCCGTTCACCGTGTTGATCACCGGCACATCCCTCGGTGTTGCCGGTGCGATCCCGCCGCTGGTGGTGGGTGCCACGCCGTTTTTCGCGCGCCTGGTGGAAACCGCCCTGCGTGAAGTGGACCGCGGCATCATCGAAGCCACCCAGGCCATGGGTGCGACCACGCGACAGATCATCACCAATGCGTTGCTGCCTGAGGCTCGTCCGGGCATCTTCGCGGCGATTACGGTAACCGCAATTACACTGGTGTCCTACACGGCGATGGCGGGTGTCGTCGGCGCCGGTGGTCTGGGTGACCTGGCGATCCGCTTCGGTTACCAGCGCTTCCAGACCGATGTGATGGTCGTGACGGTGGTGTTGCTGCTGGTACTGGTCCAGGTACTACAAACCGTTGGCGACAAGTTGGTCGTCCACTTTTCCCGTAAGTAAGACATGAGCCGGCCATTCGCTGGCAGGCGCCAAACGGGCGCCTCACAAGGAGTTAGCTGAATGAAAAAACTACTCGTCGCCTTCGCTGCCGTTGCTGCATTCTCGGCCCACGCGGCTGACACCCTGACCGTCGCGGCCACCCCGGTGCCACACGCCGAGATCCTCGAATTCGTGAAGCCGACCCTGGCCAAAGAAGGCGTGGACCTGAAGGTCAAGGTCTTCACCGACTACATCCAGCCTAACGTGCAGGTGGCGGAAAAGCGCCTGGACGCCAACTTCTTCCAGCACCAGCCGTACCTGGATGAGTTCAACAAGGCCAAGGGCACAAACCTGGTATCCGTCGCCGGCGTGCACCTGGAACCCCTGGGCGCTTACTCGAGCAAGTACAAGACCCTCGCTGAACTGCCTGGCGGCGCCAACGTGGTGATCCCGAACGACGCCACCAACGGCGGCCGTGCACTGTTGCTGATGGCCAAGGCCGGGCTGATCAAGTTGAAGGATTCGAACAACATCCTGTCGACCGTGAAGGACATCACCGAGAACACCAAGGACCTGAAAATCCGCGAACTGGAAGCCGCGACCATCCCGCGCGTGCTGACCCAGGTCGACCTGGCGCTGATCAACACCAACTACGCGCTGGAAGCCAAGCTCGATCCGGCCAAGGACGCGCTGGTCATCGAAGGCAACGACTCGCCGTACGTGAACATCCTGGTGGCTCGCCCGGATGACAAGGACAGCGAAGCGATGAAGAAGCTGGTTGCCGCTTTGCACAGTCCGGAAGTGAAAGCCTTCATCCTCGAGAAGTACAAAGGCGCGGTAGTGCCGGCGTTCTGACCGACTGAAAGCAACAAAAAAGGGCGCATCGAATGCGCCCTTTTTTTGTGCCAGAAACACCGCCCCCCCTGTGGGAGCGAGCTTGCTCGCGATGGCGGTGTATCAGTCAATGTAGATGTTGAATATTACGGCCTCATCGCGAGCAAGCTCGCTCCCAAAGGTTTAGCGGTGTCTTTAGTTTCGCTTGAGCATCACCGGCAACTGCGCCACCAGCTTCGCGTTGTTCAACGGCGCCCGGATGAAGCCGCGCTGCGTGCCGTCCGGCCCGATCACCGCGAGGTTGCCACTGTGGTCGACCGTGTAGTTTGGCTTGTTGGTGTCCGCCGGAATGAACGGGATGCTCACCGCGTTGGCGACCTTTTGCAGCTCATCGATCGACTTTGGCGTCAGGCCGACAAACTGCGGGTCAAAGTAGCTCAGGTACTGCTTGAGCTGCTGGGGGGTGTCGCGATTGGGGTCGATACTGACCAGCACGATCTGCAGCTTATCCACCGCCTCGGGCGGCAACTCGCTCTTGATCTGTCGCAGCTGGGCGAGGGTGGTCGGGCAGACGTCCGGGCAGAAGGTGTAGCCGAAGAACAGCAGGCTCCACTTACCCTTCAATTCATTGATCGTGACCGGCTGGCCGTCCTGATTGGTCATCGTCACGTCCGGCAGATTGCGGCTCTGCGGCAGCAAAATGATACCGGCGTCGATCAGCGCCGTCGGGTCGCCCTGGTTTTTCCCGGACAATACCTTGTTGACGGTCAGGCCCAGGATCAGTGCGACCAGGGCGACGAGGATGAAGACGGTTTTCTGGGTTCGAGTCATAGGTTCAACAGTAAGTAGTGGTCTACGAGCAGGGCGATAAACAGCAGGAACAAGTAGTAAATAGAGTACTTGAACGTGTTGATCGCCGCGTGCGGCCGAGTGCCACGGTACAACACCACGGCCCATTGCAGAAACCGCGCCCCCAGCCCGAGCGCACAGACCAAGTAGAGCATACCGCTCATGTGGATCACGTAGGGCATCAGGCTGACGGCGAGCAGTGCAAAGGTATACAGCAGGATATGAATCTTGGTGTAGTGCTCGCCATGGGTGACCGGCAGCATCGGGATGTCGGCCTTGGCGTATTCCTCCTTGCGATGGATCGCCAGCGCCCAGAAGTGCGGCGGGGTCCAGGCGAAGATGATCAGCACCAGCAGCAGCGGTTCGGCGCTGACGTGCCCGGTGGCGGCGGTCCAGCCGAGCAAGGGCGGCGCGGCACCAGCCAGACCGCCAATGACGATGTTCTGCGGGGTCGCACGCTTGAGGAATCCGGTGTAGATCACCGCATAGCCAAGCAGCGAGGCGAGGGTCAGCCACGCGGTCAGCGGGTTGGTAAACGCCAGCAGCATGGCTTGCCCGAGGGCCGCCAATACCAGCGCGAACGTCAGCGCGGCGGTCGGAGATATCCGGCCTTCGGCGAGCGGCCGTTTGTGGGTGCGCGCCATCACCGCGTCGATGCGCCGGTCCACCACATGATTGACCGCCGCGGCGCCACCGGCACACAGGGCGATGCCCAGGTTGCCGAATACCAGCACCGTCCACGGCACCCCGGCACGGGTCGCGAGGAACATCCCCACCAGCGAAGTGATGAGCATCAGCACCACGACCTTGGGTTTGGTCAGCTCCAGGTAGTCACGCCAGATCGCCTGACGGGGACGTTCGCCGATCAGAATCGCCATGGCATCTCTCCTTTTATTGTTATGGGCCCGGCTGAGTGTTTACGCAGGCTGAAGCGCCAGCGCGTTGGCTGCTTGACCCGGACCAGGCTGGTGCGGGCGTGGTAGTTGACCAGCACCATGGTCAGCAACAGCGCGGCGCCGCCCGCGTTATGCGCGACGGCCAGCGGCAGCGGCAGATGGAACAGCACGTTGCTGATGCCCAGGGTGATTTGTGCGCCAAGGGCGATCAGCACCAGGCCTGCCAGGCGTGTCATGCCGACTGCCTTCAATTGCCAGGCCAGGCCGAGCAACACCAAGGTGACCAGTAAGGCGCCGATGCGATGGGTCAGGTGGATGGCCGTACGGGCGTCGCTGTCCAGTTGCCCGCCGAGGTAATTCGGGCCGATGTGTTGGGTCAGATGAAAGCCATTGGCAAAATCGGCAGGCGGCAGCCATTGGCCGTGACAGGTTGGAAAGTCGATGCAGGCCACGGCGGCGTAGTTGGAACTGACCCAGCCACCGAGGGCGATTTGCCCGATCACCAGCAACAGCCCCGCCGTCGCCCAGTGCTGCAAACGTCGTGGCACGGTCAGCGCCGGCAGTACACCGGACAGGCGCAAGGTCAGCAGAAACAACAGACTCAAGGTCGCGAAGCCGCCAAGCAAATGCCCGGTGACCACCTGCGGCCAAAGCTTGAGCGTTACCGTCCACATGCCGAACGCGGCCTGGCCAAAGACCACCGCCAACAGAAACAATGGCAACTTCACCGGTTGCCCCGGATGACGGCGATGCAACCACGCACGACCGGCCAACACCGCGATCAACACGCCCAGCGTGCCAGCGAAGTAGCGGTGGATCATCTCGTTCCAACCCTTGTGCGCCTCGACCGGAGCGTCCGGAAAATGCAATTCGGCATGGGCCAGTTGGGCTTCGCTTTTCGGCACGCTGATGAAACCGTAGCAGCCAGGCCAGTCCGGACAGCCGAGGCCGGCGTGGGTCAGGCGGGTGTAGGCACCGAGCAACACCACAATCAGTGCCAGCAAGGTGGCAAACAACGCGAGGCGAAATCCAGGTTTGGCCATGACGATGCCCTTATCCGATGTTCGACAGTTTCAGCAGGTGGCGCAGATCGTTCAGCAGGTCCTTGCCCTTCACCGACGGGTCGTAGCGCAGCACCAGATTGCCGTGGGGGTCGATGATCCACAGGTGTGGCGCGTCATTGCTCTGAGCGCCTTTTGTGTAGGCAGGCAAGTCCAGTGGATAGCGTTGCAACTGCGGGTACTCGCGTTGAAGTTTAGTCTCGTAATCGCTATTCAGCGTCTGTGCGGCGGCCAATGCATGGCTGGCGCGGGACGCATCGCGGCCGAGGCCGATCTGGATCTGCCGCGCCAGGTACACCAGTTGCTGGCAGTCCACCGCGCAATCCTTGGGCGCGGTCACCAGGATCTGCCAACGCTCCTCCTGGGCCTGCACGCCGATGTCCGCGCGGGTCTGACCGTTGCCGATCAGTTCGCCGTGATAACTGCGGCCCTCGGGCACCCAGAAATTCAGCTTGTACATGCCGGTGGCAAGGATCATCGGACCGATCACCCCGAGCAAAATCAGCAGCAGTTGCATACGGCCCTTGCGCCGGTTCACCGAAGGTTTCGCCTCAGACATGCTGGGTGGATTCATGGCCGCTCCCATGGTGTTTCTCCTTTGCGTTGTGCCAGCCGAGATAGAGATAAAGACCGAACAGGGCGATTGCCATGGCGAACCACTGCACGGCATAAGCGATATGTTTTTCCGGGCCCGTGGCGACCACCGGCCAGTCGGCCTGATAGGTGGCCGGACCGGTTTCGGCGCGTAGCTCAAAGGCAAAGCCTTCGCGGTTCAGCGTCTTCCAGAGACTGGCCGGTTCAACGGCCGTAATCAGCTTCGGCCACGTCGCTGTCGCCGGGTCTGCGTGCAACTGAAACGGCGCACCGGGGGAGACGTAGACCCACGCGTCGAGGCTGACTGCCTCGGCAGGTGTCTTGAATTGCACGGCTGTGCGGCGTTCCGGCCAGGGCAGCCAGCCGCGATTGACCAGCAGCCAGAGCCCGCTGGCCTGATCATGAAAGGGTTGCAACAACTCGACGCCGACCCTGCCGTTACGTTGACTGTTGTCGAGCAGCAGGCTGTGTTCGGCATCGAAGCGGCCGTGCAGGCGAACCCGGCGGAAAGCCGGGTCAGCGGTGTATTGCAGTTCGGTGCTGGCCATCGGCTCGGCGGCCCGGCGCTCGGCGTAAGTTTGCAGCAGCGCGCTTTTCTCCGCGCCCCGGCTCAATTGCCAGAACCCCAGGGACACCAGTAGCGGCAGCAACAGCGCGACCACCAGCGTTGGCACGATACCCGGCCGAAAGCGCTTCATGGCATCGCCAGAAAGTCGGTCATCGCGATAGCTATACTCAAGTGCATCGCCTGTCCCCCGGAGTCCCACCATGCTCAAAGCAGCCATCGTCCTGATGCTGATTGCCACGGTTGTCAGCCTGTTCAGCGGCCTGTTTTTTCTGGTCAAGGACGACAGCCGCTCAAACCGCCTCGTCATTGCCTTGAGTGTGCGTGTCACGCTGGCCGCCATTACCCTCGGTCTGATCACCTGGGGGTTTTTCAGCGGCCAGCTGGTTTCTCATGCCCCCTGGTAGCCGTGTAGGAGCCAGCTTGCTGGCTCCTACAGTACGTAGACGAAAACGAACAACCCGATCCACACCACATCCACGAAGTGCCAGTACCAGCTCGCCGCTTCGAAGCCGAACTGGTGCTCGCTGTCGAAGTGCCCGCGCATGACCCGCATCAGCATCACGAACAGGATGATGGTGCCGATGGTCACGTGGGCGCCGTGGAACCCGGTGAGCATGAAGAACGTCGCGCCGTAGATGCCCGAACCCAGGGTCAGGCCCAGTTCGTGGTAGGCGTGCATGTACTCTTCGGCCTGGAAGGTGAGGAACGCACAGCCCAACACTACGGTGAGCGCCAGCCACAGCTTGAGTGCGCCGCGATGGCCCTTTTTCAACGCGTGGTGGGCGATGGTCACAGTCACGCTGGAGCTCACCAGCAACACGGTGTTGAGCAGCGGCAGGCCCCAGGGGCTGATGACCTCCTTGGGTGGCGGAAACAGTTTCGAGTCGGGGTTGTCCAGCAGCGGCCAGGTGAACTGGAAGCTCGGCCACAGCATGTGCGCGATGCCTTTGGCGCCTTCTCCGCCAAGCGCCGGCCCGGAGATGTGACGCACATAAAACAGTGCACCGAAAAAGGCGATGAAGAACATCACCTCCGAGAAAATGAACCAGCTCATGCCCCAGCGAAACGAGCGATCCATTTGCGCGCTGTACAAGCCGCCGCGACTTTCCTTGATCACCGTGCCGAACCAACCGAACAGCATGTAGGCCAGCAGTAACCCGCCGACGAAAAAGATCAGTGGCCCGTGGGATTCCGGGCGCGCCGCTTTCAGATCGTTGAACCAGGTGGCCAGGCCGTACACAGTGGTAACCATGCCGAAGGTGGCGATGATCGGCCATTTGCTTTGGGCGGGAACGTAATAATGCTCATGAGTTGCCATTTATTGTTCTCCTTATCGGGCACGCTCAACCGCCAGTGTTTACAGCTACCGGTGGATGTCGGGCGGTGATATCGAACAGCGTGTAAGACAGCGTCAGATGCTTCACATCCTTGGGCATGTCACGGTCAACGATGAAACGTACCGGCATCTCGATCCGTTGACCGGGCTGCAGCACTTGCTGGGTAAAGCAGAAACATTCGGTCTTGTGGAAGTACGCCGCCGCGGAGCTTGGCGCGATGCTCGGCACGGCCTGGGCACTCATCGGCTTATCGGTGGGGTTGTGGGCGATAAAGATCATCTCGTTCACCGCCCCCGGGTTAGCGGTCAGTTCGTCATGCTTGGGATAAAAATCCCACGGCATATCGGCGGTATTGGTCGACAGGAACTGCACACGCACCTGCCGCGAGGTGTCGACCGTCTGCTCCCCCTCGTACTGCCCGGCGGTCTTGCCATTGATGCCGAAGGCCTTGCACATCACGTCGTAGATCGGCACCAGCGCAAACCCGAACACAAACATTGCCCCCACGACCAGCAATAGACGGGTGACCAGTTTCTTCAGCGAAATCGAGTCAGCCATGATTGCAAACCTCTACACCAACCCCTGTAGGAGCGAGCCCGCTCGCGAAAAACCGGAGAACGCCGCGGGGTATCAGGCTTCCAGCGTTATCGTTGACGACCATCGCGAGCAAGCTCGCTCCTACAAAGGGCCAGGTGTTCATTTCACTTCCGGCGGCGTGGTGAAGGTGTGATACGGCGCCGGCGACGGGATGCTCCACTCCAGGCCTTCAGCCCCGTCCCACGGTTTAGCCGGTGCCGGCGGGCCGCCGCGAATGGTCTTGATCACGATGAACAGGAAGAAGAGCTGCGTCGCACCGAACATGAATGCGCCGATCGACGACACCATGTTGAAATCGGCGAACTGCAGGTTGTAGTCCGGAATCCGTCGCGGCATGCCCGCCAGCCCTACAAAGTGCATAGGGAAGAAGGCCAGGTTCATGCCGATGAACGACAGCCAGAAATGCAGCTTGCCGAGGGTTTCGTCGTACATGTGGCCGGTCCATTTCGGCAACCAGTAGTAGGCCGAGGCGAAGATCCCGAAGATCGCTCCCGGCACCAGCACGTAATGGAAGTGCGCGACCACGAAGTAGGTGTCCTGGTACTGGAAGTCCGCCGGGGCGATGGCCAGCATCAGTCCGGAGAAACCGCCGATGGAGAACAGGATCACGAACGCCACGGCAAACAGCATCGGTGTCTCGAAGGTCAGCGAGCCCTGCCACATGGTACTGGCCCAGTTGAACACCTTCACGCCCGTTGGCACCGCAATCAGCAGGGTGGCGTACATGAAGAACAGCTCGCCCACCAGCGGAATGCCGACCACGAACATGTGGTGCGCCCAGACGATGAACGACAGGAACGCGATACTCGCCGTGGCGTAGACCATCGAGGTGTAGCCGAACAGCGGCTTGCGCGAGAAGGCCGGAATAATCGAGCTGACGGCACCGAAGGCCGGCAGGATCATGATGTACACCTCGGGGTGGCCGAAGAACCAGAACACGTGCTGGAACAGCACCGGGTCTCCGCCACCGGCGGCGCTGAAGAAGCTGGTGCCGAAGTGGATGTCCATCAGCATCATGGTCACGCAGCCCGCCAGTACCGGCATCACCGCGATCAGCAGGAACGCCGTGATCAGCCAGGTCCAGACGAACAGCGGCATTTTCATCAGCGTCATGCCGGGGGCGCGCAGGTTGAGGATGGTGGCGATCACGTTGATCGCCCCCATGATCGAGCTGATCCCCATCAAGTGAATGGCGAAGATGAAGAAGGTCACGCTTTCCGGTGCGTAGGTCGTCGACAGCGGCGCGTAGAACGTCCAGCCAAAGTTCGGTCCGCCACCGGGAGTGAACAGGGTCGAAACCAGTAGCAGGAACGCCGCCGGCAACAGCCAGAAGCTGAAGTTGTTCATTCGCGGCAGGGCCATGTCCGGCGCGCCGATCATCAGCGGGATCATCCAGTTGGCGAGGCCGACGAAGGCCGGCATCACCGCGCCGAAGACCATCACCAGACCGTGCATGGTGGTCATCTGGTTGAAGAATTCCGGCTGGACGATCTGCAGCCCCGGCTGGAACAACTCGGCGCGAATCACCATCGCGAACGAGCCGCCGAGCAGGAACATGGAAAACGCAAACCACAGGTACAGGGTGCCGATGTCCTTGTGGTTGGTGGTCAGCACCCATCGCATCAGGCCTTTGGCGGGGCCGTGGGCGTGGTCGGTGGCGGTATGAACATGTTCATCGATTACAGCAGTCATGTCCTGTCTCCTGCAAACAGATGGGCTGGGCAGGTCGGGGTGCGTAGCCCCGACCGGTTCCTTACGTGCGCAATAGACCGGGTCATTTGCTTTCCGCCTGTTTCAGCTCCAGCACTTCTTTTGGCGTGACCATGTCGCCCTTGTTGTTGCCCCAGGCGTTACGTTCATAGGTCACGACCGCTGCGATATCGACTTCAGAGAGCTGCTTGCCGAACGCGGCCATGGCGGTGCCAGGCTTGCCGTGGAAGACAATGCTCAGATGACCTTCTTTCGGTCCGGTGGCGATTTTCGAGCCCTTGAGTGCCGGGAACATCGGCGGCAGGCCCTGGCCTTCGGCCTGGTGACAGGCCACGCAAGTGGTGTGATAGACCTTGTCGCCGCGCTCCTTGAGCTCGTCGAGGGTCCATTCCTTGCTGGTCAGCTCTTTGAGCTGCGCGGCCTCGACCTTGCGATCGGCCAGCCATTTTTCGTAGTCGGCCTTTTCCTTGACCTCGACCACGGTCGGCATGAAGCCGTGATCCTTGCCGCACAACTCGGCGCACTGGCCACGGTAGATGCCGGGCTTGTCGATGCGGGTCCAGGCTTCATTGACGAACCCGGGTATCGCATCGCGCTTGACCGCAAAAGCCGGCACCCACCAGGAGTGGATCACGTCAGCGGAGGTCACCAGGAAGCGCACTTTGGTGCCGACCGGCAGCACCAATGGCTTGTCGACCTCGAGCAGGTAGTGCTCGCCCTTGGCTTCCTTGTTGTGGATTTGATCCTGGGGAGTGGTCAGGTTGCTGAAGAACTCGACGTCCTGGCCCAAGTATTTGTAATGCCACTTCCACTGGTAGCCGGTGACCTGGATATCGATCTCCGGCTCGCTGGCGTCGTACATCTTGATCAGGGTCGCGGTAGCGGGAACCGCCATGGCCACCAGGATCAGGAAGGGCACGATGGTCCAGAGGATTTCGACGGTAGTGCTTTCATGAAATTTGGCGGCCACCTGCCCGGTCGAGCGGCGGTGGAGAATCATCGACCAGAACATGGCACCAAAAACGATGATGCCGATCACCACACAGATCCAGAAAATGGTCATGTGCAGGTCGAATACTGCGTGACTGATTTCAGTCGCTCCAGGCGCCATATTCACAGTCCAGGCCGCTTGCGCCTGACTGAAAATCGACCACAACAGGAGGCCCATCCAGACATGTGGATGTCGCATCATTGCGGGTTCCCCTTATCGTTCTTGTTATCCCGCCGGCTTTCACCTGCGGCAAGGGAGCGGCTGCATCAGACTACGAACTTGAGCACCGGGCCTTGCTGCATATGCAGTCGGGCGTCATCAGCTAACTCCATTCCACCCCGAGTATAGACAGCACGTCTGACCTCGCAATGCGAAGGCGTAAATCATCTGAAACAGCATTAACTTGCATTGCAGGGCACGAATGGAGAAGGATGCAGACGAATGGTGGCAAACCGATATAACGGGGCCGTCTCAAGGATGAAATAATTATGACAAATGCGTCTTAGCATTTTTCGTAAGCCAGCTAAGTTATGTCTTCCCTATTTCATTGCCTTGTTTCCTGGAGTTTTCATGAACACCGCCGCATTGCGCGAGCAGATCCAAAAAGCCCAACAACACGAAGCCGAGACCGGCCTGCTGACGCGTCAGCTGGAAAGTAAATTGCCTCATCTGCACCCGGCGATCCAATTGCCGGAGGCCGATACCAACGGCGTACTGACGCGATTTGTCGCCGCCTACATCGAAGAAGTGCCCGATCTACTGGATGCAGCCAATGAAGTCGCCAGGGAAGCGGGCATCGAGTCACAGATCAAACCGGTGCTGAAAATCGCCGAGCAGTACTTCCTCCAGCCGCCAGCCATCATGGCCGGCCATGTCGGGCTCGACAGCCTGCTGGATGAAGCCTATCTGGCGCACCGGTTTGTCGAAGAGGTCAACGACCTGTACATCAAGCATTTCGGCCAGCCACTGATCCCCTTGGACATGACTGTCGCCAACCTGATTGCTCACCAATTGATCGGTGAGTCGTTCGCCAACCAACTGGACGAAGTGGTGCATCACGCCATCGACGAGATGCTCAACGACGAAAGCTTCGCACTGGAGTCGGTGGAAGCCTACCGCGAGAAGCTCAACAGCCCGGACACCGGCGCCGCATGGAAACGCTGGCCGTGCATGTCCCGCCGCCTGGGCGTAGGCCTGGAACTGGATCAGCCGGCGGCTTGATCCCTGAAACCTGTGGGAGCGGGCTTGCTCGCGAATGCGGTCAATCATTCAACGTTGATCTCGACTGACACGCCGCTTTCGCGAGCAAGCCCGCTCCCACACAGGTACCTCAGCCAGCCGCGCCGACGCCGGTATTCGTCCGCACCCGCCCCTCAAGCCGACGCTTCAACCCCCGCGATTCAATCAACAGCTTCGAACCCTTGCCCGCATTGGCTCGTCCCCATTCCTCCAGCAACTCCAGACACGAGTGATCGATGTAGCTCAGGTTATTGAGCGGCACATGCACCGTCGTACCCACCGGAATGCTGCTCAGCACCCGGGTCAGCGCCGGCACTTTGAGGAAGGTCGCCGCGCCCGTCAGGCGCAACTCCATTTCCCCTTCCCGGGGCAGGTCGATCAGGCTGATCTTCAAGCGCGAAGCTTTCAGCGCCAGTTTCACCAGGGTCAGGCCAAAGCCAATCAACACGCCCGTCAGCAGGTCGGTAAAAACGATGGCCAACGCGGTTGCCGCGTAAGTGAACATCGGCGCCCGACCATACCGGCCCAACCCCCGAAAGACCTTGAGATCCACCAGTTTGAAACCGGTGTACACCAGCACACCCGCCAGGCTTGCCACCGGAATGCTTTGCAGGACGCTGGACAACAACAGCACGAACGCCAGCAGCCACAGGCCGTGGAATATGGTCGAAAATCGGGTGGTTGCTCCGGCCTGAACATTCGCCGAACTGCGCACGATAACGCCGGTCATCGGCAATGCTCCAAGCAGGCCACACAGCATGTTGCCGATACCTTGCGCCGACAATTCCCGGTCAAAGTCCGAGCGCTGGCCACTGTGCATGCGATCAACCGCCGCGGCTGAGAGCAAGGTTTCGGCGCTGGCGATAAAGGCCACGGCAAACGCTGCGATCAGCAATGTCGGATCGGCCAGGTTGAGCAGGTCTACCGGCTTCAGCCAGTCAATGGCCTCCGTCAGGTTGGCCGGTACCTCAACCCGTTTGACCTGCAACGCCAGCACCAGGCTGGCAAGCGTGGCCAGACCGACACCCAGTAGCGCCCCGGGAATGAAGCGCAGGGATTGCGGGCGGAATTTTTCCCACAGCCACATGACAGCAATCGTCGACAGACCGAGCAAACCGGCTTGCCAGCCAAACGTGGGCAATGCCTGAGCCAGCGCCGCCGGGAAGGCTGTCAGGTTATCGAGGCCCGAGGGTTTGGGCACGGCATCCAGCATTACATGCACTTGGGACAGGACGATCAGCACACCAATCCCGGCCAGCATGCCGTACACCACCGCGGGCGCTGTCACCCGAAACCAGCATCCCAGCTTCAATCGACCCGCCACCAGTTGCAGCAAACCCGCCAGTAACAGGATGGGCCCAAGCATGGCGATACCGTGTTGGCGGACCAATTCGAAGACCAGAACGGCCAGACCCGCCGCCGGGCCACTGACTTGCAGCGGCGAGCCGGCCAACCAGCCGACCACCAGACCGCCGATGATGCCGGTGATCAGACCTTTGGCCGGTGGCAACCCCGAGGCAATGGCAATGCCCATGCACAGGGGCAGGGCGACCAGAAACACGACCACCGAAGCCAACAGCTCCCGTGGCAGAACAGCTTTGAGTCGAGCAGCACGCATGGTGAGTCTCCCGAAGTTTTCTTCAGGCATGGCAAAGCCAGGCTGCCTGAACGGCAGCCTCGGCTAAACCACACAATGATTTAGGAGGATTTAGAAGCGCGCTTTGGGCGTCGCCACGGGAATTGGCAGGCTGCCATTGAGTGGCAGGAAACAGCCCTGATCGGCGTCGTAGGCTTTGATTTCGCTGGTTTCGATGTTGTAGACCCAGCCGTGGATAAACAGCTGACCGTTGGCCATGCGCGAGGCAACCGACGGATGGGTACGCAGATGTTGCAATTGGGCGATCACATTCTCCTCGGTGAGGATGTGCATGCTTTCGCTTTCGTTAGAGCAGTTGCAGTTCTCCTGCACCATGGTCTTGGCCACTTCGGCATGACGCAGCCAGGCTTTGACCGTGGGCATTTTCTCCAGACTGTCCGGGTTGAGTACCGCGCGCATGGCGCCACAGTCGGAATGCCCGCAGATGATGATGTGATGCACCCCCAGAGCCAGTACGGCGTACTCGATGGCCGTGGAAACACCACCGTTCATTTGCCCGTAAGGCGGCACAACGTTGCCGACGTTACGGGTCACGAACAGATCGCCCGGGGAGCTTTGTGTGATTAATTCAGGAACGATGCGCGAATCGGCGCAGGCGATAAACATCGCTCGTGGCCGCTGGGCCGTGGCGAGTTTCTTGAAGAGCTCTTCCTGCTGAGGAAAGATCTCGTGATGAAAATGCAAAAAGCCGTCAACGATATGCTGCAACGCTGCATCGGCGGTTTCGGCCTCGGGTTGGGCTGAAGCCGACGCAGCCAACGGCTGTTTATCCTTGTCACTCATCAATTCATCCTCATTGGCGGGCTCAGGGAGTCATCCCGTGCGATCCGGTGTGAAGCCAGTGGCTGGTTAAAAAACATCCAGGCCAAACATCTCGACCCATCAGTCACTCGATGAACAAGGTAGCGGCCGAATCTTAATTGAAACTGAATAAAACGCTCTAGAATGCGTGTTCCAGGTCACAAAAAACGTGACCAGCCTAAGGCACGAGCGCGATCTTCAGTACTCAACCATAGGCCAATTGTCCTCAAATCAACGACATTTGGCGACCGGGCGGACAAAAGGCATTGCAGTCCAGGTCGAAGCCTTCCCGGTGATTGAGCCCCAGGCGCTTGATGGTTTTGGCAAAGCGCTGTGCCAGCAGGTCGGCGAAGGGACCTTCGCCGCGCATTCGGGCGCCAAAGCGGCTGTCGTAGAGTTCACCGCCACGACTCTGGCGAATCAGGCTCAGCACATGCGCCGCCCGTTGCGGATAGTGGACGCCCAGCCATTCTTCGAACAGTGGCGCCACTTCCAGCGGCAAGCGCAGCATCATGTAGGCGGCACTCTGCGCCCCGGCCGCATGGGCCTCAGTGAGCAGACTTTCGAGTTCACTGTCATTGATCATCGGGATCATCGGTGAACACAGAACGCCGACCGGGATACCCGCCTCGCGCATCACCCGGATGGCCCGCAACCGCGCTTTGGGCGCTGCGGCGCGGGGTTCGAGGATGCGCTTGAGCTCGTCGTCCAGGGTAGTCAGGCTGATCATGACCGCGACCAGTCTTTGGCTGGCGAGCTCGGTCAGCAGGTCCAGGTCACGAAGAATCAGCGAGCCCTTGGTCACGATGGTCACCGGGTGCCGGTAGCGCAGCAGCACCTCAAGGGTCTTGCGGGTGATCTGGTATTCGCGCTCGATCGGCTGGTAAGGGTCGGTGTTGGAGCCGAGGTTGATCGGTGCACATTGATAGCCACGTTTGGACAGCTGCTCCTCAAGCACGTCCGTAGCGTTGGTTTTTGCGATCAGCCTGGTTTCAAAATCCAGCCCCGGCGACATATCCCAATAGGCGTGGCTTGGCCTTGCATAGCAATAAATGCAACCGTGCTCGCAGCCGCGATAGGGGTTGATCGAACGATCGAAGGGCAAGTCCGGCGACGTGTTGCGGGTGATGATGGTTTTCGCCGTTTCAATGCGCACCTCGGTGCCTTGGGTGAGCGGTACTTCCTGGTACCAGCCGTCGTCTTCGGCCACCGAATGACTGGGGGCGAAACGGTTGTGCGGGTTGGTCGCAGTGCCGCGGCCACGGGGAGGAAATGGCGTGTGCATGAATAACACCCAATGACTGTATGCACATACAGTACATCGATCAAAACCACTCGACCAGCGCCGTTCGGCACATTTTGATTATTTGTCATGCACGCTTGCGTGACGCAACCGGGAGAAATATATAAAGCCTGGTTGTTGCGACAAAACTGCATGTACCATTTTTTCGCTGCAAAACATAAACACCGATATTCTATAAAAGGATTTATTTATGTCGTTTTTTAATCGCCGCGGTATCTTTTTGCAAAAACTTGGACCGACTGTAGTCGATCCCGATGAAGTACTGGTATCGATGCAGTTCGCACTCAAGGAAGAAGGCTGGGATGAAGAAAACTCGGTCGCGACCACCTCTTTGCTGGACTCCACCACGCTGATTGCGTCCTCATACGACGGCGGCCAGTCTTTTAGTATTGGCAGTGTCGACAAAGATATTGATGGTAACGGGACCATCAATTCCGATGATAAGGAAAAACTGCTGGCTCTGGCCAAAGCGTACGCCGGCATTGCGAAACCTTGAACCAAAGCTCCAGGCAAATATATTGTTATTAATCAGATCCGGTCGAAGTTAATAATCGATCGGGTTTGATTTTTTATCGCCTATAACATTGTTCTTTCAATGAACGAGGCTCGATCCTTGATGAAACATCATCATCTCGTCAGCTTCACGATTCTTTGACGGTCCGCTCACAGGCCTTTGACCGTGCATGCCTGATCCTTGCCAGCATCTTCCCGTCCCTTTCAGAACGGTCGCTCAAGCATGCCTCTATCACGTTTTTTATCTGCAATATGCCTGTCGCTGGTCACACTCGTTAACCTGACACCGGCATTTGCTGACGACAGCGCGATGCACCGTCCAGCAGACTGGGCTCAACCGATCGAGAAGCAATACAACCTCTTTCAAATGTCCCCGACGCTCTATCGCAGCGCCTTGCCGGACAAGGGCGCTGTGCCGTTGCTGGAGAAACTCAAGGTCGGCACGGTGATCAACTTCCTGCCTGAAACGGACTCCAGTTGGCTTTCCACGCCAGGCATCACGCAAGTACAACTGCCCTATCGCACCAACCATGTGGATGACGCCGATGTGCTCAAGGCCCTGCGCGCCATCAAGTCCGCCGAAGCCAAAGGCCCGGTGCTGATGCACTGCAAACACGGCTCTGACCGTACCGGCCTGATGGCAGCCATGTATCGGGTGGTCATCCAGGGCTGGAGCAAGGAAGAGGCCCTGAACGAAATGACCCAGGGCGGCTTTGGCGACAGCACCCACTTCAAGGACGGCATCCGCTACATGATGCAGGCCGACGTCGACAAACTGCGCACAGCCCTGGCCAATGGCGATTGCAGCACCAGCCCGTTCGCCGCGTGCTCGATGAAGAGCTGGTTCAAGTCCGCTCATATCGAATAAAAAAGCCCCCGTTGCATGGAGCAACGGGGGCTTTTTTTCACTCAGTGCTGTTCGTCGGGTTTTTTCTTCAGTTTCGGGTTCGGGAAGAACTGAACCGCCTGAACCTTGGTGTCCGGGGCTTTGGGTACGGTGGTGTTGACCCGCGTACCTAACTCCTTGGGCACCGACAGCCCTTGCTCATTGAGTGTGTCGGAATAACCGCAGGCCACGCACTCCCGGTGCGGGACCTGGTCTTCGTTCCACATCATCAATTTGTCCGGCTCGCTGCATGCCGGGCAGACAGCCCCGGCGATAAAGCGTTTTTTCGTAATCACAGGTCCCTCACTCATGCTGCCGCGTCCTCACTCAGGCCGCTGTGGCGCAAGAGTGCGTCAATCGATGGCTCACGGCCACGGAAGTCGACGAACAGCACCATCGGCTCCTGGGAACCGCCACGGGCCAGGATCGCTTCGCGGAAGGCACGACCGGTGTCGGCGTTGAGCACGCCTTCTTCTTCGAACTTCGAGAACGCATCGGCCGAGAGCACTTCAGCCCATTTGTAGCTGTAGTAACCCGCGGCATAACCGCCGGCGAAGATGTGCGCAAAGCTGTTGGGGAAGCGGTTGTAGGCCGGCGGACGCATCACCGAAACCTCGTCGCGCACGCCTTCGAGCACTTGCAGTACGCTGCGGCCGTCACCATGGGTCGCGTGCAGTTCGAAGTCGAACAGCGAGAACTCCAGTTGGCGGACCATCATCAGGCCGGACTGGAAGTTTTTCGCCGCGAGCATTTTCCCGAGCAAGTCCTGAGGTAGTGGCTCGCCGGTTTCGTAATGACCGGAAATCAGCGCCAGGCCTTCCGGCTCCCAGCACCAGTTTTCCATGAACTGACTTGGCAGTTCGACGGCATCCCATGCCACACCGTTGATGCCGGACACGCCAGCATGCTCGACGCGGGTCAGCAGGTGATGCAGGCCGTGACCGAATTCATGGAACAGGGTAGTGACTTCATCGTGGGTCAGCAGCGCAGGTTTACCGCTGTCAGCCGGGGTGAAGTTGCACACCAGGTTCGCCACCGGGCTTTGCAGCACGCCGCCAGCCGTGCGGCGACGGTCGCGGGCGCCATCCATCCAGGCACCACCGCGCTTGTTGGCGCGAGCGTAGAGGTCGAAGAAGAAGCGGCCGACGTGCTGGCCGTTTTCCTTGATTTCGAACAGGCGCACATCCGGGTGCCAGGTGTCGAAGCCTTTGAGTTCGGCAATCTCGATGCCGTACAGGCGCTGGACGATGGCGAACAGGCCGCTGAGCACCTTGTCGATCGGGAAGTAGGCACGCAGGGCTTCCTGAGCCACGCTGTAACGTTGTTCACGGAGTTTTTCGCCGTAGAAACCGCTGTCCCAGCTTTGCAGGTCCGGGCAACCTTGCTCGGCCGCATAGGCCTTGAGCTGTTCCAGATCCTGGGCGGCGAACGGCTTGCTGCGCTTGGCCAGGTCGCGCAGGAAGCTAAGCACCTGATCGCTGGATTCAGCCATTTTGGTCGCCAGGCTCAGCTCTGAGAAACTGCTGAAACCCAACAGCTTTGCCAACTCCTGGCGCAGGTCGAGGATTTCCTCCATGACCGGGCCGTTGTCGTTCTGGCCGGCATTCGGTCCCTGGTCCGACGCACGGGTGCAGTAAGCCGCGTAGACTTCTTCGCGCAGTGCGCGGTCCTGGGCGTAGGTCATCACCGCGTAATAGCTCGGGAATTCCAGGGTGATCAGCCAGCCGTCCAGGTCCTTGGCCTGTGCCGCGGCAGCCATTTGCGCCTTGGCCGAATCGGTCAGGCCGGCGAGAGCGGCTTCATCGGTGACATGCTTGGTCCACGCCTGAGTGGCATCGAGCAACTGGTTGGAGAAACGGCTGCCCAGTTCCGACAGCTTGCTCTGCACTTCGGCGTAACGTTTCTGTTCGGCTTCCGGGAGGTCGATACCCGACAGACGGAAGTCACGCAGGGAGTGTTCCAGGATAGTTTTCTGCGCCACGTCGAAACCGCCGGCTTCAGGACTGCTGGCCAGGGCTTCGAAGGCCTGGAACAGCTCGCGGTTCTGGCCCATTTCGGTGGAGTAGGCGCTCAAGGCAGGCAAGCAGGACTCGTAGGCTTCACGCAGTTCGGCGCTGTTGCACACGGCATTGAGGTGGCTGACCGGGCTCCAGGCGGCACCCAGGCGGTCGTTGAGTTCGTCCATCGCCAGCACCAGGCCGGCCCACGTTGGCTGTTTGGCCTGGGTCTTGAGGATCTCGACGATGGCGGCGCGGTTGTCAGCCAGGATCTGTTCAATGGCCGGTTGTACGTGTTCGGCGCGGATGGCGGAGAACGGCGGCAGGTCATAGGACTGCAAAAGAGGGTTGTTCACGCTCACGGTTGATACCTTGGCTGGAGAAACATGTAGCCATCTTAATTACAATCGACGTTCACCGCAGCTATCAGCAACAGAGAGAAACCCTATCGTGAACCTTCGCAAGTATCAGAACCACACGCCGCTGCTGGGTAAAGGCGCTTTTGTCGATGGCTCGGCAGTGGTGATTGGCGACGTCGAAATCGGCGAGGACAGCTCGGTCTGGCCACTGACGGTGATCCGTGGCGACATGCACCGCATCCGCATCGGCGCGCGCACCAGCGTGCAGGATGGTTGTGTGTTGCACATCACCCACGCCGGTCCGTTTAACCCTGATGGCTTTCCGTTGCTGATCGGCGATGACGTGACCATCGCCCACAAGGTCATGCTGCATGGCTGTTCGGTGGGCAGTCGGGTGTTGATCGGCATGGGCAGCATCGTCATGGACGGTGCCGTGGTCGACGATGACGTGATCATCGGTGCCGGCAGCCTGGTGCCACCGGGCAAGCATCTGCAAAGCGGTTTCCTGTATGTGGGCAGCCCGGTGAAGCCGATCCGCCCGCTGACGGACAAGGAACGCGCCTTTTTCACCTACAGCGCGGCGAACTACGTGAAGCTCAAGGACCTGCATCTGGCCGAAGGCTACGACCAGCTTTGACCCGGCCCCCTTATTCAGGACTCTACATGCATTACCAAACCGTTTTGTTCGACCTCGATGGCACCCTCACCGACCCGCGCGAGGGCATCACCCGTTCGATCCAGTTCGCCCTGGGCAAACTGGGTATCGATGAGCCGGATCTGGGCAAACTCGAACACTTCATCGGCCCGCCACTGTTGCAGGCCTTCATGCAGTTCTACGACTTCGATGAAGCCAAGGCATGGGAGGCGGTGAATTTCTACCGCGAGCGCTTCAAGGTCACCGGACTCTACGAGAACCGTGTGTTCGACGGCGTCACGCCGCTACTGGAAACCCTGAGCGGACAAGGCCGGCAGCTGTACATCGCGACCTCGAAACCCTGGGTGTTCGCCCGTGAAATCGCCCGGCATTTTGACTTTGCCAAACACTTCAAGGTGATTTACGGCAGCGAACTGGACGGCACCCGGACCAACAAGGTCGAGCTGATTGCTCACCTGATGGCCGAAGAAAACCTGGACCCGGCCAACACCCTGATGATCGGCGACCGCAAGCACGACCTCATCGGCGCGCGCAGTAACGGCCTGGATGCGGCAGCGGTGGGTTACGGGTTCGGCAGCCACGAAGAACTGAGCGCCGAAGCGCCGGCGTATCACTTTGAAACGCTGGCTGAGTTGCATCAGGCGTTTTTGCAGCGCTGATAAAGCTTTACCCCTGTGGGAGCGAGCCTGCTCGCGAAGGCGGCTGCACATTCTAAATCAATGTGTCTGACATACCGCTATCGCGAGCAGGCTCGCTCCCACAGGGGGACTGCGTTCTTCCTCAAGGTCTTGGTGGTGGCGCCAATTTCTGTCCTTGCTCCACTGCCCAGTTCACCACCTGCGCGGTCAACTGATCATTCGCCTGACCGAACCCGGCCACCACCGCCGGGACCTGCACATTGCTCAATGGCTGGCGCACTTCGAAGCGGCGACTGGCGAGGATGCGCTGGTCGTAGCTGCGCACCAGCAATGCATCCAGACGCACGACCACGCTGGCATTCGGACCCTGGTACTCAGTCTGGAACGCCTGCAGGCTGCCGCCCAATTCAAGATCGGTCTGGAAAATGCTGTCATCGGTGCTCAATAACGGCACACGCCCGTCATGCTGGAAACCTTGCAGCAGGCGATTGCGCACCAGCACCGGTGCCGGGTCGCTCCAGCGCGAACCCTTGTAGTGGCTGATCACGTCGCCCTGAGGAATGACTGCAATGTTCGGACTGTTCAACGCTTCACTGGACTGGAACTTGGTCAGGCGCAGCGACCAGTGCTGCGGCGTGCCATGGCTGGCCGCCGTGCTGCTCTGGGCTGAGGGCAATCGATAGACCTCGAAAAGCTCTGGCTTGGGCAGGATCGAGCACGAGCCGATCAGCGTGAAGCCTGCGAGGAGGGCAATCCGAATCAGCTTCATGGCGTGAATTCCTTGGTCTTGTCACTGCCCAGCAGGTAACCGCTGGGGTCGGCCTCCAGACGTTTGGTAATGACGCGCAACGAAGACAGGGTTTCGCGCATCTCGCGCACGGCCGGGCCCAGGCCATTGAGGCCTTGCATGCCGCTGTTGAGCGAATCCTGATTGGCGCTGATCAGTGTGTTGAGGGTCGCGCTGCTCTCCTGCAGCGACTTCATCGCTTGCTCGGCGCTGCCCAGCGCCTCCTTGCCATGCTCGTTGAGCAGCCCGTTGGCGTTACGCATCAGCGACGTGGTCTGCTCCAGCATGTTGTTGGCCTGTTTGCCCACCGAAGCCAATTGCTGCATGGCCTGGCGGATATCGCCGCGCTGATCGGCGATGGTTCCGGTGGTTTGCTCCAGATGCTCCAGGGTGTTGCTGATGCGCTCGATGTTTTCCGTGGAGAACATCAGGTTGGCGTTATGCATCAGCGTGCTCACACCGGCCATCAAGTCTTCGCTGTCATTGAGCAGGCGGGCGATGGGCGAGGGCGAGGCGACTATGGTCGGCAGGTTGCCGTCCTTGCCCTTGAGCGTCGGGCTCTGTGGCGTGCCGCCGCTGAGCTGGATGATCGAGGTCCCGGTGACGCCGGTCAGGGCCAGTTTGGCCTGGGTGTCTTCCTTGACCGGGGTATCGCCGGCCAGGCGGATTCGCGCCAACACCCGGCGCGGGTCTTTCGGGTCCAGGCGCAGCGAGATCACATCGCCGACCTTGATCCCGCTGTACTGCACCGAACTGCCCTTGGACAAACCGCTGACCGCCTCGTTGAATACGACCTCGTAGTCCTTGAACTCGGTGTCGACACTGGACTTGGCCAGCCACAGGCCGAACAACAGCGCGGCCGTCACCACAATCACGGTGAACAGGCCGATCAATACATGATGGGCTCGGGTTTCCATGTCAGACCTCGTTGAGCTGTTGGGCGGCCGTCAACGCCGCGCGGCCGCGAGGGCCATGGAAGTATTCGTGAATCCACGGATCGTTGGTTTCCGAGACCTTGTCGATGGCGTCCGCCACCAGCACCTTTTTCTGCGCCAGCACCGCCACCCGGTCGGTGATGGTGTAGAGCGTGTCGAGGTCGTGGGTCACCAGAAAGACACTCAGGCCCAAGGCATCGCGCAGGGTCAGGATCAATTGGTCGAACGCGGCAGCGCCGATCGGGTCGAGACCGGCGGTGGGCTCGTCGAGAAACAGGATATCCGGGTCCAGCGCCAATGCCCGGGCCAGCGCGGCACGCTTGATCATGCCGCCGGACAGCGACGCGGGGTACTTCTCCGCCGCCGACAGCGGCAACCCGGCCAGGGCCATTTTCACCGCCGCCAGATGCTCGGCGTCGCTGCGGCTCAAGCCGGCGTGCTCGATCAGCGGCAGGGCAACATTCTCGGTCACGGTCAGCGAAGAGAACAGCGCGCCTTTCTGAAACAGCACGCCGAATCGCCGTTCCACCAGCGAGCGCTCGTGCTCGGACAGGGTTGGCAGGTTCTTGCCGAAGACTTTCACCACCCCTTCGCTGGGCTCGCGCAGCCCGACAATGCTGCGCAGCAACACCGATTTGCCGCTGCCGGAACCGCCGACCACGGCGAGAATCTCGCCCTTGTACAAGTCCAGGTCGAGGTTCTCGTGCACGCTCTGGCTTCCAAAGCGGTTGCACAGTCCACGGACTTCAATCACCGCCTCGGAGGGCGCTCTGGGGATACGACTCACCAACCCATCTCCATGAAAAACATCGCGGCGATCGCATCCATCACGATCACCACGAAAATCGACTGCACCACACTCGACGTGGTGTGCGCGCCCACAGACTCGGCGCTACCACTGACCTTGAAGCCTTCGAGGCAACCGATGGCGGCGATGAGGAAGGCGAAGATCGGGGCTTTGACGATCCCCACCAGAAAGTGCTGAACGCCGATGTCGGTTTGCAGCAGCGACAGGAACATCGCCGGCGAGATATCCAGCGCCACCGCGCAGACCACGGCACCGCCGATAATCCCCGACAGCATCGCCAGAAAGGTCAGCATCGGCAGGGCGATCAGCAACGCCAGGACCCGCGGCACCACCAGCAACTCCACGGGGTCGAGGCCCAAGGTGCGGATGGCGTCGATTTCCTCGTTGGCCTTCATCGAACCGATTTGCGCCGTGAACGCACTGGCGGTGCGCCCGGCCATCAGGATCGCGGTCAGCAACACACCGAATTCGCGCAGGAAGGCAAATCCCACCAGGTCCACGGTGAAGACGGTGGCGCCGAAGGTGGCCAGCACTGTCGACCCGAGGAATGCCACGACGGCGCCTACCAGAAAAGTCAGCAACGCAACGATGGGCGCGGCGTCGAGACCGGTCTGTTCGATGTGGGCGATCATCGGCGTGACGCGCCAGCGCTTGGGACGGAACAGGCCGCGGACGATGGTTTCGATGATCAGGCCAACGAAACCCAGCAGTTGCAGGGTGTCCTGCCAGACGGCGTCCACCGCCCGACCAATGCGGGTCAGCAACTGAATGGAAACGCTGACTTCCGGTTCCTTGATCGGTACGCAGAAATCGGTCAACGAGCAGTAGACGGTTTGCAGCAACGCCCGATCGGCGGCGGAGAGTGTGCAATCAGGATGTTCGGCGGAGCGACCGAGGCGCTCGGAGCCGAGCAGTTCGACCAACAGCGAGGCGCCAGCGGTGTCGAGGGCGCCGAGACCATTGAGGTCGATGGGGGTGTTGGCGTCGTACTGGCCGTGGAGTTTTTCGCTCAACAGCTTGAGGTCAGCGTAATGGGCAAGCGTCCAGTCGCCCGTCACCCGCAACCGTGCAGGGGTGAGCGACGTGTCCAACTGGGCATTGCCGGCCATCGTGCTGCTGATCATAAGCTCCGTGCTTGTTCAGTGATTAGGCAGCTCTACGTAATAGCACGAACCGTACTACTTTTCTTTGATCGCTGTGCTGTCCGTGACCTTGAAACGCAGCACGCCGATGACCTGGCCATCTTCGGTCAGCACCCGAACCTGCCATTTACCGGCCGGGTTGCCCGGGAAATTCTCCTTGTGGGTCCAGGCCCGGTAACCTTCCTTGCGCCCGCCGTGAATATCCAGCGGGATGCGGTCGACCTCTTTACCATTGAACTGCCAGACGTGATAAATCCGCTCGTCCAGGCCACGCGGGGCATTGATCGCGGTGTAGGCGTAAAGCCCGCCATTGCGGATCTGCTCGGCGCTGACTTCGTCGAGGCTGGCGCCGGGCGTGCGGTCCTGCATTTGCGTACTGATGGCCACGTCGGTCATCCACAGCGTCGCCGGTGGGACCCACGAGCGCAGCTCCCACCCGACGGCGCCAATGCCCAGAGTGATACTCAAAATCGCCAGTGCGCTGCGCAGGGTACGAATCGGGAAGATCGACGCCAGGCTCGGGAACGACAACAGCACCGAGATACCCAGTGCCCATTTGAAACTTTGCGCTGTGGTCAGGTGCATGATCACCGGCAACGCGGTGAGCAGCGCGGCGAACAGGGTCAGGGTGTGCAGGGCCAGAAACGCCCAGCGCCGTGGCGCCAGCCACCTGTAGTACAGCGGGTCGATGATCGAAATCAGTGCTGCGACGCCCAGCAGCCCGGTGAAAAACAACTGGCCGCTGTTCCACGTCGTGGTGATGAAGAAGAACGGCAGGACAAAAAACAGGCTTTCCTGATGGATCATCTGCGTTGCGTAACGCAGCAAGGGTTCCGGGATTTCGCGCTTGAAGATGCGCGCGAACAGCTTGGTCAGGCTGTTCTCCAGCATCAGCCAGATCCAGCTGATCAGCATGATGGTGGTGATCCAGCTCGCCAGGCCTTGTTGGCGATCGACCAGGATGAAACTGCCAACCCCGGAGATGAAACCAGCGAGCGCAATGACCCCGGGGTAGCGCTTCATCAATTCGAGGATGCGCTGTACGAAACGGGTCAGGTTTTGCATTCGGCGGGTTCACAGTGGTTGTAGGAAAAAACCTCGACAGGGTACCGCTGGTGCGGCGCTGTGGCGAGAGTTTGCGGTCAGTTGCACCACGCAACCTGTGGGAGCGAGCCTGCTCGCGATGGCGGCGGATCAGTCAACTTTGATGTTAAATGACATGGCCTCATCGCGAGCAAGCTCGCTCCCACAGGTGATTGTGTTTCCCACAAGGAGTTTTCTTGCCAAACAGAATAGTTACTTCCTGCGATGCAAACGCCAGCCCACCAGCATCAACACGATCAAGCCCACCCCACCAACCACCAACCACATCAACTGGTCATAACTGAACAACGGCTTCTCGATCCGCAAATACCCTGGCTGCAACAGCAGTTCACGCACGGCCTTGTTCGCCTCCTCCAGCGTCACCCCCTGCAGCTCCCTGGCCGGATTGGTGAAGCGACCGTCCTCGTAGTCGCCGATGGCACTCCAGTAGTAGTCGGCCAACGCACTGTTGCCTTGTACGGCCCAGGCCTGGCGGGCGATCGCGGCCTGCTTCAGGCGGTTGAAGGTGTCGGCATTGAGGCCGTCCCTGAGCAGTCCGGCCTTCAAGTCATCGAGCACTTGTTCGGCCTCGGGCACGTCGTCGCGTTCAAGGTCGGCATTGAGGCTCATGAAACCCACGCCGCCGAACACTTCGCGTTCCGCCCACGGGCCATAGGACAAACCATGAGCCAGGCGCAGCTGGCGATAAAGCGCCCAATCCAGATAGTCCTTGAGTAAATCGAAGGTTTGGTCATGCCCATCTTCCAGCACCGGCTCCGGCACCAACCAGTGCAACTTGGCGCCGTTGCCGACCAGACCGTGGGTCAAGGTGCGCTCATGGGCGGCGCTGGCCTGGATTTGCGGCAGCGGCGGATGCTCGCCGGGGGTGATCGCTTCCAGCGCACCGTACGCCCGCTCCAGATAGGCTGGCAGCAACTTGTCGAGGTCGCCGACCACGATCAGGGTCATGTTGTTCGGCGCATACCAGTCCTTGCGCACCTGCTCCAGTTGTTCACGGGTCAAGTCATCGACTTGCGCACGTTCCTGGCATTTGAGCCCCAGCTCCACGGCCAACTGGTTGCTGGCTGTGTGGCCGAGGTCCTGGCGATCGAGCCAGCGTTGCAGATGCGAGTAGTGACCACCGTCTTCACGCTCGACCACTTGCTTGGCCGCGTTGATGGCGCTGTCGTCGAAGCGGGTCTGGGTCAACAGCGCCAGCAACAGGTCGAGTACCTTGCGCTGGTTTTTCGCCGGGGCTTCGATAACGAAAGTCGTATCGGCATTGCTGGTGAAGGCATTCCACTCTCCGCCCAAGGCCTGCATGCGCTCCTCCAGGCCACCTTCGCCACTGGCGTCGATGCCGCTGAACAGCAGGTGTTCCAGCAGATGTGGCAGTTCCTTTTCTTCGCAGCCGAAATCGTCCAGGCCAACGCCGACCACCAGCCGGATTGCCACATGCCCGCGATCAGTGCCGGGTTTGAGCAGCAACTGCAAGCCGTTGCGCAGCGTGTAGCCCTCGACCTGAAAGCGATCCAGGGCGAATGACGGGAGTGAACCAAGCAGCAGACAGGCGAACAACAGACAACGCATAACAAGCTTCCATACGACCAGCGTAAGTTCAACAGACTTCAGGCGACTGTGGACGTTCAGGGTGAATGAGTGATGTCGCTCAAATCGTCGACCACCAGCGCACCGGTGTCCGATGTTTCCAGCACCACGTAGGCACTGCTGCAAAACAGCGAATTCAGACGCTTCATGTCGGCGATCAGCTCCAGGTGCAACGAGCTGGTTTCGATACTTTGCACGATTTTACGTTGCAAACGGCTGACATGAGCGTGGGCCAGGCGCCGTTCCTGTGCGCGGAAACGACGTTTTTCACGCACCAGTTGGCGCGCACTTTCCGGATCACCGCTGAGAAACACCGACATCCCGAGCCGCAGGCTGGAAATCAACTGAGTATGCAGTCCAGTCAGTTCGTCCAGCCCGACTTCGGAAAACGACCGGCGCTGCGAGGTTTTCTGCTGCTGAATCTTGCGCAACATGCGTTCGATCAAGTCGCTGGAGAGCTTCAGGTTGATCGCCAGCTCAATGATTTCCGCCCAGCGCCGGCTGTCCTGATCGCTGAGGTCTTCCCGGGGCATTTGCGCCAGGTACAACTTGATCGCGCTGTAGAGCGCTTCGACATCGTCGCACAGGCGGCGGACTTCCTGGGTGACGGCGGTCTGCTTGCCACGCAACACGTCGAGCATGGCTTCGAGCATGTTGTCGATCAGGTCGCCCATGCGCAAGGTTTCCCGGGCCGCGTTGGCCAGCGCCAGACCCGGTGTGACCAAGGCCGTGGGGTCAAGATGCCGGGGCTTGGCCGTGCCGTTGGCCTGTGGATGCTCCGGCAGCACCCAGGCACAAAACCTGGCCATCGGTTCGAGGCTGGGCAACAGGATCAGGCAGCGCACGGTGTTGTAGAGCAGGTGAAAACCAATGACCATTTCCTGAGGGCTGAAATCCAGGCCATCGAGCCAGTGCACCAGCGGGTCGAGCACCGGAATGATCAATAAAAGACCAACCAGCTTGTACAGCAGGCTGCCCAGCGCCACTTGGCGTCCGGCGGCGTTCTGCATGCTGGTGCTGAGGAAGGCGAGTATGCCGCTGCCGATATTGGCGCCGATCACCAGCCCGATGGCCACCGGCAGGCTGATCACATTGGCACCCGCCAGGGTCGCGGTCAGCAGCACGGCGGCCAGGCTGGAATAGGAAATCATCGCGAACAGTGCCCCGACCAGGGCATCGAGCAGGATGTCGCCGGTGAGCGAGGCGAAAATCACCTTCACTCCTTTGGCGTGGGTAATCGGGTGCGCCGCCTCGACAATCAGTTGCAACGCCAGAATGATCAACCCCAAGCCAATGGCAACACGGCCCAACTGCCCGAGCCGGGTCTGTTTGCGCGACAGAAAGAAAATCACCCCGACAAAAATCAGCAATGGCGACAGCCACGACAGATCGAACGTCAGCACCCGCGCCATCAGCGCCGTACCGACGTCCGCGCCAAGCATGGTGGCCAGCGCCGGGGTCAGCGCCATCAGGCCCTGGCCGACAAAGGAGGTGACGAGCATGGCAGTGGCGTTGCTGCTCTGGACCATCGCCGTCACGGCGATCCCGGAGGCGAAAGCCAGCCAGCGGTTGGCCATGTTATGGCTGATGACATGGCGCAAATTGGTGCCGTAGACCCGCAGGATGCCGGTTCGGACGATGTGCGTGCCCCAGATCAGCAGGGCCACGGCGGAAAGCAAATTGAGCAGGGTGAGCATAATGACCCCCTGTGGTGTAGCGCCCCAAAGGAGCAAATTGACGGTACCGCGCGACGTTCTACGTTCTGTACTTAAGCTGTAGTTGGCTAACGGTCTGCGCGCCAGCATCGCACAGCCAAAGAAGGGTTTGAAACAAAACTGTCATGAAAACGGCGATCTTCCAGCCGCACAAAGCACTGTGGGAGCGAGCTTGCTCCGGGCGGCGTTCCGACGATGAGGCCATCAGATCCAACATCGATGTTGACTGACGGACCGCCATCGCGAGCAAGCTCGCTCCCACAGGTTTTGCGTATTTAGCGCTACCGGGTTACTGGCCCGGAATGTCCTTGCGCAGCTTTACCGGATCCTGCTGTTTCTTCTTTTTCGCGATGGCAGTGCGCATCTTGATGTTGATCGCTTCCACCGCCAGCGAGAACGCCATGGCGAAGTAGACGTAGCCTTTTGGCACGTGCACGTCCAGGGATTCGGCAATCAGCACGGTACCGACGATCAACAGGAACGACAGCGCCAGCATCTTCAGCGACGGGTGCTTGTCGATGAACTCGCTGATAGTGCCGGAAGCCCACATCATCACCAACACCGCCACGATGATCGCCGCGACCATGACCGGTACGTGGGAGACCATGCCGACCGCGGTGATGACCGAGTCCAGCGAGAACACGATGTCGATGATCGCGATCTGGATGATGGTGTAGAGGAAGTTGCCGCCCTTGCCCGAAGGCTCTTCGTTGGTTTCGTCTTCACCTTCCAGGGCGTGGTACATCTCTTGCGAGCTCTTCCACAGCAGGAACAGACCACCGAAGAACAGGATCAGGTCGCGTCCGGAGATGCCCTGGCCGAACACGACGAACAGGTCGGCGGTGAGGCGCATGACCCAGGTGATCGACAGCAGGAGCAGGATTCGCGTGATCATGGCCAGCGCCAGACCGAAAATCCGGGTGCGCGCCTGCATATGTTTGGGCATGCGGCTGACCAGGATCGAAATCATGATGATGTTATCGATACCCAGAACGATTTCCAGGGCGGTCAGGGTAAAGAAGGCAACCCAGATTTCAGGGTTGGTCAGCCATTCCATGTGTATTCCTTTGAGCGATTGTTAAACCACAAAGGGCCCGGGCTTCAAACAGCGAAGCCTGGACCCGAAGTGGTGAGTCTTGGGCTTATAGAGTGCTGAACATCGGGAAAGTCCCCAACAGCAATGCAGCAATCAGTATGCAGATACAAACCAGCACTGCCCACTTCAGGGTGAAGCGCTGGTGGTCACCGAAGTCGATACCGGCCAGGGCCACCAACAGATAAGTCGATGGAACCAGCGGGCTCAACAGGTGGACGGGCTGACCGACGATCGAGGCACGTGCCATTTCCACCGCGGTTATACCGTAGTGACTGGCGGCTTCGGCAAGTACCGGTAACACGCCGTAATAAAATGCATCGTTCGACATGAAGAAGGTGAACGGCATGCTTACCAGCGCCGTGATCACCGCCAGGTACGGGCCGAGGAAATCCGGAATCACCGACAACAGGCTTTTCGACATGGCATCGACCATGCCGGTGCCCGACAGGATACCGGTGAAGATGCCGGCCGCAAAGATCAGCCCGACCACGGCCAGTACGCTACCGGCGTGCGCCGCGACGCGATCCTTCTGCTGTTGCAGGCAAGGATAGTTGACGATCATGGCGATACTGAACGCCACCATGAACAACACCGGCAACGGAAGCAGGCCGGCGATCAAGGTGCACATCAGGCCAAACGTCAGGGCGCCGTTGAACCAGATCAGCTTCGGACGACGGGCATCCGGGAACTGCGAAACACTGATTTCGCTGTGGTCGACTTCATCGCCCACCAGGTGCAGTTCACCCAGGCGCGCACGTTCACGTTTGCCGTAGAAGTAAGCGATGGCCAGGATCGCCACCACACCGGCCAGCATTGCCGGGATCATCGGGACGAAAATAGCCGACGGGTCCACGTGCAGTGCGCTGGCGGCACGGGCGGTCGGGCCGCCCCATGGGGTCATGTTCATCACGCCACCGGCGAGGATGATCAGGCCGGCCATGATCCGCGGGCTCATGCCGATGCGGCTGTAGAGCGGCAGCATGGCGGCCACGCAGATCATGTAGGTGGTCGCGCCGTCACCATCGAGAGAAACGACCAGCGCCAGTACAGCGGTGCCGACCGAAACCTTCAGCGGGTCGCCCTTGACCATTTTGAGGATCTTGCGCACGGCCGGGTCGAACAGGCCGGAGTCGATCATCAGGGCGAAATACAAAATAGCGAACATCAGCATCACGCCGGTCGGCGCGAGCTTGGTGATGCCTTCGAGCATCATCGGGCCGATTTTGGGGCCGAAGCCGCCGAACAGGGCGAAGATGATTGGAATGAGGATCAAGGCGATCAGCGCAGACAAGCGCTTGGTCATGATCAGGAACATGAACGTGATGACCATGGCGAAGCCAAGGAAAGTCAGCATGGGAGTACTCCAGGCGTAGCGCGGCTAGGGAATGGGCGGATCGGGCGGGATCAGCGCAGAACGGGAAGCACGAGAGGTACGGACGGAGTGACAGCGAAGTGGCGGGTAGAAGAGAGCATCAGAATCACCATTGTTGTTGTTAAAAGGGCCTGGCGAGCAATCGAACACTCGCATTGGCCACCGGTCTTTTGCCGGTAGTGGCGGCGATCCTAATCGGGGAAGCTTTCAGCTAGCTTTCGCCAATGAAAGCAAAGACCGGATGTGCAACCGGTCGTCGGATTGGATTTCTGGTCCCTGAACACAGGGCGGGAGGTCGAAACATGAGCAACGTTCACACCGGCGGCTGCCACTGCGGGCAACTGCGCTATCAATTCAGCGGGCCGCTGCACGACATCGTCCACTGTCATTGTTCGATTTGCCGACGGGTCAGCGGCGGCATCGTGACCACCTGGATCACCGTGCCGGCATCCGCCTTTCAATGGCTGGCCGGGACGCCGTCGCGGTACGACTCATCATCCACCTGCGCACGTTATTTCTGCGGTCACTGCGGGGCGCAGCTGGCGGTGGTAACGCACCTGAGCCCGGACAGCCTCGACCTGACCATCGCCACCCTCGACCACCCCGAGCAGGCACCGGCGCAGCGGCACATCTGGACCGACAGCCGCTTGCCGTGGCTGCATCTGGACGAACACTTGCCCGGCGAGGCCGAAGAAACACTCTGATCAAAAAATAGACAGGTCCAGCGGTCGAATCGCGCCCATCCAGATCGCATGCTCGGTGTGGTCGCGCAGATCGTCGCCGGTGTCCGGGTGTAAAAACACCACCAGCCCCTTGCGGTTGAGCGCCAGCCACGGCAGCACGTCGCCCAGCACCTGCGGCGCGAACGCTAACTGGCAGCTCCAGTCCGGGTGCGGACCGACCGGGCGCTCGTGTACACGGCCCATTTTCACTGGAAACAATTGCGCCGCCTGCTCACACAGGGCCCGCGCCTGCCCGATCGAGTCGGCATCGAAGTAAACATGGGCGTGATAGCCCGTGATCTGCTGCATTGCAATCCCTCTGAAAGCTGTTCGAACCCTCACCCTTTCCTGCGGGTCACACGTCATATAGACGCTGGGAAAAGGGTTCAGCCATGAAAAATGCCGAAACCCCCGTTGTGAAAGTGGTGCTTTATGGTGCCATGAGTAGCCTGGGCAGTGCGCTGATGGCTGAAATGCTAAGGCGCCAGCATGAAGTGATCGCGATTCTCGATGACCTCAATGCGCTGGCACCCCGTCCGGGGCTGCGCACCAAGACTGGCGACCTGTTCGACGCGCAACGGGTCAAGCAGAGTGTGGCCGGCAGCTCCGTGGTCATCTGTTTACTGGACGCTCCAGGCTTACCGTTCAACAGCGAACACGTGGAAAAAACCATCGTACCGGGTCCGGTCGAGCAAGTGCTGGCAGTTGACGCCTTGATTGAAGGCCTCCAGGGGGCAGGCGTTGCCCGGCTGTTTCTGGTGGGAGATTTCGCGGTGCTGGACGAGCCGGAGCTCGAGGACAGCCTGCAACGTCACGCCGCAGAGGAAATCCGCGAGGCACTGCAAAGCAGTCCTTTGCAGTGGACGCTGGTCAACGAACCGCGCGGGGTACCGGGGCTGACCATCGAACATTTCGCCAAACCCGGCGGCAATCTCGAGCCGGGGCTGGCCGAACCGCTCGGGCGACTGACCCGAACTGCCGTGGGCATTGCCGATGAATTGCACCTGAAACTGCACATCGGCGAGCACGTCAGTTTCATCGCGACCTCGGAACCTTGAATCGGGCTGCTCCTGTAGGAGCTGCCGAAGGCTGCGATCTTTTGACGCTCAAACAGCAATCGAAGGAAACGCCAACCCCGTCAACGACTCCGCGCTGCCCGCCTGTTCAGCCATCAACCAATCCACAAACTGCTGGATCAACACCCCGCGCCGTTTACGCTGGGGTAAAACCACGTAGTAACCCAGCCGGGACATCACCGTTTCGCCGATAGGTCGACACAACAACCCTTGCGCCAGCAAGTTATCCACAAGGTGGCGCCAGCCAATGGCCACGCCCTGACCACCGATCGCCGCCTGGATCAGCAAGGTGTAGTTGTCGAAACGCAGTTGACCGGGCGCCGGGGGCGAGGTGATGCCCAATTCGCGGAATACACCACTCCAGTCGAACCAGTTACTGCTGTTTTCCCCACGCAGATGCAGCAACGGAAACTCGAGCAAGGCCTGGGGGGATAAGGGCAGGGAGCGCTCACCCAGCAACTGCGGGCTGCACACCGGAAAGACTTCCTCACTGAACAGCCAATGGCTTTCACCCTGCTTGAAGCGGCCATCGCCGAACAGTACCGCCACGTCGATATCGGTACGTAGCATGTTATGGCTGCGTTCACTGGTGACCAGGCTGACATCCACCTGCGGATTGGCCGCGTGAAAGCGGTGCAGACGCGGCATCAACCAATAGGCGGCGAAGGCAAAATCCGTGGCAACCTGCAGCACCTCATGCTGTTGCTGTGCGCTGATTGCGCTCAATCCTGCGTCGATATTCTGCAATCCGAGCTGAACCTGCTGAAAAAGTATCAGCCCGGCCTCAGTCAGCTCGATGCCGCGATAAATGCGGTCGAATAATCGGGTCGCCAGTTGTTCTTCAAGGCGCTTGATCTGCTGGCTGATGGCCGGCTGCGTGGTGCCCAGCTCAACCGCCGCTGCGGTAAAGCTACGCTGGCGGGCTGCCGCTTCGAAGGCACGAAGCAGATCCAGTGACAGGTCACCCAGGGCGTCATACATAAGCTGTGCTTATCCTAGTCATTGCCGTGCATGGGCTTTACCGAGAAGAGCGAGGGTTTCATTCTCGAAACCAGCACTCTCGCATAAACATCCACTATGGAATGCCGCGATCACATGAAGCGCAAGAACATTCTTTTCATCATGGCCGATCAAATGGCCGCGCCAATGTTGCCGTTCTACGGTCCATCGCCCATCAAGCTGCCCCATCTCAGCCGCCTCGCCGCACAAGGCGTGGTGTTCGACTCGGCTTATTGCAACAGCCCGCTGTGTGCGCCGTCGCGTTTCACCCTGGTCAGCGGTCAATTGCCGAGCAAGATCGGCGCCTACGACAACGCTGCCGACTTCCCCGCCGACGTACCGACTTATGCCCATTATTTACGCCGTCTCGGCTACCGCACCGCCCTGTCGGGCAAGATGCATTTCTGCGGGCCGGACCAGTTGCACGGCTACGAAGAGCGCCTGACCAGTGACATCTACCCGGCCGACTACGGCTGGGCAGTGAACTGGGATGAACCGGACGTGCGTCCGACCTGGTACCACAACATGTCCTCGGTTCTGCAAGCCGGCCCGTGCGTGCGCACCAATCAGCTGGATTTCGACGAAGAGGTGGTATTCAAGGCCCAGCAGTACCTGTTCGACCATATCCGCGAGGACGGCGACCAGCCGTTCTGCCTGACCGTTTCCATGACTCACCCACACGATCCGTACACCATTCCCAAGGCTTTCTGGGATTTGTACGACGAGGCCGATATCCCGCTGCCTGCAACCCCGGACCCGCATGACCTCGATCCGCACTCGCAGCGTTTGCTCAAGGTCTATGACCTGTGGGACAAGCCACTGCCTGTGGATAAGATCCGCGATGCCCGCCGTGCCTATTTCGGCGCGTGCAGCTATATCGACAGCAACGTCGGCAAACTCCTGCAAACCCTCGAGGACACAGGGCTGATCGATGACACCATCATCGTGTTTTCCGGTGACCACGGCGACATGCTCGGCGAGCGCGGCCTCTGGTACAAAATGCACTGGTATGAAATGGCCGCACGGGTGCCGCTGCTGATCAGCGCACCGGGGCAGTTTGGCGCTGGCCGGGTCAGCGCCAGTGTTTCCACGGCGGACCTGTTGCCGACATTCGTCGAACTGGCCGGCGGCTCGCTGGAACCGGGCTTGCCGCTGGATGGCCGTTCGTTGGTGCCGCACCTGCAAGGGCAGGGTGGTCACGATGAAGTGTTCGGCGAATACATGGCCGAAGGCACTATCAGCCCGCTGATGATGATCCGCCGCGGAGCCTATAAATTCATCTACAGCGAAGACGACCCTTGTCTGCTCTTCGACGTGCACAATGACCCTCGCGAACTGGAGGAACTCAGCCATTCGCCGCAACATCGCCAGCTGTTCGACGATTTTCTCGCTGAGGCGCGGGCGAAATGGAATATTCCGGCCATCCACCAGCAGGTGCTCGCCAGCCAGCGACGCCGGCGTTTCGTGGCTCAGGCGCTGACCCTCGGCAAGCTGAAGAGCTGGGATCACCAGCCGCTGGTGGACGCCAGTCAGCAATACATGCGCAACCACATCGACCTCGACGATCTGGAACGTAAAGCACGTTATCCACAACCCTGCCAAAACCAATAATGTTAAGGGGAAGTCCATGCAAAGGTTATCCACAGTACTGACGGTCGGGCTCCTGGCTCTGAGCAGTGCATCGGCGTTTGCCGATCAGAGTTGCGAGACGGTGAAGATGGCCGACCCGGGTTGGAGCGACATCGCCGCGACCAACGCCATCACCGGGTTTCTGCTGGACGGCATGGGCTACAAGGCCAAGGTCGACACCCTCGCGGTGCCAATCACTTTTGGCGGGCTCAAGGATGGCCAGGTCGATGTGTTCCTGGGTAACTGGATGCCGGCACAACAGGGTTTCTATGACAAATTCGTCGCCAACGGCGATGTCACGCAACTGGCGAAGAACCTCGACGGCACCGAGTTCACCCTCGCTGTTCCGGATTACGTATGGGACGCGGGTGTGCATAACTTTGCCGACCTGAACAAATACGCCGACAAGTTCGACCGCAAGATCTACGGCATCGGCTCCGGTGCACCGGCGAACATCTCGCTGCAAGAGATCATCAAGAAAAACGATTTCGACATGGGCCAGTGGAAACTGGTCGAGTCCAGCGAGCAGGCCATGCTGGCGGAAGTGTCCCGCGCGGTGAAAAAGCAGAAATTCGTGACCTTCCTCGGCTGGACCCCGCACCCGATGAACGTGCAACTGAAGATGCATTACCTCAAGGGCGGCGAGAAGTACTTCGGTGACACCGGCAGCGTGCACACACTGACCCGCAAAGGTTATGCACAGGCCTGCCCGAACGTCGGCAAACTGCTGACCAACCTGAGCTTCACCCAGGACATGGAGAACAGCATCATGGCCGAGGTGGTGAACAACAAGGTCAGCAACGCCGACGCAGCCAAGGCATGGATCAAGGCCAACCCGGCGGTGTTGGACAAGTGGCTTGATGGCGTGAAGACCGTGGATGGCAAGGACGCGCTGCCGGCGGTCAAAGCCAAGTTGTAACATTCAAGGAATCCATCGCGGGCAAGCCCGCTCCCACAGGTTTTCGGAGATCCTTGTGGGAGCGGGCTTGCCCGCGATTCAATGGTCGCCCTTGCACAACTGTTTCTGACCCACCACCCTGACATATTGCGCCATTTATTCACCGAGAGGCCCCATGGCCCTGCCAAGCCGCCATTCACTCTTTCCATTCCTCAGTTGGTTGCCCAAGCAAACCCGCGCCAGTATCGGACGCGACTTGGTCGTCGGCCTCAGCGGCGCGATTCTGGCGTTGCCGCAATCCATTGCCTACGCGCTCATCGCTGGTCTCCCACCGGAATACGGCCTGTACGCCGCAATCATCCCCGTGCTGATCGCCTGCCTATGGGGTTCGTCGTGGCATTTGATCTGCGGTCCTACGGCGGCCATCTCGATTGTCCTGTACGCCAGCGTAAGTCCTCTGGCCGTTCCGGCGACGCAGGACTACGTCACCGTGATCCTGTTGCTCACCTTACTGGCCGGCATCTTTCAATGGTTGCTGGGTTTGCTGCGGTTTGGCGCGCTGGTGAATTTCGTCTCACACTCGGTGGTACTCGGCTTCACCCTGGGTGCTGCCGTGGTGATTGCCATCGGTCAATTGCCTAACCTGCTGGGACTGGACTTGCCCAGCCAAGCCACCGCGCTGGACAGTTTCATCACGTTGTTGCGCCATATCGGCGAAATGGACAAACCTTCGCTGGCGCTGGGCTTGGCGACTGTGGTGGTCGGCGTGATTCTCAAACTGCTGCTGCCCCGCTGGCCGACGCTGCTGATCACCCTGATCCTAGGCGGATTGCTGGTCTGGCTCTGGCCATCGATGTTCGGGCACGTGCAACTGGTCAGCGCCTTCACCGGCAAGCTGCCGCCTTTAAGTCCGTTGCCACTGGATCTCGATCTGATCCTGCGCCTGCTGCCCAGCGCCGTGGCGGTTGGCATGCTCGGACTGGTGACCAGTCTGTCGATTGCCCGCTCGATCTCTGCACGTTCGCAGCAACTACTCGACGCCAACCAGGAAGTTCGCGCCCAGGGCTTATCGAACATGGTCGGCGCGTTTTTTTCCGGCTCGCTATCGGCCGGCTCCTTCACTCGCTCAGGCCTGAGCTATGAAGCGGGCGCCTGTTCGCCACTGGCCGGGATTTTTTCGGCATTGTGGGTTGCGCTGTTCGCGATCTTCGGCGCGAACCTGATCGCGCACATCCCGATTCCGGCCATGGCCGGCAGCATTCTGCTGATCGCCTGGGGACTGGTGGACCATCGCGGCATTCGCGCTTTGTTGCGGGTCAGCCGCGCCGAGTTCGTGGTCATGGCGCTGACCTGCGTCGCCACGCTGCTGCTGGAATTGCAGACGGCGATCTACGCCGGCGTATTGGCCTCGCTTTTTTTCTATCTCAAACGCACATCGCAACCACGGGTGCAGCATGTACGTGATGGTGAGGAGGACATTCTGCGGGTCGGCGGTTCGATCTTTTTCGGTGCCAGCCACTACCTGCAAGTACGCCTGCAACGCATGCACGGCGCGCGCGTGGTGATCGAGGCGCAGCAGATCAACTTCATCGATTACTCAGGGGTGGAAATGCTGCACCAGGAGGCGCGACGATTGCTGCGCCAGGACCGCAGCCTGACCTTGCGCCGGGCCCGGCCGCAGGTGGTGGAAGAACTTAGGAAGCTTGAGGGCGCGGAAAAGTGCCCGATTCAGTTTGAGGACTGAGCCGAAATCGGTGTCGAGGCATTCGAGAGCAGGCTCGCTCCCACAGGTTCTTGGTGACCCCCTGTGGGAGCGAGCCTGCTCGCGAAGCTTTTAAAGGGCCAACTGCCGACGCAACTCTGCCAGCACCGGCGCTGTATCCGGACGCACGCCGCGCCAAAGGAAAAACGCCTCCGCGGCCTGCTCGGCCAGCATCCCCAAGCCATCCATCGCCACCGCAGCCCCGTGTTCGCTGGCCCAACGGCAGAACGAGGTCGGCTCCTTGCCGTACATCATGTCGTAGCACACCGTTTTGCCCGGTTCGATCAGGCTCGGCGCAATCGGCGGCACATCGCCCGTGAGGCTCGCGGAAGTCGCGTTGATGATCAGGTCCACCGACTCCTGCAACCAGTCATAGCCACTGGCGGAGACCGGCCCCAGATCGCAGAACAACTCCGCCAGCAGCTCGGCCTTGTCCACCGTGCGGTTGGCGATGATCACCGAGGCGGGTTCTTCGGCCAGCAATGGCTCCAAAGCACCGCGCACCGCGCCGCCAGCGCCGAGCAGCAGGATGCGTTTGCCCTTGAGGCTGAATCCGGCGTTGACCGTCAGGTCCCGCACCAGCCCGGCACCGTCGGTGTTGTCGCCCAGCAGGCTGCCATCGGCCAGTTTACTCAAGGTATTGACCGCACCGGCGCGCTGCGCCCGCGCCGTCAGGCTGTTCGCCAGTCGGTAGGCCTCTTCCTTGAACGGCACCGTCACATTGGCGCCGCGTCCTTCAAGGAAAAACGTCCGGGCACAGGTGGAAAAGTCGTCGAGTGGCGCCAGCATTGTGCTGTAGTCCAGCTTTTGCGCGGTCTGCTCGGCGAACAGGCGGTGGATCAACGGTGATTTGCTGTGGCCAATCGGGTTACCGAATACGACATAACGGTCCATCAGGATTCCTCGTTCAAGCTTCGGCCAACCAATCGCGGTCCTGCAGGAAGTACTCGGTCAGGCGCGCTTCTTCGCTGCCAGGCTCGGCCTTCCAGTCGTAGCCCCAGCGCACTTGCGGTGGCAGCGACATCAAGATCGACTCGGTACGCCCGCCCGATTGCAGGCCGAACAACGTGCCGCGGTCGTAGACCAGGTTGAATTCAACGTAGCGGCCACGGCGGAACTCCTGGAACTCGCGCTGCTTGGCCGTGAACGCGTCATTCTTGCGGCGCTGCACAATCGGCAGGTAAGCATCGATGTACGCGTCTCCGATGGCACGCATGAAGGCGAAGCTGGTGTCGAAATCCCACTCGTTCAGGTCGTCGAAAAACAACCCGCCGATGCCACGCGGCTCGTGACGATGCTTGATGTGGAAGTAGCTGTCGCACCAGGCCTTGTAACGCGAGTAGACGTCCGGGCCGAACGGTGCACAGGCCTGCTCGGCGATGCGATGCCAGTGGATGCAGTCTTCTTCATTGCCGTAATACGGGGTCAGGTCAAAGCCGCCGCCAAACCACCAGACCGGTTCTTCACCTTCTTTTTCAGCGATGAAAAAGCGCACGTTGGCGTGGGAAGTCGGCACATGGGGGTTATGCGGGTGAATCACCAGCGACACGCCCAAGGCTTCAAAGCCACGGCCCGCCAGTTCCGGCCGGTGGGCGCTGGCTGAGGGTGGGAGACCGCTGCCGAAGACGTGGGAAAAGTTCACGCCACCCTTTTCAATCACCGTGCCGTTTTCAATTACGCGGGTGCGACCGCCACCGCCGGCCGGCCTGGTCCAGGCGTCTTCGACGAATGGCGTGCCACCGTCTTCGGCTTCCAGGGCGGCGCAGATACGGTCTTGCAGGTCGAGCAGGTAGGCTTTTACGGCCTCGGTGCGGGTCGTCATGTCATCACCTTGAATCGGGCAAAACAACGCGGCGCTCCATTGGAGCTCAGCCTGCGCAAATGGGCGCGTAGCATAACATCGCAAGTTACCCCTTCGCAGTTGACGAAAATCAAGCTTAGGAGTCCGATAGGGCGCTTGGTAAAACGACCTATGGAGAGTTCCGATGGCAAAGCGTATCCAGTTCCGCGCCCATGGCGGCCCCGAAGTGCTCGAGTATGTGGATTACCAACCTGCCGAGCCAGGTCCGAAGGAAGTGCGCGTGACCAACAAGGCCATCGGCCTGAACTTCATTGACACCTATTACCGTAGCGGCCTGTACCCGCCGCCATCCCTGCCATCGGGCCTCGGCGCGGAGGGTGCGGGCGTGGTCGAGGCGGTCGGCAGCGACGTGACCCGCTTCAAGATCGGCGATCGCGTGGCCTATGGCAGCGGCCCTCTGGGCGCCTATAGCGAAGTTCATGTGTTGCCCGAGGCCAATCTGGTGAAACTGCCGGACGCCATCAGCTTCGAACAAGCCGCAGGCGTGATGCTCAAGGGTCTGACCGTGCAGTACCTGCTGCGCCAGACTTATGAACTCAAGGGTGGCGAAACCATCCTGTTCCACGCCGCGGCCGGTGGTGTCGGTTCCCTGGCTTGCCAATGGGCCAGAGCTTTGGGCGTGAAGCTGATCGGTACGGTCAGTTCGGCCGAGAAAGCCGCACTGGCCAAGGCCAACGGTGCTTGGGCGACCATCGACTACAGCCATGAAAACGTCGCCCAGCGCGTGCTGGAATTGACCGACGGCAAAAAAGTCCCGGTGGTGTACGACGGCGTTGGCAAGGACACCTGGCTGACGTCACTCGACAGCGCCGCACCGCGTGGCCTGGTGGTGAGTTTCGGCAATGCGTCCGGCGCGGTCGATGGCGTGAACCTGGGGATCCTGGCGGGGAAAGGCTCGCTGTACGTGACCCGGCCGACCCTGGGCACTTATGCGAACAACGCCGAGAACCTGCAACGCATGGCCGACGAGTTGTTCGAGATGATCATCAGCGGCAAGCTGACCGTGGACATCAGTCAGCGTTTTCCACTGGCTGACGCGGCGAAGGCGCAGACTGAGCTGTCGGCACGGCGTACGACGGGTTCGGTGGTTCTGTTGCCCTGACTGACGCCATCGCGAGCAGGCTCGCTCCCACACGGGATTTGTGTTCGACACAGAACCAATGTGGGAGCGAGCCTGCTCGCGAAGGGCGCGCCTCGGTCTTAATCCGGGCGCAAAACCTTGCCGGTCGCCAGATCGCGAATCACGCTTGGGTTCTTGCGCCCGCCCAGATTGCCACCCAGTACCAGATCCAACTGCCCACGGAAGTACTGCTCGACGCGAAGCCGCGTGCGTGCCGCCGGGCGTCCCTGCGGGTTGGCCGACGTCGACACCAGCGGCCCGACCAGCGCGCACAAGTCCCGCACCAATGGGTGATCACTGACCCGCAGCGCCACGGTTTCATGCACGCCGGTAATCCACTGCGGCAGCAGGTTCTGGTGCGGCACCAGCCAGGTGTTCGGACCCGGCCAGGTACTGGCCATGCGGTCCATCCACAATTCGGGGAAGTCATCGAAGAGGAAATCGAACTGACGGATGTTGTCGGCGACCAGGATCAGCCCTTTATCCTCGGACCGACCCTTGATCAGCAGCAGACGCTCCACCGCTTCCTCGTCCCACGGGTCGCAACCCAGGCCCCAGACTGCTTCGGTTGGGTAGGCAATCACCGCCCCGGCGCGAATTGCTTGCGCGGCTTGTTGCACACGCCAACTGTTGACCATGAAAAACTCTCCAGAATAAGGCTCTGCGCAGTTTACCGATCTTGTTTATAAAACCTAGCTCACCCGTGCAAACCAGCGCCCGCTTTCGCAAATAGCGCGACCATCCATTTCCAGTTCCGTCAACGCCGCCAGCACTTTCGGCAAGGTCCAGCCGCTTGCGTCAGCCAGCGCTTCACTGGTCAGAGGTGCGGCATGCAGCAACTTCAACAGGGGGTGAGTCGTTTCAGGGGTAAAGGATTCTGTGGATAACGGCAGTCGTTGCCAGCCGCGCAAGGCTTCGAGGATATGTTCGATGGTTTCCACCAGCACCGCACCGTCGCGAATCAACTGATGGCAGCCGCGGGCACCGGGATGATGGATCGACCCGGGCATCGCAAACACCTCGCGCCCCTGTTCCGCCGCCAGCCTCGCGGTGATCAGTGAACCGCTGGCGACACTGGCTTCGACCACCAGCACCCCGAGGGACAAACCGCTGATGATCCGGTTGCGCCGGGGGAAGTTGCCGGCGCTGGGGCCGGCATCCAGCGGAAACTCCGAAAGTACCGCGCTGCCCGAGGCGATCATGGCGTCCGCCAGGCGTCTATTTCGCTGTGGATAAAACTTCTCGAGCCCCGTGCCGAGCACACCGACCGTTTGCCCGCCAACGTCCAATGCGGCCTGATGTGCGGCGGCGTCAATGCCCAGGGCCAGGCCGCTGGTAATGACAAAACCGGCACCCGCCAGGCTGCGGGAAAACGCGGCAGCGGTGTCCATCCCTGGTCGGGACGCACGACGGCTGCCGACCATCGCCAGTTGTGGTTTTTCCAGAATGCCGGGATCGCCGGCGACAAATAACAGCGGTGGTGCATCACTGATTTGTGCCAGCAGCGCCGGGTAGTCCGGTTGGTCCCACATCAGTAAATGCTGGCCCGGATGCTCCAGCCAGGCCAATGCATGACTGGCGCCGTCACGGATCTCTGCGCTACGCCTGGCCTCGGAACAGGCCAGTGGCAAACCCAGCGCGCGCCAGGCACCGGCAGGTGCACTGAGGGCTTTGGATGCTGAGCCGAAGGCTTCGAGCAATTTCTTGAAACGCGCCGGGCCGAGTTCCGGCAAACGGTGCAGACGTAAACGAGCTTCCAGTTCCGCGGGGGAAACCGGTGTAACGGCAGGCAGCGACATGGATCATCCTTGATCGTTATGAGCACCCGTACAAACGGGAATAAGCTGTGGATAACTCTGTTGGTAACTTGTGAAGCACTCTTACGGATTTCGTACCTTGTCCATCACCGACAGCGAGCGCGAAGCGCTGAGCACCAGCCCATAACTGAGTTTGTCGTAGGTACGGAAAACCATCAGCAGACCGGCGCGCTCATCGGGAATTTTCAACGGCTGACCCGTGATCCGGTCCCGGACTGTTTCTCCGGTTTTCATCACTGCCAGCAGATTGCCTTCGACCAGACCGTCGCGCTGCCCCTTGTTCAGGGTAACCACGTCCAACTCGCCGATCTGCGTGACCCCGCGCGGAACATCGATGATCAAACCGCTGATTTCGTGGCTCGGTGCCCTGGGCGTGAAGGTCGAGTTGATCGCCTGCTCTTCACCGCTGAACAAGCGATCTCCGAGGCGGACCTCCTGAGTCGTGCGTTGCAACTCCAGGGTGGCGACGTCACCTTCGATGGCCACGACATCGCCGCCGCCGATGTCGTCGGCGTTGATCCCCAGGATTTCCTTGCTCTGCGGATCGGTGTAGACCTTGCCTTGGCGGAAGATGCCGTACGCCGGTTGCGCCGGATCGAAATGGCCGCGGGCAAAGATGCGGTCGCCCGCGCCGCTGAGCACCCGTTCGGAATCACCAGCGACAATGTAAGGCGCCTTGGTAAAATCCTCGGCCTTGTCGACGATGCGGTTGCTCAACAGAAAGCTGTTGATCGATTTCAGCGCAATGCCGGGGATAACCTCGGTTACCGGGCTGCTGCGAACCTGAGGCGACAGCTTTATGGTGGGAATATCTTCCCGAAGTTGCACCTGCCCGTAAGCCCAACCTGCCGAAGCCAGGAGCAGCAGGGCGAGTAGTGATTTCCTCATGCGGTGAATCCCTTTATTATGTGCATTCGCGTGAAACGCCAGAGCCGTCAGTGGCTCGCTCCCGGCTTGCTTGTCAAAACTTGCTTGTCAACAGAAGGGAGCTACGTTTTACAACGGTAGCCTGCATTTCTTCGGACCCGCCAGGCCATCGACCCGACCTTACTTCACACGTGCACTGATCAAGCTTATGGCCATTTTAAACATCCTCGAATTCCCTGATCCGCGTCTGCGCACTATCGCCAAGCCAGTGGCCGTAGTGGACGACGAAGTGCGTCAGTTGGTCGACGACATGTTTGAAACAATGTATGAAGCGCCTGGCATCGGCCTCGCCGCTACCCAGGTCAACGTGCACAAACGTATCGTCGTGATGGACCTCTCCGAAGACCGCACCGAGCCGCGAGTGTTCATCAACCCCGAGCTCGAACCGCTGACCGACGACATGGGCCAGTACCAGGAAGGCTGCCTGTCGGTGCCGGGCTTCTACGAAAACGTCGATCGCCCGCAACGGGTCAAGGTCAAGGCGCTGGACCGCGACGGCAAGCCATACGAACTGATCGCCGAAGATTTGCTCGCGGTGTGCATCCAGCACGAATGCGACCACCTCAATGGCAAATTGTTCGTCGATTACCTGTCCACGCTCAAACGCGACCGCATCAAGAAGAAACTGGAAAAGCTTCATCGCCAGAACGCCTGATGCCCATCTTCAAAGGCTTGCTGCGGCAAGCCTTTTTCTTTTCAAGAGACGTCACCCATGACTGAGCCACTGCGCATTGTCTTTGCCGGCACCCCGGAATTCGCCGCCGAACATCTCAAGGCCCTGCTGAGCAGCCCTTACGAGATCGTCGCGGTCTACACCCAACCGGATCGTCCGGCCGGTCGCGGGCAAAAACTGATGCCGAGCCCGGTCAAGCAGCTTGCGCTGGAGAACAACATCCCGGTGTTGCAGCCGCCAACCCTGCGCAACGAAGACGCGCAAGCCGAACTCGCCGCGCTGAAACCGGACTTGATGGTGGTGGTCGCCTACGGCCTGATCCTGCCGCAAGTGGTGCTGGATATTCCGCGCCTGGGTTGCATCAACAGCCACGCTTCGTTGTTGCCGCGCTGGCGCGGTGCGGCGCCGATCCAGCGTGCCGTGCAAGCAGGTGATGCCGAAAGCGGAGTGACCGTGATGCGCATGGAAGCCGGCCTCGACACCGGGCCGATGCTGCTTAAAGTCACTACGCCTATCAGCGCCGAAGACACTGGCGGCAGCCTTCACGACCGTCTGGCCGAAATGGGTCCACCGGCCGTGGTTCAGGCGATTGCCGGCCTCGCCGCGGGTACGCTGGAAGGCGAAGTGCAGGACGACAGCCTGGCCACCTACGCGCACAAACTGAACAAGGACGAAGCTCGCATCGACTGGAGTCGCCCGGCGGTTGAACTGGAGCGCCTGGTCCGTGCCTTCAACCCATGGCCGATCACCCACAGCACCTTGAATGACGAAGCCCTGAAAGTGCTGGCCGCGAACCTGGCCGAAGGCAAAGGTGCACCCGGTGAAATCCTCAGCGCCAGTAAGGACGGCCTGATCGTCGCGTGCGGCGAGCAAGCCTTGTGCCTGACCCGTCTGCAATTGCCCGGCGGCAAGGCGCTGAACTTCAGCGACCTGTTCAACAGCCGCCGTGAGAAATTCGCCACCGGCACTGTCCTCGGTCAAGCGGCGGACGCTCAATGAATCCGCGTCTGGCCGCCGCCAAGGCACTTGCCGCTGTCCTGAACGGAAAAGCCTCGCTCAACAGTTCGCTGCCAACGCAGTTGGACAAGGTCGAGGACCGTGATCGCGGCTTCACCCAGGACCTGGCGTTCGGCACCGCACGCTGGCAGCCACGGTTGTCGGCGCTGGCGGCCAAGTTGCTGCAAAAGCCGTTCAAGGCTGCCGATGCCGATGTCGAGGCGCTGCTGTTGGTCGGCCTCTATCAGTTGCTCTACACCCGCGTCCCGGCCCATGCCGCGATTGGCGAGACGGTCGGTTGCGCCGACAAGTTGAAAAAGCCATGGGCCAAGGCCTTGCTCAATGCGGTTCTGCGTAACGCTCAGCGCGAAAGCGAAACGATTTTCGCCGAACTGGAACGCGATCCGGTGGTGCGCACCGCCCACCCGCGTTGGCTGCAGAAATCCCTGAAGGCGTTCTGGCCAGAGCAATGGGAAGCCATCTGCGCCGCCAACAACGCGCATCCGCCAATGATCCTGCGGGTCAACCGTCGCCATCACAGCCGGGATGCCTACCTCGGTTTGCTGACCGATGCCGGTATTGCCGCCACACCCTGTGTCTACAGCCGTGACGGTATTGTGCTAGAAGCCGCCGCCGACGTGCGCAGCCTGCCGGGTTTCGCCGAGGGCTGGATCAGCGTGCAGGACGAAGCCGCGCAACTGGCCGCTGATCTGCTGGATCTGGCACCGGGCCAACGGGTACTGGACGCCTGCTGCGCACCCGGCGGCAAGACCTGCCATATTCTCGAAGCCGAGCCAAAACTGGCCGGGGTGGTGGCGGTAGACCTGGAAGCCAAGCGTCTGGTGCGGGTGCGGGAAAACCTCGAACGCCTGAAACTGAGCGCCGAACTGATTGCCGCCGACGGCCGCGACACTCAGGCGTGGTGGGACGGCAAGCCGTTCCAGCGCATCCTGCTGGACGCGCCATGCTCGGCGACGGGCGTGATCCGTCGTCATCCGGACATCAAGCTGACCCGCCAGCCCGATGACATCGCCGCGCTGGCGCTGCTGCAAGGCGAGCTGCTCGACGCCATGTGGAACACCCTGGAAGTCGGCGGCATTCTGCTATACGCCACCTGCTCGACGCTGCCGACCGAGAACACCGAAGTCATCGAAGCGTTCCTCGCCCGCACGCCGGGCGCCCGTGAACTGGACCTCGCCACGGCGGCCGGCATCAAGCAGCCCCATGGTCGCCAGTTGCTCGCCCAGGAAGGCGGCCACGACGGGTTCTACTACGCCAAGCTGATCAAGATCGCCGCCGCGCGCGGTTAAACGGATTCAATGGAGTGACTGGATGAAAATCATCATCCTCGGCGCAGGGCAGGTCGGCGGTTCGCTGGCGGAACACCTGGCCAGCGAAGCCAACGACATCACCGTGGTCGACACCGATGGCGAACGCCTGCGCGACCTTGGCGACCGCCTGGACATCCGCACGGTGCAGGGCCGCGGTTCGTTTCCGACCGTGCTGCGCCAGGCTGGCGCCGACGACGCCGACATGCTGGTCGCCGTGACCAACAGCGACGAAACCAACATGGTCGCCTGCCAGGTCGCCCATACCCTGTTCCACACCCCGACCAAGATCGCCCGGGTTCGTGAGGCCGCGTACCTGACACGCGAAGAGCAGTTGTTCCAGAATGAAGCGATTCCGGTGGACGTGCTGATCAGCCCGGAACAAGTGGTCACCAACTACATCAAGCGTCTGATCCAGCATCCGGGCGCCTTGCAAGTGATCGACTTCGCCGAAGGCAAGGCGCAACTGGTCGCGGTTCGCGCCTATTACGGCGGGCCGCTGGTGGGCCAGCAACTGCGACAGTTGCGTGAACACATGCCGAACGTCGAAACCCGCGTGGCCGCCATTTTCCGCCGCGACCGGCCGATCCTGCCCCAGGGCGATACCGTGATCGAGGCCGACGACGAGGTGTTTTTCATCGCCGCCAAAGCGAACATTCGTGCGGTCATGAGCGAAATGCGCCGTCTCGACGAAACCTACAAGCGCATTGTCATCGCCGGTGGCGGGCAGATCGGCGAGCGTCTGGCCGAGGCCATCGAAAGCCGTTATCAGGTAAAGATCATCGAGATGAACCCGGCACGCTGCCGTCACCTCTCGGACCACCTCGACAGCACCGTGGTGTTGCAGGGCAGCGCCTCGGACCGCGACCTGCTGCTGGAGGAGAACATCGCCGACGCCGACCTGTTCCTCGCCCTGACCAACGACGACGAAGCCAATATCATGTCGTCGCTGCTGGCCAAGCGTCTCGGTGCGAAGAAGGTGATGACCATCATCAACAACCCGGCCTATGTCGATCTGATCCAGGGCGGCGACATCGACATCGCCATCAGCCCGCAACTGGCGACCATCGGCACCTTGCTGGCCCACGTACGCCGTGGCGACATCGTCAGCGTGCACTCGCTGCGCCGTGGCGCGGCGGAAGCCATCGAGGCGATTGCCCATGGCGATGCGAAATCAAGCAAGGTGATCGGCAAGGCCATCGAGAATATCGGCCTGCCGCCGGGCACTACCATCGGTGCGATTATCCGCGACGAAGAAGTGATCATCGCCCACGACGACACTGTGATCGAAACGGGCGACCATGTGATTTTGTTCCTTGTGGATAAAAAGCATATTCGCGATGTGGAGAAGTTGTTCCATGTCGGGTTGAGCTTCTTCTGATCCTGATTTTTTCAGTGCCTGCATTGGCCCTATCGCTGGCAAGCCAGCTCCCACAGTTTTTTGGTTGTTTACAAATATGATGTACACCAGAGAACCCTGTGGGAGCTGGCTTGCCAGCGATGGCGGTGTCAAAGGCGAAAAAAACATCCCCTGATACCCGCAGAAAAGGAATCCACCGATGATCGAATCCCTGGAAAAAATGCTTGCCAAGGGTGTGGATAACTCCTTGCTGCGCTTCGGCCTGGGCAAGGGCTATCTGGATCTGGGGGAGAACGCCAAGGCTGTAGAGCATTTCCAGCGCTGCGTCGAATTCGATCCGAAGTATTCGGCGGCGTGGAAACTGCTGGGCAAGGCCCACTTGGCGCTGGCGGACTTTGCGGCCGCGCGCCAAGCCTGGGAACACGGCCTGGAAGCCGCTCGCAACCATGGCGACAAGCAGGCAGAAAAGGAAATGACGGTGTTTCTGAAAAAGCTGGATCGCACCGTTCAGAGATAGCGCAAGCCAATCCCTTCGGCATCCACCAACACCACTTCCATGCGCACCCGCGGCGCGCCTGTGGGTAAGTCTTGCACCTGCCCGTAGACCACCGCACCCCGGGGCAACGCCGACAGTTTCGGATGCTTGACGTAAACGCCGGTAGTCGACAGGTTGCGCGTCTGGCCCAGGCATTCGCCGATGTTTTCGTGACTGATCTTGATGCGGAATGACTTGCGGTGTTCGGACATCTTCTGCGCCCTTTGATGAACGGTTGTGGATAACCCCGAATCCAGGGTTATCCACAGATCATGCCAATTGGATCAATACCAGCGCTCTTCACCCGGTGGCCGCTTCTTGAAGCGCTTCATGCTCCACATGTACTGGCTCGGGTAGGCCCCGACATAACGCTCGACCACTTTACTCATGGCCGCACAGGACTCCGCCGTATCGGTGCTGTACATGGCCTCTGGCGCGGCTTCGAGGATCACTTTGTAGCCTGAACCGTCGGGCAGGCGCAGGGCGTGCAGGAACACGCCGACCGCTTTGCCGCCGGCGAGCATGTTGGGTACGAATTTGCTGGTCAGTGCCTGGGTGGCGAAGAACGGCACGAAGATCCCGGCGGATTCGGCCGGTTCCGGGTCAGCAGGAATGCCCACTGCACCACCTTTGCGCACTTCTTTGATGACGCTGAGGATGCCTTCCTTGGTGGAAGCAGCGACCTTGTTACCCAGTTGCACCCGTTGCTTTTGCAGCAACTCGTCCACCGCCTTCAATTTTGGCGGGCGGTAGAAAATGATCGGTTTGCACTGGCTGCAATAGAAGTGATTGAGCACTTCCCAATTGCCCAGATGGCTGGTGATGCCAACCACGCCTTTGCCGGAGGCGAGGGCGTCCTTCAAAATGTCGAGGCCTTCGACCTCCCGTACCAGGTCGATGGAGCGCTGGGCCGGCCAGATCCAGGCGCAGGCGCTTTCGGTCAGGGACTTGCCGATGTCCTTAAGGCTCTGTCCGACTAAACGTTCGCGCTCGGCGGGGTCCATGTCCGGGAAACACTTGGACAGGTTGATCCGTACCACGTCGCGGGAACGGTTCGGGGTTTTCCACATGACCCAGCCAATCGCCGAGCCCACGGCCTGCACGGCCCGCCACGGAAGCAGGGCAAACAGCCGCAGAGCGCCTACCAGCAAGGCGCCTTTCAACTTATCCACAGGTCACTCCTGATCTTGTGCTGTGCGCGAGGCGGCCATTCTAACCGCCGTTCGCCAACTGCGCGTAGCGGTCGCAGTCCTGGGTGTGATCCATGACCATGCCCGAGGCCTGCATCAGCGCGTAGCAAATGGTCGGCCCGACGAACGTGAAACCGGCTTTTTTCAGGCCTTTGCTCATTTCCACGGCGGTCGGCGTCACGGCCGGGACTTCGCTGCGGTCCTTGAAATGATTGATCACCGGAGTACCACCGACGAACGACCAGAGAAGCGCCACCGGGTCCTCCAGCGCCAGCCAGGCCTGGGCATTGCGCCGGGCCGCGTTGAGCTTGAGGCGGTTGCGGATGATCCCCGGATCAAGCATCAATTCGTCGATTTCGGCATCGCTCATCTGCGCCACGCGCTGGACATCAAAACCAAACATCACCTGACGATAATGCTCGCGTTTGCGCAGCACGGTGATCCAGGAAAGCCCGGCCTGGAACCCTTCGAGCAAAAGCAACTCGAACAATCCCTGCGCATCGCGTAGCGGCGTGCCCCACTCCTGATCGTGATAAGCCATGTACAGCGGATCTTCGGAACACCAAAAGCAGCGTGGCATAAGGCTCCAGGGGGCGTGCGCAGCAATGAATCGGGTATACTCCCGCTCTTTAAATCGCAGCCCAAGAAACAGGTGAATTTCGTGAGCCAGCCTACGCCAGCCGTGCGTACCTTCCAAGACTTGATCCTCGCCCTCCAGCAATACTGGGCCGAGCAAGGTTGTGTGGTACTTCAGCCCTACGATATGGAAGTAGGCGCCGGCACTTTCCACACTGCTACATTCCTGCGCGCCATTGGCCCGGAAACCTGGAACGCCGCCTACGTGCAGCCAAGCCGCCGTCCGACTGACGGCCGCTACGGCGAAAACCCGAACCGTCTGCAGCACTACTACCAGTTCCAGGTGGTCCTGAAGCCGAACCCGGACAACTTCCAGGAACTGTACCTGGGCTCCCTCAAGCACGTCGGTCTGGACCCGCTGGTCCACGACATCCGCTTCGTCGAAGACAACTGGGAATCGCCGACCCTCGGCGCCTGGGGTCTGGGCTGGGAAGTCTGGCTCAACGGCATGGAAGTGACCCAGTTCACTTACTTCCAGCAAGCGGGCGGCATCGAGTGCTACCCGGTGACCGGCGAGATCACCTACGGCCTCGAGCGTCTGGCCATGTACCTGCAAGGCGTGGACTCGGTCTACGACCTGGTCTGGGCTGACGGTCCGTTCGGCAAAGTGACCTACGGCGATGTGTTCCACCAGAACGAAGTGGAGCAATCGACCTACAACTTCGAACACGCCAACGTCGACAAGCTGTTCGAACTGTTCGATTTCTACGAAAGCGAAGCCAAGCGCCTGATCGAGCTCGACCAGCCGCTGCCGTTGCCGAGCTACGAAATGGTGTTGAAGGCTTCCCATACCTTCAACCTGCTGGACGCACGCCGGGCAATCTCGGTGACCGCGCGTCAGCAATACATCCTGCGTGTACGCACCCTGGCGCGTTCCGTTGCGCAAGCCTACCTGCTGGCTCGCGCCAAGCTGGGCTTCCCGATGGCGACCCCTGACCTGCGTGACGAAGTACTGGCCAAGCTGGAGGCTGCACAATGAGTGCTCTGGATTTTCTGGTTGAACTGGGCACTGAAGAACTGCCACCCAAAGCCCTGAACACCCTGGCCGAGGCGTTCCTTGCCGGTATCGACAAGGGCCTGCAAGCTGCCGGCCTGAACTACGAGACCAAAACCGTTTATGCCGCGCCACGCCGCCTGGCTGTGCTGATCACCTCGCTGGCCACCCAGCAACCGGATCGCAGCATCAACCTCGATGGCCCGCCACGTCAGGCTGCATTCGATGCCGAAGGCAACCCGACCCAGGCAGCCCTGGGTTTCGCCAAGAAGTGCGGCGTCGAACTGAGCGAAATCGATCAGAGCGGCCCAAAACTGCGCTACAGCCAAAGCATCGCCGGCAAGCCGACTGCAAGCTTGCTGCCGACCATCGTCGAAGACTCCCTGAACGACCTGCCGATCCCGAAACGCATGCGTTGGGGTGCGCGCAAGGAAGAGTTCGTGCGTCCGACCCAATGGCTGGTGATGCTGCTCGGTGACCAGGTCATCGACTGCACCATCCTCGCCCAGAAAGCCGGTCGCGATTCCCGTGGTCACCGCTTCCATCACCCGGAAAGCGTGCGTATCGGTTCGCCGTCGAGCTACCTGGCCGACCTGCGTGCCGCCTACGTGCTGGCCGATGCCAACGAGCGTCGCGAGATCATCAGCAAGCGCACCGAAGAACTGGCCACCCGCCAGGAAGGCACAGCAATCGTTCCGCCGGCTCTGCTCGACGAAGTGACTGCGCTGGTCGAATGGCCGGTGCCGCTGGTGTGCTCGTTCGAGGAACGCTTCCTCGACGTGCCGCAAGAAGCCCTGATCACCACCATGCAGGACAACCAGAAGTACTTCTGCCTGCTGGATGCCGACGGCAAGTTGCTGCCACGTTTCATCACCGTGGCCAACATCGAAAGCAAAGACCCGCAGCAGATCATCGCCGGTAACGAGAAAGTGGTTCGCCCACGCCTGACCGACGCCGAATTCTTCTTCAAGCAAGACAAGAAGCAGAAGCTCGAAGACTTCAACCTGCGCCTGCAGAACGTGGTGTTCCAGGAAAAACTCGGCAGCGTCTACGACAAGGCCGAACGTGTTTCCAAGCTGGCCGCGTTCATCGCTCAACGCATCGGCGGCAACGCCGCGTGGGCCGCTCGTGCCGGCCTGCTGTCGAAGTGCGACCTGTCGACCGAAATGGTCGGTGAGTTCCCGGAGATGCAAGGTGTCGCCGGTTACTACTACGCCCTCAACGATGGCGAGCCGGAAGATGTCGCACTGGCCCTGAACGAGCAGTACATGCCACGCGGTGCCGGCGCTGAACTGCCGTCCACCCTGACCGGTGCGGCCGTGGCCATCGCCGACAAGCTCGATACGCTGGTCGGTATTTTCGGCATCGGCATGCTGCCGACCGGTAGCAAAGACCCGTATGCCCTGCGCCGTGCGGCACTGGGTGTGTTGCGCATCCTGATCGAGAAACAACTGGATCTGGACCTGACCGAGGCCGTGGCTTTCGCCGTGGATGCGTTCGGTACCAAGGTCAAGGCTGCCGGCCTCAACGACTCGGTGCTGGAATTCATCTTCGATCGTCTGCGTGCCCGTTACGAAGACGAAGGCGTCGATGTCGCCACCTACCTGTCGGTGCGTGCCCTGAAGCCGGGCTCGGCCCTGGACTTCGACCAGCGCGTGCAAGCGGTAGAGGCCTTCCGCAAACTGCCGGAAGCCGCTGCCCTGGCCGCGGTGAACAAGCGTGTGTCGAACCTGCTGAGCAAGGTCGAAGGTTCGGTACCTACAGTCGTAGAAGCCAAGTACTTCGACAATGCCAACGAGTTCTCCCTGTACTCGGCCATCCAGCAGGCTGACCAGGCTGTACAGCCAATGGCCGCCTCGCGTCAGTACAGCGAATCCCTGGCACGCCTGGCCGCCCTGCGCGAGCCGGTGGATGCGTTCTTCGAAGCCGTGATGGTCAACGCGGAGGACGCAAAAGTCCGCGCCAACCGTTATGCGTTGCTGGCGCGTCTGCGTGGCCTGTTCCTCGGCGTCGCCGATATTTCGTTGCTGGGGTAAGACTGTTTGAAACTGCTGATTCTCGATCGGGACGGAGTGATCAATTACGACTCCGACGCTTACATCAAGTCGGTGGAGGAGTGGATTCCACTCCCCGGTTCGATCGAAGCCATCGCGCAGTTGAGCAAGGCCGGCTGGACGGTAGCCGTCGCTACCAACCAGTCGGGCATCGCTCGCGGCTACTACGACCTCGCCACCCTCGATGCCATGCACGAGCGCTTGCGCGCGCTGGTGGCGGAGCAGGGTGGTGAAGTCGGCCTGATCGTCTACTGCCCGCACGGGCCGGACGAAGGCTGCGATTGCCGCAAGCCGAAACCCGGGATGTTGAAAAACATCGCCGCACATTACAACGTGTCGCTGACTAATCTATGGTTCGTCGGCGATAGCCTTGGTGACCTGGAAGCCGCTAAAGCCGTCGATTCACAGCCAGTTTTGGTAAAGACCGGAAAAGGCGAAAAAACCTTGGGCAAGACCTTACCGGCAGGCACCTTGATTTTTGACGATCTGGCGGCGATTGCCGCAGAACTTATCCACAATTAGAGCGTTTTCGAGACTCCTGACCAAGGAGTGATCGGAAGTGCGCTTTATATAGACGGGCAAAGCCCGCACGGTAACCGTCACCATGTCGATACTGCAGGCCATCAGAACCTTCCTCTTTTACCTGCTGCTGGGCACCAGCTCCTTGCTGTGGTGCAGCCTGAGTTTTTTTATCGCGCCGTTTCTGCCGTTCAAGGCACGCTATCGCTTCATCAACGTTTACTGGTGCCGCTGCGCGTTGTGGCTGAGCAAGGTGTTTCTGGGTATCCGCTACGAAGTGAAGGGTGCCGAGAACGTCCCTGAACGGCCTTGCGTCATTCAGTCGAACCACCAGAGCACATGGGAGACATTCTTTCTCTCTGCCTACTTCTCGCCGCTGAGCCAGGTGCTCAAACGCGAATTGCTCTATGTGCCGTTCTTCGGTTGGGCCATGGCCATGCTGCGACCGATCGCCATCGATCGCGACAACCCGAAAGCCGCACTCAAGCATGTGGCGCAGAAAGGCGATGAGTTGCTAAAGGACAATGTCTGGGTGCTGATCTTCCCCGAAGGCACGCGCGTTCCTTACGGCACCATCGGAAAGTTCTCACGCGGTGGCAGTGCATTGGCGGTCAACGCCGAATTGCCCGTGCTGCCGATTGCGCACAACGCTGGCAAGTTCTGGCCGAAAACCGGTTGGGCGAAGAAGCAGGGCGTCATCACCGTGATCATTGGCACACCGATGTATGCCGAAGGCACCGGACCGCGAGCCATTGCTGAATTGAACGACCGGGTCCAGGCCTGGAACGAGCAGATGCAACGGGAAATGGGCTCACTGCCACCGGCTCCGCAAGCGCCGGTTTCAAACGATCAAGTGACTGTCTGAGATTCTGTGGATAACCTGTGTACTGTTTCATTGAAAACCGTCGTTATTTGCACGTAAGCTTATGATTCTTTTACATATTTCTTAGAATGATAAATCCCATAAAAACGTGCATAAGTTTTTTTCGGACGTAAAAAAACCGGCTGATATAGCCGGTTTTTTTATGCCTGTAATGTGGATGCTTCAGGCGGTGTACAAAGCGAGTCGAGAGTGAAGCAGGTGGGGAAAATCAATAGATCGCAGCCTTTGGCAGCTCCTACAGGGATATCGATTTCTGCCTGTAGGAGCTGCCAAAGGCTGCGATCTTTTGACCTCAACAAATAAAAAGGCCAACGCATGAGCGTTGGCCTTTTGTATGGCGGGGCGACCGGAATCAGAAGTCCAGGTTGGACACCGCCAGGGCGTTGCTCTCGATGAAGTCACGACGAGGCTCGACCGCATCACCCATCAGGGTGTTGAAGATCTGGTCCGCGCCAATGGCGTCTTCGATAGTCACTTTGAGCATGCGGCGCGAGCCCGGGTCCATGGTGGTTTCCCACAGCTGATCCGGGTTCATCTCGCCCAGTCCTTTGTATCGCTGGATGGTGTGGCGCTTGGTACTTTCGGCCATCAACCACTCTAGGGCTTCCTTGAACTCGGTGACCTGCTTCTTGCGCTCGCCACGCTGGATGTACGCGCCGTCGTCCAGCAAGGTGCTCAGTTGAGCGCCCAGGGAAACCACGGTCTTGTAGTCGTTGCTGCCGAAGAAGTCGCGGTTGAAGGTGACGTAGTTGGACAGGCCGTGGGAGATCAGTTCGACCTCTGGCAGCCAGACGTTACGCTCACGGTCTTCACGCAGGCTGGCCTTGTAGACCAGACCCGATTTCTCGACGGTGCGCAGACGCACTTCGTACTGGGCCAGCCAATCCTGCATCGCTGCGTGATCGGACAGTTGATCCATGCTGACCGCCGGCAGGTAGATGAAGTGCTCGGTCAGTTCCTGTGGGTACAGGCGCGACAGACGCTTGAGGGTCTTCATTACCAGACGGAAGTCGTTCACCAGACGCTCAAGGGCTTCGCCGGAAATACCCGGTGCTTCCTCGTTCAGGTGCAGGCTCGCATCTTCCAGGGCCGACTGCGTCATGTACTCTTCCATGGCGTCGTCGTCTTTGATGTATTGCTCTTGCTTGCCTTTCTTCACTTTGTACAGCGGCGGCTGGGCGATGTAGATGTAGCCACGCTCGATCAGCTCCGGCAACTGACGGAAGAAGAAGGTCAGCAGCAAGGTACGGATGTGCGAACCGTCGACGTCAGCATCGGTCATGATGATGATGTTGTGATAGCGCAGCTTGTCGATGTTGTACTCTTCGCGACCGATGCCGCAGCCGAGCGCAGTGATCAAGGTGCCTACTTCCTGGGAAGAGATCATCTTGTCGAAGCGTGCCTTCTCGACGTTCAGGATCTTACCCTTGAGGGGCAGAATCGCCTGGGTCCTGCGGTTACGTCCCTGCTTGGCAGAGCCGCCCGCGGAGTCACCTTCCACGAGGTACAGTTCGGACAGGGCAGGGTCCTTTTCCTGGCAGTCCGCCAGTTTGCCCGGCAGGCCGGCGATGTCCAGTGCGCCTTTGCGGCGGGTCATCTCACGGGCCTTGCGCGCCGCTTCACGGGCACGAGCGGCGTCGATCATCTTGCCGACAACCAGCTTGGCTTCGTTCGGGTTTTCCAGCAGGAAGTCGGAGAAGTACTTGCCCATTTCCTGTTCGACCGCAGTCTTCACTTCGGAAGACACCAGCTTGTCTTTGGTCTGGGAGCTGAACTTCGGATCCGGTACCTTCACCGAAATGATCGCGGTCAGGCCTTCACGGGCATCGTCACCGGTAGTGGCGACCTTGTGCTTCTTCGCCAGGCCTTCTGCTTCGATGTAGGTGTTCAGGTTACGCGTCAGTGCGGAACGGAAACCCACCAGGTGAGTACCGCCGTCGCGCTGTGGAATGTTGTTGGTGAAGCACAACAGGTTCTCGTTGAAGCTGTCGTTCCACTGCAGGGCGATTTCCACGCCGATGCCGTCTTCACGCTGGATGTTGAAGTGGAACACCTGGTTGACCGGAGTCTTGTTGGTGTTCAGGTATTCAACGAACGCACGCAGGCCGCCTTCGTACTTGAACAGCTCTTCCTTGCCGCTGCGCTCGTCCTTGAGGACGATGCCGACACCGGAGTTGAGGAAGGACAGTTCACGAATCCGCTTGGCCAGGATGTCCCAGCTGAAGTGAATGTTCTTGAAGGTTTCGCTGGAAGCCTTGAAGTGGATCTGCGTACCGGTGGTTTCGGAGTCGCCAACGATTTTCATCGGCTCTTGCGGAACACCGTGGACGTAAGTCTGCTCCCAGATCTTGCCACTACGGCGAACGGTCAGGACCAGCTCTTCCGAGAGGGCGTTAACGACCGACACACCCACACCGTGCAGACCGCCGGAAACCTTGTAGGAGTTGTCGTCGAATTTACCGCCGGCGTGCAGCACGGTCATGATGACCTCGGCTGCCGAAACGCCTTCTTCTTTGTGTACGTCTACCGGGATGCCACGGCCGTTGTCGCGAACGGTGATGGACTCATCCGGGTGGATGATGATGCTGATGTCGTCGCAGTAGCCGGCGAGCGCTTCGTCGATCGAGTTATCGACCACCTCGAACACCATGTGGTGCAGACCGCTGCCATCGTCGGTATCACCAATGTACATACCGGGACGTTTGCGTACGGCATCCAGGCCTTTCAGCACTTTAATGCTCGTTGAGTCGTACGTATTTTCTTCGCTCAATGCCTTCACTCCCGATGGTCGTGGGTCTGGGTGATACGGCCCTGTTCCACGTGGAACAGAGCGACTGGCGTTTCCGTCTGCCAGCCTTCCCTCAATAATTCGTGATCTACACAGGTGATAAATACCTGGCAGCGTAAGTCTTCCAACAAGCGGCAAAGCGCGCGACGGTGGTGCTCGTCCAGCTCGGACGGCAAGTCATCCACCAGATAAATACACTGACCGCGTCGAGCCTGACTGACCAGGTGCCCTTGGGCAATCCGCAATGCGCAAACCACCAACTTCTGCTGGCCACGGGACAAGATGTCCGCGGCGTTGTGTGCGCCCAGTCTGAGACGCAAATCAGCACGTTGTGGTCCGGCCTGGGTATGCCCCATTTGCTGGTCCCGCTGCAGAGACCCGGCGAGCACAGCGCTCAGTTCACGGTCCTTGTCCCAGCCGCGGTAATAGCTGAGCGTCAAACCTTCAAGCTCAACCAGTTCGCTCAAGGTTTGTTCAAAGACTGGTTTCAAGGCTTTGATATAAGCGCGGCGGTATTCATCAATTTCAGCGCTGGCCTGGCACAGTTCCCTGTCCCAAACCGCTTGCGAAACGGCGTCAAGTGTACCATGCCGCAGCCAAGAGTTTCTCTGGCGCAGGGCCTTCTGCAAGCGCTGCCAGGTTGACATGAAGCGCGGTTCCACGTGGAACACGCCCCAGTCGAGAAACTGCCGGCGAATCTTCGGCGCCCCTTCCAGCAATCGAAAACTGTCCGGGTTGATTAGTTGCAGCGGCAATATCTCCGCCAGTTGCGCGGCGCTGCGGGCGTTCTGCCCATCGATACGGATCTGGAATTCGCCTTGGCGATCCCGCGAAATGCCGAGGGCGCTGTGCCCACCCTCGGCCAGTTCAACCTGGCCAAAGACCGTGCACGCCAGTTGCTCGTATTGAATGACCGGCAACAGTCGGGTGCTGCGAAACGAACGGGCAAGCCCCAGCAGATGGATGGCTTCCAGAACACTGGTTTTGCCGCTGCCGTTGGCGCCGTAAAGGATATTGATGCGGGGGGAGGGGGAGAAGGTCACCGGGTGCAGATTGCGCACCGCGGTGACCGAGACGCGACTTAAGGACATCTAGCTTCTGCTGGGCATGACTACAGACGCATCGGCATGACAACGTAGGCCGAGTCGTCGTTATCCGATTCCTGCACCAGCGCACTGCTGTTGGAGTCGGACAGGATCAGACGAACCTGCTCGGTGGTCATCACGCCCAGCACGTCGAGCAGGTAGCTCACGTTGAAGCCGATTTCCAGAGAGCCACCGTTGTATTCAACGCCCACTTCTTCTTCCGCTTCTTCCTGCTCCGGGTTGTTCGCCTGGATCTTCAGCTGACCGCTGGCCAGTTGCAGACGGATACCACGGTACTTCTCGTTGGACAGGATCGCGGTACGGCTGAAGGCTTCGCGCAGCGCCTGGCGATCGCCCAGTACCAGCTTGTCGCCGCCTTTTGGCAGAACGCGTTCGTAGTCTGGGAATTTGCCGTCGACCAGTTTCGAGGTGAAGGTGAATTCACCGGTGGTGGCGCGGATGTGGTGCTGACCCAGCACGATGCTGACATTGCCATCCGGCTCGGTGAGCAGGCGTGCCAGTTCGAGGATACCTTTGCGCGGTACGATGACCTGGTGACGATCCGGTTGGCCGATATCGGCCTGCATCGAGCACATGGCCAGGCGGTGACCGTCGGTGGCCACGGCGCGGATCACACCAGCGGAAACTTCCAGCAGCATGCCGTTGAGGTAGTAACGCACGTCCTGCTGAGCCATGGCGAAGCTGGTGCGCTCGATTAGACGACGCAGCTTGCTTTGCTCCAGGCTGCAGGTCAGCGAGCCCGGGCCTTCTTCCACGGTAGGGAAGTCGTTGGCCGGCAGCGTCGACAAGGTGAAGCGGCTGCGGCCGGCCTTGACCACAAGCTTCTGCTCATCGACCTTTATGTCGATCAGCGCATCGTTTGGCAGGCTCTTGCAGATGTCCATCAGCTTGCGCGCAGGCACGGTGATGGAACCCGGATCCGCCGGCTCTTCGAGTTGAACACGACCGACCAGCTCGACTTCCAGGTCGGTACCGGTCAGCGACAATTGCTGGCCTTCGACAACCAGCAGCACGTTGGAGAGCACCGGCAAGGTCTGGCGGCGTTCGACGACGCCTGCGACCAGTTGCAGGGGTTTCAACAGGGCTTCGCGTTGAATGGTGAAATGCATGGTCTAGTCCCTTGCCTTAATTAGCTGCGCTGGTGTTCATCAAGTGGTCAGTGTACGCAGCAGGTTCTTGTAGTCCTCGCGGATGTCCGCGTCGGATTCCTTAAGTTCGTTGATCTTGCGGCAGGCGTGCAAAACAGTCGTATGGTCGCGGCCGCCAAACACGTCGCCGATTTCCGGCAGACTGTGGTTAGTCAACTCTTTGGACAAGGCCATTGCAACCTGACGCGGACGTGCGACCGAGCGAGAACGACGCTTGGACAGCAAGTCGGAGATCTTGATCTTGTAGTACTCGGCGACGGTGCGCTGAATGTTATCCACAGAGACCAGTTTATCCTGCAACGCCAACAAGTCCTTCAGGGATTCGCGAATCAGCTCGATGGTGATATCGCGCCCCATGAAGTGCGAGTGGGCGATCACGCGTTTGAGCGCGCCTTCCAGCTCACGGACGTTGGAGCGAATACGCTGGGCAATGAAGAACGCGGCGTCATGCGGCAGCTCGACTTTGGCCTGATCGGCCTTCTTCATCAGGATCGCCACGCGGGTTTCCAGCTCCGGAGGCTCGACCGCTACGGTCAGGCCCCAGCCAAAGCGGGATTTGAGGCGTTCTTCAAGGCCTTCGATTTCTTTCGGGTAGCGGTCACTGGTGAGAATGACCTGCTGGCCACCTTCGAGCAGGGCGTTGAAGGTGTGGAAAAACTCTTCCTGTGAACGCTCTTTACGGGCGAAGAACTGAATGTCATCGATCAGCAACGCATCCACCGAACGGTAGAAGCGTTTGAACTCGTTGATCGCGTTCAGTTGCAGGGCCTTGACCATGTCCGCCACGAAACGCTCGGAATGCAGGTACACCACCTTGGCATTCGGGTTCTTCTTTAATAGATGGTTACCCACAGCATGCATCAAGTGGGTTTTACCCAGGCCGACGCCACCATAAAGGAAGAGCGGGTTGTAACCGTGCTTGGGGTTGTCGGCCACCTGCCAGGCGGCAGCGCGCGCCAACTGGTTGGATTTACCTTCAACGAAGTTCTCGAAGGTAAAAGTGCGGTTCAGGTAACTGGTGTGCTTGAGCGCACCTTCGACCTGCACGGTACGTTGCTCGGCGCGAACCGGGGCCTGTTGCGAACTGGCGCCGGCCATCGGGTCGAAGCTGTCACGGGAAGGTTCTTCCTCAGTGACCTCGGCCACTTTTTGCGTGGCGCGCTTGGTCGAAGCCGCAGCAGGTGCTGGCGACGGCGGGGTGGCTAGTGTTTGAGCAGCCTGGGCCTGGGAAGCCGCGGCTGCCAGGGGAGCATTTGGCGCGGCACGCGGTGCCGAACTGCGTTTGCTGCCTATTAATAAGGAAAGCGCAGGCGCCATGCCATTGCCGTGCTCATCGAGCAATTCGAGAACACGCCCCAGGTACTTTTCGTTGACCCAGTCCAGAACAAAACGATTGGGTGCATAGACACGCAACTCGTCGCCTTCGGCTTCGACCTGTAGTGGACGGATCCAAGTGTTGAATTGTTGGGCAGGCAGCTCATCGCGCAGAAGCTCCACGCACTGCTGCCAAAGTTCCACTGACACGGATATCCCCTAAGTTGAAAGCCGGTGAGGCAAAAACAAGCGGCCATTGTAGCGACCAGACGCCGACTTATCCACACGAAGGTGGTTCATCAACCAAGAAGAATCGCCGTTTCATATGCAAAAAAGACGACCAGTGGTCTGTGCATAAGCTCTGTGGATAACCGGGGTTAAGGTCATTGCACAAGTGGGGGCGAAACTCGGTGGATAACCGACCTGTGGATAAACCGGCATTCCACACACAGGTTATCCGACAGCGCAGCACAGGCTGAACACGGTTTTCCACTGTAGTTGTCATTCTCTGTACAGCAGGTAAAACAAGGCATGAAGCCACTTATCCACAGAAGGGTGCAGGCCTAGCTTTTATAAGCTTTACAGAAAAGCTTTAAATACTTTCCTTTCTTATTTTTATATTTACCGGCGGTTCGTCCAGCGCAAAACGCCTGGAGATCTATTTATAAGGAAACGCTGGTTGGAAATTGACCTGAAGGCTTGCTTTCTCTAGAATCCCCGGTCTCTTAAAACGGGGGCCATTCCGGCCCGTTGTGGACGAACCAGGTAACACGACAATGAAACGTACTTTCCAACCAAGCACTATCAAACGCGCTCGTACCCACGGTTTCCGTGCTCGCATGGCTACCAAGAACGGTCGTGCCGTTCTGTCGCGTCGTCGCGCCAAAGGTCGTGCGCGTCTGGCAGTTTGATAAGCCGGCACTGGAGGTGAGTCAGGACTTCAGTCGGGAAAAGCGTCTGCTTACTCCCCGGCATTTCAAGGCAGTCTTTGACTCCCCTACCGGCAAGGTTCCGGGGAAAAATCTCCTGCTCCTTGCGCGCAACAACGATCTTGATCACCCCCGTCTCGGGTTGGTTATCGGGAAAAAGAGCGTAAAGCTCTCCGTCGAGCGCAATCGCCTCAAACGTCTGATGCGCGAATCGTTTCGCCTGAACCAGGATTCACTGGTCGGTTGGGACATTGTTATCGTCGCGCGCAAAGGTTTGGGTGACGTAGAAAACCCCGAATTGATTCAGCATTTCGGCAAACTCTGGAAACGCCTGGCTCGCAGTTCGCCGGTACCAGCAGTCAAAACCGAAACTGTAGGGGTAGACAGTCCAGATGCGTAAACTGGCACTCGTTCCGATCCAGTTTTATCGCTATGCCATTAGTCCCCTGATGGCCAGTCACTGTCGTTTCTACCCCAGTTGTTCCTGCTACGCGTTAGAAGCCATCGAAAATCATGGCCTTCTTCGCGGTGGCTGGCTGACCTTTCGTCGTTTAGGTCGCTGTCATCCGTGGAATCCCGGTGGTTATGACCCGGTTCCACCTATCCCTACCTCCCGTTCTTCTTCGATGGCCGAGTAATCATGGATATCAAACGCACGATCCTGATCGTCGCCCTGGCAATCGTGTCCTACGTTATGGTTCTTAAATGGAACCAGGACTATGGCCAGGCTGCCCTGCCGACTCAGAATGTTGCCACCAATACGACTGCATCGGGCCTGCCGGATACGGCATCTGGCTCCAACGCTTCCGCCAGTGACGACATTCCACGTGCTGCTAGCGACACCAGCGCACCTGCCGAAACACCGGTGGGTGTGAGCAAGGACCTCATCCAGATCAAAACGGATGTACTGGACCTGGCTATCGACCCACAAGGTGGTGATGTTGCCCAGCTGACCCTGCCGCTGTATCCGCGTCGTCAGGATCACCCGGAAATTCCGTTCCAGTTGTTCGATAACGGCGGCGAACGTACTTATCTGGCACAAAGCGGTCTGATCGGCACCAACGGTCCGGATGCAAATCCGGCCGGTCGTCCGGTTTATTCCTCGGAGAAGAAGGTTTATCAACTGGCTGACGGTCAGGACCAATTGGTCGTGGACCTGAAGTTCAGCAAGGACGGCGTCAACTACATCAAGCGTTTCACCCTGAAACGTGGCCTGTATGACGTAACCGTTTCCTACCTGATCGACAACCAGAGCGCCCAGCCCTGGACCGGTGCGATGTTCGCCCAGTTGAAGCGTGACGCCAGCGCCGATCCTTCTTCGACCACGGCTACCGGCACCGCGACCTACCTGGGCGCCGCCCTGTGGACAAGTTCGGAACCGTACAAGAAAGTGTCCATGAAGGACATGGACAAGGCGCCGCTGAAAGAAACCGTCACTGGCGGTTGGGTTGCCTGGTTGCAGCACTACTTCGTGACCGCATGGATTCCGGCCAAGGGCGAAAACAACGTCGTCCAGACCCGTAAAGACAGCAAAGGCAACTACATCATCGGCTACACTGGCCCATCGATGAGTGTTGCCCCGGGCGCCAAGGCCGAAACCAGCGCTGTTCTGTACGCCGGCCCGAAAAGCCAGGCCGTGCTGAAAGAGTTGTCCCCAGGCCTGGAACTGACTGTCGACTACGGCATTCTGTGGTTCATCGCCCAACCGATCTTCTGGTTGCTGCAACACATCCACGCCATTGTGGGTAACTGGGGCTGGTCGATCATCTTCCTGACCATGCTGATCAAAGGGATCTTCTTCCCGTTGTCGGCTGCCAGCTACAAATCCATGGCGCGCATGCGTGCAGTGGCACCGAAACTGGCCGCGCTGAAAGAGCAACATGGTGATGACCGGCAGAAAATGTCGCAAGCCATGATGGAGCTGTACAAGAAAGAGAAGATCAATCCGCTGGGTGGTTGCTTGCCAATCCTCGTGCAGATGCCGGTTTTCCTCTCGCTGTACTGGGTTCTGCTGGAAAGCGTTGAAATGCGCCAGGCGCCGTTCATGCTGTGGATTACTGACCTGTCGATCAAAGATCCGTTCTTCATTCTGCCGATCATCATGGGTGCAACCATGTTCATCCAGCAGCAGTTGAACCCGACGCCTCCGGATCCGATGCAGGCCAAGGTGATGAAGCTGATGCCAATCATCTTCACCTTCTTCTTCCTGTGGTTCCCGGCGGGTCTGGTGCTGTACTGGGTAGTGAACAACTGCCTGTCGATCGCCCAACAGTGGTACATCACTCGTAAGATCGAAGCGGCTACCAAAGCAGCTGCCTGACTTACACTGTGGATAACCACTCAAGACGCCCCCTAGTGGGGCGTTTTGCTATCTGTCACTTTTGTCTGGATACCGGTTTATGAGCGTTCCTCGTGAAACCATCGCCGCCGTCGCCACCGCTCAAGGTCGTGGCGGTGTAGGCATCGTGCGTATTTCCGGGCCGTTGGCCAGCGTTGCGGCCAAGGCTTTCAGCGGTCGCGAGCTCAAGCCGCGATTTGCCCACTACGGTCCGTTTTTCAGTGAACACGATGAGGTACTGGACCAGGGCATCGCGCTGTATTTTCCGGGGCCAAACTCGTTTACCGGCGAGGATGTGTTGGAACTCCAGGGGCATGGTGGCCCGATCGTTCTGGATATGTTGCTCAAGCGCTGCCTGGAACTGGGTTGCCGGCTCGCCCGGCCGGGGGAGTTCAGCGAGCGCGCGTTCCTCAACGACAAGCTTGACCTGGCCCAGGCCGAGGCAATTGCCGACCTGATTGAAGCCAGTTCTGCCCAGGCTGCGCGAAACGCGTTGCGCTCCCTGCAGGGTGCTTTCTCGTCACGTGTGCATAACCTCACCGAGCAACTCATCGGCCTACGCATCTATGTCGAGGCGGCCATCGATTTCCCGGAAGAGGAAATCGACTTCCTCGCCGATGGCCATGTACTGAGCATGCTCGACAAGGTGCGCGACGAGTTATCCACTGTGATGCGCGAAGCCGGGCAGGGTGCCTTGCTGCGAGACGGCATGACCGTGGTCATTGCCGGTCGTCCGAATGCCGGTAAATCCAGCCTGCTCAATGCACTGGCAGGACGTGAAGCGGCGATCGTGACCGAAATTGCCGGCACTACCCGGGACGTACTGCGTGAACATATCCACATCGATGGCATGCCGCTGCATGTGGTGGATACCGCCGGTCTGCGCGATACCGATGACCATGTGGAAAAAATCGGCGTCGAACGTGCCTTGAAAGCCATCGGTGAAGCGGATCGGGTACTGCTCGTGGTCGATGCTACCGCACCGGAAGCGCTCGATCCGTTCGCACTGTGGCCGGAATTTCTCGAAACCCGTCCCGATCCCGCGAAAGTTACCCTGATCCGCAACAAGGCCGACCTTACGGGCGAAGCCATTGCCATGGAGATCAGCGACGACGGCCACGTCACCATCAGCCTGAGCGCCAAGTCCGGAGGTGTCGGTCTGGAGCTGCTGCGTGATCACCTCAAGGCCTGCATGGGCTACGAGCAAACGTCCGAAAGCAGCTTCAGTGCTCGCCGGCGCCACTTGGAGGCGCTACGTCATGCCAGTGCTGCCCTCGAGCATGGTCGTGCCCAATTGACCCTGGCTGGCGCTGGCGAATTGTTGGCCGAAGATCTGCGCCAGGCTCAGCAATCACTGGGAGAAATCACCGGCGCCTTCAGCTCTGACGATCTGTTGGGGCGAATTTTCTCCAGCTTCTGTATCGGTAAGTAACCCTCCTGTTGTTCACAGACAGGCCGTTCGTGCCTGTCTGCTCTCTCTTTTTCTGAATAAACCCTCCAGTGCCGAGCCGACTTTGTCTGCTTGAGCGGAATTCTCGTGCCTGAATTTCGGGCAAACGACACCTTTCTGTGGATTAAGCCCTGTGAATAACCGCCGCTAAGGTCAGTTGATAACAGGGCCTGAAAACTGAACATAACCACCTCTGTGGATAACCACCCCTTTCATCCACAGGCTTACACCGGTTATCCAAGGGCCTCATTGGCACATGAACACAGGGTTTTGAATCGCTGTACATATTGAAAATAAAGGCCTGTAGAGATCTATCCACAGAAAGGTATGTGCATAGAAATAAACATAAAAACAAAGATTTAATAAATTTCTCTCTTTTTAATTTCTATAACTCCGACTTTTCCACAGCTGGTTAAATTTTGTGCAAAGGGTTCTTTAGGAAGGGCGAAGTCCCTATACTTGTCGACCAGGTCCGAAAACCTGAGCTCAAACTATTCCTGAATTACCTACTTAAGCAGGCACGAGGTGCGTGGTGGATTTCCCTTCCCGTTTTGAAGTGATCGTCATCGGCGGCGGTCATGCCGGTACCGAGGCAGCACTGGCCTCAGCACGTATGGGGGTGAAAACCCTGTTGCTGACGCATAACGTGGAAACCCTCGGTGCCATGAGTTGCAACCCGGCCATTGGCGGGATCGGCAAAAGCCACCTGGTCAAGGAAATCGACGCCCTCGGCGGCGCGATGGCCATGGCCACCGATAAAGGCGGCATCCAGTTTCGTGTGTTGAATAGCCGCAAAGGCCCGGCCGTGCGTGCTACCCGTGCACAGGCCGACCGGATTCTGTACAAGGCCGCTGTCCGCGAAATCCTGGAAAACCAGCCGAACCTGTGGATATTTCAACAGGCCGCCGATGACCTGATCGTCGAGCAGGAACAAGTGCGTGGCGTAGTGACCCAGATGGGCCTGCGTTTCCTCGCCGACTCGGTGGTTTTGACCACCGGCACCTTCCTCGGTGGACTTATCCACATTGGTTTGCAGAATTTCTCCGGCGGCCGTGCCGGTGATCCACCGTCGATTGCCCTGGCTCACCGTCTGCGTGAATTGCCTCTGCGGGTCGGTCGCCTGAAAACCGGTACGCCGCCGCGTATCGACGCCCGTTCCGTGGATTTCTCGGTGATGACCGAGCAGGCCGGCGATACGCCGATCCCGGTGATGTCGTTCATGGGTTCCAAAGAGCAGCATCCACGGCAGATCAGTTGCTGGATTACCCACACCAACGCCCGAACCCACGAAATCATCGCGGCGAACCTCGACCGTTCGCCGATGTATTCCGATGCAGGCGAGATCGAGGGCATCGGTCCGCGTTACTGCCCGTCGATCGAAGACAAGATTCATCGCTTTGCCGACAAGGAAAGCCACCAGGTCTTCATCGAACCGGAAGGTTTGACCACGAATGAGCTGTACCCGAACGGGATATCCACATCCTTGCCGTTCGATGTGCAATTGCAGATCGTGCAATCGATCCGCGGCATGGAAAACGCACACATCGTGCGCCCGGGCTACGCCATCGAGTACGACTACTTCGATCCGCGCGACCTGAAGTACAGCCTGGAAACCAAAGTGATCGGCGGTCTGTTCTTCGCCGGGCAAATCAACGGCACCACCGGTTACGAAGAAGCCGGCGCCCAGGGTTTGCTCGCCGGAACCAACGCGGCACTGCGCGCGCAGGGCAAAGAGGCCTGGTGCCCGCGTCGCGACGAGGCCTATATCGGCGTGTTGGTCGATGACCTGATTACCCTCGGCACCCAAGAGCCTTACCGGATGTTCACATCCCGTGCCGAATACCGTTTGATCCTGCGCGAAGACAACGCCGACCTGCGCCTGACCGAAAAAGGTCGCGAACTGGGCTTGGTGGATGACGTGCGTTGGGCGGCTTTCTGCAAAAAACGCGAAAGCATCGAACTGGAAGAGCAGCGGCTGAAAAGCACCTGGGTTCGCCCGGGCACCGAACAGGGCGATGCGATTGCCGAAAAATTCGGCACGCCGCTGACCCATGAATACAACCTGCTGAATCTCTTGAGCCGTCCGGAAATCGACTACGCTGGTCTGATCTCAGTGACCGGTGGCGGTGCAGAAGATCCACAAGTCGCCGAACAGGTCGAAATCAAGACCAAGTACGCCGGCTACATCGATCGTCAACAGGATGAAATCGCCCGCCTGCGCGCCAGCGAAGACACCAAATTGCCTGTGGATATCGATTACACGAATATTTCCGGTCTCTCCAAAGAGATCCAGAGCAAGCTCGGTGCGACCCGCCCTGAAACCTTGGGCCAGGCTTCGCGTATCCCGGGCGTAACGCCGGCAGCCATTTCGCTGTTGATGATTCATTTGAAAAAACGCGGCGCGGGCCGTCAGTTGGAGCAAAGCGCTTGAGTTCGTTGGTCACTTCGCAACATGCAGAAGAGTTATCCACAGGTGCCCGCCAGCTTGGCGTCACGCTGACAGAAACCCAGCACGCGCAACTGCTGGGTTATCTGGCCCTGTTGATCAAATGGAACAAGGCTTACAACCTCACCGCCGTGCGTGATCCGGACGAAATGGTCTCCCGTCACCTGCTCGACAGTCTGAGCGTGATGTCATTCATCGAAAACGGACGCTGGCTCGACGTTGGCAGTGGCGGCGGCATGCCCGGCATTCCGCTGGCTATCCTGTTTCCCGAGTCCCAGGTGACGTGCCTGGACAGCAACGGCAAGAAAACCCGCTTCCTGACCCAGGTCAAACTCGAACTCAAACTGGATAACCTGCAAGTTATCCACAGTCGCGTCGAAGCGTTCCAGCCTGCCCAACCCTTCAACGGGATCATTTCCCGGGCGTTCAGCAGCATGGAAAACTTCAGCAACTGGACTCGCCACCTCGGCGATAGCGAAACACGCTGGCTGGCAATGAAGGGCGTTCATCCGGCCGATGAGCTGGTAGCATTGCCGGCAGACTTCCACCTCGATAGCGAACACGCCCTGGCCGTACCTGGTTGCCAAGGCCAACGCCATCTGCTGATACTGCGCCGCACGGCATGATTGGGAACACAAGCAAGAATGGCTAAGGTATTCGCGATAGCGAACCAAAAAGGTGGCGTGGGCAAAACCACCACCTGCATCAACCTCGCAGCATCCCTGGTCGCGACCAAGCGCCGGGTGCTGTTGATCGACCTCGATCCACAGGGCAACGCCACCATGGGTAGCGGTGTGGATAAACATGGCCTGGAAAACTCGGTCTACGACCTGTTGATCGGAGAGTGCGACCTGGCCCAGGCCATGCACTTCTCCGAACACGGTGGTTACCAGCTGTTGCCGGCCAACCGCGACCTGACCGCGGCCGAAGTGGTGCTGCTGGAAATGCAGATGAAGGAAAGCCGTCTGCGCAGTGCGCTGGCGCCGATCCGGGAAAACTACGATTACATCCTGATCGACTGCCCGCCGTCGCTGTCGATGCTGACCTTGAACGCACTGGTTGCCGCCGATGGGGTCATTATCCCCATGCAGTGCGAGTACTTCGCACTCGAAGGCTTGAGCGACCTTGTGGATAACATCAAGCGTATCGCTGAACTGCTCAATCCGAACCTCAAGGTCGAAGGCCTGCTGCGGACGATGTACGACCCGCGCCTGAGCCTGATGAACGATGTCTCGGCGCAGCTCAAGGAACACTTCGGCGAACAGCTCTACGACACCGTTATTCCGCGCAACATCCGTCTGGCCGAAGCGCCAAGCTACGGCATGCCGGCGCTGGCTTACGACAAATCATCGCGAGGTGCCGTTGCCTATCTGGCACTGGCGGGCGAAATGGTTCGTCGTCAACGCAAAAACTCACGCATCGCCGCCGCTCAGGCAACTTAAGGAATCCCCATGGCCGTCAAGAAACGAGGTCTCGGACGTGGACTGGATGCTCTGTTGAGTGGTCCGACTGTCAGCTCGCTGGAAGAACAAGCGGCGCAAGCCGATCAGCGTGAGCTGCAACACCTTCCCCTGGATCTGCTCCAGCGCGGCAAATACCAGCCGCGTCGTGATATGGACCCGCAGGCGCTGGAAGAATTGGCGCAGTCGATCAGGGCCCAGGGCGTCATGCAGCCCATCGTGGTTCGCCCGATCGGCAGCGGTCGCTTTGAAATCATTGCTGGCGAACGTCGCTGGCGTGCCAGCCAGCAGGCGGGGCAGGAAACCATCCCGGCGATGGTTCGCGATGTACCCGATGAAACCGCGATCGCCATCGCCCTGATCGAGAACATCCAGCGCGAAGACCTGAACCCGATTGAAGAGGCGGTGGCCCTGCAGCGTTTGCAGCAGGAGTTCCAGCTGACCCAGCAACAGGTGGCCGAAGCCGTGGGCAAGTCCCGGGTGACCGTGGCTAACCTGTTGCGCCTGATTTCCTTGCCGGAAGTCATCAAGACCATGCTGTCCCACGGCGACCTGGAAATGGGTCATGCCCGTGCTTTGCTCGGTTTGCCGGAAAATCAACAGGTTGAAGGGGCGCGACATGTTGTCGCACGCGGACTGACCGTGCGCCAGACTGAGGCACTGGTTCGCCAGTGGTTGAGTGGCAAACCGGAGCCTGTGGAACCCCAAAAACCGGACCCGGATATCGCCCGCCTCGAACAGCGTCTGGCCGAGCGCCTAGGCTCTGCGGTGCAGATTCGCCACGGTAAGAAGGGTAAAGGGCAGTTGGTGATCGGCTACAACTCCCTGGATGAACTCCAAGGTGTGCTCGCACATATTCGCTGAAACATTTCCTCATGTAGCGCGCAGTCGGAAATCACTACCTGACAGTTGAATAGGGGCAGAACCGCCCCTATACTCTGCGCGCATTTTGTCGGCACAAATTATGCCAAGTTATTGAATTCTGGCAGCCGACCATTGGAGAGCAAAAGTGATGGAAACCCGCACGCCAAACCGCTTGCCCTTCCATCGCCTGGCAGTTTTTCCGGTGTTAATGGCTCAATTTGTCGTTTTGCTCATTGCTGCTTTGGCGCTCTGGCAATGGCGGGGAGTCGTTGCCGGGTACTCGGGACTTTGCGGAGGCCTGATAGCCTTGCTGCCCAATGTTTATTTCGCTCACAGGGCATTTCGGTTTTCCGGCGCCCGAGCAGCCCAGTCCATCGTCCGGTCTTTTTATGCCGGCGAGGCAGGCAAACTGATTTTGACGGCAGTGCTGTTTGCACTGGTGTTTGCAGGTGTGAAGCCATTGGCGCCGATTGCAGTATTCGGTGTCTTCGTGCTGACTCAGTCAGTCAGCTGGTTCGCTCCCCTGCTGATGAGAACAAGACTTTCGAGACCTTAGGGCGTTTGAGGCAACCATGGCAGAAACAACCGCTTCGGGCTATATCCAGCACCACTTGCAGAACCTGACCTTCGGTCAGCTCCCTACCGGCGGCTGGGGCTTTGCCCACACCGCAGCAGAAGCCAAGGAAATGGGCTTCTGGGCTTTCCACGTCGATACGCTCGGCTGGTCGGTCGCATTGGGTCTGATCTTCGTTCTTCTTTTCCGCATGGCGGCAAAGAAGGCGACTTCCGGTCAGCCTGGTGCTTTGCAGAACTTCGTTGAAGTACTGGTCGAATTCGTCGATGGCAGCGTGAAAGACAGCTTCCATGGCCGTAGCCCGGTGATTGCACCGCTGGCACTGACCATCTTCGTCTGGGTGTTCCTGATGAACGCCGTCGACCTGGTACCGGTCGACTGGATTCCTCAACTGGCCATCCTGATCTCCGGCGACCACCACATCCCGTTCCGTGCCGTGTCGACCACCGACCCGAACGCGACCCTGGGCATGGCGTTCTCGGTTTTCGCACTGATCATTTTCTACAGCATCAAGGTCAAGGGCCTCGGCGGCTTCATCGGCGAGCTGACCCTGCACCCGTTCGGCAGCAAGAACATCTTCGTTCAGGCCCTGCTGATTCCGGTGAACTTCCTGCTGGAATTCGTGACCCTGATCGCCAAGCCGATCTCCCTGGCTCTGCGTCTGTTCGGCAACATGTATGCCGGCGAACTGGTCTTCATTCTGATTGCTGTGATGTTCGGCAGCGGTCTGCTCTGGCTCAGCGGCCTGGGCGTCGTTCTGCAGTGGGCGTGGGCTGTGTTCCACATCCTGATCATCACCCTGCAGGCGTTCATCTTCATGATGTTGACCATCGTCTACCTGTCGATGGCGCACGAAGAAAACCATTAAGACCAGTCTCGACTAGTCTGATGTCCTTCCCGGTCAAACGGGAAGGGGCTCTTCACGGGGCCTCTGAAACGATTTGTTTTACCGCTTTAAATTAAAAAAACCTAAACCATACGACGTAAAAGTCGGGAGGAAAGATGGAAACTGTAGTTGGTCTAACCGCTATCGCTGTTGCACTGTTGATCGGCCTGGGCGCACTGGGTACCGCAATTGGTTTCGGCCTGCTGGGCGGCAAGTTCCTGGAAGGCGCAGCGCGTCAGCCAGAAATGGTTCCAATGCTGCAAGTTAAAATGTTCATCGTTGCCGGTCTGCTCGACGCCGTAACCATGATCGGTGTTGGTATCGCTCTGTTCTTCACCTTTGCGAACCCGTTCGTTGGTCAAATCGCTGGCTAATTACTCGGATCTTCCGGGTAATTTGGTGTGATGGACAACGTAACTGCGAGGTGTTGGCGTGAACATTAATGCGACCCTGATTGGCCAGTCCGTTGCGTTCCTGATTTTTGTACTGTTCTGCATGAAGTTCGTATGGCCTCCGGTCATTGCGGCTCTGCACGAACGTCAAAAGAAGATCGCTGATGGTCTGGACGCTGCCAGCCGTGCAGCTCGCGACCTGGAGTTGGCCCAAGAAAAAGCGGGTCAGCAACTGCGCGAAGCGAAAGCTCAGGCAGCTGAAATCATCGAGCAAGCCAAGAAACGCGGTAACCAGATTGTCGAAGAGGCTGTTGAAAAAGCCCGTATCGACGCTGACCGTGTGAAGGTTCAGGCTCAGGCCGAGATCGAACAGGAACTGAACAGTGTCAAAGACGCGCTGCGTGCCCAAGTGGGCTTGCTGGCAGTCGGCGGCGCCGAGAAGATCCTGGGTGCCACAATCGATCAAAACGCGCACGCAGAGCTGGTTAACCAACTGGCTGCTGAAATCTAAGCGAGGGCGATCATGGCAGAACTGACCACGTTGGCCCGACCTTACGCTAAGGCGGCCTTCGAGCACGCTCAGGCCCACCAGCAACTGGCCAATTGGTCAGCCATGCTCGGCCTGGCTGCAGCGGTGTCGGAAGACGACACCATGCAGCGCGTGCTCAAGGCCCCGCGACTGACGAGCGCAGAAAAGGCCGCCACGTTCATTGACGTGTGCGGCGACAAGTTTGATGCCAAGGCACAGAACTTCATCCACGTCGTTGCCGAAAACGACCGTCTCCCGCTGTTGCCGGAGATCGCCGCTCTGTTCGACCTGTACAAGGCCGAACAAGAGAAGTCGGTAGACGTTGAAGTGACCAGTGCTTTCGCATTGAACCAAGAACAGCAAGACAAACTCGCCAAGGTTCTCAGTGCACGACTCAACCGGGAAGTGCGCCTGCAAGTTGCGGAGGACGCTGCCCTTATTGGTGGTGTCGTCATCCGCGCCGGCGACCTGGTTATCGATGGCTCGATTCGCGGCAAAATCGCGAAACTTGCCGAAGCATTGAAATCTTGAGTTTGAAGGGGCAGCAGAGCAATGCAGCAACTCAATCCTTCCGAAATAAGTGAAATTATCAAGGGCCGCATCGACAAGCTCGATGTGACCTCCCAAGCCCGTAACGAAGGCACTGTCGTCAGCGTATCTGACGGTATCGTGCGGATTCACGGTCTGGCCGACGTAATGTACGGCGAGATGATCGAGTTTCCGGGCGGCGTCTTCGGTATGGCACTCAACCTGGAGCAAGACTCCGTAGGTGCCGTTGTATTGGGCGCATACCAGTCTCTGGCTGAAGGCATGAGCGCCAAGTGCACCGGCCGCATCCTGGAAGTTCCGGTTGGTAAGGAACTGCTGGGTCGCGTAGTCGACGCACTGGGTAACCCTGTTGACGGCAAAGGTCCACTGGGCAACACCGAGACCGACGCGGTCGAGAAAGTTGCTCCAGGCGTGATCTGGCGTAAGTCGGTAGACCAGCCTGTACAGACTGGCTACAAGGCTGTCGATGCCATGATTCCTGTCGGCCGTGGCCAGCGTGAGCTGATCATCGGTGACCGTCAGATCGGTAAAACCGCTCTGGCGATCGACGCGATCATCAACCAGAAGAACAGCGGCATCTACTGCGTCTACGTAGCGATCGGTCAGAAGCAATCGACCATCGCCAACGTGGTTCGCAAGCTGGAAGAAAACGGCGCCCTGGCCAACACGATCATCGTGGCTGCCAGTGCTTCGGAATCTCCTGCGCTGCAATTCCTGGCACCGTACTCCGGTTGCACCATGGGTGAATTCTTCCGCGACCGCGGTGAAGACGCGCTGATCGTTTATGACGATCTGTCCAAGCAAGCAGTGGCTTACCGCCAGATTTCCCTGCTGCTGCGCCGTCCACCAGGCCGTGAAGCTTACCCAGGCGACGTGTTCTATCTCCACTCCCGTCTGCTGGAGCGCGCATCCCGCGTTTCGGAAGAATACGTAGAGAAGTTCACCAACGGCGCAGTGACCGGCAAAACCGGTTCCCTGACCGCACTGCCGATCATCGAAACCCAGGCTGGCGACGTTTCCGCGTTCGTTCCGACCAACGTGATTTCCATCACCGACGGTCAGATCTTCCTGGAATCGGCCATGTTCAACTCGGGCATCCGCCCTGCAGTGAACGCCGGTGTTTCGGTATCCCGTGTGGGTGGTGCCGCTCAGACCAAGATCATCAAGAAGCTGTCCGGTGGTATCCGTACCGCTCTGGCTCAGTACCGTGAACTGGCGGCATTCGCCCAGTTCGCTTCTGACCTGGACGAAGCGACCCGTAAGCAACTTGAGCATGGTCAGCGCGTTACCGAGCTGATGAAGCAGAAGCAATACGCACCAATGTCGATCGCTGACATGGCGCTGTCGCTGTATGCCGCTGAGCGTGGGTTCCTGACTGACGTTGAAATCGCCAAGATCGGCAGCTTCGAGCAAGCGCTGATTGCTTTCTTCAACCGCGATCACGCCGATTTGATGGCGAAGATCAACGTGAAAGGTGACTTCAATGACGAAATCGACGCTGGCATGAAAGCCGGTATCGAGAAGTTCAAGGCCACCCAAACCTGGTAAGCCGCAGCGGGAGCCGCAAGGCTCCCGCTTGCTAACCTGATAGGTGTTACATGGCAGGCGCAAAAGAGATTCGCAGTAAGATTGCGAGCATCAAAAGCACGCAAAAGATTACCAGCGCCATGGAAAAAGTGGCGGTCAGCAAAATGCGCAAGGCACAAATGCGCATGGCTGCTAGCCGTCCTTATGCGGAGCGTATCCGCCAGGTAATTGGGCATCTGGCCAACGCCAACCCGGAATACCGCCACCCGTTCATGATCGACCGCGAAATCAAGCGTGTCGGTTATGTCGTAGTGAGCAGTGACCGTGGTCTGTGCGGCGGCTTGAACACCAACCTGTTCAAGGCCCTGGTCAAGGACATGGCGGTAAACCGCGAAAACGGCGTCGAGATCGATCTGTGTGTCGTTGGTAGCAAGGGTGCGGCCTTTTTCCGCAACTTCGGCGGTAACGTCGTTGCAGCTATCAGCCACCTGGGTGAAGAGCCGTCGATCAATGATCTGATCGGCAGCGTCAAGGTGATGCTGGATGCCTACCTGGACGGCCGTATTGACCGCCTGTCCGTGGTGTCCAACAAGTTCATCAACACCATGACGCAACAGCCTACCGTGGAGCAGTTGATTCCACTGGTGGCAACCCCGGATCAAGACCTCAAGCACCACTGGGACTATCTCTACGAACCGGATGCCAAGGAGCTGCTGGACGGCTTGATGGTCCGTTACGTGGAGTCGCAGGTCTACCAGGCGGTGGTCGAGAACAACGCGGCTGAACAAGCTGCGCGGATGATCGCGATGAAGAACGCTACCGACAACGCCGGTGATTTGATCAGCGATTTGCAGCTGGTCTACAACAAGGCGCGTCAGGCTGCGATCACCCAAGAGATCTCGGAAATCGTCGGCGGCGCTGCCGCGGTTTAACGGTTCAAATATTCAGAGGATCCAGCTATGAGTAGCGGACGTATCGTTCAAATCATCGGCGCCGTTATCGACGTGGAATTTCCACGCGACAGCGTACCGAGCATCTACAACGCGCTGACTGTACAAAGCGCGGCCGGGACCACCCTGGAAGTTCAGCAGCAGCTGGGCGACGGCGTGGTTCGTACCATTGCGATGGGTTCCACCGAAGGCTTGAAGCGCGGTCTGGACGTTGTCGACTCTGGCGCAGCCATCTCCGTACCGGTCGGTAAAGCGACTCTGGGCCGGATCATGGACGTTCTGGGCAACCCGATCGACGAAGCTGGTCCTATCGCCACTGAAGAGCGTTGGGGCATTCACCGTCCAGCGCCTTCGTTCGCTGAACAGGCAGGCGGCAACGACCTGCTGGAAACCGGCATCAAGGTTATCGACCTGGTTTGCCCGTTCGCCAAAGGCGGTAAAGTCGGTCTGTTCGGTGGTGCCGGTGTAGGCAAGACCGTAAACATGATGGAACTGATCCGTAACATCGCCATCGAGCACAGCGGTTATTCCGTGTTCGCCGGTGTGGGTGAGCGTACTCGTGAGGGTAACGACTTCTACCACGAGATGAAGGACTCCAACGTTCTGGACAAAGTGGCACTGGTTTACGGTCAGATGAACGAGCCGCCGGGAAACCGTCTGCGCGTAGCTCTGACCGGCCTGACCATGGCCGAGAAGTTCCGTGACGAAGGTAACGACGTTCTGCTGTTCGTCGACAACATCTATCGTTACACCCTGGCCGGTACTGAAGTATCCGCACTGCTGGGCCGTATGCCTTCTGCAGTAGGTTACCAGCCGACTCTGGCTGAAGAGATGGGCGTTCTGCAAGAACGTATCACTTCGACCAAGGAAGGTTCGATCACTTCGATCCAAGCGGTATACGTACCTGCGGATGACTTGACCGACCCGTCGCCAGCGACCACCTTCGCCCACTTGGACGCTACCGTCGTTCTGTCCCGTGACATCGCTTCCCTGGGTATCTACCCAGCGGTCGATCCACTCGACTCGACTTCGCGCCAGCTGGACCCGAACGTAATCGGCCAGGACCACTACGACACCGCTCGCGGCGTTCAGTACGTTCTGCAGCGTTACAAAGAACTGAAGGACATCATTGCGATCCTGGGTATGGACGAGCTGTCGGAAGCCGACAAGCAGTTGGTAAACCGTGCTCGTAAGATCCAGCGCTTCTTGTCGCAGCCGTTCTTCGTGGCTGAAGTCTTCACCGGTGCATCGGGTAAATACGTTTCCCTGAAAGACACCATTGCTGGCTTCAAAGGCATCCTCAACGGTGACTACGACCACCTGCCAGAACAAGCGTTCTACATGGTTGGCGGCATCGAAGAAGCGATCGAGAAAGCCAAGAAACTGTAATCCCGGCGCCCGGCAACGGGCGCTAATTTAGGTTGAGGCAATCAGATGGCTATGACAGTCCATTGCGATATCGTCAGCGCGGAAGGGGAAATCTTTTCCGGTCTGGTCGAGATGGTGATTGCGCACGGTGCACTGGGTGATCTTGGTATCGCTCTGGGTCACGCGCCGCTGATCACTAATCTGAAGCCAGGTCCGATCCGCCTGGTCAAGCAGGGCGGGGAAGAGGAGGTGTATTACATCTCCGGTGGTTTCCTCGAGGTTCAGCCGAACATGGTCAAGGTACTTGCCGACACCGTGCAACGTGCTGCCGATCTGGATGAAGCCTCCGCTCAGGAAGCCGTTAAGGCTGCCGAGAAGGCCTTGCATGAACGTGGCGCTGAATTCGATTACGGTTCTGCTGCCGCACGTCTGGCCGAGGCTGCAGCTCAGCTGCGCACCGTCCAGCAGATCCGCAAGAAGTTCGGCCACTAAGGCTGCATTTGTTGTGTGATTGATTAAAAAGGGTAGCCTCGGCTACCCTTTTTTCTTTTCCGTTTTTTACAACCCGGTCGCAGCCGCTGACCACCCAGGATTGGTAGCCAGTTATGTCTCTTGAAATCGTTATTCTCGCTGCTGGCCAAGGCACGCGCATGCGTTCCGCTTTGCCGAAAGTTTTGCACCCGATTGCCGGCAACTCCATGCTCGGCCATGTTATCCACAGCGCCCGGCAACTTGATCCACAGCGCATCCACGTGGTGATCGGTCATGGCGCCGATGCCGTGCGCGACCGCCTGGCGGCGGATGATCTGAATTTCGTCCTGCAGGATAAACAGTTGGGTACCGGTCACGCCGTTGCTCAAGCTGTGCCGTTCATTCAGTCCGACACCGTGCTGGTGCTCTACGGTGATGTGCCGTTGATCGAGGTGGAAACCCTGCAGCGCCTGCTCAAGCAGGTGGGTCCACAGCAGTTGGGTTTGCTGACTGTCGAACTGGATGACCCGACCGGTTACGGTCGCATTGTTCGTGATGTGCAGGGCAAGGTCACGGCCATTGTCGAGCAGAAAGATACCAATGAAGCCGAGCGCAAAATCACCGAAGGCAATACCGGCATTCTGGCGTTGCCTTTTGCCCGTCTTGGCGACTGGATGAGCCGTCTCTCCAATAACAACGCCCAGGGCGAGTATTACCTGACCGACATCATTGCCATGGCCGTGAGCGATGGTCTGGTGGTGGCCACCGAGCAACCGCACGACGCCATGGAAGTGCAGGGCGCCAACGACCGCAAGCAGCTTTCCGAACTGGAACGGCATTATCAATTGCGCGCCGGTCGTCGTTTGATGGCTCAAGGTGTGACGCTGCGTGACCCGGCTCGTTTCGACATTCGCGGTGAAGTCACGGTTGGCCGCGACGTGCTGATCGACATCAACGTGATCCTCGAAGGCAAGGTCGTCATTGAAGATGACGTGGTGATCGGCCCGAACTGCGTGATCAAGGACAGCACCCTGCGCAAAGGCGTGGTCATCAAGGCCAACAGCCATATCGAAGGTGCCATCCTGGGTGAAGGCAGCGATGCCGGCCCGTTCGCTCGTCTGCGTCCAGGTACCGTGCTGGAAGCCCGCGCGCATGTGGGTAACTTCGTCGAGTTGAAAAACGCGCACCTGGGCGAAGGCGCCAAGGCCGGTCACCTGACTTATCTGGGCGATGCCGAGGTGGGCGCGCGCACCAATATTGGTGCCGGCACCATCACCTGCAACTACGACGGCGTCAACAAGTGGAAAACCGTGTTGGGCGAAGACGTGTTCATTGGCTCCAACAACTCGTTGGTGGCGCCTGTGGATATCCTGGACGGCGCGACTACAGCGGCTGGTTCGACCATTACTTCGACTGTGGATAAATCCCAGCTGGCCATCGGGCGTGCGCGCCAGAAGAACATCGATGGCTGGAAGCGGCCGGAGAAGGTCAAGAAGGGCTGAGTTATCCACAACCCCCCCTTGTAGGAGCGAGCTTGCTCGCGATGATTTCGAGAGCGGCGCATTTTTCCAGAAAGAATGCATTATCGTTCACGCCCATCGCGAGCAAGCTCGCTCCTACAAGTTACCCACAGGTCTTTTCATCACTCCGCGCTTGACGAAGTTTCGCCGATAGGTTTTTATTGCTTCCGTTATCTTTCGAATCGAAACTTACCAAGTCATGTCGAAGCGCAACACACCTCAACGTCGTCACAACATCCTCGCCTTGCTCAATGAGCAGGGCGAAGTCAGTGTGGATGAGTTGGCCAAGCGTTTCGAAACGTCGGAAGTTACGATTCGCAAGGATCTGGCGGCACTTGAAAGCAATGGTCTGTTGCTGCGTCGTTATGGCGGGGCGATCACCATGCCTCAGGAACTGGTGGCCGACCTTGGCCAGCCGGTTTCCAAGTACAAACAAGCCATCGCTCGCGCCGCCGTCGCGCGGATTCGCGAGCATGCGCGCATCATTATCGACAGTGGCAGTACCACCGCCTCCATGATCCCGGAACTCGGTCAGCAACCCGGCCTGGTGGTGATGACCAACTCGCTGCATGTCGCCAATGCCTTGAGCGAACTTGAGCATGAACCGGTGCTGTTGATGACCGGGGGCACCTGGGACCCGCACTCCGAGTCTTTCCAGGGGCAGGTTGCCGAGCAAGTACTACGCTCCTACGATTTCGACCAGCTGTTTATCGGTGCCGATGGCATTGATCTGGTTCGCGGTACAACCACCTTCAACGAACTGCTCGGACTGAGCCGGGTCATGGCCGAAGTCGCCCGTGAAGTCGTCGTGATGGTGGAGGCCGACAAGATCGGCCGCAAGATTCCCAACCTGGAGCTGCCCTGGAGCAGTGTCCATACCCTTATTACCGATGAACGCCTGCCGCTTGAGGCTCGCGATCAGATTCAGGCTCGCGGCATCAATTTGGTATGCGCGGCTGTCAGTCAGGAGAAATAGCATGTGTGGAATTGTCGGCGCAGTCGCAGAACGTAACATCACCGCCATCCTCGTCGAAGGCCTGAAACGCCTCGAATACCGTGGGTATGACAGCGCTGGCGTGGCGGTCTACACCAACGATGAAAAACTCGAGCGCCTGCGTCGTCCGGGCAAGGTCAGTGAGCTGGAGCAGGCGTTGACCACCGAGCCGCTGGTCGGTCGCCTGGGCATCGCCCATACCCGCTGGGCTACCCACGGTGCACCGTGCGAGCGCAATGCCCACCCGCATTTCTCCGGTGACCTGGCGGTGGTGCACAACGGCATCATCGAAAACCACGAAGCCCTGCGTGAACAACTCAAGGCCCTGGGTTATGTGTTCACCTCGGACACTGACACCGAAGTTATCGCCCACCTGCTGAACCACAAACTCAAGGATCTGCATGACCTGACCGTGGCCCTCAAGGCGACCGTCAAAGAGTTGCACGGTGCTTACGGCCTGGCAGTGATCAGCTCCAAGCAACCTGATCGTCTGGTCGCAGCCCGCAGCGGCAGCCCGCTGGTGATCGGCCTGGGCCTTGGGGAAAATTTCCTGGCCTCCGACCAGTTGGCCCTGCGTCAGGTCACTGACCGCTTCATGTACCTGGAAGAAGGCGATATCGCCGAAATCCGCCGCGACAGCGTGCAGATCTGGGACGTTGACGGCCAGGCTGTCGAGCGCGAATCCGTGCAGTATCGCGACGGTGCCGAAGCCGCTGAAAAGGGCGAGTTCCGCCACTTCATGCTCAAGGAAATCCACGAGCAACCGTCCGTGGTGCAGCGCACCCTGGAAGGTCGCCTGAGCCAGAACCAGGTGCTGGTACAGGCATTCGGCCCACAGGCGGCCGAGCTGTTCGCCAAAGTGCGCAACGTACAGATCGTCGCGTGTGGCACCAGTTACCACGCCGGCATGGTCGCGCGTTACTGGCTCGAAGAGCTGGCCGGCATTCCTTGCCAGGTCGAAGTGGCCAGCGAATTCCGCTACCGCAAGGTGGTGGTGCAGCCCGACACCTTGTTCGTGACCATTTCCCAGTCCGGCGAAACCGCCGACACTCTGGCCGCGTTGCGCAACGCCAAGGAACTGGGCTTCCTCGCCAGCCTGGCGATCTGCAACGTCGGCATCAGCTCGCTGGTGCGTGAGTCCGACCTGACCCTGTTGACCCAGGCCGGCCGCGAAATCGGTGTAGCCTCGACCAAAGCCTTCACCACGCAATTGGTCGGCCTGTTGTTGCTGACGCTTTCCCTGGGCCAGGTTCGTGGCACCTTGGCCAAAGACGTAGAAGCGACCCTGGTCGAAGAACTGCGTCGTTTGCCAGCCCGCCTGGGCGAGGCGCTGGCCATGGACAGCACCGTGGAAAAAATCTCCGAGTTGTTCGCCGAGAAAAACCACACGCTGTTCCTCGGTCGCGGCGCGCAGTTCCCGGTAGCGATGGAAGGCGCACTCAAGCTCAAGGAAATCTCCTACATCCACGCCGAAGCCTACCCGGCCGGCGAGCTGAAACACGGCCCGTTGGCGCTTGTGGATAACGACATGCCCGTGGTGACCGTGGCGCCGAACAACGAACTGCTGGAGAAGTTGAAGTCCAACCTCCAGGAAGTCCGCGCCCGTGGTGGCCAGTTGATCGTCTTCGCTGACGAGAAGGCCGGCATGACCAACGGTGAAGGCACCCACGTGGTGCACATGCCGCACATCCACGACATCCTGTCGCCGATCCTCTACACCATCCCGCTGCAGCTGCTGTCGTACTACGTCGCTGTGCTCAAAGGCACCGACGTTGACCAGCCGCGCAACCTGGCGAAGTCGGTTACTGTGGAATAAGTTATCCACAACGAAAAACCCCCTCTGTTTCGAAACAATTAGGTTTGTCACAAGATAAATAGCTTTGTCACAGAATAAATAGGTTTGTCACAAACCCACTTGAGCGTAAAATATTTACCGCGTCGCACCAGGTTCCAGCTTGGGCGACGCGTTCCATCAACCCTTGGTCAGCAGTGATGGTCAAGCAAACCAGCGTTCCAGCCCGTCGTATCCCCTCGCGCCTTGTCACACAGGAATGGATCGAAAAGCGAATTGCCTCCGGCGTTGGTCAGGGTGTAAGGGAGCTGTACCGTCCTTGGATCAAAGTCCGATCTGTCGCATCGCTAGGCTCCTCCCATATTGTTCCTGGGGTGAAGATTCAGCGAGCCCACCATCTTCTGTCGAAGGCGGAATTCCACTTCCATCTGATCCTGGAACACGATCCCGCAGTAATTGATATTCGCGAGCAATTCCCCCTTTTGCCGCAGGCAGAGACCTTCTCCATCGCATGCAGCCTTGGATATCGGCCAGTTTTCTATCCTCGGACCAAGGTCCCACTTGTGTTCACCACCGATTTTGTCATCACCAAGGTTGCCGAGGGTGGGGGCGAAAAAATCGTTGCTAGAACGGTCAAGTATCGCTCAGAAATTGAAGAGCTCTCTCCGAAGGAGCGTACCCGCTTGCTAGAAAAGCTTGCGATTGAGAAGTTGTATTGGAGTCGTAGGGGCGTTGATTGGAAGCTGGTGCTGTATGAGCACCTTTCTCCATTGCACATTCAAAATCTGGTCAAGCTTAGGAGCCACGCATTAGTGTCGGCGCTCTTAGCCACTGAAAAATATTTTCAAAGAGTTACCGAATTCATCGATCAGTCAAAGACAGATGAAATTTCGTTGCGGCTACTTTTAACTAAGCTCTCGAAAGCATTGTTCATAGATTACAAAGTAGTTAAATCACTTTTTTTTCATATGCTTTGGCAAAGACGGCTATTGATGGACTTCGAAAATCAAGAAATTGACCTCGCGCGACCTTTGAAAGTTTTCACACCACGTTCTATCGAACTAAACATTTGTGATGAGAGGCGAGACCATGCGTAACCTCATTGCTAACTGCATTATTACCCCCTGTGTAGAGTCGGCAATTTTCGGCTGTCCAGTGCGACTCCTTGAACTTGATTCGGCACGCCGAAAAGTTATTGTAATTGAGTATGCATTTTCTTCCAAAAAACCTTGGGTCGAGGATCTTGACCCAATACTTAGTGAGCTTGATTCAGCAGTACTTTGTATATCTCCAGAACAGGTACCAGATTTTCTAGTTCGAGATGATGATGAGATATCAGAAAAAGAGTTAGATCTTCGGGAGAAACGATGGAACCTAGTTCGAGAGCTCGTTGAGGGCCGCACCGTTGGGGAGTTGTTAGCGGGCGGCTGCTTTGGTTCCAGGATTAATGCTCATGCGTCTGCCGTAGGCGTCGATCGAAAGCAAATTTACCGATTATTGTTCAGGTTCTGGAGTATGGGGCAAGTAAAAAATGCCTTCTTGAACAACTCTACAAATTGGGGTAAAGCCAAAAATCGGAGTATCACTCCTGGTAAGCAGCTGGGCCGCCCGCCTAAATACTTAGGTGTTGTCTATGAAGACCGGGCCATCATGCTCGGAGAAAAAGAACGGTCAGCCATTAGAATTGCCTATGATCGATTTGCCAGCGGAAAGTGCGGTACAGTTCGTGACGCATGGGACTGGATGTTAAGAAAATTCTACACAAAAATTTTACCGGGAGGTGAGCTTGGAGAGATTGCCAGAGGAACTTATCCTACAATTTCTCAGTTCAAATATCATGGGAAAAAACTTTTCGACGATATTTATGTATTAAAAGGTCGTCGGGGTTCTATACGGTGGAATAAAGATTATCGAGCATTAACTGGGTCAGCAAGTGACGGAGTTTTCGGTCCATGCCACCGATTTGAGATAGATTCGACCATCGCTGATGTTTATTTGGTTCACCGGATTAACCGTAACTGGTTGATCGGGCGTCCAGTAATTTATGTGGTTGTCGATAATTATTCTCGCATGATTGTAGGAATACATATCGGTCTTGAAGGCCCTAGCTGGAATGGCGCTCGCCATGCTTTATTTAATGCATATACTTCTAAGCAAGAATTTTGTAAGCGTTATAACGTAGAAATTTCGGAAGATGAATGGCCTTGCCATCATTTGCCTTTCGAGCTCTCGGCAGATAGGGCTGAGCTGCTCAGTGAGGCGGGTGAAACCATGAGCAATACTCTCGGGACAATACTGAAAATCGCTCCTCCTTTTCGACCCGACTGGAAATCGATTGTCGAGAGCCGATTTCGTCTGATCAACGAAGGACTTGATCTAAAATTTTACCCTGGAGGAGTCGATGCCCGGCGTTTGGAGCGAGGCGATCGCGATTACGAGTTGGACGCAATCTTAGACATAGACCAGTTTACTGAGATGGTCATTCTCGCGGTGTTGAACCACAACAAAAACCTGCGTCTGCCGCATCTCTTGACTGAGCAGATGATTGCGGACGAGGTGAGTCCGACACCCCTCGGGATATGGCGATGGGCAATGGAACACAGTCCTATCAACGCACGAACAAAAGGGGCCGAAGAACTTAAAATCGCTTTGCTGCCGTCTCGCGAAGTCCCCATCAAACGTGGCGGGATTTACTTCCAGGGCCTGTATTTTACGTGTGAAATTTTGCAGCGAGAGCAATGGGCGGAAAACTCGCACAACGGTTCCACTCGCTATGTCCGGGTTTGGTATGACCCTAACTGTGTAGATAGTGCATGGGTAAAGGTGGGCGCCGAATTTCATCCGCTCACACTGGTGCCACACATGGCACACAAATTCAGCGGTTATCGTCTGGAGGAAATCCTGGACGTGCTGAACATTACGAAGCAGGTGTCACCTGATGAGTCGTTTCATGCAACCCAAGACCGGGTGAAACTGCAGCAGCGAGGAGAGGAGATTATTGCCGAAGCGACCAAGATGAAGAAGCAAGCCGGGAAGCCACCATCCAAAGCAAAATTCAAAGCAGATAAGCGTATAAATCGACAGGCTGAACTCGCAGTGGATCGTGCTCGCGATAGTGTTGAGCTTAAGGTAATCCATTCCGGCTCTACGGGCAGTTCTGAATCACTTCGTGAACCGGTCGCCCTTGAAAAAGGCGAACTATCTTCCCGAGGTCGGAGCTTTCTTAAACTGGTAACCGGAGAATCTAAGGGCAGCGGTCATGAGTGAAAAAAAACACCAACCCGCGGTCTATAGACCGACGGGTCTGCCTCATTATGATGGCAATCCGCTTATCGAGGCACTCCCTCCTATCCTCAGTGATGACGATGTCGCTCGGATGATTCTCCATTCACCTCTTAAACCTACGGAAGCTGAGCGCAGCCTCCCCGCCAAGCTCAGAGTCCATGGAGTGAACAGACTCACTGACGCTGTTATTCCGCTGGAAATCCATCTGCATTTGGAGGACATCTTCAGCCAGTTGCTTAGGCATGGATATACAGGCCGTCATCCTTTCCATCGAGATACAGTCGCAATGCTTCACGCCTCCTCGACCGAAGATATCAGGCATTCAGGGTTCAAGTCGTCGGCATCGACAATGACGCTCGTTGGTCTCAGCGGTATGGGTAAAACTACCGCTTTGAATGCTATTGCCCGCCTTTATCCACAGACCATAAGGCACGCTGAGTATGCTGGTCGTCCGTTCATCCAGACCCAAGTTGTATGGTTGAAAATTGAGTGCCCACACGATGGTTCTCTACGTGGATTTTGTGCCGCATTTTTCGCCGCATTGGATGAAGCGTTGAGTGTGAATCAGTACAGCAAGCTCATGACCACGCGCTTGAACATCAGCATCCTTCTTCAACGGATCGCGCAGCTGTGTCGAAGTTTCTTTATCGGTGCATTGATCATTGATGAGTTGCAGCACCTCAATTCTGCGCGTGTCGGTAACGGTAAGGAGACGCTGCTCAATTTCTTCGTCACCCTTTCAAACGAGGCAGGCATTCCCTTGGTATATGTGGGTACTAATGCCATGGTTCCGCTGTTCTCAGGTGTGTTGCGGAACGCACGACGTGCTGTGGGCATGGGAGTGGTGTCGTTTGATCGATTCAGCGCGGACGATGATTACTGGCGATACCTCGTACAAAGACTCTGGGAATATGATTGGACAGGATCCCCTGAGCCGCTAACTACGGCTTTGGAGGATAAGGTCTATGACCTGACCCAGGGCAACACAGACTTTTTGGTAAAGCTGCTCACACTGGCGCAGCGATATGTGATCTATGAAGGGCTGCCGAAGGTATCGGAGGCAATTTTGCAGCGCGTTTATAACGAGCAGATGCGTTTGTTGCATAAGCCTATCGAAGCGCTTCGCAGTGGTGACCCTCTTCAGATCGCAGATTTTGAAGACATGATGCCTGCGAAAGATCAGATCGCGCAGATGATGAATTTCGACACAGCGCGTCGGGCAAGACGGGCTGATCTAGCGTTGATTTCGAATATCAATGCGACAAGCAAGAGAGAGAAGGCCAATGAGCCAAGCGCGAATCCAATGGTCCCAGTGAGCAAATCAATAGATTCGAATATTGCTAAAGAAATCGCTGAGTCATCCGACCTAGATGCAGCTTTATCGGCAGAAGGATGGATAGACGATAAGCCTTGGTAGTCACCCTTTATGGGCTTTAGCAGGAGACAGCTATGGAGTTTTTTCCGCAAGCTTTCCCTGATGAAACAATCTACAGCCTGGCGGCTAGGTACCATCGGCTCGCAGCCAATGCCAGCTATCGCCAGACGAGTTACGACTTGTTTGGTCGGTATTCTAGGACCTGTGGCTCGGCCTTTCCTTGCTGTCTCGATGCACTCTCACAGCAATTGGCTAATAAGTTGTCAGTGAGTTACCTCATCCAGGCACATACGCTGTTACCGATTTTCGCACCGTTCCTCAGCAGTAGTCAGCTGGACACTGCAATTAAAGCAATGTCTGGACCTTCGGGAATTGGGTTGAAGATGTCTGTGGGGCTCACTGCTTCGGGCTTTGAGCGCTTCGGAGCACTGAAGTTTTGTGAGCGCTGCGTTGCTCGTGATATTCGACATGGAGGTCAAGCGTACTGGCATCGAATCCATCAAGTAACTGGTGTGCTGGTGTGCCCGTACCATCAGATTGTGCTGAAGGTCGCGAGTCCGCCATTCGATGACTGGAGGTACTTGTTTCTTCCCGATGGTCTCAAGGACCGCGGGTTTGAAGACGCAGTTCAAAATCAAAATGAGATACCAGCGTTAACTGAGGTAGCACAGCTCACGGCATGGGGGTTCCGTAATTCAGCAGAAGTATCAAAGCTACTCACCGGAGGTTTGCTTCGCTATCGGCTGGCGGAGCTGGGAATTCTTCACAGGGATCGCATTCGTTTATCACTGCTTCATGATTACCTAAATGGCGCTATGGCAGGCGCACCTCAATCACGTGAGTACCAGCTATTGAACGCCGGCGAACCCAAAGGGCATGAGTGGGTTCTCCGGCTGCTCCGTACTCCGCGAAGGTCCCATCATCCATTTCGCTTCTACTTCCTCTGTCACCTGCTTGGGCTTGATTCCGAAAGGCTTTCCAATTTGGCGTTCGCCTTTGAAGATCAAGGCTTATCAACGTTTGTTCGTGAAAATAAAATTCCTTACCAGAAGCGAAACGTCCCGGGCGAATTAAAGGTGAACGCTCATCGAGAGCGGTTCGTCGCATATCCCGAATCAACGCGGGTTCATGATCGGACTGACTATATGTGGCTATATCGGAATGATCGGATCTGGCTCACCGACTATGTCAGATCCCATCATATGGCCGCTATCAGGTACCCGTATGTAGATTGGGCTGCCAGAGATGCCGAACTAGTAGTTGAACTACAAAAAGCAAGCGATTGCCTTCTCCAATCCCATTCTTGGCCGATTAGGATCTCTTATGCAGCACTTGCCCGAGCTGTTCCACGCCATTACGATTTTCTGCGACTAGCCACGAAATTCCCTTGTGCGATTGAAACTGTGAGGGACCTTGTCGAAACGGAGCATGACTTTCAGCTTCGGAAGATCGCCTGGGTGTTTGCGACCTATCCACAAGCTAAGGAAATGTCGACTTCGAATCTGCTGCGACTAGCAGCGATCCGCATTCGGCGGGTATCGGATACAGAATTATCTATGTTGCTTCAAGGATCGCTGGAGGACTCTCGCCAGGCGTAGCGCAAGCCTTGAGTTCGGGCAGCGTACCAATCCTCAATCCTCAATCCTCAATCCTCAGAATGCTTCACTGTCCGTTGCGAAAGTGCTGCAATCCAAGGCTGCTTTCCTTTAGAGCAGCTATCGACTGAAGCAGCCAGTCAGATGCGTCTGGGAAATCAGGAGCATTCACCTCGAACCAGGCTCTATCGCGAGTGGCCTATTCACCACTGAGGAGCCGAGCAGCGTGCTTGCTATAATTCAAACGAATGGTTAAAACCCTCAGCGCCCTTGGCGTTGGCGGTGGGTTTTCTAAGGTTAAGCGCAAATTCTAGCGGAGTGGCGACACATGACCATGCCCTGCGAGCGTACCCGAAGTATCGTCCAAACAGGTGAGTTCTTGCGTGAGCTGTCCAGAGATCAGACACTTCCGGAATCTGTTCGTCAGCAGGCAAAACGCCTCCTGCGACATTTCCCAGAACCATGGGTAATATTTGGGATCGGTTCCTTTGAAGAGTTGCTTCAAACGAAGGATCCGAGTGACCCAACACGAGAATTCGCGATAGTGGTCCACACCCCTCAGTTGAGCTCCAGCATTGACCGATAGGAATGGCCATGCCTCTGGACGCTGGACTGGTTATTGATAACTGCCGAGGATGACACTCCGCCGTTCTGATCGTCGATTCTGCTGGAGCATCACGGATTGAGCCCGGAACGTCGGCACCCTTATTCAGGTGTCTAGAATATTCTCACGATGCCTCCTGTATTTTTTGGAAAGCGTTCATTGCCCAATTTCAGCTAGCAGGGGACAGTCATTGAACGCTTTACCAAAGTATCCGTGTGCCTGTCCCATCCGCATCTACAAGCACACGACCACAACAAAAAGGCTTTAACTCGATGGAAACCACCAACCCACAACGTCAACCCGATGGATGGACGCTTCTTCTCTGTGCATGGTTGCTCTCCCTGATTTCAACTATCGCCGTATTGTTTGTCGGGGAAATCATGGGGCAAGCACCCTGCGTGCTTTGTTGGTTTCAGCGGGCATTCATGTTTCCTCTCGTCCTGGTGCTCGGGGTTGCTTGCTGCATTTCGGACACGGGTGTCTGGCGTTATGCATTGCCTTTAGCGGTGATGGGCTGGTTGATCGCGCTTTATCACAATCTTCTTTATTTCGGGGTTATTCCGGAAAGCCTCAAACCCTGTGGTGCTGGACCATCATGTTCCGGTGCCGACATGACCATTTTCAGCAGTGTTCCATTGCCATTGCTGTCGCTGGGCGTATTCAGCTTCCTTATCCTTCTTCTAGCCATCATTCGCCGGAGATTTTCCGCATGAGCAAACGTAGTGTCGTTCTTGTTGTCAGTCTGTTTGCCATCATCGGCTTCGTAGTTGCAGCTTTTTTTTATGATCGAGCATCCACTGATCCCCAAGCTGAAGTTCCCGTGCCGAAAGCAAGTTCACTTGTGCGCTTTCACTCGCCAAGCTTTGGTCCTGCCGATGCACCCGTGACGATTGTTGAGTTCTTCGATCCCTCCTGTGAAAGCTGCCGTGCTTTTTATCCCATCGTTAAACAGATGATGGCCAAGCATCCGTCCGATGTTCGACTGGTTCTACGTTATGTACGACTTCACAAGGGCTCAGAAGAAGCCATCCGGATCCTGGAAACAGCCCGCAAGCAAGGTGTATTCGTACCGGTACTCGAGGCCGTTCTAGAGTCGCAGGGGCAATGGCATGATGACGCGACTGCATCGGCTGCATGGACCGCTGCAGGTCAGGCCGGGTTGGACGTTGATAAGGCCCGGGGACAAATGATGTCGGCGGATATCACGGCTACGATCGAAAAAGATGCGGCTGATGCCACGGCCGTTGGCGTGAGCAAAACACCAACATTCTTCGTCAACGGCAAACCGCTGACCAACTTCGGGGCTCAGCCGCTTTACGACTTGATCCGCGGGGAAATCGATCAGTCGCGATAGTTCGCTGTTGTGCCTGCTGGGAGTAATTGACAGTTTTGAGGACAACCTCTACCCGAGAAACGCAATTGGGGAGCAATCTTCGCGGCTTCTTGCGCAGAGTGCTCCTGTAAGCGAGCCATAACTCGGATTAGCCGCCTTGTTGCTGAATCTTGGGGCCAGCGTGCTGGTGGGCTCCGTCATGCGTGTCCTGCGCCATCGGCGCCTCAGGTTGCAACCGTTCGGTCTCTTCTGCCAGATAGGTGAGTACGGCACTGGTCTCTATTTCGCCTAGGCGCAGATTGGGCATCGCGATGTTGTTGTATTGCTCATACAACTGCATCGCCAGCGCGTCTTTCTCTGCCAGCATCTGATCCGGTTCCTTGATCCAGCGCTTCAGCCATTGCGGGTCGCGCTGGCGAGTGACTCCGATCAGGTCCGGGCCAATGCTGCGGATGCCAGCGTTCTGAGTGTCTCCAAGGGTATGGCAGGACGAGCAGCGTGTGCGGTAGATCTGTTCGCCGGCACTCGGCGGGCGCAGGGTTGGGGCGCTGGCATAATCCTGGTCGTTGGTGCTGGCGTCTTTCCAGTTCTGTAGTGTTTTGCTCAAGCGATCGGCCAGAATGTAGGGGTTTTCCATGGGCGAGGATTTCATCCAGCGACCCGTACTTTGGTTGCCGATGATCAGGCTCAGGTTGTGGTCCTTGTTGCGGCCGTTGTCGATGCCGTCGATGAACAGCCCCAGGCTTTTACGCAGTGCAGTGATGTCGTCCTTGTTACCGGTGAGGAATTGCCAGCCGGGGCCGATCCTAAATTTCTCGGTGTACTTCTTCAGCACTTCCGGTGTATCGGTTTCCGGGTCAATGCTAATTGAGTAGAGGAATACTTCCTTACCAACCCGGTCACCGAGCACTTTTTGGACCTGGAGCAGGCGTGCAGTTTCCAGTGGGCAGGAGTCGGTGCAAGAGGTGAAGATGAAGTTAATCGCCACCACCTTATCCTTGATCATGTCATCGAAAAAACGCATTTTCTGGCCGTCTTGATTGACCAGCTCAGTATTGGGGAAGTAGTCCCGTCCCCAAGGTGTGCTTGAACCGCTGTCTTCGGCAACGGCGGCCGAGCCGCCTGTGATGCCCAAGGTAAGCAACAGCAGCAGGCGGAGAAATTTGATCGTCGGGGTCCAATGTGAAGTGATCATGATTTGTGTCCTGTCCTGAATACTGATGAAAGCCTTGCACTCCACCTGTACCTGGAGTGCAAGGTGGCGCAGGTCAACGTACTGAGATAGGCGCCGTGACCGACTTACCGGAGGACGACTTGATCGTCACGGTCGCAGTCGCCGCCGGTCCGTTGCCAGTGGTGCTCGTCGATATCCGCCAGCGGGCTCCGGTGGCTATTGGCGTCATGGTTGCCGTGCCCAAGACCAGCGGCCCGCCGGTAGTGGCTGCGGTAACGGTCAGGGCCGTCCCGGTCTGCGACGTGGTCCCCGCCAGATCCCAGGTGTAACGGTTGTTGCTGCGTACCGAGACGCTGGCGCTGGTCACTTGCAGGTCCTCGTTGCTGGTCGCTGCCGGTGTCACCGCAATGGTCACGGTGCCTGGCGTTGCCGAGACTCCACCCTTGGCATCGCGCACCTCATAGGTGAAGGATGCGGTGCCCGGCTCGGTGAGCGCGGCCGGCGGCGTGTAGATCACCCTGGTGCCATCGGTGGTGGCGGTACCCAAGCCTGAATCCGGCTGGCTCAGGCCGACCACAGTGAGCGGTACGTTTTTGTCAGGGTCACTGTCATTGGCCAGGACGCTGAGGGTGACGGGCACACCGGCTGTTGTGCTGGCAATGTCGGGACCAGCAATCGGCAGCTTGTTAGTGCTGTTGTCGTCGCCACCGTCGTCCTCATCGTCATCACTGCCGCTACCCTTGCCGCCGGTACGGAAGGTCGGTAATGCGGCGGTTGCGACGTATTCCACGCCATCCCAGCTTGGCAGCGGCGTGGGCATCAGCTCGAATTGGCCCGGGTGCTCGATGTCCCAGCGCAGCAACATCGACGAGTCCTCGTGCTGTGTGTTGTGGCAGTGCTCCATGTAGGTTCCGGCAAATTCGCGGAAGCGGATCGCCATGGTCACTTCGGTGGAGCTATCGACTTCCGGGCCGATGCGGAACACGTCCTTGCGCGCCCATTTTTCCCAGTCCGGCGGTGCTTTGCCATCGCGGTTGAGTATCACCCCTTCCTCGAAGTGCACGTGCACGGGGTGGCTCCAGCCGTTGCCGCCGTTCTTGATGTTCCACACTTCAAGAGTGCCGTCGCCACTGAAGCCTGCATCGGTCGGGCCGGTGGACAAGGCCGGTGCTGCAGTGAGCTGGCGTGGGTCCATGCTGTAGCCAAAGCCGCCGTCGGTCTTGATGGTCCAGGGCGCGAGGTCGGTACCGTCGGAGCGGCCGAAAGTGAAGCTGCGATGCCGGGCCAGATCTAGTTTGGCTTTGTCGGCCGGATCATCACGGTTGATGGTCAGCGGGATCATCTTTTTACCGGCCGCTTTGCCAGGCTTGGCCGGTTCATAAGCGGTCGGGTCCATGCTCAGGTCCTGGCCAGAGTAGGAGTTGACGATCAGTTGCAGGAACTTACCCACCACCGGGTCGCCCTTGTCCCATTGCGGCCCCTTGCTGCTTTGCTTGAGGACGGCCTTGTACTTCTCTGACAGCACATCGGCCAGTGACAGCTCTGCTTTCTCGGGACCCTTGCCGGTCTTGTGTTCCATCAGGTTGACGAAGTAGATCTTGTCTCCGGTCTTGATCCCGTTTTTAGCGAAGTTGATGATGATGTCGTAGCGCTCTGCGATGGCCTGGGTTGGCAGGATGCCGTTGTTGTCCTTGAAGTCGCCGTCGCCATCGAGGTCCATGCTGCCGTCGAACGGAATGGCGTGTTCCATGATGTTGCCGTCGTTGCCAATCATGTGGAACGGCACGCGGTTGTAGGACACTCCCGAGCCGGACGGCCCAGGGAATTCACCGCCGGTGCCCTTGATTTCACGCACCACGGCGAGCTTGAAATAGCGTGACACCGAGCCATTGAGAATACGGAAGCGATAGCTGCGCGCGCGCACGTTCAGGAACGGCTGGTACTGCCAGTTGACCAGCATCTGGTCACCAAGGAAGCCGTCGGTGTTGAACGGGTTGAACCATAGCTGGCCGGTGGAATCCCAGGCCTTGTCGCCAATCACCAGGTTGACGTCGTAGTCGCGGTTGCCCCAAGGCATGGCTGAACCGCTGGGCAGACGCAGATTGACGCCATCCTCCAATGCCTCGTTGCCGCGATCGATGGCGCTGTAGTAATTCATCATCACCGCGTTGCCCTTGTAGACGTTCTGCGCGGTGAAATCGAGCATGTGGTCGTGGAACCAGTGGGTACTCATAGTTTCCCGCCAGTCGCCACGGATCTTGATGCTGCCGTTCTGGCAAGTTTTGAGGCCTGGGGTCATGTCATTGACCCAGAGGGTTTCTCCCGGCGAACAAGGAAAGGCTGCGCGCGGATCCTCGGCCTTGGTGTTGATGGTGTCGTAGCCGGCCAATTGCACCGGCCAGCGGTAGTCGTAGTACTGACCGGGGAAGAAGAAGGCGTTGGCATAACCATCGCTTTCGGCCGGGTTGTGACCGTTGTGCTCGTGGGTGCTGATAGTGTGCAAGCCGAAGCCGTTGTTGGCGGCCGGGTCGATGGGCAGGGCGTTGTAGTGACGCATTAACAGCGGTTGCCCATAACGAACCATCAACAGTTTCGGCGGCAGGGTACCGTCGAAAGTCCATACGGAGTTGTGGTTCTGGATCGGCATCTTTGGATGGATGCGGATGTCGATGCCCTTGGTAGTGCCATTGGTGGCCGTAGTACCTGCAGTGTTGTGGTAGAGCCCGTTAGCACCAAATTCACCTTTGGTGTAGCCGTGCATCTGTTTGTTATCGCGCAGGCCAAGGTTTTGCCGCGCACCCGCTTGCACGGTCTTGAATGCGGCTTGTGGGTAAAACTCGTTCCAGCGCTGGTGCGACCAGCCTTTTCCGCCAGGCCGTCCCTCGGCCGGGGAGCCTACTGGGGCGCGGTTGAGAAAGGCTTCGATCTGCGCCTTCCAGGGGTTTCGGTCCAGTACGTTGGAATACTGAGTTGGGAACGGCGTCAGCCCCGGTTGACGCAGGAAGGCTTCCAGCGCGGTTCCCGAGGGGCCGCTGCGGGCCACGCTGTTAGGATCCTGGCCGGGCATCGGGCCCACCGTCGGCACGGGGAAGGTCATTTGCGCTGGTGGAGTTTGCGGGTCGAGCTTCTCAGGGCCAAACTCTTCGAACAGGAGCATTTGCTGGGTGTAGGGTTCCGCGCCAAACAGCGGACTGGGTTTGCCGTTGGTGGGGAAGTTGAACGAGGTCTGCAAAGCCGGAGGCAGGACGTTTTCAGTCCGAGGCGTATCGCGATTACCCTGGCCACCATTGGGCAGTGAAAGTGAGCCATGGTTGGCCTCAGGTAGCGTCCTGATTTCCAGCAGTGCGGCCGCGGGGTCGGCAGGCTGTGGTCGATAGTAGGAGGGGTCGGTGGGAGATGGCTGGCTCTCATCGTCAATCGGCGATGCGCCGGCATCCGCCCCGCAGAGCGCCAACAACAATGCCGAGGCCATGTCCGGCCGGATAAAGAGCGAGATAGGATGGGGGGGTAGATTTGTTTTCATCCTCATTGCCTCCCAGCATGATTAGGTGGTGAGCCATACATGCTGCGTGTCGATAGCACTTTGCCCTTGGTTTAGGCTGCAAGCAGAGTCCATGCCAGACACGGCGAACAATTTTGAAGTATGAAGAAAGCTTCATTTAACCGACGTTCTGTAGGTGATGGAGGTCAATCCACTGGCGTCGGATGGAAGGATGAACATTGGGGATACTCCCCTGTATTGGGGGGGAATTGGGTAAACATACCAAGACCGCGTTTTGAGATTCGAGCAAGCAGAGGTAGGGGTTATTGGGCGGCGATTGACACTGTCATCGTTTGGCCTGGGGCGTGCTGAAGGTCAGGAATGAGTTTCCTGAGCCGTGGCTGTCTCGGCTTCGGATCTCCCCTACGGCAACTGAAAAAATTCCAGTGGCATAGCGGCGGTCCATACCCATCCCGGAACAAGCTTGAAGTGATGCTTAGTGCTGCATACCTTCGTTTTCTGCAAGGCCAGCATGAAACTCTGAGTTTTCTATCTGAAGAGTCGTATGGTCAATATGGAATTCTTCACTCATCAATCGTGTTACTTCAGTCAATATCTCTTGCTCACCGCCTGAGGAGTACTGGACGACGAGGTGTGCACTCATCACGTTCTTACCGCTGGTTAAAGCCCAGATGTGCAGGTCATGGATATCCTCAATGCCTTTAACCGCCCTGATTCTGAACTCCACTTCAGCGATATCAATTCCTTCCGGTACCCCCTGCAAAAGGATGTTCATGCTCTCTTTGAGCAAAACCCAAGTTCTGGGGAGCACCCAAAATCCGATCGCCGCAGCAACAATAGAGTCAATCCAGGTCCACGCGGTAAAACGAATGATCAGTGCCGCCCCAATCACGCCGAGGGAACCTAACATATCGCTCCAGACCTCAAGGTACGCGCCTTTGACATTGAGGCTTTCACTACTGCCAGACATGAGCAACCGCATTGAGACAAGGTTCACAGCCAACCCTATCAACGCTACGATCAACATGGCTGTCGACTGGATTTCTGTTGGAGTCTTAATCCGCTGATATGCTTCATACAAGATGTACACCGCCACCATGAACAGCAGCATCGCATTGAATGCAGCCGCGAGAATTTCAAATCGCGCATAACCAAATGTCCGTTTCCTATCCGCGGGTCGTTTGGCGATCTGAATAGCGACCAATGAAATTGCAAGGGCGGTGGAATCGGTAAGCATATGAGCGGCATCAGATAACAATGCCAAGCTGCCAGTGATGAAAGCCCCTATGACTTCCGCGACCATGAAGCTCGTCGTCAGCGCCAAAGCTATCCACAATTTTTTTTCGTGCCCTGCACGTACTTCACCGTGACTATGACCAGCGCTCATAGGGTTCTCCATGTTTGTGAGGGGTTAGGCAGGTGCTTTGGATGCCGTTCCAACTCAATTTCGTTCATTTACAGCCTTCTGCTATCGAGAGAGAGGCGCTGCAAGGCCTGCAACTCAAAAAGGTCTCTAGAAAAATAGCACTGCTGCAAAGACGCAGCTCAATGTCCGATACCGATAACCAAAAAACCACCCTACTGGAATGTGAAATAGCTTCAATTCATTGCTTGACCCTGTAGTTGGTTCAGGCTGTTGAATGGTGCCATTGTTCTTACCGGTAGAAGCACCATGAGTCAGGAAAGCAAGCCAAAACCGATCGTCCGCCTTCAGGCTGTGAAAAAAGACGATTGTTGTGGGTCCGATCATCCGCATGCGGTTGAACCTTCTCATCACAAAACGCACCAGCATGATCCTGGCTCGCATAATCACGACCATGGCGCGCATGCCCATGCCCACGATCACGACGACCCGCACGATCACGATCATGGCACGCACATTCACGATCATGCCGATGCCTGTTGTGCTCATGGCGCTCACGCAACTGACGCATTTGCACCCAGCAAGACCAATTCGGCTCCCGAGGGGACCAATAATGTTCGATATCGCATCGACAAAATGGATTGCCCCACCGAGGAACGCCTCATCCGTAACCGGCTAGAGCCGATGTCCGGAATTGTCCGCCTCGACTTCAACCTACTGAATCGTGAGTTGACCGTGCATCACCGTCTGGATGATCCGCAGTCAATCGTCACCGCATTAGTTGCACTGGACATGGGGCCGACCTTGATCGAAGCCGGCGCCGCACCTTCGGCTCTTCCGCCAGTGCTGAGCGCAAAGTTGAAAGGGTTGTTGGCCGTCAGCGGCGTCGCGGCTATCGCCGCTGAAGTCACTGCATGGACAACCGGGCAGGAAAGCTCTTGGCCAGTGATGGTGTTGGCTGCTCTGTCTATCCTGGCTGCTGGTCTCCCAACACTTAAAAAGGGTTGGATCGCGGTTAAAAACTTCACATTGAACATCTATTTCCTGATGTCGCTGGCTGTCGTAGGCGCCCTCGTCATCGGTAAATGGCCTGAAGCCTCAATGGTGGTTTTCCTGTTCGCCATTGCAGAAGCCATCGAAGCACTTTCTCTGGAGCGGGCGCGCAATGCTATCAAGTCGCTGACTGCATTGGCGCCGGAAATCGCTGAGGTCATGACCGAAAGTGGCTGGAAAGAACTGCCAGTAGCGAGTGTATTGCTCGGTAGTCGCATCCGGGTTCGCACAGGTTCGCGCGTGCCGCTGGATGCTCGGGTAGATTCTGGACGTGCGGCACTGGATCAGGCTCCGATTACTGGCGAAAGCCTACCGGTTGATAAGGAGATTGGAGATCCGCTTTACGCTGGCACCATCGTTACGGACGGTGTGGTTGAAGCTACCGTCACGGCAGTAGCTGGTGAAAGTACCCTTGCGCGCATTGCTGCAGCGATTCAAGACGCACAGTCTCAACGGGCACCGACACAGCGGTTTGTAGATCAATTCGCGCATTACTACACCCCCGCAGTAGTAGTTCTCGCTGTTCTGGTTGCTGTCCTGGGCCCTGTCCTCATCGGTGGAGCTTGGGGTGAGTGGCTCTATCAGGCGCTGGTTCTGTTAGTCATTGCTTGCCCGTGCGCTCTGGTGGTTTCAACTCCGATTACCGTCGTCAGTGGGCTAACAGCAGCAGCCAGGCACGGCATCTTGATCAAGGGTGGTGCGTATCTTGAAAGCGGCCGGTTTCTGAAGGTTGTTGCACTCGACAAGACCGGTACTTTGACTCAGGGCAAGCCGGTACTGACCGATGTTGAGCCGTTTACAGATATGCCCATTGAGCAGGCTTTGCTGATCGCCGCAAGCCTGGACGAGCAGAGTACGCATCCCGTAGCCAAGGCCTTGGTCAGCGGCTGGAAATTGCAGCAGCCGGAGGGGGCGATTATGCCGGTTGAGGACTTCAGTGTACTCAACGGGCGTGGTGTCAAAGGCAATATCAATGGCCAATCCTGGCACCTGGGTAACCATCGCCTGGTTGAAGAGTTGGGCGTATGTTCCCCAGCGCTTGAGGCTCGATTGTCGCTGCTGGAAAACGCGGGAAAAACTGTAATCGTACTTTGCGCAGCCAACGGTCCAGTAGCGATCTTCGCGGTAGCTGACACCGTACGGGCTGAAAGCTTTGCCGCCGTAGCCGCTTTGAATGCCATGAATGTTGTACCGGTAATGCTGACGGGTGATAACCCGGCAACCGCCAACTCTATTGCCGGGAAATTGGGCATAAAGGATGCGCGCGGAAATCTCATGCCAGAAGACAAACAAACCGCCGTCGCTGAACTCAAACGTCGTTATGGCCCTGTTGGCATGGTTGGGGATGGCGTGAACGACGCCCCTGCATTGGCACAATCCGATATCGGTTTTGCAATGGGAGCCGCAGGCACCGCTACCGCACTTGAAACCGCTGATGTTGCCATCATGGATGATGACCCGCGCAAGATCGCTGATTTCATAAGCTTAAGTCGTCGATGCGCATCGGTTCTAAAACAGAACATCGGATTGGCATTGGGCATCAAATTCGTTTTTCTAGCGCTGGCATTATCTGGCCACGCAACCTTGTGGATGGCCGTTTTTGCGGATGTTGGGGCGAGCTTGCTCGTCGTATTCAACGGGTTGCGGCTGCTGCGCAGGTGATATGACTGCCGCGCCCTCGATTACTGATTAGCACGAAGGAATCAAGATTATGCAATGTCCAATTTGCAAAGATATCGCGTTGGTAATGACTGAACGTCAAAGTATCGAAATCGATTACTGTCCTCAATGCCGTGGTGTTTGGCTTGATCGAGGTGAGCTCGACAAGATTATTGAGCGCAGTCAGCAACAGGACGCTGGTCGTTTTCTCCCACAGAATTCACCAATTGCGACGCCAGATAGGGCGCCAGCGGGTCAGACAGGGTATGTCCAACCGGCGTACAACCAGCATGGTGGCGACCAAAGCTACACAGAGCAGCGTGGACATAATAGTGGCGGTTGGAGGGATGAACATCATGGCGGCCATCAGAGTGGCCATCAGAATCAAGGCGGACATCATGGTCAGAAGCCCCACCATAAAAAATCGTTTCTACGGGACATCTTCGATTAATTGGTCAGGCGTTGTCTTTAAATCGTAGCGATGGATTTTTCACTTCGGCATTGCGCGTGCCTGCGTATGCCGAAGTCGAAGATTGGCTCCTTGCTGATTCTGCCGGCTACGATTACAGCGGATCCAAGTCCGAGGTTGGGATGAAAGTGATTCTGCGTACTGCAATAAATGAAGCCTTCCTTGAGGCTTCTGCCGCGCTTAAGAACAACGACGTTCAGGCTGCTTACCTCTGGTTGGAGCGTGCTCATATCATCACGCAACGCATGCCTCTGGCTCATGCGAGATCGCATTGGCTCATGTTGAAACTGGGATTACAGACAAGGGATTGGCGTGAGGTTGTGGGCCAGGTTCCTCGTATTTTTGCTGCGTTATTGTTTTCCAGGATATGGGTGCCAGTCGGCAACACAGGCAGAGCACGTGTCAATGCATTTAGTGTCATGCCGCTTTCTGCCGATCTACAGGAACTGATGCGCGACGACTGACGGAGCACCTTCCTTTTTGAATGTTGATGCGCTCAATCGAGCACGTCTTATCCGTCTGAAAAGGAAATTGGTCGCTCGAAAATAATAGGAAGCTTCAGCTCTCCTATTTCCGGTGTACGTAAAAATGTACGCGTGCCCAAACAACTCAACGAATAGGCTAATGGCCTGTGCGAAAAGTCGACCCATGAAGTAGCCCAATCGCAACAATTGGGCTGCTCGTGGTGCTTAGCTCTTGGGGAAAACCAGCCTGAACACAGTTAACTCGCCAGGTTGACTTTCAACCTGCGCATCACCCTGGTGCAAGCTCATGATCGAGCGCACGATGGCGAGACCCAGCCCGGTACTGCCTTGGGAACGGGTGCGGCTGCTGTCGACCCGGTAGAAACGGTCGAACAGATGTGGCAAGTGTTGTGCATCGATACCCGCGCCAGGATTGCTGACGAACAGTGAAACCTGATTCGCACCGCTCTCAATGACCAACGAAATGGTGTTCCGAGGTGGACAGTGGCGCAGGGCATTGGATAGCAGGTTCGAGATCGCCCGTTGAATCATCAAACGGTCGCCCGACACCCGTGCGTTGCCGACCACACTCAGCTTGATCTCCTTGTCCTGCGCCGGTAGGGAAAACAGTTCGACCACTTTCTGCGCCTCGGCTTCAAGATTGACCCATTCGAAAGGCGCGTGCGCCGTCGATTGGCTGGACTGCGCGAGGAATAGCATGTCGGAAACTATCCGCGCGACGCGTTCCAATTCTTCGGTGCACGACACCAGAATGTTTTTGTACTCCTCGCTCGAACGCTCCCGGGAAAGTGTCACTTGGGCCTTGCCCATCAGGTTATTGATCGGCGTGCGGAGTTCATGTGCCAGGTCGTCGGAGAATTGCGACAGTTGCTGTACGCCGTCGTCGAGGCGATGCAGCATGAAATTGATGCCTTGGGCCAATTCGCTGAGTTCCTGGGGCATGTTGACCACCGATAGCCGATGCTCGAGATCCTGCGTGGTCACTCTTGCCGCCACTTTTCGAAACTCGCGCAACGGTATCAGGCCCCGCTGTACCGCAAACCAAGCAGTGAGGCCGATAAAGATCAACAGCAGCGGCAAGGCAGTCAGTGTCGAGCGCAGATAGGCGCTGAGCAAAGCTTGATCGTGGGTGTTGTCGATCGATATCAGCACCGGCACGGGGGTACCGTCCTTGACGCGGATCAGCTTCGAGGCGGTGAGAAAATTGGTGCCCTCGACGTCGGTGCTGCTGGAGTAGACCAGTTGCTCGGTGATGCCCCGCACGGCTTTCAGTTCCGGGCGCGGATCGACCATGCCTGAGCCGGACTTAAGCAGCGGTGTACGAAGATTGTTCTGGTCATAAATGCTGAGCGTCAGGTTGTCATGCCCCATGACCTGATCGAGCAGGATATGCGGCTTTCCGCCGATTTCAGCGACATTGGCGTACAACGCCAGGCTATGTTCCACCTGCTCCATTTTCTTTTCCAGGTTGTCCCTAGATAGCGCGTTGAGTTGATGAGTCAGGGCGAAATAGGCCAATACAGCCAGGAACACCACAAGCAATGCCCCGAGAAGACTGACTGTCAAACCAAGGCGCAGCGAAAGACTGGCTGGCCTCATGTCCGTGACTCCAGTACGTAGCCGACACCGCGAAGGGTGTGGATCAGCTTGCTGTCGAACGGGTCGTCGATCTTCGCCCGCAGGCGGCGGATGGAGACCTCGACCACATTGGTGTCGCAGTCGAAGTTCATATCCCACACCAGCGAAATGATCTGGGTCCGGGTCAATACCTCGCCGGAGTGGCGCATTAGCAGATGCAGTAGGGCAAATTCCTTGGTGGTCAGGTCGATGCGCTGTTCGCCACGGAAGGCCCGGTGACGGCCCGGGTCGAGCTCCAGGTCGGCAACCTTGAGTACTTGCGGCACGGGAATGTTTTCACTGCGACGCATTAGAGTGCGCACCCGGGCTAACAATTCCGGGAACTCGAACGGCTTGACCAGATAGTCGTCGGCACCCATGTCCAGTCCGCGGACTTTGTCCGCCAAGCGCCCGCGTGCGGTGAGCATCATGACCCGGGTGGAATGAGCGCGACGCAGCTGTTCCAGCACGCCCCAGCCGTCCAGTTCCGGCAGGTTAACGTCGAGAATGATCAGGTCGTAAACCTGATGCTGGGCCAGATGCAGCCCATCGGCGCCGGTTGTCGCACGGTCAACAATATAACCACTCTCGGTCAATCCCTGATGCAAATACTCGGCAGTTTTAAGCTCGTCCTCGATGACAAGGATTCGCATGGTCAATCACCACTTTTATTTAATGGGTAAGTAATTAAGGAAGTCGTAAAAATTGTTATTTTTATAAGTTCTTCCGAATGTTATTCAATAACAGTTAAATGAATTTACTGCTGTTCATTACGTAGGGCCAACGATTGATCTCACGCAAAATAAAGGCTGTAGCGGCTACAGAGTCAACTGAAAACGGTTAAGTGGAGGCTCTAAATCAGTCTTCTGCGACAGCCTGTCGCAGAGGTTGGGACTTGCACGTCTTCATTTCATGAGAACGGAAACACAGCAAGTGCTGTTCGGCGGATAAGCATGAAGTATTTGTTTCTTGGTGTTGCTGTATAGGTTTGAGCGTTTCGAATACTAGAACAAAAAAACTTGCTGTAACAGTGGATAACGTATTTGTAATGTTCCAGTCACCTTGTCGATAAGTTCAAAAACATAACGTGGCAGTATCGAAATTTCTCTATTTTAAAGGAAGTGTTCAATTGCCCGGTCCAAGAGAACTGACGGCGCGATTACGCCTGAAAAAAGCATTGCGAATCGCAGGTACTACAGGCTTTTTTTTAGTGGCCAATCCTGGTTTTGCGGTTGCTTCGTCAACGACACTGACCCTTGATCAGGCCCTGCAAACGGCGCTCGCCGCAAACCCCGATCTCGCAGCAGCGCAGTGGGACATCGGCATTGCCGAAGGTGACCGAAAACAGGCTGGTTTGATCCCCAACCCCACAGTGTCGTTGGAGGCCGAAGACACCCGACGTGACTCGCGCACTACTACGGTGCTGCTCAGCCAGCCGATTGAACTGGGTGGCAAGCGCGGCGCGCGTATCGAAGTCGCCAGCCGCGCGCAGGACGCTGCCGGGATCGAACTGGAGCGCAAGCGCAATGCGTTGCGTGCCGATGTGGTCCAAGCGTTTTCCAGCGCTCAAACAGCGCAGCAACGGTTGCAGTTGTCTCGTCAGTCTCTGCAACTCGCCGAGCAAGGTGTGCGCGTAGCCCAAGGGCGTATACAAGCCGGCAAGTCCTCGCCGGTCGAAGGTACGCGGGCGCAGGTGCAATTGTCTGAGGTACGACTTGAACAGAGTCGTGCCGAGCGCGACCAGGCCAATGCGTATCAGCAACTGGCTCAAGTCATGGGTGCCCCTTTGCCGGTCTCGGTCGATGTGCAGGCTGCCCGACAATCAACGCTCGCCGTGCCGTCGACAAAGTTACTTGAACGCCTGAGTGAGACCGCCGAGATGCGCCTGGCCAAATTGCAGATCAATCAGCGTGAGGCTTCTTTGGGGCTGGAGAAGGCACAGCGAATTCCCGACCTGACCGTAAGCATCGGCAGCCAGTACGACGCGACGGAGCGCGAGCGGGTGAACGTAGTCGGGCTATCGATGCCGATTCCATTATTCAACCGTAATCAGGGCAACGTACTGGCAGCCGCTCGACGCGCAGATCAGGCGCGGGACTTGAGCAATGCCACCGAGCTGCGTTTGCGCACGGAAACCCAGACTGCCCTGGAGCAATGGCGGACCGCGAATGGTGAAGTGAAGGCGTTCCACCAGACCATCCTGCCCTCCGCGCAGAGCGCTGTCGACAGCGCTACACGAGGATTCGAGATGGGTAAGTTTGGCTTCCTCGATGTACTCGATGCCCAACGCACCCTGATCAGCGCCCGCACCCAATACATCCAGGCGGTTGCAGAGGCGACAGACGCGCGGGTGCGGATTGAGCGCATTTTCGGCGATCTCGACGCGCTCGCTGTCAGCCCTTGATTTTCAACTTTCACAGAAATGCGTGATGGCTTGGCGCAGAGGAGTTTCCATGAACAAAAAACTGATCGTTGTCGCCGTAGCAACTTTGGCGCTGGGTATTGGCATCGGTTCGATTCGCACGGGTAACTCGTCCATCGAGGCGCATGCCAATGAAGCGGCGGAACATGCCGAGCATGCTGAACACGCCGAAAATGGCGCCGCAGCTGAGGGTGAACATGCTGCAGGTGAAGAGGGACATCTGACCCTCAGCAACGAGCAGATCACTGCGGCAGGTATTCAATTGATCGAAGCCGGTGCGCAGAGTATCAATCTCGGTTTGCCATTCCCCGGTGAAGTGCGTTTTGACGAAGACCGAACGGCCCATGTTGTGCCTCGAGTCCCCGGCGTGGTCGAGTCAGTGTCGGTCAATCTCGGGCAATCGGTGAAAAAGGGTCAGCTGTTGGCAGTGATTTCCAGTCAGCAGATTTCTGATCAGCGCAGTGAACAGGCCGCGGCGCAGCGGCGTCTGACACTGGCACGGACCACTTACGAGCGTGAGAAGCAGTTGTGGGAAAGCAAGATTTCCGCTGAACAGGATTTCCTCCAGGCTCGACAGGCGCTGCAAGAAGCTGAAATCGCCCTGAACAACGCTCAACAGAAAATCAGCGTACTCAGCGGCAGCGTGGTCGCCACCGGCGGCAATCGCTATGAGCTGCGCGCTCCGTTCGACGGCGTTGTGGTGGAAAAACACCTGACGCCGGGAGAAGTGGTCGACGTGACCAGCAATGCGTTCATCCTTTCGGATCTTTCCCGGGTTTGGGTGACATTCGGCGTTTCACCCAAGGATTTGACCAAGGTGCAGGTGGGCAAACCCGTGACGATCAGTGCCCCGGAGCTGAACGCCGAGGTCGTTGGCAACGTGGCTTATGTGGGCAGCTTGCTCGGTGAGCAGACGCGTACCGCCACCGTGCGCGTGACTCTGGAGAACCCCCAAGGCGCGTGGCGTCCGGGCCTGTTCGTCAACGCACTAGTAGCCACCGACAGCCGTGAGGCCAGAGTCGCCGTGCCGGAAACCGCGATTCAGACGGTCGAGGACAAACCTACAGTATTCGTGCGCACCGACGACGGCTTCAAGGCGCAGGCGGTGGAGCTGGGTAGTCGAGCGGACGGGCAAGTGGAAATCACCAAGGGGCTGGAGTCCGGGGTTCAGGTCGCAGCTGCCGGCAGCTACGTTCTCAAATCGGAACTGGGTAAAGCCTCGGCTGAGCACTCTCATTGAAACAGCGCTTTAACAACACCCACCGATCTGCCCCCTCGACGAGAAGGTTCTCATGTTCGAACGCTTGATCCAGTTTGCCATCGAGCAGCGCATCATTGTGCTGCTCGCCGTTTTACTCATGGCCGGCCTAGGTATCGCCAGTTACCAGAAACTGCCGATCGACGCCGTGCCCGATATCACCAACGTCCAAGTACAAATCAATACCGGCGCCGCCGGGTTCTCGCCGCTGGAAACCGAGCAGCGCATCACCTTCCCGATTGAAACTGCCATGGCCGGTCTACCGGCATTGGAACAGACCCGTTCGCTGTCGCGGTCGGGGCTGTCGCAAGTCACTGTGATATTCAAGGACGGCACTGATCTGTTCTTCGCCCGGCAGTTGGTCAATGAGCGCCTGCAAACAGCTAAAGAACAATTACCCGAAGGCGCCAAAGCGGTGATGGGGCCGATTTCGACGGGGCTTGGGGAGATTTTCCTGTGGACCGTCGAAGCGCGGGAAGGCGCGCTCAAGGAGGACGGCACCCCCTATACGCCGACGGACCTACGGGTAATCCAGGACTGGATCATCAAGCCGCAGCTGCGCAACGTTCCTGGCGTGGCGGAGATCAACACCATCGGTGGATTCGCCAAGGAGTATCAGATTGCACCTGATCCGAAACGGCTGGCAGCGTACAAACTGACTCTCACCGATCTGATCACTGCGCTTGAGCGCAACAATGCCAACGTCGGCGCGGGCTACATCGAGCACATTGGCGAGCAACTGCTGATCCGCGCGCCTGGACAAGTGGCGAGCACCGAGGACATTGCCAACATTGTCATGGCTAACGTCGACGGCACACCGATTCGGGTGAAGAACGTTGCCACGGTGGATATCGGCCGTGAACTGCGCAGCGGGGCCGCGACTGAAAACGGTCGCGAAGTGGTGCTCGGCACCGTATTCATGCTGATCGGCGAAAACAGCCGCACCGTCTCCCAGGCAGTTGCCAGCAAGCTTGAGCAGATCAACCGTTCGCTGCCGACCGGCGTCGTCGCGGTGCCGGTTTATGACCGTACGCACTTGGTCGACAAAGCCATCGCCACGGTGAAAAAGAATCTGGTCGAAGGTGCGATTCTGGTGATCGCGATTCTCTTCCTGTTCCTGGGCAACATCCGTGCGGCTTTGATCACGGCCATGGTGATTCCGCTGTCGATGCTGTTCACCTTCACCGGCATGTTCAGCAACAAGGTCAGCGCCAATCTGATGAGCCTCGGCGCACTCGACTTCGGCATTATTGTCGACGGCGCGGTGGTAATCGTTGAAAACACCCTGCGACGGCTGGCCCACGCACAGCAGCATCACGGACGATTGCTGACCCGATCCGAGCGCTTCCATGAAGTATTCGCAGCGGCCAAAGAAGCGCGGCGACCGCTGATTTTCGGCCAGTTGATCATCATGGTCGTGTACCTGCCGATCTTCGCCCTCACCGGTGTCGAAGGAAAAATGTTCCATCCAATGGCATTCACTGTGGTGATCGCGCTGCTTGGCGCCATGTTGTTGTCGGTGACCTTCGTACCAGCGGCCATCGCCCTGTTTGTCACCGGTAAGGTCAAGGAAGAAGAAGGCGTGGTCATGCGCGGCGCACGCCGGTTTTATGCGCCGGCGCTGGCTTGGGTGATGTCCCATCGCGCCGTGGCAGTGGGCATGGCCTTGATCGTGGTCGCGCTCAGCGGCGTGATGACCAGTCGCATGGGCAGCGAGTTTGTACCGAGTCTCAGTGAGGGCGATTTTGCCCTGCAGGCGTTGCGCGTACCCGGCACCAGTCTCACGCAGTCGGTGGACATGCAGCAGCGTCTGGAAACCTTGATTCTCAACAAAGTGCCGGAAGTACAGCGCGTATTCGGCCGCACCGGCACCGCCGAAATTGCTTCTGACCCGATGCCGCCGAACATTTCCGACAGCTACGTGATGCTCAAGCCCAAGGAGCAGTGGCCGGATCCTGGCAAATCCCGCGAAGCCCTGATGGCCGAACTGCAACAAGCCGCCGCGACGCTACCGGGCAGCAACTATGAACTGTCGCAGCCAATCCAACTGCGCTTCAACGAACTGATCTCCGGTGTGCGCAGCGATGTGGCGGTCAAGGTTTTCGGTGATGACATGGACGTGCTCAACGCCACGGCGGCGAAGATTGCCACTGCTATGCAAAAGGTTAACGGTGCGTCCGAGGTCAAGGTTGAGCAAACTACAGGTTTGCCGGTGCTGACCATCAACATCGATCGTGACAAGGCTGCACGTTACGGACTCAACGTTGGCGATGTACAGGACACCATTGCGGTAGCGGTGGGAGGACGCCAGGCAGGGACGATGTATGAGGGCGATCGGCGTTTCGACATGGTGGTGCGTTTGTCCGATGCCATGCGCAAGGACATCGAAGGTTTGTCGACCCTGCTGATCCCGGTGCCGGCACCGCAGAATGGCGCGTCCAATCAGATCGCTTTCATTGCTCTTGAGGAAGTTGCCAGCCTTGATCTGGTGCTGGGGCCGAATCAGGTCAGTCGCGAAAACGGCAAGCGCTTGGTGATCGTCAGCGCCAACGTGCGTGGGCGCGATATCGGTTCGTTCGTCGCAGAAGCGGGTGAGGTAATCGAGCGCGATGTCGAGGTTCCGGCGGGTTACTGGACCAGTTGGGGCGGGCAGTTCGAGCAATTGCAGTCGGCGGCCAAGCGCTTGCAGATTGTGGTGCCGGTGGCCTTGCTGTTGGTGTTTGGCTTGCTGTTCATGATGTTCAACAACCTCAAGGACGGGCTGCTGGTGTTCACCGGGATTCCGTTTGCCTTGACCGGTGGCGTAATGGCGTTGTGGCTACGGGACATCCCGTTGTCGATCTCGGCGGGCGTCGGGTTCATTGCGCTGTCGGGAGTCGCGGTGCTCAATGGCTTGGTGATGATCGCGTTCATCCGCAACCTGCGGGAGGAAGGACGTTCCCTCTCCGATGCCATCAGCGAGGGCGCCCTGACAAGGCTGCGTCCGGTGCTGATGACTGCACTGGTGGCGTCCCTTGGCTTCATTCCGATGGCCCTGGCGACCGGTACCGGTGCGGAGGTGCAGCGGCCGTTGGCGACGGTGGTAATTGGCGGGATTCTGTCCTCGACCATTCTCACGTTGCTGATATTGCCTGCGCTGTATCAGCTGGCGCATCGACGTGATGAAGAGGCCATCCCAGTTAAATAGACGTACCCCTTGTGGAAGCGAACCTGCTAGCGATGACGGTGAGTCAGTCAGCATTGATGCCAACTGACTATTTGCTATCGCAAGCAGGCTCGCTCCCACAGTTCATTGGTGCTGATTCAATTCAACTCCCACGACATAACGGATATGTAATTTTCGCGCCACCGTGGCGATAGGTTCGGATTGTTACCCTGACCTCGTCAATCAAATGAGGCCTGAAAACATGAAACTTGCACAATTGAGCATCTTTGCAACAGCGTTGGTGATGTCGTCCATGGTGTTAGCTGAAGGCGGCGGCGACAGGGCTTTCGAGAAAATGATGGCGGCTAAAGAACGCTCGATGGAACTGTTTGTAGCCAAAGAGAAGACGCATGATCCCGTTGTTGTAAATGAAAAGAAAGACGACAAAGCCCAAGACATGTAAGCGCGTCGCACTTGGATAAGCCTGCCATCGCCCCCCGATGCCGGGCTTTTTTTTGCTGGTTCTTCTTAAGGAAATGGATATGAAATTTATCAAGTCGATGACGTTCATCGCGGTCATGGCCCTGTCCCTGAATGCGCTCGCTGAGGGCGGTGGTGACAAAACGTTTGAGAGGGCCGTCAGCGCAAATACAAAAGCAATGGAGCAGTATGCTGCCAACCAGGGCAAACCTGCACCAGTGATGAAAGACTATGAATACGGGATGAAGTTGGACGTGGTCAAAGTAGTGAGCACCGTGCGACCGCAAGTTTCATGCGCCGCAGTCCCTACCGTGATGACCTATGAGGACTCCCAAGGACAGCTCAACACCATTAGATACACCGTAGGAGGCGAATGCCGCAGAAACGGTCGGTGAACCGGTATCGCCCCGTAAGGACTGTCGAGTGCTTCGATTTTTCGATTTTCAAGACAAGTTCGCAAGATTGCAGCACGTTGCACTTTTCAACTTCAGTGAATGCGACCCGCGAAAATAAAAAGGGCGCCCCGAAGGACGCCAAAAGATTCACCTCTTACCAAAGGAGCAAGGAGCTTCTAAAGGTGAATTTGTATCAACCGCGATGTCAGAGAATCGCCAACGGGTATTCGATGATCACCCGGACCTCATCCAGATCCGATTCAAATGCCGTAGCGCGGGTAGTGGCTTGACGCAACCGCAGCGACATATCTTTCAGCGAACCTGTCTGCACGACATATTTGACTTCAATGTCACGCTCCCATCGCTTCTGATCGGTCAGCGGGTTGCCGTCGGCATCACGGCGCATGTACGTGGCGTTGGCGTTGGAGTAGTCGGCATCGGTGCCGCGGGCGTAACGAGTCATGAACGACAGACCCGGAACTCCGTAGCTCTCCATGTCTAGGTCATAGCGCACCATCCACGAACGTTCCTTGGGTGAGTTGAAGTCGCTGTACTGGATGGAGTTGTCGAGGAAGATCGAGTCGGACTGGCGCAGATAATCGAAGTCGTCGTTGCCGTTGTTGCGCTGGTGGGACAAGGCCACGGAGTGCGCACCGAGTTTCACCCCGACCCGGCCGCTCCAGATGTTGTTGTCGAACTTTCCAAGCAGTTGTTTGCCTTCGTCGACCGCCTTGTAATAGTTCAGGTCACCGAACAGTGAAATGTCATCCGATAGCGGATAAGTCCAAGCGTTCCCGGCGTAGTACTGGTTCCAGGCATCTTTTAGGCGACTGGAATACAGGCTGAAACTAAGGTTCTTGTTCAGCGAATAGTCTCCGCCGAAATATGCGATCCACGGCGAGTTGACCGGGCCGGCATAGAAGGTCGCGAAGTTCTCGCGCATGTCGCTGGACGTCGGCTGGCTCATCGCGTGCAGTCGACCGCCCTGGACCGACAGGCCTTCGATGCTGGTGTTGGTAGCCGTCACACCGCGGAAGCTTTCCGGCAGCAATCGAGAATCACCCGCGGCCACTACGGGGTTGGCGGGGAACACGTCACCGACTTTTACCACCGTATCGAAGGCCCGGACTTTGGCGGCACCACCCACCTTGGTGTATTCGTCCCGCGCCTCTCCGTCACTGTTGACTGGCAGCACATCAAACGAACTCTGGCCGCCGTTGCGGCCATCCCCGGTATCGAGCTTTAAACCGATCATCGCAAACGCATCGACACCGACCCCGACGGTGCCTTGAGTAAAGCCGGATTCGAACTTGCCAATAATGCCCTGAGCCCAGGCTTCCGAATAACCATTGCCGGTGGGGCTGGACTGACCTTTACGGTAATCACGATTAAAGTAGAAATTGCGGTTGAGCACCGTCAGGCTGCTGTCCTCGATAAAGCCCTCTGCCTTATCTTCCGCAAACACCATGGACGGCCCTGAGCCGACAACTACAGCTAAAGCGGCTATCGACATTTTTGAATTGTTAAGCATCAATCACTCCTTGGTTTCGGCAGAACTGGAAGCTGCGTCGGCGTGGGTTTTATTGTTCGGCGGAAAAAGGCCCGCCGGCATGGTCGCCGGGTGACATCGTTGCAAGCTGCAGATAACGCCAAGGTGATTGGAGGATTACAATTTCGTCAGGTGGGTGTAGTCCAGGACTTCTGAGTTTTGGCAATAACCGCTAAAGACAACTGGTTTGAAAGGGTCGACGAAGGCGGGCTAAAGATGCAGCCCTACCTCATCCGCTATCGCGAACGAACTCCGGTTCTCTGCGCTGCCATCTGCCAGTATCCAATTGCCGAACATGAAGCAGGTGAGCACGACGGATTCGTCATCATCACTGGCAGCGTCGGCGGAGTGATGGATATCCACGACCGCCGATCAGTGAGTCTGCCAGGAAAACTTGCCCAAGAATGGTTGTCTCCGGCGACACCCAAAGAGAGTGCAAAGCAGATGGTGCTGCTACTGGATGAATCTCCGGAGGCTTTCGAATGGTTCAAAATTGACCGAGCGATCGGCAACGTACGTAATCAAGGGCGAGCGCTCATCAAACTCACCGGACAGATCCAATGCGGTGACTATAAGGGTAACGGTTAAAGCAGCCGGTATTGCCTTCAATGCGACATCGAATGTGCCACTAACGAGGCGACAATCTAGCAATACCAACCTACCAGCACGGCTGGTAGCTAGGTCCTATCAATGGAATGAAAAGATTGTTATCAATGATGCCTTTTGCTCAGCGCCGTCTCCCACAAGCACGTATACCGTGTTTCGCGTCTCAAAAAGAAACCCGTCTAGGAACTGAACACACATGCTGGAACGGACCCAATCGCCGGGTTGAAAGCGGCCCTTACTGTCGTAGACAACTTCAAAGGCATACACAAAGAGCGGGAGGTGGCCGGCCCTTTCGACGGTTTCAAGCTCTTCGGGTGTGAGGTCCGCAAGGAAGAGCGTCCAATCTCTGACTAGGCAGTAAGGCTTAGCTGGGTAACGTGAGATAACCATTGTTGTCAGCTTTTCTAAGTCCAAAGACGTTCCATGCCTTGCGTCTCGGGGACCACCCAAAAACTCGTGGCGTTCATGTCCATCGTCTGTATTCATGAAATCACCTTCTCAAGTGATCGCAGACTGGATCTCTACATTTGCGCGAGTAAGCTCAAGGCTCACAATGCTGGAGTTATCCACAAACCTGCATATGGGCTGCTTGGTCTGCGTCATACCTTGCTTAGTGGAGTCCGCTCACAAGAAACGATCCTGCGAGCAATTTTCAACCGCGCTATTTTGAGTCGCCGAAGAAATCATCCTTAGCGATCATGCCGAAGTCGTCGCCGGCAAAAGCCCCTTCCTCATCGTTAAAGAGATTTTGGGTTCGCCGTTCCCGCTTGAGGTAGCCACGCGTCTGAAAGAAGCAGGTTTCGCAGAGGTGCAGTTCATACCGCTCACCGTCATGCTTTGCTCCATATCCCCAGTGCGCCTGAACGATGGCAAACTGAAGTCCGCCACCGTCCACACGGGTGGAGCACAGACAAATGTCGCAAACGATATCCGTAACTGCGTCGACCTCAATTCTCTCGATAATCTTCATCAGCTATCTCCAACCATGGGGTCGAGATCAAGCATTAGCATACTGCTGCTCACCGAAGATCACTGCTCAATCCAGAGGGCAGTCGTGTCCGTTGATCGGGTAAACCTTTTGTGATGGCGGGGAGCCGTAGTATCCATTGGATAACGCCGTTCAGAGGGACAGCAGTGAAAAAGAATGACCGAATGGAAGTGCTGATATTTTTGCGCTACCGAACTGAGGCTCAAGTCGTGTTGGCGAAGCGCACTGACAAGCGCAACCGATTCTTGGACTCTGCCTTATCGAATGGGCCTGAGTTTGAGCCCATTGGCTGTCTAGCAGGCTGCCGCCAAACCGCGGCGGAGGATCACCTCGTCAATAGGTGAGGCTACGAATAGTTAATCTCTGTCTCGGTCTATTTGGAGCCATATCTGGTTTAACGTCGTTGAATGGCCGATTATTGCTTCACGCTAAGGGGCCAACAGCGGTCGGAAGATAGATAAACCTGTTTCCGGCACGAATCCCCAAAGCTGAGGCATCCATTCAAGCAGCGGCGCATCTAGCCGTGAATAATCCCGTCCACCTCGTCTTGCGCGGCTAATATCACATGAACCGCATCCGTGGAAACCAAGTCTCGTGGACGTTTGCCACCGAGCATTCCATTCGGCGAAAAAAACCAGAACGCCATCGACCAACTGCCTTTGGTAGGAGAGAGAATAGAGATTATTTCTTTTAATTCTGGATAAGGGCTGAGCCCAGCTTGAGTGGAGAACGCATAACAGGGAAATAGACTACAGCCTTGATGTTCGATCGAGAAAATTCGATTGCCTACCCCCCACTCAACCAAGGCCGGAGTAAGTATTTCCGCGGGAACACTGAGATGCTGTGCAAGCCTATTAACAGGCAAGAAGTCGCCGCATCCTAAAATTTCGTTCTTGGCTTGAGCGAGCATTTCCTGCTCTCTAGCGAGAATTCTGCACCGGATCTCGTCTTTTTCCACAACGCCACCTCGATTCGGATTTTTTCCCAATCGTACTCCGCTGGCAAGTCGACGTAACGGTGTAATCTCGCCACTCATCTGGCACGTAGACCACCGAACATTCCAACGTCTAGCCATTACCCGGCTGAATTGCGGCTCGGCGGCACCGTAGATCGGACCGCTAGACTTGGCGAATTTAGTGCTCTGAGGCCCCTATAGGAATCTTAGACACATGGCTGTTGAGGACGTCGTAAGGAGTAAGGCAACGAGCCAAGGCGGCTGTCTTATGTTTAAGGAACTGCCGAGCATCTATAAGGCATAGCCCTCTGCGATTTGCAGCAGCATCAACTCGACCTGATTTAAGCCGCTAAGTGTCGTCAGCATCCTAGCTGGCGTTTGGCCGCTAAAACGAGCTTTAGGCTTATCGAGCCAACGCATTGCATTTTCCGGACGTCCAAAGACAGCCTGGGCCATTGAAAAAATATGCGCATATCTGAACAGACGGTCGCTTTCAGCGACGTTCAATGACTGTCCGCTTTGGACTCGAGATTTCAATGCTCGCAACGAGATTATCTGGCTTCGTTGGGAGATTGAGACTAACCCGGCGGCGGCAAGATCCATCAACTTTGTGGCCGGGAAGCCGTGCGTTATCAACGTGTGAATCTCTAGGTCACTTGCTGACAGCGGAATGCCCAGAAACAGTTGGAGATTCGCGCGGTAAGCGGCGTACCCTTGCTCAGGTAGAGATTCAGCAATCATGACGCACCTCCTGCACATCGACGGCCCTGGAGCTAAAAATCTTTCTACGAGGTACGTGGAGAGGCTGGTTTCACCTCTGCTGGTGGCGTGAGCATTCTACCGCGACTCTCAGTCTTACTGAGTCGCCCTGTGTTTTATATACGCCTCTAGGCCTTACAATGAGACCTTGTAGAAGATGCCTGGCCGACTTGAATCGCTTCGGTACCCTCCAGCCAGCAAATTTCTCGCCCGTTCTTTGTTATGACGAAACTGTGACCTTGGGCGACTAGAGCCAAAAGGCGGCGGAGTCGCCGGCGAGCTTGGCTACAGCTGACGTGTGTACGCATAACTGAGGCACTCGTAAATAGGTTGTTCTAGAGCATAGCGTCCTACTGGCCTCACGTTTGGTGCCCGAGGCCCCCCGGAGCGACTGATCGCTCTTGATCCCATCTTCCTGGTGCGCGTCAATTCGTTAGTGGACGGCATCTATGTTGATATCAACGCTTCGCTGCCGGCGGATGATGAATGTCACACTCTGCGAGATACTACGCCATTTACCCAACTCGATTCCTTTCCTGACCGCTCGCTCCCGCTCGTCTCTTGTGCTTGCATTGCACACCGGATGCAAACGGTGGTCACCACCAACGCAAACGCTTGGTCAGTAAAATTGCAATTTGGTGGTCATGTGCGATGCAATTACGCAGTCTTGAGAACCCGACCGGGCAACCACGAGCTGATTCACTAGCGCGCGGAGCGATTGTTAGCAGATAGATACGGACCCAACCGCTCAATTCGCCGAATCATGTCCGGAGTCGATTTAGCGGTTCAGGGGTCGATAATCACAGGCAACGGAAAATGCCTAGGGAAGTGAAGTCTCCCTGCCGTAGGCCGAATGCTTCATTTGACGTAAAAACACATTGCAGGGTGGAGTAATAATGCCCACATCAACAACGCCTCGGCGACGTGCAGAAACGACAAACAAACCGTGTGAAGCAATAGTCGCCGCTTTCTGGGAATTCTGTTCAAAACAGAATTCGCTTATGGAAGCTGAACGGTTGTTACAAATCAAGGAAGGTTTATCTGCTCACCTTGTCCATGCTGTTCGCGACACCTTTGATCTTCAGAAGGGCACATTGGAAACGCTCTTTAATGCGTCCTACTCAACGCTGGAACGGTTTCGGCGCAGACAAAAGCCCCTCGATCCTGTCGCATCAGAACGCCTCGATCGAATTGCTGTGGTCTGTCTCCTTGCTGAGGATATCTTCGAGAGCAGAGCGGCTACCGTTCGGTGGATGTCCACACCGAATAAGGCTCTCGGCGGAAGTACACCTGTTTCGCTTTGCGTTACCGAGATTGGCGCCAAACAGGCTTGTCGTGTACTTCACGCTCTGGAGTCGGGCGGTGGTGGCTGATTCTGTACAAGCGAAGAGCGCAGGCCAAACACGCAATTTGCTTTGGAGTGGCGTCTCTCGATACGTTTAGACATTCTATCAGTGACTATGCCTGCCACCTTACGTTGCTATAATTGCTTTCGATTTATAACACTGTGTTAGTTAGATAGTAAGCGTCCGGCAAAGGCATCTGGCCCGAAGTCGGAAATGGCGCAACAACTGATAGCTTCCTTTAACCATCGCCACTTCTAGGGGGATGTTACGCGCGCAAGATGATGGGGCCGTAGTGACAGGACCACCCTCAAAAACAATGGTGATCCGTATAATTACATTAGACGGGGATTTAAGAGGTTTCAGGTACAGCAGGGACTATCGCTTGCGGCCGGCTTCCGTCGCAATTTTTCATAAGTTCGGATCAGTTTTGCGAGTTTTGCTACCAAATGCGGAGCGACAACTCCCGAGTGAATTTGGAAGGGGCAGAATGGGGTGCGCTACGGGGATATATAGGGATAATTAGGGTGTGATGGGGTGTTACGGGGATTATTAGGGAAAATAGGGGGTTATCAGGGGGCGCTATCTCCAGGGTAACTACCGTTCCCGCGGATTAAATGGGGGGAAATGGGGTGTTTGAGAGGGGGATACAGGGAGGCTAGGGGATTTATAGGGTGTTTAGGGGCGCTAAAGGGCGGTACGTGGCGTAGATCTACCCCATTGCAACCAATGCTACGAAAAACCATGTTTTGTGGATGATTTTGGGACTATGCGCCGGAATATTCATAAACGCTCCACGACGCGACCTGATGTAATTACACCGGTTGCCACCGATGTGGTAACAACGCCTCAATCTCACTCGCTCGCTGCGCGGGCAGCCGCGTCAGAACATCCTTCAGATAGGCGTACGGATCATGTCCATTTAGCCGTGCTGACTGGATCAAGCTCATGATTGCAGCCGCACGTTTGCCGCTGCGTAGTGACCCGGCGAACAGCCAGTTCGAGCGCCCAAGTGCCCATGGCCGGATTTGATTTTCACACCAATTATTGTCTATGGGCACGGCGCCATCCTCGAGATATCGGATCAACGCGACCCAGCGTTTGAGGCTGTAATCCAGGGCTTTGGCGATGGCCGACCCTTCGGGTACGAGTTCGCGCTGGGCAATCATCCAGGCGTGTAGCGCCTCGATTATCGGAGCCGCTTTTTCCTGCCGTATTCGGTGCCGCATGTCCGGTTCTAGGTCTTTTACTTCACGCTCTATTTCGTAAAGTGCGGCGATGTAATGCAGCGCTTTTTCGGCGACTTGGCTCTTGTTGGTCGCGTGAAGGTCGAAGAACTTGCGGCGAGCATGGGCCATGCAGCCGATCTCCGTGACGCCCAGATCAAAGCTCGCCTTGTAACCGGCGAAGTCGTCGCAGACCAGCTTGCCGTGCCAGTTGTTCAGGAAGGTTCGGGCGTGTTCGCCGGCGCGGCTCGGGCTGAAGTCGTAAACGACTGCCGCCAAGTCGGCGAACTGGCTGGTTGCGTAGGCCCAAACGTAGGCTCGGTGGGTCTTCTTGGCGCCCGGCGTCAGCATCTGTACCGGCGTTTCATCGGCGTGGATCACGCCATGCTCGAGCACTGCTACGCGCAGCGCATCCACCAGTGGCTGTAGCTGCACGCCGCAGGCGCCAACCCATTGCGCCAAGGTCGAACGGGCGATCGCCAGACCAGCTCGGCCGAAAATTTTCTCTTGTCGATACAGCGGCAGATGGTCAGCAAACTTGGCCACCATAACGTGGGCCAGCAGGCCTGCCGTAGGGATGCCTTTGTCGATGACATGCGCCGGTACCGGTGCCTGGATCAACGTCTCGCACTGCTCACAGGCCCATTTCCCACGGATATGGCGTTCGACGGTAAACACGCCGGGGGTGTAGTCGAGCTTTTCGCTGGCATCTTCACCGATGCGCTTGAGGGCGCAGCCGCATTGGCAATGGCTGTTGTCCGGTTCGTGGTGGATCAGCGTACGAGGAAACTGCGCTGGCAGCGGCGCACGCTTGGGTTGCTGACGCACTTTGGCCGCAGTCGGCGTTGATTGCAGTGCCTCAAGTTCAGCTTCGATAGCCGCGATGTCGGTGTCGATCAGGTCATCGAGCAAGCTAGCTTGAGCAGGACTTAGTTGTTCGCTGCGCTTGGCAAACTTGAAGCGCTTGAGCAGCGCGATCTCATGGGTCAGTTTCTCGTTGACTGTTTTGTGATGGTGGATTTGTTTGTCCATCGTCTCGACGCGCTGCATCAACTGCGCGGCCAGAGCACGCAGTTGTTCAGGGTTCAGTTGGTCGAGATTCGGGGCGGAAGTCATGCCGCTGATTTTGCCAGAGCAGGCATTAGGCGACGATAGGTTGATCGGACAATTGTGCTGGCGAGCTGGCCATGACAGAACTTAAAGCACAGTGATGACGCCGCCGGCACCGACTCTTTGCCACGGTAATCCGAGTATCAGGGCCTGAAGTTGCTCGGCGTCTAATTCAAGCTCTGAACCGTGTCGGACACCCGGCCAGAAAAAGCGCCCCTGGTGCAATCGACGTGCTGCCAGCCAGATGCCGACGCCGTCATGCACCAGCACTTTCATCCGATTGGCGCGGCGGTTGGCGAAGAGATAAGCACAGTGCGGCTTCGCCGCACCGAACACGGCCACTACCCGTGCAAGCGCGGTGTCGGTGCCCGCGCGCATGTCCATCGGCTCGGTGGCGAGCCAGATGGAATCGATGCGGATCATCAGATTAATCCCCGGACGAATCGGGCACATCCCTCGGGATCGTTGACGGGCCAGTTCACCACGAGGCTCCCATGCTCGCTTGGCACGTCGATTCTGATCGATGGCTCGGGACGATCATGAACGCAGGGTTCTAGTTTCAAAGGGATAAAAGCGGGCAGGTTTTTACTGTCCGCGTCGCGATAAAGCGGAATCCATTTACGCACGAGATTGGCATTGATCCCGTGGCTCAGCGCGACGCTTGCGATGGACGCACCAGCGTGCAGACATTCCTGAACGACTTGGGCTTTGAAAGGTTTGGGGTAAGAGTGTCGTTGGCGCATGGCGATCCGCTTAATAAGGCTAAAAATGGTGTCCACTTAAATAGGTGTCCACCATCGCCCTAAGCGTTGGGATCAGAAAGGTGTGTTGGCCGGACGCTTACGTTAGATAGCCATGATACATGGCATAACAGGCCAGGATGCCTAGCTCAAATGTTAAAGATTCTCCTGGGCGGGATAGTTGATATTTTTGATGGTTAGGATTCTAGAAGGTGCCATGGGTATTTATTTTTTTCGTGCTCGCTAGAGTACAAAAATGACAGAAAACAAATGAATCAATTAGACTGTATTGAATTATTTCCATGTCCGTTCCCTGATGAAAGTTTAGAGTCTGTAATTTATAGATATCACTTGCTCATTGGGTCAAACAGTGAGACGGCCACATCCATTGCTATGTTTAATGCGTACCGGTATCCTGGAAGTTATAATCTAGAGCATGTTCGCGTGCTAGTAGATAAGTTGTATGGAGTTGCTAGCGGAAAGTTTGATTTATTTTTGGTAAATCATACTTACTATAGGTTGACTAAAAACTTTCATTTGGGAGATGTCTCGGGTTCGATTCGAGATGGCGTTTGGCTAATTAAAAGCTTCGGACTCTCAAAGTTTTGCCCAATGTGCGTAAGAAATGATATCGAAGTTTTTGGTGTTCCGTATATCCATAGATCTCATCAGCCAAGTTTAGTTGATTTTTGCTGGGAACATCATGCGAAGTTGATTGAAATTAAAGATAGGCCGGTGCGTGGTATATATTTGTGTGCGAAAGATTTCTACCAGTGCCTAAAAGAAATTGCCAATCAAGAAGTAGAGACGACAAGCTCTAAATTTCAAATTAGAGTCGCGAATTTTGTGCATAAAATTTTGAATAATCATCTTCCTGAAATAAAGCGCTCCGATCTAGTTAGAGCTGTGGAATATAAGTTGTGGCGCTCTGGGAAGATAAAGAAAAAAGTTGGTTTCAGTGGCCGAGTGCCAAAAAAACACAGGAATCGGTGGGTGGTGGATTCGCTTACTAAAGCGTCAGTATATCGCGATTTAACAGAGCTACTTCCTGGCAGTCTTTCAGTTTCAGCACTGCTGCTAGCTTTTTTTAATAGTTTTGAGGAGTTTCAGTTAGCTATATTAGAGGCTGTTAAGTATCGCGATATTTCTCAAGTCCCAGGAGATGTGAAAAATAAAAGCCTCGTATGGTTCTATCGCAGGCATGCTTTGGCCCTAGAGGGACGTCGTTTCAATGATGAAACTATAAGCCAGTGGCTAACAGTAAATGATAAGGAGTGGCATGATGAGTATTTATCAGTTGTTAGTAGGATTCCACCCGATAAAGATTATTTTAAAGGGTGTTTAGACGAGCTAAAGAGTTTTGCTTATGAATCAACATACATAAGCCGCTGATAAAAATTCCAGCCAACAGAAGTGTCAACTCGATGGATACAATCAGTCATCGTACAGTGTTGAACAATTCCGCCATCGATTGGGTAGCAGATACAGCCCCGGAGTATTGAAGTTGGGGGAATGCACAGAGCTCTCCCAGTTGTATTAGATCTTTCCAGCGATTCGAGTCGATGTGACAACCATGTTTCAGGTGCATTGACTGCCAGGTCCTTCGAACCAAAGCGTATCGCTCCTATCATTGATCCCAATGAGCACAGCAGCGCTGCGGTCCAGCCCCATGGTGCAGTGGACTGGCTCATCTCGAGGATCGTTTACTCATTGTAGAAATGAAGAGCTATGGCCGGGCGCCTACATTTTTGTTGATGACGGGGCATGAGCAGATGCGGTCAGTTGTCGCGGCGTTGGCAGGTGATTGGGATGCAGCCAAAAAGGTTGAGCTGGACCTCCCGGAGACTGGCGTACCTGATCGTGTCCTACGCCAAGGAAGATGGCGTGTCGCTAGATGTGGGGTTTTACTACATGTCGAACGCAATGGGGCGACCGATCGGCACTGTGCTCTCCGGCTGGGTTTATCAGGTGTATGGGCTGGAGGCTTGCTCGTGGATATCGAGCGCATTCGTGTTGCTCACAGCACTGATCTCTATTGCGTTACCGAGGTATGCCGAAGCGTTTTAATCAACCTAAAGGCGGCTTGGAATCGAACGCTGTGTGAGAATGTCATTGATCTCAAACAAGGATGCCACTCTCATGGCGAAGCTGCCGATCAGAGCAAAGAGTTTCGACGAAGGCTTGACGGAAATTCAACGCATTATTCGACACTACGACCCGCTCAGCTTATTGGAAGCGGCGTTGAGGTATCTATACAGTCCCACCAAAGATCGCTTTGAGCAGGCATCCAAGCAGCCATGGTTGATCATGTTGTTTATTAAATGGATTTTTCTAGATCCATTAGTAAATAGCCCATTGAGGCGCCCCTCAATCTCTCAGAATGAAATGCTTGAGTTGCTACAAAAGGTCCTTGATCTGACGGAAACCGGTAGCCTGCCCGATGAGTACGAAGACGTACGGCTTTTTTTCCGGGCGGTGGCCTACCAGCAGTTTTTTCATCAGACAGAGAGCGGCTTGGTTGATATTGCTCGTCAGGAGCTTTTGTTCGCAAAAGTCCCGGAAAATCATTATTTCAAAACTCGTTTCCTGAATGGCACCGGGGTTTCCATACGGGACTTTCTGCGTCTTTCTTTTGCGGTCCTTGCTAGCACGAAGAAAAGTGGTCCTGTACTTCAGCGAGCCACTCTTTTTGGTCTCTGTCCAGCCTTTACACCGATGGCTGTAGACGCCTATCTACGTACAGTTTCTGTCGAAGTTGGAGATTTGCATCGCACCTTAGAAGAGGTAGATAAGGACGGACGCCACCCGAACGAGTATTTGCAGCAAACGCCCTTCCTAAAATTCCCATTCATCAAGGTTCGCTCCGAATATTTGTGTGTGTCCCATCATGTTCTTGAGCGATCCTTGGGACATTTCATCTACGACTACCTCAAGCGAGCTGACGTAGACGGGTTCAATAACGCTTTTGGAAAGTCGTTTGAAAAATATGTAGGCGACTGGTTGAGCAAGTCAGGGTTGCCGACAGCCAATGAGAGCGAATTGAATCTGGTCCTGCCTGGTCAAGGGAAAGTCGTCGATTTCATTGTTGCCGATGGTGATTCGAATGTGCTGATCGACGCCAAAGGTGTGGAAATGGCGCAGCGGGGTATGGTTGCGTTTCAACGGGGGGATGTTCGTCGAGCGACCCAAACGTCCTTGATTAAAGCTTTCGAACAAGGGCATGAGGTTGCTGCTCGAATCGCTTCGATGGGCGGTGATCATCCCGTGATTAGTCAGCGCTCCTCTACCTACCTGCTGGCTGTTACATACAAAGAGCTGTACATCGGGAACGGAGTTACTTTCGCAGCCGTTGTAGGAGATGCAGTGCTCGAAAAAATTCGATCCAAATATGCTGAGCAACATTTGATCCCCGTCGAAAATATTTACTTCCTCACGATTCATGAATTTGAAGAGCTGATGAGTCTGGTAGCAAGCGAAAAAATTGGTTTAGTAGAAGCCTTGGAGAAGGCTAAACAAGCTGATTCTGAGCGGATGACCCAAAAATTCAATTTCGAGCTGCATCTCCATGAGTGGTCGAAGCAACTGGGCAGAGAGCAACCATTACGAGAAATCCTCAAATCGATGGTGGATGAAATGCGCGTTGCGTTTCCTGCTCAGTCCGAGACAGCGGCGCAGAAATAAATCGGGACGCAGTTCGTCAATCACTTCAATTTCGCACTGATAATGCTGGCTTAATTTAGATCCAGTGATATCGCCTGGATCAGGGCCTTTCGATAGACCGCTGAGAACATTCATCCAATTGTAAGAGCCATTTTCAGCGACTACACTCCAGCCCATGAAACGCTACCTGCGGTTTTGCATCATCTTCATGATCAGCTTGGCGCTTCCCCTCAGCGGGATGGCGGGTGTTCAGGCACCAACAGAACCATGCCCAATGAAGGCAATGGGCATGGCGATGATGGACGACATGGGCATGGACTGCTGTAACGACATGAAAAGCCCTACCGAGCACGGCAAACCTTGTAAGCCGGGCCAGGAATGCAAGACAGGCGGCATGCTGCAAGTCTCGATCTTCAAGCCTCCTGTAACCGAACTCAGCCCCGTCGTGATTTCCTTCTTCAGCGATTCCCTACCCGTACAGACCCCGTCCGGGGTATGGCGACCGCCTCGCGTTTGATTCCTGTCCCACGTTGAGCCTCTTTCCGCATTAGCGGGATGGACTAGCTGCGCGCGTGTCTTTTTCCGCGCGCAGTGGATGATCACAGGAATCGTAACCATGAACTCCAAGTGCTATTGCACAGGTTGGTCCCTCGTGGCCGGTCTGGCGGCAAGCGTATTAGTATTGCCGAGCTTCGCTGCCGCCTTGACACTCGATGAAGCGTTGCGGCTGGCCGAAAACAATGCACCGTCGCTGACTGCACAAGACGCCAAAATTCAGGCTGCCAGCAGCGCGGCTATTCCAGCCGGTGAGCTACCTGACCCCAAACTGCTGCTGGGCGTGCAGAACTACCCCATTGGCGGTCCGGATCGCTGGAGCATCGACCAGGATTTCATGACCATGCAAATGGTTGGGGTCAGGCAAGAGATGCCCAATAGTGACAAGCGCAAAGCGCGCGTCGAGGTCGCCGATGCGGCCATTGATCGCGCCGCTGCGGAGCGTCGAGTCGAACGCCTGAAGGTTCGCCAGTCCACGGCGTTGGCCTGGATCAGCAGCTACTCGGTTGAGCGCAAAGACGCGCTGTTCCAGGACTTCTACAAAGAAAACCGCCTGTTGACCGATACCGTCCGGGCCCAGATTGCCGGAGGCCGCGCTCAACCCGCCGATGCGGTGACGCCCAAGCAAGAAGCGGCTCAACTGGCGGAGCAACAGGACGATCTGATGCTCCAGAGAACGCAGGCCAGAGCAGCCCTCAAACGCTGGATTGGTTCCGCCGCCAACGACAAGCCTGTGGGCAGCCTGCCTGAATGGCCTGTCGAAACCTCAAGCTACTCCCATAAACTGCAACACCATCCAGAGTTGGCCGCATTCGCGCCGATGACCCGTGAAGCGCAAGCCAAAGTTAATGAAGCGGTGTCGGAGAAGCAGTCGGACTGGAGCTGGGAACTGGATTACCAGCACCGTGGCCGTGAGTTTGGCGACATGGTCAGCGTGCAGTTTTCATGGGATCTGCCGCTGTTTCCTGACTCTCGCCAAAACCCCAAAATCGCAGCCAAACAGGCTGAACTCAGCCAGCTTGAGGCCGAGCGTGAAGCCTTGTCACGCGAGCACACTCAGCAACTGGAAAACGAACTGGCTGACTATGAGCGCCTGAATCGTGCCGTGCGCCGAAACCAGGAAAGCCTGGTACCACTGGCCAAGGAAAAGGTCGAACTCAGCATGGCCAGTTACCGGTCGGGCAAAGGCGATTTAAACGCCGTTGTTGCCGCCCGACGTGAACTCATCGAAGCCCGTCTCAAACAGGTCGAAGTGGAAGAGCAGCGAGCGCTGACCAGTGCGCGTCTGTATTTTGCTTATGGGGAGTCCAGCCAATGATCCTTAAAAAAGGGAATGGGGCATTGCTGGTAGGTATCTCGCTGGCATTGGGTGTTGTTGGTGGCTACTGGTTCGCTCACCAGCGCATGAGCGGAGTACCAGGTACCGCGCCGGAAAAGAGCCTCAGTTCACCGGATGAACGCAAGGCTCTGTACTGGAACGACCCCATGTACCCGCAGCAAAAGTTCGATAAGCCGGGCAAGTCGCCCTTCATGGACATGCAACTGGTCCCCCAGTACGCCAGCGGCACAGGGGACCGTGCGAGCGTCAGTATCGATCCGAGCCTGACCCAGAATCTCGGTCTGCGTTTTGCGACTGTCACTCGTGGGATCTTTGACTCCAGCCTCGAAGTAACCGGTGCCTTGACGTTCAACGAACGTGATGTCGCTGTGATTCAGGCACGCACCACTGGCTTTGTGGAGCGGGTCTATGACCATGCTCCCGGCGATGTACTCAAAGCCAACGCGGTGTTGGCAGATATCCTGGTGCCTGAGTGGGCCGCTGCCCAGACAGAGTTTGTAGCACTGAAGCGCAACGGGGATGCTGACCTGTTGGCTGCGGCTCGCCAGCGACTACGACTTACCGGGATGCCGGCAACACTGATTACTCAGGTAGAGCGTGACGGTAAGGTTCAGCCCTACCTGACGCTCACCAGCCCCATTGCCGGTGTGCTGCAAGAATTGAACGTACGTGCGGGCATGACCGTGGCGGCTGGCGATACGTTGGCACGCGTCAATGGCTTGAGCAGTGTCTGGCTAGCCGTGGCCGTTCCAGAATCGGATGCCGGATCGATCACCGTGGGGCAGGCGGTCGAAGCGCGTCTGCCAGCCTTCCCAGGGACAACGCTCAATGGCAAGGTCAGCGCGATTTTGCCCGAGACCAATCCGGACAGCCGCACCCTTCGTGTGCGGGTAGAACTAGCCAATCCGGACGGACGCCTCAGACCGGGTTTGACCGCGCAGGTACGCCTGAATCGTTCGACCGGGCAAAGTGTGTTGTGGGTGCCGAGCGAAGCCGTCATTCGCACTGGCCAACGTGCTCTGGTGATGCTGGCCGAAGAAGCGGGTCGCTATCGCCCCGTGGAAGTGCAGCTTGGCCAGGAAAGCGATGGCAGGACAGCCATAATCAGAGGTCTGGAAGAGGGCCAGAAAGTGGTCACGTCGGGTCAGTTCCTGCTCGACTCGGAGGCCAGTCTCAAGGGGGTCGTGGCCGGTTCAGTGCAAGAGTCGCCTCCCAACGTAGCTACCTCTGGTTTGCATGAGGCAGACGGGCAGATCGTCGAGATCAACGACAAAGAAGTCACGCTCGCCCACGGTCCCTTCAAGACACTGGGCATGCCTGGCATGACGATGACGTTCCCACTCGCCAATCCGACTCTGATGCAAGGTCTCAAAGCGGGCGATAAGGTTCGGGTTGCGGTGAGTCAGACCGATGATGGTTTGCGTGTTGAACGTCTGGATAAATCGGGGAGCCATCTATGATCGCTGCCCTGATTCGTTGGTCCGTGGCCAACCGATTCCTGGTGCTACTGGCGACACTGTTTGTCACGGCTTGGGGCATTTGGTCGGTGCAGAGCACGCCCATCGATGCGTTGCCAGATCTCTCGGATGTTCAGGTGATCATCCGCACCCCTTTTCCGGGACAGGCGCCGCAGATTGTCGAGAACCAGGTGACCTATCCGTTGGCCACCACCATGCTCTCGGTGCCGGGAGCCAAGACGGTGCGTGGCTATTCCTTCTTCGGTGACAGCTTCGTTTACGTGCTGTTCGAAGACGGCACTGACTTGTACTGGGCTCGCTCGCGGGTGTTGGAGTATCTGAGCCAAATACAAAGTCGGTTGCCGGCCAGCGCCAAGCCGGCGTTGGGACCGGATGCGACGGGGGTGGGCTGGATCTATCAGTACGCGCTGGTGGATCGCAGTGGAGGACACGACCTGGCGCAGCTACGCGCACTTCAGGATTGGTTCCTCAAGTTCGAACTCAAGACCCTGCCCAACGTGGCGGAAGTGGCCACCGTGGGAGGCATGGTCAAGCAGTACCAGGTGCAGCTCGATCCGCTCAAACTGGCCAGCCTCGGCATCACTCAGGCTGAGGTGACCGAAGCTATCGGCAAGGCCAACCAGGAAACCGGTGGTGCGGTGCTGGAGATGGCAGAGACCGAGTTCATCGTGCGCGCTTCCGGATACTTGAAGACGCTCAATGACTTTCGGGCGATCCCGCTCAAACTGGGTGCGGGTGGCATACCGGTGACCCTTGGCGATGTCGCCACAATCCAGTTGGGGCCGGAAATGCGGCGTGGCATTACTGAACTCGACGGCGAAGGCGAGACCGTCGGCGGCGTGGTGATTTTGCGCAGCGGCAAGAATGCTCGCGAGACCATTACGGCAGTCAAGACCAAACTTGACGAACTGAAAAGCAGCCTGCCGGCCGGGGTGGAAATCGTCACCACCTACGACCGCAGCAAGCTGATCGACCGCGCTGTGGAAAATCTCAGCCACAAGCTAATCGAAGAGTTCATCGTCGTCGCGTTGGTATGTGGGATCTTCCTCTGGCACCTGCGCTCATCCCTGGTGGCGATCATCTCCTTGCCTGTTGGTGTGTTGATTGCCTTCATCGTCATGCGCTACCAGGGCATCAACGCCAACATCATGTCCTTGGGTGGGATAGCCATCGCCATCGGCGCCATGGTCGATGCCGCCGTGGTAATGATCGAGAACGCCCACAAGAAGATTGAGGCTTGGCACTTGGCCAATCCAGGGGAGGAACTGAAGGGTGAGCGTCATTGGCATGTAATGACCGAAGCGGCAGCAGAGGTAGGCCCGGCGCTGTTCTTCTGTTTGTTGATCATCACTCTGTCGTTCATTCCGGTGTTCACACTGGAAGCCCAGGAAGGTCGGCTGTTTGGCCCTTTGGCTTTCACCAAGACCTACGCCATGGCCGCAGCGGCTGGATTGTCAGTGACCTTAGTGCCAGTGCTGATGGGTTACTGGATCAGAGGACGAATCCCCAATGAGCAACAGAACCCGCTAAATCGTTGGCTGATCCGGATCTATCAGCCAGCCCTGGACGCAGTCTTGCGTCGACCAAAGATAACGCTGTTCGTGGCGCTATTGGTTTTTGTCAGTGCGCTGTGGCCAATGTCTCGATTGGGTGGTGAGTTTCTTCCACCGCTGGACGAAGGCGATCTGCTCTACATGCCTTCAGCTTTGCCGGGGCTGTCGGCGCAGAAGGCCGCGCAACTGCTGCAACAGACCGACCGTTTGATCAAGACCGTTCCAGAGGTCGAACACGTCTTCGGTAAAGCCGGCCGCGCTGAAACCGCCACCGACCCGGCACCGCTGGAGATGTTTGAAACCACTATCCAGTTCAAGCCGCACGAGCAATGGCGTCCAGGCATGACGCAGGAAAAGTTGGTGGAAGAACTGGATCGAGTGGTACGAGTCCCTGGGCTGACGAATATCTGGATACCACCGATTCGCAACCGTATCGACATGCTAGCCACTGGGATCAAGAGTCCCATCGGAGTGAAAGTTGCCGGCACCAACCTGACGGAGATCGATGCTGCGACTCAGGCCGTCGAGCGAGTGGCAAAGGGCGTGCCCGGTGTCAGTTCGGCTCTGGCCGAACGACTGACCGGTGGCCGCTATATCGATGTGGATATCGACCGCAAAGCCGCCGCTCGCTACGGACTGAATATCGCCGATGTGCAGTCAATCGTGGCCGGCGCTATCGGTGGTGAAAACGTCGGCGAAACCATTGAAGGGCTTGCACGCTTCCCGATAAACGTCCGTTACCCACGGGAGTGGCGGGATTCGCTCGGCGCTCTGGAGCAGTTGCCAATCTACACCCTGCTAGGCAGCCAGATCACCCTTGGCACAGTGGCGAAGATCAAGGTCAGCGACGGGCCGCCGATGCTCAAAAGCGAGAACGCACGGCCTTCAGGCTGGGTGTACATCGATGTGCGTGGTCGGGACATTGCCTCGGTGGTTGCCGATCTGCGCCGGGTCGTCAATGAGCAGGTCAAGTTGCAGCCCGGCATGAGTCTGAGTTACTCAGGGCAGTTCGAGTTTCTCGAAAGGGCCAACGCACGACTCAAGCTGGTAGTACCCGCGACGCTGTTGATCATCTTCGTGTTGCTTTACCTGACGTTCGCCCGCTTCGATGAGGCCTTGCTGATCATGGCCACGCTGCCTTTTGCACTGACTGGAGGTGCATGGTTCCTCTACCTTCTGGGGTTCAACCTGTCGGTGGCCACCGGGGTCGGCTTTATCGCACTGGCCGGGGTTTCTGCTGAGTTTGGCGTGATCATGTTGCTCTATCTGAAGAATGCCTGGGCCGAACGTGAAGACCTTGGTGACAACTCCGAGCGCGGGCTGGTGGCGGCGATACGTGAAGGTGCTGTGCAGCGAGTTCGTCCCAAGGCCATGACCGTGGCCGTCATCATTGCGGGTCTGTTACCCATCCTGTTGGGCAGCGGCGCGGGTAGCGAAGTGATGAGCCGCATCGCCGCGCCGATGGTCGGCGGTATGGTCACGGCGCCCTTGCTTTCCCTGTTTGTCATTCCGGCGGCTTATCGTTTGATGCGCCGCCGAAACCTCCCCGTTGAACCCGTCATCCGTGAAGGAAAAATCGTATGAAACTGACCCTGATTGCAGTTGCAAGCACCATAGTCACACTGTCTCTTTCTGCCCTGGCGGAGGACATGCCCGGCATGAAAATGGACGGTATGGAGGGCATGCAAATGACGCAGGACGTAAAGCAGACTCCAGTAGCCAAAGCGGAGGGCACGATCAAGGCTATTAACTCCGAGAAGCACACTGTGACTATCGCTCATGGCGCCGTACCGGCGGTGCAGTGGCCTGCTATGACAATGGCATTTTCTGCCACGGCGGACCAATTGGCGGGTCTAAACCCTGGAGATCAGGTGATTTTCGAATTCAGGTCTGAGGGCGCGAAAGCGACAGTAGTGTCCATTAAAAAGATGAAATAACCACTAGACGCTTAGCCCCTCTCTCACACAATGAAGGAGGAAAGGGGCTAGCGTCTGTTTGAGATTTTGTTGTTATCCAACCGCGATCACATTCAACCGCCGCGACTTGAAGCCTGTGACAAACCTAATTGTTTCAAAAGCGATCTGAATAATCCTAAGCGAGTATCTTGTGACAAGGCTATTTTCTGTTTTCGACGTCGCACCGACTTCTCAAAGCCTTGAATTTCCCCGTTAGCTGTGACAAACCTAATTGTTTGGGCACACCCTCTTCAGGGGGTTTTTCTGTTTCTAGGAGAGCGTAATTCGCCGTTGCCGCCGCGTGTCCAGCAAATACACCATCAAACAGGCATACAAAGTCACCAGAATGAACAGCCCCATGCGGATGGCGAAGGCGGTGTAGACGTCCTTGCCCGCTGCGCTGTCCTGTACCGATTGGCCGAGCAGAATGATCAGGGTCGCCATACTGTTTAGCCAGAAACTCGGTGGTTGTCGGGTTCTGGCCAGGCCGTAGAGTTTTCTGGCGGCCAGTAAACCGAATAGCAGCATCCACAGAAAAAACATCCACAGATTCACGAACAGGCTCAGCGCGCACCAGAAAAGAATCGCCATCAGGCCGCCGAGCAGGGTCGAACCGAGCAATTCCTGGCCGGCGTTGCGGGCGCTGGTTGCGCAGCTCTGTTGGCCGAGGCTGACGGCTTTCATGATGATCGGCAGATAGCTGGCCGGGTCGATCATGGCCAGCAGGAACGTCGGCAGCACCACCAGCGTGGCCCGTAGCGCCAGCCAGCTGCTTTCGCTGGGCGTAAGGTTCGGGCCGGGCTTGGCGGGTGGGGCGCTGGCGGGGTCGGGAAATAGCCAATGGCTGATGGTCAGCGTCGTGACGGCCAGGAACAGTCCCTTGACCAGGGCTACTATCACCTCGAGCGCCAGGGCGAATTCAGCGGTTCCGGCGGCACTGATCAAGGTCAGGCCTACCACCAGGAACGTCGCCACCAGCGGGTTGCCACCCCGCAGGCCGTAACCGAACGCCATGAACAGGCACAGTCCGATCAGCAGCACGCCACTGAACGGGTAGTAACGCAGCAGCGGGATCAGCAGCAGGCCGGTCCCGGTGGTCAACATCAGGATCAGGATCAGACCCAGGCTGGCCTTGAACGGCAACGGCCGGTTCATCGCTGCCAGCATCATCAGCGCCAGCATCGGCGCGAGGAACGGGATGGGCAGGGCCAGGCCGAAGCTCGCCGCCAGGCACAGCGCCGTACCGAAGCCCAGGCGCAGTGCGCGCTGAACCCGGGCCGGGCGCTCAATACGCATAGGACATCCAGCTCATCAGACGCAGAAACACGCGCCCAAGAACATTCAGCGGGTTGCCCTCGCTCGGGAAGGCCATGACTTCGGCCTGTCCGCCGGAGCGGATGCCTTGTGGACCGGTCAACTCGCCGGGTTCGAACTCGATGATGACCGGAAAGCGCTGGGCCGGGCGCAGCCAGTCGCGGCTGTTTTCCACCTTCGGCAGGCTACCCGGTTGGGTGGTCTGGCCGATATCGACGCCATAGCCGACGCTGCGCACATGGCCTTTGTAAATTTTCCCTGGCAGGGCGTCGAGGACGATGGACACCGGCGTCCCGGGCTGGACACTGCCGAGGTTGTTTTCGGTCATGTCGGCGCTGATCCACACGTCGTGGATGGCGATCAGGGTCATCACCGGCGCACCGGCGGCGGCGAACTGGCCGACATCGGTGCGCAAATCGGTGATCAGGCCGGCCGAGCGCGCGTGGACTTTGGTATTGCTCAAGTCCAGCTCGGCTTTTTCGAGGTTGCTGGCGGCGCTGAGCAATTGGGCGTTTTCTGATTCGTTACCGCCCTGTTGTTCCCGCGCCCGTTGCACTTCGGCCTTGGCCGCGGCGACCTGACTGATGGACTCCTCCAGGGTGGCGCGGGAGATCTCGAGGCGGCGCAGCGAGATGGTGCCCGGGTCTTCGCGATACAGGCGTTCAAGCCGCTGGCTATCCTGGCGAGCCTTGAGTTCATTGGCCTGGGACGCGCGCAGGGACGCTAGCTTGGAGTCGACGCCAGCCGTGTTGGCGCCCACCTGGCGACGGGTCGACTCAAGGTCGGCGCGGGCGCGATCGACGGCAATCTGGTACTGCTCCGGATTGACTTCAAACAGCAATTCGCCAGCCTTGACGTCCTGGTTGTTGCGTACGTGCACCTTGGTCACCCGGCCGGATACCTCGGCCGCCACCGGCACAATGAAGGCCTGCACCCGTGCCTGTTGCGTGTAGGGCGTGTAACGGTCGGCCATCAGGTACCAGACCAGGCTCAGGATGATCAGCAGTACTACCCAGTTGATGGCTTTTCTGGCCGGGTCGGGGGCGGCTGCCGAGGTATTCTCGGCGGCCGGTTGTGGGCTGTCAGTCATGGGCACTTTCCTTCGGTTCGTCGAGCAGGTCGCCCCAATCGGTCCGTTGTTGCATCTGTTGGCGCGTGGCCGGGTCGATCATCGGCTGGTCGCTGTACCAGCCACCGCCCAGTGCCTTGTACAGGGCAATCAGGCTGTTGACGGCGGTGCCACGGTTGACCAGGTAGATATCCTGCTGGGCAAACAGGGCGCGCTGGGCATCCAGTACGCGCTGGAAATCCGAATAGCCTTCGCGGTACTGGGCATTGGCCAGGGTCACCGAACGTTCGGCGGCCACCGATGCATCGCTGAGGATCCGGTCGCGCTCCAGCGCTTTGATCAAACCGGTCGCGGCATCGTCAGCCTCGCGTGCTGCCTGGCGTACGCTGTCCTGGTAGATAACGATCAACTGTTGCAAGCGCGCATCCTGCACGCGGACGTTGTTGGTGATCCGGCCATGGTCGAAGATGTCCCAGCGCAGGCTAGGACCGGCCACCATGTCGAGGGTATTGGATGCACCGTTGAGCGAGCTGGCAGACCAGACGATGCTGCCCAGCAGGCTGATGGAGGGATACAAGTCAGTCTCGGCCACACCGATCAACGCCGACTGCGCCGCCACTTGCAGCTCGGCCGCACGAACATCGGGACGCCGCACCAGCAGATTCGCCGGTACATCCTGCAGTACAGCCGTATCGAGCAATGGCACCACCCCGGTGTTGCGATCCAGGTCAGGGATGGAGCCGGGTGGCTGGCCGATCAGGGTGGACAACGCATTTCGCAAGCTCGCCACCTGGCTCTCGAAATCCGGGATGGTACTCAGGGTGCCCAGGTACTGGGTCTTGGCCTGTTGCAGGTCGAGTTCGGCCTCGGCCCCGCTTTTGAACAGGCGCTCGGTGATCTCGTAGCTGCGCTTTTGTAATTTGGCGTTACTGCGGGCGATGGCCAGGCGTGCCTCGGCGGTGCGCAAGGCGTAGTAGTTTTGCGCCAGTTGCGCGTGCAACAGCACCAGGGCATTTTCATAGTTGGCCTGGGCGGCAAACCAGGACGCGTCGGCCGACTCAATGGCACGGCTGAAACGACCCCAGAAATCCAGCTCCCAACCAATATCGAAGCCGACGCTGTGTTGCCAGAAATGCGTGTCCTGGGGGTTGGCGCCGCCCGATTGTCGACGGTTCAGGTACAGGCTGTCGGCGCTGGCCTGCTGCAATTGCGGGTAGCGTCCACTCAGGGCGATGCCCAATTGTGCGCGGGCCTCCATGACCCGCAGGCCAGCGACCTCCAGGTCGGGGTTATGGGCGTCGGCTTCGGCCATCAGGTGATCCAGCACCGGGTCTTCGAACACACGCCACCATTGGCGGCTATCCGGTTGCGCGCGTTTTTGCCCGGCCATTTCCAGGGCCGGGCTGTTCCAGTGTTCGACCCAAGGCTGGGCTGGCGACTGGAAATCCGGGCCCAGTTGCACGCAGCCACCCAGAAAGGCAGTCCCGCAGAGCAGCAGCCGGCTGATGCGAGCAGGACGTGGCATCAAGCGCAACCTCTTCAGAGGGGACGCTGATCGTTCATGGCCTCGATGTGCGGTGTCTCGTTCAACGCCTCGATCTCTGGTGTTTCGTTCAGTAGCTCGGCAGACGGTTGGTCCTGGACCCATTGCCAGAACAGTTGGTAGCCCACCGCCAGCGCCACCGGGCCGATGAACAAACCAATGAAACCGCCACTGACCATGCCGCCCAGGGCGCCAATCAGAATCACCGGCATGGGGACATCGACGCCGCGGCCAAGCATCAACGGTTTGAGGACGTTGTCGGCCATCCCGGCGATAAGGCTATAGATGCCAAACACAACAGTGGCCAGGCTCGTCCCTTCGGTGGCGAAGACATAAGCGATCACCGGAAGGGTCACCAGCAGTACCGGCAATTGCATGATCCCCATCAGCAGCGCAACCATCGCCAGCAAGCCGGCACCGGGGACACCCATGAGCACGAAACCCACACCAACCAGCAACATCTGAATGAACGCGATGCCGACCACGCCCTGGGCCACCGCGCGGATGGTTGCGGTGCAGAGCTCGGTGATACGTGGGCCACGCTCCGGGCCGGAAAGGCGCGAGGCGATGGCCAGGGCGCTTCTTTCGCCGTTTTCGCCATAGGCCATGAACACGCCGGCAATGATCAGGGCGCCGATGAACAACAGAAAACCCACACCAACGTCGGCCATTTTGCCCAGCAAGGTCAGGCCGATGGACTTGATATAGGGCATCAGCTTCATGAGCACGCTGCTCATGTTGGTGGCGGCCTGCATCCAGTAGTCGTAGAGCGGCTGGCCAACAAGCGGCAGGGACGCAATTTTTTCGTTGGGTAGCGGAATCTGCAGCGTATCGGACTTGAGCACCGCCAGGGTACCCTGGATCGATTCACTGATCGAGGTGCCCAGCAGGTAGATCGGTACCATCAGCAAAGCCAGGGCGACCAGCACGATCAGGGTGGCGGCGCGACCGTCCTTGTTGACCAGCTTGCGCTTGATGAGCGCATGCAGTGGATACAGGGTGATCGCCAGAATCATTGCCCAGAGCATCAGGTTGAGGAAGGGGTGGAAGATCTGGAAGCAGAACAGTACCAGCACCGTAATCAGCCCGGCGCGTATCAGTACATCGAGCAAACCACCGGACAGTGCTCTAGCGGAAATGTTAGTGCGCAACATTTTCGAACTCCTTGCGGTGTCACCAGGTTAGCCAGCCAGTTGAAGTTCACTCTTCCCTACCCGTAAATCTTGAAAGCAGGGCCGATGGACTGTCGTCCAGGTGCTAACAACTAACGCCTTACTTCATGTAGGGAAAATTCAACGAGGTACCTACTAAAACTCAATAGGTAACAGGGTGGCTTGTAGTATAGGAGCAGTCGAATATTCCGCCTGATTACGCAGGCTGGAATTCTGCCGCTGTGGATATAGTCCGCTGATGAACCCATGCCGGAAGCGAGTGGGGAGTGGAGCCAAAGGCGTTCCCGGTCAGGCATTAGCCGCTTCAGCGGGCGGGGCCGGATCATTGCGAACAGTCGCATCCGTCGCAAGAAAATAACCCTCATTAATTATCAATAATCCCCGGTCCGCTCTTTGAGGTGTGTGTCACGCTTCGTTTTTACGGGGGAGGCGCTAGAGTGCAGTAGCCCGTTGATTTAGTTGATGGTCGGGGACCCAACTATGTTGTTGAGCGCCTGCGCTTAACATCCCGGCGTTCGGTTGCGATTTATCTATTTGAAATGAGGACAAGCCCATGGACCGCTTCCAGGAAATGCAGGTCTTCGCTGCCGTCGCCCAGGAACTGGGTTTTTCGGCGGCGGCGCGGCGTTTGGGTCTGTCGGCGGCCAGTGTCACCCGAGCGGTGGCGGCACTGGAGCAGCGTATTGGCACGCAATTGCTCACGCGTACGACGCGCAGCGTGTATTTGAGTGAGGCCGGTCAGCGATATCTGGAGGACTGTCGGAGAATTCTCGCCGAGGTGCAGGAAGCCGAAGACTCGGCAGCGGGCAGCCATATCCATCCTCGTGGGCAACTGACCATCACCGCACCGGTCTTGTTCGGGGAGCTGTTTGTCACACCGCTGATGGTGAGTTACCTGACGCAGTTTCCCGAGGTCTGTATCAACGCGCTGCTGGTGGACCGGGTGGTGAGCGTGGTCGAGGAGGGCGTCGATGTGGCCATCCGTATCGGTGAACTCCCAGACAGCAATCAGCATGCGATTCGCGTGGGCGAGGTGCGGCGGGTGATCTGCGCCTCGCCACAGTTTCTGGCAAGCCATGGTCGGCCCAGGCATCCACAGGAACTGGCTCAGGCGCCGATCATTGCGACATCGGCCATTGGCCAACTCAGGAGTTGGCCATTCATTGAAGACGGTGAAACCCTGAGTGTCCGGGCTGAAGCGCGACTGGTGGTGACGGCGAATCAGGCGGCCATCACGGCAGCCAGTCTGGGGTTGGGATTCACGCGGGTGCTGTCTTATCAAGTGGCGAGCAAGGTGGCCGCCGGTGAGCTGGAGATTGTTCTGGCTGACTTCGAACTGCCGCCGTTGCCCATCCACGTGCTCTATCAGGGCGGGCGCAAAGCCCCAGCCCGGGTGCGCAGTTTTGTGGATTTCGCGGTGAAGACCCTGCGCGAGCATCCGGAGCTCGAGGGTTGAGTTATTTCACCCAGTGAAATAATGGATTGCATTTGCTGGTGATTCTGTTGTTTTGCTTGGGAGTGGAAGATACGACCCACCGGCGCTGGCCTTCCTGAACAGCACCACTGACCCGAGGTGTCGACCATGCAAGCGATCAAACTCTACAACTTCCCACGTTCCGGCCACGCGCATCGTGTCGAGTTGATGCTGTCCCTGCTGAAATTGCCGACCGAATTGATCTTCGTTGACCTCGCCAAGGGCGAACACAAACAACCGGCGTTCCTGGCGCTCAATGCATTCGGTCAGGTGCCGGTGATTGATGACGAGGGTGTGGTATTGGCCGACTCCAACGCGATTCTGGTGTATCTGGCGCAAAAGTACGGCAACGGCCGTTGGCTGCCGGCTGATCCGGTGGGTGCGGCCAACGTCCAGCGCTGGTTGTCGGTGGCTGCCGGCCCGATTGCCTTCGGTCCGGCCCGGGCCAGATTGATCACTGTATTTGGTGCACCTTACAACGCTGAAGAAGTGATTGCCTACGCGCATACCGTGCTCAAAGTGATCGATCACGAACTGGCCGATACAGCGTATCTGGTCGGCACTGAACCGACGATTGCCGACGTCGCCGCCTACAGCTACATCGCCCATGCGCCGGAGGGCAATGTGTCGCTGGACGAGTACCCCAATATTCGCGCGTGGCTGGCCCGTGTCGAAGCCTTGCCAGGTTTTGTCGGCATGCCGCGTACCGTCGCCGGCCTGCAAAAAACTGCCTGATGCTCGCGGCCCGGTGTTGCCGGGCCGCCCCGATCTGCGCCAGTGGCGCAAGGGAGAAGCCGTATGGACCGTTCACCCTGGCATGCCGGCGAGAAACAATTGCAGGCGCATGTGGGCGTTGCCGAACGAATGGAGACTTTCGGTCGTAAGGTGATTCGCAGCGAGATGCCGGACCAGCACCGCACCTTCTATCAGCAATTGCCGTTCATGCTGTACGGAGCGGTGGATGCCGACGGTCATCCCTGGGCCAGCATCCTTGAAGGTCAGCCCGGATTCGCACACTCGCCAGCACCTGGCTTGTTGCAGTTCAGCAGCCTGCCTGCCTTTGATGATCCCGCGCAGCTGAGTGACGGCGCGGCCATCGGCCTGTTGGGTATCGAGTTGCATACCCGCCGGCGCAACCGCATCAATGGACATGTCCGTGCCATGACGACCGGCGGTTTCGCGGTGACGGTGGATCAGTCCTTCGGCAATTGCCCGCAGTACATTCAGTTGCGCCAGTTTCGTTCGGTGCCGCTGGCCGACCCTTCGACGCGAGTCGCGCAACATTTCAACGAACTGGATGGCGCGGCCAAGGTCATGATCGCCGAGGCGGACACGTTCTTCGTTGCCAGTTATGTGGAGGTCGACGGCGAGCGCTCGGTGGATGTATCGCACCGTGGCGGTCAGACCGGTTTCGTACACGTGGAAGGCAATCGCCTGACCATTCCGGACTTCGCCGGCAACCTGCATTTCAACACCTTGGGCAACCTGTTGCTCAATCCCCGGGCCGGGTTGTTGTTCATCGATTTCAATACCGGTGATGTGCTGCAGCTCAGCGGGCGCACCGAAATCATCCTCGAGGGCCCGCAGGTCGAGGCGTTTCAGGGAGCCGAGCGCCTGTGGACAATCGAGGTCGAGCAAGTTGTACGTCGCCCCGCCGCCCTGACGTTACGCTGGCGCTTCGACGGCGTATCACCCACCAGTTTGCTCACCGGCACCTGGGAACAGGCCGCGGCGCGTTTGCAGGCCAAGGCCCTGGGCGATCAATGGCGGCCGTTGCGGGTGACGCGCATTGAAGAACAAAGCCACAGCATTCGCTCGATTTACCTGGAGCCCGCCGACGGAGCCGGATTACCGCTTTTCCAGGCCGGGCAGCATTTGCCCTTGCGCTTCAACATTGACGGTGAAGTGCACATCCGCACGTACAGTTTATCGAGCGCTCCGTCCGATGATTTTTTCCGCATCAGCGTGAAGCGCGACGGGCGGGTCTCTACCCATTTGCATGAGCGGATTCGGGTCGGCGACCTGGTGGAGGCGCGGGCGCCGCAAGGGCATTTCACCGTGGCGCCCCATGAGCGTCGGCCATTGGTGTTGCTGGCGGCCGGGGTGGGCATCACGCCGCTGTTGTCGATGCTGCGCGAGGTGGTTTACCAGGGATTGCGCACCCGCCGTATCCGCCCGACGTGGTTTATCCAGAGTTCGCGCACGCTGGCCGACCAGCCGTTCCGCCGTGAACTGGATCGCTTGCTCGAAGACGCCGGTGACGCGGTGCGGGTGGTACGTGTGCTCAGCCAACCGGAAGCCGAGGCGGTGCAAGGCGCGGACTTCGACCTCAGTGGACGGATCGACGTCGCGCTGCTCAAGGAGCTGCTGACAGTCGAGGACTACGATCAGCCGGACTTTGTCGTCTGTGGCCCCGGAAGTTTTACCCAGGCGCTGTACGACGGCCTGCGCGAGCTGGACATTCGCGACTCGCGGATTCACGCCGAAACCTTCGGCCCGTCCACCTTGCGCCGGCGCCCGGACCCCGATGCGGTGGTCATCGAGCAACCACCTGCCGCTACCACGTCGGTGCCCGTGGTGTTCCAGCGTTCGGCCAAGGAAGCGCGCTGGCAGCCGGAGGGCGGCAGTTTGCTGGAGTTGGCGGAAAGCCGTGGCCTGCGCCCGGAATTCAGCTGTCGCGGCGGCTCCTGCGGAACCTGCAAGACGCGCCTGGTCAGCGGTCAGGTGCATTACCCACTGCCGCCAGCGGAGGTGCCGGATGACGGACAGGTGCTGATTTGCTGTGCGATCCCGGCGCAGGGAGCGCAACCGCTGGTGCTCGATATCTAAAGGAAGATTACCCGTGAACATTGCCCGCTGGTCGATGGCTGGGTAGGGTAGTGGGCAGAACGAAAAAGGGCCGCAGAGGCCCTTTCTGCATTTCAGGAACAGGCGTTTCAATGGTTTTTTTCACTCGCTCGATCGCCTTGCTGCTGGCGCTGGTGCTGACCGCCGGATGCGAAAGGCACGACGCACCGCCACTGGATCAGCAACTCTACGTCTGGCAGCGGCAGTGGACGCCGGCCCACGACGCCGCGCTCAGGGACAGCCGTGCCGACTTTTCAACGTTGCGGGTGCTGGCCTTGCAGGCCTTCCCCAATGCTGGCTGGAGCCGTGCCCGAATTGACCCGGTATTGCTCAGGCGCGATGGCCGGCCGGTGATTGCGGTGGTGCGCCTGGACGGGCAGCTCAAGGCACTCGATCAGGAGGAAGTCACCGCACAGATCCGCCAGGAGATCAGCGATTGGCAGGGGCAAGGGTTAAACCTCGCCGGCGTAGAAATCGACCACGATGCCGGTAATGCCCGGCTACCGGCGTACCGCGAATTTCTCGCGCATCTGCGTGAAGCATTGCCGATTTCGCTGCCGCTGAGCATCACGGCGCTGCCGTCCTGGCTCGACAGTCGCGAACTGCCGGCGTTGTTATCCACAGTCGACAGCAGCGTGTTGCAGGTGCACGCGGTGAGCGATCCGCGTCGTGGCTTGTTTGATGCCGATCAGGCCCGGCAATGGGCGAAGGCCTGGAGCCGCGTCACGAAAAAACCTTTCTATCTGGCGCTGCCGGCTTATGGCGTGGCGTTGCTGCCGTCGACGGACGGCGCACCGGTTGTGGAAAGCGAAGTGACGCTGGAACGCGAAGGCCTGCGTCAGGAATTACTCGCCGATCCGCACTCACTGCGCACCCTCGGCACCGAACTGCGTGCCGATCCACCCGAGCATCTGGCGGGCCTGATCTGGTTTCGCCTGCCATTGGCCAACGACCGCCGGGCCTGGAGCTTGACCACCTTGCGCGCCGTGGCGCGTGCTGATGTCCTCGACAGTCAGTTGACGCTGCAACTCTCGGCCGACAATGGTCTCTATGACATCGGTATCAGCAACCAGGGCAACCTCGACAGCCCTTGGCCCGAACGCCTGACACTCGCCGTCAGCGGCTGTGAAGGGGCCGATGCCTTGGCCGGTTACGCGTTGCAACAGCGACCGGATCTGCTTACCTTCACCCGCCTGCGCGATGGCCGAATTCCGGCCGGCGGACAGCGTGCCATCGGTTGGGCTCGCTGCGCACACATTGATCAAGGAGGTTCGAATGTTCACCCGTAACTGGCCGCGTCATTTGCTTTGCCTGAGCCTCAGCCTGCCGCTGGGTTCGGCGCTGGCCTGCGGCCCGGACTTCCCCATGCGCCTGCTGGATAACCGTGGCCAGTCGCTGACGGAACTGCCCGAAGGCAACTTCAGCTTTGAAATCAGCCGCCTCGGCCACGCCATCAGCGGCTTGAAGAACGTTACTGCTGGTGCCGACTACAGCGATCAAGCTGACGCGGTAGCGCTACGGGATCAGGCCGAGCAGGCGGGACTTTCCGCTGAGCAACAAGTGCTGGTGAAACACCTGCGCAGCCTGACGGATGCTCATCAGGTTGAAACCGAAGGCGCGCAGCTGCCGCCCGAGCTCAGGTGGTACCTGGCCGGCGCTGTGGCATTTGGCGCGGGTGATAATGCATCGGCTGCCGGGTATTTCAAGAAAGTGCTGGCCTTGCCCGCCGAGCAACGGGCTTCGCGCAGCACCTGGGCGGCTTACTCGCTGGGGCGCGCGTTGTTCGCCATGAGTGCCGAAGCCGGTGCGGCACCGGATCTGCTCGAACAATCGGCAAAGGCCTTTGAGCAAACCCGGCAACTGAGCATCGACGGCTTCAGCGATCCGCTGGAACTGGGCGTCGCCAGCCTCGGCGAAGAAGCCCGGGTCGTGCGCACGGCTGGCGACTGGAACCGTGCCATCGAGCTGTACGCCACGCAAAATCTGCACGGCTCGGCGGTGGGCTACACCTCGCTGAAGGTGTTGATGGCGGACCTGCTGGCGCTGCCGGATGATCAACTGGCCGAGCTGCTCAAGGGCCAGCCCGTGCAGCAGTTGGTGACCGCATCACTGATCAGCCGGTTGGGTTTGTCGTTTGGCGATCAACCCGCCAACGAACAAAAAATGATCAAGTTGTTGCAAAGCAGCACGCGCGGCAGCCTCGAAAACGCCGACCGCCTGGCGGCGATGAATTATCAACAGGGCGATTACGCCAGCGCCAAGGCGTTCCTCGAGCATGCCGGCGATGGCGGGTTGGCCTGGTGGCTGCGGGCAAAACTGGCGGTGCGCGACGGCGATAAAAACGCAGCCGCCGCAGCCTATGCCAAAGCGGCCCAGGCCTTCCCGAATAATGAATCCTGGGGTGAGCGACGGACTCCGGACTACGATTACGAAACGCTTCAGCCCAAATGCCGGGTCGAGGGTGAAAGTGCAATCCTCGCCCTGCAGCGCGGGGATTATCTGCAAGCCTTCGATCAGCTGTATCGCAGCAAAAACATTTACTGGTTCGACGCCGCCACCGTTGCCGAACGCGTGTTGACCCTCGAAGAACTCAAGCACTACGTCGACACACAAGTGCCGGCCCCGCCGCCGCTCAGCCAGCAGGAACGCGACAACTACGTGCCCTTGCCAGTAGCGGCGAGCCTGCGCAATCTGCTGGGGCGGCGTTTGTTGCGCGAAGGCCATTACGAGCAAGCGCTGGCGTACTTCGATAATGACGGCTTGCGGCACAAGGCCAGGTTGTACGGCGAGCAACGCCAGGCGGCAGATTTAGCCTGGTGGCCGACCCGTCGCGCCGCTGCACTGTTCAATGCCGCATGGACGGCGCGGGAGTGGGGCATGGATATCCTGGGCTACGAAATGGCGCCGGATTACGCCACGTTCGGCGGCAATTACAGCCTTGAAAACGCCGAACTCAAGGTCGGTCCATTGATGGCCGAGGACGAAGTGAAGCGTCAGCAGGCCAGCGCCGCCCAGCCCGATCAGCGTTATCACTATCGCTTCGTGGCCACGGCGCTGGCGAGCAGGGCGGCGGATAACTTGCCTCACACCAGTCAGGCGTTTGCGGCGGTGCTGTGCGAGGCCTCGGGGTGGAACAGCAGCCTCGAGGAGCAAAGTGCGATTTATCAGCGTTATGTCAAAGAAGGGCCTTACGTGGAATGGGCCGCCGACTTCGGCCACCAGTGCCCGTACCCCGACTTCGAGAACGCCGACAAGCGCTACGTGACTCAAGTCACCGACGCGGCGCGTTCGACCTTGCGCCCGTACAAGACGCCGTTGCAGGTCGGTAGCGTACTGGCGTTCGCGGCAGCCGCGCTGGTGCTGTTCAAGCGTCGCCGCAAGGCGCCGTGAGGTTCAAGCCTGTTGCACAAAGGTCAGCCGCACGGCGAAACCGATCAACAGGCTGCCGAACAACCATTGTTGCAGGCGCTGGGCTGAAGGGCTGCGTTGCAGCCAACGGCCGAGTGCCGCGCCGATCAGGGCGTAAGCGCTGTCGAACAGCAGACCGACACCAACCAGCACCACGCCCAGGGTCGCAAATTGTCCGAGCACCGGCCCGGCCTGTGGGTTGATGAATTGCGGTAGCAGCACCGAGCAGAACAACAGTGCCTTGGGGTTGAGCAGGTTGGTCAGCAATCCGCGCCGGATGGCTATGCTCCAGCGCGGTTTTTCGCCGGATGTGTCGGCGCTTTCGAGGCTCGGCAGCATCGTCGTCCGCAGGCACTGAATGCCGATCCACAGCAGGTACGCGGCGCCTGCCAGGCGCACCACATCGAAGGTCCAGGGCGCCGCCTTGAACAGCGCCGCCAGCCCCAGCGCCGCCAATCCCACATGACAACCCCGGGCGATGCCCAACCCCACGGCCGTGGCCAGCGCGGCGCCTTTGCCCTGGCGGGCACCTGTCTGCAACAGCAGGATCATGTCAGGCCCTGGCAACAGATAGACCACCGCCAGCGCCATGAAAAACATCCAGAGTCCGTCCACGTTGCACCCCATTCGTTGTCGATTCGGTAGTGCCAGTCTAGGGCCGGAGGGCAGGGCAGGTGCTTGCGTTGTCAGCTTCTATCGGGGGCTGTATTGGCATAATCTGCCACTTTCTTTCGCATGAACCATCAGGATCTGCCAAGCCATGAAACTCGACGCCTACGACCGCAAGATTCTCGCCGCACTGCAACGGGACGGCCGCCTGAGCAATGTGCAACTGGCAGACGAGATCGGCCTGTCGGCATCGCCTTGTTTGCGCCGGGTGCGGATGCTTGAAGAGGCGGGGGTGATTCGCGGCTATCAGGCCAATCTGGATCGCGACGAAGTGGGGTTGGGGCTGACGGTGTTTGTCGGGGTCAAGGTCGAGCGCCATAACGACGAACAGGCCGAAGCCTTTCGCCTGGCGGTGACGGCATTGCCCGAGGTGATTTCGGCGTTCCTGGTGTCAGGGGAGTCGGACTTTCTGCTGCAGGTGGTGGTGCCGGATTTGCGTGCCTATGACCGGTTTCTCACCGGGCGTTTGTTGAAGCTGCCGGGTGTGAGCGACATCCGCAGCAACTTTGCGATTCACACGGTGAAGGCGCCGGGGGCATTGCCGCTGGAGCATTTGCCGCTCTAAACCGCATGTACCGCCATCGCGAGCAGGCTCGCTCCCACAAGGATTGCGCTGTACCTGTGGGAGCGAGCCTGCCCGCGAATGCAATAGATCAGTCACTGCAACGCTTCAAGTCTTACATCTGCGTCGCCATTCCCTCCACATTCATCGCCGCCTGGCGCAACGCCTCGGAACGGGTCGGGTGTGGGTGGCAGGTCAAGGCGATGTCTTCGGCCGAGGCGCTGAATTCCATGGCCACGCAGTACTCGCCAATCATTTCACTGACACTCGGGCCGACCAGATGCACGCCGAGGATTTCGTCCGTGCGTTCATCGGCCAGCACCTTGGCGAAGCCTTCGGTCTCGTGGTTGATCTTCGCCCGGCTGTTGGCGGTGAAGGGAAACTTGCCCACCTTATACCCACGGCCTTCGGCCTTGAGCTGCTCCTCGGTCTTGCCGACGCTGGCCAGTTCCGGCCGGGTGTAGACCACGCTGGGAATCAGGTTGTAGTTGACCTCGCCAGCCTTGCCGACGATCTGTTCGACGCAGGCCATGGCTTCGTCCTCGGCCTTGTGCGCGAGCATGGGGCCGGAGGTCACGTCACCAATCACCCAGACCCCGGCGGCTTCGGTGCGATGCCCTTTGTTGGCAAGCATGCCGCGCTTGTCCGTGGCGAGGCCGACGTTCTCCAGGCCCAGGCCCTGTGTATAAGGTCGGCGCCCGATGGCCACCAACACATAATCCGCTTCCAGCAGCTCGGCAGTGCCGCCTGCGGCAGGCTCGATGCTGAGCTGTACGCCGGTGGCGGAGGTGGTGGCGCTGGTCACTTTCGAACTCAGCTTGAAACTCAAGCCTTGCTTGCTCAGGGAGCGTTGCAGGGTTTTGCCGGCTTCGATGTCCACACCGGGGCAGATCCGGTCAAGGAACTCGACTACCGTTACCTGTGCCCCCAGGCGTCGCCATACCGAGCCCAGCTCCAGGCCGATCACGCCGGCGCCGATCACCACCAGATGCTTGGGCACCTCGGTCAGCGCCAGGGCGCCGGTGGAGTCGAGGATGCGCTTGTTATCGATGTCCACGCCGGGCAGGGGAGTGGGTTCGGAACCGGTGGCGATGATGATGTCCCTGGCGCTCAGTTCGGTCTTGCCGCCGGCGCTGTCGGTCACCGTGACTTTGCCCGGTCCGTCGATGTGGCCCCAGCCCTTGATCCAGTCGACTTTGTTCTTGCGGAAAAGAAACTCGATGCCCTTGGTCAGCCCGGTAACGCTTTCATCCTTTTGCTTCATCATCTGGGCGAGGTTGAGGCTGGGCTTGACGTCGATCCCCAGGTTGGCGAATTCCGCGCCCATGGCCGCGTCGTACAGTTCGGAGGCATGCAGCAATGCCTTGGATGGCATGCAGCCGACATTCAGGCAGGTTCCGCCGAGTGTGGCGCGCCCTTCCACGCAGGCCGCCTTCAGACCCAGTTGTCCGGCGCGGATCGCCGCGTTGTAACCGCCGGGGCCACCGCCGAGTATCACGACGTCATAAGTGCTCATGGATGTACTCCTGGATCGAAAAGGGAAGGGATGGGTAAAAGTAGTTCCTGGATAAAATTACGAACGTAATATGTGCGCGCCGCAGCATTTCGGTCAAGGCTTCAGGTTAGCGACAGGTTGGGCATCTTTAGATAGCGCGCTTGAATACGGAAATTTCACTATTTTCGTTATATCGTAACGAATTGTCCTGTTAGCGAAGACGCTCTGGGGTGGTATGCAAGTCGATCTCGATGTTGATGAAACGCCGCTGGCCGGGTTGCCCCGTTTTCAGCAGGCGTTCATTCAAGGGCGGCGTTTGCGCCAGTTCGCCATCGGCGCGGGCGTACTCGCCACCCTGGGTGTGTTGCTGGCTTTTTTTGCCGGGCTGTTCGCCTCGAAAACGTTGTGGCCAGCGTTGTTGCTGAATCTGAGTACAGCGTTTGTGGTGCTAATGGCGGGCTTGCAATCGGCCGGGTGGGTCGCCCAATGGCGTGCCCGCGCCATGAATCCCGTGGCGCCGGTGGTCGTTGTCGACGAGTCTGCCGAGCCTTTGGGCTGGTATGAACGTTTGCTGGACCGGATCAGTTGGAAATCGCAAAACCTGCTCGGGCAAATTGGCGCGCCGACGCTGTGGCTTGGCGGTTGGGCATTGTTGGCAGTATTGGGCGTCGAACAGGCCTGGGACCTTACGTTGCCCCCGGCAGGGCTGGGGCTGGCGGCCACTGTCGGGGCGGCGTGCTCATTGCTGTTGGCCTTCGGCCTGTTGGTGATGGAGCGTCATCTGGCGCAGGAAAACACCGCCCAATGGCCTGAAGCCGCGGCGTTGGCGCAATTGACGCGTGTGCCCATCATCAGCCTGTTACTCGCTGCGTTTTGTCTGTTGTTTGCCGATGAAACCTCGGTATGGCCCGTACGCCTGGCGGTGTTGTCCGGACTGTTGCCGGGGCTGGTGGCGGCAGAGCTGTTGCTGCGTGCGGTGTTGTCATTGTTCAGTCCGCACCGCGAACGCCTTGAGCCTGAGTTACTGGCGCGCAGCTTTGTCGCCGACATGCTGCGCTGGCCACCACAGCCATTGCTGGCGTTGCAGCACGAATTACACAACCGCTTCGGTATAGATCTGCGGCAGATCTGGGCCTTCACGTACATGCGTCGGGCGTTACTGCCGGTTTTGGGCGTGGTTATGCTGGTTGGTTGGTCGCTGACGGGCATTCACGAAATTGCGCTGCAAGGGCGTGGCATTTATGAACGATTCGGCAAGCCGGTGGAGGTGTTTGGCCCGGGTTTGCATCTAGGCCTGCCTTGGCCATTGGGCCGGGTGTTGAGCGTCGAGAATGGTGTGGTTCACGAGTTGGCCACCAGTGTTGGCGAAACCACGACCCCTGCCCAGGTCGACCCTGCCGAAGGCCCGGCCCCGGCAATTGCCAATCGCCTGTGGGACGCCAGCCATGTGAACGACAAATCCCAGGTGATCGCCAGCAGCCGAGCCGACAGGCAGAGCTTTCAGATCGTCAACATGGATGTGCGCTTCGTCTATCGCATCGGTCTGAGCGATGAGGCGGCATTGGCCGCGACCTATAACAGTGCCGATGTGCCGATGTTGATTCGCAGCACGGCCAGCCGAATCCTGGTCCACGATTTTGCCTCACGCACCCTCGACGGTTTACTGGGTCAGGACAGGGTAGGGCTGGCGGAAGAAATCGGCCGCGCCGTCCAGGCGGACCTGAAAAAACTCGACAGCGGCGTGGAAATTCTCGCCACGGTGGTCGAGGCGATTCACCCGCCGGCCGGTGCCGCCAATGCTTATCACGGCGTGCAAGCGGCGCAGATTGGGGCGCAAGCCTTGATTGCCCGTGAACGCGGTGCCGCCGCCGAAGCCACTAACCAGGCGCAGTTGCAGGCCAGCATCGCCCGCGATCAGGCGACGGCCAGCGCCCGTGAAATCAATGCTGGCGCCCAGGCCGCGGACCTGAAATTCAACGCCGAGCAGAAAGCCTATGCCAGCGCTGGCAAAGCCTTCGTGCTGGAGCAGTATTTCAGTCAGTTGTCCCAGGGTTTGGCCAACGCCAGATTGCTGGTGCTCGATCATCGTCTGGGTGGCAGCAGCAATGCGCCGACCATCGACCTCCGTACTTTCACGCTGCCGGTTGATCCCGCGCCGTCGCGTAAAACCGCTCAGCCAGGAGCCGCCAATTGAGCCAGTCCCAGACGCACGATCACGATGACCACAGCGGCCACGATCACGGCCATGGCGGGCATCATCACCACGGCCATCACCATCATCACCACGGCGATCCGCAGGAGGCCGGTCCATTCCCGTGGCGCCGCATGGGCTGGGCCGCATTGCTGGTGGCGTTTGCAGTCGCCGCCGCGAGCCTGGTGCAGGTGCGTTCGGGGGAGGCCACGGTGATCACGCGCTTCGGCAACCCTTCACGGGTCTTGCTGGAGCCGGGGCTGGGCTGGCGCTGGCCGGCACCGTTCGAGGCGGCGATCCCGGTGGATCTGCGGCTGCGCACCACGTCCAGCGGTTTGCAGGATGTCGGCACCCGGGACGGTTTGCGCATCATCGTCCAGGCCTATGTGGCGTGGCAGGTGCAGGGCGATCCGGACAATGTGCAACGCTTCATGCGTGCGGTGCAGAACCAGCCTGATGAGGCTGCGCGGCAGATTCGTACCTTTGTCGGCTCCGCACTGGAGACCACCGCCAGCAGTTTTGATCTGGCGAACCTGGTCAATACCGATGCCAGCCAGGTCCGCATCGCCGATTTCGAAGCGCAACTGCGCAAGCAAATCGATCAGCAGTTACTCACCACTTATGGCGTGCGCGTGTTGCAGGTCGGTATTGAACGATTGACGCTGCCTTCGGTAACGCTCACCGCGACCGTGGACCGGATGCGCGCCGAGCGTGAAACCATCGCCACTGAACGCACGGCTATCGGCAAGCGTGAAGCCGCACAAATTCGTTCTGCCGCCGAACGTGATGCGCGAATTGTGCAGGCTGATGCCACAGTGAAAGCGGCAGATATCGAAGCGCAATCGCGCGTCGAAGCGGCGCAGATTTATGGTCGCGCCTATGCGGAGTCGCCGCAGCTTTACAACTTACTGCGTTCGCTCGACACCTTGGGCACTGTGGTGACCCCGGGCACCAAGCTGATTCTGCGCACCGATGCCGCACCGTTTCGGGTGTTGGTCGACGGTCCGCCGAGCCTCGACAACAAGTCCGGATCGCAGCCATGAGTTTGGTTCCACGTGGAACAAATGAGTTGAGCAGCCCCTGGATTCAGGCCGGGCGACTGGCGTTTATTGCGCTGTATGCAGTGACGGTATTGGCGGCATTGGCGTGGGCGTTTTCCAATGTGCGGCAGATCGATCCACAAAATCGCGCCGTGGTTTTGCATTTCGGCGCGCTGGATCGTATTCAGAATGCAGGGCTGCTTCTGGCTTGGCCGCAACCCTTCGAGCAGGTGATTTTGTTGCCGGCGGCGGATCGGGTGATCGAGCGTCGAGTGGAAAGCCTGTTGCGCAGTGATGCCGCGACTCAGGCTGATCGCGTGGCCAGTTTTGCCACGCCCATCAGCGATGCTCTCGCAGGCTCCGGCTATCTGTTAACGGGTGACGCCGGCGTGGTGCAACTCGATGTGCGGGTTTTCTACAAGGTCACCGAGCCCTATGCGTTTGTGCTTCAGGGCGAACATGTGTTGCCGGCTCTGGATCGGCTGGTGACCCGCAGCGCGCTAGCGCTCACGGCCGCACGGGATCTGGACACCATTCTGGTCGCTCGTCCGGAGCTGATCGGTGCCGATAGCCAGGCGGCGGAGCGACGCGAGCGCTTGCGCGGTGATCTGGTGCAGGGCATCAATCAACGGCTGGCCGAACTCACTGCAACAGGGCAAGGCTTGGGCATCGAAGTGGCACGGGTCGATGTGCAATCGAGTTTGCCAAGCCCTGCGGTGAACGCTTTCAACGCGGTACTGACCGCCAGCCAGCAAGCCGACAAGGCCGTCGCCAATGCACGCACCGAAGCCGAGAAGTTGACGCAAACCGCCAACGAACAAGCCGACCGTACGCTGCAAGTGGCCCATGCCCAGGCGAGTGAACGGCTGGCCAAAGCGTCTGCCGATACTGCGACTGTGTTGAGTCTGGCCAAGGCCCGGCAGCAAGGTGTCGACCCGCAGATGTTGCTGCGCATTTATCGCGAGCGCATGCCGAAAATTCTCGGCCAGGCCGGTTCGGTCACCACGGTCGATCCCAAAGACGATTCCCGCCTGATCATTCAGGGAGCTGCACAATGACCGCTCAAACCGCCGCTGTACCGAGCCTGTTGTCTTCGGCTGAACAGCGCCGCGCCGCGCGCCAGTTGACCCTGGCCATGCTCGCATTGGGCCTGCTGGCGCTGGGCCTGATCTGGCGTTGGCTGGCGCCGGAGCAGACCGGTGTCAGTCAGTTGCTGCTGGGGTTTGCTTCGTTGCTGGTTGCTGTACCGGTCATGCGTTCGGCCTGGTACAGCCTGCGTTATCCAAGCCTGCACGGCATCACTGATCAATTGATTGCCTTGGCCATGCTGGGTGCCTGGGCCACCGGGGATCTGCTGACGGCGGCCCTGTTGCCGATCATCATGATCTTCGGTCACGTGCTGGAGGAGCGCAGCGTGATCGGTTCCCAGGAGGCGATTCACGCCCTCGGCAAACTGACCCGCAGCCACGCGCGAAAGATTCAGGCGGACGGCTCTATCATCGAAGTCGACAACGGCACGCTCAAGGCCGGCGATCGGGTCGAGGTGCGCGCCGGGGACCGGGTACCGGCGGATGGCCGGGTGTTGTCCGGCCAGGCCAGTCTGGACACCGCCTCCATTACCGGCGAATCGGTACCGATGGAGGCCGGTGTCGGAATGTCGGTGTTCGGTGGCGCGATCAACCTCGATGGTCTCTTGCGAATCGAAGTGACCCGCACCGGCCATGAGTCGACCCTCGGCAAAGTGATTGCCCTGATGCAAAACGCCGAGCGTTCGAAGCCGCCCATTACCCGCTTGCTGGAGCGTTACGCCGGCAGCTACATGGTGCTGGTGTTGCTGCTGGCGGCCGTGACCTGGTTCATCACCAACAACGCCCAGGCGATGCTCGCGGTGTTGGTGGCGGCCTGTCCTTGTGCACTGGTGTTGTCGGCACCGGCCACGGCGATTGCCGGAGTGGCGGTGGCGGCACGTCACGGGATCCTGATCCGCAGTTCCGCATTCCTTGAAGAGTTGGCGGACCTGACCTCGCTGGTGGTCGACAAGACCGGGACGCTGACCTTCGGCACATTGCGCCTGCAATCCATCGACAGCCCGCTGGAGGATCGCAGCCATGTCCTGACGCTGGCGGCGAGCCTCGGCTCGGCCAGCAGCCATCCGGTCAGCCGCGCCCTGGTGGGGTTGGTGGCCCAGGAACATTTTCTGCTGCTGACCGACATTCATGAACGCCAGGGCCTTGGCGTGGTGGCGATGACCGGGCAGGGCGAAGCGGCGCTGGGCCGGCCGGAGTTGTTTGCGCAACTGGGCATCAGTACAACGGCGGTTCCCGATCACGATGGTCCGATTGCCGGGCTGGCGCTCAACGGGGAGTTTCTTGCCTGGCTGTTGCTGGCCGACAGCGTCAAACCCGAGGCGCAGTTTGCCCTGGGTGAGTTGCGTGAACTGGGTCTGGGTCGCCAGTTGTTGCTCACCGGCGATCGACACAGCGTCGCACAGACGCTCGCCCGGGATGTCGGGATCAGTGACGTCGAAGCGCAAGCCCTGCCCGAAGACAAACTCAACCGCGTGCTCAAGGAAATCGACAGCGGCTTCCGGCCGATGGTGGTCGGCGATGGCATCAATGATTCACTGGCCCTCAAGGCGGGTGTGGTCGGGGTAGCCATGGGCGCCGGCGGTGCAGACATCGCCCTGGCATCGGCCGACATCGTGCTGATCGGTAGTGACCTGCGTCGCCTCGGCACCTGTGTTCGCCTGAGTCGCCAGTGCCGCCAGACATTGCAGGTCAATGTGATCATCGGGCTGGGCTGGACCCTGGCCATTGTGGCCTTCGCCGCGTTCGGCTGGCTCGGCGCTGCCGGGGCGATGATTGCGGCGTTGTTGCATAACCTGAGCACCTTGCTGGTCCTGGGTAATGCCGGTCGATTGCTGCGGTTTCAGGAGCCATTGCTCAAACTCAAGGATGAAGTCTGAAGGCGAATGCTCTAAACCGGGTGATTACCAGTTTTCAAATTTTTAGAACTGTGGGCGTGGTGTGTAGTCATTGAAAGTGAGGGCACATCATTTTGTGCGTTCGCGGCGGCAGGTGTAGGCGTCGTGAATCATTGAAAATGGCTATTAATTCGATAGCCAGCTATTTTTCAAAGATGGTCTACCCTCTGATCAGGCGTCTGAAACAAGGGGGATTATCCATGCTCGCGCAACTTCCACCGGCCTTACAGAATCTGCAGTTACCGCTTCGCCTGAGACTCTGGGACGGCCATGAATTCAATCTGGGGCCGACGCCCAGCGTCACGATTGTGGTCAAGGACCCGCAAATGGTCTCCCAGTTTACCCATCCAAGCCTGGATGCCCTCGGTGCTGCCTTTGTCGAAGGCAAACTTGAGCTCGAAGGCTCCATCAGCGACGTGATCCGCGTCTGCGATGAGTGGAGCCAGGCGTTGCTCAATGAAGACGACGACAATCAGCCTGTTCGTAGCGTTCACGACAAAGATACAGACGCCAAGGCAATTTCCTACCACTACGACCTTTCCAACGCGTTCTATCAACTGTGGCTCGACAGCGACATGGCGTATTCCTGCGCTTACTTCGAGACCGGCAGCGAAAGCCTTGAGCAGGCCCAGCAAGCCAAGTTCCGTCATTTGTGCCGCAAGTTGCGCCTGCAGCCCGGCGAGTACCTGCTGGATGTGGGGTGCGGGTGGGGTGGATTGGCGCGTTTTGCGGCGCGGGAATTTGGCGCGAAAGTGTTCGGTATCACCCTCAGCAAGGAGCAGTTGGCCTTGGCCCGGGAGCGCGTAAAAGCGGAGGGCCTGGAGGACCTGGTCGAACTGCAACTGCTCGACTATCGCGATCTTCCGCAAGATGGCCGTTTCGACAAGGTGGTCAGCGTCGGCATGTTCGAACATGTTGGCCACGAAAATCTGGCGGAGTACTGCAAGATTCTGTTCGGTGCGGTGAAAGAGGGCGGCCTGGTGATGAACCACGGGATCACCGCCAAATACACCGATGGCCGTCCGGTGGGGCGCGGTGCCGGTGACTTCATCGGGAAATATGTGTTCCCCAACGGCGAACTGCCGCACCTGTCGATGATTTCTGCGGAGATCAGTGAGGCCGGGCTGGAAATCGTCGACGTCGAAAGCTTGCGCCTGCACTACGCCCGCACGCTCGATCACTGGAGCGAACGCCTCGAAGACAATCTCGAAGCGGCTTCCAAACTGGTACCGGAACAAGCCCTGCGCATCTGGCGGCTGTACCTGGCCGGTTGTGCCTACGCGTTCGCCCGCGGCTGGATCAACCTGCACCAGATTCTCGCCGTGAAGGCCCACGCCGATGGCAGTCATGAACTGCCATGGACCCGGGACGATATCTACCTTTAAAGAATCGGTGAAATCAGCCGGGCGACCCGCATGCCGAGCTGTTGAACGCGGCGGGTCTCCCGGCCTTCTTCTTTGGCGATTTCGTGGGCGTTGGCAAAGTCATCGTTGAGCATCTGTTCCACCTCAGCGGCAAATGCGCGGTCGACTGTCAGCAACATCACTTCGAAATTCAGCCGGAACGAACGGTTGTCCATGTTGGCACTGCCGATGGCGCTGATTTCGCTGTCGATCAACACCACTTTCTGATGCAGGAACCCGGGTTCGTAACGGAATACCCGCACACCCGCGCGCACCGATTCGAAGGCGTAGAGGCTGGAGGCGGCGTAGACGATTCGATGGTCCGGCCGCGACGGCAACAGCAGACGCACATCCACACCGCGCAGCACTGCCAGACGCAATGCCGCGAATACGGCTTCGTCGGGGATGAAATACGGGCTGGTAATCCAGACCCGCTCGGTCGCCGCGTGGATGGCCTCGACAAAAAACAATGAACAGGTTTCGTAGGCATCGGCCGGCCCGCTGGCGAGCAACTGGCAGAGCACGCCGTCTTCCGGATAAACCTCGGGCAGGATCAGCGGCGGCAGTGCACGAGCCACCCAGAACCAGTCTTCGGCGAAAGACTCCTGCATGCACGCCACCACCGGCCCGCGCACTTGCACGTGGGTATCGCGCCATGGGGCCAGGGGCGGTTTCTCGCCCATGTACTCGTCACCGACGTTATGCCCGCCGACAAAACCAAGAATGCCGTCCACCACTACGATCTTGCGGTGGTTGCGAAAATTCACCTGAAAGCGATTGAGCCAGCCACTGCGGGTGGCGAAGGCTTTGACCTCGACTCCGCCATCACGCAAGGCCTGCACGTAGCTATGGGGCAGCGAGTGGCTGCCGATCCGGTCATACAACAGGTAAATCGCCACGCCCTCGGCGGCTTTCTTCAATAGCAGGGTTTGCAGGCGCTGGCCGAGGCGGTCGTCGTGAACGATGAAAAACTGGATCAAAACGGCTGCTTTCGCCTGGCTGATGGCCTCGAAAATGGCCTCGAACGTCGGCTGACCGTTGATCAACAGCCGCGTCTCGTTATTGGCCAGGCACGGCATGTTTCCCAGCTTCGGCATCGCTCTGAGTGAGGCGTACGCCGAGGAAGCGCGGGCGGTGAGTGCTTCTTCCACCCAGGGCCGCCAATTGAGTTCGGAGATGGCCTTGCGCATTTGCTCGTTGGCCTGCCGCCGGGCCTTGATATAGCCGTCGAAGGTGCTGCGGCCAAACACCAGGTACGGGATCAGCGTTAGGTAAGGGATGAAAAACAGCGACAGGGCCCAGGCGATCGACCCCTGGGCTGTGCGGACGGTCAACACGGCGTGGATGGCCGCGATCATGCCCAGTGAGTGCAACAGGGCGATGGTGTAACCGAAAATATGCGGTCCGAAGTAATCCATGGGGGCTGCCTTGCTCCTGAAGATTCAGTGCTTAACAGACCATGTTCCGTGCAGAATGTCGCTAATTAATTGGCCCATGAACCGAAGCCTGCGGCTGACGTCTAACGGCCACTACTGATCAGGAGTTACTCGATGAACGTTCGTCTGCTGGGTTTGGCCATGGCACTTGGGCTGGCGCTTCCTGTGGCGGCTCACGCGCAAATGCTGCAACCAGGATTGTGGGAGCTGACCACGAGCAACATGAAGGTCGATGAGCAGAATATGCCGGACCTGCAGTTGATCCTCGGTCAGATCCAGAGCCAGATGACCCCTGAGCAGCGTGCACAGCTGGAAAAACAGGGGATCACCATGGGGGGCAAAGGGGTCCGGGCGTGCCTGACGCCGGAGCAGGTCAAGACCGATAACATTCCGCTGACCGATCCGCAGTCGGGCTGCAAGCAGGAAATCACCGACCGCTCAGGCAACCAGTGGAAATTCCGCTTCAGCTGCCCGAGAGCCCAGGGCGCCGGAGTAGCGACATTCCTCAGCGACCGTGAATTCACCACCAAGGTTAACGGGACGTTCAACGCTACCGGCATTCAGCAGAAAGGCAGCCTCGAATCCCGCGCCGTCTGGTTGGGGCAGGATTGCGGCACGGTGAAGCCGAGAGCTTAAAAGCTTCGTCGGAACGCCGCCCGGAGCAGGCTCGCTCCCACATTTGATCTGTGGTGTTCACGAAATCAATGTGGGAGCGAGCCTGCTCCGGGCGGCGTTCCGACGAAGGCGTCCATCCAGCCTCCCTAAATCCCAGGCCGGCTCAACCACTCACACGCCACCTCGACAGCCATCCGGCCAAAATCCTCCCCCGTGCGGCTGCGCACACTGACAAACCCCCCGGCCTGTTCTTTTTCGCCGACCACCACCAGGTACGGCACGGTCCGGCTGTGCTGGCGAATCTTGAAGCGGACTTTTTCATTGCGCAGGTCGGCCCTTGCACGCACACCCCTTTGGCGCAAGGATTCGGTCACCGCCTGTGCATAAGTCGCCTGGCGGTCATCCATGCTGACGACGACCACATGGGGTGGAAGGCTCCAGTGCTGCAGTTCCTGATGGCTGGACCAGCATGTGCCGTAGATCCTTTGTTGCAACGTGCCGCTGATGTGATCGAGGGCGAACGCCTGCAAGACTTTGGTGGTGGGGACGTGCGGGCCATGGCTCTGGTATTCGGTGTCCCCCAGACGGTACATCGACACCTCCTCGCGCGGTGGCCGACGGCGGATCGAGTGATTGGTCGCTGCCAGTGACTGCATGCGCGCTTCGATGAGGGGTAGGTCTGCCGGAGTCAGCGGTCGCTCGACGACAAACTCGTAAAAGAAGCCATCGCCCAACTCCCTGCCCGCGCGCATTTGCGCATGCGGGTGGAGTTGCTTGACCGCCATGGCCAGCATCAAGGCACAGGAGCGGCGCAGGATCTCCAATCCGTCCGGCTCGCGGGGGGTGACAATGCTGACCCGGGCATCCGCCTCGATCATGTATTCGCAGTCCACCAGTACACCATCGACCCGGCCCGCTACGGCCGCGCTGGCCAGTTCGGGGCCGATGCTGGCGGCCAACTCGTGCACGGACAGCGGTTGGTCGTACTCACGCAATGAACCATCGGACAGAGTGATCTGGATCATGGTCGGCGTACTCAGGTGCTTCTAACGAGCGTTATCGCATAAAGCTAGTGCTAATTCCTGGCCGCTGTCATTAAGACCTTTGTCGTGCCAGGCAATTTGTATCGACGCGTTCACCAGTCGGGGATTGCGAATCAGCATGCTGCTCATGGTCAGAACTCGTTTTGCAGGGCTTTGTAGCCGCGCACCAGGTCGACGTTGGTGCGCGCCACGTCTTCGGAAAACTCCGAAGCACTGACGCTCACCGGCGGGAAGTGCGAGAGGTCGGTGTTGGGGCCGATCCGCGTGGTGGAAGGCACGTAGAAGGCGTCAGGCAGGTCACGCCCGTCGACCACCGAGTTGTGCCGTACCACGCAACCGTCACCGACCACGCAGTTGAACAGCACGCTGTTGAAGCCGATGAACACCCGATTGCCCACGGTGCAGGGGCCATGCACGATCGAGCGGTGGGCGATGGAACTGAACTCGCCAATGGTTACCGCCGCGCCGGATTTGGAGTGGATCACTACGCCGTCCTGGATGTTCGAGTTGGCGCCGATGGTGATCGGCTGCATGTCGCCCGACTCGTCGACCTCGTCAGCGCGGATCACGGCGTAGGGCCCGACGAACACGTTCTCGCCGATCACCACTTTGCCGCAAATGATTGCCGTCTTGTCGACGTAAGCCGACTCGGCAATCAGCGGTAAATCTCCGGAAGGATTCTTGCGGATCATGGCTTGCTCAACGCGTTGTGCAGGGTGTTCAGGTTGTACTCGAACAACCCGGTGAAGGTGCTGGCCGGACCGCTCGCCGCCAAGGCATCGGAGTACAAGGTGCCGCCGATCTGCGCGCCGCTTTCATCGGCGATCTGCTTGAGCAGGCGGGCGTCCTTGATGTTCTCCATAAACACTGCCTTGATCTTGGCCTGTCGAATCTGGGTGATCAGGGCGGCCACTTCCGCGGCTGAAGGTTCGCGTTCGGTGGACAGGCCTTGAGGCGCCATGAACTCGATGCCATAGGCTTGGCCGAGGTAACCGAAGGCGTCATGGGACGTCACGATCTTGCGGTTGCCCGGTGGCAGCGAGCCGAGTTTGGCCTTGGCTTCGGCGAGCAGGGCGTAGACCTGTTTCAGGTACGCCTGGCTGTTGCGCTCATAGTCGGCGGTGTTGGCCGGGTCAGCTGCGATAAGCGCCTTGGTGATGTTAGCGATGTACAGCTCGGTGTTCGCCAGGTTATGCCAGGCATGCGGGTCGGGAACGGTTTCGCCGTCTTCATCCAGGCTGCGCGGTATGACACCGTGGCTTGCGCTGATGACCGGTGCCCGGGTCTCGGTACTCGTCACCAGGCGATCCAGCCAGGGTTCGAAACCCAGGCCGTTCTTGATGATGAGCCTGGCTTTTAGCAGCGCCTTGGCGTCGTCCGGGGTCGGCTCATACGTGTGGGCATCCGCGTCCGGACCGACCATGTTGGTGAGCTGGATATGCTCCTTGCCAACCTGCCGGGTCATGTCGGCAAGGATGCTGAAGCTGGTCACCACCTGAAGTTTTTCGGCGGCAGACAACGACATCGACACCAGCAAACTGATCAGCACGAGTACAGCGCGCATCGGGTAACTCCTCATCGGGATGTGAGCAAAGGCGGGCGGCGCAGCAAGCCGTGCACCGGCCCGAACACCACGGACAACAGATAGCCAGCGCCGGCCACCAGCACGATTGCCGGGCCACTGGGCAGCGAGAAATAGAACGAGATCAATAAACCGAGCCACACGGAGAGGCTGCCAAGCACGGCTGCAATGACGATCAGCACCGGCAAGCGGCGACTCCAGAATCGCGCCGCGGCGGCAGGCAACATCATCAGGCCGACAACCATCAACGCGCCGATCGCCTGGAAACCGATGACCAGATTCAACACCACTAACGTCAGGAATACGCCGTGGGCCAGTGGGCCGAGACGGCTGACGGTTTGCAAAAAGAGCGGGTCGAGGGTGTCGAGCAGCAGTGGTCTGTAGATCAGGGCCATGGCCATCAGGCTCAGGCCCGAGACCCAAAGCATACCGGTCAAGGTGGGGCCGTCCACCGCCAGCGCCGAGCCAAACAGCAGGTGCAGCAGGTCCAGGCGTTTGCCGGCGATGCCGAGAATCAGTACGCCACTGGCCAGGGAGATCGGGTAAATCGCCGCGAGACTGGTGTCCTCCCGCAGGCCGGTGCGTCGCGTAATCCAGGCGGCGAAGCCCGCCATACTCAGACCGGCGCCGAGGCCGCCGAGGGTCAACGCCGGGAGGCTCAACCCGGCAAACCAGAAGCCCAGCGCCGCCCCGGGAAGGATGCCGTGGGCGACGGCATCGCCGATCAGGCTCATGCGCCGCAGGATCAGAAACACGCCCAATGGCGCCGTGCTGCACGCCAGGAACAGTCCACCGAGCAGTGCGCGACGCATGAAGGCGAATTCGTGGAAGGGTTGCCAGAGATGCGCAGACGCGATCATCAGGCCACCTGCGATTGAGGTGGTTGGTGGATTAGTTCGGCACTTGGTCCGAATACACAACCGCTGTGTTTGATCAGCAATGTGTGCGGGATGTGCTCGCGGACAGCGGCGAGGTCATGGCACACGACCACCAGCGTCCGGCCTTCGAACTGCCACTCGTGTATGTGTTTCCAGAGCAATGCCTGGCCGAGCTCATCGAGGGCCGCATGGGGTTCATCGAGCAACAGCAAGGGCGCGTCGGTCAGGCTCAAGCGAGCGAGCAGGGCACGTTGCAATTCGCCACCGGAGAGGGCTTGCAAGGGGCGATCTTCCAGACCACTCAGGCACCAGTTTTCGAAGATAGTTGCCAATCGTTGTCTGCGGATTTCGGCTGATTGTTTGTTGCCCCAGAAACCGGCGGCGACCAATGACTGAAGGCTGATCGGAAATTGCCTGTCCAGGTGTTGTTGCTGAGGCAGGAACGACACACCGCCCTTGAGTGGAACACTCAGTCGCACCTTTCCGGCCAACGGCTTTTGCAAGCCGGCGATGACCTTCAGCAGGCTGCTTTTCCCAGAGCCATTCGCACCGATGATCGCGGTCAGGCTGCCCCTCGGCAGTTCTAGGTCGAGTGCCGGGGTGAGTGGCTGTCCCGGTGCGCCCCAGCGCAAAGCGTGGCAAGCAATCATGCGATCTCCCAGTTGAAACGGCTTTCGGCTACGGCGTCATGGGCGTGCAGGCTTTCGGCGTGGATCACACGAATGTGGAAGGCATTGATGCCTGTGGAGCGTTTCAGGGCCAGATTCAAACGGCGTGCGGCGTCTTCGCAGAACATCAGGTTCTGACCATTGGCCAGGGCGAAGGCCTGTTCATCGGCGCGTTTTACCGCTGTTTGAACGGCTGTGCCGAGTGCGGCTTCGGCGTCGTTGATGATGGCGATCAGAGGCAACTCATCCAGGAAATCAGCCAGCCGTACGCGCAGCTTTGCGCTGCTACGTTGGCTGTGAGGTGTGGCGACGATGCCGTTCGTGGAGCCCAGCCACGCTAAAACGTCAGCGTGTTGCAGTGACTTGTTGGCGAAATCATCGACGAATTGCTGCTGTATCAACTGTCGAGAAAGGGCCGCAGAGCACGGACAGGTTGAGGAATAAGGCACGTCGATTTTTAGTTCCACGTGGAACATCGCATTTTTCAACCGCGCTTCGATGCTCACCGGATAGCTTTTCCAACCAGACAGTGGACTGATCAGCGCCGGTCTTTTCAGCAGCACTTCGGCGTGAATGGTTAAGTGCGCACTCCTGGACAGGCCTTCATGACTCTCGAGAAAACGTTGCAAAACCCGGCGCAATAAAGCCGGTGAAAGGCTTTCCTGCTCCAGCAATTCAAGCGCCAGATAAAGCCGTGACATGTGAATGCCGCGCGCATTGCCATCGTCGAGGCTCACGCCGGCATCGGCCTTTGCATTCAGTCGTTGGCCATCAAACAAAACGGGAAGAGCAATGCCGCACATGCCCACCCACTCCAGTGGCAGGGCTTGGAGTGAGGCCTGCGCGGCGATATCCGGCAGAGTCAGCGCATTCATGAGCAGGTCCATCGTGGGAGTTGATTTGAAATGTTATAGTATAATAATCAGATCGACGATGCCTTTTTTATGAACAGGTTTTCATCATGCCCGGGCGCCATGTGCTTAACCTGATTCTGGCCGGTGCGGTCTTTGCCCATTGGTGCGTCGGCTACGCAGTTCGAAGAAAAACGGGCAGGCCTAGCAGCCACTGATCCGGTTGCAGGTGAACTTCGCACTGCTGCCACCGGAACTGGAAAACCGGTTGATCGTGGTCCAACCGACGCGCTGGTTGTAGCCAACCCAGGCCTCGCCATCGGAAGCGATGCCGGTGAAAAACACCAGCTGACCGTAGCGGCTGTTGGTCTGCACCCAATGGCGCTTTCCAGCCATTTCGAAACCCCGCAGATAGATTGTGTTTCCGGCGGTGTTGACGCTGTAGGCGTTGCCATCCCCGTCCACGCAGGCCAGCAGGTTGGCGCTACGGGTGCACCTGGCCAGGCTCGGGACCTGCGCCATCGCGTCGGCAGCCACCAGCAGGGAAAGCATGATCAATGCAGTTTTCAGGGCGTTGCGCATGGGCTTTCTCACGTCGGAAGCGGCGTTCAGCATCCTGTCCTTTACCTGGTCGGGCAAGAGGGTATGGTTTATTTGCATTGTTACAGTATAACATTATGTAAGCCCGACACAGCGACCGGGCATCCCTGTGAGGAATATGCAGATGTCCAATCGACTCCCCGTGACCGTTCTCTCCGGCTTTCTTGGTGCCGGAAAAAGTACACTTCTTAATTACATACTACGTAATCGCGATGGTTTGCGGGTTGCGGTCATCGTCAACGATATGAGCGAAATCAACGTCGATGGCACCGAAGTCCAGCGTGATGTCAGCCTTAATCGGGCTGAAGAACGGTTGGTGGAAATGAGTAACGGGTGTATTTGCTGTACGTTACGTGAAGACTTGCTCGAGGAAGTGAGCCAACTCGCCAGGGAGGGTCGCTTTGACTATCTGCTGATCGAATCCACCGGCATTTCCGAACCGCTACCAGTGGCGGAAACCTTCACCTTTCGCGATGAAAACGGCCAGAGCCTCAACGACATCGCACGTCTCGACACCATGGTCACGGTGGTCGACGGCATGAACTTCCTGCTCGATTACCAGGCTGCCGAAAGCCTGGCCTCCCGGGGAGAAACACTTGGCGAAGAAGACGAACGTTCAATTACCGATCTGCTGATAGAGCAGGTCGAGTTCGCCGATGTGATTTTGCTCAGCAAGATTGACTTGATCAGCAGCCACCAACGCGAGGAACTGATCGCCATCCTCGAGCGGCTCAACGCCCGGGCGGAAATCATTCCAATGACGATGGGCGAAATCCCCTTGGATAAAATCCTCAACACTGGTCGTTTTGACTTCGAAAAGGCTGCCCAGGCGCCGGGATGGTTGCAGGAGTTGCGCGGGGAGCACGTGCCGGAAACCGAGGAATACGGCATTGCTTCCAGCGCTTACCGGGCACGTCGGCCGTTCCACCCACAGCGTTTCTTCAGCTTCATCGACGGCCCCTGGGATAACGGCAAGCTGTTGCGTTCAAAGGGCTTTTTCTGGCTGGCGAGCAAGCATATGGACGCCGGGAGCTGGTCCCAGGCCGGTGGATTGATGCGCTATGGATTTGCCGGGCGCTGGTGGCGTTTCGTACCGAAAAACCAATGGCCGCAGGACGAAGAAAGTACCACCGGGATCATGAAAAACTGGACCGCCGACAGCGGGGATTGTCGCCAGGAACTGGTGTTCATCGGCCAGAACATCGACTTTACGCAGCTCACCGCCGAACTGGACGCCTGCCTGCTGACCGATGAGGAAATGGCGTTGGGCGTAGAGGGCTGGCGTTTGCTGCCTGATCCGTTCGGCCCTTGGTACGAAGAAGCTGCCTGATCCTCTGATGGCGCTTCAAGGCTTGAGCCAGGTGCCCTGGCTCTGGGCCTCGCAGTACGGCTGCAAATACGCCGCGTCGGTGGCAACGCCGTAATAGTGAATATCCTGGCGGTAGGGCATATTGGCGACTTGGGCGTTGCTGCAGATACCAAATGCGCCGCCGGGGCATTGATCGACATACTGCACATCGACTTTCTGCCCCGCCAGGTTCGGCTGGCAGAAGCCATCGGCGAAGAGTTTTGGCGGGATGTTGCGGTTCTGCTGGCAAACCTGGACATCAAGCCGCTCGGCCTGGCTGTGAACTACGCAGGCCTGGGCCAGCGCCTCGCCTGAAACGAGTGCCAGGAGCAACGACAAGCCAATCAACCGCATCCATCACCTCCTCAGAAATCATCGACCATGCTGCAGAATATCCCCACTCATGTCATTGCCGGTCCGTTGGGCGCCGGCAAGACCAGCCTGATCAAGCACCTGTTGGCCCAGCGCCCGGCAGGCGAGCGGTGGGCGGTATTGATCAACGAGTTTGGCCAGATCGGTCTCGATGCTGCGCTACTGACCCGGGACGCCGATGGTATCGCACTGGGGGAAGTGGCCGGGGGCTGCCTGTGTTGCGTCAACGGTGCACCCTTTCAGATTGGTCTTGGGCGTTTGTTGCGCAAGGCGCAACCGGATCGGTTGTTCATCGAACCCTCGGGCTTGGGGCATCCGGCGCAGTTGCTCAGGCAATTGAGCGAAGCGCCGTGGCAAGGCGTGTTGGCTGTTCAGCCTTGTGTGCTGGTGCTGGACGCCCAGGCGCTCGCCGCTGGCAAACCGTTGCCGGATGCGCAACAGCAAGCCCTGAGCCATGCGGGACTGTTACTGCTGAACAAGTCCGAAGGTATCGAGGAAGACAGTCGCCAGCGAGTCGCTGCGCTATTGCCGCCGACCCCCCTGTGTTGGACGCAACAGGCGGCTTTACCCTTGAGCGAGTTACCGGGGCTGAATGCCAAAGCGCGGGCAGGTGTGGATAACTTCGTCGTGCCCAAGGGATTGGCGCAGTTGCCGGCGGCCTGGAGCGATCCTGCGTTGCCCATTTGCTTGAGTCAGGAACAGGACGGAGGCTGGAGCATCGGTTGGCGTTGGCACCCAAGCCAGGTATTTGATGCCGCGCTGGTTGGCCGGTGGCTTGAAGGCCTTGGCTGGAGGCGGGCGAAGCTGGTTATCCACAGCGCCCATGGATGGGTCTCGGCGAACGCGGTGGATAACTCGGTGCTGGACTGGCAGCCCAGTGAATGGCGGCAGGATTCGCGCATCGAGCTGATTTTCAGTGAACCCCAGGATGCAGAGCGGTTGCAGCGTGAGCTGGCAGCGTGCCGAGCCGAATCGGCTTAACGGCTCACGGCCGCCACTTGGTATGTTCCTGACGCCACTGGCTCAGCTCGATCACTTCTGCGCGAGGCTTTACCACATCGACCACCGGTTCGGTTTCGTCGAACGGGACCGGGTAGGGCGCCAGTTCAATTTGTGCGCTGTGCGCGCCGAACTGGGTGATGGTGCCGTTGTGGCGGGTTTCGCCAGTCACGGTGAACTCGAAGTTATACACACGGGCCAGGCGTCGCCGACCACTGGCATCCCTGATGAACGCGATTCTTTTCAAGGCCACGTTGCCGTCCAGCAATTCGATCCCGAGCTTGGTGCAATGCTGCTTGACCCGCTCCAGCGCGCGCTCGCGCAAGCCGTGGTTGTGCCATAGCCATGCGCCGGCAGTGGCGAACAGCATCAGCACGAATATATTTCCAAGGGTCAGCATCAACAGGGTGCTCCAACAAGATAGTGTCAGCTTAACTGCGTCGCTGGTCTGTCGTACAGGCTGCGTTTAGTCGCATACTGCGCGGCTAGAATTTCAATCGTTTTACGGAAATCCACCGCATGAAACGTACACCGCATTTGCTCGCTATCCAGTCCCACGTGGTATTTGGTCACGCCGGCAACAGTGCCGCGGTTTTCCCGATGCAACGGGTCGGGGTGAATGTCTGGCCGCTCAACACCGTGCAGTTCTCCAATCACACCCAGTACGGTCAATGGGCCGGTGAAGTGCTGGCACCGCACCAGATACCTGAGCTGGTCGAGGGTATCGCGGCGATTGGCGAGCTGGGCAACTGCGATGCGGTGCTCTCCGGTTACCTCGGCAGTGCGGCCCAGGGCCGGGCGATCCTGATGGGGGTGGCGCGGATCAAGTCGATGAATCCCAAGGCACTGTACCTGTGTGACCCGGTCATGGGGCATCCGGAGAAAGGCTGCAGTGTTCCGGCGGAAGTCAGTGATTTTCTGCTGGAGGAGGCCGCCGCCGTAGCGGACTTCATGTGCCCGAACCAGCTGGAGCTGGACAGTTTCTCCGGGCGCAAGCCGCAATCGCTGTTCGATTGCCTGGCCATGGCGCGTGCATTGCTGGTGCGCGGCCCGAAAGCGGTGCTGGTCAAGCATCTGGACTACCCAGGCAAGTCGGCAGAGGTCTTCGAGATGCTGCTGGTGACAGCCGAAGGCAGCTGGCATTTGCAGCGCCCGTTGCTGGCGTTCCCGCGTCAGCCGGTGGGCGTGGGCGATCTGACGTCCGGGCTGTTCCTGGCACGTGTGCTGTTGGGTGACAGCCTGGTGGCCGCGTTCGAGTTCGCGGCGTCGGCGGTGCATGAAGTGCTGCTGGAAACCCAGGCCTGTGCCAGCTACGAGTTGGAACTGGTTCGGGCTCAGGACCGGATTGCCCATCCGCGGGTGCGGTTCGAAGCGACCTCGATCAACCTGTAATTCATTTACAGAAAAAAGATCGCAGCCTGTTGTAGGAGCTGCCGAAGGCTGCGATCTTTTTGCTTCAAGCGTCGCCCTTGATCTCCTGATAACGCTTTTCCAGTTCCTGGCGAATCTGCCGGCGTTGCTGGGCCTGGATGAAGCGGCGCTTGCTCTCGCTGTTGTCCGGTTGCAGCGGTGGTACCTGGGCAGGTTTACGCTGGTCATCCACCGCGACCATGGTGAAGAAGCAGCTGTTGGTGTGACGCACCGAACGCTCGCGAATGTTCTCGGTCACCACTTTGATGCCCACCTCCATGGAGGTGTTGCCGGTGTAGTTGACCGAGGCGAGAAAGGTCACCAGTTCGCCGACATGGATCGGCTCACGGAAAATGACCTGGTCCACCGACAGGGTCACCACATAACGGCCGGCATAACGGCTGGCGCAGGCGTAGGCCACTTCGTCGAGGTATTTGAGCAGGGTGCCACCGTGAACATTGCCAGAGAAGTTGGCCATGTCAGGGGTCATCAATACCGTCATCGACAGTTGGGCGTTTCCGGGTTCCATAGCATTCTCACGGGTCAAGGCCAGGTTTGAGGGATGCACCTCTACGGGTGCCTCGGCGGTTTTTTCAAACCAACAGTTATCGGGACGCCGGGCGCAGAGTCGCCGTCACGCCGGATCGATCTGTTTCCATATATTGCACCGCCTTTCTGCCAGAAGTCGCGGTGTTACCCTGCAAAAAGCCCAGACACAGGGGCATTTCCTACGCGCAAAGCAGACTTTTGCTCGGGCTCGATCAGACCATTCCTGCGTCTGTGAGTCGGGAAACTTCAAACAGGGAGCCGCTCGCCATGCATGCCATCAGTTTCATTCAGGATCTGGCAGTGATCATGCTGATCGCAGGTGTGGTGACGGTGGTTTTTCATCGCCTGAAACAACCGGTGGTGCTGGGCTATATCGTGGCCGGTTTCATCATTGGCCCGCACACCCCGCCGTTCGGCCTGATCCATGACGAAGAAACCATCAAGACCCTGGCCGAACTCGGGGTGATATTCCTGATGTTCTGCCTGGGCCTGGAGTTCAGCCTGCGCAAGTTGTTCAAGGTCGGTGCCACGGCCTTCATCGCGGCATTCCTGGAAATCGTGCTGATGATCTGGATCGGCTACGAGATCGGTCGCTGGTTTGACTGGAACACCATGGATTCACTGTTCCTCGGCGCGATCCTGGCGATTTCCTCAACCACCATCATCGTCAAGGCACTCAATGATCTGAAGTTGAAGAACGAGCGGTTCGCGCAGTTGATATTCGGTGTGCTGATCGTCGAAGACATTCTGGGCATCGGCATCATCGCGCTTTTGTCCAGCATCGCCGTCAGTGGTACGGTCAGCTCCGGCGAAGTGTTTTCTACAGTGGGCAAACTGTCGCTGTTCATGATCGTCGCATTGGTCATCGGCATTCTGATGGTGCCGCGGTTGCTGGCCTACGTGGCCAGGTTCGAGAGCAACGAAATGCTGCTGATTACCGTGCTGGGCCTGTGTTTCGGCTTCTGCCTGCTAGTATTCAAACTTGAATACAGCATGGTCCTCGGCGCGTTCCTGATCGGCGCGATCATGGCTGAATCCCGGCAACTGCTGAAAATCGAGCGCTTGATTGAACCGGTTCGAGATCTTTTCAGCGCGATTTTCTTTGTGGCCATCGGGCTGATGCTCGATCCGGCGATCCTGCTTCAGTACGCCTGGCCAATCGCCGTAATCACCGTAGCCGTGGTGCTTGGCAAGATGCTGTCCTGCGGTCTTGGTGCGTTTATCGCCGGTAATGACGGACGCACCTCGCTGCGGGTCGGGATGGGGCTTTCACAGATTGGCGAATTCTCTTTCATCATTGCTGCGCTGGGCATGACATTGCAGGTCACCAGTAACTTTTTATACCCGGTGGCTGTGGCGGTGTCGGTGATCACGACCTTGCTGACGCCTTATCTGATTCGCGCGGCTGATCCATTGTCGATCAAGCTCGCGGGCGTCATGCCGGAACGCCTGGGACGGGTGTTGGGGATGTACGGCGAATGGCTGCGCAGTATCCAGCCTCAGGGCGAGGGAGCGTTGCTGGCGTCGATGATCAGAAGGATTTTGCTGCAGGTCGGGGTCAACCTGGCATTGGTGATCGCGATTTTCTTTTCGGGCGCGTACTTCGCCGAGCGCATGTCGGCTTACGTGCAAGGCTGGATCAGCGACCCGAGCTGGCAGAAGGCATTGATCTGGGGTGGGGCACTATTGTTGTCGCTGCCTTTTTTGATTGCGGCGTACCGCAAGCTCAAGGCACTGTCGATGTTGCTGGCGGAAATGGGCGTCAAGCCGGAGATGGCCGGGCGCCACACGCAGCGAGTGCGCAGGGTGATCGCCGAAGTGATCCCGATCCTGTCGTTGCTGGTGATCTTTTTGCTGTTGGCAGCCTTGTCGGCCAGTATTCTGCCGACCAACAAGTTGCTGGTACTGATCGCTGTGGTCGCGGCCGCCGTGGCGGCGCTGCTGTGGCGCTGGTTCATTCGTGTGCATACGCGGATGCAGGTGGCGTTGCTGGAAACCCTCGACAATCACAAGGAGTCGTCCGGGCATTGACCACCCAGCGGCGTTGACGGGATCAGCTTTCCAGCCAGACGTCCCGTGCCCAGTGCCACACCGACTCCCAGGTTTCTTCGGCGATCAGCTCTTCTTCGGCCTGCCAAAGCACCACGGTGCCGTCCTCTTCGACGCAGTAGTAGTCGTCACCGTCCTGGCAGATCGGGATCAGGCTGCGATCGACGCCGGCGTCCCAGGCGTTGGCGGCAACGTCGGGCAGGTAGGTGTGGGATTGCGGGTCAGTCACGGTGACCGGTTCAAGGCTACCGTAGACCACGTCGCTGACGGTCAGTAGAAACTCTCTGAAGACGAACGGAATGTCGATGAACAGTTGTTCTTCGATTTCGACCAGCAGGTCTTCGTCAGGCAATTCCAAGGGGACCGGTACCGGTTCGTTGGCTTCACGCAGTTGTTCGATGATTTCTTCCACGTCCGGGATCCTCTTGCTTGTATGGCGCGGTTTATATGGGGCGGTTTATACAGTAGCTTGCTATAGATGCAACCGCGAAATAGAAAACCCCGGCCGAGGCCGGGGTTTTCTTTTCAGCAAGTGAAGCGCGGTGCGGGATCAGCCGTTCTGGCGGATACCTGCCACCAGCCAAGGCTGGTTTTCGCCCTGTGCACGTTCCATGTTCCAGCTTTCGCTGAAGACTTCGCCCTGGTCGAAACGCGAGGTTTTCGACACGCCGGTGAAGGTCAGGGTGGCAATGGTCTTGTCGGCGCGATCATCCACACCGTCCAGTTGCACATTGAGGTTATCAATGTAGGTGGACTGGAAACCGTCACCCAGGTCGGCACGCTCACGCTTGAGGAACTCCAGCATTTGCGGGGTCACGAACTCGGCGATCTTGTCCATTTCATTGGCGTCCCAGTGCTGTTGCAGGGACTGGAAGTGATTGCGCGCCGCTTCGACGAAGTTTCTTTCGTTGAACCAGGCTGGAGCGTTGATCACTGGACGAGCGGCAACAGGCGCTGCCGAACCACCGAAGATCGAACCACCGGCAGGCTTCTGTTCGAACGCTTCACGTTGCATCGGCGCGTGGCCGGCCGGAGCGTAGTGCTCCTGCTGCTTGCGACGACGGGCGGCGATAAAGCGGAACACCAGGAATGCGATGACAGCCATGATCAGGATGTCGAAGATCTGCATGCCCTGGAAGCCGTCGCCCATGAACATGGATGCCAGCAGGCCGCCGGCCGCGATACCGGCCAGAGGGCCGAGCCAGCGCGAAGCGCCACCGGCCTTGGCAGCGGCGCCAGCGGCACCGGCAGCACCAGCGGTCGCTGCAGCGCCGCCCATGCCTGGAGAAGAAGGAGCCATCTGGCTGGTCTGGTGCGTCGGCGCAGCACCTGCGCTTTTGCCACCACCGAAGCGCTTGGCGGCATTGACGTCGAGACTCATCGTCAGGCCGATGCACAACGCCATGGCGATGCTAAGAAAACGTTTCATAAAGGGAATTCCCATTTGTGGAAGGCACGCGCGCCATGTTGCACAGCTGAAGTGTTACTGGCTAGCGGCAGAGTGTTTCGGGCTTTTGCCTGACAGGTTTCATTCAGCTTCAGTCAGTGCAATAGGGCCTTTTGACTTTGATCTGTCAGATGAGTGGATGAGTTTTGTAGGACGTTCGCCTAGCGACGTAATGCCAGCATGACGACCCCGGCCGTGATCAGCCCGATTCCGCCCCATTGGCGCAGGTCGAGTTTTTCACCCAGCAGGACTACGCCAAGAACGGCCACCAGCACCACGCTGAGTTTGTCCACCGGGGCAACCAGTGACGCCGGGCCGACCTTGAGTGCGCGGAAATAGCAGATCCACGACGCACCGGTGGCCAGGCCCGACAACAGCAGGAACAGGTAGCTCTTGGCCGAGATCGATCCCAAAGACTGATATTGGCCCGTGGCGTACAAAATCAAGGCCAGGCTGACCAATACCACGATCGTCCGCAGCAGGGTGGCGAAGTCGGAATTGACGTTTTCGATGCCGACTTTCGCGAAAATGGCGGTCATCGCCGCGAATATCGCCGATAACAGGGCCCAGAATGTCCAGGAGGAAAAGAAGCCTGAGCCCATTTTTTTGTGCCTTTTTTGGTACCGGAGTGAGTCTGGGGAAAGATTGCAGCCTTCGGTAGCTCCTACAGAAATACACGAATCCCTGTAGGAGCCTGCAATCTTTTCAGCCTTTAGATCGCTTCCAGCTTGGCGTAACCCAGCATCAGCCACTTGCTGCCTTCGCTGAAGTTCACCTGCACCCGGGCCTGGGCACCGGCGCCCTCGAAGTTGAGGATCACGCCGTCACCGAAGATCGAATGGCGTACGGTCTGACCCAGACTGAAGCCGGTTTCCGGAATTTCGCTGCCGCTGAACAGGTTGCTGCCACTCATCGACTGGTTGCCACCAAACGGCCGGCTGACGCTGTTGGACAAACGTACTTCCTGAATAAGGCCTTTCGGCACTTCGCGTACGAAGCGCGACACCTTGTTGTAGGTCTCGCTGCCATAAAGGCGTCGGGTTTCAGCGTAGGTCATCACTAGATTCTGCATCGCTCGAGTAATGCCGACGTAGGCCAGTCGACGCTCTTCCTCAAGGCGGCCGGGTTCTTCCAGGCTCATCTTGTGCGGAAACAGGCCTTCTTCCATACCCACCAGGAACACGTAAGGGAATTCCAGGCCCTTGGCGCTGTGCAGGGTCATCAGTTGAATGCTGTCTTCGTGCTCGTCGGCCTGGGTATCGCCGGCCTCCAGCGACGCGTGACCGAGGAATGCGGCCAATGGCGTCAGGTCCTCGTCTTCTTCGCTGTTTTCGAAGTTGCGTGCGGCGCTGACCAGTTCCTCAAGGTTTTCCACCCGGGCCTGGCCTTTCTCGCCTTTTTCCGCTTCGTGATAGGCGATCAGGCCCGATTGCTCGATGACGGTCTGGGTCATCAGGTGCAGCGGCATTTCCATGCACTTGGCGGCGAGGTTCTCGATCAACTCGATAAACGCGCCAAGGGCGCCGGCCGCACGACCGGTCAGGCCTTTGTTGGCCACCAGTTGGCGCATCGCTTCCCACATCGACACATCGCTGTGGCGCGCATGGTCGCGGATCGCTTCGACGGTTTTCTCGCCGATGCCGCGGGCTGGCACGTTGATCACCCGTTCCAGCGCGGCGTCGTTGCCCCGCCCTTCGAGCAATCGCAGGTAAGCCATGGCGTTCTTGATTTCGGCGCGCTCGAAGAAGCGCTGGCCGCCATAGATGCGGTACGGAATGCGTTCACGCAGCAGCGCTTCTTCCAAAACCCGCGATTGGGCGTTGGAGCGGTACAGAATCGCGATATCACTGCGAGACAGGCCGGTTTTCAGCGCGCTTTCGATGGTTTCGACAACGTAGCGTGCTTCGTCGTGTTCGTTGAAGGCGGCATACAGATTGATTGCCTCGCCGTCGCCACCGTCGGTCCATAGCTCTTTGCCCAGGCGCCCGGTGTTGTTGGCGATCAAGGCGTTGGCTGCTTTCAGGATGCCAGCGGTGGAGCGGTAGTTCTGCTCCAGGCGAATGGTTTCAGCGTCCGGGAAGTCTTCGGAATACTGGTAGATGTTCTCGATTTTCGCGCCACGCCAGCCGTAGATCGACTGGTCGTCATCGCCCACCACCATCAGGCTGTCGCCACCCTTGGCCAGCAGGCGCAACCAGGCGTACTGCACGGCGTTGGTGTCCTGGAACTCGTCCACGAGGATGTGCCGGAAGCGCTTTTGATAGTGAGCGAGCAGGCCTGGGTGGTCGCGCCACAGATCGAGGGCGCGCAGCAACAGTTCGGAGAAGTCGATGACACCGGCGCGCAGGCACGCGGCCTCGTAAGCCTCATAGATGCCGCGCATGGTTGCCAGGAACAGATCGCCACTGGCTTGAATGTGTTGCGGGCGCAGACCTTCGTCTTTCTGCCCATTGATGAACCATTGGGCCTGACGGGCCGGCCAGCGTTGCTCGTCCAGGCCGAGTTCGCGGATCACCCGCTTGACCAGCCGTTGCTGGTCATCGCTGTCGAGGATCTGGAAAGTCTGGCTCAAGCCTGCTTCCTGCCAGTGCGCCCGCAGCAAGCGGTGCGCCAGACCGTGGAAGGTGCCGACCCACATGCCGGCCGGGTTGATACCCATCAGTTGCTCGATGCGCTGGCGCATCTCGGCAGCCGCCTTGTTGGTGAAGGTCACCGACAGGATGGAGTGGGGCGAGGCGTTTTCAACCTGGATCAGCCAGGCGATACGGTGCACCAGCACTCGGGTTTTACCGGAACCAGCACCGGCCAGGACCAACTGACGACCCACGGGGGCCGCTACGGCCTGGCGTTGGGCATCGTTGAGGGAGTTCAGCAGAAGGGAGAGATCATCGCGCATCGGGGCATTCTAGGGGGCCGCGACACACCGGGCAAACTCCGCTTCGCATTAACCGATGAAAGTTACGCGAGGGACGACCGGTCAGTCATCGGCTGCAGGCGTTGGCGGGGCGTGCCTTTAGGGTTTTCAGAGTGGGGCGGCAGCTGAAAAATTTGGCGATTTATTGATCAGCAGCAGTTTGGTCCGGGCAATTGCTTGTGTATGCTCCGAGCAGTTTCGGGCCCATGCTCATCATTATAAGAACAAGAACATCGCCTATGACCCTCAGCTTCGACCTGTCGGGCCCCACTGTGGAGCCCCGGGTTATCAGAAAGCAATACGCCATGGAAATGGCGGTCGAACGCACGCGCCTGTTGTATCAGGGGTCGCTGCTGCCCACGTTGTTCATGCTGATCAATGGCCTGGTCTGTGCCGGGTTGCTCTGGAGTCCGCAGCGCTATTTCCTGGTCAGTGTCTGGCTGGTGTGGTTGTTGTCTTTGGTGGCGTTGCGGGTGATTCAGGTCGCAGCCTTCGATTCGGCCATCCCCAATCGTCAAGCCCAGCCCATTTGGCGACGGATGTTTTTGCTGGGCTCCGGCCTCACCGGTCTGACCCTGGCCGGTGCCGGCATTGCCCTGGTTCCCGCCGATAACTTCATTCAGCAAGCCTGGGTCTTCGGCCTCATCGGTGCCGCAGCGCTCTCGGCCAGCGTGGCTTATGCAGTCAGTTTGCCGGCCTTTCTGTCTTTCACCTTGCCCTGTCTGTTGCCGGCCATTGCCTATATGTTTTGGGGCGGTGACGAACAGCAGCAGGGCTGGGGCTGGTTCGGGCTGATTCTGCTCGGTGCATTGAGTGTGGTTGCCTGGCAGGTCAATCGATTGATCGATCGGGGCTTGATGCGACGCTTTCAGAACCAGGCACTGATCGAGCATCTACAGCAGGCGCAAAGCTGCAGTGACCAGCTCAATCAAAAGCTGGCCAAGGAGATCGAACAGCGTCGACGCGCCGAGAACGAATTGCGAGAGATCCAGGTCGACCTGGAAAACCGCGTCGCTCAGCGCAGCCTGGAGCTGGACGCCGCCAACCAGGCGCTGAGCAAGAGCGAAGCACGCCTGGCGCTGGCATTGAAGGCCAGTGAGTTGGGGTTGTGGGACTGGAATCTGCAAACCGACGAAGTCCATCACACACAGATTCAGGAATTGTTCGGCCTGGAGCCGGATCAGGTCACGGCAATTCTGCGTCACCTCAAGCCGCGTCTTCACCCCGACGACCTTCCAGCGCTGAGAAGAGCGCTGGTCGAGCATCTGAAGGGTCGCACCGAGGACTATCAAATCGAGTATCGCGTGCGCCATGGCGATGGCCACTGGGTCTGGATCGAGGACCGTGGGCGGGCGGTCGAGCGTGCCGAAAACGGACGGGTTTTGCGCATGGTCGGCACTCGGCGCGACATCAGCGTCAGCAAAAACCTGGAAGAGCAGCGGCAACTGGCAGCGACCGTATTCGAGGCGGCCAGTGAAGGGATTGTGATTTTCGACCCGAACTATGCCCTGATCGCAATCAATCAAGCCTTCAGTCGGGTGACCGGCTATGCCATCGAAGACATGATCGGACGCAATGTCGTTGAGTTGCCCTGCAGTCGCGATGCGCGTCGGCATTACGCTGCGATACATCAGGCGCTGGAGCAGCAAGGCAGCTGGCAGGGCGAATTGGTGGAAACCCGCAAGAACGGTGAGATGTATCCGCAATGGCTGCAATTGAATGCCGTGCGCGATAGCCGGGGAAATGTCAGCCATATCGTGGGCTTCTTCGCGGATCTTTCTGCTCGCCGGGAATCCGAAGAGCGAATGCGCTATCTGACCCATTACGACGAACTCACGGGGCTGGCCAACCGCGCGATGTTCCGCGAGCGCCTCAGCGAGGCTCATCAACGAGTACGACAGGGCGGTTATCGCAGCCTGGCCTTGCTGCACATCAATCTCGACCGGTTCAAGCAACTCAACGACAGCCTGGGGCATGAAGTCGCCGACCAGTTGTTGCAGAAAATGGCCCGGCGACTGGTGAATGCATTGCCTGAAGCGGACACCATCGCGCGCCTCTCCGGTGATGAGTTTGCCGTGCTGTTCAACGCCTATGGCAACCTTTCGAGCCTGGCCCGGGTGGCGACTCGTCTGGCGACCAAGTTGCGCGTGCCGGTGACCATTGAGGGTCATGAGCTGGTGGTCAGCGCGTCCATGGGCATCAGCCTGCTCCCGGATAACGCCCGGGAAATTTCCGCGTTGGTCAGTCAATCGAATATGGCCATGCAGCACGCAAAGCATTTGGGCGGCAACAACTTCCAGTTCTACACCGACAGCCTGCAAGCCAGCACGCTGGAGCGTTTGCAGCTGGAAAACCAGTTGCGCAAAGCCATCGAAGAAAAGCAGTTGAAGGTGTTCTACCAACCCAAGCTGTGCCTCGCCACGGGCAAGCTGAATGCGGCCGAGGCGCTGGTGCGTTGGGATCATCCGACCATGGGCCGCGTGCCGCCGGGGGATTTCATCGGCCTGGCGGAAGAAACCGGATTGATCGGCCCGATCGGTGAGTTCGTGCTGCGTCAGGCCTGCTGGCAAGCCTGTGAGTGGCAGCGGCAGGGGCTCGATGCGATTCGGGTGTCGGTCAATCTGTCGGTGCATCAATTGCGCCAGGGCAAGCTCGTCAGTCTGGTGCGCCAGGTGCTGGAGGAAACCGGGCTGGAGCCACGCTACCTGGAGCTGGAACTCACCGAAAGCCAGTTGCTGGACAGCGTCGAACACATCATCGCAACCTTCCAGCAGCTGCGTGATCTCGGGGTGAAACTGGCGATCGATGATTTTGGCACCGGGTATTCGTCTTTGAGTTATCTCAAACGCATTCCGGTGGACTACGTGAAGATCGACCAGGCGTTTATTCGCGGACTGGGTGAAGGCACCGAAGATGCCGCGATCACACGGGCGATCATTGCCATGGCCCATGGCTTGTCGTTGAAGGTTGTCGCGGAAGGGGTGGAACACCAGGAGCAGCTTGAGTTTCTCAAGGCTGAGCGCTGCGATGAGGTGCAAGGTTATCTGATCAGTCGGCCGGTCGAGGCGCAGGTCCTGGCCGTTCTGCTGCGAGAGAATGGTGTGGATTGACCGAAATGGCTTCCCGTCAGGACTTGGCGGTCTGACGGGAAGTTTGCAGCGGGTACGCTTAATCGGTAATCAGTATTTTATTAATGCAGGCCATTAATTTACCTTCGAAATAGATACTGACGCTAGTAACATTGGGAATGTCGGCAGACTTATACTCGACGATGGCTTGCGTTATAACTGTCAATCCAATTTGGTTGGGGTTAGCTTTCAGGTCAAGTCTTAAATCACAAGGCTTGTCCTGAATTTCACTTCGTACCAGCGTTGGTATATTGGCCGTATTCCCTACGGTTATGGTGCCAAAGACCCGGAAAGAAGCCGCTCATGGCATGCGGTCGATTTGGGCGGTCCAACGGATGTCGGCTAGATTATCAAGCATGGTATGTAACTCCTGTAATTAAGTTAATTGCGTCCTGCATGTTTAATATATTCAGCTTTACTCAGTTTGTGCGTGATGACGGTTGGCTTGTTTGTAATTTGATGTTTGTGGCGGGTTATTAATGAAGTAACTAATGGTGATGTTTGTAACGCGAGGCGCATTTTTGCCGCCACGCCAGAAGGCGAGCGTGGAGGAGCAACTGAAAAGCCGGCAATGAGCGCTACATGGAGCGCGCGTGCCCCAATGTCGAGGGATGTGGTTACGCATTGAGGAGGCAAAAAGCCAATTCATGTAGTATAACTACAAGCGTGCTACATCCCCGGCGCCTGCCAATAACAAAGAGTCCAGACCTTTGAATCTGCTGCAACACATCGCCCAGTCTCGCCACCTGTTACGCAAGTCGGAGCTCAAGGTCGCCGACCACGTGCTGCTTGATCCTGCGGCCGTGATGCACAGCTCCATGGCCGACCTGGCCCACAGCGTGGGCATCAGCGAACCGACCATCGTGCGTTTTTGCCGTGCCATCGGTTGTTCCGGCTTTCAGGACCTGAAGCTGAAGCTGGCCCAGAGCCTGGCGGCCGGTGCGAGTTTTGGCCAGTTTGCGATCCACGAAGACGATTCGGTCGCTGACTACAGCCTGAAAATCTTCGACACCACCCTGCATACCCTGATGGAGGTTCGCGAGAAACTCGATCCGCTGGAGTTGCAGAGGGCCGTGACGCTGATGTCCCAGGCCCAGCGCGTCGAGTTCTATGGTTTTGGCGCCTCGGGTGCGGTCGCGGCGGATGCGCAGCACAAATTCTTCCGCTTGCTGCTTACCGCAGCGGCGTACTCCGACCCGCACATGCAGGCGATGTCGGCCGTGACATTGAAGCCGACTGACGTGGCCATCTGCATTTCCCAGTCGGGTCGTTCCAAGGACCTGCTGATCACCGCCAACCTGGTGCGCGAAAGCGGCGCTTCGTTGATCACGTTGTGCCCAAGCCAGACGCCATTGGCCGAGTTGTCGACGGTCAACCTGGCGATCGATGTGCACGAGGACACTGAAATCTATACGCCGCTGACCTCGCGTATCGCCCACCTGGTGGTGATCGATGTGCTGGCGATGGGCGTGGCCATGGCCCGCGGCCCGAGCCTGGTCAATCACCTCAAGAGCGTCAAACGCAGTTTGCGCAGCTTGCGGTTGTCACCCAAGTCGGTGAAAGCGCTGGACGACTGACTTCAAGGCTGGCACCGACCCCTGTGGCGAGGGAGCTTGCTCCCGCTCGGCTGCGTAGCAGTCGAAAAATCTTAGGGCCGCTTCGCGCCCCAGCGGGAGCAAGCTCCCTCGCCACAGACCCAAACAACATTCATCGGTCTGTAACCATCAAGCCGCCAAACCGTCATCCCTCGCGCCTATCTTGAAACTCCCGTACTCGCCTTGGGAGACTCGAAATGGCCATGCCCTACGAAGAACGCAACAGCGCTGTCAAAACCCGTCGTCAGCAAGAAGACCAGCGCCGTATGGAATTCCGTCGCGCCATCGAAGATCGCTGCGAACGCCGTCAGCTTCTGGCCGAAATTGGCGACTTTCCGGAGTTGGAACTCAACTTCTGGCAGGCATCTCCCTCGACTTCCCGTCGAAACGCTCAACCAGCGCGCTGATCTGGATCCGTTCGCTGCGGATAAACGCCAAGAAGGCGTGAGCCACCGGTGACAGGCGTTTCGCTTTTGCCTGCACCAGGCACCAGCTGCGAAACAGTGGCAGCTCTTCGATGGGCAGCTCGATCAACCCACCGGTTGCCAGCTCAAGGTTCAGGGCGTGGCGCGTCAACAGCGCAACGCCCAGACCTGCCAGTACGCATTCTCGCTGAGCTTCGGCAGACGAGACTTCCTGGGTCTGGTTGAAGTGCACGCGCTTCTCTTTGAAGTATTCTTCGCACGCCAGCCGCGTCCCGGAGCCTGGCTCACGCAGCAGCAGTGTGTAGGGCTCGAGATCCTGCAAGCGCAGCGGCCCCATATGACACAGCGGGTGATCCGGTGGCGCCACGGCGACGATCGGGTTGTTCAGGAACGGCAGGAATTCCAGACCCATGTCCTGGGGCACCATGGACATGATCACCAGGTCATCGCGGTTGTCCGACAGACGCCGAATCACCTGGCCGCGATTGACCACCGTCAGTTGCAGGTTCACCTCCGGGTGTTGCCGTTTGAATGCAGCAAACAAGTGCGGCACGAAATATTTGGCGCTGGATTCCACCGCCAGTTTCAGTTGCCCCTGCAACGAGCCCTGCATGTCCGACAGCTGCATGTCGAGGTTTTCCAGGCGTCCGAAAATGTCCCGGCTGGCTCGCTGTAACGCTTCAGCGGCTTCGGTCATGTAGAGCTTTTTGCCGACATAATCGAACAACGGCTGGCCAATCAGCTCTTCGAGCTGACGAATCTGCAGGCTGACGGCAGGTTGTGTGAGCGACATTTCGTCGGCCGCGCGGCTGTAAGATCGCAAATCACAGACCTCATTGAAGATCTGCAATTGCCGCAAAGTCATACGCATCAATGACTTACGCATTATCCGGTCACTCTCGTCGCTGGCTGGTGAATCAACTATAAGTCTTTACTTATGCACGACCCAATTTTTATTCATTTTTGTTAATCCCTTGTGGGCGCTAGTGTGGACCTGCGACCAAATTGAAACATTTGGTCACGCGTCGACCTGGGTCTAGCAGGTCGTGGGTACCACCGGCCTCAAGGGAAACTCCAAGTGATAACAAAGATCCTGATCGCCAACCGTGGTGAGATTGCCGTACGAATCGTACGTGCCTGTGCCGAAATGGGCATTCGCTCGGTCGCGATCTATTCCGACGCCGACCGCCATGCCTTGCATGTGAAGCGTGCGGACGAGGCCCACAGCATCGGTGCCGAACCGCTGGCCGGTTACCTGAACCCGCGCAAGCTGGTGAACCTGGCTGTGGAAACCGGTTGCGATGCGTTGCACCCCGGTTATGGCTTCCTTTCGGAAAACGCCGAACTGGCGGAAATCTGCGCTGAGCGCGGGATCAAATTCATTGGTCCATCGGCTGAAGTCATTCGCCGGATGGGCGACAAGACCGAAGCGCGCCGCAGCATGATCAAGGCTGGCGTACCGGTCACTCCGGGCACCGAAGGCAACGTGTCGGGCATCGAAGAAGCCCTGACCGAAGGCGATCGCATTGGCTATCCGGTGATGCTCAAGGCCACATCCGGTGGCGGTGGGCGCGGTATTCGTCGCTGCAACAGCCGTGAAGAACTCGAACAGGCTTTCCCTCGGGTCATTTCCGAAGCCACCAAGGCATTTGGTTCGGCGGAAGTGTTCCTGGAGAAATGCATCGTCAATCCGAAACACATCGAAGCGCAGATCCTCGGCGACAGCTTTGGCAACGTGGTGCACCTGTTCGAGCGTGACTGCTCGATCCAGCGCCGCAACCAGAAGCTGATCGAGATCGCCCCGAGCCCGCAACTGACCCCTGAACAGCGCGCCTACATCGGCGACCTGTCGGTGCGTGCAGCCAAGGCCGTGGGTTACGAGAACGCCGGCACCGTGGAGTTCCTGCTCGCCGAGGGCGAGGTGTACTTCATGGAAATGAACACCCGGGTGCAGGTGGAACACACCATCACCGAAGAAATCACCGGTATCGACATTGTCCGCGAGCAGATTCGCATTGCTTCCGGCCTTCCACTGTCGGTGAAACAGGAAGACATCCAGCACCGCGGTTTCGCGTTGCAGTTCCGGATCAACGCCGAAGACCCGAAGAACAATTTCCTGCCGAGCTTCGGCAAGATTACCCGTTACTACGCACCCGGCGGCCCTGGCGTGCGTACCGACACGGCGATCTACACCGGCTACACCATTCCACCGTTCTACGACTCAATGTGCCTGAAACTGGTGGTGTGGGCGCTGACCTGGGAAGAGGCGATGGACCGTGGCTTGCGTGCCCTCGACGACATGCGTCTGCAAGGGGTCAAGACCACTGCCGCGTACTACCAGGAAATCCTGCGTAACCCGGAATTCCGTAGTGGCCAGTTCAATACCAGCTTCGTTGAAAGCCACCCTGAACTGACCAACTACTCGATCAAGCGCAAACCCGAAGAGCTGGCCCTGGCCATCGCCGCCGCCATCGCCGCCCACGCAGGCCTGTGAGGAATAGAATAATGAGCAAGCAAATCCACGTTACCGACACGATCCTGCGCGACGCCCACCAATCGCTGCTCGCCACCCGCATGCGCACCGAAGACATGCTGCCGATCTGCGACAAGCTCGACAAAGTCGGCTACTGGTCGCTGGAGTGCTGGGGCGGCGCGACGTTCGACGCCTGCGTACGTTTCCTGAAGGAAGACCCGTGGGAGCGTCTGCGCCAACTGCGCGCCGCGCTGCCTAACACCCGCCTGCAAATGCTTCTGCGTGGCCAGAACCTGCTGGGCTACCGCCACTACAGCGACGACGTGGTCAAGGCCTTCGTCGCCAAGGCCGCGGTCAACGGCATCGACGTGTTCCGCATCTTCGACGCCATGAACGACGTGCGTAACCTGCGCGTGGCCATCGAAGCGGTGAAAGCCGCCGGCAAACACGCCCAGGGCACCATCGCCTACACCACCAGCCCGGTGCACACCATCGAGGCCTTCGTGAACCAGGCCAAGCAAATGGAAGCCATGGGTTGCGACTCGGTGGCGATCAAGGACATGGCCGGCTTGCTGACCCCATACGCCACTGGCGAACTGGTCAAGGCACTGAAAGCCGAGCAATCGCTGCCCGTGTTCATCCACTCGCACGACACCGCTGGCCTGGCCGCGATGTGCCAGATGAAAGCCATCGAAAACGGTGCCGACCATATCGACACCGCGATCTCCAGCTTCGCCTGGGGCACCAGCCACCCGGGCACAGAGTCGATGGTCGCCGCCCTTAAAGGCAGCGAGTTCGACACCGGCCTGAACCTGGAACTGCTGCAAGAGATCGGCCTGTACTTCTACGCCGTGCGCAAGAAGTACCACCAGTTCGAAAGCGAATTCACCGCCGTCGACACCCGTGTGCAAGTCAACCAGGTGCCGGGCGGGATGATTTCCAACCTGGCCAACCAGTTGAAAGAGCAGGGCGCGCTGAATCGCATGAGCGAAGTGCTGGCCGAAATCCCGCGCGTTCGCGAAGACCTCGGCTTCCCGCCGCTGGTGACCCCGACTTCGCAGATCGTCGGCACCCAGGCGTTCTTCAACGTGCTGGCCGGCGAGCGCTACAAGACCATCACCAACGAAGTGAAGCTGTACCTGCAAGGCGGCTACGGCAAGGCGCCGGGCACCGTCAACGAACAACTGCGTCGCCAGGCCATCGGCAGCGAAGAAGTGATCGACGTGCGTCCGGCCGACCTGCTCAAGCCGGAAATGGCCAAGCTGCGCGCCGATATCGGTGCTCTGGCCAAGTCTGAAGAAGACGTGCTGACCTTCGCGATGTTCCCGGACATCGGTCGCAAGTTCCTCGAAGAGCGTGCGGCCGGAACCCTGACACCTGAAGTGCTGTTGCCGATTCCGGAAGCCGGCAAGGTGGCCTCGGCGGGCGGCGAAGGCGTGCCGACCGAGTTCGTCATCGACGTCCACGGCGAAACCTACCGCGTCGATATCACCGGTGTTGGCGTCAAGGCTGAAGGCAAGCGTCACTTCTACCTGTCCATCGACGGCATGCCGGAAGAAGTGGTGTTCGAGCCGCTCAACGAGTTCGTCGGCGGCGGCAGCAGCAAGCGCAAGCAAGCCACTGCACCGGGCCATGTCAGCACCACCATGCCGGGCAACATCGTCGACGTACTGGTCAAGGAAGGCGACACCGTCAAGGCGGGCCAGGCCGTGCTGATCACCGAAGCGATGAAGATGGAAACCGAAGTCCAGGCGGCCATCGCCGGTAAAGTCACTGCCATTCACGTGGCCAAGGGCGACCGGGTGAACCCGGGCGAGATCCTGATCGAGATCGAAGGCTGAGTTAACAGCCTCGATACAACGCTTTAAACCTCGGGGGGGCATGTGCTCCCCTTTTTTTTGGTTCTTTCACTGGTTTGGAGATCACATCATTTTCGACGCGGACGCGGTTTCCTGTAGGAGCTGGCTTGCCAGCGATGGTCGTTAACGATAACGCGTGTGAGCCGGATAAACGCGGCGCACTTAAGTCCATCGCCAGCAAGCTGGCTCCTACAACTTCACCAAACGCCTTTATCCTCGGCACTCGGCTAACGTCTTCAGTTGCCCCGACCCCGTCTGGTTCTCATCACTCAACCACTTCTCAAACCCAGCCCCAATCGCCGGCCATTCCGAATCCAGAATCGAGTACCACGCCGTATCCCGATTCTCTCCCTTGACCACCATATGCTGGCGAAACACCCCTTCAAAACTGAAGCCCAGCCGCTCGGCCGCATATTTGGAGCGGGCGTTGGCGTTGTTGCATTTCCATTCCAGGCGACGGTAGCCGAGGGCGAAGGACTCCTTGGCCAGCAGGTAAACCGCCTCGGTGCTTTTCGGTGAGCGCTGCATCGGCGCGCCGAAGGTGACGTGGCCGATTTCGATGCGCCCCTGGGCCGGGACGATGGACATCAGGCTGAGGATGCCCTGGACCTCGCCGCTGGCGCGATCGATCACGCTGAAGAAGTACGGGTCGCTATTGGCCGCGTGGTTGTTCAGCCAGTCGTTGAAGGCGCTGCGCTCCGGGAAGGGGCCGTATGGCAGATAGTCCCAAAGTTTCGGGTCGGCGCCCGGGCCTTGCAGGGCTTTGAACAGGTCGTCGCCGTGGCGCGCCGGGTCGAGTTTTTCCAGGCGGATGAAGCGTCCTTCGATCAGTTGTGTCGTGGGGGCCGGGGCGCCTTTCCAATTGGCGAGTGAAGTCGACATGTTGTTCTCCTTGAACCTTAAATGGCTTTGCGAAACTGGATGAAACCGGGGCGTTCTGCAATGCGCTCGTAGAGCTGGATCGCGGTGGCGTTGGTTTCGTGGGTCAGCCAGTGCACCTTGTTGCAACCGTCGGCCTTGGCCGTGGCGTAGACGAACTCGATCAGTTGCCGGCCGACACCGGTGCCTCGGGTCTCCGGAACCACCAGCAAGTCTTGCAGGTAGCAGGCGTTTTCGATGGCCCAGTTCGAACGATGGTAGATGAAATGCACCATGCCCACGGCTTTGTTGTCAGCCCAGGCGAGGGCGGCGTGGGTCGGTTCGTTCGGGTCGAGCATGCGCTGCCAGGTGCTTTGGGTGACGGCTTGTGGCAATTCGGTTTTATAGAAGCGCAGGTAGGCTTGCCACAGCGGCAACCAGGCCGCGTGATCATCGGCGGTGACTTGGCGAATGTCGATTTGACTCATGGTGATTTCCTTAGCGCATCAATTGGGCGAGGGTCTGGTCGTTAACGTCGGGGCTGGCGGCCAGGCCTTCGCGTACGCCGGCGATGTCGGCGGGGCTGCGGTTCTGGCTGAGCTTGCGCTTGCCTTCCAGACGGTCGATGGGAATGGCGAAACCGACGATGGCCTTGAGCATGCCGTCGATGTAATCGGCGGGGGCATCGGCCACTGACCACGGTTGGGCGCGGCCAGCTTCATGACGGTCGGTGAGGGTGCTGACGATGTCGAGCAGCCGCCCGCCATCGCTAAAGGTTTCGGCTCGGCCATAGGCGTGTACGGCGACGTAGTTCCAGGTTGGCACGACTTTGCCGTGTTCCGCCTTGCTCGGGTAGAAGCCGGGGCTGACGTAGGCGTCGGCACCGGCAAAAATCAGCAGAGCTTCGGCACCGTCGCGCAGGTCTTTCCACTGTGGATTGGCTTTGGCCAGATGACCGTACAACGTGCCGTTCAAGCCTTGTTCGCAATGCAGCAGCACCGGCACATGACTGGCTTGCAGGCCGCTTTCGCCGTGGGTCACCAATATGGCAAGACGGGTGGCGAGGATCAGTTCATGCAGTTGGGACAACTCGTCGATGGCAAAAGCGCGTGGCGTGTACATGGAGATATTTTCCTTGGCGAATGTCTTCATCCTAGGCAGGCTATTGGTCTGTTGTAAGAGCCATTAATGACCAATTTCATGGGTCCATTGTCATGACGGATGCGCCGCTTTCCCTGTCGTTCAACCCGGCCGGTATCGAACTCGACCGTCGCCAGGGGTTGAGTCGCCAGCTCTATCAGGCCTTGCGCCTGCGCGTCCTCGACGGACGATTGGCCAGTGGGACGCGTCTGCCGGCCAGTCGTGACCTGGCCGCAGCGCTGGCTATTTCCCGCAACAGTGTGGTGCGTGCTTACGATCAGTTGTACGCCGAAGGCTTCATTGAAGGGCGAGTCGGGGACGGCACTTATGTCGCGCAACTGCCTCAGGCAGCGTTGCCGGCAAAAAAACTATCCACAAAAGTATCCACAGGCTTTTCAACAGGGTTATCAACAGCCTTATCCACAAATTGGCTTGATTTACCTGTGGATCCATCCAGCAAAGTTATCCACAACGATGCGTTGGCACGGGTAAAAAACAACCATTTACCCAGTCCGCCGAGCGGTCCGCCGCGGGCATTTCGGGTCGGTGTTCCGGCGTTCGATCTGTTTCCATTCGAGGTCTGGGCCAAGCTGAATGCGGCTTTCTGGCGCAAGCCGGATTTGCAGCAGTTGTGTTACGGCGACCCGGCTGGCGATGCGCGCTTGCGCGGGATGATTGCTGCGTATTTGCGCAGTTCCCGTGGCATGCAGTGCACGGCTGAACAAATTGTGATCACCAGTGGCGCGCAGCAGGGGATCAGTCTTTGTGCACAGCTGCTGGTGGAGCCCGGTGACGGGGTGGCGATTGAAAATCCCGGGTATCGGGCGGCCGGTCATGCGTTCGCCGTGGCAGGTGCGCGGCTGCATGGGGTGGCGGTGGATGGCGAGGGCATCGACTGCGCTGAACTGGCACAGCTGCGTGATTGCCGATTGACCTACGTCACCCCGTCCCATCAGTACCCCACCGGGGTGGTGATGAGCCTGGCTCGACGTCTGGAGCTGCTGGCCTGGGCCGAGCGCACCCAGGGCTGGATCGTCGAGGATGACTACGACGGCGAGTACCGCTACAGCGGTGCGCCGCTGGCACCGTTGGCGGCACTGGATCGGCAAGGCCGGGTGCTCTACGTCGGCACGTTCGGCAAAGTGGCGTTTCCGGCGTTGCGCCTGGGCTACCTGGTGTTGCCGACGGGGCTGGTGCAGGCCTTTGCCCAACGCCGTGCCGTGGACGTACGCCATTCCGAGGTCAGTACACAGGCGGTGATGGCCGAGTTCATGGCGGCCGGGCACTTCCAGCGGCATATCCGCCGCATGCGCCGTGCGGCGTTGAGTCGCCGTAATACATTGCTCAATGGCTGGCCGGCGGAGATTCCCGGCGTCGGACCATTACCTACCGTCGCCGCCGGGCTGCACATGACCGTCGCCGTGGATACTGTGGCGCGTGAACGTGAATTGATCGAGTTGGCGCAAAGAGTCGATGTCGAGATCAACGGCTTGAGCAGCTATTGGTTGCCCGACTCCACGACGCCGATGGATCAGCGAGCGGGGCTGGTGCTGGGCTTCGCCGCCGTGCCCGAAAAGGCAATCGAGGCGGCGCTGGAGCGATTGCGCAGCGTATGGAAGGTGCTCTGAAGCGGGCGGCATTTCAGTCCGCCCGCCAGGCTGTTTCAGGGGTGAGCTTCGAGTTTGAAGAACAGCGTCGGGTCGCTGATGCGCCTTAACACATAGTCGATCGGTGCCAAGGTGGTGAGTGCCTGACGGCGCTCGGCGCTGAATGTCTGCAAATAGGGTTCGGCGATTTTAAGGTGCGCAGCGGTGAACTGTTCCCGCGGGGCATCCACTGAATCGTAGTGAAAGTGCGCCAGCCACAACGGCTGATCGTTGTTCGTGATGTCGAGAATCCGGTATTCCTGAAAATAGTCCCGGCGCTTCCTGGTCCTGATCCGTCCCTGGTCGTTTCTTTCGATCCGCACCTGATGGTTGTCCAGCAGCCATTGCAGATAGGCCTGTCGGGGTTGGCGCTCTTTGAGCAGGCTGGCACGGGTAGCGATGCCTTTGGAGCGTAACTGCACAGCGGCGCTGTCAAGTTCTGCGGCCAGGGTGGCCACCGGCGGGGGTGTTTGCCCTGCGGCGCGCAGACGCGCCATGGCCTGTGTGACATTGATGGCAGCCTGCTCCAGCCGTTGGGCCTGCAAATCGAACAAGTCCTGCATGTCTGCCGGTATGCGGTTGGGTTTGAGGGCATCTTTTTGCGTTCGCTTGATGAAGTCCTGAACATTCGCATTGAGGTCCAGGCCATCGGTGATGATGTCGATATCGTCCATAACCGGCGGCGCAGCAGGTTTTGGTCGGGCCGGCAGCATTTCCTTGAGGCTTGGCTCCTCGGGTGGCGGGGCCTTGGCTGGCTTTGGGTCACGTGGTCGACTTTTGGTGACCTTGGCGGTTGTCCGCGAGGGCCCTGCAATGGCAGGTTCGGGCAAGACCGGCGTTAGGCTTTTGCCGCTCTCAGGCAACAGCGCGCTCAGTTGCTCCCGGGCCAGTTGGCGAAACTCGCCGATCAAGCCACGCAATCGCTCAAGTTCGCTGGGCTCCACTTGGCCAGGGTATTCACCGGGAAGGTCTTCAAGGCGCTGATCGGCATCGGCGTAGACATCGATCAGCCTGCTCAGATCATCGATGCGAAGCGCTGCACCGTCAGCGCCTTGCGGGCTCCGGTTCAAGACCGCGTGCCGGTGCGTGGCCGTCGCCGCCTCGATAATCAGCTCTCCTACCATTGTGCGGGCCGCTTCATTGTCCAGGCGGACGTCGTCGCGCATGCACAACTCATGGGACATGCCGATCTCGTTGGACTTCAAATCCCACTGGGTGAAGGTCGGCATCAGTTGGCGCAAGCGTTGTGCGGCGACCATGCCGGCACTGCCAATGGCGTCGAGCGACTCCAGGGAGCTGGTGGACACCTGCAGGCGGGCAACCATGTCCTGGCTCAGCGCCCGCGCCTGCCGGACGTCCTCGATGTGGGCCTGCAATGACGTGTTTGAATCAATAAGCGTGTTCTCCGCAAGCCTGTTCGTCAGTATTGCGTAGGCGTTGCGCTTGAGGACGAACCACAGGCTGAGGTTCTTTTGCAGGTGGGTGGTCATGCTCAGCAGATCATTGAGATAGCCTTCGCTTGCGCCCATGAGGCGCCTTTGCTGCAAATTTTTCAGGGCCTGGCTGTAATCGCCGATCAACGTTTCCAGCTGGCTGAGGTAGCGCTCGGTCGCCTGCTCATGGGCTGACCCGGTTGTGCCCATCATTTCGGCCTGGGCCTTATTCAGTGCGGCATTGCCGGCGGCTTCCTGACGTTTGAAGCTCTCCAGTGCAACGCTCAGCTCCTGCTTCTGCTGCGCCTTTTCCCTGCGCCGGGCCTTGAGTTGGCTTTGCAAGCTGCTACCACCGGCACCGCCGCGCAGGCGCAACCGGGTATCCACAAACCACTGGCCCTGTCGGTTGTGAATCAATAGCGGGCCGGTTTTCGAGGGCTCGTGCGGATACACGAGTTGTACCTGTTGATCGTCGTTTTCCGCCACGCAAAACCAGCGGTCACCGACTTTCGCGTAGGTCTTGCCATCCAGGCGATACAAAGACGCGGTATCACGCTGGCGTGTTTCCAGAGTCGGGGCCGTGAGATCAGGAGCTGATACGGCCAAAGTGTCCAGATACGTGGCCAATGCCGTGGGCGATCGACGGGGCACCGAGCCGCTGGCCTCCAGTGAGGAGTAATGGCTGGATGGCAGTTCGCCGGTCAACGGGGTGGGAATGAGGGTCGCGGTGGGCCGTGCTGGCTCGATCTTTGGTATCTCGGGCTTGAGCATCCCGCTGTCGATTCGTCGTGGCATCGGTAGCGCGCCAGTCTTGCGGCGCACGGCGGCATGGTGAGCGAGAAGGATGCCCAGGCTCAGCAGCATGTCTGCGACCGCACTCCACTCAGTGAGCTTGTCGCCATGCTGGTGGGCATCCAGCGCCTGCTCGATGTCGCTGATGCTTTGCCAGACCCACACCGCAGCCCCTGCCGGACCGCTGAGAAAATTCGCGGCGACGTTGAACAGTGCCCAGCCGCTGTCTCGCAGCAAGGCCCATCGGCGTTGCGCATTGGACAGTGACTGTCGATCAGCGAGTTCGGCCATGGCCTGGGCGTGGGTCTTGAACAGGACGGGGAAAACATCGCCGGTCAGCTCATTGGCCGAGAGCTCGACCGGGCCGGCCCAGTTCACGGAGGTCCAGGGTTCGGAAAGTAGTTGAGCTTCCAACCATGGGCTGGGGAGGCCGACCGGGAAGGTGTACTGGGCGTATTTGAAGCTGGTGGCCGAGTCGGGCAGCCAGGCCAGAACCGAGTCCCTTAATTCGCCTGGTTGATGCAGGGCGTACAGCAGGTTTTGCGCCGAGGGGAATTGCAACAACGGTTGTTCAAACAACGGGCGATACAGCAGGCACGGCCCATTTTCCGGCTGGCGCGGAGCGATGATGAACATGTTCTCCACGATGTCTGCGCTGGTGTCCCCGGCATGGAGGAAGGCGAGCGGACGGATGGCGATCGGTTGGGGGTAACCTGGCGTTGGGTTGAGCCATTGGCGAATATAGCCGTAACCCCGTTGATCGATGCCGCCGATGCGACGGATCTTGCACTCTAGTGCAATCAGCGGCAGCAAGGCACGCAGTTGAATGATGTAGAAGTGCTGCTGCAAGCCGGCCTGTACGGCGTCCTCGATCAACTTGTCCTTGATCAGTTTGGGGTAGTTCGCGCCGATATCGACGTTGCTCGCCATTTGCGTCAGATAGGCCACAGTCAGCCAATCAGGTACAGGCTGTGGTGGGTTGAATCGAACACTGGCCTGATACGGTGCTGTGTTTTGCAAGGCGTATTCGCCCAGGGTTTCAGTGTGGATGTCATGCGGGTTGGGCAGCGTCAGCCCGCCGGATTCGAAACTGTGGGTGATCGTGATTTCAAGTTTATCCAGGGGTAGCGTCGCCGCAGAGGGCGTGTCGGCAACGATCGCTTCACGCATGCGTTGCTGGGCGAACGTGCTGATGGGCTGAATCCGGAATAGGTTGTTGTCGGCCTGCTTGTACAGTTTGCCCAGCGCATTCACGGATTGACTGTAGGCATCCAGGTCGGCAGCCGAAGCACCGAACAGCCAATCGGGAATGGAATCGTCGAGGCCAATGAGGGTGTTTTTCTCCCGAGTGTTGGTGCTATTGGAGGGGAAAGCAGGCTCGGCAGGATCATCCGTTTCGGCACCCTCGGCGGTGATTGCGGTGATTGCGGTGATGGAGTCGAGTTGGCTGGCGATCAGGGCCCAGGCCATATGATCGAAAAAATTTCCCTCGGGCTCGAACAGCTGCCACTTCATGTTGCGGCCGGCCAGACGCGTCTCGATGCGCGCCGGTAATGAGTCACCCAGTTGCTTCAGGGAGTCGAACGATTCGTACCCGTTTTCCACGGTGTACATCATCACCAGGTCACGTTGTTCGTAGTGCCCGGTGAGCACGGCGGCGCCGCCCAGTAACAGATGCCGGGTGCTGCCATTGGCATCGACAGTGTCGATGTCGATCAGGCAGGCCTGGATGGCCGACAGCGCCGGATCACTCGATTGCCGTTGCGTTTTGTCAGGCTCAAGCGAGACGGCCCTGGCCACGCGACACTGGACCTCGTCCCAGCCGGTGACGTGCTGCACGTCGAGGGCTTTGCGCAACGCATCGGACAGTTCCTGCCAGTGCGGTGCGTGTTTTCCGGGGCTGTTCCAGTAGGCCAGTTGGCGCTCGCCAAACGCAACGAACAGCAGGGGCGCGTAGTCGTTGAGCATCTCGGCGATGGCTTCGATGCTGACGTCCAGATGCACCACGGGCGTGGCCTGCGCGTTCGACGTCAGGAAGTGTTCACCTTCCAGGTAATTGGCGCTGGTGGAGGTAAAAAATTGCCGCACGAGTGCCTGGGTCAATGACTCGAACCTTGTCGGCAGCGCCACGAGCGCGCCCTCGAGCGTTTGCCATTGCGGTGTGCCGATCAGCGTATGGTCGGGATCGAGATCCCGGTCGGGAAACAGCGTTTTCAGGGCATTGCGCAGCATTTGGGCGGCGACTTCATCGACGGTCGGCCCTTGACTCGTCTGGTGGATCACCAGGCTCTTGGTCAGCAGGGCCGGGGACTCGGTACTCTCGGAATGTGGGGTCATCGTCATTGTCCTTTTTGACGTTTCAGTGTCGCGAGAAGAACAGCGCACGCGCCAGTTGCGGGCTGATCTCGCTGCGATAGATGGCAATCAGTTGCGGGTTGGTGGCAGCCGAGCGCAGGTCGAGGGCGCCTGCCAGCAGTCGTTGATCACGCAGCTTCAGATGAGCAGCGGTAAAGGTGTCGAGGGCGGCCGTTCTTGACGGGGTAGTGGAAGTGCGCGTACCACAGCACCTGCCTGGACTTGCGCTCGCGGATTTCGTATTCCTGCAGGAAATCCTTGCGCGGGCCCTTGAGGCGACGTTGTTCACCGTTGCGCACAATGTCGACTTCACCTTTGCCGACAAGCCATTCGACGCGCGCTGCTGTGGGCGGTTGCTGCTTGATCATCTCGACCCGTAACCGGTATCCCTCGGTGTACAACCGGTCGCGTGCTTCGTTGAGTTCCCGGGTCAGGGTTGTCGCGGCAACGTCCGGGGTTTCGGTGGTGTTCGATTCGGTCAGGGACCGCTCCAGCGTTCGGGCCGCCTGGTCGAGCAGATCGGCTTTGTGTTGAAACAGCTCCTCGATTTCAACCGGGCTACGTCCCGGCTTTTTAGAGCTTGCTTCGGTTTGCCTGATGAAGGTTTCCACGCCATCGAGCAGCGCCTGACCCTGGGTGATCTGCGCATCGAGTGCGGGAGGCTGCGCAGTTGGCCGGGGACGTTTTGCGGGCACTCGCTCAACCCAGACGCCGGGAGTCTTTTCATGAAAGGTGGCGATGACCTTGCCGGTCACGGGAGCACGCACATCCAGCAACACCGGTTCCCCCGGCGCAGAGCGACGGACTTCACCCACGACCGTGCCCTTGAAGCGTGTCTTGATTACGCGTTTGCCGGGCGTCGGTGCCGGCCTTGAGGGACCGGGCTGAGGTTGCGGCGGCTGTTGCTCGCGCAGTAGCTGCCCGAGGTAACTTTCGGCGTGCTGCTGGAATTCGCTGACCCGCGCGCGTAAATGCTTGAGCGGTTGCTCCAGCACGGCGTCCTTGTGGCTGACAGCGAAGTCTTCGAAAGACTGGTCGATGGCGACAAACTGTTCAAGCATGCCGTTGAGTGCTTCGGTACGTTCACCGTCATTCCAGACACTGCCTTCGAGCATCAGCTCCTGTGAGGTCTGGATCACCAGGTTGGTAGTGTCGAGTAACTGGGCGAATTCGCCTCGGGCTTCGCTCAGCGCAACGCTGTCACCTTCCTTCAGGCAGGCCTCGAGCGCCAGCGAAACCTGTAGCGCCTTGAGATCGTTGAGGCTGTAGACCGGCAGTTTGGCTTTGTAGGTGTTGGCGACCTCGGCGGCACTTCTGCCCAGTCGGCTCAGTTCCTCGAATCGCGATTGGGCAAACTGGATTTTGTCGATCACACCCTCGGTCAAGTCGATCATTTTCTGGTACGTCGCACGATCGCCAGTCCCTCCCGCCGTTTCTTCCGTCTCAAGCAATGCCAGGGTTTCACGCAGGGTCTGGGCGAACACCGCGTTCTGCTGGTCAAGCCAGGTCTGGTTGAAGAACAACTGGGTGCCGAGCATCTCGACCATGGCGGTGCGGTAATTGGGGACCGAGTCCAGCAGGTTCAGTGATTTCAACTGTTCGATGGGGGCGGCATAGTCGTCGGTTCGCCGGTCGAGCTTGTCCAGAAACTGCTGTTTTATCCCGGCACGTGCATCTTCGCTGGCCGCTTTCAATTGGTTGTAGGTGCTGATCAATTCATCCCGTGCGCGCTCGCGTTCGTTATCGAATTCGGCCAGTTGCCGTTTGAGTTCGGCAATGCGTTGGCGGTTTTGCTGTTTCAACGCATTGCGCCGGGTCGACAAGCCGCCGCCACGCAAGCGCAGGCGCGTGTCGACAAACCACTGACCGCGCTGATTGCCGATCAGTACAGGACCATTGGCCGGGGACTCAGGCCTTGAGTCGACGATCGACACTTCACCGGTTTCTTCAACGGCCACTTCGAACCAGCGCTCGCCGACGGGGGCGTAGAAGCGGTTTTCGAGCTGATAGAGGTGTTGTTGATAGATGCCGGGGGTACTAATGGCTGACGTAAGACTTTCCGGTTTGGCGATCTTGAAGCGATCCAGGGTACGGGGCAGGCTCAGAGCGGCATCGGTCGCGACTGAAATGCGGTGCTGTGTATTGGTAGGTGCGCCGATGATGTCGGGCAGTTGAACGAAGGATATTGGTGTGGCTGTCGGTTTTTCCGCAGGTTCGGTCGTTGGCTCTATCGTGGAATTTTTCTCGGTTCTGCGGGCCATTGAGCGGCGCGTACTGGCGTGATGGGCGAGGACCATGGCCAGGGTCAGTAACAGGTCGGTGATGGCGGTTTTCTGTTGTTCGTCGTTGCCGGCCTCGCTCGCGTCGAGGGTTTGTTGCAGGTCATCGAATACCTGGTAGATCCAGGCGGCTGTGCCGACGGTCCGGCCAAGAAAAGGCAGCGCCCCGTTGAGGATTTTCCAGGTAGCCTGCTTGAGCGTTGCCCAGCGATTCTGCGCGTTGGACACCGATTGCCGTTGTGCCAGCTCGACCAGCGCATTGACATTGGCCTTGTACAGGTTGGCCAGGTAGTCGGTGGCCAGGACCCGCGAGCCCAACGTCAGCGGACCGCTCATTTGCAGGGACGTCAGCGGGTCGGCCAGCAGTTGCGAGACACTCCAGACCGAAGGCAGCTCGCCGGTGAACACGTAGTTGGTGTAATTGGCGCGAACCCTGTCCGGCAGCCAGACAAGCACGGATTGGCGCAGCTTCGGAGCATGCCGGATGGCATAGATCAGGTTGGCCGGCGTCGGGTACTGGATCAGGGGAGGGTCGAGCAAAGGCCGATAGAGCAGGCACGGTCCCTTGTCCATCTGTCGGGGCCCGATCACGAACATGTTGCTCACTTCGTCCGTGGATGATCCCAGGCGCCAGGTGGGGCTGAACGCCAGCGGGCGAATGACGATCTCCTGGCCGTCGACCCAGCGATTGGCATCGAGAACCTGAACCACGGCTGCGACATAGCGGTAGCCCAGTTCATCGATCCCGTCCTGCGTCCGGATTTTTTGCTGCAAGGCCAGCAGCGGCAACTCGACGCGCAGTCGGCTGGTGAACAGGTTCTGACGGCGCAGGCTTTCCAGGGGATCGTCGAGCAGTTTGCTTTTGATCAGCGTCGGATAGGTTTGACCGATGTTGACGCTGACAATCAACGCTTCCAGGTAGCTTACCGTCAGCCAGCTCGGCAGCTCCGGGGTGCCGGTACTGCGAACGGATTTGTTTCCTGGTGGCAGGGCGATCAGGTTTTGCAGTGCCAGCTCGACCAGGCTCAGCGTAGTGCGCTCAGGCTCCTCTGGCGGTACAAAGCTGCCCCAGACCACGACGCTGTCGACCACGATCTCGATGTCCGCCAGTTGCAAGCCTGTGGCCCCGGGATGCTCGGCGAGCATGGCCTCGCGCAGTTGATCGAGGGCGAAGTCGCGGATCGGTTTGATACCGTCCTGGAAGGACTGCCCGGCGTTCTGGTTCTGTACGGTTACCAGATCCATCAGGTGACGGCTGTACGCGGTGAGATCGCCGGATGACGCGTTGGCCATCCAGTCCGGCAGCGCCTGCTCGACCAGGTTGGAGCGCGAGGGCGCCTGATTGTGCGCTGGGTCTAGCTCGTTGGTGGTGCGGCTGATGTGAGGTGCAAGGTCGGGGTTTTCGTCTGCGGACTCGTTTGCCAGCGCGGCAATCGAGTCCGCTTGCAGGGCGATCAGGGTGCACGCCAAGTGGTCGAAAAAGTTGCCCTCTGGTTCGATCAGACGCCATTGCAAGGTATCACCGGGTACTTGCCCGTTGGTGTAAGTCAGCAGGGACTTGCCCAGCTCCTCTAGCGACTCGTAGGTCTGGAAGCCCTGGGTGATGGTGTGGCTGAGGATCAACGTGCGGTTGCCCAGCGTCCCGATCAATACGGCCATGTCCAGGGTGTTGAGGTGGGTCGAGACACCCTCATTCCTGTAGTCCAGATCGATCAGGCAGGCGCGGGACCGGTAGGGGTCGTTGGTCATGCGCGTGCTTTTGTCCGGGTAGGCGAACAGGTTGCGGGCCATCGCAGATTGGTCGTCCTGCCAGTTCGGCTGGGTCTGAATGTTCCACAGTTCGCGCAGCGAGTGGGACAGGCCTTGCCAACGCGGGGTCGAGGGGGCGGTGAACTGGTTCCAGTAGTCGACCTGCTGCTCTTGAAACGCGTCGAACAGCAGTGGCGCCAACTCATTGAGCAGGCGCCCGATGGCTTCGATGCTGACGGGCAGTTGTGCCGGTGTCGGCTCCAGCGGTTGCAGGGTGAGGTAGTGCTCGCCATCCAGGTAAACCACCGGTGTTTTCGTGACCCCGTGGCGCACAAGGGTATCGGTCAGTGATTCGAAGTGTCGTGGCCCGGCGATGACGCGCTGCCCGTGCAGCGTCCAGGTCGGCGTCACCACTATCGCCAGTCGGGGGTCGATCGACAGCTGCGGGTATAGCGTTTTCAATGCCGGTTGCAGTGCGTGGGTGGCAACCTCCCTGATCGACGGCCCGGCCACCAATTGGGTGAGCAGGGCATCCTGATCGGCTGGGAGGCCGGGTAGGGCGGGAGGGCTGGAAACGTCGGTCATGGTCACATCCTTTGTGAGGCGGCAGGCACCGTCGAAGGGTCGGTGCGCAATCCGTTGCAAGGTAGTGACGGGCAGCGTGCGGTTGGCGGTAAATAAATATCGCGGGCAAAAAAAGACCTGCGCGAGCGCAGGTCCTGGTGAGGGTGCAAACCAGACGGTTGTCAGGTGCCGGACTTGATCTTGGTCCAGGCCCGGGTCCGCGCACGTTCGGCATCGCGCGGCAACGGTTGCAGGGTGTAGAGCGTGCTCATTGCCGTGTCGGTCGGGTACAGGTTCGGGTTGTTGCGGATCGCCGGGTCAACCAGTTCCGTGGCGTCCTTGTTCGGGTTCGGGTAGCCGACGAAGTCACTGACCGGCGCAATCACCTGGGGTTGCAGCAGGTAGTTGATGAAGGTGTAGGCGTCTTCCGGATTCTTCGCACCCTTGGGTATTGCGAGCATGTCGAACCAGATCGGCGCGCCTTCCTTCGGCAAGCGCATGTCGACGATCACACCGTTCTTGGCTTCCTTGGCGCGGTTCGCGGCTTGCGAGAAGCTGCCGGAATAACCGACCGCGACGCAGATGTCACCGTTGGCAATGTCGGCCATGTACTTCGATGAGTGGAAGTAGGTGATGTACGGGCGGATCTTCATCAGCAGCGCTTCAGCCTTGTCGTAGTCCGCAGGCTTTTTGCTGTTGGGGTCCAGGCCGAGGTGTTGCAGGGCCAGCGGCAAGATCTCCGAGGGCGAGTCGAGCAGGGCGACGCCGCACTGCTTGAGCTTGCTGATGTTCTCTTCCTTGAAGATCAGGTCCCAGCTGTCCACTGGCGCGTTGTCGCCGAGCACGGCCTTGACCTTGTCCGGGTTGAAGCCGATCAGGATGGTCCCGTACATGTACGGGACGGCGAATTTGTTGCCCGGGTCGTTGGCTTCGATCAGCTTCATCAGCTTGGGATCGAGGTGGTTCCAGTTCGGCAACTTGCTGCGGTCCAGTGGCTGGAACACGCCGGCTTCGATCTGCTTGGCGAGGAACACGTTGGACGGCACCACCACGTCGTAGCCGGAGTTGCCGGTCAGCAACTTGGCTTCCAGTGCTTCGTTGGTGTCGAAAATGTCGTAGACCAGTTTGGTCTGGCTGTTCTGGGCCTTGAAGTCTTCCAGAGCCTTGGGGGTGATGTAGTCGAACCAGTTGTAGACGCGCAACGTTCGTTCTTCAGCATGGGCAACGCCACTGAGCACCAGGGCGCCCAGGGCTGGAACGATCAAACGCTTGAGTCTTGTCATTGTTCTAATCCTCATTGGGCGCTTTCGAAACCTTCGAGAACGTTCACGGCGTTGATGCCGATTTCTTCTACCGCGTAGCCGCCTTCCATCACGAACAGCGTCGGTTTGCCGAGAGCCGCAATGCGCTTGCCCATGGCCAGGTAATCCGGGCTGTCGAGTTTGAATTGCGAGATCGGATCGTCCTTGAACGTGTCGACCCCCAGGGAGACCACAACGATGTCGGCGCCGTAGCTTTCGATCTCTTTGCAGGCCTGTTCCAGCGCCGCGCTCCAGGTGTCCCAGCCCGAACCTGCGGCCAGAGGATAGTTGAAGTTAAAGCCCTCGCCGGGGCCTTCGCCCAATTCGTCTTCATAGCCGAGGAAGAACGGAAACTCGGCTTCCGGGTGGCCATGGATCGAAGTGAACAGCACGTCGCTGCGTTCGTAGAAGATCGACTGCGTGCCGTTGCCATGGTGGTAATCGACGTCGAGGATCGCGACCTTCTTGTGGCCCTGATCAAGGAAGGCCTGGGCGGCAATGGCCGCGTTGTTGAGGTAGCAATAACCCCCCATCAAATCGCTGGCGGCGTGGTGTCCCGGTGGACGGCACAGGGCGAAGGCCGAACGGGCGCCGCGCTGTATTTCCGCCTGGGCGGTGAGGGCGACTTGCGCTGCGCTATACGCCGCCTGCCACGTACCGGCGGTGATCGGGGCGCCGCCATCGAAGCTGTAGTAACCGAGTTCGCCATGCAGGCTGGCGGGTTTGATCCGGCGCAGGGTGCGGGCCGGCCAGGTGTAGGGCAGCAAGTCACCGTCGGTGTTGAACTCGGTCCAGCGTGCCCAGGCGCCTTTGAAGAAGTCGAGGTAGTCGCGGCTGTGAATGCGTTCGATCGGTCCGAGGCCGAAATCCTGCGGCGCTTCGACAGGGCCGAGATTTTGATTTTGCACCCGTGCCAGCACGTGGTCGGCACGCGAAGGCATTTCGAAGCAGGGCTTGAGTTGCCCGTCTATCAATTCACAACGGCCGTGGTGCAGGTGGTGATCGTTCGAGTAGATCGTCAGCATTTTGTTGTTCTCCGCAGGCTGATTCGGTTGAACACAGTCTTGCGGCACGGACGATTTCGGAGAACGGCAGGAAAGGCCAAAAGGGGATCGATATGGCCAAAACATTTGACCGAAATTCGCCCCTTGCTCACGGCTGAGTTCCGGGTGAGTGCATGAAGTGCTAAACCTGTGGGAGCGGGCTTGCCCGCGAAAGCGGTGTTCCAGCCAATGGAGATGTATCGGTTGTACCGGCCTCTTCGCGGGCAAGGCCGCTCCCACAGGGTTATCCGTGTGGTCGAAACTGGCTCGGCGCCACACCACTCCAGCGCACGAACGCATGGCGAAAACTCGCGGTCTCGCTGAAGCCCAGCGCCTCGGCAATCTGGTAGATCGGCAATTGATCCTCACACAGCATTTGCTTGGCCTGCTCGAAGCGCAGTTCGTCGAGCAGCTCCTGATAGCTGCAACCCATATCCTTGAGATGCCGACGCAAGGTCCGCGCCGAGCAATTCATCTGCTCGGCCAGGCCCTCCAGCCCCGGCGCTGCGTTCAATTGTGCGCTGAGCAATTGGCGGATCCGTCCGAGCCATGCCTGTCGCCCGGTGAACTCGATGTTCTGTTTGCGGCAGCGCTCGGCCATGGCTTGATGGGTGATGACATCGGCCAGCGGCAACGGCTGGTCGAGCCAGCGCTTGTCGAAGGCGAAGGCATTGTTGCGCGCGCCGAAATCCAGCGGGCAGTTGAAGTGTTCGGCGTAGCTCGTTTCGTAGTCGGGCGCGGCATGTTCGAAGCGTGCGCCGAGCAAGGGCAGGGAATGGCCAAGCAGGTCGTCGCAGGTGACTTTCAGCGATACGAGGCAGAACTCGGCGTTGAACACCGCCATGGCCGGGCTCTCGCGGTAATCGGCGGCGGCGAACCAGATGCGCTCGCCGTCGTCCTCCAGGCTCAGCTCGAAAAGTGTTCCCAGCAGCGCCGGATAGCGTATCGCCAGCCGCAATGCGTCACCGAAGGTGGCACTGGTGAGCAGGGCGTAACCGAGCATGCCGTAGCAGGAAACGTGCATCCGCCGACCCAGTTCCAGGCCGATGTCGCGCTTAAGGGCAACGGCGTTGGCACAGACCTGCATCTCTTGATTGGTGGTGATGCGCGTGTCGGCCCGGTTCAGATCCGCCGCACTGATGCCGCTGCCGGCCAGCAGCGCTTCGCTGGACAAGCCTTGTGCCTTGAAGGCATCGAGTACCAGGGAGACGGCATTGAGCGTGGTGAGGTGGGAGTGGAGCATGAGGACTTCCAGCCTTGGGATGCTGGAATGCGGAGCAAGTTGTGTGCCGGGTGATGTCCCCTGTAGGAGCGAGCCTGCTCGCGATAGCGGTCGACCCTTCACATTGATGTGACTGATCCACCGTCATCGCGAGCAGGCTCGCTCCTACAAGGGTGGTGTGGTGTCAGCTCAACTCGCCGCAAAGGTCGAGTTCGACAAGCCGACGGACTTCATCCGTTTCAAGCCCCGCCCCCAACAACCCATGCAACTTGCCGAACGCCGCTTCACGGGTCATGCCGCCACCGGACAGCACACCGACACCGCGCAAGCGACTGCCGGCCTCATAGACGTCCAGTTCAACCCCGCCTTCGTGGCATTGCGTCACCGCGACCACGACCACGCCGTTATCCCGAGCACGGCCGAGGCTGGCGAGGAACTCCGGGTTGTCGCTCGGCCCGGTGCCGCTGCCGTAGCACTCCAGCACCAGACCTTGAATGCCGCTGTCGAGCAGGCCATCGAGGATCTCGGCACCGATGCCAGGGAACAGCGGCAACACCGCAACCTTCGCCAGTTGTTTTGCCTGGTTGTAGTTCAACGCTGTCGGCAGCGAAGAGGCTTTCACACCACCACCCTGACGCTCCAGGCGCTTGAACGGATGACGGCCAAAACTGCGAACCTTGGCGCAACGGGTCGGGTCCAGCAGTTCGCCGTGGAAGTACAAATGCACACCCGGCGCGAGGCCTTGGCCAAGCGCAACCAGCGCGCCGCCGAGGTTCTCCCAGGCGTCGCTGTCGGTGACACCGGCCGGCAGCATGGAGCCGGTAAAACACACGCGGGCATGCAGGCCGAGCAACTGGAAGCTCATGGCGGCGGCACTGTAGGCCAGCGTGTCGGTGCCATGCAGGATCAGCACGCTGTCGCAGCCCTGAACATCCACCGCATCGACCATCGCTTCACGCAACTGCTGCCAGTACGCCGGGGTCATGTTGGCGCTGTCGATCAGCGGCGACATCTCGCGAAAACGCCACTGCGGCACGACAAGTTCAGGCTGGCTGTGCAGGTATTCGCGCATCCGCGCTTCAAAACCGGACGCTGGAGCCAGGCCGTTGGCGCTGGCTTGCATGCCAATGGTACCGCCGGTGTAGAGCACCATGACGTGCTGGGCGGCAGGATAGGTCGGGGCATTCATGGGTGGTTCTCCAAAAACGATTACAGCTTGTTTCCGAGCATGACGCCGGTCGCAAGCTGTGTCACGTCGGGCGCAGGGGGGGCGCCCGGTTTTTTACCGATCAGCGTTGCGCTGCGGTCACGCCTGCCGGAGCAGCTTCAGCCTTGGCGGCGGGTGCTGGCGGGTTGGCTGGCCAGGCTTTCAGGTCCAGATCAAGATCCGGGAATTTGCTCGAGTCGAACACCGGAGTCTTGATGCCGGCGGCGCGCTGGTCATCGTAGTCACGCAGGATGCGCATGCCGACCTTGAACAGCAGGAACAGCGCGATCAGGTTGACGAACGCGAGCATGGTCATGGTGATATCGGCGAAGGCAAATACGGTACCGAGGTTTTCGATGGCGCCCCAGAAAATCAGCACCAGTACCAGTGCGCGATAGCCCATCAGCGCCTTGCGGTTCTCACCGATCAGAAAGCGCAGGTTGCTCTCGCCCAGGTAGTAGTTGTAGAGGATCGAGGTGAACACGAACAACGCCAGGGCCACGGAGATGAACATCCGGCCCCAGTCACCGACCACGGCGGCCAGGGAGTTCTGGGTCAGGGCAATGCCGTCGCCTTCGAAGCCCGGGGTGTAGAAGCCCGAAAGCAGGATCAGCAATGCGGTGCAGGTGCAGATCACGAAGGTGTCGAGGAACACGCTGAACGCTTGAACCACGCCTTGCGCCACAGGGTGTTCGACCGCTGCTACAGCCGCCACGTTAGGCGCACTGCCCAGGCCTGCTTCGTTGGCGAACACGCCACGTTTCACGCCCATGACGATGGCGCTGCCGATCAGGCCGCCGAAGGCCTGGTCCAGACCGAAGGCGCTCTTGACGATGGTCATCAGCATGCCCGGCACCTGGTCGAATTGCAGCACGATCACGTAGATGGTCACGCCGATGTACACCAGGGTTTTCACCGGTACTAACAGGTCGGCAACCTTGGCGATGCGCTTGATCCCGCCGATGAAAACCAGGCCCAGCAGCGCGGCCAGACCGATGCCGGTGTAAGTGGTGTCGAGGCCGAACGCATTGTTCAGCGAATGCGTCACGGCGTGGGCTTGCAGGCCGTTGAAGGCGAAGCCGAACGTCACCAGCAACAGGAACGCCATGAGCATGCCCAGCCAGCGTTTCTGAAGACCGTGCTGGATGTAGTAGGACGGGCCGCCACGGTAGGTGCCGTCGGAGTCGGTGCGTTTGTACAGCTGACCGAGGGAGCATTCGAAGAAGCTGCTGGACATGCCGACCAGTGCGGTCACCCACATCCAGAACACCGCGCCAGGCCCACCGAGTGTCACGGCAATGCCGACACCGGCAATGTTGCCCGCACCGACGCGGCCGGCGAGGCTGAGCATCAGGGCCTGGAATGAACTGAGTTGCCCGGCGCTGCTTTTGAGGCTGTCGCGGAACACCGCGAACATGTGGAAGAAGTGACGCAATTGAACGAAACGCGAGCGGATCGTGAAGTAGCTACCGAGCCCGACAATGAGCACGATCAGTACTTTCCCTGAGAGGAAGTCGTTAATGACTTCGAGCATGGATTATTCCTCGCTGTTTTTTGTGTTGGCAAATGCTTGCCGGGCAGACACATCGAGTTACACCGGTGGGCGCACGGCACAACGGGCGGTTCGAAGTTCGTCCCGGTTTCATATCGCGGGTTTGTTATTAGTTCGGGTTTCGCATGGGTTGTGATCTCGCTACCGACGACCGCTCACGCGAAGAGGGGCGGCACTATACCGATGACAGTGCCGTCCGTCTGCACGGTTGTGGTGCAAGATCAAAAGATCGCAGCATTCGGCAGCTCCTACATTTGAAATTAGGCCCCCTGTAGGAGCTGCCGAAGGATGCGATCTTTTCTCTTCTTAAAAAAAAGGGCCTGGAGAATGATCTCCAAGCCCTCAAAAGGTGAGAGGTGTCTAGTCCCTCGACCTGGTGAGCAGTGCTACAGGTAACGCGTCGGGTTAGGCCTTCAGGGGCACCAGACGCGGAGCAATCATGTTTTCCGGGCGCAGGATGTCGGCGAGCATGGCTTCGTCGAGCAGACCTTCTTCGCGCACCAGTTCCAGCACGCCGCGGCCGCTTTCAAGGGCGAGGCCGGCGATGCGGGTGGCGTTTTTGTAGCCGATGTACGGGTTCAGTGCGGTGACCAGGCCGATCGAGTGCTCGACCAGTTCACGGCAGCGTGCTTCGTTGGCGGTGATGCCGACGATGCAGTGCTCGCGCAGCATGTCCATGGCGCGTTGCAGCAGGCGGATCGAGTCGAAGATCTTGAAGGCGATCAGCGGCTCCATCACGTTCAGTTGCAGTTGGCCGCCTTCGGCCGCGATGGTCAGGGCCAGGTCGTTACCGATGATCTGGAATGCCACCTGGTTAACGGCTTCCGGAATAACCGGGTTGACCTTGCCTGGCATGATCGAGCTGCCTGGCTGACGCGCTGGCAGGTTGATCTCGTTGATGCCGGTGCGTGGGCCGCTGGACAGCAGGCGCAGGTCGTTGCAGATCTTCGACAGCTTGACCGCGGTACGCTTGAGCATGCCGGAGAACAGCACGAAGGCGCCCATGTCGGAGGTGGCTTCGATCAGGTCGGCGGCCGGTACCAGTGGTTGACCGCTGATCACTGCCAGGCGCTGAACGGCCAGGTGCTGGTAACGCGGGTCGGCGTTGATGCCGGTACCGATCGCGGTGCCGCCCAGGTTCACTTCGGTCAGTACTTCCGGTGCCAGGGTCTTCAGGCGTGCCAGGTCTTCGCCCAGGGTGGTGGCGAATGCACGGAATTCCTGACCCAGGGTCATCGGTACGGCGTCTTGCAGCTGGGTACGACCCATCTTCAGGACGTGGTTGAATTCTTCACCCTTGGCCGCGAACGCCTGAATCAGGCTGTCGAGGCTGGCGAGCAGGGCGTCGTGACCGAGCAACAGACCCAGACGGATCGCCGTCGGATAGGCGTCGTTGGTCGACTGCGCCATGTTCACGTCGTCGTTCGGGTGCAGGTACTGGTATTCGCCTTTCTGGTGACCCATGGCCTCCAGCGCGATGTTGGCGATCACTTCGTTGGCATTCATGTTGGTCGAAGTGCCAGCGCCGCCTTGAATCATGTCCACCACGAACTCTTCGTGGAAGTCGCCGCGGATCAGACGTGCACAGGCTTCGCTGATGGCAGCGTGCTTGGATTCGCTCAGGTGACCCAGCTCACGGTTGGCGTCAGCAGCGGCCTGTTTGACCATGGCCAGACCGACAACCAGTTTCGGGTAGTGCGAAATCGGAACGCCCGAAAGGCGGAAGTTGTTCACCGCTCGCAGGGTCTGGATACCGTAATACGCTTGAGCCGGTACTTCGAGGGCGCCAAGCAGGTCATTTTCTGTGCGGAATGATGCAGCGGAGGACATGATAGAAATCATCTCAATATGGACCCGGTCTGTGCCGGAACGCTGTGAATGCTAGGCTTGTGCGAAATTTTGGGCCAATGCTGTTAAACACTAGCCTATGCACATTCGGCATAATGCCCGTGTGACGCCGGCTTGACGGCGAGCGTGTGACCTAAATTGGTGCGTGTCCGGGAGGACGTGATGAATCTGGAAAGCAAATGGCTGGAGGACTTTAGTGCCCTGGCTGCCACCCGCAGCTTCTCCCAGGCAGCCGAACGGCGCTTCGTGACGCAACCGGCGTTCAGCCGGCGAATCCGCAGCCTGGAGGCGGCGCTGGGGCTGACCCTGGTCAACCGCTCGCGCACACCGATCGAACTGACGGCGGCGGGACAATTGTTTCTGGTCACGGCACGCACCGTGGTCGAGCAGCTCGGCGAAGTATTGCGCCACCTGCATCATCTGGAAGGCGGGCAGGGCGAAGTGATGCAGGTAGCGGCCGCACACTCCCTGGCGCTCGGTTTCTTTCCGCGGTGGATTGCGCAGTTGCGTAACGAAGGCTTGAACATCGCCACGCGACTGGTGGCGACCAACGTCGGCGACGCGGTGCATGCCCTGCGCGAAGGTGGCTGCGATCTGATGCTGGCCTTCTACGATCCCGACGCCGCGCTGCAGATGGACCCGGAAATCTTCCCCTCCCTGCACCTTGGCCATACCGAAATGCTGCCGGTCTGCGCGGCGGACGCCGACGGCAAGCCGTTGTTCGATCTGGAAGGCGAAGGCAGCGTACCGCTGCTGGCGTATAGCGCCGGCGCATTTCTCGGCCGCTCGGTGAACATGCTGCTGCGCCAACGGGCGCTGCGCTTCACCACGATCTACGAAACCGCCATGGCCGACAGCCTGAAAAGCATGGCCCTGGAAGGCCTGGGCATTGCCTGGGTGCCGCAACTCAGTGTGCGCGCCGAACTGGCGCGCGGTGAACTGGTGGTCTGCGGCGGTCCGCAGTGGCATGTGCCGCTGGAGATTCGTCTGTATCGCTGCGCGTTGGTGCGCAAGGCCAACGTGCGGTTGCTTTGGCGCAAGCTTGAGGGCGGCGCAGCGAGTTCTGCTTCTTGAAGGCAAAAAATGATCAAGGTTGACTGAGTTGGCCTTGATCTGCTGCTTACTGTCAGTCGTACTGATTGAGGTAGTTGCGAATATTCTCCTGGTTCTTACTGCTGAAGCTGAGCGCAACGTCCCTCTCTGCAGTTGCATACATGATCGACTTGCGGGGCCCCCAGTAAGTCATGATTTCGCCACTGTCTGGATGCTTTGCATTGAACATATGACCGAATTCGTGGGCTGGCGTGCCTATCGGATCGACCGAGGCAATTCCCAAGTGGCCCGGGCTATAGGCAACGCCTAAAGTTTTTTTGTTGATATGGTCGCGTGTCAAGAGTAGATACTTATAAATGCTATTGTCGTGGATAGCGGATTTATCGCTGCTAATGTATTTCGACAGTCCAGCCTCTAGCGACTCAAACAAGTCGTCCAGATCATCGGTTTTATAGTCTAGACTGCTCAAGGCTGGCGCATCTGAAGGTTGCACGAAGGTAACTTCGGTTGTACGGCCTGAAATTCGTGCAATTGTATCTGCCAGCCAATCGAATTGGTCTATGTAGAGCTGGTCTTCGTTACTTCCTTTCAAGTCATCGTGTATGAATACGATCAGCATAATTGGTCGCTTTGACATAGGTGGTTCCTTTTGAAGTGTGTGATTTTTAGTCGTGATCAAGTTATGTACGGATATACAAATTTGCATCGCCGGTCGTTGGAAAAAACATTGCTTTAGTCCGGTAGACTTTCAACTCGATGGTGTTGAGGGCTTATATATAATTTATATTTGTTTTGAATGCTGTGTAGTGTTTTAGAAATTGTTGCTGTGCATTTTTCGAGATTGAATTTTTTAGATGGGCTTGGTGTTTGAGTAGAGCCATTGGTGCGGTAATTTTCTTGATCTTTAAGTCAATTAAATTGCCGGGTTGCATCAGATGACAGATGGTCGCAACGGGGGCTGTTTATTGGCTTCATTGAGGTATACTGCGCGGCCTTCGGCCGGTTACGACTGGCCATAATTCGTACAATCAAGCCACGCATCCTGCGTGGCTTGTTGTTTTTTGATGCGCCTGCGGGCGCCCAGAGAGAAGAGGCACGACGATGAGTGCACTGGTTGGCGTGATCATGGGCTCCAAGTCCGATTGGTCCACCCTTAGCCACACCGCCGATATGCTGGAAAAGCTCGGCATCCCTTACGAGGTGAAAGTGGTTTCTGCCCACCGCACCCCGGACCTGCTGTTCCAGTACGCCGAAGAGGCCGAAGCACGGGGCATCGAGGTGATCATCGCCGGTGCCGGTGGTGCGGCCCACTTGCCAGGCATGTGTGCAGCCAAGACCCACCTGCCGGTGCTGGGCGTACCCGTTCAGTCCGCAATGCTTTCTGGCGTTGATTCGCTGCTTTCCATTGTGCAGATGCCAGCAGGCATTCCGGTTGCCACCCTGGCCATCGGCAAGGCTGGTGCGATCAACGCAGCGCTGCTGTCGGCGAGTATCCTTGGCGCCAAGCACCCGCAGTTTCATGCGGTGCTGAAAACCTTCCGTGCTGAGCAGACAGACAGCGTCCTGGAAAATCCAGACCCACGCATCGCCTGAGGTTGTTGACGATGAAGATCGGTGTAATCGGTGGCGGCCAGTTGGGTCGCATGTTGGCGTTGGCGGGCACTCCGCTGGGCATGAACTTCGCTTTTCTGGACCCGGCGCCGGATGCTTGCGCAGCCGCGTTGGGCGAACACCTGCGAGCCGATTACGGCGATCAGGATCACCTGCGCCAGCTGGCCGATGAAGTCGATCTGGTGACCTTCGAGTTCGAAAGCGTTCCGGCGGAAACCGTCGCGTTCCTCTCGCAATTCGTCCCGGTCTACCCGAGCGCCGAAGCCCTGCGCATCGCCCGCGACCGCTGGTTCGAGAAGAGCATGTTCAAGGACCTGGGGATTCCTACCCCGGCGTTCGCTGACATCCAGTCCCAGGCCGACCTGGACGCCGCTGTGGCCTCCATCGGCCTGCCGGCGGTGCTCAAGACCCGTACCCTGGGTTACGACGGCAAGGGCCAGAAAGTCCTGCGCACCCCTGAAGATGTGGTCGGCACCTTCGCCGAGCTGGGCAGCGTGGCCTGCCTGTTGGAAGGCTTCGTGCCGTTCACCGGTGAGGTCTCGCTGATCGCCGTGCGTGCCCGCGACGGTGAAACCCGCTTCTACCCGCTGGTACACAACACTCACGAAAGCGGCATCCTCAAGCTGTCCGTGGCCAGCACCGATCACCCGTTGCAAGCCCTGGCCGAAGACTACTCCAGCCGTGTGCTCAAGCAGCTGGATTACGTCGGCGTGATGGCGTTCGAGTTCTTCGAAGTCGACGGTGGCCTCAAGGCCAACGAAATCGCCCCGCGCGTGCACAACTCCGGGCACTGGACCACCGAAGGCGCCAAGTGCAGCCAGTTCGAAAACCACCTGCGGGCCGTTGCCGGTCTGCCGCTGGGTTCGACGGCCAAGGTCGGCGAAAGCGCGATGCTCAACTTCATCGGCAAAGTGCCAGAGACCGAGAAGGTCCTGAGCATCGCCGATTGCCATCTGCATCACTATGGCAAGGCGTTCAAGGTCGGCCGCAAGGTCGGTCACGCCAACCTTCGTTGTGCAGACCGCGAGACGCTGGCAGCCCAGATTCTCAAGGTTCAAGCACTGATCGCCGAATAGTTTTCTCTGGCAATGGCGGAACCTTCGGGTTGCGCCGTTCTCTCATGGCAGGTTGCGAAAGTCTGACTAGGCTTTCGGATAGCTACTTCATTGAGAGGAGAATGCCATGGGAATTATCGGAACCATCTTTATCGGCTTGATCGTCGGTCTGCTGGCCCGGTTCCTGAAACCGGGCGATGACAGCATGGGCTGGATCTTGACGATCCTGCTCGGTATCGGCGGTTCGCTGGCGGCCACCTATGGCGGTCAGGCCCTGGGTATCTATCAGGCTGGCCAAGGTGCAGGCTTCATCGGGGCGCTGGTGGGCGCCGTTGTGTTGCTGGTGATCTACGGACTGATCAAAAAGAACTGATCCAGGCGACAAAGCCCTCTCCGCCAAGTCGGTCGGGAGGGCTAGAATGCTCGGCGTTTCCTGTTCTTCCCTTTGCCGAGCACCTTCATGCGCCGTCTTTTGCTGACTCTTGTTTTACTGGGTACGGGCTTTGCCCATGCCGGCGAACTGCCGGAGACCGACTGGCTCGAACTGATGCCCAAGTCGGACCAGAAGGCCCTCGAGGCCATGCCCGAAATCGACCACGACTCCCCTGAAGCCAATGGCACCTTCACCGACAAGGGCGGGATGAAGCAGGCCAAAGGCTTGCCGGCGGTGATGTACTCGACCAAGACCGTTGCGTCGATGAACGACAGAAACATCCGCATTGGCGGTTATCCAGTGCCGCTGGAGTCCGATGCCAAGGGCCGCAGTACGTTGTTCTTCCTAGTGCCGTACCCGGGTGCCTGCATCCACGTGCCGCCACCGCCACCCAATCAACTGGTGCTGGTGCGTTATCCCAAGGGCTTGAAGCTGGATGATATCTACACGCCGCTGTGGGTCACCGGCACGCTGAAGATCGAGAAGGTCAGCAATGACCTGGCGGATGCGGCTTATGCGCTGGATGCGGCGAAGGTGAGGGTAGTGAAAGAGTCGGATCTGTAAAAGCACTGTAGGAGCCGGCTTGCCGGCGATGGCGATCTTGAGGGCGCCATCGCCGGCAAGCCGGCTCCAACAGGGTTACAGCGATATGCTTGAAATACTCACACCCAGGGTATGGCTGGCACCCGGCGCCAGGTTCACCACATCACCCATCACGTTCGCCGTCTCGATGCACAGCATGCGCTGCCAGCCGTCCTCGGCCATGTCGCTGAACGCAGCGGCGCGGTCGATCCACGGGTTCCAGATCACCGCCGTGCGCGATCCGCTGCTGGTCAGTACGATGCGCCGTTCCCAGGCTGGATCGACGATGCTCAACTGTGGCGGGGCGTCGAGGTAGATGCGGTCGGTCTCGCCGGTAAAATGCAGATCACCGGTTTGGGTGACGGTATTCCAGTTGTCCAGGGTTTCGATGTAGTTGAGGCCGTCCACACCTTCGACGTGTACCTCGCGCACATCGCTGACGGCAAAGTAACTGTGCAGCGCCTGGCTGATGCTGACGGTATCGGTGCCCCGGTTGTGGCTGGTCAACTGGATGTGCAATTGCTCGTCGAGGCGAATGGTCAGGGTCAAATCCACCTGGTGCGGCCAGCCGGGAAAGCCGCCTTCGGGGTAGGGCAGGAGGAATTCGACCTTCAGGCTTTCGCCTTCGGCTTCGATGCCACCCAGTTCCCAGTCCATCGCTCGCACGAAGCCGTGAGCCGACGGCGCGTCATTGCTGACACGCATCGCCTTGACGCTTTGCGGGTTGCGGTCGAAGACACCGAACCACGGCCAGCACACCGGCACGCCGGCACGGATGCTCTTGCCGGTCTTGAACACGGCCTCGTCGTTGAGCCAGATCAGCGGCGGCTGGCCGGCCAGCTGATAGCTGAGGATGTGCGCACCTTGCTGGGCCACCAGTAATTCAGCCTGACCGTGGCGGATGCGCCAGCAGTTCAGTTCATCCAGTTTTACGGCTTCAACATTGGGCGTGCTCATGGGACAGCTCTCGATCAGTAACGTGGACGACTATCGACCGCAAAACGGCTTCCAGGTTTAGAAGCTCTTTTATCGAGCCCTTGGCGGAACCGAACGGGTGCGGCCGCTGCCGTCGATGGCAACGAACACAAACACCGCTTCGGTTACTTTACGCCACTCGCTGGACAGTGGATCGTCGCTCCAGACCTCGACCATCATTTTGATCGAGCTGCGGCCGATTTCCAGGGCCTGGGTATAAAAGGAAAGCTGAGCGCCCACCGCCACCGGAACCAGAAATGCCATGCGGTCGATGGCAACGGTGGCAACGCGCCCGCCGGCGACCTTGCTGGCCATCGCAGTGCCTGCCAAATCCATCTGCGCCACCAGCCAGCCGCCGAAAATGTCGCCAAAGCCGTTGGTTTCGCGAGGGAGTGCGGTGATTTGCAGGGCCAGGTCGCCTTGCGGGATCGGATCTTCTTGTTCGAGCTCTATCATGCCGGGGGTGCCTCTGACCCGTGACTCTTCGTTGGTATTGCTGGTGGTAGCCGTCTTCGGGAAAAACGATTCAGCACCGAACATACTACGTTCGTCACGTTTTCCATAAGGCGCCTAAAGGGAAACTCTGCGAAATCGCCTATGAACCTGACAGGCGTTTTCGCACAGCAACCCTCAAAAACCGGAGCAAGGCTGCGAGTATATCGGTCGGTAGACTCCGCGACGACCGTCCGGTTCTCATTTTGACCGTCAAAAACGCACCTCTATGTGCTTTTTCGAACAATTTGCTATCGTGCCGGACCTGCCCAGGCCTCAACCAGCGTTGTTGAGGTTGCAGATCCGACTATAAGAGAAGCCCTTGCCATGACCACAGCGCCCTCGAGCATCGCGCAGCCAGAACAACCCGCACGTCCGCTGACCCGCAACGACTACAAGACTCTATCGCTGTCTGCCCTGGGCGGCGCGCTGGAGTTCTACGACTTCATCATCTTCGTGTTCTTCGCCACGGTGGTGGGCAAGCTGTTCTTCCCGGCGGACATGCCTGAGTGGCTACGCCTGATGCAGACCTTCGGCATCTTCGCTGCGGGCTACCTGGCACGGCCGCTGGGCGGCATCGTGATGGCGCATTTCGGCGACCTGCTGGGCCGCAAGAAAATGTTCACCCTGAGCATTTTCATGATGGCCGTGCCGACCTTGATCATGGGTTTGTTGCCGACCTATGCGCAGATCGGCATGTGGGCACCGATCCTGTTGCTGCTGATGCGGGTGATCCAGGGCGCGGCCATTGGCGGTGAGGTGCCGGGGGCGTGGGTCTTCGTTTCCGAACACGTGCCGCAGCGTCATATCGGCTACGCCTGTGGCACCCTGACCAGCGGTCTGACGGCGGGCATTCTGCTCGGCTCGCTGGTCGCCACGGCGATCAACAGCCTCTATACCCCGGTGGAAGTAGCGGATTACGCCTGGCGGATTCCTTTCCTGCTGGGCGGCGTGTTCGGACTGTTCTCGGTGTACCTGCGTCGCTGGCTGCACGAAACCCCGGTGTTCGCCGAGCTGCAACAGCGCAAGGCCCTGGCCGAAGAGGTGCCGCTGCGCGCGGTGCTGCGTGATCATCGCGGTGCCATCGCCATTTCGATGTTGCTGACCTGGCTGCTGTCGGCCGCCATCGTGGTGTTGATCCTGATGACCCCGACTGTGTTGCAGACGGTCTATCACTTCTCGCCAACCACATCCTTGCAGGCGAACAGCCTGGCGATCGTGTTCCTGAGCTTTGGCTGCATCATCGCCGGCGCGCTGGCGGATCGCTTCGGTGCCGGAAGAGTCTTCGTGTTCGGCTGCGCCGCGTTGCTGGCCAGCTCCTGGACCTTCTACCACAGCCTGGCCGACCATCCGGAATGGCTGTTCCCGCTGTATGCGCTGACCGGTCTGTTGGTCGGCACCATCGGGGCGGTGCCGTACGTGATGGTCAAGGCGTTCCCGCCAGTGGTGCGCTTCAGTGGCCTGTCGTTCTCCTACAACGTGGCCTACGCCATTTTCGGTGGTCTGACGCCGATGATCGTCAGTCTGCTGCTCAAGGAAAGTCCGATGGGGCCGGCCTACTACGTGGCGGTGCTGTGCGGGGTCGGGATTTTGGTGGGCGCCTGGCTCTGGAAGAAGGGGCGCTAGTTTTGGCCTTATCGCCAGCAAGCCGGCTCCTACAGAAGTCAGTAGGAGCCGGCTTGCTGGCGATAAGGGCGGCGCGAATTATCCCGTAACAGCCAAATACTGGCCTTTCATCCAATTGTCATATTTCAGCCATAGAGTGTTCACACGGCCTGCTGATACTTGGCCCCGACTTAACACACCCTATCTGCTAGGAGTAAGGCATGAAACTGAAGCGTTTGATGGCGGCAATGACTTTTGTCGCTGCTGGCGTTGCGACTGCCAACGCGGTTGCCGCTGTTGACCCTGCTATCCCGAGCTACACCAAGACCACTGGTGTGTCGGGCAACCTGTCCAGCGTTGGTTCCGACACCCTGGCCAACCTCATGACCCTCTGGGCCGAAAACTACAAGAAAGAATACCCGAACGTAAACATCCAGATTCAGGCCGCTGGCTCCGCCACTGCGCCACCTGCGCTGACTGAAGGCACCTCCAACCTGGGCCCGATGAGCCGCAAGATGAAGGACACCGAACTGGCTGCCTTCGAACAGAAGTACGGCTACAAGCCAACCGCAATCCCGGTTGCCGTGGACGCCCTGGCGGTATTCGTACACAAGGACAACCCGATCCAGCACCTGACCATGGAACAAGTCGACGCGATCTTCTCGTCCACTCGTCTGTGCGGCGCTAAAACCGACGTGAAAACCTGGGGCGACCTGGGCGTGACTGGCGACCTGGCCAACAAGCCGGTTCAACTGTTCGGTCGTAACTCGGTATCCGGCACCTACGGCTACTTCAAGGAAGAAGCCCTGTGCAAGGGCGACTACAAACCTAACGTGAACGAGCAACCAGGTTCGGCTTCGGTCGTTCAGTCGATCAGCTCCTCGCTGAACGGTATCGGTTACTCGGGCATCGGTTACAAGACCGCTAGCGTGAAGACTGTGGCCCTGGCCAAGAAAGGCAGCACTGACTTCATCGAAGACACCGAAGAAAACGCCCTGAACGGCAAGTACCCGCTGTCCCGCTTCCTGTACGTATACGTCAACAAAGCCCCGAACAAGCCTCTGGCCCCGCTGGAAGCCGAGTTCGTGAAACTGGTTCTGTCGAAACAGGGCCAGGAAGTTGTAGTGAAAGACGGTTACATCCCACTGCCAGCCAAGGTTGCTGCCAAAGCTCTGGCTGACCTGGGTCTCGCGGAAGGCGGCGCTGAAGTCGCAAAAAAGTAACAAATTGAGTTCGAGGTGAACCCCTCGGACTCACATGGGGGCGGCAGGAGTCGCCCCCATACACCTCTAATTCTCTATCCACTGCTGGTTACCGCCAGCGGCGGATTTGTTGCGTCACTGCATTGTCATCTTTCTGTCATACAGGATCGCTAGGGTGTGCGCATGAATGATCTGGCCAATTCCAACATGACTACTAATCCCCCCAAGCGAATTGACTTCAATACGCCTGAGCTACAACGCAAGCGCCGCATTCGCGCGCTCAAAGATCGCCTGACCCGCTGGTACGTCCTCGTTGGCGGCCTCGCTGTTCTGGGCGCGATCACCTTGATCTTCTTCTTCCTTGCCTACGTCGTCGCGCCCCTGTTCCAGGGTGCCAGCCTGACCGCCAAGGACGCTATTACACCAGCCTGGATGCAAGACGCCGGCAAGCCGCTGATGATCTCCCTGGAAGAGCAGAATCAGGTGGCGATGCGGGTTTCCGACAAGGGCCAGGCATTGTTCTTCGATATCGACAGTGGCGCCGAACTCAAGCGCGTCGATTTGCCTGTTCCGGCCGGCACCACCGTGACCTCCATCGGTGAAGACCAGCCAGGTCACCCGCTGGTGGTTGTGGGTCTGTCCAACGGCCAGGCACTGGTGTTCCGCCACACCTATAAAGTCAGCTACCCGGAAGGCAAAAAGACCATTACCCCGGCCGTCGAGTACCCGTATGGCGAAGCGCCAATCGCGGTGAACGAAGCCGGCGGTGCGCTGGAGCATGTCAGCCTCAACGCCAACGATTCGACCCTGATGCTGGTGGGCGCCACCGGTTCGCAACTCAATGTTCTGTCGCTGACCAGCGAAGAGAACATGATGACCGGCGAAGTCACCAACGAGCAGAAGCGCATCGACCTGCCGCAGATGAACGAGCCGGTGAAGAACATCTTCGTCGACCCTCGTCAGCAGTGGCTGTATGTGATCAACGGGCGTGCCCAGGCCGACGTGTTCAGCCTGCGCGACAAGAGCCTCAACGGTCGCTACAAACTGCTTGAAGACGGTGAAGCGCAAGTCACCGCCAGCACCCAGTTGGTGGGCGGCATTTCGCTGATCATTGGCGACTCCAAAGGTGGTCTGGCCCAGTGGTTCATGGCCCGCGACCCGGATGGCGAACAACGCCTGAAGCAGATCCGCACCTTCCAGATGGGCACCACGCCTATCGTTGAAATCACTGCCGAAGAACGCCGCAAGGGCTTCATTGCCCTTGACGCTTCCGGCAAGCTCGGCGTGTTCCACAGCACTGCCCACCGCACCTTGCTGGTTGAGCCGGTTGCCGAAGGCCAGGGCATTTTCGGTCTGTCGCCGCGTGCCAACCGCGTGATCGTGGAAGCTGGCGGCAAGTTGCAACCGCTGCTGCTCGACAACCCGCACCCGGAAGTGTCGTGGAGCGCGTTGTGGAGCAAGGTCTGGTACGAGAACTACGACGAGCCTAAATACGTCTGGCAATCGACCGCCGCCAACACCGACTTCGAACCCAAGCTGAGCCTGTCGCCGCTGACTTTCGGTACCCTGAAAGCCGCGTTCTACGCCATGCTGCTGGCTGCTCCACTGGCCGTTGCCGCTGCGATCTACACCGCGTACTTCATGGCACCGGGCATGCGCCGCAAGGTCAAGCCGGTGATCGAGCTGATGGAAGCGATGCCGACGGTGATCCTCGGCTTCTTCGCCGGCCTGTTCCTCGCTCCGTATGTGGAAGGGCACCTGCCGGGCATCTTCAGCCTGCTGATGCTGCTGCCGATCGGCATCCTGGTCGCCGGTTTCACCTTCAGCCGCCTGCCTGAGTCGATCCGCCTGAAAGTCCCGGACGGCTGGGAAAGTGCGCTGCTGATTCCGGTGATCCTGTTTGTGGGTTGGCTGTCGCTGTACATGAGCCCGTTCATGGAGAACTGGTTCTTCGGCGGCGACATGCGCATGTGGATCTCCCACGACCTGGGCATCACCTACGACCAGCGCAACGCACTGGTAGTGGGTCTGGCCATGGGCTTCGCGGTCATCCCGAACATCTACTCCATCGCCGAAGACGCCGTGTTCAGCGTGCCGCGTGGCCTGACCTTGGGCTCCCTGGCCCTCGGTGCCACGCCGTGGCAGACCATGACTCGCGTGGTGATCCTCACCGCGAGCCCGGGCATCTTCTCGGCGCTGATGATCGGCATGGGTCGTGCGGTCGGGGAAACCATGATCGTGCTGATGGCCACCGGTAACACCCCGGTCATGGAAATGAACCTGTTCGAAGGCCTGCGCACCCTGGCGGCCAACGTTGCGGTGGAAATGCCCGAGTCGGAAGTCGGCGGCAGCCACTACCGCGTGCTGTTCCTCTCGGCGCTGGTGCTGCTGTTGTTCACCTTCGTCATGAACACCCTCGCAGAACTGATTCGTCAGCGTCTGCGCAAGAAATACTCGTCGCTTTAAGAAAGGTAGAAGTCTGTGAAACAGAACTCCCTGAAAGGATGGTTCAAGAGCGGCGCCCCCGGTGTCTGGATCAGCGGTGGCGCGGTGTCCATCGCGGTCATCATGACCATTGGCCTGCTGGCAGTGATTGCCGTGCGCGGCCTGGGTCACTTCTGGCCGGCGGATCTGATCCACGCCAGCTACGACGTACCGGGCCAGGGCCAGCACCTGGTCATTGGTGAAGTGGTACAGAAGGAAGAAGTACCCCGCGCCCGCTTGAAGAGCGCCGGCCTGCCGGTGCCTGAGCAGGGCCCGGAGTTCATGACCCGCGAGCTGATCAAGGTCGGCAACCGTGACCTGAACGGCAACGACTTCACCTGGGTCGTCGGCGAGTGGCTGACCAACCAGACGACGCCGCCGGAGCTGATGGCGATCGAGCGACGTGAGTGGGGCAACTTCTACGGTTACCTGGTCAACGTCAAACAGGACGGCAAGGTTGTCGCTGAAGGCGAAGCCGCATGGCCTGAGTTGCAAGCCCGTGTCGACCGCGTCAACAAGCTGGCCGCACAGCTCAAGAGCCTGGAAAAAACCGACATCGGCGCGATCAACGCCGGCCTGGAGCGCATTCGCTTGCACGGTCGCAAGCTTGAGCTGGATGGCAAACTCGACGCCACCGCACAAGCGGACATGGAATCGGAGCGCGCCGAACTCAATGCCCGCTATCAGGATGTTGAAGCGCGCCTGAACGATCTGCATGCGCAGTTCAACCGCGACAGCCTGACCGCCCGCGACGCGAACGGTAAGGAAGTCGAAATCGGTATCGGCAAAGTGGTTCACGCCTACCAGCCGAACGCCATGAGCACGACCACCAAGATCGGTTTCTACTTCAGCAAGGTCTGGGAGTTCCTGAGCGACGACCCGCGTGAAGCGAACACCGAGGGCGGTATCTTCCCGGCCATTTTCGGTACCGTGATGATGACCCTGATCATGGCGATGATCGTGACCCCGTTCGGCGTGCTGGCGGCGGTGTACCTGCGTGAATACGCCAAGCAGAACGCACTGACCCGGGTGATCCGCATCGCGGTGAACAACCTGGCAGGTGTTCCGGCCATCGTTTACGGGGTGTTCGGCCTGGGCTTCTTCGTCTATGTGCTGGGCGGCTCGCTCGACCGTCTGTTCTTCCCGGAAGCTTTGCCGGCGCCGACCTTCGGCACGCCGGGTCTGCTCTGGGCTTCGCTGACCCTGGCGCTGCTGGCAGTGCCGGTGGTGATCGTGGCCACTGAAGAAGGCCTGGCGCGGATTCCTCGCACCGTGCGTGAAGGCTCGTTGGCCCTCGGCGCGACCAAGGCTGAAACCTTGTGGAAGATCGTATTGCCGATGGCCAGCCCGGCGATGATGACCGGCATGATCCTCGCCGTGGCTCGTGCCGCGGGTGAAGTGGCGCCGCTGATGCTGGTGGGTGTGGTGAAACTGGCGCCGTCGTTGCCGGTGGACGGTAACTATCCGTACCTGCACCTGGACCAGAAGATCATGCACCTGGGCTTCCACATCTATGACGTCGGCTTCCAGAGCCCGAACGTCGAAGCCGCACGACCGCTGGTGTACGCCACGGCGCTGCTGCTGGTGCTGGTGATCGCGACGCTGAACTTGTCGGCGGTGTACATCCGTAACCACCTGCGCGAGAAGTACAAGGCGCTGGATAGTTAATACGAATCCTGTGGGAGCTGGCTTGCCAGCGATGGCATCACTGCGGTGTTACTGATAAACCGCATCGTCTGCATCGCTGGCAAGCCAGCTCCCACAGGGGCCTCAGCCAGACATGAATTTTGAGTAACCCGCTGGCTGGACCAGCGGTTAAACGAACCGAATTTGTTAGCACAGGGAGCCTCCCATGCAGCACGAAGCACATACCCACGGCATCAACATGTCGGCACTGGGTCGCGATAAACAGAGCCTGAGCCTCGAGCAGGAAACCGTAGCCATCGAAGTACCGGGCCTGAGCCTGTTCTACGGTGAGAAACAAGCGCTGTACGACGTCAGCATGAACATCCCGAAACAGCGCGTGACCGCCTTCATCGGCCCGTCCGGCTGTGGCAAGTCGACGCTGCTGCGCACCTTCAACCGCATGAACGACCTGGTGGATGGCTGCCGCGTCGAAGGTGAGATCAACCTGTACGGCAACAACATCTACCGCAAGGGCGAAGACGTGGCCGAGCTGCGTCGTCGCGTCGGCATGGTGTTCCAGAAGCCCAACCCGTTCCCGAAAACCATCTACGAAAACGTGGTTTACGGCCTGCGCATCCAGGGCATCAACAAGAAGCGCGTGCTCGACGAGGCCGTCGAGTGGGCACTCAAAGGCGCGGCGCTGTGGGACGAAGTCAAAGATCGCCTGCACGAGTCGGCACTGGGCCTGTCCGGTGGTCAGCAGCAGCGTCTGGTGATCGCCCGCACCATCGCCGTTGAGCCGGAAGTGTTGCTGCTCGACGAGCCCTGCTCGGCACTCGACCCGATCTCCACGCTGAAAGTCGAAGAGTTGATCTACGAACTGAAATCGAAGTTCACCATCGTCATCGTGACCCACAACATGCAGCAGGCGGCGCGGGTTTCCGACTACACCGCGTTCATGTACATGGGCAAGCTGGTGGAATTTGGCGACACCGACACCCTGTTCACCAACCCGGCGAAGAAGCAGACCGAAGACTACATCACCGGTCGCTACGGCTAGCAGCAGCTACGAGCCGCAAGCTTCAAGCGGCAAGTCAGGGCAGTTCGGGTACAACACATCAGCTTGCAGCTTGTAGCTTGCAGCTCACAGCTTTTGCGGAGCAGACAACATGATTTCTAAGGAAGGCCTTACACACCACATCTCCCAGCAGTTCAACGCCGAACTGGAGGAAGTGCGCAGCCACCTCCTGGCCATGGGCGGGCTGGTCGAGAAGCAGGTCAACGACGCGGTCACCGCGCTGATCGAGGCAGACTCCGGTCTGGCCCAGCAGGTGCGCGAGATCGACGACCAGATCAACCAGATGGAACGCAACATCGACGAAGAATGCCTGCGCATTCTGGCCCGTCGTCAGCCGGCAGCGTCCGACCTGCGATTGATCATCAGCATTTCCAAATCGGTGATCGACCTGGAGCGCATCGGTGACGAAGCGACCAAGATCGCCCGTCGCGCCATTCAGCTGTGCGAAGAAGGCGAGGCGCCGCGCGGTTACGTCGAAGTGCGCCACATCGGTGACCAGGTGCGTAACATGGTCCGTGATGCACTGGACGCCTTTGCCCGTTTCGATGCCGAGCTGGCCTTGTCGGTGGCGCAGTACGACAAGATCATCGACCGCGAATACAAGACCGCCCTGCGTGAGCTGGCGACCTACATGATGGAAGATCCGCGTTCTATCTCGCGGGTTCTGAGCATTATCTGGGTACTGCGTTCGCTGGAGCGTATCGGCGACCACGCGCGCAATATCTCGGAACTGGTGATTTACCTGGTACGCGGCACCGACGTGCGACACCTGGGTCTCAAGCGCATGAAGGAAGAAGTCGAAGGAACAACCGGCGAAACCGCTAATGTTCCGGGCAAAACTGACGATAAGTAAGGTTGCCCAAGTAAAGCGCCCGGCCTGTTGGCCGGGCGTTTTTGTTTGTGGCCCATGCATTCGAAAAGCAGCACCCGTGAACGAAAAGTCCGGCGTGACTGAAGGTTTTTTGGCAAAGTGCCATCAGCAAGGCGGTATGCTGGCCGGGATTTTTTAAAGGGGTGATGGATGAGTAAGGTCAGTGTGTTGGTCGTGGACGACGCGTCGTTCATTCGTGACTTGGTGAAAAAGTGCCTGCGCAATTATTTCCCGGGCATGCGGATCGAAGACGCGATCAACGGCAGAAAGGCCCAGGCCATGCTGGCCAAGGAAGCATTCGACCTGGTTCTGTGCGACTGGGAAATGCCGGAAATGTCCGGCCTGGAACTGCTGACCTGGTGTCGTGAGCAAGACAGCCTCAAAGCCATGCCCTTCGTGATGGTGACCAGCCGTGGCGACAAGGAGAACGTCGTCCAGGCTATCCAGGCCGGAGTATCCGGTTATGTCAGCAAACCGTTCACCAACGAACAGCTGATCACCAAGGTCAAGCAGGCGCTGCACAAGGTCGGCAAACTCGATGCCTTGATCAGCGTAGCTGCGACCAAAACCAGCCCTGCATTCGCCAACGACTCCCTGGCCGCCTTGACCGCTGGCAAGGCGCCTGTCACCACGCCAACAGCCGCGCCCGCACCGTCCAAAGGCTTGCTCAACAGCCCGCCGGTCAAGGCGCCTGCGGCCTCTTCGGCACCTGCCAGCGGACGTGGCCAGGGGCAGCTGCGTTTGCCGAACGGCATCCAGCAGTGCGTGATCAAGGCCCTGAGCCTTAAGGAAGCCCTGTTGGTGGTCAAGCGCACCGAGACCCTGCCGCAGATCCTCGACAGCGCCGTGCTGGACCTGGAGCAGGGTGACAATGCCGAAATCGCCCGCCTCAACGGCTATCTGCATGCCGTCGTGGCCCACGAACCGAAGCCCGACAGCGACTGGCTGCAACTGACCTTCCGCTTTGTCGATCAGGATGCGCAGAAGCTCGATTACATCTCGCGCCTGATTGCGCGGGGGACGGCGCAGAAGCACTTCATTCCTGGCGCTTGATATAGGGTCGCCTGACAGTCCGCTTTCGCGAGCAGGCTCGCTCCCACATTTGTAATGCGTTCTCATGTGGGAGCGAGCCTGCTCGCGAAGGGGCCGACACTGCTACCGCAAATCTGCTGAACACCTTTTCTGAAACATCTGCCGACTACCCGGGTCCATAGCAGCTGCTAGGCTCCATCTCAGTTCCCACTCGACAGATTCCTTGCCCATGTTCACGCGCCTGCTGTTTTTCTGTGGCCTGTTCATGCTCGCCACCTCGGCCGTGGCCATGACCATCTACAAGTCCAAAGACGCCAATGGCGTGGTTTCCTACAGCGACCGCCCCAGCAAAGGCGCCCATGTGTTCGTTTTTCGCGATGGCATGGACGAGCACCTTGAGCGCCAGGTGCGCCTCATCATCACGAAAAAGAACGGCGTGCACAGCGTGTACGTGCGCAATGACCTGTATGCGCCGGTAGAAGTCGAATTGAGTTTTGCCGGGGTGAAGAACGCCAGCGGTGTGCCGGGCAGGACGATTCGGCGCGTGATACCGCTGCGCAGCAGCGTTCGCCTGGCGCAGCTCACGGCGACCAAAGATGGAAGGCCCCTCGCGTACGTCCCGAAGTTCAAGTATTCCCTGGGCGACCCCTCAGGACCCACGGTGGGCTATCGGTACCCGTTGCCCTGGCGTGGCGGCCCGTTCCGGATAAGTCAGGGCGCCAATGGCCCCTATAGCCACTTCGGGCCCAAGAGCCGTTACGCCATGGACATCGCGATGCCCGAGGGCACGCCGATCATTGCCGCGCGAGGCGGGGTGGTGGTGAAGACCGAGAACAGACAGAGCGGGCGTGGTACCGATGCCTCCGGCAATTTCGTGCGGGTGCTGCACGATGACGGGACCATGGGTGTTTACCTGCACCTGAAGAAAGGTTCGGTCTGCGTTCGGGAAGGTCAGCGGGTAACGGTAGGGAGTGCTTTGGCGTTGTCCGGCAACACCGGCAACAGCACCGGGCCGCATTTGCACTTCGTGGTGCAGCGCAACACCGGGCTGGGGCTGGTGTCGATTCCGTATCAGTTCAACCAGCCAGTGGGTGCTTTGCCCAACTTTGTGTTGGGCAAGCAATAAAAGATCGCAGCCTTGGGCAGCTCCTACAGGTGTTCACATCGCCCTGTAGGAGCTGCCGAAGGCTGCGATTTTTCAGGTCAATACGGTTTAATCGAGCATCAACACCTTGGCCAGGACGATCTTCGGCCCCTTCATTTTCTTGATGATGATCCGCAGGCCTTCGACTTCCAGCACTTCTTCCTCTTCCGGAACGCGCTTGAGGCTCTCATAGACCAGCCCGGCAAGGGTTTCGGCTTCGACGTGGTCGAGGTCGATGCCCAGCAGTCGTTCAACCTTGAACAGCGGCGTATCGCCCCGTACCAGCAGCTTGCCCGGCTGGTACGCGAGGATCCCGCGCTCGGCCTTGCGGTGTTCGTCCTGGATGTCGCCCACCAGCACTTCCAGCACGTCTTCCATGGTCAGGTAGCCGATGATGTTGCCGTCGGCCTCTTCGACCACGGCGAAGTGCGAACCGCCCTTGCGGAACTGCTCCAGCAACTGCGACAGCGGCATGTGCCGCGACACGCGCTCCAGCGGGCGGGTCAGTTCGGCGAGGTTGAACGACTCGGGAATGTGGTCCAGCGCCGCCAGTTCCAGCAGCAGATCCTTGATGTGCAGCAGGCCGACGAACTCCTGGCGTTCGCTGTCGTACACCGGATAGCGGCTGAACTTGTGGCGACGGAACATCGCCAGGATCTGCTTGAGCGGTGCGTTGAACTCCAGGGTCACCAGGTCTTCGCGGGAGTTGGCCCAGTCGACCACTTCCAGTTCGCCCATTTCCACCGCCGAGGCCAGCACGCGCATGCCTTGGTCGCTCGGGTCCTGGCCACGGCTGGAATGCAGGATCAGTTTCAGCTCTTCACGGCTGTAGTGATGCTCGTGATGCGGGCCGGGTTCACCTTGCCCTGCAATGCGCAGGATGGTGTTGGCGCTGGCGTTGAGCAGGTAGATGGCCGGGTACATGGCCCAATAGAACAGGTACAGCGGCACGGCGGTCCACAGAGACAGCAATTCGGGTTTGCGGATCGCCCAGGATTTCGGGGCGAGCTCACCGACCACGATGTGCAGGTACGAAATGATGAAGAACGCGGTAAAGAACGAGATGCCTTTGACCACTTCGGCCGATTCAACGCCGACCGCGCTCAACAGCGGCTCAAGAATGTGGGCAAACGCGGGTTCACCGACCCAACCCAGGCCCAGGGAGGCGAGGGTGATACCGAGCTGGCAGGCCGAGAGGTACGCATCGAGCTGACTGTGCACGGTGCGCAGGATGTGCCCGCGCCAGCCGTTTTTGTCCGCGATGGCCTCGACCCGGGTCGAGCGCAATTTGACCATGGCAAATTCTGCCGCAACGAAAAATCCGTTGAGCAAAACCAGGATCAGAGCAAAAAGAATCATGCCGAAGTCGGCGAAAATTGTAGCGAGGGTCAAGCCAGGGGAAGGGTCCATGATGGAGTTTTGCGGGTTCCGTGTATTCGAAAGGGAAGAAAAATCCGCGCCTGAAGCGCAGGCACAAGTCAGCCAATGTAGCGGCTGACTGGTCAGTTGCCTAGTGGCGCGTGCTGGCCGGTATCAGTCGGCGGTGCTGATAGCCCGTGATTGGGTGACCTGAGCCGGCGCAAAGTGGCAGGTAAAGGTACTGCCGTGGCCCGGTACGCTGCTGATTTCCATGCGTGCGCGATGACGTAACAAAACGTGTTTTACGATCGCCAGCCCGAGGCCGGTGCCACCGGTATTGGAATTGCGGCTGGAGTCGACGCGGTAGAAACGTTCGGTCAGGCGTGGCAGGTGTTTGTTATCGATGCCGATCCCGGAATCCTGCACGCTCAGGTGCGCCCCCTGGTCATCGCCCCACCAGCGAATGCGGATGTTGCCTTCGGCCGGGGTGTATTTCACCGCGTTGAACACCAGGTTGGAAAACGCGCTGCGCAACTCCGCCTCGCTGCCCTTGAGCAGAATCGTCGGGTCGGCTTCCAGGGTGATTTTCTGGTTTTTCTGGCCGGACAACTGCTGCGCGTCGCTCTTGATCGATTGCAGCAAGCCGTCGATAGGCACCGGCTGGTTGTCCGACGGGTAGTCGGTGGCTTCCAGCTTGGCCAGCAACAGCAAGTCGTTGAGCAGGGTCTGCATGCGCCCGCCTTGTTGCTGCATCTGCTGCAAGGCACGGCTCCAGCGCGGGTTCACCTCGTCGACGTTATCGAGCAAGGTTTCCAGGTAGCCGCAGATCACCGTCAACGGCGTGCGCAGTTCATGGGACACGTTGGCGATGAAATCTTTGCGCATTTGCTCAAGCTGATGGATGCGCGTCACATCGCGCACCAGCATCAAGTGTTCGTTGTTGCCGTAACGGGTGATGTACAGCTGAATGCGCACGCGGTCGTTGGTCGGTGAAGGAATTTCCAGCGGCTCGGCGTAGCTGTCTTGCTCGAAGTATTCCTTGAAGCGCGGATGGCGCACCAGGTTGGTCACCGGTTGGCCGCTGTCCTGTGGCGTCTTGAGGCCCAGCAGAGTTTCGGCGGCGCGGTTCCACCATTCCAGGTTACCGTCGGTGTCGAGCATGATCACCGCGTCTTTCAGCGCGGCGGTGGATTCCTGAACCCGGTCGATCACTGCTTGCAGGCGCCCGCGTACCCGTTGGTCGCGGCGCTGCAGGTGGTAGATGCTGTCGAACACCTCGCCCCACAGGCCGTAGCCGTCGGGCGGCGCTTCATCGGGTTTGTGCAGGCGCAGCCACTCGTGCAGACGCAGCAATTGCTTGAGGGTCCAGGCCAGGTAAAGACCCAGGCCTGCGGCGAGGCTCCAGCCGTAATAGCCGGTGATCAGGCCGATCACCAGGCAGGCGGTGACCAGTAGCAGCATGTGGCGAATCAGGGTGCCATGCCAGTTTTGGTTCACGTGACGCGCGTCCTTGTCAGCTTGTCGGGCGGTAAGGGTCCGGGTCAGGCTTTGGTAGAAAAGCGGTAACCGGTGCCGCGCACGGTTTGTACCAGATTTTCGTAAGCATCGCCGAGGGCTTTGCGCAGGCGTCGAATGTGCACGTCGACGGTACGCTCTTCGACATAGACGTTGCCGCCCCAGACCTGATCCAGCAACTGGCCGCGCGTGTAGGCGCGCTCCTGGTGGGTCATGAAGAATTGCAGCAGGCGGTATTCGGTCGGGCCCATCTCGGCGGGACGGCCGTCGATGGTCACGCGGTGGCTGATCGGGTCCAGCAGCAGGCCGCCGACTTCGATTGGCGCTTCGCCATCGGTCGGGCCGGCACGGCGCAGCACGGCCTTCAGGCGCGCCACCAGCTCACGGGGGGAAAACGGCTTGGTGATGTAGTCGTCGGCGCCGACTTCCAGGCCCTGGATCTTGTTGTCCTCTTCACCCTTGGCGGTGAGCATGATGATCGGGATGTCCCCGGTCAGTTCATCACGCTTGAGGCGACGGGCCAGCTCGATGCCGGACGTGCCGGGCAGCATCCAGTCGAGCAGGATCAGGTCCGGTTTGCGGTCGACGATAATGGCGTGGGCCTGCTGGGAGTTTTCAGCCTCCAGGCAGTCATAGCCGGCCATTTCCAACGCAACGGCGATCATTTCGCGAATAGGCGCTTCGTCGTCGACGATCAGAATGCTCCTGCCAACCATGCCTTAATCCTCTTGTCATTTAACTGTCTTGCGCCGCATTAGATAACGGAATTATTGCAGTCGTGTGACAGTATTTTAGTTGACCGGCGATTGGCTGGATCCTGGGCTAAGCTCTAATTCCGAATCCTGACAACCACAAAAGGAAGGTTTCCATGAACTACATTGCTCAATCCTGGAAGGCTTTGCTGGTCACTGCTGCGTTAACGCTGCCGACACTGGCCTTTGCCGCCGACCCGGCGATGATGAAAGACGGCATGATGGTCGATCACAAAGGCATGACGGTCTACACGTTCGACAAGGACGCGGGCGGCAAGTCAATGTGCAACGGCGACTGCGCCAAATACTGGCCGCCAATGATGGCGCCGGCGGGTGCCAAGGCCGAAGGTAAATGGACAGTCATCAAGCGTGACGATGGCAAGATGCAATGGGCCTATGACGGCAAGCCGCTGTACTACTACGAGGACGACAAAAAACCCGGAGACATGACGGGTGACAAGAAAAAAGATGTCTGGCACGTCGTTCGCGAGCATATGTAACACCGCCAAAGGATCGCAGCTTTCGGGTAGGAACTGCCGAAGGCTGCGATCTTTTCAACGGTCAACGCAACGCGTAATCCAGCACAATCCCGACGAAAATCGCCAAGCCCGCCCAGTGATTGTGCAAAAACGCCTTGAAGCAACGCATCCGGTCCTTGTCGCGGGTGTACCAGAATTCCCACGCAAAGCAGCCCGCCGCAACCAGTAATCCGAGGTGGAACCAGCCACCCAGGTCGAACTTCGAACCCGCCAGCAACAGGCAACCCAGCGCCAGTCCTTGCAGGGTCAGGATGATCGCCCGGTCCGCGTCACCGAACAGGATTGCCGTGGATTTCACACCGATCTTCAGGTCGTCATCGCGGTCGGTCATCGCGTAATACGTGTCGTAACCCACGGTCCACATCAGGTTGGCGATCCACAGCAGCCACGCGGCAGCCGGCAATTCACCGGTTTCTGCGGTGAACGCCATCGGCATCCCCCACGAAAATGCGGCACCCAGCACCACTTGCGGGTAATAGGTGTAGCGCTTCATGAAGGGGTAACTGAACGCCAACGCCAGGCCGCCCAGCGACAGCCAGACGGTCGCGGCGTTGGTGCACAGCACCAGCAGGAAACTGATGCCCATCAGCAATGCGAAGAACACCAGCGCCTCTTTCGAGCTGATCTTGCCGCTCACCAGCGGGCGCTGCTCGGTACGCTTTACATGACCATCGACCTTGCGGTCCGCCCAGTCGTTGATCACGCAGCCACCGGCGCGGGTCAGCACTACGCCCAGGACGAAAATCACAATGTTGGACAGGGACGGCGAGCCCTTGCCGGCAATCCACAGCGCCCACAGCGTCGGCCAGAGCAGCAGGTAAATGCCGATCGGCTTGTCCATGCGCGTCAGCTGAATGAAGTCCCAGGCCCGAGGGTTCACGCGGTTCAAGGACTGAAGCAGGCTTTGGTACATCAGAGGTTCTCCGATTGGGCGCGTGCGGCGTCCCACAGGGAAGGCAGGAAGATTTCGGCCACCAGTACACTCAACGCACCGCGGTCAAAACGTGAACGGCGGCCCCATAGATCCGACGCCCGCACCTCGCTCGGCAACCATTCTTGGGGATAATGACAAACCTCGATGGCCCGGCGCTGAAAGGCCTGATCGCAGAACAGCAATTCGCCCAGGGAGCGGCTGCCCAATTCGTCCATGTGCAAGCCGTCGCCTTGCAATGCACTGCGTGCCGCGACGCTGCGGGCGAACACCCAGGCTTCACCATGACCGCGCAGATACACCTCGCGCACCCAACCTTCACTACCGTCGGCCAGGTCCAGCGCTGCGCATTCGTCGGCGCGCAGGGTTTGCCAGCCTTCGAACATTGGCGAGACGCTGAAGGCATCATTCGACAGATGAATCAGGCGTCGGGTGAGCGAGCCTTCGTCGAACAGCCAGTCCAGGATGGAAGCACCGGGGAGGGGCGCCAGTTCGCTGCGCGAGAGCCAGAGGGGAGCTGGAGAGGGGGATTCTGTGTGTTGCACAATGAGTCATTATTGGCAGCAAATGAGGCGGCGAGCTTAACATGTCAGCCGCCGATATCGATTGAATTGGCCTGCCGTTGCGCCGAACAGGCTTGCATCCGGCGGCACCGATCAGTACAAAACGCGCTGAGCTGGACGGCAGTGCTACAACCATCGACCGTCCGGCCGACAAAACGCCTGAACCCTGAGGAAGTACCTGATGAAAAAGTGGCAATGTATCGTCTGCGGCCTGATCTACAACGAAGCCGACGGTTGGCCGGATGACGGCATTGCGCCGGGCACCCGTTGGGAAGACGTGCCGGAAGACTGGCTGTGCCCGGACTGCGGTGTGGGCAAAATGGATTTTGAAATGATCGAAATCGCTGCCTGAATAATTGAGGAGTAAGGAATGAACGCACCTGTCGTCATCATTGGCACCGGTCTGGCTGGCTACAACGTCGCCCGCGAGTTTCGCAAGCTCGACAGCGAAACCCCGCTGCTTTTGATTACCGCCGATGACGGGCGCTCCTACTCCAAGCCGATGCTCTCCACCGGCTTCGGTAAAAACAAGGACGCCGACGGCCTAAGCATGGCCGAACCCGGCGCCATGGCCGAACAACTCAAGGCCGAAATACGCACCCACACGCGCATCAGCGGCATTGACCCGGGCCACAAGCGCCTGTGGATCGGTGAAGAAGCGGTGATGTACCGCGACCTGATCCTGGCCTGGGGCGCCGAAACCGTGCGCGTGCCCATTGAAGGTGACGCGGCGGATTGCGTATTCCCCATCAACGACCTGGAAGATTACGCACGTTTCCGTGCCGCAGCCGCTGGCAAGCGCCGCGTGCTGCTGCTCGGCGCCGGCCTGATCGGCTGCGAGTTCGCCAACGACCTGACCCTGGGCGGCTACGAAGTGCAACTGGTTGCACCGTGCGAGCAAGTCATGCCGACCCTGCTGCACCCGGCGGCTGCGGCAGCGGTGCAGGCTGGCCTGGAAAGCCTCGGTGCACGTTTCCACCTCGGGCCGGTGCTCAACCGCCTGCAACGCGTGGCGGACGGTCTCGAAGCTCACCTGTCCGATGGTCAGGTGATCCCGTGCGACGTGGTGGTCTCGGCCATTGGCCTGCGCCCTCGCGTCGACCTCGCGGCTGCGGCCGGCCTGCAGGTCAACCGCGGCATCATGGTCGACCGGCACCTGAAGACCTCCCACGCCAACATCTACGCCCTGGGCGATTGTGCCGAGGTCGATGGGCTGAACCTGCTGTACGTGATGCCCCTGATGAGCTGTGCGCGAGCGCTGGCGCAAACCCTGGCCGGCAACCCGACCGCCGTCACCTATGGCCCGATGCCGATCACCGTCAAAACGCCGGTGTGCCCGCTGGTGGTGTCCCCGCCGCCACGGGGTGCAGAAGGCATCTGGACAGTCGAAGGGCAGGGCGCCGACATCAAGGTTTTATGCCGCGATGCCGCAGGCAAACTGCTCGGTTATGCCCTCACAGGCGCCGCCGTGATGGAAAAACTGGCCCTGAACAAAGAGCTTCCAGCCCTGTTGGCATAAATACCGGTCGTTCTGTCGGAATCACCCCCCTTTTGCCCTAACAATGGCCGCGCCGATACTGGCGCGGGGCCTCACTGCATGCCATCCTCACTCCCGTCTGCCGCAGAGTAGAGCACCTGCGGCGCTTTTGGCGCTGCTCCACAGAGAGCAGCACGGACATAACAACAACAAACCGTCAAAGGGGCTTCACTCACATGCGTAAACCAGACCTCGCTGCAGCCATTGCTGAAAAAGCAGACCTCACCAAAGAACAAGCCAACCGCGTTCTCAACGCCGTTCTTGAAGAAATCACCGGTGCCCTGCACCGCAAAGACAGCGTGACGCTGGTGGGCTTCGGCACCTTCCTGCAACGCCATCGCGGTGCCCGCACCGGCAAAAACCCGCAAACCGGTGAACCCGTCAAAATCAAGGCCAGCAACACCGTTGCGTTCAAGCCAGGCAAATCGTTGAAAGACAGCGTCAATCCGTAAGCCGTTTTCGCCTCTCGCGTAGCGGGGGGTGGAATAAAAAATGGGCACGCCAACCAGGGTTGGGTGCCCATTTTTTGTGGGGTTAACAGAGATTGTTGAAATCCGTCCCCTGAAATCTGGCTTATAGGTCTGAAAAACTGTAGGGCTGAAGCTCGGTTATCTGAGACAGCAGGATCAGATGCTCCACTGCTTTCACCTTCTCTAGATGATCGAGGGTGTCGGGGCCGCCGAACATCAGCGCTGGAACAAAGCCGTACATCTCGTCGTGACGCAGGGTGCCGAGCTTTTTCTTTGCGGGTTGGAACAGGTCGCCATAATCGTTGGAGTCCACATTCCTGGAAAGCAGAAAACCTTGTAGTTCTCTGTCCATCTCTTCACTCGTAATTTCGAAATCATCAAAAACACTTCGAGAAAGCACACTGGTTATTTTAAGTGAGGCACCCGTTTTTTCGCCCCACAGGTACAAGTCACCGAAGGCGCTACGAGCAATCAGGTGGTAAGCATCACGCTCTTCATATTTCGTCCCTTCAAGCCAAGACGCCACTACCCCATCGTATTCCTGGGGATTCACTATCCAAAAAATGCCGTCACCGTATCCGCACCAGCCGTGTTCGGCCCAGTATTCCAGCAACTGATTGGGTAGCTTGCCCCTATAGCGTTCGATACTTGAAACCGGTACCTCTTGACGATCAATGGGGCCGCCAAACGTCTCCAGAAAAATCGAAAATATCTCGTCCATTTAATATCTCCTTAAGAGTTGTGAGGGCACTAGGAGAGTAACCCTGCTCGGAGCGCGGCCTAGGGGGGAAACTACATCCTTTACAAGTCTGAAAAACTATAGGGCTGAAGCTCGGTGATCTGAGACAGCAGAATCAGATGCTCCACCGCCTTCACCTTCTCTAGATGATCGAGAGTATCCGGGCCGCCGAACATCAGCGCTGGAACAAAGCCGTACATCTCGTCGTGACGCAGGGTGCCGAGCTTTTTCCTCGCGGGTTTGAACAGGTCATCGAAATCGTTGTACTCCACCTCCGTAGACAATAAAAAGTTATGAAGTCTCCTATCCATTTGCTCTTTTGGAAGTATGGATGTGTGTGTTATGTAGCGAGAAACGATACTGGTTATTTTTAGTGAGGCACCCGTTTCTTCCCCCCAGAAGTACAGATCGCCAAAGGCGCTGCGAGCAATCAGGTGGTAAGTGTCAAATGCTTCAAGTTTCGTCCCTTCAATCCAGGACGCCACTACTCCGTCGTATTCCTGAGGATTCACTATCCAAAAAATTCCATCACCATATCCGCACCAGCCGTGTTCAGCCCAGTACTCCAATAACTGATTAGGCAGCTTTCCCTTATATCTTTCGATACTTGATGCCGGCACTTCCTGTCGATCAACAGGCCCACCAAACTTCTCTATAAATCTAGCAAATACTCTGTCCATGCAATGCCTTCTTAATTAACATTTGTGTAATTTTACGTTGAGAAAAGTTGATTTTCGCATTGGTGATGGGACATTTTCAGCGGCAGCCTTCAAATTTGTGATCTTCGGTCCCCACTGAGGACCGATACTGGAGTTCACTTGTCGATCACCAAAGTCTGCAATGATGTCCTTGCCGCCAGCGCGCAAATCAGGATTATGCAACCCCGCAAGGTTTGACATCGTTTCCTTGGCTTTTTTAATGGCAGCGACTTCAGCGTCGAGTGTGTCCATGGTTTGTGAGAGTTCATCTTGAAACCGTGTTCGCAACTTGATTTGTAAATCTTTACGAGCCAGCCTGGCCGCCGCCGGACTACGCTTCACCGGATTAGCAATATTCTCCAGATACTCATCAACCGTCAGCCGATTCAGCCCGTCCTCTTGCCCCTTCAACTGCCGCTCGAACTCTCCGATTTTAGACGCCGGCATCTTGTCCGCTTTAAAACATTCGACTTTATGAAGCGGCATGGCGTTCGGTTTGACACGAGACGAGTCCTTGTCTTTTCCAGGTGGGCGATTTGCTGGAGGCGCAGGCTCCTGCGGGCCAAGTGCACCTCTGCGCGGCTCTGCGGTTTGCAGGTCTGGTCGTTTTTTCAGTGCCTCCTCATGCTTGAGCATCCATTCGCCAAGCCGTGCCCCTTTGGGGCTTGCTCGCATTTCCTGGGCGAGGACATTTGCATTACCTCGACCACGCGTAATGTAAGCGACGATGGCTCCCAGCAGCAGGACGACAACCTCCACATGCCCCAGTGCGATGTGATGGGAGGCTCTTTTTTCGGCAAAAGGCTGAACGGGTTCAACCCTCTCTCGCCACGAGGGCCACTCCACGCGATGTTGATGCCCGTCAGGTAATACTCGCCAATGCGCGGCAATCCCTCGACGAAAAACTCGGCGATGGTCGTCAGGCCAAGTATCCCTAATATCCAGGTGCTGACTTGCAATCCCATTGCGGCGCCAGCGGCTCCCATGGGAATGGCACCTGCCCCTCCGAGGAATGCGCCCACTCCCGCGCCAATTGCCCCTCCGGTCAGCACACTGCCGGCGACGATCATTGCCATTTGAGTAACGACTTCGATCAACTCGTTGAGGATGCTGGAGATGTCGAGGTCAGAGAACCGTTGCCTCAATAGGCGGCCGGCTTCCCACTCGGCTTGGTTGAATGCGTAGCGGACACTGTTGATCCGTCGGATGTTCAGAGAAATGGAGGGGGCAGGTTCGTTGAAATGCGTTCGAAAGCTGGCTCCTCCCTGGTAACCCATTTCATGGGTTATGCGTTTTTCAATCTCGTGCCACGTGGGCACGATTTGCCATAAAAACATTCGAGTGTCTCCCTGACAGTTCGCCCGTTCGTGGACTGGTAACTCCGGTGTCCATGACCGAAATACGCTAACAAGAAGTTGGAGGAGGTGATGTAGGAAGACTCTCCTTCAGCGATCAGAAACTTCCTGCATTTCAGAATGTTGCATGTCTCAAAGCGGAACGACCCAAGCTGGCACCTGGATTTTTGCCTGGAGCCGTGGCGTGGGTGAATTTGATGGCGAACAACGTGATACGCAGTCAGAGAAGCCCCCGAATGTGCGTTGCGAAGGAAATGTCCAAGAAGTCTGCTGGGTGCAAGATCAAAAGATCGCAGCCTGCGGCAGCTCCTACAGGAATGTGTTTCTGCAGGTGTTGTTGCTTGGCGATCATTGCCGGCATTTCCGGTTCGCTGAAATGGTCGCGGCGTTCTTTCTCACGATGGCTTCTCGAAAAATGATCGTTTTCGAGAGCGTCAGCGCGTGCCAATGGTTTAGCGTGATTGAATTCCGTTTTCTAAGGCGACCTCAGGTTTTGCTAGTGAATTTTACGGTGCGCCGCATACCGTTCTCTCCGTCAACCGGCTCAGGATTATTCTAAATGGGTCTTACCAACTGTCAGTTATGACAGTTAAAAGGGGGCGGTCGATTTTTTATAAAAGAGTCTCCTTAAATACTGGCAAGGTGACCGACATGACCTCGTACACGGCAACTGCAAAGGCTTTTACCCCTGTGAAAATCCCGGCGCCGATCAAGACTCTCTTTGACGACATTTCATTTGCGCGCGTGGCGGCCGAGCATATTTCAAAAGCCACGGGCACGCCGGTGACTATCGAAGACACGGTGACACAGGACACGCTGGATAAAGTGACGGCGTTGAGAGTGTTGAGCGGGGAACCGCTAAAAATCACCAACTTGCGAGGCATTGGGCATTTGCGCAACTTGGAGGATGTGATGATAGAGCGCCAACTTATCACCCGTCTGCCTGAAGACTTCGGGACGTTGGCAAAGTTGAAGTCGGCGTACTTCATCAACTGCTCACTCAAATCAATTCCAGACTGGATCTGCAAACTCGAAAGCCTGATTAGCCTGAACCTGAGTTCTCAATCACCGCTGGGCATTTTGAGGGGCAGTATTCCGGAGTCGATTGGCAATCTGATAAAACTGGAACGCTTCGACGTGGGTAACAACAATAACCTGTGCGGAAAGCTGCCGGATTCCTTTGCCAGGCTGACCGCCCTCAAAAACCTGTTGGTTCAGAGCAACGGGTTTGAAGACCTGACCGTCCTGAATGCCATGCCTTCGACCACCACCATCAATGCCCGCAATCAAGCCTTGGGCATTTTTGAGCTGGGCAATGTGGCGCAAAACAGTTTGCTGCCCATCAGGCTGCCCGAAGTATTTGTGCAGGCCCAGACACCGGGTGACGTCCTGTATGAACCGGGCGGTGTCCAAATCGTGGGCAGTCCGGATGCTTATCTGGATGAAAACCTGCGCTATGTGCATTTGCCGACCCGCACACCTGGCACGTTCGAGGTGATGCTGGCTATTCATGGGCGGCTGACCAATGTGAGTTATCGCTATACGGTGACCGCGTAACGGCCAGCCATCAGATGAATTGACCTGATATAAGCCGTGCGCTGGAACGCGACAGCGTTATCCGCGCACGGCTCATTAACCTGGAAAGGGGGGCGGCGGGCAGGTGTGTGGGCACGCCCAATTCGATTTTTGTCATTGCGACTGACATCCACAACGAAACGCTATTTTGGGTCAGACTGACTCGGGTTCTGGATAATAGCGGGTTCCTGATAATGCGTAATCGAGTAGAAAAACACCGCCTGCCGAAGTCTCTTGTGCAGAAGGATCGTCAATGACTTGGTAGTCATCGGCGTCAAAATTGGCACCATCTTCTCCAAAACCCAGCAGATGCTGGCGTTCTATGTTTTAGCCGTTACACTGCCCCCGCCGTTCATTTTCCTTCTGAGGCTGTGCGCATGAAATTTCGTTTTCTGCTGTGGATGCTGGGTTTGTTGATGGGTAAGGCCAGCCGGACCAATCCGGCGTTTCAGCAGCAGTTGGGTGACAAGGACCTAGTGTTCCAGCTGCAGACACTGGACGGGAAAGTGGCGCGGCATTTCCGCGTGAAGGACCAGCGCATCACCAGCCAATCGGGTGTGCATGCCGAGCCTGCGTTTGCGATTGCCTTCAAAGACGCCGCGTATGGCTTTGCCACGATGCAGGCGAAGAACAAGCAACTGGCGTTCATGACCGGGATTCAGGACAAATCGATTCAGATCAAGGGCAACCCGGCGCTGGTGATCTGGTTCCAGGGGCTGACCAAGTATTTGAAGCCGAAGAAGGCGAAGCCCAAGGCTTGAGGTTTTTCAGTTAGACCGAGTGATATTCATCGCGGGCAAGCCCGTTCCCACAGGATTTAAGCGATCCCTGTGGGAGCGGGCTTGCCCGCGATGCTGTTCAGCTTTGGCTGAATTGCGACGCCAGTTCACGCAGCAGCACTTCAGCTTCCAGCACTTTGCTGACCACGTCTTCGGCTTTGGCGCGGCTCAGGCCGAGGCGTTCCAGCAGGGCGTCGGGGATGTCTTCGTCGGGGCCGGAGCCGATGCCTCGGCTGCGTAGCAGGCGCACCGACAGGCAGACCAGGTTCGGGTATTCGGCGTAGGTACTGTCGTAGGCCGGGTCGTGCTGGAAGCGCAGGGCGGTAGACAGCTCTTCGGGCATGTCCCAGTAGCGCATCAACCACGAGCCGATCTGTTCACGGCTGATGCCCAGCAGGTGTTGTTCCACGAAACTGTGGCACAGATGCGGGTTGACCTCCAGGTGGCGGCAGATCAGCGAGAAGTGTGGCGGGAACACGTGGGCCAGCAGCAGGTAGCCAAAGTTGTGCAGCAGGCCGGCCAGGTAGGTTAGGCCTGCTTCCGGGCGCTGGGCGCGCGGCATGGCGCGGGTCAGGCCTTCGATGACGGCGGCGGTGTAGATGGATTGCTGCCAGTACGGCGTGGTTTGTTGCGGGTGGTCCTTGGGCAGGCTCAGGGTTTTACCCAGGGCCAGGCCCAGCGCCAGGTTGATCACCAGGTCGAAGCCCAGCACGCGCACGATGGCGTCTTCCACGGAGCGGATCTTGCCCGGTGAGGCGTAGTACGGCGACGCCGCCCAGCTCACGACTTGCGCGGCCAGCGCCGGGTCGGTTTCGACCACGCCGGTAATGTCGTCGATGGTGGCGTTGGGGTCGACACGCAGCTTGATGATCTTTTGCGCGGTTTCGGCCAGCGGCGGAATCTCGATGGTCTCTTCCAGGCGCTGCTGGATGCGCCGCGCGGTAAATGCCTGGACGGCCTGGGTGATTTCCTCGCGGTCGTCATCGGGGCGGTCGAGGTTCGGACGGATGCTGGTCAGGTTTTCGCCGAAGTTGGCGGCGCTGGCCTTGGTCAGCATGGTCTTGAAGTCTTCGCTGGAGACTTCCAGCAGCACGCCCGGCTCGCCAGAGTTGATCAGCAACTTCGGCTCACGCAGCAGGCTTTCGTCGTACAGGCAGGGTGAACTGGTCAGCGCCGGCAGACCAGGCAGCAAGCTGAGGTTGTGCTTGCCGAGCATTTTTGTCAGGCGTTCGGTGGGTACGGCAGTGAGGCGGCGACCGGTGAGTTCGGTCAGGCGATTGAGGTCCAGCAACTGGCTCTGCGGGAACAACACCATCAATGCGCCGACGCTGTCATCGAGCAGAACGGCCTGTACTTTGCGTGCGGCATTGAGGCCGTGATGGTCCAGCACTTCTTCGTAGGCAATGCCCAACTTGCCCAGCATCAGCCGAATAACCGACGGAGCGTGCGGGGTATCGGGTGCGAAGGCAACTTCGGTCATGGTCTGTATCCGTGATTAAACAATTGCAGGAGTATAACCAGCTTGCCTAAAGCCACGCCTCAGAAACTGTGACGGTTGTCACACTTGGCCGTATTGTTGGCCATGACGCAGCCAACGGTCGAGTAGCGGGCTGACATGGGTCGGCCAGCGTTCGAGCAATGCCTGGGCCGCATCCCGTACGGCAGGCAGCAAATCGGCATCGCGCATCAGGTCGGCGACCTTGAATTGAAGCAGGCCGGTTTGGCGGGTGCCGAGCATTTCGCCGGGGCCGCGCAATTCCAGGTCCTTTTCGGCGATGACAAAACCATCGTTGGTTTCGCGCATAATGCCCAGGCGCTGGCGGCCGATCTGCGACAGCGGCGGATGGTAGAGCAGCACGCAATGGCTGACGGCGCTGCCCCGACCGACGCGGCCGCGCAACTGGTGCAATTGCGCCAGGCCCAGGCGCTCGGGGTTCTCGATGATCATCAGGCTGGCGTTGGGCACGTCCACGCCCACTTCGATCACCGTGGTCGCGACCAGCAGTTGCAGGTTACCGGCCTTGAACTCGGCCATCACCGCGGCTTTTTCCGCAGGTTTCATGCGGCCGTGAATCAGGCCGACCTTCAGCTCGCCGAGGGCGGCGGTCAGGTCTTCGTATGTGGTTTCGGCGGCCTGGCAGGTCAGCTCTTCCGACTCTTCGATTAGCGTGCACACCCAATAGGCCTGACGCCCTTCGGCGCAAGCGCTACGCACCCGCTCGATGACTTCGACCCGCCGGGTGTCGGTGATCAGCACGGTGTTGACCGGGGTTCGGCCGGGGGGTAGCTCGTCGAGGATCGAGGTGTCGAGATCGGCGTAGGCGCTCATGGCCAGCGTGCGCGGAATCGGCGTGGCGGTCATGATCAGCTGGTGCGGACACATGCGTCCGCCGACGCCTTTCTGCCGCAGGGCCAGACGCTGCTGCACGCCGAAACGGTGCTGTTCGTCGATGATCACCAGCGCCAGGTTCTTGAATTGCACTTCGTCCTGGAACAGCGCGTGAGTGCCGACCACCATGGGCGTGCCATTGGCGATTTGCTCCAGCGCGGCGGTGCGGTTCTTGCCCTTGAGCTTGCCGGCGAGCCACGCGACTTCGATGCCGAGCGGTTCGAGCCAGCGCTTGAACGTGATGAAGTGCTGCTCGGCGAGAATCTCGGTGGGTGCCATCAGTGCGACCTGATAACCGGCTTCCAGCGCTTGCAGCGCGGCAAGGGCGGCGACCACGGTTTTGCCGGCGCCGACGTCGCCCTGGATCAGCCGCAGCATCGGTTCGTGCTGGCTGAGGTCGTAGGCGATTTCGTTGCCGACCCGTTGCTGGGCGCCGGTCGGGTTGAAACCGAGATTGGCCAGGTATTTGGCCGGCAGTTGGGTGGCTTTGGGCATCGCCGGCGCGCGCAGGGCGCGCATGCTCTCTCGAAGGCGCTGTTGCGACAGTTGATGGGTCAGCAGTTCTTCGAAAGCCAGGCGGTGCTGCGCCCAGTGATGGCCGAGGGCGAGTTCATCGACGTCGGCATCGGCGGGCGGGTTGTGCAGGTAGCGGATTGCGTCGGCCAGCGGTGCCAGTTGGTAGTCGCGGGCCAGCTCGTTGGGCAACCAGTCGGGCAAGCTGCTGGGGCCGAGCAGGGTGAGGGTCTGCATACACAACTGGCGCAGGCGCTGTTGGGTCAGGCCTTCGGTGAGCGGGTAGACCGGAGTCAGGGTTTCATCCACTGGCGGTGGTTCGTCGCCAGTGATGGCGCGATATTCCGGGTGGTAGATTTCCAGCCCCGAGGCACCGGGCCGTGCCTCGCCGTAGCAGCGAATCCGCGTGCCGCGTTTGAGGCCTTCCTTCTGCGCATTGCTGAAATGGTAGAAGCGCAGGCTGAGTCCGCCAGTGCCGTCCTGCAAGCGCACCACGAGGCTGCGCCGACGGCCCATGACCACATCGGCGCCGCTGACCGTGCCTTCGATGACCGCATCCTGCCCAGGTCGCAGCGCACCAATCGGGACCACGCGGGTGCGGTCCTGATAGCGCAGGGGCAAGTGAAACAACACGTCCTGGAGGTTTTCCAGGCCGACCTTGGCCAGTTTCTCGGCCATGGCTTCACCGACACCCTTGAGTGCCGTCACCGACACTTGCGACAACTCGCTCATGACCGTCGCTTAGCCCGCAGCGACCTGCGCCGCTGGCTTGGCCACCGAGCACAGGCGAATGGAGTCGGCGAGTATTTCAATCGCCTTCGGACGCGGGAAGCTGGCTCGCCAGGCAATGGCCACGGTGCGGAACGGTACGGGTGCCGACAACGGACGCACTTCGATCACGCCGGGGGCGTAGTGGTGGCTGTCCACCGCGGACAACGGCAGGATCGAAATCCCCAGGCCGGAAGCGACCATGTGCCGAATGGTTTCCAGGGAGCTGGATTCCACCGTGGTGTGCTTGGCGCCGTCGTTGCCTTTGGTCAGGGTCGGGCAGGCTTCCAGTACCTGATCGCGGAAGCAGTGGCCTTCGCCGAGCAGCAGCAGGCTCTTGTCGTTGAGCAGGCTGGCGTCGATGGATTCTTTTTGCGTCCACGGGTGCTGGGCTGGCATCAGCACGTAGAACGGCTCGTCGTAGAGCTGCAGGGTCAGCACGTCGGCTTCGCTGAACGGCAGGGCGATGATGATCGCGTCGAGTTCACCGTTGCGCAGTTTGTCGCGCAGCACGTGGGTGAAGTTTTCTTCGATGTACAACGGCATCTGCGGGGCGACCCGGTGCAGTTGTGGAATCAGGTGCGGGAACAGGTATGGCCCGACGGTGTAGATCGCGCCGACTTTGAGCGGGGCCGTCAGCTGGTTCTTGCCGGCCTGGGCCAGTTCGCGGATGCCCTGGGCCTGTTCCAGTACCTTTTGCGCCTGGGCCACGATGCCTTCGCCGACCGGCGTCAGGCGCACGGCGCTTTTGCTGCGCTCGAAAATCAGCACACCGAGTTCGTCTTCAAGCTTTTTCACGCCCACCGAAAGGGTCGGCTGGCTGACGTGGCAACGCTCGGCCGCGTGGCCGAAGTGCTGCTCTTGGGCGAGGGTAACGATGTAGCGTAATTCTGTGAGGGTCATAGCAAGCGTCCATGAAGTTGCGGGCCAAGCATACCGGCTGCAATCGATAGACGCACGTTATCAGACTGAACGTGTCGGGTGACACCGGGCAATGCCGGTTTGCCGCTGGCAGATAAGACAAAGGCACCTTTCGGTGTCTTCTTGGCTTGGAACGCGACCTTCCTGCTGGCAGAAATCTCTGTGGGAGCGAGCTTGCTCGCGATGAGGGCCCAACATTCGACATCTACGTTGAATGTTAGACCGCTATCGCGAGCAAGCTCGCTCCCACATAGGGCGGTGGTGCGTTTACCGACGGCGTTTTTCCAGCGAATACACAAAGGGTGCAACGATTTCGATGGAGCCATTGGTCAGCATGTCGGTCGGCGGCTTGGGCAGCGGTTGGGCGCGGCGGATCATTTCCAGGGTGGCCCGGTCCAGATCGGCAGTGCCCGAGGCGCCTACCAGCTCAAACGACAACACATTGCCTTCGGCATCCACGACGAAACGCAGGCGGTTCATGCCTTCCTTGCCCCGCGCCTGTGCACTGGCAGGGTACTTTTTGTACTTCTGCAAATGCGCCAGCAGCGTGCCTTGCCAGCTGGCCTTGGCCGCCAGTTGAGCCGGCGAAGGACCCGGCGCAGGCTGAGCGGATTTCTCCGTAGGCGCCTGAGTCTGTTGCGTTTCGGCAGGCTTTTCTTCGGCCGGTTTTTCCTTCGGCGGTTCGGGTTTCTTCTCTACCGGCTTGGGCGGCTGTGGCTTCGGCTTCGGCTTGACGGGCTTGGGCACGGCAATTTCAGCTTTCGGCGCTTCGGCGAGCTTGGGGATCGGCAGTTCTTCAACCGGAGCCGGTGGCTGCGGTGGGGTGACGACCTTCGGCGGAGCAGGCGGTGGCGGGGCAGGGACCGGTGCCAGTTCGACCATCATTGCCTGGGGCGGCAATTCGATGGGCGGGCGGGCGGACCAGTTCAGCGCCAGCGCGATGGCCAGCGCGTGAACGCCCAGCACCACAGCCAGGCTACCGCTGTAACGCGTCAGCTTATGGCGCGTCGTGATCATTTCTTGGCTGCCGTCTCGAGTCCGACCAGACCTACCTTCAGGTAACCGGCCGATCGCAGGTTGTCCATCACGCTCATCAGGTCGCCGTAATCCACGCCTTTGTCGGCCTGGAAGAAGATCGTCGTGTCCTTCTTGCCCTGGGTCCTGGCGTCAAGCGTGGCGCCGAGTGCTTCGGCTTTCACTTCGTCTTCACCGAGGAACAGGCGCTGGTCCGCCTTGACGCTGAGGAACACCGGTTTCTCTGGCCGCGGCGCCGGTTTGGCGGTGGAAGCGGGCAGGTCGACCTTGATGTCCACGGTGGCCAGCGGGGCCGCCACCATGAAGATGATCAACAGCACCAGCATCACGTCAATAAACGGCGTGACGTTGATTTCGTGGTTTTCGGACAGATCGTCGTCTGCCCCTTCTTTCAAATGCAGGCCCATGGCCGATTACCCCACTTTCACCATGTGCGGTTGCGAGCTGCGCTCAGGCTGGTGGTCGAGGTCGCGGCTGACCAGCAGCAGGACCTGTGCCGACGCATCGGACACCTGAGCCTTGTAACCGGCGATGGAGCGGGCGAAGACGTTGTAGATCACGACCGCAGGGATCGCGGCAACCAGGCCCAGTGCGGTGGCCAGCAGGGCTTCGGCGATGCCGGGAGCGACGACGGCGAGGTTGGTGGTCTGGGTCTTGGCGATGCCGATGAAGCTGTTCATGATGCCCCACACGGTACCGAACAGACCGACGAAGGGCGCGGTGGAACCGATGGTCGCCAGCACGCCGGTGCCGCTGCTCATGTTGCGACCGCAGGCCGCGACCAGGCGCTCAAGGCGGAAGCTGACACGCTCCTTGATGCCTTCTTTCTCGCGGCTGTTGACCGACAGGCGCATCTCTTCGAGAGCATCGTGCACCAGCAGGTTGGCGAGGGTGCCGTCCTTCGCCGCCGTGGCGCTGGCTTCCTTGAGGGAGGCGGATTTTTTCAGTTGGGCGATTTCACCGCGCAGGCGACGCTTGGCGCCCATCAGCTCAAGACCCTTGGCGATCCAGATGGTCCAGGTGATGATCGAGGCGATGGCCAGGCCGATCATCACGATTTTCACGATGATGTCGGCATTCTTGTACATGCCCCACGGCGACAGGTCATGGGCCATGCCCAGGGTATTGTCGGCTTCGAGGACTTCAGGAACGTCTTCACCCAGGGTTTCTGTCGGCGCTGCCTGGGCAGGATCGGTCGCGGCGGGAGCAACGGCCGGGGCGGCGTGATCAGCCGGTGCAGGGGCTGCGGCGGCGGCCGGAGTAGCGGGCGCCTGGGCATCGGCGAAAGCGGCGACTGGCGCGAGCATCAGGCTGAGGAGCAGGGCGGCCACCGCGCTCCAGGCGCGAGGTCGTTTGGTTGGCGAAGCGGAGAGTTGATTACGTGTCATGCTGGCCGGACCTGAGAGAAAAAACGGGTGATGTTCTTCCAGGCCTCGAAGGGCCGAGAACAAAAGTGGGGCGTATTATTGCAAGTAATTCTTGTTAACAGAAGTAATAGCGTCTCTTTTTTTCCTGCATTGCTAGCCGCCTGTCTGTTGCCGGCGCTAGTCTGTGGCTTTGCGATGGGAGTTTTCTGATGTCTGCGCCTACTGTTTTGATCGCCGGCTGCGGTGATGTTGGCAGCCGCCTGGCCACACAACTGCTGGCGGCGGGATGGGAGGTTCATGGCCTGCGGCGGGATGTTGCTCGCCTGCCCGCGGGCGTCATCGGCGTTGCCGGTGATTTGTTCAACAAGGACTGCCCGGCCACTTGGCCGATCGGTGCCGTGGATTACCTGGTGTATTGCGCGGCAGCCACCGATCACGACGAGGCCGGCTACCGTGCTGCCTATGTCCAGGGGCTGGAGCATGTGCTGGAGTGGCTGAACGACTACGGTCAGGTGCCCAATCGCCTGTTATTTGTGTCCAGCAGCAGTGTTTACGAGCAGCAGGATGGGGAGTGGGTCGATGAGCGTTCGTCTGCGGTGGCGTCCGGTTATTCTGGGCGTGTGATGCTTGAGGCCGAGCAGATCGCGCTCAAGAGCGGTATCCCGGCCAGTGTCGTGCGCCTGACCGGCATCTACGGCCCGGGACGTGAGAGGTTGCTGACTCAGGTCCGCCAGGGTTATCGCGTGGCGGTCGAACCACCGTTGTATGCCAACCGGATACATGCGGACGATGCCGCAGGGTTGATGGCGTGCCTGCTTGAGGCGGACCGGCGTGGTGTGGCGCTGGAGGATGTCTACATCGGCGTCGATGACGAACCTGCAGCGCTGGCCGATGTGGTGGACTGGTTGCGCGGGTATCTGGGCGTGACCGAATGGGACGAGGATTCAAGCGTGCGGCGCACCGGCAGCAAGCGTTGCAGTAATGCGCGGGCCAAGGCCTTGGGCTGGACGCCGAAGTATCCGAGTTTTCGTGAGGGGTATGCGGCGATTCTCGAGGGGTGCTGCTGAGTCACAGTCAGCCGAAAACCTGTAGGAGCCGGCTTGCCGGCGATAGCGGTGTCAAATTCAACGTGGATGTTGAATGTGACGGCCCTATCGCCGGCAAGCCGGCTCCTACAGAGGGTGGCGCTTTTATGGATTGGCTACTGTTTTTCCAGCAGCCACTTGCGATCACCGGGCGTGTACTGAGGCATCTCGTCCGCCTGCGCCGTGTTCACGGTCTGGAAAATCTCCAGCTCTTTGCCCTTGCGCGCAAAGATCCAGGCATTTCCTTGCCCATTGAGTTGCAGCCACATGTTGTCGTTGCCACCACTCATCGAGGCGCAGTCGCCGGCCAGGCACAGTGCATAACGGTCAGTACCCGGCAGACCGGTTACCTGGCCGTCGGCCTGGAATTGAACCGTGTTGCCTTCGCCGGTACCGCTGACGATTGTCCAGTTGCCGCCCATGTAGGCTGAATACAGCGCACGTTCGAAGCTGGCGCCGATTGGGGCGCCGTCCGGCACCGGAATAAGGGCGCGGTCGAAAACCTGCTCGGGCTCGTTGTCGCTGGCGGACTGGCTGAGTTGCTTGCCGTCACGCTTCAGCTCGCTAGCCGAGCTGCCATAAAAGTCGATTTTCCAGGCGCCGGATTCTTCACCCAACAGCTTGCCGTCGACATTTTCAAAACCATTGGTGTAGCGGGCCTGGCCGGCCTTGGTGTTGATGTCCCATTCCAGGTTCGGGCCATAGGCCTGGAGCGCTTCACGCAGGGGGACGCCTTTGGCGGCAGCATCGATCGCCACCTGATTGATCCAGGTGCCGCTGATATCGCGATCGGCAGGGTTGCTGGCACATCCGCCCAGGAGCAGGGCGAGCAGCGAGAGAGCAAGCGCATTGCGCATGGTGGAATCCTTTCAAACTTTCTTTACAGCAGAGCAGTCGGCGCAGCCCCAGGCTGCGCCGTGCACATTACTCGATGACCAGGATGGCATCCATTTCAACCTGCGAACCCTTTGGCAGGGCTGCAACGCCGATGGCGGCGCGGGCTGGGTAAGGCTGGTCGAAGTACTTGCCCATGATCTCGTTGACCTTGGCGAAGTGGCTCAGGTCGGTGAGGAAGATGTTCAGCTTGACGATGTCCTTGAACGAACCACCGGCCGCTTCGGCTACGGCCTTGAGGTTCTCGAACACCTGGACGGTCTGGGCTTCGAAGCCTTCGACCAGTTCCATGGTTTTCGGGTCCAGGGGAATCTGGCCCGACATGTAGACGGTGTTGCCAGCCTTGATCGCCTGGGAGTAAGTACCGATGGCGGCCGGGGCCTTGTCGCTGGTGATAACAGTCTTGGTCATGAATGACTCCTTGTAAGTGGGCTTAAGCGCGCATGCGGGTGATGCGGATCACCCCGGTCAAGGCGCGCAGTTTTTTGATCACGCGGGCCAGGTGCACGCGGTCGTGCACGCTGACCACCAACTGGACCACGCTGATGCGACCATCACGTTCGTCCATGCTGATTTTCTCGATGTTGCCGTCGGCGGCATTGACGCTGCTGGCCAGCAGGGCAATCAGGCCGCGCTGGTGTTCCAGTTCGACGCGCAGTTCGACGTTGAATTCGCCGGTGACATCCTTGGCCCACGAGAGCTGGATGCATTTTTCCGGGTTGTGGCGGATTTCGCTGATGTTGCGGCAGTTGTCCAGGTGCACGACCATGCCTTTGCCCGCGGACAGGTGTCCGACAATCGGGTCGCCCGGGATCGGCGTGCAGCACTTGGCGTAGCTGAGTACCAGGCCTTCGGTACCGCGAATCGCCAGCGGGCCTTCCGGACTTGGCAGCTGTTCGCCTTCGCCGAGGAGTCGGCGAGCCACCACATAGGCCATGCGATTGCCCAGGCCGATATCCTCGAGCAAATCCTCGATCAGTTCGAGGCGGTACTCGGCGAGCATCGCCTTGACGCGTTCGGCCGGGATTTTCTCCAGCGCGCTGTCGAATCCGTTGAGGACCTTGTTCAGCAGGCGTTCGCCCAGGCTGATGGATTCGGAGCGGCGTTGCAGCTTCAGGGCATGGCGGATGTGCGTGCGCGCCTTGCCGGTGACCACGAAGTTGAGCCACGCCGGGTTCGGCCGTGCGCCAGGAGCGCTGACGATCTCGACCGTGGAGCCGCTTTGCAGCGGTTCGGACAGCGGTGCGAGACGACGGTTGATCCGGCAGGCAATGCAGCTGTTGCCCACGTCGGTATGCACCGCGTAAGCGAAGTCGACCGCCGTGGAGCCCTTGGGCAGCTCCATGATCCGGCCCTTCGGCGTGAACACGTAGACCTCGTCCGGGAACAGGTCGATCTTCACGCTTTCGATGAATTCCAGCGAGTTGCCGGCGCGTTGCTGCATTTCCAGCACGCCCTTGACCCACTGGCGGGCGCGGGCATGGGTGCCTTTTGGCTGCTCGTCGCCGCTGGATTTGTACAGCCAATGGGCGGCGATGCCGTTGTTGGCCATCTCCTCCATTTCACGGGTGCGGATCTGGATCTCGATCGGAACACCGTGCATGCCGAACAGCGTGGTGTGCAGCGACTGGTAGCCGTTGGCCTTGGGGATCGCGATGTAATCCTTGAAGCGCCCCGGCAGTGGTTTGTACAAGTTATGTACAGCACCCAGCACGCGGTAGCAGGTATCGACCTTGTCGACGATGATCCGGAACGCATAGACGTCCATGATCTCGTTGAAGGCCCGACGCTTGCCGCGCATTTTCGTGTAGATGCCGTAGAGGTGTTTCTGGCGACCGCTGACCTCGCCCTGGATGCCATCGATGGCCAGGCAGTGGCTTAAGGATTCTTCGATTTTGTTGACGATTTCCTTGCGGTTGCCCCGGGCGCGTTTGACCGCCTGGTAGATCCGCGCGGAACGCATCGGGTGCATGGCCTTGAAGCCGAGGTCTTCGAATTCTATGCGGATGGCGTGCATGCCCAGCCGGTTGGCGATGGGCGCATAGATTTCCAGGGTTTCCTTGGCGATGCGCCGGCGCTTTTCGCCTGACAGCACTTCCAGGGTGCGCATGTTGTGCAGGCGGTCGGCCAGCTTGACCAGGATCACGCGAATGTCGCGGGCCATGGCCATGGCCATTTTCTGGAAGTTTTCGGCCTGGGCTTCGGCCTTGGTCTCGAAGTTCATCTGGGTCAGCTTGCTGACCCCGTCGACCAGTTCGGCCACGGTTTCACCGAACTGCGCTTGCAGCGCTTCCTTGGCAATACCGGTGTCTTCGATCACGTCATGCAGCATGGCCGCCATCAGGCTCTGATGGTCCATGTGCATGTCGGCAAGAATATTCGCCACCGCGAGTGGGTGCGTGACGTACGCCTCTCCGCTACGGCGGCGTTGGCCGTCGTGGGCTTGTTCGGCGTAGAAATACGCTCGGCGGACCAGGTTGACCTGGTCCTTGCCGAGGTAGGTCGATAAGCGATCGGCGAGGGCGTCTATGCTCGGCATGATGTCTCCTGCCGTAAGCTGTGTTCCCGCGCCGTGCTACGTCGACCAGGCATAGGCTTAGACGGCCTCGTTGGACTCGTCCTCGAATGCAGCAAAAAGCGGTTCATCTTCAACGATTTCGGCTTCGGCGATAGCTGCGTAGTCGATCAGGCCTTCAGCGATTTCGCGCAGGGCGACGACGGTAGGCTTGTCGTTTTCCCATGCTACTTTCGGCTCTTTGCCGCCGGTGGCCAGTTGACGGGCACGCTTGGTAGAGAGCATGACCAGCTCAAAGCGGTTATCCACGTGTTCTAGGCAGTCTTCAACGGTTACGCGGGCCATGGTCTTCCTCGTAGCAAATGCAATATGCGCGCTGCCCGGATGGGCGAGCGGACTCAACAGTTTAAAAAATCACCAGCGATTAGGGAAGCGCTGATTTTTTGACCAAGCCCTTCAACGCGCTGCAAGTGCCAATGTAAAGCCCTTGCAGCGGTTTTGGGAAGAGCTGATTAACCGAGCAATTCAGCCAGCAATTTGCCGTGACGCTGCTGCTGACGCTTCTGAATCAGCTGATTGGCGCGGAAAATCGCCTTCAGGTCGTGCAGTGCGTGGGCGAAATCGTCGTTGATGATCAGGTAATCGTAGTCGACGTAATGGCTCATTTCGCTGACGGCTTCGCGCATGCGGCCATCAATGATCTCGTCGCTGTCCTGGCCACGGTTGGTCAGACGCTGGTGAAGGGCCTGCAATGATGGCGGCAGAATGAAGACCGAACGGGCCTGAGGCATCAGCTTGCGCACTTGCTCGGCACCTTGCCAGTCGATTTCCAGGATCAGGTCGTGGCCTTGGTCCAGGGTCTGCTGCAGATGGCTTTGCGAGGTGCCGTAGAGATTGCCGAACACTTCGGCGCGCTCGAGGAAGTCGCCGTGTTCGATCATCTTCACGAACTCTTCGCGCGAGACGAAGTTGTAGTTTACGCCGTCCACTTCGCCCGGGCGCATGGCACGGGTGGTGTGGGAGACCGACACGCGGATCTCCGGGTTGGCGTCGGTCAAAGCCTTGACCAGGCTGCTCTTGCCCGCGCCCGAAGGGGCGGAAATGATGTAAAGGGTGCCAGTGCTGTGGGTCATGTCGGGGTAGCCTTACTCAATATTCTGCACTTGTTCGCGCATCTGCTCGATCAACACCTTGAGGTTGACCGCAGCCTGGGTGCTGCGCGGGTCGAAGGCTTTGGAGCCCAGTGTGTTGGCTTCGCGGTTGAGTTCCTGCATCAGGAAGTCCAGGCGCCGACCGGCAGCGCCGCCGGATTTGAGTACCCGGCGAACTTCGATGATGTGAGTGCTCAGGCGATCCAGTTCTTCGGCGACGTCGCTTTTCTGCGCGAGCATGACCATTTCCTGCTCCAGGCGCTGCGGGTCCATCTCGGCCTTCATGTCGGCGAAACGGTCGAGGACTTTCTGGCGCTGGGTGGCGAGCATCTGCGGGACCAGTTCGCGCAGGGTCACCACGTCTTCTTCGATGGAGGTCAGGCGCTCGTTGATCAAACGTGCCAGCTCCGCACCTTCGCGCTCGCGGCCGGCCTTGAGTTCCTTGAGGCCCTGGTTGAACAGTGCCAGCGCTTCGGCGTTCAAGGCTTGCGGGTCGGTGGCGTCGCCCACCAGTACGCCGGGCCAGGCCAGGACTTCCAGCGGGTTCAGCGCGGCCGGGTTCTTGATCAGGCCGGCGATGGTCTCGGCGGCGGCGACCAGTTGCGCGGCGCGCTCCTGATCGATCTGCAGCGCCTTGCCGGTGTTTTCTTCGGTGAAGCGCAGGGTGCATTCGAGCTTGCCCCGCGATACACCTTGGCGCAGGGCTTCGCGTACCGCGCCTTCGAGGTCGCGAAAGGACTCCGGCAGGCGCAGGTGGGGTTCCAGGTAGCGGCTGTTGACCGACCGCAGTTCCCAGCTCAGGGTGCCCTGGACGCCGGCTTTTTCGACGCGGGCGAAGGCGGTCATGCTGTGCACCATGGCGGTACCTCGCAAGGCAGATCGGCGCAGAACCTTGGTTCCGGGAATCCGATATCAATGAATTAAAGCCGACTGGCAGCAAAGGCGCAGGATTGTAGCGCAGTGGCGCGGATGCGCCCAAACACAGGGTGTGACAAAGAGCGGCAGGCCTGCGCCGGCGTGCAGTGCAGAGCCTTCGGTCGTCGGCGGATTTTTTTAGAAGTGCCCAGTGGCGGCCGTCGGCTCTATAATGCTCCGCAGTTTTCCGTCCCCCGTACAGGTATTCCCTATGATACGTCCAAGTGGTCGCGCTGCCGATCAGCTCCGCTCGATCCGCATCACCCGCAACTACACCAAACACGCCGAGGGTTCTGTGCTGGTCGAGTTTGGTGATACCAAGGTCATCTGCACCGTCAGCGTTGAACCGGGCGTACCGCGTTTCCTGAAAGGCCAGGGCCAGGGTTGGCTGACCGCCGAGTACGGCATGCTGCCACGTGCCACCGGCGAGCGTAACCAGCGTGAAGCCAGCCGTGGCAAGCAAGGCGGCCGTACCCTGGAAATCCAGCGTCTGATCGGCCGCTCCCTGCGCGCTGCGCTGGACATGACCAAGCTGGGCGACGTCACCCTGTACGTCGACTGCGACGTGATCCAGGCAGACGGTGGCACCCGTACGGCATCGATCACCGGTTCCATGGTCGCGCTGATCGATGCCTTGAAAGTGATCAAGAAGCGTGGCGGCCTGAAAGGCGGCGACCCGGTCAAGCAGATGATCGCTGCTGTTTCCGTGGGCATGTACAAGGGCGAGCCTGTGCTCGACCTCGACTACCTGGAAGACTCGGCGGCCGAAACCGACCTGAACGTGGTGATGACCAGTGCCGGCGGTTTCATCGAAGTCCAGGGTACTGCCGAAGGCGCGCCGTTCCAGCCTGAAGAGTTGAACGCCATGCTTGAGCTGGCGAAGAAAGGCATGAACGAGATCTTCGAACTGCAAAAGGCCGCATTGGCTGACTGACCGGACGCTCCAGGCAAGGAGGACACCATGAGTGACGAACAACTGCCGCTGCCCACGCCGAGCCAGGAGGTGCGTCAGTGGGCGATGTTCTGTCACCTGTCCGCCTTGCTGGGAATCTGGATTCCGTTTGGCACGCTGATCGGCCCGCTGATTCTCTGGCAAATGAAGCGCGAGATGGACCCGTTCATCGATGCCCAGGGCAAAGAGGCATTGAACTTCCAGATCACCGTCGCCATTGCCTCGGCCATCTGCTTCCTGCTGATGGTGGTGATTGTCGGCTTCTTTCTGTTCGGGCTGATCGCTATCGGCGCGCTGGTCCTGACCATCATCGCTGGCGTGAAGGCCAACGAGGGTTTTCCTTACCGGTACCCGTTTACCTGGCGACTGATCAAATAACGATCAATCTTCATTTGCAGGAACGAGCCTGCGCGCACCCACAGAAGCAAAGCAGAAGCAGCGTCAGCCAAGGTAATAAGCAAATGCCCCGATCATTCGGGGCATTTTCGTTTGTCACATCAAATAAATGTTTCAAGCTGTAATTTATATTTACTAGTTGTAACGACTATTATGGCAAGTGCCGCCGAGCTAATACATTTTTAGTCACAACTGTAAAGTGTCGATATTGCCCTTATGCTTGGCAATAAGTCAGGGTGATTGATAAAGTTGCCCCCACGAAATATTTCAAGAAATATTTTGATATATTCAGACCATTGAAGGTCCTTGAATTCACCATCAATCAGTGTTGAGAAATTCAACCTGTTCAAGAGGCGTGTCCAGGTAAAAAGTTCGCCCCTGAATATATATCCAAGAATAAGTGCAAAATGATTCAGCTCGATTTTTATGGAACATTAGTCGCCGCCTCCCTGGTGCTGTTATTGGGTCGCGGGCTTGTCACACGTGTCGGTTTTTTACGCGCCTACAATATCCCCGAACCTGTAGCGGGTGGCCTGGTGGTTGCCCTGGTTCTCCTGGCCTTGCGCAGCTTCGATGTTCAAGTCCGGTTCGACACTTCGTTGCAGACCCCCTTGATGCTGGCGTTTTTCGCCACCATTGGCTTGAGCGCCGACTTCGCCAGCCTGAAGAAGGGCGGGCGCGTCGTGGGGATTTTCATTCTTGCAGTCACCGGGCTTCTGCTGGTCCAGAATGCTATGGGCATCGGTCTTGCCAGCCTGCTGGGGCTTGATCCTCTGATGGGCCTGCTGACTGGCTCGGTGACCCTGGCGGGTGGTCACGGCACAGGCGCTGCCTGGAGCGCGACATTCAGTGAGAAATACGGCCTGGCTTCGGCTTCCGAGCTTGCGATGGCCTCTGCAACCTTCGGCCTGGTGCTGGGCGGTCTGATTGGTGGGCCGGTCGCCCGCTTGCTGATCAAGCGAGTACAGGTACCCGGTTGTGTTGAGCAAGCGAAGCCGCGCGCGCCAAAGGGCTTTGAGCAACCGAACAAGGAACGCTCGATCACGCCCTTTTCGTTTATCGAGACACTCGCGCTGATCGCCGTCAGCTTGCTGGCAGGTAATCTTCTCAATGGGCTGTTGCTTGGCAGTGCATTCGAGTTGCCGACTTTCGTTTGTGTGTTGTTCGTCGGTGTTGTTCTGCGCAACGGGCTTTCGGCATTTGGCTTGTATCAGGTGTTTGAGCGCGAAGTCTCGGTACTGGGGAATGTAAGCTTGTCGCTGTTCCTGGCAATTGCCCTGATGTCCCTCAAACTATGGGATCTGGCATCGCTGGCTTTGCCGATCTTTATCATTCTGGCTGTGCAAACAGTCGTCATGGCGCTGTTTGCGATATTCGTGACGTTCAGAATAATGGGGAGCAACTACGATGCGGCAGTACTGGCGGCAGGACATTGCGGTTTCGGGCTGGGTGCCACGCCAACAGCCATCGCTAATATGCAGGCCGTGACACAACGCTACGGACCTTCGCAGATTGCGTTTCTGGTGGTGCCAATGGTGGGCGCATTCTTTATCGATATCATTAACGTCATCGTGATCAAGTTGTTCCTGGCGCTGCCATTTTTCGTCGCTGTCTGAAGTTCAGCCGGCTTGCCCCATAAAAAATGCCCGTATCTTGCGATACGGGCATTTTTTTGACTGGCCTGGGCGTCTGCGAAACGACGCCTCAGATGGTCAGCGTCCAGTCGTAGTCCACGATCAACGGCGCGTGTTGCGAGAACCGCGGCTGGCGTGGCAAGCGTGCACTGCGTACGAAACGGCGCAGGCCCGGGGTCAGCAGTTGATAGTCGAAGCGCCAACCGAGGTTGAGCATCTCCGCCTGTTCGTTATCCGGCCACCAGCTGTACTGGTCGCCTTCGCGGCTGACTTCGCGCAGGGCGTCGACATAGCCCATGTTGCCGACAATCTCGTCCATCCAGGCACGTTCAGGTGCCAGGAAGCCCGGAGATTGCTGGCTATCGCGCCAGTTCTTGATATCCAGCTTCTGTTGCGCCACGTACAGCGAGCCACAATAAATGTACTCGCGACGTTTGCGCCGCTGTTTATCCAGATAACGGGCGAAGTCGTCCATTAGCTTGAACTTCTGGTTCAAGTCTTCATCGCCGTTCTGCCCCGAAGGGAGCAGCAAGGTCGCGATGCTGACCTTGTCGAAATCGGCTTGCAGGTAGCGCCCGTAGCGGTCGGCCGTCTCGAAACCGAGACCGCTGATGACAGCCTTCGGTTGCAGCCGCGAATACAAAGCCACGCCACCTTGGGCGGGGACTTCGGCATCGCAGGCATAAAGGAAGTATCCATCCAGTTGGAAGGCTGGATCGTCCAGTTCAAAGGCGGAGGCGCGGGTGTCCTGCAGGCAGATGACGTCGGCATTCTGTGCCTGCAGCCAACTGAGCAAACCACGCTCGACTGCAGCCTGAATACCATTGACGTTCACACTGATGATCCGCATAAATGGCCCCAAAAATCGCGTGCGTGTATGATACACGGCGTCAAGCTAATTAGCTAAATCCGTGGTATTTGGGGTTTTTCATGCAAGCGTATCAGCGCGATTTCATCCGTTTTGCCATCGATCGCGGCGTTTTGCGCTTCGGTGAGTTCACCCTGAAGTCCGGGCGCACCAGTCCTTACTTCTTCAATGCGGGGCTGTTCAACTCGGGTTCGGCCCTAGCGCAGCTGGGTCGTTTCTACGCCGCTGCCATTGCCGAGAGCGGCATTGCGTTCGACGTGCTGTTTGGCCCCGCCTACAAGGGCATCCCGTTGGCGGCGACTACCGCCGTGGCCCTGGCCGAGCATCACAACCGTGACCTTCCATGGTGCTTCAACCGCAAGGAAGCCAAGGCCCACGGCGAAGGCGGCAGCCTGGTCGGCGCACCTTTGACCGGCGAAGTGCTGATCATCGACGACGTGATCACCGCCGGTACCGCGATCCGTGAAGTGATGCAGATCATCGCCTCCCAGGACGGCGCCAAGGCCGCCGGCGTGCTGATCGCCCTGAACCGTCAGGAGCGCGGCAATGGCGAGTTGTCGGCGATCCAGGAAGTCGAGCGTGACTTCGGCATCCCGGTCATCAGCATCGTTTCGCTGAACCAGGTGCTGGAATTCCTGGCGGATGATCCGCAGCTCAAGCAGCACCTGCCAGCCGTCGAAGCCTACCGCGCCCAGTTCGGCGTCTGACCCCGGTTCTTCGTGGCGCGGGCTTTTGTGGCGAGGGAGCTTGCTCCCGCTTGAGTGCGCAGCGCTCATAAGATCTTGGGTCTGCTACGCAGCCCAGCGGGAGCAAGCTCCCTCGCCACAAAAAGCAGTTTTCTACAGGGATTGCAGGCAAAAAAAGACCCCGCTCAGCCTGGCTGAGCGGGGTCTTTTTCATTGCGCTATCGCTTAGGGACGCTTGCGATTGCTGATCAGAGTGCCCACGCCGGTATCGGTGAAGATTTCCAGCAGGATCGCGTTCGGCACACGACCGTCGATGATCAACGAGCTGCCTACGCCGCCCTGGACCGCTTCCAGTGCGCAGCGGATCTTCGGCAGCATGCCGCCATAGATGGTGCCGTCGGCGATCAGTTCGTCGACCTGTTGAGTCGTCAGACCGGTCAGGACTTTGCCTGACTTGTCCATCAGGCCGGCGATGTTGGTCAGCAGCATCAGCTTCTCGGCCTTCAGCGCCTCGGCGACTTTACCGGCCACCAGGTCAGCGTTGATGTTGTACGACTCACCGTTGGCGCCGACGCCGATTGGCGCGATAACCGGGATGAAATCGCCTTTGACCAGCAGGTTCAGCAAGTCGGTATTGATCCCGACCACTTCGCCCACATGGCCGATGTCGATGATTTCCGGGGTGGTCATTTCCGGGGTCTGGCGGGTGACGGTGAGCTTCTTCGCACGAATCAGCTCGGCGTCTTTACCGGTCAGGCCGATGGCGCTGCCGCCGTGGCGGTTGATCAGGTTGACGATGTCCTTGTTGACCTGGCCGCCGAGGACCATTTCCACCACGTCCATGGTCGCGGCGTCGGTGACGCGCATGCCGTCGACGAAATGACTTTCGATCGACAGGCGCTTGAGCAGGTCACCGATTTGCGGGCCGCCGCCGTGAACCACCACCGGGTTGATGCCCACGGCTTTCATCAGCACGATGTCGCGGGCGAAGCCGGTTTTCAGCTCCTCGCTTTCCATCGCGTTGCCGCCGTATTTGATCACCAGTGTCTTGCCGACGTATCGGCGGATATAAGGCAACGCTTCGGACAGGACCTTGGCGGTGTTGGCGGCGGCTTCGCGTTCGAGGGTCATTCAGGGCTCCGGGTGAATCAGAACGGTAGTTGGAGATCAGGTGCAACGCGCTTCAACTGGACTTTGAAAACGTCCTTGATGCGCTGCAATTCAGCCTCGTCATCGGCCTCGAAACGCAGCACCAGCACCGGTGTGGTGTTGGAGGCGCGTACCAGGCCCCAGCCTTTGGCGTAGTCGACTCGCACGCCGTCAATGGTGGTCAGGTCGGCGCCTGCGCCCCACTGTGCGTCGTGCAGTGCATCAATGATGCTGAATTTGCTCTCTTCGGTCACATGGATATTGATTTCCGGCGTAGAAATATCGTTCGGGAAGGTTGCGAACAGCTCTTCCGCCGAGGATTTTTCCTTGCTGAGGATCTCCAGCAACCGCGCGGCGCTGTAGATGCCGTCGTCGAAACCGAACCAGCGTTCCTTGAAGAAGATGTGCCCGCTCATTTCGCCGGCCAGCAAGGCGCCGGATTGTTTCATTTTCTTCTTGATCAACGAGTGACCGGTTTTCCACATTAACGACCGGCCGCCGTATTCCTTGATCAGCGGAATCAGGCGTCGGGTGCATTTGACGTCGAAGATGATCTCGGCGCCCGGGTTGCGCGCTACGACGTCGCGGGCGAACAGCATCAGCAGGCGATCCGGATAGACGATACTGCCGGTGTTGGTCACCACGCCGACACGGTCGCCGTCGCCGTCGAAGGCCAGGCCGATGTCGGCATTGGTTTCCTTGACCTTGGCGATCAGGTCGACGAGGTTTTCAGGCTTGCCCGGGTCCGGGTGGTGGTTCGGGAAGTTGCCGTCGACTTCGCAGAACAGCGGGATGACTTCGCAGTTCAGCGCTTCGATCAGCTGCGGGGCAATCACGCCGGCTGCGCCGTTGCCGCAGTCGACAACCACTTTCAGGCGACGGGCCAGCTTGATGTCCTGGACGATTTCGGTGGTGTAGCGGTCGAGGATTTCGACCTGGGTGATGCTGCCCTGGCCGCTGCTCAGGTTGTTGGTCTTGAGGCGGTCGTGCAGGGCCTGGATCTGTTCGTTGGCCAGGGTGTCGCCGGCAATGACGATTTTGAAGCCGTTGTAGTTCGACGGGTTGTGGCTGCCGGTGAGCATCACACCGGATTTGCCGGCCAGCACGTTGGCGGCGTAGTACAGCGCCGGCGTCGGGACCAGGCCGACATCGCTGACGTGGCAGCCGCTGTCGGCGATGCCTTTGATCAATTGCGCGACCAGCTCCGGGCCGGACAAGCGACCGTCGCGACCGACGGACACATTTGGCTCGCCCTGGGCCAGGCTTTGGGAGCCGACGGCGCGGCCAATCCAGTAAGCGGTCTCGGCGTTCAGGAATTCCGGGACGGTGCCGCGGATGTCGTAGGCGCGGAAGATGCTGTCAGGGAACTTGGGTGCAATTTTGGCCGGGGTGTTCATCTGTGGAAATGCTCCATCTCGAAAGTGACTGGACAGGCCGCCGAGTCATTCAGCGACAGGTTCAAACTGAAGGGTATGACGGCGTTTTCCACAGAGAGTTCGTGGTATGAAAGGGCCATGACGCCCCTGATGGCAGGGGTTTGGCCGGGCAATGCCTTGATTTTCGGTGCTAAACGTTGCAGATGACAATTTGAATTTTGTGGCGAGGGGGCAAGCTCCCCCGCCACGATGGATCCCTATCAACGGGTACCGGTATGGCCGAAACCGCCAGTGCCGCGCTCGGTTTCAACAAACTCTTCAACCATCTCGAAGTGAGCCTGCACCACTGGCACCAGCACCAGTTGCGCCAGGCGCTCGCCGACCGGCATGGTGAATTCGGTCTGGCCACGGTTCCAGCAGGAGACCATCAACGGGCCCTGGTAGTCGGAGTCGATCAGGCCGACCAGATTGCCCAGCACGATGCCGTGCTTATGGCCCATCCCCGAGCGCGGCAGAATCAGCGCCGCCAGGTTCGGGTCACCGATATAGACCGACAGGCCGGTAGGGATAAGCACGGTTTCACCCGGCTTGATCACGGTGTCCTGCTCCAGCATGGCGCGCAGGTCGAGGCCGGCGGAGCCCGGTGTGGCGTATTGCGGCAGCGGGAATTCGGTACCGATGCGGGGGTCGAGGATCTTGGCTTGCAAAGCGTGCATGTAAATTAAACCTGGTTCAGACGTTCGGCGATAAAAGTGATCAGCTGGCGAGCAATCTTGCTCTTGCTGGTCTGGGCGAAAAGTGTGGCGTGAAGCTCACGATCGATGACGCTGCAGGCGTTTTCTTCGCTGTTGAAGCCAATGCTCGGGTTGGCGACGTCGTTGGCGACGATCAAATCGAGGTTCTTGTCTTTCAACTTGCGCGCAGCGTAATCGAGCAGGTGTTCGGTCTCGGCGGCGAAACCGACACTGAACGGGCGGTCGGGGCGGGTGGCGATGGTGGCCAGGATGTCCGGGTTACGCACCATCTGTAGCAACAAGCCGTCGCCGTTCGTAGGATCTTTCTTGAGTTTCTGTGGGGCGACGACTTCCGGACGGTAGTCCGCGACGGCTGCCGAGGCGATGAACAGGTCGCAAGGGATGGCTGCTTCGCAGGCGGCGAGCATGTCGCGGGCACTGACCACGTCGATGCGAGTGACGCGATCCGGGGTCGGCAGATGCACAGGGCCGGTGATCAGGGTCACGCGGGCACCGGCTTCCACGGCGGCTTCGGCCAGGGCAAAGCCCATTTTTCCGGAGCTGTGGTTGGTGATGTAGCGCACCGGGTCGATGTTTTCCTGGGTCGGGCCGGCCGTGATCAGTACGTGCTTGCCGGTCAGGGCCTGACGCTGGAAGCAGTCAGCCGCGCACTGGACCAGCTCAAGGGCTTCGAGCATGCGCCCCAGGCCGACGTCGCCGCAGGCCTGGCTGCCGGAGGCCGGACCGAAGACCTTGAGGTCGCGGCTCTCGAGGGTTTGCAGGTTGGCCTGGGTGGCCGGATCGCGCCACATGGCCTGGTTCATGGCCGGGGCAACGGCGACCACCGCGTCGGTGGCCAGCACCAGCGTGGTCAACAGGTCATCGGCAATGCCTTGGGCCAGGCGGGCAATCAGATCCGCCGTGGCGGGGGCGATCAGCACCAGGTCGGCCCATTTCGCCAGTTCGATGTGGCCCATGGCCGCTTCGGCCGCCGGGTCCAGCAGGTCCAGATGGACCGGGTGCCCGGACAGGGCCTGCATGGTCAACGGGGTGATGAACTCTGCGCCGCCACGGGTCATGACCACGCGCACTTCGGCGCCCTGGTCGATCAGGCGGCGAACCAGGTCGGCGCTCTTGTAGGCAGCGATACCGCCGCCGACGCCCAGAACAATGCGTTTCCGATACAGCCGCTGCATAGGCCTGCCTTTCAATTCGTTGGTGACATACGTGGCGAAACCCCCTCCCCAGGGTGAATTCGCCCGCAAAAAAGATGGGCTACGATATCACAGCGACCGCTACGGAACAGCGGCGCCCACAGACAGGGAGGTGTTATGAGTATTCGCGATTGGCCGGCGGCGGAACGGCCGCGGGAGAGGTTGCTTGAACAGGGCTCGGGAAGCCTTTCGGACGCCGAATTGCTGGCGATATTTTTACGGACGGGTGTGGTCGGTAAAAGCGCCGTGGATTTGGCACGACACCTGTTGAATCAGTTTGGCAGCCTGCGTTTGCTGCTTGAGGCCGATCAGGAAGCGTTCAGCAAGCAGTTGGGGCTGGGGCCGGCTAAATTCGCACAGTTGCAGGCTGCGCAAGAAATGAGCAGGCGCCACCTGGCCGAGCGGGCGCGTCAAAAATCGGCACTGGAGAATCCGCAGGCGGTTCGCGAGTACCTGAAATCAATGCTGCGCCACGAGCCACACGAGGTGTTTGGTTGCCTGTTTCTCGATTCCAGGCATCAGGTGCTGGCGTTTGAGACGCTGTTCCGCGGCTCCATTGACAACACCAGCGTTCATCCACGAGAGGTGGTCAAGCGTGCCTTGGCCAACAACGCAGCGGCATTGATCCTCTGTCACAACCACCCTTCGGGCAACAGTGACCCCAGTCAGTCCGACCGGGTGCTGACCAAGCGTCTGCAAGAGGCGCTGGAGTTGATTGATGTGCGGGTGCTCGACCATTTCATCATTGGCGATGGCGATCCGCTGTCGATGGCTGAGTATGGGTGGATGTAGTGCGCGGCCCCTGTAGGAGCGAGCTTGCCCGCGATGACGGCGGTACATTCAGCACAAATGTTGTCTGAAAGTCCGCTATCGCGGGCAAGCCCGCTCCCACAGATTTTGTGTTGTGTCTGATTATTTGAGGTTTACCTTGGAATAGTCTTGCCGCCCGAACGGGCTGACCGAATACCCCTCGACATCCTTGCGCGTCAGCGCGAAGGCCGTCGGGTGGGCCAGGGGCAACCACAACGCCTGTTGCTGGATCTGCGTCTGCGCCTGTTCGTAGAGCTTGGTGCGCACGCCTTGCTCGCCGGTGGTCTTGCCGGCGCTGATCAGTTTGTCCAGGTCCGCATTGCAGTAGCGGGCGAAGTTGGTGCCGGATTTGACCGCGGCGCAGGAAAACTGCGGTGTGAGGAAGTTGTCCGGGTCGCCGTTGTCACCGGCCCAGCCCATGAACAGCAAGTCGTGTTCACCGGCCTTGGCGCGGCGGATCAGTTCGCCCCATTCGATCACGCGGATTTCGGCCTGAATGCCGATTTCCGCCAGGTCGGACTGCAGCAGTTGAGCGCCGAGGCTCGGGTTGGGGTTGAGAAGACTGCCGGAAGGACGGGTCCAGATGGTGGTCTGGAAGCCTTCCTTGAGCCCGGCCTTGGCCATCAGCGCCTTGGCCTTCTCGACGTCATGCGGATACCCCGGAAGGCTTTTCGCATAGCTCCAGGTGTTCGGCGGATACGGACCATTGGCCGCTTTGGCGGTGTCTTCGAACACGGCTTTGATGTAATTGGCCTTGTCGAAGGCAAGGTTGATGGCCTGACGCACTTCTGGCTTGTCCAGCGGTGGGTGCTGGCTGTTGATGCCGACGAATGCGGTCATGAATGCGTCAGTCTTTTCGACTTTCAGGGTCGGCTCTTTCAGCGCTTCCTGTACGTCCAAGGGCTTGGGCGACAGGGCGATCTGGCATTCATTGCGACGCAGTTTCTGCAGGCGGACGTTGGCATCCGGGGTGATCGCGAAGATCAGCGGGTCCACCGAAGGCTTGCCGCGGAAGTAGTCCGGGTTGGCCTTGTAGCGAATCGAAGCGTCTTTCTGAAAGCGCGTGAACACGAACGGCCCGGTGCCGATGGGCTGGCTGTTGAGCTTCTCCGCGGCGCCGGCCTTCATCAGCTTGTCGGCGTACTCGGCGGAATAGATCGAGGCGAAGCCCATGCTCAGGGTGGCCAGGAATGTCGAGTCCGGGTGGTCGAGGGTAAAACGCACGGTCAGCGGGTCCAGCGCGTCGATCTTCTTGATCAGCGCCGGCAATTGCATCGATTGCGCGTGCGGGAAGCCGCTCTGGGCAACTTTGTGCCACGGATTGGCCGGGTCGAGCATGCGCTCAAAGCTGAAGATTACGTCTTCAGCGGTCAGTTCGCGTGTCGGGCTGAAGTATTCAGTATTGTGGAATTTTACGTCCGGACGCAGTTTGAACACGTACGTCAGGCCGTCGGGCGTAACTTCCCAGCTGTCCGCCAGGCTGGCGACCACTTTGCCGCTGGCCGTGTCGAAATCCACCAGGCGGTTCATCAGCACGTCGGCCGAGGCGTTGGTGGTGGTCAACGAGTTGTACTGCACCACATCGAACCCTTCAGGGCTGGCCTCGGTGCAGACGCTCAGGGCGGCGGCAAAGGCTTGTGGGCTCAGCAGAAGCGGGGCGAGCAACAGCGGTAGGGCAGCGAGGCGCATGGTCGGCTTCCTTTACAGATCGAAGGCCCATCTGCAAGTGCAGTCTGGAAAAGCCTTACCCTAGTGGGCTCTTTTGCAAATGACTATCCCCTTTTTCATTTTGAGAGGACTATAGGCGACTGATTTTGCTGTGCAGCGGTTGAGAAACCTCCTTGGTTGGTCCAATGTCCGATTCTCTGCGACGAGCGGTCGCCATCGGCGATAGCCTTTGTCCAAAGCGCTCGGAGCCCGGAAAACGGGGATTTTGTGAATTCAACGCACACTGAATGTTGTTGCTCTCCAGTCTTTCTGGTATAAAGCAGCGCTCTTTTCTAGGGGCCCGGTTCCTTCACTGTAGGTGTAGCCGGTAAGACCTCTAAAGAAACGCGGCGCCTGGCGCCAAATGACTGAGAGATTAAGCGGCCAACCCATGCCGGGTTGGGCATGTGGTTTTAGAGGGCTGAGGCATGTCTAGAGTATGTCAAGTTACCGGTAAGGGTCCGGTAACCGGGAATAACATTTCCCACGCAAACAACAAAACCCGTCGTCGTTTCCTGCCGAACCTGCAGCATCACCGCTTCTGGGTTGAAGAAGAGAAACGTTTTGTGCGTCTGCGCGTATCTGCCAAAGGCATGCGTATCATCGACAAGCGTGGCATCACTGTCGTGCTGGCCGAACTTCGCCGCGATGGCAAGGTTTAAGGGAGCTAATCATGCGTGAATTGATTCGTTTGATTTCGAGCGCCGGTACTGGTCACTTCTACACTACCGACAAGAACAAGCGTACTACCCCGGACAAAATCGAGATCAAGAAATATGATCCGGTTGTTCGCAAGCACGTGATCTACAAAGAAGGCAAAATCAAGTAATTGATTTTTCTCTCTTACGAAAAAGGCCCGTATCGCGAGATACGGGCCTTTTTTGTTGTCTGATGGTTATGCGCTGCCTGTCAGGGCCTCATCGCGAGCAGGCTCGCTCCCACAGGTTTGTGGTCACCACAGATCCCTGTGGGAGCGAGCTTGCTCGCGATAGCGTCGGCCCGGACAGCGATATTGTTCAGGCCTTCTGTTCAAACGCTACGTAGATCTTGCGGCACGGCTCCAGCACTTCCCAGGTACCGCGAAAACCTGCCGGGATCACAAAGCGATCGCCTGCGCGCAGGGTCTTGGCATTGCCGTCGTTGTCACGCAGCACCGAAACTCCCTGTTGGATCTCGCAGTACTCGTGCTCGGTGAAATTCACTGTCCACTGTCCGACTTCACCTTCCCACACGCCAGCATTCAACTGACCGCAAGGGCTGTTGTAGTGGTTGTACACCGCTTGTTCCGGGTCGCCCTTGAGCACTTTGGCCGGATCCGGGCGGTAGCGCTCGGCGGCGGTGGTGGCCTGGCTGAAGTCGACGACGTTCTGGATGTTCATTGTTGTTATCTCCCCGTGATTGCGGCGCGGTTGGTTGATGAGCCCAAAGTCTATGTTTATTAAAATGAACATCGCAAGGCCGTTTGCCGGCGTTATGTCAAATATATTGAAACTTCATGTGCGGCTGGTTTAGGGTGGTGGATGCCTTGGGCCGATAAGCAGGCTGGCCGGGCAGAATTCCTGACAGCGCCCGCGAAGAACGCGGGTGTCGTTTCAATAAGAGGAGGACACTCGCATGACCACCCTGACCCGTGCCGACTGGGAACAACGTGCCCGCGATCTGAAAATCGAAGGCCGCGCCTATATCAATGGCGAATACACCGACGCCGTTTCCGCCGAGACCTTCGAATGCATCAGCCCGGTCGATGGCCGTCTGTTGGGCAGGATTGCCAGCTGTGACGCCGCCGATGCCCAGCGCGCCGTGGAAAACGCCCGCGCCACGTTCAATTCCGGTGTCTGGTCGCGCCTGGCGCCGACCAAGCGCAAAGCCACCATGATCCGTTTCGCCGGCCTGCTCAAACAGCACGCCGAAGAGCTGGCGCTGCTTGAAACCCTGGACATGGGCAAGCCGATCAGCGACTCCCTGTACATCGACGTCCCTGGCGCGGCGCAAGCCCTGAGCTGGAGCGGCGAAGCCATCGACAAGATCTACGACGAAGTCGCCGCCACCCCGCACGATCAATTGGGTCTGGTAACCCGTGAGCCGGTCGGCGTGGTCGGGGCCATCGTGCCGTGGAACTTCCCGCTGATGATGGCATGCTGGAAACTCGGTCCGGCGCTGTCCACCGGTAACTCGGTGATCCTCAAGCCGTCGGAAAAATCGCCACTGACTGCCATCCGCATCGCTGCTCTGGCCGTCGAAGCCGGCATTCCGAAAGGCGTGTTGAACGTGCTGCCAGGTTACGGCCACACCGTCGGCAAGGCTCTGGCCCTGCACAACGACGTCGACACCCTGGTATTCACCGGCTCTACCAAAATCGCCAAGCAACTGCTGATCTACTCCGGCGAGTCGAACATGAAGCGCGTCTGGCTCGAAGCCGGCGGCAAGAGTCCGAACATCGTCTTCGCCGATGCGCCGAACCTGCAGGAAGCTGCCGAAGCCGCTGCTGGCGCCATCGCCTTCAACCAAGGCGAAGTCTGCACCGCCGGTTCGCGTCTGCTGGTGGAGCGTTCGATCAAGGATACATTCCTGCCGCTGGTGATCGAGGCGCTGAAAACCTGGAAGCCGGGCAACCCGCTGGATCCGGAGACCAATGTTGGCGCGCTGGTCGATACCCAACAGATGAACACCGTGCTGTCCTACATCGAGTCCGGTCATGCCGACGGCGCCAAGCTGGTGGCCGGTGGCAAGCGTACCCTCCAGGAAACTGGCGGCACTTACGTTGAGCCGACGATTTTCGATGGCGTGAGCAATGCGATGAAAATCGCCCAGGAAGAAATCTTCGGCCCGGTACTGTCGGTCATCGCATTCGACAGCGCCGAAGAGGCCATCGCGATCGCCAACGACACGCCGTACGGCCTGGCCGCGGCGGTCTGGACTGCCGACATTTCCAAGGCTCACCTCACCGCCCGCGCACTGCGTGCCGGTAGCGTGTGGGTCAACCAGTACGATGGCGGCGACATGACCGCTCCGTTCGGTGGCTTCAAACAGTCCGGCAACGGTCGCGACAAGTCGCTGCACGCGTTCGACAAGTACACCGAGCTGAAGGCGACCTGGATCAAGCTGTAAGTCTTTAAGGGAGGCCTGTTGTAGAACCGGCCTCTCGAAACGACGCAGATCCCTTGTGGGAGCGAGCCTGCTCGCGATAGCGGTGTGACAGTCGACGAAAATGTTGAATGTTGCTCCGTCATCGCGAGCAGGCTCGCTCCCACAGTGTTTTGTGTTGTCTGTAAAAACAATAAATCCACAGGAGCGTGGAACATGCGTTGGGCGACTTATTTCGCCGTATTGGCATCTGTCCTGAGTGTCGGCCTGGCCCTGGGCGTCAGCATGCCGCTGGTGTCGTTTCGCCTGGAGAGCTGGGGCTACGGCTCGTTTGCCATTGGCGTCATGGCCGCGATGCCGGCCATCGGCGTCCTGTTGGGCGCGAAAATCTCCAGCCATCTGGCGGCGCGATTCGGTACCGCCAATCTGATGCGCCTGTGCCTGTGGGCCGGGGCGGTTTCGATCGGATTGCTGGCGCTGTTGCCGAGTTATCCGGTCTGGTTGGTGCTGCGGTTGATGATCGGGGTGATCCTGACCCTCGTATTCATCATCGGTGAAAGCTGGATCAATCAATTGGTGGTCGAGGAGTGGCGCGGGCGGCTGGTGGCGCTGTATGGCAGCAGCTATGCGCTGAGTCAGCTGGCAGGCCCGGTGTTGCTGGGCTTTATCGGTACCGAACACGATTATGGCTTTTGGGTGGGAGTCGGTTTGCTGATGGCGGCTCCGTTCCTGTTGCTGGGCCGCAGTGGTGCACCGAGCAGCGAAGCCAGCAGCGTGACCTTGAGTGATTTACTCGCTTTCTGTCGTGGCCTGCCGGCGATTGCCTGGGCGGTGTCGCTGTTCGCCGCGTTCGAGGCGATGATTCTGACCCTGCTGCCGGTCTATTGCCTGCGCCAGGGCTTCACCACGGAGATTGCCCTGGCGATGGTCAGTACGGTGGTGGTCGGCGATGCGGTGCTGCAATTGCCGATTGGTGCGTTGGCCGATCGCTTGTCGCGCCGGGCATTGTTTACCGTCTGCGCAGTCGTCTTGCTGGTGTCGAGCCTGGCGATTCCGATGCTGATCGATACGCTGCTGATCTGGCCGCTGTGGGTCTTGTTTGGCGCCAGTGCCGGTGGCTTGTTTACCTTGTCACTGATCCTCATCGGCGAGCGTTATCGCGACGATGCGCTGGTGCGGGCCAACGCGCACATCGCCCAGCTGTGGGGCATCGGTTGCCTGGTCGGGCCGCTGCTGGCGGGCGCCGGCAGCCAGTGGATCAGCGGGCATGCGTTGCCGTTGCTGATGGCGGTCGGGGCCTTGGGCGTGTTGATCGTGGTGTCGCGGCAGGGGGCGTTTGGTGCTGCGCAACCGGCATAGATCAAAAGATCAAAAGATCGCAGCCTTCGGCAGCTCCTACAGGGTTGCGATCTTTTGAGGGGGCTACAACATCCGCTCCAGCCCAACCGTGTTGCTCAGCCACGCATTGAAACGACGCCACCAGCTCCCTGGCTCCTTGGTCAGGGTGTGCATTTTTCCGTCGTCTTCCGTGCTCCAGACAATCTGACCGTTTTCCAGCTCCACTTGATAGCTCAGGGCTGGTGCCATGCCCTGCAGCGCCAGTTCGCGGACCCGTGCAGCCAATTCCGGGCTGTCCACCAGCACGCCGACCTCGGTGTTCCACAGCACTGAGCGCGGATCGAAATTGAACGAGCCGATAAAGGATTTCTGCTGGTCGAAGATCATCGCCTTGCTGTGCAGGCTGGAATCGGAGCCGCGATAGGAACTGCTGGAAAACAGATGCGGCCCGCTACCGCTGCCGCCTCCCTCGCCGGGTTGGCGACGCAATTCGTACAGCTTCACGCCGTGTTCCAGTAATGCCCTGCGATAGGGCGCGTAACCGCCATGAACCGCGGGAACGTCCGTGGCTTCCAGAGAATTGGTCAGCAAACGCACCGAAACGCCGGCATCGGCGCGCCCGGTCAGGTACACCAGCCCCGGTTGGCCAGGCACGAAGTAAGCCGAAATCATGATCAGCTCTTTACGGACGCCGTCGAGTTCAGGCGCCAATTGCGTGGTCAGCAGCAACTGCGGATCGGGCTCGCCTTTGGCCAGTACCTTGCTCGGCGCATCCCACAATGCCTGGTTCCAGGCCCAGATCAGTTTGCGGCGCCAGATGTCCAGGCGCGGATGGGTGGCGAAGGTCATCAGGTGTTTGTAGAGTGCATGATTCTGTTTGCGCGTTTCCGCCAGGGACTCCTCCAGTCGGGTGCGGGTGTTTTCCAGGTCGCGGGGGGTGGGCTTGCTCGACAGGAATTCGTCGATCGGCTTGCTCAGGGCGCAGTTCCAGTATTGGTCGAAACTGTGCCCGAGTTGCTCGGCAACCGGGCCGACACCGAGCAAGTCGATGTCAGTGAAATTCATGTTGGGCTCGGCATCGTAATACTCATCCCCCAGATTTCGCCCGCCGACGATGGCCATGCTGCTGTCCGCCAGCCACAACTTGTTATGCATGCGTCGATGCTGTTGCGACAGGTTGAGCAGTCGGCCTACGGTCCGTGTCACCCCCGTACTGCGGCCCAGGTTCAGCGGATTGAACACGCGGATCTGGATTTGCGGGTGCGCGGCGAGGGTGGCAATGACGCGGTCCAGGCCGTCGCTGGTTGTGTCATCAAGCAGTACCCGTACCCGCACGCCCCGGTCGGCGGCCTTGAGCAATTCCTCGATCAACATGCGCGTGCTGATGCCGTCGTGCACGATGTAATACTGCAAATCGAGGCTGCTTTGGGCATTGCGGATCAGTTCGGCACGGGCGGTGAAGGCCTCGGTGCTGTCCGATAGCAGGCGGAAGCCCGATTGTCCCTTGTAAGGCGCGGCCTGTGCCTGGACCGAGCGGCCGAATGCGGAGTCTGAAGCCGGCAGCGCCTGGCTCGGTATACGCTGTACGTCGAGGCTGGCGCACCCGCCCAGGAACGCGGCGAGTAGCACAAGAGCAAGCAGGGGCTGTCTGACTCTCACGTAGGGTCGTTCCGTTTGGCGGCATAGTCAGGCATATGGACGCTAAATCCAGAATAAAAGTCAGTCGCTGAGCTGATCGGTGTCCGCCAGCAGTTTGATCGCTGTCGCACCGACCTTGCGCACTGCGTCTTCGATCTGCGGTGTTGGCTTGGCAGCGTAGTTCATGCGCAGGCAATTGCGGTATTTGCCGGAGGCGGAAAAAATACTGCCCACGGCAATCTGTACGCCCTGGTCGTGCAAGGCGCGATTCAGTCTCAGGGTGTCGAAGCCTTCCGGCAGTTCGACCCACAGCATGAAGCTGCCTTGTGGGCGACTGGCGCGGGTGCCGGCCGGGAAGTAGCGGGTTACCCAATCGATCATCAGGTCGCGATTGCGCTGGTATTGCGTGCGCATCCGCCGCAAATGCGGTTCGAAATGGCCGCCCTTGAGGAATTCGGCGATGGCGATCTGTGGCTGCGGCGCGGTGGAGCCGGTGCTGATGTATTTCATGTGCAGCACCCGTTCCAGATAGCGGCCGGGCGCGACCCAGCCGATGCGCAGGCCCGGGGCCAGGGTCTTGGAAAACGAACTGCACAACAGGACGCGACCGTCCTCGTCGAAGGACTTGATCGTGCGCGGGCGCGGATAGGTGTAGGCCAGTTCGCCATACACATCGTCCTCGATGATCGCCACGTCAAACCGCTGCGCAAGCGTCAACAACGAGCGTTTGCGCGACTCGGGCATGATGTAGCCCAGCGGGTTGTTGCAGTTGGGCGTCAGCTGTATGACCTTGATCGGCCACTGCTCCAGGGCCAGTTCCAGCGCTTCGAGGCTGATGCCGGTCAGTGGGTCGGTGGGGATTTCCAGGGCCTTCATGCCCAGGCCCTTGAGGGTCTGCATCGCACCGTGAAAGCTCGGCGAGTCCACCGCCACAATGTCTCCCGGTTCGCAGATCGCGCGAATGCTGGTGGATAGCGCTTCGTGGCAACCGGTGGTCACTACCAGGTCGCCGGCGCCCAACTGGCAGCCGGAATCGAGCATCAGGCGGGCGATCTGTTCGCGCAGTTCGAGGTTGCCGTGGATGTTGTCGTAATACAGGCCGGGCATGTCCTGCCGCCGGCTGATCCGTGCCAGGTCGCGCAACAGTGGCTTCATGGTTGGACTGGTGATGTCCGGCATGCCGCGACCCAGTTGCACCACGTCTTTGCGCGGCACGGCGCGAATCAACTCCAGCACCTGATCCCACTGGGAGATGTCCACCGGCCGTTGGGCCGGGCGGCCGACTCCCGGCAAATCCGGCAGTTCGCGGCTGGCCGGGACGAAGTACCCGGACTTGGGACGTGGCGTGGCCAGCCCGCTGTCTTCGAGCACCCGATAGGCCTGCTGCACCGTGCTCAGGCTGACGCCGTGCTCGACGCTCAGCGCTCGTACCGAGGGCAGCCGGTCACCAGGGCGATAGAAGCCCTGTTCGATACGCGTGCCGAGCAGTTCGGCCAGGTTGACGTAAAGGGTCATGGTGCAGCCTCGATAGGGATGATTCGGTTAACCAGTACAGATCAGACGAAAAATCGGGATTCAGTGGCGGAATCGGCAAAACTGTATGGAGTTAATACAGTTGCTTTGAATCTGTAATGCTTTTCCCCGCCCGCGCATCATGGAACCTCTGGCTACCCAAGTAAACAGGAGCATCCAAGATGAACGGTTTGAGCGATGTGCGGCTGACATTACACAGTCAGGAACTGGCGACAGGGCAGAACAACGGCGCGCGGGAGGCGGGCATGCACGATGCGTCGTCCGGCCAGAGTCGTTGGGATCAGTTCTGGCGTCGGCTGCACACGCGCAAGGCGTTGCTGGCGCTGACACCGGATCAGCTCAAGGATGTCGGACTGACACGGGAGCAGGCGTTGGATGAGGGGCTGAAGCCTTTCTGGCGGATCTGAGCTTTGCAGTGTTCTTCAGGGCCTCATCGCGAGCAAGCTCGCTCCCACAAGGAGCGGTGGTGAACACAAATCTTGTGAACACCGCCAAACACTGTGGGAGCGAGCTTGCTCGCGATGGCGCCGGTACAGGCCCCGCCAAACCTTCAGACCAACTCTTTCAGCCGATGCCACAACATCCCCAGCGCCAGCAACGGCGAGCGCAAATGCTTGCCGCCGGGGAAGGTGATGTGCGGGACCCGGGCGAACAGATCGAAGCCGCCGCTGTGCTGGCCGCTGATGGCTTCGGCCAGCAGCTTGCCGGCCAGGTGCGTGGCATTCACGCCATGACCGGAATAGGCCTGGGCGTAATACACGTTCGGCTGGTCCTTGAGTCGCCCGATCTGCGGCAGGCGGTTGGCGCCGATGCCGATCATGCCGCCCCATTGGTAATCGATCTTCACTGCGCTCAATTGCGGGAAAACGTCGAGCATTTTCGGACGCATGTACGCGGCGATGTCTTTCGGGTCGCGGCCGGAGTAATGGCAGGCGCCGCCAAACAACAGGCGCCGGTCCGCCGAGAGCCGGTAGTAGTCCAGCGCCACCCGTTGGTCACAGACCGCCATGTTCTGCGGCAGCAGGGCGTGGGCCTGTTCTTCGCTCAGTGGTTCGGTGGCGATGATGTAGCTGCCGGCGGGCAGGACTTTACCGCTGAGTTCCGGGTTGAGGTTATTGAGGTAGGCGTTGCAGCCCAGCACCAGGGTTTTGGCGCGCACCGAGCCCTCGGCGGTATGGACCTTGACCTCGGGGCCATAGTCGATGCGAGTCACGGCCGACCGTTCAAACAGTCGGACCCCCAGTTGTTGCGCCGCCGCCGCTTCACCCAGGACCAGATTCAGTGGGTGCAGGTGCCCCGAGCCCATATCGATCAGGCCGCCGACGTACCGTGTGGAGCCGACCACGGTGTGCATCTCATGGGCTTGCAGCAAACGGGTCTCGTAGCGATATCCGAGGCTGCGCAGTTCTTCGGCATCCTCGGCGAACCCTTCAAGGTCGCTGGGCTTGTTGGCGAGGTCGCAGTAACCCCAGGTCAGGTCGCAGGGGATCTGGAAGCGCTCGACCCGTTGCCGGACGATTTCCACGGCTTCCAGGCCCATGAGTTTCATTTGCCGCACGCCTTCGGCACCGATGACGTTGGTGAATTGATCGAGGCCGTGGCCGACGCCGCGAATCAGCTGCCCGCCATTGCGTCCGCTGGCGCCCCAACCGATTCTGTGGGCCTCAAGCAACACCACGCTGAGGCCGCGTTCGGCCAGCTCAAGCGCCGTGTTCAACCCCGAAAACCCGCCACCCACGACACAGACATCGGCCCGCACTTCGCCTTTGAGCACCGGAAGTTCGGGCTGCGGCAGGCTGGTGGCGGCGTAGTAGGACGCGGTGTGGTTCAGAGCAGGCTGTTGAGCACGTGGGGTCATGTGCGTGTTCCTGATTCTTGCGTTTAGAAAATTTGACGGAGCATAAGCCGGACCTTCCCGGACGGGCAACATTGGTCGGCTGGTGCTGTCTGGATCGGGGCTTTTGCGTCAGAATCGCGCTCTATTCCGCTTTGGGTCACCGCTGCAATGAGCTGCAACAGCCAGACAATCCGCACATTGCGCCAACAGATTCCCTCATTCGAGTGCGTGCCCGGCTGCCATGACTGCTGCGGGCCGGTGACCACCTCGCCGGAAGAAATGTCGCGCCTGCCGCGCAAGACGCGCGCCGAACAGGATGCCGCCATGGAAGAGCTCAACTGTGTGCATTTGGGGCCCAATGGCTGCACGGTGTATGACGAACGGCCACTGATCTGCCGGTTGTTCGGCACCACCAAGACCTTGCCATGCCCCAATGGGCGCGGGCCGGTGGAGTTGATTCATCCGCGGGTGGAGAAGCAGGTGTTCGAGTATATGGCCAGCACCCGGCAGGTGCTGGTTTAAAAGATCGCAGCGGACCACGCGCTCCAATGTAGGAGCTGCCGAAGGCTGCGATCTTTTGATCCATTGCTCCTCAATCCGGAATCGGCAAAGTCAAACTCTCCTTCACCTCTTCCATCACGATATAGCTCTTGGACTCCCTCACATGGGGCAGCTTGAGCAGGATGTCGCCCAGCAACTTGCGGTACGAGGCCATCTCGGAAATCCGCGCCTTCACCAGGTAGTCGAAATCCCCTGACACCAGATGACACTCCAGTACATGGGGCAATTTCAGCACCGCACGTCGGAACTCTTCGAACGTATCGCCGGATTTGTAATCCAGGCTGATCTCGACGAACACCAGCAGACTACCCTTCAGGTGTTGCGGATTTAGCCTGGCGTTGTAGCCCATGATGATCCCCTCGCGCTCCAGACGCCGGACCCGCTCAGTACAGGGCGTGGTCGAGAGCCCGACCTTTTCCCCCAGCTCGGTAAAGGAAATCCGCCCGTCCGCTTGCAGGATCCGCAGGATGTTGCGGTCGATCTTGTCCAGCTCACGTTTGGTCTGAGTGTTGGTACGCATAGGGGATGCGCCTCCGTGAAAAGGGTTTTTGCCGAGAATTGTCGCCAAATATAGGCGCTTATATAGTGAAAAGCACTGGCAAATCTTTTTTACACTGCGCGCATCTAAAGCTCTGAACAACAAACGTCAGCGGTTAGCCGCGATGAGGGATATGAAAATGCGCGTCATGGTCTTGGGCAGCGGCGTCATCGGTACCACCAGTGCTTATTATCTGGCCCGTGCCGGGTTTGAAGTGGTGGTCGTCGACCGGCAGCCGGCTGCTGCCATGGAGACCAGTTTCGCCAACGCCGGGCAGGTCTCGCCGGGTTATGCCTCGCCGTGGGCCGCACCGGGTGTGCCGCTCAAGGCCATCAAGTGGCTGTTGCAGCGCCACGCGCCCCTGGCAATCAAGGCCACTGCCGACATCGACCAGTACCTGTGGATGGCACAGATGCTGCGCAACTGCACCGCCAGCCGTTATGCGGTGAACAAGGAGCGCATGGTCCGTCTGTCCGAGTACAGCCGTGACTGCCTCGATGAACTGCGTGCCGAAACCGGCATCGCCTACGAAGGCCGCAGCCTCGGCACCACCCAACTGTTCCGCACCCAGGCTCAACTGGACGGCGCCGCGAAAGACATCGCCGTGCTGAAAGAGTCCGGCGTGCCGTTCGAACTGCTCGACCGTGAAGGCATTGCCCGCGTTGAGCCAGCGCTGGCCAGCGTGACTGACATCCTCGCCGGTGCCCTGCGCCTGCCGAACGACCAGACTGGCGACTGCCAGATGTTCACCACCAAGCTCGCAGAAATGGCCGCGAACCTCGGTGTGCAATTCCGTTTCGGTCAGGACATTCAGCGCCTCGATTTCGCCGGTGACCGCATCAACGGCGTATGGATCGACGGCAAGCTGGAAACCGCCGACCGCTACGTGCTGGCCCTGGGCAGCTACTCGCCGCAACTGCTCAAGCCGCTGGGGATCAAGGCGCCGGTGTACCCGCTTAAGGGCTACTCCCTGACTGTGCCGATCACCAACTCGGCGATGGCCCCGACCTCCACCATTCTCGACGAGACCTACAAGGTCGCGATCACCCGTTTCGACAACCGCATCCGCGTCGGCGGCATGGCCGAGATTGCCGGTTTTGACCTGTCGCTGAACCCGCGTCGCCGGGAAACCCTGGAGATGATCGTCAACGATCTTTATCCTCAGGGCGGCGATCTGGCCCAGGCCAGCTTCTGGACCGGCCTGCGTCCGACCACTCCGGACGGCACGCCGATTGTTGGTGCCACGCCGTTCAAGAACCTGTTCCTGAACACCGGTCACGGCACGCTCGGCTGGACCATGGCTTGCGGCTCCGGCCGTTTGCTGGCCGACCTGATGGCGAAGAAAAAGCCGCAGATCAGCGCCGAAGGCCTCGATATTTCCCGTTACGGCAACAAAACCCAGGAGTCTGCAAAGCATGTCAGTCCAGCGCCAGCTCACCAATGAGCGCATGAGTCAGATCGTCACCCATAACGGCACGGTTTACCTGGCCGGACAGGTAGGCGACGACATGAACGCCGGGATTGAACAGCAGACCCGTGAAACCCTCGCCAACATCGAGCGCTTGCTCGATCTGGCCGGCACCGACAAGCACAACCTGCTGTCGGTGACGATTTACCTGAAAGACATCGATGCACATTTCGAAGGCATGAACGCGGTATGGGACAACTGGCTGCCAAAAGGCGTCGCCCCGGCCCGTGCCACCGTTGAAGCGAAATTGTGCGAACCGGAAATCCTGGTCGAGCTGTCGGTTGTAGCCGCTCTGCCATAAGCCTGTAAGAAAAGATCCCTCTCCCGGTGCTGTTGGTGGTTCACGCTGTCAGCCAGCGCCGGTTTTTCTTCCCGATAACCCGACCAGAAGTCTGCCGCCATGCGTCCTGCCCGTGCCCTGATCGACCTTCAAGCCCTGCGCAACAACTACCGAATCGCCCGTGAGCTCACGGGGGCCAAAGCCCTCGCGGTGATCAAGGCCGATGCCTATGGCCATGGCGCGGTGCGTTGCGCCCAGGCGCTGGAAGCCGAGGCGGACGGGTTTGCCGTGGCCTGCATCGAAGAGGCGCTGGAGCTGCGGGCGGCGGGCATTCGTGCACCGGTCTTGTTGCTGGAAGGTTTTTTCGAAGCCGATGAGCTGGCGCTGATCGTCGAGCATGATTTCTGGTGCGTGGTGCATTCGCTGTGGCAACTCGAAGCCATCGAGAAAGCGGCGTTGAGCAAGCCGATCACCGTGTGGCTGAAGCTCGATTCGGGCATGCACCGCGTGGGGCTGCACCCGGCGGATTATCAGGTTGCCTATCAACGGCTGCTGGCCAGCGGCAAGGTCGCGAAGGTCGTGCTGATGAGCCACTTTGCGCGTGCCGATGAACTGCACGAACAGGCCAGTGCCGATCAGGTGGCGGTATTTGAAGCGGCGCGCAAGGGCTTGACCGCCGAGGTCAGCCTGCGCAACTCGCCGGCGGTGCTCGGTTGGCCACAGATTCCAAGCGATTGGGTACGTCCCGGCATCATGCTCTATGGTGCCACGCCGTTCGAAGAGGCCAACGAAGTAGCCTCACGCCTGCAACCCGTGATGACCCTTGAGTCGAAAGTCATCAGTGTCCGCGAACTGCCGGCTGGCGAGCCAGTCGGTTACGGCGCCAGGTTCATCACGCCCAAACCGATGCGCATCGGTGTGGTGGCCTTGGGTTACGCCGACGGCTACCCGCGTCTGGCACCGACCGGCACCCCCGTGCTGGTTGCCGGGCAACGCAGCCAGTTGATCGGCCGGGTGTCGATGGACATGCTCTGCATCGACCTGACCGATGTACCGCAGGCCGGTCTCGGTTCGACCGTCGAGTTGTGGGGCAAAAACATCCTCGCCAGTGATGTAGCCATGGCTGCCGGCACGATTCCGTACCAGATTTTCTGCAACCTGCGCCGGGTGCCACTGCTCTATTCCGGGGCTTAGTGCACAAGGCTCCAGACCGGAAGTCGCCTCGCTGAGCAGGATTCAGGTCAAGGTGTTGTAAATACTGAACGCTGTCGCCATGATAACGTCCACTATTCCAACAATCTTGAATCCTGGAGGCGCAAGCTTTGGACGTCGGTGAACGACTGCAATCCATCCGTAGGCTCAAAGGCCTTTCCCAGCGTGAGCTCGCCAAAAGGGCGGGCGTCACCAACAGCACCATTTCGATGATCGAAAAGAACAGCGTGAGCCCTTCGATCAGTTCGTTGCGCAAGGTGTTGGGCGGGATTCCCATGTCCATGGTCGAGTTCTTTTCCGAAGAAATCCTGCAGGAAAAGCCGACCCAGATCGTCTACAAGGCCAACGAGCTGATCGATATTTCCGATGGCGCCGTGACCATGAAATTGGTCGGTCGGGCCCACCCGAGCCGGGCTATCGCATTCCTCAATGAAATCTATCCGCCAGGCGCCGACACCGGTGACGAGATGCTCACCCATGAGGGTGAGGAAACCGGCATCCTGGTCGAAGGAAAACTGGAGCTGGTGGTCGGTCTCGAAACTTTTGTCCTCGAAGCCGGTGATAGCTACTACTTTGAAAGTACCAAGCCACACCGTTTCCGGAATCCGTTCGATGCGCCTGCGCGACTAATCAGCGCAGCCACGCCGGCGAATTTCTAAGAAAAGAGGCGTCCTGCCAGCATCGCAGAGGCGCCCGGGCCGTTTTTCCGCCGCAGCCTAAGACCCTTGCGACTTTGGGGTTGTTTCAGTGCGACGGGCTTACCGCTATACTTGCGCCCGCCTGCGAACCGTGGCCGTAGGCGTGACTAGCCACCATTGAGGGTGAACGCGTGAACCTAATTATGAAAATGCTGGCTGCACCAGCAACCGTATTGGCCCTATGGGCTGTCAGTGTCAGCGCTCAGGCTGCGACCAACGACGATATCGCCAAACGCCTTGAGCCAGTCGGCCAGGTTTGTGTTCAGGGCAAAGAGTGCAAGGGCATGGAAGTGGCCACTGCTGCTGGCGGCGGTGGCGGTGCAAAAACCCCGGATGAAGTGATTGCAAAACATTGCAATGCTTGCCACGGTTCAGGCCTGTTGGGCGCACCGAAAATCGGTGATGCTGGCGCCTGGAAAGAACGTGCCGATCACCAGGGCGGCCTCGACGGCATCCTGGCCAAAGCCATTACCGGTATCAACTCGATGCCGCCTAAAGGCACCTGCGCCGACTGCTCCGATGCTGAGCTCAAAGGCGCCATCCAGAAGATGTCCGGCTTGAAGTAAGCGCCAGATCTTCCGCAAAAAACCGTCTTCGGACGGTTTTTTTGTGCCCCCAATCCCTGTAGGAGCGAGCCTGCTCGCGATGAATTCGAAGGCGCCGTGGGGTGTCAGGCTCGCCGCGTTATCGTTGACGACCATCGCGAGCGAGCTCGCTCCTACAAGGTTTTTGTGTCGGGCGGTTGGCCGATACAGGCTGTTCATTGCAGCAAAGACCCGGCAAGCTCGGTCAAAGCCCAAGTCATGGAACGTGAGGGAGAATCCGATGGTTCAGCTGTGTTCTATCGAGCGGGCAGTCGATGACGTCTTGGCAAGGCTGCCGGCACATATCCACATGGGCCTGCCTCTGGGGTTGGGCAAACCCAATCACTTCGTCAACGCGCTGTATCGACGAATCGCACAGTTGCCCGAGCGGCGGCTGACGATCTACACCGCGTTGTGTCTGGGCCGCCCGCCCTTGGGCGACGGATTGCAAAAGCGCTTCCTGGAACCCTTTGTCGAACGGGTGTTCGGCGATTATCCGGAGCTGGATTTCCTCGCCGACCTGCGTCGCGATCAACTCCCGGGCAACATCCACATCCAGCAGTTTTTCATGCAGCCCGGCAGCCTGCTCAACAGTGCCACGGCGCAGCAGGATTACGTCAGCAGCAACTACAGCCATGCGGCGCGGGACATCAATGCCGCCGGTTTGAACCTGGTGGCGCAACTGGTGGCCAGTCATGCCGAGCATCCCGACCGCTTGAGCTTGAGCTGCAACCCGGACATCACCCTCGACCTGTTGCCGATGATCGCCAAGCGCCGCGCCGCCGGAGAAATCATCCTGATGGTCGGCCAGGTGCACAACGATCTGCCCTACATGCCCGGCGATGCGGAACTGGGCATCGACACCTTTGACCTGCTGATCGATGAGAAAGACCACACCACACTGTTTTCCACGCCGAACATGCCGGTGGGGTGTCAGGACCATTTCATCGGCTTGCATGCCAGCACCCTGGTGCGTGACGGCGGTACGTTGCAGATCGGCATCGGCTCCATGGGCGATGCGCTGACGGCGGCGCTGCTGACGCGGCAAGCGGACAACGACGCTTACAAGGCGTTGCTGGCCGACGTAAACCTCAGCCACTGGGCGCAACTGATCGAGCGCCAAGGTGGCATCGAACCCTTCGCCAAAGGCCTGTATGGCTGCAGCGAAATGTTCGTCAACGGCTTGTTGGTGCTGGCCGATGCCGGAATCGTACGGCGCAAGGTTTATCCGGACGTGGCGACCCAGCAGCAGGCGAATGCCGGCACCCTCGACGAGGCTGCGCAAACCGATGGCATCTCGGTGCACGGCGGTTTCTTCCTCGGTCCGCGCAGCTACTACGAACGCTTGCGCGAATGGTCACAAAACAAGCGGCTCGAATTCAACATGACCCGCATCAGCTACATCAACGAACTCTACGGCCAGGAAGAACTCAAGCGCTTGCAGCGCCTGGATGCGCGGTTCATCAACACCGCGTTCACCGTGACCTTGCTCGGTGCCGCGGTGGCGGATCAGCTCGAAGACGGACGTGTGCTCAGCGGCGTAGGCGGGCAATACAACTTCGTGGCTCAGGGCCATGCGCTGCAAGGCGCGCGCTCGGTGTTGCTGCTGCGCAGCTGGCGTGAGTCTGGCGGCGATGTCAGCTCGAACATCGTCTGGGAGTATGGCCACTGCACGATTCCCCGGCACTTGCGGGACGTGGTGGTCACCGAATATGGCATCGCCGATCTTCGTGGCAAAACCGATGCTGCAGTGATCGAAGCCTTGCTCAATATCAGCGACTCGCGTTTTCAGTCGGGATTGATTGAACAGGCGCAGAAGGTCGGCAAATTGCCCAAGGACTTCCGACTCGAGCCGCGCTTTACCGATAACAGTCCGCAGCGGTTGCAGGGCATTCAGGCACAGCATCCGCAGCTGTTTCCAGAGTATCCGCTGGGGTGTGATTTCACCGAGGTCGAGCGAGATGTGTTGCGGGCGCTGAACTGGCTCAAGAGCAAGTTCAAGCTGAGCGAGGTGCTGGAGTTGGGCAAGGCAGCGCTGGATGCGCCGGAGGCGGCAGCGTTCCCGGAGCATCTGGAGCGCATGCAGCTGGCCAACCCGGAGGGACTGAAGGAGGATTTGTATCAGCGGTTACTGCTGGCTGGCCTGAAAGCCACCGCGCAATAACTGCCCACCCAAAATCAACTGTGGGAGCGAGCCTGCTCGCGATAGCAGTGTGTCAGTCAACGAAGATGTCGACTGACACTATGCAATCGCGAGCAGGCTCGCTCCCACAAGGTATTACTGTGTCCCGGCTTACTCGATGAAGGTCACAACCCCATCGGCCAACGACTTCACGCGAGCCAACGACTCCACGCGATAACCCTGCGAATCCAGCTCCGCACGGCCGCCCTGGAACGACTTCTCGATCACGATGCCCAGCCCCGCCACAGTGGCGCCGGCCTGTTTGATGATCGAAATCAGCGCCTGGGACGCCTTACCGTTGGCCAGGAAGTCATCGATGATCAGCACGCGGTCACTGCTGGTCAGGTGGCGCGGGGAGATCGCCACGGTGCTTTCGGTTTGCTTGGTGAACGAGTACACGGTCGCCGACAGCAGGTTTTCGGTGAGGGTCAGGGACTGGTGCTTGCGGGCGAAAATCACCGGCACACCGAGGTTCAGGCCAGTCATGATTGCCGGGGCGATGCCCGAGGCTTCGATGGTGACGATCTTGGTGATACCCGAGTCCTTGAACAGCGTGGCGAATTCGTCGCCGATCAGCTTCATCAGGGCCGGGTCGATCTGGTGGTTCAAAAAGGCGTCGACCTTCAGGACCTGGTCGGAAAGCACAATGCCTTGTTCGCGAATTTTCTGGTGCAGGGCTTCCATGAAGCTGTCCTCTTTTGGCGCCTGTGCGCCGAAGGTCATATAAAAGTGGTCAATTCTAGCGCTTTAACATCGCGCGTATATCCGCCAATGCGTTGTTGCCCCGCACGGCTTTGACTTCGGTCGGTGTGTCGTCGTTGCCTTCCCAGGCCAGATCGTCCGGTGGCAACTCATCGAGAAAGCGGCTCGGCGCGCAATCGATGATCTCGCCGTACTGCTTGCGCTTGGCCGCGAAGGTGAAGGCCAGGGTCTGGCGCGCGCGGGTAATGCCCACGTAGGCCAGGCGACGTTCTTCTTCGATGGTGTCGGCTTCGATGCTGGAGCGGTGCGGGAGGATTTCCTCCTCCATGCCCATGATGAACACGTAGGGGAATTCCAGGCCCTTGGACGCATGCAAGGTCATCATCTGCACGCCTTCGGCGCCGTCTTCCTCTTCCTGCTGACGCTCGAGCATGTCACGCAGGACGAGTTTGCCGATGGCGTCCTCGACGGTCATTTCGCCTTCTTCGTCTTTTTCCAGGGTGTTCTTCAGTGCCTCGATCAGGAACCAGACGTTACCCATGCGGTAGTCGGCGGCCTTGTCGCTGGAGCTGTTGGTGCGCAGCCAGTTCTCGTAGTCGATGTCCATGACCATGCTGCGCAGGGCCGAGATCGGGTCTTCGCCGGCGCACTGCTCGCGCACCCTGTCCATGAAGCGCTTGAAGCGCGACAGGCGATCGGTGAAGCGGCTGTCCAGATGCTCGCCCAGGCCGATTTCGTCGGTGGCGGCGTACATCGAGATCTTGCGTTCGGTGGCGTAGTTACCCAGCTTCTCCAGCGTGGTCGAGCCAATCTCGCGGCGCGGCACGTTGATCACCCGCAGGAAGGCGTTGTCGTCATCCGGGTTCACGATCAGGCGGAAGTAGGCCATCAGGTCTTTCACTTCCTGACGGCCGAAAAAGCTGTTGCCGCCGGACAGGCGATACGGCACCTGGTGGTGCTGCAATTTCAGCTCGATCAGCTTGGCCTGGTAGTTGCCGCGATAGAGGATCGCGAAATCGCTGTAAGGCCGGTCGGTGCGCAAGTGCAGGCTGAGGATTTCCATGGCCACACGCTCGGCCTCGGCGTCCTCGTTGCGGCAGCGGATCACGCGGATCTCGTCGCCGTGACCCATTTCACTCCACAGCTGTTTTTCGAATTCGTGAGGGTTGTTCGAGATCAGCACGTTGGCGCAGCGCAGGATGCGACTGGTGGAGCGGTAGTTCTGCTCCAGCATCACCACTTTCAAGGACGGGTAGTCTTCCTTGAGCAACATCAGGTTTTCCGGGCGGGCACCGCGCCAGGCGTAGATCGACTGGTCATCGTCGCCCACCACGGTGAACTGGTTGCGTTTGCCGATGAGCATTTTCACCAGCAAATACTGGCTGGCGTTGGTGTCCTGGTATTCGTCGACCAGCAGGTAGCGCACCTTGTTCTGCCACTTTTCCAGGATGTCGGCGTGTTCTTCGAACAGCTTCACCGGCAGCAGGATCAGGTCGTCGAAGTCCACTGCGTTGAACGCCTTGAGCGTGCGCTGGTAGTGGGTGTAGACGATGGCAGCGGTCTGCTCCTTGGGGTTGCGCGCGTTTTCCAGGGCCTGAGCCGGCAGGATCAGGTCGTTTTTCCAGGCGCCAATCATGTTCTTGATCTCGTCGACACCGTCGTCGCCCGAGTATTCCTTCTGCATGATGTCGGTCATCAGGGCTTTGACGTCGGTCTCGTCAAAGATCGAGAAGCCCGGTTTGTAGCCCAGCCGCACGTGTTCCTTGCGGATGATGTTCAGGCCCAGGTTGTGGAAGGTGCAAACCGTCAGCCCGCGACCTTCACCGGCACGCAGCAGGGTGCCGACCCGTTCCTTCATCTCGCGGGCGGCTTTGTTGGTAAAGGTCATGGCGACGATGTACTGGGCGCGGATGCCGCAGTTCTGGATCAGGTGCGCGATTTTGCGCGTGATCACACTGGTCTTGCCGGAGCCTGCACCGGCGAGCACCAAAAGAGGGCCGCCGACGTAGCTCACGGCTTCTTGCTGCCGGGGATTGAGTCGGGACATAGGTAAATTCAGGAGTCAGTCACGAAATGGGCCGGCATTTTAACAGGCTCAGCGAATTGTGCTGCTCTGTCCGACTTGTGACGTACCGCGCTATCTGCAATTGCCGGTTTTGTTACTTTCACGCAGGATGCGCAACGAATTTGCGGCTAATGTTCGTAATTCCAGATACAAAGGGCCCGTTTTGATAACTGATGTCATTGTCATTAGTTATCGGGACGGCATAATGCCCGTCGCCTACATCTTTGCAGAGTCTAGGGAGCTAGCTTGTCTACGCCTGTCGAACCCTTGCGTTTGCTGCTACTGGCCGAAGAGCCAGCGTGGGCAGCGTTGTTGCGCGAGTGTCTGGCTCCGATGGGGAGCTCGGCCGTGCTCATCAGCGCGCCGAGTTGGGAGTCGGTCAGCAGCCTGTTCGATGACAACCGCAGCGCGGTGTTATTGACGATCCCGCAACTTCAACCGGCGCCGGGCCGTTGCAGCCTGCCGACGGTGTTGCTGCTCGACCATGAGCCGCTGACCCCGCCTGACGGTGTAAGTGACTGGCTGGTGCGCGATCATCTCGATCCGGGCATGTTGCGCCGTTGCCTGCGCCATGTGCGCGAACGTGGCGTCCTGGAAAACACCCTGCAACGCCTGGCCGAGCAAGATCCGCTCACAGGCATCGCCAACCGCCAGGGCTTTCAGACCCTGTTGACGGCGCGGCTGGCGGAAAACGACGGTCGCGGCCTGGCCCTCGGTCATCTCGACCTCGACAACTTTCGTTATGCCAACGATGCCCTCGGCCATCAGGCCGGTGACCGCCTGATCCTGCAAGTGGTGGCGCGGCTCAAGAGCCAGCTTGAAGCCGGTGATCAACTGGCACGCCTGGGCAGCGATGAGTTCGCGCTGCTGATCGACACCCGTCGCGCTCCCCAGCGTGCCGAGTGGATGGCCGAGCGCATCAGCGAAGCGCTGGCCGAGCCCTATTGGATCGACGGCGAAAGCTTGTTGATCGGCTCCAGCCTGGGCATTGCCCACGCCCGGGCCCAGGCCGGCGCGGACCCGCTGATGTGGCACGCGCACATCGCGATGCAGCAGGCCAAAAGCACGCAAGGTTGCACCTTTCATATTTTCAACGAGCGCATCAATCGCAATGCCCGCAGCATCGCCGACCTCGAAACCGAACTGCGCCGGGCACTGCGCCGCGATGAGCTGGAATTGCACTACCAGCCACGGCTGAACCTTGAAGACGGACAGATCGTCGGCCTCGAAGCGTTGGTGCGCTGGCGGCATGCCGAGCGCGGCTTGCTGCCGCCAAGCGAATTCGTGCCGCTGGCCGAGCAAAGCGGCCTGATCGTGCCGCTGGGCTACTGGGTGATTTCCCGGGCCTTGCGCGACATGCAGGCGCTGCTTGAGCTGGGTTTGCCGCCGTTGCACATGGCGATCAACCTGTCGTTCCGACAGTTCCAGGACAGCCAGTTGCTGTCGACCCTGAGCCGCCTGATTGCCGAGCGCGGCGTCGAGGCGCAGTGGCTGGAGTTCGAACTGACCGAAACGGCGGTGATGCGCCGCAGCGATCTGGTCAAGCAGACCATGGACGCCCTCGGGCGCCTCGGTGTGCGCTTCTCTCTCGACGACTTTGGCACCGGCTTCTCGTCGTTCGTGCACCTCAACAGCCTGCCGATCACTTTGCTGAAGATCGACAAGAGCTTTGTCGGCGGCATGGAACAGCGTGAGGAAAACCGCAAGCTGGTCCACGCGATGATCAACCTGGCACACAACCTCAACCTTGAGGTGGTCGCCGAAGGTGTGGAGACACCGGAGCAACTGGATCTGCTGCGCGGGTTCGAATGCGATCAGGTGCAGGGGTATTTGATCAGCAGGCCATTGCCGTTGGCCGAGCTGGTGGAATATCTGATGTTTGGCTCCAGTCAGCAGCCGCCGCTGGAAGTCGTGATCTGATCACGAGTAATTGGTTGCCACGGAACCCTGTAGGAGCGAGCTTGCTCGCGATGGTCGTCAACGATAACGCTGGTTGGCAGGTGCCCCGCGGCGTTCTCGGATTTATCGCAAGCGGGCTCGCTCCTACAAGGGATCTCAGTCAGGCTGAGCGACTTCGAAGCGCTGCTCTGACGTCGTTTCGCGCTTGATCATCCGCTTCATCTTCCACTCAAACCCCAGCGTCAGGCTCACCGCCGCAAACGCCAGGCCCAGCGCCAGGCCCCACCAGACACCCGTTGGCCCCCAGTCCAGGTGGAACGCCATCCACCACGCCGCCGGAGCGCCAATCAGCCAATAGCAACCCAGGCCCACCAGGAACGTGGTCTTGGCATCCTTGAGCCCGCGAATGCAGCCCATGGCAATGGTTTGCGTGCCGTCGAACAGCTCGAACCATGCCGCCACCGCCAGCAGGCTCACGGCGAGGTTGATGACATCGCGGAACGCCGGGTCGTTATGGTCGAGAAACAAACCGACCAACTGATTCGGCAATAGCCAGAAGACCATGGCGAAACACAGCATCGCCGCCGCCCCGAACGCAATGCCGACCCGCCCGGCCAGCCGCGCATCCAGCAATTGCCCGGCGCCGTAGTGCTGACCGATCCGCATGGTGATCGCATAGGAAATGCCCGCCGGCACCATGAACGCCACCGAGACGATTTGCAGGGCGATCTGGTGTGCACCCAGTTGCGTGCTACCCATGGTGCCCATGCACAGCGCGGCGAAGGCAAACAGCCCGACTTCCACCGCGTAGGTGCCGCCAATCGGCAGGCCCAGACGCCACAACTCCTTCAGGTACTGACGGTTCAGCCGTGACAGGCCCTGACGCAGCGGATAGGCCTCATACGCCGGGTGCCGACGAATGTGCCACGCCAGCGCCAGGGCCATCAGGTTGGCGACAATCGCCGTGACCAGCCCGATGCCCATCAGCCCCAGTTTCGGCAGGCCGAACATGCCGGTAATCAGCGCATAGTTGAGCAGGAAGTTGGCCACGGTCCCGCCCAGGCTGATAACCATAACCGGTGTCGCACGGCCAATGGCGCTGGTGAACCCGCGCAGGGCCATGAAGCTCAGGTAGCCGGGCAGGGCGAACGGCAGGAATATCAAAAACTGCCCGGCCATCTGGACATTGCTTTCGGTCTGGCCGAACAGCAGCAGCACCGGTTTGAGGTTCCACAGCAGCAAACCGGCGACCAGCGCCATCAGCCATGCCAGCCACAACCCGGCCTGGGTCAGCCGGGTCGCCCCGAGAATGTCGCCAGCCCCCTGACGGATCGCCACCAGAGTGCCGACGGCAGCAATCACGCCGATGCAGAAAATCGACACGAACGAATAGGTCGCCGCGCCGAGCCCGCCACCGGCTAGCGCCTCGGGACTCAGGCGCGCCATCATCAGGGTGTCGGTGAGGACCATCAGCATGTGCGCCAACTGCGAGGCAATCAGCGGCCCCGCCAGCCGCAGGATGGCCCAGAGTTCAGTACGTGCTGGATGCTGCATGGTCATCGCGCTCGATTCTAGAAGTGGACAGGAAAGCGTCGATTCTCGGCGCTCTGCGGCGTTTGCACAAAGGGATAAAAAGGATGGGTAGCATGATTCAAACTCATGCTGGATAGTTTCTGCTAGGGTATCCAAAAACCGCTGTAGGAGCTTTCCTGATGTCGCGTCGTCTTCCTCCCTTATATGCCTTGCGCGCATTTGAAGCGGCGGCGCGACACACGTCGTTTACCCGGGCCGCGGAAGAACTGTCCATTACCCAAAGTGCGGTCAGCCGGCACATTCGTACGCTCGAAGAGCATTTTGCCTGCCGCTTGTTTCACCGCAGTGGCCGCAACCTGCAACTGACCGAGTCGGCCCGTTTGCTGTTGCCGGGTATTCGCGAGGGCTTCACCGCCCTGGAACGCGCCTGCAATACCTTGCGTGCCGAAGACGACATCCTGCGTATGAAAGCCCCGTCGACCCTGACCATGCGCTGGTTGCTGGCGCGCCTCAGTCGCTTCCGTCATCTGCAACCGGGTAACGAAGTGCAGCTGACCAGTGCGTGGATGGACGTCGACTCCGTGGATTTCAACGACGAGCCGTTCGACTGTGCGGTGCTGTTAAGCAACGGACACTTCCCTCCGGACTGGGAGGCGAGTTACCTGTTCCCGGAGGAGTTGATCCCGGTCGGCGCGCCTCATCTGCGGGGTGACCAGCCCTGGGATGTCGAGCGCCTGAGCAACACCGAGTTGCTGCACCCGACGCCGGACCGCCGCGACTGGCGCAACTGGCTGGAGCGCATGGGCCTGGCTGAACAGGTGTCGCTCAAGGGCGGGCAGGTGTTCGATACCCTGGAACTGGGCATGATCGCCGCTGCGCGAGGCTATGGCGTGTCCATGGGCGATCTGCTGATGGTCGCGGAGGACGTGGCCCAGGGACGTTTGAGCCTGCCGTGGCCGACAGCGGTGGCCAGCGGCTTGTGTTATTACCTCGTGTGGCCGAAAACCCGTCCCGGTGGCGAACGCATGCGCCGGCTCAGCGACTTTCTGCAAAACGAAGTCCGGTCCATGGAGTTGCCGGATGTCGTGCACCTGAGTTGAACGATGTCTCCGCTTTCTCCCCTCATCGCCGTCCCCTAATGAAATGGTTACCCCCGCTGCTCCCTGTGATCGCCCACTAAGCTTTCACAGGGGGTTTATCGGAGATCGTTGCCATGAAAGTCGCTATTGCCGCCATCGACCTGGGAAAACACTCCTTTCACCTGCACGCTCAAGATGAGCGCGGTCATGAGCTTTGCCGCAAAAAGTTTACTCGGCCGTCTCTCATTCAATATCTGGCCAACCTCGACCCCTGTACTGTCGCGATGGAGGCCTGCGGCGGAGCCCATTTCATGGCACAGGAGGTGGCCAAACTGGGGCATACACCCAAGCTCATTGCCCCGCATCTGGTGCGTCCTTACGTCAAAAGCAACAAGAACGACTTCGCCGACGCCGAAGCGATCTGCGAGGCGGCGACCCGCCCCACCATGCGTTTTGTGGCCCCCAAGACCCAGGCCCAGCAGGTGCTGGCCATGCTCAACTCGACACGTGATGCGTTCATCAAAGACCGTACCGCTACCGTCAATCGGATTCACGCCGCCCTCCTGGAGGTTGGCGTCAGCCTGGCCCCAGGTTTCAAGTCCATCATAGAACTTCCGGCGCTGCTTGAAGCAGGTTCATTCTCTGTCCCCCTCAAAAAAATTCTGATGAGGTTGCATGGGCATTTCTGTTATCTGGATGAGCAGGTCAAGACCTCGGACAAAGACCTTGAGTGCCAAGCCGCTGAAGATGATCTGGCGGCTCGTTTGATGACCATGCCGTGTGTCGGCCCGATCACCTCCAGCGCCCTGGCTGCCGAGCTCGGTGATGGCAAACAGTTCAAGTGTGGGCGAGGTTATGCGGCCTCCATCGGCCTGGTGCCCAAACAGCATTCCACGGGCGGCCAAACAGTGCTTTTGGGCATCAGTAAACGCGGCGATCGAAACCAGAGGCGCCTGCTTATCCAGTGCGCCCGGGTTTATTTGATACAGCTGGACCGTCAGAAAGGCGCTTTGGCGGACTGGGTCCGCCAACTCTTGGCATCGCGCCATCACTCCAATCTCGTGGTCTGCGCGCTGGCCAACAAGCTGGCCAGGATCGCTTGGGCGATTGCGGCCCACCACACTGAATTCGATGCGGGGCCAGCCGCGATGAACGCCTGACCCCGCTGCCACCCGAGCACCACCCACCTGGTTTTGCGATGCTGGATAACAGATGACGTGAACGGCCAACCGGCCTGACGACAACCCTGGGCTCTCACACGGCTGAAAGGCCGTTCTCTTAATCAGGATCGTTGGGCATCGATTCTCATCGAGGCGCTGGGGCTACAACCCCAACTCAGACGCCGGATAGATGAAAGCAAGCCAAACACGCATCAAAAACAGTATTGCAGAAAAGGGGGTAACCATAGATGTGGGAGCGAGCCTGCTCGCGAAGGGCGCGCCTCGGTTTCAGACTCACTGAGTCGCCGGCCGATACTGCAACGCCTCCGCCAGATGCTCACGGCTGATCGCATCAACCTGTTCCAGATCCGCCAGCGTCCGTGCCACCTTGAGCAATCGGTGGGCCGAGCGCAGCGACAGGGTCAGTCGTTCACAGGCAGATTCGAGCCAGTGCTCATCGGCTGTGGATAACTTGCAGTGCTGGCGCAGACCCGGCAGATCGAGAAACGCATTGGCACAACCCTGGCGCTTCTGCTGGCGCTCACGAGCCTCGGCGACAAGCGACGCAGCACTGGCGCTGTTCTCGCCTGGCTTCACTTTGGGATTCAACGCCGTGGCTTCCCGGGCAACAGTCAGGTGCAGGTCGATGCGATCGAGCAGCGGCCCCGACAGTTTGTTGCGATAACGCTGCACCATGTCCGGCGTGCAGGAGCAGCGCCCGCTTGGCTCGCCAAGATATCCACAGGGACACGGATTCATTGCCGCCACCAATTGGAAGCGTGCTGGAAAGCGCACGCGATCTTTCGCTCGCGAGATGACGATATGCCCGGATTCCATCGGCTCCCTCAGGACTTCCAATACTCTGCGCTCAAACTCGGGAAGCTCATCAAGAAACAGGACGCCGTGGTGGGCGAGGGTAATTTCACCCGGCTGCGGTTTCGAGCCGCCACCCACTAAAGCGGGGCCAGAGGCGGAGTGATGGGGCTGGCGAAAGGGGCGCTGTGGCCAGTGACGCAAGGGCACACAACTGGTGACCGATTGAATCGCCGCCACTTCCAGCGCCTCGCTTTCGGTCAGCGGCGGCAGCAGCCCTGGCAAACGACTCGCCAGCAAGGTTTTTCCGGTCCCCGGGGGACCACTGAGTAACAGGTTGTGAGCGCCCGCAGCCGCAATCAGCAGCGCACGCTTGGCCGCCAGCTGCCCTTGCACTTCATTCAGGTCGGGATAAGGTTTGCTGGCGCAGAGCAGCCCATCGGAAGCATAAGGCTCGATCGGTGTATGCCCGTTGAAGTGCGCAACGGCCTCCAGCAAATGGTCGACAGCAATCACTTTCAGTCCCGACGCCAGGCACGCTTCCTCAGCGTTCGCCCGTGGCACCATCAGCCAGCGCCCGGCCTTGCGCGCCGCCAACGCCGCCGGCAACACCCCTCGAACTGCCCGCACCGCACCTGATAGGGCCAACTCCCCCAAACACTCCACGTCATCCAGTGTCAGCGTCGGCACCTGCACACTGGCCGAGAGAATCCCCAGGGCAATCGCCAGATCGAAGCGCCCTCCATCCTTGGGCAAATCAGCCGGCGCCAGATTTAGCGTGATTCGTCGCGCCGGAAATTGCAGCCCCGAATTGATGATCGCACTGCGCACCCGGTCCTTGCTTTCCTTCACCGCCGCCTCGGGCAGGCCGACCATGGTCAGGGATGGCAGGCCGTTGGCCAGATGAACTTCTACGGTGACGGCAGGCGCCTCCACGCCGACTTGGGCGCGGCTGTGGACGATGGAGAGGGACATGGGCGTTCCTTGAGTTGAAGAGCACCGCTTCCTGCGGGTTTGTGAAGGGTAGACGGGGGAGAGGGAATTGGTGAGGTGGTTACGTGGGCAAAATTTCACGAGATATTGCGGTTACGAACCAGGGCATTGGCGAGGTACAAAAAAACCGCCATTTAGACGGTTTCTTTCACGAAAGAAATTCAGCTTCGTCCACCGGCCAACCAACCACCTGGCTCAAGTTCTTTACCGCGCGCGATGGCGACTTCAATAAAGCGTCGTTGATTGGCCGATAAATTTCCAGCCAAACGACGTGCTTCGGCGTGAAACTCAACAACTTGTAACAGCTTCGCCTTTCGCTTTTTTGGGCTCATACGCACCTCCTGCGATTGGATGTTATTGGTCGCTCAAGTAGATGACAAGGCGGTTGTTATGGTCAAAGTCGAACCCGAGATCTCGATAATAAAAAACAACGTTCGGATCAGGGTCCTGGATTTCGATCTCTCTGCACCCAAGCATACGCGCATAGAAATCAGCGGCCAGTATCGCGATCGGAGCGATCAAGCCACGAAGCGGATGGGATCTGTCTGGATCGCTCTGCAGAAGAACTACCTTCAGACAGAGAGCGCTCCTTCGCGGTGTTGCATAGCTCAAGCCACACAGATTCTGCCCATACCAAATTGCCAAATCCAAACCTTTGGCATCTTTGCGCTTCCAGTCGGGGATGTGATCCCATGGGTAGATTGTTGCTCCTTCCCATAAATGACATTTCTCTAACGCTGCTGTGGTAATCGGCTCAAACCTGACAGCTGCTACGTCCATTTTTAATGCACGAGGCGCGATGTTTTTAATAAATGCTTGGTAGGTAAGCTTCCGTGCGTTCGATTTAAAAGTCTGGTTACGAAGGTCCGTGCCTTTCCCTTTTCTTCTCATTGCTAACGTCTATGGAATATCAAGGTGAAAAGCGTAGGGGAACGGGTCCGGGGAATAAATCAGGCCGGAGAGCTGCTTTTTGTAGGACCCTGCCGAGACAGATGAAGGACATCGGTGAAAGAGCGTGGATGGTCTTGCCGGATGAAGGCTGCTGCTTATGATCTCGCTGAATGCAGTCGTAGGAGGTGTGAATGAACAGGAATGGGAGGCGCCCGATTCATCCTGGTGAAATTCTCAGTGAGGAGTTTTTGAAGCCGCTGGGCGTGACAGCCGATGCTCTGGCTCGCTCGCTGAACGAGCCAGAGGCTGAAATAAGTGATGTTGTGAATCAGCTGAGCGGTGTCAGTGTTGGTCTGGCGCAAAAGCTATCCATCCACCTGAACACCACACCCGATTTCTGGCTGAATCTGCAATCGACCTACGAGTTGCGCTCAACCCGGATCGAGCGTGGTTGAGCGTTAAATATTCAAAGCGACTGCAGGACACGTGAAGCCCGCTTCCACCACGGTATTACTGGGCGTCCTGCCTGCTTCCGCTCTGTCATCATCTGCGGCACATCCTGAAGCCGAATCCATGGCTGGTTATTCCAGTGCAGCAAGCTCAACGACATTTCCGGCCAGTTGAGCAGGCTCAGTTGTGGGCGTTCGGTTGTGGTGGGGTGTTGGGCGTCTCGCAGGGCGGGGACGACTTCGTGGGTGAGCCATTCACGCAAGGCTCGATATTCGGGGCAGTAGTGGTAGACGAGCATGGCGTAGACACCGGATTCGCTGATCAGCAGGGTGTTTTCGATGTGACCGTGGATGAGGGATTTGATGGTTTGGAATTGGTCGGGATCGAGTTTTCGGAGTTGGCGGTCGTTGAGATGGATGCGTAGTAATCGGCCGAGGTCGCGGGCGCTGAACCAGGGTTGGTTATGTATTAGGAGGGCGTGGAGGTGGAGTTAGTGGCGGGTGAAGATGTTAGGGATTAGATAGCTTTCTTCCATTTTGCAACTCCGGATGCGTATGAAGGAAGCTGCCTCTATTCGTCGCCAAACGAAAGGGTGGCAGCTGCGCGCGGGTTGGCGAACCGGTGCATCCGGACAAACCGGCAGACCTGAAGGTCTCCCACGCACAGCCGCCATAATTCGAGATGGGATAATTCCCTGAATCGAATGTGGTCGCGGTGCGTCGGATGCTATCTAGGTCGCCAAACCCAGTGCTGAACATTCAGCGGGGATGAGCTTAGAGACCGGATACCTGGCGACGCAATCGGACGGCGGAGTGATGTTTGTAGGACGTTGCCGGGATTTTTGCGGGGCTTGGGATCAAAAGATCGCAGCCTTCGGCAGCTCCTACAGGGGGCTGTGTTTCAAAGCGGGATTGATGGGTTACTCGGTTGGCGGATTCAGCTTCGCTTCCATCTCCGCGACCTTCGTTTCAAGAGCCTCCAGCCGCGCCCGCGTGCGTGCCAGTACAACCATCTGGCTATCGAACTCTTCCCGGCTCACCAGATCCAGTTTGCTGAAGCCGCTCTGCAGCAACATTTTGAACTGGCTTTCGATTTCGGCTTTCGGCAGCGGCGTGTCGCCGCTGAAGAGGCGGGAGGCGGTGCCGGTCAGGGCGTCGAGGAAGTCTTTTGGCGCGAGCATGGGCGATGTCCTGGAAACAATGACGGGCAGTGTATCACGCAGTGTCTATAGTCATTTGCGCGGGCAAGGGGTGCACGGTTTTCGCGCATCGGGACGGGCGGCGTCGCACCGTTGTTGTGCGTAACGTGCCGGGTGTTGTCGCGAAGTATTCGCCATCCGCCGGTAAAGACTTGAAAACAGTCAATTTTGTGGAGATGGCAAGCTTTCTGCTTAGATGCTGGTGACCCATGCACTGATGCAGTCGCTGTGACGAATGCAGTGCGCCAGGCGAATCACGGGGAGTGCTTCGCAAGGAGCGGTTAGCTGGCGTCGGACGGGCAGGTAAGGCCGACGATGCGTTACAAAGCCAGGCACTGCGCTTAGACTTGAGACGGGTTTGTTTTCCTGGGGCAAGTCCACCAATTCGGGAGAGAGTTTTCATGAAGCTAGTCACTGCCATCATCAAGCCGTTCAAGCTGGACGACGTACGCGAGTCGCTGTCCGAGATCGGCGTGCAGGGCATTACCGTCACTGAAGTCAAAGGCTTTGGTCGGCAGAAGGGTCACACCGAGCTGTATCGCGGCGCGGAATACGTGGTCGATTTCCTGCCCAAGGTGAAGATCGACGTCGCCATCGACGACAAGGATCTGGACCGGGTAATCGAGGCCATCACCAAGGCTGCCAACACCGGCAAGATCGGTGACGGCAAGATCTTCGTGGTCAATCTGGAACAGGCGATTCGCATCCGTACCGGCGAAACCGATACCGACGCTATCTAAGCCGCCACAAACCCAACGCCCCAGGAGAAAACAATATGACTCTGCGTAAATTCGCAGGGCTAGGAGCCCTGTTGTCTATCGTAATGCCCAGCCTTGCTTTGGCGGCAGACGAAGTGGCGGCCCCGGTCCTCAACTCCGGCGACACCGCCTGGATGTTGACCTCTACAGCCTTGGTGCTGTTCATGACCATTCCCGGCCTCGCGCTGTTCTACGGCGGCATGGTCCGGTCGAAAAACATTCTTTCCGTGATGATGCAATGCTTCGCCATTACCGGTCTGATCAGCATCCTGTGGGTCATCTATGGCTACAGCATCGCGTTCGACACCACCGGCATGGAGCAGGGCGTCGTCAACTTCAACTCGTTCTTCGGCGGCATGGGCAAGGCATTCCTTGCCGGTGTCACGCCAGCCAGCCTGACCGGTCCTGCGGCGCTGTTCCCTGAAGCGGTGTTCATCACCTTCCAGATGACCTTCGCCATCATCACGCCGGCGCTGATCGTCGGTGCCTTCGCCGAGCGGATGAAGTTCTCCGCGATGCTGGTCTTCATGGGCATCTGGTTCACCCTGGTTTACGCGCCGATTGCGCACATGGTCTGGTCCGGTAACGGCGGCCTGATGTGGGACTGGGGCGTTCTGGACTTCGCCGGCGGCACCGTGGTGCACATCAACGCCGGTGTGGCCGGTCTGATTGCCTGCCTGGTGCTGGGCAAGCGTAAAGGCTTCCCGACCACGCCGATGGCACCGCACAACCTCGGTTATACCCTGATGGGCGCGGCCATGCTGTGGGTCGGCTGGTTCGGTTTCAACGCCGGTTCCGCCGCTGCGGCCAACGGCACCGCCGGTATGGCGATGCTGGTGACACAAATCGCGACTGCCGCTGCTGCGCTGGGCTGGATGTTTGCCGAGTGGGTCACCCATGGCAAACCTAGCGCACTGGGCATCGCTTCGGGCGTGGTTGCTGGCCTGGTGGCAATTACTCCGGCTGCCGGCACCGTTGGCCCGATGGGCGCGCTGGTCATCGGTCTGGCGGCTGGCGTGGTGTGCTTCTTCTGCGCCACCACCCTGAAACGCAAGCTCGGCTATGACGACTCCCTGGATGCCTTCGGCGTACACGGTATCGGCGGTATCCTCGGTGCAATCCTGACCGGTGTGTTCGCCGCGCCGTCCCTGGGTGGCTTCGGCACCGTGACCGACATCGCCGCACAAGTGTGGATTCAGTGCAAAGGCGTAGGTTTCACGGTGATCTACACCGCGATCGCCACGTACATCATCCTCAAGGTGCTGGATGCGGTCATGGGTCTGCGCATCAATGAAGAAGAAGAGGCGGTCGGCATCGATCTGGCGCTTCACAACGAACGCGGCTACAACTTGTAAGCACGCGCATAAAAAACTTGCCCGGCTTGCCGGGCATTTTTTTTGTCTGAAATTTGTCATTGAAGGGTGAGCTGAAAGGTTTTTTCCTACAGGTTTTAGGATCTTTGCGTCGGGTGTTTTTGTGCGGTCGAAGGCTTACATGATTGAAGGAATATTAGGGCCTTTGTTTTTTCCCAGAGCGCGCTAGAATGCGCCCCGAACGTGCGGAGAACTGTATGTGGCAACAGACTCTGATTACCTTGCGGGCGAGGCCCCGGGGCTTTCACCTGGTAACGGACGAGTTACTCGCCGGCCTGCCTGAACTCAAGGCGTGTCGGGTCGGTCTGTTGCATTTGTGGCTACAGCATACCTCGGCGTCGTTGACCATCAACGAGAACGCCGATCCGGCGGTACGTCGCGACTTCGAACGGTTTTTCAATCGTCTGATCCCACAAGGAGCAGACGGCTATGAGCATAACGACGAAGGCCAGGACGACCTCCCGGCGCACTTCAAGGCCAGCGTGCTTGGCTGTCAGCTCTGTTTGCCGATTTCGGCAGGCCGGCTGGCGTTGGGAACCTGGCAAGGCGTTTACCTGGGCGAGCACCGCGATCATGGCGGTGCCCGTAAAGTCCTCGCCACCGTGCACGGTGAAGAGGCATAACCGCTGGTCAGCAGCGGCTGTTGATTTTTTTCCGGCAGCCTTCGACAGAGGGCAAAGCTGGGCTATAACTAATCTGCTTTTCGCAAGTCATGAGGTAGAACATGAGCGACGATGATCTGGAAAACGACGACCTCGAAGTAGGCGACGACGACGAAACCGAAGAAGGTCTGGAAGCAGCGGCGGAAGACGTCGCTGAAGACGACGGCGGTGATGCGCCGGTTCCGACCGCCAAAGGCAAGGCCAAGGCAGCGGTATCGGTCGATGAGCTGCCGAGTGTCGAAGCCAAGAACAAGGAACGCGATGCCCTGGCCAAGGCCATGGAAGAGTTCCTTGCGCGTGGTGGCAAGGTGCAGGAAGTGGAGGCCAATGTGGTCGCCGATCCTCCCAAGAAGCCGGATAACAAGTACGGCAGCCGGCCTATCTGAGCCTGCTACCCGCTTGCTGAAAAAGCCCGCCGTCGCTGCGGGCTTTTTCATGCCCGGAACAAAAAATATGAAACCTGTGGTGATCCCTGTGGGAGCGAGCTTGCTCGCGATGGCGGAGTGTCAGGCAACATTTATTTTGAATGTTAAGCCCTCATCGCGAGCAAGCTCGCTCCCACAGGTATTGTGTCAGGCCGAAGCCTTGTTCCACCGCGCCAACAACGCCGGCAATTCGGTCAGGCTGCAAATTTCGGCATCAGGCAACCGTTCCGCCTCCCAGACCTTGCCCGCCGGGTTGAACCAGATCGCCCGCATCCCCGCTTGTTGCGCACCGGCAATGTCATCGCCCGGATGATCGCCAATATGCACCGCCGTATCAGCCGTCGCGCCGCCGCGTTGCAAGGCTTCATGGAACAGCCGCGCATCAGGTTTGGCGATGCCGATGTCTTCGGCACACAACGCAAACTTGAAGTAGTCCGCCAGCCCCAGCCGACGCACATCGGCGTTGCCATTGGTGACCACGCCGAGGGCGTAATGGTTGGCCAGCAACTCCAGGGTCGGTTGGACCTCCGGAAATATTTCCAGCTGATGCCGGGCATGCAGGAACACTTCGAAGCTCTGATCGGCCAGGTCCGACGCTTCAGCGTGGGGATATCCGGCTTCTTCCAGGGCCTGGAACAACACGCGCCGGCGCAAGGCGCTGATGCGGTGCTTGAGGTTCGGCTCGATGCTCAGGATGCGTTCGCGTATGGCCCACAAATGTTCCACCGGCACCGCCCCCAGGTTGGGCGCATGTTCGGTCAGCCATGCACGCAATATGGCTTCGGCGCTGACGATGACGGGTGCGGTGTCCCACAGGGTGTCGTCGAGGTCGAAGGTGATCAACTGAATGCTCATGAATCGTCGCCCTTAATGCGTTTGGCCCTTGGGTGGGCGCTGTCGTAGACCGTGGCCAGGTGCTGGAAGTCCAGGTGGGTGTAGATCTGCGTGGTCTTGATGTCCGAGTGCCCGAGCAGTTCCTGCACCGCGCGCAGGTCCTGGGAGGATTCCAGCAAATGGCTGGCGAAGGAGTGCCGCAGCATGTGCGGATGCAGGTTCTGCCCCAGTTCGCGCTCGCCGGCAGCCTTGACCCGCACCTGGATCGCTCGGGGGCCGAGACGTCGACCCTGTTGGCTGACGAACACCGCATCGTCCGCCGGGTTGGCCATGGCCCGCAGTGGCAGCCACTGCTCCAGTGCTTCGCGGGCTTTTTTCCCCACCGGCAGCAGGCGGGTCTTGCTGCCTTTGCCGAGCACCTGGACCATGCCGTCGGCGAGGTCGAGTTGATCGAGATTGAGCCCTGTCAGCTCCGACAGCCGCAGCCCGGAAGAGTAGAACAACTCCAGAATCGCCTGGTCCCGACGTGCCAGAAAGTCATCTTCAACTCCGCCTTCAAGCAGTTGCAGGGCACGATCGGTGTCGAGGGTTTTCGGCAGGCGGCGTTCACCTTTCGGCGGCGCCAGGCCATTGGCCGGATCGTGGTCGCACAGGCCTTCGCGATTGAGGTAGTGATAGAGCCCGCGAACGGCCGACAGCAATCGCGCCAGGCTGCGGGACGATTGCCCTTGGGCGTGCAGGCGGGCAATCAGGCTGCGCAGGCGCTGGATGTCCAGTGCCGCCCAACTGCCGATGTTCTGTTTGACGCACCAGCCCAGCACTTTATCGAGGTCGCGGCGGTAGGCCGACAGCGTGTGCGGCGACACCTGCCGCTCACTGCGCAGGTGTTCGCAGTAAGCGTCCAGTTGTCGTTCCATGTTCAGCGTACCGAGCGCAGGGGATTGTTGACCCGTGGCAGCACGCGACCCATGACTTCAGCGATGTAGCTCAGGAACAAGGTGCCCACCGAGCTTTTGTAGTGCTGCGGATCACGGCTGGCGATGGCCAGGATGCCGTGGATGCCCTGGTGGCTGATGGCGACGACCGCGGTGGAGCCGATCTGCTTGCGCTGTTCTTCGCCGAACAGGAAGTCCAGCTCATGCTCGCGCAGGCTGCCGCTGACGCTTTTGTCTTCCGAGAGCAAACCGCCGATGGCCACTTGCGCTTCGGCGTGAGTAGCCCAGCGGCCCACCGGCATGGCGTTGTCGCCGAGCAGGATGAGGCTGACGAAGGGCACCTGGAATTCCTGGCGCAGGCTGTCTTCGACGCACATCACCACGTCTTCCAGGCTGGCGGCGTCCATCAGCGCGAGGATCAGGCGACGGGTCTTTTCGAACAGCCGGTCATTGTCCCGGGCCACGTCCATTAAATGCGACAGGCGATGACGCAGTTCAATGTTGCGGTCGCGCAGAATGGTCATCTGACGCTCCACCAGCGACACGGTATCGCCGCGTCGATGGGGAATACGCAGGGACGGGAGCAGTTCTTCGTGCTCGACGAAGAAGTCCGGATGAGCCTCCAGGTACGCGGCAACAGCCGCCGCCTCCAGGCTTTCGGACGGTGATTCGTCAGCTTGTCGTGCGGGTACCTTAGGCTTGTCTGTCATAGGTTTCGCTCACTCAAAGACGCACTTGTCCTTCGTATACGCGCACTGCCGGTCCGGTCATCATCACCGGCTGGCCAGGGCCCGCCCATTCGATGGACAAGCGCCCGCCAGGCAGGTCGATCAATAGCGGCGAATCCATCCACCCCTGGCTGATCGCGGCCACTGCGGCGGCACAGGCGCCGGTTCCGCAAGCCTGGGTTTCCCCGGCTCCGCGTTCCCAGACGCGCAACTGCGCGCGGCTCCGGTCGATGACCTGGAGAAAACCGACATTGACCCGTGCCGGGAAGCGCGGGTGATGTTCGATTTTCGGCCCCAGCTCATGCACCGGCGCGTTGTTGATATCGCTGACCCGCAGCACGGCATGGGGGTTGCCCATGGACACGGCGGCCAGATCGACCGGGGTGCCGTCGACGTCGACCTGATAACTCTTGGCCTGCTCCGGTGCCTGGAACGGAATATCAGCCGGCACCAGGCGTGGGGCGCCCATGTTCACGCTGATCTGGCCGTCGTTACGCACGTCCAGTTCGATGATGCCGCTTTTGGTCTCGACCCGAATCAGCCGTTTTGCGGTCAGGCGTTTGTCGAGCACGAAACGGGCGAAGCAGCGTGCACCGTTGCCGCACTGTTCCACTTCGGAACCGTCGGCGTTGAAGATCCGATAGCGGAAATCCACGTCCGGATTGCTCGGTGCCTCAACGATCAGCAACTGGTCGAAACCGATGCCGGTGTGCCGGTCGCCCCATTGCTTGGCATGCTTGGGCAGGATGTGCGCGTGCTGGCTGACCAGGTCGAGGACCATGAAGTCATTGCCCAGGCCGTGCATCTTGGTAAAACGCAGCAGCATGGTTTTACTCCGGCAGCAGGCTTTCGCCAGCAAACAACTCGGCTACCGTTTCACGGCGACGCACTTCAAATGCCTGATCACCGTCCACCAACACTTCAGCGGTACGGCCGCGGGTGTTGTAGTTGGAACTCATGACAAACCCGTAGGCACCGGCCGAATGCACGGCCAGCAGGTCGCCTTCTTCCAGGGCCAGCTGACGATCCTTGGCCAGGAAGTCGCCGGTCTCGCAGATCGGGCCGACGATGTCGTAGGCGCGGGCCGCCGATTGACGCGGGCGCACGGCCGTGACGTCCATCCAGGCCTGGTACAGCGCCGGGCGGATCAGGTCGTTCATGGCGGCGTCGACGATGGCGAAGTCTTTGTGCTCGGTGTGCTTGAGGTATTCGACCTGGGTCAGCAATACACCGGCGTTGGCAACGATGAAACGGCCCGGCTCGAACACCAGCGCCAGGTCGCGACCATCGAGGCGTTCACGCACGGCCTTGATGTAGTCGGCAGCCAGTGGCGGCTCCTCGTCCTTGTAGCGCACGCCCAGGCCACCACCGAGATCGATATGGCGCAGGTAGATGCCGCAATCGCCGAGGCGGTCGACCAGGCCCAGCAGGCGGTCGAGAGCGTCGATGAACGGCGGCAGGGTGGTCAGTTGCGAGCCGATGTGGCAATCGACGCCGACCACTTCCAGGTTCGGCAACTGCGCGGCACGCACGTACACGTCTTCGGCGTCGGCGATGGCGATGCCGAACTTGTTCTCTTTCAGACCGGTGGAAATGTACGGGTGGGTGCCGGCATCGACGTCCGGGTTAACACGCAACGAAATCGGCGCGCGAACGCCCAGTTCGGCAGCGACCACTTGCAAGCGTTCGAGCTCGTCGGTGGATTCGACGTTGAAGCAGTGCACGCCGACTTCCAGGGCGCGACGCATGTCGTCACGGGTCTTGCCGACGCCGGAGAACACGATCTTGTCGGCGCTGCCGCCAGCGGCTAGTACACGCTCCAGTTCACCACGGGAAACGATGTCGAAGCCGGCGCCCAGACGCGCCAGGACATTCAGGACGCCCAGGTTGGAGTTGGCCTTGACTGCGAAACACACCAGGTGCGGCGTGCCAGCCAGCGCATCGGCATAAGCCAGGTACTGGGCTTCGATGTGTGCACGGGAGTAAACGTAGGTCGGCGTACCAAAGCGCTCGGCGATGGCAGACAGGGCAACACCTTCCGCGAACAGTTCACCGTCACGGTAGTTAAAAGCGTCCATGAGGTTCCCTTATTATTGGTAGACGTCGTGCTTGTGTGCTTTGGAGGCAGGCTGCTGCTGCGACGACTTGGCTTGCTCGACAGGGTCCTGGTCTTCATCGGGCAGGTACAGCGGGCCTTTTTGACCGCAGGCCGACACAAGGCAGGCAACCGCGAGGAGCGCAGCAAGGGAAGAGATCAGGCGCTTCATGGCGAAATCCTTGAAAATGCATTAATTGCGCCGGAGTATACCGGCCACCCGGCAGCTTGCCTATGCAACGGACCGCCCGTCCGGCGGGGGTTGGGCGGGTGCAGGTCGGTAACGTGCAATCCCTGTGGGAGCGAGCCTGCTCGCGAAAGCGGTGTGTCAGCCAACGAATAGGTTGAATGTACCTGCCATTCGCGAGCAGGCTCGCTCCCACAGGTCGTTATTCTTTGCATTCAGCAGGGCTCGGCCGTATCTTGCGGCGCTTGAGCCTGATCAGACACTTTTTGAGGTTGCCGTAATGAGTTTGTCCGAAGCGCGTTTCCACGACCTGGTCGATGCCACCCAGCAAACCCTGGAGGACATCTTTGACGACAGCGACCTGGATATCGACCTCGAAAGCTCGGCCGGTGTGCTGACCGTCAAGTTCGAGAACGGCAGCCAGTTGATCTTCAGTCGCCAGGAGCCGCTACGTCAGCTGTGGCTGGCGGCGGTGTCCGGTGGTTTCCACTTCGACTACGACGAAGAAAGCGAGCGCTGGATGTGCGACAAGAGTGAAGAGCAGTTGGGTGAAATGCTCGAGCGTATCGTCCAGCAGCAGGCCGGTGTCGAGCTCGATTTCGAAGGCCTGTGAGATCGTGACCCAGCCTGCGTCTGTCCGCCCACCGAAGCCGCTCTACAGCAATGTCAGCCCGGCGGTGCCGTCGCCGTGCAGCGGTGTGTGTCGGCTGGACGAGCAGAAAGTCTGCCTGGGCTGCTTCCGCCATGTCGAAGACATCCGCGAATGGCGCTCGGCTGATGACGAGCGCCGACGGGTGATTTGCGCGCAGGCCTCTGAGCGCAAAGCCACCTCCCTGTAGGAGTTGTCGAGCGAAGCGAGGCTGCGATCTTTTGATCTTCAGCGTCTTCAGCACCTTCTGAGCCGCAAAAAATCCAGATCAAAAGATCGCAGCCTTCGGCAGCTCCTACAGGGGGGGGCGGTGCTGGCGTCCGGCCCCAGCTTGTATATTTTTTGAGCTGTGATAGTGTCCAGATACGCCTCAACCCATCGAGGCTTGTGAAAACCCCGCCTTTTTCTGGCGGGGTTTTGCTTTTTTCGTGCAGAAGAAAGGAGTCTGCCCAGATCATGACCGCACCTTCCATCACCCTTACCCGTCTGGACGTCCAGCGTCTGGAGCGTCTGATCGACAGCCTGGACGACACGCTGCCGGGCGTTATTGCGTTGCAAACCGAACTGGATCGCGCCGATACCGTGGTCGGCCACGATGAAGTGCCGGCGGATGTCGTGACCATGAATTCCCGTGTGCATTGCCGGGAAGAAGGCAGTGGCAAGGACTACCACCTGACCCTGGTGTACCCCAAGGATGCGAATGCCGACGAAGGCAAGGTCTCGATCCTGGCGCCGGTGGGCAGCGCGCTGCTCGGCCTGAAGGTTGGCCAGCATATCGATTGGCCGGCTCCAGGCGGCAAGACCCTGAAGCTGACGCTGCTGGAAGTCGAATCGCAGCCGGCCAATGGCGGCGCGTTCCCGGAGTGACATCCCCTCAGACCTGATCGAGCGCCTCGTTCAATGCCTGCTCCAGGTCTGCTTTGTAGCGCAGGTACAGATGGGTGGAACTCTGCCCTTCGCCGAGCAGGCCTGACAGGTCGAGGTCGGTGATGTAGCAGCGGTAGCGTTCGGTTTCCCGGCGCTGCCCGACGATTTCCCGGGCGACCACGCTGAACAGCTGGTCGCCATGCTCCAGTTCGAAAAACTCCCGTTGATTGCAATACAACGTCACCTGCACCTGACCCGGTGCGGCTTTGCCGATGATTGCCTGCACGTCGTAAAACGGTTTGTTCGCTGGCGTCTGCGGCACCGGCCGGGCTTCAATGCGGCGCGCCCGGCCAGGGCCTGACGGCAACAGCAGGCAATACAGGGTGTCGAGGTTCAAGGGGTGGGCAGCGTCCATCGGCAACAGGGCATCGCGACGGTACTGGATCGATTGCAGGAAACGTTGCAGCGGCACCAGCAAACTTTGCTCGTCGTGCCAGGGCAGGCGTTGCTGCCACAGGGCATTGAGCTCATCGAGCACGTACAGATCGGCCTGATCTTCGTTGACCCGATAGAACACTTGGATGCAGTTCGGCTGGCCCGTTGGCAGGAACAGCGCAAGGTCGTGCTCTTCCAGTGCGTTTGGGTCCAGGTGAAGCGGGCTGTAGCTCGCCATTTCTTCACCCAGGTAGTCGATCAACGCCGGCAGGGTGGCCAGTGCGATGTGCTGGACCTGTCCCGGCACCAGCTCCAGCACGTGGTAGTGCTGCTGGACCTGGATCAGGTAGCGGTGATTGAGTCGGCTCAGCAGCAGGTTCTGCGCGGTGTCGAGGATGTTTTCCACCCGTTGGGCGATGAACTGCGCGCGGTTATGGCAGAAACAGCGCACCCTCAGCTTCGGCTGTTGCGGCCCGACGGGCAGGTTGTTGAGATAATCGCGAATGCAGTCGAGCAGGGCGTGGGGACCGTCGTAGCGAGCCACCAGCACTTCGTTCCAGCTATTGAGCGTGACCTGGTCCAGCGTCAGCACCAGGTTTTCCCGAACCCCGGCGTAGCTCAGGGAATCGGTGCGCTCAGTGGTCATCAGGATGTTCAGGTCGCGATGGTGCTTGAGCGGATCGATGCCGACATTCACCAGAATCAGCACTTCACTCGGCACGCTGGCGCGCAACAGAGGTTCTTCGGCAACCGTGGGCAAGGGCAGGGCGATAGTCTGTTGCAGGCTGCCGAGCAAGTTGAACAGCTCGAACTCGCTCAAGTCGCTGGTGCCAGGGTGCAGGGCCAGGCGGGTACTGCTGTCGATTACGCCATTGCGGTGGCACCAGGTCAGCAGCTCGAGCAAGTGACGGCTGCGTTTGATCGGTGCGAAATGCTCCCACTCCAGCGCCGTCAGGCTGCCGTTGTAGACACCCCACTGGCTTTGCCCCGGTTCTTTCCTGTTCGGCGCGTGCACCAGCGTCAGGGTGTCTTCAGCCAGGTCCGGGGCGATCCCGGGGTTGATGAATTCTACTTTGCCGGCCTTGCGCTCGAAAGCGGCGTATAGCCGACGCCCGAGGACACTCAGGTCGCGCTTGTTGATGCGGCTGACCGTTTGCTCCTCTCGGGCAAACTGGGTGAGAAAGCGGTAGCTGTAGTTCAGCTCATTGACCAGCGCCCGCCGCTCGGAGCCGACCTGGCGGACTTTCCACTGACTGCGGCTATCTAGCAGGGCCAGTTGGCGCTGGTCCCAGCGCCATTCATGGGCCAGACGCTCAAGCAAAGAACGTTGCCAGCCCTGGGTGCGGCTGCTGCCGGTCAGTTTGCGATTGACCTTCAGGTACAGCGCGCGACGCACCAGTTCCAGCCGTTCCGGTTCGTTGCGGGCGATCAGGTATTCCTCGATGCGCCGGTACACCACGACGTACGGGTCCAGCTCGTCGAGGTCGAGCCGGTTGGCGAACACCGCTTGCTTGAAGCGCAGGCTCAGGCAATGGACCCTGGGGTGTTCGCTGGCATAGACCTCGGTCAGCAGCAGCTTGAGTACCGACTTGTAGGGCGACTCGATGCCCTTGAACAACTGCCAGAGTCCGGCGCCGATAAATTCGCCGGGGGGGATAAAGGCCAGGTTGCCGAGGTCGAGGGTTTCATCGGCGCGGATAAAGCGCTTGGAAATCAAGGTATGGGTGTAGCGGTCGTAGCTCGATTCTTCGTAGACCGGCACCAGCCACCAGATCGGCGTACGCCCGGCCAGCCAGATTGCGGTGCGGTAAAACTCGTCCAGCAACAGGTAGTGCTGGGTGGTGCCGCAATCCTCCGAACTCAGCTGGGTATCGCGCTCGCCACGGACGAAACGGGTCGGTTCGATCAGGAAAAAGTGCGCTTCGGCGCCCTGGCTGGCGGCCCAGGCTTCCAGCAACTGGCATTTTTTGCGCAGTTCGGCGAGTTCGTTCTCGGTCAGGTCCGGCCCATGACAGACCCAAACATCCATGTCGCTCTGGTCGGCCTGGGCCAGGGTGCCGAGGCTGCCCATCAGGAACAGCCCGTGAATCGGCCTCGGCGGGTTGCTGCCGTGGCGAGGCTTGTAGGAAAACGAGCGGGTCAGGCGCTGGGCTTCTGCGAGGACATTGGCGTCCGGTTCGAAATTCGACAGCCCCGCCGGCGTACTGCCGGAAACGTAGCCGGGCAATAGCGGATGATTAACGTGGAAGAACAGCGGCAGCAAGGTCAGGACCCCTTGCTGGCGGGTCGACAAGCCTTCCATGGCGCGAGCCATGCGCCCTTCGTTGAGTTTCAGAAAGCGTGCGCGCAGCTGGCTGAGAACCTTGCGGTCGATTCCCTCGTCCAGATCAGGGCGGATTTCATGGGTGCGCGTCATGTCAGCTCAAACCGGCTCGCAGGGCTCGGACGTGGGAGTCTCAGGTGGGGGGCAGTTTAGCGCCTCGATCACGGGACTTTTAAGCTGATTTTGTATTTCTGGCGGCAGATTTCTATCGCGTCGCGACAGCGGACAATGAAGTGCGCCCGCGGAAATCCTTTCAGCAGGGGTTTCCGTGGGCGATGCGGGCGAATTCAGGCTGTTTCTTCGGCTCTCAGAATGGTGAGCATCGTTTGCACATTTTGCGCGGCGTCGCGACCCAGACTGGTGAGGTAGCCACCATCAGGCTGATCGGTCAGTTCTTTTTCAAAGAGGCGTTTGGCGGCGGCAATGTGTTTCGGGGCAGCGGTCTGATGAATTTTCAGGCCTTCCTGGGAACTGTCCAGGTTGAAGAGTGCGAGGACTTCCAGTTCGGCAACCAGCTCAGGGGTAAGCGACATAAGGACTCCAGACTTTCTAGGAATTGGACGACAGCGCCCCTAAGGTGAACCCGCTTGTCCGGCATGTCCAGTGCTGGCGACAGAGATTTTTTGCCTCACATAAAAAAGATCGCAGCCTGCGGCAGCTCCTGCCTGGAATGCGATCCACGCAGGAGCTGCCGCAGGCTGCGATCTTTTGATCTTACTGCTTTTGCGGCGGCAACTCGGGCAATGCGCGCAGCGCAGCTTCGTACCATTCGGTGTTGAACGCGCGGTCTTCTTCGAGGATCGCGTCGATTTCTACCGCCAAAACGTGAGCCATCAGGTTGAGGATCTCTTCCCGCTCGTAGCCCACCAGGGTCAGCTTGTTGAAGGTCGCCTTGGCCGCTGGCGGGTTGTCGCTTTCGATCTGATTTTCGATAGCTTCGATCAAGGTATTTTCGGCGAATTCTTCTTCGTCGTCTTCGATGTCGATTGGCTCGCTCATGGCAGGCTCCTCAGGGAAAGGCGGCCAGTTTACCCGTATTCATTGGCGTGATGCTGCTGGCAAGAAACCCTCGAGCGTTCTATAAACAGGCACTGCCCACCCCGCATGGCCTGGAGGCTTTGTGATGATCAAGCTTTATGGATTCTCCGTCAGTAACTACTACAACATGGTCAAACTGGCGCTGCTGGAAAAAGGACTGCCTTTCGAAGAAGTGCCGTTTTACGGTGGCACCACCCCCGAAGCACTGGCCATTAGCCCGCGTGGAAAGGTCCCGGTGCTGCACGTAGAACAGGGATTCATCAATGAAACCAGCATAATCCTTGAGTACCTGGAGCAAAATCACAACGGCACGCCGCTGCTGCCGAGCGACCCGTTCGAGCGCGCGCAGGTGCTGGCACTGGCCAGGGAAATCGAGCTGTATATCGAGCTGCCTGCGCGCGCCTGCTACGCCGAAGCGTTTTTCGGCATGACCCTGCCGGATGCGATCAAGGAAAAAACCAAGGCGGAACTGTTGCTGGGGATAGCTGCGCTGGGCCGGCACGGCAAATTCAGCCCTTACGCGGCGGGTGACAGCTTGAGCGTGGCGGATCTGTATTTCCTGTACAGCGTGCCGTTGGCGTGTGGCGTGGCGCACAAGTTGTTCGGCATTGATTTGTTGGCTGAAATGCCGAAGGCCAAGGCGTTGCTGGAGCGTCTGGAACAGAATCCGAATGTGAAGCGGGTCGCAGCGGACAAGGAGGCGGCGATGCCGGCGTTCATGGCGATGATTGCTGCCAGGAGGTAGGTTTTGTAGCGTTTGAAAGTCAGTCATCGCGAGCAGGCTCGCTCCCACATTGGATCGGGTTCATACATCAAACCCTGTGGGAGCGAGCCTGCTCGCGAAGCTTTTAACGGCTGGCGAGCAGCGCCTGACCGCGAGCCACAGCAGCCTTCACCTGTGCCGGCGCGGTGCCGCCGATGTGGTTGCGGGCATTGACCGAGCCTTCGAGGGTCAGCACGGCGAACACGTCCTGATCGATCTGGTCGCTGAACTTGCGCAGTTCTTCCAGGCTCATTTCCGCCAGGTCCTTGCCGCTGTCCACGCCGTACTTGACGGCATGGCCGACGATTTCGTGGCAATCACGGAATGGCAGGCCGCGACGCACCAGGTAGTCGGCCAGGTCGGTGGCGGTGGAGAAACCGCGCAGGGCTGCTTCGCGCATCATCGCGTGCTTGGGCTTGATCGCCGGCACCATGTCGGCAAAAGCCCGCAGCGAGTCGCGCAGGGTGTCGGCGGCGTCGAACAGCGGTTCCTTGTCTTCCTGGTTGTCCTTGTTGTAGGCCAGGGGCTGGCCTTTCATCAGGGTCAGCAGGCCCATCAGTGCGCCGAATACGCGACCGGTCTTGCCGCGTACCAGCTCCGGCACGTCCGGGTTTTTCTTTTGCGGCATGATCGAGCTGCCGGTGCAGAAGCGGTCGGGCAGGTCGATGAACTGGAATTGCGCGCTGGTCCACAGCACCAGCTCTTCGGAGAAGCGCGACAGGTGCATCATCGCGATGCTGGCGGCCGAGCAGAATTCGATGGCGAAATCGCGATCGGAGACGTTATCCAGCGAATTGCCGCCAACCGCGTCGAAACCCAGCAGTTGGGCGGTGTACTCACGATCGATCGGATAGGTGGTGCCGGCCAGTGCCGCGCTGCCCAGTGGCATGCGGTTGGTACGCTTGCGGCAGTCGACCAGGCGCTCGTAGTCGCGGCTGAGCATCTCGAACCAGGCCAGCATGTGGTGCCCGAAGGTCACTGGCTGAGCGGTCTGCAGGTGGGTGAACCCCGGCATGATGCTGGCGGCTTCGTGCTCGGCCTGCTCCAGCAAGCCTTTTTGCAGGCGGGTGATTTCGGCCAGGATCAGGTCGATTTCGTCACGCAGCCACAGGCGGATATCGGTGGCGACCTGATCGTTACGGCTGCGGCCGGTGTGCAGTTTTTTACCGGTCACGCCGATGCGGTCGGTCAGCCGCGCCTCGATGTTCATGTGGACGTCTTCAAGGTCGATGCGCCAGTCGAACTGGCCGGCCTCGATTTCACCCTGGATGGTCTTCAGGCCATCGATGATGCTGTCGCGCTCGGCATCGGTCAGCACGCCGACCTTGGCCAGCATGGTGGCGTGGGCGATCGAACCCATGATGTCGTGGCGATACAGGCGCTGGTCGAAGGTGACGGAGGCGGTGAAGCGGGCGACGAAGGCGTCGACGGGTTCACTGAAGCGGCCGCCCCAGGACTGATTGGTCTTGTCAGTGCTCATGAATTCGCTCGTATCGGCTTGAAGAAAGAAGGCGTGGAACGCTGGCGCGGATAATAACAGGGTTGCCAACCCTGTCGCTGACACTGGTCGATACGTTTTTTGGTGTAGGAACGAGCTTGCTCGCGATGAACCTGAAGTCGAGGCGTTTATCCAGGAGGCACGCGTTATCGTTAACGCCCATCGCGAGCAAGCTCGCTCCTACATTAGCGCAACGATATTTTTCAATTGAGCAATAACGTCCCGGCAACCGTCTACAGTTGGACAGTAGGATCAGCGCACTTCTCGGTGCAGAAGCTGACCATAAGTAGAGGGGGGGTGTTCATATTGCATATCAGCAAACCCTGTGGCGATGTGTCGCCAATGCGGGCCTGGGCCGCCAATCGCCCGGCAGATGAAAATTTAGCCGCCGGACAAGCGGCACTTTTTGACGCTCGGGCTAGTCTTAGCGTGGATCGCGGTGACGGACGTCACTTCACCTGTCTACGCTATCCTTGTGCGAGACTCACGCAGGAATCCAGCGCAATATGAATGTCCTGATCGTTGATGACGAACCCTTGGCCCGCGAGCGCCTGTGCCGAATGGTTGGCGAACTCGAGGGATACAGTGTCCTGGAGCCTAGTGCCACGAATGGCGAAGAGGCGTTGGCACTGATCGACAGCCACAAACCGGATATCGTGCTGCTTGATATCCGCATGCCCGGCCTCGATGGCCTGCAAGTGGCTGCACGGTTATGCGAACGCGAAACTCCGCCCGCCGTGGTGTTCTGCGCCGGGCCCGATGAATTTGCCGTGGAAGCCTTACAGGCCAGCGCCGTAGGCTATCTGGTGAAACCTGTGAGAACTGAACAGTTACATGACGCATTAAAGAGAGCCGAGCGCCCAAATCGTGCCCAGCTCGCCGCCCTGACCCGCCCTGCTGCCGAAAGCGGCAGCGGACCGCGCAGCCATATCAGCGCCCGAACCCGTAAAGGGATCGAGCTGATTCCGCTGGATCAGGTGGTGTACTTCATTGCCGACCACAAATACGTAACCTTGCGTCACGAAAGCGGTGAAGTACTGCTCGATGAGCCACTCAAGGCCCTCGAGGACGAATTCGGAGACCGTTTCGTGCGTATCCATCGCAACGCACTGGTCGCCCGTGAGCGTATTGAGCGACTGCAACGCACACCCCTGGGGCATTTCCAGCTGTTCCTCAAAGGCCTCAATGGTGATGCGCTGATCGTCAGCAGGCGCCATGTGGCTGGCGTGCGCAAGATGATGCAACAGCTCTAAACAGCTGTGCGCAGGCGAATTTCACACCCGATTGCCGGACATCCGGGGCCAGGGAGGCCGAGTAGTATCTGATACAAGTCAAAGTGGATTTGGCTGAGCTGTTATTATCCGCCGTATCTATTCAGTACGGATTGATCCATGTCCTCTCGCGAAATCCGCATCGCCACCCGCAAAAGCGCACTCGCCCTGTGGCAGGCCGAATACGTCAAAGCCCGCCTTGAAGCGGCTCACCCGGGCCTGCTGGTGACTCTCGTCCCCATGGTCAGCCGTGGTGACAAGCTGCTTGACTCACCGCTGTCGAAAATCGGCGGCAAAGGCCTGTTCGTCAAGGAACTCGAAACCGCGCTGTTGGACAATGAAGCCGACATCGCCGTGCACTCCATGAAGGACGTGCCGATGGACTTCCCCGAAGGTCTCGGCCTGTACTGCATTTGCGAGCGGGAAGACCCGCGCGACGCCTTCGTTTCCAACACTTTCACCAGCCTGGATGAGTTGCCTCAGGGCAGCATCGTCGGCACCTCCAGCCTGCGCCGTCAGGCGCAATTACTGACCCGTCGCCCTGATCTGGAAATCCGCTTCCTGCGCGGTAACGTCAACACGCGCCTGGCCAAGCTCGATGCCGGTGAATACGACGCCATTATCCTTGCCGCTGCCGGCCTGATCCGACTGGGCTTTGAAGACCGCATCACGTCGGCCATCAGTGTCGACGACAGCCTTCCGGCCGGTGGCCAGGGCGCGGTGGGTATCGAATGCCGCAGCGCCGACAGTGAAATCCATGCGCTGCTGGCGCCCCTGCATCACCAGGACACAGCCACCCGCGTGACCGCCGAACGTGCCCTCAACAAGCACCTCAATGGCGGTTGCCAGGTACCGATTGCCTGCTACGCCGTGCTGGAGGGTGAACAGCTCTGGTTGCGCGGACTGGTGGGCGATCCCGCCGGTGGCCTGCTGCTCAGCGCACAAGCCCGTGCCCCTCGCGGCGATGCCGAGGCACTGGGTGTGCGTGTCGCTGAAGACCTTCTAAGCCAGGGTGCCGACGCCATTCTCAAAGCGGTCTATGGCGAGGCAGGTCACGAGTGATCGGCTGGCGCTTGCTGCTGACGCGTCCCGCCGATGAGGCGGCGGCGCTGGGCAGCTTTTTGGCCGGACAGGGGATTTTCAGCAGCAGTCTGCCGCTTTTGGACATCATGCCCATTGCGGCAACTGACACAATGCGCCAGGTGATTCAGACGCTGGAAAAGTTCTGCGCAATCATCGTGGTCAGCAAGCCGGCCGCCCGGATCGGCGTCGAACTGCTCAAGCGGTTTCGGCCAGCGCCGCCCGCTGTGAAGTGGTTCAGCGTCGGCGCGGCGACAGCGCAGATCCTCCAGTCTCACGGATTGGATGTGAGCTTCCCGGCAGAAGGCGATGACAGTGAAGCCTTGCTCGAACTTTCCCGCCTGCGCGAGGCTATCGCACCACCCGATGCGCGGGTGCTGATCCTGCGCGGGGAGGGTGGGCGCGAATTGCTGGCTGAGCGTTTGCGTGAGCTTGGTGCTAGTGTCGAGTATCTGGAGCTGTACCGCCGGGCAATGCCGATTTACCCACCGCAAGTGCTACCGCAACGGATCCAGGCGGAACGCCTGAACGGGCTGGTGGTCAGCAGTGGACAAGGTTTTGAGCACCTGCATCAATTGGCCGGCGATGCCTGGCCGCAGTTGGCGCGGTTGCCGTTGTTTGTACCAAGCCCCAGGGTTGCCGAGCTGGCGCTTGCCGCCGGGGCCAAAACAGTTGTGGATTGTCGCGGCGCGAGTGCCGCGGCCTTGCTGACGGCGTTACGGGAGCAACCCGTACCCGTTTTCTGATGCAAAGGATGGATACGTGAGCGAAACAGCCTTGCCTAAAGATGACTCGCGACCGGTGCTTGATGCACCTGTTGATGCTCCTCTAGAAGAAATGCCGCCGCCGTCACCAGCTGCCGAGCAGCGTAGAGGCAATGGTCTGGCAATCCTCGCGCTGTTGCTGGGCGCGGCCGGTGTCGCGGTGGGCGGTTGGGGTGTCTGGCAGGTTCGTCACCTGCAGGCCAACAACCAGCAGCAGTTGAGCCAGGTACAGGCGCTGAATGACCAGGCGCAAAATCTCAAGCTCAATGAGGAGCGCCTGAGTGCACGCCTGGCACAATTGCCTGCTGCCGATGAGCTGGAAGCACGCAGTCGCCTGGTGATCCAGCTGCAAGGTGATCAGCAGCGTTTGAACCAGCGTCTGGAAACCGTACTCGGCGCCAGTCGCAAGGACTGGCGCCTGGCCGAGGCCGAGCACTTGCTGCGTCTGGCCAGTCTGCGACTGTCGGCCTTGCAGGACATCAGCAGCGCCCAGGCACTGGTCCAGGGAGCCGACGAGATACTGCGTGAGCAGAACGATCCGGGCTCCTTTGCCGCGCGCGAGCAGGTGGCCAAGACCCTGATTGCCTTGCGCAGTACCGAACAACCGGACCGCACCGGGCTGTTTCTGCGTCTGGGCGCACTGCGCGATCAAGTGGCCAGCCTCACCGAGCTGGCACCGGAGTACAAGGACCGTGGCGATTCGCTGCTGGGCCTGACTGCCGATGGCGACGGTGCCAGTCGCTGGGCGCAATGGTGGGATCAGATTTCGCGCTACATCCGTATCGATTTCAATGCCGATAAAAACGTTCGTCCATTGCTGGCCGGCCAGAGCCTGAGTCAGGTACGCCTGGCCTTGAGCCTGGCGCTGGAGCAGGCACAGTGGGCCGCACTCAATGGTCAAGCTGCGGTGTACTCCCAAGTGCTGGACGAAGCGCGGGACATCCTCAAGGGCAACTTCAACCCGGACAACTCGCAAAGCAAAGTCATGCTTGAGCAGGTAGCCGAGCTGAGCAAGCAACCTGTCACCGTAGTCACCCCAGACATGACCGGCACCCTGAGCGCGGTGCAGGGGTACCTGGAACGGCGCAACGTCAACGCCGAAGACTCGGTCAAGCCAATGGCCAGGCCTGCCGCGAACACCGCGTCGGAGGCCACGCCATGAAGCGCCTCTATGTGATCGTGTTCCTCGCGATCGCCGCTACCGCTGCGCTGGGGCTGGCGATTGCCGAACATTCCGGTTACGTGCTGATTGCCTACAAGACCTTCCGCTATGAGTCGAGCCTGTGGGCTACTTTGGCGCTGGTGGCTGTGCTGTGGCTGGTGATCTGGGGTATCAAGGCGCTGGTCGAACTGGTGATGGCTTCCAGCGGAGTGGTCAACCCGTGGTCCCGGCGTAACCGCAGCCGTCGGGTGCAGGTGGCGATCGAGCATGGTCAACTGGACCTGGCCGAGGGGCGCTGGGCCAGCGCGCAACGTCACTTGCATCGTGCTGCCGAGGCCGAGCGCCAGCCGTTGCTTTACTACCTCGGTGCGGCCCGTGCCGCAAACGAACAAGGCAATTACGAAGAAAGCGACAACTTGCTGGAGCGCGCCCTGGAGCGTCAGCCTCAGGCCGAGTTGGCGATCGCCTTGAACCACGCCCAGTTGCAGACCGACCGCGGTGATACCGACGGCGCCCTCGCCACCTTGCAAGCCATGCGTGAGCGCCATCCTCATAACGCACAGACCCTGCGTCAGTTGCAGCGCCTGCTTCAACAGCGTGGTGACTGGTCGGCAGTGATTCGCCTGCTGCCGGAACTGCGCAAGGACAAAATTCTGCCGGCGGCCGAACTCACCGAACTGGAGCGTCGGGCCTGGGGGGCGAACCTGTCTCTGGCGGCGCAACGGGAAGAAGACGGAGCGGTGGGGCAGCAAGCGCTCGAACGTGCCTGGCAGCAACTGACCTCGGCGCAACGCCAGGAGCCGCAGCTGGTGCTCGCCTATGCCGAGCAACTGCGGCAATTGGGGGCTCAGGTCGAAGCCGAGGAAGTCCTGCGCACCGCGCTCAAGCGCAGCTACGACAGCCATCTGGCTCGTCTCTACGGGCTGGTGCGCGGCAATGATCCGGCCCGCCAGCTGCAGGCCGCTGAAGGCTGGCTCAAGGACCATCCGACCGATCCGGGCCTGCTGCTGACACTGGGTCGTCTGTGCCTGCAAAACAGTTTGTGGGGCAAGGCCCGGGACTATCTGGAAAGCAGCCTGCGTGTACAACGCAATCCGGAAGCCTGTGCGGAGCTGGCGCGGTTGTTGGCGCAAATGGGCGATACCGAGCGCAGCAACCAGCTGTTTCAGGAAGGCCTGGGATTGCTGGATGAACGCTTGCTCGCGGCCCCTCTGCCAGTGGCAGTTCGCGCTTGACCCATTCGCTGGCGCCAGGCTCCGGCGTCTGTGTGATGAGCTGCGGCGAGGAAGCAATCTTCCTCGTCGCAGTGAGATGATTCGCTGAAACTCGGTTACCCATTCTCGTCGCAGGCAAAGTCCTACAGAGGACTACGTTTTATCCTCTCGTCTGCGTCGGGATTTCCCTACACTTCTGCTGAAGTCTCCGTGGGCGCCTGCCTTGAAAGGCCGCCGCGCTTTCCTCTACCGTAACGGCCTGTCACTACTTTTACGGATAAGCCATGTCTTTGGCCTGCTCACGCTCCTTGTTTTTCATGGCTTTCATTGCGGGTGCCCTGGCGTTGGGCGTTTCCTACTACCTGGAATATGCGGTCGGCCTACGGCCTTGCGGCTTGTGTCTGGTACAGCGGTTTTGTCTGGCGCTCCTGACCGGTGTCTGCCTGATGGCTTCGGTCCATGGTCCAGGTCGCATCGGAACCGTTCTGTATTGGCTGCTCAGTCTTGGTTGCAGCCTGGCCGGCACTGTCACGGCGTGGCGACAGGTTCTGCTGCAAAGCCTTCCGATGGAACAGGCAGCGGCGTGCTCGACCCATCTGGCGGATCTGTTCGCCGGTTCTGCGCTGCGCTCCGTCCTGCAGCAAGTGTTCAAGGGCACTGTCGATTGTGTGGAAATTTCCTGGACGCTGTTCGACCTGAGTCTCACGGAGTGGAGCCTGCTGTTCTTCGTCGCGATGATGATTCTGGCTGTTTACCAGTCGTTGCGAATGGTCTGGATCAGCTATCAGCGACCGCTCAGCGACGAGTCGTCGCACCGGGCCTTTGCCGGCGATTAAACACTTGTATGAACTTTATCGCCTGCGTACCTTGAAGCCAGTGTCGTGCGGGCATAATCTGGCCCGCACGTGTCATTGGAATTATGTTGCTCGATGACGCTCTGCCTGACCGCCCACCGATGTTTACAAGAGGCGAGCGGGCATAGAGCAGCTGACCCACAAGGGAAGAGAGATCACCATGCTCGAAAGTTGTCAGAATGCTCAGGAACGCTGGGGTGGAGTGCACCTGCTGATCGATCGCTGGTTGCAGGAACGACACGAACTGGTCAAGGCCTATGACACGCTGGGCGCAAAGCCTGAGGCGCTGGGTGAGAACCGCAAGCCTTTGCAGGAATTCTGCGGCGTGCTGGTCGATTATGTATCGGCCGGGCACTTCGAGATCTACGAGCAACTGACGGGGGAGGCCAAGGCCTTCAACGACAAGCGTGGCCTGGAGCTCGCCGAGACGATCTACCCGCGTATCGACGTCATCACCGAAAAGCTGCTCGCGTTCAATGACCTGTGTGATGCAGGAAAGTGTGTCGCCGAAGAGTTCAAAACACTCGGCGGACTGTTGCATGAACGCTTCGAGCTGGAAGACTGCCTGATCGAAGTGCTGCACACGGCCCACAAGGAAGTCGATTCGGTTCAGGCCTGAAGCGCTTTCTGCAAGATCTCGAAACGGCGTGCCAAGGCACGCCGTTTTTCGTTTGTGTCGTCAGCCGGTGGCACCGCGCAATTCGATTTCAAACACCAGTGGTGTGAACGGTGCGATCACGTCACCGGCACCCTCGGCGCCATAGGCCTGGGCCGAGGGAATCACCAGTCGCCATTTCGCCCCGACCGGCATGTTTTGCAATGCGCTGCGCCATCCGGCGATCACGCTGTCGAGACTGAACCATTGAGGCTGACTGTTCTGATCGAACACCGTGCCGTCGGGCAAGCGACCGATGTACAGCACCTGCACCTTACCGTTGGGTCCTGCCTTGGCGCCAGCGCCTGGCGTCAACTCGGTCAGCAGCACGCCGTCATCCAGTTCGCGCACGCCGGGTCTGGCTTTCTCGGTGGCGAGAAAACGCTGTTCCTTTTCCAGTGCCAATTCACTTTGCGGCTCGGCTGACTGCATGGCAATCCGCGCTTCATGCTCGGTCAATATCTGCTGGATCTGCTCGTCTTTCAGCGCCAGCGGCTTGCCCTGATAGGCTTGTTGCAATCCCTCGACCAGTGCCTGGAGTTGCAGGTCGGGAGCCTCTTGGCGCAAGCGTTCGCCAAGGCTCGCACCCAGGCTGTAAGCGAGATCGTGGGCTTCATTTTCCGGTGTTTTTTCGGCGGCTTGGGCCACCGAAAAAAACACACACAGCGATAAAAAAAGGCAGCGCGACATGGGCACTCTCCGACCTGAATTGCGGGCGATTATGCCAGTGAGAATGCGCGCAACGGTGAACTGCTTTCACGTCGACGCAGAAGTTTTTCAGTCCTTTGCAACACAACGCTTTCGATAGTGTCAACATGCCCTAGCGGCGGTTGCTACAGAGGTCTAGTATGAGCCGCACTCACTTCAGCCAGGAGGTAAACCATGTCGGCCACCAAGAAGCCAGTAAACACTCCATTGCACCTGCTCCAACAACTCTCGGGCAGCCTGCTCGAGCATCTGGAAACCGCTTGTTCCGAAGCCTTGGCTGATGCTGAAAAACTGCTCGCCAAACTGGAAAAGCAGCGCGGAAAAGCGCAAGAAAAACTGCACAAGTCCCGCACCAAATTGCAGGACGCGGCGGCGGCCGGAAAAGCCAAGGCGCAAGCCAAGGCCAAGGGCGCAGTGACCGATCTTGAGGAACTGCTCGATGCCCTCAAGGATCGTCAATCGGAAACCCGCGGCTACATTCTGCAACTCAAGCGCGATGCCCAGGAAAGCCTGAAACTGGCCCAGGGCGTCGGTCGTGTACAAGAGGCTGTCGGCAAGGTGTTGTCCCTGCGTGCGGCCAAGCCTGCTGCGGCACCTGCGAAGAAAGCCGCTGCCAAACCGGCTGCTGCAAAAGCACCGGCCAAGCCTGCTGCTGCAAAACCTGCAGCTGCCAAGCCAGTCGCTAAAACTGCCGCAGCCAAACCTGCTGCCAAACCGGCAGCGAGAAAACCGGCTGCTGCCAGCGCTGCAAAACCTGCGGCTAAAACCACGGCTGCCAAACCAGCCGCTGCACGACCTGCCGCCGCAAGAACCGCTGCTGCCAAACCAGCCGTGGCTAAAACAGCTGCCGCTAAACCGGCTGCAAAACCAGCTGCCAAACCGGCCGCTAAACCAGCTGCCCGCACCGCTGCTGCGAAACCTGCTGCCAAGCCGGCTGCAAAACCTGTCGCTGCAAAACCGGCCGCTAAACCAGCAGCCAAGCCAGCGGCAAAACCTGCTGTAAAAGCGGCTGCCAAACCTGCTGCTAAACCAGCCGCAAAACCAGCTGCAGCTAAACCAGCAGCCAAGCCCGCCGCTGCCAAGCCAGTTGCCGCCAAACCGGCTGCTGCAAAACCGGCTGCTGCAAAACCTGCTGCTGCAAAACCTGCTGCTGCAAAACCTGCTGCAAAACCTGCTGCAAAACCCGCAGTGAAGAAGCCGGTTGCCGCCAAGCCAGCCACCGCACCGGCTGCCAAGCCAGCCAACCCGGCTCCGGTAGCAACGTCTGCTTTGGCAGCAGCCACCTCGACAGCCACGCCAGCGCCAACGCCGGCCGCCGCATCGATCGCAGCAACCACCCCAACCAGCGCTTCCTAAGTGCCGGTTACCGCGACGCGCAGCTGATGCAGCGCGTCGCGGTGCAGGTGGGCGGCCTCGGCCGTCACACCTTCCAGCCAGGCCGCCAGATCGGTCTCGGCATTTTGCGGCCAACTCTGCGCCGATCTCTCCAGCCGCAACAACAGATGCCGTTCGGCTTCCAGCTCGAGTGCCTTCACTTGTTCACGCAGAGCATGCAGATCTGCGTCTTGCGTAGCCCCGACCTTCCATTGTGTGCGTAAGGTGCGTAACGGCCGCACGACATCGATGTCCCACGAGGTGGCCACTCTGCGCAGTTGCTGCAAGCGCTGCTCATCGCAGGCCACGCCTCGGTGTCCCAGCCACGCACCACACAGCAACAGACACACATTGACCCCCGCCGACTGCAATTGCAGGCATGCCTGCTCAACACCGGGACGGGCATAAGTGGTCAGGGAAAAGCTCCACAGGTCAGAGGACATAGTGCTACTCGCGCCAGTTGCGAGCGAAGCTGGTAGACTCCGCCGCCATTATGATTCGACTTCAGAACCTGACTTTACAGCGTGGCCCGCAACGTCTGCTAGAAGACGCCGAGCTGACCCTGCACGCCGGCCAGAAAGCCGGCCTCATCGGTGCCAACGGCGCCGGCAAATCGAGCCTGTTCGCCTTGCTTCGGGGTGAGCTGCACCCGGACTCGGGTGATTGCTTCCTGCCGGCCGACTGGCGTATCGCCCACATGCGCCAGGAGGTCGACACCCTCGAACGCCTGGCCGTCGACTACGTGCTCGATGGCGACCTGCGCCTGCGCCAGGTGCAACGCGACCTGGCGGCAGCCGAAGCGGCCCATGACGGTGCCGCACAGGCGCGCCTGCATTCGGAACTCGACAGCGCCGACGGTTACACCGCCGACGCCCGGGCGCGCAAGTTGCTGGCCGGTCTTGGATTCACCAACGAGCAGATGGATCGCCAGGTCGGGGACTTCTCCGGTGGCTGGCGGATGCGTCTGAACCTGGCACAGGCCTTGATGTGCCCGTCGGACCTGCTGCTGCTCGACGAACCGACCAACCACCTGGACCTCGACGCCATCATCTGGCTTGAGGAATGGCTCAAGAGCTATCCGGGCACCCTGATGCTGATCTCCCACGATCGGGACTTCCTCGATGCCGTGGTCGATCACGTGGCCCACGTCGATCAGCGCAAGATCACCCTGTACCGCGGTGGCTACAGCGCCTTCGAGCGCGCCCGTGCCGAACGCCTGGCCCAGCAACAGCAAGCCTACGAGAAGCAACAGGCGCAACGTGCGCACATGGAAAGCTACATCGCCCGCTTCAAGGCCCAGGCCACCAAGGCCCGTCAGGCCCAGAGCCGGATCAAGGCCCTGGAGCGGATGGAAGAGCTGACCGCTGCCCACGTCGATTCGCCGTTCGACTTTGTCTTCCGCGAATCGCAGAAGATTTCCAGCCCGCTGATCGACCTGTCCGACGCCCGCCTGGGTTACGGCGACAAAACCGTGCTGGAGAAGGTCAAGCTGCAACTGACCCCGGGTGCGCGAATCGGTCTGCTCGGCCCTAACGGTGCTGGTAAATCGACCCTGATCAAGAACCTTGCCGGTGAGCTCTCGCCATTGGCCGGTCGCTTGACCCGTGGCGAGAACACCGTGGTCGGTTACTTCGCCCAGCATCAGCTCGACTCTCTGGATTCCAAGGCCAGCCCGTTGCTGCACCTGCAGCGCCTGGCACCGACCGAGCGCGAACAGACCTTGCGCGACTTCCTCGGCGGTTTCGACTTCCGTGGCGCGCGGATCGACGAGCCGGTACTGAATTTTTCCGGTGGTGAAAAGGCGCGCCTGGCCCTGGCATTGATTGCCTGGGACCGGCCGAACCTGTTGCTGCTCGACGAACCGACCAACCACTTGGACTTGGAAATGCGCCTGGCGCTGACCATGGCCCTGCAGGAGTTCAGTGGTGCGGTACTGGTGGTCTCTCACGATCGTCATTTGCTCAAAAGCACCACCGACAATTTCTATCTGGTGGCGGACGGCAAGGTCGAGGAGTTCGACGGCGACCTGGAGGACTACACCCGCTGGCTGGTGGAGTATCGCCAGCGTAATGCCCCGGTCAGCAGCACCCCGGTCAACCCGGACAAAACCGACAAGAAAGCCCAGCGTCAGGCCGCAGCGGCGTTGCGTCAGCAGCTGGCCCCGCACAAGCGTGAGGCTGACAAGCTCGAAGCCGAACTGGGCAAGCTCCACGAAAAACTGGCGAAGGTCGATACCAGCCTCGGCGACAGCGACATCTACGAGCCGGCGCGCAAGAACGAATTGCGTGATCTGCTGGCCGAACAGGCCAAGCTGAAGGTGCGTGAGGCGGAGCTGGAAGAAGCGTGGATGGAAGCCCTGGAATTGCTGGAAAGCATGCAGGCGGAGTTGGAGGCGCTGTCCTGATGGACGCCTTCAAGCTGCCGTTGCCGGCGGTGTGGGTCGAGCCGATCTGGCTCGGCGTGCAACTCCTGCTGATCCTGCTCGCCGGCTACTTCACCCAGCGCTTCGTCGCCAAAGGCCTGACCCGTCTCGGTGAGCGTTACCCGTTTCCGCCGCAATTGATGATGCCGCTGCGAGGCGGCTTGCGCTGGCTGATCATGGGCAGCGCGCTGATTTTCGTGCTGGAGCGACTCGGTGTATCGGCCACGGTGCTCTGGACCGCGTTGTCCGGTTTCGTCGCGGTCGCGGCGGTGGCGTTTTTCGCCATGTGGAGCGTGCTCTCGAACCTGCTGTGCGCGATCCTGATCTTTACCGTCGGCCCGTTCCGCATAGGTGACGTGGTCGAGTTGGTGGACACCACCGACAAGCCCGGCGTCAAAGGCCGGGTGGTGGCGATCAATCTTCTTTACACCACGTTGATAGAGGCTGAAGAAGCCGGCACCGGCAGCGCCATGGTGCAGGTGCCCAACAGTTTGTTCTTCCAGCGTTCGGTTCGGCGTTGGCGGGGGACTGATATGTTCCCTTCGAGCGGGTTTGAAAAGTAGTCCTTCTGTTGCGTGACAGATTGCTTTCGCGAGCAGGCTCGCTCCCACAGTCGATCTTCAGCGAACACAAATCTTGTGGGCACCTGAGAGCCAATGTGGGAGCGAGCCTGCTCGCGAAGGGGCCCGCCCCTGTAAACGCTGGTCGGCCGTCGCCATGCCCCACAAAAAATCGGTAGCCATCCAATCAAAGCCGCATTAGCTTAGACGTCTGTCACGAGTCCGAGTCGAGGTGTGCAATGGAGCTTCAAACATGGCTGGCGTTTTTTGCCGCCTGCTGGGTGATCAGCCTGTCCCCCGGTGCCGGCGCCATTGCGTCGATGTCCAGCGGCCTGCAATACGGCTTCTGGCGTGGCTACTGGAATGCCCTGGGCCTGCAACTGGGCCTGGCTTTGCAGATCGCCATCGTCGGTGCCGGTGTCGGCGCCATTCTCACGGCTTCGGCCACGGCCTTCTACGCCATCAAATGGTTTGGCGTGGCGTACCTGGTCTACCTCGCGATCAAGCAATGGCGTGCGCTGCCCAGCGACATGAGCGATGACGCGGCGGTGCGTCAGATCGGCAAGCCGATGGCCCTGGTATTCCGTGGTTTTCTGGTGAACATCAGCAACCCCAAGGCGCTGGTGTTCATGCTGGCGGTGTTGCCGCAGTTCATCGACCCTCATGCTCCGCTGCTGATTCAGTATCTGGTGATTGGCGTGACCATGGTCTGCGTCGACCTGATCGTCATGGCCGGCTACACCGGTCTGGCGTCCAAAGTGCTGCGTCTGTTGCGCACACCGAAACAGCAAAAGCGCATGAACCGGACCTTTGCCGGGCTGTTCATCGGGGCGGCGGCGTTTATGGCGACGTTGCGCAGGGCCGCCGTGTAAAACGGCGACTGACAAAAAAAGGCGGCCCGGGTGGTCGCCTTTTTCGTTTGGGGGGAGCTGTTCCCGAAACCGATGCAATTACGAAGAAGTATCAACAAAGCTTGAGCGAAACCCGTTGGGCGATAACAATATGTAACTTCGTTTTTCAAATTGAGATTCATTCATGATTGCCCCCTCCCGTTTCCTGGCCTGGCTGTTGCTGCCGCTGGTGGCTGCGTGCAGCTTTCAACTGCTGGCCGCCTCCGCCGAAGGTACGCCGCAGGCGCTGCACTTGCTCGACTACATCGGCGCGGATTACCCGGGCACGGTGCAGGCGGGCAGCATCACGGACCCGTCCGGATTTCGCGCGCAGCAAGAGTCGGTCAGGACCCTGGGAAGTCTGATTGCAGCCATGCCGGCCAAGCCGGAAAAAGCCGCGCTGGAGCAAAGCCTGGCCGCGCTGGGAAACTCCATCGACGCCCATCAGGACGGTGCCGAAGTTGCACGCCAGGCCCGGCAACTGGGTGCGAAACTGGCCGTGGCCTATGAAGTCAGCCAGGCCCCGGTCATTACGCCGGACCCGGTGCGTGGCGCGCCGCTGTACACTCAGCAATGCTCGGTCTGCCATGGCGACTCAGGAGCCGGTGACGGCCCGGCAGGTGTCGGCATGACGCCAGCGCCCACCGATCTGCGTGATGCCTCACGGCTGGACCGCCTGAGCCTCTACGCGATCTACAGCACCCTCGGCCAAGGCATTGAAGGCACTGACATGCCGGCCTTCGCCGACCAGCTGGATGATCGTCAGCGTTGGGACCTGGCCACCTATATTGCGGGCTTCAGTGTTGACCCGGCGACGGCCAAGGCTGAAAAGACCTACAACATCGCCGACCTCGCTCGTCAGACCCCGGCCGAAGTACAGGCCGTCGAAGGCCCGCAAGCCGCCGCGACCTTCCGTGCCCAGCGGGCGCAACCGCCGCAGGTCAAGCGTGGCCCGGCGCAACTGCTTGACTACACGGCGGCCACGCTGGACAAGAGCATCGCGGCGTATCGTGCCGGTGAGCATGATCAGGCTTATGACTTATCGGTAGCGGCGTATCTGGAAGGCTTCGAGCTGGTCGAGAGCTCGCTGGATAACATTGACGCCAACGTGCGTAAAGACACGGAAAAATCCCTGATGGCCTACCGTCAGTCGTTGCAGGACGGCTTGCCGGTGAGCGAGGTCGAGCAACGCCTGGACGTGGCCAAGGACAAGTTGAAGGCATCGGCCGGCTTGTTGGGCAAAGACGGTTTGAGCTGGTCGCTGAGTTACATTTCCGGCTTGCTGATTCTGCTGCGCGAAGGTCTGGAGGCGATCCTGGTGCTGGCGGCGATCCTTGCCTTCCTGCGCAACACGGGTCAACAGGCGGCGGTGCGCAGCGTCAACGTCGGTTGGGGGCTGGCATTTCTGGCCGGGTTGGGCACCTGGGCGCTGGCAGCTTATGTGATTGATGTCAGCGGTTCGCAGCGCGAGTTGCTGGAAGGCGCGACGGCGTTGTTTGCCAGTGTCATGGTGCTGTGGCTGGGCGTGTGGATGCATGACCGTCGTCATGCGGCGGCCTGGCAGGATTACATCAAGTCCAGCCTGGTCGGTGGCGGTGGGCGTTTCGGCTTTGCGACCCTGGCGTTTTTCTCGGTGTATCGCGAACTGTTCGAAGTGATTCTGTTCTACGAAACCCTGTGGCTGCAGGCAGGTCCCGCAGGGCACAACGCCGTGTTGGCCGGTGGGGCCACGGCGGTGGTGCTGCTGATCGGCCTGGCCTGGGTGATTTTGCGCGGTTCGGCGAAGTTGCCGCTGGCGCTGTTCTTCAGCATCAACGCGGGTCTGCTGTGCGCCTTGTCGGTGGTGTTTGCCGGGCATGGCGTGAAAGCGCTGCAGGAAGCCGGAATTTTCGGCACGCGGCCGGTGCCGTTCTTTGACTTCGACTGGCTGGGGATCCACGCCGATGCCTACTCGCTGAGTGCTCAGGCCGTGGCGATCATTGCGATTGTCGTGTTGTATGGTCGTAGCCGGGTGGTTGAGAAGCGGCGGGTGCAGGTTTCTTAAACAACAGCATTCGCTGCGCTCACATTCGCGGGCAAGCCCGCTCCCACAGGTTTAGCGCTAACCTGTGGGAGCGGGCTTGCCCGCGATGCTTTTCAACAGAGGAATATACAATGCGTGTGTGGATCGACGCCGATGCCTGCCCACGGGCAGCCAAGGATCTGGTGGTGAAGTTCGCCCTCAAGCGCCAGTTCGAAGTGGTGCTGGTGGCCGGGCAGCCGCAGACCAAGCCGGGGCTGGCGTTGGTCAAGCTGATCGTGGTGCCGAGCGGACCGGATGCGGCGGATGACTACCTGGTGGAGCACGCGGTGCCTGGTGAACTGGTGATCTGCAGCGATGTGCCATTGGCCGACCGTCTGTTCAAGAACGGTGTGGCCGTGCTCGATCCTCGGGGCAAGGAGTTTGACGCGCAGAACATGGGGGAGCGGCTGGCGGTGCGCAACCTGTTCACTGATTTGCGCGAACAGGGGCAGATGGGGGGTGGACCGGCACCGTTTGGCGACCGTGAGAAGCAGGCGTTTGCCAATGCGCTGGACCGGATCCTCACACGGCTGGCCCGCAATTCTTGAGACCTGCGGCGAACCTTGTGGGAGCGAGCTTGCTCGCGATAGCGGACTTACAGACAACATCAAAGTTGAATGTGTTGGCCCCATCGCGAGCAAGCTCGCTCCCACATTTTTGAAGGGTGTCAGGCGTCGTTTTCGTGGGTCAGTTCCAGCACCCGGTCTACCAGCTTGTTGATCCCCGATGCCACTTCACTGATCGATTGCGCCAGCATGTAAGCCGGGGTGCTCACCAGTTTGCGTGCCTTGTCTTCGACGATGTCACTGACCGCGCAATCGGTATGGGTCGCGCCCATCTTGTTCATCGCGGCAGCGGTGTCGGTGTCATTGCCAATGGTGCAGGTGACGCCGGGGCCGTAGATCTTGGCCGCCAGGGCAGGGGATATGCACATCAACCCCACCGGCTTGCCGGCCTCGGCAAAGGCCTCGGTCAGTGCCAGGACATCCGGTTGAACGGTGCAGCTGGCGCCTTCAATGGCGAAATTGGACAGGTTCTTGGCTGAGCCGAAGCCGCCGGGCACGATCAACGCGTCGAAGTCATCGACGTTCGCGTCACGGATGTCCTGGATGTTGCCCCGGGCAATCCGCGCCGACTCGACCAGCACGTTGCGCGATTCGGGCATTTCTTCGCCGGTCAGGTGATTGATTACATGTAACTGCGCGATGTTCGGTGCGAAGCACTGCACCTGCGCCCCGCGTTGATCAAGGCGCAACAGGGTGATGACGCTCTCGTGGAGCTCGGCGCCGTCGTACACGCCACAACCGGAAAGGATCACTGCAACTTTTTTGCTCATGGGCTTTTCTCCAGATTCATGGCGTTAAATGTCCACTAATTTGTCACACGTTGCCATAGGGTTAATTCGCGGTTACACATAGCATTTGTCCTCAGGATTCCGATCAGGGCGCGTCATGGACTTCATTCTGTACGCGGTGCCGTTCTTCTTTGTGCTGATCGCCCTCGAGCTGCTGGCCGACCGTCGGCGCGGAATGAGTAACTATCGGGTGGCTGACGCGATCAACAGCATCAGCACCGGCGTGCTGTCGACCACCACGGGACTGCTGACCAAAGGCATTGGACTGGTGACCTACGCGTTCGCCTTCAAGCGTCTGGCGCTGTTCGAGTTGTCGGCCGACAGCGTCTTGACCTGGGTGTTTGCCTTCGTCCTCTACGATTTCTGCTACTACTGGCTGCATCGCCTGGGCCACGAGCGCAACATTCTCTGGGCCGCGCATTCGGTGCATCACCAGAGTGAGGACTACAACCTGTCCACGGCGTTGCGCCAGACCAGTACCGGATTCCTCCTGGGCTGGATCTTTTATCTGCCGATGGCGGTGGTTGGTGTGCCGCTGCTGGTGTTCGTCAGTGTCGCGGCGCTGAACCTGCTGTATCAGTTCTGGGTGCATACGCGGCACATTCCCAAGCTTGGCTGGTTCGAATGGTTTTTTGTCACGCCATCCAATCATCGGGCTCACCATGCACAGAACGCTCTCTACATGGATCGCAACTACGGCGGCGTGTTCATTATTTGGGACCGTCTGTTCGGCTCGTTCCAGGAAGAAGACGACAACGAGCCGGTGATCTTCGGCGTGACCACTCCGCTGGCGAGCTGGAATCCCGTGTGGGCGAACGTGCAGTTCTACGCGCAGTTGTGGGCCGATGCGCGGCGTGCCGAAAGCGCCTGGGACAAGCTGCGGATCTGGTTCATGCGCACGGGCTGGCGCCCGGCGGACGTGGCGGCCAGATACCCGATGAACAAGCCGGACCTGAGCCAGTTCCGCAAATTCGAGGTGCCGCTGGACGGGCGTCAGCAGCTCTACGTCTTGTTGCAGTTCTGCGTCTATATCGCACTGGGCAGCTACTTGATGAATCTCGAACCGAAGCTGTCAGTCGCTGCCCTGGTGCTGGGCTGGGGAGTGGTGGCGTTCGGTCTGTTTGTGCTGGGCGTGGCCCTGGAGAATCGCCCGTGGGCGTTGAAGCTGGAGCTGGTGCGGCTGGCGTCGAATCTGCCATTGGCATGGCTGGCCCCGATGGTGGGGCTGTGGCCGGCCAGCGCCGTGGGCTGGGTCGGCCTGCTCAGTTACAGCCTGTTGAGCGGCATCGGTCTCTACTGTTGCAGAAACCGCATCACTCGGTTGGCGTCGTAGGGTCTTCGGTATTGGTCCGCGCAGCTTTCAGGGCCTGCTCGTCGGCATAGACCTGCTTGGCCAGGCGGGCATTCTTGAAGCGCCGGCGCAGCCACAGCACGAGGCCCAGGACCAGCAGGGCGCCGAGCACCCAAAGTTCGTACTTCTTCACACTGCCGAGCATGCCTTCGAGCACTGCGCCGAAATGGTAAGCGGCCGCCGCCAGGGCTGCGGCCCAGATCGCCGCGCCAATGCCGTTGAGCAGCAGGTAACGGCCCGGCGGATAGCCAGACAGCCCGATGGCCACCGGCATGACCGTACGTAAACCGTAAACGAAGCGGAAGCTCAGTACCCAGATGTCCGGATGCTTGCGAATGTGCTCCAGCGCCCGGTCACCCATCATTTGCCAGCGCGGCTTGCGCGCCAGCAGTTTTCGACCGTGCTTGCGTCCCAGGAAATACCACAGTTGGTCGCCGGCATAGCTGCCGAAGAAGGCCACGACCACCACCAGGTTGATGTCCATGTATCCACGGAACGCGAGGAAGCCCGCGAGTACCAGGATGGTTTCGCCTTCGAAGAACGTGCCTAGAAAAAGGGCAAAGTAGCCGAAGTCATGCAGAAATTGTTGGAGCATTGTCTGGGTGCTGGCGAAATGAACGCGCAGCCTAACCCTTCGGACACATTCAGGAAAGTGTCCAAATGTGTCTCGACGTGAACATTTCCTACAACGACAATGGAATGCGGCTACACGTCGCAGGGTGCACATAACTGTCATACGTTCGTCATAATGGGCACTTATAACTGTCACGCTCGCCCGTCTGCGCGGGCTCAGGAGTCTGCCGTGAGCTTTACCCCCGCCAACCGTCTGTTCCCCGCAACCCGCCTGCGCCGCAACCGTCGTGACGACTTCTCGCGTCGACTGGTCCGTGAAAACGTCCTGACCGTCGATGACCTGATCCTGCCGGTGTTCGTTCTGGACGGTGAAAACCGTCGCGAATCGGTGGCTTCGATGCCGGGCGTCGAACGCCTGACCATCGACCTGTTGCTTGAAGAGGCGGCCAAGTGGGTCGAACTGGGGATTCCGGCGCTGGCGCTGTTCCCGGTGACGCCTTCGGAACTCAAGTCTCTGGATGCTGAGGAGGCCTGGAACCCGGAGGGCATCGCCCAGCGCGCCACCCGCGCCCTGCGTGCGCAATTCCCTGAGCTGGGCGTGATCACCGACGTGGCCCTGGATCCGTTCACCACCCACGGTCAGGACGGCATTCTTGATGAAGAAGGCTACGTGCAGAACGACATCACCGTCGACGCACTGGTCAGGCAAGCCCTGTCCCACGCCGAAGCCGGCGCTCAGGTCGTGGCCCCATCGGACATGATGGACGGTCGCATCCAGGCGATTCGCGAAGCCCTTGAAGTGGCCGGTCACGTCAATGTGCGGATCATGGCCTACTCGGCCAAGTACGCGAGCGCCTATTACGGCCCGTTCCGCGATGCGGTCGGTTCGGCGCTGAACCTGGGCAAGGCCAACAAGGCCTCCTATCAGATGGACCCGGCCAACAGCAACGAAGCCCTGCACGAAGTCGCGGCGGACTTGTCAGAAGGTGCGGACATGGTCATGGTCAAGCCAGGCATGCCGTACCTCGACATCCTGTGCCGGGTCAAAGAAGAATTCAAAGTGCCGACGTTTGTCTATCAAGTCAGCGGCGAATACGCCATGCACATGGCGGCGATCCAGAATGGCTGGTTGAGCGAAGGGGTTATCCTCGAGTCGCTGACCGCTTTCAAACGAGCAGGTGCCGATGGCATCCTGACGTACTTTGCCGTTCGTGCCGCTCAATTGTTACGAGAGCAAAAATAGCCCTCCCAGGAACATTCGATGAATACCGAAGTACTCACTGAAGTTGCCGTAAAAGACGCTCAACCGGTGGTGGAGCAAGTCGACGAGACCCCGCCGGAGCTGGAGCCAGCTCCGCCCGCGGCGGTCGTCGAAACCGCTGCGGCAGCACCGGCGGTGGCCATTCCCGGTCTGGATGACAGTAGCCTGTACATCCACCGCGAACTGTCGCAACTGCAGTTCAACATCCGCGTGCTGGAGCAGGCGCTGGACGAGTCCTACCCATTGCTGGAGCGGCTGAAGTTTCTGCTGATCTTCTCCAGCAACCTGGATGAGTTCTTCGAAATTCGCGTTGCCGGCCTGAAGAAGCAGATCACCTTCGCCCGTGAACAGGCGGGCGCCGATGGCCTGCAACCGCATCAGGCGTTGGCGCGCATCAGCGAACTGGTACACGGTCACGTCGACCGTCAGTACGCGATCCTCAACGACATTCTGTTGCCGGAGCTGGAGAAACATCAGGTCCGCTTCATCCGTCGCCGCAATTGGACGACCAAGCTCAAGACCTGGGTGCGCCGCTATTTCCGCGACGAGATCGCACCGATCATCACCCCCATCGGCCTCGACCCTACGCACCCGTTCCCCTTGCTGGTGAACAAGAGCCTGAACTTCATCGTCGAGCTCGAAGGTATCGACGCCTTCGGTCGCGACTCCGGTTTGGCGATCATCCCGGCGCCACGCCTGCTGCCGCGCATCATCAAGGTGCCGGAAGAAGTCGGCGGCGCCGGCGACAACTATGTATTCCTGTCGTCGATGATCCACGCTCACGCCGATGACCTGTTCCAGGGCATGAAGGTCAAGGGGTGCTACCAGTTCCGCCTGACCCGCAACGCCGACCTCGCGCTGGACTCCGAAGACGTCGAAGACCTGGCCCGCGCCTTGCGCGGCGAGCTGTTCTCCCGTCGCTACGGTGACGCAGTACGCCTTGAAGTGGCCGACACTTGCCCGAAACACCTGTCCGACTACCTGCTCAAGCAGTTCAACCTGAGCGAGACCGAGTTGTACCAGGTCAACGGTCCGGTGAACCTGACGCGGCTGTTCAGCATCACCGGCCTGGACAGCCAGCGCGATCTGCAATACCTGCCGTTCACCCCGCAGATCCCGAAACTGCTGCAGAACAGCGAGAACATTTTCAGCGTGATCAGCAAGCAGGACATCCTGCTGCTGCACCCGTTCGAGTCGTTCACCCCGGTGGTCGACCTGCTGCGCCAGGCCGCCAAGGATCCACACGTGCTGGCGGTGCGCCAGACGCTGTACCGCTCCGGCGCGAACTCGGAAATCGTCGATGCGCTGGTGGATGCGGCGCGTAACGGCAAGGAAGTCACGGCGGTGATCGAATTGCGTGCGCGGTTCGACGAAGAATCCAACCTGCAACTGGCCAGCCGACTGCAAGCGGCCGGTGCGGTGGTGATCTATGGTGTGGTCGGCTTCAAGACCCACGCCAAGATGATGCTGATTTTGCGTCGCGAAGCGGGCGAGATCGTGCGTTATGCGCACCTCGGCACGGGCAACTACCACGCCGGCAACGCCCGCCTGTACACCGACTACAGCCTGCTGACCTCCGACGACGCCTTGTGCGAAGACGTAGGCAAACTGTTCAGCCAGTTGATCGGCATGGGTAAGACGCTGCGCATGAAGAAGCTGCTGCACGCGCCGTTCACCCTGAAAAAGGGCATGCTCGATATGATTGCCCGGGAAACCCAGTTCGCCCTCGACGGCAAACCGGCGCACATCATCGCCAAGTTCAACTCGCTGACCGATCCGAAGATCATCCGCGCGCTGTACAAGGCCAGCCAGTCAGGCGTGCGCATCGATCTGGTGGTGCGTGGCATGTGCTGCCTGCGGCCGGGCATCGCGGGGGTCTCCCACAACATCCATGTGCGTTCGATCATCGGCCGTTTCCTGGAGCACACCCGGGTCTTCTACTTCCTCAACGGCGGCGACGAGCAGATGTTCCTGTCCAGTGCCGACTGGATGGAACGCAACCTCGACAAGCGCGTCGAGACTTGCTTCCCGGTGGAAGGCAAGAAGCTGATCATGCGGGTCAAGAAAGAGCTGGAACTGTATCTGACCGATAACACCCACAGCTGGAGCCTGCAGCCGGACGGTCGTTACATCCGTAACACACCGACCGGCAACCAGAACCCGCGCAGCGCCCAGGCGACATTGCTGGAGCGTTTGGGCAGTCCGATTCTGGCCGTGCGCTAACCCAAACCAGAAACAAAAAATGGCGATTCCTGCGGATCGCCATTTTTGTTTGCGCCGAAAACCTTGTAGGAGCTGGCTTGCCAGCGATGGCGGCCTTGCAATCACCGCAAGGCGCAGGCCCGATCGCCGGCAAGCCGGCTCCTACAGAGCGTGTGTCAGCGGGCGGTCAACACGATGTCGACCCGGGTCAGCCATTGCGCTTCAATTTCAAAGTCGGCCTGGGTCAGCTGGTTTTCGTCCAGCCAGTTCTCCGGGAACACCACCTCCAGGTGGTTGCCATGGGCGTTCAGTTCCACCTGGGGCATTTGCTGGGTGCCGCGGATGTGGTGGAACAGGATCGCAAAGCGCAGTAGCACACACAGGCGAATCAGCTTGACGCCGTCGTCACCGAAATCGGCGAACTTGTCCTTGGGAATGTTGCGTCGGTGGCCACGTACCAGCAGCGCGAGCATTAACTGGTCTTCGCGGGAGAATCCGGCGAGGTCCGAGTGCTCGATCAGGTAGGCGCCGTGCTTGTGGTACTGGTAGTGAGCGATGTCCAGGCCCACTTCATGGACCTTGGCCGCCCAGCCGAGCAGTTCGCGCCAGACACCGTCTTCCAGGTCCCAGTCTTCGGCCACCTGGTCAAACGCATGCAGCGCCTTGCGCTCGACCCGTGCCGCCTGTTCCTGATCGACGTGGTAGCGCTCCATCAGCGAGGTGAGGGTGCGTTCACGCACGTCCTCATGGTGATGGCGGCCCAGCAAGTCATAGAGCACGCCTTCGCGCAGGGCGCCTTCGCAGTGATCCATGCGTTGCAGTTCGAGGGAGTCGAAGATTGCTTCGAGGATTGCCAGGCCCGCCGGGAAGATCGCCCTGCGATCCGGCTTGATACCTTCGAAATCGATTTTCTCGACGTCGCCCAGCTTGATCAGTTTGCGCTTGAGCCAGGCCAGGCCTTCGGCGTTGACCTCGCCGGTGCCGTGGCCGCCAGCCTTCAGCGCCAGACCGATGGCGCGGATGGTGCCCGAGGAGCCGATGGCTTCATCCCAGGTCAAGCGGTGCAGGGCGTGCTCGATGCTCATGATCTCCAGCCGCGCCGCCGTGTACGCCTGGGCGTAACGGGCCGGGGTGATCTTGCCGTCCTTGAAATAGCGCTGGGTATAGCTGACACAGCCCATCTGCAGGCTTTCGCGCAGCAGCGGTTCGAAGCGCTGGCCAATGATGAATTCGGTGCTGCCGCCGCCGATGTCGGCCACCAGGCGCTTGCCCGGGGTGTCGGCGAGGGTGTGGGACACGCCGAGGTAGATCAGGCGCGCTTCTTCACGGCCGGAAATGACTTCCACCGGGTGGCCGAGAATTTCTTCGGCGCGACGGATGAATTCGGCGCGGTTGCGGGCTTCACGCAAGGCGTTGGTGCCGACGATGCGTACGGCACCCGTGGGCATACCGTTGATCAGTTGGGCAAAGCGTTTGAGGCAATCGAGCCCGCGTTGCATCGATTCTTCGTTGAGATGGCGCTCTTCGTCGATGCCGGCGGCCAGCTGAACCTTCTCCCCGAGACGCTCGAGAATACGGATTTCGCCGTTCTGGGCCTTGGCCACGACCATGTGAAAGCTGTTGGAGCCCAGGTCGATTGCGGCGATCAGGGACAGATTCTTGGCTTGGGATTGCGGCATGGTCGGGGGTCTCGGTCGATAACCTCGACATCGTGCCACGATCAAAGGCTGCCGCCAACGCGTAGGAGCTGCCGAAGGCTGCGATCTTTTACCGCGGGGCTCTAGTGGTGCGGCCACTGGCCTCTTCGCGGGCAAGCCCGCTCCCACAGGTTTTTGCAGCGAATACGCAATCGTATTTCAACAGAAGACCCTGTGGGAGCGGGCTTGCCCGCGAAGGCGGCGTCATTGGCACCGATGATTTTCAGCCCGCCGCCTCAACTGTCCCGATGAAATTCGCCAGCTCCGCCGTCTGCGGATTGGCGAACACTACTTTCGGATCCCCCACCTCATGCACCTTGCCCTGGTGCATGAACACCAACTTGTCCCCAACTTCCCGGGCGAAGCGCATTTCGTGGGTGACCATGATCAGTGTCATGCCTTCCCGGGCCAGTTGCCGGACCACGCTCAGCACTTCGTTGACCAACTCCGGGTCCAGGGCCGAGGTGATTTCATCGCACAGCAGCACTTTCGGCGACATCGCCAGGGCACGGGCAATCGCCACTCGCTGTTGCTGGCCGCCGGACAGTCGATCCGGAAAGGCATCGAACTTTTCCCCCAGCCCGACTCGTTCCAGCATCTGTCGCGCCAGTTCGGCGGCCCTGGCCTTTGGCACCTTCTGCACCACTTGCGGCGCCAGCATGACGTTCTCACCCACGGTCAGGTGCGGGAACAGGTTGAACTGCTGGAACACCATGCCGACTTTCTGTCGCAGGCTGCGCAGGTCGGCGCGGGCGGCGTCGAGGTATTCGCCGTCGACTTCGATCACGCCGTCGTTGATCGACTCCAGGCCGTTGAGGGTGCGCAGTAAGGTGGATTTGCCCGAGCCACTGCGGCCGATGATCGCCACCACCTGGCCTTCCTCGATGCTCAGGTCGATGCCTTTGAGCACATGATGGTCGCCGTAGTATTTATGCAGGGCGGAAATTCTAAGCAGAGGCATGCAGTCTCCTTTCCAGGTAGCGCGCACTGAGCGACAGGGGGTAGCAGAGCAGGAAATAGCCAAGGGCGACGAGGCCATAGACCATGAAGGGTTCGAAAGTCGCGTTGGCGAGCATGCCGCCGGTCTTGGTCAGCTCGGTGAAGCCGATGATCGAGGTGACGGCGGTGCCTTTGACCACTTGCACCGAGAAGCCCACGGTCGGCGCCACGGCGATGCGCAGTGCCTGGGGCAGGATCACATGGCGCAATTGTTCCAGCGGGTTCAGCGCCAGGCTCGCCGAGGCTTCCCACTGGCCGTTGGGGATCGATTCGACGCAGCCGCGCCAGATCTCCGCCAGATAGGCGCTGGTGAACAGCGTCAGGGCAATCGCCGCCGCCATCCATGGCGAAATCTCCAGCCCGGCCAGGGCCACGCCGAAAAACACCAGGAACAGTTGCATCAGCAGCGGCGTGCCCTGGAACAGTTCGATGTAGGTGCGGGCAAAGCTGCGGGGCAGGGGTTTGTCCGAGATGCGCATGACCATGATCAGCAAGCCGATCAGCCCGCCGCCAATGAACGCCACCAGCGACAGCGCCAGCGTCCATTGCAGGCCGGTGAGCAGGTTGCGCACGATGTCCCAGAAGGTGAAATCACTCATCGGCTGCTCCTTGCGATGAAGCGGTGGCCTATCCAGTTCAGCAACTGGCGGATCAGCAGTGCCATGCACAGGTACAGCAAGGTAGTCAGGGCGTAGGTTTCAAAGGCGCGGAAGTTGCGCGACTGAATGAAGTTGGCAGCGAAGCTCAACTCTTCAGTGGCGATCTGCGAACACACCGCCGAGCCGAGCATGACGATGATGATCTGGCTGCTCAGGGCCGGCCAGACTTTGCCCAGTGCCGGCAGTAGCACCACATGGCGGAACGCTTCGAAGCGCGTCATCGCCAACACCGCCGCGGCTTCCAGTTGACCCCGGGGGATCGCCTGGATGCCGGCGCGGATGATCTCGGTCGAATAGGCGCCAAGGTTGATCACCATCGCCAGCACTGCCGCCTGCCATTCGGAAATCTGCACGCCCAGGGACGGCAAGCCGAAGAAGATGAAAAACAGCTGCACCAGGAAGGGCGTGTTGCGGATCAACTCGACGTAGACCGCGAAAATCCCCGCGAAAGGCCGGATGTTCCACGCCCGCACCAGCGCCCCGACGATGCCCAGCCCCACGCCGAGCACCGCACCGATGGCGGTCAGCTCAAGGGTGAACAACGCACCGCGCAGCAACAGATCGGTGTTGTTCACCACCGGCAAGAAGTCGAACTGATAAGCCATAACGTGTCTCCTGCGCGCGAGATCAGAGGTCAGTCGGCAGTGGTTCTTTCAGCCAGGTCAGGGCATTTTTCTCCAGGGCACCGTCGCTCTTGGCGGTAACGAGGATCTGGTTGACCTTGTCCAGCAGCGCCGGCTCGTTCTTGTTCACACCGACGTAGACCGGTGAATCCTTGAGCTTCACTTTCAGCGCAGGCACGCGTTTCGGGCTTTTCTCGCTGATCGCGACCATCACCACGTTGCCGCTGGCGATCAGGTCGACCTGGCCCGCCAGGTACGCGGCAATGGTCGAGTTGTTGTCTTCGAAGCGCTTGATGGTCACGCCTTCGGGGGCGACCTTGGTCAGCTCGATGTCTTCGATGGCGCCGCGGGTGACGCTGATGGTCTTGCCCTTGAGGTCGTCCAGGGTCTTGATGTCGGCGTCTGGCGGACCGAACACGGCGAGGTAGAACGGCGCATAGGCGCGGGAAAAGTCGATGACCTTCTCACGCTCCGGGTTCTTGCCGAGGCTGGAGATCACCAGGTCGACCTTGCCGGTGGTCAGGAACGGGATGCGGTTGGTGCTGTTGACCGGAGTCAGTTCGAGTTTGACCTTGAGCTGGTCGGCCAGCAGTTTCGCGGTGTCGATATCGAGGCCACGGGGTTTCATGTCCGGACCGACCGAGCCGAAGGGCGGGAAGTCCTGGGGCACGGCCACCTTGAGGACGCCGCGCTTGACCACATCCTCCAGACCGTCGGCGTGGGCGGGTGCCTGGCTCAGCATCAGGCTGGCAAACAGGGCGGCGAGGAGGGCGCTGTAACGCTGGGTCATGGCAAATCTCCGAATCGGCAAGAAGTGATTTCTGCCGATCGACAGAGCATGGGCCATGCCAACATGGGGTTTTGGGGGTGCCAGAGCGCGGTTTTGCTGGCGTCGAACGGTCTTACTGGTCTGAACAGTCAGGTTGTGTTTCGCACCCCGATGGCGCAGCCGGTAAAATCACCGAACCCCCATGGGGCACGACTTGCCGGGCGTCGCGAATAGCTTTACAACTGAGCGCACATTGGCCTGGTTCGTCTGGAAAACCATGAACTCGATCTCCCGCGCCGTACCCGAAGTGGCGCTGCAAGCCATCCGCAAACTGATTACCGAACAGGGCTTCGGGCCGGGGGATGCCCTGCCCTCGCAACGGGACTTGGCGGTACAGTTGGGCGTAAGCCGGGCTTCTTTGCGCGAGGCGCTGTCGTCCCTGAGTGCGCTGGGCGTCATCAGCATCCAGCCGGGCAAAGGTGTGTTCGTGCAGGCGCCGGTGGAGTTGCCGCGAGGCGAGGCCGCAGCGGGCTGGCCGTTTGCGGCGCAGGCTTCGCCACTGGATATCTTCCAGTTGCGCTACGCACTGGAGGGGTTTGCCGCGGGGCTGGCGGCCGTGACCTTGAGCACCGAGGAACTCGATGCGCTGGAAGACAATGTCGCCGCCATGCGCAACGAGCTCAAAGCCGCTGACTTCGAAGCGGCGGCGCGCCTGGACTTCGAATTCCACCGGCGCATCCTGCTCGCCAGCGGCAATCAGGCAATGTTGAGTATCCTCACCGCCAGCGCCGATATCTTCCTGGAAAGCCAGAAACTACCGTTCATCCGGGCCGAGCGGGCCATGGAAACCTGGCAGGAGCACCGCAAGATCCTTCGCGCGCTGGCTCGCCGTGCCTCAGGCGCCGCGCAAAAAGCCATGCACGAACACGTGCGTAACGCGGCGTTGCGCACCGGAATCGCCTTCGTCGCTCCCGCCACGGCGTGACCCGGGCTATACCCAAACTCATGGAACACCATAGCGAGACTCAATCAACTGCACCTTCCTGAACGAGGGAAGGGCAGCTATGATGGGCCACGTTTTTTTGCTTACAACCCTGGAGAATTCCATGAGCAGCGATCTTATCAAACACGTTAGCGACGCTAGCTTCGAGGCCGACGTACTCAAGGCTGAAGGCGCTGTACTGGTCGATTACTGGGCTGAGTGGTGCGGCCCTTGCAAAATGATCGCTCCTGTTCTGGACGAAATTGCCGAGACCTACAAAGGCAAGCTGACCGTCGCCAAGCTGAACATCGACGAAAACCAGGAAACCCCGGCCAAGCATGGCGTGCGTGGTATCCCGACCCTGATGCTGTTCAAGAACGGCAACGTTGAAGCGACCAAGGTCGGCGCACTGTCGAAGTCGCAACTGGCTGCCTTCCTCGACGCCAACATCTAAGCGTCGTTGCAAAGTGTCCTGAAAAAGCCCCGCAAATAGCGGGGCTTTTTGCGTATTCAGGGCTAGACGCTCCTAAACTCAGGTGGTACATTCGGCCCCGCACTGGTTTCTCCATTGCCCCCTGCTAGCCGTCGCCGACGCACTCCTTTTCGAATAAGTACGCGATCCTGTCGCCTTCTCTGCGGCGCGGCCTCATTAAGCCAAAAGCTTAATTTCCCCCCTCCATAAATGATTACGTCATTCCTATATGAATCTGACTGAACTCAAGCAAAAGCCGATTACCGAACTGCTCGAATTGGCCGAACAGATGGGCATAGAAAATATGGCCCGTTCGCGCAAGCAGGACGTGATTTTCTCCCTGCTCAAGAAGCACGCGAAAAGCGGTGAGGAAATCTCCGGTGATGGCGTGCTGGAGATTCTCCAGGACGGCTTCGGCTTCCTGCGCTCCGCTGACGCCTCCTATCTCGCCGGTCCAGACGATATCTACGTCTCGCCGAGCCAGATCCGTCGTTTCAACTTGCGCACCGGTGACACCATCGTTGGCAAGATCCGCCCTCCAAAGGAAGGCGAGCGTTATTTCGCGCTGCTCAAGGTCGACACGATCAACTTCGACCGTCCGGAAAACGCGAAAAACAAGATTCTCTTCGAGAACCTGACCCCGCTGTTCCCGACCGTGCGCATGAAGATGGAAGCCGGTAACGGTTCCACCGAAGACTTGACCGGTCGTGTCATCGACCTGTGCGCCCCGATCGGCAAAGGCCAGCGCGGTCTGATCGTTGCTCCGCCGAAAGCGGGCAAGACGATCATGCTGCAGAACATTGCCGCGAACATCGCGCGTAACAACCCTGAAGTTCACCTGATCGTGCTGCTGATCGACGAGCGTCCGGAAGAAGTAACCGAAATGCAGCGCACCGTGCGCGGCGAAGTGGTTGCCTCGACGTTCGACGAGCCGCCAACCCGCCACGTGCAGGTTGCCGAAATGGTGATCGAGAAGGCCAAGCGCCTGGTCGAGCACAAGAAAGACGTAGTGATCCTGCTCGACTCCATCACCCGTCTGGCCCGTGCCTACAACACCGTGATCCCGAGCTCCGGCAAGGTACTGACCGGTGGTGTCGATGCCCACGCCCTGGAGAAACCGAAACGTTTCTTCGGCGCCGCGCGGAACATCGAAGAAGGCGGCTCGCTGACCATCATCGCCACCGCGCTGGTTGAGACCGGCTCGAAGATGGACGAAGTGATCTACGAGGAATTCAAAGGCACCGGCAACATGGAACTGCCTCTGGATCGCCGCATCGCTGAAAAACGCGTGTTCCCGGCCATCAACATCAACCGTTCCGGCACCCGCCGCGAAGAGTTGCTGACCGCCGACGACGAGCTACAGCGCATGTGGATCCTGCGCAAGCTGCTGCATCCGATGGATGAAGTGGCTGCCATCGAGTTCCTGGTCGACAAGCTGAAAACGACCAAGACCAACGATGAGTTCTTCCTGTCGATGAAACGCAAGTAAGTCGAGCAGGCACAAAAAGCCGGGGAAACCCGGCTTTTTGCTATCCGATTTTTGATCAGGTGGCAGTTCGTGGTTCTGAACCGAAGGGTTCGGCGCTAAACTGCCTGCCCCGAACGCCACGGCCAAACACGAGGCTTACGCATGCAGTATCGCGACTTGCGCGACTTTATCAGCGGGCTGGAACAGCGCGGCGAACTCAAGCGCATTCAGGTTCCGGTGTCCCCAGTACTGGAAATGACCGAGGTCTGCGACCGCACCTTGCGCGCCAAAGGCCCGGCCCTGCTTTTCGAAAAGCCCACGGGTTTTGACATTCCGGTGCTCGGCAACTTGTTCGGTACGCCTGAGCGCGTAGCACTCGGCATGGGCGCGGAAGCGGTGAGCGAACTGCGCGAGATCGGCAAGCTGCTGGCGTTCCTCAAGGAGCCCGAGCCGCCGAAAGGCCTGAAGGACGCCTGGTCCAAGCTGCCGATCTTCCGCAAGATCATCTCGATGGCGCCCAAGGTGGTCAAAGACGCGATCTGCCAGGAAGTGGTCATCGAAGGCGACGATGTTGACCTCGCGAAGTTGCCGGTGCAGACCTGCTGGCCAGGCGACGTCGCGCCGCTGATCACCTGGGGCCTGACCGTCACCAAGGGGCCGAACAAGGACCGACAGAACCTAGGTATCTACCGTCAGCAGGTGATTGGCCGCAATAAAGTCATCATGCGCTGGCTGAGCCACCGTGGCGGTGCGCTGGATTATCGCGAGTGGTGCGAAAAGCATCCGGGCCAACCCTTTCCTGTTGCCGTTGCATTGGGCGCAGACCCGGCGACCATCCTCGGCGCCGTGACCCCGGTACCCGACAGCCTTTCCGAATACGCCTTCGCCGGCCTGTTGCGCGGCAACCGCACCGAGCTGGTGAAATGCCGCGGCAATGACCTGCAAGTGCCGGCCACCGCCGAAATCATCCTTGAAGGCGTGATCCATCCGGGCGAGATGGCCGATGAAGGCCCGTACGGCGACCACACCGGTTACTACAACGAAGTCGACAGCTTCCCGGTGTTCACCGTCGAGCGCATCACCCACCGGATCAAGCCGATCTACCACAGCACCTACACCGGCCGGCCGCCGGATGAGCCGGCGATCCTCGGCGTCGCGCTGAACGAAGTGTTCGTGCCGATCCTGCAGAAGCAGTTCCCGGAGATCACCGATTTCTACCTGCCACCCGAAGGTTGCTCGTACCGCATGGCCATCGTGACCATGAAAAAGTCGTACCCGGGCCATGCCAAGCGGGTAATGCTGGGTGTCTGGTCGTTTTTGCGACAGTTCATGTACACCAAGTTCGTTATCGTCACTGACGACGATATCAACGCCCGGGACTGGAACGACGTGATCTGGGCCATTACCACGCGCATGGACCCCAAGCGTGACACGGTGATGATCGACAACACGCCGATCGACTACCTGGACTTCGCTTCGCCGGTGTCCGGCCTGGGGTCGAAAATGGGCCTTGATGCCACGCATAAATGGCCGGGCGAAACCACCCGTGAGTGGGGCCGCGTCATCGTCAAGGACGATGCGGTGACCCAGCGGATCGATGCCATCTGGAATCAGTTAGGAATAGATTGATGCGTGTAACCTTGCAGCCCTCCGGAGCAGTGCTTGAGATATTGCCCGGCGAGCGGATTCTCGATGGCGCGCGACGACTGGGCTACGAATGCCCGCAAAGTTGCCGCAACGGCAATTGCCACGTGTGCGCGGCGCTGCTGGTGGAAGGTCGGGTCGAGCAGGCCGGCAATGTGCGTGATCATGGCGAGTTCTACACTTGCATAGCGGAGCCGCTGGAAGACTGCATCGTGCTGTGGGATGGCGTGCTCGCCTTGGGAGAACTGCCGGTGCGCAGCGTGTCGTGTCAGGTCATTGAGTGCAAGGACGTGGGCGGCGATACCTGGCGCGTGCGTCTGCGGGCTCCGGCCGGCAAACCGCCGCGCTACCACGCCGGGCAGTACCTGATGATCGAACGCGAGAACGGCGAAAAGTCCGCCTTCTCCCTCGCCTCGGCACCGCATGCGGGGCGCGACCTGGAAATCCACGTACTGGCGCGCGAATCCAGTGCGCTGAGCCTGATCGAGCAGCTCCAGCGCAACAGCATGGTGCGGGTCGAGTTGCCGTTTGGCGATACCCACCTGGAGGAGTTGCCGGACGGCCCTCTCGTACTGATCGCCGCCGGCACCGGCATGGGTCAGATACATGGTCTGATCGAACATTGCCGGGCCACGGGTTTCAAGCATCCGGTGCATTTGTATTGGGGCGTGCGTCGTCCAGAAGACTTTTATCAAATCGAGCACTGGAACGAATGGCTGAAATTGCCCAACCTGTTCCTGCACAAGGTCGTCAGCGATCAATGCGGTTGGGAAGGGCGTTGCGGCATGTTGCATGAAGCGGTCTGTGAAGATTTCCCGGACCTCAAGCCGCTGCACGTTTACGCCAGTGGCTCGCCGGCCATGGTCTACGGCACGCTGGATGCGCTGGTAGAGGCGGGGATGGACGCCCATCAGATGCGCGCTGACGTATTTGCCTACGCCCCCAGATCCTGATGCTGCCCCCCTGTAGGAGCGAGCTTGCTCGCGATGGACTCAAGAACGCTGCGGGTAGCCTGACCTCCCGCGTAATCGTTAACGACCATCGTCGGAACGCCGCCCGGAGCAAGCTCGCTCCTACAGGTATATAACTCGCTATATAGCCTATCGGTATTTATAAACTTTAATAAATATCGGTAGGTTATATATCACGCAGGCAACCCGTTAAGAACTGTGCCATGGCATTCAAATTGCCTTAAAACTTATGTGCCTTATTGTTACAGCTGTGCGTTCTATTAAGTAATTCTTCACCCGCGGGGAGCTGAACGCTATTCGCCATGAGCGCCATCGAATCTGCTTTTTTGAATCTGGCTTACCCTCCGCGGCTCGATCTGGGGCCGCAGCTCACCCACGAACAATTGCTCAGCTCGATGCAGTCGACCATGGCCCGTCACAAGGGTGGGCCGGTGTGGCTGTTTGCCTACGGCTCGCTGATCTGGCGGCCTGAATGCACGGCGGTTGAACGGGTTCGCGGCCGGGTGCATGGCTACCATCGCGGGTTGTACCTGTGGTCCCACGAACATCGCGGCACCCCGGAAATGCCCGGCCTGGTGTTCGGCCTGGATCGCGGTGGCTCTTGCAGCGGTTTCGCCTATCGCTTGCCCGAAGAGCAACTCGAAGCGTCGCTGTACGCACTTTGGCAGCGCGAGATGCCATTTCCTTCCTACCGCCCGCACTGGCTCAACTGCCGACTCGAAGATGGCAGCCAGGTTCAGGCCTTGGGTTTTGTGCTGGAGCGACATCTGCCCAGCTATGCCGGCAACCTGCCGGATCACGTGCTGAGCCATGTGTTCGAAAACGCTTGCGGGCGTTATGGCACCACTCGCGATTATGTCGAGCAGACCGCGCACGCCCTGCGTAGCCACGCCATGCCAGACCGGAACCTGGAGGCGCGGCTCAAGCGCTGTAAATCAAAGGCCGATCAAGCGAGTGCTTCGCGGCCCTGACTGGCGACTTGTTTGTGTCGTAGCGTCGGGGCGAGGAAAGCCATCGCCAGCAGGCAGGCGCCCACCAGCAGCACGAAACCGCCGTCCCAACCGAAGTGGTCCACGGTGTAGCTCTTGGCTTCCTTGAGGTAGGTCGGTGCCCAGTCCAGCACGCTGTAGCGCAGCAGATAGACAAAGACGTTGGCCAGGGTGATGTACCAGAGCATCGGTTCTCATCGGCAAAACAGCGGAAATGTTGGATATCGCGCGTTCCTTTATGAACCTGTTGCTCAGGTGCAAGTGAAGGGTGTTGTAGGAAGCGTTACCTACTCATGCTTTACGCGGCTGATCCGTCCCGGGTAGGGCAATTCTTTGGGAAATGTCCTGCTCTGTTACCGGAAGCCGTGACCTTCAGTGCAGCACCCTTGAGCTTTAACCTTGGCCGTACAGCCAACTGTGGCGTTTCAGGTGCGGGGGAGAGGAGGATGCGGTGGTTTGTGTTCGTGGTGCTGCTGTTTGTCTGGTCTGTTGCAAGCAACGCAGGTGAGGTGTTCCTGATACCGGAAAACAACCCCAAGCCGATTTACCCACCGGCGCTGCACCGGGCTGGAATCACCGGTAATGTCCGGGTCAGGTTCATGGCACATGCCAATGGCTCGGTCAGCAAGGTGAGCATTTTGCAAAGCGATCACCCTGATTTCGCCGAGGCGACCCGGGTCGCCATAGCGCAGTGGCGGTTCAAGCCATGGACCGTTGAGAGTGACAAGCCTGAGGAGCAGGAAGTCATTGCGCCGATGATATTCGGGTTCGATGTGTATCTACCGCTGCATCTCAATCAGCGGCTCAAGGCATTGAGATGCCGCGATCTCAATGAGGCACTGGCGAATACCCCGGAGCACGAGTGGATCGATTCCGCCGCGTTCCATTACGTCCGGGCCTATCTGTCGAACGCGTTTTCCACGGCAACACTGCCGACCGAACGGCGTCTGTCATTGATCGCCGATATGAACAGAAAGGTGCCGATCATTATCAGGCAATGCTCGAACAATCCGGTTTCCAGCTATGTAAGGTTTTTGCCGGAAGATATCCGCCAGTTACTGTAGGAAAAGAGCCTGGACCCGTTAGCAGAGGTCCGGGCCCTTTGCCGGGTTCAGCGAACCTGCACCACCACTTTCCCGACTGCTTTACGCTGGCCAAGATCATTGATCGCCTGCGCCGCATTGCCCAGCGGATACACCTGCGATACCAGCGGCTTCAGCTTGCCTTCGGCAAACCAGCCAAACAGCTGCTGGAAGTTCGCGGCATTGTCCTGCGGTTGGCGTTGGGCGAAGGAGCCCCAGAATACGCCGAGCACCGCCGCGCCTTTGAGCAGCGCCAGGTTGACCGGCAATTCGGGGATGCGCCCGCTGGCGAAGCCGACCACCAGCAGGCGACCGTTCCAAGCGATTGCGCGGATAGCCTGGTCGAACAGGTCGCCGCCCACCGGGTCGTAGATCACGTCGGCGCCCTGGCCGTCGGTCAGGCGCTTGATTTCGTCCTTGAGGCTGGTTTCGCTGTAGTTGATCAGTTCATCGGCGCCGGCGGCCTTGGCCACGGCGAGTTTTTCCGCGCTGCTGGCTGCGGCAATTACCCGGGCACCCATGGCTTTGCCGATTTCCACCGCCGCCAGGCCGACACCGCCGGAGGCACCCAGCACCAGCAGGGTTTCGCCCGGTTGCAGGTTGCCGCGCTGCTTGAGTGCGTGCATCGAGGTGCCGTAGGTCATGCTGAAGGCGGCGGCGGTGTTGAAGTCCATGGACGGCGGAATCGGCAACACGTTGTAGCCCGGCACGGCGACCTGTTCGGCAAAGCTGCCCCAGCCAGTCAAGGCCATGACCCGGTCACCGACTTTCAGGTGGCTGACCTTTTCGCCGACTTCGCGGACCATGCCGGCCGCTTCGCCACCCGGGGAAAACGGGAAGGGCGGCTTGAACTGGTACTTGCCCTCGATGATCAGCGTGTCGGGGAAGTTGACCCCGGCGGCGTGCACGTCCAGCAGGATTTCATTCTTCTTCGCGACAGGACTGGCGACGTCTTCCAGCACCAGCGATTCGGCAGGGCCGAAGGCTTTGCACAGCACGGCTTTCATCAGGGCTATTCCTTTTGGAGTGATGGCCGATAAGTGTAGGTGTGTGGGTCGAAGGGTCAACGAGCATGCCCGACCCTGATAGTCAGCCATAAGCTTGTGCTTGCATGGCGGGTCGTTATGCTAGGCCGCAAACCTGATAAGGAGTGAATTGTGAAAGCGTGGATCATGTTGTTGCTGGCCCTGTCCCTGCCTGTGGCAGCGGTGGCCGAAGAAGCCAAAGAAGATACCGCTCCGAAGGTCAGTTACATCACCCTGAGTCCACCGTTCGTGGGTAACTACGGGCTGGACGGCACGCCGAAACTGAAAGTCTACAAGGCCGATGTGGCGTTGCGGGTGACCGGTGACGAGGCTGCCAAGGCGGTGAAGGCCAATGAACCCTTGATCCGCAATCAATTGGTCGCGCTGTTCGCCCAGCAGACTACCGAGACAATGAACAATGTCGAGGCCAAGGAAAAGCTGCGTCAGGAAGCTCTGAAACAGACCCAGCAAGTGATGAGCGACGAGACCGGCAAACCGGTGGTTGAGGATCTTTTGTTCAACAACCTCATTATCCAGTAAAAACTCTGTTGCCTGGGCCTGCCCTATCGCGGGCAAGCCCGCTCTCACAAGGATTAGCGGTGAACACAAATTTTGTGAGCACCAGAAGCCACTGTGGGAGCGGGCTTGCCCGCGATGGCAATTGGATGGGCGCCGAGAACCTTACGGCTTGAGCGATATCACCGCCGCCCACTGCTCTGGCGTCACCGGCATCACCGACAGCCGCGAACCTTTCTGCACCAGCGGCAATTCGGCCAGCGCCGTCTGCTGCTTCAGGTAATCCAGCTTCAGCACCCGGGCAAACGTCTCGACATGGGCGACATCGATCGCGCTCCAGGCGTTTTTCTCCGCCGTTGCCTTTGGGTCGTAGTAATGACTTTCAGGTTCCAGCGCCGTCGGGTCCGGATACGCGGCTTCGACAATCCTGCCGATGCCGGCGATGCCTGGTTCCGGGCAGCTGGAATGATAGAAAAAGAACTCATCCCCCACGGCCATGGCCCGCAGGAAGTTGCGTGCCTGGTAGTTGCGAACCCCGTCCCAGCGCGCTTTGCCGAGTTTTTCCAGCCCCTTGATCGAGAGTTCGTCGGGCTCGGATTTCATCAGCCAATAGGCCATGTCTTTTGCTCCTTGCGTGGTGATTGAGCAGCTTGTCGGCAATTTTATGACAAACCGACAGTCGGTTGACGTCAGCATTTGCGCAGCGGTTCACGTTGTCGCAAAATGCCGGCCTTTAAAGCTTGACGCTGCTGCACGGCCTACAAACGGAAACCGCTGCTGTCATCGTGTAGATCTGCCTTTGGGGGGCAATCGATGAAACGCAAACCGGATTTACTATGGATTTTGGTCATTTTGTTTGGCCTTGGCGTCGTGACCACCGGCTATGCCCAAAGCCTGTGGGCCAGCAAGACCGATGCACCGGTCGAGTTCGCCCAGTTGCAGCAACAGTCGACAGCCTTCAAGCGCTGATCCTGTTGTCCCGGCGTCGCTGATCGAAGTGGCGCCTAGCCTGCGTAATACCAGGCCTTGTCTGTTACCGTTCCCTGCAGCGGCACATCCCAGCTCGCCTGAGCCAATCGTTCCACTTTCTGACATTCATGGGCCAGCCCCAACAGCGTCGGCTTGCGCCAGTCATTGCGGCGCGCCAGGTAAGCCAGGCTCCGATCATAGAAACCGCCGCCCATCCCCAGGCGTCCGCCAACATCGTCAAACCCCACCAGTGGCAACAACACCAAGTCCAGCGCCCAGATCCTGCGCTGCCGGGCGAGGTTGGCCCGTGGTTCGAGAATGCGGAAGCGGTTGGGTTTGAGTTTTTCCCCTGGCCGGATGCGCTGGAACACCATTTTGGTTCGCGGCCAGGCACTCAGCACCGGCAGATAGGTGGCCTTGCCCCGGCGCTGTGCGGCACGCAGCAACAGACGCGGATCAATTTCACCGTCGGTCGGCAGATAGAGGGAGATATGTCGGGCGCGGCGGAACAGCGGTTGCTGGGCTAATTGCTTGTACAGCCCGCGAGCGGCCTGGCGCTGCTGACTGGGTGTCAGTGCGCGACGGGCCTTGCGCAGCATGCGTCGAAGTTGCGGGCGGGGAAGCAGCGCAGGTTCGGTCATGGATTCGGACTTCGCTGGTCAGGTACATGAAGCGTAACTGTAAAAAGCGGATCTATAAAAACGCCAATGCCGGTATTTAAACCGGCATTGGACTGGAATCAGGCTCCCCGAATGTGTCGCTGTCGACTTAGCCCTTGAACCCGAAAGTTCAAGGTGGAAGATGCAGTAGGCTTTAAGGCTTTCCGTCTAGCGGACATGCACACCAGCCCAACGTGCAACCTCCAGGGTATAGCAAATCGGCTCAGGGACATCGCCAACTGGCAAACACCCCAGGGAGTGAGGGCAGTATACCGCAAGCGGCGACGCGAATCAGCCTTTGGTGACGTCCGGATCGGTCGCGAGCACCAGATCGACGCGATCGAGCAGGTCGCGAACCTGCTCACGGGTCGAGCCGCTGACCTGAACATCCGGGCGATCTTCCTTGTGCAGCAGGTCGTGGGTGATGTTCAGTGCAGCCATCACGGCGATACGGTCGGCGCCGATGACTTTGCCGCTGCTGCGGATCTCGCGCATCTTGCCGTCCAGATAACGGGCGGCGCTGACCAGGTTGCTGCGCTCTTCCTGAGGGCAGATGATCGAATACTCTTTGTCGAGAATCTGCACGGTGACGCTATTGCTTGAACTCATGAGTCTTGCTCCAGGGCCTTGAGGCGCGAAATCATCGACTCGACCTTACGCCGGGCGATTTCGTTTTTTTCAATGAGATGCGCGCGTTCCTCGCGCCAGGTCTTTTCCTGAGCTAGTAAGAGTCCATTTTGACTCTTAAGTTGCTCGACTCGGGTAATCAGCAATTCGAGTCTGGCCATCAGCGCTTGCAGGTCGGTGTCTTCCATTGTCTTCACTGTCTGATGGGTGTTGGACTGTAGGAGCGAGCTTGCTCGCGAGGAACCTGAGAACGCCGCGGGTTGTCAGGTTCCCAGCGTTATCGTTGACGACCATCGCGAGCAAGCTCGCTCCTACGGGGGTAGTCGATGTAGGATACAAGGCCTTCATTCTAGACATAGCGCCGTCTGGCGCCTAGCTGCCCATGACCATTCAGAATTCCCCGTACCAAGCCTTCGCCACCCTGCTGACTTCCAGCGGCCACAACGTCTCGCCTGCCGAACTGCACGGCTTGTTGCTCGGCCGCAGCTGCGCCGGCGCCGGTTTCGACGCCGAAGGCTGGCTGATCGACGCCGCCGAACTGCTCGAAAGCGAGCCGCAGGACAACGTTCGCAACGCCCTGATCGGCCTGCAAGAGATGGTAAAAGGCGAGCTCACCGGCGATGACGTGACCGTCGTTCTGCTGCTGCCGTCCGACGAAGCTCCGCTCACCGAACGTGCCGCCGCACTGGGCCAATGGTGTCAGGGTTTCCTCAGCGGTTTCGGCCTGAACTGCCGTGACAGCAGCGCCCTGAGCACCGAGGCCACCGAAGTGCTGCAGGATCTGGCGGCCATTTCCCAGGTGCAAGATGCCCTGGAAGAGTCCGACGACGGCGAAAACGACTATATGGAAGTCATGGAGTACCTGCGCGTCGCGCCGCTGCTGCTGTTCTCCGAGACCAAGAAAGACGTGCCGGCCGCCGCCAAACCGTCGCTGCACTAATCGTTTGCCAGGGAACGCCATCTGCCCATGATCCATATCCCGAAATCGGAATACAGCCGTCGCCGCAAGGCCCTGATGGCGCAGATGGAACCCAACAGCATCGCCATCCTGCCCGCCGCCGCGGTGGCCATTCGTAACCGCGACGTCGAGCACGTCTACCGCCAGGACAGCGACTTCCAGTACCTCAGCGGTTTTCCCGAGCCCCAGGCCGTACTGGTGCTGATGCCGGGGCGCGTGCATGGCGAATACATCCTGTTCTGCCGCGAGCGCAACGCCGAGCGCGAATTGTGGGATGGCCTGCGCGCCGGGCAGGAAGGCGCGATTCGCGACTTCGGTGCCGACGACGCCTTTCCCATCACCGATATCGACGACATCCTGCCGGGCCTGATCGAAGGCCGTGACCGGGTGTACTCGGCCATGGGCAGCAACCCCGAATTCGACCGCCACCTGATGGAATGGATCAACGTGATCCGCTCCAAGGCCAACCTCGGTGCCCAGCCGCCGAACGAATTCGTTGCCCTGGATCATCTGCTGCACGACATGCGCCTGTATAAATCGGCGGCAGAAGTGAAAGTGATGCGCGAGGCGGCGCGGATTTCCGCCCAGGCGCATGTGCGGGCAATGCAGGCCTGTCGCGCCGGGCTGCACGAATTCAGCCTGGAAGCCGAGCTCGATTACGAATTCCGCAAGGGCGGGGCGAAGATGCCGGCCTACGGGTCGATTGTCGCGGCAGGGCGCAACAGCTGCATCCTGCATTACCAGCAGAATGACGCGCTGCTCAAGGACGGTGACCTGGTGCTGATCGACGCCGGGTGCGAGATCGACTGCTACGCCAGCGACATCACCCGGACCTTTCCGGTCAGCGGCAAGTATTCAGCGGAACAGAAAGCGATTTACGAATTGGTGCTGGCCTCCCAGGAAGCCGCCTTTGCCGAAATCGCCCCGAACAAACACTGGAACCAGGCGCACGAGGCCACGGTCCGGGTCATCACGGCCGGGCTGGTCAAGCTGGGGTTGCTCCAGGGTGAGGTTGACGAACTGATCGCCAGCGAAGCCTACAAGGCGTTCTACATGCACCGCGCCGGCCATTGGCTGGGCATGGATGTGCACGATGTCGGCGAATACAAGGTCGGCGGCGAGTGGCGCGTACTGGAGGTCGGCATGGCGTTGACCGTGGAGCCGGGGATCTACATCGCTCCGGACAACCAGAGCGTGGCGAAGAAATGGCGCGGCATTGGCGTGCGCATCGAGGACGACGTAGTGGTCACCAGAACCGGTTGTGAAATATTGACGGGCGGCGTGCCGAAAACCGTCAGCGAAATCGAGGCCCTGATGGCGCAAGCACGGACACAAGCGGCATGAGTCGAGTCAACCTGGCAATCATCGGTGGCGGGCTGGTCGGTGCGAGCCTGGCGCTGGCCTTGCAGGCCGGCGCCAAGGCCCGAGGCTGGAAGATCGTGCTGATCGAGCCGTTCGCCCCGGGGGACACTTATCAACCGAGTTACGACGCCCGTTCTTCGGCGCTGTCCTTTGGCTCGCGGCAGATTTATCAACGCCTGGGCGTCTGGCAGGAAGTTTCCCGCCGCGCCGAACCGATCAAGCAGATTCATGTTTCCGACCGTGGCCGATTCTCGACGGCGCGGTTGTCGGCGATGGAAGAGGGTGTTCCAGCGCTGGGTTATGTCGTTGAAAACGCCTGGCTCGGCCAATGCCTGTGGCAAGGCCTGGACAAGGACGTGATCAGCTGGCGCTGCCCGGCGGAAGTCACCCGCATGGAGCCGCTGACCGATGGCTATCGCCTGACCCTCAATGATGAAACCACCCTTGAGTGCGACCTCGCGGTGCTCGCCGATGGCGGCCGCTCCGGCCTGCGCGAGCAGTTGGGGATCGGTATTCGCAAGCGTCCGTACAACCAGAGCGCGCTGATCGCCAACATCACCCCGAGCGAGGCCCACAACGGCATGGCCTTCGAGCGCTTCACCGATGAAGGCCCGATGGCGTTGCTGCCGCTGCCGGAAAACCGCTGTGCACTGGTCTGGACCCGCCTGGGCATGGACGCGCAACGCCTGGCAGCCCTTGATGAGCGCTGTTTCCTCAGTGAATTGCAGGGCGTCTTCGGTTATCGCCTTGGTACATTGAAACAAGTCGGTGCACGACACCTGTATCCGCTGACGCTGGTCGAGGCCGAAGAACAGGTGCGCCCGCATCTGGCAGTGCTCGGCAATGCGGCGCACAGCCTGCATCCGATTGCCGGCCAGGGGTTCAACCTGTCCCTGCGCGATGCCCAGGCCCTGGCCGATGCCCTGCTCGCCAGCGAAAAGCCCTTGGGCGACTTTGCCACCTTGCAGACCTATCGCGAACGTCAGCGTCTCGACCAGGACCTCACCGTGGGCTTCTCCGATCAGGTCACGCGTCTGTTCGGCAGTACCCAGCCGCTGGTGTCCCTGGGGCGCAACATCGGCTTGCTCGGCCTCGACCTGCTGCCACCGGCCAAACGCTGGTTTGCCCGACAGGCGATGGGGCTGGGGACGCGACCGGATGCGTAGCTGGCTGATCCGCCGGTTTGGCAAGGCACGATTGATAAAAAACCTGCCGCACTTGCAGGTCGACATTCATGACGGCGTCGGCCACCTGGTGGCGCGGGTCGGAAAAACCCTTTACGTGCGGCTCAAGCCGCAAGAGAGACAGGCTTAAAGCATGGAAATGCGCGCAGATCTGCTGATTGTCGGGGCCGGAATGGTCGGCAGCGCTTTGGCGCTGGCGTTGCAGAACAGCGGGCTGGAAGTCCTGCTGCTGGACGGCAGCCCCATGAGTGTCAAACCCTTCAACGCTCAGGCCGCGTTTGAGCCGCGCGTGAGCGCCTTGTCGGCTGCCAGCCAGCGGATTCTCGAACGCCTTGGCGTCTGGGACGGCATCGCCGGGCGGCGCAGCAGCCCCTACACCGACATGCAGGTCTGGGATGGCAGCGGCACCGGGCAAATCCACTTCTCGGCGACCAGCGTGCATGCCGAGGTGCTGGGGCACATCGTCGAAAACCGAGTGGTCCAGGATGCCTTGCTCGAGCGCCTGCACGACTGTGACCTAGGGTTGCTGGCCAATGCACGGCTGGAACAGATGCGCCGCTCCGGCGATGACTGGCTGCTGACCCTGGCCGATGGCCGCACCCTGCGCGCGCCGCTGGTGATCGCAGCGGATGGCGCCAACTCGGCCGTGCGGCGCCTGGCCGGGGTCGCGACCCGCGAATGGGATTATCTGCACCATGCCATCGTCACCAGCGTGCGTTGCGCCAAGCCGCACCAGATGACGGCCTGGCAGCGCTTCACCGACAACGGTCCGTTGGCGTTTCTGCCGCTGGAACGCGACGGCGAACAGGATTGGTGCTCGATCGTCTGGTCGACCACACCCGGCGAAGCCGAACGCTTGATGGCGATGGATGACCAGGGTTTCTGCAAGGCACTGGAGCGAGCCTTCGAGGGGCGACTCGGTGAAGTGCTCAGCGCCGACCCGCGCCTGTGTGTGCCCCTGCGCCAGCGGCATGCCAAGCGTTATGTGGCGGAAGGCCTGGCGTTGATCGGCGACGCGGCCCATACCATTCACCCGTTGGCCGGGCAGGGTGTGAACCTCGGATTCCTCGATGCCGCCGTGCTGGCCGAAGTGTTGCTGCAAGCGGCAACCCGTGGCGAACGCCTGGCGGATGTGAAAGTCCTCAGCCGTTACGAGCGTCGGCGCATGCCCCACAACCTGGCGCTGATGGCGGCGATGGAAGGCTTCGAGCGCTTGTTCCAGGCAGATCCGTTGCCGGTGCGCTGGTTGCGTAATACCGGGTTGAAAATGGTTGAGAAGATGCCGGAAGCCAAGGCCTTGTTCGTGCGTGAAGCGCTGGGGTTGACCGGGGATCTGCCGGCGCTAGCCAAGCCCTGAGTTCTCTATTGAGGCTGATGGCCTCTTCGCGAGCAGGCTCGCTCCCACCTTGGAATGCATTTCAAATGTGGGGGCGAGCCTGCTCGCGAAGACGGCGGCACATTCGCCCTCAATTTCTGCTTGTGCAACATCCGGTAACTCCTCCGCCGCCAGCTTCGATTGAGAAGCTAAATGTGAGTCCTTATCATTTGGCCTCATTTTTCAATCGAGAGACCGCTCCCATGTTGGCACCGAAGCGTCTACTGACTGCACTGGCCCTGACCCTGATTGGCAGCACCGCCGTCCAGGCCGCTGACGAGGTGGTGGTCTACTCCTCGCGTATCGACGAGCTGATCAAGCCAGTATTCGATGCCTACACCGCCAAGACCGGCGTGAAGGTGAAGTTCATCACCGACAAGGAAGCGCCCCTGATGCAGCGGCTCAAGGCCGAGGGCGCGAATACGCCGGCCGACCTGCTGCTGACCGTCGATGCCGGCAACCTCTGGCAAGCCGAGCAGATGGGCATCCTCCAGCCGTTCACCTCGAAAACCATCGACGCCAACATTCCGCTGCAATACCGGGCAGCCTCCCACGCTTGGACCGGCCTGAGCCTGCGGGCGCGGACCATTGCCTACTCCACTGACCGTGTGAAGCCGGGCGAACTGACCACCTACGAAGCACTGGCCGACAAGCAATGGGAAGGCCGCCTGTGCCTGCGTACGGCGAAGAAGGTCTACAACCAGTCCCTGACCGCGACCATGATCGAAGTGCACGGCGCCGACAAGACCGAGGAAATCCTCAAGGGTTGGGTCAAGAACCTGTCCACTGACGTATTCTCCGACGACACCGCCGTGCTCGAAGCGATCAATGCCGGCCAGTGCGATGTCGGCATCGTCAACACCTACTACTACGGCCGCCTGCACAAGCAGAAGCCGGACCTGCCGGTGAAGCTGTTCTGGCCGAACCAGGCCGACCGTGGCGTACACATCAACCTGTCGGGTATCGGCCTGACACAACACGCGCCACACCCGGAAGCGGCCAAGGCCCTGGTGGAGTGGATGACCACGCCTGAAGCGCAGAAGATCTTTGCCGACGTGAACCAGGAGTTCCCGGCCAACCCGGCCGTGCAGCCATCGGCTGAAGTCGCTGCATGGGGCAAGTTCATCGCTGATACCTTGCCTGTGGAAATCGCTGGCAAGCGCCAGGCCGAGGCGATTCGTCTAATGGACAAGGCTGGCTGGAACTGACACCTGCTGGTTTAAAGAGCAAAAGATCGCAGCCTTCGGCAGCTCCTACAGGGTGATCACCAACCCGATGTAGGAGCTGCCGAAGGCTGCGATCTTTTCGCGTTTCACGTACATTTCGTTGATTTATCCAGAGAGCTTTTCCTTGGCCCACCCCGCCCAACGCCGCTGGTATCCCGTCGTCTTCGCCATCGCTGCGCTGGTCCTGTTGCCCCTGAGCGTCCTGCTGCTTTCCTGGCAAACCATCGACGTTCAAATCTGGTCCCACCTGTGGGACACGCAGATGCCGCGCTTGCTGGGCAACACACTGACGCTGGTGCTTGGCGTTGCTGTGGGTGTCACCCTGTTGGGTGTCAGCCTTGCCTGGCTGACCAGCCTTTGCGAATTCCCCGGCCGGCGCTGGCTGGACTGGGCATTGATGTTGCCCTTCGCGATCCCGGCCTATGTGCTGGCCTTCGTCTTCGTCGGCCTGCTGGATTTTGCCGGGCCCGTGCAGACGCTGCTGCGAGAATGGTTCGGCAGCGGTCTGCGGCTGCCGCGCGTGCGCTCCACGGGCGGGGTGATTGTGGTGCTGGTGCTGGTTTTCTATCCCTATGTGTATCTGCTGGCCCGCACGGCCTTCCTCGCCCAGGGCAAAGGCCTGATGGAAGCGGCGCGGGTCCTTGGTCAATCGCCCTGGCAAGCGTTCTGGCGGGTAGCGCTGCCCATGGCGCGGCCAGCCATTGGAGCGGGCGTGGCATTGGCGCTGATGGAAACCCTGGCGGATTTCGGCGCAGTGTCGGTGTTCAACTTCGATACCTTCACCACGGCTATCTACAAGACCTGGTACGGTTTTTTCAGCCTGTCCTCCGCTGCGCAACTGGCCAGCCTGTTACTGCTGGTGGTGATGCTTGTGCTGTACGGCGAGCGGCGTGCTCGCGGGGCCAACCGGGCGGGCAACGAGCGACCACGGGTCAAGGCGCTGTATCACCTGCGAGGCGTCAAGGCGCTGGCAGCCATGACATGGTGCGGGCTGGTGTTTGCCTGCGCCTTTGTCATTCCAATGCTGCAACTGATGGTGTGGTTCTGGCAGCGTGGGCGCTTCGATCTCGACGAACGTTACGCCGGGCTGATCGCCCATACCTTGTACCTGGGGGCGATGGCGGCGTTGATCACCGTCAGCGTCGCCTTGTTGCTGGCGTTTGCCCGACGCCTGGCGCCCACCCGGGTCATTCGTTCCGGGGTCAGTCTGGCCAACCTGGGTTACGCCTTGCCGGGCTCGGTGCTGGCGGTGTCGATCATGCTGGCGTTCAGTTACCTGGATCGCGAGCTGGTGATCCCGCTCTCGAGCTGGCTCGGTGGCGCGGGCAAGCCGCTGCTGCTGGGTAGTCTGTCAGCGTTGTTGCTGGCCTATCTGGTGCGCTTCATTGCGGTGGCCTACGGACCCTTGGAAAGCAGCCTGGCGCGTATACGGCCATCTTTGCCCGAAGCGGCACGTAGCCTTGGCGTCAGTGGGCCACGACTTTTTTTCAAAGTGTATCTACCGTTGTTGTTGCCCGGCACCTTGAGTGCGGCGCTGCTGGTGTTCGTCGACGTGCTCAAGGAAATGCCCGCGACCCTGCTGATGCGCCCGTTTGGCTGGGACACGCTGGCGGTGCGGATCTTTGAAATGACCAGCGAAGGAGAGTGGGCGAGGGCATCTTTGCCAGCGTTGACGCTAGTGCTGGTCGGGCTGCTGCCGGTCATCGGATTGATCCGGCGCTCAGCGCATCGAAACAGCTAGGTGTCAGTCCTACACCTTGCGGCTACAATGCGCGGCATTCGGTGCGGTCCGTCTGACAGACCAGGTAGCTGAAATCGGCTAAAGGCCTTTTGTTTCAAGGCATTCAGTCCGTGCAGCACTTGCCCGCACCTTCGCCACGCCCGGAAGGAGAAACCCATGGGACAGCGTACGCCTCTGTATGACCTTCATCTCGCGCTCGGCGCAAAGATGGTCGATTTTGGCGGTTGGGACATGCCTCTGCATTATGGATCGCAGGTCGAGGAACACCATCAGGTGCGCCGCGATTGCGGTGTCTTCGATGTATCCCACATGACCGTTATCGACGTCGGCGGCCCCCAGGCCAAAGCCTGGCTTCAGCATTTGCTGGCCAATGATGTCGAACGCCTGCACAGCCCCGGCCGTGCGTTGTACAGCACCATGCTCAACGAGCAGGGCGGCATCGTCGACGACATGATCGTCTACCGTCTCGACGAGGGCTATCGCCTGGTGGTCAACGCCTCCACCCGCGATCAGGACATGGCCTGGATGCAAGCGCATCTCGACGGTTTCGACGTGCAGCTTCGCGAGCGTTCCGAGTTGGCGATGCTGGCCATCCAGGGGCCTCACGCCCGGCAAAAGATTGCCGAGCTGGTCAACCAGTCCCGTGGCAACCTGATCCAGCTCCTCAAGCCCTTCGAAGGCCTGCCCGATGGTGACTGGTTCATCGCGCGCACCGGTTATACCGGCGAAGACGGCCTGGAAATCATTCTGCCGGCGGATCAGGCGCCCGGGTTCTTCAACGATCTGGTCGGTGCCGGGATTTCTCCCATCGGTCTTGGCGCGCGAGATACCTTGCGGGTCGAAGCCGGCATGAACCTTTACGGTCAGGATATCCAGCAGGATGTTTCACCCCTGGCCTCCAATATGGCCTGGACCATCGCCTGGGAACCTGCCACCCGGCAGTTCATCGGGCGCAAGGCCCTGGAAGCCGAGCAAGCCGCTGGTGTACAGCACAAACTGGTCGGTCTGGTCCTTGAGGAGCGCGGTGTTTTACGCGCTCATCAGGTGGTCCGCATCGCCGATGTTGGCGAAGGGGAGATCACCAGTGGTAGTTTCTCTCCTACGCTTAGCAAGTCGATAGCACTGGCGCGCGTGCCGATGGCAACTGCCGACCGCGCTGAAGTGGAAATTCGTGGCAAGTGGTACCCGGTCCGGGTGGTCAAACCGACCTTCGTACGCCACGGCAAAACCTTGATCTAATCTTTTCCAGCGGTTAACTACCGCTGACAATTTCCTGAGGACACAGAACATGAGCAATATCCCTGCCGACCTGCGTTTTGCCGAAAGTCACGAATGGGCACGTCTGGAAGCCGATGGCACCGTCACCGTGGGCATCAGCGATCACGCGCAGGAAGCGCTGGGTGATGTGGTGTTCGTCGAACTGACCGAAGTTGGCAACGTGTTTGCTGCCGGTGATCAGTCGGGTGTCGTTGAATCGGTCAAAGCCGCTTCTGATATCTACTCCCCGATTGCCGGTGAAGTGATCGCGGTCAACGAAGCGCTGAGTGCTGAGCCTGAGCTGCTCAACTCCGATCCGTACAGCGCGTGGATCTTCAAGCTCAAGCCAAGCAACACCGCCGATCTGGAAAAACTGCTGGATGCCGCCGGCTACAAGGCCGCCATCGGCGAGTAATGCTCGCCCCTGTAGGAGCCGGCTTGCCGGCGATGGCGTCCTCTAAATCGCCATCGCCGGCAAGCCGGCTCCTACAAGGGTGGATCAAGGCTTGAGTACTGCTTTCACCGCCGCCACCGAGCGCTCGACATCGGCTTTGCTCATCGCGGTGAACATCGGCAGCGAGACAATCAGCCGACCGACCCGCTCGGCGACCGGGAACATGCCCTCCTTGAAACCGCGCTCGCGGTAAAGACTCAACAGGTGAATCGGCGGGTAGTGATAGCCGATCCCGACACCCAAAGCCTGCATCTGCTCCATGAAAGTCGCCCGTGCCGGTTTGCCATCCGTGCGTTCCGGCAATACCAGCTGGAACAAATGCCAGTTGCTGTGGGTGAAATCCGCCGGAGGCAGTTGCGCTCCGTACTGCGCTTCGAAATCCTCGCCAAAGCAGGCGAAATAATGCTGGGCCAGCTCACGGCGATGAGCGGTGATGGCTTCGATATGAGCAAATTGCCCCAGGCCAATGGCTGCGGCGACGTCGGTCATGTTGAATTTGCCACCCAGCACGTCGACGTCCAGGCCATCGAAGCCGTTGCGGGTAACGCCCTGCAGCCGGTATTTCTCTGCCAGTCGCACTTCTTCGGGCGTAGTCAGCACCAGGCAACCGCCTTCGGAGGAGGTGACGTTTTTGTTCGCCTGAAAACTGAAGGACACGAAATCACCGGTCGAGCCAATGCGCTGGCCGTTCCAGCTGGAGCCCAATGCCTGGGCCGCATCCTCGACGATTCGCAGGCTGTGCTTCTTCGCCAGTGCGTACAGACGCGTCATGTCCACGGGCAATCCGGCGAGGTACACCGGGATGATGGCCTTGGTGCGTGGAGTGATCGCTGCTTCCAGTTGATCCAGATCGATATTGCGCGTCACCGGGTCGATGTCGGCAAACACCGGGGTGGCGCCGACCTCCAGGATGACGTTGGCGGTGGCCACCCAGGAAATCGGCGTGGTGATCACTTCATCGCCCGGCCCGACCCCGGCAATACGCAAGGCGATTTCCATGGTGCAGGTGCCGGAATTGAAGGTGCGCACCGGGCGCCCGCCAAAATACTCCGAGAGTTGCGCTTCGAAGGCCTGGACCTTGGGGCCGCTGGTAATCCAGCCCGAGCGCAATACGTCACCGACAGCGGCGATCGTGGCTTCATCGATGGTGGGTTTGGAAAACGGCAGGAACGGCAGTTGGCTCATGGATACGTTCACCCGATCAGCGGACATTAGAGAGGCGCCGGACATGATGAGCCGGATTGGCCGACGACGCCACGCCATCCACGCGGAGATCGACTGCTATGCTGGTTTGACCGTGTTGCATCGACGCTGAGCGCCAGTCAAGAGAGAGCCCGTCATGTCCCAGTTGCCGTCCCTGAGCCAGTTACACGACCCCAATGCCTTTCTGCGCCGCCACCTAGGACCCGATGCCGCCGAGCAACAGGCGATGCTCGATAGCCTCGGCCTGGGCAGCCGGGTCGAATTGATCGAGCAAACGGTGCCGCCGGGCATCCGCCTCAACCGGGCGCTGGACCTGCCCCCGGCGCTCGATGAAGAGGCTGCGTTGGCCAAGCTGCGCGGTTATGCCGAGCAGAACCAGGTCTGGACCAGCCTGATCGGCATGGGCTACCACGGTACCCTCACGCCGGCGGTGATTCTACGTAACGTGCTGGAAAATCCCGGCTGGTACACCGCATACACACCCTATCAACCGGAGATCGCCCAAGGGCGGCTCGAAGCGCTGCTGAACTTCCAGCAATTGACCATCGACCTGACCGGCCTGGAGTTGGCCAACGCCTCGCTGCTGGATGAGGCCACCGCCGCGGCGGAAGCGATGGCCCTGGCCAAGCGGGTCGCCAAGTCCAAAAGCAACCTGTTCTTTGTCGACGAAAACTGCCACCCGCAAACCATTTCCGTGGTGCAGACCCGCGCCGAAGGTTTCGGCTTCGAGCTGATCGTCGATGCTGTGGATAACTTGAAGCAGCACCAGGTGTTCGGTGCGCTGCTGCAATACCCTGACACCCACGGCGAGATCCACGACCTGCAGCCATTGATCGATCACCTGCACGCGCAACAGGCCCTGGCCTGTGTCGCCACGGATTTGCTGAGCCTGTTGCTGCTGACCCCGCCGGGTGAACTGGGCGCCGATGTAGTGTTCGGCTCGTCCCAGCGATTTGGCGTGCCCATGGGCTACGGCGGGCCGCATGCGGCCTTTTTTGCCAGCCGCGATGAGTACAAACGGGCGATTCCCGGGCGGATCATCGGTGTTTCGAAAGATGCACGGGGCAACACCGCCCTGCGCATGGCCCTGCAAACCCGCGAGCAACATATCCGCCGGGAGAAGGCCAACTCCAACATCTGCACGGCCCAGGTGCTGCTGGCCAATATCGCCAGTTTCTATGCGGTCTACCACGGCCCGGAAGGGCTCAGGCGAATCGCCCAGCGGGTTCACCGGCTGACCTGCATCCTGGCCGCCGGGCTCGAGCGCAAGGGTATCACCCGGGTCAACCGGCACTTCTTCGACACCCTGACGCTGGAGGTCGGCGGAACCCAGACCGCGATCATCGAAAGTGCCCGGGCCGCGCAGATCAACCTGCGCATTCTCGGGCGCGGCCAACTGGGCTTGAGCCTTGACGAGGCCTGCGACGAAACCACCGTGGCGAAGCTGTTCGACGTGTTTCTCGGGGCCGATCACGGGCTCAGTATCGAGGACCTGGATGCCGAAGTCCTGCCTGGTGGAATTCCCCAAGGGTTGCTGCGAACTTCACCTTATCTGCGTCATCCGGTGTTCAGCGCCCATCACAGCGAAACCGAGATGCTGCGCTACCTCAAGCAACTGGAAAACAAGGACCTGGCGCTCAATCAATCGATGATCCCGCTGGGCTCCTGCACCATGAAGCTCAACGCCACCAGCGAGATGATCCCGATCACCTGGCCGCAGTTCGCCAATCTGCACCCGTTCGTGCCGAAGGAGCAGGCCGCCGGGTACGGGCTGATGATCGAGGAACTGGAGCGCTGGTTGTGCGCGATCACCGGTTTCGATGCCATCTGCATGCAGCCCAACTCCGGTGCCCAAGGCGAATACGCCGGGCTGCTGGCGATCCGCAAATACCATGAGAGCCGGCAACAGGGCGGCCGCGATATTTGCCTGATTCCTTCGTCGGCGCACGGCACCAATCCCGCGTCGGCGCAAATGGCCGGGATGCGCGTGGTGATCGTCGAGTGTGACGAGGCCGGCAACGTAGACCTGGATGACCTCAAGGAAAAAGCCGCGCAGGCCGCCGAGAAACTCGCCTGCCTGATGGCGACCTATCCTTCGACCCATGGCGTGTATGAAGAAGGCATCAGCGAAATCTGTGAAGTGATCCACCATCACGGCGGACAGGTGTACATGGATGGCGCCAACCTCAACGCCCAGGTCGGGCTGGCGCGGCCGGCGGATATTGGCGCCGATGTCTCGCACATGAACCTGCACAAGACTTTCTGCATTCCCCATGGTGGCGGCGGTCCGGGCATGGGGCCGATTGGTGTTAGGGCACATCTGGCGCCGTTCGTGGCCAACCATCCGGTGGTTCCGATCGACGGGCCGCAGCCGCAAAATGGCGCCGTCAGCGCGGCGCCCTGGGGCAGCGCAAGCATTCTGCCGATCAGCTGGATGTACATCGCCATGATGGGGCCGCAACTGGCGGACGCCAGCGAAGTGGCGATCCTGGCTGCGAATTACCTGGCGCGGCATTTGTCCGGTGCCTTTCCGGTGCTGTACACCGGACGCAACGAACGGGTGGCCCACGAATGCATCCTCGACCTGCGACCGCTCAAGGTGTTGACCGGCATCACTGAAGAGGACGTCGCCAAACGCCTGATGGACTACGGCTTCCATGCCCCGACCATGTCGTTCCCGGTGCCGGGGACGCTGATGGTCGAACCGACCGAAAGTGAATCGAAAGCGGAGCTGGACAGGTTTATCGGCGCAATGCTGAGCATCCGCGCAGAAATCAACGAGGTGCAGAACGGTAACTGGCCGGCTGAGGAAAACCCGTTGAAAGGTGCGCCGCATACGCTGGCCGATATCACCGGCGTGTGGGAGCGGCCGTACAGCATCGAGCAAGCCGTCACGCCGGACGCGCATACCAAGGCTCACAAATACTGGCCGGTGGTGAACCGGGTGGACAATGTGTATGGGGATCGGAACCTGTTTTGTGCGTGTGTGCCGGTCGACGACTACCGTTGACCTCCCAGGCAATACATAACCCCTGTGGGAGCGAGCCTGCTCGCGAATGCGGTGTGACAGTCAATGAAGTTTTTACTGATCCACCGCTATCGCGAGCAGGCTCGCTCCCACAGGGGCATCAGTGAACATGGGATTTCTGTTCGTCGGGCAAAAAAATGCCGCTCAAGTGAGCGGCATTTTGCTGTTCTCGACTGTTACTCCGAAACCACGGCATTCTTCGCCAGGATCGCATTCGCCAGTTCCATGTCCGTGGCTTGCAGCCCCGGGTTGTCGGCACGGACTTTCTGCATGGCTGCTTCCAGGTACGGGCCGCGGATGCTGCCGTCACTGGCGACGAAGCTGCTGGCATCGTCCTGGGCCGCGACGACCAGCTTGTGATCCTTGGATGTCAGATAGCTCGAACCGGTGGTTGCACCGGACGTAAGAACGTTACGCCAAAAAGTATCGGCCATCGCCGAACCGACAGGCAGGGACAACAGCGCGACGGTAGCGACAGCAAGTTTGAAACGCATGACAGGGTGACTCCACTGGGTTGACTACGCGGTTGGATTGCCAACCCCCAATCGAGTTCCGTGGCTGCCTATTCCGCCGTTTCGACCAGCAGGATCGCGCCTTGCTGGCCGACCACCCGCACGCGGCTGCCAATGGCAGCGTCCGGCCCGCGGGCCATCCACACGCCGTCGGCCACCTTGATTTTGCCGCGACCGTCGACAATCGCTTCATGCACCACGAAGGTCTTGCCAATCAGCTCCTGGCCACGCAGGTTCAGGTGCGGCTGATCGCTTGGACGGGTCGCCGTGCGCTGACGCCGCCACCAGTACAACGCGGTGGCGATCGACAGCAGGCCGAACAACAGGAACTGCCATTCCCACGACAGGCCCGGCAGGAGGAAGGTCAGAACGCCCACGGCAGCCGCGGCCATACCGATCCACAACAGGTAGCCGCCGGCACCGAACACTTCAAGAATCAACAGCACCGTGCCCAGCGCCAACCAGTCCCAGAACGAAAGATGCTGCAAAAATGCCCACATGGCGGGCCTCAGGCTTTCTTGTTGTCGAAAGTGGCTTTGACGATTTCGCCGATGCCGCCCACCGCGCCGATCATCGAACTGGCCTCCAGCGGCATCAGGATCACTTTGCTGTTGTTGGCCGAAGCCAGCTTGCCCAGCGCATCGATGTACTTCTGCGCCACGAAGTAATTGACCGCTTGCACGTTGCCACTGGCGATGGCTTCGGACACCACTTTGGTCGCCTGGGCTTCCGCCTCGGCTTGCCGCTCCCGGGCTTCGGACTCCAGGAAGGCGGCCTGCCGGCTGCCTTCGGCTTCGAGGATCTGCGCCTGCTTCTTGCCTTCGGCGGTCAGGATCGCTGCGGCACGCAGGCCTTCGGCTTCGAGGATCTGTGCACGCTTGATCCGTTCGGCTTTCATCTGCCCACTCATCGCCGCCATCAGGTCGGCGGGTGGGCTGATGTCCTTGATCTCGATCCGGGTGATCTTGATGCCCCATGGCGCGGTCGCTTCATCGACGGTGCGCAGCAGTTTTTCGTTGATGCCGTCGCGCTGGCTGAGCATGGCGTCGAGTTCCATCGAGCCGAGCACCGTGCGGATGTTAGTTTGCAACAGGTTGCGGATAGCGTGCTCGAGGTTGTTGACTTCGTAGGCGGCCTGGGCCGTGTTGACCACCTGGAAGAAGCACACCGCGTCGATTTGTACCGTGGCGTTGTCGGCGGTGATGACTTCCTGTGGCGGAATGTCCAGCACGCTTTCCATCACATTCATCTTGCGACCGATGCGGTCCATGACCGGAATGATGATGTTCAGCCCCGGTTTGAGCGTATTGGTGTAACGCCCGAAACGCTCGACGGTCCATTCAAAGCCCTGGGGCACGACCTTGAAGCCCATGAACAGAATGGCGACCACCAGGCCGACAAAAAGCAAAAGCACACTACCGATCTGCATAACGATTCCTTGTTGATGTGTGGATCTGTGGAGTTGCAATCGCTGGAGTGTAGCGGTGCCGATGGCGGATAAGAACAGCAGGGCTCAGTTCTGCTCGCTCTGAGGCGTCACGCGCAGCACCTCCTCGATGGTCGTCAGCCCGGCGGCGACCTTTTGCGCCCCTGACAGCCGCAGGCTGCGCATGCCTTCCTTGAATGCCTGGCGTCGCACGGCCAGCAGATCGGTATCAGGACTGATCAACGCCTTGATGCCATCGCTGAGTTGCATGATTTCGTAGACCCCGGCACGGCCGCGATAACCGGTGTCGCGGCATTCCACGCAACCGATGGCTCGTTGGGCATTGCCTGGCAGCGGGGCCTGCCAGGGGCGGGTCAGGGTTTGCCAATCGTCTTCGCCCAGCGCCAGTGGCGCCTTGCAGTGCGGGCACAGGGTTCGCACCAGTCGCTGGGCCATGACGCCAAGCACTGTGGCCTTGATCAGGTAATGCGGCACGCCGAGTTCCAGCAGGCGGCTGATGGCACCGGGCGCATCGTTGGTGTGCAGGGTCGACAGCACCAGGTGCCCGGTGAGCGCCGCCTGGATCGCCATCTCCGCGGTCTCGAGGTCGCGGATCTCGCCGATCATGATGATGTCCGGGTCTTGTCGCATCAGCGCACGCACGCCGGCGGCGAAGGTCAGGTCGATGTTGTGCTGGACCTGCATCTGGTTGAAGGCTGGCTCGACCATTTCAATCGGGTCTTCGATGGTGCAGAGGTTGACCTCCGGCGTCGCCAGTTTTTTCAGGGTGGTGTACAGGGTGGTGGTCTTGCCCGACCCCGTCGGCCCGGTGACGAGGATGATGCCGTGGGGCTGGCGGGTCATGTCCTGCCAGCGGCGCAGGTCGTCGGTGGAGAAACCGAGCTGGTCGAAGTCCTTGAGCAGGACGTCCGGGTCGAAGATCCGCATGACCATTTTTTCGCCGAACGCGGTGGGCAGTGTCGACAAGCGCAGTTCAACTTCGCCGCCGTCCGGGGTCTTGGTTTTCACCCGGCCGTCCTGGGGTTTGCGTTTCTCCGCGACGTTCATGCGCCCCAGGGTTTTCAGGCGACTGACGATGGCCATGGTGACCTGGGGCGGGAATTGATAGACGTTGTGCAACACGCCGTCGATGCGAAAGCGTACCGTGCCTTGCTCGCGACGGGGCTCGATGTGGATGTCGCTGGCGCGTTGCTGGAACGCGTACTGGAACAGCCAGTCGACGATGTTGACGATGTGTGCGTCGTTGGCGTCCGGCTCCTGGTCGCTGGCGCCGAGGTTGAGCAACTGTTCGAAATTGCCGAGGGTGCTGACGTGCGGGTCGGCGCTGTTGGCCCCGGTGACCGATTTGGCCAGACGGAAAAATTCGACGCTGAAGCGCTGGATGTCCACCGGGTTGGCCACCACGCGCTTGATCGGCAATTTGAGCACGTGGGTCAGGTCCGCCTCCCAGCCGCTGACATAAGGCTGGGCGCTGGCCACGGTCACCGCATCACGGTCGATCGCTACCGCGAGGATCTTGTGGCGCTGGGCGAAGGCATAGGACATCAGCGGGGTCACGGCCGCGACGTTGATTTTCAACGGATCGATGCGCAGATAAGGCTGTCCGGCCTGCCGGGACAGCCACAGGGTCAGGCTTTCCAGGTCCAGCAGTTTGCCGGGGCGGCTGAGGTCGCCCAACTGTTGGCTGGCGATGAACTCCAGCGGATGCATTTGGCCATGGGCGGCGTTGCGGCGGCGGGCATTGAGCGCGTGTTCGGCCGAATCCTGGCTGATAAAGCCCTGCGCGACCAGTTCGCGCAGCACATCATTGAGATCCAGCCAGCGGTCCTGAAAGGCGAGTTGAACGGACATGCGGGCTCCTTTTGAACGACAGTGCGCAAAGGATAGCCGTGGCCCGGCTGACCGCTGGGCCACTACCCGACGAAGCCGTTTCGGCGTTTTTCAGCCCGCCGCCTGTACCGTTTCGGCCCAGGCAGAGTCAGCTGCTTGCAGCTCTACCGAGCAGACGCAGATCAGGTTACGAAGTTTTTCCGCTATCACTTGCGCGCGGTGCCAGCTCAAACCGTCGATGACGATCTCGATGGTCAGCCAGTCGTCCTGGCGCTGCACGTTGACCTGTTCCGGCGTGAGCAATTGCAAGGCAAACAGATTGAGGGCGCGACACAGCAGGTCCGGTTCGGCCTCGGCCAGTATTTGATAGCGAACTCGGCAATGGGCATTGCTGATGTTCCAGACATCGGCGCGGGCAGGTGGGGTGTTCACGGCTTCGAGATACGGCATGGTCAGGCTCCAGAATTACTGGAGAAATATTTACATCCTGTACCGGGTATTTCTTCTCTATGATTGGCCAAATGGCAGGAATACAGACTTAATCAATTCACATATTGAGAGATCAAAGGTTTTTTTATGCAGAGCGTACTGGACAGCTACGACCGCAAGATCCTCGCCTTGCTGCAAGAGGACGCTTCGCTCTCCAGCGCGCAGATCGCCGAGCAGGTGGGGCTCTCGCAATCGCCCTGCTGGCGGCGGATCCAGCGGATGAAGGAGGAGGGCATCATTCGCGGCCAGGTGACCTTGCTCGACCGCAAGAAAATCGGCCTGAACACGCAGATCTTCGCGGAGGTGAAACTCAATGCCCACGGGCGTTCGAACTTCACCGAGTTCACCGAGGCGATTCGCGGCTTTCCGGAGGTGCTGGAGTGTTATGTGCTGATGGGGGCGGTGGATTTTCTGCTGCGGATTGTCACGGCGGACATCGAGGCGTACGAGCGCTTCTTCTTCGAGAAGCTGTCGATGGTGCCGGGGATTCAGGAGGTCAACTCGATCGTGGCGTTGTCGGAGATCAAGTCCACGACAAGTTTGCCGGTTTAGGGTTTTGTGGTGATTGTGCGGGCCACATCGCCGGCAAGCCAGCTCCTACAGGTTTTCGGTGTAGGAGCTGGCTTGCCAGCGATAGCGGTATTACAGACGCAGCAACATCTTCCAGGCACGGTTCTGATACACCGCAATCGCCTGCTGCTTGCGCGCATCCAGGACTTCGTCGGTGATCGACTCGTTGGCCAGTTGCGCCAGTTTGTTCAGCTCGCCGTACAGGCGATCCATTTCCGGGATCTCCAGCACGTTACGCGCATGGTGCAGCCAGACCTGGATGCGTTCGATGCGCGGCAGTTGCTCGGCCAGGTCTTCCGGTTGTTGCTGATAGCGTTGCAATTGCAGCGAGTTGGCTTCTTCGCCCAGCAGGCGTGGCAACCAGCTGCCCAGTTGCGCAGCGCCTTGGCGATTGCCACGGGTGTTGCGGTCGGCAGCCCAGGTGCGGGCCAGCAGCCAGCGTGAGGTAGTCAGTGAGAACAGGCCCCAGCGCGGGTCTTCGAGTTCTTCAAGGAACTGCTCGGGTGCGGCTTTGCGCACGTCTTCATCGTCCAGGCCGGCCTGGACCAGCGGGCGCCAGTCTTCCAGCAAGGCATCAAGGGCGATGCGCAGATCGTGAGTTGACTGACGGGGTGCGGCTTGACCAAGGCTGCTGATCAGCGCGCGCATTTCGGCCAGGCACTCGACCCAGTCCTGCAACAGGCGCCAGTGACCGTTGAAGCGATACTGCTCGGCCAGGCGCTGGCTGCTGCCGAGCAAGTGCCAGCTTAGTGCGGCGAACGCGTCGTCCAGCGGCGTTTCGGCCGTGATCTGCGGCGCCGGCAGGCTCAATGAGTAGCTGTGGGCGTCGTACAGGCGATATCCGCGCTCGGCCTTGCTGATATCGCATGGCATCAGCGCCAGTTTCTCGGCCAGCTCGGCGGCCAGCTCCAGCAATGCGGCCGGTTCGCCTTCACGCAGCTCCAGCTCCAGCTCGCAGATTTCTTCTTTCTGCTTGCCGACCACTACGTGGCCGAGGTCCAGGGCGGCTTCGATGACCACTTTGGTCTTGCCGCGGCCCCAGGCGATTTCCGCGCGTTCGCGGACGAAGTCGGTGGTGAAGATCGGCTTCAGGGTTTTCTTGTCCAGTGTGGCCAGTTCCTCGGGCCAGCATTCGCCGTCGAGCTTCTTCAGGTCGAGCTTGGCTTTGGGCAGGTTCCAGTCGTACTCGTTACGCACCGACAGGCCGGCGACGCTCTGGCCGCGGGTCTTGAGGGTCTGGATCACTTCTTCGCCATCCTTGCGCAGGCGCAGGGCGACTTTGGCCTGGGCCAGATCGCGCTCTGGGGTGTCGAAGTATTGATTCATCAACTCACGGCGTTCCCAGCCACTTTTGTTGCGTTTTTTCAGTAAGGGGTGCTCGCGCAGGGCGGCGAGGGTTTCGCGGCTGACGCGGAGTTTGATTTCGGTTTCTTTCTGCATGGCCGGAAAATCCAGGATCGGGAGCGCAGCCGGGGGAATGTGTGGCTGCCAAGGTCGTGCAGTGTACAGGACTCAAGGTTAGTACGCGCCGAGACGGTTTATTCCTGTCATCGGTTGGTTCTATGATGAACCTCAATTCGGGTGCCGGGAGTCAGCGATGCCATTGCCGTCGATGAAAGAACAGTTCGCGGCGCTGATCGCCGCGCCGTCCGTCAGTTGTACCCAGCCCAGACTCGATCAAAGCAACCGCCCGGTCATCGATCTGCTGGCGACGTGGCTCGGTGAGCTGGGTTTTACCTGCGAGATCCAGCAGGTCAACCCCGGCAAGTTCAACCTGCTGGCCAGTTTCGGTTCCGGCCCCGGCGGCCTGGTGCTGGCAGGGCACAGCGACACCGTGCCGTTCGACGGTGCGCTGTGGCAAACCGACCCGCTGAAGCTGACGGAAGTCGACGGTCGTTGGGTCGGCCTGGGCAGTTGCGACATGAAGGGGTTTTTCGCCCTGGCGATCGAAGCGGTCATACCGCTGCTCGATCAGCCGTTCAAACAGCCGTTGTTGATTCTCGCCACCTGCGATGAAGAAAGCTCGATGTCCGGTGCCCGTGCGCTGGCCGAAGCGGGGCGGCCGCTGGGGCGGGCGGCGGTGATCGGCGAGCCGACCGGGCTCAAGCCGATCCGCATGCACAAAGGCATCATGATGGAGCGCATCGACATCCTCGGGCAGAGCGGTCACTCTTCCGACCCGCGCCTGGGCCACAGCGCCCTGGAGGCCATGCACGATGCCATCGGCGAACTGCGTGGCCTGCGCTTGTTATGGCAGCGCGAATTCCGCAATCCACAGTTTGGCGTGCCGATGCCAACGATGAACTTCGGCTGCATCCATGGCGGCGACAATCCCAATCGCATCTGCGGTCAGTGTTCGCTGGAATTCGATTTGCGACCGTTGCCCGGCATGGACCCCAAGGTCCTGCGTGCCGAGATCCTGCAGAAGCTCAAGCCGGTTGCCGAGCGGCATCAGGTCAAGATCGATTACGCGCCGTTGTTCCCCGACGTGCCGTCGTTCGAACAGGCCGAGGACGCCGAGCTGGTGCGCCTTGCCGAAAAGCTCACCGGTCACAGCGCCGAAGCAGTGGCATTCGGCACCGAAGCACCTTATCTTCAGCGCCTTGGCTGTGAAACGCTGGTGCTTGGCCCGGGTGATATCGCCTGTGCTCACCAGCCGGGGGAATACCTCGAAATGTCACGTTTGCAGCCTACGGTGCATCTATTAAGGCAGCTGATCGAACACTATTGCCTGACGCCGGCCAAAACTGCGGTGCCAACCACTTGAACGCAACACTTGTAGGAGCTGCCGAAGGCTGCGATCTTTTGATCTTGATTCTAAAACCAAAGATCAAAAGATCGCAGCCTTCGGCAGCTCCTACAGGGGACGCGATTAAATTGCCAGTTTCCAAACCCGTATTCATGAGGAGAGCGCGCGTGTCGCCAAGCCTGTTCCGACGATAACCATCAGCCCGCTGTGCGTTTTCAGTTTCGCCCTTTTTTTGGCTGCTATTTATTACAGGCCCAGGTTCATGCCCGAATACGTCAATTGGCTTCGTCACGCTTCGCCTTACATCAACGCCCACCGCGATTGCACCTTTGTCGTCATGCTGCCCGGCGACGGCGTTGAACACCCGAATTTCGGCAATATCGTCCACGACCTGGTGCTGTTGCACAGCCTGGGCGTGCGCCTGGTGCTGGTCCACGGCTCCCGGCCGCAAATCGAAGCGCGCCTCGCGGCCCGTGGCCTGACCCCGCATTACCATCACGGCATGCGTATCACCGATGCCGCGACCCTGGAGTGCGTGATCGACGCGGTCGGCCAGTTGCGCATTGCCATTGAGGCTCGCCTGTCGATGGACATGGCTTCGTCGCCCATGCAGGGCTCGCGCCTGCGGGTGGCCAGCGGCAACCTGGTGACGGCTCGACCGATCGGCGTGCTTGAAGGCGTCGACTATCACCACACCGGCGAAGTGCGCCGGGTCGACCGCAAGGGCATCAACCGTCTGCTGGACGAGCGCTCCATCGTGCTGCTGTCGCCGCTGGGCTATTCGCCGACCGGGGAGATTTTCAACCTGGCTTGCGAAGACGTCGCCACCCGCGCGGCCATCGACCTGGGTGCGGACAAGCTGCTGCTGTTCGGCGCCGACCTGGGCCTGATCGACGAACACGGGCGGCTGGTGCGCGAGCTGCGTCCACAGCAAGTGCCGGCGCATCTGCAACGCCTGGGCAATAACTATCAGGCAGAGTTGCTCGATGCCGCGGCCGAAGCTTGCCGTGGCGGCGTGGCCCGTAGCCATATCGTCAGTTACGCCGAAGACGGTGCGTTGCTGACCGAGCTGTTCACTCGCGACGGTGGCGGCACCCTTGTGGCCCAGGAACAGTTCGAAGTGGTACGCGAAGCGGCCATTGAAGACGTCGGTGGTTTGCTGGATTTGATCAGTCCGCTGGAAGAGCAGGGCATCCTGGTGCGCCGCTCCCGCGAGGTGCTGGAGCGCGAAATCGAGCAGTTCAGTGTGGTTGAACGCGAAGGCATGATCATCGCCTGTGCGGCGCTGTATCAGATCGCCGATTCGGACGCGGGTGAACTCGCGTGTCTGGCAGTGAATCCGGAGTACCGCCATGGCGGTCGCGGTGATGAGCTGCTGGAGCGTATTGAAACCCGCGCGCGGGCTCAGGGACTGAAAACCTTGTTCGTCCTCACCACCCGCACCGCGCACTGGTTCCGCGAGCGTGGTTTCGAACCCAGCAGCGTCGACCGGCTGCCGTCGGCGCGAGCGTCGCTTTACAACTATCAGCGTAATTCGAAGATCTTCGAAAAAGCCCTTTGAGGTTGTAGGAGCTGCCGCAGGCTGCGATCTTTTGATTTTGCTTTTCAAGATCAAAAGATCGCAGCCTGCGGCAGCTCCTACAGGAACCTTGTGTTACTCCTGGACAAACTTCGCGCTGACATACGGCGAATAGTCCGGCAGCACCGCCTCTACCTTCCCTTGCTCCTTCAGGAATTTCGCCGTCTCGCCAATGGCCTTGGCCGTGCCGCCGTCCAGCAGCGCGCTGCCCTGTTGCGCCTTGGCATCGGGGAATGCGGAACCGGCCAGTAACTCCGGCACGTCGGCGGCGTTGGCACCGGTCAGTTTGGCGATTTTCTGGACGGGCACCGAATCAACGGTCCATTGGTCCTTATGGGCGGCATAGTCGGCGAACGAATCCAGGGTGACCTTGGCGAATTTGGCCACCACCTCTGGGTGCTTCTCTGCGTAATCCTTGCGCGCTACCCAGACCTCAAAGGTTGGCGCGCCCCATTGGCCGACTTGCGCAGCGTCGGTCAGGGTCTTGCCAGTCTTGCGGATTTCCCCCAGTGCGGGCGACCAGACAAATGCGCCGTCAATATCGCCGCGCTTCCAGGCGGCGGCGATTTCTGCTGGCTGCAGGTTCACCACTTTGACTTTCGAACTGTCCAGGCCCCAGTGCTTCAGCGCACCGAGCAGGCTGTAGTGGGAGGTTGAAACGAAAGGCGTGGCGATGGTCTTTCCGATCAGATCTTGCGGTTTTTCGATGCCGCTGCCGTTACGCACCACCAGCGCTTCGGCGGCATTGATCTGGGCCGAGACGATGAACGCGACAATCGGCAGGTTGCGTGAGGCGGCAGCGGCCAGCGGACTGGAGCCGAGATTGCCGATTTGCACATCGCCCGAGGCAATCGCCGTGACCACTTCCGGGCCGCTGTTGAAGCGCCGCCAGTCGATGGGCTGGCCGATGGTTTTTTCATAAAGACCATCGGCCTGGGGGACTTTGCTGGGGTCGATTCCGGTTTGATAACCGACGGTGAGGTTCGCCGCCTGAGCGGTGAAGGAAAATGCGAGCGATACACAAACTGTAACAATTGATCCGGATAGTGCGCGTTTGATCGTCATGGGGCCGCCTTTCGGTAAAGAAATTGTTTCCGAATTGCGTCGAAAACTAAACGATCTAAAAAAGTAAAAATAAATACCGATTAGGAATTAGCTTATGGTCCAAACCCTCTATTCTGGGGTGAATGGCGATCGGGGAGCTAAATTCCTAAACGGTATTAGAAAAGAATCGGGTAATTCTTTTCAGGTTCATGACGAATTCATGACCCAGCAGGGACCAAAAAAACGGGGGTTAGACTATGGTCGTAGACACATATAGTTACGATTGACTTATGGGTCACGGTCTGGCGCTAATCGCGCATCTTAGGATTTCGGGCGTCGACTCGAGACCAGGAATACAAGAATTAGAATCGAGAGGAGCTTCACAATGAACAAGTCCACCTTGGCTTTGGCCGTGGCCGTAGGGGTAGTTGCGCAGCAGGCAGGCGCCGCAGGTTTCCTGGAAGACAGCAAGGCTTCCATCAGTTCCCGCACCATGTATTACGACGCCGATGTGCGTTCAAGTCTGAGTTCTCCTGCTAACGATCTTCCTGCCAACCGTCAGCGCGAAACCGCTGAGGGTCTCAAGTTCGACTACCTGTCCGGTTTCACCCAGGGTACGGTAGGTTTTGGTATCGACGCCCAAGCTGTGATGGGTATCCACCTGGATGGCGGCAAGGGGCATCACCCAACCGGTAACGCCAACTCGTTCTTCCCTAGCGACGGCGATAAGGCGGCCGACGAATGGAGCCGTCTGGATGGCAACGTCAAGGCTCGCTTCTCGAAGACCGAAGCCCACCTGGGTGGCGCTCTGGCACCTAACCTGCCGATCCTGATCGCGAACGACAGTCGTGTGCTGCCGCAGACCTTTGAAGGTGGCACCATCTCCTCCAAAGAAATCGACAACGTGACCTTTAACTTTGGTCAACTGGAGCATGCGTCGGGTCGCGCCTCCTCGAACTCCACTGGCCTGTCTGTGGCTGGCGCTACTAAGGACAGCAACAAGTTCCTCTACGGCGGTGCTGACTGGAAGGTCACCAAAGACCTCACGCTGCAGTACTACTATGCGAACCTGGAAGACTTCTACAAGCAGAACTTCCTCGGCCTGGTGCACGTCTACCCGATCGCGGCCAATCAGTCGTTCAAGACCGATATCCGTTATTTCGACAGCAGCTCCGACGGCAAGAACGGCGACGCCGGCTATCAATTCAACAACAACAATGGCTTTGCCAAAGAAAGGGGCGTGGTCGATAACAAGACCTGGAGCGCCATGTTCACCTATACCCTGGGTGGCCACGCGTTCCTGCTCGGGCATCAGCGCGTCAACGATGACGGCGGCTTTGTGTTCTTGAACCAGGGCAGCCTTATTGATGATCAGGGTCGTCAAGAAGGTGCCGGCGGCGCCAGCTTCTACTCGTTTACCGATGCCACGGTGGGCAGCTTTATCCGTGCCGGTGAAAACACCACCTTCGGTCAGTACTCCTATGACTTCGCCTCCCTGGGTGTACCGGGGTTGAAAGCTTCGATTGGTTACTTGAATGGCCAGGACATCAAGGCTACCAGCGGTGTGGGTAAAGACCTGAGCGAGCACGAGACTGACGCGCGTGTGGACTACGTGATTCAAACCGGTGCACTGAAAGGGTTTGGTACGACGCTGCGTCACGGTACCTACCGTGGCAACACCAGCACCCTTGATCAAGACCAGACCCGTCTGATCTTCAACTACACCTACAGCTTCATGTAATAGCCGCAAGAAAAAGCCCCGTCGGTTGGCGGGGCTTTTTTTCGTGTCGAGCTTTATATTCCAAAAACAAAGATGTTATTTCTTTTTTATTCTTTTTGGTTTTTTAATCCGCACACTAAAGTGCGCCTGTCCGACACTCATCCCTGAACTCGGATTTGGCAGCTTCGTCCCTCGACAATTGATCAGTTTCAGGAATCGGCCCTGCCGCCGATACCTCGGATCTGCCGTGGGAAGTCATATTCCACAGTGATATTAAAAAAACCAAAGAAATTCTTTTTGGCTTTAAGGCCATGTATCCTGCGGCCCGCCAAACGACCGGCTTAGACGGTTTGCCGCGAATTTATGCATTCAGGATCCCGGGCAATCGATTCGGGACCAGGAGCATCAGAACTAGAAACGAGAGGAGCGAAACATGAACAAGTCCACCTTGGCCATGGCTGTGGCCGTCGGGGTATTGGCCCAGCAGGCAAACGCCGCGGGTTTCATCGAAGACAGCAAGGCAACACTGGGGCTGCGTAACTTCTACATCAACACCGACAACCGCGACGGTACCGGTCCCAACAAAAACGAAGAGTGGGGCCAAGGCTTCGACCTGCGTTTCATTTCCGGTTACACCCAGGGCACCGTCGGTTTCGGTATCGATGCGATCGGCCTGTTGGGCGTCAAGCTGGATTCGGGCGGCGGTACCAACGGCGCCACGGCGACTTCTTACGGCGGCACGGTTTTCCCGAGTAAATCCAATGGCGAGGCGGTAGATGATTTCTCCAGCCTGGGCCTGACCGCCAAAGCCAAGGTTTCCCAGACTGAATTGAAGCTGGGTACCCTGCAGCCGAAAAACCCGGTGATCGTGACCAACGATGGTCGTCTGCTGCCGCAAACCTGGCAGGGTGGCCAGATCACTTCCGCCGAGATCAAGGACCTGTCGCTGGTCGCCGGTCAGATCGAAGCCGTTAAAGGCCGTAACTCCAGCAACAATGAGCAGATGTCGATTTCCGGTGCGAACACTCGCGGTACCAAGTTCCGCGACAGCAACAAGTTCATCTATGCCGGTGGCGACTACAAGATCACCAAGGACCTGACGGCTCAGTACTACTACGGCAAGCTGGAAGAGTTCTACAAGCAGCACTTCCTGGGTCTGGTCCACAACTGGGCAATCGGCCCAGGCGTGTTGAAGTCGGATTTCCGCTATTTCAACAGCTCTGATGATGGTGCCAACGGTCACGACCCGCTGTACTTCACCACTGGCAACTACAACGCGCCAAACGGTAAAGGCAAGGTCGACAACAACCTGTACAGCGGCCTGTTCCTGTATTCGGTTGCCGGTCATACCTTCGGTGGCGGTTACCAGGTCAGCAACGGCAGCAGTGACTTCCCTTGGCTGAACCAGGGTGACGGTTCGTCGAACTACACCATCACCGATTCGCAAATCCAGAAGTTCGGCCGTGCCGGCGAGAAAACCTGGCAAGCACGTTACTCGTTCGACTTCGCCAAGGTCGGTGTGCCTGGCTTGACCGCGGGTCTGGTGTACTTGCACGGCGACAGCATCGATACCGTCAACGCCAAGGGTGGCCAGGCGGCCAATGGTGCTTCCGAGTGGGAGCGTGACCTGAGTGTTGCCTACGTGGTGCAGGAAGGTCCGTTGAAGAACCTGGGCCTGGCGTGGAAAAACGCTACCTGGCGCACCGACCTGCCGAACACCCGTTCGCAGGACGAAAACCGTCTGATCGTCAGCTACTCGATCCCGCTGTTGTAATAGCGTTCGCGTAACCGAGACAAAAAAGCCCCGCCCGGTGCAATACCGGGCGGGGCTTTTACATGTTCAGGACGGGTTCACCCCCGTAATCCCGTCCTGAGTTCCCTCTTTGCAGCAACTCAAGGCCTTCTCGAACCTCGCGGCCGATGTTCGGCGGGTTGTGCGTGCACGTCCAGTGAACAGATCTTTAATATTTCTTAATGATCTAAATAAATCGATATTTATTCTTTTTAATAGATAAAAAACACAGGCACAGTTGAACCCATCAAGCACTCACAAGGAGCAGCACCATGGGTCTCAGACTTGGCGATATCGCCCCCGATTTCGAACAGAACTCCAGCGCCGGCATCATCCGTTTCCATCAGTGGCTGGGCGATAGCTGGGGCGTGCTGTTTTCCCATCCGGCGGATTTCACGCCGGTATGCACCACCGAACTGGGTTTCACCGCCAGGCTCAAGGATGAGTTCGCGGCGCGCGGTGTCAAGGCTATCGCACTGTCCGTGGACCCTGTGGAGTCGCATCACAGATGGATCGAGGACATCAACGAGACGCAGAGTACTGTGGTCAACTTTCCGATCCTGGATGACGCCGACCGCAAAGTCTCGGACCTCTACGACCTGATCCATCCCAACGCCAACGACACCCTGACCGTGCGTTCGCTGTTCGTGATCGACCCGAACAAAAAGGTTCGGTTGACGATTACCTACCCGGCGAGCACCGGGCGCAATTTCAATGAAATCCTGCGGGTGATCGACTCGCTGCAACTCACCGACAACTACAAGGTGGCCACGCCGGCCAACTGGCAGGACGGTGATGAAGTGGTGATCGTGCCGTCGCTCAAGGATGAAGAGGAAATCAAACAGCGTTTTCCCAAGGGCTATCGTGCCGTCAAGCCTTACCTGCGCCTGACGCCGCAGCCCAATCGCTGATCCTTTTTTGTAGGAGCCGGCTTGCCGGCGATAGATACAACGCGGTGTATCAGATTCACCAGCCATCGCTGGCAAGCCAGCTCCTACAGGTATGTGTTCGGATGTTCTCTAAGCAGGGGATTTCAGGCCGTTTCGACGGCCTTTTTTTTGCCCGAATGAAGTCGATTCGTATATCTCTAAAATACATAACCAAATGAATAAATATGATTTATGGATATATAAATCAGCTGTTAAGGTCACTCCATCGAAGCGAGATCGCAAACCGCGAATCGCCAACACCGCTCAAGGAATCGTCTGAATGTTGGTCGTCTCACTCGGAGGCAGTCCCAGTCAACGCTCCCGTTCCGGGGTGCTGCTGGACCGCTCCAAGAGTTGGTTGCAAGAACAAGGCGTGGAGGTGGTGAGTTATCAGGTACGGGACTTCCCGGCCGAAGACTTGCTGCATGCACGCTTCGACAGCCCGAAGGTCATTGACCTGCTGCAACAGATTGAAAACGCCGATGGCCTGCTGATCGCTACGCCGGTGTACAAGGCTTCGTTCTCCGGCGCATTGAAAACCGTGCTGGATCTGCTGCCCGAACGCGCCCTGAGCCACAAGGTGGTGTTGCCGATGGCAACCGGCGGCAGCATCGCCCACATGCTGGCGGTGGACTACGCGCTCAAGCCGGTGCTGTCAGCGTTGAAAGCCCAGGAAATGCTCCACGGGATTTTCGCCGTCGACAGCCAGATCGCTTACGGCGAAGGCAGCGCCCTGGCGCAGTTGGCGCCGGAGCTGGAGCAACGCCTGAACGAATCGCTGGAGCTGTTTCTCAGCGCCATGGCACGACGGCCCAAGCCGCTCGATCCGAACCTGTTGAATGAACGTTTGTTGAGTGCTCGCTGGAGCATATGAACTCCACTGAACATTAGCCCCACCGAAAATTGAAGTACTGGCCTTACTCGCCCGCCAACGGGCAAGCAGGTGCAGCCAAAACCCAACTGCAAAAAGGAGAGCGCCATGCGCCCTGTCATTTTGCGTCGTGGTCTGGTCGCTCTGTTTGCTGCGGCTGTCACCTTCGGCGCCTTTACTCAAGCCCAGGCCGAGACGCTACGAATCGGCTATCAGAAATACGGCACCCTGGTGCTGCTCAAAGCCAAGGGCACCCTGGAAAAACGCCTCGCCGCCCAAGGCGTGGACGTGCAATGGACTGAATTCCCCGGTGGCCCGCAACTGCTTGAAGGCTTGAACGTCGGCTCCATCGACTTCGGCGTTACCGGTGAGACGCCGCCCGTGTTCGCTCAAGCGGCCGGCGCCGATCTGCTCTACGTCGCCTACGAACCGCCAGCGCCGCACAGTGAGGCGATCCTGGTGCCGAAGGACTCGCCGATCAAGTCGGTGGCAGAGCTCAAGGGCAAGAAAGTCGTGCTCAACAAGGGTTCCAACGTGCACTACCTGCTGGTGCGTGCACTGGAAGACGCCGGCCTCAAATACACCGACATCCAGACCGTCTTCCTGCCGCCGGCCGATGCCCGCGCTGCGTTCGAGCGTGGCAGTGTCGACGCCTGGGTGATCTGGGACCCCTACCAGGCCGCCGCCGAACAACAGTTGCAAGCGCGCACCCTGCGCGATGGCCAGGGCATCGTCGACAACCATCAGTTCTACCTGGCGACCAAACCCTACGCGCAAAAAAATCCCGAGGTGATCAAGACCCTGGTGGAAGAAGTGCGCGCAGTGGGCGAGTGGTCCTGGGCCAATCCTGAAGACGTGACCCAGCAGGTCTCGCCACTGCTCGGCCTGTCGGCAGACATCACCCGCACTTCGGTGAAACGCCAGGGCTACGGCGCGTTGTTCCTGACCCCGGAAGTGGTCGCGGCGCAGCAGAAAATCGCCGACACCTTCTACCAGCTCAAGCTGATTCCAAAGCAATTGAGCATCAAAGACGTGATCTGGACGCCGCCGGCAGCTGTTGCCCAAAGCTCAATTACGAAAGCCCAGTAAATCGATTCCCCTAGGAGACCACTCCATGAGCCTCAATATCTTCTGGTTCCTGCCTACCCACGGCGACGGCCATTACCTTGGCACCGCCGAAGGCGCACGCGCCGTTGACCACGGTTACCTGCAACAAGTCGCGCAAGCGGCGGACCGACTGGGTTTCGGCGGCGTGCTGATTCCCACCGGCCGCTCTTGCGAGGATTCGTGGCTGGTGGCGGCGTCGCTGATCCCGGTGACCCAGCGCTTGAAGTTTCTGGTTGCCCTGCGCCCCGGGATCATTTCCCCGACGGTGGCGGCGCGTCAGGCCGCGACCCTGGATCGTCTGTCCGGCGGCCGTGCGCTGTTCAACCTGGTGACCGGCGGTGATCCGGAGGAGTTGGCGGGTGATGGTCTGTTCCTCAGCCACGAAGAACGCTACCAGGCTTCCGTGGAGTTCACCCGTATCTGGCGCCGCGTGCTGGAAGGTGAAACCGTTGATTACGACGGCCAGCACATCAGCGTGAAGGGCGCGAAACTGCTCTATCCACCCATCCAGCAGCCGCGCCCGCCGCTGTACTTCGGCGGCTCTTCGGATGCCGCGCAAGACCTGGCTGCCGAACAGGTGGAAATGGTCCTGACCTGGGGCGAGCCGCCGGCCGCCGTGGCGGAAAAAATCGAACAGGTCCGCGCCAAGGCCGCGAAGCTCGGACGCACCGTGCGCTTCGGCATTCGCCTGCACGTGATTGTGCGCGAAACCAACGATGAAGCCTGGAAAGCCGCGGATCGGCTGATCTCCCATCTCGACGACGACACCATCGCTCGTGCCCAGGCGTCGCTGGCGCGCTTCGATTCGGTCGGTCAGCAACGCATGGCCGCATTGCATGGCGGCAGCCGCGACAAACTGGAAGTCAGCCCGAACCTGTGGGCCGGTGTCGGCTTGGTGCGTGGCGGTGCCGGTACGGCGCTGGTGGGCGATGGCCCGACCGTGGCCGCCCGCGTGAAGGAGTACGCGGACCTCGGCATCGACACCTTTATTTTCTCCGGTTATCCACACCTGGAAGAGTCGTACCGAGTCGCCGAACTGCTGTTCCCGCACCTCGATGTCGAGCGTACTGAGCTGGCGAAAAGTGCTGGCTACGTGAGTCCGTTCGGCGAGATGGTCGCCAACGACATCCTGCCCAAAGCCGCGTCCCAGAGCTGAGGCGCGGTCATGAAGAAAATCATCCACAGTCTCGCGCCCTGGGCGTTGCCGGTGTTGTTGCTGGCGGTGTGGCAGTTGAGTGTGTCGGCGGGCTGGTTGTCGACACGGATTCTGCCGGCGCCGGTTGCCGTGATCGAAGCTGGCGTGAGCCTGGTGCGCAGCGGCGAAATCTGGACGCACCTGGCGATCAGTGGCTGGCGTGCCGCGCTGGGTTTCACCATCGGTGGCGGCATCGGTTTGACCCTGGGTTTCATCACCGGTCTGTCGAAGTGGGGCGAACGCCTGCTCGACAGTTCGGTGCAGATGATCCGCAACGTGCCGCACCTGGCGCTGATTCCGCTGGTGATCCTGTGGTTCGGCATCGACGAGTCGGCGAAGATTTTCCTGGTGGCGCTGGGCACGCTGTTCCCGATTTACCTCAACACCTATCACGGCATCCGCAACGTCGACCCGGCATTGGTGGAGATGGCGCGCAGCTATGGCCTGACGGGTTTCAGCCTGTTCTGGCAGGTGATTTTGCCGGGGGCGCTGCCTTCGATTCTGGTTGGCGTGCGCTTCGCCCTCGGCTTCATGTGGCTGACGTTGATCGTCGCGGAAACCATCTCCGCCAGTTCCGGTATCGGTTATCTGGCGATGAATGCCCGGGAGTTCTTGCAGACCGACGTGGTGGTGCTGGCGATTCTGCTGTACGCGGTGCTCGGCAAACTGGCCGACCTCGCGGCCCGTGGACTTGAGCGCGTGTGGCTGCGCTGGCACCCGGCGTATCAGGTTGCCAAGGGAGGTGCGGCATGATCGCGGTACAACCTCCACGCCTGCTGCGCGGCATTCCGCTGGCGGTGCGCAAGCTGCAAAAAACCTTTGGCTCGCGGCAGGTGCTGCGCGAGATCGACTTGCACATTCCGGCGGGCCAGTTTGTCGCCGTGGTGGGTCGCAGCGGTTGCGGCAAAAGTACCTTGCTGCGATTGCTCGCCGGCCTTGACCGGCCCACCGGTGGTGATTTGCTCGCCGGTGCCGCGCCATTGAGTGACGCACGGGAAGACACGCGGCTGATGTTCCAGGAAGCGCGTTTGCTGCCCTGGAAAAAGATCATCGACAACGTCGGTCTGGGCCTCAAGGGTAACTGGCGGCCGCAAGCGCTTGAAGCCTTGGACGCGGTGGGCCTGGCCGACCGCGCCAACGAATGGCCGGCAGCGTTGTCCGGTGGACAGAAGCAACGCGTGGCTTTGGCCCGTGCGTTGATTCATCAGCCGCGCCTGCTGTTGCTCGACGAACCCCTGGGCGCTCTGGATGCCCTGACCCGAATTGAAATGCAGCAACTGATCGAACGGCTCTGGCAACAGCACGGCTTTACGGTGCTGCTGGTGACCCACGACGTCAGTGAAGCGGTGGCGATTGCTGATCGGGTGATCCTGATCGAAGACGGCGAAGTCGGCCTCGACCTGCACGTGGAACTGCCGCGCCCTCGAGTGCGCGGCTCCCACCGGCTGGCGGCGCTGGAAACCGAAGTCCTCAATCGCGTGCTGGCGCTGCCCGGCCAACCACCGGAGCCGGAACCTGTTTCACCCTTGCCTACGCAATTGCGCTGGGCTCAATAACTCAAGTCTTACCCAACGACAGGAATCAACATCATGACTATCAAGGCCATCAACGTTCGCAACCAGTTCAAAGGCTCCATCAAGGAAATCGTCCTCGGCGACGTGCTGTCGGAAATCGACGTGCAGACCGCTTCCGGCATCGTCACTTCGGTGATCACCACGCGCTCGGTGAAAGAGCTGGAACTGGCGGTGGGCAGTGAAGTGATCGCGTTTGTGAAATCCACTGAGGTGTCGATCGCCAAGTTGTAAGCCACATGCGTAAACAACAACCCCGAAGGGTTTGAGCCCTTCGGGGTTTTTTTGTGCGTGTGATTCATTGAGATCGGTGGCGCGGCCTTCGCGAGCAGGCTCGCTCCCACAGGGGAATGCATTTCAAATGTGGGAGCGAGCCTGCTCGCGAAGAGGCCAGTAAGGCCAATCAAGAAATCAGGATGGAATGCCGCGCTTGGGCAGATAGGGCGGCAGGTACAACCCCACATAAGCATCAAACACCCGCATCCCTTCCTCGGCCATGCGTGGCGTAATCTGCCCGTGCTGCTGCACCGAGCGCGCATACACCCGGTCGCCAAGCTCCATGGCCAGGGCGAACACATCGACATCACTCGGCAGCGTCGGCAGCTCGAAGTGGTGATCGAACAGCTTGTGCATCAGCTCGCCCAGTTCGAGGTCGTGCTGGCGGTCGGCCTGGGTGACTTCGGTAAGGCCGTGCTGGGCCAGAATGAGTTGGCGGGCGGCGGCGTCCTCAGCATAGATGTCGAGCATGCGTTGTTCCACCAGGCGTGACAGATCGCGCCAGCTGCCGAGGGCGTGATGATCGATGGGTGCTTGCAGGCACGCGCGGAAGGCCGCATGGACGTCGGCGGTCAAGGCTTCGAGCAGCGCCGGCACGCTGGCGAAGAAATGGTAGACCGAGGAGGGCGGAATCTCCGCGCGCTCGGCGACACTGTAGATCGACAGACTGGCCACGCCCTCGGCGGCCAACAGCGTGCGGGCCGCATCGAGTATCGAATCGATCCGGGCCTGGCTGCGTGCGCGGGGTTTGCGGGGGGTGGTTACGCGTGTCATTGGAGTCTCCTGCGGGGCAGGGGGCATTGTACGAGCAGGTCTGTGTGTTGTCTGCCAGGACGCCATCGCTGGCAAGCCAGCTCCCACGGGTTATGTGTCGACCACAAGATCTGTATTCGCTAAAGATCCACTGTGGGAGCTGGCTTGCCAGCGATCCGCCGAAGGCGGCCATAAAAAAACGCCGCAGGCTGTGAAGCCGACGGCGTTTTCTCTACCGCAACCGCTTACACGGTATGCAGGTACCAGTTGTACTCGAGGTCGGAGATGGAGTGTTCGAACTCCTCCAGCTCGCTCTCTTTACAGGCCACGAAGATATCGATGTATTTCGGATCGATGTACTTGGCCATGACTTCGCTGTCGTCCAGCTCGCGCAGCGCATCACGCAGGTTGTTCGGCAGGCTTTGCTCGTTCTGCTCGTAGCTGTTGCCTTCGACCGGAGCGCCAGGCTCGACCTTGTTGACCAGACCGTGGTGCACGCCCGCCAGGACCGAAGCCATCAGCAGGTACGGGTTGGCATCGGCGCCGGCCACGCGGTGTTCGATGCGCACGGCATCGGCAGAGCCGGTAGGCACGCGAATCGCTACGGTACGGTTGTCCAGGCCCCAGCACGGCGAGTTCGGCACGTAGAACTGTGCGCCGAAACGACGGTAGGAGTTGACGTTCGGGCAGAGGAAAGCCATCTGCGCCGGTAGGGTCTCGAGCACACCGCCGATCGCGTGACGCAGTGCGGCGTTCTGCTCGGGATCCTCACTGGCAAAAATGTTCTTGCCGTCTTTGTCGAGAATCGAGATGTGGACATGCAGACCATTACCCGCCTGGCCCGGGTAAGGCTTGGCCATGAAGGTGGTGTCCATTTCATGGTCGTAGGCGATGTTCTTGATCAGGCGCTTGAGCAGGACCGCGTAGTCGCAGGCCTTGATCGGATCGGCCACGTGGTGCAGATTCACTTCGAACTGCGCCGGGGCACTTTCCTTGACGATGGCGTCGGCCGGAATGCCTTGCTCTTTGGCACCTTCCAGAATGTCCTGGAGGCAATCGACGTATTCGTCGAGGTCGTCGATCAGGTAGACCTGGGTCGAGTGCGGACGTTTGCCGGAAACCGGTGAGCGAGGTGGTTGCGGACGACCGTTCACGTTCTCCTGGTCGATCAGGTAGAACTCCAGTTCGAACGCGGCGCAGATGGTCAGGCCCATTTCGTCGAACTTGCGCACCACATTGGCCAGCACTTCACGCGGGTCGGCGAAGAAGGGTTCGCCTTCGAGTTCGTGCATGGTCATCAACAGTTGCGCGGTTGGGCGCTTCTGCCATGGCTCGTTGCACAGGGTATCGGGAATTGGATAGCAGATTCGGTCAGCATCGCCGATGTCCAGGCCCAGGCCGGTGCTTTCCACCGTCGAGCCGTTGATATCCAGAGCAAATAGAGAGGCCGGCAGGTTGATGCCTTTCTCGTAAACCTTGTGGAGGCTGGTGCGTTCGATGCGCTTGCCGCGCACCACACCATTCATATCCGCAATCAGAAGGTCAACGTACAGAACCTCAGGATGTTCCTTAAGGAACGCGTTCGCTTCGTTAAGCTGAACGGCACGCGGGGGTACCGACATGATGCAACACCTTTGTTGTTAAAAATATCAATCATTGATCTTTTCTGGTTTCAGTCAACCCGAACGGCATGCCGAAGTCAAGCGAGGCCTTTTTTGCCCTAAAAAAGCACCCGTGTGGCTTTTTTGAGGCACTTTGGGGCGTTTTTATGACCTTGGTCTCTATGGCGCCCGCAGGCTTGAGCGGGCCGTGTTGTATTTTTTACGGGGGTGTTGTGTAAAAAAATGAACAAGGCTAAGCTCGAATCAAACCCATAACAGCAATAATACCGGGGTGCTTCATGTCTCGCCTGCCGATAATCGGCGTCACCGACTGCTCAAGACAGGTCGGTCGGCATGTTTATCACATCAGTGATGACACGTCCGTCCGTTCCGTGGTCCCGGCGCTTGCGGTGATCCTCCCATCCGCGACGGTTCAACCGTCCCCGTCCGATATTCTGGACGGTCGCGATGGCACCCCCATTACGGTTACTCCATTCAATATAGAACCGATTCACAATAGCGGCCTGACCATCGTTCGGGGCTTCGCTCGTGATTCTGCACGCCCGGCCTCTGCGGCAGTGTTGGCAAACACGATAATCTGCCGCGCAAACGCTCTACAACGCGACGCCGATGCGTCAAACAACGCCTGACCTTAAAAGGGTCAGACAACTCAAGCCTAGAGGCATTTATGAGTAACAACCTCGACCAGCTCACCGATTGGTTGAAAAACCACAAGATCACAGAAGTCGAATGCATGATCGCCGACTTGACCGGGATTACCCGGGGCAAGATTTCGCCGACCAACAAATTCATCGCCGAAAAAGGCATGCGCTTGCCAGAAAGCGTTCTGCTGCAGACCGTGACCGGCGATTACGTCGAAGACGACATCTATTACGAACTGCTCGACCCGGCCGACATCGACATGATCTGCCGTCCCGACCAGAGTGCGGTGTACCTGGTGCCGTGGGCCATCGAGCCGACCGCCATCGTTATCCACGATTCCTACGACAAGCAAGGCAACCCGATTGAGCTGTCGCCGCGCAACGTGCTCAAGAAAGTCCTGAAACTCTATTCCGACAAAGGCTGGCAGCCCATCGTGGCGCCGGAAATGGAGTTTTACCTGACCAAGCGCAGCGACGACCCGGACTACCCGCTGCAGCCGCCGGTCGGTCGCTCCGGTCGCCCGGAAACGGGGCGTCAGTCGTTCTCCATTGAAGCGGCGAACGAGTTCGATCCGCTGTTCGAAGACGTCTATGACTGGTGTGAACTGCAGGACCTTGACCTCGATACGCTGATTCATGAAGACGGCACGGCGCAGATGGAAATCAACTTCCGTCACGGTGATGCCCTGTCCCTGGCCGACCAGATCCTGGTGTTCAAGCGCACCATGCGCGAGGCTGCGCTCAAGCACAACGTGGCCGCGACCTTCATGGCCAAGCCAATGACCGGCGAGCCGGGCAGTGCCATGCACTTGCACCAGAGCATCATCGACATCGAGACCGGCAGGAACATCTTCTCCAATGATGACGGGACCATGAGCCAGCTGTTCCTGCACCACATCGGTGGCTTGCAGAAACTCATTCCCGAGCTGTTGCCGCTGTTCGCCCCCAACGTCAACTCGTTCCGCCGCTTCCTGCCCGATACCTCGGCGCCGGTGAACGTGGAGTGGGGCGAAGAGAACCGCACCGTGGGCCTGCGGGTTCCGGATGCCGGGCCGCAGAACCGTCGGGTGGAAAACCGCCTGCCGGGCGCCGATGCCAACCCGTACCTGGCGATTGCCGCGAGCCTGCTCTGCGGGTACATCGGCATGGTTGAAGGCCTGAATCCGAGTGCGCCGGTGGTAGGGCGTGGCTATGAACGCCGCAACCTGCGCCTGCCGCTGACCATCGAAGACGCGCTGGAACGCATGGAAAACAGCGCGACCATCGAGCGCTACCTTGGCAAAAATTTCATCACTGGCTACGTCGCGGTCAAGCGGGCCGAGCATGAAAACTTCAAGCGCGTGATCAGTTCGTGGGAAAGGGAATTCCTGCTCTTTGCCGTCTGATACGCCAGGCGCCGTTGTCCTCTAATGGCGCCTTCACCTGATTTTTTTAGGAGATTCGTATGACCAGCAACAATCCGCAAACCCGTGAATGGCAAACCTTGAGCAATGATCACCACCTGGCCCCGTTCAGCGACTTCAAACAGCTGAAAGAGAAAGGCCCGCGGATCATCACCAACGCCAAGGGCGTTTACCTCTGGGACAGCGAAGGCAACAAGATCCTCGACGGCATGGCCGGCCTGTGGTGTGTCGCGATTGGTTATGGTCGCGATGAACTGGCCGATGCCGCCAGCAAACAGATGCGCGAGCTGCCTTACTACAACCTGTTCTTCCAGACGGCGCACCCGCCGGTACTGGAACTGGCCAAGGCCATCGCCGACATCGCGCCGCAAGGCATGAACCATGTGTTCTTCACCGGTTCCGGCTCTGAAGGCAACGACACCATGCTGCGCATGGTTCGCCACTACTGGGCGATCAAGGGCCAGCCGAACAAGAAAGTCATCATCAGCCGCAAGAACGGCTATCACGGTTCCACCGTGGCCGGCGCGAGCCTGGGTGGCATGACGTACATGCATGAACAGGGCGACTTGCCGATCCCGGGCATCGTTCACATTGCCCAGCCGTACTGGTTCGCCGAAGGCGGCGACATGACCCCGGAAGAATTCGGTGTATGGGCGGCCAACCAACTGGAAGAAAAGATTCTGGAAGTCGGCGTCGACAACGTCGGTGCCTTTATTGCCGAGCCGATCCAGGGCGCCGGTGGCGTGATCATTCCGCCAGACACCTACTGGCCGCGCATCAAGGAAATCCTCGCCAAGTACGACATCCTGTTCGTGGCTGACGAAGTGATTTGCGGTTTCGGTCGTACCGGCGAATGGTTCGGCAGCGATTTCTACGGCCTCAAGCCAGACATGATGACCATCGCCAAGGGCCTGACCTCGGGCTACATCCCGATGGGTGGCCTGATCGTGCGTGACGAAGTGGTGGAAGTCCTGAACGAAGGCGGCGACTTCAACCACGGCTTCACTTACTCCGGTCACCCGGTGGCGGCTGCGGTGGCGCTGGAAAACATCCGCATCATGCGCGACGAGAAAATTATCGAGCGCGTCCATGCAGAAACGGCACCGTATTTGCAAAAGCGTCTGCGGGAACTGAACGATCACCCGCTGGTGGGTGAAGTTCGCGGGGTCGGTTTGTTGGGGGCCATCGAACTGGTCCAGGACAAGGCCACGCGCAAGCGTTATGAGGGCAAGGGCGTCGGCATGATCTGCCGCCAGTTCTGCTTCGACAACGGCCTGATCATGCGCGCCGTCGGCGACACCATGATCATCGCTCCGCCACTGGTGATTACACCGGCGGAAATCGATGAGCTGGTAACCAAGGCTCGCAAGTGTCTTGACCTGACCCTGAGTGCATTGCAGGGCTAAGTGCTAGGCTCTGAGCGGAAGTCCGAAGTTCTGCATATGAAGTAGGAACTTTCGCTCAGAACTGTCAGAAAGCGTGGCCGTTTCCTTGAAAGACCGATGTGGATCTTGCCAGACTAGCCGCGGTTCCAGTTGCCCGGGTTCGGTCGCTGAACAAGTGGTTCAAAAAAGAAAAATTTGGAGCATTACGCATGAAGGCACTAGGTAAAAAGCTCGCTGGCAAGACTCTGCTTGCCATGTCCGTGATGGGGTTGATGGCGGGCGCGGTTCAGGCCGATGACAAAGTACTGCACGTGTACAACTGGTCCGACTACATCGCACCGGACACCGTCAAGAAGTTTGAAGACGAGTCGGGCATCAAGGTTGTCTATGACGTCTTCGACAGTAACGAAACCCTGGAAGCCAAGTTGCTGGCAGGCAAGTCCGGCTACGACATCGTCGTACCGTCGAACAACTTCCTGGCCAAGCAGATCAAGGCTGGCGTCTACCAGAAGCTGGACAAGTCCAAGCTGCCTAACTGGAAGAACCTGAACACCGACCTGCTCAAGGCCGTTTCCGTGAGCGACCCGGGCAACGAGCACGCCTTCCCGTACATGTGGGGTTCGATCGGTATCGGCTTCAACGCCGAGAAGGTCAAGGCAGCACTGGGTGCCGACGCACCGGTCGATTCCTGGGACCTGATCTTCAAGCCTGAAAACGCCGCCAAGCTGAAAGCGTGCGGTATCAGCCTGCTGGACTCGCCAACCGAGATGATTCCGGTGGCGCTGCACTACCTGGGCCTGCCAACCGACAGCCAGAAGAAAGAAGACATCGACAAGGCTGAAGCGCTGATCATGAAGGTCCGTCCTTCGATCGCCTACTTCCACTCGTCCAAGTACATCTCCGACCTCGCCAACGGCAACATCTGCGTGGCTGTGGGTTACTCGGGTGACATTTACCAGGCCAAATCCCGCGCTGCCGAAGCCGGTGACAAGGTGAAAGTCAGCTACAACATTCCGAAAGAAGGTGCCGGCAGCTTCTACGACATGGTCGCCATCCCTAAAGATGCCGAAAACGTCGAAGGCGCCTACAAGTTCATGACCTTCCTGCAGAAGCCGGAAATCATGGCTGAAATCACCAACGCCGTGCGTTTCCCGAACGGTAACGCGGCTGCAACTCCGTTGGTCGATAAAGACATCACCAGCGACCCGGGCGTTTACCCGCCGGCGGACGTGCTGGCCAAGCTGTACGCGATTGCCGACTTGCCGGCCGCGACCCAGCGGATCATGACCCGCAGCTGGACCAAGATCAAATCGGGTAAATAAGTAAAACCCCTGTAGGAGCGAGCCCGCTCGCGATGAACCTGAGAGCACCGCTGGGTGTCAGGCACCCAGCGTCATCGTTGACGACCATCGCGAGCGGGCTCGCTCCTACAGGTATCTGCATAAAAGTTTTGCTGGAACGGTTTTTCGAGGGTAAGTTGCGCGCCGGTTTTGTTGCTGGGCAATCACGGTTGTCATGTAACGCGGGGCAACTTGGGCCCAACTAATTTTAGAGGACCTCCACGTGCCTATTTTTTCTTTGTTGCGCAATGCCATGCTGGTCGGCGCCGGGCTGACGATTGCGGTCAGTGTCCAGGCCGCCGGCACCGTGCATATTTATAACTGGTCGGACTACATCGGCGAGAGCACTCTGGCGGACTTCCAGAAAGAGACCGGGATCAAACCGGTCTACGACGTCTTTGACTCCAACGAAACCCTGGAAGGCAAGTTGCTGGCCGGGCATACAGGGTATGACGTGGTCGTGCCGTCCAATCACTTCCTCGGCAAGCAGATCAAGGCCGGTGCTTTCCAGAAGCTCGACAAGTCGCAGCTGCCGAATTACTCGAACCTCGACCCGGTGCTGCTCAAGCGCCTGGAGCAGAACGATCCGGGCAACCTGTACGCCGTGCCGTACCTGTGGGGCACCAACGGCATCGGTTACAACGTCGACAAGGTCAAGGCCGTGCTGGGCGTCGACAAGATTGACTCCTGGAGCGTGCTGTTCGAGCCCGAGAACATCAAGAAGCTGCACAAATGCGGCGTGGCGTTCCTCGATTCCGCTGATGAAATGATGCCGACAGTCCTTAACTACATGGGCCTGAACGCCAACAGCACCAACGAGGAAGACTACAAGAAGGCGACCGCCAAGTTGCTGGCCGTGCGTCCCTACGTTACCTACTTCAACTCGTCCAAGTACATCACCGACCTGGCCAACGGCGATATCTGCGTGGCGGTCGGGTTCTCCGGCGACATCTTCCAGGCCCGCAACCGTGCCCAAGAAGCCAAGAAAGGCATCAACATCGCCTACGCCATTCCGAAAGAAGGCGGCGCTCTCTGGTTTGACATGCTGGCGATTCCGAAGGATTCGGCCAACCCCAAGGAAGCCCACGCGTTCATCAATTATTTGCTGAAACCCGAGGTTATCGCCCAGGTCAGCGATTACGTCGGCTATGCCAACCCTAACCCGGGGTCGGACAAACTGATGGAACAGTCCATTCGCACCGACGAAGCGGTTTATCCACCGCAAGAGGTGCTCGACAAGACCTACGTGTCCGTCGAGCTGCCACCGAAGATTCAACGCTTGATGACCCGCAGCTGGACCATGGTCAAGTCGGGTAAATAGTTTCAAGGCTCAGACTATCCAAAGTTGGCTCACCTTGAGCGAACTGCACTCTTTTTTTTTGGGAGTTTCGTAAATGGCAGTTGCCTCCGGCGCCTATAAGAAAGCCCTCGAGGGCGACCAGCAACCTAAACAGGTGCTGGTCAAAATCGACCGGGTCACGAAGAAGTTCGACGAGACGATTGCCGTGGACGACGTGTCCCTGGAAATCAAGAAAGGCGAGATCTTCGCCCTGCTCGGCGGCTCGGGATCGGGCAAGTCCACATTGCTGCGCATGCTCGCAGGTTTCGAACGGCCCACGGAGGGGCGCATTTTCCTCGATGGCGTAGACATCACCGACATGCCGCCCTACGAGCGGCCGATCAACATGATGTTCCAGTCCTACGCCCTGTTCCCGCACATGACCGTGACGCAGAACATCGCCTTCGGCCTCAAGCAGGACAAATTGCCTGCCGCCGAAGTCGATGCGCGAGTGGCCGACATGCTCAAGCTGGTGCAGATGAGCCAGTACGCCAAGCGCAAGCCGCATCAGTTGTCCGGCGGCCAGCGTCAGCGTGTGGCCCTGGCCCGTTCCCTGGCCAAGCGCCCGAAGCTGCTGCTGCTCGACGAACCGATGGGCGCACTGGACAAGAAGCTGCGTTCGCAGATGCAGCTGGAGCTGGTGGAGATCATCGAGCGCGTCGGCGTAACCTGCGTCATGGTGACCCACGACCAGGAAGAGGCCATGACCATGGCCGAGCGCATCGCGATCATGCACCTGGGCTGGATCGCCCAGATCGGCAGCCCTATCGACATCTACGAAACCCCGACCAGCCGCCTGGTCTGTGAATTCATCGGTAACGTCAACATCTTCGACGGTGAAGTGATCGACGATGCCGAGGGTCACGCGATCATCACCTGCAAGGACCTCGACCGGAAGATCTATGTGGGCCACGGCATCAGCACCTCGGTGCAAGACAAATCCGTGACCTACGCGATCCGTCCGGAAAAACTGCTCGTGACCCCGACCATGCCGACCTGCGAATACAACTGGTCCAGTGGCAAGGTGCACGACATCGCCTACCTCGGCGGCCACTCGGTGTTCTACGTCGAATTGCCGAGCGGCAAGATCGTCCAGTCCTTCGTCGCGAACGCTGAGCGCCGTGGCCAGCGGCCGACTTGGGGTGATCAGGTCTACGTGTATTGGGAAGACGATAGCGGCGTGGTACTTCGCTCATGAACATGCGCAAATTCAAACGCCGCCTCAATCGAATAATTCCCGGTGGCCGTCAGATGGTCATCGGGGTTCCCTTCATCTGGCTGTTCCTGTTCTTCATGCTGCCGTTCTTCATCGTCTTGAAGATCAGCTTCGCCGAAGCGGACGTGGCCATTCCTCCCTACACCGAAATCTACAGCTACGCCGAGCAGAAGCTGCAGTTGCTGCTTAACCTGGGCAACTACGCGATGCTGGCCGGTGACGAGCTGTACATCGCTGCTTATCTCGGGTCGTTGAAGATGGCGCTGTTCAGCACCATCCTCTGCCTGCTGATCGGCTACCCGATGGCCTACGGCATCTCCGTTGCCCGCAAGGAAGTGCAGACGGTGCTGGTGCTGCTGATCATGATGCCGACCTGGACCGCGATCCTGATCCGCGTGTATGCCTGGATGGGCATCCTCAGCAACAACGGCCTGCTCAACGGTTTCCTGATGAGCATGGGCTGGATCAACGAGCCGCTGCAGATCCTCAACACCAACCTGGCGGTCTACATCGGTGTGGTTTATTCCTACCTGCCGTTCATGATCCTGCCGCTGTACGCCAACCTGGTGAAGCACGACCAGAGCCTGCTGGAAGCCGCGTCGGACCTGGGTTCGAGCACCTTCAACAGCTTCTGGAAAATCACCGTGCCGCTGTCGAAAAACGGCATCATCGCCGGCTGCATGCTGGTGTTCATCCCGGTGGTGGGCGAGTTCGTGATTCCGGAACTGCTCGGCGGCCCGGAAACCCTGATGATCGGTAAAGTGCTCTGGCAAGAGTTCTTCAACAACCGTGACTGGCCGGTGGCGTCTGCCCTGGCGGTGGTGATGCTGGCGATCCTGATTGTGCCGATCATCCTGTTCAACCGCAGTCAGGCCAAGGAAATGGAGGGTAAAGAATGAAGCGCTTCCGTTTCTCCAGCCTGATGCTGGTAGTGGGTCTGTTGTTCATCTACCTGCCGATGCTGATCCTGGTGATCTATTCGTTCAACGCCTCGAAACTGGTGACGGTGTGGGGCGGTTGGTCGATCAAGTGGTACGTCGGCCTGCTCGACAACTCGCAACTGATGGGCTCGGTGGTGCGCTCGCTGGAAATCGCCTGCTACACCGCCGTCGCGGCAGTGGCGCTGGGGACCCTGGCGGCGTTCGTCCTGACGCGTATTACGCGCTTCAAGGGTCGTACCCTGTTCGGTGGCCTGGTGACCGCGCCGCTGGTGATGCCTGAGGTGATCACCGGTCTGTCGCTGTTGCTGCTGTTCGTGGCCATGGCGCAGATGATCGGCTGGCCACAGGAACGCGGCATCGTCACCATTTGGATCGCCCACACCACGTTCTGTGCGGCCTATGTGGCGGTGGTGGTTTCGGCACGCTTGCGCGAGCTGGACCTGTCCATCGAAGAAGCGGCCATGGACCTGGGCGCGAAACCGTGGAAAGTGTTCTTCCTGATCACGATCCCGATGATCGCACCGTCGCTGGCAGCGGGCGGCATGATGTCGTTCGCCCTGTCGCTGGATGACCTGGTGCTGGCGAGCTTCGTGTCGGGCCCGGGGTCCACGACCCTGCCGATGGAAGTGTTCTCGGCGGTACGTCTGGGCGTGAAACCCGAGATCAACGCCGTGGCCAGCCTGATCCTGTTGGCCGTGTCGATCGTGACTTTCCTGGTCTGGTTCTTCAGCCGTCGCGCCGAAGAAGGCCGTCGTCGTGCGATCCAGCAAGCGATCGAAGAAGCGGCCGCCGATTCGTGGAAGCAACCGGACGTGCGTCGCGCGCAGGCACCGGAAGCGGCTTGAGCCTGAAATCGGGTTGACCACAACACTGCGGTCAACCCGACCCCCTGTGGGAGCGAGCTTGCTCGCGATAGCGGACTGACATTCAACATCGATGTTGACTGTGATGCCGCCATCGCGAGCAAGCTCGCTCCCACAGGTTCTTTGGCGGTCAGGAAATCCAAGGGGATTGGCGAATGACCTCGACGAAATTCATCGGCTTGAATCCCGGCTCCTGATCCACCAGCACATCCGTCTTCACATTCCCGAACGTAGTCTGCGGACGATGACGCAATCCATCGGCAAACGCGCAGATGATGCACTCCTTGAACCCCTCGCCCCGTGGATGCGCATGCACCACCGCTTCACGCTGCACGGTGGAGAATGCCGCGTAGTCCATGCCCAGCACGTCCATCTCGACACCCGCCGTTACCAGTGCCACGGTGGGCCGCAAGTGTTGAGGAACGCCCGGTGTGGTGTGCAGGGCAATCGAAAGCCAGACCTGTTCGATATCGTCGTCGCTCAGCCCGTAAGGCTTGAGAAATGCGGCTGCCGCATTGGCGCCGTCGACTTCGAAACGCTCGTTGTCGCTGCGGTGACCCTCCATCAGGCCCAGGTCATGGAACATCGCGCCGACGTACAGCAACTCCGGGTTGTAGGCCAATTGCTTGCGCTCGCCGCTCAGGGTGCCGAACAGAAAGACCCGACGTGAGTGGTGGTAGAGCAGGTCCGATTCGATGTCACGGATGTACTCGGTGGTGGCCTTGGCCAGCGCGCTGTCGGGGATCCTGATGCCGGCGATGGTGGTGCTCATGGAGTTTTCCTCGTCGTGAACGCCTGGGTGGCGCTGAGGGTTCCAGTCTGTTCCGCCCCCCGAAACCGGACAATCGCGCCATGGCTGCGATCCCGGCCAATGAGCATGCATATCGCGCCAACCTCGCTTGTTGCGCCTGGTTTGGCTAGGGTGCATGCAAACCCTGTAGGAGCGAGCTTGCTCGCGATGGTCGTCAACGATAACGCGGGGAACCTGATACCCCGCGGCGTCTTTGATTTCATCGCGAGCAGGCTCGCTCCTACAGAGGGAAGGTGCAATCAGATCCAAAGGAGGCGATTCACGTCATGAGTAAAACCATCGCCATCGTGGTCTTCGCCGGCGTCCAGTCGCTGGATGTCACCGGCCCCATGGATGTGTTTTCCGAGGCCAATCGATTCCTTGCCCCGCAGGATCGCTATCGGCTGGAGGTGATCGGCGTCGAGCACGGGATGATGGCGTGCTCCAACGGTTTGGCACTCAATGCCCATCGGCACTTCAGCGAAGCGCTCGAGGCGTACGACTTGTTATTGGTGGCGGGCGGGCCGCAATTGCCGTTCATGAGTTTCGGCGTGGCGTTCGACACCTGGCTGCGCGGGGCCTGCGGGCGGGCGCAACGGTTTGGCTCGATCTGCAACGGTGCCTTCATGCTCGCCCGCGCCGGGTTGCTGGAGGGGCGCACGGTCACCACGCATTGGCAGGACGCATCGGATCTGGCGGCGCTGTGCCCCTCGTCTCGGGTGGACGCGGATCGACTGTACGTTGAGGACGGCGACCTGTTCACCTCGGCCGGGGTCACCGCGGGGATCGATCTTTCGTTGTATCTGTTGGGCCGGGATCACGGGCCGGAGGTGGCTCTGAATGTCGCCAAGCGGCTCGTGGTGTTCACCCAGCGTTCGGGCGGGCAGTCGCAGTTCAGCCCGTTCCTCACGCCCCACGCCGAACCGGACTCGGCGGTGGCGATGGTTCAGCATTACGTGCTGGCCAACCTGACGGGCGATTTAGCCATCGCCGACCTGGCCAATGCGGCCAACATGAGCGCGCGCAATTTTTCCCGGGTGTTTGCCAGGGAAGCGAAAATCACCCCGGCCGAGTTCGTCGAACGCGCGCGGGTCGATGCGGCGCGGGTGATGCTCGAAAGCACTCGTGCGCCGCTCAAGACCGTGGCCTATCAATGCGGTTTCCGCGATGCCCAGCACATGCGCAGTGTGTTCAATCGCAGGCTGGGGGTGACGCCGCAACAGTTCAGGTTGAATTTTGCGGCGATGGTTTGAACCATGAATTTGCATTGCTCTTGCGGGCCCCTTCGCGGGCAAGCCCGCTCCCACAGGTTTCTCTGGTGTTCACAAAATTTGTGTTCGACACAGATCCCTGTGGGAGCGGCGGTGCGGCGATCCGACTTGCCCGCGAAGGGGCCGGTCCAGCCAATGCAAAATTACTGAGCCGCCCGCGCCGGCAACAGCTTCAACGTACTGCGCGTATTGGCCGTGACTTCTTCATCATTGAGATGCGCCTGGAAGTACATCCCTTCGATGTAGGCCTCGGCCTGATCATCATAGTGACTGTCGAACACTACGCCGCTCTGGCCAACCGGGTTGACGGTCAGGCTGTGGGCCGGGTCGGCGAAGTCGATCAGGCGCCGGGTCGAAGGGCCGTAGGTGACGGGCCAGGGTGCCGGGCCAATTTTCGCCGAGAGGTTGTTCGGCACTTCATGGCTGCCGGGTGCGGCGAAGGGGCCGACGTTGAAGACCAGGTCCAGCGGCTTTTGCTGCCCTAGCGGATGACCATGGGTCAAGGTGTGCGCGCGACCCCACTGCCATTGCGAGGCGTCTGCGCCGAGGGTGCTCTTGAGGTGGGCGAGGCTGGCTTGCCAGGCGGCCTTCACCGTGTCGGCGCGGGTCTCCTTGCCGAGGGTGCTGCGGTTGTCCCACCACGGTGAATCGGCGTTGGCGGCCACGCGGGGGAGCGCGGCGTCGATCACCCGGGTCGAAAGCAGCGTTTCGAAGAATTCGTTGCCCAGCTCATCGTGCATCGTCGCGTCAGCCAGATTGAACAGGAACTGGTTGAACAGCGTGGCGCTGGTCGAATCGAGCGGGTAGTCGCCTTTCCACTGGGCCAGTTGCTCCACCAGTTTGAGTTCGGCGGGGTCGCTCACCACTTCGCGCAACACCGGCAGCAGCGGCGCCAACAAGCGCGGGCCGTAGGCGGTGGTAGTGCCCAGTTGCAGTTTCTGGCTGTTTTCCAGGTCCCATTTCACGGCTTTGTCGCTGAGCTGGCGATTGAGCTGCTGGCCGCGATCGGCAAGGTTGTAATAGCCGGGAATCTCCATGCCGGTCGGCGACACCGGCTGGAAGTTGGCCGAGACGATGTAGCCCCGCGCCGGGTTTTCTTCTTGAGGGTTGGCGCTGAACGGGTAGAAGCCATCTTTGTCGGCCTCGGCGCTGCTGCCGTCGAGGATGAACCATGGGCGTACACCCGCCGGACGTTTCGGCAGTTGCGCCGCTGCCCACCAGCCGATGTCACCCTTGGCATTGGCCCATACGACGTTCAGGCCCGGTGCCTGGATTTTTGCCGCGGCACTGCGGGCCTTGACCAGGGTGTCGGCGCGATTGAGCTGGTAGAAGCCGTCCAGAATCGGGTTCTGGCTTTCGAGAAACGCCCACCACATGGCAATCGGTGTCTTGCCGACGCCACTGCCCAAGGCATCGTTGACGATCGGGCCGTGGGGCGACTGGCGCAGCACTAGCGTCACCGGTTCCTGGCCCTTGACCGCAATCTTCTGCTCGCTGGTGACCATGTCCACCCACTTGCCGCGATACCAGACCTGATTGGGATTGTCCGGGTTGACCTTCTCGGCGATCAGGTCGAGGTCGTCGTTCTGGAACATGGTGATGCTCCAGCCGAAGTCGTTGTTCATGCCCAGTGAGGCGAACGGCATCAAGGCCTGGTAGTGGCCGTAGAGTTCGAAGCCCGGCGCCGAGAGTTGTGCTTCGTACCACACCGACGGCGCGGAAAAACGGATATGCGGATCGCCCGCCAGCAGTGGCTTGCCGCTTTGGGTCCGGCTGCCCGCGACGACCCAGGCGTTACTGCCCTCGAACTGGGGCAGGCCGTTGTCAGCCAAGGCCTGTTCGCTCAGGCGGGCGAGGGCGTTGAGGTCTTTCCAGTCGGCGCTGGCCAGGGAAGGTGCGGTCCCGTTGAGCACGCCTTTGGGCTGCCAGTCGAGATCGAAAACGCTCAGGTAGTCGGGGCCCAGTTGATCGCGCACGAATGTCAGCAAGGGTTCGGTACGAAATGCAGCCGCAAAACTGTAGGCCATGTAACCGGCGATGCTGATGGTGTCCTGAGCGGTGAACGGGCGTTTTGGAATGCCCAGCACATCGAACTCCACGGGTTTGGCGTGGCTGTCCTGATACTGGTTGATGCCGTCCAGATAGGCCTGCATGGCGATGAACGAGGGTGACTGTTTGTCGAGATTGGCGAAGTAGGTTTCAGCGCGTTCGCGAATGCGCAGGCTGCGCATCAGTTTGTCGGTGTCGAGCAGCTTCGGTCCGAGCACCTCGGCCAGTTCGCCACGAGCCAGACGACGCAGGACTTCCATCTGGAACAAGCGGTCCTGGGCATGCACGTAGCCGAGCGCGCGGTACAGGTCGGTTTCGTTGTCGGCGCGGATATGCGGAACGCCGCGCTCGTCGTAGCGCACGGTGACTGAGCCTTGCAGGTGTTGCAGTTCCACCATGCCCTGGCGTGACGGCTGCTTGCTGTAGAGGTACCAGCCGGCTCCGGCGGCCAGCACGACGATCAACAGCGCGAGAGCGGTCAAGCTGCGTTTCATGGGAACTCCTTGTTGTTATTGTGATTCCAGGTGGCACTGTTTAACACGACGCGCCGGTTTGGCGCATCGCCCGTAGGAGGGATTCGTATTGGCGTGTCTTGGCCTACTTCGCCGGATCGACAGGCCACGGGCAGTAACACCCCACGGCCAGTGTGTGCGTGGCGCTCACCGCACGGCCTTCATCCAGCGCTTGCAGGATGGGTTCGATAAAGCTGTTGCTGGAATTGCAGGTCAGGCCTTCGCTGTAGGGGCCGAAGTACGCCAGTTTGCCGCTGCGGTCCCAGATCGCCACGGCCGGGCTGGCGGGGATCTGTTCGGAGCCGGGCAGGACGTCGATGGTTTTCAGGCGGCTCAAGGTGCCCGGTAACTGGCCATGGCTACCGGGTTTTTGCACGGCATAGAATTCCACTCCATGGGGGACATAGCGCTCGACCAGTTCGGTCAGGTGTTGTTGATTGCCGACGTTGCACGGGCAGGCCGGGTCCCAGAAATGCACCAGGCGGATGGCGCCAGGGCCTGCGAGGTCATCGGGAAGGCGCAGCGGATCACCCGAAAACATTGCAGTGTGTTCGCTGAATGCCCGCAGGTAACGCCCCTGGAACCAGTCGTAGGCCGCCCACAATACGCCGGCGCACACCACGGTGAGCAGGCTGGCAAACAGGGTGGCGCGAAAGGGCGGGCGCATCGGTTCAGTCCTCGAAGGTCGGCTAGCTTGCCATGCTTGCCGCGACAGAAGAATATCGCAGGCCTATAAAGTCCGTTTCACGCTCTGGAATCGTCCATGCCGGCCACTTTCGACCCTGATCTTCTACGTGCAAGCTTGCTGCCACTGGCGGCCGGGCAGCCGTTGTCGGCGCAGGCGCAGGCCTACCAGCAATTCTACGGGCTGGATTTTGCGCCGCGTCAGGTGCGCAGCGGTCTTGGGCGCTTCGAGGTCGATGGTTATGAGCTGGTCAGCCAGTTCTGGTGGCCCGAGCGGGCGAAGGCGACGCTGTTTGTCATCCACGGCTTCTACGACCACACCGGGCTCTACCGGCATGTGATCGAATGGGCCTTGGACCAAGGCTTTGCGGTGATTGCCTGTGACCTGCCGGGGCATGGCTTGTCCAGCGGCGAGCGGGCGAGCATCAGGGATTTCGCCGAGTACCAGGACACGCTGCAAGGGTTGTTCAGCGAGGCGCAATCCCTCGATTTGCCGCAACCGTGGCACCTGTGCGGGCAAAGTACCGGTGGGGCGATCGTGATCGATCATGTGTTGCATGCGGGGGCGAGCAGCCCGGCCCAGGGTCAGGTGATTCTGTTGGCACCGTTGGTGCGGCCGCGAGCGTGGGGTTGGTCGCATCTGAGCTATTACTTGCTCAGGCCGTTCGTCAAAGCCATTGCCCGGCGCTTCAGCGAGAACTCCAACGACCCGGCCTTTCTGCCGTTCCTGCAAGCCGATCCATTGCAGCCGCTGCGTCTGCCGACAGCCTGGGTGGGCGCGCTGGCACGCTGGATCAAACGCGTTGAGGCGGCGCCGGTCAGCACCAGGCGGCCGCTGATCGTGCAGGGGCAGGCAGACATGACCGTGGATTGGGAGCATAACCTTGAAGTGTTGCGGGGCAAGTTTGATAGGCCGCAGGTCCTGATGTTGCCTGAGGCGCGGCATCATCTGGCGAATGAAACACTGGTGATGCGGCAGGAGTATCTAGGGTTTTTGACCAAGCGGATCAAGGGTCGGAATCCTTAGCAACAGTTCGGGCCCCATCGCGGGCAAGCCCGCTCCCACAGGTTTCGCGGTGATCACAAAATAGTGGGTTGACTCAAAACACTGTGGGAGCGGGCTTGCCCGCGATAGCAATCTGTCAGGCGCCGAAAATCACTGCGTCAGGTTCGAGTTGCTCTGTCCCACCGCCAACCCCGCGCGAATCGCCGCCAGTGCCGCCTGATAGTAAGCCTGACCTTGCGTCGATTCGGCGAAGGTCGCGAACTCTTCCAGTTCGTCGTCCGACAGGTCGCGATAGACATACAGCAGCGTGTTGTTCAGGTCGCTGCCAATCTGGTCCATCAGGCGCTGGCGCTGGCCGTTGAGCATGCCCTGGGCCTGACCGGCACCGAGCAATCCCGGGATCATCGAACTCAGGCTGTCGGCGGCCACACCGGCAATCGCCAGGCTGACTTCCGCGCCGGCTTCGCGAGCAGGCAGCGCTTGTGCCAGATGGCCGATGATCAGTAGGCGGCTGTCGCTGGCCTGCATCTTTGGCAAGCCCTTGGCATTTTTTGCCAGTTGGTCGCGACGGGTCGCCAGCAACTCGGCAGCAACGATCTTCTTGCCCAGGGGCGACTGGAAAAACGTCAGTGCAGGTTTTGGATCGGCGAGGTTCTTGCGCAATTGCGCTTCGGCGCGCTGGTCCACGGCCTGGGCGGAAAATCGCTGATTGCTGTTATTGACCAGAGCCTGATACACCGCAGGAGGCAGGCTGCCCTGGTAGCGTTGCTGGGCAGCCGAGAGGGCGTCGTTGAAATGCGCGCGTTGTTCCGGCCAGCCGGCGACCTTGTACAACTGGTCGTGGCCGTCTGCCCAGGCGGGCAATACGCAGAACATCAGCAGTGATAAAAGCAAACGGCGCATAGGGACTCCAGTCAGCAGGCGACTATTCTCCGTGTGGCATCCGTACTTGTCGAGAATTCGTATCAACCCGCTGCGCGGCTCTGTCGGATTTTCGGGCACAGGAATACTATGCGCGCCATGCAAATATCCTCTGATCACCCGCTGCTGTTACGAATCGTCGACGACCTGGCCGAGCACGGCTGGTCGCAGCAGAATATTTTCCTGCCTCAGGACCTGACCCGAGCGCTGGCGGCCGAGTGTCGCAAGCGTGCTGCCGAGGGTGAGCTGGCTCCGGCCGCCGTGGGCCGTGGACCGTTTTCGGAAATCCGCGAAGGGATTCGTGGCGACCATATCCAATGGATCGACCCCGGTCAGGCCGAGGCTTGCGACAGCTATCTGAGTTTGATGGACAGCCTGCGCGAGGCGATCAATCGCGGTCTGTTTCTCGGCCTGGAGGATTTCGAAAGCCATTTTGCGATGTACCCGCCCGGGGCGTTCTACCTCAGGCATGTCGATCGCTTTCGCGATGACGACCGGCGCATGGTTTCGGCGGTGGTTTACCTCAATGACGGCTGGCTTCCCGAGCACGGTGGCTCGTTGCGCATGTACCTCGACAACGATCGCGTCCACGACGTACAGCCTACCGGCGGCTGCCTGGTGGTGTTTCTCTCCGGAGAGGTTCCCCACGAAGTCCTGCCCGCGACCCGCGATCGCCTGTCGCTGACGGGCTGGTTCCGGCGGCGCGGCAACGAGCCGTTCTGATCATGCAGAAAATTCTCGTCAGCCGCTGCCTGTTGGGCCACCGCGTTCGTTACGACGGCGGGGCCAGCGGGCCGTTCGATCAGCTTCAGCAATGGCTCGACGAAGGTCGGGTCGTGGCGCTGTGCCCGGAGGTCGCCGGCGGTTTGCCGACGCCTCGGGCGGCCGCGGAAATTCCAGGCGGGCAGGGCGTGCAAGTCCTCGATGGCCAGGCCTCGGTGATCACTACCGAGGGCGAGGACGTCAGTGCGCAGTTTTTGTCGGGGGCGTATCAGGCACTGGAATTGGTGCAAAAACACGGCATCCGCATTGCCGTCCTCAAGGCCAACAGCCCGTCCTGCGGCAATCTGCTGACCTATGACGGGACGTTCAGCGGTGTGAAGGTCGATGGCGAGGGCGTGTCGGCGGCGCTGCTCAAGCGCCATGGGGTGCAGGTGTTCAGTGAGTTGGAATTGCCGCAAGCAGCGGCAGCCTTGGCAGCACTGAACTAACACCGAACACCTATCCTTGTAGGAGCTGGCTTGCCAGCGATGACGGTATAACAGGCAACATAGTCGTTGAATGTCATGGCCTCATCGCTGGCAAGCCAGCTCCTACAGGTTATTGTTTCGGTACCACATCCGCCCCCGCCCCCAACCACTTCTGCTCCAGCGCTTGCAGTCGCCCATCATCCTTGATTCGCTGCAAGGCGTTTTCCAGGCTGGCATGGAACGCCGGATTTCCCTTCTGAAACGGAATCGCCAGGCTCACGGCCGGGTTGGTTTTGGGCTTCTCTTCGGTCAACGACTGCACCAGCAGAATGGAGCGCGGCTCTTCTTTTTGCGCGATCAATTGCGCCCGGGCTTGAACGTAAGGTTCGCTGAAATCGAAACGATCACTGAGATCCGGGGTCACTGCTATGTGGTTGATAGCGATGTCGTATTTGCCGCTTTCGACGCCGGTCAGCAGATCGCTGCCGTCGGTGACGACAAAGTCGGCCCGGACATCGAGTTCACTTGCCAGCAGTTGGCCCAGTTCGACTTCGAAGCCGGTGAGCTTGTCGCCATCCTTGAAGTTGAATGGGGGAGTGTTGGCTTCAACGGCTATGCGCAACTCGCCCCGGTCGTTGACGTCATCAATCAGTTCGGCATGAGCCAAAGGGCTCAGAAGGGGTAGCAGGCAGATCAGGCCAGGCAGAAAGCGCATGGTCACTCCTTTGAATTTATTATCGCGACCCTCTGATTCAGGCTCGCTTTGCTATGGTTGTCGAGTGCCTTCGACAACGAATGGCCATGAAGTTGTCATGGTCACGCGGATTTTACGAAAAAACTGGAGAAGAGAATGAAAACCTTTATGTCACGCGCTGCTTTGGCTGGCCTGTTGATGGGTGTTTCGGTGCTGGCCAGTGCTGCAACGCCGGCTCCGAAAGGCGCCGAAGTGTCCATCGTGTCTCCCAAGGACGGCGCGACTGTTCCACAGACTGTCGTCGTCAAGTTCGCTGTCGAGAATATTGCCTTGGCACCGGCGGGCGACACCACCAAGAACACCGGTCATCACCATTTGTTGATCGATGTCGATGAGTTGCCGGCCGCCGGAGCGCCGATCCCCAAAGATGCCAACCACCAGCATTTCGGCGCCGCGCAGACCCAGGCTGAAGTAACGCTCACGCCGGGCAAGCACACCCTGCAGCTTGAACTGGGCGATAGCAACCACATGCCGTTCGATCCGCCGATCGTTTCCGAGAAGATCACCGTCAACGTCAAGTAACGTTGTTGCGTAAATGAAAAAGGGAGCCCGAAGGCTCCCTTTTTTTGCTCAAGCCGCGATCAGAACAACACACGGCTACGGATGGTGCCTTTGACGTGTTGCAGCTTCTCTTGCGCCAGGTCCGAATACTCGGCGTCGACGTCGATCACCACGTAGCCAACCTTCTCGTTGGTCTGCAGGAACTGACCGGAGATGTTGATGCCGTTTTCGGCGAAGACCTTGTTGATCTCGCTGAGTACGCCCGGAATGTTTTCGTGGATGTGCAGCAGGCGGTGCTTGCCAGGGTGAGCCGGCAGGGCCACTTCCGGGAAGTTCACGGACGATACCGAAGTACCGTTGTCGCTGTACTTGACCAGTTTTTCCGCAACTTCCAGACCGATGTTGGCCTGGGCTTCAGCGGTAGAGCCGCCGATGTGCGGGGTCAGGATCACGTTGTCCAGGCCACGCAGCGGGCTTTCGAACTCTTCGTCGTTGGAGCGTGGCTCCACCGGGAATACGTCGATGGCCGCGCCGATCAGGTGCTTGTCCTTGATGGCGGCCGCCAGGTGGTCCAGTTCTACAACAGTGCCGCGGGCGGCGTTGATCAGGATGCCGCCTTTCTTGATGGCGCGGATTTCTTTCTCGCCCATCATCCACTGGGTGGCGGCGGTTTCCGGTACGTGCAGCGAAACGATGTCGGACATCGCCAGCAGCTCGTGCAGGTTGCCTACCTGAGTGGCGTTACCCAAAGGCAGCTTGGTGATGGTGTCGTAGAAGTACACCTGCATGCCCAGGCCTTCCGCCAGGACCGACAGTTGAGTACCGATCGAGCCGTAACCGACGATGCCCAGCTTCTTGCCACGGATCTCGAAGGAGTTGGCCGCGCTCTTGATCCAGCCGCCACGGTGGCAGGAAGCGTTCTTCTCAGGGATGCCGCGCAGCAGCAGGATCGCTTCGGCCAGCACCAGCTCCGCTACGGAACGGGTGTTGGAGTAGGGCGCGTTGAACACCGCGATACCGCGTTCGCGGGCAGCGTCCAGGTCGACCTGGTTGGTGCCGATGCAGAAACAGCCGACCGCCACCAGCTTCTTCGCGTGATCGAAGATCTCTTCGGTCAGTTGAGTGCGCGAGCGAATGCCGATGAAGTGAGCGTCAGCGATCTTTTCCTTGAGCTGGGCTTCCGGCAGAGAACCTGTGAGGTACTCGATGCTGGTGTAGCCCGCCGCCTTGAGGACGTCGACAGCCGATTGGTGGACGCCTTCGAGAAGAAGGAACTTGATCTTGCTCTTATCGAGAGAAGTCTTGCTCATCTGCGTAAACCTGTATCCCGGAGAAAAATGGCAGGGAGGGGCGCAGCCCGGAGCTGACCCGAACGGCAGGAATGCCGTCACCGCAGAACAGCCTTTGGGCACTACCCTGCGGGGTCGGTATGCTAGCATATGCACCCCGCTAAACACTCATTCCTGCGACGTGAAGCGTTCTCAGGATGACCATGAATTGTTCGAGAGTTCTGTCGATGACCAATCCTGCCCTGATTGAAGAGCTGAAGACCCTGGTTGAGCCTGGCAAGGTGCTGACCGATGCCGACTCCCTGAATGCTTACGGTAAGGATTGGACCAAGCATTTCGCCCCGGCCCCCACTGCCATCGTGTTCCCCAAGACCACCGAGCAGGTCCAGGCCATTGTCCTGTGGGCCAACAAACACAAGGTCGCGCTGGTGCCGTCCGGCGGTCGTACCGGTTTGTCGGCCGCTGCCGTGGCAGCCAATGGCGAAGTGGTCGTGTCGTTCGACTACATGAACCAGATCCTCGATGTGAACCTCACTGACCGCACCGCCGTTTGTCAGCCGGGCGTGGTCACCGAGCACCTGCAGAACGTGGCCGAAGAAAACGGCTTGTACTACCCGGTGGACTTCGCTTCGGCAGGATCGAGCCAGATTGGCGGCAATATCGGCACCAATGCCGGCGGGATCAAGGTGATTCGCTACGGCATGACCCGTAACTGGGTCGCCGGCATGAAAGTCGTCACCGGCAAGGGCGACGTGCTGGAACTGAACCGCGACCTGATCAAGAACGCCACCGGCTACGACATGCGCCAGCTGTTCATCGGTGCTGAAGGCACACTCGGGTTCGTGGTCGAAGCGACCATGCGCCTAGATCGCGCGCCGAAAAACCTGACCGCGATGGTCCTCGGCACCGCCGATTTCGACTCGATCATGCCGGTATTGCACGCGTTTCAGAGCAAACTTGACCTGACCGCCTTCGAATTCTTCTCCGACAAGGCCCTGGCCAAGGTCATGGCCCGTGGGGACGTGCCGGCGCCATTCGAGTCCGATTGCCCGTTCTACGCGCTGCTGGAATTCGAAGCGACCACCGAAGAAGTGGCCAACCACGCGTTGGAAACCTTCGAGCACTGCGTCGAGCAGGGTTGGGTGCTGGACGGCGTGATGAGCCAGAGCGAAACCCAGCTGCAGAACCTGTGGAAGCTGCGCGAGTACATTTCCGAAACCATTTCCCACTGGACGCCGTACAAGAACGACATCTCGGTCACCGTATCGAAAGTCCCGGCGTTCCTGAAGGAAATCGACGCGATCGTCGGCGAACACTACCCGGATTTCGAAATCGTCTGGTTCGGCCACATCGGCGACGGCAACCTGCACTTGAACATCCTCAAGCCGGATAACCTGAGCAAGGACGAGTTTTTCGCCAAGTGCGCCACCGTGAACAAGTGGGTGTTCGAAACCGTCGAGAAGTACAACGGTTCGATCTCCGCCGAGCACGGCGTGGGCATGACCAAGCGTGATTACTTGACCTACAGCCGTTCGCCGGTCGAGATCGAGTACATGAAAGCGGTCAAGGCAGTGTTCGACCCGAACGGCATCATGAACCCGGGCAAGATCTTCGCGGTTTGAACTGCAAACCTTACGCACCCTTGAAGGCAGGAGACGGTAAATGAGCTATCAGCACCAGTATGTCGACGGTACGCGTATTCATTTCCCGTTGGGGAAAGTGGTGTGCATCGGCCGCAACTACGCCGAACACGCCAAGGAACTGGATAACCCGGTGCCGACCGAGCCACTGCTGTTCATCAAGCCGGGCAGTTGCGTGGTGCCGCTGGAAGGTGGTTTCAGCATTCCCACCGAGCGCGGCTCGGTGCACTACGAAGCGGAAATCGCGGTATTGATCGGCAAGCCGTTGTCGACCAAACCGAGCCGTGAAGAAGTGCTCGACGCCATCTCCGGTTTCGCCCCGGCCCTGGACCTGACCCTGCGCGACAAGCAGGCCGAGCTGAAATCCAAGGGCCTGCCGTGGGAAATCGCCAAGTCCTTCGACGGTGCGGCAGTGATTGCTCCATTCGTGTCTGGCAGCACCTTTGCCGACCTGACCGACATCGGCATCCGCCTGACCATCAACGGCGAAGTGCGCCAGGACGGCAACAGCAGCGCAATGCTCAACCCGATCGTACCGATGATCCAGCACATGGCCGGTTGCTTCTCGTTGCAGGCCGGGGATGTGATCCTCACCGGCACGCCAGTGGGCGTCGGTCCGCTGAATGTCGGTGACGAGATCGTCCTGGAACTGCCGGGCGCCAGCCGCTTCAGCAGCAGCGTTCGCTGATCTACCGCTGCCCCCTGTAGGAGCTGGCTTGCCAGCGAAGAGGCCTCAGCATTCAACATCCATGTTGACTGTTACACCGCTTTCGCTGGCAAGCCAGCTCCTACAGCCATTACCCCTAGCCTGAATTTCTGGAACGCATTCCCCAATGGCCACTCCTCCGCTATCCGCGCTTAAACCTGCCCGCCGCTCACGTTTCGCCCTGCGTTGGCACACCTGGCTTTTGTTGGTGGCCGTTGTCGCCTACGGCGTTGCATTTGCCATGCACTGGGATGCGCGGGGCGTGCTCTGGGTGAAAGAGCAATTCAAAAGCCCGGCCGAGCGTCAGGCCAGTATCTGGCTGCCGGACTATCGGGCGGTGATCGATGCCAAGCCGTTGCCGGGCATGGAGAAGGACGAAGCATCGGACGTGGCCTATGACCCTCAGACCAAGACCCTGTTTTCGGTCATGGGCAAGAACCCCTTCCTGGTCGAGTTGAACCTGCAGGGTGATGTGCTGCGCAAAATGCCATTGGTCGGCTGGAGCAACCCTGAGGGCGTCACCGTGCTGGGCGACGGCCGACTGGCCATTGTCGATGAGCGCGAGCATCTGATCGCTATCGTCAAGGTCGATGCCGACACCCGCGAACTGAACATCGCCGACTTCCCGAAATACGACCTCGGCCCTTCCAAAGATCAGAACAAAGCCTTTGAGGCTGTTACCTGGGATCCGCGCAATCAGCAACTGGTGTTGGGTGAAGAGCGCCCGCCGGCATTGTTTACCTGGAAGGGTGACGGCAAGGTCCTGACCGGCGACAAGCTGAAGCTGGCCAGTCATGCACTGGACATGCGCAACCTGTCGGCGCTGGCCATCGACCCGCGAACCGGCCACATGCTGGCGCTGTCCGCCGACTCGCACCTGTTGCTGGAGCTGGACAAGAATGGCGAGCAGGTCAGTTTCATCACCCTGCTGCGTGGCTTCAACGGCCTGAAAAATACCATTCCGCGCGCCGAAGGCGTGACCATGGATGAAGCGGGCACGCTGTACATGGTGAGTGAGCCGAACCTGTTTTATCGCTTCGAAAAACAGAGGTAATGCCTCCGTGTAGGAGCTGCCGCAGGCTGCGATCTTTTGACTTTGGCGTCTACCAAATCGCTTAAGATCAAAAGATCGCAGCCTGCGGCAGCTCCTGCGCGTATACGTAAAGGGCCCGCGGCCATTAAGCTTCAGTTCAGACGGGCGTGATATTTCATCCGCCTGTTTTGACCCTGAGCCCACCCGAATGCGTCGATTTGCCCGCCCAAAATCCCTGATTCTGATCCTGTCGGTGATCTCGCTGATCGCCTTGGTTGCGTTCGGCCAATACCTGCGTCTGTTCGAGCGTGCCTGGTTCAATCTGCATACGCTGTGGCAGCCGGTGAGCTCCCAATCCATGGGCCTTGACCAATACCGGGTCGTGACCGAAGCGCAGGTGATCGATGGCCTGGCGGACAACGTTTCAGCGTTGACCTACGACCCGGTGCGCAAAAGCCTGTTCACCGTCACCAACAAACACAGCGAGCTGATCGAGTTGTCCCTCGACGGCAGGATTTTGCGCCGTGTGGCGCTGGTCGGTTTCGGCGATCCGGAGGCGGTGGAGTTCATCAGTGAGGACACCTATGTGGTCACTGATGAAAGCCAGCAGCGGCTGATCAAGATTCGTCTGGAGCAGGACACTACTTTCGTCGATGCGGCAGACGCCGAGCAGATGACCATCGGCGTCCACATGGGCGGCAACAAGGGTTTCGAGGGCCTGGCTTACGATTCTGTGGGCAAGCGCCTGTTCGTCGCCAAGGAGCGCAACCCGATGCTGATCTACGAGGTGCACGGTTTCCCGCGCTTCAATCCTGAAGAATCCTACTCGGTACACGTGATCAACGACCCCAAGCGTGATGCCGGGATGTTCGTGCGGGATCTGTCGAGCCTGCAATACGACGAGCGCAGCGGGCATTTGCTGGCGCTGTCGGATGAGTCGCGGTTGATTCTGGAGCTGGATGTGAGCGGGCGTCCGCTGAGCACAATGTCGTTGGGCAAGGGGCGCCAGGGCCTGCAGAAAACCGTGCCGCAAGCGGAGGGGATCGCTGTGGACGACGACGGTACGCTGTACCTCGTCAGCGAGCCGAACCTGTTTTACGTGTTCAAGAAACCCACGCAACTCTAACCGACACCACAAAACAAATGTGGGAGCGAGCCTGCTCGCGAAAGCGGTGTGTCATTCAATATCTTTGTTGGCTGACACGCCCCCATCGCGAGCAGGCTCGCTCCCACAGGTATTTCATCTGTCCACAAATATGTGGAAGGCCTGGCTTACTCGGCGCGCAGGGTCTTCACGCCTTCACTGGTACCCAGCAGCAACAGATCCGCCGGACGCGCCGCGAACAAACCATTGGTGACCACGCCGACGATCGCGTTGATCCGTGTCTCCAGCTCCACCGGGTTGGTGATCTGCATGTTGAACACGTCGAGGATGATGTTGCCGTTGTCGGTTAGCACGCCTTCGCGGTAAACCGGGTCGCCACCGAGCTTCACCAGTTCGCGGGCTACATGGCTGCGGGCCATCGGGATGACTTCCACCGGCAGCGGGAAAGTACCGAGGACCGGCACCAGTTTGCTGGCATCGGCGATGCAGATGAACGTCTTGGCCACGGCCGCGACGATCTTCTCGCGGGTCAGGGCGGCGCCGCCGCCCTTGATCAGGTTCAGGTGCTCGTCGCTTTCATCGGCGCCGTCGACATAGAACTCCAGGTCGCTGACGGTGTTCAGTTCGTACACCGGAATCCCGTGGCCCTTGAGGCGCGCGGCGGTGGCTTCGGAACTGGCGACGGCGCCATCGAATGCGCCCTTGTGCTGCGCCAGGGCATCGATGAAGCAGTTGGCGGTGGAGCCGGTGCCGACCCCGACGATGCTCTTGTCGTCGAGTTTCGGAAGGATGAAGTCGACGGCGGCCTGGGCCACTGCCTGTTTGAGTTGATCCTGGTTCATGCGGGCTCCGGAGTGCCGAGGAGGGAACGAAAGGCCGGCATTATAGGCCCCGGGGCGGGGAAGGTCATTGCCCGATTGGCGGGTCGGATGTGTATACCTGCTGCCCCGACAACTGTAGGAGCGAGCTTGCTCGCGATGGTCGTGAACGATAACGCGTGAAACCAGACACCCAGCGGCGCCATTGGTTTTTTCGCGAGCAAGCTCGCTCCTACAGGTAATGAACTCTCTCGGCGTTTTAAAACCACCGGTTTAGTGTGGTCGTGCGGCCGAAAGCCGGGTTAGACTCCTTGGTCCCGCCCAACCCGCTCAGTGATGCTTTCCGATGCTTGAACAGTACGTCAAAAAGATCCTCACCTCGCGCGTTTATGACGTTGCCGTAGAAACCCCGCTGCAGTCTGCCCGCCAGCTTTCCGAGCGGCTGGGCAACAGCATTTGGCTCAAGCGCGAAGACTTGCAGCCGGTGTTCTCCTTCAAGATTCGCGGCGCCTACAACAAGTTGACCCAGCTGAGCGACGAAGAGCGCGCCCGCGGCGTAGTGACGGCTTCGGCGGGCAACCATGCGCAAGGCCTGGCCCTGGCGGCGAAGGTGCTGGGTGTGAAAGCGACCATCGTCATGCCAAAGACCACCCCGGAGATCAAGGTCGAAGGCGTGCGCTCGCGCGGCGGTAAAGTGGTGCTGCACGGCGATTCGTTCCCGGAAGCCCTGGCTTACTCGCTGAAACTGGTCGATGAAAAAGGCTACGTCTACATTCACCCGTATGACGATCCCCACACCATTGCCGGGCAGGGCACCGTGGCGATGGAGATTCTGCGCCAGCACCCGCAGCCACTGGATGCGATTTTCGTCCCGGTGGGTGGTGGCGGCCTGATCGCCGGCATTGCGGCATACGTGAAGTACCTGCGCCCTGACATCAAGATCATCGGTGTCGAGCCGGATGACTCCAATTGCCTGCAAGCCGCCATGGCGGCGGGCGAGCGTGTGGTGTTGCCGACCGTGGGCATCTTCGCCGACGGTGTTGCGGTGGCTCAGATCGGTCAGCACACCTTTGACATCTGCAAGGACTATGTCGATGAAGTGATCACCGTCAGCACCGATGAAATCTGTGCTGCCATCAAGGATATCTACGACGATACCCGCTCGATCACCGAACCTGCCGGCGCCTTGGGCGTGGCCGGGATCAAGAAGTATGTCGAGCAGCGCGGCGTCAGCGGCCAGACCTTCGTCGCCATCGACTCCGGGGCCAACGTCAACTTCGACCGCCTGCGCCACGTCGCCGAGCGTGCGGAGCTGGGCGAGGGCCGCGAAGCGATCATCGCCGTGACCATTCCCGAGAAGCCGGGCAGCTTCAAGGCGTTCTGCGAAGCCATCGGCAAGCGCCAGATCACCGAATTCAACTATCGCTACAACACCGGCAGCGAAGCGCACATCTTTGTCGGCGTGCAGACCCACCCGGAAAACGACCCGCGCAGCGCCCTGATCGCCAGTCTGAGCGAACAAGGTTTCCCGGTGCTGGACCTGACCGACAATGAACTGGCCAAGTTGCACATCCGCCACATGGTCGGCGGGCGTGCGGCACATGTGGTCGACGAAGTGATCCTGCGTTTCGAATTCCCGGAGCGTCCGGGGGCGTTGTTCAACTTCCTCAACAAACTCGGCGGGCGCTGGAACATCTCGATGTTCCATTACCGTAACCATGGCGCGGCGGATGGCCGGGTCGTCGCGGGTCTGCAAGTGCCGCACGATGAACGCCACCTGGTGCCGGCGGCGCTGGAAGAAATCGGTTATCCGTACTGGGATGAAAGCGACAACCCGGCCTATCAGCTGTTTCTTGGCTGAGGGGCTACGCTGTTGGGCAGGTCATAAGGAAATCGAACAATGGAAACGTTAACTGCCCTGAAAGCGGCGCACATGGTGGCAACCGTTGTACTGCTGGCTTGTGCGCTGGGCCTGGGCGTCTGGGTTTTGCTTGCGCGGCGCAAGGGTGATGCAACGGCGGGAAGCCGCACCCTGCAACGGCCACGTGTATTTGTCTGGCTGTTGATGGGGCTGGCGCTGCTGAGCATGCCGTTTACCGGCTGGTGGATGGTGCACCTGGTGGGATGGCCGTTGGGTCAGACCTGGTTGCTGGCCTCCAGTGTGCTGTACACCGTGGCGGCGTTGGCGTGGTTCTGGTTGTTGGTGCGCTTGAACAAGCTGCGCAAGGCGCCGGGTGGCGTGGGTAAATTTACCTTTGCCCTGGCGTTGTTCAGTTTTGTCTGTTTTGTCGCCATTGCCGGGTTGATGGGCGCCAAGCCTGTGTAGGAGCGAGCCTGCTCGCGATGGGCGTTAACGAAAACGCGGGGCGCCTGACGCCCCGCAGCGATCTTGAGTTTTTCGCGAGCAAGCTCGCTCCTACAGTAAAGCGATATCAGTCGCGCAACGAAATCACCGGCCACCCACGCTTCTCAGCCTCGGCCCGCAGATTCGGGTCCGGATCAACCGCCACCGGATTCGTCACCTGCTCCAGCAACGGCAAATCATTCATCGAGTCGCTATAGAAGTAGCTGTCTTCCAGCGTAAACCCGGTTTCTTCCAGCCAGCGATTCAACCGCGTCACCTTGCCTTCGCGGAAGCACGGCACATCGGTGCTGCGTCCGGTGTAGCGGCCGTCGACCATTTCGCATTCGGTGGCGATCAGGGTTTCGACGCCCAGGCGCTCGGCGATCGGCCCGGTGACGAAGCGGTTGGTGGCGGTGATGATCACCAGTTTGTCGCCGGCGGCGCGGTGCTTGGCCAGCAACTCGATAGCCTTGGGCAGCACGATCGGTTCGATGCAGTCGCGCATGTAGTCGCTGTGCCACTGATCCAGCGTAGCCATTTCGGTGCGCCCGAGGACTTCCAGGCAGAAGTTCAGGTAAGCAGCGTTATCCAGTTTTCCGGCCAGGTAATCCTGGTAGAACTCATCGTTGCGCGCCTTGTAGGCGACGGCGTCGAGAAAGCCGCGCTCGCACAGGTAATCGCCCCAGGCGTGATCGCTGTCACCGCCCAGAAGGGTGTTGTCCAAATCGAATAAAGCCAGGCGCATTGCAGTTACCCGCTGAAAAGTCAGTAAAAAGGCGACAAGAATACGGTCTTTTCACAAGAGTGCACATAAGGTAGGAACCTTCGTTGCCGCCTTAACAACCTTTGTGGAACAATGCGGCGACATGCGTTTGCGAGGTTGTTGCCGTGATCGACCCCGATGGTTTTCGCCCCAATGTCGGGATCATTCTGACGAATGACGCCGGCCAGGTGCTATGGGCTCGCCGAATCAATCAAGATGCCTGGCAGTTTCCGCAGGGGGGAATCAACCCCGAAGAGACGCCGGAAGACGCCTTGTACCGCGAGCTGAACGAAGAAGTAGGCCTGGAGCGCGAAGATGTTGAAATTCTCGCCTGCACCCGGGGCTGGTTGCGCTATCGTTTGCCGCAACGTCTGGTACGTACCCACAGCCAACCGCTGTGCATCGGCCAGAAACAGAAATGGTTTCTCCTGCGCCTGGTCTCCAACGAGCAGCGGGTGCGGATGGATTTGACCGGTAAACCGGAGTTCGATGGCTGGCGCTGGGTCAGCTATTGGTATCCGTTGGGCCAGGTGGTGACATTCAAGCGCGAGGTGTATCGACGCGCTCTCAAAGAGCTTGCCCCGCGCCTTTTAGCGCGCGACTGACGACGGAGTTCGACCCCGAGCCATGCTCAATACGCTGCGCAAGATCGTCCAGGAAGTTAACTCCGCCAAGGATCTCAAGGCGGCGTTGGGGATTATTGTGTTGCGCGTCAAAGAGGCCATGGGCAGCCAGGTCTGCTCGGTCTACCTGCTTGACCCCGAGACCAACCGCTTCGTGCTGATGGCCACCGAGGGCTTGAACAAGCGCTCGATCGGCAAAGTCAGCATGGCACCCAACGAAGGTCTGGTTGGCCTGGTCGGTACGCGCGAAGAACCCCTGAACCTCGAAAACGCTGCGGACCACCCGCGCTACCGCTACTTCGCCGAGACCGGTGAAGAGCGCTTCGCCTCATTCCTCGGGGCGCCGATCATTCACCACCGCCGCGTCGTCGGCGTGTTGGTCATTCAGCAAAAAGAACGTCGCCAGTTCGATGAAGGTGAAGAAGCCTTCCTCGTGACCATGAGCGCGCAGCTCGCCGGCGTTATCGCCCACGCCGAAGCCACCGGCTCGATCCGTGGCCTCGGTCGTCAGGGCAAAGGCATCCAGGAAGCCAAGTTCGTCGGCGTGCCGGGTTCGCCGGGTGCGGCAGTGGGTACGGCGGTGGTCATGCTGCCACCGGCCGACCTGGACGTGGTGCCGGACAAGACCATCACCGACATCGACGCCGAACTCGGGCTGTTCAAGACCGCCATCGAAGGCGTGCGCGCCGACATGCGCGCGTTGTCGGCCAAGCTCGCCACGCAGTTGCGCCCCGAAGAGCGGGCCCTGTTCGACGTCTATTTGATGATGCTCGACGATGCGGCGTTGGGCAGCGAAGTCACCACGGTGATCAAGACCGGTCAGTGGGCCCAGGGCGCGTTGCGCCAAGTGGTCACCGATCACGTCAACCGTTTCGAATTGATGGACGACGCTTACCTGCGTGAGCGCGCCTCGGACGTCAAGGACCTCGGCCGGCGCTTGCTGGCTTATTTGCAGGAAGAGCGCCAGCAAACCCTGGTCTACCCCGACAACACCATCCTGGTCAGCGAAGAACTGACGCCGGCGATGCTCGGCGAGGTGCCGGAAGGCAAGCTGGCCGGCCTGGTGTCGGTGCTCGGTTCCGGTAACTCCCACGTTGCCATTCTCGCCCGCGCCATGGGCATCCCGACCGTGATGGGTCTGGTCGACCTGCCGTACTCCAAGGTCGACGGCATCCAGATGATCGTCGACGGCTACCACGGCGAGGTCTACACCAACCCGAGTGACGTGCTGCGCAAGCAGTTCGCCGAAGTGGTCGAGGAAGAGAAGCAACTGGCCCTCGGGCTGGATGCGCTGCGTGATCTGCCGTGTATCACGGTCGATGGCCACCGCATGCCGCTGTGGGTCAACACCGGCCTGCTGGCGGACGTGGCGCGCGCGCAGAAGCGCGGTGCCGAAGGCGTGGGCCTGTACCGCACCGAAGTGCCGTTCATGATCAACCAGCGGTTCCCGAGCGAAAAGGAACAACTGGCGATCTACCGCGAACAACTGGCCGCGTTCCACCCGCAACCGGTGACCATGCGCACCCTGGACATCGGTGGCGACAAGTCACTGTCGTACTTCCCGATCAAGGAAGACAACCCGTTCCTAGGCTGGCGCGGCATTCGCGTCACCCTCGACCACCCGGAAATCTTCCTGGTGCAGACCCGTGCCATGCTCAAGGCCAGCGAAGGCTTGAACAACCTGCGCATTCTGCTGCCGATGATCTCCGGCATTCATGAATTGGAAGAAGCGCTGCACCTGATCCACCGCGCCTGGGGCGAAGTGCGCGACGAAGGCTGTGACGTGCCGATGCCGCCGATTGGCGTGATGATCGAGATCCCGGCGGCGGTGTACCAGACCAAGGAACTGGCGCGGCAAGTCGACTTCCTGTCGGTCGGTTCCAACGACCTGACCCAATACCTGTTGGCCGTGGACCGTAACAACCCGCGGGTCGCCGATCTTTACGACTACCTGCACCCGGCGGTGCTTCAGGCCTTGCAGAACGTCGTGCGTGACGCCCATGCCGAAGGCAAGCCGGTGAGCATCTGCGGTGAAATGGCCGGTGACCCGGCGGCGGCCGTGCTGTTGATGGCGATGGGTTTCGACAGCCTGTCGATGAACGCCACCAACTTGCCGAAGGTGAAGTGGATGCTGCGCCAGATCAACCTGAGCAAGGCCAGGGAGTTACTGGCCGAGCTGATGACCATCGACAACCCGCAGGTTATCCACAGCTCGCTGCAACTGGCGCTGAAGAACCTCGGGTTGGCGCGGATGATCAATCCGGCGGCGATCAAGCCCCTCTAGATCTGGGGCGCCCCATTCGCGAGCAGGCTCGCTCCCACATTGGATCTGTGAACGACGCAAATCCCCTGTGGGAGCGAGCCTGCTCGCGATGAGGTCTGTGCTGACAACACAAAACTAAAGCCTGATCTCCACTTCCCCAAGATGCCCGCCATACGGCCCGAAACTGCGTTCGACGATACGCCGCGTGCCATCCGCCTGCACAATCAACGCCGTACTCGCCCGCGTCCCATAACTCTGACTGGCGATGAACACACTCGACAGCAACGTCTCGGTCGCCAGCCCCACTCCGGTGTCGGGCAACTCGGCAAACGGCGCGGTCTGCGCATCGCTCAATAACGCCAGCAGTGCCTGAGGCTGCGGATCATCCAGCACCTCGCTCAACGCCGCCCTGGCCTTGAGCAGTTTCGGCCAGGGTGTATCCAGCCCGGCATTGGATAACCCGTAGACCCCCGGGGCCAGCATGACGGCTTCCGATTCCCGTTGATTGAAGTGCCAGAGCTCATGGGGATTGCCGATCAGCAGGTTAAAGCCACCATACTCCAGCGAACGGTCGACAACGTCGGCTAAGTAGTCGTCAATTGTCAGTTCCCCGGTGAGAAATCGCGCGACCAGCTCCCCACGAGACTTGCGCCCTGGCGGTCGGTGGGGGTCGCGGATGTTGGTCAGCGCCGCAAAGCGTCCGTTGGCGCCAACACCGAGCCAGGTGCCGCCGGCCTCGAGGTCACGCCCCGCATGCACGTGCGGCGCTTCGGGCCATGGCGCCAGAGGGAGGCTGGGGCGGGCATAGAATTCGTCGCGATTGGCCGCCACGACCAGCGGCTGGGCATGGCCCGGGCGCCAGGCAAAAACAATCAGGCACATAAGGGAGTCCTTGTGTGTTTTTTGCCCACTCTACGCAGACATCGCTCATCGATCCATCGCCTTGCACAGTGGAGCTTGAGGCCATGCATCCGTTACCATGCCGCTCCGGTTTTGGGGATGCAGGCGGGACAACCATGGAATTTCTGCTCTATCTGGCGCTCGGCGCCTGTGCAGGTGTGCTTGCCGGGCTGTTTGGCGTGGGTGGCGGGATCATCATCGTCCCGGTGCTGGTGTTCAGCTTCAAGGCCCAAGGGTTCGATCCGTCGATCCTCACGCACCTGGCGGTGGGGACCTCCCTGGCGACGATCATCTTTACCTCGGTCAACGCGGTACGCGAGCATCACCGCCGTGGCGCCGTGCGTTGGCCGATCTTCATGTGGATGACCGTCGGCATTCTGATCGGTGCCGGGTTCGGCGCCTTGACGGCAGAAGCGATTTCCGGCCCCAACCTGCAGAAACTCATTGGTGTATTCGCCCTGGTGATCGCCGCTCAACTGGCACTGGACGTCAAACCCAAGGCCAGCCGAACCGTGCCGGGCAAACTCGGTCTGACCGTGGCCGGCAGCGTGATTGGCTGGGCCTCGGCGATTTTCGGCATTGGCGGTGGTTCGTTGACCGTGCCATTCCTGACCTGGCGCAGCGTACCGATGCAGCAAGCCGTGGCCACTTCATCGGCCTGCGGGCTGCCGATTGCCCTGGCCAGTGCATTAAGTTTCATGATTCTGGGCTGGCACGATCCGTTGCTTCCGGCCCATAGTCTCGGTTTTGTTTATTTGCCGGCGCTGCTGGGCATTGCCCTGACCAGCATGGTGTTCGCCCGTTTGGGCGCGCGACTGGCCCACAGGTTGTCGCCGAAGTTGCTGAAAAGGCTGTTTGCCGCTTTGCTGTTCTGCGTCGGTCTGAACTTTCTAGTCTGAAGCATCTGCTCTGACGCACAGCGCAATCCTGGCTTAATCCTGAGGTGGCAGCGTCGCCCGGGAATTTTTGAGATTTGAACTCTAACGAGGAGTCGCAATGCTGCCTTACCCGCAGATCGACCCGGTGGCCCTGGCCATCGGTCCGCTGAAAATCCACTGGTACGGCCTGATGTACCTGATCGGCATCGGCGGTGCCTGGCTGCTGGCCTCCCGCCGGCTGAACCGCTTCGACCCGACCTGGACCAAGGAGAAACTCTCCGACATGGTGTTCTGGATGTCGATGGGGGTGATCGTCGGCGGGCGCCTGGGTTATGTGCTGTTCTACGATCTGAGCGCCTATCTGGCCAACCCGACGCTGATTTTCGAAGTGTGGAAGGGCGGCATGTCGTTCCACGGCGGTTTCATCGGCGTGATGCTGGCGGCGTTGTGGTTCGGTAAGAAGAACAACAAGTCGTTCTTTCAGCTGATGGATTTCGTTGCGCCGATGGTGCCGATTGGCCTGGGGGCCGGGCGTATCGGCAACTTCATCAACGCCGAGCTGTGGGGCAAGCCGACCGACGTGCCGTGGGCGATGATCTTCCCGCCGTTCAGCGACCCGGCGCAGTTGCCGCGTCACCCCTCGCAGCTGTACCAGTTCGCCCTCGAAGGTGTGGCGCTGTTCCTGATCCTCTGGTTGTTCTCGCGCAAGCCGCGGCCGACCATGGCGGTATCGGGGATGTTCGCGCTGTTCTATGGCATCTTCCGTTTCATCGTCGAGTTCGTCCGCGTACCGGACGCGCAGCTGGGCTATCTGGCCTGGAACTGGCTGACCATGGGCCAGGTGCTGTGCCTGCCGATGATCGTCGGCGGCCTGGTCCTGATCTGGCTGGCGTATCACCGCGCCCCGGCAACTCCAGCGGCAGCCGTATAAAATTCGAACCCCGCAGCGATGGCTGCGGGTTCAAGGACACAGGTAACTCATGAAGCAATATCTCGAACTGGTCGCCCACGTCATCAAGAACGGCACCAAGCAGGCCAACCGTACCGGCGTGAACACCATCAGTTTTCCTGGCGCGATGCTGCGTTATGACCTGCAGGAAGGTTTTCCGGCGATCACCACGCGCAAAATGGCGTTCAAGTCGGCCATCGGCGAAATGTGCGGATTCCTGCGTGGCGTGAACAACGCTGCCGAATTCCGCGCTCTGGGCTGCAAGGTCTGGGACCAGAACGCCAACGAAAACGCCCAGTGGCTGGCCAACCCGTTCCGCCAGGGCGAAGACGACCTTGGCGAAATCTACGGTGTGCAATGGCGCAAGTGGCCGGCGTACAAGCAGATTCCGCTCAGCAACCCGGCCGCCATCGAGCAGACCCTCAAGCAAGGCTACCGCCAGATCGCCGAAGGTGAAGAAGACGGTCAGGCCTATGTGGTGCTGTACAAGGCCATCGACCAGGTTCGCCAGTGCATCGACACCATCATCAAGGATCCGGGCAGCCGTCGTATCCTGTTCCACGGCTGGAACTGCGCCCAGCTTGATGAAATGGCCTTGCCGCCGTGCCACCTGCTGTACCAGTTCCACCCGAATGTCGAGACCAAAGAGATTTCCTTGACCCTCTACATCCGCTCCAACGACCTGGGCCTGGGCACGCCGTTCAACCTCACTGAAGGCGCTGCGCTGCTGAGCCTGGTCGGGCGCTTGACCGGCTACACGCCGCGCTGGTTCACCTATTTCATCGGCGATGCGCACGTCTACGAGAACCACCTGGACATGCTCAACGAACAGCTCAAGCGTGAACCGTTCCCGATGCCGAAACTGGTGATTTCCGACCGTGTGCCGGAGTTTGCCAAGACTGGTGTGTATCAGCCGGAATGGCTGGAACGGGTCGAGCCGGGTGACTTCTCGCTGGAAGGCTACGAGCACCACGCGCCGATGACCGCGCCGATGGCGGTCTGAAGTACAACACCTGAACCTGTGGGAGCGGGCTTGCCCGCGATGGCGGCGGCACATCCAACATTGATGTGACTGACATACCGCTATCGCGGGCAAGCCCGCTCCCACAGGGATTTGTGGTGTTCTCAGTGGCCGTGACTACGGCCGACATGGGAATGCTCAGCCTCTGTCGCCACAACCCCGCCGCTCACTTCCAACTGCTGCAAAATCCCGCATTGATCGATACCCGGCCCCTCGCCGCAGCGTTGGCGCAGGTCGAGCAGTTGTGCCTGCAAGGCCAGCAGGCCGTCGATCCGGGCCTTGACGTGGTGGATGTGCTCGTCGATCAGTGCGTTGACGCTTTCGCACTGGTCCTGCGGGCTATCGCGAAATGCCAGCAGGCTGCGGATTTCCTCGAGGGTCATGTCGAGGGTGCGACAGTTGCGGATGAAGGTCAGGCGCTCGGCGTGAGCCTGGGTGTAGACGCGATAGTTGCCATCACTGCGGGCCGGTTCCGGCAAAAGGTTCTCGCGCTCGTAGTAGCGGATCGTCTCTACGGCGCAGTCCGTGAGTTTCGCCAATTCTCCAATCTTCATGACGACAATCTCCAAAACTCCAAAATGGGTGCTTGACCCTATAGTGGCTACAGGGTCTTTACTGGGCAACAGGCACTCTTATGGACGCAACCAATGAGCGATTCTCAGCATACCCACAAACCTGTGGCCGAACATGAAATCAGCGCTAAGCTCCGGCCCTTGCCCAAGCATGACCATGGAGGTCACGGCGACGCTTGCTGCTCATCAAGAACGGCAGCGCCTGCGCGGGTCACCCTGAGCGAATCGCCGACGGCGGGTGCCCGTCTGAGCAGCTTTCGCATCGAGGCAATGGACTGCCCGACCGAGCAGACGCTGATCCAGAACAAGCTAAGCAAGCTGACAGGCGTGCAGCAGCTGGAGTTCAATCTGATCAACCGGGTGCTCGGCGTGACCCACGATTTGCCAGGCACCGAGCCAATCATCGAGGCGATCAAGTCCCTGGGCATGCACGCCGAACCGCTGGAGCAGGGGGCTGAAACACCGGCGGTGAAACCCGACAGGAAACACTGGTGGCCATTGGCGTTGTCCGGTGTGGGCGCATTGCTAGCGGAAGTCATCCACTTCACCGCTACCGCGCCTGATTGGGTGGTAGCGGTCATTGCGCTGGTGTCCATCCTCAGCGGCGGTCTCGGCACCTATAAAAAGGGCTGGATCGCGCTCAAGAACCTCAATCTGAACATCAACGCACTGATGAGCATCGCCGTCACCGGCGCCGTCCTGATCGGTCAATGGCCGGAAGCGGCGATGGTGATGTTCCTGTTCACGATGGCCGAGCTCATCGAGGCTCGTTCCCTGGATCGCGCGCGCAATGCCATCGGCGGGCTAATGCAGATGGCGCCGGACCAGGCGACGGTGTTGCAGGCCGACGGGAGTTGGGTCGAGCAGGATGTCAAAACCATCGAAATCGGTGCGCGGGTGCGTGTGCGTCCCGGCGAACGCATTGGTCTGGACGGCGAAGTGCTGTCCGGGCGTTCGACCATCGATCAGGCGCCCATTACCGGGGAAAGCCTGCCGGTAGAGAAAACCGTCGGCGACAAAGTGTTCGCCGGCACCATCAATCAGGCCGGTTCCCTTGAGTACGCGGTCACTGCCGCTGCGGGTAATTCGACCCTGGCCCGCATCATCCACGCCGTTGAACAGGCCCAGGGCGCGCGGGCGCCGACCCAGCGATTCGTCGATCAATTTTCGAAAATCTACACCCCGGCAGTGTTTGTCCTTGCGCTGGCAGTGGCGGTCATCCCACCGCTGTTCATGGGCGCGTTGTGGTTCGACTGGATTTACCGGGCGCTGGTGCTGCTGGTGGTGGCGTGCCCGTGTGCGCTGGTGATTTCCACGCCGGTGACCATCGTCAGCGGCCTTGCGGCAGCGGCGCGCAAAGGGATCCTGGTCAAGGGCGGCGTCTACCTGGAGGGCGGTTACAAGCTCGACTACCTGGCCCTGGACAAGACCGGCACCATCACCCATGGCAAACCGGTGCAGACCGATTACCTGTCGCTGGACCCGACCGCCGATGCATCGGCGCCGGCCATTGCCGCCGCGCTGGCCGGACGCTCGGATCACCCGGTTTCCCTGGCCATCGCCAAAGCGGCTGTGGACAACCAAACCGCGGCGCTGATTGTGGATAACTTCGAAGCCCTGGGCGGGCGCGGTGTTCGCGGTGAGATCAACGGCCAGCTGTATCATTTGGGCAACCATCGTCTGGTGGAAGATCTGGGCCTGTGCTCGCCGGCGCTGGAAGAAAAACTGTTTGCCCTGGAAAAGCAGGGCAAGTCGGTGGTGCTGCTGCTTGATTCGTCTGGTCCTTTGGCACTGTTCGCTGTCGCCGATACGGTAAAGGCGTCCAGTCGCGAAGCCATCGAGCAACTGCATGACCTGGGCATCAAAACCCTGATGCTCACCGGCGACAACGTCCACACCGCGCAGGCCATTGCCGCGCAGGTCGGCATCGACGAAGCCAGGGGCGACCTGTTGCCGGGGGACAAATTGCAGTCTATCGAGGCCCTTTATGCCCAGGGGCACCGGGTCGGCATGGTCGGCGACGGCATCAACGACGCGCCTGCGCTGGCGCGCTCCGAGATCGGTTTCGCCATGGCCGCCGCGGGCACCGATACCGCGATCGAAACCGCCGATGTCGCCCTGATGGACGACGATCTGCGCAAGATCCCGGCATTCATTCGCCTGTCGCGGCAGACGTCGAGCATCCTCAAACAGAACATCGCCCTGGCGTTGGTCATCAAAGCGATCTTTCTTGGGGTAACCTTCGCCGGGGTCGCTACCATGTGGATGGCAGTGTTCGCCGACATGGGCGTGAGTTTGCTGGTGGTGTTCAACGGTTTGCGCCTGCTGCGCAAGTAAAGAATGAGGGGCGGTTGTGCTGAGTGCCGAGCTGAAGGCGTTTTACATGGTGGCCCGCCTGGGCAGCATTACCCAGGCGGCCAAAAAGCTCGGCCTGAGCCAACCGACGGTGACGACGCAGATCCGCAACCTGGAGAGTCAGTATTCGGTCGAGCTGTTCTACCGTGGCGGTCGGCGCCTGAGCGTCAGCGAGGAGGGCGCGCGGCTGCTGCCGATGGTCAAGGTGCTGATGCAGCAGGAAGCCGATATCGAGTTTTTCCTGCGTAACTGCGGCCAGGTCCAGGGCACATTGCGCATTGCCGCCACGGCGCCGTATTACATCCTCGACCTGGTGAAAACCTTTCGCGAGCGCTTGCCCCAGGTGGAGGTGTCGGTGGAAATCGGCAATTCCCAGCAGGTGCTCGAAGCGCTGGAAGAGTACCGGGTCGATGTCGCGGCGTCGTCGCAGCTGCTCGATGACGCTCGGCTGATTCGCCGGGTGCTCGGCAGCGATCCGCTGGTGTTGGCGGTGCATCGCAATCATCCACTGGCGGTTCACGATCACGTACCACTCGGCGCCCTGGCCGGGCATACCCTGCTGATGCGCGAACCGGGCTCGACCACCCGCCGCCTGACCGAAGAGTTGCTGGCCGGCGCCGGAGTGAGTTTCGGGCCGCTGCTGGAGATCGGCAGCCGCGAATCGATCCGCGAGGCGGTGCTGCGCAACATCGGCATCAGCATCATCGCCCGCCAGGAAGTACCCCATGATCCGCAACTGCGGGTGCTGACCATCCAGAATGCGCCGCAGATTCCCGAATACCTGTATTGCCTGAAGGAACGCAAAGGCGCGCGGTTGCCGGCGGCGTTTCTGGGGTTAGCGCAGGAAATGGCGCCGGTCTGACATCTTCGGTGACTGTTCGGGCCTCATCGCTGGCAAGCCAGCTCCTACAGGGGAATGCGAAACCTTGTAGGAGCTGGCTTGCCAGCGATAGCGTCAGATCAGACAACACTCAACCAAAATCCTTGAATACCACTATCGGCAGTTTTTGCCTTACTGCCACATGACGGACTCATTACAACCCTAGGATGGCCTTCATCTGCTAGATGAGGTCCGTCCATGAACAACTCGATCGCAACTGCCCTGACCAATCCTGGCGCCCCGATGAAGGTGCGCGGCGTACAGAAACGTTTCGGCGCTTTCACCGCGCTGGATAACGTTTCACTCGACGTGGCGGCCGGTGAGCTGGTGTGTCTGCTGGGGCCGTCCGGCTGTGGCAAGACCACCTTGCTGCGCTGCATCGCCGGCCTGGAAAAGCAGGACAGCGGCGAGTTGTACCTGGGTGACCGCGACGTTTCCCACCTGGCTCCCCAGGCGCGGGACTACGGCATTCTGTTCCAGTCCTACGCGTTGTTCCCCAATCTCACCGTCGAAGCGAACATTGCCTACGGCCTCGCCGGCAATGGTCGCGACCAGACTCGCCAGCGTGTCGGTCAGATGCTGGAACTGGTCGGCCTGGGCGGCAGCGAGAAAAAATATCCCGGTCAGTTGTCCGGTGGCCAGCAGCAGCGGGTTGCACTGGCTCGCGCTCTGGCCCCGGCGCCTTCGCTGTTGCTGCTCGACGAGCCGATGTCGGCTCTCGATGCCCGGGTGCGCGAGCATCTGTGCACCGAACTGCGCCAGCTGCAACGCAACCTCGGCATCACCACCCTGATGGTGACCCACAATCAGGACGAGGCCATGTTGATGGCCGACCGTATCGCCGTGATGAACAACGGCAAGGTCGAGCAGTACGCCACGCCCCAGGAAATCTACAACCGGCCGGCTACGCCGTTCGTGGCGGAGTTCGTGGGCCAGGGCAACTGGTTGCCGTTCCAGCGCAGCAGCGATAGCCACGCCCAGGTCGGCGGGATGAGCATGCGTCTGGCCGATGGCGGTGCCAAGACCGCGTCGGGCCGCTTGTTCTGCCGTCCGGAAGCGATCAACGTCAATCCGCTGGTGCACGAGGAAAACCTGTTCCCGGCCAAGGTGCGTGAGATCACCTTTCTCGGCAACCGCTGTCGCATGAGCTTCGAGCTCGATCATTTGCCGGGCCATGCGCTGTTGGCGGAACTGGCACCGGAAGCCATGCCGCGCCTTGGCGCCCGGCAGATCATGGTCGCCTTGCCGCCGCGCAGCCTGCAGGTGTTTGCCTGATGAGCGCGAACATCGCGCTGCCGCTGCCACACAAGCAGGTTCGGCAGACTTCCCGTGCCGAGATCGGTGACTGGCTGTTCGTGGTCGGCGGCAAAGTGCTTCTGCTGGTGCTGTTGGGCGTTGCCGTATTGATGCCGTTGCTGGCGATCTTCTGGCGTGGCTTCAGTGCTGAAGCCGGGCAGGGTGGTGGTTGGGTTGCAGCGAAAGAACTGGTGACCAGCGAGAACTTCCACTGGTTGCTCGGCAACAGTCTGAAGGTTTCCCTCAGCGTCGCGGCTATTGTCGTACCCCTGGCTTACCTGTTTGCCTACGCGCTGCAACGCACCCTGATTGCGGGTAAAGGCATCTGGCGTGGCATTTCCCTGCTGCCATTGATGGCGCCGTCGATGCTGCCCGGGATTGCGCTGGTTTACCTGTTCGGCAACCAGGGCATGCTGCGAGGCCTGCTCTCGGACAACATCTACGGCTTCTGGGGCATTGTTCTGGGTGAGTTGATCTACACCTTCCCGCACGCCTTGATGATTCTTCTGTCGGCCTTGTCCCTGGCCGATGCGCGACTGTTCGATGCTGCTTCAAGCATGGGCGCCAGTCCGGCGAAAGCGTTCCGCAGCATCACCTGGCCGGCGACCCGTCAGGCGGTTTTCGCTGCGTTCTGCCTGGTGTTCACCCTGACCATCACCGATTTCGGGGTTCCGGTGGTGGTTGGTGGTGACTATCAAGTGCTGGCACTGGAAGCCTATAAGGCCGTGGTCGGCCAACAGCAATTCGGCCGCGGTGCCTTGATCGGCATGGTGTTGTTGCTGCCGGCGCTATTCAGCTTTGGCGTCGATGCCTGGTTGCGTCGTCGTCACGGCGACTCCATGAGCGGTCGTGCCCAGGTGTTCAAGCCTGCGCCATCGAAACTGCGCGACGCTTGCTACCTGGCCATCGTCCTGTTGATCAGCGCCGCATTGCTGCTGGTGTTCGGCATGGCGGTGTTCTCGTCCCTGGTGAAGTTCTGGCCGTACAACCTGTCGCTGTCGCTCAACCACTACCAGTTCAATGAAACCGCCGGCGGTGGCTGGCTGGCCTACGGCAACAGCTTGAAGATGGCCTTGGGCACGGCATTGATCGGCAGCCTGCTGATTTTCACCGGCGCCTACCTGATGGAAAAAACCAGGGGTCAGCGCGGCCTGAACCTGACCTTGCGCATGCTCAGTTTCGTACCGATGGCGGTGCCGGGCCTGGTGTTGGGGTTGGGTTACGTCTTCTTCTTCAACCTCACCGGCAACCCGCTGCATGTGCTGTACGGGACCATGACCCTGCTGATCGTCTGCACCATTGCGCACTATCTGACCACCGCGCAAATGACCGCCACCACCGCATTGCGCCAACTCGATACCGAGTTCGAAGCCGCCGCGCTGTCGCTCAAGGCGCCGCTGTACCGCCATTACCTGCGCGTCACCGTGCCGATTTGCCTGCCGGCTTTGCTGGACATCGTGCGCTACCTGTTCGTCTCGGCCATGACCACCGTCTCGGCGGCGATCTTCCTCTACAGCCCCGACACCATCCTCGCAGCGGTGGCGGTGCTGAACATGGACGACGCCGGCAACGTCGGCGGTGCGGCGGCGATGTCGACCCTGATTCTGTTCACCTCGGCGGGCGTGTCCCTGCTGCTGGCCTGGGCCTCGCGCGGTTTGCTACGTCGCTCCCAGGCCTGGCGGCAGACCGCGCCCGGTCACTGATTCACACCCTCAACTCAAATACAGGAAAAGATCATGTTCAAGCCTTTGGCCCTGGCCGCCGCTGTCCTCACCGCTTTCAGCCTGAACGCCTTTGCGGCGAAAACCGAGTTGACGGTGTACACCGCCCTCGAAGCCGAACAGCTGAAAACCTATAAAGAAGCCTTCGAAAAGGCCAACCCGGACGTCGAAATCAAATGGGTGCGTGATTCCACCGGCATCATCACCGCCAAACTGCTGGCCGAAAAAGAACGCCCGCAGGCTGATGCCGTGTGGGGCCTGGCGGCTTCCAGCCTGGCGATCCTCGACCAGCAGGGCATGCTGCAAAGCTATGCACCGAAGGACCTGGGCAAGATCGGCGCCAACTACCGCGACGCCGCCAACCCGCCAGCCTGGGTCGGCATGGATGTCTGGGCCGCGACCATTTGCTTCAACACCGTCGAAGCCGAAAAGCAGGGCCTGACCAAACCAGTAAGCTGGCAGGACCTGACCAAGCCTGAGTACAAAGGCAAGATCGTCATGCCGAACCCGGCATCGTCCGGCACCGGCTTCCTCGACGTCAGCGCCTGGCTGCAAACCTTCGGCGAGAAGCAGGGCTGGGCCTACATGGACGGCCTGCACCAGAACATCGGCCAGTACGTTCACTCCGGTTCCAAGCCTTGCAAACTGGCGGCCGCGGGTGAGTTCCCTATCGGTATTTCCTTCGAGTACCCGGCCGTTCAACTGAAACGCCAGGGCGCACCGCTGGACATCATCCTGCCGAAGGAAGGCCTGGGCTGGGAAATCGAAGCGACTGCCGTGATCAAGGGCACGGCCCACGAAGAAGCCGCGAAGAAACTGGCTGACTTCTCCGCCAGCCCGGAAGCGATGGAACTGTACAAAGAAAACTTCGCCGTGCTCGCCCAGCCTGGCATCGCCAAGCCGCAGACCGAACTGCCAGCCGACTACGAACAGCGCCTGATCAAGAACGACTTCGCCTGGGCTTCGAAGAACCGCGACGAGATCCTGACCGAATGGCGCAAGCGTTATGACGGCAAGTCCGAGAAAGTGGCGGCCAAGTAAGATCTTTATCGGCTGAAAGTGCCTCTTCGCGAGCAGGCTCGCTCCCACAGGGAAATGCATTCCTATGTGGGAGCGAGCCTGCTCGCGAAAGCGGTCTACCATTCACCACAAATCTCACTGACCGGGAGGCTTCTAATGCACAGCAATGAACAAACCGTCGCCAAGGTCTTCGCCCTCTACGAACGCTTTGGCGACAGCGACTACATCGGCGAGCCGGTGTCGCAGATCGAGCACATGTCCCAGGCCGCCCAATGCGCGATGGCTGAAGGCTTCGACGACGAAGTCGTGCTGGCGGCGTTCTTCCACGATATCGGGCACATCTGCGCCGGGGGGGCCGAGAACATGGGCGGCTACGGCGTGGTCAGCCATGAACGGCTGGGCGCCGACTACCTGCGTCGCGCCGGCTTTAGCGAGCGCATGGCGCGACTGGTCGAATATCACGTTCAGGCCAAGCGTTATCTGACGTTGAAGGAGCCTGGGTACTACGAACGTTTGAGCGAAGCCAGTCGCCGGACCCTGGAGTATCAGGGTGGGATGATGACCGAAGCCGAAGCCGATGCCTTCGAGCAGGACCCGTTGTGCGAAGTCAGTTTGCGCATGCGCCAGTGGGATGAACAGGCCAAGGAGATGCATGTACCGGTGATTGATCTGGAGGTGTTGAAGCGCAAAGCCATCGGAGTCTTGTCTCTCGAGGTCTGCTGAAACGCCCTACAAGCAAAAGAAACTGTTCGCGCAGAGAGTTCCGACGGGACGGGCTAGCTTGATCGGCCCTTCTTCAATGAGAAACTCCACCATGCGTTATTTGAAAGTGACTGCCCAGGACCGCAGCGCGAACGGCAAGGCCGACACCGTCCTCCTGCATTTTTTCGAGGAGAGTAGCGGGGCAGAAGACAGGCTCATCCATAAAGCCTATGCGCTGGATATCACGGCTGATGGCAAGGTTGATTTCCAGGTCGGTGATGTGAACAACGACGGTAAGGAAAACACCAAGGACGAGCGGTTGCTCAAGTCGTTTGCAAACGCCTACTTGCAGCTCAACTGGTTCAACCGCGGCGAGACCTGGGATCGCTATCTGAAGATATTCACCGAAGATTTCGCCAATGACGGTTCGCCAGACACCGTGCGCCTGCACTTTCATGAAGGCGTCGGCAAACCGTCGGATCAAACTATCGTTTACACCGCCTCCGCCTATGACACCAACAACGACGGGAAGATGGATTGGCTGATCCACTTCGATATGGATAACGACGGTGACCAGGATGCGGTGGATCAACAGCGCGTCTCACAGCTCAGTACTGCGTATCTGCAGTTCAACTGGCGCTGACGATCAGCAGGTTCACAACTGCTGCGCCAACACCTCAACCTGCTCCTGCCGCTCTGCCTGATTCAACTTCGGATGCGGATTCAACGACGACCACTGCGGATGCGCCCGCGCCTTGTTCAACGCCTCGGGCAGTTTGCCTTCGCGCCAGCTCTTGTCCTGAGGCGTGGCCACCTGGATGCTGTCCATCGCCGCATGCCCACGGGCGTTCAGCGCTTGCAGCAATTGCCGCTGGCGCAGCGCCAACAGGCGCAGCACGTTGTCATCCACCGTCAGTTCGCGCTGGCCCTTGATCTTGCCCAGCAAGCGGCTGCCATAACTGCGCGCGGTTTGCAGGGCGCCACCGGCGATGGCGCCGGCCAGTGCGGCGGCGCCGAGCGTAATCCCGCCCACCAGCAAATCGACTCCGGCCCCGGCAGCGGCGCCTGCGGCAATCCCACCACCGACGCGCACACCCAGTTGCTTGAGAGTTTCCGGGTTGAACAAATCATCACCCCAACGGCCATCGAGCAGCGGTAAATCACTGGCGGCGGCATCCTGTGGGCGGAAGGCGTAGAGCTTGAGCAGGGCCTCGACGCAACGCTGCTCGCGCTGGCGTACGGCTTTGCGCAATTCGCTGATCGCCTGTTGTTCCTGCTCGGCTTCACTGACCACACTGCGTCGGCAAGCCGCGCAATCGATCAGCAATTCGGCAATCAATCGCTCCGCGCTTTGCTGGCGAGCCAGACGCTGGGCCTGCTGATCGGCGATCAGGCGTTCGAGTTGCGGCCGGGCAGTTTCCAGCAGGAGGGCGAGACTTTCATAGAGTCGACGCTCGCCGTCTTCCGGCGGCGCGACGCTGTCGAAACGCACCAGGGCATGCAAGCCCAGCCGCGCCAGCGCCTCACGCCAGGCCGGTTCGCGATGGTTGGCGCTGCTGACGAAATTCAGCACCGGCAGCAAGGGTTTGCCGCAACTGGCCAACACTTCCAGCTCGTCGCGATACTTGGCCAACACCGGCTCACGGGCGTCGATCACATAAAGACCGGCATCCGACGCCAGCAACTGACGCAGCACCTTGGCTTCCTGTTCGAAGCGTTGCCGGGCTTCGCTGCCATCAAGGAAACGCGCCAGGCGTGCAGGACCGTCGAGGCGCTCACCCGGGCGTTCGAGGCGTTCGAGGTAATCGAGCAGGGCGATGGCGTCTTCCAGGCCGGGGGTGTCGTAGAGGTCGAGCAGTGGCTCGCCGTCCACCGAAAGACGGGCGCCTTCGACGTGCCGCGTGGTACTGGGACGATGGGACACTTCACCGAAACCGACGTCGCGGGTCAGGGTGCGCAACAACGAGGTTTTACCGACGTTGGTGTGACCGACCACGGCGAGTTTCAGAGGTTGCTTCCTGGTGTCAGTCATGACCCGTCTCCAGCCAGTTCATCGGTGCACAATCGGCAAATGGCAACTCGAGCTGTTGCAGCGCCACGTGCCAGTCGCCCAGGCGCTCGGCGTCCAGCGCTTCACCGGGCGGCGCCTGCAACAACCACACGCGGGTGGCGCTGGCGCTGCGGGCCAGTTCGGCAATCAAGGCCAGGCTGCCGCGATCCGGCGAGCGTCGCGGATCGCAGGCGATGGCCAGGCGTGCCGGGGGAAAGCGGCTCAGTTGTTCGAGGAGTTTGTGCCGCGATTCGCGACTGTCGAGGATGCCGGCGTTGCTCACGTTTTTTGGCAATTGCGGTGGCCACGGGCGTTGGTCGTCCAGTTCGATGGCGACCAACAGCGCACCGTCGCTTTGCTGCTCGGTGACACCGCTTTCCACGCGATGCAGTTGCGCCGGTGCCGCATCGCTGACGCCGAGGCGTTCGCTGGTGGGCATCAAGCGTTCGCGCAGTTGCGCGTAGCCGGGCAGGTTCAAATCCAGACGCAGCGCTGTTTGCCCTGTCTTCCAACGCCACAGGCAAAACAGCGCGAGCAGCAGGCGCGGCAAAACGCCGTAGACCAGCAGTACGCCCACCAGCCAGGCGGCCCAGGCCTGGCGGGCGCTTTCGATGTTCAGTGCGGCATCGCCACTGGCGCGGATCATCTCTACGGTCGGCACACTGAAGCCAAACAGGGCCGGCAACGCACCCAGCGCCTGAGTGACGGCGATAAAGGTGTCAGCACTGAGGATCGTGGTTTCCCAGACGAAGCCGTAGCGCCGGGTCGCCATCAACATCAGCAAGATCACCAGCGCGCTGATCATCGCCAACAACCACAGGCTGTTGACCAGCACGCCGATGGCCCAGCGATTGAGTTTCTGCCGCTGCAGTAACAGGAGCAGGGCGGGGGCCAACTGCGCGGCCTTGGCGTCACGAGCGAGTTTTTCGCTGAGCCATAGCCACAGGCGTCCGAGGCTGGCGCCGTGTTCGCCGGCAAACACCAGTCCCAACGCCCAACTCAGCAACAGGACCAGATTGAGCCCGAGCAGGCTGCCCAATGCCCAGAACACATTCACCGGGTGCAGGCCGTCGCCCATAGCCGCGAAGGCCAGGCCGGCACCGCTGATCACCGCCAGCACGGCCATTACGATCAGCGCCAGCCGCGAGCCTTGCAGCCAGTGTTTAAGGGCTGCAGTCAGGCCATCGCGTTCAGCCAGCCACAGGGCGCGGCGTTGAATGCGCGCCGGCAAATCGCCGCCGGCGCTGCGGGCCAGTCGGTTGGCTTCCAAGTCTTCCAGTGGGCCTGCGTGTTCTTCGCGCAGGCGGATGGTTTCTGTCAGCCAGAGGGTATTGAGTTCAGTCACGCGGCATCCCGTCGCTTAAATGAGCTGTGAGCATAACCGCTGTGGCGCTTATCGGCGAAAGCGAGGCTCTGGTATCCTCGCCGGCATGACTAAATCACTCCCCCTCAGCCTGATTGCAGCCCTCGGTGAAAACCGTGTGATCGGCGTCGACAACAGCATGCCCTGGCACTTGCCGGGGGACTTCAAATATTTCAAGGCCACCACCCTCGGCAAGCCGATCATCATGGGTCGCAAGACCTGGGATTCCCTCGGTCGTCCGCTGCCGGGCCGCCTGAACATCGTGGTCAGTCGCCAGGCGGATCTGCAACTCGAAGGCGCGGAGGTTTATCCGTCGCTGGAAGCCGCCGTCGTTCGCGCCGAAGCATGGGCGAAGGAACAGGGCGTCGATGAATTGATGCTGATTGGCGGCGCGCAGTTGTATGCGCAAGGGCTGGCGCAGGCTGACCGGTTGTACCTGACCCGCGTGGCGCTGAGCCCGGAAGGGGATGCGTGGTTTCCGGAGTTTGATTTGAAGGAATGGAAACTGGTTTCCAACGTTGAAAACCCGGCATTAGACGGTAAGCCGGCGTACAGCTTCGAAGTCTGGGAAAAAGCCTAAAAGCATCGCGAGCAAGCTCGCTCCCACAGTGTTTGAGGTGAATCACAAATTGTGTGAACACCACAGATCCCTGTGGGAGCGAGCTTGCTCGCGATAGCGGTCTATCAGACGCTACTCAAGCCTGCGCCAACGCCGAATGCTCATCCGCATCCAGCAGCGCCTTGTCCGTCTGCTGCATCACCTGGCTGGTAATCGCACCGGCCGTCATCGAACCGCTCACGTTCAGCGCTGTACGCCCCATATCAATCAGCGGCTCGACCGAAATCAGCAACGCCACCAGTGACACCGGCAAACCCATCGCCGGCAGTACGATCAACGCGGCAAAGGTCGCGCCACCACCGACACCGGCCACACCGGCCGAGCTCAGCGTCACAATCGCCACCAGCGTCACGATCCACAGCGGGTCCAGCGGGTTGATGCCCACGGTCGGCGCCACCATCACCGCCAACATCGCCGGGTACAGACCGGCACAGCCGTTCTGGCCAATGGTCGCGCCGAACGAAGCGGCGAAACTGGCGATGGATTGCGGGATGCCCAGACGGCTGGTCTGCGCTTCGATGCTCAACGGAATCGTCGCTGCGCTGGAACGGCTGGTGAAGGCAAACGTCAGCACCGGCCAGATCTTGCGGAAGAACCGCAGCGGGTTGATCCCGGCGGCCGACACCAGCACGCCATGCACCACGAACATCAGGCCCAGACCGATGTAGGACACCACCACGAAACTGCCGAGCTTGATGATGTCTTGCAGGTTGGAACCGGCGACCACTTTGGTCATCAGCGCCAGCACGCCGTACGGGGTCAGCTTCATCACCAGGCGCACCAGACGCATCACCCAGGCTTGCAGGGTGTCGATGGCGTTGATCACTTTCTGACCTTTCTCGGCATCATCCTTGAGCAATTGCAGCGCCGCGACACCCAGGAACGCAGCGAAAATCACCACGCTGATGATCGACGTCGGCTTGGCCCGCGCCAGGTCGGCGAAGGGGTTTTGCGGAATGAACGACAGCAGCAGCTGCGGCACATTCAGGTCGGCGACCTTGCCGGCGTAATCGGTCTGGATGGTTTGCAGGCGCGCCATTTCCTGGGTACCGGCCACCAGGCCTTCGGCAGTCAGGCCGAACAGGTTGGTCAGGCCGATGCCGATCAAGGCCGCGATGGCCGTGGTGAACAGCAGCGTGCCGATGGTCAGGAAGCTGATCTTGCCCAGCGACGAGGCGTTGTGCAGACGGGCCACGGCGCTGAGGATCGAGGCGAACACCAGCGGGATCACGATCATTTGCAGCAATTGCACATAACCGTTGCCCACCAGATCGAACCAGCCGATCGAGGCTTTCAGCACCGGGTTGCCGGCACCGTAGACAGTGTGCAACGCCACACCGAACGCCACGCCCAGCACCAGCGCGAGCAGGACTTTTTTCGCCAGGCTCCATGTCGTGTGGCGGGTTTGCGCCAGGCCGAAGAGCAGGGCGAGGAACACCAGCAGATTGAGGATCAGCGGCAGATTCATGAAGACTCCGATAAGACTTGTGCCGGTTGCACCCTTGGGCAACCGCGAACCGGCAAGCCTAACAGCTTGAAAACTAATGAATTAATATCAAAAACGTATGATATCCGTCGTTTTTGGAATAAGCGGATGTCGCTGTCAGAAATGCAGCTGGCGCGAAAGGGACGCGGACGGTCGCTGACAGACGAGGACTGTCACACTTATTTGTTAGCGTCGATCTCTTTCACATTCAGGGAGAAACGCCAATGAAGTTCGCACCGAAATTACTGGCTGCAGCACTTTGCCTGGGCCTTGCCGGCCAGGTTTTCGCAACGGATCTGAAACACTGGCCAGCCGATCAGGCCAAGGCGCTGGACGCGATGATCGCCGCCAACGCCAACAAGGGTAACTACGCGGTGTTCGACATGGACAACACCAGTTACCGCTACGACCTCGAAGAGTCGTTGCTGCCGTTCATGGAAAACAAGGGCCTGATCACCCGCGAAAAGCTCGATCCCTCCCTGAAACTGATGCCGTTCAAGGACACCGCCGACCACAAGGAAAGCCTGTTCAGCTACTACTACCGCCTCTGCGAAGTCGACGACATGGTTTGCTATCCATGGGTCGCGCAGGTCTTCTCCGGCTTTACCCTCAAGGAACTCAAGGGCTACGTCGACGAAATGATGGCGTCCGGCAAGCCGGTGCCGGCGACTTATTACGAAGGCGACGTGGTCAAGAAACTCGACGTCAATCCGCCGAAAATCTTCACCGGCCAGCAAGAGCTGTACAACAAGCTGATGGAGAACGGCATCGAGGTCTACGTGATGACCGCCGCCTCCGAAGAACTGGTGCGCATGGTCGCGGCCGATCCGAAATACGGCTACAACGTCAAACCGCAGAACGTGATCGGCGTGTCGTTGCTGCTCAAGGACCCGAAGACGGGCGAGCTGACCACCGCGCGCAAGCAGATCACCGCCGGCAAATATGACGAGAAGGCCAACCTCGGCCTGGAACTGACCCCGTACCTGTGGACCCCGGCGACCTGGATGGCCGGCAAGCAGGCGGCGATCCTGACCTACATCGATGAGTGGAAAAAACCGGTGCTGGTTGGCGGTGATACCCCGAGCAGCGACGGCTACATGCTGTTCCAGAGTGTTGATGTGGCCAAGGGCGGCATTCACCTGTGGGTCAATCGCAAGGACAAGTACATGACCCAGATCCAGGGCATGATGGCCAAGAACGCCGCGGCCCAGGCCAAGGAAGGCTTGACGGTGACTGCCGACAAGAACTGGGTGGTCGTCAAACCGGAAGAGATCCAGTAAGACCGCGGCGCTGCCATCGCGGGCAAGCCCGCTCCCACAAAGGTCTTGGGTGAAACACAAGTTGTGCGAATCCCGACGATCCCTGTGGGAGCGGGCTTGCCCGCGATGAGGCCAGTCGGTGCAATGAAAGCCTTTGTATGATCGACATCCCTGACAGTCGCAACCTACGCATTCTTGCGTAAGGGACTACGACTACGCCAGAATCCGCCGGCTTGTGCGCCTGGGGGGGCGGCTTCTATCGTTTCCGCGTCACTGAACATCAGTGATCGGGTTTGGTAGCCCGTGTTCACCTCGGCGCATTGCGCCACCCTTTGCAGGGTTCGTTTCTGTCTCTGCTCATATGGTGGCCATGCGCAGGGCATCTTCGGACGTGCCGGGTTCCTGGTGACCGGTCTACCAACCTGCGTATGGCCGCCACCCTTCGTTTGGTAGCGAGGGTGATGGCTCCTTTTTTCTCACCCGGAGTTCCATCAAATGTTGAAAGTTACCCCCGATCCTCCCGATTGCGACAACCTCTCCACCCGCATCAATTTCACCCCGCGCAAACCCAGCCAAACATTCGTCATCGCCCCGGGCCTCGACACCGAAACCCTGTTGGCCCACGCCTGCGAATCCCTCGCCTCGGCCAATGTCATGGCCAGCGATTTCGCCGGACTGCTGGAAGGCTCGCAACGCAGCACGATGCTGGGGATCGCGCAGGTCATCATGCTGGGCGAACTGGCGGTGAACCAGGCGCTGGATAACCTCGACCCGCAGGAATAACGCCGGCCCCCTTTGTAGGAGCTGCCGAAGGCTGCGATCTTTTGACTTTGATTGTAAAAAACAGGATCAAAAGATCGCAGCCTGCGGCAGCTCCTACAGGGGATCGGTGGAAATAAAATACCCCGCACTGGGCGGGGTATTTTTGTTCAGCGATCAAGCATCAAAGCCCGTCAAGCATCGCCTTGTTACGCACAGCACCCTTGTCGGCGCTGGTCGCCAGCAGGGCGTAGGCCTTCAGGGCAGTGGTCACTTTACGTGGACGCACTTCCACCGGCTTCCAGCCTTTCTTGTCCTGCTCGACCCGGCGCGCGGCCAGTTCTTCGTCGCTGACCAACAGGTTGATCGAGCGGTTCGGAATGTCGATCAGCACCTTGTCGCCGTCCTGCACCAGGCCGATTGCACCGCCGGCAGCCGCTTCAGGCGAAGCGTGGCCGATGGACAGACCGGAGGTGCCGCCGGAGAAACGGCCGTCGGTGAGCAGGGCGCAGGCTTTGCCCAGGCCTTTGGATTTCAGGTACGACGTCGGGTAGAGCATTTCCTGCATGCCCGGGCCGCCTTTCGGGCCTTCGTAGCGAATGATGACGATGTCGCCTTCCTTCACTTCGTCGGCGAGGATGCCGCGTACGGCGCTGTCCTGGCTTTCGAAGATCTTGGCGTTGCCTTCGAACACGTGGATCGACTCGTCGACGCCGGCGGTTTTCACCACGCAGCCGTCCAGAGCGATGTTGCCGTAGAGAACGGCCAGGCCGCCTTCTTGCGAGTAAGCGTGCTCGACACTGCGGATGCAGCCGTTTTCACGGTCGTCGTCCAGGGTTTCCCAACGGGTCGACTGGCTGAACGCGGTTTGCGTCGGGATGCCCGCCGGACCGGCCTTGAAGAAGTGGTGCACGGCTTCGTCGTTGGTCTGGGTAATGTCCCACTTGGCGATGGCTTCTTCCATGCTGCGGCTGTGCACGGTCGGCAGCTGGGTGTGCAGCAGGCCGCCACGGGCCAGCGAACCGAGGATGCTGAAGATGCCGCCAGCGCGGTGCACGTCTTCCATGTGGTACTTCTGGATGTTCGGTGCGACCTTGCACAGTTGCGGCACGTGACGGGACAGACGGTCGATGTCGCGCAGGTCGAAATCGATCTCGGCTTCCTGGGCGGCGGCCAGCAAGTGCAGGATGGTGTTGGTGGAACCGCCCATGGCGATGTCCAGGGTCATGGCGTTTTCGAAGGCCTGGAAGTTGGCGATGTTGCGCGGCAACACCGACTCGTCGTTCTCGCCGTAGTAACGCTTGCACAGCTCGACGATGGTGCGGCCGGCCTGCAGGAACAGCTGCTCGCGGTCGCTGTGGGTGGCCAGGGTCGAACCGTTGCCCGGTAAGGCAAGGCCCAGCGCTTCAACCAGGCAGTTCATCGAGTTGGCGGTGAACATGCCGGAGCACGAACCGCAGGTCGGGCAGGCGCTGCGCTCGTACTCGGCGACTTTCTCGTCAGAAGCGCTGGAGTCGGCGGCGATCACCATGGCGTCGACCAGGTCGAGGCCGTGGGAGGCGAGTTTGGTCTTGCCGGCTTCCATCGGGCCGCCGGAGACGAAGATCACCGGGATGTTCAGGCGCAGGGAAGCCATCAGCATGCCAGGGGTGATCTTGTCGCAGTTGGAAATGCACACGATGGCGTCGGCGCAGTGGGCGTTGACCATGTACTCGACGGAGTCGGCGATGATCTCGCGGCTCGGCAGCGAATACAGCATGCCGTCGTGGCCCATGGCGATGCCGTCATCGACAGCGATGGTGTTGAATTCCTTGGCCACGCCGCCAGCGCGTTCGATCTCGCGGGCGACCAGTTGGCCCAGGTCCTTGAGGTGCACGTGGCCCGGTACGAACTGGGTGAACGAGTTGGCAATGGCGATGATCGGCTTCTTGAAGTCGTCATCTTTCATCCCCGTGGCGCGCCACAGTGCGCGGGCGCCGGCCATGTTGCGGCCGTGGGTGGATGTTTTCGAGCGGTAATCAGGCATGAAGCACTCCGGGCGGCTAATCAGGTATCAAAAGGGAAGTGAGCTTCTATTGACGTCTGGAACACTCAGAAATGGCCGCGTGTCCGGAAGTTGCCGATAACTTTGCGGGATCGCCGCGCGCTTCAGCTTGAGCTCATAAACCCGCCGGGGATGACTGGCGATGAATGTTCGCGATTCTACACGGCTGGCGGCTGGAGGGAATGCCTGCAAACCTGGAGGCGGCGCTTACGAGACGTGCGGGCGCGTTTTCTGTAGGAGCGAGCCTGCTCACGATGAGCCTGAGAGCGCCGCGGGGTACCAGGTTTCCCGCGTTATCGTTGACGACCATCGCGAGCAGGCTCGCTCCTACAGTGATTTGTGCATCAGAGCCAGATGGCGTCCCAGAGTGGGTAGCCGCCGATATGGTCGACGAGGCCTGCGCGTAGGGGGTTGGCGATGATGTATCGGGCAATGGCTTTCAGATCTTCCTCGCGACGCAGGGCTCGGTCGAAGTAGCCCTTTTGCCATACAGGAGCACGCAGATCCCGTTGCTGATTGATGAGGCGTGTGCAGCGAGATTTGGTGGCTTGCACCAGTTTCGGTAAATCACCGTTGTGCAATTCAATCAGCCAGTGGAAGTGATCCGGCATGACTACCCAGGCTATAGACGTGACATAGCCGGCTTCCTGAGCCCTTCTGAACTCGTGCACCAAAAAGCGACCAGTGCGCCAATCCTGGAAGAATGGTTGTCGTTCATGGGTGACAGCGGTCAGGTGATAGATGCGACCGGATTGCGAGTGCCGACCTGTGCGTAATCGATGGGCTTTTGGCGTGTTGGACATTCCGTTGTCCTCTTCGGTGATGGGAAGAGAAAACGGTAGGCGTGGGGTGGGAGGTTGTCGCTTCGGTAGTGGATCAGGATGTGTCCTGCACCTGTAGGAGCGAGCCTGCTCGCGATGAATTCAAAGACGCCGCGGGGTATCAGGTTCCCCGCGTTATCGTTGACGACCATCGCGAGCAAGCTCGCTCCTACAGTCAGTGCCCTATCCGGGCATTCGTCAGCAACCCCCAAAGGCTGAAGGCGATGAAGCCAACAGCAATGGTCATCAGCAAATTGTCTCCGGTTTGTGCGAGCGCAGCGCTGCTGACCGCGGCGGTGATGAACATAATGCTATTGCCTGCAGATGCTGCCGTTCCGGCGCTGCTTGAGAACAGCAACATTGCTGCGGAAATTGCGGCAGGTCGTACAAGGGTGACTGCCAGAGCACTGATCAGCATCGGTATGAGCAGGGTGATAGTTGTCATCAATTCATAATTGACGATCAATGCTAACAACACACCGGCGGCACCCAGCAATCCGAGCCCGATGTTGATTTGTAGTGTGAGGGAGATGTGTTTCTGCACGGCGCTGGCAACTACTCCACCAAGGAAATAGGCCAACCCATACACCATAAGCACCAGCGCGTACTGGTATTCGGATAACTTGAACTCATCCATGAAAATCAGCGGCGTCACGCTGATCAATGCGAAATAACAAGCAAACACTAACGCGGCAATCCACCAGTAGCGGATGAAATCTCGATTTCCAACAATGGATATCAGCGTGCGTAGAACGGAAACCGGTGTTCTTTGATGGCTGATTGCTTTGGATGGCAGTATTACTTGGGCATGGATAAACATGCCGAGCGCCTTGATCGCAAAACCATAAAAACTTCCCTGCCAATCGAATGTGGTTTGCAGCCATGATCCCAATAGCGGCGACAGTGCAACAAAGGAGCCGCTCAGTGTCATGTAATAAATTCGCACTCGGGCCCGATCCCGTTCTTCGAACAAGTCCTCCACCAGTGCATGACCCAGCACAAAGAAACCACACCCGATTGCCTGGATGACGCGAAATAGCAGGAAGCCCGGATAGTCTGTAGCCAGCACGCACCCTATCGAGCCGAGCGTAGAAACAACGATGCACCCAAGAAGAACTTCCTTGCGCCCCCACTTATCCGAGAGCGGGCCGGTTATTAATTGAGAAATCGCAAAAACCAGCGTGAACAGGCTGGTGGATAGGGCAATTTCTGCGGTTGAAGTGTTGAACTCCCCGGCCAAGGCAGGAAAAGAAGGCAGGAGGATATTCAGCGGGAAAAACTGATCAACGAGATATTGGTAATGAGGATAAAGCGGGAGGCCCGTTGGCGTTTCAGGTCGCTACTTAGAGCTGGACAAGAGGACTCAGACATTGTTTTTGTTTTCCGGAGTGATCAAGCGTTCGTGCTTGAAACCAGAAACCGATACTAGTCTGGGACGCAGGGAGTTCAATCAAAAGCGCTGTAGGAGGCTTCCTGTTTTGATGCCGGGAATCACTGTAGGAGCGAGCCTGCTCGCGATGAACCCGAGAACACCGCGGGGCGTCAGGCTGCCAGCGTTATCGTTGACGACCATCGCGAGCAATCGAACGTCGACCGGCTGCTCCTACATTGGTTTGCGTTTTAGCTGTTTGGCAGCAACCGGCAAGTAATGCTCTTGATATACCGAGTCTCGGCAATCGCCGGGTGCACCGGATGATCCGGCCCCTGGCCGCCACGTTCCAGCATCTGGATGTTGCGGTCCAGGTGGCGGGCGCTGGTGAGCAGGATGTTCTGCAGGTCGTCTTCCGGCAGGTGCATCGAGCACGATGCGCTGACCAGGATGCCGTCCTTGGTCAGCAGGCGCATGGCTTGCTCGTTCAGGCGGCGGTAGGCGCCTTCGCCGTTTTTCATGTCTTTCTTGCGTTTGATGAACGCCGGCGGGTCGGCCACGATCACGTCGAAGCGTTCTTCGCTGGCTTTCAGTTCTTTGAGGGCTTCGAACACGTCGCCTTCGATGCAGGTCATCTTGTCGGCGAAGCCGTTCAGCGCGGCGTTGCGCTCGACGCCGTCAAGGGCGAAGGCCGATGCGTCGACGCAGAACACTTCACTGGCGCCGAACGCGGCAGCCTGCACGCCCCAGCCGCCGATGTAGCTGTACAGGTCCAGAACGCGTTTGCCTTTGGCGTACGGCGCCAGGCGTGCGCGGTTCATGCGGTGGTCGTAGAACCAGCCGGTTTTCTGGCCCTGGATGACCGGTGCTTCGAATTTCACGCCGTTTTCTTCCAGTGCGACCCACTCCGGCACCAGGCCGAACACGGTTTCGACGTAGCGGGTGAGGCCTTCGGCGTCACGGGCGGCGGAGTCGTTCTTGAACAGGATGCCGCTTGGCTTGAGCACTTGGGTCAGCGCCGCGATCACGTCGTCTTTATGGGCTTCCATGGTCGCCGAGGCGATCTGCACCACCAGGATGTCGCCGAAACGGTCGACCACCAGGCCTGGCAGCAGGTCGGAGTCGCCGTAGACCAGGCGATAGAACGGCTTGTCGAACAGGCGCTCGCGCAGGGACAGGGCCACATTCAGGCGGTGCACCAGCAGCGACTTGTCCAGCGGCAGCTTGATGTCGCGCGACAGCACACGGGCGCAGATCAGGTTGTTCGGGCTCATGGCAACGATGCCCAGCGGCTTGCCGCCAGCGGCTTCGAGGATCGCCTGGTCGCCGGCCTTGAAACCGTGCAAAGGCGTAGCGGCTACATCGATTTCGTTGCTGTAGACCCACAAGTGACCGTTGCGCAGACGACGGTCGGCGTTGGCTTTGAGGCGCAGGCTAGGCAGGGACATGTCGTCGCTCCGGAAAAAAGAGCGGGAGTATAGCGTGTTGAGACCCCGGATTGGCCTGCAAGTGGACATGTGGCGAGGGCTGTCTTGCGATTTGGTGTGTCGGATCCAACTTCATAAAGGTTAGAATCGCCGTCTGACCCAGAGTGTGTACCTATGTCCCAAGAGCTGACTTCCGAACAGATCCAACAAGCCCTGCAGGGCATCAGCGTACCGGCCCAGCCGCAGATCATGGTGGATTTGCAGATGGAGCAGTACATGCCCGACCCGGATCTGGAAGTCATTGCCAAGCTGATATCCCAGGATCCGGGCCTTTCCGGTTCCCTGCTGAAGATCGTCAATTCGCCGTATTACGGGTTGAGCAACAAGATTGCCTCGATCCAGCGCGCGGTCAATCTGCTGGGCAGCCGCTCGGTCATCAACCTGATCAATGCGCAGTCGATCAAGGGCGAGATGAATGACGACACCATTGTCACCCTGAACCGTTTCTGGGACACCGCTCAGGACGTGGCCATGACCTGCCTGACCCTGGCCAAGCGCATCGGCGTTGAAAATGGCGACGAAGCCTATGCCCTGGGCCTGTTCCACGACTGCGGCGTGCCCTTGATGCTCCAGCGTTTCCCCGACTACATGGGGGTTCTGGAGCAGGCCTATGCCAACGCCAGCGCCGAATGCCGGGTGGTGGACACGGAGAATCAGGTGTTCAATACCAATCACTCGGTGGTCGGCTATTACACGGCCAAGTCCTGGCGTCTGCCGGAGCACGTGAGCGCGGCGATCGCCAATCACCACAATGCGTTGGCGGTATTCAGCGATGAGACTTCGCGCAACAGTTCGTTGAAGAACCTGTTGGCGATCCTGAAAATGGCCGAGCACATTTGCGCGTCGCATCGGGTGCTGGGCAATCAGACCGAAGATCACGAGTGGAACAGCATTGCGCCGCTGGTGCTCGATTATGTCGGCCTCTCGGACTACGACTTCGAGACCCTCAAGCAGACGATCCGCGACCTCGGCACTCATCGCTGAGTGTCGGACCTTTCCAGGCCATGCGCCTGATCCGAGAGCACCATGCCTGAATTGCCAGAAGTCGAAACCACCCGTCGCGGCATCGCGCCGTACCTGGAAGGCCAGCGCGTCAGCCGGGTGATCGTGCGTGATCGCCGTCTGCGCTGGCCGATCCCCGAGGACCTCGATGTGCGCCTGTCCGGCCAGCGCATCGTATTGGTGGAGCGGCGCGCCAAGTACCTGCTGATCAACGCCGAAGTCGGCACCTTGATCATTCATTTGGGCATGTCAGGCAACTTGCGTCTGGTGGAGGCCGGGTTGCCGGCGGCCAAGCATGAGCATGTGGACATCGAACTGGAGTCGGGCCTGGCCCTGCGTTACACCGACCCGCGGCGCTTCGGCGCCATGCTCTGGAGCCTCGATCCGCTCAATCACGAATTGCTGATTCGCCTTGGGCCGGAACCGCTGACCGACCTGTTCGACGGTGAGCGCCTGTTCCAGCAGTCCCGTGGCCGTTCGATGGCGGTCAAGCCGTTCATCATGGATAACGCGGTGGTGGTGGGCGTCGGCAATATCTATGCGACCGAAGCGTTGTTCGCCGCTGGAATCGACCCGCGCCGCGAAGCCAAGAGTATTTCCCGTGCGCGGTATTTGAAACTGGCCATCGAGATCAAGCGCATCCTGGCGGCCGCCATCGAGCGCGGCGGTACCACGCTGCGGGACTTTATCGGTGGTGACGGTCAGCCTGGTTATTTCCAGCAGGAACTGTTCGTGTACGGCCGTGGTGGCGAACACTGCAAGGTCTGTGGCACGGGGCTGCGGGAAGTGAAACTGGGGCAGCGCGCCAGCGTTTTTTGCCCGCGTTGTCAGAGCTGAAAGTCAAAAGATCGCAGCCTTCGGCAGCTCCTACAGGGGAATTGTGTTTTCTGTAGGAGCTGCCGAAGGCTGCGATCTTTTGGTGCGTCAAGCCTTGCCGGTAATCTTGCGGTACTTCTCCATCAACTGTTCTTCAGTCTCCGGATGGGCTTCGTCCAGTGGAATGCAATCTACCGGGCAGACCTGCTGGCACTGCGGTTCGTCGTAGTGGCCGACACACTGGGTGCACAGGTTCGGGTCGATCACGTAGATCTCTTCGCCCTGGGAAATGGCGGCGTTCGGGCACTCGGGTTCGCAGACGTCGCAGTTGATGCAATCGTCGGTGATGATCAGGGACATGCTAACTCCAGCCGGGGCGGCAGGCCCGGGCGCAATAAACCAATGCGTACAATTGTGCCGCATTGGCGCCCGTGTTGCACGCAGGTGCGACGTACTGTAGGAGCCAGCTTGCTGGCGATGAAGCCGAGAACACCGCGGGGTGTCAGGTTTCCCGCGTTATCGTTGACGTCCATCGCGAGCAGGCTCGCTCCTACAGTATTGCGGGGTTATTTCTTGAAGCGCTCGGTCAGGGCGTCCGCCACCGCAGGGTGTACGAACTTGGTGATATCGCCACCCAGGGCCGCAATTTCACGGACCAGCGTCGAGGAGATGAACGAATAACGCTCGGACGGGGTCAGGAACAGGCTTTCCACATCCGGCGCCAACTGGCGGTTCATGTTGGCCAGCTGGAATTCGTATTCGAAGTCCGACACCGCGCGCAAACCACGCAGGAACACGTTGGCGTTCTTCTCTTTGGCGAAGTGCGCCAACAGCGTCGAGAAGCCGACGACTTCAACGTTCGGCAGATGTTTAGTGACCTCGCGCGCCAGTTCTACCCGTTGTTCCAGAGGAAACAGCGGATTTTTCTTCGGGCTCGCGGCGACGGCGATGATCACGTGATCGAACAGGCGCGAGGCGCGTTCGACCAGATCGCCATGGCCCTTGGTAATAGGGTCGAAGGTACCTGGGTACAACACTCGGTTCATCGCGTCGTCCTGGCGGGAATCCGTTGGGGAGTCGGATGGTATCGCAGCCTTCCCGGTCGGCCAAGTCGCCTGTTGGGTAAGAAAGCACTATAGACGATGGGAATAATCGTCATTTTCATGGGTTTTTCAAACGCTCGGCCAGGGAAGTCGCCAGTTGTGCTGTCAGTCCGTAGACCGATAATTGCGGATTGGCGCCAATGCTGGTGGGGAACAGCGAGCCGTCGTGGATCGACAGATTGCCCAACTGATGGTGCCGGCCGAGGCTGTCGGTCACCGCGTTTGTCGGGTCTTCACCCATGGCGCAGCCGCCCATCACATGGGCACTGCCCAGGCGTGTGCGGTACAACTCCAGGCTCAGGCCATCGATCAGCGTACGGGCTTCGGCGAGGGTCTTCACGTAACGGGCGTCGGCGTGCATCGGCATCACGGCCCTGGCGCCACCGGCAAACTGGATCTCGGCCATGCTGTGGAATGCCCGGCGCAAGCCATCCCAGGCGTACGGTGAAAGCTGATAATCCAGCACCGGCGTGTCGTCGCTGCGCAATTCGACGCTGCCACCGGGGCTGTCCGGGTGAAAGCCGTCCCGCAGCAACGCCAGCATGGCGTGGGTATGGGGCAGATTGGCCATGTGCTGCGAATTATCCTGACCGAAACCGCCGAGCAAGGTGGCGGCCAGCGCCGGATGCAGTGGCGGGACCTCCAGCTTGAAGGACATCTTGCCCGTGGTGCCGTCCTGCCACTGGAAATGGTCGGAATAGATCGACTGCGGCGCGCCGTAGAACGGGTTGACGACTTCGTCGAACAACGCGGCGGACATGTTCACCGGGTGCAGGAACGTGCGTTTGCCCAGACGCTTGTGCGGGTCGGGTGCCCCGGAGCGCATCAGCAGGGCCGGGCTATTGATGCCGCCACCGGCCAGCACGAAATGCCGCGCCTTGACCGTGATGGTGCGCCCGGTCGGTGCGACGCAACGTTCATCCATCGCCGAACAGTGCAGGCCGGTGATCTTGTCGCCGTTGATCATGAGTTTTTCGGCGCGGGCCAGGTAAAGCAGTTCGCCGCCTTTTTCCAGGGTCGCCGGAATGGTGGTGACCATCATCGATTGCTTGGCGTTGGTCGGGCAGCCCATGCCGCAGTAGCCGAGGTTCCAGCAGCCGCGAACGTTGCGCGGGATGACGTGCCAAGAGTAATTCAGCGCTTCGCAGCCCTTGCGGATCACATCGTTGTTGGCGTTGGGTGGCACCATCCACGGCGCGACGCCCAGGCGCTGCTCCATTTTCTCGAACCACGGCGCCATGTCCGCCGGGCTGTGACCCTTGACGTTGTGCTCTTTGGCCCAGTGTTCCAGGGTCGGTTCCGGGGTGCGGAAACTGGAGGTCCAGTTGATCAGCGTGGTGCCGCCCACCGCCCGGCCCTGGAGGATGGTGATTGCGCCATCCTTGCTCATGCGGCCGATGCCTTCCTGATAGAGGCTGCTGTAGGCCTGGTCTTCGAGCAGCTTGAAGTCGCTGCTGGTCTTGAGCGGACCTTCCTCGATCAACAGCACTTTGTAACCGGCAGCGCTGAGGATTTCGGCGGTGGTGCCGCCGCCGGCACCGCTGCCGATGATCGCCACGTCTGCTTCGAGTGTCAGGTCCTGGGTCAGTTGTGAGCCGTTGTAGGTTTTCCAGCCTCGGGCCATGCCTTCGCGAAACGGATCGGGTACGGGCATCTTCGGGTTCTCTTTTTATTATGGTTCAGGTGCTGTGGTGATAAGACTGACGCCTTCGCGAGCAAGCCCGCTCCCACAGGGGTACGCGGTCAATGTGGGAGCGGGCTTGCCCGCGAAGGGGGCGACTCGATTTCAGACGGTGGGCGGTCCGGGATACCCGCAATGCGCCCACGATTCCTTGCGGCCGTACCAGGCCATCATCACCAGTTGCAGCAAAGAGCTGTGGCCCATGCGCAACAGGCTCAACGAGCTGTTTTCCCAACGATCGAGGAATTGCCGGATATCGTCGGCGCTGGCGTTTTCCCAGCTGCCCCAGATTCCGGTCAACGGTACGCGGGTGACGGCCATGCCCAGCACATCGAACAGTTGCCGGGTCAGCTTGAGCATTTCCGGCGACAGGTGCGCGAGGTTGTAATCCAGGCTTTTAAGCGTGCCTTCGACAGCCTCGGGCATCCGTTCGGAGGTCACGGCGCCATCGAGCATGACCGGAATCAGCGCTCGCAAGAACAGCAGGTCGCCGCTGCGCAGCGTGACGAAGCCACTGGCCGGGACGCTCGCCGAACAGCCGCTGAGGCTGGCGCCCAACCCGGCAGTGGCGAGAAAGGCGCTGGCGCCGAGGCTGAATTTAAGCAACCCGCGCCGTGACAGCGCGGGTGTATCGGACAGACTGGGATTCATTATTGTTATTACCCGGCGGTGATGATCGTTAGCGGATGAACAGCTTCTGGATCAGCTTCTGGATCGATTTGCCATACGGCGGATAAATCAGTTTCGCCGCGTTGAACCGCTGTTTGATCAAGACACCCTTGGCCTTGCTGAAGGTCAGGAAGCCTTCATGGCCATGGTAGTGACCCATGCCCGAGGCACCTATGCCGCCGAACGGCATGTCGTCCTGGGCGACGTGCAGCAGCGTGTCGTTCAGGCATACGCCGCCGGAGTGGGTTTCGTGCAGCACGCGCTGTTGTTCGCGCTTGTCGTAGCCGAAGTAGTACAGCGCCAGTGGGCGCGGGCGTTGATTGATGTAGGCAAAGGCCTGGTCTAGATCCTTGTACGGCACGATCGGCAGCAGCGGCCCGAAGATTTCGTCCTGCATCACCGTCATCTCGTCAGTGACATTGAGCAGCAGGCTATGGCTCATGCGGCGGCCCTGGCCCTGGTCGAACAGCGGCATCAGCAGTGCACCCTTGCTGGTGGCGTCGCTGATATAGCCGTTGAGGCGCGCCAGTTGTCGCTCATTGATGATCGCGGTGTAGTCCGGATTGTCGGCCAGCGTCGGATAAAACCCGCGGACGGCAGAGCGATAGGCTTCGACGAAGCCTCCCACGCGATCCTCCGGCACCAGCACATAGTCCGGGGCCACGCAGGTCTGGCCGGCGTTCAGGGTTTTACCGAAGGCGATGCGCTCGGCGGCGTCCTTGAGCGGTACATCGCGGGAAACGATGGCCGGGGACTTGCCGCCCAGCTCAAGGGTCACCGGGGTCAGGTTTTCCGCAGCGGCGCGCATTACGTGTTTGCCGATGCTGGTGGCGCCGGTGAACAGCAGGTGATCGAACGGCAGGCGTGAAAACGCCACGCCCATGTCTGCCTCGCCAAGGACCACGCACACCAGGTCTTCGGGGAAGATGCGTGCCAGCAGTTGCTTCATCAGCAGGCCGGTCGCGGGGGTCGACTCGCTGAGCTTGAGCATCACCCGGTTGCCCGCCGACAGTGCGCCGACCAACGGACCGATGGCCAGGTACAGCGGGTAGTTCCACGGCACGATGACCCCGACCACGCCCAGCGGTTGGTAAACGACTTTGGCAGAGGCGGGCTGGAAAGCGACGCCGACCTTGCGCCGCGAAGCTCGCATCCAGCCCTTGAGGTGTTTGCTGGCGTAATGGATGCCGTGCAGGCTGGGCATCAGTTCGGCGACCAGGGTTTCATCGGCGCTGCGATGGCTGAAGTCCTGGCTGATCGCATCGATCAGGGCCTGGCGTTCGCTGTTCAATAAATCCTTCAGGGCCTTGAGCCATTGCTGACGCTGCGCGGCGGGTGGCATCGGGTTGGCGGCGTAGGCGGCACGCTGTGCGTCGAACAGGGTCTGAAGCTCTTCCAGCGGCTGCTGTAGGTTTTGCAGGTAGGAAATGTCAGCAGTCATGGTCGGCTCCGGATTTATTGTAATAAGGCACTTTTTAGAGTCTATGCTCTAGAAAGTCAAATGACATCCTGGAACAGCTTTGTTTTATCCGCTCGCGGATAGATCTAAGATGCCCGTCAACGCACTCTGAATTAAAGCTCAAGCCATGGCCCCACGGATCAAAACCAGCGAGCGCATCGTGCAGAACAGCCTGGAGCTGTTCAATCAACAGGGCGAGCGCAGCATCAGTACCAACCACATTGCTGCCCATATGGAAATTTCCCCGGGCAATCTGTACTACCACTTCCCTAACAAGCAGGCGATTATCGCCGTGCTGTTCAGCGAGTACGAAAGCCTGGTGGACAGCTTCCTGCGCCCGCCCCAGGGCCGCGCCGCCACGGTGGAAGACAAACGCTTCTACCTCAAGGAGCTGCTGTCGGCGATGTGGCGCTACCGCTTTCTGCATCGCGATCTCGAACATTTACTCGACAGCGACCCCGAGTTGGCCGACCGCTATCGACGCTTTTCCCAGCGCTGCCTGATCCAGGGTGGAGCGATCTATGAAGGCTTTGTCGCCGCCGGCATTTTGCAAATGGACCAGGTGCAGATCGAATCCCTGACTCTCAATGCCTGGATCATCCTCACGTCCTGGGTGCGCTTCCTGTGCACCACGCGGGAGAACTCCAGCCACTTGAGCGAACAGGCCATTAAACGCGGGGTTTATCAGGTGCTGGTGCTGGAAGCCGGGTTCGTCACGGATCAGTCCCGCGATGCGGTCAAGGCCTTGTTCGAAGAGTTTTACGTGCCCCTGGTCCAGGCGCTCGAGGAAGTGTCGTAGGATCGACGTCTGATAAAAATCACAGGAGCCCGTTATGCCCATTGCGCAACTGATCAGCCCGCAAGCACTGGACCTGAAAAAGGACCAGCCGGGGCTGGTGATTCTGGATTGTCGTTTTGCCCTTGAAGACCCGGTTTACGGTCAGCGCAGCTATGCCGAAGGGCACATCGCCGGTTCGAGCTATGCCGACCTTGAGCGTGATCTGAGCGGCGCGGTGGTCAAGGGTGTGACCGGGCGTCATCCGCTGCCCGAGCCGGCGCAACTGATCGAGCGCCTGCAAGCCTGGGGTATCAACGCCGATAGCGAAGTGGTTCTGTATGACGACGGTCCGGGGGCCTATGCGGCGCGGGCCTGGTGGTTGCTGGCGTGGTTGGGCAAACGCGACGGTGTATTTATCCTCGATGGCGGTCTCAAGGCCTGGCACGCGGCCGGTTTGCCGCTGAGCCTGGATGCGCCGGCGATCACTCGTGGTTCCTTCACCGGCAGTCCTGACACGGCGTTGCTGATCAGTGCCGAGCGGCTGCATAAGCGCCTCTCCCGGCCGGAACTGACCCTGCTCGATGCCCGCGCACTGCCGCGTTTCAAGGGGGAAGTGGAACCGATCGATCCGATCGCCGGGCACATTCCTGGCGCTCAATGTGCGGCGTTTACCGACAACCTGGGCAGTGACGGGCGTTTTCTGCCGGCCGATCAGCTCAAGCAGCGTTTTGCCGCAAAACTGGGCGATCGTTCGCCGAAGGATCTGGTGGCGTACTGCGGTTCCGGCGTGACGGCGTGCCATAACCTGTTTGCGTTGTGTCTGGCCGGTTATCCGTTGGGTTCGTTGTATGCCGGGTCGTGGAGTGAGTGGATCAACGAGCCTGCGCGGGGCATTGCCACCGGCGAATAAACACACATCCTCTGTAGGAGCTGGCTTGCCAGCGATGGCGGTGGAACAGTCAACATCATCGTTGAATGTGATGGCCTCATCGCGAGCAAGCTCGCTCCCACAGGGGCCGTCGCTGTTCGTGAAATACCGTCAGCATTCGAGTGACTGCCGGGCCGTGCGATACGCGCCCGGTCCAACCCCATACACCTGCTTGAACTGCCGACTCAGGTGGCTCTGGTCGGCAAACCCCAGTTGCATGGCGACTTCCAGCGGCAGATAACCACTTTGCAGCAATGTCCGCGCCCGGGCGATGCGCTGTTGCATCAGCCAGGTGTGCGGCGGCATGCCGGTAGCCCGGCGGAATACCCGGGCGAAATGGAAGGGCGAGAGGTTGACCGCCGCCGCCAACGTCTCCAGTGAGGGCGGCACTGCCAGTTGCGCGTGCAGCAACTCCTTGGCCAGGCTCACGGCCCGGTGTTCCTTGCCGGGTTGACCGGCATCGGGCACCGCCGCATGACGCTGCAACAGCGACAGCACCAGTTCGCGCCAGACCGTTTGTTGCTGCAAGGCGGTGGCGGGGCTTTCCAGCAAGCGATGGAGTTGGCAGAAGCCGTTCACCAGATCCTGGTCGCGATACAGCGTGGCACCGAAGGTCGGCAGGTGCTGGGTCGGCAGTTCGAGTTCGGCCAGCAGCGAGGTTATCTGCCCGCTGTCCGGATAAAACGCCCGGTAAAGCCAGCCATCCTCGGTGCCTTTGTGGCCGGTGTGCAATTCATCGGGGTTGATCAGTACCAGCGTGCCGCTGCCCGCGAGGTGTTCGGCACCACGATAGCGATAACGCTGGGCGCCGGCCATGATCATGCCGATCACATAGCCGTCATGCACGTGGGGGGCGAAACGATGATCGATGTAGCGGGCGGACAATAACTCGACCCCGGCCAGGGGCGGGGTTTGCCAGAAGTGGATTGACTCGCCCTGGTCAGCGTCCATGACTCAAGCGCGCCCTGTGGCGGCCAGCCACTCGGGGATACGCCGTTCAAGGTAGTAACCCGGTTGCCTGAGCGTGCCGTCGACGAAGCCGACATGCCCGCCCTTGGCTTGCAGCTCGAATTGCGTGGATGCGGACAACTCATCGGCGTGCGGCAGGCTGTGGGGAAACACGAAGGGATCGTCGGCGGCCTGAATCATCAAGGTCGGCGTACGAATCTCGCCGAGGAAGTAGCGACTTGATGCGCGGCGATAGTAATCCTCGGCATCGGCGAACCCATGCAGTGGCGCGGTGACACGGCCATCGAAATCCCAGAACGTACGCATGTTTTCCAGCGAACCGAGCGCAGCCAATGCGGCCAGTCCTTCCTCGCGTCCGTCGTGCTGGAACTGTCGTTGTTTGTTCTTGATGTAGGCGACCATCTCGCGCATGAAATGTGCCTGGTAAACCTTGGAGAAACCCTGGCCGATGCGGTCGGCGCACTGGTCCAGGCGGAACGGCACCGATACCGCCACGGCGGCGGTCACGCCGCTGTCGCTGCCGGTTTCGCCCAGATGCTTGAGCAGGACATTACCCCCCAGGGAGTAACCCACCGCATACAGGGGTGCGAGAGGTCGTTTGGCCCGCAAGTGTTTGATCGCTTCGGCCAGGTCTTCACTGGCACCGGAATGGTAACTGCGTGGCAGCAGATTGGGTTCGCCCGAGCAACCGCGCCAGTTCAGCGCGACGCTGGCCCAGCCCCGGTCACCCAGGGCTTTTTGCAAGCCAGCGACATAAGGTGAATTCGAGGACCCGGTGAGCCCGTGCAGCACCAGCACCAAAGGCGCGTCGGCGCTGTGCGGACCGTGCCAGTCCAGATCGAGAAAGTCGCCATCTTCAAGCCACAGGCGTTCGCGTTCGCGGCCGATGTGCACGGTTTTACGCCACAGCGGCCCCCACAAGGTTTGCAAGTGCGGATTGCCGAGGCCGAAGGCTGGGGTGAACGGTGACGGGGCCATTGCGGGGTGCGGGTGCACAGCGATTCTCGGAGAAAGTGCTCATGGGTCTGCCCGAGGGCGCGGCGGGACAGCGCCGCGACCGCGTCGTCGGGGGGTAACTAACTTGCCACAATCTCGTCAGGTGCGCGACACATGGCGTTGGTTGCGCTTTCGATTGGAGCGGGTAGCGGTTGTTGATCTGCCTTCGGCCCCAGGATGACAACGCGCCATTGTTCGGCGTGGTAATGCCGGTTGAGCGCGGTTTTGATGGATGCGAGGTTCAGCTTCAAGGCGGCTTGCGTGGAGAAGTCGAGGTCCAGCGGCAGATTGTGGGCACTGATGGCGTACAGCTGGTTAAGAATCTGCGCATTGGTAGCGCTGTTCAACGGTGCGCTACCGGCCAGTTGCTGCTGGCTGTCATCAAGTTCCTCTTGGGTTGGCCCTTGGGCGAGGAAGTCGCTGAACATCGTCTTGATATGGGCCAGCACGGCATCGGCCTGCTCGGGTGGCGTCTGCAATCTAATGGTCAGCAACCCTTGTACCTGAAGGGCTGAGAGGCCGGCTTCAACGTGGTAGGTCAGGCCTCGGCGTTCACGGAGTTCATTGCTCAGTCGGTTGGTGAACACCCGCATGGCCATCTGCAGCGCGTCGTAGTCCGGACTGCTGCGCAGGACACTTGGCTGGACAAGGCGCAGGTAAGCCTGGGCCGATGGTCGCTCAACGCGCAGCAGACTCGGGGCCGTTGGACTTGTCACTGACTGGATCGCGGCAGTGGCCGGCCCCAGGGGCAAGGCTGCGGATATCTGTGTACCGATGCGCTGGGCTTCTTCCTCGGTGAGGTCGCCGACCAGTGTGATCTGGGCATTGCCTGCGGCATAAGCCTCGCGATGAAAGTCTTGCGCCTGAGTGCGGGTGATGGAGGCAAGCCCGGCTCGGGTTCCGTAGAGGGACTGAGCGTAACCGTGGTCGGGAAACAGTTGGCCGAGGTTCATTTGCCGGGATTGAGTGGCATGGGACTGATCCTCGAGGTCCAGAAAGTACTGCAGTTGGGATTTCACCGCAGGCAGGGATGCCTCCGGCAACAGCGGCTTGCCGAGTACCTGGGCAAACAGTTCCAGGGCTGGAGCGCGCCGCGATTCGTCACTCAGGCTGCGCAGGGAAAACCAGGTCCGGTCCTGACCGATACCCATGTCCATCCTTGCACCCAGATTATCGAACGTCGCCTGTATGGCATTGACGTCCTTGCCAGCCACGCCCTCATTCAAAAGGCTGAAGGTCACCGCTGCCAGGCCGGGTTGATGGGGGGTGTGGGCGCTGCCGGCAGCAAAGCTCACCAAGGCATCAAACATCGGCAGGCCAGGCGTGCGGATGAACAGGATCTTGGTCCCGCTGTGAGTTTTGTAGCCCTTGATCGACAGCGTGCGGTGGATAGCCGGAATCTGTGGTTCCTTGAGCGATTGCAGCGTCGGTTTCTTTGGTGTCGCTATCGTAGTGGCAGAGGCCAGTCCACTGAAAAACATGGCGGCCAATATCAGTCCCTTGATGACGGTCTTGAGCTTATCCATTGTTTTTCTCCGGCAAGATTTTCGCGGTACTCAGGCGCTCATGCGTCAGGTAAGTGATTGCGGCGTGTTGAATGTCCTTGGGGGTGACCTGGCTCAGCTCATCCGTATCCTGATCGGCCAACCGCCAGTCGAGGCCGATGCTTTCCAGCAAGCCAAGGGCACTGGCCTGCGCTTCCAGGTCGTCCTGTGCATAAACCGTGTTGGCGATCAGGATGTTTTTCGCGCGCTCCAGTTCTGCCGGTTCCGGTGCCTTGCTTTTCAGTGAATCGATCACTTGCCAGACACGGGCGAGGGCTTCATCAGGGTCGTTGAGCTTGTCCGGGTTGAGCTGTGTGCTGATGGTGAGCAACGAATCGCCACGGTTGAAGGCGTCGTACTCTGCCTGGACTTCGGTAAACATCGTCTCGCTCAGTTGCAGTTGCTGTTTGATCCGCGCGCTGTTGGACCCGGCCAGTAACGTATTGAGCAGGCGCAAGGCATGAGCGCTCCGGCGATTTTCAGCTGTGGTCAGGCTGGGTGTGTTGAAACTCATGATGAGGCGCGGGGACGATATCGGTGCATGCAGGGTCAATGACCGCTCGCCGACATCAGCCAACTCAATGGGGGCAAGAGTCATGGGTGTCGCACGCCGCTGCATGTGGCCGAAGTACTGCTGTGCCAGCGCCTTGATCCGCTCAGGCGCAACATCGCCAACGACCACCAGCGTGGCATTGCCCGGCGCATACCAGGCCTGATACCACTGCCGCAATTGAACGGCGTTCATTCGTTGCAGGTCGTGCATCCAGCCAATTATCGGCGTGCGGTAGCCGCTGGCCGGGTAGGCGATGCTGTTCAGTCGTTCGTGCGCCGACGCGGTGATTTCATCATCAACGCGCATCCGACGCTCCTCCTGAATGACCTTGAGCTCTGGTGCGAAGTCCTGTGCATCCAGCTCGGCCGTGCTCATCAGGTCGGCGAGTATTTCGAAAGCGACGCCGGCGCGGCCGGAAGACAGTGTCTGGTGGAAGACCGTGAAGTCGGTGCCGGTAAAGGCGTTTTGGCTGGCCCCCAGCTTTTCAAGTGTCGCCGCGAACTCTCCGGCGCAGGCTTTGCTGCTGCCCTTGTACACCATGTGTTCGAGGGCGTGGGACAGGCCCGACTGGCCCGGCGGTTCGTAGCTTGAGCCGACCTTGATCCAGAGTTGGGCGGTGACGATGGGGGACCGGTGGTCCTCGCGCACGACGACCTTGAGACCGTTATCCAGCAAGAAGTCTTGTGTTGCAGGGGGTGATGTCGCGGCAGCCATGAGCGGCAACCAGGCGATAAAGGACAGCATCAGCGTGCTGCAGGAGATGTTCATCCGTGTACATCCTCAGTGGTTTGCAGGTATTTGCGCAAACCACTGTGGATCATCCGGAAAGGTGTCAGGCGGTAACTATGTAGTGCACCCCCCAATCGGCTCGGGGGTCGTCATCTCAACGGAGTGTCAGGCGCTTCGTTGCCACAACGAGTAGTAGACGCGCCCGGATTTCTGTTCGCGGTGCAGGCGCCAGTTCTCCGGCAGGCCCAGGGTCGACGGCGCGGACTCGCTTTCGGTGTACACCCAGGCATCTTCGGCCAGCCATTGACGCTCTTCGAGCAACTTGCAAACGGCGGGCAGCAGGTTCTGGTTGAACGGCGGGTCGAGGAACACCAGGTCGTAGGCCGTTGCGGTCTGGGTTTCCAGATAGCGCAGGGCATCGGCGGTCTGGACCTGGCCGTTGGTGCACCGCAGGGTGCCCAGGTGCTCCTTCAGGCTGGACACCGCGATGCTGCTGGCGTCCAGCGCCTGGCCCATGGCCGCGCCACGGGACAGGGCTTCGAGGAACAACGCGCCGCTGCCGGTGAACGGGTCGAGCACCTTGGCGCCCGGCACGTACGGCGCGAGCCAGTTGAACAGGGTTTCACGCACGCGGTCCGGCGTCGGGCGTAGGCCCGGGGCGTCGGGGAAGCTCAGTTTGCGGCTGCGCCATTCGCCACCGATGATGCGCAGCTGGTTCACGCCGTTATGGACGTTTTTGGCGGGTTTCTTGGGACTGGCCATTAATGCTCCGGAACCCCGAGCGGCTGCTCGGAAGGTTTATCAGTAGGGGCCGGTAACGGCTTTTGCGGCACGGTCGGGCCAGCGCTGACGATGACCATTTTGTCCGTGCCCAGGTGTTTGTTCATGGCGGCTTTGACCTGTTCGACGGTCAAGGCCTGGGACTGCTGCATGAATTCTTCCAGGTGGCTCAGCGGCAGGTTGTAGAAACCGATGGCGCCCAGTTGGCCGACGATATCGGCGTTGCTGGCGGTGGACAACGGGAAACTGCCGGCCAGTTCGCGCTTGGCGTCGTCGAGTTCCTTTTCGGTCGGGCCGGTTTCAAGGTAGTCGGCCAGTACGTCCTGCACCAGTTTCAGGGTGCCTTCGCTCATCTCGGCGCGGGTCTGCAGGTTGATCATGAACGGGCCGCGCACCTGCATCGGGGTGAAGCCCGAATACACGCCGTAAGTCAGGCCACGCTTCTCGCGCACTTCGCTCATCAACCGGGTGCCGAAACCGCCGCCACCGAGAATCTGGTTACCCATGGACAGCGCCGCGTAGTCCGGATCGTCGCGATCGATGCCCAATTGCGCGAGCAACAGGTTGGTCTGCTTGGACGGGAACTCTATGTGGCCGATGCTCGCCTTCGGCTCAGTCGGTTGCGCGATTTTTGGCAGCGCCGGACCTTTGGGCAGGGCGGCGGAAACCTGTGCGGCAATCGTTTCCGCTTCGGCGCGGGACAGGTCGCCGACCAGTGCGATCACCACGTTACCCGCTGCGTAGGCCTTCTCGTGGAACGCACGCAGTTGTGCCTGGGTGATCGCCGGTACGCTTTTCGCCGTGCCATCGCTGGAGTGCGCGTACGGGTGATCACCGTACAAGCGGCTCATCAGTTCCAGGCTCGCCAGTTTGCCGGGGTTCTGTTTCTGGTATTCGAAACCGGCGAGCATCTGGTTCTTGATGCGCAACAGTGAGTCGGCAGGGAAGGTCGGCTTGCCGATGACTTCGGCGAACAGCTTCAGGGCCGGCTCGCGCTTGTCTTTGGCACTCAGGCTGCGCAGTGAAGCGATTGCCATGTCTTTGTAAGCACCGTTGCCGAAATCGGCGCCCAGGCCTTCGAAGCCTTGGGCAATGGCGCCGACGTCCTTGCCGGCCACGCCTTCGTTGAGCATGGCGTTGGTCAGCAGCGCCAGGCCCGGTGCGTCGCCGTCCTGGCTGCTGCCGGCGGCGAAGATCAGGCGCATGTCGAACATCGGCAGCTCATGGGCTTCGACGAACAGCACCTTGGTGCCTTCGGCAGTGTTCCAGGTCTGCACGTCCAGCTTGCGGTGGTCCGGCGCCTTGCCGTTGAGTTCGGTCAGCGATTGCAGTTTCTGGCTGGCCTTGGCTTTGTCCAGGGCTTCACTGGCACTGGTTTCGCCGGAGCGCGACAGATAGAACGCGGCAGAGCCGATAACGGCGGCAGCGATCAGCCCGATCAGGGCCAGGCGGGAGGGTTTACGCTCACTCATGAGTCGTCTCCAGAGGCAGTACATGGGCGACGCTGAGACGTTCGCGGGTGAAATACAGCTTGGCGGCTTTCTGGATATCTTCCGGGGTCACGCTTTCCAGGTCGGCCAGTTCGGTGTCCATCAGTTGCCACGACAGGCCGACGGTTTCCAGTTGGCCGATGGCGGTGGCCTGGCTGGTGATCGAGTCGCGCTCGTAGACCAGGCCGGCGATGACTTGCGCACGAACCCGTTCGAGCTCTTCAGCCGTCGGCGCAGTGGTTTTCAACTGATCGAGCAGCTTCCACAATCCGGCTTCTGCCTGGGCGATGGTCTTGTGTTTCTGTGAGTTTGGCGATGCCGACAGGGTGAACAGGCTGTCGCCACGGGTGTAGGCGTCGTAACTCGACGAGCCGCCGGACACCAGTTCTTCTCCGCGCTCCAGTTGCGTCGGGATGCGCCCGCTGTAGCCGCCATCGAGCAGCGCCGAGATCAGGCGCAGGGCATTGACCAGACGTTTGTCTTCGGCGGTGGCAATGCTCGGCACGTTGAAGGCCAGCATCAGGCTGGGCAGTTGGGTTTGCACATGCAGGGTGATCTGGCGCTCGCCCGGTTCGGCCAGTTCCAGGGGCTTCTTCGCGGCCGGCACATCACGCTTGGCGATCGGGCCGAAATAGCGTTGGGCCAGAGCCTTGACTTCGTCCGGTGTCACGTCGCCGACCACCACCAGCGTGGCGTTGTTCGGCACGTACCAGGTCTGGTACCAGTGGCGCAGTTCTTCGACCTTCATCCGCTCAAGATCGGCCATCCAGCCGATGGTCGGCGTGTGATAGCCGCTGGCCGGGTAAGCCATGGCCTTGAAGCGCTCATAGGCTTTGGACATTGGCTTGTCGTCGGTGCGCAGGCGACGTTCTTCCTTGATGACTTCGATTTCCTTGGCGAACTCGTCGGCCGGCAGGCGCAGGCTGGCCATGCGGTCGGCTTCCAGTTCGAAGGCTACGCCCAGGCGATCCCGGGCCAGTACCTGATAGTACGCGGTGAAGTCGTCGCTGGTGAATGCGTTCTCTTCGGCGCCGAGGTCGCGCAGGATCAGCGAGGCTTCACCGGGGCCGACCTTCTCGCTGCCCTTGAACATCATGTGTTCCAGAGCGTGGGACAGACCGGTATTGCCCGGCGTCTCGTAGCTGGAGCCGACCTTGTACCAGACCTGGGAAACGACAACAGGTGCACGATGGTCTTCGCGCACGACCACCTTCAAGCCATTGTCGAGAGTGAATTCGTGGGTGGGTTGCGGGTCGGCAGCCAGGGCCGAAAGGGGCAGGCAAACTGTGCTGAGCAGCAGGCCTGCGGCGCGGCGGGCAAGAGCATTCATTCGTTTTCAAACCTTTGGGGCTGCCCGCTTGTTCTTAGCGTCAGCGGGCGAGAGGGTGCTAGGATACTGATCCGTTTTACTGGCGGCCACGCCTATCAGGCCTTTGATTGGCCTGCGGGTTGTATGGGTTACCGGCAGAAACTTTGAGTTTGTCAGCTAAACTCTGCGTTTTCGCCGACGATGCCGTTTCAGTGCTTCGTATTAGTCGACCTTTGAGGCGCCGTTGGCACCTCGACAAAATGTTGCGCGTGAACAAGCTGGGTCAATCACAGTCTGTTCTGCATCGATTATTTATTTGCCGGGGCGCCATTGGCGCGTCGCTACCGTGAGATAGCCGTCCTCCATGTTTGGTTCCAACGACGACAAGAAGACCCCAGCTGCGGCTGGCGAGAAGAAAAGCCTGTTCGGATGGCTGCGCAAAAAGCCGCAGGAACCCGTCGTCGAACAGCCACAAGCCATTCCTGAACCCGCGCCGACGCCGGTCCCGGTAATAGAAGAAGCACCTGCGCCGGTTGTTCTACCGATTGCCGAGCCGTTGCTGCAACCCAAGGTTGAAGCTGCCGCTCCCGAACCCGTCAGCGAAATCGTCACCGAAGAGCCGCTGGCCCCGACGGCCGAACCCTGGTTGACCCTGCCGGTAGCCGAAGAACCCGTGGCATTGGTCGAAAATGACCTGGCCCCTCACGTGACCCCGCCGATTCCGGCCCCGGCAGCGTTTACGCCTGCACCGGTTCATGCGTCTGTGGTCGAAGCGATGGTTGAACCAGTTGTCGTGGCCGAGCCTGTTCCCGTTGTCAGCCAGCCAGAGGTTCCGGTATTCGTTGCTCCGGTTGCTCCGGTTGCTCCGGTTGCTCCGGTTGCTCAAGCACCGGCACCCGCTCCGACTCCTGCACCGATCGCGACGCCCGTCGAAACCCCGGTAGAACCCGTACGCACCGAAGAAACCAAAGCCGGTTTCTTCGCCCGCCTCAAGCAAGGCCTGTCCAAGACCAGCGCCAGTATCGGCGAAGGCATGGCCAGCCTGTTCCTGGGCAAAAAGGTTATTGATGACGAACTGCTCGAGGACCTCGAGACCCGTTTGCTGACCGCCGACGTCGGTGTCGAAGCCACCTCGGTGATCATCCAGCGTCTGACGCAGAAGGTTGCGCGCAAGGAACTGGCCGACGCCGATGCCCTGTACAAATCCCTGCAAGCCGAGCTGGCTGCCATGCTCAAGCCCGTCGAGCAGCCGCTGAAAATCGCCTCGCAGAACAAGCCGTTCGTGATTCTGGTCGTCGGCGTCAACGGTGCGGGCAAGACCACCACCATCGGCAAGCTGGCGAAGAAACTGCAGCTGGAAGGCAAGAAAGTCATGCTCGCCGCCGGCGATACCTTCCGTGCGGCGGCGGTAGAGCAGTTGCAGGTCTGGGGCGAGCGCAACAAGATCCCGGTGATCGCCCAGCATACTGGCGCCGACTCGGCTTCGGTGATCTTCGACGCCGTGCAGGCCGCCAAGGCTCGCGGCATTGATGTGCTGATCGCCGACACTGCCGGCCGCCTGCACACCAAAGACAACCTGATGGAAGAGCTGAAAAAGGTTCGCCGCGTGATCGGCAAGCTCGACGCCGACGCACCTCACGAAGTGCTCCTGGTGCTTGACGCCGGCACTGGCCAGAACGCCATCAACCAGGCCAAGCAATTCAACCAGACCGTCGAACTGACCGGCCTGGCGCTGACCAAGCTCGACGGCACCGCCAAAGGCGGGGTGATTTTCGCCCTGGCCAAGCAATTCGGCCTGCCGATCCGCTACATCGGCGTCGGCGAAGGCATCGACGATTTGCGTACCTTTGAAGCAGAACCCTTTGTCCAGGCATTGTTTGCCGAGCGGGAGCGTTCATGATTCGTTTCGAACAGGTCGGTAAGCGCTACCCGAACGGTCACGTCGGCTTGCATGAGCTGAGCTTTCGAGTCCGTCGTGGCGAGTTTCTGTTTGTCACCGGCCATTCCGGCGCCGGTAAAAGCACCTTGTTGCGGCTGCTGCTGGCCATGGAGCGTCCGACCAGCGGCAAATTGCTGCTCGCCGGGCAAGACCTGAGCACCATCAGCAACGCACAGATTCCTTTCCTTCGCCGACAGATCGGCGTGGTGTTCCAGAATCACCAGTTGTTGTTCGATCGCACGGTGTTCAATAACGTCGCGTTGCCTTTGCAGATCCTCGGGCTGTCCAAGGCCGAGATCGCCAAGCGCGTGGACTCGGCGCTAGAGCGTGTGGCGCTGTCGGATAAAACCGACTTGTACCCGGGCGACCTGTCCACTGGCCAGCAACAGCGCGTCGGCATCGCCCGCGCCATCGTCCATCGCCCGGCCTTGCTGCTGGCGGATGAGCCGACCGGTAACCTCGACCCGCGTCTGGCCGCCGAGATCATGGGTGTGTTCGAAGACATCAATCGCCTGGGTACCAGCGTGCTGATCGCCAGTCACGACCTGGCCCTGATCGCCCGCATGCGCCATCGCATGCTGACGCTGCAACGCGGTCGACTGATCGGTGACGGGGAGGCCGCGGTATGAGTGCAACACGTAGCCCCAAGGTTTCCGAGCGCGTGGCCCCGAAAGCCGCCGATCCGCAGCCGCAAAAGAAAAAGCACGACGATGACGACGGGCCGGACTTCGCCACGTTGTTCCGTGCCTGGATCGAAAGCCATCGCGCCAGCATGGTCGACAGCCTGCGCCGCCTGGGCAAACAGCCCATCGGAAGTTTTTTCACCTGCATGGTGATGGCGGTGGCCCTGAGTTTGCCCATGGGCCTGTCACTTTTGCTAAGTAACGTCGAGCGTCTGGGGGGTTCCTGGCAGCGCGCGGCGCAAATTTCCCTGTATCTGGACCTTGAGGCCAAACCGGCCGAAGGCGAATCGCTGCGCGATCAGATCAAGGGCATGCCGGGCGTTGCCGACGCCGAATACGTTGGCCGGGATCAGGCGCTGGAAGAGTTCCAGCAACAGTCTGGGCTGGGCGAGGCGCTCAAGGAGTTGCCGGAGAACCCGCTGCCGGGCGTGGTCCTGGTGACGCCGAACGAGGTCGACAAGCCGGCCCTTGAAGCATTAAGACAAAAACTATCCGAGCTGCCGAAGGTACAACAGGCGCAACTTGATTTAGTCTGGGTCGAGCGTCTGGCAGCCATCCTCAAGCTGGGTGACCGTTTTGTCTTCGGTCTGACCGTGCTTCTGGTTTCTGCATTACTTTTGGTGATAGGCAATACCATTCGTCTTCATATTGAAAACCGCCGCACAGAGATAGAAGTGATTAAACTGGTCGGCGGCACTGACAGCTATGTCCGCAGGCCTTTCCTGTACATGGGGGCGCTGTATGGCTTCGGTGCGGGGATTCTGTCCTGGGGCGTGCTTGCGTTCGGCCTTGATTGGCTGAACGACGCGGTGGTAGGGCTGGCCGGTTTGTACGGCAGTGATTTTGCGCTGGCTGGAGTGCCAGTTGCCGACGGTCTGTCTCTCTTGCTTGGCGCGGTGCTGTTGGGGTATATCGGTGCATGGATTGCAGTCGCACGCCACCTGAGGGAGCTTGCGCCTAAGTAGTATCATTTTGCTCGTATTGACCTTTCAGCGTTTTTGGGTTTTAGGGAACTTGTCTTTCGGTTTCCGGTCAATTTTCGCAGTGCTGAACTGCACGAGTTTGTAAGTCGGAGGTTTTTTCGTATGACCAATTCTTTGCAACCTGCATATGCTCTGGTCCCGGGTGCGAACCTGGAGGCCTATGTGCACACCGTCAACAGCATTCCATTGCTGTCGCCGGAGCAGGAGCGTGAACTGGCCGAGAGTCTCTATTATGAGCAGGATTTGGGGGCGGCTCGGCAGATGGTGCTCGCCCACCTGCGTTTTGTCGTACATATCGCCCGTAGCTATTCCGGCTACGGCCTGGCTCAGGCTGACCTGATCCAGGAAGGCAACGTCGGCTTGATGAAGGCCGTGAAGCGCTTCAACCCGGAAATGGGTGTGCGCCTGGTGTCCTTTGCCGTGCACTGGATCAAGGCGGAAATCCACGAGTTCATCCTGCGCAACTGGCGCATCGTGAAAGTCGCGACCACCAAGGCCCAGCGCAAGCTGTTCTTCAACCTGCGCAGCCAGAAGAAACGCCTGGCCTGGTTGAATAACGAGGAAGTTCATCGTGTAGCTGAAAGCCTGGGTGTAGAGCCTCGGGAAGTGCGCGAGATGGAAAGCCGCCTGACTGGCCATGACATGGCCTTCGACCCGGCTGCCGAAGCGGACGACGACAGTGCATTCCAGTCGCCGGCCAACTATCTGGAAGACCACCGGTACGACCCGGCGCGTCAACTGGAAGACGCCGACTGGAGCGACAACTCCAACCACAACCTGCACGAAGCGCTGGAAGTGCTGGACGACCGTAGCCGTGACATTCTCTACCAGCGCTGGCTGGCGGAAGAGAAAGCTACGCTGCACGACCTGGCGCAGAAGTACAACGTGTCGGCCGAGCGTATTCGCCAGCTCGAGAAGAGCGCGATGAACAAGCTCAAGTTGTCGATCGCTGCGTAACTGGCGGGCAGGCAGTAAAAAAACCGAGCAGTGATCCTGTGGGAGCGAGCTTGCTCGCGATGAGGTCCGAACATTCAATACATAAGTTGAATGTCAGGCCGTCATCGCGGGCAAGCCCGCTCCCACAGTGGTTTTCAGGGCCTGAAAGAATTGTGATCGGTTATTGAGACCAGGGCGCCCGGCGCGAATCGTTCAGCCCGACCAGATAGCTGTCCCCACCCAACTGGCTCATCTGCTGCCTGATCCAGCCAGCCCGACGTGAAACATAGGAAGTGGGATGGCTTGCGCTCCAGACCCGCGGGTTTGGCAGTACGGCGGCCAGCAAGCTCGATTGCTGTCGGCTGAGATTTTTCGCGCTGGTCCCAAAATGATGCCGTGCCGCAGCCTCCGCGCCAAACACCCCTTCATCCCACTCAACGCTATTCAGGTACACCTCAAGAATCCGCTGCTTGGGCCAGAGCACTTCGATCAGTCCGGTGAACCAGGCTTCCAGGCCTTTGCGCAGCCAGCTGCGGCCGGACCACAGGAACAGGTTTTTCGAGACTTGCTGGCTGAGGGTGCTGGCGCCGCGGATCGAACCGCCGCGCTCGTTATGGGCAAATGCCGCCTGAATCGCGCCGATATCGAAGCCCCAGTGCTCCGGGAATTTCTGGTCTTCGCCGGCAATCACCGCGACTTTCAGGTCGTCGGAGATCTCGTCCCAGGGTTTCCAGCTCCGTTGCAGGTCGATGGGTTCGCCGTCAAACCAGGATTCGATCTTGCGCTCGACCATCAGCGCCGTCCCCGGAGGCGGCACTACGCGAAAGATCAGCACCAGCAATACGCTGCCGCCCATGAACCAGAGCACGGCCTTGGAGAAATGACGGAAATAGATACGCAGCATAGAGATGGCTTGGCCGAACCCGTTGAGCGGGCCATTATACAGACCCTTTGGATCGAAACTGACTGGAGTTCTGCATGCTGCGTGGCTTTCTGATGCTGGCCGCTTTTTTCGGTTTCACTGGTGTCGGCCTTGGCGCCTTCGCTGCCCATGGCCTGAAAAATAGCCTGAGCGCCGAGTACCTGGCGATCTTCCATACCGGCGTCACTTATCAATTGGTGCACACCTTGGCGTTGCTGGGCGTGGCGCTGCTGGCCGCGCAGGTTCCCGGTCGTTTGGTCACTTGGGCCGGCGCATCGTTTGCCGTCGGGATCCTGCTGTTCTCCGGCAGTCTTTACGTGCTGACGCTGACGGGTATCAGCAAGCTCGGCATCATCACGCCTTTCGGCGGTCTTGCGTTCCTCGTGGGTTGGTTCTGCCTGGGACTCGCCGCCTGGCGCTTGCAGCTTACCGCTTGACGCTTGTTGCTGACCTTTAGGTCATGATCAAGCTAGAATGCCTGCCCCAAAAAATGATGGCGGCATCCGGCATGCGCATTCAGTTGAACGGCGAATCCTTTGAACTGCCCGACGGTGAAACCGTTGCGGCCCTGCTCACCCGTCTGGACCTGACCGGACGCCGGGTGGCGGTCGAACTCAATCTGGATATCGTCCCGCGCAGCCAGCATGCAGACACCACGTTGAACGACGGCGATAACGTTGAAGTGGTGCACGCCATCGGCGGCGGCTAGTAGTCTTGGCCGAGTGGCCACAGAATTCTGCAAGTACCTCACCCCTACAGAGGATTTCCCATGAGCATCGTTCGCAGCGACAAGCCTTTCGTCCTGGCCGGTCGTACTTACCAGTCGCGTTTGCTGGTCGGTACCGGCAAGTACCGTGACATGGAAGAAACCCGCAAGGCCATCGAAGCCTCGGGTGCCGAGATCGTCACCTTCGCCGTGCGCCGCACCAACCTCGGTCAGATCGAGGGCGAGCCGAACCTGCTCGAAGTGCTGTCGCCGGATCGCTACACCTTCCTGCCGAACACCGCCGGTTGCTACGACGCCATCGAAGCCGTGCGCACCTGCCGCCTGGCCCGTGAGCTGCTCGACGGCCACAACCTGGTGAAGCTGGAAGTACTGGCCGATCAGAAAACCCTGTTCCCCAACGTGATCGAAACCCTCAAGGCCGCCGAAACGCTGGTCAAGGAAGGCTTCGACGTTATGGTCTACACCAGTGATGATCCGATCATCGCCCGTCAGTTGGCGGAAATCGGCTGCATCGCGGTGATGCCGCTGGCCGGCCTGATCGGCTCCGGTCTAGGGATCTGCAATCCGTACAACCTGCAGATCATCCTCGAAGAAGCCAAAATCCCGGTGCTGGTGGATGCCGGCGTCGGCACCGCTTCCGACGCCACCATCGCCATGGAACTGGGCTGTGATGCGGTGCTGATGAACTCGGCCATCGCCCATGCCCAGCAGCCGGTCATGATGGCTGAAGCCATGAAACATGCGATCGTCGCAGGCCGCCTGGCTTACCTCGCCGGCCGTATGCCGAAAAAACTCTATGCCAGCGCCTCTTCGCCGCTGGATGGTCTGATCAAGTAAGAGCCATTGATGACTGAATCGAACGACACGCCAATCCAGACGGAAGAAGGCGACGAGCGCCAACACCGCCGCATCAAGAGTTTCGTGATGCGCGCCGGGCGCATGACCGAAGGCCAGCAAAAAGGCCTGGAGCAGGGCACGCCGCTGTTCGTGCTGCCGCTGGCCGATGCGCCGGTGGATTTCGACCAGGTGTTCGGTCGCTCGGCACCGCGCTCGCTGGAAATCGGTTTTGGCATGGGCCATTCGTTGCTGGAAATGGCAGCGGCTGCGCCGGACCAGGATTTCATCGGCGTAGAAGTGCACCGTCCGGGTGTCGGGGCGCTGCTCAATGGCGTGCTGACCCAGGGCCTTACCAACCTGCGGGTCTACGATTGCGATGCGATCGAAGTGCTCAACCGCTGCGTGGCTGATAACAGCCTTGATCGTCTGATGTTGTTTTTCCCGGATCCGTGGCACAAGAGCCGTCACCACAAGCGCCGTATCGTCCAGGCGTCCTTCGCCGAGCTGGTACGTAGCAAGTTGAAGGTCGGCGGCATTCTGCACATGGCCACCGACTGGGAACCGTACGCCGAATACATGCTGGAAGTGATGAATGTCGCCCCGGGTTATCGCAACCTCGCCGAAGACGGCAAGTGCGTACCGCGCCCGGCCGAGCGGCCGATCACCAAGTTCGAACGCCGCGGCGAACGTCTTGGGCATGGCGTGTGGGATTTGAAGTTCGAGAAGCTGGCTTAAGACCAATGCAATAAAACTGTGGGAGCGGGCTTGCCCGCGATGGCGGTGTAACAGTCAACATAGATGTTGAATGTTATGGCCTCATCGCGGGCAAGCCCGCTCCCACAGTGTTTTGTGTGTGGCTCGGGATCAGCGGCGGTCGGCTACGACGCCGATGAGTACCAACACCACTAACAACACCGGCGCCAGGCTGTAGTTGTTGAACTGGCTCAATCCGCGTACGACCCACGGCGTGGCGTAGATCAGCGCTGCACCGCTGCCGATCATGCACAGCAGGGCCATCAGTGGCACGCGCAAGGCGCCGGCGATGCTGCCCAGGCGCTGCTCGACCCAGCCTTTGAAATCCGCACCAAACAGCACCAGCAGGCAACCCACCAGGGCCAGGGCGATTTCCGAGAGGTTGCTGCGGCTCCAGCGGGATACCGTGGCCAGCAGGTCGAGTATCAGATCCATTCGATTTCCTTATGTCAGAAATTTCTGCAGCAAGTCGTTGAGGAAGAGTTGTCCGCGTACGGTGGCTACCAGGCGTGACGGTTCGACCTGCAACAGGCCGCTTTGTTCGGCTTCACGTCGGCCTTCAGCAAGGCTTTCCAGGGTCATGCCGGTACGTTCAGGGTACAGCCGCGATTCGACGCCTTCAGTCAGGCGCAGCGCGTTCATCAGGAATTCGAACGGCATTTCATCGTTGCCCAGCGCTTTCTCGCCGGCCCGGAAGCTTTTCGCCGGATTCAGGTAATCCTTCGGCAGGCGGGTTTTCCAGGTGCGGACAATGCGCCCGTCCGGGTGACTGAGCTTGCCATGGGCACCGGCGCCGATGCCGATGAAGTCGCCAAAACTCCAGTAGTTGAGGTTGTGTCGCGCCGGGCGACCGAGCAGGGCATAGGCCGAGACTTCGTACTGTGCGTAACCGTGTTCAGCCAGCAGTGCTTGCCCGGCCTCCTGGATGTCCCACAGCGTGTCGTCTTCCGGCAGTGTCGGCGGCTGGTTCCAGAACACCGTGTTCGGTTCCAGGGTCAGTTGATACCACGACAGGTGTGTCGGTTTCAGGGCGATGGCTGTGCGCAGGTCGGCCAAGGCGTCGTCCAGGGACTGATTCGGCAAGCCATGCATCAAGTCCAGGTTGAAGTTATCGAAGCCGGCCTGCCGCGCCATGCCGGCGGCACGTACGGCTTCGTCGCCGTTGTGAATCCGGCCCAGAGCCTGGAGTTTTTCCTGCTGGAAGCTCTGGATGCCGATCGACAGGCGATTGATCCCCAGTTTCCGGTACGCCACGAACTTGTCTTGCTCGAACGTCCCCGGATTGGCCTCCAGCGTGATTTCGATGTCGCTGGCAAAGGGAATGCGTTGTTCGACGCCTTTGAGCAAGCGACCCAGGGAATCGGCACTGAACAGGCTCGGCGTGCCGCCACCAAAGAAGATCGAGCTCAGTTCACGGCCATAGACGGCGTGGAGGTCCTGGTCGAGATCGGCCAGCAACGCGTCGACATACTCTTCTTCCGGCAGCACAGGGCTGGCGGTGTGGGAGTTGAAGTCGCAATAAGGGCATTTGCGCACACACCACGGGATGTGGATGTACAGCGCCAGGGGCGGCAGCACAGGCAGTGCCGCCCGGGGCGATGAAGCATCGCCGCCGAAGATCAGCGGCGACGCGGATGATTCACGGGTCATTTCAAGCCCAGACGCTGGCGCAGCAGATCCATTGCACGGGCGCGGTGGCTGATCTGGTTCTTGTCGGCAGGGCTCAGCTCGGCGCTGGAGCAATCGCGCTCCGGCACCCAGAACAGCGGGTCGTAGCCAAAACCGTGTTCGCCGCTGGCCTGGGTCAGGATTCGCCCGTGCCACAAACCTTCGCAGAGGATCGGCAGCGGATCGTCTGCGTGACGTACCAGTGCCAGCACGCAGACGAACTGCGCACCACGCTCGGCTTCAGGCACGTCTTTCAACACGTCGAGGAGCTTGGCGTTGTTCGCCGCATCGCCCTTGCCGTCGGCATAGCGCGCCGAATAAATGCCTGGCGCGCCACCGAGGAAGTCCACCGCCAGCCCGGAATCGTCGGCCAGCGCCGGCAAACCGGAAATGCGTGCGGCATTACGGGCCTTGAGGATGGCGTTCTCGACGAACGACAGGCCGGTTTCTTCAGGCTCGACGCTGCTGAACTCGCCGATCGAGCGCAGATGCACCGACTCGCCGAGCATGGCCTGGAGTTCCTTGAGTTTGCCGGCGTTATGGCTGGCCAATACGAGTTGCGTGAAATTGATCATTGGCCAGGGAAGAGCTCTTGGTTGAAATTGATGGTGTTGATTTTATCGCCGGTCTGCACCTTGATGTCGAAGGTGCGGACTTCCTGCTGATCCACCGGATATTGCGCGATGTAGTAGATCGCGCCTTGTTCGGTGATCTGTTTGAACTGCAGTGGCACCGTCTGGCTGGTCAGGTCTTTGACCGAGCCGCTCACCTGGGCCATCAGTGGCTTGCCTTCCTTGAGCACCGAGATATTGATCACGCCCTGGTTCTTGCTGCGGATCAGTTCGGCGGACTTGGCAATGTCCGGAGTCAGGTAGGTGGAGTTGAAGGTGTTGTAGTGCACCGTCACGTCACCGAAGGTTTCCTGGCGCTCGCCCTTGATGGCTTCGGCGCCCATGGCGGTGACGCTCAGGCAGGCAGTGAGTAGAAACAAAGCAAGACGACCCATGATCGTTCTCCTTGAAATAGGGTGGATCAGACCGCGACCTTGTGGTCGGAAAGTCCCGGACTGCTGACGCGGTAGATTCCGATCTCACCTAACAGATTAGGCCATAGCTTACTGGCCCACCCGTGCCGATGCTGTTGATCCACGGCAAGCCGATCAATGACCTTCGCTTCACGTTCGCGACACAAGGCTTCAAAGTCCGCGAAGGTGCAGAAGTGGATGTTCGGCGTGTTGTACCAGGTGTACGGCAGGAACTCGGAAACCGGCATCCGGCCCTTGCTCGCCAGGTACCAGCGGCAGCGCCAGTGACCGAAATTCGGGAAGGTGATGATGCACTGACGGCCCACGCGCAGCATTTCTTCGAGGATCTTGTCCGGGTAGTGCACGGCTTGCAGCGCCTGGGTCATGACCACGATGTCGAAACTGTTGCTGGCGAAGTTGCCCAGGCCCTTGTCCAGGTCCTGTTCTATGACGTTGATGCCCTTGGCCACGCACTCGGCGATGTTGTCGGCGTCGTTTTCCAGGCCATAACCGGTGACTTGCTTGTTGTCGCGCAGCCAGGTCAGCAGTTCGCCATCGCCGCACCCGAGGTCGAGCACGCGGCTGCCGGCGGGGATCCATTCCTGGATGATTTCCAGATCAGCTCTCATGGCTTTCTCACAGCGTAATGCGGTTCATGTAATTGCCGAATGCCTGCAGGTAGCGCGGGATCGGAATCAGGAAGGCGTCGTGGCCTTGCGGTGCGTCGATCTCGAGGTAGCAGACGTCCTTGCGCGCGGCCATCAGCGCGTCCACCAGCTCTCGCGAGCGGGCAGGGGAGAAGCGCCAGTCGGTGGTGAACGACATCACACAGAACTTGGCTTTCGCACCTTCAAAGGTTTTCGCCAGGTTATCGTCGAAGTTCGCCGCCGGATCGAAGTAATCGAGCGCCTTGGTCATCAACAGGTACGTGTTGGCGTCGAAGCGCCCGGAGAACTCTTCGCCCTGATAGCGCAGGTAGCTTTCGACCTGGAACTCGACGCTGTGGAAGTCGTAGTTGAGCTTCTCGCTCTTCAGGCCGCGGCCGAATTTCTCGCCCATGGAGTCGTCGGACAGGTAGGTGATGTGCCCGACCATCCGCGCCAGCATCAGGCCGCGCTTGGGGATCACACCCTGTTCCTGGAACGAACCGCCGTGGAATTCCGGGTCGGTGAGGATCGCCTGGCGCGCCACTTCGTTGAACGCGATGTTCTGTGCCGACAGCTTGGGGGCCGAGGCGATGGCCAGGCAGTGACGGATGCGGTCGGGGTAGGTGATGCTCCATTGCATCGCTTGCATGCCGCCGAGGCTGCCGCCGATCACGGCCGCGAACTGGGCGATACCGAGGCGATCGGCCAGGCGCGCCTGACTGTGCACCCAATCTTCGACGGTCAATACCGGGAAATCGGCGCCGAACGGCTTGCCGGTGTCCGGGTTGATACTGCTCGGGCCAGTGGAGCCGTTGCAGCCGCCGAGGTTGTTCAGGCTGACCACGAAGAACTTGTTGGTATCGATCGGCTTGCCGGGGCCGATGCAGCTGTCCCACCAACCGGGTTTGCGGTCATCGGCGCTGTGATAGCCGGCAGCGTGGTGGTGCCCGGACAAGGCGTGGCAGATCAGCACGGCATTGCTCGCCGTGGCGTTGAGCGTGCCGTAGGTTTCGTAGATCAGGTCATAGGCCGGGAGCGAACGACCACAGGCCAAAGCCAGCGGCTCGCTGAAGTGCGCCACCTGCGGCGTCACCAGACCAACAGAATCGGGGGGAAAGGCAGCTGGCATCGACCCTGCTCTCATTGAAATGAGGCGTAAGTCTAAAGACCGCTGGGGTTAGCGGCAAGCAAAGGTCCGAGCTGATTTTTTCATGTAAGACCGAGGTGTGCCATTCGCGAGCAGGCTCGCTCCCACAGGATTGATGCAGTCCATGTGGGAGCGAGCCTGCTCGCGATGAACGATGACGCGGTCAGCCTGCCGGGCGCACCAGATCAGGCAAGTCCGGCAACTTCTTCGGCGAGCAAATTCGCACCCGCTTCTGCCGGTTCAGCTCGCCACTGATCAAGCAGACCTGGCTCTTGGACACGCCAAAGGCCTTGGCCAGAAACGCCATCAGATACGCGTTGGCCTTGCCCTCGACCGGCGGCGCGGTCAGGCGGATCTTCAGGCGATCACCGTGCAGCCCGGCGAAGTCATCGCTACGGGCTGCCGGTTGCAGGTGACACTCAAGAATCAGGTCGTCACCGTCCCAGCGAAACCAGCTCACCGGGTCAGATCAACACGCGGAGGATTTCCGGCATCAGGGTCAAGGCGGCGAGGTTGTTGATCACCAGCATGTCGATCAGTTTGATCGCCAGGAACGCAAAGATCGGCGACAGATCAAGCCCGCCCAGGTTCGGCAGGAATTTGCGGAACGGCGCCAGGGCCGGCTCGCAGACGTCGTTCACCAGTTCGGCGCCCGGGTTATGGCTGCCCGGTGCGACCCAGGACAGGATCACGCTGATGATCAGGGCAAAGAAGAAGATGTTCAGGAATAGCGCGGTCACACCGATGATCGACCAGATCAGCAGTTGCAGCGGATTGCCGGTGGTGCCGTAGGTCAGCAACAGGGTCAGGGCCATGAGTGCCAGTTGCACCAGGATTGCCAGCACCAGCGAGGACATGTCCAGGCCGAACACGCTCGGGATGATCCGGCGCAGCGGCTTGAGCAGCGGCTGGGTGGCCTTGACGATGAACTGGCAGATCGGGTTGTAGAAATTCGCCCGCACCAGTTGCAGTACGAAGCGCATCAGAACGATCAGCAGGTACAGGCTGCCGAGGGTTTGCAGCACGTAGACCGCTGCGGTGTTCAATCCAATCATGAAAAGCTCCTTATTGACCCAATTGTTCGGCCATCTCGGCCGAGCGATGCGCGGCAGCGCCGAGTGCTTTTTCGACCAGGGCTTCAAAACCATTGGCCTGGAACGACTTGATTGCAGCTTCCGTGGTGCCCGCAGGGGAGGTGACACGGCGGCGCAGCTCGGCCGCGTCGACGTCGCTGGAGACGGCCATGTGCGCGGCGCCCAGTGCGGTCTGCAAGGTCAGTTGCGCGGCGATGTCCGCCGGCAGGCCAAGTTTCACGCCGGCGGCGGTCATGGCCTCGATCAGCAGGAAGAAATACGCCGGGCCCGAGCCGGAAACGGCGGTGACGGCATCCAGTTGCTGCTCTTCATTGAGCCATAAGGCGATGCCGACCGCGGACAGCAGCTCCTGGGCTTGCTGACGCTGTTCGGCGGTCACTTGGGCTGTTGCGAACAAGCCGCTCACGCCCTGACGCAGTAGCGCCGGGGTGTTGGGCATGCAGCGCACGATCGGCTGGGCGCCAAGCCAGTTGTTCATGCTGGCGCAGGTGATGCCTGCGGCAATCGACACCACCAGTTGATGGGGCTTGAGGCTTGGGCGAATCGCTTCGCACACGGCTTTCATCGCCTGCGGCTTGACCGCAAGGACGACGACGTCGGCGCCTTCGATGGCCTGGGCGTTGTCGGCGAAGGTTTCGATGCCGTGTTCAGCGCTCACGCGGGCGCGGGTTTCTTCGCCCGGATCGCTGGCGCGGATCTGCGCGGCTTCCAGACCCTTGGCCCGCAGGCCGCCGATCAGGCTGGCGGCCATGTTACCGGCACCGATAAAGGCAATACGCGTCTTGCTCATGTCAGGTCCTTATAAAGAAGAGCGTCGGTCATGGGTTATGGCCGATCGTAATCACGGGCGCCAAACAGGGCCGTACCGATACGGACCCAGGTGGCGCCCTGGGCAATGGCCGACTCAAGGTCGTGGCTCATGCCCATGGAAAGTGTGTCGAGTGGCAGATTCAGGCTGGCTTGCAGGCTTTGCACGGCCGCAAACGCGGCGTCCTGGGCGGCGCGATCTTCAGTCGGCTCAGGGATGGCCATCAGCCCGCGCAACGTCAGGCGCGGCAGGGCGCTGATGGCGCTGGCCAGGGCCGGCAGGTCAGCCGGGGTGCAGCCGGATTTGCTGGCTTCACCGCTGACGTTGACCTGAATGCAGATATTCAGGGGCGGCAAATCGGCAGGACGTTGTTCGGACAGGCGTTGTGCGATTTTCAGACGATCCACGGAATGCACCCAGTCGAAGTGCTCGGCGATAGCACGAGTCTTGTTCGATTGAATGGGGCCGATGAAGTGCCAGATCAAGGGCAGGTCGGCCAGTTCAAGCTGTTTGCCCAGCGCCTCCTGCAGGTAGTTCTCGCCAAAGTCGCGCAGGCCGGCGGCGTAGGCTTCACGCAGGTCCTGTGCGGGTTTGGTCTTGCTCACGGCCAGCAGATGGACGCTGTTTTCGGCGCGATTGGCGGCAAGTGTTGCGGCATGGATGCGCGAACTAACTTCGAGAATGTTGTCTGCTATGGTGGACATCAAGAGGCGCCAGCGGTCTGAAGGTTCGCGGCATTCTACTGGAATTGAGAGGCGCTATGGATATCACTGAACTGCTGGCGTTCAGCGCCAAACAGGGGGCATCGGACCTGCATTTGTCTGCTGGCCTGCCACCGATGATTCGGGTGGATGGCGATGTGCGGCGCATCAACCTGCCGGCCCTGGACCACCAGCAGGTGCAGGCGCTGATCGATGCCATCATGAACGACACCCAGCGGGTGGACTTTGAGAAGCATCTGGAAATCGACTTTTCCTTTGAAGTGCCCGGTGTGGCGCGTTTTCGGGCCAATGCGTTCAATCAGAGCCGAGGCGCGGGTGCGGTGTTTCGCACCATTCCGGCAAAAGTGCAGAGCATGGACGAACTGGGTATGGGAGAAGTGTTTCGCAAAATGACCGACGCTCCCCGAGGCCTGGTGCTGGTGACTGGCCCGACCGGTTCCGGAAAATCCACCACGCTGGCGGCGATGATCGACTACCTCAATAACCATCGCCATCACCACATCCTCACCATTGAAGACCCTATCGAGTTTGTCCACGAGCCACGCAAGTGCCTGATCAACCAGCGTGAGGTCCACCGCGATACCCGCAGCTTCGCCACGGCCTTGCGCTCGGCGTTGCGGGAGGACCCGGACGTGATTCTGGTGGGGGAGATGCGCGATCTGGAAACCATACGCCTGGCGTTGACCGCCGCCGAAACCGGCCATCTGGTGTTCGGCACGCTGCACACCACGTCGGCGGCGAAGACCATTGACCGGGTGGTGGACGTGTTTCCGGGGGACGAGAAGTCAATGGTGCGCTCGATGCTCTCCGAGTCACTGCTGGCGGTGGTGTCCCAGACGCTGGTGAAGAAGGTCGGCGGCGGACGCATCGCGGCCCACGAAATCATGTTGGGGACGTCGGCGATCCGCAACTTGATCCGCGAGGACAAGTTGGCGCAGATGTACTCGGCGATTCAGTCGGGAGGGGCGTTGGGAATGCAGACGCTGGATATGAGCTTGAAGGACCTGGTGACCAGGGGGTTGATCAGTCGTGAACATGCGCGGGAGAAGGCGCGGTCACCGGAGGGGTTTTGATAGCCCTGAAAGCAAAAGATCGCAGCCTTCGGCAGCTCCTACACAGGATGTGTCCTGTGGGAGCTGCCGAAGGTTGCGATCCTTTGACCTTGCTTCAATCAGCGCTGAACCACACGCATCTGATTCGGTTCTTTCGGCAGAACCCGCTTGGCAACCACGTAGTGGTTTTCCCAGTACGGTTTCTTCAAGGTGTCGATGCTCACCGACTTGCCGCGACGTGGCGCGTGGATGAAACGGTCGTTGCCCAGGTAGATGGCGACGTGATTGACCCGGCGGCTCTTGATGTTGAAGAAAATCAGGTCGCCCGGCTTCAGGTCGTTGCGATCGACTTTCTCCCCATGACCGCTGGCCATGGCGTTGGAGGTGCGTGGCAGGTCGAACGTGGCGTCGTTGAACGCGTATTTCACCAGGCCGCTGCAATCGAAGCCTTTGCTTGGACTGCTGCCGCCCCAACGATAGGGAGTGCCAAGGACGTTTACGGCGCGGCTCAGCACGTCGCTGCTTTCCTTAGTACCCATCGGTGGAACCAGGCCGCTTTTGCTGTTGGCCAGGCTTGGAGCATATTTGGCGGATTTCTTGTCTTTGCTCGAAGGAGCAGAGACATGGGATTTTGGGGTGTAACCATTAACGTTAGGAAGACGTTGCTCACGATTGGTGGCGTGGGCGGCCAGTGGCATCAAAAGGCAAATGGTTAGCCATGTCTTGAAAAATGAACGCATTAGGCAAGGCTCTTAATAAGTTAGCGCGCAACTTTATAACAGCTTTTTTGCCGCTTCCGAGGCCGTTGGTCGATTCAACCTGGGGGACAATGGTGGCAAAAAAGCGGCAAAATGGCGCAATTGTCGGACAGAAGTCCGGTGTTACAAGGCTTTGACGGGAGTGAAGGTAGCATTTGCCATACGTCGGGTGCCTGTAAAAAAGTCACAAAGAATTGAAGAATATTTATCTATCGTGTGAATCGAGGTCATTCATGAACCCCTATCAACAGACTTTTCCGCAGCAAGACACCCACAGCAAAGTGATCGGTTATTTGCTGTGGATTTTCGGATTTACCGGCGCTCACCGTTTCTATTACGGCAAGCCGGTGACCGGGACGATCTGGTTCTTCACCTTTGGTTTGCTGGGCATCGGCTGGCTGATCGACCTGTTCCTGATCCCGGCGATGGATCGCGAGGCTGACCTGCGGTTTACCGCGGGGCCTATCGAATACAACGTGGCGTGGATTCTGCTGACGTTTCTCGGGGTGTTCGGCGTGCACCGGATGTATCAAGGGAAATGGATCAGCGGGCTGCTGTACCTGCTGACGGGTGGGCTGTTCTTTATTGGCGTGCTGTATGACTTCTGGACGTTGAATGACCAGGTTTCCGTGCGTAACGCGCAGCGTCGATAAGCGAAGAAAAGATCGCAGCCTGCGGCAGCTCCTACACAGGAATATGCATTTCCCTGTAGGAGCTGCCGCAGGCTGCGATCTTTTGTTTTTAAGCCTGGTGGCTAATGCGCCCATCCACCAGGGTGTAACGCACCACACCCGGCAGGCTGTGGCCAATGAACGGGCAGTTCTCGCCCTTCGACAACCAGGTTTCGCCCGCGACGGTCGAGGTCGCCGGGTCGAACAGCACGATGTCCGCCGCACCACCTACCGCCAGTTTGCCTGCCGGAAGGCGCAAGGCCTCGGCAGGGCCGGCGCTCAGGCGTTTCAGCAACGTCGGCAGGTCCAGCAAGCCGTCTTCGACCAGGGTCATCGCCAGTGGCAGCAGCAGTTCAACGCTGCTGATGCCCGGCTCGGTAGCGCCGAACGGTGCCAGCTTGGCGTCACGCTCATGAGGTTGGTGATGGCTGGAGATGGCCGAGATCACGCCGGATTTCACCGCTGCGCGCAGGCCATCGCGGTCGGCGCGGGTACGTAGCGGCGGCTGGACGTGATACAGGCTGCTGAAGTCGATCAGGGCTTCGTCGGTCAGGATCAGCTGGTACAGGGCGACATCCGCGGTCACCTTCAAGCCCCGGGCCTGGGCCTGGGCGATCAGTTCCACGCCGCGGGCACTGGTGAGCTGGCTGAAGTGCGCGCGCACGCCGGTCTGTTCAACCAGCAGCAGGTCCCGGGCCAGGGCGACGGTCTCGGCGCTTTCCGGGATGCCTGGCAAACCAAGGAAGCTGGCGGTCGGGCCTTCGTGAGCCAGGCCACCTTCGGCCAGGTCGTAATCCTGGGAGTTGAAAATCACCGTCAGGTCGAACGTTGCCGCGTAGTCCAGCGCCCGGCACAGGGTGCGGGTGTTGCGGAAGCTCTCCAGGCCGTTGCCGAAGGCCACGCAACCGGCGTCGCGCAAGGCAACCAGCTCGGCCAGCTGTTCACCGTCCAGGCCTTTGCTCAGGGCGCCAATCGGGAAGACTTTGGTGTTGCCGGCCTCACGGGCGCGGTCGAGGATCAGTTCGGCCACCGCCGAGGTGTCCAGCACCGGTTTGGTCTTCGGCGGGCAGCACAGGCTGGTCACGCCGCCAGCCGCCGCCGCGCGGGTTTCGCTGACAATCGAGCCTTTGCGGCTGTAACCCGGCTCGCGCAGGGCAACGTTGAGGTCGACCAGGCCGGGAGCGGCCACCAGGCCTTTGGCGTCGATCGTTTCGACGGCGACAAAACCGGCGGGCGCCGCGCCAAGGGCGACGACTTTGCAGGCTTCAATGTGGATATCGGTCACTTGATCCAGGCCACTGGCCGGATCGATCACGCGGGCGCCGAGAATGCTGAGCTTCACTGTGCGTTCTCCTGTTCGAATTGGCCCTGCTCGAATTGACGCTGCGCAGTCTGCCCGCTCATGGCCATGGACAGTACGGCCATACGAATGGCGATCCCGTAGGTCACCTGGTTGAGGATCACCGAGTGCGGACCGTCGGCCACTGCCGACTCGATTTCCACGCCGCGGTTGATCGGCCCCGGGTGCATCACGATGGCATCGGGTTTGGCGCCGGCCAGGCGCGCGGTGGTCAGGCCGAACAGGCGGTAGAACTCGCCTTCGCTCGGCAGCAGGCCGCCGGTCATGCGTTCACGCTGCAGACGCAACATGATCACCACGTCGACGTCCTTCAGGCCTTCGGTCATGTCGGTGTAGACCTTCACGCCGTATTGCTCGATGCCGATCGGCAGCAGGGTCTTCGGTGCGATCACGCGAATGTCCGGACAACCGAGGGTTTTCAGGGCCAGCATGTTCGAGCGCGCCACCCGCGAGTGCAGGATGTCGCCGACGATGGCCACCGAAAGGTTTTCGAACCCGCCCTTGTGTCGGCGGATGGTGAGCATATCGAGCATGCCCTGGGTCGGGTGCGCGTGCCGGCCGTCACCACCGTTGATGATCGCCACTTGCGGGCAGACATGCTCGGCGATGAAGTGCGCGGCGCCGGAATCGCCGTGGCGCACGACGAACATGTCGGCAGCCATGGCTTCCAGGTTGCGCAGGGTGTCGAGCAGGGTCTCGCCCTTGCTCGCCGACGACGTGGACACGTTGAGGGTGATCACGTCCGCCGAGAGCCGCTGGGCCGCCAGTTCGAAGGTGGTGCGGGTACGGGTCGAGTTCTCGAAGAACACGTTGCACACGGTCTTGCCGCGCAGCAACGGGACTTTCTTCACGGCCCGGGCGCCGACTTCGAGGAAGGAGTCGGCGGTGTCGAGGATTTCCGTCAACAGCTCACGGCGCAAGCCGTCGAGCGAGAGGAAGTGGCGCAGCTGGCCCTGATCATTGAGCTGCAGCGGGCGCTTGGTGTCTAGAGGCGTCATCGCAAGGGGGACTCTCAATAGGGCGAATTAAAGGGCGAGGTCTTGCAGTTCGAGCGCGAGCTCCGGGCCGGACAGCTTCACCCGTTCGTGGGCGGCCAGCGACAAGGTCGCGCCCACCACGTTCGGGCGGATCGGCAGTTCGCCGGCGTCCAGGTCCAGCAGGCACACCAGCGTCACGCTGGCCGGGCGGCCGTAGTCGAACAGTTCGTTCATGGCGGCGCGGATGGTCCGGCCGCTCATCAGCACGTCGTCGATCAGCACCAGGTGCTGGCCTTCGATCTCGAACGGCAGCACCGAAGGGCGAACCTGCGGGTGCAGACCGTTCTGGCTGAAATCGTCGCGGTAGAAGGACACGTCGAGGGTGCCGAGGGGCTCATCGCTGCCCAGTTCCTTGAGCAGGGCCTGGGCCACCCAGACGCCGCCGGTACGAATGCCGATGAAACGCGGGTCGCTGATGCCACGGTGTTCCAGGTGGGCCTTCAGGCGCGTGGCCATCTGGCTGATCAGTTCGGCGGGATTGGGCAGGCTCATGGTTGCTCCTTCTTGGGCCCGAGCCGGGTTTCACGCAAGGTGGCTCGGGTTGTAGCTAAGAGAGACGCGTCGCGGCTCTTCAGGATTCGAACAGTGCGCCATTTTCGTCGAGCCAGCCTTGCAGCAGCAGGGCGGCGGCGATGGCGTCGACCGGGTTGTCGCGGTAACTGCCTTTCTGGCCGCCACGAGCCAGGCGTTCGCCCTTGGCCTCGAAGGTGGTCAGGCGTTCATCGTGGGTATAGAAGGGCAGGTTGAAGCGGCCGTTCAGGCGCCGGGCGAACTTTTCCGCGCGGGCGCACATGTCGCTGGGCGTGCCGTCCATGTTCAGCGGCAGGCCGACCACCACGGCATCGGGTTTCCACTCTTTGATGAGGGCTTCGACCTGGTTCCAGTCAGGAATGCCGTTCTGCGCTTTCAGGGTGCACAGCTCACGGGCCTGGCCGGTAATCACCTGGCCGACCGCAACGCCGATCTGTTTGGTGCCGTAGTCAAAACCCAGAATCAGCTTCAGGGCCATCAGGCGTGTCCCGCCTGGCTGGTCAGCAGGCTGAGGTTGACACCCAGGTGTCTGGCGGCCGCTTCCAGGCGAAGTTCGCTGCTGGTGTTGAACAGGATGTCGGCGTCAAACGGGCAGTTCAGCCAGGCGTTCTGCGCCAGTTCGGCCTCCAGTTGCCCGGCTTCCCAGCCGGCATAACCGAGGGCGATCAGGCTTTTTGCCGGGCCGACGCCGTCAGCGATGGCGAACAGTACGTCCTGGGACGTCGACAGGGACAACTCATCTTCCAGATCAACGGTCGCCTGGAAACTCTGCCCCTTGGGGTGAAGGACGAAGCCGCGATCGGTTTGCACCGGGCCGCCGATGAAGATCGGCACATGCTGGCAGAGCGCTGGCGGTTCGATTTCCGGGCGTAATTGCTCAAGGATATCGGCCAGGTTCAGCTCTTGCGGACGGTTGACCACCAGCCCCATGGCACCATTGGCCGTGTGCTCGACGATGTAGGTCAAGGTGTGCGCAAAGTTCGGGTCGGCCATGTGCGGCATGGCGATCAGGAATTGATGCTTGAGGTAGCTGGGGCTGACGTTTTTCATGTGCGCTAGTGTGGCGTTCGGGGGGCGAACTGACAAGCCGGGGATGTGCAGGAAATGCCGTAATTCTGTAGGAGCGAGCTTGCTCGCGATGAACCTGATAACACTGCGGGGTGTCAGGCTTGCAGCGTTATCGTTGGCGACCATCGCGAGCAAGCTCGCTCCTACAGGGGGATTTGTGCGGGTCAGTTGCTTGAGAGGCGATCCCCGCGGGCAAACTTCCAGGTCCGGATGATCTCCAGCCGGTCAACATCCGACAGATCCCCGGTAAAGGGGGCGAACGGCGCCGCCAGCCGGACGATCCGTTGCGCCGCCTGGTCCAGCAGCGGCTGGCCTGAAGATTCCAGCACCAGCACCTCATACAGCGATCCGTCACGGTTGATCGACACCATCAGGCGCAAATTGCCGTAGATCTGTTTGCGCCGTGCTTCGTCGGGGTAATTGAGGTTGCCGATGCGCTCGACTTTCTTGCGCCATTCGTCCTTGTACCAAGCGCCCTTGTCGCGCATGGTCGAGGCGGCACTCAAGCGGTGGATGCGCGGGCGCTTGGCGTACAGCTGTTGTTCGGCGGCCAGTTCCGCTTCGAGGCTGGCGATGTCGCTGGACAGTTGCTCGCTGTCGAACGTCGGCGCCTGGACCTGGGGTTTGACCTCGGTCTTGGGCTCCTCGGTCTTGGCGGGGGCTTTTTTCGGCTTCGGCGCCACGGTGGTCACGGCAGCCTTCGGTGGGGCTACCTGCACTTCAGGCTTGGCGGCCGGCGGTGGCGTGACTTTCTGTACCTTGTTGTCCTGGAAGGGCGCGACCTCGGTGGTCTTGGGAATCGCCTTTTTATCCAGGGTGCCGCTGCCTTGCTGGTTCTCTTGGGCCAGGAAATCGGCCTTTTCAGGCTTCTTTTCGCTTTTGAAGGTGGCGAGGGTGATTTCCAGGGTTTTACTGATCTGCTTGGGCTCGACCACGGCAAACCCGACACCCAGCAGCAAGGCCAGGTGGATCAACGCCGCCAGGAACAGGGTAAAACCGAGGCGATCGGCCGGGCGCACGCCACGGTGGGCGAGTTCGACAGGCAGATCGGACGGGAGGGTCATGACAAGGAAACCAACATCGCGTTTTCACAGGCCGCGCATGATAACGCAATGTTGGTTTGGCTAATCAACGTGCCTTGAGCTTCTGATCGATGGCATCCATCAGCAGGCCGCCGATATCGGTGCCAAAGGCATTGTCGATTTCGCGGATGCAGGTCGGGCTGGTGACGTTGATCTCGGTCAGGTGCTCGCCGATCACGTCCAGGCCAACGAACAACAGGCCTTTTTCACGCAGGGTCGGGCCGACTTGTGCGGCGATCCAGCGGTCCTTGTCGGTCAGTGGACGGGCTTCGCCACGGCCGCCGGCGGCGAGGTTGCCACGGGTTTCGCCCTGGGCCGGAATCCGTGCCAGGCAATAATCCACAGGCTCGCCGTCGATCATCAGGATGCGCTTGTCGCCGTCCTTGATGGCCGGCAGATAGGCCTGGCCCATGATCTGCTGGGCGCCGAGGGCGGTGAGGGTTTCGAGGATCACCGACAGGTTCGGGTCGCCCGCGCGGTGACGGAAGATCGACGTGCCGCCCATGCCGTCCAGCGGCTTGAGGATCACATCGCCGTGTTTGGCGGCGAACTCACGCAACACGTCGGCGCGGCGGCTGACCACGGTCGGCGGCGTGCACTGCGGGAACAGCGTGGCGAACAGCTTTTCGTTGCAGTCGCGCAGGCTCTGCGGCTTGTTGACCACCAGCACACCGGCGCGCTCGGCCTGTTCCAGCAAGTAGGTGGAGTAGACGAACTCCATGTCGAACGGCGGATCCTTGCGCATCAGGATCACGTCCAGATCGCTCAGCAGCGCGTCGTTTTCGGCGCCCAGTTCGAACCATTTTTCCGGATTGGCGAACACCTGCAGCGGACGCATCCGCGCCCGGGCCTCACCTTCGCCCTGATACAGGTCGCGCTGTTCCATGTAGAACAGCTCCCAGCCACGCTTCTGCGCGGCCAGCAGCATGGCCAGCGAGCTATCCTTTTTATAGGAAATGCTGGCGATAGGGTCCATGACAATCCCGACGCGAACGCTCATTGGGTTTTCCTCGAAATTTGGGGGCCAGACGTTGATCTTCTGTAGGAGCGAGCCTGCTCGCGATGGCGTGTCAGTCGACACCAATGCAGCTGATACACCATCGCGAGCAGGCTCGCTCCCACAAAAAGCGATCAGGCCAAGGGGCCGTATAAAAGTGGCGTCAGAGTGGCGCTGAGTGTGTTTGCGGTCAAGGAAAAACCATCGCCCCGGTCGGCCGATAGATTGGTTCTGGAGACTGTGCTAAAAAGGCTGCCATGCCGTGCTGGCCCTTGAGTATCAAGGGTTTCGAGCCGCCAATTACCCGCAAACGGACAATTTGATTCGTAAAGGCGACGCAGAGCATCTTATGGAACAGCACCCCAGCGCCTTGAAGGTCATGGTGATCGACGATTCGAAGACGATCCGTCGTACCGCCGAAACGCTGCTCAAGAACGTGGGTTGTGAGGTCATCACGGCCATCGACGGCTTCGATGCCCTGGCCAAGATTGCCGATAACCACCCCGGCATCATCTTTGTCGACATCATGATGCCGCGCCTGGATGGCTATCAGACCTGCGCCCTGATCAAGAACAACAGTGCGTTCAAGTCCACTCCGGTGATTATGCTGTCATCCAAGGATGGCCTGTTCGACAAGGCCAAGGGGCGCATCGTCGGCTCCGACCAGTTTTTGACCAAGCCTTTCAGCAAGGAAGAATTGCTCGATGCGATCCAGGCCCATGTACCTGGTTTCGCCGCCGTTTTGCCGCAGTAGGACACGCACAGTGACGCTCGGCCACCGGGCCCTGCGTCGACAAGAATGGGGAAGACCATGGCACGTATTCTGATCGTCGATGATTCGCCGACCGAAATGTACAAACTGACCGGCATGCTGGAAAAGCATGGTCATGAAGTGTTGAAAGCCGAAAACGGCGCCGACGGCGTGGCCCTGGCCCGCCAGGAAAAGCCCGACGCCGTCCTGATGGACATCGTCATGCCCGGCCTCAATGGCTTCCAGGCAACACGCCAGTTGACCAAGGACCCGGAAACCGGACACATCCCGGTGATCATCATCACCACCAAGGATCAGGACACCGACAAGGTCTGGGGTACGCGCCAGGGCGCCAAGGACTACCTGACCAAGCCGGTCGATGAAGAGACCCTGATCAAGACCCTGAACAACGTGCTGGCCGGTTGATCGTCAGGCCATGAACGAGTCGCTGACGGCTTTCGAACTGCTGCTGCAAATCGACCAGCGCTGTCGTTTGCTGGCGGCGGACTTGCCGTCCCAGCCGACCCGTCGGGACAGCTGGAGCGGCATCGGTTTTCGCCTGGGCGAGCTCTGGTACGTCGCGCCCATGAGTGAAGTCAGCGAAGTCTTGCATGAGCCGCGACTCACCCAGCTACCGGGGGTCAAATCCTGGGTCAGGGGTGTCGCCAACCTGCGTGGGCGATTGCTGCCGGTCATGGACCTGAGCGGTTTCTTCGGGCACGAACTTTCGGCGGTGCGCCGGCAGCGCCGGGTGTTGGTGGTGGACCACGATGAGGTGTTTGCCGGGTTGCTGGTCGATGAAGTCTTCGGCCTCCAGCACTTTGCCCGGGACAGCCTGGAGCCGGTGCCGGCAGAGGAGTTGAAAGGGCCGGTGGCGGCATTCGTCAAAGGCCGGTTTCAGCGCGGGCAGTGCTGGCAGGTGTTCAGCCCGTTTGCGTTGACGCGGTCTCAGGGGTTCATGAGCGTCGCGGTGTAGCCGGAACAACAGAGATCCAATGTGGGAGCGAGCCTGCTCGCGAAGGCGGTCGAACTGCCAATATGAGTGTCGACTGGTGCATCGCTTTCGCGAGCAGGCTCGCTCCCACAGGGGCGGACCTCAGTAGGCATCAAGGGTGTTGGTTAACAGGCGAGGACCGATGATAAAAACAAAAGCAGGCAAGCCAATGGAAGGGTCGCGCAGCCGGTCGCAGATCATCGTGCTGTTCATCGCGCTGATCGTCTTCATCATGCTGCTGTTCGCCAACTTCGCGTACCTCAACACCCAGGCTACCTACGACAAACAGTACATCGGCCACGCCGGCGAACTGCGCGTGTTGTCCCAGCGTATCGCCAAGAACGCCACCGAAGCGGCCGCCGGCAAGGCTGCCGCCTTCAAGTTGCTCAGCGATGCGCGCAACGATTTTGCCCGGCGCTGGGGTTATCTGAAGAAGGGCGACCCGGCTACGAGCCTGCCACCGGCCCCCGCCAACGTGCGTCCAGAGATGCGCGCGGTGCAACAGGACTGGGAACGCCTGCTGAAAAACACCGACGCGATTCTCTCCAGCGAGCAAACCGTTCTGTCTCTGCATCAGGTCGCCGCGACGCTGGCCGAAACCGTGCCGCAGTTGCAGGTCGAGTACGAAAAGGTCGTCGAGATCCTCCTGCAACGGGGCGCCCCGGCAGCCCAGGTGGCCATGGCCCAGCGCCAATCGCTGCTGGCTGAACGGATCCTCGGTGCGGTCAATACGGTATTGGCCGGCGACGAAAACTCACAGCAGGCCGCCGATGCGTTCGGGCGTGACGCGACGCAGTTCGGCAAGGTGCTCAATGGCATGCTCCAGGGCGACCCGGCGCTCAAGGTCAGCCAGGTCGAAGACCACGACGCCCGTGCGCGACTGGCGGAAATCGCCGAGCTGTTCGAGTTCGTCTCGGGCTCGGTGGACGAGATCCTCGAAACCTCGCCTGAGCTGTTCAAGGTCCGTGAATCGGCCTCGAACATTTTCAGTCTGTCGCAAACCCTGCTCGACGAAGCCTCACACCTGGCCAGCGGTTTTGAAAACATGGTCGGCGGGCGCACCACCGACACCATAGGCGGTTATGTGCTGGGCTTGCTGGCGCTGGCTTCGATCATCCTGATCGGCCTGGTGATGGTGCGCGAAACCAATCGCCAGCTGCGCGAAACCGCCGAGAAAAACGAGCGTAACCAGAACGCGATCATGCGTTTGCTCGACGAGATCGAAGACCTGGCCGACGGCGACCTCACGGTGACGGCCTCGGTGACGGAAGACTTCACCGGCACCATCGCCGACTCGATCAATTACTCCGTCGACCAGTTGCGCGATCTGGTCGCGACCATCAACCTCACCGCCGGCCAGGTCGCCGCCGCCGTGCAGGAAACCCAGGCCACCGCCATGCACCTGGCCCAGGCTTCGGAACATCAGGCCCAGCAGATTTCCGAAGCCTCGATGGCGATCAACGACATGGCCGAGTCCATCGACCAAGTGTCGGCCAACGCGGCTGAATCTTCGGCGGTTGCCGAGCGCTCGGTGGAAATCGCCAACAAGGGCAACGAGGTGGTGCACAACACCATCCACGGCATGGACAACATTCGCGAGCAGATTCAGGACACCGCCAAGCGCATCAAGCGCCTTGGCGAGTCGTCCCAGGAAATCGGCGATATTGTCAGCCTGATCGATGACATTGCCGACCAGACCAACATCCTCGCCCTCAACGCGGCCATCCAGGCGTCCATGGCCGGTGACGCCGGTCGCGGTTTCGCCGTGGTGGCCGATGAAGTGCAGCGGCTGGCCGAGCGCTCGTCCGCCGCCACCCGGCAGATCGAGACCCTGGTGCGGGCGATCCAGACCGACACCAACGAAGCGGTCATCTCCATGGAGCAGACGACGACCGAAGTGGTGCGCGGCGCCCGACTGGCGCAGGATGCCGGTGTGGCCCTGGAAGAAATCGAGGGTGTGTCGAAGACGCTCGCGGCGCTGATCCAGAGCATCTCCAATGCCGCACAACAGCAGACGTCGTCGGCCGGCCAGATTTCCCTGACGATGAACGTGATCCAGCAGATCACCTCGCAGACGTCGTCGGGTTCCACCGCCACGGCCGACAGCATCGGCAACCTGGCTAAAATGGCCAGTCAGTTGCGCCGTTCGGTGTCCGGTTTCACCTTGCCGGATGCCAAGGCGCAGGTTGTGGACAAAGCTTGAACCGCCCATGGGTATCTGAATTGTGATTGGAGTGGTTATGGGTGATCGGCACGACTATGTGGCCCTCGAGTGGGTCAAGGGCGAGATTGCCGAAACGCTGAAACAGGCTCATCACGCGATTGAAAACCTGCTCGATGACCCGCAGGCGACGCACGCGCTGGATGAATGCCTTGTGTGCATCCATCAGGTCCACGGCAGTTTGCAGATGGTCGAATTCTACGGTGCGGCATTGCTCGCCGAAGAAATGGAACAACTGGCCGTGGCCTTGCAGGGCAACCGTGTCAGCCATCGCGACGAGGCGCTACACCTGTTGATGCAGGCCCTTGGGCAGTTGCCGATCTACCTGGACCGGGTGCAAGGCGCGCGCGGCGATTTGCCACTGGTGGTGTTGCCCCTGATCAACGACCTGCGCAGCGCCCGTGGCGAAAGCCTGCTGTCGGAAACCAGCCTGTTCAGCCCGCAATTGCCCGAGTTGCCTGCGCTGGACGCAGAAACGCTGGCGCAGCTTGAGCCGGCCGAATTACCCAATGTGCTGCGCAAGCTGCGGCAGATGCTGCAGATGGCGTTGGTTGGGTTCCTGCGTGAGCAGGACAACGAAACCAACCTCGATTACCTGGCCAAGGTCTTCGCCCGCCTCGAAGCACTGTGCGCCAATGCACCCCTAAGCCCACTATGGCAGGTGGCCTCGGCGCTGGTCGAAGGCATGCAGGGCGGTGCGATCGCCAACAGCCCGGCCTTGCGCAGCCTGTTCAAGGACGCCGACAAGGAACTCAAGCGCCTGCTCGAAGAAGGCATGCGCGGCATCAACCAACCGGCGCCACCGGAGCTGCTCAAGAGTTTGTTGTTCTACATTGCCAAGGCCGAACATCCCACCGGGCAGATGCTGACCATGAAAGAACGCTACTCACTGGACGACGCGCTGCCCGACAGCGCGATGGTCGATGAAGAACGCGCGCGGCTGGCCGGTCCCGACCGTGATGCCATGCGCTCGGTGCTGGCAGCGCTGTGCGAAGAGCTGGTGCGGGTCAAGGAACGCCTGGATCTGTTCGTGCGCAGTGACCGCCAGCACACCTCTGACCTCGACAGCCTGCTGGCACCACTGCGGCAAATCGCCGACACCCTGGCGGTCCTGGGCTTCGGCCAGCCGCGCAAGGTGATCATCGATCAATTGGCGGTGGTGCTCAGCCTCGCCCAGGGCCAGCGCGAACCCAACGATGCGATCCTCATGGACGTTGCCGGGGCCTTGCTGTACGTCGAAGCGACGCTGGCCGGCATGGTCGGAACCGTGGAGCCGGAGAGCCAGGATGACAATCGCCTGCCGACCACCGACCTGACCCAGATCCATCAGATCGTGATCAAGGAGGCCCGCATCTGTTTGCAGCAGGCCAAGGACATGATCGTCGACTACATCGACGCCGATTGGGACCGCCAGCATTTGCAGGCGCTGCCGGCCTTGCTGACCCAGGTACGCGGCGCGCTGGCAATGATTCCGTTGAGCCGGGCGGCGAGCCTGGTCGACACCTGCAATCACTTCATTCGCGAGCACCTGTTGCTCGAGCCGGGTCAGCCGGGCTGGCAGGAACTGGACAATCTGGCCGACGTGATCACCAGCATCGAGTACTACCTCGAGCGCCTCGGCGATGACCCGCAGGCGCAGGGTGAAAACCTGCTCGATGTTGCGGAAAAAAGCCTGGCGAGCCTCGGGTTTTTCCCCAGTGAGCAGCATGTGCCGGTGCTGGATGATGTGCTCAACCCGAGCGAAGCGCAGGTCATGCAGATGATGCAGGAGCTGGATGACCCGCAGATCGTCCAGACCCTGGCCGATGTGCTCGCCAGCCCGGTTTCGAGCCTGAACCCGCCTGCCCTGGACACCCCGGGCAGCCTGCTGCCACCCCCCCCGGGCGAAGAGCCGGTGGACGAGGAACTGCGCGAGGTGTTCCTTGAAGAGACCGACGAAGTCCTGGAAATCCTGCGCGAGTATTTGCCGCGCTGGTCGGTCAACCCTGACAGCCGCTCGGCCCTGAGCGAACTGCGCCGCGCCTTTCATACCCTCAAGGGCAGTGGCCGCATGGTGCGTGCCCTGGTGCTGGGCGAACTGGCCTGGGCCGTGGAAAACCTGCTCAACCGCGTCCTGGAAAACAGCGTGGAGCCGGGCGCTACGGTGCAGCAACTGATCGGCGATGTGCTGCAACTGCTGCCGGAGCTGGTGGCTGAATACGCCGCCAATGCCCAGCGTCAGCGCAACGATGTCGACCAGTTGGCCGCCCGCGCCCATGCCCTGGCCAAGGGCGACGAACCGGTGTCCGATGAGGATACGCAGGATGTCGCGGCCCTCGACCCGCTGTTGCTGGAGATCTTCCGCAAAGAGGCGCAAACCCACTTGGGCAGCCTCAATCGTTTCCTTGATCAGGCCGCCGAGCACGTGCCGTTGCAGGCCAGCGACGAATTGCAGCGTGCCTTGCACACCCTCAAGGGCAGTGCCTATATGGCCGGTGTCTTGCCGATTGCCGAGCTGGCCGCGCCACTGGATCAACTGGCCCGGGAATACAAGGCACACCTGATCGCGCTGGACCTGGATGAAGTGGAATTGCTGCTGGAAGCCGAAGGGCTGTTCCGCCTCGGTCTGCGCCAGCTCAAGACCGATCCGCTGGCGGAAATTCCCGGCGCCCGGGGTTTGACCGAGCGAGCCAAAGCGCTGCTGGCCGAACGCCTGGAAAACCTCCTGAACACTCCGAACACCGGGCTGCGGATCAAGCGCGATCCGCAGCTGATCAACAACTTCCTCGCCCAGGGCATGGACATCCTGCTCGACGCCGAGAGCCTGCTACAGCGTTGGCAGCAACACCCCGGCGAACGTCAGGAACTCAGCGCGCTGCTGGACGAATTGACCACCCTCGGCGAAGGCGCCCACCTTGCCGACCTGCACCCGGTGGATGAGCTGTGCGAAGCGTTGCTCGACCTGTACGGTGCCGTAGAAGAAAGCAGCCTCGCGGTCAGCGAGCGGTTTTTCCATGAGGCACAGAATGCCCACGAAGCGCTGATCAACATGCTCGACGAACTGGCCGCCGGTCAGGAAGTCAGCCCGCAGCCGCAACGGATCAGGGCCTTGCGCGAGTTGCTTGACGAGAGCCTCGACCCTTCGGCCATGGGCCTGATCCGCAGTGATGGCAGCCGCACCCTGAGCATCCGCGAATTGGGAGCTGCCACCGCCGATCTAGAGCACACGCTACCCCCTGTAGGAGCGAGCCCGCTCGCGATGGACGTTAACGATGACGCGTTATCATTGGATAAACGCGGCGCCGGTGAGACCATCGCGAGCGAGCTCGCTCCTACAGGAGAGGGGCGCGAACTGGACGACGAGATCGTCGCGATCTTCCTCGAAGAAGCGGTGGATATCCTCGAAAGCGCCGGTCAGGCTTTGCAGCGCTGGTTGCGCGACTCGGACAACGCCGCGCCGCTGTCGTCCCTGCAACGGGATTTGCACACCCTCAAAGGCGGCGCGCGCATGGCCGAGGTCGGGCCGGTCGGTGATCTGGCCCATGAACTGGAAAGCCTTTACGAAGGCCTGGTGGATCGTCGCTACGCCTACAGCGACTCATTGGCGGTGCTGTTGCAGCAGAGCCATGACCGCTTGGCGCAGTACCTTGACCAGTTACGGCACAACCAGCCCTTGGGCGATTGCGCTGAGCTGATCGAGGCCATTCGCGCCTACCGGCAGGGCCACTCGGGCGCCGCCGAAGTCAGCGAACTGGCGGCCACCAATGACTCGGCCGCCCATGATCCGGAGTTGCTGGAGATCTTCCTCGAGGAAGGTTTCGACATCATCGAAAGCTCCGGTGCGGCGCTGGAGCGCTGGCAGGCCCAGCCTTCGAGCCGTCAGGAAGTGGAAACCCTGCTGCGCGACCTGCACACCCTCAAGGGCGGCGCACGCATGGTGGAAATCGCCGCGATTGGCGACCTGGCCCATGAACTGGAATTCCTCTACGAAGGCTTGTCCACCGGCGTGCTGCAACCGACCGCGCCGTTGTTCGCGCTGTTGCAACGCAGCCATGACCGCCTGGCGCAGATGCTCGACGCGGCCCGCGCCGGTGAGCCGATGCCGCCCGCCGACCGCTTGATCGATGCGATCAAGAACTTCAGCCACCCGGCCGTGCCCGAAACGCTCGCACCGGTTGCGTCACCGGCCACGCCCAAGGCCGAACCACTGCCGCCGCCCTCCGATGCCGGCGCCGACATGGTCAAGGTCTCGGCGGAACTGCTCGACGATCTGGTCAACCTGGCCGGTGAAACATCGATCTTCCGTGGCCGGATCGAGCAGCAGGTCAACGATGCACACATCGCCCTGAGCGAAATGGAGACCACCATCGAGCGCATGCGCGACCAGTTGCGCCGCCTCGATACCGAAACCCAGGGGCGGATCCTCAGCCGCCAGCATGTCGACGCCGAACGCCTGGGCTATGAAGAGTTCGACCCGCTGGAAATGGACCGCCACTCACAGTTGCAGCAACTGTCCCGCGCGCTGTTCGAATCCGCCTCTGACTTGCTCGACCTCAAGGAAACCCTCGAACGACGCAATCACGACACGGAAAACCTGCTGCAACAGCAGGGCCGCATCAACACCGAGTTGCAGGAAGGGCTGATGCGCACGCGTATGGTGCCGTTCGAACGCATGCTCCCGCGGTTACAGCGCATCGTCCGCCAGGTGTCCAGCGAATTGGGCAAGGACGTGGATTTCATCGTCGATAACGCCGAAGGCGAGATGGATCGCAACGTGCTTGAACGCATGGCCGCGCCGCTGGAACACATGCTGCGCAACGCCGTCGACCATGGCCTGGAGTCCGTCGAAGCGCGGCTGGCGGCGGGGAAGCCGGCCAAGGGCAAGATCACCCTCGATCTGCTGCGCGAAGGCGGCGACATCATTTTCGACATCCGCGACGACGGCGCCGGTGTGCCGCTGGACGCGGTGCGGCGCAAGGCGATCAAGCGCGGCATGCTCGCCCCGGACAGCGTTATCAGTGATCACGACGTGTTGCAGTTCATCCTGCAACCGGGGTTTTCCACGGCCGAGAAAATCACCCAGATCTCCGGGCGCGGCGTCGGCATGGACGTGGTGCACGAAGAGGTGCGGCAACTGGGCGGCACCATGAGCATCGACTCAGTGCCCGGGCAGGGCGTGCATTTCCGCATTCGCCTGCCGTTTACCGTATCGGTCAACCGGGCGCTGATGGTGCAGTGCGGTGAGGATCAATACGCGATCCCGCTCAATACCATCGACGGCATCGTTCGCGTCCTGCCCAATGAGCTTGAAGGCTATTTCCGCTTCGATTCGCCCACCTACGAATACGCCGGGCAACGTTACGAGCTGTGCTACCTGGGTGAGCTGCTGAAAACCATCCTGCGCCCGAAACTGTTGGGCCAGAGCCTGCCATTGCCGGTGTTGCTGGTGCAGTGCAACGAACGGCACATCGCGGTGCTGGTGGACGCCATGGCCGGCACTCGCGAGATCGTGGTCAAGAGCCTGGGGCCGCAATTTGCGGCAGTGCAAGGGGTGACCGGGGCGACGATTCTCGGCGATGGCCGGGTGGTGCTGATTCTGGATCTGCTGGCGCCGATCCGCGCCATGCAGGCCCGCGTACCCCAACATCCCGCGGGGCAGGAGATAGAGGTCGAACCGCATCGGCCGTTGCTGGTGATGGTGGTCGACGACTCGGTCACCGTGCGCAAAGTCACCAGCCGCTTGCTCGAACGCCACGGCATGAACGTGCTGACCGCCAAGGATGGGGTCGATGCCATGCTGCTGCTGGAAGAGCACATGCCCGACCTGATGCTGCTGGACATCGAGATGCCGCGCATGGACGGCTTCGAGGTCGCGACCCAGGTGCGCAACGACGAACGCCTGCAGCACCTGCCGATCATCATGATCACCTCCCGCACCGGGCAGAAACACCGCGACCGCGCCATGGCCATCGGCGTCAACGACTACCTGGGCAAGCCGTACCAGGAATCGGTGCTGCTCGAAAGCATCGCCTTTTGGAGCAAGACCCATGCTTGAACACCGCACCAGCAACCTCACCGGCCTGCTGCTGCCATTGGCCGACCGCAACCTGATCCTGCCCAACGTCGCCGTGGCCGAGCTGATCGATTACCAGCAACCGGGGACTTTCGATCTCGACACACCGCCGTGGTACCTGGGCCTGGTGACATGGCGCGAACGGCAGATACCGCTGCTGAGTTTCGAGTCGGCCTGCGGGCAGAAAATCGTCATCGGTGAACGCGCGCGGATCGTCATCCTCAACGCTCTCGGCGGGCGCCCCGAACTGAAATTCATCGCGCTGTTGGTGCAGGGGATTCCGCGCTCGTGCAAGCTCGACAGCCAGTTGAGTTACGTGGATGTGCCGTTGTGTGCGCTGGAACAGGCGGCGGTGCAGGTGGGGGAGCAGGTGGCCAAGGTGCCGGATCTGCTGGCGCTGGAGGCGTTGTTGGTGGATGCCGGGTTAATCAACTGACTCGGGTTTTGCTGTGACCATGCTGGCCCCTTCGCGAGCAGGCTCGCTCCCACAGGGATCTTGAGTGCGAAACAGGCCCATTGTGGGAGCGAGCCTGCTCGCGAAGGCGTCAGCCCAGACAACCATTACCCTGAGCGTAACGAACCGCCACTCTGCTTGATTGATGCCCCCACCCAACACTCCTAATGTGACCCCCACGACAGCGAACCCGTGGAGTGGTCATGACAACAACAATATCCCCCGACTCGCGATGGACGCGGCGGCGCAGCGAAAAGCAGCGGCGTCTCGAGCTGGTGCGAGGTCTTGCCGACGGTGTGGTGCTGCCCACCGATAACATCGTCGCGGCGCTGGAGGCGTTGATCCTGCCGGGCGACCGCGTGGTGCTCGAAGGCAACAACCAGAAGCAGGCGGATTTCCTTTCACGTTCCCTGGCCAAGGCCGACCCCGCGAAGCTGCATGACCTGCACATGATCATGCCCAGCGTCGGGCGCTCCGAGCACCTGGACCTGTTCGAACGCGGCATTGCGCGCAAGCTCGACTTCTCTTTCGCCGGCACCCAAAGCCTGCGCATCAGCCAGTTGCTCGAAGACGGCCTGCTGGAAATCGGCGCGATCCACACCTACATCGAACTCTACGCACGGCTGGTGGTGGACCTGATTCCCAACGTCGTGCTCTCGGCCGGTTTCATGGCCGACCGCGCCGGCAACATCTACACCGGGCCGAGCACCGAAGACACCCCGGCACTGATCGAACCGGCGGCCTTCAGCGACGGTATCGTCATCGTCCAGGTCAACCAGTTGGTGGACGATGTCAGCGATCTACCGCGCGTCGACATTCCTGCTTCCTGGGTCGACTTCGTGGTGGTGGCCGACAAGCCGTTCTACATCGAACCGCTGTTCACCCGCGATCCACGACACATCAAACCTGTGCACGTGCTGATGGCGATGATGGCGATCCGCGGCATCTACGAAAAACACAACGTGCAGTCGCTCAACCACGGCATCGGTTTCAACACCGCGGCCATCGAGCTGATCCTGCCGACCTACGGCGAATCCCTCGGCCTCAAAGGCAAGATCTGCCGCAACTGGACGCTCAACCCGCACCCGACCCTGATCCCCGCGATTGAAAGTGGCTGGGTCGAAAGCGTGCATTGCTTCGGCACCGAACTGGGGATGGAGAACTACATTGCGGCGCGGCCGGATGTGTTCTTTACCGGGCGCGACGGTTCCCTGCGTTCCAACCGGATGTTCAGCCAACTGGCCGGGCAATACGCCGTGGACCTGTTCATCGGCGCGACCTTGCAGGTCGATGGCGACGGTCATTCTTCCACCGTGACCCGTGGGCGCCTGGCCGGTTTCGGTGGCGCGCCGAACATGGGCCACGACCCGCGCGGTCGTCGCCATGGCACCCCGGCCTGGCTCGACATGCGCAACACCGACGTGGCCGAGCCGATGCTCGAGCGCGGCAAGAAACTCGTGGTGCAGATGGTCGAGACCTTCCAGGAGGGCGGCAAACCGACCTTCGTCGAAACCCTTGATGCCGTTGATGTGGCGAAGAAAAGCGGCATGCCGTTGGCGCCGATCATGGTCTACGGCGACGACGTCACCCATTTGTTGACCGAAGAAGGCATTGCCTACCTGTACAAGGCGCGCTCGCTGGAAGAACGCCAGGCGATGATCGCCGCCGTCGCCGGGGTGACCGCCATCGGCCTGTGTCACAACCCCAAAGACACCGCGCGCATGCGCCGCGAAGGCCTGATCGCCTTGCCCGAAGACCTCGGCATCCGCCGCACCGACGCCACCCGCGAACTGCTCGCGGCGAAAAGCGTGGCCGATCTGGTGGAGTGGTCCGGTGGCCTCTACAACCCGCCCGCCAAGTTCAGGAGCTGGTAATGCACGCATTCAACCTGCAACCCAAAACCCTGAGCCTGGCCGAGCGGCTGGCGGACCTGGCGGTGGACGCGCTGATCGACGAGGCTGATCTGTCGCCGAAACCGGCACTGGTCGACCGTCGCGGCAATGGCGCCCACACCGATTTGCACCTGGGGCTGATGCACGCTTCGGCACTGTCCCTGTGGCCGGCCTTCAAGGCGATGGCCGATGCCGCGATTGAGTTCGGTGAGATCGGCATGCCCCTGCGTGAAGCCGTCGGCCGCATCGGTCGCGAAGGCGAGCAAGCGATGCTCGACACCACGGGCGGCGTGAATACTCATCGCGGGGCGATCTGGGCCTTGGGCCTGTTGGTCACTGCCGCTGCGCTGGACCCTGAATCCACGGCTGCAAGCAGCGTATCGATTCGTGCGGCGCGCCTGGCTCTGCTCGACGACCGTTACGCGCCGCGTCCACTCAGCCACGGTGCTCAAGTCGCTCAACGCTACGGCGCTCGCGGAGCCCGTGAAGAAGCGCAACTGGGCTTCCCGGCGGTGTTGCAACGCGCGTTGCCGCAACTCAAATGCAGCCGCGCCGCCGGCCATGGCGAACAGAACGCCCGGCTCGATGCACTGCTGGCGATCATGACGAATCTGGCCGACACCTGCGTGCTGTACCGCGCGGGAGAACAAGGTCTGCACACCATGCAACTCGGCGCTCAAGCCGTGCTCGATGCCGGGGGGAGCGCCAGCCTCGCCGGACGTCGCCGCCTGCATGAGCTGGACCAACAACTCATCGCGTTGAATGCCTCGCCCGGTGGTGCTGCGGACCTGCTCGCAGCCTGCCTGTTCATCGACCGTATCGAGTCGGGCGACGGCCTTATCCAGGGAGTGTTTTGATGGAAACCTTATCTTTTGAATTCCCCGCCGGGCAGCCGCCACGCGGCCGCACCCTGGTGGGTTGTGTCGGCTCGGGCGATCTGGAAGTGCTGATCGAACCGGGTCAGGCCGGCAAGCTGACGATCAACGTGCAGACCTCGGTCAATGGCAGTGAACAACGCTGGCAGCATCTGTTTGCACGGATGTTCGACGGCCAGACGCCGCCGGCGATGGCCATCGACATCCACGATTTCGGCGCGACCCCCGGCGTGGTGCGCCTGCGTCTGGAACAGGGTTTCGAGGAGATCGGCCATGACTGACAGCGCATCCCTGCTGAACAAGCACAGCTTCGTCGAACTCGGTGCGCGGCAACGGGCCAAGGCCCTGCTCGACGCTGGCACCTTCCGCGAACTGCTCGACCCTTTTCAACGGATCATGTCGCCGTGGCTGTCGCGCCAGGGCGTGGTGCCGCAAGCCGACGACGGCGTGGTGATCGCCAAGGGCAACCTCGATGGTTTGCCGGTGGTGATCGCCGCCATCGAAGGCGCGTTCCAGGGCGGTAGCCTCGGTGAAGTCGGCGGGGCAAAAATCGCCGGTGCGCTGGAGCTTGCCGCCGAAGACAACCGCAACGGTATCCCGACTCGCGCCGTGCTGCTGCTGGAAACCGGCGGCGTGCGTTTGCAGGAAGCCAACCTCGGCCTGGCGGCCATTGCCGACATCCACGCGGCGATTGTCGATTTGCAGCAGTACCAGCCTGTGGTCGGTGTGGTGGCGGGCAGCGTCGGTTGTTTTGGCGGGATGTCGATTGCTGCCGGGTTGTGCAGCTACCTGTTGGTGACCCAGGAAGCGCGACTCGGCCTGAATGGCCCGCAGGTGATCGAGCAGGAAGCCGGACTCGAGGAATACGACTCCCGCGACCGGCCCTTCATCTGGAGCCTGACCGGTGGCGAGCAGCGCTTCGCCAGTGGCCTGGTGGATCGCTATGTGGCCGACGACGTGGCGCAGATTCGCCAGCAGGTGGGTGAGTTGCTCCAGCAAGGTTTGCCGGCGCAATCACGCAGTCGTCAGGCCGAACTGTTCCTGCAGCGCCTGGCGCGTCTGGACGCCGAACCGCAAATCGAGCCGTCCGTGGTTCGCGATCTGTACCAAGGAGAACGCCCATGAGCTCGTATTCCCTGCGTGGTTTGAACTGGTTCAACGCCTTGAGTGCCGGGGCGAAAGCGGTCGAGGGTTTGCCGGCTTCGCTGAAGGTCGCGGACGGTGAGCTGGGCGATCAGCCTGTGCGTTTCATCGCGGTGGTGGCTGACCCGGAAAACCGCTTCGTCCGTGCACGCAGCGGCGAAGTGGGGTTGCTCGAAGGCTGGGGCCTGGCCAAGGCCGTGGATGAAGTCATCGCCGCCGATCAGAACAAGGCTCGCAAACGCGCCCTGATCGCCATTGTCGACGTGCCGAGCCAGGCTTACGGTCGCCGCGAAGAAGCCCTCGGCATTCATCAGGCGTTGGCCGCAGCGGCGGGCAGTTACGCCCGTGCCCGTCTGGCTGGCCATGCGGTGATCGGTTTGCTGGTGGGCAAGGCGATGTCCGGGGCGTTCCTGGCCCACGGCTATCAGGCCAATCGCTTGATCGCCCTGCGCGATCCGGGAGTGATGGTGCATGCGATGGGCAAGGCGTCGGCTGCGCGGGTGACCTTGCGCAGCGTCGAAGAACTCGAAGCCCTGGCGGCCAGTGTGCCGCCGATGGCCTATGACATCGACAGCTATGCCAGCCTCGGGCTGCTGTGGGAAACCTTGTCGGTTGAGCAGATTGAGCAGCCGACTGCAGCGGATCTGGCGCGGGTGACCGGGTGCCTGAGTCAGGCGATGGGCGATATCGCCGAGAAGGGGGCAGATCTCAGCGGTCGTCTCGGTGCGGCCAATCGTGCGGCGTCGAACAAGGTTCGCCAATTGTTGAGAGCACAGTGGTGAATGCGCTTCTGGCTCACGACCTGCTGTGGGGCATGACCCCGTGGCAGTTGCCTGCGGATGCCCCGACCTGGGTGATCGAGTCGATCAGTGCCGGCCAACCGGTGGTGGTCCGTCGTGCCTTGAGCGCGGCGGGGCAGGTGGCGGTGGGCGTGCGCGGGCCGTTGCGCGAGCAGCGGTTTGCAGCGGTGATGGAAGTCGCCGCCATCACGCGGCGGGTGCAGCCGGAAGAACTTTGCCGTGTTCAAGGCTCGCGCGATTTTCCGGCGCTGCGTGCCTTGGCGCAACTGCGCTCGCACCTCGATGAAAGTGGCTGGGTCTGGGGTGTCAGTGGCAGTGCCGGGTTTGAGTTGGCCAGCGGGTTTGCCGCATTGCACGAGGGCAGCGATCTCGATCTGATCCTGCGTACACCGCGCCCGTTGAGTCGTGCCGACGCGCATGCGCTGGTGGCCTTTCTCGACACGGCCGTGTGCCGCGTGGACCTGCAGTTGCAGACACCCTTGGGCGCCGTTGCCTTGCGCGAGTGGGCCGGTGCTTCGTCGCGGGTCCTGTTGAAAAATGCCACTCAGGCCAGTCTGGTCACTGACCCGTGGCATCCACAGGAGCAGGCAGCGTGAGCAGCTTGCTGGTGTTCCCCGGCCAGGGTGCGCAGCAACCCGGCATGCTGGCGCGCTTGCCTCGGGAAACGTTGAACGAGGCGAGCGATTGGCTCGGTGAAGACGTGACGCAGCTGGATTCTGCCGAAGCATTGCGGTCGACGAGGGCGGTTCAGCTTTGCCTGCTGATCGCTGGCGTCGCCGCTTCACGCCAGTTGGCCATGGCCCCGGACTACGTGGCCGGCTTGTCGATCGGCGCTTATCCGGCGGCAGTGGTGGCGGGTGCATTGGGTTTCAGCGATGCACTGCATCTGGTCAGCCTGCGCGGTGAGCTGATGCAGCAGGCTTATCCACAGGGCTACGGCATGACCGCGATCATCGGTCTGGAGCTGGTCACGGTGGAAGGATTACTGGCCCAGGTGAGCCGCGCAGAAATGCCGGTTTATCTGGCCAATATCAACGCCGATAACCAGGTGGTGATTGCCGGCAGCGACGCGGCGATGAAAGCGGTGGCGGAGTTGGCGAAAAGTCACGGAGCTGGCTTGGCCAAGCGTCTGGCAGTGAGCGTGCCGTCCCACTGCCCACTGCTTGAGGAGCCCGCGCAACGGTTGGCCGAAGCCTTCGACAAGGTGCCGCTGCAAGCCCCGAAGATGGGCTACCTGAGCGGCAGCCGTGCGCGTCCGCTGATCAAGCCTGAAGCCTTGCGTGACGACCTGGCCTACAACATGTGCCGCATCGTCGACTGGCGCGGCACGGTACAAAGCGCCTACGAGCGCGGCGTACGTCTACAGATCGAAATGCCGCCCGGTGCGGTGCTGACCGGGCTGGCGCGCCGGGTGTTCGAGCAGGGCAGAGTGATTGCCTTCGACGGTGCTCGGCTCGATACCCTGCAGGCGCTGATGCGAGAGGAGGACAGCCGCCACTCCTAAAACCGACTCAGGCTTCGAACAACAAAAACAACATTCGAAATGCACTTTGAGGAATACGACAATGATTATTTACGGTGTGGCGCTGTTGGCGATCTGTACGCTGGCAGGGGTGATCATGGGTGACATGCTCGGGGTGTTGCTGGGCGTGAAATCAAACGTCGGCGGTGTCGGGATCGCGATGATCCTGCTGATTTGCGCACGGTTGTGGATGCACAGGCGTGGCGGCATGACCCGGGAGTGCGAGATGGGCGTCGGCTTCTGGGGCGCGATGTACATCCCGGTGGTAGTGGCGATGGCGGCGCAACAAAACGTGGTCACGGCGCTGCACGGTGGTCCGGTGGCGGTGCTGGCGGCGATCGGTTCGGTGGTGGTTTGCGGTTGCACCATTGCCCTGATCAGCCGGACCCACAAAGGCGAACCCTTGCCCGATGAACCGGCGGATGTAACGCAGGTTGGCGCACCGGCAGGAGGTCGCTGATATGTGGGATTTGATCAAGAACGGTCTGGAACACAACGGTCTGGTCACCGCATTCGCCTTCGTCGGCGTGATCATGTGGGTGTCAGTGGTGATCTCCAAACGCCTGACCTTCGGACGCATCCACGGTTCGGCGATTGCCATCGTCATCGGCCTGGTACTGGCCTGGGTTGGCGGAACGATGACCGGCGGGCAAAAGGGCCTGGCGGACTTGACGCTGTTTTCCGGTATCGGGTTGATGGGCGGCGCCATGCTGCGGGACTTCGCCATCGTCGCCACGGCATTCGAGGTGCAGGCCACGGAAGCGAAAAAGGCCGGTTTGATCGGCGTGATCGCGCTGCTGTTGGGCACGGTGCTGCCGTTCATTGTCGGTGCGTGCATGGCCTGGGCATTCGGTTACCGCGATGCGGTGAGCATGACCACCATTGGCGCCGGTGCGGTGACTTACATCGTCGGCCCAGTGACCGGAGCCGCGATTGGCGCCAGTTCCGATGTGGTGGCGCTGTCGATTGCCACCGGCCTGATCAAGGCGATCCTGGTGATGGTCGGCACGCCGATGGCGGCGCGCTGGATGGGCCTGGACAACCCGCGTTCGGCGATGGTGTTCGGCGGGCTGGCCGGGACTGTCAGTGGTGTGACCGCCGGCTTGGCGGCGACGGACCGGCGGTTGGTGCCTTATGGCGCGTTGACCGCGACCTTCCACACCGGGCTTGGCTGCTTGCTCGGGCCTTCGCTGTTGTTCTTCATTGTTCGCGGGATTGTGGGCTGACCGTACCGACGCCATCGCCGGCAAGCCGGCTCCTACAGGATTGACGCAGCCCTTGTAGGAGCCGGCTTGCCGGCGATAGGTGCGACACGGTTTCAGACTTGCCGATTGGCATACATCCGGCACTCCGCCAGCAACGCCAGCAGGTTCGGATCACGCTCCTTGGCCTTCAGGAACACCACGCCAATGTGTTGCTGCAAACGGTACTTTTCCTGCAACGGGATCAGCTTCACCCGGTTCTCGTACACCGCAGCAATACGCCCCGGCAGCAACGCATACCCTACGCCCGAACTGACCATGCTCAGCAGGGTGAAGATGTCGTTGACCTGCATCGCCACCTTCGGCTCGAACCCTGCCTGCTCGAACACCCGCTTGCCGTCCTGGTGGGTGGCGAAGCCCTGGGTCAGGGTGATGAAGGTTTCGTCGCGGACCTCGGCCAGGTCGACTTCAGTTCGCTGGGCAAACTTCGAGTCGGCGGGTGTGGCGAGGAAGATGTCGTCGGAAAACAGCGGGATCTGTTCGCAGTCCGGGTCGTTGACGCTGTCGTCCAGCGACACCAGGATCGCATCGACTTCCATGTTCTTGAGCTTGTAGAGCAGGTCGATGTTGGAGCCCAGAATCAGGTCGATGTTGAGTTCGCTGCGGCGGATTTTCAGGCCCATGATCAGTTGCGGTACGGTCTTCACCGTCAGCGAATACAGCGATCCCAACTTGAAACGCTCGGCCGAGAACCCGGCAGCCTCCCGGGTCAGGCGCACGCTTTCGACGACATCCTGAATCAGCTTCTGCGCCCGCTCTTCCAGCACGTAAGCGCTTTCCAGCGGTGTGAGGTTGCGGCCTTCGTGCTTGAACAACGGGCAGCGCAGGGCGCTTTCCAGGGAGTGGATCGCCCGATGCACGCTGACGTTGCTGGTCTGCAATTCGGCGGCGGCGCGTGCCAGGTTGCCGGTGCGCATGAAGGCCAGGAACACCTCGAGTTTTTTCAGGGTCAACTCTTCATCGATCAGCATGGGGCGGACTCTCTTTGGTATCGGTCAATTGTGCCCATTAAACACTGAGCGTTGTAGGAGCTGCCGAAGGCTGCGATCTTTTGACGTTGAAGATCAAAAGATCGTCCGAACGCGGCCCGAGCCTTCGGCAGCTCCTACAGGAATCGTGACGTACGGAAACATTGCACTTTTACGCTCAAGGCTTGAGCCTTGTTTTGCGGTAACCATTTTTAAGGTGAGTAATCGATGTATCACGGAGAAAGACTGAACGCCTGGACGCATCTGGCCGGGGCGGTGGCGGCGTTTATCGGCGGGGTGTGGCTCATTGTGCTGGCCAGTCTCGACGGCAGTCCGTGGAAGATTGTCAGCATGGCGATCTACGCCTTTACCTTGCTGGTGCTTTACAGCGCATCGACCGTGTACCACAGCGTGCGCGGGCGCAAGAAAGCGATCATGCAGAAGGTCGATCACTTCTCGATCTACCTGTTGATCGCCGGCAGCTACACGCCGTTCTGCCTGGTGACCCTGCGCGGGCCGTGGGGCTGGACCTTGTTCGGGATTGTCTGGGGGCTGGCGCTGATCGGCATCCTGCAAGAGATCAAGCCGCGTTCGGAGGCGCGGATTCTGTCGATCGTGATTTATGCGGTGATGGGCTGGATTGTGCTGGTGGCGGTCAAGCCGCTGCTCGCGGCGCTGGGCGCCGCCGGATTTGCCTGGCTGGCCTCGGGCGGGGTGTTGTACACGGTGGGGATAATCTTTTTTGCCCTTGATCATCGCCTGCGGCATGCCCACGGGATCTGGCATTTGTTCGTGATCGCCGGGAGCTTGCTGCACTTTGTGGCGATTTTCTTTTATGTCCTTTAAGGCTGTACCGGGGCCAGCCGATCCAGTTGCTCCCGGGCTCGGCGGCTGAATACCTGCAACAGGTCGTTCAAGGTGTGTGGCGGCGGTTCGGCGGCACGGGTCACTGCGTACAGGGTGATGGGTAACGGCGGTGCCAGAGGGCGGATCATTGTGTTGGCGGGAGAGGCGCCAAGGGCGGTGAACGGATCGATCACCGCCAGGCCCGCGCCGGATTCCACCATCGCCCGTGCCAGTGAGTAGGTTTGCACGGCGATGCGTACCCGGGGCGGCGGTTCGACCGCTTCCAGGTAACTGTCGAGCCGCGCTGCCAATGGATCGGCGCTGGATAAACCGATCAGCGGCGCATCCGCCAGCGCCATCAGCGGCAACGGTTTACCCACCTCTTCCTGAGACCAGTAACCACTCGGCGCCAGCGCCACCAGCACGCCGGACGCCAGCGCCTGGGCCTTGAGTCCTGGATGATCCGGGCGTTGCAGGGTCAGGGCGACATCCACTTCGCGCATCAACAGGTTCTGCACCAGTTCGCGACTGTGGGCGCTGGAGAGTTCGCAAGCGATGTCCGGGTAACGCCCGGTCCATTCGTGAATGGCCGGCGGCAGCAATGACAGGGCCAGCGCCGGGGTGGCACCGATGCGCAGGCTGTGGCCCGGTTCGCGGCGCAAGCTCTGCGCCAGGCGTCGCACGCCTTGCAGGCTTTCGCTGACCTTGTCCACTTCACGCTCCAGTTCCAGCGCTTCCGGCGTCGCCTGCAACTTGCCGCGTACCCGCAGGAACAGCGGGAAACCCAATTGTTGCTCGGCGTGCTGCAACACCTTGCTCACCGCTGGCTGCGAGACGTGCAGCAATTGCGCAGCAGCGCTGATCGAACCGGTCTGGCGGATGGCCTGGAAAATCTCGATATGGCGAAGGCGCATGGCAAGTCCATAACCTTTGTTTATGGGTTTGCCATCTTTATGCATTGTTCAACGTCTGTCACCTGGCTCTAACCTTGGCCTCGTCTTCACAACGGTTTTAAGGACGGACATGGCTCAGCGTGTGTGCATCATCGGTGGCGGTGTGATTGGCCTGGCAACGGCCTATGCGCTGGTGCGCGACGGCTTTGAGGTGACGGTGGTCGAGGCACGGGACTCGCTGGGCAGCGAAACCAGCTTCGCCAACGGCGGCCAGTTGTCCTATCGCTATGTCGCGCCCCTGGCCGACGCCGGTGTGCCTTTGCAAGCCATAGGCTGGATGCTGCGCGGTGACTCACCGTTGAAGCTGCGCCCGCGCTTTGACCCGGCCCAGTGGCGCTGGATGGCATCGTTCCTCGGCGCCTGCCGCCGCTCGGTCAACCGCGAGAACGCCGCGCACTTGCTGCGCCTGGCGCTGTTCAGCCAGGACACATTGAAGTCCTGGCGCGAGGGCGATGGGCTGACGGGATTCCAATGGCGGCGCAATGGCAAACTGGTGACCTTCCGCCAGAGCAGCAGCTTTGAGCGTGCGCGCCAGAGCCTGGCCGACCCGCAGCAACAGCAGGTGCTGTCGCCGGCCGAATGCGCGCAACTGGAACCGGCGCTGATCGATGCGCCCTTTGTCGGGGCGATCTACACCCCGGACGAAGAGGTGGGCGACTGCCACGGTTTTTGCCAGCAACTGGCCGCCCGGCTGCAAGCATCCGGCCGTTGCGAGTTTCGTCTCGGGCAAGCGGTAACCGGCATCCGCCACAGCAACGGCAGCGTCAACGCCATCGAACTGGGCGAGCAAGTGCTGTCGGTCGATCAACTGGTGATCGCCGCCGGTCACCGCAGCCCGCTGTTGGCGCTTCCCGGGCTGCAACTGCCACTTTACCCGCTCAAGGGCTACAGCCTGACCGTGCCGATCGGCGCCGGTCACCGGGCGCCGGACGTGAGCATCACCGACTACGACCGCAAGATCGTCTATGCGCGCATCGGCAAGCAATTGCGAGTGGCGGCAATGGTCGACATTGTCGGCTTCGACCCTGCTTTGGACCCCAAGCGCCTGGCACTGATCAAGCGTCAGGCCCATGACACCTTTCCAAATGCCGGCGCCTATGACGAAGCCGTCGAGTGGGCTGGCATGCGCCCGGCCACCCCTAGCGGCGTGCCGTTGCTGGGCGCGACGGCGTATCGCAACCTGTGGCTCAACCTCGGCCACGGCGCGCTGGGTTTCACCCTGGCATGCGGCAGCGGGCGCTTGCTCAGCGAGTTGATCGGCGAGCGCCAGCCATCCATTGACCTTCAGGGTTTCAGCCACCGGGCCGCCTGAATACTGAATACTGATTTCTGAAGAGGACACTGCAATGACCATTACCCGACTGCACAGCAACCCGCGCCTGTCTGGCGCCGTGACCTTTGGCGACCTGGTGTTTCTTTCCGGGCAAGTGCCGGGCGATGCCCGGGATGCCAGCGGCCAGACCCGCGAAGTGCTGGCGAAAATCGATACCTTGCTGGTCGAGGCGGGCAGCGACAAGGATCATCTGCTCAGTGCGACCATTTACCTGAAGAACATCACCGAGGATTTCGCTGCGATGAACGAGGTCTGGTCGGCCTGGCTATCGCCGGGGCAGGCACCGAGCCGCACCACCGTGCAGGCCGAACTGGCCCGCCCGCAGGTGCTGGTGGAAATCACCGTCATCGCTGCACGCGTCTGATAAACCAACACCCACAACGGAGAATAACAATGCAAAAAATCACGTTGCTCGCTTGTACGCTTGGCCTGTTGCTCGGCAGTCAGGTTCAGGCCAATGAAGCGCCCTTGACCGGCACCCTGAGCAAAATCGCCAGCGCCAACAGCATCACCTTGGGCTATCGCGATGCTTCGGTGCCGTTCTCCTACGTGGGCGATCACAGCGGCAAGCCGATGGGTTACTCGGTGGATCTGGCGGGCAAGATCGTCGAGCGCATCCAGCAGCAACTGGCGCTGCCGGACTTGAAGGTGAAGTACAACCTGGTGACCTCGCAGACCCGTATTCCACTGGTGCAAAACGGCACCGTGGACCTGGAGTGCGGCTCCACAGGCGTGACCGCCGAACGACAGAAGCAGGTGGCGTTTTCTTATGGTTTCATCTACGTCAAAGGCCAGTTGCTGACCGCGAAGGACAGCGGGATCAAGAGCTTCGCTGACCTGCGCGGCAAGAACGTGGTGACCACCGCCGGCACCACCAATGAGCGCTTCCTGAAAAGCTACAACGTCGATCACAAGATCGACATGTTCGTGATCAGCGCCAAGGACCACGGCGAAGCCTTCCAGATGCTGCAGTCGGGCCGGGCGGTGGCGTTCTACATGGACGACGCGCTGCTCTATGGCGAGCGCGCAAAGGCCAACGACCCGCACAAATGGGTGGTGGTCGGGGAGGAGCAATCGCGGGAGATCTACAGCTGCATGGTGCGCAAGGACGATCCGCAGTTCCTGGCGCTGGTCAACGGTGCGTTGGCGGATCTGTACAGCTCGGGTCAGATCAATGGCATCTACAAACGCTGGTTCGAGCAGCCGATCCCGCCGAAGGGTTTGAACCTTGAGTTCCCGATGACCAGCGAACTCAAGGCGATCATTGCCAAACCGGTGAGTGATCCGGTGCAGTAAATGCAAAAGATCGCAGCCTGCGGCAGCTCTTACAATTGGATGGCGTACATCCTGTAGGAGCTGCCGCAGGCTGCGATCTTTTTAGAAATCCCCCCAGAGTTGCTGGGCCACCGCCAACGCCACCACCGGCGCGGTTTCGGTGCGCAGTACCCGTGGACCGAGGCGGGCGGCGTGGAAGCCGCCGGCCTTGGCCTGATCGACTTCGGCATCGGACAAACCACCCTCCGGACCGATCAGGAATGCCAGACTTGAAGGTTTGGCATGGCTCACCAGCGGCTCGGCCACCGGGTGCAGCACCAGCTTCAACTCGGCTTGCGTCTGCTTCAACCAGTCAGCCAGCAATAGTGGTGGATGAATCACCGGTACCCGTGAACGGCCGCATTGCTCGCAAGCGCTGATCGCCACCTGACGCCAGTGCAGCAAGCGTTTGTCGGCGCGCTCGTCCTTGAGCCGGACTTCGCAGCGTTCGGTGAAGATCGGGGTGATTTCGCTGACGCCCAGTTCCGTGGCTTTCTGAATCGCCCAGTCCATGCGCTCGCCTCGGGAAAGGCCCTGGCCGAGATGGATTTGCAACGGCGATTCGATCTGCCCGGCGAAGCTTTCATCGATCTGCACCACGACGCGTTTTTTGCCGACTTCGACCAGCCTGGCGCGAAACTCCTGGCCCGAGCCGTCGAACAATTGCAACGCATCGCCCTCGGCCATGCGCAGTACGCGGCTGATGTAATGGGCCTGGGCTTCGGGCAATTCGTGCTCGCCGGTGCTCAAGGGGGCGTCGATGAAGAAGCGGGACAGTCTCATGCGGGGTCTCTGGAAAAGTGCAAATCATCAGAAGGTCGTGCCGACCTTATCGCCGGCAAGCCAGCTCCTACAAGGAACGGGCCACCGCAAATCTTTTATACAACCCTGACCTGTAGGAGCTGGCTTGCCAGCGATAGCGGCAGACCAGGCACCACAGAAGGTCGGGTGAAAACAATCAACCCGGATCACGGAACCCCGGATGGAAGTCCTTCGGCACCGCCACGCTGACACTGTCACGGGTGGCAATGTCGATGCCTTCGCTGGCCACTTCGGCCAGGAAGTCGATCTGCTCCGGGGTGATCACGTACGGCGGCAGGAAATACACCACGCTGCCCAATGGACGCAGTAAAGCACCGCGCTCCAGGGCGTGCTGGAACACCTTCAGGCCACGGCGTTCCTGCCACGGGTAAGCCTCTTTGCTGGCTTTGTCCTTGACCATCTCGATGGCCAGCACCATGCCGGTCTGACGCACTTCGGAAACATTCGGGTGATCGACCAGGTGCGCGGTGGAGGAAGCCATGCGCTGCGCCAGGGCCTTGTTGTTCTCGATGACGTTGTCTTCTTCGAAGATGTCCAGCGTCGCCAGGGCCGCGGCGCACGCCAGCGGGTTGCCGGTGTAGCTGTGGGAGTGCAGGAAGGCGCGCAGGGTCGGGTAGTCGTCGTAGAAGGCGCTGTAGACTTCGTCTGTGGTCATGCACGCCGCCAGTGGCAGATAGCCGCCGGTCAGGGCCTTGGACAGGCACAGGAAGTCCGGACGGATACCGGCCTGTTCACAGGCGAACATCGTCCCGGTGCGGCCGAAGCCGACGGCGATTTCGTCGTGGATCAGGTGCACGCCGTAGCGGTCGCAGGCTTCGCGCAGCAGCTTGAGGTACACCGGGTGGTACATGCGCATGCCACCGGCCCCCTGGATCAGCGGCTCGACAATGACTGCAGCCACGCTGTCATGGTTCTCGGCCAGGGTCTGTTCCATCGCGGCGAACATATTGCGCGAATGTTCTTCCCAGCTCATGCCCGCGGGACGCTGGTAGCAGTCCGGGCTCGGCACTTTGATGGTGTCCATCAACAGCGCCTTGTAGGTCTCGGTGAACAGCGGCACGTCGCCCACCGACATCGCCGCCATGGTTTCGCCGTGGTAGCTGTTGGTCAGAGTGACGAAGCGCTTCTTGTTCGGCTGACCGCAATTGAGCCAGTAGTGAAAGCTCATTTTCAGCGCGACTTCGATGCAGGACGAGCCGTTATCGGCGTAGAAGCACCGGGTCAGGCCTTCCGGCGTCATTTTCACCAGGCGCTCGGACAATTCGATCACCGGTTGATGACTGAAGCCGGCAAGGATCACATGTTCGAGCTGATCGACCTGATCCTTGATGCGCTGATTGATCCGCGGGTTGGCGTGTCCGAACACATTGACCCACCAGGAGCTGACCGCATCGAGGTAGCGTTTGCCTTCGAAGTCTTCCAGCCACACGCCTTCCCCGCGTTTGATCGGGATCAGCGGCAGTTGTTCGTGATCTTTCATCTGGGTGCAGGGATGCCACAACACGGCGAGATCGCGTTGCATCCACTGATTATTCAGGCCCATTTTCACTCTCCTGGAGGTGGTCCGTTACCTGCGCGGACAAACAATCGGGCAAGCCTATGCAATGCGTGCCACGGGGACAACCCATTGTGTCGAAAGAGCTACTTTGTCCAGGCCGATAGACGTTGCTGGCAGGTGCCTGATGGCTGACGTATCCTTCGCGCTTCTTGAGCCTTCTGGCTCGCAAAAACTGCTGTTTTCCTCGTGTAATTCCGGAGTTCGCTGAATGTCTGTCGGTTGGCTGCGCGCCTGTGCGCTGGTGATGTTGGGGCTGTTCAGCGTGTCTGCGCTGGCCAAGGATAAAACCGCGATCGTGATCGGCGGCGGCCTGTCGGGCCTGACTGCCGCCTACGAGCTGCAGAGCAAGGGCTGGCAGGTCACCCTGCTGGAAGCCAAGTCGAGCCTGGGCGGCCGTTCCGGCATGGCCACCAGCGAGTGGATCGGCAACGACAAGACCCAGCCGGTGCTGAACAAGTACGTATCGAACTTCAAGCTGAGCACCACGCCGGCCCCTGACTTCGTGCGGACCCCAGGCTACCTGATCGATGGCGAGTACTTCTCTGCCGCCGATCTGGCGACCAAACAACCGGCCACCGCCGAGGCGCTCAAGCGCTTCGACAAGACCGTGGACGATCTGGCGCGTTCGATCGACGACCCGCTGAACCCGGCCGCCAACAACACCCTGCACGCGCTGGATCAGATCAACGTGTCGAGCTGGCTCGACAAGCAGAACCTGCCGGCCACCGCCCGCCAGTTGATCAACCAGCAGATCCGTACCCGCTACGACGAACCTTCGCGCTTGTCGCTGCTGTACTTCGCGCAGCAGAGCCGCGTCTACCGTGGTGTCTCCGATCGTGACCTGCGTGCTTCGCGCCTGGTCGGTGGCAGCCCGGTGCTGGCCCAGGCCCTGGTCAAGCAGCTGAAAACCATCAAGACCAATTCCCCGGTCTCGGCGATTATCCAGGACAAGGACGGCGTGACCGTCAAAGTCGACAACGTCGGCTACCAGGCTGACTACGTTGTGTTGGCCGTGCCATTGCGCGCACTGAACAAGATCCAGATGACTCCGGCGCTGGACGCCCAGCACCTGGCAGCGATCAAGGGCACCAACTACGGCTGGCGCGACCAGATCATGCTGAAGTTCAAGACGCCTGTGTGGGAAAGCAAGGCGCGCATGTCCGGCGAGATCTACAGCAACACCGGCCTGGGCATGTTGTGGATCGAGCCTGCCCTGAAGGGCGGTGCCAACGTTGTGATCAACCTGTCCGGCGACAACGCGCGGGTGATGCAGGCATTCGGCGACAAGCAGATGGTCGATCAGGTGTTGATCCGCCTGCACGCGTTCTATCCACAGGCTCGCGGTTCGTTCACCGGTTATGAAATCCGTCGCTACAGCACTGACCCGTCGACTGGCGGTGCCTACCTGGCCTTCGGCCCGGGCCAGATCAGCAAGTTCTGGCGCCTGTGGGAGCGCCCGATTCAGCGCGTAACCTTTGCTGGTGAGCACACCGACACCCTGTACCCGGGCACCCTGGAAGGTGCGCTGCGCACCGGTCAGCGTGCGGCCAGCCAGGTTGAAGACCTGGCGGCGGGCAAGTCATTCGAACCGGCGAAAGTGGTTCCGGCCGCCGCTGCGGCGGGCGCTGGTGCGGTGGCGGCGAAGAAGGGCAACTTCTTCAGCAACCTGTTCGGCGGCTCTGATGACGAGAAGAAGCCGGAGCCGGTCAAGGCGCCTGAGCCTGTTGCACCGCCAGCACCTGCTCCGGCGCCAGCCCCGGCCGCGGCGTCGGCACCGGTGGAAGCACCGAAGCCTGCGGCACCGGTAAAAACCGAGCCAGCCAAGAAAGCTCCGGCGAAACCAGCCGCCAAGACCGAGGCGAAAAAAGCCCCGGCCAAGGCACCCGCCAAGAAAGTCGAGCCGGCCAAGAAGCCAGCGGCCAAACCGGCTGCGACTCCGGCAACGGATGCCAAGGCGCAGTAACGTTCAGGCGTAAAAAAAGCGCGGCTCAAGGGCCGCGCTTTTTTTTGCCTGGAAAAAGCCGGGACCAGAATCGAATAAATTTTTTGATACAGGTGTTCTCTGGTTTGTATTCACTTTTTCTCACAATTTCGACTTTAATCTTTCCTTAACTCGCAGGCTTCAGACTGTTGATCGTATTTTTCGATATTTCAAAGCAAATTTTTCCGCTTTAATTCGATAGATAACTCGATACTCTTGGGCCAGCAATTACAAGGATCCAGGCAATGCAGCTACGTAACTCTACTTCCCGCTACGGCTGGGTCAGTATCTTCATGCACTGGGGTGTGGCACTGGCCGTGTTCGGTTTGTTCGCCCTTGGCCTGTGGATGGTTGGCCTCGGCTATTACGACCCATGGCGCAAGGCAGGGCCGGATCTGCACAAGAGCATTGGATTGATCCTGCTGGGCGTCATGGTGTTGCGGGTGCTGTGGCGATTCGTCAGCCCACCGCCACCGACTTTGAGCAGTTACAGCCGCATGACGCGTCTGGGCGCGAAATTCGGCCATGGCTTTCTGTATCTCTGCCTGTTCGCTGTGATGATTGCCGGTTACCTGATTTCCACCGCAGAAGGTGTCGGGATTCCGGTGTTTGACTGGTTTGAAGTGCCTGCCCTGATCTCCGGACTACCGGACCAGGCAGATAACGCCGGTGCCATTCACCTCTACCTGGCGTGGGTGCTGGTAATTTTTTCCGGCCTCCATGCGTTGGCAGCATTGAAGCATCACTTTATCGATCGTGATGTGACCCTCAAGCGCATGCTGGGTCGCAAAGCCTGAAGTTCAACCTCGACTCCCAAGGAAAACAAAGCATGTTGAAAAAGACTCTCGCCGCTCTGGCAATCGGTTCCGCGCTGCTGTCCGCCAACGTGATGGCGGCTGACTACACCGTCGACAAGCAAGGCCAGCACGCCTTCGTCAACTTCAAGATCAGCCACCTGGGCTACAGCTACATCACCGGTACCTTCAAGGACATCGATGGCACATTCAGCTTCGACGCTGCCAAACCTGAAGACAGCAAGATCGAGTTCAACGTGAACACCGCCAGCGTTTTCACCAACAACGCCGAACGTGACAAGCACATCTCCAGCAAAGACTTCCTGAAAGTGGCTGATTTCCCCAAGGCTACTTTCAAGTCCACCAGCGTTAAGTCCACTGGCAAAAACGCCGCCGGCAAAGATACTGCCGACGTGACTGGCGACCTGACCATTGCGGGCGTAACCAAGCCAGTCGTGGTCAAGGCCACTTTCCTGGGCGAAGGCAAGGATCCATGGGGCGGCTACCGTGCTGGCTTCGAGGGCACTACCAGCATCAAGCGTTCCGATTTCGGCAAGATGATGGACCTGGGTCCACAGTCCGACGCCGTGGATCTGTACGTTACGTTTGAAGGTGTCAAAGCGAAATAAATTTTCGCCCCTGACAAAAAAACGCCCGCTGCTCCCCTGAGCGCGGGCGTTTTTTATTGCCGTACACAATCCCCTGTAGGAGCTGCCGCAGGCTGCGATCTTTTGATTTTCAGGAGCAAAAGATCGCAGCCTGCGGCAGCTCCTACAAAAGCGGATCCCGCATCAACAAAAATGCCCCGAACCTTTCGGCGCGGGGCATTTTTATTGCAGCGATAACTCAGCGATTGCGGGTCAGCAATGCCGGTTTTTCACCACGAGGACGGCTTGGCAGTTGATCCAGCTGCTCAGGTGTCGGGAAGCGGTCGGCTTTCGATTCCTTGTGCATGATCTTCGGTGCCGGGCCACGCGGGTTCTGCACAGCCGGTTCCGAACGAGGCTGGTCGTCACGGGCCGGGCGGCGATTGCGTGAGTCTTCGCGGCGGGCCTGACCATCGCGCGGTGCGCCGCTGCGAGGACCGCTACGCTTGGCCGGCGGAGTGCCGGTGCTGGCGCCATCGCTGTTGCGCGGACCGTTCTGGCGACCTTGTGGCTTGCCGGAACGTGGAGTGCCTGCGGCGGTGCCCTGTGGCGGAGCACCCGGACGGCGACCACGGCCTTGCGCGGGTTTCTGCTGCGGTACGTAGTCGACGCGGTTACCGAAGTTATCGATATCGTCGTCCAGGAACTCGTCCGGGGCACGGTCGGCGGCGGCACGAGGAGGCTGCGACGGACGCTGTTCGCGTGCCGGAGTGCCTTCACGTGGCTTTTGCTGACGGGCAGGGCGCTCGCCGCGTTCGCCAGCCGGTTTTTCCTTGCCCTTGTCCTTGCCTTTGTCCTTGCGACCGCCGCCGCCACCGCTGCCGTTCGGACCGTCGCCGCGCGGGCCACGCGGATTGCGCGGGTTGCGCATGTCCGGACGCTCGCGCACTTCAGGCTTTTCCGCCTCGATGGTGCTTGCATCGAAGCCCATCAGGTCGCCGTCGGCGATTTTCTGCTTGGTCATGCGTTCGATGCTTTTCAGCAGTTTTTCTTCGTCCGGGGCGACCAGCGAAATCGCCTCGCCCGAACGACCGGCACGACCGGTACGGCCGATACGGTGCACGTAGTCTTCATCGACATTCGGCAGTTCGAAGTTGACCACGTGTGGCAGCTGGTCGATGTCCAGGCCGCGGGCGGCGATGTCGGTGGCCACCAGGATGCGCACGGTGCCGGCCTTGAAATCGGCCAGGGCTTTGGTGCGGGCGTTCTGGCTCTTGTTGCCGTGGATCGCGACGGCGCTCAGGCCGTGTTTGTCCAGGTACTCGGCCAGGCGGTTGGCGCCGTGCTTGGTGCGGGTGAACACCAGCACCTGTTCCCAGGCGCCAGCGGTGATCAGGTGCGCCAGCAAGGCACGCTTGTGGCTGGCCGGCAAACGGAATACGCGTTGTTCGATACGCTCGACCGTGGTGTTCGGCGGCGTGACTTCGATGCGTTCCGGGTTGTGCAGCAGCTTGCCGGCGAGGTCGGTGATGTCCTTGGAGAAGGTCGCCGAGAACAGCAGGTTCTGACGTTTGGCCGGCAGGCGGGCCAGGACCTTTTTCACGTCATGGACGAAGCCCATGTCGAGCATGCGGTCGGCCTCGTCCAGCACGAGGATTTCCACGTGGGACAGATCGACGCTGCCTTGGCCGGCCAGGTCGAGCAGGCGGCCAGGGCAGGCCACCAGCACGTCTACGCCACGGGACATGGCCTGAACCTGCGGGTTCATGCCGACACCACCGAAGATGCAGGCGCTGACGAACTTCAGGTCACGGGCATAGACCTTGAAGCTTTCATGCACTTGCGCGGCGAGTTCGCGAGTCGGGGTCAGGACCAGTACGCGCGGTTGGCGCGGGCCATGACGCTGGGATTTGTCCGGGTGACCGTTGGGGAACAACCGCTCCAGGATCGGAAGGGCGAAACCGCCGGTTTTACCAGTACCTGTCTGTGCCGCGACCATCAGGTCGCGACCTTGCAACACGGCGGGAATGGCCCGCTGTTGCACCGGAGTAGGCTCGGTATAGCCCGCTGCCTCGATGGCGCGGACTAAAGCCTCGGAGAGACCGAGGGAAGCAAAGGACATGAGTAATCCTGTTTTAGTTAGGGCTTGGCCCAATGGGAGTCTTGCCTGGCGCGAATGGCGTTTAAGAGGACGCAATCCCGTCCGGTCCTGCTGGGTCTCGAAGGCTCGTCTGCAAGCGCTCGCGCGGGCTGAAAGCTGCGCAGTAGCGGGGTTGAGATGCCTTTAACGATTCCGGGCGTCCGGGCGTGAGCCTGGCGGGAAGGCCGGAGTATAACAGAGCAATCACTGCGCGCCGCTTTCCTGCTGCTCAACGGTTTTTTCCGTGGCGGCCGTGGTCTTTTCAGTTTTCATGTTGACGGCCGGTTCCGCGCCATAGCGGGCACTCAGTTCGGCGTAGGCGGGCTCGCGCTTGAAGCGTTTGAGTTCGGCACCGAAACGTTGCACCAGCAGATCCATGCCCGCATTGCGCCGCACCGCGAGAAACTGGCTTTGCTGGCTGATGATCGTCGGGTTTTCGGTGATCTTGTCGCGGATGCCCAGTTCATCGAGCAAATGCTGGCCGACCCGGCGGTCGGTAATCAACAGGTCAATCCGCCCGCGCAGCAGTTTGCCGAAGTTGGCTTCGTGGGTGGGCGCCGGCTCGCGAGTGAACAACGTGGAGTCGCTGAAGTCCTTGCTGTACAGGTAACCCGGCGAGATGCCGATGGTCAGGCCGCGCAAGTCATCAAGGGTGCGAAACGGATGGGGCCGGTCATTGGCGTAGAACAACACGAACTGCACTTCAGACAGTGGTTCGCTGGGGTAGAGAAGGGTCGCATCGCGTTCATCGCTGTGAAAGATGTCCAGCGCGCCGTCGGCCTGGCCTGATTCAAGCATCGACAGGCAGCGTTTCCATGGCAGGAACTGCCACTCCACTTCGATGCCCAGGCGCTTGAAGACAATGGCGGTGGTTTCGTAGTCCAGGCCCAGTGATTTGCCGTTGTCATCGTACACATAAGGCGCCCACGGCTCCGTGACAATGCGCAACTTCTCGCCCCGGGCGGCGAAGCTCAGGCAAGTGAAGGCAAGTACGGCGATTAACTGCGTGATCAAAGGCATGGGCTTGAGATTACGACGAGAAACCGGAAAGAGCCAGAAACTCACCGCAGATGCTCTAACTCCGTGGATTGCCGCACATTTATAGTGCGTTGAAGCAAAAGATCGCAGCCTACAGCAGCTCCTGTAGGAGCTGTCGTAGGCTGCGATCTTTTGATCTTGCTTTGCTTAACGCGGCAACTTCAGGTTGTTCCACACCGCCAGGCTCGCTTCAGCCTGGTTCAGTGTGTAGAAGTGCAGCCCTGGAGCGCCACCTTGCAGCAGTTGTTCACACATCTCGGTGATGACCTGTTCGCCAAAGCGCTGAATGCTCTGGGTGTCGTCGCCGTAAGCTTCCAGTTGCTTGCGGATCCAGCGCGGGATTTCCGCACCGCAGGCATCGGAGAAACGCGCCAGCTTGCTGTAGTTGGTGATCGGCATGATGCCCGGCACGATCGGGATGTCCACGCCCAACGCCCGCACACGTTCCACGAAGTAGAAGTAGCAGTCGGCGTTGAAGAAGTACTGGGTGATCGCGCTGTCGGCGCCGGCGTTGGCTTTGCGCACGAAGTTGGCGACATCGTCTTCGAAGTTGCGCGCTTGCGGATGCATTTCCGGGTACGCGGCGACTTCGATGTGGAAATGGTCGCCGGTTTCTTCACGAATGAATTCAACCAGGTCATTGGCGTGGCGCATTTCGCCACTGGCCATGCCCATGCCCGAAGGCAGGTCACCGCGCAGGGCGACGATGCGCTTGATGCCGGCGGCCTTGTACTGGGCCAGCAGGCCGCGCAGGTCGTCTTTGCTGTCGCCTACGCAGGACAGATGCGGAGCGGCAGGGATTTTGACTTCGCTTTCCAGCTGCAACACGGTGTTCAGCGTGCGATCACGGGTCGAGCCGCCGGCGCCATAGGTGCAGGAGAAGAAATCGGGGTTGTAGATGGCCAGCTGACGAGCAGTGGCGAGCAGCTTTTCATGCCCAGCATCGGTCTTCGTAGGGAAGAACTCGAAGCTGTAGCGACGATCTTGGGACATGGTCATATCCTTGGAAACACGTAAGCCGGACGCAGGCTTCTGTAGGAGCTGCCGCAGGCTGCGATCTTTTGATCCTGACAATCAAGGTCAAAAGATCGCAGCCTGCGGCAGCTCCTACAGAGAGCGATCAGTCAGCGTCTATCAGTAGCGGTAAGCGTGCGGCTTGAACGGACCTTCGACGGTCACGCCGATGTAGTCGGCCTGGGTCTTGGTCAGTTGAGTCACAACGCCGCCGAAGCCACGGACCATTTCCAGGGCCACTTCTTCGTCGAGTTTCTTCGGCAGTACTTCAACGGTCAGGCGCTCGGCTTTCTGGGCTGGCGACAGGTCGGCGTACTTCTGGCCGAACAGGAAGATCTGCGCCAGAACCTGGTTGGCGAACGAACCGTCCATGATGCGGCTCGGGTGACCAGTGGCGTTGCCCAGGTTAACCAGGCGGCCTTCGGCCAGCAGGATCAGGTAGTCGTCGTTCTGTGGGTCGAAATTGCCAGCACCGGTACGGTGGATCTTGTGAACCTGTGGCTTCACTTCTTCCCATGCCCAGTTCTTGCGCATGAAAGCGGTGTCGATTTCGTTGTCGAAGTGACCGATGTTGCAGACAACAGCGCGCTTCTTCAGGGCCTTGAGCATGTTTGCGTCGCAAACGTTGACGTTCCCGGTGGTGGTCACGATCAGGTCGATCTTGCCCAGCAGCGCCTTGTCGATGCTTGCTTCGGTACCGTTGTTGATACCGTCGATGAACGGCGAAACCAGTTCGAAGCCGTCCATGCAGGCTTGCATGGCGCAGATCGGGTCGACTTCGGAAACCTTGACGATCATGCCTTCCTGACGCAGGGACTGAGCGGAACCCTTGCCCACGTCACCGTAGCCGATGACCAGCGCTTGCTTGCCGGACAGCAGGTGGTCGGTGCCGCGCTTGATGGCATCGTTCAGGCTGTGACGGCAGCCGTACTTGTTGTCGTTCTTGCTCTTGGTCACCGAGTCGTTGACGTTGATGGCCGGGATTTTCAGCTCGCCCTTGGCCAGCATGTCCAGCAGGCGGTGAACGCCGGTGGTGGTTTCTTCGGTCACGCCGTGAACGCGATCCAGAACCTGTGGGTACTTCTTGTGCAGCAGTTCGGTCAGGTCGCCGCCGTCGTCGAGGATCATGTTGGCGTCCCATGGCTGGCCATCCTTGAGGATGGTCTGCTCCAGGCACCACTCGTACTCTTGTTCGGTTTCACCTTTCCAGGCGAAAACCGGGATGCCGGCAGCGGCGATGGAAGCGGCGGCCTGATCCTGAGTCGAGAAAATGTTGCAGGACGACCAGCGCACTTCGGCACCCAGGGCAACCAGGGTTTCGATCAGCACGGCAGTCTGAATGGTCATGTGGATGCAGCCGAGGATCTTCGCGCCCTTGAGCGGTTGCTCTTCGGAGTACTTGCGACGCAGACCCATCAGGGCCGGCATTTCGGATTCGGCGATGATGGTTTCGCGACGGCCCCAGGCAGCCAGGGACATGTCGGCGACTTTGTAATCGGTAAAATCTGCAGGCGTGATAACAGCGCTCATGAAGAGCCTCCATTCGTAATGTATGCGAATGGGCGCCGTTGTGCGTTTAGTGTCTGGCTTAAGGCCAGGCAACGCCCCATCCGAGCCTGACAGGTCGAACCTGCTGCAGCGCCCCTCGGACAGGTGGCGGGAAAACGGTATCAAGTGATGATGACCGTTTTGAAACGGTGGCGATTATAGCGGGCTATGCTGATCTTCCAAAGCGTTTCTGTCGGTCAATGTCCGAACGGTAATCGAGACCATAGTCGATGCTCAATAGAGCTCTGGGTCGGGCTCTGCCATGATGGTCAGCATCATTCGGCAAGACGCTCAGGAGTGAACATGAATTTCCACACCCGCAAATGGGTAAAACCCGAAGACCTCAATCCTAACGGCACTTTGTTCGGCGGCAGCCTGTTGCGCTGGATCGACGAAGAGGCGGCGATCTACGCCATCGTCCAGTTGGGCAACCAGCGTGTAGTGACCAAGTACATTTCCGAAATCAACTTCGTCAGCGCCTCGCGCCAAGGCGACATCATCGAACTGGGCATCACCGCCACCGAGTTCGGCCGTACCTCGATCACCCTGACCTGCGAAGTGCGCAACAAGATCACCCGCAAGAGCATCCTCACGGTCGAGAAAATGGTCTTCGTCAACCTCGGTGAAGACGGCTTGCCGGCGCCCCACGGCCGGACCGAGATCAAGTACGTCAAAGACCAGTTCCAGGACGATGACGCCGGCTCGTAATGCGAGCCCTGTAGGAGCTGGCTTGCCAGCGATAGCATCGCCGCGATTTCCGTGGTGGTGCCAATATCGCCATCGCTGGCAAGCCAGCTCCTACGGAAGCGGTGTCATCGCCGCAACGACTGAACAGCTCCGGATAGCGCGTGTCGTAGCTAAATAGCCCGCCACTGGTTGCGCACATCATGAACTCGGCACAAGACGGCAAGACCCCGAACCTGTCGGCGCAAGAAGAGCACGAAGTCGAAAAGAGCCAGCCGCCCCGTGCCGCGGTGTTGCACGAGATCATTCGCACCCAGGGCGATCAGGAGCTGGAGCGCAGCATTGCCGCTTTGTGGTGGTCAGCGCTGGCGGCGGGGCTGACCATGGGCCTGTCGCTGATGGGCATGGGCCTGCTCAATTCGCGCCTGCCGGACGGCGAGGGATTCAAGGTGATCGCCAGTTTCGGTTATTGCGCCGGTTTCCTCGCGGTAATTCTCGCTCGTCAGCAACTGTTCACCGAAAACACCCTGACCGCTGTGCTGCCGGTGATGACCAAACCGACCCTGGCCAACTTCGGCCGTCTGCTGCGGCTGTGGACGGTGGTGCTGATCGGTAACCTCTGCGGCACCTTGCTGGTGGCATATGTGATGCTGGAGCTGCCGATTTTCGACAGCAAGACCGACGTGGCCTTCCTCGATATCGGCCGCAAGGTCATGGAAAATCACGCCAGTCAGATGTTCGCCAAGGGCATCGTTTCCGGCTGGATGATCGCGACCATGGTCTGGATGATTCCGTCCATGGAGAACGCCAAGATGTGGATCATCATCCTCATCACCTACCTCATGGCGCTGGGAGACTTCACCCACATCGTCGTCGGCTCGCTGGAGGTTTCGTATCTGGTGTTTGCCGGCGAGTTGCCGTGGAAGGACTTCTGGCTGGTGTTCGCCGGGCCGACGCTGGCGGGGAACATCATAGGTGGCAGCTTTATTTTCGCGCTGATCAGTCATGCGCAGATCCGCAGCGAAAGCGGGCCGCCGAAAGAGTCAGCGGATCAGGGCGAAGCACCTGATCCGCAGAAGATCAAAAAACCATCAAGGTGATGCTCAGCCCGCTACATTCAACGCCACCGCGCCGCGACGCTGGCGATAGATGAAGAACAGTGCGGTCAGCACGGTCAAGCCGCTGACCAGTGCGCCGGTCCAGGGCAAGTCCGCCAGGTCGGCGCCACTGGCCACCACCAGGCCGCCAATCCATGCGCCGGCGGCGTTACCGAGGTTGAACGCACTCTGGTTCAACGTTGAGCCGAGGTTCGGTGCTTCATGGGCCTGATCGATGATCAGCAGTTGCAGGATCGGGCACAGCGCGAAGGCGAACGTCCCCCACAGCACCAGTGTGATTGCCGCCGGGATCACCGATTGGCTGGTTTGTGTGAACGCCGCCAGCACCACCAGCACGGCCAATGCCATGCCCACCAGCGATGGCAGCAAGCGGCTGTCCGCCAGACGACCACCGAGCATGCTGCCGGCGGTCAGACCAACGCCGAACAACAGCAACATGATGGTGACGCCGTGGGGGCTGACGCCAGTGATGTCCTGCAGGATCGGCGCGATGTAGGTAAACACACTGAATAGGCTGGTCGAGGCCAGCACGCTCATGCCCAGGGCCAGCAGCACGTTGGCCTTGCCCAGCACCTTGAACTCGCTGGCCAGGTTGGCTTTATCCATCGCGATGTTTTTCGGCAGCCAGATCCATTGCGCAATCGCGGCGAGCACACCGATCACCGACACCGCCCAGAACGTCGAGCGCCAACCCGCGTATTGCCCGAGCGCGGTACCCAATGGCACGCCGAGCACGTTGGCCAGGGTCAGGCCGGTGAACATCATGGCAATCGCCTGGGCCCGTTTATTGGGGGCAACCAGTCCGGCAGCCACCACCGAACCGATGCCGAAAAATGCGCCGTGGCAGAGTGCCGTGATCACCCGCGCGGCCATCAGCGTGGCGTAGTTTGGTGCCAGTGCGCAGAGCATGTTGCCGAGGATGAACATCAGCGTCATGCCCAGCAGGGTGGCTTTGCGCGGCATGTTGGCGGTGCCGACGGCGAGGATCGGTGCACCGAACACCACGCCAAGGGCGTAACCGGTGATCAGCAATCCGGCGTCGGGAATGCTGACGCCGAGATCGCGGGCGACGTCGGGCAACAGGCCCATGATGACGAATTCGGTGGTGCCGATGCCGAAGGCGGCAACAGCGAGGGCAAGCAAAGCGAGTGGCATGCGCAAGGTCTCTGTCGGTAGTCTTGACGCTGTGATCAGGCATACGCAGGCCGACGACCGTTCTCGACGATAGCGGGCGGGGCAGGATTTTTATTGGAATTGGTCTGTGCGCAACTGAGTGCGGCGTGGTCGTTTGCAGTATAAACAGCTGCTGACATATGGCGAATCAATTCTCTACCCGGCTTCCTGTAGGAGCGAGCTTGCTCGCGAAAGACGTCAAGGCGACGCGTTTATCCAGACAGCACGCGTTAACGTCCATCGCGAGCAAGCTCGCTCCTACAGAGATCGTGTAGACAACAAAAGGAGTGGGCCGTGCTTGCGACGGTGTTGGTGTTGGTGGCGGCGCTGTTGCACGCGGCGTGGAATACCCTGATCAAGTTCAGTGCGGAGCGGCTGTTGGTGGTGGCCTGCATGGACAGCGTGGCGCTGCTCTTTGTCGCGCTGATGGTGCCGTTCCTGAGCCTGCCGCCGCTGGAGATCTGGCCGTGGATCCTGGCTTCGGCGGCGTTCGAGTTGCTCTATCGCTACTTGCTGATCCAGGCCTATCGGGTCGGCGACCTCGGCCTGGTTTATCCGCTGATGCGCGGCCTGTCACCCTTGGTGGTGCTGGCGCTGACGCTGATCTTTGCCGGGGAGGTGCTGACCCATCAGCAGATATTCGGAATCCTGCTGATTCCGTTCGGCATGCTGTGCCTGCTCTGGCAGGGCGGTGGCGGTGCGCGTTTACCCTGGTCGATGCTGCCGGTGGTGGCGTTGATCGGCCTGTGCATCGGTTGCTACACCTACATCGACGGTCAGGCCTTGCGGCGCTGGTCCCATCCTCTGGATTACCTGGTCTGGGTCACCTTGCTCAGCGCCTGGCCGTTTCCGTTGTTGGCATTGGTGCGCAAGCGCCCCGCGTTCATGCTGTTCTGGCGCGAGCAGTGGCGCCTGGGCCTGGCGGTCGGGTTTTGCGTGTTGTTCAGCTACGCTCTGGTGCTGTGGGCGATGCAATTGGGCTCGATTGCAGAAGCAGCAGCGTTGCGCGAGATCAGCGTGATTCTGGTGGTGCTGTTTGGCATGCGTTACCTCAAAGAACCTTTTGGCGGGCCACGCCTCTTAGCATGTGGGCTGGTGCTGATCGGCATACTGGTGATGAAGTTTTGATCGCTGTTGATGGATTCGATTTTCTACAACTTGAAGAAGGGACTGCGTAATGACGGTTGCTCTGTGGTGCATTTTGATTGCGATCTTCCTGCCGTATCTGTGCACGGGTGTCGCGAAGATCAGTGGCGGGTTCCGACTGAAAGACAATCATGATCCACGTGGGTTTCTCGATTCCCTGGAGGGTTTGGGCAAGCGGGCAAATGCGGCACAACTGAACAGTTTTGAAGTGACGCCGGCGTTTGCAGCCGCGGTGATCGTGGCGCACCTGGCGGGCAACGCCGAATTGGTGACCATCAATGTGTTGTCGGTGTTGTTCATCACCAGCCGTCTGCTTTTCATCATTTTCTATCTGGCGGACCTGGCGGCGCTGCGGTCGTTGATGTGGTTCGTGGGGATGGCGTTGATCGTGAGTTTCTTTGTGGTGTCAGTCTGAAAGAACTTCGCCGACACCATTGACCTGTAGGAGCCGGCTTGCCGGCGAAAGCGGAGTGTCAGGCGACATGATCGTTGATCAATCCGCCGCCTTCGCCGGCAAGCCGGCTCCTACAGTAATCAGTTGCTCAAGGGTTGGTTTTAATCGCATCCGCCACCTGCGGCACTTGCGGCAACGCCGCACCTTTGGGCCAGAGCATCCAGATCTGCCCCTGCTGTTTCATGTCCCCGGCCAGTTGCCCGGCTGCATCGCCGGTGCCCCAGAACAGATCCGCCCGGACTTCGCCGGCAATCGCGCCGCCGGTGTCCTGCGCTGCTACGGGGCGAACCAGGGCTGTGCCGTCCGGTCTGGTGGTGGACAACCACAGCAGACTGCCCAGTGGAATCACCTTGCGATCCACCGCTGCGCTGTAACCGGCGGTCAACGGTACGTTCAACGAGCCGCGCGGCCCTTCGTTGCTGTCCGGGTTACGGGTGAAGAACACATAGCTGGGGTTGCTGCCGAGCAGTTCGGGAATCCGCGACGGATTGGCCTTGGCCCAGGTGCTGATGGCACCCATGGTCACGTCTTCTTTTTTCAACTCGCCCTGTTCCACCAGCCAGCGGCCGATCGGTCGATACGGATGGCCGTTCTGGTCGGCATAGGCGATGCGCAACTGGCGGCCGTTATCGAGCTGGATGCGACCTGAACCCTGGATTTGCAGGAACTGCAGATTCATCGGATCGGTCAGCCAGGCCACGACCGGTGCCTTGACCCCTTTGCTCTCGATGGTGGCCGCATCGTCGTACGGCTTGAGCACGCGACCTTCAAGTCGGCCGCGCAGGCGTTTGCCCTTGAGTTCCGGGTAAATGCTGTCGAGGGCGACGATGATCATGTCTTCGGGGACACCATAGACCGGGACATTGGCCATGCTGGTCTGGGTCAGGCTGCCCGGATAGACCGGCTCGTAGTAGCCGGTGATCAAGCCGTTGGGGTTGTCGTTGGCGGCGCGCAGGCCGTACACATCGAGGTTCTGTTTGAGAAAACCGCGAATGTCGCTGGCGGTTTGCGGCACGTTGGTCGCCGCCGCGCAGGTGCCACCCCAGACCGGGTCGGCCTTGAGTCGGGTGCAGGCGCTGCGCCAGGAGCCGAAACCGGCGACCAGGTCGGCGTCGGACACCGCCGGCAGCGCTTCCCATGTAGCGCTGGAGTAAGTGGCCAGGGCATGGGTTTTCGGTTGTTGCTTGTCGCCACCGGTGCAGCCTGCGAGCAGGGCCATCATCGGCAAGGTCCAGGCCAGGCTGTGACGCCATGCCTTGAAATGGCTGTTCATGGAGTGATTCCTTTGCCGGTTGCCTGATCGCTCCATGCGCTCAAGCAACCCTTATTGATAATAGGGCTATTGGTCTTTGCCGATGACACGAGGATACTGGCCGCCGTTTCCTGTGACCTGAAGCCACCATGACTCTTAAAAGACTTTCTGTTGTATTGCTGGCCTGCCTGACATTGTCCGCTTGTGGCGGCGTTGACCCCAACTCGCCGCTCGGTCAGCGCAAGGCCATTTTCAAGCAGATGCTCAAGACCGGCGAAGACCTGGGCGGCATGTTGCGCGGGCGTATCCCGTTCGATGGCCCGAAATTCGCCGAGGGTGCGGTGAAGCTCGATGGGTTGTCCCGTGAGCCGTGGAAACATTTTCCGCAGGTGCGTGAAGAAGATCACACCAGTGCCAAGAGCGATGTCTGGGAGCAGCAGGCACGCTTTCAGGGCATGGCCCGCGATCTTGAATCCGCCACCGGTGAATTGGTGATCGCTAGCCAGATTCAACCTTACAAGGCCAGCAACCTGGGGCCGGCGGTGCAGAAAGTCGAAGATGCTTGCAGTGCGTGTCATAAGGCGTTTCGGGATCATTGATTGGCGTTGTTCGGTCTGACGCCTTCGCGAGCAGGCTCGCTCCCACATGTGGTCTCATAATCCTGTGGGAGCGAGCCTGCTCGCGAAGACTGCTTTGGCAACACCGAAATCTTTGTTCCTTAATCTGTACTTACTTATCCAGCTCATCCAAAGCGTCCTGCAATTCCTTACGGGCATCGGCGAGTTTGTCTTTGCGCTTGTTGATCTTCTCGGGGTCGCCTTTGCTCATGGCCTTGTCGAGGTCTGCCTGACGCTTGCTGACTTCGTGCCTGGCGTCGAGCACCTTGTTTTCCCGCTCCTTCTTCAGCGAGGCGTCGGTGCAGTTGGCTTCGACTTCGCTCAGGGCTTTTTCCAGGCCGGCCTGCTGGTCGGCGTTGCCGTGGACCTTGGCCAATTCGATCTGGTTGACGATACCTTGCTTCTTGGCGGCGCAACCGGACAGCCCCGGCGCTTCCTCGTCCGCCATCAACGGGGTGGCCAGCATGCTGCACAGGGCCAGGAGGGCGAGCGGTGAAAGAAATTTCATAAAAGCTCCATGTAAGAAGGCCAGCGGGCCGGTGTGGCAATGGCTTGTTGGAGCCCAGCGATCCCCAGGGGTTCCCGGTGGGCACGGGGCTGGCAGCTAAAAGCCGTCAATCCCCGTTTCACGTAACGTTTCACTCAAGGCCAGGACCTGCGGATCGCGGAAAAAAGCGCTCAGTTGCGCCGCGCGTCCCGGCCCGATACCGGCCTCGGCCCGCCACTGTTCGATGTCTCGCTGCGCCAGCGTCTGCCATGAGTCGCCGAGAGGCACCGGACCTGTCGGTGGCAATCCCAAGGCTTTCAGCCAGTGCGCGAACGGGCGTTGCCGGGCCTGGTTGAAGCTGTCTGCAAGGCGAGTCGCGCTGCGCTCGCCGAAACCGTCAATGGTAGCAAGCTCTTGGGCATCAAGGGTCAACCAATCCAGCAGACCGTTCAGGCGACCTGTTGCAAGAAGTTTTTCCCAGGTGCCCGGACCGACATTGGGCAGCGCCAGACCCTGTTTGCCGCTGAGCCAGGTCAGGCGTGCGAGAAATTGGCCCTCACAACCCGGAGTCGGCTGCCAGCAACTCAATGAATGAAAGTCCGCTACCTTCGGCACAGTCAATTCGACGCGCTCGCTGCTGCGTAACACAACGCCATCGAGCCTGGGAATGGTCAGCCCGGCCAGGCTGATGGCGACCTGATCACCCGGACGTATGTCCATTGCCCGCCAGCGTTGCAACGAGCTGACGCTGACGCGTTTGATCTGCCGGTCATCGAGCGTCACCGGGGTCAGTTCAAGTACCGGAGTGATCCGTCCGGTACGGCCGATTTTGAAGTGAACCTGGCGGACTTCGGCCAGTGCCTGGGCGAAGGGATATTTCCAGGCGATGGCCCAGTAGGGTGGCCGGGCTTGCCAGCGTTCGGCGGCCGGGCGCTGGTTCTGGCGCAGGACGATGCCGTCGCTGGCAAAGGGCAGGGAAGCGCGATACCAGTGTTCGCGCCAGCGTTCGGCATCGATGACGGACGCGATTGGCTGGCTGTATGCCGTAGTACTGGGGAAGCCCAGCGCCGTCAGTGCTGCGGCCTGGGCGGGTGTGCTTGTCGGCCCTTGGGGCCAGTCCCAGACAAAAAGGTCGATGCCGGCGGCCTGTTCAGTGCTCAACACCTTGCGCGCCATCAGGCCCGCCACCGTGGCGCGGGCGTTGAGGCTGCCGGCGCGGGCCTGCACATGATCGGTCAGGCGCCAATACAGTTCACCTTGCACGAGCAAATCCCGAGGCTGGGATAGCTGCTGCGGGATGGCCGGAATCTGTCGTGCCGGAACCGTCCAGTCCTGACCGCTCTCGCCATCGCCGCGGCTGATGGCCTGGGTCAACCGACCATTACGGTAAACCAGGGTCACCGCCACCCCGTCGATTTTAGGCTGGGCCCAGACGTCCACCCGGTTGTGCAGCCATTTTTCGACGGAAGGCCGATCATGCAGTTTGCCCAAGCCGGTGTGGGCGATGGGGTGGGGCAGCGCGCCGCGCGCAGTGCGCAAGGGGTCTGCGGGCGGGTTCAGGTTGAAGCAGTGGCGCCATTGGGTAAGTCGCGCGCGGGACTGGTCGTAGAGTTCATCGGCGACCAGTGAATGTCCCTGGCGGTGATAGCTGTCGTCCCATAAGTCGATTTGTAGTTGCAGTGTGCCGACTTCGTTCAGGGCACGTTCGGGTGGCCAGTCCGGGCATTCGGTGGCACTGGCAATCAGGCAGGCAAGGGACAGTAGGGCGGCGAAAAACAGGCGCAGGTAGGGAAGCATCTTGAGCGTCCTTGCTCGGTGAGGTGTGTGAAGGCTAGGTCAGTATCTGTCGGTGCAGCGAGAGGGTGTTTTGCCGGGTATTTCCGGTGGCCTTGCTCGCGAAGACGGTCGTGCGGTCTGAAGCGCAAGCCAATAAAAAGCCCCGCAAGGCGCGAACCGTGCGGGGCTTCGGGTGTTGCGGGGAAGTCTTACAGGCCGGCAGCAGAACGCAGGGCGTCGGCGCGGTCGGTTTTTTCCCAGGTGAACGTGGTGAAGGTGTCGTCACCAACGGTCTTGGTCGCCGGGGTGCGACCGAAGTGGCCGTACGCAGCGGTTTCCTGATACATCGGGTGCAGCAGGTCGAGCATGGTGGTGATCGCGTATGGACGCAGGTCGAACACTTCGCGAACCAGTTTGACGATCTTGTCGTCGCTGATCTTGCCGGTGCCGAAGGTGTTCAACGAGATCGAAGTCGGTTGAGCAACGCCGATTGCGTAGGAAACCTGGATCTCGCAACGCTCGGCCAGGCCGGCGGCAACGATGTTCTTGGCCACGTAACGACCGGCGTAGGCGGCCGAACGGTCAACCTTCGATGGATCTTTACCGGAGAACGCGCCTCCGCCGTGACGGGCCATGCCGCCGTAGCTGTCGACGATGATCTTGCGACCGGTCAGGCCGCAGTCACCCACCGGGCCGCCAATGATGAACTGGCCGGTCGGGTTGATGTGGAACTGGGTGTCCTTGCTCAGCAGTTCGGCAGGCAGCACGTGCTTGACGATCAGCTCCATCACGCCTTCGCGCAGGTCGTTGTACGACACTTCCGGGTTGTGCTGGGTCGACAGGACGACCGCGTCGATACCGACAACCTTGCCGTTTTCGTAGCGGCAGGTCACTTGCGACTTGGCATCCGGACGCAGCCAAGGCAGCAGGCCGGATTTGCGGGCTTCAGCCTGGCGCTGCACCAGCTGGTGCGAGAAGGTGATCGGCGCTGGCATCAGCACGTCGGTTTCGTTGCTGGCATAGCCGAACATCAGGCCCTGGTCGCCGGCACCCTGATCTTCAGGCTTGGCACGGTCGACACCCTGGTTGATGTCAGGGGATTGCTTGCCGATGATGTTCATCACGCCGCAGGTGGCGCCGTCGAAGCCGACGTCGGAGCTGGTGTAGCCGATGTCGGTGATCACGTCACGAACGATCTGCTCCAGGTCAACCCAGGCCGAAGTGGTGACTTCGCCGGCGATGATGGCCACGCCCGTTTTCACCAGAGTCTCGCACGCCACACGGGCGAACTTGTCTTCAGCAATGATGGCGTCCAGCACCGCATCAGAAATCTGGTCGGCGATTTTGTCCGGATGCCCTTCAGACACGGACTCGGAGGTGAAAAGGGAGTATTCGCTCATCTCGATGTTTTCCTGAAATTACCGATGGTGAGTGTCGCCAGCCGGCCGCTGAAAGTGGCGGACCTGGATCTGGAAACCATTACGTAAGCCTACATAGAGGCTTTCCCCGGGAACGAGTCCCGCAGCGGTGGCCCAACGGGCCAGATCGTCCTGTTCAAACCCCAGCCAGAGATCACCGCAGGCCTCCTTGGCCCAACTCTGGTTGTGGCTACATAACTCTGTCACCAACAGGCTACCGCCTGGTTGCAGCAAGTGGGCCATGTGCTTGAGCGCATCGGCCGGCGCGGCAAAATGATGCAGCACCATGTTCAGTACCACGCAATCGGCCCTGAGACTGACGCCGTTCAATGCATCGGCCAATTGCAGGCTAACGTTAGTCAGCTTGTCGCGTTCGCAGACCTGGCGCGCCAGTTCGAGCATCGCGGTGCTGTTGTCCAGCGCCGTGACTTGCGAGAATCGGCGCGCCAGTTCCGGCAGGAATGCGCCATCGCCGGGGCCGACTTCAATGGCCGTGGCGTCTTTGCCCAGGCTCAACTTGTCGAGCAGGGCCACCACGCTTTCGCGGTACTGCGGCAGGCCGGCGATCAAGTCTTGCTGGGCGCGAAACTTCTCCGCTACCCGTGAGAAAAAGTCCTGGCTGGCGGCTGCTCGTTGCCCGTGGACCTGGGCGATGCGCGACTGCACATCGGCCGGTAGCGTCAGGTTGTCGACTTCTTCGAGCAGGGCTGCATGCAATTTGCCGCCCAGCAGTTCGGTGTGGGGCAGGGCACGACGGTAAAAAATCGCATTGCCTTCGCGGCGCGTTGCCACCAGGCCGGCCTGGGCCAGTACCTTGAGGTGGTGGCTCATGCCTGACTGGCCGATGCCGAAGATCTGCGCCAGTTCCAGCACGCCAAACGAATCGTTGGCCAGTGCGCGCAAAACATTCAAACGCAGGGGATCGCCGCCAGCCTTGCACAAGGCCGCCAGTTCATCGCAATCGTCATGCTGAATGGAGGGCACGCGTAAATTCATAAGGCCGGCAGTCTAGTCACGGGTCGAAGGCATCGCAAGAGCAATATCAAAAAGTTTTGATATTGCTCGATAGATGGCACTTCTTGACGTTAGCTTCAGTCAACAAACGAACAGCGGAAAGGTTTCATCAGGCGAATACGTCGTTATCCATTGGAAAAACGCCTTCAGATGACTATCTGTCATTGCCCCGAGGCGGCCCGGTGAGGGAAAATGCTCGCCTTTTTTCCGTTTCGTTTTATTCAAGTCCCCCAGGAGAACAGCGATGCCTAGCCGTCGTGAGCGTGCCAACGCCATTCGTGCCCTCAGCATGGATGCCGTGCAAAAAGCCAACAGCGGCCATCCCGGTGCCCCAATGGGTATGGCGGATATCGCCGAGGTACTTTGGCGCGACTACCTCAAGCACAACCCGAGCAATCCATCGTTCGCCGACCGTGACCGCTTCGTGCTGTCCAACGGCCACGGCTCGATGCTGATCTACTCGCTGCTGCACCTGACCGGCTACGACCTGTCGATCGATGACCTCAAGCAGTTCCGTCAACTGCACAGCCGCACCCCGGGCCACCCGGAACTCGGCTACACCCCGGGCGTGGAAACCACCACTGGTCCACTGGGCCAGGGCCTGGCCAACGCCGTGGGTTTTGCCCTGGCTGAAAAAGTCATGGCGGCGCAGTTCAACCGTCCTGGCCACAACATCGTCGACCACCACACCTATGTGTTCCTGGGTGATGGCTGCATGATGGAAGGCATTTCCCACGAAGTCGCTTCCCTGGCCGGTACCCTGGGCCTGGGCAAGCTGATCGCCTTCTACGATGACAACGGCATCTCCATCGACGGCGAAGTCGAAGGCTGGTTTACCGACGACACGCCGAAGCGTTTCGAATCCTACAACTGGCAAGTGATCCGCAACGTCGACGGTCACGACCCGGAAGAGATCAAGACCGCGATCGACACTGCACGCAAAAGCGCGCAGCCAACCCTGATCTGCTGCAAGACCACCATCGGCTTCGGTTCGCCGAACAAGCAAGGCAAGGAAGACTGCCACGGCGCCCCACTGGGTGACGCGGAAATCGCCTTGACCCGTGCGGCGCTGAAGTGGAACCACGGCCCGTTCGAAATCCCGGCCGACATCTACGCCGAGTGGGACGCCAAGGAGGCAGGTAAGGCTGTCGAAGCCGAGTGGGACCAGCGTTTCGCTGCCTACTCCGCTGCCTTCCCGACTGAAGCCAACGAACTGATTCGTCGCCTGAGCGGTGACCTGCCAGCTGACTTCAGCGAAAAAGCCGAGGCTTACATCGCTGAAGTGGCCGCCAAGGGCGAAACCATCGCCAGCCGTAAAGCCAGCCAGAATGCGCTGAACGCATTTGGCCCGCTGCTGCCCGAGTTCCTCGGCGGTTCGGCTGACTTGGCCGGTTCCAACCTGACCCTGTGGAAAGGTTGCAAAGGCGTTACCGCTGAAGACGCCAGCGGCAACTACATGTACTACGGCGTGCGCGAGTTCGGCATGACCGCGATCATGAACGGCGTTGCCCTGCACGGCGGCCTGGTGCCTTACGGCGCGACCTTCCTGATGTTCATGGAGTACGCGCGCAACGCTGTGCGCATGTCGGCCCTGATGAAGCAGCGCGTGATCCACGTCTACACCCACGACTCCATCGGTCTGGGCGAAGACGGCCCGACTCACCAGCCAATCGAGCAACTGGCCAGCCTGCGCTGCACCCCGAACCTCGACACCTGGCGTCCGGCGGATGCCGTTGAATCGGCAGTGAGCTGGAAGTACGCACTGGAGCGCAAGGACGGTCCTTCGGCCCTGATTTTCTCCCGTCAGAACCTGCAGCACCAAACCCGTGATGCCGGCCAGATCGCCGACATCAGCCGCGGTGGTTACGTGCTGAAGGACTGCGCAGGCGAGCCTGAGCTGATCCTGATCGCTACCGGTTCGGAAGTCGGCCTGGCTGTTCAAGCCTTCGACAAACTGACCGAGCAGGGCCGCAAGGTTCGCGTGGTTTCCATGCCGTGCACCAGCGTGTTCGATGCCCAGGACGCCGGCTACAAGCAATCGGTCCTGCCGTTGCAGGTCAGCGCCCGTATCGCCATCGAGGCCGCTCACGCGGACTACTGGTACAAGTACGTGGGCCTGGAAGGTCGCGTGATCGGCATGACCACCTACGGCGAGTCGGCGCCTGCGTCGGCCCTGTTCGAAGAGTTCGGCTTCACCCTGGAAAACATCCTGGGTCAGGCTGAAGAACTGCTGGAAGACTAAAACACGACGCGGTGGCCCTGGCCACCGCGATCCCCTGTAGGAGCGAGCTTGCTCGCGATGGTCGTTAACGATAACGCTGGCTGTCTGGATGAACGCGTTGTCCTGAAGTCCATCGCGAGCAAGCTCGCTCCTACAAGGGTGTGTTGTTAACGAGATTTCGTCTGACTGCGTCTATCGAGAACCCCATGCCTCAACCGCGTCCCTACAAAGTTGCACTCAACGGCTACGGCCGGATTGGTCGTTGCGTCTTGCGTGCGTTGTTCGAGCGAGGCGAGAAAGCCGGGTTCGAGATTGTCGCGATCAACGATCTGGCGGACATGGCCAGCATCGAATACCTGACACGCTTCGACTCCACCCATGGCCGGTTCCCCGGCGAAGTGAAGGTCGACGGCGATTGTCTGCATATTAATGGTGACTGCGTGAAGGTCCTGCGCAGTGCCACCCCCGAAGGCATCGATTGGGCATCCCTGGGCATCGATCTGGTGCTGGAGTGCTCCGGCGCTTACCACACTCGCGAAGACGGCCAGCGTTTCCTCGACGCCGGCGCCCCGCGCGTGCTGTTTTCCCAGCCGATGGCCAGCGAGACCGATGTCGACGCCACCATCGTCTACGGCGTGAACCAGGATTGCCTGACCGGCGATGAGCTGCTGGTGTCCAACGCGTCCTGCACCACCAACTGCGGCGTGCCGCTGTTGCGCCTGCTGAATCAGGCCATTGGCCTGGATTACGTGTCGATCACCACCATTCACTCGGCGATGAACGATCAGCCGGTCATCGATGCCTATCACCACGAAGACCTGCGCCGCACCCGTTCGGCGTTCCAGTCGGTGATTCCGGTGTCCACCGGTCTGGCGCGCGGTATCGAACGCCTGTTGCCGGAACTTGCCGGACGAATTCAGGCCAAAGCCGTGCGGGTGCCGACGGTCAACGTGTCCTGCCTCGATATCACGATGCAGACCGCCACCACGACCGACGCCACCGAGGTCAACCGGATCCTGCGCGAAGCCGCCACCAGCGGCCCGCTCAAAGGCCTGCTGGCTTACACCGAGTTACCCCACGCAAGCTGTGATTTCAACCATGACCCACATTCGGCGATCGTCGATGCCAGTCAGACCCGCGTTTCCGGCCCTCGGCTGGTGAACATCCTGGCCTGGTTCGACAACGAATGGGGTTTTGCCAACCGAATGCTGGACGTTGCAGAACACTATCTGCAAACAGCAACTTCAAAAAAACCGTAGGAAGTGCGACCCATGACCGTGTTGAAGATGTCCGACCTCGATCTGCAAGGTAAGCGCGTATTGATCCGCGAAGACCTCAACGTCCCAGTCAAGGACGGTGTTGTCAGCAGCGATGCGCGTATCCTGGCCTCGCTGCCGACCATCAAGCTGGCCCTGGAAAAAGGCGCGGCCGTGATGGTCTGCTCGCACCTTGGCCGTCCGACCGAAGGCGAGTTCTCGGCCGAGAACAGCCTCAAGCCGGTTGCCGACTACCTGAGCCGCGCCTTGGGCCGTGAAGTGCCGCTGGTGGCTGATTACCTGGGCGGTGTTGACGTCAAGGCCGGCGACATCGTGCTGTTCGAAAACGTGCGCTTCAACAAAGGCGAGAAAAAGAACGCCGACGAACTGGCCCAGCAGTACGCCGCCCTGTGCGACGTGTTCGTGATGGACGCCTTCGGCACCGCTCACCGTGCCGAGGGTTCGACCCACGGCGTGGCCAAGTTCGCCAAAGTCGCCGCTGCCGGCCCGTTGCTGGCTGCTGAACTGGACGCACTGGGCAAAGCCCTGGGCGCCCCGGCCCAGCCGATGGCGGCCATCGTCGCCGGCTCCAAGGTGTCGACCAAACTCGACGTACTGAACAGCCTGAGCCAGATCTGCGATCAGTTGATCGTCGGCGGCGGCATTGCCAACACCTTCCTGGCCGCTGCCGGTCACCCGGTCGGCAAGTCGCTGTACGAGCCGGACCTGCTCGACACCGCTCGCGCCATCGCCGCCAAAGTCAGCGTGCCGCTGCCAGTGGACGTGGTGGTTGCCAAGGAATTCGCTGAAAGCGCCGCTGCGACCGTCAAGCTGATCGCTGACGTCGCTGCCGACGACATGATCCTGGACATCGGCCCGCAGACCGCCGCGAACTTCGCCGAACTGCTGAAATCGTCCAAGACCATCCTGTGGAATGGTCCGGTCGGCGTGTTCGAATTCGACCAGTTCGGCAATGGCACCAAAGTGCTGGCCCAGGCCATCGCAGACAGCGCGGCGTTCTCCATTGCCGGCGGTGGCGACACCCTGGCCGCCATCGACAAATATGGCGTGGCCGAGCAGATCTCCTACATTTCTACCGGTGGCGGCGCGTTCCTCGAATTCGTCGAAGGCAAGGTGTTGCCAGCCGTTGAAGTCCTGGAAAGCCGGGCCAAGGCCTGAGGGTCGCCCGTTTGACCAGGCAAGGGAGTGTTGACATGGTCAAGACGTTAGCGCTGTTGATCATCGCAGGTTCGCTGGTGGCGTGCGGGAGTAACCCGAAGGCCACTGCGGAACCGGCGCCGTCCGAGTCGGACAAGGGCTGCTACCAGGCTGACTGGCAGGCCGAAACCAACCCGGTGCTCAACAAGCGTTCCGGGCCGGAAGGCCTGGACAAATACGAGACCCGGACGCCCGCCAAGGAACATGGCTGCCCTTGATGGGTCTGACTCATTACTCAGGGCTGGCAGCGTGCGCCGCCAGTTGAGGGACACGGATGAAAGGTTTTATCGCCGTTACGGCGCTGGCGTTGTTGGCCGGTTGTGCTCAGCTGAATCAGTTGAACCCGTTCCAGTCGTCCGCACCTGTGGATAACTGGACCACCTGGACCTGCGACAGCCAGGCCAAAGTGCTGTGGCGCTACACCGACGACAGCCGCAAGGAAGTTGACGTGCGCCTGGGCGGTGCCGATCAGGTCTACCGCTTGAAGCAGGAACCGGGTGCATCGGGTTCGCTGTACAGCAATGACATGCTGGCGTTTCACATAAAAGGTGAGGAAGGCCTGGTTTACTGGGTCGCCACCAATGATTTGATTGGGCGCGGTTGTAAAACGCAATAAACGGACTACGCCGTACCTGTAGGAGCGAGCCTGCTCGCGATGGTCGTTAACGATAACGTTGGGCACCTGAATGCCCGCGCTGTCTGGGCCACCATCGCGAGCAGGCTCGCTCCCACAGGGTTCCGGGGAAGTTCTTGAGATTTTCGCAACACCGAATTCGCAGCCCGGGCCAACCCCCGATCTGCAATAACTTGAATAGCCGCCGCCGCTACGGCAGGCTGGCACGATTAACGACCCTCAACCGGGAGAGACACACACAATGGCACTTATCAGCATGCGCCAGATGCTGGACCACGCAGCCGAGTTCGGCTACGGCGTTCCAGCCTTCAACGTCAACAACCTTGAGCAGATGCGCGCCATCATGGAAGCCGCTGACAAGACTGACTCCCCGGTGATCGTCCAGGCTTCGGCCGGTGCTCGCAAATACGCCGGTGCACCGTTCCTGCGTCACCTGATCCTGGCCGCCATCGAAGAATTCCCGCACATCCCGGTGTGCATGCACCAGGACCACGGCACCAGCCCTGACGTCTGCCAGCGTTCTATCCAGCTGGGCTTCAGCTCGGTGATGATGGACGGTTCCCTGGGCGAAGACGGCAAGACCCCGACCGACTACGACTACAACGTGCGCGTTACCCAGCAGACTGTGGCCATGGCTCACGCCTGCGGCGTTTCGGTAGAAGGCGAGCTGGGTTGCCTGGGTTCGCTGGAAACCGGCATGGCCGGTGAAGAAGACGGCATCGGCGCCGAAGGCGTTCTGGATCACAGCCAGATGCTGACCGACCCGGAAGAAGCCGCTGACTTCGTAAAACGCACTCAGGTTGATGCCTTGGCCATTGCCATCGGCACCAGCCACGGCGCCTACAAGTTCACCAAGCCGCCTACCGGCGATGTGCTGGCGATCGACCGCATCAAGGAAATCCACAAGCGCATTCCGAACACTCACCTGGTGATGCACGGTTCGTCTTCGGTTCCGCAAGAGTGGCTGGCGATCATCAATCAGTACGGCGGCGACATCAAGGAAACCTACGGCGTACCGGTTGAAGAAATCGTCGAAGGCATCAAGCACGGCGTGCGCAAGGTCAACATCGACACCGACCTGCGCCTGGCATCCACTGGCGCCATGCGTCGCCTGATGGCCACCAACCCGAGCGAATTCGACCCGCGTAAATTCTTCGGCGCCACTGTCACCGCCATGCGCGATGTATGTATCGCTCGCTACGAAGCCTTCGGTACTGCCGGTAATGCATCGAAGATCAAGGCGATCTCGCTGGAAGGCATGTATCAGCGTTACCTTAAAGGTGAGTTGAACGCCAAGGTCAACTAAGACCTTCAGCGTTTCAGTCGCATGAAAAACCCGCAGAAATGCGGGTTTTTTGTGAGCGCAAGATCAAAAGATCGCAGCCACAGTGCCCTGTAGGAACTGCCGAAGGCTGCGATCTTTCCAACGGTAAACACTACTTATCGTGATCGATATCCAGCTTGCTGAAGGTCACTTTCCCGCCTTCGCTGGTGTACCCGGTGTTGTCCTGCACATAGACCCCGGCCTTGAAGTACAGCGGCTTGTCGCGCCAGGTGGCGCTGATTTGCGTATCCCACTGATAACCTGCCGCGCTGATGCCCAAGGCGCCACCGGGGCTGAGGTGGATGAGGTAGTTGAATTCCTGGTCGAGTTTCACCCCTGTCGCAACGATGATCACCCGGCCTGTATCGTCATCGGGATGCATCCGGACCTTGGCGACGATATTGCCGGTGGCCGTACTGGTTTTGTATTGGTACTCAACCTTCACCAGCGGTTTCTGGCTTTGATAGGCATGGATCTGGCCGATGACGATTTTCCCGGAGCTCGGCACCTGGTTCACTGCCAGCGTGGCATGCAACAAATTGTCGGCATCCGGGTAATACCAGTTTTTCAACGTGCCGTTGCTGTAGGTCTCACGCAGCTCGGTACGTGGATAAATCGCGTTTTCGGTACGGGAGCCGGTCACGGGCGACCAGAAAAACAACGTGCCGGTGTCGGAGTGGAAGTATTGATCCTTGAAGCCATCCACCAGCTTGGAGGTTTCGACGGTGTACGGCGGGCTGCCGACGGGGACGCTGAGGTTCCAGGTTGCGAGATCGATCATGTCGGTTCTTCCGCTTGATTCATGCTGAACGGGCGTGCCAGATGCTCTAGACCGCGCTTTTGGGGCGGCCTTTATAAGCGTAGCGAGAGTTTTTGTTAACGCTTGTCTGACGGGTGGCTGGCGTCAACATCCTGTCGAAATGCCATCTTTACCGGTTTTTATGGTGTTGAACCATCGACCGTTAGTCGGCAAAAAGTCACAATGATGAATGATGGCTCACTGATATCTTCTGCTTTTGCAGAACCGGGTCTAGAGTGAAAGCACAGTATTTGTCCGGTTTTCACGAGAAACCGGCCTGACGCCCCGCAATAAGAGAAGCAGCATGGAATGCGCGCAACCCACGCCAGTAGACGGCGGCTCAACCCTTTTAGTCGTAGACGATTACCCTGAAAACCTGATCAGCATGCGCGCGTTGTTACAGCGCCAGGGCTGGCGAGTCATTACTGCCACCTCGGGATTCGAGGCCCTCGGCTTGTTGCTTGAGCACGATATCGACCTGGTGCTGCTGGACGTGCAGATGCCGGGCATGGACGGTTATGAAGTGGCGCGTCTGATGCGCGGTAGCCAGCGGACCCGCCTCACGCCGATCATTTTCCTGACCGCCAATGAACAGTCCCAGGACGCGGTCATCAAGGGCTATGCCAGCGGTGCGGTGGATTACCTGTTCAAGCCGTTCGATCCGCAGATCTTCACGCCCAAGGTCCAGGCGTTGCTCGAACACCAGCGCAACCGCCGTGCCTTGCAGCGCTTGAGTCATGACCTGGAATCCGCCCGGGCCTTCAATGCGTCGGTGCTGGATAACACGGCCGAAGGCATTCTGGTATTGGGGGAGGACGGTCTGATCGGTTTTGCCAATCCGGCGATGTCGCGGCTGCTCAATGCCCCGGTGCAGGAACTGCAAGGCAAGGAATTTCTGGACTATCTGCAAAAGCCCCATGTCCCGGTCTGGGCCGATTCCGAGTTTTTCACGGGCTACAAACGTGGCGAAACCTTGCGCCTGCACGATGCTCTGCTGCGTACGACGCGCGGCCAGCAGGTGCCGGTGGCCTTGTCCTGTGCGCCATTGCCTGCCGAGCAACATGCAATGGTAGTGACCGTGCTGGACATGTCGGTGGTGCGCCATCTGCATCAGCAACTGGAGTTTCAGGCGGTCACCGATCCGCTGACCGGATTGCTCAACCGCCGCGGTTTCTACCAGACCGTAGAGAACCTGCTGTTGCGCGGTGAACGTACCGACAGTTCCTGGGTCTTGATGTATCTGGACCTCGACGGCTTCAAGCGCGTCAATGATTCGCTCGGGCACGATGCGGGCGATCGGGTGCTGCGCTGGGTCTCCGAACAGTTGAAGGCGTGCTTGCGGCCCTTCGATATTCTGGCGCGGATGGGCGGCGATGAATTCACCGCGCTGCTGGATCTGGAGGTCCCCGAGCAAGCGGCGAAGATTGCCGAGAAGCTCATCGAGCGCGTGTCGATCTGTCAGCAGGTCGACGGCCTCGATATCGCCCTGGGTGCCAGCATCGGCATTGCTACGTTCCCCGATTGTGCTGCCAATCTCGACGGGATGCTGCGGGCGGCCGACATCGCCATGTACGAAGCCAAGCGTGCCGGTCGTCAGCAATATCGCTTCTACGATCACGAAATGAACGGCCGGGCGCGCTCGCGGCTGATGCTGGAAGAAAGTGTGCGCACGGCCATCGAGAACCGGGATTTCAACCTGGTGTATCAGCCTCAGGTTGCGATAGCGGACGGTCGGATTCGTGGTTTCGAGGCCTTGCTGCGCTGGCAGCATCCAAGCGTTGGCGATGTGCCGCCGGGGCTGTTTTTGCCATTGCTGGAGGAGGCGCGGCTGATCAGTCGTCTGGGCAGCTGGATCTACCACCGCAGCGCCGGGCAGCGCAAAGCCTGGGAAACCCTGTTTACCGAGGATCTGGTGCTCGGCGTCAGCTTGAGCAGTACGCAGTTCGGCATGCCCAATCTGGCCACCGAACTGCGCCAGGTGCTGGAACGCCATGGCTTGCAGCCGCGTCATCTGGAGGTCGAGATCACGGAAGAGGCCTTGATGCATCACCCCGAGGAAACCCGCAAGCAGTTACGCCTGTTGCACAATCTGGGCGTACGAGTGGCATTGGATGACTTCGGGGCCGGCCCGTGCTCCCTGTCGCACCTGCGCGACCTGGAGCTGGACACCCTCAAGCTCGACCGGCATTTGATAGCCCGGTTGCCGGACTCGGTTCGGGATGCGGCGCTGGTGCGCAGTGTGATCGACCTGTGCAAACAGTTCGGGGTGCTGGTGATTGCCGAAGGGGTGGAAACCGTCGCGCAGTATGAATGGCTGCGGGCCAACGGCTGCGAATATGTGCAAGGCTTCCTGGTGGCCCAGCCGATGATGGCCGAGGACGCAGGGGGCTTTGTCCAGCCGTTTGACTGGAGCGCGCTGCCCCGCTGAATTCGCTACACTGGCGACCTTTCAGTGACCTGTATTGCCGCCCCGATGACCGTGTTGAAATATCTCCAGGCCTATCCCGCCACCTTGCAGGATCAGGTGCGCCAGCTGATCGCCGATGGTCGGCTGGGCGACTACCTGAGCCAGCGCTACCCGGAAAAACACGGGGTGCAGAGCGACAAGGCGCTGTACACCTATGCCCTGGACCTCAAGCAGGAATACCTGCGTAATGCTCCGGCCATCGACAAGGTGCTGTTCGACAACCGCCTGGACCTCACTCACCGTGCCCTTGGCCTGCACACTACAATTTCCCGGGTGCAAGGCGGCAAGCTCAAGGCCAAGAAGGAAATCCGCATCGCTTCGCTGTTCAAGGAAGCGCCTTGCGAGTTCCTGAAAATGATCGTGGTGCATGAGCTGGCGCACTTCAAGGAATCGGACCACAACAAGGCTTTCTACAAACTGTGCGAGCACATGCTGCCGGGGTATCACCAGGTGGAGTTCGATGTGCGGGTGTACCTGACGTGGCGGGATCTGTAGGAGCTGCCGCAGGCTGCGATCTTTTAAGGAGCAATGGATGGACGTGAGCAAGACCAAGAGCAGCTTCTATCGCCGGTTGTATGTGGCGTACCTGATCGACAGCGGACTGGCCAGCAGCGTCCCGGCGCTCACCGAAGTGACCGGCATGCCCCGGCGCACGGCGCAGGACACCATCGCGGCGTTGGCGGACCTGGATATCGTCTGTGAATTCGAGCAGGAAGAAGGCGCGCGCAACCATGCGGGGCGCTATCGGATTCGCGAGTGGGGGGCGATTGATCGGGGGTGGATCGAGCGTAATCTGCGGCAGATCAAGGCGGTGCTGGAGTATCCCTGAGATTTGCGGTACCTGAGCTGACGCCATCGCTGGCAAGCCAGCTCCCACAGGTCTACACCGTCCTTGTAGGAGCTGGCTTGCCAGCGATAGGGTCTTTAAGGGCGACGCATGCCAATGTGTGGAATGCCATCTTCCACATACTCCTCACCCGCCACGACAAACCCATAGCGCCCGTAATACCCCTGCAAATGCGCCTGGGCCGAAAGGTAGACCGGCAGGCCGGGCCAGTACTTCTCGATCTGTTTCAACGCCTGGCCCATCAGTTCATGCCCCAGGCCCACGCCGCGTGCCTGCGGGGCAATGATCACCCGCCCGATCACTACGTCGCCGCCCTGCGATTGCGGGTCAAGTAACCGCAGGTAGGCCACCAGCTGGTTACCGTCCCAGGCCATCACGTGGCAGGTGTCGCCATCCAGGTCCTGGCCATCGATATCCTGGTAAACGCATTTCTGCTCGACGACGAACACTTGCGCGCGCAGCTGCAAAATGGCGTACAGCTGCTCCTTGCCCAGGTCGCTGTGATGTTTGCAAATCCAATCGACTGTCATGTTTTGATTCCCTGAAAACGTCGTTCCGATACTAAGCGCAGTCACGCCAGAAGTCTTTATGGCGGGAGAATCTGTGACAAAGGCCAAAATGCCATCATTCATTTCTCGCGTGGATGTCTTCTTTGTGTAATCTGGATCGAAGCGCTGTGCTGTGGCTTCGATGAGCTAATGTTGAGTACCCGGGTATTGCCGGATCAGGGGCCTTGGGGTTTTGGCTGAAACACGTCGGGCAATCGCCCGCTAAGGATTTTCTAGCATGCCGCGATTGCATCGAGCTTTTGCTTTGATTGGATTGCTGTTGCTGGTTCAGGGGGCGGCGGCAGAAAAACTGCGGTTGGTCGCTGATGCCTGGCCACCCTTTACCGATGCCACGCTCGTCAACGGTGGCCTGGCCACGGACATTGTCAGTACCGCGCTCGCCAGGGCCGGCTATGCCAGTGAGTTTGAACAAGCGCCTTGGGCGCGGGCCTTGATGGGGTTGGGTGAGGGCCGATACGACGTGCTGGTCAATGCCTGGTACACCGAGGAGCGTACAAGGCTCGGCCAGTTTTCCGGCGAATACTTGCTCAATCGCGTACGTTTTCTCAAGCGTAAGGACGCGCCCATCGAATTCAATAACCTGCAGCAATTGCACACCTATCCGATTGCCGTCGTGCGCGGTTACGCCTATTCGCCCGGGTTTGACAACGATGACTCGTTGCAGAAAATCCCCGTGCACAGCTTCGCCATGGCCGTGCGTATGGTCGCTGCCGACCGGGTCAAACTGACGCTGGAAGATGAGTACGTCGCCCGCTATTACCTGGCCCGCGAGTCACCCAAGGTACGAAACGCCGTGGAATTCCTGCCCAAGGCTTTGAGCGAGAACAGCCTGCATATTCTGGTCAGCCTGAAGAACCCTCAGCATGAGCAGATCGTTGCCGGATTCGACCGGGAGATTGCGGCGATGAAGGCGGACGGGAGTTATGAAAAGTTGATGAAGCAGCATGGGATGTAGGCTTTGTGGTGGGGCTGATGGCCTTATCGCTGGCAAGCCAGCTCCTACAGGTAATCTGCGTTGCACCACGGATCAACTGTAGGAGCTGGCTTGCCAGCGATTACGCCATTCCAGACACCGCACCTCTCAATCCTCAATGGTGTCCTTGATGAGATGTGCCGCCAGTGTCCGCAATGGCCCGAGCTGTCGGCAGATCAATGCCAACTGCGTCTGCACCAGCCGCTGGCCTTCATCGATTTCATCCGGCATTTGTTCCAGCTCATTGGCCAGTGCTTCTTCTTCATCGCTCTGGATCGCAATCGAAGCCTTGCTCGCCAGCCCCTGGGCGATCTCGTCGATGCTGGCAGCCAGTTTCACCCCGGCCCCCTCGATCAACTGTTCACGCACGTCTGCCGGCAGTTGGGTTTCCCGGTGCGCACCCAGGCCCGACAGGTAACTGAGCAGCGTGTGCGACAGCACCAGGAAGCGGAAGCCCACGTCCGCTTCCTTTCGGAAATGCCCCGGCTCCATCAGCATATTGGCCAGCGTGGTCGACAGCGCCGCGTCGGCGTTGTGCGCGTTGCGGCGGGCCAGGCGGTAGGCCAGGTCGTCGCTTTTGCCTGCCGCGTATTGCTGCATGATCTGGCGCAGGTAAATGCTGTTGCAGGCCAGGGTGTTGGCCAGCACTTTGTTCAGGCGCCGGCCCTGCCAGTCCGGCAAGAACAGGAACACCGCCAGGCCGGCGATCAGGCTGCCGAGCAAGGTATCGAACAGCCGTGGCACGAATAATCCGTAACCGTCACCCACCTGGTTGAAGCAGAACAGCACCATCAAGGTAATTGCCGCCGTCGCCAGGGTGTAGCGGGTGGTGCGGTTGGTAAAGAACACGACCCCGGCGGCAATGGCGAAGCACGACTGGATCAGCGGATTCGGGAACAGGTCGAACAGCGCCCAGGCCAACGTCAGGCCGATGGCGGTGCCAATGATCCGTTGACCGAGTTTGCGGCGGGTGGCGCCGTAGTTCGGTTGGCAGACGAACAGCGTGGTGAGGATGATCCAGTAGCCCTGGGACGGGTGAATCAAATGCACCATGGCGTAGCCGATGCTCAACGCCAGGGGCAATCGCAGGGCATGACGGAACAGCAACGAGGTCGGCGTCAGCTGCGTGCGCAGTCGCACCCACACATCCTTGAGGTTGCGTGGCGAACGGTCGAGCAAGCTGCTGTCGGTGGCGTCGGCCAGGGCGTCGGGGTTGCTGGCATCGCTGAGCAAGCGGTCGAGGGTGCCGAGGTTGGCCGCCAGTGCCCGCAGCGAACGCAGCAGGCCGCGCCAGGCCGGGTTGCTCTGGATGCGCAGGTGTTCGAGAGAGGCATCCAGATCGCTGAGAGCCTCGGTGAAACTGGCGTCATAGGTGAACGGTTGACGCATCTGGATCGATTCGGCCAGGGCACGGCAGGCTTTGCCTTGCTGGCGCAACAGGCGTTGGCAGCGGAACATGACGTCACTGTGGAAAAACGCTTCTGCGAGTGCGTTGTACGGATAGTGTGAAGAGCTGGCGCGTTCGTGGATGTCCTGGGCGAGGAAGTACAGTTTCAGGTAGCGGCTGACCTTCGACCCCGGGCGGCCGTTGCCGACCCGGTGCAGGATGATTTCCTTGGAGGCATTCAATGCCGCCACCACCCGGCCGTTCTGCTGGGCCAGTTCCAGGCGCCGCGCCTCCACGTCCATCTGCCGGACCGGCTCGAACAGCGAGGATTTCAGCTTCAGGTAATAGCCCAACTCGCGGAACAACCGCGCCAGGCTCTGCTGCACCGGCTGATTGGAAAACAGTGCCTGCCACAACACCGACAGCAGGCCATACCAGGCGGCACCGGCCACCAGTAGCACCGGCTCGTGCCAGACGTCGGTAACCGCGCCGCCACGCTGGTCCACGCCGATCATGGTGTAGACCGACAGGATCAGGGTTGCCGAAGCAATCGCGCCATAGCGCTCGCCGAGGGCACCGAGCATGGTCAGGCAGAACGCGGCCAGGGCGAAAGCGATAATAAACAGCGAGGGGTAGGGGAAGAGCAGTTCGACGGACAGGGCGGCGACAGCGAAACACACCAGCGTCACCGCCAGCGCGTTGAGACGACCCTGCCAGCTGTCGTCGGTCTCGGCCAAGGCGCTGGCGATAATACCCAGGAACAACGGGATCAGCAGGCCCATTTCGTCCTGATACCAACACAGCGCCATAGTGCCGGTCAGGGCAATGAATACCCGCACGCTGTAGCTGAATTTATCCAGCGCCCAAAGGCGCCGCAGAGACTGGCGGAACGAAGTCGATGACATGAAGTGCGAAGGCCTTCCGAGGCAATGACGCTAAATTGAGCCACTAATGACGCCGACGCAATGGCGCCGATCACATCAGACAGCAAAATCTGTTCCTTTGAGATCCTGTGCCGACCGCAATCTTTGAGATTGGCAAAGAACCCTGTGGGAGCTGGCTTGCCAGCGATAGCGGTCTGACAGTCAACAAAGATGTTGGATGTACCGACCTCATCGCTGGCAAGCCAGCTCCCACAGTGATTGCATTTCGCATTAGAGAAATGTGGGGTCAGACGTACTGCGCCGCCGCGTAGCCAGAAGCCCAGGCCCACTGGAAGTTGAATCCGCCCAGATGCCCGGTGACATCCAGCACTTCACCGATGAAGTACAGGCCCGGGCTTTTCAGCGATTCCATGGTCTTGGACGACACTTCATTGGTGTTGACGCCGCCCAGGGTCACCTCGGCGGTGCGATAACCTTCGGTGCCCGCCGGCACGACTTTCCAGCTCGCCAGTTTCTCGGCGATGTCAGCCAGTTCCGCGTGGGTGTACTGCTTCATCGGTTTGGAGACGAACCAGTTGTCCGCCAGCAGGTTGGCCATCTTCTTGGTGAAGATTTCACCGAGCAGGGTTTTCAGCTCGCTGTTGGGGCGTTCGGCCTGTTGCTGTTGCAGCCAGCCCGGCACGTCGTGATCCGGCATCAGGTTGATCTCGACGGTATCGCCGGACTCCCAGAACGACGAGATCTGCAAAATCGCCGGGCCACTGAGGCCGCGGTGGGTAAACAGGATGTTCTCGCGGAAGCTCTGGTCGTTGCAGCTCACCAGGCAATCCACCGAGGTACCGGACAACTCGGTGCACAACACCTTGAGCTGATCGGTGATGGTGAATGGCACCAGACCGGCGCGGGTCGGCAGCAGCTCGTGGCCGAACTGCCTGGCCACCTGGTAACCGAAACCGGTGGCGCCCAGCGTCGGGATCGACAGGCCGCCAGTGGCGATCACCAGGGATTCGCAGGTGATCTGGTCGAGGGTCGTGTCCAGCAAATAGCCCTTCTCAAGTTTCTCGATGGTCTGGATAGAGGTGTCCAGGTGCAGGCTGACGCCGACCTGATCGCACTCGTTCAGCAGCATTTCGAGGATGTCGCTGGATTTGTTATCGCAGAACAACTGGCCGAGTTTTTTCTCGTGGTACGGCACGCCGTGCTTGGCCACCATGGCGATGAAATCCCATTGGGTGTAACGGGCCAGGGCCGATTTGCAGAAATGCGCGTTCTGCGAAAGAAAATTGCCCGGTTCAGTGTACATGTTGGTGAAATTGCAGCGGCCACCGCCCGACATCAGGATTTTCTTGCCGGCCTTATTGGCATGGTCGAGCAGCAGCACCTTGCGCCCGCGCCCGGCGGCGGTCAGCGCACACATCAACCCTGCGGCGCCAGCGCCAATGATCACGACTTCGGTAGAGCGCAAAACGGTGTCCTCTTGATGACTCACCACAAAACAAACCTGTAGGAGCGAGCCTGCTCGCGATGGACGTCAACGATAACGCGGGGTGTCTGATACCCAGCGGTGTTCTGTCGTCCATCGCGAGCAGGCTCGCTCCTACAGGGGGCGATGCGTTTTTACAGGATACGCACGCGCAACGAACGGCCCTTGATCTTGCCGTCGTTCAAACGCTGCAAGGCCTGTTTGGCGACGCCGCGCTCCACGGCCACATAGGCCTGGAAGTCGAAAATCGCGATCTTGCCGACCTGGGCGCCGGGGATGCCGGCGTCACCGGTCAGTGCGCCAAGAATGTCGCCCGGACGGACCTTGTCCTTGCGGCCGCCAGCGATGCACAGAGTGCTCATCTGCGGCAACAGCGGACCACCGCCCTTGGAGGTGAGGTTGTCCACCTGATCCCAGGTCAGCGGTGTTTTCTGCAATTGCTCGATGGCTTGTGCACGCTGCGCTTCGGACGGCGCCACCAGGCTGATCGCCAGGCCTTTCTCACCGGCGCGACCGGTACGGCCGACGCGGTGGATGTGAATTTCCGAATCACGGGCCAGCTCTACGTTGATCACCATGTCCAGGGAATCGATGTCCAGACCCCGGGCAGCGACGTCGGTGGCGACCAGTACTGAAGTACTGCGGTTGGCGAACATCGCCAGCACCTGGTCGCGATCACGCTGTTCCAGATCACCGTGCAGGCCAACGGCGGAGATGCCTTTGGCGGTCAGGTGATCGACGGTTTCCTGAACCTGCTGCTTGGTGAAGCAGAAGGCTACGCAGGACGCCGGGCGGAAGTGGCCAAGTACCTTGGTCACCGCACTCATGCGGTCATCCGGGGAGATCTCGTAGAAGCGCTGCTCGATCTGCGTGTCGTCGTGGAACGCTTCGGCCTTCACTTGCTGCGGGTTGCGCATGAACTTCGAGGCCAACTGCTTGATGCCCACCGGGTAGGTCGCGGAGAACAGTAGGGTCTGGCGGCGCTCCGGGGCCTGCATGATGATTTCTTCGATGGAGTCGTAGAAACCCATGTCGAGCATGCGGTCGGCTTCGTCGAGGATCAGGGTGTTGAGGCCGTGAAGGACCAGCGAGCCCTTGCGCAGGTGCTGCTGGATGCGCCCCGGAGTGCCGACGATGATGTGCGCGCCGTGCTCCAGCGAAGCGATCTGCGGGCCGAGGGACACGCCGCCGCACAGGGTCAGGACCTTGATGTTGTCTTCGGCACGGGCCAGGCGACGGATTTCCTTGGCGACCTGGTCGGCCAGCTCGCGGGTCGGGCACAGGATCAGTGCCTGGCAACCGAAGTAACGCGGATTGATCGGGTTCAGCAGGCCGATGCCGAAGGCCGCGGTCTTGCCGCTGCCGGTCTTGGCCTGGGCGATCAGGTCCATCCCTTTGAGGATCACCGGCAAGCTTTGCGCCTGGATCGGCGTCATCTGGGCATAACCGAGGGATTCGAGGTTAGCCAGCATGGCGGCAGACAGCGGCAAAGTATTAAATTCGGTGGCGATGGTGGTCACGGGACTGGCCTGCAAAACAAAATGTCGCGCAGTGTACCAGTCCGGTGGCCATTCGCCCTAAGGCTCTATGTGTTCTTCCGGACGTTTAACTCGCCGTCCGTCATTTTTTGACAGTTGAGAGAAGATCGTAGCGGCCAGCATCGCCATGATTCCCACGGTCACGAAGGTCAATTGGAATGCCCCCAGGACCGTGTCCACGCCATCATTACCAATCTCCGCCGTAAAGCCGCCAAGCAACGCCCCGGCGCAGGCAACGCCCAGGCTCAGGGACAATTGCGCGACCACCGACAGCAGGCTGTTGCCGCTGCTGGCGCTGGCGTCGTCGAGATCGATCAGGGTCACGGTGTTCATCGCGGTGAACTGCAGGGAGTTGATCGCGCCAAGGATCGCCAGCAGGCACAACAGCAGCCAATACGGCGTCTGCTCGCTGACCAGGCCCATGCTCGCCAGCATGATGCCCAGTGCCAGGGTGTTGCCGGTCAGCACGATGCGGTAACCCAGACGCTCGATCAGCGGCCGTGCCACCCACTTGGCGATCATCGCCGCAGCGGCCAGCGGCAACATGCTCATCCCGGCCTGGGACGGCGAATAGCCCAGCGCCACTTGCAACAGCAACGGCACCAGAAAGGGCAGGGCGCCGCTGCCGAGACGGGCGAACAGGTTGCCGAGAATGCCCACGGCAAAGGTCCGGGTCTTGAACAGCGACGGCGCGAACAACGGGTTCTCGATGTGCCCGGCGCGCAGCCAGTATGCCGCCAGGCACGCCATGCCGCCGAACAGCAGCAACATCACCCGCAGGTGCGGCAGGTGCAATTCGCCCAGGCCTTCCATGGCGATGGTGATCAGAATCATCGCTGCGCCGAACAGCACGAAGCCCAGGCTGTCGAAACGGGTGCGTTCCGAGCCGCGCAGGTCCGGGATGAATCTCCACACGGCGTAGCATCCCACCAGCCCCACCGGCAGGTTGATCAGGAAGATCCAGTGCCAGGTCAGGTACTGCACCATCCAGCCGCCCATGGTCGGGCCGATCAGCGGGCCGAGCAGCCCGGGAATGGTGATGAAGCCCATGATCCGCACCAGTTCCGAACGCGGGTAGGCGCGCAGCACCACCAGCCGCCCGACCGGCAGCATCAACGCCCCGCCCAGGCCCTGGATCACCCGGGCGCCGATCAGCAGGCTCAGGCTGCTCGACAATGCGCAGAGCAACGAGCCGAGACTGAACAGCAGGATTGCGCTGAAGAAAATCTTCCTGGTGCCAAAACGGTCGGCGATCCAGCCCGAAGCCGGGATCAGCAAGGCGACCGTGAGCATGTAGGCGATGATCACCCCCTGCATGCGCAATGGGTCCTCGGCCAGGTCGCGGGCCATGGCCGGCAGGGCGGTGTTGAGAATCGTCCCGTCGAGGGACTGCATGAAGAAGGCAATGGCGACGACCCAGGGTATCCAGCGGGCGGTCACGGCGTCGAGAGGTGGGCGGTTGGGCATGGGACCTCTTGTCAGTGTGAGCTTTGCTCCGTTCCTGTAGGAGCTGGCTTGCCGGCGATGGCGGACTGTCAGCCAACATCTGTGTTGGATGTGACGGACTCATCGCTGGCAAGCCAGCTCCTACAGTTGTTGCGTTGCTATAGGGTTAACGTCAAACGACTGACCAACGCCCCCGGCAACAACGCCGACGCCGTCGCCCGCTGGCTGTACGTACTCGCCGACAGCAACAACTCCCGCTCCGCGGTCAACGCTTCCAGCCGCGAACCGAGCAGGCTGAAGGCGCTGTCATCAAAGCGCATGGTGTTGACCGGTGCTTGAATCTCGCCGTTCTCGACCCAGAACGTGGCAAAGCGGGTCATGCCGGTCAGGCGTGCGGCCGGTTGATCCGAAAAGTTCAGGTACCACAGGTTGCTGATGTACAGCCCCGTACCCAACTGCTTGAGGATGTCCGCGTCAGGCAATGCCCCGGCTTTCATGTTCAGCGCGCTCGGGGATTCACCACCGCTGGCGCCGTTGGCAGTCAAACCGTACTCCGCGGCGCTGCGCGAACTGACCAGTTGTGCCCCGGCCTTGCCGTTGACGATCAACCCCAGGTCACTGCGTGGATAACCTTCATCGGAAAACGCCGGGCTCAGTGAGCCGCTGACTTTTTCGTCCAGCGAGACCAGCGGGCTGAACGCGCTGTCGCCACCGTAGAGCCTTTGCAGCGGGCTGCTTTTGCTGGCAATCGACTGTGCCGAGAAACCACCCCAGCACAGCATGCCCATGATTTCTTCCAGCGCCGCCGGTGCCAGGTAAGCACGGTACTGGCCGGGCGCCAACGTGCGTAGCGGCCGTCCCAGAAACTCAAGCTGCTCGCGGGCTTGCTCGAAGCGTTTGGCAAAGCCTTCGCTGTTCCAGTCCTGCCCGGCATAGCTGGCCTTTACCGCCTGGCCGTTCTCGTGGAACAGGCTGAAGTCGAAATTGAAACTGTTGGCCTGATGCCAGCCGAAGGCGCCCGAAGAACTGGCAAAGCCACGACTGATCGGTCCGGCAGCGTAGAAACCGACAAGATCCAGGCCTTCGGCGGCCTGGGAGATTTGCGCGACCACCTGTTCGGTGTCCGGCAGCGGTTGGGCCTGCACGTTGTTGCTCTGCCAGCCATTGTGGTTGAGCAGCAGATACGGGTCCGGAGGTAGCAGCGGCAAGGTGTCGCGCAGCTGTTGCAGGCCTTCGTTCAAACGTTGCAGATCAACCTGGGGGTCGCCGGCCAAAGTGATTTGCAGGTCGGCATGGCGGCCTTCGTTGATCAGTTTCAGGCCGATGCTCGCCTGCTGCACCTGACCGGCCTGACGCACCTTGGCGTGGTTGAAACGTATGAAGGCCGAGGATTCGGCGGCGTAGCTGAGGGTGAACTGTTCGGGCTCGTGAAGCGCTGCACGCAGGCTGTTGACCAGCGCCTTGAACGATGCGGACTGGCTGATTGACGGATGCATCAGGCGTCTCCTCCGAATACATCAACGTTACTGAACACGCAGGCCGGTGACGCGTGGCCGACGCGGATCACCTGGTTCGGCTCGCCCTTGCCGCAATTCGGTGTGCCGAGGACCTTGAAAGTGCTGGCATCGCCGACGGCGCTGAGGCTTTTCCAGAACTGCGCGGAGATGCCCCTGTAATTGGGATTCTTTACCACCCCCTTGAGTTCGCCGTTTTCGATCAGTTGGCCCCATTCGCAGCCGAACTGGAATTTATTGCGGGCATCGTCGATCGACCAGGAACGGTTGGTCGACATCAGCACGCCGTGTTCGATACCGCCGATCAGTTGCTCGATGGACTGATCGCCCGGCTCGATGTTGAGGTTGGCCATGCGATCGATCGGCGGTCGGTTCCAGCCGCAGGCGCGGCTGTTGGCGACGCCGTCCATGCCTGCCCGGAATTGCGACAACGCACCGCCCAGCGGGCGCAGCAACAGGCCTTCGCGGATCAGGAACTGTTTGCTGGCGGGCGTGCCGTCGTCGTCATGGCCATAGCTGGCGAGTTCTTCGGGGATGTCCGGGTCGAAGGTCACGTTGAGCAGGCCGGAGCCGTATTGCAGTCGGCCGAAATCTTCGGCTTTGACAAAGCTGGTGCCGGCGTAATTGCGCTCGTCACCCAGAATGCGGTCCAGCTCCAGCGGATGGCCGATGGATTCGTGGATTTGCAGCATCATCTGGTCGGGCATCAGCAGCAGGTCGCGCTTGCCTTGCGGTGTGTTCGGCGCCAGCAGCAGTTGCAGCGCCTGATCAGCCACCTGGGCACCGGCACCGATCAGGCCGCAGCGGCTGATGACGTCCGCCGCGCCTTGCTGGCCGAAGTTCTCGCGACCCAGGCTGCGGGTCTGGCTGTCGTTGCCGTCGTAGGCCGTGACGTCCAGGCCGGGGTAAACAAAGCGTTGCGCCTGGCGCAGTTCGGCGCCGGCGCTGTTGAGGTAAATCTGCTCGACGTGAGTGATGCCGAGGCTGACCTGCCAGTTCACCAGACGCTCGTCCCTGGGCACGGCGGCCGACTCGGCGCCGAGCAGTTGGTAGCAGTCGCTAAGGGACGGGAAGGGCTGGTCGAGGTTCGGCGAAAAGTAATCGGCGCGGTCGCTGGAAACAGCCTGTTCACGCAGGTCCAGCAAGGCGTGGGGCTTGAGTCGACGGGCCTGGAGTTCGGCGCGCTCAAGGGCGGCCTGCAGGCCTTGTTGCGACAGATCGTTGGTCGCCGAATAAGCCTCGACGCCATTGACCCGCACGGTCAGCATCGCCCCTTCGTCACGGCTCAGGCTCGGCGGTTCGGCGACATTCTTGCGCACCGACAGGTGCTGCCCGGATTCGCGCACATAACGCAGGGAAAAGAATTCAGCACCCGTGCGCAAGGCAGCGAAGCGCTGCTTGAGCTGGGGGTAGAAGTCGAACATTCGTGAACCTCCTGGTTATGGAGTGGCGATGGCGCGGTGCTGCGAGGGGAAGGGGTGAAACGATTGCGTGGCGCTAGATTAGGCCTGCGAGGGGGGGAGGATCAAGTTTGTATCGGGCTTGCTAGTGATTGCCGGGAGAGAGGTGTTGCCTGGCCGGGCCTCTTCGCGAGCAAGCCCGCTCCCACAGTAGTCCTGGTTGGATCACAAATCTGCAATCCAACCCGAAACCTGTGGGAGCGGGCTTGCTCGCGAATAGCCGTGACGCGGTGTAACGCCTTACGCCGTCTGGCTCACTTCCCGCACCGGCTTGCCCTTCACCGGCGCTTCACCGGCCACATAGTATGTGGCTGTGCTGCGCGGCAATGGCTTGCGGCCACGGATCTTGTCGGCGATTTTCTCGGCCATCATGATCGTGGGTGCGTTGAGGTTGCCGGTGGTGATGATCGGCATGATCGAGGCATCGACCACGCGCAGGCCTTGCATGCCATGCACGCGACCTTCGCCATCGACCACGGCCATGTCGTCGGTGCCCATCTTGCACGAGCAGGACGGGTGGAACGCGGTTTCAGCGTGTTCGCGGATGAACTTGTCCAGTTGCTCGTCGGTTTGCACCTCGATGCCCGGACTGATCTCGCGACCGCGGAAGGCGTCCAGTGCCGGCTGTTGCATGATTTCACGAGTCAGGCGGATGCCGTCGCGGAATTCCTGCCAGTCCTGCTCGGTGGCCATGTAGTTGAACAGGATGCTCGGGTGCTGGCGTGGGTCCTTGGACTTGGCCTGGATGCGCCCACGGCTTGGCGAACGCATGGAGCCCATGTGCGCCTGGAAGCCGTGCTCTTTCACACCGTTGCTGCCGTTGTAGTTAATCGCCACCGGCAGGAAGTGGTACTGGATGTTCGGCCATTCGAATTCCGGGCGGGTGCGGATGAAACCGCCGGCTTCGAACTGGTTGCTGGCGCCGATGCCGGTGCCGTTGAACAGCCACTCGGCACCGATGGCCGGCTGGTTGTGCAAGAGCAGCGACGGGTATAGCGAGACCGGTTGGGTGCAAGCGTATTGCAGGTACAGCTCAAGGTGGTCCTGCAGGTTTTCACCGACGCCCGGCAGGTCGTGGACCACCGGAATGTCGAGCTTGTTCAGCAGCTCGGCCGGGCCGACGCCGGAGCGTTGCAGGATCTGCGGCGAAGCGATGGCGCCGGAGCACAGCAGCACTTCCTTGCGTGCCTTGACCTCGACACGCTCTTCAGCCGCGCCCACCAGGTAACGCACGCCGACCGCACGCTTGCCTTCGAACAGGATCTTGTCGGTCAGGGCGTGGGTGACGATGGTCAGGGTCGAACGCTTCTTGGCGACGTCCAGGTAACCACGGGCGGTGGAGGCACGACGACCTTTCGGTGTCACGGTGCGATCCATCGGGCCGAAGCCTTCCTGCTGGTAGCCGTTCAAGTCTTCGGTGCGCGGGTAACCGGCCTGCACGCCGGCTTCAACCATGGCGTGGAACAGCGGGTTATTGCCGGCTTTCGGCGTGGTCACGCTGACTGGGCCTTCGCCACCGTGGTAGTCGTTCGGGCCGATGTCACGGGTTTCCGCCTTGCGGAAATATGGCAGGCAGTCGAGGTACGACCAGTCTTCCAGGCCTGGCAGTTTCGCCCAGCCGTCGTAGTCCATGGCGTTGCCGCGGATGTAGCACATGCCGTTGATCAGAGAAGAGCCGCCCAGGCCCTTGCCGCGACCGCACTCCATGCGACGCCCGTCCATGTGTGGCTCTGGATCGGTTTCGTAGGCCCAGTTGTAGCGACGGCCCTGCAGCGGGAACGCCAGGGCGGCCGGCATTTGTGTGCGGAAGTCAAAACGGTAGTCCGGGCCGCCGGCTTCGAGCAGCAGGACGGTGACGCCGGCGTCTTCGGTCAGACGGGTCGCCAGGGTGTTACCGGCCGAGCCGGCACCGATGATGATGTAGTCGAATTCTTGGGACATTGAATGCACCCTCTTTGATGGTGGTCAGGTCGGGCCTCGGCGAGTGCTGCGCACTCGATCGCCGGCAAGCCGGCTCCTACAAGGGCGGGGTAACCGCAGGTTTGGCGAACGACGCCGAACCTGTAGGAGCTGGCTTGCCAGCGATGACGGCCTGGCAGGCAATACAAGACTCGGGTCTTAGAACACCGAGACGTAATCGCCCAGCTCGACCTGTACCGATTTGATGCGGGTGAAGTTGTTCAGCGAGCTGATGCCGTTCTCACGGCCGACACCCGACTGCTTGTAGCCGCCAACCGGCATCTTCGCGTCGGACTCGCCCCAGGCGTTGATCCAGCAGATACCGGCTTCCAGTTGATGGATCACGCGGTGCGCGCGGTTCAGGTCGCGGGTGACGATACCGGCGGCCAGGCCGAATTCGGTGTCGTTGGCGCGACGGATCACTTCTTCTTCGGTTTCGTAGGTGAGGATCGCCATCACCGGGCCAAAGATTTCTTCACGGACGATGGTCATGTCGTCGGTGCAGTCGGTGAACACGGTCGGGGCCACGAAGGCGCCTTTGGCGAATTCGCCGTCGGTCAGACGCTCGCCGCCGCACAGTACGCGGGCACCTTCTTCCTTGCCCTTGGCGATGTAGCCCAGCACGTTTTCCATGTGGGCGAAGCTGACCAATGGGCCGAAGTTGGTGTTTTCGTCTTCAGGGTTGCCGACGCGGATGCGCGCAACGCGCTCAACGATCTTGGCTTCGAAAGCGGCTTTCAGGTGGGCCGGTACGAACACGCGGGTGCCGTTGGTGCACACCTGACCGGAGCTGTAGAAGTTGGCCATCATCGCGGTGTCGGCAGCGCGATCGAGATCGGCGTCGTCACAGATGATCAGCGGCGACTTGCCGCCCAGTTCCATGGTCACTTCCTTGAGCGAAGAGCTCGAAGCGCTGGCCATGACTTTCTTGCCGGTGTCGGTGCCGCCGGTGAACGAGACTTTCTCGATGCGCGGGTGCTCGGTCAGCCAGGTGCCGACTTCACGGCCGCTGCCGGTCAGGACGTTGAACACGCCGTTTGGCACGCCGGCTTCGGTGTAGATCTCGGCCAGTTTCAGGGTGGTCAGCGAGGTGACTTCGCTTGGCTTGAAGATCATCGCGTTACCGGCCGCCAGGGCTGGCGCGGATTTCCACAGGGCGATCTGGATCGGGTAGTTCCACGCGCCGATACCGGCCACGACGCCCAGCGGCTCGCGACGGGTGTAGACGAACGAGGTGGTGCGCAGCGGAATCTGCTCGCCTTCGATGGCCGGAACCAGGCCTGCGTAGTACTCCAGCACATCAGCGCCGGTGACGATGTCGACGTAGCGGGTTTCGGAGTACGACTTGCCGGTGTCCAGGGTTTCCAGGGCGGCCAGTTCGTCGTTGCGCTCACGCAGGATTTCCACGGCGCGACGCAGGATGCGCGAACGCTCCATGGCGGTCATGGCGGCCCAGATTTTCTGGCCCTTTTCGGCGCTGACGACGGCGCGCTCGACGTCATCGAAGGTGGCACGTTGTACTTTTGCGAGGACTTCACCGTTAGCCGGGTTGATGGCTTCGAAAGTGGCGTCGCTGCTGGCGTCAGAGTAAGCGCCATCGATGTAGAGTTTTTGCAATTCGAAACGGGCCATAAAGTCCTCGCAAGTGCATCAGTGATTGGCGCGGTCCGGTGGTTGAGCGTTCTGTGTGCTCTAACTCACCTGCTTGGCCAGTTGGAAATCCATGTATTCGTAAGCGATCTGGTGCGCCTGCCCGGTGTCGAAAGCATCTCCCGACAGCGCGCCGCGCAACCACAAACCGTCAATGAGGGCTGCCAGGCCACGGGCTGCACTGCGCGCATCGTCGAGCGGCAGTACGCGGCGGAACTGGCAGCACAGGTTGGAATACAGACGGTGATCGTTGATCCGCTGCAACCTGTGCAAAGACGGGTGGTGCATGCTGGTGGCCCAGAAGGCCAGCCAGGTTTTCATTGCCGGGCCATTGACCTGGCTGGCGTCGAAGTTGCCTTCGATGATCACCTGCAGATGCGCCCGCGGGCTTGCATCTGTCAGCGCCTGACGGCGCGCGGTGACGTTCTCGCTGAGGACACTCATCAGGTACTGCGCCGTGGCAGCGATCAGGCCGTTCTTGTCCTGAAAGTAATGACTGATGATGCCATTCGAGACACCGGCCAAACGGGCGATCAGCGCAATGCTGGCGTCCCCCATTCCGACCTGGTCGACCGCCAGCAATGTGGCTTCGATCAACTGTTGGCGACGGATGGGTTGCATACCGACCTTGGGCATCTTGCACATCTCCTTAGGCCTTCCGGCAGACGTCAAACGACTACCGGCTTGAGGGCCAGTCTATTTTGTTTTGATTGAACGTTCAATCAACAAAGAATAAGATCTGCGACAAATCGTCGCTGCCTACAGATTTTCCCTACATGTAGCGGCGGAAAAAATGACTTCCGAATCTGCTCGAAACCTACGCGCTGTGGCGCTCCAGGGGTTTCGGGCTTTTTTCGGGGTGTCTTTATATCACCCGCCGGTCGGCTGCCCACTAACCGATTGGTCGGGTAACTCGTTTGCCTTGCGTTCTTCTCTCGCACTGCCCGGAGCATCTGTGCCATGAGTTCTGCCTCGCTAATAAAGACCCCACCGCAGAAGGTGTCGGTCAACGGTTGGGTGTTCTACACCTCTACCGCGTTGATTCTGTTGTTGACCGCCATTCTGATCATCGCCCCGCAAGAGGCCGGCAGAATGCTGGGTACGGCGCAAGCCTGGTTGTCCCGCAGCTTCGGCTGGTACTACATGGTGGTGATTGCCGCCTATCTGATTTTCGTCGTCGGCCTGGCGTTTTCGTCCTATGGCAAACTGAAGTTGGGCAGCAAGGATGACACCCCGGATTTCAGCTACGGCGCCTGGGCGGGGATGCTGTTTTCCTCGGGCATCGGCATCTCGTTGTTGTATTTCGGCGCGTCCGAACCGCTGGACCACTACTTCAACCCGCCGGAAGGCGTCGCCGGCAGCAACCTCGCGGCACGTCAGGCAGTACAACTGACTTTCCTGCATTGGGGCCTGCACGGCTGGGCGATTTACGCGCTGGTCGGCTTGGCGGTGGCGTACTTTGCCTACCGTCATAACCAGCCGCTGGCGTTGCGTTCGGCGCTGTATCCGCTGGTGGGTGAGCGTTGGGTCAAGGGCGCGGCCGGTCATGCGGTGGACGGCTTCGGCATGTTCGTGACCCTGCTGGGTCTGGTGACCAACCTGGGGATTGGTTCGCTGCAGGTGTCATCGGGCCTTGAAAACCTGTTCGGCATGGAGCACAGCAACACCAACCTGCTGATCGTGATCATCGTGATGAGCACTGTGGCGACCATCGCCGCTGTGTCGGGCGTGGAAAACGGCATCCGTCGTCTGTCCAACCTGAACATCGTATTGTTCAGCGGCTTGCTGATTTTCGTCCTGCTGTTCGGCCCGACCCTGCACCTGCTCAACGGCTTCGTGCAGAACGTCGGCGACTACTTGAACGGTGTGGTGCTGAAGACCTTCGACCTCTATGTGTATGAAGGCGACGCCGAGAAGTCCGACCGCTGGTTGGGCCTGTGGACCCTGTTCTACTGGGCCTGGTGGATTTCCTGGGCACCATTCGTGGGCATGTTTATCGCACGTATTTCCCGTGGCCGCACGGTGCGTGAACTGGTGGCCGGCGTACTGCTGATTCCGCTGGGCTTCACCCTGGCGTGGCTGTCGATCTTCGGTAACTCGGCCCTGGACCTGGTGATGAACCATGGGGCGGTGGAGCTTGGAAAAACGGCGCTGGAACAGCCGTCCATGGCGATCTACCAGTTGCTTGAGCATTACCCGGCGTCGAAGGTGGTGATCGGCGTATCGATCTTTGTCGGTTTCGTGCTGTTCCTGACCCCGGCGGATTCCGGCGCGGTGATGATGGCCAACCTGTCGTGCAAGGGCGGTACCGTCGATGAAGACGCTCCGCACTGGCTGCGGATCTTCTGGTCGGCGGTGATCACCCTGGTGACCATTGGCCTGCTGTTCGCCGGCAACTTTGAAGCCATGCAGACCATGGTGGTACTGGCCGGTCTGCCGTTCTCGGTGGTGCTGGTGTTCTTCATGTTCGGCTTGCACAAGGCCATGCGCCAGGACGTGCAGATCGAACAGGAGCAAGCGGAACTGGCGGCACGCGGTCGTCGTGGTTTCAGCGAGCGTTTGACCCAGCTGGACCTGCAACCGAGCCAGTCGGTGGTGCAGCGCTTCATGGACAAGCAAGTGAGCCCGGCGCTGGAAGATGCGACGGCGCAAATGCGTGCTCAAGGCCTGCAGGTGCAGACGCTGCTGGGCAAATCCAAGCGTTGCATGGGCGTGCGCGTCGAGATGGAGGAGGGCAACCCGTTTGTCTACGAAGTCAGCCTGGATGGTTACCTGGCTACGCCGACTGAATCGGCACAGTCCGATGAGGCGCGTCAGCGTTTCTATCGCGCCGAGGTTTACCTGCATAACGGTAGCCAGGACTACGACTTGATGGGTTTCACTCAAGATCAGATCACTCGTGACGTGCTCGATCAGTTTGAAAGCCATCGGCAGCTCCTTGGCCGGGTTTACAGCTGAGTTGTGAGGGGCGAGGTGTTTCAGCCTGAAACACCGCGCTGCTTTTGTAGGAGCTGGCTTGCCAGCGAATGCCTCACTGCGGTTTGCCTGTCACACCGCCTTCGCCGGCAAGCCGGCTCCTACAGGGATAGCGTCGTTACAAATAATCTGTTCAAACAAAAACGCCGCGATTCTCTCGCGGCGTTTTTGTGTCTGTTGCCTTACCCCAGGTTCTTGCCGAGCAGTGCGTGATACAGCTCGCTGTCGCCCAGAATCCCCACCACCTTGTTGTTGTCATGCAGCACCAGCTTGTTGCCGGTCTGATAACGAATCTGCAGCGCATCGCGCATGCCGATGTTCGAGTCCACCAGGGTTGGTCGACGACCCAGGCCTTCAACGGCCTGACCCGGTATCCAGTTCTGCAAGTCCAGCGCAGACCCGTTCTGGCGAGCACCCTTGATGGTATTGCCTTCGGCCAGATCCAGCCACGAATCACCGCCTGGATCCAGGCACACCGAACCGTTGATGCGCTTGCAGTTGTCCAGGGTGCGCATCAGGCTGCGGCCGCACAGTACGTTCAGCGGGTTGGTGTGGGCCACGAAGGTCCGCACGTAGTCGTCCGCAGGGTTGAGGACGATTTCTTCCGGCTTGCTGTACTGGATGATCCGGCCGTCTTTCATGATCGCGATGCGGCTGCCCAGTTTCAGGGCTTCGTCGAGGTCGTGGCTTACGAACACGATGGTCTTGCTCAGCTTGCGTTGCAGTTCCAACAGTTCGTCCTGCAGACCCTGGCGGATCAGCGGGTCGAGTGCCGAGAACGGTTCGTCCATCAGCAGGATGTCGGCGTCCATCGCCAGGGCACGGGCCAGGCCCACACGTTGTTGCATACCACCGGACAGCTCGTTGGGTTTCTTGTTGCGCCACTGGGTCAGGCCCACCAGCTCAAGCTTGTCGTCCACCAGTTTGCGTCGTTCCTTCTCGGGCCGACCCTGCATTTCCAGGCCAAAGCTGATGTTCTCGCGAACGGTCAGCCAAGGCATCAGGGCGAACTTCTGGAACACCATCGCGATGCGTTTGGTGCGCATCATTTTCAGTTCGGCCGGGGTGCAGGAGGCGATGTCGATCTGCTTGCCTTCGTGCTCGACGAACAACTTGCCACGGCTGACGGTGTTCAGGCCGTTGATGCAGCGCAGCAGGCTGGACTTGCCGGAGCCGGACAGGCCCATCAGTACGCAGATTTCACCTTTTTCGATATCCAGGCTGGCTTTTTCAACACCGACGATCTGCCCGGTCTTTTTCAGGATCTCGTTGCGGGTCATGCCCTGATCCAGCAGCTTGAGCGCCTCGCGTGGATCTTTGGAGAAGATAACGTCAACGTTATCGAAGCGAATAATGCTCATGCGTCACCCCCTACCTTGGCGTCGGGTTGTTTGCAGATACGGTCGAGCATGATCGCCAGCAGTACGATCGCCAGGCCTGCTTCGAAGCCCAGGGCGATATCAGCAGTGTTCAGTGCGTTGACCACCGGTTTGCCCAAACCATCGGCGCCCACCAGTGCCGCGATCACCACCATCGAAAGAGACAGCATGATGCACTGGGTGATGCCTGCCGCGATGCTTGGCATGGCGTGGGGCAGTTCGATTCGCGAGAGCAGCTGACGCCGGGAGCAGCCAAAGGCCTTGCCGGCGTCCATCAGTTCTTCCGGAACATCGCGGATACCCAGGTAGGTCAGGCGGATGGGCGCGGCAATCGCGAACACCACCGTCGAAATCAGGCCCGGGACCACACCCAGACCAAAGAGGGTCAGGGTAGGAATGAGGTACACGAAGGTCGGTACGGTCTGCATCAGATCGAGTACCGGACGCATTAAAGTATAGAACATCGGTTTGTGCGCGGCGACGATGCCCAAGGGTACGCCGATGACCACGCAGACCAGGGTGGCGAACATCACCTGGGCGAGGGTTTCCATGGTTTCCTGCCAGTACCCCAGATTGAGGATCAGCAGAAAGGAGGCAACGACAAACGCGGTCAGGCCCCATTTGCGTTGAATGAAGTGTGCCAGTAGCGCGATCAGGCCGATCAGTACCAGCGGGTTGAACCAGGTCAGCGCAAACGTCACGCCGTGGATCATCGTTTCCAGTGTCACGGCGATTGCGTCGAAGGTGCTGGCGCCGTGTTGCGTCAACCATTCAACGAAGCCCGCGATGTACTGGCCTAAGGGGATTTTCTGATCAATCAGCATGGTAGTGAACGTCCGCATGCAAGGAAATAAACAGCCCGGACGGCCTGCGCCGTCCGGCATAAGCGATTACTGTGCGAGCTTGGCTTTCACGGCTTCCAGGCCAGGTTTACCGTCAGTGGTGGTCACGCCAGCGAGCCAGGTATCGAGCACCTGTGGATTCTTTTTAAGCCAGGCCTTGGCGGCCGCGTCAGGCTTCATCTTGTCGTCCAGGATGTTGCCCATCAGTTCGCTTTCCATGTCGACCGTGAACTCCAGGTTTTTCAGCAACTGACCGACGTTGCTGCATTCCTCGGCGTAGCCCTTGCGGGTGTTGGTCGCCACAGTGGCGGCGCCAAAGTCGGGGCCGAAGAAATCGTCGCCGCCGGTCAGGTATTGAATCTTGAAACGCTTGTTCATCGGGTGCGGCGCCCAGCCCAGGAACACCACGGCGGTGTCGCGTTTCTGCGCGCGGTCGACCTGCGACAGCATGCCGGCTTCGCTGGACTCGACGACCTTGAAGCCCGCGTCCTTGAGGCCGAAGGCGTTCTTGTCGATCATCGACTGGATCAGGCGGTTGCCGTCGTTGCCAGGCTCGATGCCGTAGATCTTGCCGTCGAGTTCTTTCTTGAATTTGGCGATGTCGGCGAAGTCATGCAGCCCCTTGTCGTACAGGGCTTGAGGGACGGCGAGGGTGTACTTGGCGCCCTTGAGGTTGGTACGCACGGTATCCACGGTGCCGGCATCGCGGTAGGCCTTGATGTCGTTTTCCATGGTCGGCATCCAGTTCCCCAGGAACACGTCCATGTTCTTGCCGTCGGCCAGCGACTTGTAGGTCACTGGCACGGAAATCATGGTGGTCTTGGTCTTGTAGCCGAGGGCGTTGAGCACGACGCTGGTGGTCGCGGTTGTCGCGGTGATGTCGGTCCAGCCGACATCGGAGAAGTTTACGGTATTGCACTGCGCCGGTTCTGCGGCTTGCGCCAGAACCGGCAGACTAAGCATGGCGGCCAACAACAACGACGGGGAACCTTTCATGGATGGACTCCTTGGTGTTTTTTTTGGCAGTGTTCCGACTGGACCACCGCACTTATAGGTTGCGGTTGGATGGCGTTCTGGAGACAGCTCTACCACGGCGCCTTGCAATCGAGTCGATATGATCATGTACCAGTGAAAATCTGACGCCTACAGGGCGCGTCGTATCCAGTACAGGGATGGTCGCATCCAGTGTCGGTGACGTCGTTTACAGATTTTTTCAGCCCTTTTTTCCCCTCTGAACCGCAAAAAAACGGCGAAAACACGGCGTAAAAGACACGCGGCGTTGGTGGGCATGAGTGCGTCGGTTAGAGACGTCGAACAACACGATAAAAGCTTGATGATGCGGTCATCTCGGCGGATTGCAGCTTCAGCGTAGCAGCTCCGTCACCGTGCGCTTTGGCGTGCGCAGTGGGCCCATTCAGGAGTTCGGCAGTCATGGCTATCAGTGTTTTCGACCTGTTCAAAATCGGCATCGGCCCTTCCAGTTCGCACACCGTGGGGCCCATGCGGGCGGCGGCGTTGTTTGTGCAGGGCTTGCGCGAGCGGGGGCTGCTGGAACAGGTGCGGCGTGTCGAGGTCCAGCTGTTTGGCTCGTTGTCGGCCACCGGCATCGGCCACGGCAGCGACAACGCGGTGATCATGGGCTTGATGGGCGAGTGGCCGGATGCGATCGATCCGTCGCAAATCGGCATCCGTATCCAGGCCCTGCGCGAAACCCACACGCTGTTGCTCGACGGTCGCCTGTCGGTGCCGTTCGTCTGGGCCCGGGACATGCGCCTGATCGACGAAAACCTGCCGTTCCACCCCAACGCCATGACCCTGGTTGTCGAAGGTGATGACGGCGAATTGCATCGCGACACCTACTATTCGGTTGGCGGCGGTTTTGTCGTCGATGAGGCGCAAGCCTCCAGCGGTGTCGTGGATCTGGATCGCACCGTACTTCCTTATGACTTTTCCAGCGCCGCCGAGCTGTTGCAGCTATGCAAGAAGCACAACCTGCGCGTGGCGGAATTAATGATGGCCAACGAGAAAGTCTGGCGCAGCGAAGAGGAAATCCGCAGCGGCCTGATGACGCTCTGGCGCGCCATGCAGGATTGCGTCGAACAGGGCCTGAAACACGAAGGCATCCTACCCGGCGGGCTGAACGTGCGCCGCCGCGCGGCCAAGCTGCATCGCAGCCTTCAGGAACTGAACAAACCCAATGTGATCGGCTCGACCTTGAGCGCCATGGAATGGGTCAACCTGTTCGCCCTGGCGGTCAACGAAGAAAACGCCGCCGGCGGGCGCATGGTCACGGCACCGACCAACGGCGCGGCGGGGATCATTCCGGCCGTGCTGCACTACTTCATGAAGTTCAGCGAGGCCGTGACCGACGCCAATGTCGTCGACTACTTCCTCGGTGCGGCGGCGGTGGGCATCCTGTGCAAGAAGAACGCCTCGATCTCCGGTGCCGAAGTCGGTTGCCAGGGCGAAGTCGGTTCGGCCTGCGCCATGGCGGCCGCCGGGCTGGCGGAAATCCTTGGCGCCACGCCAGAGCAACTGTGCAACGCGGCGGAAATCGGTCTGGAACACAACCTCGGCCTGACCTGCGACCCGGTGGGTGGACTGGTCCAGGTGCCGTGCATCGAGCGCAACGCGATTGCAGCGGTGAAGGCGATCAATGCCGCGCAGATGGCGTTGCGGGGCGATGGTCAGCACTTCATTTCGCTGGACCGGGTGATCCGCACCATGCGCGATACCGGTGCCGACATGCATGACAAATACAAGGAGACATCGCGGGGTGGGTTGGCGGTGAGTGCTGTGGAGTGTTGAGACCGCGTCGACCCCATCGCGAGCAAGCTCGCTCCCACGGGTTTTGCGTCGGTCACAAAAATTGTGTTCACCTTGATCCCTGTGGGAGCGAGCTTGCTCGCGATAGCGCCAGACCAGTCAAAATTGCGCGTTAAGTGAACACCCGCTCGAAAACGCGCCACCTTTTGGCGCGTCGCTCACAGATAAATCGCCTCGCCAGTGATCGGGCGCCAACCCGCCTTTGACCGCCCGTCACCCGTGCCTGCGGTGACACTCCTTTCCAGTGCGGCGCAACGCCGTTCCCACAAGTGCTACCGAATTGCTCACCGCTCGTGAGCCGGGGCGCTTGCCAGTCCTGATGGCCATTTAAATCCCCACGCCTTGCGAGACATATATAGACACATTCCGACGTCGTTTTTAGGAGTTATTGAACGCGCATTCAAATTTAGGCATGGCAATTGCTCTGTCATTACAAAGCCCGTCTCCCACGCGAGAACGATGGCAATAAAAAGAGCCTCCGCCTGAGGCCATCACCCGCTTTGTGTGAGGAGATACCGCGATGACGACGTTCAACTCCGGGGCCCAACCCCAGAACCGTGCGCCTCAATCCATCGGCTTTCTGCTGCTGGACAATTTCACGCTGATTTCTCTGGCCTCCGCAGTGGAACCCCTGCGCATGGCCAACCAGTTGTCCGGTCGCGAGCTGTATCGGTGGACCACCCTCACCGTCGATGGCGGCCAGGTCTGGGCCAGTGACGGCCTGCAGATCACCCCCGACGCCTCCATGCACAAAGCTCCGCCAATGGACACGGTCATCGTGTGCGGCGGTATCGGCATCCAGCGCACTGTGACCCGTGAACACGTGTCATGGCTGCAAAGCCAGGCCCGCCAGTCCCGCCGCCTCGGCGCGGTGTGCACCGGCAGCTGGGCCCTGGCCTGCGCCGGCCTGCTCGACGGCTTCGATTGCAGCGTGCACTGGGAATGCCTGGCAGCGATGCAGGAAGCTTTCCCGCGTGTAGCCATGAGCACCCGCCTGTTCACCCTCGACCGTAACCGTTTCACCAGCTCCGGCGGCACCGCGCCGCTGGACATGATGCTGCACCTGATCAGCCGCGATCACGGCCGTGAACTGTCGGCAGCCATTTCGGAAATGTTCGTCTACGAGCGCATTCGCAACGAGCAGGATCACCAGCGTGTACCGCTCAAGCACATGCTCGGTACGAATCAGCCAAAACTGCAGGAAATCGTTGCGCTGATGGAAGCCAACCTCGAAGAGCCGATCGATCTCGACGAACTGGCCGTCTATGTCGCGGTATCCCGTCGTCAGCTCGAACGCCTGTTCCAGAAATACCTGCACTGCTCGCCGTCGCGTTACTACCTCAAACTGCGGCTGATCCGCGCTCGGCAACTGCTCAAGCAAACGCCGATGTCGATCATCGAAGTGGCGTCGGTGTGCGGTTTTGTGTCCACGCCGCACTTCTCCAAGTGCTACCGCGAATACTTCGGCATTCCGCCGCGTGACGAGCGTGTAGGCTCCAACACTACCCAGCAAGTGGCGATGATGCCGTTGCCGCAAGCCTTGGTGCTGTCGCCGTTGTCCGGGCCGTTGTCGGCGCTGAGCCAGGCGCGTAATGAGTCGACGTTTGCCAGCGTACGGCTTTAAAGCGAGGCGCCTGCAATCGCGGGCAAGCCCGCTCCCACAGGGCTTTGTGTCGAGCACAAAATTAATGCTCTGACACAAAGCCTGTGGGAGCGGGCTTGCCCGCGAAGCTTTTTATCGGCCTGTGTGGCTCTGCTGATACTCCGCCAACGCTGGCAACAACTGCTTGTCGATCGCCTGACGCACCGCTGGCAGGATCGTCGCGCTGCTGGTGTACATCTGCTTGACCATGGTCCGCAGGGTCATCGCCCGTACATCGTTCAAACCCCGTACCGCACACTCGCAGGCCTGCTCGGCGGTGGCGCCGGTGGGCACCTCGAATCCCAATGACTTGAGCTGGCCCAACAGGTCTTCCTGGTCTATCAAATCGGCGTGCATCATGACGCAATCCTTCTTCAGGGAACGGTGTCGTGGCTCGATTCTGGTAGGGCCACGCAGTAGCAGCAAGGGCGAATTGTCGCAATGGCCGCAATGGCTATGAACAGGTCGTTTTCGACTAACTTGCCGTTCAGAGGAGTGGGCACACTGGGCTCAGCTCGCTTCACGAAGGTTTGGTCACCCTCGCACGGCAGCTCCTCAACAGTACCCTCTGCCTCGATCCTGTCACGGCTTGATCGGGGCTTTTTTTTTGTCTGTGAATCAGGGGGCTTGTATTGCCTTTTCGGACGCCATCGCGAGCAGGCTCGCTCCCACATTCAGCCGCATTCGTCTGAGAGATCGCGGTCAACTGTGGGAGCGAGCCTGCTCGCGAATAAACGATAACTCGGTCTAACGTTGCAGCACGAGGATGCGCGACAACAACTCATCCCGGTCGACGTAGCAACCCTGGAAATGCCGCGCTCCGGTGGCGGGGTCGAAGGCGTTGCGGGCGTGCAGGGTGCGGCGGTTGTCGAAGCACCACAACTCACCGGGATTGAGCCGCTGCATCAGGCGGAACCGGGGTTCGCGCGTCATCGCGATAAAGCGGCGGTAGGCGTGATAGAGCTTGGGCATCTGTTCCACCGAGGTGTCGAACGGTCCGCGCAGAAAGTTCGCCATGCGGATTTCCGATACCTGCCCCAACGTATCCAGGGCGATGATCGGCGCGAGGCAGCGGTAGTCGCTGTGGCGGTCCTTGTTGCGAAACTCCACGGGGATTTCGCAAAGGCTTTTGAATGACTCCGGGTCTTCGCGACGCAGCGCATCGGCGATGGCAAAACCGTCGACAAAAATGCTTTCGCCGCCCTCGGCGTCATTGACCAGGCAATGCAAGAATTGCAGCCCCGGTTGCAACTCCCGGGTCGGCAAATCGCTGTGCAGCGGAAGGTTGAAAGCGGTATAGGCGTTGCTGTCGGCATCGGCCTTCGACTGCACGTTGAATAGCACGCCGAAATTGCTCTCGCGGATGAAGGAAATCCGTTGCGCGATCAGCTTCAGAGAGCCGGGCTCGGTGGGCACGCCACGAACCTGGGTCAGGCCGACATCGCGAACCGCCAGCAGCCATTGCAGCAACGCCTGTGGGTCGTTCATCAGGGCTTGATATTCGAACACCGGCAACTGCAAATCACTGTGCCAGAGCCTGGCTTTCGGCTTGCGTGCCAGGCGTTCGGCGCGGGATTCATCGTCATAGGCGTGGGCGCGCAGCCAGCCGGGATCGAAGCGGCTGGCGTGGCCATCCTGCCAATCCACCGACAGGCAACCATCGGTGTCGAGGTGTACGGCGTCAGGCATCAGGTCTTGAGCCACATCGACGATTTCCAGCACTTGCTCGCGGGTCACGGTGTAGACGCACTGCGGGCACGGGCAGTTATCCCGCAGCCATTGATGGTGGAAAGGGCTGACGCGATCGTCGGCCCACTTCACCAGAATCCGGTCCGCCAGTGTCTGCACGCCAGTCAGTGCGCTGATCAACGGATAGGTACGAAAGTCGGCAAATGCAGCGGCAGTGTTCATGGCGATCTCCTTATTATTTTTTTGGGGGTAATGCGATCACTCGGCCAATGTACCCGGGCGTTGGCAGGTCCGCCTGTTCGGCGACGATGGCTTGCAGCCGATTCAAGGACTGTTCGCTGAACGGGGCCGAGCGCGGTCCGGCGAGATCCACGTGCAGCAGCATCTGTTCGTTGCCTGCAAGCTCCTGGGCATCACCGACCCGATGCAGGCTGTGATAGAGGTGCAGGCGTTTGCTGTCGTGGGCAATGATTTGGGTGTGCACTTCGACTTGGGCGTCGAGCTTCACTTCGTGCAGGTAGTTGAGGTGCAGTTCGAGGGTGAACAACGAGTTGCCGCTGGCTTCGCGGCTGTTGCTGTCCAGGCCCAGGCGATCCATCAGGGCGTCGGTGGCGTAGCTGAAAATCAGCAGGTAGAAGGCGTCGCGCAGGTGGCCGTTGTAGTCGACCCAGTCGGGGATGATGGTGGTTTGGTAGGTGGTGAGGGTGGGCATGTCATCACATCCGAAAATGATTGCGTCCTGTAGGAGCCGGCTTGCCGGCGATAGCATTGTTTGCAGCGCTGCAGAGGTGACGGATGTTCCGGCCTCATCGCTGGCAAGCCAGCTCCTACACAATGGGTGGTCTACTCGCTGAAGGCCATCCCATGTTTCTCTTTGGTGGTCTTCACCGCCTCCAGCACTGCCAGCAAGCAGTCATCACGATAGCGCTCCAGCGCTGAAATGCTGTGTTTACCTAGTTGATCGCTGGTGCCATCGACCACGTCGTCGATCAGTTTGTCGGTCAGTTCCGGCGCCGGCAGGTAGGTCCACGGCAACTGCAACGCCGGGCCGAACTGCGCCATGAAGTGACGCATACCGGCATCACCACCGGCCAGGGTGTAGGTCAGGAAGGTGCCCATGAACGACCAGCGCAGGCCCGCGCCGAAGCGGATTGCATCGTCGATTTCACCGGTAGTCGCCACACCGTCGTTGACCAGGTGCAGGGCCTCACGCCACAGCGCTTCGAGCAGGCGGTCGGCGATGAACCCCGGCACTTCCTTGCGCACGTGCAACGGGCGCATCCCCAGGGATTCATAGACTTTCATCGCCGCTTGCACGGCTTCGGGCGCGGTGTTTTTACCGCCGACCACTTCGACCAGCGGCAGCAGATAAACCGGGTTGAACGGGTGACCGACCACGCAACGCTCCGGGTGCGTGGCACTCTCGTAGAACTCGCTCGGCAACAGGCCGGAGGTGCTGGAGCCGATCAACGCATTGGGCTTGGCTGCCGCGCTGATTTTGCTGTGCAGGTCCAGTTTCAGCTCCAGCCGTTCCGGGGCACTTTCCTGGATGAAATCGGCATCGCGAACGCATTCTTCGATGGTCGCGACAAAACGCAGGCGATCCTGCGATGCACCCGGCGCCAGGCCTTGTTTCTCCAGTGCACCCCAAGCGTTTGCGACGCGTTTGCGCAGGGCTGCTTCAGCGCCTGGTGCCGGGTCCCAGGCCACTACGTTCAGGCCATGGGCGAGGGCGCGGGACACCCAGCCGCTGCCGATGACGCCGCTGCCCAGGGCGGCGAAGGTTTTGATTTCGGTGATGAAGGTCATGGTGACTTCCTGAATTTGGCTCGAAAAAAACTGTGGGAGCGAGCCTGCTCGCGAAGAGGCCGGTACATCCGACAGATCTCTTGCGTCAGTCTTGCCGCCTTCGCGGGCAGGCTCGCTCCCACAGGGGGAAAGTTGTTTTGAATTAACCGCGCTTGGTCAGGCCCATTTTTGCCCGGCCTTCAGCCGGGGTCAGCACGCGGGCGCCGAGGCGGCTGAGGATTTCCGTGGCGCGTTCGACCAGTTGGCCGTTGGTCGCCAGCACGCCCTTGTCCAGCCACAGGTTGTCTTCCAGCCCGACCCGCACGTTGCCACCGAGCAACACCGCTTGCGCCGCCATCGGCATCTGCATGCGACCGATACCGAAGCCGGCCCAGACCGCGTCGGCGGGCAGGTTGTCGACCATGGCCTTCATGGTGGTGGTGTCCGCCGGCGCGCCCCACGGGATGCCCAGGCACAGCTGGAACAATGGGTTGTCGAGCAGGCCTTCCTTGATCATCTGCTTGGCGAACCACAGGTGGCCGGTGTCGAAGATTTCCAGCTCGGCCTTCACGCCCAGCTCTTGAATGCGTTTGGCACCAGCGCGCAGCTGGGCCGGGGTGGAGACGTAAATGGTGTCGCCGTCACCGAAGTTCAGGGTGCCGCAATCGAGGGTGCAGATTTCCGGCAGCAGTTCCTCGACGTGGGCCAGACGGGTCAGCGGGCCGACCAGATCGGTGTTCGGGCCGAACTCCATCGGATTTTCGCCGGCACCGATTTCCAGGTCGCCGCCCATGCCGGCAGTGAGGTTGACGATGATGTCCACGTCCGCTTCGCGGATACGCTCCATCACCTCGCGGTACAGCGCCACATCACGGCTGAACTTGCCGGTTTGCGGGTCGCGCACATGGCAGTGAACCACGGTGGCACCGGCCTTGGCGGCTTCCACGGCGGCAGCCGCGATCTGTTTTGGGGTGACCGGCACGTGTGGGCTCTTGCTGGTCGTGTCGCCAGCACCGGTGAGTGCGCAGGTGATGATGACGTCGTGGTTCATTGGGCGGTTCCTTACAGGCGAGTTTTTGGTTTTGGCCAGGCGTGGTGGTCCCGTTCGCAGCCCCTTGGGGCTGCGAGACGGTGGTGGGTTAGGGTTTACTTACTGGTCAGTTGCAGGTTTTCAGCGGCTGGTTTGCCATCGAAGGTGGTGACGCCTTCAAGCCAGCGTTTTTTGTCCTGCGGGTGATCCTTGAGCCATTGTTTGGCCGACTCGAAAGCGTCCTTGTGATCCAGAAGTGGCTGCATCATCCGGCTCTCGTCTTCGGCGGTGAACGTCAGGTTGCTCAGCAGGCGACCGATGTTCGGGCACTGCTCGGCGTAAGTCGGTGCGGTGACGGTCCACACGGTGGCCTTGCCTTCGTTCGGGCCGAGGGCGTCGTCGCTTCCGGTGAGGTAGGTCATTTTCACGTTGACGTTCATCGGGTGCGGCGCCCAGCCGAAGAACACCACGGCTTCGTTGCGACGCACGGCGCGATCCACCGCGGCGAGCATGCCGGCTTCGCTGGACTCGACCAGCTGGAACTTGCCGAGGCCGAACTGGTTCTTGGAGATCATCGCCTTGATCTGGGTGTTGGCGCCCGAGCCGGGCTCGATGCCGTAGATCTTGCCGCCCAGTTCTTTTTCGAATTTGGCGATGTCAGCGAAGGTTTTCAGGCCCTTGTCGGCGAGGTAGGTGGGCACGGCGAGGGTCGCGCGGGCGTCTTGCAGGCTTGGTGCTTCAAGCACCTTGACCTGCTTGGCATCGACGAAGGGGGTGATGGTCTGGGTCATCAGCGGGTTCCAGTAGCCGAGGAACAGGTCCAGACGTTGGTCGCGGATCCCGGCGAAGATGATTTGCTGGGAGGCGCTGGTTTGTTTGGTGCTGTAGCCGAGGCCATCGAGCAATACCTGGGTCATGGCACTGGTGGCGATCACGTCGGTCCAGTTCACTACACCCATGCGCACGTTCTGGCATGCGGCGGGTTCGGCGGCCATGACACTGGCGCTCAGTAACGCGGTACCACTGAGTGCAAGAACACAGCTGCTGATCAGTCGTTTCATTCTCAGGTTCCTCGGCAGTTCGTTTATTGTGAGTTCCGGTGTCTGATGCGCCGGTGATGCCAAGTTACGCAGCAAAGCACCGATGAAAGCGCACTGCGGCGACCAGCTCTTGCACTGCAGCGACCTGTGCTCTTGAAAGCCGCCAGCAACTGGCGTATCAACATCCCTACGCTGCCCGCCCTCTCGTTACCTGGCCTCCTGTTACCTGCTAAGCGAGTGCGCTCCATGTCCCAGGATTTCTACTTCTTGTTGATGCCGGGTTTCTCGGCCATCGGATTTATCTCGGCCATCGAGCCGTTGCGGGTCGCCAATCGCTTTCGCGGCGAACTCTATCGCTGGCATGTGCTGAGCGCCGATGGCGGGGCAGTGCTGGCCAGTAACGGTATGTCGGTCAACGCCGATGCGGCGCTGGAGCCGCTGAAGAAAGGCGCGACCTTGTTGGTGGTCGCCGGCTTCGAACCTCTGAAATTCGCGACCCCGGCACTTGAGCATTGGTTGCGCCGACTGGACAACGAAGGCGTGACCCTCGGTGCCATAGACACTGGCAGTTTCATCCTCGCCGAGGCGGGTTTGCTCGAAGGCCATCGCCTGACCCTGCACTGGGAGGCCATCGACGCCTTCAAGGAGTCTTATCCACAGCTCAGCGTCACCCAGGAGCTGTTCGAGATCGACCGCCGGCGCATCACCTCCGCCGGTGGCACCGCTTCCATTGATCTGATGCTGGATCTGATCGCCCAGGCCCACGGTCCCGATCTGGCGATCCAGGTCAGCGAGCAATTCGTGCTCGGCCGCATCCGCCCGCGCAAAGATCACCAACGCATGGAAGTCGCCACGCGCTACGGCATCAGCAACAAGAAGCTGGTGCATGTGATTGGCGAGATGGAGCAACACAGCGAACCACCCCTGAGCACACTGGAACTGGCAGAATCGATCAAGGTGACGCGTCGGCAGCTGGAACGGTTGTTTCGGTTGCACCTGAACGACACGCCGAGCAATTTCTATCTGCGGTTACGGCTGGAAAAAGCGCGGCAGTTATTGCGGCAGACAGACATGAGCGTGCTGGAGGTGAGCATTGCCTGCGGGTTTGAATCGCCGTCGTATTTCACCCGCAGTTATCGGGCGAAATATGAACGGTGCCCGCGGGAAGACCGGCGTACCGCGCAGGCATAAACACCCGAGAAACCTGTGGGAGCGGGCTTGCCCGCGATGAGGCCGGCACTTTCAATATTGATATTGACAGGTACACCGCTTTCGCGGGCAAGCCCGCTTGTGTCTAGATCTAGGGATAAACTCTGGGGTGAGAGAGGTGAATGGCAAGCTGTGAGTCCGCGGTGCTAAAAGCACGTGTGGGAGCCAAGCTGCCATCCACCTTTCCACTCTGGCCCATAAGCCCGAACAGTTGGACGAGCGCCACTCGAATCACAAGCGTGGGCAAAGCCAGAGCACTCTCACTCCTGAGTGTAAGAGGGTTTTGCCATGATTTCCTGGGTCGGCATCGATATCTCCAAATCAAACCTGGTTGTATGGGTTCAACCTCAAGGTGAAGGTTTTGACCTTCCCAATACGTCAGAAGGCTTTGTTGAGCTGATTGAGCGCCTGAGCCAGTACGAGGTTGACCGGGTTCTGCTGGAGGCCACCGGTGGGTACGAATGCAAGGTCATGGCGGCGCTGCAAGGCGCCAACTTCAAAGTGCTTAGAATCAATCCCCGCCGGGCCAGAGCCTTCGCCGTGGCCATGGGCAAGAATGCCAAGACCGACCCCATCGACGCGGCCGTGCTGGCGGACTTCGCTGAAGTGCTGCATGCATCCCGCGACAAGATCATTTCGCCGGAACGTGAAGCGCTGCGCGAGCTGATCCAGTTGCGCGAGCAGTTTGTTCAGCAACGAGACGACAACAAGCGCCGGCTTCAGCAAGTTCAACTACCCGCTGTTACCGTGGCGATCAAAGGTCTTGTTCACTACCTGCAAGTGCAGATCAAGCAGCTCGATAAAACCATCCATCAGAGCATGCATGAGCTGGATGCCGAAAAAGCCGAGCGACTCATTTCCGTTAAAGGCATCGGTACGGTGGCCACAGCCAGCTTGCTGGTTTATCTGCCCGAATTGGGAGCGCTTGATCGTCGTGAAGTGGCGGCCTTGGCGGGAATTGCGCCGTACAACGACGACAGTGGCAATCACAGCGGAAAACGTCAAATCTACGGAGGCAGAGCCCGCGTCAGACGTGCGCTTTACCTGTCTTGCTGGGTCGTGATCCGTCATCAGCCAGACTTCAAGGCACGTTATGACGCTCTTCGGGAGCGAGGCAAGAGCGCGAAAGTCGCGCTCATCGCCTGCATGCGGATCCTACTGATCAGGCTGAATGCCATGTTGCGGGACGGCACCGAGTGGCGGTGACGAGTGGCAGGGGGAAGACAGTTGCTCCCACAGTGTTCGGTTTTGACAGGTAGAAAGCCTCACTTCTTCAACAATGCCGAACAAGCCGCCTTGTAAGCCTCATGCTGATACTTGTTCAGGGTCCCCGGCAGGTCGAAATCATGCTTTTTGGCCTGGGCATTGATGGTCTGCGGGGACAGCAGGGTCACTTCGCAATTCTCCAGCAACTGGAAAACCCCTTCGATCTTGAACGTGGTCGGCCCACCGGCGAATTCGCCTTTTTTGCTGCGCTTCTTGATTGCGATACGGTCGATGGAGTTTTCCCGCACAAAGGAGGCGACCTGAGCGGCGAACACTTTGACGTTGGCGGCTTCGTCGTCATCGTCCAGGGCAATTTTCTTGGTGGGGAGCGCGACATGGCTCAGCGCCTGACCGTCCATCGTGGCCACGGCGATGATCGCTTCGCTGCCTTTGATTTCGATGCCGCAGACTTTCATGTTGAATCCCTTTACTGGCTGAAGCGTGCAGCTTACAGCTCAAGTTGAGTGGCGGTGATACCAAACGCCGCGGCGATCTTTTCGCGGGTGGCCTTGCGAGGCTTGGCGACGGTTTCCTGTTGGGCAAATGCCGGCTGGGATATGCTCATTCGTTTGGCCACTTCGTCCTGGGTAAGGTTCAAGTGTTCGCGCCAGGCGCGGATTGGGGTAGCGCCATCGACAATGCGGCTCACCACCTCGTGAGGGATCAAATCGGGCTCAATTTTCTGTGCCACGTATTGCGCATAGGGAATGACAACAAAGGCTGGATTGCCTTCGGCGTCGTTGATGATTTGGATGTCAGTAGGTGCGTTCATCGCGTTTTTTAACCTCTTGAATACTGACCACTTTGATCGCGCCATCCCAGTCGAACATAACCCGGTAATTACCGACACGCAGCCGATAAGCGTAGTCATGACCGACCAGTGCTTTGACGTTGCCTACATCGGGCATGTCTGCCAGCGCCGTGATGGCATCACGAACCTGAATCTGGTGAGCGGAATGCAATCTCAAGAGTTGCTTAACGGCCTTTCGAGTCCAGTGGATGCTGTTCATTGAAGAATATAAGTCTTTTATAAGATTTGCGAATATTTACTTATATTTTTCATGTGCACAATCAACAACGATTGTCAGCATGTTGCGTGAAAAGCCCACAGATTGGGGCTTCCAGGCAATGCGTGTAGGCAAGGTCAGAACGTGTTGTAGGAAGAAGGGTAAGTGCTGTTGAAAGCTGGACGCAGTTCCAGCTTTCACCGGAATATTCAGGACTATTCCTGCCCAATCGACTCCAAAAACTCCGACCGTTCATCACTCATCCGCGCAATGCAGTCGTTCTGGGCAATGGTGAACGCCTTGCTGCCACCGGTGGCCGGGAAGGCTTCGACGGCGCAGTCGGCATCCCGGGTCTTCAGCCATTGCTGTTGGGCAGCCTTGAGCTTGGCGGTGATGTCGGCCAGTTGCGACGGGTTTTTGCCGTATTGCGACTGCATGCGGTCGCTCAGGCCCTGGAGGTTTTCCTTGAGCAGGTCTTCGGCGGTGGTTTTGCTGAAGGCCGAGCACTCGAGGGTCTGGACGTCGTTTTCGACTTTATCGCACGGGTTGTCGTCGGACTCCTCCGCTGCGTGTACGCCGGTCGCAATCAGTGCCAAAGCCAGAAGGATGGATTTCATTCAGGTCGCCGCTCTATTCCAGTGATGCAGCGAATTCTGGCCCAAGCCGAGGGCCTTGAACAGGTCGCTGATTGTGCCTGGCGACGACCCTTTGTCGCGGATTGACGCTTTCGGCAAACCCTCTGTCGTTTTTGCACCCGGTCGCCGAGGCACCGAGGCATATGCTGGCCCCAAAGCGCCGGCAGACGATTCGGCGCATGAATCGCTAATAAGGGGACAGCCTGATGAGCCCAGCCGAATTGCACGCCGACAGCATCGTTATCGACGGGCTGATTATTGCCAAGTGGAACCGTGAACTGTTCGAAGACATGCGCAAGGGCGGTTTGACCGCAGCCAACTGCACCGTGTCGGTGTGGGAGGGCTTTCAGGCCACCGTCAACAACATTGCCGCGAGCCAGAAGCTGATCCGCGAGAACAGCGACCTGGTGATGCCGGTGCGTACCACTGCCGACATCCGCAAGGCCAAGGAGCAGGGCAAGACCGGCATCCTCTTCGGCTTCCAGAATGCCCATGCCTATGAAGACCAGATCGGCTATGTCGAGGTGTTCAAGCAGCTCGGCGTGGGCATCGTGCAGATGTGCTACAACACCCAGAACCTGGTGGGCACCGGTTGCTACGAGCGTGATGGCGGCCTGTCGGGCTTTGGTCGCGAAATCGTCGCCGAGATGAACCGCGTTGGCGTGATGTGCGACTTGTCCCACGTCGGCTCCAAGACTTCCGAAGAGGTCATCCTCGAGTCGAAAAAGCCGGTCTGCTACTCCCACTGCCTGCCGTCGGGGCTCAAGGAGCACCCGCGCAACAAGTCCGATGAAGAACTCAAGTTCATTGCCGACCACGGCGGCTTTGTCGGCGTCACCATGTTCGCGCCATTCCTCGCCAAGGGTATCGACTCGACCATCGACGACTACGCCGAAGCCATCGAGTACGTGATGAACATCGTCGGCGAAGACGCCATCGGCATCGGCACCGACTTCACCCAGGGCCATGGCCAGGACTTCTTCGAATACCTGACCCACGACAAGGGCTACGCCCGCCGCCTGACCAGCTTCGGCAAGATCATCAACCCGCTGGGCATCCGCACCGTGGGCGAGTTCCCGAACCTGACCGAAACCCTGCTCAAGCGCGGCCACTCCGAGCGAGTGGTGCGCAAGATCATGGGCGAAAACTGGGTAAGCGTCCTCAAGGACGTCTGGGGCGAGTAAGCCACTGCACCTCTGAATCCTTTCCCCCGGCCGCCCGCGCCGGGGGCAACACCAAAATTTTTCTGGAGTTAAGTTTCCATGGCCAAGATCGCCCCGCAATTGCCAATCGAAGTCGACAGCGAGACCGGTGTCTGGACGTCCGACGCCCTGCCGATGCTGTACGTGCCACGGCATTTCTTCGTCAACAACCACATGGGCATCGAGGAAGTGCTGGGCGCTGAAGCCTATGCCGAAATCCTCTACAAGGCCGGTTACAAGTCCGCCTGGCACTGGTGTGAAAAAGAAGCCGAATGCCATGGCCTGGAAGGTGTCGCGGTGTTCGAGCACTACATGAAGCGCCTGTCGCAGCGCGGCTGGGGCCTGTTCAAGATCCAGGACATCGACCTCGATAAAGGTACCGCCAGCGTCAAGCTCGAACACTCGGCGTTCGTCTACGTGTACGGCAAGGTCGGGCGCAAGGTCGACTACATGTTCACTGGCTGGTTTGCCGGCGCGATGGACCAGATCCTCGCCGCTCGCGGCAGCAAGATCCGCACCGTGGCCGAGCAAGTCTACGGTGGCTCCGAAGAGGGCCACGAAGACGGCTTGTTCATCGTCAAGCCGTTGTAAGTCGAGGAACCCGCCATGGCTTTCGAAGCAATGTTCCAGCCGATCCAGATCGGCAAACTGACCATCCGTAACCGCGTGCTCAGCACCGCGCACGCCGAGGTTTATGCCACCGACGGCGGCATGACCACCGATCGGTACGTCAAGTACTACGAAGAGAAAGCCAAGGGCGGGATCGGCCTGGCGATTTGTGGCGGTTCGTCCGTCGTGGCCATCGACAGCCCGCAGGAATGGTGGAGTTCGGTGAACCTGTCCACCGACCGCATCATTCCGCACTTCCAGAATCTGGCCGATGCCATGCATAAGCACGGCGCCAAGATCATGATCCAGATTACCCACATGGGCCGTCGCTCGCGTTGGGACGGCTTCAACTGGCCGACGCTGATGTCGCCGTCGGGTGTGCGCGAGCCGGTGCACCGTGCCACTTGCAAAACCATCGAGCCGGAAGAGATCTGGCGGGTGATCGGTAACTACGCTCAAGCGGCGCGCCGCGCCAAGGCCGGTGGCCTGGACGGTGTCGAACTGTCGGCGGTGCACCAGCACATGATCGACCAGTTCTGGAGCCCGCGGGTCAACAAGCGTACCGACGAATGGGGCGGCACCTTCGAAGGCCGGATGAAGTTCGGTCTGGAAGTCTTGAAAGCCGTACGCGCCGAGGTCGGTGACGATTTCTGCGTGGGCATGCGCATCTGTGGTGACGAGTTCCACCCCGATGGCCTGTCCCACGAAGACATGAAGCAGATCGCCAAGTATTACGACGACACCGGCATGCTCGACTTCATCGGCGTCGTGGGTTCGGGTTGCGACACCCACAACACTCTGGCCAACGTGATTCCGAACATGAGTTATCCGCCGGAACCGTTCCTGCATCTGGCTGCCGGCATCAAGGAAGTGGTCAAGGTTCCGGTGCTGCACGCGCAGAACATCAAGGACCCGAACCAGGCCACGCGTATCCTGGAAGGCGGTTACGTCGACATGGTCGGCATGACCCGCGCGCACATCGCTGACCCGCACCTGATCGCCAAGATCAAGATGGGCCAGATCGACCAGATCAAACAATGCGTCGGTGCCAACTACTGCATCGACCGTCAGTACCAGGGCCTGGATGTGCTGTGCATTCAGAACGCCGCGACTTCTCGTGAATACATGGGCCTGCCGCACATCATCGAAAAAACCACTGGCGTGAAACGCAAGGTGGTGGTGGTCGGCGCCGGTCCTGCCGGGATGGAGGCCGCCCGCGTGGCCGCCGAGCGTGGCCACGACGTGACCCTGTTCGAGAAAAAGGAATACATCGGCGGGCAGATCACCACTGCATCGAAAGCCCCGCAACGGGACCAGATCGCCGGTATCACCCGCTGGTATCAGTTGGAACTGGCGCGGTTGAAAGTCGACCTGCGCCTGGGTACCGCGGCTGACGCGCCAACCATCATGGACCTGCGTCCTGACGTGGTGGTGTTGGCCGTCGGCGGTCATCCGTTCATCGAGCAGAACGAACACTGGGGCGCCGCTGAAGGCCTGGTGGTCAGCAGCTGGGACATCCTCGACGGCAAGGTTGCACCGGGCAAGAACGTGCTGGTCTACGACACCATTTGCGAATTCACCGGCATGTCGACCGCCGACTTCATCGCCGACAAGGGCAGCCAGGTCGAGATCGTTACCGACGACATCAAGCCGGGCGTGGCCATCGGGGGTACATCGTTCCCGACTTACTACCGCAGCATGTACCCGAAAGAAGTGATCATGACCGGCGACATGATGCTGGAGAAGGTCTACCGCGAAGGCGACAAGCTGGTGGCGGTACTGGAAAACGAATACACCGGCGCCAAAGAGGAGCGGGTGGTTGACCAGGTGGTCGTGGAAAACGGCGTGCGTCCGGACGAAGAAATCTACTACGCGCTGAAGGAAGGCTCACGCAACAAAGGCCAGATCGACGTCGAAGCCTTGTTCGCGATCAAGCCGCAACCTTGCCTGGAACAGAGCGGCGACGGCTACCTGCTGTTCCGCATCGGCGACTGCGTGGCCCAGCGTAACGTGCACGCGGCGATCTATGACGCGCTGCGGTTGTGCAAGGATTTCTAAGAGCTTGTTGATAACCCTTGTAGGAGCGAGCTTGCTCGCGATGGACGTGAACGATGACGCGGGGAGTCTGACTTAGCGCGACGTTCTCAGGTTTTTCGCGAGCAAGCTCGCTCCTACAAGGAATCGGGCAAGGCATCCAGGTAGTTTGGCCTGCAAGACCCTGCGGTCTTTGGGAGCTTCACAATGTTGAACACCCTTCTTCCAATCCTGTTGTTCGCAGCCCTGGGCCTTGGTGTCCTGGGCGCGTTGCGGCGGGTGGCCATGTGGCGCCGGGGCCGGGCTTCGAAAGTCGACCTGATCGGTGGACTGTTCGCCATGCCCAAGCGCTACATGGTCGACTTGCACCATGTGGTGGCGCGGGACAAATACATCGCCAACACCCACGTCGCCACGGCCGGCGGTGCGGTGGCGTCCATCGTACTGGCGATTCTGGTGCACGGTTTCGGCCTGCATAACCGTTTCCTCGGCTATGCGCTGCTGCTGATGACGGCGGTCATGTTCGTCGGCGCGATCTTCGTTTACCTGCGTCGGCGCAATCCGCCGGCGCGCCTGTCGAAAGGCCCGTGGATGCGCCTGCCGAAAAGCCTGCTGGCATTCTCGGCCTCGTTCTTCCTGGTGACCCTGCCAGTGGCGGGCATTCTGCCGGAGAATTTCGGCGGCTGGCTGTTGGCAGCGATTCTCGGGGTTGGCGTGTTGTGGGGTGTGTCGGAGCTGTTCTTCGGCATGACCTGGGGCGGGCCGATGAAGCACGCCTTTGCCGGCGCCCTGCACCTGGCCTGGCACCGCCGTGCCGAACGTTTTGGCGGCGGCCGTTCCACCGGTTTGAAGCCGCTGGATCTTAGCGACCTGAGTGCGCCATTGGGCGTGGAAAAACCCAAGGATTTCACCTGGAACCAATTGCTCGGCTTCGACGCCTGCGTGCAGTGCGGTAAATGCGAAGCAGCGTGCCCGGCCTTCGCCGCCGGCCAGCCGCTGAACCCGAAAAAACTGATTCAGGACATGGTCGTCGGCCTGGCCGGTGGCACCGATGCAAAATTCGCTGGCAGCCCATATCCCGGCAAAGCGATTGGCGAGCACGCCGGCAATCCGCATCAACCGATCGTCAACGGTCTGGTGGACGCCGAGACCCTGTGGTCGTGCACAACTTGCCGCGCCTGCGTCGAGGAGTGCCCGATGATGATCGAGCACGTCGATGCCATCGTCGACATGCGCCGTCACCTGACACTGGAAAAAGGCGCGACTCCGAACAAGGGCGCCGAAGTCCTGGAAAACCTGATCGCCACCGACAACCCGGGCGGCTTTGCGCCGGGCGGGCGGATGAACTGGGCGGCAGACTTGAACCTCAACCTGCTCAGCGAAAAGAAATCCACCGACGTGCTGTTCTGGGTCGGCGACGGCGCCTTCGACATGCGCAACCAGCGCACCCTGCGGGCTTTCGTCAAAGTGCTGAAGGCGGCGAAAATCGATTTCGCGGTACTCGGCCTTGAAGAACGCGACAGTGGTGACGTGGCCCGACGCCTGGGCGATGAAGCAACGTTCCAATTGCTGGCCAAGCGCAACATCCAGACCCTGGCCAAGTACAGCTTCAACCGCATCGTCACCTGCGATCCGCACAGTTTCCATGTGCTGAAGAACGAATATGGCGCCTTCGACGGCAACTACCTGGTGCAGCACCACAGCACCTACATGGCGGAAATCATCGATGCTGGCGCGCTCAATCTTGGCCAGCACAAAGGCGACAGCGTGACCTACCACGACCCGTGCTATCTCGGCCGCTACAACGGCGAATACGAGGCGCCGCGCCAGGTGTTGCGTGCCCTCGGGATCGAAGTGAAAGAGATGCAACGCTCCGGTTTCCGCTCCCGCTGCTGCGGCGGTGGCGGCGGTGCGCCGATCACCGACATTCCGGGCAAGCAACGCATTCCTGACATGCGCATGGAAGACATCCGCGAAACCGGCGCCGAACTGGTGGCCGTAGGTTGTCCACAGTGCACCGCGATGCTCGAAGGCGTGGTCGAACCCCGGCCGCTGATCAAGGACATCGCCGAACTGGTGGCCGACGCGTTGCTCGACGACGCCGCGCCCGCCAAGACACCTGTCAAGCGCGAACCTGCGGAGGCCCACTGATGAGCGACATTATCCGCCGCGACCCGCGGGCCGAATGGATCGCCCGCAACCGTCTGCATCCATTGCACGCGGCGATGCAACCGGCGCAACACAGCTGGATGGGACCTAACGGTGTCATCCGCAAGAATCCCCATGGCATTGGCTTTATCGGTCCCAATGGCATCAAGCGCATCGACCGCAGCGGTGCCCAGCAGGGCGGGACGACTAAACGTTCAGCCGCAGTTGAAGTGCAATTGCCATTGCATCAGGTGGCCGCACCGGCGTTTTACATCAGCGTGGTGCCGGACATGGTCGGTGGCCGCTTGAGCAGTCATGACCGCGATCTGCTCGGCCTGGCCCATCAACTGGCCGGCAAGGACGGCGCGGTGCTGGCCGTGGTGTTCGGCGAGCACAAGGAAAGCGCTTTTGCCACGGCGGGCGTCGACCGCCTGCTGGTGCTGGAAGGCGAAGCATTTAACGGTTATGCACCGGAGCAACGGGTCCAGGGCTTGCGGGCTGTGGATAACCAGTTCAGCCCGCGTCACTGGTTGTTGCCGGACAGCCGCACCGGTGGCGGGGAACTGGGTCGGCGCTTTGCCGCCGCCCTGGGCGAACGCCCGGCCACACGGGTCTGGCAGGTCAAGGATCAGGAGTGCATCGGCCGCGCCGGTGCCGGTCTGCAAGACCTTGCCCGTCCGTTGGCGCGCTTGATTCTGGCGGCTGCCGAGTGCGCCGAACCGGTCAGTGAAACCCGTCATGAAGCATTGCCAGTGGAGTTATCCACAACCGTGGCGCGCAGCCTGTCGCGGATCGAAGATCTGGGCGCGGTGGCGGTGGACCCGGCAGCGATTCCGATGGCCGAGGCCGAGTTCATTTTCTCCGGCGGCAACGGGGTCAAGGACTGGGGACTTTTCCACAGGACCGCCGAAGCCCTCGGCGCGACCGAAGGCGCATCGCGGGTGGCGGTGGACGATGGCTTCATGGCCCGCGATCGTCAGGTTGGGGCGTCCGGTACCTGGGTGACTGCACGGGTCTATGTGGCCGTGGGGATTTCCGGGGCGATCCAGCACCTGCAGGGCATCGGTGCCTGTGACAAGGTGGTGGCGATCAACCTCGACCCTGGCTGCGACATGATCAAGCGTGCCGACCTCTCGGTGATCGGCGAGAGTGCGGAGATTCTTCAAGCCTTGATCGAAGCGGTAGAGGCTTACCGCAACGACGCCAAGCGCGATGCGGCTTAAGGGAAGGAAAGGGTTATGAGCACGAAAATCATCAGCCTGGTGTCCATCGGCGCCCACCCGACGTCCGGTCGGCCGCGTCGCGCGGAACAGGATGCGCGGGCGGTGGAACTGGGCCTGCAACTGGCTGGGGATAACTTGCAGGTGCTGCATGCTGGCGACATCGCCGAGCCTGCGCTGCGCGCTTACCTGGGCATGGGCCTGGAACAGTTGCATGTGCTTGAGCAACCCGAGGGTGCCGATGCGCTGCCGGCATTGACCGAGTATCTGCGCGATGCCGGTGCTCAGGTAGTGTTGACCGGCAGCCAGGCGGAAACCGGTGAAGGCTCTGGGATGTTGCCCTTCCTGTTGGCTGAAAGTCTGGGCTGGCCGTTGGTGGTGGGGCTGGCACAGGTCGAGTCCATCGATGGCGGTTCGGCGCTGGTGCTGCAAGCCTTGCCGCGCGGTCAACGTCGTCGGCTGAAGGTGCGCCTGCCGTTTCTGGCAACGGTGGACAACGCCGCGCCCAAGCCTCGCCAGAGCGCGTATGGCCCGGCCCGACGCGGCCTGCTGCAAGCGCAGGACGTTGAAGTCATCGATGATGAACTGCTCGCGGTCGCCAGCCTGCAACCGGCCAAGCCACGGCCCAAACGGTTGAAAGTGATCAAGGCCAAGAGCGGCGCCGACCGCATGAAAGCCGCGACGGCCAAGGCCAGTGGTGGAGGCGGGCAGGTGCTCAAAGGCGTGACGGCCCAGGCCGGCGCCGAGGCGATTTTGAAGTTGCTGATTGAGGAAGGTGTGGTTCGCTGACGGATCACCCGTGCAAATCTAATGTGGGGGCGAGCAAACCCGCTCCCGCATTCGATTCAGGGTGTATTCGGACCAGGAGCCGCGGGAGCGGCTGCCGACGGCACCGTCGGCGGTGCCGCTTGCTGTTCTACCGGTGGGGGCAACGGCTGCCAGGTGGCATCCGGTTGCTGCATCGGTGGTGGCAGCGGTGCACTCAGGGAGCTGGAGCCGCCACTGGATTTGAGTGTGAGGCTACTGCTCGTATCACGCAGGATCATCCCTTCAGTGGAACTGCGCGCCTCGGTGCCACTGTGGAAGGTGCTGACCTGGGCGATCGGCAGATCCAGATTACGTTCGATTCGGGGTGTGAGCAGCAGGATGATTTCCGTCTTCTGCTGGGTGCCCAGGTTGGTACCGAACAAGGTTTTGCCCAGCCAGGGGATATTGCTCAGCCATGGCAAGCCAGACCCCTCATCAATGTCTGCCGTGCGGATCAGCCCTGAGACCACCTGGGTTTCATTGTTGCGTGCCGTCAGCATGGTCTTGGTGGAACGAGATCCCAGCTCAAAGGTGGCCGGAACATTTTCCGAGCCAGGGATACGTTTGGTGATGTGGCTCATTTCTACAAACAGATCGAGACTGATTTCGTCGGCCAGGCTGATATTGGGCTGCACTTCGATTTTCAGACCCACGTCCTGATAGCTCACTGACGAGGTACTGATCTGGTTGGCGGTAGTGGTAGTGATGACGGGGATCTTGTCACCGATATTGACCTGAGCCTTCTCGCGGTTTTTCACCCGAACCCTTGGGTTGGCCAGCGTCACGGTGTTACCGCTGCGTTGTAGCAGGTTGATTCGTGCTGAAGTACTCCCGGTGTCCAGCAAAATGTTATCGCCATTGATCCCCCGCAATGCGCTGATGGGCGTGCCGGCGAGACCTTCAGGCAAGTTGGCAAAGTTGCCTACCGACAGGCCGATGCTTTCCGGGTAGGCGATCCCCAGGTTCTGTTCGTCCGCCAGGCTGACTTCGAGCACCTGAATATCAATGGTCACTTCCGACTGGGCGATGTCGATGGCTTCCACCAGCTTTTCGACAGCGCTCAACGTGTCGAGACCATCGCGCACAATCACTGCATTGAGGCGTTCATCCACCAGTACTTCCTTGGGCTTGAGCAACTGCTTGATTTCGGCGGCGATCAGCTTCGGGTCGCTGTGGCTCAGGTAGAAGGTGCGCACCGCCAGCTCACGGTATTCGCGATCCTTTTCCGGCCGTGAGGGGTACACCAGGATGGTGTTGGCGTTGAGGATTTTCTTCTGCAGTTGCTGGGTTGCCAGCAGCAGGTTGAGTGCATCTTCAGGGGTGGTTTTGGTGGCGGTCATGCTGGCGGCGGCATTGGGGTTCACGTCCTTGTCGATGACGAAGTTGACCCCGGACACGCGGGCGATGGTCTCGAAGATCGCCGCCAGGCTCTGGGAACTGAATTCCAGGCTCACGGGTTTGCGCATGGCTTCACTGAGGTCGGGGCTCAGGTTGTCGGCACTCACCAGCTCGCGGGTCAGGGCATTGCGCAGCTCCAGGGCCGCACGATAGTTGGGTTTTTGCGCGATGATCTGGCGCACCAGGTGGAGGGCTTCAGTCGGGTTACTGTCTTTGATCGCAAAAGCCCGAGCCAATTGCGGGCGAAGTTGCTTCATCATCTGGATGCTCTGGATTTCCTGTCGGGCGCCGAGGTTGCCGGGGTCGTACTTGAGGATTGTTTGCATCGCTGCGATGGCCGCGGCGTCATCACCGCGCATCAACGCGGCACTGGCCTCGCGGCTGTATTGGGCGACCAGTATTTCCAGTTTGCTGAAGTTGGCGGTGCGCAAGCGCACGTCGTCGGGATTGTCCTTGGCTTCGGCTTGCAGCAGTTCTACCGAATCCACGATCTGTCCTTTCTGGCGCAGTTCGTCGCTTTGCTCGATGGCGCGTTGCGTCTCGCAACCGGTCAGCAGGATCAATCCAATGCAGCAATGAACTAATGTGCGCGTTGACATGAGCGTTCTCTTTGTCCCGTCACGGGTAGGTACCCAGGTGTAAAGTGCTGACGTGCTTCATGGGCAAGTACGTCAGCACCACGCGGGTGTCAGTCAATTTGTCCAGTCGGTAGTCTTTGTCGAGCATGCCGCCAGGCCGAATCCGGCCTGGTACCGTGCATTGGTTGCACAAGGTGTAATGGTTGCCGTTGCCTCTGAGCACGACGATCTTGGCCTGGTTTTGATAGCGCCATTGCGCACTGACAACGAACGGCAGTGGTGGCGGTGTCGGTATCGGGTTGCTGACGACCGAGGGCGCAGGAGGCGGCCGCCAGGTTTGTATCGGGAACACGTCCACCACGGTGCCGGGTTCAGCAACTCGTGTGGTCTTTGGCTCAGACGTAGGAGGGGTGGTCACTCCGGGCGCGGCTGCTGCAGGGGATGTTGGCGTGTCGGGACTGCCGGTCTGATCCTCCCAGAACAACCAGCCGCAACCGAACAGGGTGAGCAGCAGCAAGATCCGCAAATAGAGTGGCACTTTCATTCAATCACCCCCAATACGCTTAATTTGAGGTTGATGGTCAGTTGTGCAGCGTCGATCTCCTTGCGCTCCAGCCTGAGGTTTTCGATACGCACCGCCGGCTCTTGCACCACGGCGGCCAAGGCCTGACGTAATGCTGGATAAGTGCCGGCCAGAGGGATTTCGATGTCCAGGCGTTGAAGTTCGCTATCGCCCGGCGTGGAGTAGGAAAGGGTGGTCTGATCGATACTGAAACCCTGTTGCTGAATGAGCGTCAGGATCTTTTCCAGGCGAGTCGCGAAGGCCTGGGCACTGGGTAGCTTTTCTACCGCTGCCGGCTCAGTGACCTGCACATCTTGAGGGCGTTCGGCGATAGCTGTCTGCAGCTCCTGACGACGCAGGGCATCCTGCTCAAGGGGCGGGACAATCAGTGTCAGTTTGATCACCAGTGTGCCGGCCATGGCCCCAAGGGCGAGCACACCCCAAAAACCGAGAGTCTGCTGCCAGTGCACCAGCTGCCAGCGCAGGCGTGGTAGCCATTGAGCGAGGCCGGGAAGCTGACGAGTCAGACGCTTCATCACGGCCTACCCGCCGCCAAGGGTAAGCTTGACCAGCACCGGCCGTGCCGGATCGTTGGTCTTGCGGTTGCTTTGTTGCAGGCTCACGTGAACACCATCCAGGTCCTTGAGCCGCTCGACAAAGCGAAACGCGTCGCTCAGTACCCGAGCTTCCAGTTCCAGGTTCAACAGTTGGGTTTGGGTATTCACCTCCAGATGAGTCAGGGCTATGTCGCTGGACCATGCCTGGCCCAAGGCATCGAGCAGCGGGAAAGGCGTGACTGCTTGCTGGCTGAAGACCACCAGCTGTTCTTTTTGCTCGGGCGAGAGGTGGATGGCCGCTTGAATCAGTTGTTCCTGTTGTCGGGCCAACTGGATGAATTGCTGCTCCAGTTCGTCGGTCTGTCGCTGCTGATGCTGCATCTGTTGCCAGTGTTCCCACGTCGTGAACATCACCATCAGGGTGATCAGCCAGAGCAATGCCACGAGAGGACGGCGGGTGGTGCCGGGGTGTAGGAAATCGATCATCGGCGAGCGCGCAGCCCGCAGGCGTTGCCAGCGCTTCTGCAGATTCATGGTGCCGGCTCCATTAACCAGGGGTGGGGTGGTCCCAGCCAGTGTTCTGGAGGCTCAATGGGGCGAGGGGTTGCGACAAAGGATGCGGGTGCGTGTTGTTCAACCAGCAGGTTTGCGGTGAACAGGTTATCGCTCAAAAGGCTGTCGGGAGCGGTGTGTATCAAACAGACCTGGCTGATTGCCCCATGTTGCATGTAGACGCAACCGAGGGCGCTGGTTTCAGGTACCGCCAATACACAATCGCCAGGCAATTGTATGCGGTAATGCTGCAGGGCTGCCGTCAACAAAGGTGCACAGGTTCCCAGGGGCAGGGCTTTGAGTTTGAACAGGGTGCGCAAGTCTTCCAAAAGGTCCAGAGGGATGGCCACCGCAAGGCAGCTGTGACCGAAGCCAGCGTGGGCAACCTGCACCTGCCAAGGGAGCGGGTCAATGCCGGTCTGCTGGTTGAAGCTCGCCCGGGCGTAACTTTGCCAATCGGCCTGGCTGTACAGGCCGGCCTGCCAAGGCAGCATCCAGTAATGCACGTGTGGAAAACCGAGCAGCACCGTGACCCGGTCCAGATAACGCAATCGTCCTCGTGGTGCCTGCTCCAGCAGGGTGGCGCAAGCACCCAGGGGCTCGCCGTCCTGGTGACTGCGCCAGGCTGGTCCCATTTTCCAGCGGGGGCGAGCTGCCCAGGTGGCGCCGGTGCTGTGCAGCAACACCACATGCTCAATACAGAGAGATGACACGGTGAATTTCCTTGAGTGTGGTGTGACCGGCGGCAGCGCTCGCCAGTGCGATATCGCGGATAAACAGGTGGCCGGATTGCTGCGCCAACTCCCGCAGGGCAGACGCCGAACTGCGTTGCAGCAATCCCTCCTTGATGCTGTCGGTGACAGCCAACACTTCGGCCATGGCCAATCGCCCGCGATAGCCGGTATGTCGGCAGGCTTCACAACCTTTGCCGATCCGGTAGCGGCCTTTCTTCAAGTGCAGGTGCGAGAGTTTCGCAAGTCGCGTCAGTTCGGCATCGGGCTCGACTTCCACAGCGCATTCTTCGCATATGCGTCGTACCAGTCGTTGTGCGACCACGCCGTTCAGCGCCTCGACAAAGCTGGCCGGCTCTACGTCCATGTAGATAAATCGCTCCAGCACGCTGAAGGCGCTGTTGGCATGCACCGATGACATCACCAAGTGCCCGGTCAGAGCAGCCTGCACGGCAATGCCGGCGGTCTCGCCGTCGCGGATTTCCCCCACCAGAATCGTGTCCGGGTCATGGCGCAGAATCGAGCGCAGACCGCGGGCGAAGGTCAGACCCTTTTTGTCATTGACTGGGATTTGCAGCACTCCCGGTAACTCGTACTCCACCGGGTCCTCGATGGTGATGATTTTTTTCTCGCCGGTGTTGGTCTCCGACAAGGCGGCATACAGAGTGGTGGACTTACCGCTGCCGGTCGGTCCCGTCACCAGCAACATGCCGTAGGGTTCGCTGGCGAGGGTGCGAATACGCTCGATGGTATCGGCGGCCAGCCCCAGGCTATCGAGGCTCAGCGATTCCCCTCGCTGCGACTTGTCGAGGATGCGCAGCACGGCATCTTCCCCGTGGATACTGGGCATGATCGATACCCGGAAATCCACCTCGCGAGCCTGAATTCTGGCCTTGAAACGACCGTCCTGAGGCACCCGTCGTTCGCCGATATCCAGCTCTGACAAAACCTTGATCCGCGACAGTGACTGCTCAGCCATGTCCAGTCCGGCGGCCTGTCCCATCTTTTGCAGCACGCCGTCGATGCGGTACTTGATCTCCAGACCCTGAGGAGTGGTTTCGACGTGAATATCGCTGGCGCGACTTTGCAGGGCATCGAACAACATCGAGTTGACCAGACGCACCACCGGATTGTCGTCAAGGGCGATGCTGCTCAGGGATATTTCCTGGGCGGTCTCCATCACTCGGGCATTTTCGTCGTCTTCGCCGAAGGGTTGCATGACCCGTTGGCTGGTTTCGGCGAGGGTCAACTGCTCTTTCACCGCACCCGGCAAGCTCATGGCCAGTGGCAGTGACTGCAACGTTTTCGAAGACTGAATCCAGCGACGGCTGGCCAGTGAAAACGGATCCCCCAAAACCAGACAAGGTTCACCTTGCCAGTCCACCACCAGCACCTGATGGACCAGCGCCTGGGGCAGTGGCAGGAGGTCGAAACGCCAGTGGTTGGCGAGATCCGGCGGCTCGATGGCCTTTAAGCCCAGCCGGGTGGCAAGCGCCTGCAATTGCTCGGGTGCCTTGTCCAGGATCTCCAGCAAGTAATTGGCTAGCGATAGCCCTTGCTGTTCGGCCAGTGCCTGCCATTGCCGGATTTGATCACTCATGGCTTTTTATCCCTGGATTGAGCCCGCGAGCTCGAAAATCGGCATGTACAACATGAACACAATCAGCCCGATCAAGCCGCCGACCACCAGCATCAGCAGCGGTTCGAAGACCTTGCTGAACAATTCGATGGCCCGCTCAAGCGCTTCGTCGTGAAATTGCGCGATGCGCTCGCACATCGCCGCCAATTCACCGCTTTGCTCGCCCACCCGTAGCAGGCGTTCAGCGACAGCGGTGGTCAGTTGATGGCGTGCCAGAGACGTCGATAGCGGTTGACCGGCCTGGATGTCGGTCATGGCCTGGCGCAGTGCGCCCTGGCGCTCACTGGGCAGCAGCGCACCGGACAGCTCGATCGCCGTGACCACTGGCATCCCGCCCATCAACAGCATGCCGGCGGTACGATAAAACCGGGCGAGGATAAACAGCGTGCGTTGGGCACCCAGGCTCGGAATTTTCCAGAATAGTGTGGCGGCCCGGTGCTTGAAGGCAGCGCTGCGCAACAGCAGCACCAGGCCGGCGACAGCAGCCAGGGCGCCAAGCATCAGCTCCATCCCACGCGCTTGCACCAGTGCGCCCCACCAAACCATGAACCGGGCCGTGGCCGGCAGATCGGCTACCGCATCGAACACCGAGGCAAATCTCGGGATCACAAAAAACAACAAGAACAGCAGGACCAACGCGCCGACACTCAGTACCACCAAGGGGTACATCAGTGCACCGCTGACGCGCTTCTTCACCGTTTCCAGATGCGCCTCAAAGTGGTGATAGCGTCGCAAGGCAACGGACAACTGGCCGCTGTGCTCCGAGGAAGCCACGGTCGCGATCAACAGCGAAGGGAACGTCTGTGGCTTGAGCTGCATCGCCCGGGACAGTGCGTTGCCTTGGTACATCGATTCCAGCAGTTCACTCATGACCTGCCGATTGACGCCGGGCTCTGCCTTGTCGCGCAAGGTTTCCACCGCTTCTACCAGCACCAGGCCGGCGTCCAGCAGTACCACCAGTTCCTGGATGAACAGGCCCAGGGCAAATTTTGTGCGACGGCCGGGCAGTTTCAGCTCACGACGCGCTTGCACAGAGATGATCTGCGTACCGTCGTCCTGCAGTTGCCGGCGTGCCTGCGCAAGGTCCGGAGCCTGGATGCGCAGGGTCTGCAAATGGCCATCGCGGATGATGCGCGCTTCGAAGTCGATCATGGTGTCTGCCCGGCCAGTTGTTGGCGGCGTCGCTGCAGTTCGCCGTAGTAACGCCAGACGGTGGCGGCGTAGCGCGAGCGACGGGCATCGCGCCCGGGGCGCGTACCGGCGTTATAGGCGCCGACGGCTTGCCAGTCGTAACCTTTCTCGCGGATGAACCCGGCGAGCACCCACGCTCCGACGATCACGCTGGTGCAGGGTTGAGTCAGCAGGTGTTGTTCGGTAATGCCAAACTGCGCCAATGCCGGCAAATGGCGGCTGTTGATTTGCATCAGGCCGATGTCATGGCTGCCGTCGTTGTTGAGATTGCGGGCGGACGGGTTCAAGCCCGACTCAACCTTGGAGATGGCGTAAAGCAATAATGGGTCTATGTGGTAACGGCTGCCCGCCAGTTGCCAACAATTGGCGTGTGCGCCGTTGATCAAAAACAAAGCGCCCAGTGTGAGGACGAAAGGGTGCATGTTCATTGACCAAACACGATGTCAGCGTTAGTCCCTTCGCCGCCTGCCTGGCTATCGCGCCCAAGGGAGATAATTTCGATCTCGTGGGCTGCGCCGGGATTTTTGAACAGATAGGGATTATTCCACGGGTCTGGTGGTGCGCCTTTGGGCAGATAAGGGCCATGCCAATTGGGTTCGGAGGCCGGGCGTTCGGTCAGCGCTTTCAAGCCCAGGGCTTCGCTGGGGTAATGACCGTTGTCCAGGCGGTACTGATTCAGGGTATCGACCAAGGACTTCATCTGGCCTTTGGCGGATTGCACCTTGGCCAATTCAAGTCGATCGAACATCTTGGGGCCGACATAACCGGCCAACAAGGCGATGATCAGCAGCACGACCAGCAGTTCCAGCAATGTGAAACCGTGCTGCGGGTGCCACGTGCGATATTGTGAGGATAGCGAAATCATGGCGATACCTTTTGGAGAGTGCCCGGGTAAGGCGGTTTTACTTTTTACTCTCCCGGCCCAACTACGCAGGGGCACTTCCGGCAGGACTTCGTTGTTTTAAGTGTGTGAGTTTCAAATCATTAAACGTATTGTTTGTGTTTTCTTTTTGTCGGGAAAGTTAACCAACAATAAGAAATCTCCGAACATAAGCGCCACACAAATATGTGGCGCCTATACCGAGTCAACTCGTCCAGGCTTTACATCTTGTCCCAGGCATCTGTCCAAGCCCGCCCTACACCAGGTTCATATGCACTTGCTGGTCCTTTGCACCAACCCGTGTACGGCCATGGCTTGCACTTATAATTACTGCCTTTATTGGACACGATACTGCCCGCTGCGTACTCCGTACCCTCTACCCATTGGTCAGGACTACCGCCATCCGCTGGATTGATGGTTACCGGAAATTCGGCTCGGCTGGTTTTTTTGTTCTGCTGATCGAATATGTTCAACCGTACAATGTGTTGTGCCGGTTGTGTGGAGGTGAAGGCTTTGAATGTGAGTGTGTCGCCATCGAGTTTTTCGGTGTCTCCAGCGGGTGTCCAAGAAAAGCCCAACTTGCCGTTGTACCCGATTGAGGACTGGCCAGAAAAGGTATAAGTCTGTCCTGACACCAATGAGGTTGGGCCGGTAATCCTTGCTACCGGGGGCCTTTGATCGATAGGCGTCTCACCTCCACCGGGGATGATGGACATGGCTTTGGTGTAAGTCTCTTTGGTTGCATAAACAGAGTTGGCGGCAGCGTTGGTGGTGTTGAAGACCACATTACTGCCGTTTTTTTCACCTATTTTTGCGATGTTCGAGCCCACTTGCTCAGCCACCTGACGACCCCAGACATTCTGGTTCACGTTGCTTTGGTCGATCTTGTGGGTGATATCAACGATTTCCTTGGCGGCAGGCGTATCGTCCATGATGCGGAAGTGCACGGAGTCCCCTGGCTTGATGCGATCCATCTCTGAACCAATAAATTGACCCAGATCATGTAGTGGATCAGGTGTCCCACCACCGGCAATGGTGATGTCGCTACAGTTGTAGAAACCTTCGCCATCCGGATCTATGCGCTGCCACCGTGTATAAAGCACGGCGTCACCCGAACGCCCCGCCGGAATGGTTACGTTGAACTTGAAGTAACCACTCGCCCCCGCAATTTTCGGAGGCTGACTGCCCCAGTCGGTGCGGGCGACGGTCATCTGTTCTTCATGGATTAAGTCCAGGTCGCTCCACTTCAGTTCCGTCGTCGCAGCGTTATAGCCGGGTTTACTGAGGTAAATTTTCACGAAGCTGGGTACATGAGGCGCTGTGCCAATAATTCGCACCTCCATTTTGCCATTTTGGGGCGTTATGGTTGTTTTGTGCCACGTGGCCAACGGTAAATTCAGACCATTCTTAAGTGGGTCAGCTGCCGAGCAGAGTTGGCCATCCGGTATCAATGTTTCGACAGTGCTCTGATCGTTGTAACTTACGATATGCTTGGCCACTTCGTTCCATTGTTTTCCGGGATATGTGTCGCTCTTTTCGTGCACAGCTTTACAGGCCGGATCACTGGGGCCTGTCCAGAAGTCTGGGAGCGTATAGCAATACACCTGTCGTGAAACGGGAATATCCACTGCGCCATGGGCCCAGATCAGCGTGGGTACCAAGAACGCCGCCGCCATCGCCCACCCAAGCAGGTGTCGAATTTTTTGCTGTAAATTCTTCATTTTTGTGTCCACCTTCAATTCAGATAAACGTGTTCCGAACTGCATGGAACAATCAGGGTAAGTTGTTGCGGTAGGCTTTATCCGGTTGGTTGAGCTCCATTGGGCGTGACGCTTTTTGGAGGGTTACTCTGTCCAGGGCCATACAGAAACATCCACCCTTGATAACTGCCTTGTCCTGAGAAGCTTTGGTTTTCCCTTGAAAAGTTACTTTGCTTGAAAGGGGTTCCCTTTGCGGTGCTGAAGACGCCCATGATGGTGTCGCCCGGGCCCTGGATCAGGCCCCACTCGTTAGTACCGAGCAGAGGGTCCTCATAGACCCGGCGCAAGTAGCGTTGAGTTGTGGGCTGGCGGCGGTCGAGTACCAGGTCGTCGAGGGTTTTGGGAAAGGTTTTGCCGTGCTGGTAATACAGGCCGATGGCCCGGCGAATTTCTCCGCCTCGGGCCAGGAGTTCCAACTCACGCTCGCGTTGCAGCACGCTGGACCAAAGCGTGCCCGCCTCCATTAGCATCACCGCGACAATCGCCACTGAAATCTGCATGCCTATGAACACCGAGCCTTGTTGGCGCTGCCTACTCGTCTGCATAGGGAGTTCCGACATTACGTTGGTCTGAAGCACCATTGCACCGTTTGTTGGTAATCGTGCTGGTGTTGTCATTGCTAGAGATCTTTTCGTGTGCTCGCGTGTTTAATAGAAATTCTCGAGCATTAAACAGCTCAATGTTTTTTTGAACAGTCGAAGTTTCTTTTTCCATTGGCATACTTATTTCGCTCTACTTGGAGTGAGCTCGAAAACTGCAGAAGTTAAATCCGGTAACAACTAGATACGCCAAGCGAGCATCTGCCACCAGCTGTTAGAAATAACAGTTACGACGAACGGTCGTGTGCAGATAAAAAAGGAAGATAGGGCATCGCGACGGGGAAGTTGTTGAACGCTTGGTGCCTATTACAGGCGCTGGAGTTAGTGCTTTTTACCAATCTGAATAAGGCGTTCCGTCATTAGCTTGACCTGTGGCACCGCTGCGCACATCACCCAGGCCGTGCTCATCGGATGCTTGTAGTTGCCAGGTGTCACGCTTGCCGGTAAGGGGGTCGAGGGGGATTTCCCGCAAGTAACGACGGCTTACGAGTTCCTGGAGAGAGTCGGGGCTCTTGCCGTGATCTTCACGATATTGGTCCAGCGACTGGCGCAGTGAAACCAGATTATGCCTAAGAACGGTTTCCTGGGCCTTGGTGTGTTGGCGAAAGTATTGGGGAGTGACGAGCGTCATGAGGGTGGCAATGATCGCCATGACCACCAGCAGTTCGATCAGGGTGAAACCACGTAAGTTGTTGCTACCATTGACTGTAAGGCGTTCCATTTAAACTCTTCCGTTGGCTGCGGGATGAAACGTCAAATACATCTTCTCCCTCGGATGGATTGTCGGGGCTGCTTCGGTAACTGCGCGATTGCCAGGTATCAATCGGTGAAAGTTCGGGGCACTCGCACACCGGGTCGCGGGGGATACGACGCAAAAAAAATATCTTTTGGCCTTTGATATCACTCTTGTCCGTGACGCCCTGGACTAATGCTTGCAAATTGGGAGGGTAACCACTGGCACTGATGCTTTGTTCAATGCGCTTGTCATCAGCGGCTACTTTATAAGAATCAATCGCCCGCCGTATTTCCCGCAATGAACGTTGCAGTTCGAGTTCCCGGTCGCGTTGTCCCATCATCGCCGTCAGCGGATAAGCTACTGTCGAAAGAGTGGCTAGCAGAGCCAGCGTCAGTAGTAATTCAATCAGCGTAAAACCTTTGGCGCAGTGATGGCGAGGCGCTATCAATGATAGCTTGCCATGCCACATCACCGTTTAACCTCCATGCCTGCCAAGGACTTCTTCAATAACCCAGGCCATTGAAATTAACTGCTTGCCTGAGTGTAGAACAGGTTTTGATAGGGCAAGTGCTACTTGAGATGAAAGGAGCAGACCTCACATTCCAAGCCTCGCGCTGCAACTGCCAACGCGGTGAGCTACAGTTTTCATGCGCTGTTGAAGGGTGCAGCACGGTTTCGGGATCATTCAGACATTCAGCGCATACTTATAAAACCCGGTTTTTATGAATGGGCTGGATATGAAGGCGTTCTGTCGGTGCCTGATGTTCTTTGCAGGTTTCATGTGTTTATCGCCGGAGTTGATGGCTGCCCCCAAGTCAAAAACCTCTGACAACCCTGCTGCGCTCGATCCGGATTTTTATCAGTGGATAACCTCCGAGCAGGGACAAAAGGCGTCTCTGACTCAGCTGCGACAGCAATGTGACAAGGTGCTGGACGCTGCGAAGAACCTCAGCTGTTCCGTCTCCGTCTTCGCCAGAATGCTGGAGGCCAAAGCCGCCAACCAGATCCCCGAATACTATCTGGCGATCAAGGAAAAACATGCACGAGCGATCGAGGCCAGCGCCGATCTGAAACCACTGTTTTCCACGTTTGGCCACCAATCGCTGGCGATCCTGGCGGCGGCCGGCAACTTTTCCATAAACGGTTCGACACAGCATGAAGTGCTGCGCATCCATCCGCATGCCAACGACGCTTATGTCGCTGACGAGGTGCTGCCCTTTATTGATGTCGATGGGCCAAATGGTGCTTCGGCGCGTTTTGTTGTGGATACTGGCGCACCGCAAACCCGCGTCAACATCGACACTGCGAAACAGATGGGCATCCAACTGTTGCCCGATGCTTACTATCGCTACAGCACCTTTTATGGCGAAAAGGGCCTGGCCGCGAGGCTGGGCATTCTCGGGTCACTCAAAGTCGGCACCCGCGAGTTCAGGAATGTCCTGGTGTTTGTCAGCGACCGGGATAATTTGTTGGGGCTGGACCTGATCAGCAAACTGGGGCGCTTGAAGATCACCAGAAGTGCCCTGGAACTCAATCCTGCGCCTGTCAGGCGCTGCGATGCGTTCATTGCCTTTAGCCGCGTGGATCTCAACCAGCGGCTGGTGGTTGCCGCTCAACTGGATCGCCGGACAACGCAGGCCATCATCGATACAGGAAATGTCGACTACCTGACGTCCGCGTTACCTGGCAGGCAGGTCAATGCCGTGCAGGCACTGGCACCAGGAAGCTCGAACAGTTACACCGGCGACAACAGGCACTTTCAACGCTTCGACGGCGTATTGGTCATGCAAGGCAACATCATGGCGGTCACCTACAAATACTACCCGGGCTTCACCATCCCGCCGTCGCTGCTGGGCGGGCAATACGTGCCGTCGATATTGCTCGGTTGGCGCGCCTTCAAGGACTTTGAATTGAACCTGGACCTGGACTCAGGTCGCTCATGCTTCAATAAAGTCTGAATCGTTGGAGTTTACCCACAATCCCTGTTGGTGGTTCTGTGGATAACATGTTCGCCCCTCGCTGCACCCCATACAAATCAAGACCTGCAGGGCGTCGTTCAAAAAACAACCAGCCTGGTTCGTGGTTTTTCCAAGCTTTTTCAAGGGGATAAGTGCTGCTGTTAACGCAGACTTGCCCCCAATCTCTGTTGGCGCTTCTGTGGATAAGATGTTTGCTATCGGCTGTAGGCCTTGTAAACAGCGGTGTTCAGGCGTCTGATCACAAAGTGATCAAAAGGTGGTTTTGCATTGTCGGCTTTCACGCAAACGCTGGATTTTTCAAGGTTTCAGCGGTTTTCCACAGAGCCTTCCAAGTTAACCCCAAAGTCTGTTGGCGCTTCTGTGGATAAGGTGTTTGCCATCCTCTGAACGCCTTGCAGGCCGTGGCTTTCAGGCTTTCGATCAAAAAACGACCAGTCCATCCGTAGAAGCAGGCTTCTGGATAAGTCACGGTTTTTCTTTGGTTTTTGTGAAGAAAATTTCCAGCATTTCCACAGTTGTCCCCAATAGCTGTGGGTGGAGATGTGGATAACTTGTTTGCGGAAGGCTGGGAGGTGCAGCGGGCATAGGTCTGAACGAGATAGGTCATATTTCGTACAGTTCTAAAGCGATGAAGGCGGGATGTCAGATATTCATGCGTTGGAAGAGAGGTCGCATTCGCGAGCAGGCTCGCTCCCACATTTGATCTGTGTCGTTCACAAATCCACTGTGGGAGCGAGCCTGCTCGCGAAGCTTTTGATCTTGATCAGCCGCTAACTGGAACGCCTTTGAGGTACGGCGCAGGCTCGGCCCCCAGGTTGCTCAGGAGACGCTCGCTGTACCAGTCCACGAAGTTCACCACGCCGAACTCATAAGTCTTGGAGTACGGGCCAGGCTGGTACGCGGTGGAGTTGATGCCGCGCTGGTTCTCTTCGGCCAGGCGACGGTCCTGGTCGTTGGTGGCGTCCCAGACCTGGCGCATGCGCTCCACGTCGTAGTCCACGCCTTCGACCGCGTCCTTGTGCACGATCCACTTGGTGGTGACCATGGTTTCCTGGGCGCTGATCGGCCACACGGTGAACACGATGATGTGATCGCCCATGCAGTGGTTCCAGGAGTGCGGCAGGTGCAGGATGCGCATCGAGCCCAGGTCCGGGTTCTTGATGCGGCCCATCAGCTTGGCGCAGCCCTGTTTACCGTCCATGGTCATCGACACGGTGCCCTTTAGCAGGGGCATGCGCACGATGCGGTTGCGCAGGCCGAAGCTGGCGTGGGCGTAGGGGATCTTCTCGGCTTCCCAGGCGGCGGCGGAGGCGGCCACGTGGTCCTTGAATGCCTGGTCGGCGCGCGGGTCGGTGACGTCGTCCCATTCCAGCAGGGTTTTCAGCAGTTCCGGGTGCGAAGCGTTGCAGTGGTAGCACTCGCGGTTGTTTTCCAGCACAAGCTTCCAGTTGGCCTTTTCCATCAAGGTGGTTTGCACCGCCACCTTGGTGTTTTCCATGTCGTACGGTTCCATGTAGTGGTTGAGCGTCGACAGGAAGTCATCGATGGCCGGCGGGTTCTCCGCCAGGCTGATGAAGATGTAGCCGCCGGCAGTCTTCACGTTCACCGGTTTGAGGCCGTACTGATTCATGTCGAAGTCGGCGCCCATCTCGGTGCCGGCGAACAGCAGGCGGCCGTCGAGTTCGTAGGTCCATTGGTGGTAGTGGCAAACCAGCTTGGCGACCTTGCCCTTGTCGCTGGTGCACAGGCGCGAGCCACGGTGGCGGCAGACGTTATGGAACGCGTGTACCACGCCTTCGGCGCCACGGATCACGATGATCGGGTTCTTGCCGACCTGCAGGGTCAGGTAGTTGCCCTTGGTAGGGATCTCGCAGGTCATGCCGGCGATCAGCCACTCTTTCTGAAAGATTTCCTGCATGTCGATATCAAACAGGCGCTCGTCGGAGTAAAACGGCTGCGGCAGCGAGAACGTGCGCTCGCGCTCCTGCAGCATCTGCGCGGTGGCCTTGCGTGCGGGTTCCAGCGGATCGCCCAGGCTCAGGGTAGTAGTGACGTCCATCGTTTAATCCTCAAGGCCATTCTGTGTGGCCGGCGAAAGTGGCTAATCAGGGTTGCTACGCAAGGTGTAATGGTTGTGTCTTGGTATGGGGCGAGTGTGGGGCCGGCGCTGGCCAGAACCTTATCCATGGGCGACATGGTGCAATCTGTTCCCGACGCGCAAGCCCCGGCAGTTGCGGGCTGGTCGCGATAAGCATGTCAATGTCGCAGATAGGTAAATGGGTGGTTCGCGCTATACGCAGAATCGCCAACATGAAGGCCGACAGTCGGCCGTGGAGATCAGCATGTCCAACAGCTTCCTGAATCCGGTAACCACCCAGACCTGGGCCAATGGTCGGCACATCGTCCGTTGCGTCAAAGTCATCCAGGAAACCTGGGATGTGCGCACCTTTTGCTTCATGGCCGACCAGCCGATCCTGTTCTTCTTCAAGCCGGGGCAATTCGTCACCCTGGAGCTGGAAATCGAAGGCCAGCCGATCATGCGTTCGTACACCATTTCCAGCTCGCCGTCGGTACCCTACAGCTTTTCGGTGACCATCAAGCGCGTGCCGGGCGGCAAGGTCTCGAACTGGCTGCACGACACCCTGCACGAAGGCCAGGAGCTGGCGGTGCACGGCCCGGTCGGGCTGTTCAATGCCATGGACTTCACCGCGCCGAAGGTGCTCTACCTCAGCGGCGGTGTTGGTATCACGCCGGTCATGTCCATGGCGCGCTGGTTCTACGACACCAACGGCAATGTCGACATGGTGTTTATCCACAGCGCCCGTTCGCCTAAAGACATCATTTACCACCGCGAACTGGAGCACATGGCGTCGCGGATCGAAAACTTCAACCTGCACCTGATCTGCGAGAAGCACGGCATGGGTGAGCCCTGGGCCGGTTATCGCGGTTACCTGAACCACAGAATGCTTGAATTGATGGCGCCTGACTTCCTTGAGCGCGAAGTGTTCTGCTGCGGCCCGACACCCTATATGAATGCGGTCAAGCGCTTGCTGGAAGGCGCAGGTTTCGACATGTCGCGTTACCACGAAGAATCCTTCGGTGCGACCCCGCCAGAGGCGCGCGCCGATGCGGTAGAACATGCAGAGCAAGCGGCCGAGGCACCGGAAGTCGATGCGGCGGACCTGCATCAGGTGGAGTTCACCGCCTCCGGCAAGAGCATCCGCGTGGCCCCGGGCGAGACCGTGCATGCGGCGGCGGCCAAGGTCGGCCTGATGATTCCGAAAGCGTGCGGCATGGGCATCTGCGGCACCTGCAAGGTGTTGAAGCTGGGTGGCGAAGTGGAGATGGAGCACAACGGCGGGATCACCGAGGAAGACGAAGCCGAAGGGTTCATCCTGTCGTGCTGCAGCGTGCCGAAGGGCGACGTGCGGATCGAATTCTGACAGCCGCGAATCCCCTGTAGGAGCGAGCCTGCTCGCGATGGACGTCAACGATGACGCTGGCAACCTGGCAACCCGCGGCGTTCTCAGGTTCATCGCGAGCAGGCTCGCTCCTACAGGGGAGGGTTTTAGTCAATAAACAGATCTGTCATCAGCTTGTCGCTGCTGTCGGGCGCGAACCGGTAGTGTTCGAACTCGGTAATGCCGCTCTCCCGCAGAATTTCCTCATCAATCAACAACCGCCCGGTCAGGCTGCGGTTTGTGCAGCTCAAAATCACATGCGCCGCATCCGCCATGATCGCAGGCGTTCGCGCATGCTTGAACGATTCCTTCGACCCCAACTGAAACTCGATGGCCGCGGTGGCAATCATCGTCTGTGGCCACAGCGAGTTGACGCTGATGCCGTAATTCCTGAATTCCTCACTCATGCCCAGGGTCAGCATGCTCATGCCGTACTTGGTGACGGTATAGGGGCTGTATTGGGCGAACCACTTGGTGGCCAGGTTCAGCGGCGGAGACAGGTTGAGGATGTGGCCACCGGACTTCTTCAGGTACGGCAACGCAGCCTGGCTGCACAGCAATACGGCACGGGTGTTGATCTGGTGCATCAGGTCGAAGCGCTTGAGTTCGATGTGCTGAACCCCAGTCAGCTTGATCGCCCCGGCGTTGTTGATCAGTGCGTCGATACCGCCGAAATGTTCGTTGGCCCGGGCCAGCGCCTCACGTACGGCATCCTCTTCACGTACATCCACCTGCAAGGCCAGCGCCTGGCCGCCTGCGGCTTCCACTTCCCGGGCCACGCTGAAAATCGTGCCCGGCAGCTTGGCATGGGGTTCGGCGCTTTTGGCGGCGATCACAATGTTGGCCCCATCGCGTGCGGCCCGCAGCGCGATCTCGCGGCCGATGCCGCGGCTGGCGCCGGTGATGAACAGGGTTTTGCCTTGCAATGACATGTTGACGCTCCTGATTGTTGTTATGTGAGCGGATCGGCTCGACAGACAATGTAGACGAAGTCTTGCAGGCGTCGGTTTGAGGGATGGTTTCTGGAGGTTTCAATCCACAGCGACTGTGGCAAGTGGAGGTCTTTGTGGCGAGGCGGCAAGCACTTCGCCACAATGGATAAGGTTATGATTCAAACCGCCATCAATCGATGATGCGGGTTGTCGGAGTCATCAGTTACTTTTCAGCGCCGAACAGCTTAATTTCGAATAACCCTTCCATATCCTCCACGTACTCTTTGCGAGCGATCACGAACTGTCTCCCGTGCTGTTTAACGGTTTCGTTGATCTGCGCAATTTTCAGAAGTTCCTCCCAAGTGACTTTAGTGATGGTGTTTTTTGCGTCGTTTTTCAGGAGTTGAACCAAGGTTTGATCGTTCATTTGGATTGCTCTCTTTTGGAACTCGGTTTTCCCATCGAATATTCGACAGGCCATGGTTCCCGAAAGACTGCGTAGTTTCCTTTTCAGGTCGGCAGACCCTACGCCAGCGATATCCAGATCTGGAACTGTAAGAAATACCAGAGTCGATAGGCGGCAGGCGAAACGCTATAGCGCCTGCCGCCGCGGGCGTCGGCTTCAGGCACTCATCACTTCACGAATGTCCTTCGCCAGCTCGCGCACGCGCGCTTCTTCGGTATCCCACGAGCACATGAAGCGTGCGCCGCCGTTGCCGATGAAGGTGTAGAAGCGCCAGCCCCTGGCGGTCAGGGCAGCGATGGCCGGTTCCGAGAGTTGCAGGAATACGCCGTTGGCCTGTACCGGGAACATCAGCTCCACGCCAGGAATGTCGCTGACCAGTTCGGCCAGCAATTGGGCGCAGCGGTTGGCGTGGTGGGCGTATTTGAGCCAGGCGTCGTTTTCCAGGATGCCGACCCAGGGTGCTGACAGGAAGCGCATCTTTGAAGCAAGCTGCCCGGCCTGTTTGCAGCGGTAATCGAAGTCTTCGGCGAGTTTGTGGTTGAAGAACAGAATCGCCTCGCCCACCGCCATGCCGTTTTTCGTGCCGCCGAAGCACAGCACGTCGACGCCGGCCTTCCAGGTCAAGTCGGCCGGGGAGCAGCCGAGGAACGCGCAGGCGTTGGAGAAGCGTGCGCCGTCCATGTGCAGGTTCAGGCCCAGTTCCTTGCAGGTGGCGCTGATGGCGCGGATTTCGTCCGGGGTGTAGACGCTGCCGACTTCGGTGGCCTGGGTCAGGGTTACCACGCGAGGTTTCGGGTAGTGGATGTCCTGGCGCTTGAGCGCGACCTCGCGGATCGATTCCGGGGTCAACTTGCCGTTTTCAGTGCGGGCGATCAGCAGCTTGGAACCGTTGGAGAAAAATTCCGGGGCGCCGCATTCGTCGGTTTCGACGTGAGCGGTTTCCGAGCAGATCACGCTGTGGTAACTCTGGCACAGCGAGGACAGCGCCAGCGAGTTGGCGGCGGTGCCGTTGAAGGCGAAAAACACTTCGCAGTCGGTTTCGAACAGTTTGCGGAAATCGTCGGACGCGCGGGCGGTCCATTCGTCGTCACCGTAGGCGCGCTGGTGGCCGTGGTTGGCCTGTTCCATGGCAGCCCAGGCTTCAGGGCAGATGCCGGAATAGTTGTCGCTGGCGAATTGTTGGCTCTTGTCGGTCATGGCCTGCTTCCGTGGTCGAGATGCCTATGGTGAAGCGTCCCGTGGTCAATGAGGGTGCGCACTGTACCCAAGATCGTCAGGTGGAGCGCACAGGATGTCGCTGTTTGGAAAATACAGTGTCGAAGGGCAATTATGCACGTGACAACGCAGGAGATCATGCACAAGACCATGCACAAGGCCATGCACTTAAAGCAGCGCGACGGGGCACTGGATCTGCTCAAGTGGCTGGCGCTATTGAGCATGGTGCTCGATCACCTGCGATATGTCGGTTATTCCGCCGATTGGTTATATGTGCCGGGGCGCCTGGCGTTTCCGTGGTTCTGCCTGGCGATGGCGGCCAATCTGGCGCGCGAGCGGACTACGACGACCGGTGGCCAGTGGCGCTATCTGGGTTGGTTGTTGCTGTTTAGCGCGGTGAGTGAAGTTCCCTACCGGATGTTCATTCCCCATCCCGACACCTTGAACGTGCTGCCCACCCTTGCCCTGGGCTTGCTGGTGGTTCGTGGCTGGCAGCAACCGGCGCTTGCATCGCGACTGCTGGCAGCTGGCGCATTGGTGCTGGCGGGCATTTTCTCAGAGCGACTGATGTTCGGTTTCTTTGGCGTGTTGTTGCCGTGGGTGATGCTGCTGGTGTTCCGACGACCCTGGTATTTCGGGCTGTTGGCGGGGCTGGTCTGTCTGGCGGCCAATCAATGGCAGGTGCTGTATCACGCGGCACGGCTGGGTAACCACGCGGCCATTCCGGCCATCGCCGCTTGTCTGATTGCGCCATGGCTCGGGCTGTTCTTGTTGCGACATGCCAAGGGCGTAAATCCACCACCGATGCGGCGCTGGGCGTATGCGCTGTATCCCGTGCATTTCCTCATTCTTTTGGCCTTGCGCCAGGCTATCGCCTGACTCTGTAGGAGCTGGCTTGCCAGCGATTGCGGTGGGTCAGTCGATATAAATGCCGAATGTGACGCCCCATCGCTGGCAAGCCAGCTCCTACAGGAGATCTGCGCTGGATCGACGGTCGTGTTCGGCATGCCATTTCCCGCCATGTCGTAAACGCACCTTTGCGTGGCGCCCGTAGGCATTTGACGACTCCAAGCCAGTCATACCATCGCTACCAAAGGGCACTGCCGAAAAGCCAGTGCCTCACCGAGACGAATGGCGCACCGCCGCCGCTGGGAGAGACGCGATGTTCAGCAAGCAAGACCAGATCCAGGGTTACGACGATGCACTGCTGGCGGCGATGAATGCCGAGGAGCAACGTCAGGAAGATCACATCGAGCTGATCGCGTCGGAGAACTACACCAGCAAGCGTGTGATGCAGGCCCAGGGCAGCGGCCTGACCAACAAATACGCCGAAGGGTACCCGGGCAAGCGCTACTACGGTGGCTGCGAGCACGTCGACAAGGTCGAGGCCCTGGCCATCGAGCGCGCCAAGCAACTGTTCGGCGCCGATTACGCCAACGTCCAGCCACACTCCGGATCGTCGGCCAACAGCGCCGTGTACCTGGCCCTGCTGCAAGCTGGCGACACCATCCTCGGCATGAGCCTGGCCCACGGCGGTCACCTGACCCACGGCGCCAAAGTGTCGTCCTCGGGCAAGTTGTACAACGCCGTGCAGTACGGCATCGACACCAAGACTGGTCTGATCGACTACGACGAAGTCGAGCGCCTGGCCGTCGAGTGCAAGCCGAAGATGATCGTTGCCGGTTTCTCGGCCTACTCCAAGACCCTCGACTTCCCGCGCTTCCGCCAAATCGCCGACAAGGTCGGTGCGCTGCTGTTCGTCGACATGGCCCACGTTGCCGGTCTGGTCGCTGCCGGTCTGTACCCGAACCCGCTACCGTACGCCGACGTAGTCACCACCACCACCCACAAGACCCTGCGCGGTCCGCGTGGCGGCCTGATCCTGTGCAAGGCCAACGAAGAAATCGAGAAGAAGCTCAACGCGGCGGTTTTCCCGGGTGCCCAGGGCGGCCCGCTGATGCACGTGATCGCCGGTAAGGCGGTGTGCTTCAAGGAAGCGCTCGAGCCTGGCTTCAAGGCTTACCAGCAACAAGTGATCGACAACGCCCAGGCCATGGCCGGCGTGTTTATCAAACGCGGCTACGATGTAGTGTCCGGCGGTACCGACAACCACCTGTTCCTGGTCAGCCTGATCCGTCAGGGCCTGACTGGCAAGGACGCGGATGCCGCCCTCGGTCGCGCCCATATCACTGTGAACAAGAATGCTGTGCCGAACGATCCGCAGTCGCCGTTCGTGACCTCCGGCCTGCGCATCGGCACCCCGGCGGTGACCACGCGCGGCTTCAAGGTGGCCCAGTGCGTCACGTTGGCCGGCTGGATCTGCGACATCCTCGACAACCTCGGCGATGCCGATGTCGAGGCCAATGTCGCCGAGCAAGTGGCAGCCCTGTGCGCGGACTTCCCGGTTTATCGCTGAGTGCGGTTTTGGAGTAAATGACTATGCAACGCTACTCGGGCTTCGGCCTCTTCAAACACTCCCTCAGCCACCATGAAAACTGGCAGCGCATGTGGCGCACGCCGACCCCGAAAAAGGTCTACGACGTGGTCATCGTCGGCGGTGGCGGGCATGGTCTGGCCACGGCTTACTACCTGGCCAAGGAACACGGCATCACCAACGTGGCCGTGGTCGAGAAAGGCTGGTTGGGCGGCGGTAACACCGCGCGCAACACCACCATCGTGCGCTCCAACTACCTGTGGGACGAATCGGCCCACCTGTACGAACACGCGATGAAGCTGTGGGAAGGCCTGTCCCAGGACCTGAACTACAACGTGATGTTCTCCCAGCGCGGCGTCTACAACCTGTGCCACACCCTGCAGGACATCCGTGATTCCGAGCGTCGAGTCAGCGCCAACCGCCTCAATGGCGTGGACGGCGAACTGCTCGATGCCAAGCAAGTGGCCGACGAGATCCCGTACCTCGACTGCTCGAAAAACACTCGCTACCCGGTGATGGGCGCAACCGTCCAGCGTCGTGGTGGCGTGGCACGTCACGATGCCGTGGCCTGGGGCTTTGCCCGGGCCGCCGACGCCCTTGGCGTGGACCTGATCCAGCAGACCGAAGTGATCGGTTTCCGCAAGGAAAACGGCGTGTGCATCGGCGTGGAAACCAATAAGGGCTTCATCGGCGCCAAGCGCGTCGGCGTGGTGACTGCCGGTAACTCCGGGCACATGGCCAAGCTCGCCGGTTTCCGCCTGCCGATCGAATCCCACCCGCTGCAAGCGCTGGTGTCCGAGCCGATCAAGCCGATTATCGACAGCGTGATCATGTCCAACGCCGTACACGGCTACATCAGCCAGTCCGACAAGGGCGACCTGGTGATCGGCGCCGGTATCGACGGCTACAACGGCTACGGCCAGCGTGGTTCGTACCCGGTGATCGAGCACACCATCCAGGCGATCGTCGAGATGTTCCCGGTGCTGTCCCGCGTGCGCATGAACCGTCAGTGGGGCGGCATCGTCGACACCACCCCGGATGCCTGCCCGATCATTTCGAAAACTCCGGTACCGAACATGTTCTTCAACTGCGGTTGGGGCACCGGCGGCTTCAAGGCCACGCCTGGCTCGGGCAACGTGTTTGCCGCGAGCCTGGCCAAGGGTGAAATGCACCCGTTGGCCGCACCTTTCTCCATCGACCGTTTCCACAACGGTGCGCTGATTGACGAACACGGCGCTGCTGCCGTCGCCCACTAACAGGAGAAATTTCCTATGTTGCATATCTTCTGTCCTCACTGCGGCGAACTGCGCTCCGAAGAGGAATTCCATGCATCCGGCCAGGCGCACATCCCGCGCCCACTGGACCCGAACACCTGCACCGACGAGGAGTGGGGCGACTACATGTTCTTCCGCGACAACCCGCGCGGTCTGCACCACGAGCTGTGGGATCACGTCGCCGGTTGCCGTCAGTACTTCAACGTCACCCGCGACACCGTGACCTACGAGATTCTCGAAACCTACAAGATCGGCACCAAGCCACAATTCACCGACAAGACCGATAGCCCGAAAGCGGCCAGCACGGCTCTGGGAGAGAAGGTATGAGCCAGATCAATCGCCTGTCCAACGGCGGACGGATCGACCGCAACAAAGTCTTGAGCTTCACCTTCAACGGCCAGAACTACAAAGGCTTCGAAGGCGATTCCCTGGCCGCTGCACTGCTGGCCAACGGCGTCGATATCATCGGTCGCAGCTTCAAGTATTCCCGTCCGCGCGGCATCTTCGCCGCCGGTGCCGAAGAGCCGAACGCAGTGCTGCAGATCGGCGCCACCGAAGCCACGCAGATCCCGAACGTGCGCGCCACGCAACAGGCGCTGTATCAAGGCCTGGTCGCCACCAGCACCAACGGCTGGCCGAGCGTGAACAACGACATGATGGGGATTCTCGGCAAGGTCGGCGGCAAGCTGATGCCGCCGGGTTTCTACTACAAAACCTTCATGTACCCGCAATCGTTCTGGATGACTTACGAGAAGTACATCCGCAAGGCCGCCGGTCTTGGCCGCTCGCCGACCGAGAACGATCCGGACACCTACGACTACATGAACCAGCACTGCGACGTGCTGATCGTGGGCGCTGGCCCTGCCGGCCTGGCGGCTGCACTGGCGGCTGCGCGCAGCGGTGCCCGTGTGATTCTGGCTGACGAACAGGAAGAGTTCGGCGGCAGCCTGCTCGACTCCCGCGAAAGCCTCGACGGCAAGCCCGCGACCGAGTGGGTCGCCAGCGTCATCGACGAACTGAAGAACACCCCGGACGTGCTGCTGTTGCCGCGCGCCACCGTCAATGGCTATCACGACCACAACTTCCTGACCATTCACGAGCGCCTGACCGATCACCTCGGCGACCGCGCACCGATTGGCCAGGTGCGTCAACGCATCCACCGGGTTCGTGCCAAGCGTGTGGTGCTGGCGACCGGCGCTCACGAGCGTCCACTGGTCTACGGTAACAACGACGTGCCGGGCAACATGCTCGCTGGCGCCATCTCGACCTACGTGCGTCGTTACGGTGTGGCACCGGGCAAGAAACTGGTGCTGTCGACCAACAACGACCACGCCTACCGCGTTGCCCTGGATTGGCTCGATGCCAGCCTGCAAGTGGTGGCCATCGCCGACGCCCGCAGCAACCCGCGTGGTGCGCTGGTGGAAGAGGCGCGTGCCAAAGGCATCCGCATCCTCACCGGTAGCGCCGTGATCGAGGCCCGTGGCAGCAAGCGCGTGACCGCTGCCCGTGTGGCCGCCATCGACGTCAAAGCCCACGCCGTGACCAGTCCTGGCGAATGGCTTGAATGCGACGTGGTGGCCAGTTCCGGTGGTTACAGCCCGGTGGTTCACCTGGCTTCGCACCTGGGTGGCAAGCCGATCTGGCGCGAAGACATCCTCGGTTTCGTACCGGGTGAGGCACCGCAGAAGCGTGTATGCGTCGGTGGCATCAACGGTGTCTTCGGCCTTGGTGATTCTCTGGCTGACGGTTTTGAAGGTGGCGCCCGCGCCGCTGCCGAAGCCGGGTTCCAGACGATTGAAGGCGTGTTGCCAAAAGCCCTGAGCCGTCTCGAAGAGCCGACCCTGGCGCTGTTCCAGGTTCCCCATGAAAAGAACACCGCACGGGCGCCGAAGCAATTCGTCGACCTGCAAAACGACGTCACTGCCGCCGCCATCGAACTGGCGACCCGCGAAGGCTTCGAGTCGGTCGAGCACGTCAAGCGCTACACCGCGCTGGGCTTCGGCACCGATCAGGGCAAGCTCGGTAACGTCAACGGTCTGGCCATCGCCGCCCGCTCGCTGAACGTGACCATCCCGCAGATGGGCACCACCATGTTCCGTCCGAACTACACGCCGGTGACTTTCGGCGCCGTGGCCGGTCGTCACTGTGGGCACATCTTCGAGCCGGTACGCTACACCGCGCTGCATCAATGGCACCTGAAAAACGGCGCCGAGTTCGAAGACGTTGGCCAGTGGAAACGTCCGTGGTACTTCCCGAAATCCGGTGAAGACCTGCATGCCGCGGTCAAGCGCGAATGCAAAGCCGTGCGCGACAGCGTCGGTCTGCTCGATGCTTCGACCCTGGGCAAGATCGATATCCAGGGCCCGGATGCGCGCGAGTTCCTCAACCGCGTCTACACCAACGCCTGGACCAAGCTCGACGTGGGCAAGGCGCGTTACGGCCTGATGTGCAAAGAAGACGGCATGGTGTTCGACGACGGCGTGACGGCTTGCCTGGCCGACAACCATTTCGTCATGACCACCACCACCGGCGGCGCAGCTCGTGTGCTGCAGTGGCTGGAGCTGTACCACCAGACCGAATGGCCGGACATGAAGGTGTACTTCACCTCCGTGACCGACCACTGGGCAACCATGACCCTGTCCGGGCCGAACAGCCGCAAGCTGCTCAGCGAAGTCACCGACATCGACTTGAGCAGCGAAGCCTTCCCGTTCATGACCTGGAAAGAAGGCCTGGTCGGCGGTGTGCCGGCGCGGGTGTTCCGGATTTCGTTTACCGGTGAACTGTCGTACGAAGTCAACGTGCAAGCCGACTACGCCATGGGCGTGCTGGAAAAAATCGTCGACGCCGGCAAGAAGTACAACCTGACGCCTTACGGCACCGAAACCATGCACGTGCTGCGGGCCGAGAAGGGTTTCATCATCGTTGGTCAGGACACTGACAGCTCGATGACCCCGGACGACCTGAACATGGGCTGGTGTGTCGGTCGCACCAAACCGTTCTCGTGGATCGGCTGGCGTGGCATGAACCGTGAAGACTGCGTGCGTGATCAGCGTAAACAGCTGGTTGGCCTGAAGCCGATAGACCCGACCAAATGGCTGCCGGAAGGTGCGCAACTGGTGTTCAACACCAAGCAAGCCATCCCGATGACCATGGTGGGTCACGTGACTTCCAGTTACCTGCACAACTCCCTGGGCTATTCGTTCGCCATGGGCGTGGTCAAGGGCGGGTTGCAGCGGATGGGCGAGCGAGTGTTCGCACCGCTGGCCGATGGCAGCGTGATCGAGGCGGAAATCGTTTCTTCGGTGTTCTTCGATCCGAAAGGCGAACGCCAGAACGTTTAAGGCTCGGGTCCTGTGGGGGGCCGGCTGCCGCTTTCGCGAGCAGGCTCGCTCCCACAGGAAATCGCGTACCCCTTGTGGGAGCGAGCCTGCTCGCGAAAGCGGCAGAACAGTCTCCACTGGGCTAACAGAATTCAGGAAAGGTGCTTTATGACCGCAGCCAATGTTTACCAACAACGCCCAACCTCCGGGGCCAAGGCCGAGTCGTCGTTGCATCATGCCGACCTCGCCAGCCTGGTGGGCAAGGGTCGCAAGAACGCCGGCGTGACCGTGCGTGAGAAAAAACTCCTCGGCCACCTGACCATTCGTGGCGACGGCCACGATGCCGCGTTCGCCGCCGGCGTGCACAAGGCCCTTGGCATCGAGTTGCCGGGCGCACTGACCGTCATTGTCAAAGGCGAGACCAGCCTGCAGTGGATGGGGCCGGATGAATGGCTGCTGATCGTGCCGACCGGTGAAGAGTTCGCCGCCGAGCAGAAACTGCGTGAAGCACTGGGCGATCTGCACATTGCAATCGTCAACGTCAGCGGCGGCCAGCAACTCCTCGAACTGAGTGGCCCGAACGTGCGCCAGGTGCTGATGAAGTCCACCAGCTACGACGTGCACCCGAACAACTTCCCGGTGGGTAAAGCGGTCGGCACGGTGTTCGCCAAGTCGCAACTGATGATCCGTCACACCGCCGAAGACACCTGGGAGCTGTTGATTCGTCGCAGCTTCTCGGATTACTGGTGGTTGTGGTTGCAGGATGCTTCTGCCGAGTATGGCCTCAGCGTTCAGGCCTGATCACCACCGTCACTGTAGGAGCGAGCCTGCTCGCGATGGACTTCAAGGCAACGCGTTGAATCAGAAAGTACGCGTCATCGTTGACCTCCATCGCGAGCAGGCTCGCTCCCACAGATGGGTGCTTTGTTTACAGATCTCACAGGAGTCACCGCACCATGAGCCGCGCCCCAGACACATGGATTCTGACCGCCGACTGCCCCAGCGTCCTCGGCACCGTGGACGCGGTGACCCGCTTTCTGTTCGAGCAGGGCTGCTACGTCACCGAGCACCACTCCTTCGATGATCGGCTCTCGGGCCGTTTCTTCATCCGCGTGGAATTCCGTCAACCCGACGGCTTCGATGAGCAATCATTCCGCGCGGGGCTCGCCGAGCGCGGTGAAGCCTTTGGCATGATCTTCGAACTGACTGAACCGAACTACCGGCCGAAAGTGGTGATCATGGTCTCCAAGGCCGATCACTGCCTCAACGATTTGCTCTATCGCCAGCGCATCGGCCAATTGTCGATGGACGTGGCCGCGGTGGTCTCCAACCACCCGGACCTCAAACCACTGGCTGACTGGCACCAGATTCCTTACTACCACTTCCCGCTGGACCCGAACGACAAGCCGTCGCAAGAGCGTCAGGTGTGGCAGGTGATCGAAGAGTCCGGTGCCGAGCTGGTGATCCTTGCGCGCTACATGCAAGTGCTGTCGCCAGAGTTGTGCCGCAAGCTCGATGGCAAGGCGATCAACATCCACCACTCCCTGCTGCCGGGTTTCAAGGGCGCCAAGCCCTATCACCAGGCCTACAACAAGGGGGTGAAACTGGTGGGCGCCACGGCGCATTACATCAACAACGACCTTGATGAAGGTCCGATCATTGCCCAGGGCGTCGAGGCAGTGGACCACAGCCATTACCCGGAAGACTTGATCGCCAAGGGGCGGGATATCGAAGGGCTGACGCTGGCGCGGGCGGTGGGTTATCACATCGAAAGAAGAGTGTTTTTGAACGCCAATCGCACGGTCGTTCTTTAGATAACTATCGCTGGCAAGCCAGCTCCCACAGGGTTTTGTGTTGTTCACAGATCTTGTGTCCCCCGTTCCACTGTGGGAGCGGGCTTGCCCGCGATGAGGCCCTCACAAGCAACACAAGAAACAGCATCTATACCCGAGCATTTAACGCGCTGCCTGCCTGGGCGACGCGGTTCCATAAAAACAACAGCGAGGTGAAAGCATGTCTGGCAATCGTGGTGTGGTGTATCTCGGCGCTGGCAAGGTCGAAGTACAGAAGATTGACTATCCGAAAATGCAGGACCCGCGCGGTCGCAAGATCGAGCACGGGGTCATTCTCAAAGTGGTTTCCACCAACATCTGTGGTTCCGACCAGCACATGGTGCGCGGGCGTACCACGGCGCAAACCGGCCTTGTGTTGGGCCACGAAATCACCGGCGAAGTGATCGAGAAGGGCAGCGACGTCGAGAACCTGAAAATCGGCGACCTGGTGTCCGTACCGTTCAACGTGGCTTGCGGGCGCTGCCGTTCCTGCAAGGAAATGCACACCGGCGTGTGCCTGAGCGTCAACCCGGCCCGCCCAGGCGGTGCTTACGGTTATGTTGACATGGGTGACTGGACCGGTGGCCAGGCGGAATACGCCATGGTGCCGTACGCCGACTTCAACCTGCTGAAGCTGCCGGATCGCGACCGTGCGATGGAAAAAATCCGCGACCTGACCTGCCTCTCCGACATCCTGCCGACCGGCTATCATGGTGCCGTGACTGCTGGCGTTGGCCCGGGCAGCACCGTATACATCGCTGGTGCCGGTCCGGTCGGTCTGGCGGCCGCCGCATCCGCTCGCCTGCTGGGCGCTGCGGTGGTGATCATCGGTGACGTCAACACCGTTCGCCTGGCGCACGCCAAAGCCCAGGGCTTCGAGATCGCCGACCTGTCCCTGGACACGCCGCTGCACGAACAGATCGCCGCACTGCTGGGCGAACCGGAAGTGGATTGCGCCATCGACGCCGTCGGCTTCGAAGCCCGTGGCCATGGCCATGACGGCGTGAAACACGAAGCCCCGGCCACCGTGCTCAACTCGCTGATGGGCGTGGTGCGTGTGGCCGGCAAGATCGGCATCCCCGGCCTCTATGTGACCGAAGACCCGGGTGCTGTCGACGCTGCCGCGAAAATGGGCAGCCTGAGCATCCGTTTCGGCCTGGGCTGGGCCAAGTCCCACAGCTTCCACACCGGCCAGACCCCGGTAATGAAGTACAACCGCGCGCTCATGCAAGCGATCATGTGGGACCGTATCAACATCGCCGAAGTGGTGGGCGTTCAGGTGATCAGCCTGGATCAGGCTCCGCAGGGTTATGGCGAGTTTGATGCGGGCGTGCCGAAGAAGTTTGTGATCGATCCGCACAAGATGTTCAGCGCGGCGTAAGCGTCGTGTAGAAAAAAGGGCGACTGAGGTCGCCCTTTTTTTGTTCAGTGGCCTGCCGGTGGCATGGCCAGGACTCGGTAGTTAAACGCACATTCTTTTTCGAGCTTTGAATTGCAGAGCTCAACGGAGTTTGCCTTATTGAAGGTTCCGGTTTTTTCTGCAGTTGGCTGGGCCTCCCATTTTGTACCTTTGACGGGTGCCCACTCTCTGAAGGAGTACAGCGTCATTCTGGCACCCGCGTACAAGTCGTCTCCAACGTAATCACACGAAACCACATCCGTATTCCCTTCGGAACTGACGGTCCGGTAGAACGCTCCGTCGAACACGAAGGTTTTCAGATCTCCCTCATCGGCATAGGGGTTTTCGCCTACCCAGACGCGGCCATTCGGCCCGGGGGCGGAATAGCTGTAGCCTGGCTCCTCTTTCTTTTGTTCGATACTGGCGGTTGGCGGACACATAGCAGTTGCCGCCATGGCGTTAGCTGTGAATACCGACAGTAATACGGCGCTTGCCGCGAGTGTCTTGCTTATCATGATGTGCTCCTTTACTTGGTTTGGAGTCGTCATGTTGGAGCAGGAGTAATGGGGTTTGTACTGTCGGTATTGATAGGTTTTCGGCGTTTTGAGATGGCAGCCGACGTGAAGTCCAGCGAAAGGAAAGGCACAAGGCGCGCTCATGAGACGCGCTGTGTTCGCGTCAAAGCGAAGCCAATGGACCTTGATAAAGGACGGGGCCAGTCGGTTGCCCGGTCGGTGAGCCGCCCTTCGGTTCAAGGCTGACTGCCAGCGCAATCGGCTTGCCGATCAGCGCTTTCTGAGTCTCGCTCAATTCGACCTTGCCTTTGCCTTTCGGCGGAATCACGCCGAGGGAAATCGGCTTGCCATCCGCCGGTATTGCCCACAGTTCCAGGCTGTGATCCGGCCCGATTGCGGCCAACGCCAGTGGCTCGACTTGCAGGTAATCCTCGTGGGCCAGCACGCGCAACGCCGGTTGTGCGTCGGCGCTCACCAGAGTGGCGCTGTAGCGGGCGTCGTCGGGGAGGTTGAGTACGCCGAGCGTCACTGCGATCAGCAGCGAGCCAACCGCCGCCGTCACTCGTAGCCAATTCCAGAACGGACGCTTCTCTGGCACGTGCAGCATTTGTGGTTCGATCCGCGCGGTAATGCCTTGCCAGACGCGATCCGGCACTGGCTGCTCCGGCAGGGCATCGGTCAGGCTGACCAGGCTTTCCTGCCACTGTGCCAGTTCTGCGCGCAAGGTCGCATCTTCCAGCAACAGCTGTTCGAAACGCCGGCGCGCGGTGGCAGGCATCAGGCCGATGGCATAGTCGGCGGCGAGGGCGCGGCGCAGGGTCGGGGTTCGATAGTTCATGATTCAAGGCACCTGCGCAGGCGTTCCATGCCGCGACGGATCCAGGACTTCACCGAGCCCAGCGGCGCGGCCAGGTGTTCGGCCAGTTCGGAGCACGACAGTCCCTGGAAATAGGCGACGGTAATCGACTGGCGCTGCATGCCTTCGAGGCTGTCCAGGCAACGGTTCAAGGCGCTGGCGTCACGAGCACTGTCCAGTTGCTCGTGGGCCGATGGGCTTTCATCCACGAGCCTCTGTTCTTCGAGATCGCTCAATGGCCGATCGCGGTGTTTGCGCAACTGGTCGATGGCCTGATGACGGGTGATGTTGATCATCCAGGTCAACGGCGCCGACAGATGCGCTTCGTAGCGTGATGCATTGTTCCAGATGCGCACGAAACTCTCTTGCAGCACCTCTTCGGCCAGATCCGGACGGCCCATGAAGCGTAGCGCTACCCCGTGCAGGCGCGGGCCGACACTGCGGTACAGCGTCTCGAAGGCGCGGCGGTCGCCCAGTGAACACTGGGCCAGCAATTGCCTGAGCTGATCGGCGTCGGCGATGGGAATGGCGGTTCTCCCGGAAAGCGGGGCAGGTGGCCGGTTGCAGGCAGAGGTTAGTTCACGGCGTGCAGTTGTTCCATTCACGGCGAACACCTCGGGCGGACCGCCGCCCCCGATGTGCGGGGGCGACGGCACGGCTCAGCTTTTCGGCATCAGCACTTTGTCGATGACCTGAATGACCCCATTGGACTGGTACACGTCGTAGGTGGTGATGTCAGCGACGTCGCCCTTTTCATCCTTGATGGTGATGTTGTGCGGACCGTTCATCATGGCCCACAGTTTGCCGCCGGCCACCGTGGTCAGTTCGGCCTTGCCGCCACCTGCCCTGATCTTCTCGGCCAGGGTCATCATGTCGAGTTTCCCGGCGACCACGTGGTAAGTGAGGAGGTGGGTCAGCGTGGCCTTGTTGGCCGGTTTGAGCAGGGTGTCGACGGTGCCCGCGGGCAGAGCGGTGAAGGCCGAATTGACCGGGGCGAACACGGTGAACGGGCCTTTGCCCTTGAGGGTGTCAACCAGGCCGGCGGCTTTTACTGCGGCGACCAGGGTGGTGTGATCGGCGGAGTTCACTGCGTTATCCACGATGTCCTTGCTTGGCAGCATGGTCTGGCCGCCGACCGTGACGGTGTCGTGGCCCATGTCCGCCGCTTGCACGGTGTTCAGGACGAGTCCGCCACCAAGGGCCAGGGTCAGCAGGCTGGCAATCAATGGCGTTTTGATCGAAGTGCGTTTCATGGTGATGATCCTTGTGATGAGAATCGGCCAGGGGTGTCTGTCCGTGCTTGATATACGCAGGCAGGGTGGAATTGGATGCAGTGGATCGCTATTTGCCACGACACCGACCCTGTAGGAGCTGCCGGAGGCTGCGATCTTTTGATCTTGATCTTCACGCCAGGATCAAAAGATCGCAGCCTTCGGCAGCTCCTACAGGGCCGGGAACAATCCTTGAGGGCGTCAGTCCAATGCACAGTTTTTCGCCGCCCATTGCCGGGCGGTGTTCATCGAGGATGTCTGAATGAAGATTTCACGCGGTTTTGCACTGGCATTACTCCTGACCCTGGCGGCCAGCCCGGCCTTTGCACAGTTCAACCTGAGTGATGCAGCCAATGTCATTGCCGGCATGAAAGGCGGTGACGCGACCGCGACCGCCGCACCGACGCCGCAGACCGCCGATTTGCTGAGCACCCTCAGTGAATTGGACATCACCCCGGAGCAAGCCATCGGCGGCGCCGGGGCGATGCTGGGCCTGGCGAAGAACCAGTTGAGTTCGACCGACTACGCGCAATTGGCCAAAAGCGTGCCGGGCATCGACATGCTCTCGGGCGGCGGTGAGTTGGGCGCGCTGGCTGGTCTGCTCGGCTCCAGCGGCAAAGCGGCAGGGCTGGATAACGCCCTGGGCAACGTCAAGGACACCAACGACCTGAACAACGCCTTCAGTGCCCTGGGCATGGACAGCGGCATGATCGGCCAGTTTGCTCCGGTGCTCCTGCAGTACTTCGGTCAGCAGGGCGTCGGCGGTACGTTGCTGAGCAGCCTGGGCAACATCTGGGGCGCCGGCGCCGGCAGCTGATTCAGCGGCGCTCGGCGCGCAAGGCGTCGATGCGTCGGTCCTTCTCGATCCAGAGCTGGTTGACCCAGTTCTGGATCTTCTCGCGAAACACCGGATCGCTTTCGTAATCGCCCTGCCATAGCGCCGGGTCGAGTTCGCGGGTCTTGATGTCGATGATGACCCTTGGCAGATGGCCGCTGATCAGATCCCAGAACCCCGGAATTTTCTGCTGCGGGTAAACCACCGTCACATCGAGAACGGCGTCCAGCTGTTCACCCATTGCCGCCAGCACGAATGCCACGCCGCCAGCCTTGGGCTTGAGCAGGTGAGTGAACGGCGAATGCTGTTGAGTGCTTTTCGCTGCGGTGAAGCGCGTACCTTCCAGATAGTTGACCACCGTCACCGGCTGGCGCTTGAACAGCTCGCAGGCCTTTTTGGTGATCTCCAGATCCTTGCCCGCCAGCTCCGGGTGTTTGGCCAGGAACGCCTTGCTGTAGCGCTTCATGAACGGGTAATCCAGCGCCCACCACGCCAGGCCCAGGAAGGGCACCCAGATCAGTTCTTTCTTGAGGAAGAATTTGAAGAACGGCGTACGCCGGTTCAGCGTCTGGATCAGCGCCGGGATGTCGACCCAGGATTGATGGTTGCTGATTACCAGGTACGAGGTATCGCGGCGCAGATCTTCACCGCCACGGATGTCCCATTGGGTGGGGATGCAGACGCGGAAAATCAGCTTGTCGATTTCCGACCAGGTTTCGGCGATCCACATCACGGCCCAGGAAGCAAAATCGCGCAAGCGGCCGGGCAGGATCAGCTTGAGCAGGGCAAACACCAGCAATGGCCCGATCAGGACCAGGGTGTTGAGCAGAAGCAGCAGGGTCACGAAACAGCCGGTGAGCAGGCGGCGCATAAGTCACTCGTGGAAGCGGTTGGGCGCGCCATGATAAGCAGCTTCGGGCGACAGGCCAAATCGCTATGACGAAAGCTTCACCTGGGCGGCGGTAGGCTGGATACCCTCGTCCCTGTAGGAGCTGCCGAAGGCTGCGATCTTTTGACTTTGTTTTGAAGATCCAAAGATCGCAGCCTTCGGCAGCTCCTACAGGGCTTTGATCTTCAAATATCTGCGAACGAATTCAACCGCCACGGTCTAAAATCCCGCTGCCCATCCTTCAAGGAAGCCCTACGTGAAATCGCTCCTCGCACTGCTTTCCCTCCTGGCCCTGCCGGTCATGGCCGCCGAGCCGACCTTGTACGGGCGTTACGAATACATCGCCCTGCCGGAAATCGGCGGGCAGGTCCTCAAGGCGAAAATGGACACCGGCGCCCTGACCGCGTCGCTGTCGGCCAAGGACATCGAAACCTTCAAGCGTGACGGCGAAGACTGGGTGCGTTTCCGCCTGGGCACCAAGGATGCGGGCAACCAGGTCTACGAACACAAGGTCGCGCGCATCAGCAAGATCAAGACCCGCTCCGAAGAGGACGAGGAGGACAGCGAAGTCGTCGCGCCGACCAAGCGTCCGGTGGTCGATCTGGAGCTGTGCCTGGGTCACGTCAAGCGCACGGTCGAGGTCAACCTGACAGACCGCAGCAGCTTCAACTACCCGTTGCTGATCGGCGCCAAGGCGTTGCGCGAGTTCGGTGCGGCGGTGAACCCGGCACGGCGGTTTACGGCGGACAAGCCGGACTGCTGATTTTTCGAAGGTTTAAAGCCTGGGCATCGTCGCAATCATCGAAGGCCGCTGGCTCACCTCGAAGTACCACGCCGCCAGCTGCGGATTCGCCGTGCGCCAATCCAGATCCGGATGGCGCAGGTCCAGGTAACCCAGTGCACAGGCCACGCTGATCGCGGCCACGTCGAAGTGGCAGGTCAGCTCGGCAATCGAGTCCTTTTCCAGCAGGGCCAGGGCTCGGCGGATCTTGTCGCGCTGGCCGTCGAGCCATTCGTCCCAGTGTTTCTCCGGGGCACGCAGGGCGACCTCGTAGCGCACCAGCACGGCCGCGTCCATGATCCCGTCGGCAAGGGACGCGAGGGTCAGGCGCCGCCAGCGGGCCGAGCCTTCGCGGGGGATCAGCGGGTTGCCGACGTGCTGCTGATCGAGGTAGTCGAGGATGACCCGGCTGTCATGGATGACATTGCCATCGGCCAGGCGCAGGGCCGGGATTTTGCTCAGGGGGTTGTCGTCGATCAGGGCCGGGTCCGGGGTAACCGGGGTGAGGACGCTGGTCTGCAGCGCCACTCGGTCCTGTTGACCGGTTTCGTGCAGCAGCACCATGACTTTGCGAACGAAGGGAGAGAGCGGGTTGTGGTACAGGGTCATGCTCGGGGCGGACATGGCAGCGTCTCGATCGGTGGCAGAGTCGGGCAGCATAGCGTGTTGGGGCGATAGCTCAATATCCCAAAAAACGCAGACCTCATGTAGGAGCGAGCTTGCTCGCGATGGACTTGAGAACGCCGCTGGGTGTCAGGTTCCCCGCGTTATCGTTAACGACCATCGCGAGCAAGCTCGCTCCTACAGGGGGTCAGCGGCGTTGCAGGAGGCCGCGTAGGGCCAGCACGGCCGGGATGCCCAGCCCCACCCAGCTCAGTGAATCCCACACACCATCCCCGAGCAACGCGGCGAACAGCCCTGCCGCGCTGAGCACCGCGATGACGGTGGGAATGGCAAAGACCTTCCAGAAATTCGACTGCCGGGGCTTCATGCCACGCTCTCCGCTTTTTCCAGTACAGGCCTGGCAGCCTTGCGCCGCACTACCCACAGGTAGACTCCGCTGCCGAGCACAATGATGGTCAGCACATCCAGGGTCGCCCAGAGGATTTGCATCGGCATGCCGCCGTAGTCGCCGAAGTGCAACGGTTGCGACATGCCCATGGCATCCATGTACCAGGGTCGCTCGGCCACGGCGGTGACTTGCAGGGTACTGGCGTCGATCAGTACCGGCGTCAGCAGGTGCGAGGTCAGGTGCGTGCTGCCTTTCATGAACACCGCGTAATGGTGCTCGCTGGAAAACCGCGTACCGGGGAAGGCGATGAAGTCCGGCTGCATGCCCGGCGCGACGCCCTTGGCAATGTCGAGCAAACGGGTGGCCGGCGCCAGTTGCGTCAGCGGTGGCGCATCGCGGTACGGCGCGACCATCGCGCTCAGGCTGTCGTTGCGCCAGGCGGCAATGATCAGGTCGGCGCAGGCACTGATCACACCGGTCACGCCGACCACCAGGGCCCAGGTCAAGGTCACGACGCCGATCAGGTTATGCAGGTCGAGCCAGCGCAGGCGGGTGGATTTGTCCTGGCGCACGGTGGCGAACTTCAGGCGGCGCATGAATGGCAGGTACAAGACGGTGCCGGAGACGATCGCCACCACGAACAGAATCCCCATGAACGCCAACAGCAGTTTGCCCGGCAAGCCGGCAAACATGTCCACGTGCAGGCGCAGCATGACCATCATGAAACCACCGTTGGCCGACGGCATCTCCAGGGCCTCGCCGGTACGGGCGTCGAGCATGAAGGTATGGGACGAATTGGGTTCGGTACCGGCGGTGGGGGCCATGATCGCAATCGCGGCATTGGGCTCGTCGTCCTCGAAGCCGAAATACTGCATGACTTCGCCAGGGCGATGCTTTTCAGCCGCCGCTACCAGCTGCTGCAAATCAAGCCGCGGGGTGTCTGCCGGCATCTGCTTCAGCTCGGCCGCATCGCCGAGGAGATGGTCGATCTCGTGATGGAAGATCAGCGGCAGGCCGGTCAGTGCCAGCAGCAACAGGAACACCGTGCAAATCAGGCTGGTCCAGGTATGAACAGCGGACCAGCGGCGAATTGTTTTACTTTTCATTTCATAGCCTTCAGAAAAACCAAAGCCGTCCACGAAGGACGGCCTGGTCATTGGGCGTATCAGCTCAACGCGTTACCACTTGTAGGTTGCACTGGCGACGACACTGCGCTGGTCGCCGTAGTAGCAGTAGAAGCTGTCACAAGTCGAGATATAGTCCTTGTCGAACAGGTTGGTTGCGTTAACGGCCAGCGAAGCGCCCTTGAGGCTGTTGTCCAGGCGGCCGAGGTCGTAGTGTACCGCGGCGTCGAACACCGTGTAGGCGCCGGCCTTGCCCAGCCAGGTATTGGCCTCGTCGCCGTAAGTGTTGCCGGTGTAGCGCGCGCCGGCGCCGATGCCGAAGCCGTCGAGCACGCCGTTGTGCCAGGTGTAGTCGCCCCATACCGATGCTTGCTGGTTAGGCATCAGTTGCAGGCGATTGCCCTTGAACGCGCCGTCTTGCACTTCGGACTTGGCCAAGGTGTAGGCGGCGGTGACCTTGAGGTTTTCGGTGACGTCGGAAACGGCTTCCAGCTCCAGGCCTTTGACCCTTACTTCGCCGGTCTGGCTGGTGACCGTCACGTTGCCCACATTGTTGGTGACGGAAACGTTTTTCTGGGTCAGGTCATACACAGCGGCCGTCAGCAGTGTGTTGCTGCCCGGTGGCTGGTACTTGATACCCAGTTCCCACTGTTTGCCTTCGGTCGGCTTGAACGAATCGGTCGGCGAGGCGACGGCATTGCTGGCCGGCTGGAACGATTCGGCGTAGGACAAGTAAGGCACGAAGCCAGAGTCGAACACATAGCTGATCGCCGCGTTGCCGCTGAAGTTCTTGTCGCGCTGGGTGTTGGTGGCATCACCCTTGTTGAAGAATTTGGTGCCGGTATGCACCCAGTCTTCACGACCGCCGAGTGTCAGGCGCCATTGGTCGAGGGCCATTTGATCCTGGGCGTACAGACCGGTCTGGTAGGTCTTCTGGTCATAGTCATAAAACGCCGAGGAGCGTGGTGGACGGGTGATCGGCAAGCCATAGACCGGATTGTTGACGTTGATGGCCGGTGCACCACCAAAGATCGAGGTGTAGTTGGTGTTGCTGCGCTGGTGGTCCAGGCCGATCAACAGCGTGTGATTGATGTCGCCGGTGGCGAAGTCGGCCTGGAAGTTGTTGTCCACGGCGAACTGGCTGATGTCTTCGTCGACATTGGTCGTGCCGCGCCCGGTGTTGCCTTCATCGTCTACGACAAATCCGATGGAGGGAAAGTAGCTGTTGACGGTCACCGTCTGGAACGACAGGTCCGACTTGGTGTAGCGCAGGTTCTGGCGGAACTGCCATACATCGTTCAAGCGATGCTCGAAGGCATAACCCAGTGCGTAATAGGTGCGGTCGTAGAAATCGTAGTCCGGATCACCGAGGTTCTTGTGGTGCGAGATCTTGCCGAACGGCATGTCGATCTTGGTGCCCTGAATCGGATAGAACTGGCTGGTAACGCCGGTATCGTCACGGGTGAACTGCGTCAGCAGGGTGAAGCGGGTGTCTTCGTCGATGTTCCAGGTCAGGCTTGGCGCAATGTTGTAGCGCTTGTCATCGATATGGTCGATCTGGGTGCCACCGTCACGCACCACGCCGCTCACGCCATAGAGAAACCGGCCTTCGTCGTCGATCTTGCCGGTGCTGGCGAAGTTGATCTGACGATGGTTGTCGCTGCCGTACTGCAGCTGGATTTCGCTGCTGGCTTCGGCGCTCGGGCGACGGCTGACCATGTCCAGCAGGCCGCCTGGCGGGGTCTGGCCGTACACGGACGAGGCCGGGCCGCGCAGCAAGGCCAGACGGTCGAGGTTCCAGGTTTCCTGTTTCGGGTTGGCGTAGACGCCTTTTGGCAGGGGCAGGCCGTCGAGGAATTGAGTCGGCTCGAAACCACGCACGCGCAGCCAGTCAGCGCGGGTGTCGCTGCCGTAGCTGCTGGCGGTGATGCCCGGCAGGTAGCGCACGGCGGCGTCAAGGGTATGCGCGTTGCGGTCGTCCATCTGCTCGCGAGTGACGACCGAAATCGAGCGCGGTGCCTCGACCAGCGCGGTATCGGTCTTGGTGCCGGCGGCGGTCCGCTTGGCCAAGTAGCCTTGCACCGGCCCCCAGGCGCTTTCAGCGTCTTCCACGCCAATCACGCTGGTTGCCGGCAGGGCCATCACGCCCTCGGGCACGGCCACCAGGCTGTAGGTGCCGGCACTGCTTTGCTCCAGTTGCAGCCCGGTGCCACGCAGGGCCTCGCGCAGGGCGCCGGCGGCGTCGAACTGGCCGTTGACGGGTGCCGAGGTTTTGCCTGCCGCCAGGGATGGGTTCAACGACAAGGCCAGGCCGGCCTGGCTGGCGATCTGGTTCAGGGTGGTGGCCAGTGGTGCGGCTGGCAGGTTGTAGGCGCGAACGCTTGACGCCTGTTCAGCAGCGACCAGTTGGCTGCTCGCCAAGGGGGTGCAAAGGGCAACGGCGACCGCCAGCAAACTGGGGCGCAACAGGGTGTTCAGCGAACGGGACATACGGCGGCTCCTGAATGGAAACATTTCTCAATTGCCTGTGTGCCGAACGAGAATCAGAAAGTGATAGGGCTGGATGGAAATAATTTAGATTCAATATTTGGCTTTTGTAGGAGCTGGCTTGCCAGCGATGCACTCAAAAGCACCGCGTTTATCCAGTGAGCGCGCGTTATCGTTAACGACCATCGCTGGCAAGCCAGCTCCTACAATGGATGCCTTGCTCAGGGCTTGGCGTCGGCCTTCGCTTTCACCTTCACCCACCATTGCGTGTGCTGTTCGATCTGCACGGGCAGGGTCGGCAGCAGGGCATTGAGCGCCAGGTCGGTGTCACGCAGCGGGAAGCTGCCAGTGATGCGCAGGTCGGCGACTTCCGGCGCAACGCCGACGTAACCGGTTCGATAGCGACCGATTTCATGCACCAGATCTTCCAGCCGCGTGTTGTCCACCACCAGCATGCCGCGGGTCCAGGCATCCGCGCCGAAGTTGACGGCCAGAACCGGACCCAGGCCGTTATTGCGGATTAACACCTGCTGGCCTTCGCGCAGAATCTGTTCATCCGGGCTGGACTCGGGGTGAACCGCCACCGCCGACTGCAACACACTCAGGCGTGTGCCTTCTTCTTCACGCTTGACCAGAAACCGCGTACCCAGCGCGCGCATGCTGCCTTCACGGGTTTCGACGATGAACGGCCGGGGATCGCCGTGACCGGTTTCAACCAGAATTTCGCCCTCCTGAAGCACGATGCGCCGCTGCTTCTCATCGAAGCGAACATCCAGGGCACTGTGGGTGTTGAGATTGACCAGCGTGCCATCGGCCAGGCGCAGGGTGCGCTGCTCGCCCACGGCGGTGCGCTGGTCGGCCAGCCAGTAATCGATCGGCAGGTAACGTGGCCCGGCAAATAGCGCTAGGCCGATCACGGCCACCACGCTTGCCACGCCCTTACCGAGCTTGCGCACTCGTCGGCGGATGCCTTCGCGCGATTGCAGCAGGGCAGTGCGGGCCGGGCCACTGGCTGCGCTGAAGCGGTGGTCGAGCATGCCCAACTGGCGCCAGGCGCGGGCGTGCTCTTCGTGGGCAGCGTGCCACTTGGCGAATTCTTCGCGCTCTACCGGGTTGGCGCCATCCATGGACAACTGCCAGGCAATCGCTGCGTCTAGCACGTTGGCCGATACCGGTTTGGAACTGAGCGGGTTCATGTCGGCTCACCGTACAGCGCGATGTAGCATTGGCGAATGCCCTGGGCCAGGTACTGGCGCACCCGCGGCACCGATACCCCCAGGCGCTCGGCGATTTCTGCGTGGCCAAGACCGTCGAGACGGTTGTAGAGGAACGCCGCCCGGGCCTTGGTGGAAAGCTGGCCGAGCAAACGGTCGATGTTTTTCAGGTCTTCGAGGATCATCTGCTGCTCTTGCGCCGACGGTTGTTCGGCTTCGGGAATCAGCATCAGCTCGGTGAGGTAAGCCTGCTCCAGCGCGGCGCGACGGAAATAATCGAACAGCAGGCCCTTGGCGATGGCCACCAGAAATGCCCGCGGTTCGCGTGGCGCCTTCAGTTCCTCGCGGCCCAGCAAGCGCACGAACGTGTCCTGGCTCAGGTCTTCGGCCCGCTGCGGGCAGGCGACGTTGCGTCGAAGCCAGGCCAATAGCCAACCGCGATGGTCGCGATATAACGCACTGACGAGCTCACTTTGAGGGCTTGGGACTGACGACACGCCGCATCACCGCTTGGGAAGTGTTAACTAACGAGAATTGTTCGCGATTGTGGCAGAGGCGCGGGAGGTCCGCAATCGGCGTTGGTCGGGTGGGAACTTGGCGAACCCTGTAGGAGCGAGCTTGCTCGCGAAAAACTATCTGACACCTCGGTCTTGCCAGAAAAACGCGTCACCGTTGACGATTTTCGCGAGCAAGCTCGCTCCTACAGGGATGGCGTGAGGATCAGAAGGACGGCGCTTGTTGCCGCCGCTTCCACTGACTCAGGCGCTGTTGCAAATTCAACGGGCTATGAATCTGCTGCTGCCGTGCGCGACTGAACAGGATCAGCGCCAGTTCAGCGGTGGCCAGGGCGTCGGCGCTGGCGTGGTGGCGTTCGAAGACTTCGAGCTTGAACCAGTCGATCCAGTCGTCCAGCCCGGCCTCGCGAAAGTGCGCCTGGGGGCATAGCAGCGGTGCAATGTCCGCCACGTCCAGAAACGGATGCTGCAACTTGAAACCCAGATGATCTTTCAGCGCACGGCCGAGCATGTGCTGGTCAAACGGCGCGTGGAAGGCCAGTACCGGACTGTCACCGAGGTACTCCATCAAGTCCACCAGCGCTTCTGCTGGATCGCTGCCCGCCGCAATGGCGCTGGGGCCAATGCCGTGGATCAGCACACTGGGGCCGAGTTTTACTTGCGGATACTGCAAGGTGCGTTCGAACTGCTGGCGAAAATCGATGGCCCCGTCCTCGATCGCTACCGCGCCAATCGACAGCACATGGTCCTTGTTGAGGTTCAGCCCGGTGGTTTCCAGATCGAGCACCACCCAGCGCTGTTCACGCAGGCTGCATTCGCCCAGGGCGGCAGCGGCCGGCAAGCGTTCCAGACGATGTTGCAGGTCGGCGGGCAGGGTGGGACTTGGCGGGCGCAGCCAGGAAAACAGGCTCATAACTGATACCGCAAGGTCAGGCTGCTCTGCAGGCGTTGGGCCTGACGCAGGGACTCACGCAGGATGCGCCGGTCCAGGTGATTGAGGCTGTCGGGATCGACCCGGTTTGAGTAGGGAAAATTCTCCCGGGTCTGTAATTGATGTTGCTGCATGCGGGTTTGCTGAATGAAGTGATAGGCCTCTTCATACGCGGCGCCGTCCAGGGGGTCGATGACCTCTTTGGCGACCAATTGGCGAAAACGCTCCAGCGTGTTATTGGCCTCGATACCATGGGCCAGGGCCAGCACCCGGGCGCCGTCGACAAATGGGGTCAGCCCCTGAACTTTCAAATCCAGGGTGGCCTTCTCGCCATTTTTGCGTGTCAGCACGAACTCGCGCAAACGCCCTACGGGCGGGCGATTGCGCAGCGCATTCTCGGCCATCATGCGCTGGAACAAACGGTTGTCGCCGACCTGATCGAGAATGCCCCGACGCAACTGCTCGCAGCCTTGCTCGCTGCCCCAGACCACGCGCAAATCGAAATAAATGCTCGAACCCAGCAGGTTCTCCGGGGTGGCCTCGCGGATGAACGCCGCAAAACGACGCGCCCATTCGGCCCGGGACAGGCACAGTTCGGGGTTGCCGGCCATGATATTGCCCTTGCACAAGGTGAAGCCGCATAACGCCAGGCTCTGGTTGATCTGCTGGGCGATGGGCAACAGCTTGCCGCGAATCTCGGCGGCATGGGCTGCATCCCTGGCTTCGAACAGAATGCCGTTGTCCTGATCGGTATGCAGGGTCTGCTCGCGACGGCCTTCACTGCCGAAGCACAGCCAACTGAATGGCACGCCAGGATCACCTTTTTCGGCGAGGGTCAGTTCGATCACCCGGCACACGGTGTGATCGTTGAGCAGGGTAATGATGTGGGTGATCTGCGTCGAAGACGCGCCATGGGCCAGCATGCGCTCGACCAGTTGGCCGATTTCGCCCCGCAGCGCCACCAGGTTTTCCACCTTCTGCGCGTTGCGGATGGTGCGCGCCAGATGCACCAGATCGACCCGTTGCAGAGAAAACAAATCGCGCTCGGAAACCACGCCGCACAAGCGTTGGTCCTTGACCAGGCAGACATGGGCGATGTGACGCTCGGTCATGGCAATCGCCGCGTCGAATGCACTGTGATCCGGCGACAGGAAAAACGGCGCCCGGGTCATGTGCCCTTCGATGGCTTCGTTGAAATCACTGCTGCCGTTGGCCACGGTCTGACGCAGGTCGCGCAGGGTGAAAATCCCCAGTGGCGCCTTGAGTTCATCGACCACCACGATGCTGCCGACCTGTTGTTCGTGCATCAACGTCACGGCTTCGCGCAAGGGTGTCTGCGGGGCGCATGACACCGGGTGGCGCATGGCCAATTCACCCAGTCGGGTATTGAGCGAATATTGGGTGCCGAGGGTTTCCACGGCTTTTTGCTGCACTTGCTGGTTGACCTGGTCCAGCAGGCTGCTGACGCAGCGCAGGGCGAAGTTGCGGAAGGTGTCCGATAGCGAAAACAGGCGGATGAACGCCGGCTTGTTCAGTTGCAGGCAAAAGGTGTCTTCGCCGGCGAGGTGCTCGGTACGGGTCGCCCGTTCACCCAGCAACGCCGCGAGGGGAAAACATTCGCCGGTAGTGATCTCGAAGACTGTTTCGGTGCCACCTTTTGCCGTATCCGGACGCTCACCCACGACCCGGCCCTGCTTGACGATATAGAAGTGCTCGACCGGGCCGTCGGTGGGTTTGATGATGCTCTCGCCGGGGGCGTAAAAACGCAGCTGACATTGCTCGACCAGATACGCCAGGTGCGCGTGCTCCATCTGGTTGAAAGGCGGGAAGCGCTGAAGGAATTGCAACGTGCCCTGGATGTTCTGCAACACCGCGGTTTTCCCTGCCTGTGTGAAGGCGTCCGCTTTACTCATAACCATTACCGCAGTCTTTTTTGAATTGTTGTAGTCGGATGACCCGGACATGGTCGACCCCTGTGGCCGGGGTGCCCATTGGACGTAAGTCTAGGTAGGTAATCAGCGTGAGGGAATGTCGGAAAATTCTTACGCGATTGAGAGAGAAATCTCTCTATCTTGCTATTGGAAAAGTATCCGACGAAGTGCACATTGATGGTCTGCTTAGCGATGTCTCACCACTGTGCTAGGGAATTGAATTGAACATGTAGAGAAAGCCATGTCCGACCACGATATTTTGAGCGACGCCGAGCGCGAAGCGCTGAGTGCCGTCATGCTGGAACCTGACCTGCCACTGCAACGGGTGTTGATCGTCGATGACGATAAAGACGCCCGGGAACTGCTGTCAGAGATCCTTGCGTTGGAGGGAATTCGCAGCAGGACAGCAGCCAGTGGCGAAGCGGCACTCAATATCCTGGTGGCTGAGGCAGAAATCAAAAAGCTCTCGATCGGATTATTGATCACCGACCTGCGGATGGGCCACGTAGATGGGTTGGATCTGATTCGTCAGGTACGCGAGTCGGTACGGGCGGCATTGCCGATCATCATAGTGTCGGGTGACGCCGACGTGAAAGATGCCATTGCTGCGATGCATTTGAATGTGGTGGACTTTCTGCTCAAACCGATCGATGCCAATCATTTGCTGGCACTGGTAAAGCGCGAATTGGGTATTAAATAACTGATCTCCTGTAATTGTTAATTACAGGTTCGATTTGTTTTTGTGGGTTTAACTTGTAATTAAGTTTGTCTAATTGATCTGCGAAAAAGCTACTCACAAATAGCTTGTTTTTTCTATCCATAATTCAGCTATCGTTCAGTTCCTGAAACCAATTTAGGCATTTGTTTGATGTCGAGCTTGGTTTAATAAAGTCTGTTGTAGCACTCTCCAGGTTGTCAGTTTGGCTCTCCGATTTTAGTGGCATGAGTATGTCGATGGTTATTGTGTGTTCAGGCTTCGGCTAGTTCCTGCAGATAAAATACTGGCAAGGGTCAGGGCATTGCTTTTCCTGGATTGTGTGGATGTATAACGCAATGAGGACGATATGATAAAAAGAATGGAGTTTCGCGATCTTGTGCTTGTTATCGGTGTGACAGTCATGTGGGGAAGCAATTTAACGGTAATTGATATCAGTCTTGACGGTATTGATCCGTTCATATTGACAGCGTTGCGCTTTACTTTCTGTGCATTACCACTAGTGTTCTTCATCCCGAAACCGAAAGGTGTGAGTACTTTTGTAACTATAGTCTACGGTTTGTTGTTTGGTGTCGGAATGTGCTGGCTGATGAACTATGGCATGTTTCTTGGCGTCAGTGCCGGAGTGACATCCTTGCTCTTGCAATTCAGTGCCTTTTTTACGGTTATCTGGGGCGTACTGCTGTTTGGCGAGAAAATGACGGTAATACAAGTGGCCGGCATTCTCATGGCGTTGGTGGGGCTGATGTTTATTACTCATGTAACGCATGGTGATGCCGAAAGCTTTGGGCTCTTCCTCGTACTGCTCGGCGCATTGTTCTGGAGTCTCTGCAATGTGCTGGTCAAGAAAAGCAAGGTGGTTGATATATTTTCCTTTGTCGTTTGGTCGAGTCTGTATGCAATACCTCCTCTATATCTGATGACTTACTGGGTCAAGGGGGCAGTCCCCTTCCAAACGTTGCTAACGGACATAACGGCTCCGGTGCTGCTATCTGTCCTGTTCCAAGCCTATGTGGCGACGGTATTCGGATATTGGGTGTGGAACCGAATGATTGAGAAGTATCCGGCGAGCCAGGTTGCACCGTTGTCAGTGATTGTTCCGATATCGGGTATTTTGACCTCGTGGTATGTACTCGACGAACCCATTGGTGGTGAAAAACTGTTTGCTCTCATCATCACGGTCCTTGGAATTGCCTTGTTCATGAATGCATCGAGAATAGGCCAGCACATCGCTGCCAATGCGTTGCGCTACAGGAGATAGCCCTGCATTTGCAGGAAGCAGAAACAAAAATCCCCCGGTTTTTCAACCGGGGGATTGCTGTGGAGTGAGCTGGATTACAACCCGTTCTTAGCTTTGAACTCGCGACGACGACGGTGCAGGACCGGCTCGGTGTAGCCGTTCGGCTGTTTGGTACCTTCGACCACCAGTTCGACCGCCGCCTGGAAGGCGATGTTGCTGTCGAAGTTCGGGGCCAGCGGACGGTACAGCGCGTCGCCGGCGTTCTGCCGGTCAACCACCGGCGCCATGCGCTTGAGGCTTTCCATGACCTGGTCTTCGGTGACGATGCCATGGCGCAGCCAGTTGGCGATGTGCTGGCTGGAAATACGCAGCGTGGCACGGTCTTCCATCAGGCCGACGTCATTGATGTCCGGCACTTTCGAACAACCGACGCCCTGGTCGATCCAACGCACCACGTAACCGAGAATGCCCTGGCTATTGTTGTCCAGTTCGTTCTTGATCTGTTCGGCGGTCCACTGCGGGTTCACCGCCAGCGGGATGGTCAGGATGTCGTCCACCGATGCATGGGCACGTTTGGCCAGTTCGGCCTGACGGGCGAACACGTCAACCTTGTGGTAGTGCAGCGCGTGCAGTGCAGCGGCAGTCGGCGAAGGCACCCAGGCGGTGTTGGCACCGGCCAGCGGGTGAGCGATTTTCTGTTCGAGCATCGCTGCCATCAGGTCCGGCATGGCCCACATGCCTTTACCGATCTGCGCGCGACCTTGCAGGCCGGTGCTCAGACCAATATCGACGTTGGAGTTCTCGTAGGCGCCGATCCATTTTTCCGCCTTCATGTCCGCCTTGCGCACCATCGGGCCGGCTTCCATGGAGGTGTGGATTTCATCGCCCGTGCGGTCGAGGAAACCGGTGTTGATGAACACCACACGCTCGCTCGCCGCCTTGATGCAGGCCTTGAGGTTGATCGTGGTACGACGCTCCTCGTCCATGATCCCGACTTTCAGGGTGTTGCGTGGCAGGCCCAGCACGTCTTCGATGCGACCGAACAACTCGTTGGTGAACGCGGCTTCTTCAGGGCCGTGCATCTTCGGCTTCACGATATAGACCGAGCCGGTGCGGCTGTTCTTGCGCGAGCTGTTGCCGTTGAGGTTGTGGATCGCCGACAGGCAGGTCACCAGGCCATCGAGAATGCCTTCTGGCACTTCGTTGCCATCTTTGTCGAGGATCGCGTCGATGGTCATCAGATGACCAACGTTGCGCACGAACAGCAACGAACGACCGTGCAGGCTAAGTTCACTGCCATCGACCGCGGTGTAGGTGCGGTCGGCGTTCATGGTACGGGTAAAGGTCTGTCCGCCCTTGGCGACGGCTTCCGACAGATCGCCCTTCATCAGGCCGAGCCAGTTGCGGTAGATCACTACTTTGTCATCAGCGTCGACGGCGGCAACCGAGTCTTCGCAGTCCATGATGGTGGTCAGTGCGGCTTCCATCAGGATGTCTTTGACGCCGGCCGCGTCGGTCTGGCCGACCGGGGTGCTGGCGTCGACCTGGATTTCGAAATGCAGGCCGTTGTTTTTCAGCAGGATCGCGGTCGGTGCAGCGGCATTGCCCTGGAAGCCGATCAGTTGAGCGTCGTTGCGCAGGCCGGTGTTGCTGCCGCCTTTAAGGGCGACCACCAGTTTGCCGTCGACGATCTTGTAGCCGGTGGAATCGACGTGAGAACCGGCCGCCAATGGCGCCGCGTCGTCGAGGAAGGCACGGGCGAAGGCGATGACCTTGTCACCGCGCACCTTGTTGTAGCCTTTGCCTTTTTCCGCACCGTTGGCTTCGCTGATGGCGTCGGTGCCGTAGAGCGCATCGTAAAGCGAGCCCCAGCGGGCGTTCGAGGCGTTGAGCGCAAAGCGGGCGTTCATGACCGGCACCACGAGCTGCGGGCCGGCCATGCGGGCGATTTCGTCATCGACGTTTTGCGTCGTTGCCTGGAAATCGGCCGCTTCTGGCAGCAGATAACCGATGTCTTGCAGGAAGGCTTTATAGGCCACGGCGTCGTGCGCCTGACCGGCACGCTGTTGGTGCCAGCCATCGATACGAGCCTGGAAATCATCGCGTTTGGCGAGTAGGGCTTTGTTCTTCGGCGCCAGGTCATGGATGACCTTGTCGGCACCGGCCCAGAACTTATCGGCGGTGAGGCCGGTACCGGGAATGGCTTCGTTGTTCACGAAGTCGAACAGGACTTTGGCGACCTGCAGGCCACCGACTTGAACGTGTTCAGTCATTGCTTGCCTCACTCTGCTCAGCTATTTCGCTTTTCAGCTCTTCAATTTAACAATGAAGCCTTTGGCCATTTAAACCACAAACCCCTCTGCCAGTACATGCCCATGACGGGCGGCTGGGTTGGGACCAATCAACGGCTTGGGGCCTTGCTGACAGGGCTTTCAGGGTTGCGAACGGGCCGGCGGCAGACATCGAACCAACGTTATGTAGTGCGCGCTGCGGCATACTACATGATGAATTGCGGATGTGAAAATTAGACTAATCACGTCGTTCTGCGACCTCATGACGCATTGCGGTCACGGCGCGGAACAGGATGTTCTCAAAAAACCAGTGGATTGTTCCAGTTAAATATCAAAACTTGTACACGATTTTATGAGTGGCATTAGATCGGCGGTGTACCGGATCGCCGGCAAGCCGGCTCCTACAGGGCCTGCGCGCATCTTGTAGGCGCTGGCTTGCCAGCGATGGCGCCACACGATTCAGCGCAGCATCAGCCCTTGCCTATACTTGGTTCTCTGCAACAAAAATCATGACCAGAGGGCTGCGCCATGGACCACCTCGTACTCACCGTTTTCGCCCCGGACAAGCCCGGGCAAGTCGAGCGCATTGCCCAATGCATTGCCGAGCACGGCGGCAACTGGCTGGAAAGCCGCATGTCGCGCATGGCCGGGCAATTCGCCGGGATTCTGCGGGTGGGGGTACCGGCCGAGGCCTATGACGAATTGGTCGATGCCCTGCAAGGCTTGTCCACCCAGGGCATTCGCGTATTGATCGCCGAAAGCAGCATCGAACAATCCTGCACCTGGAAGCCGATCGCGATGGAGCTGGTGGGCAATGATCGCCCGGGGATCGTGCGTGACATCACACGCTTGTTGAGCGAGCAGGGGGTGAGTCTGGAACGGTTGGTTACCGAAGTGCGCCCGGCACCGATGAGCAGCGAGCCGTTGTTCCATGCCGAAGCAATTCTTGCCGTTCCGCTGACGCTGTCGCTGGACGTCCTGCAATCGCGCCTGGAAACCCTGGCCGACGATCTGATGGTCGAATTGGTGCTGCGCAGTGAGCCCTGATCAGGTTATCCAAGTTAAACGTGCACCGGCCTGTGGATAACCTGTAGAGACACCCCGCCAGGCCACGTCGACCGGGGTTCTTCAGGATCTGATCAAAAAACCAGCAGTTTCAGCCACTTGCGCACAATCGCCGGGGATCACGCTGTGGATAACCTTGGGAAGGAATGATGCAGGCCACGGAACTCGTGGCCTGTAGAGGTTTGTATGTTTTTTGATCAGCTGCGGCGACGCAAACTGAGCCACGCATCCACGCTGTAAACCGCCAGACCGGCCCAGATGAACATGAACGCTACCAGGGTGCTGGACGACAGGTGCTCGCCAAACAGCAGGACCGCTTGTAGCAGCACCAATGTCGGCGCCAGGTACTGGAGAAAGCCCAGTGTCGTGTAGGGCAAATGCCGCGCAGCCGCGTTGAAGCAGACCAGCGGCACCAGCGTGACCGGCCCGGCCGCCACCAGCCACCAGGCTTCTGACGTGGTCCAGAACTCGGCCTGAGCGCTGTGGGCGGTCGGATTGAACAGCAACCAGGCAATGGCGATCGGCACCAGCATCCAGGTTTCCACTACCAGCCCCGGTAGTGCCTTGACCGGCGCCTGCTTGCGAATCAGCCCGTAGAAACCGAAGGTGAGTGCCAGCACCAGCGACACCCACGGCAGGCTGCCGACTTGCCAGACCTGTTGCGCCACACCCACAGCCGCCAGACCGACGGCAATCCACTGCATGCGCCGTAGCCGTTCGCCAAGGATCAGCATGCCCAGCAACACGTTCACCAAGGGGTTGATGTAATAACCGAGGCTGGCCTCCAGCATGCGGCCGTTGTTTACCGACCAGACGTAGGTCAGCCAGTTGGCCGCGATCAACGCACCGCTCAGGGCCAGGATCGCCAGGCGTCGCGGGTTCTCCCGCAGCTCGCGCCACCAGCCGGGATGCTTCCACACCATCAGCAACAAGGCGCCGAACAGCGCCGACCACAACACCCGGTGGATGATGATTTCCACGGCGGGCACGCTGGCGATGGCTTTGAAGTAGAGGGGGAAAAGTCCCCAGATGATATAGGCACTCAGACCCAGAATGTACCCGCGACGCGGGTTGGCGGCTTGCATGCAGAATCCTTGCTTAGGCAGCTAACAAAGAGGGGATTGTAAGGAGATTTGTCTGCGAATGTCCTGACTGAATAGGTAGGTCATTTGTGAACATCGGTACCTGTAGGAGCGAGCCTGCTCGCGATGGACGTCAACGATAACGCGTGCTGTCTGGATAAACGCGTTGCCCTTGCGTTCTTCGCGAGCAGGCTCGCTCCTACAGGGGGGGCAGGGTGGGTCAGAAGAGTTTTAGTGGCTCTTCCTGGAGCGCCGCCAGTTGTTCGCGCAGTGCCAACACCTGATCACCCCAGTAACGCTCGGTGCCGAACCACGGAAAGCTGCGGGGGAACGCCGGATCGTCCCAGCGACGGGCGAGCCACGCGCTGTAGTGCAACAGACGCAGGGCGCGCAAGGGTTCGATCAGCGCCAGTTCGCGCGGGTCGAAGTCGTGGAATTCGTTGTAGCCATCCATCAGTTCCGACAACTGGCTCAGGCAATCCTGGCGATCACCGGCGAGCATCATCCAGATGTCCTGTACCGCCGGGCCCATGCGGCAGTCGTCGAGGTCTACGATATGGAACATCTCGTCACGGCACATCATGTTGCCGGGGTGGCAGTCACCGTGCATGCGGATGTTCTGGTGCGGTGTGTTGCTGTAGGCATCCTCCACACGCTTGAGCAGATCGCGGGCCACCGATTCGTAGGCCGGCAGCAGGCTGCGGGGGATGAAGTTGCCGTCGAGCAACGTGGCCAGCGAGTCATGGCCGAAGTTTTTCACCGCCAGCGCTTCACGATGCTCGAACGGCCGGGTCGAGCCGACCGCGTGCAGGCGTCCGAGCAACTGGCCCAGGCGATACAGTTGATCGAGGTTGCCCGGCTCCGGTGCGCGGCCGCCGCGGCGGGGGAACAGGGTAAAACGGAAACCGTTGTGTTCGTGCAGGGTTTCACCGTTGTGGATCAACGGTGCCACGACCGGCACCTCGCAGTCGGCGAGTTCGGCGGTGAACTGGTGTTCTTCCAGAATCGCTTCGTTGCTCCAGCGTTGCGGCCGGTAGAACTTGGCGATCAGTGGCTCGGCGTCTTCGATACCGACTTGATAGACGCGGTTCTCGTAGCTGTTGAGCGCCAGGATGCGCGCGTCGCTGAGAAAGCCGATGCTTTCGACGGCATCGAGCACGAGGTCTGGCGTAAGGGTTTCAAACGGGTGGGCCATGCTGACTCCTGCGCGCAGCAGGCTGCTGCGTCCGGCCAGGCATGGTAGCGCAGACGGGCGCTCTTTAGGGGCAGGGTTGCGAGATGTGTTGTCCGGGCTGACGCCATCGCGAGCAGGCTCGCTCCCACAGGATTGGCGCGATTTCAAATTTGGCGCATGACCTGTGGGAGCGAGCCTGCTCGCGATGGCGATTAATCAGGCGCCGACGATCCCGCCATCTTCCCGGGTAATCGCCATCACCGAAGAGCGCGGCTTGCCGTTTGGCAAATGCTCGGGGAAGGTCGAACCACCGTTTTCACCCGGATGCTGGATCCCGACGAACAGGGTTTTCTGGTCAGGCGAGAAGCTGATCCCGGTCACCTCGCAGCCCACCGGTCCGACCATGAAGCGGCGAATTTCGCCGGTCGCCGGATCAGCGCAGAGCATCTGGTTATTGCCCATGCCGGCAAAGTCACCGGTGTTGCTCACATCGCCGTCGGTCAGGATCCACAAGCGTCCGGCCTTGTCGAAGCCCAAACCGTCCGGGCTGTTGAACATGTTCTGCGGCGTGATGTTCGACGAGCCGGCCTTTGGTGTCCCGGTATGTGCGGCCGGGTTGCCGGCCACCACAAACAGGTCCCAGGCAAAGGTGTGTGAGGCGTGATCGTCACGCTCGGTGCGCCAGCGTAGGATCTGGCCGTAGACGTTCTTCTCCCGCGGGTTCGGTCCGCCCACCGGTTGTCCGTCTTCGCCGCGCTTGGCGTTGTTGGTCAACGTGCAGTAGACCTGGCCGTCCTTGGGGCTGACCACGATCCATTCCGGGCGGTCCATGCGCGTGGCTTTCACCACACTGGCGGCGAGACGGGCGTGGATCAGCACCTCAGCCTGATCGGCAAAGCCGCTGCTGGCGTCGATACCGTTTTTGCCGTGGGTCAGTTCGATCCATTCACCTTGGCCTTTCGGGTGATCGGCGTTGCCGTCCCCGGCATCGAAACGCGCCACATAGAGGGTGCCGTGATCGAGAATGTCGCGGTTGGCCTTGGGGTTCTTGTGGTCAATCTTGTCGCGGCTGACGAATTTGTAGATGAACTCGCCGCGCTCATCGTCGCCCATGTACACCACGGCATGGCCATCGGCGGTTTCGGCCAGGGCGGCGTTTTCGTGTTTGAAGCGGCCCAGGGCGGTGCGTTTGACCGGCGTCGACTGCGGATCGAACGGGTCGATCTCCACCACCCAGCCGTGACGGTTGAGTTCGTTGGGGTTCTTGGCCAGGTCGAAGCGCTCGTCGTGTGGGTGCCAGTTGATTTCTTTGCTGGTCACCACCGCGCCGTAGCGTTTTTGCGCCGGGTCGAACTTCTGCTCGGCGTTGCTGCTGCCGAAGCAGTCGGTGAAGTTCTCTTCACAGGTCAGATAGGTGCCCCACGGCGTCTTGCCGTTGGCGCAGTTCTGGAAGGTGCCGAGAACGTTCTTGCCGTGGGGATCGGCGCTGGTTTTCAGCAGGGCATGACCGGCGGCCGGGCCGCTCAGGGTGATCGGCGCATTGCCATGAATGCGGCGGTTGTAGCGCGAGCCCTGGACGAATTGCCATTGGCCGTTTTTACGCTGCACTTCAATCACCGACACACCTTCGCAGGCCAGCGCCTTGCGCACGTCTTCCGCCGATTGCGGCATGCCGCCGTGGGCGTAGAGATAGCGGTAGTTGGTGTATTCGTTGTTGATCGCCATCAGCGCCCGGTCTTTTTCGCCCGGGAATTCGAACAGGCTCATGCCATCGTTGTTGTCGCCGAACTGGGCTTCCTGATGCTCGGCGCTGCCGTTGCCGCTCGGGTCGAACGCCGGGCCGTCCTTGTGCAGGGGCTGGCCCCAGCTGATCAGCACCGAGGACTTGTAGCCCGGTGGCAGGGTGATGGAGTCGCTGGTGGCGGCGGCAATGCTGTCAAAGCCCAGCAACTGGCTGTTACCGGCGCTGACGCTGGCAGCCATCACACTGCGGCTCAGCAGGTTGCCGCCGAGGAACATCGCCGCGCCGCACAGGGCACCTGCGCTGATGAAGCTGCGACGACTGAGGCCGACCATGGTTTCGAGGTCGGTGGACTGGTTTTCTTCTAATAGGCTCATTTCAGGCTCCCTGCGGTTTTGCAGACACCTTAATGGTGAGTAATGAACCTTTTGTTGCAGTTTGCTTAAAGCGGCGTACCCAGCAGAACCCTGGATGGCGAAAACTCCACGCGCACGGGTTTGCCGCAGGTCAGCCCCAATGCCTGCAGATGCGTTGGTTCGTCCAGCGCACACAGGGTCAGGCCGTTAGGCAGGGTGATGCGCACCTCGCTGGGGCCATCGTCGGCGTCGAGAATCTTTTCGATGGTGCCTTTCAGGCAATTGTTTCCCGGCGTTTCGGCTGAATCGATCTCCAGCACATCGAGCCAGCCGGCCTTGATCAAGGCCACGACTTCGGTGCCGATTTGCAGTTCCAGGCGCTCGGTGCTGTCGTGGGTGATTTGCGCATCGACGATCAAGCCTTCGGCGACTTCTAGACGAATCAGGTCGTTGCGTCCCTGGGACTCGATCGCCATCACCTTGCCGTGTAACTGATTGCGCGCGCTAGTGCGCAGCATCAAGCGCCCGAGCAGGTCGAGGTCGCTGGCATCTTCAGCGGCTTCCAGCACTTGGGCCTGCAAGGCTTGCAGCTTCTGGTACAGCCGCAGCACCCGCTCGCCTTCTTTGGAGAGACGGGCACCGCCGCCGCCCTTGCCGCCGACAATCCGCTCCACCAACGGCTTCTGCGCCAGGTTGTTCAGCTCATCGATGGCATCCCAGGCAGCCTTGTAGCTCAGCCCCGCACTTTTTGCCGCACGGGTGATCGAGCCTTGCTCGGCGATGTGCTGCAGCAGGGCGATGCGCTGCGGACGGCGGACAATGTGCTGGGACAACAAGGTGGGCAAAGACATGGCAAGTCGCTTTGGGTGGTGGCGATGGGGAGGACGTTGGCGGCTTGGGACGCGCGAGTCAAGTCAGGGTGTCTCGCCGGGTTTGGGCGTGCGGGCCAGGCAATAGACGTCGACCCGCGCTGCACCGGCGTCTATCAACAGCCAGGCCAGGGCCTGGGCCGTGGCACCGGTGGTAAGGACGTCGTCGATCAGGGCCAGGTGCCGGCCTTTGACGGTGGCACCGGGTATCAGGGTGAAAGCGTTGCGCAAGTTCTTGCGGCGCGCTTGGGCATTCAAGGCCTGTTGGGCATCGGTGTCCTGGGTTCGCAGCAGCAACCGTTCGTCGCATGGAATGTCCAGAGCGTCACTCAACCAGCGGGCCAGCATCGCCGCCTGATTGAACCCGCGCTGGCGCAGGCGCCGGTTGGCCAGCGGTACCGGAATCAGCGCATGGGGTCGCTGCAGATCGTCTTCGAAGCGATGTTGCAGGTATTGAGCGAGAAGTTCGGCGAGCAAGCGGCCAAACGGCCACTTTGCGTTGTGTTTGAAACGGGTGATCAGACTGTCAACCGGAAAGTTGTAGGTCCAGGGGGCAATCACGTGTTCGAAGGCCGGTGGCTGCTTCAGGCAATGGCCGCAGGTCAGGCCTGCGGCCGGGAGCGGCAGGGCGCAGGTTCGGCAGTGATCGCCCAGCCAGGGCAACTCGGTTTCGCAGGCCGTGCAGACAGGGGCGATGCCGTCGGCGGGTTCATCGCACAAAAGACATGATTGTTTGTTTTTTGACCAGATGTAAACCAGTCCTTTGTTCTGTGGTTGACAGCGCATCGCTCTTCCTTAAATATGCCGAAACATCTGTGAGGCGGCTGTGACATTCCATGACCCAGCCGTATGCCAAAGCATAATTCAAAGGAAACACCCATGAGCGCCAGCACCTCTGCAACCCTGCGTCATGACTGGTCTTTGGCCGAAGTCAAAGCACTCTTCGTTCAGCCATTCAATGACCTGTTGTTCCAGGCGCAGACGGTGCACCGCGCACATTTCGACGCCAACCGCGTCCAGGTGTCGACCCTGCTGTCGATCAAAACCGGCGCCTGCCCGGAAGATTGCAAATATTGTCCGCAGTCCGGTCACTACAACACCGGCCTGGAAAAAGAAAAACTGATGGAAGTGCAGAAGGTCCTCGAAGAGGCCGCTCGCGCCAAGGCCATCGGTTCGACCCGCTTCTGCATGGGGGCGGCGTGGAAGCACCCGTCGGCCAAGGACATGCCGTATGTTCTGAAGATGGTTGAAGGCGTGAAAGCCCTGGGCCTGGAAACCTGCATGACCCTCGGCCGCCTGGATCAGGAGCAGACCGAGGCGCTGGCCAAGGCCGGCCTCGACTACTACAACCACAACCTCGATACATCGCCGGAGTTCTACGGCAGCATCATCACCACCCGCACCTACAGCGAGCGCCTGCAAACCCTGGCCTACGTGCGTGAGTCGGGGATGAAGATCTGCTCTGGCGGCATCCTCGGCATGGGCGAGTCGCTGGACGACCGCGCCAACCTGCTGATCCAGCTGGCCAACCTGCCGGAGCATCCGGAGTCGGTGCCGATCAACATGCTGGTGAAAGTCGCCGGTACGCCGCTGGAAAATGCCGACGACGTCGACCCGTTCGATTTCATCCGGATGCTCGCGGTCGCGCGCATCCTGATGCCGCAATCCCACGTGCGCCTGTCCGCCGGCCGCGAAGCCATGAACGAGCAGATGCAGGCGCTGGCGTTCTTCGCCGGTGCCAACTCGATTTTCTACGGCGAGAAACTGCTGACCACCGCCAACCCGCAGGCCGACAAGGACATGCAACTGTTCGGGCGCCTTGGGATCCTGCCGGAAGCCCGCGAAGAGCATGCCGATGAAGTGCATCAGGCGGCGATCGAGCAGGCGCTGGTGGAGCAGAAGAGCAGCGAGCAGTTCTATAACGCCGCGGTTTGAGTCCTTCACCGTCTTCTTTGGTTGGAATGCAAAACACTTGTAGGAGCTGGCTTGCCAGCGATAGCGGTCTGTCAGCTGATGGCTATGTCGAACCTGATGCCCTCATCGCTGGCAAGCCAGCTCCTACAGGTTCGGTGTCTACCTTGATTGTTTGTCCGAGGCCTGCATGTCTTTCGATCTCGCCGCACGCCTTGCTGCCCGTCGTGCCGAAAATCTCTACCGCCAGCGTCCGCTGCTCGAAAGCCCGCAGGGGCCGCAAGTGGTGGTTGATGGCCAGCCGTTGCTGGCGTTCTGTAACAATGACTACCTGGGGCTGGCCAATCATCCACAAGTGATCGAAGCCTGGCGTGCCGGCGCTTTGAAGTGGGGGGTGGGCGGCGGTGCCTCACATCTGGTCATCGGCCATAGCGCCCCGCACCATGCCCTGGAAGAAGCCTTGGCCGACCTGACCGGTCGCCCACGCGCGCTGCTGTTCACCACCGGTTACATGGCCAACCTCGGTGCGGTCACGGCGCTGGTGGGGCAGGGTGATACGGTGCTCGAAGACCGGCTCAATCATGCGTCGTTGCTCGACGCGGGGCTGTTGTCCGGCGCGCGGTTCAATCGTTATCTGCACAACGACGCGGTGAGCCTGGCCAAACGCCTGGAAAAAGCCACCGGCAATACCCTGGTGGTCACCGACGGCGTGTTCAGCATGGACGGCGATATCGCCGACTTGCCGGCACTGGCCCGAGAGGCCAAGGCCAAAGGCGCCTGGTTGATGGTCGACGATGCCCATGGTTTCGGACCGTTGGGCGCCAATGGTGGCGGCAGCGTCGAGCATTTCGGTTTGAGCCAGGAGGACGTTCCGGTGCTGGTCGGCACCCTCGGCAAAGCCTTCGGTACGGCGGGCGCCTTTGTGGCCGGCAGCGAAGAGCTGATCGAAAGTCTGATCCAGTTTGCCCGGCCTTACATCTACACCACCAGCCAGCCACCGGCGCTGGCCTGCGCCACGTTGAAAAGCCTGGAACTGCTGCGCAGCGAACACTGGCGCCGCGAGCATTTGCAGACACTGATCCGCCAGTTCCGCCAGGGTGCCGAACAGATCGGCCTGGAACTCATGGACAGCTTCACACCGATTCAGCCGATCATGGTCGGCGATGCCGGGCGCGCGGTGCGTCTTTCGCAAATGCTGCGCGAGCGCGGGTTGATGGTGACCGCGATTCGCCCGCCGACCGTGCCCGCTGGCAGCGCCCGACTGCGGGTTACGCTGACAGCTGCCCACAGCGAGGCCCAGGTGCAGCTATTGTTAAACGGACTGGCCGATTGTTTTCAACGACTGCAGCCGGAGCCAAGCCATGCGTGATCGTTTGATTCTACTGCCCGGCTGGGGCCTCGGCGTTTCACCGCTGGAGCCTTTGGCTGCGGCTTTGCGCGGCCTGGACGAACACTTGCGCGTCGAGATCGAGCCGTTGCCCGACCTGGAGTCGAGCGATCTTCAAGAGTGGCTCGATGAGCTTGATGCGACGTTGCCGCAAGACGCCTGGCTGGGCGGCTGGTCATTGGGTGGCATGCTCGCCTGCGAACTGGCGGCCCGGCGTGGCGATCGCTGCTGCGGCGTGTTCACGCTGGCCAGCAACGCGTCTTTTGTCGCGCATGAACACTGGTCGGCCGCCATGTCCGGGGAAACTTTCGATGCGTTTCTGGCGGGATGTGCAACCGATCCGCGCGCGACCTTGAAACGCTTTTCACTGCTCTGTGCCCAAGGCGCCGGAGACCCGCGCGGATTGTCGCGGCTGTTGCTCGCAGGCGCACCGAACATGGCCGCGCCAGTGCTGCTGAGCGGTCTGCAAGTACTTGCGCAACTGGATACACGGCATGCAATGCAATCGTTCCGCGGTCCACAACTGCATCTGTTCGCCGGCCTCGACGGGTTGGTGCCGGCGGAGGCGGCGGGCGATTTACTGGCGTTGCTGCCGGATATAGAGATCGGTCTGATTGAGCAGGCCGGCCACGCGTTTCTTCTGGAAGATCCCCACGGTGTGGCGGGGGCGATCCAGGCCTTTTTGCATGAGTCCGGCGATGACTGATTTATCCCTTCCCAATCTGCCCGGCGGCTTGCCCGACAAACGCCAGGTCGCTGCTTCTTTCTCCCGCGCGGCGCAAAGCTACGACAGCGTGGCCGAGTTGCAGCGTGATGTCGGCAGCCAATTACTCAGGCGCTTGCCGCAGGATTTTGTACCGCAGCGTTGGCTGGACCTGGGCTGCGGCACCGGGCATTTCAGTCGTGCCTTGGGTGAGCGGTTTGCGGGCAGTCACGGTGTAGCGCTGGACATCGCCGAGGGCATGCTCAACCACGCCCGGCCGTTGGGCGGTGCCACGCATTTCGTGGCCGGCGATGCCGAGCGTTTGCCACTGCAGGACTCGACCTGCGACCTGATCTTCTCGAGCCTGGCGGTGCAGTGGTGTGCGGACTTCGACTCGGTGCTCAGTGAAGCTTATCGAGTGCTGAAACCGGGTGGCATTTTTGCGTTTGCTAGTCTTTGTACAGGGACGTTGTTTGAACTGCGCGACAGCTGGCGACAGGTCGATGGCATGGTGCACGTCAACCGCTTCCGGGAGTTTGGTGTTTATCAGCAGTTGTGTGCGGCCAGCGGCTTGAGGATGGTCAGTCTGCAAAACCTTGCGCATGTGCTGCATTACCCGGATGTGCGCAGCCTGACCCATGAGCTCAAGGCGCTGGGTGCGCACAATCTAAATCCCGGTCGACCGGGAGGTTTGACCGGCCGGGCGCGGATTCTGGGTTTGATTGAGGCTTATGAGCAGTTTCGTCAGGCCCGAGGCCTGCCGGCGACTTATCAAGTGGTGTACGCCATTTTGGAGAAACCCTTATGAGCGCAGCCTATTTCATCACCGGCACGGATACGGATGTCGGTAAAACCACGGTCGCTGCGGGGCTGCTGCATGCGGCGCGCTCGGCGGGGTTGAGCACGGCGGCGGGCAAGCCGGTCGCTTCCGGGTGCGATGTGACGCCCAAAGGCCTGCGCAACGCCGATGCACTGGCTTTGATGGCGGAGTGTTCGCTGCCGCTGACCTATGCACAGGTCAATCCGGTGGCCTTCGAACCGGCCATTGCTCCCCATCTGGCGGCACGGGAGGCGGGCGTGGCGTTGACGGTGCAGTCGTTGCTGGCGCCGATGCGGCAGATTCTGGGCCTGCAGGCGGACTTCACCCTGATCGAAGGCGCTGGCGGCTGGCGCGTACCCTTGGAGGATCAGGACAATCTGTCGGACCTCGCCATCGCGTTGAAGCTGCCGGTGATCCTGGTGGTCGGCGTGCGCCTGGGGTGTATCAGCCATGCCTTGTTGACCGCCGAAGCGATCGCCCGGGACGGTTTGCAACTGGCGGGATGGGTGGCCAACATCATCGACCCGAAGACCTCGCGACTGGAGGAAAACCTCGCCACCCTGGCCGAGCGCCTTCCGGCGCCGTGCCTGGGGCGTGTGCCCAAACTCAAGGCCGTGACGGCAGAAGCCGTGGCCGAGCACTTACAACTGGATCTGCTGGACTGACGCTTGGCAATGCGGGCTTTGCCTATGGCAAGGCACTGTGCCATTAGTGTTTTTGACGGGTATTTTGCCGGCCACTCTGCTTCAATGGTTGTTGTTGATCCTTTGAAAGGACGAGTTCTCCCATGGAAATCTCAGGAAACACCGCTTTTTATGCCGGTCTGAGCACCCTTCAGACAGGGCAGAACCGAGTCGATCACGCCGCCGGGCAGATCGCCAACACCACCCTCGAGCGTTCGCTCACCAGCCAGTCCTCCGAGGCGCAGGTCGATCGTCTGCGATCGGTTGATCGCAGCCAGCAATCAGACCTGGCCAGCAACGTGGTCGAAATGGCCCAAGGCAAGATTCAGGCGGAGCTGGGCGTGAAAGTCGCCAAGGCCGCCGATGAAGTGCTCGGAACATTGATCGATACCTACGCCTGATTCCTTGCCGAATCCGCACCTTCCAGCGCCGCGCCTGTTCGCGGCGTTTTTGTGCGTAAGTCTTTCTTGCTCAACTAATCTTTTCAGGGTGACGGGCTGCTTCGGCAGCGCGGCGACGGTGTCGTGTGCCTGACTGTTCAATCCTGCGATGACGAACGGCAAAAGATCGACGCTTGACAAGATTTGGGCGTAAACGTATGTTTCAAACAACTGTTTGATCGCAACAACAAATCAATGCGGTCGTTCATTCCCGGTTACATCAGCAGAGGTTTATCGCTATGCCTGACTACAAGGCCCCCTTGCGTGATATTCGCTTCGTTCGTGACGAACTACTCGGCTACGAAGCGCACTATCAGAGCCTTCCGGCTTGTGCCGACGCAACTCCGGACATGGTTGACGCCATTCTTGAGGAAGGCGCCAAGTTTTGTGAGCAGGTACTGGCTCCGCTGAACCGTGTGGGCGACCTCGAAGGTTGCACCTGGAGCGAGTCCGGCGTTAAGACGCCGACTGGCTTCAAGGAAGCCTACAAGCAATTCGTTGAAGGCGGCTGGCCGAGCCTGGCTCACGACGTCGAGCACGGCGGCCAAGGCCTGCCGGAATCCCTGGGCCTGGCCATCAGTGAAATGGTCGGCGAGTCCAACTGGTCGTGGGGCATGTACCCGGGCCTGTCGCACGGTGCGATGAACACCATCTCCGAGCACGGCACCCCTGAGCAGCAAGAGGCTTACCTGACCAAGCTGGTTTCCGGCGAATGGACCGGCACCATGTGCCTGACCGAACCGCACTGCGGCACCGACCTGGGCATGCTGCGCACCAAGGCCGAGCCTCAGGCCGACGGTTCCTACAAAGTCTCCGGCACCAAGATCTTCATCTCGGCCGGTGAACACGACATGGCCGACAACATCGTCCACATCGTACTGGCCCGCCTGCCGGATGCACCGGCTGGCACCAAAGGCATCTCCCTGTTCATCGTGCCGAAGTTCCTGCCGAACGCCGATGGCTCGGTTGGCACGCGTAACGCCGTGTCTTGCGGTTCCCTGGAACACAAGATGGGCATCCACGGCAACGCTACCTGCGTGATGAACTTCGACGGCGCCACCGGTTTCCTGATCGGCCCGGCGAACAAAGGCCTGAACTGCATGTTCACCTTCATGAACACCGCTCGCCTGGGTACCGCGCTGCAAGGCCTGGCCCACGCCGAAGTCGGTTTCCAGGGCGGCCTGAAATACGCTCGCGACCGTCTGCAAATGCGCTCGCTGACTGGTCCGAAAGCGCCGGACAAAGCCGCTGACCCGATCATCGTGCACCCTGACGTACGTCGCATGCTGTTGACCATGAAGGCGTTCGCCGAGGGCAACCGCGCGATGGTTTACTTCACCGCCAAGCAGGTCGATATCGTCAAGTACGGCGTGGACGAAGAAGAGAAGAAGAAAGCCGACGCACTGCTGGCTTTCATGACGCCAATCGCCAAAGCCTTCATGACCGAAGTCGGTTTTGAGTCGGCCAACCACGGCGTGCAGATCTACGGCGGCCACGGCTTCATCGCCGAGTGGGGCATGGAGCAGAACGTTCGCGACAGCCGCATCTCGATGCTGTACGAAGGCACCACCGGCATCCAAGCACTCGACCTGCTGGGCCGTAAAGTGCTGATGACCCAAGGCGAGGCTCTGAAAGGCTTCACCAAGATCGTCCACAAGTTCTGCCAGACCAACGAAGGCAACGAAGCGGTTCAAGAGTTCGTCGCGCCGCTGGCTGCACTGAACAAGGAATGGGGCGAGCTGACCATGAAGGTCGGTATGGCCGCCATGAAGGATCGCGAAGAAGTCGGCGCGGCCTCCGTGGACTACCTGATGTACTCCGGTTACGCCTGCCTGGCCTACTTCTGGGCTGACATGGCACGCCTGGCTGCTGAGAAACTGGCGGCCGGCACTTCCGAAGAGGCGTTCTACACCGCCAAGCTGCAGACTGCGCGCTTCTACTTCCAGCGCATCCTGCCGCGTACCCGCACTCACGTCGCAACCATGCTGTCGGGCGCCAACAACCTGATGGACATGAAAGAAGAGAACTTCGACCTGGGCTACTAAGTCCTGACGCAGTCCTTTAAAAGCAACCGCCGCATCCTCCGGGAGCGGCGGTTTTTTTTGCGCTCTGGTCAGGCCTTGATCACCATGGGGTCGGATTCAGGGGGCCGACGCCAGTCGGGGTGGTCGCGCCTTCGCCGTTACGTATGAACGGCAGATGCCAGAAGTCGTTAGGCACCACCGGATCGCCAGGCTTGACGCCTTCCGGAAAGATGAACTCGAACACCGGCGCCACATACTGTCCGGCAACCAGTCCATTGGCGACGGTCAGCCGGCCCGCATTCTGGATGCAACTGTCCACGCCGGCCTGGGATAAGGCTTGCTGCGGAACGCAAAGTGACCGTGCAACGACGCGCAAGGTACGTGTCGGCTGGCTAAGCAGCCCAGCAGGCGCTTTGGTCGCACGCAATCTGGCGCGTTGTGGCTGAGGTCCCGTGTTCTGTGTGGTAATGCCCCCCGAGGCTCCCAGGCAACTGACCGCAAGGCCCAGCGCAGGGTTGCATTCACCCGTCATCTCATAGGGGGTAATCCAGCGATTGGTTTGCACGCCCGTCGATGGATTGACATCTATCAGGTAAATGTCGACCGGGGTCTTGATGTCGGTGGTCGAGGCTTCAAGGAAAATCCGGTCCTGCGTCTCCTGGGCTACTCCGTTGATGGCCGTTGCGGCCGGGTCGGCCGTGCCGATGCCAAATTCCCCGATAGCCAGGTAGCTGGGCTGCGAACCCGGTTGAGTGTAGATCCCGACATTCGCCTCGATCGTGTGTGCAGAGATGAAGTCCGGGAGGCCCGTTGTTGCTGACTTGAACAGAGTACCGGACCAACTGATGAAGTCGCCGACTTCGAAGGGGGCCTGTTGGTTCGGGTCGGGGTCCGTCGCCGTGCGTGTCGCATCGCTGAATCTCTTCATGACGTACTGGCTGCAATAGACCTGACCCACCGCAGGGCCCGAGAGCTCCCCGCTGGCCGGAGGCGTGACGCCGGCCTGGCTGAAGTTACGGCAGTTGTTGGTCGTGGTCGGGGTGACCACTTTTGGCCGGTTTTTCTGCGGGCAGAGCGCATCGTCTCCGGAGATCGTGCGCGGCACGCACATCGGGTAGCCGGTGGCCGCATGGATGGTCGGGTTGGCATCATCGACGGAGAAGCGTGGGTCGGGGCTTTGGGCGCGACCAAAACGTCCGTTCGGGTCGTTGATCTGAATGATCGTGGGTTGCGTCGGGTTCCCGCTGTCAACTTCGAGGTTGCCGTTGGTGTAGTCGATCCGGGTGATGACACCGCTCCCGGCGTTGACTGATTGCTGGGAGACAAAGATCAGCCCGGCAATCTGCTTGTTGGAGACGGTATTGCCTACCACATGGATCTCGAACGAGGGATAGGCCGCCGGAGATTTTCCGAGCGCCAGGGTTCCACCCCTGACGAATTCGGCCCAGGTCAGGGTGTTGGCCGGCATCTGCATAACGGTGTTGCAAGGGACAATAATCGTGACGCCGTTCAGCTGAACGGTCCCCCCAAAGCGGCCCGGGTCGCTGGTATTGGGGCAATTCGTATTGGTGGTGTCCAGGGTCATGTTCTGGATAAAGCCGGTAACGTCAAACCCATGAATCGCAGTCGGGTTTGTAAAAATCGGATCGGGCAGTGTGGGTGTCGTGAACGGCGAGGGTAAACCCGGGGGCTTTGCAGTCCCGCCACCACCTCCACCGCCACCGCCGCCACCCGCGCCGTTTTTGGCAAATGCATCTCCACCACCACCCATGACCAGCGCGATGGCGACGGCACCGGCGAGCAGAACATGGCGACTGAAGATGCCGTTGAATCGTTTGTGAGGCAGCAGCGGTATCGCGAGCGTTTTTTCGAACAAAGATAAGCTCATGGCTCACTCCAGAATCTTGCAGGACCAATTGCCGGCCAATCGAGATCACAGATCTGCTGATGCGCTTGATCCTGCGCAAGAGAAACGCAAAGCCGTGAGTGTCGAACGGGGGGCTCGATCCAGCGGAGTCAGTGTCTGTGTAAGTCGACACTTGCCGTTCGGATGCTTTCACCTGCGTGCGTCGGCCGGTTACGGACGCAATCGCGAGAGACATTTCCTTGAGCCTGAGGGGCACATAGCAGTAGTCGTGCCTGATTGACACAATCGCTTGCTAGCCAGCAAACATGCGGGCTGCGCTGAAGTTGGTGATATACACATAGTTGTATGTTATGTGGTTAACACCAAAGTGGGTGGGGATATATACCCAAGTTTGGAGTGTTGTGAAAACTTTAGGTAAGTGTGTCTCCATTAGTTGTGGTTGAGAAGTGTTGCCTATTAAATACTACTAAAGTCGCAGGTGTGCAAGAGGGTGTGTTGAAGGAGTGGTGAGAAAGTAGTCTTGTGTGGGAGGTATAAATAAAAAGACAATAGCTGGCGCAGTGCAACTTGCGCACGAGGGGGTTTTGTATGTCTTGCTGAGATTTTTATTGGCTGGCGATGCGGAATTGCAGGGGGTTTTTAACGTGCCTTTTACATCGCGGTGGTTGGAGGAGCAAATACTCTGCCAACTTCAAAAAAACGCGCCTGGTGACGTTGTGCCCTTTAAAATCTGGCTTTAGAGGTCGTTGTTGATCACCTGTTACTGGCTGTCCGGGGAATGTCACCCAATAATGGGTAAAGTTTAACCAGAACTGAGGAATAGTGCGCAGTTGCTGTTATTACTAGGGTTTCTTGATTCGCTTAAATTAAAAAAATATTGAAATTTTCCTGTTGAAATGTTTTGTTACGTCTAGAGTTTCGTGAAGCGCTACCCAGTGGTGCGAAATATCATTGTTTAAAAATACCTGGGTCACGAGAGTGCCTTGCCAGTTAGGTCTCGCCTTGCTCATGTCACTTAAAGTTGATGTGGTTATTCGAGCGAGCAGCAGGATTCATGGCAATTAGTTCATCTCGCAACAGGGTAATCGCGGAGCCTGACTACTCCGTACTGAATCGGGAACGTCGTCATGTTTAAGTATTTGAGCATCTTGCGAACCACCTGTTTGGCCCAGGCGATGGCGATGACTCTCTTCGCCACCGGCCTGCCTGTCATGAATGTTTTGGCCGCGGACCCGGTAGCGGTCGATCCGCCCGTGCCGGACGTGCCCACTCTGCAATCGCTGCGTGGTCTGCTCCCGCCCGACCCCTCGGGAACCGAAGGTGGACGCAAAGTCGACCTGATGACCGACTACGTGCTCAATCGCCCGGCAGCAGTGCTTCTGGGCAAGGCACTGTTCTGGGACATGGAGGTCGGCAGTGACGGTTCCACGGCTTGCGCGTCATGTCACTTCCACGCAGGTGCCGATCACCGTACCACCAACCAGATCAACCCGGGCCAGGCGAACACCAACGCGAATGTCTCGTCGATCTTCAACAAACCGTTCACCGCCTCGGACATTCCGGGTGACGTGCCAAGCTACACCACCAAATCAGGAGGCAAGGGCGGTCCGAACTACCTGCTGAAGAAAAGCGACTTCCCAACCCATGTGCTGGCAGATCCCCTGGATCGCAATTCGGCAATTCTCTACTCGACTGACGATGTGATCGGCTCGCAAGGCGTGTTCGACGCCAACTTCGTCAAGCCCCATCAGGCGCGTTTCGACAAGTGCATTCAGCAACCGGACGGCATCTTCCAGGTGGGCGGGATCAATGTTCGCCGCAGCACCGGACGCAACGCACCCACGGTGATCAACGCCGCGTTCAACGTGCGCAACTTCTGGGATGGCCGGGCCAATAACGTCTTCAACGGCTTCTCGCCGTTCGGCAATCGCGACCCTGATGCCGGGATTTTCGTGACCAGCGATCGCAGTGGCGTGGCGACCAAAGTCAGGCTGGCGCTCAAGGATGCTTCCGCCGCCTCGCAAGCGGTTGGGCCGCCTGGCAGTCCGGTGGAAATGTCCTGCGGTGGGCGTACCTTCGCCGACATCGGCCGGCGCATGCTCGACACCTTGATGCTCAAGCAGCAGCGGATTTCATCCACTGATTCGGTGCTCGGGCCGGTATCCGGTGCCCGCCGGCCGACTTACCGTGAACTGATCAAGAACGCGTTCCAGCCGCGCTTGTGGAATGCCACGCAGCAGGTCTCGCTGGGTGGCGCGCCATACACCCAGATGGAGGCGAACTTCCCGCTGTTCTTCGGGTTGGCGATTCAGCTGTATGAGTCCACGCTGATCTCGGACCAGGCACCGCTGGATGCCTATTTGCAGGGCGATCACACCGCCATGAACAGCCAGCAGGTTCAGGGCATGAACCTGTTCCTGGGCAAAGGCAAGTGCATCAGTTGCCACGGCGGCGCGGAATTGACCAACGCCGGCAGCCGCTTGCTGTTCCATCCTCGGGAACGTATCGAACGGATGGTCATGGCCGACAACCTGACCACACTCTATGACAACGGCTTCTACAACACCGGGGTGCGCCCGACCTCGGAAGACCTGGCACTCGGTGGCTCGGATGCGTGGGGCAATCCGTTGTCTTTCACCCGTCAGTACAACACCGTACTGAAGGGCGGCACGATCCCTGATCCGCTGGACGTCGACGTGTGCACCTTCGAAGCGCGTTTGAGCCCGGCCATCCCTTGTGATGCGACGCTCAAGCCCAATGTCGATTTCCGCGACGCGGTCGATGGCGCCTTCAAGACACCGACCCTGCGCAATATCGCGTTGACCGGCCCGTACTTCCACAACGGCAGTCGCGCAACGCTGCAGCAGGTCATGGAGTTCTACAACCGTGGTGGCGATCGGCGTGGCGAGGATGCCAGCAACACCAGTGGCTTCCAGCACCCGGCGGTCAATCAGCACAACGGCTCGAACCTCGACCCGGACATGACCCGGCTGAACCTCACCCCGGATGAAGTGGAGGCGCTGGTCAAGTTCATGGAGGTCGGCTTGACCGATCCTCGGGTGGCGTGGGAAAGGGCGCCGTTCGATCACCCTTCGCTGGTCCTGCCTCAGGGCGAAAAGGGTGATGAAAACTCCGTCGGGCAAAAACCGGCCAGTCCGAAGATCACAACGAGGCAGGCGCAGGACGCCGACATCCAGCTCAGACCGGTCGGTGCCGAAGGTCGCACACGTCTGGAAGGTCCGCTGCAACCGTTCAACAACGACCTGTAACCGTATTTCCCCTTGCACCACTGGCATCTGATGGATGCCAGTGGTGCCCTTTTACAAATACCTCAGTATTTCACTCAGTAAATCGGGGGCTCTGCCGTTACAGTAGTGGGCACATTGCCATCTATTGATCTGACGGGTCGGAGCTTTACCCTTGCCGCGCTCATCTGCTGTACGTTTCAGTCATTTCCTGCCGTCATTGCTGCTGTTGCTGGCGGGGCTTGCGGCTGCGTACATCAAGGATCTGAACGTCTTTTTCACCTCGCTGTTCAACGTGCTGCCCACCCTGGTGTTGTTGCTCGGTGGCGCCTATTGCGCGGTGTACCGACGTCAGCGTGAACTGTTTCTGATGGTCACGGTGTACATCGCCTACTTCCTGCTCGACACCCAGACCGACTATTACCGCGACAACGGCAAGGTGCGTGACGATGCCGCCGTGGTCTTTCACCTGTGTTGCCTGCTGCTGCCATTGTTGTATGGGGTATTCGCGGCGTGGCAGGAACGCACCCATCTGTTCCAGGACATGGTGGCGCGATTCGCCGTATTGCTGGCGGTCGGCAGCGTGGCGCTGGGGCTTGAGCAAAGTTATCCACATGCGCTGCTGATCTGGTTGTCGGAGATTCGCTGGCCCGCCTTGCATGGCGCCTGGATGAGTCTGATCCAGTTGTCCTATCCGGTGTTCATTGCCGCGTTTGTGCTGCTGACCTGGCAATACTGGCGCAACCCGCGACCGCTGCATGCCGCGCAACTGGTGGGATTGCTCGGGTTGTTCTGGATGTTGCCGAAGACCTTCATCCTGCCGTTCACGCTGAACATCATGTGCAGCCAGGTGATGCTGATGATCGCCGCCGCCGTTGCCCACGAAGCCTATCAAATGGCCTTCCGCGACGAACTGACCGGACTGCCGGGCCGCCGTGCGCTGAATGAGCGCATGCAACGGCTGGGGCGCAACTACGTGTTGGCCATGAGCGACGTCGACCACTTCAAGAAATTCAACGATACCCACGGCCACGATGTCGGTGACCAGGTACTGCGGCTGGTGGCCAGCAAACTGTCGAAAATCGGCGGTGGGGGTAAGGCGTATCGCTATGGCGGTGAGGAATTTGCCCTGGTGTTTGCAGGCAAGACCCTCGAAGAATGCATGCCGCACCTGGAAGTCATCCGCGAGTCTATCGCCACGTACAACATTCAGCTGCGTAATCAGGAAAACCGCCCGCAGGACGACAATCAGGGGCGCCAGCGGCGTGCCGGTTCCGGTGCGTCGAGTGTATCGGTCACGGTCAGTATCGGCGTTGCCGAACGGATCGATCAACGCACCCCGGAAGAGGTGCTCAAATCCGCTGACCAGGCGCTCTACAGCGCCAAGGGCGCCGGGCGTAACTGCGTGATGGCGTTCGGGCAGAACCGCCGCGGCGCCGTGCGCATGGACGCCGCTATGGTTGAGTGATGATCGCGCATTCAGCGACTGGACATTGATTGTGGCGTAGTGTCGGCGGCAGTAGGTTGGAAAAAACTGCCGACGGAGAATGACCATGCCCGAGTACAAAGCTCCCTTGCGCGACATGCGCTTTCTGATCGACCACGTCTTCGACTTTCACAGTAACTACGCTGCGCTGGGGGCCACCGATGCCAGCCCGGACATGGTCAATGCGATCCTCGAAGAAGGCGCAAAGTTCTGCGAAAACGTACTGTCGCCGCTCAACCGCAGCGGCGATCAAGAAGGCTGCCATTTCGACAACGGCGTGGTCACCACGCCCGCGGGCTTCAAGCAGGCCTTCGCCCAATATGTCGAGGGCGGCTGGCATGGCCTGGCGGCGGACCCGGTTTACGGCGGCCAAGGGTTGCCGATCTCTCTGGGCCTGGTCATCAGCGAGATGGTGGGTTCCAGCAATACCTCGTGGGGCATGTACCCCGGCCTGACCCACGGTGCGATGTCGGCGATTCACGCCCACGGCACCGAGGAGCAGAAGCAGACCTATTTGAAGAAACTCACCGCTGGCCAATGGACCGGCACCATGTGCCTGACAGAAGCTCATTGCGGCACCGACCTGGGCATCATCAAGACCCGTGCCGTGCCAGCGGCCGATGGCAGCTATGCAATCTCCGGCAGCAAGATCTTCATCTCTGCGGGCGAGCACGACATGAGCGCCAACATCGTTCACCTGGTGCTCGCCAAATTGCCGAATGCACCGGCCGGAACCAAGGGCATTTCGCTGTTTATCGTGCCCAAGTTCCTGCCCGATGCGGCGGGAGAAGCGGGCGAGCGCAACGGCGTGTCCTGCGGCTCGATCGAACACAAGATGGGCATCAAGGCCTCGGCCACCTGCGTACTGAACTTCGACGCGGCCAAGGGCTTTTTGATCGGCGAGCCGAACAAGGGCCTCAACTGCATGTTCACCATGATGAACCACGCGCGGTTGGGCACGGGCATGCAAGGTCTGTGTCTGGGCGAGGCGAGCTTCCAGGGCGCGATCAAATACGCCAACGACCGATTGCAGATGCGCTCGCTGACTGGTCCGAAAGCCCCGGAAAAAGCCGCCGACCCGATCATCGTGCACCCTGATGTGCGGCGGATGTTACTGACCATGAAAGCCTTCAACGAAGGCAACCGCGCGCTGACCTACTTCACCGCACAGTTGCTCGACGTTGCACACTTGAGCCCGGACGAAACGGCGCGCCAGGATGCCGAAGACCTGCTGGCGTTCCTCACGCCAATATGCAAAGCCTTCATGACCGACACCGGCCTGGAAGTGACCAACCATGGCATGCAAGTGTTTGGCGGCCACGGGTTCATTCGTGAATGGGGTATGGAGCAACTAGTACGCGACTGCCGCATTGCGCCGATCTACGAAGGCACCAACGGGATTCAGGCACTGGACTTGCTCGGGCGCAAGGTACTCGGCAGTCAGGGCAAGCTGCTGCGCGGGTTCACCAGGATCGTCCACAAGTTCTGTGCGGCGAACGCCGAACATCCACAACTGGCCGGGTATGTGGCGCAGCTCAATCAACTGAACCAGCAGTGGGGTGAGTTGACCACCAGGGTCGGCATGGCGGCGATGAAAAACCCGGACGAAGTCGGTGCCGCGTCGGTGGATTACCTGATGTACAGCGGTTACATCATCCTCGGCTACCTGTGGTTGCGCATGGCGCTGGTGGCTCAGGCGCAGCTCGATACTGGCAGCGGTGATGCCGGCTTCTGCAGGGGCAAACTGGCGACCAGCGAGTTTTACTTCAAGCGTCTGTTGCCACGCACCGCCGCTCATCGGGCGGCCATCGAAGCGGGGAGCGATTGTCTGATGCAACTGCCGGCCGAGATGTTTGCGCTTTAGCCATGTAAATCAGTTACAAAGAAGCTCGCCTTGTGCGGGCTTTTTTGTTGATGACCAAAAATAACAAAACAGTCATGAGCTGACCCTATGTGTCTCAAAAGTTGTTGATGTACACTCCGACCCAACGAAAAACACTCTTTCTGTGAATCACCTGTATAGATCTTGCGAGGTTTGCCATGGCTGACTACAAAGCGCCCCTGCGCGATATGCGCTTCGTCCTCAATGAAGTTTTCGAGGTCGCCAAACTCTGGGCCGAACTGCCTGCGCTGGCCGAGACCGTCGATGCGGAAACGGTCGAAGCCATCCTGGAAGAAGCCGGCAAAGTCACCAGCAAAAGCATTGCACCGCTGAGCCGTGCTGCGGACGAGGAAGGTTGCCATTGGGCCGACGGTGCCGTCACCACGCCGGCAGGTTTCCCGCAGGCCTATCAGACCTACGCGGAAGGCGGTTGGGTCGGTGTCGGTGGCGATCCGTCCTACGGCGGCATGGGCATGCCCAAAGCCGTTTCGGCCCAGGTCGAAGAAATGGTCAACTCCGCCAGCCTGTCGTTCGGTCTGTATCCGATGCTGACCGCCGGTGCCTGCCTGTCGATCAACGCCCACGCCAGCGAAGAGCTGAAAGCCGCGTACCTGCCGAACATGTACGCCGGCATCTGGGCCGGTTCCATGTGCCTGACCGAGCCACACGCCGGTACTGACCTGGGGATCATTCGCACCAAGGCCGAGCCTCAGGCCGACGGTTCCTACAAGGTCAGCGGCACCAAGATCTTCATCACCGGTGGCGAACACGACCTCACCGAAAACATCATCCACCTGGTGCTGGCCAAGTTGCCGGATGCACCGGCGGGCCCGAAAGGCATTTCGCTGTTCCTGGTGCCGAAGTTCATGGTCAATGCCGATGGCAGCCTGGGCGCGCGCAACCCGGCGAACTGCGGGTCGATCGAACACAAGATGGGCATCCAGGCGTCCGCGACCTGCGTGATGAACTTCGATGAGGCCGTGGGTTACCTGGTCGGCGAGCCGAACAAAGGCCTGGCGGCGATGTTCACAATGATGAACTACGAGCGTCTGGGTGTCGGTATCCAGGGCCTGGCCACGGGCGAGCGCTCGTACCAGAACGCCGTGGAATACGCCCGTGACCGTCTGCAAAGCCGTTCGCCGACTGGCGCTCAGAACAAGGACAAAGTGGCTGACCCGATCATCGTCCACCCGGACGTGCGTCGCATGCTGCTGACCATGAAAGCCTCGAACGAGGGTGGCCGTGCATTCTCCACCTACGTGGCCATGCAACTGGACACCGCCAAGTTCAGCGAAGATGCCGCCACCCGCAAGCGTGCAGAAGACCTGGTGGCCTTGCTGACCCCGGTGGCGAAGGCGTTCCTGACCGATCTCGGTCTGGAAACCACCATTCACGGCCAGCAGGTGTTCGGCGGCCACGGTTACATCCGCGAGTGGGGCCAGGAGCAACTGGTGCGTGACGTGCGCATCACTCAGATCTACGAAGGCACCAACGGCATTCAGGCGCTGGACCTGGTCGGGCGCAAGATCGTCGGCAGCGGCGGGGCGTTCTACAACCTGTTCGCCGACGAGATTCGTCACTTCACCGCAACGGCCAGCGCTGACCTGGCGGAGTTCACCAAGCCGCTCAACGACGCCGTCACCACCCTCGACGAACTGACCGCGTGGTTGCTGGATCGGGCGAAGAGCAATCCGAACGAAATCGGCGCGGCATCGGTCGAGTATCTGCAGGTCTTCGGCTACGTGGCGTATGCCTACATGTGGGCCCTGATGGCCAAGGCCGCTTTGGGCAAGGAAGCGCAAGACGATTTCTACGCCAGCAAACTGGGCACCGCACGGTTCTATTTCACCCGTCTGTTGCCGCGGATTCACTCGTTGAGCGCGTCGGTCAAGGCCGGTAGCGAATCGTTGTTCCTGCTGGATGCAGGACAATTCTGATGAAGTAATGGTTTGTAAGCATTCTCTTACATAACGTGCTGCTGTTCTCCCATAGATGCAAATTGGATCCACAGCTAATCTACTTCTCATGGACGTAGCGCAGGAAGCGCAAAGCAACAACAGGGACACGTAGGATTCTGCCAGGACGGCGGAGTGAAATGGATGTCAGGGAAACAGTCTGCAAAGCCCCGCTTCGGCGGGGTTTTCTTTTGCCCGAAGAAAAGTTTCTAGCTCAGCCCGTCCAGAGCCTTCGGGCTGTTCAAACGTTCAGCCGGGCCATTTATCACCTCTTCCAGCAATGTCCGCAGCAAGGCCAGCGAGGCCTGCTGCCGTTGCACATCCCGACACACCAACCCGACTTTCAGTGGTACTCGTGGTTCGCTCAGGGGTTTCCACAGCAGTTCGTGGTTGCCATGGGTCTTTTGCGAGCGTCCGGGCAGCACCGTCGCCAGGCGTGTATGCGGCAGGCTGTCGAGGATGCCGGCCATGTTGTTCAGTTCGGCTTGCACCTGTGGGCGACGTCCGAGGTTCGCCAGTTGGGTTTGCCAGATCTGCCGGATCTGAAATTCCTCGCCCAGCAGCAACATCGGCAGCTCGGCGGCCTGACTCATGGACACCTTCTTGAATTCACGCAGCGGGTGCTCTGCCGGGATGACCAGGGTCAGTTCATCTTCGTACAGCATCACGCCATGCAAACCAGGCTGGCGGGGCGGCAGGTAGCTGATGCCGATATCCAGAGAACCGTTGAGCAGTCGCCGCTCGATTTCCAGTCCGGTCAGTTCGTAGATCTGCACGACAAGATGCGGCTGCGCCTTGCGCACGCGTTCGAGCATCTGTGGAACGAGGCTGGTATGCACCGTCTGCAATACACCGATGGCCAAGGTGCGCAGCGCCTGACCCTTGAAGTTGCCGAGCGCCTCCCGTGCCCGTTGCAGGCCATCGAGCAAAGGCAGGGCGTGGTTGTACAGCGTGTGGGCCGCGAGGGTCGGCAACAGGCGTTTGCTGTTGCGTTCGAACAGGCTCACATCGAGGTTTTGCTCGAGGTGGCGGATTTGCTGGGACAGCGCCGGCTGGGAGATCGACAGGCGCTCGGCGGCCCGGCCCACATGGCCTTCTTCATAGACCGCGACGAAATAACGCAGTTGCTTGAAATCCATAAGTATTACTTATCGAAAATGCTGGGAAATCGAAATGGCTGAATGCCTTGCCTGAGCCTAGTCTAACCGCATTCACAGGGCTTACAGGGCCACAGAGCACGATGAATACCCTTTGCTTCGATGGTGTTGACATAGGTAAGGCAAAAAACCTCATCAGAGGTTTTTTCGGATGAATCTGTTCAGTCTGCGCCGTAGTCCTCCCAGTCTTGATGATCTGGTCATGGACGCCTCCCTGCCTTCCAAAGACAACAGTCTTTCCAGCGAGTACTTGATGCCCGGTGTCGAGCGGCCGAAACAGGTGTTTGTGCGTGGCCAGGGTTCATGGTTGTGGGACAGCGATGACCGTGCGTACCTGGATTTCTCCCAGGGCGGTGGGGCCAACAGCCTTGGTCACAGCCCTTCGGTACTGGTCAACGCCATCACTGCCCAGGCTCAAGCGCTGATCAATCCGGGTTTCGGCCTGCATAACCGCGGCATGCTCAGACTTGCCGAACGTCTGTGTGCCAGCACCGGCAGTGATCAGGCCTACCTGCTCAATACCGGCAGCGAAGCCTGTGAGGCGGCGATAAAGCTGGCGCGCAAATGGGGTCAGCAGCATCGCGGCGGTGCGTCGCGAATCATTGTGGCCAACAACGGTAACCATGGCCGTAGCCTGGCGACGATGTCGGCGTCGGACAGTTCGACATTGGCCAACCGATTCGAGCCGCAACTGCCGGGCTTCAGCCATGTCCCGTTCAATGACCTTCCGGCATTGCATGCGGCCGTGGATGAACGGACCGTTGCGATCATGCTCGAACCGATCCAGAGCGAAGCCGGTGTGATCCCGGCCACTGCGCATTACCTCAAGGGCGTCGAACGCTTGTGCCGTGAACTCGGCATATTGCTGATCTTCGACGAAGTGCAAACCGGCATCGGCCGTTGTGGCACCTTGCTCGCGGAACAGTCCTGCGGGGTCACGGCGGATATCGTCGTGCTCGGCAAAGGCTTGGGCGGCGGGGTGCCATTGGCCGCGCTGCTGGCGCGGGGCAAGGCCTGCTGTTTCGAACCCGGCGAGATGACCGGTACCCATCATGGCAATGCACTGATGACCACGGCGGGCCTTTCGGTGCTCGATACGGTGCAGGACAAGGCTTTCCTCAAGCACGTCGCAGAAGCCGGTCAGCACCTGCATGAAGGCTTGGGGCGTTTGGCCCATCGTTATGGTCATGGCGAGTTGCGCGGACAAGGGCTGCTGTGGGGGCTGACGCTGTCGGACGATTCCGCTGAGGCGGTCGTCAAGGCCGCGCTCTACGAAGGCCTGTTGCTCAACGCCCCGCAACCCGACTGCCTGCGCTTTACCCCTGCGCTGAATGTCAGCAACGCCAACATCGATGAAATGCTCCTGCGCCTGGCGCGCGCCTTCTCCCGAGTACGCACCGCACAATTGCAGTGCCGCAAAGGGATTGCCGTCTGATCCGACGCGCGCTGCACACATTCCCGAACCGTCTCGCGGTAATACGCACGCCTCACGCCCGACATTTTTGGTGTGGGGCGTTTTTTTGTCTGCGAAATTCAACGAAGGGGCGGAGCTTGGCAATAGAGGGACTGAACCCTGACAAACGGCACAGGTCGATTAGCTGTAGGGCTCGAACGAGTCCACCCCAATCAGGAGCTGCCCCATGGACTTTATTCGCATCATCATCGCCATCCTGTTGCCGCCGCTGGGTGTGTTTTTGCAAGTAGGATTCGGCGGGGCGTTCTGGCTGAATATTCTGCTGACGTTGTGCGGTTACATTCCGGGGATCGTGCATGCGGTTTACATCATCGCCAAGCGCTGAATCTGCGGCGCTGGATAGATCGCTATCGCTGGCAAGCCAGCTCCTACAGGAGATCAGTGTTCTGTAGGCGCTGGCTTGCCAGCGATTTGAGCACCACCGATTTCAGCTGGCGTGCTCCATCACCCGCCGATAAAACAACCACTCCTGCTCCAGCGCATGGGCCTGATTGCCGGCCTTGCGAAAGCCATGGCGTTCGTCGACGTAGTAATGCGCTTCGACCAGGATGCCGTTGTCCCGCAGCGCCGAGACCATGTCGCGGGTCTGTTGCGGGACGACCACGGCATCCAGTTCTCCCTGAAAGAAGATCATCGGCACGCGGATATTGCTGGCATGCAGCAGCGGTGTGCGGGCGGCGTAACGTTCGGCGTCCAGCAGAGGATCGCCGATCAACCAGTCCAGATAGTCGCTTTCGAATTTGTGGGTCGCGCGCCCCAGTGCTACCGGGTCGCTGACCCCATACAGACTGGCTCCGGCACAGAACACGTTGTGAAACGCCAGGGCGCAAAGCGTTGTGTAGCCGCCGGCGCTGCCGCCGCGAATGAAGGCCTTGTCGCCGTCGATCAGGCTGCGTTCGTTGAGGTAGCTGACCACGGCGCAAGCGTCTTCGACATCCACATCACCCCAGCTCAAATGAAGCGCCTGACGATAGGCCCGACCATAACCGCTGCTGCCGCGATAGTTGAGGTCGGCCACGGCGAAGCCCCGCTGTGTCCAGAACTGGATGCGCGGATCGAGCATCGGGTAGCAGGCCGACGTCGGGCCGCCATGGATGAACACCACCAGTGGCGGTTTCGCCGCGCCGGTCATTGCCGGGTAGAAGAAACCGTGGGCTTCGCCTGAGCCACTGGGGTAGCGCAAGGTCTGCGGGCGGCTGATCCGTTCGGGAGGAAGCGGTGCGATGCCGCCGGCCAGCACCTTCACTTGCCGGCTCAGACGATCGATGGCGATGACGGCGGTTGAGCTGACGGGCGACGCTGCAATGCAATAAATGAACTGCTCATCCACGGCGAGATGGCGGAAGCGGCTGTAGTCACCGGTGAAGTCGGTGCAGGAGTCGCCGCCTATGCCTAGTCGGCCAAACCCGCCCTCGGTCCAACTGGCCAGATAACTGTGGTCGCCCATCGGCAACCAGGTACTGCCGCCGAGTTGCCAGGGCGCCGGGCCATGGTCGGCGCTGGCACTTGGCAATGGGCTCATGCCTTTCCCGGATTCCACCCATGGCTGCCAGTAACCGGCGCGATCCGTCAGGCAGTACAAGCGACCGTCGGCATCAAACCGTGGCTGTTGCACAGACTCTTGAGCGCCGTCGCCCGCCACACAACGAGCCTTGGCAAACCCGTCGTTGGCGAGACGCTCGGCAACCATCAAGCGGGTCGCTGTCCATGGCTGATCCGGGCGACTCCATTCGATCCAGGCGAGACGCCGGGCACCAGGGCTCAGCGTCGGTGCTGCGTAGAAATCAGCACCTTCGGCCAGCAGGTGGCGTGTGCCATCCAACAGATCGATCGCCACCAGTCGGTGTTGGTCGCGATGCTCCTCGACCGCCAGCACCTGCCCGTAGGCGAACTGCAGATCGCCATAACGGCACGCACCGGACGTCAACCTTTCGGGCGCATCGCCCTGCAGTGTTTGCCGATACAACTGCTGGTCGGCCTCGTTGACGAAAACGATGCCGTCGTCCGTCAGACAAAACGCTCCACCGCCATATTCGTACACCCGACTGCGCACGCTGAATCCCGGCGGCGTCAGGCATTTCGCTGTGCCCTCACGCCAATGCCAGATCCGGCACGCCGCGTCTTCGGGGCGGTACTCGTTCCAGAACAGGCCGTTTGGCCCGACCTGCAGTTCGGCAAAATCGATACCGGCAGCCACGGCTTTGGCCGCGCTGAAAGGTTCAGCTTTTGGCGATGAGGCGTGAGTTTCGTTCATTGCGAAAGGCCAGTTGGTCGATGGTCTGGGTCGCGTGTTCGGCTTCTTCGCGAGCCTTGAGGATCACGCCGTGTTGTGGCGACTTGCTGCACACCGGGTCGGCGTTGCTGGCATCACCGGTGAGCATGAACGCCTGGCAGCGGCAGCCGCCGAAGTCTTTTTCTTTCTCGTCACAGGAGCGGCACGGCTCGGGCATCCAGTCGTAACCGCGAAAGCGATTGAAGCCGAACGAGTCGTACCAGATGTGCTGCATGCTGTGGTCGCGCACGTTGGGAAACTGCACCGGTAGCTGTCGGGCGCCGTGACAGGGCAGGGCGGTTCCGTCCGGTGTGACCGTCAGAAAAATACTGCCCCAGCCGTTCATGCAGGCTTTCGGGCGTTCTTCGTAATAGTCCGGGGTGACGAAAATCAGCTTGCACGGATGCCCTTCGGCTTCCAGTTTGGCGCGGTATTCATTGGTGATGCGTTCGGCGCGCACCAGTTGCTCCTGGGTCGGCAACAGCCCGACGCGATTGAGTTGCGCCCAGCCGTAGAACTGGCACGTGGCGAGCTCGACGAAGTCCGCTTCCAGGGCGATGCACAGCTCGATGATGCGGTCGATCTGGTCGATGTTGTGCCGATGGGTGACGAAGTTCAGCACCATCGGATATCCATGGGCTTTCACCGCCCGGGCCATTTCCAGTTTCTGCGCAAAGGCCTTTTTCGAACCGGCCAGCAGGTTGTTCACCTGCTCGTCGCTGGCCTGGAAACTGATCTGGATGTGATCGAGGCCGGCCTTCTTGAAGTCGCTGATTTTCTGCTCGGTGAGGCCGATGCCGGAGGTGATCAGGTTGGTGTAGAAACCCAGTTGGCGGGCTTCGGTAATCAGCTCGGCGAGGTCCTGGCGCACCAGCGGTTCACCGCCGGAAAAGCCCAGTTGCGCCGCACCCATTTCCCGCGCTTCACGGAACACCTTGATCCACTGTGCGGTGCTCAGCTCTTTGCCCTGTTCGGCGAAATCCAGCGGATTGGAGCAGTACGGGCATTGCAGCGGGCAGCGATAGGTCAGCTCGGCGAGCAGCCACAGCGGCAAGCCGACTTCCGGTTTGGGCGGCACTTGCACTGATGAATCAGGCAAGTTCGATCCAGTGCTGCGCACGGGCCACCTCCATGAATTGCTCGATGTCGTCACCGAGCTCGGGTACGCCGGGGAACTGTTGCTCGAGTTCGGCGATGATTGCCGCGACATTCCGTTCACCGTCAATCAAGCCACCGATCAGTGCGGCGCTTTCATTGAGCTTGATCATGCCTTCCGGGTACAGCAGCACGTGGCCTTTCTGCGCTGGTTCGTATTGGAAACGGTAGCCGGGACGCCAGGTCGGGGTCTTGCTGCGATCGAAACTCATAAGGTGATTCCTTTGTGCCAGACCCGTTCCCCGGTCACGCTGTGATACGGCGGGCGTTTCAGTTCGTAGGCCATGCTCATGGCATCGAGCATGCTCCAAAGAATGTCCAGTTTGAACTGGAGAATTTCCAGCATGCGCTCCTGGCCTTCCCGGGTGGTGTAGTGCTGCAACGTGATCGCCAGACCGTGCTCGACATCACGCCGTGCCTGGCCCAGGCGCGTGCGGAAATACGCGTAGCCGGCCGGGTCGATCCATGGGTAATGCTGCGGCCAACTGTCCAGGCGCGATTGGTGGATTTGCGGGGCGAACAGTTCGGTCAGCGAGCTGCTGGAGGCCTCCTGCCAGCTGGCGCGGCGGGCAAAGTTGACGTAGGCGTCCACGGCGAAGCGCACGCCGGGCAGCACCAGTTCCTGGGAGCGCAACTGGTCCGGGTCGAGGCCGACGGCCTGGCCCAGTCGCAGCCAGGCTTCGATGCCGCCGTCCTCACCGGGCGCGCCGTCGTGGTCGAGCAGGCGCTGAATCCACTCGCGGCGGATCTCGCGGTCAGGGCAGTTCGCCAGAATGGCCGCGTCTTTCAGGGGAATGTTCACCTGATAGTAGAAACGGTTGGCGACCCAGCCCTGGATCTGCTCGCGGGTCGCCCGGCCTTCGTACATCGCCACGTGGTAGGGGTGATGGATGTGGTAGTAGGCGCCCTTGGCGCGCAGGGCCGCTTCGAATTCGGCGGGGGACATCGGGGTGTCGGTCATCGGGGTTCTCCGGGAAACAACCTGGATATGTGTTGCTGCTGCCGGCCTCATCGCGAGCAGGCTCGCTCCCACAGGGGGATGTGGTCAACTGTGGGAGCGAGCCTGCTCGCGATAGACCGCGCAGCGGTCTCTGCTACTCACAAAACAATACTCATGCCGTCATACGCCACTTCAACCTGGCGTCGATCCAGCTCCGCGCGCTCGGGCGAATCTTCATCGAGAATCGGATTGGTGTTGTTGATGTGGATAAGCACCTTGCGCTGCGTGGGCAGTTGCTCCAGCACTTCGAGCATGCCGCCGGGGCCGTTTTGCGCCAGATGGCCCATTTCCCGACCGGTGCGGGTACCTACGCCACGACGCTGCATTTCATCGTCATCCCACAGCGTGCCGTCGACCAGCAAACAATCGCTGCCGGCCATGATCTCCAGCAGCGCTGCATCCACCTTGCCCAGGCCCGGTGCGTAGAACAGTTTGCCGCCAGTGTTGAGGTCCTCGACGATCAGGCCGATGTTGTCGCCCGGATGCGGGTCGAAGCGGTGCGGCGAGTACGGCGGCGCGGCACTGCGCAAAGGCAGCGGGGTGAAGCGCAGGTTCGGGCAGGCGGGAATGGTGAAGCTTTGATCGAGTTCGATGCGGTTCCAGTTCAGCCCGCCGTTCCAGTGGGTCAGCATGTTGAACAGCGGAAATCCGCTGCTCAGGTCTTCGTGAACCATGTCGGTGCACCAGACCTGATGCGGGCAACCCTCACGCAGCATGAGCAGGCCGGTGGTGTGATCGATCTGGCTGTCCATCAGGATGATCGCGCCGATCCCGGTATCGCGCAGGGCGCGGCCCGGCTGCATCGGGGCGAAGCCCTGGAGTTGGGCGCGGATGTCCGGTGAGGTGTTGCACAGCACCCAGTTCACGCCGTCATCGGAAATCGCGATGGACGACTGCGTCCGCGCCTTGGCCCGTAGGCTGCCGTCGCGAAAGCCTGCGCAGTTCACGCAGTTGCAGTTCCACTGGGGGAAGCCGCCGCCGGCGGCGGAACCTAGAATCTGGACAAACATGGACGCTCCATCATTTCAACGCTGAAAATAAAACGCCTCGGATAACCGAGGCGTTGTGCTGCACATCTGCCAAAGCAGAGATTAGCGGCTTGCGAAGTACATGGTGACTTCAAAGCCGATACGCAGGTCGGTGTAGGCAGGTTTGGTCCAGGCCATCAATTGAACTCCTTCAGGTAGGTGGGACAGCGCTATCTATAGGTTTAGTCCACCTCAGGTCAGAGATGTTCCAAATAGTTAGGTTGCTATGTTACTCAAAATTTCAAAGAGATTGCCCGTGAAACTTTGAGAAAGCTCCTTACCGCCCCGGTAATGATCATTTTGCCGCTTGCCATGGCGTACCTGGGCTGGTGGAACTGGCCAGGCAGCGCCAGCCGCCCTCGGCCTGATTCAGGCGTCGGGCCGCCGCCAGTAGAGCGACCCGGTCGATTTGCAAAATGGCCTCGGGCAATTGCGTCAGATAATCCGACGAGCGGCCGCCCAGCTTGCCCTGCCAAAGCAATTCCGCAGCCTGGGCAGTGGGCAATGCAGCCTGGGAAAATTGCTCGGCCAAGGTCTGGCGCCCGGCGATGAACGCGTTGTCATCGAGGGTATTGATCAGCATTGGCAAGCCGCTGAGAAACTGCTCGATGTGTTGCAGCAGATCTGCCGGCGCTACGTTCGGTGATTGCACACCGAACAGTAATCCGGTTGTCCCGTGAATCTGGCGTAGGGCGCTGAACACCGCATAACCCAGTTGCAACTCCACGCGCAGGCGCTGGTAGAAAGGCGTCTGACAGAAGTGCGCAAGTAGACGCCACGCGGCTTCGTCGGCCAGCTCCCCGGTCGCGGCAGGGCAAAACAGCAGCAGCGCGTGCTCGCTGGAACCGCTGTCGACGGCACTCCACAGACGTTGTGACGAGAGGGTTGGTGGCGGGGTCAGTTGATTGTCCGGCGTGCCGTGTACACGGCTCAAGGCCAGGCCCATGGCCGCTTGAGTCTGGGCGGACATGCCAATCGCCAGGCCATCCCAGCGTGCACTCGACCAGAGTTGCTGCGTATCGTCCGTGTTCGCGGTGTGCGCAAGGCAGTGATCGGGCAATGCCTTGAGCAGCTGTCGAATGGGCATCAGCGCGACGCTCGCCGGCGTGGCTTGTGAGACTGCAGCGTCAGGTTGTGTCAGTTCTTTCAGCGCATGCTCCAGGACGGTGGGCATCGGCTCCTGCAGTCCGGTCATTTTCAGCAGCCATTCGTTGCCCGAGGCACTGAAGGAAACATCCACACCGGCCTGACGCGCGTCTTCGCGCAGCGCATGCAGGTTGTTTTCCAGGCGTGATTGAAGGGCGCTGGCGGGACTCGAGTCCAGACGCCAGCGCAGATAAATCGCACCTTCCGCGCTGTTGTCCGGCAATGCCTGGCTGAATTGCATCGGCGAACGTTCACGACGGCTGCGCGAGCGATCCTGGGCAAAGGTACGCAGGCCGCGGTGGGCGCTGGTCTGGCCACGAATCAGTCCGGCGTTGGACGCGGGTGCTTCGGTGCGCAGGAACGGGTTGGGGGCGGGCAACTGCCATGGGCCGCTGAAGTTATCCACAGCGCCGATTTGAGTGAGGATTTGCTTGAGCGCTGTAACGCCTTGGCCAGATAACCCGACTTCGTGTTGTTCGCTGTCCAGCCGGGCCAATTGCAAGGCACTGCTGACCTGTTGCTGGCGCTGGTGCAGGGTGGCGTATTCTTCGCGCAACGGGGTCCAGTCCTGCTGGGCAAAAAAGCTCAGCCAGTCCATAAGGCGTTCGTGAATCCCTGTCGGCAACCCATTGGCCGGCAACGTGAGCTCGATATGCAGCAAGGCTTGCCCGGCGAATTGGTACAGCGGCTGGGCCTTCAGGTGAACGGCCAGCCCGCGCTCGCGCAGGTCCGCCGACAAGCCACCGGGTTTTGCCGAATTCAGCCAGTGGCACAAAAATGCCAGCGCCTCGGCGCAAGACTCGGGCAGCGATTCGAGGGCGAACAGCCAATTCAGTCGCCGTTCTTCAGCCTGTTGATAACTTCTTTCTGACGTCGACATCAGTGGCACAGGAGCGTGTTGCTCAATGCTTTCTCCCTTGGCGATGACGTTACCAAACGCTTCAGCCAGGGTCCTTAGCTCTTCGAGGCTTTGCGGTCCGGCCAGGCTCAACGTCATCTGCCCAGTCTGGTAAAACCGCTGATAAAAATCCTGCAGGGCCTGCTGAAACTCGGGCTGCTCTACAGGCAGGGTGGCGCGATTGCCGGCATGAAAACCACGAAGCGGATGTGCTTCTGAGAGTCCGTCGAACAGCGCAAATTGCTGCTGCGCTGTCGCATCCTGCGACCAGGCGACAAACTCCGCCTGCAGTACTTCCCGTTCCTGCTGCTGATCGTCCGGATTCATACGCGGATGGGCGAGCATGTCTGACAGACGCTCCAGCCCACCGGCAAATGCCTGGGGTGGCAGTTCGAAAAAGTAGTCTGTGGTGCGCTCGCTGGTTCGCGCGTTTATCTGGCCGCCATGACTCTGGACGTAGGCCATCAACCCTTGTCGGGCAGGAAAACGCTCAGTCCCCAGAAACAGCAGATGCTCAAGAAAGTGCGCCATGCCGGGCCACGCCAGCGGCACATCGTGGCTGCCCGCGGCGACCCGCAACGCTGCTGCGCAACGCTTCAGATTCGGAGCATGACGCAGCGTCACCCGCAAGCCGTTGGCCAGGGTTTCAGTGTGGGGGCGAGGGTGATTCAGCGCGGGCATGGGCACTTCCAGAACAGTGAAGTGCCAATGCTAGCGGATTAGGGCTTGTTCAGCTCGCCGTAAAGCTCGGGACGACGATCGATCAGGTAGCGATTGGCGGCACGGGAATCGACCATCAACTGTCGATCCAGCTCACCGACAATCAGCGACTCATCCAGTCCCGCCTGAGCGATACGGCTGCCATCCGGCGCGGCAATGCTGCTCTGGCCGCAATAATGGATGTCGCCTTCATGGCCACAGTAGTTGGCGTAAGCCACATAGCATTGGTTTTCGAAGGCGCGGGAACGCACGGTGACATCGGCGACGAAATCGAACGGAATCATGTTCGCGGTCGGCACCAGAATCAGCTCGGCGCCGCCCAGGGCCAGGCGTCGGGCATTTTCCGGAAACTCCAGGTCGTAGCAGATCAGGAAACCGAGCTTCCAGCCGTTGAGCTCAACGATGGGTAACTCATCGGAACCTGCACTGAACATCGAGTGATCGAGGTCGCCGAATAAGTGGGTCTTGCGGTAGTTACACAGGCGCTCGCCGTTAGAGTCAATCAACTGCACGGCGTTGTAGATCTGCCCGTCCTCGGTGCGCTCGGGGTAGCCATACAAGATGGCAATCCCGGTTGCCTTGGCAATGCGCGCGATCTGCTGCGCCGACTCACCGTTGTACACCTCCGCCAACACGCTGACGGCATCGACGCCGATGTTGTAGCCGGTCAGGAACATCTCCGGCAGCACCAGAAGGTCCGCGCCTTTTGCCTCCAGCGCCAGTTGTTGCAGGCGTTGCAGGTTGCCGGCGACATCCAGCGGCAACGGTGGACATTGGTAAAGGGCTACGCGCATTTCGGATTCCTCTTACTCGGGCAGGGCGATCGGTCCGATCTCGTTGAACACATCTCCTGGACCCGGATTCTCGGCGTGAGTTGCACCGCCGAAGTGTTTCATGATGCCCCACACCGCGTTGAGCGAGGTCTGAACCGCGCCTTCAACCCAGGCTGGCGTCCACGAGACGTCGTCGCCAGCGATGAAGATCCCGCGCTGTTCTGCCGGCATATCGTCCTGCATGAAGTGCGCGTACATGCGCTGGTTGTAGCGGTAGTGACCGGGCAGTGCGCCTTTGAACGCGCCGAGGAAATGCGGGTCGGCTTCCCAGGACACAGTGATCGGATCGCCGATGATCCGTGCGGCGATGTCGACTTTCGGGTAGATCTTCTTCAGTGCATCCAGCGCCAGTTTCACGCGTTTTTCCACCGGATGCGGGAGCATTTTCAGCGCGTCGCTCATCCACGAGTACGACAGGCAAATCACCCCTGGCTTGTCGTCGCCGTTGTCGAACAGGTACGTGCCACGGGTCAGGCGGTCGGTCAAGGTCATGCTCATCAGGTCGCGGCCGGTTTCCGGATCCTTGTCCTTCCAGAACGGGCGGTCGACCATCACGAAGGTTTTCGACGATTGCATGTAGCGGGTGCGGTCCAGGGCCATCCACATCTTTTGCGAAAACAGGGTTTCGTCGCATTCGATCTGGGTGGTCAGCAGCCAGCTCTGGCACGTGGTCAACACGGCGGCGTATTCGCGGGTGTCGCCCCAGTTGTCGGTGACGGCGAAGCGGCCGCCCGGTGCGTGGGCAATTTTCTTCACGCCGGTGCGCGGCGCGCCGCTGTGCAGAGAGCTGAGGCTGGTGCCGGCCGGCCAGTGTGCGCAACGCTCCGGCACATGGCGCCAGATGCCTTGTGGCACTTGTTCCACGCCACCGACCACCAGATGCTGGTGATCGTCGCAGTTGGTCATCACCACGCGGAAGATTTCCAGCATCGAATTCGGGAAGTCAGAGTCCCAGCCGCCGGTGCCGAAACCGACCTGGCCGAACACTTCGCGGTGATGGAACGACAGCTTGGCAAACGCCTTGGAGGTGGCGACGAAGTCGTAGAAGGTGCGGTCGTCCCACAACGGCACCAGGGTGTTCCACAGTTCCTTGAGGCGTGGCACGTCGCGGTCGCGAATGGCTTGCTGGATATCGGAGAACTGCGAGCCGGCTTCCAGGGCATCGGCCCACGCGTCAGCCACTTCCTGGAACAGCGCAGGAAGGTCCGACAGCTTCTGTGCGTAATGGGTCTGACCTTCGAGATCGATCACCGTGCTGCCCGACGCAGGCGTCAGCGGGTTGGGAAACGGTTTGGTTTCCAGGCCGAGCTTGTCGACGTAGTGATAGAACGCGGTGGACGACACCGGGAAGCGCATGCCACCCAGCTCGGCCACGATGCCTTCGGCGCCGTTGAATGCCTGGGAGCGCAGACGGCCACCCATTTTCGAGGCTTCGTAGACGACCGGTTTCAGCCCCAGCTTCATCAGCTCATACGCGGCCACCAGACCGGCAATCCCACCGCCGACAATCGCCACTTCAGCACCGTGATTGTGCTCGGGAATGCTGCCCAGGCCAGCCGGGTGTTCGATCCAGTCGTCGAAGGCGAAGGGAAAGTCCGGGCCGAAAATGGTGATTGGTTTTTTACCGTCTGCAGGATGGCGATTGTTCTTGTTCATGGCTGACCTTGCTGGCGACCCGACGCGGAATGCGCATCTGAGTATAGGAAAAGATGCCAGCCATTCTAGAGAGCACAGAGCACGTTAATAAGACGCAAAGTGTCGTCGTTTTGCCATTTTATTGGTCGATATGACGATATCGATGTACACACTGTCCACTGTGGGAGCGAGCTTGCTCGCGATAGCGCCAGTTCAGTCACCGATGAACCCAACCCTGAAAAGTCAAACCGGCTGCCCCCGATCAATCTTGCTGCTCAAGATGATCGACGTCGTGGTCTTCTCCACCCCATCCACACTGCCAATCTGATCCAGCAACTGATCCAGCTGCTCCGGCGAATCGGTGCGCAACCACGCCACATAATCAAATTCGCCACTCACCGCACACAACTGCTGTACCTGCGCCATCGCGCTCAGGCGGCGCAACACCTCCTTGCCGGAACGCGGTTGCACCGTGATCCCGACATACGCCTGCAACCCGCCATCCACCACCCGCTGCCCGAGGCGCACGCCGTAGCCGGTGATCACTTTGGCCTTTTCCAGCCGCGCCAGGCGCGAGGTGACGGTGGTGCGGGCGATGCCCAGTTGCCGGGCGAGCATGGCCACGCTCTCACGGGCGTTGATCTGCAGGGCTGCAATCAACTGGCGGTCGATTTCGTCGAGAACGGGCGGGCGAGTGTCAGGCAAAGGGTTATCTCCAGCGGCATGGATCGGTGCGCAAGCATGTTACAGGCAGATTCTGTAGGACGCTCGCGACGGATCCCTGATCTGGCTTCAGTACCGTTCATGACATTTGTGCATGCGACAAATTGCCATAAGTAACCAGTTAGTACATTATTCCACCCTTGTCAGAAATGGGGAAAATGTCCGACATGAACAATTCTGGGGTTGCCGCCGGCAGCAAATGGTTGCTGGCGGGGCTGGGTGTGTTGATTGCACTGATCGGGCTCGGCCTGGCGGGTGGCGGTGGCTATCTGATTGCGCTGGGCGGCAGTGGGTATTTCCTGCTGATGGGCCTGGCGATGCTGGTGTCCGGCCTGTTGATTGCCCGTCGCAAGCCGCTGGGCGCCTGGCTGTATGGTGTGGCGCTGGTCTTCACCGCGATCTGGGCGGTATGGGATGCCGGTCTTGAATACTGGCCGCTGGTCTCGCGGGTGCTGACCTTCGCCGTGATCGGGCTAGTCGTCGCGCTGATCTATCCGACCCTGGTCCGCGCTTCGGGCGCGACCGGCGGGCGTGGCGCCTACGGTCTGGCCGGCATTCTGGGCGTGGGCGTCGTTGCGACGATGGCCTACATGTTCATCCCGACCCACGTGGTCAAAAACACCACTGTACCTGCGGTAACGCCGGTCACTCCGGGCACCGAACAGAAAGACTGGGCGCACTGGGGCAACACCACCGCCGGCAACCGCTTTGCTGCGCTGGACCAGATCAACAAAGGCAACATCGACAAGTTGCAGGTCGCCTGGACCTTCCGCACCGGCGATATCCCGCAAAGCACCGGTGCCGGCGCCGAAGACCAGAACACCCCGCTGCAGATCGGTGACACGGTCTATACCTGCACCGCCTACGGCAAAGTCTTCGCCCTGGATGCCGACACCGGCGCCCAGCGCTGGAAGTTCGACCCGCAAGGCACCGCGCCCAACTGGCAGCGCTGCCGTGGCCTGGGTTATTCCGAAACCCCGGCGTCTCCGGACAATCAGCCAACCGCCTGTACGAAACGTCTGTTTCTGCCAACCGGCGATGCCCGTCTGATCGCCATCAATGCCGACACCGGCAAGCCCTGCGAAGAGTTCGGCAACAAGGGCACCGTCGACCTGACCACCGACATGGGCGAAGTGAAGCCCGGTTACTACCAGCAAACCTCGACCCCGCTGGTCGCAGGGGACGTGGTGATCGTCGGTGGCCGCGTGGCCGACAACTACTCCACCGGCGAACCGCCGGGCGTGGTGCGTGCCTACGACGTGCGCAGCGGCGAACTGGTGTGGGCGTGGGATCCGGGCAATCCGAACACCAGCAAACGTCCGCCCGCCGGTGAGACTTATACCCGTGGCACGCCGAACGTGTGGTCGGCCATGTCCTACGACGCCAAACTCGGTCTGGTCTACCTGCCGACCGGCAACGCAACGCCAGACTTCTTCGGCGGTCAACGCACCGAGTTCGACGACAAGTGGAGCTCCTCCATCGTCGCCATCGACGTGAAAACCGGTCAGGTGCGCTGGCACTTCCAGACCACTCACCACGACCTGTGGGACTTCGACCTGCCGGCACAGCCGCTGCTGTACGACGTGCCGGACGACAAGGGCGGCACCCAGCCAGCCCTGGCGCAAGTCACCAAGCAGGGCGAGATCTTCCTGCTCAACCGCGAAACCGGCGTGCCGATTGCCCGCGTCGAAGAGCGCCCGGTGCCGCAAGGCAAGGTTCCCGGCGAACGCTATTCGCCAACCCAACCGTTCTCGGTCGACATGCCATCAATCGGCAACAAGACCCTGACCGAATCCGACATGTGGGGCGCCACGCCATTTGACCAGTTGATGTGCCGCATCCAGTTCAAAGGCATGCGCCACGAGGGCGTCTACACCCCGCCGGGCATGGACCGCGCCCTGCAATTCCCGGGTTCGTTGGGCGGCATGAACTGGGGCAGTGTCTCGGTCGATCCGAACACCAACTACATGTTCGTCAACGACATGCGCCTGGGCCTGGCCAACTACATGATCCCGCGCGACAAGATCAAAGCCGGGGCCAGCGGCATCGAAATGGGCGTGGTACCGCAGGAAGGCACGCCGTTCGGCGCCATGCGCGAGCGCTTCCTCTCGGCGGTCGGCATTCCTTGCCAGAAACCACCGTTCGGCACCATGTCGGCCATCGACCTCAAGACCCACAAACTGATGTGGCAAGTCCCGGTCGGCACCGTACAGGACACCGGCCCGCTGGGCATCCGCATGCACCTGCCGATCCCGATCGGCATGCCGACCCTCGGAGCATCGCTCGCCACCCAGTCGGGCCTGCTGTTCTTCGCCGGCACACAGGACTTCTACCTGCGCGCCTTCGACACCGGCAACGGCAATGAAATCTGGAAGTCGCGCTTGCCGGTGGGCAGCCAGTCCGGGCCGATGACCTACGTTTCGCCCAAGACTGGCAAGCAGTACATCCTGTTGACGGTGGGCGGTGCGCGTCAGTCGACGGATCGTGGGGACTATGTGATTGCCTACGCTTTGCCCAAATAAGGTGATGTAGGAGCGAGCCTGCTCGCGATGGACGTTAACGATAACGCGTGCTGTCTGAATGGACGCGGCGTGTTCAAGTCCATCGCGAGCAAGCTCGCTCCTACATGATTGTGCGGGGCGACAGGATGGACAGCGACCGTCACTCGTAGTCGAATGCGAGAACGAAGGATCCGAGGCAATGGACATGACGACGAACCTGCCTGCCGCTGTACGCGACCGCGCATTGCAGATCGCCCATCACGAAATGGGGCACTACGTGGTGGCCCGCGCCCTGGGCTTTGAAACGGGCGGCGTGACCCTGACAGTGACCAGGGATTTGCGACACCAGGGCGGGGCCTCCATCACGCTGGTGCGGCCCATTTCGTCGATAGATGCCATGAAGGAACATCTGGAAGCCCGGATGATGGTGCTCCTGGCGGGCGCCATGGCGCAGACACTCCCTTCAAAACCTTCAGCCGCAAAACGCGTCGATAAACCCAAAGCCACCGCCATCCTCAAAGGCGAGCAGGGGGCGGAGCAGGACTACGCAAAAATCAGGGAGCTTCAGCATCTGCTGCGCAACATCGTCTACCCCGATACCGATCCGGCGTCGAGCGAGCGCATAACGGCGCAGCTTAAAGCGATGAATGATCGGGTGTGGGGCCGGACGCAAAAAATCATCGAGGACCAGGCCGAGACAATTGCCGAATTGGCTGGGGCGCTGGTGGACGGGATGGTTCTTGTAGAGCAATGGGGGCGGGCGGCGGATACGTATGAGGTGGTGTTCACCGGGCCGATGCTGGAGCGACTGCGGGCCGTGTAAGCCATACCTTCGTGATGTGTTTGGACTGAAGAGTCCGGTCCTATCAGTCCCCAAAAGGGAACGCTCGGTCCCTTTTGGGGAATTTTCAGGCTCTGTTTGTTTTATTGATCTGCTTGCGCTCTCGTTTGAGCAGGTCTGCGCGTCAGCACCTTCACCACATCATCAATCACCGCTTTGCTCATCGTCGTCAGGTAGTGCGCGGCCCAGGCGTGGCGGTCGGAGTCTTGGGCGTAGGCGGCATCGACGGTCAGGGACTTGGCGAGGTAGAGCAGATCGGAGGCTTGGGCCAGAGCGTCGGCGATGGGGACGTTGCGGCAGACGTGGAACAGTGGTTGGTCCGAGAGATACATGAAGGGGGTGAAGCCGATGGTTTTCAGTTCTGAATGATCAGATGGATTTGCTTTTGTCATGATTTAACTCCTTGGCTTAAAGAGCTGCCTCGTTCGTTTCCAAGCGAATGGGTGGCAGCTGTGCGCAGGTTGGAAACCGGGAGCCAAGGAAACCGGCACGTCCGAAGACGTCCCACGCACAGCTGCCATAACTCTGAATCGCAGGCGTAAAAACGTCTGGAGTCGTGATGGGACTGTTGCGCTTGACTTGACTAGACGGGTTTCCAAGCCCGATCGCTGATTGGTCAGCGACGTCCGGAGACTATCCCGTCAAAGAAAAGCGCAACAAGGCGGCAAATTGCCCAACAGCAAGATTCGGAGTTTGCCTACAAGGTCCTAAGGCGTCATCCGATATTTCGACACCCCCAGTAAACGAAGACAGGCGCGACGAGCGATTTTCCAGGCCGGTGCATCCTTTGAGTCGTTGCGCCAAACGCCTGGTTCCCGCGTTGTCATGAGGGCACTGAAGCAATAGGCGAAACGGCAAATCCCCGGCCAGTAACCGTCGTTAACAATTGACTGGGGAATCGGGGTGGTTGGGCACCTCTGAAGCTCATACATTTATTCCTTTGAGGTTATATTCCTTTGGTGGCATATTTGTATGAAATGGGACGTCGAATACACGGATGAATTTGAGGCCTGGTGGGATCGCCTGAACGAGGCCGAGCAGGACTCGGTTCAGGCCACGGTGATGTTGCTGGGCGAGGATGGTCCACACTTGGGTTTCCCATATACCAGCGATATCAAGGGTTCACGGCATGGCAACCTCCGTGAGTTAAGGGGGCAGCATGCTGGCAGGCCGTACCGTGTGCTGTACGCGTTTGATCCACGGCGCAGCGCGATCCTGCTGATTGGCGGTGATAAAACCGGCCAGGAGCGTTGGTATGCGGAACACGTGCCACTGGCCGAGCGTCTCTACGACGAGCACTTGGAAACATTGATGAAAGAGGGCTATGACAATGGCTAAAAAATTTGCTGATTTGGTGGCACGTCGCTCTCCAGAGTCTCAAGCGCGTGTCGAGGCCTTGCATCAGAAGCTACGGGCTCAAATGCCGTTGCACGAGTTGCGCCAGGCGCAAGCGTTGAGTCAGGACACACTGGCCAGGACACTGCATGTCAACCAGGCGGCGATCTCCAAGATGGAGCGGCGAACGGACATGTACATCAGTACTTTGCGCAACTACATCCGCGCCATGGGTGGCGAGCTGGAAATCATCGCCACTTTCCCCGAGGGCCAGGTGAAGATCGAGAACTTTGCCAATTGAGACGATAAAAACGCCTCTGCAAAAACCGATCAGCCAGACACGCAAAAGCCGCGCAATGCGCGGCTTTCTTGTTTGGTGGGCCCACACGGACTTGAACCGTGGACCAAAGGATTATGAGTCCTCTGCTCTAACCAACTGAGCTATAGGCCCTCAGTAGGTCGCGGATTATAGCGACGGTTTCGCGGCTGTGCTATCCGAAAAAGCCATTACGGTTGTACGAAGAAACGTCGCGGCGAATTCGTCGGGGGGCAAGGGCAGGCTGACGATGTAGCCCTGGATCTGTTCGCAGCCCTCGGCGGCGAGGAATTGCTGTTGCGCCTGGGTCTCGACGCCTTCGGCAATCACGGTGAATTGCATGCTGCGCCCGAGGGCGATGATGGCGCGTACGATCGCCGCATCGTGGGGGTCGTCCGGCAGGCCGCGGACGAAGGACTGGTCGATCTTGAGGATGTCCAGCGGCAGGCGCTTGAGGTAGCTCAGGGACGAGTAGCCGGTGCCGAAGTCATCGATGGCCAGTTGCACGCCCAGATGTTTGAGTTGATGCAGCACCGCCAGCGCTTCTTCGGCCTGGCTCATGATGAAGTTTTCGGTAATTTCCAGTTGCAGGAATCCGGGGTTGAGGCCGTTGTCCTTGAGTAACTGTTCGATGCGGCCCAGCAGGTTGGGCTGGCGCAATTGGGCGCCGGCAAGGTTGACCGACAGCGGGCCGGGGCTTTCGTACAGCCGGTGCCATTCGGCCATCTGCCGGCAGGCGGTTTCCAGGACCCAGTCGCCGATTTGCAGGATCATGCCGTTTTCTTCAGCCAGCGGGATGAAGTGTTCCCGCGGCACGTCGCCAAAGGTCGGGTGGCGCCAGCGGATCAGGGCTTCGGCGCCGACCAGGCTGTAGTCGTCGAGGCTGATTTTCGGTTGGTAGCACAGGTGCAATTCGTTGCGCTCGATGGCGCGGCGCAGTTCGTGTTCCAGCGCCACGCGTTCGCTGGCCTGGGCGGTGAGGTCGCGGGTGTAGCTTTCGACGCGGTTGCGGCCCTTGGCCTTGGAGCGGTACATCGCCGCGTCGGCGTTCTTGATCAGCGTGGCAACATCGCAGCCATCCTTGGGATAGAGGCTGGTGCCGATGCTGGAGCTGATGAAAAACTCGTGTTCGCCGGCCTGGAACGGCGCGGCGAAACAATTGAGCAATTTGGTGGCGATGTTGTCGGCATCACTGGATTGTTGCAGGCCCGGCAGCAGGATAATGAACTCGTCACCACCCAGGCGTGCCACGGTATCGATGTCCCGCAACTGCTCCTTGAGACGTACGGCAATGCCCTTGAGCAGCAGGTCGCCCACCGGGTGGCCGAGGCTGTCGTTGATGTGCTTGAAGCGGTCAAGGTCAAGGAACAGCACGGCGCCCTGGCCGCCGTTCTCCTGCTGGTTGTTGAGTGCCATCAGCAAGCGGTTTTCGAACAGCGTGCGGTTCGGCAGGCCGGTCAGCGGGTCGTGGTGCGCCTGGTAGTCGAGCTTGGCCTGGGCATGCTTGAGGCTGGAGATGTCGGCGAATACCGCGACAAAGTGGGTGATGAACTTGTCACGGTTGCGCACGGCGCTGATGGTCAGCCAGCTCGGGTACAGCTCGCCATTTTTGCGCCGATTGGAAATCTCGCCCTGCCAATGACCTTCGGCAGTCAATTGATGCCACATGGCCGCGTAGAACGCGCTGTCATGCAAGCCCGAAGCGAGCAGCCGTGGCGTGTGGCCCAGCGCTTCGCTTTCGCTGTAACCGGTGATTTCGGTGAAGGCACGGTTGACCGCACTGATGTGCTGTTGGGTATCGGTGATCAGAACGCCTTCGGCGGTGCTTTCGAACACGGTCGCGGCTTGTTGCAGTTTTTCCTGCATCAGGTGCCGCTCGGTGATGTCCCGGGCGATGGTCAGCATGCAGTCGTCATCGCCGATCGGCAGCGGACGGCTGGACACTTCACAGAGGCGGATCTGCCCGTCGCTGCGGCGGATATGGCAACTGAAGTCGCGGACAAAACCGTCCCGATGCAGCAGGTCGAGCATTTGTTTGCGTTCATTGAGATTGACCCAGATCCCCAGGTCCAGCACCGAGCGATCCACCGACATGGCGCTGTTGAATCCGGTGATGCGACTGAAACCCTCGTTGACCTCCATCAGCAAGCCGTCGCTTTGCCGCGACAGCAGCAGGCCGTCGGGGGACGCATGGAAAGCCTTGGCGAACTTCTCTTCGGATGTTTGCAGTTGTTGCTGGGTTTCCTTGAGCTGGGTGATGTCCCGCACCACGACCACCAGCGCCGGTGTCATGTCGAGGTCGAACGGTTCGGCGGAGATCAGCCCGGTGAACACCTGGCCGTTGCTGCGACGAAAGGGCATTTCCAGGTTGCGGATGCTGCCGGCCTGCAAGCGTTGCAACAGACCCGGACCAACGCCGGGAATCCCCCAGATGTTCAGGTCGGTGGCGGTCAGTCCAATGACGTCCTCGGCCTTGAGGCCGATCTGTTCTTCGAACGCTTCGTTGACCTCCAGCAGGCAACCGTCGCTCAGGCGGGCGATCACCAGAATGTCAGGGCATTGCTGGAACACGGAAGCGAATTTCTGTTCCGACAGGCGCAGCGCTTCTTCGGTGCGCTTGGCGTCGGTGATGTCGATCATCAACCCGCGCATCACCGGCTCATGCCCATGCTCGATCAGGCTGACGATGTCGCGCACCCACAGGCAGCGCCCGTCGGCGGTAATCACCCGGTAATCGAGGCGGTGATCGCGTCCGGCCAGCACTTCGTGATCGCAGAAAGTCTGGGCACGAATCAGGTCGGCGGGGTGAATGATGTTGCGCCAGAAGCCCGGAATCAGCCAATGGGAGAGGGGATAGCCAAGAAGATCTTCGGCGTGGGGCGACACATAGCTGTAGGTGTAGTCGGTGACCCTTGCCTCCCAGGCGATGGCCGACAGGCTCTCTACCAGGCCGCGATAGTGGTACTCGCTGCTGCGCAGTTCCTGTTCAAGATCGACCCGGCGGGCGATTTCCGAACTCAAGCGGCGGTTGATGCGGATAACCGCCGCCAGCACCAGGGTCAGCAGCAGCAACCCGGGCAGGCCATACACCAGCAGGTCATTCCAGAAAGTTCGATGATCAATGACGTTGCCGACCCAATGCTCCTGAATGGCGCTGATTTCGGCGGGGCTCATGTCCGCCAGGACTTTGTCGAGAATGCCGACGAGGATTGCGTTGTCGCGGGGTACTGCCATGGCCAGTTGATAGCGATAGGGGGTTTCACCGCTGACATACAACCCGTCGAGCTTGAGCTGACGCAGGCTCCAGACGCTGGACGCCAGATCGCCCACCACCGCATCCACTGCTCCGGTGGCCAGCGCCTGTAACGTCGAACTGACATTGGGCATCGCCACCAGGTTCAGGTCGGGATTGTGGGTGCGCAGCAGTTCGTGGGGGGCGTAGTTTTCCACCACGGCGATTTTCAGGCCATACAGGTCTTGCAGGTTGTGTGGCTGGGCGCCCCTGACATGGGCCAGGATGACGATCGGAAAATCCAGATAGGGGCGGGTGAACGACAGGTATTTCTGGCGTTCAGGGGTCGACATGATGCCCGGCAGCAGGTCGATTTTGCTCTTTTTGGCTTGTTCCAGGACGGCGGTCCAGCTCACCGGCTCGATGGGCGTGAGCCGGGTTTTCAGCCTTTGGCGAATAACCTCGATGTAATCCGCGGCAAGGCCCTGGTAGCGGCCCTCATCGTCGCGAAACTCGAAGGGCGGCCACGATGCATCGACACCCAGGCGCAAGTCCGGGTGAGCCGCCAGCCAGCTACGTTCATCCTCAGTTAGAGTCAGCGCGCCAGCCGTTGCGGTCCAGGTCATGAGCGACAGCAAAAAAAGCACGGTCGGCAGTCTGGGCATAACGGTCTCGTTATGGCTCTGGGGAATGTTTCGAGTGTAGACGGGCTACAGGGCGGAGGGGAGGTGTGGAGATATTAATCTGCCATAAAACAAAACCCCCGGCCTGGGCCGGGGGTTTTGTGATTACTCGTCGAGGAAGGAGCGTAGATGCTCGCTTCTCGTCGGGTGGCGCAGCTTGCGCAACGCCTTGGCTTCGATCTGACGAATCCGCTCACGGGTCACGTCAAACTGCTTACCAACCTCTTCGAGGGTGTGGTCGGTATTCATGTCGATACCGAAACGCATGCGCAGTACCTTGGCTTCACGGGCAGTGAGGCCGGACAGCACTTCGCGAGTCGCTTCTTTCAGGCTCTCAACGGTTGCAACATCGATTGGCGACTGCATGGTCGAGTCTTCGATGAAGTCACCCAGATGGGAGTCTTCGTCATCACCGATCGGCGTTTCCATGGAGATCGGCTCTTTAGCGATCTTCAATACCTTGCGGATCTTGTCCTCAGGCATTTCCATGCGTTCGCCCAGCTCTTCCGGGGTCGGTTCGCGACCCATTTCCTGCAGCATCTGCCGGGAAATGCGGTTGAGCTTGTTGATCGTCTCGATCATGTGCACCGGAATACGGATGGTGCGGGCCTGGTCGGCGATCGAGCGAGTGATCGCCTGACGGATCCACCAGGTGGCATAAGTCGAGAACTTGTAGCCGCGACGGTATTCGAACTTGTCTACCGCTTTCATCAAGCCGATGTTGCCTTCCTGGATCAGATCGAGGAATTGCAGGCCACGGTTGGTGTACTTCTTGGCGATCGAGATCACCAGACGCAAGTTGGCTTCAACCATCTCTTTCTTCGCGCGGCGGGCCTTGGCCTCACCGATCGACATGCGACGGTTGATGTCCTTGATCTCGGCGATGGTCAAACCGGTTTCGGTTTCCAGCGCGGTCAGCTTCTGCTGGCAACGGACGATGTCCGGCTGCAGGCGGCCAATGGCTTCAGCGTATTTGCTTTTGCCTTTGGCCAGGGCGTCACTCCAGCTTTCGTCGACTTCGTTGCCCGGGAACTGGCGCAGGAAGTCTGCACGCGGCATGCGCGCATCACGAACGCAGAGCTGCATGATTGCACGCTCTTGCTGACGCAGGCGATCCAGGGCACTGCGAACACGCTCGACCAAGGCTTCGAATTGCTTCGGTACCAGTTTGATCGGCATGAACAGGTCGGCCAGGGCCAGCAACTCGGCAATCGCTGCCTTGTTGTGACGACCGTGCTTTTTCAGCGCCTTGCGGGTGATTTCCATCTGATCGGCCACAGCGCCAAAACGCTGGGCGGCGATGATCGGATCCGGACCGCTTTCGGCTTCTTCCTCGTCATCCGAGGCTTCACCGTCTTCGTCGTCGGCGTCGTCATCCGCCTTGACGGCTTTCGCGTCAATCGGTGGCGGCACTTCTGCCGCAGGCGGCGCGATGCCGTCGTCCGGGTCGATATAACCGCTCAGGACGTCGGACAGGCGGCCACCTTCGGTGGTGACGCGGGTGTACTCGGAGAGAATATGATCAACCGTGCCAGGGAAGTGCGCGATGGCGCTCATCACCTCACGGATGCCCTCTTCAATACGCTTGGCGATTTCAATTTCGCCTTCACGTGTGAGGAGCTCCACCGTACCCATTTCGCGCATGTACATGCGCACCGGGTCGGTAGTGCGACCAATATCGGTCTCGACCGCAGCCAACGCGGCAGCGGCCTCTTCGGCTGCGGCTTCGTCGGTATCGGCGTCGGCCAGCATAAGGGAATCCTTATCTGGCGCAACCTCGAATACGTTGATCCCCATGTCATTGATCATGCGGATGATGTCTTCCACCTGTTCCGGATCTGAAATATCCTCCGGCAGGTGGTCGTTGACCTCCGCGTAAGTCAGGTAGCCCTGCTCACGACCAAGTGTGATCAACTCTTTGATACGAGACTGCTGTTGCGCTTTTCCGGACATAACACCCTATCCACTGAAGGTCTTGGCGGGCAAAAAACAAGCCGAGGATTATACCTGAGCTATGACCTCACGCGCCAGTTGAGGTCGGGTTTGATGCGGAAACATTGCGACTTAAAAGGTCGCGCAGTTGGTTTTTCTCTTCGGTGCTCAATTCACTTTGACGTGCTTTTCGAAGAAGTTGTTCCAGGTTTCGCTCGCGTTGACGGGCTGACAAGCTAGTAATGGTGTCGAAAAACTGTTGTTCAAGGTTGTCTCCATCAATCAGCCATTCCTTTTCCGCCAGGGCCTTGAGCAAGCGGCCCTGCTCTGTGCCGTGCCAGCGGGCAATCAGCTGAATTGAGTTTAGCTTGGGATTCTTCTGCACGGCCTCGAGCAGCGCCACCAGCAATTGTGTGTTGGTGTGATCCTCGGCGGCGAAGTGCCCGGCATCCTCGACTTTCTCGGCCAGTTGCGGGTGATGCAGCAGCGTGCGCAAGGCGGCGAGGGTCGGCGGTTCTACGGCGGCGGGCACTCGTGGCGCACGGGGTTGATCGCGATCACCGCCCCGTTTGCCATTCTTGTCCCACGGCTTCTTGTCCCATTTCTTGCCTCCTGCACCGGGCTTCTTTGGCGTCCATTCCTGCTGCGGCACATACATGTCCTGTGCCTGCGGCTGATGATAGTCGCTGTAATCGGGCATCGCGTCGTAATCGATGCCGGGGTCATAGGCCGGCGGTGCTTCCTGCGGGGCGCTTTGTGCCAGCTGGCTCACCGCTTCGCCGCTCAGGCCGGTGATTTCGCTCAGGCGCTGACGCATCAGGGTGCGCAGGTTGGCGCCCGGAACTTTGTCGATCAGCGGTGCGGCGAGGGTGGCCATGTGGGCCTTGCCCTCGAGCGAGCGCGGGTCGGCTTCCTCCGTCAATTGCTGGAAGAAGTAATCGGCCAGGGGCTGTGCATGTTGGTTGATCCGTGCGCGGAAGGCGTCCGTGCCTTCGGAGCGGACCAGGGTGTCCGGATCCTCACCCTCGGGCAGGAACAGAAAACGTGCACGACGACCGTCCTGCAGGCTCGAAAGTGTTGCCTCCAGTGCCCGCCAGGCCGCGTTGCGACCGGCCTGATCGCCGTCGAAGCAGAACAGCACGCTGGGCACGACGCGAAACAGTCGCTTGAGGTGCTCTTCGCTGGTGGCGGTACCCAGGGTCGCGACGGCATTGCGCAGGCCTTGCTGAGCCAGGGCAATGACGTCCATGTAACCTTCGACGACGATGATCTCGTCGAGGTTGCGGTTGGTCTTGCGCGCTTCGTACAGGCCGTAGAGTTCCTGGCCCTTGTGGAATACCGGGGTTTCCGGGGAGTTCAGGTACTTCGGCTTGTCGTCGCCCAATACCCGGCCGCCAAAGGCGATGACACGCCCGCGGCTGTCGCGGATTGGGAACATCACTCGGTCGCGGAAGCGGTCGTAACGTTTGCCGCTTTCGGCGTTTTCGATCAGCAGGCCGGCATCGATCATGGCTTTTTGTTGCAGGGTATCGCTGCTCAAGTGCTTGAACAGGTTGTCCCAGCCAGGCGGCGCAAAGCCCAGGCCGAAGTCCCGGGCGATTTCGCCGGTCAGCCCGCGACCTTTCAGGTAGTCCACGGCGGCTTTGCGCGATGGATGGCTTTTCAAGGCCTGGCGATAAAAGTCGGCGGCGGCGCTGAGCAGCGGATACAGCGGCGAATCGGTCGGCTGCCGCGGCTTGTGCGGCCGCCCGCTTTCTTCGCGGGGGATTTCCATGCCGGCGGCTTTGGCCAGTTCTTCGACCGCCTGGACGAAATCCAGGTTGTCGTGGTCCATGATGAAGCCGAGGGCGTTGCCGCCAGCGCCGCAGCCGAAGCAGTAATAGAACTGCTTGTCGGGACTGACGCTGAACGAGGGCGTCTTTTCCTTGTGGAACGGGCAGCAGGCGGTGTGGTTCTTGCCGGCCTTTTTCAATTGCAGGCGCGAGCTGACCACATCGACGATGTCGGTGCGGTTCAGAAGGTCGTCAATGAAGCTCTGGGGAATTAGCCCGGCCATGGCGTTCTCGTCATCTGCGCTGAAAGGAGCCCGAAACGTACGGCGACCGAACGCGGGCATTGATTGAGGCGCGCAAAGTGTGCGGCTCGACCAGTGTCGTCTGCGTAATCGCTGTCGGGAAGTGTATCTGCCGAAAATCCACTGACGTTAATGCCAATCAGTATTCGACTGTTTGAATGTGTTGCGCTGAATCCGCTGCGGCCAAACACAGGCCTCGGATAGCTCATCATTCGGCACGCAAGCAGGCGCCTTGGGCTGATCGTCGTGAGAGGAATCAGTGGGTGTGCTCGTCAGTAGCCTTGAAAGGCTCGTCAGAAAAGACGTGCACCGCTGGCAAAAGAGCCAGGTCTGACGCGGAAAAGCAGATTTGTCTCGGTCGCGTCTGCGGCTTCGACAGTGAAGCATCAAGCGTTTTACGCAAATGCCATAAGCCCGGCTGAGGGCCGGGCTTGGCAGAAGCTTGCTACGGTCGTCTGTGTATTAGTACAGACGAACGGCGCGGCGCTGTTCGCGCTGAACTTTCTTGGCGTGACGCTTAACAGCAGCAGCTGCTTTGCGCTTACGCTCAGAAGTTGGCTTCTCGTAAAATTCGCGGCTACGAACTTCAGCCAGTACACCGGCTTTTTCGCAGGAGCGCTTGAAACGACGCAGAGCTACGTCGAAGGGTTCGTTCTCTTTTACTTTGACGGCTGGCATCCAGAGCTACCTTCATTCATTACCGGGGTCAACATCCTCGCGGCAAAAGAGCACTTGAAGACGTCGGTTTTTAAGGGTTGCGGATGTTAACCCCTCATCGCTCGGAATGCAAAGCCTCTGATCGAAAACCGCTGGTCGGGGCATCCCGCGACGACTATTATGCGCGCCTTCGAATTCAGCCTAAACAAGGCGCAAACCCATGCTAGTACTGGGATTAGAAACCTCCTGCGACGAAACCGGCGTCGCATTATATGACAGTGAACGCGGGCTGTTGGCCGATGCGCTTTTCAGTCAGATCGACCTGCACCGCGCCTATGGTGGCGTGGTGCCGGAGCTGGCCTCGCGCGATCACGTCAAGCGCATGCTGCCCTTGATTCGTCAGGTGTTGGCCGAGGCCGACTGCGTGCCGACCGAGATCGACGCCATCGCCTATACCGCGGGTCCTGGCCTGGTCGGTGCCTTGCTGGTGGGGGCTTCCTGCGCCCAGGCGCTGGCCTTTGCCTGGGGCATTCCGGCCCTCGGCGTACACCACATGGAAGGCCACTTGCTGGCACCGATGCTGGAGTCGCAACCGCCGGAATTTCCGTTCGTCGCTTTGTTGGTCTCCGGAGGTCATACGCAGCTGGTTCAGGTCGACGGAATTGGTCAGTACACGCTCTTGGGCGAGACCCTGGATGATGCTGCCGGCGAAGCTTTCGACAAGACGGCCAAGATGATGGGCCTCAATTATCCGGGCGGGCCGGAAATCGCTCGCCTGGCAGAGCAGGGGGTTGCAGGGCGTTTCGTTTTCCCGCGTCCGATGTGCGACCGCCCGGGCCTGGATTTCAGCTTCAGTGGCCTGAAAACCTTTGCGTTGAATACCTGGCAACAGTGCGTCAGTGCCGGGGACGACGGCGAGCAAGCCCAATGCGACATCGCGCTGGCGTTCCAGCAGGCCGTGGTGGAGACTTTGACCATCAAGTGCAAGCGTGCCCTTAAGGCCGCCGGCATGAAGCGCCTGGTGATCGCGGGGGGCGTCAGTGCCAACAAGGCGTTGCGCGCTTCTCTGGAGAAAATGCTCGGCGATATGAAGGGCGATGTGTTTTATGCCCGTCCGCAGTTCTGTACCGATAACGGCGCGATGATCGCCTTTGCCGGCTGTCAGCGCTTGCAGGCCGGTCAGCAGGAAAGCCTGGCGATCAGCGTGCAGGCACGCTGGCCGATGGAGCAGTTGTCGGCGTTGTGATGAGCGGCGCTCATGTCCGGCCGCTAGAAATGCCGTTCGCGCCCGGCAAACAGGTCGCGTAGATTGCCGCGATGGCGCCAGACGATCAGCCCGGTGAGCGTGCTCATGGGCAGCAGGGCCGCTGGTTCTTGCCAGGCCAGCAAAGGCAGGGTCAGCGGCGTGGCGATCAGGGCGGCCAGGGAGCTGGTGCGGGTCAGGTAGAACGTCAAGAGCCAGGCGCAGACCGCCAGAAGGGCGGCGGGCGGGTACAGCCCCAGCAGCATGCCGGCAGCGGTGGCGACACCCTTGCCTCCGCGAAAGCGGAAGTACAGCGGAAACAGATGGCCGATGACGGCATAGACGCCGATCCAGGCTTGTTCCTGCTGCGAAAGGCCCGCGAGACGCGCTATCAGTACCGGCAGCAGGCCTTTGCAAAGGTCGCCGAGCAGGGTCAGGATGGCGAGTTTCTTGCCGGCCAGGCGCAGCATGTTGGTGGCGCCGGCATTGCCCGAGCCACTCATTCGCGGATCGGGGTTACCGGTCAGGCGGCTGAGCAAAATGGCAAAGGACAGAGAGCCGAGCAGGTAGGCGAGGATCGCCAATAACCAAAACATGCTAACTATTCCGGGCGAGGAAGCCCTGATTCTAACGGCGCATTGCGCCCTTGTCGTGTAGCGGAGAGAAGTGCTTGGACAGAGTGTTTATCGAGGGCCTGGAAGTCGACACGGTGATTGGTGCCTACGACTGGGAGCGAGGCATCCGACAGTGCTTGCGTCTTGACCTGAGCTTCGCCTGGGATAATCGCCCGGCCGCAGCCGGTGATGACCTGACCCTGGCGCTCGACTACGCCAGTGTTTCCTCGCGTATCCAGGCGTTTGCCGAGCAGGCGCAATACCAGTTGGTCGAGACCTTTGCCGAGCGTCTGGTTGAAGTGCTGATGAGCGAATTCAAGATCACCTGGGTGCGTCTGAAGCTGACCAAGCCCGGTGCGGTCCCGGCTGCCACCGGTGGTGTGGGCGTGGAGATCGAGCGCGGATGTCGCTGACTCAGGTGTACCTCGGGCTCGGTAGCAATATCGAGCGTGAAACCCATTTGCGGGCGGGGCTCGATGCTTTGGCGGCGTTCCTTGTCGATATCCGCTGTTCGGCAGTGTTCGAAAGCCAGCCGGTGGGCATCAAGAGCGGGCCGTTCTTCAATTTCGTGGTATCGGCGTATACCGATCTGCCGCTGATTGAGCTTGATCGTCGCCTGAAGTTCATTGAGGCGGATAACGGTCGTTACGCACCGGATCGCAGAGGTTTGCCGCTGGATATCGACGTGTTGTTGTTCGGCGACCTGGTGGGAAACTTCGATGGCTTGATCTTGCCGCGGGCAGAAATCCTGAAAAATGCGTTCGTTCTGTGGCCATTGTCGCTGATCGCGCCAGACAGAGTGCATCCAGGTGTAGGCAAAAGTTTTGCGACTTTGTGGGGCGAAGCTCAGATCGATCAGGTCTTGGCGCCGGTGGCATTCGAGTGGCGCGGCGAACAGCTGACCCCTTCGAATTTGTTGTAAGGCAAAAGATCGCAGCCTTCGGCAGCTCCTACAGAGGATTGATGTGCACCCTGTAGGAGCTGCCGAAGGCTGCGATCTTTTGCTCTTCAGGCATTGTCTTTATAAGCCTTCAACGCCTTGAGCCGCTCACGCTTGATCGCCTCGCCCAACTCTGGTCCCTTGAAACCCTTCTCCAGCAGTGGCTGCACCGCAATACTGCGCGCCGCAGTTGCCGCGCCGCGCAGATAATCCGCCTGTGGATAACTTCTCTGCTCCAACCCTTCGCGTCCCCGTGCATCCATCTCGCATGCCGCGATGAACTCCTCGAACCGTTGCGGCCGACGGTAAACGTCGAAGCTTTGCAGCAATTCCAGTAATGTCGATGGCTTCAGCTCCAGGGCACGATGCCCGTGGGTGTGGTACTCGCCCACCAGCATTGCCAGTTCCTGGCAGTCTCTCGGCGCCTTGAAGCGTTCGTTGACCGCTTTGATCAGCTTCAGGCCCTTGAACTCGTGGGCAATGTGCCGCGGCCATTCCTCTTCTGGCGTCAGGCCCTTGCCCAGGTCGTGCAGCAGGCAGGCCCAGCGCACGGTCAGCGGCTGTTTGTGCAGTGCTGCTTGCTGCAACACGCTCAGGGTATGTGCGCCAGTATCGATTTCCGGGTGATGGGCCGGGGGCTGCGGGACGCCGAACAGTGCGTCGACCTCCGGCATCAGCACCTTGAGTGCGCCACATGCGCGCAACACCTCGATAAACACCTGTGGCTGATCTTCCATCAGGGCGCGGGAGATTTCCTTCCAGCTGCGCTCGGGAGTCAGCGCCTCAAGCTCACCTGACTCGCTGAGTTGACGCATCAGTTCCAGGGTTTCCGGGGCGACGGTAAAGCCCAGCGCGGTATATCGTGCGGCAAAGCGGGCAACGCGCAGGACCCTGAGTGGATCCTCGGCAAACGCCGGGGAAACATGGCGCAGCAGGCGCGCTTCGAGATCGCGCTGGCCGTGGTAGGGGTCGGTCAGGTTCTGCTGATCGTCTTCGGCCATGGCGTTGATGGTCAGGTCGCGACGGATCAGGTCTTCTTCAAGGGTGACTTCAGGGCTGGCGTGAAAAGTGAACCCGCCGTAACCGCGCCCGCTTTTGCGCTCGGTGCGGGCGAGGGCGTATTCCTCACCGCTTTTGGGATGAAGGAACACCGGGAAATCCGCGCCCACCGGGCGAAAGCCCTTGGCGAGCATTTCTTCGGTGGTGGCGCCAACCACGACCCAGTCGATATCGGTGACCGGTTTGCCCAGCAGGCGATCACGTACCGCACCGCCGACTTTATAAATACGCATAAAAAACCTCCGTTAGCTCGACAGGATAACCGCTGCATCGAGCTTTCGGAGGCGCAAAGCGGATCAAAGATGGATGACAGCCAGGTCCAGTCGACCGTAATCACCTTCGCTGTGCTCGTTTCGGGGCGGCACATGGTGGGTTTTCATCACGGTGTCCCCTTGCAGGGTTTCCAGGTGAATGTCGAAACCCCAGAGGCGGTGCAGGTGTTTGAGCACTTCTTCGGTCGAGTCGCCCAGCGGTTTGCGGTCGTGTTGCTGGTGACGCAGGGTCAGGGAACGGTCACCACGGCGGTCGATGCTGTAGATCTGCACGTTGGGCTCGCGATTGCCCAGGTTGTACTGCGCGGCCAGGGTTTCGCGGATGATGCGGTAGCCACCTTCGTCGTGAATGGCGGGCACCAGCAAGTCGTCCTTCTGGTCGTCATCGAGAATGCTGAACAGCTTGAGGTCGCGGATCACCTTGGGTGAGAGGTACTGCAGGATGAAGCTCTCATCCTTGAAGCTGCTCATGGCGAACTTGATGGCTGCCAGCCAGTCGGTACCGGCAATGTCGGGGAACCAGTGGCGATCTTCTTCCGTGGGCTCTTCGCACATGCGACGGATGTCACGGTACATGGCAAACCCCAGGGCATATGGGTTGATGCCACTGTAGTAAGGGCTATCGAAGCCCGGCTGGAACACCACGCTGGTGTGGGACGTCAGGAACTCCATCATGAAGCCGTCGGTGACCAGGCCCTCGTCGTACAGATCGTTCATCAGGGTGTAGTGCCAGAACGTGGCCCAACCTTCGTTCATCACCTGGGTCTGGCGCTGTGGATAAAAATACTGGGCGATCTTGCGCACGATGCGCACGATTTCCCGCTGCCATGGCTCCAGCAGTGGCGCATGTTTTTCGATGAAGTACAGGATGTTTTCCTGAGGTTCGGCGGGGAAACGTGCGTTGTCCTTGTCGCTGTACTTGTCCGCGCCTTTGGGAATGGTGCGCCACAGATCGTTGATCTGTTTCTGCAAATGCTCTTCCCGGTCCTTTTGCCGGCGGCGCTCTTCTTCCGCGGAAATCGGATAGGGGCGTTTGTAGCGGTCGACGCCATAGTTCATCAGTGCATGGCAGGAGTCGAGCAGGTCCTCGACCGCGTCGATGCCGTGGCGCTCCTCGCATTGCATGATGTACTGCTTGGCAAACACCAGGTAATCGATGATCGAGCTGGCGTCGGTCCAGGTGCGGAACAGGTAATTACCTTTGAAAAAGCTGTTGTGCCCGTAGCAGGCATGGGCCACCACCAGCGCTTGCATGCAGATGGTGTTTTCTTCCATCAGGTAGGCAATGCACGGGTCGGAGTTGATCACGATCTCGTACGCCAGACCCATCTGGCCGCGGGTGTAGGATTTTTCAGTGCTGAGGAAGTGCTTGCCGTAGGACCAGTGGTGATAACCCAGAGGCATACCGACAGAGGCGTAGGCATCCATCATCTGTTCGGCGGTGATCACTTCGATCTGGTTCGGGTACGTATCGAGGGCGTAACCCGCCGCAATGCGACTGATTTCGCGGTCGTACGCCTGGATCAGCTCGAACGTCCATTCGGAGCCGGTGGAAATGGGTTGGCGCTTCTGCTCTTTGGCGGTCATGTCACTAACCTGCGCTGGAAGAGTTCACGGAAGACCGGATAGATATCCCCGGCCGAGACCAGTTGTTGCTGGGCAAACGTGTCGGAAAAGGCTTCGGCGATGCGCTCGTATTCGAACCAAAGGGCCTGGTGTTCGCGCGGGGTGATCTCAACGTAAGTGTAGTACTGCACGAATGGCATGATCTGGTTGATCAGGATGTCGCGGCAGATCGGAGAGTCGTCGTTCCAGTTGTCGCCATCGGAGGCTTGGGCGGCGTAAATGTTCCACTCGTTGCTCGGGTAGCGTTCGGCCATGATCTCTTGCATCAGTTTCAGGGCGCTGGAGACGATGGTGCCGCCGGTTTCACGGGAGTAGAAAAACTCTTCTTCATCCACTTCGCGGGCGCTGGTGTGATGGCGGATGAACACGACGTCGATCTTGTCGTAGTTCCGCTTCAGAAACAGGTACAGCAGGATAAAGAAGCGCTTGGCGATGTCCTTGGTCGCCTGGGTCATCGAGCCGGACACGTCCATCAGGCAGAACATCACGGCCTTGGAACTGGGGTTGGGCTGCTTGATGAGCAGGTTGTATTTGAGGTCGAACGTGTCGAGAAACGGCACGCGGTGAATGCGCGCGCTGAGTTTTTCGATTTCAGCTTCGATTTCCTGAATATCGCCGAAGTTGTCTGGTTCTTCCTGTTTGAGTCGCAGAAGCTCTTCCTTGGCCTCACGCAGTTTTGCCCGGCTGCTGCCGGACAGGGCGATGCGCCGGGCGTGGGCTGAGCGCAGGGTGCGGATGATGTTGATCCGCGACGGGTTGCCCTCGTTGCTGATCCCGGCCCGCACGGTCTTGAAGGTGTCGGTGCCGGTCAGGTTGCGTTTGACCAGGTTGGGCAGTTCCAGATCCTCGAACATGAATTCAAGGAACTCTTCCTGGGTGATCTGGAAGACGAATTCGTCCATCCCTTCGCCGGAATTGCCGGCCTTGCCGGGGCCTCGACCGCCACCGCCTCCCGGTGGTCGGGCGATATGTTCTCCACTGGTGAACTCCTTGTTACCCGGGTGCACGACCGTCTGCTTGCCGCCGCGCCCGTGATGAAGCACCGGCTCGTCGATGTCGCGGCCGGGAATGCTGATTTGTTCGCCGTGTTCCATATCGGTAATGGAGCGCCGGCTGACCGCCTCTTCGACAGCCTTTTTAATGTGATCACGGTAGCGCCGCAGAAACCGCTGGCGGTTCACCGTGCTCTTGTTCTTGCCATTGAGACGTCGGTCGATCACATAGCTCATGACTGCTCCTTAGAAGCTGTCCTGAAAGGGGCGAGCGGTGATACAGCATCGAACCGAGAGCCGAGGGATATTGAACGCTCCCCCCAAGCGCCTTGGATGCTGCCTGAACTCGCTACCGACTTTCGAACACCTTCCAGAGGCCTGTGTAACAGAAAAAGCGCACACAGGTCTCTGGCTGACGACAACCGGTCTGACCGGCAGCGGGTTATTGTGATTTTCTGACCCGCAGGTACCACTCGGACAGCAGTCGTACCTGTTTGTCGGTGTAACCCCGCTCGACCATCCGTGTGACGAAGTCGTTGTGTTTTTGCTGGTCCTCCTTGCTGGCCTTGGCGTTGAAGCTGATGACCGGTAGCAGGTCCTCGGTGTTGGAGAACATTTTCTTCTCGATGACCACCCGCAGTTTTTCGTAGCTGAGCCAGGTCGGGTTCTTGCCGTTGTTGTTGGCCCGGGCGCGCAGGACGAAGTTGACGATTTCGTTGCGGAAATCCTTCGGATTGCTGATGCCGGCCGGTTTTTCGATTTTCTCCAGTTCTTCGTTCAGGGCGACGCGGTTGAGGATTTCGCCGGTTTCCGGGTCGCGGTATTCCTGGTCCTGGATCCAGAAGTCGGCGTACAACACGTAGCGATCGAAGATGTTCTGGCCGTACTCGCTGTAGGACTCGAGGTAGGCAGTCTGGATCTCCTTGCCGATGAACTCGATGTAGCGCGGTGCCAGGTACTCCTTGAGGAAGCGCAGATAGCGTTCGCGGGTCTCGGCCTGGAACTGTTCCTGTTCGATCTGTTGTTCCAGCACATAAAGCAGATGTACCGGGTTGGCGGCAATTTCGTGCGGATCGAAGTTGAACACCTTCGACAGGATCTTGAACGCGAAGCGGGTCGAGAGACCGTTCATGCCTTCGTCGACACCGGCGTTGTCGCGGTATTCCTGGATCGATTTGGCTTTCGGATCGGTGTCCTTGAGGTTCTCGCCGTCGTAAACGCGCATCTTCGAATAGATGTTGGAGTTTTCCGGCTCTTTAAGGCGCGAGAGTACGGTGAACTGGGCCAGCATCTTCAGGGTGTCCGGCGCGCAATGCGCCTTGGCCAGCGAACTGTTGAACAGCAGCTTGTCGTAGATCTTCACTTCGTCACTGACCCGCAGGCAATACGGCACCTTGACGATGTAGATCCGGTCGATGAATGCTTCGTTGTTCTTGTTGTTGCGGAAGGTGTGCCACTCCGATTCGTTGGAGTGCGCCAGCAGGATCCCGGTGAACGGAATCGCGCCAAGGCCTTCGGTACTGTTGTAGTTGCCTTCCTGTGTGGCAGTCAGCAACGGGTGCAGCACCTTGATCGGTGCCTTGAACATTTCGACGAATTCCATCAGGCCCTGGTTGGCCCGGCAGAGAGCGCCCGAGTAGCTGTAGGCGTCGGCGTCGTTCTGCGGGAATTCCTCCAGCTTGCGGATATCGACCTTGCCCACCAGTGCCGAAATGTCCTGGTTGTTTTCGTCACCAGGTTCGGTCTTGGCCACGGCAATCTGGTTGAGGATCGATGGGTAGAGTTTCACTACGCGGAACTGGCTGATGTCGCCACCGAATTCGGCCAGGCGCTTGGTCGCCCATGGCGACATGATGGTGTTGAGGTAGCGCCGTGGAATGCCAAAGTCTTCCTCGAGGATCGCTCCATCTTCAGTGGAGTTGAACAGACCCAGGGGCGACTCGAAAACCGGCGAGCCCTTGATCGCGTAGAAGGGCACTTTTTCCATCAGCTGCTTGAGCTTCTCGGCCAGGGACGATTTGCCGCCACCGACAGGGCCGAGCAGGTACAGGATCTGTTTCTTCTCTTCCAGGCCCTGAGCGGCGTGGCGGAAATACGACACGATCTGGTCGATGCATTCTTCCATCCCGTGGAAGTCTTCAAAGGCCGGATAGCGGCGGATGACCTTGTTGGAGAAGATGCGCGAAAGCCTCGAGTTGGTCGAGGTGTCGAGCAGTTCCGGTTCACCGATGGCCAGCAGTAGACGCTCGGCGGCGGAAACGTAGGCGCTGCGGTCTTTTTTGCACAGCTCAAGATACTCTTGCAGTGAGAGTTCTTCCTGGCGTGTGGACTCGAAGCGTTGTTGGAAGTGGCTAAAGATACTCATGACGTCACCTCGCTCGATACTTGGAGCCGACGCCGGATCACTCAGTCGATGCTGGCAGCAACCGAACAGGCGATTGCTGTTTACCCCCCAGAACTCTCCCGGAGCTGACGACTCCGAAAGCTACTCCCGATGACCCGTGCGCCGGTGTACCGGCTCTCCCCTGTTTTGGATGGCCTGGGCTTAAGGATAGTTGGGAATTCGGGAGGTAAAGGCGAGATACGTAATTAGTTGTGGCAGACCGTTCGTCTGCCACCGCGCTAGCCCGCGGGAGCCGGGGCCTGCAACGTTACAAAAAAATTATTCGGCAGTGCCTTGCGCCGTTTCCGCCGGATAGGTCGTACGCCACAACTCGAATCCGCCATCCATGCTGTAGACGTCGGAGAAGCCCTGGCTGATCAGGTAGGCGGCCGCACCCTGGCTGGAATTGCCGTGATAGCAGACCACCACGGTCGGCGCATCGAGGTCGGCACCCTGGATGAAAGCGTGCAGGGAATGATTGTCCAGATGCTTCGAGCCTGCGATATGCAGGGCGGCAAAAGTGGCCGGATCGCGGACGTCGACCACCACTGCGCCTTGTTCGCGCAGGGCCTGGGCCTGTTCCGGGGGGATACGTTTGAATTCGCTCATGGCGGGCTCCTGTGGCTCGGCTGAATGGGCAGTCTAGCGCGGTGCGCTGGCTGGCGATGTTTGGGGAATTGATGAGGCGACTGGCGGCACGGCATGGCCGTGTTCGTCGCATTTGCAGGACAGGCGCTCAAAGCTGTCGACGTTCATCAGGGTCAGGGCACCGCCCCAGACGCAGCCAGTGTCGAGGGCCGAGATGCCAGGCTCATTGATATTGCCTTCCAGTGCTGCCCAGTGGCCGAAGATGATCTTCAGGCCCTTGGTCTTGCGTTCCTTGTGCTGGAACCAGGGTTTGTAGCCGGGTGGTGCGGTACCGAGGCCTTCCTTGCTCTTGAGGTCGAGTTTGCCTTCGGCGGTGCAAAAACGCATGCGGGTGAAATAGTTTGTGATCACTCGCAGGCGCGTCACGCCCTTGAGGTCATTGTCCCATTTCGCCGGATCGTTGCCGTACATGCCATCGAGGTAGGGCGGCAGCAGGTTGTCGTCACGCAAGGCAGTCTCGACTTCGGCAGCACACTTCAAGGCTTTGCGCAGCGACCACTGGGGTGGAATGCCGGCATGGACCAGTGCCACGTTGCGCTGTTCGTCGTAGTGCATGAGCTTTTGCTGGCGCAGCCATTCGAGCAGTTCGGCGCTATCCGGCGCTTCGATGATCTCGTGCAGGGTGTCGGCCTTCTTCAGGCGTTCGATGTTGCGTCCGGCCGCCAGCAGGTGCAGGTCGTGGTTGCCGAGCACGCACACCAGCGATTCGCGGATGCTATAGAGGAAGCGCAGGGTTTCCAGCGACTGCGGGCCGCGGTTGACCAGGTCGCCCACCAGCCACAGGCGATCCCGTTGAGGGTCGAACGCCACTTGTTTGAGCAGGCATTGCAGGGCCTGAAGGCAGCCTTGCAGGTCGCCAACAGCGTAGGTTGCCATCAGTGCAGGGCTCCGGGCACCGCCAGGCGGAAGGGCGCGATGATGGCATCGAAATGTTTGCCGTCGTCGGAAAGCATCTGATAGGTGCCTTGCATGGTGCCGACCTTGGTGGTCATCACCGTGCCGCTGCTGTAGGTGTGGCTCTTGCCCGGTTCGATCAGCGGTTGCTGGCCGACCACGCCTGCGCCGCGGACTTCTTCGACATGTCCGTCACCATCGGTGATGACCCAGTGCCGTGAAAGCAGTTTGGCGGGCATTTCGCCATTGTTTTGCACGGTAATGGTGTAGGCGAAGGCAAAGCGGTCGTGCTCGGGTTGCGATTGTTCTGCCAGATAGCGGGTGACGACGCTGACGTCGACCTGATAACGAGGATCGGACATGCAAGAGGCCTTAAAAACGAAGCGGGACGCGGGGCGTAGCTGATGGGGTTCAGTCTAGGCCAAGTATCGGGTAGTAGACCAGAGTGGCGTCCTACCCGATAGCGCTCATCGCCTGTCAGTCAGTGGCAGGCTTTTGTGGCGCTTGCTCGCTGAGCTTGTCAGCCAGGCGTACGAAGGCGGCCAGGTCGAGCTGCTCGGGGCGCAGGCTGCCATCGACGCCGGCGGCTTCGATCTCGGCATTGCTCAACAGCAGCTTGAGGGTGTTGCGCAGGGTTTTGCGGCGCTGGTTGAACGCTTCGCGCACGACGCGCTCCAGCAGGCGGTGATCCTTGGCCGGGTGAGGCAGTACCGCGTGGGGCACCAGGCGCACGATAGCCGAGTCGACTTTCGGCGGCGGGTTGAACGCGCCCGGGCCGACGTTGAACAGGTGTTCGACCCGGCAGTGGTACTGAACCATGATCGACAAACGGCCCCAGTCACCACCACCTGGGCCCGCCGCCAGGCGCTCGACCACTTCCTTTTGCAGCATGAAGTGCATGTCGCGGATCAGGTGCGAGTTGTGCAGCAGGTGAAAAATCAGCGGCGTGGAGATGTTGTATGGCAGGTTGCCGACCACTCGCAGGCTGCCTGGCGCGGCATTCAGACTGTTGAAGTCGAACTTCAGTGCATCGCCCTGATGCAGGTTGAAGTTGCTCTTGCCGGCAAACTGCTGGTTGAGGATCGGGATCAGGTCCTTGTCCAGTTCCACCACGTCGAGTTGCGCGCCGCTGCTGAGCAGGCCTTGGGTCAGTGCGCCCTGTCCCGGGCCGATTTCCAGCAGGCGGTCTTCTGCCTTGGCATGAATGGAGCGCAGGATGCGGTCGATAACGCCGGCATCGTGCAGGAAGTTCTGGCCAAAGCGTTTGCGCGCCTTGTGTTGGTAGTGCTCGGTCATAAACGGGTCTCGGCCATCTGGTAGGCGGTTTCCAGGGCGACTTGCAGGCTGCCGGTGTCGATCTTGCCGCTGCCGGCCAGATCCAGGGCGGTGCCGTGGTCGACCGACGTACGGATGATCGGCAAGCCGAGTGTCACGTTGACTGCCCCGCCGAAGCCTTTGTACTTCAGCACCGGCAGGCCCTGGTCGTGGTACATCGCCAGCACCGCATCGCAGTGCTCCAGATATTTGGGGGTAAACAGAGTGTCGGCGGGCAGGGGGCCGCGAAGGTCCATGCCCTCGCCGCGCAAGCGCTCTAATGTGGGTTCGATGATATCGATTTCTTCATGGCCCAGGTGCCCGCCTTCACCGGCATGCGGGTTAAGCCCGCAGACCAGGATGCGTGGCCGGGCGATGCCGAACTTGTTTTGCAGGTCGGCGTGCAGGATTCGCGTGACGCGCTCCAGGCGCTCCGGCGTGATGGCATCGGCAATCTCGCGAAGGGGCAGGTGAGTGGTCACCAGGGCCACGCGCAAGCCACGAGTGGCCAGCATCATCACCACTTGCGCGGTGTGGGTCAGGTCGGCAAGGAATTCCGTGTGCCCGGAAAAGGCGATGCCGGATTCGTTGATGACGCCTTTGTGCACAGGCGCGGTGATCATGCCGGCAAAATCCCCGCTCAGGCAGCCTTGGCCGGCCCGGGTCAGGGTTTCCAGGACGAACGCAGCGTTGGCCTTGTCCAGTTGTCCGGCGATGACCTTGGCGTTGAGCGGTGTGTCCCAGACATACAGGCTGTTGGCTGGCGCGGGTGAATCCGGCCAGTTGTCCGGGGTGACCGGCAGCAAGTCGACCGCCACGCCCAGTTGCGCGGCCCGCTCGATGAGCAGGTCGCGGCTGGTAATGGCTATCAGGGGGTGGGGCTGGGCTTGCGAGGCGAGCAGCAGGCACAGGTCAGGACCTATGCCGGCTGGTTCGCCGGGTGTCAGCGCGAAACGTTGGAGTTTCACTGTACTGCCTGGTCGGCGCCAGGGAGTTTGATTTCCACGTACGCTTCGTCACGGATCTGACGCAGCCAGGTTTGCAGCTCTTCGTCGTATTTGCGGTTACGCAAAACGGTCATGGCTTGCTGCTCGCGAGCCTGGCTGGTGCTGTCGGTGGCGCGACGGCCCAGCACTTCCAGTACATGCCAGCCGTATTGAGTCTGGAACGGCTTGGACAGCTGACCTTGCGGGGTCTTGGCCATCACTTCGCGGAACTCGGGCACCAGCGCGTTCGGGTCGATCCAGTTCAGGTCGCCGCCGTTGAGGGCGGAACCCGGGTCTTCCGAGTAGTTTTTCGCCAGCTCACCGAAGTCTTCGCCAGCCTCGATACGGCTGTAGAGCGATTCGGCCAGGGCCTTGGTTTTCGCTGCGTCGCGGATCGGGCTCGGCTTGACCAGGATGTGACGCACATGCACTTCGTCGCGCATCTGGGTCTCGCCGCCACGCTTGTCGAGGATCTTCAGGATGATGAAGCCGCCCGGGGTACGCATTGGCTGGGTGACATCACCCACCGGCATGGTGCTCAGCAGGCGATCGAACGGCGGAGGCAATTGAGCGGCTTTACGCCAGCCCATGTCACCACCTTCCAGAGCGGTTTCGCTGGCGGATTTGGCGATTGCCAACTGACTGAAGTCAGCGCCTTGCTTGAGCTGCTGGTAAATCGCATCGGCCTGTTTGGCGGCACTCTGAATCGCTTCGGAATTGGCACTTTCCGGCGTAGGAATCAGGATGTTGGCCAGGTGGAACTCTTCGGACAGCTGCATTTTGCCCAGGTCGGACGCCAGGAAGTTCTTCACTTCCTGCTCGGAGACCTGAATGCGTTCGGCGACCCGACGCTGGCGCACGCGGCTGATGACCATTTCGCGGCGAATCTGCTCACGTGCGTCGTCGTAGGACAGACCGTCGCGAGTCAGGGCGGCGCGGAACTGCTCGATCGACATGTTGTTGCGCTGGGCAATGGTGCCGACGGCCTGGTTCAACTCTTCATCGGTAATGCGAATGCCGGAACGCTCGCCAATCTGCAATTGCAGGTTTTCGACGATGAGGCGCTCTAGTACCTGCTGCTCCAGCACGCTGGCCGGCGGTACGGCAGAACCACGCTTGGCAATGGTTTGCTGAACTTCATGGACGCGTCGGTCCAGTTGGCTCTGCATGACCACGTCGTTGTCGACGATGGCCACCACTTTGTCGATGGACTGCACGGCGGCACTGGCCGCCGTACTCAGGAACAGCGCGCCCAGCATCAGCGGGCGCAGACAATCAGAAAGCTTGGTCTTCACGTTCACGATAACCTTGAATGCCTTTGTCGAGGAAGCTCTCTGCCTTGGCGCCGGTGAGGCCGCCGAGTCCCTTCAGAACAATTTGGAGGAAGACGCCATGGTCGCCTTTTTCGTTTTCCGGTGCTTGCTGGCTGAACTCGTCGTAATCAACGAAGTAACGGTTGATCAGGCGCAGTTTCCAGCAGCAGCTGTCGTACTCGAAGCCACCGAAGGCTTCCAGGGTACGGTTGCGGTTGTAGTCATACTGCCAGCGGCTGATAGCGCTCCATTGCGGCACGATCGGCCAGATCACCGAGAAGTCGTGCTGTTCGATCTTGTAGTAGTCCTTCACGAAGCCAGGCTGGCCTTCGGTGCCGTAGTTGCCGCCGAACTGCCATTGACCGGTGTTCTGGTTGTAGATCACCTGGTCGTTACGATAGCGATAGCCGAAGTTGACGATCTTGTTCGGGTTGTCCTCAGGCTGGTAGTGGAACATCGCGCTGCCCGAGCGAGGGCTGCGGCTGTCCGGGTCCCAGTTGTAGTCGGCCGTGGTACGCCAGTCGCGGTTCCAGCGATATTCGTATTCCAGCGCATAAGGCGAAACATTCGAATGTGCATCGGCGCGGGTTTTTGGGTCGATACCTGGCAACTGAACTTCGCGGTCCTTGAAGTACAAGGCCTGGCCGACGCTGATGCGTTGGCGCTCGAAACCGTTGTCTTCGATCCAGCGGCTGGTCAGGCCCAGGGACAGTTTGTTCTCGTCGCCGACACGGTCGGAGCCGGAGAAACGGTTGTCACGGAACAGCGACGCAAAGTTGAAGGTGTATTCGCTGGTGTCGAATACCGGGATGTCTTCCTGGTCGACCTCAGGCACGTACAGGTAGAACAGGCGCGGCTCCAGGGTCTGGCGGTAGTTCTTGCCGAAATACTGGGTATTGCGATCGAAGTACAGGCCGCTGTCGATGCTGGCAATCGGAACGCCGCGGTTCTGGTTGCTGTCGAACTGACCATTGAAATTTTTAGTCCCGTTGAGGGCTGCGTTTTGATTTTGCAGAGCGATTTGACTTTTGCCGGTACCGTCCAGATCCAGTTGATACTGGGTGTACTGGTACTTGAGCTTCGGTGTCAGGAAGCCGTACGTCGTGTTCATCGGCAGGCTCATGGCGGGCGCAAGATTCAGGCGGTCGCCAGTGGCGCGAGCCAGACCTTGAATGTTGGTATCAATACGGGGAGAGCCGACGCCATCTTCGTCAAAGTAGGTCCCGTTCTGCAGGTCCCGGTCAAACCGCACGAGTTCGGTGTTGTACGTGAAATCCAGGCCTTCCGGATGGTAAGGCAGCATACCGTCGAGGGTGAGCTGCGGCAGGCGGTCGTACGGGGTAATGTTCGATACGCTCGCCAGTTCGTATGCCTGGGCGTTCGCGCGAGCGGTATAGCCATCGCCGCGATAGGTCACGGAACCCTGCTGGTTCACGTAGTCGTTGCTTTTTATGCCAATCTGGTCGGTCTGCAGATCCTGGAAGTAATACGGATCGCTGATCTTGGTGTAGTCGACTTGCGTGAATACTCGCGAGTCGAGGCCACCCTTGTGCTGCCAGTTGTACATGTAGCGGGTTTTTTCGGCGTCGGACTGCTTGTCGCGCTCGTTGCTTTCGTCGTTGAGGTACGCCGCACCGAACTGGCCTTCGCTGGACTTGGTCAGGTAGCGGAACTCGCCTTCCATCAACAAGCCGTGTTTTTCCATGTAGCGCGGGTACAACGTGGCATCGTAGTTCGGCGCCAGGTTGAAGTAGTACGGGGTGACCAGCATGAAGCCGGTATCGCTGCCGGTGCCGATAGTCGGCGGCAGGAAGCCGGACTGGCGACGGTCGTCGATCGGGAAATAGATGTACGGCGTGTACAGGACCGGAATGTCCTTGACCCGCAGCGTCACGTTGGTCGCCGTACCGAAACCGGTGGCCGGGTTCAGGGTGATGTTGTTGCCCTTGAGCTGCCAGGCGTTGCTGTTCGGTTCGCACGTGGTGTACGTACCATCCTTGAGGCGGATGATCGCGTTCTCGGCACGTTTGGCGTACAGCGCATTACCGCGGATGCGAGATTTGTGCATCACGTATTCGGCGTTGTCGACCTTGGCTTCACCGGTGTCGAGCTGCACGTCGGCGTGGTCGCCGACGATCAGGGCGCCGTTGTCGCGAATGCGCACGTTGCCATTCAGGTCGCCACGGCTCTCGGCCTGGTACAGGTTGGCTTCGTCGGCTTCGACCTGCATGCTGCCCTGGCGCATGACGACGTCGCCGGCCAGGGTCGCGACCTGCTCATCCTGCTTATAGCGGGAGGCTTTTGCGCCGATAAAGGTAGGCGCGTCACTTTTATCCGTCTTGTCATTCATGCCAGGACGAATCGGTTCGATATAGGAACCAGAGCAATAAGGACCGGTTTCAGCCAATTGTGCGGCGGTGAGCTGCTCGCGGGGAACCCAGTCGAGGTGACTGTAGTCTTCGCTACGCGACTTCAGGCCACGGCCTTTGGATTCGGTGACCAGCACTGGCTTGGCGCCAGTGTCTTCACTGGAACCGTTCTCGGCCGGGGCTTCGCCGGTGGCGGAAACTGCGCTGCCGTCATGGACGGGACGCGGTGGCAATGCAGCCGCCGGCGTCTTTGGCGCGCAGTCCCAGGAACCCGAAGCAGAGACTGAGCAGTCAAACTGTTCCGCGGCGACCACGTAGGAAGTGGCAAGGGGTTGCAGCGCCAGCAAACTGCCGGTAACCAACAACGGAAATTTTTTACGAAACGCGGGGGATTTCAATGCCATCTTATTAGTCCGGGCTTCCTGCGTGCCATCTGCCCGCGGTGTGGGCCGCACGCCTCTCGATGGTCTGAAAAAGATGCTGGATAATAAAGCATGACCCGCTTGACGGCTAGCGCCGTCGGAGACCCTTGCAATGCCTGATCAAGATGTACGCTTGCAACACCTGAAGGTTTGGCTCGATGAACAATTGGCGACCCTTTTTGCCGAGCAGGGCTGGGGCGTCGTCCCCCCGGCCACGTTGACCGCGGCCAGCAGCGACGCGAGTTTCCGGCGGTATTTCCGCTGGGAAGGCGATGGCAAAAGTTTCATCGTGATGGACGCGCCACCGCCCCAGGAAAACTGCAAACCTTTCGTGGATATCGCCTTTTTGCTGGCGAAATCCGGAATAAATGTGCCGAAAATTTATGCTGAAGACCTCGAGCGCGGGTTTCTTTTGCTCAATGACCTGGGCAACAAGACCTATCTGGACGTCATCGACGGCGAAAACGCCGACGGTTTGTTCAGCGACGCCCTGCAGGCGCTGCTGGCTTTCCAGCAGTTGCCGATGGTTGCGCCGCTGCCGAGCTATGACGTGGCATTACTGCGTCGCGAACTGGAACTGTTCCCCGAGTGGTACGTAAAGCGCGAATTGGGCATCGAATTCGACGCGGCGCAGCAAGTGCTCTGGCAGCAAGTCAGCGATCTGTTGATAGACAGCGCCCTGGCACAGCCAAAAGTCCTGGTGCATCGCGACTACATGCCGCGCAATCTGATGCTCAGCGAGCCCAACCCCGGCGTGCTGGATTTCCAGGATGCGGTATATGGCCCGGTGACCTACGACGTGACCTGCCTGTTCAAGGACGCCTTCCTCAGTTGGCCCGAGGAGCGCGTACACGGCTGGCTGGAAAGCTACTGGCAGCAGGCGGGGGCCCTCGGCATTCCGGTTCAGCCCGAGTTCGAGGACTTTCTGCGTGCCAGCGACTTGATGGGCGTGCAACGTCACCTGAAAGTCATCGGTATTTTCGCGCGCATCTGCCATCGCGACGGCAAACCGCGTTATCTGGGTGATGTTCCGCGTTTCTTTGCCTATATAGATGCCGTGATCGCTCGCCGCCCCGAACTGGCCGAGTTGGATGTGCTGCTGGCCAGCCTGCGTGTCGGAGTGAAAGCATGAAGGCAATGATTCTGGCCGCGGGCAAAGGCGAGCGCATGCGCCCGCTGACCCTGACCACACCCAAACCGCTGGTGCGTGCCGGTGGCGTGCCGCTGATCGAGTATCACCTGCGGGCGCTTGCTGCTGCCGGCTTCACCGACATCGTGATCAACCACGCCTGGCTCGGTCAGCAGATCGAAGACTATCTGGGCGATGGTTCGCGTTATGGCTTGAGCATCCAGTACTCGGCGGAGGGTGAGCCCCTGGAAACTGGCGGCGGGATTTTCCGCGCCTTGCCGTTGTTGGGAGATGAAGCCTTTGTGGTGGTCAACGGCGATATCTGGACCGATTACGACTTCAGCGTGCTGCACCAACCCATCAACGGCCTGGCGCACCTGGTGCTGGCCAGCAACCCGCCGCATCATCCGGCCGGGGACTTCAGCCTGCTCGGAAACCAGGTGCACGACGGTCAGCCTCAGGTTCCCACCCTGACGTACAGCGGCATCGCCGTGTTGCATCCGCAGTTGTTCGACGGTTGCACCGCCGGGGCCTTCAAGCTCGCGCCGCTGTTGCGCAAAGCCATGGCTGACGGGCAGGTGACCGGCGAGCAGTTGAGGGGGCACTGGGTTGATGTCGGCACACACGAGCGTCTGGCCGAAGTTGAAACATTAATCGAAGCGAGCCGCTGACATGCTGTGGCCAGGGACTCTGATTGGAGCCGGAGCAGGCTTTGCCATAGCCAGCATTCCGGGGGCCATGCTCGGCGCGTTGTTGGGGCAGGCGCTGGATCGGCGCTTGCACCTGCAGAGCTGGGGGCACTTGCGGGAAAAGCTGGGCGGTCGCCCGGTGCTGCGCAACGATGAATTGCTGTTTGTCCTGCTGGGACGCCTGGCCAAGTGCGACGGTCAGGTGATGGCCGGGCACATCGAACAGGCCCGGGCGGAAATGCGCTCGCTGGACATGTCCGGGCCGGCTCAGCGCCGTGCAATTGCCGCGTTCAACCGTGGCAAGTCGGGCCGCGACCGGCTACGCGGTTATCTGCGTCGCCTGAGTGCCCAGCCTCATGCGGCGGAAGGCGTGTTACGCGCCTGCTGGCGAATGGTCTGGGCCGATGGTCGAGCCGGCAGCGGTGAGCGTGAGTTGATCCGCCAGTGGGGCCAGTGGCTGGGCTGGACGCCGCATCAGGTGCAGGCGTTGGCCCACGATTACGAGCCGCAGAAACGGCCATTGGGCGGCAGCGTGCCAAGCTATCAGGACGCCTTGAAGCTGTTGGGGGTGTCAGCCACCACCGAGCCTGCGCAGATCAAGCGTGCTTATCGGCGCCTGCTCAGTCGCCATCATCCGGACAAGATTGCCGGCAGTGGCGCGACGGCGATGCAGGTGCGTGAGGCCACTGAGCGAACGCGTGAACTGCATAGTGCCTATACGCTGATTCGGGAGCGGCGGGATTTTCGCTAGACCGGAAAACGTGCGTCGCCAGATACCGCTATCGCGAGCAAGCTCGCTCCCACAGGTTTTATGTCGTCCGCAATTTCGTGATCGGCATAAAACCTGTGGGAGCGTGGCTTGCCCGCGATGAAGGCGACACAGTCTGTCAGTCTGTCGCAGGCTGCGGATTCAACCAGCCCCGCACCCGCCGGAACAATTGCTCCTGTTCGGCCTTGCTATCGGGCAAGGCCTTGAGTGCGACCTGGCTGAATGTCGAGGACTTCAAGCGTTTGCTGGCCTGCAGGCGTTCCAGCGCGGCGTTGCGGTCCAGCGCTTTGTCTTTGTAGTAGATATCGGCGGTCGGCAGTTTCAGGGTCGGGGTCAGTTCCGCCAGCTCGGGCTTCTCTGCCACCGGTGTGCGAGTGGCGACCATGACCAGTTTCTCGACTTGCGATGGCTGCTTCTCGCTCAGGTAGCGCGCCGCCCAATAGGCACCAGTACCATGCCCCAGCACCACGATGCTGCGGGCGCTTTGTTGTTCGGCAAACGCGATCGCGGCGTCGATCCGGGCGAAGATGCGCTCGGCATCTGCCCTGGATTGTTCTGCGGTGGTGTCGGCGATGGCCTTATCGGCCACATCAGCCTCGCCACCGGCCACCTGTTCGATCGGGGCCGCGGTGGTCGAGTCCTTGCTGCCGGCTTCGGGGGCTTTGGGCGCCGGCGCTGCCTCCACGATTCGTGGCGCAATGGCATCGCTTTGCAGGTCCGGCAAGGTGATACTCAGGCTGCTCCACTCGGCGTCCGGCAATTTGCGCCGCAAAGGACCGACCGCTTGCGGCCAGTCAACAGTTTCGCCGGCGCCCGGGATGATAATCACCGCGCCTTTGGGTTCGGCGGTATTGGCCGGTTTCCACAAGGCCAGAAAAGTGTCGGTGCCCGCTTGCAGTTGTTGCTGTTCCTGAGCCGGGATTTTTCGCTCAAGTGCAGTCGCTTTTTCCTGACTGCGCTCAGGCAGCGGCTGACGTTCGAGTGGTTTTTCTTCGGCGGAATTTTCTGCTGCGGCAGGCGCCGGTTCGGCCGCCTCGACGGAAAAAACGCAAGGCAGGATCAGCGACAGGCACAATGCTGGCAGTGCCAGGCGGTAGACAGGGGGCATTGGATATTCCAGGCCAGAAGTTGTTCCGGCAGCCTAATGGGTTGGTCAGTATTTGTCAGTGTGTGAGAGTTCAATGATGCGTTTTCGCTGCCTGTGGGTTATCGGCTGTTTGTGGTTTCCCTTGATGGGTTGGGCGGCAGCCGCGCCCCCGGCGCACGTTGCCCAACTGACCCCGAAACAACAGCACTGGCTGACGCAGCAGAGTGAGTTGCGGGTCGGACTGGTGTTGCAGGCACCCTATGCGCAATACGATCGCCGCTTGCAGCGCCTGTCCGGGGTGAATGTCGACTTGATGAAGCGGCTGGCAAAGACCCTCGACGTCGAACTGAGCTGGCGCAACTTTTCCGACCTTGAACAACTGGAAGCTGCCGCACGCGAAGGCGAAATCGACATCGCCCCGGGACTGACCCAGACACCTGGCGGGCTGCGCCTCTGGCAATTCTCCGACCCCTACATGCGGGTGCCGCAACTGGTGGTCAGCGACCAGAAAAGCGCCGGGGCGATCGAACTGGAAAAGCTCGACAGCCAGACCCGCGTCGCCGTGCGCATGCCCAGCGCCATCGCCGATTACCTGCACAGCAACTATCCGCACCTGAATCTGCAAGGCGTCCCGATGGAGCGCCAGGCATTGCAGTTACTGACGGGCCAGCAGGCGGCTTATGCGGTGGTCGATGAAGCGCAATTGGGGCGCCTGTCCGTCGAACCGGAGTTTGCCGGGTTGGTGGTAGTCGGGGATGTCGGCCTGCCGCAACTGTTGCGGGTAGCCACGCGTCGCGACAAGCCGGAACTGGCGGGTATCGTCGAAAGCGCATTGCGGGCGATCCCGGCCAAGGATCTGGAGCAACTGCACAGTCAATGGCTGCAACCCAAGTATCCACGCCTCACCGAGTCGCCGGGGTTCTGGCAAAACCTCTGCCTGTTGCTGGCCGTGCTGGCGTTGAGTTGCGCGGCCATCGTGTTCTGGCAGCGTCGCCAGCAGCACAGCCTGGAACAACGACTGATGGCTGCGCAGGAAGACATTGCCTTGCGTGCCGCCAGTGAAGAGGCGCTGCGACTTACCCAGTTTTCCATCGATCAGAGCACCGTCGGCATCCTCTGGGTCAACTGGGACAGCCACGTGCGCTACGCCAATCGTGCGGCGGAAAGCATGCTCGGCTATCCAGCCGGCGCGATCATCGATCGGCCATTGATCGATTTTGAACCCGGCCTGCACATGGATCGTTGGCTCAATCTGTGGAAGCGCGCTCGGGCCAGTGAAGAGGGCCCGCAAAGCTTCGAAACCAACTGCGTGCGCGCCGACGGCAGCATACTGCCGGCCGATGTTTCGTTGAGTTTTCTGCGTTTTCGCGATGGCGAATACCTGGTGGTTTACCTCAACGACGTCACCGAACGGCGCCGCGCCCTGGCGGCCTTGCAGGAAAGCGAGGCGCGGCTGCAAGGCATTGCCGCCAACGTTCCGGGGCTGGTTTTCCGCCTGGAGCGGGCACCGGTGACCGGCCAGATCGACTTTGCCTACATCAGCGAAGGCAGCGAAAGTCTGGTGGGTTATTCACCGGCCACGCTGGCGCATCGTGACAAAGGCCTGCGCAGTCTGGTGCATCCGGATGACAAGGCGAGTTATCACCAGACCCAGGATCATGCGCTGGATACCGACAGCGATTGGTCGTGGCAAGGGCGAATCCTCACGCGTCAGGGCGAGCAGCGCTGGGCGGAAATCAAGGCCATCACCCGCCGGCTGGAAGACGGCGCCTATGTCTGGGACGGCATCGTCTGGGACATCAGCGAGAGCAAGCGCATCGAGCTTGAGCTGGCCAGTTCCCGGGAACAACTGCGCGAGCTGTCCGCGCACCTCGAGAGCGTGCGCGAAGAAGAAAAAGCGCGTATCGCCCGGGAAGTTCACGATGAACTGGGGCAGATGCTGACCGTGCTCAAGCTGGAAACCTCCATGTGTGAACTGGCTTACGCGCAACTTGATCCGGGCCTGAACGAGCGCCTGGGCAGCATGAAACGCCTGATCGCTCAGCTCTTCCAGTTGGTTCGCGACGTGGCGACTGCCTTGCGCCCGCCGATTCTCGATGCCGGCATTGCCTCGGCCATCGAATGGCAGGCCCGTCGATTCGAGGCGCGCACGCAGATTCCGTGTCTGGTGCAGGTGCCGGACAATCTGCCGGTGCTCAGCGATGCCAAGGCCATCGGCCTGTTCCGGATCCTTCAGGAAGCACTGACCAATGTCATGCGCCATGCCCAGGCGCATACTGTTGAACTGACACTGGCGCTGGAAGGCGACGTGTTGTGTCTGACGGTCGCCGATGATGGCGTAGGATTTGTTGCTGCGCCTGGCAGGCCAACGTCCTTTGGGATCGTCGGAATGCGTGAGCGGGTGTTGATCATGGGGGGGGAGTTATCCCTTGAGAGTGAGCCGGGTGAGGGTACGACGCTGAGTGTGCGAGTGCCGCTGAACGAAGCCTGAAGAATTTTTGGTATCTGTGCTGACGCTTTCGCGAGCAGGCTCGCTCCCACAGGGGAAACGCATTCCAAATGTGGGAGCGAGCCTGCTCGCGAATGTTCCTGAATCTGGAGAAGAACGTGATCCGTGTACTGGTAGCCGAAGACCACACCATTGTCCGCGAAGGCATCAAGCAGCTGATTGGCCTGGCCAAGGACTTGCTGGTGGTGGGGGAGGCGAGCAATGGCGAGCAGTTGCTCGACACCTTGCGTCATGTGCCCTGCGAAGTGGTGTTGCTGGACATTTCCATGCCGGGCGTCAATGGCCTGGAGGCCATTCCACGGATTCGCGCCCTGAACAATCCGCCGGCGATCCTGGTGTTGTCGATGCACGACGAAGCGCAAATGGCCGCCCGGGCGCTGAAGGTCGGGGCGGCCGGTTATGCAACCAAGGACAGCGATCCGGCACTGTTGCTGACGGCCATTCGCAAAGTGGCGTCAGGCGGGCGTTATATCGACCCGGAATTGGCCGACCGCATGGTCTTCGAGGTCGGCCTGACCGACTCGAGGCCATTGCATTCGTTGCTCTCCGAGCGCGAATTTTCCGTGTTCGAGCGCCTGGCTCAGGGCGCCAACGTCAACGACATTGCCCAGCAACTGGCACTGAGCAGCAAGACCATCAGCACCCATAAGGCGCGGCTGATGCAGAAGCTCAACATCACCTCGCTGGCGGAGCTGGTGAAGTACGCGATGGAGCACAAGCTCCTCTGACTTCACCGACTCCCCCTGTAGGAGCCGGCTTGCCGGCGATGGCGCCCTTGATATCGCTATCGCCAGCAAGCTGGCTCCTACAGGGATAGCGCGACGCCATGTCCATTTACGACATCCTTCAAATCCACTTTTACCTTTGCTGGCGGCCTGCAGCTGACCGCTGGTCACTGCGTTTGCCAAAACGCGCCATCCTTGTAGGGCAATCCCTACCCCCAACCTTCCATCCGGCTGAGGCGAATCTCTCTTGCCCCCCGATTTGCGTGGTCTCCAGCGTCCACTAGGCTTAACCCCACAGCAGTCATCAATAACAAAGGTGTGGGTATGAGCCAGGTCGATTCAAGCGCAGGGGCCAATGATGTTCTGGTCAGCTTTCGTGGAGTGCAGAAGAGCTACGATGGCGAGAACCTGATCGTCAAAGACCTCAACCTGGACATTCGCAAAGGCGAATTCCTCACGTTGCTCGGGCCGTCCGGCTCCGGCAAGACCACCAGCCTGATGATGCTCGCCGGCTTCGAAACGCCGACCGCAGGCGAAATCCTGTTGGCCGGGCGCGCCATCAACAACGTGCCACCGCACAAGCGCGACATCGGCATGGTGTTTCAGAACTACGCCTTGTTCCCGCACATGACGGTGGCCGAGAACCTGGCGTTCCCGCTGACCGTGCGCGGCATGAACAAGAGCGACGTCAGTGCCAGGGTCAAGCGCGTGCTGAGCATGGTCCAGCTCGACAGCTTCGCCCAGCGTTACCCGGCGCAGCTCTCCGGTGGTCAGCAACAGCGTGTGGCCTTGGCCCGGGCGCTGGTGTTCGAGCCGCAACTGGTGCTGATGGACGAACCCCTCGGCGCACTCGACAAACAACTGCGTGAACACATGCAGATGGAAATCAAGCACCTGCACCAGCGCCTGGGCGTCACCGTGGTCTACGTGACCCACGATCAGGGCGAAGCCCTGACCATGTCCGACCGTGTGGCGGTGTTCCATCAGGGCGAAATCCAGCAGATCGCGCCGCCGCGCACCCTCTACGAAGAGCCGAAAAACACCTTCGTCGCCAACTTCATCGGCGAGAACAACCGCCTCAATGGCCGCCTGCACAGCCAAACCGGCGACCGTTGCATTGTGGAGCTCGGGCGCGGTGAGAAGGTGGAAGCCCTGGCAGTCAACGTTGGTCAGACCGGTGAGCCGGTGACCCTGTCCATTCGTCCGGAGCGAGTGAGCCTCAACGGCTCCAGCGACCAATGCGTCAACCGCTTCTCCGGGCGGGTCGAGGAATTCATCTATCTGGGCGACCACGTCCGGGTGCGCATGGAAGTCTGCGGCAAGACCGACTTCTTCGTGAAACAACCGATTGCCGAGCTTGATCCCTCGCTCGCCGTCGGCGACGTGGTACCGCTTGGCTGGCAGGTCGAGCACGTGCGCGCGCTTGATCCCCTTCTAGAGGCGAACTGATCGCCCCGGCAATACCAACACCAACCCTGCACGTGGAGAGAACAATAAATGTTGAGATCCCTGAAATTCACCGCTTTGGCACTGGGCATGATGGGCGCGGCACACGCAATGGCGGCCGGCCCTGACCTGACCGTGGTGTCCTTTGGCGGGGCGAACAAGGCGGCTCAGGTCAAAGCCTTCTACGCACCGTGGGAAGCGGCAGGCAACGGCAAGATCGTGGCCGGCGAGTACAACGGCGAAATGGCCAAGGTCAAGGCCATGGTCGACACCAAGAGCGTGTCCTGGGATCTGGTAGAGGTTGAGTCTCCGGAACTGTCCCGTGGTTGCGACGAAGACATGTTCGAACAGCTTGATCCGAAGTTGTTCGGCAAGACCGAAGACTACGTCAAGGGCGCCATCCAGCCGTGCGGCGTGGGTTTCTTCGTGTGGTCGACCGTGCTGGCCTACAACGCCGACAAGCTGAAAACCGCACCGACCAGTTGGGTGGATTTCTGGGACACCAAGCAGTTCCCGGGCAAGCGTGGCCTGCGTAAAGGCGCCAAGTACACCCTGGAATTCGCTCTGATGGCCGACGGCGTTGCGCCGAAGGACGTCTACAAAGTGCTGGCCGGCAAAGACGGTCAAGACCGCGCGTTCAAGAAGCTCGATGAACTCAAGCCGAACATCCAGTGGTGGGAAGCCGGTGCACAACCGCCGCAATACCTTGCTTCCGGTGACGTGGTCATGAGTTCGGCCTACAACGGCCGGATCGCTGCCGTGCAGAAAGAAAGCAACCTGAAAGTCGTGTGGAACGGTGGCATCTACGACTTCGACGCATGGGCCATTCCGAAAGGTCTGGATGCCAAACGTGCTGAAGCGGCGAAGAAGTTCATCGCCTTCTCGGTGATGCCACAGCAGCAGAAGACCTACTCGGAAAACATCGCCTACGGCCCGGCCAACACCCAAGCCGTACCGTTGCTGGCCAAGGATGTCCTGAAAGACATGCCGACCACCCCGGAAAACATCGCCAACCAGGTGCAGATCGACGTCAGCTTCTGGGCTGACAACGGCGAGCAACTGGAACAGCGCTTCAACGCCTGGGCTGCGAAATAAGCAGCGATTGAATTTGTAGGAGCTGGCTTGCCAGCGATTCGGGCGACACGGTGTATCAGCCAGACCCCGTTATCGTTCATCGCTGGCAAGCCAGGCTCCTACAGGTGATGAGTTGTTATCAAGAACAGAGATGGCCTTGCCTTCAGGTGGGCCATCTCTGTAACGATCAAAGATTCCCGGAGTACGTCATGGCTATCGCCGTTCCCCTGAACGAGGGCACCAGCCCCACCTTGAAGCAGCGGCTCAAGCACGCCGAGCGGGTCAACCGCTGGAAGGCCCAGGCGTTGATCGCGCCGCTGGTGCTGTTTCTGTTGCTGGTGTTCCTGGTGCCGATCGTGGCGCTGCTCTACAAAAGCGTTGGCAACCCGGAAGTGGTCGGCGGCATGCCGCGTACCGTGACCGCCATCGCCAGTTGGGACGGCCGCGGCCTGCCCGCTGAACCGGTTTACAAAGCGGCGGCCGAAGACCTCGCCGAAGCCCGCAAGAACCAGACCCTGGGCGATTTGTCCAAGCGCCTGAACATGGAGCTGGCCGGCTACCGCAGCCTGCTGACCAAAACCGCCCGCGCCTTGCCGCTCGCCACCGAGCCGGCCTCTTATAAGGAAGCGCTGGAAGGTCTCGATGAGCGCTGGGGCGACCCGGCCTACTGGCAGGCGGTGCGCCGCAACACCAGCAGCATCACCCCTTATTACCTGCTGGCGGCTGTCGATCATCGCATCGACGACCTCGGCGAAATCGCCCCGGCCACCCCGGACCAGGCGATCTACCTCGACATTTTCGCCCGCACCTTCTGGATGGGCCTGATCATCACCGTGATCTGCCTGGTGCTGGCGTATCCACTGGCTTACCTGCTGGCCAATCTGCCGTCGCGCCAGAGCAACCTGCTGATGATTCTGGTGCTGTTGCCGTTCTGGACCTCGATCCTGGTGCGGGTCGCGGCGTGGATCGTGTTGCTGCAGTCGGGCGGCCTGATCAACAGCGGCCTGATGGCCATGGGCATCATCGACAAGCCGATCGAACTGGTGTTCAACCGCGTCGGTGTCTACATCTCCATGGTGCACATCCTGCTGCCGTTCATGATCCTGCCGATCTACAGCGTGATGAAAGGCATCTCGCCGACTTACATGCGCGCCGCGATTTCCCTCGGCTGCCATCCGTTCGCCAGTTTCTGGCGGGTGTACTTCCCGCAGACCTATGCCGGTGTCGGCGCCGGTTGCCTGTTGGTGTTCATCCTCGCCATCGGCTACTACATCACCCCGGCATTGCTGGGCAGCCCGAACGATCAGATGGTCAGCTACTTCGTCGCCTTCTACACCAACACCAGCATCAACTGGGGCATGGCGACCGCACTCGGTGGGCTGCTGTTGCTCGCAACGGTCGTGCTTTATCTGATTTACAGCTGGCTGGTGGGCGCGAGCCGCCTGCGCCTGAGCTAAGGGGAGAACGAAATGCTGAGTCCTTACATGTCGCCCATCGAACGGGTGTGGTTCTACAGCTTGCGGATTCTCTGCGGCTTGATTCTGTTGTTCCTGATCCTGCCGGTGCTGGTGATCATTCCGCTGTCGTTCAACTCCGGCAGTTTCCTGGTGTACCCGCTGCAAGGTTTCTCGCTGCAGTGGTACCACGATTTCTTCGCCTCGGCGGAGTGGATGCGCGCCCTGAAGAACAGCATCATCGTCGCTCCGGCGGCCACGGTGCTGGCCATGGTCTTCGGTACGCTGGCGGCCATAGGCCTGACCCGTGGCGACTTCCCCGGCAAGGCGCTGGTGATGGCGCTGGTGATTTCGCCGATGGTGGTGCCGGTAGTGATCATCGGTGTGGCCAGTTACCTGTTCTTCGCTCCGCTGGGGCTGGGTAACAGCTTCTTCTCGCTGATCGTGGTGCATGCGGTGTTGGGTGTGCCGTTTGTGATCATTACCGTGTCGGCGACGTTGCAGGGGTTCAACCACAATCTGGTGCGGGCTGCTGCGAGCCTGGGCGCTTCGCCGTTGACCACCTTCCGCCGGGTGACCTTGCCGCTGATCGCGCCGGGCGTGATCTCCGGGGCGCTGTTCGCCTTCGCGACGTCGTTCGATGAGGTGGTGGTGACGCTGTTCCTCGCCGGCCCTGAACAAGCGACCCTGCCACGGCAGATGTTCAGCGGTATCCGCGAAAACCTCAGCCCGACCATCGCCGCCGCCGCGACGCTGCTGATTGCCTTCTCGGTGATCCTGTTGCTGACCCTGGAATGGCTGCGTGGGCGTAGCGAGAAACTGCGAACCGCGCAGGTCTGAAGCCACGCCCCGATCACCTGTAGGAGCGAGCCTGCTCGCAATGGTCGTCAACGATAACGCTGGAAGCCTGACGCCCAGCGGCGTTTTCAAGTCCATCGCGAGCAAGCTCGCTCCTACATGGGTTCTCCAGAGACCGTTCGGTCATTCACGACCCGAATGGCAGACAAACCCCAATCCCCAGCTACTATTGTGCCCAGCTCCCCTACCTATAAGAGGCTGCGCACATGAGTCTTTCCTCTTTCAAGATCGCTCACAAACTGATCACCGGCGCAGGTGCCATCGAGCAGCTGTCCGCCGAGCTGGCGCGTCTGGACATTGATAATCCGCTGATCGTCACCGATGCCGCCCTGGTCAAGTCCGGCACGGTAGAGCTGGCACTGGCGCAGTTGGGCGAACGCAGCTACGAGATTTTCGACCGGGTACTGCCGGACCCGGAAATCGCCATCGTCGAAGATTGCATGCAGGTGTATCGCGAGGGCGGGCATGACGGCCTGATCGGCCTGGGCGGCGGCAGTGCCATCGACATTGCCAAGAGCGTGGCGGCCTATGCCGGATACCACGGTGCGCTGGAGGATCTGTTCGGTATCGATCAGGTCCCGCGCAAAGGCCCGCCGCTGATCGCCATTCCGACCACGGCCGGCACCGGTTCGGAAGTGACCAACGTCGCCATCCTTTCCGACAAGGTCGCGCAACTGAAAAAGGGCATCGTCAGCGACTACCTGTTGCCGGACGTGGCGCTGGTCAGCCCGCAAATGACCCTGACCTGTCCGCGCAGCGTCACGGCGGCCAGCGGCGTCGATGCGCTGGTGCATGCCATCGAATCCTATCTGTCGGTCAATGCCTCGCCGATTACCGATGCCCTGGCCATTGGCGCCATCAAGTTGATCGCCAAGGCCTTGCCCAAGGCCTACGCCAACCCGGCGAACCTGCAAGCCCGGGAAGACATGGCCACCGCCAGCCTGATGGCCGGCATGGCGTTCGGCAATGCCGGGGTTGGCGCAGTGCATGCGCTGGCGTATCCGTTGGGCGGACGTTTCAACATTGCCCATGGTGTGAGTAATGCCTTGCTACTGCCCTATGTCATGACCTGGAACAAGATGGCCTGCATCGAACGGATGCAGGATATCGCCGAGGCCATGGGCGTGAAGACCGCTCATCTGAGTGTCAACGAAGCGGCAGACAAAGCCGTGCAAGCCATGACCGAGCTGTGTGCCGCCGTGGAAATTCCCCAGGGCCTGCGCAGTTTCGGTGTACCCGAGGAGGCCATCGCGTCCATGGCCGTGGAAGCGGCGGGGATCGAGCGCCTGATGCGCAATAACCCGCGCAAGTTGAGTGCCGTCGATATCGAGAAGATCTATCGAGCGGCGTACTAGAGACTCTGCCGTTGATGGATGATGGCAGGGTCCAATCATCGCGCTCACGGTGCGCGCGTCAAAGCATGAGGTATACAATGCGCGCCATCGTGATTCTGCTCAGAAAAGGTGCGTCATGCAGCCCTTCGTAATTGCTCCGTCGATTCTCTCCGCCGACTTCGCCCGCCTGGGTGAAGAAGTGGACAACGTCCTGGCCGCCGGCGCCGACTTCGTGCACTTCGATGTCATGGACAACCACTACGTACCGAACCTGACCATCGGCCCGATGGTCTGCTCGGCACTGCGCAAGTACGGTGTGACCGCGCCGATCGACGCGCACCTGATGGTCAGCCCGGTGGACCGCATCGTCGGCGATTTCATCGAAGCCGGTGCGACCTACATCACCTTCCACCCGGAAGCCACCCAGCACGTCGACCGCTCCCTGCAACTGATCCGCGAAGGCGGCTGCAAGTCGGGCCTGGTGTTCAACCCGGCTACCCCGCTGGACGTGCTCAAGTACGTGATGGACAAGGTCGACATGATCCTGCTGATGAGCGTCAACCCGGGCTTCGGCGGGCAGAAGTTCATCCCCGGCACCCTCGACAAACTGCGTGAAGCGCGGGCCTTGATCGATGCTTCGGGCCGTGACATTCGCCTGGAAATCGACGGCGGCGTGAACGTCAACAACATTCGCGAAATCGCTGCGGCCGGTGCTGACACCTTCGTCGCCGGCTCGGCCATCTTCAATGCGCCGAACTATCAGGAAGTCATCGACAAGATGCGCTCCGAACTGGCGCTGGCTCGTCCATGAGTGGCTTTGAGCAGCTGTTCCCGGGGCAATTGCCACGGCTGGTGATGTTCGATCTGGACGGCACGTTGATCGATTCGGTCCCGGACCTGGCAGTGGCTGTGGACAAGATGCTGCTCAATCTCGGTCGCCAACCTGCCGGCCTGGAAGCAGTGCGCGAATGGGTCGGCAATGGCGCGCCGATACTGGTGCGTCGTGCGCTGGCCGGTGGTATCGATCATTCGGCGGTCGATAACGCCGAGGCCGAACGGGCGCTGGAGTATTTCATGCAGGCCTATAGCGAGAGCCATGAGCTGACGGTGGTTTACCCCGGCGTGCGCGATACCCTCAAATGGCTGCAAAAGCAGGGTATCGAGATGGCGCTGATCACCAACAAGCCGGAGCGTTTCGTCGCGCCGCTGCTGGATCAGATGAAGATCGGCCGTTATTTCCGCTGGATCATCGGCGGCGACACCCTGCCACAGAAAAAACCCGATCCGGCCGCGCTGTTTTTCGTGATGAAAATGGCCAACATTCCGGCTTCGCAGTCGTTGTTCGTCGGCGATTCACGCAGCGATGTGCTGGCGGCGAAAGCGGCGGGGGTCAAGTGTGTGGCCCTGAGCTACGGCTATAACCACGGGCGGCCGATCGCCGAAGAATCGCCGGCGCTGGTGATCGACGACCTGCGCAAACTAATTCCCGGTTGCCTGGATCCGGCCGCTGAGATAACGTTGGCCGACGCTGTCAAACCCCCTTCTGGAAACGCCATCGTGGTGGTCACTCGCAAACTCTGGATGAAAGTCATCAAGGCCCTGGCCCGCTGGCGTTGGCGCGCCTGACTTGATCCTGGCCGGTTTCCGGCGCGTTTGCATACCTGACCGTTCGACCCTCAAGCCACGAGGCACCTCATGATCCGCGAAGAATTCCTGCGTTTGGCCGCTGCCGGCTACAACCGCATTCCGCTTGCCTGCGAAACCCTGGCCGACTTCGACACGCCGCTGTCGATCTACCTGAAGCTGGCCGACGAGCCCAATTCCTACTTGCTGGAGTCCGTACAGGGCGGCGAGAAGTGGGGCCGTTACTCGATCATCGGCCTGCCGTGCCGCACCGTGTTGCGGGTTCACGACCATCACGTCAGCGTGACCGTCGACGGCGTCGAGATCGAAAGTCACGATGTGGAAGACCCACTGGCCTTCGTTGAAACCTTCAAGGCCCGCTACAACGTGCCGACCATCGCCGGCCTGCCGCGTTTCAACGGCGGCCTGGTGGGCTACTTCGGTTATGACTGCGTGCGTTACGTGGAGAAGCGTCTGGGCAAATGCCCGAACCCGGATCCGCTGGGCGTGCCGGACATTCTGCTGATGGTCTCCGACGCCGTCGTGGTGTTCGACAACCTGGCCGGCAAGATGCACGCCATCGTGTTGGCCGACCCGGCGCAGGAAGATGCCTTCGAGCAAGGCCGCGCGCGCCTGGAAGAGCTGCTGGAAAAACTGCGCCAGCCGATCACCCCGCGCCGTGGCCTGGACTTCAGCCAGCAACAATCGGCTGACCCGGTGTTCCGCTCTAGCTTCACCCAGGACGATTACGAAAAAGCGGTCGATACCATCAAGGAATACATCCTGGCCGGTGACTGCATGCAGGTCGTGCCGTCCCAGCGCATGTCGATCGACTTCAAGGCCGCGCCGATCGATCTGTACCGCGCGCTGCGCTGCTTCAACCCGACGCCTTACATGTACTTCTTCAACTTTGGCGACTTCCACGTCGTCGGCAGTTCGCCGGAAGTGCTGGTGCGGGTCGAAGACAACCTGATTACCGTACGCCCGATTGCCGGCACCCGCCCACGCGGAGCCAATGAAGAAGCTGACCTGGCGCTGGAAAAAGACCTGCTGTCGGACGACAAGGAAATCGCCGAACACTTGATGCTGATCGACCTCGGTCGCAACGACACTGGTCGCGTATCGGAAATCGGCTCGGTGAAGCTCACCGAGAAAATGGTCATCGAGCGTTATTCCAACGTGATGCACATCGTGTCCAACGTTACCGGGCAACTAAAGGCCGGGCTGACGGCAATGGATGCGCTGCGGGCGATTCTGCCGGCGGGCACCTTGTCTGGCGCACCGAAGATTCGCGCGATGGAAATCATCGACGAACTGGAGCCGGTCAAGCGTGGCGTCTACGGCGGTGCGGTCGGTTACTTCGCCTGGAACGGCAACATGGACACCGCGATTGCGATCCGCACGGCGGTGATCAAGAACGGCGAACTGCACGTGCAGGCCGGTGGCGGCATCGTCGCCGACTCGGTGCCGGCATTGGAATGGGAAGAAACCCTGAACAAGCGCCGCGCAATGTTCCGCGCCGTTGCCTTGGCCGAACAAACCCCGAACACCTGAATTCACGCAAAAACCTGTAGGAGCGAGCTTGCTCGCGATGGGGTCAGCACTGCCACATTGATGTTGTCTGACCCACCGCAATCGCGAGCAAGCTCGCTCCTACAGGGGGTACACCAGCAATAAAAAAACGCGGCGCCTGTGAGGGCGCCGCGTTTTTTATTGCCTGTACATCAGAAGTCCAGAGCAACACCTACGTTGATGCCCTGTTGGGTGAAGTCGTCGTCCCTGCGAATGTTATAGCTGGCGCGCAATGCCAGGTCGCGGGTGAGGTTGTGACTCACCCCCAGGTTCACTCGCTGCAAGTGGCTTTGCGGGGTGTAGCCTTCCAGCGTGAACTGGTTGTTCGGCAAGCTGTTGAGGTTGATGCCCACGTCCTGGGTATCGTCGTTGTACTCACGCTCGATTGCCGCCTCACCGAACACCTGGGTTTGCGGGGTGATCTGGTATTTGCCCTGCAGGCCAGCACCCAGGCGTCGGGAAATCACTTCCTGATCGGCAAAGGTCAGCGCCGTGGAGTCGTTGCCGTCTTCCGAGTAGCCATCGACTTTCGCCTTGGAGAAATCAGCGCTGATAAACGGCGACACGTGCCAGGGGCTACTGGCTTGTTGTGCAATGTCGTAACCCAGGCGAGCACTGAAGGCTTCGATGTAGCCGCTGGTGTCGCCTTTTTCACTGCGTTCGTTAACACCCAACTGGAACTTGCGCTTGAGGCTGTCGTAATCCAGATGGCCGGCCGTCAGCGCCACGTCAGCCCAGACACGGTTTTGCTGGTATTGGGCGAATGCCGTGCCCAGGTAAGCGTTCAGCTTGTAGTCGGAGTCGTTGCTGCCGGCTTCGAGTTTCTGGTTGTAGAAACCAGCCGCCAGGCCGACGCGCCAGGCATCATCGATGCGGTAGCTGCCACCGATGTTCAGGTTGGCTCCGTTGCCGTCGGCACTGACCGCGCTGTCCTGACTGTCAAAGTCCTGATGCTGTCCGCCGCCAGAAACAATGGCTCGCCATTGGCCGACGCCCTGCCAGTTTTGCCAATCTGCCAGCCACTGGTTGCGCAATTCATCCTGATGCGCGCGCAGGGTGCCTTGGGCCATTTCCGGCAGTAACGTCAGCTCCCACGGTGCTGCCAGCAGGGAGTACGCGTAGTCGGAAATCAGACGCTGCCCGGTCTCTGTGGGGTGCACGGAGTCGTTGAAGATCAGCTTGGTCGGGTCAGGCGTGGCGCTGTTGATGCCGAAACGGGCATTCTCGGTACACCCGTTGCCGCTGAAGCAGGTGGCGATGAGGTTCTGATCGGTGGCCAGGCCAAACTGCGCCGGGTTGGCGAACGTCTCTTTGAGCAGTACTGGAATGTTGAGCGGGATGACTTCGGCATTGATGTTCTGCAGTCGGCTTACCAGTTCGTTATTGAACTGGGCGCTGAGTTGGGACGTGAACGCTTGCAGCGGGGTGCCGTTGAACGCCGGGGTGAAGCCGATATCGGGCAGCAACCAGACCATGACGTATTTGGCGCCGGCGGTTTGCAGTGTCTGCACGCTGTCGGCCAGTCGATCGGCTGCAGCACTGGCCTGGGGCAGACTGGTGACGCGACCTTGCAGGAAGTCGTTACCACCACCCGACAGGTAATACAGTGCGTTCGGGTCGGCACGGAAGTTGTTCGACGGCAGGTAGCCGGCGCGGGTACGTTCGCCGGTGGCGGAAACGCTGGTGATCGAATCCAGGATCTGATCCGTGCGGTAACCGCCGACGGCCCAGTTGTTGCCATCGGGCTGGCCGTTGCTGGCGCGCACGGCCGAATTGGATGATGCGGTCTGGTCCGCCGAGAAACCCAGTTTCCCACCCAGTATCTGCGTGGAGTTGAGCGAGCGGACTTCGCCGCTGCCATCCAGATATACCGGTCCGGTCCGGTTGGTAAAGCGCTGCGTCGCCCCGGCAGGCCCGCCGGTGTCGGCAAAGGTCCCGGCGTCGTTGAGGCTGTCCCCGAAGACCACGAAATTTGTATAAGGATTGGGTGCGGCGTTCGCCTGGGCGCATGCCATCGCGAGCAAGCATCCTGCGAGCGGTACAAACAACGACTGTTTGATCATGAGCAAGTCCGTTTATTTATTGTTGTAGTGAACGAAACGACAGTACCAAAAACTTTCGGCCTTTTGCCATCTGTCGCGAAGCCTTTGATAGTTTCGCGGGCAGTACCCCCGGCGATATTGCACGCTCTGCCCAGCTACGATACTGTGCCGGGACGTACGAACGAGACCTTCCCCGTGTTGATCATCAGTAAACTCCTGGATCAAGTCATCAAGGCACACGCCCGCTGGCGTTGGCGCGCCTGAATTCTTTTGCCGGCTTCGCCGGACCTGTACCGCTTCGCCTTCTTTACCTGTTTGAAATGCCGCTTTGCTGGCGCTACTCCAGCACCTGACAAAGCGCAGCGCTCTGCGGGACAATCATTCGAAGGCCATCTTTAAAGTCAGTGAATTCAAGAGGTTCTTAACGCCATGTTGCTGATGATCGATAACTACGACTCCTTTACCTACAACGTTGTGCAGTACCTGGGCGAGCTCGGCTCCCAGGTCAAAGTCGTGCGCAACGATGAACTGACCATCGCTGAAATCGAAGCCCTCAATCCTGAGCGCATCGTTGTGTCCCCCGGTCCTTGCACCCCGACCGAAGCCGGCATCTCGATTGAAGCGATCAAGCATTTCGCCGGCAAACTGCCGATTCTTGGCGTCTGCCTGGGTCACCAATCCATCGGCCAGGCCTTTGGCGGCGATGTGGTGCGCGCCCGTCAAGTGATGCACGGTAAGACTAGCCCGGTATTTCACGAGGACAAGGGTGTATTCGCAGGCCTGAATCGTCCACTGACGGTGACCCGCTATCATTCATTGATCGTCAAGCGCGAAACCCTGCCCGATTGCCTGGAGCTGACGGCCTGGACCCAGCTTGAAGACGGCTCGGTCGACGAGATCATGGGCCTGCGCCACAAGACCCTGAACATCGAGGGCGTGCAGTTCCACCCTGAGTCGATCCTCACCGAGCAGGGCCACGAACTGTTCGCCAACTTCCTCAAACAAACCGGCGGCACACGCTAAGGACTCATCATGAATATCAAGACAGCCCTGAGCCGTGTCGTCGATCACCTCGACCTCAGCACCGATGAAATGCGCGATGTGATGCGCGAAATCATGACCGGTCAATGCACGGACGCACAGATTGGTGCGTTCATGATGGCCATGCGCATGAAGAGCGAAAGCATCGACGAAATCGTCGGCGCGGTGTCGGTGATGCGCGAACTGGCGGACAAGGTCGAACTCAAGACCCTCGACGGTGTAGTCGATGTGGTGGGTACTGGCGGCGACGGCGCCAATATCTTCAACGTGTCGACCGCTTCCGCTTTCGTGGTTGCCGCTGCTGGCTGCACCGTGGCCAAGCATGGCAACCGTGCAGTCTCGGGCAAGAGCGGTAGCGCCGATCTGCTGGAGGCGGCCGGCATCTACCTGAACCTGACGCCGGTGCAAGTGGCGCGCTGCATTGACAACGTTGGTATTGGTTTCATGTTTGCCCAGACTCATCACTCTGCGATGAAATACGCCGCCAGCCCGCGTCGAGAACTGGGCTTGCGCACTTTGTTCAACATGCTCGGCCCGCTTACGAATCCGGCCGGTGTGAAGCATCAGGTGGTAGGCGTATTCACCCAGGCCTTGTGCCGGCCGTTGGCGGAAGTGTTGCAGCGTCTGGGCAGCAAGCATGTGCTGGTGGTGCATTCGAAGGATGGCCTGGATGAATTCAGCCTGGCCGCACCGACGTTTGTCGCTGAGCTGAAGGATGGCCAGATCACCGAGTATTGGGTCGAACCGGAAGACCTGGGCATGAAGAGCCAGAGCCTGCATGGTCTGGCCGTGGAAAGCCCGGCGGCGTCCCTGGAGCTGATTCGCGATGCCTTGGGCAAGCGCAAGACCGAAAACGGTCAGAAAGCGGCCGAAATGATCATGCTCAATGCCGGTGCCGCCCTGTATGCGGCCGACCATGCCAGCAGTTTGAAGGAGGGAGTTGCACTTGCGCACGATGCGCTGCACACCGGCCTCGCTCGAGAAAAGCTAGAGGAATTGGGTGCATTTACCGCGGTATTCAAAGTGGAGAATGAAGGATGAGTGTACCGACGGTTCTGGAAAAGATTCTGGCGCGCAAAGTCGAGGAAGTGGCCGAGCGCAGCGCTCGTGTCAGCCTCGCCGAGCTGGAAAACCTGGCCAGGATGGCCGATGCACCTCGTGGTTTTGCCAAGGCATTGCTGGCTCAGGCCAAGCTGAAGCAACCGGCAGTCATTGCTGAAATCAAGAAGGCTTCGCCGAGCAAAGGCGTGATCCGCGAGAACTTCGTTCCCGCCGATATCGCCAGAAGCTACGAGAAGGGCGGTGCGACCTGCCTGTCGGTACTGACCGACATCGACTACTTCCAGGGCGCCGATGCGTACCTGCAGCAGGCCCGCGCAGCGTGTCAGCTGCCGGTGATCCGCAAGGACTTCATGATCGACCCCTACCAGATCGTCGAAGCCAGGGCCCTGGGTGCCGATTGCGTGCTGTTGATCGTTTCCGCGCTGGATGACGTGAAAATGGCCGAACTGGCGGCCGTGGCCAAAAGCGTCAACCTCGACGTGCTGGTGGAAGTCCACGACGGCGACGAGCTGGAGCGGGCCTTGAAAACCCTCGACACTCCGCTGGTTGGCGTGAACAACCGCAACCTGCACACCTTCGATGTCAGCCTGGAAACCACCCTCGACCTATTGCCGCGTATTCCGCGCGATCGTCTGGTCATCACCGAGAGCGGCATTCTCAACCGCGCCGATGTCGAACTGATGGAAATCAGCGACGTCTACGCGTTCCTGGTCGGCGAAGCGTTCATGCGCGCCGAAAGCCCGGGTACCGAATTGCAGCGACTGTTCTTCCCCGAGCGTGGCGTTCCAGTCAGCGGCTCGACCCTCGACTGATTACTCACAGACCGAGTCGACCCCATCGCGAGCAGGCTCGCTCCCACAAGGAGCCTGATACCACTTGAGATCCAATGTGGGAGCGAGCCTGCTCGCGATGGCGGCATAAGACGCACCACAGACTGACCGTCCTATGGAAGACCTTATGACCTCACCTGTTTCCCTGACCATCGAAGCCGGCCTGCAAGCCGAACAGGATCTGCTGGCCTCGGTGTGTGCCGGCGACGCGGAGTTCGGCCTGTTGTTCTGGCAGCCGAGTGATCAGGCATTGGTTATGCCGCGCCGCTTGAATCGCTTGCCGGGTTTCGAGGCTGCCTGTGAAGTGTCGGCGGCGGCAAGTTGGCCGGTGCTGCTGCGCGATACCGGCGGCGAACCGGTTCCACAATCCGCCACCACGATCAATATCGCCCTGGTTTACGCGCCACCACGCAGCGAAGGTGATTTGAACCGCATCGAAACCGGTTACCGGCGCCTCTGCGACCCTATCTGCCAGTTGCTGGATGAATTGGGTGGCTCGTCGTCCCTTGGCGAAATCGACGGTGCGTTCTGCGATGGCCGCTTCAACGTCAACCTCGACGGGCGCAAAATGGTTGGCACCGCCCAGCGCTGGCGCCAGAGCCAGGGTGGTCAGCGTCCGGTGGGCCTGGTGCACGGTGCGATGTTGATGGATAACGACCGGGTGTCAATGGTCGCCGCGGTCAATCGCTTCAACGAGGCCTGTGGTCTGGAACAACGAGTACGCGCCGAAAGCCACATCGCATTGCATGAGAAGTTCACGGCACCCGATGCACTCGCGCGCCTCGACGAACTCTATCGGTTGATGTTGGCACAGATGTTCAGCGGCTAGGTTTTCGCGCTTAGCGCGTGCCGAAGACCACCATGGTCTTGCCTTTGACGTCCACCAGGTTGCGTTCTTCCAGATCCTTGAGCACGCGACCGACCATCTCCCGGGAACAACCGACAATCCGCCCGATTTCCTGACGGGTCACCTTGATTTGCATGCCGTCGGGGTGGGTCATGGCGTCTGGCTGTTTGCACAGCTCCAGCAGGCAGCGGGCAACGCGGCCGGTCACGTCAAAGAATGCCAGGTCACCGACCTTGCGCGTGGTGTTGCGCAGGCGCTGTGCGATTTGTCCGCTGAGGACGTAAAGAATGTCCGGGTCTTGCTGGGACAACTCGCGGAATTTTGCGTAGCTGATTTCCGCGACTTCGCATTCGACCTTGGCCCGCACCCAGGCACTGCGCTCCTGCTCCAGGCCGGCTTGCTCAAACAGGCCCAACTCACCGAAAAAGTCCCCGGCGTTCAGGTAGGAAATGATCATTTCCCGCCCGTCGTCATCCTCGATCAGGATGGTGACTGAGCCTTTGATGATGAAGAACAGTGTTTCCGAGCGGTCACCGGCACAAATGATGTTGCTCTTGGCCTGATAGCGGCGGCGCTGGCAATGCATCAACAGCTTGTCGAGGTTCTTGAGCTTGGGGTTGGGGGCAATAGCAACCATGGTTGTATCCCGAAAAGACTGCACGGTGTGGTTTTTATAAATAGCGAACGCTGGAGCAAAGCTGGCCATGCGCCATTGAATTGGCGTCAGCTTACCAGACACTTCCTGAAATATTCGAGCATTTACCTACAAGGCAGTGGGATATGTCCTAGGACGGCGGGCGCTGTCAATCTCGGGGGCTGTGCTAAGCTGGCGACCCTTTTTTATACAGTGGAGTCTTGGCGATGAAGGCACGCATCCAATGGGCTGGCGAAGCCATGTTCCTCGGCGAATCCGGTAGCGGTCATGTCGTGGTCATGGACGGTCCGCCCGATGCCGGCGGACGTAACCTGGGTGTCCGGCCGATGGAAATGCTGCTGCTGGGTGTCGGCGGTTGCAGCAATTTCGATGTGGTCAGCATCCTCAAGAAATCCCGCCAGGCGGTCGAAAGCTGCGAAGCCTTCCTCGAAGCCGAGCGTGCGACCGAAGATCCAAAGGTGTTCACCAAAGTCCACATGCACTTCGTGGTCAAGGGCCGCGGGCTGAAAGAAGCCCAGGTCAAGCGCGCCATCGAATTGTCTGCCGAGAAGTATTGCTCGGCCTCGATCATGCTTGGCGCGGCAGGCGTGGCAATTACCCACGACTACGAGATCATCGAGCTCGGTTGAATCGACATTCAACTATCATAAAAGCAGTGCAGACTCTGGCGAACACAAGCTGACGTCTGCATAATGCGCCACTTTTTTCAGGGTAGTGGCCCGTCAGCCGACAGGCCTCGCACCCGAACAGACAACCAAAATCGCCATCGCGAAGAGGTGTTAACCGTCCTACGCAGGTGCGTTGTTCGCATCTGACGGGCATGCTTGATCACGCGGCCGCGCCGCAAACACATAGAGAGTTTTTAACGGTGAAAAGCAAACTCAAGCTCCACGGGTTCAATAACCTGACAAAGACCTTGAGCTTCAACATCTATGACATCTGCTACGCGGAAACCCCGCAAGACCAGCAGGCATACGTCGAGTACATCAATAAAGAGTACAACGCGAAACGCCTGACGCAGATCCTCACGGAAGTTGTCGATATCATTGGTGCCAACATCCTGAACATTGCCAGTCAGGACTATGAGCCGCAGGGCGCCAGCGTCACGATCCTGATCTCCGAAGAGCCGGTAACCCCGACCGACAGTCAGATCGAAGAGTCTCCGGGCCCGCTGCCCGAAATCATTCTGGCCCACCTCGACAAGAGCCACATCACGGTGCACACCTACCCGGAAATCCATCCGGTCAGCGGTATTGCAACCTTCCGTGTAGACATCGACGTGTCGACTTGCGGGGTCATTTCACCGCTTAAAGCGCTCAACTTCCTGATTCACCAGTTCGATTCGGACATCGTGACCGTGGACTACCGTGTGCGCGGCTTCACCCGTGACGTTGAAGGCAAAAAGCACTTCATCGACCACGAGATAAACTCGATCCAGAACTATCTCTCCGATGACACTCGCGACGCGTACCAGATGACCGACGTGAACGTGTACCAGGAAAACCTGTTCCACACCAAAATGCTGCTGAAGAACTTCGAACTGGATAACTACCTGTTCGGTGATGCCACCAGCAACCTGTCCTCTGAGCAACGTGCCCAGGTGACCGAGCGGGTGAAACACGAAATGCTCGAAATCTTCTACGCGCGCAATATGGCGTAAGGCTCTCGAACACAAAAAAAAGGCGACTCCCTCACGGCAGTCGCCTTTTTTATTGCCGAAACGCGGCCCCTGTGGGAGCAACTGTCTTCCCCCTGCCACTCGTCACCGCCACTCGGTGCCGTCCCGCAACATGGCATTCAGCCTGATCAGTAGGATCCGCATGCAGGCGATGAGCGCGACTTTCGCGCTCTTGCCTCGCTCCCGAAGAGCGTCATAACGTGCCTTGAAGTCTGGCTGATGACGGATCACGACCCAGCAAGACATGTAAAGCGCACGTCTGACGCGGGCTCTGCCTCCGTAGATTTGACGTTTTCCGCTGTGATTGCCGCTGTCGTCGTTGTACGGCGCAATTCCCGCCAAGGCCGCCACTTCACGACGATCAAGCGCTCCCAATTCGGGCAGATAAACCAGCAAGCTGGCTGTGGCCACCGTACCGATGCCTTTAACGGAAATGAGTCGCTCGGCTTTTTCGGCATCCAGCTCATGCATGCTCTGATGGATGGTTTTATCGAGCTGCTTGATCTGCACTTGCAGGTAGTGAACAAGACCTTTGATCGCCACGGTAACAGCGGGTAGTTGAACTTGCTGAAGCCGGCGCTTGTTGTCGTCTCGTTGCTGAACAAACTGCTCGTGCAACTGGATCAACTCGCGCAGTGCTTCACGTTCCGGCGAAATGATTTTGTCGCGGGATGCATGCAGCACTTCAGCGAAGTCCGCCAGCACGGCCGCGTCGATGGGATCGGTCTTGGCATTCTTGCCCATGGCCACGGCGAAGGCCCTGGCCCGGCGGGGATTGATTCTAAGCACTTTGAAGTTGGCGCCTTGCAGCGCCGCCATGACCTTGCATTCGTACCCACCGGTGGCCTCCAGCAGAACCCGGTCAACCTCGTACTGGCTCAGGCGCTCAATCAGCTCAACAAAGCCTTCTGACGTATTGGGAAGGTCAAAACCTTCACCTTGAGGTTGAACCCATACAACCAGGTTTGATTTGGAGATATCGATGCCGACCCAGGAAATCATGGCAAAACCCTCTTACACTCAGGAGTGAGAGTGCTCTGGCTTTGCCCACGCTTGTGATTCGAGTGGCGCTCGTCCAACTGTTCGGGCTTATGGGCCAGAGTGGAAAGGTGGATGGCAGCTTGGCTCCCACACGTGCTTTTAGCACCGCGGACTCACAGCTTGCCATCCACCTCTCTCACCCCAGAGCTTATCCCTAGATCTAGACACAAGCGGGCTTGCCCGCGAAGAGGCCCTCACAGGCGACCGGGAAATCAGATCCGATAAGTACTCTTGGTCATCACCTTGGCCATCAGGCTCATCCCGAACTTCACCGGCGCCGGAAAGCGGAACCCGCCAGCCTCCAGCGCGCTTTCGGCATGCTGCTCTTCATCGATACGCATCTGCTCAAGAATCGCCCGGGATTTTTCATCCTCGGCCGGCAATTGCTCCAGATGTTCGTTCAGGTGTTTGCACACCTGGTCTTCCGTTGCCGCCACGAAGCCCAGGCTGACTTTGTCGCTGATCAGGCCGGCCACAGCGCCAATTCCGAACGACATGCCATAAAACAGCGGATTGAGGATGCTGGTGTGGCTGCCCAGTTGATGGATGCGTTGTTCGCACCAGACCAGATGATCGATTTCTTCTTCGGCGGCATGTTCCATGGCGGCACGCACCTGCGGCAGTCTGGCGGTCAGCGCCTGCCCCTGATAAAGCGCCTGGGCGCAGACTTCGCCGGTATGGTTGATGCGCATCAGGCCGGCAACGTGGCGCGTGTCTTCGTCGCTCATTTTTGCATCGGGCTGCACGATTGCTGGCGACGGACGGTACGGCTGGCCGCTGAAGGGCAGCAAGGTGCGCATCGCGGCATCGGCTTGCAGCAGAAGGCGGTCAATGGGCGAGTAGTGACGTTGGGTAGTCATGCTGACCTCCGGGGGAATTTCGGCGGCCAGTTTAACCCAATCGGCCGGGGATGGTTTGCGCTGGGTCATTGTGATGCAGAGGCTGTGACAGTGTTGTGATGCCTTTTGTGGGAGCGGCGGTGCGGCGATCCGACTTGCTCGCGAAGAGGGTCTGACATTCAGCATTTATGCTGGCTGATACTCCGTCTTCGCGAGCAAGCCCGCTATCAGCCCGGCGGCCAGTGCATCTGGCGCTGACCCAGCACATGCATATGAATGTGGTAGACGGTTTGCCCGCCTTCTTCATTGCAGTTCATGACGACGCGGAAGCCTTTTTCGCAGCCCAGTTCCAGGGCCAGGCGCTGGGCGGTGAACAGAATGTGTCCGGCCAGTGCCTTGTCGTCCTCTGTCAGATCGTTCAGGGTGCGAACCGGCTTCTTCGGGATCACCAGGAAATGTACCGGTGCCTGTGGGGAAATGTCGTGGAAGGCCAGTACCTGGTCGTCCTCGTAAATGATCTTCGCCGGGATTTCCCGGTTGATGATCTTGGTGAACAGAGTATCCACAGCTGTTTTCTCCGTTGTTTGGGCTGGCCTGAGTGTACTCATGGCGTATGCCAGCGCCCAGCCTTTTACCTTGAATGGGGATCAGCGCGGGCAGTAAGCCTTGTTGACCATGCCGGCGATTGTGCGAGTCAGCCAGCGCGAGCCGAGCCTTGGCAGGAAGGCGAACCAGCGGTTGCGCCGTCCCGGAATAATGATCGCTTGATTCTTTTCCAGAGCGCGCACAGTGTAGAGCGCCACTTCCTCGGGGCTCATCAACAGTTTGCTGTTGGTCAGTTTGTCGCTGTTGAGCTGTGCGGTACGGAAGAACGCTGTGCGGGTCGGCCCGGGGCAGAGCACCGAAACCTTGATCGCGCACTTTTTCAGCTCGACGCGCAATCCCTCGGAAAAGTGCAGCACATAGGCCTTGCTGGCGTAATAGGTGCTCATCCACGGTCCCGGTTGAAACGCTGCCACCGAGGCCACATTCAGAATCTGCCCGCCACCTTGCAGCGCCATGCTGTTGCCGATGGCATGGCACAGGCGGGTGAGGGCGAGGATGTTCACTTCGATCAAGTCTTGCTCGGTCATCCAGTCCTGCGCCAGAAACGGGCCGCATGTACCGATACCGGCGCAATTGACCAACAGATCGATCTGCCGGTCGCCTTCTTCCAGCTCCAGCAGGAATCCGGACAGGCGCAACGGTTCGCCCAGGTCACAGGCACGGAACAGCACTTCCACGCCGAACCTTTGGGTCAATTCAATCGCAATGCTTTCCAGCTGATCACGTTGTCGGGCCACCAGAATCAGGCTGCGGCCGCGCCGGGCCAGCGCTTCGGCCATTGCCAGGCCGATGCCGCTGGAGGCGCCAGTGATCAGAGCGTAACGGGTCATGCAGTTCTCCATCGCAACAGCTCCGCGCCGCGACGCAGGTGTCACGGGCCAGGAGCGCTGTTCATTCTTTCGCAGAGTCTACAGGGGGCTGGGCCTCTTCGGCTGCATCGTCGGAGGAATTTGGCACCGGTTCGACCTCGACGTCGATTTCATCGGTGGTGACCGAACTGCTGTCGTAGCTGCTCTGGGCGGCGTTTTCGTATTCTTCCTGTATCGCCGAGAGACCACCGGCCAGGGAGCCGACCAGGATCAGAGCGATGACGACCAGCCACAGCGAAGACAATACTTTGACCGCGGTGCTGTTCGGCGGAGGCGGTGGACCGTAGCGGTTGGCCAGCTCGTTGCCCGGTACAACCATGGTCACGAACGGAAAGAAAGTACCCACAAACGGCACCAGGTTCAGCAACCACAGCCAGCCGGACCAGCCGACATCATGCAATCGTTGAACGGTGATCTGGATACTGACGAAGGCAAATCCGACAAACAGGATCAGGGCCAGCAAGCCGCCCAGGATCAGGCCGGCGGTTGAATCCGCACCGATGAGGGCCAGAGCGACCAATGCAAACACCCCGCAAACAGCCGAGAGCACCAGTGTCAGCACCAGCGTCCAGGCGAGGTAACGCAATCGACCGATACGGCCATCGAAACTGAATGGCTTGAGCGTGGCGAATTCCGCCACGGCTTCGCCAACAGGCGCGCGAGGCGGAGCGTAAGGAGACTGCGGTTCTGCCAATGCCGCCTGGCTGCTGGCCGGGGTATGGTCATGCACGTCGGCGAGGTTCAACTCGATCGGTGTTTCGGCTTCGATGCGCGCGTCGATACCGGTCTTGCTCAGCGCCTGGAGATAGGTCTGGGCGTCGGCCTGCGACAGGTTGCGTTTGAGCGCTACCGGGCGCCCGGTGAACAAGCGCTCGATGGCCGTGACATCGCTTTTGAACAAATCGGCGAGATTAAGTTTTGCCGTGGTGATGTCGACACCGGGCAGCAAGGCACCTTCAAAGATGATCTTGAAACGATTTTCGCCCATGTGCGAGGCATCCTTGTCGCGAGAGGTTGAAAGAAGAAGGTTGTGCCCGGGTGAGTGTAAGGCCAGCCGGGCGGGGCTGGCCAAGATTTACTGTCAGCGCGGCCAGCGTTTTGGCAGCTGGGCGGCATGCTCCAGGGCCTGGCGGTACTCGGCGTCGAGACGTGCAATCAACTGCTCGACACTCGGCAAGTCCTCGATTTCTCCCACGCCCTGGCCTGCAGACCAAACGGTTTTCCAGGCTTTGGCCTCATCGCTCACGGGTTTGAGCTTGGAACCGAAGTTGATCTCGCCCTTGCCCTGCAACGCGGCCATGTCGAAACCGGCGGCTTCCAGGCTCTGGCGCATGAAACTCGCGGGGACACCTGACACGGCTGGCGTATGGATGATGTCTGCGGCTTTGGATGTCAGCAGCATTTCTTTGTAGGCGTCGGGCGCGTGACTTTCGGTCGTGCCGATAAACCGAGTGCCAAAGTAGGCCAGATCCGCGCCGAGTAATTGCGCGGCAAGAACTTCATGCCCGTGGTTCAAACAGCCGGCCAGCAACAGGATCTTGTCGAAGAACTGGCGGATTTCGGCAATCAGCGAGAACGGGCTCCAGGTCCCGGCGTGTCCGCCGGCCCCGGCCGCCACGGCAATCAATCCATCCACGCCGGCTTCGGCCGCTTTCTCGGCATGACGACGTGTTGTCACATCATGGAACACCAGACCGCCGTAGCTGTGCACCGCATCGACCAGTTCTTTCACGGCGCCGAGGCTGGTGATCACGATCGGCACTTTGTGCTCTACACAGATCTCCAGGTCTGCCTGTAAGCGTGGATTGCTGTTATGCACGATCAGGTTCACGGCATAAGGCGCGGGGTTTTCCATTGTCGCCAGCCCGGCTTCGATCTCTTCCAGCCAGGCCTTGAAGCCGCTGCTTTCGCGCTGGTTCAGCGCCGGGAAGCTGCCGACCACGCCCTGACGACAACAGGCGAGTACCAATTGCGGATTGGAAATCAGGAACATCGGCGCAGCCACCACAGGCAGACGCAAACATTGTTCGAGCAGAGCGGGCAGCGACATTGGAAGTACCCCGGTGAGTGGTGTCTATTGGATTTAGAACGGCCGAACGACGACCAGAATTACGATTGCCAGCAATATCAGAACCGGAACCTCATTGAACCAGCGATAAAAGACATGGCTGCGGGTGTTTTCGCCACGGGCAAAACGTTTTACCTGGGCGCCGCACATGTGGTGATAGCCGATCAGCAACACGACCAGGGTCAGTTTGGCGTGTATCCAGCCACCCTGGCTGAAGATGCCTGGATTGAGGTAGATGAGCCAGCCGCCGAAGATCAACGTGGCGATCATCGCCGGGCCCATGATGCCCCGGTACAGCTTGCGCTCCATGACGCTGAAGCGTTCCTTGCTGATCGTGTCTTCACTTTGTGCGTGATAAACGAACAGTCGTGGCAGGTAGAACAGGCCGGCAAACCAGCACACGACGCTGACGATATGTAACGCTTTGAGCCACAGATAAAGCATTTTTGGTTATTCCCCAATTCACGGTAATGGGAATAGTAGAGGCTTGAGCGTCCGCACGTCACCTTGACGGTTGTCGCAGGGGCGCGCGGCCCCTATTATCGTCGGCTTTCCAGTGGGTTCGTTGAGGGCAGGTTTATGGTCAAGGTCGGTATCGTCGGCGGCACGGGTTACACCGGTGTCGAACTGCTGCGTCTGTTGGCGCAACATCCGCAAGCTGAGGTGGTTGTCATCACTTCCCGATCCGAGGCTGGCCTGGCCGTAGCCGACATGTACCCGAACCTGCGAGGCCATTACGACGGCCTGGCGTTCAGCGTTCCGGACATCAAGACCCTGGGTGCCTGTGATGTGGTGTTCTTCGCCACGCCGCACGGTGTTGCCCATGCCCTGGCGGGCGAACTGCTGGCGGCCGGGACCAAGGTTATCGACCTGTCGGCCGACTTCCGTCTGCAAGACGCCGATGAATGGGCCAAGTGGTACGGCCAGCCGCACGGTGCACCGGAGTTGTTGGACGAAGCGGTCTACGGCTTGCCGGAAGTCAATCGCGAGCAGATCAAGAAAGCGCGTCTGATTGCCGTGCCGGGCTGCTACCCAACTGCAACGCAATTGGGTTTCCTGCCATTGCTCGAAGCCGGCCTGGCCGATGCTGCGCATCTGATTGCTGACTGCAAATCCGGTGTCAGCGGTGCCGGTCGTGGTGCTTCCGTAGGTTCGCTGTACTCCGAGACGTCGGAAAGCATGAAGGCCTATGCCGTCAAAGGTCACCGTCATTTGCCGGAAATCCGCCAGGGGTTGCGTCGTGCAGCGGGCAAGGACGTCGGACTGACCTTCGTTCCGCACCTGACACCGATGATTCGCGGCATTCACTCGACGCTCTACGCCACTGTTGTTGATCGCTCGGTGGACCTGCAGGCGTTGTTTGAAAAGCGTTATGCCAACGAACCGTTCGTCGATGTCATGCCGGCCGGCAGCCATCCGGAGACGCGTAGCGTGCGGGGTGCCAACGTCTGTCGTATTGCCGTGCATCGCCCTCAGGACGGTGATCTGGTGGTGGTGCTGTCGGTGATCGACAACCTGGTCAAAGGGGCGTCGGGTCAGGCCGTGCAGAACATGAACATTCTGTTCGGGCTGGATGAGCGCCTGGGCCTCTCCCACGCCGGCATGCTGCCGTAAGGTTTTTCGCGTACAGCAAAAGGCCCGTCTGACGGGCCTTTTTGCATTTCGGGCCGGCGATCGGATTGGTTGATATACCATAACAATAGTTGACCGCTTTTCTAGGAGAAGCGGATAATGCGCGTCATCACGCAATATGACGGCGTAACGCCGGGAGATAGTCAGCATGAGCGTCGAATCCTTCACCCCCACGGCTTTGCAATTCACCCACGGTGCCGCGCACAAGGTGAAGAGCCTGGTCGATGAAGAGGGGAATGATCGCTTGAAGCTGCGCGTATTCGTTACGGGCGGCGGTTGTTCAGGTTTTCAGTACGGTTTCACTTTCGATGAGGAAGTGGCCGATGACGACACCATCGTCGAACGCGAAGGCGTGAGCCTGGTGGTCGATCCGATGAGCTTCCAGTACCTGGCCGGTGCCGAGGTGGACTACCAGGAAGGTCTGGAAGGTTCGCGCTTCGTCATCAAGAACCCGAATGCGACCACCACCTGTGGCTGCGGGTCTTCGTTCTCGATCTGATCAGCGCGCCTGTTTCACAGAACGCCGCACGGCCTCAGGGTCTTGCGGCGTTTTGCTGTGTGGAGGATTTATGCGGGGTAGATGGCGCCGAGTACGCGCAATCCACGGGCACCGGTAACGCTCGGACGGTTGGCCGCGATGCTTTCGAGGCAACAATGAGCCAGCCACGCGAAGGCCATGGCTTCGACCCAGTCGGGGTCTACACCGTAAGTCGCGGTGCTGCTGACACTGGCGTTTGGCAGGAGGCTGGCCAGGCGGTTCATCAAGGCCGTGTTGTGGGCGCCGCCGCCGCAAACCAGCAGTTCCTGCGTGTCTGCCTGGGCGCTTTGCAGTGATTCGATGATGGTCAGTGCGGTCAGTTCAAGCAGCGTCGCCTGAACATCTTCGGCGCAGAAGGCTGGCAGCTGCGCCAGGTGCTGCGTCAGCCATGGCAGGTTGAACACTTCCCGCCCGGTACTCTTCGGGCCTTTGGTCACGAAGAACGGGTCACTCAGCAGCGCATTCAACAGCACCGGTTGAATGTTGCCGCTGGCAGCCCATTGGCCGTCACGGTCAAAGTGGTCGCCGCGTTGCTGGTGAATCCAGGCGTCCAGCAGCACATTGCCCGGCCCGCAGTCGAAACCGGCGACAGGTTTGCCGGGCTCGATAAGGCTGAGATTGCTGAAGCCGCCTACGTTCAGTACTGCACGATTCCCGATCCGTTCTTCAAACAGAGCCTCGTGAAAGGCGGGAACCAGCGGTGCACCTTGTCCGCCGGCAGCGACATCGCGGCTGCGGAAATCGCTGACCACGGTGATGCCAGTCAGCTCCGTCAGCAATGCCGGATTGCCGATCTGCACGGTGAACCCGCGCGCCGGTTCGTGGCGGATGGTCTGGCCATGACTGCCAATCGCACGAATGTCGTCAGGCTTCAGTTGCTGCTGCGCGAGAAGGGCATGAATCCCTTGGGCTGCCAGTTTCACCCAGTTCTGCTGGGCGATGGCGGAGCGGGCGATCTCGTCCGGGCCGCTGGCGCACAAGCCAAGCAGCTCGGCGCGCAGGGAATCGGGCATCGGGATGTAGTGGGAGGCGATCAGCCTGATCGCCGGGGTTTGCTCGATCAGCGCGATATCCAGGCCATCAAGGCTGGTCCCGGACATCACCCCTATATAGAGCGCCATGACTTAACGCTTGCTCGAAGCCAGCATCGTGGCTTTTTCCTGATCCATGCGCGCCATCAGGGGCTGGCTTTGGGCGAGGAAGCGTGCGCGTTCGGCCTTGGCAATCGGATCGGCCATCGGCAGTTTCTGGCCCAACGGGTCGACGTGCACACCATTGACCTGGAACTCGTAGTGCAGGTGCGGGCCGGTGGAGAGGCCTGTGGTGCCGATATAGCCAATCACTTGGCCCTGCTTCACCGTGCCGCCAGTCTTCACGCCTTTGGCGAAGCCTTGCATGTGGCCGTAGAGCGTGGTGTAGGTATTGCCGTGCTGGAGGACGACGGTATTGCCGTAGCCACCACGGCGACCGGCCAGCAAGACCTTGCCATCACCGGCTGCCTTGATCGGCGTACCACGCGGTGCGGCATAGTCGACGCCTTTATGGGCGCGGATCTTGTTCAGGATCGGGTGTTTGCGGCCCATGGAAAATTTCGAGCTGATGCGGGCGAAGTCCACCGGTGTGCGGATGAACGCCTTGCGCATGCTGTTGCCGTCAGCGGTGTAGTAGCTGCTGTTGCCTTGTTTGTTGGTGTAGCGAACGGCGGTGTAGGTCTTGCCACGGTTGGTAAAGCGCGCCGACAGGATCGGGCCATTACCGACGGCCTTGCCGTTGACCACTTTCTGCTCGTAGATCACGTCGAATTCGTCGCCCTGGCGAATGTCCTGAGCGAAGTCCACGTCGTAGCCGAACACACTGGCCATGTCCATGGTCAGGCTGTGGGACAGGCCCGCTCGGGCCGCGGACTGCGACAGCGAGCTGTTGATCACGCCATGAACATAGGCGGAGCGTACGGTCGGTTTCGCAGTGATGCGATTGAACGTGTAGCCCTTGTCGTTCCTGGTCAGGCTGATGCTTTCGACGTCGTTGAGCTTGCTGTGCAAGTTGGTCAACTGGCCGTCAGGGCTCAGTTCGAATTCAAGTTTTTGACCACGCTTGAGCTGGCTGAACTGCTTGGCCTGCTTGTCGCTGGCCAGTATTTCATGCACTGAAGTAGCTGGAAGCCCGACTTTCTCGAACAGCGTGGAGAGGGTATCGCCCTTGGCGACGATCACTTCCCTGTGGCTTGCCGGCTTCTTTTCTTCAACTTCAACGACCGGCGCCGGTTCGGCTTGAGCGGCTTCCTGAGTGTCCTCGGCGCTGTTGTCGATCTGCGCGAAAGGGGATGTTGCGGGTTCATTTGTGGCTTGAACGACGTCTGCAGCGTCTTGATCTTGTGTCAGTTGTTCAGCAGGACTTTCCAGTTCAAGACTCAGGGTCGTTTTTTTGGCTTCAACATCGCTGGAAGGGAATACCAGGAGCGCCAGGCTGAGAAGGGCGGCGATTCCACTTGCGGCGAGCAGGTGGGTCTTCGGGTAAAGCGGCGGCGCTTTAGACGATTCTTTGGTCATAAGTGGTTTTGACTTTGAAAAAGATGAATTGGAAAAGATGAATGACATGATGAAGATGAAATAACTGTATAAAATATAACCAAATCATCTCTGAAGCAAGTCCGTAGGTGTCCTGCCTTCGGATTGGCGTCCGTGCGCCGGGCAAACCTTGTATTTGACGCGCGATCTTGTATGGTTGGTTCCCTTTGAATCTGAGCCTTGCGGGTCTGTTATGAAGTCGGTTGAAGAGCAGCTAGCGCTGATCAAACGTGGTGCGGAAGAACTGTTGGTCGAGTCCGAGCTGATTGAAAAGCTCAAGCGTGGCCAGCCGCTGCGTATTAAGGCGGGCTTCGATCCAACGGCTCCGGACCTGCACTTGGGTCACACCGTGCTTATTAATAAGCTGCGCCAGTTCCAGGAGCTGGGGCATCAGGTGATCTTCCTGATTGGTGACTTCACCGGGATGATCGGCGATCCGAGCGGCAAGAGTGCTACGCGTCCGCCGCTCACTCGCGAACAGGTCCTCGAGAATGCCGAGACCTACAAGACTCAGGTCTTCAAGATTCTGGATCCGGCAAAAACCGAAGTGGCCTTCAACTCCACCTGGATGGATCAGATGGGGCCGGCCGACTTCATTCGCCTGACTTCGCAGTACACCGTGGCTCGCATGCTCGAGCGCGATGACTTCGACAAGCGCTACACGACCAATCAGCCAATTGCCATTCACGAGTTCCTCTATCCGCTGGTTCAGGGTTACGACTCGGTAGCTCTGCGCGCAGACGTCGAGCTCGGCGGTACCGATCAGAAGTTCAACCTGCTGATGGGGCGTGAGCTGCAGCGTGGTTATGGCCAGGAAGCTCAGTGCATCTTGACCATGCCGCTGCTTGAAGGTCTGGATGGCGTGAAGAAGATGTCCAAGTCCTTGGGCAACTACGTCGGCATCCAGGAAGCGCCGGGTGTGATGTACAGCAAGCTGGTTTCCATTCCGGATGCGCTGATGTGGCGCTACTTCGAATTGCTCAGCTTCCGCTCCATGGATGAGATCAATGCGTTCCGCGCTGATGTGGAGGCGGGTGCCAATCCGCGCGACATCAAGATCAAGCTGGCTGAAGAGATCGTTGCGCGCTTCCATGGTGAAGAGGCTGCTGCCAATGCTCATCGTGCTGCCGGTAACCGAATGAAGGATGGCGAGCTGCCGGACGATCTGCCAGAGATCGAGTTGACTGCTGCCGAGGATATGCCGATTGCTGCCGTCCTTAATAAGGCAGGCCTGGTGAAGAACTCGGCAATGGCGCGCGATCTTCTCGGTTCGGGTGGCGTGCGTATAGATGGTGACGTGGTTGATCGCACCTTTATATACGCAGTGGGTGCAACCCATGTTTGCCAGGCCGGCAAGAAGGCATTTGCGCGTATTACGCTCAAAGCTGAATAAAGTTGAAATTAAGTGTTGACGGCGAATTTTAGAAGCCTATAATTCGCCCCACTTCCGGCGCAGTCGAAACGGAAAACTCCTTGGTAAACAAAGAGTTACGCAGTTTTCGGCAGCAGGTTGCTTCAGGTCATCGAAGCGCCAAGGAAGTTGAAAAAGAGGTGTTGACAGCAGCGAGTAACGCTGTAGAATTCGCCTCCCGCTGATGAGAGATTTGAAGCGCAAGTGGTTGAAGTTGTTAAGGATTCCTTGAAAACTTCTTAAAAAAATCACTTGACAGCAAATGAGGCTGCTGTAGAATGCGCGCCTCGGTTGAGACGAAAGATCTTAACCAACCGCTCTTT
>NZ_NIRS01000004.1:2500-786146 GCF_002934665.1 Pseudomonas laurylsulfatiphila | reverse complement strand
CCTGACCGTCGGCGGCATCGCCGTGGTCACCGCAGGCGTAGCGGCGGGCTTCCCGCAATCGATCACCACACCGCTGGGCAGCACCTTGACCATCACCGGCTTCAACGCGGCGACTGGCGTGGTCAGCTACAGCTACACCCTCAACGACAACGAAGCGCATCCGACCGCCAACGGCGCCAACACATTGCCTGAGCAGTTTGCCGTGACCCTGGTCGATGACAACGGCACCACCGCCACGGGCAGCCTCGACGTCAACATCGTCGACGACCTGCCCAAAGGCGTGAATGACAGCAATGGCACCGCCTCGGAAACCTTGCTGACCCTCAACGGCAACGTGCTGACCAACGACGTACAAGGCGCCGACCGGGTAACCATCGGTGAAGGCACTGGCCCGATCACCCCCGGCACCTTCACCGGCACCTACGGCACCCTGGTGCTGAACGCCAACGGCACCTACACCTACACCCTCAACACCAGCGACGCCGACTTCAAGGCGCTGCATGGCGGTGGCGATGGCACTGACACCTTCACCTATACGCTGACGGACGCCGATGGCGACAGCAGCACTGCGAAACTGGTACTGCAGATCCACAACAACGACGATCCGGTAACCCTCAACGGCCTCAACGTGTACGGTGGCGAGCTGACCGTCTACGAGAAAAACCTTACTGACGGCAGCAACCCCAACACATCAGCCCTGACCCAGAACGGCACCTTCACCGTCACCGCGCTGGACGGCGTCACCAGCCTGACCGTCGGCGGCATTGCCGTGGTCACCGCGGGTGTGGCGGCGGGCTTCCCGCAATCGATCACTACGCCATTGGGCAGCACCCTGACCATCACCGGCTTCAACGCGGCGACTGGCGTGGTCAGCTACAGCTACACCCTCAACGACAACGAAGTGCATCCGAACGCCAACGGCGCCAACACCCTGCCTGAACAGTTCACCGTGACCGCGGTCGACGACAATGGCACCACGGCCACGGGCAGCCTCGACGTCAGCATCGTCGACGACCTGCCAAAAGGCGTGAACGACAGCAATGGCACCGCCTCGGAAACCCTGCTGACCCTCAACGGCAACGTGCTGACCAACGACGTACAAGGCGCCGACCGGGTAACCATCGGTGAAGGCACTGGCCCGATCACCCCCGGCACCTTCACCGGTACCTACGGCACCCTGGTGCTGAACGCCAACGGTACCTACACCTACACCCTCAACACCAGCGACGCCGACTTCAAGGCGCTGCACGGCGGTGGCGATGGCACTGACACCTTCACCTATACGCTGACGGACGCCGATGGCGACAGCAGCACTGCGAAACTGGTACTGCAGATCCACAACAACGACGATCCGGTAACCCTCAACGGCCTCAACGTGTACGGTGGCGAGCTGACCGTCTACGAGAAAAGCCTTACTGACGGCAGCAACCCCAACACATCAGCCCTGACCCAGAACGGCACCTTCACCGTCACCGCGCTGGACGGCGTCACGACCCTGACCGTCGGCGGCATCGCCGTGGTCACCGGAGGCGTAGCGGCGGGCTTCCCACAATCGATCACCACGCCATTGGGCAGCACCCTGACCATCACCGGCTTCAACGCCGCGACCGGGGTGGTGAGCTACAGCTACACCCTCAACGACAACGAAGTGCATCCGAACGCCAACGGCGCCAACACCCTGCCTGAACAGTTCACCGTGACCGCGGTCGACGACAACGGCACTACCGCCACCGGTTCACTCGACGTCAACATCATCGACGACCTGCCAAAAGGCGTGAACGACAGCAACGCCAGCACCGCCTCGGAGACGGTGGCGAGCCTCAGCGGCAATGTGTTCAACAACGACGTGATCGGCGCCGATAAAGTCGCCATCGGCCTGAATGCCGGCCCGGTGACCCCCGGCACTTTCACCGGCACTTACGGCACCCTGGTGCTCAACGCCAACGGCACCTACACCTACACCCTCAACACCAGCGATGCCGACTTCAAAGCCCTGCACGGCGGTGGCAACGGCACCGAAACCTTCACCTACACCCTCACGGACGCCGACGGCGACATCAGCACCGCCAACCTGGTGCTGCAGATCCACAACAACGACGATCCGATAACCCTTGGCGGCCTCGACGTGTATGGCGGCGAGCTGACGGTCTACGAGAAAAACCTCAGTGACGGCACCACCCCCAACACACCGGCCCTGACCCAAAGCGGCACCTTCACGGTCACCGCCCTCGATGGCCTGCAAACCCTGACCGTGGGCGGCATCACCGTGGTCAGCGCTGGCGTGGCCGTCGGCTTCCCGCAAACCGCCGTCACGCCGTTGGGCAGCACCCTGACCATTACCGGCTACAACCCGGCCACCGGCGTGATCAGCTACAGCTACACCCTGAACGATAACGAAGCCCATCCTGCGGCCAACGGCGCCAACAGCCTCACCGAGAACTTCAACGTCGTCGCTACCGACACCGATGGCGATATCGCGAACGGGCAGATCAACGTCAACATCGTCGATGACTTGCCGAACGCCAAACCTGACTCGTCGTCGGTAACGGAGGGCGGCACGGTCAATATCAGTGTGCTGGGCAATGACATCAACGGCGCCGATGGTCCGGCGACGGTGGTCGGCGTGCGCGCCGGCAGCAATACCGCGACCTCGGCCGTCGGCGGGCTGGGCAACCCGATCAACGGCACCTACGGTTACCTGACGCTCGATGCCAACGGCAACGCGGTGTATCACAGCAACCCGAATTCGGTCGGCGCTGCCGGGGCCACGGATACGTTCACCTATACCGTGCGCGACTCCGATGGCGATGAAAGCACCACCACCATCACCATCGACGTGGCCAACAGCAATATCAAGGCCAACCCCGATAGCGACGTGACCGTCTACGAAAAAGCCCTAGACCTGAGCCAGGGCGGCCAGGACCTGGCCGCCGGTACGGTCACCGGCAGCGACCCGGGCAATACCGGCGAAACCGCGTCCGGCACCCTGGTCGGATCCGTCTCGGGTGCCAGCGGCGCGCTCACCTACACCCTGATCGGCAGCGCCACCGGCGCCTACGGGCAGATCCTGCTCAACCCCGACGGCAGCTACACCTACACCCTGACCTCGGCGCCAAAAACCTCGCCGAATGCCAACGACGGTCCGAACAGCCTGAGTGAAAGCTTCACCTACAAGGCCACCGATGCGGCGGGCAACAGCAGCACCAGCACCATCGTGGTCAACATTGTCGATGACGTGCCCAAGGCGGTGGCTTCGGATCGCTCGGTGGCAGCGGTGGAGATCGACTCCAACCTGCTGATCGTGCTCGACGTCTCCGGCAGTATGGCCGACCTTTCCGGTGTGTCGGACGCGTCGGGCACGGCCCTGTCGCGGCTGGCTCTGGCCAAGCAGGCCATCAGTGCCTTGCTGGATAAATACGACGACCTCGGCGATGTAAAAGTGCAACTCGTCACTTTCAGCAGCAGCGCCACCGACAGGACTTCGGTGTGGGTCGATGTCGCGACCGCCAAGACATTGCTGGCCGGTCTCACCGCGAACGGCGGTACCAACTACGACGCGGCCGTGGCGACCATGCAGACCGCGTTCAACACCTCGGGCAAACTCACGGGTGCACAAAACGTCGGCTACTTCTTCTCCGACGGCAAGCCCACCAGCGGCCAGGAAATCGGCACCGCCGACGAGACCGCGCTGAAAGCCTTCCTCGATGCCAACAACATCAAGAACTACGCGATCGGCCTGGGCAGCGGCGTGAGCAACGCCAACCTCGATCCGCTGGCCTACGACGGCATCAGCCACACCAACACCAATGGGGTGGTGGTCACCGACCTCAATCAACTCAACTCGGTGCTGTCCGGCACTGTGATCGGCGCACCGGTCACCGGTTCGTTGCTGGGCGAGGGCGGCACGTTCGGGGCTGATGGCGGCTTCATCAAATCCATCGTGGTCGACGGCACCACCTACACCTACGATCCAAAAGCCCTCGGCGGCCAGGGTTCGTTGACGCCAAGTGGCGCCACCAACCACGGCACCTTCAACACCGTGGACAACACGGTGAGCATCGCCACCAACAACGGCGGCACGTTGGTGATCAACCTCGACACTGGCGATTACAACTACACCTCGCAGAAAACCACTGCGGTGTTGATCACCGAGAACATCGGTTTCACCGTCAGCGACAACGATGGCGACCTCACCAGCTCGATGCTGACCGTGAAAGTGATCCCCAACGCGCCTCCGGTGGCGGTGGACGACCACGTTATCACCAACGTGCTGTCGGGCAACATTGTGGTGCCGGGCGAACTATTGCTGGCCAACGACACCGACCCCAACGGCGATACGCTCAACGCGACGCCGACTACCTTCAACACCGGCTGGGCCGCTAAAGGCGCGGACTTCACCGGTACCGGTGCGATCGGCTTCGCCGGCACCGACGACGTCGCTGCCAACCAGAGCCTGGCCAACGTGCGCAATGCCTTTGCGGCCAACGCGGCGACCATGACGGCGATGCTGGTGGTCAGTGGCTATCTCGGAGCAGCGAACAACGCCAATGGCAACAATGAGGACTTCATCACGGTCAAGCTGAATCAGGGGGAGACGCTCAACCTCAATCACAACCTGGGTGCCGGGCACATCACGATGGAGTATTCGCTCAATGGCGGAGCGTTCGTAAGCATCGCCGATGGTGGCACCATCACCGCAGGCGCGGATGGCACTTACCAGATCCACGTGACCAACATCGTCAACACCAGTGGTGGCAATAAGAATGGGGCAGAAAACTACGACCTGACCATGACCGTCAATTACGCCGGAGCACACGACGTCACCACGGACTACCACGGCACCTACACCGCCAACGACAACCACGGCGGCAGCGACTCGGCCAACCTGACCATCAGCTATCAGGACGGCCACACCCTCACCGGCACCAGCGGGGATGACGTCATGGTGGCGGGCACGGGCAACAACATCATCAATGCCGGCGACGGCAATGATGTGCTCACCGCCGGCTCCGGCAACAACGAGCTGCATGGCGGCGCCGGTAATGATCTGCTCTTCAGCGGACTGGGCAATGACACCCTCGATGGCGGCACGGGCATCGACACGGCCAGCTATGCCCACGCCACCGCCGGGGTCACGGTCGACCTCAGCCTGCTCGCTGCGCAGAACACCCTCGGCGCGGGCACGGACACCTTGACCGGTATCGAAAACCTCACCGGCTCGAACTTCAACGACACCCTGACCGGCAATAACAGCAACAACGTGATCAACGGCGGCCTGGGCAACGACATCCTCAATGGCGGGGGCGGCGATGACTTGCTGATTGGCGGTCTGGGCAACAACACCCTCAGCGGCGGGGCGGGGGCCGACACCTTCCAGTGGCTCAAGGACAACAGCGGCCATGACGTGATCACCGACTTCACGCCCGGCACCGACAAGCTCGACCTGTCGCAACTGCTGCAAGGAGAGAGCGGCACCACGGCTTCGCTGGACGACTACCTGCACTTCACCGTCACCGGCAGCGGGGCGTCGACGGTGACCAGCATCGACGTCAGCGCCATGGCCGGCGCCGCACCGAACCAGACCATCGACCTGGCCGGCGTCAACCTCGCCAGTCAATACGGTGTCACGCCGGGAGCGGGTGGGGTGGTCGCGAGCGGGCATGACACGGCGACTATCATCAACGGCATGCTCAACGATCATTCGTTGAAGGTGGATACCGTGTGACCTGAAAACTTAAGCGAAAAAACCCGCCATCCCTGTGCAAGGGATGGCGGGTTTTTTATTGTCCGAGACATAGACGAATCTCCGACCAGTGGTAGCAAAACCTGTAATTTCTGACAGTAGCCAGCCATTTGTAACTGCCTTTAAATCGAGTCATCGATCAAGCGACAGCATCGGTGCAAACACACTCGAGTCCCCCGTGTTTTTCGCCCGGATTCAGCGGTAGCGGGCGTATGCCAGCTTTATCGAACAACCGCCGGTCTTTGATTTTACTGGGCGTCAGATAGTTACACCGTTGGCGCATTGCGTCCGGTCACGGAAAGGAACTACGAAATGTCGACATTCAATAAATTGTCTGCTCAACAGCAACGGCTGCTCGATTACAAAGCGATGCTACGCGGGCGGCGAATCGAAGACGATTTTCCGCCGCCGGAGCCAATGCCAAACAAGTTGTTGCCGGAGACGGATGATGACCCGGGCAACCAAGTTCCAAAAAGTGAACAAGGGCTTGCCATGACTTTTAGAGTCCAAAAGTTTGCGGATTATGATCTGAATGATGGCCGGGAAGTAACAATGCAGCTCATGCTTGGCGATACTGATGATGATAAAGTCGGCACTCCCTTGACAGGTATTAGACCTTTGGACGAGAGCTGGTTTGATCAGCGGATTACCTTGCCGGCTGGATACACCGACAAGGCCGGTGAGCATAAGGTATGGATTTTTTTGACAGTACGTTTTAATGTCTCTAGGTCGAAAAAGTTTATATTGCAAGTAGATACGCAGTCGCCTCGCCCAACGGTAGAGACCGTAGTTCCGGACAGGATTAAAAATGAGGGGATTACAGCAGAGTATTTCGATTCCAGTTCCCATGTGTTGCTGAGTTATCCAGGCAATTATGGCGATGCAAAAATCGGTGATGTCATTGAGTTTATGCTGGCGGAATATAACGCAAGTGGTGCTGTGGATCTTGATACCGCTCGACTTATCGGTACGGCGGTGCGCTCGACTCCTGTGACTCCGCTGCAAACAACCAATTTGACCAAGGCGTTTCTTGAGAGTGGAGGCGATGAGGGTAAACGGGCCATTTTTGTTTATGCGACGGATCGAAAAGGCAATAAGAGCGTGGCTTCTCCTCCGGTAGAAGTTGATGTTTCGCTGATTCCAGCGCCAAAGAATCAAACCATTACTGTTGCGCTGCATGATGATAACAACCTGATTTTACTGGCGGATGCGCAAACGCCGGTCGGCGCCGAGTTTAATTACGATAACTTTCAGGTAGGAGATCAAATCAGGGTCAGTATCGATGGGCAGCCACTGGGTGATATTCCGGTGGGCAGCGTTCCTTTCGACTTACAACTAACGTATAAACAGCTGTTTAATGGGGATCTTGGCCTTAAGACGATAGATTTGGAATGGCAGGTTCGGCGCAATAATAAATTCTATCCACCCAATACGCCGGCTAAGAAAGAGTTAAACGTAGACTTGAGAAAACCGGGTATGCCCGTGGACCCTGATAAACCTGGTACTCCTGGTTCGACGGATCCGAGGTTACAACCGGTTACGGTACTTGGGGCGAACAGACTGGAGCCTAATAAGCTGGGTAAGTTGGATGCCGAGAACGGGGCATTTGTTATCGTCCCAATTTATGAAGGCCATAAAGCCAAAGATCAAATTCAACTCCGTTATATGAATGTTGATGTGCTTGAAGGTGAGGGCGGGGTTGTGACACTTGATGGTAGTGAAACAAATGAGACCGTTCTTGAAATGAGGATTCCTGGGGAGATTATTAAAGCGGTTGGGAACAATGATAATGCCTTCGCGGATTACACGATCAGTCATGAAGATGTGAACGAGACCGTTGCGCGTGCGCCTCGTCAGACAGTTGAAGTTCGCATTGTGCCCGGTGTAATGGTTGAGCCTGATTTTGTGGTGTATGGCAATGGTGGTGACGGTCCTGAACTGCATTGCGGTTCTTTGGTTGTAGATCCGGATACGGCGCGAAAGGCTGTGGAGGTCAAGTTTTCCGGTGACACCAGATTGAAAGGCGTCGATGTCAAGTTCTATGTGCAGGGTTATGAGAACGCTAAAGAAGACGGTACAGGGAAAAATATCCCAGGGGATATCATCCTCGATGCTGCGGCAATGGTAGAGAAGACCCCCGATGAGGATGAGGCGAGTACCGGTTTCAGTGTGTTTTTCCCATGGCAGGTATTTGACAAGATTCGCGATGGCTGGTGCACGTTGCACTGTTCGGCAAAACTTGATGGATACACAACACCCTCTGATCCGAAGTGGTTCAGGGTGGGGATGTTCAATCCGGGTAATGGCGAATTCTGTAACCTGACTCAATAACCAATATGGGGAGGCGCGAAGGCGTCTCCCTTTATTGATGCATTCGGTGTTTGACGGACTGGGCTGAGAGAGGCTTTAGGATTACTCCTACATTTTTTTGTCGGAAGTGAGGCTATCTTGCGCCGCCCTTGTAGTCCTCCAGCCCGTTTGGTCGGCGAGGACGGATCGATGAATAGGAAATTACCATGGCAATCGACAAACCGGCGTCTCGTCCAACTGTCATTTCAGGCTCCAACGCAAGGCTGGCATTAGTGCCAGCTTTTTTTTTCATGAGTTCTACCGTTTTTGCGGCAGTGATTGTCGATAACGGATCCACCCTGGACATCGATTCAACGGCTGCACCTGACAGCTATTCGGTGAAAAACAACAGCACGTTGAACATGACCGATGCGACCACCCGAAATGTCTCTGTCCAGACCGGCTCTACCCTGAACATCAATGGCGCGACCGTCACCGGTAACCCCGGCCAGGCGGGGATATCCATCAATACCAGCCGCGCAACCATTGATCGGGCGACGGTCAGCAGCGACACCATTGCGTTGCTGGTCAATCGCACGGTAGGAGGAAGGACCGGCTCGACCGTAACCGCCGCCAACAGCGTATTCAGTGGTGGCTTTGCCGGTGCCGTGGTGACAGGTTTCAGCACCCTCGAGCTGATCAACTCCGAAGTCACCGGAACGGGCGCAGGCAGCTTTGGCCTGATCGTGGCGGGAGGCTCCGTCACCGCATCCGGCAATACGCGAATCAGCGGTGAAGCCGCCGGTGTGCGATTTGAAACGGACCCACCCGTGGGCACTGCGTCGCTGGTGCTGGACGGCTCAAGCGTCGTGGGCCGCGACGGGCCGGCGATTCAAGTGGACGACGGTGTCGACGCCCGTATTGACGTGCTGAATGGTTCCACGTTGGCGGGCAGTAACGGCAACCTGTTGGAAGTGCTGGGAGCATCGACGGCCGCCATGAGAGTCGCCGGCAGCGCCTTGCAAGGCAACGTGCAAGTCACTGATTCCAGCACCGCCAACCTGACGTTTGATCGAGGCCAGATGACTGGCGACGTGGTGGTCGAGGACGGTTCTACCGCCAATGTCACCCTGCAAAACGGTTCGCAGTTCACCGGTCGCCTGGATAACGTCACGGGCGTCACTCTCAGTCAATCGAACTGGACCATGACCGGCAATGACACCATCGGCAGCCTGAGCATGGATGGCGGCCGAGTTGATTTCGGTGATGCCGGGGGGGCATATCGTCAGCTGAACGTTGGAACCCTCGATGGCACCGGCACCTTTGCCATGAAGGGCGATTTCTCTACCGGTGCCGGTGATTTTCTCAATGTGACCGGCGCAGCCAATGGTCAATTCGGCCTGGAAGTCGCGGCTTCCGGTACGGATGCGGTGGCCACGCAACCATTGGCACTGGTGCGCACCGCCAGCGGCGATGCGCAGTTTTCGCTGGTCGGCGGTCGGGTGGATCTGGGCACCTGGTCCTACGATCTGGCGAGTGCCACCGATGGCAGCGGCGGTACAGAGTGGTTCCTCGATCCCGCCACCAAAACGGTCAGCTCCGGTGCCCAGACAGTGATGGCGCTGTTCCGCACCGCGACGACCATTTCCTATGGCGAGCTGAAGTCGCTGGAAAACCGCATGGGTGACTTGCAATCGGATGGCAAATTGCATGGCGTTTGGGTACGACCTTACGGCAACAAATACAACGTTGGCGAGGGCGCGGGCGTGGCCTATCAACAGCGGCAACAGGGTGTTTCCATGGGCGCCGATACCCGTCTGGGCGATGGTCCGTGGAGCGTCGGGGTGCTGGCCGGCTACAGCCAGTCGGATATTGATCTCAAGGGCGGAAGCAGCGCAACGGTCGATAGTTTCTACGCCGGTCCATACGTTGGCTGGCAGGCTCCGGACACCGGCTACTACTTCGATGGCGCGCTGAAATTCAACCATTTCCGCAACGACTCGAAAGTCCGCTTGAGCGACGGAACCCGCGCCAAAGGCGACTACAGCAACTCGGCGGTCAGCGCCCTGGTGGAAGTCGGTCGCAACGTCCGGCTGGCGGATGACTGGCGGGTCAAACCTTCCGCCCAATTGTCGGCCGGCGTCATCGAGGGCGCGAGCTATGACCTGGACAATGGCATGGACGCCGACGGCGACCGGACACGTTCGTTGCGCGCCAAGCTGGGTGTCGCCGCCGGTCGTGACTTCAAGCTGGGCGGCGGTACCGTCGTGCAGCCATACGGGCGGGTCGCGATGGTTCATGAGTTTGCCAACAATGACAACGTGCATGTCAACGGCAACGAACTCAACAGCGATTTGTCGGGTAGTGGTGTTGAGGTGGGTGGTGGAGTGGCTTTTTCCCTGCGATCTAATGTACGGCTGAGTGCGGACCTCGACTACGGCAAAGGGAAAAACTACGAGCAGCCATGGTCGATGAGGCTGGGGGTGAGCTACGGGTTTTGATGGCCTGGTATAAAGGAATGAAAAAAACCGCGTTAAGCGGTTTTTTTCGTTTTCAGATACTGCTTTTACAATCTGGTTTGCGAGTCACAGTTCATCAATGTGATATACCAATGTACCAACTCTGCGAAGTCCGGCCATCCACACCTTTCAGGTAGAATTTGTAAGGGCCTCCGACTGGATGTGAACCAGTGTTTACATGAAATGTTCCATCGTCTTCAGCCAATCTTCTACCTGCCCAAATATCGTTGTCACGGTACAGGCTGACATAGGTGTTTGGCGGGGCCCCGCGGCCGTTGAAAGTAAACACTTTGTTTTGAGACACACTTCCTCCTTCTGGAATTGGAATTCCATTGGGGTCGGTGACATTATCGATGGATAACTCACCTCTTGTAATTATGCTGAAACGATGAACAGCAGAGTGCGGTAGGCCGCTACCGTAAAGCGGTTTGATTCTCAGGTCGTAGTTTTTAAAGCGCAATCCGCCAAGTTCAGCTTTAAAAGTATTATTGCCTTCGACCGGCACCTCACGCAAAAAGTCGTCGCCGTCAAATATTTGCACTTTCTGCAGTCTGTGGGCTTGGCCTTCGACAGTCACGGTCGTTTCGTATGTGTAACCGTCCGGGTCAATATCGTTTGTGGAGTCAAAAATGCGCCTGATAGTTGGCCTGACTGCCTGTTCAATGGTGAACGTCCAGTGTTGAGTGCTTTCCGGGTTACCGGTGTACAGGCCCCTGATTTTGATGTTGTAGGCAGTTTCAGGTAATCCGAGAATAACTTTTCGGAAGTTGCCCTTTTCATCGACCGTGGCCTCACCGAGACTGGCGTCACCATTCAGTATCTCGACCGTTTCATGTGGTTTGGCTTGGCCAGCAAAAGTCAGTTTCGTATGAAGTGTGGTTCCACCTTCACTTCCTCCGACTTTGTTACCCTCAGGGTCAGTAACTTCACCAAGGATCGGCACGATGGTGGCCGCTTCGGGATTAATCGTCCAAGGATTTGACTCGGCATTGTCACCATAGTCTGCCTCCGCGATGAACGTATACTTGGTTCCGTAGTCCAGATCTTGAACGAGTTTGGCCCATTTGCCCGTATCGTCGGTCGGTTCTGGCGTCAGGTCGGTGACTCCGTTGATCTGTAGCTTGATCGCCGCTAGCGGTGCCGCATCGCCCCTGACAATTACATAGTTGTATGGGGTTGTACCGTTGTCCTCGATCGGGCCGTCCGAGTCGAATACACGGGTATTGTGCGGCTTGATGATGGACTCCACGGTAAAGGTGCGGGGCGGGTTGGTGGTTTCGTTGTCACCATATTTTGCCTGAGCGGTCAGCTTGTAGTAACCGGCTGTCACATTGAGCGGAAATGTCCAGGCGCCATTGACGGGATCGGCAGTTGCGATGGCACCTTCTATCGGGTCACGGTCATTGAATAGCTGAATGCTCTCACCGGGCCGGGCATGTCCCACGATGAACAACAGATTCTTGTAAGTGATCTCATCATCAGGGACAGAGGGGCCGTCTTCGGATTCGAGGACGTCATCCAGGCTCAGCGCGACGTCCAGCTTCACGGTAAAGGTGCGGGGCGGGTTGGTGGTTTCGTTGTCACCATATTTTGCCTGAGCGGTCAGCTTGTAGTAACCGGCTGTCACATTGAGCGGAAATGTCCAGGCGCCACTGACGGGATCGGCAGTTGCGATGGCACCTTCTATCGGGTCACGGTCATTGAATAGCTGAATGCTCTCACCGGGCCGGGCATGTCCCACGATGAACAACAGATTCTTGTAAGTGATCTCATCATCAGGGACAGAGGGGCCGTCTTCGGATTCGAGGACGTCATCCAGGCTCAGCTCGACGTCCAGCTTCACGGTAAAGGTGCGGGGCGGGTCGGTGATTTCGTTATCGTCGTAAAGCCCCTCGACGGTAAGACTGTAGGTGAGCGGGATCACATCAAGTTCGATTTCCCAGCATCCGGTCTTCTCGTTGGTGGGTGTGGTTGCCCCGACGATGGGCACGCCATGATTGCGCAACTGCACGCGTTTGCCGGGCCTGGCATAGCCGCTGACCTTTACCTTTTTATCGTAGGTGGTCTTGCCCTCATCGATCGACCCCTTGGAGTCGACGACGTTATCCAGGCTCAGCTTGACGTCCTCCAGCGCTTCAAAGAGATAGGGCGGCTTGGAAGTTTCACCCTCGCCATAAAGCGCCTTGGCGGTAAGGCTGTACAAATTGGGGGCGGACAACTCAAATTCGATTGTCCAGAGTCCGTCAGGCTCCTGGGCGGTCCCTATTGCTCCGTCGACAGGCTCGTCGAAATTGAGCAGTTGCACCTCTTTGCCGATCCAGGCATAGCCATGGACCGTAGCCGTGTCGCTGTAGGTGGTATCGCCTTCAGTGATAATCTTCCCGCGGGAATCGTAGACCCTATCAAGGATCAGTTCTATATCCGATACGACATGGAAGGTGAACACATCGGACTCTTTGCCATTGGCAGCCTTGATCTTGATCTTGTAGGTGCCAGCGGTGAGTCCATCGAGGGTGAGTTTGAACAAACCGACAGAATTAACCGGGATTTTCTTGCCCGTGGATGTGTCGCCGTTGAACGCTTCAACTTCCATACCGGGAGGTGCGTTGCCCGTGAACTCCAGTGAGTCACCGGTGTAGTCATCGCCATCGTTAATCGGGCCATCTTTGCCAGTGACTACCTTGATGATCGGCGTCTCGGTCGCCCATATGAAATCGTACGGGGGCGAGCTATCTTGAGGTGGGTCTTTTTCGATGACATTAAGGCTGAAACGCTTGAATTCCTGGTTGCTAAAGTCGAGTTGTTTGATCCAGTTTCCTGACGGGAGAGTCGTCACATCAGTGATATAGGAAAAACGATCGCGAATATTGAGTATCCTGCCTGCGTCAGCCTTACCCTTCAATTCCAGCATTGGGTCATAAGTAACGCTGTTTTTGGGAACGAGAGTACCCTTGCTGTCCGTGATTGAATCGAAGGATACTCTGTCTGTTGTTTCACTCTGTGTGTCTGACGTAAGTGTTGAAGTATTCGGTGGTTTAGCAGTCATGATGATGACTCCGGGCATGGAAAGTGAATGTGCCCGAGTGATTTAAACCCTGCGCTGATAGCTTGCCTACTGTCATAAATAACAGGTGTGAGGTGGTTTCCGATCAATGGTCGGAGGTGCTTCGGCTGCCTGGCTCCGGCGACCCGATCAATCGCCCCATCGCGCCGAATACACCCAGTTCCCGGATGATCTCCAGTTCCCCTTGCGTCTCGACCCTCTCGGCAATCAGCGGCAAATCAATGCTGTGGGTCGCGCGAAAGATTGCGTCGATGAACAGCCGTTTGTCAGGCTGTTCGTCAATGGCGCGAATGTAGGCCCCATCGATTTTCAGGTACGCCAAACCCAATTGGGTGAGGTTGCCGATCTGGCTGAAGCGCCCGCCGAAGTGTTGCAGGCCGATACGATAACCGGTGTTCAGCAGGCTGTGGCTCAAACGCTGCAGTTCTTCGGGGGAGGGCAACTGGCGCTCGTCGATTTCCAGGGTCAGCAGCGGTGCCAGCTCCGGAAGGGAGTCGAGCAGGTCGAGGATTGTTCGCCATTGCACCGGATCGCGCAGGGTGCTCCCGTACAGGCTCAGTGCCAAGGGCCTGCGGTTGACCACCAGCTCGTCCAGCGTGGCTTCGAGCATGGCCAGGTCGAAGCGTTCCGACCAGCCCAGACGCTCGATCCACGGCAGGAAATGCCCGGCGGCGATCGCTTCGCCCTGTGGGTCGAGCAGGCGTGCCAGCACTTTGTGATGCAGCACCTGGCGGGTGTCGGCGCATTGCACGACGGGCTGGAAGTACAACTGCATCTTGCCTTCGGTCAAGGCGTCGTCGATCCAGGTGCGCCAGTCGTGCTGGGAGTGATTCGGCGCAGTGTCATGGTGGCCCAGATACACCCAGGGTCGCTCGGGACGCTGCCGGGATTCAGTCAATGCCTGATCAAGGCGCAGCAGTACGTTGCCGATCGACTCTCCGGGGCGGTAGGCGACAACGCCCAGGTGGGCGACGGGCATACAATCGCTGGCGCCGGTCAGGCGCAGGTTCTCCAGGCTGATGCTGACATCGGCAGCCAGGCGCGCGGCGCTGTCGGCGTCCAGACCCGGCGTCAGCAGGCTGAATTCCCCACCGCGATTGCGCGCCGCCAGCCAGGTGCGACGTTCCGGCAATTGAGTCAGGCGTCTGAGCAGTTCGCCGGCGGCGCTGATCAGTGCGTCCGTTCGTTGGCCGCCCAGTCGCTGGTTGAGCCCGTTCAGGTCGTTGATCCGCAACATCAGCAGATGGCCATCGCGGCTCTGTTCGCACACTCTCAAGTGGTCGGCCAGTTGTTCGTCGAGCAGGCGCCGGTTGGCCAGGCCGGTAAGGCTGTCGAGATAGGATTCGGCCCGCAGTTTTTCGCTGCGCGCAGCTTCTTCGATAAATAGCGCCTTGAGCTTTTCGACCATCTGGTTCATGGCCAGCACTACCCGTTTGAGCTCCGGTGTGCGTGGCAGGTTGGGCAGGCTGAGAAACTCGCGTTTACTGATGGCTTCGGCTTGTCGGACCATGCTGTCGAGTGGGCGGAACTGCCTGCGCAGCATCCATCCTCCAATCACCGCACTGAGCAACCCGCATAACAGCAACCAGATCAGGCTGCCGAGGGTGCTGTCCCAGAGCTTGGCCAGGGCGAATTGCGGATTGCTCAACACTTCGACCCGTGCCAGCTGTTCCCAGCCGCGCATGACCAAGGCGTCGCCACCCTCCGGGCGCAGGTTGACCAGGTTGACGAACCAGTCAGGCACGCCGTCGATTTTTGTCGGTGTGCTGCGCTCCACCAGGGTTTGCTGATCCTTGAGCCTGATCACGCGGATGCTGCTGAAATAGCCGCTGTCGAAAATCGAACTGACCATCAGCTCCATCATTGCCAGGTCATCGACCTGTGCCGTCAGTGACAGCCCCAACGCGGTGGCCGCGTCCTGAGCGTGGGCGCGCAGCTGACTGAGCGTTTGCTCGCGGGAGCTTTCGAGGCTGGCAAAAAAACTGCCGCTGAATGCCACCAGCAGGAACAGGCAGATGGCCAGGAACAACTGTTTACGCAGTGTCATGTCTCGCTCCTTGCCATGGCGGTTAGCCGTCGCCGATGTCGAACCCTTCGCTCTGCATCTTTTTCAACACGTCCTGCCAGCGCGACAGCTTCTTCGAGTCGCTGCTGCGTTGCCCGCCGTTCTTTCCCGGCAGGTACAGGCCTTCGGCGTTGAAGGCGTACACCGGCAGCAAGTCTTTGCGTTGGGAGGCGGGGCGGATATCGCCAATCAGGTTGTCCAGCACCAGTGGATCGGCCGTGGGGGCGCTGTAGAACGTCAGCACCATGTGCGCCTGGTTCTGGCTCAGAGCCTTGACGTAGGTGACGCGCAGTTTTTCGCTGGGAAAACCGAGTCGGCGCAGGCTGAAATACTTCGCCAGCGCGTAGTCTTCGCAATCGGCGGCACCCTTGATCAGGGCTTCGACGGGCGTGGCCCAGTAATCGGTCTGTTGCCAGATGCGCGTGTCGTCCTGGAAATTCAACTGCTGATTGAAGAAGCGGTTCACCGCGTTGAGTTGCTCACGTTCGGGCGCACCGCGTGCACTTTGCAGCATCTGACTCCACGCCTCGATCCGGTTTCGTGCCGGTCCCAGTGGGCCGTAGCGTTTTTCCACGGTTTGCAGGATCTGCGCAAAATCCCAGTCGGCCTGGACGCCACTGAAAACGGTCAGTAGCAAACCGGCCAGCAGCAACCATCCGCCGAGCCGAAGTCGGAGCGCTGGCCATCCTGGACTACGCAGACTGCGGGCCATGTCTGGCTGCTCGAGTGTAGGTTCGTGGAGTTTAGGTGGAGATTTTGCAGGGGGAGGGTAGGTCGTCGGGTCGCCTACAGCACCTGTGGCGAGGGAGCTTGCTCCCGCTCGGCTGCGCAGCAGTCGCAGAACAGGTGAGCGCGGTGTACCAGGGGAACCTGGATCGAATGGTTTGGGGGTCGCTTCGCAACCCAGCGGGACGGTGCGGCGATCCGACAAGCTCCCTCGCCACAAGGCCCCGAGAGACTTCAGGATTTGCGCAGGGTTTTTTGCCTGAGGATGTAGATCGTCACCAGCACCGCACTGGTCAGCATGAACCCCCGTGCCCAAGGCAGCGGCACCAGATAGCAGGAGAACAGGATGCTCGCCCACATCAGGCCGATGGCGTAGACCTTGCCCTTGAGCGGAATGCCGTTGCCGTCGAGGTAATCGCGAATCCACGGACCCAGCCGCGGATGCTCGACCAGCCATTGATAGAAGCGCGGCGAACTGCGGGCAAAGCAGGCGGCTGCCAGCAGCAGGAAGGGGGTGGTGGGCAATACCGGCAGGAAGATTCCGATGACCCCCAACGCTACGCTCAGCCAGCCGATGGCCAGCAGCACGTAGCGCAACATCAGGGGGCGGTTGCCTATGGGATTGTCCATAGGCAGAACCTTAGTGGTGACGGGGTTTGAGAATCGCCGGTTTTTCGTCTGGTGCGTTGCACAGCAGGTACAGCGCAGTCAGGGCTTCCGGGATCTGCACGATCATGTCGTCCATCAGGTTGGCGTCGGCGGCAATGTCGGAGAACTCCGGTTGCTCGTCGAACAGGCCCGAACCGACCATGATCGGCAGCAGCATTTCGCTGACTTCGTCTTCGGCGGTTTCAAACCAGGCTTCTTCGCGCAGGAACACGCCCTCCATGAACCCGATGCACCAGCCGCGCAGTTCGGAATCGTCCGGGTCGTCGCCCAGGTCCAGGTCGCACGGCAACTCGAACTCCTCGTCGGAGGCCAGTTGACGGGCGATGTGGGCCTTGAGGCCGATCAGCGTGGCTTCGATCTCTTCGCGCTGGGCTTCGCCACTGTAATGCGGCTCTTCGGCGAACAGTGCGTCGATCCATTCACGGTCCGGGACCACTTCGGAACAGATCGACAGCGCAGTGAGGTAGCCGTGGGCGGCCACGTAGTCCAGCGCCTCGTCATGCAGTTCATCAGCGTCGAGGAAGACTTGCAGGCGGGTTAGTTGCTCAGCGAAGGACATTAAAGGACTACCTTGGGGAATGTTCGATGCGGGAATTCTAGGCCTTCTTGAGCGCTTGGGCCAGCCGCACGGCATATTTGCCCATGGTCTCTCCCCGTAGGAGCTGCCGAAGGCTGCGATCTTTTGATTTTTCTTTTTAAAGACAAGATCAAAAGATCGCAGCCTTCGGCAGCTCCTACAGGAATCATGTCCATTCCCTCTTATCAGCGGTGCCCTTTGCCGGACAGGGCTCGGGTATACTCGCGCGTTTTGTGATGCCCTGCTGGCTTCACGGCTGAAATGTGAAGCGTCATGCAATGCGCACTTACGATTTGTCGGTGCAGCGTCGCGGGTTCTGAACCAGCCTTGCAGGGATGTTTCGGTGATTTTTTGGAGTTTCTATGCTCGAACAGGCTCAACGCGTCCTCAAGGACATCTTCGGCTACGACAGTTTCCGTGGTCGCCAGGGTGCAATCATTGAGCGCGTGGCCAGCGGTGGCGATGCCCTGGTCCTGATGCCTACCGGTGGCGGCAAGTCATTGTGTTTCCAGGTCCCGGCGCTGCTGCGCGAAGGCCTGGCCGTGGTGGTCTCGCCGCTGATCGCCCTGATGGACGACCAGGTCGCGACCCTCGAAGAGCTGGGCGTGGCCGCCGCCGCGTTGAACTCCACCCTCAGCGCCGAGCAACAGCGCGACCTCGCCGCCCGCATCCGCCGCGGTGAAGTGAAAATGCTCTATCTGGCGCCAGAGCGTCTGGTCCAGCCGCGAATGCTGTCATTTCTGCAGGGACTGAACATTTCCCTGTTCGCCATCGACGAAGCCCACTGCGTGTCGCAATGGGGTCATGACTTCCGTCCGGAATACCTGCAACTGGGCCAGTTGGCGGAGATGTTCCCCGACGTGCCGCGCATCGCCCTGACCGCCACGGCCGACAAACGCACCCGGGAAGAAATCGTCACCCGGCTGCACCTGCAAGACGCCGAGCGCTTCCTGTCGAGCTTCGACCGACCGAACATCTTTTATCGCATCGTGCCCAAGGAGCAGCCGCGCAAGCAGTTGTTGGCGTTCCTCGCCGAACGCCGCAGCGATGCCGGCATCGTGTATTGCCTGTCGCGCAAGAAAGTCGAGGAAGTCGCCGCGTTCCTCAGCGAGCAGGGCTTCCCGGCGCTGCCGTACCACGCCGGTCTGCCCAACGATTTGCGGGCTTACCATCAGAAGCGCTTCCTCAACGAAGAAGGCCTGATCATGGTTGCCACCGTGGCGTTCGGCATGGGCATCGACAAGCCCAACGTGCGTTTTGTCGCGCATCTCGATTTGCCGAAATCCCTGGAGGCCTACTACCAGGAAACCGGCCGTGGCGGCCGTGACGGCCTGCCGGCAGACGCCTGGATGGCCTACGGCCTGCAAGACGTGGTGATGCTCAAGCAGATGCTGCAGAACTCCGAAGGCGACGAGCGCCACAAACGCCTGGAGCAGCACAAGCTCGACGCCATGCTTTCCCTGTGTGAAGAAACCCGCTGCCGTCGGCAAACGCTGCTGGCCTACTTCGACGAGGACATGCCCCAGCCTTGCGGTCATTGCGACAACTGCGTCGACGGCGTGCAGACCTGGGATGCCACCGAGCCCGCGCGGCAGGCGCTTTCGGCGATCTACCGCACCGGTCAGCGCTACGGCGTCGGGCACCTGGTGGATGTATTGCTGGGCAAGGACAACGAAAAGGTCCGTAACTTCGGCCATCAGCATCTTTCGGTGTTTGGTGTCGGCAAGGCGATGGCGGAGGGCGAGTGGCGCTCGTTGTTCCGCCAACTGGTGGCCCGTGGTCTGGCCGACATCGACCTCGAAGGCTACGGTGGCTTGCGCCTGAGCGACAGTTGCCGGCCGCTGCTCAAAGGCGAGGTGACCCTGGCGTTGCGCCGCGATCTCAAGGCGCAGACCGTGGCGAAAAGCAGCAAGAGCCAGGCGAGCCAACTGGTCCGTGGCGAGGAGCGCGAACAGTGGGAAGCCCTGCGTGCCCTGCGGCGCAAGCTCGCCGAAGAACATGGCGTGCCGCCGTATGTCATCTTCCCCGACTCGACCTTGCTGGAAATGCTGCGCAGCCAGCCGAGCTCGCTGGCGGAAATGGCCGCGGTCAGCGGCGTCGGCGCGCGCAAGCTGGAGCGTTACGGCGAGGCCTTCCTCGAAGTACTCGGCGGCCAGGTCCAGGCACCGAAACCCGTGGCCGACGTACGTCACGAACTGATCACGCTGGCGCGGGCCGGGATGACACCGGTGCAGATCGCCGGTCAGTTGCAGTGCTCGGAAAAGAACGTCTACACCATGCTGGCCGAAGCGATCGGCAAGCAGCAGTTGTCGCTGGAGCAGGCGCTGGATCTGCCTGAGGACCTGATGGGTGAAGTCCAGGACGCCTTCCTCGATGGCGAAGGCGAATTGCCGCCGGTTTCCGAGATCGCCGCGCTGTTCGCCGGCCGGGTACCGGAAGGGGTTTTGTACTGTGTTCGCGCTGCCTTGCAGTCGGAATTCGAGATTTGAGAAATCTGTAGTGCTGATGTAACGATTCAGTACAGATCAAGCCTTGCCTCGGACCGAGGCTCATGCTTAGCTGACTAATAATTAGTTTTTATTTATTTCAGTCTAATCATGAGTGTTTTATGCCGTTAACCGATCAACACCGCTTTGGCATGCAATTGGCCCAGATGTCCCGTGGCTGGCGTGCCGAACTGGACCGCCGTCTGGCGGGCATGGGCTTGTCCCAGGCGCGCTGGCTGGTGCTGCTGCACCTGGCCCGTTTCGAAGAAGCTCCGACCCAGCGGGAGCTGGCACAAAGCGTTGGCGTCGAAGGCCCGACCCTGGCCCGTTTGCTCGACAGTCTGGAAAGCCAGGGTCTGGTGCAACGCCAGGCTGTGCTGGAAGACCGTCGGGCGAAGAAAATCGTGCTCTGCGCCCCGGCGCTTCCCCTGATCGAACAAATTGAAACCATTGCCACGCAACTGCGTCACGAACTGTTCGAAGGCGTCGATGAGGCGGATTTGAAGGTGTGCATGCGGGTTCACGGGCATATCCTGGGCAACCTTGAAAAATCCTGAGGCATAACCGACTGCCAGGTTTTTGAGAGACCGCATTGCGCAGACTATAAGAACTACTCGGCGATATCGTGTTCGTAACGGATGTACGAACGCGTACGGGTAGTTTTTGTAGATCTCAAGGATGCTCATGCTCAAGTGTTGGCGGTTGGTTTTGCGCGGTTGTTCACAGGGGTTGCTGGCTGGCGTGGCGATCACTTACTCGGCATGGGCTCCGGCGCTGGGCCTGGGTGAAATCACCCTGCATTCGGCGCTGAATCAACCGCTGCGTGCCGATATCGCCCTGGTGGATGCGGGTGGCCTGGAGGAGGGCGAGCTGTCGGTGAGCCTGGCAACGGCAGACGAGTTCAGCCGTGCCGGGGTCGACCGGGTCTTTTTCCTCGACAATCTGAAATTCACCCCGGTCCTGCGCGGCAAGCGCAGCGTGATCCAGGTGACATCCAGCAAACCGGTCAGTGAACCCTTCCTGAATTTCCTCGTGCAGCTCAATCAGCCCGGCGCCCGGTTATTGCGCGAGTACACGGTACTGATCGATCCGCCGGGTTCGCCAGGCATTGTTGCCGCCACCGATGAACCGGTTTCCAGTTCCGCTGCGTCCGCATTCCCCAGGGTTCAACCGGTCGAAACGCCGCCCCCCGTGGCAAAGACGACGCCAGCAACTGACGTCTCCATGGTCGATCCCGCTGTGGAGCAACTGGCTGCAAGCACCCTGCAAAACCACCAATTGCAATCCACTCTCGATGAGCTCAACGAGAAGCTACAAGGCCAGGATGAGCTGATCACCGACCAGAAAAAACAGTTGGCCGAGCTGCAAACCCAACTGGCTGAACTCAAGAAGGTAAAGGCGCAACCCATGGTTTCTGATGCAGTGGCACCGGCACCCGCCATTGCTGAACCTCCCGGGGTTGGCTGGTTGCAGATTGCCGGCGTGTCAGCGCTGATGGCGTTGGTGGCGCTGGGCTGGTTTGTTCGCCGCCAGCGCCAGCAGCATCAGGCCACGGCTTCAGAGGCTCTGCCGTCGCCACATGAGCCGTCGGCTGAGTTTTTTACCGAGCCAGTGATCTGGCCGCTCGTCACGCAATCGCCCACTGCGCAGCGCGACGGGGTGCCAGCCAATGATGAACTTGAGTGGGTGGATAACCGTCATTCCATCCCGGTCGCCGCTGTCGTGGCGGCTCCGGGTTTGGCGATGTCCGGTGAACCCGCCATTGACGATGAATACCGGCTCAACTTGGAGGAGCTGTCCATGGCGTCGAGTTGGGACGTGATCAGCCCAGGCGAGACCAGGCAACCGGTGGCTCTGGCCATGATCGAGCCTGCGTTCGGGTTAGAGGCACAACCTGATCAGCCGACTCGACAGTCACCGGCCGGGCTATCATAGCGGCGTCGTCAAACTCTGGAGTCAAGCCCCATCATGACCGCCCACAAACCGGAAATCGTCATCACCTATTGCACGCAATGCCAGTGGCTGTTGCGTGCCGCGTGGCTGGCCCAGGAACTGCTCAGCACCTTTGGTGACGACCTGGGCAAAGTTTCTCTGGTGCCGGGCACCGGCGGGGTCTTCCATATTTTCTGTGACGCCGTGCAGATCTGGGAGCGCAAGGCGGACGGTGGCTTCCCTGAAGCCAAAGTGCTCAAGCAGCGGGTCCGTGATCAGATCGACCCGGACCGCGACCTGGGACACAACGACCGCACTCAGTGAGACGCGGCCTCGGCGGTAACGGCTTTCTTACTGGAAGTGCTTGAGAGCCTGCTGGACACCACGATTGCCACGATGATCAACGCGCCTCCCAGCAACATGCGCAGGGTTGGGTTTTCGTTGAACAGCAGCCAGGCGACGGTGATGCCATAGACCGGCTCCAGGGCGAACACCACGGCGGCGGTGCGTGCCTTGATCACCGCCAGGCTGGCGACGAACAGACTGTGGGCGACACCGGTACAGAACACACCGAGCAGGCCGATCCACAGCCAGTCGATGGCGCGTACTTCGCTCAATTGAGGCGCCGCCACTGGCAGCAGGCATAGGGCAACCACCACGTTCTGGCACAGCGCGGCCTGCACCGGCGGGACGCGCCCGGAGCTGGCACGGTTGGTCAGCGACAGCAGGGCGAACAACAGCCCGGAACCCACGGCCCACAGCAGGCCGGTGGTGGCGCCGCTGGCCAGATCAAAATCGGGCGTGACCAGCACCAGCCCGACACTCACCAGCAGCACCAGCACAATCTCATTGTCGCGAATGCGCTCGCGGAAGATCAACCCTTCGAGGATCACGGTAAAGGCCGGGAAGCTGGCGAAGCCGAGCGTTGCAATCGCCACGCCTGCGACTTTCACCGCAATGAAGAAACTCACCCAGTGCCCGGCGAGCAACAAGCCGCTGAGCAGCAGCCGACGCCAGTCCACGGCCTCGAGTTTCTGCCAGCGCGTCTGGCTGGCGAACCGTGCAAAAAACGCCAGAGCGAGCACGGCAAAAGCTGCACGGCCGAACACGATGATCGCCGGTGATGCGGCAGCCAGTTTGCCGAACACGCCGGTCAGGCCGAACATCAATGCGCCGATATGCAAGGCGCCAAGCGCGGTACGGGGAGTCATTGCAATCCTTAACGACAAACGAACAGAGGCCTCATTGAAGCGCGTAATGGCCCGGCAAGTCTGTCGGCAGACTAGCGTTTTTTGTCGCCAGCCTCGCGCCGCAGTTTCCCGGGCGATGCCCCGAACTCGCGCAGCACCGCCGCCGCGAAGGCACTCTGGGAGCTGTAGCCTACGCGGTTGGCAATCTCGCCGATGGGCAGCGCCGAGTTGCGCAGCATGCCCACCGCGATGTGCAGGCGTCGGCTACGGATGTAGTCCATCGGCGTCTGCCCGCATTCAACCACGAACCGCGCATGCAGACGGGCACTGGAGAGGCCGGCCACCCGGGCCAGGTCGGCCACCTGCAGCGGGTACGCCGCGTACTGATCGATGTGTGCATTCAGCGCGGCATAGGGCAGGCGCCGACCGCCGACGGCGTCGGGCCTGGCGTTGTTCAGGCTGGCCAGCAGCAGCACCGCACCTTGTTGTGCGATCAGCGGGTCATCGACCGGACTGTTCGCCAGCCAACTGACCAATTGGCTTTGTCCCGCGTCCAGGGGCAGGCGGCCGGCGTTGTCGAGCAAGCGTCGGCTGGACTCGGCGTGATCGCCCAACGACTGCGCAACCCATTGCTCGCTGGGCACATCCAGCACCAGGCAGCGACTGCCATTGGCGCTGCCACATGCGTGATGCGCGCCGGAGGGCACCACCACGAAACTCTGCTGGCGCACCTGGCTACCACGGCCGTCGACCTCGAAATCCAGGGCGCCCGAAAGCCCGAACACCAGTTGAGCGTGGTCATGGCTGTGGACGATCAGGTCGTGGCTGTATTGGCGGAGCGTGAGGATCGGTCTCATCGCGGGTCTCCCGGTTCAGGGCGTCAGTCTACACCGAGCGGGCCAACAAGCGTTGTCACAGGACTGACTTGACGCTGTCATGGACCATTAACCGGGCCGCGGCAGACTTGGCAAAACTTGCCAGAGGGTTGCCCATGACCAGCGCCGAGCTCGCCAAACCCACCCGTAAGCAACGCGTACGGACGCTATGGATTTCCGACGTGCATTTGGGCACCCGGGATTGCCAGGCTGAACACCTGTCGCAGTTTCTCAAGAGCTACCACGCGGACAGAATCTACCTGGTCGGTGACATCATCGACGGCTGGAAACTGCGCGGCGGCATGTACTGGCCGCAAGCGCACACCAACGTGATCCGTCGCCTGCTGACCATGAGCAAGCGTGGCACCGAGGTGATTTACGTCACCGGCAACCACGACGAGTTCCTGCGCCGCTATTCGAAGCTGATCCTGGGCAATATCCAGTTGGTGGACGAAGCGGTACACGTCACCGCCGATGGCCGGCATCTGCTGGTGATCCATGGCGACCAGTTCGATGTGATCACCCGGTACCATCGCTGGCTGGCCTTTCTCGGTGACTCGGCCTACGAATTCACCCTGACCCTCAACCGCTGGCTCAATCATTGGCGCGCGCGATATGGCTACGGCTACTGGTCGCTGTCGGCCTACCTCAAGCACAAGGTGAAAACCGCGGTCAGCTTCATCAGCGACTTCGAGGAAGCCATCGCCCATGAATGCGTCAAGCGTGAGCTGCACGGCGTGGTGTGCGGGCACATTCACCATGCCGAGATTCGCAAGGTGGGCGAGGTGGACTACCTCAATTGCGGCGACTGGGTGGAGTCGTGCACGGCGTTGATCGAGCATTGGGATGGTTCGATCGAGTTGTACCGGTTGGCGGATGCCCAGGCGCGGGAGGCGCAGATGAAGGCGGCCAAGGTTGCAGAGTTGGCTTGATAATCCTGTGCCCGTGCGGACCTCATCGCGAGCAGGCTCGCTCCCACAGGAGTATGCGTTCCAATTGTGGGAGCGAGCCTGCTCGCGATGGACCGCGAAGCGGTCCTGTCAGGCTGGCGAATGTTCTTCCATCGCCGCCTTGTAGATCGAGTTCCTCGGCCGGGCAAACAACCGCTCCATCATCGGTTCGAAGAAGCTCAATGGCAGCGTGTCATATGCCGGATCAAACGCCGCCGCATCGTATTTGGCACAGAACTCGACGGTCGCCTGGTACTGCGGGTGGTCCTGGAACTGCTCACGCAGATGCCGATCCATGCCCAGGTGATGAAAGAAGTAGTAGCCCTGGAAAATCCCGTGTTTCTCCACCATCCACAGGTTCTCGGCGCTGACGAACGGCTTGAGGATCGCTGCGGCGATGTCCGGGTGGTTGTAGGAACCCAGGGTGTCGCCGATGTCATGGAGCAGGGCGCAGACCACGTATTCTTCGTCGCGACCATCGCGAAAGGCGCGGGTGGCGGTTTGCAGGGAATGGGTCAGGCGATCCACCGGGAATCCACCAAAATCACCCTCCAGTAACTTCAGGTGCGCCACAATCCTTGTCGGCAATTGTCGCGCGTAGGCACTGAAGTCCGCGGCGATGATCGCCCAGTCTTCCTGCGTGCCGTCCTTCATGTGGGTGAAGCGGGCATTGGCATTCATAGGCAACTCTCTTGTGACGGATGTTCTCTAGAACGGAACGCGCCCCAGCACCATGTCCCGGTACATGACAAAATCGCCGAGCAGGCTATAGAAGGGGTGTTGGAACGTTGCCGGGCGGTTCTTCTCGAAGAAGAAGTGACCGGCCCAGGCAAAGCTGTAACCCGCCACAGGCAGGGCCCACAACAGCATCCAGGCGCCGCGACCAATGGTCAGCGCCAGTATCAAGATAACCAGCGTCGTGCCGATAAAATGAAGACGGCGACAGGTACTGTTGCTGTGCTCGCTGAGGTAGTAAGGGTAAAACTCAGCAAAGCTGTTGAAGCGTTTGATGTTTTCCACGACTGCGATCTCTGTGGTTATTGTTCTGACTGCAAGTTGTTCTGCGGGTAGCTTATTTGAGTCTAGAGTGATCAATGGCATCAGCCAGTGACAATAGGCGCCACTTTAGTATCCTTCGGTCAATAGCCGTCGCATGCGGCTCACCATGTAAGAAAACGCCATGAGCGAACGAACGACTTCTGCAAGCTGGGCGATGGGGATTGTCAAAGCGCTGGAGATGGACGGCCTGGATTGCCGGGTTCTGTTCAAGCAGCTGGGGCTCGACTACGCGGCACTGGATGATCCGGATGCACGCTTCCCGCAAGATTCCATGACACGGCTGTGGCAACGCGCGGTCGAACTGTCCGGCAACCCGGCCATCGGCCTGAACATGGGCAAGGTGGTGCGACCGGCGCAGTTCCATGTGACCGGTTACGCCTTGATGTCCAGCCAGACACTGGCCGAAGGCTTTCAGCGCCTGGTGCGCTATCAGCGGATCATCGCCGAAAGTGCCGACCTGAGTTTCAAGCTGCTGGACGAAGGCTACGCGCTGATTCTGACGGTACATGGCGACCACCTGCCGCCGACCCGGCAGAGCGCCGAAGCTTCACTGGCCTGCGCCCTGGCGCTGTGCGGCTGGTTGACCGGGCGTACGCTGCATCCACGCAAAGTGCTGGTGCAGGGCGCTGAACCGGCCAATCCGGAACCCTATAAACAAGCCTTCCATGCACCGTTGGTGTTCAACGCGCCTTACGATGCGCTGATATTCGAGCGTTCGGACATGGAAGCGCCCTTGCCGACGGCCAACGAAGCCATGGCGTTGCTGCATGACCGCTTTGCCGGCGAGTACCTGGCGCGTTTTTCCGAAAGCCGCGTGACGCACAAGGCGCGGCAGGTGTTGTGCCGCCTGTTGCCCCAGGGCGAGCCCAAGCGCGACACCGTGGCGCAGACGCTGCATCTTTCCCAGCGCACCTTGCAACGGCGCTTGCAGGAAGAGGGCACGAGTTTTCAGGCGCTGCTGGACGATACCCGGCGCGAACTGGCCGAGCAGTATCTGGCGCAACCGAACATGACCTTGCTGGAAATCGCTTACTTGCTGGGGTTCGCCGATCCGAGCAACTTCTTCCGTGCTTTCCGCCGCTGGTTCGATGCCACACCCGGCGAGTACCGGATGCGGCTGATGCAGGCACCTGAAGCGATCAATGACGCCAAAATGCCGGAATACACAGCACAAACACAGTGATGATCTCCAGTCGGCCGAGCAGCATGCCGAACGACAGAATCCACTTGGCGGCATCCGGCAGGGTCGCGAAGTTACCGGCCGGGCCGATGGTTTCGCCGAGCCCCGGGCCGACACCGGACACGGTGCTGGCCGCGCCGGTGAGGGCGGTCATCCAGTCCACGCCGAGCAGCGACAGCAGCAGCGCAATCACGCAGATGGTGATTGCAAAGAAGAACGAAAAGGTCAGGATCGAACGGACGATTTCTTCGTCGAGGCGGTGACCGTTGTACTTCTGCTTGATCACCGCGCGCGGGTGAATCAGCTGGTTAAGGTTGGCCTTGAGCAGGATATAGGCCACCTGGAAGCGGAAAATCTTGATGCCGCCCGCAGTCGAGCCGGAACAACCGCCGACAAACCCCAGGTAGAAGAACAGCATCAGCGAGAAATTGCCCCAGAGGCTGTAGTCCCCCAGTGCAAAACCGGTGGTGGTCACTACCGACGTCACGTTCAGCGCCACATGCCGCAACGCCTCCAGCCAATGCAGCTGGGTAGTCCACCAATACCAGGTGCCGAGCACCAGCCAGGTCACCAGCAGCATGCCGAGCAGGCCTTGAACCTGTTCATCCTTGATCAGCGCCCGACGATTACCCCGCAACGTGGCGACATACAGGGTGAACGGCAGGGCGCCGAGAATCATGACGACGATCGCGACCCAATGCACCGCAGGCTCCGGCCACTTGGCCAAAGACTGGTCGGAGGTGGAGAAGCCGCCGGTGGAAATCGCCGACATCGCGTGGTTGATCGCGTCGAACAGGCTCATCCCGGCCCACCAGAACGCCAGGCTGCCGACAATGGTAATGCCGACGTAGGTCGCCACGATCAGGCGCGCCACCATGTGCGAGCGGGGCATGACTTTTTCCGAGCGGTCCGACGATTCGGTCTGGAACAGCCGCATGCCGCCGATGCGCAGCAGCGGCAGAATCGCCACCGCCATGCCGATGAAGCCGATGCCGCCGAGCCAGTGCAGCAACGAGCGCCACATCAGGATGCCGGGGGACATGGTGTCCAGGCCGCTGAGTACGGTTGCGCCAGTGGCGGTGATGCCGGACATGCTTTCGAAGAACGAGTCGGTGTAGCTGATGTGTTGGGTCAGCAGGAACGGCAGTGCGGCGAAGATGCACACCACCAGCCAGCTGCTGACGGTCAGCAGGTACATGTCCCGGGGGCGCAGGTGAATGTGTTCGGGGCGCCCCGGAATCACCAGCGCCAGCCCGGCGACAAAGGTGATCATGCTGGCCCAGAGGAACGACGGCAGATCGCTGGTGCGGTCGAAAATGACCAACGTGGCCATGGGTATGACCATGGAGATCGCCAGCGTGATCAGGAAGATGCCGATGATGAAACCAATGATCCGTAAGGTCGGCAACGCCATGAGGTCCGCTCGGCTGATAGTGGAAAGGGCGCCATTCTACCCGTGAGGCAGGGCATGTAAACCGGCACTGCTGTGGCAGTTACAGCTAGAATAGCCGCACAAATTTTTCAGGAGGTGGCCGATGCAGGCTCTCGACGCTTTGCTCAACCGTGTTTCCGTTCCGCGACTGATTGACCCTGCACCCACTGCCGAGCAGCGTGAGGTGCTGTTCGGCGCCGCCATGCGCGCCCCGGATCACGGTCACTTGCAGCCGTGGCGCTTTCTGACGGTGGAAGGCGCGGCACGTGAGCAAATGGGCGAACTGCTGGTCGAAGCGGCGAAATTGCAGGACGGCGAAGTCAGCGAAGCGGCCATCGACAAGGCGCGCAATAATCCGCTGCGGGCACCGCTGGTGGTGGTGGTGATTGCGCGGCTGCAGGATCACGTCAAGTATCCGAAGTCCGAGCAGTTGCTGGCGGCGGGCTGTGCGGCCCACGGGATCTTGCTGGCGGCCTATGCGCAGGGCATTGGCGCGGTGTGGCGTACCGGTGACCTGGCGTACTCGCCGCATGTGGCCAAGGGGTTGGGCCTGGCGGAGGGGGAAGAGGTGATTGCTTTCCTGTACCTGGGCACACCGCAGAAAGAACCGCGGGTGGCCGAGAAGGTCGACCTGGCTGAATTTGTCAGCGCCTGGTCCGGAAAAGCCTGAAGATCAAAAGATCGCAGCCTTCGGCAGCTCCTACAGGGTTGTGTGTGCCTCTGTAGGAGCTGCCGAAGGCTGCGATCTTTTACGGTTGTACGATAGCCCCCGGCACCAACGGCAATTCCAGGCTGGCAATGAACCCGCCTTCAGGGTGATTGGCCAGCACCAGGCTGCCGCCATGGCGCTCCGCCGCTCGTCGGGCGATGGCCAGGCCCAGGCCGTGTCCGGCCGCTGTCTGCCCCGGTGCCCGATAGAACGGTTCACCGAGCTGGCTCAAATATTCGGCACTGACCCCCGGTCCGTGATCGCGCACGGTCACGACGATCCGCTCACCCTGACGCAGCGCCTGCATTTCGATCGGCAGGCCACCCACCGGATTGAAACGCTGGGCATTGCGCAGCAAGTTGTCGACGGCCCGTTCGATCATGGTCGGCCAGCCCTTCAGATTCAGTTGCGACTCGGCTTCGAGGTGTACGAGTTGCTCGGGTGAACCGAGTTGAGCATCCTTCTGCAAGGTATTGAGCAAGGCATTCAGATCCACCTCTTCGGCACTGGCGTTATCGGAGTCGACCCGCGCGAGCACCAGGATTTCGCTGATCAGCGCTTCCAGTCGGTCGCACTCCCGGGTCAGGCGCGGCCATAGCTGTTCCCGTTCCTGTGGGCCGGCCCGTTCGGCGAGCGCCAGCGCGATACGCAGACGCGCCAGAGGCGAGCGCAGTTCGTGGGAGACATCGCGCAGCAGTTGCCGCTGGCTGCCAATCAGACTCTGCAGGCGCGCACCCATGCGGTTGAAGTCATTGGCCAGGACGCCAAACTCATCGCGACGGTTGGCCAGCTTGACCAGACTGTTCTGTTGATACGTGGTTTGTCCCAGGTCATGCACCGCTCCGCGCAGACGGCTGAGCGGGCGAGTGATGGAAAAGGTCACCAGCAGGCTGAACAGGGTCAGCACCACCAGGGCGATTCCCAGGGCACTGAGCGGCCAGAGCAGGCTCTCGCGGTGCCAGGCGTCCAGTTCCGGGTGTGGAATGCGGTAGATGAACAGGAAGGTATCACCGGTTTTTTCGCTGGTGAACTCATCGGTCAGACGCCGCCATGGCAGGCGCCGGTCATCATTGTTCTGGCGCGCCTCAAAGGCCGCCGCACGTCTGGGGAAGGTGCCGCGCACCACCGGATCGCCGCTCTCGTTAAGCACCTGTACGTCGATGTGATACTGGCGTTTACGCTGTTGGAGAATATCCTGGGCGGCGTCTTCGCCCTGACTTTCGTAAGTTTGCGTCCACTGTTCGGCCAGCGTGTTGAGGCCCGGGTGGCGGCTGAGAATCCATGCGTCCTGGTTGAGCATGTGCCCGAGCAGGATGGAAAGCCCTGCAACCAGAGCGATGGCCAGCCAGAAGCTGGCCAGGATACGCCAGAACAATGAACGCACAGGAAATCCTCAAACAAACACAGAATCCCATGTAGGAGCGAGCTTGCTCGCGAAAAACGCATAGACAACACGGACTGCCTGATGCCGCGCGTTATCGTTGACGTCCATCGCGAGCAGGCTCGCTCCTACAGTAGATCAAAAGCATCAGACCCAACGGTGTTCAGCCGTCGGGTCCGGGGTTAACGCATTATTGCGCTTTTTGCGGTTGTTGCGCTTTCCAGGCTTTGAACTCGGCCCACTCGGCGCGACGTTCAGCCTGCTTTTTCTGGATCTCGTCGAATTTCTTCTGTTGATCCGGTTTCAGCACCGCACGCACATCGGCTTCGGCTTTCTGGTGCTGGGCGGTCATTTCGTCTTTCATGGCTTTCTGGTCGGCTGGCGAGAGTTTCTCCAGGTATTTATCGACCAGTTGCTTACGCTCGTGCATCTGCTCGCCCATGATCTTGCGGATCTGCTCGCGCTGTTCGCGGCTCAGGTCCAGTTGACTGTACGGGCCTTTGCCGTGCATGCCGTGCATCTGACCGCCGTGGCGCGAACCGTCCATCGGCCCATCCATCGGGCCTGCGCCTTCAGGCATGGCCATGGCAACGGTCGGCAGGGCAGCAGCGAACATCAGAGCGATAAGAGTCTTGCGCATGGTGAATCTCCTTGTCTCGTTCCCGGTACGTTCCGGATGAGTACAGATTACGCAGATCAAGGTCAGCGGCGGTCAGCGGAGGGTAAAGCTTGGGTAAAGACGATTTCCCGCCGACCTGACAAAACTCCCAATTCCCCTGTAGGAGCTGCCGCAGGCTGCGATCTTTTGATTTTGCTTTTTAGCGCCTTGAAAAGATCAAGACCAAAAGATCGCAGCCTGCGGCAGCTCCTACATGGACCGTATGTCGTCAGTGATCAGAGGCTGTAGTAGTAACCACGGCTGCGCAGGGCCACGATGCGCGGACGACCATCGGGGTGTGGGCCGATCTTCTTGCGCAGGTTGCTGACGTGCATGTCCAGGCTGCGGTCGTACAGGGTCAGCTTGCGGCCGAGGGCAATCTGCGCCAGTTCCTGTTTGTCGAGGGGTTCGCCGGGCTGCTTGAGCAGGGCTTCCAGCAGGCGGCTTTCGGAAACGGTGAGGGTGAACTCCTGCTCGTCGATGCTGACCACGCCGCGCACCGGGCTGAAACACAGGTCGCCCAGTTCCAGCTGGCTGGACACCGCTGCCGGGTGGCTGCGGCGCAGGACGGCGCGCAGGCGGGCGGTCAGTTCCCGTGGATCGCAGGGTTTGGCCAGGTAATCATCGGCGCCCAGTTCCAGGCCGAGGATACGGTCCAGGGGCTCGCCCCGGGCCGAGAGCATCAGCACCGGCAAATCCGGGTGATCGCTGCGCAACTGCTTGAGCAGCTCCAGGCCGCTGCCATCAGGCAACATCACATCCAGTACCACGGCCGCCGGAGCGGTTTCGGCCAGCGCACGGCGAGCGCTCTGGCCGTCGTGACAGGCTCGTACCTGAAACCCTTCCTGGTTCAGCCAACTGCTCAGGAGCTCACACAGCTCCTGGTCATCATCAATCAGTAACAGCTCGCTCATGACTCACTCAATTTAGCCATTGTCGACGTTTTCGACTTGCTCCACTGGCGAAGATACCGCAGAGCAGCGCCAATAGCGCTACCCCGGCGCCAATGACAAACCATTGTTGCTGGTCGGTCAGCAGACGCGGCAGCGGACTGCTGGCCTGGGCTTCCTTGAGTTGCAGCTTCAAGCGCTGGTTCTCCTGGCGCAACCGGGCCAGCAGCGGGCTTTCGCGTTCGCCATCGGCAGTTTGCAATTGTTTGCTCAGTTCTTCCCGTTGCCGCTCGCTTTCTTTCAAGCGTTGCTGCAACTCAGTGATCTGGCTGCCGGCGCTCAAGGAAAGCGGCGTCGAGTTTCCACCCTCGGCGTATTCTTCACCGTGGGCGGGCGCCACGATCGACAACGTGACCAACATCAGACACAACGGACCCTTGCGCATCGCGACTCCTGATTCCAATACGAGTATTGGGCAAGTTGTCGGCCGATAAACAGGAATAATGAGCGATTGAGAACGCGATGAACCGACAAGGTTCACCGCGTGGGGGATTTGTTACGGCAGGACTTGCTTGAACGGCTTGACCAGAACGTTGGCGTAGACACCTGCGGCGATGTACGGATCGGCGTCGGCCCAGGCCTGGGCGGCACTCAGGGAATCGAATTCGGCAACGATCAGGCTGCCGGTGAAACCCGCCGCGCCCGGATCATTGCTGTCGACGGCCGGGTGTGGGCCGGCCAATACGATGCGACCTTCGCCCTTGAGCACTTGCAGGCGCTCGAGGTGCGCAGGCCGTGCGGCCAGGCGGGCTTCCAGGGAGTTGGCGACGTCTGTGGCAATGATTGCGTAAAGCATGTCAGTCCTCGGTTTTTGGCGTAGTGGTGTCGGCATCGTGCAGATGGCGGGACAGGTAAATGCCCTGGCCGACCAGGAACAGCAAAGTCATGCCCAGGCTGCCGAAGACCTTGAAGTCGACCCAGTAGCTCTGGAAGGTGAACGCAACAAACAGGTTGGCGGCACCGCAAAACAGGAAGAAGGCGATCCAGGCGATGTTCAGGCGTGTCCAGACCGGCTCCGGCAAGGTCAGCGCGTGGCCCATGATGCGTTTGATCAGCAGGCTGTCACCAACGAAGTGGCTGCCGATGAACGCCAGGGCGAACAGCCAGTTGACCACCGGGGCTTTCCACTTGAGGAACGTCTCGCTGTGGAAGGCCAGGGTCAGGCTGCCGAAGACCAGGCAGGCGATCAGGGTCAGCCACTGGCTCTTCTCCAGCTTGCGCTGCTTGATGAACAGTGTGCCGTAGACCACCAGGGAACTGACGATCAGCATCGCGGTGGCGCTGTAAATACCGCCTACAGTGACCTCATGGCCGGCGATGTCGACGACCCGTGGATCGATTTTGAAGACGATGAAAAACAGCAGGAGCGGGATGAAATCGATGAATTGTTTCACAGTGGCAGCCAGAAGCAGGATGTGGCGGCATAATAACAAACATATGGGCGCGCGATAGCGCCAGCTGATTTGAGGTTACAAAGCCCTGTGAATGTTGATTTGCACTGCCATAGCACGGCCTCCGATGGCGCCCTGGCGCCTGCGGTTCTGGTGGCGCGGGCGTTCGAGAAAGGCGTGCGAGTCCTGGCCTTGACCGATCACGACACCCTTGAGGGCCTCGACGAGGCCCGGCACGCGGCTGCCGCGCTGGGGATGCAACTGGTCAACGGCGTCGAATTGTCCTGCACCTGGGGCGGCGCGACCATTCATGTGCTGGGCTACGGTTTTGACGTGAACGCCGCGCCGTTGGTCGAGGCCATCGCCAGATTGCATGATGGCCGTTGGCTGCGCTCCGAGGAAATCAGCCGCAAACTGGCGCTCAAGGGCATGCCGGGGGCGCTGGATGGCGCCCGGGAGATCCAGCAGGCGCTGGGCGACAGCGGTAACGCGCCGGCCCGCCCGCATTTCGCCGACTGGATGGTGCGAGAAGGTTTCGTCAAGGATCGCGCCGAGGCGTTCCGCAAATGGCTGGGCGCCGGCAAGCTGGGCGACGTCAAGCAACACTGGCCGACCCTGGAAGAAACCGTCGAAACCCTGCGCGCGGCCAAGGCCTGGGTCAGCCTGGCACACCCCTGGCACTACGAATTCACTCGAAGCAAGCGACGTCGCCTGATTGCCGACTATATTCAAGCAGGGGGCCACGCCATCGAAGTGGTCAATGGTTACCAGCCTGCCGAACAGGTGGGCAGCCTGGCCATTCTGGCCCGCGAGTTCGGTCTGCTGGTCAGCGCCGGCAGTGATTTTCATGGCCCCGGAGGCTGGTCGGAGATCGGTGAATACCGGCCACTCCCGGAGGATCTGCCACCGCTATGGTGTCGATTCAAACATGACCCAGTTATTGCCGCCGTCTGAACAGGTAGAGAATGTGAGTCAATTTTTCCAGATTCATCCGGAAAACCCGCAAGCGCGCCTGATCAAACAGGCCGTCGAAATCATCCGCAAGGGCGGGGTGGTGATTTACCCCACAGACTCTTCCTACGCCATTGGTTGCCAGATCGGCGACAAGGTGGCTGTGGAGCGTGTTCGGCGTTTGCGCGGGCTGGATGAAAAGCACAACTTCGCGCTGATTTGCTGTGATCTGTCGCAACTGGGCCTGTTCGCCAAGATCGACACCGGCACTTTCCGCTTGCTCAAGGCCCACTTGCCGGGGCCTTACACCTTCATTCTCAACGCCACCCGCGAAGTGCCGCGACTGTTGCTGCACCCGAAAAAACGCACCATTGGCCTGCGGGTGCCAAGCCATCCGATTGCCCTGGCATTGCTGGAGCAGCTCGGCGAACCGTTGATGAGCGTGAGTCTGATCATGCCCGGTGAAACCGACCCGATGTATGACCCCCACGAAATGCGCCAGTTGCTCGAGCACCAGGTCGACCTGATCATCGACGGCGGCTTTGGCGGGATCAAGGCGTCCACCGTGATCAACCTCGCCGACGGCGAACCGGAAGTCATCCGCGTCGGTTGCGGCGACCCTGCGCCGTTCATGGTCGAGGCCTAGATGTCCGCAGTAGAACCCGTCGACAGTCAGGCCGGAGCCCAGCAGGAACTGCCCTTCGCCATGGTCTATGGCCAGGCGGTCATGGAAATGCCGCTGGACCTGTACATCCCGCCGGATGCCCTCGAGGTCTTCCTCGAAGCCTTCGAAGGCCCCCTCGACCTGCTGCTGTACCTGATCCGCAAACAGAACATCAACATCCTCGACATCCCAGTGGCGGAAATCACCCGCCAGTACATGGGCTATGTCGAGTTGATGCAGTCGGTGCGCCTGGAACTGGCCGCCGAGTACCTGGTGATGGCCGCGATGCTGGCCGAGATCAAGTCGCGGATGCTGCTGCCGCGAGCCGAAACCATAGAGGACGAAGAGGACGACCCGCGCGCCGAGCTGATCCGCCGCTTGCAGGAATACGAGCGTTTCAAGGCCGCCGCCGAAGGCATCGATGGCCTGAGCCGCGTCGGTCGCGACGTGGTGGTGCCCAAACTCGACGCCCCGGAAGCCCGGGCACGCAAGTTGTTGCCGGACGTGCGCCTGTCCGAGTTGCTGTTGTCCATGGCCGAGGTATTGCGCCGTGGCGACATGTTCGAAAGCCATCAGGTCAGCCGCGAGGCGCTGTCGACCCGGGAGCGCATGAGCGATGTGCTGGAACGCCTCAAGGGCGGCGGTTTCGTGCCGTTTGTCGAGTTGTTCACCGCTGAAGAAGGGCGCCTGGGCGTGGTGGTGACCTTTATGGCGATCCTTGAACTGGTCAAGGAATCCCTGGTCGAGCTGGTGCAGAATGAGCCATTTGCCGCGATCCACGTGCGAGCCCGAGCCGAATAACGAGTCGAAACATGAACCTGACTGAACCCCGTGACCTGGCACCCTTGCTTGAAGCCTTTCTGTTGGCCTCGGGAAAGCCGCAATCCCTGGAAAGCCTGTTCGAACTCTTCGAGGAGGGCGAGCGCCCGGAACCACCGGTCTTCAAGAAGGCCCTGACGATTCTCGCCAAGTCTTGCGATGGCCGCGCGTTTGAACTCAAGGAGGTTGCCTCGGGTTATCGCCTGCAAATTCGCGAGAAATTTGCGCCGTGGGTCGGGCGTCTGTGGGAGGAGCGCCCGCAGCGCTATTCCCGCGCCATGCTCGAAACCATGGCCCTGATTGCCTACCGTCAGCCGATCACCCGCGGCGAAATCGAAGACGTGCGGGGCGTGGCGGTCAACAGCAATATCGTCAAGACCTTGATGGAGCGCGAGTGGATCCGCATCGTCGGCTACCGCGACGTACCCGGTAAACCGGCGATGTTCGCCACCACCAAGGCGTTCCTCGATCACTTCAACCTGAAAAACCTCGACGACTTGCCACCGCTGGCGGAACTGCGCGAGCTGGAACCGGATCCGGTGCTCGATTTCGACGACGCCCCTGTACCCGCCGGGTTGCAAGAGCTGGCCGACGCCAGCGCCGAGCCGGAAGAACCGAAGGAAGAAACCAGTTTCCACACGCTGTTGCTGGAGCTGGACAGCATGGAGGAGGGGATCAAGACCGACTTCGATGATCTGTTGCGTGATGGCGCGGTGACTGAGTTTGATTCGGAACAGCCCGACATCGAGCCAGAAGTTGAAGTTGCCCGGATCGAGCCTGAGCCGGAAATGGAACCGGAGCAGGAAGACGACATCCTTGGCGTGGCCGAGGCCCGGGAAAAACTCTTGGCCGCCGTCGCTGCCCTCGAACAGCCGAAGCCCGAGCCGGAGTTGTCCGACGAAGAGGCTGAAGCCTTGGCCCTGGCCGAAGCCATCGAGGCCGAGCGTCACCAGTTCGACGATTGATCACAAATCTTTGGGCGCTGAATTTCCCTGTGGGAGCGGGCTTGCCCGCGAATGCGGTGGGTCAGCCCATAAAGATGCCGACTGACACGCCCTCTTCGCGGGCAAGCCCGCTCCCACAGGGGATTGTGTTCACAGCAAAACAGCGAACCACCGTTCGGCGCAAAAACCAATAACCTTGCCTTGATCAGCTAGTCTCTGATGCGCAATCGCCCGCATGCGCGTATGATTCGCGACCCTTCGGCGATCCCTTCGCCAAAGTACCCAGATTTCAGACCACACCGGGAGGTGCCCAGATGAGTATCAAAGACCAGCAAGACGACCAGCCAATCGGCCCAGCAGGCGAAAAACTGCAGAAAGTCCTCGCCCGTATCGGCGTCGGCTCGCGCCGTGACGTGGAAGCCTGGATCAGCCACGGCCGCATCAAGGTCAACGGCAAAGACGCCACCCTTGGCCAGCGCGTCGACATGCACGACGCCATCACCATCGATGGCAAGGTGATCAAGCGTGAAGAGGCCGCCGAATCGGTGCGCCGCGTGATCATGTACAACAAACCCGACGGCGAAATCTGCACCCGTGTCGATCCGGAAGGCCGTCCGACCGTGTTCGACAAGATGCCGCGTCCGAAAGAAGGTCGCTGGATCAACATCGGTCGCCTGGACATCAACACCACCGGTCTGCTGATGTTCACCACCGACGGTGAGCTGGCCAACCGCCTGATGCACCCTTCCTACGAAATGGACCGTGAATACGCGGTACGTGTGCGTGGCGAAGTCGATGACGAGATGATCGAGCGCCTGAAGGCTGGCGTTGTCCTTGAAGATGGTCCGGCCAAGTTCACCGACATCAAGCAGGCGCCAGGCGGTGAAGGTTTCAACCACTGGTACCACTGCGTGGTGATGGAAGGTCGTAACCGCGAAGTTCGTCGCCTGTGGGAATCTCAGGGCCTGGTGGTCAGCCGTCTGAAGCGCGTACGTTTCGGTCCGGTGTTCCTCAACTCCGACCTGCCGATGGGCCGCTGGCGCGAAATGAGCCAATACGAAGTCGACATTCTGAGTGCCGAGGTCGGCCTGACGCCGGTCGCGATGCCGCAGATGAACGCCAAGAGCAAAGACAAGCTTGACCGTATGCAGCGCAAGTCGTCGCGTCCGATGGCCAAGACCGAGCGTGTACGCACCCTGCGTCCAGCCGCTGGGGCTCCTGCCGCTCCTGTTGCTCCACGTGCCAGCCGCGAGCCGCAGATCGAAGGCGAGCGTCCAGGTCGCAAGCCTGCTGCGCGCCAGGACGGCGAACGCGGTCCACGCACGCCACGTCCGGCCAATGGCCGTACCGAGCGTGGCGAAGGCCGTGGTACGCCGGTAGCCGATCGCCCGACCGACACCAAGCGCCCGGCCAAGCCGGCGCCGAAGCGTCCGGGGATCAAGCTGGTCGACGGTGACACGCCATCGGGCAAGCGCCGTGGCGCTCCGGCCGGTTCCGGCCAGCGTCCGGGCTTTGGTCGTCGTAAGCCGGAATGAGGCAGCGGTAAGCTTCAAGCTGCAAGCGACAAGTTAAAAACGCCAACCTTCGGGTTGGCGTTTTTTATGGGGCTGGCTTTCAGTTTGTGTCGTTTTTTAGGGCCTCTTCGCGGGCAAGCCCGCTTGTGTCTAGATCTAGGGATAAACTCTGGGGTGAGAGAGGTGGATGGCAAGCTGTGAGTCCGCGGTGCTAAAAGCACGTGTGGGAGCCAAGCTGCCATCCACCTTTCCACTCTGGCCCATAAGCCCGAACAGTTGGACGAGCGCCACTCGAATCACAAGCGTGGGCAAAGCCAGAGCACTCTCACTCCTGAGTGTAAGAGGGTTTTGCCATGATTTCCTGGGTCGGCATCGATATCTCCAAATCAAACCTGGTTGTATGGGTTCAACCTCAAGGTGAAGGTTTTGACCTTCCCAATACGTCAGAAGGCTTTGTTGAGCTGATTGAGCGCCTGAGCCAGTACGAGGTTGACCGGGTTCTGCTGGAGGCCACCGGTGGGTACGAATGCAAGGTCATGGCGGCGCTGCAAGGCGCCAACTTCAAAGTGCTTAGAATCAATCCCCGCCGGGCCAGAGCCTTCGCCGTGGCCATGGGCAAGAATGCCAAGACCGACCCCATCGACGCGGCCGTGCTGGCGGACTTCGCTGAAGTGCTGCATGCATCCCGCGACAAGATCATTTCGCCGGAACGTGAAGCGCTGCGCGAGCTGATCCAGTTGCGCGAGCAGTTTGTTCAGCAACGAGACGACAACAAGCGCCGGCTTCAGCAAGTTCAACTACCCGCTGTTACCGTGGCGATCAAAGGTCTTGTTCACTACCTGCAAGTGCAGATCAAGCAGCTCGATAAAACCATCCATCAGAGCATGCATGAGCTGGATGCCGAAAAAGCCGAGCGACTCATTTCCGTTAAAGGCATCGGTACGGTGGCCACAGCCAGCTTGCTGGTTTATCTGCCCGAATTGGGAGCGCTTGATCGTCGTGAAGTGGCGGCCTTGGCGGGAATTGCGCCGTACAACGACGACAGTGGCAATCACAGCGGAAAACGTCAAATCTACGGAGGCAGAGCCCGCGTCAGACGTGCGCTTTACATGTCTTGCTGGGTCGTGATCCGTCATCAGCCAGACTTCAAGGCACGTTATGACGCTCTTCGGGAGCGAGGCAAGAGCGCGAAAGTCGCGCTCATCGCCTGCATGCGGATCCTACTGATCAGGCTGAATGCCATGTTGCGGGACGGCACCGAGTGGCGGTGACGAGTGGCTGGGGGAAGACAGTTGCTCCCACAGGAAGCCGGGTTGTTCTGGAGAAATGCGATCCACTGTGGGAGCGGGCTCGCCCGCGAAAGCGCCAGTTGCCGCACCGGGACGTCCGAAGTGGAAAGCCAGAATTACGCCCTGTAAAGAAAACATGACGAAATCCACAGATTAATCCCGTGAAATCGCCCCTCGTCGAATGCCGTAAGAAAACTCTTACGCGTCATTACCTTCCAACGCTCTTCCTGCGCTCTGGCCCGCTTGTTTCAACACGCCATGCAGGGTCAGATGCGCGCCATGCCTGTCGTGCAGGTGCATAACAAAAAGGAGGCGCAATGAACGCCGTATTCCATCTCCATCTCTCTGCGAGAGGCGGTTTTCCTGCCTTTCCCGTCGATGATCCGCAAGGATCTGACCCATTTTTTGCAGCCGCCCGGGCCTCCCGGGGCGGACACAGGCAATCCCGGCCATAGACACGCTTGTCCAGCGGGTCTGGCAGCAGGGGGTTACAGGTGTACAATGCGCCGCGTTTTACCTGTGACCTCCTGCGCATCTGCGCAACCCTCAAGGCTATCCGCCTTGTTCACTCCGCCGCGTCACGAGCGTGTCGGGTTCGATTTCGTCACAGATAAAAACAAACAGGTGACGCATGACCGTTGTAAATACGCTGAACTCCTGGTGCCTGCGCTGGGGTTTGATCGGTGCCGCTTAACGCCTTTCTTGAGCAGCAACGTCTACTGAACATCATCAAACCTTGCGTGAGACCCTTTTCATGAGTGGACAAAACCCGCAATCAGGCGAGCTGAAACGCGGCCTGAAAAATCGCCACATTCAATTGATTGCCTTAGGTGGCGCGATCGGTACCGGTCTGTTCCTCGGCTCGGCCGGGGTACTCAAGTCCGCCGGCCCGTCGATGATCCTCGGCTACGCCATCTGCGGCTTCATTGCTTTCATGATCATGCGCCAGCTGGGCGAAATGATCGTCGAAGATCCGGTAGCCGGCTCCTTCAGCCACTTCGCCCACAAGTACTGGGGCGGCTTTGCCGGTTTCCTGTCGGGCTGGAACTGCTGGATTCTCTATATCCTGGTGGGCATGTCGGAGCTGACCGCGGTCGGCAAGTACATCCACTACTGGGCGCCGGACATCCCGACCTGGGTCTCCGCAGCGGGCTTCTTCGTGCTGATCAACGCCATCAACCTGGCCAACGTCAAAGTGTTTGGCGAGGCCGAGTTCTGGTTCGCGATCATCAAGGTCGTGGCGATCGTCGGCATGATTGCCTTGGGCAGCTACCTGCTGGTCAGCGGCAATGGCGGCCCGCAAGCGGCGGTGAGCAACCTTTGGTCCCACGGTGGTTTCTTCCCGAACGGTGTCAGCGGCCTGGTGATGGCCATGGCTTTCATCATGTTTTCCTTCGGTGGTCTGGAAATGCTCGGTTTCACCGCTGCGGAAGCCGACAAGCCGAAAACCGTGATCCCGAAAGCGATCAACCAGGTGATCTACCGGATCCTGATTTTCTACATCGGTGCATTGGTAATCCTGCTGTCGTTGACCCCGTGGGACAGCTTGCTGACCACCCTGAACGCCTCCGGTGATTCCTACAGCGGCAGTCCGTTCGTGCAAGTGTTCTCGATGCTGGGCAGCAACACCGCGGCGCACATCCTCAACTTCGTGGTCCTGACTGCGGCGTTGTCGGTGTACAACAGCGGCACCTACTGCAACAGCCGCATGCTGCTGGGCATGGCCGAGCAGGGCGATGCGCCGAAAGGCCTGGCAAAGATCGACAAGCGCGGCGTGCCGGTGCGTTCGATCCTGGCCTCGGCGGCCGTGACCCTGATTGCGGTGTTGCTGAACTACCTGATCCCGCAAAACGCGCTGGAATTGCTGATGTCGCTGGTCGTTGCCACCCTGGTGATCAACTGGGCGATGATCAGCTACTCGCACTTCAAGTTCCGCCAGCACATGAACAAGACCAAACAGACGCCGCTGTTCAAGGCCCTGTGGTACCCGTACGGCAACTACATCTGCCTGGCGTTCGTCTTGTTCATTCTCGGCGTGATGCTGTTGATTCCGGGGATCCAGACATCGGTGTACGCGATTCCGGTATGGCTCGTGTTCATGTGGGTCTGCTACGGCATCAAGAACAAGCGCAGTGCTCAACATGCGTTGCAGGCGGCAGTGAAGTAACTCCGCGCGAAAACAACAAACCCGGCCATGCGCCGGGTTTGTTGTATGCGATACAAAAAAACTGTGGGAGCGTGGCTTGCCCGCGATGAACGATAACGCGGTGTATCTGAAAAACCGTGGCGCCTGAATCGCGGGCAAGCCACGCTCCCACAAGGTCCGCATTCCTTCAATCTATTCGCGGTATCCTGAACACTATCGAATACGGACGCTTTTCCATGCTGGTGATTTCCAACAACGTGCATCTGCCGGATGCCGAGATCGAGTTGACGGCCATTCGCGCCCAGGGCGCGGGCGGGCAGAACGTCAACAAGGTGTCGAGCGCGGTGCACCTGCGCTTCGACATTCCGGCGTCGTCCTTGCCCGAGTTCTACAAGGAGCGGCTGCTGGCGCTGCGCGACAGCCGTATCACCAGCGACGGTGTGTTGATCATCAAGGCCCAGCAGTACCGGACGCAGGAGCAGAACCGCGCCGATGCGCTGTTGCGGCTGACCGAGTTGATCCAGAGTGCCACCAAGGTCGAGAAAAAGCGCCGTCCGACCAAACCGACCCTCGGCTCGAAAACCCGTCGCCTCGAATCCAAGAGCAAGCGCGGCAACATCAAGGCCGGGCGCGGCAAGGTCGACTTCTAGCGGGCGTCCCGCGCTTCGCGTTGCTTCGGTGCCTGCCGGTACAAGTAAAGGCTGAGTATCAATCCACTCAACGCGGCAAGGGCCGCGAACAGGAAGATCGAAGCAAAACCGAACCCGGCCGCAATGGCCCCGGCCAGCGGCCCGGTGATCCCCAGCGACAAATCGATGAACAGCGAATAGGCGCCGACGGCTGCGCCACGACTTGAGGCGGGCACCAGGTTGACCGCTTCCACGCCAAGCGCCGGAAACACCAGCGAAAAGCCGAAGCCACTCAGCGCCGCACCCGCCAATGCCCAATGCGCATCGGGTGCCAGCCACAGCAACAGCAAGCCCAGGGTTTCCACCGACAGGCAGGCAATGGCGACCCGAAAGCCGCCGAGACGGTTGATCAGGTTGCCGAACAGCAGGCGCGCGCCGATGAAGCTGGCGCCGAACAGGCTCAGGCACAGCACCGCGTTATCCCAGTGTTGCGTGGCGTAATACAGGGTAATGAAGGTGGCGATGGTGCCAAAGCCGATGGAGCCCAGGGCCAGGCCACAGCCGTGGGGGAAGACACGCCCGAGCACATGCATGAACGGCAGGCGCTCACCGGCAACGATCGGTGCGGCGGTTTTCGGCCAGGCCAGCAGCAGGCCGAGCACGGCCAGCAGCACAATGCTCACGCCCATGCTCCACAAACCCAGTTGATGGACGATCAAAACGCCCAAGGGTGCGCCGACGGCCAGTGCGCCGTAGCTGGCGATCCCGTTCCAGGAGATGACCTTGGCCGTGTTCGCCGCGCCGACCCGGCCGATGCCCCAGCCAATCGAGCCCGAGCCCACCAGGCTTTCCGCGCTGCCGAGAACCAGACGGCCGATCAACAGGCTGATCAGGCTCAAGGTCGGCAGGCTCTGGGTCCAGGCCGAGATCAACATGAACACGCCGCTCAGGCCGCAACCGGCCAGGCCATACATCACCGCCAGTTTGCTGCCCTTGTTGTCGATGATCTTCCCGGCATAGGGGCGGCTGAGCAGGGTGGCCAGGTATTGCACGCTGATCACCAGGCCCGCGACCACCGCGCCGAAGCCCAGGTCGCTGTGGACGTAACCGGGCAATACGGCCAGGGGGATGCCGATGTTCAGGTAGCCGATGAAGGTGAAAAGGACGATGGAAACGACTTGCAGCGTGACCGCCAGGGGGCGCTGGTTTTCAGGCATGGGTAAAGGGTCCACGGTAAAGCAGGATAGATAGGCTGCTTATGATAGCGGTGTGGACGGTCGTTGGTTGTGAAAAAGTAAAACTATTGGCCGGGCGGCGTCATTCAGCTTTGACGGGAGCAACCAGTTGCGTAGTGACCAGGGCGGCCAGCGCATTTTTCTGGGTGCCGAAGCGAGCGAGCAAGGCGGCTTGTTTTTCGGGGGAGAGGCGATTCCAGATCTCGATCATTTTCTCGGCGGTGCCAATCAGGACGCTGGCCTGCTTTTCATCAAAGGTTTCGCTGAGTTCATCGGTCATGGTGCGTGCTCGCGTTTCAGGCAGTGTGGAAAGCGCATGGTAGCGCTTTCCACACGGTCTGTACGGCGGGTGTTTCAGTCTTCGCTGTCAGCCTGGCGGCGGTCAGTGGCTTCTTTCGGCTCGGGCTGGGCGCCGGCTTGTTGCGTGGTCGTCTGCTCAGGTACGTGCAGGCTTGGGAAGGGGAGATTAGGAATCTCGTGCATAGTCGCGCTCCTCGCTAAGTCTGTTGATAGATCTGGTAGATCCGCGCTTTAAAAAAGCCTGGGCAGGATACAGCACTGAAAATGACAAACGGACTTTTATATCCATTTGTTTCGACGGATGGGATTGTCTAGACATGACTGGAAGAGCGACACAAAACAAATGTGGGAGCGAGCTTGCTCGCGATAGCGGCCTGACAGTCAACAGAGATGTTGAATGTTGTGGCCTCATCGCGAGCAAGCTCGCTCCCACAGGGTTTTGTGGTGTTATTTGCAGACTTTGGCGATTGCTTCGGCCAGCAGATCCAGGCGCGTGGCATCGATGCCTGCGACGTTGGCGCGGCCGGAGTTGACCATGTACACACTGTGATGCTCGCGCAGTTGCTTGACCTGATCCGGCGTCAAACCGGTGTAGGAAAACATCCCGCGTTGCACGCCGATGTGCGCAAAGCGCTCGCGCAAACCATGAGGCTCCAGTGCTTCCACCAGACCGCTGCGCAGTTGGGCGATACGCAAGCGCATGCCTTCCACTTCGTCAGCCCAGAGGTTTTTCAACTCCGGGTCGCCGAGGATGGTCGCGACCACGGCGGCACCGTGATCCGGCGGCGTCGACCACAGGTTGCGGGCGATGTTGGCCAGCTGGCTGCGGATATCGGTGAGCTTGTCGGCGCTTTTCGCGCAGACAATCAGCGCGCCGGTGCGGTCGCGGTACAGGCCGAAATTCTTCGAGCAAGAGCTGGTGATCAGCAGTTCGGGCAACTCGGCGGCGAACAGCCGGGTCGACCAGGCATCCTGCTCCAGGCCATCGCCGAAGCCCTGGTAGGCAAAGTCGATCAGCGGCAGCAATTCGCGCTTGCGTACTACCTCCAGCACCCTCTGCCAGTCGTCGTGGGACAGATCGAAACCGGTCGGGTTGTGGCAGCAGGCGTGCAGCAATACCACGTCACCCTTGGGCGCTTCGTTGAGCACTGCCAGCATGCCGTCGACATCCAGACGGTTGTCGCTGCCGACGTAGGGGTAATGGCTGACCTTGACCTTGGCGGCCGCGAAAATGCTTTCGTGGATCGGCCAGGTCGGGTTGCTCAACCAGACGCCGCGTCCCGGCAGGCACTGGGCGATGAAGTCAGCGCTCAGGCGCAAGGCCCCGGTACCACCCGGAGTCTGGGTGGCGCCGGCGCGTTGTGCGCTGATCAGCTTCGAATCGGCGCCCAGCACCAGCTCATTGATCGCCTTGCCGAACGCCGGTTCGCCGTGACCACCGATGTAAGTCTTGGTGGACTGGCCGTCCACCAGGCGCTGCTCGGCAAGTTTCACCGACTCGAGAATCGGCGTCAGGCCCTGGGCGTCCTTGTAGACACCCACGCCCAGATCGAACTTGCGCGGGTTCGGGTCCTGCGCGTAGGCCTCCATCAGGCCCAGAATCGGGTCGCCGGGCACTCGGCCGATGGCGTCGAAGTGCATTACTTGCGCCCCTCGGCGTCCTTGGCCACTTCGTCAGTGCGCGCAGCCATGATGAAGTCGTTGCGGTGCAGGCCCTTGATCGAGTGGCTCCACCAGGTCACGGTCACTTTGCCCCACTCGGTCAGCAGGCCCGGGTGATGCCCTTCAGCCTCGGAGATTTCACCGACGGCGTTGGTGAAGGCCAGTGCATGTTTGAAGTTCTTGAACAGGAAGACCTTTTCCAGCTGCATGATGCTGTCGCGTACTTCGATGTTCCAGTCCGGGATCTGCTTGATCAGGATCGGCAGTTCTTCGTCGCTGACTTGTGGGGCGTCGGCGCGGCAGGCTTCGCAATGGGCTTGGTTCAAAGTGGACATGGTGTGTTTCCTGTAATCGAGTGTTTTTATATCGGTCGACAGTACCGTCACGCTAAACCAAAGCGACGGTGACTGACAGACTCACTTGTCAGCAAAAGTCGCGGTTCACGCAGCTTTTGGTTTTGGCGGAAATTTCGGAGTGTGCAGACCCATCTGCATCGCTTGCTTGACCATGCCCATGATGTCTTCGTGGGCCAGGTCGAACAGGCGCTTGAGGTTCGGCAGAGCGAAATACAGGGGTTGCAGGATGTCGATGCGGTACGGCGTGCGCATGCACTCCAGTGGATCGAACGCCTGATGCTCAGGCTCGTCCGACAGGCAATACACGGTCTCTTTCGGTGAAGACAGAATGCCGCCGCCGTAGATGCGCTGGCCTTGCGGGGTATCGACCAGGCCGAACTCGATGGTCATCCAGTACAGGCGCGCCAGGTACACGCGTTCTTCCTTGGACGCCTTGAGGCCGAGCTTGCCGTAGGTATGGGTGAATTCAGCGAACCAGGGGTTGGTCAGCAGCGGGCAGTGACCGAAGATCTCGTGGAAAATGTCCGGCTCTTGCAGGTAGTCCAGTTCTTCGCGGGTACGAATAAAGGTCGCCACCGGAAACTGCTTGCTGGCCAGCAATTCGAAAAAGGTCTGGAAGGGAATCAGTGCGGGAACCCGGGCAACCTGCCAGCCGGTGGTTTCACCGAGGACCTTGTTGATTTCGCCGAGTTGAGGAATGCGGTCGTGGGGCAGACCGAGTTTTTCGATACCGTCCAGGTATTCCTGGCACGCACGCCCTTCGATCACTTTCAGTTGGCGAGTGATCAGCGTGTTCCACACCGCGTGTTCTTCGGCGGGGTAGTCGATAAAACCTTGCGCATCGGGCTCGCGAGCCACGTATTGCGTCTGCTTCATACTGCTCTCCTGCTAGGGGATGTCGTTCTTGTTATGTACTGCTATTGACCTAGAAATACCCCAAGGATTGCGGCATTGCAGCAGGTGATCGGCGCATCGAGTAGGAAAAACCCTCAAAAATCGTAAAGTTTTCGTTACGTATTGGCTTCTGTCGCGCAGGTGGTGGGATTTTCAGGTTTGAAAAGCGCGTTGGCTGTCACATAATCTTGACGACTATATGGACGCCTCGAAAGAAAAATGCGATCGAGCGCCCACCGCAATACCCTCTGTGGGAGCGAGCTTGCTCGCGATAGCGGTAGACCAGCCAACATAGATGTTGAATGTGAATCTGCTATCGCGAGCAAGCTCGCTCCCACAGGGATTGCGTTGATACCAACTTTATTCACCGCATTGCATTTCAGGCCTTTTTCATGCGTATCAAAGTCCACTGCCAGAACCGCATCGGCATCCTGCGCGACATTCTCAACCTGCTGGTGGAGTACGGGATCAACGTGGCCCGCGGTGAAGTGGGGGGGGAGCACGGCAACGCCATCTACCTGCATTGCCCGAACCTCATCAACATTCAGTTCCAGGCCTTGCGACCGAAATTCGAAGCGATTGCCGGGGTCTTCGGCGTCAAGCGTGTAGGGCTGATGCCCAGCGAGCGTCGGCACATGGAGCTTAATGCCTTGCTCGGTGCGCTGGAGTTTCCGGTGCTGTCGATCGACATGGGTGGTTCCATCGTCGCGGCCAACCGGGCAGCGGCGCAGTTGCTGGGGGTGCGGGTCGACGAGGTGCCGGGTATTCCCCTGTCGCGGTACGCCGAAGATTTCGACTTACCGGAACTGGTGCGCGCCAACAAATCGCGAATCAACGGGCTGCGGGTCAAGGTCAAGGGTGACGTGTTCCTGGCCGACATCGCGCCCTTGCAGTCGGAGCACGACGACAGCGAGGCCATGGCCGGTGCTGTGCTGACGCTGCACCGCGCCGACCGGGTGGGTGAGCGCATCTACAACGTGCGCAAGCAGGAGTTGCGTGGCTTCGACAGCATCTTCCAGAGCTCGAAAGTGATGGCCGCGGTGGTGCGCGAAGCGCGGCGCATGGCACCGCTGGATGCGCCGCTATTGATAGAAGGCGAAACCGGCACCGGCAAAGAGTTGCTGGCACGGGCCTGCCACCTGGCCAGTCCGCGTGGACAGTCGCCGTTGATGGCGCTCAATTGTGCCGGGCTGCCGGAGTCCATGGCCGAGACGGAATTGTTCGGTTATGGCCCCGGTGCCTTTGAAGGGGCACGGGCCGAAGGCAAGCTCGGGCTACTGGAGCTGACGGCGGGCGGTACGCTGTTTCTCGATGGCGTCGGGGAAATGAGCCCGCGCTTGCAGGTGAAATTGCTGCGCTTTTTGCAGGACGGCTGCTTCCGTCGTGTGGGCAGCGACGAGGAGGTCTACCTCGACGTGCGAGTGATCTGCGCGACCCAGGTCGACCTGTCCGAATTGTGCGCACGCGGCGAGTTCCGCCAGGATCTCTATCACCGCTTGAATGTGTTGTCGCTGCACATCCCGCCACTGCGCGAATGCCTCGACGGTTTGACGCCGCTGGTGGAGCACTTCCTCGATCAGGCCAGCCGGCAGATCGGATGCCCATTGCCCAAACTCGCCCCGGCGGCCATGGAGCGCCTCAGCCACTACCACTGGCCGGGCAACGTGCGGCAACTGGAGAATGTGCTGTTCCAGGCGGTTTCCCTGTGCGACGGCGGCACGGTCAAGGCCGAGCATATTCGCCTGCCGGATTATGGCGTGCGTCAGCCCCTTGGCGATTTTTCGCTGGAGGGTGGGCTGGACGAGATTGTCGGGCGTTTCGAAAAAGCTGTGCTGGAACGGCTGTATTCCGAACATCCGAGCAGTCGGCAACTGGGCAAGCGGTTGGGGGTTTCGCATACGACCATTGCCAACAAGTTGCGCGATTATGAGGTGGGCAAGGACAGCAGCACTTAAGATCAAAAGATCGCAGCCTGCGGCAGCTCCTACATTGATCTCTGTAGGAGCTGCCGCAGGCTGCGATCTTTTGATCCATTGCCGCGAAGCGGCATGACACCGCCGGTTTTTCGTCTCTGATACAAATCACCCATCCCCCTCTGATTCCTCAAAGTCCCCTGTTTGCCGGGCCTCGCGCCGCCAAAAACAAGTTGGTCTGCAAATTGCTTATGGCTCAGCAACACAGCAGCGGGCGGCAAACGTCCGGCAGGCAGAGGAAAGAGTGTGGACAAGTACCTTTATGTGGCAATGACCGGCGCCAGCCAGAATGCACTGGCGCAAAAGGCGCATGCCAACAACCTCGCGAACATCTCCACCAACGGCTTCCAGAAAGACCTGGAGCAGGCCCGTTCGATGCCGGTATTCGGTGACAGCTTTCCGGCGCGTGCGTTTGCCATGTCCGAACGCCCGGCCACGGATTTCTCCCCGGGCTCACTGGTGGAAACCGGCCGCGACCTCGACGTTGCCGTGCAAGGCGGCGGCTGGATCGCCGTACAAAATCCCGATGGCGGTGAAAGCTACGTGCGCACCGGCAGCCTGAACGTTGACGCCCTGGGCGTGCTGCGTGCCGGTAACGGCATGCCGGTCATGGGCAATGGCGGGCCGATTGCCGTGCCACCGGAGCAGCAGATCGAAGTCGGCGAGGACGGCACCATCAGCATTCGCGCGATGGGCGAGGGGCCTCGGGTGATGGCTGAAGTGGACCGCATCAAGCTGGTCAACCCGGACCTGAAGAACATGACCAAGGGCCTGGATGGTTCGATCCACACCAAGGACGGCCAGCCGGCGCAGGCCGATGCCGGCGTCAAGCTGGTGTCCGGGTTCCTCGAGTCGAGCAACGTCAATGCCGTGGAAGAAATGACCTCGGTATTGGCCTTGTCCAAGCAGTTCGAGCTGCACATCAAGATGATGAACACCGCCAAAGACGATGACCAGGCCATGGCTCGGGTCTTGCAGATCAGCTAATCACCAGAACGTCGCGCCGTAAAACAGGCGCACGAGGAGAATCGAATGCTTCCGGCTCTATGGGTTGCCAAAACAGGTCTGTCCGCCCAGGACACCAACCTGACCACCATTTCCAACAACCTGGCGAACGTGTCGACCACGGGTTTCAAACGTGACCGCGCCGAGTTCCAGGACCTGCTCTACCAGATCAAGCGTCAGCCAGGCGCCCAGTCGACCCAGGACAGCGAACTGCCGTCGGGTCTGCAACTGGGTACCGGTGTGCGCATCGTCGGCACCCAGAAGAACTTCACCGCCGGCAGCCTGCAAACCACCGAGCAGCCGCTGGACATGGCCATCGACGGTCGCGGTTTCTTCCAGATCCTGCAACCGGACGGCACCACGTCCTACACCCGTGACGGTACTTTCCACCTGGACTCCAACGGCCAGATCGTCAATGCCAGCGGCTTTGCCCTGGAGCCGGCGATTGTCATTCCGAACGACGCGCAGACCTTCACCGTCGGCCGCGACGGCACCGTGTCCATCACCATTGCCGGCAACCCGGCTGCCCAGGTGATCGGCAACCTGCAGACCGCCGACTTCATCAACCCGGCCGGCCTGCAGGCAGTGGGCAACAACCTGTTCCTGGAAACCGCCGCCAGTGGCGCGCCGCAAGTCGGCACACCGGGTCTGAACGGTTTCGGCACCACGCTGCAGAACACCCTGGAAACGTCCAACGTCAGCACCGTTGAGGAGATGGTCAACATGATCACCACCCAGCGCGCCTACGAGATGAACTCCAAGGTGATCTCCACCGCCGACCAGATGCTCTCGTTCGTAACGCAGAATCTGTAATCAAGTCTATGGGGTGGCCATGAGGCTGCCTGCAACACCGTGAGGTAGGGTCATGAATCGCTATGCAACTGTTCTGGCACTGAGTGGTATCACTGCACTCGCAGGCTGCGTCCCTTCGACGCCCAAGCCTAATGACCCTTACTACGCTCCGGTGTTGCCGCGCACGCCGCTGCCGGCGGCCGCGAACAACGGCTCGATCTATCAGGCCGGTTTCGAACAGAACCTCTACAGCGACCGCAAGGCGTTCCGGGTCGGTGACATCATCACCATCACCCTGAACGAAAGGACCCAGGCCAGCAAAAACGCCAACTCGCAAATTGGCAAGAACAGCAAGGCCAACATCGGCCTGAGTTCGCTGTTCGGCAGCAGCGCCACCACTAACAACCCGTTCGGCGATGGCGACCTGAGCCTGAGTGCCAGCTACGAAGGTGACCGCGCGACCAAGGGTGACAGCAAGGCGGCGCAGGGCAACACCCTGACCGGTTCGATCACCGTGACCGTCGCCGATGTGTTGCCCAACGGCATCATCGCGGTGCGCGGCGAGAAGTGGATGACGCTCAACACCGGCGATGAGCTGGTGCGGATCGCCGGCCTGGTTCGCGCCGATGACATCTCGACCGACAACACCGTGTCGTCGACCCGTGTCGCCGATGCGCGCATCACCTACTCGGGTACCGGCTCGTTTGCCGATGCGAGTCAGCCAGGCTGGTTCGACCGTTTCTTCCTCAGCCCGCTGTTCCCTTTCTAGGTGGCTTTCCAGTTGAGCATGTTGAACTTCAAACACCTTATGGTGGCCGCCCTGATGCTGTCGGCAGCCTTCAATGCTCAAGCCGAGCGCCTGAAGGACATCGCCAGCATTTCCGGCGTACGTTCCAACCAGTTGATCGGTTACGGCCTGGTGGTCGGGCTTAACGGCACCGGCGACCAGACGACGCAGACCCCGTTCACCCTGCAGACCTTCAACAACATGCTCTCGCAGTTCGGCATCAAGGTGCCGCCGGGGTCGGGCAACGTGCAGTTGAAGAACGTGGCGGCCGTGTCGATCAGCGCCGATCTGCCGGCGTTTGCCAAGCCGGGGCAGCAGGTCGATATCACTGTTTCCTCTATCGGCAACTCCAAGAGCTTGCGCGGCGGCACCTTGCTGCTGACGCCACTCAAGGGGATCGACGGCAACGTCTATGCGGTGGCCCAGGGCAACCTGGTGGTCGGCGGTTTCGATGCGGAAGGGCGTGACGGCTCGAAGATCACCGTCAACGTTCCGTCGGCCGGCCGCATCCCCGGTGGTGCATCGGTGGAGCGCGCGGTGCCGAGCGGTTTCAACCAGGGCAACAGCCTGACGCTGAACCTCAACCGTTCCGACTTCACCACGGCCAAGCGCATCGTCGACAAGATCAACAACATGCTCGGCCCTGGCGTGGCCCAGGCCATCGACGGTGGTTCGGTTCGCGTCACCGCGCCGCTCGATCCAAGCCAGCGGGTCGACTACCTGTCGATCCTGGAAAACCTCGAGATCGATCCGGGCCAGGCGGTGGCGAAAGTCATCATCAACTCCCGTACCGGCACCATCGTGATCGGCCAGAACGTCAAGGTTTCTCCGGCCGCCGTGACCCACGGCAGCCTGACCGTGACCATCACCGAAGACCCGATCGTCAGCCAGCCCGGCCCTCTGTCCAATGGCACGACGGCGGTGGTGCCGCGTTCGAAGGTCAATGCCCAGCAGGAAGCCAAGCCGATGTTCAAGTTCGGCCCTGGCACCACCCTCGACGAGATCGTGCGGGCGGTGAACCAGGTCGGCGCGGCACCGGGTGACCTGATGGCCATCCTCGAAGCGCTGAAGCAGGCCGGCGCCCTGCAAGCCGACCTGATCGTGATCTGAGGACGGCCATCGTGGATATGCGCAAGAGCGGTCTGGTCAGCAGCAGCGATTCGGGTTCCTACTCGGACCTCAATCGTCTGAATCAGCTCAAGGTCGGCGACAAGAATAGCGACGGCAACCTGCGCAAGGTGGCGCAGGAATTCGAGTCGCTGTTCCTCGGGGAAATGCTCAAGTCCATGCGTTCGGCCACTGAAGCGCTGGGCCAGGACAATCCGATGAACACCCCGGCAGCCAAGCAATATCAGGAAATGTACGACCAGCAACTGGCCGTTTCCATGTCCCGCGAGGGCGGTGGTATCGGCCTGGCTGACGTGCTGATGCGCCAGATGTCGAAGAACAAACCGCTGGCGCCGGGTGAAGCCGCCGCAGCGTCTCTGGCCAAGCAAGAGGCCGCGAAAGTCGCCGTGCAAACGCCGGTGGCAGCCGGCACAACGGCAATCAACGGACCGCTGTCGCGGGTCAATGGGCAGCGTCCGTTGTGGGCTTCGCGCTCGGTCCATGCGCCGCAAGAGGCGGGTGAGGGTGGTCATCGCAATGACATGGCGCTGATCAATCAGCGACGTCTGGCATTGCCGCCGAAGCTGGCTGATCGTCTGTTGGCCGGGCTGGTGCCTTCGGCGACGCCCGCTGCCACGACGATCAACAAGACACCGTTGCCTGAGCGCGCGACAAGCACCGGCACGGGACCGCTGTACAACGGCGACTGGCTGGCGACCGCGCAGCAATCCTCCTCGGGCGGCATGCAGATCTACGGTCGCGCCATGGCGCAGATTCCGCTGGCGCCCCCGAAGAAAGCCTTCAGTTCCGCCGACCAGTTCGTCAACACCATGTTGCCGATGGCCAAGGAGGCGGCGGCGCGGATTGGTGTCGATCCGCGTTACCTGGTGGCCCAGGCGGCGCTGGAAACCGGCTGGGGCAAATCGGTCATGCGCCAGCAGGACGGCAGCAGCAGCCACAACCTGTTCGGCATCAAGGCCGGCAATAGTTGGCAGGGAAATTCGGCGCGGGCGATCACCAGCGAATTCAGGAACGGGCAGATGGTCAAGGAGACGGCCGAGTTCCGTTCCTACGACTCCTACAAGGACAGTTTCCATGACCTTGTGACTTTGCTGCAGACCAATAATCGCTATCAAGATGTCGTGAAGTCGGCCGATAACCCGGAACAGTTTGTACGCGAGTTGCAGAAGGCCGGTTACGCAACCGACCCGGACTACGCGAGCAAGATTTCGCAGATAGCCAAGCAGATGACGAGTTACCAGAACTACGCTGCGGCGGGCGTTTCCACTACGCCTTTATAGGCACAAGGAATAAGGTCTGAACCATGAGTTTGCTCAATATCGGGATGTCGGGGCTCTCTGCTAGCCACGCTTCGTTGGTGACTACCGGTAACAACATTTCCAACGTCGATACCGTCGGGTACTCGCGCCAACAAACTGTACAGGGCACCAAAGGCTCTATTCAGTACGGCAATGTGTTCATCGGCACCGGCACGACGCTGGCCGATGTGCGTCGGGTGTACAACAGCTACCTCGATGCGCAGTTGCAGACCACTACCTCGCTCAACGGTGATGCGCAGGCTTATCTGGGGCAGGCCACTCAGGTGGACAAACTGCTGTCCGACAGTGGCACCGGCATCACCAAAACACTGCAGTCCTTCTTCTCGTCGTTGCAGACGCTGTCCGCGAACTCCAACGACAACGCTGCACGCCAGGCGCTGTTGACCAATGCCCAGGGTTTGAGCAGCCGCTTCAATGCCATGTCCCAGCAGTTGACGCAGCAGAACACATACATCAACGATCAGTTGGGCTCGATGGCCGAACAGGTCAACAAGCTGGCGTCGACTGTCGCGGCGTACAACAAGAGAATCAGTGAAGTCAGCAGTTCGAGTGGCACGCCCAACGAACTGCTGGACCAGCGCAACGAAACCATTCGCCAGCTCAACGAGCTGGTCGGCACTCAGGTCACCGAAACCGAAGGTCGACTGGATATCTACCTGGGTAGCGGCCAGCCGTTGGTTGTCGGCGACACGGTCAATAAATTGCGCATGGCGGCAGACCCGACCGACCCGACCCGTTCCTCGATCATCATGGATCGTGGCAGTTCGTCGATCGACATCACCGGTGTGATGAGCGGCGGCCAGATGGGTGGACTGTTGCGCTATCGCTCTGAAGTGCTGACGCCGGCGGTCAATAGCCTGGGTCGCATCGCCATGGTTGTGGCGGATCAGGTCAACAAGCAGTTGGGGCAGGGCCTGGACCAGAACGGCAACTTCGGCGCCGCTCTGTTCAACAACATCAACAGCGCGGCGGCCATCAGTCAGCGCAGCATCGCCAATGCGAACAACAACCCGGCCTCCGGCAACCTGAACGTCACCATCAAGGACACCAGCAAGCTGCAGGCCAGTGACTATCAGGTGACCGTCACGGCCACGGGCTACAACGTGCGTCGCTTGTCGGATAACACCGACATGGGCAACTTCGCTTTCGCTACACCTCCTGCTGCCGAGCCGGTCATCGATGGCTTCAGCCTGAGCCTGAGCGCAGGTTCGGTCACCGCTGGCGACAGCTTCAAGATTACCCCGACGCGCAGCTCCGCCGCGGACATGACCGCGGTCATGACCGACGCCAAAACCCTGGCCACGGCCGCTCCGCTAACCTCTTCCAAGGCCTCGGGCAATGACGGCACCGGTGCTGTCAGTCAGCCGACACTGAACACGGCCCTGGATATCTACGATCCGGTCCAGCGTCTGGAAGTGCAGACGGCGGTCAAGGCATCGATGCCGGTTCGCATGCTCATGACCAGCGCCACGGCCTATGAAGTGTTCGACGCCAAGGGCAACAGCATCGGTACCGGCAACATCGTGCCAGGCCAGAACAACGACCTGAACATTGCCGTGCCTTACACCGATGCCGGTGGCAATGCCAAAACCTTCAGCGTGGGGATGACCGTCAGCGGCAGCCCGGCTTCGGGTGACAGTTTCAACATTGCCATGACCGCGGCCGGCAGCACCGACAACCGCAATGCTTCGGCCTTGCTCGGTCTGCAAACCAAGGCAACGGTGGGGGCCACTGCCACGAGCCCGGGTGTGAGTTTTACCGAGGCTTATGGTGGCCTGGTGTCGAGCGTCGGCTCCCAGGCCAAGCAGGCTCAACTGGACGGCACAGCCACTGACACCATCCTGACCGGGGCGCGAAACGCCCGTGACTCGCTGTCGGGGGTCGATCTCGATGAAGAGGCCGGTAACCTGACCAAGTATCAGCAGTACTACACGGCGTCTTCGCAGATCATCAAGACTGCGCAGGAAATTTTCAGCACTCTGATCAATGCCCTTTAAGGAGCCGTAGAACATGCGCATTTCTACAGCACAGTATTACGCCACGACGGCTGCCAACTACTCTCGCAACCTCAATAACGTGATGAAGACCGCCGAGCAGGCCAGCAGCGGCGTCAAGCTTGAGACCGCAGCGGATGATCCGGTCGGCGCGGCTCGCCTTCTGCAACTTGAGCAGCAAAAAGCCATGTTGGGTCAGTACACCACCAACATCAATTCGTTGAACACGGCTCAAGCGCAGGAAGAGAGCGTGCTGGACAGCATCAACAACGTGCTGCAGAAAGTCAGCGAGTTGGCGGTACGTGCCGGTGGCGGTTCGTTGAACGACGATGACCGCAAATCCATTTCCGCAGAACTCAAGCAGTCCGAAGAGCAATTGCTGAGCTTGATGAACAGCAAGGACGCCAATGGCAAGTACATCTTCTCTGGCGCCAGCAACAATACCCAGCCGTTTGTGCGCAACAGTGACGGCACCTACAGCTATCAGGGTGACCAGACTCAGCTGGAGCTGAAGATCGGTGACTCGATGTCGCTGGGCCTTAACGATACCGGCTGGGACGTTTTCCAGCAGGCAATCAACGCCGCTCGTAGCTCGACCACCATGCTCACGCCACCCGTCGATGACGGACGCGTCAGGCTGTCGCCAGGCCTGGTGAACTCCGGTCCGGCCTTCGATGCGAACTTCCGCGGCGGCGAGCCTTACAAGTTGCAGTTCACCAGCAGCACCCAATTCGTAATCACCGATGCCACCGGCGCCGACAGGACCGCCGAGGCGACTGGCGGCGGGGTGTTCGACCCGAATGCCAAGGGCGGCTCCGACATCAACTTCCGCGGCGTGACGTTCAAGCTGGACATCACCCCACAGGCTGGCGATAACGCCACCAACATCGATGGCTTCATCGCCACGCACAGTTTCGAGTTGTCGGCCAAGCCGGACAGCTTCGTCAGCAACCGTGCCCCGAGCAACGTATCGACGGTTGTCGTGAGTAATGCAGCGGTGAGCAACGCCGCTGATTACAACAGCTTTTTCCCTGAAGGCGGGGCGGTCCTGAAGTTCACCGGTCCCGGGACCTTCGATCTGTACGCCCGTCCGTTGACCAGCGGCAGCACGCCGGTAACCTCCGGGACTGTGGTAGCCGGCGTGGCGACAGCGGCCGGTGTCGACTTTACCCTGAGTGGCGGCACTCCTCCCGGCGTGCTCAATCCGGGTGATCAGTTCGATATCGCGGTCAATACGCACCAGACCCAGAACGTACTCGACACCATCAGTCAGCTGCGTTCGGCGCTCGACGCACCGACCCAGGGCAACCCGACCGCCCAGCGTTTTCTGGAGAACACGGTAGCCTCGTCCATTGCCAACCTGAACAACGGCAAGAACCAGGTTGACCTGGCGCGTGGCGCGATCGGTGCCCGGGGTAACGTGATGGACATGCAGACGGACCAGAACTCCAGCGCGGGCCTGATCAACGAATCGACGGGCAACTCGATCAAGAACGCCGACCCGGCAGAAGTACTGACACGTTTGACCCTGCAGCAAACCATGCTGCAGGCCGCGCAACTGGCCTTCGCCAGGGTTTCCCAGTTGAGCCTGTTCAATAAGCTTTGAGTCGGTCTTGACCGCTCGCGGCCAGCCCCTGTCACAGGGGGCTGGCTTTTTTTTGCTTTTTTTGGGGGTAGGGCGAGGCCGGACAGGGCGGGATCCGGACCACAAAATCAAATAAAGCAGCGATGTCTGAGTGACCCGTCAGTCAAAACGCGCATCTTCACTGTATCCTGTCTGCGGGCGGTGAAGGTGGCGGGCTGTTCAAGGTGTTGTTCTTGAGCCCCGATGTTGCCTCCTCTGGGGCCCAGGCCCTGACTGTAGACGCCCTCGATTCAGCGAGCGGCGATGTTCAGCTGTTTATTATTGGGAAGCCATAATGATTGGCATAAAAAATATAGCGAGTTACGTGCCGGCAGCCGGGATTGATAATTACGCCCAGGGTGCAAAGTTCGACAAGGACGAAACCTTTATCCTTGGCAAAATCGGTTCTGCGTTTTTACCGCGCATGGATGCCGATCAGGAAACGTCCGATCTGTGTGTCGAAGCAGCCAATGCGCTGTTCGCCGCCAGTCCAGAACTCAAGCGTGAATCCATTGACTGCTTGATCGTCGTCACCCAGAACGGTGATGAAGAAGGATTGCCGCACACCGCTGCGATTGTTCAGGACAAGCTGGGCTTGCCGACCCATGTCGCTGCTTTCGATATTTCCCTGGGCTGTTCCGGTTACGTCTACGGCATCTATGCGATCAAAGGCTTCATGGAAGCGGCAGGGCTGAAAAATGGCCTGCTGATCACTGCCGATCCTTATTCGAAGATCGTCGACCCGGAAGACCGCAACACCACGATGCTGTTCGGTGATGCCGCTACCGCCACCTGGATGGGCGAAAACGCTGTCTGGCAACTGGGCAAGTCGAAGTTCGGTACCGACGGTTCCGGCGCGCCGCACCTTAAGGTCAGCGACGGTGTGTTCTTCATGAATGGTCGCCAGGTGTTCAACTTTGCTTTGTTGAAAGTTCCTGCGCATTTGCATGAGTTGTTGGATGAGTCCAATTTGCAAGCGAGCGACATCGATGCCTTCTGCATTCACCAGGGCAGTGCGGCCATTGTCGATGCCGTGGCGCGCCGCTTCGAAGAAGGTGAACCGGAGAAGTTCGTCAAGGACATGCTCGAAACCGGAAACACGGTCTCCTCGAGCATTCCGCTGTTGTTGCAGAACCACGTCTTCGACTCCAAGTGGACCCGAGTTGCCATCAGCGGCTTTGGCGTGGGCCTCTCGTGGGGTTCGGCCATTCTCTATCGCGGTTGATTGACGGATTCGACGCTTCAAAAACAACGCCCGGAAATTTAAACTTCCGGGCGTTTTGCGTTTTTTCTGACGCCGACTTTCTGGCTCTAAAGCCTTGAAAATAAAGGGCTGGCAAGCTGCCACTAAAAAATTCGAAAAAACCTCTCAAGCAAAGCCTCTTCACGACGATAACTATTACGTAGGTTCTCTAGGCCACACCAGGCGGTTGCCAGGGCCGGAAGCCGCAGTATCCATCCAACGAGGATTTCGTCATGGCTTTAACCGTAAATACCAACCTTGCTTCCTTGACCGTTCAGAACAACCTGAACAAAGCTTCCGGTAATCTGCAAACCTCCATGCAGCGCCTGTCCTCCGGCCTGCGTATCAACAGCGCTAAAGACGACGCTGCCGGCCTGCAAATTTCCAACCGCTTGACCAGCCAGATCAACGGCCTGGGCGCGGCTATCAAGAACGCCGGTGACGGTATCTCCATCGCGCAAACAGCTGAAGGCGCAATGCAGGAATCCACCAACATCCTGCAGAAAATGCGTACCCTGGCTCTGGCTTCCGCGAACGGCTCGCCAAGCGATGACGACCGTAAGTCGAACAACGCCGAATACTCTGCACTGACCGCTGAACTGACTCGTATTGCTACCACCACTACCTTCGGTGGTCGTAACCTGCTGGACGGCTCTTTCGGTACTACCCAATTCCAGGTAGGCGCCAACGCCAACCAGACCATCAACATGACTCTGGGCGACGTATCGGCCAACAACATCGGCTCCCAGCAGCTGAAAAGCCTGGCGATCGCGCCGAGCGCAACCGGTGTAGCTGGTGGTGCTGTGACTCTCGTTGGTGGTGGCCAGACCGCAAACTTCACCATCACAGCGGGTGATTCGGCCAAGACTACCGCTTCGCAGATCAACAAAGCCGCTGTGGGTGGCGTGACCGCGACTGCCAGCACTGAAGCACAATTCACTGTCAACAGTGCTGCAATCACTACCAGCGCCAACTTCACCATCAAAGTAGGCACGGGTGCCGCGGTGAGCATGGTGGGTGTGACCAACACCGGTGAACTGGCTGACCAACTGAAATCCAACGCTGCCAAACTGGGCATCAGCGTTAACTACGATGCCAAGGCTGGTACCCTGTCGGTTAAATCCGATACCGGTGAGAACATCACTCTGGACAGCGGTGACGCCGATGCAATCGCCGGTATCTCGGTTGCAGCCAAAGATGGTTCCGGTGTCTATGGTGCGCCAGTCAACGCCCTGGCCGGCCCTCTGCAGATCACTGGCGCTGTTTCCCTGAACTCCGCCAACAGCTACTCGATGAGCGGCGCGGGCGTGACCAACCTGTTCAACGCCGGTACTGCTGCCAGCTCGGTTAAAACCACTGTTGCGGCCACTGACGTTACCACTGCAGCCAACGCTCAGAACGCTATCGACGTGATCAGCCAGGCGATCTCGGCTATCGACTCCCAGCGTGCTGACCTCGGTGCGGTACAAAACCGTTTCGACAGCACCGTAGCCAACCTGCGCAGCATCTCGGACAACTCCACTTCTGCTCGTGGCGTGATCCAGGACGTTGACTTCGCAGCAGAAACTGCTCAACTGACCAAGCAACAAACCCTGCAACAAGCTTCCACTGCGATCCTGTCGCAAGCCAACCAGCTGCCATCGGCTGTACTGAAGCTGCTGGGTTGATTCCAGCGCTTGGTAACTGACGGAAGGGCGCGTTTACGCGCCCTTTTGTTTTTTTCATGATGAGGAGATAAGGCATGGACATGAGCGTCAAATTGAACCAGTCCTATCCCGCGGTCGCCCATCAGGGCGTAACGCCGAATGTCACTGTAAAGCCGGAGCAGCCCAAGACTGAAACGCTGAAGGCCTCGAACCCCGAGCCAAAGCGTGACGAGCTGGAAAAAGCGGTTACCGATATTCAGGAATTTGTCCAGGCTGCCCAGCGCAATCTGGATTTTTCCATTGATGACTCCACTGGCCGGGTCGTGGTCAAGGTCATTGCCACCGAAACGGGTCTGGTGATTCGTCAGATTCCGTCGGAAGCTGCACTAAAGCTGGCCCAGAGCCTGTCGGATGCCAGTAGTTTGTTGTTTGATGGCAAAGTCTGAACTGGCATGAATTTTGTTGCTGTCGCTGTTTAAGACGATCCCGGTCAAGAAAACGGCAGCCACTGGATAAGGAGAGAGATGATGGCGGGTACAACGGTCAGCGGTATTGGTTCGAACATCGATACCCAGGCGATTGTTAAGTCTTTGGTGGACTCCGAAAGAGCGCCAAAACAGACGCAAATCAACAATCAGACGCTGAAAGCAACCACCTCGCTGTCGTCGATCGGCAAAATCCAGGCGGCGCTGGATGCTTTCCGTGGCGCGTTGGACAACATGAAAACCGCGTCCAGCTTCAGCGGGTTGAGCGGTACGTCCTCCGATGAAAAAGTAGCCACGGTGACCACCGGAAACGGTGCAGCGGCGGGCAATTTCTCGCTGCTGGTCACCCAGTTGGCAACCGCATCGAAAATTTCCTCCAAGGTCTTCGCCGGCGGCGCTTCCTCGGTGGTCAATGCCGGGGCGGTGCCGTCCACGCTGAGCATCAAGCAGGGCGCCGACACCTTCGACGTCAGCATTCCTGCCGGTGCGACGTTGCAGCAGGTGCGCGACTCGATCAACTCCCAGTACGCGAATCAGGGCTTGAGCGCCAACATCCTGACCGATGCCAACGGCTCTCGAATGGTGCTGACGTCCAATAAAACCGGGGTCGGTTCGGACCTGACCCTGTCGGGCAACTCCGGTCTGGAAACCGGCACCTCGATCCTCGCCACGCCGCAGAATGCCAAATACACGCTTGACGGCGTGGCGATGGAATCGAAGAGCAACACCATTGCCGACGCCGTGAGCGGTATCACGCTGAAATTGACAGGGGTTTCTCCGGTGCCCTCTGGCGGCGGTGCGGCAACGCCGGCCACTATCACCGTGTCGGCCGACACGGCGACGCTGAAGTCTTCGGTCAAGGGTTTTGTCGACACCTACAACGCGCTGATCAAGGCTGCCAACACCGAGACCCAGGTCACGACCAATGCCGATGGTTCGTTGACGACGGGCGCGCTCACGGGCGACGCGTCGCTGCGTTCGTTGCTATCGTCGGTACGTACCGAATTGAACGCCATGGGTGGCACCGGTCAGATGAAGTCTCTCGCCCAGTTTGGTGTCGAGACCGATCAGAAGACCGGATTGCTGTCGATCGACGACAAAGTGTTTGGTGCTGCGGCACAGACCAATGCCGCCGATATCAACGGGATTTTTTCGGGCGATACCGGTTTGCTTGCGCGCATGAAGTCCGCTACCGACACCTTCGCGCAGAAAACCACCGGGGTCTTTGCCGCGCGTTCGGCGAGCTTGAGCGATAGCCTGAATGACCTGAAGAAGCAGCAGGACTCCCTCGATGCACGGATGGCCAGCCTGCAAACAAGTCTGACCGCCAAGTACACCGCGATGGACTCCCTGGTGGCCAGGCTGCGCGCCCAGAGCGACAGCATCATGACCACGCTCAATGCGCTGAACAATCCCAAAGACAGCTGATTTGGATCAGGCATGAAAAACCCGGGCCGCCTGCAAAGGCAGCGCCAGGGTTTTTTCACGGGAGCGGGCCTGCATTAAAGTTTTGTGTCGACCAGTCGACATAAAGATCAGAGCCTTCCCAATTTCAAGCTGTTGTCTGTCACGAGGTAGAAACATGAACCCCATGAGAGCCCTTCGCCAATATCAGAAGGTCAATTCCCATGCCCAGATCTCTGAAGCCAGCCCCCATCGCCTGGTGCAGATGCTGATGGAGGGCGGGCTGGACCGCATGGCCCAGGCCAAGGGCGCCATGGAGCGGGGCGATACCGCACTCAAGGGGTTGATGATGGGCAAGGCCGTGGACATCATCATCGGCCTGCGTGACGGCTTGAACCCGGAAAAGACCGAAGATCCGGCGTCGCTGCAACAGCTCGACAATTTGTACGCCTACATGATGACCCGTCTGATGGAAGCCAATCGCGATAACAACGCGGCGATCATCGACGAGGTATCGGGTTTGCTTGAAACCCTGAAAAGCGGTTGGGATGCAATTGCCAATCAATAGGCCCGAGGGTCTGAGGAAGACGTCATGAGTCAAGCACTGCGGCGCATAGAAGAAACCCGCGAAGCCCTGATCGACGCCCTGGCGGCGCGTAACTGGGACGCGATCGGCGAACTGGATTCGACCTGTCGTGAATGCGTCGACGAGGTGCTCAGTGAGGCGCCGATCGACGAAGACGCGGTGCGGAGCAATCTGGAAGGGTTGTTGGCGGTGTACAAAGAGTTGCTGACGGCGACGATGGGCGAGCGTCAGGCGATAGTCGACGAGATGTCGCAGATCAACCAAGCACAAAAGGCATCAAAGGTTTACCATCTGTTTGGTTAATTGACGCCAGTTAATCCAAACATAATGCGCCATAAATTTGACTGTGCGCGGTTTTTTGACTTAACTAGTGGCTGGTTCCAGAATTCAGTCGTCTTCAGGCATATCAGGCCTGCAAGCGTTTAGCTTGCCCCAGCATTTTGGGCATTGAGTTGACTAGGGAAGTTGCTATTGCATGTGGCGTGAAACCAAAATTCTGCTGATTGATGACGATAGCGTCCGCCGCCGCGATCTGGCGGTGATTTTAAATTTTCTCGGCGAAGAAAATTTACCCTGCGGTAGCCATGACTGGCAGCAGGCTGTCGGCTCTTTGTCGTCAAGTCGTGAAGTAATCTGTGTCCTGATCGGGACGGTCAACGCTCCTGGTGCACTTCTGGGCTTGCTTAAGACACTCTCGACCTGGGATGAGTTCCTTCCGGTTTTGTTAATGGGCGATAATTCTTCCATTGACCTGCCAGAAGACCAGCGTCGCCGGGTACTTTCGACCCTCGAAATGCCGCCCAGCTACAGCAAGCTGCTCGATTCGCTGCACCGTGCCCAGGTCTATCGCGAGATGTACGACCAGGCCCGCGAGCGTGGTCGTCATCGCGAGCCCAATCTTTTCCGCAGTCTTGTCGGCACCAGCCGGGCGATCCAGCACGTCCGCCAGATGATGCAACAAGTCGCCGATACCGATGCCAGCGTGCTGATCCTCGGTGAGTCCGGCACCGGCAAGGAAGTGGTTGCGCGCAACCTGCATTACCATTCCAAGCGCCGCGAAGCGCCGTTCGTGCCGGTCAACTGCGGTGCGATCCCGGCCGAGTTGCTGGAAAGCGAATTGTTCGGTCATGAGAAGGGCGCCTTCACCGGAGCAATCACCAGCCGTGCCGGTCGATTCGAGCTGGCCAATGGCGGCACCCTGTTCCTCGATGAAATCGGCGACATGCCGCTGCCGATGCAGGTCAAGCTGCTGCGCGTATTGCAGGAGCGCACCTTCGAGCGCGTGGGCAGCAACAAGACCCAGAGCGTCGACGTGCGCATCATTGCCGCGACCCACAAGAATCTCGAAAGCATGATCGAGATCGGCACTTTCCGCGAAGACCTGTACTACCGCTTGAATGTATTCCCGATCGAGATGGCGCCGCTGCGAGAGCGCGTCGAGGACATTCCGCTGCTGATGAACGAACTGATCTCGCGCATGGAGCACGAGAAGCGCGGTTCGATCCGTTTCAACTCGGCGGCGATCATGTCGCTGTGCCGCCATGGCTGGCCGGGCAACGTCCGTGAACTGGCCAACCTGGTGGAGCGCATGGCGATCATGCATCCCTACGGCGTGATCGGCGTGGTCGAGCTGCCGAAGAAATTCCGCTACGTCGACGATGAAGACGAGCAAATGGTCGACAGCCTGCGCACCGATCTGGAAGAGCGCGTGGCCATCAACGGTCATACGCAAGACTTCACGGCCAACGCCATGTTGCCGCCGGAGGGCCTGGACCTGAAGGACTACCTCGGTGGCCTGGAGCAAGGGTTGATCCAGCAGGCGCTGGATGATGCCAACGGCATCGTGGCTCGCGCAGCCGAGCGCCTGCGTATTCGTCGTACCACGCTGGTGGAAAAGATGCGCAAGTACGGCATGAGCCGTCGTGATGGAGACGAACAGGCGGATGATTGACGCCTGTTTTTCAATCCATTCATTTATAAGAAGTTTTTTTTAGGCATGGGTATTGCTTTGTCCCTCGCAACGTTCCGTTTCACTGACGGTCAGCCAAGCGAGAGAGCACCATGCCCCCATCCGCCCAGATATCGCCTGCCTCAGATGCTTTTGGGGATGCTTCGCGGCAACCGTCGTCCGTAGAGCAGGCGAGCCGGCTGGGCCTTGAGCAGACATTCGCGCTGTTCAATCAGATGTCCAGTCAGTTGACCGATTCCTACAGCATGCTTGAAGCCCGGGTCACCGAGCTCAAGGGTGAACTGGCGGTGGTCAGCGCCCAGCGCATGCAGGAGCTGGCGGAAAAAGAACGCCTGGCGAACCGTCTGCAAAACCTCCTTGATCTGTTACCCGGCGGTGTCATCGTCATCGACGCCCAGGGCATCGTGCGCGAAGCCAATCCGGCGGCGTGCGAGTTGCTGGGCCTGCCGCTGGAAGGTGAATTGTGGCGCCACGTCATTGCCCGCTGTTTTGCACCTCGCGAAGACGATGGCCATGAGGTCTCCCTCAAGGATGGCCGGCGTCTGTCGATTGCCACGCGCTCGCTGGACGCCGAGCCTGGCCAGTTGGTGTTGCTCAATGACCTGACTGAAACCCGCCATCTGCAGGATCAATTGGCTCGTCATGAGCGTCTGTCGTCGTTGGGGCGCATGGTCGCTTCCTTGGCTCATCAGATACGCACGCCGTTGTCCGCCGCGTTGCTGTACGCCAGTCATTTGACCGAGCAAGCGTTGCCGGTCGCTACCCAGCAGCGTTTTGCCGGGCGTCTCAAGGAGCGCCTGCACGAGCTCGAACACCAGGTGCGCGACATGCTGGTGTTTGCTCGCGGTGAGTTGCCGCTGACCGACCGCGTAACCCCTGGCCAACTGATGCAATCGCTACAGGCGGCCGCACTGACCCACGTGCAGGACCTGCCGATCCGCTGGCAGTGCGACAGTCATTCGGGGGAGTTGCTGTGCAATCGCGACACCCTGGTCGGCGCGATCCTCAACCTGATCGAGAACGCCATTCAGGCCGGTGCCGGTCAACTGCGCCTGAAGATTCACCTCTACACCCGCGGCAACACCCTGCGCCTGTGTGTCAGTGACAGTGGTTCGGGTATCGATGCTGCGGTTCTGGCGCGATTGGGCGAACCCTTTTTTACCACCAAGACCACCGGAACCGGCCTTGGCCTGACCGTGGTCAAGGCGGTGGCCCGTGCGCATCAGGGAGAATTGCAGCTGCGTTCGCGGCTCGGTCGCGGCACTTGCGCGCAGGTGATCCTGCCGCTGTTCAGCAACGCTCAGGGAGCGGAGTGACAGAGATGGGCATCAAGGTTCTGTTGGTCGAGGACGACCGTGCGTTGCGCGAGGCACTGGCTGATACGCTGTTGCTCGCGGGGCACGAATACAAGGCGGTGGGTTCGGCGCAAGAGGCACTGGCGGTTGTCGACGGCGAGGCCTTCAGCCTGGTGATCAGCGACGTCAACATGCCAGGCATGGACGGTCACCAGTTGCTGGGCATGCTGCGAGCGCGGCAGCCGCAGTTGCCGGTGTTGCTGATGACGGCTCACGGTGCGGTCGAGCGTGCGGTCGATGCGATGCGCCAGGGGGCGGCGGACTACCTGGTCAAGCCATTCGAACCCAAGGCGTTGCTCGATCTGGTGGCGCGCCATGCCCTGGGCAGTCTTGGCCTGGCCGAGGGTGAGGGGCCGGTAGCGTTCGAGCCGGCGAGCGCGCAGTTGCTCGAGCTGGCGGCGCGTGTTGCGCGCAGTGATTCCACGGTATTGATCTCGGGTGAGTCGGGCACGGGCAAGGAGGTGCTGGCGCGTTACATCCATCAGCATTCTCATCGAGCCAGTCAGCCGTTCATTGCGATCAACTGCGCCGCGATCCCGGACAACATGCTCGAAGCGACGTTGTTCGGTCACGAGAAGGGTTCCTTTACCGGCGCCATTGCCGCGCAAGCCGGCAAGTTCGAGCAGGCCGACGGCGGCACCCTGCTGCTCGACGAAATTTCCGAAATGCCCCTGGGGCTCCAGGCCAAATTGCTGCGTGTACTGCAGGAGCGCGAGGTCGAGAGGGTTGGGGCGCGTAAACCGATCGCGCTGGATATTCGCGTGGTCGCAACCACCAACCGCGACCTGGCGGGTGAAGTGGCGGCGGGGCGCTTTCGCGAAGATCTCTATTATCGCCTGTCGGTGTTTCCGCTGGCCTGGCGTCCGCTGCGCGAGCGTACCGCTGACATTCTGCCGTTGGCCGAGCGTCTTTTGGCCAAACACGTCAATAAGATGAAGCATTCGGCTGCCAGGCTGTCGCCCGAGGCTCAGGCGTGCCTGATCGGTTATCCGTGGCCAGGTAACGTGCGTGAACTGGACAACGCGATTCAACGCGCGCTGATTTTGCAACAGGGCGGTGTGATCCAGCCGCAGGACTTCTGCCTGGCCGGGCCGGTGGCCTGCGCTCCGTTGCCAGTGTCGGTTGCGGCCCCGGTGCGGCCTGTGGAGGTCGAGTCCGAGTCGGCCGGTGCGCTGGGTGATGACCTGCGTCGCCGTGAGTTCCAGATGATCATCGATACCCTGCGCGCCGAGCGCGGTCGGCGCAAAGAGGCAGCCGAGCGCCTGGGGATCAGCCCGCGAACCCTGCGCTACAAGCTGGCGCAGATGCGCGATGCCGGCATGGATGTGGAAGCGTATTTATTCGCCACCTGAAAGTAGATGCACACAACGCCGATCTAAAACTGTGGGAGCGAGCCTGCTCGCGAAGGCGGTGTGTCAGGTACATGAATGTCGACTGACGCTCCCTCTTCGCGAGCAGGCTCGCTCCCACAGTTTTTGCAGTGATTTGCGGGGCAAAGAGCTTTTGTTTGGAGCAGCCATGGAGCTGGCACCCTTGTTGCTAACACCTCATAACCCGCCGAGTGAGTGTCAAAAAATTGCGGGTCGTCAAAGAGAGAGACCATGAGCCAAGGTATTGAATTCAATCGGTTGATGCTGGATATGCGCGCCATGCAAATGGATGCCATGTCTGCGCCGAAAGCGACTGCTGTCCCTGAAGTGTCGGGCAGCAGCTTTTCCGACATGCTCGGCCAGGCCGTCAATAAAGTGAACGACACCCAACAGGCTTCCACTCAGTTGGCCAGCGCCTTCGAAATCGGCAAAAGCGGCGTCGACCTGACAGACGTGATGATTTCCTCGCAGAAGGCCAGTGTGTCATTCCAGGCGTTGACCCAGGTGCGCAACAAGCTGGTACAGGCCTACCAAGACATCATGCAGATGCCGGTTTAAAGGACGAGATTGAGTCATGGCAGAAGCAGTCGCCGATAATGTTCCGGCCAAGGCCACTCCAATAGACGGCAAACCGCCGCTGTTCGGGTTGTCCTTCCTGGAAAACCTCTCCGAGATGACCATGTTGCGTCAGGTGGGCCTGTTGGTCGGTCTGGCGGCGAGCGTGGCGATTGGTTTTGCCGTGGTGTTGTGGTCTCAACAGCCGGACTACCGGCCTCTGTACGGCAGCCTTGCCGGTATGGACGCCAAGCAGGTCATGGATACCCTGGCCTCCGCCGATATTCCGTACACCGTCGAACCCAATTCCGGTGCCTTGCTGGTCAAGGCCGATGACCTGTCCCGTGCGCGGCTCAAACTCGCGGGCGCTGGTGTCACTCCCAGCGACGGCAACATCGGTTTTGAAATCCTCGACAAGGAACAAGGGCTGGGTACCAGTCAGTTCATGGAAGCGACCCGCTATCGTCGCGGCCTCGAAGGCGAACTGGCCCGCACCATTTCCAGCCTGAACAACGTCAAGGGAGCCCGCGTGCACCTGGCGATCCCGAAGAGTTCGGTGTTCGTGCGCGACGAGCGCAAGCCGAGTGCATCGGTGCTGGTTGAACTCTATTCCGGTCGCTCCCTCGAGCCAGGCCAGGTCGTGGCGATCATCAACCTGGTGGCGACCAGCGTTCCCGAACTCAGCAAGTCGCAGATCACCGTCGTCGACCAGAAGGGCAACCTGCTCTCGGATCAGGCGGAGAACTCCGAGCTGACCATGGCCGGCAAGCAGTTCGACTACAGCCGTCGCATGGAAAGCATGCTCACCCAGCGCGTGCACAACATCCTGCAGCCGGTGCTGGGCAACGATCGCTACAAAGCCGAAGTGTCCGCCGATGTGGACTTCAGTGCGGTCGAGTCGACGTCCGAGCAGTTCAATCCGGATCAACCGGCGTTACGCAGCGAGCAGTCGGTCAACGAACAACGTACCGCCAGCAACGGCCCGCAAGGCGTGCCGGGTGCCTTGAGCAACCAGCCGCCATCGCCGGCCTCCGCGCCGCAAACCACCGGTGGCGCGACTGCGTCGGCCGGCATGGTGCAGCCAGGGCAGCCTCTGATCGACGCCAACGGCCAGCAAATCATGGACCCGGCCACCGGCCAGCCGATGCTTGCTCCGTACCCTGCGGACAAGCGTCAACAATCGACCAAGAACTTCGAACTCGACCGTTCCATCAGCCACACCAAGCAGCAGCAGGGCCGGTTGAATCGCCTGTCGGTGTCGGTGGTGGTCGATGATCAGGTCAAGATCAACCCGGCCAACGGCGAAACCAGCCGTGCGCCGTGGACCGCCGATGAATTGGCGCGCTTCACCCGTCTGGTGCAGGATGCGGTCGGCTTCGATGCCAGCCGTGGCGACAGCGTCAGTGTGATCAACATGCCGTTCTCCGCCGAGCGCGGCGAGGTGATTGCCGATATTCCGTTCTACTCCCAGCCGTGGTTCTGGGACATCGTCAAGCAAGTGCTGGGTGTGCTGTTCATTCTGGTGCTGGTGTTCGGTGTCCTGCGTCCGGTGCTCAACAACATCACCGGTGGCGGCAAAGGCAAGCAGCTGGCCGGTATCGGCAGCGACGTCGAGTTGGGTGGCATGGGCGGTCTGGATGGTGAGCTGGCCAACGACCGTGTCAGCCTCGGTGGTCCGACCAGCATTCTGCTGCCGAGCCCGAGCGAGGGTTATGACGCTCAGTTGAACGCAATCAAGAGTCTGGTGGCCGAAGACCCGGGTCGTGTGGCCCAGGTCGTGAAAGAGTGGATTAACGCAGATGAGTGATAACCGAGCCGTTGCCGCCAAACTGTCCAAGGTCGACAAAGCCGCAATCCTGTTGCTGTCCCTGGGCTCCACCGATGCGGCCCAGGTACTGCGCCACATGGGCCCCAAAGAGGTTCAGCGCGTGGGCGTGGCCATGGCCCAGATGGGTAATGTGCACCGTGAGCAGGTCGAGCAGGTGATGAGCGAGTTCGTCGATATCGTCGGCGACCAGACCAGCCTGGGCGTCGGCTCCGACGACTATGTGCGCAAAATGCTCACCCAGGCCCTGGGCGAAGACAAGGCCAACGGCCTGATCGACCGCATCCTGCTGGGTGGCAACACCAGCGGCCTCGACAGCCTGAAGTGGATGGAGCCGCGCGCCGTCGCCGACGTGATCCGTTATGAGCACCCGCAGATCCAGGCGATCGTGGTGGCCTACCTCGATCCGGACCAGGCCGGTGAAGTACTCGGCAACTTCGACCACAAGGTGCGACTGGACATCATCCTGCGCGTGTCCTCGCTGAACACCGTGCAACCGGCAGCCCTGAAAGAACTCAACCAGATTCTCGAGAAGCAGTTCTCCGGCAACTCGAATGCCTCGCGCACCACCCTGGGTGGCATCAAGCGGGCGGCGGACATCATGAACTTCCTCGACAGCTCGATCGAAGGCCAGCTCATGGATTCGATCCGCGAAGTCGACGAAGACCTGTCCGGTCAGATCGAAGACCTCATGTTCGTGTTCAACAACCTGGCCGATGTCGACGACCGCGGCATCCAGGCGCTGCTCCGCGAGGTGTCCTCCGATGTACTGGTGCTGGCCCTCAAGGGGTCGGACGAAGGCGTCAAGGAGAAGATCTTCAAGAACATGTCCAAACGTGCCGCCGAACTGTTGCGCGACGACCTGGAAGCCAAGGGCCCGGTGCGCGTCAGCGATGTGGAAACCGCGCAGAAGGAAATCCTCACCATCGCCCGCCGTATGGCCGAAGCCGGAGAAATCGTTCTCGGCGGCAAGGGCGGCGAGGAAATGATCTAACACCATGGTCAAGAATGATGATGCACCCACTGACCTGATCCGGGCCAGGGATGTCAGTGGCTTCGATACCTGGGCGCTGCCCAGTTTCGACCCGCCGGAACCCGAGCCGGAGCCTGAACCGGAACCTGAGCCGCCGGAAATGGAGGAAGTGCCGCTGGAGGAAGTCCAGCCACTGACCCTCGAAGAACTCGAAAGCATTCGCCAGGAAGCCTACAACGAAGGTTTCGCGGTGGGTGAGAAGGAAGGTTTCCACAGCACCACGCTCAAGGTCCGCCAGGAAGCCGAAGTGGCCCTGACCGCCAAGATCGCGGCGCTGGAGCAATTGATGACCCACCTGTTCGAGCCCATCGCCGAACAGGACACCCAGATCGAAAAGTCCCTGGTCGACCTCGTGCAACACATCACCAGACAGGTGATCCAGCGCGAACTGGCCATCGACTCGACGCAGATCGAACACGTCATGCGCGATGCACTGAAGCTCTTGCCGCTGGGCGTGGGCAATGTGCGGCTGTACATCAACCCGCAGGATTTCGAACAGGTCAAAGCCCTGCGCGAACGCCATGAAGAAACCTGGCGCATCGTCGAAGACGAGTCGTTGTTGCCCGGCGGTTGCCGGGTCGAGACAGAACACAGCCGTATCGATGCCACGGTGGAAACCCGCGTCGCGCGGGTGATGGACAAGCTGTTCGATCAGCTGCACGAGCAGGCCTTGCACCCGGCTGCGCCGGACCTGAGCCTGGAACTGCCGATCGAAGGCAAGCCTGCGGGCGCTCCGGCTCCGGATGTCCCCGATGCGCCTTGAACGCACCAGTTTCGCCAAACGCCTGGGCAGCTACGCCGAGGCCACGGGACTGGAGGGCGCACCGATCCTCGAAGGCCGCCTGCTGCGCATGGTCGGCCTGACCCTCGAAGCCGAAGGCCTGCGCGCCGCCATGGGCAGCCGCTGCATGGTCATCAATGACGACAGCTATCACCCGGTGCAGGTGGAAGCCGAGGTCATGGGTTTCTCTGGCAGCAAAGTCTTTCTGATGCCGGTCGGCAGTGTCGCCGGCATCGCCCCCGGCGCCCGAGTGGTGCCCCTGGCGGATACCGGTCGCCTGCCCATGGGCATGAGCATGCTCGGACGGGTGCTCGACGGTGCCGGTCGCGCACTGGACGGCAAGGGCGGGATGAAGGCCGAAGACTGGGTGCCGATGGACGGCCCGACCATCAACCCGCTCAAGCGCGAGCCGATCAGCGAGCCGCTGGACGTGGGCATCCGTTGCATCAACGGCATGTTGACGGTCGGTCGTGGTCAGCGGCTCGGCCTGTTTGCTGGTACCGGTGTCGGTAAATCGGTGTTGCTGGGGATGATGACGCGCTTTACCGAGGCCGACATTATCGTCGTCGGACTGATCGGTGAGCGGGGTCGTGAGGTCAAGGAATTCATCGAGCACATCCTCGGTGAAGAAGGACTCAAGCGTTCAGTGGTGGTGGCGTCCCCGGCGGACGATGCGCCGCTGATGCGACTGCGCGCCGCCATGTACTGCACGCGCATCGCCGAATATTTCCGCGACAAGGGCAAGAATGTCCTGTTGCTGATGGATTCCCTGACCCGTTTTGCCCAGGCCCAGCGGGAAATCGCCCTGGCCATCGGCGAGCCACCGGCGACCAAGGGCTATCCGCCATCGGTGTTCGCCAAACTGCCGAAACTGGTGGAGCGGGCCGGTAACGCGGAGAAGGGCGGTGGTTCGATCACCGCGTTCTACACCGTGCTGTCCGAAGGCGACGACCAGCAGGACCCGATTGCCGACTCGGCACGGGGTGTACTCGACGGGCATATCGTGTTGTCCCGGCGCCTGGCCGAGGAAGGACATTACCCGGCCATCGATATTGAAGCATCCATCAGCCGGGTCATGCCGGCGGTGGTGTCGCCGGAGCACATGGTTCGTGCGCAGTATTTCAAGCAGCTGTGGTCGCGTTATCAACAGAGTCGCGACCTGATCAGCGTCGGCGCCTATGTCGCCGGCGGCGATCGCGAGACCGACCTGGCGATTTCACTGCAACCGCAACTGGTCAAATACCTGCGGCAGGGCCTCAACGACAGCATCAGCCTGGGCGAAAGCGAAGCGTATCTCGCCTCGATCTTCGCGCCCGCGGCGGGCGGGTAAGCGGTCATGGCCCAGAGTCGGGCAGGCAGGCTGGCGCCGGTGGTGGAAATGGCCGAAAAGGCCGAGAAAACCGCGGTCCAGCGCCTGGGGCACTTTCAAGGGCAGGTTCGCCTGGCGGAAAGCAAGCTCGCCGACCTCGAAGCCTTCCGCCTCGACTATCAGGAACAATGGATCGTACGCGGCAGCGGCGGCGTCTCGGGCCAATGGTTGCTGGGGTATCAGGGCTTCCTGGCGCAACTGGGCACGGCCATCGACCAGCAGCGGCAAAGCCTGGCCTGGCATCAAAACAACCTGAACAAGGCCCGGGAAACCTGGCAGCAGGCATTTGCCCGAGTCGAAGGTCTGCGCAAGCTGGTTCAGCGCTATGCCGATGAGGCGCGGGCGCTCGAAGACCGGCGCGAGCAAAAGTTGTTGGACGAATTATCACAGCGCTTGCCGCGGCAGGATCAGTATTGAATCGGGTGGGCCGCGTTATCGTTCATCGCGGGCAAGCCACGCTCCCACAGGATCTGCGCCATTTCCAGCCTTGCCCCAACCTCTACCAACTGCTAAACCTTGTACAAGCAGGTTTACAAATGACAAGGAAGCCATGACATGCCAGTTGTTACAGAAGTCTCACCCGATGGGCGAAAGCTGACGATCTCGGTCAAGGGGCGTTTCGATTTCGCCAAACATCAGGAATTTCGTCAGTCCTACGAAGATAAGGCGCTATCGGCGGTTGTGGTTGATCTGAAAGACGCCACTTACCTCGACAGCTCAGCCCTGGGCATGCTGCTTTTACTGCGCGATCACGCCGGTGGCGATGACTCCGACATCCGCGTGGTCAACAGCAATACCGACGTGCGCAAAATCCTCGCCATCTCTAACTTCGACAAACTGTTCGACATCAGTTGATTGCCATGCAGCCACTGGAGCCGCTGACGATCCTGATTGCCGAGGACAGCGCCGCCGATCGCCTGCTGTTGGCGAGCATCCTGCGCCGCCAGGGGCACGAAGTGCTGACGGCGGCCAACGGCGCCGAAGCGGTCGACGCGTTTCGCGAGCAACAACCGCACCTGGTGTTGATGGATGCGATGATGCCGGTCATGGACGGCTTCGAGGCGGCCCGGCAAATCAAGGCCCTGGCCGGGGAAACCCTGGTGCCGATCATCTTCCTCACGTCCTTGTCCGAAAGCGAGGCGCTGGCCCGTTGCCTGGAGGTCGGCGGTGACGACTTTCTGGCGAAACCCTATAACCAGGTGATTCTCGCGGCCAAGATCAAGGCGATGGATCGCTTGCGGCGCTTGCAGGACACCGTTCTGCAGCAGCGTGACCAGATCGCCAGGCACCACGACTACCTGCTCAACGAGCAGCGCGTGGCCAAGGCGGTTTTCGACAAGGTGGCGCACGCCGGCTGCCTGAACGCCGCGCCAAATATCCGTTATCTGCAATCACCCTATGCGCTGTTCAATGGCGACCTGTTGCTGGCCGCGTTCACCCCGGCCGGCGACATGCACGTATTGCTGGGTGACTTCACCGGCCACGGTCTGCCGGCGGCCGTGGGTGCCATGCCACTGGCCGAAGTCTTCTACGGGATGACCGCTAAAGGTTATGGCCTGGCGGAAACCCTGCGCGAAATGAATGCCAAGCTCAAGCGCATCCTGCCGGTGGACATGTTCTGCTGTGCCACGATGCTGTGCCTGAGTTTTCAGCGTCGTGCGGTGGAGGTCTGGAACGGTGGAATGCCCGACGGTTACCTGCATCGCATTGCCAGTGGCGAGCGTACGCCTCTGCCGGCTCGGCACCTGCCTTTGGGGGTGCTGAGCCCGGAATCCTTCGATGAGCGCACCGAAGTGTTTCCCATGGCGCTCGAGGATCGGGTGTTCCTATTGTCCGATGGGGTGATCGATACCTGCGGCGCCAATGAACAGTTGTTTGGCGTGCAGCGATTGCAGCAGGTGTTTGCCGCCAATCGTCAGCCGGATGCGCTGTTCGAAGAGATCGAGCAGGCGCTGCGCGATTTCGGTGGTGAGGCGCGCGACGATGTCAGCATGGTCGAAATCAGCCTGCTGGAGCCGGAACAGATCACGCCACCGGCATTGGTCTACTCCGACAGCGGCCAGTCGTGCCCGCTGGACTGGTCGGTGAGCTTCGAGTTCCGCGCCGCCACGCTCAAGCGATTCAATCCCTTGCCCTATCTGTTGCAGTTGCTGCTTGAGGTGCATGGTCTGCGGGCTCAGAGCGGTGCGCTCTATAGTGTGCTGGCGGAGCTCTATTGCAACGCGCTGGAGCACGGCGTGCTGGGGCTGGATTCGAGTCTCAAGCGCAATGCCTCGGGTTTTGCACGATATTATCAAGAGCGCAATGCCCGGCTCGGCGAACTGCAGGAAGGCTATGTGCGGGTCCATTTGCAGGTGGTGCCGACAGACGACGGCGGTTGCCTGACGATTCAGGTCGAAGACAGCGGTGAAGGGTTCGATGTCGAGCGGGTGATGGAAAGGCCTTTGGACGCCATCCGCCTGTCGGGACGCGGGATCAGTCTGATCCGCCAGTTGGGGCGTAATGCCCGCTGGACCGACAATGGTCGAAGTGCACGCGTGGAGTTTATCTGGGAGGCTCTGGCATAATCCGCGCATTCTTGATCAAGGAGTGAGCAAGTGGACGACGACACACATGTGGATCGCAGCGTGCTGAGTGCATTGCGGGAAGTGATGGAAGAGGCTTATCCGGATCTGCTGGATATCTTTCTTGCGGACTCCGAAGAGCGCCTGAAAGTCTTGAGAGCGGCTGACAGTGCTGCACTGGTCGTTGAAACCGCCCATAGCTTCAAGGGCAGCAGCAGTAACATGGGGGCCCTCAAGCTGACCGAACTCTGCCACCAGCTTGAACAGCAGGCCGCCAGTTTGCCATGCGCGGCCGTTCTGGAGCTGGTCGGCAAAATTGACCGCGAATTCGCCGGTATCCGCCCTCTGTACGAAGCTGAACGACAGCGTTGCCCGGCGAAAATCTGAGCAAACGCTGCTTTTGGTCTCTATCGAGTGAAACTGGCTCGACCTTTGCAGTTATCTAACCCAACTGTACTTTCGAGCCCTGTGCAGCGGAGACCGTTTCATGCCCGTTACCCCCAATATCCTGCTTCAGGCCTCCAGCCAGGCCAAGACTCAGGCTGCCTCCGCCAATCCCCCGGCAGTGGCCGCAGAGCCCGGGGACAAGGCCGCAAGCTTCGCCCATGTCTACGCCAATCAGGCCCAAAACAAGCCCGCTGCGACGGCAGATGCTCCGATCAAACCTGATCGTGACAAGACCTCCGCTGTCGGCGCAAAGAAAGACGCTGGCGACGACAAGTCTGCCGCCGGGGAGCCGGTGGTTGCCGATGGCGGCAAATCCTTGCCTGCCGACCAATCGGTGCAGGCTGGCGACAAGACCGCCGGCGATGATACGGCAGAGGTCGACCCGGCTCAGGTCGTCGATGCCGCGCCGATCGATCCGGCGCTTGATCCCACATGGCAGCAAGCCATACAGCCGGTGGTGTCCGCGCCAGTAACGCCAGCGCCAACAGCGCCTGCCGTGGCCGATGCGGTGCCGCCAACGGTTGAAGCGCCGGTTGCTGCGGCGATCACGGCTACCAGCGTTTCGGCGCCGACCCGCGCTGACGGCGACTTCGATCCCGAGGCCGATCCACTCGACGCCCTGCCGGCGTTACGCTTGGCGATGGAGCAAAGCGGTCACGTGTCGGCTTCCAGTCAGGCGCAGCCAAAGGCCGCACCGACACAGGCGCAAGTCCAGGCTGACGGTGAGCTGACGTCGGCGCAAAACTTTGCCGCTGGCATGTCGACCCTACTGGATGTTCAGGCCGACAAGGACAGTGCCGGCAAAGGTGACGACAAGGCTTTCAGCGGCTTGATCGACGACGGTCTGAAAGATCTCAAGTCTGCCGTCAGCGATACCCGTGTCGATGATTTCGCCAACCGTCTGGCCGCGCTGACCCAGGCGGCCACACCGAAGACAGCCAATGCCTTGCCGGTGAACCAGCCGATCGCTATGCACCAGAGCGGCTGGACCGAAGATGTGGTGAACCGGGTCATGTACCTCTCCAGTGCCAACCTCAAGGCCGCGGACATCCAGTTGCAGCCCGCTGAGCTGGGGCGTCTGGACATTCGGGTGAACATGGTTCCCGATCAGCAGACCCAGGTCACGTTCATGAGTGCGCATCCGGGCGTCCGTGAGGCGCTGGATAGCCAGGTCCATCGCTTGCGCGACATGTTTGCGCAGCAGGGCATGGGGCAGGTCGATGTCAACGTTTCGGACCAGTCCCGTGGTTCGCAACAAGGGCAGGAACAAGCCCGGCAAAGCCAGACCGGACGGACCAGCGCCAGCGGCGGCCGCGTCGATTCAATGGATGACGACCTGACCGCGGGCGTCGCTGAGGTGGCGACCAGCGTGACCAGCGTTATTGGTTCAAGCGCAGTCGATTATTACGCCTGATCATTTGCGGCGCCCTCTGAAAGATCGCAGCCTTCGGCAGCTCCTACATTGGAATGTGTACATCCTGTAGGAGCTGCCGAAGGCTGCGATCTTTTGATTTCCGGCTTCAGCCAGCCGCAGCCCATTTCTCCTCCAGCCGTTCTGGCATAACACTTGCTCTTGCCTTGCCGTGCGACTGTGAAACCCCGAATAGTGACGGATTATTGGCATGGCGAAGAGCGACGCAGCAGTAAAAGACCCCGCATCGAAAGGCAAACTCAAGCTGATCATCCTGATCGTGGTGGCCCTGCTGCTGGCGATCGGTGTGTCCGTGGGCGCGACCTGGTACTTCATGCACAGCGCTCAGAGCAAGCCTGCCGCCGACGTAGCGCAAACCGCTCCCGTCGGCAAACAGCCGGCGATTTTCGAGTCGATGGCGCCGGCTTTCGTGGCCAACTTCAACCAGAACGGCCGCCAGCGCTATATGCAGGTGAGCATCACCATGCTCGGCCGCAACCAGGCAGATGTGGATGCACTCAAGGTCCATATGCCGGTGATCCGCAACAACCTGGTCATGCTGTTCTCCGGGCAGGACTTTGCAACCCTCGCGTCGCCGGTCGGTCAGGAAATGCTGCGTCAGAAGGCCACCGCCAGCGTCCAGGAAGTGGCGCAGAAAGAGCTCGGCAAAGTGGTGGTCGAACAGTTGCTTTTCACTAATTTCGTACTGCAGTAGGAACACGACATGGCCGTGCAGGACCTGCTGTCCCAGGATGAGATCGACGCGCTGCTGCATGGCGTCGACGATGGTCTGGTACAGACCGAAAACGCTGCCGAACCCGGCACCGTCAAAAGCTACGACCTGACCAGCCAGGATCGCATCGTCCGTGGACGCATGCCGACCCTGGAAATGATCAACGAGCGTTTCGCCCGCTATACCCGCATCAGTATGTTCAACATGCTGCGTCGTTCAGCAGACGTGGCGGTCGGCGGCGTGCAGGTGATGAAGTTTGGTGAATACGTGCACTCGCTGTACGTGCCGACCAGTCTCAACCTGGTCAAGATCAAACCCTTGCGTGGCACCGCGTTGTTCATTCTCGACGCCAAGCTGGTGTTCAAGCTGGTGGACAACTTCTTCGGTGGCGACGGCCGGCACGCCAAGATCGAAGGGCGTGAATTCACCCCGACCGAACTGCGTGTGGTACGCATGGTGCTGGAACAGGCGTTCGTCGACCTGAAGGAAGCCTGGCAGGCGATTATGGAAGTCAACTTCGAGTACATCAACTCCGAAGTGAACCCGGCCATGGCCAACATCGTCGGCCCGAGCGAAGCCATTGTGGTGTCGACCTTCCACATCGAACTCGATGGTGGTGGCGGCGACCTGCACGTGACCATGCCGTACTCGATGATCGAGCCGGTGCGCGAGATGCTCGACGCCGGCTTCCAGTCGGACCTCGACGACCAGGACGAGCGCTGGGTCAACGCCCTGCGCCAGGACGTGCTCGACGTCGACGTGCCGATCGGTGCGACGGTGGCCCGTCGTCAACTGCGCCTGCGCGACATCCTGCACATGCAGCCGGGGGATGTGATTCCGGTCGACATGCCGGAAGAAATGATCATGCGCGCCAACGGCGTGCCGGCCTTCAAGGTCAAGATGGGTTCGCACAAGGGCAACCTGGCGTTGCAAGTGATCGAGCCGATCGAGCGCCGTTGACCGGCGCTCCTACCCCATTCGCGATTAACCGAATTCTGAACTTTTGCTCGCCGAGGACACTGACACTATGAACACGCAAGACGACCAGGCCCTGGCCGATGAGTGGGCCGCGGCCCTGGAAGAAACCGGTGATGCCGGGCAGGCCGACATCGACGCATTGCTCGCCGCCGATTCCGGCAACTCCGCGTCCAACCGCCTGCCAATGGAAGAGTTCGGCAGCGTGCCGAAAAACAACGATCCGGTGAGCCTCGAAGGCCCGAACCTGGACGTGATCCTCGATATCCCAGTGTCGATTTCCATGGAAGTGGGCAGCACCGACATCAACATCCGCAACCTGCTGCAACTGAACCAGGGTTCGGTGATCGAGCTGGATCGCCTGGCCGGCGAGCCGCTGGACGTGCTGGTCAACGGCACGCTCATCGCCCACGGCGAAGTGGTGGTGGTCAACGAGAAGTTCGGCATCCGCCTGACGGACGTGATCAGCCCAAGCGAACGCATCAAGAAGCTGCGCTGAGTGAAAAAGTTTCTCGGGGCTGTGCTGGGGGGCGCGCTGACCATGTCGTTCAGCGTGCTGGCGGCCGAACCGGTTGCAACGGCGGCCACGGCTGCCGCGCCGGCGGTGAGCAGCGGGGTGGGTGGCCAGTTGACGCAACTGGTGTTCGGCCTGCTGCTGGTGCTCGGGCTGATCTTTCTCCTCGCCTGGTTGCTGCGTCGGGTCCAGCAGGCCGGTCCGGCCGGCAAGGGACAGGTGATCGAGATTGTCGGCTCCCGCGCGCTGGGGCCTCGCGACCGTCTGATGCTGGTGCAGGTCGGCAATGAGCAGATTCTGCTCGGCCTGAGCCCTGGCAGCATCACTGCGCTGCACGTCCTCAAGGAGCCGGTGCAGGTGCCGAGCACCGAGAAGCCGACGCCGGAGTTTGCGCAGCGCCTGCTGGAGATGCTGGGTAAAGATCAGAAGGATAAGAAGTAATGGGTGCGCTACGCATCGTCTTGACGCTGGCCCTGATGCTGGCCGCGCCGCTGGCATTCGCCGCCGATCCGCTGTCGATCCCGGCCATCACCCTGGGCACCAATGCGCAGGGTGCGCAGGAATACTCGGTCAGCCTGCAAATCCTGCTGATCATGACCGCGCTGAGTTTTATCCCGGCGTTTGTCATGCTGATGACCAGCTTCACCCGGATCATCATTGTCTTCTCGATCCTGCGCCAGGCGCTGGGCCTGCAGCAGACGCCGTCGAACCAGATCCTCACCGGCATGGCGCTGTTCCTGACCCTGTTCATCATGGCGCCGGTGTTCGATCGGGTGAACCAGGATGCCTTGCAACCGTATCTGGCGGAAAAACTGACGGCCCAGGATGCGGTCGCCAAGGCGCAGGTGCCGATCAAGGATTTCATGCTCGCCCAGACCCGCACCAGCGACCTGGAGCTGTTCATGCGCCTGTCCAAGCGCACTGACATCGCGACACCGGATCAGGCGCCGTTGACCATCCTGGTGCCGGCCTTCGTGACTTCCGAACTGAAAACGGCGTTCCAGATCGGCTTCATGATCTTCATTCCGTTCCTGATCATCGACCTGGTCGTGGCCAGTGTGCTGATGGCCATGGGTATGATGATGCTCTCGCCGCTGATCATTTCCCTGCCGTTCAAGATCATGTTGTTCGTGCTGGTGGATGGCTGGGCATTGATCATCGGCACCTTGGCCAGCAGCTTCGGCGGTGTCTCGCCATGACGCCGGAAGTTGCGGTCGACATCTTTCGTGAAGCGCTGTGGCTGACCACGTTGATGGTGGCCGTGCTGGTGATTCCAAGTTTGCTGGTGGGGCTGTTGGTGGCCATGTTCCAGGCGGCCACCCAGATCAACGAACAGACTCTCAGTTTCCTGCCGCGTCTGTTGGTGATGCTGGTGACGCTGATCGTCGCCGGCCCGTGGCTGGTGCAGACCTTCATGGAATACATCCAGCAGCTGTACGGCAGTATTCCGCAGGTCATCGGCTAAGCCATGTCATCGCTGCTGCAGTTGACGGATACCCAGATCAGCACTTGGGTCGCGACGTTCATGTTGCCGCTGTTCCGCATCGGTACCTTGCTGATGGTCATGCCGGTGTTCGGCACCTCCCTGGTACCCCGGCGCATCCGACTGTATTTCGCCCTTGCCATCACCGTGGTCATCGCGCCGGGGCTGCCACCGATGCCGCCAGTGAACGCGCTGGATTTGAGCGCGCTGCTGCTGATTGCCGAGCAGATCCTTGTCGGCGCGATACTGGGCTTCTCCCTGCTGCTGTTTTTCCAGGCTTTCGTGGTGGCGGGGCAGATTGTCGCGATCCAGATGGGCATGGGCTTTGCCTCGATGGTTGACCCTACCAACGGTGTGTCGGTGGCGGTGATCGGGCAGTTTTTCACCATGCTGGTGACACTGATGTTCCTGGCCATGAACGGTCATCTGGTGGTGTTCGAGGTGCTCACCGAAAGCTTCACTACGCTGCCTGTCGGCAGCGGCTTGATGGTCAATCATTTCTGGGAGCTGGCCGGCAAACTCGGCTGGGTGCTCGGCGCGGCGCTGTTGCTGGTGCTGCCGGCGATCACCGCGCTGCTGGTGGTCAACATCGCGTTTGGCGTGATGACCCGCGCCGCACCGCAGTTGAACATCTTCTCCATCGGCTTCCCCCTGACCCTGGTGCTCGGGCTGTTCATCGTCTGGGTCGGGCTGGCGGACATCGTTAATCAGTATCAACCGCTGGCCACCGAGGCCCTGCAGTTTTTACGCGAACTGGCAAAGGCGCGCTGAGTCATGGCTGAGAGCGAAAGCGGTCAGGACAAAACAGAAGACCCCACGGATAAAAAGAAAAAGGACGCCCGTGAAAAGGGTGAGATTGCCCGCTCCAAGGAGCTCAACACCCTGGCGATCATGCTCGCCGGTGCCGGTGCGCTGCTGGTCTTCGGTGGGGCACTTGCCCAGGAGATGATGGACCTGATGCGCCTGAACTTTTCCCTGTCGCGCGACGTGGTGCTGGATCAGCGTGCGATGGGAACCTATCTGCTGCACTCGGGACAGATTGCCTTGCTGGCGATTCAGCCGGTGATGATCACCTTGCTCCTGGCGGCGTTGATCGGGCCGATCTCCCTCGGCGGCTGGCTGTTCTCCGCCGGCACCATGGCGCCGAAGTTCAGCCGTATGAACCCTGGTGCCGGCCTCAAGCGCATGTTCTCGGGCAAGGCTGTGGCCGAACTGCTCAAGGCGCTGGCGAAGTTCTTCATCGTCCTGTTCGTGGCCCTTGTGGTGTTGTCGGCGGATATCGACGATCTGTTGCGTATCGCTCATGAGCCACTGGACCGGGCAATCACCCACAGCCTGCAAGTGGTTGGCTGGAGCACGCTGTGGATGGCCTGCGGGCTGGTCATTATCGCCGCCGTGGATGTGCCGATACAGCTGTGGGAAAGCATCAAGAAACTGAAGATGACCAAGCAGGAAGTGCGTGACGAGCACAAGGATCAGGAAGGACGGCCGGAGGTCAAGCAGCGGATTCGACAGCTGCAGCGTGAGATGTCCCAGCGGCGGATGATGGCGGCGATTCCCGAGGCGGATGTGGTCATCACCAACCCGACCCACTACGCCGTGGCGCTCAAGTACGATCCGGAGAAGGGCAATGCGCCGGTGTTGCTGGCCAAGGGCAGTGACTTCCTGGCCCTGAAGATCCGCGAGATCGCCGCGGCCAACGAGATCCTGTTGCTGGAGTCGCCGGCGCTGGCGCGTTCGATTTATTACTCCACCGAATTGGAGCAGGAAATCCCCGGCGGGCTCTATCTGGCGGTTGCGCAGGTACTGGCCTACGTCTATCAGATTCGACAGTACCGGGCGGGCAAGGGCAAGCGGCCTGATCCGCTCAAGGATGACCTGCCGATTCCACCGGATTTGCGCCGCGATTCTTGAGAATCAAAAGATCGCAGCCTTCGGCAGCTCCTACAGGTCCACACCGATCTCCTGTAGGAGCTGCCGAAGGCTGCGATCTTTTTTACCAGCGAAAACCTCTATTCCAGGCCTTTGCAAAAGTTGGAAAGCTTCTTGCCGTAGCCGCCCTGTGCCTGATCGCAGCCTTCGGCAGCTCCTGCAGGTTCAGGCCGATCTCCTGTAGGAGCTGCCGAAGGCTGCGATCTTTTTTACCAGCGAAAACCTCTATTCCAAGCCTTTGCAAAAGTTGGAAAGCTTCTTGCAGTAGCCGCCCTGCGCCTGCTTCAGGCGTCAAAAGTTTGCTTTAAAGGAACGGGGAAAACCGGTGGATCGCTCTCAGTTAATCAACAGTGCCCGCAGCAACATTGCCGACCTCAGTCGAGGCAATCTGGGCGTGCCGCTGTTGCTGCTGGTCATGCTGGCGATGATGATGTTGCCGGTGCCGCCGTTCCTGCTCGACGTGTTCTTCACCTTCAACATTGCCCTGTCCATCGTCGTGCTGCTGGTGTGCGTCTACGCCTTGCGCCCGCTGGATTTCGCGGTGTTTCCGACCATCCTGCTGGTGGCGACGCTGTTGCGCCTGGCATTGAACGTGGCCTCCACGCGGGTGGTGATGCTCCACGGCCAGGACGGTCACGCGGCCGCCGGCAAGGTGATCCAGGCGTTCGGCGAGGTGGTGATCGGCGGTAACTACGTAGTGGGTATCGTGGTCTTCGCGATCCTGATGATCATCAACTTCGTCGTGGTGACCAAGGGTGCGGGGCGGATTTCCGAGGTGAGCGCGCGTTTCACCCTCGATGCGATGCCCGGCAAGCAAATGGCGATCGACGCCGACCTCAACGCCGGCCTGATCGATCAGGCCCAGGCCAAGGCCCGCCGCTCGGAAGTCGCCCAGGAAGCCGAGTTCTACGGTTCCATGGACGGTGCCAGCAAATTCGTCCGTGGTGACGCGATTGCCGGCCTGTTGATCCTGTTCATCAACCTGATCGGCGGCATGGCGGTCGGTATCTTCCAGCACAACATGACCTTTGCCGACGCCGGCAAGGTGTACGCGCTGTTGACCATCGGTGACGGTTTGGTGGCGCAATTGCCATCACTGTTGTTATCGACAGCAGCGGCGATCATGGTGACCCGTGCTTCCGGTTCGGAAGACATGGGCAAGCAAATCAATCGCCAGATGTTCGCCTCGCCTAAAGCCTTGGCCGTTTCGGCCGGCCTGATGGCGGTGATGGGTCTGGTGCCCGGCATGCCGCATTTTTCCTTCCTGACCATGGCTGCACTGGCGGCGGGTGGTGCGTACCTGTTCTGGAGAAAGCAAAACCTCGTCAAGGTGCAGGCCCTGCAAGAGGTCAAGCGCCAGCAGGAGCTGCTGCCGTCGCCAGCCCGGGCCCAGGAAACCAAGGAGCTTGGCTGGGATGACGTGACGCCCATCGACATGATCGGCCTGGAAGTGGGCTATCGCCTGATTCCGCTGGTGGACCGCAACCAGGGCGGTCAGTTGCTGGCGCGGATCAAGGGTGTGCGCAAGAAGCTGTCTCAGGATCTGGGCTTCCTGATGCCGACCGTGCATATCCGTGACAACCTCGACCTGGCGCCGAGTGCCTATCGCCTGACCCTGATGGGGGTGATCCTGGCGGAGGCGGAGATTTACCCGGATCGCGAGCTGGCGATCAACCCAGGGCAGGTCTACGGTACGCTCAACGGCATTACCGCCAAAGATCCGGCTTTCGGCCTGGAGGCGGTCTGGATCGAAATCAGCCAGCGTGCCCAGGCGCAGTCCCTCGGTTACACGGTGGTCGATGCCAGCACAGTGGTGGCCACCCACTTGAACCAGATACTCTACAAGCATTCCAGTGAACTGATCGGTCACGAAGAAGTGCAGCAACTCATGCAATTGCTGGCCAAAAGCTCGCCGAAACTGGCGGAAGAGCTGGTGCCGGGCGTGGTTTCGCTGTCGCAACTGCTCAAGGTGTTGCAAGCGCTGTTGGCCGAGCAAGTACCTGTTCGCGATATCCGCAGCATTGCCGAGGCCATCGCCAACAATGCCGCCAAGAGTCAAGATACCGCCGCGCTGGTGGCTGCCGTGCGGGTTGGCGTCTCCCGTGCAATCGTCCAAAGCATTGTAGGGACTGAGTCGGAGCTGCCAGTTATCACGCTGGAGCCAAGGTTGGAACAGATATTGCTCAATAGTCTGCAAAAGGCAGGACAAGGCTCGGAAGAGGGCGTTCTGCTGGAGCCAAGCATGGCTGAGAAACTGCAGCGCTCGCTGATCGACGCGGCGCAGCGCCAGGAGATGCAAGGTCAACCGGTGATTCTGCTGGTGGCCGGTCCGGTTCGCGCGATGCTCTCGCGATTCGGTCGGCTCGCAGTCCCGGGTTTGCACGTGTTGTCTTACCAGGAAATCCCTGACAACAAGCAAGTGACCATCGTTGCGACAGTAGGGCCCAACGGCTGAGGTAGTGGTTTATGCAAGTTAAGCGTTTTTTCGCCGCCGATATGCGTCAGGCCATGAAGCTGGTTCGCGATGAGCTGGGCGCTGATGCAGCCATTATCGGCAACCGCCGGATTGCCGGGGGCGTCGAACTGACGGCTGCGCTGGATTACAAGTTGTCGGCGCTGGCACCGCGTGTTCCGAACATGGAGCTCGAAGACGAGCTGCGCAAGACTCAGTCGCGGATCGTCACCGCCCAGGCCGAATTGAGCCTGCGCAGCGATGGCGAGAGCGACAATGCGACCAACCGCCAGTTGTTCGCCGGCCTGCCGTTGACCGCCGCCGAGCCGCTGATCGAACCGACCTACGCCGAACCCCGTCGCCCCGCACCGGCTGCTGCGCCTGCGTCCGGTGGCGTGGACCCGCGTGCTTTCGACTCGATGCGCTTCGAGCTCAACAGCCTGCGCGAACTCATGGAAGTACAACTCGGGTCCCTGGCCTGGAACCAGCTGCAAGGCAGCCGTCCGGACCAGGCCAACCTCTGGCGTCGCCTGCAACGCATTGGCCTGTCCGGCCCGCTGTCGCGCGACCTGCTGGCACTGATAACCGAAATCCAGGAGCCTCGTCAGGCCTGGCGCATGCTGCTGGCGCACCTGGCGCGCATGATCGTTACCCCGGAAGTCGAACCGCTGGAAGAGGGTGGAGTCATCGCCATGGTCGGCCCTGCCGGCATGGGCAAGACCACGACCCTGGCCAAGCTGGCTGCCCGTTATGTGCTCAAGTACGGCGCGCAGAACATTGCGCTGGTGAGCATGGACAGCTTCCGCATCGGTGCCCAGGAACAGCTCAAGACCCTGGGGCGCATTCTCAATGTGCCGGTGACCCACGTCGATCCGGGCCAGTCCCTGGTGCAGGCGCTGGACCCATTGCTGCGCAAGCGCGTGGTGCTGATCGATACCGCCGGCCTGCAGGCCAGCGACCCGGCCCTGCGCATGCAGCTCGAAAGCCTGGCCGGTCGTGGCATCCGCTCAAAAAATTATCTGGTGCTGGCAACCACCAGCCAGAAACAGGTTCTAACCGCCGCTTATCACAGTTACAAGCGTTGCGGGCTCGCCGGCTGCATCCTGACTAAACTGGATGAAACGGCAAGCCTGGGCGAGGTGTTGAGCCTGGCCATCAGTCATGAGCTGCCAGTGGCGTACCTGACCGATGGCCCGCGGATTCCGGATGATCTCCATCTGCCGCGCCGTCATCAGTTGGTCAGCCGCGCCGTCAGCGTGCAAATGCAGGAAGAACCCAGCGAAGAAGCCATGGCTGACATGTTCGCTGACATCTACCACAGCCCGACCAAGCAGGTCGGCTAAGGTAATAATGAATCGTTTTTGTACCTACATCGATGGTCTGCCATGCATTGTTCCGTTTGTGAACGCGCAGCCAGTAATGTGGCCTCCGTCTATGCAAGACAAGGTAAAGAAATAACATGGGCAGCATGCATCCCGTACAGGTGATCGCGGTGACCGGCGGCAAAGGTGGCGTCGGGAAAACTAACGTGTCAGTGAACTTGTCCCTGGCTTTGGCTGAGCTTGGCCGGCGCGTCATGCTGCTGGACGCCGACCTGGGACTGGCGAACGTCGACGTTCTGCTGGGGCTGACACCCAAACGTACCCTGGCCGACGTGATCGAGGGCCGCTGCGAACTGCGCGATGTACTGCTGCAGGGGCCAGGCGGCATCCGAATCGTTCCGGCCGCATCCGGCACACAGAGCATGGTGCATCTGAGCCCGGCGCAACACGCAGGCCTGATCCAGGCCTTCAGTGATATCGGCGACAACCTCGACGTATTGGTGATCGACACCGCTGCAGGCATTGGTGAGTCGGTCGTCAGCTTCGTTCGTGCAGCCCAGGAAGTGCTGCTGGTGGTGTGCGACGAGCCGACCTCGATTACCGATGCCTACGCCTTGATCAAGTTGCTCAATCGCGACTACGGCATGAACCGCTTCCGCGTCCTGGCCAACATGGCCCAGAGCCCGCAGGAAGGGCGCAACCTGTTCGCCAAGTTGACCAAGGTCACGGATCGCTTCCTCGACGTCGCCCTACAATACGTCGGCGCGGTGCCCTACGACGAAAGCGTGCGCAAGGCTGTACAGAAGCAGCGCGCCGTCTACGAGGCCTTCCCGCGTTCCAAGTGCTCGCTGGCGTTCAAGGCCATTGCGCAGAAGGTCGATACCTGGCCGCTGCCTGCCAACCCGCGCGGGCACCTGGAGTTTTTCGTCGAGCGCCTCGTGCAGCAAACAGCAGGACCTGTGCTATGACAGCCAGCGGTTACAACCTCTACAAAAAATCGGCTCGTGATGCGCAGTACGAACTGATCGAGCGTTACGCGCCGCTGGTTAAACGCATTGCTTACCACTTGCTGGCGCGTTTGCCGGCCAGTGTCCAGGTCGAAGACCTGATCCAGGCCGGGATGATCGGCCTGCTTGAGGTATCGACCAAATATGACGCCAGCAAAGGCGCCAGTTTCGAGACGTACGCGGGCATTCGAATCCGCGGCGCCATGCTCGATGAAGTGCGCAAGGGGGACTGGGCGCCACGTTCGGTTCACCGCAATACGCGCATGGTCAGCGACGCCATTCGCTCGATTGAAGCGAAAACCGGCCGTGACGCTAAAGATCACGAAGTTGCGGCCGAACTCCAATTGAGTCTCGACGATTACTACGGAATTTTGAACGACACCCTGGGCAGCCGGTTATTCAGTTTCGACGATCTGTTGCAGGACGGCGAACACGAAGGGCTGCACGAGGATGGCGCGAGTGCTCATACCGAGCCGTCACGCGATCTGGAAGATGAACGCTTCCAGGCTGCGCTGGCGGATGCGATTGCCAATTTGCCGGAGCGTGAGCGACTGGTGTTGGCGCTGTACTACGACGAAGAGTTGAACCTCAAGGAAATCGGTGAGGTCCTGGGGGTCAGCGAATCGCGGGTCAGCCAGTTACACAGCCAGTGCGCGGCCCGCTTGCGGGGGCGTTTGGGGGAGTGGCGAGCGCGCTGAAGGCAGTGTGGGGGACACTGCGAACGAGGCTGGTGTGGTGTTGAACTGCGCCGGTCCCGGTCTGTTGTGCTCCAGACAGTCATTGAGTGCTTTGCCGGATTGATTGAAATGGCGCGTCCAGGTGCTGGACGCGTTTAAGACTGCTTGGAGGTCGAATTGGACAAGAACATGAAAATCCTCATCGTTGATGACTTCTCAACGATGCGGCGGATCATCAAGAACCTGCTGCGTGACCTTGGGTTCACCAACACCGTCGAGGCCGACGATGGCACTACCGCCATTCCGGTGCTCAACAGCGGAAGCATCGACTTTCTGGTAACGGACTGGAACATGCCGGGCATGACCGGTATCGATCTGCTGCGCCACGTGCGTGCCGATGAAAAGCTCAAGCACCTGCCGGTGCTGATGGTGACCGCTGAAGCCAAGCGTGAGCAGATCATCGAAGCGGCCCAGGCCGGCGTTAACGGCTATGTGGTCAAACCCTTCACGGCCCAGGCGTTGAAAGAAAAAATCGAGAAGATTTTCGAACGCATTGGTTGATGACTGCGCCACGGGGGAGCTATGGGCAATAACGAAACTTCATTGGGCGATTTTGAGTCGACCCTGAAAAAACACGCCGTCGAATTGGTCGAGAGCCTTGAAAAAGGCAAGTTCGGCGACGCGGTGCAATTGATCCATGAGCTCAACCAGACCCGTGACCGCGGCCTGTATCAGGAAGTGGGCAAGCTCACACGCGAACTGCATAGCGCGATCGTCAATTTCCAGATTGACCCGCACATGCCGCAAGCCGAAGAAGTGTCGCAGATCACCGACGCCACTGAGCGTCTCGGTTATGTGGTCAAACTGACCGAGGCCGCGGCCAACCGCACCATGGATCTGGTGGAGAATGCCACGCCGCTGGTCAACAGCCTGGCGGATGAAGCCCAGGCCTTGAGTACGGACTGGGGGCGCTTCATGCGTCGTGAAGTCGGCGCTGAAGAGTTTCGTGAACTGGCCCGGCGGGTCGACGGTTTCCTTGTGCGCAGCGGCACGGACAATCGCGCGGTGTCGGGCAACCTCAACGACATCCTGCTCGCCCAGGATTATCAGGACCTCACGGGGCAAGTGATCAAGCGTGTGACCCAGTTGGTCACCGAAGTCGAAAGCAACCTGCTCAAGCTCGTGTTGATGGCCAGTCAGGTGGACCGCTTTGCGGGCATCGAGCATGACCGTGAAGCGATGCTTGCTGAAAAAGATCCACAAAAACATCTCTCTCAGGGTGAAGGTCCGCAGATTCATGCCGATAAAAGAGAAGACGTTGTGTCCGGTCAGGACGATGTGGACGATTTGCTATCCAGCCTGGGATTTTAGAGTTTTAGGTTTTTTGGGTTTTTAGACCTTTAGGAGCACCCCCCCTGATGAGCTTCGGCGCCGATGAAGAGATCCTTCAGGATTTCCTGGTTGAGGCCGGCGAGATTCTAGAGCAACTGTCCGAGCAACTGGTCGAGCTGGAAAGCCGTCCGGATGATGCGGATTTGCTCAATGCAATTTTTCGCGGTTTTCACACTGTAAAAGGGGGCGCCGGCTTCCTCCAGCTCAACGAGCTGGTGGAGTGCTGCCACATCGCCGAGAACGTGTTCGACATTCTGCGCAAGGGTGAGCGTCGCGTCGATTCGGAACTGATGGACGTGGTTCTCGAAGCGCTGGACGCGGTGAACAGCATGTTCAGCGAAGTCCGCGAGCGCAGCCCGATCACGGCGGCGACACCTGAGCTGCTGGCGGCGCTGGCTCGTCTGGCCGAGCCGCAATCGGCTGACGAAGGGGTTGCTGCGCCTGTTGCCGTCGAGGTTGAAGCGCCGGTGGCCGAAGTCGATTCAGGCGATATTACCGATAACGAATTCGAGCAATTGCTGGACTCGCTCAATGCCGTCAAGGCACAGGCCGAGGCGCCGGCGGTTGCCCACGCACCTGCAAGCGATGCACCTGCAAGCGACGAAATCACCGATGCCGAGTTCGAGTCGTTGCTCGATCAGTTACACGGTAAAGGCCAGTTTGCCGTCGATGCGATTGCGCAGGCTCCGGCTGCGCCAGAAGCACCGAAAGCGCCGGGCGACAGTTCCGATATTACTGACGACGAATTTGAAGCACTGCTCGACCAGTTGCATGGCAAGGGCAACTTTGCTGTCGAGGCCCTGGAGTCGGCCATTGCGTCGGTGCCTGCACCTGCGGCCCCAAGCGCGGCGGCGGCTGGCAGCGATCTGATTTCCGATCACGAGTTCGAAGCGCTGCTCGACGAATTGCACGGCAAAGGCAAGTTCAGCGAGGTCGGCACCGCGACAGCGGCCAACGGTTCGAACGCTGCGGTTGCGACACCGGCACCGGCAGCCAAGGCGGCGCCGAAACCTGTGGCCAAGGCCCCCGAGCCAAAAGCCGAAGCCCCGGCAGCCGCTGCACCGGCTGCCGCCCGCGCCCCGGCCGCGCCGCCGGCGGAAAAACCGGCGAGCGAAGCCGAGACCACCGTACGCGTCGATACCGCGCGCCTGGACGAGATCATGAACATGGTCGGCGAGCTGGTGCTGGTGCGTAACCGCCTGGTCCGCCTGGGTCTCAACAGTGGCGACGAAGCCATGTCCAAGGCCGTGTCGAACCTCGACGTGGTCACCGCCGACCTGCAAACCGCGGTCATGAAGACCCGGATGCAACCGATCAAGAAAGTCTTCGGGCGCTTCCCGCGCCTGGTTCGCGACCTGGCTCGCCAGCTCAAGAAAGAGATCAACCTGGAACTGGTCGGCGAAGAAACCGACCTCGACAAGAACCTCGTCGAGGCCCTGGCCGACCCGCTGGTCCACTTGGTGCGCAACGCGGTCGACCACGGCATCGAGTCGCCGGAAGAGCGCGAAGCCTCGGGTAAGGCCCGTGGCGGCAAGGTGATCCTGGCGGCCGAGCAGGAAGGCGATCACATCCTGCTGTCGATCTCCGATGACGGTAAAGGCATGGACCCGAATGTCCTGCGTTCCATCGCGGTGAAACGCGGCGTGATGGACAAGGATGCGGCCGATCGACTGAGCGACACCGAGTGCTACAACCTGATCTTCGCCCCGGGTTTCTCGACCAAGACCGAGATCTCCGACGTGTCGGGTCGCGGCGTGGGCATGGACGTGGTGAAAACCAAGATTTCCCAGCTCAATGGTTCGATCAACATCTACTCGGCCAAGGGCCAGGGTTCGAAGATCGTCATCAAGGTGCCGCTGACCCTGGCGATCATGCCGACGCTGATGGTCATGCTCGGTAACCAGGCGTTTGCGTTCCCGCTGGTGAACGTCAACGAAATCTTCCACCTCGACCTGTCGACCACCAACGTCGTGGACGGCCAGGAAGTGGTGATCGTGCGGGACAAGGCGCTGCCATTGTTCTACCTCAAACGCTGGCTGGTCAGCTCCGCCGCTCACGAAGAGCAGCGCGAGGGCCATGTGGTGATCCTTTCGGTGGGCACGCAGCGGATCGGCTTTGTCGTCGATCAACTGGTGGGCCAGGAAGAAGTGGTTATCAAGCCATTGGGCAAAATGCTCCAGGGAACTCCGGGCATGTCCGGCGCCACCATCACCGGTGACGGCCGCATCGCGCTGATTCTCGATGTTCCGAGCATGCTCAAGCGTTACGCCACACGGCGTATTTGATTCTGGTGGAGCGGGGCGCCTGGCCTCGCTCCATCTAATGGAGTGTTTATGGCAGTCAAAGTCCTGGTGGTGGACGATTCGGGGTTTTTCCGCCGCCGCGTCTCGGAAATTCTTTCAGCGGATTCGAATATCCAGGTCGTCGGCACGGCGACCAACGGCAAAGAGGCGATCGATCAGGCGCTGGCCCTCAAGCCCGACGTGATCACCATGGATTACGAGATGCCGATGATGGACGGCATCACGGCCGTACGGCACATCATGCAACGCTGCCCGACCCCGGTCCTGATGTTCTCCTCGCTGACCCATGAAGGCGCCCGGGTCACCCTCGATGCGCTGGATGCCGGTGCGGTGGATTTCCTGCCGAAGAATTTCGAAGACATCTCGCGCAACCCCGAGAAGGTCAAACAGCTGCTGTGCGAGAAGATTCTCAGCATCTCGCGCAGTAATCGTCGTGTCAGTCACTTCAGCGCTCCGACGCCTGCCGCTGCGCCAGCGCCGACGCCTGCGCCTTCCAGCGTGGGCAGTTTTGCCAGCAGCGCACCCGCGCGTCCGGCACCGGCACCGATCCCGACGCGTACACATGCACCCGCTACGTCGTCGCCCGCGCCAAAACGCAAAAACTACAAACTGGTGGCCATCGGTACGTCCACCGGCGGTCCGGTCGCCCTGCAGCGGGTCTTGACCCAATTGCCAGCCAATTTCCCGGCCCCGATCGTGCTGGTTCAACACATGCCGGCCGCCTTCACCAAGGCCTTCGCCGAGCGCCTGGACAAGCTCTGCCGCATCAGTGTCAAGGAAGCCGAGGATGGCGACATCCTGCGTCCGGGCCTGGCGCTGCTGGCGCCGGGTGGCAAGCAGATGATGATCGACGGTCGCGGCGCGGTGAAAATCCTCCCGGGTGACGAACGCCTCAATTACAAGCCGTGCGTGGACATCACCTTCGGTTCGGCCGCCAAGTCCTACGGTGACAAAGTTCTGGCGGTCGTCCTGACCGGCATGGGCGCCGATGGCCGTGAAGGCGCTCGGCTGCTCAAGCAGGGCGGCAGTTCGATCTGGGCGCAGGACGAAGCCAGTTGCGTGATCTACGGCATGCCGATGGCCATTGTAAAAGCTGAACTCGCCGACGCGGTGTACAGCCTCGACGACATCGGCAAGCACTTGGTCGAGGCGTGCATCTGATGGATGTTCTAAGCCTGATCGGCATCATCATGGCCTTTGTCGCCATCATCGGCGGCAATTACCTTGAAGGCGGTCACCTGGGCGCCCTGGCCAACGGTCCGGCAGCGTTGATCGTGCTCGGCGGCACCATCGGTGCGGCGCTGCTGCAATCACCGATGAGCGCCTTCAAGCGCGCCATGCAGATCCTCGCCTGGATCCTGTTCCCGCCTCGGGTCGACCTTGCCGGTGGCATCGATCGCGTGGTGAACTGGAGCCTGACCGCCCGCAAGGAAGGCCTGCTGGGTCTTGAAGGTATCGCCGACGCCGAGCCTGACAATTACGCCCGCAAAGGCCTGCAACTGCTGGTCGACGGCGCCGAGCCGGAAGCGATCCGCAGCATTCTGGAGGTGGATTTCTACACCCAGGAAAGCCGCGATATCGAAGCGGCCAAAGTGTTCGAAAGCATGGGTGGTTACGCGCCGACCATCGGCATCATCGGTGCGGTGATGGGCCTGATTCACGTCATGGGCAACCTGGGTGATCCGTCGCAACTGGGTAACGGCATCGCCGTGGCCTTCGTCGCCACCATCTACGGCGTGGCCAGTGCCAACCTGGTGCTGCTGCCGATTGCCGCCAAACTCAAAGCCATCGCGCTGCGCCAGTCGCGTTATCGCGAAATGTTGCTGGAAGGGCTGTTGTCGATCGCCGAAGGTGAAAACCCTCGCTCCATCGAGTTGAAGCTTCAGGGCTTCATGGATTAAGGGAATAAGCTCATGGCTCGCCGTCGCCAACATGAAGAGCATGTAAACCATGAACGCTGGCTGGTTTCCTATGCGGACTTCATCACCTTGCTGTTCGCCTTTTTCGTGGTGATGTACTCCATTTCTTCGATCAACGAAGGCAAGTACAAGGTCATTTCCGAAGCCCTGATCGGGGTCTTCACCGATTCCGATCGCGCGCTCAAGCCGATCCCCATCGGTGACGAGCGGCCGAAGACCGTGACCCCGGCCAAGCCGCTGGTCAAGGACAGTGATCAGGTCGATGCCGGTGTCTCCGGCGCCAGCGATCCGCTCAAAAGCATCGCCGACGACATCAGCGCGGCGTTCGGTGACCTGATCAGCTCCAACCAGATGACCGTGCGCGGCAATGAACTGTGGGTCGAGATCGAGCTCAATTCCAGCCTGTTGTTCGGCAGCGGCGATGCCATGCCCAGCGATATCGCGTTCAACATCATCGACAAGGTCGCGGCGATCCTGAAGCCGTTCGACAACCCGATCCATGTCGAAGGTTTCACCGACGATCAACCGATCCGCACCGCGCAGTATCCGACCAACTGGGAGCTGTCCTCGGCGCGCTCGGCCAGCATCGTGCGCATGCTGGCGATGCAAGGGGTGAACCCCGGTCGCCTGGCGTCGGTGGGCTACGGCGAATTTCAGCCGGTGGCCAACAACGCCACCGCCGAAGGCCGCGCACGCAACCGTCGCGTGGTGCTGGTGGTGTCGCGCAACCTCGATGTTCGCCGCAGCCTGACCGGTACCGGGACCGCCCATGCGCAACCGGATGCCGCATTGAAGCGTGCTGGCACACAAACTGCACCGACCCCGGTCAAGTCGCCGGTACGAGAGAACGCCGTCAATTCTCCGTCACCCGCATTAACACGTTGAGCTATTTCTCGGTCGATCCGTGCGGCCGGGAGGAACAATCCGAATGAGAGTCTGGGCAGTCGCCAATCAAAAGGGTGGTGTCGGTAAAACCACTTCCTCCATCGCTTTAGCCGGGTTGCTGGCCGAGGCGGGCAAGCGCGTGGTCGTGGTCGATCTCGACCCCCACGGCTCCATGACCAGCTATTTCGGCTACGATCCCGACAGCCTGGAACACAGCAACTACGATCTGTTCCTGCACAAGGGCAACGTGCCGCAAGGCCTGCCGGGGCAACTGTTGCTGTCGACCAGCGACGAACGCATTTCCCTGTTGCCGTCCAGCACCGCGCTGGCCACCCTCGAGCGCCAGTCGCCAGGGCAGAGTGGTTTGGGCCTGGTGATTGCCAAGAGCCTGGCGCAACTGTGGCAGGACTTCGATTACGCCGTGATCGACAGCCCGCCCTTGCTCGGCGTGCTGATGGTCAATGCCTTGGCGGCGAGCCAGCAACTGGTGATCCCGGTGCAGACCGAACACCTGGCGGTCAAGGGCCTCGAGCGCATGGTCAACACCCTGGCGATGATCAACCGCTCGCGCAAACAGGCATTGCCATTCACCATCGTGCCGACCCTGTTTGACCGCCGCACCCAGGCGTCCCTCGGCACCTTGCGCGTGCTGCGCGACAAATTCCCCGACGAAATCTGGCAAGGCTATATCCCGGTGGACACGCGCCTGCGCGATGCCAGCCGTGCCGGGCTGACGCCTTCGCAGTTCGACGGCAAGAGCCGTGGCGTTCTCGCTTACCGTGCGTTGCTCAAGCATCTGCTGGCGGCGCAACTTGTTGCGCAGGTAGCCTGACATGACCTCGATCCCTGTAGGAGCGAGCCTGCTCGCGATGGTCGTCAACGATGACGCGGGAAACCTGGCACCCCGTGGCGCTCTCAGGTTCATCGCGAGCAAGTCGAATCGTCGCACCGTCGCCCCTACAGGTGAGCGTTCATGAACCGGCCATTGAAGACCACATCGCGCCCGCAACTGGCGCTGCAGTCGTATCTGGACAGCTTGCTGCAGGACGTGACCGAAGAATTGACGCTGCCGATAGAGGCAGTGGCCGAGGAGATCGCCGCCGAAGCGGTGCTGGACGAATTCCAGGCAGCGGTGCTCGAAGAGCAGGCCCGTGATGCCGCGGCGGCCGCGCCGGTGCCGGCATCCGTAGCGCCAGTGTTCAAGGCGCCGGTGATCGAGGCCCCGGCGCCGGTCATGGCGTCCGTTTCGACCATCGCTCCGCTGCTGCAAGCCTTGGTACCGCCACCTGTTGAAGCGCAGCCAGTCGCTGTCGAAGTGCCGCAAACCCTGGTGCCGCCCGTCGTCGAAGTGCATCTACCGCCGAGCAATACGCCGCCACCGGTGGACACCGAGGGTCGTCCGTCCTGGGCCGCCGAGCCTTTCGAATGCCTGCTGTTCGATGTCGCCGGCTTGACCCTCGCGGTGCCGCTGGTGTGCCTGGGATCGATCTATTCCCTGGCCGGTCACGAGCTGACGCCGTTGTTCGGCCAGCCGGAATGGTTCCTGGGCATCCTGCCGAGCCAGGCCGGCAACCTCAAGGTGCTCGATACCGCGCGTTGGGTCATGCCCGACCGTTACCGCGACGATTTCAAGCAGGGCCTGCAATACGTGATTTCGGTCCAGGGCTATGAATGGGGCCTGGCGGTGCATCAGGTCAGCCGCTCGTTGCGACTGGACCCGAATGAAATCAAATGGAGAAGTCACCGGGGGCAGCGGCCATGGCTCGCCGGCACGGTGATTGAACACATGTGCGCCTTGCTCGACGTCGCCTCATTGGCGGAGTTGATCGCCAGTGGCGGGGCAAAGCACATGTCCGGCAGCAAACCGAACCACAAACCGACAAACATCAAATAAACAACAGGCGACGTCACTCGATGGCGTTGCACGGAACACACACCGCCAGGGCGGTTTCTTGAGGGGTCAGGGTATGAATGACAAGGCAACGGCGGCAAAAGGTTCCGAAGATCCGATCCTGCAATGGGTCACCTTCAAGCTGGACAACGAGACCTACGGCATCAACGTGATGCGCGTCCAGGAAGTCCTGCGCTACACCGAAATCGCCCCGGTCCCGGGTGCTCCGAGCTACGTGCTGGGCATCATCAACCTGCGCGGCAACGTCGTCACCGTGATCGACACCCGTCAGCGCTTCGGCCTGATGAATGCCGAGATCAGCGACAACACCCGTATCGTCATCATCGAAGCCGACAAGCAGGTTGTCGGGATCATGGTCGACAGCGTGGCCGAAGTGGTTTACCTGCGTCAGTCGGAAATCGAAACCGCGCCGAACGTGGGTAACGAAGAGTCCGCCAAGTTCATTCAAGGCGTGTGCAACAAGAACAACGAATTGCTCATCCTGGTCGAGCTGGACAAGATGATGAGCGAAGAAGAATGGTCGGAACTGGAGAGTATCTGATTGATTCTCGAGGTTGCGGTCATTGTCCTGTTCCTGTTCTGGGCAGGCACGCTGGCGATGTTTCTGGCCTACATTCGCGCCCAGAAGCAGATCTCCGCGCAACAGGCCCAGGGCGATGCGCAGCGCGACCAGCGCATCAAGGACCTGGGCAAACGCGTTGACAACTACCAGAACGGCAACGTGCGCATGGGCGAAGACCTGCATGAACTGCGGGCGATCGTTGCGCCGCTGCCGGACAAACTCGCTCAGCTGGAACAGCGCGACCCGACCAGCCTGTCGTTTGCCCAGGCAGCACGATTGGTCGGAATGGGCGCCAGCGTCGACGAACTCACCCAGTCCTGCGGCTTGACCCAGGCTGAGGCGGAGTTGATGAGCAAGGTGCACAAGAACTAGTTACCTGTAGGAGCGAGCCTGAACTGGTCAACTAATTTTGGACACCAGTTACGGTTTCATGCCGCCAGTTTCTCCATAGCTACCGGCGACCGGTAGTCGTTGTAGCTATGGAGCCTGACGTTGTTGTAACGCATCACATAACGCTGCACATCCACCCGCGCCTCATGTTCCGAGCGGTAGCCGTCTTCTGGTACCCACTCTGACTTGAGGCTTCCAAAGAAACGCTCCATCGGAGCGTTGTCCCAGCACTCACCTTTGCGACTCATGCTTTGCAGGAGGCCATGTTTGCGCATTTCTTTCCTGAATTTATGACTGGTGTATTGGCAGCCTTGGTCAGAGTGAAACAGCACCTCTTTTGGCCGGCCTCGCAGGTCGACCGCCATCCGCAACGCTTCGCAGGTCAGCGTGGCATCGGAAATCATCGAAAACGACCAGCCCACGATCCTGCGGGCAAACAGATCCAGCACCGCCGCGAAATACATCCAGCGCGTGCCGACTTTGATGTAGGTCACATCGCCGCACCACACTTGGTTAACCGCCGTGACATCAAACTTGCGCTTGAGCACATGCGGCGCCACCAGCGCCTCAACGCCGGAAGATTTGTACTTGTGCCGCCGCCGCTGATGACTGGCAACACCGGCTTCGCGCATCAAGCTACGAGCCATATGTCGCCCGACACGATGCCCCTTGGCTTGCAGTTCCTTGGACAGGGTGCGAGACCCTGCGGACGCTCTGGACTCCTGATGATGCTTGACCAGCACGGCCTTAAGTTTCTCCCGTTCAGGATTCACCTTGCCCTGGCGCTGACGCCAGGCGTAAAAGCTGCTGCGGGTGACTCCAAACGCCCGGCAGCAATTGTTAACGCCGTACTGCTCGTCCAGCTCATTGATCAGCGCGAATGATCTTTGGAGTCCAAAAGCAGGAGAGCACTGGCCTTTTTTAGGATTTCAATGTCCAGGTCTTTTTGCCTGAGCAACGCTTTGAGCTGCTGAATCTCCCGCTGATCGGCGGTGATTGCCTTGGCCCCCACCGGGGTCGAACCCAAGCGTTCTTTGCGAACCTGGTCGACCCAACGGCGCAAGGCCGTAGGGCCAATATCCAAACTGGCACAAACATCGGGAATTGACTGACCCTCGTCCAGCACCATGCTGGCGGCCTTGAGTTTGAACTCACTGGAATAAGATTTACGCATATCCAAACACCTCAGATTTGAGCGCCATCATAGCGCCCGATTGAAGTGTCCAAAATCATTAGGCCAGTTCAGCTTGCCCGCGAAGGCGTCCTCGAAACTTCAGCAGTCTTTCCCGCGATCCGACGCAGTCCTCTCTATCCTCAGACGGGTATTACGCCGTCGTAGTCTCCCGCCGATAGTTTTCTCAGATTCGTCTATCTTGTGATCCGCCATCAGTCGTTTGATCATCTTGTTCAAAATACGCACTGCCAAGGAGGCTTATGATCGACATTTTGCGCGGTACACCGCTGTGGGTTTATGCGGTTTTCCTGATCCTGACTTATTACGGTGTCATTGCCTGCTTCAAGAATCACGTGTCGAAAAGGTCATTGCAGATCACTCCGGTGATATTCGTGACCCTGTCTCTGGCTTCGCTGAATCTCTCCCAAGGTGTAGTCATTCCCCTCTCTGCCTACGTACTCGGGCTATGGGCAGGATGGTTACTCGCATTGCGTTTTTACTCGTACACGAATGTGAAGTGCGAGGGAGAAACGTTGGAGTTGGGCGGTACAGTCAAGGTACTGATGGTGTATTGGGGCTTCTTTGCATGGCGTTACTACCTTGGCTATCAGGTAGCGATGTATCCGGAAATGGCCAATGAGTTGCCGATGACGGCATGGTCGGCACTGGGGGCTGGCCTTATCAATGGATTGATTATTGGTCGCAGTCTCAAGCTTTTGCGTTTTGTAGGAGCTGGCTTGCCAGCGAAGGCGGCTAAATGATCGGTGCAATATTCAAGGCCTTGTTCGCCGGCAAGCCGGCACCTGCGTAAGGGGCGCGTAAGCTCAATAATCATCCCCGCGTCCAGTGATGTCCTTCTCCACCATCAACGCATCCGGATCCTGCCCCGCCGGAAATTTCCCCTTCAAACTCCAAGCAAACGCAATGATCTCGGCAATCGTCAGATACAGCTCCTGCGGAATGCTGTCCCCCAGTTCCATGCGCGCCAGCAGCCGCACCAACTCGGCATTTTCGTAGATCGGCACTTCGTAGTCGCGGGCAATCCGCAGGATTTCTTCCGCCAGTTCTTCGTCGCCCTTGGCGGGGAAGGTAGGGGCCGTTTGCCAGATGACTAACCGATTGATAGATAAAATTCGTCACTTTGAGTGTTGCAGAATGATTCAAAGGTTTTCCTTTTCAAGGAATCCAAGTCCTACTTTAAGAAGTCCTGAATAGACCGTCGCGGTCAACTAAGTCCTACAGGATGAAGTATGAATATTCCTACATCTTAATCTGTGTTTTAACGACTTGTTTATTTTGATGGCAATGGACTTGTCGTTTGTGCGTTGACAGGTTGGAACGCAATTCTTTAAGTTTTGTTGGCGAGGGGTGTTCAAAAGTAATCGATAAAGGAAAGAGTTGGATGAGAAGAGTTTATATTCTGGGCGCTGGTCATATGGGTGGCGGCAGAAGAATGGGCGCGGATACAAAACCTTTTGGTGGATGAAGTAATGAATTGGACAAGGAAGGGTGAAGCCTATTGCAGTATGCACGAGGACGGCAAAGTAATATGGTCGTATGAAATAGTTGAAATAACTTTGTGGGAAAGGTAGAGGGATGCTGCCTTCAAATAGAGGTCGACATTTTTTTATCGGCGCGCTCAGTGGGGTATTGGCGAACGTGCTATTGGGGTTGTCTTCAGTTTTTTGGAAGTATATTGGGTCGTTGAGTGCGTTGGCGTTGCTCGGTTATAGGGTTTACTTGTCTTTGCTGACGGTGTTTCTTGTCGTGTACGCTGGTCGGGAGCTAAGGCCGCTTTTTGCTCAACTTAATATTAGGCTGCTAATTTTACATGCCGTCGCATCCATACTGATAGCGATCAACTGGGGGACGTTCATATGGGCATCTGTCCATGGTCGGGTACTTGAAAGTAGTCTCGGTTATCTGGTGGCGCCAATTTTAAGTATCGCGATGGGTATCGTTGTTTACAAAGAGCCAGTCACCGTGTTCAAAGCCGCGGCCGTGTTGATGATGCTGCTCAGTGTGGTGAGTCTTTTCGTGTTGAGTAATGATCTTGATATAAGAGTTTATCTAGGTATCGGTCTGGCTTGGGGTTTTTATTCGTGCTTGAAAAAAATGACATCTTTGAATGTTTTTAGTGGCTTGTTGTTAGAGTCTCTTGTGCTTTCTTTTTTTTGCACTTTGTTTTTTATATTTTCAAATCTCGGCATGGCAATTCCTGATGATTTTGGTTTGTGGCGCACGCTTCTTGTTTTTAGTTGTGGTGCCGTATCTATTATTCCGTTAGCGCTGTTTTCGTTTTCAGCTAAAAGGCTTTCTGTAATGTCTATGGGCTTGTCCCAGTTTGTATTGCCACTCACGCAGTTTTTTGTGGTGACGATAATTTACAAGCAAGCTGCTTCTCCAATAACTGTAATGGCTCTTTTGGTCGTAATCATTGGGCTGTTAGTAGTTGTGTTCGAGCCAATTCTCAAAAAACTGTGTTTTTGTAGTGGTGGAGGGCAAGATGAAGAATAAATACAAAGTCGTCGTAATTGGCCTGGGTGTTGTTGGAAGTGCTTCGCTTTGGATTAGTAAGTTTGCCAGGCGTTTTTATGTTTCTGCATGCTCCGGGCATGGATTTAAATTCGCGACGGGTTTGTGAGGTGTGCTTGCGAGAGCTGCTTTAAATGGTTTTCTTTCAGAGGAAGTGTCGATGTTTTACGCAGGCAGGTTTTCTGTTAGCAGTAAGTAATGGTATTCAATAGGTACGAGGGGGTATTTGCTGGTCTCCGTTGTTGAGTGTTTCTCAGTGTTGATCAATAGTCGTCCCCACGACCCGTCACATCCTTCTCCACCATCAGCGCATCCGGGTCCTGCCCCGCCGGAAATTTCCCCTTCAGACTCCAAGCAAACGCAATAATCTCGGCAATCGTCAGATACAGCTCCTGCGGAATGCTGTCCCCCAGTTCCATGCGCGCCAGCAGCCTCACCAACTCGGCATTTTCGTAGATCGGCACTTCGCAGTCGCGGGCGATCCGCAGGATTTCTTCCGCCAGTTCTTCGTCGCCCTTGGCGGTGAGGGTGGGGGCGTGGGTGCCGTCGTATTTGAGGGCGATGGCCTGGCGTGGGGCGTTGGGGTTTTTCATGCGGTTTCGTCTACCCAGCGTTGTTCGAGGCGGGTTTGGGGGCCTTGGGGTGGTCTGCCGAGGTGGCAGTCCAGGTCGCCGACGTTCAGGCCGGCGGACACCAGGCGATCACGCAGCCCGGCCAGATTGCTTTCGATCAGGCTGGCGGTGTACGGCCGTTCGGCCCAGAGCTGGCCGCAGAGGCTGCCCTTGATCAGTTGCGCCTGGATTTGCAGGGGCCCCAAAGGCTCCATGGCGAAGGCCAGTTCGACTCGCCACAGCTGTTGCTTGGGTTCGCGTTCTTCGCGACGCTCCTTTGGCTGTTCTTTCTCGGGGGCGTCCTCGCGCTGGAACTTGACCTGCAAGGGCACGATGTCCTGCAGGTTGCGCATCGGGATTTCCAGTTGCCAGGTGCTCATCAGCCGTCCGTCGGCGGTGACGCCGGTTTGTTCCAGGCTCGACAGCTGATGGCTTTGCAGGCGTGAAACCGCAGCGGCGGCCAGGCGTAGCAAGTGTTCGAGGTCGTCTTCACCCTCGGCGCTTTGCAGCAGGCGTTCGGGCAGCGGGAAACCGCTCGGCGACGGTTTGGCACTGATCTGACCGAGCATGCCCAAGGCATTGCGGACAAAATTCGGCATGGCCTGGGCCAGGGTGTTGGCGGTGATGATCGCGCCGAGGCTGGTATTGGCCGGCAAACCCTGACTCAACTGCGCAACCAGTTTGAGCAGGTCGCCTTTCATGTCCGGCGCTAGTGTCGGGTTTTGCCCGTTCAGCAGTTTGCTTTCGAGGAACGCACCACTGCTGGCCAGCGCCAGGGCCAGGCCCTTGGGGGTGCTTAGTTGCTGGATATCCGGTAGGCCGGCGAGCAGCCGGGCAGCGGCGCTGCGCAGTTCGTTGGAGGTCTGGTCCGAGGGCGGAAGGTTCTGCAGGAGTTTGAGCAAGCCATCCAGCGAGCCTTGGCGGCTTTGCTGGTCAACCAGTTGCCGGGTGACCGCCAGTTGTTCCTGGCGGCCGCTCAGTGGTACGAATTTCAATGTCTGGCTGTCTTGCACCTGCGCGCTCAACAAGGTGCCGATGCGCAAGGGCTGCGGACTGTCGATGTCCAGGGTGCTGCCGCTCAATGCGGTGTTGAGCAGGCTCACCATCGAGCGAAACACCATGGGCTGGCCGGGCACTTGCGGCAGCACTTGCGAGGTCAGCACCTTGCCCTGCAGCAGGGTGCCAACGGGCAGTTGCGCGGTGTCGAGGCGGGTGAGGGTGGCGACGCTGGAGGCGATGGCCTGTTGCACCGTCACGGCCAGGTTGCCGGCCGAGGGCTGGGTGACGAGCAGCGTGGTGCCCTGGGCCAGCGGTTGATTGCTGGTGGTCTGGACCGTGGTCTGGCGGCCGCTGTCGAGGGTGACCTTGAGCAGCATCTGGAAAGTCTGATCCGCCTGCTTGAGCGACAACACTTCGGCCTGGGCGGATTGACCGACGCTGATCAGCCCCTCCACTGGCGTCAGCAACTTGAGCAACTCGCCGCTGACCACCTGCGGGCGTGAGGTCGCCGGGAGGGTCTGCGGTAGCGGGAGGATGTTCATTTCGCCTGTCATACGCGGTCACAACCTGAGGAAAATGCACTCTTTAGAGTAGGGCCTGGCATGTATAATGCGGCGCCGTTGTATCCAAAAATGGCGAAAACTTTGCAATTGTTTGACGCAGCTCTCTAGAACAAGACGTCATTGCATCTATGCTGCATCTCTTTAACGGCCGCGCCAGTGCCGACTTGAACCGTATAAGGCCCGTGAACCCTTGACCAGTCCTGTCCTGCAAACCGTTGCCCTTGCCTGTGAGCGAGACCTTCGGCTGCTCTTCGAAAATCTCGATTTGAGACTGGCCAGTGGCGAAATGGTGCAAATCAGCGGCCCCAACGGCAGTGGCAAGACCAGTCTGTTGCGCCTGCTCTCGGGGCTGATGCAGCCAACCGCCGGTCAGGTGCTGCTCAACGGCCAGCCGCTGAACGAGCAACGCGGCGAACTGGCGCGCAACCTGCTGTGGATCGGCCACGCGGCCGGGATCAAGGATTTGCTGACACCGGAAGAGAATCTGAGCTGGCTGTGTGCCTTGCATCATCCGGCGACCCAGGAGGCGATCTGGCAGGCGCTGGCTGCGGTCGGACTGCGCGGATTCGAGGATGTGCCTTGTCACACCCTGTCTGCCGGTCAACAGCGCCGCGTCGCGCTGGCGCGTCTGTATCTGGATAGCCCGTCGCTGTGGATCCTCGATGAACCCTTTACCGCCCTCGACAAACAGGGCGTGGCGCAACTCGAAGAACACCTGGCCGGCCACTGCGAACGCGGCGGCATGGTGGTGTTGACCACTCATCACACGCTGAGCCGGATGCCGGCCGGTTATCGCGACATCGATCTGGGGAGCTGGGCCGTATGAGTGTGTTCGGCCTGTTGGTCGCCCGCGAGGCGCGTCTGCTGTTTCGCCGTCCGGCGGAGCTGGCCAATCCGCTGGTGTTCTTTGCCATTGTCGTTTCGCTGTTCCCGTTGGCCGTCGGACCCGAGTCTCAATTGTTGCAAACCTTGTCTCCGGGGTTGGTCTGGGTGGCGGCGCTTTTATCGGTCCTGCTCTCGCTGGACGGGCTTTTCCGCAGTGATTTCGAAGACGGATCCCTTGAGCAGTGGGTCCTTTCGCCGCACCCCCTGGCTCTTCTGGTTTTGGCCAAAGTGCTGGCACACTGGGCTTTTTCCGGCCTGGCACTGGTTTTGCTGGCACCCTTGCTGGCGCTGATGCTTGGTTTGCCTGCCGCCTGTCTGCCGGTGTTGCTGCTTTCGTTGCTGCTCGGTACACCGGTACTGAGCCTGCTCGGTGCAGTGGGTGCGGCGCTGACGGTCGGTTTGAAGCGCGGTGGCCTGTTGCTGGCCCTGCTGATTCTGCCGTTGTACATCCCGGTGTTGATCCTTGGCAGTGGCGCCTTGCAGGCAGCCTTGCAGGGGATGCCGGCGACCGGTTATCTCCTGTGGCTTGGTAGCCTGACCGCCCTGGCGATAACCCTGACACCTTTTGCAATAGCCGCTGGCCTGAAGATCAGCGTCGGCGAATAATGAGGTCTGGTCGTTTTTTGACCAGTAAAGACCCTGGCTCTTCACAGTAAAGAGCAACCGTGATGGAAACAGTATGAACTGGACGTGGTTTCACAAGCTCGGCTCGCCCAAATGGTTTTACGGCATCAGCGGCAAAATGCTGCCCTGGCTGAGCGTCGCGGCCTTGCTGCTGATCAGCGTTGGCGTAGTCTGGGGCCTGGCCTTCGCGCCGCCGGACTATCAGCAGGGCAACAGCTTTCGCATCATCTATATCCACGTTCCGGCCGCCATGCTGGCGCAGTCCATCTACGTGATGCTGGCGGTGTGCGGCATCGTTGGCCTCGTGTGGAAGATGAAACTGGCCGACGTTGCCTTGCAATGTGCAGCCCCCATCGGTGCCTGGATGACCGCCGTGGCGCTGGTCACCGGCGCGATCTGGGGCAAGCCGACCTGGGGCTCGTGGTGGGTCTGGGATGCGCGCCTGACATCCATGCTGATTCTGCTGTTCCTGTACTTCGGTCTCATTGCGCTGGGCAACGCGATCAGCAATCGTGACAGCGCGGCCAAGGCCTGTGCGGTGCTGGCGATTGTCGGCGTGATCAACATCCCGATCATCAAATACTCGGTGGAGTGGTGGAACACCCTGCACCAGGGCGCGACTTTCACCCTCACCGAAAAACCGGCAATGCCAGCCGAGATGTGGCTGCCATTGCTGCTGACAGCGCTGGGTTTCTACTGTTTCTTCGGTGCGGTGCTGTTGCTGCGCATGCGACTTGAAGTGCTCAAGCGCGAAGCCCGGGCCAGTTGGGTCAAGGCCGAAGTGGAAAACAGCCTGGAGATCGCTCGATGAGTTTTGCTTCATTCGGCGACTTCATCGCCATGGGTCATCATGGCCTGTATGTCTGGTCAGCCTATGGCATCTGCCTGGCGGTATTGGCCCTCAACGTGGCGGCGCCGATCCTGGCCCGCAAGCGGTATCTGCAACAAGAGGCGCGTCGTTTGCGCCGGGAGAACGGCAAGTGAATCCGCTGCGCAAAAAGCGTCTTATCATCATTCTCGCGATCCTGGTCGGGGTCGGCGCTGCCGTCGGCCTGGCCCTGAGCGCCCTGCAGCAGAACATCAACCTGTTTTACACACCGACCCAGATCGCCAACGGCGAAGCCCCGCATGACACGCGCATCCGCGCCGGTGGCATGGTCGAGAAGGGCTCGCTGGAGCGTTCCGGCGATTCCCTGGATGTGAAGTTCGTCGTCACCGACTTTAATAAATCCGTGACCATCACCTATCGCGGCATCCTTCCGGACCTGTTCCGCGAAGGGCAGGGCATCGTCGCCCTGGGCAAGCTCAATGCCGATGGCGTGGTGGTGGCCGATGAAGTGCTGGCCAAGCACGACGAGAAGTACATGCCGCCGGAAGTGACCAAGGCGTTGAAAGACAGCGGTCAATCGGCTCCAACGCCCGCGAAGGAGGGTTGATCCATGACATCCGGCATCTTTATTCCCGAGCTTGGCCATCTGGCGATGATCCTGGCGCTGTGCTTCGCCCTGGCCCAGGCCGTGGTACCGCTGTTCGGTGCCTGGCGCGGTGACCGCCTGTGGATGAGTCTGGCCCAGCCGGCCGCGTGGGGGCAGTTCAGCTTTCTGCTGTTTGCCTTCGGTTGCCTGACCTACGCCTTCATGGTCGATGACTTCTCCGTGGCCTATGTGGCCAACAACTCCAACAGCGCCTTGCCGTGGTACTACAAGTTCAGCGCGGTGTGGGGTGCCCACGAAGGTTCCCTGCTGTTGTGGGCCTTGATTCTCGGTGGCTGGACCTTCGCGGTGTCGGTGTTCTCTCGGCAGTTGCCACAGGTCATGCTGGCCCGCGTGCTGGCGGTGATGGGTATGATCAGCACCGGTTTCCTGCTGTTCCTGATCATGACCTCCAATCCGTTCAAACGCATCCTGCCGCAAATGCCCAGCGACGGTGCCGACCTCAACCCGCTGCTGCAAGACATCGGCCTGATCGTGCACCCGCCGATGCTGTACATGGGCTACGTCGGTTTCTCGGTGGCCTTCGCCTTCGCCATCGCCGCGCTGATGGGCGGTCGCCTGGATGCCGCGTGGGCGCGCTGGTCGCGTCCGTGGACCATCGTGGCCTGGGCGTTCCTCGGCATCGGCATCACCCTCGGTTCGTGGTGGGCTTACTACGAACTCGGCTGGGGCGGCTGGTGGTTCTGGGACCCGGTGGAAAACGCTTCGTTCATGCCATGGCTGGTGGGCACCGCGCTGATTCACTCGCTGGCGGTCACGGAAAAACGTGGCGTGTTCAAGAGCTGGACCGTGTTGCTGGCCATCGCTGCGTTCTCGTTGAGCCTGCTGGGCACCTTCCTCGTGCGTTCCGGCGTGTTGACCTCGGTGCACGCCTTTGCCTCCGACCCGGAACGTGGCGTGTTCATCCTGATTTTCCTGCTGTTCGTGGTCGGCGGTTCATTGACGCTGTTCGCCTTGCGCGCGCCGGTGGTCAAGAGCCAGGTCGGCTTCAACCTCTGGTCCAGGGAAACCCTGCTGCTGGGCAACAACCTGGTGCTGGTGGTGGCCGCGTCGATGATCCTGCTCGGCACCTTGTACCCACTGATTCTCGATGCCATGACCGGCGCCAAGCTGTCGGTCGGCCCGCCGTACTTCAACGCGCTGTTCATTCCGTTGATGGCGTTGTTGATGGTGGTGATGGCGGTCGGCGTGATCGTGCGCTGGAAAGACACCCCGGTGAAATGGCTGCTGAGCATGCTGACTCCGGTATTGCTCGGCAGTGCGACCATGGCCGTGGTGGCTGGTGTCGCGTACGGCGACTTCAACTGGGCAGTGCTCGCGACCTTCATGCTCGCCGCCTGGGTGCTGTTGGCCGGTGCGCGTGACATTGTCGACAAGACCCGCCACAAAGGCCTGATCAAAGGCCTGCCAACCCTGACCCGCAGCTACTGGGGCATGCAGATCGCACACCTGGGCATTGCCGTGTGTGCGCTGGGTGTCGTGCTGTCGAGCCAGAACAGTGCCGAGCGTGACCTGCGCCTGGCGCCGGGCGAGTCCATGGACCTGGCCGGTTATCACTTCATCTTCGAAGGCGCCAAGCACTTCGAAGGCCCGAACTTCACGTCCGACAAGGGCACTGTCCGGGTGATCCGCAACGGCAAGGAAATCAGCGTGCTGCACCCGGAAAAACGCCTGTACACCGTGCAGAACTCGGTGATGACCGAAGCGGGCATCGACGCCGGTTTCACCCGCGACCTCTATGTCGCCCTCGGTGAACCGCTGGGTAACGGCGCCTGGGCTGTGCGCGTACACGTCAAACCCTTCGTGCGCTGGATCTGGTTCGGTGGTTTGCTGACAGGTGCAGGCGGGTTGCTGGCGGCGCTGGATCGGCGTTATCGGGTCAAGGTCAAAAGCCGCGTGCGCGAAGCACTGGGCCTGTCGGGAGCCACTGCATGAAGCGTTGGTTGATGTTGTTGCCACTGGCGATTTTTCTGGTGGTTGCCGTGTTTCTCTACCGTGGGTTGTACTTGGATCCGGCCGAGTTGCCTTCGGCCATGATCAACAAGCCGTTTCCGGAGTTTTCCCTGCCGGCGGTGCAGGGCGACAAGACCCTGACCCGTGCCGACATTCTGGGCAAGCCGGCGCTGGTCAACGTCTGGGGCACCTGGTGCATTTCCTGCCGGGTCGAGCACCCGGTGCTGAACAAGCTGGCCCAGCAGGGTGTGGTGATCTATGGCATCAACTACAAGGACGTCAACGCCGACGCCTTGAAGTGGCTGACGGACTTCCACAACCCGTATGTACTGGACATCCGTGACGACCAAGGCTCGCTGGGTTTGAACCTCGGCGTGTACGGCGCGCCGGAGACCTTCTTCATCGACGCCAAGGGCATCATTCGTGACAAGTTCGTCGGCGTGATCGACGAGCAGGTCTGGCGCGAAAAACTGGCGGGCAAGTACCAGGCGCTGGTCGACGAGGCCAAGCCATGAAGCGCTGGATTGCTGCCGCTGTCCTGGGCTTGAGTATGGCCGGTGTGGCCCACGCGGCCATCGACACCTATGAGTTTGCCAAGGAAGGTGACCGCGAGCGTTTCCGCGAACTGACCAAGGAGCTGCGTTGCCCCAAGTGCCAGAACCAGGACATTGCCGATTCCAACGCACCGATTGCCGCCGACCTGCGCAAAGAGATTTTCCGCATGCTCGGCGAAGGCAAGGACAACCAGCAGATCATCGACTTCATGGTCGACCGCTACGGTGACTTCGTCCGCTACAAACCTGCGTTGAACGCCAAGACTGCCTTGCTCTGGTTCGGCCCCGCCGGCCTGCTGCTGGGTGGTGTCGTGATCATCGCGGTGATCGTCCGCCGTCGTCGCGTGCAACGCGCCGACACCCCGGGCTCGCTGTCTGCCGAGGAGCGCTCGCGCCTCGACCACCTGTTGGATAAAACCAAGAATGATTGATTTCTGGCTCGCTGCAGGTCTGCTGCTTCTGGTTGCCCTGAGTTTTCTGTTGATCCCGGTTTTGCGCAGCCGTCGTGCCCAGCGTGAAGAGGATCGTACCGCCTTGAACGTCGCGCTTTATCAGGAGCGCGTGACTGAGTTGCAGACTCAGCAGGAAGAGGGTGTGCTCGATGCGGCGCAAATGGACGCCGGTCGCGCCGAAGCCGCCCGTGAGTTGCTGGCGGACACCGAAGGTGTCGACGCGCCGCGGGTGTCGCGACTGGGCAAACCCTTGCCGTTGCTGGCGGCGATTCTGGTGCCGGTGCTGGGCCTGGGGCTGTACATGCATTACGGCGCCAGCGACAAGGTCGAACTGACCCGCGAATTCTCCCAGGCACCCAAGTCGATGGAAGAGATGACCCAACGCCTGGAGCGTGTGGTCGCCGCTCAACCGGATTCCGCCGAAGGCATGTACTTCCTCGGTCGTACCTACATGGCGCAGGATCGCCCGGCGGACGCGGCGAAGATGTTCGAGCGCACGGTGAACCTGGCCGGTCGCCAGCCCGAACTGCTGGGTCAATGGGCCCAGGCGCAGTACTTCGCCGATGGCAAGAAGTGGTCGGACAAGGTCCAGGCCCTGACCGACGAAGCGCTCAAGGCCGATCCGAAAGAAGTCACCAGCCTTGGCCTGCTCGGTATTGCCGCGTTTGAAGGCGAGCATTATCAGGACGCCATCGATTACTGGAATCGCCTGTTGGCGCAGTTGCCGCCGGACGACCCGTCCCGCGAGGCGCTGCAAGGCGGGATCACCAGGGCCACGGAGAAACTGGTGGCCAGTGGTGGCAAGGTTGCGCAAGCACCGGCGGCCAAGACCGCGGCGTTGCTCAAGGTCAGCGTCGATCTGGCGGCGGAGCTCAAAACCAAGGTCCAGCCGGGCGACAGTGTGTTCATCTTCGCCCGTGCGGTCTCCGGTCCACCGGCACCGCTGGCGGTCAAGCGCATGACCGTGGCCGATCTGCCGGTGACCGTCGAGCTGAGCGATGCCGACGCGATGATGCCGCAATTGAAACTGTCGAACTTCCCTGAAGTCCAACTGGTTGCGCGCATTTCCCGTGCCGGCAAACCGACCGCCGGCGAGTGGATCGGTCGCAGCCAGCCTTTGGCCAGCAGCACCACCGCGCCGCAAACACTGACCATCGACAGCCCGGACAAATAACAGGAAAACGCTACCATGACCGCCATCGCTCGTATTGCCCTGCTCAGCGTCGTTTTGGGGTTAAGCGCTTGTGCGGTCCAGCGACCACCGGAGCAAACGGCTCCGCCGCCGATTCCGCCGTCGCAGCCCAGTCCCACGCCATCGACGTCGCCGGTACCGAGCAAGCCGTCTGTTCCGGTAAAACCTTCCAAGCCGCTGCCACGCACGTCTGCCAGCTTTGCGCCACCGCCGGGGGGCAATAGCCATTGGGATCCGAAGCTTGGGGTTTATGTGCTTGATGATCAGCCCAATACCTTTTATCGCCAGCGTACCTATTACCGCTGGGATAACGGCTGGAGCCGGTCGATCAGTCCGAAAGGGCCGTGGGAGGAGACTGATATTCACGGTGTACCGGGGGGGCTGGGGCGGCAATTTGGGCAGTAACGCACTAAGGCGACCTTCGGGTCGCTTTTTTGTGCCTGCCGAATGTGATTGCCGGGCTGATGCTGAACCCCTGTGGGAGCTGGCTTGCTCGCGAAGGCGGCCTGACAGCCGACCTGTCTTTGATGACTGTGTACATATCCGTTTCTTCGGTAACGGCGACTTACGGTTCCGCTCTTACAGCGGGTCACTTTGGCAAACGCCGGAGTGCCGGCCCAGCCCAAAGTAACCAAAGGTCTCGCCCCTTACGTACGGCCCCTCGCTTAGGCTCGGGGTTCCCTCGCTCCGGTATTCATCCGGGGGCATTGCCCTCCGGTCGGCTTCGCTTCGACCTACATGCAATGAGTTCGACTGCGTCGAACGGCGCTGCGCGCCCATCCCCGGATGAACACCTGTGCTCAGCCTGCCGAGGGGGCGGGTGGATCAAGATCAAGAGCGGCAGGCGAGCTAACGCTCGGCCTGTTGAGTGGTGGGGTGGTACGCATTCCCCCCTATAGGAGCTGCCGCAGGCTGCGATCTTTTGATCTTGATCTTCCGCCCCTTCGACATGGTCAAAAATCAAAATCAAAAGATCGCAGGGTATGACTCAGTCGAACACCCTGAGCCTATACCGTGATCTGATGGAAAACCTGCTGGTGCAACGGGTGCAGGTGATGGATCATTCGCCGGGCCAGCGGGCTGATCGGGTGCAAGCGCAGTCAGGATGGTTTGCCGGTGGTCCAGCAAGTGTGGCGACAAATGAAGAGGGTGTTTTGATGGCGGGCAGGTTGATCTATCTCATCGGGCCTTCAGGTTCGGGCAAGGACAGCCTGCTGGATGCCGCGCGAACGCGGTTGGCCGAACGCGGCTGCCGTATCGTGCGCCGGGTCATTACCCGCTCGGCCGAAGCTGTGGGCGAGGCGGCGCTGGGTGTCAGTGCGCAACAATTCGTCGATATGGAAGCTCAAGGCGCGTTTGCCCTGAGCTGGCACGCCAATGGGTTGTCCTATGGCATCCCGCGGGAAATCGACGATTGGTTGGCCGCCAGCGAGGACGTGCTGGTTAATGGCTCTCGGGGGCATTTGCAGAACACGCGCCAGCGCTATCCAGACGTATTGGTGCTGTTGTTGACTGTGGATCAAGCGGTACTGCGCCAACGACTGTTGGAGCGCGGGCGAGAATCGTTGATCGAGATCGATCAGCGCCTGGCGCGCAACGCCCGCTTCAGCGAGCAACTTCTGGCGGACGACCCGACCGTACACATGCTCGACAACTCCGGGCCAATTGAGCAAACGGTCGAGCGTTTGCTGGTCTGCATTGACGAGTGACACCGATTTACCTGACATTGCCGGGAACGGACGAAGAGCAATTACCTTCGTATGCGGCCAATGCAGGCAATGGCGCAGCCTGTGATCTTTTGATCTTGATTGAGCTGCCTGTCAGGCTTTCCTGCCCAACAACCCATGCACATACTCCACAAATGCCCGAGCCTTGGCGCTGGCCATTCTCCCGGTGGGGAACACAGCCCACAGGTCCTGGTTCGGCACTGTCCAGTCCTTCATCACTTCCCGGACCGAACCGTCGGCCAGTTCCGGCGCGAACATCCATTGCGAGGCCATGGTCAGTCCTTGATGTGCCAGCACGGCTTCACGCAGGCCTTCGGCGGCATTGACACGGATCCGGCCGCTGACGGTCACCGATCGCTCCTCCCCGGCGTTGTTGAACTGCCAACTGGCACTGTCACCGAGGGTGTAGACGATTGCCTGATGCTTGCCCAGGTCGGCGGGGCAGGTGGGGGCACCGTGTCTTTCGAAGTACGCCGGTGTACCCAGTACCATGCGCCGGCATTCGGCGATCTTGCGCGCGGTCAGGCCTGAGTCGCTCAATGCGCCCATGCGCAGGGCGATATCGACGCCTTCTTCCACCAGATTGACATTGCGATCGTCGAGCATCAGGTCGATGTTCAGCTCCGGGTGTTGCTCCAGAAAGGGGCCCAGGTGCGGAACGATGTACAGCCGGCCGAAGGTGACGGGCGCGCAGATACGCAGGTTGCCACTCAGCCCGCTGGCGCAACCGCGTGCGGCGTTGTCGGCCTCGTCGGCTTCTTCGATGGCACGCTTGGCCCGTTCGAAAAAGGCCAGCCCGGCCTCGGTGGGCGTCAGGCCCCGGGTAGAGCGCAGCAACAACCGCACCGCCAACCGCGCCTCGAGTTGCGCGATGGTTTTCGACACGGCCGGCTGGCCGATGTTCAGGCGTCGTGCCGCGGCGGAAAACGAGCCGGTTTCCACCACGTAGACGAAGGTTTCCATTGCGCCGAGGCGGTCCATTGAGGGTCCTTGTGCCAAATCTTGAGGATGTCGCAAGTCAACGGTTTTAAGCCGTCGCCAACGATGCCTTCGGCGAAACACTCAGGAACCGCAACAACGCCAGCAGCGGAAACGCGCTGCCGACAATCACGATCCACAACCAGCCGCCCTGTTCGTACACTGCGCTGGCCACCGAAGAGCCGAAGGCGCCGCCGATGAAGATGCTGGTCATGTACAGCGCATTCAGGCGGCTGCGGCTTTTGCCGTCGAGGGCGTACACCGCACGCTGGCCGAGGACCATGTTCATCTGCACGCAGAAATCGAGCACCACGCCGGTCACGGCCAGGCCGATGACACTGTAGGCCGGATGGATGAACGCCGGCATAAAACTCAGGCTGGCGAACAGCAGGGCCAGCAACGACGCGATGCGGGTGTGGCCGGCATCGGCCAGGCGTCCGGCGATCGGGGCGGCGATGGCGCCGATGGCCCCGACCAGGGCGAAAATCGCAATCTCGCTTTGCGACAAACCATGATTGCGCGCCAACTCCAGCGGTACGGCGGTCCAGAACAGGCTGAAAGTGGCAAACATGCAGCCCTGGTAAAACGCCCGCTGACGCAGCACCGGTTGCTTGCGCAACAGCGTCCACAGCGAGCCGAGCAACTGGCCATAGGAGGCGCTGTGATCAGGTTCACGCTTGGGAATGGTCACGGCCAGCACGATGCTGATGGCTGCCATCAACACGGCGGCAATCACAAACATCGCGCGCCAGCCGAAGTGGTCGGCCACCACGCTGGACACCGGCCGGGCCAGCAGAATGCCGAGCAGCAAACCGCCCATGATCCCGCCTACCACACGGCCACGGGTTTCTTCAGGCGCCAGGTGTGCGGCCAGTGGAATCAGGATCTGCACCGAAACCGAGCTGAACCCCACCAACAGCGAAATCAGCAGGAACAGGTTCGGCTGATCGGTGAACGCCGCACCCAGCAGGCTGGCAATCGCCACCAGGGTGGTGGTGATCATCAACCGGCGGTTCTCCAGCAGATCCCCCAGCGGCACCAGGAAAAACAGCCCCAGCGCATAGCCGATCTGGGTCAGGGAAACGATCAGGCTGGCCATGGTGTTGGTCAGGCCGATGTCCGGGGCGATCAGGCCGATGATCGGCTGGGCGTAGTAGATGTTGGCGACAATGGCGCCGCAGCAGAAGGCGAACAGCAGCACCATGCCTCGGGTCATTGTCGCGGTGCCGTGGGGCACCTGGGTCGCTGGGTTCATAACGGGTCTCGCTGTACGGAAAGGAATACGCGCAGGCTAATGGGCTGACTGAAACGGCGGAAGAGGGATTGGAGTGATAGCTATCATTCCATTGCGGAATGACTGACGGACGCGAGTGTCGTGCGCCTGATGGCCTTGCGTCAGAAGATCGAAGGTCAATGATACATTCACTTACATCTTGTTCGATAGCGTGCTTATGTTCTCTCTCCACGTCTCATGACCCGAGGGCCGCTCCATGAATGTGAAGTTTCGTCAGCTGATGCGCCGGGTTTCAGTCGTCACCTTGATCAGCGTATTCAGCGCTGGCCTGGTGCAGGCCGAAGACGCGCCGGGCACGCGCATCGGCGTACGCGGCGAGATCACCGGTGTCAGTCCGGACGTTGTGAAGGTCCACGCCAACAGCGGCGACAACCTGGTGATCAACCTGACCCAGGACACCAAGGTCCGCGCCGTGACCCTGGCCAATATCGAAGACATCAAGCCCGGCAGCTACATCGGCTCCGCAGCCATTCCCCAGGAGGATGGCACTCTCAAGGCCCTGGAGGTCCATGTTTTTCCACCGGAACTGGCCGGCAGTGGCGACGGGCATCGACCCTTCGATCTGGTCAAGGGCAGCAGCATGACCAACGGCAGCGTCGGCGACCTGGTGGTGAGCAATGGCCGGGTGCTGACCGTCAACTACAAGGGTGGCCAACAGAAGATCCTGGTGCCCGAAGACGTTCCCATCGTCAACCTGATGCCGGCCGATCGCAGCCTGTTGAAGGTGGGCGTGAAGATCGTGACCTTTGTCACGCAGGGCGCTGACGGCACGCTCACCGCTCAATCCATCTCGGCGGGCAAGGATGGCGTGACGCCGCCGATGTAGCCGACACATGGCAACCGGCCATCTGAAGAAAAGCCCGCACAGCCCCGGCAGCTAGAATCTACTGGGGGGATCACTTCAATGTCTCCTTACAAGCGGGAGTATCACGATGAAAATCGTATCTTCGCTGGCGTTAGTGGTAGCGGTCGGTTGGATCTCTGGGTGCTCGACAGTGTCTGACAGTCAGGTCACCAGCGTTCCCCTGAATGCTACATCCAATAATCCCGGGAATATTGCCCGGTTGATCATGATGCCTAGTGATAACGCAACAACGTTCTGGGTTGAGGTCAGCGGCGAGGGCATAGGCAGCACATTGCCGGGTCGGTTGACGGCCTACATCTATCCGGGAAGCTGTGGGAACCTGGGTTCGAAACCCGCCTATGACATGAATGACGGTCCAAATGCCCGGTTCTATTCGCAAGCGTCGAACCAGCGCTTCTGGAAAAGCGCACCGGTCGCCGTCGAGACCCTTCGAGCCGGCGGCTACGCCTTGGTGGTGCGTCAAAGCCCGGTCGATGGTCACCAGGCTATTTTCTGCGGCAATTTGAGCTAGAGGTGGACCCTTGTAGGAGCTGCCGCAGGCTGCGATCTTTTGATCTTGATGTTAAAAAACACAGGATCAAGATCAAAAGATCGCAGCCTGCGGCAGCTCCTACAGTCGTTCGGGGTGTTCACAAAAAAGGCGACCTGTGCAGGTCGCCTTGTTCATTGCCGGGCAGGGATCATTTACCGCTGTAGATCTGGTCGAAAATCCCGCCATCGTTGAAGTGGGTCTTCTGCACGGTACGCCAGTCACCGAAGGTCTTCTCGACGGATAGGAAGTCCACTTTCGGGAAACGGTCGGTGTACTTGGCCAGCACGGCCGGGTCACGCGGGCGCAGGTAATTGGCGGCAGCAATCTCCTGGCCTTCCGGCGACCACAGGTACTTCAGGTATTCCTCGGCGGCGGCGCGGGTGCCTTTCTTGTCGACGGTCTTGTCGACCACCGACACCGGTGGCTCGGCTTCGGCGGAAACGCTTGGGTAGATGACTTCGAACTGATCACGGCCGAACTCGCGGGCGATCATTTCCGCTTCGTTCTCGAAGGTCACCAGCACGTCGCCGATCTGGTTGGTCATGAAGGTGGTGGTGGCGGCGCGGCCACCGGTATCGAGTACCGGCGCCTGCTTGAACAGCTTGCCGACGAAGTCTTTGGCCTTGTTCTCGTCACCGCCGTTTTTCAGCACGTAGCCCCAGGCCGAGAGGTAGGTGTAGCGACCGTTCCCCGAAGTCTTCGGGTTCGGCACGATGACTTGCACGCCATCCTTGAGCAGGTCCGGCCAGTCTTTCAGGGCTTTCGGGTTGCCTTTGCGCACGATGAACACGGTGGCCGAGGTGAATGGCGCGCTGTTGTTCGGCAGGCGCGTGACCCAGTTGTCCGGGACCAGTTTGCCGTTGTCCGCCAGGGCGTTGATGTCGGTGGCCATGTTCATGGTGATGACATCCGCCGGCAGACCGTCGATCACCGAGCGTGCCTGTTTGCTGGAGCCGCCGAAGGACATCTGCAGGGTGATGTTTTCGTTGTGCTCGGCTTGCCAGTGTTTCTGGAACGCAGTGTTGTAGTCTTTGTAGAAATCGCGCATCACGTCGTAGGAAACGTTGAGCAGGGTCGGTGCAGCCTGGGCGATGTTGCCCAAGGCCAGGCCAGCGGCGAGAAGTGAGGCGCCAAAGAGTTTTTTCACTGCGAATTCCTTGTTCTATTTGTAGGAGCTGCCGCAGGCTGCGATCTTTTGATCTTCTGTTTCTAAAAGCAAGATCAAAAGATCGCAGCCTGCGGCAGCTACTACAGGTTATTTGTTGGTTTCAAAGCACGCGACTATAGCCGGGGTCGTTTAGTCCTTTAAAGATTAAAAAGCTCTTTGCTTATTCCAGTTTCTTGAACAGTGCGTTGCCGCAACGGGAGCAGAATGCAGCACCGTGTTCGTGGCTGTTTTTCTTGCACACCGGGCAGTCGTGTTGAAGTTGATCGCCGCGCATGGCGTTGGCCAGTTCAGCGGTGAAAATCCCGGTTGGCACGGCGATGATCGAGTAACCGGTGATCATCACCAGCGACGAAATCACCTGGCCCAGCGGCGTCTTCGGCACGATGTCGCCGAAGCCCACGGTGGTCAGTGTCACGATAGCCCAATAGATGCCTTTGGGAATGCTGGTGAAGCCATGTTCCGGGCCTTCGATCACATACATCAGCGTGCCGAATACCGTTACCAGCGTGCAGACGCTGACCAGGAACACCACGATTTTCTGCTTGCTGCCGCGCAGCGCCGACATCAGGTAGTTGGCTTGCTTGAGATAAGGGCTGAGCTTGAGCACGCGGAAGATCCGCAGCATGCGGATGATCCGGATAATCAGCAGATACTGCGCATCGGCGTAATACAGCGCGAGGATGCCGGGCACGATGGCCAGCAGGTCCACCAGTCCGTAAAAGCTGAAGGCGTAGCGCAGGGGTTTGGGCGAACAGTACAGGCGCAGGATGTACTCGCCGAGGAAGACCGCCGTGAAACCCCACTCGATATAGGCGAGCACATCGGCGTAGTTGCGGTGAACGCTGTCGATGCTGTCGAGCATCACGATCACCAGGCTGGCGAGGATGATCAACAGCAGGATGCCGTCGAAGCGCCGACCCGCCTGGGTGTCGGTCTGGAAAATCATGACGTAAAGGTCTTCACGCCAGTGTTTGTTGCTGTCCATGGATAACGCCTGACTCGATGATCAGCGCAGCCTAGGTTGATTCTCCTCGGTAGCGCAAGGCGCGCTTTCGACCCTGGCTTTGCCGAGCATCTGAACAACCGTGCGGATCAGCCAGCAGGCAAGAATGAACGGCGCGGTCAGAGTGGGCAGGCCGATAGCGGCAAACACCGGCGTCAGCAACAGCGCCAGGCCGATGCCAACCAGCGGCAGCCACGGTTGGCGACGCTGGGAGCTGAAGGCGAGGGCGGCGAGTACGGCGTTGTAGCCGCCGAGGCCGAGCAGTGCCGTGTAGAAGTCGTGCTGCAGCAGGCTCCAGCCCATGCCCGCGACAGACGCCAACAACGCCCAGTAGAAGGCGCGGCGATCAGCAATCAGCAAACCGGCGGCAATCATCGCACCGGCCAGCGGATGACCGAGGAACATCACCTGACCGATGCCTTTGAAAGGGGCGGCGAGCATGTTCAGGGTGCTGACTTCGATCAAATGCGCCTCTGTCGAGGGTGTGGCGAAGCACAGCAGCACCCAGCTCAGCACCACGAATGGCGTGGTGTAGGCGGGAAGGTATTGGCTGAACCGGACGCGCTTGAGCCACTGCTGGGTGAACATCGCGCTCAGGCCACCGGCGGCCAGAATCAGCGGCGGCATCATCGCCGACCAAGGGAAGTACAGGCTCAGCAACAGACCGAGCAGAACGCCGTTGTAGCTGAACAACCCGGCCTGACGGTCAGCCTTGGCGTAGTTGCGTCGTTGCGCGGTGAACAACCCGGCGACACCGCCGAGCAAGGCGCCGCCCAGCAAGGCGGGCGCAGTGAACAAAATGGCCAACAGACACAGCAGGCCGCACAGCGGATTACGCTGGAGAAAGATCTGGCTGAAGCCGTTGAGCAAGGCTTCGGCCCAGTCGGGGCAGTGGGTGTTGAAGTGGTTGGCAGGCATGATGGAGTCTGGGGGCAGTAGGAAAAACCAAGGTTTTGCACAAACTCTGTGGCGAGGGAGCTTGCTCCCGCTGGGCTGCAAAGCAGCCCCAAGCTCGGTAAATGCGGTTTCTCTGTGGAAACCGTCATGCCGAAGCGACGACTGCTACGCAGTCGAACGGGAGCAAGCTCCCTCGCCACAGAAAAGCGTTCGCTAGATCAATGTCTCGATACGCAGAGAGTTAGTCGATCCCGGCTGCCCAAAGGGCACACCGGCGGTGATCAATAAGGTGTCGCCACGCTGCGCCATGCCTTGGGCCTGGGCGATCTCCAGCGCTGTGGAGCAGACTTCATCGACCTGGCGCAGGCGATCGTTGACCACCGAGTGCACACCCCAGGCCACACTCAGGCGACGGGCGGTCTGCAGGTTCGGCGTCAGGTTGAGGATCGGCACGGTCGGCCGCTCCCGCGCCGCACGCAGGCTCGACGCGCCGGACTCGCTGTAATTGACCAGCACCGCCACCGGCAGCACGTTGCTGATACGGCGAATGGCGCAACTGATCGCGTCGGAAACGGTGGCTTCGGCTTTCGGTCGGCTGACGTCGAGTTGAGTCTGGTAGTCCGGACCGTTTTCCACCTGGCGGATGATCTTGCTCATCATCTGCACGGCTTCGAGCGGGTATTCGCCAGACGCGGTTTCCGCCGACAGCATCACCGCGTCCGCCCCTTCGGCCACGGCGTTGGCCACATCGGTGACTTCGGCGCGGGTGGGCGCCGGCGAGAAGCGCATCGACTCCAGCATCTGCGTCGCCACCACCACCGGTTTGCCGAGCTGGCGGCAGGTGCTGATGATGTTCTTCTGGATCTGCGGCACGCTTTCGGCCGGCACTTCCACGCCCAGGTCACCCCGGGCGACCATGATCGCATCGCTCAATTCGGCGATCTCGCGCAGTTGTTCGACGGCCGAGGGCTTCTCGATCTTGGCCATAAGGAAGGCCTTGTCGCCGATCAGGGTACGGGCTTCGCGGATGTCGTCGGGACGTTGCACGAACGACAGCGCCACCCAGTCCACGCCTAGCTCCAGACCGAAGGTCAAATCGCGGCGATCCTTGGCGGTCAGCGGGCTCAGGTCGAGCACCGCTTGCGGTACGTTCACACCTTTGCGGTCCGAGAGTTCGCCGCCATTGAGCACGGTGGTGTCGATGGCGTCGGCGTATTTGGTCACGACCCGCAGGCGCAACTTGCCGTCGTCCAGCAGCAGGTCCATGCCTGGCTCCAGCGCGGCGATGATTTCCGGGTGGGGCAGGTTGACCCGGCGCTCATCGCCCGGCGTGGCGTCGAGGTCCAGGCGCAAGGCCTGGCCGCGTACCAGTTGCACCTTGCCTTCGGCGAATTTGCCGACCCGCAGTTTCGGGCCTTGCAGGTCCATCAGGATGCCCAATGGATAATTCAGTTGGCGCTCGACTTCACGAATCCACTGGAAACGCTGGGCGTGGTCGGCGTGATCGCCATGGCTGAAGTTCAGGCGGAAGATGTTGACCCCGGCCAGCACCAGCTCACGGATGTCGTCGATGCCGTCGATGGCCGGGCCGAGCGTGGCGAGGATTTTGACTTTTTTGTCAGGCGTCATGTTTAGTGCTCTCAAGGATCAGAATGGCGCGGAAGTCGTTGACGTTGGTTCGGGTCGGCTCGGTGACGATCAGGGCGTCGAGCGCCTCGAAATAGCCGTAACCATTGTTGTTGTCCAACTCGTCGCTGGCGCTCAGGCCCTTTGCGGCGGCGCGGGCGTAGCTGTCCGGGGTCATGATCGCGCCGGCGTTGTCTTCCGAGCCGTCGATGCCGTCGGTGTCACCGGCCAGTGCGTAGACGCCGGGCAGGCCTTTGAGGCTGTCGGTCAGGCTCAGCAGGAACTCGGCGTTGCGCCCGCCACGGCCATTGCCGCGCACGGTGACGGTGGTTTCACCGCCCGAGAGAATCACGCAGGGCGCCGCCAGTGGCTGACCGTGCAGGACGATCTGTCGCGCGATGCCGGCGTGGACCTTCGCCACCTCGCGGGATTCGCCTTCGAGGTCGCCGAGGATCAGCGGGCTGAACCCGGCCTGACGGCATTTCACCGCCGCCGCTTCAAGGGATTGCTGCGGACGGGCGATCAGTTGGAAATGACTGCGTGCCAGGCTCGGGTCGCCGGGTTTGACGGTTTCCGACTCGGGGCTTTGCAGCCAGGTGCGCACCGAGGCCGGAACCTCGATGGCGTAGCGTTTGAGGATCGCCAGGGCTTCGGCCGAGGTGCTCGGGTCGGCCACGGTAGGGCCTGAGGCGATGACCGTGGCCAGATCGCCCGGTACATCGGAAATCGCATAGGTGTAGACAGTGGCCGGCCAGCAGGCTTTGCCCAGGCGGCCGCCCTTGATCGCCGAGAGGTGCTTGCGCACGCAGTTCATCTCGCCGATGGTCGCACCGGACTTGAGCAGGGCTTTGTTGATCGACTGCTTGTCGGCCAGGGTGATGCCTTCGGCCGGCAGTGCCAGCAGGGCAGAGCCGCCGCCGGAGAGCAGGAAGATCACGCGGTCGGATTCGTTGAGGTCGCTGACCAGTTCCAGCACGCGCTTGGCCACGGCCAGGCCGGCGGCGTCCGGTACCGGGTGCGCGGCTTCGACCACTTCGATTTTTTCGCAAGGTGCGCCGTGACCGTAACGGGTCACCACCAGGCCTGACACTTCACCCTGCCAGCAGCGCTCGACCACCTGGGCCATGGCGGCTGCGGCTTTGCCGGCGCCGATGACGATGACGCGACCGCTGCGGTCGGCAGGCAGATGGGCTTCGAGGACTTGTTGCGGATGCGCCGCATCGATGGCTGTGGCAAACAGCTCGCGCAGCAATTGTTGCGGATCGACCGACATGGCGGGCTCCCGGAATTCTTGTTATTGGAGGAAGGCAGCCTGCGACAACTCTGGAGGGCTCACCCTGTTTAACTGGATGAGCCCGATCCTGTAGGAGCTGCCGCAGGCTGCGATCTTTTTTGCGGATAACGCGGCTTGCGGAGGAATGTCAGATCAAGATCAAAAGATCGCAGCCTTCGGCAGCTCCTACCCGCGGATCGAGAAGTTCGCCATGTGTTCCAGACCCTTGATCAGCGCCGAGTGATCCCAGTTGCTGCCACCGATGGCCGCGCAGGTGCTGAACACTTGCTGGGTGTTGGCGGTGTTCGGCAGGTTGATGTTCAGCTCCTTGGCGCCTTGCAGGGCCAGGTTCAGGTCCTTCTGGTGCAGGCTGATGCGGAAGCCCGGATCGAAGGTGCCCTTGATCATGCGCTCGCCATGCACTTCGAGGATCTTCGAGGAGGCGAAACCGCCCATCAGTGCTTCGCGCACCTTGGCTGGATCGGCACCGTTTTTCGAAGCGAACAGCAGGGCTTCGGCCACCGCCTGGATGTTCAGGGCCACGATGATCTGGTTGGCCACCTTGGCGGTTTGACCGTCGCCGTTGCCACCGACCAGGGTGATGTTCTTGCCCATGGCCTGGAACAGCGGCAGGGCGCGTTCGAAGGCGTCGGCATCGCCGCCGACCATGATGCTCAGGGTCGCCGCCTTGGCGCCGACTTCACCACCGGAGACCGGGGCGTCGAGGTATTGCGCGCCTTTTTCGTTGATCTTCGCGGCGAAAGCCTTGGTGGCGGTCGGCGAGATCGAACTCATGTCGATCACCACTTTGCCTTTGCCAACACCGGCAGCGATGCCGTCGGCACGGAACAGCACGTCGTCGACCTGCGGGGTATCCGGCACCATGACGATGATGAATTCAGCTTCCTGGGCGACTTCTTTCGGGTTCGCCAGAGCAACGGCGCCAGCGGCGACCAGGTCGGCAGGGGCGGTATCGTGGTGCGCCGACAGGAACAGGCTGTGACCGGCTTTCTGCAGGTTCAACGCCATTGGGTGGCCCATGATGCCGGTGCCGATAAATCCGATTTTAGCCATGAGAAAATCCTCTTGTTTTGTGCTTTCTGTAGGAGCGAGCCTGCTCGCGATGAACCCCGAAGCAACGCGGGTATTCAGACAGCCCGCGTAATCGTTGACGACCATCGCGAGCAGGCTCGCTCCTACAGGGATATGTGTCAGATTGCGTTATAGGTTTTCAGCCAGCCCAGGCCTGCTTCGGTGGTGGTCAGCGGCTTGTATTCGCAACCGACCCAGCCCTGGTAGCCGATGCGGTCCAGGTGTTCGAACAGAAAGCGGTAGTTGATTTCACCGGTGCCTGGTTCGTTGCGCCCCGGGTTGTCCGCAAGCTGCACATGGTTGATCTCGCCCAGGTGCGATTGCAGGGTGCGGGCCAGGTCGCCTTCCATGATTTGCATGTGGTAGATGTCGTATTGCAGGAACAGGTTGGCGCTGCCGACCTGCTCGCGAATCGACAGGGCTTGCGCCGTGTTGTTCAGGTAGAAACCTGGAATGTCACGGGTGTTGATCGCTTCCATCACCAGCTTGATGCCCGCCGCTTGCAGCTTGTCGGCCGCGTACTTGAGGTTGGCGACGAAGGTTTTCTCCACGGTGGCATCGTCAAAGCCCTGCGGCCGGATACCGGCCAGGCAGTTGACCTGGGTGTTGCCCAGCACTTGCGCGTAGGCGATGGCCAGATCGACACCGGCACGGAACTCTTCAACCCGGTCCGGCAGGCACGCGATACCGCGCTCGCCCTTGGCCCAGTCGCCGGCCGGCAGGTTGAACAGCACTTGGGTCAGACCGTTGGTGTCGAGCTTGGCCTTGATTTCGGCGGAGCTGAAGTCGTACGGGAACAGGTACTCGACACCACTGAAGCCGGCTTTGGCGGCCGCTTCGAAACGGGCAAGAAAGTCCTGTTCGGTGAACAGCATGGACAGGTTGGCTGCGAAACGCGGCATGGTGGTCTCCCGTATATGTATGAGGTCCCTTGTGGGAGCGGGCTTGTGTGGCGAGGGAGCTTGCTCCCGCTGGGGCGCGAAGCGGCCCCAAAAGCTTTACGACTGCTTCGCAGCCGAGCGGGAGCAAGCTCCCTCGCCACATAGCCCGCTCCCACAGGGGGAGCGGTCAGCAGTTAGTCCAGCAGCGAAATCGCAGTCGGTGCGTCGTCGCCGACCAGCGCCAGGTCTTCGAATTCGTTGACGGCGTTGATCTCTGTACCCATGGAAATGTTGGTCACGCGCTCCAGGATGATCTCGACGATCACCGGAACCTTGAACTCTTCGATCAGTTCCTGGGCCTTGCGCAGGGCAGGCTGGATCTGAGCCGGTTCAAACACACGCAGTGCCTTGCAGCCCAGGCCTTCGGCCACCGCGACGTGGTCCACACCGTAGCCGTTGAGTTCCGGCGCGTTCAGGTTGTCGAAGGACAGCTGTACGCAGTAGTCCATGTCGAAACCGCGCTGTGCCTGGCGGATCAGGCCCAGGTACGAATTGTTTACCACGACATGGATGTACGGCAGCTTGAACTGCGCGCCCACCGCCAATTCCTCGATCATGAACTGGAAGTCATAGTCCCCCGACAGGGCCACGACTTTACGGTTCGGATCAGCCTTGACCACGCCCAGCGCTGCCGGAATGGTCCAGCCCAGAGGGCCTGCCTGACCGCAGTTGATCCAGTGACGCGGCTTGTAGACGTGCAGAAACTGCGCGCCGGCAATCTGCGACAGGCCGATGGTGCTGACGTAGCAGGTGTCCTTGCCGAACACCTGGTTCATTTCTTCGTAAACGCGTTGCGGCTTGACCGGCACGTTGTCGAAGTGAGTCTTGCGCTGCAGGCTGGCTTTACGCTGCTGGCAGTCTTGCAGCCAGGCGCTGCGGTTCTTCAGCTTGCCGGCGGCTTGCCATTCGCGAGCGACTTCGATGAACACGGTCAGCGCGGCAGCGGCGTCGGACACGATGCCTAGGTCCGGGGTGAACACGCGGCCGATCTGAGTGCCTTCGATGTCGACGTGGATGAACTTGCGGCCTTCGGTGTAGACGTCGACCGAACCGGTGTGACGGTTGGCCCAACGGTTACCGATGCCCAGCACCACGTCCGACTTGAGCATGGTCGCGTTGCCGTAGCGGTGCGAGGTCTGCAAGCCAACCATGCCCACCATCAGTGGGTGATCGTCAGGGATGGTGCCCCAGCCCATGAGGGTCGGGATCACTGGAATGCCGGTCAGCTCGGCGAACTCCACCAGCAGATCGCTGGCGTCGGCGTTGATGATGCCGCCACCAGCCACCAGCAATGGACGCTCGGCCTGATCCAGCAAGGCCAGAGCCTTCTCGACTTGAACGCGGCTGGCGCTTGGCTTGGCCAGCGGCAGTGGCTGGTAAGCGTCGATGTCGAATTCGATTTCCGCCATCTGTACATCGAACGGCAGGTCGATCAGCACCGGGCCTGGACGGCCGGAGCGCATTTCATAGAAGGCTTTCTGGAACGCGTAAGGCACCTGGCCCGGTTCCAGAACGGTGGTTGCCCACTTGGTGACTGGCTTGACGATGCTGGTGATGTCGACAGCCTGGAAGTCTTCCTTGTGCATACGGGCGCGGGGTGCTTGCCCTGTGATGCAGAGGATTGGAATCGAGTCGGCCGAGGCGCTGTAGAGCCCGGTGACCATGTCGGTGCCGGCAGGGCCGGAAGTGCCGATGCACACGCCGATGTTGCCGGCCTTGGTGCGGGTGTAGCCCTCGGCCATGTGCGAGGCGCCTTCAACGTGGCGAGCGAGTACGTGATCGATGCCGCCGACCTTTTGCAGGGCGGAGTACAGCGGGTTGATGGCGGCACCCGGGATGCCAAAAGCGGTATCGACCCCTTCACGGCGCATCACCAGAACGGCGGCTTCGATTGCTCTCATTTTGCTCATGGTTTTGTGCCTCTTTACGTTTTGTAATTGTATACAAGTGGCTTTGCGCAGAGTGTATTCACGGCGGACGGCGCAGGTCAATCCATTTTCTCAAGCGCTTGTTTCATTCGTCGGAAGCCCTTTCTACTGTGGCTTTTCGTCGCATGTGGCGCCTTTCGAGAATTATTGTATACAAAAAAATAATTCATTGTGTTCTATTTGTTGCATCGGGCTGCGGCACAAAAGCGCAGCCCCACGACTTTCCCTATAACAAAATGAGGACGGCACCATGAGCGCTTTAACCTTGAAAGTCGCAGTCAACCTGGTCAACGAGGCCATCACCGCCGGGCGTGCAATCGCCGCGGCACCCTTGACCATCGCGGTACTGGATGCCGGCGGGCATCTGATCACCCTGCAACGCGAAGACGGCGCCAGCCTGCTGCGCCCGCACGTCGCCATCGGCAAGGCCTGGGGCGCCATCGCGCTGGGCAAGGGTTCACGCCTGCTGGCGCTGGACGCCCAGCAACGACCGGCGTTTATCGCCGCGTTGAACAGCCTGGGGCAGGGCAGCGTCGTGCCAGCACCGGGTGGTGTGCTGGTGCGGGATCAGGACGGGAACGTGCTGGGGGCGGTGGGGATCAGCGGCGATCTGTCGGATGTTGACGAGCAGTGCGCGATCAATGCCATCGAGGCGTTGGGGTTGGTGGCGGATGGGGGGGTGGCGGCTTGAACTTCTGCGTTTGAGCTAATGCCTTCGCGAGCAGGCTCGCTCCTACAGGTTTATGGTCGGACACAAAATTGTCTGAGTGCCTGAACCCCTGTAGGAGTGAGCCTGCTCGCGATAGCTATCTACCAGATACATCCAGCCAACAGTTTGCCCACCTACTTGAATCCACAGCGCTAGCCTTCTCATGACTTGACCATGGGAGGCAAAGGAATGCCGAATTTACCTGCCGCAAATCGATTGCGAATCGGGCGCTATGCCGAAGCCAGTCGAATTTATCTGTTAACCACCAACACACTTCACAGGACACCACTGTTCAAGGACTTTTCCTTGGGCAGACTGGTCGTCGATCAATTTCGAAATGCACAGAATCTTGGCCTGGCTAACTCCCTGGCCTGGGTGGTCATGCCAGATCATTTTCATTGGCTGATTGAGTTGCAGAAGGGATCTTTGAGTGAGCTGATGCAGAAAACCAAGTCGATGAGTACCAAAGCCGTGAAGCAGTCTACGGGTCGAAACAGCAGTCTATGGCAGAGAGGGTTTCATGATCGGGCACTGCGGCGGGAAGAGGATTTGGTTAAATTGGCCCGATATGTAGTAGCCAACCCGCTGCGGGCTGGGCTGGTGGAGAAGCTTGGTGACTATCCGTTGTGGGATGCGATTTGGGTTTGATCTGGGACTGAGTCGTCCCTATCGCGAGCAGGCTCACTCCTACAGGGAAGTGCATTCCAAAGTAGGAGCAGACTTGCTCGCAAAGGCCGCGACCCTGTCTACCGCTCCGGCTCACACCCCTTCAACACCAACCGGATAATCGTCTGCGCCGCCGCTTCGTAATCTTCCTCATCCAGCCTGGCCTTGCCGGTGATGGCGGTGATCTGCCAGTCGAAGTCGGCGTAGGTCTGGGTGGCGGCCCAGATGCTGAACATCAGGTGGTTGGGGTCGATGGGGGCAATTTGTCCGCGGTCGATCCAGGTCTGGATGCACTCGATGTTGTGTTTGGCCTGGCCATTGAGCTGTTCGACCAGATCGCTGCTCAGGTGGGGCGCGCCGTGCATGATTTCGCTGGCGAACACTTTGGAGGCGAAAGGCAGGTCGCGGGAGATGCGGATTTTCGAGCGAATGTAGCCGCTGAGCACTTCACCGGGTTCGCCGTCCGGGTTGAACGGCGTCGAAGCCTGCAGGATCGGTTCGATGATGCTTTCCAGGACCTCGCGGTAGAGGTTTTCCTTGGATTTGAAGTAGTAGTAGACGTTGGGCTTGGGCAATCCCGCCTTGGCTGCGATGTCGCTGGTTTTGGTCGCAGCGAAGCCTTTGTCGGCGAACTCCTCACTGGCGGCACGCAGGATCAGTTGTTTGTTGCGCTCGCGGATAGTGCTCATAAACCCGGTGATTCCTTGCCTGTTCTGGCGGTTGCGCATGGTATCACCGGCCTCGCGCGGCGCTCAAGAATGCACCGCAGCCCATGATGCCGCGCTATGCTGCTGCGCATTCATTGCAGAAGGAAACCCGATTCATGGCAGGAAGCAGTTTGCTGGTACTGATCGACGACATCGCGGCCGTGCTGGATGACGTCTCATTGATGACCCAAATGGCCGCCAAGAAAACGGCTGGCGTACTCGGTGACGACCTGGCACTCAATGCCCAGCAAGTCAGCGGCGTGCGGGCCGAGCGGGAAATCCCGGTGGTCTGGGCAGTCGCCAAGGGTTCGTTCATCAATAAATTGATCCTGGTGCCGTCGGCATTGGCGATCAGTGCATTCATTCCGTGGTTGGTCACACCGCTGTTGATGGTCGGCGGCGCTTATCTGTGCTTCGAAGGGTTTGAGAAGCTCGCCCACAAGTTCCTGCACAGCAAGGCTGAAGACGCCGTCGAGCATGCGCAACTGGTCGAGGCGGTGGCCGATCCTGCCACTGACCTGGTGGCGTTCGAGAAGGACAAGATCAAAGGCGCGATCCGCACCGACTTCATTCTTTCGGCGGAAATTATCGCCATCACCCTCGGCACCGTGGCCGGCGCTCCATTGACCCAGCAAATCATCGTGCTTTCAGGCATTGCCATTGTCATGACGGTCGGTGTGTACGGATTAGTGGCGGGTATCGTCAAGCTCGATGACCTTGGCCTGTGGTTGACCCAAAAACCCGGGCGGATGGCGAAAAGCATCGGCGGCGGGATTCTGCGTGCGGCACCGTACATGATGAAGAGCCTGTCGGTGATCGGCACCGCGGCGATGTTCTTGGTCGGCGGCGGCATTCTCACGCACGGTGTGCCGGTGGTGCATCACTGGATCGAAAGTGTTGGCGCAGCGGCAGGCAGCGGCGGATTTATCGTGCCGGTGTTGCTCAATGGCGTGGCGGGGATTGTGGCGGGTGCGGTGGTGTTGGCGGGGGTGATGGTTATCAGCAAGATCTTCAAGGCGATTAGAAGCTGAGGTCGGGCACTCTTTAAGTGTGGGAGCGAGCCTGCTCGCGAAGAGGTCACAGCATTTAACTTCCATGTTGAGTAATGCACCCCTTTCGCGAACAGGCTCGCACACAGTTGAGTTGTGGTGTTTCAAGTTGTGCGCATAAAAAAGGCCATGCGATCTGAATCGAATGTTGTTGCCAATGGTTCTCGGCGACGCGCAATTTACGCTTCATCATGAGTCGAACAAATCATATTTTGAAATGAACCAGGACAGTTGGTCTTAACTGGTATTTCTGACAGTGGGTGACTTGCAGGGAGAGAGAATATGATGATCAAACGTAGCTTTGATCGTTAAACTAGACTCTTCGGAAGGTAATCGTTATGTCGACGACTAAATTGCAATCTTTACCTGAAATTCCTCTTCCTGATGCGGGTGCTTTCGCTATCAGTCCCAGTGGTGAGTTCGCTGTTGTCTGCCAGACCAGCTCGGGGAAAATCTCAATTATTGACACCCGTTCGGGTAAAATATTGAAGACTATCTCTTTTCCCAGGCAACCCACCGGAGTGGAGTTCAGTCGCAATGGCATGTTTCTCTATGTCGTTCTTGATCGCGACGCTATCGTGGAATTTTTTACTTCCGACTGGCGTGAAAGCAAGCGTATTACTTGGACTGAAATATGGACGAAAATAGTAGCTGATAATGATGGCGGTCATGTATACGCTGTCTCACCCAGGGGCATCGATGAACTTGACGTGGCCCGGCTTGAGATTGTCAGGAGTTTCGCGTATCCGGGGCTTAGGAACAGTTCGGCATTAAATTCAGGCAATTTTCTTTGTGTGGTTACGTTTGAAAAATTTATCGTTTTTGATATTCAGGGGTGGGGCGCGAAACTTGAACGAAAGATTGAAAGCGGTAGTTTGGTAGAAATTGACCCGGGAAGAGCACGTGCATTTGTGGGGCAAAACTTGAGAAGAAATGTAGAGATATACGATCTCGCCAGTGGTGATTCTCTTGGCTCAATCCCCGGAAATGACATTGTTCAAGGCATTGCATTGACTCCGTCAGGTTCACTGGCGTTTATCATTTCGTATGAGGGCGCAAATATGGCTGTATATGACGTGGATGGTGAGGTCAAAAAAATCGAAGACGTTTCGATTGGTGGGGATCCAAGGCATGTAGTTGTTGCACGCGATGGTGCTCGCGTTTATGTTACCAACGGAATTGCTTTAAAGGTATTTGAAGTGTCTCGAGTATAGTGTTGCATGTGAAATAAAAAGGCCATTCGATTCACATCGAATGGCCTTTTTTGTTGCCGATGAGTTACTCGGCGATCTGCAACTTACGCGCTTCGGTATACACGTAACGCACTTTCTCGTACTCGAACGGTGAGTTCATCTGGCCATAGCGGAAGGTGGTCTGGTTGCGCTTGTCGATGCCGCGCAGGATCCAGACTTCCGGATGGTTGGAGCTGACTTCGGCCACGTTGAGGTAATTGATCGCATTCTCGGCCGTGTAATCCACCAGCAGGCCGCCGGTATCACGCAGGTTCGACGGACCGAGGATCGGCAGGACGAAGTAAGCGCCGCCCGGAACACCATAGAAGCCCAGGGTCTGGCCGAAGTCTTCGCTTTGGCGTGGCAGGCCCATGGCGGTGGCCGGATCCCACAGGCCGGCGATGCCGATGGTGGTGTTGAGCAGCAGTCGCCCGGTGGTTTCCAGTGAGCGCTGGCCCTTGAGTTGTAGCAGGCTGTTCAACAGGTTCGGCACATCGCTGAGGTTGTTGAAGAAGTTGCTGACGCCGGTGCGCAGGAAGCTCGGGGTGACGTAGCGGTAACCATTGACCACTGGCAGGAATACCCATTGGTCGAAGCGGTAGTTGAAGTGGTAGACGCGCCGGTTCCACTCTTCCAGCGGATCGTAGACGGCCAGTGCGCTGAGCGTCGAACGCTCGAATTCGCGCTGGTCCAGGCCCGGGTTGAACTTGAGTTTGCTCAACGGTTCCTTGAAGCCGTCACTGTCGACGACCACGGGAGCGTTGGCCTTGCTGTTGTCAGCTTGCGCGACGCCTGCACAGAGTAACGCTGCGAAAAGCAGGAGGTATTTAGCCACGGAAGAACTCCAGCATGGCGTCGCTGTTGACGCGGTAGTTAATGTTGCCGCAGTGGCCCCCGTGCGGGTAAACGGTCAGGCGATCACCGAAGGTCTTGCGCAGGAAGCCCAGGTCGCCAGGGCCGAGGATCACGTCGTCGGCGTTGTGCATGACGGCGATTTTCGGGCTTTCGTGCAGATAGTCCTTCAGCGCATACAGGCTGACCTGGTCAATCAGTTGCAGCAGGCTGCCGCCGTCGGTGCGGGCGCGCCACATCGGGATGACTTGTTCGGTGATGTAGCAGTCGAAGTCGCATTGCAACGCACGCTTGAGGAACGGTGTGAGGCTGGTGCCCTCGGTGATCGGGAACTTGGGCGGGGTGATCAGGCCGCGACGGTTGATCAGGTCCGAAGTGAAGGCGATGTCCGCCGCTGAAAAGCGGAACGAGGTGCCGATCAGCATGGCCATCTGTTCGTTGGTCAGGTGCTGTTTGGATTGCTGGAAATCGTAGAGCAGGGCGTCGTTGAGGTCGATGTAGCCCTTCTGCTGGAAGTAGCGGGTCAGTTTGTTCAGTACCAGTTCATAGAACGTGGTGCTGGTGTTGATGCCCTTGACCTCGGTCTGGACCAGCTTGTCGAGGTTGGTGATCGAGGTGTAGAGGTTGACCGGCGGGTTGAGCAGCAGGACTTTCTTGAAGTTGAAGCTGCGGCGGGTTTCGTCCAGGTGCGCGACGAAAGCGGCATCCAGTGCCCCCAGGCTATACCCGGTCAGGTAGTAATCGGTGACGGGCACTTTCGGGTTCTGTGCCCGCACGGCCTGCATCACCCGGTACATGTCTTCGGCGTCTTCCTTGGAAACGCCCGGCGTGGCGAAGCGTGATGCGGCGCTCATGAAGTCATAGCTGGTGGGCGATGACAACTGCACCACGTGGTAGCCGGCTTTGTAATAGAGCTTCTTCAGGTATTCGTTCAGGCTGCTGTCATAGCGCGCACCGGTGCCGGCGATCAGGAAAATCAGCGGCGCGGCGTGATCCTGCGTGGCAATGCGGTAGTCGAGTTTCTTGACGGCCCAGAAATTGTCCGGCAATTCGAACGCCCGTTCCGGACGCAAGGTGACGCTGCGCACGGTCTGGTCGATGTCATCGTCCAGGGGTAGCTCCGGACGTAGGTCCGGCGGCGTGGTCGCGATGGTCGCCTCGAACGGGTTGGTCAGGGGGTAGCCATAACTGGCGGCGTCAACGTCGACTGCCAGTGCGGACGCACTCAATATAAGGCCGCCAAACAGGGCGGCGAAGCGCAAGGAGCGGAGCATGACTAAATCCCTTAGAAGAAGGTGTCAAATGAATTTCGCAGGCTATGACCACCGGATATGCGCCAAAGTGCCAACCCTCGGCACCAATCAGGCCTGATTTCGAAGTTATAGTAGCTGGACGATACACTTTGCAGCGATTGAATGCCCAGTTAACAGTTGTTATAGCTTGCGAAACGTTCAAGGGCGATTAAGCTGGCCGCCGTTTTTCGCCAATTGGAGTGTTTCATGTCCCGCCGCCTGCCCGTGATCCTGCTGCTTGTTTTGCTGCCTGTATGGCTGGCCGCCAGTTTTGGCGCGCGTTATGGCTTCATGGAGGATGCGCAGTGGGTCGGTATTTGCGTGGATGAGGCGAGTCGCTGGGAATGCCAGGTGCGTTCGAACCTGGGCCTGATGATTCACTTCGGGGTTCTGGGCTGGGCTGCACTGGGCGCGGCGATCATCGGTTTTGTCGTGCCGGGGCGGGCAGGCTGGTGGCTGGCGGTGCTGGCGCTGGTGTTCGGGTTTCCGGCGCTGGCGTTGTACAACACCACGCTGGCGGTGTTTGCGCTGGTGATTGCGGGGTTGCGGTTGGTCAGGGCTTCCCGTAGCGCCTGATAGTCAGCCTTCGCGGGCAAGCCCGCTCCCACAGGGTTCTTCAGCGAACATAAATTTTGTGTTCGACAATGATCAAATGTGGGAGCGGGCTTGCCCGCGAAGAGGCCTGCAAGGTTGATGAAAATTAAACCTTGCGAACCCGCAAGCAACGCCACAACGCAACAACCATCAACACACTCACCAGCGCCCAGCCCCAGGCCTGCTGGTTCAGTAAACCTTCACGAAACAGTTGCGGCGCGATGCCGGCGCCAATGATGAAGGTCAGCAGGGCGATTTCCCGGCGCGGCACGCTCACCGGGCGGCACAGGTAGACCAGCGCCGGCACGATGAACGCCACGCTCGGGAAGCTGCGATAGCGCGGGTCGAATACCAGTTCCAGCATCATCACGGCCGCCGCGAAACCTGCCGTTGCAACCAGCCAGCCAGCACGGCGCTCCAGTAAATCGAAAGCCTGCCCGCGCCACCCGTCACGCGGACTCAGCGCCAGTGCTGCATGGGCCAGCACAAGCAGATTCAGTACGGTCAGCAACCCGACCCACAGCCATTCACTGGTGAAGCGAGTGGTGACGCGTGCCAGGTCGCCCCAGGCGCCAATCGAGCAAGCCGCCAATGCGCCGAGCAGTGGCAGCACCAGTGCCGCGCGCGTCGTGCGAACCCGGCCGCCAAGTAGCAGGGTGCCGATAAAGATCAGGCCGCCCACTGCCAGCCATTGCGACCAGTACGGGACGTTTGTCACTGGCCCGGCCAGCACGCCCTTGTCCTGGCGATCGGCATCGAACAGTCCCCAGTAGCCGCCGACTGCGCCTTCACTGGCGCGCTTCCATGGCTGGTCGAAGGCTTCGATCAGGTTGTAATGCCAGCCTTGCTGCTCGGCCATGGCGACAAAACCACGTATGAATTTGGCTTCATTGACCCGGCTCGGCAGTGCGGTTTCGCGTTGGCGGCCTTCGCTGGGCCAGCCGGTTTCGCCGATCAGTATGTCCTTGGGTGCGAACTTGTTGCCGAACACCTGACGCACTTCGGCCACATGTTGCAGGGCGGCGTCGATGTTCGATGGATCGTCTTCCCAGTACGGCAGCAAATGGATGGTCAGGAAGTCCACGGCAGGGGCAATTTCAGGGTGCTTGAGCCAGAACTCCCAGACGTCGGCATAGGTGACGGGCTGTTTGACCTGGCTCTTGACCTTGTTGATCAGCTTCGCCAATTGCGCCCCGGTGACTTCCTTACGCAGCAGGGTTTCGTTGCCGACGATCACTGCGCTCACCACATCCGGGTTGGCGTTGGCCGAAGCGATCAGCAGGTCGACTTCTTTTTCCGTGTCCACCGGGTTGCTGTTGACCCAGGCGCCGATCATCAACTTCAAACCGTGCTTGCGTGCAAGGTCCGGCAGGGCTTCAAGGCCGGTCATGGAATAGGTGCGAATGCATTCGAAGCTTTTTGACAGCAGTGCGAGGTCGGCATCCATACGTTCGGGACGCAAGTTGAACGGCACATCGAACGGCGACTGATCCTTGTCGAACGGCGTATAGGACGCGCATTGCAGCTTGTGCGTGGCGCTGGCCGCGTCCGGCAGGATCACCGGTTTTCCGAGGCCGTACCAGAAGCCGCCAAGGGCAAACAGCCCGAGCAGGCAAGCGAATAGATAAGCAGCAAAGGAGAAGCGGTATGTCGCGGACATGGTCAGGCCGTGTGGGAGCAAAGCGGCGCATGTTACCTGCATTTACCGCGTGCTTGGTGGCTTGCATGATTTTGACATGCAAAGTTCGGGCGGTTTGGCAGGTGCGTTTGCCGTGGTCAGGATTAATGGCTTTCTGATGTCGTTTCTCGATGCCTTGAGGTCGCTGGCAGAGCAGGTCGCGATGAGCGTCAGGTTGATTATCGAGGCGTCAGTACTCCGCTGATGTCGGGACGAGTTTGCTGTAAGGCGTGATGGGGGCGCTGTGCACCATAACAATACGTTTAAGCGACTCGGCATCCGTCGAGCGCAGCACTTTCGGGGAAGTAACGATGAAGATGCGACGACTCTTGGGCGCAGGTGCCGCTTTGGTGCTGGCGATCAGCTCTACCGTGGCCAGTGCCGCCGGGAAGGAAGTGACTATCGGTTACGTCGATGGCTGGTCGGACAGCGTTGCCACGACCAACGTGGCGGCCGAAGTAATCAGGCAGAAACTCGGTTATGACGTGAAGCTGCAAGCCGTTGCCACCGGGATCATGTGGCAGGGCGTGGCGACCGGTAAACTCGACGCCATGCTGTCGGCCTGGCTGCCGGTGACCCACGGCGAATACTGGACGAAGAACAAGGATCAGGTCGTCGATTACGGCCCGAACTTCAAGGACGCAAAAATCGGATTGATCGTGCCGGAGTACGTCAAAGCCAAATCGATCGAGGACCTGAAAACCGACGACAGCTTCAAGAATCGCATCGTCGGCATCGACGCCGGCTCAGGCGTGATGCTCAAGACCGACCAGGCCATCAAGGACTACGACCTGACCGGTTATCAACTCAAGGCCAGCTCCGGCGCTGGCATGATTGCCGAGCTGACCCGTGCCGAGAAGAAAAACGAATCCATCGCCGTCACCGGCTGGGTACCGCACTGGATGTTCGCCAAGTGGAAACTGCGCTTCCTCGAAGATCCGAAAGGCGTGTATGGCGCGGCAGAAACCGTGAACAGCATCGGCAGCAAAGGGCTTGAGGCCAAGGCACCGGAAGTGGCCAAGTTCCTGAAGAACTTCCAGTGGGAATCCAAGGATGAAATCGGCCAGGTGATGCTGGCGATTCAGGACGGTGCCAAACCTGAAGCCGCGGCGAAGGACTGGATCGCCAAGCACCCTGAGCGCGTGGCTGACTGGACCAAGTAATAAAAAAGAGCACGCTTGACCCTGTGGGAGCGAGCCTGCTCGCGAAGCGTTCTGTCAGTTGACTGAGTTGTCGGCTGATCAGACGCCTTCGCGAGCAGGCTCGCTCCCACAGTTGTTTGGTGCATGCTGGAAATTGGCGAATCTGTCATGTGGTTCTAAGACTAAGGTCGTCTGGAACCTGCCCCGCAGCCGCATAGAGTGGATAACGTTCCAATTCAATCTGTGCTGCGAGGATAAAAACAATGAACGACAGCATTTACCTCTCGATTCAAAACAGCCCGCGTTTCAAGGAGCTGGTCAGCAAGAGGGAGCGATTCGCCTGGATTCTTTCGGCAATCATGCTTGGGCTTTACTCCGGATTCATCCTTTTGATTGCTTACGGGCCGCATTTGCTGGGGGCGAAAATCAACCCTGAGTCCTCGATTACCTGGGGAATACCGATTGGCGTCGGGCTGATTGTTTCGGCCTTCGTCCTGACCGGTATCTACGTACGACGCGCCAATGGCGAGTTTGACGACCTGAACAATGCGATTCTCAAGGAGGCTCAGCAATGATCCGGCGTCTACTGGCTCTATTGAGCATCGCAGCTTTTGCACCGGGCGCCTGGGCGGCTGAAGCTCTGACCGGTGAAGTGCAAAAACAACCCCTTAACGTCGCCGCGATCCTGATGTTCGTGGTATTCGTGGGGGCAACCCTGTGCATCACTTACTGGGCCTCCAAGCGTAACAAGTCGGCTGCCGACTACTACGCGGCGGGCGGCAAGATCACCGGGTTCCAGAACGGCCTGGCGATTGCCGGTGACTATATGTCGGCCGCTTCCTTCCTGGGTATTTCCGCGCTGGTGTTCGCTTCAGGCTACGACGGGCTGATCTATTCGATCGGCTTCCTGGTGGGCTGGCCGATCATTCTGTTCCTGATCGCCGAGCGCCTGCGTAACCTGGGCAAGTACACATTTGCCGACGTGGCGTCCTACCGCCTGGGGCAAACCCAGATCCGTTCGCTGTCCGCCTGCGGTTCGCTGGTGGTGGTGGCGTTCTACCTGATCGCCCAGATGGTGGGTGCGGGCAAGCTGATCCAGCTGTTGTTCGGCCTCGACTACCACGTCGCGGTGATTCTGGTGGGCGTGCTGATGTGCCTTTATGTGCTGTTCGGCGGCATGCTGGCGACCACCTGGGTGCAAATCATCAAGGCGGTTCTGCTGCTGTCCGGCGCTTCCTTCATGGCGCTGATGGTGATGAAACACGTCAACTTCGACTTCAACATGCTGTTTTCCGAGGCGATCAAGGTTCACCCTAAAGGTGAAGCGATCATGAGCCCGGGCGGTCTGGTGAAAGATCCGGTCTCGGCGTTCTCCCTCGGGCTGGCTCTGATGTTCGGTACCGCGGGTCTGCCGCACATCCTGATGCGCTTCTTCACCGTGAGTGATGCAAAGGAAGCTCGCAAGAGTGTGCTGTACGCAACCGGTTTCATTGGCTACTTCTACATCCTGACCTTCATCATCGGTTTCGGCGCGATCCTGCTGGTCAGCACCAACCCGGCCTTCAAAGACGCGGCCGGCGCGTTGCTCGGCGGTAACAACATGGCGGCGGTGCACCTGGCCAACGCGGTCGGCGGCAGTATCTTCCTGGGCTTCATCTCGGCCGTGGCGTTCGCGACCATTCTGGCGGTAGTGGCCGGCCTGACCCTGGCGGGTGCTTCGGCGGTGTCCCACGACCTGTATGCCAGTGTGATCAAGAAGGGCAAGGCCAACGAGAAGGATGAGATTCGTATTTCGAAGATCACCACCGTTGCCTTGGCTGTGCTGGCCATCGTTCTGGGTATTCTGTTCGAAAGCCAGAACATCGCGTTCATGGTGGGCCTGGCGTTCTCCATCGCGGCGAGCTGCAACTTCCCGGTACTGCTGCTTTCCATGTACTGGAAAAAGCTGACCACTCGCGGTGCGATGATCGGCGGCTGGATGGGCCTGATCAGTGCCGTAGGCCTGATGATCCTTGGCCCGACCATCTGGGTGCAGATCCTGCATCACGAGAAGGCTATCTTCCCGTATGAGTACCCGGCGTTGTTCTCGATGTTGATTGCCTTTGTCGGGATCTGGTTCTTCTCGGTCACTGACAAGTCGACTGCGGCTGACAATGAGCGGGCGCTGTTCTTCCCGCAGTTTGTTCGATCGCAGACCGGGTTGGGGGCGAGTGGGGCGGTTTCGCACTAAGGCTTCAACGCTTTTTAGATAAGTTGCGCTGACAATTGAATGCCCCGGTCGAGAGATCGGGGCATTTTTTGTTGGGCGATTACCGACCGGAATTTGTCGGGTGTACTCGATCCTGTGGGAGCGGGCTTGGTCCGGGCGGCGATCCGACGAAGGCGGCCTGACAGCCGACCTGTCTCTTGTTGACCGTGTACATATCCATTGCTGCGGTAACGGCGGCTTACGGTTTCGCCCTTACGGCGACTCCCTTTTTTACAAGCGCCTAAAAAAGGAAGCAAAAAACGCTCGCGGTATGACTCACCCACATAGGTAACAAAACAGTTCAAGCACATAGGTAACAGTTTTTAACTGGCACTGGTCGATTCCGAGGATCTGACCATGCCGTGGCGAGAGCTGAAACCTATGGACCTGAAAGTGATGTTCATTGCCGATTATTTGTCTGGTCGACTCAATTTCAGTCAACTCTGTGCGGCTCACAGCATCAGTCGCAAGACTGGTTACAAGTGGGTGGCCCGCTACAACGCGGACAGCATTAATGGCTTGGCGGAGTGCAGTCGCAAGCGACACTCCCAGGCTCAGGCCGTGCCGTTTGCGGTCAAGGAGGCCATTCTTGAGCTGCGCGGCCAAGGGCAAACCACACCGGGCCCGAAGAAGATTCAGACAGCCCTGAGTGAACGGTTTCCAGATCAGTCTCCGCCCTCGAAAACCACGATCTACAACGTGCTTAAAAAGGCGGGTCTGGTGCCCCCACGGCGTTTACGTCAGCGTGTCGCCATCTATCCCAAGCCACTTCAGAAAGCCGATCTTCCCAACCAGCTCTGGAGCGCCGATTACAAAGGCCAATACCTGACGGGAGACGGTGTCTGGTGTTACCCCCTGACAGTGATGGATCACGCCAGTCGCTTTCTACTGGCGTGTGAAAGCATGCCCAGCACGACTTTCAAGGACGCCAAGGCAACCTTCGAGCGGCTATTTAAGATGCATGGAATGCCCGAGCGGATCCGTACCGACAACGGTGTCCCTTTTGCCAGCGGTGGGCGTGCCGGGTTATCGCAGTTGTCCATCTGGTGGGCCCGTCTGGGCATCATTCACGAAAGGATTCAACCTGGTCGACCAGAGCAAAACGGACGGCATGAGCGCATGCACCGCACGCTGAAAAGTACGTTGCCAAGGCCGCCGGAAATTGAGTGGGGAGCCCAGCAGAAACATTTCGATCTGTTCATGCAGCACTACAATCATGAGCGTCTTCATGAGGCGCTGGGGCAGAAAACCCCCGGCTCTTGCTACACAAGCTCTTCACGACCTTATCCGGGCAAGCTGCCGGAGATGAGGTACCCAAGCCATGTTGAGGTTTACCGGACGGACTCCAACGGCGTGGTGAACAAAGGTAGGCTTAGAATCTATGTCGGCTACGTGCTCAAGCATGAAACGGTTGGGTTGGAGAGCGTCAGTGAGGGTGTTTGGGACATCATTTTTGGACCGGTAGTATTAGGCCGCGTTGATGAAAGGGATGCCAAAGACGCTTATCTGACGCTCAAAGTAATCAGAAATAAGTGATCAGGTGTTACCTATGTGGCTGACCTCTTCTGTTACCTATGTGGTTGATCCCTTCACTCGCCCCGAACGTACGGCCCCTCGCCTGGGCTCGGCGTTCCTTCGCTCCGGCATTCAGCCGGGGGCATCGCCTCCGGTCGGCTTCGCTTCGACCTCCTCTCGATGTGTTCGGCTTCGCCGAGCGGCGCTGCGCGCCTAACCCCCGGATGAACGCCTCCACTCAGCCTTCCGAAGGGGCGGGTGGATCAAGATCAAGAGCTGCAGGCGAGCTAACGCTCGGCCTGATGAGTGGTGAAGAGCGAAGATGTACGCCGACCTGCCTTTGCTCTTCTGTGGGAGCGAGCTTGCTCGCGATGGCGGCCTGTCAGCCGACCGAAATCTCGCGGATCCAAGCCAGCAAACAGGCCGGCCGGTAGGCCGCCTCGGACGCTGTTGCGGTGTACGCCCCCTCGTGAGGCCGAGCGCAGGTTCTGCGCAGTGGGCAACCCGGCATGGATGCCGGGTTAGCCGTCCCCGGCCATGGATGGCCGATGGCGGCGGGCCCACGGAGCAGGACCGGAGCGAGGGCATGCCGAGCCACGGCGAGGCACCGAATGTCAGGGGCAGAGCGCTTTGGTTACTTTCGCGCTTTTCGAAAGTGACCCGCTGTAAGAGCGGAACCATAAGCCGCCGTTACCCAAACAACGGATATGTACACAACCAAAAGCCGTACAAACAAAAACGGCCTCTGCTTCTTTATAAAAAGCAGAGGCCGTTCCCGGTGCAACTCAACACGCTACAGCAAGACAGATCTTACTTGCGGTCTTCCAGCTTGGTGATGTCACGCGACTCGTAGCCGGTGTACAGCTGGCGCGGACGGCCGATCTTGTACGGGCTGGAGAGCATTTCTTTCCAGTGGGAGATCCAGCCGACGGTCCGCGCCAGGGCGAAGATCACGGTGAACATGCTGGTTGGAATGCCGATCGCCTTGAGGATGATCCCCGAGTAGAAGTCGACGTTCGGGTACAGAGAGCGCTCGATGAAGTACGGGTCGGTCAGGGCGATCTCTTCCAGGCGCATGGCCAGTTCGAGTTGCGGATCGTTCTGGATGCCCAGTTCCTTCAATACTTCGTCGCAGGTCTGCTTCATGACGGTGGCGCGCGGGTCGCGGTTTTTGTAAACGCGGTGACCGAAGCCCATCAGTTTGAACGGATCGTTCTTGTCCTTGGCCTTGGCGATGAACTTGTCGATGTTCGAAACATCGCCGATTTCATCAAGCATGGTCAGTACGGCTTCGTTTGCACCGCCGTGGGCAGGGCCCCACAGTGCAGCGATGCCGGCAGCGATACAGGCGAACGGGTTGGCACCCGAGGAGCCCGCCAGGCGCACGGTGGATGTCGAGGCGTTCTGCTCGTGGTCGGCATGGAGGATGAAGATCCGGTCCATGGCCTTGGCGAGTACCGGGCTGATCGGTTTGATCTCGCACGGGGTGTTGAACATCATGTGCAGGAAGTTTTCCGCGTACGACAGGTCGTTGCGCGGGTACATCATGGGTTGGCCCATGGAGTACTTGTAAACCATCGCTGCCAGGGTCGGCATCTTGGCAACCAGGCGGATCGCGGAGATTTCGCGATGCTGCGGGTTATTGATGTCCAGGGAGTCGTGGTAGAAGGCCGAGAGGGCACCGACTACACCGCACATGACGGCCATCGGGTGGGCGTCGCGACGGAAGCCGTTGAAGAAGGTCTTCAACTGCTCGTGAACCATGGTGTGGTTCTTCACGGTGCTGACGAACTGGGCCTTCTGTTCTGCGGTCGGCAGTTCGCCGTTGAGCAGCAGATAGCAGGTTTCCAGGTAGTCCGACTTTTCAGCCAGCTGTTCGATCGGGTAGCCGCGGTGCAGCAGGATGCCGTTGTCGCCGTCGATATAGGTGATCTTCGACTCGCACGAGGCGGTCGACATGAAGCCTGGGTCAAAAGTGAAACGGCCCGTGGCCGTCAGGCCCCGAACATCGATAACATCGGGACCAACGGTGCCGGTTAAAATGGGCAGCTCGACGGGGGCTGCGCCCTCGATGATCAACTGCGCTTTTTTGTCAGCCATGTGGCCTCCTATTTATGCTTGAAATCATCAGACAGACCCCCCACGCAGGGCCCGCACCACTATAGTGAGATAAATTCGAATGTCAATTTGCCTAAAGTCTTGCTCCAGAAGGCTTTAACCGGACTTTTTTCTCGAAATTGGCTGCCATTTACGCCTTTTATGTCAGTTGCGCAATCCGCTGTTTGGGTTAGGTCTTTGCGTTGTCATTAGTAGCCTAACTGTCTATACTCGGCCACCGACCGCCAGGGGCTTTTGGGCCTGCTTTATTGGGGGTCGCATCCCTGGGTGGTGGTTACCTGACCAGTGCACTCCCCAACAACTTTGCCCTGATTGTTAGGGGCTCTTCAGTGTGAAAAAAAAGCCGTGAAAAGCCAACGACCTGTAAACCTAGACCTAAGGACCATCAAACTCCCCATCACCGGCGTTACGTCGTTTCTTCACCGTGTTTCCGGCATCATCCTCTTCCTGGGCCTTGGCTTCATGCTTTATGCATTGGGCAAATCCCTGGGTTCCGAGGAAGGTTTTGCCGAGGTGAAGGCATGCTTGACCAGCCCGCTGGCCAAGTTCGTAGCATGGGGCCTCCTGTCCGCTCTTCTTTATCACCTGGTAGCCGGTGTGCGCCACTTGATCATGGATATGGGCATCGGTGAGACGCTGGAAGGCGGCCGCCTGGGCTCGAAAATTATCATCGCCGTTTCTGTGGTGTTGATCGTTCTGGCAGGAGTTTGGATATGGTAACCAGCGTTACGAACCTTTCGCGTTCCGGTCTTTATGACTGGATGGCGCAACGTGTGTCTGCGGTCGTTCTCGCGGCTTATTTCATCTTCCTGATCGGATACCTCGCAGCGAACCCGGGCATTGGCTACGACCAATGGCACGGCCTGTTCGCCCACAACGGGATGCGTATCTTCAGTCTGCTGGCCCTCGTTGCCCTGGGCGCTCACGCCTGGGTCGGCATGTGGACCATCGCGACCGACTACCTGACGCCAATGGCGCTGGGCAAGTCCGCGACTGCAGTACGTTTCCTTTTCCAGGCGGTATGCGGCGTTGCGATGTTCGCTTACTTCGTCTGGGGTGTGCAGATTCTCTGGGGTATCTGATTCATGGCTAACATTCCAACGATTTCTTTCGACGCCATCATCATTGGTGGTGGCGGTGCCGGCATGCGCGCAGCGCTGCAACTGGCACAAGGCGGTCACAAGACTGCCGTGATCACCAAAGTGTTCCCGACCCGTTCGCACACCGTATCCGCCCAGGGTGGCATCACCTGCGCGATCGCGTCTGCGGATCCGAACGATGACTGGCGCTGGCACATGTACGATACCGTTAAGGGTTCCGACTACATCGGTGACCAGGACGCTATCGAATACATGTGTCAGGAAGGCCCGGCTGCCGTTTACGAGCTGGACCACATGGGCATGCCGTTCTCGCGTACCGAGCAAGGCCGTATCTACCAGCGTCCATTCGGCGGCCAGTCGAAGGATTACGGTAAAGGCGGGCAGGCTGCCCGTACTTGCGCTGCGTCCGACCGTACCGGTCACGCGCTGCTGCACACCCTTTATCAGGGCAACCTGAAAGCCGGTACCGTGTTCCTGAACGAGTACTACGCTGTCGACCTGGTGAAGAACGGCGAAGGCGAGTTCGTCGGCGTGATCGCCATCTGCATCGAAACCGGTGAAACCACCTACATCCGCGCCAAAGCCACCGTGCTGGCGACCGGCGGTGCAGGCCGTATCTACGCGTCGACCACCAATGCCCTGATCAATACCGGTGACGGCGTTGGTATGGCACTGCGTGCCGGCGTACCGGTACAAGACATTGAAATGTGGCAGTTCCACCCGACCGGCATCGCCGGTGCCGGTGTACTGGTTACAGAAGGCTGCCGTGGTGAAGGTGGATACCTGATCAACAAGCACGGCGAGCGTTTCATGGAGCGTTATGCTCCGAACGCCAAAGACCTTGCCGGTCGTGACGTTGTTGCCCGTTCGATGGTTAAAGAGATCATCGCCGGCAACGGTTGCGGTCCGAATGGCGACCACGTGATGCTCAAGCTCGACCACCTGGGCGAGGAAGTGTTGCACAGCCGTCTGCCAGGCATCTGCGAGCTGTCGAAGACTTTCGCACACGTTGACCCGGTGGTTGCTCCGGTTCCGGTTGTTCCGACCTGCCACTACATGATGGGCGGCGTTGCCACCAACATTCATGGCCAGGCGATCACTCAGAACGCTGAAGGCGTAGACCAGATCATTCCTGGTCTGTTCGCTGTGGGCGAAGTGGCTTGCGTATCGGTTCACGGTGCCAACCGTCTGGGCGGCAACTCGCTGCTCGACCTGGTGGTATTCGGCCGCGCTGCTGGCCTGCACCTGGAAAAAGCGCTGACCGACGGTATCGAGTACGACGACGCCACCGACGCCGACATCAATGCCGCCCTGGCCCGTCTGTCCGCCCTGAACGAGCGTACCGAAGGCGAAGACGTGGCTACCCTGCGTCGCGAGCTGCAAAGCTGCATGCAGAACTACTTCGGTGTATTCCGTACCGGCGAATACATGCAGAAGGGTATTGCCCAGCTGGCTGACCTGCGCAAGCGCATCGCCAACGTGAAGATCAACGATAAGTCGCAGGCGTTCAACACTGCCCGTATCGAAGCGCTGGAACTGCAAAACCTGCTGGAAGTGGCCGAAGCTACCGCCATCGCTGCCGAAGTACGCAAAGAGTCCCGCGGCGCTCACGCCCGTGAAGACTTCGAAGACCGTGACGACGAAAACTGGCTGTGCCACACCCTGTACTTCCCGGGTGACAAGCGCGTCACCAAGCGTGCCGTGAACTTCTCGCCGAAGACTGTTCCGACTTTCGAACCTAAAGTCCGGACTTATTAAGGGTGACCGCCATGTTGCAAGTCAGTGTTTATCGTTACAACCCTGATCAGGACGCTGCGCCGTTCATGCAGGAATTCCAGGTCGATACCGGTGGTAAAGACCTGATGGTGCTGGACGTGCTGGCCCTGATCAAAGAGCAGGACGAAGGTTTCTCCTATCGTCGCTCTTGCCGTGAAGGTGTTTGCGGTTCCGACGGCATGAACATCAACGGCAAAAACGGCCTGGCGTGCATCACGCCGCTGTCTGCTGTCGTAAAAGGTAACAAGTTGATCGTTCGTCCTCTGCCAGGTTTGCCGGTTATCCGTGACCTGGTCGTCGATATGAGCATCTTCTACAAGCAATACGAGAAGGTTAAGCCATACCTGCAGAACGACACGCCGGCTCCGGCCATCGAGCGTCTGCAGTCCCCTGAAGAACGTGAAAAGCTGGACGGTCTGTACGAGTGCATCCTGTGCGCTTGCTGCTCGACTTCCTGCCCGTCCTTCTGGTGGAACCCGGACAAGTTCCTGGGCCCGGCTGCCCTGCTGCAAGCGTACCGCTTCCTGGCAGACAGCCGTGACACCAAGACGTCCGAGCGTCTGGCTTCACTGGATGACCCGTTCAGCGTATTCCGCTGCCGCGGGATCATGAACTGCGTCAACGTATGTCCGAAAGGCCTGAACCCGACTAAGGCCATCGGTCACATCCGTAACATGTTGCTCTCGAGCGGCGTGTGATTCAGCTGCTGTACCCGCTGTACCCGTAGATGCTACGGCGCAGGCTTCAACCGGCGCCGTAGTTTTAACCTGAGTAGCAGCTTAAAAGGCTGCGGCTCTTATTTTGAAGAAATGAGACAAGCAGGGGCATCCGGGCTGGTACCCGGACTATCAGTGTGATCCTAGTGGCTTGTTTTGGTCGCTGCATTCGGACTTCTGCAAGTTTGCTCGGTGTCGACACCGGTGGTGTTCCCCTAACCGAGGGTGACCAAGCATGCAAGAAAGCGTGATGCAGCGCATGTGGAACAGTGCCTACCTATCCGGTAGTAACGCTGCCTATGTGGAAGAGCTTTATGAGCTCTACCTGCACGACCCTAACGCTGTGCCAGAAGAGTGGCGCACCTACTTCCAGAAGTTGCCTGCTGACGGCAACTCTGCCACCGATGTTTCGCACTCCACAATTCGCGATCATTTCGTCTTGCTGGCAAAGAACCAGCGCCGCGCCCAACCGGTTTCCGCCGGCAGCGTGAGCAGTGAGCACGAGAAGAAGCAAGTTGAAGTGCTGCGATTGATCCAGGCCTACCGTATGCGTGGCCACCAGGCAGCCCAGCTTGACCCGCTGGGACTGTGGCAGCGTCCTGCACCTGCAGACCTGTCGATCAATCATTACGGCTTGACCAATGCCGATCTTGATACGACCTTCCGTGCCGGCGACCTGTTCATCGGCAAAGAGGAAGCGAGCCTACGCGAAATTCACGAAGCGTTGCAGCAGACATATTGCCGCACCATCGGCGCTGAATTCACGCATATCACCGATTCCGAGCAGCGCCAGTGGTTCCAGCAGCGTCTGGAAAGCGTGCGCGGTCGTCCGACGTACTCCGCCGACATCAAGAGCCACCTGCTCGAGCGCGTGACCGCCGGTGAAGGTCTGGAAAAATACCTGGGCACCAAATACCCGGGTACCAAGCGTTTCGGTCTGGAAGGCGGCGAAAGCCTGATTCCGATGCTCGACGAGCTGATCCAGCGTTCCGGTTCCTACGGCACCAAGGAAATCGTCATCGGCATGGCCCACCGTGGCCGTCTGAACGTGCTGGTCAATACCTTCGGCAAGAACCCGCGCGAGCTGTTCGACGAGTTCGAAGGCAAGAAGAAGGTCGAGCTCGGTTCCGGTGACGTGAAATACCACCAGGGCTTCTCGTCCAACGTGATGACCACCGGCGGTGAAGTTCACCTGGCGATGGCGTTCAACCCGTCCCACCTGGAAATCGTTTCCCCGGTGGTCGAAGGTTCGGTTCGCGCCCGCCAGGATCGTCGCAACGACCCGACCGGCGAGAAGGTTCTGCCGATCTCCATCCACGGTGACGCTGCTTTCGCAGGTCAGGGCGTGGTCATGGAAACCTTCCAGATGTCGCAGACCCGCGGTTTCAAGACCGGCGGTACCGTGCACATCGTGATCAACAACCAGGTCGGTTTCACCATCAGCAACCCGCTGGACTCGCGCTCCACCGAGTACGCGACCGACGTTGCGAAAATGATCCAGGCGCCGATCCTCCATGTGAATGGTGATGATCCGGAAGCCGTATTGTTCGTGACCCAGCTGGCCATCGACTACCGCATGCAGTTCAAACGTGACGTGGTGATCGACCTGGTCTGCTACCGCCGTCGCGGCCACAACGAGGCCGACGAGCCAAGCGGCACCCAACCTCTGATGTATCAGCAGATCACCAAGCAGCGCACTACCCGTGAGCTGTATGCCGATCGTCTGACTCAGGGCGGTGTGCTGGATGCGGAGCGTGTTCAGGCGAAAGTCGACGAATACCGCAACGCGCTGGACAACGGTCTGCACGTTGTGAAAAGCCTGGTCAAAGAGCCGAACAAGGAACTGTTCGTGGACTGGCGTCCGTACCTGGGTCACACCTGGACCGCGCGTCACGACACTCGCTTCGATCTGAAGACCTTGCAGGAACTGTCCGCCAAGCTGCTGGAAATCCCGGAAGGCTTCGTGGTTCAGCGCCAGGTTGCCAAGATCTACGAAGACCGCCAGAAGATGCAAGCCGGTGGCCTGCCGATCAACTGGGGCTACGCCGAAACCATGGCGTACGCGACCCTGGCGTTCGAAGGTCACCCGATTCGCATGACTGGCCAGGACATCGGCCGCGGTACGTTCTCGCACCGTCACGCTGTCCTGCACAACCAGAAAGACGCGGGCACCTACATCCCGCTGCAGAACCTGTACGACGGTCAGCCGCGTTTTGACCTGTACGACTCGTTCCTGTCCGAAGAAGCGGTATTGGCGTTCGAGTACGGTTACTCGACCACCACGCCGAACGCCCTGGTTATCTGGGAAGCCCAGTTCGGCGACTTCGCCAACGGCGCCCAGGTCGTAATCGACCAGTTCATCACCAGTGGCGAGCACAAGTGGGGCCGTCTGTGCGGTCTGACCATGCTGCTGCCGCACGGTTATGAAGGTCAGGGGCCGGAGCACTCCTCGGCTCGTCTGGAGCGTTACCTGCAGCTGTGCGCCGAGCACAACATTCAGGTGTGCATGCCGACGACGCCGGCTCAGATCTACCACTTGCTGCGCCGTCAGGTGATTCGCCCGCTGCGCAAACCACTGGTAGTCCTGACTCCGAAGTCGCTGCTGCGCCACAAGCTGGCCATCTCGACGCTGGAAGATCTGGCCGAAGGTTCGTTCCAGACCGTCATCCCGGAAATCGATGCCCAAGACCCGAAAAAGGTCGAGCGCGTTGTTCTGTGTAGCGGCAAGGTCTACTACGACCTGCTGGAAAAACGCCGTGCCGAAGGTCGTGACGACATCGCCATCGTGCGTATCGAGCAGCTGTACCCATTCCCTGAGGACGACTTGAAAGAAGTCCTGGCTCCTTATACCAACGTCAAACATGCCGTTTGGTGTCAGGAAGAGCCGATGAACCAGGGTGCCTGGTACTGCAGCCAACACCACATGCGTCGCAGCATCAGCAACCTCAACAAGTCTCTCGTACTCGAGTACGCGGGCCGTGAGGCTTCTGCTGCACCTGCATGCGGTTACGCATCGATGCACGCCGAACAGCAGGAAAAACTGCTGCAAGACGCCTTTACTGTTTAACGCCTTCGCGCACCTGAAACCGAATTTAAGGAACCACAGACAATGGCTATCGAGATCAAAGCCCCCACTTTCCCGGAATCGGTTGCCGATGGCACCGTTGCCACCTGGCACAAACAACCGGGCGATGCGGTCAAGCGCGACGAACTGATCGTTGACATCGAAACCGACAAAGTCGTGCTGGAAGTGTTGGCTACCGCTGACGGCGTGCTGGGCGCTATCGTCAAGAACGAAGGCGACACCGTTCTGTCCGACGAAGTCCTGGGCTCCATCGTTGAAGGCGGCGCTGCTGCTGCCGCTCCGGCTGCCGCTGCTGCTCCGGCCGCTGCTGCCGCAGCTCCGACTGCCGGCGCTGACGAAGACGCTATCGCCGCTCCAGCCGCTCGCAAGCTGGCCGAAGAAAACGGCATCAACCTGGCTTCCGTCAAAGGCACCGGCAAAGATGGTCGTGTAACCAAGGAAGACGTGGTTGCCGCTGTCGAAGCCAAGAAAGCGGCTCCTGCTGCCGCACCTGCCAAGGCTGCTGCTCCGGCTGCCGCTGCTCCTGTGTTCGCTGCTGGCGACCGCATCGAGAAGCGCGTACCGATGACCCGCGTTCGTGCCACCGTGGCCAAGCGTCTGGTTGAAGCTCAGTCGAACATGGCGATGCTGACCACTTTCAACGAAGTCGACATGACCGAAGTCATGGCGCTGCGTTCGAAGTACAAGGATCTCTTCGAGAAGTCCCACAACGGCGTGCGCCTGGGCTTCATGTCCTTCTTCGTGAAAGCAGCTACCGAAGCACTGAAGCGCTTCCCGGCTGTCAACGCCTCGATCGACGGCGGCGACATCGTTTACCACGGCTACGCTGACGTCGGCGTTGCAGTTTCCAGCGATCGCGGCCTGGTTGTACCGGTTCTGCGTAACGCCGAACTGATGAGCCTGGCTGAAATCGAAGGCGGCATCGCCACCTTCGGCAAGAAAGCCCGCGACGGCAAACTGTCGATGGACGAAATGACCGGTGGTACTTTCACCATCACCAACGGCGGTACTTTCGGTTCGATGATGTCGACCCCGATCGTCAACCCGCCACAAGCCGCCATCCTGGGCATGCACAACATCATCCAGCGTCCTATGGCCATCAACGGTCAGGTCGTTATCCGTCCGATGATGTACCTGGCACTGTCCTACGATCACCGCCTGATCGATGGCAAAGAAGCTGTGACCTTCCTGGTGACCATCAAGAACCTGCTGGAAGATCCGGCTCGTCTGTTGCTGGATATCTGATAGAAGCAGCCATGAGCTGCAAGCCCGTGCTGTCGGAAAACCCGCAGCCTGGCTTGCCGCTCGCGGCTTGAAGCTTTTCGCTAAAGAGGATTTTTTGAATGTCGCAGAAATTTGACGTAGTAGTGATCGGTGCGGGCCCTGGCGGTTACGTCGCTGCCATCAAGGCCGCGCAGTTGGGTCTCTCCACTGCCTGCATCGAGAAGTACACCGACAAGGAAGGCAAACTGGCTCTGGGCGGTACTTGCCTGAACGTCGGCTGCATTCCATCCAAGGCCCTGCTGGACAGCTCGTGGAAATTCCACGAAGCCCAGGACGGTTTCGCGATCCACGGTATCAATCACGCTGGCGTGACCATGGACGTGCCAGCGATGGTCGGCCGTAAAGCCAACATCGTCAAAGGCCTGACCTCCGGCGTTGCGACCCTGTTCAAAGCCAACGGTGTGACCTCCATCCAGGGTCACGGCAAGCTGCTGGCCGGCAAGAAAGTCGAAGTCACCAAGCCTGATGGCTCGGTAGAAGTCATCGAAGCCGAAAACGTCATCCTGGCACCAGGTTCGCGTCCGATCGACATTCCGCCAGCTCCGGTTGACCAGAATGTGATCGTCGATTCGACTGGCGCCCTGGAATTCCAATCCGTTCCAAAACGTCTGGGCGTGATCGGCGCTGGCGTGATCGGTCTGGAACTGGGTTCGGTCTGGTCGCGTCTGGGTGCAGAAGTGACTGTCCTGGAAGCCCTGGACACCTTCCTGATGGCAGCCGACACCGCTGTTTCCAAGGAAGCGCTGAAAACCCTGACCAAGCAAGGTCTGGACATCAAGCTGGGCGCTCGCGTCACCGGTTCCAAAGTGAACGGCGACGAAGTCGTGGTGAACTACACCGATGCCAACGGCGAACAGAACATCACTTTCGACAAGCTGATCGTAGCCGTTGGTCGCCGTCCGGTGACCACTGATCTGTTGGCTGCCGACTGCGGCGTGACCCTGGACGAGCGCGGTTTCGTGCACGTTGACGATCACTGCGCCACCACCGTACCGGGCGTTTACGCCATCGGCGACGTGGTTCGCGGCATGATGCTGGCGCACAAGGCGTCCGAAGAAGGCATCATGGTTGTCGAGCGCATCAAGGGCCACAAGGCCCAGATGAACTATGATTTGATCCCTTCGGTTATTTATACTCACCCGGAAATCGCGTGGGTTGGTAAAACCGAACAGGCCTTGAAAGCCGAAGGCGTTGAAGTTAACGTCGGCACCTTCCCGTTCGCAGCCTCCGGCCGTGCCATGGCTGCCAACGACACCGGTGGTTTCGTCAAGGTCATCGCAGATGCCAAGACGGACCGCGTACTGGGCGTCCACGTGATTGGCCCAAGCGCTGCCGAACTGGTTCAGCAGGGCGCGATCGGTATGGAATTCGGCACCAGCGCTGAAGACCTGGGCATGATGGTTTTCTCCCATCCGACCCTGTCTGAAGCCTTGCACGAAGCTGCTTTGGCAGTGAATGGCGGCGCCATCCACATCGCCAACCGCAAGAAGCGTTAAGACATAATAAGAAACCACGGCGGTTTGGCCCGTCGTGAGCCTTGCACGCAAGACTCACCGCGGAATATCCGCTGGACGCAGTCTTGCATAGCTCAGCTATGCAAGCAGCAGTCACAGGTGGTGCGGCACTTGAACGAGTGCAGCACCGAATGCGCAGTACCTAACGAAGACGGTAATAAGCATGAATCTTCACGAGTATCAGGGTAAGCAGCTGTTCGCTGAGTACGGCCTGCCAGTATCCACCGGTTACGCGGTAGACACCCCGGAAGCAGCAGCAGAAGCTTGCGACAAAATCGGCGGCAGCGAGTGGGTTGTCAAAGCCCAGGTCCACGCCGGTGGTCGCGGTAAAGCGGGCGGCGTCAAGCTGGTTCGCAACAAAGAAGACGCCAAAGCCTTCGCACAGCAGTGGCTGGGCAAGCGTCTGGTGACTTACCAGACTGACGCCAATGGTCAGCCAGTCACCAAGATCCTGGTTGAATCGTGCACTGATATCGCTAAAGAGCTGTACCTGGGCGCTGTCGTTGACCGTTCGAGCCGTCGCATCGTGTTCATGGCTTCCACCGAAGGTGGCGTGGACATCGAGAAAATCGCTCACGACACTCCAGAAAAAATCCTGAAGGCCACTATCGATCCACTGGTTGGCGCTCAGCCATTCCAGGGTCGCGAACTGGCTTTCCAGCTGGGTCTGGAAGGCAAGCAAGTTGCCCAGTTCGCCAAGATCTTCGTAGGTCTGGCCAAACTGTTCCAGGATCACGATCTGGCCCTGCTGGAAGTGAACCCGCTGGTGATCAAGGCTGACGGCGATCTGCACTGCCTGGACGCCAAGATCAACATCGACGCCAACGCCATGTACCGTCAGCCTAAGCTGAAGACTTTCCATGATCCGTCGCAAGACGATCCGCGCGAAGCGCACGCTGCCAAGTTCGAACTGAACTACGTAGCGCTGGAAGGCAACATCGGTTGCATGGTCAACGGTGCTGGCCTGGCCATGGGTACCATGGACATCGTCAACCTGCATGGCGGCAAGCCAGCCAACTTCCTCGACGTGGGCGGCGGTGCTACCAAGGAACGCGTTACCGAAGCGTTCAAGATCATCCTGTCCGACACTAACGTCGCTGCAGTACTGGTCAACATCTTCGGCGGCATCGTTCGTTGCGACATGATTGCCGAAGGCATCATCGGTGCAGTGAAAGAAGTCGGCGTGAAAATCCCGGTTGTTGTTCGCCTTGAAGGCAACAACGCTGAGCTGGGCGCTAAAGTACTGGCAGAAAGCGGTTTGAACATCATCGCTGCTACCAGCCTGACCGACGCTGCTCAACAAGTCGTTAAAGCTGCGGAGGGCAAATAATGAGCGTCCTGATCAATAAAGACACCAAAGTTATCTGCCAGGGTATTACCGGTTCGCAAGGTAGTTTCCACACCCAGCAAGCCATCGAGTACGGCACCAAGATGGTTGGTGGTGTAACTCCAGGCAAAGGCGGCACCGAGCACCTGGGCCTGCCAGTGTTCAACACCGTGAAAGACGCCGTAGCTGCCACTGGCGCCACCGCCAGCGTGATCTACGTTCCGGCTCCTTTCTGCAAGGACTCGATCCTGGAAGCTGCTTTCGGCGGCATCAAGCTGATCGTCTGCATCACCGAAGGCATTCCTACCCTGGACATGCTGGACGCTAAAGTTAAGTGCGACGAGCTGGGTGTTACCCTGATCGGCCCTAACTGCCCAGGCGTGATCACTCCAGGCGAATGCAAGATCGGCATCATGCCAGGTCACATTCACTTGCCAGGCAAGGTCGGTATCGTTTCCCGTTCCGGCACCCTGACCTACGAAGCTGTTAAGCAGACTACTGACGCCGGTTTCGGTCAGTCGACTTGCGTCGGCATCGGTGGTGACCCGATCCCGGGTTCGAACTTCATCGACATCCTGAAGCTGTTCCAGGAAGACCCGAAGACCGAAGCGATCGTGATGATCGGTGAGATCGGCGGTTCGGCTGAAGAAGAAGCGGCTGCCTACATCAAGGCACACGTGACCAAGCCGGTTGTTTCCTACATCGCTGGTGTGACTGCTCCTCCGGGCAAGCGCATGGGCCATGCTGGCGCAATCATCTCTGGCGGCAAAGGCACTGCAGACGAGAAATTCGCTGCTCTGCAAGACGCAGGCGTTAAAACCGTGCGTTCGCTGGCAGACATCGGCAAGGCCCTGGCCGAGCTGACTGGTTGGGCTGTCAAGTAAGCCTCGTGCTTGGCTGACGCTTCACCAAACAAAGGCCACCTTCGGGTGGCCTTTGTCGTTCTTGAAGATCAAAAGATCGCAGCCTTCGGCAGCTCCTACATGAGATCGCTTTTCCCTGTAGGAGCTGCCGAAGGCTGCGATCTTTTGATCTTTTAATACGTAAACGCGACACGGAAATGTCGTGTATCGGATAGTTCGCCCTCAAACAGTGCGTTTGTCAGACAAATTCGTTAGGCTACGCGCCATTTTTGCGTCTGCGGCCCACAAGGCACCAACGCGCTAAAAGGGTCGGTCTTATACGGACTGACAGCATTTCCCTCACCCATAGGGAAATCCCTCTCTAAATTCCGATTCAGTAGTGTGGTATTTCCTTAATGAAAGTGTTGAAAGGCCAGGACATCCTGGCACTTGGTTTTATGACGTTTGCCCTGTTCGTCGGGGCTGGCAACATCATCTTCCCGCCTATCGTCGGTTTGCAGTCCGGGCCCAATGTGTGGATGGCGGCGCTGGGTTTCCTGGTCACGGCCGTTGGTCTGCCGGTGATCACCGTTGTGGCGCTGGCCAAGGTCGGTGGGGCAATGGATGCCTTGAGCAGCCCGATCGGTAAAGTGGCTGGTGGCCTGTTGGCAGCGGCCTGCTACCTCGCTGTTGGCCCGCTGTTCGCGACGCCACGTACCGCGACGGTATCCTTCGAAGTGGGCCTCGCGCCGCTGACCGGCGAGAGCCCGCTGGCATTGTTCCTGTACAGCTCGGTTTACTTCCTGCTGGTGTTCTTCATCTCGCTGTACCCAGGCCGTTTGCTGGACACCGTAGGGCGCTTCCTCGCTCCGCTGAAGATCATCGCCCTGGCTGTGCTGGGCATTGCTGCATTCGCCTTGCCGGCCGGAGACATTGGCCAAGCTACGCCTGAATACGTGGCGGCACCGTTTTCCCAGGGCTTCATCAATGGTTACCTGACCATGGATACCCTGGGCGCCCTGGTGTTCGGCATCGTCATCGTCAACGCCATCCGCTCCCGCGGCGTCGAGTCGCCGGCACTGATCACCCGTTATGCGATCATCGCCGGCCTGATCGCCGGCGTCGGCCTGGCGCTGGTTTACGTCAGCCTGTTCCGTCTTGGTTCGGGCAGCCATGAAGTGGCCGCTGGCGCTACCAATGGCGCGGCGGTACTGCACGCTTACGTACAACGCACCTTCGGTTCGCTGGGCAGCGGTTTCCTGGCCGTGCTGATTTCCCTGGCGTGCCTGGTGACCGCGGTCGGCCTGACCTGTGCCTGCGCCGAGTACTTCAGCCGAGTGGTGCCGCTGTCCTACAAGACACTGGTGATCATTCTCGCTGCGTTCTCGCTGCTGGTGTCCAACCTGGGCCTGACCAAGCTGATTGCGTTCTCGATCCCGGTGCTCACCGCGATCTACCCACCGTGCATCGTTCTGGTGGCGTTGAGCTTCTGCAAGGACTTCTGGCATGAGCAGGGCCGTATCCTCGGCCCGGTCATGCTGGTGTCGTTCATCTTCGGCCTGATCGACGCCCTCAAGGGTGCAGGCCTGGCGGACTGGATGCCGACGCAAATGGCGCACCTGCCGCTGAGCGAGCAGGGCCTGGCCTGGCTGGTGCCTTCGGTGATGACGCTGGTGGTTGCCGTGGTCTGCGACCGTCTGCTGGGCAAGCGCGAAGAAGCGCTGGCTTAAGCTTTACCGGCCCGTCACAAGCGGGCCTGTGAAAAAAACAGAAATGCCCCGTATCAATCGATACGGGGCATTTTTTTATGGGGTGATGCGGTGTCTTTTCTTCTGCGCTAACGTCGAAAGACTGCGCAATCCACTTGTAGGAGCGAGCTTGCTCGCGAAGAACCTGAGAGCGACGCGTTTATCCAGGTAACACGCGCCATAGTTCGCGACCTTCGCGACCTTCGCGAGCAAGCTCGCTCCTACAGGGGGACGGTGTTCCGCCACTACATCACAAGGACCTGCATGTCGTTCATCCAAGCCAACCTGATCCACATCCTTGCCGCCATCTGGTTCGTCATCTGCTGGGGCGGGTACACCCGCTATGCCACCTGGAAAGGCCGTGACACCGCGTGCCTGGCCAGTGTGCTGCACCTCTATCGTGAAGACTGGATGCGCCGCATGCTGCTGCGCGACAACCGTATCGCCGATGCCAGCGTGATCGGCAACCTGGAACGCAACGCTTCGTTCTTCGCCTCCAGTACGTTGATTATCCTGGCCGGTATTCTCACGGTGCTGGGGGCTTCGGAAAGGGCGGTATCGTTGCTGGCGGATATCCCGATGGTGCAACAGGCGTCCCAGGGCATGTCGGAAATCAAGTTGCTGTGCCTGGCGCTGGTGTTTGTCTATGCGTTCTTTACGTTCAGCTGGTGCATGCGCCAGTACAACTTTGCGGCGGTACTGGTGGGTTCGGCGCCAATGGTCGGCGAGCGTCTTGTGTCGGAGCAAGAGCGCAAGGCATTTGCTTCCCGCGCGGCCCGTGTCATCTCCATGGCCGCCAACCAGTTCAACTTCGGTCTGCGTTCCTACTACTTCGGCATGACCATGCTGGCCTGGTTTGTCAGCCCCTGGTTGTTCATGTTGATGAGTGCCGGCGTGGTATTTGTGCTGTACCGTCGCGAGTTTCACTCTGACGTACTCGACGTGATGGTCTATACCCCTACAGAGGCGCCATTGCCCGAGGTGATCAAAGAGGCTGCTTGATGAGTATTCCGTTCTGGTGTGTGTTTATCAGTGCCGTGCTGATTTACGTGGCGCGTATGCCCGTGACCACGGCCATGAAAGAGCAGGGCGGTTACAACAATCACCTACCGCGCCAACAGCAGGGCCAACTCACAGGTTTCGGTGCCCGTGCGGTGGCGGCGCATCAGAATAGTTTTGAAGCCTTTATATTGTTTGCGGTGGGTGTGTTGATGGCGCATACAACGCAGACGGCAGGCTGGCTCATCGATTTGCTCGCGATCATCTTTGTGATCACCCGGGTTATTTATCTGGTGTGTTACTGGAAGGACCTGGCCTGGCAACGCAGTCTGGTCTGGCTGGTGGGATTAATCTGTTCGCTGTTGCTGATGATTAGTCCGACTTTTCGAACGATTTTGCTCTAAGCATTTTTTTGAAGGCAAAAGAAAACCCGCACTTGGCGGGTTTTCGTTTATCACGCTAAAAACCGGATTAGTTCTTAGGCGCTTCCGGAGCGGCCGGAGTGGCCGGAGCAGCCTCTTTTGCCGCTTCCGCGTTCGATTCAGCCTGAGCTTTGGCAGCTTCGGCGTTTTCTTTCGCCGCGTCGTTCACTTTATCCTGAGCTTTGCTCATGTCTTGCTGAGCTTGCTCAGCATGTTTGTTAGCTTCTTGAGCTTTGTCCTCGGATTTTTTATCGCAGGCAGCGAGACCGAGGGAAGCGGTCAACATCAAGGCAATAGCTAAAGTCTTACGCATGGGGTGTTTCTCCTGATGAAAAGCATCTACTGGCCTTAAGAACCCATACATCAGGGTTAAGTTCCTTAATTCTTTCAGATATATAAGTTTTGTTCTAATGCGGAACTTTTACCCGGACTGCCACCGCATTGCGCGAACCTAAACAAGAGTGTTTATCAAATGGCTGAGAACCCCGTTTTTGAGCGAGCGAAGCGCTTTCTGTCGGCGCTGCGACATTGTCAGGTACTTGGACTAAGCGTTCACAGCGCCAGCAGCGAAGGACTGACGATTGTGCTGCCGTACAGCCCGCAGATCGTTGGCAATCCCGAAACCGGCGTGATTCATGGCGGGGCAGTCACCTCGCTGATGGACACGGCCTGTGGCATGGCGACGCTCTGTGTGCTCCCGGAGTTCGAAGTCTGCCCGACCCTCGACCTGCGCATCGACTACATGCACGCCGCCGAACCGCATAAGGATGTCTATGGTTTCGCCCAGTGCTACCGGGTCACCACCGACGTGATTTTTGCCCGTGGTTTCGCCTATCAGGATGACCCTGGGCAACCCATTGCCCATGTGACAGGCACTTTCATGCGCATGGGCAAGGGCATCAAAGGCACCAAGGGCTTTGGTGGTGCGGTTGCCGGAGGTGCGCAATGAGCGAGTCGCTGAAGGATCAATTGCAAAAGGCCCATGAGCAAGGCGATTACGCCTCGCTGCTGGGTTTGATTCCCTATGCCCGGCTGATCGGCGTCGAATGTTCACGGGTGGGAGATGAGCTGCTGTTCAAGTTGCCGGCGAACAAGGACAACATTGGTAACCCTTTGCTGCCGGCGATTCATGGCGGGGTGATCGCCGGGTTCATGGAGTTGGCAGCGGCACTGCACCTGCTGGTGTTTACCGGTTCATCCGGGGTGCCGAAGATCATCGACTTCTCCCTGGATTACCTGCGAGCCGGGCAGTTTCGCGACACCTGGGCCCGATGCCAGGTTTGCCGCCAGGGGCGACGGGTTGCCAACGTGGCGATTACCGCCTGGCAAAGTACCGAAGCCGAACCCATCGCCACGGCCCGTGCACATTTCAAACTCGAGGAGCCCTTGAAATCCTGAACTCAGCCCCAAACTCTGATGACAACCCGCCGCCGACCCTCAAGGTCGCGGCTTATGCCATCTGATTGGAGTTTGATGACCATGAGTGTGGAAACTCAAAAGGAAACCCTGGGCTTCCAGACCGAGGTGAAGCAGCTGCTGCATCTCATGATCCATTCGCTGTATTCCAACAAGGAAATTTTCCTTCGCGAATTGATCTCGAACGCCTCTGACGCTGTCGACAAATTACGTTTCGAAGCCCTGGCCAAGCCAGAGCTGCTGGAAGGCGGCGCCGAACTGAAAATCCGCGTGAGCTTCGACAAGGACGCTAAAACCGTCACCCTCGAAGACAACGGTATCGGCATGAGCCGCGAAGACGCGATAACCCACCTGGGTACCATCGCCAAGTCCGGCACCGCCGATTTCATGAAGCACCTGACCGGCGACCAGAAAAAAGACTCGCACCTGATCGGCCAGTTCGGTGTCGGTTTCTACTCCGCCTTCATCGTCGCCGACAAAGTCGATGTGTATAGCCGTCGTGCCGGCAGCGCTGCCAGCGAAGGCGTGCACTGGTCGTCCAAGGGCGAAGGTGACTTCGAAGTTGCGACCATCGACAAGGCCGAGCGCGGCACTCGCATTGTCCTGCACCTGAAATCCGGTGAAGACGAGTTCGCCGATGGCTGGCGCCTGCGCAACATCATCAAGAAGTACTCCGACCACATCGCCTTGCCGATCGAGTTGCCAAAAGAAGTGGCGGCCGCTGAAGGCGAAGACAAACCGGCCGTTGAATGGGAAACCGTCAACCGCGCCAGCGCTCTGTGGACCCGTCCGCGTACCGAGATCAAGGACGAGGAATACCAGGAGTTCTACAAGCACATCGCTCACGATTTCGAAAACCCGCTGAGCTGGAGCCACAACAAGGTCGAAGGCAAGCTGGAATACAGCTCGCTGCTCTACGTACCGACCCGTGCTCCGTTCGACCTGTACCAGCGTGAAGCGCCGAAAGGCCTGAAGCTGTACGTGCAGCGCGTGTTCGTCATGGATCAGGCCGAGTCCTTCCTGCCGCTGTACCTGCGCTTCATCAAGGGTGTGGTCGACTCCAACGACCTGTCGCTGAACGTGTCGCGGGAAATCCTGCAGAAAGACCCGATCATCGACTCCATGAAGTCGGCGCTGACCAAGCGCGTGCTGGACATGCTGGAAAAATTGGCGAAAAACGAGCCTGAGCAGTACAAGGGCTTCTGGAAAAACTTCGGTCAGGTCATGAAAGAAGGCCCGGCAGAAGATTTCGCCAACAAGGAAAAGATCGCCGGTCTGCTGCGTTTCGCATCGACCAGTGGCGATGATGGCGAGCAGGTTGTCGGCCTGGCCGAGTACCTGGCGCGCGCCAAGGAAGGTCAGGACAAGATCTACTACCTGACCGGCGAAACCTACGCGCAGGTCAAGAACAGCCCGCACCTGGAAGTCTTCCGCAAGAAAGGCATCGAAGTGCTGCTGTTGACCGACCGCATCGACGAGTGGCTGATGAGCTACCTCAGCGACTTCGACGGCAAGAACTTCGTCGACGTGGCACGCGGTGACCTGGACCTCGGCAACCTGGACTCGGAAGAGGACAAGAAGGCTGCGGAAGAAGTCGCGAAGTCTAAAGAAGGTCTGGTTGAGCGCCTGAAAACCGCGCTGGGCGAATCCGTTGCGGAAGTCCGGGTGTCCCATCGCCTGACCGATTCGCCGGCGATCCTGGCCATCGGTGAGCAGGACCTGGGCCTGCAGATGCGCCAGATCCTCGAAGCCAGCGGGCAAAAGGTTCCGGATTCGAAGCCGATCTTCGAATTCAACCCGGCTCACCCGCTGATCGAGAAGCTCGATAACGAGCAGAGCGACGAGCGCTTCGGCGATCTGTCGCACATCCTCTTCGATCAGGCGGCCCTGGCGGCCGGCGACAGCTTGAAAGATCCGGCGGCCTATGTGCGCCGTCTGAACAAACTGTTGGTCGAGCTATCCGCTTAACTGTGTTGCAGAAAAACCCGCTTCGGCGGGTTTTTTCATTCTGGTGTTCAACAATCAGGAGTCAGAAATGAGCCAGATCACTGTACGTTCCGTTGCCTATCAGATTGATGGCCAGGCCTACGAAAGCCGTCTGGCCTTCGATGCCGACCATAAAGGCCCGCGTCCGGGTTTGTTGATGGCGCCGAACTGGATGGGCGTCAGCGCCGGTGCCGAGGAGATCGCCAGGTCCGTGGCGGCCAAGGGCTACGTGGTGCTGATCGCCGACCTTTACGGGCAATCGGTTCGTCCGTCGAACAATGACGAGGCTGGAGCGGCAATGATGCCGTTGAAGAATGACCGTGGGTTACTGCGCAAGCGCATGCAGGTAGCATTCGAACAGTTGCAGAGCCAGGGCGAGGCGGCCGTCGATACGTCGAAGCTGGCGACCTACGGTTTCTGTTTTGGTGGCTGCTGTGCCCTGGAGTTTGCCCGTACCGGTGCGCCGGTGAAGGCTGCGGTATCCTTCCACGGCACGCTGGATACACCGAATCCGGCCGACGCGAAAAACATCAAGGGTAAGGTCCTGGTCCTGCACGGTGCTTCCGATCCACTGGTGCCGAAGGAGCAGTTGCCGGCGTTCGAAGATGAAATGAACGCGGCCAGTGTGGACTGGCAATTGCTGAGCTACGGCGGTGCGTTTCACTCGTTCACCGACCCGCACGCCAAGGTGCCGGGCATGATGATGTATGACGCCAAGGTGGCTGCCCGGGCGTTCACTTCGATGCATAATTTGCTGGATGAAGTGTTCAAGGGCTGATCGCAGTCTTTGTAGGAGCTGGCTTGCCAGCGATGGCAACCTCAAGATCGCCATCGCCGGCAAGCCGGCTTCTACAGGGTTTTGTGTGAGTTGAGGAGGCCTATTTCACAGGCAGTTCAATCCGCTCAACTTCCCCCGGCACCGTCGGCCAGTCCCCGGCCGCCCAACGCCGGCGCGCTTCATCAATCGCCGCCGGATCGCTTGCGACAAAATTCCAGTTGATCCGCCGTGGCCCGTCCAGCGGCGCGCCGCCAAACAGCACGGCGTGACTGTCGCTTTCAGCAAACAGGGTCAACTCTTCCCCGGCAGGCAGTACCACCAGCGAATGCGGTTCTATCAGCTCGCCATCCAGTTGCACCTCGCCGCTCAACACATACAGCGCACGTTCTTCATGCTCGGTGGGAATCAGCAATGTCGTCGCCGTTTGCAGGTGCAATTCCGCGTACAACGTAGGAGAAAGCACCGGCACCGGTGACTCTAGGCAAAAGCCGGATCCGGCAATCATGCGGATCTTCACCCCCAGGTTTTCGCTGACTGGCAAGGTGGACGCCGGATGGTGGCTGTAATGCCCCGGGCCCTGTTCTTTGTCCTTGGGCGATGCCAGCCAGATCTGCAAGCCGTGCATCGTGAAGCCGCTCTCCTTGAGTGCCTCGGGCGTGCGTTCGACGTGGGCAATGGCGCTGCCAGCCGTCATCCAGCTGACATCGCCGGTATCAACAACCTGGTCGGAGCCCAGACTGTCCTTGTGCTGGATTTGCCCCTGGAACAAATAGGTCAGGGTGGACAGGCCAATGTGCGGATGCTGGCGGATGTTCATGCCTTTGCCCGGCGGATAACGGGTTTCCAGCATGTGATCGAAAAACACGAATGGCCCGACGCTGCGGCACTTGGCGGATGGCAGTGGACGCAGGATCGGCTGGCCTTCGACGTCTTCGGTGCGGGGGCGGATCACGAGCGGAGTGTTCATGGTGCGTTCCAGGCTGAGCGGGTGATGCGTTCGAGCATAACCCGCTTGCGCAGCCGTTGCCGCTATTGGCTGAAGGCGCCTTCGGACAAATGCGTTTCGATGCTGACTTCAGACGTGGTCATCAGCTTGTGGATCGGGCAGCGATCGGCCACGCGGTGCAGCTCGTCGCGCTGGGCGTCGGTGAGTACGCCCTTGAGGGTCAGTTTGACGTGCAGCGTGTATTGGCCTTTCTGTTCCAGGCTGTTGTCGCGCTTGACCTCGACGCCGACACCGGTCAATGGGATGTCCTTCTTCTTCGCATAGAGCTTGAGGGTCAGGGCTTTGCAGGCGCCGAGCGCGGCATCGAAATAATCGTGCGGTTCCGGCGCGGTGCCTTCACCGCCCGCCGTGACGGGCACGTCGGCGAAGAGTTCATGGTCATCGATTTGTACGCTGTGGCGAAAGCCTTCGGCAGAAACGGTGTTGACGGTGACGGTCATGGGAAACCTCGCAAGCAACAGGATATTTATTCGATCAAAAAGACCTTGAAGGTATAGAGCATGGTGCCGGATATGCGTTCCGGTTTTCTTGTACGGGTGAGTCTTTTCGCTGAATCGTTACCGTCGCAGTAATGTTGTTTTGATATCACTTTTTCGTCTTACGCAAATTTTCAACAGTCCGATACCGTCTAAAGAACCCGCTGCCTGACGCAGCGCTTTTGGAAGGAACCAGGGGAATGAGTATCAGAAGTCTCAATATTGCGCCGCGCGCGAGTCTCGGTTTTGGTCTGTTGGCGTTGATGGTTTTTGGCTTGGGCGCGTTCGCTTTGCTGCAAATGTCCAACATGCGGGCGCAGTCCGATCAGGTCGATGACAACTGGCTGCCTAGTGTGATGGCGGTCGGTGATATGAGTCAGGACATGTTGCGGCTGCGAGCATTGACCATGCGTCTACTCATCAATCGCGACCCTCAGGCACAGGCGCAGAACGTCAGCAAGATCAACGATCTCAAAAGTGTCCTCGATGGCGCACAGCAGCGCTATGACAAGTTGATCGTGTTGCCTGAGGAGCGCGTGCTGTTCGACCGCTTCAAGGCTGCCGAGTCCAAGTATCTGCAGTTTCAGGGGCAGGTGATGACCGAAGCTACCCAGGGACGGGTGGAAGAGGCGGCGGCCATTCTCAATGGCGAGATGAATCCGTTGGCCGATGAAATCACGGTTACGCTCAGGGAGCTGGTCGAGCTCAATCGGCACAACGCCAATCTGGCAACCGAAGCGGGTCGTCTGGTGTTCAGCCAGTCGCGGGTCTGGGTCGGGGTAATGATCGGTGTGAGCGCGTTGATCACCATTGGCCTGGCACTGTTGTTGACGCGCAGCATCGTGTTGCCGCTGTCACAGTCATTGAAAGTGGCCGAGGTGGTCGCCGGCGGCGACCTGACTGCAGCCATCAGCATTTCCGGCAAGGATGAACCCGCGCGGCTGCTGCACGCGCTCAAGAGCATGCAACAGAGTTTGCGCGAAACCATCCGCCGTATATCCGATTCATCCAGTCAATTGGCTTCGGCTTCGGAAGAACTCAGTTGCGTCACGGAAGACGCTACCCGAGGCCTGCATCAGCAGAGCCTGGAGATCGAGCAGGCGGCCACGGCGGTCAACCAGATGACCGCCGCCGTGGAGGAAGTGGCGAGCAATGCCGCAGCAACGTCGCAAGCTTCGCGCGAGTCTGACCGCATTGCCCAGCACGGCCGCGAACAAGTGCACCAGACGGTGCTGTCGATCGAGTCGCTGGCCGAGGATGTCACCACCAACGTCGCTCAGGTCGAAGATCTGGCGCAGAAGGTGTATGGCATCACTACCGTGCTGGACGTGATTCGCGCGATTGCTGAACAGACCAACCTGCTGGCCTTGAACGCCGCGATCGAAGCCGCGCGAGCCGGGGAGGCCGGGCGCGGGTTTGCGGTAGTAGCCGATGAGGTGCGCGCCCTGGCGCATCGCACCCAGCAATCGACCCGGGAAATCGAGCAGATGATCACCGGTATCCAGCAGGGTACCGACCTGGCCGTCAGCTCGATGCAGCAGAGCAACACCCGGGCGCGCTCGACGCTGGAGGCGGCAAAAGCGGCGGGCGTTGCCCTGGAAGACATCGCCTCGGCATTCACGGTGATCAATGAGCGCAACATCGTGATTGCCAGTGCCTCGGAGGAGCAGGCGGCGGTGGCGCGGGAGGTCGATCGCAACTTGATGAACATCCGAGACCTGGCGCAACAGAGCTCGGCCGGAGCGAATCAGACCAGTGCGGCGAGTCAGGAGTTGTCGCGGTTGGCGGTGGACCTCAATACGCTGGTGGCACGGTTTTCGGTGTGAATGACGGGCGAAAAAGGTTCATCGCGCAATACCGGGAAACACGGATAACGCAATACCTGTAGGAGCTGGCTTGCCGGCGATGGGCTTTAACGATGACGCGTGTGAGCTGGATAAACGCGGCGCACTGGAGTCCATCGCCAGCAAGCTGGCTCCTACAGAAGAGCAAAAAAAAGCCCCGCGATGGCGGGGCTTTTCGTGTCGGTCCGGATCAGCTGCCTTTGACAGTCTTGCCGTTGACCTTGCCGTCCAGGAGCATGATGTTGTACTCCTTGCCGTCGTTTTCGACCTGTTGCAGGCGGACCAGCAGGTAATCCCAGTCCTTGGCGAACCACATCACGGTGATGCGTTTGCTCTGCGTCGGGTCGCGCACGCGCTCAACCTTGATCGCATCGATCTGGCCGGCCTTGGTGTCGACTTTTTCCGAGCCCAGCACGCGGAAGTCATAGGTGTCGACTTCACCGCCATCGACCACTTGATAGCTCATGGTCTTCTTGCCGGCAGCGACATCATGTTGCAGTGCCAACTGGTAGGTGGACTTGTCGACCATGCCGCGGTTGAGTGGAAGCTTGACGGCGTCACCGCGATCGGTGCCGGTGATCATCTTGGTGTTCCAGTCGAAATCCAGATCCGATTTCTTGGCCTTGCCCAGGCCGCCACGCTCAAAGTGGTACGACTCCGGAAGAAGCGTGTCCTTGTCCAGGGTCAGGGTGCTTTCCTCGGACAGGCTGGCAATCATCATCGATGCCTTGAAACTCAGTTTCCATTTGCCGTCGCTGGTTTTTTCGAGGCTGCGCTCGGCAGTGCCGCTCATGGGGAGCTGTTTCCAGTCGGCGGTGTAGCTGGCGGAGAAGGGTTGAAGTTCTGCCGCCTGAGCGAAGGGCAAAGCGAGCAGAGCGCAAGCGAAGAGCAGGGCGCGACGCATAAAATCTCCTAGTTTCGAATCAAGTGGCCGCTGGCCGCGAGTAGCTGTCCATCCAGTAAAGCACCTTGCTCGCCGAGGGCCAGACGACCTTCGGCAAACCAGCGTACGGCCATCGGGTAGATCAGGTGTTCCTGAACATGGACCCGCTGCGCCAGACTCTGCGGCGAATCCTGTAACTCTACCGGTATTACAGCCTGTACGACCAGTGGTCCGCCATCGAGTTCCTCGGTGACGAAGTGCACGGAGCAGCCGTGCTCGGCGTCGCCAGCCTCCAGCGCGCGCTGATGAGTGTGTAACCCTTTGTATTTGGGTAGCAGCGAGGGGTGGATATTGAGCAGGCGACCCTGATAGTGGCGTACGAAACCCGCGCTGAGAATGCGCATGAATCCGGCCAGTACCACGAGTTTTGGATTGAAGGCGTCGATCAGTTCGATCAGCGCGGCATCGAAGGCCTCGCGACCTTCGAAAGCCTTGTGATCCAGGGTGCGGGTGTCGATACCCGCGTCCCTGGCGCGTTGCAGGCCGTAGGCGTCGGCGCGGTTGGAAATCACCGCAGCGATGCGGACCGGGCTGTCGCCGGTCCGCGTGCTGTCGATCAGGGCCTGCAAGTTACTGCCGGTGCCGGACAACAGCACCACCACATCACAGGTCTGAGACATCAATGAGCCTTGAGGTTCTTCAGTTCTACCTGAGCCGCGCCTTCGGCAGCGGTGGAGATCTGGCCGATGACCCAAGGTTGCTCGCCCGCTTCGCGCAGAACGTTCAGGGCGGTTTCAACATGTTCCTGCGCCACGCAGATGACCATGCCCACGCCGCAGTTCAGCACGCGGTGCATTTCGTTCTCGTCAACGTTGCCTTTCTCTTGCAGCCAGTCGAACACGGCCGGACGGGTCCAGCTGGCCACGTCAACCACAGCCTGCGCGCCTTTTGGCAGAACACGCGGGATGTTGTCCAGCAGGCCGCCACCGGTGATGTGGGCCATGGCTTTGACGGCGCCGGTTTCCTTGATCAGCTTGAGCAGCGGCTTCACGTAGATGCGGGTCGGGGCCATCAGCAGGTCGGTCAGCGGCTTGCCGTCGAGCTGGGTGTTTTCGATGTCGGCACCGGACACTTCGATGATCTTGCGGATCAGCGAGTAACCGTTGGAGTGCGGGCCGGAAGACGGCAGGGCGAGCAGGGCGTCGCCGGCAGCAACCTTGGAACCGTCGATGATTTCGGATTTTTCCACGACGCCGACGCAGAAGCCGGCCAGGTCGTAGTCTTCGCCTTCGTACATGCCCGGCATTTCAGCGGTTTCACCGCCCACCAGCGAGCAGCCCGACAGTTCGCAGCCAGCGCCGATGCCGGTAACAACCTGGGCAGCGGTGTCGACGTTCAGTTTGCCGGTGGCGTAGTAGTCGAGGAAGAACAGTGGCTCGGCGCCGCACACCACCAGATCGTTGACGCACATGGCAACCAGGTCGATGCCGATGCTGTCGTGCTTGTTCAGGTTCAGTGCCAGGCGCAGCTTGGTGCCGACGCCGTCAGTACCGGAAACCAGCACAGGCTGCTTGTAGCCGGCCGGGATTTCGCAGAGGGCGCCGAAACCGCCCAGGCCGCCCATGACTTCCGGGCGCGCAGTGCGCTTGGCGACGCTCTTGATGCGTTCGACCAATGCTTCACCGGCGTCGATGTCTACACCGGCGTCCTTGTAGCTCAGGGAGGGTTGCTTGCTCATGATCCAGGCCTTTAGGGGGGATTCAGGGGTAACGACCGAGTCCAGCGGGGCCGCCGAAATCGACGAAGGCGATTGCCTCACGCGAATTTCGAAAGTGCCCGGCTGTTGCCGGTCTGCGAAGGCGCGCGATTTTATCAGGCTTGAGCCGCAGCGGCCATCCTCAGGCCGACAGCAGGGCCATATCCGTTAAAAAAAACCTTTGATGCGCGGTGTCGGTGGCATCCTGCATGGTTGTATAAGGTGTCGCGATTAACCGTCTATCGTTATGACAGTGCGAAAACTTACCCGGAACGTGTGAATGTTTTGCGTCGGGCAATGGTCACAGCCTTGCTCGATCGTCTTCATGCGGTCTGTTCCAGCCGCTCTTGTCGTCAGGAATCTTCCATGCGTTTTTGTAAATTCTTGCTTGTGAGTTGTTTGTCAGTGGTCAGCCTGGTCAGTCAAGCCGAAACCGTCAAAGGCCTTTATCAGGTGCGCGAGCCGGTGAATGGCCAGTCGCCCGAGGAGCGTGACCAGGCGACTCAGCGTGCATTGGACACTTTGGTGTTGCGCCTGACCGGCGACCCCAAGGCTGCTCAAAATCCGGGGCTGGCGGCAATTCGCAAAGATCCGCAACAGATCATCAGCCAATACGGCTTTGAAGCCGGTCCGCCGGAAGTCCTGAAAGTCGATTTCGACCCGGGTACCACCGAGCAGGCCTTGCGCCGAGCGGGCCTGGCCCTGTGGGGAGCCAATCGGCCGTCGATCCTCGGCTGGTGGCTCAACGATACCACCGAGGGTTCAAGCCTGGTGGGCGACGGCCAGGCCAGCGCGGCGCCGCTGCGTCGGGCTGCCCAGCACCGGGGCTTGCCATTGCGCTTGCCATTGGCGGACCTGAACGAACAGATCGTCGCGACCGCGCCGAATCTGGAAGGCGCAGATTCCGGCCCTTTGCTTGCGGCATCGGAACGCTACAACGCCGACGCCCTGCTCGCGGTACACGCCAAAGAGGAGGGCGGGCAGTGGCAAGCCAAGTGGCAATTGTGGCTGGGGGATAAAAAGGAGGCAGGCAGCGTGCAGGGCGCCGATCAGGCCGCCGTGGCCGATGCGGTGATGCTGGCGGTCAATGAGCGCCTGGCGCCGCGGTTTGTCGCCAAGCCCGGTGCCTCGAGCGCGCAATTGCTGGAAGTGCAAGGCATGAATCTTGAGCACTACGCGGCCCTTGGGCGCTTGCTGGAGCCATTTGGCGGGCGCGTGCAAAGCGTCGACGGCGACCGGATCGTCTACCGGGTCAATGGCAGCGCCGAGCAGTTGCGTGCGCAACTGTCGCTGGCACGGTTGCAGGAAGCGCCGGCGGCTCAGGCACCGACTCCGGCAGTGCCGGTTCAGCCGGCCGCCGGTGGTGCGGTGCCAGCCCCGGCACCTGCGCCAGCGGCGACACCGCAACTGCGGTTTCGCTGGTAGTTTTTCTCTCTTTATATAGAAGCAATGGAGTGGTTCATGGCCGATACGCGGCGTTGGTTCTGGCTCGGTGGGGTGGTCCTGCTTTGTGTTTTTGTCTGGTTGTTGCATCCGATCCTGACGCCGTTCCTGGTGGCCCTGCTGTTGGCCTATCTGTTCGACCCGCTGGTGGATCGACTGGAGAAGGCGGGGCTGTCTCGAACCTGGGGTGTCGTGGCGGTGTTTGCCCTGGTGACATTGATCCTCACTGCGCTGCTGTTGGTCCTGGTGCCGTTGCTCGCCCGGCAGCTGTTTCGTTTGTATGAGCTGGCCCCGCAGATGCTCGACTGGCTGCAGCACACGGCGTTGCCCTGGGCGCAATCGAAGTTCGGCCTGTCGGAGGGCTTCTGGAAGTTCGACAGGCTTAAGGCAGCCATCGGCGAGCACATGAGTCAGACCACCGATGTTGTCGGCGTGGTACTGAGTCATGCCACTGCCTCGGGGCTGGCGGTGATTGGCTGGCTGGCGAATCTGGTGTTGATCCCGGTGGTGAGCTTCTACCTGTTGCGCGATTGGGACCTGATGATGGCCAAGGTCCGCAGCCTGCTGCCCCGTGATCGTGAGGAGCGCGCGGTGTCGCTGGCGGGTGAGTGCCATGAAGTGCTCGGAGCGTTCATTCGTGGCCAGTTGCTGGTCATGGTGGCCCTGGGGGTGATCTACGCAGCAGGCCTGATGCTGGTCGGGCTGGAGCTGGGCTTGCTGATTGGCGTGATTGCCGGTCTGGCGGCGATCGTGCCGTACATGGGGTTTATCATCGGCATCGGTGCGGCGCTGATTGCAGGGCTGTTCCAGTTCGGTGGTGATCTTTACCCGATGCTCGGCATTGTCGCGGTGTTCATGGTCGGCCAGGCGCTGGAGGGTATGGTGCTGACGCCGTTGCTGGTCGGTGACCGGATTGGTCTGCACCCGGTGGCGGTGATTTTCTCTGTTCTGGCCGGGGGTGAACTGTTTGGCTTTACCGGTGTGCTACTGGCATTGCCGGTCGCCGCGGTGATCATGGTGCTGGTGCGTCATGTGCAAGATTTGTATAAGGATTCCGATATCTACGGGGGCGCCGACGAACCGCAGCTGTAAAAGGTGTCGATGGGCGATGGGGAGCTGCCTCGGGTTCGTGCCGGGTCAGCCTTATTACACAGCGCGACTGTCACATGCACCGCCAAAGAAACTGTCATAAAACCGGTGCGTTAACGCAAACCTTTGATTTTGCTTGTGGTCTATCGCATTGTGCGGCCCGCTTCACGGGTATAAACTTCGCAAACTTTACACAGAGGCCACTAACGGTTCCTTTGGAACTGTTCAGTCAGCATGAAACCGATTCAGCTGCCCCTAGGTGTGCGTCTGCGTGACGACGCCACCTTTATCAACTACTACCCAGGCGCCAATGCCGCTGCACTCGGCTATGTCGAGCGGCTATGCGAAGCCGACGCCGGCTGGACCGAAAGCCTGATCTACCTTTGGGGCAAGGATGGGGTAGGGCGTACGCACCTGTTGCAGGCTGCCTGCCTGCGCTTCGAGCAATTGGGAGAGCCTGCGGTGTATCTGCCGCTGGCCGAGCTGCTCGATCGCGGTATCGAGATTCTCGATAACCTTGAGCAGTACGAGCTGGTCTGTCTCGATGACCTGCAGGCAGTTGCCGGCAAGGCGGACTGGGAAGAGGCGCTGTTCCATCTGTTCAATCGCCTGCGCGACAGCGGCCGGCGCCTGCTGATTGCCGCGTCGACATCCCCGCGCGAGTTGCCGGTGAAGCTGGCGGACCTCAAGTCGCGCCTGACCCTGGCCTTGATCTTCCAGATGCGTCCACTGTCCGACGAGGACAAATTGCGTGCCTTGCAATTGCGCGCATCCCGTCGCGGACTGCACCTGACCGATGAGGTCGGGCATTTCATCCTGACTCGCGGTACCCGCAGCATGAGTGCGCTGTTCGAGCTGCTTGAGCGTCTCGATCAGGCCTCCCTCCAGGCTCAGCGCAAGCTGACAATCCCGTTTTTGAAAGAAACCCTCGGCTGGTAAACCCGCTGAAAACGGGGCTTTTAGCCGGTTCGGCATATTTCAGGCGCCAGGAATTGCGCTTTCCTGCAAGGTTGCAGGCCGCGTGTCTGTTTAAAATGGGCTTAAGCGCTTAGATGTAAACGAGAAACCAATAAGTCACAAAAAGATTGATTGAATTTGCAAATGAGGTCGATAGCGGGCATAGTCTCGACTTCTTTACAACTTCAGCCACGGTCGTGCCCATGCTAAATCGCTTCGCACCCCTCGTGCCTCTCGCACTCGTCACCCTGTTGTTCGGTTGCGCTGCCCACACTCCAGTGGCCCAGCAAGCGCCGCAACAGCAGGTTCAAAACTCGGCCACTGCCCAGTCTTCCGCCCTCTTTCAGGAAGAGCTGGCCACCGAAAAAGAACTCGCAGACTTCGCTGGCGGCAAGTCCTACCAGCTTCCAGTCCTGGCCGACAGCATCCTCGAACGCGGCATGTCCCTGATCGGTACCCGTTACCGTTTTGGCGGCACTTCTGAAGCCGGTTTCGATTGCAGCGGTTTCATCGGTTACCTGTTCCGCGAAGAAGCGGGCATGAACCTGCCACGCTCCACCCGCGAAATGATCAACGTGGACGCTCCGCTGGTCTCGCGCAGCAAGCTTGAGCCGGGCGATCTGCTGTTCTTCGCAACCAACGGTCGTCGTGGTCGCGTCAGTCACGCCGGGATCTACCTGGGTGACAACCAGTTCATCCACTCCAGCAGCCGCCGCAGCGGTGGTGTGCGCATCGATAGCCTGGGCGACAGCTACTGGAGCAAGACCTTCATCGAGGCCAAGCGCGCCTTGGCGATGGCACCTAACGCGTCGCCAATCGTCACTGCCCGCAAATAAGTGCACAGTTTGTAGGGTGAACTTAAAGTCTTACTTGAAGTTTGCCCCATAACAGCTAAAATCCTGATGTATGAATGATGGCAAACCGCCTGCGTCCCGCGCAGGCGGTTTTCTTTTCTGCACTCCCGGCAGAAAAAGCCGCAGCCAGATCAGGATGCTCTGCTTATGACGACGTCGGCCCGCCTCGCAATCATGTTCTTCGCCGCGCTGCTCAGTGCCTGCGCCAGCCGCACACCGCCTCCCGCGCCGGTGGTGCGCGCGCCCATCGTGTTTGGTTCCCCGCAAGCTTTTTCGCCCGAAGCGGAAGACGTGCTGTTTCGCGCGCTCGGCCTGGTGGGTACGCCTTATCGCTGGGGTGGCAATACGCCGGATTCCGGATTTGATTGCAGCGGCCTGATCGCCTATGTGTATCGCGATGTCGCCGGTATTGCCTTGCCGCGCACGACTCGCGAGATGATCTCCATGCAAGCGGCGAATGTCGGCAAGGAAGGCCTGCAAACCGGCGACCTGCTTTTCTTCGCCACCAATGGCGGTTCCCAGGTCAGTCATGCCGGGATCTACGTGGGAGAAGGGCGTTTCGTCCATGCACCGGCCACCGGCGGCACCGTGAAGCTCGACAGTCTGTCCAAGGCCTATTGGCAAAAGGCTTACCTGAGCGCCAAGCGTGTTCTGCAGCCTGAACATCTGGCGCGCAACCCGTAACGTCCGGAGCTGTTGCTCATGACTGCTCGCACGCTGAATCTCGACGACGCCCTGTATCAATACCTGCTAGATGTTTCCCTGCGCGAAACGCCACTGCTCAAGCGCTTGCGCGATGAGACCCAGGCGCTGCCGATGGCACGCTGGCAGGTGGCGCCGGAGCAGGGACAGTTTCTCGCCTTGCTGGTGAAGCTGACAGGCGCCAGACGCTTGCTCGAAGTCGGTACGTTCACCGGTTACAGCGCGCTGTGCATGGCGGCGGCATTGCCGGCTGGAGGTTCGCTGATTTGCTGTGATATCCCCGGCGACTACAACGCCATCGCACGGCGCTACTGGCAGGAAGCAGGACTCGCCGGGCGCATTGACCTGCGCCTGGCACCCGCACTGGAAACCCTCGCCGAGCTTGAACGGCAAGGACAGGCAGAGCAGTTCGACCTGGTGTTCATCGATGCCGACAAGGCCAACTACCCGAGTTATCTGGAGCATGCCCTGCGTTTACTGCGGGTCGGTGGGCTGGCGGTGTTCGACAACACCCTGTGGAGCGGGCGCGTGCTTGAGACCAGCCCCGAGAGCGCGGACACCCGGGCGATCCAGGCGCTCAACCTGGCGTTGAAGGATGATGTGCGGGTGGATCTGTCGTTGTTGCCGTTGGGTGACGGGCTCACACTCTGTCGCAAACGCTAGAACCCTGTGGGAGCGAGCCTGCTCGCGAATGCGGTGTATCAGTCACAAAACTTGTCGACTGACCGTGCGCATTCGCGAGCAGGCTCGCTCCCACAGGTGAGGCGAATTACTTGAGCGCCGACACCCGCCACACCTTGTTCCCCACATCATCAGCCACCAGCAGATCGCCCTGCCGGTCGATCACCACGCCCACCGGGCGGCCCATGGCTTCTTCCTTTTCGTTGAGAAAGCCGCTGAGCACTTCAATCGGTTGTCCCGCAGGTTTACCTGCGCTGAACGGCACGAAAATCACTTTGTAGCCACTGTGGGGTTTGCGGTTCCAGGAGCCGTGCTGCCCGATGAAGGCCCCTTGGGTGAACGGTGCCGGCAGCTTGCTGTTTTCAGCGAAGGTCAGGCCCAGTGATGCCGTGTGCGGGCCGACGGCATAGTCCGGAGCGATGGCCTTGGCCACCAGGTCGGGGTTTTGCGGCTCGACGCGAATATCGACATGCTGGCCGTAGTAGCTGTACGGCCAGCCATAGAATGCGCCGTCCTTGACCGAGGTGATGTAGTCCGGGACCAGGTCGCTGCCGATTTCATCCCGCTCGTTGACCGCAGTCCACAGCGCGCCACTGTGCGGTTCCCAGGCCATGCCGTTGGGGTTGCGCAGGCCGGCGGCGAAGATCCGGTGCTGGCCGGTGGCACGGTCCACTTCCCAGATCGCTGCGCGACCCTCTTCCTTGTCCATGCCGTTTTCCGCGACGTTGCTGTTGGAGCCCACGGTGACGTAGAGCTTGCGGCCGTCCTTGCTGGCGATGACGTTTTTGGTCCAGTGGTGGTTCAGCAGGCCACCCGGCAGGTCGACCACTTTGACCGGCGGCGACTTGATCGACGTATCGCCGTTTTCATAACGGAATCGCAGCAGGCTGTCAGTGTCGGCCACATACAGGTCATTGCCGACCAGGGTCATGCCGAAGGGCGAGTTGAGGTTTTGCAGAAACACCGTGCGGGTTTCCGCGACGCCATCGTGGTCCTTGTCGCGCAGTAAGGTGATGCGGTTCGCGCTGGGCACCCTGGCACCGGCACGGCCCATGACTTTCTTCATGACCCAGCCGCGAATGCCTTTGCCATCTTCGGGTTTGGGGGGCGCGTTGGTTTCCGCCACCAGCACGTCGCCGTTGGGCAGCACATAAAGCCAGCGGGGGTGATCCAGGTCTTCGGCAAAAGCGGCCACTTGAGTGCCTGCGGCGGCGACGGGTTTCGCGCCCTGTGGCCAGCCGATGGCCGGGGCGATGTTCAGAGTCGGGATCAGGGTTTTGTTGGGGGGCGGCAGTTGAGGTGAAGGGCCGGTGCCGTCGGAGACTTGCAGGCCGGCGGTCTCACTACAACCGGCGAGCCCTCCGCAGATCACGATAACGAGAACGAGCGGGGGCGTGCGCATACGGGTGTTCCCTATGAATGCCTTGTTCTAATCATAGAGACGCGTTGTCGTCCAATGGTTCAACCCCTAGCCACGTGCTTCCTTGAACAGCACCGCAATACCGGGGTGATAGTTGCCAGCTTCATTGCGCAACTTGCGGTAGGCATACGGGAAATACCAGGCGACCGCGCAGGTGTGTTCCTTTTGCAGGTCGTCGACCATGTCCTGGAGTTCTTCCGGTGTCGCGCCTTGCTGGGCTTTTTGCGGGGCGACGAACAGGCAGCCGAGTTTCAGGTCGCTGGCGTGGCTCAGGCGCTTCGCATCGCTGGCGATGTCGAACAGGGCCTGGGTCAGATTGAGGCTGTTGACCCGTGGCCAGCGCTGGCTGGTCTGGATGTAGGCGCGGGTTTCGGGCGAGGCGAGGAACAGATCGGCGCGGCTGTTGCGTTCGCCTTCTTCGGTCTGCTTGCGGGTGGGTGTCTGTTGCAGTGTGACCATCTCGGCCATCCAGGCGGCGGCCGACAACAGTCCGAGATTGGCTTTTTCGTCGTGCCAGTAGGGGGTGTCGCCATCACCGCGGACGGCGTTATAGCGGTCGATGCATTCGAACCAGCGCTCTAGCACAGGACGCAGGAATTCCAGCTTTGGATTGCTGATGATCATGCCTTGCATGGACTCACCCTTATTATTGTGTTGTGAGGTTATGGCTCTTTGATATCACTGCTGAGGGCGAGGCACAAGATTGACGTCAGTTTTTTGATTGACGACCGTTATTCGGCGGGTGGCCTCCCGGCTTTAATTGACGCTCCACCCCCAACCCTCTAACCTTCGCGGCTTGTTTCAGGTGCTCTGTGACTTGGGTCGACAGAGTGAAACAGGGAAGCCGGTGAACGCGTTCTTCTGTTGGTTGAAGACCCGCCATTCCGGCGCTGCCCCCGCAACGGTAAATGAGTGAAAACTGTGTCTGATGCCACTGTGTCGATTCGATGCGGGAAGGCGCACAGTCTGGCTTCACGCCACTCATGAGCCCGGAGACCGGCCTGATTCATCCAGCGGCATCACGGTGGGCGATGCCAGGCTTGTTGCCTTCTATTGCTGTGCCTGCCCGCCGTTATTCCTGTCTCAACGGAGAGCTCCCCCATGACTGATACCCCCGATCGTGACGAACGCCACCTGGCGCGCATGCAGCGCAAAAAAGCCGTGATCGACGAGCGCATCGCCAATTCCCCGAACGAGTGTGGTCTGTTGCTGGTGCTGACCGGCAACGGTAAGGGCAAGAGCAGTTCGGCCTTCGGCATGCTCGCCCGCGCCATGGGGCACGGCATGCAATGCGGCGTGGTGCAGTTCATCAAGGGCCGCAACAGTACCGGCGAAGAGCTGTTCTTCCGGCGCTTTCCCGAGCAGGTGCGTTTTCATGTGATGGGCGAAGGGTTTACCTGGGAAACCCAGGACCGTCAGCGCGACATCGCTGCCGCTGAAGCTGCGTGGGCGGTGTCCCGGGAACTGCTGCGCGATCCGTCCATCGGCCTGGTGGTTCTGGATGAGCTGAACATCGCCCTCAAGCACGGCTACCTCGACCTCGATCAGGTGCTCAGCGACTTGCAGGCCCGGCCGCCGATGCAACACGTGGTGGTCACCGGGCGTGCCGCCAAGCCGGAAATGATCGAGATGGCCGACACGGTCACTGAAATGGGCATGATCAAGCACGCCTTTCAGGCCGGGATCAAAGCGCAGAAAGGCGTCGAGCTGTGAACCAGCCTCGTCATTGCCCGGCGGTACTGATTGCTGCGCCGGCCTCCGGCCAGGGCAAGACCACCGTCACCGCGGCGCTGGCCCGATTGCATCGCAATCAGGGGCGCAAGGTTCGCGTGTTCAAGTGCGGCCCCGACTTTCTCGATCCGATGATCCTCGAGCGTGCCAGCGGTGCACCGGTGTATCAACTGGACATGTGGATGGTCGGCGAGCAGGAGAGTCGCCGGTTGCTGTGGGAAGCCGCCGCTGAAGCCGACCTGATCCTGATCGAAGGCGTCATGGGGCTGTTCGACGGTACGCCGTCGAGCGCCGATCTGGCGCGGCATTTCGGTGTGCCGGTGCTGGGTGTGATCGACGGCACTGCCATGGCCCAGACCTTTGGTGCACTGGCCCTGGGGCTGGCGCGTTATCAGCCGGACTTGCCGTTCGCCGGCGTGCTGGCCAATCGCGTCGGCACGCTGCGCCACGCGCAACTGCTCGAGGGCAGCCTGACTGAAGGATTGCGCTGGTACGGCGCGTTGTCCCGGGAAACCGGGATTGAACTGCCGAGCCGACACCTGGGGCTGGTTCAAGCCAGTGAGCTGAATGATCTCGACCTGCGCCTCGATGCGGCAGCCGATGCCCTGGCCAACAGTTGCGAGGTCGCGCTGCCACCGGCAGTCGAGTTCGCCGCCCCCGATGTCATCGTCGCCGAACCGCTGCTGGCCGGTGTGCGCATTGCTGTGGCCCGTGATGAAGCCTTTGCGTTCACCTACGGTGCGAGCCTGGATTTGCTGCGGGCGATGGGCGCCGAGTTGTCGTTCTTTTCGCCGATCCGCGACCGCCAATTGCCGGAGGCGGACAGCCTGTATCTGCCGGGCGGTTACCCGGAGCTGCACCATGTCGCGCTGGCGCAAAACACCGCGATGCTCGAGGCGATCCGCGCCCACCACCAGACGGGCAAACCCTTGCTGGCCGAGTGTGGCGGCATGCTGTATCTGCTCGACTCCCTGACCGATGTCGAGGGCACTCGCGCCGAACTGGCGGGCTTGCTGGCCGGTGATGCGGTCATGCAAAAGCGCTTGGCCGCGCTGGCGTTGCAAGCGGTGGCACTGCCGGAAGGTTCGCTGCGCGGGCACACCTATCACCATTCGCTGACCAGCACTGAACTGGCGCCGATTGCCCGAGGCGTGAGCCCGAATGGCGGGCGCGGCGCGGAAGCGGTTTACCGTGACGGGCGGATGACTGCCTCTTATGTGCACTTTTATTTTCCGTCCAATCCCTCGGCGATTGCCGCGCTGTTTGCGCCGGACCTTGAAGCCGCCATCGCTGGCAAGCCAGCTCCTACAATGGATCACCTAACCCCTGTAGGAGCTGGCTTGCCAGCGAAGAGGCCATGACCGACAACGCATTCACCGAAGCCGAACGCGCAGCGGTCTACCGCGCCATCGGCGAGCGCCGCGACATGCGCCACTTCAGTGGTGGCAGCGTCGAGCCCGAGTTGCTCCAGCGCCTGCTCGAGGCTGCGCACCAGGCACCCAGCGTCGGCCTGATGCAGCCCTGGCGCTTCATCCGCATCAGCGATCGCGCCTTGCGCGGGCAAATCCAGGAGCTCGTGGAAGAGGAGCGCGTGCGCACCGCCGAAGCCCTCGGCGAGCGCAGCGACGAGTTCATGAAGCTCAAGGTGGAAGGCATCAACGATTGCGCCGAGGTACTGGTCGCCGCACTGATGGACGACCGCGAGCAGCATATCTTCGGCCGCCGCACCTTGCCGGAAATGGACATGGCCTCGCTGTCCTGTGCCATCCAGAACCTGTGGCTCGCGTCCCGCGCCGAAGGGCTGGGCATGGGCTGGGTGTCGCTGTTCGAACCCCAGGCACTGGCGGACCTGCTGAGGTTGCCGCCGGGAGCCAAACCGCTGGCGGTGCTGTGCCTGGGACCGGTGAAGACGTTCTACCCGGCACCGATGCTGGTGCTCGAAGGCTGGGCGCAGGCGCGTCCGCTGCATGAATTGCTGTATGAGAATTATTGGGGAGTGAGTCAATGAGTGTGGCGTTGTTGAGTGTCGCCGCGGTTGCGCTGGATGCGCTGCTGGGCGAACCCAAGCGCTGGCATCCGCTGGTGGCGTTCGGCCGTTTTGCCGATCGTATCGAACAACGTTTCAACGGCGGCGGTCGCGGCTGGCGCAGCCATGGCGTCACCGCGTGGGTGATCGCCGTGCTGCCGCTGGTGCTGTTGGTCACGGCATTCTCCTGGGCGCCTTATGTTGGTTGGATCGTCGAGATTCTCGCGCTCTATTGCGCCCTCGGCATGCGCAGCCTCGGTGAACACGTCACGCCGGTGGCCAAGGCCTTGCGCGGCGATGATCTGGATGAAGCGCGCAAGCGTGTGAGTTTTCTGGTCAGCCGTAAAACCAGTGACCTGGATAAAACCGAAGTCGCCCGTGCCGCCACCGAGTCAGTGCTGGAAAACGGCAGCGACGCGGTGTTCGCCGCGTTGTTCTGGTTTGCCGTGGCCGGTGCGCCGGGCGTGGTGCTCTATCGCCTGAGCAATACGCTGGATGCGATGTGGGGCTATCGCAATGAGCGCTTCGAACGGTTCGGCTGGGCGGCGGCGAAGATCGACGACGTGCTCAATTACATTCCAGCGCGTCTGGTGGCACTGACTTACGCGCTGCTGGGCAAAACCCGGCTGGCGTTGAAATGCTGGCGCACCCAGGGCCCGACCTGGGACAGTCCGAACGCCGGCCCGGTGATGGCGGCAGGGGCGGGTGCCCTTGGCGTCGAATTGGGCGGCGCGGCGATTTATCACGGCGAACTGCACCAGCGCCCGCAACTGGGCGAAGGCGTGCCGGCGGACGCCGACTCCATTGACCGGGGCTGGCAACTGGTCCAGCGCGGGGTATGGTTATGGCTGCTGATTCTCTGCCTGGGGGCCGAATTTTATGCTTGAGCACGGTGGACGATTGCGCAAGGCGGCGCTCGAATACGGCATAGATGAAGCCGACTGGCTGGACCTGTCGACGGGCCTTGCGCCCTGGTCGTTCCCGGTGCCGGATATTCCGCTGCGGGCCTGGGCCCGTTTGCCGGAGGCGGACGATGGTCTGGAACAGGCCGCCTGTGATTACTACGGCACCTTGCAGGCATTGCCGGTGGCCGGTTCGCAAATGGCGATCCAGCTGCTGCCGCGATTGCGGCGGGCGGGCAAGGTGGGGGTGTTGTCGCCGTGCTATGCCGAGCACGCCGAAGCGTGGCGGCGCAACGGCTACATCGTGCGGGAAGTGCTGGAGCAGGAAGTCGACTTCTTTATCGACAGTTTCGACGTGCTGGTGGTGGTCAATCCGAATAACCCCACGGGGCTGAGCCTCACCCCCAGTCGGCTACTCGACTGGCACACGCGACTGGCCCAGCGCGGCGGCTGGCTGGTGGTGGACGAAGCGTTCATGGATAACACGCCGCAACTGAGCGTGGCGCCGTTTGCCCATCAGGTCGGGCTGATCGTCTTGCGCTCCTTCGGCAAGTTTTTCGGTCTGGCCGGTGTGCGCCTGGGGTTTGTGCTGGCCGAGCGCAAGTTGCTCAAGTTGCTGGCAGAACAAGTGGGGCCCTGGGCCGTGAGCGGGGCAACCCGGGTAGTGGGGCAGGCCTGCCTGCGCGATACCGAGGGGCAAACGCGGCAACGGCAGCGCACCGAAGAGGCCAGTGAGCGCCTGGCGTCGTTGCTGCAGCGACACGGTTTCGAGCCCCAGGGCGGATGTGCGCTGTTCCAGTGGCTGATCACCGAACGCGCCGAAGCCCTGCATGAGTTCATGGCCCGGCGCGGCATTCTCCTGCGGTTGTTCACGCACAACAGCAGCCTGCGATTCGGCCTGCCCGGTGACGAAGCCGCCTGGGTGCGACTGGCGCAGGCATTCGAAGATTTCGCCAAGGAAAAGCAATGACCACGCTGATGGTGCAGGGCACCACGTCGGATGCCGGTAAAAGCACGCTGGTGACTGCGTTGTGCCGTTGGGCCACGCGTCAGGGCGTCAGGGTGGTGCCGTTCAAGCCGCAGAACATGGCACTCAACAGTGCGGTGACCGCCGACGGCGGCGAGATTGGCCGTGCCCAGGCGGTTCAGGCCCAGGCCGCTCACCTCGAACCGCACACCGATATGAATCCGGTATTGCTCAAGCCCAACAGTGACACCGGTGCCCAGGTGATCATCCATGGCCGCGCTGTCACGAGCATGAACGCCGTCGCCTATCACGACTACAAAAGCATCGCCATGCAAGCGGTGCTGGCTTCCCACGAGCGCTTGAGCGCGGCGTATCCACTGGTGATGGTCGAAGGCGCAGGCTCGCCGGCGGAAATCAATTTGCGCGCAGGCGACATCGCCAACATGGGCTTCGCCGAAGCGGTGGATTGCCCGGTGTTGCTGATTGCCGATATCAATCGCGGCGGGGTTTTCGCCCATTTGGTGGGTACCCTCGAACTGCTGTCGCCGAGCGAACAGGCGCGGGTCAAAGGCTTCATCATCAATCGTTTTCGCGGCGACATCGCGTTGCTGCAACCCGGTCTCGACTGGCTTGAAGAGCGCACCGGCAAACCGGTGGTCGGCGTGCTGCCGTACGTGATGGATCTGCATCTGGAGGCCGAGGACGGCATCGATCAACGCCAGGCCAATAAAGCCGAGCGGGTGCTGAAAGTCGTGGTGCCGGTGCTGCCGCGCATCAGCAATCACACCGATTTCGATCCGCTGCGCCTGCATCCGCAAGTGGACCTGCAATTCATCGGGCCCGGCCAGGCGATTCCTCCCGCCGACCTGATCATTCTTCCCGGTTCGAAAAGTGTCCGCAGCGACCTCGCGTACCTGCGGGCCAACGGCTGGGAAACCGCGATTGCCCGGCATCTGCGTTACGGCGGAAAACTGCTGGGGATTTGTGGCGGCCTGCAGATGCTCGGTGAGCAGGTGCATGACCCGCTGGGGCTTGAAGGGGCGCCGGGCTCCAGTGCCGGTTTGGGGTTGCTGGCGTTCCAGACCCGGCTCGAACAAGAGAAACAGCTGCGCAATGTGTGCGGTCGCCTGGCGCTGGAAGAAGCGCCGGTATCGGGTTATGAAATCCATGCTGGCGTGACCATCGGAGCGGCCCTGGAAAATGCCGCCGTGCATCTGGATGACGGCCGCTGCGACGGTGCGCAAAGTGCGGACGGGCAGGTTTTCGGCACCTACCTGCACGGGCTGTTCGAATCGCTGGCGGCGTGCAGCGCGCTGTTGCGCTGGGCCGGTTTGCAGGAGGTGCAGGACGTGGATTATCACGCCTTGCGCGAGCGCGATATCGAGCGGCTGGCGGATCTGGTGGAGAAGCATCTGGATACCGGGCTGTTGCGGCAACTCTGTGGGATTTGAGGCGTTTGTGCTGGCCTCAGCGAAAATTTCAAGGAAACAACCATGCTCCAACTGATCCTCGGCGGCGCCCGTTCCGGCAAGAGTCGCCTGGCTGAAAAACTCGCTATCGACAGTGCCCTGACCGTGACCTACATCGCCACCAGCCAGCCACTGGATGGCGAAATGAGCGAGCGGGTGGCCCATCACCGTGCCCGTCGTCCTGCCGAATGGGCACTGATTGAAGAACCCCTGGAACTGGCCCGGGTACTGCGTGAAAGCGCCCGTGCCGACCACTGCCTGCTGGTGGATTGCCTGACCCTGTGGCTGACCAACCTGCTGATGCTCGACGATGCCGAGCGCTTGCAAGCCGAGCGTGATGCCTTGCTGGACTGCCTGGCGTCGCTGCCGGGTGAAATCATTTTTGTCAGCAACGAGACCGGAATGGGTGTCGTGCCGCTGGGCGAATTGACTCGCCGCTATGTCGATGAAGCCGGTTGGCTGCATCAAGCTCTGGCTGAGCGCTGTCAGCGTGTCGTCCTGACCGTCGCCGGCCTGCCCCTGACTCTGAAAGGAACTGCGTTATGACTCAATCCTGGTGGCTGAACCCGTGCAGGCCGGTCGATACCCAAGCGCTCGAACAGGCCCAGGCGCGGCAACAGCAGCTGACCAAACCGGCCGGGTCCCTCGGTCAGCTGGAATCGGTGGCGGTGCAACTGGCGGGACTGCAGGGGCGGGTCAAGCCGAGTCTGGAACAGGTGTGGATCGCGATATTTGCCGGCGACCATGGCGTCGTCGCCGAGGGCGTGTCGGCCTATCCCCAGGAAGTCACCGGGCAGATGCTGCTCAACTTCGTCAGCGGTGGTGCGGCGATCAGCGTACTGGCGCGGCAACTGGGCGCTTCCCTTGAGGTGGTTGACCTTGGCACGGTGACGCCGTCGCTGAACCTGCCGGGTGTGCGTCACCTGAGCGTCGGCCCGGGCACGGCGAATTTCGTACAGGGGCCGGCCATGACCGACGCCCAAGGACAACTTGCTTTGCAGGCCGGCCGTGACAGCGTGCAGCGGGCGATTGCCAGCGGTGCGCAGTTGTTCATCGGTGGCGAAATGGGCATTGGCAACACCACCGCCGCCAGCGCCCTGGCCTGTGCCTTGCTCGATTGCCCGGTGGGCCATTTGACCGGGCCTGGCACTGGGCTCAACGCCGAAGGTGTCAGCCACAAGGCCCAGGTGATCGAGCGCGCCCTGGCATTGCATGGCGCACAGCGTGGCGATGCCTTGCAGACCCTGTTCAACCTCGGTGGCTTCGAGATTGCCGCGTTGGTCGGTGCCTATCTCGCCTGTGCTCAAGAAGGTGTCGCGGTACTGGTGGACGGCTTCATCTGCAGTGTCGCTGCGCTGGTCGCGGTGCGCTTGAATCCCGAATGCCGTCAGTGGCTGTTGTTCGGTCATCGCGGCGCCGAGCCGGGGCATCGTCATGTGCTGGAAACCCTGGATGCGCAACCCTTGCTCGATCTTGGTCTGCGGCTCGGTGAAGGCAGTGGCGCGGCATTGGCTGTGCCGCTGTTGCGTCTGGCGTGCGACCTGCACGGGCAAATGGCGACTTTCGCCGAAGCCGCTGTGGCAGATCGTCCGGCATGACCCTGCGCGTGGATCTGTTGCGTCACGGTGAAACCGAATTCGGCGGTGGCCTGCGCGGCAGCATTGATGATGCCTTGACCGACACGGGCTGGGCGCAGATGCGCGCCGCCGTGGTTGGGCAGGGGCCATGGGATCGGTTGATCAGTTCGCCGTTGCAGCGTTGTGCGCGGTTTGCCGAGGAACTCGGTGCACAACTGGGTGTGCCGGTGCAATTGGATAAAGACCTGCAAGAGTTGCATTTCGGCGCCTGGGAAGGGCAAAGCGCGGCGGCGTTGATGGAGACCGACGCGCAGGCGCTGGGCTTGTTCTGGGCCGATCCTTACTCGTTCACGCCGCCTCAGGGCGAGCCGGTTGCAGACTTCTCGACACGGGTGCTGGCAGCGCTGCAGCGTTTGCACGCGACCTGTACCGGTGAGCGCATTCTGCTGATCAGCCACGGCGGGGTGATGCGCCTGTTGCTGGCACACGCTCGCGGGCTGCCGCGAGAGCAACTGCTCAACGTTGAGGTCGGGCATGGCGCACTGTTTTCGCTGACGATGGAGTCCGATGGTTTATTGAAGGAAGTGCTCTGACCATGTTGCCATTCTGGATCGCCCTGCAATTTCTCAGCAGCCTGCCGATTCGCCTGCCCGGCATGCCTGAACCTCGGGAACTGGGGCGGTCACTGCTGTTTTATCCGCTGGTGGGATTGTTCTTTGGCGTGATTCTGTGGGCAGTGAACTGGCTGTTGCAGGGCGCACCGGCGTTGTTGCACGCGGCGTTACTGCTGAGCGTTTGGGTACTGCTCAGCGGCGGGTTGCATCTCGATGGCCTGGCGGACAGCGCCGACGCCTGGCTCGGCGGTTTTGGCGACCGTGAGCGTACGCTGACCATCATGAAAGACCCGCGCAGCGGACCGATCGCCGTGGTGACGCTGGTGCTGGTGTTGTTGCTCAAGTTCACTGCGTTGCTGGCGTTGATCGGGCAACCGAATTCGCTGGCCTTGATCATCGTGCCGTTGATTGGTCGCAGCGCCTTGCTCGGCTTGTTCCTGACCACTCCCTATGTGCGTGTCGGTGGCCTGGGGCAGGCCTTGGCCGATCATCTTCCGCGTTCGGCGGGCAGGTGGGTGTTGGCTGGCAGTGCACTGGCCTGTGTTTTGATTGCCGCTTTGAGTGGTGTGGTGGCGGTGGTGTTGGCGGTTCTCGGGTTTGTCTGGTTGCGGCAGGTGATGCTGCGGCGGCTGGGTGGCACGACGGGGGACACGGCAGGGGCAATGCTGGAGTTGCTGGAAGTTGCAGTGCTGGTAGGCTTGGCGCTGTTCTGATGGGGTTGTATTGAATGTTCTGGCCCCTTCGCGGGCAAGCCCGCTCCCACAGGGTTTCTGTTTTGTTGACAAAATGGTGGGCACACCGAAAATCTCTGTGGGAGCGGGCTTGCCCGCGATGGCGGTCTGCCAGGCGCCGCTCAATCATTGAAGAAACCATGTAACTTGATTTAACACGCTCGCGGGTATATACACGCACCATGCTCGATTCCCAATGTTTATGCATCAACCTGCGTCGCGCCGCCCGTGGCGTCAGCAGGCATTACGACGGCGCTCTCGACGGCTTCGGGATCAACGTTGCGCAGTATTCTTTGCTGTGCAATCTGCAGCGTCTGGATCAGCCGAGCATTTCAACCCTGGCCGAGGCCATGGGCCTGGATCGCAGCACCTTGGGGCGCAATTTGCGGGTGCTGGAGGGTGACGGCCTGGTGACACTGGTCGAGGGCGAGGACATGCGCAACCGCATTGTCCTGCTGACCGAAGCCGGGGCAGAGCGTCTCAAGGCTGCCTTGCCGGCCTGGGAAGCCGCACAGCAGCGCTTGATCGATCGCCTGGGGGCCGAGAAGCGCGAAACCTTATTGAAGCTGCTGGACGAACTGGCGTGACGCCGGTTTTTCCGAACATAAGCGGGTATATACCCGCTACCGGAGAACAACAATGACATCGATGTGGCGTGCGTGCGGTTGGGTTCTGTTGGGGAGTGCGCTGATCCTTGCGTTGTCTCTGGGGGTTCGACATGGCTTCGGGCTGTTTCTGGCGCCGATGAGTGCCGAGTTCGGCTGGGGGCGTGAAGTCTTTGCCTTCGCCATCGCCTTGCAGAACCTGATCTGGGGGCTCGCCCAGCCATTCACCGGCGCGCTGGCCGACCGCTTCGGCGCGGCGAAGGTGGTACTGATCGGTGGCGTCCTGTACGCAGCCGGGCTGATTTGCATGGGGCTCTCCGACTCGGCAGTGACCCTGTCCCTGAGCGCCGGTCTGTTGATCGGTATCGGGCTGTCCGGCACGTCGTTCTCGGTGATTCTGGGTGTGGTCGGCCGCGCAGTACCGCCGGAAAAGCGCAGCATGGGCATGGGGATCGCCAGTGCTGCCGGCTCGTTCGGCCAGTTCGCGATGTTGCCCGGCACGCTCGGTTTGATCGGATGGCTTGGCTGGTCCGCGGCGTTGCTCGCGCTGGGCTTGCTGGTGGCGCTGATCGTACCGCTGGTGAGCATGCTCAAGGACAAGCCGTTGCCCGTCCTGGGCCACGAACAAACCCTTGGCGAAGCACTGCGCGAAGCCTGCTCGCATTCCGGATTCTGGTTGCTGGCGTTCGGCTTTTTTGTCTGCGGATTCCAGGTGGTGTTCATCGGTGTGCACTTGCCGGCCTACCTGGTGGATCAACATCTTCCGGCGACGGTCGGCACCACGGTGCTGGCGCTGATCGGCCTGTTCAACATTTTCGGCACCTATACCGCCGGATGGCTCGGCGGGCGCATGTCCAAGCCGCGTTTGCTCACCGGTTTGTATTTGCTGCGGGCGGTGGTCATTGCGTTGTTCCTGTGGGCACCGGTGACCACCACCACGGCCTACCTGTTCGGCATGGCCATGGGCTTCCTGTGGCTGTCGACGGTGCCGTTGACCAACGGTACGGTGGCGACCTTGTTCGGCGTGCGAAACCTGTCCATGCTCGGCGGGATTGTTTTCCTGTTTCACCAGCTCGGTTCGTTCCTGGGCGGCTGGCTGGGCGGGGTGGTGTATGACCGAACCGGGAGTTATGACTTGATCTGGCAAGTGGCAATTCTCTTGAGCCTGTTGGCCGCCGCCCTCAACTGGCCGGTGCGTGAACGGCCGGTGGCGCGCCTGCAAACACAAATGAGTGCGACATGAACAGCCTTTGGCCGCGGATCGCTGTAGCCGCCGTCTGCGCCTTGTTGCTGGCGTTGTCGTGGTGGGGCTGGCATCAGGGCGGGCTGGCGCTGATGCAGTTGGGTATGGGTGCTTGCTAGTGAGCGGGGAGGGCGAGTAACGTCGCTTTTGACGAATTATCAAGGATGCTCGAGATGCTCAAGCGCTGGTGTGCTGTTCCCGCGTTGCTGATGGCGTTGTCCGGGCTGGCTTGGGCCGCTGACTGTCCGGAGGTGCTGCAGGGCTCGCTGCCGAAGTTACGGGCCAAGGAGTCCATCGACCTGTGCCAGCGTTACGCCGACAAACCGCTGGTGGTGGTCAATACCGCCAGTTTCTGCGGCTTCGCGCCGCAGTTCGAGGGCCTTGAGGCACTCAATCAGCGCTACAAGGGGCAAGGGCTGGAAATACTCGGCGTGCCGTCAAACGACTTCAAGCAGGAGTCCAAAGACAGCGCCGAGACTGCGAAAGTCTGCTATGCCAACTACGGCGTGACCTTCACCATGACTGAACCACAAAAGGTTCGTGGCGATGATGCGACGCACTTGTTCAAAGTCCTCGCCCGTCAAACCAGTGCGCCGAAGTGGAATTTCTACAAGTATGTGGTGGATCGCCAGGGCAAGGTGATCGCCAATTTCTCCAGCCTGACCAAGCCGGATGATCCCGAGTTCATCGCCGCGGTAGAAAAAGCCCTGGCTTCGGCACCGCTTGCTTCTGCCCCCTGACTGGCAGGGGCGAGCTTGCTCGCCTCAAGGCGCTTCGTTCATCCAGTAAGCACGCGTCATCGTTCGCGTCCATCGCGAGCAGGCTCGCTCCTACAAATGAAAAGCCCCGCCTCTGTGAAGAGAGCGGGGCTTTTTTGAGTCCGATGGCGAGCGGTTCAGGCTCGCCGGGAATCATCAGAAGCGGTAGGTTGCACCGAGACCGAAACCGTTCGCGTAGTTTTCATACTTGGCGTTGTAGCTCTGGCCACGGTCGTTGCTGTTGTTCACCTTGACCGACTCTTCGCGCAGGTACGAATACGCCAGGTCGATGGTCAGGTCGTCGGTCGGACTCCAGCCGGCGCCCACGCTGAAAATCTTGCGATCGCCCGTCGGGATGCGCGGAGAGCGGTCGACGTTGTTGGTCGGTGCCTGGTCAACGGACAGACCGGTACGCAGTACCCATTGCTTGTTCAACTGGTAGGACGCGCCGATGGCGTGAGCCCAGGTGTCGTGCCAGTTCTGTTCTTCGGTGATGGTACCGAACTGGCCATTCAGAACGGCTGGAACACCTGTGTTTTCAACGGTGATTTCTTTCAGGCGGCTCCAGCGGGTCCAGGTGCTGCCTGCGTACAGAGTCCACTTGTCGTCGAGCTGGTGAGTGACCGAGAAGTCCACCGATTCAGGTGTGGTCAGGTCCAGCGAAGCGTCGTATTTCTGGTTCGGGTTCTGGCCGATCAAGCCCAGCACGTTGTAGTTGACCTTGGTGTTGCCCTCAAGCTTGTACTTCACTTTCGAGTGGTAGGTCAGGCCGACGCGCGTGCTGTCGGTGGCTTGAACCAGCACGCCGATGTTGTAGCCCAGCGCAGTGTCGTCACCTTCGATCTTGACCTTACCGTCTGGCGCGGCCTGGGTGATCGACAGGTTCGATTCCAGGGTGCCGTCGATGCGGTTGATGGTCGGGCCGAAACCGATGGAAACCTTGTCGTTGAAGGCGTAGCTGACAGTCGGTTGCAGGGTGACGATTTTAACTTCGCTCTTGCTGCCGAAGTAACGACCGGCAAAGCCGTTTTCGTAGTCGGTTACCAGGCCGAACGGTGCGTACACGCCGATACCGAATGCCCAGTGGTCGTCGATTGGTTTGACGTAGTAACCCATCGGCACGCCCATGAAAGGGACCATGTCACCTTTGTTGGTACCGCCGTTCGGACGGGAGCTGGCGTCACTGATGTCAGTGTGCGCGTCGATGAATGCAACACCGCCGGTCACTTGTTCGCGCTTGATGCGGGACATGCCGGCAGGGTTGCCAGCAATGGTGGATGCGTCGTCGGCAGCAGAAGATCGCCCGGCAAAACCTGTCCCCATCCCGCTGATGCTCTGTTCGTTGAGAGCAAAGCCACTCGCAAAGATCTGGGTGGATGCCATGGCAACGGCGAGGCTAAGGGTGGTTTTGAGCATTACTTTTTTCATTATTAGAACTCCTGGTGATCACCGGGGCGAAAATTACCAACATTTTCGTCCCGGCGCCATAGGCTGTATGCGTTGATTTAGAGCGGTTTTGTAGGACAATCCGACCAAAATCACCACCTGTTACGCGATGTTTGGATCCAGAAGTGTCAGCAGGCTACCTGATTCAGAGGTGAAACACAGGTTTGCCAGGCGCTGGTGAAATCACGCAGACGCCCTTGGGGATGAAATGTCTGGCGCCAGATCCTGGCCATGCCCAACAAATCATCAGGGGAGGGGAGGGGGGTATTCTGTTCCTCCACCAGCAGCCAGGCGATGGCAGTGGCGTAACGCAGGTTGACGGTCAACTCCAGGTGCGGGCCGCTCAGAAACGCATGCTGGCTGGCCAGGCCGCGGACCAGGCTTGCACGCTCCGGATCAAGGGCCAGGTAATGGTCCCAAAGTGCCTGGTGGCGGGGCTCGGCGATGCGGTACAAGCCGTGCCCACGGCGGTCATGCAGGGCGGAACCAAGGGCTGACTGGCTGGCGGCAATGCCCAGCAGCAGGGATTCGGCAGTAGCGCTATGGCGTCCGAGGTAGATCAACGTCGGACGAATCACATAGCGGCACAGTTCGCTGGCAGCGATACCCATAAAACCCTCGAAACCTGAATTGGACGGCGATACCTGAGGGGGCCTTGGCAGCTGTGAATCGGTTCAGGCTCGCCGCAAGCGGGTCAAGCCGCTTGAGTTGAAGTGTAGTGTCATATTCGCGCTGTAAAGGACTGTTTTTAAAATATTTCCAGCGACCAGTTATAACCCTTATATCGGATCGTGCTTAGTCGTGGTTGGAGGACAGGGAAACATCGGGCAATAAAAAGCCCTGCTTTTCGGGCAGGGCTTTCGGGTTTTTCAGCCTTTCTGGCGTTTCAGGCAACCAGGGCCTGACGGGTACGCTCGATCACGGCCTGCAGCGGCTCGGCGCTGGAGTATTGATCGGGGTACAGGCGTTCGCTGTGACGAGCGATGCCGTGTTCGTTGACCAGGGTGAAGCTGAAGCAGCCTTTGCGAGCGGCCATGATCAGGCAGTTCATTGGTGCAAAAGCGTTGGTTAGGGTGCGAATGGCATCCTGAGTGTGGATTTGAGTAGACATTATTGGGTGTTCCTACAAATGACACGGATAAGAACCGTGCAACGTTAAAACGTTCCAGTAACGTCGATCACCATTGATCGAACGAAGAACCCGACTGGAACAAAGCAGCCAGTTTGAAGCGCTGATAAGTTGGCGCGCTTGGGCTGGCAGGTAGGTACTTAGGAGGGCAGGCAACACATCAAGGGCAAAGGTTCTGGGCCCGGGGTGAAGATCCTGATCAATTTGCAGGTTGGTTCGAGCAGAGTAGGCAGGCGGAACAACACCCTTTGCTTTCGATTCAAAGGTCGTGTCGGCGCAAGATTTACCTGGAAACCATCGAGGTGGTCGATCCCGCTTGTTCGGTGGAGGCTTCCGTCGGGAAGGCTGACCGGGGGGATTTGTTCGACCAGAATTGACTTTCAGCTTGGTACTAACGCCGCGGATACTAACGGATTGAACTGGACAAGGGAAGTGTGTTAGCAAAAAGAATTTCCCAACGGGTGCCCGATCTGGCTGTTTTGCCTTGCTGATAAGCGTATGAAGCTACGCTGCCTGCGGTTGATACGCCCACTAGCAGAACAAAATCCGACCATCGGTCATCGACGTTGGTAGCAACGCAGCCGTCTAAACACTGGGTTTGCCAGCGCTTATCCCCAGCCATGACAAAAAAACGCGCCGAAAAAGTGCATTGATATAACCGTCGCAAAGGCACTTGTGCACATTAGTTGCAGAGGCTGTCACCCCGCTGTCATCTCACGTTCAAGCGTAATGGCTGCCTGTAACCAAAATTTAAGTCAATGAAAAACATCGCTTTTTTTTACTGGTGAAAAAATCGTCAGTTTGACTGCGAACCCCATTCCACAGGGCTTTGAGCGGGTTCAAGGACGGTTGTCCACTGAGTTATCCACAGCTTCTGTGGATTGTCCCGAGCGCTTGCTCTAGGACGGGCGTGCCGGGACATTTTCAGCTTTACCTGTAAGAAAAAGAGAGTAAAGTTGCGCGCCTTCCGATCTGCCCCACAGTGCTTTATGAAGTTTCGCTCAGCTCCTGTTTCCTCTACCTCCACTCCACCCTCTGTTGCCCCTACCAAGCGCTTTTCCATGCGCGTGGCAGAGTGGCTGTTGGACAGTCCGCACCTGGGTGAAAACCCGAACGTCAAACACATCGCCGGACGTCTGCTCAAGCAGCCGGCCCGTGAGGGCGTGGTGGCTGCGCAAAGTCGCCTTGGCCAGTTGATGTGCCGCGAATGCGGGAATGCCCGGGACCGCCGTATCGGTCAGGACCTGTTGCGCCAGGCCGCTCGGGCAGGCGATCGCCGCGCTCAACAGGAACTGGGGCTGATCGAAGACTGAGCTGTCCAAGACCGGACGCCTTGGTTAACCTTCAGGCTTTATCCGAATGGCAGGAGTGGCTATGGCAATGGACTTGACCAGCGTATTGCTGGGGCTGGCAGCGGCAGGGTTGCCGTTGCTGGTATTGGCCTGGCAACTTCAGCGTCGGGCCAGCACCACGCAGGCAGACGTTGCACTGCTGCAGGAACGCCTGGCCATGGCGCAACTGGCGCAGGACGGCTTGAATGCACAACTCGAGTCCAGCCGCGATGAAATCGCTGATCTGACCCAGGCCAATTCCGCCAAACAGGCTGATCTGGCTGCACTGCGTCGTGAAGTCGAACTGCTGCAGATCGAGCGCGACGACGCCCGGGACGCCGCCCATGCGTGGAATATCGAACGCGCCGGCAAAGACGCCGAACTGCGCCGTCTGGATGCCCAGGCCGCGTCGCTCAACGCCGAATTGCGCGAGCAGCAGGACAGCCATCAGCAACGCCTTGACGACCTGCAAGGTTCGCGGGACGAATTGCGCGCGCAGTTTGCCGAGCTGGCGGGGAAGATTTTCGATGAGCGCGAGCAGCGTTTTGCCGAAACCAGCCAGCAGCGCCTGGGGCAGTTGCTCGATCCGCTCAAGGAGCGCATCCAGTCCTTCGAAAAGCGTGTCGAGGAAAGCTATCAGAACGAGGCCCGTGAGCGTTTTTCCCTGGCCAAGGAACTGGAGCGCCTGCAACAGCTGAACTTGCGCTTGAGCGACGAAGCCACCAACCTGACCCGCGCCTTGAAAGGGCAGAAGACCCAAGGCAATTGGGGCGAACTGATCCTTGAGCGCGTGCTCGAGCATGCAGGGCTGGAGAAGGGGCGCGAGTACCAGACCCAGGTCAATCTCAAGGGACCGGACGGCGAGCGCTTCCAGCCGGACGTGATCATTTACCTGCCGGGGGACAAGCAGGTGGTGGTCGACTCCAAGGTCAGCCTGACGGCCTATCAGCAATACGTGGCGGCTGAAGACGAGGCTATCGGCCAGATCGCCATCAAGCAGCACGTGCTTTCATTGCGCAATCACGTCAAAGGCCTGGCCGGCAAGGATTACAAGCGCCTCGATGGATTGCACAGCCTGGATTTCGTGTTGCTCTTCGTGCCGATCGAGGCCGCGTTTTCTGCCGCGTTGCAAGCTGAGCCGACGCTGTTTCAGGAGGCATTCGACCGCAACATCGTGATCGTCAGCCCGACCACGTTATTGGCGACCCTGCGTGTCATCGACAGCCTGTGGAAACAGGAGCGCCAGAGCCAGAACGCCCGGGAAATCGCCGAGCGGGCCGGGTGGCTGTACGACAAGTTCGTGCTGTTCATCCAGGATCTGGACGAGGTCGGCAATCGCCTGCAGCAACTGGACAAGGCCTACAGTTCGGCACGCAACAAGCTGACAGAGGGGCGTGGCAACCTGGTCAGCCGCAGTGAACAACTCAAGCTGCTGGGGGCACGGGCGAGCAAGAGCCTGCCGGCGGATTTGCTGGAGCGGGCGATGACCGATGTCGATGGGTTGGTCGAATTGCCGGAGTAGCGGAAAAGCATCGTCGGAACGCCGCCCGGAGCAAGCTCGCTCCCACAGTTGACAGCGTACCCCTGTGGGAGCGAGCTTGCTCGCGATGACGGCAGTCGCGCCACCGCAAAGGTCAATTCTTGAGCGTTACAACGGCAAATACCGACTCAACAACGCCCGCAACGCCGCCGGTTTCACCGGTTTGGCCAGGTAATCCAGCCCTGCTGCATGCACCTTGTCGACCGTCTCCGGCCGGCCATCGGCGCTGATCACCACGCCAGGAACCGGCTCACCCATTTGCGTGCGCAACCAGGCCATCAGGTCGGTTCCGGTTTCGCCATGATCGAGATGGTAATCCACCAGCGCCAATTGCGGGCGCACGCCTTCGCCCAGCAGCGTCGCGCATTCCTCGCGATTGCGTGCGGTCCAGACCTGGCAACCCCAGCGGCTGAGCAAGCTGTTCATGCCGATCAGGATGCTGTCCTCGTTATCGATGCACAGCACCTGCGCACCATTGAGCAATTTGCCATTGAGCTCGGCGACTTTGACCGGCGCTACGGTTTGCGCCGGGGCCAGCGGCACGCTGACACTGAACACGCTGCCGCGTCCCGGCCAGGAGCGCACGCGCAAGGTATGACCAAGCACGCGACATAGCCCGTCGGCAATAGCCAACCCCAGGCCGAGGCCTTTTTCGGCCCGTGTCTGGTGGCTGTCGAGGCGTTTGAACTCTTCGAAAATCACCTGTTGTTTATCTTCCGGAATACCCGGCCCACGGTCCCAGACTTCCAGGCTCAATCCTTCCTTGTGCCGGCGAACGCCCAGTAGTACCGGCCCTTTGCCGTAGCGAAACGCATTGGTCAGGAAGTTCTGCAAAATTCGCCGCAGCAGTTTGATGTCGCTGTCGACCCGCAGCGCGCTGCCGCGAACGCGGAACTCCAGGCCTTGTTCCTGCGCCAGCACCTTGAACTCTGCACCAAGGGTGTCGAACAGTTCGTTGAGCGCGAACGGCTGGCGATTCGGGGTGATCTTGCCGTTCTCCAGACGGGAGATGTCCAGCAGGTCGCTGATCAGGTCCTCGGCCGAGCGCAGCGAGCTGTCCAGGTGCCCGACCAGTTTCTGCGCTTCGCCGGAGAGTCCATCGTCCTGATGGGAGAGGGCGGCGGAGAACAGGCGCGCCGCATTCAGCGGTTGCATCAAGTCATGGCTGACGGCCGCGAGGAAGCGGGTCTTGGACTGGTTGGCCGCCTCGGCGGTGCCCTTGGCTTCGGTCAGGGCGACGTTGAGCTGCGACAATTCGTGGGTCCGTTCGGTGACCCGTTGCTCCAGGCCTTCGTTGGCTTCGGTCAGCGCCTGCTCGGCTTCGCGGAACGCGGTGATGTCGGTGAAACTCATGACGAAGCCGCCGCCCGGCATCGGGTTGCCGATCAGCTCGATCACCCGGCCATTGGGGAACAGGCGCTCGGAGGTATGCGCACGGCCCTGGCGCATCCAGTGCAGGCGACGCGCGACGTGAACTTCGGCTTCGCCGGGGCCGCACAGGCCGCGCTCGGCATTGTGGCGAATGATGTCGGCGATCGGCCGACCGACACTGATCAAGCCGTCCGGGTAGTTGAACAATTCCAGGTAGCGACGGTTCCAGGCCACCAGTTTCAGCGACTGGTCGACAACACTGATGCCCTGGGTGATGTTCTCGATGGCGCCTTGCAGCAAGGCACGGTTGAATTGCAACACCTCCGAGGCTTCGTCGGCGATGCGCACGACGTCTTCCAGTTGCATCTCCCGGCCTTCAATGGCGGCTTTGACCACCGCGCGGGTCGAAGAGGCACCCAGCACACCGGCCAGCAGGCGTTCGGTGTGGGCGATCCATTCACCGTCGGCGTTCTGGTTCGGGTTGAAGCCTTTGCCCTGGCGATAGGCAAAGCGGATGAAGCTCTGACGGGCGCGCTCTTCGCCGACGAAGCGCGCCGCCAGTTGCAGCAGGTCGTCGATCTGCACCGCCAGCATCGAGCGTGCGCTGGGGCGGGCACTGATTTCCTGGCCGATGAAGCGGCCCGCCTGCCAGTGCTCGGAAACCCGGGTGCGCGACAGCACCGAGACCCAGGCGAAGAGCGTGAAGTTGCCAGCCAGCGACAGCACCACACCCTGGGTCAGCGGGGTGATCGGCAGGTTCAGTGGATTGCTGTGCAACCAGGCCAGCCCCGGGAATGTGCTCAAGGAAAGGCCGAGGCTGAGGGCGGCAATCGGCAGGATCAGGGTGTAGAACCACAGGAAGGTGCCTGCGGCGAGGCCGGCGAAAACTCCGCGGCGGTTGGCCTGTTTCCAGTACAGCGCACCGAGCATGGCGGGGGCCAGTTGGGTCACGGCGGCGAAGGCGATCTGGCCGATGGTCGCCAGGCTGGCGGTCGAGCCCAGCAGGCGGTAACTGACGTAGGCCAGCAGCAGAATGACCACGATGCTGACGCGGCGCACCGACAACATCCACTGGCGGAACACTTCGAACGGGCGCTCGGCGTTGTTGCGACGCAGCAGCCAGGGCAACAGCATGTCGTTGGACACCATGGTCGACAGCGCCACGCTGGCCACGATCACCATACCGGTGGCCGCCGATGCGCCACCGATAAACGCCAGCAGGGCTAGCGCCGGATGCGCCTGCGCCAGGGGCAGGCTGATGACGAACGAGTCCGGCAATACCGAGCTGGGCAGCAGCATCTGGCCGGCCAGGGCGATCGGCACGACAAACAAGGCAGCCAGGGCGAGGTAGGCCGGGAATACCCACTTGGCCAGGCGCAGATCCTGGGGATCGATGTTCTCGACAACGGTCACGTGGAACTGCCGCGGCAAGCAAATGATCGCCATCATCGCCACACCGGTCTGCACCACCATCGACGGCCAGTTGATGGTTTCCTTCCAGTACTGTTCGAGACGCGGCGCCAGCATGGCCTGGTCGAACAGGTCGTCGAAACCGTCGTACAGGCCGTAGGTCACGAACGCGCCGACCGCGAGAAAAGCGAACAGCTTGACCAGTGATTCGAAGGCAATGGCCAGCACCATGCCGCGGTGGTGCTCCGTGGCGTCGAGGTTGCGGGTACCGAAGACGATGGTGAACAGCGCCAGCACCAGTGACACGATCAGCGCGGTGTCCTGGGCCCGTGTGCCCATGGCGTCGGCGCCGGCGCCGATCAGCAGGTTCACGCCGAGCACAATGCCTTTGAGCTGCAACGCGATATAGGGCAGCACGCCGACCAGGCAAATCAGCGCCACCACCACCGCCAGCGACTGGGATTTGCCATAGCGCGCAGCGATGAAGTCGGCGATCGAGGTGATGTTCTCCTGTTTACTGATCATCACCATTTTCTGCAGGACCCAGGGCGCGCCGACCAGCAACAGGATCGGCCCGAGGTAGATCGGCAGGAACGACCAGAGCTGTTCGGCGGCCTGGCCCACGGCGCCGAAGAACGTCCAGCTGGTGCAATAGACCGCCAGCGACAGGCTGTACACCCAGGCGCGCACACGCGGCGGCAAAGGCGCGCTGCGACGGTCGCCATAGAAGGCGATGGCGAACATGATGGCCATATAGGCCAGGGCGACGGCGGCAATCAGCCCGGTGGACAGCGACATGGGGACTCCAGACAAAAGACACCCGGGCCTCACACCCGGACAGACAGTCTCGCACGACCGCCAGCGTTAGTCAGTGTCGACCAAGGTCGTGGCGTGGCGGGGTGTCGCAGGGGATTTTGCAGTGTCTGGACTGGCCTCATCGCGAGCAGGCTCGCTCCCACAGGGGGCGGCGAACACAGGGCAAAGTGGGGGCCTCACTGACTGAATGCAATCTCGATCAATCGATGAAGCTCCTCAACCTCCAGCGCGGCCTCGGAAAACAGAATGCGGAAAACGATGGGGGCGGCGATCAGGTTGATCAGCCGATCGACACCCGGCACGGGCTCGTTGGGAAAACGGTCGAGGATTGTCTGCAACTGCCCGCCAATGATCGTCGCGCAGTAACTTGGCTTGAGCGCCGCCTGTACGTCGCGCAGCATGTTGCGGCCAGGTTCGGAGCTCATTTCGTCCAGGTACTGTTCCGCCCAGGCTCGAATATCGCCGCGCAGGCTGCCGGTGTGGGTGGGGTCGTTGTCGGGCTGCATGCGGGCGAGGGCGACGTCGGCCAGCAGCGCCGACAAATCACCCCAGCGACGATAGATGGTCGAGGGTGTAACGCCTGCGCGCGCAGCAATTTGCGGCACGGTCAGGCTGGCGCGGTCCTGCTCCTCGAGGAGCTGGCGCACGGCCGAGTGAATCGACTCTTGTACCCGCGCGCTGCGTCCGCCTGGGCGTAAGGTGGGAGCTGTCATCCTGGGGTTCCTGTAAAAGCCATGCCTCGGACCTTAACACAAAGAATTTGCTTTAAGAGAGATCCAGTAGCACACTCCGCAAAAGCAAAAAGTTAGCTTTTGTGGAGCGCACCCATGTCCAGTTCTCATTCAAACCGTGCCAGCTTGTGGTTTCTCGCCGTTACCTTGCTCAGTTTCCTCGCGGCCTCCACGGCGCCGACGCCGCTGTATCACCTGTATCAGGAGCAGATGCAGTTTTCGGCCGCGACCCTGACCCTGATTTTTGGCGTGTACGCCCTCAGCCTGTTGGTTGCATTGCTGACCGTCGGCTCGCTGTCGGATTACCTGGGGCGCAAACCGGTGATTTTCACGGCGGTGGTGCTGAATATCCTGGCGATGCTGCTATTCATTCACGCCGACAGCGTCACCTGGCTGATCAGTGCCCGAGTCCTGCAAGGTTTTGCCACCGGCATGGCTACCGCGGTGCTGGGCGCAACGCTACTGGATACCGACCGCGAACGGGGGCCGCTGGTCAATAGCGTTGCACCCTTGACCGGGATGGCCATTGGCGGGTTGGGTTGCGGTGTGTTGGCCGAGTTCGCCCCGGCGCCGTTGCACCTGACGTTCTGGCTGCTGCTGGGGTTGTTTGTGATGCAAGCGTTGTATGTCTGGCGCTTGCCGGAAAGCGTCTCGCGGCAGGCCGGGGTTTGGGCCTCATTGCGACCGACTCTGCATGTACCGCTGCAAGCGCGCTCGACTTTGTGGCGGGTGCTGCCGCTCAATACTGCCCTGTGGGCCCTCGGCGGTTTCTACGCTTCCCTGGCGCCTTCGTTGGTGCGCACGGCCACGGGCTCGACCTCGAACATGATCGGCGGGGCGACCGTTGCCGCCTTGACCTTGACCGGTGCGCTGATGATTTACCGCATGCGCAACCGACCCGCCGGCAAGTCATTGTTATTGGGCGCCAGCATGATGCCAGCGGGTGTCGTGATGATTTTGCTGGGGGTCCACAGTGCCAGCCTGCAGCTGTTCTTCCTTGGCACCCTGGTCGCAGGCTGTGGTTTCGGCTCCGGTTTTCTGGGCACCTTGCGTAGTCTGGTGCCGCTGGCCTTGCCTCATGAGCGTGCCGGGCTGGTGTCGACGTATTACGCGCTCAGCTATCTCGCCTTCTGCCTGCCATCGCTGCTGGCCGGGAACCTGAGCCGAACCCTCGGATTGGTGGCGACCGTCGACGGTTATGGCGCGGTGTTGATACTCCTGGCCCTTGGCGCTTTGGCAGGTTTGATGCGCCCGCGTTCAGGGAGTGCATGTGAGGTCGGTTCCTGATCAAATATCTATGTAATAGATAACATATAGAGATATTACCCGTTATATAGATATTCGATCCGGATCTAACATGGGCTCTACCTCACGAGAGGACAGGAGTTCGCCATGACATGCGCCAACAGCATCAAGCCCGGAATCAAACCGTTCAGTCACCTGCAGCACCCACGCGAAGTGATCCGCCAGTTCACCCCCAACTGGTTCGCGGCCACCATGGGTACCGGTGTGCTGGCGCTGGCACTGGCGCAATTGCCGGTTGCCATGCCCGCCTTGCACGCCTTTGCCGAAGCCCTATGGCTGTTCAATATCGCGTTGTTCCTGCTGTTCACGGCGCTGTACGCCGCGCGTTGGCTGCTGTTTTTCGACGAAGCACGACGGATCTTCGGCCACTCCACGGTTTCGATGTTTTTCGGCACCATCCCGATGGGCCTGGCGACCATCATCAACGGCTTCCTGGTGTTCGGCCTGCCACGCTGGGGCGAAGGTGTGATTCACCTCGCCGAAGTGCTGTGGTGGCTGGATGTGGCGATGTCGCTGGCCTGCGGCGTGCTGATTCCCTACATGATGTTCACGCGTCAGGAGCACAGCATCGACCAGATGACCGCCGTCTGGTTGTTGCCGGTGGTCGCGGCAGAAGTGGCGGCCGCCAGCGGTGGCCTGTTGGCGCCGCATCTGGCCGACGCTCACTCGCAACTGGTGATGCTGGTGACCAGCTACGTACTCTGGGCATTTTCCTTGCCGGTGGCTTTCAGCATCCTGACCATTCTGTTGCTGCGCATGGCCCTGCATAAACTGCCCCACGAAAACATGGCCGCCTCGAGCTGGCTGGCCCTTGGCCCGATCGGCACCGGCGCGTTGGGCATGCTGGTACTGGGCGGCGATGCACCGCTGATTTTCGCGGCCAACGGTTTGCCGGGCGTCGGTGAGATTGCGGCGGGACTGGGCCTGGTGGCCGGCATCACCCTGTGGGGCTTCGGCCTGTGGTGGATGCTGATGGCGCTGCTGATCACTGTGCGCTACCTGTGTGCCGGCATCCCCTTCAATCTGGGCTGGTGGGGCTTCACCTTCCCGTTGGGCGTCTATTCTCTGGCGACGTTGAAGCTGGCCAGTACCTTGAACCTGACGTTTTTCAGTGTGTTTGGCTGTGTGCTGGTGGCGTTGCTGGCGGTGATGTGGCTGATCGTCGGTAAGCGCACGGTGCTGGGCGCCTGGCGTGGCGAACTGTTTGTCTCGCCATGCATTGCCGGTTTGAAGAAATAACCGGCAAAGATTAGGTAAGGTGTGGCCTGGATCGAGTTTCGATACTCCAATTACAGTATCCAGGCCACTCTCTACATAATCAGGGACACATGGAAGATGAGTCACCCCTCACAGTTCACCTTGTTGCGTACCCGGCGCTTCCTGCCGTTCTTCATTACCCAGTCCCTTGGGGCATTCAACGACAATGTGTTCAAGCAGTCGTTGATCCTGGCGATTTTGTACAAGCTGAGCATCGAGGGCGACCGCTCTGTCTGGGTCAACCTGTGTGCGTTGCTGTTTATCCTGCCGTTTTTCCTGTTCTCGGCCCTGGCCGGGCAATTCGGGGAAAAGTTCGCCAAGGATGCGTTGATCCGCCTGATCAAGCTTGGGGAAATCGCCATCATGGCGGTCGGTGCCGTCGGTTTTCTGTTCGATCACCTGTCGTTGATGCTGCTGGCGCTGTTCGCCATGGGCACCCATTCGGCGCTGTTCGGGCCGGTGAAGTACTCGATCCTGCCGCAGGCCCTGCGAGAGGATGAATTGGTCGGCGGCAACGGCCTGGTGGAAATGGGCACCTTCCTGGCGATCCTCGCCGGCACCATTGGCGCTGGGGTCATGATGTCTTCGGCGCATTACGCACCGGTGGTGTCCACGGCGATCATCGGCATTGCCGTGCTCGGCTACCTGGCCAGCCGCAGCATTCCCCGGGCGGCGGCCGCCACGCCGCAAATGCGCCTGAACTGGAACATTTTCAGCCAGTCCTGGGCCACATTGAAACTGGGCCTGGGGCAAACACCGGCGGTGTCACGCTCGATTGTCGGCAACTCATGGTTCTGGTTTGTCGGGGCGATCTATCTGACGCAGATCCCGGCCTATGCCAAGGAATGGATGCACGGCGACGAAACCGTGGTGACGCTGATTTTGACGGTGTTCTCGGTCGGCATCGCATTGGGTTCGATGCTGTGCGAGAAACTCTCCGGGCGCAAAGTCGAGATTGGCCTGGTGCCGTTCGGATCGTTCGGTCTGACCGTCTTCGGTCTGTTGCTGTGGTGGCATTCCGGTGGAATTCCGGACAGCGCCGCCGGCCATGGCTGGATCGACATCCTCAGTTTCGGCCACACCTGGCTGGTGTTGCTCGACATCCTCGGCCTGGGCGTCTTCGGCGGTTTCTACATTGTCCCGCTGTACGCGCTGATCCAGTCGCGCACAGCGGAGAACGAGCGGGCGCGGGTGATTGCCGCCAACAACATCCTCAACGCGCTGTTCATGGTGGTGTCGGCGATTGTCTCGATCGTCCTGTTGAGCGTGGTCAAGCTGTCGATCCCGCAGTTGTTCCTGGTCGTGTCGTTGCTGAACATCGGTGTCAACGCCTACATCTTCAGGATTGTCCCCGAGTTCACCATGCGTTTCATGATCTGGCTGCTCAGCCATTCCATGTATCGCGTCGAGCACCGCAATCTGGACCTGATTCCCGACGAAGGCGCGGCGCTGCTGGTGTGCAACCACGTGTCGTTCGTCGACGCCTTGCTGATTGGCGGCGCGGTACGTCGGCCGATTCGCTTTGTGATGTATTACAAGATCTACAACCTGCCGGTGCTGAACTTCATCTTCCGAACCGCAGGGACGATTCCGATTGCCGGGCGCCAGGAGGACATCCAGATATATGAGCAAGCCTTCACGCGGATTGCCCGGTATCTGAAGGACGGTGAGCTGGTGTGCATCTTCCCGGAAGGTAAATTGACCGCCGATGGCGAGATCAACGAGTTCAAGGGCGGGTTGACGCGGATTCTCGAGGAGACACCGGTACCGGTGATTCCGCTGGCATTGCAGGGGTTGTGGGGGAGTTTCTTCAGCCGCGATCCGGGTAAAGGGCTGTTTCGCCGGTTGTGGTCGCGGGTGACGTTGGTGGCCGGGCCGGCGGTAGCGGTTGAGGTGGCGCAGCCGGTGAAGTTGCAGGCGTTGGTGGGGGAGTTGCGCGGGGCAGTCAGATAGTCGGTGGCTGTGCTGGCCTCTTCGCGAGCAGGCTCGCTCCCACAAGGGTTCCAGGGTGTGTCGCAGATTGTTGCAACACCTGCGATTCCTGTGGGAGCGAGCCTGCTCGCGATGGCGGCCTAAAAGTTAAGCACTGACCTTGAGCCCAACCAACCCGCTAATGATCAACGCCACACTCGCCAGCCGCACCAGCGCCATCGACTCGCCAAACAGAATGATCCCGGCGATCACAGTGCCAACGGCGCCGACACCGGTCCAGATCGCATAGGCTGTGCCCAACGGCAATTCCTTCATTGCAAGGCCGAGCAAGCCAAGGCTGATAGCCATGGCCGCAACGGTCAATACGGTGGGGAGCGGGCGGGTGAAGCCGTCGGTGTACTTGAGGCCGACGGCCCAGCCCACTTCGAAAAGGCCGGCGAAAAACAGAATGATCCAGGACATGAAGACCTCCATCGTCTGACGGGGTCGTCCCCAGATTAATGACTCGATCGAGCCGCGAGGTCGTCCTCGCGATGGGCAATATAGTGCCCAGCATTAACCCGGGGATCAAGTTTTCCAGTCAGTCGCTGACCTGTTGCGCCGCCATTTCCCGATCCTGTTTTTCACTCATGCGACGGAAATACGTCGAGAGCAATGCCCCGGAAATGTTGTGCCAGACACTGAACAATGCGCTGGGCACTGCCGCCAGCGGCGAGAAGTGCGCACTGGCCAACGCGGCGCCCAACCCGGAGTTCTGCATGCCGACTTCCAGGGCCAGGGACTTGCGCTGGGCCAGAGGCAGCTTGAACAGGCGCCCGGTGAAGTAACCCAGCAGGTAGCCAAAGCTGTTGTGCAGCATGACCACGGCCATGATCAACAGGCCCGACTCGGCAATCTTCGCCTGGCTGGCGGCCACTACTGCCGTGACGATGATCACGATGCTGACCACCGACACCAGCGGCAACACGTCCACGGCGTGGCGAACCTTGTCGCCGAGCACCCGTTGGGCAACCACTCCCAGCACGATCGGCAACAGCACCACTTGCAGGATCGACCAGAACAACTCCATGAACGATACCGGCAACCAGGCCGAGGCCAGCAGCCAGATCAGCGCCGGCGTCAGCAGGGGGGCGAGGAGGGTGGTGACAGCGGCGATGGCCACCGACAGCGCCAGGTCGCCACGGGCCAGCCAGGTCATCACGTTCGACGAGGTGCCGCTTGGGCAGCAACCGACCAGAATCACGCCGACGGCGATTTCCGGCGGCAAGTGGAACGCCTGGCAGAGCAACCACGCCACGCCCGGCATGATCACGAAATGTGCAACCACGCCCAGGGCCACGCGCCAGGGATGGCGAGCGACTTCGGCGAAGTCTTCGACCTTGAGGGTCAGGCCCATGCCGAACATCACCAGCCCCAGCAACGGCACGATGGCGCCTTTGAGGCCGATGAACCATGCTGGCTGCAGGAACGCCACGACAGCGAAAATCAGTACCCAGTAGGCGAAGGTGTTGCCGACAAAACGACTCAATGCAGCCAGTGCGCGCATGGCCTGTTCCTTGTTATGAGAGCTACGCAGTTCTGTAGGAGCTGGCTTGCCAGCGATTCAGGCAACTCGGAGTGCCTGACACACCGCTTCGCCGGCAAGCCGGCTCCTACAATAAGTCACTACCGGGCTTAGATCCCTTGCGGCGTCTCTTCCCCACCCAATGCTTCAACCAGCGCCGGCAGGAAATCGCCGAAGGTCAGCATCATCAGGGTGAAGCTGGCGTCCAGTTGGCCCAGGGCTTCGTCGCCACCGTCCTGTTCCGCCTGGTCTTGCAGCAGGTCTTCGAACTTCAGGCGCTTGACCACCATCTTGTCGTCGAGGACGAACGACAGTTTGTCCTGCCAGGCCAGGGACAGTTGAGTGACCACTTTACCGGTGCTCAGGTGCAGCTGGATTTCTTCGCTGGTCAGGTCCTGGCGCTTGCAACGCACAATGCCGCCGTCTTCGTGGGTGTCGCGCAGTTCGCACTCGTCCAGCACAAAGAAATCGTCCGCGGCTTTCTGCGTGGTGACCCACTCGGTCATGGTCGCGGTCGGCGACATTTTCACGGTCAGCGGACGCACCGGCAGGGTGCCGATCACTTCACGCAAGGTCGACAGCAAGTCTTCGGCGCGTTTCGGGCTGGCCGAGTTGACCAGGATCAGGCCCTGCTTCGGCGCAATGGCGGCGAAGGTCGACGAGCGGCGGATAAAGGCGCGGGGCAGGAAGGCCTGGATGATTTCATCCTTGATCTGATCGCGTTCCTTCTTATAGACCTTGCGCATTTGCTCGGCTTCGATCTCTTCGACCTTTTCCTTGACCGCGTCACGCACGACGCTGCCCGGCAAAATACGTTCTTCCTTGCGCGCGGACACCAGCAGGAAGTCACCGCTGACGTGCACCAGTGGCGCATCTTCGCCTTTGCCGAACGGCGCGACGAAACCGTAGGTGGTCAACTCCTGGCTTGCACAGGGGCGCGCCAGTTTGGTGGCCAGTGCAGTTTCCAACGCCTCGGCATCAACAGGCAGATCTTGGGTCAGGCGATAGATAAGCAGGTTTTTGAACCACATGGGGTGAGTCTCTCCTTTATACAAAGGGGGGCATTATTGTCTTCGCCGTGCCATAGGCCAACCTTTCTCTAAGCCTTTGGAAGGCCTGAGAAAATTATTTAAAAAAGTGCTTGCCAGAGGTTGGGTCGCTCCGTAGAATGCGCGCCACACCGAAGCGAAGGGTGATTAGCTCAGCTGGGAGAGCGTCTGCCTTACAAGCAGAATGTCGGCGGTTCGATCCCGTCATCACCCACCATTCGTTTCATGTGTTTAGCGCAGCGGTAGTTCAGTCGGTTAGAATACCGGCCTGTCACGCCGGGGGTCGCGGGTTCGAGTCCCGTCCGCTGCGCCATATTCGGTAACCTGGACCACTGAACGCCAGGTCACCACGGAAAAACCCGCAATAGCGGGTTTTTTTCTGCCTCAAGTTTGTACGTTGTACCCGCGGGACGTGTCGTTTTACCGGTTTTCGGATTTATTTGAAAAAAAACTTCAATTAAATCAACACTTTACGAAAACTTGTGGCATAATGCGTCCCGTAACGAAGCGAAGGGTGATTAGCTCAGCTGGGAGAGCGTCTGCCTTACAAGCAGAATGTCGGCGGTTCGATCCCGTCATCACCCACCATTCGTTTCAAGCGTTTCGCGCAGCGGTAGTTCAGTCGGTTAGAATACCGGCCTGTCACGCCGGGGGTCGCGGGTTCGAGTCCCGTCCGCTGCGCCATATTCGGTAACCTGGAACACTGAACGCTAGGTCACCACAGAAAGCCCGCCTTGTGCGGGCTTTTTGCTTTCTGGCATTTGGCCAGTCCTGAAAGCGATCCCGGGATCGCTTTTTTTGTGTCTGCCCGGTTATTGCTCGGCGTTTCGGCTGTGCCGGTAGTCGCTGACAGCTTCATAAACGGCTTTGCGCAGGCGATTGATGCCGCCGATAGGGCGGTGTGCCTCGATACCGAACCAGGGATTAAATGACTGGTTGTCGCATTGCAGGTTCAGTGCCGGTGTATCGAAGTCCTGCGCCGGCACCTTGATCTGCGCCACCGTCTCGAAGGGCGCATCGCTTTCGCGCCATTCAATGCTGGTGTCTTCAATCGGCATGTACTTGTTGGCGTCCTGTCGCTGGATTTGCAAGACGAAACACGCGGGCACCCGATCGGTCGACAACTGTTGATTCAGCGCATTGCGCAGGAAGTTCGGCAACCTGCGGTTTTGTTCCGGCAGGTTGTAGGCCGGGCAACTGCCTGGATCGGGCATGACCCGGAACTTGGCATTGGCTTCACCGAATTTGTAGGGTGAAACCGAAAAATACGTCGTCCGGGTTGGGCTCGATGGCGCAGGGGACAGTGTCGCCAGGGCAATAAACAGGTGGCGAACCTGCCACGAACGCGGGTCCCACCCCGGAAAGAACGCCATCATTTTTTTACCCTCGGCCTGGGCAGCGACATTCTGACGGTATTCGGCCACGTTACTTACAAAAAAGTTCGGATGGCTGAACATCACAAAGTCCTGTTCACTTCGCCCTGGCTGATCGCTCAATAGTTGTTTGCCCGGAACATCGAACAGCTTGATCGCCATGCCCCGGGCGTCGCGGATGCTGTCGAACTGCGGGTAGGCGTTGCCATTGGACAGGCGCATCGTCGCTTGCCAGGTTTTGCCCGGCTCGCTGAACACGCCCTGGCGCAATTCGCTGGCCAGTTCCGGCAACACCTGGACTTCGGCTTTGATGCAGCCGTGGGCCTTGGCATGGGCATCGCGCAGGTAGCGGGTGCTTTCGCGGTGCTGATCGACGATGCGCACGGCGGTCTGGATGATGTCCCGGGTCATCGCGGCTTCACCGTCCGCAATCGACTCCTGCGCCGAGACCGGTCCGCGCTGCTGCCAGGCAAACCAGGCGGTGGCCAATGCCCAGCCAAGCACGCCGAGAACCAGCAGCCACAGCAACAGCTTGCCGAGGAAGGCGCCCAGGCGCAGCCAGAGTGTAATCAGCATGAGAGCGTCCTTTTGGCTGAGTCCGTGGTCATGGCAATTGCGCTTCCAGCGGGCCGCCCAGCACTTTCAGATATTCCAGCAGTGCCCAACGCTCCTGTGGCTGCAACCAGCGGCCGATCACGCCATTGCCGAGTTTGCCGGCACGGAATTCATGACCACTGTTGTGGTTGCCGGTGATTCGCGTGTCGAACAGAAAACCGTTGGTAAAGGCTTCGGTGCGGTAACCCAGGTGTCCCGGGTCATATTCGAAAGTGCCTTTGTAGAACGTGGTTGCACGCTCATCCTGAGGCGACAGCAATTGATAAATGCTCGGTACCGAACCGTTGTGCAGAAACGGCGCCGTTGCCCATACACCCGCCAACGGCCGGGCCTTGTACGAACGTAATTCGCGCACACCGATTGGCAGGCCGAAGCCGTCCATTTCCGGGCGCTCGGCGGGGGTGACACTGGCGTCCTGATAGGCGCGGTCGCGGACAAATGCAGTGACATAGGCCAGCCCCGTGGCCACGGACATCTTGCTCAGGTCCAGTAGTTCGGTGGGTTTTGGCTCTACATCCAGTTTTTCCAGTTCCGCCTGCTTCCATTGCAGTGCTGTCAGGTCGAAGCGATGGTCGGCGATGTTGTTGGCCGCGCCCGGGTCTGTGCCGATGTCATCCACCGGGAGCATTTTCAGGTGCTGAACGTATCGTCCCTCGCCCTGGGTGGTACGCGGTACATGACAGCCCGCGCAGTTTTCCGCGAACAGGGTGCGCCCCTTGGCGGCCAGCGGCTTGTCGATCGCGCCCAGCAGGTCTTCCGGCCAGGCCGGTGGCGAGAGCCGTTGCAGGGTTTCTTCGATCAGGTGCAGGTCGCGCACATGGACGCTGGAGGGATAGCGGGCATCGCCCATCAGCGGCTGGCCGTTCTGGTCGAAGAAGTTCAGCGTGGCACCGACGCCCAGCGCCTCGCCGATGTTGCGGGCCATCGGTTGTTTCGCCGAGCCGTTCCACTGCACCCATTCGAACGTCCACATGTCCCACAACTGTGGATAATCGACCGGAGCATTGGCCACGCGGTAGTTGTCGGGGGAAATCGCGTCACCGAAGCTGGCGTTGGCAATGCGCCCGAAGGCATCGGTGCGCCCCGGGCCTTCCTCGGTGGGATAGAGCCCGCGATGGGTGTCGTTCCAGGCCACTTTGAGGAATGTATCCAGTGAAGTCTTGAATTCTTTGCGCAGTTGCTTGTGGCGCGTCTCGTAGTCTTGGCCCAGTACGTTGCGTGCGAAACGTTCGAATTTCCACGGGTTGTAGTAGGTCGAGACCAGGCTGGCGACCAGCGCTTGTCCGAAACTGCCCCCTTTGAGCGTAGGAACGCTGGACGGCAGCACATGCTGCGCCGAACCGCCGTCGATACGCACGGCTTGCCCCCTGAAGCGCAGTTCACCGGTGTGGCAGGCCGCACAGGTGATATCCAGAAACACATCCGGGCTGCCGACATTCTGATGCCGGGTAAAGCCTGCGGGGAGGTTGCCGGGGTTGTTCGGTGTGGGCTTCTGGCCGGGGTCCACCAGAAAACCGAAGCGCGCGAGGTATTCGGGGGCGGCGAAGCGTTGCTGCGAGAAGGGCAGTTCGAGGGCGGTGAACCAGTCATAGCGCAAGCCTTTGACCTGGGTGCCCTGGGGGGTGAAGTAATAAGTCTCTCGGTCGACGGCGCTCCATTGCTCCAGATAATGCACCTGTTCAGCAGGCGACCAGGCCGGCAGTTTCGGGTTGGCGACGTAATAAAGAACCACGGCCAGGGCCAGCCCGAGCAGGGCTGCGATGAGAACCAGCAAGCGTAGGAAGAGGCGCAAGATAAACATCCTTGTCGAACTATCATGCGGTTATGCCCGAGTGCCCAAGGTACGGCAAGAGGCCATTACGCCAGATTGCAGGTTCAGGAATCAGCCTCTGTCGGAGCAAGATGAAAGAAGCTTCATCGCCCGAATTGTGAAAAGCGTTTAAACACCTGAACTTATCAATTGATTCCGGCTCTCATGCCGGTAGCCATTGGTCGTGGCGGCCTGATAAGCTCGCGGCTTTACTCGATTGCCCTTTAGGCGCATGAACAAGGAAATAGCATGAAACAGCATCGGTTGGCGGCGGCGGTGGCCCTGGTTAGCCTGGTACTCGCGGGTTGTGATTCGCAGACCAGCGTAGAGCTGAAAACTCCGGCGCAAAAAGCTTCCTACGGCATTGGCCTGAACATGGGCAAGAGCCTGGCTCAAGAAGGTATGGATGACCTGGATTCCAAAGCTGTAGCCCAGGGCATCGAAGACGCCGTCGGCAAGAAAGAGCAGAAGCTCAAGGACGAAGAGCTGGTCGAGGCGTTCGCCGCACTGCAAAAGCGTGCCGAAGAGCGCATGGCCAAGATGAGCGAAGAGTCGGCCGCTGCCGGCAAGAAATTCCTCGAGGAAAACGGCAAGAAAGCCGGCGTGACGACCACCGCTTCGGGCTTGCAGTACGAAGTCGTGCAGAAAGCCGATGGTCCTCAGCCAAAGCCGACTGATGTAGTGACCGTTCACTACACCGGCAAGCTGACCAACGGCACCGTATTCGACAGTTCCGTCGAGCGCGGCAGCCCGATCGATCTGCCGGTCAGCGGTGTGATCCCGGGTTGGGTCGAAGGCCTGCAACTGATGCACGTTGGCGAGAAGTACAAGCTGTACATCCCTGCTGACCTGGCTTACGGTGCTCAAAGCCCGAGCCCGGCGATTCCGGCCAACTCGGTACTGGTATTCGACCTGGAACTGCTGGCCATCAAGGACCCGGCAAAAGAAGACGCCGCTGCCAAGTAACCAGCGCCTGCTTCGACAACAACGCCTCGCTCATGCGGGGCGTTGTTGCATCTGGCGTTCGGCAGGGGTAAACAAAACGAACAGACGCTCTAGGCCGGAGTCTTAGGCATAGTAGTGTCGGCGGTAGACGCACAAGGCCGCCAAGTCAATGAAATTATGGGTTTTTTTTGATGAGTAAAAAACGCCCGATCTGAACGCGGGCCTTGTAAAACGGGGCTTACAGCGATGAAAAGTAGCTCTGTTCACAAGGTTATCCACAATTTGTGTGGATAACATTTCAACGGGAGGAATGATGAAAGCACCCTGGAATTTCGCTCGTTTCCTGCCACTGGCCGGACGTCTGCTGGCACGCGGTCGATTGCCGACCCTGTTGTTCGCGGTCGCCAGTAAAGGCGCAAGCCAGGGCAATCGACTAGGCAAGATCAAGGACGACCTGAAGCTGTTGCAGGCACTCTGCCTGGCCTACTGGCGTGGCGAGTATCGAGCCATCAGTCCCAAGGCGCTGGTGTCGGTTGTCGCGGGCCTGATGTACTTCCTCAGCCCGGTGGATGCGATCCCGGATTTCATTCCGGTGTTCGGCATGTTCGATGACATCGCAGTCCTGGCGTGGCTGATGAAAGTGCTCGACGACGAGCTCAATGCCTTCCGTGCCTGGCGCAAACGGCAGGTGCCGGAGAAGCTCGTGGTGGTTGAGCGCCTGCCCGATACCCCCGAGCAACTTCAACTGCAAGGCCCGAAAAAACGCTGAGTCGATTTCCACGAGTTCATAGATTGATGCCCCCCGCGACCTTGGCCGCTGTTAGGATTACACTTCTAGGGAAAAGTGCCGACTCGCTAAGTGTTGTTGTCCTACGGGGTAGTGATGGATATTCAGATAATTACACGCGAAGGCGAGCCCGAGTATGCGGTTCTGCCATGGGCTCAATATCAGGCGTTATTAAAAGCAGCGGGCATCAAGGAGCAAGCGTCGCCTCAAGCCACGAAGCCTCAGGCGGCGACACCAGACGCGATTCTTCCGGGTCTGGATCAACTACGCAGTTTGCGCGAGGGGAAGGGCATCGCCATCGAGGCGCTGGCCCGCACGGTAGGCATCAGCCCGTCTTACCTGGCCATGATCGAAAGTGGCGAGCGTCTGCCCGACGCCGCGATTCGCCGCAGCCTGGCTTGGGAATTGACGGTGCCAGGGTGGAGGGATGAATCGTGAGTGTACGCATCAGTCGTCAACACTGGGACGGATTGCTGGGCGAACTGGATCAGGCGCGACGCCAGCGCCATCTGTTGACGTATCGGGCATTGCTGGAGCGTTTGCAGCTGCCGACCCCGGCCATGCAGACCCTGACGGCGGCCCTTGAGCATCTGGCGGCTCTGGACGCCAAGGCGGAGCAGCCATTGCGCAGTTCACTGGTGATCAGCCAGGGTGCCAGCCGTTTGCCGCGCACCGGATTCTTTGAGTGTGTCGAGCGTCTCGGGCGTTTTTCCGGGCCGTCGGACGGCGTTGCCGCCGCGTCCTGGCACGCTTCGGAAGTGGTGCGGGTGTTCGAGTACGAATACCCGGAATCGGCCGAGGCTTGAATGTTTTTGCAACTCAAGGCGCGAGCCGGGTACTGGCTCGCGCGCCGGTTGTTTCACTGGTCGTGGTTTGTTCGCCAGCCGCAGGGCTGGCGCTGGCTCGAAGGCCAGTTTGCACGCATGGCCAACCTGGGCGACGTCGGCGCCCAGAGCTTCTATGGGCACATCCTGACGTTTCGCGGTGTCGGCCTCGGCGCTCGTGAGGAGGGCGTGCGTTTGTTGCGCCTGGCGGCATTGGCGGGCGATGGCAAGGCGGCGTATCAGGTGGGCGTGATCTGTTTGGCCGGGACGGCGAGCAAGGCGCCGGATCCGCTTGAAGCGGCTCGGTTTTGGGCGATGGCTGCCAAGGCCGGGCATCCGTTGGCGCCGATCAAGTTGCAAGAGTTGGCGTCTCGCGAGTCTGAGCTATAACCCTGGGCTGGCGGGGGATGGCTATTTGGGGAATTGTCCTGCGCCTGTCTGCAAGGCGACCTGTCTTTTGTTGACTGTGTACATATCCGTTTTTTCGGTAACGGCGACTTATGGTTTCGCCCTTACGGCGACTCACTTTTTTACAAGCGCCTAAAAAAGTAAGCAAAAAACGCTCGCGGTATGACTCACCCACATAGGTAACAAAACAGTTCAAGCACATAGGTAACAGTTTTTAACTGGCACTGGTCGATTCCGAGGATCTGACCATGCCGTGGCGAGAGCTGAAACCTATGGACCTGAAAGTGATGTTCATTGCCGATTATTTGTCTGGTCGACTCAATTTCAGTCAACTCTGTGCGGCTCACAGCATCAGTCGCAAGACTGGTTACAAGTGGGTGGCCCGCTACAACGCGGACAGCATTAATGGCTTGGCGGAGTGCAGTCGCAAGCGACACTCCCAGGCTCAGGCCGTGCCGTTTGCGGTCAAGGAGGCCATTCTTGAGCTGCGCGGCCAAGGGCAAACCACACCGGGCCCGAAGAAGATTCAGACAGCCCTGAGTGAACGGTTTCCAGATCAGTCTCCGCCCTCGAAAACCACGATCTACAACGTGCTTAAAAAGGCGGGTCTGGTGCCCCCACGGCGTTTACGTCAGCGTGTCGCCATCTATCCCAAGCCACTTCAGAAAGCCGATCTTCCCAACCAGCTCTGGAGCGCCGATTACAAAGGCCAATACCTGACGGGAGACGGTGTCTGGTGTTACCCCCTGACAGTGATGGATCACGCCAGTCGCTTTCTACTGGCGTGTGAAAGCATGCCCAGCACGACTTTCAAGGACGCCAAGGCAACCTTCGAGCGGCTATTTAAGATGCATGGAATGCCCGAGCGGATCCGTACCGACAACGGTGTCCCTTTTGCCAGCGGTGGGCGTGCCGGGTTATCGCAGTTGTCCATCTGGTGGGCCCGTCTGGGCATCATTCACGAAAGGATTCAACCTGGTCGACCAGAGCAAAACGGACGGCATGAGCGCATGCACCGCACGCTGAAAAGTACGTTGCCAAGGCCGCCGGAAATTGAGTGGGGAGCCCAGCAGAAACATTTCGATCTGTTCATGCAGCACTACAATCATGAGCGTCTTCATGAGGCGCTGGGGCAGAAAACCCCCGGCTCTTGCTACACAAGCTCTTCACGACCTTATCCGGGCAAGCTGCCGGAGATGAGGTACCCAAGCCATGTTGAGGTTTACCGGACGGACTCCAACGGCGTGGTGAACAAAGGTAGGCTTAGAATCTATGTCGGCTACGTGCTCAAGCATGAAACGGTTGGGTTGGAGAGCGTCAGTGAGGGTGTTTGGGACATCATTTTTGGACCGGTAGTATTAGGCCGCGTTGATGAAAGGGATGCCAAAGACGCTTATCTGACGCTCAAAGTAATCAGAAATAAGTGATCAGGTGTTACCTATGTGACTGACCTCTTCTGTTACCTATGTGGTTGATCCCTTCACTCGCCCCGAACGTACGGCCCCTCGCCTGGGCTCGGCGTTCCTTCGCTCCGGCATTCAGCCGGGGGCATCGCCTCCGGTCGGCTTCGCTTCGACCTACATGCAATGAGTTCGACTGCATCGAACGGCGCTGCGCGCCCGTCCCCGGATGAACACCTCCACTCAGCCTGCCGAGGGGGCGGGTGGATCAAGAGCTGCAGGCGAGCTAACGCTCGGCCTGATGAGTGGTGAAGAGCGAAGGTGTACGCCGCTCTGCCTTTGCTCTGCTCTTCTGTGGGAGCGAGCCTGCTCGCGAAAGCGTCCTGTCAATCACCGCTGCCCCATCAGGCAAGCACCTTCATGTTCCTGCCCCACCAGGCTATCAATCACATGCACGCTATAGCCCTGCACATTCTTCGCATGGTGCTTGGCTTGTGACGCCATTTCCGCCAACTGGCTCGCATCGAGTTGTCCACAGGCCTGTGGATGAAGATGCACCACGCCGATCGACAGCGACAACAGCGCAAACTCCTGCCGCACGCCCTGGCGATTCGGTGCGATGAAGCAGCCGGCTTCCAGGTGCTCGCTGCGGTAGAAGCGTCGGCATTGGCTCTGGAAGTCGTCGAGCAGCTGGTTCAAGCGTTTGCGCCAGTCTTCCGGGCCGAGCACCAGCAGGAAATCATCACCGCCGATGTGGCCGACGAAGTCGCGGGACGGGTCGACGCGGTCGTTCAGGCATTGCGCCAGGCACAACAGGACTTCGTCGCCGCGGCCATAGCCGTAGATGTCGTTGAAAGGTTTGAAGCTGTCGATGTCCACGTAGCAGATCACCGATTCCCGTTGCTGTTGCAGCAACCGCGTCAGGCATTGCTGGATCGGTACGTTGCCCGGGAGCAAGGTAAGCGGGTTGGCGTAGCGGGCTTGCTGGATCTTCAGTTCGGTAATCAGTTTGAGTACGTCTATTACGCGGCCGAGCCCGAGATAGCCGCCATTGAGGGTGATGATGAAGTCTTCTTCGATGCGCTGGCGGGCACGGCCTGTGATCAGGCGGCTGACTTGTTGCAGCGACTGACTCAGCTCGACGGCCAGGAAGTCATCGTTCATCAGGCGGCTGATGGGTTTGCGGGCGAACAGATCGGTGGCAAAGGGCTTGAGCAGGGCATCGGAGAGCGAATGTCGATGGACAATACCGCATGGCTGACCCTGTGCATCCAGGACCGCCAGCGAGTTCAGGTTGGCCTGGCGGCGAAAGGCTTCGAGCACCGTGGCGGTCGGGGTGTCCCGGTTCACGGCGGGTTGCTCGTTGAGCAGTGCGCTGAGGTCGCTGCCGTCTTCGCTCAGTACAACGCTGGTGCTGTCCTGGCGGGGCATCATTGCCCGGGCATCCCGTGGCGCGTGTTCCTGGGGGCGGCAGAGCAGATAGCCCTGGACCAGATCCACGCCCATCTCGGTCAGTACCGCGAGCTCTTCCGGTAACTCGATACCTTCGGCAATGACTTGCGCCCGCGAGGCCTTGGCGATTTGCAGGATCGAGCCGACGAACTCGCGCTTGAGCGCATCCTGATGAATGCCATCAATGAAATGCCGGTCGATTTTCACGTAATCCGGCCGCAGTTCGGACCACAAGCGCAAACTCGAATAACCCGCCCCCAGATCATCCAGCGCAATCGAAAATCCCATCGCCCGATAATGATGCAGGGCGGTTTGCAGCAGCTGGAAATCATCCGTTGGCGTCTGTTCCGTGAGCTCGATGACCACCTGACTCGGCGGAATGCCGAAGTCCTGCAGCAATTGCAGGGTGCGTCCCGGTTGATGGGCGGCTTCGAGCAGGGATTCCGGGGATACGTTGAGGAACAACAGGCCGGGCAGTTGTTGTTCATTGAAGCGCCGGCAAGCGCTTTCGCGGCAGGCAATTTCCAGCTCGCTCAAACGACCGGCCTGACGAGCCACGGCGAACAGGGCGACAGGGGAGTGCAGAGGGCTGTTGGACGGGCCGCGACTGAGGGCTTCGTAGCCGAGAATGCGCCGCTCAGAGAGGCTGATGATCGGTTGGAACAAACTGTGCAAACCGCCTTGAGTCAGGATCGAGCTCAATGCACTCAGCTGTTCGGTTGTGGTCATGGCGATCTCTGGCGATAAAAAAAGGACTGGCGTGGTCCCTTTCTACGAGGAGCACGCCAGTCCCATATTTCACGACAGAATGATGACTGTTTGATGACGCCCCGGAGGGCGTTAGCATTAAATTGCCATCAGCTGTTTGTTTACACTCAGTGCTTCGCCACTGCAGTGTTGAGTTTCAGGTAGTCCAGCAGAATCCGCCCGGTTTCGCTCAGGTAGGCATCGTCTTCCGGTTTGGTCTTGTCATCCTCGGCCGCGATGGCATCCTCGTCTTCTTTCTTCAGCTCTTTGAGCGGTTCTTCGCCCTTGGCCTTGCGACGGATGTTTTCCATGGTCAACTGTTTGGCTTCGATGTCGGCGTGCTGGGCACGACGCTCGGCTTCATTGAGGCTGACGGTTTTTTCGGCCATCAGTTTCTGCGCCAGGGCCAGCTTGTCGCGGATGAACACGAACTCCGCATCCTTGGCTGTACGTATGTCATGCTCGGACTTGAGCTGCGAAATGTACGGCTTGAACGGATCCAGCGACGGCTTGATCGCCGCCTTGATGGTGTCCCACGGCATGGCTTCGGGCAGGGCGCTTTCGCCGATTTCCTTGGTGTCGATGATCGACGGGTAATCGATGTCCGGCAAGACGCCCTGATGCTGGGTGCTCTGTCCGGAAACCCGGTAGAACTTGGCCAGGGTCAGTTTCAGCTCGCCATGGTTGAGTGGCTGAATGGTCTGCACGGTACCTTTGCCGAAGGTCTGGCCGCCGATGATCAGTGCGCGGTGGTAGTCCTGCATGGCGCCGGCAAAAATCTCCGAAGCCGAGGCGGACAGGCGGTTGACCAGCAACGCCATCGGGCCTTTGTAGAACGCGCCCGGGTTTTCATCTTCCAGCACGTCTACACGGCCATCGGCGTTACGCACGAGCACGGTCGGGCCTTTGTCGATGAACAGGCTGGTCAGCTCGGTGGCTTCCTGCAAGGAGCCGCCGCCGTTGTTGCGCAGGTCGATGACCACACCGTCGACTTTATCTTTCTGCAGTTCAGTCAGCAGTTTCTTGACGTCGCGGGTGGTGCTCTTGTAATCCGGGTCGCCGGCACGGAAGGCCTTGAAGTCCAGATAGAACGCCGGGATCTCGATGACGCCGAGCTTGTAGTCCTTGCCGTCCTGCTTCAGGTTCAAGACCGATTTCTTCACGGCCTGGTCTTCGAGCTTCACCGCTTCACGGGTGATCGGCACGATCTTGGTGGTCTGGTCGTTCGGCGCATTGCTGGCCGGGATCACTTCCAGGCGCACCACGGTGCCTTTCGGACCACGGATCAGCTTGACCACTTCGTCCAGGCGCCAGCCCACCACGTCGACCATTTCCTTGTTGCCCTGGGCAACGCCGATGATCTTGTCGGCCGGTGCAACCTGCTTGGTCTTGTCCGCCGGACCTGCCGGCACCAGACGCACGACTTTCACCTGGTCGTTATCGCTCTGCAACACGGCGCCGATGCCCTCGAGGGACAGGCTCATGTTGATGTCGAAGTTTTCCGCGTTATCCGGCGACAGATAGTTGGTATGCGGGTCGTAGGACATGGCGAAGGTATTGATGTACGCCTGGAAGATGTCTTCCGCGCGGGTCTGGTCCAGGCGCGCCAGCTGGTTCTTGTAGCGCTTGGTCAGGGTTTCCTGGATCTGCTTGGAATCCTTGCCGGCGATCTTCTGGCGCAGGACCTCGTCCTTGACGCGTTTGCGCCACAGGTCGTCGAGTTCCGCGGTGGATTTGAGCCAAGGGGCGTCCTTGCGGTCGATCAGCAAGGTTTCCTTGGTGTTGAAGTCGATCTTGTCGACGCCCTTGTTCAGCTCGGCAAGGGCAAAGTCCAGGCGCGCCTTTACGCGGTCCAGGTAGCGCTTGTAGATGGTGAACCCGGCGTTCAGGTCGCCGCTCTTGAGGAAGTCGTCGAACTGCGTCTTCCACTTGTCGAATTCGGCAATGTCGCTGGCCATGAAATAGCTGCGCGATGGATCCAGCAGCTTGAGGTAGCTGTCGTAGATGATCACCGAGCGCGCGTCATCGAGTGGCGGCTTGCTGTAGTGGTGGCGTTTGAGCAATTCCACGACGTTCAGACTGGCGATCACTTCGTCACGATCGGGCTGAAGCTTGTCCCAGCTATTGGCTGCGAATGTATTGCTCGACATCGGCAGCAAGCCGATACCGATGAATAAGGCGAGGGCAGTGCTGGGGAACAGATGCTTCATGCTGATTCGACGCGGGGACAATTGATAACGCATATTAGGCCGTCTTTGAAGTCGCCGGCTCTTTGGGAGCCGGTCGCATAATGCAAAAAGCCCGGCGCTATAGCTTCGGGCTCAGTCCAGACTCACTATGGAGGCACTGTGAAAGCATTGCAAGGCGTTGACGGTCAAGTGGTATGGGTTGATGAACCCAGTCCTGCATGCGATGTAGGGCAAGTTCGTATTCGAGTGGCGGCAGCGGGCCTCAATCGCGCCGATTTGTTGCAGAAAGCCGGTCTATATCCGCCACCGCCAGGGGCCAGCCAGGTGCTCGGTCTAGAGTGCTCGGGGGTCATCAGCGAGGTTGGCGCGGGCTCCTCCTGGCAGGTGGGCGATCGTGTTTGCGCCTTGCTGGCCGGGGGCGGGATGGCCGAAGAGGTGGTTGTCGACGGGCGGCATGTGTTGCCGGTTCCCGACGGAATGTCACTGGTCGAAGCGGCGGCATTGCCCGAAGTTTATGCAACAGTCTGGCTGAATGTGTTTCAACTGGCTGCGCTCAAGCCGGGACAGAAAGTTCTGCTGCACGCCGGAGCAAGTGGCATTGGTTCAGCGGCCATTCAGCTGTGCAAGGCCTTCGGTAACCCGTGCTGGGTCAGCGTCGGCTCTGCCGAGCGACTGGCGTACTGCGAAGCGCTCGGTGCCCAGGGCGGCGTGGTGCGTAACGGTGATCTGGAGAGCTTGCGCGATCTGGGGCCGTTCGACGTGATTCTCGACCCGGTGGGTGGCAGTTACGCGGCATTGAACCTGAAGTTGCTGGCTCAGGATGGTCGCTGGGTGTTGATCGGTCTGATGGGCGGGCGCGAGGCCAAGCTGGATCTGGCCCAGGTGCTGGCCAAGCGCGTGCAGTTGCTGGGCTCGACCCTGCGCAGCCGGGATGATCAGTTCAAGGCGGATCTGTTCAGCGATCTGGGCCTGCACGTGTGGCCGTTGTTCGCCGAGGGGCGCTTGAGTGCGCAACTGGCCAGGACATTCCCGATCAGGGATGCCGAGGCAGCGTTTGCCGAGTTGGCGAGCAATAACGTGGCGGGGAAGGTGGTGTTGGTGATTGACGAGAGCCTGAACTGACAACGAGAAACCTGTAGGAGCGAGCTTGCTCGCGATTAGCGGAGTGTCAGTTGATATTAATGCAACTGACTCGCCGCCATCGCGAGCAAGCTCGCTCCCACAGGGGGGCCGGGTTATTTCCAGAGGTGGATCGGCCACCCGGCCTTTTCGGCCTGCTCGCGCAACACCGGATCCGGATTGACCACGTGGGGGAAATCCACCTTCAGCAACAACGGCAGGTCATTGCGTGAGTCGGAATAGAAGCTCGCGCCTTCGAGGTTTTCCTCTTCCGCATCCAGCCACTCCAGCAAGCGGGTGATCTTGCCTTCGCGGTAGGTCAGGGTGCCCACGGTGTGGCCGGTGTAAACGCCCTGAGCCACTTCCAGTTCGATGCCCAGAATCTCGTCGATGCCCAGGCGCTCGGCGATGGGGCCGACCAGGTGAGTGCCCGAGGCCGAGATCACCAGAATCCGGTCGCCGGCCTTGCGATGCGCCGCGATGGCCTTGGTGGCGTCGCTGAAAATGATCGGCTCGATGTAGTCTTCCACCCAGGGGCCAACCAGATGCTCGACCTCTTGTGGCGTGCGGCCGATCATCGGCTCCAGGCTGAAGGTCATGAAGTCTTCCATGCGCAATTTGCCGTGGCTGTAAGCGTCCATCAGCTCGTTGTTCTGTCGCATGAACGATTCGGGGTCGACCCAGCCCAGGCGACCCATCTGCTCGCTCCAAAGGGTGGCGCAGTCGCCGTGGATCAGGGTTTCGTCCAGATCAAAAATTGCCAGGGCCATCAGTGCAGTTCTCTCTTCAGCATAAGCAAAGGCATCAGGCTACCTCACACAGGGCCGTCGGATCGATGGAAAGCGCCAGGCGCTGACCATCGGGATGCAGGTCGGCCGCCGAGCGGTTCAGCACATCCACCACCAGTTCCACGCCCCGGGCTTCGACCCGGTAGCGGATGACGTTGCCCAACAGGCTGTGGCTGCGTACCTGCGCGTCCAGTTCACCGTTGAGGCTCAGTTCGATGGCTTCCGGGCGAATGGCGATGCGCTTGTTGATTGGCCGCTGCAGCAGCTTCGAGGCGCTGTCGGCGTCCAGCAGGTTGTAGTTGCCGATGAAACCGGCAGCGAACACATCCACCGGCGCAGTGTAGAGGGTTTCGGCGTCGCCACTTTGTACGATCTTTCCCTGATTCATCAGGAAAATCCGGTCAGACATGGTCAGGGCTTCTTCCTGATCGTGTGTGACGAAAATCGTGGTCAGGCCCAGTTCGCGCTGGATCTGACGGATCTGTTCGCGCAGGTGCTTGCGAATGCGCGCATCCAGCGCCGACAGCGGTTCGTCCAGCAGCAACAGGCGTGGCCGGGTCACCAGCGAGCGGGCGAGGGCGACGCGCTGGCATTGGCCACCGGACAGCTGATGTGGATAGCGTGCGGCGAAGTCCTGCAACTCCACCAGTTTCAGTACTTCGGCGACACGTTTCTGGCTGTCATCGGCATTGACCTTTTGCATGCGCAGACCGAAGGCGACGTTTTGCTCCACGGTCATGTTGGGGAACAGCGCATAGCTCTGGAACACCATGCCGATCCCACGTTTCTGCGGGCTCACCGGCACGATATCGGCACCATCGAGCAGGATTTTGCCACCATCCACCGAAGTCAGGCCGGCGATGCAGCGCAGCAGGGTGGATTTGCCGCAGCCGGACGGGCCGAGCAGGGTGACGAACTCACCTTTCTGGATTTCGCAATTGATGTCGCTGAACACCGTGGTGCCGGCGAAGCTTTTCTGAAGATGTTGGACGCTGACATAGCTCATTCGCTTTTGTCCCTGTTCAAGATATTGGCAATCCAGGTCAGAACCAGCACAAAGAAGAAGTAGGAAATCACCAGCGCACTGGTGAAATGACCGCTGCTGTTGCGCATGTTGTTGAGGTAGACCTGCAGGGTTTCGTAGCGGGTGCCGACGAGGATGTTGGCGAACACGAACTCACCGAACAGGAACGAGAACGACAGCAGCAGCGCCACCATCAGGCCCTTGCGCAGGTTCGGCAGCACCACCAGGAGGGCGGCTTGCCAGGTGCTGGCGCCGAGCAACTGGGCGGCGTCCATCAGGTCGCGCAGGTTGATCGCTTGCAGGTTGTTGGTGATCGCCCGATACATGAACGGCAGCGCCACGGTGAAGTAGCAACCGATCAGGATCCAGGGTGTACCGACCATGGCGAACGGTCCGGAACCATAGAGTTGCAGCAGCCCCACCGACGACACCACCGGTGGCACGGCGAAGGGCAGCAGGATCAGGATGTTCATCAGCGCATCGAGTTTCGGGAAGTGATAATGCACCACGAACAGCAACGGCAGGATCAGCACCACGGAAAGAATCAGTGAACCCACGCAGACCAGCAGCGATTGCCCGAACGCATTCAGGAAGCGCGGATCGCTCCACAGCTGGATGTACCACTTGAGGGTGAAACCGCTGGGCAGAATGGTTGCCGACCAACTGCTGGCGATCGAGTAGATCAGCGTGCCGGCCAGCGGCAACAGCAGGATGGCAAACAACAGGTAAACCACGACGCGGTGGTAGACACCGGCGGGCCCCAGTTCAGCGCGAGACATGGTAGCTCCTCTTCAACAGCAACTGGTGCACGATGGTCACCAGGGTCATCAAGGCCACCAGCACAACGGCCAGGGCGCTGGCCAGGTTCGGGTCCAGGGAAATGTCACCGGACACCATCGCCGCAATGCGGATCGGCAGCACGTTGAAGTTGCCGGTGGTCAGGGCGTACACCGTGGCGTAGGCACCGAGGGCGTTGGCCAGCAGGATCACGAAGGTGCCCAGCAGTGCCGGCGTCAACACCGGCAATCCGATGTGCCGCCAGTACTGCCAACCGTCGGCGCCCAGTAGCGCAGCGGACTCACGCCAGTCTTCGCGCAGCGCATCGAAGGCGGGGTACAGCAGCAGTACGCCGAGGGGAATCTGGAAGTAGGTGTAGAGAATGATCAGCCCGGTTTTCGAGTACAGGTTGAAATCCTGGATGATGCCGGCCTGCTTGAGCATGATGGTGAAGCTGCCATTGAAGCCGAGCAAAATGATGAACGCAAAGGCCAGGGGCACGCCCGCGAAGTTGCTGGTCATGTTGGCGAAGGCGTTGACGAAGTTGCGCAGTTTCGAATCGACCCGGCGCAGGGAGTAGGCGCCCAGTATCGCGATGATGATCCCGAACACGCTGGACCAGAAGCTGATCTCAAGGCTGTACTGGATCGCCTGCAGGTAAAACTTCGAACTGAAGATTTTGCTGAAGTTGGCCAGGCCCCAGCCGAATTCTTCCGATTGCAGGCTGTTGATCATCACCCAGGTCAGCGGTGCGATCTCGAACACGATGAAGAACAGTGCGAACGGGACCAGGCATAAGGCTGCGAGCCATTTACTGCGGGTCATGGCATTCACTTGAGCAGCTCCCGGCAGACCGGTTTGTCGTGGGGCGCGCCCAGCAACTCGCAGACGGTGCCGCAGATCTCGGTCTGTTTCGGCGCTGCGCCGGCGTCGAAGCTGAAGGCGTCACCGAGAACGAACAACGGCACCTCACGTTCTTCCGGCAGCAGGCCGTTGTGGGAGCGGTCGTTGTTCATGCCGTGGTCGGCGGTGACCAGCACCTGATAACCGGCACCGAGCCAGCCTTGCAGGTAGTCGGCCAGGATGATGTCGGCCGAGCGGGCGCTGTTGCGGTACTGCGGGGTGTCGAGGCCGTGCTTGTGCCCGGCGTCGTCGATGTTCATCGGGTGGATCAGTAAAAAGTGCGGCGCATGGCGCTGGCGCAGGTTTTCGGCGTCGGCGAACAGGTGCGAATCGGGGTAGTGATCGTTCCAGTAGAAATGCCCATGCTGGATCGGCAGTTGCGGATCATCGGTGTGGCGGTCCCGTGCCGCCACGAAAGGCGAACGGTTATACAGTTCGCTGACCCAGTGATAGGCCGCCGCGGCGGTGACTAGACCCGCGTCGGTGGCGTAGTGATAGATGCTGCGTTGGTTGGACAGGCGCGAAACGTTGTTGTGGACGATACCGCTGTCGATGGGCGCAACGCCGGTCAGGATGCATTCGTACAGCGGGCGGGACAGGGCCGGCAACTCGCACTCCAGCTTGTAGAGTGCCGCACGTCCTGCACCGACGTACGCCTGCAGGTGCCCCATGGCGTGACGGGCGACCTCGTAGTTGAGGCCGTCGAGCACCACAAGGATGACGTTGTGCTTCATAGGGGCGATGACTCCAGAATCAAAACTGAACGGTGTAGGAGCTGCCGCAGGCTGCGATCTTTTGATCTTGAAAAAGCACAATCAAAAGATCGCAGCCTGCGGCAGCTCCTACGGATGCAGCATTACTGCATATTGATGATGACTTCTTCCTGCCACTTCTGAGGAAGGGCCTTGGAGGTCTTTTCCCACGCATCCGCGTCTTTGATCGGCGTCACTTTCTTGTACTGCTCGTTAGGCAGCAGCTTGGCCTTCACGTCGGCCGGCAGTGTGATGTGCTCGGCACGGATCGGACGGGCGTTGCCCTTGGCCAGGTTGATCTGGCCGGCGTCGCTGAAGATGTATTCGCGGGTCAGCTTGGCGGCGTTCGGGTTTTTCGCGTACTTGTTGATGATGGTGGTGTAACCGGAAATCACCGAGCCGTCGGACGGGATCAGCACCACGTAGTCATCCGGGTTGGCCATCTTGGCCTTGTAGCTCAGGCCGTTGAAGTCCCAGACCACGCCGACTTCGATTTCGCCTTTTTCCATGGTGGCAATCGTCGGGTTGGACATCGACAGGCGACCTTGCTTGGCGATGTCGGCGAACAGCAGCAGGGCAGGCTGCAGGTTTTTCTCGTCGCCACCGTTGGCCAGTGCCGCGGCCAGTACGCCGTTGGCTGCCTGGGCTGCAGTGCTCACGTCACCGATGGACACCTTGTATTTGCCGCTCTTGAGGTCAGCCCATTTGGTCGGGGCTTCGGAGCCGTGCAGCAACTTCTTGTTGACGATGAAAGCGATGGTGCCGGTGTAGGCCAGTGCCCAGTTGCCGTCCTTGTCCTTGGCCCAGGCTGGCACCTGATCCCAGGTGGAAGGCTTGTAGGGCTGGACTACGCCCTGCTTGACCGCGATCGGGCCGAACGCTGCACCGACGTCGCCGATGTCGGCGCTGGCGTTGTCTTTCTCCGCGGCGAACTTGGCGATCTCCTGGGCTGAGCTCATGTCGGTGTCGATGTGCTTGAGGCCGTACTTGTCGCTCAGGTCTTTCCAGGTGCCGGCCCAGTTGGCCCAGTCATCGGGCATGCCGACGCTGTTGACGGCGCCTTCCGCTTTCGCAGCGGCTTCCAGGGTTTTCAAATCATCGGCCGCCATGGCGGCGGTGCACATTGCGATGGTCGAGCCTAACAGTGATGCCAGGAAAAGCTTTTTCATTCCGAAGCTCCTTGGGTCGTGTTCAACGCTGCGATTGCGGTTTGTGTTGGTCTAGGTCAGCAATACCTGAGCCAATTTAAGGGGGCTGGATGACACTTTGATGTCGCTCGTCGCCCTGGAGGACTTTTTGTTCAGCGGTATCGCGACTGGCCTGATAAGCGTAGACCATGGTCAAGCCCTCGGCTGGCAAGGGACTTGGCCGATGATTTGCAGGTTTTCGAGTTCGCAGAATGGCGACCGTTGGGCAGCTTTGTCACATCTCGGTCATCTACGCTGCCTACGCTTGCAGACTATTGAATGAGCCGGATTGCGCGGCGGTTCTGCCCTGAATTGGTGCTGGTCTAGTCCAGAAAGGAAACGTTGATGCGTGAAGAGGCAACAAAGGCGGTAACAGCCATCGGCCAGGTACTTCAGGAGCAGATCGACCACGGCTTGTTGGCCCCGGGCAGCAAATTGCCGGCCGAGCGCAAGCTCAGTGAATTGTTCGGCACCACGCGGATCACTTTGCGTGAGGCGTTGTTGCAGTTGGAGTCGCAGGGGCAGATTTATCGCGAGGAGCGTCGCGGCTGGTTCGTCTCGCCGCCACGCCTGGCGTACAACCTGATGCAGCGCAGCCACTTTCACGCGATGGTCAGTGCCCAGGGGCGGGTGCCGTCCACGGAGGTGATTTCGGCGCGATTGCAACCGGCGTCGGCGGCCGTTTGTGCCTGGCTGCAATTGCCGGCGCTGTCGAGCGTGATCCAGATCTGCCGCTCACGGCGGATCGACGGGCGGCTGGTGCTGTATGTGGAGCACTATCTGAACCCGCAGTACTTTCCGGGAATCCTCGATTTCGATTTGAATCAGTCGATCACCGAGTTGTACGCGCGGCATTACGATTTGCACTATGGGCGGGTGCGCTTCGAGATTGTGCCCACGGCGTTGTCGGTGGATGCGGCGGCGGCGCTGAAGGTGTCGGCGGGTAGCCCGGGCTTACGGATTGCCCGCGTCAACTATGACCAGTATGAACGCCTGATCGACTGCGATCTGGAGTTCTGGCGGCATGATGCGATTCATGTCGGCGTTGACGTGGTTTGACCTCGTAGGAGCTGCCGCAGGCTGCGATCTTTTGATTTTTAAAAGATCGCAGCCTGCGGCAGCTCCTACAAGGGTTGTTCCGGGGAGCCGGCGGCGGCGGTGACCTGAATGCTCATCCGCGGTGTCGCCAGGTCCAATCCGGCTTCATCCATGTGCCGCTTGAGTGACAGGTTGAACGCTCGCGACACTTCCCACTGCTTGATCGGCGCGGTCTTGAAGCGGGCGCGCAGGATCGCATTACCCGACTCGAAACTTTCCACCCCCTGGAACTCCAGCGGCGACCAGATATTGCGTCGCTGCAACGGATCGGTGCGCATTTTCTGGCCGACTTCGCGCATCAGTTTGATGGCGTTGTCGATGTCCATGTTGGCCGGCACTGCTACCCGGAAGATCGCGTAGCCGAATTCCCGGGAGTAGTTCTTGATGCTTTTGATTTCACTGAACGGAATGGTGTGGACGATGCCGTCGATGTCCCGCAGGCGCACGGTGCGGATGGTCAGGCCTTCGACCGTGCCGAGGTGGCCGCCGACATCCACGTAGTCGTCGATGGCCAGGGAGTCTTCGATGATGATGAACAGCCCGGTAATCAGGTCGGCTACCAGCGATTGCGCACCAAAGCCGATGGCCAGACCGATCACACCGGCACCGGCCAGCAGCGGCGTGACGTTCATGCCCATGTTCGCCAGTGCAACGATCAGCGCGACAATGAAGATGGCCACGAACAGCACGTTGCGAATCAGCGGCATCATCGTCTGCGCGCGGGCATTGGCCAGGCCTTTGCGCGAGCGGGTCAGTGCGTGGTGCACGGCGGTGTCGCTGAGAATCCAGATCAACCAGGCGAACAACAGCGTGCCGGCGAGGCTGAACAACTTGACGCTGACTTCGTGGCCATCGCCTTCGGTAAAGCGGATCAAGGACATGCCCCAGACCCGCAGGCCGAGCTCGATAAAGGCCAGCCACACCAACAGGTGGAGGATGGTGTAGAAGAAGTTTTTCAGCCGTTCCGAATACACGGCGTAACGCCGGATTCCGCGCTGGGGCTTAAGGGCGTGGCGGCGTACCAGGCCGTTGATGACCATGCACAACACCAGCAACACGGTGCAGATCAGCGACTGGCGCAGGGCAGTGCTGGTGTCGCCGGCGGAAATGAACGTCGCGAACAGGGAGATGGCCACCAGCACCAGAGCCGGCACGTACCAGAAGGTGCCGAGAATCGACAGGGTGTCGTTGAGGGCGCGCCGGGTCAGGCGTCGGGACAGCGGCTGGTTGCGGATCAGGTGGGCGATCGGGCGGCGGAAACGCAAGATGAACCGGGCGGTGGACAAAGCTGCCAGGACATTGGCAATCGTGGCAGCCGTATGGGCCAGATGGCTGCCGAGGCTGTCGACCAGTTTTGGGTCGCTCAGCGCTTCGCCAAATGCGGCGAAGCTGCCGATCAGCCACAGCGGTCGAAACGCCTGGTGCCGCAGAATGTACAAGGCGCGGTGGCGGTGTGGGCCGTCGAGCAGGGAAAAGGCAATCACGCAGATGGCCGAGAAGCAGGTGCCGACGACCAATGCATAGGCCAGCACCATCGCCAGGCTTTTGCCCAGGGACGAGGGCAGGGCATAGCTCATGTAGATCGTGATCACCAGGGCGATCAGCCATGGCCCGAGCTTGCGCAAGGCAAAGCGCAACATGTCCAGGGCGCGGGGGTGCTGCGGCAGTTCCTCAGTCAGGCCGAAACGCATGCGCACGCGGTGGCTGATCCAGATCAGCGCGGCGGCCAGCAGGCTCCAGACCATCAGGATCATGGCGAACGCAAAGAGCATCGGCAGCCATTCATTGGCCGGCAGCGCCAGCGCCATCAGCTCTTCCTGGGCCTGGTCGAACTCGCTGGACCAGCGCGTGAGCGGACTGTCGTCGCCGGAAAATTTCTTTTCGATCGTGGCCAGGGTTCCGCCAATCAAACCCAGCACGCCTTCTTCGGTAATCGGTTGGGCTTGTTTGGTGGTGTCACGGAGCCTTTTCAGATCGGCCAGCAGCTTGGCGCGTTGCTGATCGTTTTCCAGTGACTTGATCACTTCGTCCAGGGACTGCCCCAGCGGTTCCTGTGCTTCGGGCTGCGCCTTGGCCTGGCCGCCGAGCAGGCTTGGAAGGCCGACCGCCTGGGCAGGTGCCACTGGCAGCAGCATCAGGCAGACAAGGAAAATATACGGAAGGGCAAAAAGACGAGCGAACACTAGGCGGTCAACCTCGCAAGGAGCGGATCGACCGAGTGTACGAGGCCGTCAAAATCAATGCGAGCCAAGGGCGATGAATTATTCGTTGAGTTTGGCGAGGATCTTGATCACCACGGTCGCGAGGATGGTCAGCATGCCGATCCACATGGCGAACACACCGGCGTTTTTGTCGCGAAAGTTGAAGCCGACGGCCAGCAGGAGCATCCCGGCAAGAATCGGGATCAGCATGGCGTGAAAGGTGGACATCGAAATCATGGAGACAGCCTTGTCGAAGGGATACTTGAAGTCTAGGCCGCTTTTAAAGCAGCCGAAGTGATGTGTGTGTAGGAGCTGCCGCAGGCTGCGATCTTTTGATCTTGATCTTAAAAACAAAATCAAAAGATCGCAGCCTGCGGCAGCTCCTACAGGGTTTACGGCAACTCGCGGCAGGCGTAGAACGCGCTCAGTACCTTGACCAGGTGCGCCAGGTCGTGGCTGCCGCACAGTTCGCGGATCGAGTGCATGGCGAACGTCGGCAGGCCGATGTCCACGGTGCGCACGCCCAGGTGGCTGGCGGTGATCGGGCCGATGGTCGAGCCACAGCCCATGTCACTGCGTACCACGAAGCTTTGCACCGGCACTTCTTCAGCCATGCACAGGTGACGGAAGAACCCGGCGGTTTCGCTGTTGGTGGCGTAGCGCTGGTTGCTGTTGACCTTGATCACCGGGCCGGCGTTGAGTTTCGGGCCGTGGTTGGCATCGTGCTTGTCGGCGTAGTTCGGATGCACGCCGTGGGCGTTGTCAGCCGAAACCAGCAGGGATTTCTGAATGGTACGTACGAATTCATCCCCTTCAGGCAGCAGGCGACGCAGGGTTTGCTCCAGCATCGGGCCATCGGCACCGCAGGCTGAGCAGGAACCGACTTCTTCGTGGTCGTTGCAGACCAGCACGCAGGTTTCGTCGGTGTCGGCCGTCAGCAGCGCTTGCAGGCCGGCATAGCACGACAGCAGGTTGTCCAGGCGCGCGCCGGCGATGAAGTCGCCATGCAGGCCAATGACCGCAGCGCTTTGGGTGTCGTAGAAACTCAACTCGTAATCGAGCACCACATCGGCATTCAGGCCGTGTTCGCGGGCGAGTTGGTCAGTGAGCACCGCGCGGAAGTCCACGCGTTCGTCACCGGCGAATTGCGCGAGGATCGGCGGCAGTTCGGTCTGGGCGTTGATGGCCCAGCCCATGTTGGCTTCGCGGTTGAGGTGAATCGCCAGGTTCGGAATGATCGCGACCGGGGCCTTGAAGTCGATCAACTGGCTCTCGACCTTGCCATCACGCCGGAAGGTCACGCGGCCGGCCAGGGACAGGTCGCGGTCGAACCACGGTGCCAGCAGTGCGCCGCCATAGACTTCGACACCCAGCTGCCAGAAACCCTGGCGTTGCAGCTCCGGTTGCGGCTTGACGCGCAGGCACGGGCTGTCGGTGTGGGCGCCGACCAGGCGAATGCCGCCGTGCAGCGGCGAATGACGGCCCATTTTGATCGCGACAATCGAAGAGTCATTGCGGGTGACGTAGTAGCGACCGTTGGCTTCGGTATTCCACGGCTCGCGCTCGTCGAGGCGTTGATAGCCCGCCGCTTCCAGGCGCTGAACAAGGCTGGCGGTGGCATGGAACGGGGTAGGGGAGGCCTTGAGGAAATCGATCAGGCCTTGGTTCAACTCTTCGCGCATAAAGTAGCTCCAGACAGCAGTGGCGCCAGTTTAACGTATTGGTTGCAGAAGTGGCGGTGGGCTGATGTTGGGGTAGACACCCAGTTTGAGCATGCAGGACTCCTGTAGGAGCTGGCTTGCCAGTGATTGCGGTGGATCAGTCGACATATTTATCGCCTGAATGGACGCCATCGCTGGCAAGCCAGCTCCTACAGGGGGAGTGTATGGATCTCAGAACGGTGCCGGGCACTCGAAGCGCAGGCGCTCGCCACTTTGCGGATGGGTGAAGGTCAGCATGCTCGCGTGCAGGCACAGGCGCGGCCAGGCCGCCAGCGCCTGCTCGTGGGCATAGAGCCCGTCACCCAGCAGCGGATGACCGATCGAAAGCATGTGCACGCGCAACTGGTGGGAGCGGCCGGTGATCGGTGTCAGCTCAACGCGGCACCAGTCGCCGCAACGCTCCAGCACGCGCCAGAAGGTCAGCGCATGTTTGCCGAATTCATGGTCGACCACGTGGCGCGGCTTGGTCGGCGGGTCGTAGCGCAAGGGCAGGTCGATGCTGCCGCTGTCCAGTTCCGGCTGACCCCAGCACAGGGCGGTGTAGGCCTTTTCGGTTTCGCGGTCGTGAAATTGCCGGGACAGCTCGCGATGGGTATCCGGATCGCGAGCCAGCAGGATGATGCCGGACGTCTCCCAGTCCAGCCGATGGACGATTCGCGCTTCCGGGTAGCCGTTTTCCTGCAGGCGGGTAATCAGGCAGTCCTTGTTGTCATCGGCCCGGCCAGGGACAGAGAGCAACAGGGTCGGTTTGTTCACCACCAGTACGGCAGCGTCCTGATGGATGATGTGGATGTTGGACAACGGCATTAAAACAGCCTCGTAACAAACGCCAACGGCGGCTCAGGCCCCTCGTTCCCCGTAGGAGCTGCCGCAGGCTGCGATCTTTTGATTTTGAATTTCAATAACAAGATCAAAAGATCGCAGCCTGCGGCAGCTCCTACAAAGGCCTGAAGGGCCTGAGCCGCCGTGGCTCCAGCCGGATCGACTCAGCGATCAGGCAGGGTGATGTTGAGTTCCAGAATCGAGCAGCTGCCCTGGCTTTCCAGTGCGACGTGCACGTCATCGGACCCGATATTGACGTACTTGCGGATCACCTCGACCAGTTCCTTCTGCAAGGCCGGCAGGTAGTCCGGGGTGCTGCGTTGGCCGCGTTCGTGCGCCACGATGATCTGTAGACGCTCTTTCGCTACCGACGCGGTGCTTTGCTTTTTGTTGGCACGAAAGAAGTCAAAAAGGTTCATTGCTTAGTTGCCTCCAAACAGGCGCTCGAAGAATCCCTTCTTCTGTACATCAAGGAATCGATGATCCACGGTCTTGCCCAGCAGGCGGTCAACGGTATCGCTGTAGGCCTGGCCTGCATCGCTCTGGTCGTCGAGAATCACCGGAACGCCCTGGTTGGATGCCTTGAGCACCGCCTGGGATTCAGGGATCACGCCGAGCAGGGTCACCGAAAGGATTTCCTTGACGTCTTCTACGCCGAGCATTTCGCCTTTGCTCACACGCTCCGGGTGATAACGGGTAATCAGCAGGTGTTCCTTGATCGGGTCTTCGCCGCGCTCGGCACGACGGGACTTGCTGGCCAGCAGACCGAGCATGCGGTCGGAGTCACGTACCGAGGAGACTTCCGGGTTGGTCACGACGATCGCTTCATCGGCGAAGTACATGGCCAGGTGGGCGCCTTTCTCGATGCCCGCCGGGGAATCGCAGACCACGAACTCAAAGTCTTCCTTGAGTTGCATCAGGACTTTTTCCACGCCTTCGACGGTCAGCGCATCTTTGTCGCGGGTCTGGCTGGCGGCCAGCACGTAGAGGTTTTCCAGGCGCTTGTCTTTGATCAGGGCCTGTTGCAGGTTGGCTTCGCCGTTGACCACGTTGACGAAGTCATACACCACGCGGCGCTCGCAACCCATGATCAGGTCGAGGTTACGCAAGCCCACGTCGAAGTCGACGATAACTGTTTTGTGGCCGCGCAGAGCGAGACCGGTACCGATAGCGGCGCTGGTGGTGGTCTTACCCACACCACCCTTGCCGGATGTAACCACGAGAATCTTGGCCAAGGTGTTTCACCCCTAAGGAAAAAGGACTTTTCAGCCCCTGAAAAACATCTCCTGAAAAACTACTGCAGTCGGACAGCCTTGGCTGGAATCCGGTTTTGAGCGGCGCTTACCCCCGGTAAACACTGCTTTCGGCCTTTTTCCTACTTCGTTTGAGCCGTTTTCGCTACGTTTTAGAGATGCTTGGAAAATGCGGCAGTATCCGTTAAAGCCGAATGATGTTCAACACGTCGCCGGACAGGCTGACCTGCACACCCGAACCCCACAGAGGATCGCGGCGCAGGTCTTCGGAAACCTTGTAATGTCCGGCAATGGAAATCAGTTCAGCACTCATTTGCTGACAGAAAATCCGCGCCCTGGTGTCGCCCTTGACGCCGGCCAACACGCGACCACGCATCGGGCCGTATACATGGATGTTGCCATCGGCGAGAAGTTCCGCCCCCGGGCTGACCGAGGAGATCACCACCAGATCGCTGCCCTGGGCATAAATCTGCTGGCCACCACGTACTGGCGAGGTGATGATTTTTGTCGGCTTGATGGTCGGTTCAGGCGGTTTTTCCGGTTTTTTCTTCGGTTCGCCTTCGGTCAGGTCCAGTGGACGCTCCCGGGCACCGGACGGTGGCAGCACCGGCAGGTCGACCGCAATGGCGGCGGCAATGTCTTCGATGCGGCTGGCGCGGATCGCCAGGGTGCGCAGGCCATGCTGGCGGCACACGCGCATCAGGCCGGGCAGATCAACGGCGCCTTCGTTGGCCGGGAGTTTGTCCAGGGCCAGTACCAGCGGCGCGTTGCTGAAGAAGTTGGGCGCCTGGGCGACCTTGGCGGCCAGTTGCCGATCAAGGCTTTCCAGGTCGTTACGGGCCAGTTCCAGCACCGTAATGGCCAGCATGCTGCCCTTCAACTGGAACACGGGATCTTGGTCTAGCGGTTCGGTTTGGCTCATGGTCGGCATACAACGACTTGTCACTAAAAGTGCCGAGACTTATAACGAGAACGCCCGCAGGCCGCAAGCCGGGTCGAACGATGTAGAATGCGCGGCCATTGTCATTCCGGAAGCATTAATGGACCGCCCGCGTTTTCGAAAAGCATTTCTATCTCCACGTTTCTGGCCGCTGTGGTGTGGCCTGGGGCTGTTGTGGCTGATCGTCCAGTTGCCGTATCCGGCCCTGCTGTGGATCGGTCGCGTCCTGGGTTCATTGATGTATCGCGTGGCCGGCGACAGACGGCGCATTGCCAAGCGCAACCTGGAACTGTGTTTTCCGGAAAAAACCGCCGCCGAACGCAAACGCCTGCTCAAGGAAAACTTCGCCTCCACCGGCATCGCGTTCTTTGAAATGGCGATGAGCTGGTGGTGGTCGCGCAAGCGCCTGGCAAGTCTCGCTCACGTTGAAGGGCTGGAGTATCTGCAGCAGGCCCAGCGCGAAGGCAAGGGCGTGATCCTGATGGCGCTGCATTTCACCACGCTGGAAATCGGCGCGGCGTTGCTCGGTCAGCAGCACACCATCGACGGCATGTACCGCGAGCACAAGAATCCGCTGTTCGACTACATCCAGCGCCAGGGCCGCGAGCGGCACAACCTCGATTCGCTGGCGATAGAGCGTGAAGACGTGCGCGGCATGCTCAAATTGCTGCGCTCGGGCCGCGCGATCTGGTATGCACCGGACCAGGACTACGGCGCCAAGCAAAGCATCTTCGTGCCGCTGTTCGGCATTCAGGCGGCGACCGTCACCGCCACGAGCAAGTTTGCGCGGCTGGGCAAGGCGCTGGTGGTGCCGTTCACCCAGGAGCGTCTGGCGGACGGCAGCGGTTATCGCCTGGTGATCCATGCGCCGCTCGAAGGCTTCCCCGGTGAAACCGAGGAAGAAGACTGCATTCGCATCAACCAATGGATCGAAGGCGTCCTGCGCGAATATCCCGAGCAATACCTGTGGGCCCATCGCCGCTTCAAGAGCCGTCCACCGGGCGAGCCGAAGCTGTACGCCAAACGCCGTTGAATCCCGATCCCCTGTAGGAGCGAGCCTGCTCGCGATGGTGGTCAACGATAACGCGGGGCACCTGACACTCCTCGGCGTTTTCACGACCATCGCGAACAAGGGAACAGGTCGAAACAACGAAATCCCATCAAGCACCATGGAGAGTTGTGCATGAGTCCAGGCGAACCGGTTACAGGGTTGATTCTTTCCGGAGGCGGGGCTCGGGCGGCTTATCAGGTCGGGGTACTGGCGGCGATTGCGGAATTGCTGCCGCCGGGGGCGAGCAATCCGTTTCCGGTGATCGTCGGCACCTCCGCAGGCGCGATCAACGCCGTCAGCCTCGCCAGCGGGGCAATGGATTTTCGTCATGCCATCCAACGCCTGACGGCCTTCTGGCAGGGCTTTCGCAGCCCTCTGGTATTGCGCAGCGACTGGCCCGGGGTCATTCGCCAGGCCAGTCGCTTTGTCAGCCACAGTTTGCTCGGCATCGGTTCCCAGGTTCCGGTGGCGCTGCTCAACAGTTCGCCGCTGCGGGATCTGCTCAACGACAAGCTGCATATGGGCGGCATCGCCGAAGCGATCGCCCAGAAGCAATTGCATGCGGTGGCGGTCACGGCGTTCGGCTATGAGTCTGGCCAGGCCGTCACCTTTTATCAGGGCGGCGGCAAGATCGATGCCTGGTTGCGCCACCGGCGCATCGGCGTTCCCACTCGACTGTCGGTTGAACACTTGCTCGCCAGTTCGGCGATTCCGCTGCTGTTCGCCCCGGTGAAAATCGGCGAAGAGTATTTCGGTGATGGCGCGGTGCGTCAGTCGGCGCCGATCAGCCCGGCGCTGCATCTGGGCGCCAGTCGGGTGCTGGTGGTGGGCGTCAGCGGCAACCCCCGCGGTATCGATCCGCAACAACCCTTGCAGCGCAGCTACACCGGGCAGCAGCCGACCCTGGCGCAGATCGGCGGACACATGCTCAACAGTACGTTCATTGACAGCCTGGAAAGTGACATCGAGCTGTTGCAGCGCCTGAACCAGTTCAGTCACCTGATGCCTGACGGCACACCGACCCGCGCATTGGGCGTGGCGCCGGTGGACGTGCTGGTGATTTCACCGAGCCAGCCGATCGATGAGATTGCCGCGCGACATCGTCAGGAGTTGCCGGCGGCATTGCGCCTGTTTTTACGCGGACCGGGCGCGACCAAAACTAGTGGGGCAGGGGTACTGAGTTACCTGCTGTTTGAGGCGGGGTATTGCAGCGAGTTGATCGAACTGGGGCGGCGCGATGCACTGGCCAAGCGCGGGGAGTTGTGCCGGTTTCTGGGGTTGCCATAAGCAAAAGATCGCAGCCTTCGGCAGCTCCTACATTGGAATGCGTTCCCCTGTAGGAGCTGCCGAAGGCTGCGATCTTTTGATTTTAAATCAGAAGTGAACCTTGACCAGGAAACTGGTCACGCTCTGATCCGTCTTGAAGCCCTGGCTGTCTTCAATCCCGTACTTGTTTTTCCAGTAGTCATACTCGACACCGACGTACAGCTGCTTGGCACCCAGGTTCAGCGCCTTGCCCAGGTCGTATTTGACCTGTGGGTTGAAGTGCAGGTTGGCGTGGTATTCGCCTTTGCTGTTGACGTCGTTGTCGACGACCCAGTCCATGAAGCCGTCGATCAGCACGTCCGAGGCACCCACCGGAATGGTGTAGGACCAAACCGGCGAGACCTGCCAGATGTTGTCGCCCGGGCGGTCGCCTTCGGTGTGACGGTTGTAGAAGTTCAACTGGAAGTAGTCGAAGCCCGGAATGGCCAGGTCGAAACCCGGACCGATCAGGTACGACTCGGTGTCGTCTTCGCCGAACTCGTAGGTCATGGCCAGCAGGACGTCCTTGATCGGGCCTAACTCGAACTTCTGGTCGAAGATCTTGTTGAACGACAGGCGTGGGCTGAGCTCGCCATAGTGGCTGTTCTTGCCCGCGAAAGCGTCTTCCTTGCCGTTGTAGAAGATCTTGTCGATGAAGAAGAAGTTGTCGCCGTACTTCCAGCCATCGGCGTGTTCGAAGGTCACCGTCTGCTGGATGCGCGGGTTGACCTGGAAGTCCTTGCCATACAGGTAGGTCAGGCTGTTGGTCTGCCACTGCAGCAAATCGCCGGCCATGGCCTGGCCCCCGGCCAGCATCGATCCCGCCAGCATCAGGCTAGTGCACGTACGTTTCATTCGGTTGCTCCCAAAAAGTAGGTGGTTCCACGTTATTTTTTTAAGATCGGCGCTCTGGTGTGGCGCCTGTTTCCGTAGCGGTAAAAAATCATCCAATCGGTCAGCTTTGGTGCTGTTAGCAAGAGCTGAGCCAAGGCTTTCAAAAAGCAAAAAAACTCCCGCTCGACGGCTCAAGAGCAGTCGATTGAGAGGGGTTTTGGGGTGCCTTGGTGCCTGCCAGCGCCGGGATAAGTTGGCCTGCTGGTCAGGTTTTACATCCGGGCTTTTTTTTAAACCGGATTCGGGCGGCCGCGGAGAATACTGACTCCTCGGCCAGGTCTCAAGTGCTCCGCAACGGCGCACCGACGACAGGTTTGGGGCACGGTTGCGGGGCAGCATCAGAAATGCACCTTCACCAGCAGGCTGGTGGTGTTTTCATTGGTGTCGAATTTGCCGCTGTTTTCGATACCGTACTTGTCTTTCCAGTAGCTGTATTCGGCGCCGACGTACACCTGTTTCTCCCGCCAGCCCAAGGCTTTGCCAAGGTCGTACTTGATCTGTGGGTTGAAGTGCAGGTTGGCGTGATAGGTGCCATGGGCGTTCTGGTCGTTATCCACTACCCAGTCGATGTAGCCGTCGATCAACAGGTTCGAGTTACCCAATGGCAGGGTGTAGGACCAGGCCGGCGTGATCTGCCAGACGTCGTCGCCGGGACGCGAGCCTTCGGTCTGGCGGTAGTAGAAGTTCAGGGTGAAAAAATTGAAGCCCGGTATCGCAAGGTCGAATCCGGGGCCGATCAGGTAGGACTCGGTGTCGTCTTCGCCGTTCTCGTAGGTCATGGCCAGCAGCACGTCCTTGATCGGGCCGAACTCGAAACGACGGTCGAGGATCTTGCCCAGGGAGAGGCGCGGGCTGAACTCGCCGTAGTAGGCGTGGGCGCCTTTGTTCCGGTCTTTCTCGCCGTTGTAGTAGGTGCTGTCGATGAACATGAAGTTATCGCCGTACTTCCAGCGATCGGCGTGTTCGAAGGTTATCGTCTGCTGGATCGACGGGTTGACGACGAAATCCTTGCCGTACAGATAGCTCAGGCTGTTGGTCTGCCACAGCAGTAAATCGCCGGCCATGGCTTGACTCGCGGCCAGCAGGCCAGCACCCAACAGCAGGTTGGTTTGTGTCCGAATCATCTGTTGCTCCCTCTTGTTTTTATTTTCAAGGCGCAGGAAACCCCTACCCCTGTAGGAGCGAGCTTGCTCCGGGCGGCGTACCGACGATGGTCGTCAACGATTACGCGTGTTATCTGGATAAACGCGGTGTTCTCGGGTTCATCGTCGGAACGCCGCCCGGAGCAGGCTCGCTCCTACAGGGGGTGTGCGTTTCTGTCTTAGTGGGCGTGGCAGTCGTTGATGGCCGCGCGTTCGGCGCCACCGAGGATGTTGAACAGCAGGTTCAGCGTCAGCGCGCTGAGGGTGGCCATGGCAATGCCGCTGTGGGTGATCGGACTCATCCACACGGGCAGGTGGGCGAAAAACTCCGGGCGCACCACCGGGATCAGGCCCATGCCGATGCTCACCGCCACCAGCAACTGGTTGCGACGGTCACCGATGTCGGCTTCCTGGAGAATCTTGATGCCGGTGGCGGCAACCATGCCGAACATCGCAATCGCTGCGCCACCCAGGACGGCCGGAGGGATCGAGGCCACCAGGAACGCGGCCTTGGGGAGCAGGCTCAGGACGATCAGCAAACCGCCGGCGACGATGGTCACGGAGCGGCAGCGCACACCGGTCATCTGCACCAGGCCGATGTTCTGGGCAAAGGAGGAGTGGGTGAAGGTGTTGAAGAACCCGGCGGAGAACGAGGCGCCGGCATCGCACAGCAAACCGCGACGCAGCATCCGTGGGCAGACTTCCTGGCCGGTGATCTTGCCCAGCGCAAGAAACATCCCGGTGGACTCGACGAAAATGATCACCACCACCAGGCACATCGACAGGATCGGTGCGAGTTCGAATTTCGGCATACCGAAGTGCAGCGGCGTAACGAATTGCAGCCATGGCGCCTGAGCCATGCCGCTGAGGTCGACCATGCCGAGCAGGCCGCAGAGCACGTAGCCCAGGCACATGCCGATCAGCACGGAAATATTGACCCAGAAGCCGCGCATGAAACGGTGGACCAACAGGATGGTGCCCAGCACCAGGGCGGCGATGGTCAGGTAGATCGGCGAGCCGAACTGAGCGGCGCTGGCACCGCCGCCGGCCCAGTTCACGGCCACGGGGAACAACGACAAACCGATCGAGGTGATGACCGTGCCGGTCACCAGCGGCGGGAAGAAGCGTACGACCTTGGACATGAACGGCGCGATGAGCATGCCGAAGAAACCGGCGGCGATGGTCGCGCCGAAGATCCCTTGCAGGCCGATACCGGGCATGCCGGCCATGGCGACCATGCTGCCGACGGCGGCGAAACTGGCCCCCATCATCACCGGCATGCGAATGCCCATGGGGCCGATGCCGAGGGACTGGACGATGGTGGCAATACCGGCCACCAGCAGGTCGGCGTTGATCAGGAAGGCGATTTCTTCACGACTCAGGCCAGCGGCCTGTCCGATGATCAGCGGCACCGCGATGGCGCCACCGTACATCAGCAGAACATGTTGCAAGCCGACCAGGATCAGTTGCAAGAGGGGCAAACGCTGAATGGCGGGTGCGTCGGGGATGCGCGCTGCGGATAGCTCGGACATGCAACACCTCGGATCTTTTTTATTCTTGTGATTTTGTGCGTCAGGGTTGACCGCGGCGCGGCCAATCGCTGGCAAGCCAGCTCCTACAGAGTTGTAAATGACCTGTAGGAGCTGGCTTGCCAGCGATGCTTCTCAACGATTAGTTGGTCTGGGCTCCCTGCACAATCCAGGCACCGATCAGGTCACGTTCCTGCTGGGTCATCTGCGTGATGTTGCCCAGTGGCATGATCTGGCTGGTGACGGCTTGCGCCTGGATCCGCGGTGCGTTCTGGCGGATCTGCTCGGGGGTGTCGAACATCACACCGGCAGGGGCCGCACTGAACAGCGGGCTGGTGGGCTTGGCCGAGTGGCAAACCGCGCAACGTTCCTGAATCACGCTGTGCACTTTGTCAAAGGCAGGGCCGGCGTTGGACGCTTGCGCCGGAGCGGCGGCTGGCGTTTCTGCAGGTTTGGCTTCAGCGGGTTTCAAACCACCGCCCACTGCGGTTTCCGGCAGCGGCTGGTATTCGATCTTCGCGGGTGCCTTGGCCACTTCCGGGCTGTTCAGCGGCGCAGGGCCGGTGACGTAAGCCAGGCTGATCATGCCAACGGCTGCGACTGGAAGGGTCCAGGCAAACTTGTGGCTGTCATGACGGGTGTTGAAGTAGTGACGCACCAACACCGCCAGTACCGCGATCCCGGCCAGGATCAACCAGTTGTACTGGCTGCCGTAGGTGCTCGGGAAGTGGTTGCTGATCATGATGAACAGCACCGGCAAGGTGAAGTAGTTGTTGTGACGCGAACGCAGCAGGCCTTTGGCCGGCAGGGCCGGATCCGGCGTGCGGTTCTCGGCGATCGCCGCCACCAGTGCGCGCTGTGCCGGCATGATGATGCGGAACACGTTGCCGACCATGATGGTCCCGATGATCGCGCCGACGTGCAGGTACGCACCGCGACCGCTGAACACCTTGCTGAAGCCATAGGCCGCGCCGATGATCAGGACGAACAGGATGAAGCCGAGCAGGGCAGGGCGTTTGCCCAGGGCCGAGTCGCACAGGAAGGAGTAGACGAACCAGCCGATGAACAGCGAGCCGATACCGATGGCCACGCCTTCAGGACCGCTGAGGGTGCTGCCCGGAGCCAGCAGGTAGAGCGTCGGGTTGGAGTAGAACACCACGCACAGCAGCGCGATCCCCGACATCCAGGTGAAGTAGGCTTCCCATTTGAACCAGTGCAGGTTGTCCGGCATGGTCGGTGGAGCCAGCTTGTATTTTTCCAGGTGGTAGATACCGCCGCCGTGGATCGCCCACAAATCGCCGGCCAGGCCGGTTCTCGGGTTGACCCGGTTGAGGTTGTTTTCCAGCCAGACGAAATAGAACGACGCACCGATCCAGGCCACGCCAGTAATCATGTGAACCCAGCGCACGCTCAGGTTCAGCCATTCCAACAGATGTGCTTCCACAGTCTTTACCTCTCGCCTGTCACTCTGTTGTCGAGTGATCAGACCTTCTCTTATTGGTGGGGGGCGAGGATCAAACGCTCATCCTCTTTGAAAAAATGCTCATCGCAGTTATTGCCTGTGCCACTGCGATCAACCACCAGGAAGTCATCCCGCTTTTCGATCGTCAGCACCGGGTGGTGCCAGACGCCGCGATGGTAATTAATGCCCTGCCTGCCGTTGGTGACGAAGGCGCGGACCAAGCCTGATACAGGTTCATCGCCAAGTGGCGCGACCACGATCAGAAAGGGGTTGCCGAGCAGCGGAATGAAAGCCTGGCTGCCCAGCGGATGGCGCTCCAGCATGCTGACGGTCAGCGGCATGTCCTGCGCGTCGGCGCGGAAGATGCTGATGATCGCGTTGTCCTCTGGCGTAGCGGTTTCGACCGTCGCCAGTTTATGGAAGCGCATGGTCGAACCGTTGTTGATCATGAAGTGATCGCTGCCGTCGGTTTCGATCACGTCACCGAAAGGGGCGAAAGCTTCTTTGGTCAGCGGTTCAATCGTCAGTGTGCGCATGCTGTTCTTCTTATCCAAAATTCGTTATCGGTTCACCGTGCCCCTGTAGGAGCTGGCGAAGCCTGCGATCTTTTGACTTTGCTTTTTAAGATCAAGATCAAAAGATCGCAGCCTGCGGCAGCTCCTACAGGCTCAGCATTACTTCGCGACCTTGCCCAATACGCGCAGGCGGCTCACACCACCATCCGGGAACACGTTCAGGCGGATGTGGGTGATCGGGCCCAGTGCCTTGATCTGCTCGGCGAAGGTGTGTTCGGCGTGCATTTCCAGCTTCTGGCTTGGCAACAGTTCACGCCAGAACAGCGATTGGGTTTCGATCTGGCTGTCGGTGCCGCCCTTCACGAAGGCGCCCTGGATCGAGCAGCTGTCCGGGTAGTTGCCCTTGAAGTGCAGGGTGTCGACGATGACTTTCTCGACTTCACCGGCATGACCCAGCGCGACGATGACCCAGTCATTGCCCGGGGTACGGCGACGCGCGGTTTCCCAGCCGTCGCCCATGTTGATGCCACGGCCCGGGTTGAGGATGTTGCTCATGCGGCCGAAGTGTTCATCGGAGCAGGCGAGGGCACGGCCACCGTTGAGGGCGGCTGCCAGGTCGACTTGCTCGTTGTCGCCGATGGCCGACCAGTCGCGGAACGGCACGCCGTACACACGCAGACGGGCCACGCCGCCATCCGGGTAGATGTTGAAGCGCAGGTGGCTGAAGGCCTGGTCGTTGCTGATTTCGTGGTAGTGGTGGCTGTTGCCTTGCAGCTCGACGGCGGACAGCACTTCGGTCCACAGGGTGTTTTCATCTGGCTCGCCCGACGCCAGGAAGCAGGCTTCCAGGGACGCCGATGGCGGGAAGTTGCCGGTGAAGAATGAAGTGTCGATGTCGACGCCCTTGATTGAACCCGGTACGCCCAGGCGGATCACGGCGCTGTCGAAGCCTTCGAAGCGCTTGCGGCGCGATTCCCAGCCGTCCATCCACTTGCCGTTGTCATCGAACACGCCCTCCTTCCATACGGCCGGGGTCGGTTGGAACAGACGGTTGGCGTCTGCGAACCAGTCATCGGTGACCGAGATGATTTTGGTGCCCAGGCGGGCGTCGGCCAGGTTGACGAACTTCTCGAAAGGTACGGCGTAAGCTTTCATTCTTCTTGTCTGCCTTTAATAAGTTGGCTTGGGATGCTTGCAAGGCCCTGGGCGGTTTCGGCGTTCATGAAATCGCTGGGCCAGGCTTGCTATAGGGTCAGTAATCGGAACAGGGCGATCTTGTTGATCTCCGCCAACGCGCATTTGAACTCGGTGTCGACCGGGTTGTGGATGCGCGTTTCGAACGCTGCGAGGATCTGATGCCGGTTGCTGCCTTTTACCGCCATGATGAAGGGAAACTTGAACTTGGCTTTGTAGGCGTCGTTCAGCTCGGTGAAGCGCTGGAACTCTTCGGCCGTGCATTGGTGAATACCGGCGCCAGCCTGTTCATGAGTGCTGGCTTCGGTCAACTGGCCCTGGACGGCGGCTTTGCCGGCCAGGTCCGGGTGAGCGTTGATCAGAGCCAGCTGGCTGGCGTGATCGGCGCTCAACAGGATGTCGCTCATGCGCTGGTGCAGGGTTTCGATCTCGTCGATCGAGGCATCCTGGCCCAGGTCGAAGGCCTTTTCGGCCACCCATGGCGAATGTTCGTAGATGTCGGCGAAGGCATTGACGAAGGCGTCGCGGCTCAATGTCGATGGTTTCAATGTTTGAAAGGCGCTCATTTCGCGGCCCCTTGGTACGGGTGGGTTTCCTGCCAGTGGCGTGCGATGTCGACTCGACGGCTGAACCACACCTGTTCATGACTTTTAGCGTATTCGATAAAGCGCTTGAGCGAAGCCAGACGCGCTGGACGGCCGATCAGGCGGCAGTGCAGGCCGATCGACAGCATCTTCGGTGCTTCGGCGCCTTCGGCGTAGAGCACATCGAACGCATCCTTGAGGTATTCGAAGAAGTCGTCGCCCTTGTTGAAACCCTGGACCTGGGTGAAGCGCATGTCGTTGGTGTCCAGGGTGTACGGGATCACCAGGTGCGGCTTGCCGGTCGGGTTGTTCGGCTCCCAGTAGGGCAGGTCGTCGTCGTAGGTGTCGCAGTCGTAGAGGAAACCGCCTTCTTCCATCACCAGGCGACGGGTGTTCGGACCCGTGCGGCCGGTGTACCAGCCCAGCGGGCGTTCGCCGGTGATTTCGGTGAGGATGCGGATCGCTTCGAGCATGTGCTCGCGTTCCTGGGCTTCGTCCATGTACTGGTAGTCGATCCAGCGATAGCCGTGGCTGCAGATCTCGTGGCCGGCATCGACCATGGCGCGGATCACGTCCGGGTGACGCTGGGCGGCCATGGCCACGGCGAAGATGGTCAGTGGAATGTCGAATTCCTTGAACAGCTTCAGGATCCGCCACACGCCGGCACGGCTGCCATACTCGTAAAGCGATTCCATGCTCATGTTGCGCGCGCCTTGCAGTGGCTGGGCAGACACCATTTCCGAGAGGAAGGCTTCGGACTCTTTGTCGCCGTGCAGGATGTTGCGCTCGCCGCCTTCTTCGTAATTGAGTACGAACGACAGGGCAATACGGGCATTGCCCGGCCAGTGTGGATGAGGAGGGTTACTGCCGTAACCGACCAGGTCGCGTGGGTAGTCAGCGCTCACTGCAGGCTTCCTTCTTGTTCGATGATGACGGTTGGTGTGACGCAGCTGAAGATTGGGTGGCAGGCTGGCGTCACAGCGATGGGCTGATTGTATACAACTTTATATTCACTTTGTAAGCCTGAATTTTCGCATTTTTAACCGACTGTCATCTTTTACTGCTATTGGCGTGAGCCTGCAAGAAATCTGCCTGACTGGTCAGTAATTTGATGAAGGGTACATAGGGTGTGCAGTTCGGCGGGAAATCGGCGGTGCAAGTGGCGGGTATAACGCGAAAAATGTCGTTTTTATTGTGTACAATTTTTTTGAAAAGTGTCTTAATCAGTCGCTCGCCGCAACTTTTCGTGCTCCGAATCGGTGCGGTCTCCTTTTCAACTGACTTCGGGAGGCGCGAAGTCTGACTGCTCCACGCAGGCAGGCGCGCAGAATCAATGGGACGTTTGACTACACACGTTTTGGACGCAGCACACGGTTGCCCGGGCAGCTCGATCAAGGTCGAGTTGTACCGCGTTGAAGGATCGCACCTGGAATTGGTCGCCAGCGCGATAACCAACAGCGATGGCCGTGTCGATGCACCGCTGCTGCAAGGCGATGACTACCGCACCGGGGTCTATCAGGTTCAGTTTCATGCCGGCGATTACTACCGCGCCCGCGGCGTCAAGCTGCCGGAGCCGGCCTTCCTGGATGTCGTGGTGCTGCGTTTCGGCATCTCTGCCGAGCAGGATCACTACCACGTGCCGTTGTTGATTTCGCCTTACAGCTACTCCACCTATCGCGGCAGCTGATCCCCCAAGCAGCTGCTGCACCCTGGAAGCGACTGCGCATATAGCTTCTTTGGTTTTTCGCCCGCTCACACTGCGGGCTTTTTTTCGTCTGTGAACAAATCAAAAGATCGCAGCCTTCGGTAGCTCCTACGCGGGATATGTAGGAGCTGCCGAAGGCTGCGATCTTTTGCTCTTGCTGTTTAGCGGCTCAGCAGGGACGCTGCCCCCGCTCCGCTGAACAACCCCGCACTGATCCGGTTAAACCAGCTCTGGCCCTTGCCGCTGCGCAGATACCGCGCCGCACCATGGGCGCCGAGGCCATAAGCCAACTTGCAGGCCAGATCCAGCAGTGTCCAGGTGACAATCATCACCAGCAGCTGCGGCAGGAACGGCTGTTCGGCACTCAAGAACTGCGGCAGGAAAGCGGCAAAGAACAGGATGTCCTTCGGGTTGCTGGCGCCCAGCATGAACGCACGCCCGAACAGTGCACGAAAGCGTGGCACCGGCGCGGCCTGTGGCACTTCAGCGCCATGGGAAGGCAGGCGCGATTGCTGCCAGCTCTGCCAGGCGAGGTAGAACAGGTAAAGGGCGCCAAGAATCTTCAGGGCGCTGAACAGCTGTTCCGACGCCAGCAACAACGCACCCAGGCCTAGCGCCGACGCACTCAGCAGGCAGATCGATGCGGACACGCCGCCGAGAAAGGCCGGGTAAGAGCGGCGCAGGCCGTAATTCAGACTGTTGCTGATCATCAGCAAAGACAGCGGCCCCGGGATCAGGATCACTATCAGCGCAGCGCCGCTGAACAGCAGCCAGGTTTCCAGACTCATCACTTTCCTCCATTTGCACAAAAGCCTCACCCGACGGGGTGAGGCTGTTTTGAAGCGGGTCCCGCGTAAGGCTTACAGGAAGATGAACTTGGCGATGAAGATCGCGCAGAGCACCCACAGACTGACGGAGATTTCCTTGTACTTGCCGGTACCGGCCTTCAACGCCACGTAGGTGATGAAGCCCAGCGCGATGCCATCAGCGACCGAGAAGGTCAGAGGCATCATGATTGCGGTGACGATCGCCGGGATGCTGTCGGTCGCTTCATCCCATTCGATGTGGGCCATGCCGCCCATCATCAGCATTGCCACATAAATCAGTGCGCCAGCGGTGGCATAGGCGGGAATCATGCCGGCCAGTGGTGCGAAAAACATTGCCGCTATAAATAGCACACCCACGGTGACTGCGGTAAGACCAGTCCGACCACCCGCAGCGACACCGGCAGCACTTTCCACGTAGCTGGTGACCGGCGGAACACCGACTACCGCACCGAATACGCTGGAAGCACTGTCGGCTTTCATGGCGCGGGAGAGGTTTTCGATGCGGCCGTCAGCGCCCACCAGGTTGGCGCGCTGGGCAACCCCCATCAAGGTGCCGGCGGTGTCGAACATGTGTACGAAGAGGAACGCCAGCACCACGCTGATCATGCTGACGTTGAACACGCCGGCGACGTTCATGGCCATGAAGGTAGGGGCAAGGCTCGGTGGAGCCGACATGATGCCCTCGTAGTGCACCAGGCCCAGGCCCCAGCCAGCGAGGGTCACGGTGATGATGCTGATGAGGATCGCGCCGAACACCTTGTGATAGCTGAGGATGGCGATCATCAGGAAGCACACGGCGGCGAGCAGCGGGCCGGGTTCGCGCAGGGAACCGAGCTTGATCAGCGTGGCCGGGCTATCGACGACGATACCCGCGGTTTTCAGGCCGATCAGCCCCAGGAACAGACCCACGCCGGCGCCCATGGCGAAGCGCAGGCTGACCGGGATGCTGTTGAGCAGCCATTCGCGGATTCGCGAGAAGGTCAGGATCATGAACAACACACCGGACACGAACACCGCGCCGAGGGCGGTTTCCCAGTTGTAGCCCATGGTGCCGACCACGGTGTAGGTGAAGAAGGCGTTGAGCCCCATGCCTGGCGCCAGGCCGACTGGCCAGTTGGCGTACAGGCCCATCAACAGGCAACCGAGTGCCGCGGCGATACAGGTGGCGACGAAAGCCGCGCCGTGATCGATCCCGGCGTCAGCCATGATGTTGGGGTTGACGAAAATGATGTAGGCCATCGTGATGAAGGTTGTCAGACCGGCAATCAGCTCGGTCTTCACCGTGGTGCCGTGCAAGCTGAGTTTGAACAGACGTTCCAGCAAGCCATTGCGTAGTGGCGGCGAGAGATCCAGCGTCGATGCTTCGGATTTGCGGCTTTCCACAGCGGGTACTCCTCAAGAGTTTTATTGTTATTTCCAGGGCCGGACCCATGAGGGTGGCAGCGACCCTTTGAGGCACTTGCGAATTTGTTGACCGCCTGGTCAGGAACTCGCACGAAGTGGATTATGCTTTTGTATACAAAGAAAGCAAATAATGTTTTTGATTTTGTCGACGAAAAGTTTGGCTTTAGGGATATATCGCCTGTTCCGGCCCCTTCGTCGGAACGCCGCCCGGGGCAAGCCCGCTCCCACAGGAAACCCGGTCAGCCACAAGATTTGTGGACGCCATCAATCACTGTGGGAGCGGGCTTGCCCGCGAAGAGGCCGGAACATTCACTACAAATCCAGCAGATTGAATACTCAGTCTGCCGACAACCGGGTTTGCCCCAGCGCCAGATTCACCGCCAACCACCCATTCACCGCCGTCTCCCCAGCCTCGGCAAACACCCGCTCCAGCAATTTCACCTGCTCACGCCTCAATGCCTGCTCAAACCGCACACCTTCAGCAGTCAACTCCAGCAGACGCTTACGCTTGTCCGTCTCGGCCGCGACGCTCTCGACCAGATGCATCTCCAGCAATTGCCGCAATGGCATGTTCAGCGCTTGCTTGCTCACGCCAAGCAAGGCCAGCAACTCCTTGACGCTCAGGTTCGGATAGCGGGCGATGAAAAACACGATGCGTTGATGCACCCGGCTCAGGCCGCGGCGTTCGAGCATTTCATCGGCCTTGGCGGTGAAAGCCTGGTAGCCGAAGAAAAACGCTTCCATGGCTTGCTGTTGGGAAAGCGGGTTTTTAAGGTCAAGCATGTTGACGTATCCGTTCGAAGAAGCGTAATTTCGGTCAATAAGTTTGACTCATTTTCCTCATGCCTCGCTACCGGTGATCCCCATGCCTTTTTCCGAACGTGTCTCACGCCTTAAAAGTTCTTTGATCCGTGAAATCCTTGCCGCGGCCCAGCGCCCGCAGGTGATGTCGTTTGCCGGAGGTCTGCCAGCGGAAGCCATGTTGCCGAAGGTCGATTGGGCCGAGATGCCGCTTTCCATGGGCCAGTACGGCATGAGCGAGGGCGAACCGGCGCTGCGTGAGGCGCTGGCCGCTGAGGCGCGAGCGCTGGGTGTGCCATGTGAGGCAAGCCAGGTATTGGTGGTCAGTGGCTCACAGCAAACCCTGGATCTGGCCGCCAAGCTCTACATCGACAAGGGCACCGAAATCCTGCTCGAAGCGCCGACTTATCTGGCGGCATTGCAGATTTTCCAGCTGTTCGGCGCCGATTGCCTGACCGTACCGCTGGAAGCTGACGGGCCGAACCTGGCAGAGCTGCGCGCTCGCCTGGAGCAACACCGCCCGGCCTTCATCTACCTGATTCCGACCTTCCAGAATCCTTCGGCGGTGCGTTACAGCGAAGCCAAACGCGACGCGGTGGCAGCGCTGCTTGACGAGTTCGGCGTCACCCTGATCGAAGACGAGCCTTATCGCGAGCTGACCTTCGACGGCGGCAGCGCCACACCGATTGCCGGTCGTTTGAAAAAAGCCAGCTGGATCTACACCGGGACCGTGTCGAAAACCCTGTTGCCAGGTTTGCGCGTTGGCTATCTGATCGCCAGCCCGGACCTGTTTCCCCATCTGTTGAAACTCAAGCAGTCGGCGGACCTGCACACCAATCGGGTTGGCCAGTGGCAGGCACTGCAATGGATCGGAACCGAGAAGTATCAACAGCATCGCAGTGAGCTACGGGATTTTTACCGGGTGCGCCGGGATGCGTTCCAGCTGGCACTGCAAACCCACTTCTCTGATCTGGCGGACTGGAACGAACCGCAGGGTGGGCTGTTTTTCTGGTTGAAACTCAAGCAGCCGCTGGACACTCGAACTTTGCTCAATGCGGCATTGGCCAACGATGTGGCGTTCATGCCGGGCGAGCCGTTCTTCCCCGATCCGGACAAGCATCACGGGTATTTGCGGTTGAACTTCAGCCACATTGACCCAGCGCGGCTGGAGGAGGGGCTCAAGCGGCTGGCGGCGGTGGTGCGACAGGCGCAGGCGGCGCAAGCGGCCTGAAAACAAATAAACCGGCGCAAGGGCCGGTTTATTTTTGTCTGAGTCATGTGTCGTTTTAGCGGGCCTCATCGCTGGCAAGCCAGCTCCCACAGGATTTGTGAACGCCACGGATCACTGTAGGAGCTGGCTTGCCAGCGATGGGGCCATCAGCAACACCCCATCAACATCAGGCTGCCGCGAAACGCTTGTCCAGATAATCAATGATCACCTTGGACTCATACATCCAGGTGGTCTGGCCATTTTCTTCGATACGCAGGCACGGCACCTTGATCTTGCCGCCTTGCTCGAGCAAGGTCTGGCGATCCTGTTCGTTGTTCTTCGCGTCGCGAAGGGCCACCGGCACGTTCAGGCGGCGCAGGGTGCGGCGAGTCTTCACGCAGAACGGGCAGGCGTGGAATTGATACAGGGTCAGCCCCTTGGCGGCGGATTCAACCTGGGCCTGGGCGGCGGCAGGGCGCTGTTTTTTGCTTGGGCGAGTCAGGAAGTCGATGAAGATGATCAGTTGGCCAAGGCCGACACGAAGCGCTTTTACGAACACGTTGAAAGCCTCACGGTGCTAACGAAGAAGGGCGCGCAGCTTACCTGATTTTTCGCGGACGAAAAAAAACCGGCGATGAATGCCGGTTTTCTTCGTGCCGCGAATTACTTGATGAGGCTGAGGAACTCGCTGCGGGTGGCGGCGTTCTCGCGGAATTCACCGAGCATCACCGAAGTGATCATCGACGAATTCTGCTTTTCCACGCCGCGCATCATCATGCACATGTGCTTGGCCTCGATCACCACTGCGACGCCCAGGGCGCCGGTGACTTGCTGGACCGCATCGGCGATCTGGCGGCTGAGGTTTTCCTGGATCTGCAGGCGACGGGCGTACATGTCGACGATCCGCGCCACCTTCGACAGGCCCAGGACCTTGCCGCTCGGGATGTAGGCAACGTGCGCCTTGCCGATGAACGGCAGCAGGTGGTGTTCGCACAACGAGTACAACTCGATGTCCTTGACCAGCACCATTTCGCTGTTGTCGGAGCTGAACAGGGCACCGTTGGTGACCTCTTCCAGTGTCTGTTCATAGCCGCGGCAGAGGTACTGCATGGCTTTGGCGGCACGTTTTGGCGTGTCGAGCAGGCCTTCGCGGGAAACGTCCTCGCCGAGCTGGCCGAGGATCGCCGTGTAATTCTGTTCCAGGGACATGAAACTACCTGTGGGATTTTACGCAAAGGGCAAGGGTACGGTGACGGACACGACGCTGCAAGCGTGGCGCATCAGCTTTACTCGTCGCGGCCTTCCATCATGGTGCGTTTGAGCATCACATAGACCGCCCCGGCACCGCCGTGTTTCGCCTGGCACGAGGTGAAGCCGAGCACTTGCGGATGCTGGCGCAGCCAGGTGTTGACGTGGCTTTTGATCATCGGCCGCTTGCCGTCCAGGCGTACTGCCTTGCCATGGGTGACGCGCACGCAGCGGATTTCGAATTTGGTCGCTTCGGCGAGGAACGCCCAGAGGGTTTCCCGGGCCTTTTCCACGCTCATGCCGTGCAGGTCGAGGCTGCCTTCGAATGGAATCTGACCGATCTTGAGCTTGCGCATCTGGCTTTCCTGCACGCCGTCACGCGCCCACATCAGCTCGTCTTCAGGGCCGACGTCGATGACAAACTGATCGGACAAGCCGTCAACGGTGGTGGATTCGGTGCGCACGGTGGCCGCTTGACGCAGTTTGGCAATCTGCGCACGGTCAGCCTTGGGTTTGCCGGTTTCGGCGCGATCGTGCTTGATCGGCTTGACGCCTTGGATCGCGCTTTTGAACAGGGATAAATCGTCGTCTTGCATGTCAGCCTCCGCGAAGGGCGGCCAGTTTACCCAACTCGAAGCGAATCGGGCGCGACAAAAACGCGCGCAGCACTTGGCTCAGTCGTGTTTTTTCATCAGGTGCGGAGACATGGCCAGTTCCCGCGACTGCCGCGAGCGACGGCGGCAACGGCGCCACAGCCAGACACCGAGGTACAGCACGAACAGGCCGATGGCCAGGATCACGGCAGCACCGGTGCGGCTGGTGTTCAACTCACCCAGGGCGGGTGCGTGGCCGAGCAGGCCGGCGGCACCGGCCATGGCGAGCAACACGCCGCACATCGCCAGCAATGCCGCGAACGTCGCGCCGATTCGAAAACGCCAGTTGCGTTGGCCTTTGGGCCGCAAGCGGCGAGCGTCAAAACCATCGGATAACTTCATTCCGACCTTCCTCAATGGGTATCGGCCCTTCGACCGGGAGTTGACCGGGATGTTCCTGAGGCTAAGACAATTACGGCAAATGAGAGGTTTTTGCGGATGAGCGGCGTTCCAGGCCGCTCATTGAGCGTCGATCAGATCAGTTCACAGGTCAGCGCGAGGGTGGCGAAGTTGTCGCCCATGATCGCCATTTCGGTCTGATGAACGTGCGCGGCGCTCAGGACACCGCCCTTGTAGGGCAGGTCGCGTGTGGCGCAGGCGTCTTCAATAAGCGTGCAGCGGAAACCCAGGTTCTTCGCGGCGCGCACAGTGGTGCTGACGCTCGAGTGACTCATGAAGCCGCAGACGATCAGGTCGAGGGCGCCGAGGTCCTCCAGGCGTTTGGCCAGTTCGGTACCGTGGAACGCGCTCGGCAGCAATTTGCCGATGATCGTTTCGTCGCTCTGTGGCTCAAGACCCGGAATGAATTCACCACCGACGCCTTGCGGGTTGAACATTCCACCGAGCGTGCCGAGGTGGCGGACATGCACGATCGGCCGGCCGGCGGCACGGGCCGCGGCGAGTAACTGCTTGATGTTCGCGACGGCCTCATCCATGCCGCTGAGGGCCAGCGGCCCGCTCAAATACTCTTTCTGGGCATCGATGATGATAAGGGTCGCATGACTCAGTTTGGCTGCCGGATAACCGCGGCCGCTGAGTTGAAACATCGTTTTTGGAACGGACATTCTGGGGCTCCTTGGAGTGGGGCTTTTGCGCCATTGTCCTCTGGCTGAGCGGTTATGTGAATCGCTACGATCGTAGGTGCCGTGGTTGCTGGCCTCTAGCCTTGTCAATAGTCACGTTTTGTTCAATAGCCTGGCGAAAAAACGGATAACTCCTACATTTGAGTCGGTCGTTTTCCCGCGTCGTCGTGGCGCCGTTTGACTGGTAGAATCGCCCGTCGATTTTTCTGGAGTTTGCCGTCGTGATCACTTCCCGCCTTCGCACCCTGCGTGACCATATCCGTTGGGCCGTCAGCCGCTTTCATGGGGAGGATCTGTTTTTCGGCCATGGCACCGACAACGCCTGGGACGAAGCCCGTCAACTGGTGCTGGGCGCGCTGCACCTGCCGTGGGAAATCGCCGACAGCTACCTCGACTGCAATCTGGAAGAAGACGAAGTGGTCCACTTGCAGCTGCTGCTCAAGCGCCGCATCGAAGAACGCGTGCCAACGGCTTACCTGCTGGGCGAGGCCTGGTTCTGCGGCATGTCGTTCATCGTCGATGAGCGCGTGCTGATTCCGCGTTCGCCGATTGGCGAGTTGATCGAAAACCGTTTTACCCCGTGGCTGGCCAACGAGCCGGCGCGGATTCTCGACCTGTGCACCGGGTCCGGCTGCATCGGCATCGCCTGCGCCTACGAGTTCCAGCATGCCGAAGTGGTGTTGGCCGACCTGTCGTTCGAAGCGCTGGAAGTGGCCAACCAGAACATCGAGCGCCACGGTGTCGATGAGCGCGTGTACACGGTGCAGGGCGACGGTTTCGAGGGCTTGCCTGGCCAGCGTTTCGACCTGATCGTGTCGAACCCGCCCTACGTCGATGCGGAAGATTTTGCCGACATGCCGGACGAATACCAGCACGAACCGGAACTGGGCCTGGCGTGCGGCGATGACGGTTTGAACCTGGTGCGACGCATGCTCGCCGAAGCGGCGGATCATCTGACCGAGAAAGGTTTGCTGATTGTCGAAGTGGGCAACAGCCAGGTGCACGTCGAGGCGTTGTACCCGGAAGTCGACTTCGCCTGGCTGGAGTTCGAGCGCGGTGGTCATGGTGTGTTCATGCTGAGCGCGCAGCAGTGCCGGGAGCATCAGGCGTTGTTCGCTTCCCGCGTTTAGAAAGCAAAAGATCGCAGCCTGCGGCAGCTCCTACAGGGATACGCATTCCAGGTAGGAGCTGCCGCAGGCTGCGATCTTTTGATTCAGCGGTGCGTGGCAATCCAGATCAGCAACCCCGCCTGAAACACCGCAAACGCCACCAGGCACGTAATGGTGAAACGCAGCCCGGCGTCTTCGCGTTTGTATTTGCTGACCTTCTCTTCGTGTTTCTTGAGTTTGACTTCCTGCTCGGCCAGGTTCTGCTCGGCTTGCTGGAGCATCTGTGCCGCCTCGAGGATTTCCACGACCTGCAGCTTTTCGCTGTTCCAGTCCCCCGCAAGGTCGCCGACCTTGACTGCTTTGACGCTGCCTTTCAAATGCTGGGCATCGGCATACACCACGTCGAAACCGTGCACGCGCAAAAAATGATCGCGACGCTGGCGGGTGTCTTCGTTGAGCGCTTCCTTGTTGTTCAGGTCAAAGCCGTCGACGGTGTAGGTGGGCCAGCGCTGCTTCGCCCAGTTGATGCCCTGGGCGATCATGAATCGGCCGATGCCGCGGTTCAGCGGTTCGACCTGCAAACCGCTTTCCGGTCCGAAATGCACGCGCTTTTCCGCGTGATCGACCCACACATCCAGATGATTCTGTTCCTTGCGCACGCGCTGGGCGGGCAGGGTGATGCTCATGCGCATCAGGCTGTGCGCCTTGTCGTTGCGCTCGGCATAGCCGAACTCGACAAAACGCAATGGGCGCCCGCCTGTATTGCGGTCAGTCTGCAGCGGCGCCAGACGGAGCATCTTGTGGTGCTCGACGTGGACGTCCGCCCAGGGCAGCTCGACCGCTGGCGGTGCTTCTGTTTCAGCGGGGGTGTCGGGTGAAGTCTGGGTGTCAGTCATAACGGCGAGATCCTGTCCAAGCTCAGCTTGTCGCCAACCAATGTGTTGGCGACAAAGGCTTATCGGCCGTTTTTTTCAAGACTGGAGGGCTGGGGGCGTTATCAACTATTTTTCACACCATGAAAACGGGTTGATAACGCCCCCAGCAGCGCTTAACTGGTGCGAAGTCCGTCGATAAACCCGAGGATTCGCGTGCTCAGTTCCGCCGCCAGAGGCAATTGCGGGTCTTTATAGGATGCCAGCTGGCGTTTGACGTCGTTGGGTACGATGCGCATGACGTGGTTCATGCCCTCGATCAGGGCCAGTTCGGCGTCCGGTTTGGCGGCCTTGAGCAGCCTGGCGTCATTGACGCCGACCTGGATGTCGTTGCTGCCCTGGATGATCAGCGCTGGCATCTTCAACTGGCCAAACGCAGCAGCCGGGTCCTGGCGGAACAGGGAAATCAGGTACGGCTGCACGCTCGGACGGAAAATGGCCTGCAAGGGTGGCGGCACATTGTCGTCGGGCTTCCCGGCCTTGAGGCTGTCGAGCAGCTGATTACTGCGCAGCAACAACGGCGGTGGCAGGCGATTGCCCAGTTGCTGGCGGATCACCTGATCGACCGGCCTCGCGCTACCCGAGACGGAAATCACCGCATCGGCGTCGATGGTTGGCGCGGCCAGGCTGGCGATCAAGGCGCCTTCGCTGTGTCCGAGCACGATCAGTTTGCCGAAGCGCGGATCAGTCTTGAGTTTCTGGCCCCAGGCCTCGGCGTCGGAAACGTAGGCGTCGACCGTCAGATTGCGCTCGTCCGGCGTCGCGGCCAGGCTTGCTGCAACACCGCGCTTGTCGTAACGCACGCTGGCGATGTTGTGTTTGGCCAGCACCCAGGCCAGGCGTTTGAGACTGTCGTTACGCCCGCCGTCAGGGTTGTTGCCGTCGCGATCCGTAGGGCCGGAGCCGGAAATGATCAGGACAACGGGGACCGGGTTGTCGGACTTGGGCAGCAGCAAAGAGCCGAAAAGCTCGCCGGTGCCGGTGTCCAACGTGATCGGCCGTTGCAGGACAGTCGCCTGGGCGAAGCCGGAAATCAGGGTAAGGCTCAAGGCTAGAACTCGCAGCATCATCACGCCATCATCAAGAAGATGCCGGTTGGACTCACAGGCACCCATAAGGTTCGAGGATGAACTACTTGGGTAGCCTGCGTATACTGGCGCGCATTACGTATTCAGGTTCATTTCACGGAGCGTCCTGCATGTCCGGCAATACCTACGGCAAGCTGTTCACTGTCACCACCGCGGGCGAAAGCCATGGCCCGGCGTTGGTCGCCATTGTCGATGGCTGCCCGCCGGGCCTGGAGATATCCCTGGAGGATCTGCAGCGTGACCTGGACCGCCGCAAGCCCGGCACCAGCCGCCACACCACCCAGCGCCAGGAAGCCGACGAAGTCGAAATCCTCTCTGGCGTGTTCGAAGGTCGCACCACCGGTTGCGCCATCGGCCTGTTGATCCGCAACACGGACCAGAAGTCCAAGGACTACTCGGCGATCAAGGACCTGTTCCGCCCGGCCCACGCCGACTACACCTACCACCACAAGTACGGTGAGCGCGACTACCGCGGTGGCGGTCGCAGCTCGGCCCGTGAAACCGCAATGCGCGTTGCGGCCGGTGCGATTGCGAAAAAATACCTGGCCAGCCAGGGCATCGTGATTCGCGGCTACATGAGCCAGCTCGGGCCGATTGAAATCCCGTTCAAGACCTGGGAATCGGTCGAGCAGAACGCCTTCTTCAGCCCGGATCCGGACAAAGTGCCGGAACTGGAAGCCTACATGGACCAGTTGCGCCGCGACCAGGATTCGGTCGGCGCGAAAATCACCGTGGTGGCCGAAGGTGTGATGCCAGGTCTGGGCGAGCCGATCTTCGACCGTCTCGATGCCGAACTGGCCCATGCGCTGATGAGCATCAACGCGGTCAAAGGCGTGGAAATCGGCGCCGGTTTCGCCAGCGTCGCCCAGCGCGGCACCGAGCATCGCGATGAAATGACCCCGCAAGGTTTCCTCAGCAACAATGCCGGCGGCATTCTCGGCGGCATTTCCTCCGGCCAGCCTATCGTTGCGCACCTGGCGCTGAAGCCGACGTCGAGCATCACCACGCCGGGCCGTTCCATCGACATCCATGGCAACCCGGTGGAAGTGATCACCAAGGGCCGTCACGACCCGTGCGTGGGTATCCGTGCCACGCCGATCGCCGAGGCGATGATGGCCATCGTGCTGATGGATCATCTGCTGCGTCACCGTGGGCAGAACGCCGATGTGCGTGTGAGCACGCCGGTGCTGGGTCAGCTGTAAATGGCTGACCTCCTGGTCGCAGCCGTCTGATGGCGACTGCGGCGCTCCCGTACTGGCGGCTCTCCAGTTTCTATCTGTTCTATTTCGCCTTGCTCGGTTCGACAGCGCCGTTTCTGGCGCTGTATTTCGATCACCTGGGATTCAGCGCCGCGCGCATCGGCGAGCTGGTGGCGATCCCGATGCTGATGCGCTGCGTGGCGCCGAACATCTGGGGCTGGCTGGGCGACTTCACGGGGCGGCGGCTGGCCATCGTGCGTTTTGGCGCGGTGTGCACGCTGCTGACCTTCTCGCTGATTTTCGTCAGCAAGACCTACGCCTGGCTGGCGATGGTCATGGCCTTGCATGCGTTCTTCTGGCACGCGGTGTTGCCGCAGTTCGAAGTCATCACCCTGGCGCACCTGCAGGGGCAGACCTCGCGCTACAGCCAGATTCGCCTGTGGGGATCGATCGGTTTCATCATCACCGTGGTCGCGCTGGGCAGGCTGTTCGAATGGCTGAGCCTCGACATCTACCCCGCGGCGCTGGTGCTGATCCTGGCCGGCATCGTGCTCAGCAGCCTGTGGGTGCCCAATGCCCAACCGACACCGGGCAACCGGGTGGCGGGGGACGGATTTCTCAAGCAACTGCGCAGCCCCGGTGTATTGGCGTTTTACGTCTGCGTGGCGCTGATGCAGATGAGCCATGGGCCTTACTACACGTTTCTGACCCTGCACCTCGAGCGGCTGGGTTACAGCCGCGGTGTGATCGGCATGCTCTGGGCGGTCGGCGTAGTCGCCGAAGTGCTGATGTTTCTGGCCATGAGCCGGATACTCGCGCGCGTCTCGCTGCGCCGGGTGCTGATGGCCAGCTTTCTGCTGGCGGCGTTGCGCTGGCTGTTGCTGGGTTCGCTGGCGGAGTTTCTTTGGGTGCTGTTGTTTGCCCAGGTGTTGCACGCGGCGACATTCGGCAGCTTTCACGCCGCTGCCATTCAATTCGTGCAACGTAGCTTCGGTGCGCGCCAGCAAGGTCAGGGGCAGGCACTGTACGCCGCCCTGGCCGGCACGGGTGGCGCAATGGGCGCGTTGTACGCCGGTTACAGCTGGAACGCCCTTGGCGCCGCATTGACCTTTAGTATTGCCAGCCTCGCAGCGCTCGCAGCTGCCGTTATCATTGCCACATGTATGCAAGAGGACAGGCCATGAGCCTTACCCGTGAACACCTCGCCCAGGAAATCATCGACGCCGGGCGTTTTCTCTATGGCCGCGGTTGGTCGCCGGCCACCAGCAGCAATTACTCGACCCGTCTGTCGCCGACCGAAGCCTTGCTGACCGTCTCCGGCAAGCACAAGGGCCAGTTGGGCATGGACGATGTGCTGGCCACCGACCTGTCAGGCAATAGCCTGGAGCCGGGCAAGAAGCCGTCCGCCGAAACTCTGCTGCACACTCAGCTCTACAGCTGGCGGCCCGAGATCGGCGCGGTGCTGCACACCCATTCGGTGAATGCCACCGTGCTGTCACGCCTGACGCCGCAAGACTTCATCGAATTCGAAGACTACGAACTGCAAAAAGCCTTCAGCGGTGTGACGACCCACGAGTCCCGGGTGCGCGTGCCGATTTTCGACAATGACCAGGACATTGCGCGCCTGGCCGCCAAAGTGCAGCCTTGGCTGGACGCCCATCCCGATTGCGTCGGTTACCTGATCCGCGGCCATGGCCTGTACACCTGGGGCGCGCGCATGAGCGATGCCCTGCGGCAGATCGAGGCCTTTGAATTTTTGTTCGAGTGCGAGTTGAAGATGCGCTCGCTCTTGAACGTTAAAGCATGAACCGTTAAGGAGTTGCCCTGATGAGCAGCCTGTCCGTTTATCACGTCTCCAGCCCTGAAATCCCCAACAAGGTGCTGACCCATTTCGAAGACATCGCCTCGACCCTGGCTGAACAAGGCGTGCGCTTCGACCGTTGGCAAGCCGCCACCAGGCTTCAGCCGGGCGCCACTCAGGAAGAAGTGATTGCCGCCTATCAAGCGCAAATCGACCAGCTGATGACCGAGCGCGGTTACATCACTGTCGATGTGATCAGCCTCAACAGCGATCACCCGCAAAAAGCCGAACTGCGCGCCAAGTTCCTCAACGAACACCGCCATGGCGAAGACGAAGTGCGATTTTTCGTCGCCGGCCGTGGCCTGTTTACCCTGCACATCGACGATTACGTCTACGCCGTGCTGTGCGAGAAGAACGATCTGATCTCGGTGCCGGCCGGTACCAAACACTGGTTCGACATGGGCGAGCACCCGCATTTCATTGCGATCCGCCTGTTCAACAACCCGGAAGGCTGGGTGGCCAATTTCACCGGTGAAGACATCGCCAGCCAATTCCCGCGTCTGGAGGACTGAGTCGATGCCGATCAAAGCGATTCTCACCGACATCGAAGGCACCACCAGCGCGGTGAGTTTTGTCTTCGACGTGCTGTTTCCCTATGCCGCCAAGCACCTGCCGGCGTTTGTTCGAGAGCAGGCCGGGCGCGCTGACGTGGCCGAACAACTGGCCGCCGTACGCCGCGAGAGCAATGAGCCGGACGCCGACGTTGAACGGGTCGTCGAGATCCTGTTGGGCTGGATTGCCGAAGACCGCAAGGCCACGCCGTTGAAAGCGTTGCAGGGCATGGTCTGGGAGCAGGGCTATCAGGCCGGGCAGTTGCAGGGCCACGTGTACCCGGACGCCGTTGAAGCGCTCAAGCGCTGGCATCAGGATGGCTTTCAACTGTTTGTTTACTCGTCCGGTTCGATCCAGGCCCAGCGGTTGATCTTTGGCTGCTCGGTGGCGGGGGACCTGACGCCGCTGTTCAGCGGCTACTTCGATACCACTTCGGGCCCCAAGCGCGAGGCGCAGTCCTACGTCAACATCACCCAGGCGATCCACATCAAGGCGGGGCAGATTCTGTTTCTGTCTGACATCGTCGAGGAGTTGGATGCGGCGCGTACAGCGGGGATGGCCACTTGCGGCCTGGCTCGCGAGGGCGGGGAACTGGCGGCGCATATCACTGTGGACAGCTTTGCGCGGATCGATCCCGCTATTTTCTAAACGCCACAACCCCCTTTGGGAGCGAGCCTGCTCGCGATGGCGATCTGTCATTCAACATTGATGTTGGCTGACACTCCGTCTTCGCGAGCAGGCTCGCTCCCACAGGTTTTTTTACCCTTTTACAGCGAGTGATAAGTCGGCAAGGCAAACCGTTGCTGGCTTTGCAGCAAGGAAATCTGCGGCAACTCACTGGCTTGTTCGGCGAGGTCGCGGCGAATCGCACTGATGACCCACGTCAGTTGGTCGCCATTGTGCAATTGCTGGTAGGAAATCGAGCGTTTGAACACTTTGCCTTCGCCGCCGCTCAGTGTCAGCAGGATCCCGCCATCAGGACGGGCCTGGGTGGTGACTGTGTAGTTGGAGAACAGGGACGTAAATTTTTCCTGAATCAGGCTCATGTCGTTCAGCTCCGTGATGACTTGAATGGCGTGGAGAGACCGTTGCAGCCTTTGTGCCAGTGTTTTTACTTGGCAAATATCAATAAAAATCAATGACTTACTTTTTTTGATGTTTTTTGCATTCGTGCAATCTGCATGAATGGCCATCGTGCATCCTGCATTTTGCGAGGTCGCTCGGCGATTCGATGGAACCATTGCTCAAGGCAGGGTTCACGCCGGGCAACCTATCGATCGCCGATCAAGATCGCAGATACAAAACATTTCAAAAACCGCGTGTACAGCTCAAGAACCGTTGACGTATTTTCGGCCTCAGACATCGCCGCCCGACAATAAAAATACAGCGAACGGGAGCATCATGAGCCGCACGTCGAACGACACGATTACCTGGGGCATGATGCTCCGCAAGCTGCCTTCCATCGCCAAGGCCATCCCCCGGGTGGTCAAGGGCATGAAGGTCGCCAACGTCAAGGACCCGACCCAGGCGTGTGGTTTGGGCTGGAGTTTCGAGCAAGCCACATTGCGCAACCCGGATGGCCCGGCGCTGCTGCAGGACGACGTCACGCTCAGTTACTCCGAGGTCAACCAGTGGGCCAACCGCATCGCCCATCACCTGATCGGCCAAGGTATCGGCAAGGGTGACGTGGTGGCGGTCTTCATCGAGAACCGCCCGGAACTGCTGGTGACGATTCTGGCGATGGCCAAGGTCGGCGCGATCAGTGCCTTGCTCAATACCTCGCAGACCCGCGACACCCTGGTGCACAGTGTGAATCTGGTGGCGCCGGTGGCGATCATTGTCGGTGAGGAACTGGTCCCGGCTTACCAGGCAATACGGGATCGGGTGTCGATCCAGCCTGCGCGAACCTGGTTCGTCGCCGATCAGGACACCTCTCGCCAACCGGGTATCGCGCCTGAAGGGTTCATCAACCTGATGACCGTAAGCCTCGACGACGCCTGCGACAACCCGGCCAGCAGCCGGCAGATTTTCTTCGACGATCCCTGCTTTTATATCTACACCTCGGGCACCACGGGGCTGCCCAAGGCCGGAGTGTTCAAGCATGGCCGCTGGATGCGCAGCTCCGCGAGCTTCGGCATGATCGCGCTGGACATGCGCCCGGAGGATGTCGTCTATTGCACCTTGCCGCTGTACCACGCCACCGGCCTTTGCGTGTGCTGGGGCTCGGCCGTCAGTGGTGCCAGCGGGTTCGCCATCCGCCGCAAATTCAGCGCCAGTCAATTCTGGAGCGACGTACGCAAATACCAGGCAACCACCATCGGTTATGTCGGCGAACTGTGCCGCTACCTGGTCGATCAACCACCGAGCGCTAACGACAGCCGGCACGATGTGAAGAAGATGATCGGCAACGGCCTGCGCCCCGGCGCCTGGAACGAGTTCAAGACCCGCTTTGCGGTGAATCACATTTGCGAACTCTATGCCGCCAGCGACGGCAATATCGGGTTCACCAACATTCTCAATTTCGACAACACCATCGGGTTTTCCCTGATGTCCTGGGAACTGGTCGCCTATGACCACGACAGCGGCGCGCCGATTCGTGAAGCCAATGGCTTGATGCGCAAGGTCGCCAAGGGCGAACAAGGGCTGTTGCTGGCAAAAATCGACGACAAGGCTCCGCTGGACGGCTACACCGACCCGCAGAAAACCGCCAAGGTCGTGCTTGAGGATGTGTTCGAAAAGGGTGACCGCTACTTCAACACCGGCGACCTGTTGCGCAACATCGGCTTTGGTCATGCGCAGTTTGTCGACCGCCTGGGCGACACCTACCGCTGGAAGGGTGAAAACGTGTCGACCACGGAGGTCGAGAACATCCTCCTGCAACACCCGCATATTTCCGAAGCCGTGGCCTACGGCGTGGAAATCCGCAACACCAATGGCCGGGCCGGGATGGCGGCGATCACGCCCGCCGAATCCCTGGCCACCCTGGACTTCAGCGAACTGCTGGCCTTTGCCCGCGAGCAAATGCCGGCCTATGCGGTGCCGTTGTTCCTGCGGGTGAAAGTGAAAATGGAGACCACCGGGACGTTCAAGTATCAGAAGACCCGGCTCAAGGACGAAGCCTTCGACCCGGGTAGGACCGGTGATGACCCGATCTATGCCTGGCTGCCGGGAACCCAGACTTACGTGCAGGTCACGGAGCAATTGTTGTCTGACATTCACGGCGGCAAGTACCGCTATTGAATCTGGCTATGGCCGCCCATGAGAAAAAACAAGTGACAGTGCCGGGACCGCTCGGGAAACTGTCGGCTTTTACGAATGACAGAAAAGGGAGTGCCCAATGTCAGACAAAAGCCGCCAGATGACCCCCGAAGAAGCCGCCGAATTTGCCGAGCAGGTATTCAACAAGGCACGGGAGGGCGATGCGGCGATGATGGCCGCGCTGCTGACCAAGGGTTTGCCGCCGAACCTGCGTAACCACAAGGGCGATACCTTGCTGATGCTGGCCGCGTACCACGGTCATGTGGACACGGTAAAAGTCCTGCTGGAGCACAAGGCCGACCCGGAGATCCGCAACGACAACGGCCAGAGCCCGATTGCCGGCGCCGCCTTCAAGGGCGACCTGGCGGTGATCAAGGCTTTGGTCGAGGGCGGCGCGCAGGTTGAAGGCTCGTCCTTCGATGGCCGCACGGCGCTGATGATGGCGGCGATGTTCAACCGCGTCGAAGTGGTCGATTACCTGATCAGCAAGGGTGCCGACCCGAATGCCAAGGACGCCAATGGCATCACTGCACTGGAGGCTGCCAGGACCATGGGGGCTGCCGATACGGTTGCGCAGTTGCAGAAACTGGTTGGCTGATTGTTTGAAAAGATCGCAGCCTTCGGCAGCTCCTACATTTGAACCGCGTGGACCTGTAGGAGCTGCCGAAGGCTGCGATCTTTTTTGGACAATCGAAACTATCCTTGCGGTATCCTTCGCGCCCTCAAAATCCCCCTCGCTACAGGATCCTCCCCATGAAAGCCGCACTCGTCGAACTCATCAACAAAATCAGCTCCGGGTGCATGGGCGAAGACGAAATCCTCAAGGTCGCCGAGGAAGCGGCCCAGGCCTACGCCGATCCGCAGGTTTTTCTGAGCGCCAATCCGGACATCAACTACGACGAAACCTTCCCGATCCCGTTGGGTGAATGGGTGGTGGTCGGCAGCCTGCCGGAAACGGTGCTGTTCCAGGCTGACACCTACATGGACCTGTTCGCGCAGATCGTCGCCTCGTTCGGCCCGGGCGTGGAGTTCAATCTCAAGCCCAAGCAACTGGCCAAGACCGAAGCCTTGACCGCGCTCAACCGCATCCAAGTGCAAATGAGCAGCCTGAACAAGGAAAACGGCGGCTACACGCTGATGAACTTCAGCCAGTTGCTCGATGACGAATTGCAGGTGGTGCTGGTGTACGGCAATGACGTTCCCAGCGTGCTGGAATTGTGCGCAGAAGCCGGCATCGCAGCCGCGCCCTCCCTGGAAGCCCTGAAGGTGGCGATCCACGTCTGATAGCCAAATACTGTCAAATCAAAGGGAACCCTCGCGACGACCGTCTATCCTAAGAGGGCAAATCACTCTTCAGGAGCGTCACCATGGGTTCCACGTTCAACAGCCTGGTTGCCTTGATCATTTTTGCCCTGGACATCTGGGCCATCATCAACGTATTCAAAAGCAGCGCCGAGACCGGGATGAAAGTCCTCTGGGTACTGTTGATCGCACTGTTGCCGGTGTTGGGGCTGATCATCTGGGCCATCGCTGGGCCGCGGGGCAATGTACGGGCCTGAACAAGCGACACTGTACCTGTGGGAGCGAGCCTGCTCGCGAAGAACGATGACGCGGAGCAACTGAACACCGCATCGTCCGCTTCGCGAGCAGGCTCGCTCCCACAATGTTCTGTGGGTACTTCGATGACGAAGGTTCGACCTGTCATGTTCCGCGACGTAGAATGCGCGCCTTTCCCGGTCATTCGAGACGAACGAATGGCCATCATGGGCGGGTAACCGTCCGTTGCCACCCGCATTCATCGGAGCACTTCCCATGAGCAACATCCCGACCAGCGACTACCTGGAAACCCTCTACGAAGGCTACGGCCAGCGTTTTCGCATGGAAAAACTGCTGCACGAAGTGCGCACCGAACACCAGCACCTGGTGATCTTCGAGAACCCGCGCATGGGCCGCGTGATGGCGCTGGACGGCGTGATCCAGACCACCGAAGCCGACGAATTCATCTATCACGAAATGTTGACCCACGTGCCGATCCTCGCCCATGGCACCGCCAAGCGCGTGCTGATCATCGGCGGCGGCGACGGCGGCATGTTGCGTGAAGTGGCCAAGCACCGCAGTGTCGAGCACATCACCATGGTCGAGATCGACGGCACCGTGGTCGACATGTGCAAGGAGTTCCTGCCGAATCACTCCAAGGGTGCATTCGATGATCCACGCCTGAACCTGGTGATCGACGACGGCATGCGTTTCGTCGCCACCACCACTGAAAAGTTCGACGTGATCATTTCCGACTCCACTGACCCGATCGGGCCGGGCGAAGTGCTGTTCTCGGAAAACTTTTACCAGGCTTGCCACCGCTGCCTGAATGAAGGCGGCATCCTGGTGACCCAGAACGGCACGCCGTTCATGCAGATCGAAGAAGTGAAGACCACCGCCGGTCGCCTGCGCAGCCTGTTCCCGGACTGGCACTTCTACCAGGCCGCTGTGCCGACCTACATCGGCGGCTCGATGACCTTCGCCTGGGGCGCGACCGATACCGCTTATCGCAAGTTGTCCCGCGAAACCCTGCAACAGCGTTTCACGGGCAGCGGCATCGTCACCCGCTACTACAATTCTGAAATCCACATCGGCGCTTTCGCCCTGCCGCAATACGTGTTGCAGGCAGTGAACAAGCCAAGCAACGACTAAAGCGCTGCCCTGTAGGAGCTGCCGCAGGCTGCGATCTTTTGACCTGGCTTTTTAAAGATCAAGATCAAGAGATCGCAGCCTGCGGCAGCTCCTACGCAAGCCGCTGTAATCCGTTTGAACGATCACTCGTTGTCAAAGTCCAGATATGTGTAAGCCCATCCATGGGTTTTATCGAGGAGGCATCAATGCAAAAGTGGAAAATCACTTTCGTGGATGATCATGGCGAAACTACCGACGAAGTCTTCGAGTGCACCGAGCGCCCGGACAACGAGCGTGCCGCCAAGCTCATCAAGGAACGGCTTCTTCCTGTCGCTGCCGAACTGGATCTGAACGATCTGGAAGGGCGGACCGCCGATGCGAGTGTCAAAGAGCTCAAGTCCCAGAACAGCATTGAAATCCTCGGCATTACTCCAATCTGAACGACACCTGTCGCATTCACATCCAGGCCTTGGCAGAGGCTCTATCTTGAGGCTACTCTGCAAGCGAGATCAGCGAATGAATCGCTAAGGTCTGGTCTTGTCAGCTCCATGCTTGTTTCCCGCCGGCACATCGGTTGCCGTCGCTCGCGCTGTTCGGTTGCGGGTGAGGGAGTACGGAAAGTCTATCCATCGTTTTGAGGAGGACGTTTCATGAGCACAGCCTATCAAGAAGACATCAGCAGCAGCGTGTTGCGCCGCATGAAAGAAGGCGGTTTTGACTTTTCGCGGTTTCATCCCATCGAGTTCTACGCCATTTTCCCGGATGAGGAGCGGGCACGCAGGGCGGCAGGTCATTTCCACCGTGGTGAATCCCTGGATGCGCAAGTCAGTGTGCGCGACGATGGCGCCTGGGCGCTGGAGTTGTGCAAAGTCATGTATGCCACCTACGACGATATCGGCGACTTCGAACAGGGTTTCGAAGCGGTTGTCGAGCCGTTGGGCGGCATCATCGAAGGCTGGGGTGTGAAACAGGAGGTACGAGGGCGACTCGCATAAGCTTATGAACAGTGACAACCGGCATTGACGGCTGACCTTCGGGTTGGCCGTTTTCGTTTTTGGATGTTGAAGATCAAAAGATCGCACACACCCTGTAGGAGCTGCCGAAGGCTGCGATCTTTTGATCTTGTTTCAAGACGGCAAAAAAAGCCGCCTGAGCAGGCGGCTAAAAGGGAAGTTCGGTGTGCTTTTCAGCGAATGCCTAGATTATCCGCACCCGTTACCGGGCAGTGAAATCATCTCTGGCTATGCTGGTGATAGGCGATAGCCACGCCTTGCAATGAAGCGGGGGCGATCAGATTGGAGCATTTGCCGCACAGGAATGGTGCGGTACTTGCGCATTGATTATCCAACTGATTGATATCAAAGCGTTTATGCCGCTGGCACGGGCCTTGCGAAGGTCTGGACGTCCGAGTGACAAGGAGTACGGCATGATCCGCACCTATTTTGATGAGATGTACGATGCCGGCGGCCAGGTCCGCCCGCATTATCGGGAGTTTGCCCGTTGGCTGGCCGAGACGCCTGACGAGCTTCTGGCACAACGGCGACGCGAGGCCGATCTGCTGTTTCATCGCGCCGGGATTACCTTCACGCTCTACGGGGACGAGCAGGGCACAGAGCGCCTGATCCCCTTCGACACCATCCCCCGCAGTATCCCCGCCAGTGAATGGCGGGTCGTCGAGCGCGGGTGCATCCAGCGGGTCAAGGCGTTGAACATGTTCCTCGCCGACCTGTATCACGAGCAACGCATCATCAAGGCCGGCATCATTCCGGCCGAGCAGGTGCTGGCCAACGAGCAGTACCAGTTGGCGATGCAGGGGCTGGACCTGCACCGCGATATCTACTCGCACATCTCCGGCGTCGACCTGGTGCGCGACGGCGACGGCACGTATTACGTGCTCGAAGACAATCTGCGCACACCGAGCGGCGTCAGCTACATGCTCGAAGACCGCAAGATGATGATGCGCCTGTTCCCCGAACTGTTCGCGGCGCAACGCATCGCCCCCATCGACCACTACCCGAACCTGTTGCTCGATACCCTGAAAAGCTCAAGCCCCATCGACAACCCCAGCGTGGTGGTGCTGACACCGGGACGCTTCAACAGTGCGTTCTTCGAGCATGCGTTTCTGGCGCGGGAAATGGGTGTGGAACTGGTGGAAGGCGCGGACCTGTTCGTGCGTGACGACAAGGTCTTCATGCGCACCACCGATGGGCCGAAAGCGGTCGACGTGATTTATCGTCGCCTCGACGACGCCTTCCTCGATCCGCTGGCCTTCAACCCGGAATCGATGCTCGGCGTGCCGGGGCTGCTGTCGTCCTACCGTTCCGGCAACGTGGTGTTGGCCAATGCCATCGGCACGGGGGTGGCGGACGACAAATCGGTGTATCCGTTCGTGACCGACATGATCCGTTTCTACCTCGATGAAGAGCCGATCCTGAAGAACGTGCCGACCTGGCAGTGCCGGAATCCGTCTGAACTTTCCCATGTGCTGGCCAATCTTCCAGAACTGGTGGTCAAGGAAACCCAGGGCTCCGGCGGTTATGGAATGCTGGTGGGGCCGGCGGCGACGGCGGCGGAAATCGAAGCCTTCCGCGCGCGGATCATCGCCAAGCCTCATGCCTATATCGCACAACCGACGCTGTCGCTGTCGACCTGTCCGACCTTTGTCGAAAACGGTATCGCACCACGCCACATTGACTTGCGGCCGTTTGTCCTGTCGGGGCGTGAGACCCGGGTGGTGCCCGGCGGTTTGACCCGTGTCGCCCTGCGCGAAGGCTCCCTGGTGGTCAACTCCTCCCAGGGTGGCGGAACCAAGGACACCTGGGTGGTCGAGGATTAAAGGAAGCCTGCCATGTTAAGTAGAACTGCCTCGGATTTGTATTGGATGTCGCGTTATCTGGAGCGGGCGGAAAACCTCGCACGGATGCTCGACATCAGCTATTCGCTGTCGCTGATGCCGCAAGACGGCCGTGGCGACGGTTTGCACGAACTGGCCATGCCGCTGTTGATCACCGGCACCCTGGACGATTACCTGGAGCGCCATGGCGAACTGCATGCCGAACGGCTGCTGCATTTCTTTGCCCTGGATGCGGCCAACCCGGCGAGCATCTATAGCTGCCTCGGCGCCGCACGGGCCAGCGCCCATGCGGTGCGTGGGCGCATCACCGCCGACATGTGGGAAAACATCAACGCCACCTGGCTGGAAATTCGCGGCATCGCCGAACAGGGCCTCAGTCGCTACGGCATGAGCCGATTCTGCGAGTGGATCAAGGAACGTTCCCACCTGTTCCGGGGCGCGTCCTACGGCACCATCATGCGTAACGATGCGTTTCGCTTCATTCGTCTGGGGACCTTCATCGAGCGGGCGGACAACACCTTGCGCCTGCTCGATGCCCGCTACGAGATGGCCGGCGACCAGGCCGAAGCGGTCAGCGATGGCACCGCTCACGCGTATTACCAGTGGAGCGCGTTGTTGCGGGCGTTGTCATCGTTCGAGGCCTACACGGAAATCTACCGCGACGCCCCTGGCGCCCGCCATGTTGCCGAATTGCTGTTGCTGCGCGCCGATGTACCGCGTTCCCTGCGCGCCTGCACCGAAGAAATCGACCAGATCCTCGCGCAATTGCCGGGGGCCAACGGTCGTCCGGCGCAGCGCCAGGCGGCAGAAATGGACGCGCGCCTGCGCTACACCGGCATCCATGAAATTCTCGAAGAAGGCCTGCACGCCTGGCTGACCGAGTTCATCCCGCTGGTGCGCCAGTTGGGTAACGCGATTCACAGTTCTTATCTGGAGGCCGCATGAGACTTTCCATTAGCCACGAGACCACCTATCACTACGAAGACAAGGTGCGGGCGAGCATCCAGTACCTGCGGCTGACGCCCCACGACAGCGAGCGCCAGCACGTGCTCAGCTGGCAGCTCGACCTGCCGCGTCCGGTGCGGGCGCAACTCGATCCGTTCGGCAACATCCTGCATGTGCTGACCATGGACGAGCCCCACGAGGCGATCATCATCGGTGCCCGCGGCCAGGTCGATATCGATGAATGGCGTGAGGCCGAACACGAAAGCCAATCGGCACTGCCGTTTCTGCGCTTCACCCGGTTGACTGAAGCCGACGCCGCCCTGCGTGCGTTCGCCGAGAAGGCGTGCAAGCAGCGCCGCGACCGCACGGCGTTGATCGATCTGATGCATGGGCTCAACCAGCATATGACCTACACGCCGGGTTCCACGGAAGTGGACACCAGCGCGGCCCAGGCCTTTGCCGGACGCTCCGGCGTGTGTCAGGACCATACCCATGCGTTTCTTGCCTGCACCCGCAGCCTGGGCATTCCTGCGCGTTATGTGTCGGGCTATCTGTACAGCGAAAGCAGCGAACACTTGGCCAGCCACGCCTGGGCCGAAGCCTGGCTGGATGACGCCTGGTACAGCTTCGACGTGACCAACGAACTGGCCCGGCCGGAACGTCACCTGAAACTGGCGGTGGGCCTGGATTACCTGGATGCCTGCCCGGTACGCGGAATGCGCCGGGGCGGCGGGTGTGAGCAGATGCATGCCAAGGTGCTGGTCTCACCGACGCCCGCGCCGGTGATTTCGGTGCAACAACAGTAATACCGCGGATCGCCCTTTGTAGGAGCTGCCGAAGGCTGCGATCTTTTGACGTTGTCTTTTAAAAAGCAAAATCAAAAGATCGCAGCCTTCGGCAGCTCCTACAGTGCGTGCGAGTCAGGGCTTGATCTTGCGCCCGACCATATGTTGCAAATACCCCACCAGCATCCCCAGATCCCCATCCGGCAACACCTCGGCCGAGAAACCGGGCATCTTCGCCTGCGGCCATTGGCGCAAACTCTGTGGATCGCGAATGTAGCGCTTGAGGAAGTCCGCGCCGAAGTACTCGGTCGGGTTGTATGGAATATTCAGGTCCGGCCCGAACTGCGCATCCCCGGCACCATTGAGTCGATGGCACGCCAGGCAGTTCTTCTGGAACAACGCAAAACCCTTGTTCACCGGATCATCGGCCTTCAAGGCCGGATCGGGCAGCAGGGCAGGGAAGCGCTCGGCCACAGGCGCCAGGCGCTTGATGCTCGCGACCTGGAACGGCCATTGCTCGGGGCTGATGTTGCCGGCCTGCGGATCGGTCCAGACCAGGTAGAACGGCCCGGCACCCGGCTTGTCTTCCGATAGTGCTGGCCACGGTTCGGCCGGGTCTTCAATCGCCAGCCAGGCCCGTGCCCCTTGGGTACTGAGCAACGGCGCCGCGGCCATTTCGGCGGCAAAGCCATCCAGGGCCACGGCTTGCAAGTGGTCGTCAGGCTTGATGCCGGTCAGCAGGGCGGAGAGAGGCACGGCGCGGTAGCTCATGTCCCGTTTGTAGGAAACGTCGTTGCTGATGGTGATGGTTTGCACCTGAGGATGCTTGAGCAATTCCTCCGTCTGCCAGGTGCGACTGTTCGCGCCCAGCTCCAGATTCAGCTGTGCGGCCAAAAGGGGCGAGCCGAATAGCAGGGCCCCGAGCAGAATGAGCATTTTCAAAGTGATCGCCGTCCATGTCGTGGAAGTGCCATGAAGGGTGGCACAGCCACGCTGGCCCGGGTAGCGGGCCAGTCACATTTTGATAGTGGCAATTCAAAAACTGTGACGCCGTATCTTTTAGACGCGACTAGCCGATGACCTTGGTCAGGTTCGGCAATATCAACAACAGCGTGGTGGCAAAAAGGATGAGCCCGGCTTGACGTACTTTCGATTGTTTGAACATGGCTTGACCGCCTTTATTGTTATTTCCTGATGCCTGCCTGCATATCTCCATGATGGCAGCGCGTTGCACTTCCTGCAGTGACGAGCGCCTCGGCAAAACCCGACGACAACTTCGTACAAGTTCACCTTAGAGCCCGCGCAGCGCTTGGTTTAGATCCATTTCGTATGGTGTTGTCACGATTCGCTTTAAAAAAGGTATGAGGCCTATTGCCAGCTTCTTTGCCGCCCGTTGGCTAGACAGCTTGGTGTCCTGAAACGGTTAATCCACTCGTTCACGACCGTCCGTCTGAGCGTGTGCGTCAACATCTGTGAGCGCTGCGGTCATTGAATCAAACGCCGCTCGGGCCAAGAGTGAGCACTCTGCCTTTACTCTCCTGCACTGCGGTTCGAGGACGTCATGACCCAAGCATTGATTTTCGACGCATTACGCACGCCCCGTGGCAAAGGCAAGGCCGACGGCGCCTTGCACAGTGTCAAACCGGTGAATCTGGTGGCCGGTTTGCTCAGCGCGCTGCAGCAGCGCACGGCGCTGGACACCAGCCAGGTCGATGACGTGGTGCTCGGCTGCGTAACGCCGATTGGCGATCAAGGTTCTGACATCGCCAAGACCGCCGCCCAGGTGGCGGATTGGGATGTCAGTGTGGCGGGGGTACAAATCAACCGTTTCTGCGCTTCGGGGCTGGAGGCGGTCAACCTCGGCGCAATGAAAGTGCGGTCCGGCTTCGAGGATCTGGTGGTGGTCGGTGGTGTCGAGTCGATGTCACGGGTGCCGATGGGCAGCGATGGCGGCGCCTGGGCGCTGGACCCGGCGACCAACCTGCACAGCCATTTCACTCCGCAAGGGGTGGGTGCCGATCTGATCGCCACCCTTGAAGGCTTCAGCCGTCAGGACGTCGATGCCTACGCCCTGCATTCCCAGCAGAAGGCCGCGCGGGCGCGGGCCGACGGTTCGTTCAACAAGTCGCTGGTGCCGGTGCAGGACCAGAACGGCATCATCCTGCTCGATCACGATGAGTTCATCCGCGCCGAATCGACTCTGGAAGGCCTGGGCAAGCTCAAGCCGAGTTTCGAGATGATGGGGCAGATGGGATTCGATGCCACCGCGCTGCGGGTCTACAGCCATGTCGAACGGATCAATCATGTTCACACCCCGGGCAACAGTTCCGGGATTGTCGATGGTGCGGCGCTGATGCTCATCGGCTCCGAAGCCAAGGGCCGGGAGTTGGGGCTGCAGCCCCGGGCGCGGATCGTCGCCACGGCGGTCACCAGTACCGATCCGACCATCATGCTCACCGGCCCTGCGCCGGCGACCCGCAAGGCGTTGGCCAAGGCCGGGCTGCGGGTCGAAGACATTGACCTGTTCGAGGTCAACGAGGCATTCGCTTCGGTGGTGTTGAAATTCATCAAGGACATGGCGGTCGACCCGGACAAGGTCAATGTCAACGGCGGTTCCATCGCCATGGGCCACCCGCTGGGCGCCACCGGTTGCGCCATTCTCGGCACGCTGCTGGATGAACTGGAAGCCCGACGCCTGCGTTATGGCCTCGCGACCCTGTGTGTCGGCGGCGGCATGGGCATTGCCACCATCATCGAACGCCTCTGAGCCCGGACTTCAAGGAACCCCGTTATGAGCGAAGCCATTCGTTACGAAAAAGATCAGGACCACATTGTCGTCCTGACCATCGACCTGCCGGACCAGAGCGCCAACACCATGAACGCGGTGTACCGCGAGGCCATGGCCGACTGCGTCGCGCGCCTGGTGGGCGACAAGGACAACATCGCCGGCGTGATCATCACGTCGGCCAAGAAAACCTTCTTTGCCGGCGGCGACCTCAATGAATTGATCAAGGTCGGCAAGCCCGAAGCCAAAGCCTTCTACGACATGGTGCTGACCCTCAAGGGGCAGTTGCGCACCCTGGAAACCCTCGGCAAACCGGTGGTTGCGGCGATCAATGGTGCGGCACTCGGCGGCGGCTGGGAAATCTGCCTGGCCTGCCATCATCGGGTGGCGCTGGATAATCCTGCGGTGCAACTCGGCCTGCCGGAAGTCACCCTCGGCCTGCTGCCGGGCGGTGGTGGCGTGGTGCGCATGGTGCGTATGCTCGGGATCGAAAAAGCCCTGCCGTACCTGCTGGAAGGCAAGAAGGTGCGGCCGCAACAGGCATTGCAGGCAGGCTTGATCGACGCGTTGGCAACCGACCGCGAAGATCTGCTGGCCAAGGCGCGGGCGTGGATTCTCGCCAACCCGGTGGCGGTACAACGCTGGGATGTGAAGGGCTATCAGATTCCGGGCGGCACACCGTCGAATCCGAAAGTCGCGCAGATGCTGGCGATTGCCCCGTCTATCCTGCGCAGCAAAACCCAGGGCACGATGCCCGCGCCGGAGAAAATCCTCTGCGCAGCGGTGGAGGGCGCGCAGGTGGATTTCGACACCGCGCACCTGATCGAAACCCGCTACTTCACCGAGCTGACCACCGGCCAGGTCTCGAAAAACCTGATAGGCACGTTCTGGTTCCAGCTCAACGAAATCAACGCCGGCGGCTCGCGGCCGCAAGGTTTTGCGCCTTATGTCACCCGCAAGGTTGGCGTGCTCGGCGCCGGGATGATGGGCGCCGGTATTGCGTTTGTCAGCGCGTCGGCGGGTATCGACGTGGTACTCAAGGACATCAACCTCGCCGCAGCCCAGAAGGGCAAGGCGCATTCGGCAGCGCTGCTGGACAAGAAAGTCGCCCGCGGACAAATGAGCGTCGAGCAACGTGACGCGGTGCTGGCGCGCATTCAAACCAGCGAAAACGATGCTGACCTGGCCGGTTGCGACCTGATCATCGAGGCGGTGTTCGAGGATCGTGACCTGAAGGCCAAAGTCTCGTTGGCCGCGCAGAAGGTCGTCGGCGCGGACGCAGTGATCGCGTCCAACACCTCGACCTTGCCGATCAGCGGCCTGGCGTGCGCCGTGCCCGATCAGAGCAAGTTCATCGGCCTGCACTTTTTCAGCCCCGTGGAAAAAATGCCGCTGGTGGAAATCATCAAGGGTGCCAACACCAGCGACGAAACCCTGGCCCGCGGATTCGATTACGTCCTGCAAATCAGGAAAACCCCGATTGTGGTCAATGACAGCCGCGGTTTCTTCACGTCGCGGGTGTTCGGCACCTTCACCAACGAAGGCATTGCCATGCTGGGTGAAGGTGTGAACGCGGCGATGATCGAGACTGAAGCACGCAAGGCCGGCATGCCTGTAGGGCCGCTGGCGATCTCTGATGAAGTTTCCCTCAGCCTGATGAACCATATCCGCCTGCAAACGGCCAAGGACCTGCAAGCAGAAGGCAAGCCGCTGACAGAACATCCTGCGTTTGCCGTCATCGACTTGCTGCTCAATGAGTTCAAGCGTCCGGGCAAGGCGGCCGGTGGCGGTTTCTATGAGTATCCGCTGGGCGGCCAGAAACACCTGTGGCCGGAGTTGAAAAAACGCTTCGAGAAAGCCGACGGGCAGATTTCGCCAGTGGATGTGCGTGATCGCCTGCTGTTCGTGCAAGCCATCGAAACCGTGCGTTGTGTGGAGGAGGGCGTGTTGACCTCGACGGCGGACGCCAACGTCGGCTCGATCTTCGGCATCGGTTTTGCCGCCTGGACCGGCGGTGCACTGCAGTTCATCAACCAGTACGGCGTACAGGACTTCGTCGCCCGCGCCCAGTACCTGGCCAAGCAATATGGCGAACGGTTCGCGCCGCCTGCACTGCTCCTGGAAAAAGCGGCGAAAGGGGAGGCCTTCTAAGGGCGCGATGACACATTTCGGGGCTTGCCTTGTCACAGTGTTTCAAGGCAGGCTCTGGGGTGTGCATTATTCCCATCACGTGTCAGGTATTTTTTATGTCGTTACGCATCTGCATTCTGGAAACCGACCACCTGCGTCCGGAATTGGTTGACCAATATCAGGGCTACGGGCAGATGTTCAAACACCTGTTTTCGCAGCAGCCGATTGCCGCCGAGTTCACCGTCTACAACGTGGTGCAGGGTGAATACCCAAGCGACGACCTGACATTCGATGCCTACCTGGTGACGGGCAGCAAGGCCGATTCCTTCGGCACCGACCCGTGGATCGAAACCCTCAAGAAGTACCTGTTGACCCGCTACGAGCGTGGCGACAAGTTGCTCGGTGTCTGCTTCGGTCATCAGTTGCTGGCATTGCTGCTTGGTGGCAAGAGCGAGCGCGCCACTCAAGGCTGGGGTGTCGGCACCCACAACTACAAACTGGCCGCCAAGGCGCCATGGATGAGTCCTGTACGCGAAGAACTGACGCTGCTGATCAGCCACCAGGATCAGGTCACGTCGCTGCCGGAGAACGCCACGGTCATCGCCTCCAGCGATTTCTGCCCCTATGCCGCCTACCACATCAACGATCAGGTGCTGTGCTTCCAGGGGCATCCGGAGTTCATCCACGACTACTCCCGCGCCCTGCTGGAGATTCGTCAGGATGCGCTGGGCCAGCAGATCTACTCCAAAGGCATTGCGAGCCTGGAGCAGGAGCACCACGGCACCACGGTTGCCGAGTGGATGATGCGGTTTGTCGCGCACAAGCCGGCCGCTGTTTAAAACCTGTAGGAGCGAGCCCTGCTCGCGATGGTCGTGAACGATAACGCGCCAAACCTGACAGCCCACGGTGCTCTCAGGTTTTTCGCGAGCGAGCTCGCGCCTACAACCAGCCGGACTTTTTGAAGCTCGCCCACAACCCCAGGCAGCCCAGCGTAATAAACCCCAGCACCCCGAAATACCCGTAGTGCCAGCTCAACTCCGGCATGTTCTGGAAGTTCATCCCGTAGATCCCCGCCACCGCCGTCGGAAAGGCCAGAATCGCCGCCCAGGCCGCAAACTTGCGTTGCACCACGCTCTGGCGAGAGGCTTCCAGCAGCACCCCGACCTCAATCGTCTGGCTGGCAATATCCGCCAGGGTTGTCAGGTCTTCCATCTGCCGCGTTACATGGATCTGCACATCGCGGAAGTACGGACGCATGTTCTTGTCGATGAACGGGAAGCTCAGCTTTTGCAGTTCCTCGCCAATCTCCACCATCGGCGCCGCGTAACGACGCAGGCGCAAGACATCCCGGCGCAAGCCATGAAGTTTCTGAATGTCATGCTCATTCAGCGCACTGCAAAGTACGTTGCGTTCCAGCTCATCGATTTCAGCATGGATGGCTTCACCCATTGGCTGGTAGTTTTCGATGACGAAGTCGAGGATGGCGTAAAGTACGAAATCTTCTCCGTGCTCCAGCAGAATCGGACGTGCCTCACAGCGCTGTCGGACATAGGCGTAGGAAGCCGAATGGCCGTTGCGTGCGGTAATGATGTAACCCTTGCCCGCAAAGATATGTGTTTCGATGAATTCGAGTTTGCCTTCATTACGAATCGGCGAGTACGTAACGATGAACAGCGCATCGCCGAAGGTTTCCAGCTTCGGCCGGCTGTGCTTTTCCAGGGCGTCTTCAATCGCCAGTTCGTGCAGGTTGAACTGGCGTTGCAGATTGCTCAGTTCCTGGGCGTTCGGCTCTTCCAGGCCGATCCAGACAAAGTGCCCGGGCTTTGCCGCCCAGGCTGCGCCTTCGTCGAGGGTGATATTGGTGACTTTCTTACCGGCGCTATAAACCGCCGCAGCAACAACTCTACCCATGATGGTGATTCACTTCTTCTTGGCGGCTTTCAATTGGCAACAAATGCAATGGCAGTGTCGATCAGCTTAGCCTCGCAAGGGTTTGAGAGTCAGTTAAATCTGCCGAGTTCGCCGGTAAAGTCTCACAGGCAAAAGAAAACCCGCACCAGGCGGGTTTTCTTGTTCAGGCGGCTTGCAGTTGCCGGTCCATCGACTCGATGCATTCACGCATCTGTTCGCGGCACTGGGCAATCAGCAGGGGCATGTCGTCCAGGCTCAATCCGGCGGTGGGAATCGCCGGCAACGAGCGAATCAGGATTTTCCCGCTACGCCAGCGGTTCAATCGCATGTGTTTGACGTAGCTGCTGACACACACCGGCACGATGGGTACCCCGGCGGCAATGGCCATCTGGAAGGCGCCTTTCTTGAAGGGCAGCAACTCCTCACCCAGGTTGCGCGTGCCTTCCGGGAACACCCAGATCGAGGTGTCTTTGTTTTGCAGGGTGTGGGTGGTGGTCAACATCGACTTGCGCGCCTTGTGCGCATTGCCGCGGTCGATCAGCACATTGCCGGCCAGCCAGAACAGCTGCCCGAACAGTGGCACCCATTTCAGGCTCTTTTTGCCGATGCACACGGTACGGCGGGGCACCACGTTGCCAAACACGAACAGGTCGTAGTTGGACTGATGATTGGCGATGATCACGCAACTGTCAGGTTTATCCATCAACGGCCCGACGTCGGTCTTCACCCGCAAACGCAAAATACACATCGCCGGCCACGCATACAGGCGTGCGCACAGGCGGCTGTTGTCCGGGTTGAAAGGCCGACACAGGCCGAGGATTACACCCAGTACACCCGCCACGATAAAATGTAGGCCCATCAATGACATACGAAACAAAAACAGCATTTACAGGCCCCACCGGGACAAAAGGTGGCGCAGTGTACGGATGTGCACTGTTTTCGGCAATTGCTGCCAGAGTAGTGAGAGATAGCCGATGTTTGTGCTGATGTTTCCGACTAATGGGTCAGATGCGGTCTAGAGCGGTTACAGGTGTTTAACCAGGACAGGTACAAAAAAGCCCGACACGACGGTCGGGCTTTTCGTTGCAGCCGATCCGGGCTTAACCCAAATGCTCCTGGTCCTGGATGATCGCGTTGTCCAGGGCCTCCAGCAGTGCTTTGCGCACTTTCAACTTGGTGTTCTTGTGCGCGGTCATGTTGATCTTCTTCAACTGACGAGCCGCCGCCAGTGCCGTGCCTTGCAGCTCTTCAGCCGACACCACGACATCCAGGAAACCGGCAGCCACGGCGCCTTGTGGATTGAACATCTCGCCATTGACCACCGAGCGCTGAAGCGCCACTTTGTTCAGGCGGTCACGGGCGATCTCGATGCCCGCGTGGTGCATGGTCATGCCGATCTGCACTTCGTTCAGGCCAATGCTGAACGGACCGTCTACGCCGATGCGATAGTCGGCCGACAACAGCAGGAACGCGCCCTTGGCCACCGCATGCCCCGGGCACGCCACGATCACCGGGAAGGGGTGCGACAGCAGGCGGCGAGCCAGGGTCGAGCCGGAGGTCACCAATGCCACGGCTTCTCTAGGGCCGGCCGTCATCACCTTCAAGTCATAACCGCCAGAGAGAATGCCCGGCTGGCCGGTAATGATCACCACCGCACGATCAGTCACTGCCCGATCCAGCGCAGCGTTGAACTCGGCAATCACATCCGGGGAGATGGCATTGACCTTGCCATTGCTCAAGGTCAGGGTCGCGATACCGTCTTCGAGATGGTAGGAAATCAACTCACTCATGACGCTATTCCTTTCAATAAAGATGGGCAGACGTTACCCACCGCCGCAGGCCAGGTAAAGCGCCGTGACTGACCCGCCAGTCACCCTTTGCCTGCCGCCAGGCGCAGCCCGCCGCGCCTGCTGCGCATTCCCCTCTATATAGAGGAGGGCACGAAGCCGGAGATTGGCCGGTTTGCCATGGCCCGGAGGGAGCGCAAACGCTGAATCGCGTTAACCGCATGAAAATTCTGAAAAAAATGTTTGCCATCGGAAAAGCTTTCGACTACATTAGCGCGCCTCGACAGACAGAACATGTTTGAAGAGATACGGTGAAGTGTCCGAGTGGCTTAAGGAGCACGCCTGGAAAGTGTGTATACAGGAAACTGTATCGAGAGTTCGAATCTCTCCTTCACCGCCACATTCTGAAAACCCCCGCAAGCTAACGGTTTGCGGGGGTTTTTCTTTTTCAGTTGTGCCACTCAATACATCCCGCCACTTCCCGAGTCTCCACTACGTCAGCTCAAACCGCTCTTGCGCATAATCCTTACCTGCCAGGGTAAGTTCAAAAATGGTGGCGCCGAACGTACCCCGTGTCACTTTTTGATTCACAAGACGTTTAGCCTGGAGTTGCTTCAGACCCTCTTCAACTTCCAGCTTGCTGAGTGAGACCAGTTTGCAAATCGAGTCCAGGTTTGCAACTTTTCTGAAGTTTGCGTGATAGGCCAAAGCTTCCATCAGCAGCGTTTGGTTATCTGTCAGCTGTGGAAACTGTGGGTTGTTCTTTTTGTAAATTTTTCGCTCTATCTCATGTAGCTCGCTGTAGGCTCCGTCGTTGCTGCGGTAGTAGTAAATCACTAAAGTCAGGGTGCTGACGAAAGCCCCGATAATCATCAGTAGCGACCAGTTCGGCAATGGCGTTTCCAGCTGAAGCCAGCTCCATGTACGTAGCAGCCAGCCCTTGATCTCTGCCAACAGCGTCAGCTCGAAGTAAGTGTCGAGCAGCTTTGTGGCAATGATCAGGGCAATAAGGAAGCCTGCAACCGTGTAGGCCATAGCCTTGCAAGTGAACGGGGAATGATTGCCTTCTGCCGCCATGCTGATGGTCTCCAGCGCAGGGAACCGATCCTTCAGCATAGCAGTAGGGCACTCTGGCATTGGCCACGCAAGCAGTGAACAAGGCGAGCCGGCTGTTAGACTGTCCGGATTCTTCGAATGGAATCGACATCATGCTCCGTCCTCGCGCCAGTTTTCGTGGTACCGCCAGGTTCATAGTGACTGTTGGGATGGTCGCCCTGTCATCAGTGGCCCTCGCTTCCGCTCCTGCAACCTTTCCCGACGCCGAAGCCAGCGACCCCGCCAGGCTGGGCTGGATGGTCGGGTCTCCACCTCCCGCTGATCGCACTGTGCGTTTTGAAGACGGTAGCTATTTCCGGTTTCCGGCAATGCGCTGGAGCGTCTCGAATTTCCGGCAACTGATGCCGACGATCAATGTTTCGCGTGGGCTTGGTTCGCCTGTTCCCTTGGTATCCATGCTACGCGACGACATCGACAGGATCAGCTTCGTCCCCCTTGGCGCCCAGCTGCCTATGACCTGGGAGCAATCCCTGGCGGCTACCTACACCGATGGCATTGTGGTGATGCACCGCGGGAAGGTCGTCTACGAGCGTTATTTCGGTGTGTTGAAGGCGGACGGTCAACACGCCGCGATGTCGGTGACCAAGTCTGTGGTCGGTACGCTGGGCGCCATGTTGGTGGCGCAGGGACGTATCGATGCTGGCAAACGGGTTGACGAATATGTACCGGAGTTGAAGGACTCCGCGTTTGGTGGCGCTACGGTACGGCAGGTGCTCGACATGACTACGGGTCTCAAATACAGCGAGGACTATGCGGACCCGGATGCCGAGGTCTGGGCTCATGCCAGGGCGGGCAGCCCGTTGCCAAAACCCAAGGACTATGACGGCCCTCGCAGTTATTACGAGTTTCTGCAGACGGTGCAACCCCAAGGCGAGCACGGCAAAGCGTTTGCCTACAAAACCGTCAACACTGATGTGTTGGGCTGGATCATTGCCCGTGCCACCGGACGCAATGTGGCGCAACTGCTGTCGGAGCAAATCTGGAGCCGATTGGGTGCCGAACAGGACGCCTATTTCACCGTGGACTCCATCGGCACGCCGTTCGCCGGCGGTGGCCTGAATACGGGGCTGCGGGATTTGGCGCGGTTTGGCGAGATGCTGCGTAACGGCGGTCGGTTCAATGGTCAGCAGATCGTACCTGAGACCGTGATTGAGGATATCCGTGCCGGTGCTGATAAACAGGCTTTCGCCAAGGCGGGGTACACATTGCTCAAAGACTGGAGTTACCGGTCGATGTGGTGGGTGACGGACAAGGAGGGCGGGGCGTTCATGGCGCGCGGGGTTCATGGGCAACGCATCTATGTCGACCCGAAGGCCGAGATGGTCATCGTCCGTTACGCATCACATCCGGTGGCCAGCAACTCGGCCAATGATCCCGTGACTTTGCCGGCGTTTGATGCGCTGGCCGAATATCTGAACAGGAATAAACAGCAATGATCACCACCACAACCCACTCCATTGAAGGCCAGCAAATCACCGCTTACCTGGACATCGTCAGCGCCGAGTCAGTGCAAGGGATCAACGTTGTTCGTGACGTATTTGCCGGGATGCGCGATTTTTTCGGCGGGCGCTCCCAGACGTTGGAGCGAGCGTTGAAGGAAGCACGCATTCAGGCCACCGATGAGATCAAGGAGCGGGCACGGGCGCTTCAGGCGGACGCGGTGGTGGGGCTTGACTATGAGATCAGCATGCCGGCCGGCAAGGGCGGGATGGTCGTCGTGTTTGTGACCGGGACAGCGGTCAAGTTGCGATGAGGGATCGCAGCCATTCGTCGGTCACGTGGGAATTGGAACGACAAGTCCATTAGTGACCGGCTAGTCTGAAAAACCTTGGCGGTCGATATTTTTCAGGCAAAGGGCTTGCCGGTGTCGATCCCGCTCTTTGAAAGGGGTGACGAGATGGCTGATCCGTATATCGAGGACGATGGCGCAGAATTTCCGATCAACAATTCCGTACGGTGTGGCCAGACCCAGTATGTGGCCAGTTTCGGCGAAGACCAGACAGAGGTCGACAAGATCAAGACCAGGGCGTGCCGGGTCCTGAAGGGCAAGTTCCTGCCCAGGGTGACAGCACCGGTCAGGAAGTAGGCGAACGCAGACAGACCCCGTGATAGAACGGGGTTTCTCATGCCTGAAAGGGTTTCATGACAAGTTTTTTAAAAGTGGAGACCTTTCACAAACTTTTCACAGCACCCTCCGTAGTCTCGACTTATCCGTTAGAAAGCAACACCTGGCCCGTTTCCCCAGCGGGCTTTTTTTTGCCCGTCGTAAAACCTTTTCCAAAATTGCTGTCCAACCGTCGCCAATTGCGAAGTTGGACCGGCGTGCTGGACTCTATCCGCGCAAAAGCATTCAATCTCGCCTCCTTTGTGTGTACCCCTATTTTTTGAGGTTTTTGTCATGCGTTTAACACTGCCTGCTCTGGTTCTGGGGCTTCTGGTTGCTCAAGGTGCAATGGCCGGTGACGGTACTGCCGCGCTGGGTGGTGGTTTGGGCGGCGCATTGGGTAACGTGGTCGGCCAGAAGATGGGCGGCAGCACTGGCGCAGTGATCGGTGCGGGCGTTGCTGGCGCGGCGGGCAGCGCAGTTGCCGCCAAAAAAGGTCATCGCACCAGCGCTGCCATCGGTGGCGGTGTCGGCGCAGCCGGTGGTTCGGTGATCGGTAAGAACCTGGGTGGCAATTCCGGTGCCACCATCGGCGCAGGCCTGGGCGGTGCATTGGGCGGCGGCGTAGGCAGCAACCTGGCCAACGGTCACAAGCGTCACTGATGCTGATCCAGATGTGAAAAAGCCCGGCTTGATGCCGGGCTTTTTCATATATGAACGATTCCCGCCGCAACGGCTCAAATCTTCCATACCCCTGAAGAATGCGAGGCGTGCCATGAACCCCAAAACCGACGGCAAACAGAACGCAAGCCCGATGACTCGACGATTGATGTTGCCTGCGATTGTTTTTGGATTGCTGCTCTCCCAGGTGGCGCTGGCAGGCGGTAATGGAGATGCCGCGGTGGGCGGTGGTCTTGGTGGGGTGCTGGGCAACGTGGTCGGTGGTCAGGTGGGTGGCAGTACTGGCGCAGCGATTGGTGCGGGTGTCGGCGGAGCGGCCGGCAGTGCCGTTGCTGCCCCCAAGAACAATCGCACCGAAGCGGCGGTAGGCGGTGGTTTGGGCGCGGCGGGCGGATCGGTGCTCGGCAACAGTCTTGGCGGTTCGACCGGATCGGCCATCGGTGCCGGTCTTGGTGGTGCAGCCGGCGGTGCGATCGGCAATGATCTGGGGGATGGCAGTGGCCATTCCCATTCCGGTGGCGGACATAAACACTCGAACAAGCACCACAAAAAGCATCACTGATTGAGTGAGGCAAACCATGACTCTGGAATCCGAAAGCACAGAAGACAAAGATCCAAGCGGACAGTCATCCATCAACGATCCCGGCAATGAAGATCCGGGATCGCTGATGGATGATGCGACGGTGCCACTTAACGATGCCGATGACGCAGGCGATGTGGGAAATATCGAGTTTGATGATGAGGAAGAGGACGAAGACTGATTGAACCCTGTTGCCGAATCAACCGATCGTCTACCGAGTCGAACGCGTCCATCGGGAAGTCCTCGATATGTCATGACCTGCTCTTGAGGTCAGATGAGAGGTGCGATATGAACACTGATCCAAAGGCCTTCGACGTTGATGAAACTCCGGAGTATCCGCTGCCGTCACCTACCGATTCCTTGAGCCGCGACCAACGGCCGCCGGACGACGATGCCGGCGTGGAGCAAGTGCCGAGCGACGAGAGCGACGAAAGTGTCGAGGCAGATCCGCAAGATCGGCGCGATGCAGATACCGATGCCTCGGAAGAGCCGGCTACTTCGAAGCGACGGTGAGGACATCCGGGGCTTGAATGCTTCCTGAAGGAATCAATCCGAGGGGGTCGCCCGATCCCAGCGGATCCACCCACCCCATCGGGTTGCGGGTGTACCGATACGGGTTCAACCCACCGCCCGACCTGAGCGGATCCGGCGTCAGAAAACGCCCGAAGTCCGGATGGTAATAGCGATGCCGGTTGTAGTGCAGACCACTCTCAGCATCGAAGTATTGCCCCTGAAACCGTAAGGGTTGTTCGAACCGTTCGCGGCTCGATTCGCGGAGTTTGCCGTGGGCGGTATATTGGGCCGACCAGACGATCGCACCGCCGTGGCCGGTCAGTTCCTGCGGGGTGCCGAGGTGGTCGAGTTGAAAGTAGTACGGGCAGGCGTGTGCCCGGCCTTTGCCGTCGAGCAGCGCCAGCGGGCGGAAGCTACCGGGCTCGCCGGGTTCACTGCGTTCATAGATGTAGCTGCGGTAGTGCCGGGGGCCGCTTTCGGCGATCAGCCGGTCGTCTTGCCAGAAGTATTGCGTGGTATAGCCGTCAACCGTTTTGTGGATGCGCCGGCCGAAGGCGTCGTAGCGATAGCTGACACTTTTACCGTCCGGGGGGCTGACGCCGATCAGGCGGTGCTGGCTGTCGTAGGCGTATTCGGTGACCTGGGGCGGCAGGCCGCGGCGTTCGCGGATCAGATTGCCGAAGGCGTCGTAGTCGTACCAGCTGTCGTCACTGCGCTGCAGTCGGTTGCCCTGGAAAACACACGGGCCGGGACGCCCGTGGATCAGCAGGTTACCGGCCGGGTCGTGGGTGAAGTGCTCTGCGCACTGGTCGCGGGCGTGACGTACGCCGGTCAGGCGGTCGAGTGCATCGTATTGATAGCGGCGTGAACCGTGGCGGCTGTCGGTAACCTTCAAGAGGTTGCCCTTGGCGCTGTAGGCATACTCGCGGCGGTACTGCGGCCGTTGTTTTTGGCTGATGTCATGGGCCTGCAAACGGCCGTGCTCGTCGTAGGCGTATTCGCTGAGCAGAAGGCCCTGTTGGCGCTGCTGTTCGCGCCCGCCGACAAAACGATGGCGGGTCAGGGGTGTGCCATTGAGGTCGATGGCCGTGAGGGCGCCTCCCTTGGCGTGGTGGTAGACGAGGATACAGGCGTCCGGCAGGCGCAGGCACTTGAGCCGACCGCAGACGTCGTAGTCGTAACGCAAAATGCCCCAGCCCTGATGCTCGGTGATCAGTCGGTCCTGAAGGTCGTATTCGAACTGCAATGGAGGGTCCCGGCCGTCATCGACGCTGACCAGTCGCCCGAGTGTGTCGTAGTGGTACTCGACCCTGACCCCATCGGGCAAGGTTTTGACCCGTAACCGCCCGGCGCTGCCACGCTGATAGCCGGTAACCAGCTGCGAGCCGTCGTCGCCAAACTCGGTTTTCTTCAGCAATTGGCCATTGAGGTCGTAGCTGTAAGTGGTACGACGTCCATCGAAGGCGGTTTCCTGTCGGATCAATCCTCCGGGGGTGTAGTCCAGACGGTAAGTGTCGCCCACCTCGTTTTCGATCTCGGTCAACAACAATTGCGCATGGTCGTAGCGGTACTTCAGCGCGCTGCCGTCGGGGTTGATCCGACGACTGATCAAGTGCAGGTCGTCGGCGTATTCGTAACGGGTTACCCGTCCCAGTTCGTCGGTCTCGGCGGTTATCCGGCCGTAGGCGTTGTAGCGCCAGGCACGGCAGACCCCCGTGGGCAGCGTGGTCCGGCTCAGTCGACCGACGGCGTCCCATTCATAACGGGTGATTGCACCGTGTTCGTCCTGCCCGGTAATCCTCCGCCCCAACGCATCGTAGGAAAACATGCGCTGAGAACCATCGGGCAAGGTTTCTTTCAGCAATTGCCCCAGGGCGTTCCAAGCGAACCGGTGAATGCTCTGGTCTGGAAAGCGGATCGTCAGCAAGCGCCCCAGCGAGTCGTAGCCATAGTGGGTGATCTGTCCGTCGGGATCGGTGACGGCCGTGATGTCTCCCTGGGCATTGCGCTGGTAGCTCCACGTCGCCCGACCTCGGGTGCGGGCGTGCAGGAAACCGTGGCGATACTTGTAGGACGTGGGCGCCTCATCCGGCGCATGCAGCGCGATCAGTCGACCGGCTTCGTCATAATGGTATTGGGTGACGGCGCCGAGGGCGTCCTGCTCGAAGATCAATCGGCCCAGATTGTCGTAGGCCTTGTGCTGCTCGCCGCCGTCCAGCCCGATTTGGCGTACCCACCGCGCGTATGGGTCATGAACGTAAACCTCCTGGCTGCCGTCGGCGTTGTTCACCGTCACGGTGCCTTGATCGTCCCAGGTGTAACGCGCCTCCATCTGCGCAAACGAGGCCCAATGATGGACGCAACGGGCGGTTTTGCCCGAGCGTTCCCACGCCCAGAAGAAACTCGCGCCACCCGCCAGTTGCCGTTGCAGGATCACGTGCTGCTCGTCGTAGTCATAACGCTCGCTTTCACCCACGGCGTTGGTCGCCTCGACCAGACGCTGGCGGGCGTCGTAGCGGTAGCTGGCCAGTGTCTGTTCGGTGCGCCAGGTGTGCGCCTCGGGCCCGCAGCGCTGAAACACCTGATAGTCGACGGCCACCAGGTGCTTGAGGTCATAACGCAGCTGCAAGGCACGGTCGGCGCCGTTGTCCAGGCGCTGAATTCGCTCAAGGCCGTCCCGCTGTACCGTCAGGCGGTTGTCGTAGGCGTCGCTGATCACGGTCAGTCGGCCGTCGCGGAAATGAAAAAAACGCGCCGCGTCGCCGGCCTGAGCGAGGATCAGTTCGCCCGGTTCTTCGCCGAGGTAAATCGCCGCCCGCGACAGTTTGTTACGGATCATCGGGCGCGCCGTCGTCGGCCATGGAAATGGCGTGCGGTGGTTTTCTGCGTCGATCCACAGCACCTGCTCGCCGTGGAATTCCAGATGCTGGGACAGCGAGTGCCGCCAGCCGAAACCGAGCCCGCTGTCGAGTTCGACGGCACGGGTGCGATAGAGGCGGGTGAAGACGAACGGCAAGATCCCGTCGAGGGTGCCGTCCGTGAGGGCCAGCGATACTTCACCGGTGACCATCGAGACCGGTCCGTTGTGGGGGGCGGTGCGCTCGATGGTATCGATACTGGTGGCGAACCTGTGCACCTGTGTCAGGGGGCCGCTGGCGTGACAGGCCAATACCTTTTGGGGATCGAACATCTGCAGACTTTCGCTTGGCGGAATGTAGGACGTGAGACTCTGCGGAGGATCTTCAAGGAAAGAAGTCGGGAAAGTTGGCGCTTGATGTAGGGCGAATCGCTAAATCACGAGAGCCATTCGGCGTGGATCGGGATTTCATCGTTGCTCTGAGGCAGCCGCGCTCGTTATGCTGCTGAATCCTTTAATCCATTCGGGGGCGGGCCTCACCTGCGCCGCCCGGGATGCCTTGGAAAACGGATCAGATGCGATGAATGCACCGCTCAAGACATTCGGCCCGATCAAGGCCGTGATTTTCGATATGGACGGCTTGCTGCTGGACACAGAGGGCATCTACACCGAAGTCACGTCCATCATTGCCGCGCGTTACGGCCGAACGTTCGACTGGAGCATCAAGCAGAACATCATTGGCCGGGGCGCTGGGGATCTGGCGCGCTATGTGGTTGAAGCGCTCGACCTGCCGATTACCGCCGAAGAGTTTCTGGTGATCCGCGAGCCGCTGATGCGCGAGCGTTTTCCTACAGCGCAAGCTATGCCTGGCGCACAGGAACTGGTACGGCATCTGAAGGCCAACCACATTCCCATTGCCGTGGGTACCAGCTCATCGAGCCAGTCGTTCGGCCAGAAAACCACCCTGCACCGCGACTGGTTCACTTTGTTCGACTTCATCGTCACCGCCGATGACCCCGAGGTGGCGGCGGCCAAACCGGCACCGGATATCTTCCTGACGGCGGCGCGGCGTCTGGGCGTCGCGCCCGAGGATTGCCTGGTGTTCGAGGATTCGCCCTTTGGTGTCACCGCGGCGAAAGCGGCGGGGATGACGGCGATTGCGATTCCGGATGCGGCAATGGCCGACGCCCGGTACGCACACGCCGATGGCATTCTTCGTACGTTGAAGGCGTTCGAGCCGGGCGCCTTTGGTTTGCCTGTGCTTGAGTGGGCCTGACAACAAATAATGTGGGAGCGGGCTTGCTCGCGAAGGCGTTGTGTCAGTCACCTCAATGTCGAATGACACACCGCCTTCGCGAGCAAGCCCGCTCCCACATTTGCTATGCGCTCAACGCATCAGGCGCCGAAGCCACCGTCGATGGTCAGGCTGGCCCCGGTGATGTAGCCGGCTTCCGGGCTGACGAGGTAGGCGACGAAGCTGGCGATCTCTTCGGCCTTGCCGTAACGGCCCACGGCCATCAACGGAATCAGGCTTTCCGCAAAGTCACCGTGGGCCGGGTTCATGTCGGTGTCGACCGGACCCGGTTGCACGTTGTTGATGGTGATGCCTTGTGGGCCGAGATCACGGGCCAGGCCTTTGGTCAGGCCGACCAGCGCCGACTTGCTCATGGCGTACGGGCCGCCACCGGCGAAGGGCATGCGATCGGCGTTGGTGCTGCCGATGTTGATGATGCGACCGCCTTCGGTCATGTGTTTGGCGGCGGCCTGGGTGGCAATGAAAACGCTGCGTACGTTGATGGCCAGGGTCTGGTCGAAGTCTTCGAGTTTGAACTCGGCCAGCGGTGCGACGGCCAGTACGCCTGCATTGTTGACCAGGATATCCAGGCGACCGAAGGCTTCCACCGTGGCGGACACGGCGCCGCGGATCGCGTCGGCGTCGGCGCTGTCGGCCTTGATGGCCAGGGCTTTGCCGCCCTTGGCGGTGATGCTGTGTTGCAACTCTTCAGCTTTGGCTGTCGAGCTGACATAAGTGAAGGCAACGGTCGCGCCTTCAGCGGCCAGGCGCTTGACGATGGCTGCACCGATGCCGCGGGAACCACCTTGAATCAATGCCACTTTGCCGCTGAGGTTTTGAGTAGTCATGTCGGTCTCCAAGTCCCGAGGCGAGATGTCCCGGTTGATGGAGGTTAGTATCGATTCAGGATTACGAGCTGTGTAGACCATAATTGCGATAGTCTGTGTAAACCAAAAGTTTATAGTGGCGCCTATGGAAACCTTCAGCAGTATCGAATGCTTTGTGCGCAGCGCCGAGGTCGGCAGCTTCGCCGAAGCGGCGCGACGCTTGAGCCTGACACCGGCTGCGGTGGGCAAGAGCGTTGCCAAACTTGAGGCGCGCCTGGGCGTCAGATTGTTTCAGCGCAGCACGCGCAGCCTGACGCTGACCGAGGCCGGTCAGTTGTTTCTCGGCGAAGTCAGCACCAGCCTGCACACCATCCAGAATGCCGTGGCCAATCTCGCCAGCGCCGGTGGGCAGCCAGCGGGTACATTGAAGGTCAGCATGGGGACGGTATTCGGTTGCCTGTACATAGTGCCGATGCTCGACGAGTTTCTGCGGCGATTCCCGGCGATCAACCCGGACTGGCACTTCGACAACCGCCAGGTCGATCTGATCGGGCAGGGGTTCGATGCGGCCATCGGCGGCGGCTTCGAATTACCCCAGGGCGTAGTCGCGCGCAAGCTGAGTCCGGCGCATCGGGTATTGGTGGCTACGCCGGATTACCTGGCGGCACATGCGTCAATCACCGAACCGGACGACCTCAAGCACCACGACGGGATTCTGATCCGCTCGCCACAAACCGGTCGCGTGCGCTCCTGGCAGTTGACCCATCGCAATCAGCAACACAGCCCATTGACGCTCAAGGCGCGGATGACCATGAGCGATTCCGAGGCCGCCTGCGTCGCCGCCGCACAAGGTCTGGGTATTGCGCTGGTGAGTATGCCGTTCGCCTCGGGTTACCTGGAGACGGGCAGGTTGCAGCGGGTGTTGCCGGACTGGTACATCGACGACGGCTACACCTCCATCTATTACGCCGAACACAAGCTGCTGCCCGGCAAGACCCGGGCGTTTGTCGATTTCATCATCGAGCAGTTTGCCGAGCGGGGGTTGGGGCAGAGGTTCAGTGCGGTTTGAGCAAGTCTTGAAACCGAGGTGCGGCCATCGCGAGCAGGCTCGCTCCCACATTGGATCTGCGACGTTCACAAATCCCCTGTGGGAGCGAGCCTGCTCGCGATAAGGACACCGCGGTCTAACGGGCAAACCGCCCCGGCCAGCCAATGATGTTTTTCGGCCGCGGCGTCGCATAGGTCCGCACCTTCGAGGTCGACAACCCCAGCCGCACCAACGATTCGGCAATGGTCACCGCCGCCGTCACCCCATCCACCACCGGCACCCCGGTACGCTGGCGAATCTGCTCGTCCAGCCCGGCCATGCCGCCGCAGCCCAGGCAAATCACTTCGGCCTTGTCCTGGGTCACTGCCAGTTCGGCCTGATGCACGATGGCTTCCAGTGCGCGCTGCGGTTCATGTTCCAGTTCCAGCACCGCCAGACCACTGGCCCGTACCGAGGCGCAACGGTCCCACAGGCCGGAGAGCTTGAGGCGGTCTTCGATCAGCGGCACGGTGCGGTCGAGGGTGGTGACCACGGAATAGGCGTGACCGAGAAACATCGCCGTGCTGGCGGCGGCATCGGTGATGTCCACCACCGGCACGTTGAGCAGCTCCTGCAAGCCTTCACGACCGTGTTCACCGTAGCCGGCCTGGATCACCGCGTCGAACGGCTGGTCGTAGGACATCACCCGGTCCATGACCGCGATGGCCGCCAGGTAACTTTCGAAATTGCCTTCGATGGAGTCGGCGCCGAAGTGCGGGGTGAGGCCGACGATTTCCGTGCCGGGCGACGCGACGGCTTGTGCCGAGCGGGCGATGGCCTGGGTGATGGATTCGGTGGTGTTGACGTTGACCACGAGAATGCGCATGGGGAGTCCTTATTGCGGATGGTTCTGCGGCCCGACTTTGTCGGGCCGCCATGGAGTTAATGGCTGACGTTTTCGACCGCGATGGCTTCGCCGCTGACATCGGCGTAGTGCGGTTGGCGCTTGGCGATGATCAGGTAGAGCATCCCGGCGATGCCGGCACCCACCAGCCAGGAGAATGGCGATACGTTGTGGAACCCGGGCACCAGGGCCAGGACGATGGCGATCAGGGCGGCGGGAATGAACGCCGCCACCGCGCGCAAATTGACACCGCGGCTGTAGTAGTACGCGCCGTTGGGGTCTTCGCTGTACAACTGCGGCACGTTGACCTGGCCTTTTCGAACCAGCCAGTAGTCGACCATGATCACGCCGTACAACGGGCCGAGCAGGGCACCGAGGCCGGACAGGAAGTACACGATCACCAGCGGGCTGTTGTAGAGGTTCCACGGCAGGATCAGCACGGCGATGGTCGCGCTGATCAGTCCGGCGCGACGGAACGTCAGGTACTTCGGCGCCAGGTTACTGAGGACGAACGCCGGGGCGACGAAGTTGGCCATGATGTTCACCGCCACGGTGACGATCAGGAACGCCAGGCAACCGAGTACCAGGAAGAAGGTGTTGGGGATCGAGGCGATGATTTCGGTCGGGCTTTCGATGATCCGGCCGTTGATCTGAAACTGCGCACCGCACAGCAGGACTGTGATGCCGGCAAACACCAGGATATTCACCGGCAAGCCCCAGAAATTTCCGACCTTGATGGTCTTGCGGCACGGTGAAGAGCGGGCGAAGTCGCAGAAATTGAGGATCAAGGTGCCGTAGATCGCCAGCCACAGTGCGCCGCCGGCAAAGATATTGCGCCACATCTCACCACCGGTCAGCGGCTCACGGATCGACCAGGCAATGGTCGCGTTGGCCTGGAAGTACATCCACCCGGCGAGGGCGGCAACGGTCAGCAGAATCACCGGGCCGGCAAACGCCTCGTAGCGGCGCACCATCTCCATGCCATAGGCCAGGATTGCCAGTTGCACGAACCAGATCGCGACGAAACACACCCAGCCCAGGGTCGAGAGGCCGAGGATCGAGTCGTGGTCATAGTCGGCGAACCCGGGATGGATAGCCGTCAACAGCACGCGAAAGACAACCGACGCGAGGTACGTCTGAATGCCGAACCAGGCGATGGCGATCACTGCGCGGATCAACGCAGGAATCTGCGCCCCGTGAATGCCGAAACTGATCCGGCTGATGACCGGAAACGGAACCCCGGTCTTTTGTCCCATGTAGCCGGACAGGTTCATGAAGCAATACACCAGCGCCGCTCCGATCCCCAGGGACAACAGGATCTGCCAGCCGCCCAGGCCCAGGGCATATAGGCCGATGGCAAAGGAGTAGTTGGCAATGTTGTGAACGTCGTTGGTCCACAGGGCAAAGATGCTGTAGCGCCCCCAGCGCCGGCCTTCGGCCTTGGTCGGTGCGAGGTCCTTGTTGTGCAGTCGGGGGCTGAGCACCACGGGGGAGTGATGCGCCTGATGGTCGGCGGTGTGGGTGGAATGGGGGGAGGGTAGATCCAGCGCGATATTGTTATTGGAGAGACTAGTACGCATTCCGGCAGGCTCCTGATGCTCGACGCCGCGATGACTGTGCATGAGCCTTGGCTCGACAAATCTTCGTCGCGGGTGGCGAACATCATTGGTTATGGGGCATCTGCAGCCTGTACGGGATAGGGCACTTCAGGCTTGCGGATCTAAAGTGTGTGTATGTTTTGTTGTGATTGTATACAAAACATGTATGCACTTAAGCCAGATCTGTGCCAGTCGAGCGTTCTATGAACGGCGTTGTTAATTTCGTTTTGTTATGGCTTTTCGCCAAGCCATTGAAAAAACGACAATATAAATTGACCGATTGAACAGGTATTTATTTTGAATTGGGGATTCAGGAGGGCGTGGCGGCGCACGTCGGGGGGAGGAATGTAACTTTTTGGGGCGTAGAAACTAAAAGTGCACACACAAATGGCACCTATGGTGACAATCGTGTGTACACGTTTTTGAAGCTGCAGATAACACTGTAGGAGCGAGCCTGCTCGCGATGAACCCGAGAACGCAGCGGGGTATCAGGCACCCCGCGTTATCGTTGACGACCATCGCGAGCAGGCTCGCTCCTACAGTGGGTTTACGCTTTGGACTTGCTGATGATATTCCCCGCGTGCAACCCGCATTCCTTCTGCGTCGCTTCCTCCCACCACCAGCGGCCTTCACGCTCATGCTGGTTCGGCAGAACCGGACGGGTGCAGGGTTCGCAGCCGATGCTGATGAAGCCGCGTTCGTGCAGGCTGTTGTACGGCAGCTCCAGCATGCGGATGTAGCCCCAGATCTCTTCGCTGGTCATTTGCGCCAGCGGGTTGAACTTGTACAGGGTGCGTTCCGCGGTGGAGAACGCGGTGTCGACTTCCATCACTGCAACGGCGCTGCGGGTGCCGGGGCTCTGGTCGCGACGCTGGCCGGTGGCCCAGGCTTTCACGCCGGACAGCTTGCGGCGCAGCGGTTCGATCTTGCGGATGCCGCAGCATTCGCCATGGCCGTCCTTGTAGAAGCTGAACAGGCCTTTTTCCTTCACGAAGGGTTCAAGTTTCGTGTAGTCCGGCGACACAAGTTCGATGTCGATCTTGTAGTGCTCGCGCACCTGATCGATGAAGCGATAGGTCTCGGGGTGCAAGCGGCCGGTGTCGAGGCTGAACACCTTGACGTTCTTGTTCAGCTTCCAGGCCATGTCCACCAGCACCACGTCCTCGGCGCCGCTGAAAGATATCCACAGGTCATCGCCGAACTCGGCAAACGCGAGTTTCAGGATGTCCTGGGCGGATTTGTTGGCATAGGTCGTGGCGAGTTCCACGACGTCGAACGTTGGGCTCATCAGGGCGGCTTCCTACAGGTCGGTGGCGCTGGGCGCTCTATATAGGGCCGATGGTAACAAAAAGCTGCACGGGCCGGGGCATCCTCTGCGTTGCGCAGGCAGGCCCGAGTCGCTAGAGTTCGGCAATCTTTTTGCTCGCTCGACTCAATAATCAATACAAATGGGAGTGTCTTGTGGAAATTGCCTGTCTGGATCTTGAAGGTGTGCTGGTCCCGGAAATCTGGATCGCCTTCGCCGAAAAAACCGGGATCGAATCCCTCAGGGCCACCACCCGGGACATTCCCGACTACGACGTGCTGATGAAGCAACGCCTGCGGATTCTCGACGAGCATGGCCTGAAACTCTCCGACATCCAGGAAGTGATTGCCACGCTCAAGCCGCTGGACGGCGCCATCGAGTTCGTCGACTGGCTGCGCGAGCGCTTCCAGGTGGTGATCCTGTCGGACACTTTCTATGAGTTCTCCCAGCCGTTGATGCGTCAACTGGGCTTCCCGACCTTGCTCTGCCATCGACTGATTACCGACGACAGCGGTCGAGTCACGGGCTATCAACTGCGTCAGAAAGATCCAAAGCGTCAGTCGGTCCTGGCCTTCAAGAGCCTCTACTACCGGGTGATCGCGGCGGGGGATTCCTACAACGACACCACGATGCTGGGCGAAGCCGATGCCGGGATTCTGTTTCATGCGCCGGATAACGTGATTGCCGAGTTCCCGCAGTTCCCGGCGGTGCATACGTTTGAAGAGCTCAAGCAAGAGTTCATCAAAGCTTCGAACCGCCCTTTGAGCCTGTAAACCCGATCCCTGTAGGAGCTGCCGAAGGCTGCGATCTTTTGATCTTGATCTTAAAAAACAAAATCAAAAGATCGCAGCCTTCGGCAGCTCCTACAAGTTATGCAGCGTTTCCAGCAGGATTTTCACCTTGGTGATCGATTCCTGATATTCGGCCTGCCACTCCGAATCCGCGACTATCCCGCCACCGCCCCAGCAACACACCTGCCCGCCCTTGACCAGCAAACTGCGGATGGCGATGGAGCTGTCCATCTCGCCGCGCACATCCAGGTACAACAACGAACCGCAATACAGGCCACGTCGGGTCGGCTCCAGTTCGTCGATGATCTGCATCGCGCGAATCTTTGGCGCGCCGGTGATCGAACCGCCGGGGAAGCTGCCGGCGATCAGGTCCAGGGCGTCGCGATCATCCGCCAGTTCACCGGTGACGCTGCTCACCAGGTGATGCACGTTCGGGTAACTCTCCAGGCTGAACAACTCCGGCACCCGGACCGAGCCGATGCGGCAGGTCCGGCCGAGATCGTTGCGCAGCAGGTCGACGATCATCAGGTTTTCCGCGCGGTCCTTGGGGCTGGCCAGCAGTTCGGCGGCGTTCGCGGCGTCTTGCTCAGGCGTAATGCCCCTGGGCCGAGTGCCCTTGATCGGGCGGGTTTCCACATGGCGCTGGCTGACTTTGACGAAGCGTTCCGGCGACAGGCTGAGTACGGCATCGCCGTCAGGCAAGCTCTGGAAGCCGGAAAAAGGCGTCGGGCACGCTGCGCGCAAGGCGCAGTAGGCGGCCCACGAATCACCTTGGCAGGGTGCGCGAAAACGCTGGGCGAAATTGACCTGGTAACAGTCACCGGCCTGAATGTACTGCTGGATGCGCTCGATGGCCTGTTGATACTCGTCAGCGCTCAAGTCGGCGGTCATCGGGGTGAGCAGTTTGAAGGGCGCGACGGCTTCAGGTGCCGGTTGGCTGAACAGCTCGATCAGGCGCTGATGCTCGTTGTCGGGCAGGGTCGGGTGGAATACCAGCTGGCTGGTCAGCGCAAGGTGATCGCTGACCAATGCCCAGCCGTACAGGCCGAAACGCGCATCGGGCAGATGCAGGTCGTCACTGGCCTGGCTCGGCAGGCGCTCCAGATGTCGGCCGAAGTCGTAACTCAGGTAGCCGATCAACCCACCGGCAAACGGCAACTCATAAGGTGCCGGCAAAGAGGCTTCGCCGAGGCGTGTCAGGTTATCGCGCAGGCGTTGCAGGAAGGCCTCGCCACTTTCGTCGGGCGCTACCGTCAGTTGTTCCAGCGGCCAGGCGCTGAGCAGGTCATAGCGGCCGCGGTCGGCGCTGGGGCGGCCGCTGTCGAGCAGCACGGCGCCCGGGGCATGGCGAATCGCCGCGAAGTAGTGGGCGGGGTTGGCGCGATAGGGCAGCGGGTGTACGGAGCAGGTCAACATGGGCGGGGGAGATCAGCCATTGAGGCGGGGTGGCGATTGTAGTCCCCTCGGAGAATTGCTCCTAGAGGGGATGTCGGGGAATGTAGGAGCTGTCGAGTGAAACGAGGCTGCGATCTTTTGATCCTGAAAAAACAAGATCAAAGGATCGCAGCCTCGTTTCACTCGACAGCTCCTACAGGGCGACGATCAGCCCTCGACCGCAGGAATATGCCCAAACATCTCCTGCACAAACGCCACGCGCTCTTCCACCGTTTCGGTCACGCCACGGGCCTTCAAGTCTTCCAGCCGCGCCTCGACCGCATGAGTACGCAACGTCAGCCCGCAGTCATTGGCAATCTGGATATTCAGCCCCGGCCGGGCGTTGAGTTCAAGGATCAGCGGGCCTTTTTCCTGGTCCAGGACCATGTCGACACCGATGTAGCCCAGCCCGCACAGCTCATAACAGCCAGCGGCAAGTTTCATGAAGCCGTCCCAGTAGGGCAGTTGAACCCCATCCACCGCGTTGGTGGTGTCCGGGTGTTTGTTGATGATGTTGTTCAGCCAGGTGCCGCGCAGGGTCAGGCCGGTGGCCAGGTCCACGCCGACGCCGATGGCGCCCTGGTGCAGGTTGGCCTTGCCGTTGGACTGGCGCGTCGGCAGGCGCAACATGGCCATCACCGGGTAACCCATCAAGACAATGATGCGGATGTCCGGCACGCCTTCGTAGCTGATGCTCTTGAAGATCTGGTCCGGAATCACGCGGTACTCGATCAGCGCCCGGTCGCGGTGACCGCCCAGGGAGTAAAGACCGGTCAGGATGCTGGAAACCTGGTGTTCGATTTCCTCATGGCTGATGATCCGGCCGGATACCGTGCGATAACGCCCTTCAAAGCGGTCGGCGATGACCAGGATGCCATCGCCGCCAGCGCCTTGGGCCGGTTTGATCACGAAGTCACTGCGACCGCCGATGATCTCTTCGAGATTGTCGATTTCCTTCTCGGTGGAGATCACGCCATAGAGCTCGGGCACATGGATGCCGGCGGCGATGGCACGCTCCTTGGTGATGATCTTGTCATCGACGATCGGGTACAGGCTGCGCTTGTTGTACTTGAGCACGTAGTCTGCGTTGCGCCGATTGATCCCCATGATGCCCCGGGCTTCCAGGGCCTTCCAGGTCTTCCAGAAGCCGAACATCAGGCGTCAGCCTTTTTCAGGAAGGCCTTGAAGCGCACCAGTTCAGTCAGGCGATAGCCGCGATAACGACCCATGGCCAGCATGAAGCCCACCAGGATCAGCAGGATCGCCGGGAAGGTGAACACGAAGTACACCAGTTCCGGCACGCTCATGATCAGGTGCGCCAGGGACGCGGCGAACAGCGTGCCGATGGCCACTTTCATGGCATGGCCACCGCCGCGCTCTTCCCAGGTGATCGACAGGCGTTCGATGGTCATGGTCAGGATCACCATCGGGAACAGTGCGACCGACAAGCCGCGTTCCAGGCCGAGTTTATGGCTGAGCAGGCTGATCGCGGCAATCAGCACCACCACGAAGGTCAGTACCACCGACAGCCGCGGCAGCATCTGCAGTTTCAAGTGTTCAAGATAGGAGCGCAGCGACAGGCCCAGCGCCGTGATGATGGTAAACAGCACGATACCGAAGCCGAGCTGGGTTTCGCGGAAGGCCAGGGCGATCAGCACCGGGGTGAAGGTGCCCAGGGTCTGGATGCCGATCAGGTTGCGCAGGATCAGGATCACCAGCACGCCGATCGGGATCATGACCATGATCATGAAGGTCTGCTGGGTTTGCAGTGGCAGGCCATACAACGAGTACTCGAGGAAGTTGGCGTCGGTGTTTTCGTCGGTCAGCTTGGCCAGGCGAATGGCGTTCATTTCGCTGTTGTTCAGGCTGAAGGTCACGTTGGCCTTCTTGCCGCCATCGACGGTGATCAGGTTTTCGTCGCCGGTCCACCACAGCAGGCGGTCGGTCGGCAGCCCTTGCTCACCGGTTTCCGGGTTGAAGTACAGCCAGTCGGTGCCATTGAAACTGCGCAGCCACAGTTCCGGTGTTTGCGGCTGGTCGGCCACCAGGCGGATGGTGTGGACCTTCTCGATCGGCACGTGGGCGATGGACAGCAGCAGCTCGACGGTTTTCGCCTTGTGCGCGGTGGATGGATCACCGGCCAGCAACAGTTTCACGTTGTCGTCGTTGAGGTTGTTGACCCGCTTGATGGCTTCGCCGACGAAGGTTTCGACGTCGGCCGAGTGCTGGCGAATCGGTGCGAGCAGGGCTTCGGCGGCGATTTTTTCCGGACCTTCGATGGTGATGCTGTCGCGAAAGGTCGGGCCTTTGATCTTGGCCTTCTCGCCGGAATAACGCTTGGTCAGCACCAGGCGGTAATACAGCGTCTGATTGCCTTTGGCCCGGCGTGCCGACCAGGTGACCTTGCGGTTGCCGTCGACCCGGTTCACGGCCACGCCGTAATTATTGGAGATGAAGCTCTCGTTGAGGCTGACGAAGTCGCGGCTCAGCGGTGGCACGAACATCTGGATCTTGACCGGATCCTTGGCACTGGCGACGAACTCGACCTTGGCGTCGATGTTCCACAGGTCGTCAGTGGCGTCTTCAGTCACCGGGATGCCCAGCACGAAGATCTGATAGGCCGTAACTGAAATGCCCAGCACCACCAGGATGGCGATCAGCAGTTTCAGATGAAGGGTAAGAGAGCGCATTTGAATTACTCGGCGGTATGAGCGTCGGTGGTGCAGGCAGGTTTGCCGGCAGCATATTTAAGGCTGGGGTCAACCAGTGCATCGAAACGCTTGAGCGCTTCGGAGCCAATCAGGAGCGGGTATTGGAACGCGCTGCGGTCGGTCAGGTTCACTTCGATGCTGCGCAGGGCCGAGCCCATGCAGATGTCCAGTTCGATCACGGGGCGGGCGGTGTACTTCTTGCCTTCCTCGGGGTCGTAGTCGCCGGCCCGGCGCTTGATCTTGCTGACACGGGCCAGCGGGCGTTCGATCGGGTGCGAATGGGCGGCGTCGATGGCCAGGTAAAACCGCACCCAGGATTCGCCGTTGCGTTTGAAACGTTTGATATCCCGTGCACTCAGGGAAGCGGTTTTCGCCCCGGTGTCGAGTTTGGCCGCCACTTCCAGGTCGATGCCATTGAGCGATGCGTACTCATTGAGGCCATACACAGTCTTTTCCCCGGCCATTGCGAACCCGGGCAGGCAAAGTAAATAAAGGAAGGCAGGGAAGGGCTTGAGTCTCATAAATCCTGGTGCGCAGCGGTCCGACTTGATTCAAGGCCCTGGCATCGCTGCGCAAGCTCCCTCGTATGCCTGGCAGATCTTTATGACAGGCAGTGCAGATGTGACAAACAAATGCGGCGGCATTCTAGCACGGTGGTTTGATGGCGCCAGCGCTGGCCGGTGGCTATAAACCAGCAGGTTGCTTCGTTATGGTGCAACCGGTTATCAGAAGATTGTCGACAATATCGATTTATCCTTTGACTGCGCTCCCGGTATTCGTTAGTTTTTGCGGCATTGGCTCACAAGGTGTCGACAATATGCTGGATCAACTCGATCCCCCGGTTTCTACGCAAGACGATACGGAGACACTTTCCGAGAACGTCTTCCGCCGCATTCAGGCGGCTATCGTCAAAGGCGAGATCGCGCCGGGCAGCAAAATCTCCGAGCCGGAGCTGGCGCGTACCTACGGCATCAGCCGTGGTCCGTTGCGCGAGGCCATCCATCGCCTGGAAGGCCAGCGCCTGCTGGTACGCGTGCCGCATGTCGGGGCGCGGGTGGTGTCGCTCAATCATGCCGAGCTGCTTGAACTCTACGAAATCCGTGAATCCCTGGAAGGCATGGCCTGTCGCCTGGCCGCCGAGCGCATGAGCCTCGAAGAAATCGACGAGCTGCGTCGGGTCCTGGAAACCCATGAACGTGACGAGGCATTCCAGGCAGGTCGGGGCTACTACCAGCAGGAAGGCGATTTCGACTTCCATTACCGAATCATCCAGGGCAGCGGCAACCGCACGCTGACCCAAATGCTCTGCGGCGAGCTCTATCAATTGGTGCGCATGTACCGCATCCAGTTTTCCACCACGCCCAATCGCCCGCACCAGGCTTTCGCCGAGCACCACCGCATTCTCGATGCCATCGCCGACCGTGACGGTGAGCTGGCCGAGTTGTTGATGCGCCGTCACATCGGCGCCTCCAAACGCAATATCGCCCGTCATTACCAGGACGGCGTCAACCCGACAGCCAAACGAGGTGAGTCATGAGTTTGAACAAGAGCACACCAGGCCAGCGTTTCCGCGATGCGGTCGCCAGCGAACATCCACTGCAAGTGGTCGGCGCAATCAATGCCAACCATGCGCTGCTGGCCAAGCGCGCCGGTTTCAAGGCGATCTACCTGTCGGGTGGCGGGGTGGCTGCCGGCTCCCTCGGCTTGCCTGACCTGGGCATCACCGGCCTGGATGACGTGCTGACCGACGTGCGCCGTATCACCGACGTCTGCGATCTGCCATTGCTGGTGGACGTGGACACCGGCTTCGGTTCCTCGGCGTTCAACGTCGCTCGTACCGTCAAGTCGATGATCAAGTTTGGCGCGGCGGCGATTCATATCGAAGATCAGGTTGGCGCCAAGCGCTGCGGTCACCGTCCTAATAAGGAAATCGTGACCCAGCAGGAAATGGTCGACCGCATCAAGGCCGCCGTCGATGCGCGTACCGATGACAGCTTCGTGATCATGGCCCGTACCGACGCCCTGGCGGTGGAAGGCCTGGAGTCTGCCCTGGATCGCGCCGCTGCCTGCATCGAAGCCGGCGCCGACATGATTTTCCCGGAAGCCATCACCGAACTTGAGATGTACAAACTGTTCGCCAGCCGCGTGAAAGCGCCGATCCTGGCCAACATCACCGAATTCGGCGCGACCCCGCTGTACACCACCGAGCAACTCGCCGCTGTCGACGTGTCGCTGGTGCTGTACCCGCTGTCGGCCTTCCGCGCCATGAACAAGGCCGCGGAAAACGTCTACACCGCACTGCGCCGCGATGGGACGCAGGCGAATGTCATCGACACCATGCAGACTCGCATGGAGCTTTACGATCGCATCGACTACCACACCTTCGAGCAGAAGCTCGATGCGTTGTTTGCCGCGAAGAAGTAATGAACACCCTGTACCTGTAGGAGCGAGCCTGCTCGCGATAGACGTCAACGATGACGCGGGAAGCCTGATACCCCGCGGTGTGCCGTCCACCATCGCGAGCAGGCTCGCTCCCACAGAAGAGCAATGAGTTTCCCCTAAAAAATTCAAGAAAACTGGAGACAGCAATGGCCGAAGCAAAAGTACTCAGTGGCGCCGGGCTCCGTGGCCAGGTAGCCGGGCAAACCGCACTGTCCACCGTGGGCCAGTCGGGTGCCGGTCTGACCTATCGTGGTTATGACGTACGTGAACTGGCGGCTGACGCACAGTTCGAAGAAGTTGCGTACCTGCTGCTGTACGGCGAGCTGCCGAGCAAGGCGCAACTGAACGCCTACATCACCAAGCTGAGCAAGCTGCGTGACCTGCCGCAAGCGCTGAAAGAAGTGCTCGAGCGCATCCCCGCCGACGCCCACCCGATGGACGTGATGCGCACGGGCTGCTCGTTCCTGGGCAACCTCGAGCCGGAGAACAACTTCTCCGAGCAGCACGACAAGACCGACCGCCTGCTGGCTGCGTTCCCGGCGATCATGACTTACTGGTATCGCTTCAGCCACGAAGGCAAGCGCATCGATTGCGTCAGCGACGAGCAGTCCATCGGCGGCCACTTCCTGCACCTGCTGCACGGCAAGAAACCAAGCGAGCTGCACGTCAAGGTGATGAACGTTTCGCTGATCCTCTACGCGGAGCACGAGTTCAACGCGTCGACTTTCACCGCACGTGTTTGCGCATCGACCCTGTCCGACCTGTATTCGTGCATCACCGCGGCCATTGGCTCGCTGCGCGGCCCGCTGCATGGCGGCGCCAACGAAGCGGCGATGGAAATGATCGAGCGTTTCTCGTCGCCGGAAGACGCGATCAAAGGCACCCTCGGCATGCTCGAGCGCAAGGACAAGATCATGGGCTTCGGCCACGCGATCTATAAGGACAACGATCCGCGCAACGAGGTGATCAAGGGCTGGTCGAAAAAGCTCGCCGACGAAGTGGGCGACAAGGTGTTGTTCCCGGTCTCCGAAGCCATCGACAAGACCATGTGGGAGCAGAAGAAGCTGTTCCCGAACGCCGACTTCTACCATGCCTCGGCGTACCACTTCATGGGCATCCCGACCAAGTTGTTCACACCGATCTTCGTCTGCTCGCGCCTGACCGGCTGGGCTGCACACGTGTACGAACAACGCGCCAACAACCGCATCATCCGTCCAAGCGCCGAATACACCGGCGTTGAACAGCGCAAGTTCGTGCCAATCGAACAGCGCTGAATGGTGGGAATGCCTACACAGGTCACTGAATGAGCCGGTGACCCTGTAGGAGCTGCCGCAGGCTGCGATCTTTTGATGTTGCTTTTTGAAGATCAAAAGATCGCAGCCTGCGGCAGCTCCTACAGAGGTCCGCGCTCAACTCGCAAACTGTGCCAGGCCCCACCTTTTGTAACTACCGTGACCGAGTCCTGACGATGAACACACAATTCCGTAAACCGCTGCCTGGCAGCCACCTGGATTACTTCGATGTCCGCGCAGCGGTCGAGGCGATCCAGCCTGGCGCCTACGACACCCTGCCGTACACCTCTCGTGTGCTGGCGGAAAACCTTGTGCGTCGCTGCGACCCGGCCACGCTCACCGAATCCCTGAAGCAATTCATCGAGCGCAAGCGCGACCTCGATTTCCCGTGGTTCCCGGCCCGCGTGGTGTGCCACGACATTCTCGGCCAGACCGCGCTGGTCGACCTCGCCGGCCTGCGTGACGCCATCGCCCTGCAAGGCGGTGACCCGGCGCAAGTCAACCCGGTGGTGCCGACCCAACTGATCGTCGACCACTCCCTGGCCGTCGAGCGTGGTGGCTTTGATCCGGACGCGTTCGAGAAGAACCGCGCCATCGAAGACCGTCGCAACGAAGACCGCTTCCACTTCATCAACTGGACCAAGAAGGCGTTCAAGAACGTCGACGTGATCCCGCCGGGCAACGGCATCATGCACCAGATCAACCTGGAGAAAATGTCTCCGGTGATCCAGGTGCGCGACGGCGTGGCCTTCCCTGATACCTGCGTCGGTACCGACAGCCACACCCCGCACGTCGATGCGTTGGGCGTGATCGCCATCGGTGTCGGTGGTCTCGAAGCCGAAAGCGTAATGCTCGGCCGCGCATCGTGGATGCGTCTGCCGGAAAGCGTTGGCGTCGAACTGACCGGCAAGCTGCAACCGGGCATCACCGCCACCGACATGGTGCTGGCGCTGACCGAGTTCCTGCGCAAGCAAAAAGTCGTTGGTGCGTGGCTGGAGTTCTTCGGCGAAGGCGCCTCCGCGCTGACCCTCGGCGACCGCGCAACCATCTCCAACATGGCCCCGGAATACGGCGCCACTGCGGCAATGTTCTACATCGACCAGCAGACTATCGACTACCTCAAGCTCACCGGCCGTGAAGACGAGCAGGTGCAGTTGGTCGAGAACTACGCCAAGCAGGTCGGCCTGTGGGCTGACAGCCTCAAAGGCGCGCAGTACGAGCGCGGCCTGACTTTCGATCTGTCCTCGGTCGTGCGCAACATGGCTGGCCCGAGCAACCCGCACGCCCGTGTGGCGGTTTCGGACCTGGCCGCCAAAGGCATCTCTGGTCAGTGGGACGATGTGCCGGGGCAAATGCCGGATGGCGCGGTGATCATCGCCGCCATCACCAGCTGCACCAACACCAGCAACCCGCGCAACGTGATCGCCGCCGGCCTGCTGGCGCGCAACGCCAACAAGCTCGGCCTGACCCGCAAACCTTGGGTCAAGTCGTCCCTGGCACCGGGTTCGAAAACCGTGGCGCTGTACCTCGATGAAGCCGGCCTGACCGAAGAGCTGGACAAGCTCGGCTTCGGCGTCGTGGCTTTCGCCTGCACCACGTGCAACGGCATGTCCGGCGCACTGGACCCGGTGATCCAGCAAGAGATCATCGACCGCGACCTGTACGCCACTGCGGTGTTGTCCGGCAACCGTAACTTCGACGGCCGGATTCACCCGTACGCCAAGCAAGCGTTCCTCGCATCACCGCCATTGGTGGTTGCGTATGCGATTGCCGGCACCATCCGTTTCGACATCGAAAAAGACGTGCTGGGTGTGGTGGATGGCAAGGAAATCCGCCTGAAAGACATCTGGCCGAGCGACGAAGAAATCGACGCGGTGGTCAAGGCGTCGGTGAAACCGGAGCAGTTCCGCCAGGTGTACATCCCGATGTTCGCCATCCACGAAGACACCGGCCCGAAAGTCGCGCCGCTGTACGAGTGGCGTGAAATGAGCACCTACATCCGCCGTCCGCCGTACTGGGAAGGTGCGCTGGCCGGTGCCCGTCCGCTCAAGGGCATGCGCCCGTTGGCGGTGCTGCCGGACAACATCACCACCGATCACCTGTCGCCGTCCAACGCGATCATGATGGACAGCGCCGCCGGCGAATACCTGGCGAAAATGGGCCTGCCGGAAGAGGACTTCAACTCTTACGCGACTCACCGCGGTGACCACCTGACCGCGCAGCGCGCCACCTTTGCCAACCCGAAACTGTTCAACGAAATGGTTCTGGAAAACGGCAAGGTCAAGCAGGGTTCGCTGGCCCGTGTCGAGCCGGAAGGCAAAGTGATGCGCATGTGGGAAGCCATCGAAACCTACATGGATCGCAAGCAGCCGCTGATCATCATCGCCGGTGCCGACTACGGTCAGGGTTCGTCCCGCGACTGGGCGGCCAAGGGCGTGCGTCTGGCGGGTGTGGAGGCGATTGCCGCCGAAGGTTTCGAGCGCATTCACCGCACCAACCTGGTGGGCATGGGCGTGTTGCCGCTGGAGTTCAAGCCGGGCACCAACCGTCACACCCTGGCCATCGACGGCAGCGAAACCTACGACGTGATCGGCGATCGCACGCCGCGCGCCGAGCTGACGCTGGTGATCCATCGCAAGAACGGGGAGCGCGTCGATGTGCCGGTGACCTGCCGCCTCGACACCGCCGAAGAAGTGTCGATCTACGAGGCCGGCGGCGTGTTGCAACGCTTCGCCCAGGACTTCCTCGAAGAGTCGGCGGTTGCCGTTTAACGCACGCAACACAGACACGGGACTTCAAGTCCCGTGTCTGCTTTCAGATCAGGAGTAACGAGCACCATGGCTCACGCAGCTCAAATCAAGATTCCAGCCACTTACATGCGCGGCGGCACCAGCAAAGGCGTGTTCTTCAGTCTCAAAGACCTGCCTGAAGCGGCACAGGTCCCGGGCCCGGCCCGCGACGCGTTGCTGCTGCGCGTGATCGGCAGCCCAGACCCGTACGACAAACAAATCGACGGCATGGGCGGCGCAACCTCCAGCACCAGCAAAACCGTGATCCTGTCGAAAAGCACCAAGGCCGATCACGACGTCGATTACCTGTTCGGTCAGGTGTCCATCGATAAGCCCTTCGTCGACTGGAGCGGCAACTGCGGCAATCTGTCGGCGGCGGTCGGTTCGTTCGCGGTCAGCAACGGCCTGGTGGACGCCAGCCGCATCCCGCATAACGGCGTAGCCGTGGTTCGCGTGTGGCAGGCCAACATTGGCAAGACCATCATCGCCCATGTGCCGATCACCAATGGTGAAGTGCAGGAGACCGGCGATTTCGAACTCGACGGCGTGACCTTCCCGGCGGCCGAAGTGCAGATCGAGTTCCTCGATCCGGCAGCGGAAGAAGAGGGCGGCGGCGGTTCGATGTTCCCCACCGGCAACCTTGTCGATGACCTGGAAGTGCCAGGCGTCGGCACCTTCAAGGCGACCATGATCAACGCCGGCATCCCGACGATTTTCGTCAATGCCGAAGACATCGGCTACAAGGGCACCGAGTTGCAGGGCGCGATCAACGGCGACCCGAAAGCCTTGCTGATGTTCGAGACCATTCGTGCTTACGGCGCATTGCGCATGGGCCTGATTGCCAACATCGACGAAGCGGCCAAGCGCCAACACACACCGAAAGTCGCCTTCGTGGCCAAGCCGGCGGACTACGTGGCGTCCAGCGGCAAGGCGATTGCCGCAGGCGATGTCGACCTGCTGGTGCGTGCGTTGTCCATGGGCAAGTTGCACCACGCGATGATGGGCACGGCGGCCGTGGCGATCGGTACGGCTGCAGCGATCTCCGGCACCCTGGTGAACCTCGCGGCAGGCGGTATCGAACGCAACGCAGTGCGCTTCGGACACCCGTCCGGCACCCTGCGCGTCGGCGCCGAGGCCAGCCTGGTCAATGGTGAATGGACCGTGAACAAGGCGATCATGAGCCGCAGTGCGCGGGTACTGATGGAAGGGTTTGTGCGGGTGCCGGGGGATTCGTTCTGACGCGCCTCTGAAATCACCACTAAACCCTGTGGGAGCGAGCCTGCTCGCGATAGCGGAGTATCAGACGACATCAATGTTGAATGTGACGCCGAATTCGCGAGCAGGCTCGCTCCCACAATTGATCTTCGATGAGCACGGTATTCGTGTGCGACGCAAATCCAGTGTGGGAGCGAACCTGCTCACGATAGGGCCGGAACAGGCCCGGGAAATTTACTTGAAACGCCGCTCCACACCCTTCTCCACGAGAATCTTCGCGGAGATCTCTTCCACGGAGAAATGCGTGGAGTTGATGTGCGGAATGTTTTCGCGGCGGAACAGGTTCTCGACCTCGCGCACCTCGAACTCGCACTGGGCGTAGCTCGAATAGCGGCTGTTGGGTTTGCGCTCGTTGCGAATCGCGGTGAGGCGGTCCGGGTCGATGGTCAGGCCGAACAGCTTGTGCTGGTGGGCGCGCAGGGCGTTTGGCAGTTGCAGGCGTTCCATGTCGTCTTCGGTCAGCGGGTAGTTGGCCGCGCGGATACCGAACTGCATCGCCATGTACAGGCACGTCGGCGTCTTACCACATCGCGACACGCCTACTAGTATCAGGTCGGCCTTGTCGTAATAGTGGGTGCGGGCGCCGTCGTCGTTGTCGAGGGCGAAGTTGACGGCCTCGATACGCTCCATGTAATTGGTGTTGGCACCGATGGAGTGGGATTTGCCGACGGTGTAGGAAGAATGCTCGGTCAGTTCCTGTTCAAGCGGTGCCAGGAACGTCGAGAAAATGTCGATCATGAAACCATTCGAGGTGGCGAGAATCTCACGAATGTCCTGATTGACGATGGTGTCGAAGATAATCGGACGGAAGCCGTCGGTTTCGGCGGCTTTGTTGATTTGTTGTACCATGGCCCGCGCTTTGTCCACGTTGTCGATGTACGGCCGCGTGACCTTGCTGAAGGTAATGTTTTCGAACTGCGCCAGAAGGCTTTGACCCAGGGTTTCGGCGGTAATGCCGGTACCATCGGAGATAAAGAAAGCAGATCGTTTCATTTGCACCTTGGGCCTTAAGCTAGTAACGAATCTTGGATATGATAGGCGCGATTTGCCGGCCGCCATTGGCCCGCATTCTCACTTATTTTCCAGGTCCAGGCCATATAGCCGGCAAATGCTCATTTAAGCAGCCGGTTTCTGAGCTTTTCCAACACAGTTAGTGGAGAGATCACCTTGGTAGAGTACGTAGTTTCCCTCGATAAGCTCGGCAAACACGATGTTGAGCATGTGGGGGGCAAGAACGCATCCCTGGGCGAGATGATCAGCAACCTTGCGGGTGCCGGTGTATCGGTGCCCGGCGGCTTCGCCACGACCGCTCAGGCTTATCGTGATTTCCTGGAGCTGAGCGGCCTGAATCAGCAGATTCACGACGCGCTCGATGCCCTGGACGTCGATGACGTGAATGCCCTGGCCAAGACCGGTGCCCAGATCCGTCAATGGATCATGGAAGCCGAGTTCCCTGAAAAACTGAATGCCGAAATCCGTACCGCGTTCGCCACGCTGTCCGCCGGCAACCCTGACGTGGCCGTGGCCGTGCGTTCTTCCGCTACCGCCGAAGACCTGCCGGACGCGTCCTTCGCCGGTCAGCAGGAAACCTTCCTGAACATTCGTGGTGTCGAAAACGTCATTCGCGCCGCCAAAGAGGTGTTCGCCTCGCTGTTCAACGACCGCGCCATTTCCTACCGCGTGCACCAGGGCTTCGACCACAAGCTGGTCGCCCTGTCGGCCGGCGTGCAGCGCATGGTCCGCTCCGAAACCGGCACCGCCGGCGTGATGTTCACCCTCGATACCGAATCGGGCTTCCGTGACGTGGTGTTCATCACCGGCGCCTACGGCCTGGGTGAAACCGTCGTTCAAGGCGCGGTGAACCCGGATGAGTTCTACGTCCACAAGGGCACGCTGGCCGCCGGTCGTCCGGCCATCCTGCGCCGCAACCTGGGCAGCAAGGCCATCAAGATGATCTACGGCGACGAGGCCAAGGCCGGTCGTTCGGTCAAGACCGTCGACGTGGACAAGGCTGAGCGCGCACGCTTCTGCCTGACCGACGCTGAAGTCAGCGAGCTGGCCAAGCAGGCGATGATCATCGAGAAGCACTACCAGTGCCCGATGGACATCGAGTGGGCCAAGGACGGTGACGACGGCAAGCTGTACATCGTGCAGGCCCGTCCGGAAACCGTGAAGAGCCGCACCCAGGCCAACGTCATGGAACGTTACCTGTTGAAAGAAACCGGTACCGTGCTGGTTGAAGGCCGCGCCATCGGCCAGCGCATCGGCGCCGGCAAGGTCCGCATCATCAAGGACGTGTCCGAGATGGACAAGGTCCAGCCAGGCGACGTACTGGTGTCCGACATGACCGACCCGGACTGGGAACCGGTCATGAAACGCGCCAGCGCCATCGTCACCAACCGTGGTGGACGTACCTGCCACGCGGCGATCATCGCCCGTGAGCTGGGCATCCCAGCGGTAGTCGGTTGCGGCAACGCCACCCAGCTGTTGAAAGACGGCCAGGGCGTGACCGTTTCCTGCGCTGAAGGCGACACCGGTTTCATCTTCGAAGGCGAACTGGGCTTCGACATCAAGAAGAACTCCGTGGATGCCATGCCGGAGCTGCCGTTCAAGATCATGATGAACGTCGGCAACCCGGACCGCGCTTTCGACTTCGCGCAATTGCCGAACGCCGGCGTGGGCCTGGCTCGCCTGGAGTTCATCATCAACCGCATGATCGGCGTGCACCCTAAAGCACTGCTGAACTACGACGGTCTGCCGCTGGACATCAAGGAAAGCGTCGACAAGCGCATTGCCGGTTACAACGACCCGGTCGGCTTCTACGTCGAGAAACTGGTCGAAGGCATCAGCACCCTGGCGGCTGCGTTCTGGCCGAAGAAGGTCATCGTGCGTCTGTCGGACTTCAAGTCCAACGAATACGCCAACCTGATCGGTGGCAAGCTGTACGAGCCGGAAGAAGAGAACCCGATGCTGGGCTTCCGCGGTGCTTCGCGTTACATCAGCGAATCGTTCCGCGACTGCTTCGAACTCGAATGCCGCGCCCTCAAGCGCGTGCGCAACGAGATGGGCCTGACCAACGTCGAAATCATGGTGCCGTTCGTTCGTACCCTGGGTGAAGCGAGCCAGGTGGTCGATCTGCTGGCGGAAAACGGTCTGGCCCGTGGCGAAAACGGCCTGCGCGTGATCATGATGTGCGAACTGCCGTCCAACGCCATCCTGGCCGAAGAATTCCTCGAGTTCTTCGACGGTTTCTCCATCGGCTCCAACGACCTGACTCAGTTGACCCTGGGCCTGGACCGCGATTCCGGTATCATCGCGCACCTGTTCGACGAGCGTAATCCGGCGGTCAAGAAGCTGCTGGCCAACGCCATTGCCGCCTGCAACAAGGCCGGCAAGTACATCGGCATCTGCGGTCAGGGGCCTTCGGACCACCCGGACCTGGCCAAGTGGCTGATGGAGCAGGGCATTGAAAGCGTTTCGTTGAACCCGGACTCCGTATTGGAAACCTGGTTCTTCCTGGCTGAGGGTCAGGCGCAGGCTTGATCCCGTGTGAACGGACCGCTCACATACCTTTGTAGGAGCGAGCCTGCTCGCGATGGACGTCAACGATCACGCGTTTATCCTGGATAAACGCGGTGTCCTGAAGTTCTTCGCGAGCAGGGCTCGCTCCCACAGGGGAGCGGTCTTTTAGAGATTCAAGCAGGGCGGGCTCCTCCGGATGCCGCCCTTTTTTGTGCAAGAGATTATGCAAAGCAGCAGCAACCTATTTCCTGTCGCCCTGATCAGCGCCGAACGGCGCGGCGATCTGAGCGAAGATGTGTATCGTTTGAAACCCGGTAACAGCCCCGACTTCACCGTCGAACTGGCTGTGACACGCCTTGGCATGGCCGATGAGTCGTCATCCCGTGGTGTGCCGGTGATCCTGCTGCACGGCAGCTTTTCCAATCGCCGGTTCTGGTTCTCTCCCAAGGGCCTGGGGTTGGGCGCCTATCTGGCCCGCTTGGGGTTCGACGTCTGGATTCCGGAAATGCGCGGCCATGGCCTGTCCCAGCGTAACCACGACTACCGCAAGAACCGGGTCGCCGACTACGCACGCTATGACCTGCCGGCCATTGGTGCGTTCGTGCGCGAACAGAGCGGGCAGGTGCCGCACTGGATCGGTCACTCGCTGGGCGGTACTACACTGGCCGCAGCGCTGGGTGGCGAGTACATCGGTGAGCCGGTGGTGGCCTCAGCGGCTTTTTTCGGTACACAAGTCAGCCGCACCTACTGGCCATTGAAAATTCCGCCGGTGGAGTGGAGCAGTCGCTTCATTCTCAAGCGTTTTGCCCAGTTGTCCGGCGCAAGGCTCAAGCGCGGCCCGGAGGACGAGCCGATTGGCCTGGCCCTGGAAAGCATGCGCTGGTTCGGTCTGTTCGGGCGCTTTGGCGATGCCGATAAAGACTGGTGGGCCGGTTTGGCCGAGGTCAGGTTGCCGGTGCTCGCCGTGAGTGCAGCGGGTGATCATCAGGACCCTGCGTGGGCGTGCCGCAAGCTGTTCGAACAGTTCGGTTCCGAGCACAAGCAATTTATCAATCTGGGTCGTGATCAGGGTTTCAACGACAATTTCGGTCACGTTGAAATGCTTGTCAGCAAACCTGCCCAGGCCGAAGTGTGGCCATTGGTGACCCGCTGGCTGGCGGATCAGCAGACACCCTTGCTGGGTGGGCAAGGGGATTTGGCCGCGGCGGTTTGAGCCTGATGCTCTAACAAGGGCATTTCGCTCCGGTCGGCTTGCGGCTAAGATATGACGCATTGAGCTGTTCCGGTCACTTTGCGTGACTGAGTCATCACTGATGTTCGTGCTGTCTTCCTCTTTACAGGAGTTTCTCGATGATCCATTACCTCACGCCTGACCTGTGCGACGCCTATCCGGAACTGGTGCAGGTGCTGGAACCGATGTTCAGCAATTTCGGCGGCCGTGATTCCTTCGGCGGCGAAATCGTGACCATCAAGTGCTTCGAAGACAACTCGCTGGTCAAGGAGCAAGTCGAGCTCAAGGGCAATGGCAAGGTTCTGGTGGTCGATGGCGGCGGTTCCCTGCGCCGCGCGCTGCTGGGTGACATGCTCGCCGAGAAAGCCTCCAGCAATGGCTGGGAAGGCCTGGTGATCTATGGTTGCATCCGTGACGTCGACGTCATCGCGCAAACCGATCTGGGGGTTCAGGCGCTGGCCAGCCACCCGATGAAAACCGACAAGCGCGGTATCGGCGATCTCAACGTTGCCGTGACCTTCGCCGGCGTGACCTTCCATCCGGGCCATTACATCTATGCGGACAACAACGGCGTGATCATCTCGCCCAGCCCGCTGAAAATGCCTGAATAAAAACGGCTGCAGACCACAGGAGTGCGGATGTTCGAGGAAGAAAACGCGCAATGGGGGCTGGTGCATGCCCTGGTGCTGGACGGTAGAGGCGGTGCGCGTTCGATTGCCCGGACTGAACTTGACGACTTGCAGCTGCAGGCCCATGAAAGCCTGTGGTTGCACTGGGATCGCAGTCATCCGCAAACCCAGACCTGGCTACGCAAATCCAGCGGTCTGAGCGAATTCAGCTGTGATCTGTTACTCGAAGAAAACACCCGTCCGCGACTTTTACAGCTTTCGGACAGCGAACTGCTGCTATTTTTGCGCGGGGTCAATCTGAACCCCGGTGCCGAGCCGGAAGACATGGTGTCAGTGCGGATCTTCGGTTCTGCCCAGCGTGTCATTTCCCTGCGTTTGCGTCCGTTGCGTGCCACTGACGAGTTGCTGGTGCAACTGTCTGAGGGCAAGGGGCCGAAAACCGCCTCGGAACTCATTCTGTATATGGCGCAGTACCTCACCAACAAGGTGCAGGATCTGGTCAGCGACCTCTCGGAAGTGGTCGATGAGGAAGAAGAAAAGCTCGATGCCGACGAACGGTATGCGCCGGAACACGGCGCCGTATTGCAGATCCGTCGCAGGGCTGCCGCGTTGAAGCGTTTTCTCGCTCCGCAGCGGGATATTTTCGGTCAGTTGACGCGGATCAAATTGCCCTGGTTCGTCGAGGACGATGGTGATTACTGGAACGAATTGAACAACAGCCTGACCCGCTACCTCGAGGAGCTGGAACTGACCCGGGAGCGGGTGGGGCTGGTCCTTGAGGCGGAAGACCGTCGGTTGAGCGTGCGCATGAATCGCACGATGTATCGCTTTGGCATCATCACCGGGATCTTTTTGCCGATGAGTTTTCTGACCGGGCTTTTGGGGATCAACGTCGGTGGTATTCCATTCTCTGCCAGCCCTTACGGCTTTCTGGTCGCCTGCCTGATGATGGTCTCGGTGGCGCTGGGGCAATGGTGGTTATTCCGACGTTTGCGCTGGGTCTGAGGGAAAGCATGTGACCCGACCAAAACTGACCGCGTCTCCCACAGACATCACGAGAGGTGCGTATGCACGATCCGTTTGAACAGTCTTTGCGCGACATGCTCAACGCCTCACCGTCCACCCGGGACGACGATGCGTGTCTGGGGCGTGTGCTGAAAACCGCCAACCGCCAGGTCGGCGCCGGTGATTTGTTCAGTCTGCTGGGGCGTTGGTTGCCCGCACTGATGATTGCCCTGAATAACGGATCGGCCCATGTCTCGCCGGTATCCCGTCTTCGTAAACCTGCTGCCCGCACTGCTGATAAGGCTGATTGAATATGGAACTTGATCTCTGGACACAGAGCCTCGTCACTGCAATGACTGCGTTGTGGACCAAGGTTGCGAACTTCATTCCAAACCTGTTCGGCGCACTGGTTGTGCTGCTGTTGGGTTTTGTCGTAGCCAAACTGCTGGACACCCTGCTTTCCAAATTGCTCGCCAAACTGGGCCTGGACCGCTTGATGGGCGGCACCGGCCTGACCAAGCTGATGTCCCGCGCCGGCCTGCAGGTTCCCATTTCGACCCTGATCGGCAAGATCGTCTATTGGTTCGTTCTGCTTATTTTTCTGGTTTCTGCCGCAGAATCCCTTGGACTTGAGCGAGTATCAGCTACGCTGGATATGCTTGCGCTGTATTTGCCGAAGGTATTCGGTGCGGCGCTGGTGTTGCTGGTAGGTGTTTTGCTGGCGCAACTGGCCAACGGGCTGGTGCGCGGAGCGGCAGAAGGCGTGGGTCTGGACTATGCTTCAGGGCTTGGACGAATTGCCCAGGGCCTGGTGATCATCATCAGTATTTCGGTGGCGATCAGCCAGTTGGAGGTCAAGACCGACCTGCTGAACCACGTGATCGTGATTGTGTTGATAACCGTTGGTCTGGCGGTAGCGCTGGCCATGGGGTTGGGAAGCCGGGAAATTGCCGGCCAGATTCTTGCGGGAATCTACGTGCGTGAGCTGTACCAGGTTGGGCAACAAGTGCGTGTTGGCGAGGTCGAAGGCCAGATCGAAGAGATCGGCACGGTTAAAACCACATTGCTGACCGATGAGGGTGAGCTAGTCTCTCTTTCCAATCGGATCCTCCTCGAGCAGCATGTGAGTAGCCGCTAACCCGGCAAACCCTGCTAATGTATGCCGCCGCAAAATGCCAGCTGACGCTGGCTGCGGAGGATATTGACCTGACTGTCGGCCCGACTTGTTTTGAATAAAGCTCAATCGCTCTCCATGCGCTACGACCCCCGCGAGCTCTCTGATGAGGAGTTGGTCGCGCGCTCGCATACCGAGCTGTTTCACGTAACACGCGCTTACGAAGAACTGATGCGGCGTTACCAGCGAACATTATTTAACGTGTGCGCAAGATATCTCGGGAACGATCGCGATGCAGACGATGTCTGTCAGGAGGTCATGTTGAAGGTGTTGTATGGCCTGAAGAACTTCGAGGGCAAATCGAAGTTCAAGACGTGGCTATATAGCATCACGTACAACGAGTGCATCACACAGTATCGAAAGGAACGGCGAAAGCGTCGCTTGATGGACGCATTGAGTCTTGACCCCCTCGAGGAGGCGTCCGAAGAAAAGGCGCCGAAACCTGAGGAAAAGGGTGGACTTGATCGCTGGTTAGTGTATGTGAACCCGATTGACCGGGAAATTCTGGTGCTACGTTTTGTCGCAGAGCTGGAGTTTCAGGAGATCGCAGACATCATGCATATGGGTTTGAGTGCAACAAAAATGCGGTACAAACGCGCTCTAGATAAATTGCGTGAGAAATTTGCAGGCATTGCTGAAACTTAGTTCAGCGCAAATATCTCTTACGTGTAGGCAAGTTCTGTTAGACTTGCCGCCGAGTTGTCCCCCGGTTTGCGGGACTGCTTCACAATCACCAGATGGGGATTTAACGGATGAAACTGAAAAACACCTTGGGCTTGGCCATTGGTACTCTTATTGCCGCTACTTCGTTCGGCGCATTGGCACAAGGCCAAGGCGCAGTTGAAGGCGAGCTCAACTACGGGAAGAAGTACAACGACAGCGTTAACAACGTTGAAGACGGCTACACTCCTGGCGCCTCCATCGGTTACTTCTTGACCGACGACGTATCGTTGAACTTCACCTACAACAACGATGACTACACCCGTTCGAACAACAACACCGGCAACCAGAAAATCGAGGGCGACCAGTTCGGTCTGAACGCTCAGTACCACTTCAACAACGCTGGCGACGCTCTGCGTCCTTACGTTCAAGGTGGTGTCAAGCACGGTAGCCTGACCAACGTTGCTGCTGACGGCCACACCGGTCGTGACCAGTCGACTTTCCTGACTGCTGGCGCTGGCCTGAAGTACTACTTCCTCGAAAACGTCTACGCTCGTGCTGGCGTAGAAGCTGACTACAAGCTGGACAACGGCCGTTGGGACTACATCCCGTCCGTAGGTCTGGGTGTGAACTTCGGTGGCGGCAACAAGCCTGCTGCTGCTCCGGTTCCAGCACCAGAAGTCTGCTCCGACAGCGACAACGACGGCGTTTGCGACAACGTTGACAAGTGCCCGGACACCCCGGCCAACGTCACTGTTGACGCTGATGGCTGCCCAGCTGTTGCTGAAGTCGTTCGTGTAGAGCTGGACGTGAAGTTCGACTTCGACAAGTCGGTAGTCAAGCCAAACAGCTACGGCGACATCAAGAACCTGGCTGACTTCATGAAGCAGTACCCATCCACCACCACTACTGTTGAAGGTCACACTGACTCCGTCGGTCCTGACGCTTACAACCAGAAACTGTCCGAGCGTCGTGCAAACGCCGTTAAGCAAGTTCTGACCAACCAGTACGGTGTTGAATCGTCCCGCGTTCAGTCCGTTGGCTACGGCGAATCCCGCCCAGTTGCTGACAACAAAACTGAAGCTGGTCGCGCTGTTAACCGTCGCGTAGAAGCGCAGGTTGAAGCTCAAGCTAAGTAATTAGCCCACAGCTCCGAGAAAAGCCCGGCTCAGGCCGGGCTTTTCTTTGTCTGCGATTTGGGTTTCAGCATTGGTTTTGCGTTGCTTCTATAGGATCGCAGCCTGCGGCAGCTCCTACAGGGATAAATGCCGAACCCGTGTAGGAGCTGCCGAAGGCTGCGATCTTTTGATCTCATCACAGGCCGCCACAGCACCGATCACCAGGATTGCCGGGCTTTTCAACTCGAAGGCACAGGCATCGTCCTCCATTGCCATCAGGTTGCTTCGACATTCCCGTTGATGCGGCAACGATGCATTTTCAATCATTGCCACCGGCGTATCTGCCGCCATTGCGCCCGCCAGCAGTTGCTCACGGATCTCGCTGAGCTTCGCCACCCCCATGTAGATCACCAGTGTCGTGCCGCCTTGGGCCAGCGCTTGCCAGTTCAGGCTGCTGTCATCCTGAGTGTGGGCGGTCACCAGCGTTACCCCTCGTGCCACGCCGCGCAGGGTCAAGGGAATATCGCATTGCGTCGCGCCCGCCAGGCCGGCGGTGATGCCATTGACCAGCTCAACCTCGACACCACGCTCGCGCAACCACTGCGCTTCTTCACCGCCACGCCCGAAGATGCATGGGTCGCCACCCTTGAGCCGCACTACGCATTTGCCCTGACGGGCATACCGCAACATCAGGCGATGGATAAAGGCTTGCGGCGTTGAACGGCAGCCGCCGCGCTTGCCTACCGGAATTATCCGCGCGCCGGGGCAGTGCTCCAGCACCGCGTCGTTGACCAGATCGTCGATCAGCACTACATGCGCCTCTCTCAACGCCCGAACAGCTTTGAGGGTCAGTAATTCAGGATCACCGGGACCTGCACCCACCAGCCAGACTTTTGCGCTCATAGTGTTTTCCTCACGAGATGGCGGCTTGCGGCTGCGCGGTGGCGGCCAACAAACGCTTGATTTCCGGGACGCAGGAGCCGCATTGCGTGCCGCAACCCAATTCTTGTTTCAACCCCGGCAAGTCCAGGCCGCGGCGGATGCCGGCGCAGACCGCGTTTTGGCTGACGTTTTTGCAGTTGCACAGGGTTTTGTTACCGATCGCTTCGGCGTCAACCTGGCCCGGAGGGGCACTCAGTGGCGCGAGCAGCCAGCGCCTTAGCTGTTCATCGGCGCGACCTTCGAGCCAGAGGTTTTGCAGCCAGTGCCGGGCGAGGGTTTCACCCGCCAGGCGGATTGCGGTGATCCGGCCGTTCTCGATCCGCACCCGCTTACCGATGGAGCGTCGTGGGTCGTCGTAGGCCAGCACCGGTCCGTCGTTCAGCCCCAGGCATTGATCGATATCGCGCAGCAGTTGCGGATCTGGCGCCGTGGCGCTGGCAGCGCGTATCAGCAGCGCAGGGCGCTCACGACCGGTCAGGCTAAGGCTGACGTAGGAAAACGCCTCGCAGAGGGGGCGTAGAGTCTCAAAGTGTTGTTGGACATCGCCCTCTATCAGCGCGAAAAGGTGCCAAGGCAATTGCACCGGTTCCAGGCGCACGCCGCTGTGTTTGAGCTCCGGTTGTTTCGACAACGGGTCGAAGGCGGGCAGGGTGAGGCTGTTCACACCCCCCTTGAGAAAACGGTCACCAAAATGCATCGGCAAGAAGGCTTGGCCCGGACGCACGCTGTCGTCACTGGCGACCGGCACGATCAACGCGCCGCGGCGGCTTTTCAGGCTGATCAAATCACCCGTTTGCAGGCGATGCCGGCGCAGCTCATCCGGGTGCAGGCTCAACACGGCTTCACTGACATGGCCGAACAACTGCGCGGCGGTGCCGGTGCGGCTCATGCCGTGCCACTGATCGCGCAGACGACCGGTGATCAGCGTCAGCGGGAAGCGCGCATCCCGTTGTTCCTTGGCGGCGCGATACGGATCGGCCACGAACTGCGCGCGTCCGCTGGAAGTCGGGAAAATGCCGTCGAGATAGAGGCGGGCGGTGCCTGCGCTGGACCCCGCAGGAAAGGGCCATTGCTGCGGGCCGATGCTGTCGATCAAGCCGTGGCTGATCCCGGACAAATCAAGATCCCGGCCCCGCGTCAGCTGTTTGTATTCGTCGAAGACCTGCGCCGGGGTGTCAAAGGCAAACAGGCTGGTGGCTTTCGGGCGCAGATGTTTTTCCAGGCGCTGTGCGAAATCCACCGTGATCGTCCAGTCCGGACGCGCTTCACCCGGTGCGACGATCGCGCGGCGGACGTGGGAAATACGCCGTTCGGAGTTGGTCACCGTGCCGTCCTTTTCGCCCCAACTGGCGGCGGGCAACAACAGGTCGGCAAACCTGGCGGTTTCAGTGGTGCGAAAGGCCTCCTGCAACACAACAAACGGGCAGGCCTCCAGTGCCGCGCGCACGGCAGCCTGATCGGGAAGAGACTGCGCGGGGTTGGTGCAGGCAATCCACAAGGCTTTGATCTTGCCGCTGCCCACCTGCTCAAACAACTCGATGGCAGTCAGCCCCGGGTTTTCAGGCAGTTGATCAACACCCCAGTAAGTGGCCACATCGGCACGGTGCTCAGGGTTGGCGGCGTCTCGATGGCCCGGCAGCAGGTTGGACAGGCTTCCGGTTTCCCGCCCGCCCATGGCATTCGGCTGACCGGTCAACGAGAAAGGACCTGCACCCGGACGGCCAATCTGCCCGGTAGCCAGGTGCAGATTGATCAGAGCACTGTTTTTCGCGCTGCCGGCGGTGGACTGGTTCAACCCCATGCACCACAGCGACAGGAAAGACGGTGATGTGCCGATCCACTCGGCACATTGCTGCAATTGCCCGACGCTGATGCCGCAGAGCTGCGACACCATCTGCGGTGTGTAATCGCGCACCAGTTTCTTCAGCTCGGGCAAGCCTTCGGTATGGTCCTTGATGAAGTCACGGTCGATCCAGTCTTCCCACAGCAGCAGATGCAAAATCCCATGGAACAAGGCGACATCGGTGCCGGGCAAAATCGCCAGGTGCAGGTCAGCCAGATCGCAGGTGTCTGTCCGACGTGGGTCAATGACGATGACTTTCATCTGCGGTCGACGGGATTTGGCTTCTTCCAGTCGGCGAAACAGTACCGGGTGGGCGTAGGCCATGTTACTGCCGACGATCATCACGCAATCGCTCAATTCCAGGTCTTCATAGCTGCATGGCGGGGCGTCGGCGCCCAGGCTGCGCTTGTAGCCGACCACCGCCGACGACATGCACAGCCGCGAATTGCTGTCGATGTTGTTGGTGCCCACCAGCGCCCGAGCCAGTTTGTTGAAGACGTAGTAGTCCTCGGTCAGCAATTGCCCGGAAATGTAGAACGCCACGCTGTCCGGGCCATGCTCGGCAATGGTTTGGGCGAAAACGCTGGCGGCGTGATCAAGCGCGGTATCCCAGTCGGTGCGGCTGCGCGCCAGGCCTTTGCCCAGGCGCAGTTCCGGGTACAGCGCCCTTGCCGTCAAGTCGCCGGTCAAATGCAGGGTTGATCCCTTGCTGCACAACTTGCCGAAATTGGCCGGGTGCGCCGGATCGCCGCTGACGCCGAGGATGCGCTCGCCGTCATGCTCGATCAGCACGCCGCAGCCGACCCCGCAATAGCAGCAGGTGGACGCGGTGATCTGGCGGTCCATCAGCCTGCGTCCCGCAGGGCTAGCATCACTCGGCCATTTTCGACCCGCGCCGGATGGTGGTGGGCGCAACCGACGTCCGGGGCCAGGGCTTCGCCGCTTTGCAGGTCGATTTGCCAGTTGTGCAGTGGGCAGGCCACGCGTTTGCCGTAGATCAAACCTTGGGACAGCGGTCCGCCCTTGTGCGGGCAACGGTCGTCGAGGGCGAACACTTCATCGTCGCTGGTACGAAAAATCGCGATGTCGCCTTTAGGGCCGGCAACGATCCGCGAGCCCAGGGCATTGATTTCATCCAGTGCGCAGATATCCAGCCAGTTCATGCCAGCACCTCCAGGTTTTTCACGGGGATGACGTCGAATTCTTTTTTCAGCTGTGGCTGTTCCAGGCGCTCCTTCCACGGGTCCTGTTCGAACGACAGGGAGAACTGCAGGCGATCATTGAGCGCCTTGCGCCGCTGCGGGTCTTCCAGCACTGCTTTCTTGATGTGGTCCATGCCGACTCGTTGCAGGTAGTGCACGGTGCGTTCGAGGTAAAAGGCTTCCTCGCGATAGAGCTGCAGGAATGCGCCGTTGTATTCGCGGACTTCTTCGGCGGTTTTCAGTTTGACGAAGAATTCCGCGACTTCGGTCTTGATCCCGCCGTTGCCGCCGATGTACATCTCCCAGCCGGAATCGACGCCGATGATGCCTACGTCCTTGATGCCCGCTTCCGAGCAGTTGCGCGGGCAACCGGAGACAGCCAGTTTCACTTTGTGCGGCGACCACATGTTGAACAGGTCGTGCTCCAGCTCTATGCCCAACTGCGTGGAGTTCTGCGTGCCAAAGCGGCAGAATTCGCTGCCGACGCAGGTCTTCACGGTGCGGATGGATTTGCCGTAGGCATGGCCGGACGGCATGTCGAGGTCTTTCCAGACGCCCGGCAAGTCCTGCTTCTTGATCCCCAGCAAGTCGATGCGCTGGCCGCCGGTGACCTTGACCATCGGCACGTTGTACTTGTCGGCAACGTCGGCGATGCGCCGCAGCTCCGAAGGATTGGTCACGCCACCCCACATCCGCGGGACTACCGAGTAGGTGCCATCTTTCTGAATGTTGGCGTGGGCACGTTCGTTGATCAGGCGCGATTGCGGATCATCCTTGGCTTCCCCCGGCCAGGTGGAGATCAGGTAGTAATTGAGCGCGGGCCGGCAGGTGGCGCAGCCGTTGGGTGTGCGCCAGTTCAAGTAGCTCAGGGTGCCGGCGATGGTCAGCAGGTGCTGCTCGCGGATGGCCTGGCGGATTTGCCCGTGGTTGAGGTCGCTGCAGCCGCAGATGGCCTTTTCGCTTTTCGGTTTGACGTCGGCGGCGCCGCCCACCGTGTTGATCAGGATCTGCTCCACCAAACCCGCGCACGAACCGCAGGAGCTGGCAGCCTTGGTGTGCTTCTTCACTTCGTCGACACTGAACAGCCCGTGTTCCTGAATGGCCTTGACGATGGTGCCTTTGCACACGCCGTTGCAGCCGCAGACTTCGGCCGTATCGACCATGCTCATGGCTTTGTCCTGGCCCTGGTGCCCTACGTCGCCCAAAGCATTTTCGCCAAACATCAGATGATCGCGGATCTCACTGATGGCGTGGTTTTCACGGATCTGCCGGAAATACCAGCCGCCGTCGGCCGTATCGCCATACAGGCAAGCGCCGACCAGCACGTCGTCCTTGATCACCAGTTTCTTGTAGACCCCGCCAATCGGGTCCGAGAGGGTGATGGTCTCGGTGCCTTCACCGCCCATGAAGTCGCCGGCGGAAAACAGATCGATGCCGGTGACCTTCAGCTTGGTCGAAGTCACCGACCCCTTGTAGGTGGCAAAACCGAGTTGGGCGAGGTGGTTGGCGCAGACTTTGGCCTGCTCGAACAGCGGCGCCACCAGGCCATAGGCGATGCCGCGGTGGCTGGCACACTCGCCGATGGCGTAGATCCGCGGGTCATAGGTTTGCAGGGTGTCGTTGACCAGAATCCCGCGGTTGCACGGAATGCCGGATTTCTCCGCCAGTTCGGTATTGGGGCGAATGCCGGCAGCCATCACCACCAGGTCAGCGGGGATGATGTCGCCGTTCTTGAATTGCACCGAGCCGACCCGGCCATTGCCCGCGTCGTGCAAGGCCTGGGTCTGCTCGCACAGACGGAAATGCAGGCCGCGAGACTCCAGGGCGGTTTGCAGCAACTGGCCGCTGGTCTTGTCCAGTTGCCGCTCCAGCAGCCACTCGCCGATATGCACCACGGTGACGTGCATGCCCCGCAGCATCAGGCCGTTGGCGGCCTCCAGGCCGAGCAGACCGCCGCCGATCACCACGGCGTGCCGGTAGGTTTTCGCGGTGTCGATCATGGCCTGGGTATCGGCGATGTCGCGGTAGCCGATCACGCCCTCGAGGGTGTTGCCGGGAATGGGCAGGATGAATGGCGTCGAGCCGGTGGCGATCAGCAGGCGATCGTATTCGGCTTCACTGCCGTCTTCGGCAATGACCCGGCGCTTGACCCGGTCGATCTCCACCACTTTGCGGTTGAGCAGCAGTTTGATGTTGTTGTCCAGGTACCAGTCCAGATCGTTGAGCACGATCTCTTCGAAGGTCTGTTCGCCCGCCAGCACCGGCGACAACAGGATGCGATTGTAGTTGGTGTGCGGTTCGGCGCCGAAGACCGTGATGTCGTACAGCTCTGTGCTCAGCTTGAGCAGTTCTTCCAGGGTCCGGACCCCGGCCATGCCGTTGCCGATCATCACCAGTTTTAGTTTTTTCATCAGGTTCTCCGGGGAGCTCAGGCCTGCCTCATCAGGGTTCAGGCCATGCTCGACAAATTTTGCGCAAACAAAAAAAGGCGTCCCGCTAGTTGCCTAGCGAGGACGCCTTTGTCCTGGTCCCGTTCTCTCGGGAAGAGCAGCCTTCGTCGTTGAAGCCTGCGCTTTATGTCTGTTGAAAAGGGTAATGCAGTGGTTGTGCCAAGTCGCTCAGGTCCCGTGTTTGTTGGCGTTCTTCCCGTTCGCAAGGGCAGGGTCGCGAGGGAATGCACCGATTCAAGGCGCGTTGCCCGCTAATGGAGCGCCACTACCAGCAGCACCAGGTTGAGCAGCAGCGATACCAGCGTCAATGTTCGCCAGACTTTCAGCGGCTCGCGTTCCAGCAAGGGTTTGGGGCGCACGCTCAAACTGCGGCGTTCGCCTTGCTCGATCAGCAGCAACCATTCTTCCGCCGTTTCGAAACGCTGTTCGGGGGCCGCCGCCACGGCGCGTTCCAGGTGATGGGCGATCCAGTCCGGCAGGTCGGGCCGGTAGCGGCTGGCGTTGACCGGGAGACCAAACCTCGGGCGCTGGAACGCTTCGATTTCGCCATAGGGATAGTGCCCGGTGAGCAGGAAATACAAGGTCACACCAACGGCATACAGGTCCTGCTGTGGTGTCGGCACGTCGCCACGAAAGGCTTCCGGCGCGATGTAACTGGGTGTACCCGGCAGAGCCCAGGGCAGGTCTTGCGAGAGACCGGGGCAGTAGGCGAGGCCGAAATCCAGCAGGCGCAGTTCACCGTCGTCCCCCAGCAACAGGTTTTCCGGTTTGATATCGCGATGCAGAATCTGTCGTCGATGCAACAGGCCGACCGCTCGCAGCAAGCGTTCGGCGATGTCTTGCCACTGGGGCAGCGGCAACGGCCCGTTTTGCTCATGGCGTTGCGCCAGGGTAGCGCCCGAATATTCGCGCATCACGTAGTACAAATGCTGACGCTGACTGGCGGCATGCACTTCAGGAAAATGCCGACCGGCCACGCGTTTGAGAAACCACTCTTCCGACAGTAACGCTTGCCCGGCCTGATGATCGTCGTGCAGGCGCCCCGGCAGGGTTTTCAGCAGCCAGGGTTGTTGCTGGCTGTCGCGAACGCGATAAAGCAGCGATTGCTGGCTTTGTGCGACGATCCCTTCGACCTGCCAGCCCTCGAACGTCTGACCCGGTTTCAGGGCGGGCGGCAGTGGCCATTGCTGCAAGTGCATCAATGCATCGCCAATGCTCGCTTCACCGAGGGCGTCGACCCGCACCAGCAAGGCGCTGGCGTTGTCCTGGCTGCCAGCCAGGTGTGCGGCATTGACCAGGGTTTGCGCAGCACTGTGCAATTCCGGTTGATCACGCAGGATCGCCGCAATGGCGGTATCGCCGAGGACCGCCCAGATGCCGTCGCTGAGCAGGACGAAACTTTCATCGAGACGCAATTCACCGTCGAGAAAGTCCAGCACCAGGTGTTGATCGAGGCCCAGCGCCCGTTTCAACACATGCTGCATGCCCGGCTGGTCCCAGACGTGATCCTCGCTGATTCGCTGCAATCGGTCGGCGTGCCAGCGATACACCCGGCAATCGCCGACATGGGCCAGGGTAAAACGCCGGCCACGCAGGACCAGCGCACTGAGGGTGGTCAGCAGTGGTTGTCCGCCGCCATTGGCCTGCAACCAGCGGTTTTGCGCCAGCAACAGGCGATCAAGTGCCTGCGCCACGCTCCAGGTTTCCGGCGTGGCGTAGTAGTCCAGCGCCAGGGCTTGCAGCGTCGAACGGGCAGCCAGGCCTCCATCGACGCACTGGCTGACACCGTCGGCGATGGCGAACAGGTAGCCTTTGCTCGCCGCCAGCGCCGGGACCGGCGTGACCAGGCGCAGGGCATCCTGGTTTTCCTCGCGCGGACCGATGGCGCTGGCTTCGGCGAAACTCAGTTGCAGGCTCATCGAGGCGTCAGACCCGCGCAGCCGTCACGGCCGCCGAACCCCAGGTGGTTCTCCAGCGCCGTTTCACGCCGTGCAGGCCGAACCAGGCCAGAACGCCGAGGCTGGCGAACAACCACAGCGCCAGTTGATAACTACCGGTGCTTTGTTTGATCGCACCCATGCCGGCCGCGAGGGCAAAGCCACCGATGCCGCCTGCCATGCCGATCAGACCGGTCATCACACCGATTTCCCGACGAAAACGCTGCGGCACCAACTGGAATACCGCGCCATTGCCGGCGCCCAGGCCGAGCATAGTGCAGACGAAAAGTGCGAGTGCGGCGTAGGAATTCGGCAGGTTGAAGCCGACTGCTGTTATGCAGATCGCCGCGACGGTGTACATCGCCAACAAGGTCCGAATGCCACCGAACCGGTCAGCCAGCGCGCCACCCAATGGGCGCATCAGGCTGCCGCCGAACACGCAGGCCGCCGTGTAGTAACCGGCCGTCACCGGGCTCAGGCCGTACTGGTCGTTGAAATAGCCGGGCAGGGCGCTGGCCAGGCCGATGAAGCCGCCGAACGTCACGCTGTAGAAAAACATGAACCACCAGCTGTCACGATCGCCCAAGGCCTTAAAGTAGTCGGCCATGGATTTGGCTTTTGGTCGCTCGGGGGCGTTTTTCGCCAGCCAGGCAAAGACGATCAGGGTCAGGATCAGCGGAATCAGGGCGAAGCCGAACACGTTGCTCCAGCCAAACGCCGCCGCCAGGACCGGGGCGATCAGTGCGGCGAATACCGTACCCGAGTTGCCGGCGCCGGCGATGCCCATGGCCTTGCCTTGATGCTGCGGCGGATACCACTGCGAGGCCAGGGGCAGGGCAACGGCAAAGGACGCACCGGCCATGCCGAGGAACAGACCCAGCAGCAGCGCTTGCTCGTAGCTGTGGATGCCGAGCTTCCAGGCGCCGAACAGCGCGCAGATCACGATGACCTGACCGATCAGGCCGGCGGTTTTGGGCGACAGGCGATCAGCCAGCATCCCCATGATAAAACGCAAGACCGCCCCGGCCAGAATCGGCGTGGCGACCACCAGCCCGCGTTGCTGTGTCGTCAGGTGCAGGTCGGCGGCGATCTGCACCGCCAGCGGACCGAGCAGGTACCAGACCATGAAGCTCAGGTCGAAATAGAGGAAGGCTGCGAACAATGTGGGGGTATGGCCGGATTTCCAGAAGCTTGAATTCATTGCGCACCTCAGCTGTGAAGAGTCTCGAAAGGAGTCATGAGCTTGCAGGTGGGGCGCCGCTACGGCCGCTCCACCGGCCCCGTGCTGTGGGGCCAAAACGAAAAAACGCCGCCACCCGATCCGCCAAGGGCAAATGAGGTGAGCGACGTCTTTGTCGTAGGTGGGGCAACCGCCGTTGGTTACCTGTACCGATTACCTAGCCAGATCTGTGCCATATCGGAAATTTGTGTAAAGCAAAAAGATCGCAGCCTTCGGCAGCTCCTACAGGGGAATGTGTGCCCCTGTAGGAGCTGCCGAAGGCTGCGATCTTTTGCTGTTCAACCCAACAATTCACTCATGGCAATAATCTGCTCTGCCACTTGAATCAGCTTCTGCTGGCGGCTCATCGCCTGGCGGCGCATCAGTGTGTAGGCCTCTTCTTCGTTACAGTCCTTCATTTTCATCAGCAGCCCTTTGGCCAGCTCGATGCGCTTGCGCTCGGCCAGTTGCTGGTCGCGGGCCTGCAGCTGGGCGCGCAAAGCCTGATCGCTTTCGAAGCGTGCCATGGCCACATCGAGAATCGGCTGCAGGCGTTGTGCGTGAATGCCTTCGACGATGTAGGCACTGACCCCGGACTTGATCGCCTGGCGCATCACATCGGGGTCATGTTCGTCGGTGAACATCACAATCGGTCGTGGCTGGTCGCGAGTGACCAGCACCACTTGCTCCATGACATCGCGGCCGGGTGACTCGGTATCGATCAGAATCACGTCCGGACGCACCGTTTCGACGCGTTCGGGCAAGTCGATGGTCAGGCCGGACTCATCGATCACTTCGAATCCGGCCTCGGTCAGGGCGGCCTTCAGGCGTCCGACTTTTTTCGCGGTGTCGTTGATCAGCAGGATACGCAGCATGTTCGTCGTCTCCTGTCAGCGGCTGGCGGATCGGTGCGAGCTGTCGCTCATGGCGTGCAGTTTGAAACTGCGGGCATAACCGGCCGGGTCCGAACCGTCCCAGATCTTGCCATCGATCAATTGACTGCTTCGCATCTCCTTGCCCAGTGCCGCGACACCTACAGCGCTGGCCGCTTCACGATACAACTCCAGTTGATGGACTTGACGGGCCACGGCGAGGTAATCCGGGTCATCGCGCAACAAGCCCCAGCGACGGAACTGGGTCATGAACCACATACCGTCGGACAGGTACGGCAGATTGACCTCGCCTTCACCATGGAAGCGCAGGGCGTGCGGGTCTTGCCAGCGATTGCCCAGGCCATCGACATAGTCGCCCAGCAGGCGCGGCTCGATGCATTCCAGCGGCGCGTCGAGGTATTGCGCTGCACTGAGCAATTGCGCAGTGCTGCGACGATTTTCGCGGCTTTCTTCGATGAAGCGGCTGGCTTCCAGAACCGCCATCACCAATACCCGCGCGGTATTGGGGTATTGCTCGACGAACGCACGGGTGCAACCGAGGACCTTTTCCGGGTGATCGGGCCAGAGGGCCTGGGTCGTGGCCAGGGTGAAACCGAGGTCCTGTTGCACGGCGCTGGCGGACCAGGGTTCGCCGACACAGAACCCGTCGATACGCCCGGCCCTCAGGTGGGCGACCATTTGCGGCGGCGGCACCACGACGCTGTCGACATCCAGCAGCGGGTGTATACCCTGGCTGGCCAGCCAGTAATACAACCACATGGCGTGGGTGCCGGTAGGAAACGTCTGGGCGAAGGTGAGTTTTGGGCGAGTTTGGTGCACGTGCCGATCCAATGCCTCAGGACTGGTCACCCCAAGCGTCTGCAAGCCGCGGGACAGATTGATGCTCTGACCGTTTTGATTCAGGCCCATCAACACCGCCATGTCGGTCGCGGCCACGCCACCGATGCCCAGGTGGACGGCGTAAATCAGGCCGTAGAGGCTATGGGCGGCATCGAGTTCGCCGCTCACCAGCTTGTCCCGCAGGTTGGCCCAGGACGATTGGCGCTTGAGGTTAAGGGTCAAGCCGTGGGGTTGGGCGAAGCCCTGGGTGGCGGCGACCACCACCGAGGCGCAGTCGCTCAGGGCCATGAAGCCGAGATTGATTTCGGTTTTTTCCGGGGCATCGCTGCCATGGACCCAAGCCAGAGGGCCGGCTGACGGTTCGTTCATCGCGCGTTCACCTTGCAAAAAAAACGTCGTCCCAGGTCCGTGCAGGGGCAGGCCGGGGACGACGCCATTGTCTTTGCACCCAATCAGACGCTGACTGGGTGCTGGTACCCGGAATGGTGCAAGGCATATGCCATTAACCGCTGATTTGAACACGCGCCTCGCTTGCCACGCCGTTGCCCGGCTATAATCGCCGCCTCAATTCGCCGCCAATCGAGTCAAATCCGCCCATGTACACCCTGGCCCGTCAGCTGTTGTTCAAACTCTCCCCGGAAACCTCCCACGATCTGTCCCTGGACCTGATCGGCGCGGGCGGGCGTCTTGGGCTCAACGGCTTGCTGTGCAAGGCTCCGGCGAAGAAGCCGGTGAATGTCATGGGCCTGGACTTCCCGAACCCGGTGGGCCTGGCCGCCGGTCTGGACAAGAACGGCGCGGCCATCGATGGATTCGCCCAACTGGGTTTCGGCTTTGTCGAAATCGGCACCATCACCCCGCGTCCGCAGCCGGGCAACCCCAAGCCTCGCCTGTTCCGTTTGCCGGAAGCCGAGGCGATCATCAATCGCATGGGCTTCAACAACCTCGGCGTCGATCACCTGCTGGCCCGCGTGGCGGCGGCAAAATACAAGGGCGTGCTGGGCATCAACATCGGCAAGAACTTCGATACGCCGGTCGAGCGTGCCGTGGACGACTACCTGATCTGCCTGGACAAAGTGTACGCTCACGCCAGCTATGTGACGGTCAACGTCAGTTCGCCGAATACGCCGGGCCTGCGCAGCCTGCAATTCGGTGACTCGCTCAAGCAGTTGCTGGCCGATCTGGCCGAGCGCCGCGCGGAGCTGGCCTTGCGTCATGGCAAGCATGTACCGCTGGCGATCAAGATCGCGCCGGACATGAGCGACGAAGAAACCGCACAGGTTGCACAAGCGCTGATCGAAACCGGAATGGATGCGGTCATTGCCACCAACACCACCCTGAGCCGCGTAGGCGTCGAAGGCATGGAACATGGCGACGAGGCCGGTGGTCTGTCTGGCGCACCGGTTCGCGACAAGAGCACCCACACCGTGAAAGTGCTGGCATCGGAGCTGGGGGGTCGCCTGCCGATCATCGCTGCCGGCGGCATTACCGAAGGCAAGCACGCCGCAGAGAAAATCACCGCAGGCGCGAGCCTGGTGCAGATTTACTCGGGGTTCATCTACAAGGGCCCGGCACTGATTCGCGAGTCCGTAGACGCCATCGCAGCCCTACGCTGATCTTGTAGGAGCTGCCGAAGGCTGCGATCTTTTGATTTTGATTTTTCAAGATCAAAAGATCGCAGCCTTCGGCAGCTCCTACACGGGAAAATTGCGTTTCATAAAAAAGGGCCCCTTTAAAGGAGCCCCTGGGCCGCAGCCCGCCGTCCGGATGGGACGTGCGTGGTTAATTCAGTACAAAATCAGATTGTCGTGTCGGAGTGTTGTGCCCTGTAATTAGCCGACGGCGTGAAGTTCGTTGAGTCTGTGGATTCCCGCAGTGCCGGTCATACCGTCCCAGTTGTCGCCGCGTCCTTCTCGCCAGCCATTGATCCAGGCTTGGCGTACCGACGGTAGAGTAAATGGGCAAAGCTCACGGGATTTGCCACCAACGCCATATTGATATCCGCGCAAAAATGCTCTTTCCAACGGATCACGCTTAAGTCTTCTCATAGGGTGTTGCCCTCACTTGTTGACTGTATTTATCGCGTTGACCTCTATTGAGGTCTGGCAGAAAAACTCTGCCGTTGGGGGCTCGTTGCCGGCGTGACGAGCCAAGGTGTTGGCGTCATTGCGGCGCCAACCTGAGTTGAGTTCTAACCAATGCGTCACATCGAGGGAATGATCGTTTTGTCATAAGGACGTAACCATTCATGTGTTAAGGCCATAAGTAACAGAGTGTTTGTAGCGTATTTATTAGCCAAACCCCGGTATGATCGGCCCTGCGCTGGATGATGGGCTTAATCCTTTAGTGAGAATGGCTCCCGTTGCCGGGAGGCACTATTCGACGAAGGGTCGACTTATGACATTTCATTGCATCAACTTTTTTATCTGTCCTTGCATCTAAGCTCATTTAACCCGAGCAGCAGGGGTGGAACGGCACACCTTCGTGCCACGCGGGCGCTCTTCGAGAAAAGCGCCTGATTGAAAACCGGACCGGCAATGCGTTGCCCGGTCACTCAGCTAAAGGTTCTGGAATTCCCATGTCCGATCGTTTCGAACTCTTCCTCACTTGCCCAAAAGGCCTTGAAGGCCTGCTCATCGAGGAAGCCGTCGGGCTTGGCCTTGAGGAAGCGCGGGAGCACACCTCTGCCGTGCGCGGCATGGCCACCATGGAAACCGCTTATCGCCTGTGCCTGTGGTCACGCCTGGCGAACCGCGTGCTGCTGGTGCTCAAGCGTTTCCCGATGAAGGACGCCGAAGACCTGTACCACGGCGTGCTGGACATCGAGTGGCAAGACCACATGCTCAACGACGGCACCCTGGCCGTCGAATTCAGCGGCCATGGCTCGGGTATCGACAACACCCACTTCGGCGCGCTGAAGGTCAAGGACGCCATCGTCGACAAACTGCGGACCCCGCAAGGCGACCGTCCGTCCATCGACAAGCTCAATCCGGACCTGCGCATTCACCTGCGCCTGGACCGCGGCGAAGCCATTCTGTCCCTCGACCTGTCCGGCCACAGCCTGCACCAGCGCGGCTATCGCCTGCAGCAAGGTGCGGCACCGCTGAAGGAAAACCTCGCGGCCGCCATCCTGATCCGTTCCGGCTGGCCACGTATCGCGGCCGAAGGCGGCGCGCTGGCCGACCCGATGTGCGGTGTCGGTACGTTCCTGGTGGAAGCGGCGATGATCGCCGCCGACATCGCGCCGAACCTGCGTCGCGAGCAGTGGGGCTTCACTGCCTGGCTCGGTCACGTCCCGGCGTTGTGGAAAAAACTCCACGAAGAAGCGTCCGAGCGCGCCGCGGCCGGCCTGGCCAGGACACCGCTGTGGATCCGCGGCTACGAAGCCGATCCGCGCCTGATTCAACCGGGTCGCAACAACGTCGAGCGGGCCGGCCTGAGCGAGTGGATCAAGATCTACCAGGGTGAAGTCGCGACGTTCGAGCCGCGCCCGGACCAGAACCAGAAAGGCCTGGTGATCTGCAACCCTCCGTACGGCGAGCGTCTGGGCGACGAGGCGAGCCTGCTCTACCTCTACCAGAACCTCGGCGAACGCCTGCGTCAGGCCTGCCTGAACTGGGAAGCGGCGGTGTTCACCGGCGCGCCGGACCTGGGCAAGCGCATGGGCATCCGCAGCCACAAGCAGTATTCGTTCTGGAACGGCGCCTTGCCGTGCAAGCTGCTGCTGATCAAGGTGCTGCCGGATCAGTTCGTCACCGGCGAGCGTCGTACGCCGGAACAGCGCCAGGTCGAGCGTGAGCAAGCCGCCTACGATCAGACGCCGAACGAACCGCAGGAACGCAAGTTCAACAAAAACGGCAACCCGATCAAACCGACGCCGGCACCGGCTCCGGTGGTCGAGCAGCCGCGCCTGAGCGAAGGCGGGCAGATGTTCGCCAACCGCCTGCAAAAGAACCTCAAGGCCCTGGGCAAGTGGGTCAAGCGTGAAGGCATCGACTGCTACCGCGTGTACGATGCCGACATGCCGGAATATTCCATGGCCATCGACCTGTATCACGATTGGGTCCATGTTCAGGAGTACGCCGCGCCGAAATCCATCGATCCGGAAAAAGCGTCGGCCCGCATGTTCGATGCCCTGGCAGCCATCCCGCAGGCGCTGAACATCGACAAGAACCGCGTGGTGGTCAAGCGCCGCGAGCGTCAGAGCGGCACTAAACAGTACGAACGTCAGGCGGCGCAGGGCAAGTTTGTCGAGGTCAATGAAGGCGGTGTGAAGTTGCTGGTGAACCTCACCGACTACCTCGACACCGGTCTGTTCCTCGACCATCGGCCGATGCGCATGCGTATCCAGAAAGAGGCGGCCGGCAAACGCTTCCTCAATCTGTTCTGCTACACCGCAACGGCCAGCGTGCATGCGGCCAAGGGCGGCGCGCGCAGCACCACCAGTGTCGACCTGTCGAAAACCTATCTGGACTGGGCGCGTCGCAACCTGTCGCTGAACGGTTTTTCCGACAAGAACCGCCTGGAGCAGGGCGATGTGATGGCGTGGCTCGAAGCCAGTCGTGACGAGTACGACCTGATCTTCATCGACCCGCCGACGTTCTCCAACTCCAAGCGCATGGAAGGCGTGTTCGACGTGCAGCGCGACCAGGTGCAACTGATCGATCTGGCCATGGCGCGCCTGGCACCCGGTGGCGTGTTGTACTTCTCCAACAACTTCCGCAAGTTCGAACTGGAGGCCAATCTCGGCGAGCGTTATGCGGTCGAAGACATCACTGCCCAGACCCTCGATCCGGATTTTGCGCGCAACGCCAAGATCCATCGCGCCTGGAAAATCATGGCGCGTTGATGGTTGCCCCCTGTAGGAGCGAGCCTGCTCGCGATGGTCGACAACGATAACGCGGGCTGTCTGAAAGCACGCGGTGTTCTTGAGTCCATCGCGAGCAGGCTCGCTCCTACAGTGCTGGTCAAATTAGTGGCTAATAGCTATAACTCAACTCAGGGCCAAAGGGCTTTCCCGCACCTGGCGTTTGTTTTGAGTTGCGTTTTATGTCGTTGCACGCCGTGCGCCCCAAGATCCTGGGTTTAATCAGCGAAGATGCCTCGGCCTGGCTGGTCGCGCTGCTGGTATTGTTGATCGGCGGGGTGCTCACCGGGTTGCTGGCGTGGTCGACGCTGAATCTGTTTCACCATCAATTGCGGCAACGCTTTCAACTGCTGGCCAGTGAGCGTTACAGCCGTATCGAAGAACGTTTCGAAGATCAGGAGCAGCGCCTCGACGGCCTGCGCCGGTTTTTCACCAATTCCGGTTCAGTGTCCCGAGCGGAATTCGACGGCTACACCCAACCTTTGCTGCTGCGAACCCAGGCGTATTCCTATGCCCAGCGGATCACTCGTGACGAGCGGACGGCGTTCGAGCGACGGGTGCGAGACGAGGGCTTGAACAGCTTCACCCTGAGAGAACTCAACGCTGACGGCCAATTGCAACTGGCCGGCGAGCGAGATGAGTACGTGGCGGTGCTGTATAGCCAGACGCAAAGCAAACTCGGTTCTCCCCTCGGCTACGACTTGCTGGCCCAGCCGCTGCGGCGTGCCACGCTCGAACGGGCCGATCAGCATGGCGGCATGGCGGTATCACAACCGATGCATCTGGTGAGTATCGAACCGGCTTATGCGCGCGGCGTGCTGCTGGTCGCGCCGGTCACGCAGCGCACCGGACAGGACCACACAGCCACGAAGCCCTACGGGTATGTGATGGCTGTGATCAGCATGCGCCAGTTGCTGGCGGACGGACTGCCGGAAGCGAGTCGCGACTATCTCTCGGTACGCATCCTCGATTTGTCGACCGACGACCAGCACGAAGTGCTGTTCGAGTCGCCCAATCCGCCAGCCGTCAGCGAGCTGTCGGCCACGCGCCTGTTGCGCATGGCCGACCATGACTATCAGGTCGATATCCAGCCCAGCGACGCGTTCGTGCAGGCCAACCATTCCTCCGTGACCAGTCTGGTCGTGTTGGGTGGTTTGCTCAGCCTGTTGCTCAGCGCCTTGCTCTATGTGCTGGTCAGTCAGCGGCAGCGGGCGTTGAGACTGGTCGATCAGCGTACCCAGGAGCTGCGTGACCGGGAACAGGAACTGCGTGGCACCCATGGTCAGTTGCGTGGCGTGCTGAATGCCGCCACCCAGGTTGCGATCATCGCCACCGACCTGCGCGGCGTCATCAGCACCTTCAACGCCGGTGCCGAGCAGATGCTCGGCTATAGCAGTGCCGAAGTGGTCGGCCATATGACCCTGGAGAACCTGCACCTGCCCCGGGAGCTGGCCGGTCGCTCGGCCGAGTTGAGCGCGCGCTATGGCAAGCCGGTGCCGACTTGCCAGGCGATGCTGGTGGAAAGCGACGTGGAGGGCGGTCACGAGGCGCGGGAGTGGACCCTGGTGCGCGGCGATGGCAGCCATCTGATGGTCAACATGCTCGCCACGCCGGTGCTCGACGAGCAAGGCCTGTGGGTCGGGCACCTGGCGGTGTGCATCGACATCACCGAACGCAAACGGGTCCATGAAGCGCTTGCGGCGCGGGACCTGCTGTTGAAAAAGCTCAGCGCCCACGTGCCCGGTGGCATCTACCAGTTCAAGATGGAATTCGACGGGCGCTTCAGCGTGATCTATGCCAGCGACGGCATTCGCGATATCTACGAGCTGGGGCCCGACGTACTGCTGCTCAATGCCGAAGCGATCTTCACCCGGATTCACCCCCAGGACGCTACCCGCGTCCGCGCCTCGATCCGCGCCTCGGCCGAAACCCTCAGCCCCTGGCGCGAGGAGTACCGCGTGCAACTGCCGCAACGCGGGGTGCGTTGGGTTCGCGGTGAAGCCACTCCGGAGGAGTTGCCTGGTGGCGGCGTGCTCTGGCACGGCTACATCTCGGACATTTCCGATATGAAGCGGGTGGAAGAAGAATTGCGCGCGTTGTCGGTCACCGATTCGCTGACCGGCATCCACAACCGGCGTTATTTCCAGGAGCGACTGACCACCGAAATGGCCCGGGTGGAGCGGGGCGGTGGGGATTTGTCGGTGATCATGCTCGACATCGACCATTTCAAGCGCATCAATGACCTGCATGGCCACGCCATCGGTGACCGGGTGTTGCAGGCAGTGTGCGAACGGATCGGCCACCGGCTGCGTCGCACCGATGTGTTCTGCCGCCTGGGCGGTGAGGAATTCATGGTGTTGTGCCCGGATATCGGCGGCGAACATGCCTATGTGCTGGCCCAGCAATTGTGGCAGAGCCTGCGCAGTTCACCCATTGAAGGCGTTGGTACGGTCACCGCCAGTTTCGGGATTGCCAGTTGGCGGACCGGAGAGGGCGCCGATGCCTTGCTGTTGCGCGCGGACTCGGGGGTTTATGCGGCGAAACAGGCAGGGCGAGACCGGGTAGAAGAGGAGATGAATTAACCTGGGTTGTACGCTGACCCTGTAGGAGCGAGCTTGCTCGCGATGGATTCGAGAGCGCCGCGTACATCCAGTATGTCCGCGTTATCGTTATCGACCATCGCGAGCAAGCTCGCTCCTACAAAGGGCAGAACGGTGCTTTACAACACCGAAGCCGTCTGCGGCGCTTTCGGTTGGCGGTACAGGTCGAGCAGCACCTGATCCAGCACCGACGAGGCGCCGAACGGGGCCTTGTCGTTGAGGATCGCCACCACCGCCCAGGTGTTGCCGTTGACGTCGCGACTGAAGCCGGCAATCGCCCGTACGGTGTTCAGCGTGCCGGTCTTGACGTGGGCTTCACCGCGCATCGCCGTGGTCTTCAGGCGTTTGCGCATGGTGCCGTCGGTGCCGGCAATCGGCATCGAACTGATGTACTCGGCGGCATACGGGCTGTGCCACGCCGCTTCGAGCATCGAGGCCATTTCCCGGGCGCTGACGCGCTCGGCGCGGGACAGGCCGGAGCCGTTCTCCATCACCAGGTGCGGCGCGGTGATGCCCTTTTTCGCCAGCCACTGACGCACGACACGCTGGGCAGCCTTGGCGTCGTCACCATCGGCATCGGTGCGGAAACGTTGGCCCAGGCTCAGGAACAACTGCTGGGCCATGGTGTTGTTACTGTACTTGTTGATGTCGCGGATGATTTCCGCCAGGTCCGGCGAGAACGCCCGGGCCAGAACCTTGGCGTCTTTAGGGGTTGGCGCCAGCACATCCTTGCCCTGGATGCTGCCACCCAGTTCCTTCCAGATCGCGCGGACGGCGCCGGCGGTGTAGGTCGCGTGGTCGAGCAGCGACAGGTAAGTCTGCGAGCTGCAGCCTTCACCCAATTGACCGCCGACGGTAACGGTCACGGTGCCATCGGCTTGCGCCACCGGGTTGTAACGCACGCCACCGGTGCATTGCTTGGAATTGAGGGCCTTGACCTGGTTGTCGATGCGGATGCTCGCAATCGGCGGCTCCACCGAGACCAGTACCTTGCCCGAGTCATTGCGCGCAACGAAGCGCAGCGCCTTGAGGTTGACCAGCAGCGAATCGGGTTTGACCAGGAACGGCTTGTTCTCGTCGTTGCCGTCGTCATTGAACTCCGGCAGTTGCGGTTGCACGAAGAAGGTTTTATCCAGCACCAGGTCGCCGGTGACCTGGGTGACACCGTTGGCACGCAGGTCGCGCATCAGCAGCCAGAGTTTTTCCATGTTCAGCTTCGGATCGCCGCCACCCTTGAGGTAGAGGTTGCCATTGAGGATGCCGCCACTGAGGGTGCCGTCGGTATAGAACTCGGTTTTCCACTGGTGGTTCGGGCCGAGCATTTCCAGGGCTGCGTAGGTGGTGACCAGTTTCATGGTCGACGCCGGGTTGACCGAGACGTCGGCGTTGAACACCGTCGGGGTGCCGGGGCCGGTGAGCGGGATCATCACCAGCGACAGGGCGTTGTCCTGCAATTTGCTGGCTTTCAGGGCTTTTTCAACGTTGGGCGACAGCGCAGTATTGACCGGAGCTGCAGAAACGGGGAGGGCCAGGGGGAGAAGAAAACCGGCCAATAGCAATGGACGCAAAGATTTGATCATCTGAAATAAAACCCTACAGCCGAGGGGAAAAAAGATGAGGGCATGAAGATAAATTCCCTCAATGGTCATGAAAGTGTCGGCATTATGCCCCAAGGTGCCACGACTTGTGCCGTGCGAGGGCTGTCTGATCGGCTATTTTTTTACCGGCGGTAGGCGTGGTGGCCCAGAGAGTCAGGCAATCGGCGCCTTAAACTGCTAAAGTGCCGCCCGTTATTACTTAAGAGGATTGTTCCAATGGCGACTAACCGTTCCCAGCGTCTGCGCAAAAAACTGTGCGTCGATGAATTTCAAGAGCTGGGTTTCGAACTGAACCTGGATTTCAAAGAAGATTTGGCTGATGAAGCCATTGATGCTTTCCTCGATGCGTTCCTCAAAGAAGCCATGGAAGCCAACGGCCTGGGTTATGTTGGCGGCGACGACTACGGTCTGGTTTGCCTGCAGAAGCGTGGCTCGGTCAGCGCTGAACAGCGCGCTGCCGTTGAAGCCTGGCTCAAAGGCCGCACCGAGCTGACCAGCGTTGAAGTCAGCCCGCTGCTGGACGTCTGGTACCCGGAAAAGCCGATCAATCCGGTAGCTTGATGTTCTGAAAAAAACGGCGACCCAAGGGTCGCCGTTTTTTTTTGCGACGATCAAAAGATCGCAGCCTCGTTTCACTCGACAGCTCCTACAGATGTACGCATATGCTTGTGTAGGAGCTGCCGAAGGCTGCGATCTTTTGCTTTTTCAGGCCTTGCGCCAATTCAGAATCAGCAGCGTCACCACCCCCGCGACAATCCCCCAGAACGCCGAACCGATGGAAAACAGCGTCAGCCCCGATGCCGTGACCATGAAGGTGATGAGCGCCGCTTCACGTTCCTTCACTTCGCTCATGGCGATGCTCAAGCCGTTGATGATCGAGCCGAACAGCGCCAGTGCGGCAATCGACAGCACCAATTCCTTGGGCAGTGCGGCAAACAATGCCGCGAGTGTCGCGCCGAACACGCCGGCGATCCCGTAGAAAATCCCGCACCAGACGGCGGCGGTGTAGCGTTTGTTGCGATCTTCATGGGCGTGCGGACCGGTGCAGATCGCCGCGCTGATCGCCGCCAGGTTGATCCCGTGAGAACCGAAGGGTGCCAGCAGCAAACTGGCGATGCCGGTGGTGGTGATCAGCGGCGAGGCTGGCACGGTGTAGCCATCGGCGCGCAATACGGCGATCCCGGGCATGTTCTGTGAGGTCATGGCGACGACAAACAGCGGGATGCCGATGCTGATGGTCGCCGCCAGGGAGAATTGCGGTGTGGTCCAGACCGGCGTGGCGACCTCCAGGTGAAAACCGCTGAAGTCCAGCAGCCCCATGAAGCCTGACAATGCCGTGCCGATCAGCAAGGCTGCCAGCACCGCATAGCGCGGCGACAGGCGCTTGACCAGCAGATAAGTGACGAACATCCCCAGTACCAGGGCCGTGCGGTGTTGCGCGGCGACGAAAATCTCGCTGCCGATCTTGAACAGGATCCCTGCCAGCAGGGCGGCGGCCAGGGATGCCGGGATTTTTTTCACCAGCCGTTCGAAGCTGCCGGTCAGCCCGCAAATCGTCACCAGCACCGCGCAGGTCATGTAGGCACCAATGGCTTCGCCGTAGCTCACGCCGCCCAGGCTGGTGATCAGCAGCGCGGCACCGGGGGTCGACCAGGCAATGGTGATCGGCGTGCGATAGCGCAGGGACAGGCCGATGGAGCACACCGCCATGCCGATGGAGATCGCCCAGATCCACGAAGAAATCTGCCCGCTGCTCAGGCCCGCCGCTTGCCCGGCCTGGAACATCAGCACCAGGGAGCTGGTGTAGCCGGTCATCATGGCGATGAACCCGGCGACGATGGCCGAGGGCGAGGTGTCGGCCAATGGGCGGAGCTGCGTGTGGGTGGCGTCGTTCATGACGGGGGTGTTCCTTATACATATGAATAGAGGTCCGCGACAACGCAACCGTCTGTAGGAGCTGGCTTGCCAGCGATGACGCCCTTGAGTCTGGCGCAAGCCTCAAGACCGAATCGCCGGCAAGCCGGCTCCTACAGGGATGCAAGCGCTGCGGATTCTGCGTTAAAGCCTAAACTCAAACGTAATGGATCGTTGCGATACAGCGGAAGTGACAAACAGCCGTACAGTCGTGTTGCCACTAAGCATTGTGTACAATTGCAGTGTTTTTTACGCGATACTTGCCAGCGACCCACTGTGCCGTATTACAGTCACGGTCAATTCGCCGCAGTTCTTCCGACTCGAGTGCCCATGAACGAACAGTTGCAACCCCTAAAGAAACAACCGCGAGCAGGCAAAGCCGGCCGCAGCGGTACCCAGGACGATATTGTCTACGCGCATATCTTCGAGGCCATCCTCGAGCAGCGTCTGGCGCCCGGCACCAAGTTGAGCGAAGAAGCGCTGGGGGAAATTTTCGGGGTCAGCCGTACCATCATTCGCCGCGCCCTGTCGCGCCTGGCCCATGAAGGCGTGGTGCTGTTGCGTCCGAATCGCGGCGCCGTGGTTGCCAGCCCGAGTGTCGAAGAGGCGCGCCAGGTGTTCATGGCCCGGCGTCTGGTCGAGCGCGCGATCACCGAGCTGGCGGTGCAACACGCCACCGCCGAGCAGATCGCCGAATTGCGCCAGATGGTCAACGACGAACGCGACAGCTTCTCCCGCGGCGACCGGGGTGCCGGCATCCGCTTGTCGGGCGAATTCCACCTGAAACTGGCTGAAGCGGCGAAAAACGCCCCGTTGATCAGCTTCCAGCGCAGTCTGGTGTCCCAGACGTCGCTGATCATCGCCCAGTACGAAAGCGGCAACCGTTCCCACTGTTCCTACGACGAGCACACCCAGTTGATCGACGCGATCGAGAAGCGCGACGCTGAACTGGCGGTGAACCTGATGATGCATCACATGGATCACATCGACAGCAAGCTCAACCTCGACGAGGAAAGTGCTTCGGATGACCTGCACGCGGTGTTCTCGCATTTGCTGCAGACCAAGAAGCCTGGCCGATCGACCGCCAAGCTTTGATAGAAAAAGATCGCAGCCTTCGGCAGCTCCTACAAGGGCATGCGTACACCTGTAGGAGCTGCCGAAGGCTGCGATCTTGTTGCAGGCAATAAAAATCCCCCGTGCTGAAAAGCAACGGGGGATTTTTTATGCCCGGAACACCTTAGCGCTGATGCACCAGATTCCCCGCCGCATACGTCTGCAACACCGTCCGGTCATCCCCCAGCGTCATCAACACAAACAACGTCTCGGCGATGTTATTGGCCTGCTTCAGGCGATAGCCCAGCAGCGGCGTAGCGTTGTAGTCCAGCACCAGGAAGTCGGCGTCGGTGCCCGGTTGCAGGGTGCCGATCTTGTCTTCCAGGCGCAGTGCGCGAGCGCCGCCGAGGGTGGCCAGGTACAGCGACTTGAACGGGCTCAGGCGCGCACCTTGCAGCTGCATCACCTTGTAGGCTTCGTTAAGGGTTTGCAGCAGCGAGAAACTGGTGCCGCCGCCGACATCGGTGCCGATGCCGACATTGAGCTTGTGCTTCTCGGCCATCGGCAGGTTGAACAGGCCGCTGCCGAGGAAGAAGTTCGAGGTCGGGCAGAACGAGATGGCCGAGCCGGTTTCTGCCAGGCGCGCGCACTCGTCATCACACAGGTGCACACCGTGGGCGAATACCGAGCGCTCGCCGAGCAACTGGTAGTGATCGTAGACGTCCAGGTAGCCCTTGCGCTCGGGGAACAGCTCCTTGACCCACTCGATTTCCTTGAGGTTTTCGCTGATGTGGGTCTGCATGTACAGATTCGGGTATTCGGTCAGCAACTGGCCGGCCAGGGTCAACTGTTCCGGGGTGCTGGTCGGTGCGAAGCGTGGGGTGACGGCGTAGTGCAGTCGACCCTTGCCGTGCCAGCGCTCGATCAGCGCCTTGCTGTCGACGTAGCTGGATTCGGCGGTGTCGGTCAGGTAGTCCGGGGCGTTGCGGTCCATCATCACCTTGCCGGCGATCATCCGCAGGTCGAGCTGCTCGGCCGCTTCGAAGAACGAGTTCACCGATTGCGGGTGCACGCTGCCGAACACCAGCGCGGTGGTGGTGCCGTTGCGCAGCAGTTCCTTGATGAAAATGTCCGCGACCTGGTCAGCGTGGGCCTTGTCGGCGAACTGGCTTTCGCACGGGAAGGTGTAGGTGTTGAGCCAGTCCAGCAATTGCTCGCCATAGGCGCCAACCATGCCGGTTTGCGGCAGGTGGATGTGGGTGTCGATGAAGCCGGGAGTGATCAGTGCGTCTTGGTAGTGGGTGATTTCGATATCCGCCGGCAGGGTCGGCAGCAGTTCGCTGGCGTGGCCCAAGGCGCTGATCTGGCCGTTATCCACAACCAGCAAGCCGTCTTCGAAATACTCGTAGGAGGCTTCGATACCGACTTCGGCTGGGTCGGCGATGCTGTGCAGGATGGCGGCGCGGTAAGCTTTGCGAGTCAGAGGCATGAGATTCTCAGTTCGAGGCTTTCAAGTTTGCGGTTTGGCTGCGGCGTGATGCGGGCAGCAGTTTGGCAATCGGTTCGGCGCTGGACGTCTGCTGGCCGAAGTTCGCGTTATAGGTGGCGATGATTTCGCCGGCGATTGAGATGGCGATTTCCACAGGCAACTTGCCTTTGACTTCACCGATGCCCATCGGGCAGCGCATGCGTTGCACGACGCTAGTGTCGAAACCGCGGTCGCGCAGGCGATGTTCGAACTTCACGCGTTTGGTCTTCGAACCGATCAGGCCGAAGTAGGCGAAGTCGTTGCGCTTGAGGATCGCCGCGGTCAGTTCGAGGTCGAGCTGGTGGTTGTGGGTCATCACGATGCAATAGCTGCCAGCGGGCAGGTCATCGATTTCATCCACCGGTTCTTCGCTGACGATCTTGCGCACGCCGTGGGGAATCTGTTCGGGGAATTCCTCTTCCCGCGAGTCGATCCAGCGCACCCGGCAAGGCAGGCTGGCCAGCAGCGGCACCAGGGCGCGGCCGACGTGGCCAGCACCGAACACGGCGATCTGCGCCTGCACCTGGCCCATCGGTTCGAACAGCAGAACGGTGGCACCGCCGCAGCACTGGCCGAGGCTGGCGCCGAGGCTGAAACGCTCCAGATGGGTGTCCTGCTTGCCGCTGGCCAGCATCTCGCGGGCGATCTTCATGGCCTTGTATTCCAGGTGTCCGCCACCGATGGTGTCGAAGGCCTGGTTCGCGCTGATGACCATTTTCGAGCCAGCGTTGCGCGGCGTGGAGCCGAGCTCTTCGATGATGGTCACCAGCACGCAGGGCTCACCCCGGTTTTGCAGGTCGGCGAGGGCGTCGATCCAGTTGTACATGTCTCACCTCGACATCTGTGTGTCTGTTAGTCCGCCATCGCTGGCAAGCCAGCTCCCACAGTGTTTTGTGGTGCCCACAGAATTTGGATTCCACATAAATCCTGTGGGAGCTGGCTTGCCAGCGATAGGCGCACCCCGGTCTTAGAGCGAAGCCAACTCGGTCTCCGCCTCGACAGCCTTAGCCGCCTTCAACTGGCGCATCTGCTCACAGCCCCACAACACCCGCTCCGGGGTCGCCGGTGCGTCGATTTTCGGTTGATGTTTGTAGTCGCCCAGGCTCGCCACGGCGTCCTTGATGGCACACCACGACGCGATGCCGAGCATGAACGGCGGCTCGCCCACGGCCTTGGAATGGAACACCGTGTCTTCCGGGTTCTTGCGGTTTTCCACCAGTTTCACCCGCAGGTCCAGCGGCATGTCCGCCACGGCCGGGATCTTGTAGCTGGCCGGGCCGTTGGTCATCAGCTTGCCCTTGTTGTTCCACACCAGCTCTTCCATGGTCAGCCAGCCCATGCCCTGAATGAAACCGCCCTCGACCTGACCGATGTCGATGGCCGGGTTCAGCGAGGCGCCGACGTCGTGGAGGATGTCGGTGCGCAGCATCTTGTATTCGCCGGTCAGGGTGTCGACCAGCACTTCGCAGCACGCCGCGCCAAAGGCGAAGTAGTAGAACGGCCGGCCACGGGCCTGGCTGCGGTCGTAGTAGATTTTCGGGGTCTTGTAGAAGCCGGTGCTCGACAGCGACACCTGGGCGAAGTACGCCTGCTGGATCAACGCTTCGAACGTCAGGATGTGATCGCGGACCCGCACGTGGCCGTTGTGGAACTCCACGTCTTCTTCGCTGACCTTGTACTGGCGCGCGGCAAATTCCACCAGGCGCTTCTTGATGGTTTCGGCGGCGTTCTGCGCAGCCTTGCCGTTCAGGTCGGCACCGCTGGATGCGGCGGTCGGCGAGGTGTTCGGCACCTTGTCGGTGTTGGTCGCGGTGATCTGCACGCGGTCCATTTCCACCTGGAACACTTCGGCTACGACCTGCGCGACCTTGGTGTTCAGGCCCTGGCCCATTTCGGTGCCGCCGTGGTTCAGGTGGATGCTGCCGTCGGTGTAGACGTGCACCAGGGCACCGGCCTGGTTGAGGAAGCTGGCAGTGAACGAAATACCGAATTTCACCGGGGTCAGCGCCAGGCCTTTTTTCAGGATCGGGCTGTTGGCGTTGTAGCGACGGATCGCCTCGCGACGCTCGGCGTACTGGCTGCTTTCTTCCAGTTCGGCGGTCATCTCCTCGAGCATGTTGTGCTCGACGGTCTGGTAGTAGTGGGTGACGTTGCGCTCGGTCTTGCCGTAGTAGTTGGCCTTGCGCACGGCCAGTGGATCGAGGGCCAGATGGCGGGAGATGGCGTCCATCACTTCTTCGATGGCGACCATGCCCTGCGGGCCGCCGAAACCACGGTAGGCGGTGTTCGACGCGGTGTTGGTCTTGCAGCGGTGACCGTTGATGGTCGCGTCACCCAGGTAATACGAGTTGTCCGAGTGGAACATCGCGCGATCGACGATCGACGCCGACAGGTCAGGCGAACAACCGCAGTTGCCGGCCAGTTCCAGGTTGATGCCGTGCAGGCGGCCGGTGCTGTCGAAGCCGACGTCGTACTCGACATAGAAGGGGTGACGCTTGCCGGTCATCAGCATGTCTTCGACCCGCGGCAGACGCATCTTGGTCGGTTGGCCGGTGAGGTGCGCGATCACCGCGCACAGGCACGCCGGGCTGGCCGCCTGGGTTTCCTTGCCACCGAAACCGCCGCCCATGCGGCGCATGTCGACGACGATCTTGTTCATCGACACGTCCAGGACTTCGGCCACCAGTTTCTGCACTTCGGTGGGGTTCTGCGTGGAGCAGTAGACGATCATGCCGCCGTCTTCGGTCGGCATCACCGAAGAGATCTGGGTTTCCAGGTAGAAGTGTTCCTGGCCGCCGATGTGCAGGGTGCCCTGGATGCGGTGCTCGGCAGTGGCCAGCGCCGTGGCCGAATCGCCGCGCTTGTGGGTGTGGCTGTCGAGTACGAAGTGGCGCTTGCGCAGGGCTTCGACCACGTCCAGCACAGGTTCCAGATCTTCGTATTCGATGATCGCGGCCATCGCTGCTTTACGCGCGGTTTCCAGATCTCGCGCGGCAACGGCGACCACCGGTTGACCGACGAACTGCACGGTGTCGATCGCCAGCAGCGGATCGCCCGGCAACAACGGACCGATGTCCTTCAGGCCCGGCACGTCTTCGTGGGTGATGGCGATGCGCACGCCTTCGAAGGCGTAGCAGGGCGAGGTGTCGATGCTGATGATGCGGGCGTGGGCGCGGTCCGACATGCGCGCATAAACGTGCAACTGGTTCGGGAATTCCAGGCGATCGTCGATGTACTGCGCTTCACCGGCGACATGCTTGGCGGCGCTGTCGTGCTTGACGGCGCGGCCGACACCGGTGGTCAGGTCCTTGGCGAACAGTTCAGCCAATTCGGCTTGGGTCTTCTCTACGGCGTGATGATTAGACATAAGCGGTCACCCGGGTCTCGATGTGCGGTGTTTGCAGTTCGATGAAGTATTTGCGCAGCAGGTTCTGCGCGCTGAGCAGGCGATATTCCTTGCTGGCGCGGAAGTCCGAGAGCGGCGTGAAGTCTTCGCCCAGGGCGGCGCAGGCGCGTTCAACGGTGGCGTTATTGAATGGCGCGCCGAGCAGCGCGGCTTCGCAGGCAGCGGCGCGTTTCGGGATCGCGGCCATGCCGCCGAAAGCGACGCGGGCTTCAGCGACCACGCCGTTTTCCAGGCGAATGTTGAAGGCCGCACACACGGCGGAAATGTCGTCGTCCAGGCGCTTGGAGACCTTGTAGGCGCGGAACAGTTTTTCGACGCTGGCGCGGGGCACGATGATCTTTTCGATGAACTCGCTTTCCTGGCGCGCCGTGACGCGGTAATCGATGAAGTAATCTTCCAGCGCCAGGGTGCGGCGGGTTTCGCCTTTGCACAGGACGATTTGCGCGCCGAGGGCGATCAGCAGGGGCGGCGAGTCACCAATCGGCGAGGCGTTGCCGATGTTGCCGCCCAGGGTGCCCTGGTTGCGGATCTGCAGGGACGCGAAACGATGCAGCAATTCACCGAAGTCCGGGTACTCGGCGTTCAGGGCTTCGTAGCAATCGGAAAGGGCGGTGGCGGCGCCGATTTCCAGGCGATCGTCAAAGCGCTCGATGCGTTTCATCTCGGCGACGTTGCCGACGTAGATCATCACCGGCAGGGTGCGGTGGAACTGCGTGACCTCCAGCGCCAGGTCGGTGCCGCCGGCCAGCAGGCGGGCCTGTGGATAAGCGTCGTAGAGGTCGGCCAGGTCGGCCACGGTCAGTGGCACCAGGCAACGTTTGTCGCCGCTGTTGAGTTCGCCGATATCGGTTGGGGCAATGGCTTTCAGGCGCGCGATGGTATCGGCCTCGCGGGCGTCGAACTGGTCCGGCTGCTTGCCGCAGCAAGACTGCTCGGCGGCTTCCAGGATCGGCCGGTAACCGGTGCAGCGGCAGAGATTGCCGGCCAATGCTTCGTGGGCCTTGGCATGATCCGGTGCATCGCTGTTCTTTTGCAGGGCAAACAGCGACATCACGAAGCCGGGGGTGCAGAAGCCGCATTGCGAGCCGTGGCACTCGACCATGGCTTTCTGCACGCTGTGCAGTTCACCTTTGTGCTTGAGGTCTTCAACGCTGATCAGTTGTTTGCCGTGCAGGGACGATACGAAGGTCAGGCACGAGTTGAGGCTGCGATAGCGAATGTGTTCGCGGCCGTCGTCATCGGTCTGCAATTCGCCGACGACCACTGTGCAGGCGCCGCAGTCACCGCTGGCGCAGCCTTCTTTGGTGCCGGGTTTGCCCACATGGTCGCGCAGATAATTGAGCACGGTCAGGTTCGGGTCCAGGGCGTGCTCGCTACGGAGTTCCTGGTTTAGTAAAAACTGGATCACGGAAGGCCTCGCAGACTCATTATTGTTGTTAACCGATAGGAACCGAATTTAGCAGGTCTGACTTTTCGGTCAATGATTTTCTGACTTAAAGGTCAGGAAATTGCATTTTGTCGATTAACCACCTGTTCCTTAATTATTGTCGTTGGTTCGATAGCCTGCTTTTTTGCTTGAATCGTGCCAAAAACCTCCGGGCGGGCACTCCGCCCTGACGCAGCAATTGCGCTACACTGCGCCGCTTGTACAGATCAAAGAGTTTGAAGGACAACCATGACGTTCAAGGCGCCGGACAGCCTCGCCGAGCAAATCGCTCACCACCTCGCCGAACGCATCATTCGCGGCGAAATGAAGCCGGGAGAGCGCATCCAGGAACAGAAGGTTACGCTGGCCCTCAATGTCAGCCGTGGTTCAGTCCGCGAGGCTTTGCTTATCCTTGAGCGTCGGCACCTGATCGCGATCCTGCCGCGACGTGGCGCCCACGTCACCGAGCTCACGCCGCACAAGGTGCAGAGCCTGTGCACGCTGATGAGCGAGATGTACATCCTGCTGGCCAACTCCGTAGCCAGTGGCTGGAAAGTCCAGGCCGACCTGGCGCCGTTCGTGCAAATCCAGCAGCGCCTGACCGCCAGTTACGAGCGCCAGGACATCCATACCTTCGTCGACGACAGTTTCAATGTGATGCGCGCCACGTATGGGTTTGCCAACAACCCGTACCTGCAGGAAACCGTCGAGAATCTGCAGCCGGCCATGAGTCGTGCCTATTTCCTTGCCCTGGAGCAGCGCAAGGCGTCGATGAGCGAGTTCCTTGAGCTGTTCGAACGCTTGCTCGCGGCCGTGATCGCCCGTGACTTTGCGCAGATTCGCGTGGTGCTTACGGCTTACGCCCAGCGCAGCTGCGATCTGGTGATCTCCGCCCTGACGGACGCCTGAGCGTGCGGCTCAAGTGCATCAAGCTGGCGGGGTTCAAATCCTTCGTCGACCCGACCACGGTGAACTTCCCCAGCAACATGGCGGCGGTGGTCGGACCCAATGGCTGCGGCAAATCGAACATCATCGACGCCGTTCGCTGGGTAATGGGTGAAAGTTCGGCGAAGAACCTCCGTGGCGAGTCGATGACCGACGTCATCTTCAACGGCTCCACCAGCCGCAAGCCGGTGAGCCAGGCGAGCATCGAACTGGTGTTCGATAACTCCGACGGCACCCTGCTCGGCGAATATGCGGCCTACGCGGAAATTTCCATTCGCCGCAAAGTGACGCGCGACAGCCAGACCACCTATTACCTCAATGGCACCAAGTGCCGGCGTCGTGATATCACCGACATCTTCCTCGGCACCGGCCTTGGCCCGCGCAGCTACTCGATCATCGAGCAGGGGATGATCTCCAAACTGATCGAGTCCAAGCCCGAAGACCTGCGCAACTTCATCGAAGAAGCGGCGGGCATCTCCAAGTACAAGGAGCGCCGGCGCGAGACCGAAAACCGCATCCGTCGTACCCACGAGAACCTGGAGCGCCTGACCGACCTGCGCGAAGAGTTGACGCGTCAGCTCGAGCGCTTGCATCGCCAGGCCGAGGCCGCCAAGAAGTATCAGGAATACAAGGGCGAGGAGCGTCAACTCAAGGCGCAGCTGTCGGCCCTGCGCTGGCAGGCGTTGAACGATCAGGTCGGCCAGCGTGAAGCGATCATCGGCAACCAGGAAGTTTCCTTCGAAGCCCTGGTGGCCGAACAGCGCAACGCCGACGCGAGCATTGAGCGCCTGCGTGACGGGCACCACGACCTGTCGGAACGCTTCAATCTGGTGCAAGGGCGCTTCTATTCGGTCGGCGGTGACATTGCCCGGGTCGAGCAGAGCATCCAGCATGGCCAGCAACGCTTGCGGCAATTGCAGGACGACCTGAAGGAAGCCGAGCGCGCACGCCTGGAAACCGAATCCCACCTCGGCCATGACCGCACGCTGCTGCTGACCCTGGGCGAAGAGCTGGACATGCTGACCCCGGAACAGGAAGTCACCAGCGCCGCCGCCGAAGAGGCTGCCGCCGCGCTGGAAGACTCCGAAACCACCATGCATGGCTGGCAGGAGCAGTGGGATACGTTCAACCTCACCGCCGCCGAACCGCGGCGTCAGGCCGAAGTGCAGCAATCGCGGATCCAGCAACTGGAAACCAGCCTGGAGCGCCTGGCCGATCGCCAGAAACGTCTGGGCGAAGAACGCGTCTTGCTCTCGGCAGACCCGGAAGACGCGGCGATCATGGAGCTCAGCGAGCAACTTGCCGAGTCCGAGGCGACCCTCGAAGATTTGCAGACCAGTGAAGAGGCTCAGGTCGAAAAGCTCGAGCAACTGCGCCAGCAATTACAGCAAACGCTGACGGCGCAACAACAGGCCCAAGGCGATTTGCAGCGACTCAACGGTCGACTGGCTTCGCTCGAAGCCTTGCAGCAAGCCGCGCTTGATCCGGGCACCGGCACCGCTGAATGGCTGCGCGAACAGAACCTGGCGAATCGGCCGCGCCTGGCCGAAGGCCTGAAGGTCGAGGCCGGTTGGGAGCTGGCGGTGGAAACCGTGCTCGGCGCCGACCTGCAGGCGGTGCTGGTGGACGATTTCAACGATTTCGATTTGTCGGGCTTTGCCCAGGGCGACTTGCGCTTGCTCAGCCCGACCAGCGATGGCGTACGGGTGCCGGGCAGCTTGCTGGACAAGGTCGAGGCGCAGATCGATCTGTCGCCATGGCTGGGGCAGGTCAAGCCGGTCGACAGCCTTGAGCAGGCCTTGGCCTTGCGCGGGCAATTGGCTGCCGGGCAGAGCCTGATCAGCCGTGACGGTTACTGGGTCGGTCGGCATTTTCTGCGCGTGCGTCGGGCCAGTGAGGCGGAAAGCGGTGTACTCGCCCGTGGTCAGGAAATCCAGCAATTAGGCCTTGAGCGCGAAGAGCGCGAAGCCGCCGTCGAAACCCTGGAAACCCAACTGCAAAATCTCAGGGCGCAGCAGCGTCAGCAGGAAAACGGCCGCGAGCATTTGCGCCGTTTGCTGCAAGACGAAGCCCGCCAGCAAGGCGAATTGAAAGCCCAGTTGTCGGCCGGAAAAGCCAAGGCCGAGCAATTGACCCTGCGCCGTACTCGCCTCGACGAAGAACTCACCGAGCTGGATGAACAGCGCGCGCTGGAGCACGAAAACATCGGTGAAGCGCGCCTGCAACTGCAGGTAGCCCTCGACAGCATGGCGCTGGACACCGAGCAGCGCGAGTTGCTGCTGGCCCAGCGCGACAGTTTGCGCGAGCGCCTGGATCGGGTGCGGCAGGAAGCGCGGCAACACAAGGATCATGCCCATCAGTTGGCGGTGCGCCTGGGGTCGCTCAAGGCGCAGCACGATTCGACTCGCCAGGCGCTGGAGCGTCTGGAGATGCAGTCCGAGCGCCTGACCGAAAAGCGCGAACAACTGAGCCTCAATCTGGAGGAGGGCGAAGCCCCCCTGGAAGAACTGCGCCTGAAACTCGAGGAGTTGCTCGACAAGCGCATGACCGTCGACGAGGAACTCAAGACCGCGCAGATCGCCCTCGAAGACGCCGACCGCGAATTGCGCGACGCCGAAAAGCGCCGCAGCCAGGCCGAACAGCAATCCCAGTTGATTCGCAGCCAGCTCGAAACCCAGCGCATGGAATGGCAAGCCCTGACCGTGCGCCGCAAGACTTTGCAGGACCAGTTGCTGGAAGACGGCTACGATCTCAACGGCGTACTCGCGACATTGACCGCCGAGGCCAGCGAGAAGGAAGCCGAGGAAGAACTCGAGCGCATCGCCGCGAGGATCCAGCGTCTGGGCGCGATCAACCTGGCGGCCATCGATGAGTACCAGCAACAATCGGAGCGTAAGCGTTATCTGGATGCCCAGGACGCCGATTTGGTGGAAGCGCTTGAAACCCTTGAGAACGTGATTCGCAAGATCGACAAGGAAACCCGCAACCGCTTCAAGGATACCTTTGATCAGATCAATGGCGGTTTACAGGCGCTTTTCCCAAAAGTTTTCGGTGGAGGTCGCGCGTATTTGGAACTGACGGGCGAAGATCTACTCGATACAGGGGTGACAATCATGGCGCAGCCGCCTGGAAAGAAGAACAGCACCATCCATTTGCTCTCCGGTGGCGAAAAAGCCCTGACCGCATTGGCCCTGGTTTTTGCGATCTTCAAGTTGAATCCGGCGCCGTTCTGCATGCTCGATGAAGTTGACGCGCCACTGGATGACGCTAACGTTGGACGCTACGCAAAATTGGTAAAAGAGATGTCGCAGTCAGTGCAGTTCATCTATATCACCCACAACAAGATCGCCATGGAAATGGCCGATCAACTGATGGGGGTGACGATGCACGAACCCGGTTGTTCACGTCTGGTGGCAGTGGATGTCGAGGAGGCGATGGCGATGGTGGATGCCTGAGTCGCGGTTGCAGGAAGGCGTGTTTATGAGTTGTAGGACTCTTTTCCTCGCTTCGACTTGCTGGCCAATCGACATATTCGCGCTAGCCAAGGTGGTAGACGGTGTAAAGTTACCTTTGGTCGTGCTAGTTTAATGTCAATTTTTCGTATACGTGGGCAAAACGCCTGTCAGAACATAGAGTTGGCGCCACGTTTTAAAGCGGTTTACAGCTTGTAAACCCCTTATTTTTCAGCATTTTTTATAGAGGCACGGGATTACATGGAAATCGGTCTGCGCGAGTGGCTGATCGTCATCGGCATTATTGTCATTGCCGGTATTCTTTTTGATGGCTGGCGCCGTATGCGCGGCGGCAAGGGAAAACTGAAATTCCGCCTTGACCGAAGTCTGTCCAACCTGCCGGACGAGGACAGCAGCGCCGAGCTGCTGGGCCCGCCGCGCGTGCTGGACACGCATAAAGAGCCTCAGCTGGACGAGCAGGATCTGCCGTCGGTGAGCATGCCGGCCCGCGAGCCTCGTGAATCGGGCTCCAAGCGCGGCAAGCGTGGACACAGCGAGCCTTCCCAGGGCGACATGAACCTCAGTCTGGATCTGGATGGCGGCCCGAGCTTCAGCAGCCGCGACGACGATTTCCCGGATGACACCAAGTCCTCGCCAGCGCACGGCGAAAAAGATCAGCCGCAAGCTGAAGAGGTGCTGGTGATCAGCGTGATCTGCCGCGACGCTGCCGGCTTCAAGGGCCCGGCGCTGTTGCAGAACATTCTGGAAAGCGGCCTGCGTTTCGGCGAGATGGATATTTTTCACCGTCACGAAAGCATGGCGGGCAACGGCGAGGTGCTGTTCTCCATGGCTAACGCCGTCAAGCCGGGCGTATTCGACCTGGACGACATCGACCACTTCAGCACCCCGGCGGTGAGCTTCTTCCTGGGGCTGCCAGGCCCTCGCCATCCGAAGCAAGCTTTCGACGTGATGGTGGCCGCGGCGCGTAAATTGTCCCAGGAGCTCAACGGCGAACTGAAGGACGACCAGCGCAGCGTACTGACTGCCCAGACGATCGAGCACTACCGTCAGCGCATCGTCGAATTCGAACGCCGCGCCCTGACCCAGAAGCGATAAAGGCAAAAGATCGCAGCCTCGCTACGCTCGACAACTCCTACAGAGGCCACAATTTCTGTTGGAACTGTGTAGGAGCTGTCGAGCGAAGCGAGACTGCGATCTTTTGAACATGATGAAATAGGAGCAGCCTCGGCTGCTCTTTTGCTTTACGAGAGAACACCCATGACCGCCGCCAAGAACCGTATTTTAGAGCTGCGCGCTGAGCTGGATCAGCATAACTATCGCTATCACGTGCTCGACGAGCCGAGCATTCCGGACGCCGAATACGACCGCTTGTTCAACGAGCTCAAGGCGCTGGAAGCGGCCAATCCCGAGCTGATCACCAGCGACTCGCCCACCCAGCGAGTGGGCAGCGCGGCGCTGTCGGCGTTTACCCAGGTGCGTCACGAAGTGCCGATGCTCAGCCTCGGCAACGCCTTCGAAGAAACCGACATGCGTGAGTTCGACCGCCGGGTGACCGAGGGGCTGGATTTGCCGGCGGGTGACCTGTTCGGTGGCGGCGCAACAGTCGAATACAGCTGCGAGCCCAAACTCGATGGCCTGGCCGTCAGCCTGTTGTACCAGGATGGCGTCCTGGTGCGCGGTGCGACCCGTGGCGATGGCACGACCGGCGAAGACATCAGCGTCAACGTGCGCACCGTGCGTAACATTCCGCTCAAGCTGCACGGTACTGGCTGGCCGGCGACCCTGGAAGTGCGCGGCGAAGTGTTCATGTCCAAGGCCGGTTTCGAACGGCTCAACGCCACGCAACTGGAAGTCGGCGGCAAGACTTTCGCCAACCCGCGCAACGCAGCGGCGGGCAGTTTGCGCCAGCTGGATTCGAAGATCACCGCCAACCGTCCACTGGAATTCTGCTGCTACGGCATCGGCCAGGTGTCGGCGGACATTGCCGATACGCACATCGGTAATTTGCAGCAACTCAAGGCCTGGGGCATGCCGATCAGCCATGAGCTGAAACTGGCGCAGGGTATCGCCGAATGCCTGGATTACTACCGCGACATCGGTGAGCGTCGCAACGCGCTGCCCTATGAAATCGACGGTGTGGTGTTCAAGGTCAACAGCATCGCCTCCCAGCGCGAACTGGGTTTTCGCGCCCGTGAGCCGCGCTGGGCCATCGCCCACAAATTCCCGGCGATGGAAGAACTCACCGAGCTGCTCGATGTGGAATTCCAGGTCGGCCGCACCGGTGCGGTGACGCCGGTGGCGCGCCTGAAGCCGGTGAAGGTCGCGGGTGTCACGGTGGCCAACGCCACGCTGCACAACATGGACGAAGTCGCACGCCTGGGCCTGATGATCGGCGATACGGTGATCATTCGCCGTGCCGGTGACGTGATTCCGCAGGTGGTGCAAGTGGTCATGGAGCGTCGTCCGGAAAATGCGCGGCCGGTGCAGATCCCGGAGAAATGCCCGGTGTGTGGCTCCCATGTCGAGCGCACACAACTGATCAAGCGCAGCAAGGGCCGCGAGACGGTCAGCGAAGGCGCGGTGTACCGCTGCGTCGGCCGCCTGGCCTGTGGCGCGCAACTCAAGCAGGCCATCATTCACTTCGTCTCTCGTCGCGCCATGGACATCGAAGGCCTGGGCGAAAAGAGCGTCGAGCAACTGGTCGACGAAGGCCTGGTGAGCTCGCCGGCCGATCTGTACGCCCTGACGTTCGAGCAGATCGTCGATCTGGAAGGCTTTGCCGAGTTGTCGAGCAAGAACCTGCTCGGCGCCATCGAAGACAGCAAGAAACCGGGGTTGGCGCGGTTCATCTACGCCCTCGGGATTCCCGATGTCGGCGAAGAGACGGCCAAGGTGCTGGCCCGCTCCCTGGGTTCGCTGGAACGGGTGCAGCAGGCCTTGCCGCAGGTGCTGACGTACTTGCCGGATGTCGGGCTGGAAGTCGCGCACGAGATCCACAGCTTCTTTGAAGACGCACATAACCAGCAGGTGATCGCTGATTTGCTCAGGCACGGTCTGCAGATTCAGGATCAGGGCGAGTTGGCTGCCGAGTTTGCCGCGAGTACGACATTGGGCGGTTTCCTCGACAAGCTGCATATTCCATCGGTCGGTCCGGGCGGGGCGCAGAAACTGGCGGACAAGTTCGGCTCGTTGCAGGCAGTGATCAGTGCTGACTGGCTGGATATGCGTCAGGCTCTGCCGGAGAAACAGGCCAATTCGGTGCGCGAATTTTTTGCGCTCGAAGAGAATCGCCAATTGGCCGAAGCGGCCGAGAAGCAACTGGCCGACTTCGGCATGCACTGGCAGAGCGAGAAGAAGGTCGTCGAAGGCTTGCCGCTGGCCGGGCAGACCTGGGTACTGACTGGCTCGCTGGAGCTGATGAGCCGCGATGTGGCCAAGGACAAACTCGAAAGCCTGGGGGCCAAGGTCGCCGGCTCCGTGTCGGCCAAGACCCATTGCGTGGTCGCAGGGCCGGGCGCCGGTTCAAAGTTGACCAAGGCCAATGAGCTGGGGTTGAAGGTGCTGGATGAAGAGGCCTTTGTGGTATTCCTGAAAGAGCACGGCGTCCCAGTCTGAACAAAAGATCGCAGCCTTCGGCAGCTCTTACAGGGTGTGCGCCATCCTATGTAGGAGCTGCCGAAGGCTGCGATCTTTTTACAGGCACCTCAATTTCAACTGGAACGATCCAGGCACAAGAATGATCTAGTCTCTGCAAGCCCCAGGGAGAGATCGCCATGCACCCTTTCTTCGAACAGCTCAGCTCGCGCATCGCCGCACCGTTCGTGGCCGAAAGTTCGCGCAACAGCAAGGTCTGGCCGTGTCGTTGCGGGCAGTCGCTGTTTTTCCGCAACAGCCAGTGCCTGGCGTGTTCAGCGGCCCTTGGGTATCAACCTGAGCAAAGTCGTTTATCTTCCCTGCAACCGGGCGAGCGCCCCGACACCTGGTGGCTCGACGCCGATCCGCAGGCTGGCGCGTTCCGCCGCTGCGCCAACCTCGATTCACCGGCTGCGTGCAACTGGCTGCTGGCGGCCAATCACCACGAAACCTTGTGCATCGCCTGTAGCTTGAATCGCACGATTCCCGACCTGTCGATCACGGAAAACCACGAGCGCTGGCGCAAGGTGGAAACCGCCAAGCGGCGTCTGGTCGCGCAACTGGTCAGTCTGGGGTTGCAGGTGATTCCCAGGAAAGTCGATGAAGAGACTGGCCTTGCCTTCGATTTCATCGGTGTCGACCTTGAAGGCAAGCCGCCGACCACGGGCCACGCCAACGGCCTGATCACCCTCGATATCAAGGAGGCCGACGACGCGCACCGCGAGCAGGTACGGGTGCAAATGCACGAGCCCTATCGCACCTTGCTCGGGCATTTTCGTCACGAAGTCGGGCATTACTACTGGGACCGATTGATCGCCCATAGCCATTGGCTTGAGTCGTTTCGCGATTTGTTTGGCGATGAACGCGCGAGCTACGCCGATGCCCTCGAACGGCATTATCAGCAGGGCGCGCCGCTCGACTGGCAGCAGCACTGTGTCAGCGCCTACGCGACCATGCACCCGTGGGAAGACTGGGCGGAAACCTGGGCGCATTACCTGCACATGATGGACGCCGTGGACACCGCGCTGGGGTTTGGCATGAGCGCCCGGGAAATGGACTTCGACTATCAGCCGTTTCCACCCCAAACCCTCTACGATCCGCAGCATCCCGGCGGCGCGGCTTTCCTGTCGTTCGTCAACGCCTGGATCGAACTGGCCGGCATGCTCAACGAGCTGTCACGCAGCATGGGGCAGCCGGATTTCTACCCCTTCGTCCTGCCGCCTACTGTCATTGCCAAGCTGCACTTCATTCACCTGGTGATTCAGCAGGAGGGCGGCAGGGCGGATGCGGTGCTTGAGGCGCAATAGCAAGTGCTTGAACCCCCTCATGTTTTTAATCCGAAACCAACAGTTGTAACTTCGCCTCAGATAGGTACAATGGCGCGGCTCGCCGACAGGTGAGCATCGTTATGGTGACCCTATCGGTCCCCCCGCAACGATCAGCCGTGAACCCGGTCAGGCCTGGAAGGGAGCAGCCGCAGCGGTGACATTGTGTGCCGGGGTGTGGCTGGTAGGGTTACCACCTTAACGCCACGCGAGTGCTCTCTCGCGTTATCTTCTTGAATACAGACTTTCGCTAACTGCCAGGATCTTCTCCGGGGCGGTTTTTCGTCGTTTGCGCTTTATCCACAGCCCCAGGCTCGGCACCGATATACAGCCGAACAATTTCATCGATCTCCCCGGACATCTTCATCCGCACCAGGGTGCGCAGAATGCTCTGCACCGGGACCTGTGGGTCGTTGCGAATGTAGCAACCGAGACGGTTTTCCTGCAGCACTGCCACGCTTTGCAGTTGCTGCTCCGGCAACAGGCGGTGATTGAACCAGTCCAGGCTCCATTGATTGCTGACGGCATAGCGATTGCGGCCGGCCAGGAGTTTTTCCAGCACTTGTTCCTGATTGCGTGCGTCGTCGCGCTGCAGTTGGCCGCTGTCGAACAGCGGCTGCAGGGTCGGGTAGCTGTAGCCCAGCACGGTGCCAATGGGCTGTTGTGGCAAGTCGGCGGGTTTGACTGCGTCGGGCGGTGCATGCCCGGTGATCAACACGTCAGGTTGAGTGAAGAGCGGGATGCTCCAGAGATATTCGTCAGGTTGCTCGGGCAGCCACGATTGCGCGGCATAACAGCGGACATCGACCTCGCCTTGCTCCATGGCGCTTTGTATTCGCCTGCGGGGCAATACGTGGAATTCGGCCGGTACGCCGACCTGGGTCGCGAGGCTGAGCATCATGTCATACAGGATGCCCTGGGTCGGTTTGCCCCGCTCAAGCTGCACCATGGGCATGCTCCAGCTGTCGGTTATCACGAAGCGCAGCGGTGCTGGCGCGGCTACGCCGTCCAGGCTGATCAACAGCAATGTCCCCAAGGCCAGCCGCATAAACACTCCGTTAAATGCCTCCGATCTGCAGCTTAGCCACAATACACGAGCGCACCGGATGCAATTTGTGCCTTGCTCCGCTAGCATTAGCCGCTTCTGCTTCCTTCGCTGCGACGGTTTTCGATGAGTTATCAGGTTCTTGCACGTAAATGGCGTCCGCGCTCGTTCCGCGAAATGGTCGGCCAGACCCATGTGCTCAAGGCTCTGATCAATGCCTTGGACAGCCAGCGGCTGCACCACGCTTACCTCTTCACCGGTACCCGTGGGGTCGGCAAGACCACCATCGCGCGGATCATTGCCAAATGCCTTAACTGTGAGACAGGTATCACTTCGTCCCCCTGTGGCGAGTGTTCGGTGTGTCGCGAAATCGACGAAGGCCGCTTTGTCGACCTGATCGAGATCGACGCCGCGAGCCGCACCAAGGTCGAAGATACCCGCGAATTGCTCGACAACGTGCAATACGCCCCGAGCCGTGGGCGCTTCAAGGTCTACCTGATCGACGAAGTGCACATGCTCTCCAGCCATTCCTTCAACGCGCTGCTCAAAACCCTCGAGGAGCCGCCACCCTACGTCAAGTTCATCCTGGCGACCACTGATCCTCAGAAACTTCCGGCAACGATTCTGTCGCGGTGCCTGCAGTTCTCCCTGAAGAACATGACGCCGGAACGGGTTGTCGAGCACTTGACCCACGTGCTGGGTGTCGAGAACGTGCCGTTCGAGGACGATGCACTGTGGTTGCTGGGCCGTGCTGCCGACGGTTCGATGCGTGATGCCATGAGCCTGACCGACCAGGCGATTGCCTTCGGTGAAGGCAAGGTCCTGGCCGCCGATGTCCGGGCGATGCTCGGGACCCTCGATCACGGGCAGGTCTATGACGTCCTGCATGCGCTGATCGAAGGCGATGCCAAGGCGTTGCTCGAAGCCGTCCGCCACCTGGCCGAACAAGGCCCGGACTGGAATGGCGTGCTCTCGGAAATTCTCAATGTGCTGCACCGCGTTGCCATTGCCCAGGCCTTGCCGGAAGGTGTCGATAACGGTCACGGCGACCGTGATCGCGTGCTGGCACTGGCCCAGGCCTTGCCGGCCGAAGACGTGCAGTTCTACTACCAGATGGGCCTGATCGGTCGCCGCGACTTGCCGCTGGCGCCGGATCCCCGGGGCGGTTTTGAAATGGTGCTGCTGCGGATGCTGGCGTTCCGGCCCGCAGACACCGCGGATGCCCCGAGGCAACCGCTAAAGCCAGTGGGGATCAGCCAGGCCACAGTTGATTCCGCAAACTCAGTGGCTGCCGCGCAGGTCGCTGCGCCGGTAGCCGCTGCGGCCGTTGCACCGATAGCGGCTGCGCCAGTGGCGGCTCCTGCGCCAGCAGCGGAACCGGTGGCGCCGGTCGTTGTGCCAGAACCTGCGCCTGTGCCTGTGGTTGAAGCGGCCGTGGTCGAAGAGGTGGTCGACCTGCCGTGGAATGACCCGGTCGCGCCTGCTCCCGTTCAGCAACCGGCGGTGGAGCCGGTGCTGGAAACCGCCAGCGAACAACCCGAATTACCGCCGATGCCGTTGCCGACGCCGGACAGCGTGGTGCCGGATGCCCCGGAGTGGGCCGCCGCGCCAATCCCGGAGCCTTCGGTGGCCGACGTCGATGCCGCAACGCCGGGCATGGACCTGGATGACGAGCCGCCGCTGGACGAGGATTACATCGAGCCGGACATGGATTCGGCCTACAGTTACCTCGACGAACTGGCCAGCGAGCATGCCGCCGACCCGGCGCCGGAGCCCGAGCCTGAGCCCGCGGCAATGCCGGCCACCGGCCTGGCCCTGCAATGGCTGGAGCTGTTCCCGAAATTGCCGATTTCCGGCATGACCGGCAGCATCGCCGCCAACTGCACGCTGATCGCGGTGGATGGCGACAATTGGCTGATGCACCTGGACCCGGCCCACAGTGCCTTGTTCAACGCCACTCAGCAGCGCCGCCTCAACGATGCGCTGAACCAGTATCACCAGCGCACGCTGACCCTGAGCATCGAGCTGATCAAGCCCGAGCAGGAAACCCCGGCACAAGCGGCTTCGCGCCGCCGCGCCAACCGTCAGCGCGAGGCGGAGGAATCGATCCACGGCGATCCGTTCATCCAGCAAATGATGCAGCAGTTCGGTGCGGTGGTCCGTAACGATACTATTGAACCTGTCGACGCCCTGGTCACTCAGGGCTAATAACTGAAGGCGCTCGGCTACATTCCGCCGGGCGCTGTTTTGATCCAAGTACTTTTGAGGTGATTACCATGATGAAAGGTGGCATGGCCGGCCTGATGAAGCAGGCGCAGCAGATGCAGGAAAAAATGGCCAAGATGCAGGAAGAGCTGGCCAACGCCGAAGTCACCGGTAAGGCCGGTGGCGATATGGTCACCGTGGTGATGACCGGTCGTCATGACGTCAAGAGCGTGACCATCGACCCGAGCCTGGTCGAAGGCATGAGCGAAGACGACAAGGAAATGCTGGAAGCGGTCATCGCCTCCGCGGTCAACGATGCCGTGCGCAAGATCGAAGCCAACAGCCAGGAAAAAATGGGCAGCATGACCGCCGGCATGCAACTGCCGCCGGGCATGAAACTGCCATTCTGATTCGCCTTCAGGCGGCAGATGAGCTACAAAAAATGCCAGGCATTGCGCCTGGCATTTTTGTTTCTGGCTGTTGGGTATGTGTCGTCCGTCATGGCGCCTTCGCGAGCAGGCTCGCTCCCACAGGGGATTGCATTCCAGATGTGGGAGCGAGCCTGCTCGCGAAGAATTCACCCCGGTGCAACTGAAAACACATCGAACGCCATACCGCCACAAAGGTCTGCTCCCTATATCACCAAACCCCATCGATCACAGGAGACGCTGCCATGTCCGACCCCATGACCCTCAATCAACGCATTGTCCTGGCTTCACGCCCCGTCGGCGCGCCAACGCCGGAAAACTTCCGCATGGAGCGGGTGGCGTTGCCGGAACTCGCCGACGGTCAGGTGCTGCTCAAGACCGTTTTCCTGTCGCTGGATCCCTACATGCGCGGACGCATGAGCGACGCTCCGTCCTACGCCGCACCGGTGGAAATCGGCGAAGTCATGACCGGGGGCGCGGTCAGCCGGGTCGAGCGCTCGCTCAATCCGAAGTTTCAGGAAGGTGACCTGGTGGTCGGTGCCACCGGTTGGCAAAGCCACAGCATCAATGACGGGCGCAGCATCATCCCGGTGCCGTCGGGATTGCCCAGTGCGTCGATGGCCCTTGGGGTGCTGGGAATGCCGGGCATGACCGCGTACATGGGCCTGATGGACATCGGCCAGCCCCAGGCCGGCGAAACCCTGGTGGTTGCAGCGGCCTCCGGCGCGGTGGGTTCGGTGGTCGGCCAGGTGGCGAAGATCAAGGGGCTGCGTGTGGTCGGCGTGGCCGGCGGGGCGGACAAGTGCCGTTATGTGGTCGACGAGTTGGGTTTTGACGCCTGCATCGACCACAAGAGCCTGGACTTTGCCGATGAACTGGCCAAGGCCTGCGGCAAGGGCATCGACATCTACTACGAAAACGTCGGCGGCAAGGTCTTCGACGCCGTGGTGCCGTTGCTCAATCCCAAGGCGCGGATTCCACTCTGTGGCCTGATTGCCTCCTATAACGCCCATGAAGCGCCGAGCGGGCCGGATCGCCTGCCTCTGTTGCAACGCACCTTGTTGACCAAGCGGGTGCGCATCCAGGGCTTCATCGTGTTCGATGACTATGGTGATCGCCAACCGGAATTTCTCAGTGCCATGGCGCCCTGGGTACGTGATGGCAAGGTGAAATTTCGCGAAGACGTGGTCGATGGCCTGGAGCAGGCTCCCGACGCGTTCATCGGCATGCTGGAGGGGCGCAACTTCGGCAAACTGGTGGTTCGGGTTTCCCCGGACTGAGTAATTGACGCTCAACCGAGGCGCGGGTATAAACCGCGTCTCGTTGTTTTGTCGGACTTTTCCACCATGAGCTTCAGCCCTTTGATTCGCCAACTGATCGACGCCCTGCGAATTTTGCCAGGCGTGGGTCAGAAAACCGCCCAGCGCATGGCGTTGCAGTTGCTCGAGCGTGATCGCAGCGGCGGCTCGCGCCTGGCGCTGGCCTTGAGCCAGGCCATGGAAGGGGTCGGTCACTGCCGCTTGTGCCGTACGCTGACCGAAGATGATCTCTGCCCGCAATGCGCCGATACCCGTCGCGACGACACCTTGCTCTGCGTGGTGGAAGGCCCGATGGATGTCTATGCGGTGGAGCAGACCGGTTTCCGCGGGCGCTACTTCGTGCTCAAGGGGCATCTGTCGCCGCTCGACGGTCTGGGGCCGGAAGCCATCGGCATCCCGCAATTGATGGCGCGGATCGAAGAGGCTGGCACGTTCGCCGAAGTCATCCTGGCGACCAACCCGACCGTGGAAGGTGAGGCCACAGCGCATTACATCGCCCAGTTGCTCAGCAGCAAAGGCCTGATCGCCTCGCGTATCGCCCATGGCGTGCCGCTCGGTGGTGAGCTGGAACTGGTGGATGGCGGGACGCTGGCGCATTCATTTGCCGGGCGGAAGCCGATTTCGTTGTAATCGCATCAAGCCGAAAAGATCGCAGCCTGCGGCAGCTCCTACAGAAAGACACCGATCCCCTGTAGGAGCTGCCGAAGGCTGCGATCTCTTGAACTTCTATCTGTCCCTTGTAAACCAAGCAAGCGCTCGGTTAACTTCACTGACCCCTTCAGTGGAGCTCGCCGATGTCTGCCTTTCAGGAATACTTCGACCCCAGCCACCAATTGGTTCGCGACAGCGTCAGACGTTTCGTCGAACGCGAGATCCTTCCTGATATCGAGCAGTGGGAAGAAGCCGAAAGCTTTCCTCGCGAGCTCTACCTCAAGGCCGGCGCAGCGGGGATTCTCGGCATCGGCTACCCGGAAGCTTACGGAGGCAGTCATGAAGGGGATCTGTTCGCCAAGGTTGCCGCCAGTGAGGAGTTGATGCGCTGCGGCTCAGGCGGGCTGGTTGCCGGCCTGGGCTCGCTGGATATCGGCTTGCCGCCGATTCTCAAGTGGGCCCGACCCCAAGTGCGGGATCGTGTGCTGCCCCAGGTGTTGTCGGGAGAGAAAATCAGCGCCCTGGCCGTCACCGAGCCCGGCGGCGGCTCCGACGTCGCCAACCTGCAAACCCGCGCCGTGCGTGATGGCGACTTTTACCGGGTCAATGGCAGCAAAACCTTTATCACCAGTGGTGTGCGTGCGGACTTTTATACCGTCGCGGTGCGTACCGGTGAGCCGGGGTTCTCCGGCATCAGCCTGTTGTTGATCGAAAAGGGCACGCCCGGTTTCACCGTAGGACGGCAACTGAAGAAAATGGGCTGGTGGGCGTCAGACACCGCCGAACTGTTCTTCGATGATTGCCCGGTGCCTGCGGGCAATCTGATCGGCGCCGAGAACCTGGGCTTTGCCTGCATCATGGGCAATTTCCAGAGCGAACGCCTGGCCCTGGCACTGATGGCCAACATGACCGCCCAGCTGGCGCTGGAGGAGAGCCTGAAGTGGGCGCGCCAGCGCGAAGCCTTTGGCAAACCGATCGGCAAGTTTCAGGTGATCAAGCATCGTCTCGCCGAGATGGCGACCGCGCTGGAGGTGTCCCGGGAATTCACTTACCGCCAAGCGACAAAGATGGCGGCGGGGCAGAGCGTGATCAAGGAAATTTCCATGGCCAAGAATTTTGCGACGGATACCGCAGACCGGATCGTGACCGATGCGGTGCAGATACTCGGTGGGCAGGGATACATGCGCGAGAGCCTGGTGGAGCGGCTGTACCGCGACAACCGGATCCTGTCGATTGGCGGCGGGACGCGGGAAGTGATGAACGAGATCATCAGCAAGCAGATGGGGCTTTGAGGGGATGTAGTGAAGCTACTGACGCCATCGCGAGCAAGCTCGCTCCCACATTTGATCGTGTTCTTTCAGGAAGAATACAGTCCAGTGTGGGAGCGAGCTTGCTCGCGATGGCGGTCTGACAGGCGCCTCTTACTTGTCAGCCAACGCAAACTGCGTCAGGCAGAACGTCGGAATGCCCATGTCTTCCAGGCGCTGCGAACCGCCCAGCTCCGGCAGGTCGATAATCGCCGCCGCTTCATGCACCCGCGCGCCCATGCGGCGGATCAGGTTGGCGGCGGCAATCAGGGTGCCGCCGGTCGCGATCAGGTCATCGAACATCACCACCGAATCCCCTTCGCACAGGCTGTCGGCGTGCACTTCCAGGAAGGCTTCGCCGTATTCGGTCGCATAACCCTCGGCCAGCACGTCAGCCGGCAGTTTGCCTTGCTTGCGGAACAGCACCAGCGGCTTGTTCAACTGATAGGCCAGTACCGAACCGATCAGGAAGCCACGGGCGTCCATCGCGCCGATGTGGGTGAAATCAGCCTCGACGTAACGGTGGGCGAAGCTGTCCATCACCAGGCGCAGGGCCTTGGGCGACTGGAACAGCGGGGTGATGTCGCGAAAGATCACGCCCGGCTTCGGGAAGTCGATGACAGGGCGGATAAGGGATTTGATGTCGAAGGAGTCGAAGACCATCGTCTAGGTGTCCTGGCAGGGCTGCAAACGACGCAGTATAACGGCGGCTGAACCGTTTCGCTCAGCCGCAACGTTTTGTTTCAGCCATCCAGTGAGCCACCGGCCAGGGCGCACAGCTGGATCGGGTCGATAATCCGGATTTCCTTGCCTTCTGCCGCAATCAGCTCGTTTTGCTGGAAGCGGGTAAAGACCCGGGACACGGTTTCCACCGCCAGGCCCAGGTAGTTGCCGATTTCGTTGCGCGACATGCTCAGGCGGAACTGATTGGCGGAAAAACCCCGGGCGCGGAAACGTGCCGACAGGTTGACCAGGAAGGTGGCGATGCGTTCGTCGGCGGTCTTTTTCGACAACAGCAGCATCATCTGCTGGTCGTCACGGATTTCGCGGCTCATCACCCGCATCAACTGACGGCGCAACTGCGGCAATTGCAGGGCCAGTTCGTCCAGGCGTTCGAAAGGAATTTCACACACCGAGGTGGTTTCCAGGGCTTGTGCCGACACCGGGTGCTTTTCGGTGTCCATGCCCGACAAGCCGACCAGTTCGCTGGGCAGGTGGAAGCCGGTGAGCTGTTCTTCACCGCTGTCGCTCAGGCTGAAGGTCTTGAGGGCGCCGGAACGGACTGCGTAGACAGAATCGAAGGTATCGCCCTGGCGAAACAGAAACTCGCCCTTTTTCAGCGGCCGGCCGCGCTTGACGATTTCGTCCAGCGCATCCATGTCTTCCAGATTCAGCGAAAGTGGCAGGCAAAGAGGGGCCAGACTGCAATCCTTGCAATGGGCTTGACTATGAGCGCGCTGTTTTACTGGCTCGGACATTTCTTCAATCCTTGTGGGAATTCACACATAAGACGTAAGGGTAACTCACCATAGGAGATCGAGGCCAGTCTGGGGCGCTAGCTTGCAGAATTAGATCACCCGCGAAAATCGCTGGCGGCTGTGTTGTTCCAGGTACGCGTCGAACACCATGCACACCGAACGCACCAACAGTCGCCCGGCGGGCAGGATAGTGATCCTGTCGCGATCGAGTTCGAGCAGCCCGTCTTTGGCCATGCCTTGCAGTTGGGGCCAGAGTTCGCCGAAGTAGCCCTGAAAATCGATGTTGAAGGCCTGTTCGATGTCGGAGAATTCCAGGCTGAAGTTGCAGATCAATTGCTGAATGACCGCGCGCCGCAGCCGGTCATCGGCATTGCACAGCAGGCCGCGGCTGGTGGCCAGTTGCATTGAGGCCAGCGTGTTCTGATAGTGGTTCAGGTCGCTGCTGTTCTGGCAGTAGAGGTCGCCGATCTGGCTGATTGCCGAGACGCCGAGGCCGATCAGATCGCAATGACCGTGGGTGGTGTAGCCCTGGAAATTGCGTTGCAGGGTCGATTCTTCTTGGGCGATCGCCAGCTCGTCGTCCGGCAGGGCGAAGTGGTCCATGCCGATGTAGCGGTAACCGGCGCTGATCAGTTGCTCAATGGTGCGCTGCAGCATTTCCAGTTTCTGCGCGGGTGTCGGCAGTTCATTGCTGTTGATGCGTCGCTGCGGCATGAAGCGCTCCGGCAGGTGGGCGTAGTTGAACACCGATAACCTGTCCGGTTGCAGATTGATGACCTCTTCGACGGTGCGGGCGAAGTTATCCGGTGTCTGTCTCGGCAGGCCGTAGATCAGGTCGATATTGATCGAGCGAAACTGCAAGGTGCGGGCGGCGTCGATCACGGCGCGGGTTTCTTCCAGGCTTTGCAGGCGATTGACCGCTCGCTGCACCGCCGGGTCGAGGTCTTGCAGGCCGATGCTGACCCGATTGAAGCCCAGTTCGCGGAGCAGTCCCATGGTCGACCAATCGGCCTCGCGGGGGTCGATCTCGATGCCGTAGTCGCCGGAATCGTCGTCCAGCAAATTGAAGTGTTTGCGCAAGTGCGCCATCAACTGGCGCAGTTCGTCGTGGCTGAGAAAGGTCGGCGTGCCGCCACCGAAGTGCAGTTGCTCGACTTTCTGTGTGGGGTCGAGGTGGCAGGCGATCAGCTGGATTTCCTGTTCCAGGCGCTGCAAATAAGGCTGCGCCCGGCCGCGATCCTTGGTGATGACCTTGTTGCAGGCGCAGTAGTAGCAAATGTTCGCGCAGAACGGCACGTGCACGTACAGGGACAATGGGCGTTGGGCCTTGCGGCTGTCGCGCAGGGCGTGAAACAGGTCGAAGGTGCCGACCTGGCTGTTGAATTGCACGGCGGTCGGGTACGAGGTGTAGCGGGGTCCCGCCAGGTCATAACGGCGGATCAGATCAGTGTCCCAACGAATGGCGTCGAGCATCATGCGGGCATTCCCCGGATAGGCTGGCAGTGTCGGCCACTTTATGCGAGGGCGGGGTGGGGCATCTTGATTTACATCAAGATCAAAAGATCGCAGCCTTCGGCAGCTCCTACAGGTGTACGCGATCCATGTAGGAGCTGCCGAAGGCTGCGATCTTTTGCTTTTAATGCCCCATCAACCAATGCTGATGCGGCCCCGGCAAGGTCCAGATGCCAAACAGCATCACCAGCATCCCGCCCGCCATCCGCACACTGCGCTTGCGCAACACCGCGGTGACGCGCTCGGCGGCCAGGCCGGTCGCCAGCAGTACCGGCCAGGTGCCAAGCCCGAACGCAAGCATCAACAATGCACTGTCCAGCGCGTTGCCCTGGCTGGCCGACCATAGCAGGGTGCTGTAAACCAGGCCGCACGGCAGCCAGCCCCAGAGTGCACCCAGCAGCAGCGCACGGGGAACGCTCGATACCGGCAGCAACCGGTTGGCGACTGGCTGGATGTGCCGCCACAAGCCTCGACCGAGGCTTTCGATACGGGTCAGGCCGCTCCACCAGCCGGCCAGGTACAAGCCCATGGCAATCAACAGCAAGCCGGCGAGGATGCGCAGGAACATCGCCGCCGGGCTGCTGGCCACGGCCCATCCGGCCAGGCCGATCAACAGTCCGGCGCAGGCATAACTCAGAATCCGCCCCAGGTTGTAGGCCAGCAGCAGGCGAAAGCGGCGGCTGCGTTGCTCCTTGGGAATCGCCAGGGTCAGCGCGCCCATCAAGCCGCCGCACATGCCCAGGCAATGGCCGCCGCCGAGCAAGCCGAGGATCACCGCCGATACCAGCAGTGGCGCCAGTTCAAGCATGGGGCGGGGCCTTGTCTTGCGGTTTGGCCGGTTGGCCGCTGGCTTCGTCTACGGCGGCGGTGTGGTTCGGGTCCTGGTCGTCGAACAGGATGCTGTGGGCCGGGCCGTCGAGGTCGTCGTACTGTCCGCTGTCGACCGCCCAGAAGAAGATATAGACGGCGATGGCCACGATCAGCAGCGCAGCGGGAATCATCACGTAAAGAGCTGGCATCTGGACTCCATGCCCGCGCGGCTCAGGCCGGCAGCGGGCGGGTTTCTGGCGGGGTGTCGAGGGCGCGCTCGCTCGGCATCCGAGTCAGGCGCAGCGCGTTTAGCACCACGGTCAACGAACTGATCGACATGCCTACCGCCGCCCAGACCGGAGTGATCCAGCCGAGGGCGGCGAAGGGCAACATGAGGCCATTGTACAACCCGGCCCACAACAGGTTCTCGATAATGACCCGACGGGTGCGCCGCGCCAGGCTGAAGGCTTGCACCAGCGCGTCGAGGCGGTTGGACAGCAGCACCGCATCGGCACTGGTTTTCGCCAAATCAGTGGCCGATCCCATGGCGACGCTGATATCCGCAGCCGCCAGCACCGGCACGTCATTGACGCCGTCACCCAGCATCAACACCTTGCGACCTTCCTTGTGCAGTTGTTGCAGGACTTGCAGTTTGTCGTCCGGGCGCAAGCCGCCGCGCGCTTCATCGATACCCAGTTCAGCCGCCACGCTGGCGACCATCGGCGAGCTGTCTCCGGACAACAACAGCGTGCGCCAGCCCCGCGCCTTGCACGCGGCCAGCAAGGCCGGCGCATCGTCACGCACGCGATCATCGAGGACCAGCCAGGCCAGTGGCCCATCGCTGTCGCCGAGCAGCAGCCATTGACCGGCTTCTTCGGGCATCGGCGGCGCCTTGGCATCACTGAGTTCGCAGACGAATCCCGGTTGACCGATGCGCAGGCGCCGCCCTTCAACCAGCCCCTCCAGGCCAAGGCCCGGTGTGCTGTGGACTTCTTCGGCCGCCATCGGCGCGCGTCCGAAAGCACGGGCGATGGGGTGTTCGGAACGGTTTTCCAGGGCGGCGGCGAGGCCCAGGCATTGGTCGCTGTCGAGGGCCCCGAGGGGGCGGATCGAGCGCAGCGCCAGTCGGCCTTCGGTGAGGGTGCCGGTCTTGTCGAAAATCACCGTGTCGATCTGGTTCAGGCCTTCCAGCACATGACCGCGGGTCAGCAGCAGGCCAAGTTTGTGCAAGGTGCCGGTGGCGGCGGTGAGGGCGGTTGGCGTCGCCAGCGACAAGGCGCACGGGCAGGTCGCCACGAGCATCGCCAGCACGATCCAGAAGGCTCGCGATGAGTCCAGTTCCCACCACAACAGGCCGATGGCCGCAGCCGCGATCAGCGACAACAGCAGGAACCATTGCGCGGCGCGGTCGGCGATTTCCGCCAGGCGCGGTTTTTCGGCCTGGGCACGATCGAGCAGGCGAACGATGGCCGAGAGGCGCGTGTCCTGGCCCAGGGCCAGGACCTCGACGGTCAGTGCGCCTTCGACGTTGAGGGTGCCGGCGGTGACCGCATCGCCGAGGGTGCGAGGGTGCGGCAGGTATTCGCCGGTCAGCAGCGATTCGTCGATACTCGACTGGCCGTCGAGGATCTTGCCGTCGGCCGGGAGAATGGCGCCTGGATGAACCAGTACCTGATCACCGATGCGCAGTTCGCTGAGCAGAATGCGTTCGCTCTGGCCCTCAGGCGTCAAGCGCAGGCACGAGGCGGGCAGCAGATTCACCAGCTGCGCGGTGGCGGCGGCCGTGCGCTCGCGGGCGCGCCGCTCCAGATAGCGCCCGGCCAGCAGGAACAAGGCAAACATGCCGACGGCATCGAAATACAGTTCGCCGACCCCGCTGATCGAGGTCCAGATCCCGGCAACGTAGGCGCTGCCGATGGCCAGCGACACGGAAACGTCCATGGTCAGGTGTCGGGTGCGCAGATCGCGCATGGCGCCTTTGAAAAACGGTGCACAGCTGTAGAACACGATCGGGGTGGTGAGGAACAGCGCGACCCAGCGCAGGATGGTGTGCAGTTCTGGACTGAGGTCGATGTTGAATTCAGGCCAGGTGGCCATGGTTGCCATCATCGCCTGGAACCACAGTAATCCGGCCACACCAAGCTGGCGCAGAGCCAGGCGGTTTTCGCTGGCCAGTTGTTCGCTGGCGCGGTCGGCCTGATAGGGGTGTGCGGCATACCCGATGTGGCGCAGTTCGCTGAGGACTCGGCTCAGGGGTAATTGCGCGTCGCTCCAGCGCACGTGCAGGCGATGGTTGGACAGGTTCAGGCGCGCTTCGGCCACCGCCGGCAAGGTGCGCAGGTGTTTTTCGATCAACCAGCCGCAGGCGGCGCAACTGATGCCTTCCATCAACAGCGTGGTTTCGGCCATTGCGCCTTCGTGGCGGACAAAGGGCTGCTGCACATCGGCGCGGTCGTAAAGCGCCAGTTCGTCGACCAGTTGTACCGGCAGCGCCTCGGGGTTGGCCGAGGCTTCGCTGCGGTGCTGGTAATAGCTATCCAGGCCGCCGGCGACGATGGCCTCGGCCACGGCCTGGCAACCCGGGCAGCAGAACTCGCGGGACTCCCCGAGTACGACGGCGGTGAAGCGACTGCCGGCCGGGACGGGCAGGGCGCAGTGGTAGCAGGGGAGTGGGGTGGTGGTCATGGAGTATTCACTAGTACTGCTGAATCTCTGGCGTCTGATAGGGCCTCATCGCGAGCAAGCTCGCTCCCACAGGGATCATAGGTGTACTCAGGTTCTGAGCACGACGGTGATCAACTGTGGGAGCGAGCTTGCTCGCGATGCGCGAAGCGCTGCTTTATTTTTCCAGGTCTTCGGCACCTTGCAACGGCTCATCACCGAGCAGCAGATCCTTGTCATGGTTGACCAGTTCTTCTTCGAACATGCGCCAGATGTGCTCGTCCTGGGTGCCGAGCAATTCGACAAAACGCCGGCCTTCGATCTTGTCGCTCAATTGGCCGATGTAGCGACCCTGTTCGGTTTCGCTGCGGGCCAGGGTGATCTTGCGATCTTTCTCCGGCTGGGTCGGCGAGATCAGGTTCAGCTCCAGGGTTTTCGGATGGCTGTCGCCGCTCAGGCGCAGGTCAACTTCGCCGGTCACGTCATCGAGATGAATACTGGCGCGCATTTTCAGGTTCTGGGCCAGCAGCTCACGGTCGAGGGAGCGGTTGATGCCTTTGCCAGCCTCGTAGTAGTTGTCGTTGACCAGGTTGTCCGGGTTCTTCACCGCGATGGTCACCATGGACAAGGTCAGCGTCACCGAGCAGGCCAGGATCCCGATGATGATCCACGGCCAGAGGTGCTTGTACCAGGGGCTTGCGGCATTTGCTGCGGGCATGTTCTGTTCTCTCAACGATTTTGTGGGCCGATGAACCGGCTCTTGGCTTCAATGTGGACGCTGTCGTCATCGGCATCCTTGAGGATGAATTTCACCTCGTTGGTGCTCGACGGCAGTTTTTCCGGTGCGACGGACAGCTCGGCAGGCTGGCTGACGATCTCGCCGGCCGCGACCTTGATCTCGCGCCGGCCCTGCAATTTGAGATCCGGCAGGCCGGAGGCTTCGAGCAGGTAGGTATGGTCGCGCTGGTCCTTGTTCATGATTTTCAGGCTGTAGACGTTTTCGATCCGGCCTTCGGCGTTCTCGCGGTACAGCACGCGGTCCTTGCTGACATCGAAACCCACCAGCGCACGCATGAAAAACGCTGTCACCAGCAAGCTGATCATCGCCAGCAGTACCACGGCATAGCCGATCAGGCGTGGACGCAGTTTATGGGTTTTCTGCCCGGACAGGTTGTGCTCGGTGGTGTAGCTGATCAGCCCGCGCGGGTATTCCATCTTGTCCATGATGGCGTCGCAGGCATCGATGCAGGCGGCGCAGCCGATGCATTCGATTTGCAGGCCGTCGCGGATGTCGATACCGGTCGGGCAGACCTGGACGCACATGGTGCAGTCGATGCAGTCACCCAGCCCCTGGGCCTTGTAATCGATGCCTTTCTTGCGCGGGCCACGGCTTTCGCCGCGGCGCGGGTCGTAGGAAACGATCAGGGTGTCCTTGTCGAACATCACGCTCTGGAAGCGCGCGTACGGGCACATGTAGATGCACACCTGTTCGCGCAACCAGCCGGCGTTGCCGTAAGTGGCGAGGGTAAAGAAGCCAACCCAGAAGTAAGACCAGCCATCCGCCTGACCGGTGAAGAAGTCGAACACCAGTTCGCGGATCGGCGAAAAGTAACCGACGAAGGTCATGCCGGTGACGAAACCGATCAACAGCCACAGGCTGTGCTTGCTGAACTTGCGCAGGAACTTGTTGGCGCTCATCGGCGCCTTGTCGAGCTTGATGCGCTGGTTGCGATCACCTTCGGTGACTTTTTCGCACCACATGAAGATCCAGGTCCACACGCTTTGCGGGCAGGTATAACCGCACCAGACCCGTCCGGCATACACCGTGATGAAGAACAGGCCGAACGCGGCGATGATCAGCATGCCGGACAGCAAGATGAAGTCCTGGGGCCAGAAGGTGGCGCCGAAAATGAAAAACTTGCGCTCCGGCAGGTTCCACCAGACCGCCTGATGACCGCCCCAGTCCAGCCACACCGTACCGAAATACAGCAGGAACAACAGGGCACCGCCGGTCATCCGCAGGTTGCGGAACAGGCCGGTGAAGGCGCGGGTGTAGATTTTTTCCCTGGAGGCGTAGAGGTCGACGCTGTTGTTCGCGTTCTTGGTGGGTGGCGTGACGTCGTGTACCGGAATCTGGTTGCTCATCATTGCATCCCACGGCAGTGGAAAAGTGCCTCGGTCAGTACGTGCCGACCGCGGTCAAAAAGGGGTGTTGCAGTGGCGCAATGATACGCCTGTCGCTCTAGCCTGCGGGTGCGACCTTTGGTCGCGTTGGGTAAAAATCATGAATGGTGTAGCGAATGTAACAAAACGTGATCTGAGTCAATTGACTTGTGAAGTATGGACGGTTTTCAGCAAGGCCGCGCGCAATCGTTGACGATGACGTGGCCTGTGTTGTTGCGGTTAGTGTAAACAATCAGTCCATATCGGCGGGGCGCGGATATCAGTGGGTCGATGCGCGGGAAATATCTTAACTTGACTGTTCTGCTTTGATTGTTTGATGTTTTTATTTCTGTCTTATAGTTTAAGAAGTGGGTGCGGGTAAGTTTTTTATTCGTGCGTTATTCATTCTATGGATGGAAGTTTTTACTATGTTTTCTCATGAAAGTATCAAGGTTTTTGCCTGTCTGCTGTTGTTCTCGGCATCTACTGTTGTGCATGCGGTCGAAGGGATGCCTCGTCATATGGTTTTTGCGTCTGATCCGCAATATCCATGGACGGAAAAATCCGATAGTGACGAGCCTGAGTCCGCTGCGGATTTTGAAAAACGCTCCAAGTGGCTGGTGGATAGCCAGTTCTCGAGCATTGCCGACTTCCGCATGAAGCATGGCTCGCCGTCGCAGGTGCCCCTGATGATCAATGGCGACATGACGGCGTTCGGTCATGGGTGGCAGCGTTCCTACATTAATTCGGTATTGAATAAATACTTTGGTGATGACTACCTGTACGGTCTGGGCAATCATGACTATCAAAATAATGTGGATGATTGTTTTAGTAATAGCTGCGCTGCAGGCAGTATCGTGGACTTCAAAGAGCATCACCAGGGTAAGGTCGAGGAGTTTGACCTGGATATAATTGGTGGGGCTCTAAACAGGTTGTATACGGGTAGTCTCGCTTACTCGAAAAATATAGGCGAGGTTCATATGGTGCAACTCAATAATGAGCCGACCTACAGTGTCCGCATCTCTAGTCCGTTGAACCCGACGACATTCGAAATCACCAGTTCGCTCGACTGGCTGGAGAAAGATCTGAAGGTTGCCCGGGCTCAGGGCTACGCGATCATCATCAACATGCACAAGCCGGACGGCATGATGGGGGATTGGGAGCAAGTAAAGCGTTTCCGGGAAATGGTCGCCAAGTATGAGGTCACGGCCGTCTTTGCGGGTCACTACCATCAGGACGGAGGACAGGTCTCCAGCCTGAATGGAGTGCCGATGTTTCTCAGTGGTGGCGCTTCCCAGGAGACTTATCTGATTGCCAGCTTTTCCGAGGATCGCAAGCAACTGGATGTCAGTCTGGTGGAGAACAACGATTGGCAGGCGCGTCAGTTGATCAGGACGGTGCCCGTGAAATCGATTTTCGCCGGCCGACCATAAAAAAGGCCGCGCCAGATGACTGGCGCGGCCTTTCCTGTTACCGAAAGCGCAGGTCTTACTGAGACTCGGCTTCCGGAGCTTTTTCACCGTGAGACAGGCTGTAGACGTAAGCGGCCAGCAGGTGAACCTTGTCGTTACCTTGCAGTTGCTCTTGCGCAGGCATCTGGCCCTGACGGCCGTAACGGATGGTCTGCTGCAGTTGAGCGAAGCTCGAACCGTAGATGAACGCTGCCGGGTGAGTCAGGTTGGGTGCGCCCATCGCTGGGGTGCCTTTGCCTTCCGGACCGTGGCACGCCACGCAGTTGGCGGCGAACAGTTTCTGCCCGGCAGCCGGGTCGGCCTTGGCGCCTTCCGGCAGCTTGCGGCCATCGAGGTTGGTCAGGACAAACGCGGCCACGTCGGCCACGCCTTGCTCGCCGATCACTTCAGCCCACGCCGGCATCACCGCATGACGGCCGCCCATGATGGTGGTCTTGATGGTTTCCGGTTCGCCCCCCCAGCGCCAGTCGGCGTCGGTCAGGTTAGGGAAGCCATAGGCGCCCTTGGCGTCGGAACCGTGGCAGACCGAGCAGTTGGAGGCGAACAGGCGGCCACCCATCTTCAGGGCCTGAGGGTCCTTGGCCACTTCTTCGATTGGCATGGCCGCGAACTTGGCGAAGATCGGACCGAACTTGGCGTCCGACTTGGCCATTTCCTTTTCCCACTCGTGGACGCCGGTCCAGCCGGTCTGGCCGTTGGCGAAGGGGGTCTGCTTCTCGTTGTCGAGGTAGCCATAACCCGGCAGCAGGCCTTTCCAGTTACCCAGGCCCGGATACAGCGCCAGGTAGCCCAGTGCGAAGATGATGGTGCCCACGAACAGCATGAACCACCATTTCGGCAGCGGGTTGTCGTACTCCTCGATCCCGTCGAAGGAGTGCCCGACCGTCTCGTCTGTCTGCTCGGTGCGCTGGCCCTTGCGGGTCGACAGCAGCAGCCAGGTCAGGGAAAAGATCGTACCGAGACTGAGGACTGTGACGTACAGACTCCAGAATGTAGTCATTCTTTGTTACTCCTAGAAGCTTGCTCGACGTGCTTGATGGCTTCGGGATCATCCGCGAAAGGCAGCAAGGTCGCGTCTTCAAACTCCGACTTGCGCTTGGGACTGAACACCCACAGTGCCAGTCCGATGAAGGCCACCATCACGACAACGGTGCCCAGGCCACGAATCATCCCGATATCCATCTAATTCACCGTTTGCTTTTGATGATGGTGCCCAGGCCTTGCAGATAGGCCACCAGCGCGTCCATTTCGGTTTTGCCCTTCACGGCATCCCTGGCGCCGGCGATGTCTTCGTCGGTGTAAGGAACGCCGAGCGTGCGCAACACTTCCATTTTCTTGGCGGTGTCTTTGCCGTCGAGCTTGTTTTCCACGAGGAACGGGTAGGCCGGCATTTTCGACTCGGGCACGACGTTGCGCGGGTTGTACAAGTGCGCACGCTGCCAGTCATCGGAGTAACGACCGCCGACACGGGCCAGGTCCGGACCGGTACGCTTGGAACCCCACAGGAACGGGTGGTCCCAGACGCTTTCACCGGCGACCGAGTAGTGGCCGTAGCGTTCGGTTTCAGCACGGAACGGACGGATCATCTGCGAGTGGCAGCCGACACAACCGTTGGCGATATAAACGTCCCGGCCTTCCAGTTCAAGGGCGGTGCGGGGCTTCATGCCCTCGACCGGCTTGTTGGTGACGTCCTGGAAAAACAGCGGAACGATCTGGGTCAGGCCGCCGACGCTGACGGCGATGACCATGAAGAAGGCCAGCAGGCCAATGTTCTTCTCGACTGCTTCATGCTTCATCAGTGAGCTCCAACTACGACGATCTGTTCGGCGGCTTCGGCTTCAGCCGGGTTCGAGGCACGTACGGTACGGAAGACGTTGTAGGCCATGAACAACATGCCGGTGGCGAAGAACGCACCGCCCAGGGCGCGAACGATGAAGCCAGGGTGGCTGGCTTGCAGCGCTTCGACGAACGAGTAGGTGAGGGTGCCGTCGTCGTTGATTGCACGCCACATCAGGCCCTGGGTGATGCCGTTGACCCACATCGAAGCGATATAGAGCACGGTACCGATGGTCGCGAGCCAGAAGTGCGTGTTGATCAGGCCGGTGCTGTGCATCTGTGCACGACCGAACAGTTTCGGAATCATGTGGTAGATGGCGCCGATCGAGATCATCGCTACCCAGCCCAGGGCACCGGCGTGTACGTGGCCGATGGTCCAGTCGGTGTAGTGGGACAGCGAGTTGACGGTCTTGATGGCCATCATCGGGCCTTCGAAGGTCGACATGCCGTAGAACGCCAGGGACACCACGAGGAAACGCAGGATCGGGTCGGTGCGCAGCTTATGCCAGGCGCCCGACAGGGTCATCATGCCGTTGATCATGCCGCCCCAGCTCGGTGCCAGCAGGATGATCGACATCGCCATGCCCAGCGACTGAGCCCAGTCCGGCAGTGCGGTGTAGTGCAGGTGGTGGGGACCGGCCCAGATGTACAGGGTGATCAGCGCCCAGAAGTGCACGATCGACAGGCGATAGGAGTAGATCGGACGCTCGGCCTGTTTCGGCACGAAGTAGTACATCATGCCCAGGAAGCCGGTGGTCAGGAAGAAGCCCACGGCGTTGTGGCCGTACCACCACTGGATCATCGCGTCAGTCGCACCCGAGTAGGCCGAGTAGGACTTGAACAGGCTGACCGGCAGCGACATGTGGTTGACGATGTGCAACATAGCGGTCACGACGATGAAGGCGCCGTAGAACCAGTTACCCACATAGATGTGCTTGGTCTTGCGCTTGACGATAGTGCCGAAGAACACCAGGCCGTAGGTGACCCAGACAATGGCCAGCAGAATAGCCAGGGGCCATTCCAGTTCCGCGTATTCCTTGGTGGTGGTGAAACCCATCGGCAAGGTAATGATCGCGCCGACGATCACCGCTTGCCATCCCCAGAAGGTGAAGGCAGCGAGGCTGTCGGAAATCAGTCGCGTTTGGCAGGTTCGCTGCACGACGTAATAAGAAGTGGCAAACAGTGCACATCCACCGAAGGCGAAAATCACCAGGTTGGTGTGCAGCGGGCGCAGGCGTCCAAAGCTCGTCCATGGCAGACCGAAATTCAATTCCGGCCAGACAAGTTGCGAGGCGATGAAGACACCGAGCCCCATGCCAAGGATCCCCCAGACCACCGTCATGATGGCGAACTGGCGGACTACCTTATAGTTATAAGCAGTCGGACTGATTGCTGTGCTCATTCTAAGGTTCCACGGTTTGGGTGTTTTATTAGGATTAAAAATCGGCCGCAAGTATGGAGAAAGCAGGGGGTCATTGCAACGCGCCATGACCTGGGTCAATGCTTTCAAATGCTGATTCTGCGGCCTTTCCATGCGCCGCGTAGGGACAAAATTGCCCGCGGGCAAAACGTCCCGGCGGACTGATCAGGCGAGGGGGTCAGGTCGGATGTAACGGGGTGTGTTCAAACGCAACGTTTGGCTGACCGAAGGCAACTGGCGCGACAGCCGGTATCTACCAGCCTTTGCGGCCTGTCATCGGGCAGATTCGTCGAACACATCGTTCAGGGTCGACCTGGAACCGGCACCGGCCAGTCCGCATCGGGGGAAGCTTAGACCTGAATCCGGGGAACCGAAAGGAAGAGTCAAAGAGGGTGCGACAATGCGTCGCAAAGGGGCAGGGAACTGCCGCATCCGGGAGAATGCGGCAGCAGAGCGGTCGGGATTTATTCGCGGTTGTCTTCAGCCTGCAGGCGCTCGGTATTCAAACCGTGGGACAGGCTGTACACATACGCGGCCAGCAATTGCACCTTGTCATTGCCGAGCAGTTCGTTCTGCGCCGGCATATGGCCTTGGCGACCATGCCGAATCGTCTGTTCAAGCTGCGTCAGGCTGGTGCCGTAAATGAAGCCGGCCGGGTGCGTCAGGTTCGGTGCGCCCATGGCTTCGGTGCCCTGGCCGTTTGCTCCATGGCAGGCGACGCAGGTGGTGCTGAAGGCTTGTTGTCCGGCTTGCAGGTCCGCCTTGCTGCCTTCCGGCAGCGGCAGGCCGGCCAGATCATGGCGCACAAAGGCGGCGACGTTTTTCACGCCTTCTTCCCCCAGGACTTCACCCCAGGCCGGCATCATCGCCATCCGGCCACCCATGATGGTGGTCTTGATGGTTTCTGCGTGGCCGCCCCAGCGCCAGTCGCTGTCGGTCAGGTTGGGGAAACCGTATGCACCCTTGGCATCCGAGCCGTGGCACACCGAGCAGTTGGAGGCAAACAGGCGGCCGCCCATTTTCAGCGCTTGCGGGTCTTTGGCCACTTCTTCCACTGGCATGGCCGCGAATTTGGCGAAGATCGGTCCGAACTTCGCGTCAGCCCTGGCCATTTCCTTTTCCCACTCGTGGGCGCCGGTCCAGCCGTTCTCATAGCCGGGGAGGATGCCTTTCCAGTTGCCCAGGCCGGGATAAAGGATCAGGTAGCCGACGGCGAATACCAGCGTGCCGGCGAACAGCATGAACCACCATTGCGGCAGCGGGTTGTCGTACTCCTCGATGCCATCGAAGCTGTGGCCCATGGTCTGGTCGACGCTGCCCTTGGTCTCGCCCTTGCGGGTGCCGATCAGCAGCCAGGTCAGGCCGATCAGGCTGCCGATGGTCAGTACGCAAATCCACGTACTCCAGAAGGTGGTCATGGCCGGGTACTCCTTGTTGCTGAATCTTCGGTGATGTCGGGTTGTGGTTCGTCGGCGAACGGCAGCAGGCGCGCTTCGGCGAATGCCGGGCCGCGCTTGCTGTTGAATACCCACAGCGTCAGGCCGACGAAGGCCACGAACACGACGACTGTGCCCAGGCCGCGGATCATTCCAGTACTCAGTTCAACAACCATGGCTCACCTCTTGCTCTTGATCGCAGTGCCGAGCACTTGCAGGTAGGCGACCAGTGCATCCATCTCGCTCTTGCCCTTGAGCGAAGCGACGGCGCCGGTGATGTCTTCGTCGGTGTACGGCACGCCCAGGGTGCGCATGGCCTTGATCTTGGTTTCGGTGTGGCTGCTGTCGAGTTGATTGGACACCAGCCATGGGTAGGCGGGCATCTTCGACTCCGGCACGACGTTGCGCGGGTTGTACAAGTGCGCGCGGTGCCAGTCATCCGAGTAGCGCGCCCCGACCCGCGCCAGGTCCGGCCCGGTACGTTTCGAACCCCAGAGGAACGGGTGGTCCCAAACGCTTTCGCCGGCCACCGAGTAGTGCCCGTAACGTTCGGTCTCGGCGCGGAACGGACGGATCATCTGTGAGTGACAGCCGACACAGCCTTCGCGGATGTAGATGTCGCGGCCTTCCAGTTGCAGCGCGGTGTAGGGCTTCATGCCTTCCACCGGCTTGTTGGTCACGTCCTGGAAGAACAGCGGGACGATCTGGGTCAGGCCACCGATGCTCACGGCAAGGATCATCAGCAGCAGCAACAGGCCGACGTTTTTCTCGATAGTTTCGTGTTTCATGGCGGACTCCTCAGGCCATCTGCGCGGCAGCGGCGACTTCGGCAGGCTGCGAGGCCCGCACGGTGCGCCAGGTGTTGTAGGCCATCAGGAACATGCCGCTGAGGAAGATCGCACCGCCCACCAGCCGCACGACGAAGCCAGGGTGGCTGGCCACCAGGGTTTCGACGAAGGAGTAGGTCAGCGTGCCGTCTTCGTTCACCGCACGCCACATCAGGCCCTGGGCGATGCCGTTGACCCACATCGAGGCGATGTACAGCACGGTGCCGATGGTGGCGAGCCAGAAATGCGCGTTGATCAGGCCGATGCTGTGCATCTGCTCGCGTCCGAAGACTTTCGGGATCATGTGGTACAGCGCACCGATGGAAATCATCGCTACCCAGCCGAGGGCGCCGGCGTGTACGTGGCCGATGGTCCAGTCGGTGTAGTGGGAGAGGGCGTTGACCGTCTTGATGGCCATCATCGGCCCTTCGAAGGTCGACATGCCGTAGAACGCCAGGGAGACCACGAGGAAACGCAGGATCGGGTCGCTGCGCAACTTATGCCAGGCGCCCGACAGGGTCATCATGCCGTTGATCATGCCGCCCCAGCTCGGCGCGAGCAGGATCAGCGACATCACCATGCCCAGCGACTGCGCCCAGTCCGGCAGCGCGGTGTAGTGCAAGTGGTGGGGACCTGCCCAGATGTACAGGGTAATCAGCGCCCAGAAGTGCACGATCGACAAACGATAGGAGTACACCGGGCGCTCGGCCTGTTTCGGCACGAAGTAATACATCATGCCGAGGAAACCGGCGGTGAGGAAAAAGCCCACGGCGTTGTGGCCGTACCACCATTGCACCATCGCGTCGGTGGCACCGGAGTACAGCGAGTAGGACTTGGTGAAACTGACCGGCAGTTCCATGTTGTTGACGATGTGCAGGATCGCCACGGTGATGATGAACGCACCGAAGAACCAGTTACCGACATAGATGTGTTTGGTCTTGCGCTGCATGATCGTGCCGAAGAACACGATGGCGTAGGCGACCCAGACAATGGTGATCAGGATGTCGATCGGCCATTCCAGCTCGGCGTATTCCTTGGAGCTGGTGTAGCCCAGCGGCAGGCTGATGGCCGCCAGCAGGATCACAAGCTGCCAGCCCCAGAAGCAGAACGCGGCGATTTTTGGCGCAAACAATTGCGTCTGGCAGGTGCGTTGCACCGAATAGAACGAGCTGGCGAACAGCGCGCAGCCGCCGAAGGCGAAGATCACTGCGTTGGTGTGCAGTGGGCGCAAGCGGCCGAAGCTGGTCCAGGGCAAATTGAAGTTGAGTTCGGGCCAGACCAACTGGGCAGCGAGAAAAACCCCGAGCCCCATGCCGACGATGCCCCACACCACCGTCATAATGGCGAATTGGCGGACCACCTTGTAGTTGTAGGCGGTACTGATAGAAGTGTTCATGGTTCCCCATCCACGGTTCAGCCGAAGTGAGCGCACTCGCGCAAGGCAGCGCACCCTTCGGCCGGAGTTATAGGCAGACTAAAAGCGAGGCAAGCATGGACAAAGGGCACAAGGCCGGTATTGACGGGGATCAATGGGCGCAGTGCGTGCGGGATCATGGATGGTTGTGGAATGCCGCGGCCGGCAAGGCAGCGGCGACGCTGATCCTCGCCCACGGCGCCGGCGCACCGATGGACAGCGACTGGATGAGCGACATGGCTGCACGCCTCGCCGCACAAGGCGTCAACGTATTGCGCTTCGAGTTTCCGTACATGGCGCAGCGGCGCATCGACGGCGGCAAGCGCCCACCGAATCCAGCGCCGAAATTGCTCGAATGCTGGCGTGAGGTGTATGCCCAGGTGCGACGCCATGTCACTGGGCCGCTGGCCATCGGCGGCAAGTCCATGGGCGGGCGCATGGCCAGTTTGCTCGCCGATGAGTTGGGGGCGGATGCGTTGGTGTGTCTGGGGTATCCGTTTTACGCGGTGGGCAAGCCGGAGAAGCCACGGGTCGAGCATTTGGCTGCTTTGAAAACCCGAACCCTGATTGTGCAGGGCGAGCGGGATGCGCTGGGCAATCGCGAGGCGGTCGAGGCTTACGTCTTGTCACCGAGCATTGAGGTGTTCTGGCTGGCGGCGGGGGATCATGACTTGAAGCCGTTGAAGGCTTCCGGGTTTAGTCATGAGCAGCATTTGGTGGCGGCGGCGGGCAGGGTGGCTGGCTTTTTGTAGGAAGCAAGATCAAAAGATCGCAGCCTTCGGCAGCTCCTACAGGGGAATGTGGTCCCTGTAGGAGCTGGCGCAGCCTGCGATCCTTTGACTTTGCTGTCAGCGGTTGAACCGCTCCACCAGCGAATACTGGGTATTGGCCGTCTTGGTCAGCTCTTCACTCAACAACGCCGAGTTCTGCGCCTGTTCCGAGGTCTGGTCCGCCAGCGCCGAGATGTTGCTGATGTTGCGGCTGATTTCTTCGGCCACGGCACTTTGCTCTTCGGTCGCGGCGGCGATCTGGGTGGTCATGTCGGTGATGTTGGCCACCGCCTCGCTGATCCCTACCAGCGCCTTGTCCGCTTCCAACACTCGTGCAACGCCTTCTTCCGCCTGACGATGCCCGGCTTCCATGGTTTGCACCGCAGTGCCGGCGGTGTGCTGGAGCTTGGCGATCAGCGCATGAATCTGCCCGGTGGACTCGCTGGTGCGTTGCGCCAGCTGACGGACTTCGTCGGCCACCACCGCAAAACCACGACCCATCTCACCGGCACGGGCCGCTTCGATGGCGGCGTTCAGGGCCAGCAGGTTGGTCTGGTCGGCGATGCCTTTGATCACGTCGACCACACCACCGATTTCGTTGCTGTCCTTGGCCAGCTGGGTCACGGTTACGCCGGTTTCACCCACCACCACCGACAGGCGCTGGATGGCTTCGCGGGTTTCCCCGGCGATGTCACGACCGCGACCGGTCAGGCGATTGGCTTCCTGGGTGGCATCGGCGGTGCGTTGTACGTGGCTGGCGACTTCCTGGGTGGTCGCGGCCATCTGGTTGACCGCCGTGGCCACCTGCTCGGTCTCGACCCGTTGACGTTCCAGGCCGCTGGAGCTGTTGTGCGCCAGGGCATCGGACTGCCTGGCCTGATCGGTCAAGTGCTCGGCCGTATCCTGCAGGCGCGTCAGACAGGTTTTCAAGCGTGCTTCCTGGCTGAGGATGGACATCTCCAGCCGCGCCTGGGCGCCGCGACTGTCGGTGTACATCTGTGCGATCAGCGGATCGGAGGTGGTCTGCTCGGCCAGACGCAGCAAACGCTTGAGGCCGCGCTGTTGCCACTGGAGGCCCATCAGGCCCAGCGGCACCGAGAGTCCGGCGGCCAGGGCAAAACCCCAATGGGAGTTCAGCGATGCACCGATCATGAAGCTCAACTGGCTGACCAGGATGAACGGCAGCCAGTCCTGCAGGATCGGCAGCCATTTGTCCGAGGAGGGAACGGCCGACTTGCCCTGGTTGATGCGCTGGTAGAGCGCCTCGGCACGGCGGATCTGTTCGGCGGTGGGTTTGACCCGCACCGACTCGAAACCGATTACCTGATTGCCTTCGAAGACCGGTGTCACATAGGCGTTCACCCAGTAGTGGTCACCGCTCTTGCAGCGATTCTTCACAATGCCCATCCATGGCAAGCCTTGTTTCAGTGTGCCCCACATGTGTGCGAACACCGCGGCCGGGACGTCGGGATGACGGACCAGGTTGTGCGGTGCACGGATCAGCTCCTCTCGGGAATACCCGCTGATTTCGACAAAGGCGTCGTTGCAGTAGGTGATCATGCCCTTGGCATCGGTGGTGGAGATCAACCGTTGCTGGGCCGGGAAGGTCCGCTCGCGTTGTGTAATTGGCTGGTTGTTACGCATGGCTTTTTTAATCCGCAAGGCTTTCAAGTGCTGTATCGGCAAGACCGGCGGATTGTTGAGGTTATTTTTCGATAATCAGTGATGCGTCGCAAAATGACCCTTGCGTCAGCCGGCGAGCATCGGATAAGTGAACAGGCCGAAGTGCAGCAGGTTCAAGCCGAAGTGGGTGACGATTGCGGCCGCCAGCCCGCCGAAACGGTAGGCCAGGCCATAGCCGACCCCGGCCAGGCTGGCCAACAGGACCCATTGCCAGCCTGCACCGGCATGGGCCAGACCGAAGATCAACGAAGCCAGGAGCAGGGCAAGGTTTTCGCCATGGCGCAGGTTTTTCAGGCAACGGCTCAGGCCACCCTGGAGGTAGCCGCGGAACAGTGCTTCCTCGACCAGTGTCACCAGCAGCAGATTGTTCAGTAGCCACCACCAGGCTTGATCAGGCCATTTCGGCGCCCAGGCGATGACACCCAGCAACAGTGCGCCGCCCAGCGCCAGCACGGCACTCAAAGTCAGCGCAATGGCGCTGACAGGCAGGAACAGGCGCAGCGATCGCCGGCCGACAATCCACGGGCAGACCAACAACAGCCAGAAACCGATCAGGGGCTTGTCAAGGTTCAGGTACATGGAAAACGGCACGGCGTCGTCGGTGAAACGCTGCGGGGCTATGACTTGACCGCTTTGGAAGCCGGGCCACCAATGCGTCGCAAGGGCCAGCGCGAGAATGATGAACAGGCCATGGCCCAGGTAGCGGACAAAAGGGATCTCGCGCTGGCGAACCGCTGCACCGGCTACCAGTAACAGGAACACCGAAAATGCAGAGAGCCAACCGAGGTGGCCGTAGGTCAGCGCCAGAGCGTAGCCGAGGGAAAGCAGGGCCAGAAACGTCCATGGCAGGGCAATCATGTGAAGTCCTTGTGTCGAAATCTGTAGCACGGCCCAGTCACCTGCAGGAGCGAGTTTTCTCCGGGCGGCGTTCCGGCGAGGGCGTCGAGTCGGCCAATGTTGACTCAACTGACACACCGCCTTCGCGAGCAGGCTCGCTCCCACAGGAATAGCGGGGCGAGATTATAAGGGGGGGCACAAACAAAAACACCGCCCGAAGGCGATGTTTGTATCAGCGCATGGCTAGGAGGCAATCAGCTGCCGCAACACGTAATGCAGAATCCCTCCGGACTTGAAGTACTCCACCTCATTGAGCGTGTCGATGCGGCACAGCACCTCGACCTTCTCGCGGCTGCCGTCTTCGCGAGTGATGACCAGTGTCAGGTTCATCCGTGGCGTCAACTCGACACCGGTCAAGCCGAGGATGTCCAGGGTTTCACTGCCGTTCAGGTTCAGGCTCTTGCGGTTCTGATCCAGCTTGAACTGCAACGGCAGCACGCCCATGCCCACCAGGTTGGAGCGGTGGATGCGTTCGAAGCTTTCGGCGATGACCGCTTTGACGCCCAGCAGATTGGTGCCTTTGGCTGCCCAGTCGCGGCTCGATCCGGTGCCGTATTCCTGGCCGGCAATCACCACCAGCGGGGTGCCCGATGCCTGATAGCGCATGGCGGCGTCGTAGATCGGCATTTTTTCCCCGGTGGGAATGTAGCGGGTGTTGCCGCCTTCCTCGCCGCCGAGCATTTCGTTGCGAATGCGGATGTTGGCGAAGGTGCCGCGCATCATCACTTCATGGTTGCCACGCCGCGAACCGTAGGAATTGAAGTCCCGCGGTTCCACGCCTTTGTCGCGCAGGTATTGCCCTGCCGGGCTGTCCGCCTTGATGTTGCCGGCGGGGGAGATGTGATCGGTGGTCACCGAGTCGCCGAGCAGGGCGAGAATGTTCGCTGCGCTGACATCCTTGACCACGGGCGGCGGGCCGCCGATGTCGTCGAAGAAGGGTGGGTGCTGGATGTAGGTCGAGTCGTCCTGCCAGACATAGGTCGCCGCTTGCGGCACTTCGATCGCCTGCCATTGTTCGTCTCCGGCAAACACTTCGGCGTATTCCTTGTGGAACATGGCGGTGTTGACCTGGCTCACCGCGTCGGCGATTTCTTTGCTGCTGGGCCAGATGTCCCGCAGGTAAACCGGTTTGCCGTCCTTGTCTTCCCCCAGCGGTTCGCGGCTGAGGTCGGTGCGTACCGTCCCCGCCAACGCATAGGCGACCACCAGCGGCGGGGAGGCCAGCCAGTTGGTTTTCACCAATGGATGCACCCGGCCTTCGAAGTTGCGATTGCCCGAGAGCACCGATGCCACGGTGAGGTCGGCTTGCTGGATGGCTTTCTCGATGGGTTCGGGCAGCGGCCCGGAGTTGCCGATGCAGGTGGTGCAGCCGTAGCCGACCAGGGCAAAGCCCAGTTCATCGAGGTAGCGGGTCAGGCCGGCTGCCTTGTAGTAGTCGGTGACCACCTTCGAGCCGGGGGCCAGCGAGCTCTTCACCCAGGGTTTGCGTTTCAGGCCTTTTTCCACGGCCTTCTTCGCCACCAGCCCGGCCGCCATCATCACGCTCGGGTTGGAGGTGTTGGTGCAGGAGGTGATGGCGGCGATGACCACGGCGCCGTTTTTCAGGCGATAGGTCTGGCCTTCATAATGGTAATCCGCCTCTCCGGCGAGATCGGCGTTGCCGACGGCGACGCCGCCGCCGCCCTCGCTTTCCAGGCGGCCTTCTTCCTTGCTGGTGGGTTTGAATTGCAGGTCGACGAAGTCGCTGAAGGCTTGCGCGACATTCGGCAGCGACACCCGGTCCTGCGGGCGTTTTGGTCCCGCGAGGCTGGCTTCGACGCTGCCCATGTCCAGCGCCAGGGTGTCGGTGAACACCGGTTCCTGGCCGGGCAGGCGCCACAGGCCCTGGGCCTTGCTGTAGGCCTCGACCAATTGCACTGTTTCAAGGCTGCGGCCGGACAGGCGCAGGTACTCCAGCGTGACGTCGTCCACCGGGAAGAAGCCGCAGGTGGCGCCGTATTCCGGCGCCATGTTGGCGATGGTCGCGCGGTCGGCCAGCGGCAGGTCGGCAAGGCCGTCGCCGTAGAATTCGACGAATTTGCCCACTACGCCTTTCTTGCGCAGCATCTGGGTCACGGTCAGCACCAGGTCGGTGGCGGTGATGCCTTCCCTGAGCTTGCCAGTGAGTTTGAAACCGATGACTTCGGGAATCAGCATCGACACCGGTTGCCCGAGCATCGCCGCTTCCGCCTCGATACCACCGACGCCCCAGCCGAGCACGCCGAGACCGTTGATCATGGTGGTGTGGGAGTCGGTGCCGACCAGGGTGTCGGGGAAGGCATAGGTGCGGCCGTCCTCGTCCTTGGTCCAGACCGTGCGCCCGAGGTATTCAAGATTCACCTGGTGGCAGATCCCGGTGCCCGGCGGCACCACACTGAAGTTGTCGAAGGCACTCTGGCCCCAGCGCAGGAACGCATAACGCTCGCCATTGCGCTGCATTTCAATGTCGACGTTCTGCTCGAAAGCGCTGCTGCTGGCGAACTTGTCGACCATCACCGAGTGGTCGATCACCAGGTCCACCGGCGACAGCGGGTTGATGCGCTGTGGATCGCCACCGGCCTTGGCCATCGCCGCGCGCATGGCGGCCAGGTCGACCACGGCGGGAACGCCGGTGAAATCCTGCATCAGCACCCGCGCCGGGCGGTACTGGATTTCGCGGTCGGAGCGGCGCTCCTTGAGCCACGCGGCCAGTGCCTTGAGGTCGGCGCCGGTGACGGTTTTTTCGTCCTCCCAGCGCAGCAGGTTTTCCAGCAGGACTTTCAACGACATCGGCAACTTGTCCAGCTCGCCCAGGCTCCTGGCGGCGTCGGGCAGGCTGAAGTAGTGGTAGGTCTTGTTGCCGACTTGCAGGGTTTTCAACGTCTTCAGGCTATCGAGGGACGGCATTGCAATCACTCCTTGAAGTCCGCACGGCTACGGACTGAGGGGACGGACAGAGCCTTAAACCTAGCCCTGTTTTCGGTAGCTGGCTAATAACTGGACTCTATGGACAGACCCCAGGTTCCGATCTCGGCTATCATGCGCCGGTTTTCGTGACAGGCTTTGCTTCAGGGCAAGCCTGGGCATCGTGCAGTGGCCGAAATTCATCGCCATTGCCCAGGAGTAAGAATGAACACCCTATTCATGCATTGCCGGCCGGGCTTCGAAGGCGAAGTCTGTTCCGAGATTTCCGACCTCGCCGCGCGCTTGAACGTGGCCGGCTACGCCAAGGCCAAAGCCGCCACCGCTTGCGCCGAATTCGTCTGCACCGAAGAAGACGGCGCCGAGCGCCTGATGCGCGGGCAGCGTTTCGCCGAGCTGATCTTCCCGCGCCAGTGGGCCCGGGGGATTTTCATCGATCTGCCGGAAACCGACCGCATCAGCGTGATCCTCGCCCATATGGCGGACTTTCCGCTGTGCGGCAGCCTGTGGCTGGAAATGGTCGACACCAATGATGGCAAGGAACTGTCGAACTTCTGCAAAAAGTTCGAAGTGCACCTGCGCAAGGCGCTGATGGCCGCCGGCAAACTGGTGGAAGACGCGCACAAGCCGCGGCTGTTGCTGACCTTCAAAAGCGGCCGTGAGGTGTTCATGGGGCTGGCCGAGTCGAACAACTCGGCGATGTGGCCAATGGGCATTCCCCGTTTGAAGTTTCCTCGGGAGGCGCCGAGCCGCTCGACCCTGAAGCTGGAAGAGGCCTGGCACCACTTCATTCCGCGCGACCAGTGGGACGAGCGCCTGCACAGCGACATGACCGGCGTCGACCTCGGGGCCGCTCCGGGTGGCTGGACCTGGCAACTGGTCAACCGCGGCATGCTGGTGACCGCCATCGACAACGGCCCGATGGCCGAAAGCCTGATGGACACCGGTCTGGTGCAACACCTGATGGCCGACGGTTTCACCTTCAAGCCCAAGCAGCCGGTGGACTGGATGGTCTGCGACATCGTCGAGAAGCCGGCGCGCAATGCGGCAATGCTGGAAGAGTGGATCGGTGACGGCCATTGCCGCGAGGCAGTGGTCAACCTCAAGCTGCCGATGAAACAGCGCTATGCCGAAGTGAAGCGTCTGCTCGAGCGCATCGCCGATGGTTTCAAGGCGCGGGGCATCAAGGTCGAGATCGGCTGCAAGCAGCTGTACCACGACCGCGAGGAAGTGACTTGCCATTTGCGCCGGCTGGACGTGAAGAAACCCAAATCCCGCTGAAGCACCGCACCCCCCCCTGTAGGAGCGAGCCTGCTCGCGATGGACCTGAGAGCGCATTGGGGTGTCAGGCATCCAGCGTTATCGTTAACGATCATCGCGAGCAAGCTCGCTCCTACAAGGGTACGGCGTTATGCCACAGATGACGTTACACCCGGCAATGCGCGACAATGCCGGTCAGTTTCAGGAGTGAATCATGAGTGAAATGCTTGATACGCCGGTAGACGGCACCCTCGATGCCACCGGTCTCAACTGCCCCGAGCCGGTGATGATGCTGCACCAGCACATCCGTGACCTGGTGCCCGGCGGCCTGCTCAAGGTCATCGCCACAGACCCGTCGACCCGTCGTGACATTCCCAAGTTCTGTGTGTTTCTCGACCACGAACTGGTGGCGCAGCACGAGGAGGAGGGCACCTACCTCTACTGGATTCGCAAGAAGTCCGGCTGACGGCACTCCCAAAAAAAAGACCTGCAAACGCAGGTCTTTTTGTTTGTGCAATCAGCCGGTCGAGCGGCTGTTACGAATCCGTTTGCGCGCACTGAGCGTCAGGCGGATCGACAACATCAGCGCCGCACAGCTCAAGCCGGCAATCAACCCTTCCCACAGCCCGCTCGGGCCACTGGCCGGACCGAACCAATCGGTCAGTCCCAACACGTAGCCGACCGGCAAGCCGATGCCCCAATAGGCGAACAAGGTCAGGATCATGGTCACCCGGGTATCCTGGTATCCACGCAACGCGCCCGCGCAAATCACCTGGATGGCATCGGAAAACTGGTACAGGGCGGCATAGACAATCAACATCGACGCAATCTGGATCACGGCCTTGTCAGGCGTGTAGATCGAGGCAATCGGTTCGCGCAGGAGCAGGATCAGGCTCGCCGAGAACGCCGCGAACACCAGTGCCGCGCCGAGCCCGACCTTCGCCGCGAAACGCGCCTGCCAGGGATTGCCGGCCCCCAGTGCCTGACCCACGCGCACAGTCACCGCCATGCCCAGCGAATAAGGAATCATGAACAGCAACGAGCTGATATTGAGGGCGATCTGATGCCCGGCCACCACGGTAGAGCCGAGACTGCCGATCAACAGGGCGATGACCGCGAAGATGCTGGACTCGGCGAAGACGGCAATGCCAATCGGCAGGCCAATGCCGACCAGGCGCTTGATCACGGTCCATTGCGGGCGGTCGAAGCGCACCAGCACCCGGGTGCGGGCATAGAAGGGGGCCCAGAAGGTCCAGCCGGCCATGCTCAACGCCATGAACCACATCACGATGCCGCTGGCCCAGCCGCAACCGACGCCGCCCAGGGCCGGTGCGCCGAAATGGCCGTAGATCAACGCATAGTTCAGCGGGATGTTCAGCAGCAGGCCGCACAAGCCAATGACCATGCTCGGGCGGGTACGCCCCATGCCATCGCTGTAGCAGCGCAATACGTAATAGAACGCCATGCCGGGAAACCCGAAAGCGATCCCGTGCAGGTAACCCATGCTCGGCTCGATCAATTGCGGATCGACTTTCATCCAGTGCAGGATCGGCTCGGCGCCGAGCAGCAGGCCACTGCCGATCAAGCCGACACACAATGCCAGCCACAGCGCCTGGCGTACCAGCGGACCGATCTCGTCGAACTGCGCGGCGCCAAAGCGTTGTGCGACCTTGGGTGTGGTTGCCAGCAGAACACCGGACATCAACAGGTAGACCGGAATCCAGATCGAGTTGCCCAGGGCCACCGAGGCCAAGTCCCGCGGGCTGACGCGGCCGGCCATCACCGCATCGACGAAGCCCATGGCCGTGGTGGCCAGTTGCGCGATCATGATGGGCAGGGCCAGGCCGAGCAGGCCCTTGAGTTCCAGGCGAACGGGTGTCGTCCGCGCAGGCGCAGTGGCGACGGTACTTTCAATAACAGGATTCAATAGCGAAACGTCCAAGAGGTTTTGATGCACAGGCGCGCATTCTACGCGTTGACGCGGCAGTCAGGAAAAAGCTCGTGTTACCGATTTGTAATCTCTGTAGGAGCTGCCGCAGGCTGCGATCTTTTGATCTTGCCCTTAAAAACAAAGTCAAAAGATCGCAGCCTGCGGCAGCTCCTACACGGTATGCATGCTAGGCGTAACGAGGCATATACGCCTACACTGCCGATCCGCCAAAGGAGCCTGCCATGCTGATTGTTGCCGACGAAAATATCCCCCTGCTCGATGCCTTCTTTGGAGGCTTCGGTGAAATCCGCCGGGTGCCGGGTCGCGCCATCGACCGTGCCGCGGTCGAGCAGGCCGATGTGCTGTTGGTGCGTTCGGTGACCAACGTCAATCGCGCGCTGCTCGAAGGCAGCAAGGTGCGCTTTGTCGGTACGTGCACCATCGGCACCGATCATCTGGACCTGGATTACTTTCAGCAGGCCGGCATCACCTGGTCCAGCGCACCGGGCTGCAATGCCCGCGGCGTGGTCGACTATGTGCTCGGTAGCTTGCTGACCCTGGCCGAAATCGAAGGGGCCGACCTGACCCGGCGTACCTACGGCGTGGTCGGTGCCGGCGAGGTGGGTGGCCGACTGGTCAAGGTCCTGCAGGGCCTGGGCTGGAAGGTGCTGGTGTGCGATCCACCACGGCAGGCGACTGAAGGCGGTGACTACGTCAGCCTTGAGCAGATCATCGACGAGTGCGACGTCATCAGCCTGCACACGCCGCTGACCAAGCAGGGGCCTCAATCGACCTGGCATCTGTTCGATGAAAAACGCCTTAACCAGCTCAGGTCCGGTACCTGGCTGATCAATGCCAGCCGCGGACCGGTGGTCAACAACGCGGCACTGCGCGATGTACTGCTGGAGCGTGAAGACCTGCAAGCAGTGCTCGATGTCTGGGAAGGCGAGCCTGAAGTCGACGTGGCGCTGGCCGAGCTGTGCGTGCTGGCCACGCCGCACATTGCCGGTTACAGCCTCGACGGCAAGCAGCGCGGCACCGCGCAGGTTTATCAGGCGTATTGTGATTTCCTCGGGCAACCGACCCGCGTCAGCCTGAGCGATTTGCTGCCGGCACCCTGGCTGTCGCACGTGACCCTGAATGCGCAAAGCGACCCGGCCTGGGCCTTGGCGATGCTGTGCCGCGGGGTGTATGACCCGCGTCGTGACGATGCGGATTTCCGTCGCAGCCTTGTCGGCAGTGTCAGCGAGCAGCGCGCGGCATTCGATGTGCTGCGCAAGAATTATCCTTCGCGCCGTGAGATCGACGGGTTGCAGGTGCGGATCGAGGGGGATGCGCCTGAGTTGCAGAGGATTGTGGCGGCGTTGGGGGCCACGGCAATCTGATAGACCGCGGCGGCCCCTTCGCGAGCAGGCTCGCTCCCACACTGGATCTTCATGCACCGCAAATCCCCTGTAGGAGCGAGCCTGCTCGCGATGGGCGCGCCACAGTTCTAAATTGGATCAGCAGGCATAAAAAACCCGGCCAACAATGGGCCGGGTCAAGAAGACGGTGGCTATATCACTCTTGTTCGGCAGGCTTGACCAATCGCTTTTCCAGTTCGCTGCAAGCTTTCTGGATCATTTCTTCAGTGATCGGTACTTCGCGGCCCTGCTCGTCGATAATCGAGCAGCCCAGAGACTGGTCTGGATGCGTGCGGATCACTTGAATCTTGTCATCGCTGCTGTGTTGCAAGGACATGGCCTGTCTCCTCATCAGGTTGTGTGCTTACTGTAGAACCGCCAGGTGACCGGGCTATGACAACTCCCTGCGATCTTTCCGGGGGGACAGACCCAGTCCAGCAGAAATGCCTTCTCGTGGCTAGCCGAACTTTAGACCAATAGCGTCTAGCCTCTAGTGTTGGTGGACATAATTAACCTGACTCATTGTGATTTGCAGCGAGCCACCCCATTGAGCGGTGTAGGCTGACCCTAATGATTGTTTTGTCCCGGATGTTTGCGATGCTCTCTGCCCGTCACCGCCGTGCTGTTCGCCTGGCCAGTCGTTTCATTGCGCCGTATCGCTGGCAGGCCTTCGGCGCCTTGCTGGCGTTGATCGCCACCGCCGGCATCACCTTGTCCATGGGGCAGGGCATCCGCCTGTTGGTGGACAAGGGGTTCATGACCCAGTCGCCACACCTGCTCAATCAGTCCATCGGCCTGTTCATGTTGCTGGTCGTGGGGCTGGCGATCGGAACCTTTGCGCGGTTTTACCTGGTGTCTTGGATCGGCGAGCGCTGCGTCGCCGATATCCGGCGTGACGTGTTCAATCATCTGATTTACCTGCACCCGGGTTTTTACGAAGACAATCGCAGCTCCGAAATCCAGTCCCGCCTGACCGCCGACACCACGCTGCTGCAATCGGTCATCGGGTCTTCGCTGTCGTTGTTCCTGCGCAACCTGCTGATGGTGATCGGCGGGATCGTCCTGTTGTTCATCACCAACCCCAAGCTCACCAGTATCGTGGTGGTGGCCTTGCCCCTGGTGATCGCGCCGATCCTGATCTTCGGTCGCCGGGTGCGTAACCTCTCGCGCCTGAGCCAGGACCGGATTGCCGATATCGGCAGCTATGTTTCCGAAACCCTGGGGCAGATCAAGACCGTGCAGGCCTACAACCATCAGGTCCAGGACGAGCAACGGTTCGCCGTGACCGTGGAGGAGGCGTTCAACACCGCACGCAAGCGCATCTTCCAGCGGGCGTGGCTGATAACCCTGGTGATCGTGCTGGTGCTGGGCGCGGTCGGGGTGATGCTCTGGGTTGGCGGGATGGACGTCATCGCCGGGCGAATTTCCGCCGGCGAGCTGGCGGCGTTCGTGTTCTACAGCCTGATCGTCGGCAGTGCGTTCGGCACCTTGAGCGAGGTGATCGGGGAGTTGCAGCGGGCAGCCGGCGCGGCCGAGCGGATTGCCGAGTTGCTGCGTTCGGAAAACATCATCCTGCCACCGGTCGCAGGGGCGGTGACGCTGCCGGAACGGGTCGACGGCCGCCTGCAACTGCAAAATGTGCGTTTTTCCTACCCGTCGCGGCCGGAAAGTTATGCCGTCGACGGATTGAGCCTGACGGTCAATGCCGGTGAGACGCTGGCGCTAGTCGGGCCCTCCGGGGCCGGCAAGTCGACGGTGTATGACTTGCTGCTGCGTTTCTACGACCCGGCCGAGGGGCGCATCCTGCTCGATGGCGTGCCGTTGACTCAACTCGATCCGCTGGATCTGCGCCGCTGCTTCGCCCTGGTGTCACAGACCCCGGCGCTGTTTTTCGGCAGCATTGTAGACAACATTCGCTACGGCAATCCGCAGGCGACGCTGGCCGAGGTACAGGAAGCGGCAAAGATCGCTTACGCCCATGACTTTATCGAAGCCATGCCCAACGGTTACCAGACTCATCTGGGGGATGGCGGACTCGGCTTGTCCGGCGGCCAGCGCCAACGCCTGGCCATCGCCCGCGCCTTGCTGGTGGACGCCCCGATCCTGCTCCTCGACGAAGCCACCAGCGCCCTCGATGCCCAGAGTGAGCACCTGATCCAGCAGGCGCTGCCGAGCCTGATGAAGAACCGAACCACTCTGGTGATCGCCCATCGCCTGGCCACGGTTAAAAACGCCGACCGGATCGCGGTGATGGATCAGGGGAAACTGGTGGCGGTAGGGACGCACCAGGAACTGATTGCCAGCAATGCGTTGTATGCGCGTTTGGCGGCGTTACAGTTCAGTGACGGCAAGGCTACCGCCGAACTGTAGGAGCTGCCGCAGGCTGCGATCTTTTGATCTTCAAGGCCCCTGACAAAAAATGCCCGCATCGTTTGATGCGGGCATTTTTTAGAGCAGGCTCAAAAGATCGCAGCCTGCGGCAGCTCCTACATTACCGGCATTACCGGTCATTGATCGTCGAAAAACCGCTCATGCCAATCCACGATCGGCTGGGGCGAGTTGAGCTTCTGGCCGTAGATCACCGAGTACGACAACACGTTTTGCACGTACTGGCGGGTTTCGTCGAACGGGATGCTTTCCACCCACACATCGAAACTCAGGTGGTCGGCACCGCGCAGCCATTGGCGGACGCGACCCGGGCCGGCGTTGTAGGCGGCGGAGGCAAGGACGCGGTTGCCGTTGAACTGGCTGTGCACCTGGCTCAGGTAAGCGGCGCCGAGCTGGATGTTCTTGTCCGGATCGAACAGTTGCTGTGGCGAGCTATAGGGAATGCTGAACTTGCGTGCGGTTTCCTTGGCGGTGGCGGGCATCAGTTGCATCAGGCCCGAGGCGCCGACACCGGAACGGGCATCGTCCATGAATGCACTTTCCTGGCGGGTGATGGCGAACGCCCAGCTCGGATGCAGGCCGCGGCTCTTCGCTTCACGCACCAGCGTGTTGCGGTGGGCCATCGGGAAACGGATATCCAGATCGTCCCAATACTGCGCCTGGCTGATGGTGCGAATGGCCGGGAAGTACCATTTCAGGTCGTAAGCCAGTTTGGCCTGGGCAACCATCTCGTCACGGCTGAAGTGACGGCTGACGTGGTACCACTCGCGGCGACCGTCGACGATTTGCCCGCGAGCGTGGAACTCCAGGGCGCGACGTATGCCGGGGGTGTTGCGTACTTTGTTGATCAGCGCCTGGCTCATCACCAGCGGCTTGTTGTTCAGCGAGTAGGGCGACTGCGAGCGATCGGCGGCGAGGAAACCATAGAAGTCGCGTTCGCGGGCCAGGTTCTTGTAGAGCGTCTGCGCTTCCGGATTCTGTGGTTGCGCCAGTTCCAGGCTGCGGGCCTGCCAGTAGCGCCAGCGGTTGGTGGTGGCCAGGTCCTGGGGCAGGCGGCGGGTCAACTGGTAGGCATCGTCCCAGCGCGCCAGGCGCAGGAGCAGGCGCAGGCGCCATTCGGAAACCGTGTTGTCGCGCAGTTCCGGATCGTATTTGGTCATGACGTCCAGGGCTCGGCCGTCGAAACGTTTGGCGAGGGTCAAGCCGATTTCCCGGGCGATCGCCACTTTTTCATCCCGGGAGAAGTGCATGCTGCTGGCGTAGCCATCGAGCAGGTCCATGGCTTTGTCCGGGTCCTGGCGAGCCAGGCGGCGCAGGCCGAGGCTGACCACGTCGGACATGGCTTCATCGGCCGGGGTGAAGCGTGACGGCTGGTTGAGCAGTTCCGGTTTCTGCGCGACGTCCACCAGCAAGCGACCGCGCGGGGCGAGGGTGGTCAAGCCGTTGACCAGGCTGTTGGCCAGCGGGTAGTTGCGCGCCTGGGCGGCGAGTTTGGCTCGCTCCCAGCGTTTTTGCTCGGTCAACTGGCCTTCGGCCGCCCATATGCCGAACAGGGTGTCGCAGGCTTCGGGTTGGGATTTACCGGTCAGCCAGAGTTTTTCCGCGTTGGCGTTACCTTCGGCCTTGAGGTTGTGGCTGAGCTGGTACTGCGCATTCAGGCAGTCCAGTTCGGTGAAGTTCATTTTCGGGTCGTAATACTTGACGAAAGTCGCCCAGTCACCCCGATCCGCCAGCCAGCGCAACCAGCGCAGTTTCATCCAGTTGGCCTGGGGCAGGTCGCCGTGTTCGGCGAGGAATTTCTCGATTTCGGCGTTGCTCGCGGTTTTCAGGCGCGCGGTCAGTTCGTCATACGCCAGGTACGGTTCCAGCGGATAATCGGCGAGGGCCTGGCTGTAACGGAAATACGGGCCGGTATCACCCTTGGCCAGGGCGCGCTTGGCTTCATCGTAATATTGGCGCTGGGTGGACAGGTCCACCGCCTGGGCGGATTGAAGCGCTGCGGCTGAAAGTAAAAAGCACGACAAAAGATTGAAAAGGCGACTGCGCATGAGACGTCCAGGCAGAGAAAACATGACAAGTGCGGGTCAGGCCCGCACTGAATTGTCTGTAGCTTAGCCTTTTGCCAGCAGCCGGCGAAAGCTTTGCGGGTCTTCCCGCATCAGTTCGCAACATTTGTCGTTCAGAGTGCTACGAGAGTGAAATTGCCGGCCTTCTGAAGCCTCAAGTCAGGTAGAATGCGCGCCCGGTTTTTGGAGAAGCTCATGACCCTGCTCAAATTCAGCGATGTGTCCCTTGCTTTCGGCGCTATGCCGTTGTTGGACAAGGTGTCCTGGCAGATCGCCCGTGGTGAGCGGGTGTGCATCATCGGCCGCAACGGCACTGGCAAGTCCAGCATGATGAAGCTCGTCAAGGGCGACCAGAAGCCCGATGACGGCTCCGTTTGGCGCGCACCCGGCCTCAAGATCGGCGAATTGCCGCAAGAATTGCCGGTGGCCGACGAGCGGACAGTGTTCGACGTGGTGGCCGAAGGCCTGGACGGCGTTGGTGCGCTGCTCGCCGAGTATCACCACCTGAGCCAGAACATCGTCACCGATGCCGACCTGGACAAGCTGATGCACGTCCAGCACGACCTCGAAGCCCGCGATGGCTGGCGCTTGCAGACGCTGGTCGACAGCACCCTGAGCCGCCTGCAACTGCCGGCTGACAAGACCCTCGCCGAGTTGTCCGGCGGCTGGCGTCGTCGCGTCCTGCTGGCCCAGGCCCTGGTGTCCGAGCCGGACCTGCTGCTGCTCGACGAACCGACCAACCACCTGGATATCGGCGCCATCGCCTGGCTTGAAGAGGCGCTGAAGGATTTCCAGGGCGCCGTGCTGTTCATCACGCACGACCGTTCTTTCCTGCAGAACCTGGCAACCCGCATCCTCGAACTGGATCGTGGCGGCCTGATCGACTGGAACGGCGACTACGCCAGTTTCCTCGTGCACAAGGAAGCCGCACTGGCGGCCGAAGAAACCGCCAACGCGCTGTTCGACAAGCGCCTGGCCCAGGAAGAAGTGTGGATTCGCCAGGGCATCAAGGCCCGTCGCACCCGTAACGAAGGCCGCGTACGCGCGCTGAAAGCCTTGCGCGTCGAGCGCAGTGAACGTCGCGAGCGGACCGGCAAGGCCAACATCCAGCTGGAAACTGCCGACAAGTCCGGCAAACAGGTCATGGTCCTCGATAACGTGAGCTTTGCTCATCCGGACGGTCCGTTCCTGATCAAGGACTTCTCCATGGTGCTGCAGCGCGGCGACCGTATTGGTCTGCTCGGCGCCAACGGTACCGGCAAGACCACGCTGCTGAAGCTGATGCTCAGCGGCTTGCAGCCAACCAGCGGCAAGGTGGAAGAGGGCACCCGGATCGATGTTGCCTACTTCGACCAATTGCGCCATCAGCTGGATCTGGAAAAGACCGTGATCGACAACGTCGCCGAAGGTCGCGACTTCATCGATATCGACGGCCAGAGCCGCCACGTGCTGAGCTACCTCGGCGACTTCCTGTTCAGCCCGCAGCGTGCGCGCACGCCGGTCAAGGCGCTGTCCGGCGGTGAACGTGCCCGTCTGTTGCTGGCCAAGCTGTTCAGCAAGCCGGCGAACCTGCTGGTACTCGACGAACCGACCAACGACCTCGACGTCGAAACCCTCGAATTGCTCGAAGAGGTCCTGCTGACCTTCAACGGCACCGTATTGATGGTCAGTCACGACCGGGCATTCCTCGACAACGTGGTGACCAGCACCCTGGTCTTCGAAGGTGAAGGCAAGGTGCGCGAGTACGTGGGCGGTTATCAGGACTGGCTGCGTCAGGGCGGCTCGCCGCGCCTGCTGGGCGTGACCGAGAGCAAGTCCGGCAAGGCCGACCTGAACTCTGCAGTGGTGAAGGCCGAGCCAGCACCGGTTGCGGCGGCTGTCGAAGCGCCAGTGGCGAAGAAGAAGCTCAGCTATAAGCTGCAGCGTGAGCTGGAAGCGTTGCCCGGCGAGATCGAAGCCATGGAGCAGCAGATCGCTGCCGTTGAAGCGCAGATGGCCGACGCGGGTTTCTACCTGCGCCCGGCTGCCGAGACGGCTGCAGTGATTGCTCAACTGGCGCAGTTGCAGGCTGAACTCGACGTAATGGTCGAGCGCTGGGCCGAACTGGATGCCTGATTGAACCTGCAATAAAAAAGCCCGGCTTCACACACGTGAACGCCGGGCTTTTCATATGAAACGCAATCCCCTTGTAGGAGCTGCCGCAGGCTGCGATCTTTTGACTTTGATTTTTAAGAACAAGATCAAAAGATCGCAGCCTGCGGCAGCTCCTACACAGGGGTTTGTGTATCAGGATTTGTTTTGCAGGCGCACCGCAAGCACATCGCAAGGCGCGCCATGCAGCACGTCATTGGCGGTGGAGCCGAGCAGCAGTGCCAGGCCGTGCCGGCCATGGCTGCCCACCACGATCAGGTCGCAGGTTTGCTCCTTGGCCAGGTGGTGGATTTCCTGGCGTGGCTGGCCATAGGTGAGGTGGCTGTATTCCCTGGAGAGTTCCGGATATTTGAGGATCAACCGGTCAAGGCGCTCCTTGGCCTGATCGAACTGCTGCTGTTGCAGTTGTGACAGGTCCATCGGCACGTCGCCGCCAAAGGCCATCGCCATCGGCTCGACAATGTGCACCAGTGACAATTTCGCGCCGTTGCTCACCGACAGCTCGCGAGCGCGGTGGATCACAGGGTCGCACTCTTCGGTCAGATCTACAGCGACCAGAATATGGTTGTAGGGCATGAGGTGCTCCTCCTGAGGATTGCAATATTGGTAAGTATGGCTGGTTTCAGGCGCATTGGTTCCAAAGTGACACAATGGGCTCATCAAGAATCGGGAGTACAGATATGACGGTGTGGATAGTGGTGTCAATCCTGCTGGTGGTACTCAGCCCACTGGCATGGTTGCGCCCGTCGCGTGCCCAGAGTGGGCGCATCGCCCTGCGCATGGAGGCCCGGCGCATTGGGTTGGCCATGCAGCTGGCGCCCCAGGAATGGCCACACTGGCTGAGCCAGGAGCCGCCGAGCCCGTGCGCCCAGTACCATCGTCCGCGGCGTGGCAGTCAGCCGGCGTGCTGGAGTTACTGGCAGAAATCACCGGGTGTCTGGGTCAATCAATGGCAGGAAACCTGTGAAGATCAGGCGCTGCTCAATCATTTCGAAAAATTGCCGGGTAATGTCTACAAGGTTGAGGCCGACAAGCAAATCATCGCCTTGTATTGGGGCGAGAAGGGCGAGGCCGAGGTGTTGCAGCACATCGATGCAACGCTCAAAGCCCTTGCCTGAACCCCGTCCCTTTGTAGGAGCGAGCCTGCTCGCGATGAACCTGATAGCGCCGCGGGGTGCCAGGCTTCCCGCGCCATCGTTGACGTCCATCGCGAGCAGGCTCGCTCCTACAGATGTTTTTCGCACGCAATAAAAAGCCCGACAAAATCATCGGGCGGGTTGGCCAGGCAGGCCGGTAAATCGGTGTTGGCTGATCTTACGCTGGGCATTCGTCTAAAGCGTTCACAATTTTCCCCTTGGTTCCGCCAGCGTAGCTTGTTAAACGCGGGCTGCAGCGAATTAGGGCGCATTTTCTAACAATTGATTCTATGAATGACCCTGCATGCTTCGGCGTGTTTAAGGTCTTCGCAGTACGGATATGACCGGAAAGTCGCGTTTCAACCCGTGTTTCGGGCGATTGACAATTGTCGGAAATTCCGTGAAGGTGACGTACCCAAATCAAACGGGCGTATGAATTGAGCGTTTGTATTTCAGACCGCTCCTACAGAATCCCGACTATCGCGTTGGCGGGTGTGCCGGGGGAATGGGCGTAGCATTGACGATTAGCGTCCCTGCCAAGCCATTCGCCTGCGTCCGACGTGTACTGTTCAGCTTCCATATCGTGGAGATCAGTTGATGATTTACGAAGGTAAAGCCATCACGGTTAAGGCTCTTGAAAGTGGCATCGTCGAACTGAAGTTCGACCTCAAGGGTGAGTCCGTCAACAAGTTCAACCGTCTAACCCTGAACGAACTGCGTCAGGCCGTAGACACCATCAAGGCAGATGCTTCGATCAAGGGCGTGATCGTCAGCAGTGGCAAGGACGTGTTCATCGTCGGCGCCGACATCACCGAATTTGTCGACAACTTCAAGCTGCCGGATGCAGAGCTTGTTGCTGGCAACCTCGAAGCCAACAAGATTTTCAGCGATTTCGAAGACCTCAACGTTCCGACCGTTGCCGCGATCAATGGCATCGCGCTGGGTGGCGGTCTGGAAATGTGCCTGGCGGCGGACTACCGCGTCATGTCCACCAAGGCCAAGATCGGCCTGCCGGAAGTCAAGCTGGGCATCTACCCGGGCTTCGGCGGTACCGTTCGTCTGCCGCGTCTGATCGGTGCCGACAACGCCATCGAGTGGATTGCCGCCGGCAAGGAAAACCGTCCTGAAGACGCGCTGAAAGTTGGCGCTGTCGACGCCGTGGTTGCTCCAGAGAAGCTGCAAGAGGCCGCGCTGGAACTGATCAAGCGCGCCATCTCCGGCGAGTTCGACTACAAGGCCAAGCGCCAGCCGAAGCTGGAAAAGCTGAAGCTGAACGCCATCGAGCAAATGATGGCTTTCGAAACCGCCAAAGGTTTCGTGGCAGGTCAAGCTGGCCCGAACTACCCGGCGCCGGTTGAAGCGATCAAGACCATCCAGAAAGCCGCGAACTTCGGTCGCGACAAGGCCCTGGAAATTGAAGCCGCAGGTTTCGTCAAGCTGGCCAAGACCTCTGCCGCGCAGAGCCTGATCGGTCTGTTCCTGAATGACCAGGAACTGAAGAAAAAGGCCAAGGCCTACGACGAAATCGCCAAGGACGTGAAGCAGGCCGCCGTACTGGGTGCCGGTATCATGGGTGGCGGTATCGCCTATCAGTCGGCTTCCAAAGGCACGCCGATCCTGATGAAGGACATCAATGAGCATGGCATCGAGCAGGGTCTGGCCGAAGCCGCCAAGCTGCTGGTTGGCCGCGTTGAAAAAGGTCGCATGACCGCCGCGAAAATGGCTGAAGTGCTCAACGGCATCCGTCCGACCTTGTCCTACGGTGATTTCGGTCACGTGGACCTGGTGGTGGAAGCGGTCGTCGAGAACCCGAAGGTCAAGCAAGCCGTACTGGCTGAAGTTGAAGGCCAGGTTAAAGAGGACACCATCCTCGCGTCCAACACCTCGACCATTTCCATCACCTTGCTGGCCAAGGCCCTCAAGCGTCCGGAAAACTTCGTCGGCATGCACTTCTTCAACCCGGTGCACATGATGCCGCTGGTGGAAGTGATCCGTGGCGAGAAGTCCAGCGAGCTGGCTGTTGCCACCACCGTTGCCTACGCCAAGAAAATGGGCAAGAACCCGATCGTCGTCAACGACTGCCCGGGCTTCCTGGTCAACCGCGTACTGTTCCCGTACTTCGGCGGTTTCGCCAAGCTGGTCAGCGCTGGTGTGGACTTCGTCCGTATCGACAAGATCATGGAAAAATTCGGCTGGCCTATGGGCCCGGCCTACCTGATGGACGTGGTCGGCATCGACACCGGCCACCACGGCCGTGACGTGATGGCTGAAGGTTTCCCGGACCGCATGAAGGACGACCGTCGCTCGGCCGTTGACGTGCTCTACGAAGCCAAGCGCCTGGGCCAGAAGAACGGCAAGGGCTTCTACGCCTACGAGACCGACAAGAAGGGCAAGCAGAAGAAAGTCGCCGACCCGTCGGTACTGGAAGTGCTCAAGCCAATCGTCTTTGAACAGCGCGAAGTCACTGACGAAGACATCATCAACTGGATGATGATCCCGCTGTGCCTGGAAACCGTGCGTTGCCTGGAAGACGGCATCGTCGAAACCGCTGCCGAAGCCGACATGGGTCTGGTCTACGGCATTGGTTTCCCTCCATTCCGTGGCGGTGCGCTGCGTTACATCGATTCGATCGGTGTGGCAGAGTTCGTTGCCCTGGCTGACCAGTACGCTGATTTGGGCGCGCTGTACCACCCGACCGCGAAGCTGCGCGAAATGGCCAAGAACGGCCAGAGCTTCTTCGGTTAAGCGCCCCCAACTAGAGTGAGAGTGAACTTATGAGCTTGAATCCTAGAGACGTCGTGATTGTCGACTTTGGTCGTACTCCGATGGGCCGCTCCAAGGGCGGCATGCACCGCAACACCCGCGCCGAAGACATGTCGGCGCACCTGATCAGCAAACTGCTGGAACGCAACGTCAAGGTCGACCCGAACGAAGTCGAAGACGTGATCTGGGGCTGTGTGAACCAGACCCTGGAGCAGGGCTGGAACATCGCGCGCATGGCGTCGCTGATGACCCAGATCCCGCACACCTCGGCCGGCCAGACCGTCAGCCGTCTGTGTGGCTCGTCCATGAGCGCTCTGCACACTGCTGCGCAAGCGATCATGACCGGCAACGGTGACGTGTTCGTCGTTGGTGGCGTCGAGCATATGGGCCACGTGAGCATGATGCACGGTGTCGATCCGAACCCGCACATGTCGCTGTACGCGGCAAAAGCCTCGGGCATGATGGGCCTGACCGCGGAAATGCTGGGCAAAATGCACGGCATTACCCGCGAACAACAGGACGCTTTCGGCGTGCGCTCCCACCAACTCGCCCACAAGGCGACCGTGGAAGGCAAGTTCAAAGACGAAATCATCCCGATGCAGGGCTACGACGAGAACGGTTTCCTGAAAACCTTCGACTACGACGAAACCATTCGTCCGGAAACCACCCTGGAAAGCCTGGCGGCTCTCAAGCCAGCGTTCAATCCGAAGGGCGGCACCGTGACAGCGGGTACTTCGTCGCAGATCACCGATGGTGCTTCGTGCATGATCGTGATGTCGGCGCAGCGCGCACAGGACCTGGGCATCCAGCCTATGGCGGTGATTCGCTCGATGGCGGTGGCAGGTGTGGATCCGGCAATCATGGGCTATGGTCCAGTACCGGCCACACAAAAAGCACTGAAGCGCGCGGGTCTGGGTATCTCCGACATCGACTTCTTCGAGCTCAACGAAGCTTTCGCCGCACAGGCCCTGCCAGTGCTGAAAGATCTGAAAGTGCTCGACAAGATGAACGAGAAGGTTAACCTGCACGGCGGCGCGATCGCCCTGGGCCACCCGTTCGGTTGCTCCGGTGCGCGGATCTCCGGCACTTTGCTCAATGTGATGAAGCAGAATGGCGGTACCTTCGGGGTAGCCACCATGTGCATTGGTCTCGGCCAAGGCATCTCCACCGTCTTCGAACGCGTTTAAGCGTTTCGTTGATGGAAGCCGGGGCCAAGTGCCCCGGTTTTTTGTTTTTCCGGATTTATTTTGTTTTTATTTTGAAAAAAATTGAGTGAGGGCCAAAGCATGCCGATACAACCAGGGCTCTACCAACATTACAAAGGTCCGCTGTACCGCGTATTCAGTGTTGCGCGGCATTCGGAAACCGAAGAGGAAGTGGTCTTCTATCAAGCCCTGTATGGCGATTGCGGCTTTTGGGTGCGTCCCTTGAGCATGTTCCTGGAGTCGGTCGAAGTTGACGGCGAACAGGTGCCACGCTTTGCTTTGGTGCAAGCCGAAGAGTGCCCTTTTACCAAGCCATAAGCTGAGTGCGCGCAATACCCTGCGCTTGACCTCACCTTGTAGCCACTATATATAGCGGTGCCGCGTCAGGCGCCAATCGCCTTTCACTTCTCGAATTCAGGAATTTTCTGATCCATGGGCAAATCGCTGGTCATTGTGGAATCCCCGGCTAAGGCCAAGACCATCAACAAGTATTTGGGCAACGAATACGTGGTGAAGTCGAGTATCGGCCATATCCGAGACCTGCCCACCAGCGGTTCGGCTAGCGCCAGCAAAGAGCCGGCCGCCAAGCGCGGCAAGGCTGCTGCGGGTGAAGCGCCGGCACTGTCGCCTAAAGAAAAAGCGCGCAAGCAGCTGGTCGCGCGCATGGGGGTCGATCCGGATCATGGCTGGAAAGCCAAGTACGAGATCCTCCCGGGCAAGGAAAAAGTCATCGAAGAGCTGCGCCGGCTCGCCAAGGATGCTGACACCATCTATCTCGCAACCGACTTGGATCGCGAGGGGGAAGCCATTGCCTGGCACCTGCGCGAAGCCATCGGTGGTGACGACAGCCGCTACAAGCGCGTGGTGTTCAACGAAATCACCAAGAAGGCGATCCAGGAAGCCTTCTCCCAGCCGGGCGAGCTGGATATCGACCGCGTCAACGCCCAGCAGGCGCGTCGCTTCCTCGACCGTGTCGTGGGCTACATGGTTTCGCCACTGCTGTGGGCCAAGATCGCTCGCGGTTTGTCCGCCGGTCGCGTGCAGTCGGTTGCCGTGAAGCTGGTGGTTGAGCGCGAACGTGAAATCCGCGCGTTCAACCCGGAAGAGTACTGGGAAGTGCACGCCGACCTCGGCACCGCAAAAGGCGCGACCGTGCGTTTCGACGTGGCCCGCGAGAAAGGCGAAGCCTTCAAGCCGCTCAACGAAGCCCAGGCCATGGCCGCGCTGGAGAAGCTCAAGGCTTCCAGCTACAGCATCGTCAAGCGCGAAGACAAACCGACCAGCAGCAAGCCGTCGGCGCCGTTCATCACCTCCACCCTGCAGCAGGCCGCGAGCAACCGCCTGGGCTTCGGGGTGAAGAAAACCATGATGATGGCCCAGCGTCTGTACGAAGCCGGCTACATCACTTACATGCGTACCGACTCGACCAACCTCTCGGTTGATGCCGTGGCGATGGCGCGTACTTATATTGAAGGCGAGTTCGGCAAGAAGTACCTGCCGGAAACCCCGAACGTCTACAGCAGCAAGGAAGGCGCTCAAGAGGCTCACGAAGCGATTCGTCCCTCCGACGCCAACACCGAGCCAAGCAAGCTGTCGGGCATGGAGCGTGACGCTGAGCGCCTCTACGAGCTGATCTGGCGCCAGTTCCTGGCTTGCCAGATGCTGCCGGCGCAATACCTGTCGACGACCGTCACTGTGGGCGCTGGCGACTTCGAACTGCGTGCCAAGGGCCGCATCCTGAAGTTCGACGGTTACACCCGCGTCATGCCGCAAATCGCCAAGCCAGGCGACGACGATGTGCTGCCGGACATGGCCCAGGGCGACGCGATGAAGCTGATCAAGCTTGATCCGACCCAGCACTTCACCAAGCCGCCGGCGCGTTACTCGGAAGCCAGTCTGGTAAAAGAAATGGAAAAACGCGGCATCGGTCGTCCTTCGACCTACGCGGCGATCATTTCGACCATCCAGGACCGTGGTTACGTGGCGTTGCACAACCGTCGCTTCTACTCGGAAAAGATGGGCGACATCGTCACCGAGCGTCTGGCCGAGAGCTTCTCGAACCTGATGGACTACGGTTTCACCGCCGGCATGGAAGAGCATCTCGATGACGTGGCCCAGGGCGAACGCGACTGGAAAAACGTGCTCGACGAGTTCTACGGCGACTTCAAGAAGAAGCTCGAAGTAGCCGAAAGCCCGGAAAACGGCATGCGTGCCAACCAGCCGGTGATGACAGACATTCCGTGCACGACCTGCGGTCGTCCGATGCAGATTCGCACCGCGTCGACCGGCGTGTTCCTCGGTTGCTCGGGCTACAGCCTGCCGCCGAAAGAGCGCTGCAAGGCCACCGTCAACCTGGTGCCGGGCGACGAAATCGCCGCGGATGACGAGGGTGAGTCGGAGTCGCTGGTATTGCGCGGCAAGCATCGCTGCCCGATCTGCAGCACGGCGATGGACGCCTACCTGCTGGACGAGAAGCGCAAGTTGCACATCTGCGGTAACAACCCGGATTGCGACGGCTACGAAATCGAAGAGGGCACCTATCGCATCAAGGGCTATGAAGGTCCGAGCCTGGAATGCGACAAGTGCGGCAGCGAGATGCAACTCAAGACCGGCCGTTTCGGCAAGTTCTTCGGCTGCACCAACGCGACCTGCAAGAACACCCGCAAACTGCTGAAGAGCGGTGATGCGGCGCCGCCGAAGATGGACCCGGTGAAGATGCCTGAGCTGAAATGCGAAAAGGTCAACGACACCTATATCCTGCGCGACGGTGCATCCGGCCTGTTCCTGGCGGCCAGCCAGTTCCCGAAAAACCGTGAGACTCGTGCTCCGCTGGTTATCGAGATCGTGCCGCACAAGGATGAGATCGATCCGAAGTATCACTTCCTCTGCGAAGCGCCTAAGAAAGATCCCGATGGCCTTCCGGCTGTGATTCGTTACAGCCGCAAGACCAAGGAACAGTACGTGCAGACCGAAGTTGACGGTAAGCCGACTGGCTGGAAAGCGTTCTACGACGGCGGCAAGTGGACGGTTGAAGACAAGCGCCCGGCTGCGAAGGCTTGAAACTGTAGGAGCGAGCTTGCTCGCGATGGTCGTCAACGATGACGCGTGCTTTCAGGATGCCCGCGTTGCTCTCAGGCCCATCGTCGGAACGCCGCCCGGAGCAAGCTCGCTCCTACAAAAGGCCGCATGGGAACTGCGAAGGCGTAGAATCGCAAGACCCTTGTAGGAGCGAGCTTGCTCGCGATGGTCGTCAACGATAACGCGGGCTTTCAGGATGCCCGCGTTGCTCTCAAGTCCATCGCGAGCAGGCTCGCTCCTACACAGGACCTGCATGAAGCAATTATTTCGTTGTGGAGGCTGCCGTCATGGCCCACGAACTTTATACCCGCACCAATCAGAAGATTTACTTCGCCGGCTTGTCGCTGGAAGCACTGGCGCGCACTGAAGAGGGTCGGGCGATGAATTCGCTGGCGCTTATCCAGGCCGGACGCGAATCTGCGCTGTTTCACCTGTACGGCGCGCTGTTGGGCCTGTGTCATGAAATCGCCGGCTTCTATCGCCTGCCGCAGGCCAATGCCCCCCGTGCGGAGCTGCTGCTGACTCGCGAAGTGCTGGAAACCATCGCCATTCCGGAAATGGCCGAGCTGGTGGAGCTGGCCAATAATCCGGAGACCTGGTTGGCCAAGTTGTTGGCTGCCCATGCTGCGTTGTTTCAGCCGCCGCGCGCGCCCCACAAGCCAAAAGGGGACGTGACCCAGCCTTTGATTCAGGCTGTCAATCTGGATGAAGTGGATGAGCCAGAGGAACTGAGTCGGGAGGAGCTGGAGAGCTGGCGCCAGAATCTGAAAGGATTGGCGATCCGCTTTCGCGAAGGCCTGAACGAGTGCTGACAGAAACAGTTTTGGGATGGCATCTGGTCAAGATCCCGAGCGAAGCCTGGCCGATGCCTATATAATCCCCGCCTTTCGTGGAGAACAGTCCTTTATGCCAACGTCCTTTCTAGAAATTGTCGAGTTACCAGACGGCCGTATCGAGCTGCGCAGGGCCGAGGACGAGGGTTCTCTGGTTACTTTGGATTTCTCCGAGGACGCCAAAGCGTTCCTGCAAGGGCAACACGTGGAAGTCGCCAAGGCGATGTTGAGCGTGGGAGTCCAGATGGCAGGTCGCCTGGTTGAAGGCGAATTCGACAAGGACGAGGGGCCACGGGTTCTTCATTGATCCCCGTCCGTCAGTTTTCTTGATATCGCTACACATCGGCTTCTCTCTCCCAGGAGAAGCCTCGCGCGGTGAAGCTCACGCCCCGGCTGTCAGTTATCCCAAACGAATATTCAGGCTCTGAGCGTCCCCGGTCCGGGCGGCGCTGATCAGCTGTTGCCGGGATTGGCTGCTCAGCGGGTTGAGCCAGCTGACAACCGTATGGCTGCGCCCAAGACGCAGGGCTTCGCAGGTCAGTTGCTGAGCACTTTGGGTGCCCCGGGGGTGCAGCAACAGAATGCGCTCGCGGTTGAGGCCGGCATCTCGCAGCCAGGCTTGAGTCAGGCTGGCGGGCGGCGCGATCAGTGTCAGCCAGCGTGCGTCCTGGTCCTGGCTCAATTCCCTGAGGATCGGTGCCAGAAGGCTCAGGCAGTTCCCGGCTGCACCACGCAGTGACAGCTCGCTGAAAACGTCAGGTTCGGCGCTCCAGGGGGACTCGACTACGTCTTTCAGGATCGGCGCCAATGGCTGTGCCATGAACGCTTCGAACAACGGCAGTTGGGTTTGCTGTGGTGATGGCTGTGGGAACTGCATGGAGCCTCCTTTAGCGGCGAATCACGCCGACACTCAAGCCTTCGATCACCAGTTCCTGATCTTGAAGGTTCACTTCGATAGGGGCGAACTCGGGGTTCTCGGCGATCAGCCAGACTTTGCTGCCGTCACGCTTGAAGCGCTTGACGGTCACTTCGTCGCCGATTCGTGCAACCACGATCTGGCCGTTACGGGCTTCGCGGGTGGTGTGGACGGCCAGCAGGTCGCCGTCGAAAATGCCGACATCCTTCATGCTCATCCCGTGGACGCGCAGCAGGTAGTCGGCGCGCGGATGGAAGAAGGCAGGGTTGATGTTGCAGGACTCTTCGATGTGTTGCTGCGCAAGAATCGGGGCGCCGGCTGCGACCCGGCCAATGATCGGCAGGGTGGAATCGTCGGCCTTGGCTTCGAAGCCGGGGATGCGAATGCCACGGGAGGCGCCAGGCGTCATCTCGATGGCACCCTTGCGGGCCAGCGCCTTGAGGTGCTCTTCCGCCGCATTGGGTGACTTGAAACCCAGTTCCTGAGCGATTTCCGCACGGGTGGGGGGGTATCCGTTGTCTTCCAGGCAGCGTTTGATGAAAGCCAGGATCTCGGCTTGTCGTGGCGTCAGCTTTAGCATATTGATCGCTCTGTTTTTTTATACAGTGACTGGGATTATATACAGTAAGGCGATCTTGGCAATGCTCCATTTTTCAGCCGCCGCCAGACGGTCAATCAGTCAGTGGATTGAAGCTTCGCCGTTGTGTGGTTAAATGTCTGACCGACCATTCCCGAAACGAACTGCCAGACTTGACAAGGCACAGGCTGAAACGTATGTTTCAAACAAGTGTTTGTCAGGCGGAGTAGCCATGGCCCAGTCGGAAACCGTTGAACGCATTCTTGATGCAGCCGAGCAGTTGTTTGCGGAAAAAGGTTTCGCTGAAACCTCGTTGCGCCTGATCACCAGCAAGGCCGGTGTCAACCTGGCGGCGGTGAACTATCACTTCGGTTCAAAGAAGGCGTTGATCCAGGCGGTTTTCTCGCGGTTCCTCGGGCCGTTCTGCATCAGCCTCGACAAAGAGCTGGAGCGGCGTCAGGCCAAGCCTGAAAACAAGCCGACCCTCGAAGAGTTGCTGGAAATCCTCGTCGAGCAGGCCCTGGTGGTGCAACCGCGCAGCGGCAACGACCTGTCCATCTTCATGCGTTTGCTGGGGCTGGCGTTCAGTCAGAGCCAGGGGCACTTGCGGCGTTATCTGGAAGACATGTACGGCAAGGTGTTTCGCCGCTACATGATGCTGGTCAACGAAGCGGCGCCGCGTATTCCACCCATCGAACTGTTCTGGCGCGTGCACTTCATGCTCGGTGCCGCGGCGTTCAGCATGTCTGGTATCAAGGCTTTGCGCGCGATTGCCGAAACCGACTTCGGCGTGAACACCTCGATCGAGCAGGTCATGCGCCTGATGGTGCCGTTCCTGGCCGCCGGCATGCGTGCCGAATCCGGTGTGACCGATACGGCCATGGCCACTGCCCAGTTGCGTCCACGCAGCAAATCGACGCCGGTTGCCGCCAAGGTTTAACCGCGCACGGGTGGGCGCGGCAGCTGACATCCGCTAAGCTAGCCGCCCATGCCGACTCTCGTTCTGAACCCGTTTCCCATCGAACTCGCCAATCTGCCAGGCCTTGCCCCTGGCGGCGAATGCGTGTGGGCCGGGTTTTCTGTTATCAAGGAATTTTTATGACTGCTGGCTTGCAAGGCTCGTTGATGGTGGACGTCGCCGGTACCTGGCTGACGGCTGAAGATCGCCAATTGTTGCGCCAGCCCGAAGTGGGCGGCTTGATCATCTTTGCCCGTAACATCGAGCATCCGCGTCAAGTGCGTGAGCTGAGTGCAGCGATTCGCGCCATTCGTCCCGATTTGCTGTTGGCGGTGGATCAAGAGGGTGGCCGCGTGCAGCGCCTGCGCCAGGGTTTCGTGCGCCTGCCCGCCATGCGCGCCATTGCCGACAACCCGAACGCCGAATACCTGGCCGAGCAGTGCGGCTGGATCATGGCGACCGAAGTGCTGGCCGTTGGCCTGGACCTGAGCTTCGCCCCGGTGCTCGACCTCGATTACCAGCGCAGCGCCGTTGTCGGCACCCGTTCGTTCGAAGGTGATCCCGAGCGCGCTGCCTTGCTCGCGGGTGCATTCATCCGTGGCATGAACAGCGCCGGGATGGCCGCTACCGGCAAGCATTTCCCTGGCCATGGCTGGGCCGAGGCCGATTCCCACGTCGCGATCCCCAACGACGAACGCAGCCTCGACGAGATCCGCGCCAACGACCTGGTGCCGTTTGCCAGGCTGAGCAAGCAACTGGCCGCGGTCATGCCGGCCCACGTTATTTATCCACAGGTCGATTCCCAGCCCGCAGGTTTCTCCCGCCGCTGGTTGCAGGACATCCTGCGCGGCGAGTTGCAGTTCGATGGCGTGATCTTCAGTGACGACCTGTCCATGGCTGGCGCCCACGTGGTCGGCGATGCTGCCAGCCGTATCGAAGCGGCGTTGACGGCCGGTTGCGACATGGGCCTGGTGTGCAACGACCGTGCGGCCGCCGAACTGGCTTTGAGCGCTGCCCAGCGTCTGAAGGTCAAGCCTTCCGAGCGCATTGCGCGGATGCGCGGCCAGTCGTTTGCCAGCACCGAGTACCGTCAAGACCCGCGCTGGCTGGCCGCTGTCGGCGCGCTCAAAGAAGCTCAATTGATTGATTAAGGACTGTTCGTTATGACGGTTTACGCGATTATCGGTGGCACTGGCCTGACTCAACTCGAAGGCCTGAGCATTCGCCAGTCACTGGCAGTGGACACGCCTTATGGCGCACCTTCGGCCGACGTTCAGATCGGCGAGTATGCCGGCAAGGAAGTGCTGTTCCTCGCGCGTCACGGCCATCCCCATCGTTTTCCGCCGCATCAGGTCAACTACCGCGCCAATCTATGGGCGCTGAAGCAGGCCGGTGCCGAAGCCATTCTGGCGGTCAACGCCGTGGGCGGCATCCATGCTGCCATGGGTACCGGGCATTTCTGCGTGCCGCATCAGTTGATCGACTACACCAGCGGTCGCGAGCACACCTACTTTGCCGATGACCTGGAACACGTCACCCATATCGACTTCAGCTACCCCTATAGCGAGCCGTTGCGCCAGCAATTGATCACGGCGCTGGCGGCGGAAGGTGTGGGCTACAGCAGCCATGGCGTGTATGCCTGCACTCAAGGGCCGCGCCTGGAGACGGTGGCTGAAATCGCCCGGCTGGAGCGCGACGGCTGCGACATCGTTGGCATGACCGGTATGCCGGAGGCGGCCCTGGCCCGCGAGCTGGAACTGGATTACGCCTGTCTGGCACTGGTGGTGAACCCGGCGGCGGGCAAGTCGACGGCGGTGATTACCATGGCCGAGATCGAGCAGGCGTTGCATGACGGCATGGGCAAGGTGAAATCGACGTTGGCGCGGGTGCTCAAGGGCTGAGCTCCGCTTGATATCGAGTTGACTTCATCGCGAGCAAGCTCGCTCCCACAGGTTTAGTGGCGTTCGTAGAGTTTGTGTTCGACGCGGCCACTGTGGGAGCGAGCTTGCTCGCGATGGAGGACTAAAAAGCACCGCAAATCTCAACGTTTTCCGGGATTTTCCGGCAACGGCGCAAACAGCGCCTCGATATCGTCGTTCTGCAGTTTCCAGTCCCCGGCCTTGCGCCCATCCAGCACGCCGGCGGCGAGGTCGGACTTTTCCTTCTGCAGGTGCTGGATCTTTTCTTCCACCGTGCCGCGCGCAATCAGTTTGTAAACAAACACGGGCTTTTCCTGACCAATGCGATACGCCCGGTCGGTCGCCTGGTTTTCCGTCGCCGGGTTCCACCACGGGTCGTAGTGAATCACCGTGTCCGCTTCAGTCAGGTTCAGGCCAACGCCGCCGGCCTTCAGGCTGATCAGAAATATCTGACGCTTGCCGCTCTGGAATTCCTTCACCGGTGTGCGGCGGTCGCGGGTCTGGCCGGTCAGCAGGGCGTAGGCGATTCCACGCTTGTTCAGCTCATCCTCAATCAGCGACAACATTGAAGTGAACTGCGAGAACAGCAGGATCCGCCGACCTTCCTCGAACAACTCCTCGAGCATTTCCATCAGGCTGTCGAGTTTGCCCGAGGTGCTGCCGCGGCTTGGCAGGGTCGCCTCGTTGACCAGGCGCAAATCGCAGCACACCTGACGCAGTTTCAGCAGCGCTTCGAGAATGATGATCTGGCTGCGGGCTACGCCTTTGCGGGTGATCTCGTCACGGACTTTCTTGTCCATGGCCAGGCGCATGGTTTCGTAAACGTCACGCTGGGCCTCGTTGAGTTCGACCCAGTGGATGATCTCGGTTTTTGGTGGCAACTCGGTGGCCACCTGCTCCTTGGTGCGGCGCAGCAGGAAGGGTTTGATCCGGCCGTTGAGGTGCTGAAGCCTGACCTCGCTGGTGCGTTTTTCAATCGGTACGCGGTAATCGCGGTTGAAGCTTTTGACGTCACCGAGCCAGCCGGGCAAGAGGAAGTGAAACAGTGACCAGAGTTCACCGAGATGGTTTTCCAGCGGTGTGCCGCTCAGGCAAAGGCGCTGCCGGGCATTGAGTTCGCGGGCAGCCTGGGCGGCCTTGCTGGTCGGATTCTTGATGTACTGCGCCTCATCCAGCACCAGTATGTGCAAGGGCTGCGCCGCCAGGCGCTCGACATCCTTGGGCAGCAGCGCATAGGTGGTCAGGATCAGGTCGTAGTCAGCCAGCTTGTCGAAGTGTTTTTTGCGGCTGGCGCCGTACAGCGCCAGTACCTTGAGCTGCGGCGTAAAGTGCGCGGCTTCGTCGAGCCAGTTGGGGATCAGGCTGGTCGGCATCACGACCATGCACGGCCGATCGAGACGGCCGGCGTTTTTCTCGCTCAGCACGTGCGCCAGAGTCTGCAGGGTTTTGCCCAGGCCCATGTCGTCCGCGAGAATGCCACCCACTTCCAGCTGTCGCAGTGATTGCATCCAGCTCAAGCCCTCAAGCTGATACGGACGCAGCGTCGCATTCAAGCCTTCCGGGGCGGCGGCCGTATGGTCCTTGATGTCCCGCAGGCGCTGGGCAAAGGTGCGGATCTGTTCGCCACCCTCCCAGAGCAGTGGCATGTCCTCCAGCGGGTTCAGGCGCGTGGCATCGGCCTTGCTCAGGCGCAGTGTGGTGTCGCCGGGTTCCTGCAGGTAGAACTCGCCGAGGGTGGCCAGTACCGGCTTCAGGCGGCCGAAGGGCAGGGCGACTTGCAGCGGGCCGTACTCGGAGTTCGGGCGATGGGGGATGTTGACCAGGATCAACTCGTCGTCGCGGCGTCGGGCAAGGCGTTCCGGGTTGAGGATTTCGGTGTGCGAGCGCATCAGGTTGAGCAGGATCGGCAGAAGGCTCAGGCGCTCGCCGTTGACGATGATCCCCAGTTCTAGGTCGAACCAGTCGCGCTCCGGTGCCTGTTCGACCGTGGCGTACCAGTCGTCTACCGCTGTCAGGTCGAAACCGAAGTCCTCGTCGATCTGCAATTCCCAGCCTTGGGTGCGCAACTTCGGCAGTTCATTGAGGGTAAAGGTCAGCCAGGCGCTGTCATTGACCATTTCGAACAGCTCACCGGCACTTTCCGGCAAGGCCTTGCTTTGCCGGGTAGCGACTTTGAAGCCGAGGATTCGCAGCTGTTCCCGGTAGGACTGTTCCACTTCCGGGTGGCGTTTTATCCGCAGCGTCTGGGTTTCCTGGCGAATCAGGATGTCGGTGTTTTTCTGTCCGGAAACGTACTCGTCCAGATAGCTGAAGGACAGCGCCGCACGATGCTGGATGTAACGCTGCATTCGGCCGTTGCGCGGTTCGAAGGCGCTGAACTCGATGCTGGCCAGCCACAGGCGCGGTACCGGTTGCACATTGTCCACCAGCACTTGCGGCGGGGCTTTCGGGCTGCGGTTTTCCAGGACGGCCTGGAGTTTTTCCAGGAGTTCGGCGTCTTTGGCGGCAGCGGGGTAGTCGAGGGTTTCCTGCACTTGCAGGAGCACCGCTGCGCAATGTTTGCAGTTGCTATGGACCGGGCAGGAGCAGGTGGCGTCGACCATCAGCAGCGTGCCTTTGGCTGACTCGCGCAGGCGAATGGTCTGACGGTAAACGTTACCGCCCGAGCCTTCGCACGCGGCGACGATGGTTGCGTCGCCGGCCTCGACGATCCTGACACGATTCTCCAGCGCGTAACGGCGACCGCGCTCCAGGCTCTGTTCCTTGAATCGGCTGACCCAGGATGGTGCCAGGGGTTTGCTCAGGGTCGCGGACATGGGGAATCAGTCCGGAATTTCTTCGGGAGCTGCTCGGGGTGCGGGGGCGGTCAGCGAAGTGATCTTGATCAGCAGGCCGAGGTGACCGTTGTCGAGGAAGTTCAACTGGCCGTTCTTGGTGTGGCTTTCCTGTTTCAAGCGCTCGCTGGCAGTCACCATGCCATTGGCATCGATCTGATTGACCCAGAAGTCGGCGTCGACGTCGGTAAAGCGTCCCAGTTTCATGCTCAGCGTGCCCTCGATCGGGAACTGACCATATTGTTCCTTGCCATCACTGATCGCCACTTTGCTGGCGTTTTCGCCGAGCGTCTGTTGCCAGGCCTTGTGCAGCAATACCGTGTAGTCGGCGCTGCTGGTGAGTTTTTCCACCTCGCCATTCAGGCTTGGCGTACGCAGGCTGTCGGGGCTGACGGGTTGGGCGCCAGCGGCCCAGTCTTCCGGCGCGGCGCGGCTGACAATCGCCGGCACGGCATTTTGCCGGACCAGAATCATTTCGACCTGATACAGGTCATCGGCAAATGCCGTGGGGGCGACCAGCGCTGGCATCAAAAGGGTCAGCAGGGTCAGTGAGCGGAACAGGCGCATGCGGCGTCCTTCAAGCAGTTTTCGGAACGAGGCGCTCGAACAGCGCCTCTACAGTATTAAAGCGCTCTTCCGGGCGCTCCATCGGAACCATGAACTTGAACATCGTGGCCCCTTCGAATTTGTAGCGTTTTGGCTGGCTCTGGATCAGCTTGATCAGGGTCAGCGGGTCGACCGGCGTCTGCGCAGCGAACTCGACGCGACCGCCTTGCGGACCACCATCGACTTTCTTGATGCCCAGTTGCTCGGCCTGCAGCTTCAATGCAGTGATGCGGATCAGGTTCTTGGTCGGTTCCGGCAACAGGCCGAAACGATCGATCATCTCTACCTGCAAGTCCTTGAGACCGTCCTCATCGGTGGCCGAGGCAATGCGCTTGTAGAGAATCAGGCGGGCGTGGACATCCGGCAGGTAGTCTTCCGGAATCAGCGCCGGTACCCGCAAGTTGACTTCAGGGCCACCGCCGAGCGGTTGATCGAGGTTCGGCTGCTCGCCCTTGCGGATCGACTTCACCGCGCGTTCGAGCATTTCCATGTACAGCGTAAAGCCGACCGCCTGGATCTGCCCGCTCTGCCCGTCACCGAGCAGTTCGCCGGCACCGCGGATTTCCAGGTCGTTGGTGGCGAGCACGAAGCCCGCGCCGAGGTCCTGGGTGTTGGCGATCGCTTCCAGGCGCTTTTCCGCGTCCGGTGTGATTTGCTGGCGCGGTGGCGTCAGCAGGTAGGCGTAGGCCTGGTGGTGACTGCGTCCGACCCGGCCGCGCAGCTGGTGCAACTGGGCCAGGCCGAACTTGTCGGCACGCTCGATGATGATGGTGTTGGCGCTCGGTACGTCGATGCCGGTCTCGATGATGGTCGAGGCGATCAGCACGTTGAAGCGCTTGTGGTAGAAGTCGCTCATCACCTGTTCGAGTTCGCGTTCGCGCATCTGCCCGTGACCGATGCCGATCCGTGCTTCCGGTACCAGCTCGGCGAGGTCGGCGGCGCATTTCTCGATGGTCTTCACATCGTTGTGCAGGTAATAGACCTGGCCGCCACGCAGCAACTCACGCAGCAAGGCCTCTTTGACCGTGCTCTTGTTCTGCTCCATGACGAAGGTGCGCACCGACAGGCGGCGGGCCGGCGGGGTGGCGATGATCGACAGGTCGCGCATGCCCGACACCGCCATGTTCAGCGTGCGCGGAATCGGCGTGGCGGTCAGGGTCAGGATGTCGACTTCGCTGCGCAGGGCCTTGAGCTGTTCTTTCTGGCGCACGCCGAAACGGTGTTCCTCGTCGATGATCACAAGGCCGAGGTTTTTGATCTTCACGTCGTCCTGAAGCAGTTTGTGAGTACCGATGACGATGTCGATCTTGCCTTCGGCCAGATCGGCGACGGCGGCATTCACTTCCTTGGCCGACTTGAAGCGGCTCATCACTTCCACGGTCACCGGCCAGTCGGCGAAGCGGTCGCGGAAGCTGTTGTAGTGCTGCTGGGCGAGCAGGGTGGTCGGCACCAGGATCGCCACCTGGCGACCTCCGTGCACCGCGATGAACGCTGCGCGCATCGCCACTTCGGTCTTGCCGAAGCCAACGTCGCCGCACACAAGGCGATCCATTGGCTTGGGCGCGAGCATGTCTGCGCGCACCGCCTCGATGGTGGTTTGCTGGTCCGGGGTTTCTTCGAACGGGAAGCCGGCGCTGAAGGTGGCGTAGTCGGCTTTCGGATCGGCGAAAGCGTAGCCTTCACGGGCGGCGCGGCGTGCATAGATGTCGAGCAACTCGGCGGCCACGTCGCGCACCTGTTCGGCGGCTTTGCGCTTGGCTTTCTGCCAGGTCTCGGAACCGAGGCGGTGCAGCGGGGCCAGGGCGTCATCGCTGCCGGTGTAGCGGGCGATCAGGTGCAGGTTGGCCACCGGCACATAAAGCTTGGCGCCTTCGGCATATTCCAGGGCAAGGAATTCAGCGGTCTGGTTGTCGATTTCCAGGGTTGCCAGGCCCAGGTAACGACCGACACCGTGGTCGATGTGCACCACCGGCGCACCTTCGCGCAGCTCGGTGAGGTTCTTGATGACGGCATCGTTGTTGGCATCGGCGCGCTTTTCCCGGCGACGGCGCTGCATCACGCGCTGGCCGAACAACGGGCTTTCGGCAACCAGGGCCAGGGCTGGATCGTCCAGCACCAGGCCTTCATCCAGCGGCGCAATGGTGATCGCCAGGCGGTCCTTGCCGGCGACAAAGTCCGGCCAGCTATCGACGGTTTTCGGTCGCAGCTTCAGGCGTTCCAGCAGCTCCAGCAGCACTTCGCGACGGCCTGCGGATTCGGCGGTAAACAGCACGCGACCGGGAAACTCGTCGAGGAAACCGGCCAGCGCCGCCAGCGGCTGGGTGGCCTTGGCTTCGATGGCCAGGTTCGGCAACTCGCGAGCCGGGAAGCGCTCGCGACCGCCACCGCTTTCCACATCCTGTTGACTGGCCACCACGCGCGGCCAGTTCTTCAGGCGTGCGAAGCAGTCTTCCACCGGCAGGAACAGTTCGGCGGGCGGCAATAAAGGACGGGACGGGTCGACGCGGCGTTCTTCATAGCGATTGCGCACGTCGTTCCAGAAGTTTTCCGCGGCTTGCTCGATGCCCGGCAGGGAAAACACTTGCGTGTCCTGGGGCAGGTAATCGAACAGCGTCGAGGTTTCTTCGAAGAACAGCGGCAGGTAGTACTCGATGCCGGCCGGGGTAATCCCGCTGCTCAAATCCTGGAAAATCGGGCAACGACGGAAGTCGACGTCAAAACGCTCACGGAAGCGCGCCTTGAAACGGGTGACCGCTTCTTTCTGTAGCGGGAACTCCTTGGCCGGCAACAGCTTGACCGAGTCGACTTTGTCGATGGAGCGCTGGTTCTCCGGGTCGAAGGTGCGCAGGGTTTCGATTTCGTCGTCGAACAGGTCGATGCGATACGGCAACTTGCTGCCCATCGGGAACAGATCGATCAGCGAGCCGCGAACGGTGAACTCGCCGTGTTCATACACCGTATCGACGTAGCGATAACCCGTGGCTTCAAGCCGGGTGCGCATTTGCTCGACGTCGAGTTTCTGGCCGATGTCCAGCACCAGGCTACTGCCGAGCAGGAATTTGGTCGGTGCCAGGCGATGCAGGGCGGTCGTGATCGGCACCACCAGTACGCCATGGCTCAGCTCCGGCAACCGGTACAGGCTGGCGATGCGCTGGGAAATGATGTCCTGGTGCGGCGAGAACAGGTCGTAGGGCAGGGTTTCCCAGTCGGGAAAGTGCAGTACGGGCAAATCCGGGGCGAAGAAACCCAGCTCCTGTTCCAGCCGTTCGGCACTTTGGCTGTCGGCGGTCAGCAGCAGGGTAAAGCGCTTGGCAGCGCTGGCGGCCTCGGCGATGGCCAGGCTCAGGGCGGCACCGGGCAGGTTGCCCCAGTGCTGTTTACCTGCCGCGGCAGGGAGAAGCGGTAGACGCAGAACGGGCACGGAAGGTTGAGCTCCAAGCGTTGCGACAAAGTCGGTAATTGTAGCGGTCTACGATGCCGCCTGTCAGTTGCTGACTGCGTCTAAAGCACGGGTTTGGTGAAATGTAGTGGTAAAGACAAAATTCGACGGTTTTTTGCCAAAAATTATTGAATATGTAGTGGCAAAAGCAACGAGTGTTACGGAGGGTTACGGATAACGAGGCGTGACCTCCAAAAAATTGACTGCGCTGAAAGGCCCGGTTTTATTGGGTTTGCGCGAGGCGCAATTTTTTTGAACGACGAATTGTTACGTAATGCACGACGGGCGCGCATTGCTACCGCTGTCACTCGGCGGCATAATGTAGCCCCTTTTTTCTGCCCCTACATGTGGAAGGTTCCCGTGACTCAGAAGCCCGACCAGTGTCTTGGTGAATGGATCGACCGTGAAGCACTCGCAGAAGCGATGATTCCGCTTATCGGTCAGCTCTACCGCAATAACAACGTGGTGAGCTCGATCTATGGCCGCAGCCTGATCAATCGTTCAGTCATTGCGATTCTCAAAGCTCACCGCTTTGCTCGTCACCGTCAGTCCGACGAGTGCGAGCTGTCCGTCCACGAAACATTCCCGCTGATCAAGGCGATGAGCGAACTCAAGCTCGGCGCCGCTTCGGTGGACCTGGGCAAGCTGGCGGCCAAATTCAAGGCCGAAGGCAATGGCCGTACTGCCGAGCAGTTCGTCCGTGAAGAACTGGCCGACGTGGTTGGCCAGCAAAACGCATCGGCCCGCAAAGGCACCGACGTTGTCCTCTACGGCTTCGGTCGTATCGGCCGTCTGCTGGCGCGCATCCTGATCGAGAAAACCGGTGGCGGCGACGGCCTGCGCCTGCGTGCCATCGTTGTCCGCAAGGGCGCCGAAAACGACTTGGTCAAGCGCGCCAGCCTGCTGCGTCGTGACTCGGTGCATGGTCCGTTCGATGGCACCATCACCATCGATGAAGCCAACAACACCATCACCGCCAACGGCAACCTGATCCAGGTTATCTACGCCAAGAGCCCGGCCGAAGTCGACTACACCCAGTACGGCATCGAAAACGCTCTGATCGTCGACAACACCGGTGTATGGCGTGACGCCGACGGCCTGGGCCAGCACCTGGCCTGCCCGGGCGCTGCCCGCGTGATCCTCACCGCACCTGGCAAGGGCGCGCTGAAGAACATCGTGCACGGCATCAACCACGGCGACATCACCCCTGACGACAAGATCATCTCGGCGGCGTCCTGCACCACCAACGCCATCGTGCCGGTGCTCAAGGCAGTCAACGACAAGTACGGCATCGTCAACGGCCACGTCGAAACCGTTCACTCGTTCACCAACGACCAGAACCTGATCGACAACTTCCACAAGGGCAGCCGTCGTGGCCGCGCCGCGCCGCTGAACATGGTTATCACCGAGACCGGTGCCGCCACCGCAGCCGCCAAGGCGCTGCCAGTGCTCAAGGGCAAGCTGACCGGCAACGCGATTCGCGTTCCTACGCCGAACGTGTCGATGGCCATCCTGAACCTGAACCTGGAAAAGGCCACCACTCGCGAAGAGATCAACGAGTACCTGCGCCAGATGGCCATGCACTCGGATCTGCACAAGCAGATCGACTACGTGAGCTCCCAGGAAGTGGTTTCCACCGACTTCGTTGGCTCGCGCCACGCAGGCGTAGTGGACGCTGAAGCGACCATCACCCAGGATAATCGCGTTGTTCTGTACGTCTGGTACGACAACGAGTTCGGTTACAGCTGCCAGGTGGTTCGCGTGATGGAAGACATGGCCGGTGTAAACCCGCCAGCATTCCCGCGCTAAGCCTTAGCCGCACATGAAAACGCCCCGACTTTGTTCGGGGCGTTTTTGTTTGTGTGAATCAACATCAAAAGATCGCAGCCTTCGGCAGCTCCTACAGGATTGAATACGAATGTACCTTTGTAGGAGCTGCCGAAGGCTGCGATCTTTTATCAGGACATCAGAAAAGGTGAGATTGTTTTTGAGCGGATGGAAGGTTTTTTTTCTGGCGCTGATGGGTATGTTGTCTGCCTGCGGCAACAGCGACTCCCTGGAAAGCTTCGGCGGCCCGACCATGGGCAGCACTTATTCGATCAAGTACGTACGCCATGCCAGCCTTCCGGCGCCTGGCGAAGTCCGTGTCCAGGTCGAGCAAATCCTCGCTGACGTGGACCTGCAAATGTCGACTTACCGAAGCGACTCGGACATCGAGCGCTTCAATGCATTACCGGCCAACCGCTGTCAGGCAATGCCGGCGTCGATCCTCGAGTTGGTCCGCGTGGGCGAGCAACTGTCCGTGCAAAGCGACGGTTCCTACGATCTGACGGTGGAGCCATTGCTGAACCTCTGGGGATTTGGTCCGCAGGCCCGAGAGGAGAAGGTCCCGACCGCCGAAGCGCTCGCTGAAGCCCGCCAGCGCGTCGGCCACCAGCACTTGCGGATCGATGGCGACACGTTGTGTAAGGACGCCGCCGTCGAGGTCGATTTCAACAGCATCGCCGCCGGTTATGCGGTGGACACGATTGCCGCAAGGCTCGAGGCGATGGGCATCCACGACTACCTCGCCGAAGCCACGGGCGAGCTCAAGGCGGCCGGCAAGAAGCCCGACGGTTCGCCATGGCGCATTGCGCTGGAAGAGCCGCGGGATGACCGGCAGGTGGCCGAACGTGTCATTGCTATCGACGGTTATGGTCTTTCAACTTCCGGCGACTACCGGAATTATTTCGAGCAGGGCGGACAGCGTTTTTCCCACACCTTCGATGCCCGCACCGGTGCACCCGTCTCACATGCCCTGGCGTCCGTCACGGTGATTCATCCTTCAGCGCTGATGGCCGATGGCTTATCGACGCTGTTGCTGATTCTCGGCCCGGAGCGCGGTTGGGACTTCGCGGAAAAACACGATATTGGCGCATTTTTTGTGATTCGTGCCGATACAGGTTTCGTCACACGCAGCAGTCACGCTTTTGAGCGCCTCAGTGGCCAAAAAACCGAATGATTTCGGCGATTTGAGCATTGAAAACTGGCGTTGTAGCGCAGGCAAAAGTAGCCTACGACGCGACCAAGGGTTAATGTGCCCGGCGTTGACGCTTCTATAGACTGTGTCCGGGTTCTGCACTGGCCCCAAATTGTTCCTTCATGCCACAGATTGGCGTGATTTAGCCGCAGGTGCCGAGGGTGCCGCGGCCTGTTCTGAGGAGTACGCATGGCTGTCTACAACTACGATGTGGTGGTGTTGGGTTCCGGCCCGGCGGGGGAAGGCGCGGCAATGAACGCCGCCAAGGCAGGGCGCAAGGTGGCGATGGTCGATAGCCGTCGCCAGGTCGGCGGCAACTGCACTCACTTGGGCACCATCCCCTCCAAGGCACTGCGTCACTCGGTGCGGCAGATCATGCAGTTCAACACCAACCCGATGTTCCGGGCCATTGGTGAGCCGCGCTGGTTCTCGTTCCCGGACGTGCTGAAAAGCGCCGAGAAAGTCATCTCCAAGCAAGTCGCTTCGCGTACCGGCTACTACGCCCGCAACCGCGTCGACGTGTTCTTCGGCACCGGCAGCTTCGCCGACGAGCAAACCATCGAAGTGGTCTGCGCCAACGGCGTGGTCGAGAAACTGGTGGCCAAGCACATCATCATCGCCACCGGTTCGCGTCCGTATCGCCCGGCGGACATCGATTTCCACCACCCGCGTATCTACGATAGCGACACCATCCTCAGCCTCGGCCACACCCCGCGCAAACTCATCGTTTACGGCGCAGGCGTGATCGGTTGCGAATACGCCTCGATCTTCAGCGGCCTGGGTGTGCTGGTCGAGCTGGTGGACAACCGTGGCCAGTTGCTGAGCTTCCTGGACTCGGAAATCTCCCAGGCCCTGAGCTATCACTTCAGCAACAACAACATCACGGTTCGCCACAACGAAGAGTATGACCGCGTCGAAGGCGTGGACAACGGCGTGATCCTGCACCTCAAGTCCGGTAAGAAGATCAAGGCCGACGCCTTGCTCTGGTGCAACGGCCGTACCGGGAACACCGATCAGTTGGGCCTGGAAAACATTGGCGTGAAGGTCAACAGCCGTGGCCAGATCGAAGTCGACGAGGCGTATCGTACCTGTGTGCCGAACATCTACGGCGCCGGTGACGTGATCGGCTGGCCGAGCCTGGCCAGTGCCGCCCACGACCAGGGCCGCTCGGCCGCTGGCAGTATTGTCGACAACGGCAGCTGGCGTTTCGTGAATGACGTGCCGACCGGCATCTACACCATTCCGGAGATCAGCTCGATCGGCAAGAACGAGCAGGAGCTGACCCAGGCCAAGGTGCCGTACGAAGTCGGCAAGGCGTTCTTCAAGAGCATGGCGCGGGCGCAGATTGCCGGCGAGCCGCAAGGCATGCTGAAGATCCTGTTCCACCGTGAAACCCTGGAAGTGCTGGGCGTTCACTGCTTCGGTTATCAGGCGTCGGAGATCGTGCACATCGGTCAGGCGATCATGAACCAGCCGGGCGAGCAGAACACGCTGAAGTATTTCGTCAACACCACGTTCAACTACCCGACCATGGCCGAAGCCTATCGGGTCGCGGCGTACGACGGCCTCAACCGGCTTTTTTGAGCGGCTCCGGCCGGTGGCCTGAGCCGGCCGGGGAGACCGATTTCAGCAATTCTCGAGCGTGGCGCTGGCCAAACCGGGAAAGTCTGTAATCAGGCTGTCAACGCCGAAGTCGGCGAGTCTGCGCATCAGCGCAGGCTCGTTGACGGTCCACACCGACACATGCAACCCCTGACGCTGCGCCTTTTGCAGGCGTTCCGGCGTACACAGGGTCCAGTTCAGCGCCAGAATCTCACAGCCATAACTGGCCGCGACCTTCAGCGGGTCGAGCCAGGCGTACTCGGCCACCAGTCCGCGGGACACGTCCGGTACCAGTTCCAACGCAGCCTTGAGCACTTCACGGGAACTCGAGGTGATGGTCACCTTGTCCATCAGGCCATGACGCTGGACCATTTCGCGAATGGCCAGCACGGTGGTCGCGGCACGCATCCGTGATGCGCTTTTGACTTCCAGCTGCCAGTGATCGAAGTCGCACTTCTCGAACAGTTCTTCCAGCGTCGGAATCGGGCACGGCTTGATCCAGCCCGGACCACCCTTTCGCGCGTCATAGGTCACCAACTCGGCCGCCGTGTGTTCGACGACCTTGCCGCGACGGTCTGTGGTGCGCTTGAGGGTCGGGTCGTGGATGACCATCAACTCGCCGTCCCTGGACAGGTGCAGGTCCAGTTCGCAGCGACGCACGCCGTGCTTGAGACATTCCTGAAAGCTGGTCAGGGTGTTTTCCGGTGCTTCGCCCTTGGCGCCGCGATGGCCGTAGATGAGGGTCACGGTTCTTCCTTAAATTAATTGCCTGATTCGAGTTGTTCGCGGGCCAGGCGTCGTTCCTGGGCCTGCTTCTGCAAGATGTGGCGGGCCAACAGTTGGCGCTGGGCGTCGGTCAGGTGTTCGAACTCGGTGCCGACATCATAGCCATCGCCCTTGCGGTCGCAATGGGTAACGCGGGCGCGCAGCAGCAGGCCCAGGGCTTGTGGCATCAGCACCAGCTTGACCGACAGGTGTGCGCCGGCGGCGATGGGCGATGGATGCTGAAAGTCGATACCGCCTTCGGAGATGATCACCGGCTGGGGTTCGCCGATCTGCCCGAGCACGGTGATGGCAATCACCTGGCTCAGCAGGTCGATGCGTTTGTTCTGTGATTTCAAGAATGCCGCAATGTTGCGGTCGCGCTCATTGATCTGGCGCAACAGGTGCTGCGACTCGAATTCACTGAGGTGCAGTTCGCTGAGCAAGTTGAAGAGTGGTGAAGCATCCTGCAACACTTCCTGGCCTGCGGCTTCAGAAGCGGACAGGGGCCGAATTTCCAGTGCGATCGTATCCTCGATACGGTAGTATTCGCGGCGATCTTCTTCATCTAATGTCGACATGGCGAACCCATGGTAGCGGCGGTGGTCTGAGTGTAAAGCTGGTTATCGACCCCCGCCACAAGGACGTTCCTTTTCCCTCCGAACAAGCCCCGACATGTTCAGACCTCTCTTCGTATTTATTGGCACGCGTTACACCCGTGCAAAGCGTCGCAATCATTTTGTGTCATTCATTTCCCTGACTTCGATGATCGGGCTCGCCCTTGGCGTGGTCGTGATGATCGTGGTGCTGTCGGTGATGAACGGCTTCGATCATGAGATGCGCACCCGCGTGCTGGGCATGGTGCCCCACGCGACCATCGAGTCCGGCGAGCCGATCAGCGATTGGCAAAGCCTGGCGGCCAAGGTCAGGCAGAACCCGCAAGTGACGGCCGTGGCGCCGTTTACGCAAATGCAGGGGTTGCTGACCAATAACGGCAAGGTCTCGAAGGTCCTGCTCAATGCCATCGACCCGGCGCAAGAGCGCCAGGTGTCGATCATTGATCACTTCATGACCCAGGGCAAACTCGACGACCTGGTGCCGGGCGAGTTCGGCATCGTCATCGGCGACAAGGCCGCGGCCAAGCTCGGTGCGGCGATCGGCGACAAGCTGACCTTCGTCGCGCCGGAGGTCACCGTGACCCCGGCCGGGATGTTCCCGCGCATGAAGCGCTTTACCGTGGTCGGCATTTTCCATGTCGGCGCCGGTGAGCTCGATGGCTACCTGGGCGTCACCAACCTGCAGGACCTGGCCCGGCTGCATCGCTGGAAACCGGATCAGGTCCAGGGCCTGCGCCTGAAGTTTGACGACCTGTTCCAGGCGCCGCGCACCGCGTGGAGCATCGCCCGCGATCTCGGCGAAGACCGTTTCTACGCCCGCGACTGGACCCGCACCCATGGCAACCTGTACCAGGCGATCCGCATGGAAAAAGCCATGATCGGCCTGTTGCTGCTGCTGATCGTTGCCGTCGCGGCATTCAACATCATTTCCACACTGGTGATGGTGGTGAACGACAAGAAGGGTGACATCGCGATCCTGCGCACACTGGGCGCCACGCCGGGCACGATCATGCGCACCTTCATGGTGCAGGGTACGGTCATTGGTGTGGTCGGCACGGCCATTGGCGCCGTGGTCGGGATCTTCGCCGCATTGAACGTCAGTGCCGCGATCTCGGCCCTCGAAGGCCTGATCGGCCACAAATTCCTCAACGCCGACGTGTACTTCATCGATTACCTGCCGTCGCAAGTGCAGAGCCAGGACGTTGTCATGGTCTGCGCCGCCGCGTTGATCCTGAGTTTCCTCGCCACCCTGTATCCAGCCTGGCGTGCCGCGCGCACCCAGCCTGCGGAGGCGCTACGTTATGAGTGAGTCGGGCATGAGTGATAAAGCAATCTTGAGCTGCCGCAACCTGGGCAAATCCTACGAGGAAGGTCCGGAGTCGGTAGAGGTCCTGGCCGGGCTGCAACTGGAAATGCATCCGGGCGAGCGTGTGGCGATTGTCGGCAAGTCGGGCTCGGGCAAAAGTACCTTGCTCAACCTGTTGGGCGGCCTCGACACGCCGACCAAGGGCAGCGTCTGGCTCGATGGCGAAGAACTGTCGGCGCTGAGCGAGAAGAAACGCGGCCTGCTGCGTAACCGTGCCTTGGGCTTCGTGTACCAGTTCCACCACTTGCTGCCGGAATTCACCGCGCTGGAAAACGTCTGCATGCCGCTGCTGATCGGCAAGACCGCGATCCCGCAAGCGCGCCAGCGTGCCACGGCGCTGCTGGAGCGGGTAGGGCTGGGCCACCGGCTGGAACACAAACCGGCCGAATTGTCCGGTGGTGAGCGCCAGCGCGTGGCCATCGCCCGCGCCCTGGTCAACACACCGGGCCTGGTGATGCTCGACGAGCCGACCGGCAACCTCGACGCCCACACCGCCCAGGGCATTCAGGACTTGATGCTGGAACTCAGCACCTCGATGCGCACGGCGTTCCTGGTGGTGACCCACGACATGAACCTGGCCCGCCAGATGGATCGCGTCCTGCACCTGCAGGAAGGTTGCCTCACGCCCATCTGAGTGGCTGCAACCCGATGCCTGGAAAGGCGTCGGGTCTTTTATTTTTATACGGTGCCCCAGCGAATGTTCAGACCGTTATCGATCTTTATCGGCACGCGCTATACCCGCGCCAAGCGTCGTAATCGCTTTGTTTCCTTCATCTCGATGACCTCGATGATCGGCCTCGCCCTGGGCGTGCTCGCCATGATCGTGGTGTTGTCGGTGATGAACGGCTTCCAGCGCGAAATGAGCTCGCGCATCCTCGGCATGGTGCCGCATGCCACCATCGTCGGCGTCAACCCGATTGACGACTGGAAGCCCGTGGCAGCAGCGGCAATGAAAAACCCGGAAGTGACGGCGGCGGTGCCGTTCACCGAGATGGAAGGCATGCTGTCCTATAAGGGCACGATGCAGCCCATCCAGGTCAGCGGTGTCGACCCGGCGCTGGAAGGCCAGGTGTCGATCGTCGCCAAGCACATCGTCCAGGGCAGTCTCGAGGCCCTGAAACCGGGCGAATTCGGCGTGGTGATCGGCGAGATCACGGCGCGGCGCTTCCGCCTGAACGTCGGCGACAAGATCACCCTGATCGTGCCGGAAGTCAGCAATGCGCCGGGGGGTATTACCCCGCGCATGCAACGGCTGAACGTGGTCGGCGTGTTCAAGGTCGGTGCCGAGCTGGATGGCACCATGGCGTTGATTCACATGGCCGATGCCGCGCAGATGCAGCACTGGGAACCGAACCAGGTGCAGAGCGTGCGCCTGGCGGTGAAGGACCTGTATGCCGCGCCGCAAGTGTCGAGTGACATCGCCACGGGGCTGGGCGCCGCCTACAAGGCCGACGACTGGACCCACACCCAGGGCAGCCTGTTCAGTGCGATGAAGATGGAAAAAACCATGATCGGCCTGCTGTTGCTGATGATCGTCGCGGTGGCGGCGTTCAACATTATCGCGACCCTGATCATGGTGGTGAACGACAAGGGCGCGGACATCGCGATCCTGCGCACCATCGGTGCCACGCCACGGCAGATCATGGCGATCTTCATGGTGCAGGGCACTGTGATCGGTATTGTCGGCACCTTGATTGGCGGTGTGTTGGGCGTGATTGCGGCGTTGAACGTCAGCCAGATCGTGGGCTGGATCGAGCGGGTCAGCGGGCAGCACATCTTCAGTTCCGACGTGTATTTCGTCAGCAACCTGCCGTCCGAGCTGCAAGGCGGGGATGTGGTGCTGATCTGCTCTGCCGGGTTTGTATTGAGCTTCCTCGCCACCGTTTACCCGGCGTGGCGTGCGGCGAAGATCGAACCGGCTCACGCGTTGCGCTATTCGTAATCCACACCCTGTAGGAGCTGCCGAAGGCTGCGATCTTTTGATCTTGCTTTTTAAAAACAAAATCAAAAGATCGCAGCCTTCGGCAGCTCCTACAGGGTGTTTTTTCTTGGTAATTCGATTACAAACCTGGTCCATCCATCATTCGATTCGCAACGAATCTGCCCACCGTGGGCGCGGATGATCGACTGGGTAATCGCCAGGCCCAACCCGGCATGCTCACTGCTGCCTTCCTGCCGCGCCGGATCGGCCCGGTAGAAGCGATCAAACAAACGCGGCAGCAACGACCCGTCAATGCCTTCGCCGCTGTTCTCGACCGTCAGGCTCAACCCCTTGGGCTGCTCGACAATCCGCACCCGAACCTCGCCATCAACCGGTGTAAACCGCAACGCATTGTCCAGCAAATTGGAGAGTGCCCGACGCAACATGCTGCGATCACCTTCCATGCACGCGTTACCGTCCCGGCTCAATTTCACCTGGGCGTCCTCTGCCAGCGGCGCAAAAAACTCCAGCAGCAGATCCGCTTCCTGTCCCAGCTCCAAGGGCTCGCGCTTGGGCATCAACAGCCCATGGTCAGCCTTGGCCAGATACAGCATGTCGTTGACCAGTTGCGCCATCCATTGCAACTCCTCGAGGTTACTGTGCAGGGCTTCGCGGTAGTCCTCGATGGGGCGGGGGCGGGTGAGGGTGACCTGGGTGTGGGTCAGCAGGTTCGACAATGGGGTACGCAATTCATGGGCAATGTCGGCAGAGAACGCGGACAGGCGCTGAAAAGAGTCGTCGAGGCGTCCGAGCATGGCGTTGAAGTTGTGGGCCATGTCCGCCAGTTCCGGTGGCATGTTTTCTTCGGGCAATCGCATGTTCAGCGATTGCGCGGAAACACCGCTGGCGACCGCGCTGATGCGCCGCAACGGGCGCAAGCCGCTGCGCGCCGCCCAGGCGCCCAGCAGTGCGGTGGCCAGGGCTGACAGGCCGACGGTTAGCCAGATCAGATGCTGCATGCGTTGCAGAAAGTGCTGGTGGTGGGTGATGTCCAGCAGCAGGGTCAGTTGCGGTGAGTCGGGTTTGTCCGCAAAAAGCGGTGCATTCAGCACGCGGTAATCCATGCCTTCATGGCTCACCGTCGACAATCCGGGCGGGCGCGGCAATAGCTGCGGAATGTTTGCCGAGCTGTCATACCAGCGCTGACCGTCGCTGCCGGTAATGCGCAATGACAGATCAGCCTGCCGGCTCAGTTCCTCTGTCAGCTTCACTTTGCTGTCACTCGATTGAAAGTCGTGCAGGGCCCGACGCAAGCCCGACAGCTTGGCGTCCAGCAATTGCTGGTCGAGCTCAACAAAGTGCGCCTCACTGGCGCGACTGAACAGCACCCCGGCGAACAACGACACCACGGCGGTGCAGGCGGCAAACAACAGCGCCAGGCGGCTGCTCAAGGAGAGACGGCGCATCAGGCAGGGCGCTCTTCAAGCACGTAGCCCATGCCGCGCACGGTGTGGATCAGCTTGTTGGGGAATTCATCGTCGATCTTCAGGCGCAGTCGGCGGATGGCCACCTCGATGACATTGGTGTCGCTGTCGAAATTCATGTCCCAGACCTGGGACGCAATCAGCGACTTGGGCAGGACTTCACCCTGACGGCGCAGGAGCATTTCCAGCAGGGCGAACTCCTTGGCGGTCAGGTCGATTCGCTGGCCGCTGCGTTCGACCCGGCGACGGATCAGGTCCAGGCGCAAATCGGCCAGTTGCAGGCTGGTTTCCTGAGGCGTGGCGCTACCGCGACGCAACAGGCTGCGAACCCGGGCCAGCAGTTCGGAGAAAGCAAACGGCTTGACCAGATAGTCGTCGGCACCCAGTTCCAGGCCGTGAACCCTGTCCTCCACGGCGTCGCGCGCTGTCAGAAAAAGTACCGGCGTGTCCAGGCCGGCGCTGCGCACGGCTTGCAGAATCTGCCAGCCATCGCGGCCGGGCAGCATCACATCGAGAATCAGCAGGGCATACTCGCCGCTGAGGGCCAGTTGCTGGCCGGTGCTGCCGTCGGCCACCAGTTCCGTGTTGAACCCGGCCTCGGCCAGACCCTGACGCAGGTAGTGGCCGGTTTTCGGTTGGTCTTCGACAATCAGCAGTTTCATGGGCGACTCATGGCAAATGGAACGAACGCTTTATACCGTGGGCAGCGTTCATACAGGTCAAGCTGACAAAGTTGTAATCTGGCTGTCAGGTTACGGGCAGTGGCAGCAGTTTAGAGTTTTCCTCATGCTGAGCCTTATCTTGTTGGAGTACGACGATGTTTTTACGCAAATCCCTGGCGCAAATCCTGAGTTTGCTGGCGCTGAGCTCACCGGTGTGGGCGGACGGCGGGCATGCCTACGATTTCGGCCAACCGGCCCCGGCGGCCAAGGCGACCCGCAGTGTCGAAGTGGTCATGGGGGACATGTCCTTCACGCCGAAGGCCATCGACATCAAGGCCGGGGAAACCGTGCGCTTCGTGCTGGTCAATAAGGGCCAGTTGCTGCATGAGTTCAACCTGGGAGACGCGGCGATGCACGCCAGGCACCAGCAGGAAATGTTGCAGATGCAACAGAGCGGCATGCTGACGCCAACCGGCATGAAGGCCATGGACCACGGCAACATGGCCGGCATGGATCACGGCAAAATGGATCACGGCATGCAGCATGACGACCCCAACAGCGTGCTGGTGGAGCCGGGCAAGACCGCCGAGCTGACCTGGACCTTCAGCAAGGCCACCAACCTTGAGTTTGCCTGCAACATCCCCGGTCATTATCAGGCCGGTATGGTCGGCAAACTGACTGTCAGTCAGTAAGCACTCAAAGGCGGGAGCAAAGGCTGATAGAATCCGCTGATTCTTCAGTCAGGTTTCCGCCATGCATCCCGCAGCCGAACACTCGCCGCTGGGCAAGTCCAGCGAATACATCGCCACCTACACGCCGTCCCTGCTGTTCCCGATCCCGCGCACTGCGAAGTGGGCGGAACTGGGCCTGACGGCTGAAACCCTGCCGTACAAAGGCGTGGATTTCTGGAATTGCTTCGAACTGTCCTGGCTGTTGCCGTCGGGCAAGCCGGTGGTGGCGATCGGCGAATTCAGCATTCCGGCGGATTCGCCGAATATCATCGAGTCGAAATCGTTCAAGCTCTACCTCAACTCCCTGAACCAGACGCCGTTTACCGACACCGCGAGCCTCGAGGCGACGCTGGTCAAGGACTTGTCGGCGGCTGCCGGCAAGCCGGTGGGCGTGCGCATTCGCAGTCTCAAGGATGTCGAGCGCGAAGGCGTCGTGGCGTTGCCGGGCTTGTGCATCGACGAACTGGATATCAGCGTCAGCAACTACGAGCATCCACGGCCGGAACTGCTGCGTTGCGATGATTCGCGCATGGTCGAGGAGAGTGTGCACAGCCATTTGCTCAAGTCCAACTGCCCGGTCACCAGCCAGCCGGACTGGGGCAGCGTGGCGGTGGAGTACCGTGGTGCGGCGCTGGATCATGCGAGTCTGCTCGAGTACATCGTCAGCTTCCGTCAGCATTCGGACTTCCATGAGCAGTGCGTGGAGCGGATCTTCCTTGACCTGCAGCGGTTGCTGAAACCGGAGAAACTGACGGTGTATGCGCGTTATGTGCGTCGTGGCGGGCTGGACATCAACCCGTATCGCAGCACTGAAGCGGTGCAACTGCCGAACCATCGCCTGGTCCGTCAGTAACGAAACCCTGTGGGATCGAGCCTGCTCGCGAAAGCGTTATGACATTCAACATCAATGATGACTGACACACCGCATTCGCGAGCAGGCTCGCTCCCACAAGGGGCTGTATTGCCAGGCGCAGAAACGAAAAAACCCCGCCATCGCCAGCGGGGTTTTTTGCATCAGAAGGGTTCAGATTCCCATGTTGGCCAAGGCCTGCCCGATGTTGCGCAGGGCGCCGGCAAGGGTAGGGTGTTCGAGTTCGAAGCGTTCGACGGCGAGGTTGACGTTGTCGGCGATATTGGAATCTTTGGTCTTGGTTTCGAGCTCAAGCTCAAGTTCGATCTGTTGCATCAACACGTGCAGATCTTCGCGTTCAACTTCGGACAGTGGAGGATTCTGTTCCAATTGCTCGCGCAGGGCATTGAGCTGTTCTTGCAGTTCGCGGGCAGGCATGGCGTTCTTCCTTCTCTCGATTGGCACTGGCATAGACCGCAGCGGCGCGCCAAAGGTCTATGGCTGACCTTTAGATTAATCCACTCCTGCCTAACCTGCATGATCTCGATCAGGGCTTTTCGCCTTTGAACCGGCGCAACTGGATGTCTGCCAGGCAGGTGTCGAGTTCACCGAGGTGATCGATCACCGAATGCACGCCCAGGCCGAACAGTTGCATCGTGGCCTTGCCGCGTTTGATGTCGCGCTCCTGCTGGGTCAACGCTTGCCATTGGCGGGGCGCCAACCCGCACAGCGAACCGCAGGACGCCAGGCCGATGGTCCACAGCCCGGCATTAAGCCCCGCTTGCAACAGGCGCGGTTCACCGCTCACCAGTACACAGCCGTCGAGTCGGTCAACGTTCAGGGTCATCAGGGCTTGCCAGCAGGCATCCGGGGCGGGCCATGGGCTAATTGTTGCGGAATGTTGCGATGGTTTGATCCATTCCGGCAGCGCAGCGGCCAGGGACTGGCTGAGGGCAGGGGACATTTCATCGAGCCAGGCACAGGGGATTTGCTGGCGCTGCAAACTGAGCAGGCTGTCCAGTGCACCGGGTGTGGATTCTGCGTGCTCGGCCGAGTGGCTGCCGTGGCGCTGCGTGTGTGCGCCGAAATCCACCAGGCAGCCACTGAGGCCGAACAGGACGGCGGTCAGGCGGGGTGCGGTTTGGGGCAAGGCTTCGGCGAGCGGCATGTGGACGTCCCTGAAATAGCCTGAAGGCTAGCGGGAGACGGTGACAATTGAGTGACATGGATGTTAATCGCTCACATTTGGCGCGATTCCTCCGGCGCGGGATGAGTCCAAAGTGCCTTAAACGGCGTTTACGTCTTATACTTGCTCACTTATTGCCTGGGCCAGGCGCCCGAGCCGGTACAAACCAAGGAGTTTTTTTCTATGCGCTGGAGCAATCATCTAGCCAGGATTTGTGTATGCGCCAGTGTGATGCTGGTTCCGTTCGTTGCCCAGGCAGCCTCGGAAGATGATCCTTGGGAAAGCGTCAACCGCCCGATCTACAAGTTCAACGACGTAATCGACACCTACGCGCTGAAGCCCTTGGCCCAGGGCTACCAGTACATAACTCCGCAGTTTGTCGAAGACGGCGTTCACAACTTTTTCCGGAACATCGGCGACGTGCGCAACCTCGCCAACGATATCCTGCAGGCCAAACCCCGTGCCGCCGGCGTTGATACCGCACGCATCATTTTCAACACCACTTTCGGCTTGCTGGGCGTGATTGATGTCGGCACCAAAATGGGCCTGCAGCGCAATGACGAAGATTTCGGCCAGACGCTGGGTTACTGGGGTGTCGGCAGCGGCCCTTACGTGATGCTGCCGCTGCTGGGCCCAAGCACCTTGCGCGATGCACCGTCCAAGTACGTCGACAGCTACACGGGCGCCTATCGCTACGTGAACGACGTTCCCGTGCGTAACTCGTTCTTCGCCCTGGACATCATCGATACGCGTGCCAACCTGCTGTCGAGCGAGAAGCTGATCACTGGCGACAAGTACACCTTCATCCGTAATGCGTACCTGCAGAACCGGGAATTCAAGGTGAAAGACGGTCAGGTCGAAGACGATTTCTGATCTCGATCGGTAAACCGAAAAAAAGGCGGCCATCAAGGTCGCCTTTTTTGTTTGCGAAGACCTGCATGCGAATGAAATCGCGCTTTTCACTGGCGTCCCGACCGGATTGCCCCGTGGGTTCTAACCTTCCATTGAGTTACGGATTTGACTGTTCTTATAACTCTCGGTGATTTGACAAACAAAGACGTCAAGCGACCATCGGCGTGAGCTTGAAACGCCCCGCGGATGGGAGTACCGTCTGCGCCTTAGAAGGGCACCTCTGGTGTACACGTGTGTAGGGCAAATGCCCGAAAGCGGTGCGACAGAGAGGCTAGAAAGCGAATCCAGTAGTGAGTGCCGGGTCAAAATCCCCGCCTGCTACGCCAACCTAATTCTGGCGCCGTTTGCCCACATGCCAAAAACCAGTGCCACGCTGCTGATAATCGATGATGACGAAGTAGTGCGCGCGAGCCTCGCCGCCTATTTGGAAGACAGTGGTTTCAGCGTCTTGCAGGCCAGCAATGGCCAGCAGGGTCTTCAGGTATTCGAGCAAGACAAGCCCGACTTGGTCATCTGCGATCTGCGCATGCCGCAGATGGGCGGACTCGAACTCATCCGCCAGGTCACCGAGCTGTCGCCGCAAACGCCAGTGATCGTGGTGTCGGGTGCCGGCGTGATGAACGACGCGGTCGAGGCCCTGCGCCTGGGCGCGGCGGACTACCTGATCAAGCCTCTCGAAGATCTGGCCGTGCTCGAGCACTCTGTGCGCCGGGCCCTGGATCGCGCGCGCCTGCTGCTGGAAAACCAGCGCTACCGCGAGAAGCTGGAGAAGGCCAACCGCGAGCTCGAAGCCAGCCTGAACCTGCTCCAGGAAGACCAGAACGCCGGTCGCCAGGTGCAGATGAACATGCTGCCGGTCAGCCCGTGGAGCATCGACGAGTTCAAATTTGCTCACCAGATCATCCCGTCGTTGTACCTGTCGGGTGATTTCGTCGACTACTTTCGCGTCGACGAGCGTCGGGTAGCGTTTTACCTGGCGGACGTTTCCGGGCATGGCGCCTCTTCAGCCTTCGTCACCGTGCTGTTGAAGTTCATGACCACGCGCTTGCTGTTCGAATCCAAGCGCAGCGGCACCTTGCCGGAATTCAAGCCTTCAGAGGTTCTTGGTCATATCAACCGGGGCCTGATCAGTTGTAAGCTGGGTAAACACGTCACAATGGTCGGTGGAGTCATCGACGAGGAGACCGGTTTGTTGACCTATAGCATCGGCGGTCATTTGCCGTTGCCAGTGTTGTACACGCCAGACAGTGTTCGTTATCTGGAAGGGCGTGGCCTGCCGGTGGGCCTCTTCAACGAAGCCACCTATGAAGACCACGTGCTGGAATTGCCACCGACGTTCAGCCTGACGCTGATGTCTGATGGCATTCTGGACCTTTTGCCAGAACCCACACTCAAAGAAAAAGAAGCGGCGTTGCCCCAAAGGGTCAAGGCGGCGGGCGGCACCCTGGATGGGCTGCGGCAGGTTTTTGGATTGGCCACGCTAGGGGAGATGCCGGATGATATCGCCCTGTTGGTGTTGAGCAGGAATCTTTGATGAGTACCGGTAGAATCCAGTTCGCCGAGCAGGACGGCACCTTCGTCCTGAAGTTCGTCGGTGAAGTTCGCCTGACCCTGTGTTCGGCGTTGGATGCGACTATTGAGCGGATCTTCAGCGCGTTGAATTTCAACGCGATCGTGATCGATCTGACCGAAACCCGCAGCATCGACAGCACCACACTTGGCCTGCTGGCCAAGCTGTCGATCCTGTCGCGGCAGAAAGTCGGCCTGCTGCCGACCGTCGTCACCACCCACGAAGACATCACGCGGCTGTTGCAGTCCATGGGCTTCGAGCAGGTCTTCAACATCGTCGACAAGCCGGTGCCATGCCCGGAATGCCTGGACGACCTGCCAGACCAGGATCAGTCCGAAGAAGTGGTGCGGATCAAGGTGCTCGAAGCGCACAAGATCCTCATGGGCCTGAACGACACCAATCGTGAAGCCTTCCATGATCTGGTGAATGCGCTCGAACGGCACTGATCTCATGACTCAACGGGCGTCTGTCCGGGCGTCTTCGCCGGCAAGCCGGCTCCTACAGTGGTCCCTTGATTACACAAATCCCCTGTAGGAGCTGGCTTGCCAGCGATGGCGTCCCACCAAACGCACACAAAAAAGGGCGAACCCACCAAGGTTCGCCCTTTTTGCATGACTCCCGCTCAGATCACAGCTTGGCCTGCAACAACGCCTCAAGCTTCTCCTGATCCCGCGCGAACTGACGAATACCTTCAGCCAGCTTCTCGGTCGCCATCGCGTCTTCGTTGGACAACCAGCGGAACTGCGACTCGTTGAGGCTCAGGCGCGCTTCGCCGGCATGACCAGGCGCCAGTTTGCGCTCCAGCTTGCCGGTATCCGCTGCCAGCTTGTCGATCAGGTCCGGGCTGATGGTCAGGCGGTCGCAGCCGGCCAGTTGTTCGATCTGGCCCAGATTGCGGAAGCTCGCCCCCATGACCACAGTCTTGTAGTCATTGGCCTTGTAGTAGTTGTAGATGCGCGTCACCGACTGCACGCCCGGATCATCCGCACCGGTGTAATCGTTGCCGTTGGCTTTCTTGTACCAGTCGTAGATACGGCCCACGAACGGCGAAATCAGGAACACCCCGGCATCGGCACAGGCGGCTGCCTGGGCGAAGGAGAACAGCAGGGTCAGGTTGGTCTGGATGCCTTCCTTTTCCAGGATCTCGGCGGCGCGGATGCCTTCCCAGGTGGAGGCGATCTTGATCAGTACGCGCTCGCGGCCAATGCCGGCCTTGTCGTACAGCTCGATCAGGCGATGGGCGCGCTTCAACATGGCATCGGTATCGAACGACAGGCGCGCATCCACTTCGGTGGAAATGCGGCCCGGGATTACTTTCAGGATTTCCTGACCCACAGCGACGCCAAAACGGTCGCTGGCCAGCCCCACATCGCCCTTGCAGTCGTTGACGCTGGCGTTCAGCAGCTCGGCATACGCAGGAATGGCCGCGGCCTTGAGCAGCAGGGAAGGGTTGGTGGTGGCGTCTACCGGTTTAACGCGAGCGATCGCTTCGAAGTCGCCGGTGTCGGCAACCACGGTTGTCATTTGTTTGAGTTGTTCCAGCTTGGAAGTCATGGGCGTGCTCTGTCCTATGGGTCTGATGACATTACCCGAGCGCTGACAGCCACTCAAGGGCGTGTACGTGTATAGACGGCCCCTGCGGCAACAACGTGAAAACGGCTGTTTGAAAGACGGGGGCGTGGTATCGGTAAATAGGATGCCAAGCAGGCTCACAGGTTCAACTGATCTGACGGTTAACGCCTCGCAATCAGATCATCTGACGCCTGAGTCTTCTGACAACTCTCGCGGTACCTTGCGTGTAACTACCGATATCGTTGAAGTCTATATAGTTCGATTGCGGGCTCAATAATTGTTATAAAAAGTCACTTAATACTGGGTCGGATTAGTCTTTGCGCTAACAAGTGTAATGTTATTTGGCAAAGGCTTTATCGTTAGAATACGTCCAGTACATATATGGAATAAGGTGTAATGTAATAATTGCGAATGTGTGCTTGTAGAAATAACTTCACGACGTGAAGAGGGATATGTTTTTGGATGCATTTGATGATTTGATGCTTGGCTACGCACTAAAAAAATTGACCAGCGTGTTTGAAGAAGTCATGGAACTTTCGAAAAATACCGCTTTGGACAAGGCGACGTGCGTGCTGGGTATCAGACAGTCCAAAAGCGCAAAAAAAATCCCCGTCTGGTTGGGGCGCCTGAAAGTCAACACCCCTTATCAAGTGACGCATGTTCTGATCAATCAGATGCACGCCTCTCGAAAACTCAACAACGACCGGCGCTTCGCGGCACAAGTGGCCATGCTGGAAGCGCTGGTAGAGGACGGACTGGCGATGCACATCGCGAGTTATTCGGTGGTTGTCGTAGAGAATCGTCTGAAGTGCTTTATTGATCGATGAGCGTTGTATCTACTGAACACGCGGCCAGTATCCATTACACTGGAAAATTGCATCAGGGGTGAGGAAGTAGATTGGTGTCAAAACTGTACATCACTCAATACGCCGGCATCACCGTCATGCTTCCAGCGGCCATGGTCGTCGCTGGTTGGTTATGGTGCACGAGATCCAGAAAACTCGCCCTCTTATGGCTAGGCGTACTGTTCGTAGCCTATTTCGTCGTAGGTCTCAGTAAAGTGCTGTTCAAGGGCTGGGGAATCGGCCTGGAAAGTCTGGATGTCGCGGTCATCAGCGGCCACGCGATGAACGCCTGCCTGGTGTCGACCGTTGTACTGAGTTTGCTGTTCCGTCAACTGGATCATCGGCTTCGATGGCTGGCACTGGGTGCGGGGCTGCTGTCGACCTGGTGGTTCAGCGTCCAGTATGTCGGGCAGACGATTCATCCTCTGCCGGAAGCGATTGCCGGGGCGGTTGTGGGGTCAGTCGCGGCGTGCGTATTTCTTTTAAGGCTGGAGAGAAAGGAAATACGCAAAATTCCCCGGCAGGCGCTGGTGCTGGGGCTGGCGGTAATTCTACTGAGTACGAGCATTCCCAAGTACACCGCTGAGGGGGTTTTGAACTCGCTGGCAGTGACTCTGTCGGGGGCAGAAAAGGCATTCATGCAGCCTCACTGGCGCACACCCGGCGAATCGTCAAGGTTGTAGATTTTGGTTCGATTGTGAGTTCTGGCGAAGTGGCGTCACCAGGATTCACTACTATTTCTCTGTTCGATCCGCTCCAGCAGCTCTGCAGTTTTTTTCTGCATCATTGCAACATCGCCACGACTCTCAACTTTCAACAGGAGCTCGCTCTGCGATAGGCAGATCTTGAAGCGCCATTCAGTGAACGTCAGGCTTAGGCCGTCACTGTCATCCACATCCAGTGCCTCACTGGCATACAGGGTCCGCAAGTCCTCGAGTACCGCACTGGGATTATCGACCATGCGCCGAATTTCGCCTGAGGAAGGAAAGAGTCCAATGCGCTCCACCAACAGTTTTGGCTGTGGGGTGATAGTGGAGGGAGCACTTTCGTATGTCCGCAACCAGGCCATCAATCCACTATTACCCTCTGTGAACTTCTGCCCCAAAACCATATTGCCCGGTGCAAAAGGGTCCAGCGATTTATAGGCGGAGTCGATCGGTGATCTGGAAGCGTTCATAGTGGTCTGCCTTGAAAAAGGTTTATGGCCGCTCAAAAAACGCGGCACCCAAGAGCTAAAAAATACCGTTTACAGGCCTTTCTTATACAAATTCACGTAACAGGAATGGGTTGCGTCGATTCAGTGTTTTGATGTTTGCACACGTGTTGTCGCAATGCTCAAGGACCAAGCCATAGTCTCAAGTGTCCGGGAACTCAGCGGACTGTTTGACGGGCTGGATCCAACGCCACGCAATCAAGCCGATCAACACACCGACAGCATTCGCCAAGGCGTCGTAAGGTGATGCCGTGCGCAGCGGCATCAGTCCTTGTGCATATTCGATCAGGATCCCCGTCAGCAGACAGCCCAAGGCGATCCAGTGCACCTTGACCCGCAGGAAGGCCAGCCGACAACTAAAAGACAACGCGAAAAAAGCAACCAGGTGATGCAGCTTGTCTTCCTGGGCAAAGGCTTCGGGAATCGGTTGCGCTCGCAAAGCGGCTGTCAGCAAGACCACACTGACACTGATGAAAAACAGCGTGCGTATGCTTTGGGAAAGTTGTGTGACACCCGAGAGTAACGAACTCATTCGGTGATTTTCTCAAAGTTCTTATAGAACGCATCTTTGTCGCGGCCATTGGTCATTGTGTACAGCGAATATTGGCGGTTAAGACGCGCGCCACCATCGCGGGTCAACGGAGCCCAGACCAGGTTGGCACGACGCATCGTGGAGACGCTCATCAACTCGTCGAAAGGGACCGAGATATAGATGCCTTTGTCGAAGCTACCCTCGCCGAACTCTTCTTTAGAGGCTGTGGTGCGGGTGACCCAGCCACCGAACTTCACGCCGTTAGTGAACTCATGCGAAAGATCGACCGTGGCACCCCAATCGCGCGCCAGGTACCGTCCAACACTGACCGCCGCCTGCAAATCGAACGGCAGTTCGGTATAGGTGGTGATGTGACCGGTCACGGTGTTGTAATCGCGCAGACCAAAACCCTGATCAAAGTCACGCTGGCGCACAAAGTTCAAATCAGCACCCACGGCCCAGCGCTCGCCCATGGGGCGGAACAGCAATTCACCTCCGACCCCGGCGAACATTGACTCCAGATAACCGCCATACACCATGCCGAACAAGTCTTGATCCAGTTGCTTGGCATGGTTGAGCTGAAATGTCGGCATTGTTACATCAGAGGTGATGACGTACTTGCGCAAGTCGGTGCGCACTCGGGGCAGATTGCTCGGCGCGTCGTACGTGAACTTATCAAAGTTGTTCAGGAGATTGGTGCTTATGACCCCGCTCGTCCACGTGTTGCGGGTAAAGCGGTATTCTGCGTCCACATCAGCAGTCAACTGGTACAACAAACCGTCAGGACCACCAACGTTTTGCTTGTAACCCAAGCCGAAACCATAGGTAAAAGGCTCGAGGGCCTGGGTGTACAGCGTGTTTTCAATGTGTGGCGTGGCCCGGTTCAATTCGGTGGTGCGGTGCAGGTCTGTAAGGTCTTGTTGGTTGTTCACCACGGCCCGGAATGTTTCGCGCGGCACGCTGACTTCGTCCACGGGCATGTCGTAACGCTTGTTCACCAGCGTGAACCAGTCGATTTCGTCATTCGCGCTGTTGTCCAGAATCCGGCTGGCCCGGCCCACGCCTTTGGCTGAGTAGAAATAGCGTGACTGCTCGCCATACACAATCAGTTCGGAATCGCGCTGAGCAATACGCTCGACCTTATAACCTGCGTTGTTTTCCAGCCGTTTGGAAACCCCCGCCCAGTCGACCTGATCGAGCGGCGTGGTTGGCGCGTGTGCCGGCAGCGCTTCGACAGCGGGGTCGTAGCGCTTGGCCGGCGCCTTGCGGCTGGCGAAATTGGTATGAAAAGTGATGCCGAACAACGCGGTGTTGCCGCGCTCCCAACCTGCGGTCAAATCGACAGAGTCAGTTAGTTTGAAGACCGCCCCGATGTTGATGGGCGAGTCCTGCTTCAGGCTATTGTCCAGAGGCTCGTGCTTGTAGTCGTTACCGTCGAACTCGAGTTTCAAGCTCAAGGGCGACCAGGGCGTCTGATAGGACACACCGCCAAACAACGCGGGCGAGCCTCGAAAATACGAGTTGGTATTGACATCGCCCGCGTCCGCGCCCGTATTTACCGGGCGTGTATCAAAGCGCTCATCAAGGTACCCCAGCGGATTCTCGAAATCTCCCCGGTTACCGATATAGCCCCAGGCAATACCCAGGCTGAAATCCAGATTGTAGTAACGTTTGTTCGCCACAAAGTATTCGCTGGAAAACAGGCCGGTGCCCCCAACATCGCGAAAACCGAGCGCGACCTCGGGCAACCAGTGGCTTTCTTGCCAGAGGCGGGCTTTGACATCGACCGCCTTGTCTTTATAGCTCTGGTCGCCACTGAATGCCTCGGCCCCGTATTTACGGTCGCTGATAGCGGTATAACGAAAACTGCCTTCCAGCCAATCAAGGGGCTGTATTGAAATGCTATAGCGAGAATATGGGTCTGTCCGGTTGGCGTTCAGGCTGAATTCGCCGGCGGGTGCCATCCGTGCGGTGGGGGTTTGCAACAAACCCACGCCACCGAAATCATTCTGGGTAAAACGTGGCTCGCCATGAGCCAGACTGTAGGGCAACAACACTACGGCGGCAAAACGTAACTTCAAGGGGCCACCTCGGGCAACGGTTGGGTGGCGAGAAACTGGGCCAGCTGCTCGTTCAAATCGGGTGTAGGCAGATCCGGATCATCGTTTCGCACGGGCACCAGAATGGTGCTGCCTGCGGCGGCAAACACCCCGTCTTCGCGATTCCAGGCGGCGTTGCCGACTCGCCTGACCTGGCCATCGGGCTGAATCAACCACAGGTAATCGGCATCTGCGTCGGGCACCGGCGGACAGCTTTTGAGATATTCCTGGGCTTGTTGCGGGGCGCGATAAGGCAGCGTGCAGGACTTTTCCACTGCGCCCAGTACGGTGACCGTAGACGGGCGTCGGGGGTAGATCAGATGGTCGCCGTCGTTGAGCGAGTAATTGAGGGCGAACGCGACTTCCAATGCCACGGGGTCGAGCACCGCGACTTTCCGGCCGGTAACGGGTAGTCGGCTGACCTCTTCAAACAGGCGCGCAGCCAGGGCCGCCAGGCTGCTTTTTTCTTCAAGCAAGGCCCCACGTTGAAGCATTTTCAGATCGAACAGCACACCGGCTTTAAGGCGTGTTTGCTGCAGCATCAGTGGTTGGTGCAACCAGGCGGCGGCCAGCCAGTAACTTTCGGCGTTCGGGCGTCCCTGGCTGACGGCATCGAGCAAGCGCGTGCCTGGCACGAACGTGAAGGATCCGGCGTTCAGTACATCACCCGTGACTGTGACAGCGGCCTGAGTCATCGCAGAACTTGCCAGCAACAGGCAAGCCGACAGCGTTTTCGAATATCTCACCGAGCCGTCTCCCAGTCGGGGCGCAATTGCACAATCTTCAAGAAAAGTTCCGGCGTGAGATGTTGTTCGCTCTGCAGGATCAAGCCGTCGTCAGGCCTGACCCAAAAACGGTTAGTGGCCTTGAAACCCAGCTCAGGGATGTCGACGCGTTCGTCAATGCGCAGCAGCGCATAGTCCTTGTCCAGAATGGTGACGGTTTCGATGGCCTGTCGACTGAAGCGACTGTTGACCGCCAGTCCGACCCGCGGACCCTGATAGACATCAATCCAGCGGGTACTGCTGTAACCGTCGGGCAATTGCTGCAAGCCACGCTTGAACGGCGACTCACCGTCGAAGCGCGTGCCATCGAGATTGATGCTCAGGCCGACAGTGCGAACGACCAGGCCATCGCGCATCAACAACACTTGCTTGCCGGAGGCGACCCAGAACTCCAGGTCACCCTGCTGGCGAAGCTTCGCCAGTACACCTTCGCTGGCGTGCGTGGTGACCTTGATCTGCGCATAGGGCACGGCCTCCACTTGCGCCGCAGTCACTTCCAGCGGTTGGACGCCCAGGGTGGAGGCTTTAAAGGTATCCAGGGACGCCTGCATCAACGGATTGCAGCCACACAGCAGTAAACCCACCGCCAGGCATGAGCTGTTACGCAAAGTTTTCAAAGCGGCTCAAACCTTATCGACTGCTGGCTTCACTGAGATTGTTTTGAGCTGCCGCTCCGGTACCGATGATAGCGGCCGAAGGCAGCAACTGGCTGATCAAGCGGTTCCAGCGGGTCACGCCTGCAGGGCCGACGTAGACAATGTCCTGGGGTTGCAGATCGAAGCGGCTGGCGAGAGCAAAGGCGGTAGGCGATTCGGCGTCCAGTTGAAAGACTTTTGCCGGCTCGGTTTCAAGGTTTTCGGCACCTCGAATGACATACAGCGCGTTGCCGTTGGAGGTGGTCTGGTTCAGTCCACCGACCGTTCCGACCGCATCCGCCAGATTCATCCGATTGATCTTGAACGTGAGCGCCCGAGGCTGGTTGACCTCACCCATGACGTAGATCTTTTTGCGATCGTTGTAGGGAAGGTACAACTGATCGCCGTCTTTCAAATAGACGTTATGCAACTGCGAGCCTTTGCTGTTGAGCGAGTCCAGGTCCAGCGGATACTCACGTCCGTCCCGGGTCAGCGTCAGGCCGGCAAGGTCGGCATTCAATGGATCGACGGTAGCAGTGCCCATGGCTTCGACGACACTGAGCGGCGAAGTGGTAATGGGTAGTTGACCGGCTTTTAAAATAGCACCGGAAATAACGACTTTTTGACTGGCAAACCGCAAAACACTCAAATCAACCTGGGGGCTGTCGACGAATTGGGTCAGGCGCTCGGCAATAAAACCGCGTAGCTCCTCGATGGTTTTGCCTTCGGCATGAATATTACCGATGTAGGGGTAGAACATGGTGCCGTCCGGGCGTACCAGGCGACCGTTCGCATCAATTTGCTGTTGCGCACCCGATGGCGCAGTCAACTCAGGATGGTCCCACACAGTGATGTACAACACATCATTGGCGCCAATCCGGTAAGCCCCCGGCTTGAACGCCAACAACTCGGCGGGTACCGAGGTTTGCACTTTTGTCGCCGCGTTCTGGGCAATCAGTTTGGGCGTTATCGGAATCAACTCGATCCGACTACTTTCCGGTGAGCCTTCACGGCCGACCTGACTGGTATCCAGGTGTTGACCGGGTGAGAACATACAGCCTTGCAGGGCTATACCCGCAAGCACAGCGAGCGACAAACTACGAATCATGATTGAGGACACTTGTGGAGGAAACACATCAGAACGGAACCACCCGGATTGCTCCGGGTGGTAGAAGGCTATCGACCTCGCGGTGCGCTTAGCGTGTACCGGTGGTGCCGGTCGTGCCGGTAGTGCCGGTCGTGCCCCCGCCATTGTTGCTTCCGCCACTGGATGACAGCGCCGCAACGCCGGCTACAACCGTGGCGCCGAGGCCGATAACACTCTCTGTGCTCAGGTTGCCGATGAGAGGGGTGGGCTGATTCAAAGACGTGCTTGCAGGCGTGCCTGGAGCAGAAGACGCTGCGGGAGGCTCAGCGGCCAAAACGGAGGCACTTAAAGAAAGCATTAGAGCTGAAGCAAGTAGTTTGGTCATGGTAGATTCCTTTTTGATGCATCGTCGGTATTGGCGGTGAAACTAAGAAGCGAGCGTGCAAGGCCAAAAACTCAGAGCGTCCATTAACGTTAAGGATAGTATTGATTCGAACTCGATGAGCGTGGACCTCTGGCTCATTCCTCAGTGAGATTTATCTTGCGATAATTGCCTTAAGAATACCTGTGTAGGGCGCCTTATAGGTCTGACGTTTTATAACAGTGCTCGCTGTTTCTAACATTCGCCATCGGCCATTTGGTGCAAATGTTGTGGTTCGTACCTGATGTTCACGCCATACAATAGATAAGTAGTGCCACTATCCAAAGCGTTGTGGGCTGGCGGCTTGCCAACGCCGAGTATTGGCAAGCCTCTCCGGCAAGCCACGCTTGGCCTTCCAGTACAACTCAGGGGAGGTTGTTGTTGTCGGGTCGGGTCGGGTCGGGTCGGCCCGGCACTCGGCAATGTTCCTGGGAAGCGCTCAACCACTTGATAAGACACTGCGAGGCTGCTAGCCGGCTCGCACACCCGAATCGTTCCGGCACGCCGAATGTAGAAATCATTAGGGGGGCTTTGGATGGCACGACCCCCCTTGTTTACCGCAAACTATTCAAGCGGCCATCTACCGACTCGGAGTGGGTACTGACGTCGGCGGACTCCATCCTTATGTTAGACATCCTCGACAGGGCCATGAGTCAGGTTCGGTCTCGGCACTTAGAAGGGTTATAGGTCCCCTGTAGTGGCTCGTCCTAGCCATTACGTACCGGCGAAATTTCCACTGGTATACTGCCGATCGTTCCTGTTTTTGAGATCTGGTCGTCATGATAAATCGCCGGCAATTGTTAAAACTCAGCGCGCTTGGTACAGCGTCTTTAGCGGCACTTGGTACCACCTCTTTCGCAGCGTTGGGTAATGATTTGCACCGGCTACAGATTGTTGATCCAAACCTGCCTCCAGGAAAGCTTGTCTCCCAACTGGTGTCAGTTTGGGAGCATGCAGGCCTAATCACAGACCGGCCGAGCTTGGATCCATCAACTTGGGATTGGACGCCTGCCGTACAGGCGCTATTGAATCGTGGCGGTTACATTCTTCTGCCGGAAAACTTCACCTACACAGTATCCTCCACCCTGCAGATGCGGAGTAATACTTGGCTGATTATAGATGGAACTCTGAAATTTGCTGATCAAAGGGAAACGCTCAGCACAGATCATTTGCTCATGTGTGGTGATGCTGGAGATTCCCGCGTCGATATCTCAATTTCCGGGTTTGGAACCATCGATGGGAACTATCAGAACCGGCAAAGTTTTGCGCCAACCTCGGGGGCATACCTCTTACTTGCCAGAGAAACAAAAAAACTCCGGATTGCTCCTGGACTAAAATTTATCAACGCGCCTTCCTCAGCAATCGTAGGGGTCGCTTGTATTGATGCAATCGTAGCTGGTGCGGACCTGCGATATATACGGGAGCATGGAGTCTACTTTTCAACGGACTCTAACGGCATTAAGATTTTGTCCAATATTTTGAATGATTTGGCAGTGGGCAATGCTTACTGTTCGGATGCCGTAAAGCTGCGCAACAACTGCTCAAATTTTGTAATTCAGGGAAACACCCTAAACGAAGCGCCGCTGACCACTCCCAACGTTGTGCGTGGCATCGTACTTGATGATTCTGACAACGTATCTCCAATCAATCATGCGATCTGTCATGACGGCAAGATTCTGGATAACACAATGCTGGGGCTCAGCACTGGCATTTGGTTTAAAGGCTCTCTGGTTGATGCTGCTAGGGCGGATTCCCTGTTTGATATGCGGGTCGAAGTGTCCCGAAACACGTTTGAAGCGAAGACTTCGTCGCCGTTGTTCGCGGGCATACTGGATCGAGTTCGGAAGGTTGATCTGAACGACAATACTTGGCGGAACTTCAGCGCTGGCATTTACGGTGGTGGTGTTGGTGATATTGCGCTTCGTCGCAACAAGATCAAGCATGCTACCGGAGTATCTGGTGACGGGATTCGCATGCTTGATACGGTCTATAACGACACGGAAACCTCTTCGAGAGCGCGGGGTGACGTCACGCTAGTCGACAACGAAGTAACCGGATACAACGGCGTCGGTGCACTGCTAACAGTGGCAAACGCTTGCGATGAATTAAAGCGCAATAAAATTGTTTCTCAGGGGCGTGCGGTCTCATATCAAGATTATGGTTTAAGTACCGCCCCAACTAGCGGTCGCCAGGTAGTTGACTTATCTGATAATCCGCGACTCACTTCGACCGGGGTGGGGGTTGCCGCAGTTTTCCTTAATACCCGAACGGCAGTCACAGTTCAGTACCTTGTTGCAGACAATATTGTCACATCGGAATCAGTGGGTATTGCATGCTCCGTTGCACAAAATAGTTTGGCAATCACTAACCAGATCGATGCGCCAATCCCAGTAAGTGTCGACACTAGCGCTACTGTATTTCGAAAGCGTGACTACGGCACTGGCGGACCAATTGAGAAAATAATTAACTCACCGAAAAATGAGCAGCGCTAGTCTGGCGTCTCTATCGCAGCCATGAGCGTTATAGCTGTTGGCAAATGCGAGGCTTGTAGAGGAACACAAAAAACACCGAGTGGAACACTGCTACCTTGATATCCAGCTTCACCAGGGGCGGCCAGACCGTCGATCTTTCGGATGCCCACTGGCTTAAGAACTCAGCATCAGATTTCAAAGTTTATGGAATACTTTGGTTAGAATCGGCTGATCTTTGAAAAATAGAAGCTACTTTTTTTCGCGGAGCTGGGAAAGTTTTGCTTTTATCAGCAACCAGAGGAATTGACTATTCGTTGTAAGATAGCGCTTCCACATTCGGCCGGGCTCTTGAATTACACGGTATAGCCATTCAAGTCCCCACTTTTGCATCCATTTTGGAGCACGTTTGACTTTTCCGGCTACTACATCAAACGTGCCACCAACGCCCATAACAAAATTAACGCCAAGCTGATTTTTCCAGTGGTTGATAAAATTTTCTTTTTTGGGAGAAGTAATAGCGACAAAAAGCAATTGCGCACCTGATTGTTTAATTTTTTCGACCATGGTTTGTTCATCGTCCCAGAAGTAGCCATGGTGAAAGCCTGCGATTTTTAGGTTCGGATAAATTAATTTAACGTTGCTAGCGGTAGTGGCTACAATATTTTCTTGAGCGCCGAGGAGATAGATAGAAAATCCCTTTCGTTCGCTCATCGCCAGTAGTTCGTGGAATAAATCCACGCCCGCAACACGTTCTGGAACTTCATGTCCAAGAAAGCGGGCGCCCCAAACAACGCCCATGCCATCAATATTAATAATGTCGCAAGATTTTACCGATTCGGACAACGTATGGTCCGTCCGCATGTGTACAATTTTTGCAACGTTTACCACAACATGCTGAATAAAATCGCCATCTTCAATTCTGTGTTGAATTGAAGATACCGTCTCCGCCATGCTGGATATATCTAGAGGGCAATCAAGGATGTTAACTCTGCGCATTGTGTTGGTTACTCACTGATGGTGGAGGTTGATGTTTTAGCAGTATGAAAATTTAGCGAGAAGAATAGCCATGAAAAGAAAGCAAGTATGAGCGTCAGCGTGATTTTTGTTACAGTGATGTAAATTGGATTTGTCGTATCTGAAAAGAAACAAAAACCCACCCCAGCAAACAGTAAGAATGTCGTGCCATTAAAAATCGCAGGGTATATTGGCTTCAGTGTGATGAAGTATGGGATGGAAAGTAGTGCGACAAGATAATAAGCACATTGCGCAGCTGTAAATGAAACCGCAAGGTATGGTGAAGTATTGGGCGAGTGCTTGATGAAGCCGATGAGGATTGGCGATGCAATAAATGAAATTACGCAGCAGGCTAGCGCGCAGAGGGGGAATTTCTTCAAATATAATCTATAAGTGGCTTGCCAGTTGGTATTGTCTTTGTATGATTTTGAAATGCGTGGGTAAGCTACCATTAAAAAAGCACCCAATATTACGGAAGCTATCTGGTTGCCAATGTTTGAAGAGATTATGTAGTTTGCCGACAATGCGCTTTCCTTGATCCAGAACCGATCTATATACATCAAGCCAGATCCGCAGAAGTCGATAATTATTAGATACATTCCAAAATAGAATAGTCCCTTTGCATTTTTTATATCGCTGATTCTTGGGGTTCTTATCGAGTATCCCTGCTTGTGTAATGGTATATAGAGCGCGACAGCAAGCGCAGCAGCCCCAATTGCGAGGGCTATGAATGTTGCATTATTCGACAGAAATAGAAATGCAAAAAAAATCCCAAACACCCACTTAAGGGTACCTAGCAGAGTGTCCGTAATCAAAAAAGTGTTGGTTTTTCCAAGAGATCTTAGAAGGGCGCCAAGGATATAGGTGAGTCCCGTTGTTATAATAAATAGTGTTGTTGATGGAGATACTCGCGGATCTAAAAAATTAGCAATCGCTATAGCGAGAATAGCTATAATTGCAGAGACTGCCGCCGAACTGGCATAGAGGGTAAGGTCTTTGTCGGAGTGATCAAAAAATCTGATGGTGGCATTTTTTTGCCATTGAAAAAGGCTTGAGATCGCCCACATTGCAACGGTTATGCTGATCAGGTAGTTATTAAACTCCTCGATCGGAAGAATACGACCAAGCCCAACTAGGGTGATGTACGTCGCTGCAGGCTGAATTGCACGATTGACAAGCGATAAAAGAAGCTCTGACTTCACCGATCCCATTTTAAGATCTCTGTTTAATGGTTTTTGCTGGAGATCCACCTACAACTGTGTATTCAGGCACATCTTTGTTCACGATGCTTCCGGCTGCGACTACGCTACCATTACCTATGTTTACTCCAGGTAAAATAGTCACTCTGGCCCCTATCCAAACATCATTACCAATTGATATAGGGGCAGCGTTATACCCCTGATCTCGAATAGGTGTCGTAGGGTCATTGAAAATATGACCTCTCGTTAGAATTATTGTGTCTCTAGCTATTAAAGAGTTTTCTCCAATTGAGATAGTGTTGTAGCCATATATTGCACAATTTTTTCCAATGTAAACATTTTTTCCGATGCAGACGTTATGGGGGCAAATAATTTCAACTCCGCGCATAATGCGAGCGTTCTCTCCGAAATGTTTTAAAACATGGCGCCAAAATAGCTTTGATATAGGCCAAAGAACTCTCTGAAGTGAAAGATTAAATGAAAGTGTGCCTAAAATTAGTTTCAGCATAAGCTCCGCCGTTCGTCGTATGTTTTTAAGGAAATTGCAATAACTATTCCTAATGCTGATATAAACGCTGGGTTGACAAGTATGTTGCCAAAAAACATTGGGAGTGTTGTTGCTGTTAATATTAACCAGCGCTCTTTCGTTTTTAGATTGAATATTTTATAAATGATGTAGCCGAGGGCAACTAATCCAATGCATCCATTTTCAGCTAGTACTTTTAAGTAGTCGTTGTGAGGGTCTGTATACATGAAGTCGTATGCATAACTTCCGTAGGTCATTGAACCGTAACCAAGTCCGAAAAGAAATGTATACCAAGGTTCTAGGGAAAATGACTTCCATATTGAGCCCCAGTAAACAAAACGCCATGATAGTGAGCCTGAACCGCCAAAATTTTGATCGCTGATTTTCGAATTTATCGCTGTTGGATCAAAGCTAGTTGCTTGATCAAGAATTTTATCAAGAATGCCCGTTGTAAAGATGGCAGCAGCGCAGATTGAACCAATTAAAATACCATATATTAAAGCTTTAGTGCCTTTTAGATAGTGCAGAGCTATTATGATCATTGCTGTAATAAATGCTCCACTGCTTTTTGCAAGGGCGAGCGATACTAGTGTTACTAGTAGACCAAGGATTTTCATCCTGTGGTTTTCTTCGAGGGCAAGAAAATATATTAAAACTGGTAATAGGAAATAGGCAAAGTGGTTGGGGTGTTCGAATATAAATTGGTATCGTTGAATACCACCGATACCTTCAATTAAACTCAGATGGCCTTGCAGGGGTAGGGCAGCCATTAAAGATAGAGTTACAAATCTTATAGCTTGTACTAGTTGATGCTTTGGCGTTTTGAATATAACTATTGTTAATAGGATATATAGTAGTGGTCTTGCAGCTCCCCGTAAGGATAATAAAATTCCTTGTGTTGTGCTTAGTGCTATTAGAGATATTAGTGAGGTTATAATAATTATTGATGCAAGTGCCGCTGTTGGGTGGTTTATTTTCAGCAGCTTAAGTTTGTTTTTTGAGGTTGTTGCAGTGAACGAAAAGAAAGCGGGTACTATTAAATATACACTAGCAGGTATAGCTGATATTGCGAGTACTAGAAGAGCTAAAATCAATGGCATTGTGATTTTTTCCGTGTAACAAGCTCTTTCAGTTTTCTAAATCCATAGTTTTTATAGAAATTTAAAATGTCTTCGTCTTGAACGCGTGGGGCACGAGAAAAAAAATCACCATAGTACCCTGTAAGATATTGAAGCGAGATTTTGTAAGAGCGCTTCAGTAGATAAACGCCTCTTAAGGTGGCATAGATTGGACTGATACCTCGGTAGTAAGTGGCTTTGCCATAGTATTGGTAGTTTGTACGAGCACCAACTTCCCTAGAGGTTACTTTTGCAGTGTTGCATACAACGGACTTCCAGCCATTTACGAATGCTTTGGCCGAACTAAGGGCATCTGCAGAGGGCCCGATTAGATAACCGGACTTCCGAAAACACCCAAATGACCAAAGTCTACACCCACCTCTAACCCAACTTGTAGAGGCGGAATCAACTTTTCCGCTTTCGTCGTAAATGATCCCGCTTGTTATGCCGATAGACGAGTCGGAGCTGAGGAAATCTACTAGCTTTTTATAGTATTCGGACTCTGGAAAGCAATCCGCATCTAATATGCCTATGTGCGTTAGCTCTTCATAGTTATCCTGTTTTTTGGCTTCTTCAAATCCGCAGCTAACAACCTGGGAGTATTTGCTTCCCAAAGCATATTCGTTATTTTGAAATGCTTTGTTGAGAACTATAAGTTTTTTTACGTTGGTGGGAGTAGGGGAGTTTATGAGTTTTTCGATACTGCCGTCGGTGCTGCCATTTTCAACTATAATCCAAGTATCGATATTGATAGACTGGTTTTCTATGGAGTTGAATAGCGCTTCTATGTTACTTATCTCGTCTCTGAGCGGGGTAATGAGCGCGATTTTTATTTCTAAATTTGTATTCATGATATTCTGGTTTTGATTGGTTATTCGAAGGTATGTTGGCGGTATAGATTGACGAGGAATATTTATGCGTTTGTTTTTTTTGCTAAGTTAATGTACCAGGGCATTGCTTTTTCGATGCCTTGGTTGATTGTGTACTTGGGTGCATACCCGAGTTTGCTTGCTGCTTTTTGTATATCGGCCTGAGAGTGGCGTACATCTCCACTTCTAAAATCACTGTAAGTTGGGCTTTTGATGTAGCTAATGCCGTGCGTGTCTAGGCAGTTTTTGATCGTGCTGAATAATTGGTTAAGACTTGTACGATTGTTTAATGCTACGTTGTAAATTTGATCGCGTGCCTCATTTTTAGAGACTGCTGCCAATAAATTAGCTTGAACTGCATTTTCAATGAAACAGAAATCTCGACTTGTTTCGCCGTCACCATTTATAGAGACATTATCACCTGCAATCATCGCTGCGGTCCACTTGGGGATTACAGCTGCGTAGGCACCTTTAGGGTCTTGTCGTTGACCAAAAATATTAAAGTATCTTAGGCCGATGGTGCGGAAGCCATAGGTTTTAGCGAATACCTCTGCATATAATTCGTTAACATACTTTGTCACTGCATACGGCGATAGAGGTTTGCCTATAGTATCCTCTACCTTTGGTAGAGCCGGGTGATCACCATAAGTCGAACTACTAGCGGCATAAGTGAAGCTATCCACCTTTGCATCGCGTGCAGCCACAAGTATATTCAGAAAGCCAGTAATATTTGTGTCGTTGCTGGTTATAGGGTCGTTGATTGATCTAGGGACAGACCCGAGTGCCGCTTGGTGTAATACATAATTAACTCCTTTGCAGGCGATTTCACATGTGTTCGAATCGCGAATGTCGCCATTTATTAGACGGAAACGTGCCCATTGTGTTGTCGATACTAGGGACTTCACTTCGTCTAAGTTACGTTGGTGTCCAGTGGCGAAATTGTCGAGTCCAATGACCACTTGATCGTGTTTGAGCAGCGTTTCAAGTAGATTTGAACCAATGAAACCTGCTGCACCGGTAACAAGCCAAGTCTTAGGGTGTTGCTGGAGTTCGAGAAGTAGTTGTTCGTATGTCGTCATGAATTGGATGCTTTTACTGTCTAAAGTGATATGTGTTAAGTGGCGGTTTATTCTGACCGCCGCTTAAGATAACTTTAAGAGTGATTCATAGACGTAAGTCGGACTCTTCTTTGTTCAGCAAATACTTTAGATCATAGAGGATGTGTTCTGGCTTGCCAAATTTGCGGATGCTGTCAGCGCCCATTGAGCGAAACTCATCATGAGCAACAGCCAAGATGATCCCGTCATAAGTGCTGGTAGATGGTTCGTGTACAGGAGAAATTGAGTACTCTTTTTTTGCCTCCTCATGATTAATCCAAGGATCGAATACGTCAACTGTGATGTTGTATTCCTGTAGCTCTCTTACGATGTCAACTACACGAGTATTTCGTAAGTCTGGACAGTTCTCTTTGAAAGTAAGGCCCATAACCAGTACTCGAGCACCTTCAACATGTATGCGCTGCTTAAGCATGGACTTGATCAACTGCGATACAATGTAGGTGCCCATGCTATCATTCAGGCGTCTGCCTGCTAATATTATCTCTGGGTGGTAACCTATAGCTTCTGCTTTATGCGTAAGGTAATAAGGGTCCACGCCGATGCAGTGTCCTCCAACCAAACCCGGTCGGAATGGAAGAAAGTTCCACTTTGTTCCGGCGGCTTTTAAAACCTCTTCAGTGTCAATGCCCATTTTATTAAAGATTATAGCCAGCTCATTAATCAGCGCGATGTTCAAATCTCGTTGTGTGTTTTCGATAACTTTCGCAGCTTCAGCTACCTTGATACTACTGGCTTTATACGTGCCGGCAGTAATTATTTGATTGTAAAGTTTGTCAATTAGGTCTGCTGCTTCTGGTGTGGAGCCAGATGTAACTTTTTTAATGGTTGTAACTCGGTGTTCTTTGTCGCCTGGGTTAATACGCTCGGGGCTATATCCTGCGTAAAAATCCTCATTGAATTTTAATCCAGAGTATTTTTCCAGAATAGGTACGCACTCTTCTTCTGTAGCGCCTGGATAAACGGTTGATTCGTAGATTACTATGTCGCCTTTTTTTAGAACTCTGCCAATGGTCTCTGAGGCTTTTATAAGTGGCGTCAAGTCAGGGTTTTTATGTTCATCGATTGGAGTTGGTACAGTCACGATGAAGATATTGCACTCGGCCAAACTTTCTGGGTCTGTGCAGTATGTTAAGTAGGTTGCTTCTTTTAATTCGCTGTTACTGACTTCTAATGTCGTGTCGTGACCAGATTTAAGCGCATTAATACGTGGCTTGTTTATATCGAACCCAAGAACCTTTCGATTTTTGCCAAAAGCAACAGCGAGTGGGAGGCCTACATATCCGAGGCCAATAACTGCTAGTTTTATAGAGTCGAATGAAAGCATAAAATGTCCGCTAGAATTACTGAGTTGAATGATGTTTGTGAAGGGGGGGGTTATGCTTTCCAAATCCCCCTTGTGTCAATGGTATGGCGAGTTCTGATTTTACTACTTTCAATTTCTTTGAATTCTTTATGGTCAACGAGTAGTACTATTACGTCTGCCTCTGCGAGAGCGGGTTCTATCATGCTCAGTGACATGCTTTTTTCAAGCTTGGCTGGCAAGAGATCAATGTTAGGCTCAACAGCTAACACAATTCCCGGATGCATTTTTGAGATCTGCTCGCAGATCGCCGTCGCAGGACTTTCTCGTAGATCATCTATGTCCGGCTTGAAGGCTAGTCCGAAGCAGGCAATCGTAACTTCTCGGGCGCTCTTGTCTGGATGGGTTTGCAAAAAATCAGCAACAGCTAACTGTACTTTTTCCAATACCCATTTAGGCTTTCCATCATTTACTTCACGTGCAGTCCGAATCAACTTGGCGTGTTCGGGGGTCTTGCTGACAATAAACCAGGGATCAACGGCAATGCAGTGCCCACCTACTCCAGGACCAGGTTGCAGGATGTTGACCCTTGGGTGCCGGTTGGCCAAGCGGATCAGTTCCCAGACGTTGATATCCAGTTTGTCGCAAATCATCGAGAGTTCGTTGGCGAAGGCAATGTTCACGTCGCGAAAGCTGTTCTCGGTGAGTTTGCACATTTCCGCAGTGCGGGCATTGGTAACGATGCATTCGCCCTGGACGAAGATCTTGTAAAGGCTGATGGCCAACTCCGAGCACTTCGGTGTCATGCCACCGATAACTCGGTCGTTCTGCACCAGCTCGCGCAGCACGTGGCCGGGTAGTACGCGTTCCGGGCAGTGGGCAATGCGGATGTCGGAGTTTTCACCGTGGGTTTGCGGAAAACTCAGGTCTGGACGGGCTTCGGCGAGCCAGGCGGCCATCTGTTCGGTAGCGCCGACCGGGGAGGTTGATTCAAGAATGACCAGGTCGCCTTTCTTCAATACCGGGGCAATGCTTTTACTGGCCGATTCGATGTAGGTCAGGTCCGGTTCATGGTCGCCCTTGAACGGAGTGGGCACGGCGATCAGAAAAGCATCGGCGGGTTCCGGCCGGGTGGTGGCGCGCAGGTAGCCTTCAGTCACAGCCGCATGCACAACCATGTCCAGGTCTGGCTCAACGATATGAATCTCTCCACGGTTGATGATATCAACCGCGTTTTGATTAACGTCGACACCGATCACTTGTTTTTTGCGCGAGGCGAAGACAGCCGCAGTGGGCAAGCCGATATACCCGAGACCAACGACGGAGATGGTTTTGAAAGGCATGGAACGTCCTTGAATAGTGATGTGTTAGATACGTTTTTCAAGCGAGATAACAGCCGTGCAACGCAACGGCTGTTAAGCAAGGGAGGGGGTTAACGAGCGAGTAGCGCCTCGATGATGCGCTGGCAGGCCTTACCGTCGCCGTAGGGGTTATGGGCGTAACTCATGGTGCGGTAGGCAACCGTATCGGTCAGCAAGCGGTTCAACTCACGGGCGATCTCGGCGGTTTCGGTGCCGACCAGTTTCACCGTGCCTGCGGCAACGGCCTCTGGCCGTTCTGTGGTGTCGCGCATCACCAGCACGGGTTTGCCTAGCGACGGCGCTTCCTCCTGGATGCCTCCGGAGTCGGTCAGAATGATGTGCGCACGGCTCATCATGTGGACGAAAGGCAGGTAGTCCAGGGGTTCGATCAGGTAGATGTTGTCAATGCCGGTCAGTAGTCGATTGACCGGCTCGCGCACATTGGGATTGAGGTGCACGGGATAGACGATATCAACCTCTGGATGTTGCTGGGCAACCTCCATCAACGCCTGACAGATGCGCTCGAAGCCATCACCGAAACTTTCCCGGCGATGGCCTGTAACAAGGATCAATTTTCGAGCGGGGTCCAGAAAGGCCGCCGGCGCAGAGGCTTGGGCAAGCAGTTCCTGGTCCCGATCGAGACGTTTGACGACATCCAGCAGGGCATCGATCACTGTGTTGCCCGTGACGACGATAGTGTCTGGATCAACGCCCTCGCGCAGCAGATTGGCTTGTGACGTTTCGGTTGGTGCGAAGTGCAGGTTGGCCAACGCCCCCGTGAGTTTGCGATTGCCTTCTTCCGGCCACGGCGAGTAGAGGTTACCCGTGCGCAAACCGGCTTCCACGTGCGCAACCGGAATCTGCTGGTAGTAGGCCGCGAGGCTGGCCGCAAAGGTGGTGGCGGTATCTCCGTGAACCAACACAATATCGGGTTTGAATTCTGCCAGGACTTTCTTCAGCCCCTGCAGGATGGCGCTGGTGACATCGGTCAGGTCCTGGCCGGGTTTCATGATGTTCAGGTCGAAGTCCGGCTCAATGGCAAACAACCCCAACACTTGATCGAGCATTTCACGGTGTTGGCCGGTGACGCAGACTTTCGCCTCAAAGCGTTCATCTGCCGCCAGTGCCAACGCAAGTGGAGCCATTTTAATGGCCTCAGGACGGGTACCAAAAATGCATAGGGTCTTCATAGGGCGATCCATTGCTATGTTCGAAACTGAAGGGGGAGGGATGTTTGGACTGACTGACAAATGTTGTTTCAGATCGAAGTTGTATAAAACAACGGCGATCCAACTTTTGTTGATCCAGAGAAATATGTCGAATTAACGGATAACCATCGACGTGGGGCAGCACGAATTTGATTTTTGCCACGCTACCGCCCCAGGATTAATTGCCAGTCCCTGAGAGCGTCATTGTTTATTAATATGTCTGCATCTTTTTTCAGTTGCAGATAGCAAGGTGGAGTTGATATGGCTACCGCCATGCACTTCTGCTCGACGGTAGCGGGGTTTAGATAACAGTTAGTTAACTAAGCTTTCTCTGATTTATATTCGTAGTTGTAATAACCATAATCGGCATAGCCATATTTGGCCGAGGCGCGTTTTTCAACACCATTGAAAATGGCGCCTTTCAAATCGATGCCATTTTGAGCAAAGCGACGCATGGTCAATTCAATTTCACGAACCGGGTTAAGCGCAAAGCGCGTCACAATCAAGCTGGTGCCCGATTGGCGGCCGACAATCGCCGCATCCGTCACCGCCAGCAACGGTGGAGTATCCAGAATTACCAGGTCGTACTGGGCGCTGACTTCGTCCAGAAAGGCACTGAAGTTCGCGTGCATTAGCAGTTCTGAAGGGTTGGGCGGTATTTGTCCGCGGCCGATAACGTCAAGGTGCTCGAATTCAGTTTTATTGATCGCGGTTGCCAGGTCGCAGCGCTTGACCAGTAAATCTGAAAGCCCGTTTTCAGCGGGGGTTCCGAATACTTTATGCAAATACCCTTTGCGCATATCCACGTCGATCAGCAATACACGCTGGCCGGTCTGAGCGATGACTGCGGCGAGGTTGGCGGAAACAAAGGTTTTACCTACCTTGGGGCTTGGGCCGGAGATCATCAGCCGATTATTGCTGGCTTCGAGCATGGCGAAGTGCAGACTGGTGCGCAGGCTGCGCAATCCTTCTATGGCCAGGTCGGTGGGGTGACTGCTGGCCAGTATGGGGGCGACATTGTTACTGCGGCCTCGGCCAGTTCGGAGGGTTTTGCTTTCTTCACTTTTTTGCAGTGTGCTGAAAGGGATGGATGCATACACCGGCAACCCCAGTTGTTCAATTTGATCCGGATTTTCCACCCCACGATTAAGGGCTTTGCGAAAAAGCACCAATGCAGCAGCCAGAATAGCCCCGAACAGGGTGGCAATAAGTACGATAAGGGCCTTCTTGGGTTTAACGGGCTTAAGCAGATCCACGTCGGCGGTATCGATCAAGCGCACGTTGCCCACGGTGCCGGCACGCATTACATCCAGTTCCTGGGATTTATTCAGGAGCTGGGTATAAATTTCGGTGCTGACTTTTACATCGCGGGTGAGGCTAAGCAGTTCTTGCTGTGTTGAAGGCAGGCCCTCGACTTTTTTGGCCAAGCCATTCTGCTTGGCTGTCAGCTCGCCTAATTGGCTGAGCAAGGCCCGATAGGCGGGATGCTGACGGGTAAACTTGCGATCCATTTCCGCTTGCTGCAATTTCAGTTCGGAGATGCTGGTATCAAGCGCCACGATCTGATCGAGAATGGCTTTGGCTTCCAGGCTGATATCGATGGATTTACTGCGAATTTGATACTTGTTCAGGGCGTTTTCGGCTTTTTCCAGGTCTTTACGGACCTGAGGCAGTTGGTCGTTTAAAAACTCCAGGCTTTGAGCAGCTTCGGCCGACGTTCGCTCAACATTTTGCCTTACATAGAGCTTGGCGATTTCATTGAGGATTTGAATGGCTTCGGCCGGTTTCTCGCTCTCAAGAGCCAATCCGATCATGCCGGATTCTTTACCGCGCTCTGATACATCAAGTACCTTTTGGTACTTCAAAATACTGGTCAGCCGCTGGTCGCGCACAATGCTGAACGTTGTACCGGGATTCGCCTGCAACACTTCGACCTGCAGTTTGATGCCGTCTTGGTCGTAGGCTTGGCCCACTTGACCTTCGAGCAGGACATTGTCGTCTTCATCCAGCAAAGTGAAGTGGCCACTCTCACCGCTGACGAAAGTTAGTTCCTGACCTAGAAGCTCTTGTGGAAGCTCAAGCTGAAATATTTTCAGGGCTTCACCACCCCAGGCAAAACTGTTCATGCCAAGCCATGGCGTCGCGACCGAATTAACCGTGTCTGGTTTGAACCGACGAGCAATAAAGTCGCCGATCACCGGAAAACGATTTGGCTCGACAGTGATATCGAGCGATAGGTTGTCGACAACCTTGCCGATGATCGCGCGTGATTTGATTAATTCAATTTCTGTGGCTGAAGGTGACTCTTTACCCAACATGCTGTTGATATCGGAGAAGCCGAGCATGTCATTTTTTTTGGCCTCCACCTGGATCAAGGCAGTTGCCTGGTAAACAGGATTGGCCAAAACCGCATAGGCCGTTCCAACGACCATGGAGGCAGCAGTGATCCCGGCAATCAACCATTTATGATCGACCAGTGTCCCGAGTAGGCCCATCAAGTCGATTTCATCATCGTCCTGTGAGGTTAATGCTGGAGTTTGCTGCATAAGTGGGTTCTTTTTTAACAGGTATTCGAGGAGTGGTTTAGCGTGCGAGACGCCGTGCCCAGGCGGTTACTGCTTCTTCAATCAACGCGTATGCATGCACAAAAGCAGGTTTGCCTTGACGGTAGGGGTCGCTGATTTCGCGGTTGTTCTGCCACTTGCCCAGCAAGAAGACCTTTCCTCGCGCTGCAGGCGCGAGCTTGAGAACACGGTCTATGTGCGATTGCTCCATCACTAGGATCAGATCCGATTCGCTGATGGCGGCAGGGGTCAGTTGATTGGCTTTGTGCTCATTTGGCAGATGGCCATGCTCTTCCAGTACGACCCGGGCGGTGGACTCGATAGGGTGGTCTTGTAGCGCGCCAAGACCCGCGGAGCTGACTTCTATGTCGGACCGGCCCAGTGCATTTCGCAACAAATGTTCTGCAGTAGGGCTTCGGCAAATGTTGCCAATGCAAACGATTAGAATCTTGTTAAACAAGGCAACCTCCCTGGAAATTCCACACTTGTGGTGATGGTGCAATTGGAAAGACTGAAATTCTGTTTTTCTTCAATGGCACTTTTGTGACGGCTTGCAGCTATTGCGTGTGTGCCTCTTTCCGTGAGGAGTTACCGTACTGGATGAAACTATTCGCTGCTAAGACTCTGGTCTGCTGGAATCTGGACTTGGAGCGTGCTTTACGGTTGCTACGCTAAAAATCATAACTGGCAACCCACGGCAACATCAACCATTAAATGCCACGCACTAATGAATGCCATGCAGTAAAAAAAATATCCAGATATAAAGCCCGATATTAAATAACACGTTAAATAACATTTCTTGGTGTTATCGGACGAATTATAACTTTTTCGACTTTTTTGTATTGTTCAGTGTTTGGCTATGTTAAATACCGTGAGGTGTAGTTTGATGGTAAGCGTAGGCGATCGCCTTGGGTAAAGCGTTCCCTGGCATTCGTTTATTGCCAATAAGTTTCGCGTTGTTTTAAGGGCCAGGTTTTCATGATCGTCCAACTCCGTTTTTCAGGTGCGCTTCCAGCCTTGGGAGAAGTCCGTCGCAAGGTCGGGGGTAAATCCATGGAGCTACTTGACCGCATTGGCGCAGAAGGGGCTGATTGTGTCCATCCATAGTGCTTCGGCTGTTCAAGCGACCTTGCCTGAGAGTCTCACCGCTAGTGCATGGTATTTGGTTCAGTGCAAGGCGAGCCAGGACGAGCGTGCAGAGATCAATCTGATTAACCAGGGATATACCTGTTTTCGCCCTACACACCAGCGCGAGCGTGATTTACAGGGGCGCATGAGGACTGTGCGCGAATCGCTGTTTCCAGGTTATCTGTTTATCCAGCTCGGCTCAGGTGAGAGCTGGGCGCCTTTGCGTTCTACACGCGGTGTATTGCGAATTGTCAGTTTTGGCGGCAAGCCGCTGCCCGTAGGTGATGACTTGATCGCCCGACTTTATGAGCATGATAGCGGAGCCCCTGTGGAGGCTCGGTTTGCCTGTGGCGAGCGGGTACGTATCAATGAAGGGCCTTTTGTCGATGTGGAAGCGATCTTCCTGGCGATGGAGGGAGAGCAGCGTGTGTTGCTCCTGATGACGCTGCTGCAGCGTGAGCAAAGAATCAGCATCCCCCTGGTTAATATCAGTAAGCATTGACACGGCGCGTTGGTCCCGGCCCGCCAATCAACGAGCAGATACCATTCTGGCAACAAAATTAGTTGCTCCCGTCTTCGCTCCCCCCTCAGTAGGCATTAAGCTTTTTTCGCAGCGCCGGGAAGGTAGCGGTCCCAGTCAGGACCGCATCTTTATGGCGTAGCTGGCGTTCCGGCTCGCGAACAGATTTATGCCGTCACGTGATTGCCCGATATCCACTTTTTTGCGGTCAACTACCGCCGTTGCGCTTGCCTGATGATAAGTTCGGGCATGCCGATATTGCCCTGCATTTGCTCAGCAGGCTGTACGGTATCGAGCGGAGATTTAAAAGAAGTTGGCGATGAACATCGCCAGGAAAGTCGACAGCAGAACAACCTGTCGCTGCAGTTGCAGGCGTGGCTGGTGAAACATCCAGCCACGAGTGACGAGGCTAACGCGGTGCGCAAATGGCTTGCTTCTCCTGGTTAGCCTGCAGGTGCACCCTCAATAAATGTCTTTCGACAGCAAGGTGAACGGCGTCTTCACCAGGATTTTCACATCCAGCCACAACGACCAGTTATTGATGTACTTAAGGTCGATCTCGACGCGTTTCTGCATCTTGTCGATGGTGTCGGTCTCGCCGCGGCAACCGTTGATTTGAGCCAACCCGGTGATCCCCGGTTTGATTCGGTGGCGCGCCATGTAGGCGAGAATCTTGCCGGAGTAGTAGTCATTGTGCGCAACGGCATGGGGGCGTGGCCCGACCAGCGCCATATGACCTTGCAAGACATTGAACAACTGCGGCAACTCATCGATGGAAGTGCGACGGATAAAGCGCCCGACCGGGGTAATCCGCGAGTCGTTACGACTGGCTTGCTTGACCTCATGATCGTCGTGCACGCGCATCGAGCGAAACTTCCAGACCTTGATAACCTTCCCGTTCCAGCCGTGGCGGTCCTGTTTGAAAAATACCGGACCCTGGGATGTGAGTTTGACGGCCAGGCCAATGATCAGCAGTAACGGGCTTAGAGCGACAATGGCCATCAGAGCCACGCTTTTATCGAACAGGCTTTTACTCAGCGCGGCAGTGGGTTGGCTGCTCAGCGGGCATTCAATCAAATGGATTGCCGGCATGCCATCCACATCACTGACCGAGTGATTGAGCAGCGTCAGGCTATTCAAGTCCGGGACCCAGACAACATCGACGTTGGCATCCAGCAAGTCGACATACATTTCTTCGATTTGTGCCGCTTCGCTCAGCGGTAGCGTGATGTACAGGCGTCGGATGTCATGAGTCTTGATCAGTTCGAGCAGTTCCTCTTGCGGGCCTACGACCGGTGGCGCACCTGCCTCCAGCAAAGGAGTGGTGTCGGAACTTACCAGGCCTACCAATGGGAAGTGATGGAGGGTACGAAGCTTATTAGCCAGCCCCAGCGCCAGCTCGCCAGTACCCACAATCAGCGTTCTGCGTTCAATTTGAAGTGCCCGTTGGTAGTACTTCGAAAAACCATGCAGCGGGACGTACAACAGCGCCTGCCCGATGTAGCTGCAGATAGCCCATACCAGAATGATTTGACGAGAAAACAGTTCGTTGGCCTTGCAGAGGAAGGCGACAATAGCCAGCGCTGCCAGTGTCATTGACCAACCCATGAGAAGTCTTACCAGACCCTCCAGGTAATTGTCCTTCTTTGCATAAACGCCGCACCAGGAATAAGCTGGAACCGATGCTAGTACAGTAAGAGTTGCACAGACTCGATAATAGAACTCAACCGTCCCCGTCTTGTAATAAACCAATACCAATAATAGGGCAACAACAAAGCCTAGGCCAAGCGCCCACTGTCCCCAGAAGGTCAATCCTTTGAGGGTGGTATTTCGATTGATACGAAGATTGTTAACCATACGATATCCCCAAAATACGTCCATTCGCGTTTCGACAGACAAGAGCCAAAATCAATTCAGTAAGAGTTATTGTTCATATTAGATGGCGTTGCATTGACGAACGAAGCGCCAAAAGGGCGGCGCCGTCATCAATGGATAGATTAATTTATTAGCGCGAGCACTGTCTGACGACTTTTAACGGGGGGGTTGTATATCTTGTTGATATGTCTGGGCGAGAGGCGCGTTAGAAATAGTCTGGATTCAACTTTGTTAACACAGCTTTATAGGGGGGGCGGGTGGTGAAGGAGATACGGGTAGATAAAATGGCGTGCTTTTTATTGTTGTATTGCACTGCCGCGGCGAATATTTGAATGGCTTAGACTAAATTTTTACGCGTACGATTTTTTGTATCACGCAGTACCCACGATTCCTTACTGCACGAAAGAGGCGTTCGCCGTTACTAGCGTTTTTAAACTTTTCCTGTAATCGGCTTAGACACATTTCGAGGCCCCGATAATGTTCAGGTTCTCTGCCAATGCTACGGATAAGGTCCTCCTTGCTGACCACGCGATCCTCATGGTGCAGCATTTTTTTCAGCAGCGTGGCCTCCAGGCCAGTCAAGACAATCTCCACGCCATCCTTGGTCAACGCGCCGCTGCCATCGCTCAGTCGCCAGGTTTCAGTCAGTGGGGTGTGCGGTTTGGCCGTCTGGGAGACGTATTCCCTGGTGTCATCTCTGGCGTTGTCCGCAGTTGATGTGAAGTGAGTAAATTTCGTTACGGATTGGGCAACTTGCCATTCGGACTTGAATGTCGAAAGGATGCGCTGAGTATCATGCTTGATAACCGGAGGAACCATTTTGGCCACCTGCGGGGAAATAAATTCCATCAACCTTGGGGCAGAAGTGGGTGGGGCAACGCCTTCAAAAAACATCTTTGCCTGTGATGTACCGCAACTGTTATATCGCTTGCTGGACAGTAATGCCTCAAGCTCCAGTTCTAGTGCAGGGTTGTGAGTAACCACGACAAAGTATTTTCTAGGGAGGTTTGTGCTGCTATCCATGGCTCTCTCCTGAGTTGCACGTCTGAGTGTTGATTCAAAGGTTGTCGGCAGGGGAGTAATAACTCCCTTGGAAGTAATTAAAGGGCAGCGCACGTGCCAGTATATGACTGGCAGCGTGCTCGACTCTGTCTGCTATAAAAGCGACTTTTGTGTTATGAGTGAGCATGGTCATACGCTCGTGGAGACGATTGAATAACTCTGGATTGCCACTGAGCTTGAGGCTCAAGTCTAGAGAGGAAATAGAAATTTTTATATAGTCGAATAAATCCAGGGTTGTAAGGATTTCGATACTTTGATTGTCGATGTTGTAGTCGTCAAACGCGATTTCTACGCCATGGTCTTTCAATAGATATACGTTGCGAAGGATTTTCTTTTTTTCTACGAAGCTGACTGCGGAGAGGGGGAGTTCATTGAGCGCGATAACCAGTGTCTGGCCATATTCGCGCAGAGCATCGCCGGACTGTATCAGCTCTTCTGTGAGCGCAGAGTTGGCAAGATCTGACTGTCTTACGCAAACAAATCTACGGCTTAAGTATTTACTTCCGTTAGTGGTGTTGTGATCTTTCAGCGAAAATGCAATCAGCCTGGTTTGCATCAGTACTTCACTGTAGATCCCACTCATCTGATGCGCCTCTGGCGCGCAGGGCGCGGAAGCGGAGTCGTCAAAATGTATTCTGATCTCGCTGCCAAACGGGCAGTCATCCCGAGTGAGGATCAATTGTCGAGACAGGTAATGCTCTGCGTGACCGTAGAGTCGCACGCTCCCTGTTGCGTTCATAATACAGAAACTCCCTTCTACACTAAGAATCAGGTTGTCGAGATCAGACCCCTGATTAAACGATATCCATGCCCACGAATACTTTGAATGGCGTTGATGCCATATATGCCTTTTATTTTTCCGCGAAGGCGACTGATCGACTTTTCCAAGGCTCTTGGATCATAAAAATTTATATTCAGCCCCATGATCCTGGCGATTTCATCATGGCTCAAGATTTGGTTTTTTGTTTGAGAAAAAGCCTCAAGAATTTTCATTTCTGCAAACGATACATCCAGTTTTTTATAGTCGCCAATAAGGCACATACGAGTGGGGTCCAAAAACAAATTATGCTTTTTTTGCCATTCGGGACTGTCAAAAAACTCGGACAGTAAGTCAGTGTTTTCGTCTGCAAAAGTGTCGCAATTAATACAGTAGTCGGCCCCGGCAAAATAATATTTCATCTTGTTGTAAGTGCCTCTACCGGTGATGGCTACAAAAATTATTGACGCCAGATTTTCGGCGCGAACATTTTCTACCACGGTGAGGCTTTCAACAAACGCTTGAGGGCTGTCGATAACGATAAAAATTGCACGGTATGAACCAGGATCGTTGTTTCTTTTGAATGAGTTGCTATAGCACAGTGCATCGACGGCAATATCCTTGCCTACGTGGCTTGCGACTAATTCCCTAAAGCCCTCAGCTAGCGTATGGGTTCGCCCAATGGTGAGAATACCTGTCTCCTCCTTCGCGTCGCTGTGGCCTGTAGTCGTTATTTTCCCTGTAAGCATCATGCTTTGACTCGGATGGGTGCTGGCATTTGAATGTTAAAGCACTCATTCTTGTTTGTGACTGACAATTGGTAACATTTCACCGTTTTTTCAAGCGCTCGTTACGTTTTTTTAACATTGCCGGTCATTCTGACGTGATCGTTTGCTCGCTTGTGGTTCGAGATGTCTGGTGGTCTATGGCAATCTCGTGGGCTGGCAGGTCATGGCACTATGCCATCTATTGCCTCAGGGTCCCGCGTTTTCGCATCAATACGACCGTGCATGTCGCTAAAGTTCCCGCTACTTGATTTTTTTGATTGGGTGTCATGAGGCTGTAGGGCTTTGTAGTTTTAAATGCGAGTTATTGCTTTTGTTTGGCTCAGCACTATCCAATATTAACTGTTGTATAACGTTCATGTTGGAGGTATCGGTCATGGACATTTCATAACATTGGGTTTTGTTAATCGGCCTAATGCGCTTTACTTTCGTGTTGGCGTTGAATTAGAGCGGGGTCGACGCATTGGTGTTTGTTGGTGAGGGGGGATTGATGGATCTTTGGACAACCATATCAGTGTTGATTTTAGGGATGGTCGAAGGTCTGACGGAATTTTTGCCTATATCAAGTACGGGGCACCAGATAGTTGTCGCGGACTTGCTCAGCTTCGGCGGCGAGCGAGCCATGGCCTTTAACATCATCATTCAATTGGGCGCGATCCTGGCGGTTGTCTGGGAGTTCCGTCGCAAGATTCTCGATATCGTTACCGGCTTACCGACCCAACGCAATGCACAACGTTTCACCTTGAATCTATTAATCGGTTTTCTTCCGGCAGTGGTCTTGGGGGTATTGTTCGCCGATAAGATCCATGAGTATCTGTTTAATCCGATCACTGTGGCAGTGGCATTAGTGGTGGGGGGCATTGTCATGTTGTGGGCAGAGCAGAGGGATCACGTGGTGCACGTCGACCATGTCGACGACATGCGCTGGCCGGATGCGCTGAAGGTAGGCTTCGCGCAATGCCTGGCGATGATACCGGGCACTTCCCGTTCCGGATCGACCATTATCGGCGGGTTGCTGTTTGGTCTATCGCGCAAGGCCGCCACCGAGTACTCGTTCTTCTTGGCGATGCCCACCATGGTTGGTGCGGCGGTGTATTCAGGCTACAAGTACCGGGAGCTGTTCCAGGCCGGCGACCTGCCGGTTTTCGCCCTTGGCTTCGTCACAGCGTTCTTTTTCGCCATGATCGCCGTGCGCGGCTTGCTCAAGTTCATTGCGAACCACAGTTATGCCGCGTTCGCGTGGTACCGGATTGTGTTCGGATTGTTGATCCTGGCGACCTGGGCATTCGGTTGGGTGAACTGGACGGCGGCGACCGCCAGCTGACAGGCGAGCCAGGCGGATCGAACCGCCTGGCTTAAATGGCGAGAACAACCGGGCATCAACGCCCTTCAAGCAACCCGGCCGCTTGATCCAGCAAGGCCAGGGGTTCCTTGGCCTTGTGGATATCCACCGACAACAACTGCCGAAACTTGCGCGCCCCCGGGAACCCGGTGCCCAGCCCCAACACATGCCGCGTGATGTGGTGCATCGAACCGCCGGTATCGATGTGTGCAGCGATATACGGCCGCAACTGCGCCAGTGCTTCGGCACGCGTGATCACCGGCGCCGTACTGCCGAACAACTGCTGGTCCACCTCGGCCATCACATAAGGGTTGTGATACGCCTCGCGGCCCAGCATCACGCCGTCGAACGTCTGCAAATGCTCGTGGCAGGCCTCCAGCGTCTTGATTCCGCCGTTGAGGATAATCTCCAGTTCAGGAAAATCCGCCTTCAACCGCGCCGCCACGTCATAGCGCAGGGGCGGAATGTCACGGTTCTCCTTCGGCGACAACCCCTCCAGAATCGCAATCCGCGCATGCACGGTAAAACTGGTGCACCCGGCATCCCGCACCGTGCCGACGAAATCACACAACTCCTCGTAACTGTCCCGGCCATTGATACCGATACGGTGCTTGACCGTCACCGGAATCGACACCGCATCACGCATCGCCTTCACACAATCGGCCACCAACTGCGGATGCCCCATCAGGCACGCACCGATCATATTGTTCTGCACCCGATCGCTCGGGCAGCCGACATTCAGGTTCACCTCGTCGTAACCATGCTCCTGTGCCATGCGCGCACACGCCGCCAGGTCCAGCGGCACACTGCCGCCAAGCTGCAACGCCAGCGGATGCTCGGCCTCGTTGTGGCGCAGGAAACGCTCGTGATCGCCGTTGAGCAGGGCGCCGGTGGTGACCATTTCGGTGTAGAGCAGGGCGTTTTTCGACAGCAGGCGCAGGAAGAAGCGGCAGTGGCGGTCGGTCCAATCCATCATGGGGGCGACGGAGAAGCGGCGTGAGAGCGGGGCGGGTGAAGCGGTGGTTACGGACATTGGCAATCTGGAATCGGTGAGGCTGGGAGGAGGGGGAGTTTATCAGGATTGGGATGACGGGGCTCAGGAGTCCGAATACCGGCAATCAGGTCTGTTTAATTTAGCGCGAAAATATCGGATATTTCCCGCAACACACGTCCCCATCGCCCACATTGCACTCCCTCAGCCACCCGGATAGCCTTTTTGCGTCGCTGCACATTCAGCGACAAGGGTGTGGAAGCCCTTCACAAGATCTGGGCGCACAGGCGCCACCTGAATTTAGGCAGGCGCTTTTTTCATGTCTGCTGTTAAATTATGGCGGCTGTGCGCGGGGCACCTTCGGGTGCGCCGGGTTCCTAGATCCCCGGTCTTCCACACCTGCGCACAGCTGCCACCCCATCATGTGGAAGTGATGCTGGCAGTTCCTTCATTCAATTCTAGGAACGACAACAATGAAAAAAATCACGCCTGATCCTCCGGTTGCTTCAGCAGCTTGCGACACACTTGATCTCGACCAGCTATCCGAAGCCAGCCATCGCATCGTCAGTAAACGCCTGCGCAACCCCAATCACGCCGACCCCATCTGTCACGTCTTTACCATCCTTCCTGACGTCGACACCGAAACCTTGCTGTGCCACGCCTGTGAAACCCTCGCGTCGCTGAACGTCCTCACAACCGATCTGGCCTGCAAGCTCGAAGGCTCGCCACGGAGTCTGGCGTTGTCGATTCAGCAGTTGGCGGTGGTGGGGGAGTTGTTGGTGAATCGGGCGCTGGATAATGTTGATCCGGTTGGTGGGGTGTGAAGACCTGTCGAACAAGAGCGTTGGTAGAGGATCCTGGATTCCTCGTTGTTAGCTAGCGCCATCGAGGCCGGATCCGTAGTTCATGTATTCACAAGCGCCCATTTTTTCCGGGCGCATGCTCGGCGAATTATCGGCATCTCTGATGAAGGCCACCAAGAACTGATCGCCTTGGTGGCCTGTCAGGCCTACGCCAAAGAAGTCTTAACACCGAAGTGAAAAGAGCGACCGGTCTGGATGCGTCGCAAACGGAAACGACGTTACCTTGCAACTTGCGCGCCTGACCGGTGTTCATTCCCATGCTGTCTTAAAGTTCGAGTCAATCACCTCACCACTTGGCTCAATCGCTCCTTTCAACGACCCCTTCCCCCACCCGCAACGCCCCTCCGCAAAACCCTGCTTCCCCCCAATCCCCCATAAATCGGATCCATACCCGACAGACGAGCTGGCATTTTGATGTCGCCGATCTATTCTCAGGCTCTCAAATCTCCGCGTCTCTCGCCTCGTTCATCCTGCAGAAGGGGTATGCCATGCCAAATTTTGGTGAAACTCTGATCAACACCACGACTGCAGGGGACCAGGGAGATCCCAATATCTACGGGTTGATCGATGGTGGTTTTGTCATTGCCTGGCAAGGCAATGGTGTGGGTGACGCCACCGGCCTCTTTACCCAGCGCTATAACGCCAGCGGTGCCAAGGTGGGGGGCGAGACGCTGGTCAACACCACGCTGGCGGGCGAGCAGAGTCAGCCTTCGGTGGTCGGGTTGCTTAACGGCGGTTACGTGGTGACCTGGTCCGGCCTCAATACCGGGGGGCTGCAGTGCATCTTTACCCAGCAGTACAGCGCCAGCGGGGCCAAGGTCGGTGGCGAGACTGTGGTCAATACAACCATGGCAGGCTTGCGCGATTCCCCTGAAATTACCGCCCTGGCCGACGGTGGTTATGTGGTGACTTGGGGGGCAGAGGAAACCGCTGGCGACTTCGGGTCTTTTCTGCAGCGCTTCAATGCCAGCGGGGTCAAGGTCGGTGGGGAAGTTCACATCAACACCACCACTGCGGGGCCTCAGGATTTTCCACAGATTTTTGGTGTTCCCGACGGTGGTTACCTGGCGGTGTGGGAGGGGAGTGGCCCGGGAGATAACTACGGCATCTTCACCCAGCGCTTCAACTCGGCTGGCGCCAAGGTCGGTGTGGAAACCCTGGTCAACACACCCTCTGTGGATATCCAGTCCGAGCATATGGTCGCTGTGCAGGCCAACGGCAATTACCTGCTCGTCTGGGAGTCTTACCCTGATACGGTTACCGGAGTGGAACAAAGAGACGTATTTTCCCAGCTCTATAACTCCGCTGGCGGCAAGATTGGCCCGCAGACCCGGGTCAACACCACGACCACTGGTGCTCAGGGAGAGGCTCACGTCTCGGTAATGTTCGATGGTGGCTACCTGGTCACTTGGGTGGGCAATGGCCCGGGTGATGTCGATGGCGTTTTCACCCAGCGTATTAATGCCAGTGGCGCTCTGGTCGGTGCGGAAACCCGTGTCAACACGACGGTAGCGGGCGATCAGATCATCACGCGGGTGACCACGCTGACTGATGGCGGTTATGTGGTGGTGTGGGAGTCCATCGGCCAGGACGGCGCAGGTTCTGGCACTTACTTCCAGCGTTTCGATGCCAGCGGCAACAAACTGACCGGCCTGGCGGGCGATGCCACGGCCAACGTGCTGACCTGGGCGGGTGTCGGCAGCGTGGTCATTGATGCCGGTGCGGGTGACGACACCCTCACGGGCGGCAGTGCAAACGATCATCTCAACGGCGATGCCGGCAACGACACGCTCAACGGTGGTGCCGGCATCGACAGGATGACCGGCGGCGACGGCTCCGACACCTACTTCGTCGATAACCTGTTCGATGTCGTCGTTGAAACCAATGCCGTTGCGGCTACCGGTGGAATCGATACGGTCAACAGTACCCTGGCGAACCACGTCCTCGGCGCCAACGTGGAAAATCTGCGCCTGCTGGCAACCACGGCTGCCAACGGTACCGGCAATGCATTGAACAACACGCTGTTTGCCGGTGCCGGCAACAACATTCTCAATGGCGGCGATGGTGTGGATACCGCGTCCTATGCCTTTGCCGCCAGTGCGGTAACGGTCAGTCTGGCCCTGACGACCGCTCAGGCCACCGGTGGTTCGGGCAGCGATACGCTGCTGGCCTTCGAAAACCTGACCGGCAGTAACTTCAACGACATCCTGACCGGCAATGCCGGCGCCAACACCCTCAGTGGCGGCGCGGGCAATGATGTGCTCAATGGCGGCGCCGGTGCAGACACTCTGGTGGGGAGCGACGGTTCGGACTCTTACGTTGTCGATAACGTCGGTGATGTGGTCAGTGAAACCAATGCCGTTGCGGCGACCGGTGGCACGGATACGGTCAGTAGCACCCTGGCCGCCTATACCCTGGGCGCCAACGTGGAAAACCTGCGCCTGTTGGCAACCACGGCTGCCAACGGTACCGGCAATGCGTTGAACAACACGCTCTTCGCCGGGGCCGGCAACAACATTCTCAATGGTGGCGACGGGGTCGATACCGCGTCCTATGCCTTTGCCGCTAGTGCGGTGATAGCCAGCCTGGCTGTCACCACCGCCCAGGCAACGGGCGGCTCAGGCAGCGATACGCTGCTGGCCTTTGAAAATCTGGCGGGCAGTAATTTCAACGACACCCTGACCGGCAATGCGGCGGCCAATACCCTCAGTGGCGGCGCGGGCAATGATGGGCTCAATGGTGCTGCCGGCAATGACACCCTCGATGGAGGGGCCGGCGTCGACACACTGGTGGGTGGCGACGGTTCGGACACTTACATCGTCGATAACGTCGGCGATGTGGTCAGTGAAACCAATGCCGTTGCGGCTACCGGCGGCACAGATATGGTCAGTACCACCCTGGCCGGCTATACCCTGGGCGCCAACGTGGAAAACCTGCGCCTGTTGGCATCCACGGCCGCCAACGGTACCGGCAATGCATTGAACAACACGCTCTTCGCCGGTGCCGGCAACAACATCCTCAATGGCGGTGATGGTGTCGATACCGCGTCCTATGCCTTTGCTGCCAGTGCGGTGATTGCCAGCCTGGCTGTCACCACCGCCCAGGCCACGGGCGGCTCAGGCAGCGATACGCTGCTGGCCTTCGAAAACCTGGCGGGCAGTAATTTCAATGACACCCTGACCGGCAATGCCGGTGCCAATACCCTCAGTGGCGGGGCGGGCAATGATGGGCTCAATGGCGGCGCTGGCAATGACACCCTCGATGGAGGTGCCGGCGTCGACGCACTGGTGGGTGGCGACGGTTCGGACATCTACTTTGTCGATAACGTCGGCGATGTGGTCAGCGAAACCAATGCGGTCGCCGCCACCGGTGGCACGGACTCTGTCTACAGCTCCCTGGCGGGTTATACCCTGGGCGCCAACGTGGAAAACCTGCGGCTGCTGGCAACCACGGCCGCCAACGGTACCGGCAATGCGTTGAACAACACGCTGTTTGCCGGTGCCGGCAACAACATCCTCAATGGCGGCGATGGTGTCGATACCGCGTCCTATGCCTTTGCCGCCAGTGCGGTGACGGTCAACCTGGCCCTGACTGCCGCCCAGACCACGGGCGGCTCAGGCAGCGATACGCTGCTGGCCTTCGAAAACCTGACCGGCAGTAACTTCAACGACACCCTGACCGGCAATGCGGCGGCCAATACCCTCAGCGGCGGCGCGGGCAATGATGTGCTCAATGGCGGTGCCGGTAACGACCTGCTGACAGGCGGGGCGGGTGTTGACCAGCTCAATGGCAGTCTCGGCGCCGATCGCTTCGACTTCGATGCCTTGAGCGAAATGGGCCTGGGCGCATTGCGCGATGTGATTGGGGATTTCAAAACCAGTGAAGGCGACAAAATCGACCTGTCGACCCTGGACGCCAACGTGGCCACTGCGGTCAATGAGGCTTTCAGTTTTATCGGGGCGAATGCCTTCAGCAGTAACGCGACCGGGCAGATACGCTTCGCTGGCGGCATCCTGTCCGGCAGCACCGATGCCGACACGGCTGCGGAGTTCGAGATTTCCCTGGTCGGTGTTGCGACACTCGTCAGCGCAGACATCATTGCCTGATGGTGCGTCGCTGGGTCTCTATACCTGTGTACCTGGCAAGATATCGCCTGGTGCACAGGGTTCCTGAACCGATGCTGTCGCCGCGCATTATTTCATGATGCCTGGCACGGACGAGGCATAGGATGACCGCCAAAGGTCATGTCCCCCGCGCCTCAACCCACAGGAATAAAAAAATGATCGCAAATCTGATCAAGGTCTCACTAATCGCAGGTGCCGTGCTGTTGAGCGCCTGTTCGGGTGTGAGTGCCCATCGCGATTATTCGGCTGACTCGGTGCAGCCGGCCGGCTTTGGCCCAGGCCCCACCCACAGCAACACCAACCAGATGAATTTCCATGGCAGTGCGCTGGGCAATAGTTTTGGCGAGTATGGCGCGGGGTTGTTGCACGACGATTGACCGGTGACGCAAAACGGTGGAGTGATTTCCACCGTTTTGCTATCCGGGCAAGGCTCAGACCAACCTCAAGCCTTCAAAAGGATTCCAGCCTTGCGAGCCTTTTACCTGTTTCAGGTAGTAGGCGTAGTTGGCGCTCAATCCGTACATCAGTGCAAAGACGATATTCATGCCGCTGTTGAGGGCCTTGGGTGCTTCTTCATAACCCAGCAGGGTGAAAATCAATGCCAGGACGAAGGACAGGGCAACGATGATCGCGATGATCGCCAGGTTCTTTTTCCACAGCCCCAGCACGAAGAAATAGATCGGCCCGAAAAAGAATGCGATGAAGTTCAGGTTGATCAGGATGCGCTTGCGCGCTGGCAACTGCTTGAAGCCCAATTTGAAATCGGGGCTTTTGGGGGCGCCGTACTGATCAAAAAAAGCGAAACGTTCCTGCCATTTCGGGCTGACATTGTAGGTTTGCAATTCATCCGTGCTGCTCATTGTCTGTCCTTTTTTGAGGGGGCTGCTCGGTCGAGGCATCGACCGGATTATCGTTCGGTGCGCTTGTCAACGCGTCTTGCCTGCTACCGGTGCGAGAGGAGTTTCAAGTATGTAACGAGATTTAACAAGTCATGGCCAGGCGCCCTGGCATGCCGTTATTTGCCCTCAGGCACCGCCAGCCACTGCCGTCGAATCTTCTGATAGTTGCCCGTCGCCTTGGCCAGGTGCAACCACTGATCGACGTACAGCTTCCAGGTGATGTCGTCACGGGGCAGCAAGTAGGCTTTTTCGCCGTATTGCATGTAGTGCGTCGGGTTGACGGCGCACAGGCCCGGTTTGAGCTTCTGCTGATACAGCGCCTCCGACGCATCGGTGATCATCACGTCAGCCTTTTTATCCAGCAGTTCCTGGAAGATGCTCAGGTTATCGCGCAGCTGCAATTGCGCCTGGGGCAGGTAGGCGTGGACGAACGCTTCGTTGGTGCCGCCGGCGGGTTCGACCAGGCGAACCGAGGGCTGGTTGATCTGTTCGACAGTCTGGTACAGCGCCTGGTCTTCGCAACGCACCAGCGGGATTTTGCCGTCGACGTCCAGGATGTTGCTGAAGAAGGCTTTTTTCTGCCGTTCCAGGGTGACCGAGATGCCGCCCATGGCGATGTCGCACTTGCCGGCGAGCATGTCGGGCATCAGGGTTTTCCAGGTGGTGGGCACCCATTCGACCTTGGCGCCCAGGCTGTCGGCCAGGGCGTGGGCCATGGCGATGTCGATGCCGGAATATGTGCCGTCCTCGGCCTTGAGGGTGTACGGCTTGTAGTCGCCGGTAGTGCAAACGCGCAGTTGTCCCTGTTGCATGACGCTGTCCAGATGCGAAGGTTCTGCCTGGGCGCCAAGGGAGAGTGCGAGCAAGCCGCCGAGCATCATTGCTCTTTTGATTTTCGTCATTGTTATCGGGCTTTTGTGCTGGAGTGGTTTTGAAAGGGGGAGTGTAGTGAAACTTTCACCGGTGTGAAAAATCAACGCCCCCTGAAGATGGCTCATTCCACTTCCGGGCTCAACGTCCCCAACCACGCCACCAACCCCACGATCAAAACCGCCGCGGCCATTTCCACTACCACGCTGCGCCGAAGTGCATGGGCTGCCACGCGATACTGGCCCTCGCGCAATGACCGCTCCAGCAAGGGGCCAAGATGAAAGCGGTTCAGCGCCGCCAACACCAGCATCCCGGTAAACAGCAGCACTTTGATCGTCAGCAGAATTCCGTAGTGGCTGAGTAAAACCTCATCGAGTCTCGGGCCGAGGATGAACAGGTAGTTCACCACGCCCGTCACGGTGATGATCACGACGACCAGCGCACCGACAAGCTCGAATCGCCTGACGGCATGAGCCAGCAAACGAATGTGTGCTTCGGTTTGCAGGGCCCGGGGTTGCGCCATCAACGCAAACGCCAGCAGCGCGCCGAGCCATGCGCCCGCCACCAGCAGGTGCAGGATGTCTGTCGTGAAGTGCCAGTAACGACGGCTGCCTTCGTCCATGGCGCCATGCCCGCTCCAGGCCAGGCTGGCGAGGGCGATGCCGCCGGCAGTGCTGGCGATCACCAGGCTGAGGCCGGGGGTGCGTGGGTTTAGCATCACCGCCAAACCCGCGACCGCCAACGCAATCATCCGCACGGCCCAGGCCATCCCGACGTCTGTCTCGAACAGCATCATCTCGAGGTGAGGGCGTAGTTCGGCAATGTCTGATTCGCCGCTCATGGCGCGGACCATCAGCACCATGCCGGCGATGGACAACAGTGCACCGAGCCCGGCAGTTCCCGTCAGCCATCGGCGAAAGGGCAGCACCGTCCCGGATCGTCGTTCCTGTCCTTTAAAGCTGTAGAGCCCGAATAGCGCCACGCCAAACAACAGCATCAAATCCACATACAACACAAACCGCAGAACGACGTTGGCCGAGTCGCTCATCGATCATTTCACTTTGAAGGTGACGTTGCCGGTGATCGGGTGGGTGTCCGACGACACCGCGCGCCATTCGACCTTGTAGGTGCCGGCAGTCAAGGCTGTTGTCGGGGTAATGAGCATGGTTTTCGGATCACTGCCGCCGCTGACCTTGGCCTTGACCGGCATCGGGGCGTGGGCCATGCCGGCCATTTCGGTCATCAGCAGTTTGGCGCCGGAAAACTGGGTGACGAGGTTTTCGGAGAAGTGCAGTTCGATCTTGTCGGGCGGCGCACCTTCTGCGCCTTCCACTGGGGTGGAGGCGAGCAGTTTGGGGTGCGCTTGAGCGAGGGTGCTCATGAGCAGGCCGCTGAGTAACGCGATGACGATGGCGGTGGGTTTGATGATGCGCATGCAAGGTCCTTTACCGCTCGAAGCGGTTGTTATTGGTTTTGGGTGAGTCTGCTCAGAACCACATCCGAAGACCGAGCACGAGGCGGGTTTCGCTGCGGTCCTCGCCTTCGTCGCTGGCGTAGTCGGCGGTGTTGCCGTAGGTGCGGTTCCAGGTCACGCCGAGGTAGGGCGCGAATTCCCGGCGGATTTCGTAGCGCAGGCGCAAGCCCGCCTCGGTGTTGGACAGCCCCGCGCCGATGCCCCGTTGCGGATCGTTTTTGCCATAGGCATTGAGCTCGACGGTTGGCTGCAGGATCAGCCGGTTGGTCAGCAGGATGTCGTAGTCGCCCTCCAGCCGCACGGCGCTCTGGCCGCCTTCGCCGATGAAGGCCGTGGCTTGGGCCTCGAAGTTGTACAGCGCCATGCCTTGCATGCCGAACGCGGCCCAGGTTTGCGGGGCGCCGGGTTTGAAGTCCTGGCGCACGCCGCTGACCACGTCCCACCACGGGGAAATGGCGTGGCCCCACAGGGCCTGGATTTCCGCGTCCTCGGTCACGCCGTTGGTGCGCTCGCCTTCGGAGCGCAGCCACAGGCGATCGATGTCGCCGCCGACCCAACCGGACAAATCCCAGGCCAGGGTGCTGCCGTCATTGGCGTCCTGCCACTCCAGTTTGTCGGCGAGGAAAAACGAATTGAGTGTGTTGTCGTGGACATGGTGGCCGGCGGGATCGGCATACACCGCCGCGCGATCGGCATCGGTCAGCACCGGGACAGGCGTGCGGCTTTCGCTGGGGGCGGCGGGCTGCATCTGGCCTTCGTCCATGCTCTGCATCTGGCTGTGATCCATGCCTTGCATCTGGGCATGGTCCATCTGGCTGTGATCCATGCCTTGCATGCCGTCGCTGGCGGCCATCGCCGTCGAGGTCACGAGTGCGAAAAAAACCGGGGTGAATCGAATCATGGGGTGCGCCTCATTCTTCCACGCGAACTTCACGGAACATGCCCATTTCCATGTGGTACAGGAGATGGCAGTGATAGGCCCAACGGCCGAGCGCATCGGCCGTGACCCGATAGCTGCGCCGCGAGCCCGGTGGCATGTCGATGGTGTGTTTGCGCACCATGAACTGGCCGTTCTCGTCTTCGAGGTCGCTCCACATGCCGTGCAGGTGGATGGGGTGCATCATCATCGTGTCGTTGACCAGCACGATCCGCAGTCGCTCGCCGTAGGTGAGGCGCAGGGGCTCTGCATCAGAGAACTTCACACCGTTGAACGACCAGGCGAATTTTTCCATGTGCCCGGTCAGGTGCAGTTCAAGGGTGCGGCCAGGCTCGCGGCCGTCCGGGTCTTCGAAGGTGCTGCGCAGGTCGGAGTAGGTGAGCACGCGGCGGCCGTTGTTGCGCAGGCCCATGCCGGGGTCGTCGAGTTTCGCTGAGGTGGACATGGCCTGCATGTCCACCAGCGGGTTGTCGGTTTCCGAGGCCGGGTGGGACTGCATGCCGGGCATGTCGCCCATGACCATGTTGCTGTGATCCATGCCCGCCATGCTGCCGTGGTCCATGCCGGCCATGCCCATGTCATCCATGGTCACCAGAGGGCGTGGGTCCAGTGCTGGCAGCGGTGCTACGAGTCCCGCCTTCACTGCGAGAGTGCCGCGTGCGTAGCCGGTGCGATCCATCGCCTGGGCGAACAGGGTGTAGGCCGCTTCGGTCGGTTCGACGATAACGTCGAAGGTTTCCGCCACGGCAATGCGAAACTCGTCGACGCTCACCGGTTTGACGTGCAGGCCATCGGCGGCGACCACGGTCATTTTCAGGCCGGGGATGCGCACGTCGAAGTAACTCATGGCCGAGCCGTTGATGAAGCGCAGCCGCAGCTTTTCCCCCGGGCGGAACACCCCGGTCCAGTTCATGTCCGGCGCCTGGCCGTTCAACAGGTAGGTGTAAGTGGCGCCGCCGACGTCCGCCAGGTCGGTGGGGTTCATCTTCATCTCGGCCCACATCGTGCGATCGGCGACGGTCGGCCCCCAGCCTTTTTCGCTGACGTCGTGGATGAAGTCGCCCACGGTGCGCTTGTTGAAGTTGTAGTAATCGGACTGTTTTTTCAGCGTCTTCATCAGGTCGACCGGGTCTTCGTCGGTCCAGTCGCTGAGCATCACCACGTAGTCGCGGTCGTACTGGAACGGCTCCGGGTCCTTGGCGTCGATCACCAGCGGGCCGTAGACGCCGGATTGTTCCTGGAACCCCGAATGGCTGTGATACCAGTAGGTGCCGTTCTGCCGCACGGTGAACTGGTAGACGTACAGGCCGCCCGGCTCGATGCCCTTGAAACTCAGGCCCGGCACGCCGTCCATGTTGGCCGGCAGCAAGATGCCGTGCCAGTGAATGGAGGTGCTGTCCTTGAGTCTGTTGCGTACCCGCAGCGTCACTGTATCGCCTTCACGCCAGCGCAGCAGCGGGCCGGGAATGCCACCGTTGATGGTCAGTGCAGTGCGCGGGGTGCCGGTGAAGTTGACCGGGGATTCGCCGATGAACAGGTCGAAATCATTGCCGGCCAACACCTGCGGTTCGCCGGGGCTGCTGATCGCCCAGACCGGCGTGCGCCATAACCCGAGGCCGCCGAAGAGCCCGCCGATGGCCAGGCCTTTGACGAAGGTGCGTCTTGAAGTGTGGGAGTGCATGCCGTGTGTTCCGCCCGTCAGCCTGTTGAACTTGTCGACGAGGCTAGCGGGCGGTGCCTTTCAGCTGGCTGAGGCGGGGATTACAGTTTTGACAGGTTGGACGTCGTTTTCTGGGTTGAAGTGGATTTTTCCCTTGAGGCCACGGTGTCGCCGCCGCAGTTGATGTAGGAGGATGACTTCAACCAGCGCTGGTCCGGGTAGTAGGAAAACAACAACTGGCCGTCCTTCATCGAATCAATCAGCCGATGGGCAATCGCCGGTCTGACGGCCGGGCAACCCAGGCTGCGGCCGATCCGGCCATTGGCGCGGGCCAGCACCGGGCTGACGTAGGGTGCGCCGTGAATGACGATGGCCCGGTCAAACGCGTTGTCGTTGAAGCCGGGCTCCAGGCCTTCCATGCGCAGCGAGTAACCGTTCTGGCCGAGATAGCTTTGCTGGGTACGGAACAGACCGAGGCTGGTGGCGTGGCTTTCATTCTGGTTGGAGAACAGCGTCGCCATGTTTTCGCCGCTGTTGCGGCCATGGGCGACCAGTTCGTGAAACAGCAACTTGCGCCGTTTAAGGTCGAAGACCCACAGGCGTTGTTCGGTCGAAGGCAGGGAGTAATCGATCACCGCCAGTCTTTGGGCCGGGGCGACGCCTTGGGCACGGCTGCATTGGGTGGCGCGAACGGCCAGGGCAATCACTTTGGCGTCGGCGCCTGGTGCTGCTTTGACCAGCGCGTTTTCAAGCGAATCGGCGTAGGCTGACGTTACTGAAAGGCACGTCAGTAAAATGGCAAATAAAAGGCCAAAGCGGTTTAGCGCCATAGTCGGGTCTCATCATGATAATTTCGAGTCTAGCAGCGAGCGCAAAGCTGGCGCCGTTGAATCAGGGGATTAAGGATTATCCATGGTGCAATTAACAAGGTTATTCGTCATAAGCCGCATGTTTTTTATGGGCTTTCTGATCGGCGGTGCAGCATTTGCGCAAACTTCGCCGATTGAGTCGGTATCTGCAGCGAGCAGCACAATTGATGCCGCGGCGCCCGACGATGCGGTTGGCCAGGCGATTCAGGCAACGCTGGAACCGCTGCGCTCGGCGTTTCCACCATTGCTCACGTCAAGGCGCCATCAGCGTGTGGACGTCAGCCGGGTGGTGCTGGATTTCTATATGCATCGCAACTATCGCGCCGCGTGGACGGATGATCGTGATGTGCTGCAGTTACTCAAGAGCCTCGAAGACACCAAGGTCGACGGCCTGACCCCGGCGGACTTCCGTATCACTGAACTGGCCCAGGCCCATGAATCGCTGATGGCCGCCATGCCTTCCACGGCGCAACGGGCGATGTTCGACATGGCGGCCACCCGCACCTTCATCACCGCGCTGCTGCAACTGCGCCGGGGCAAGGTCGATCCGTCGCGGCTGGACATTCACTGGAATTTCGATCCTGCCGGCGGCGGTGCCCGCGAGGACATGAACAACCTGTTCGCCGCCCTCGATGCCCATGACGTGGCACGTGCATTCGCCGATGCGCCTCCTCAGGAAGAGATTTACCGCAATTTGCGTGAAGGCCTGGCCCGGTTGCGCCAGGTGCGTGATGCGGGTGGCTGGCCGAAAGTCACCGAAGGTCAATCGCTCAAGCCCGGCATGGACGGGGTGGCGGTCGGACAATTGCGTGCGCGCCTGGTGGCGGGCGGGTACCTGGACCCGCACTTGTCGAAAAAAACCGGTTACGACGACAAGGTCATTGCCGCGGTGAAGAAGTATCAGACCGAGCAATACCTGGGGGCCGACGGCGTGGCGGGGGCGGCGACGCTGGCGGCGCTGAACGTGCCGGTCGAGGCGCGGATCGATCAGGTGCGGGTCAACATGGAGCGCGCCCGCTGGCTGTTGTACAAACTTCAGGGCACCTTCGTGATCGTCGATATCGCAGGCTACAAGGTGGCGATGTACCGCGACGGTCTGCCGATCTGGCGTTCGCGGGTGCAGGTCGGCAAGCCGGTGCGCAGTACGCCGGTGTTCCAGGCCGAAATCACCTACATCACGTTCAACCCGACCTGGACCGTGCCACCGACCATCCTCAAGCAGGACGTGATTCCAAAAATCCAGAACGATCCGGGCTATCTGGCGGCCAACCGGATTCGCGTGCTTGATCGCGAAGGCAATGTGCTCGATCCGTCGGACGTTGACTGGAGCAACCCGCGAGGCATCCACCTGCGTCAGGATGCCGGCCCCGACAGTTCATTGGGGCAGGTGGTGATCCGCTTCCCCAACGACTACGCGATTTACCTGCATGACACGCCGCACCGCGAGCTGTTTGCCAAGACAGTCCGGGCCACCAGCTCGGGCTGCATCCGCGTGGAAAACCCGCTGCAACTGGTCGAGTTGTTGTTCAACGACCCGGTGCGCTGGAACAGCGCCGGGATTCAAAAGCAGTTGGCCAATGGCCGGACCGAGAATATCCAGCTGCCGGTGAAGGTGCCGGTGCTGCTGGCCTATTGGACCGTGGACCTGAGCAATGACGGGCGGGTGACGTTCAAGCCGGACATTTATGATTACGACACCCGGGTGTTGCAGGGCTTGAGTCAGCCGACGAAATTGCCTCCCCTGGATTTGCGTCAGGCAGAGATCCCGCTGGTGGTGACGGGGCAGAACCCACAGTGACCAAAGACTGAAAAGGCGCCTCGGGAGCACCATTTTTTGGGGTTTCCACTGGTTTTGAGCGTGGACACGGTCCCTTGTAGGAGCTGGCTTGCCAGCGATGGTCGTTAACGATAACGCGTGTGATCTGGATGAACGCGGCGCATTCGAGTCCATCGCCAGCAGGCTGGCTCCTACAGTTTCAGTGTGGGCACAGTCCTTTGTAGGAGCTGGCTTGCCAGCGATGGTCGCTAACGATAGCGCGTGTGATCTGGATGAACGCGGCGCATTCGAGTCCATCGCCAGCAGGCTGGCTCCTACAGTTTTCCCGAGTGGGCACGGTCCTTTGTAGGAGCTGGCTTGCCAGCGATGGTCGCTAACGATACCGCGTGTGAACTGGATGAACGCGGCGCACTTGAGTCCATCGCCAGCAAGCTGGCTCCTACAGTTTCAGTGTGGGCACGGTCCTTTGTAGGAGCTGGCTTGCCAGCGATGGTCGCTAACGATACCGCGTGTGAACTGGATGAACGCGGCGCGCTGGAGTCCATCGCCAGCAGGCTGGCTTCTACAGTTTCCCGAACCCTTTGGCAGCCTTCCTAAAGCGCCAACCCTTGTTGCACCACTACAAGCAGATCGCTTTCTGTCAGCGCCACCGCATCCAGCTGTGCTGTGGCTTGCTCGATCGTTTGTAGCCACCAGTGTGTTTCGCCGTGTTCGTCCACGGTGCGCAACAAGGCGAACTCATTGCCCGGGGAGTGAATCTCGACGCGCCCCTCGCCATCGGCCGTGAAGCGCGCAACCGGATCAAGGGTGAGGCTGCGTTCATTGCCGGTGATCACCAACTGGTCGATGGCGTAATCGTAAGCGTCACCATCGACATGACTTTCAAACACGTGGGTGGCGTTGCGCCGCAGGACCAGGCCCGCTTCGGTCAAGGGCAGCAGCCAGTGCTCTATCCGTTGATACAGTTCGTAGACCTGGCCCGGCCAGCCATCGATCGCCTGATCCGCGCCGGTAAGCCGTGTCTGTTTCAATTTTGCAGCGAGCTCGTCTGCCTTGCTCATGTCGATTCCCTGTATGGAGGTCAGTCTAATCGTAGCTCGTTGACGCGCAGGCAGTGCTGCCCTGGGTCATGTTTGCAACACCAGCGGGCAGGCGTGAGACCGCCGGGCAAGTGGTTGCCCATTTGTCATGGATAACCCCGTAAACTATGGCCCACAAAGACTGAGGGCTTTGGGCCGTTGCCCATGCCTTGCCCCCGACAGGATGAACGTTTGCCCACGCGCTTTAACAACCCGGACCACGCCCCTGGCGTTGCATTGAAACGCATACCGCTGCGCAAGGCCGCGGTGTTGTTCATTGCCACGGTGTGTCTGTGCCTGTGCGGCTTGCTCTACCTGCAACTGGAACAGTCCCGTCGCCATGATCTGAGCCTGGCGCAAGTGGCGTCTTCGAACCTGACGCGGGCGATGGCGCAGCAAGCCGAAGACACCTTCATGAAGGCTGACCTGGTGCTGACCAGCCTGGTGGACTGGATTCAGGTCGACGGTTTCGGCCAGGACATGCGACCACGCTTGCAGCAGACCTTTGCCCGGCGGGTGTTGGCACTGGATCAATTGCACGGCATCCTGTTGTTCGACCAGAAGGGCCAGTGGGTGGTGACCTCGTTTGAAAACCTGCCCCGGGGTGCCGGGGTCGCGGATCGCGAGTACTTCAAGTATCACCAGCAGAACGTATCGTCGGTGGCGCATATCGGCCCGGCCATCCGCAGTCGGGAAAACGGCGAGTGGATCATCCCGATTTCCAAACGGGTCAACGACAGGAACGGCCATTTCCAGGGCGTGTTGCTGGCCGGTATCAAGATGTCGTACTTCGACCAGTTCTTCAAAAGCTTCAGCCTCGACGACAACGGCTCGATGTTTCTCGGTTTGACCGATGGCACGCTATTGGCGCGTCGACCTTTTGTGGAGGCGCAGATCGGCGCATCCCTGGCCCAGAGCGAGATTTTCCAGAAGTCCCTGCCACAGGCCACGTCCGGCAATGCGATGTTCACGTCCGTCATCGACGGTGCGACGCGCCTGTACGCTTACCGACAGCTGGAGGCGTATCCACTGGTGGTCACCGCGGCGGCGTCCACGGAATCCATTCTCGCGGGCTGGTACGACACGGCGTTCCGCTCCAGCCTCATCGTTGCCCTGGTGTTGCTGGGCGTGGGGTTGTTCGGTTGGGTGTTCATCCATCAGGTGCGTGTGGGCGAGCGGGTCGAGTCGGATTTGCGCAGGGCCCAGGAAGCACTGGAGCTGATCGCCACGCATGACAGCCTGACCGGCCTGGCCAACCGTCGGTTGTTCGAACGGGCGATGGACATCGAGTTCGGGCGCGGTGCCCGGCAGGCAAGTCCCTTGAGCCTGATCATTCTCGATATCGATTACTTCAAGCGCTACAACGACACCTACGGCCACGTGGTGGGGGATCACTGCCTGGCCGAAGTGGCACGCGCGCTGAAGGGTTGCTGCCACCGCAAGGCCGATCTGGCGGTGCGTTACGGTGGTGAAGAGTTTGCAGTGCTGCTGCCCGATACCGACATCCATGGCGCCATGACGATTGCCGAGCAGATCCGACGCAGTGTCATCGACAAGAACATCACTCACACCGGCTCGCCCAACGGCTACGTGACGGTCAGCCTGGGTTGCTATTCGTTCGTGCCCTCGGGCCGGGACAGCATGGACGTGTTTGTCCAGCGGGCAGATGCGGCGCTGTATCAAGCCAAGCATTCGGGACGGAACCGCGTGGCTACGTTGTCGATGGCCGGTGGTGGCGAGGCGTTGATGCGCTCAGACCGTTGAGGTGCTTTTGCTGTCGGTGATCCGTCTTCCGGGTCAGTCGGAGTTGATCGTCTAGAGTTCCGTTAGCGCTGTCGAACCCGGCAGGCTCCCCCACGTACGGACGATCGCCAACATGTTGCTACCTCAAACGTTGACAGCCGTTGCTCTAACCGTCGCCGCCGCTGCCATTTTCCCGCTGGCCAGCCAAGCGCAACCGAAAATCACCGCCGAAGAAGCGCATGCCATAGGCGTGGATGCCTACATCTATTTTTACCCGCTGCTGAGCATGGATATCACCCGCAAGCAATTCACCAACATCGAGCCGGGCAAGGAATTCGGCAAAGGCCCGATGAACATGTTTGTCAGTGTGCCGCAGTACCCGCCAGCCGATTTCAAAGGGGTGGTGCGCTCCAACTTCGACACCTTGTATTCGATTGCCTGGCTGGATTTGACCAAGGAGCCGCTGGTGATCGCCGCGCCGGATACCGACGGGCGTTTCTACCTGCTGCCAATGCTCGATATGTGGACTGACGTGTTCGCTTCGCCGGGCTGGCGCACCACGGGCACCGAGGCCGGACAATTTCTGGTGACGCCGCCGGGGTGGACCGGCACGGTGCCCGCCGGGATGAGTCATCTGCCGGCGCCAACCCCGTTTGTGTGGGTCATCGGCCGTACCAAAACTGACGGCGCGGCGGATTACGCGGCGGTGCACAAGATCCAGGCCGGCTACACGGTGACGCCGTTGTCCCGGTTGGGCAAGGAGCCAGAAGCCGTCACCGTGAAAATTGACCCGGCAGTGGACATGAAAACGCCACCGAAGATTCAGGTCGACTCCATGTCGGCGGCCGATTACTTCACTTACGCTGCCGAGTTGCTGAAGGTGAACCCGCCGCACAGTACAGATCAGCCAATGCTGGCGCAGATCAAGCGTCTTGGAATCGAAGCCGGCAAGCCGTTCAACATGGAAGCGCTGGACCCGCAGATCCAGGCGGCGCTGCAAAGGGTGCCGCAGGATGCGCAGGCCTTGATGACCTGGAAAGTGCCGACCCTGGCGCGGAAGGTCAATGGCTGGTCGATGAACACCGACACCATGGGCGTCTACGGCAACTACTACCTCAAGCGTGCCATCGTTTCGCAGGTAGGGCTCGGCGCCAACCTGCCCGAGGATGCGATTTATCCGTTGAACATCGGCGACAGCAACGGCAAGCCACTCGATGGCGCGAACAAATACGTGTTGCACTTCAGCAAGGGCGAGACACCGCCGGTGAACGCCTTCTGGTCGATAACCCTGTATGACCCGCAAGGTTTCCAGGTCGGCAACTCACTCAACCGTTTTGCAGTCAGTAGCTGGATGCCGTTCAAGCACAACGCCGATGGCTCGCTGGACCTCTATTTCCAGAACGAAAGCCCCGGTAAGGATCTGGAGGCCAACTGGCTGCCGGCGCCCAAAGGCTCATTCAATCTGACCATGCGTTTGTATGGCCCGAAAGCCGAGGCGCTGAATGGCAAGTGGAGCCCGCCGGCGATCAAGCCGATGTAGGCATCAGGTGACAAAAAGCGGCCAATGGCGGCATGTCATTGGTTGCCTTTGCCTGTCCAGCTACCCGTCCCGCCGCCGGCACCGCCGGTTCCGCCACCGGGCGCACCGGTGCCACCGCCCGCGCCACTGCCCGGACCATTGACGCCGGTGCTGCCCATTGACGAGCCGGCGCCATGACTGCGGCCTGTGTCACCGGAGAGGGAGCTGGGCCTGTTGCTGTCTGGCTGCATGGTTGAACTGCGGGTGGCGCCGGATGCCGTACCGGTCGCGCCAGGACCCTCGCCGGACGCCGCAAAGGTGGCCACGGACGTAGCTGACAACCATGCGGCCATGAGCAGCGAAGTCATTTTTATGTTCATCATGGTCTTCTCCAGGATGAGTCATTACCTGATGTTAGTGTGACAGGGCACGTGGTGGGTGCCGATTCGGTTGACGAGTGGCGCGGGACCGCTGACGCAACCTGCGAAACGTGCTGGTGTCACACGTCAGGCACCTCGTCCTCAGGAGTGTCCGGTCATGAAGAAGCTGCGGATCGCCACGTTCAACGTCAATGGCCTGCGCGCCCGGCTGCCCAACCTGCTGGCCTGGCTTGAGCGGGAAAAACCGGACATCGCCTGCTTGCAGGAATTGAAGGCAGTGGACAGCGCATTCCCGGCTGCCGATCTTGAAGCGCTCGGCTACGGCGCCATCTGGCAGGGTCAGGCGTCATGGAACGGCGTGGCGATCCTGGCGCGGGATGCGCAGCCGCTGGAGAGCCGACGCGGGTTGCCCGGCGATGACAGCGACAACCACAGTCGTTATCTGGAAGCCGCGGTCCACGGGGTTCTGGTGGGTTGCCTGTATTTACCCAACGGCAACCCGCAGCCGGGGCCGAAATTCGAGTACAAGCTGGCATGGTTCGAGCGACTGATCCGTCATGCGCAGGCGCTTCAAGGCAGTGAACATCCGGTGGTGCTGGCGGGTGACTACAACGTGGTGCCCACCGACCTTGACATCTATAACCCGCGCTCATGGCTCAAGGACGCCTTGCTGCAACCGCAGAGCCGCGAGTGCTACCAGAGGTTGCTGGACCAGGGCTGGACCGATTCGTTGCGGCACCTGCATCCGCAGGATCGGCTCTATACGTTCTGGGATTACTTCCGCCAGCACTGGCAGAAAAACTCCGGTCTGCGCATTGATCATCTGCTGCTCAACCCGGCCCTGAGTCCGTACCTGCAAGACGCCGGTGTAGATGCCTGGGTGCGCAATGAGCCCCACGCCAGCGATCATGCGCCGACCTGGATTCAATTGGGTTCGCGCAAGCGGCGCTGAGTTTTTCATGGCGAGTGATTGGCTAAATCAATTGTCGGTGGCCATACCTGATCCCGTATACATAGCGACCATTGGTGGAGCAATCCGCCGCTTGCGTGCAAAAGGATTGAACGATGAGCGAGCCACGCCTGACTGACCATGCTTTGTATCTGCGGCGCCTGGGCTTCGATGTTCCCCCGGCACCGACCCTGGAAACCTTGCGCCAACTGCAGCTGCGCCATACCGGGGTTTTCCCGTTTGAAAACCTCACCACGTTATCTGGGGAACCGGTGCTGATCGACCTGCCGTCCATCGAACAGAAGGTTTTGCACGATGGCCGTGGCGGTTACTGCTACGAACTCAACAATCTGTTCCTGGCCTTGCTTCAGGATTTGGGTTTCGACGCCCGTGCCATCAGCGGCCGGGTGGTGATGGGCCAGCCGGAGGGTGCCTGGACGGCCCGGACCCATCGCCTGAGCCTGGTCATCATCAATGACGTGCGCTACATCACCGACGTCGGCTTCGGCGGCATGGTGCCGACCTCGCCCCTGTTGCTCGATACCCGCGCCGAACAATCCACCCCGCACGAGCCGTACCGCATCGACCTGCACGTCGACGGCTTTACCCTGCGCGCCAACGTTGCGGGCGAATGGCGAGCGATGTACATCTTCGACCTGCAACGCCAGGAAGATATCGATTTTGCTGTGGGCAACTGGTACGTCTCGACCCACCCCGAGTCGTCTTTCGTCAAGCAATTGATGGTGGCGCGCACCGGGGAGGGTTGGCGCCGTACGCTCAACAACGGCAGCTTCGCCATTCACCGGATCGGCCATGACAGCGAGCGGCGGGAGGTGACGGATGTGCAGGAACTGATTGGCCTGCTGGGCAGTGAGTTCGGCATTCGCGTACCGGAGCAGGCGCAATTGGCGCAGACGCTGGAGCGATTGATCGCAGCGCCGCAATAGCGGGCTGATCACAGACATCACAAAGGGCGGGTCAGATTGATCGGCCCTTTGCGTTTCAGGGCCGAACACCCGGCGCCATCACCCGTTGGATTTCGCGCAAGGCCTCTGCCAGTTTCTGCTCCAGGCCCTTGAGTTCGGCAGGCGTGAGGGTTTGTTTCAGTTTTGCCGTCTTGCCTTCGTTGAGCAGGGCCCGGCGCAACGTATTGTTGATCGCCGTCTGGTAACCGTACCCCTCGTGTTCTGCCAGTGCGCGGGCCGCTTCGATGACAGCGTCATCGAGCATGATGGTAATGCGGGTCTTGCCTTTGGCGGGCGCCACGGCCCCGCGCCTGGCGTCACTGAAGTCGTATTCGTCTTTCATCGGTCATGTCTCCAGATACTGACGGCGCTCGCTTTTGGTGGCGATGCGCGCGGAAATGATTCGAACGAAATTCGGATCGCGGTAGGTGTACGCGACGACCAGCAAACGGCCTTTGGCATCCAGCCCCAGAGTGATCCAGCGTTGTTCATCATGGTGGTGGTCCTCGATGGTCAGCGCTCGTTCATCATGGAATACCGGTTCAGTCTCTGCGAGGCTGATGCCTTGGTGCTTGAGTTTGTTGGCTGCGTTCTTTGCCTTGTGGAACTGAATGTCGAATGACTTAATTATGCATACTTTATATGTATAAAAAAGAGGCTGGTCATACCGATGGTCGCCAGGAATTCGAAAGACTAGTCAGCACCCGGGGGGAGGCAGCGAGGGATGTCTTTCAAGGTTTTTGGCGGGGTCAGGAGGGTGGGTATCAGGCGGGAATGGACAAGTATCCATTTTGTGACTGATAAGTTGTATACAACTCTATAGACATTTATCCTATGTCTTGCATACAGTGTGCGCATAACAAAAACCAGGGAACCCCCTACCATGAAAACGCCCCATGTTTCACACCAACGACCCGAGGACGAAAACCTAGGGATCGGCGCGAATATGGCTTATGGCCTGCAACATGTTCTGACCATGTATGGCGGTATCGTCGCGGTGCCATTGATCATCGGCCAGGCGGCCGGGCTCTCGCCAGCGGACATCGGTTTGTTGATTGCTGCTTCATTGTTTGCGGGGGGGCTGGCAACGCTGCTGCAAACCCTGGGTCTACCGTTTTTTGGTTGTCAGTTGCCGCTGGTGCAGGGCGTATCCTTCTCCGGCGTCGCGACCATGGTGGCGATTGTCAGCAGTGGCGGGGAGGGCGGGTTCCAGTCGGTGTTGGGGGCGGTGATAGCGGCGTCCCTGATCGGATTGCTGATAACCCCGGTGTTCTCGCGTATCACCAAGTTCTTCCCGCCGCTGGTGACCGGCATCGTGATTACCACCATCGGCCTGACGCTGATGCCGGTAGCCGCGCGCTGGGCCATGGGCGGCAACAGTCACGCACCGGATTTCGGCAGCATGGCGAATATCGGTCTGGCGGCGGTGACGCTGGTGCTGGTGCTGCTGCTGAGCAAAATCGGCAGTGCGACCATCTCCCGTCTGTCGATCCTGCTGGCCATGGTCGTCGGTACGGTGATCGCGGTGTTCCTCGGCATGGCGGATTTCTCGTCCGTGACCCAGGGCCCGATGTTCGGCTTCCCGACACCTTTCCACTTCGGCATGCCGACCTTCCACTTCGCGGCGATCCTGTCGATGTGCATCGTGGTGATGGTGACGCTGGTGGAGACCTCGGCCGACATTCTGGCGGTCGGTGAGATCATCGGCACCAAGGTTGATTCCAAGCGTCTGGGCAACGGCCTGCGCGCCGACATGCTGTCGAGCATGTTCGCGCCGATCTTCGGATCTTTCACCCAGAGCGCCTTTGCCCAGAACGTCGGTCTGGTGGCGGTCACCGGCATCAAGAGCCGCTACGTGGTGGCCACTGGCGGTCTGTTCCTGGTGCTCCTCGGCCTGCTGCCCTTCATGGGCCGGGTCATCGCCGCCGTGCCGACCTCGGTATTGGGCGGCGCCGGCATCGTACTGTTCGGCACCGTCGCGGCCAGCGGCATTCGGACCTTGTCCAAGGTCGACTACCGCAACAACGTCAATCTGATCATCGTCGCGACCTCCATCGGCTTCGGCATGATCCCGATCGCGGCACCGAGCTTCTACGATCAATTCCCAAGCTGGTTCGCGACCATTTTCCATTCGGGCATCAGTTCGTCGGCGATCATGGCCATCGTGCTGAACCTGACCTTCAACCACCTCACTGCCGGTAACTCCGATCAGCAATCGGTGTTTGCGGCCGGTACTGAGCGGGTGCTGCGTTATCAGGATCTGGCGGCGTTGCGCGAAGGGGACTACTTCAGCGACGGTAAGCTGCACGATTGCGACGGCAAGGAGATTCCGGTGGTTGAGGTGGACCACGGGCATGGCGAGCCACACGCGGTGCATGCGAAAAGCAGTGAGCATGTCTGACAACAAGGCTTGATGAACAAGGCCGATTTACCACCAGGTAGATCGGCCTTTTTTTTGTATGCGGGAAGTGCATCGGTATGGCTTGTTGTTAACGGGAATAAGAATAACGCCTGGGTATGCCGAGTTTCGAAGGCAGTCTTGGTTTAATGCTCTTTGTATTAATGTGTTGCTTCGGCTTGTATAAAAGGTTGCTGCTATAAAGTCTGATTTCCTACGCGCGGAAGTGAAGAATTACGCTTCGCTGTTTTTTTTAAATGACTACCATTACCGGACAGTTTTCAAGGTCTGCTCTCAAGGAGTTGATAGCTTTTCTCGAAATTGAATGTGATCACTTGGATATGGAATAAGCATGGAAGATATCGAAATTTATAATTCGACCAATAATGATGGCGCTCAACCTACGAATGACATGATTTCAGGGAGGCGCCAGGAGTCGGTTTATCAACCAAGACTAGTGGTTACGCCAGAGCAGTTGTTGGAAATAAAGCAGTATGTACGACTTGGTCGAACGCTGCCGACTGCGCGCGACGAGATAGAAAAAAAACTGGGAGGGGTCATTGAACATCCGAATTTTGGGTGGTTGGAAATTCAGGATTTGAATGTAAAAATAAAAGATCACGCTGCTGGGTGGCCTTCCATAGAAAAAGGATTGGTTCAAGTCGGTAGTGGATTGAGCGGGTTGGCAAAAGATCTGGTTGAGTTCAGTCAGAACCTGATCCATGACATTGAGCAGATGCCTATTGTCGATCGCCTTAAGCCATATAATGATCTGGAGGTCGAGAGCGCGCCATTCATGGCATTTGACCAGAACGATGTGGCTGTTCACGCTCAGCTTGGGCTGGTGTTCGAAGATCTTAAAGAAAGCGTAGTTGTTGCTCGCAAGCCAACATTGGAATTGAAAGTTGAAATCGAAAATTTCAACAGGATATTGAATGATAAGCTCATTCCATTGATAAGTGTGAAGGTGGCCAAGCTCGATACCGTTGATTTTGCGATTGATCTTGACATGTTTCGTGCGGAACTTGAGCGTGTTGAAAAAAATATCGATCAGACAAACAAGGAGTTGGTTAAGCATAGTGCGATGCAAGTTGTGGGGGGGGTCGATGGTCTTGGGCTGCTTTTGAATGCGCTTTTCTCCAGCCCTGAAGAGGCAATCCTAGGTAAGGCGTTCCTTGAGGCCCTGGAAAAGCTCAAAAGCTTCACCATGGAAAAGCAGAGGCTGTTGAGCCTGATTGACGGGCAGGAGAAGTTGCCTGGGTTGATTCTTTCTCATAGCAAGTCGCTGGACAATCTATCCGCTCACATGGCGGCTGCCGCAAGGGCGTCGAACGCATTGGTGTTAGTTTGGAATTCCGTCGTGGCTGAGATCGACAGGTCTGCCATTGAATTTTCACTGATAGAGGATGGCGTCAGCCTGATCCGATTTAAGCAGAGTTTCAACCGCGGTATTTCCCCTTGGAGTGAAGTTCAGGTTGTGGCTGATGCACTGCTGAGTTCCCTGAGGAAGGCGATTAAAGATTTTAATGAGCAGAGTATTCTTCAGGAAGAGGGGGTGGTATGAATATGGACGGTACAGTGATAATTCATGAGCAGCGCATGCCAAATTATTCGTTGATGAAGCTTAATAAAAAGGCTATCAATAAGATTGTTGCCCAGCTGAAACTGGATTTTTCCGATTATTTGAAAACAAAGTTGGGGCGACTTGATCATGCGCTCAATGATGCGCATGCGAATATCTTTGGAATGGCAGTGGCTGTAACTCCTATGTTGAGGGAGGCAAATTTCAAGAGTTTCATGATCGAATTTCAGCGGTTGAGCAATGAGCTGGAGTTGTCGGGTGATTTGCAAATGATGACCCTGGAAGGTCTTAAAGCTGATTATATAAAAAGTGTTAATGCCGATGCGGGGAGGATTCGAGAGCTCGCGCAGGCAGTGAATGCTTATGTCAATAGTTTGGACGATATCGAAGTGTTGGGGGAAGGGCAAAGTGATTCAAGTATTTTGCTCGGATTCGATGAGGATATTGTGAAGGCGCTCAGTGATCTGGACAGACGGCTTGCAGAGATTGAGATGCAATGCAGGGTTTTAGATGATTTGATCAGTGTGATAGATGATAAAAACCTGATCGATCACTTGTTGCCATTGATTCCGGATGGCAGTTTTTTCAAGACTTTTGAGATATCTGCTCCGCAAGCTGAGCTAGTGAAAAAAGGATTGGAACTGCTGCGCAAGATTCTTGAACAGGCTTCTGAGTATATAAAATACACTGAGATGGTAAGGGCCCGAGACGATTTGCGGATTAAGCGCGCGCATTATTTTGAACAAAAAAATGAGTACCAGAAACTGCGGGCAGATCGAGATGTCAGGGTTGATATCTTGCGGCAGGTCAAATCGGTTGAAGGCTTGAAAGTCGATTATTTGCATGAAGCCAATACGTTGCTCCGTAACATTAACAACTATGTAAGCCTCTTTGATCTTGCTCCACAGACCACGATCGACAATTTGAAGGTGATCACCGACGCCGCTGTCAGCTTGTCCAAAACCCTTGAGCCAATTGCCTCGGCCTGGCGAACCAAAGAGGCGCCATAGCGAATGCCGAGCCAGATGGTTGGAGTGCGTGAATAACCCGGCGAGTCATCGGCCACAAAAAAGCCCCTGGATCTTTCGATTCAGGGGCTTTTCGGTGTTGCTGTCTGGCTCCACGACCTGGACTCGAACAGAAAAATAAGCATTTGTTCTACAATGAAATTATTCTGTTTTTTAGTATATATATCCCTACGACTATCCTAATCCAGCCCGTATTTTATTGGAGTTCTTTCGATATCCCTGGATCAGGAAAAAAAATTCGAGTTCCCGCTCTTTTTGAGACAACGCGAGCATCTGAGTCGTCTCGCTGCCAGCCACCTCCCAATGCTTTGAACGTGGCCACTGCAGCGCGAGCCGATTCAGTTTGTGCCTGAGCTCTGCCATCAGATGCCGCTAAAAGGTGTTCATCGGCATCCAGTACTTCGATCAGGCTGACCACGCCTTTTTCATAGGCGACAAACGACGTCGCTCGGGCTTTCGCATACGCCGACTCGCCCTGGGCGAGTTGTGTCGATTGTTGCTCGCGGTTGATCAGCGCCGAAAAAGCGCTTTCGACATCTTCGCAGGCCCGCAGAACGGACTGGCGGTAAGCGGCTAAGGCTTCGGCTTCTTGGCCTTTCGCCAAATCAATTTGAGCGTTGATGCGGCCAAAATCGAACAGCCTCCAGCGTAATCCCAGTGCCGCCGAAGCCTGACTGGCGCCGTTGCTGAACAGGTTTGCGCTGGATACCGAGGTGGCACTGCCGAGCAGCGCCCCCACAGACAGTTTGGGGTAGTACTCGGACATGGCTTCGCCGATGCGTGCGTTGGATGCCGCAAGACGGCGCTCAGCAACGATCAAGTCTGGACGCCGACGCAGCAGGTCGGCCGGAGCCCCCATGTCCGTGAGGCCTGGCACATCAGGGATGGGCGCCGGCTTAGTCAACTGCGCGCTATAAGTGCCGGGCGCCTTGCCCAACATGACATCCAGCGCATTCATTGACGCGTCAAGGCCGGCTTGCAGTACCGGAACGTTAGCCTGCGCTTGATTCAGCGCGCCTTGGGTCTGGTTCAACTGCAGTTCAGCTGCCAGTCCTTTTGCATAGAGGTGTTCGATGGTGGTGAGCAGTTGTTGTCGTGTGTCTATTTGCTGCCGGGCAATTTCCAGGCGTGCTTGCAGGCCACGGATGCTGATGTAAAGATCGGCTGTCTGCGCGACCACTGCCAGGCGTGTGGCAATCGCTCCGGCTTGCGAGGCCTGATAATTGGCGAAGGCGGCTTCTTTACCTCGGCGCAACCCGCCAAACACATCCAGCTCCCAGCCGGCATTCAAATTCGCCTCATAGGCACTGCCGTAGCGATTATAGGAAGGGTCTGAATTCAGCACTTGGCCCAACGGAGTCTCCAATGACTGACGGGCTCGGGCCGCTTGACCGTTGACGGTAGCCGACGGCAGGAGGGCTGCGTTAGCTGCGCCCAAACCGGCGCGAGCCTGATCGATCCTTGCGCTTGCCTGGGCTAAATCGAGGTTCTGTTCAAGTGCTCGATTTATCAGCTGACTGAGTACCGGGTCATTAAATGCGTTCCACCAAGCGGCGAGATCGGCATTTGCGGCGGCCACTTGTCGTGCCTTGGACGTTTGCGCCGAGAAGTGCTCGGGTAATTCCACACTGGGTTCTGAGTAGTCGGGGCCCACTGCGCAACCTGCAACCATACCCAAACACAGTAAGACGGCGAAACGAGGAGGAGGGTGCATGCGATACCTGCGAAAGGGTCGGTTGGTGACGATATTACAATTTGGTCACAAGTTGTCAACCACCTTTGGGATGAGTAAGCTGCTCGCATGAATCAGCCATCCGTTTCTTCGCCCAGCGCCCGTGGCCCAGCCGATCACGACATCCGAGACCAGATTGTCGCGGCGGCCAACGAGCATTTCAGTCAGTACGGTTACGGCAAAACAACGGTTTCTGACCTAGCCAAGGCCATCGGTTTTTCCAAGGCTTACATCTACAAGTTCTTTGAATCCAAGCAGGCGATTGGTAACGCTATCTGTACCAATTGCCTGACGGAAATCGTTGCAGCTGTGGAGCAGGCCATCAATGCAGACGGCATCTCGCCGACTGAGCGTTTTCGGCGATTGGTCAAAACCTTAATCGCTACAGGTGTGAGCCTGTTCTTTAACGATCGTAAACTCTACGACATCGCAGCGTTCGCCGCGTCGGAGCGATGGCCCAGCTCACAAGTCTATGACGCTCAGATCAAGAGCTTCGTGTTGCAAATCGTGCGTGAGGGGCGAGAGCTCGGTGAGTTTGAACGCAAGACACCGTTGGACGAGACAGTAGAAGCGATTCATCTTGCTCTGCGTCCCTTCATCAATCCTTTGCTCTTGCAGCACAACCTCGATTTTGTTGAAGAAGCCCCTTCGCTCATCTCCAATCTTGTTCTGCGCAGCCTGATGCCTTAAGCCGCAGCTGACGGATGCGCTGCCATCCGTATCAACGTGCGCGCCTGAAAAACTGGATCTCTAACCTTTCTGCGTTGCTCTGATCAATAGGGCGACGTTCATTTGCTTAGAAGGTGACTATTGACAGAAATGGTCACTTGAATAAGCATGGGGCATCCGCTACTGAGAGGTCTCTATGATCCAGCGCCCCTACCTGTCATTCATTTTCATTGGCTTGTTGCCGTTTGCCCTGACGGCCTGCAACGAGGCCACGCCTGCAGATCCTCGTCTCCAGATGCCCTTGGTGCGCATTGGTGTGGTTCAACCCTCAGCACCTGCGGCACGGGTATTCACCGGTATCGTCGCGGCTCGAGTTCAGAGCGATCTCGGTTTTCGGGTGCCTGGGAAAGTCTTGGAGCGCTTGGTGGACTCTGGGCAGAGTGTCAAGCCCGGGCAGCCACTTATGCGAATCGATGCCAACGACCTGACGCTGACCGCGCGGGCACAGCAGGAAGCGGTACTGGCTGCCATGGCCCGAGCTCGGCAGGCCTCCGATGACGAGCTTCGCTACCGTGATCTGGTGTCCGTCGGAGCGGTATCTGCTTCAGCTTACGCAGGGTTCAAAGCAGCTGCCGACTCGGCGAAAGCCCAACTCAACGCTGCCCAGGCCCAGGCTGATGTGGCGAAAAACGCGACCGGTTATTCGACGTTGCTGGCGGATGCTGACGGGGTGGTAGTGGATACCTTGGCGGAGCCGGGGCAGGTAGTTGGCGCAGGGCAGGTGGTGGTACGCGTTGCCCATTCAGGGCAGCGCGAGGCCGTGATCCAGTTACCCGAGACGCTACGTCCTGCGCTGGGCTCGGCGGCGACGGTTGAGCTATACGGCCAGCACCAAACTGCAGGTAAAGCGCGTTTACGCCAGTTGTCCGACTCTGCCGACCGACAGACCCGAACGTTTGAAGCGCGTTATGTGCTGGAGGGGGCACTCTCCAACGCCACCCTGGGTTCGACGATCTCAGTGGTTATCGCTGACACGGATGTTGCTGATGCCAAGGAATTACAGGTGCCCATGGGGGCCCTCTACGACGCTGGTAAAGGCCCGGGGGTCTGGGTGGTGGGCGGGGAAGCTGAGCAGGTGGCATGGCGCCCGATCAAGGTTCGCGGCCTGAATAATGAGGCCAGCGTGCGCGTGACGGGGGATCTGCAGGTGGGTGATCGAGTTGTCGCATTGGGTGCTCACTTGCTGAGCGAGGGAGAGAAGGTCAGGACTGAACTCGCCGATGCTCCGCAAAATTCAGTGGTTGAGGTAAGTCGATGAGCGGCTTCAATCTTTCGGCGCTGGCCGTACGCGAGCGCTCAATCACCCTGTTTTTGATCCTGCTGATTTCTGTGGGTGGGTTGTACGCCTTCTTCAAACTGGGGCGTGCGGAAGACCCCGCATTCACCATTAAACAAATGACGGTGGTCACTGCCTGGCCTGGGGCGACGGCCAAGGAGATGCAAGACCAGGTGGTAGAAAAGCTGGAAAAACGCATGCAGGAACTGCGTTGGTACGATCGGACCGAGACCTTTACCCGGCCCGGCTTGGCATTCACCACGGTTTATCTGCTCGATAGCACGCCGCCCTCAGCCGTCCAGGAGGAGTTTTACCAGGCGCGCAAGAAAATCCTGGATGAGCAGAAGGGGTTGCCGTCCGGGGTGATCGGCCCGATGGTCAATGATGAGTATTCCGATGTCACCTTCGCGCTCTATGCGCTCAAGGCCAAGGGCGAGCCCCAACGTCTGTTGGTGCGCGAAGCCGAGAGCTTGCGCCAGCGTCTGCTGCATGTGGCGGGTGTGAAGAAGGTCAACATCATCGGTGAACAGGCCGAGCGCATTTTTGTCGAGCTGTCCTACGAGCGTTTGGCGACACTGGGCATTTCCGCACGAGACATCTTCAGTGCGTTGAACACGCAAAACATGATAACCCCGGCAGGTTCGGTAGAAGCGAAGGGCCCACAGGTTTTCATCCGCCTGGATGGCGCGTTTGATGACCTGCAGAAGATTCGTAATACCCCACTGACGGTGCAAGGCAGAACCCTCAAGTTGTCCGATGTGGCTGAGGTCAAGCGTGGTTATGAGGACCCCGCGACGTTCCTGGTACGCAACAACGGCGAGCCGGCACTGTTGCTCGGCGTGGTCATGCGCGACGGCTGGAACGGCCTGGATTTGGGGAAGTCGCTGGACGCTGAGGCCACAGCGATCAACGAGCAGATGCCTTTGGGCATGAGCCTGACCAAGGTCACGGATCAGGCGGTGAATATTGGCGCCTCCGTCAACGAGTTCATGGTGAAGTTTTTTGCTGCCTTGGGCGTGGTGCTGCTGGTGTGTTTTCTCAGCATGGGCTGGCGTGTCGGCGTTGTGGTTGCCGCGGCGGTGCCGCTGACCCTGGCGGCCGTGTTCATTGTCATGGCGGCCACGGGCAAAGACTTCGATCGAATTACCCTGGGCTCGTTGATTCTGTCGCTGGGACTGCTGGTGGACGATGCAATCATTGCCATTGAAATGATGGTGGTGAAGATGGAGGAGGGCTACGACCGAATCAAGGCCTCCGCTTATGCCTGGAGCCACACGGCCGCGCCGATGTTGTCGGGAACGTTGGTGACGGCGATCGGCTTTATGCCCAACGGTTTTGCCAAGTCGACCGCTGGTGAGTACACCGCGAACATGTTCTGGATCGTTGGCATCGCGCTGATCACTTCCTGGGTGGTGGCCGTGGTGTTTACACCTTACCTGGGCGTCAAACTGCTGCCGCAGATCAAGGTGCCTGAAGGCGGGCATACGGCGATTTACGGTACACCGAACTACCAGCGTTTCAGGCGCCTGCTGGGCAGTGTGATCCGCCGCAAAGGCCTGGTGGCGACATCCGTCGTGGGCTTGTTTGTTGTTGCGATTTTGGGCATGGGCGTGGTCAACAAGCAGTTCTTCCCTACGTCCGACCGACCTGAGGTGCTGGTTGAGGTGCAGATGCCTTACGGCACCTCTATCGAACAGACTGATGTGGCGGCGGCCAAGGTCGAGGCGTGGTTGGCTCAGCAGCCGGAGGCCAAGATCGTCACTGCTTACATTGGCCAGGGCGCGCCGCGCTTCTACTTGGCGATGGCCCCTGAACTACCCGATCCATCCTTCGCAAAAATCGTCGTCCTGACCGCGAATCAGCAAGAGCGTGAGGCGCTCAAGCTCCGCCTCAGACAAGCGGCGGCCGATGGCTTGGCGCCTGAAGCTCGGGTGCGGGTGACGCAGTTGGTATTTGGTCCTTATTCACCGTATCCGGTGGCCTTTCGGGTGATGGGCGCCGACCCCACGGTGTTACGAGATATCGCCGCGCAGGTGCGTGCGGTCATGAGCGTCAGCCCCCTGATGAGGACCGTCAACACCGACTTGGGCGAGCGCGCACCGGCACTTCATCTCACGCTGGATCAGGATCGCCTGCAAGCATTCGGCTTGACCTCGACCGATGTCGCGCAACAGCTGCAATTCCTGCTTACGGGGGTGCCTGTCACCGAGGTGCGTGAGGACATTCGTTCGGTTCAGGTGGTGGCTCGCTCGGCGGGTGAAACCCGTCTGGATCCGTCGAAAATTGCCGCCTTCACGCTGACCGGCGTCCAAGGCCAGCGTGTGTCGCTGTCCCAGGTAGGGGCGGTGGATGTGCGCATGGAGGAGCCCATCCTGCGGCGTCGTGATCGGACGCCGACCATCACCGTGCGCGGTGACGTGGCTGAAGGTCTTCAGCCTCCCGATGTCTCCAACGCCTTGATAACGCAGTTGCAACCCATCATCGAAAAGCTGCCGGCGGGCTACCGCATTGAGTTTGCCGGCGCGATCGAGGAGTCGGGTAAAGCAAACAAGGCATTGCTGCCGTTGTTCCCGATCATGATCGCGCTGATGTTGCTGACCATCATCATTCAGGTGCGCTCGATGTCGGCAATGATGATGGTGTTCGCCACCGCGCCTTTGGGCCTGATTGGTGTGGTGCCAATTCTGCTGCTGTTCCAGCAGCCGTTCGGGATCAACGCCTTGGTGGGATTGATTGCCTTGTCAGGGATTCTGATGCGCAACACGCTGATCCTCATTGGCCAGATTCACTCTAATAAGCAAGCCGGTCTGTCGCCTTATGACGCAGTGGTCGAAGCCACTGTGCAGCGTGCACGGCCAGTGATTCTCACGGCGTTGGCGGCGATGCTGGCGTTCATTCCGCTGACCCATTCGGTGTTCTGGGGAACGCTGGCGTACACCCTGATTGGCGGTACGTTTGCCGGCACAGTGCTGACCCTGGTGTTCCTGCCAGCGATGTACGCCCTCTGGTTCAAGATCAAGCCTGAGCCCGCGCATGAGCTTGCAGCGAACACTCATGTTGCTTGATACCTGCGTGCCTGGATCGTCTCAAAAAGGAAAATCGATATGAGCTCGTTGGCCCAGATTACTTAGCAGTTTGATCCCGCTGCGCCCTTCGTGGCTCCGGCCAACTGGCTCCAGGGAAGAACTGTGTTTGACGGGCTATCTGCAGCCCTGTCATTGCAGGCGGTGTTGTTTGAGGCATGGCCGGATTGTGGGCACGCCAGACCGTAGCGATTTTTACCTAGCGTGCAGTGAACTCAGCGCAATAGTTGTTTCTGCTATCCCACCTTCAGAGATTACCGCTTACCACCGATCTCTGTGCGCTTTGACCGTGCCGTAATGCCAGCCGCCAAACCGGTCTTTCAACGCCTATGGCCCGGCATAGCTCAATTGCCGGCCGTAGCCAAAATTCCGCCCATTCCTTCTACCGACCAATGCCATGATCAAATTCCTCTCGAAGCCAAACCGTTGAAACTTTCCCTCACGTCATCCCGCCAAGAATGTTGAGTGTTATCAGGGATCAAGGCCCCTGCGACCTGTGAGGGTTGTCCACTAACGCGGGACTGGCGGCTCTTTACGACCGGGAGCATGGGCATCTCATGATCTGGCCTCCTGAACACCGATACCGGTGGGCGGGTAGAGGCTGCACTGGCTGACGAGACCGGTGCCGCGAGATCCTGAGTCGGGTGAAGGCAGTGAGGCGATGACCGGGGCGCGCCTGACTGTCAGTCAGGTGCAGTCCATTCCCTGGGCTGCGGCACCATCATCTGCATCGCTGTTGCTGGTGACTTCGGTATTTGTCATGCCGATTGTCACGAGGGGGAATGCCGCAAAGCCTTGTACTAGGCGGGCTGCAGCAGCGGTAGGAGCGCCCGTCTCTTTCCGGGAGAAAGAGACGGGCGCAGGTTGGCGCAGTGAAATGGCCAAGCGAATAGGTTGCTGCAGAGCAGCTATGAAAGGGGATGAGTTGCCGCAGTGGGCACACTGGTAAAAGTAGGCATCCATCACATCGCTGTGACCGTGCGAGCCGCCGGACGCTAATCGCACTTTGGGTGAACCACCACGGTGTGGCGTAGCCTTAAAGGTTCTGGCTACCTGGGTTGCTGTCAACGACAGCGCTTTGCCCGACCTTTTTTACGCCTGTGGGGAATTCGGGTCAAGGCTCGAATTGTTGGGAGTTCTGCGGCTGCGGATGAAATTATCCACCGATGGAAATCAATGGTTTTCCACAGACAATTGCGTGGGCTTTAGATTTTTTAAGTGAGGTCCATCCAAACAGGGCGGCTTTGCAGCCCTGTTTGGATGGACCCGCGTGGACAAACGGATCACTGAGATATGAGGACCGAGCGCTTACTCAGTTGCGCCACGTTTTGCTTTTAGTCGGGAGACGTTCGCACCCGTCTGATTGGCGAATTCGCGTGGGCTGACATGCTCCTGCTGATTAGCCTCCAGGTAGCGACTCCACCAGTTCATGATCAGCCTGCGTTCCTCGATGAACTCGGCCTTGTGGATGTAAGCGGCGCGGACGTTGTTGCGTTCCTTGTGGCTCATCTGTCGCTCGATGGCTGTGTCCGTCCACAAACCCGACTCGATCAGTGCGCTGCAGGCCATCGAACGAAACCCATGCCCGCAGATCTCGGTTTTGGTGTCGTACCCCATTTTCCGAAGCGCGCTGTTCACCGTGTTTTCGGACATTGGTTTCCAAGACTTGGTATCGCCTGCGAACACCAAGTCAAATTTGCCAGTGATTACGTGGATCTGCTCGAGCAGGGCGACCGCTTGCGGCGATAAGGGTACAAGATGGATATCGCCTGCCATCTTCGTGCCCCTTGTGGAAAAGGGTACGCCTTCCAACGCTGGTCGCGTGTCGGGTATTTCCCAGATGCCACGCTTGAGGTCGAACTCGCTCCAGCGGGCGAAGCGCAGTTCGCTGGAGCGTACAAACACATGCAGCGACAGCAAGACCGTCAGTCGGGTAAGTGCGCGGCCTTTATAGGTGTCGATCCGTTCCTGCAATTCAGGCAAGCGCGATAACGATAAAGCGGGGCGGTGGACGACTCGCGAGGCTTTGATCGAGCCTACGAGGTCGTAAGCAGGGTTTACGGTGATAAGGCGGAGGCGCTTTGCCTCGCGCATGATGCTCTGCAGGTAGTTTTGTACCCTTAAAGCAATGTCTATCGTTCCGCGCTTCTTAATCGCGTCCAGGGGCCGCATAAGGTCGTGGGTATCAAGGTCGACAATGGCGCGGGCGCCGATCAGCGGGAAGAGGTGGGTTTTGAGTCGGCTCATCACTGTCTTGGAATAGTCTGGTGCCCACTTGGCTGACATTTCCCTGTGCCAGGCGAGGGCAACGCTTTCAAAGGTGCGGCCTTTGATCAGGGCTTGCGTCTTGGCTTGGTTCTTGGCTCCTATGGGATCAATGCTATCCGCCAGCATTCGCTTGATCTCCAAGCGCTTGCGGCGCGCATCGGCGAGGCCAACGATGGGGTAGTTGCCGAATGAGGTCAGTCCTTCCCGTCCGTCAGGTTTGACGTAACGGAGCCGCCAGCCTTTACGGCCATTGGGTTGGACTAGAAGGTAAAGGCCGTCGCCGTCGAAAAGCTTGTAGGCGCGGTCTGTGGGCTTGGCCGAACGGCAAGCGGAGTCGGAGAGTGGAGCAGTAGTGCGCGACATAAGGGTACTCCCTTTTATCGAACTGACCTTTATCCCAAACTCTACCCTTAAAACGGCTGGTACCCACCGGAATCCGACGGAACGCCAAAACGAAAAAACCCGCCAGAAGGCGGGCTTTTCGGTAGTTTCAGAGATTTTGGAAGCTTTCTCTGGAACCTTGTATGGCTCCACGACCTGGACTCGAACCAGGGACCCAGTGATTAACAGTCACTTGCTCTACCAACTGAGCTATCGCGGAATGGCGCGTATCTTACTGATTCAAAAAGAGAAGTCAAGCATCGAATAACAATTGGAGCGAATTATCGGGACGGGCGGTGGTTTAGCCGCGATTGACGGTTACCAGGATCGCCCCGGAGGTCTACCATGGCTGCCCGGAAGTGGTGACACGCGCTGCCGGCCATTCGCCGAAAAGGTACGCGCCATGAATCATTTGACCCTCCCGCCTCGACACCAAGGGGTGCGCCCATGAGCATCTCTCAGATCAGCCTGCCCAAGGGTGTCGGCCCCCATGCCGAAAAGTTGTTCGACGCCATCACTCAGGCCGGCACCGCTGAAGCATTGAACCGCGCGGGTGGCAAGGCCGAAGGTTTCGTCCTGGGGCTGGAAAGCACCAAGGCGATCAAGAGTCAGGTTGCCGAATCGCTGTATGTCGCCTACGACGACGCTGCCAGCCAGCGTGCGACCGAACTGGCTTAACCGCCGAAGGTAATGGTGCCAAGCATCAGTTTGGCATACAGCATCGTGGCGCCCAGTTGCACCAGCCACAGGGCCAGGCCGCCGAGGAATACACCGGCAGCGACTTGCATTACCAGGTTGTTGCCGCGTTTGGCCGGGGCGCGGGGGATGAAGTGATCCAGGTCATCCAGGTCATCGCGGTCGGCGCGCAGGTCATCGTTTTTCATAAAGGGTTCTCGCAGAATACTCAGGCATACACAAAACCTGTAGGAGCCGGCTTGCCGGCGAAGAGCCAAGGGCATTCATGTTGACCGATAGACTGCCATCGCCGGCAAGCCGGCTCCTACAGGGTAGATGTGTGCAGTCTAGAGGGCTGGGTCGTTGCTTTGAAAATTATCTGAAGCGAATAAAAAACGGGAAGCCCGAAGGCTTCCCGTTTTTCATTTCAAGGCTGAATCAGATGACCTGGACAATCGCGTCCGTCACCACCTCGATGTTGCTCTGGTTCAGCGCAGCCACGCAGATGCGGCCGGTGTCCAGGGCGTAGATGCCGAACTCGTTGCGCAGGCGATGAACTTGCTCAACGCTCAAGCCGGAGTAGGAGAACATGCCGCACTGACGACCGACGAAGCTGAAATCGCGCTGAGGCGCTTTTTTTGCCAGCAGGTCGACCATCTGGGTGCGCATGCCCCGAATGCGCAGGCGCATTTCGGCCAGTTCGGCTTCCCACTGGGCGCGCAGTTCCGGGCTGTTCAGCACGGCAGCAACAACGCTGGCACCGTGGGTCGGCGGGTTGGAGTAGTTGGTACGGATCACGCGTTTGACTTGCGACAGCACGCGCGCGCTTTCTTCTTTCGATTCGCTGACGATCGACAGGGCACCCACGCGCTCGCCGTACAGCGAGAACGATTTGGAGAATGAGCTGGAGGCAAAGAAAGTCAGGCCCGACTCAGCGAACAGGCGCACGGCAGCGGCGTCTTCGTCGATGCCATCGCCGAAACCTTGATACGCCATGTCGAGGAACGGCACGTGGCCTTTGGCTTTAACGACTTCCAGGACGTTTTTCCAGTCCGCCGGGCTCAGGTCCACGCCGGTCGGGTTGTGGCAGCAGGCGTGCAGCACAATGATCGAGCCGTTTGGCAGCGCGTTCAGGTCTTCCAGCATGCCGGTACGGTTCACGTCGTGAGTCGCGGCGTCGTAGTAGCGGTAGTTCTGCACCGGGAAGCCGGCGGTTTCGAACAGTGCGCGGTGGTTTTCCCAGCTCGGGTCGCTGATCGCCACGACAGCGTTCGGCAGCAGTTGCTTGAGGAAATCGGCACCGATTTTCAGAGCGCCAGTACCGCCAACGGCCTGGGTGGTGATGACGCGGCCAGCGGCGAGCAGTGGCGAATCATTGCCGAACAGCAGCTTTTGCACGGCCTGGTCGTAGGCGGCGATGCCGTCGATTGGCAGGTAGCCACGGGAAACGTGTTGAGCGGCGCGGATCGTTTCGGCTTCGACAACGGCGCGCAGGAGTGGAATTCGCCCCTCCTCGTTGCAGTAAACACCGACCCCCAGGTTGACCTTGTTGGTACGGGTATCGGCGTTGAATGCTTCGTTGAGGCCCAGGATTGGATCGCGTGGTGCCATTTCGACAGCGGAGAACAGGCTCATTATTGCGGCGGCTCTGAATGGAGAGTGGAGGGACGTGTCGCGCTCCAGCCGAATGCACTAGAGCGGTGCACAAACGGGGAGCTAGTATAGAGGCCATCGGCGATGGCTGGCGACAGGCGATTGACCTTTTAAGGCAAGTTTTTCCGATTATTTATCGACCGTCAGTCGATTGGTCTCGGCAAAGGTTTTGCGTGATGCAGGACGTTTGCCTTGAAAGCGCTGGCAATCGGCTCCACATTGAGCACAATCCAGTTTTTTCCTCGGGCGACATCGGTCGTTTGCGGTCTTTCTCGTTCGTGCCGGTTTGTCCGGCAAGAGTGATCCAGAGGTATTTCATGTCTGAATTCCAGCTAGTCACCCGTTTCGAGCCCGCCGGCGATCAGCCGGAAGCCATCCGCCTGATGGTCGAGGGCATCGAGGCCGGGCTGGCGCACCAGACGCTGCTCGGTGTGACCGGCTCGGGCAAGACCTTCAGCATCGCCAACGTGATCGCCCAGGTGCAGCGCCCGACGCTGGTGCTGGCGCCGAACAAGACTCTGGCGGCGCAGTTGTACGGCGAGTTCAAGGCGTTTTTCCCGAACAACGCGGTGGAGTATTTCGTTTCCTACTACGACTACTACCAACCCGAAGCCTACGTGCCGTCCTCGGACACCTTCATCGAGAAAGATGCTTCGATCAACGACCACATCGAGCAGATGCGGCTATCGGCGACCAAGGCACTGCTCGAGCGCAAGGACGCGATCATCGTCACCACGGTGTCCTGCATCTACGGTCTGGGCAGCCCGGAAACCTATCTGAAGATGGTGTTGCACGTGGATCGCGGCGACAAGCTCGATCAGCGTGAGTTGCTGCGGCGCCTGGCCGACCTGCAATACACCCGCAACGACATGGAATTCGCCCGGGCGACCTTCCGTGTGCGCGGCGATGTGATCGATATCCACCCGGCGGAATCGGATTTCGAAGCGATTCGCATCGAGCTGTTCGACGATGAGGTAGAAAGCCTGTCGGCATTCGATCCGCTGACTGGCGAAGTCATTCGCAAGTTGCCGCGCTTCACCTTCTACCCGAAGAGCCACTACGTCACGCCCCGGGAAACCCTGATGGGCGCGGTCGAAGGCATCAAGGTCGAGTTGCAGGAGCGCCTGGAATACCTGCGCTCCAACAACAAGCTGGTGGAAGCCCAGCGTCTGGAGCAGCGCACCCGTTTCGATCTGGAGATGATCCTCGAACTGGGTTATTGCAACGGCATCGAAAACTACTCGCGCTATCTGTCCGGTCGCGAAGCCGGCGCGGCGCCACCAACCCTTTACGATTATCTGCCGGCCGATGCTTTGCTGGTGATCGACGAGTCCCACGTCAGCGTTCCGCAGGTGGGCGCCATGTACAAGGGCGACCGCTCGCGCAAGGAAACCCTGGTCGAATACGGCTTCCGCCTGCCCTCGGCCCTGGACAACCGGCCGATGCGTTTCGATGAATGGGAAAGCATCAGCCCGCAGACGATTTTCGTCTCGGCGACGCCGGGCAACTATGAAGCCGAGCACGCCGGGCGCGTGATTGACATGGTGGTGCGCCCGACCGGGCTGGTGGACCCGCAAATCGAGATCCGCCCGGCACTGACCCAGGTCGACGACTTGCTGTCGGAAATCACCAAGCGTGTCGCTCTGGAAGAGCGGGTACTGGTCACGACGCTGACCAAGCGCATGGCCGAGGACTTGACCGACTATCTGGCCGACCACGGCGTGCGCGTGCGCTACCTGCACTCGGACATCGACACCGTGGAGCGGGTCGAAATCATCCGCGACTTGCGTCTGGGTACCTTCGATGTGCTGGTGGGCATCAACCTGTTGCGCGAAGGCCTGGACATGCCGGAAGTGTCGCTGGTGGCGATCCTCGATGCCGACAAGGAAGGCTTCCTGCGTTCCGAGCGCTCGCTGATCCAGACCATCGGGCGGGCGGCGCGTAACCTCAATGGCCGGGCGATTCTGTATGCCGATCGCATCACCGGCTCCATGGAGCGGGCGATCGGCGAAACCGAGCGTCGTCGCGACAAGCAGATTGCTTTTAACCTGGCCAATGGCATCACGCCCAAAGGCGTGTTCAAGGACGTCGCCGACATCATGGAAGGCGCCACAGTGCCCGGTTCGCGCAGCAAGAAGCGCAAGGGCATGGCCAAGGCCGCCGAGGAAAACGCCAAGTACGAAGCCGAATTGCGCTCACCGGGCGAGATCGCCAAGCGCATCAAGGGGCTGGAGGAGAAGATGTACCAGCTCGCTCGCGACCTGGAATTCGAAGCCGCGGCACAGATGCGCGACGAGATCACCAAGTTGCGCGAGCGCTTGATCGCGGTATAGAGCCCCCTGTAGGAGCTGCCGAAGGCTGCGATCTTTTGATCTTGATTTTTTAAGATCAAAAGATCGCAGCCTTCGGCAGCTCCTACACAAGGTTGCGGTGTATCAATGGGCCTCGCGGGCCTTGAGCCCCGCCGGTAATTTCCGGGTCAGCAACACCGCCAGCATGCTGATCCCCAGCGCAATCCCGACAAAATGAAACGCATCGTTGTAGGCCATGATCGACGCCTGTTGATGCGCGATCTCGCTGAGTTTGCCCAATGCCGCCGTTTCACTGCCTAACCGGTCGGTCAACGAGGCAATGCGCTCGGCCACCTGCGGATTACTCGGCACGATGGACTCACGCAGGTAATCAAAATAAACCTTGGTCCGCGCATCCAGCAGCGTGGCGAGCAGGGCGATGCCGATGGCCCCGCCGAGGTTGCGCAGGATGTTGAACAGGCTCGATGCCGACCCTGCATCCTGGGGCAGGATGTAGGAAGTCGCGATCAGCGAGATGGTGACCATGATCAGCGGCTGGCCCAGGGCGCGGATGATCTGGATCTGATTGAACTGCGGCCCGGCAAAGTCCGGATTCAGCACGCCCGAAGAGAAGCTCGCCAACCCGAATAGTCCGAAGCCCAATGTACACAGCCATTTCGGCGAGACGAACTTCATCAGTTTGGGCACCAGCGGGATCAGAAACAGCTGCGGCACGCCCATCCACATGATCACTTCACCGATCTGCAGGGCGTTGTAGTTCTGGATTTGCGCCAGGTACAGCGGCAGCAGGTAGATCGAGCCGTACAACCCGACCCCCATGCCGACGCTGGAAATGCTGGACAAGCCGAAGTTGCGGTTGCCGAGGATGCCGAGGTTGATCAGCGGATTGGGTTTGGAAAACTGCACGATGACAAAGGTGATCAGGCTGACCAGCGCGATGCTGCCCAAGGTCACGATCAGGCTGGATTCCAGCCAGTCCTTGCGATGGCCTTCCTCCAGGAACACCTGCAGACAACCGAGCCCGACACCGAGGGTGAGAATGCCGGCGTAGTCGGTGCTTTTCAGCAATTCCCAGTGCGCTTCTTTCTTCTCCAGGCCGTACATCAGGCCGGCGATCATGATCAGGCCGGGCGGGATGTTGATGTAGAAGATGTATTCCCAGCCCCAGTTCTCCGTCAGCCAGCCGCCGAGGGTCGGGCCGATGGAGGGTGCGAACGTGGCGGTCATGGCGAACATGGCCATGCCCTTGGCGCGGTGGTGTTCCGGGAGCTTGATCAGGGTCAGGGTGAACGCCAGCGGAATCAGCGCGCCGCCGGTAAACCCCTGCAGGGCGCGGAACACGATCATGCTCTCCAGGCTCCAGGCCATGGAGCAGAGCAGGGAGGCCGCGAGAAAGCCGAGGGACACCCACACCGCCAGGCGTCGCGCCGACAGCAACTGCACGAGCCAGGCGGTGAGCGGGATCATGATGATCTCCGCCACCAGGTAGGAGGTGGAAATCCACGAACCTTCCTCCAGGGTCGCCGACAGCGCGCCCTGGATATCCTTGAGCGAGGAATTGGTGATCTGGATGTCCAGCACCGCCATGAAGGCGCCGAGCATCACGCTCATCACCGCGATCCAGTCCCGCCGAGTCGGTTCGCCGACCGGACGGATCAGTTGATCACCGGCCATCGTCAGCGGCGTCTTTGCTGCTCACTGTGGGGGTGACGCCTTCAGGCGCATCCTTGATGTTCACCTTGGCGGTCACCGACATGCCCGGACGAATCTTGCCGCGCAACGGATTGTCGGCGGCGAAGGTCAGTTTTACCGGAATCCGTTGTACGACTTTGGTGAAGTTGCCCGTGGCATTGTCTGGCGGCAACAGGCTGAACTGCGCGCCCGAGGCGGCGAACAGGCTGTCGACGCGGGCTTCGATCGGCGTATCGCTGTAGGCGTCGAAGGTCAGCTCGGCTTTCTGGCCGGGCTGCATGTGGCCGATCTGGGTTTCCTTGAAGTTGGCCTGAATCCAGATGTCTTCGTCAGGCACGATCGACAGCAGGTAAGCGCCGGCCTGCACGTATTGGCCTTCGCGGGCGGCACGCTGGCCGATCAGGCCGCTGATGGGGGCGTGGATTTCGCTGCGGGTCAGGTTCAGTTCGGCCTGGGCCAGGTCGGTTTTTGCGTTGGCGATCTGCGCGTCGAGGCGTTTGATCTCGGCGGTCAGTGCGTTGACTTGCTGGCGCTGACTTTGTGCGTCGGCCTGGGCCTTGGCCACTTGCGAGCGGGCAATGTGGGATTCGGCGGAGAGGGTGGTCACCCGCTCTTCCGAGACATAGCCGGGTTTGCGCAAGGTCTCGGCGCGGGTCAGGTCGATCTGCGAGCGGCCCAGGCTGGCCTGGCTGGATGCGACTTGCGCTTCGCTGGAGGCAATCAGGCTGGCCTGCTGGGTCAGTTTGCTCTGGGCTTGCAGGCGCTCGGCCTGGCGGGTGGCCAGGGCGGCATTGGCGCGATCGACAGCGAGGTGGAAGTCGTCGCCTTCGAGTTTGATCAGCAACTGGCCTTTCTCGACATGCTGGTTGTCCTGCACCAGCACCTGATCGATGCGCGCGCCCAACTGGCTCGACACACGGGTGATCTCGCCCTGGACATAAGCGTTGTCGGTGCTTTCATAAAAGCGCCCCTTGAAGAACCAATGGGCAAACAGGCCCCCGGCAATCAACAGGACCATCAGCAGGAATGTAAAGAGGCGACGCTTGAGTTGGGCAGGCATGAGGCAAACTGTAGTCGAGAAATTGTAAGGGAAGTTATCAGCAGGCAAATCTGGCATACAGCCGATAAGTGGTAAATGCCATCGGCGGATATTCGGCCATTCACCGCGTCATAGGGGCGTTACAGACGCAACCTTGGCTTAAATGCCCTGTTCGCTGGAGCCGGGCGGGTGTCGCCTGTTACCATTCGCGCCTAGTTTGAACTTCGCTTTTTTTCTTTTCGAGACATGCCATGACCACCGTCCGCACTCGCATCGCGCCATCGCCTACCGGGGATCCCCACGTAGGTACCGCCTACATCGCCTTGTTCAACTACTGCTTTGCCAAGCAGCACGGCGGTGAGTTCATCCTGCGGATCGAAGACACCGACCAATTGCGTTCGACCCGTGAGTCCGAGCAGCAGATTTTCGACGCCTTGCGCTGGCTGGGGATCGACTGGAGCGAAGGCCCGGACGTCGGCGGCCCGCACGGTCCGTATCGGCAAAGCGAGCGCGGCGATATTTATCAGAAGTATTGCCAGCAACTGGTCGACATGGGGCACGCCTTCCCGTGCTTCTGCACCGCCGAAGAGCTGGACCAGATGCGCGCCGAGCAGATGGCTCGCGGTGAAACCCCGCGTTACGACGGCCGCGCGCTGCTGCTGTCCAAGGAAGAAGTTGCCCGTCGCCTTGCCGCTGGCGAACCCCATGTGATCCGCATGAAGGTGCCGAGCGAAGGCGTCTGCGTGGTGCCGGACATGCTGCGTGGCGACGTTGAAATCCCGTGGGACCGCATGGACATGCAAGTCCTGATGAAGACCGACGGCCTGCCGACGTACTTCCTGGCCAACGTGGTCGACGATCACCTGATGGGCATCACCCATGTATTGCGCGGCGAAGAGTGGCTGCCATCGGCACCGAAGCTGATCCTGCTTTACGAGTACTTCGGCTGGGAACAACCGGAGCTGTGCTACATGCCGTTGCTGCGTAACCCGGACAAAAGCAAGCTGTCCAAGCGCAAGAACCCGACCTCGGTGACGTTCTACGAGCGCATGGGCTTCATGCCGGAAGCGATGCTCAACTACCTGGGCCGCATGGGCTGGTCGATGCCGGACGAGCGCGAGAAGTTCTCGTTGCAGGAAATGGTCGACCACTTCGATCTGAAGCGCGTGTCCCTCGGCGGGCCGATCTTCGACATCGAGAAGCTGTCCTGGCTGAATGGCCAGTGGCTGCGTGACCTGCCGGTGGAAGAGTTCGCCGCGCGCGTGCAGAAGTGGGCATTCAACTCCGAATACATGATGAAGATCGCGCCGCACGTGCAGGGTCGGGTCGAAACCTTCAGCCAGGTGGCACCGCTGGCCGGCTTCTTCTTTGCTGGTGGCGTGAATCCTGATGCCAAGCTGTTCGAATCCAAGAAACTGTCGGGTGATCAGGTCCGTCAGCTGATGCAGTTGATCCTGTGGAAGCTCGAAAGCCTGCGTCAGTGGGAGAAGGACAGCATCACCGCGACCATTCAGGCTGTAGTCGAATCCCTGGAGCTGAAGCTGCGTGATGCCATGCCGCTGATGTTTGCCGCGATCACCGGCCAGGCGAGCTCGGTGTCGGTGCTCGATGCGATGGAAATCCTCGGTCCGGACCTGACCCGATTCCGTCTGCGCCAGGCCATCGACCTGCTGGGCGGTGTGTCGAAGAAAGAAAACAAAGAGTGGGAAAAGCTGTTGGGCGCTATCGCCTAAACGCTCCTGATTCCCTGTAGGAGCTGCCGAAGGCTGCGATCTTTTAAAGGCCAACGTCGAAAGATCGCAGCCTTCGGCAGCTCCTACAGGTCTGTGTTGCGTGTAAAGCTCCCGAATTTCCGGGGGGAGGGCGGTAAGTGATTGTTATGCCGACAAAAAATTTTGAAAAATTTCAAAAATAAGTTTGACAGGCTTTCGATACGCCCTTAAGATTCGCCCCGTCCTCAGCGATGACATCAACGATGAGGGGCTATAGCTCAGCTGGGAGAGCGCTTGCATGGCATGCAAGAGGTCGACGGTTCGATCCCGTCTAGCTCCACCAATTTACACTTCAAGGCCTGGCCACACCGGCCTTGAAGCGATCAACACTCAGCGTTGATCAGTTGTATGGAAGGGTTTGCGTCCCCTTCGTCTAGTGGCCTAGGACACCGCCCTTTCACGGCGGTAACAGGGGTTCGAGTCCCCTAGGGGACGCCAGTTTTACAGAAGCGATGTTGCAAGATGTCGCTCCGCCGCGAGGCGAAAAATCCGGGGCTATAGCTCAGCTGGGAGAGCGCCTGCATGGCATGCAGGAGGTCAGCGGTTCGATCCCGCTTAGCTCCACCAATTTTACAGTTCAAGGTCTGGCCACACCGGCCTTGAATCGATCAGCTCTCAGCACTGATCAGTTGTATAGAAGGGTTTGTGTCCCCTTCGTCTAGTGGCCTAGGACACCGCCCTTTCACGGCGGTAACAGGGGTTCGAGTCCCCTAGGGGACGCCACGATTACCCGCTCTGCGGGATTTATAAGGGTCATTCAATTATTGAATGGCCCTTTTGTTTGTCTGGCGTTTGGCCAAATTCCTCCATTTCCAAAAAAACTGTTCTTCAGACCAGCGGTCACGCCCTTGACTTGCTAAAATTTATTATGAGAATAATATTTCATTCGTAATATTCGGAGGCAACGATGAACGATAAAAAAGCTCAAACCCGCGAACGCATCCTCAAGGCTGCCAGCGCAGCGCTGATTCAGCGTGGCCCGGCCGAGCCCAGTGTGGGCGAAGTGATGGGGGCGGCGGGCCTGACGGTCGGTGGCTTCTACGCCCACTTCGAAAGCAAGGACGCGATGATGCTCGAGGCGTTCAAGCAATTGCTCGGTCACCGCCGCGACCTGATTGCCGACATGGACGCGGAGTTGACCGGTGAAGAGCGCCGCGCGCTGGTGGCTGCGTTCTATCTGTCGCGCAAACACCGTGACTCCTCCGAATCAGCCTGTCCGATCCCGGCATCGGTCGGCGAACTGGGGCGGCTGCCGGAAGCGTTTCGTGTCGCCCTGAATGAGCATGTGGAATTGATGGTCGCGCAATTGGCGGCCAGTCCGGAAGAAACCGAAAAAGCCCTGGCCGATATGGCCTTGATGGTGGGTGGGCTGGCTCTGGCGCGGGCGCTGGGGCCGGGAGAGTTGTCCGATCGATTACTGCGCGCCGCCAAATCGGCAGTGCGTTGACCCTGAAGGCTGCGGCCTGAGGAGAATGCGATGAGCGCGTTAAAGTGGGTTCGTGGCGTTAATGGCACCTTGGGCTGGTTTGCCCCGAAACTGGTCGCGAGCAAAATGCGACTGGCCTTCATGACTCCGCGGGACCTGCCGCCCCGTGACTGGGAACTGCCGCTGTTGGCGCGATCCGAGCGCATTACCCTGCGGTTTGGCCTGTCGGCGTTGCGTTGGGGGCAGGGGCCGGCCGTGCTGCTGATGCACGGCTGGGAAGGTCGGCCGACGCAGTTTGCCAGCCTCATCACTGCGCTGGTCGATGCCGGTTACTCGGTTGTCGCCCTGGATGGTCCGGCCCACGGCCGCTCACCGGGCAGGGAGGCGAATGTGGTGCTGTTTGCTCGCGCCATGCTTGAAGCCGCTTCCGAATTGCCCCCGCTGCAAGCGGTCATCGGCCACTCCATGGGTGGCGCCAGTGCCATGCTCGCGGTCCAGTTGGGGTTGCGCACAGAAACCCTGGTGAGCATTGCCGCTCCGGCGCGGATTCTCGGCGTACTGCGTGGTTTCGCCCGTTATGTGGGGCTGCCGCCGAAGGCTCGCTCGGCGTTCATTCGCCAGGTGGAGAATGATGTCGGCATGCGCGCCGCGATGCTGGATGTCGCGCACTATCAACTCGATATGCCCGGCCTGATCGTTCACGCCGAAGATGATGACTTCGTCCCGGTCAACGAGTCGGAGTTGATCCACGAAGCGTGGTTCGACAGTCGCCTGCTGCGCTTGAAGGAGGGTGGTCATCAGCGCGTATTGGCCGACCCCCGAGTGATTGATGGCGTGTTATCACTGCTGGCCGGTCGCAGTCTGCAATCACGCCAATCCGCTTGAGCTTCCGTTACACTGCCCCGGTCGAAATCATCTGACCGGGAGTGGGGCATGGGCTGGGATCGGGAAACGCCATTTATCATTGATCTGCAAGTGGACGCCGAGGACATTGACGGGCTGGGACACGCGAACAACGCGGTCTACGTGACCTGGCTCGAGCGCTGCGCCTGGCGCCACTCCCAACGCCTTGGCCTGGATCTGGTCGAATACCGGCGGCTGGACCGGGCGATGGCGGTGGTGCGCCACGAGATCGATTACCTGGCAGCGGCCTATGAAGGCGATGAGCTGCAATTGGCGACCTGGATCGTCGATTGGGACCAGCGCCTGAAGATGACCCGGCACTTCCAGCTGATCCGCCCCAGCGACAATGCAACGTTGCTGCGCGCGCAAACCACGTTCGTCTGCATTGAGCTGTCCACCGGCAAACCCAAGCGCATGCCGACGGAGTTCATCGAAGGCTATGGCCCGGCGCTACTCACCCCAGCCTGACACAATCTTTGTAGGAGCTGCCGAAGGCTGCGATCTTTTGATCTTAAAAAATCAAGATCAAAAGATCGCAGCCTTCGGCAGCTCCTACACAGGGGTTTACCTTTTCATGACTGAAACCCAGTAAACTGCCGCACGTTTTTCCTCGAGTGTGTTTTTCATGCAAATTGCTTTGGCGCCCATGGAGGGGTTGGTCGACGACATCCTGCGCGATGTGCTGACCCGCGTGGGTGGTATTGACTGGTGCGTGACCGAGTTCATTCGGGTCAACGACCAGTTGCTGACGCCTGCCTATTTCCACAAGTTCGGCCCGGAGCTGCTCAACGGTGCCCGGACGGCCTCCGGCGTGCCGCTGCGTGTGCAACTGCTCGGTTCCGATCCGGTGTGCCTGGCGGAAAATGCCGCGCTGGCTTGCGAGCTGGGTTCCGAAGTGATCGACCTGAACTTCGGCTGCCCGGCCAAGACCGTCAACAAATCCCGTGGTGGCGCGGTCCTGCTCAAGGAACCCGAGCTGCTCAACCAGATCGTCGAGCACGTCCGTCGTGCCGTCCCTGCGCACATTCCGGTCACCGCCAAGATGCGCCTGGGCTTCGACAGCCCGGACGGTTCGCTGGTGTGTGCCACGGCCCTGGCCGAAGGCGGTGCGGAACACATCGTGGTGCACGCGCGGACCAAGGTCGATGGCTACAAGCCGCCGGCGCATTGGGAGTGGATTCCGCGGGTGCAGGACGTGGTCAAGGTGCCGGTGTTCGCCAATGGTGATATCTGGAGCGTCGAAGACTGGCGTCGTTGCCGCGAGATCAGTGGCGTGGAAGACATCATGCTCGGTCGCGGCCTGGTTTCGCGCCCCGATCTGGCGAAGCAGATCGCCGCTGCCCGGGCCGGTGAAGAGGTCGTGGAGATGACCTGGAACGAGCTGCTGCCGCTGATCCAGGACTTCTGGCAGCAGGCCAAGGCGCAGATGACGCCACGCCAATCGCCGGGTCGCCTGAAGCAATGGCTGGCGATGCTGACCCGCAATTATCCCGAGGCGGTAGAGCTGTTCACCGTCCTGCGTCGTGAGACCGAACTGGATAACGTCTCGCGCTTGTTGGGGCTGCCGGTGGCTGAAGCCGCCTGAAGCTCTTTTAAAAAAAAGCAGAAAATAAGCTCTTGAAATGCAATCAGCGGTCCCTATCTAAGGGTTACGCGATGCCGAATTCGGGTCGCGGAGACAAAAAACCTTGCTGATTGTTTTCAGGAGATTTGAATCATGGCTACTACATTTTCCATGGCTCCACTGTTCCGTTCCTCGGTAGGTTTCGACCGTTTCAACGACCTGTTCGAAACCGCCCTGCGCAATGAGCCAGGCAGCAGCTATCCACCCTATAACGTGGAAAAACATGGCGACGACCAATACCGTATTGTCATCGCAGCGGCTGGTTTCCAGGAAGAAGACCTGGAGCTCGAAGTCGAGAAGGGTGTGCTGACCATCAGTGGCGGTAAACGCGACGCAAACGAAGACGTCACTTATCTGTATCAGGGCATTGCGCAACGTGCGTTCAAGCTGTCCTTCCGTCTGGCGGACCACATCGAGATCAAGGCTGCCGGCCTGAGCAACGGTCTGTTGAGCATCGACCTGCTTCGGGTGATTCCGGAAGAGGCGAAAGCCAAGCGCATCCCGATCAACGGGGCGCAAAAACCGGCTCTGCAACACTGAGTCCGGGAATAAAAAAAGGGCGCCATTGGCGCCCTTTTTTGTGCCCTGTAGGAGCTGCCGCAGCCTGCGGCAGCTCCTACAGGGTTCGCGTCACTTCAGGAGTTTTTGAAATTCTTCCACCGGCAGTGGCGGGCTGTGCAAATACCCTTGGTAGAAGTGACATTCCAGCCCTTGCAGGAACTCAAGCTGCTCCGCTGTTTCCACCCCTTCGGCAATCACTTTCAAGTCCAGGCTGCGGGCCATGGCGACGATGGCGCGGATGATCTCGGCGTCGTTCGGGTCGCTGGTGGCGTCGCGGATGAACGACTGGTCGATTTTCAGGGTGTCGACCGGCAGACGCTTGAGGTAGGTCAGCGAGGAATAGCCGGTGCCGAAGTCGTCCATGGCGAAGCTCACACCGAGTTTTTTCAGGCGGCGCATTTTGCTGATGGTGTCTTCCAGGTTCTGGATCACGATGCCTTCGGTGATTTCCAGCTTCAGCAAGGTGCAAGGCAGCCCATAAGTGGCGAGGCTGTTCTCAACGCGTTCAACGAAATCGTTCTGGCGGAACTGGCGCGGGCTGATGTTCACACACAGGCTGAATTTGTACGGGTTCACCAGGCCTCGGTCGATCAGTTGCTTGAAGGCCTGGCAGGCTTCGTCGAGGATCCAGGTGCCGACCTCCAGGATCAGTCCGCTGTCTTCCAGCACCTTGATGAACTCGGTGGGTGACTGCGCGCCGAGTTCCGGGTGATTCCAGCGTACCAGGGCCTCGGCGCCGACGATGCGGTCGCCCCGGGCGTCGACCTGGGGTTGGTAATGCACGCGAAACTCGCCCCGGGACAGGGCCAGGCGCAAGTCGGTTTCCATGCGCAGGCGTTCGCTCGCGGCCTTCTGCATGGTGTTGTGGTACATCTGCGCGGTATTGCGCCCCGAGTCCTTGGCGCGATAGAGCGCGATGTCGGCGCGCTTGAGCAGGTCGGTCGGGGTCGAGCCGTGATCGGGGATCAGCGCAATGCCGATGCTTGGCGTCACTTGCAGGCGCTGGCCGTCGAGGAACATCGGTTCGGACAGCAGTTCGCGGATGGTGTCGGCCAGTTCGCGAACCTGATCGCTGACCTCGCTGCGCGAACCTTCGAGACCGCTGAGCAGCACCACGAATTCGTCGCCCCCCAGGCGCGCAACAGTGTCCTCCATGCGCACGCTGGCCTCCAGGCGCGCGGTGATGATTTTCAGCACGGTATCGCCTACGGGGTGCCCTAGGGAGTCGTTGATGTGCTTGAAGTGGTCGAGGTCGAGGAACATCAGCGCACCGCGCAGGTTATGCCGTTTGAGCAGGGCGATCTGCTGGCTCAGGCGGTCCATCAGCAAGGCACGGTTGGGCAAGTTGGTCAGTGGGTCGTGGTAGGCCAGGTGGCGAATCTGCGCTTCGGCGTTTTTCAGCAGGCTCACGTCCCGCGCGGTCAACAGCAGGCAGGCGGTTTCGTTGAGGGTGATCGGCTCCACCGAGACTTCGACGGTGAGCAGTTCGCCGCGCTTGTTGCGCCCGAGCATTTCCTGGTGATGAACCCGGCCCTTGATCTGCAATTCGGCCAGCAGCGCCGAGCGTTGTTTCTCTTCCGCCCAGATCCCGACCTGGTACACCGTGCGGCCCACCACTTCCTCGGCGCGGTAGCCGGTCAGGCGGCAGAAACCGTCGTTGACCTCCAGATAGCGGCCTGTGTCGCGTTCGGTGATGGTGATGGCGTCAGGGCTGGAGTGAAAGGCTTTGGCGAATTTCTCTTCACTGGCCTTGAGCGCCGCTTCCGAGCGTTGTTGCTGGGTGATGTCGCGCAGCGTGGTGACGATGCAGGGCTGGTCGCCGACGCTGATCTGGCGGCTGGAAATCACGCAGGTCAGGGCCTGTCCGTCCTTGTGCTGGACGAGAATGGCGACGTTGTTCAGGCCTTGTTCGCGGATCACTTGTTCGATCCGTCGCAGGCTTTTCGCCGAGGCGTCCCACAGGCCGATTTCGTCGGCGCTGCGGCCGATCACATCGGCGGTGCTCCAGCCGAAGGTCTGGGTGAAGCTGGAGTTGATTTCGATGAACTGGCCGCTGTCCTGGTGGGTGACGCAGATCGGATCGGGGCTGACCTGGAACAGCGTGGCGAATTTTTCTTCGGAGGCCACCAGCCGTTGTTCGCGCTCCACCTGGTCAGTGATGTCGAGCAAGGTGCCGGCCATGCGCACCGGCACGCCGTTGTCATCGCGGTAGAGGCGGGCGCGGCTTTCCAGGTAGCGTGAGCTGCCGTCGGGCAATTGCACGCGGTAGGTCAATTGATAGTTGCCGGCCGGGCCTTCGCGCAGGCTGCGGTAGGCGTCGCGCATGGTGTCGCGTTCTTCGCCGGGGACGCCTTCGAAGAACTCGTCGAAGGATTCGTGAAAGGGTTTGGCTTCCAGGCCGTGCAGTTGGGCGGCCCGTGCCGATCCGTAGAGCATGCCGCTGGGAATGTGCCAGTCCCAGGTGCCGAGTTGCGCCGAATCCAGGGCCAGGTCGAGGCGTTCCTGGCTGTCCTTGAGGGCATGTTCGGCGACTTTGCGTTCGGTGGTGTCGAGGAAGGTGCTCAGCAGATAGGGCTGGCCTTCGAGCTCGACTTTTTGCGCGCTTAGGATGCCGTCATGGATCTGGCCGTTGCTGGCGCGGAACTGCACTTCCATGCTGACCACATCGCCTTTGGCTTTAGTGGCCTTGACCAGATCGGCCCGTTGCTCGGGATGCACCCACAGCCCCAGTTCCAGGGTGGTGCGGCCGATCGCGTTTTGCACCGGCCAACCGAACAGGCTTTCGAAATACTGGTTGGCTTCGGTAATCAGGCCGTCTTCCTGACGGGTCAGCAGAACCATGTTCGGGCACAGGTGAAACAGGGTGGCGAAGCGTTTTTCCGAGCTGCTCAAGGCCTGCTCACGCTGGCGCTGGTGAGTAATCTCGCGGATCACGCCGATCATCCGCGGCCGGCCATGCTTGTCCGGCAACAGGCTGCCGCTGATTTCCAGCCAGTGCAGGCTGCCGTCGGGCCAGCGGATGCGGTGGTGCATGGCCTGCTCCAGTGGCGCACCGCCAATGACCGCGTGAAAGGCACGAACGGTTTTGGCACGATCCTCTGGCGGCAGCAGGTCGAGGTATTCCAGGTCATGGGGCAGCGGTTGCCGTGGATCGAAGCCGAACAGCGCCTGCGTACCCCGGGACCAGCTGATCTGCCCGCGCTCGATGTCCCAATACCAGGCGCCCAGGCGCGCTCCATTGAGCGCGGCCAGCAATTGCGAGGCGCTTTCCCAGCTCTGTTCGGAGCTTTTCGGATCAATTGCCTGGATACGCGGCATCGGCGGAATACGGTCTACAGATTTCGGCATTGGCAAGCCTTGGGCTGGTGTTGGGCGTTTGTTGCAGGTATTCGCGGCTCTATAGGAGTAGCACAAGTTAGCCTTGAGTCCCTGGCAGATCGAGTTGAGCGTCCAGCAGGGCCATGAAGGCCCGCGCAGCATTCGACAGCGTCCTTTCCGTGTGCAGGATATAGCCTAGCTGGCGAGTGAGCTGTATGCCCGGCAAAGGTATGCGCGCCACCTGGTCATCGAGCATGGTGCGCGGCAAGACACTCCAGGCCAGGCCGATCGAGACCATCATCTTGATGGTTTCCAGGTAGTTGGTACTCATGGCGATGTTAGGCGTCAGGCCTTGGGCTTCAAACAGCCGTTGCACGATGTGGTGGGTGAAGGTGTTGCCGCCGGGGAATACCGCCGGGTGTCGGGCGATGTCCGCCAGGCTGACCTTGCCGTTGTTGAGCAGTGAATGCTCCGGGGCGACCACGAAATCCAGCGGGTCGTCCCACACCGGTGTGGCCTTGACCAATGTGTGGGGCTCCGGTGCGAGGGTGATGACCGCCAGTTCGGCGCGGCCATGGAGAATTTCCTCGTAGGCCACTTCCGAATCGAGGAACTGAATATCCAGCGCCACTTGCGGGTAGCGTCGGGTGAACTCCCTTAATAAGGGTGGCAGACGGTGCAGTCCGATGTGGTGACTGGTAGCCAGGGTCAGACGGCCGGTCACTTCGCCGGTGAGGTTGGTCAGGGCGCGGCGCGTATCATCCAGCACATTGAGAATCTGATAGGCCCGCGGCAGCAGGGCGCGCCCGGCCTCGGTCAGGCCCACTTCACGACCCAGGCGATCGAACAGTCGCACCTTCAATTGCTGCTCCAGTCCGGCGATGCGCTTGCTGATGGCCGGCTGGGTCAGGTGCAGCCGTTCACCTGCACCGGAGAAACTTCCTGTCTCGGCAATGGCGATAAAAGCATTGAGGTTGGCCAGGTCCATGTTTGTATTCCAGTTGGTTATCCAAAGCATAAAAAATATGAATTTGAGTTATTTAATGTAACCCCATAGGATCGACCTCACAAGCCAAGGGGTTATTGAGTCATTCAAAATCCGGGGCATAGAAACAAGCTGATGAGGAAACCGTCTGATGGCCGGCAAAACGCTCTACGACAAGCTCTGGGATTCGCATTTGGTCAAGCAGCGCGACGATGGCTCTGCGCTGATCTACATCGATCGTCACATCATCCACGAAGTGACCTCGCCGCAAGCCTTCGAAGGCCTGCGTCTGGCCGGGCGCAAGCCATGGCGCATCGATGCCAACATCGCGACCCCGGACCACAACGTACCGACCACGCCGGAGCGCAAGGGCGGCATCGACGCCATCGTTGACCAGGTCTCGCGTCTGCAAGTCCAGACCCTCGATGACAACTGCGATGAATACGGCATCGTCGAGTTCAAGATGAACGACGTTCGCCAGGGCATCGTCCACGTCATCGGCCCGGAGCAGGGCGCTACCTTGCCGGGCATGACCGTGGTCTGCGGCGACTCCCACACCTCGACTCACGGCGCATTCGGTGCCTTGGCTCACGGTATCGGTACTTCCGAGGTCGAGCATGTGCTCGCCACCCAGTGCCTGGTCGCCAAGAAAATGAAAAACATGCTGGTGCGTGTCGAAGGCCAATTGCCGTTCGGCGTGACCGCCAAGGACATCGTGCTCGCCGTGATCGGCAAGATCGGCACCGCCGGCGGTAACGGCCACGCCATCGAATTCGCCGGTAGCGCGATTCGCGACCTGTCCGTCGAAGGCCGCATGACCATCTGCAACATGTCCATCGAGGCCGGTGCTCGCGTAGGTCTGGTAGCGGCTGACGAAAAGACCGTGGCCTACGTGAAGGGTCGTCCATTTGCTCCGAAAGGCGCGGAATGGGATCTGGCTGTCGAAGCCTGGAAAGACCTGGTGTCCGACGCCGATGCAGTGTTCGACACGGTTGTCGAGCTGGACGCGACCCAGATCAAGCCGCAAGTCAGCTGGGGCACCTCGCCGGAAATGGTGTTGGCGGTAGATCAGAACGTGCCGGATCCTGCGAAGGAAATGGATCTGGTCAAGCGTGACTCCATCGTCCGTGCCTTGAAATACATGGGTTTGACCGCCAATCAGGCGATCACCGACATCCAGCTCGACCGCGTGTTTATCGGTTCCTGCACCAACTCGCGGATCGAAGACCTGCGCGCCGCCGCGGTGATCGCCAAGGGCCGCAAAGTGGCCTCGACCATCAAACAGGCCATCGTCGTTCCGGGCTCGGGCCTGGTGAAGGCTCAGGCCGAGTCGGAAGGCCTGGACAAGATTTTCCTCGAAGCCGGTTTCGAATGGCGTGAGCCGGGCTGCTCGATGTGCCTGGCGATGAACCCGGACCGTTTGGAAAGTGGCGAGCATTGCGCCTCGACCTCCAACCGTAACTTCGAAGGCCGTCAGGGCGCCGGTGGCCGTACCCACCTCGTCAGCCCGGCCATGGCCGCGGCCGCTGCTGTAAACGGTCGTTTCGTCGACGTCCGTGAATTGATCTAAGGAGCGCAGCATGAAAGCTTTTACCCAGCACACTGGACTTGTCGCGCCTTTGGATCGTGCCAACGTCGACACCGACCAGATCATTCCGAAGCAGTTCTTGAAGTCGATCAAGCGCACCGGTTTTGGCCCGAACCTGTTCGACGAATGGCGTTACCTGGATGTGGGGCAGCCGTACCAGGACAACTCCAAGCGTCCGCTCAACAAGGACTTCGTCCTCAATGCCGAGCGTTACCAGGGCGCCAGCGTGTTGCTGGCCCGTGAGAACTTCGGTTGCGGCTCCAGTCGTGAACACGCGCCGTGGGCGCTGGAAGAGTACGGTTTCCGCAGCATCATCGCGCCGAGCTATGCCGACATCTTCTTCAACAACAGCTTCAAGAACGGCTTGCTGCCCATCATCTTGAGCGATGCCGAAGTCGACGAACTGTTCCAGCAGGTCGAGGCCAATCCTGGCTACCAGTTGCAGGTCGATCTGCAAGCCCAGACCGTGACCCGCCCTGACGGCAAGGTGTTGAGCTTTGAAATCGATGCGTTCCGCAAGCATTGCCTGTTGAACGGCCTGGACGACATCGGCCTGACCTTGCAGGACGGCGATGCGATTGCAACGTTTGAAGCCAAGCACCGTGCGAGCCAGCCGTGGCTGTTTCGCGATGCGTGATTGAGCAGAAATTGATGTAGGCAGGGCTGGCCTCTTCGCGAGCAGGCTCGCTCCCACAGGGACTTTGTAAACACTGAAAGTCCAATGTGGGAGCGAGCCTGCTCGCGAAGGCGGCAGCCCAAACACCCAAAGACTCACCCCAAAAAGGAAGTCCCCATGACCAGCACCGCCCAGCACAGCCAGGTAGTCCAAAAGCAATTCGGTGAACAGGCCTCGGCCTACCTGAGCAGCGCCGTCCACGCTCAAGGCACCGAATTCGCGCTGCTACAGGCTGAACTGGCGGGGCAGGGCAATGCCCGGGTCCTGGACCTGGGTTGTGGCGCCGGTCACGTGAGTTTCCACGTAGCGCCGCTGGTCAAGGAAGTCGTGGCCTACGACCTGTCGCAACAGATGCTCGATGTGGTGACGGCTGCCGCTGCCGAGCGTGGTTTGAGCAACGTGACCACGGTCAACGGTGCCGCCGAGCGCCTGCCGTTCGCCGATGGCGAATTCGATTTCGTCTTCAGCCGCTATTCGGCGCACCATTGGAGCGATCTGGGCGTGGCCCTGCGGGAAGTGCGCCGGGTGTTGAAACCGGGTGGCGTGGCGGCATTTGTCGACGTGTTGTCACCGGGCAGTCCGTTGTTCGACACTTACCTGCAAAGCGTCGAAGTGCTGCGCGACACCAGCCATGTGCGCGATTATTCCGCCGGTGAGTGGCTGCGCCAGGTCAGTGAGGCGGGGTTGCACACCCGCAGTACCACCCGTCAACGCTTGCGCCTGGAGTACAACAGCTGGGTCGAGCGCATGCGCACCCCTGAAGTGATGCGCGCGGCGATCCGCCAGTTGCAGCAGTCCATGGGCAACGAAGTGCGCGAATATTTTGAGATTGAGGCCGATGGTTCGTTCAGTACCGATGTGCTGGTGCTGTTTGTAGAACGATAGGTGTCGAGCGATAGAATTTTTCCGGGAGCGCCCAAGGGTGCACCGACTGATGACATGAGGAAAGCATGAGCAAGCAGATTCTGATTCTCCCAGGTGACGGTATTGGCCCGGAAATCATGGCCGAAGCGGTCAAGGTGCTGGAGCTGGCCAGCGACAAGTTCTCTTTGGGCTTCGAGCTGAGCCACGACGTGATCGGTGGCGCGGCCATCGACAAGCACGGCGTGCCTTTGGCCGATGAAACCCTGGAACGTGCCCGTGCAGCCGATGCCGTGTTGCTGGGCGCCGTTGGCGGCCCGAAATGGGACACCATCGAGCGTGACATCCGCCCTGAGCGCGGCCTGTTGAAAATCCGCGCGCAACTGGGCCTGTTCGGCAACCTGCGCCCGGCGATCCTGTACCCGCAACTGGCCGAGGCTTCCAGCCTGAAGCCGGAAATCGTCTCCGGGCTGGACATCCTGATCGTTCGCGAACTGACCGGCGGCATCTACTTCGGCGCACCACGTGGTACCCGTACCCTGGAAAACGGCGAGCGTCAGTCCTACGACACCCTGCCGTACAGCGAAAGCGAAATCCGCCGCATCGCCCGTGTCGGCTTCGACATGGCTATGGTCCGCGGCAAGAAGCTGTGCTCGGTGGACAAGGCCAACGTACTGGCGTCCAGCCAATTGTGGCGTGAAGTGGTCGAGCAAGTGGCCAAGGATTATCCTGAAGTCGAACTGAGCCACATGTACGTCGACAACGCCGCCATGCAACTGGTGCGGGCACCGAAGCAGTTCGACGTGATCGTCACCGACAACATGTTCGGCGACATCCTGTCCGACCAGGCTTCGATGCTCACCGGTTCCATCGGCATGCTGCCGTCGGCGTCCCTGGACACCAACAACAAAGGCATGTACGAGCCGTGCCACGGTTCGGCGCCGGACATCGCGGGCAAGGGCATTGCCAACCCGCTGGCGACCATTTTGTCGGTGTCGATGATGCTGCGTTACAGCTTCAATCAGCAGGCTGCCGCCGACGCCATCGAGAAAGCCGTGAGCCTGGTGCTCGATCAGGGCTTGCGCACGGGTGACATCTGGTCGGCCGGTTGCATTAAAGTCGGTACGCAGGAAATGGGTGACGCAGTAGTCGCCGCGCTGCGGAATCTGTAATCTCTCGGGCCCGCTGCCAAATTCAAGACAAGGCAGCGGCCCACATTTCAAGAAGGTGTAGTTGCGATGAAACGTGTAGGTCTGATCGGTTGGCGCGGTATGGTCGGTTCCGTGCTCATGCAGCGGATGCTGGAAGAGCAGGATTTCGATCTTATCGAGCCGGTGTTTTTCACCACTTCCAATGTCGGTGGCCAAGGCCCGTCCGTGGGCAAGGACATTGCTCCGCTCAAGGACGCTTACAGCATTGAAGAGCTGAAAACCCTCGACGTGATTCTGACCTGCCAGGGTGGCGACTACACCAGCGAAGTCTTCCCCAAGCTGCGCGAAGCCGGCTGGCAGGGTTACTGGATCGACGCCGCTTCCAGCCTGCGCATGCAGGATGACGCGGTGATCGTGCTGGACCCGGTGAACCGCAAGGTCATCGACCAGCAGCTCGATGCGGGCACCAAGAACTACATCGGCGGCAACTGCACCGTCAGCCTGATGCTGATGGGCCTCGGTGGCCTGTTCGAAGCGGGCCTGGTGGAATGGATGAGCGCCATGACCTATCAGGCGGCCTCCGGTGCCGGCGCGCAGAACATGCGTGAACTGATCAAGCAGATGGGTGCGACCCACGCCGCTGTCGCCGATCAACTGGCCGATCCGGCCAGCGCGATCCTCGACATCGACCGTCGTGTGGCCGAAGCCATGCGCAGTGACGCGTACCCGACCGAAAACTTCGGCGTACCGCTGGCCGGCAGTCTGATCCCGTGGATCGACAAGGAACTGCCGAACGGTCAAAGCCGTGAAGAGTGGAAGGCCCAGGCCGAGACCAACAAGATCCTCGGTCGCTTCAAGAGCCCGATCCCGGTCGATGGCATCTGCGTGCGCATCGGCGCCATGCGCTGCCATAGCCAGGCGCTGACCATCAAGCTGAACAAAGACGTGCCGATCGCCGATATCGAAGGACTGATCAGCCAGCACAACCCTTGGGTCAAGCTGGTGCCGAACAGCCGCGAGACCAGCATTCAGGAGCTGAGCCCGAACAAGGTCACCGGCACCCTGAACATCCCGGTTGGCCGTCTGCGCAAGCTGAACATGGGCTCGCAGTTCGTCGGCGCGTTCACCGTCGGCGACCAGTTGCTGTGGGGCGCGGCCGAACCGCTGCGTCGCATGCTGCGGATCCTGCTCGAGCGTTGATCGACTGATGCAATGAAAGAACCCGCGCCTTGAAAGAGGTGCGGGTTTTTTTATCGTTGTTAAAAGATCGCAGCCTTCGGCAGCTCCTACAGGGGAACTCGTATCTCCTGTAGGAGCTGCCGAAGGCTGCGATCTTTTGTTCTAAATTGCCGAACCGCCACCCACCCGGTAAAGTGCCGCTCCCCCCGTTTCGCCAGAGGCCAAGCCATGAACCAGTCCATTGATATTGCCGTGATCGGCGCCACCGGTACTGTCGGCGAAACACTCGTGCAGATTCTCGAAGAGCGCGATTTCCCGATCGGCACCCTGCACCTGTTGGCCAGCAGCGAGTCGGCCGGCAGTTCCGTACCCTATCGCGGCAAGAACGTGCGGGTGCGGGAAGTCGATGAGTTCGACTTCAGCAAGGTGCAGTTGGCATTTTTTGCCGCCGGCCCGGCTGTTTCCTTGAGTTTTGCTTCCCGTGCGACCGATGCCGGTTGCTCGGTGATCGATCTGTCCGGTGCCTTGCCGGCGGACAAGGCGCCGCAGGTCGTGCCGGAGGCCAACGCTCAGGTGTTGGCGGGCTTGAAAAAGCCGTTTCTGGTCAGCGGTCCAAGTCCGTCGGCTACCACGCTGGCGGTGGTGCTCGCGCCGCTGATGGATGTACTCGATTTGCAGCGCGTCAGCCTGACCGCCAGCCTGGCGGTATCGGCCCAGGGCCGTGAAGCCGTGAGCGAGCTCGCCCGGCAAACCGCTGAACTGCTGAATGTGCGGCCGCTGGAACCGAAATTCTTTGACCGGCAGATAGCCTTCAACCTGTTGGCCCAGGTCGGCAAGCCGGATGAACAAGGTCATACGCTGCTGGAAAAGCGCTTGGTGCGGGAGCTGCGTCAGGTCATGGCGCTGCCTGCATTGAAGATTTCCGTCACTTGCATTCAAGCCCCGGTGTTTTTTGGCGATAGCTATAGCGTGACCCTGCAGTGCGCAAAGGACATTGATCTAGCCAAAGTCAATGCTGCGTTGGAAGACGCGCCCGGTATCGAACTGGTCGAGGCGGGCGATTACCCGACGCCGGTAGGTGACGCGGTAGGGCAGGATGTGGTCTACGTGGGGCGGGTTCGCCACGGTATCGACGACCTGTCGGAACTTAATTTGTGGCTGACGTCAGATAACGTACGCAAAGGCGCCGCGCTCAACGCTGTGCAGCTGGCTGAGTTGTTGATTAAAGACCTCCTGTAAAAGATACTTTGCAACAATTTGTCGAATGATTCCGCGCGAGCCTATGCTTGCCGGAGCGCTGAAGGCGAGCCACTCTGCGGGGCTTTCCGGGGCATCAATCAAATGATCGCGCGCGACGACCTTCGTCGTTGCACGCAATGCCTTACGGCGGCGGCTATCAATATCTTCTCGCTGGCCGAGGAATGTTCAAACTAAGGATGAGCTAATGGTTCAAGTTCGCAAACTGGTGTTAGCAATAGCGGCCGCCTCGGCGCTGTCCTCCGGTATGGCGCATGCCCTCGGGCTCGGGGAACTGACCCTGAAATCGACGCTCAACCAGCCGCTGGTGGCGGAAATCGAGCTGCTCGATGTCAAGGACCTCACCGCTGCCGAATTGGTGCCGAGCCTGGCTTCGCCGGAAGATTTCGCCAAGGCCGGTGTCGACCGCCAGGCGTTTCTGAATGACTTGACCTTCACCCCGGTGCTTAACGCCAACGGCAAAAGCATCCTGCGCGTGACCTCCAGCAAGCCGCTCTCCGAGCCGATGGTGAAATTCCTGGTTCAGGTGATGTGGCCGAACGGCCGTTTGCTGCGCGACTACAGTGTGCTGCTCGATCCATCGAAATTCTCGTCGCAAACCGCCGAGGCGGCTGCGCAATCCGCACCGAGTTCAACTGTCGCTGCGCCGGTTACCGGTGCGACCAAACCATCGCAATACACCACCACGCCGCGCGATACCCTGTGGGAAATCGCCGCGAAGGCGCGTAATGGCGGTTCGATCCAGCAAACCATGCTGGCCATTCAGGCGCTGAACCCGGACGCCTTCATTGACGGCAACATCAACCGCCTGAAAACCGGCCAGGTGCTGCGTATGCCGGATCAGGCGCAGAGCACCAACCTGCCGCAACCCAAGGCCATCGCCGAGGTGGCCGCGCAGAACAAGGCCTGGCGTCAGGGTCGCCGTTATGTCGCCAAGCCCGGGGCGGGGCAGCAGCAACTGGACGCCACCAATCGCGCTCGCACCGATGTTGCTCCGACTCAAGCGGCCGGCGACAAACTGAGCCTGGTGTCTGCCGAGTCCGGCAAGAATCGTGGCAAAGGGCCTGCCGGCGATGCCGCGGCCCTTAGCAACAAGCTGGCGGTGACTCAGGAAAGCCTCGACACCAGTCGTCGTGATAACGCCGAACTGAAGAGCCGCGTGGCCGACCTGCAAAGTCAGATGGACAAGCTGCAGCGCCTGCTCGAGTTGAAGAACAATCAACTGGCCAAGTTGCAGGCCGAGGGCGCGACTGGCGCACCAGGCACCGCAACGGCTCCGGCAATGTCGGCCGAGCTGGCGCCCAATCCGGCTGCACCTGCTCCGGCAGACACTGCGCCAGTGGCCACGGCGCCCGAGGCAGCTGCGGCGCCGGTCGGGCAACCTGCCGAGGCGACGCCGGCCACATCCGATGATCAGAAATTCAATGAGTTGCTGAGCAATCCGGTGCTGCTGGGCCTGGTGGGTGGCGGTGCTGTCGTTCTGCTGCTCTTGCTGCTGTTGCTGGCGCGCCGCCGCAAAGCCCAGCAAGCAGCCGAGAAGCATCAGCGCATGGCGCGTGCCCTGGCCGAAGAGCAGCCGTTCTCGGCCGATCTCGACTTGCCGGAAAGCAGCTTCGAAGGCCTGGAAGTTCCGTCGCCAAGCGTGAAGCTGGCGACTGCACCGACGCCAGCTCCTGCACCCGCGCCGGTCATTGCCCCGGTCGTGATGACCACGCCGATCGCCGCACCATTGGTGTCGCCGGCTGCCGAGCGTTCCGATGACGTGCTGGGCCAGGCTCAGTCGCACATCGATGCCGGTCGCCTGAACCAGGCTGCCGCGTTGCTGGAGGACGGCGTCAAGCGAGAGCCGCAGCGCAGCGATTTGCGCTTGAAGCTGATGGAAGTCTACGGCCAGCAAGGCGACCGCGATGCGTTCGTCGGCCAGGAGCGCAAGCTGGTGGCCAACGGCGACAACTTCGCCCAGGTCGAAAAACTCAAAAGCCGCTTCCCGGCCATGGCGCTGGTCGCTGCCGGTGGCATCGCTGCAGCCGCCGTTGCTGCCGAGCTGGACGCGCAGTACGTCAAGGACCTGTTGCTCGATGAGCCGCAAGCACCCGCGCCGGAACCGACGCCGCTTGAGGATGACCTCGACAGCGCCTTCGACCTGAGCCTGGATGATCTGGACACGATCCAGCCTGTGGCGCCTGCACCTGTTCCGGAGCCTGAGGTGGTGGCTTTGGCGGATCTGGACGAATTCCCGCTGGATGACGATCTGAGTTTTGAGTCGGTGTTGCAGCAACAGACCGAAATCAAGGAAAACCTCGACGACCTGTCGGACTTCGATCTTGACCTGGATCTCGGTGCGCAGCCGTCGCCGGCGATGCTGGCTGAGGATGATTTCCTGCTGGATCTGGATGAAGGCGTGAAGGATTTTCCAGTCGCCGAAACCCCGGCTGTTCCTGACGTTGCGCTGGATGATCTGGATTTGCCTGCCGACTTCGACCTGTCGCTGGCCGACGAAATGAGCACGCCGGATGCGTTCGCCGCCGAGCTGGATGATGTCAACGCCGAGCTGGAAAGCTTGTCCAGCAGCATCGGTGAGCCGACCTTTACCGAAGCCGATGCCGCACTGGATGGCGATGACGAGTTCGACTTCCTCTCGGGTACCGATGAAGCCGCTACCAAGCTCGATCTGGCCCAGGCCTATATCGACATGGGAGACAGCGACGGTGCCCGCGACATCCTCAATGAGGTCGTGAGCGAAGGCAGTGACGAGCAGAAGAGCGAAGCCAGGGAGATGCTTTCGCGTCTGGCTTGAGTGATCGTCAGGTTGTAAACAGAACGGCAGCCCGGTGAGGCTGCCGTTTTTGTTTGGGCGATAACCTTTTAGGAGCGAGCCTGCTCGCGATGAGGCCAGTACAGCCAGCATCTACTTCGCCTGACACACCGCCATCGCGAGCAGGCTCGCTCCTACAGGGGGATCATGGCCAGGCGCAGATCCCGGGAACGCCCAATAAACCTGTGGGAGCAACTGTCTTCCCCCTGCCACTCGTCACCGCCACTCGGTGCCGTCCCGCAACATGGCATTCAGCCTGATCAGTAGGATCCGCATGCAGGCGATGAGCGCGACTTTCGCGCTCTTGCCTCGCTCCCGAAGAGCGTCATAACGTGCCTTGAAGTCTGGCTGATGACGGATCACGACCCAGCAAGACATGTAAAGCGCACGTCTGACGCGGGCTCTGCCTCCGTAGATTTGACGTTTTCCGCTGTGATTGCCGCTGTCGTCGTTGTACGGCGCAATTCCCGCCAAGGCCGCCACTTCACGACGATCAAGCGCTCCCAATTCGGGCAGATAAACCAGCAAGCTGGCTGTGGCCACCGTACCGATGCCTTTAACGGAAATGAGTCGCTCGGCTTTTTCGGCATCCAGCTCATGCATGCTCTGATGGATGGTTTTATCGAGCTGCTTGATCTGCACTTGCAGGTAGTGAACAAGACCTTTGATCGCCACGGTAACAGCGGGTAGTTGAACTTGCTGAAGCCGGCGCTTGTTGTCGTCTCGTTGCTGAACAAACTGCTCGCGCAACTGGATCAACTCGCGCAGTGCTTCACGTTCCGGCGAAATGATTTTGTCGCGGGATGCATGCAGCACTTCAGCGAAGTCCGCCAGCACGGCCGCGTCGATGGGGTCGGTCTTGGCATTCTTGCCCATGGCCACGGCGAAGGCTCTGGCCCGGCGGGGATTGATTCTAAGCACTTTGAAGTTGGCGCCTTGCAGCGCCGCCATGACCTTGCATTCGTACCCACCGGTGGCCTCCAGCAGAACCCGGTCAACCTCGTACTGGCTCAGGCGCTCAATCAGCTCAACAAAGCCTTCTGACGTATTGGGAAGGTCAAAACCTTCACCTTGAGGTTGAACCCATACAACCAGGTTTGATTTGGAGATATCGATGCCGACCCAGGAAATCATGGCAAAACCCTCTTACACTCAGGAGTGAGAGTGCTCTGGCTTTGCCCACGCTTGTGATTCGAGTGGCGCTCGTCCAACTGTTCGGGCTTATGGGCCAGAGTGGAAAGGTGGATGGCAGCTTGGCTCCCACACGTGCTTTTAGCACCGCGGACTCACAGCTTGCCATTCACCTCTCTCACCCCAGAGCTTATCCCTAGATCTAGACACAAGCGGGCTTGCCCGCGATGGGGCAGGAACAGTCAAAGGAGATCTCTCTGGTATCCCCGCCCGGCGGCCTTATAATGCCCGCCTTTGGTACATCAGCAGGCTGTCCCTCCTTGGCAAATATAGATAACCCGGCCGCCGAAATGGCAGCCGACGGCTTTTTCCGGATCGCGCTGGGCGTTGAATACAAAGGCTCGCGCTACCGTGGCTGGCAGCGCCAGGCGTCCGGGGTGCTCACCGTGCAGGAAACCCTCGAAAACGCCTTGTCCAAAGTCGCCGATTCGCCCGTCTCGCTGATGTGCGCCGGGCGTACCGACGCCGGGGTGCATGCCTGCGGACAGGTGGTGCATTTCGATACCCAGGTCGAGCGTTCGATGAAAGCCTGGACCATGGGCGCCAACATCAACTTGCCCCACGACGTCAGTGTCAGTTGGGCCAAGGTCATGCCGGCGCATTTCCATGCGCGGTTCAAGGCCATTGCCCGGCGTTATCGCTACGTGATCTACAACGATCAGATCCGCCCCGCGCACCTGAACGAAGAAGTGACCTGGAACCACCGCCCGCTGGACGTCGAGCGCATGGCCGAGGCCGCTCAATACCTGCTCGGCACCCATGATTTCAGCGCTTTTCGCGCCGGTCAGTGCCAGGCCAAGTCGCCGATCAAGGAGCTGCATCACCTGCGCGTCACCCGTCACGGCAAGATGATCGTGCTGGACATTCGCGCCAGCGCCTTCCTGCACCACATGGTGCGCAACATCGCCGGTGTGCTGATGACCATTGGCGCCGGCGAGCGTCCGGTGGAATGGATGAAAGAGGTGCTGGAGAGCCGGATTCGCCGGACCGGTGGCGTGACCGCGCATCCATTCGGGTTGTATCTGGTACAGGTCGAGTACCGTGACGAGTTCGAATTGCCCGAGCGTTACATCGGTCCACACTTCCTGACCGGCTTCTCCGAACTTGGCGGCTGACGCCCTCGAACGCTTTTGTTACCATCCGGGACTTTCCCGGATTTGTCTTGGAGTTGTATCGACATGTCAGCCGTTCGCAGCAAGATCTGTGGGATTACCCGCATAGAGGATGCGTTGGCAGCCGTCGAGGCCGGGGCGGATGCCATCGGGTTCGTGTTCTATGCCAAAAGCCCCCGGGCGGTGACGTTCCAGCAGGCGCGCTCGATCATCCAGGCGCTGCCGCCGTTCGTGACCACTGTGGGCCTGTTCGTCAATGCGAGCCGTTGTGAACTGGGTGAGCTCCTCGACGCGGTGCCCCTGGACCTGCTGCAATTTCACGGCGATGAAAGCGCGGCGGAATGTGAAGGGTGGCACCGTCCGTACATCAAGGCGCTGCGGGTCAAGGCCGGTGATGACATCGCCGCTGCCTGTAATGCGTATGCCAGTGCCAGCGCAATCCTGCTCGACACCTATGTCGAAGGCGTTCCCGGAGGAACCGGTGAGGCGTTCGACTGGTCACTGATACCGCAAGGCTTGAGCAAACCGATCATTCTGGCCGGCGGCCTGACGCCGGATAACGTCGCCGAAGCGATTGCCCGCGTCCGGCCTTATGCCGTGGATGTCAGCGGCGGGGTAGAGGCGAGCAAGGGCATCAAGGATCACGCAAAGGTCCAGGCATTTATCAAGGCGGTACGCGGTAGCACCTGTTGATGTGACGGCTGGCAGACTGCCGCCGTCCACTGCACTGTACAAAACGGCTGAGGGTCATGGGGTGGTACGCAGGTCACGTTTCGCTGATCCGGCCATTCACTGATCATCGCCGCACACATGAATTTAGCGCTAGGGCATACACGGGGCTGCGAACCAGAGCGTTCGGGCCGCCGGTACTGGAGAAAGAAAGCATGAGCAACTGGTTAGTAGACAAACTGATCCCTTCGATCATGCGTTCCGAGGTCAAGAAGAGCTCGGTGCCTGAAGGTCTTTGGCACAAATGCCCGTCTTGCGAGGCTGTGCTGTATCGTCCGGAGTTGGAAAAGACCCTGGACGTTTGCCCCAAGTGCAACCATCACATGCGTATCGGCGCCCGCGCCCGTATCGACATCTTCCTCGACGTTGAAGGCCGTACCGAGCTGGGTGCAGACCTGGAGCCGGTTGACCGTCTGAAATTCCGCGACGGCAAGAAGTACAAGGACCGCCTGACCGCTGCACAGAAGCAGACCGGCGAAAAAGACGCGCTGGTTTCGATGAGCGGCACGTTGTTGGGCATGCCGATCGTGGTTTCGGCGTTCGAGTTTTCCTTCATGGGCGGTTCGATGGGCGCCATCGTCGGTGAGCGTTTCGTTCGCGCCGCCAACTATGCCCTGGAAAAACGTTGCCCGATGGTCTGTTTCTCGGCTTCCGGCGGTGCGCGCATGCAGGAAGCGCTGATTTCCCTGATGCAGATGGCCAAGACCTCTGCGGTGCTGGCGCGTCTGCGTGAAGAAGGCATCCCGTTCATCTCCGTGCTGACCGATCCGGTCTACGGCGGCGTTTCCGCCAGTCTGGCGATGCTGGGCGACGTGATTGTCGGCGAGCCGAAGGCGCTGATCGGTTTTGCCGGTCCGCGTGTGATCGAGCAGACCGTGCGTGAAAAACTGCCGGAAGGCTTCCAGCGCAGCGAGTTCCTGCTGGAGCACGGTGCCATCGACATGATCATCGACCGTCAGGAGCTGCGTCCGCGCCTGGGCAACCTGCTGGCGCAAATGATGGGCCTGCCGACACCGAAGTTCGTGGCTGCACCCATCGAGCCAATCGTGGTTCCACCGGTACCTGCCAGCCTATGACCCAACGTACCCTTGGCGAATGGCTCGCCTACCTCGAACAGTTGCACCCTTCGGCCATCGACATGGGGCTGGAGCGGTCGCAGCAGGTAGCGTCCCGCATGGGACTGGGCAAGCCGGCGCCACGGGTGATTACGGTCACCGGGACCAACGGCAAGGGTTCCACCTGTGCGTTCGTGGCGTCCTTGCTGCGGGCCCAGGGCTTGAAAGTGGGGGTTTACAACTCCCCGCACCTGCTGCGCTACAACGAGCGGGTAACGGTTAACGGCGTCGAAGCCACTGACGCCGAGCTGTGCGAGGCCTTTGCTGCGGTAGAGGCCGGGCGTGGCGACACTTCGCTCACCTACTTCGAAATGGGCACCCTGGCGGCGTTCTGGCTGTTCCAGCACTCCGGGCTCGATGCGGTGGTGCTGGAAGTCGGTCTGGGCGGTCGTCTGGACACGGTCAACGTGGTGGATGCCGACATGGCGCTGGTCACCAGTATTGGCGTCGATCATGCCGATTACCTGGGTGATACTCGAGAGTCCGTGGCCTTCGAGAAGGCCGGTATTTTCCGCCAGGACGCGCCTGCGCTCTGCGGCGATCTGAATCCTCCACAACCCCTGCTGGACAAGGCGCGCGAACTCGATTGCCCGTTTTTTCTGCGTGGGCGCGATTTTGATCTCGGCGTGACCGATCACAACTGGCAATGGCGCGGTGTCGATGCGCAAGGGCGTGCAGTTGAGCTGCGCGACCTGCCGCTGCTCGACCTGCCGATGGAAAACGCCGCGCTGGCGTTGCAGGCTTACTTGCTGCTTGGCTTGCCTTGGGTGGATGCGCAGATTATCGAAGCGCTACGGGCTACGAAGGTGGTCGGTCGTCTGGATCGCCGCGCGTTCGAGTGGCAGGGCAAGCGTTTGAATTTATTGCTGGATGTGGGGCATAACCCGCATGCGGCGGAGTATCTGGCCCGTCGTCTGGCCAGTCGTCCACCGGTCGGCAAGCGTCTGGCGGTGTTCGGGCTGCTGGCGGACAAGGATCTGGGTGGTGTTGTCGGCGAGTTGAATGCTAGTGTCCAGCACTGGGCTGTTGCACCGCTGGATTCGCCTCGGGCGCGTCCGGTTGCGGATCTGCACGATGCATTGCAAGGTCTTGGTGCCTCGGTCACGTCATACGACAGTGTAGCGGCCGCCCTGGAAGGGCAGTGCGCGCAGGCCACGAGCGACGACGAAATCCTGTTGTTCGGATCATTTTATTGTGTCGCCGAGGCCCTTGAATGGCTGGCCCGGCGCTCCACGGAGGAAGCGGCAAATGGCGTTGCTGGATAAGGCATACAAACAGCGCATGGTTGGCGCCCTGGTGTTGGTCGCGCTGGCGGTGATTTTTCTGCCGATGCTGTTTTCCCGCCAGGACGAACAGCGCCAGGTGACGGTCGAAGCGCCGGCGGCTCCGCAGGCGCCTGCGCTGCCCCAGGTGCAGGTCGAGCCCGTGGCGGTGCCTGAGCCGCAAGCCTTGCCCCAGGAGCCCGTGCCGAGCGATGACGAAATCGCCCAGCAGGAATCGGCGGTGCCGGCTGTGCCGGTGGCTCCGGCACCTGCCGCCAAACCGGTTACGCCGCCGCCTGCGCCTGCGCCGGTCCCGGCGTTGGCCGCCAAACCTGCGACCGCGCCTGCCCAGCCCATCACGGCGGCACCCGGCAAGCCGGACACCACGCAAAGCCGTGTTGATGCCAATGGTCTGTCGGTCAGTTGGTCGGTGCAACTGGCCAGTCTGGCGAACCGTGAAAGCGCGGAAAAGCTTCAGAAAACCCTGCGCAGCCAGGGTTACAATGCCTACATCCGGACCGCCGACGGCAAAAACCGGGTGTTTGTCGGGCCGCTGATCGAGCGTGCAGAAGCCGACCGGCTGCGGGATTTGCTGAACCGCCAGCAGAACCTGAAGGGGTTTGTCGTGCGCTTTCAGCCGGAACGTGGCTAAAACTATCGCCCCGATATGAAATGCACTGACAATCGCAGCTTACCGATAAGCATGGGCTCTGCTAAAATGCGCCGCCTTATCCGTCTGTAGGCTGCACTGTGCCATTTACCTGGGTTGACTGGGCGATCGTAGCAATCGTCGCCATCTCCGCATTGATCAGTCTGAGCCGCGGCTTCGTCAAAGAAGCACTGTCGCTGCTGACCTGGATCATCGCAGGAGTCGTTGCCTGGATGTTCGGTGGCTCATTGTCCGAGTACCTCGGCGGGTACATTCAAACGCCATCGGCCCGTATAATCACGGGCTGTGCCATCATGTTTGTCGCCACTTTAATCGTAGGCGCAATGATCAATTATCTTATCGGCGAACTGGTTCGCGTCACCGGGCTCTCCGGGACCGACCGATTCCTCGGCATGGCCTTCGGCGCCGCGCGTGGCGGGTTGCTGGTGGTCATCGCCGTCGGGCTGTTGAGCCTGGGGCCGGTACAGCAGGACGGGTGGTGGAAAGAGTCACAGCTCGTGCCAAAATTTCTATTGGTCGCCGACTGGTCCAAAAACCTGATCCTCGGGTGGAGCAGTCAGTGGCTTGCCAGCGGAATCAGCGTACCCGCTGATATTCCGTTCAAGGAGCAACTCTTGCCGATGGCCAAAACGCCTCAGTGAGTAGTGCTCAGTTCAGATCCATTAAGTAGGGGTTGCGTCGCATGTGTGGCATCGTCGGTATCGTCGGTAAGTCGAACGTCAATCAGGCGCTGTATGACGCGCTAACCGTGCTCCAGCACCGCGGCCAGGACGCTGCCGGTATCGTGACCAGCCATGATGGCCGGTTGTTCCTGCGCAAGGATAACGGCCTGGTGCGTGACGTGTTCCAGCAGCGTCACATGCAGCGCCTGGTCGGCCACATGGGCATTGGCCATGTGCGTTATCCGACCGCGGGCAGCTCGACGTCGGCTGAAGCTCAACCGTTTTACGTCAACTCGCCTTACGGCATCACCTTGGCGCACAACGGTAACCTGACCAACGTTGAACAACTGGCCAAGGAGATTTACGAATCTGACCTGCGCCACGTCAACACCAGCTCCGACTCGGAAGTGCTGCTCAACGTGTTCGCGCACGAACTGGCCCAGCGCGGCAAGTTGCAGCCGACCGAAGAAGACGTGTTTGCCGCCGTCACCGACGTGCACAACCGTTGCGTCGGTGGTTATGCCGTCGTGGCGATGATCACCGGCTACGGCATCGTCGGCTTCCGCGACCCGCACGGCATCCGCCCGATCGTTTTCGGCCAGCGTCACACCGACGAAGGCGTCGAGTACATGATCGCCTCGGAAAGCGTTTCCCTGGACGTGCTGGGCTTCACCCTGATTCGCGACCTGGCGCCAGGCGAAGCGGTCTACATCACTGAAGAGGGCAAGCTGTACACCCGTCAGTGCGCGACCAACCCGTCCCTGACCCCGTGCATCTTCGAACACGTCTACCTGGCGCGTCCGGATTCGATCATCGACGGCGTGTCGGTCTACAAGGCCCGCCTGCGCATGGGTGAGAAACTGGCCGAGAAGATCCTGCGCGAGCGTCCGGATCACGACATCGACGTGGTCATCCCGATTCCGGACACCAGCCGCACCGCCGCGCTGGAGCTGGCGAACCACCTGGGCGTGAAGTTCCGCGAAGGCTTCGTGAAGAACCGCTACATCGGCCGGACCTTCATCATGCCGGGCCAGGCCGCGCGGAAAAAATCCGTACGCCAGAAGCTCAACGCCATCGAACTGGAATTCCGTGGCAAGAACGTGATGCTGGTGGATGACTCCATCGTTCGCGGCACCACTTGCAAGCAGATCATCCAGATGGCCCGCGAAGCCGGCGCCAAGAACGTCTACTTCTGCTCCGCGGCGCCCGCGGTTCGCTACCCGAACGTCTACGGCATCGACATGCCGAGCGCTCACGAGCTGATCGCGCACAACCGTTCGACCCAGGACGTGGCTGACCTGATCGGCGCCGACTGGCTGATCTATCAGGATCTGCCTGACTTGATCGAAGCGGTCGGTGGCGGCAAGATCAAGATCGACAAGTTCGATTGCGCGGTGTTCGATGGCCAGTACGTCACTGGCGACGTCGACGAGGCTTACCTGAACAAGATCGAACAGGCACGCAACGATGCCTCCAAGGTCAAGACGCAGGCAGTCAGCGCGATCATCGATCTGTACAACAACTGAGTTTCTACCGGCCCTGAGGGGCCGGTTTTGTATCCGGCTTTTAATTGACGAGAATAGGGAAAGGAGTGACAGCATGAGTCAGGATTGGGATGCCGGTCGGCTGGACAGCGACCTCGAAGGCGTAGCGTTCGATACCCTGGCCGTACGTGCCGGACAGCACCGTACGCCGGAAGGCGAGCACGGTGATCCGATGTTCTTCACTTCCAGCTATGTATTCCGCACCGCTGCCGACGCAGCCGCGCGTTTTGCCGGGGAAGTACCAGGTAACGTTTACTCGCGCTACACCAACCCGACCGTACGCGCCTTCGAAGAGCGCATCGCCGCTCTGGAAAGCGCCGAGCAAGCCGTGGCCACCGCCACTGGCATGGCTGCGATCATGGCCGTGGTGATGAGCCTGTGCAGCGCCGGCGATCACGTATTGGTGTCGCGCAGCGTGTTCGGCTCGACCATCAGCCTGTTCGAAAAGTACTTCAAGCGTTTCGGCATCGAAGTCGATTACGTTGCCCTGGCGGATTTGTCCGGCTGGGACGCGGCGATCAAGCCCAACACCAAGCTGCTGTTCGTCGAGTCGCCGTCCAACCCGCTGGCCGAGTTGGTCGACATTGCCGAACTGGCGAAAATCGCCCACACCAAGGGCGCGATGCTGGTGGTCGACAACTGCTTCTGCACCCCGGCCTTGCAGCAGCCGCTGAAAATGGGCGCGGACATCGTCGTGCACTCGGCCACCAAGTTCATCGATGGCCAGGGCCGTTGCATGGGCGGCGTGGTCGCCGGTCGCAGCGAGCAGATGAAAGAAGTGGTTGGCTTCCTGCGTACCGCCGGGCCGACCCTGAGCCCGTTCAACGCCTGGATCTTCCTCAAGGGCCTGGAGACTTTGAACCTGCGGATGAAGGCCCATTGCGCCAACGCCCAGCAACTGGCCGAGTGGCTGGAACAACAGGAAGGCATCGAGAAAGTCCATTACGCCGGCCTCAAGAGCCATCCGCAGCACGAGCTGGCGCTGCGCCAGCAGAAGGGTTTCGGTGCGGTCGTCAGTTTTGAGGTGAAGGGTGGCAAAGAGGGCGCCTGGCGCTTTATCGATGCCACGCGCCTGATTTCGATCACCGCCAACCTGGGCGACAGCAAAACCACCATCACGCATCCGAGCACCACGTCCCATGGTCGTCTGGCGCCGCAAGAGCGTGAAGCGGCGGGCATTCGTGACAGTCTGATCCGCGTTGCGGTCGGTCTGGAAGACGTGGCGGACCTGCAAGCCGATCTGGCGCGCGGCCTGGCTGCGTTGTGATCGAGTTGTCTGCGCCCAACACGGGCTCCAATGGCCGCGTAGCACTGGTGACCGGTGCTGCGCGGGGCATTGGCCTGGGGATTTCGGCCTGGCTGATCAGCGAAGGCTGGCAAGTCGTGCTGACGGATCTGGACAGGGAGCGCGGGTCGAAAGTGGCGAAAGTACTGGGCGACAACGCCTGGTTCATCGCCATGGATGTCGCCAACGAGGGGCAAGTCGCGCTGGGCGTGGCCGAGGTGCTCGGCCAGTTCGGGCGCCTGGATGCGCTGGTCTGCAATGCGGCGGTGGCCGATCCGCACAACATTACCCTGGAGAGCCTCGATCTGGCTCACTGGAATCGGGTGTTGGCGGTGAACCTCAGTGGGCCGATGCTGCTGGCCAAGCACTGTGCGCCGTACCTGCGCGCTCACAGCGGCGCCATCGTCAATCTGGCCTCGACCCGCGCCGCGCAGTCGGAGCCCGACACAGAGGCCTATGCGGCGAGCAAGGGCGGCTTGTTGGCCCTGACTCACGCATTGGCCATCAGTCTTGGGCCAGAGATCCGGGTCAACGCGGTCAGCCCTGGCTGGATCGATGCGCGCGACCCTTCGGTGCGGCGTGCGGAACCCTTGACCGAGGCCGATCATGCCCAGCATCCGGCGGGCAGGGTGGGGACGGTCGAGGATGTGGCGGCGATGGTGGCCTGGCTGCTGTCGAGGAATGCCGGTTTTGTCACCGGCCAGGAATTCGTGGTCGATGGCGGCATGACCAAGAAGATGATTTACAGCGAGTGATATTGGCGTTGAATGTATCGCCCTCATCGCGAGCAGGCTCGCTCCTACAATAGAAAGCATGTTCTCTGAAGAAACGCGATCCACTGTAGGAGCGAGCCTGCTCGCGATGGCGGACTGATGGTTGCCGACACTGGCCGGAATGAAATGATTTTGTCTTTTTCAGAAAAACTTCAATCCTGCTATTGACTTAGGTTCGCTACCTGCGTAAATTTCGCGGCCTCGGAGATGCAAACGGGTGATTAGCTCAGCTGGGAGAGCGTCTGCCTTACAAGCAGAATGTCGGCGGTTCGATCCCGTCATCACCCACCACTCCCGAGATACTTGCGAAAGCAAGAGGTAGGCTGAAATGCCTCCACCGACGCGCAGCGGTAGTTCAGTCGGTTAGAATACCGGCCTGTCACGCCGGGGGTCGCGGGTTCGAGTCCCGTCCGCTGCGCCATATTTTCCGAATCAGGCATGCTCTGATTCGAGATTGAAAAGCTACTGAGTTTTCAATCAGACGAGTTACTTGAGCATCTGCTCAAAGCGATACGCAGCGGTAGTTCAGTCGGTTAGAATACCGGCCTGTCACGCCGGGGGTCGCGGGTTCGAGTCCCGTCCGCTGCGCCATATCTGCCCCGAGGCCCACTGAACGCCTTGGAGCTACGAAGAAACCACTGGTTACTTCGAGTCGATAGCAAAGACCCTGGTCGAAAGACCGGGGTTTTTTGTGTCTGCGATTTGGCTTTTTCTCCTGCCTCGAGACCCTCAGGGTTTCGCATCTGTCGGCCTGGCGCAGATGCCCGGTTAATTCCGATGACTCTCGAAAATCCCCCTCAATAACCCTCAGCCCTGCTAAACCGGCGCCTGCGCGGCCGAAATGCCTGCCTGTCATTAAATAATTCAAGCATTTACCGGGTGCAATTCGCACAAAGGACTTGGATTGCCTGCGCAACACTAATTAGAATGAGTCGCATTTAAATTATTTCTTCGCCCAGGGTTCCTTCAGATGAGTGATGCCGCGATGCCGCCGGAGCAAGCCTTCCACGACCTGTACCGCGACCATCGGGGCTGGCTCGAAGGCTGGTTGAGGCGACGCATGAGCAATGGCAGCGATGCGGCGGACCTGAGTCAGGATACCTTCGTTCGTGTACTGGCCAGCTCTCAGCGCATCGCCGACTTGCAAGAGCCTCGCGCCTACCTGGCGACCGTCGGCAAACGACTGCTGAGCAACTTCTACAAGCGTCGTAGCCTGGAGCAAGCCTATCTCGATGCATTGGCGTTGCCGCCCGAGGACTGTGTGCCGTCCCCGGAGCAACGCTGGATCCTGCTGGAAACCCTGCAGGCCCTGGACGAATTGCTCGATGGATTGCCGGGCCCGGTACGCCGCGCGTTTCTCTTGAGTCAGCTCGAAGGCCTGGGCTATCAGGAGATTGCCGAGCGCCTGCAAGTCTCGGAACGCACGATCAAGCGCTACATGGCTCAAGCCTACGAGCATTGCCTGCTGGTGGACATGTGAACGGTTCGGCACCTTCGGCCCAGACCCGACAAGTCGTGCGGGCCGCCGCGCAGTGGCTGGCCCTCATGGAATCCGGCTGTGCCAATGAGCGGGACCGGGAGCAGTTGCAGAGCTGGCGCGACAGCCATTCCAGCCATGAGCAGGCCTGGCAGAAAGCGCAGTGCTTGCGTCAACGCTTTGCCGACCTGCCATCGGGCCTGGCCATGGCCAGTCTGGACCGGCCGCAAGCCAGTCGACGCACGGTGCTCAAGCGCGCGGTCGGTGCAGTGGCGTTGCTGCCGACCGCCTGGTTGATCAGTCGGCAGTTGCCTCTGGATGCCTGGGGTGCCGACCTGCGCACCGCCACCGGGGAAAGCAAAAAAGTCCGGTTGGCCGATGGCAGTGCTGTGCAACTGAACACGGCCAGCGCCGTCGATATCGATCTGAAGAGCCGGCGCCTGACACTGGTGGAAGGCGAAATGGCGCTGAACGTGCCCGGGACTTCGCCGCTGACGATCCTCACGCGCTTCGGGCAAGTGACCGTCAGTCAGAGTGAAGTGTGTGTGCGTCAGGGGCCGACGGGCTGCAAGGTGTCAGTGCTTCGAGGCACGGTGCAGTTGCAGCCTCTGCACGGGCCGGTCTTTTCGTTGCGCGGCGGCCAGCAAGTCAGCCTGCAAGCGGCGGGTGCCGGCGCTGTGGAGCCATTCGACGTGCTGGCCCCTGGCTGGCGTGACGGAGTGCTGATGGCGCAGAACCAACCCTTGGGGGATTTCCTGCGCGAACTCAGCACCTATCGTCCGGGCGTGTTGCGCTGGGAGCCGGAGCTGGAATCGCTGCGCATCACCGGTAGTTTTCGCCTGGAAGACACCGATCGCATCCTCGCGCTTCTGGCGGTCAGCCTGCCGCTGGAGGTGCATTCGCGTACGCGTTATTGGGTAACGCTGGTGCCGCGCAAAAATAGTGTTTAACGCGTGTCCCCTTTTTTCGCGACGCTTGTCATTCAAGGCAAGTGAAACGAAATCAGAGAGATTCTCAATGCCCGCAGTGATGCCTTGCAGTACGCGTCTGGCTCCATCCCGGTTGCGCCCCTTGATGCACTTGAGTCTGTTGTTGAGCCTGAGTGCCTGTCCGTTGTTCATCACTGCCGGTTGGGCCGAAGACGCGCCACGGCGCAGCTATCAGGTGCCAGCCGGTAGCCTCGGCGCGGCGCTGACCCGTTTCGCCGGGTTGGCCGGGGTCAATCTGTCCGTGGACCCGGCACTGGTGAGTGGGCGCACCAGCCCTGGCCTTTCCGGCGACTTCGCGGTGGAAGAGGGCTTTGCCCAGCTGCTGCAGGGTTCCGGTCTGCAACTGCAACCGGTGGGCGAACAGGCGTACATGCTGACCCCGGCGCCAACAGGCAGCACCCTGCAATTGGGTGCTACCTCTATTTACGCGACGGCGGACACAGCACACGGTGATCCGTATGTCGGCGGGCAGGTCGCACGCCGTGGGTCGCAAGGCTTGCTGGGCTCGAAAGACTTCATGGAGACGCCGTTCAGCGAGACCACCTACACCAGTGAGTTGGTGAAAAACCTGCAGGCTCGTACCTTGGGCGACCTCGTTGCCAGCGATCCCTCGGTTCGCGCCACCAACCCGGCGGGTGGGCGGTATGAGCAGTTCACCATTCGCGGAATGAGCCTGTTCAACAGTGATGTCTCCTACAACGGTCTCTACGGCATCCTGCCGACGTACACCATCGACATGGAAATGGCCGACCGCGTCGACATCCTCAAAGGCCCGAGTCAGTTGATCAATGGCATCTCGCCGCGGGGCAGCGTGGGCGGCGGGATCAACGTGGTGCCCAAGCGCGCCACCGACGTGCCCGTTACCTCGTTTACCGGCAACTACGCTTCCGACAGCCAGGTCGGCGGTGCGGTAGATATCGGTCGGCGCTTTGGTGAGGGGGACATGTTCGGTGTTCGTTTCAACGGCGTGAAGCAGTCCGGCGACACCGAATGGGATCACCAGAGTGTTGACCGTGAGATGGCTGTGCTGGGCCTGGATTTTCGCGGTGAGCGACTGCGGCTCTCGACGGACATCGGACATAACGAGCGTGACACCGACGCCCCGCAGGAGCGTGTGCAGGTCGGCGCCAAAGCTCAGGTTCCGCACGCCAGCGATGTTCGCCACAACTATGCGCAGCCATGGAGCAAGGCGCGGACCAAGGACACCTTCGGTACGGTGACCGGCGAGTACGATGTCAGCGACTCCGTCATGGTGTACGCCGGTGCGGGTGCGCGTAAAAGTAATCACGACTTCCTTCGGCACGCCGTAGCGGTCACCAACAACGCGGGCGATTTCAGCGTTCAGCCACGTGACTTCACCCGTGACGAAAATGTCCGGACAGCCAACGCCGGGGTCCGCAACTGGTTCCATACCGGTCCGGTGAGCCATGAAATCAACCTGGCTGCCAGCTACTTCTACATGGACTTCGAAAACGGTGGCGCCCGTTATGCCGCCGCCCCGAGCAATATTTACAACCCCGTGGAAACACCTACACCCAGCACGCCCACGCGACTCGATTCGAAGGTGTATACCGAGAACCGTTCCAGCAGCGTGGCGTTGTCCGACACATTGGGTTTCCTCGATGACCGGGTGCTGTTGACCGTCGGCGCCCGCTGGCAGCGAGTGCAGGTTGACGACTGGACGGATAATGTCAAAGGCGACACGGGCTACGATGAAGAAAAGGTTTCGCCCTCGGGCGGCATCCTGTTCAAGGCCACCGACAAGCTTTCGTTGTATGCCAACTACATGGAAGGCCTGAGCCAGGGCAAGATCGCGCCGTCGACCTCGGTGAACGAGGACGAGATCTTCCCGCCGTTCATCAGTCGGCAGGTCGAGGTCGGTGCCAAATATGATGCGGGTGCGTTCGCCATTACCACAGCGGTGTTCCGGATCAAGCAGCCGGCCTATGAAACCAACGCCACGACGCGGGTTTTCGGCCCGAATGGCAAACGCGAAAACAACGGTGTGGAAGTCAGTGTGTTCGGTGAGCCGCTCAACGGTTTCCGCCTGCTTGGCGGCGTCATGTACATCGACAGCGAGTTGACCGGCACCACCAACGGCACCTTTGACGGCAACCGCGCGCCCGCCACGCCGGAATACAACGTCAGCCTGGGGGCCGAGTGGGACGTGCCGAATGTACAAGGCCTGACCCTCACCAGCCGTGGCATCTATTCCAGCTCGCAGTATCTGGACCAGTCCAATAACAAGGAAATCGATGCCTGGACGCGTGTCGACGTGGGCGCGCGCTACGCCTTCAAGGTTGAAGAAAAGAACATCACCCTGCGCGCCAATATCGAGAACGTGGCCGACAAGCGCTACTGGAGTTCGGCCGGTGCCTCGGATGACAGCGAGCCTGGATTGACGCTCGCGACTCCACGAACCTACCTGCTGTCGGCGACCGTCGACTTCTGAATCGATTCAACCGTGGATTGCGCCACAGGGAAGGGCGCTACCCAGTTGTGTCATGAATCGATTGCAGAGGACGAAAGCATGCCCGGCCTGACTGACCCGCCCAAGAAAGAACAGCCCAATACGCCTTCCAGGCGCACGCTGCTGCGCCTGTCCCTGGGCCTGCTTGCGCTCAGGTTTACCCCGTCGACGTGGGCCCGGGCCGACGCCGCGCCGCTGCGGGTGATCACCCTGTTTCAGGGGGCCACGGACAGTGCCGTGGCGCTGGGCATCACACCTTGCGGCATCGTCGATTCCTGGAGCGAAAAGCCCACCTATCGCTATCTGCGTTCGGCGCTGGAGGCGGTGCCCCATGTCGGGCTGGAAACCCAGCCCAGCCTTGAGGACATCGCGCTGCTCAAGCCGGACGTGATCATCGCCTCGCGCTTTCGCCATGAACGCATCGCGCCGTTGCTCAAGCAGATCGCCCCGGTGGTGATACTGGAAGAAGTGTTCGAGTTCAAAAAGACCCTGGCGTTGATGGGCCTGGCCTTGCACCGCCAGCAGCGCGCCGAGGAGGTGTTGGCCCGCTGGCAGTGGCGCACGGCACAACTGCGCGAGCAACTGCAGCAGAAATTTGCCGAGCGCTGGCCGCCGACGGTGTCGATTCTGGATGTCCGCGAGGACCATATCCGCAGTTATCTGCCGGCCAGTTTTCCAGGTTCGGTGATCACCGAGCTGGGGTTTGGCTGGAGTGAGGCCAGTCGGGCGGCGAGCGGGGTATCGATCAAACTCACCAGCAAGGAGAGTCTGGCGGTGGTCAATGCCGACATTTTCATTGTCTTCTTGCGCGCGGAGAAACCGGCAGTGCAGCGAAACTATGAAAGCCTGGTGCAGCATCCGCTGTGGCAGCAAATGCGTGCGCCGCAACAGGGGCAGGTGTGGCGGGTCGACGGAGTGGCCTGGAGCCTGTCGGGCGGGATGCTCGGGGCGAACCTGATGCTCGATGACGTCGTGCGGCTGGTCACGGCGGACGTGTCCTGATGAGCAATGGTTTGAAATTGTGCTGTGCCGCCGTCGTGTTGCTGCTCAGCGGCGTGCTGAGCCTGGCGGTCGGAGCCACCTGGATTCCGCTGTCGCACATTGCCGCCGCGTTCGTGCATCCCGATCCGCTGAGCGTCAGCCATGTGCTGGTGACCACCACGCGCCTGTCGCGCACCTTGATGGCGATGGCCGTGGGCGCGAGCCTGGCCGTGGCGGGGGCCTTGATGCAGGCGCTGACGCGCAATCCGCTGGCGTCCCCCGGGTTGTTCGGGATCAACGCCGGCGCGACTTTTTTTATCATCCTGTGCTCCTCGCTGTTTTCCCTGTCATCCCCGGATGCCTGGCTGTGGTGCGCGTTCATCGGCGCGGCCGTGGCCGGCAGCCTGGTGTGGCTGATCGGCAACATGGGGCAGGGCAGTCTCAGCCCGCTGCGCATTGTGCTGGCGGGTGCGGCGATGGCTGCTTTGTTCTCCGCGTTCAGCCAGGCGTTGCTGGTGGTCAACCAGGATGGACTGGACACGGTGCTGTTCTGGCTGGCGGGCTCGTTGACCGAGCGCAGCCTGTCGGTCGCCGCGCCACTGCTGATCTGTGGCGTACTCGGGTTGTTCGGCGCGATGTTGCTGGCGGGGCAGGTCAACGTGCTTGACGCAGGCGAGGAGATCGCCACCGGCCTGGGTCAGCGCACCGGTTTGATCCGGCTGCTGATGAGCGTGCTGGTGGTCTGTCTGGCGGGCAGTGCCGTGGCATTGGCCGGCAGCATCGGGTTTATCGGCCTGCTGGTGCCGCACATGGTGCGCAAGGGCCTGTCCATCGATCATCGCTGGTTGCTGCCGGGCTGTGCGCTGCTCGGCGCGATTGTCCTGCTGCTGGCCGATACCTTGTCGCGGGTGTTGATCCTGCCGCAGGAGGTCCCGGTGGGCGTGATGACGGCATTGTTCGGCGCACCCTTCTTCATTCTGCTGGCCCGGCGTGGAGGTCGTTATGGATAAGGTCCTGACCTGGCGCCGCAGCGGCTTTTCCCGGCGGATCAATGTCGCCACGTTGTGGCGGTTGCTGGCGGCGTTGATGGTGACGGCGCTGATCATGCTCGGTTCACTGTCGCTGGGCAAAGTCATGCTGTCGCCGTTGGAGGTGCTGCGGATTGTGCTGTCGAGCCAGGACGCCAGCCTGACGTTCATCGTCGAGCAATTGCGCTTGCCGCGCATGCTCCTGGCGGCGTTGGTCGGGGCGGCATTGTCGGTGTCGGGGCTGATTCTGCAAAGCATCATCCGCAACCCGCTGGCGTCCCCTGATCTGCTGGGTATCACCAGCGGCGCCAGTGCGGCGGCCGTGCTGTATCTGGCGTTTTTCTCCCTGGCGCTGGGCCAACAGTATCTGCCGCTGGCGGCGATGCTCGGCGCGGGGCTGGCGGCATTGGCGATCTATCTGCTGGCCTGGAAACAGGGAGCCTCACCGCTGCGCCTGGTGTTGATCGGGGTCGGCATCAGCGCGATGTTGACCGCCGCGACCACCTTCATCCTGGTCTTCAGTCCGCTGACCACGACCCTGTCGGCTTATGTCTGGCTGACCGGCAGCGTGTACGGCGCCAGTTGGCCGGAACCGCTGGCGCTGGGGCGCTGGTTGTTGGGTATCTGCCCGCTGCTGGTGCTGCTGGCCCGGCAGGTGAGGGTGCAACAACTGGATGACACTCTGGCCCAGGGCATCGGCGTTCGGGTGCAGTGGCTGCGTGCCGGTTTGTTGCTGGTGAGCGTGGCATTGGCCGGTGCAGCGATTGCCTGGGGCGGGGCGATTGCGTTTGTCGGGCTGATTGCGCCGCACATTGCCAAGCGTCTGGTCGCCCCGGGTTTTGGTGGTCAGGCGGTGATGGCCGCGTTGGTCGGGGCGAACCTCGTGGTGCTGGCCGACCTCGCCGGGCGTGTCCTGTTTTTGCCGCTGGATCTGCCGGCCGGGATTTTTGTCGCCGTGCTGGGCACACCCTTTTTTCTCTATTTGTTGATTAAACAGCGTCATTAAGGAATTCAACGCATGACGTCGATTGCAAGTCGCGGCCTGACCCTGAGTTACCAGCGCCAGGTCATTATTGACGCGCTGGACATGCAGCTGCCCCAGGGCAAGATTTCGGTACTGATCGGCAGCAACGGCTGCGGCAAAAGCACCTTGCTCAAGTCCTTCGCCCGACTGCTGAAACCGCGGCAGGGCTCGGTGATCCTCAACGGTATGGACATCCAGCAAAAGTCCACGGCCGCCGTGGCCAGGGAGTTGGCCATTTTGCCTCAGACTCCCAGTGCGCCGGAGGGCATCACGGTGCGGCAGTTGGTGGCGCTGGGGCGTTATCCGTATCAGAGCTGGATGCAGCAGTGGTCGGCTGAAGATGAGGCCATGGTCAACCGCGCGTTGACGCAAACCAGCCTGCAGGCCCTGGCGGACCGACCGGTGGACGCGTTGTCCGGCGGGCAGCGCCAGCGCGCGTGGATCGCCATGACCCTGGCCCAGGACACAGGCATCGTGCTGCTCGACGAACCCACCACGTTTCTCGACCTGGCGCACCAGATCGAAGTGCTGGACTTGCTGCGCGACCTTAACCGGCTCGAAAACAAGACCATCATCATGGTGCTGCACGACCTCAACCTGGCCTGTCGTTACGCCGACCACATGGTTGCGGTGCACAACCGGACGGCCTTTGCCCAGGGACGGCCCGACGAGGTGTTGACCGAACCCTTGGTCAAAACCGTATTCGACCTCAATTGCCGGATCATTGCCGATCCGTTCTTCGGCACGCCGCTGTGCATTCCGTTTGGCCGGGAATTGCCGCAATGAGTCTGGCACGTCATTTCACCGCGTCGCAGTGGACGGTGTTGTCCGGCGGCTTGCGGCTCAAGAACAGCGACGAGCGCGACCCGTTGCGCTCGCTGATGGCCCGGGACTTGTTGCAGGAGGACGTGTGTGAGCAACTGCTGGACACCCTGGGCCCGGTGATTGGCTCGCCGACCCGGGCGATCACCGCCTCACTGCTGGGCAAACGCTTGTCGTTTCTGGCGACCGGCGCCTGTTTGTATGCGCTGTCGGTGTATGACAAGGGGCTGTTGTTGACGCTCGACAACACGCTGATTGAATACGGCCACGATGATGGGCAGTGGACGTCTTCGATGCCACTGAATCACGGTCTGCCGCTGACCTATGGGGCCAATGAACGCGAGGCCTGGCGGGAGGCCCTGGTGCGGGGACTGTTCGCGGGACTGCTGCAACCGTTGTGGCAAACCTTCAACCGTGTCACTGGTGTCTCCCGGCGCATCCTCTGGGAAAACACGGCCGTGCGCGTTTACTCGCTGTATGAAAAACGCATGGTGAAAATCGACGACCCGTCAGTGCGCAAGCGCTGTGAAGCGGATTTCCATTGGCTGCTGACACAAGCCGAGCCTGCGTTGTTCGGTCTCGATTACAACCCGCTGAGCCATTTTCGTCGACCGCCGACGCTGGTGGACGACGGGCAGCGCAGCATTCGCTTTCGCCGAACCTGTTGCTTCTATTACCTGGCCACCGACCCCGCTGAATACTGTTCGACCTGCCCATTGCTACGTCCGGGGAAATGCCGCTGACCGACGCGATCAGGGTCCTGTCGGAAACCGCATTGCACGACTATCTTGAAATGGGACTGGTGGTGGCGTTGCCGGTGGAACTGGATGTGCAGATGGCGCCATTCGGGTTGTTGTTGCGCAAGGGCGAGCACATCAGCCGGGAGTGGGGTTGTTCATCGAACTGCTGCGTCGAAAAGTCGCGGTTTTTTGATTCCTTGGTCAGTTTTTAGTTTTCCGCGAAGGCATAAGCCTATAAACTTAACCTTTCGGTCAGCTTTGCACTGTCAACAACAGCCCTTTGCATCGTCGAAGAGGGCTTCTGCAAGACTCGAGATTTCCAGTACATAACCAGAAGGGCGGACCCCATAACCGCCCAGAGGATGATCCATGTCCAACCGTGATATATCCCGGCGCTCGTTCCTTCAGGGCGGGCTGGTAGCGGGTGTGAGCGTGACGCTCACGCCGTTGAGCAGCCAGGCGCTGGCCGCCTTGATGGAAAACAGCGTGACCGTGCCGTCCGAGCAGTGGCTCGGCAACAATGGCAAGGCGCGCGCCCGTAACGATGCCTTGTCCAAGGTCTGCGGCAGCAAGGTCTTTGCCCGCGACATCCGTGCCAAGGACATGCCGGGCTGGCCGCAGCAACAAGGCCACGCCATGCTGCTGAAAACCATCAAGGCCGACCACATCTTCGCCGGCATCGACCTGTCGTGGCTGGGTGCCGAGTTGCAGCCGGACCGCATCGTCACCGCCGAAGACCTGGTCAAGGACGGTATCGTGTTCCCTGAGGAGCACGCGCCGGATCCGCTGTTGCCGGCCGGCAAGGTGCCGATGTTCATCGGGCACCCGGTGGCGATCCTGATCTGGAACGACTTCGAGCGCTTCCGTCAGGCCAAGAACCAACTCAAATTCAATGACAAGGCCATCCGCTACGGCGATAAAGTGCCGTTCTACGAAGGCGATCCATACGGCAGCTTCCGCTACGTGCGCGTCGGCGGTGCGACCTCGGCGGATGAAGACGAGTTCGCCAGCCTCAAGGATTCGATCCTGTTCCCGATGCTGAAAAACCGTCGTCCGGTGTGGAACTCCCAGCCGAACCTGCACGGCAACCTGACCGAGCGCGGGTTGTTCTACGCCGACCGCATGAAGCAGCAGATCGATACGCCGCCGGACAACTGGCTGGTGTTCGACGAGCGCTACAAGACCCCGTCGATCGAACCGGCTGCCCTGGAGCCGGACAACGGCAACGGCTGGTACGACCCGGCCACCAAGACCCTGCATTTCGTCGTCGCTACCCAGTGCCCGCTGGAAGCCGCGACCGAGACCGCGAAGATGATCGCGCCGTCGCGTTTCGGCCTGGCCAACCTGAACATGCACCCGGGTTATACCGTCGGTTATGGCTCGAAAGACCACAACATTTTCGTCTACTACGCAGCGCTGGCCGCGTTGTACGGCGCCGGCGTGCCGGTACGCCTGGCCAACGACCGCTACGAGCAGTTCCAGAGCGGCATCAAGCGTCACCCGTTCGACATTCGCTACCAGTTGGCGGTGGACAAGAACGACCACAGCTTCAAGATCTTCCGCGCTGAAATGAGCGTCGACGGTGGCGGGCGAATCAACTACAGCCCGTCGGTGGCGGCGGTGGGCGCCACGGCCGCGCAATCGATCTATTACATGCCGCAGAACGACCTGCAGGTCACGGCTTACCATTCCCGCGCGGTAGAAGCCGGGTCGATGCGTGGCTACGGCACCCTGCAGAGCATGGCGTCGACCGAAATGATGGTCGACGAAATCGCCGATCGCCTGGGTGTCGATGCCATTGAACTGCGTCGCAAAAATGCGCTGCGCTCGGGCATGAAAAACACCCAGGGCGCGATCCCGGCCGGTGCCCTGCGCCTGCACGAGATTCTCGACAAGGCGGCGGTCCACGAGGTCTGGAAAAACCGCGACGCGATCAAGAAACAACGCGAAGCTGCCGATCCGGACAACTGGTACGGCGTGGGTTTCGCCATCTGCCAGAAAGACTTCGGCACCGGTTCCGAAGCGCCGATGGCCAGCATTGAATTCACCGCCGAAGGTCGCATCAGCCTACGCCACATCGGTATCGAGATCGGCACCGGCATGTCGACCTCGCAGGCCATGGTCGTGGCCGATTTCCTCGGTATCCCGGCACACGAAGTGAAGACCGGTGAAACCGAATGGAAAGAGTTGCAGCTGATCAGCAGCGGCAACCCGTACATCATGAGCCAGGCCGAACAGGATAATGTCCTGCGCAACCCGCGTTGGGTCGGCAAGGTGGCTTCGGCATCGTCGGCCACCAACTCGGCGTACTACTTCAGCCACGCCACCCGTGAAGCGGCGCGCGTGCTGTTCAACCACGGCCTGTGGCCGGCGGCGCTGGAGATCTGGCGCCAAGGCCCTTTCGGTGGTCAGGCCAACCCCTACGTGGTGCGCCGCGAAGACGCCCATTGGGTCGACGGCAAGCTCACCGCCAACGGCATGGAACCCCTGCCGTTCGCCATGCTCGCCAAGCGTGTTCACGAGCGCGGCCTGGTGAGCGGCGCCACGGTGCACGGTTTCAACCGCTGGAGCTGGGCCGAGGCCGAGTTCAGCATCGACGGCGTGCGTGAGCGTCTGCCGCTCGATGGCCTGGCGGTGAAGTACGGCGACGGTGCACCGAATGCGAAGAAGGCGCAGATGAACAGCGCCGGTTTCCATTTGCTGGACCGGCAGAACATCGCCTACCCGGCAACCCAGTTGAACAACGCGGCGGTGACGTACTACAGCCCGGTGGCGACGCTGGTGGAAGTGAAGGTCAACAAGGGTTCGAACGAAGTGTCGGTACTCAACCATCACTCGTGGGTCGAGTGCGGTCGCGTGCTGGTGCCGGAACTGGTCAAGGGCCAGCTCGAAGGCGGCATCGCCATGGGCATCGGCCATGCGCTGATGGAAGAAATGCCGCTGTACGAAGGCGGGCCGGGTGAGGGTGACTGGAACTTCAACCGTTACCGCCTGCCAATGGCGCGGCATGTTGCGGTGTGGAAGCAGACGGCGGAGATCCTGCCGCCACTCTCGCCAAGCGACCCGTCCAAGGGCATCGCCGAAGTGGTGATGATTCCGGTGGTCGGTGCCATCGGCAATGCCGTGGCCCATGCCATCGGTAAACGTGTCCGCGACCTGCCTATCACTTCTGCACGCATCAAGGAGGCCCTCAATGGCTAACCGTCCGCTTCAACTGACCCTCAACGGTCAATCCGTCGGCCCGGTGGACATCCCTGATGACCTGCCGATGATCGACTACCTGCACGAATACAAGAACCTCACCGGTTCGCGCCTGGGCTGCGGCCAGGGCATCTGCCACGCCTGCGTGGTGATCGTCGACAACCCCGACGGCACCAGCGAAGAAGTGCGCACCTGCATCACCGGCGCGCACTATTTCGAAGGCAAGAAAGTGCGGACCATCGAAGGCCATGCAACCCGCGACGAGCAGGGCAAGGTCACCGAGCTGAACCCGATCCAGCAGCGCTTCGTCGACGAATTCGCCTTCCAGTGCAGCTACTGCGCACCGGGCTTCGTCAATGCCGCGACCGTGCTCGTGGAAAAGCTGCAGCGTCAGCCGATCGTCAAAAGCCAGCTGGAAAAAGTCATCGAGGACAGCCTCGGTCATCACATATGCCGTTGCACCGGGTACGTGCGCTACTACAGCGCCACCCGCAACGTGCTGACCGATCTCGGCCTGGTCAAGGAGGGTTAAGCATGAAGTCACTATTGTCCCGCCTGACGCTGGCGGTCGGCCTGGCTGCGCCTGTGTTGCTGGCCCACGCCGATGAGGCGCAGGTCAAGCAAGGCCAATACCTTGCCCGCGCCGCCGATTGCATGGCGTGCCACACCGCGCCGGGTGGCGCGCCCTATGCGGGCGGCCTGCCGATCGTGTCGCCGTTCGGCACGATCTATGGCACCAACATCACCCCGAGCAAAGAGCACGGCATCGGCCTGTACAGCGATGACGAGTTCTTCGCCGCGCTGACCGAAGGCAAGCGCCGCGATGGCGCGAACCTGTATCCGGCGATGCCGTACACCTCGTATCACCTGATGCCGCGCGCCGATTCCGACGCGATTCATGCCTACCTGAAAACCGTCGAGCCGATCGAGCGCGCCGCGCCGGTCACCCGCCTGAGCTTCCCGTTCAACGTGCGCCTGGGCCTGATGGGCTGGAACATGATGTACGGCAAGGATGTGAAGCTGGAGCCGGCTGAAGGCAAAAGCGAAGCCTGGAAGCGCGGCCAGTACATGGTCGACGTGCTCGGTCACTGTGGCGAGTGCCACACCCCACGCGGCCTGCCGGGTGCGATGCAGCAGGACAAGCGCATGACCGGCGGCCTGCTCAACGGTTATCTGGCACCAAGCCTGCTGGCTAACGACCTGGCAGCCCGTGGCTGGAATCATCAGGACCTGAGCTCGTTCCTCAAGCACGGCATGAGCGCCCAGGGCACGATGTTCAACGAGATGTTCCCGGTGTTCCACAACAGCACCCAGGGCCTCAATGATCCGGATCTGGCGGCCATGGCGACTTTCCTGCTCGGCGATCAGCCGCCGGCGGCGAAAGTGCTCACCGAAGTGCCATTGGACAAACTGAGCCCAAGTGCCCAGCGTGGCCGTCAGGAATATTTGAACGTCTGCGCCGGTTGCCATGCGCCGGGCGGCGAGGGCAAGCCGCACATCGCCGTGGCCATGCGTGGCAACACCACGCTGCGCCTGGAAGATCCGCGCAACCTGGTGCGGGTGATCGACGACGGTATCGGTGAGCAGAAGTTCTCCGGGTTCGAGCACATGCAGCCGATGCCGGGCTTCGCCGAGAAGTTGAGCGACGGGCAACTCACGGATCTGCTGAACTTTCTGCGTCAGGGCTGGGGCGGTCAGCCCAATGACCTGGCGGTGAACGACGTGCAGACGTTGCGGGCCGATGCGCCGCCGCTTGAGCACAAGGCGCACTGATATGCAGCATCTCGATCTGCAAGTGGTGCGCCGGGCGCTGGAGTGGTCGACGGCCGGTCAGCGCATCTGGCTGTGTACGGTGCTGGCCACGTACGGCTCGGCGCCGCGTGCACCGGGTTCGCTGCTGGCGGTGAACACTGACGGGCACTGGATTGGCTCGCTGTCCGGTGGTTGTGTCGAGGAGGACTTTCTGGAGCGAGTCGCCGAGGGCGCGTTTATGGAGCCGGTCAACGTCGTTCGTTACGGCGAAGGCGACGACCCACGCTCGCGCGTCAGCCTGCCCTGTGGCGGGGTGCTGGATGTGCTGGTCGAGAAGCTTGAGGCCGATTGCGAGGTGCACGCGCATTTGCGCGAGCTGGAGTCGGCGCTATTGGGTCGACGTCGGTTGATCCGCGAAGTCGATCTGCAAAGCGGTGCGCGCAGCCTGTTCGATGATCGGGAGCAGGGTGTGCGTATCGAGCGTGAAATCGACCGCGTGCGTGTGCGTGTCGGCGCGGCCCAGCGCTTGTTGCTGGCCGGCTATTCCAGTGTGGCTCAGGCTTGTGCGGAGTTTGCCGTGGGCCTGGGTTTCGAGGTGATTCTGTGCGATCCGCGGGACGAAGTGCTGGAAGGCGTCGTGCTGGAAAACGTGGAGATTCACCGGCAACTGCCGTCGGTGTTCATCGCCGACGGCGGCTGCCACAGCGACACGGCGGTGGTGGCGTTGACTCACGATCCGCGTATCGATGACCTGGCGATGATGGAGGCGGTTCGCACCGAGGCGTTCTATATCGGTGTGATGGGCTCCATGCAGACCTCACAGAAGCGCTTCGAGCGCTTGCGGCGCATCGGCGGTCTGGGAGATGTCGAGTTGGGACGGATTCATGCGCCAATCGGGCTGAACCTGGGCAGCAAGACGCCAGCGGAGATTGCCCTGGCGGTGCTGGCGGATATCCTGAGGATTCGCAGCGGTATTGCGCGGGACCGGCTTTAAGATCAAAAGATCGCAGCCTGCGGCAGCTCCTACAGGAGATCATGTTTTCTGTAGGAGCTGCCGCAGGCTGCGATCTTTTTTGTTTTAAAGGTCAGTACCCGAACTTGTCCCGCAATCCGTAATACCACGCACCCAATGCCGCAAACGGCGTACGCAGCATTTGTCCGCCGGGGAACGGGTAGTGGGGCAGGTCGGCAAACGCGTCAAAACGCTCGGCCTGACCGCGCAACGCTTCAGCCAACACCTTGCCCGCCAGGTGCGTGTAGGTCACGCCATGGCCGCTGCAGCCCTGGGAGTAGGAGCTGCCGCAGGCTGCGATCTTTTGTTTTAACGGTCAATAACCAAATTTATCCCTCAATCCGTAATACCACGCACCCAATGCCGCAAACGGCGTACGCAGCATTTGTCCGCCGGGGAACGGGTAGTGGGGCAGGTCGGCAAACGCGTCAAAACGCTCGGCCTGGCCGCGCAACGCTTCGGCCAGCACCTTGCCCGCCAGGTGCGTGTAGGTCACGCCATGGCCGCTGCAGCCCTGGGAGTAGTAGATGTTGTCGCCCAGGCGTCCGACTTGAGGCAGGCGCGACAGGGTCAGCAGGAAGTTACCGGTCCACGCGTAATCGATCTTCACGTCCTTGAGCTGCGGGAAGGCCTTGAGCATCTTCGGTCGAATGATCGCTTCGATGTTCGCCGGATCCCGCGCGCCGTACACCACGCCGCCGCCGAAAATCAGACGCTTGTCACCGCTGAGGCGGTAGTAGTCGAGCAGGTAATTGCAGTCTTCGACGCAGTAGTCCTGAGGCAGCAGGGTCCTGGCCAGTTCTTCGCCCAGGGGTTCGGTGGTAATCACCTGCGTTCCGCAAGGCATCGACTTGGCGGCCAGTTCCGGTACCAGATTACCCAGATAGGCGTTGCCGGCGACGATGATGAATTTGGCCCGGACCTTGCCCTGCGGCGTGTGCACCACCGGATTCGCGCCGCGCTCGATGCGCACGGCCGGTGACTGCTCGTAGATCGTCCCGCCCAGGGACTCGACGGCTGCCGCTTCACCCAGCGCCAGGTTGAGCGGATGAATGTGGCCGCCACTCATGTCCAGCATGCCGCCGACATACTGATCACACGCCACCACTTCGCGGATGCGGCGTTGATCCATCAACTCGAGCTGGGTGTGGCCGAATCGCTCCCACAGGCGCTTCTGCGACTCCAGATGACCCATCTGCTTGGCGGTCATCGCGGCAAACACGCCACCGTCCTTCAGATCGCACTGGATGTTGTACCTGGCGACCCGCTCACGAATGATCCGGCCACCTTCAAACGCCATCTGCCCCAGCAACTGAGCCTGCTTGGGACCGACCGTGCGCTCGATCACATCGATGTCGCGGCTATAACTGTTAACGATCTGCCCGCCATTACGCCCGGACGCCCCGAAACCCACCTTGGCGGCCTCAAGCACCGTGACCTTGAAACCGTTCTCCAGCAGAAACAGGGCAGAGGACAGCCCCGTATAACCGGCGCCAATCACACAGACATCGGTCTCGACGTCATCCTGCAACGCCGGGCGCGGCGGAACCGCATTGGCCGATGCGGCGTAGTAGGACTCTGGGTAGGGAGTGTTAGCCATCCGGCAGCCTCTGTTTAATATATTTTACGATTGCGTTGATCCTACCCGAGTTGAAAATCGCCCGCCAGCCACCCGGAAAATCTTCTTTGTACCGGCAAAATTAAATATTTTGCATATTCATAGGGTTAGCGCGAAAAAAGGTGTTGACACCCCTCCGGAATTCCGTAGAATGCCGCCTCACAGCAGGCACGTAGCTCAGTTGGTTAGAGCACCACCTTGACATGGTGGGGGTCGTTGGTTCGAGTCCAATCGCGCCTACCAAACAAAATCCGCTCTGCTGGGCGGTCTGGAAGGGCTCACCGAAAGGTGGGCCCTTTTTTGTTGCCTGGTATTTGGGCAAGCATTAGGAATGTTTTGGGCAAACGACCACTGCGCTACACCTTCAGGTCGACTTTCACCTTCATGTAAACCACCGCGTCATCACCGTGCCCTGTCTGGTAGTGTTCGGTCATCTTCACGTCAGCGTGACCCATCAAACTTCCGTAGTTCTGCGTCTTTCCGGGTGAAACGTTGATGGTGTTCTGCTCGAGGTCCACGGCCGATTTCGGAAAACGAGCAGCGCTCAGACTCCCCGGCCGTTATAAACTGGCCGGAAAGTCCGTGAATTATTTTATTGTGCGCTGGAAGAGTCGTAAAAAGCAGTCGCTGCTAGAGCTCTAGTTTTGATCGGTCTTTGAATGCTCGTTAGTTATAAGGTCTACAAGTAATTTTTTTGCCAGGTATTCAGACGCTATTGGCGTAAGGTGTCCATAATCCCAGCTTGTGATACCTGTTTTAATGTCATTTCCCACGTAGGTCATGCAGCCATCTTGGTTGCAGAATGCGCTTATTATATCGGCATAAATTGCTCCCGAGTTGGCCAGGCTTTTTTTCAACTCGGTGTTTTGATCCATCACTATCATGTTTAGCCCTAAAAGAGTGCGCCTTGGCGTGTTAATCCACAGGGTTTTCATGATCGTTTTAGGAAGTTCAACTGTCCAGTGTGGTGTGGGTCCTGTAAAAATAACGCGCTTAACGCCAGCATCTTTCAATGCCAGGAAAATACGGCGAAGAGCCGCCGGGTCGTGGTTTTCATTTTGGCCAACAATTACTACGTCTGGAACTACTTGCTTTATTTGCTTGAGAGCAAACCAGTTCGACTGCGTACAGAAATCTGTGGTTGAAGGGTCCTTGACGTCGGGAGACGCCACGCATCCTGAACTGGCGACTTGTAGGATGTCCCAGTTTTCAGGCATTTCTTTTCTTAACCCCGAGAAAAGTTGTTGAGCGTGAGAATCTCCCCAAATAAATAGTGTCTTGCCTTCTGGGAATTGCTTTGTGTAACAACTGCTGTCTATTTCGGCGACCGGTACATTTGTGGAGTTTCCTTTGACGTACTGGGCTGTATTTTGAAAATTGCACTCGCCACGATAATTCTTGAATAGCTCAAGTTTTGCAAAGTATTTTCGCTCTGGTAAAGAGTTTTCAAAATACTCCGCGAATTCCTCTCTGTCTTTTAAACGAGATTTGAAGCCGCCATTCGCGTATGTAGCGTATCCAGTTATCCCGAAAAATAACATAAGAACGATCAGTGCTGTTGTTTTTGTTTTGTTGTAACCGCTAAGGCGCAATGGCCGCTCGACAAATTTGTATGTCAGCCAAGACAGGAGTACGGAAGTCACAACAGCCAGGCTCAATGTTGTTGGTGAGGCTGTGCTCCCTTCCAGGATATGAGCGAATGATAAAAGAGGCCAATGCCAAAGATACAATGGGAAACTGATAAGTCCGAACCAAACGAATATTCGATTGGATAGTATTGTTCTGTTGAACCATGCATGTGGACCTCCCGCGATAATGAGAGATGCACCCACAGTTGGCAATAGTGCCCACCAGCCGGGAAACTGGTTGTTCTTGGTAGTTAGCGAAAGCGCCACTGCAAGGCATGTAAGCCCAACAAAGGATTGTGTGTTTCGAATAACTGGGCCGCCGACCCCTCTCCATTTCGGGAATGTCTGGCTTTTATACAGGGTCACATAGGCCAGATATGATCCAATTAGAAGCTCCCAAAATCTGGTTTGTGGTGAGTAGAAAGTGCCAACTGGATCTGGCTGCACGCTCATTAAGTTTAAGGCGAACGATGTGCCGCCAATCAAGGCGAGTAGTATCAGAGCGTTCAGTCTTATTTTAAATGCGGCCCAGAGTATCAATGGCCAAACCAGATAAAATTGCTCTTCAATACCTAGGGACCATAAATGTAAGAGCGGTTTTGTGTCTGCGCTATTGTCGAAGTAACCAGATTCTGCACGTAGCACGAAATTTGATATGAAAGCAGAGCCTCCGGCAATGTGTTTTCCAAGTTGCATATATTCATCAGCAAGGAGAACGAACCAGCCGAATGCCCAAGTGGCGGCAAGCATGAGCAAGAGCGCGGGGAAAATCCGACTTACCCGACGGCTGTAGAATTCCACGAAACTAAAACTGTTTTTCTCGAGGCTTCCGAAAATAATGCTGGAAATCAGGAAGCCGGAAATAACGAAAAAGACATCAACACCAACGAACCCACCCGGAATCAGGGATGGAAAGGCATGGAACGCGACGACAGACAGGACGGCGATAGCGCGCAGCCCATCAATATCTGGCCGATATTTAGGGTGACTCAGGTGCTTATCGACCGCTGATTGCGGCGATTCAGATAAGGAGGTCATTATTTTTGTAGATCCGATTTAATTGAACGCCATACTTGGGCGCCGAGCAGCATACCAGCACCACAAACCTTTCCCGCCATCGAGCGGTTTTATTTCGCCTGGAGAAAGCCATGGGCATCACCGCGCAGGAGCTCGGCGCAAAACGTGTTGCCGCGTTCGTTGCGCAGATCGGCCATGAGTCTGGACAACTGAACTACGTGCGGGAAATTTGGGGGCCAACTTCGGCCCAGATCAAATACGAGGGTAGGGCAGACCTGGGCAACACCGTAGCAGGCGACGGCTCCAGGTATCGCGGCCTGTTGCCGGGTAAATCAATCAGTGTGTCGCTTGCCTCATGAAAGCTCAGAGCGCGAAACCCGTCGCATGAACCAGATGCGCCTCCTGCGCTCCAGCGATCAGGTGCATTGGGACGTTCTGTTGTACATCAATGGACGGTACCTCGAAGCTCCCTACAATCTGGAGGTGTCGCTCGCTCAATTCGGTCGACTCTGCTGCCTTTTCCTTAGCCATTCTCGCGTGGTTCATTGCGATTTCGTTGAGCGTTGACACGTTACATCTCCCGGTGACTGACCAAGCGTATCGCTGGAGTCCTTAAGCATTGATTGAATGGCTGCTGCGTCAGAATTATGTCGTTCCCGCGCTGCTACGCGCGATCTGTGCAATCCTCAAGCCACGGATGCGGTTGAACTCATCGTCGTGTTTCGCAGGCGACGAATGGCGGGCAATGGTGGATGTTGGTCCGGATTCTTTGCCATTCAGGCGTAAACTAGTGGGGCTGCCTCATTGAAAGGAGCCGCCCATGAACGTCGATCAAATCAGCAAACAGGCACCCGTAGACAAAGCCGTTTGGGATCAATACTTCTGCGCTGCGTTGATTGCCGAAAGCAATCTGACAGCCCCGGTTGTGGGCGGGGCTACGCACGAAGACAGGCAGAACCTGTTGATCGAGAGGGCCAGAACCCTGGCCGATAAAATGATGGAAAACCGGAAGTGACCAGAGCCCAGCCATCGCGCTGGGCTCTTTGCATGCGGCGCTCTTTGTATGCGGGGCTATGCGCCGATGCTGGCGATGTACGCGTTGTGGGTCAGGCGATCAGCTCAACCTTGCCGCTCGCCAGGCGATAGACACCTCCCACGATCTTCAGCATGCCTTTGCTTTGCGCATCGGTCAGCAAGGGCGAGGCCTGTTTCAGGCTGTTGACCGAGTTTTTGACGTTCTGCGCGGTGGCGTTTTCCATCAGGCTCCCGGGTTGCTTGAGCACGGCCTCGATGGCCGACTTGAGTGCGTCGGTCAGTTTCGGGATATGGCCGGGGAAAACCGTCTGATCCTTGACCGCCTTGATACCGGCCTCGATGGCGCCGCAGCTCTCGTGGCCGAGTACCAGAATCAGCGGGGCGCCCAGCACGGCAACCCCGTATTCAAGACTGGCCAGGCCTTCCGGGGTGACAAAATTGCCCGCGACGCGGATGGAGAAAAGATCGCCGCGCGCAGTGTCAAACGCATACTCCGGGGCAATGCGCGAGTCAGAGCAGCTCAGCACGGCCACGAACGGATTTTGACCCGACACCAGGGCCTCTCGCTCAGCCTTGAAATCATGAGTCGTGGACGTACCGCTTACATATCGTTCATTGCCCTCCATCAGTCTTTTCAGCGCCATGTCGGGACTGATCACGTTTTGTGGTTTGGGTGGGGCTGACGTTTTTTCGGCTGCCTGGATGATCCTGCCGGGCAGTGTGCCGGTCAGCAGCAGGGCGCCTGCGCTCAATCCGGCAAATTGAAGAAAACGACGACGGCCTGGTGTGTTTGAAGCAGAGCTTGAATCACATGATTCACACATGATTTTGTTTACTCAGTTCAATGCGGTGAGAGTGAGTTGCTGTTGGGGCTGGGACTGCCACGGTAGCTCAATGCCAGCGCAGTGGAGTCTAGTTGGTCTGCCATATTGTGTTCGGGCCTGGCCCGCGGATGCCGTGCACGCAGCCATTTCATGGGCTACTACTGTCAGGCTCATACAACTTCGACCTGGCAGGAGTTTCTCGATGCTGACTCATTGGTTTCTGGCGGCGGTTCATCTTTTGGCGGTTGCCTTGGGATTCTGGGCGGTGCTGACTCGAGGCACGGCTTTTCGGCGTCTGGCCGACGGGGCAGGAGAGGTGCGCAGTGTCCTGATAGCAGACAATATCTGGGGTATTTCGGCTGTCGTGTTACTGATCAGCGGGGGGATGCGAGCCTTTGGCGGGTACGAGAAAGGCACGGACTATTACCTGCATCAGCCGCTGTTTCATCTGAAGATGACGCTGTTCGTGCTGATCTTGCTGCTGGAAATTGCGCCCATGGTGACGTTGATCAAATGGCGGATAGCGCTGGGCCGTAAAGTCGCCTTCGATACCGGCCGTGCGAAGCTGTTTGCACGGATCAGTCATGTCGAGGCACTGCTGGTGCTGTTGATGGTGGTGGCGGCGACAGGCATGGCGCGCGGGGTGGTGTTTGGTTGATCACGCAGCGAACGCGTCCTTCCCCAGGATAAACAAGAAAAGTCTGACAGCCAGGGCCTTGAACTTGTCGCTAGTATCGAAAGCTTGCGTGGGAAAGCATGCGGATGCGATGCGATGCTGAATCTTTAGCCAGCCGTGGTTGCGCACTGAACGGGCTGGCTACTGACTGCAACAGAATTCAGGACTGCGGCTTTTCCGGGGCGGTCAGGCCGGCCTGAATGCGCTGATAAATTTCTTCACGGTGCACTGCAACGTCCTTCGGGGCGTTGATGCCGATCCTGACTTGCTGGCCGCTTACGCCCAGGATGGTGATCGTAATGTCATCACCGATATTAATGCTTTCACCGACTTTGCGGGTGAGTATCAGCATGGTCTTCTCCTTGATTGCTTTGTGGGGCACCTGATTCGGACAGTGCAGAGGTCGGTGGTATGTATAGATTAGTGCGAAGTCTCACAGTTTGGGTGCCTCTTTCTGACGCGCAGATGTGGCATTAATTCCCAAGGCGTAACTATACAGAGGCCGCCACCATGATTCTCGTTGTTTTGAGCCCATTTTACGGCACTCGTGAAGTATTCATGGATGTTAAAATCCCCGCTTTAAGCATTTAGAGGGAAACGCCGTGCGCAAAATGGTCTTGGTACTCGCGATGTTGGCACTGGCGGGATGTGGAGAGGGCGGCAGTGTGGAAGCGCCGAAGCCAAAACCGGCCATGGCTGCCGTACCCGCGGCAGTGTCCGGCCCGCAATGGGATCTTGAAGTGCGAGGTGAGACCCCTCAGGCGGTCAGTGATTTGAGTGGCTGGCTGATCGAGCACAGCTTCATGTCCAGCATCGTCAAGGAAAATGGCAATACGCGAATCCTGATGGGGCCGTTCAATTCGAAAGCCGAGGCTGAAGCCAAGCAGGATGAAGTCCGTGCGGCGCTCACTCGCTCGAAGAAGCAGAACATCGAATTGCTGGTGCTTGAGCGTCCAGCCGCTCAATAACATTCGGCAGCGAAGAGGTTGGGTAAACAAAAAAGGCCTCGGGGTTTAGCCTCGAGGCCTTTTTTGTTTCAGGTGTCGCCTGGATTCAGCCGCAGGCCTTCATGTCCACCGGGCCGACGAACTCGTTGCCGCGTCCCATGACGCACCCCACGCTTTGGTTGCGTTGGCGCTCCCAGGCCTGTACGGGGTAGGTTTTGTCCCAGGCTTCGTACAATTGCCGATCCTGTTTCGACAGGCGCAAGCCATACTGCTTGCTCATGTAGAAGTAGGTCCGGGCGATCATGCCGCGAATGGAAGGGCGGGGCATGACTTTCTTGGCCTTGAAGTCGATCTGGGTCAGGCACGAACCATACTGTCCCGACTGTTCGGGCAGCCAACCGAAACTGAAGTTGCTGCGATCGCCATTGACCTCGCCAATGCTGGGCACCAGGTTGTGCAAGTCAGCTTCGGCCTTCTGGTAAACCGGATCGTAGCGGGTGCAGTTCTTGCGACCGCCTTCTTGCCAGCACTGGCGTTGATGACCGATCTGCCAGGCCGGAACGATATGCTCCCACTCGATGCGGGATGCGCGCTTGGCATTTTTACGCGGCACATAACCGCAGGCGGCAAGGTCCACCCGGTTGCCGGTGTACTTGCAGCCACAGTAAAACTCGGTGGATTGGGGAGCGTAGAGCTTCCAGGCGACCTTTTTCGCTTCGGTGAAGGTGCGCGGAGCGTCGGCTTGCGCAGCCATGGCAAAAAACACAAAAAACAAAGCAAACCAGCGGACACTCATCGACTCAATCTTCCTTCGGCACAACCCAGAAAATCTGCACGCCGCCATCGTCGCGATAGGCGAGGGTGACGTTGTCGTTCTCGTCGATTTCTTCCAGCAAGCGTTCCCATTCATCCACCGGCTCGTCAGGCAGGCGGAAGATCAGTGCTGCCCTGGCCTTTTGTGCGGTGGGGGAGTTGATGATTTTCTGAACGCGCAGGCCCATGCGTACATAGGTGTCAGGAGAGGCAGAGGTAGTGTCCACGGGATTATCCTTATTAGGCTGTACGTGCATACAGTATTTAACTGTAGGCAATTTCGCAACTGCTTAAAAATCAAGAAAATCCTCTGACAGCGGTTTGTTCCATTTGGTGTAAGGCGCAGGGAGTTTTTTTGTCAGAACGAGTGGCGCCAATCCCCAGGACTGGAAAATGGCGCACAGGGTGCCCGACCGGATCGGTCGGGCGAGGGCGAATCAGTATTCCCAGAACATCCGCTGCAGCTCTTTGCTGTCATTGGTCTTGGTCAGCGCGACCATCGCCAGGATCCGGGCCTTTTGCGGGTTCAGGTCGTGGGCCACGACCCAATCGTATTTGTCGTCAGGCTGTTCGGCGTTGCGCAATACGAAGCCACCGGCGTTGACATGGGAGGAGCGAATGATCTGCACGCCATCCTTGCGCAGGGCTTGCAGGGCAGGGACGACCCGCGACGATACCGAGCCATTGCCGGTGCCGGCGTGGATGATGGCTTTGGCGCCTGATTGAGCGAGGGCCTTGTAGGCGGTGTCGCTGACATTGCCGTAGGAATAGGCGATCTCGACGTCAGGCAGGCTCTTGATGGTCTTGATGTCGAATTCGGAATCCATGGTGTGGCGCTTGGCTGGCAAACGGAACCAGTAGGATTTGCCTTCTACCACCATGCCCAGCGGACCCCAGGGGCTTTTGAACGCTTCGGTCTTGATGTTGATCATTTTGCTGACGTCGCGACCCGACTGGATTTCATCGTTCATGGTCACCAGTACGCCTTTGCCTCGTGCATCCTTGCTGCTGGCCACGGCCACTGCGTTGTACAGGTTGAGCATGCCATCGGCGGACATCGCGGTGCCTGGGCGCATGGAACCCACGACAATGATCGGCTTGTCGGTTTTTTCCACCAGGTTCAGGAAGTACGCGGTTTCTTCCAGGGTGTCGGTGCCGTGGGTGATCACGATGCCATCGACGTCTTTGCTGTCGGCCAGCTCGGCTACGCGGCGGCCCAGTTGCAGCAGGTTTTCGTTGGTGATGCTTTCGGAAGCGATTTGCATGACCTGTTCGCCACGAACGTTGGCCAACTGGCTCAGTTCTGGAACGCCGGCGATCAGTTGTTCAATGCCGACTTTCGCCGCTTGATAGGTCGCGCTGTTGGCAGCGCTGGCGCCGGCGCCGGCAATGGTGCCACCGGTGGCCAGGATCACCACGTTGGCCAGTTTCTGTTGGGTTTCGGCTTCTTTGGCCTGAAGGGCGGTCGGCAAAAGCAGCAGCAGGGCCAAGGCGCCCGGAACAAAGGTCTTGAGTGCAGATGTCATTATTTTTCTCTTCTAGTTGTGAGACGGTGCAGATGCAGGTTCATCTAGATACGCCCCGGGTGAATCTGAACGCCGGAGGTGCGTGGAGAAGAGCAGGATCTGTACCAGTAACACCCTGAATCGAAAAACACGCATAACTTAATGATTTGTAACGGTATTGCAGTTTGTGTCCGGAGGCGGTTCCGGGGGCGGGCGTCCGGATTGCCGAACATGTTTAACTTTTGCGTTCGGCTCTCCGAAACGGATGGCAGTCCTGTTTAAGATTTCTGTTTAAAATTTAAGGGCGTCAAATCGACGTTAACGACTAAAGAAAAACGCGTGTCGGTCGATGCTCCTTCAAGGGATCTATTTCTGCAGGAGTTCACATGTCGTTATCGATTGGCTTCCCGAAGGCCGCAGGCATCACCATCGGGGGGAAGCCTGCGGCGACCATTCCTGCCTTGGGCGATGCAACAGAGGATGCGGGTGCCAAAGCGCCGGGTGTAAAGGAAGGCGACGGCACCCGGGTTAAAACCGGTCCGGCAGGTCTGGGACAAAGTGCCGGCGCACAGGCCGAATCGGAAACCAGCGATAACATGAGTGTTGCGGTGAAGGTCCTGCTCAAGCGCCTGAAGGAGTTGCAGCAGCAATTGCGTGAGCAACAGCAACAATTGGCCCGGGCCCAGGCGGCGTCCTATCCGACCCCGGAAGCCAAGACCACCGCGGTAGCGGCCATTCAGGCGCAGGTTGCCGAAACCACCGGCGCCATCCTGCAGGTGAGTGCGAGTCTGATCAAAGAGTTGACCAAGGGTTCCGGCACGGGATCGGTGGTCAACACCACGGCATGAACGGAATGCCGTTTTTCGCCAATCCGCTCTGAAAGCACTTTTCAGGTCGTTGACAAACACCGGCAGGATTCGCATAGTCTGGGTCACGCAAACGTTTGCGCGGCCCCTGTAATGGCTTTCCATCACAGTGGGTCGTGAAGCTTACGCCGGCGCAAGCGTTGCTCACAATAATCATAAGATCGGAGTGAACCCATGAAGCTGCCATTTGCTGGACGTCTTCTCGCTGTCGCTGTGCTGGCTGCCGCATCCGCTGCACTGCCTGTCTCCTCTGCCTTCGCTGAAACCACAGAAAAACCGAAAGTCGCACTGGTCATGAAGTCCCTGGCCAATGAGTTTTTCCTGACCATGGAAGACGGCGCCAAGGCCTATCAGAAGGATCACTCCGGCGAATTCGACCTGATCTCCAACGGCATCAAGGATGAAACCGACACCGCCGGCCAGACGCGCATCGTCGAGCAGATGATCCTGGCCAAGGTCAACGCGCTGGTGATCGCGCCGGCAGATTCCAAGGCCATGGTGCCGGTGATCAAGAAAGCCATCGATGCCGGTATCACCGTGATCAACATCGACAACCAGCTGGATCCCGCCGTCGTCAAAAGCAAAAACATCAGTGTTCCGTTCGTAGGCCCGGACAACCGCAAGGGCGCACGCCTGGTCGGCGATTACCTGGCCAAGCAACTGAAGGCCGGTGACGAAGTCGGCATCATCGAAGGTGTGTCCACCACCACCAATGCCCAGCAGCGCACGGCAGGTTTCAAGGATGCGATGGAGGCGGCGCAGATCAAGGTCGTGTCTCTGCAATCCGGTGACTGGGAGATCGACAAAGGTAACAAGGTAGCTGCATCGATTCTAAGCGAATACCCGCAAACCAAGGCCCTGTTGGCTGGCAACGACAGCATGGCGGTCGGCGCGGTATCCGCCGTGCGCGCCGCGGGCAAGGCCGGCAAGGTGCAAGTGGTCGGTTACGACAATATCAACGCCATCCAGCCGATGCTCAAGGATGGTCGGGTGCTCGCCACTGCCGACCAGTTTGCAGCCAGGCAGGCGGTGTTCGGCATCGAGACGGCATTGAAGATTCTCAAGGGCGAGAAGGTCGACGGCGGCGCCAATGGCGTGATCGAAACGCCGGTAGAACTGGTCACCAAGTAACCTTCTGGCGACGCAACGGCGCTCGTCCAGCCGGACGGGCGCGTGGAGAGTTTTTATGTCCGCTTGCGCTACGAACGCTGTCCTCTCGGTCAGCGGTATCGGCAAGACCTACGCACAACCGGTTCTGGCCGGCATCGACCTGACGCTCATGCGCGGTGAGGTGCTGGCGCTGACCGGCGAGAACGGCGCAGGCAAAAGCACGCTGTCGAAAATCATTGGCGGGCTGGTCGCGCCGACCACCGGCCAGATGCAGTTTCAGGGGCAGGCCTATTGTCCGGGCAGCCGGAGCCAGGCAGAAGACCTCGGCATCCGCATGGTCATGCAGGAACTCAATCTGCTGCCGACCCTGTCGGTGGCGGAAAACCTGTTTCTTCACAATCTGCCCAACAGCGGCGGCTGGATCAGTCGCAAGCAGTTGCGCAAGGCTGCCCTCGAGGCCATGGCTCAGGTCGGGCTCGACGCCATTGACCCGGATACCCTGGTCGGCGAACTGGGCATCGGTCATCAGCAAATGGTAGAGATCGCCCGCAACCTGATTGGCGATTGCCATGTGCTGATTCTCGATGAGCCCACCGCGATGCTCACTGCACGTGAAGTCGAAATGCTGTTCGAGCAGATCACCCGCCTGCAGGCTCGCGGCGTATCGATCATCTATATCTCTCATCGCCTCGAAGAGCTGGCGCGGGTCGCGCAGCGCATTGCCGTGCTGCGCGACGGTAATCTGGTCTGTGTCGCGCCGATGGCCAACTACAACAGCGAGCAACTGGTCACCCTGATGGTCGGTCGCGAGCTCGGCGAGCACATCGATATGGGCGCGCGCAAGATCGGCGCCCCGGTGTTGACGGTCAAGGGCCTGACCCGATCCGACAAGGTTCGCGACGTGTCGTTCGAAGTGCGTGCCGGAGAGATTTTCGGCATTTCCGGTTTGATCGGCGCGGGGCGCACCGAGTTGCTGCGCCTGATCTTCGGTGCCGATATCGCCGACAGCGGCACGATTGCCCTGGGCTCGCCGGCGCAGGTCATCACGGTGCGTTCGCCCGTGGATGCGGTCGGGCATGGCATTGCGCTGATCACTGAAGATCGCAAGGGCGAAGGCCTTTTGTTGACGCAGTCGATCGGTGCCAATATCGCCTTGGGCAACATGCCCGACATCTCCAGCGCCGGCTTTGTCGACAACGATGGCGAAAACGCCCTGGCCCAGCGGCAGATCGACGCCATGCGCATTCGCAGCTCCGGTCCGGCACAGTTGGTGTCCGAGCTGTCCGGCGGTAACCAGCAGAAAGTCGTCATCGGCCGTTGGCTGGAGCGCGATTGCTCGGTGCTGCTGTTCGACGAGCCGACCCGGGGCATCGACGTCGGTGCCAAGTTCGATATCTACAACCTGCTCGGTGAATTGACCCGCAAGGGCAAGGCGCTGGTGGTGGTTTCCAGCGACTTGCGCGAGCTGATGCTGATCTGCGACCGGATTGGTGTGCTGTCGGCAGGAAGCCTGATCGATACGTTCGAGCGCGACAGCTGGACCCAGGATGAGTTGCTTGCCGCTGCTTTTGCCGGCTACCAAAAACGTGATGCGCAGCGCTTCGATGCCGCGCCTAGGGATCTTCCATGAAAACCGCTTCTATCGCCGGCACACGCAGTGGCAACTTCTATGGCCTGGGCACCTATCTGGGCCTGGCGGGTGCCTTGTTGGCGATGATCGTGCTGTTCTCGGTGCTGAGCAGTCACTTCCTGTCCTACGATACGTTCAGCACCCTGGCCAACCAGATTCCGGACCTGATGGTGCTGGCGGTCGGCATGACCTTTGTGTTGATCATCGGGGGCATCGACCTGTCGGTGGGTTCGGTGCTGGCACTGGCGGCCTCGACCGTCAGTGTGGCGATACTGGGCTGGGGCTGGAGCGTTCTGCCCGCAGCGTTGCTCGGCATGGCCGTCGCGGCGCTCGCAGGCACCCTCACCGGCTCGATCACGGTGGCGTGGCGGATACCGTCGTTCATCGTGTCCCTGGGCGTGCTGGAAATGGCGCGTGGAGTGGCGTACCAGATGACCGGGTCGCGTACGGCCTACATCGGCGATGCGTTCGCCTGGTTGTCCAATCCGATCGCCTTCGGCATTTCACCCTCGTTCATCATTGCGTTGCTGATCATATTCATCGCCCAGGCCGTGTTGACCCGCACAGTGTTCGGTCGCTACCTGATTGGTATCGGCACCAACGAAGAGGCCGTGCGGCTGGCGGGGATCAATCCGAAGCCCTACAAAATCCTGGTTTTCAGCCTGATGGGGTTGCTGGCCGGCATTGCCGCGCTGTTCCAGATTTCTCGCCTGGAAGCCGCCGACCCGAATGCCGGCTCCGGTCTTGAGTTGCAGGTGATCGCCGCCGTGGTGATCGGCGGGACCAGCCTGATGGGCGGGCGCGGCTCGGTGATCAGCACGTTTTTTGGCGTCCTGATCATTTCCGTGCTGGCCGCGGGGCTGGCGCAGATCGGGGCAACCGAGCCGACCAAACGCATCATTACCGGCGCGGTGATCGTGGTGGCGGTGGTGCTGGACACTTATCGCAGTCAACGCGCAAGCCGGCGGACCTGAGTCATGGCGACTATCAAAGATGTGGCAGCCCTTGCCGGCATTTCCTACACCACGGTTTCCCATGTGGTGAACAAGACCCGCCCAGTCAGTGAAGAAGTCCGGATCAAGGTCGAGGCCGCGATCCAGACCCTCGACTACGTCCCCAGCGCCGTGGCCCGTTCACTCAAGGCCAAGACCACGGCGACCATCGGCCTGTTGGTCCCCAACAGTCTCAACCCGTACTTCGCCGAGCTGGCCAGGGGGATCGAGGATTACTGTGAGCGAAACGGTTACTGCGTGATCCTGTGCAACTCCGACGACAACCCGGACAAGCAGCGCAGCTACCTGCGTGTGCTGCTGGAAAAGCGCATCGACGGCCTGATCGTCGCCTCAGCCGGCGGCGACAGTGGCCTGGTACAAGGCCTGAAAGGCGTGCGCACGCCCATGGTGATCGTCGACCGCGGACTGGACGGTGTCGATGCCGACCTGGTGCGCATCGACCATGAATACGGCGCGTACCTGGCGACCCGGCACCTGTTGGAGTTGGGTCACCGGGACATCGCCACGATCAGCGGGCCGGAAAACACCAGTGTGGCGCAGATGCGTCTGGCGGGTTATCGCAGGGCCTTGAAAGAGGCGGGCGTCGAAGTCTCTCCCGAGCGCATGCTGGCAAGCGATTTCACCAGCACCGGCGGTTACAGCGCTGCCGCGATTTTGCTGGAAAGCCATCCGCCTACCGCCATTTTTGCTGCCAACGACATGATCGGCATCGGTGTGCTGCGGGCCGCCGCCGAGCGCAATATTCGCGTACCGAGCGAGTTGTCGGTGATCGGCTTCGACGATATCCAGATGAGTCGGTATGTCTACCCGTCGTTGACCACGGTGGGGCAATCGATCCTGCAACTCGGTGAAATGGCTGCCGAAGTGCTGTTACGGCGAATCGCCACGCCGGGCCTGGCGACCGATCAGCGGATCGTGACGCCGAGTATTGTCATCCGTGAATCGACGGCGCCGTTGGCCGGCGTGTTTGCCCAGTTCCGTTGAAACAGAAAGCCGTTGAAAACAGAGAGCCGTTGAAAATAGCGAGCCGTTGAAAACAGAAAGCCGCTGAACCGACAGCGCCGCCGAAACAGAATCGATGAGTAGCAATGTATGCCAGCAAAAGTAGTGGTAATAGGCAGTTTGAACATGGACCTGGTGACCCGGGCGCCGCGTTTGCCCAAGGGCGGTGAAACGCTGATTGGTCAGTCGTTTGCCACCGTCTCCGGCGGCAAGGGCGCCAATCAGGCCGTGGCTGCGGCGCGGCTCGGAGCCCAGGTGTCGATGATCGGTTGTGTGGGCAATGACGCCTATGGTGAGGCACTGCGCGGGGCGCTGTTGGCCGAGCAGATCGATTGCCAGGCGGTGAGCACCATTGACGGTTCCAGTGGTGTGGCGTTGATCGTGGTCGACGACAGCAGTCAGAACGCCATCGTGATCGTTCCCGGTGCCAACGGTGCATTGACCGCTGAAGCCATTGACCGTTTTGATTCGGTGATACAAGCGGCGGACGTGCTCATCTGTCAGCTGGAAGTGCCCGATGCCTCCGTTGGTCATGCGCTCAAACGCGGCCGCGAGCTGGGCAAGACGGTCATTCTCAACCCGGCGCCGGCCAGCCGTCCGTTGCCATCGCACTGGTACGGGTCTATCGATTACCTGATTCCCAACGAGAGCGAAGCGTCGGCCTTGAGCGGAGTGTCTGTGGACTCCCTGGAGACCGCGCAAGCCGCGGCGACCCGGCTGATTGCCCTGGGCGCCGGCAAGGTGATCATCACCCTCGGTGCGCAAGGTTCGCTGTTTGCCGATGGCCAGCGCTTCGAGCATTTCCCCGCGCCGGTCGTAAAGGCTGTCGACACCACGGCGGCGGGCGATACGTTCGTCGGTGGTTTCGCTGCGGCGTTGGCTGCGGGTCAGGATGAGGGGCAGGCGATCCGCTTCGGGCAGGTGGCTGCGGCGCTGTCGGTCACCCGTGCCGGCGCGCAACCTTCGATTCCCGCCTTGAGCGATGTGCAGGCGTTTAAAACTCCATGAAAAAGACACCCCTGCTCAACATCGCTTTGTCGCGGCTGATCGCCTCATTGGGGCATGGCGACATGGTCGTCATCGGCGACGCCGGTTTGCCGGTTCCACCGGGCGTTGAATTGATCGACCTGGCCTTGACCCAGGGCATTCCGGATTTTGTCAGCACCTTGAAGGTGGTGCTCAGTGAGATGCAGGTCGAAAGCCATGTGCTGGCTCAGGAGATTTTCGATAAAAAACCGTCGGCCCTGATCGTGTTGGATGAACTGAGCGGCGAAGGCGCACTGGGGCGGCGTGAGGTGCTCACCCATGAACAATTCAAGGTCCTGAGCCGGCAGGCGAGGGCGATTGTTCGTACAGGCGAGTGCCAACCGTACTGCAATATTGTGCTGGTCGCTGGCGTAACGTTTTAACTGGCTGTCCGTGCTTTGATTTCCCCGGCGCAAGGAGCGCGCCACGTATCGCTATGCTCAGAAACTGCACCCACTGCTCCGGAGTCTGCTGCTTTTGTCCCTGATTACCGCAACAAACGCCCAGGCGGCACAAAAAATCGACTTGATCATCGACACCGATCCGGGGGCTGACGATGTTGTTGCCCTGTTGTTCGCCCTGGCGTCGCCGGACGAGCTGAATGTTCGGGCGCTGACCACCGTTGCGGGCAACGTCCGCCTGGACAAGACCTCGCGCAATGCGCGACTGGCCCGGGAGTGGGCGGGGCGTGAGGAAGTGCCGGTCTATGCGGGCGCGCCGAAGCCCCTGATGCGCACACCCATCTATGCCGAGGACATTCATGGCACGGAAGGGTTGTCCGGCATTGCTGTGCATGAGCCCAAGCAAGGCCTGGCCAAGGGCAGTGCCATCGCTTATCTGATCGACACCCTGATGTCTGCCGAGCCCCACAGCATTACCATCGCCATGCTTGGCCCGCAGACCAACCTGGCCCTGGCGCTGATCCAGGCGCCGGGTATCGTCCAGGGCATCAAGGAGGTCGTGGTCATGGGTGGTGCGCACTTCAACGGCGGCAACATCACGCCGGTGGCCGAATTCAACCTGTTCGCCGATCCGCAAGCCGCCGAAGTGGTGCTCAAGAGTGGCGTGAAGCTGACTTACCTGCCGCTGGATGTGACCCACAAGATCCTGACCAGCGAAGCGCGTCTGCAACAGATTGCGGCACTGAACAACAATGCCAGCCGTTTGGTGGGCGACATTCTCAATGAATACATCAAAGGCGACATGGAGCACTACGGCATGGCGGGTGGCCCGGTGCATGACGCCACGGTGGTCGCCTACCTGCTCAAGCCGCAATTGTTCAGCGGTCGCTCGGTCAACGTGTTGGTCGACAGTCGCGAGGGACCGACGTTCGGGCAAACCATCGTTGACTGGTATGACGGCTTGAAAGCGCCGAAGAATGCGTTCTGGGTTGAAAGCGGCGATGCCCAGGGCTTCTTCGATCTGCTGACCGAGCGTCTGGCCCGTCTGAAGTAAGTGTCATGGCCCGCAGGTGCCTGCCTGCGGGATCACTCCCGCCCGCTGACCGTTTCGGACTTCTGGTCCGACAGATGCTTCTCGAAAATCTGTTCGATGAACGATTGGGCGGCTTCGGTTCCCAGGTCCCTGACCAGCAGGTCGATACCGATAATGGCAAGCTCTTCCGTGCTGCTTGGACTGTAGGAGCTGTGGCCGTCCTGCCACTTGGCCTTGATGTCGGCGTCGATGCTTACGGTGGTCATGATGGCACTCGTGAAGTCGGGGGGAAGTCTGAGTGCCGAGTTAACCATTTTGCGGGGCTTTTGACACGTCGACTTAGGCATGAAAGAAGGGCTATGCGACACTTGGTCTCTGTCGAATTTTCAAGGAGCGCGCTGTGCAGATCGATTTGAACTCCCCGGATGGCCTGACCCTCGAGGCGGTGCGTCAGTTGCTGGCCGGCGCCAGTGACGATGAGCACACCCAGTTGCGGGTCACCAAGGGAGGTATTGCGTACATCTCCTCGGGTGTCGTGGGCGGTACCGATATCGACGGGTTGTTGTTCCGGCTCGAAACCTGGGCCAAGGGCTCCGGTTATGTCGGACGGGTCGCGGCCAGCGATGAAGTCTGGGTCATGCAAATCTTCAATGCCTTGAAAGAGAACTGGCCCAATCCGCCTTACGACTATATCGACGTCTATTGAGCGTCGTTCATATTCGGTCACGATTCAGTAATTAAGGTGAGGGCGGCGCTCAGGCAGAATCGCGGCTCGTCCGGATTGCGGGCAGGGTGCTGGCACTGCTCGCCTGTGAAACCAAACGCCAGTCTGGTTGTCGCACGATTTCAGCTTAATCATTGAATAAGGAGGCTTCATGCCTTGGAAGCTCGCGTCATTGGGTACTTTGCTGGCCGTTGCCACGCTGGCCGGTTGCAGCACTGCCTCTACGGAGTCGGCAAACGCGGATGTTGCGACGACTGACACGGGTCACAGCCGCTGTGAAGCGAAGGCTGCCGAGTTCACCATCGGTAAACAGGCATCGCCGCAGCTGCTTGAGCAGGCACGTACCCGCGCAGGGGCGCAAAGCGCGCGGTTCCTGCTGCCAACCGATATGGTGACGCTGGAGTACCGTTCCGATCGCCTGAACCTGAACACCGATGCCGGCAGGGTGGTCACCCGGGTCAACTGCGGCTGATCCCCAGGCTTTTGTTTCACCCATAAAAAACCCCGTCACATGGACGGGGTTTTTTTAGTGCGCCTGGAAATTACTCTGGGCGAACTTGAGCAGCTTGCATACCCTTTTGGCCTTTCTCAGCCACGAAGGAAACAGTCTGGCCTTCTTTCAGGCTTTTGAAACCGTCGCTTTCGATAGCTTTGAAGTGTACGAACAGGTCGTCACCGCCACCTTGAGGAGTGATGAAGCCGAAGCCTTTTTCATCGTTGAACCATTTAACGGTGCCGGTTTGGCGATTAGACATGGTGTATCTCCAAGAAACATATATTTTCAGTAGTACTGTGCTGCTCAGGCCAACTGGGCACACCCGAGTATCATAGTCGAAATGTTCGGTTTGGGACCCCCCCAGACGCGCTGTTTGCTTTCATATTGCACGTCTTTCACCGCCAGAAATGGCTGTGAGCCCCGGTTTCAGGGGGTTTGCGCTGCAAAACAGGGGACTAAAAAAACCCGTAAAAGCTGCGTAAATTATGTGAATCAGCCGATATTTGGCTGTTTTAGGGCCCCGGATCACTCAAAAAACGTCCTGTGCAGCGCTATTTCTGGACTCTGCACACCGAGATTTCTTTCAGTGCGCGCTGGCTCAATTCAGGGCCAGCTGGATTGTTTTTATCCATCAACTGCGCGATCTCCTGGGTGGTGAATTTCTTCTCGAGAACGTCGGCGCCGCATGAGCAGTGCTTCTTCGCTTCGGCCGGGTTGACAGTTTGGCTGGCAGCTTTTGTGCAATCGCTCATGTACTGGGCTTTCACACCGTTTGGCCAGGCCGCGTGTGCGCTCAGGGGCAGCAACAGGGCCAGCGGGGCGGCAAAGGCAAAAAGACGGATAAGGCGCATGACAGGAACTCCTTGGGGTCGATATCTGTGGCGATTCTCAGTCAGTTTGAGGCATCTCGTATATCTCAAGTTCACTCTGCGCCATAAAAGGGAGGAAATTTTCACCGTCTGATTGCGTGCAGGCCGATAACCGTTCATCTGTGCTAGCATGCCTCGCTCGGGCGTTTGCAGGCTCCGACGGACCTTCAGTCCCGGTAGCGGCAGATGCACGATTAACCCTGATTTGAATCCCAGTCACTCTGGTTCGGTTTTCCGGTTGGCCGCAAGGCTCCTGCCGCTGTAAGGCAGGCGTTCGTCATTGAATGGCCTGGACCGGATCTTGTACTGGCTCATCCCAACCCACGTGACCTTTGGTAGGGGTCACCACTAGGAGAGGAGGCGCCATGCCAACTATTACTCTTCCCGACGGCAGTCAACGTTCATTCGATCACCCGGTTTCCGTAGCCGAGGTCGCCGCATCCATCGGTGCAGGCCTGGCCAAGGCCACTGTTGCCGGCAAGGTCAATGGCAAGCTGGTTGACGCCAGCGACATCATCGACAGCGACGCGTCGCTGCAAATCATCACGCCAAAGGATGAAGAGGGGCTGGAGATCATTCGCCACTCTTGCGCCCACCTGGTTGGCCACGCGGTCAAGCAGTTGTACCCGACCGCCAGAATGGTCATCGGTCCGGTCATCGACGAAGGCTTCTATTACGACATCGCCTTCGAGCGTCCTTTCACTCCGGACGACCTGGCGGCCATCGAACAGCGCATGCAGCAGCTGATCGAGAAAGATTACGACGTGATCAAGAAAGTCACTCCGCGCGCCGAAGTGATCGAAGTGTTCAAGGCCCGTGGCGAAGACTACAAGTTGCGCCTGGTCGAGGACATGCCGAACGAACAGGCCATGGGCCTGTACTATCACGAAGAATATGTCGACATGTGCCGCGGTCCGCACGTGCCGAACACGCGCTTCCTGAAATCCTTCAAGCTGACCAAGCTGTCCGGCGCCTACTGGCGTGGCGATGCCAAGAACGAGCAATTGCAGCGCGTCTACGGCACCGCATGGGCGGACAAGAAGCAACTGGCGGCTTACATCCAGCGCATCGAAGAAGCCGAAAAGCGCGACCACCGCAAGATCGGCAAGCGCCTGGGCCTGTTCCACACCCAGGAAGAGTCGCCGGGCATGGTGTTCTGGCACCCGAACGGCTGGACTTTGTACCAGGTGCTCGAGCAATACATGCGCAAGGTTCAGCGCGACAACGGCTATCTTGAAATCAAGACGCCGCAAGTGGTTGACCGCAGCCTGTGGGAGAAATCCGGGCACTGGGCCAACTATGCCGACAACATGTTCACCACCCAGTCGGAAAACCGCGACTACGCGATCAAGCCAATGAACTGCCCTTGCCACGTGCAGGTGTTCAACCAGGGCCTGAAGAGCTACCGCGAGCTGCCGATGCGCCTGGCCGAGTTCGGTGCATGCCACCGTAACGAGCCATCGGGTGCCTTGCACGGCATCATGCGTGTGCGCGCATTCACCCAGGACGACGCCCACATCTTCTGCACCGAAGAGCAGATGCAGGCCGAGTCCGCCGCGTTCATCAAGTTGACCATGGACGTCTACGCCGATTTCGGCTTTAAAGATGTCGAGATGAAGCTGTCCACTCGTCCGGAAAAACGCGTCGGTTCCGACGAGCTTTGGGATCGCGCCGAAGCTGCACTGGCCGCAGCCCTTGACAGCGCGGGCCTGCCGTACGATCTGCAGCCGGGCGAGGGTGCGTTCTACGGTCCGAAGATCGAGTTCTCGCTGAAAGATTGCCTCGGTCGCGTCTGGCAATGTGGTACCCTGCAGCTCGATTTTAACCTGCCTGTGCGTCTGGGAGCCGAATACGTCTCCGAAGACAACAGCCGCAAGCACCCGGTGATGTTGCACCGGGCGATCCTGGGGTCCTTCGAACGGTTCGTCGGAATCCTGATCGAGCACTACGAGGGTGCTTTCCCTGCGTGGCTGGCTCCGACCCAGGCAGTGGTGATGAATATCACTGATAAACAGGCTGATTTTGCCGCCGAAGTGGAAAAAACTCTCAACGAAAGCGGGTTTCGTGCCAAGTCTGACTTGAGAAATGAAAAGATCGGCTTTAAAATCCGCGAGCATACTTTGCTCAAGGTTCCTTATCTCTTGGTTATCGGAGATCGGGAGGTCGAGATGCAGACTGTCGCTGTGCGTACTCGTGAAGGTGCTGACCTGGGCTCGATGCCCGTCGCCCAGTTCGCTGAGTTCCTCGCCCAAGCGGTTTCCCGGCGTGGTCGCCAAGATTCGGAGTAATTATTATTAAGCGTGAAATGAGACAAGATAAACGAACTGCACCGAAAGCCCCGATCAACGAGAATATCTCGGCACGCGAGGTTCGGTTAATTGGGGCTGAAGGTGAACAGCTCGGGATTGTGTCAATCGAAGACGCGCTTCTTAAGGCTGAAGAGGCCAAGCTGGATCTGGTGGAGATTTCCGCCGATGCAGTACCACCTGTTTGCAAACTGATGGACTACGGCAAATCGATCTTCGAAAAGAAGAAGCAGATTGCTGCGGCCAAGAAAAACCAGAAGCAGATTCAGGTTAAAGAAATCAAGTTTCGTCCAGGGACGGAGGAAGGGGATTACCAGGTAAAACTGCGCAACCTGGTACGTTTCCTGAGTGACGGGGACAGGGCCAAGGTATCCTTGCGATTCCGCGGCCGTGAGATGGCCCACCAGGAGCTGGGGATGGAACTCCTCAAGCGAGTTGAAGGTGACTTGCTCGAGTACGGTTCGGTCGAACAGCATCCTAAGATGGAAGGACGCCAGCTGATCATGGTCATCGCCCCGAAAAAGAAGAAGTAATCAACAGGGCACGGCAGGCCTTCTGATTATGTTTATCAACTGAATGCGGAGTATCCGAACATGCCAAAAATGAAGACCAAAAGTGGTGCTGCTAAGCGGTTTCTGAAAACTGCTAACGGTATCAAGCACAAGCACGCTTTCAAGAGCCACATCCTGACCAAAATGTCGACCAAGCGTAAGCGTCAACTGCGCGGTAGCAGCTTGCTGCATCCGTCTGACGTGGCAAAAGTCGAGCGCATGCTGCGCCTTCGTTAATTTTAGTCAAGAATAGAGGAAGTAACTCATGGCTCGTGTAAAGCGTGGCGTCATTGCCCGTAAGCGTCACAAAAAAATTCTGAAACTTGCTAAAGGCTACTACGGCGCACGCTCCCGCGTATTCCGTGTTGCCAAGCAAGCGGTAATCAAGGCAGGCCAATACGCCTACCGTGACCGTCGTCAGAAAAAACGTCAGTTCCGCGCTCTGTGGATCGCTCGTATCAACGCTGGTGCTCGTATCAACGGTCTGTCCTACAGCCGTTTCATCGCCGGCCTGAAAAAAGCGTCCATCGAGATCGACCGTAAGGTTCTGGCTGATCTGGCAGTGAACGAAAAAGCGGCGTTTGCTGCGATTGTCGAGAAAGCTAAAGCCACCTTGGCTTAAGTACCCCCGACAGTCACCCGGCCTCGCATCTGTGGGGCCAGGTGTTAAACGTCATAAATAGGGGAAGAGCCTTCAAGCTCTTCCCCTATTTTGTATCTGGAGTCTGTACATGGAAAACCTGGATGCGCTCGTCTCTCAAGCACTAGAGGCTGTGCAAAGCGCTGAAGATATCAATGCCCTGGAGCAAATCCGGGTTCACTACCTTGGCAAGAAGGGTGAATTGACTCAGGTGATGAAGACCCTGGGGAATTTGCCGGCAGAAGAGCGTCCGCAGGTCGGTGCGCTGATCAACGTTGCCAAGGAGCGTGTCACAGAGGTCCTTAATGCGCGCAAGGCATTGTTTGAAGAAGCCGATCTGGCTGCCAAACTCTCCGCCGAGTCCATTGACGTGACCCTGCCTGGCCGTGGTCAGACCTCCGGTGGTCTGCATCCGGTTACCCGCACTCTGGAACGCGTCGAACAGTTCTTCACCCGTATCGGCTACGGCATCGCCGAAGGCCCTGAGGTCGAAGACGACTATCACAACTTCGAAGCGCTCAACATCCCAGGCCATCACCCGGCCCGGTCGATGCATGACACCTTCTATTTCAATGCGAACATGCTGTTGCGCACCCATACCTCGCCGGTACAGGTCCGCACCATGGAGTCCAAGCAGCCGCCGATCCGCATCGTCTGCCCGGGCCGCGTATACCGCAGCGACTCCGATATCACCCACTCGCCGATGTTCCACCAGGTCGAAGGCCTGCTGATCGATCGCGACATCAATTTCGCCGACCTCAAAGGCACCATCGAAGAGTTCCTGCGGGTGTTCTTCGAAAAGGAACTGGCGGTGCGTTTCCGTCCTTCGTACTTCCCGTTCACCGAGCCATCCGCTGAAGTCGACATGGAATGCGTGATGTGCAGCGGTAAAGGCTGCCGCGTCTGTAAGCAGACCGGCTGGCTGGAAGTGATGGGCTGCGGCATGGTTCACCCGAACGTGCTGCGCATGTCCGGTATCGACCCGGAAGAGTTCTCGGGCTTTGCCTTCGGCATGGGCGTTGAGCGTCTGGCCATGCTGCGTTACGGCGTGAACGACTTGCGTCTGTTCTTCGACAACGACTTGCGGTTCCTCGCGCAATTTCGCTAGTCGTAACGAATTCTTAGGAGAGCAGGATGAAATTCAGTGAACAATGGCTGCGTGGCTGGGTTAGCCCGCAGGTAAGTCGCGACGAGCTGGTTGCTCGTCTGTCGATGGCCGGTCTTGAGGTCGATAGCGTTACGCCGGCCGCCGGTGTTTTCAGTGGCGTGGTGGTTGGCGAGGTGCTGAGCACCGAGCAGCACCCGGACGCCGACAAGCTGCGCGTGTGCCAGGTCAGCAACGGTTCGGAAACCTTCCAGGTGGTTTGCGGTGCGCCCAACGTGCGCCCGGGCCTGAAGATTCCTTTCGCCATGATCGGCGCCGAGTTGCCAGGTGACTTCAAGATCAAGAAGGCCAAGCTGCGTGGCGTTGAATCCAACGGCATGCTGTGCTCGCAATCCGAGCTGCAGGTGGGTGAAGGTAACGACGGTCTGATGGAACTGCCGGCCGATGCGCCGGTGGGCAAGGATTTCCGTGTTTACCTGGACCTGGAAGACGCCAGCATCGAGGTCGACCTGACCCCGAACCGTGGCGACTGCCTGTCCCTGGCCGGCCTGGCCCGTGAGGTGGGTGCTTTGTACGCCGCTCCGGTCAGCCGTCCGGTAGTGGCTTCGGTGCCTGCCGCGCATGACGAAGTGCGTTCGGTAGAAGTGTTGGCGCCAGCCGCGTGCCCGCGTTATCTGGGTCGTGTAATCCGTAACGTCGACCTGTCCAGGCCTACGCCGCTGTGGATGGTAGAGCGCCTGCGTCGTGCCGACGTGCGCAGCATCGATGCTGCCGTCGACATCACCAACTACGTGATGCTGGAGCTGGGTCAGCCGCTGCACGCCTTCGATCTCGCCGAAATCAACGGCGGCATTCGTGTACGCATGGCCGAAGACGGCGAGAAGCTGGTGCTGCTCGATGGTCAGGAAGTCAGCCTGCGTAGCGATACGCTGGTGATTGCCGACCACTCCCGTGCACTGGCAATCGCCGGCGTCATGGGTGGCGAGCACAGCGGTGTGTCCGCGACCACGCGTGATGTGTTCCTGGAAAGCGCCTTCTTCGACCAGATCGCCGTAGCAGGCAAGGCCCGTTCCTATGGCCTGCATACCGATGCATCCCATCGCTATGAGCGTGGCGTGGACTGGCAACTGGCCCGCGAGGCCATGGAGCGCGCGACTGGCTTGCTGCTGGAAATCACCGGCGGTGAAGCGGGTCCGATCATCGAGACCGTCAGCGAACAGCATCTGCCGAAAATTGCTCCGGTCACCCTGCGTGCCCAGCGCATTACCCAGATGCTGGGTATGGAAATGGATTCGGCTGAAGTGGAGCGTCTGCTCAATGCCTTGGGCTTGGCCATTACTGCCGACGGGGCAGGGCAGTGGCGCGTAGAAGTGCCAAGCCATCGCTTCGATATCAGTCTGGAAGTCGACCTGATCGAAGAACTGGCACGCCTGTACGGCTACAACCGTCTGCCGGTTCGTTATCCACAAGCGCGTCTGGCGCCGCAAGCCAAGGCAGAAGCCCGTAGCGACCTGCCTGAACTGCGCCGCCTGCTGGTTGCCCGTGGATATCAGGAAGCAATTACCTACAGCTTCATCGATCCGAAACAGTTCGAACTGTTTAATCCGGGTGTTGAGCCGTTGCTGCTCGCCAATCCGATCTCCAATGACATGGCCGCCATGCGTTCGTCGTTGTGGCCGGGTCTGGTCAAGGCGCTTCAGCACAACCTGAACCGTCAGCAGGATCGCGTACGCCTGTTCGAAAGCGGCCTGCGTTTTGTCGGTCAGCTCGAAGGTTTGAAGCAAGAGCCGATGCTCGCCGGTGTGGTTTGCGGCAGTCGCTTGCCGGAAGGCTGGGCGCAGGGTCGCGATACCGTCGACTTCTTTGACGTCAAGGCTGACGTGGAAGCGGTACTGGGCTTCGCCGGTGCCCTGGATGCGTTCACTTTCGTGCCAGGCAAGCACCCGGCATTGCACCCGGGCCAAACCGCACGCATCGAACGCGATGGTCGTCTGGTCGGCTTCATTGGCGCGATCCACCCCGAATTGTCGAAAACCCTCGGTCTCGACCGTCCGGTCTTCGTCTTCGAGTTGGTTCTGGCGGAAGTCGCGTCGGGCAAAATGCCTAAATTCCACGAGTTATCGCGCTTTCCTGAAGTGCGTCGTGACCTTGCACTGATTGCGCACAAAGATGTTGCAGCCACGGCTGTACTGGACGTAATCCGTGAAAATGCAGGCGAATGGCTGACAGACCTCAGGCTATTTGACGTGTATCAGGGTAAAGGCATTGATCCTGATAGAAAAAGCCTTGCAGTCGGCTTGACCTGGCAGCATCCATCGCGCACTCTTAATGACGATGAGGTGAATACCGCAACGCAAAACATCCTCACCTCGCTCGAACAAAGGTTGAACGCCACGTTAAGGAAGTGACGTATGGGGGCTCTGACGAAAGCTGAGATGGCGGAACGTCTGTATGAAGAGCTGGGCCTGAATAAACGGGAGGCCAAGGAATTGGTCGAACTGTTTTTTGAAGAAATCAGGCACGCTCTCGAAGACAACGAACAAGTCAAATTGTCCGGTTTCGGCAATTTCGACCTTCGGGACAAACGCCAGCGGCCTGGCCGCAATCCGAAAACGGGGGAAGAAATCCCGATCACGGCTCGCCGTGTGGTCACCTTTCGTCCAGGGCAGAAGTTGAAGGCCCGAGTTGAGGCTTATGCTGGAACCAAGTCATAACGACGAGCTCCCCGTCATCCCGGGCAAACGCTACTTCACCATTGGTGAAGTCAGCGAGCTGTGTGCGGTAAAACCACACGTGCTGCGCTACTGGGAGCAGGAGTTTCCTCAGCTCAACCCGGTCAAACGCCGCGGAAACCGCCGGTATTATCAGCGCCAGGACGTGCTGATGATCCGGCAGATCCGCGCGCTTCTTTATGATCAGGGGTTCACCATCGGCGGCGCGCGCCTGCGCTTGTCCGGTGATGAAGCCAAAGACGACACCACCCAATACAAGCAAATGATCCGCCAGATGATCGCCGAGCTCGAAGATGTTCTGGTAGTACTCAAGAAATAAATTCCTGCTTTTAAATACTTCCAGTTTTCAAAAGCTTGCGATATATTCTTGAGCGTTCCTCGAGGTGAGGAACAGGTAACACGCCTAGTCGGGGCGTAGCGCAGTCCGGTAGCGCACTAGCATGGGGTGCTAGGGGTCGAGTGTTCGAATCACTCCGTCCCGACCATATTTTTCAATGACTTAGCCCTGCCTGGAAAGGTAGGGCTTTTTCATTTTTATAATTTGTCTATTTTGGTTGCCAATTGGTTGCCAAATGAGATTCACTAGCCCAATAGGTTCGTGGATGGCATGTTGCTATCTTTCTTTATTTTCTCAAACAGAGCACCGGCTGTTGTGAGGAGGGCTGTCGACGCCCCGAGCCCAAATCAATTCCGCAGATTTTATTGTGGATGTGGCAAGGGATTTGACCTGAGGAAGTGGGCGCATGACAACAAAAAAAAGTCTTGGAATAGGCAGCTTCGTTCGGGTTGTCAGCGAGCCCTATTCGGCATGGGGAGTAGGTAAGCTCACCTCAATTACTGATGTAGTTGCTCGCGTCGAGTACTTTGATGCTCCCAGCGGTGGTCCGGGGGCGGTTGTCGAAGTGGCTGTGTCACTAGTCAAGAAAGAACGTCTTTCCAAGCAGACCCGGGTGTATCACCGAGGAGTCAATGGGCGTTGGCTAATCGGCCGTATTCTTGATGACGACGGTGAGGAGGCGCTGATCCAGTTCCCTAACCGTGATACAGCCAATATTGATGTGGAGTTGCTGCAGGTTCGTTGGGATCGTCCTCTGACCGACCCCCTCAAGTTTTTGGCTGTAGAAGCAACCGAAACTCCATTCCTGGCCGACGCCCGCTCTGAGTTTGTACGTGCTGTCACCGCCCAACATATTGCCGCCGCAGGAGTGACTGCGGTGTTGGCTTCGTCAGTCGAACTTGTCGACTACCAATTTGATGTTGTGCGGCGTGTACTTACGGATCCGGTGCAACGATATCTTCTCGCCGACGAGGTGGGCCTCGGGAAGACTATCGAGGCCGGCATTATAATTCGACAGTACTTCATTGATGACGCGAGCGCTCAGTGTGTCATCGTGGTGCCTGAACCCCTGCTTTACCAGTGGCGGCGTGAGCTTACCCGACGATTCGGTCTCGCTACGGAACTTGATATCACCCTTCATGTAATTGCCCATGACGATCTTGAAAGTTTGGATGAGGTGATTTCAAAAGCCGGGATGCTGGTTATCGATGAGGCTCATCATCTCTCTCGTCAATCATCGCCTAGCCAGCAGGCTCTTTACGATTTGCTCAGTTACCATGCGCAGCGAGTTTCACGTCTGCTCTTGCTCTCAGCGACACCAGTTTTGGGAAACACGGAAGGCTTCCTTCGTGTTCTCCATCTTCTCGATCCTGTCGTATTCCCGCTATCAGATATTGAAGGGTTCAAACGCCGTATTGAAACCCGCCAGATGGTGGCAGAAGTCGTCTCAATGCTCCAACCGGAAAACGTCTGGACGTTAGTGCTTGAACTGGATCGACTGATTGGAGCCTATGGTGATGACCCCTTTATCGTTGAGAAGGTGGCATCGCTCAGATCGGTACTCGAAACCTACCCGAGCGAAGAGGATCCAGCTTTCCTCTCTGCACTTGAAGACCTGAAATCTCATTTGATTGAGAGCTACCGACTTCATCGCAGGCTCTTGCGAAACCGACGGGCAGCAGTGACATGGGCTACTCCGCGCAGGGCTAAATTGCATCGTGTGACATACACAAGCAGCAGAGGTTCAGTTTGGCGCGAGCGCCTCGAATCGTTGCGTATTTCTCTGGTAAATAGCGGAGATACGGAAAGTGCGGTAGCTCAGATAATGCTGGCAGCAGCGGTGCATCCGTTGGGCGTAACGTCATTGAGCGAGGCCTTGCGTGCGGCAGGGGTGTCTGACCAGGATATATTGCAGTTGGCCATTTCTACCGATCACGCTGCTCAGCGCATGCACGAGGGGAGAGAGCGAATTGAGCGAACTTCGCGCCTCATCGGTGAGTTGTTGCAATGCCCAGGTGTACAAGTGGTCTTATTTTGCGATCAAATATATCACGCAGACCAGGTTGCATCGGCGCTTCGCATTATTTTCGGCGATAGCGTTGTGCGGCATTCTCCAATCGCTGTCGATGAGTACGACGACTCATCGGAAGCCGACTGGGAAAGTTTCCTGACAGCGCCTGACCTGGTGCGTGTACTGGTATGCGATGCTCGGGCAGAAGAAGGGGTCAATTTACATGGTGGGCGTAAGGTTGCTGTTCACTTCGATTTGCCGTCTTCACCAAATCGTCTGGAACAACGACTCGGTCGCCTTGATCGCTACGGTTCCGGGAGTCCGATTCCTTCCTACGCTCTAATCGACGACGCGAATGGAGACGAATTGGCCTGGACGGAAGTGCTGGATCTGGGCTGGGGAGTTTTTCAGCAATCCGTCGCCAGTTTGCAGTATTTAATTGAGTCGGTTTCCGACTCTCTGGCACTGGAGTGGGTGAATCATGGGGTTTCTGCATTAACCGAACTAACCATACACTTGAGTGGACCAGAGGGGTTGGTGCAGCGGGAAATAAGCCAACTGAATCATCAAGATGCGATTGATTCGCTTGCTAATCGCGAGATCCCCGGGATGGAGGCCCTCGAAGACCAAGATGGCGACTATGCCGTGTGGCAGTCTGCATTCCGTCAATTTGCAGGTCATGCGCTTGGTTTTGTTCTGCGCTCAGAGACGTTGTTAGGCCAAACTAAGGCGGAAGAAGCGCCGTTTCGAATTGGGTATGCCTATCGCGATGTCGATCGTGAGACGTTGTTACCGTTGTCAGGTTTTATGAAGAATTTCCTGATTACTGTGGATCCTACCGCTGTCGGAGGGGGCGCTCGGTTACCGTTAAGCTATCGCTATGCTTTTAAGCGAAAAACAGCCACCAATCGCAAATCTCTTGCTCACGAGGTCCGCTTGCTACGTGTAGGTGACCCTTTGGTTACTGCTCTGGAGCGCGTTTGTGAGTCTGACGATCGGGGGCGTGCCTTTGCTGTCTGGAGGGCCGATCGAGAGTACTTGGTCAGCGATCCATGCGGTGCTGATTTGTATTTCCGGTTTGATTTTGTAGTGCGCCCCGCATTTGATGCGGGTGAGGCGTTTGCGGAGGAAGGAGACGGTTCGCCTAGCCGTAATGCACTTCTGCGCAAAGGCGGTATGTTCTTGCCACCATTATCCATTCGAATTTGGATGCACGGCAGCGGTGGACTTGAAATTGAGCCTTCCGAACTGCTGGCGGGGGAGTACATCGATCGTCCGCAAGGGGGGCGAAGTGACTTCAATTTGAATGCTAGCCGTTGGAGCAAAATCCCCAGTAGTGTTCGCGCTACCTGGATGCGAGATTGGTCTGGTCTGTGTACGGGAATGCGCATGAAGGCTGAAGCCGCTGTTCGCACCTCCGACGCGGTTACCCAACATATAGCTGCAGGTGCTCGAGCCTGTGCTCAGGAGCGTAAATTGTGCAATTCACAAGGAGAGGTGCGTGCTGGTCGACTGAACGGAGCGGCGAGAGAGCAAGAGTTGAGGGAATTGCACATGGCTGTTGAAATGTATCGAGCATTGGAAGCTGCGATCGAGCGACCACGGGTAGATCTTGATGTAGTTGGCGCAGTTTTCTTATCATCATCCTCCCCTTTTGAAGCATGACAAAACATTCTTTTTCCGACGCGGATCTTAGATCCACTCTCGCATCATGGCCTCACAAGTGTGAGGATATGGCCATGCTGGAAGGGTCAACTCCGTTTCTTGAACGAATCCGGCAAACCTTGCTAGCAGTGAGGGAGCACCCAGAGTCCTCGCCTTTCGTGGATCTAGCGGCGTTACTGAGGCAATGGTTGCTCCGAAATATTAGGCGTAGCGATGCGCCTTGGATCTCGGTGCCTAGGCAGGCGCTTTGGCCTTCTAGCGATTTTTGGCGGCAGCAAGATTTTGAGGTGGCATCACTCCCGAACTCTATTGAAATATGTCCGAACCAACCTCGATTGACTTGGCTCAATGAGCAGAGCGATCTGTTTGATGATGTTTTTGAAGTCGAAGAAGCGCGGACGCTTTCACAGATTCCGGCTGATCCTTTCGTACGCAGTAAGTGTGGTGTGACCTCGTATACCGGACATGGTCAGCGGGAAGCAATAAGAGCATTGCTGCACCTGCCCTCCGACGTGACGTTGATCGCGAATCTTCCGACAGGCAGCGGTAAATCCCTACTTGCACAACTGCCAGCGTTGGCGAGTTCAGGGGGAACGCTCACTCTCGTAATTGTTCCTACCGTTGCTTTGGCTATCGACCAGGGGCGTCGGATGGCCGAGTTGTTACGAGAGCAGGACTTTCGCTGGCTTGAGCGCCCACTTGCGTATCATAGTGGTCTGTCTAGTGATGAGCGAAAGATGGTTTTCCAAGGGTTGCGTGAAGGAGAGCAGCGGGTTCTGTTCACTTCGCCAGAGGCAGCCACAGGCACGCTGCGTCGCACTTTGATTGATTGCGCGCGGCTGGGACGTGTTACTCACGTCGTGATTGATGAAGCGCATCTTGTTGTCACTTGGGGAAGCGGCTTTCGGCCTGCATTCCAACTTTTACCCGCACTGATCTCGAGCCTGCGTGCGGCGCATGGTGGGGAGACCCCACAGCCTATTCGTGTTGTCCTGGCGTCTGCCACCCTGACCGCGCACACAGTCACTTCATTGCAAGCACAGTTTGTCCCCCTCGGGGCAACAGTAAGCATAGTGTCCGATATCCAATTGCGTCCTGAACCGCGTTATGCGGTTCGATACTGCCATTCGTCGAGTGAGAAAACACGTCTTGTCTTAGAAGCTGTGAAGAAGGCACCTCGGCCTTACATTCTGTATGTCACTCGACCTGAAGAAGCAGAGGACTGGCTATTGCTGTTGCGTCAGGAGGGCTTCAAACGGGTGGCGGCTTTTACGGGTGAGACCTCGCCACAGGATCGCCAGCGCTTGATGAGTCAATGGTCTGTCGATCAACTGGATGGCATGGTGGCCACTTCAGCTTTTGGCTTGGGCGTGGATAAGAATGATGTCCGTTGCGTCATCCATGCCACACTCCCTGAATCTCTTGATCGCTTTTATCAGGAAGTGGGTCGTGGCGGCCGAGATGGCAAGGCAAGTGCCAGCGTATTGATATTTGCGCCCGAGGACATTCCTCAGGCGAGGGACATGGCTTTTCCGACCCTAATTGGTAACAAAAAAGGTTATGAGCGCTGGGTTGCGATGCTGGATAAACCTATTCGAGCTAACAGTAGTCATGGGGGGGCTTGGCTCGATCTCAACCGTTTGCGTCCCTTTTTGAACACGCGGGGTAAGGGCAATCGCGGTTGGAACTTGCGCGCACTCAATCTTATGGCGGCAGCTGGACTAATTGAAGTTACCGCCTTCAGTGCTCGGCCACCAGGAGTGGCTGATGAAGTAGATATGGAATACGACGAGACCCAAGTATCGTATGCAGAGGTTGGATTCCTTTGCCCTCAACACCGTCAACTGGAGTTTTTTGCGACGAGAATGAATGAGGCGCGTCAAAAAATGCAGGACGCGTCTGCTAAAGCTTTCCGTTTGATGTATCAGACCGCAACGGGTGAAATTGAGATATCCGATGCGCTCACGAAGTTGTATGCACTCTCGCTACCAAATCACTGGGGACCGGTGACGCAACGCTGCGGTGGCTGTGCATTCCACTGGGGACCATTCAGAGCCCTTGCCATAAACAGCCAAAGTTTTGTCGGCCGTATCGACCGCTTTTCTCCTCGCGGACAATCTCTACTGGCCTTGGCAAATCTCCCGTACGAATCCCCACACCTAGTATTCATCACGGTGCACGATTTACTTCACGCTTGTGCTACTCCGCGATCGATATTGGAGGTCCTCGTTGACGTGGTTCGCCCACACACCGTGCTGCTTTCGCTATCGGCGGCTGAAATTTATGAGAGAGGTTTGCAAGACCGCATTGCGGCTTCGCGCTCCGACACTTTCCTAGATCGCTTCAATCCGCGCGTCCCCAGTGCGTTGTATGGAGGAACCGACGAAGTGCGTTTCATCATTTGGACTGAGAGCACTATTTCTAGTGACGTAGTTGCTGTTTTGCGGGCAGCAACAAGTGGATTGACTGTCGTCTTTTTTCACCCATCGTTGGCTGACCCCTATCGGCCTGACCGTCCGTGGAGCGATATCGTCTTGCACGTGGATGAGGAGACTGCTTTGAGAAGGATTATGTTGTGAGTCTTTTGAACATCACCAGCGACGGATTGCCGAACATCCTCGTGCAGTTACATGCGACTGTGCTGCGCGCCAACAAGCCTGTCCCGGTAGCGGAACTTCTGGAGCACGTTGCCCCTGCAGAATTCGTTGATGATGATGGGCATGCCCGAAATACCCTTAACCGCTGGATAGAATTAGGCCTGTTCATTAATGAAAATGAACTGGTTAGCGCGAGAGCCCCGTTTCCAGCAAGGCGAGCGAGCGCACTGGAGTTACTTGCTTTTACGCGTCGCAGTGTTTGCCGACTGGCGTTTAGTGAAGAGAATAATACAAATTTGTGGGCTGCTAAGAGCGCCCAAGCGTCGGATTTGACCCGATCTCTTGCCTGGATGTTGGCCCAGGATGCATACCGCACGGTATTCAGTGAGCTTGAGACGATGGAGCCATTGCAAATTGTTGACTCCGATCGGCAACTAATGCGTAACCCAACGCGTAAAACAGGGCTGCAGTACTGGGCTCGGTTCTTGGGTTTCAGTCGAGAACCCTTCGCATGTATTGATCCGACAGTAGCTGTTCGGGACGCCTTGCCTGAAATCCTAGAATCAGGCGAAGAGATGCCAGCGACACAGTTTTTGGATCGTTTAAGTGAAGTGCTTCCAGTACTGGATGGCGGAAGGTGGCAAGAAGAGGTACTTTCATTTGTTGATCAGGCTTACTTGCCGCGGCGTCCAGTTGGACAAATCTCGACGGCACTCTCACGCGCACTTCTCAATCTGCGCCAAACGGGGGAGTTGTTACTGCAACCAAAAGCTGACTTTGGAAGTTCACTCGTACTTACAGGGGCGGGGGGAGTGCGTTCCGATCTTGCATTTCAATGGGTTGCTCGGCCTGGGAAAGGAGAGAAAGTATGACCGGGCTTGAGCAATACTGGCCAACAGGCGAGCACGTTAGCGCCTGCCTGCGTACCGAGGCGGAAACGGTTGATGAAGCTCTGCTACTTGCGGTCCACGAACCGATGTCACTGGTGCGCCGAGCCGCACAGACTGGCAGTGAAATCCTTGCAACAGAATCTGATCTTCTTGAATCGTTGATGCGTCCGGTTGGTGATGGCAGTGCGGTTGTGATTGCTATCACTGGTGCGTCTGGGGTCGGCAAGTCACACATGGTGCGTTGGCTGCATGCGCAATTGAAGCGGCATCCTCGGCGGCAAGAACTTGTGATCATATCGATTCCTAAAACCGCGAGCCTAAGGCGGGTAGTCGAACTCATACTGGAGCCACTAAATAGTCCAGAGTATCAGGTATTAAAGCAACAACTGGAAAACGCTACTCAAGCGTTGAGCCAAGGCACGGCAACAGAATTACTCGCCGCAGCACTTGGCGAAGAGTTGCGCGAATACACCGAACGCATGGCGGCACAAGTCAGGACGGCGTCAGTGGATAGCCAGATCCAGGCGCCTAAAATCGGCGTTGCACAACATGTGCGTCAATTAGTGCTCACAAGTGAAGTGCGTGACGCCTGGTTTCGAGACACGTTGCTACGGATCGTTAATACCAGCCTAGGCGGGACATTTGATCCGGCTAAGCGACAGTTTTGCGAGCAGGACTTGGTGCCGCCAGAGGGTGCCGGCGGCTTAGACTTGCCTCGGGGGGCGCAGAACGCACTTAACTTTCTAGCAAGCGCTAACGGTCGCTACCGAAGTCTTGCGGTGGAAGTCTTACAGGAAGTGCTCGATGGGGCTCTACGGACGGTTTTCCAACTCAACCAGGCTCTCCAGCAGAAGCCGGTGCAAGAATTTGTCGAGGACATTCGCCGGCAACTCCTTGAGGACGGTAAAGAACTAGTTTTGCTAATTGAAGATTTAGCAGCGCTCTCCGGCATTCAGCAACCTTTACTGGACATAATGATCGCTGAGTCTGATGAACACGGCAAACAGGTGCGAGCACCAATCCGTACAGCAGTTGCGGTCACGGATGGTTTTCTTGCTGGCCGTCAGACCGTGTTAACTCGTGCGCGCGAACAGTGGGTGGTGCCTAGTGAGGGGTTGTCGGAAGATCATATCGTGAACAGGTTGATCGATATGACAGGCCGGTACGTAAACGCTGCCCGTTGGGGGCTTGAGCATTTGCGGCACGAATTTACCAAAGACGAGCACAGTAGTCGGGATTTGTATTCCTGGGTACCTAAGTTCGAGTTGACACTGCACGCCGAGGGGGCTGATCTACTCGAGGCATTTGGCCGAAGCACAAAGGGCTATTCCCTTTTTCCATTCAATCGCGCGGCTATAAGGATGCTTGCTGCTTCGACTATGCAGGCCGGCGGTGTTTGGCGTTATAACCCTCGGGCATTTATTAATGAGGTGCTACGGCGCACATTGATTGATCGTGACGCGTTCGTAGAGCGTCGGTTTCCGCCGCCAGGCTTTCCTGCGGCGCAGTTGATTTCTGAATTGCGGGCTGAGTTGCAACTACGAGGCTTTTCGGTTGAGGAACGCCAACGATTGGAGGTCTCTCTTTACTTCTGGGGGAATAATCCGAGCAGTCTTATATCTGCATCGTCCGAGTTGAAGCAGGTCTTTAGCGCGTTCAACCTGTCTTGGCCATTCGTATCTGGTTCGATGCCGAGCAATAGCCAAGAGCGTCCAAAGCCCGCGTTACTAGAGGCGATTGTCGATTCCGTTCCTGAGAGGAAAGTGCTGTCTGGCGGTATAGACCCAGTGGAAAGTCCCACATCGCCCCTTTCTGCCTCTCCTGATATTTCAAAATTTGCCACCGCGCTTGAAGTTTGGGATCCGAATACTCGATTGGTAGGAGACTTTCCTCGGCGAGTACGTACCTTAATCTGTCGCGCAATGAATGACCGACTGGAAATGGGCGATCTCTGCTTGGAAGGGGTTAAAGTCCTGCCGGGATGGATTTGGCTTCCTCCTGCGAGTTCTATTGGGAATTCGAATGACTCGTTTGTAATTCGTATAGCAGAAGAGGGTCAGCCTATCCCTGCGCAGGTGAAAGCAGGTTTGAAAGCTCTAGCTCGCTGGGAGCAAAATAAATTCTCCTGGGATTACGCCAACGGCGAAATGGACTATGCAGCTGCCAATGCCTTGCTTGAACCCCTCGAAGATTGCGCACTGAGCTTAGTGCTCAAGCAAGCAGAGACCGAGTGCGGAATGGTTATGCAGGTCTTGCACACGCAGAACGTCTTGTTAGCTCAGAGTCTCAGCGTTCGACCAGAAAAGCCAAATCTTAAATACCTATTAGCCGCCCGCCCAGAGGAGCCTAGGATCGCAGAAGAGAGCGTACACAAAAAGGTAACTCGGGCGCTTTCAGTTCGAGGCCAAGTGCTTGCGGGTCGATCTGAATTCCAGGCTTGGTTCAAACGGTTGATCTCGTGCTACCAAGGCACGGGCCAAAAGGTGCTCGCATTCAACATGGATCGCCTGAATGCGGCCTGGTCTGCGCAGTTGCCCCCGGTTTGGTTACCCATTCTCCATAGAGCTAACCTGATAGAGGAAGTCAAGGACGTTTTGGAACGGGTAAGTCCCAACGGCTTGCCTGCTTTGGTGGAAGATATGCAGGCAGCGCTGGAGTTGATGTTGCCGCAGGCAAGCGAGGCGTTTGATGAGTCGCATGCGCGGGTTGCGTGGCGTGACGAGATGCGGCTCCTAGTTAAGGATGCTGTTCAGTTATCCATTTGGCCAGAAAATGTGCGGCCACAGAAAATCAACGAAACCATCGACCGTCTTTCCCAAGAAGAGAATGACTCAACGATTCGCCGGTTGAGAAAAATACGAGTTCCGAGCGACGAAAGCGATGATCTTGCTCGCCTTTGGAGTGTAAGCCAAGTGCCTTTACCGCGGTTAACCCAACTTTATAGCGATGTTGTCGTATTAGTCGATCTATTCACTACCCTAGGTAAACTGATCAATGCGCAAACGGGCACGTTCGAGAGTAATCAGGCTCTCGAAGTGCGTAAGCAACTCGTTGAGCGTTTGGTATGGGAGGAATAATGGCGACTTTGATTGAGCAATGTCGCGCGCTTCGTGGTGGACTCGAACAAGCGCATTTGGCGAACCAGACCCGGCACGAGATTTCCGCTTTTCAAGAACGCTTGCGAGAGTGGGAACAACTCATCAGTTCTCGTCAGGGACTGATAGAAAAAATGAGATTCGTCGATCCGACGATACGCGGAGAGCTTCAGATCGTCGAAACGAGCGCGGCGGCTAAGGCGCTGACGAAGGAAGCTCGGGCGCGTCTCGAGGCCGGTGGCGATGTTGAGTCCTTGTCCGTTGAGAACCTTTGGGCGCGTCTGCGTTCAGCGACTGACGCAGCCAATTCTGTTGTGATCGATCATGTGCGTAAGATTTGGAAAGCGTATATCGACACCCTGGGGAGAGTGGAATCGCCCAATACCCTTGAGAATCGTATCCTCAAGACTCCGACAAATGAACAGTTGCTGATTCAGTATAGGGCTGCGCATATATCCTATCAGACGGTCATCCGGCACGAGTTACCAGTTAACGAGGATAGCCGCCGCGTTGTCTTCGATCATGTCGAGGCCCTGCGAAAGATTCACAGCCAGATGGATACATCAGCCCCAGATTCCGTACGTCGTTTCCTCAAGGCTGTTGAGTCTGATGGGGCTGCGCTCGAGTTGGTGACACCCGAAGTGATCAAGTGGCTCGCCGAGAATGATGATCAAAATCGGTTTGTTGTGAGATTGAAGGTGGCGAACACATGGCGCTGACACCTGATCTCCAGTTGGCGGAATACGCACTTGATGAACTTGAGCAGTTGGAAGCACGCTGTCTTGTGTGGGGACTTGTCGAAAATTCATTAAGCGATTCAGAAGTGGATGAGGCGCTGCAACGGGTCTTACGACTAGAAAAGTCACTGACGATTTTAGGTCATTCCGACTGCAATATTAGAACGAGGCTTGACCTGAAGGGCAAACTAGTCGCGCTTAAGATGCTGTTCGAAGTGCATGGTTTGGCTGGCGAGCGGTTATGGCGTACACGTATGGCTGAGGGGGTTCGGCTAATTGCTCAGTTACGCCAACTCTTTCCCAAGCACGCAGACCCGGGCGAATGGGCTCGGGCTCCCACACTGGTGGCGGATTATCGATTTGTGCGTAGATCACGGCGTTATCCTAACCGCGATCAGGGGGCTCTCGCGGTATACGACCGCCTCAGCCAAACCATTGATACGCCTCAATTACGTTCGGCCCTCAATGTCTGGCTGAACGATATGAAGTCTCAGTCCCTCGCCGAGTTCCAGGTGCGTTCTACTGAGCGCATTTTTGGATGCCTTGAGGCAGGAAAGACTTCTGGGACGTTGGTTTCGGCTGGGACAGGAAGCGGTAAAACTCTTGCCTTCTATCTACCGGCACTCGCTTGGCTTGCTTCTCAACGTGTGCAGTCGCCCTCCGCCAAAGGTGTCCGGGTGCTGGCTCTCTACCCTCGAAACGAACTTCTTAAGGATCAGTTGGCCGAGGTATGGGACCAGTGCCGCAAGTTCGACGCGTGGCTGGCGAAACAAGGTGGGCGCCCACTACGTATAGGGGTGTTGTACGGAGAAACACCGCAAGCCCTCTCGGGCTTTTTGCCGGACGGCGTGAATAGCAAACGAACGTCGTTCTTTAAGTGTCCAGTCGATCCACTGCATGGAGAAATGGTGCTTAGGAGAGCGGATGTCGCAAAGGGGTTAGAGCGACTAGTTTGCAATGAGTGTGGCATGGTTGTGGATAGCCACACACTCGCTTTTACACGCCAGACCATAAGCAAGGACCCACCGGATATCCTCTTTACCACGGTAGAGATGTTAAATCGGCACCTTTCCAACAACGATTTGCGCCATGTCTTTGGTGTAGGTCCGAATGCTGAGCGTGCTCCCGACCTGATGTTGCTAGATGAGGTTCATCTATACGCCGGTACCTACGGTGCTCAAGTGGCCTATCTGCTACGACGTTGGTGGGCAGCCTCGCAGCGGCGTTCAAGTTTTGTCGGGCTATCTGCAACTATTGCCGATGGCCGCGCTTTTTTTGCCAGTTTGACCGGTCTTGCCGACTCGGCGGTCGAGGAGATAGTCCCCCACGACCAAGATATGGTCTCAGAAGGGGCTGAGTATATGCTCGCCTTACGGGGTGATCCGGTGTCACAGACAGCCCTATTGTCGACGACGATTCAAACGTTGATGCTGGGTGCACGACTACTTGATACCCCTCAAACTTTCGATCGTAAAGACAACCCCTTCTTTGGCTGGCGGGCCTTTGCATTTACTGATCAACTCGACGCTGCTAATCGCCTGTTCAAAGATTTGTTAGATGCTGAGGCGCGGTATTATCCGAGTGGAAATCCTATTGCGAACCGTGCTCCACTGGCTGAGCTCAGAACGCGCAAAACTCAAGAGCCTGACCGCTACTTCGCAGGGCAGGACTGGCGAGTGGCTGAAGAGATTGGTCACCAACTCAACAATCGACTCGAGGTCGCACGTACTACGTCGCTTGACTCAGGGGTGAGCAATCGGAGTGAAATCGTAGTTGCAACCGCTGCGCTGGAAGTGGGCTTTGATGACCCGGCCGTCGGGGTGGTTGTGCAACATAAAGCACCTCGTGATATAGCCTCCTTTCTGCAGCGTAAGGGGCGGGCTGGTCGAACCCGTCACACCCGACCTTGGACAATCGTCACGTTGAGCGATTATGGTCGTGACCGACTGACCTATCAGGCTTATGACCAACTATTCGATCCGGATCTTCCACCGAGACAACTGCCTCTTGCAAACCGGTATGTGCAACGCATGCAAGCGGTTTACGCGTTGTTGGATCAACTCAGCGACTGGACTTGCCGCAGATTTCCGGCGCTCTCAGTCTGGCGCGATCTGTCAAAACCCATCAACGACGAACACGTCAGAAGGTGGGGGGATGGGTTTCGAAAGTTACAAAAACTGGCAGAGAGCGTGAAGGAACCGGCTATTAGTTGGACAGAATGGCAGGAGTTGAAGAATCAGGTATTAGCGTTAGCACCGCCCAACTCTAACGGCAAACTAGGCATTTATTGGCTTGAAGCAAGGCTTCGGCGACAGCGTGGGCTGCGCGTGTTGAGCGAAGTACTCCAGTCGACAGACAAAGCGGAGAACTTGGCAGCCTGCCTCGCTAGTCGTTTGGCATTGACGACAGACGAAATGAATGTATTGATGTGGAGCCAGCCACGTCCCGTAATGGTGGGGGCCATTCCGACGTTGGTTCGCAGGTTGTCGTCGGGCTGGCGTTCTCAAGGTAGGCCGGGAGAAGACCTGACGGCCAATCATCCATTGCCCGACTATATCCCCGGGAGTCTGTTCAGTGATTTAAGCCTTCCGGAAATGAAGATGATTCTACCGGAAAACGGCAAGAGGGCAGTCCATTACTACTTGCCTGTACAGCAGGGTCTAGCTGAGTTTGCTCCTGGGCGGGTCTCGCGCCGATATGAGGACGCTTCGTGGCTGGGCTTGGATGTGCCCCGGTTGGACGGATACGTCGCTGCAGGCGGACACGTGGAGGATGATGTCGACATCGAGTCCTGGTATGTGCTGGAACCACAACGCCCCTTTGTCGTTTCCAGCAACGGGACTAGGACGAAATACAACGCCTTTCTTCCGCACGGCGTAAAACTGGGAAAACCTCCGGAGAAGAAGTCCAACGGAATGGGCGTAGCCGATACGTCGAATGCGTTGCTGAAGTGGGAGTCGTTCATGCTAACTCCCCAGCAGGGCGCTAAGATGATTCCGCCTCCGCATCTCGGCATCAGCACCCTGATCAAGCACATACTCGTGCACACCCATGCCGCCCAATGTCCCGTATTGGTCCGCCGTTATGCCATAAGTTCAAATGCCGACTTGCGTGTACTCAAGGGTAATAAAAGTGACCGAGTAACTGTCGACTGGCGTTTCATGCAGCACGGGCAGCCAGCAGCTGTTGGTTTTGATATTGAGGTAGATGCATTGATCCTGGTTCTCAATTTGCCAGGGACTTTGCACAACACCATCGATTGGAGCAACCCCGCGCGACTCCGCGCGGCACGCGCATCGCGTTACAACTGGGAAGCTCGACAAAACCTAAAGCTCTGTACCGAAGTACAGAATCCCTTTTTACGAGGTTGGATAGCACAAATCTTCCAGATCGGTGCTTTGCAGGTGGCGGTCGCAGATGGATGCTCCCTTGCAGATGCGCTCGATAAGGTTGAGGCTGATGTGAGTTTGGGAATCCTAAAAGAGGTTCTAGAAACGGTATTCCAATTGCCAATTGCCAAACAAGGGGAGGAGGGCAGCGATAGGCTACGGCAGGCACTGCTTGAGGCGCTGTCGTCAGGGAAGGTGCGCGCTGCAGTTCGTGAAGCAGCAAACGTACTCGTCAATGCAATCGACGCCAGTTGGGACGAGTGGTTGGCCACTACAATTCGCGCGACGCTCGGTGCAGCTTGTCTTGAAGCGATTCAGCAGGCCTGTCCTCAAGTGGATACTGACGCTTTGATTGTCGACATCGATATCAAACGAGACGACGGCACGTGTCCTGCAACCGCTGAAATCTGGATTTCAGAGACTAGCCCTGGAGGTAATGGGCTAATAGAGGATGTTGCCAACCTCCTTAGCATCCGACCGGATAATTTATATCGTCATATTGAGGCGGCGCTAAGTCCTCGTGATTTTGAGTATACCAACACTCAACTAAGGGCAGTCGTCCAGTGGCTTGGCGGGCCTTTGCCTGATTCCGAAGTAACAGATGCTGTGACAGCCGTGCGCCGGGCGACCTCGTCTGCCGAAGCGAGCGAAGCATTTGCGCAATTGCGTTGTTTGTTAACTGCGCGCGGGCAGGCGGTATTCCATGGGTACAGTGTTGCACTAAGCATGCGCTTGTTACGCCCCAATAGCCCAGGTGAACTCGATCAACTACTAGCTGAGATTCACTCCCGATGGGACGATATCGAGTCAAACCACGGTGTTGAGGTTGATGTGCGTGTCTTGTGTGCTTTGTTCTGCGAAACTGGGGAGCTCGATCAGGCGCTGGGGATGTTGGGGATGGTGCTACCCAGCGGCGATAGGCGTGCCTGGCGTTTCGGTGTCATGCTCGGTCTGCTTTGGCCGCAGGGTCATGCACTGCGTGCCGTCGGGTTACCTTGGTCGAATCGTTTCTCACCTTATGCTATTGACACTGAGAGACTGCTGCTGGAAAACTGGCTTACGGTCCGTCCGCCAGCGGTCGATCCGCATCAACCTGGTTGGGAAGCGTTAGTGCGCGAGCAACTGATCAATTGCAATGAATCAACTGTAACTGCGCCCGCCGCAGAAGCGGCGATCTGGCTTCCCAAAGTGGTTGCCTCGATGGCTACGGAACCGGTGCAGTTCGACTATCTCAACGTGTTCCCCGAGTTATCTGGCATCAAGCGGAACGGTGACATGATTGAATGGAACTTCTCGATCCCGGATTTCGCATGACGCTACGTCACATCTTAAAATCGGCCACAACAGCACCCCGTGAGGCACAAAAAATCCTGTCAATGGTACTGGCAGAGGAGTTGCTGATCCCAAGCAGGACGGTTTTCCTGGCTGCACCCTGGATTAGTGACATAGTGATTTTTGAAAACTCGGTCGGTAATTTCGACGGACTTAATCCGGAGTGGGGTCATAAAGAGATTCGATTAATCGAGGTGCTGAGTAGTATTGTCGCCAATAACACTCGACTGGTTATACGGGTTCGACCAAATACGCCGCAAAACGAGAAATTTAAATCGCGACTAAGTATTAAGTTGCTAGATGCTGGATTGCTCGATCTTCTGGATTGGGCGGAAGTACCTGATTTTCATACAAAAGGGCTTCTTACTGATCGTGTCTGGATCGGCGGGTCGATGAATTTCACGAATAATGGCATAGACGTGAATGCTGAATCGCTTATAGTCGATTTTGATCCTGAAAAGGTGGCAGGCCTGCGTATCGAATTTAGTAGCTATGTCCATGAGTAACAATCAACAAGCGGTTGCGGCGCAGACCCTACTTGAGCAGTTCTTCGGAAAAACGAATCGTTTCAATTTCCCCCTAAAAGTAACTAACTCTACAACAGATGGTACTAGTGAAAACGCTGTTCCTGAGAGCCTATACCCTGCGTTGGAACGATATTTACGTGGTTACACTGATCGACCGATCCTGTTGCCATTCAGCCAATTGCCCGATAATCGGGTGTATTGGTTTGCCTGTGTGTTCAGCGAAACGGGTGTACATGCTCTGAGCAACGAACTACAAGCGTTCATTGGTCCCAGTTATGCTGAATTTGACATTATCGGAACGCCACTCGCAGGCGGCCTCGAGCAAGTGCGGCAGGCCTTGATGCAGGCTGGACTAAGTATCTTGACGTTTCGTGCGAGCACAGAAAAGCTGAACGCACGGGTTGCCGAACGTTGGGGCCTTTACTGGAGATTGCTTGCGCAGCAGCCAATTCGAGTCCGTCAGGCGTGGCGCAGTTTTGGCCAACTTAGAGCTGAGTTTGATTGTGCTCTTATCGCACATAACGAGAAGGATGCTCGCTCAATCATTGTAGCATTGTGTGAGCAGCATGGATTAGGTGGGCAGAATCGGGCGTTTTTGGAAATTCGACTCAACGCAGCACTTGGTCGTTGGGCGAATATTTTAAACCACACATTGTTTACAGACATAATCAAGATCCGCCTGCCTCCGGAGACCTACGGCGATATCTGGCAGGCACTCTACGAGACACATCTCAGCCAAGTAGAGCATACAGGAAGTGCACAGAATCTGATTACCCGTTTTGCCGAGTTTGTAAGAGTCACAGCTTCCCCTTTGTTGCGGTACCGAGGTGGTAGCCTCCGCCCGGCAGCGCTCAAGGGCTTTATCTTGCACGAACTTGGACAAGAAACGCCCTCGGCGCAACTCTGTCAGTCACTTCTTGATAAGTTGAGTAATGATGCATTCGGTACAGCCTCGGCCAATATCCGTCAGCACATAACGGCGCTTCAACCCGCCACTGGTTTCAATAACGCTCGACTGGAAATGGAGTTGGAGCGGTATGAGCAAGCTTTTTTGCTGTTGTTACCGCTGCCCGATAGCCTAGAGGTTTTGCAGGCATTGTTACGCTGTGCAAAGGAAATAGGCGACCCAGTGCATGCGCGACAAACTCTAGATCGCGTGGTTTTAACCGATTCTCAACTCGCCGATGAGTTGCTGAGTACACGTGCCCGTCTGATTGGGGATGTTGAAAAATTAGCTGTAGAGTCGATTTCTGGTCCTGGAATTAGAAAATCTGCTCCTGTTGCTCTGACGGTCACTGATACAAGCGTTGTCGACTATTGGCGGGAGTTGGCTCGTTCGGATATGGCTGAGCAACTTCTTTCAGATCGCACCTTCGCTGACCAGCTTGTGTCAACTATTGAAGAATATGCAGTGTCTGACGAGGGGTTATTCGAATCACTCTATCCCGTGTGGTTCGAGTGGCTGATTCAAAGAGCGGAGCCGCGCGCTTCTTTAATATCTGTTTATCGAAGCTTGATCGAAGCTCTTCACGTATGGGATCGGTATGGCGATTCTGAACTTGAGTTGATTAAAATGGCAATCCGCCATTGCCTACTAGCGGGGTTGAATGCCCAGGATTATGGGGATCTAATCGGGCGGATTTGCGATATTTTCGATGAGGTCAAGGCGCCGGGGACCATGGCTTGGGCCCTTGATCTCGCCGATTTATTAGCTGTTCATCCTGCTCGGGATCCCGAAGCGCACCTGCGCTGGGTTACGCAAATCACCGGAGTCGGCATTAATTACTACACGCGTTTGTCCGCAGGAGAGCGGTCGCTACTCCATTTTCTGGCAGATGAGTCGGGTGTTACCTTACCTGAATTCGATATTACGGAAGAGGGCAGCGCAAGTTTAGCTCCGGCCTCGGTTACAGTCCGCATTCTGCTTTATAGCCTAGATAGTCGTGCCGTAGAGCGAGCAGCCGAAGTGTTGGGCAGGCTCTTTCCGCTAGCGAAGATCAGTACCAATGCAGACGATGATTGTACAAAAGCATTGAGTCTGGGTGTTCGACAAGCTGATTGGGTCGTATTTGTGTCTGGCGTGGCCAGTCACCAGGCCTTCTATTGCATAAAAAATGCATTGAGGTCTAATTCGGAGTTGCTATATGTGGAGGGAACAGGTACGACGCGGATTATCGAGCGAGTAGTTAGTCACAGTCGGGGGGGGGGATCTATCGCGGCATAATCATCTTTCGCTTTCTAAGTTGCGACTCAAACTGGTCGAGCATAAGGTTGGGCCGCGTTTTAGTGGCCAAATACTGCAAAGTTAAGGTATTTGTAAGATTTTGTGCTGTTGTAAACCTAGTCTCCATTTGGGGTTGTTCTTGCAGTATTTAATCGTGGCCTCAGTATTTTTTTTGACATTTTGGCCATCCATAGGTTGGAGGTAGAAATTTTTGAAATCTAGATGCTCAAATTGGTTCGGCATCGAATCAGGCTGCGGGAATACGAGTTTTAATTCGTCACCTTTAGTAATCTTCAGTTGTGCAGTTGATTTTGGACTCACGCAGATCCAATCGATGCCTGGGGGCGGAGAGATAGTACCGTTGGTCTCTACTGCAATAGTGAATTCGAGGTTGTGTAACGCTGTTATTAAGGCGTCATCGACTTGAAGTAATGGTTCGCCTCCAGTCAGTACGACATATTTATACCTTTGGTGGGAGATAGGCCAAAGTAATTCAATAGCGTAGGCTAGATCTTCAGCGGTTTTGAATTTGTTCCCACCCTCACCGTCAGATCCCACGAAGTCAGTGTCGCAGAACGTGCAAATCGCGTTGGCCCTGTCCTGCTCTCGTCCTGACCAGAGGTTACATCCAGAGAATCGGCAGAATACTGCGGGTCGACCCGCTTGGTTGCCTTCCCCTTGAAGGGTGTAAAACATTTCTTTGATGCTGTAAGTCATTTAGTTTACTCATCTGATTCATATTCGTGACGGGTGCTCTGACCCGCCACCGCTGAACCATCGTCAATCTCGTATTTGAATGTACTGCTCATATCCAGTTTTACGCAGTTCACATGCTGGGCACGTTCCACATCCGTAGCCCCATTCATGTTTCTGCTGTCGGGTCCCGAGGTAGCAGGTGTGAGATTCTTCTTGAATCAGGCTTACAAAATCTAGATCACCTAATTCTTCGGCCAAACGCCAAGTCTGAGCCTTGTTGAGCCACATTAAGGGCGTTTCTATGATCACTGGAGCATCCATCCCAAGGCTCAAGGCCACCTGGGTGGCCTTGAGGGTGTTGTCCCGGCAGTCTGGATAGCCTGAGTAGTCCGTTTCACACATTCCTCCGACCAACACTGTGAGGTCACGTCGGTAGGCAATTGTGGCTGCGAACGTCAAAAACAGCAGATTCCTCCCGGGTACAAATGTATTGGGAAGTCCATTCTTTTCAAACTCTATAGTTTTCTCAGCGGTCATCGCCGTATCGCTGATCTGGCCGAGTAATTTGAGGTCAAGCACGTGATCTTCACCGAGTCGCTTGGCCCAGTTCGGAAATCTGTTACGTACCGCCTGCAAGATGTTCAGTCGACATTCGAGTTCGATTAGATGTCTCTGACCATAATCAAAGCCTATGGTCTCGACGTGCTCGTACCGTTCCAGCGCCCAAGCAAGGCAGGTGGTTGAGTCCTGTCCGCCTGAGAATAAAACTAAGGCTTTGCTGTGCATACTGCTCTCCTCGGAACTGAGTCAGATTTAGCGCCGTTTTAGTTCGTGCTTGAGTTTTTCGGTCAGATATTTGGTGAGCAATCCGATATCAGTGGGCGTGTTCTGGATACCATTCCAGGGGCGGCGGTCGGTTTCAGAAATGTGCCAATCGCCACTTGTCCAGGCCGTATGAGGTTTCAAAAGTGTTAGACCTTTGATAAAGCCTTCCTTGCTGGTTGTACCTTGATCGGAGTAAAGCAACTCCATAACGAAGCTCAAAGAAACCAGGCCCGCTCCATGCTTCAAGCGCGAATTCCTGGGCGCTAGTCCTTCCCATTCAGATCTGAAAACTACGCGTACTGCATGGAAGAAGTTGTTGATTAGTTCGATGCTGCGACCCTCAAAGTCATCAAACTTCATGAAGCTACGAATCGCGCCATCATTCGCAGAGTTCATCACGAACTTCTGCATCGCCATGTCGCTTAGTACTCCTTTAGGATTCGTATGTTGCTTGATCTCGCCAAATAGAGAGGAGTTAGGCATAAAATTCAACAAATCAATAATGCGAGCAGCAAACTTACGACTGGTGAAGCGTTCGGGCAGGCCGTCAACAGTCGGTAAAAGTTCATAGATCAGCGATTTTGGTAGCGGTCGCGTATTATTAACGAGTACGAACTGCTGCCGCAGTTCGTTGTAGTCTTTACAAATCAATGCAGATACGAATACCTGAAACCCAGGCTTCTCCATCGTGGCAAGGGCGCTGAGTCGTTGTTGTCCATCGACCACGAAGCCTGGTTTGGATTCGGCAGTATCAATAACGATTTCTACAATACCCTCGCCGAGGTCTTTAATCGTTACCCCGTCTAGGAAGGCCAAGATAATTGCGTTAGGGAGCAATGCATCTTCGCGCTGAAGATAGTCACGAATATCTCTGATGTGCGAGGCGACTTGATGGCGCTGAAAGCCTTTGAGGTGACCTGCTTCATCGCGACCAACTCTCTCAATCTCAGAAAACTCCAAAATGTCCTTTGGAGTGGCCGCAAACGAAAATACATCATGCCCGGAGGCTTGTTGGGCGCGCACACCCTTAAATCGATAGATCATTGTTTCGAATGTTCCAGAGTTTTCTGAAGGTGGCGGTGGTACACACCTAAATTGTGAAATCCACGTCTTTTGTTTCGATTGCTCGCCCGAAAAATAATGGTTTCGATACCTGCTGACTGACAAATCGAACATTGACATTTTTGCCAAGGTTTATCTCTCAGTGTAGGTGAGATTAGTCGGACATGCTTGGCGATTTCTTTCTCCATTTCTATTGATGATGATATCGATCCGGAAAGAGTCAATCGGAGATAGTCTATTAGCACGGCTAAGGTTGAATCAAAGTCAAGTAGGTTTTTGTCGTAATCACGGATTGCTAAAAGTGCAGCCTTTTCTTTGATTTGTAACTCTTCCGCGCTCAGCGTCCCTTTTTTTATTCCTTGCATCAGGCGTGGATTTTCAATCGCCTGAGGAATGCGGATGGCAGTGTAATAGTCCAGTTTTTTTGTGCTGTTGCCCATGTAATAATTACATTTCGCATCTTTGAATGCGCGTATAAGGGGGGAGGTTGAGTCAAAGCTGGTAATGCCATATCCAGTGAACTCATGGATGTTCTCAGCTTTGGCAAAACCTAGTAGGTGAATATTTGTCTCGGGCTTAATAATCGCTCGAAGCTCTTTCAGAACTTCATGTATTTGGTCCACTTTCAAAGGTACAAGGCCTCCGATCGCCAAGTATCGGTACCCCATGTCTTCGAGTTGTTTTGCAGCACTCGCCATGCTTTGGGGGGACCAACCCTGTACTGCTCCAAGAGGTTCGAAAGGCCATTCCGCCTCCTTCACTAAACGCAGAAACTCTTGTGCATTTTTAAGTGTGATTTCGTACCGAAACAGCACATCTTCCGATTGGCTCAATGCTGGAGGATTGCTTGAGTCGCAGTTGAATATGATGTGGTCCGGCGAGCAGCCATGGGTGAACCCTGCATCCGAGTAGAACTCTACTACTTCGCTTGGGCTATACGCAGGAGTAGGGTGTTCTACATAGGCGAAAGCCCCGCAGTCACCTAGGACCATCGTATCTTTGAACTCAATGCCATCAAGTCGTAGAAACTTGCGCGCGCCCTCTCTCAGAAAACGCTGTTGCTCGGAAGTCGAGTACCGAACCTTTGAATTAGCGACGCCATTTGCAGGTCGCACTGCGCTCATCGAGACCAAGAGCCCATCATAAGGGGCGGGGGTCATTATTTCGTGTGCATACTGGTCATCCCAGTATCTCTTCCGGCCCGGAGCATTTCGATCGTTGATGAAATCGTAGTCCGGGTCTACGTAGTCTTGAGTGTCGGCGTATAAAAATTTCATTGGTGAGCGCTGGTCATATAGAGGCGGATCAAGGTTTCTTGCAACGCCTTGATATCTTGAGGGGTGCTTTGGATTTCATTCCACTGGACATTAATCATCGGCCACTGACCAGTTGTCCATGCGCAGTAAGGGGCTACTCTTGCCAGTTCTTGTAACACTGCTTCGTAGGTTTCGCGCTGACCACCGATTTTGGCGTAGATCCGATCCATAAGCACTCCCATGGCGATGATCCCCGCTGAGTGCATGAGTCGACTGCTCTTGGATTCAAGTGCCCAGGCCTCTGGGAACGTATCACGCACTGCCCGCCAGTAGGTTGTCAGTAGGTTGTACATTAACTCAACGTTCGCCGCTCCGTCGGTGCTGGAAGTATAGGGGGCCAGCGCACCCAACGGATTACCGATGCTGTTGCGGATCATCGTTATTACGGCGGTGTCAGTAATCACTGCTTTGCTATTTTGCTCGGACGACCGCTTTATGAGTTTGTGGAAAGGGGAGTTGGGGTCACGGCTAAGAAGCCCGCACAACTCAGCTGGTGCCTTGCGAGCGCTCAGTTCCCGGGGCAAAAGGATGCTGCCGGTTTCCGGCAGTAGTTCGTTGATCAGTCGAGTGGGCAAGGGTTTGGCCTTGTTGACCAAAATGAATTGCTCGCGCTGGGTGGTCAGGCTGTCGGACACAAAGCCGATCACTGGTACGGGAAGATCCGAATTAGCCGCTTTTGCCAACGCCAATGAACGCTGTTGCCCGTCTACGATCCAGGCAGATCTCATTCCTTCCTCCCTGATAGGGATCGTCAGAGTCCCCGCTTGCGAAAGCCCGGCATCACCTGTCGGTTTGCTTCCGCGTGCTGCAACAAAACGCAGGTCAGGAGACAGCGCTAAGATAATGGCATTGGGAAAAAGTACATTTCCCTGATTCAGGTACTCGGTGATCCCTTTGACATGGCTCTTAATCTCGGGGCGCTGAAAACCCTTGAGGGGGCTGCTGTCTTCACGCGACAGGCGGCTGATATCAGCAATTCGGACCAAATCAGATCCCCTGATGAATAATGCATACACATCAAGGTTGTCGCCTTGCGTGGTGCGTAGTGCGCGCACCACAATCGCATCTTCAGCCGTCATGCTTCATTCTCTATGCTGTCCTGACCTTTGATGTCCTGCCAGATTCTGCGAAAGCGCGATTGCTCGCAAGACACTAGGGCCTCGTCTCTTAAGTAGCGTAACAATCGAGTGGAACTGCCTTGGTAGTCAGCCCACACACACTCCAGCAAGAAGGCAATTTCACTGTCCGATGCGCGCCTCCGGATGGTCGTTTTGGCGAGGGATAAAATCTCCATGGCCGCGCTGACGCTCTTTCGGGCGATCTCAACAGAAGCACGCGACAGATCAAGAATCTCAATGAAATGACGCAGGGCTCTCTGAGGGAAATCGTTGCGAGTGCCTGGTAATATTGAGGTTTCAAGGCGCTCGTCATAGGGCATCGCTATGCGTCGTAAATGGCTGGGAAGCATCTCGATGCCTGGGCGCGAGGTGAATATTCTGAGCTTATCGATCTGCGTGTCCCTGACTTTTCCAAGGTCTTCGCCTATCAACTGGACATAGTTTGAAGAAAGGGCAATGAGCACTAAGTCGATGTCGGGTTGGCTGACGAGGTCGGCTAGGGCGCTTCCCTTGGATTGGGTGACATTCACGGCTTCCCACCAATCTGATGCGCGAGCGCCCAATTTTTCAAGGCGTGGGATGATAGAATTCGGATCCTGAGCCACCGTCAGGTTGTACGGAGGGCATCTGTGATCACCTTCAATCAACCCTAAGCCGGTCGATGCAAACATTAGCTTCGCGTCCAATTTTTTTGCTACGCGCCTTGCATCAGAAACGCTTCTGCCCACGTAAAGTGAAGATGCCATCAATGTGGTGGGGCGTTCGTCTATTTGCCCCTTCCAAGCCTTTGCCATGGCAGCAATCGATGAATAACACTCGTCGTTCAGCACCACCGGTGGCAGGCCGTCGAGACGTTTTCGATTGGTGCAATTGGTGATGATGACGGTTCTCATGGGAAAACTGTAAACCTGTTTTGACGAGTGCTGCATTTATCTGAGGGTGATAATTTACCACTTAATAACTGTATCAGCCAATGCGCTATGGCTAGTTTTTATGCGGATGGATTGGTATAAGAACGTGAAAACTGCTGCTGCTCCTCCTTCGGGGGCTGCCGTTCAATGAAGGAAGTGATTTATTGCTTAAGTTCAGCGCAATCAAGGCGTTACAGAGCCCAAACCACCAAGTGGTGTCGTTTGCGGCTACCGTTGAGCAGGTTTTGGCGATCGCTAGCATCGATCGAGTTAAGCGTGATGATCGTGGTGCCCTTCATGGCTTTCAGCGGCCACAGGTGTCCAAGCACATACGAGAGATCCGCGACTACCTCTCCCGTCCCGATGCGGTAATGCCCAATGCTGTGGTGTTAGCGTTTACCAGTGGAGTCCGGGTGGTGGAAGGAAATGGCGCCTATGCAGAAATTGAGGTGGATATTTCATCCGGCCCTCCTGGGTTCGTTGTGGATGGTCAGCAGCGCCTATCTGCGTTAGCTGGGCTCGAGGGGAGTTCGTTCCAGCTATTGGTGTCTGCTCTTGTGTGTGAAAATCAGGAAGAGCTTCGCCGGCAATTCATTCTCGTCAACAACACCAGTCCATTACCGAAGTCGCTGGTATATGAACTGCTCCCGTCTGTCAGCGGCCTTCCATTCAGAATGACTTCCCGCGCCCGCGCAGCCCGCATCGTGGAAATGCTGAATTATGACGATCGATCTTCTTTGCAAGGACAGATTAAGCAGCATACCAACCCCTCAGGGGTCATCGGTGATACGTCGCTCCAGAAACTGGTAATGAATTCCCTATCTGACGGTTACTGTCGGGAGGTGATTGAGTTGTCGGGAGGTGAGGATCGGTGTTTCTTGGCCATCAGTGAGTTTTTCCAGGCGGTCCAAGAGGTGTTTGGAAATGCTTGGCATGGTCACACCCCTAAAAGCTCTCGTCTCGTCCATAGCGCGGGGATTATTTCCATGGGGTTCGTCATGGAGCAGTTGTGTGCTACAGGAGCGCCACTGGCCCCAGTATTCAAGTTAGGCCTTAGAAAGCTACAAGGATATACAGCTTGGACGCTCGATTCGGGAGAGTGGTCCTTTAAAACAGGCAACCGGCCATGGAATGGAGTTCAGAATTTACATGGTGATATTCATCTGTTGACTGATCATTTGACCAGGGTGGTTCGAAGTTCGGAACTCGTACCTAACTAACTGGTACTCATTACTAATATTTAGGAGGCATTATGACTACTTTGGTTTCCTCGGATCTGTCTCCAGCCCTGGCCAGTGACGCCAGTGTAAAAGAGTTCTCAGAAGTTATTCTTCACCTGTCCATGGCTTTTCAGGAGGCATTGAGAAGGCTTGCAGGGCAGGACGAAGCTTTCCCTTCGGAAGGGTATGGCATGCTGACTGAAGCCTACGGTTTGCGGACGCGTGCGAATATTCTCTACCTGACGCCATCTACCCATGTGGTGCAGGCATTAAATTTTTCCCAAGCCGATTTGCTGGGGAAATTCGAAGAAATATTGAATTTTCTGAGTGATGTAACCGACTTGCACACTGTTAACTCAATTTTGATTTCCGTGATTACCATTGCATCAGCGCTGGGTGAGGGGCGAACCAAAGTTGTAGAGTTTTTGTTTGAAACGTTATGCGTCGACCTTGAGTCTTGGAAGATTTAATCTAACTGTTTTGTTTTTTGTTGCGTGAGATATGGGAGGAGTCAGTGGAGATTTTTAAAGAGTTCGTTTTTGAGGCCGCTCATCGACTACCCAATGTTCCAGATGGGCACAAATGTGGGCGTCTGCATGGTCATTCTTTTCGTATTGCAATTTATATTGATGGCCCTGTCGATAGGACGTCGGGTTGGGTCAGGGATTTTTCCGAGATAAAGGAAATTTTCGCGCCTCTGTATGAACGTTTAGATCACAATTACCTTAATGAAATTCCCGGGCTGGAGAATCCGACGAGCGAGGTTTTAGCCGTTTGGGTTTGGCAGGAGCTAAAGCCATTGCTTCCCGAACTATCCGCAGTACGTATTCACGAGACATGTACAAGTGGATGTATTTATAAAGGGCCGGAGGTATAACCACTCTCGTGTAAAAAAGTAGAGCTATGCGAAGTGTGTAGTTCACTGGATTGGTCTAGGCTTTCACCTAACGCGGCAAACGAGCGGGTATGGACATCGAACAGCATCTCGTGGCCTTGGCTGGGATACGCGACCAACCAAAATGCGCGACTGGCGCACAGCTTCATGTGGGATACCTGGATGCGTCGAAACAGGCCGCCGATCGGCAGTCCTTCTTCGCTCCAGTCGAACTGAAAGGCCTCGCCGCCGCCGTAACCCTCGGCCTTGATCTGTTCGAATAGCGCTTGGCGCTCCTACGATTGTGCTTTGCCCGGAAGGAATCGGCCTTGAGCGCCTGTTCCAGCGTCTCGTGAAATTGACTGAGTTTGTTGAAGGCTGTCCAAGCTGTACGAGCACACCAGCGTGGTCATCACGACCCACCTCAGCTTCTCGGAATGGTCGAGTGTGTTCGGTGACGCCAAGATGACCACGGCATTGCTTGATCGGCTGACACACCACTGCCATATCGTCGAAACAGGTAACGAGTCCTACCGCCTGCAACACAGCAACTTGGTCGCCCAGACAAAGATCAAGTCACGTGAGCGAAAGCGCAAGGACAGTGACGGTACAGAGGACGATAAACCGTTTTGACCTGCCCCGGGAATACTCTGCGGCATGCCTGCATGCGGTGGGGCTTAGTGCTGATGGCGCAGGACAGTGCTGCTAGGCTTATCCACAATTGCAGATGCAAAAATCAGCAATCCGCCCTGGGTCAATTTTCAATTGGCAGGGTGGGGCAGTTTTCAATCAGCGCCCACAGTCCTGACCAGTTACGAACTCGAGTGCTTTGGCTCATGCCTCCTGAGGCACCGGTTCAATCGAACATCAATGCGCGCGTCATACTAAGATCATAATCCGTATCACCCAAATGGCTAGCCATACACATCAAGCCAAACCCCACGGCCTTATGCTTGTTCCAAAGTCTTTCAAGATTTTCTACCAGCGGCAGCAAGCATTTTTCTTCGTAGGGGCTGAACTCGAAGTCACTCGGCTGTGAGCCAATCGTGTCGAAGTAATCGTTAGCGACCAGTTCCTCCTCTGCATCCGATCGCAAGCAAGTCATTTCATCGTAGGCGCTGTAACAGGTCTCGCGCTCCTCGGCCATGAACGCCTGGAACTCGGCTTCGTCGTCGGGGAATTCCTCTCTCAAGTCATCGGGTACATCGGCCAGGCTTTTTATGAAACTCCCGCGGTAATCCTGCTTGAGTCGGGCAACGAAGTAATCGAGGCGATCGAATTTATCGGTGGTGTCCGATAACCATCCGGCTTTGACGTTCAACCATCGTGCATCACTGACTTTATCCATCAGCGTATCCAGGTCGTCTCCCAGTGGAGTACGGCCGAATACCGTTTTCAGGAAATCGTGCTGCTTGTTGAACTCGTCGTATTGTTTTTCGTAAGCGGAATCTATTTCGTTTGCTTGTTTGATCGTCATAGGTAGGGCTCGTTTGGACTGCCTAAGAGTAGGGAGGTGGTCTGGAAAGTGGCAGTGATTCAGATAACTAAAAGCCTGCCAAGTCTTTATTCTTCGATGCCCATTACGGTGTATACACCGGGCTTTACCCGCATGTACTGGACTTTGGCACCTTTGCCAACACTGAATCCATCCGCACCGGTCTTTCCATCTTGTGCATTGTTGGCGATGGTGGTTCCAATCGCCGACTTCTTGAAAAACTCGAAACCAATCCGATATTTTTCAACCAGCGCCTTACCCTCGGGGCGCATCACCCGGCGTTGCTCCGAGGTCAGTTCCTGAACCTCAAAAGGGTTGCTCAGTGCGCCATTACGTGTTTCCAGCAGAATTGATTCATACAACGTCATGCTTTTTTCCTTAGAGTCAGGCGGTCAGAAGGAATCCTGACCGTCTGGAATGATCGTTAATGCGCGAGTGAAACACGCCCATTGTTAAAAAACGCGAACGGCACCGGCCGCCGTAGGCAGGAAGAGCCATGCCTCTGTAACTGGTTTGCCGGATGCCGCCTCAATCGCTTGGGCATACGCGTCAAGTTGGCCAGCATGTTCTTGAGCCAGCCGCTCCCACTGCGCCTCGGGAGAAGGATTGGATTTGTGGTCAATCAGCACCCAGCCATCCTTCGTGTCCAACAACAGGTCAATCCGTCCATTCAGTACCTGCCCCGAGGTGAGCAACTGTTGCACCGGGTACTCGGCCATGGCTTTAGCCTGCGGCCACCGGAACTCGATCCAGGCATTCAAGGCAAATAGCTGATTGATGACCTGGCTGGCGCTCACATGCTCATGTACCTCATGGCTCAGCAGCAGGCGCTGCACTTCGTCCAGGACGACGGGACGGTTAGGATCTGTAAACGAAAGGCACAAGCAGGCGTGAATCGCGGTCCCCAATGCACTAATTTCCGGGCTGCCCTGCAAGGCAATGCGGGTGCCGATTTGGCATTTTTCGCCGGCGCCTGTCACCGAGCGGGTGCCGCTACTGGACGGTTGAAAGCTCAATTGCATACGGGGCTTGGTAACTAGCAGTGGGGCAAACCAATGCAGATTTTGCACGGCAACTGCGATAGGTTCTGGCGTATTGCCGGCGGTAAGTGTTCGACAGTCAGCCGGCAACGTTTTTCCGCCAGGTAAACTTAGAACCTGCTCGCCTGGGGCTGTCATCAACCACGGCGCTTGAACACAGTCGAGCCACTGCCCGGTTGTTTTTCTGCCGGAACGTGCAATCACCAGCAGATCGCGGGCGCGGGTCATGCTCACGTAGAGCAGGCGTTTTGCTTCTTCAACAGCTTCCTCTCGGCACGTTTGGGCCATGCTGGTCTGCTCGAACTTCTCGGCCAGCGGGACCTTCTGCTGTTTGCCTAGAGGCCAAGGCCAGTAGCGGATGAAGCGGTCGTGCAATGGTTTGTGCGGATCGAACGCGCTATTGGAGCGCGAAGAAACGGACCATAGACGGTCGCCAATATCGCGAGCCAAATCCATCAGGATGACAACCGGCCATTCCAGACCTTTGCTGGCATGATGGGTCATCACCTGAACGGCGTCCAACGCCGGTGTGGCCAATGCATCATTGTTGGCGCTGGCCGTTTCGCCCAACCAGAGCACCAGCCCGGAGATAGATGCAGCCCCTAGCCCATTTCGGCATAGGTCCTCATATTGCTGTGCCAAGTCGATTATTGCGTCGAGGTTGGCTATGCGCTTTTGAGCCTGTGCCGGCGAGGTCGACCAACTCGTGACGCGCGAGGGTAAGTCACACTCAGCGATTAAGCGCTGCAACGCTTCCACAGGCGTCAGCAATGGAAGGTCCGCGCGCAGCCGCGCCACTGCCGCAACCAAGGGGTGTGCCCGATAATCGTCGACGTCTTGCTCGCGCCACAGCGCTTTTGGATGACCCGCATGCAAATAACGCAGGCGCTCCGCAACCCAGCTCTCCGGCTCTTCTGCCTCAGCCAGCGAAACAATCTGCGCGGTAGCCAGGGTATCGAAGGGATCATTCAAGCGACGCAAGCACGCCAGCGCCAGGGTTGCTTCTGCGGTAGCCAGCAAGCCGGGCTGCGCAGTGGAGCAGGGCATTCCCGCTGCAGCGAGGGCGGCGGTCACTTTGGCGACGTTGCTGTGGGAGTAGCAAAGTACGGTGATATCGCCCAGCCGGACGTCACGGATTTCTTTGGTGGCTTTATCGAATATCTGATGCCGACTGTTCACCAGTTGGCCAATCCCTTCAGCCAACGCACTCACCTGCTGCTCGGCGTTGCTACCATCGAGTAGCCAGTTGGCGAAGGCGGGCCCGGGCAATTGATCCTCGCGGGTGGGTAACAGCCGGACTTCATCGGGCGGCAAGCTGTTGGCGAACGCCTGACTGAATACTTCGTTGGCCAGTTCGACCAACTCCGATCGTGAGCGCCACGAGTTGAGCAACACCTGTTTCTCACCACCCAGTTCGGGCAAGGCGTTCAGGATGGCCTGCATCAATGCACAGTCGCTGCCACGGAAGCCATAGATGGCTTGCTTGATATCGCCTACCCAGTAAACCCGTTTGGCAAAGCGAGAAAGCTTCAGGAAGACCGCCAACTGCATCGGGCTGGTGTCCTGGAACTCGTCAACCATGACCAGATCAAGTTCTTGCTCCAGCATCTGAATCACGGCGGGGTTGTCTAGAAGCTTCAGCAATGCGTGTTCCTGGTCGGCAAAGTCCAGCACGCCGAGCTCAAGTTTGCTCTGGCTGTATACATGCAATGCGTCGGTGGCCAAGGTGAACACCTGTTTTAGATACACCGTGATATCACGATGCAAGTCTGGGTGTTCGGCGTAGCGCTCGACCGTTTCGGTCAGGCTTTCAACCAAAGGCTTCAGCTTGGCTTCCGGGGCCGATTTGGCCAGCTTTGCCCAGTCACTCCAGCGGGCGTTGCCTTGGGGCAGTTCGCGCTGAAAATCAGTGAGCAATGATACATACGTCCTGGTGTTGCTCTTGTCGCTGTTGGCAGCGAGCAGTTCAGCAAGTACATCAGGAATGATGCGCAGGAGCTCACCGCTCAAGTCGGCTTTGGTCGCAGAGGGGAAATGCTCAAGCATATCCTCGGCATTGCGGACTGCAAAACCACGGGCCAGATCGAGGTCGATGTCGTTGGTGCGTAGCTGATCTAATAGTCGGCGAAGTTCATCGAGCCAGTTATTGCTCGCATAGTCGCCCTGTTGATGGGTGACTTCCAGGCCAAGACGGCGTGCGACGGCAAGGAAGGTGTCCATGCTTTCACCATGCAGGACCCGATCTACTGCCTGATTGAGCAGCACTTTCGCCTGACTCTCTTCCAGGACTCGCTGTTGTGGTGGCATGCCTGCTTCAAATGCGAAGCGCTCAAGCAATTGGCCGCAAACGCTGTTGACGGTGCCTATTCGGGCCTGCCCCATAGAGGTCGCCAAGCCAATCTCACCTTTTTTAAGCAGATGGCTGCGTACTCGCTCACGAAGTTCGGCCGCCGCTTTTCGTGTGAAGGTGGTGGCAATAACGCCTGCAGGTTGGACCTGCTGACTGAGCAATTCCTGGTGCAGAATCTCTGTGAGCCGGTGAGTTTTTCCGCTGCCGGCGCCTGCGCTGATAAAAGTGATGTGCGCGTTCTTAGGCATTGTCATTGCTCCCATCCGGCCAGGGCCAGGTAGTCGTTGTAGGCTTCCTTGAGGTATTCCATTGGCATCGCTTTCTCGGGCGGTGTCGAAGCCTCGTCCTCTTCAATGCTTTCCAGTGCCACTTCAAAGAGGCCCGCAGTGATTTGCGCCTGACGCCATTTCCAGGCCTCGGTAAAGCTCTGCCAGAGTTCGGGCGTGGTGCTTGGTGGATTGGCGGGCACCCGCTCCGAATCGGCAAATACGTGGTCATCCGGTGTCAGCAGGCGGGCGGACTCCAGAATGAAATACGCCACGGACGGCAACGAGCCGGTCTCCTGGCGCAGCAATTCGGCATAAATCGCCAGTTGCAAATGGCGGTTCGCCTTGAGTTGTTCGGGGTATTTTTTGCCACCGGCCCACTTCATGTCGACGATGGCTCGATGCCCGTCTTCTGTGGTCAGCACCAGGTCGGCAGAGCCCGCTAGAGCGCCTCCAGCGAATTGTCCATCCAACGCCTGCTCTGCGGTTACGGCATGGACATTGGCATTGGCAAAATGCGCTCGCAGCTGGGTCATTGCACGCAACACTCGGTGACGCAGGGTCGACAGATCGGCACCGCGTCCCTCCATCAGCAGCACTGCCCCTTCTTCACGCACCACGCGCGGGAAATGAATCGAGAACCATGCGGCGAAGGCTGCCGTGTCCATGGTCAAAGCGTCGGCTCGGCTGAAAAAGTGTTCAGCTAAACGGTGAGCAAGCGAACCGTTCAGAAGAAAACTGTCGCTCAGGCTGAGACTCTTGGATGCCTGAATCTTGGCTCCGTATTGCAGCAACCATTGGTAAGGGTTGAACAGCAGCAGGTTGAGGCTTGAGAAAGAGGCTTTTTCCGGTAAAGCCAGCGGCATGTCTGCCGGCAGCTTCCACCAGCGTTGGCGCACTGGTAGGGGGGTCGACGGTTGTGGCTGAAATAGGAGGCCGGGCGCAAGCAAAAGGTCCTCCAGCGCATGTACTTTTGGGTGCTGAACAACCGCTTCGATCATCTGCCAAAGTGGGTGACTTTCCTCGTGCGGTGGCGCCAGCACCAGCGTTAGATTGCGGTTCGCGACCAGCAAAGGCCGTAGCCAGTCTTGGGCCGCTTGAGCCAGCAGCATTCCGCCGTCGGGCAGCGCCACTCCTGCATTTTCGAGTTGCAGCAGTTCCGCCTTGGACCACGGCGAAATGGCTGGCAGTGCCGGCATGGCCAGATTCCACCACACCACCGTGTCCGAGCTCTCAATGGCGGCCCCCGGGCGGGAAACGGTCGAATGAGCGCCGACCTGGGCGGCCAGTAACGGATTATCCGTGCCACTCGCAGTGGCCTGTTCGATCACCTGCTGCAACTGCCGCGGACGCAACCGCTCGACGCCTTGAAGTTGAAGCGTCTCTAGTGTTTCCAAAGCAGCTTCGCACTGCGCATAACCCGCCCGAGCAGCTAGGCTGTGTGCGGGTTCTTCGTGGCCCAGGCGCGGTTGAAAGAACGCGAGCAAGCGCTGGACACGCATCAGCACTTCGCTCAGCGGCGCGCCTTCATCAACACTGAACGTGGGAGCTTCGAGCCAGTCGCCAATGGATGTCCGAACACGAGGCGCTTCGGCACCGTAGTGTTCTGCGATGCGCTCCAGGACTGCGTCCCATTCGGCTCCGACAATACCCGGCATACTCGATACCTTGGTCGCCAACTGACGACGGGCAAACAGCCGAATCGGGCATATCGGATGGGTCAGAAACTGTAATAGCGCCGGGTAATTCAGTGGCGCCCAAAGCAACTCCATTGCCAAAGGAAATACCTGCAGGGCCGGCCGCAAATCGCTGCTGCCATTCAGGCCATGGCGAGCTTGGTTTGCACCGACTAAATGACCATCAAGGCAGCCGCCTTCGGCACCGGCCACCAGCAAGGTCTGTACGCTTTCATCCAGCGAGCGGCTCAACCAACTCGCCGCCAACACTCGCGTCTGTGCCTGAACTACCTTTACCGTGCCGTCCTCTTGCCACGGTATCGGTGTCAGGCGCTCACCGGCAATGCTCTTGCGCAGTTGCGTCTGCAACTGGCCTAGGAAGCCTTGCGCCGTGCCCACGGGCACCTCGAGGCGCTCGTGTGGGAGGTGATGCAGCACCGCTTGCCAACCAAGTGGATACACCTCCCAATCGTCAGCCAGTAGCACATTCTTGATCGGTGGTCGCCGCATAGCCAGGGCCGCGGCAACATTGTGCAGACGTTGCCCAATCGAAGGCGCGACTACCTCGCGGGCTTTCATCTCTACCTCGGTAAGGTCCTTCAGGCGCTGGCTGGCATCTGCCTCCACGCGCCCATCCCAGCCGTACAGATACAAGTCATCTCGCCAAGCCAGCAATGCAGCGGACACACCCAGTTCATCAGCGGAAAAACTGGAGGTGTAGAAACGCTGTGCGTTGTTGCAGTGTGCCAGGCAATCCCGATACGCCGCTGTACGCTGCGCCGTGCAAGGCTGGTGTGCTGTCAGGCCCAGTTGCGTTTCCAGAATATCCAGAAACCCCTGTGGCCCGACCGTCAAAGCGCCCAGCTGATTGCTCGCCCGGGTTGCCCGTTGACCATCGAGTTGCATTCCGAACGTGATGAGCATTTCAGACACGTTGACGCTCCTTGTGAACGTTGAGGGTTCAACACACCGCTATCGGTGAGTTGTTGTAACGACCTAAATACGAAACACATTTAGCGGCTGGCGGCTACCGTACGAACGAGGTGCGACGGATTGCGTCGTGGTCGACACGTTTGTCAGCGAAGGCGCTGTTCTCGCCATATTTGCGACTTATCCAGGATTGAGCCAACTCAGGGCTCGATGAACACGTAAGGCGATGTTGGGGTGGTGGGCGTTGCGTTCGTTGTGGTGGCGAGTCTTGAGCGACTGGTAATCCATTCCAGGAGTTTCCTTGGGGCAGAGGATGTCCGCTTGGCCTTGGTTATCGAGGCTGTATCGACGGATTAGGCTCAGGCTTGAGCATTCGGGGATACTCAGTTCAGTGCATTCTCGCGCAGTGTGGCGATAAGCTATCACTTGTTGAGGGGAGGGATCCACAGGTGGAGAAACGTCAGCGAACCTGAGTGGGAGCGTTGAAACACTTGTAACCGGGATACTGGGCTTCGGCAGTGACCTTGGCCATGGCCGAGCTCACTGCTTGTACGGTGATGGTGAAATTGGCTTGCGGGCCGGCAGTGGCGATGGAGCGTTGCATGAAGACGCTGTAGGTTTTCATGAGTGCTGGCTCTGGGTTGTATTGATGAGCCTTCATTGTTGTGATCAGCGCGACAGGATGTGTCGAGATGCGTGTACGACACAAAATGTCGTTGTCATTTCGATAATGAGCCCTATCGAATGATCAACCGGAAGGCTGTCCGAATGAGCCCTGATGAAAAAGTATTCCAGTTTCTGGATGCCCTGTTACCCGATGCCGAGAGCATGCGGTTTGTCGAGTCGCGGTCGCCATGCGTTGCGGATGCAGACATTGGCATGCCGTCCTTGAGGGTGTTGAAAGCGCCTGTCGACGGCAATCTTGCCTACCTCACGATCAAGGCCGCGAGCCCCCTGGTCACCATGGTCGATCCCGCGTTGCTGCGCATTCTTTATCGTTCGCTACGCGATGACGCGCTCGCCTCAGACCCGGATGCGCTCAATGATCTTGGCTGGCTATGGATCAACGGTCGTCGCGTCCCTTTCGATAGCGTCCTCGCTCGGCGGTTGTTCAAACTCGCGTATGTGTTGGGATCGGGTGAGGCGGCATTCAATCTTGGCGAGCAAGCCTGGTACGGCCGAGGCATGTGCGTTAACCAGGACCTTGCGGCCAGTTACTACGAGCAGGCCTATGAACGCGGCGTCACGTGTGCGGCGCAGGCGTTAGGGCGTTTGCATGAAAAAGGAATGGATGGGCAGGCGCCAGACTTTGCCAAGGCTACGCACTGGTACCGGTTGGCTGCCGGAGCTGCGTTTGCGTCAGGAGAAAAATGCTATGGGTTTTGAGAGTTGGGTATCGATGGCGATGCTGGGGCTGATCCTTTCAGTGCTGGTTGCGCTGTACACGCGATGCGGCAAAACCTGGCGTTTACTCAGCTATTGGCATGTCACTACGCAGGAGCGTCAAACGCGCTCGAATTGGCATGCCGAGGAAAATCGCGAGCTCAGATCGGCGCTGAGAGCGGAAAAGGCTCATGTGGAACAGCTACAGCGCAAGGTGGAAATTCTGCAAGCCTTGCTGCCTGTGGCGTAAAGCGAGCATGACAGAGGAGTAATGACATGCCCATAAGACCAAGACCCTTCACATTTGTCTGTGGCAAATGTGGCTGGAAGAAAACGGTCGTGCCACTTAGCGATGCCCTTGGACCGGGGGATTGGTGCGATCGATGTGAGAAATGTGGAAACGAAGCGTTGACCCGGCAACCGGCCAATTTGATTGATCGTACGTTGGCTGAATGGTTTGCCCAGTTACGTAGATAGGGGGAGTCATGATCGAGTTCCATGGGCAACGTTTACGTGATGCTTTTCATGTGGTCGTATTTACTGGCGCAGGCGTTTCTGCCGAGAGCGGCATTCCGACATTTCGCGACGCCTTGACCGGTTTGTGGGAGCGTTTCGATCCAGCTGCGTTGGCCACTGCCGATGCATTTCGCAACGACTCGGCGCTGGTGTGGGGATGGTATGAATGGCGACGCTCAAAGGTACGTACCGCCAAACCGAACCCCGCCCATTTGGCTATTGCCGAACTCGCTCGGCTAGTCGCCAGGCTTACGGTCATAACTCAGAATGTCGACGATTTACACGAGCGTGCGGGTTGTCATGGAGTGGTTCATTTGCACGGCAGCCTCCACTCACCGCGCTGCTTTGCGTGTGCCCGGCCGTATGAGGGCACCACAGATCAGCTGAATGAACCTGAAGACGGACGCAGAATCGATCCGCCACGCTGCCGACATTGCAACGGCAAGGTCCGGCCGGGCGTGGTCTGGTTCGGTGAGTCGCTACCGGAGCAGGTATGGCGTGATGCGCTGGCGGCCGTCAAAGATTGCGATCTGCTGATTTCGGTGGGGACTTCGGGGCTGGTGCAGCCAGCGGCGGAAATTCCCCGGATCGCCAGGGAGCATGGCGCTGTAGTCGTGCATGTCAACCTGCAGCGAGAATCGGTCCAGGGAGAAAGGGAGTTCAGTCTCGTCGGCAAAGCGGCAGAAATACTGCCGCGGTTGCTTGCTCAGGCAAAGGAATAGCGGACGCCTCTAGCGGTCAGCGAGTGGCTTAACGCGCGCCCTGTCTGCCGAACATGGGTTTGTTCGAGGCCCACAAGCCGTCTTCTATCGCCTGGACGACGGCGCCGTCGATCTCGTTACTGAAACGCCAGGCTTGAATATGCAGCACTCCCTCGCGTTCTGGCAACCAATAGCGGAGTTGCATGGCGTAGGTACCTTTATTTCCGAAGCCAAGGTGTTGTTTGATCCGCGCGCCCAGGTCGCAGGAACTCCCGACATACAGCAACGCTGAGGCAGGATTGAGGCGGCAGTACGCTCGATCATTTTTCCGACTCAACTTGGCCTCTTTAAAAGCGCCGTGGAGCTCTTCATACACATTGCTTTCAACTGAAAACTGGTAGATGTAACGTGCATCAGTGTTGGACCATGATGTCAGGGATTCCAGCGTTTGTGCGGGGTAGTCCTCGCGGATCTCGCTGAATGGAATGCATGCGTCATGGTGGCTATCAATGGCTGTGCCTTCGACGACTTCGGCTAGCTTCCGGAGATTGCTGGCGATGCCGGTCAGGGTCGATGGTGTGAGCATATACGCCTCCCTTTTTGAGTGTTCGACCAATGCTTTGGTCCGTCGTGTCGGCTGCTTACAGCGAACTGTTTTCAGGCTCATACGCCGCAGCGGCACGGCGCAATGTGTCGCCTACCTGTTGGCGTAGTGCTGCCGGCTCCTGAACGACCAAAGAATCGCCCAACGACAAAATCCACCAGTGCAGTTGCCACGTGTTGTTGACCGTAGCCTGCACCTGGTAACCCTCCGACAGTGCTTCGAGCGCCATGTCTTTACTCAGTGGCGTCTCTCGAATCAACCGCGCCTGATGTTCACTCACCCAAGCCTTGAAGCGGATTTTCTCGGGTTTGCCGAACTGCAGGGCGTCGGTGGCAAGGTAGGTTTGCAGCTCGAATGACTCCAGCCCCTGGCATGGCGTGTCGAGCACCGTTACCGCACGAAAGCGATGCACCGCGAACTGACGGACATCGGTATACGGCGCGGCAGTGGCGATCAGATAGGTGATCAGTCCCCGCTGGACAATCGCCAGGGGGTTGAGAGTCAGTACACTGAGTTTGTCGGTGTGTGCCGAGTAGTACTGACAATGAACTTGCTGTTCGCTAATCAGGGCATGCTGCAGTGCCTCCAACGTTTCTGCCTGGATTTCCGGAGCTCGAAGATTGAAATCCGGCCGAACGCTCGCAACTTTGTCGGGCCAGCGCGCGGCGGGGTTGCCGTCTTCGAGGCCTTTGAGTTTTTGCCGGGCATGCTCGAAGCGCGGTTCCAGCACGCTCAACATGCTGCCCGGGAGCAGTGGACGGATTGCATCTTCGACCAACGCAAGACTTACGGCTTCAGTCAGAGTAATGCCCTGCAACTCGACGCTCACGCCCGGTTTCCAGTACCAACCGAAGGGCGTACCACCATCGTTGCACTGCAATGGAAACACCAGGGACAGGTCACGCAGGTCGCGCTCGATGCTGCGGCGGCTGATGGAGTAGCCAGTGGCCGTCAGGCGAGTCAGCAATTCACTCACTGTGATACCGGGTGAGCGTTTGGGCAGCTGTTGCAACAGCTCCCATTGACGACTCAAAGCGCTATGGGTCTTGGCTGAAGGCAAGAGAATCATCCTTGTAGTGTTGAAGCTGGCCTTTGGCTGGCGAATAAGCCGGTTGTCTGCCTATCGGCGACAGTCCGGCAACCTTTAGTCCGTTTAATGTATGAAACCGATAGGGCGCTGCTGCCCAGTGGACTTCAATTGACACTCGGCAAGCAGTGCTCCTGCCAATTCATCCGCGCTGGCGAATGGCTTGAAGCGCCCCCGGCGCGCGACCGCCGCGAAGTCACCGGGAGTCAGGTATGCCTCGCCGCGCAAGCGAGTCGCAGCACTGTTTTGTGGGTCCTTGAGCGCCAGAGCCTTCAGATGTGCGGCAAACAATGCCTGAGCCTGAGCGGTTGCCAGGTAGCCGAAATGCACCTTAAGGTCGAAGCGCCGCAGAGAGGCTTGATCCAGATCGAGGATCAGGTTTGTGGAGGCAATGAACAGCCCTCGGTAGGTCTCCATTTGCGTGAGCATTTCATTGACCGCAGTGACCTCCCAGCTTTGCCGCGCCTTGCGCCGGTCCTGCAAAAAACTGTCGACCTCATCCAGCAGGAGTACGGCGTCTTCGCGTTGCGCGAGCTCGAAGGCAGCCGCCAGATTCTGCTCAGTCATTCCTACGTAAGGGGATACGAGGTCGGAGACTCGCTTGACCATCAGCGGCTTGCCCAGCTCCTGCGCCAGCCAGTGGCCAAATGCGGTTTTGCCAGTGCCGGGTGGCCCGTAGAAACACAACCGTGCTTGTGGATGAGAGCGCAAACCGTCAACCAGTCCGTCCAGTGGGAGGTCGGCGTTGATCCACTCCGGAGAATAAAGCGCTGGCAAAGCGCTGTCGGTGTGCTGAAGTTTTTCGAACCCTTGAGCTTTCAGCGTGCCGTCGACAATGCAACGAATAGTGTTATCCAGCGCCTTGCTGGCGCGCTGCGACACGCTGCGTCCTACGCGCACTGCTCGCTCCAGCACGGCAGGCGTCATTCGCTCGTGCGCACTGAGGTGTTCGATCAACTGATCGCTCAATTTGCCACCGCCACACTCGCGCAGCATCCGCTTGCGTTGTGCCAGCGGCGGGTTGGGCACCTCGATCACCATATCGAAGCGTCGTATATGGGCGGCGTCGATAGCCTCTATGCTGTTGCTCAGCCAGAAACACGGCAGCGTATTTTCTTCCAGCATGCGGTTGATCCAGCCTTTCTGCGAGCGACTATTGGCGTCTGTGCTGGCGGTCTGGAAGATGTCTTCGATCTCGTCAAGTACGAGCAAGGCGCGTTGAGAATGCAGCACACTATTGGCCGCGCGCAGGGAGCACAGACGTTGCTTGGCGGACACCGGGTCGCCTTGGCTGTCAGTGCAGGCGACTTCATAAAGAGCGCTGCCCAGGCTGTGAGCGATCAGACGACTGAGTTGAGTCTTGCCAGTACCAGGCGGGCCATACAGCAAAATGTTCACACCTTGACGCCCTTGGGCCAAGGATTTGCTCAGGTAGCGTTCGGCGATCATCAGCGGCTGTCTGACATGACTGTAATGCTCCCAGTTCAAGCTGCCGGGTGGACTCAAACGGAACGCATAGGCGAACAGCTCCAGTGGCGTGCCTTTGCTGAAGCGCAAGAGGCCAGGCAGATCCGGGTTGCTAACCGACAACATCGAACTCAACGCCATGACGGAACGATGGTTATTGCTTATTTCCAGCAGCCCGGTGCGCATCAGTGGGCTGTTATGCGCCAGGCAGGCCTCGACCTCCGGCAGCGGCAGGCCCAATAGTACGGACAGCACTTTTATTGCACGGTTGAGTCCGAGCATTCCCAGCTGATCTGTAGCATCACTGAGTGTCGGATCGGTGTGCATCAGCACGCAAAAACCGAGCACCTGGAGCTCTGCGTCGGCCAAACCCAACAATTCTCCCAATGCCTCAAGATTGGTCGCCAGGCTGTCCGGGTAGGGCGCATACAGGGGATCGGTGTTGAAGCTACGAGCGCCTTTGCGCAGTGTCGCCAAGGCAAGTGCGGGACTGTAATTGTCGCCGTCTATCCATTTGGCCAGACCCAGTTCATGCGCCAGATCCTCATCATTGAGGCCGTGTCGGCTGATAAAGGTGCGATGTCCCCCCAGATCCAGCAGCAATTGGAAACTCCACTTCAGCGATAGCGCACAGGTGTCAACGGCGCGGCGGCTGCCGTGTGCGAAAGGGTTTAATCGGGTTCCCATGCTAGATCTCCTGATGCTGTGGAGGCGGCAGGGTAGGACGAGTAGTGGTCAGGATGTGTCGTGGTTGTCGTGCGTATTGAGTGATGTCATATTGCCTGCCGCTCTCGGCGACCCACTGGATGCCAGATCACTGCAGACGACACATCTTGTCGGTGCCTGGTGATATTGCTGGTTTGAACACCTTGTTCAGTCCGGCGTCAGCCTTCTCAAGGATCGAGTTTTCATGCTTACCGTTCTATCTCTGCTGGATAACAGGCTTCGTCCTAAAGGATCACGAGATCCCTTGGCCATCGAGTCCATCTGGAGCTCGGTGGGGCGAAAGGCGGTGGGTAACCTGACAACGGTCACCAGCCGCATGAGCCATTTCATGGTCGCGTTGCTGGCCTGCCGATATGCCCATACAGGCACGAAATCTCGTCCCCTTGAGGATGTCCAGCAGCGGTACGCACGCGCCGAGCAACTGTCGGCTTACCTGCGACTTCATGACTCTGTTAAAGCAGGGCCACTGGGAAGCCAGCTTGCTATCGCCAATCTCAAGCGCGACTCGATGGAATTGGGCATACACAAGAAGGCGCAAATCCTCAGCAATCAACTCAGCTATGGGCTGTGGGGGCTGTATTCCTCCGCACTACAGGCAGCGGGTCTTATCAAAGGCAGTGAAAGACGACTGACTGACCGAGGCGTGGCGCTCACGGATCTTATGTTGCAGGTGTTTGGTGACTCTCGGTGGCAACGCTTCGAGGATTTAGCCGGCCGGAATAATGTGACCCGGGCGCAACTGTCCCTGTTGGCGCCCGACTTTGCCGCGCTGCTCAATGACAAAAGCGTACGCAAGCACATCGTCCTGGCGCTGCTGAATTACCAAGGGGCTGGCGCCCTGCAAGTCGCGTTGTTCAAGGCGGTTAACGTGTGGCTCCTGTTGCCTGGCGATAAATCTTCAGTGCGCGATTTCATTCAGTGGGCACTGACCGAGCAGAGCGTCGACCCCCAATTGCAGGATGTTCTAAAGCAAATTTTGCTGCTGCAACCAGTGCTGGTGTTTGCCAATACGCTTGTTGCCTGGTTGCAAAGCCAGAAAGGCCGCAGCCGCAGCGATTTGATCGACGACTTGAGTACACGGCTCACGGCGCCATTTCTACCGTTGGGCTTGAGCAGGCCGGGGTTGCCGCATTTATCGTTCCTGCAGAGCCTCGTGGAGGCTGCCAACGGCGGCGATGCCGCTTCGGTAATCGAGCAGATCGTCATCCAGAACAGCGTAGTGATGGGCCAGAGAGGTGGAGCCGCGTGGCTTCACTGGGAGGCAGACAAACTCAGGGTTCGGGTTCCCGTGGATCGCGCCTGGTTGCCTGAGGATCTTTGCGGTCATTGTGGAAAAACCTGGGATTACAGCTTTTTTCTTCATTCCTTCCTGACCATTGCCAAGGCAGGCCAGTAATGAAAGCACACACCATCAGTGATGCGTTCCGGGCCTGTATTGGTGAGCGCGAAGTGACCTCGGCTTTTTTCACAACCTACAGCTTCGAGCCAGACTTCTTCGAGCTTGAGGTCATCCCGCTGCTACTGGGCGATCAGGCACTTTCAAGCCAGAGCGATATTCGCTCGGTCCAGCTGCAGGCATTGATGCAGGACAAGGGCAGGCGCTTTGCCGTGGTGCATGACGTGGATGTATTCAACCCCACGGCAGGCAGTCGCCTCGAAGTCGATTATTTGCCCGTGCGGATCGGCGGGGGGTGTCAACACGCCAAGATGGCAATGTTGGTTTTGCAGGAAAAGGGCGATCAGATACCGACGATTCTACTGGTGGCAGGGTCATTCAACCTGACCAAGGCGGGGTGGTGGGACAACATCGAGGTTGGACATTTTGTCGAGCTGCAGGCGACTCGTGCGCCTGCCAATATTCTTGAACCCATGCGCCGTGCACTGCGATTTTTTCAGGCAGCCGCGCCCACCCCTGTCCTGGATGAAATCGTGAATGTGCAGGCCGGCTGGTTGGCGAGCGCCGATGATCCCGATTGCAGCTTCTATTTCTCCGGGGCTGCTTCTAACCGTTTGGCTTTCCTCGACTTCATTGGCCAGCGCCCACATACGTTGCCCGCTGCCAAGGATGCAGCCACGTTGGAAATCGTCAGTCCTTTCTTCGGCGAGAAACCGGACAGTGGCGATACTCAGAAACTGATGAGCCTGTTCTCGACAGTCCGTTTGCTGCTGCCTCGGGATGAGGAGGAGCGGGCACTTGTCGATCCTGGGGTATTTGACGCGTTTAATACCGATCAATGGTGCGGCTGGGCCTCTGCCTGGAACGATAGCCACCAGGTCATCGGAGTCCCCTTTCGCCGGGTACATGCAAAGATATTCCAGGGGCGCGGCAAGCGGTCGTGGCAGTTTGTGGGGTCAGTGAATTTCAGCCACAAGGCATTCCGGGAAAATGTCGAGGCTGGTTTTCTTCTGCAAGGAGGCGATTTCCCGTCGTTGCTGGAGCCTTTGACGGCCCTGCCTGCGGGGTTTGCCCCGGACTCGGATTTGCATAGCGCTGAAGCTTCGGAAGGACTGGCAATGCCGGTCTTGCGCCTGGCATACGACTGGGACAGTCAATGGCTGGAAGTGACAGCACAGGATTCGATCAGTGGTGAGCTGATATTGCTGGACAACTCGACGCCAAGCCTTGGCTCGATAGTTTTCGCACAGACAACTTCGGGCACTGCGTTGCTGCCTGCACTGCGCGACCATCTGGAACGCTCTTCTCTGGTCAGGGTGCGCTGGCAGTCAGGTGTCGAGTGCGTGGAGCGTTACCTGATGGTGTCGCAGCGCAACATTTACTCCCGTCCCAGCCAACTGCCAGCCATGGACTTGCAAAGCCTCCTGCGTTTATTCATTGAGATGCGGTTGAGCAAAAAAATCAGCCAGTTCGGCGAACTGGCTCAACTGATGCTGAACATGCGCACCGCGCCTGGTACAGCGGATGAACAACTGCCGGAAATGGTGGACGCGGGAGAGGCCAAGAGCTTCTTTGCGGAGTTCTCGCAGGTCAATGGCGCGTTCTGGCAATTGGAACGCAGCCTTGCGTTGGCGGCAGACGAGAACAACGCAAAAAAACTCGCGTATTACCTCGCGGGCTGTCAGCCCGACTCCTTGAAGGCCTTGCTTGAAAGCGTGGAGAAAGGGGGCGGTGATGAGGAAACGGTGGTTGTGCGCTATTTAACGCTAGTCAGCATGCATGGCTTGTTGACCCGATATCCACAGCACAGCTGCGCGACCCTGACGAGGCGCGTACAGGCGCTCATTACCGAACTGGAAAATGACGAGCTGTTGCGTCATCTCGACGAGGCCGAAGGTGCGCGCTTCCTCGACTGGTTCAGGACTCAATTTCAGCGTCCCTTGACCGCTGCAAATTCACGGAAGAAGGATGCCCCCCATGCAGCGGATCAATAAGGCCACGGCCGAGGCCGTTATCGATTTTTCCGGCGGCAACCCTGAACTCAAGGGCTTGGCTGAGCAGCAACTGTTGGGCACGGTCGCCCTGTACAACAAACTCGCGGATCATCAGGTGGCGTACCTCGCCGATGAAGTGGGGATGGGTAAGACTTACATCAGCCTTGGTGTCGCTGCATTGATTCGGCATTTCAACCCCGGTTTGCGCGTCCTGTACCTGTTGCCGAAAAACAACGTTCGGGACAAGTGGATCAAGGACTATCGGGCGTTTGTTCATAGCAACTATCGGCTTGAGGACATGGCGGTCAAAGGACTGGGGGGCGAGCCGGTCACGCCGTTCAGAGCCTGTCACAATTTGTCTGAGGTGGTTCAGACAGTGGCAAGTGGCAACGAGCGCGATCTTTTTATCTGCACATCAGCCTTCAGCTTTGCCATGGGTAATACCGTTGCGGACATGCTGCGTTGGACCCAGCGCTTTGAGGAGTTGATGCCGCAACATCGCAAGTTACTGGAAAAGATCGTCAAGCAGTTGAACGCTATGGACGGCAGAAGCAATCCCGGGGGACTCAAGCGGCAGGTCAAAGATGTCTGGGTGAAGGCGTTGGGCGAGATGTTGCCTCGCTTCGACATGGTAGTAGTGGACGAAGCGCACAACCTGCGTGCTGGCCGTGAAAGCAGTGACCGCAACCGCTTGTTGGCGACCTTGTTGGGCGACAACAAGCGTATCAAACGCTTGTTGCTGCTGTCGGCAACACCCTATGACCGCCATCTTGGACAGTTGCGTAACCAACTCGCGTTGTTCGGCTTCCAGGGACATGCGGCACTACCGGAGGGCGGCGATCCGGCCGACCCCGCCATGCACGCGGCACTCAGTCGCTTGTTCGTACGACGCCTGAACACGCTCACGCTTGATCAGGTGGCTCACACCCGCAACATGTATCGTCGTGAGCATCGCAGCGGTGAGGCTGCGGAAGTGAAGATGACCGTAGCACAAAAATTGTTCGCCGCTCTGCTGCAAAAGAAGGTGAGCGAGCACTTGCAGGAGAACTGCTCCAATCGTTTTGAACTGGGGATGCTGGCGTCGTTCGAGAGTTATCTGCCTGGCGAAAAAAACCGGCCGGTAGAGTTCGATGGTCATGAAGCAGCGGACGACGGCGACTCGTTGCGGGATGCGGCAGACCGCAGCGTCGTTGAATATCTGGTGGACGATTACGAGAGTGCCTTCAAACGCAGACCACCGCATCCGAAAATGGACAGCGTGAGTCAACAGACGCATCACCTGGCATTTGTCGAAGGCAAGAAACAGTTGATTTTCGTCCGCCGTGTGCGCAGCGTTTCCGAGCTGAAGTTCAAGCTGGAAGAAGCCTACGACGATTGGATTGGTGACTACATCGTCGGCGACAGTGCTGTTGCCAGGAGTTACCAGCTATACCGAACGCGCACGGTCGAACGTAGCCACTCCCTCATCGAAAGCGATGTCTCCGACGTGTTCGAGGCATCGGCAAGCAGCGACAATTTCTTTACCTGGTTCTATCGTGGCCAGAATCCGGAGCTGGCCAGCATCAAGGGCCTGGGGCAGTTGCCCCACAACTTCCGTAGCACGCTGTTGCAGAGCCGATTGTTCGAGGCTAACTGGTTATCTTTGCCGGGCATGCCCGCCGTGACGTCGTTGAACATCGATTGGAGCGTGATCGGCAAGAGCGAGTCTGTCGCCAGTCCCGGTCAACGTTATCGATTGGCTCAATATGCGTATCTGCGGGCCGTCGCAACGCGTGACGATGCAGCCGCGATAGTCGCCAAGCGAGTGCTGAATGTGTTGTTCGAAGGGTTTCAGGCCACGTGTGACTTGGCTGACCATTCAGTTCTTGCCCGTGAGCTGGAGCGTTCAACGCTCTGGGATAGCTTGCGGCGCCATGGCGAACTTGCCGCACTGGCCCCCCAATGGAGCCCAGAGGTATTCACTCAACTTGCCACTTTGAACAATGGTGCGGTTGATCGGCTATTACGCAGACTGAGTACTCATCAGGAACTGCTGGGCGCGCTGTGCCGTGTGGATCATCCTTTCATTGATCTGTATTCGCTCAGGAGCGTTCGCAGGGAAAAGGACGGTGACGCGGACGGCCTGTTCATAGATGCACTCGTCGAGCTGTTGGGCGTTCAGCGTGCGAACCACACCCCGTTCAGCAGCTATCAGATATTGCGTGATACCGTCGTGAACCTGGATTTGTTGATCAAACTCAACTTTCCGGAGATTTACTCCAGGTCGGTCAGCGGCCTGACCAAGTACCTGGCCACCCAGGTCCGTTCCACTTCACCCATTCGCGGAGCGACCGGTGAGAACAGCGCCAGCCGGACAGCGATTGCCACGCTGTTCCGCATGCCAGGCTATCCACGGGTGCTGATATCCACCGATGTCTTTCAAGAAGGGGAAGACTTGCACACCTTCTGCGACAGCGTCGTGCATTACGGTATCTCCTCCAGCCCCATCGCTCTGGAACAAAAGGTCGGTCGTGTTGACCGGGTCGGTTCATTGGCACATCGGCGCATGCTCGCGGCCGGTAACCGTTATGCCGAGCACTTCATTCAAGTGGGCTTTCCGCACATCCGTCAAAGCATGGAGTTCTATCAGGTACGCCAGGCTGCGGCCAACATGAACGCATTCATTCAAACGTTGCATGCCGTGGGCCACCAGGGACCCCGGTTCAAGCGCGAAGTGGAACTGCATGAGGAGTTGGTGGACCAGGCGCCCGTAAAGCCGCAGATCCTCGATTTTCTCACCAGCCATTATGAAATCACTGACGAAGACCTTCAGGGCGATGACCGCAGTGAGGCGATAAGCAATCAGGCCAGTGTCATGACGCGGCGTCTGGCTCATGTCAAAACCCAATTGGGGACCACGCTTAGAGATCTGACTGGCGATCCGCAGGCTTTCGTGAGGGACGCCGGTAACGGCTGGCATCTGTCGACGGCGGAATTCGACACGCCGAGCGTTACCGTGCGCAGCGCCGTTGGCATGGCTGAGTTGCTGGTAGCAGCAACGATACCCTGCGATATCGACGAGCCAGGCGACATCCACAGTCCCATCGGCCGCGTTCGCTTCCTCAAGACTCTACAAACCGACCCGTTCAGGCGGGTGTTGCTGGCGCCGACGGCCGAAAAACCCAAGCGGTTCGCTATGCAGAACAACGCCGAAAATTACGCGGGCAGCGATGGTGTTCTTGTCGGTGACGAAGTGCTCGACGTCTATCGGCGTGTCTCAGGTTCGAGTTCTACATCCAGCAAACGCACCGAGGAATCGGTCGCGCGCATCCACGGCATGGTAGACAGACTTGTACTCGACACTGAACGCATGAGCATCAGGCGGCTATCGACGTGGCGGCTTGAGTTCCATTTCAAACTGGAGGGGCGATACCAGTTGGTGCGGTGGGGGTTCAAGGGCCAATACGTGGTGTTCACTTCCAAGGTTGTCGACCGTAAATGGACCAGAAAACTGGCGATGTTCAAACAGTTCAGCCAGTCGCCGCTGGTGGAGCACACGCTTGGACGCAATTGCCGATTCGATCTGGTGGACTTCCATGTCGACCAGGACGAGGAGCTGAGCGTGCGGGCGTGTCATCCGGTGCAGCATCTGAATGATGAAGAGTTGATGCACATTGCTCATCAGGTCGCCTCTCAGGCAGACAGGCTGGAGCACGTATTGATGGGGCGGGAAGGGGATGTCTGGGACGACGACTGAGTATTCTTCGTGCCTTTTGAATCTGCTGTTCAGCCCCGACACAATCTGTCGCGACCGGTTCGTAAGCTGCAGGCAGACCACAAGAGAGGGATGCGAAATGTTGAAAAACGTGCTGGCTACCGTCGGTTTGGCCGTGGTGCTCAAAGCGAGCTTTGATCTGTATCTGAAGTACAAACAGATGGAGCGAGAGAATGATACCTGGCGCAAGTCGGCCTCCAGCGGGGAGTGATGCGCTATTTGCCTGGCTTTTTAATTGATCCAAAAAAACTTCAAGTTCGACGTCTGCTGTCCGATAGCTTTCTGATGCGCCGATGGGTTTCCAGCGGCTCAATCAAGACACTACCTTCGGACTTCCGCAAGCTTCTCTTGCAAGGCTGCAAAGCCCAAGAGCTCAAATCAATGGACTGGTGATTAAAGTGTCCTCCAGAGACTATCTCTATCAGAAGTTACGGCCTGAGCTGTTGGCCGCCACCGAAGAACCTCCCGCCAAGACTGCGCCCGCATCGCGAAGCACATTGCCTCGCTTCACACTGGAGCGGGACGTAGTGCTTTCGCCGCAGGTCAAGCAACAGCTCGATGAGGCCTTGGTGAAAATTCATCACCATCACACCATCTACGTCACCTGGGGTTTCGCTGAGGTCGACCCTTGTGGCAGCGGCACGATCCTGAACTTTCATGGCGCGCCGGGTACGGGAAAGACCCTTACCGCCGAGGCATTTTCCGGGAGTATTGGCAAACGGCTTATTAGCGCCAGCATTGCCGACCTTGAAAGCAAGTTCATGGGCGATACGTCAAAGAATATTGCGCAGTTGTTCGAGTTGGCGCGTGCCGAAGACGCCGTATTGTTTCTGGACGAAGCCGACACGTTGCTGGGTAAACGTTTGTCTTCCGTCACCCAGGGCATTGATAACGAGGTCAATGCCATGCGCTCCACGCTGCTTATCGAGTTGGAGAAGCACACGGGTGTAGTGATTTTTGCGACCAACTTTGCGCGCAACTATGACAGTGCCTTTGTCAGCCGCATTTCTCAGCACATCCGTTTCGAGCTGCCTAGCGAAAGTGAGCGTCGAGCGCTATGGGCACGCATGCTGGTACCGGGTATTCCTCTGGCAGAGGAGCGGGAAGGGGTGCTTGACGTCCTCGCCGCCGCGTCCGAGGGACTTTCGGGTCGTGAAATACGCACCTGTTTGAGACTGGCTTTGCCCAAGCCCCTGCTCGCCCAAGGCGCTGGTGTGCTGCAGCAGGCTCATCTTCAGGAGGCACTCGCTCAGCTGCTGGCTGCGCGTCAAGACATTCACGCTTCGCGGCCCGAGGTTGATCTCGGCACCGTCGCGGCGAACCGTAAAGCATTGGGTATTCATCAAAGGAGCGATAGTTAAATGGGTTGGTTTGATTCTCTCGTCAGCACGGTTTCAAACGTTGTGTCTTCGGCGTTCCGCGCCGTCAAACAAGTAGTCGGCAAGGCCGTCAAATGGCTCGCCGACGAAGCCGAAACCTTTGTCGGAGAAGTCAAACGGCTTTACCAGGCAGCCAAGCCTTATATTTCCAGTATGCGCGTAGGGCTGCGAACCTTGGCAAGCCATGTGCCATGGCCATGGGTCAAGGCCTTGAGTCTTGGACTGGAGCGTGCGTTGGCCGTGCTGGAACACCTGGACACCCACCCGCTGGCGGCCAAGGTGCAGAAGGCCATCGATTGGGTGATTTCCCGTGCCCGTGAATGGCAGCAAAAATTGCTGGATGAACAGGAAATCGCCGAAGCGCAGGCGCGTGAGCGAGATCTGAATGCTGCCATGGCCAAAACCCAGGGTGCAGAGCGCGAAGCACTCCAGGCTATCGCCCTGACCAACCGCTACCACTTGGTCAAGGCATTGACCAATCGCCTGATCGAAACGGAAGCGTTCGTGGATTTCGACCACTACCTGCGTGTTCGCGCCGTGCAGAAGTTGCTGCAAGTTTACGAAGAACAAATGACTCAGCTGGAAGACGTCGTGTCCCTGGGCCAGGAGCCGCTGTTCATTATCGACGTCGCTAGCCAACTGATCGAAGCTCGGGCGGAATTGGACGATGCTGACGTACAACGCCTTGACGATCTGACCGTCAAGCACTTCGGCAAAGCCGTGATTCCGTTCGTGTTCGAGGAAATGATCCTGGTCTGGGGCCTGGGTTTGCAAAACGCTCAAACAGCCTGGGAAGAGCTGAATAAACGAGTGGTTAAGGATCGAGTGCTCAAGGGCCGCCTGGAACTGGAGGCGGAACTAGAACCACTGGAACCGGAAGAGGCGCGGATGCTCGACGATCTGCGCATACTGTTGCCGCGTGACGAAGCTCAACTTGAAGCGCTGGGTAACGAGACGCGCGCCAAGCGTAACTATGTGTTCGCCGCGGAAGGTTTTCTGCAACTGCTTGAGAAAAGCGAGGAGCAACTCGTGGCTGACGATCAGGAATATTTGATCGACCATGGTGGCAGGGTTGGCGAGATTCTTGTGCGTTGTGCTCAAAACGGCGAAAAATGGGAAAGCCTGAAAGCGGAAGAACAGTCGCTGATTGTCAGCTTCGCCAATATTTTCGAGGCCGACTGCAAGAAGCGTACTGATGCCTTCAAAGTGGTTGAGGTTACGGCATGATTGGCGAAATCCTGCAGTTCTTGACCCCTTCGCTGAGCAATCCACTGGAAGTGTTTTTTTTCGGCATCATACTGTTCGGTCTGCTGCTGTCGCTGATTACGTCACAGGTTTTCGGCCAACCGGCGAAGTGGGAAAAAAACTGGCGCGGTGGGGCTCGCATCAATGCGCTGGACATTGAGCACGGGTCCATTGGTGAGTTGAGCCACGCTGTCGCCTCAGGTTGGGAGCGTTTTGCTGCCAGTATGCCGGGGTTGCTGCTGATCATCGGGCTTCTGGGCACGTTTCTGGGGCTGGGCCTGGCTTTGGACAAGGCATCAACCATTCTCCAGGGACATGACGATTCACTCAATGCCATGAGTGGTTCTCTGACTCAGCTTACCGGCATGATGAAAGACTTGGGCACAAAGTTCAAAACCTCCACCTGGGGGATCATTGCCTTCATTGTGATCAAGCTGTGGGAAGCCGCGCCGTGGTCAGCGGAAAGCAAGCGCACCGACTGGTGCCTGGAGCACATGAAGGCTGAGATTGATCTGAGCCGCAAAGCCGCACTTGCACTGCATGCCGAACGTGATCAGGTGAACCTTACTGCCCTTGAGACTGTCGGTACGCGGCTGGTAGAGGCGTTCAATTCCCTAGGCCTGCTGGTGGCCTCCGAGCTCAAGCAGATAAAGGCTGTCGAGTTCCAGAACGGTAAACAATCGGAAAGCCAGCTCACTGCGCTGGATGAAAGGCTTGCCAGTCTGGCAGTCGAAATTGATCTCGGTCGTAAAGCCGCGCTGGCGCTGCGCACGGAAAGTGAGCAAGCAAACCGGACTGCACTGGAAAATGTCGGCGCTCTGCTGATTGAAGCATTCAACGCCCAGGGTCTGCAGTTGTCGACCGAGCTCAAACAACTCAAGGCGGTTGAATTCCAGAACGGTAAACAGGCCGAGAACCATTTCAATGCGCTGGATACCCGACTTGCTAACCATCACCAACAGCTCGGCGAGATCGCCAGACTCAGTGAAAACCTTCCACAAATCGCCGAGATGAGTACACAGCTCAGCCGTTTGGTTAATGTCGAAGAGAGCCTCAAGGGCCTGCAGACGCTCGAGACGCAATTGAGTGAAGTGGCGGACAGCACCAGGGCGTCGCGCGAAAGTCTGCAAGGTTACGTGGAGGCCAAAACCGACAACTTACTTCGTCAGGAGGCCGCGGTACAGTTGATGGGCGAGTCTGCCACCTTACTAGCTGATTCGGCTGGTCTGCTTAAAGGCAGCGTGCAGGTCATGCAGGAAAAACTCAGCGGCGCGATTCACTCGCTCAATGAGGATTTCGCTGGGCATTTGGTAGAAATGAAGGCGAGCATGGATGGCAACATCACCAGGCTGGGCACCGTCATGGAGACTATCGAAGGGAGCCTGACCGGCACCATTACCACGATGAGCCGGGACTTTACCCAGAATACCCAGGACATGGCCGCCAACCTGAAAGGTGCGACCGACAATATTTCCAATGCGGTCGATCAGTTGTCAGAGCATGTTGGCACTGTGGTCAAGGAAGTCCAGGTGACCACTGAAAGCGCCAAGGAAATGCAGAAGAAAACCACCACTCAATTCGCGCACACAAGCAACACGCTTAACGTCGCGATTGCAACTATGAGTTCCAACATGGATGAACTCGGCAAGAGCATTTCGGAGGGACTGAAGGAGGCTTCCAAGGCCGGACAGAAGATGGATGCGGTGGCGATCAAACTGATGAACTTCCCGCAGCTCGCCGAGCAGTTCACAACCTTCAATACGCAGTTCAAAACAATGACAGACCAGGGCGCTAAAACCCAGGAATCTCTGGAAGCGCTGCCGGCCAGGTTGGCCCCTCTGGGAGCCAGCGTCAAACTGCTTGAGCAATTATGTGATTCGGCGCAACAGTTGCCTTCGGTTGTCCAGGACGTGAAGGCGCTTGCGGACTCGCATCGTCAAGGCCAACATGCCATGAGCGCTTTGCCTGAAAAGCTGGCGGCCAATATCGACAAGCAGTTTGCCAATCGCCTCCAGGTGCTCAGCGACGCTGCACAGTCGACAGTGACATTGCTTGGCCGACTCACGGCGGACTATGAACCTGCGCCTGCGAGTGGTTTGCAGACCGATAAAGCTCAGCTGGCGTAATCGACCATGAAAGAAAAACCCAGCGAATGGATTTCCATCTCAGACCTCATGGCTGGGGTCATGGCGGTCGTGATGCTCATGCTTGTAGTTTCGGTGCTGCAGAACAAAGCGGCCGAAGCGGCAATGCAAGTAGAGAAGCAACAGTTGGATGCGGCGCGTCAGGCAGAAAAAGCCCAAGGCGCGGCAACACAACAAACACGTCTGAGTGCTTTGCTTGAGGCGATGCAGGCGGATCTGGCACACGGCGGTGAAGGGGGGCTGATCGATGTCGATATCAAGAACCGGCGCCTGACGTTGCCTGATAACGCCTTCGGCCGCGGCAGCGCCTGTATTACCGATGAGGCCAAGCGGGCACTGACGCAGTTGAGCGTTCGCGTCGCTACCTTCATCCACGATTACGGCCAGGGCCAGGTATTGGTCGAGGGGCATACCGACAATGTGCCGGTAAGCCGACCGGTCACTGATTATGCGCGGTACTGCACGGTCTATGACGATAACTACACGCTCTCCGCTGCTCGGGCACGGGAGGCACGCAAGTTGTTGGTTTTGGCCCTGGATGGGCAGCAATCACTGCGAGTGATTGTGGCGGGTTACGGTGATTCCAGACCAAAACCCGGCCTGAACCCGGCAAGCGCAGAAAATCGGCGCGTTGAAGTTCAGTTGGTGGTGTCTCAGGAGGATCGCTCGCTCGACGGGCGCTGATCTTTGTCTTGACGGGCACGTCACGCAGGTAACGTGCCTCGTGAACAGAATGGTTGCCGACAGCCTGCTGTTTGGGGTGTCGGCAATCGGGATGCGAACGCTCAATTCGCCAATCTGGCGACCCCCACGCATTCATTACCCTGCACTTTCAGTTCAAGGATGACCTTGCGCGTATCCAGCACTGCCTGGCTGATTTCACGCAAGCGTCCGGTGCTGTCTGTCGTGAGTTTCAGCAGGCGTTTGTCTTGGGCCTTCAACAAGGACTGCCGTCGCGCATTGAGCTCCGCGCTGGACTCGGTAAGGGCGGACAACTTGTTGGCTCTTTCTTTGTAAGCATCGCGAAATTTTTCGACGGCGCCGTGTTTACCCTCGAACCTTTCGGCGACGCTGGTGAGGGCGTCAAGGCGCACTTGCACCCACTCCATTTGCCCCGGAAAGGCATCGAGCAAGCGGCACGCGACCATTCGGGCAGCCAGGCAGAGCTGTGATTGTTCGAGCGAATGACTGAACCTTTCCAGCTCTTTTTCCAGCGCCGCTTTCAACTTGCTGGTGCCGAAGGTGGTGGAAACATTCAGTGTGCGAATACTGTTGGTGATGTCGTCGAGTTCGAGTTCCAGATGCTTCTGGATTTGCCCAAGTTGCACTTCCTGAGCTTCAAGCTGAGCAGGGACTGAGTCATTAAGTTTCCCGTTCAAAAGCGCGGGTGCGATTTGACGCAGGTAATCAATGCTGCCGGTGATCTGACCTTCTCGCTTGTTTTGCTGAAACTGCTCAATGCGCTCTACCCCAGCGAGGATGTCACTCAACTTGGCGCTGATGTCTGCCAGGTGCTGTTGGGCGACGACGGCGGAGGCAATCTGAAATAACGCAGCCGAATTGACCAGGCTTGTCAGGTTATTGTCCTGAAACAGTCTGGCGTGTTCAGTAAATTTGCCGTCGGCAGATCTGGAGAAGGCACGCAGACCGTTGCCATCCATCGCCGCTGCCAATGGGCCATTGATCTCCACTCGAAAATACTGATTCGAGTTTGCAACGCCCGTAGTGATCAAGTTGGGTATGGACTGAAGAAGGGGCGATAGTCGGCTCAAACCCAGTTGCGCTACCTGGTTGCTGTCACCGTGATCAGATGCAGTTGGCAGCGAGAGTGCCTTTACCGAGAGCACAGGAGCTTTTTCGCTCGAGCCAACCAGCCATTGCTCACCATCGTTCCGTTTGGCGAGCCCTTTGATGCGAGTAATTTCACCAGTCATGGTTTACCTCCAGGTAAACGAGGTTGCATGCCTTTCTGTCGGATGTAGGCGATTTGAACCACGCAAGGCAAGGTGATCCGAAATGCAGGGGACGCCAGAGAATAGCCTGCCAGACCTGCGCCCAGAGCGACTCCGATTGGACCCAGGGCCAAGCCTGCCAACCTGCCCATGAGCATCTCCGCTCCCAACACAGCACTTGCACCGAGAAGGTTGGCTCCCAGGGAGGCGGAAATAAATGAGGTCACATCCAGTGTTGCCGCATGCCCAAAGCCCATACGGTTCAAGAAGTGGGTGAATGAGAAAGGATTGGCGGCATCAGACTCGCCAAACTTCTCTGCAAATTGCGCACGAGCTTCCTTGGACATCTTGTCCCATGCCTTGTCCAATAGGCGTTGCAATACTTTGAGCTCAATCGTGCCGAGGTCGTCTGAGTCCGTACTCTTTCCGCCGACATGGGAAAGCACGTCGGTGGCGATCTCTTTGTACGTCACGCCGCCACTACGGAACAGATTGGTAATACTGTTACCGCCAAACATGCGGAGCTCGTGCACCAGCAATGCCAGCACATCTTTGTCAAAGGTCTTGTCTTCACGAGCCTGGTGCAGAAATTCCTTTACCGTACCAGCAAGCGAGATCCGGCCTTTCCCTGAGTCCGTGATGTAATCCACCAATAAACAAACGTCATCCGGTTCGGCTGCCAGCAGCAGTGCAAGCAACGGCTCGTCACCGGCAATATCTATTTCAGACATCTACTCCCCCTTGGTTAAAAACATGCATCGTAAAAGTACTTCTGACGCTGTGGGCGCCCGATTCCATAGCCCTAGCATCAGCTCACCAACACTTGCGTTCGCCAGTTTTACGAGCTGAGTACAAGCGCGGATCATAAAAAAATAAGGGCGAGCTCACATTGTTGATGACCACCCCGGCTTGAGCCGAGGTAGTCTATCGGACGGTGTAAGATTAGAGATAACCCATTTCGGCCAACGACACGCTGCCTTCACGACCCACTACCACGTGATCCAATATCCGGGTACCAACCATGTTGAGGGCGTTCTTGAGGGTAGTGGTCAGGATGCGATCAGATTCGCTGGGCTCCGGGTCGCCAGAGGGGTGGTTATGTACCAGAATCGCGGCTGCAGCATTGTGCTCCAACGCAATCTTGATTACTTCGCGTGGGTAAACGCTGGCTGCATCTAGCGTGCCTATAAATATCTCTCTGAAGGCAATAACTCGATGCTTGCTGTCGAGCAGCAGCAGAGCAAAGACTTCGTACTCGTGGTATTGCAGCAGAGTTTGCAGGTGGCTGAAAACCTGCTTCGGCTCAGTCAGTGCCCGGCCTTTAGACAGACGACTCATTGCTAGCTGTTGAGCCATCTGCAGTATGTCGGCCTCAGTAACCGGTGACTCCATGACATAGGTGCCGGATTCTTCTCCAGCCCGGAGTTTGTGATATTTCATGACGGTATTCCTGTACGAATGAGGGGGCACGCAGGGGAGGTTGAGAAGGGCGTTACTGGGCCAAGTGTCTGCTGTTGTGCTGCGTGGCTTGCGACTCCAGCTTTTGAGCGAGTGAGGGTTTCGCAGGCGCTGCCAGTTGGGCTTTGGGCTCTACAGGCCTGGACTGATCTTCCAGGGCGGGAAAGAACTCCTCGACGATGGCGCCGGTGTCCTCCTCGCTGTCCTCAAAGGCTCCATTGTTAAAGCCCTGCTGGGCAGCATGATCCAAGGCGCTCTGGTCAAAACCGGAGGCTTGCCTGGCTTCGTCTAATTGCTTGGCTTCTAGCAAGCCGTCTTCTAGGCTCAGCCCGCTGCGCACTGTGATGTCCACGTAGAAGATCGGCGTGCCATGGCTCTGGCGAGTGGATTTGCCACGCAGACGCAGCTCCAGTGGTAGACAGGCCAGACGATTGCCGGAGATGGCTTGCAGGTAATGCAGACGCGCTGCCAAGGTACGGATGCTGTTGTAGCCCGTGGTACGGAAGACAAAGCTGCCCAACGGATCGTCATCGCCAATCACCACGTTCAGCCGGCCGTAAGGCTTGCAGGCATTGCCTTGAGCCAGTGAACAGCCATCCGGTGAAGGACAGGGCAACGATTGGATGCCGTCCTTGGTCAGACGCTTGCAGGTCTCACCATTGCCTACGCACAAAGGCCTGCCAGTGTTTCGGTCGAACAAGCTGTAGTCAGCGCGAAAATTCAGATCCGGCTCGTTGAACAGCAGCCGGATCGGAATACTGCGCAACTTGCTGTCCTTGCCATTGCGCAGTTCTTCGTTAAGGGGATGCAGTAACCAGCCGTCACGGCTCTGTACTTGGGAGGTCAGGGTGAATTGATCGTCTTTCTCCGGCAGACGTTTGCCGTTTTTCTCGACGACCTTGCCAATGGAAATGCGCCCGAGCACGGGCGGGGTGATAGCCAGACCTTTGAGCATGGGTGTTCTCCTGTAACTGAAATAAAATGCCACCGAGACCGCGCAAACGGCCAAGGTGGCGTTGGAGTGAAAGGGCAAGGGAATAAGGGAAGAGCGAACAAGTGTTCAGGTCAGCAGGAAACGCCGACTGCCGGTTTTGGTGGTCGAGTAGCGCACTTGCAGATAGGGCTTTTCTTTCAGCAGACGCGGGATATCCAGGCTCACGCTGTCTTTGGCTTTCTTCCAAGTAATGCAACCGGTGGCGAAGGTCGCCCGACTGGCATTGCCCATGGCCTGTTGTAACGTTTGCTTGAGTTGGGCTTCCTGCTTTTCCTGCAGAGCAATTGAATCGCGCACGCTCTGCAGTGCGGTAAAGGTCGTACAGAGCAGCATATCCTGGCTGAAGTCCACGCTCTGCCCACTGTCCTGTGGATACAGACACCGCAACGCCTGCTCCGCTGAGGCAGATCCGTCTGCCGGCGGCGGGGTATCACTGACGACGTAATCCCAGAACAGCCGCTCCAAGTCGATCAACCGAGCAATCAGTGATTCGTCGCGTTCGATACGATGTATTTCCAAGTGCTGACCGCCGAGCAATACCGCAACATCAGCGGCCAGCTTGCCGGTGACGGCAAGCTGGTGCATGACTTGCAACTGCACATACTCGGGCACACCCTCCTTCCAGAGGCGTGCGCCGTTTATGCCGGCGGTTTTGCATTCGAGAATCTGCACTTCTGACGCGCCGATCACCTCACGGTCAATGTTGGCCAGCATCCAGGTCAGGTTGGGATCAGGATGCTGCAGTACCGCATTGACCCGCCGCACCCGGTGACCACTGCGCCGGGTGTAATGTGTTGCGACAATCGGCTCTAGGATGTTGCCCCAGTAAGCCGGGCTCTCCTCATCTTGTGGATCGATCTTGGGTAGTGAGATGTCACGCCCGGTTTTCTCCAGCCACAGCTCCAGCTGGGATTTGTAAGGGTTAAGACCCACGGCAGCGGCGGCATCCGAGCTGCCGATACCTTGTTTACGCACGGCCAACCAGTCCTCGCGAGGCAGTTGTTTGGTACCCACCAGACGTAACGCAGGACGGGGTTTGCTGCTGGGGTGTTGCAGAGTTTGCATGTCCATGATGTTTTCCTGATGCATAAAAAACGCCCGGCCAGCAGAAGCTGACCAGGCGTTTTAATGGTTGAGTTGGTGAGTGGAGCTAGGCGGCGAGTTGCAATGCGGCTTGCAGGGCGCGTTGTTTGATGACGGCTCCTTGGCCAAACCAAGCCGAGTCCATGCGGTATTCGGTACTACGGGCGCGCCGTTCGTGATCAACGTACTCGGTCACAGCATTGAGCAAGCCCCAAGCGGTTCCTTGAGCCGACACCAGTGTGGCGCCACGCCCCTGACCTTCATACAGGCTCTGCACCTTGCGCAGCGCCCGCTCGTTAGGAAGTACTGCTGGTAGTGGGCTGTTCGGACTGGCATCACACAATACGTTCATGAAAAACCCCAAAGCCTCATGCCATTGAACCTTGCGTTCAGACAAGGCGCGCATGCTGTACATGAAGGAATCCCACTGGGAGACGGCGATACCCAATTGCTTCTTCACCATTTGCGGATCGAAGCGGGTGTTGTGCGGCACTTTGATCGCCCGGGTCGCTCCATCAAGAGCGATGGTCAAGGTGTTATTGCAGACCACCCGAACGGTAGTTGGCGTAGCGGTAGTGGCCAGAGTACCGTCACAGGAAGTGGCCAGCAGCAGGTAACCATTGACCTGATCGTTGCCTTTCAAAGCAGTGGATTGGCCAGTACGGGCCAGTGCCCAGAACTTACGACCACCTTTCAATATCCCAGCTGTTTCCAGCTCGTAGCCGGAGACCTCAGTCAGGTCGCGATAGAACTCCAGGACTTCACGCGGTTGTACGATTTGGTAGCGGTTGGATACGACCGAGAGTGGTGCCTTGGTATCGGAACGGTAGAGTACCTTCTGTTCAGGGAAGGTCTGAATACTTCCCAGTTGCCCGATGGCATCCGCCTTGAAGTGCACCGGGCTGTCTTGGATCTTCCAGTCCATTCCTGCTTCGCGTTGCCAGACTTCGAGCGGTTGTTGGGGCGACAGGCGACTGCCCAGGCCATGCCAGGGTGTTGCGCCAACGTAAGCCATTTGTTCGATGAGGTGAGCCATGGGAATGATTCCTTGCGAATGAATGGAAAAGAGCGTCGTTTCATCAACAAGCGACGCCTGTTCACAACGGCTTAACGGTGGACGCTGAAGCTGTAACCACACTGCAGGCAATGGTAGTTGTTCAGCACCTTGTCATCCATTTGTGCGCCCAGCGTGGACCCGGCTATCCCGCCAGCCACTCCGCCAAACAGTCCCCCGAGAAGTGCACCAGCAATACTGCCAATGGCGATCCCGACCGGACCGCCGACCACACCCAGCACCGCTCCAACTTCTGCGCCCGACAGGGCTCCGGCGGCACCAGTGGCCGCACCGCCCGCAGCACCAATCAATCCACCTGCTTGTTTGCCAATATTTTTCGTGACGACGCGTCCAGAGTTACAGCTTGGGCAAGGGGTATACATGTTCAGATCCTCTCAAGTGATGAGCTTGTTTGCCCGAAAGCAGGCGTATCCCCGACAGCATTCGATACCGTGGGGCATTCATCGGAGTGATATAGGTCTGAGATTTTTTTGATTGAACTCATATCGGCTCACTGCGCTACGGCAAAGCCGTGAAAAACCAGCCTTTTGGAGCTCTCAACGACATGAGTACGGCAGCGCTGTAAGTTATTACAGGTCTGCGGTATGAAATGTCTATATGACTGAAAGTCGCTGGCAGGCACACATCAGTCGGCTGATACGTTTTTATTCCGAATAAAAATGGAATCTTTTTAGAATTGAATAAGTAAATTTTCTTACTGTGATTCTGGGGGTTAAGTTTTCACAAAAACTATTTCTCGGGGATTTTTGCAGGTACGGCATTGCTGTTGTTACGGTTAAAGTAGTATGTATCTAAAAGATGCTCTTGCTGTAGCTGATAATCATCAAAATTATTATAGGTTGTGGGGTGATCGATAGCACTCTCCAATAGAGTGCTATCGTACTTATAAAGATCTACAAGACAGATCGGCCATAAACACAACAGTAACGTACAGCGTTGACTACAAGTCAAAGCGTTGAGATTATGTAGGAAGCGTGTAAGCCGAAGCAAGGTGTCTGAATGCACCTGGCTTCGTGTGCCTGCCGGTGAGCCCTCCATACACGGCCGACAGGAAACTGATTATGTTCCATCATCAACCGAAGCGTCATCCCAGCAATACTAATCTCAAGCTGCACTACAGCAACGAATACCGTGGCTTTGCCGTGCAGCAGTTGGCACATGGCCCTTTGATCGAGAACTACTTGGAGCCTGGTCTTGAGACTCTGCTGCGCTGTCTCTCGGAACAGGCCCATGAGGTGTCTTAGATATGAATTTGGCGAAATTATACCTTACACTGAGCCATAGTCGGTTTCGTGATATTGAACTTCTCAAACTGTTTCCGAGCGTAGGGGCACCATGGATTGCTCATTAGTCGAGAAAGCCCCCCGCGGGTGCAACTCTGCAGTGTCATAAACTCGCGTTGAGCTTGGGGCGTACGACTGAACGAGGTTATGGGGAAGCTGTATTGATTGAATTAATCAAAAAAAGCGACGATCTCCTTTGGTTATAATGATTTTTTACCAGAGTAATAAATCCCTTGGTTCTAACTATTGTAAGTAGCTATTCTCGGGGATTTATCTCTGTGAAACAGGAGATGGATTTTCGGTATTGGTAATATGCCTCTATAGCTATCTCATCTACCAAGGATCAAAGATCCATGCAGTAAGTCTAGATAATGAATCAGGCCCATTGAGGCCTGATTGTAAGGAAGCAGCGCAGGACCGTCGGTAAATAAGTACTACCCATGCTGAAGGTATGAACCTAAGCACTGGAGTACCTACATGATCCGTCACCCTGACAACACCAACCTAATCCTTCACAGCGACAGCAGCTTTCAGAACTGGCCTGTTCAAGAGGACAAAGGTCCGTTCATTCAGCAGTACCTGAATCGTCTCCAACAGACGATGCAGTGTGCGCTTGCTCAATACCCGCGAGTGTTTGCCTTCCGAGTCGATCTCCGACTGCCGGTGGGAACTCAGCTACCTGAATACGCATACACGAATCAGGTCATTGAGCGCTTTATCGAATCCTTTAAAGCCAAGATTAAACACAATCGCAACATGGCTCGCCAATCCAATCCCTATGCCCACGATAGCAAGGTCCGATACGTTTGGGCGAGGGAGTTGGGGCAGCATGGCAAGCCCCACCACCATCTGGCTATCCTGTTGAACTACGATGCCTTCGCCTCGCTGGGTAAGTTCGCGCTCGGTAGGGATAACATCTTCAATCGTCTGGTGGCGGCATGGGCCAGCGCCTTGGGTTTATCTATAGAGGCTGCCAGCGGTTTGGTCGAGATCCCGAGCAATCATTACTATCACTTACATCGTGACGACCTAGCTGGGCAGGCTGTGTTCTTTCATCGCACAAGTTATCTCTGTAAGGCGGCTACCAAAGTATACGGTGATGGCCAGCATTCCTTCGGCTGTAGCCGAGACTAAAAGATAAACCGAGTAGCGCCTACAGCATTCCATCGGAGTATTTGTTGAATGTTGTAGGTATAATTCTTGGAATTACTTATGCAGAGCTGGGTTTAATCTGATTACATCGCTGAGTGATTCATCGCCATAGCAAAAATTGCCCTCGTAATAACCCCAAGACTTGAAGGGATCATCGCATTTCTCACGAGTATTACCTCTCATTCTTCGCTGCTCACCTTCGTCATGGCCTGAGCGATTAGGGCATCAAGCATCTGCGCAACGAATTTCTGTTGGTTCGTTGCCATTTCGAACAGGGCCACGCTCACGCACAGTGGTTTCCTGCTGCTGACTGACCGAACAACTCATTGAGGGTGGAAGAGAGGAGTCGTGCCCGATCCAGTCGTGCGGCTAGCCAAACGGTGCGCATCATGCTCATTTTGCGGGTCTGGTTGAAGTGGTTGGCCAGGTCATTGCCAAACAGCGAATGCGCACAGGGCTGACGCAGGAGCAAGTGGCCGAACGGTTGGGAATAGGCAATGAGGCGGTGTCCCGCATTGAGCGGGGCGTCGTGATCCCTAACATTGCCCGGCTGCTTGAGTTTGCGGCGATCTTTGAATGTGGAACTGCAGAATTGTTGACTGAAGTCAGCCCGCGCTCGGATGACCAGGCACGACGGCTTTATGAGCTCTTATCGCTGTTGGACACCGCAGATCGTCAACTGGTGATGACCGTGGTTGAACGTCTGGTGAGACGTCTCAGTCGTCAGTGAAGTGTTTTAACGGGGGCGTGAGTTTCAAACCTGTTCCTGTGCCGCCTCGAAGGTGGCGCCGCAACGTAAGCACTGGTAGTTGAAACCACCGAACTGGTAGCGGGTGATATCCGCCGCGACCTGCAAAGCGGATCGATAGCTCGGGACCACCGAGGCGAGTCCGCTCAGAAGCAGGCTGTACCAGGGAGCGAGCGGCGAGGGGGCTGGCTCGGGGTAGGCTTTCGGGTTGAGTGGGAAGCTCGTAGCCATCCCTCGGCCAGACCCACCAGCATGACGATACCGATGGCGGCCTCCTGGGTGAGGATGGCGCGCGATTCACAGATCAAACAACGTCTCATCATTTTCTTTACTCCAGATCGAATTGAGGTAACGGGATGTGGGCGTGCACAAGGGGTTGAATGCGGCAGTGCGCAAACGGCGTTTTGATTGGGTCAGATGTTCAACGCCGCTGGAGCATCCCACTCAGGATTCGCCGTATTCGAGTAAAAGGCTGAAGAGCCAGCAGGCGACGAGTAGCACCAGCAGTAGCGGGGGGAAGCGCCACATCAATGCCAGCAATAAGAAGACGGCGAAGCAGCCTGCCAGCACCCCCGAGAAGACGAATATCGATGTCAGAAGCCGTAGGGTAGTCATGTGATTTTTCTCCGTATTGGTGGAATAACCGTGAGCGCTTGCTGAGTCGCCGAGCGCTTGCTCAGATGCCGCGTCGGATGCGTCTTTGGCTGGGGCTACTCCTTGACGTTGTTTTCATCGTGCTCACCTTGCGGCATAAAAAACGCCCGATTAGCAACGAGGCTAATCGGGCGTTATGGGGGGAGGAGATAAGGCTCAGGCGACCAGTCTCAGGGCGGTGTCCAGGGCACGTTGTTTAATCTGCGCGCCCTGACCGAACCAGGCTGAGTCCATGCGGTATTCGTTGCTGCGAGCGCGGCGCTCGTGATCGACATACTCGGTCACGGCGTTGAGCAGGCCCCAAGCGGTTCCACGTGCAGAACCCAACTGGCTGCCCCGTCCCTTACCTTCATAGAGCTCCTGGACCTTGCGCAGCGCACGTTCGTTGGGCAGCACGTCGGGTATCTGTGCGGTGGGGCTGGTTTCGCACAGCACGCTCATGAAGAAACCCAGTGCCTCATGCCACTGCACCTTGCGCTCGGACAATGTGCGCATGCGATACATGAAGTCATCCCATTGTGAGACGGCGATGCCCAATTGTTTCTTCACCGCCTGAGGATTGAAGTGGGTGTTGTGCGGTACCTTGATCGCCTGGCTCATGCCGTCCAGGGCAATGGTCAGGGTGTTGTTGCACACCACGCGTACGGTGGTTGGTGTGGCGGTGGTTGCCAAGGTACCGTCGCAGGAGGTGGCCAGCAGCAGGTAGCCGTTGACCTGGTCGTTACCCTTCAGGGCTGCACCTTGACCCGTACGCGCCAGTGCCCAGAACTTACGCCCACCCTTGAGCACACCGGCCGTTTCCAGCTCATAACCGGAGACCTCGGTCAGATCCCGGTAAAACTCCAGCACCTCGCGGGGTTGCACGGTGTGGTAACGGTTGGATACCACCGACAGCGGCGCCTTGGTGTCTGAGCGGAAGAGCACCTTCTGTTCGGGGAAGGAGTGAATGGCGCCTAGGTGGCCGACCGCGTCCGACTTGAAGTGGACTGGGCTTTCCTGGATTTTCCAATCCATGCCAGCCTCACGTTGCCAGACCTCGATGGGCTGTTTTTCAGTGAGGCGACTGCCGAGACCATGCCAGGGAGTGGCGCCAACATAGGCCATTTGTTCGATTTGATGTGCCATGAAGTGATATTCCTTTTCGAATGAACGGGCAGAGACACTGCGCGGTAGCAGCGGCAAAGGTTGCTTGTGCGAGGGGCGAGAGGGGCGGTGTTTTAGGCTGGGCTGTAGCACAGGTTGAAACGACAACCGCAGTCGAGGCAGAGGTTGTTGGCGAGTACACAGTGATCTAGGAGATTGCCTAGCTGGTTGCCGAAAACTGAACCAGCCGCTGCGCCGAGCACAATGCCGAGAGCCCCGCCTAAAGCACCAGCGATCAAGCCGATTTGGTTTCGGGTCAGAGCTTGGCTAATAACGTGTACGGCGCCACCGAGCAGTCCTGCGGAGGCATTGATTCTCAGGGAGGTTTGGCTGGAAGCGATTTTCGGGGAACAACAGAGAGGACATTGCAATGACATGGCTTAGCGCTCCATGGTGGGTATGACCATTGCAGTTATATAGATCTGAGATCTATTGGAATGTGCCAGTGCTCCTAGCTATTCCTGCTATTCGTAGCAGGAATAGCAGTAGTTTCTTGTCGACGCTGACTGGAAAGTACTCCCTTATTGGTGGCGTCGAGTGTGTGGGTCTTGTCCTCGATTCGCTGAGCGCACTCCCCGCAGCCCCAGTAGTTCTCACCCAGTGGGTCACCTAATTCGTCGGTTTAGAACAGCCCAGAGCAAGATCAGAATTTCCCGTCGGACTGGAAGTGTGGGCGCTCCTTGAAAACAGGAGGCGAGCGCGTTGGACGTCGAAGGAATATCCTCGACCAGCCCGATTCAGCTCTTTGGCCATGCTGTTTAAGACTTCGGTATAGCCGTGTGTGATCGGGTGGTCGAAGTAGGCGAGGATCTGTTCGTGCCAGACCTTCAGCGCAGAGAGCAGCTCCCGGAAGTAGCGTTGCAGTGGGCTGCTGGTTACCGCTTCCTCCCAAGCTTCTAATGCCGGGATGACTTCCATCTTGGAGCGATCGTACAACGCATAAAACTCCTGTCTGAAACGGAGTGCTTCCTCACCGAGCCGGGTGGGGGCTTTGTCCACGCTGTAGTTGAGCATCTGGAAGACGTGGCTTTTGTCGATTACTACTGGAGCCGCCGGTAACAGAGCGTTAGCCATTTGAGAGTAGGGGGCCTGCATGTTAGTGACCACGCCGTGTGTAGTGCTGCGATCGTCGAAGCGATGCAACCAATCGGCAAGTGTGTGCTCGCCTCGGTCAGGTAGAACGTCGATTGGAATGTTGCGGCCGATGTCTATCAGCACGCAGCGCCACGCGCCGGCAATATAAACCTCGTCGATGCCGAGCCAGTTTGGGAGGTACACCTGGAAGCTGCCGGCCAGCTCGGTGACGTAATGTCCTGCAATATTACGGATGGTCTTCTCGTCGCAGCCGATTTTCTCGGACAGCCTGGAGAAAGAGTCTCGCAGGCAGTGGGCCTTGATGTACCTGATGCACCGTTGAGTCATTCGCCTGGCGGTATCTACGCCTGCCAAGGCTTGCAGTGAGGTGCCACCACACTCTCGGCACCTATACCGCTGAACCGTAGCTGCGAGTTGTACGTGAACATCCTGAATGGGGCTGTCTCGATACCTAACGACTTTGGTGCCGTGGCGATACAGCCGGCCCAATACACCGCACTTGGTGCACTCCTGAAGTGGCGGGGCGTACTCAGCCTCGATGGTGCGGATGCCAGTATCTAGGCGTGAGGACAATATGATCCAGCCGGGTACGTCAAATATGTCAGTCAATGCGGAGCTCCCATGACGGATCAGCGGTGCAATCGTCCGCCTACCGCTAGGGATTGCTCAATCATTGATGCGCTCCTGTCTTCACGGTAATTCGGGCTTTGATTCAATCCCTCAGTTTATGGGTTACACACGAAAATCCGAAATGAAAAAAAATACTTTAAGCAGCGCACAAGACTCCTCTGTGTTCGCCACTTAGAGTCGCCCTGTCGAGCAAAACACCGAGGAGAATCGGGCAATGACAGGAGAACAAAGAGGTCAAGCAGTCGTACGAGTGCTGCGTCTGCGGCAAGTCACGGACCGCTTGGGGCTGGGACGGTCAACCATCTATGACCGGATGAATCCCAAGTCACCAAGGTATGACAGCTCATTTCCTAGGCCAATCAGCTTGGGCTGCTCAGCAGTAGGGTGGCTCGAGTCTGACATATGCCACTGGATTGATTTACGGGTGGCTGCTACCAGAGGAGGGGTAGATGGTTGTTCGCTCAACCCAGACAGTGGCAATTTCACTGCTGAAAGGGGGCGCTCCAAGTGATGAACGTATTGAGCTCAGGCTTTTTCCATCCGCCACTGCCGGGAAGTGGACTCCCAGTGTCAATGCCAATGCCGCTCCCTTTGTTGGAGGCTGCAGTTAGCGAGGCCCAGAACAACGTACAAGCCCCCAGAGCGCTAGTGCTTTTCGGTGCAATGACAGCCATCGCTGTTGTTGCGCAGGGACTAATTGATGTTCGCAAACCTAACGGACAATGTGTGCCAACATCGTTGATGTTACTTTCTATTGCTAATTCGGGGGAGCGAAAAACGACGTCGGAGAACGTTTTTTTAGAACCAATACGAAAGTTTCAGAGAGATCAGATTAAAGCTCATGAGGAATGTTTAAGGTTGTGGGGAGTATCGCAGGAAATTTCTGATATTAAGCGTAAGAGTATCATGAGGTGTATTAAGAAAAAAGTGACCAAAGGGGAGTGCTCAGCGAAGGTGGAAGCCGATTTACTTAAAGTGGACAGTGCTGCGCCGGTCAAGCCGAAGAAGTTAAAATTGCTTTATGACGACTCAAGCTCGGAAGCATTGTTTCGGGGGATGCACCAAGATTTTCCAACAGCAGGCTTGATTTCTAGCGAAGGGGGTGGGGTTTTAACTGGGCGGGCATTTAATGACTTGTCAAAGCAGAATGCTATTTGGAGTGGTGACTCTATCACTGTTGATCGAGTGTCGAAGGAAAGCTACGAGCTCTCCGGTGCACGCCTGACCGTATGAATGATGGTGCAAGAAAGTGCATTTAAGGTCTATATGGAGCGCCGAGGTGAGATGAGTCGTGGTTCTGGGTTGTGGGCACGCTTTTTAGTTTGTCGTCCGGTTTCGACGCAAGGTAGTCGCTTCCTCCGAAATTGCACTGTTTCCTGGGAATATCGGGATCGGTTCGCGGCTAGATTGACCGAGCTTCTGAATGAAAATGTCGAGTCACAAAGTGGCTCTAAAAAAGAGAAGAAAATAATATGCTTTTCGCGAGAGGCGTGCGAGCGATGGTTGCAGTTGTTTAATTCAATTGAGTCTGAAAATCGAGCTCAAGGTCATTTTGCAGGGGCGGGAGATCATGCGTCAAAACTTGCGGAGAACATTGCTAGGGTTGCTGCATTGTTTCAGTATTTTGAATTTGGTGATGGCGAAATTTCCTTGGGAACTCTTGAGGCTGCGATTAGCGTGTGTGGGTGGTGCTCAGACGAATTCTTGAGAATATTTATGCCTCCTCCACAGGAGGAAGTCGATGCGCTTGAGTTGAATTCTTGGCTGCAGCGCTATAGGAGTAGTAATCAAAGATATGTGCCGAAAAACTACGTTCTTCAACATGGGCCAAATAAACTTAGAGGGCGAGAACGGCTGAATCGTGCGTTAGAAGTTCTGCGTAGGCAGGGGGAGGTATCCCTTTCTCAATGTGGAAAGACAATGCAAGTTGATCTATTCCCAATGATGTTCTCGGGGTTTTGTTATTAGCAGGCGCTGATGGCGGCTGTCACTTCAGAGAGGAAGCACTTTCTATAATTAAGTTAAATATATCTGATCTCAAATCATCCTCATTCATAGAAAATGAAATTTCCCCCACTTGTCTTTCCGCAATGAGTCTGGTAGCTACTAGATCTGAAACAGTTCGAGGGGGGAGGTGGCCACGGTCGGAGCGTACCTCAGCAAGAGCTGCAATGATTCTGTTGTGAAGGTTGTTTTTTAAGATCTTTTTATCTTTTGCGTTCTTCGCTTTTTGTTTTCCGCCTGATTGGGAGCGTTTTTTGCACATTTCAGCGTAGGGGTCAGTCAATCCTTCTGCTAGGCCTAGGTAGTATTCGGCCTTGGATACGGCGCGCCAAGCCATGACTTCTTGATTGTTCGCTTGTGCTATTTTTGCGAGAGAAATGTGTATGAGGGAGTGAAAGGTTGATGTTTTTGCTCTTTTATTTTTTGTGCTAACTTTTAAAAAATCATATTTCAGGTTTTCAATTGTTGAGTGGTCTATTTCTAGGTTTTTTATTTTACTGATTGTTGTCTCTAAACTTTCCTCTGTGCTTACTTCATTGAATACGTGCTTTTCAATGTCTTGTATTCTAAACAGTAGGTTGTTGATGGTGCAGTCAAGACTTAAATTCTCTACGAAATAAAAAGCAGTCTCTTGCTGGGGTTGGCGAAGGTTTTCTAGCTCGAGATCTGGAGTGTCAGTCATTTGGATCAATTCCTTACTTTGGGGCTGTTGGGTCGACATGACGCTTGTGGCTTGATCTTTTTCTGATCAGGGCAAATATACGAAATGAATAGCCTCAGGCTATTCATATTACACATCAGCGCCTTCTGCTGGCCAAGGGTCTGCTCCATCTGCAACACTCCTCCTGGCTACCCAAAGTCTTAGTGTGCTGCGTTCGTCGGGTGAATCCGCAGCCAATTCGGATGGTCGTACCGCCCCAAGAGCGAAGCGGCTGCAAGTGCTTCCGTTGGACCGCACAGCGGCTTCATGCGGAGGGTTCGACTACATTGACTGTGGTTCTGTGTTGACGGACGTTAATTGGCCTAAATGATCTCCAAGACGATACCAGGCATCTGCCATTTCTTTCGTATAGCTATGGCGCTGGTAGATGCGTTTAACCTTGTTCTCTTCAGTGTGATTTAGGCATCGCTCAGCTACTTCTGGTAGTACGCCTAGGGCGGTCATGATAGTGGCGCCTGTTCGCCTCAAGTCGTGCGGGGTCCATTTTCCGCCAGTAAGGAGTAGGGCTTTTGCTTTGGCACTCCGGTTGGTCATGACACCTTGGCCGGGTTGGCGCTGCCTATCACCTAGTTGTTTGGTGACGGTTTTGGAGCAGACCGGCCCGCTGTCGTCAGTGTTGGGGTAGCACCAAGCGGATGTTCGATTAAGACGTTGTACGCGCTCGAACTGTTGAACGGAAAACGACGAGAGCATGATGTTGTGCGGTTTGCCGTTCTTGCTGTTTTCGGCAGGAATGAGCCAGGTGCTTTGCTTTAGATTAAGATGTTCCCAGCGTGCGCCGAGCAGTTCTCCTATGCGGCAACAGGTTGATAGTGCAATCCAGATTGCTGCTTCAGTAGATGGTAGCAGGCCGGCGTCGGGGGTCAGTTTGGCCAGAGTTCGAATTTCCTCATCACTCAACACTCTGTCGCGTTCGACATCCTTGCCGCCGATCTTGGCTTTTCGAATGCTGGCGCTAGGGTCGTACTCGATCAGGTCGCGATCCACTGCAAAGCGGAACATCTGGCGCATAAGTGAAAAGGCTATTTTGGCCGCGCGGTTTACTCCCCGGGCAAGCATGGAGTCAGTTACCTCTGTGATATGACCCTTTTTTACGTCTGCGACAGCTAAATTACCCAAGAAAGGCAGGACGTCTTTTTCAAACATACGACGTACCTCTGCGCCCTTATCTTTGCGGTTAATCAGGTCAACCTTGGCCCAATGCTCGAATAGCTCTCTAACGCTTTTTCTCGCGACCTGCCGAGCCTGTTCGGCTTCTATAGCGACCTTTTCTGAAGCTAAGCGGGCTATCTCGGCATCGCGCGCTGCAATGCGGGACGCTTCCTCGGCTGCCAAATGTTCCCGAATATCACGGGTGCCAGCCTTATGCAGGCCAGCAAGCTCTTTGGCTCGCTGGCCTGCCTCAGCAAGCGTCATAGTGCCTTCCAGTCCATCGCGGCTATAGGTACCAATTGGGTAGGTGACACGCTCGCCGTTGCTATTTGAGTAGCGGAAATAGAAAAGACGCTCACCGCTGGGCGTGATGCGTGCGACCAAGCTGCCATGTCCCCAGATGGCAACGTCGCTCAGCCATTTATCGCTGCTAACAGGTTTGGCCGTCATTTGCCTGTCGGTGATCTTCGCCATTGTCTACCCGTCTATCCCGTTGCCAATTGGTTGCCAATTGAGATTGGCTGTAACGAGATTCTATCGGATGCTATCGGACAAAAAAACCAAATAATCCCAGTAACTATGGGGTTTGTAGCTCGGTTGTTTGGATTGGCCTGGAATGCTTTGGATTGAAAATCACCTTTATGGGGTGCTAGGGGTAGAGTGTTCGAATCACTCCGTCCCGACCATTATTCCTGAGTAAAATCAGACACTTAAGCCGATCAGATAGATCGGCTTTTTTGTGCCTGCGCAAAACCCGCGCAAAACTGGCGCAAAACTACCCGGTGATTTCGCTGATATTTAGGTCCGGAATTGCCTCTGACCAAATGATTTCCTGGTGGTCCCGCTGGTAGTTTTTGGTCATGCCTTCACTCGCATGGCCAGCGATTTTCTGCCCATCCTTTCCGGCTTTTTTGTACAGGTGCAGCGACAGTGCTCGCACTTCGTGGAAGCCCGGCATCTCTTCTTCCTTCCATCCTGGGTAACAGTTCGCCGCCCCCCTGGCCTCCTTGAATGCTCGCGTCAAATACCGCTCCTCAACCTTCGTCCAGTGGTCCTTGGTCTGCGCCTGCTTCTGTTTCAGGCGATCAGGCTTTCGATGCACCAGGTACGGCGAAGCAGTGTCGTCACGGCATCGACTGATAACGGACTGCAGTTCGGCGGTTACCCGAAAGCGAATCCACGCCGCATCGCTGGCCTTCGCCGTCTTCTTTTGGACCACATACAGGTATCCCTCCCGAATGCCGTCGAAGCGCATGTCGAGGATGTCGGTGCGGCGCTGGGCGGTGATCAAGGCCAAGTCGATGGCGTTCTGTAGCCAGACAGGCGCTTTCTCCCTGATGGCCTTCAGGCCGTCCACGGTGTGGCGTTTGCGTTGCTTCTTCTCGATGCGGTTGATCGTGCTGGCCGCAGGGTTGTCCGGGCATAAGCCCTTGGCCGCGGCGTGGTTGAAGATGTCGATCAGCAGGGCTCTGCACTGGTTGGCTGTGCGCGGGGTGAGGGTGTCCAACATCTCCGCGATCATGCGGATCGTGATCTGGTCGACCGCCTTGCCCTCGAATTGCTTGCGGAAACGCCTGAAGTGCACCGCGTATAGGCCCAGCGTGCCCTTAGCGAGCTCGCGTGGTGGCAGGACGTTGCACTCGTAGGTATCGAGGAATCCAGCAAACGATTCGGTTGATGTGCTCAGCACGGCGCCGACCAGGTCAGCGCCACGCATAAACTCTAGGTTCAACTGCTTCGCTGCGTCGATCGCTTTGATACGATCAGTTCCGAACTGGAACCACTTCCCGTCGGTAGGCCGACGGTAGCGAAATGTCGAGCGCCGCGCATCGAAGTAGAGGTTCTGCGGGAGGTTCTTGTTCGCAGTATTGCGCGGCCGAGGGGCCATCATGCTGCTCCTTTCAATACCATTGCCACCAGGTCGTTGCCGTTCGACCGGCTGAATGCGGCCCAGTCAACGTACCAGAGTTTGCCGATCTGCTCGCCGGGGACTATGCCGTTACGGATATGGTTGCGAATCGCTTGGGGGCATTGCGGGGTCCCGTTCTCGCCCCAGCGCCGGCGCTGAAACTCGCTGATCTTGATCAGTTCTTTTTTCATTGGGCAAAACCTGTCCTTTGCCGCTATAGCGGCTGACTTTGAGGGGGGGAGTGTGTGGGTAAGTTTTGGTTGCTGCATCCGTTCCACGGGAGATGGCCGGCTCGTTTTTTTACAAAAAGGCAAAAGTGAACTATCAGTATCTGGAGAGATTCTGACGAGTGGATCGTAGTGGGAATGACAGAGGCTTTTCGCCATCATCAGAATCGAGTAGTATCTGCGCTCCTATGGATGGAATATTTTATAAATGAGTAAGTCTGAAGCTAAGAAATATAAAGACCTAAATCTTAATTTTGAAAGTATTACTCCATGTATCGAGCGGCATGGCGGGTCCAATGCAGTTCTCGAAAAGAAGAATGAAAAAGAGCATCATCTCCGCTTTAATGTGAAAGATAATGTATTTCTTATGAAGATTTTTCCAGTATCAGGCGGAGTATTTTCACTCGGTAAGGCTGCTGGTCACTGTCCTGATACTTTCGCTTTTTACGCAGATAAAATGCTTGCTGAGTGCGTTATCCCTACACCTGCAAATTTGAATGTTTCTCTGCCGAAATTTCCTGCTGAACACGTGGCGGCTATATTAGATTTTTTGTCTGAGGCAGGGGCTGAAGTAAGTGAGGTTGATGGTGGTACAACGTGCAGAATGTATCGCGTCGTTGGAAGTCTTGGTGATAGTTTAGTAATAAAGCATTTTAAAATCGGAACAGTACAGTTTCAGGGTAAGTATCGAAATCTTGCATCCTTGATAACAGATTATCTCGGTTCGGTGCTTTCGCTGGAAGATGTAATTAAGAGTCAAGCAAAGATATATGGTGTTGATTTAACTGTTGAGCAAGTTAAGGATGGGTTGCAAGCAGTTTTACCTGTTGCACACACAAGTATAAGTGATGCTGTGCGAATTCAGCTAAGCTCTGCTTTCACGTTGACAAAAATTGATTTGCCTGTCGAGGATTACTCCTGTGTGGCGTTTCCTGCGCTACGCGGATTAGAGGGGTTCATCAAAGATCTCTTGATACTAGGGAATTTTCGGCCGGCTGCACGGTCAACCTTTAGTGACTATTTCAGAGATGGCAAATTAGGTCCTGATCAGGCGGCTCATGTTGGTGAGAAACTAACGGATATTATCAATGATTGTTATGCGTACTACAGTGCGCAACGCCACAGGTCATTCCATATGGATGCTCCTAGCACTACCAGTCGAATATTGGACTTTGTTGGTGCGAAGGAAATCGTAAGCGCCGTCTTTGAGCTCATTGAGGCTTCATGTAAGAGGTTGGCAAAATGAAAACTGACTATTTGGTAAGGACGCAAGTTCCCGACGGACTGGGGGTGTCAGCTTTTGTATTAGCAGCAAATTTTCATAACCCTTTCGAGTGCTTGGATGAGATATCGGAAGAGTTGGATCGGCAATCTGTAAAGGGTTCTGTTGTTTTTGATTTGTTGTTGGCTAATGGAACTAAAGTTAATAGATATTTCCTGGCGGAGTTTGATGGGAAATCATTTATTCTTGATAGTATTCACGAGGCTAGAAGTGAGTATCTGAAGTTTAGCAAAGTGTCGGCTGATTTTCTTAAATGTAATATAAAAGTCCTTGACGACATTTTGCTTAGCCCTGCAATGAAGTTTGCAGTAAAGCGTGGTATACCTCTTTGAAGTGTTCGGTTTTACAGTAAGTTCATTTCTACTTGGCGATTTCATTGCCACGTAGGTGAACTGTTGTGCGCTTCGATTCGGTCGGCTAGGCGCCGCCCTCTGTGACCGGATGCGTGCAAGTCGCTCCTCTTCGGACATTTTGTTGCGTTTCCGCTCGTCCTGCTTCCGCTCCAATACGGTCGTTGCCATGGCCTGCCTCTTCGATTCCACTCGCAGGTATGTCCAACCAGGTTGGCCGACGCCGTGCGCTGACCAGTTTGCTTATCAGTCTCATGCAGCCCTCTGCTGATCCCAGACACCCACAGCATCGAACACCTGGGCGGCTTGCTCTTCAGTCAGCGATATTTCGGCGGGAATGGCGATCCAGCCCGACGCGACCCGATGATTCGGATTGCTCTCGGCGACCAGGGTTTTGTAAGTGTCCTCGATCACGTCTTCGAGGTGCGCGGCCAGATAGTTGCCTTGAGGGGCGACCTCTACCGATTTGGTGTAGCGGTGCCCGCGTTGATCGCGACACTGGACGCTGACATAGATCGTCCAGCGATGGGCAACGTCGCAGACTGCTTCGGCCATGCGTTGTCCTGGCGGGATGCTCGTGCAGCTCTTCCTGTTGATCATCCCTTGGCGTCCGCTGGGGTCGATGTGGACCACCGCGACGTGATTGGCATTGAGCAGTGCCCGGCTCGCTCGCTCTATCCGGGTACGCATATTGTTGGGCTTTCGCTTTTTCATAGCGCCACCGTAATCTGGCGATTGGCCTTGGCTTCAAACTGCATGGCAAGGTCGTGAGCGGCCTTGTAGTCGTTACGGAAGGCGCGAGTCTTGCCGGTGGTGAGGTCTTTAATCTGATACATGCCGAAGCTTCCGCCGACGACTTGGTAGCGCACCGGTTTGGCCGGGGCTCGTCGATCAATACGACTGTAGAACCCGGAGCGGGCGGCCTTTGTTCGTTGCAGCAGCTCACCGACTTCATCGATGCGCTCTTGAAATGATGGATGCATGGTTGATCCCTCGGAGTAGGTTAGGTGTATTCATTAGCACTCCGACCACCTGCTGGTGGCCATTGGGCAGGGAAGGGGGCTGATTGATAAAAGGCAGGCGTAAAAAAGCCCGATCGGAACCGGGCCATTGTTTGTGTCACGAGGGCCTGCTTAAGTGATCGCTGGTGGTGCCATCGCGGGCTTCGACAAACACGCCTGAATGCGCTGCGTGATTTCTTCTCGGTGCACCTGGACATCCTTGGGGGCGCTAGTTCCGATACGTACCTGTTTGCCGCTCACACCCAGTACTGTGATCGTGATGTTGTTGCCTATGTTGATGCTTTCGCCTGCTTTGCGAGTCAAAATCAGCATTGTCCATTTCCTTGCGTGAGTGGGTTTCCCAATGCCGCCTTGCAAGAAGCGGCATCAGTGAAACATCACTGCATTACGCGGACTTCATTGCGTGGGAACCACGCCCCGTCAACCAGAACCATGCAGCCAACAAAGGCGGCGTAGCGGGTCTCTCGGTCAGTCTGGAAGCCGTAGTAGAAGCAAGTGGCCCGTGAGGCTGCGTTGCTCAGCAACATGCAGCCGACGATCAGTGCCAGCAGGATCAGCAGAACCTTTGTCGCGTACTTCACGCCTCGATACCGTAGTCAGCCAGGCGCAGACCGAAGTGCATGCCTATTTCCTTCAGCACCACCAGCTCTGCTGGCTCGATCTGACCATCAGCCTGGGCAACAGCAAGAATGTTGACGAAGGCTTCCTCCGCGTCGGCCGGAACGTTTTTGATGTCGGCCAGTTCCCGCTTGATCGCCAATCGACCTACTTGAAAGTTGGCGTTCAACTGGCCTGTAAAACGATTGATGGTTTCGGTGATCTCGCTGCCGAAGTGCGTCAAATTCGGGTTGGAGCGAATCAACTCATCCAGCTTGGAAACCTCGCTGGCTTCAATCTCACCATCAGCCGCAGCGACCAATAGGCCCCCACCGACAATGGCCTGCATCAAGTCGCGGTTAACGACCTTCTTCATTTCGGCCTGGGCGTTGCCGACTTGTTTTCCGAAGAGTTTTTTCATTCCGAACATGGTATTTCCTCTGGTGGGATTACATCCCGATGCACCCTGTCGCCAAGGTGCAGCAGTGATGCTGTCCGTCCTATTGCCGCCGGAGGAACGGGGCACATTGCTTGCCAGGTCATTCCACGGTTCTGGCGTTTCACAATCGAGCAGCCGCACAGGTTGTTCCTGTCGTTGTCAGACTTTCGGGCCTGTCTGCTCGCCGGTCGTCGGTAGAGGCAATGCGGACTGTTGTTTGTTGCGCTGACTGTTAAAGAGCGGCGCGGCTTTCGCTGCTGAGTCGATTATGTGTCGATATGGATAAAATATAGGTGTACACATAATTTGTGTCAATGGGTAAACCCATAAAATTTATAGTCGGCGATAAAAAGCCCGCAAATCGCGGGCTTCGCTTATAGGTCGACGTATGTCTGCCAGCTAATTCTCACGCTGTCGTCTTCTAACCGCTCGACAGTTATCCCACCTGTCTCCTCAAACTCTTGGATGACGCGTTCCCATGCATCGGGTGACTCGTCATCACGCCTGGCGATCGTAATTGTCTGAACCTTTTGCACGTTTGGATCGGACACCATGCGTTGAATGCGTCGGCCGACTTGTTCATAGGTGTTCAACGTGAGGGAGTTGCTGCCATTGCTCATCTGTCTTCCTTTGTTTTTTTCTGTGTGGATAGACAGTATTTTGTTGAAGGGAAAGCAACAATCCGGAAAGAGCACGCTTGTACTCTTTTGAGTCGAAGCAAAAAAAAGCCCGCTTAGTGCGGGCTTGTTTATCACATGAATGGCGGTGCATGAGTGTCGCTCTAAAGCTTTCCGGTCATACGTACTGCTACGCCAATGATGCGGCAATTTTCATCACACTCGACCATTTTATAAGCTGGGTTCAGCGGCTTCAGATAACGTACACCGCCATCCTCCACCAGCTTCTTAAAAGTCGCCTCGTTGCTCGCGGGCAGTTTGGCAATAACCAATTTGCCGGGTTTCACATCTGCCTCGGTGTCTACCAGGATCATCATCCCTTCAGGGACGCTTACGCCTGCAGGTGCGGTCATCGAATCACCTTTAACCTCAAGCCAAAACGCAGGTCCTTTGGAGTCGTAGTCAGATATTTCATACCTGTCAGAAAAACCATCCGGGTAAGGCTGAACAGCTTCCTCCCAGGAACCCGCTGATACCCAGCTGATCACTGGATATCGATAAAGCATCTGAGGCTGGACAACATCCTTTACGTTGGACTGTTCGGTGGTTTCTGAAACCATCGGGCCAGACCCACTCTCAATCCATATGGCCGAAACTCCGCACGCTTTCGCAATGGAGGCGTTATAGGAGGAGCGCTGTGATCTGCCTCTCTCAAGGTCAGAAATAGACGCTTGATCGATGCCAACAAGCTTCGCTAGTTGGGCCTGAGTAAATCCGGCGTGTCGCCGAGCGGCCTTGATTCGTTCTTTATATTCCATCTTCCGATTATTACTGGCGAACCCATATCGTTGCAAAGTGGTATGCCTATGATCTACGATATGGGTATTCACATAATCAGGGGCAATATGAACACCATCTTTAAAGACCTTGTTGCTTTCTTTGGGACGCAAGAGGCCACCGCAGAAAAGCTCAAGGTGGATCAAAGCACCGTTTCCGGTTGGGTTCGTGAAAAGCACGGGATGTCTCCGGTGGTTGCCAAACGGGCTGAAGCCTTGACCAACGGTGTATTCAAGAAAGAAACCCTTTGTCCTTCATTTCCTTGGGCCGAGCTGAGTACCTAACGGACATCACAGCGACTAACTGAAGCCATTTTTAGCGCAACGGCGCCGAGAGAAAACTAGACGATGAAATCGCCAGTGCTAGACACCCGTCGCAAAGCAGTCATTGCGTCTGCCAATGCATTCCCTGGCGGACTTGCATACGCTTCTGACTTTCTTGGCGAAGAGAATCTCAAGCGCTTCAAGAACCGGATTTACGAGTCGGCAGGGGTCAAGCCTCTAACCGACGACGAGGTCTGCACGCTTGAGACTGAAGCCAGAACCACATTCTTGCCGGACTACATCTGTGCAATGTACGGCGGCGTATTTGTTCGCTTGCCTGAGGTTGGTGAGCTGGACAACGTAGACATGCACCAGCGCTCGTTACGTACTTCTGTGAAGCGCGGCCGCGTTGACCAGTTTCTTGCCCTGGCGCTGGAGGACGGAGAAATCACTGCAGCGGAAGCCGCAGAGATTCTGGCCTTGCACGCGAAACACTTGGCCGCCCGGCACGAGGAGGTGACCGCACTGATTGAGTTGCACAAGTCGAAACGCCCAGCCCGAACGCCAAGCGGGAAGGGCTGACATGCAGTTCACGATCGCGATCAACCAAGTGAAAGCGCTGGAGTGGGGGTTGAACTCCCAACAGGCGCTGCTGTTTTCCTTTGTCTACGAATGTCCTAGCTGGGCCAAACCAATCAAGACCGATAACGGGATTTTCTTTGTCTTGACCAAGGCAAAGATCATTGAGGAATTGCCCCTGCTTACCGACAAGCCAGATACCGCGTATCGACTTCTCAAAGGGCTCGAAAGGGCAGGTCTGGTGGAGTTATCCAGCACTGCAAACGTCTCGTTGTTTCGCTTGACCGAGAAGGCCAAAGAGTGGAATCGCAAGCTGGACGGGTCGGAAAAATATCCGACCACTGATGTGTTTGAGGGGCGGAAAAAAATCCGATCTACCTCGGAAAAATCTCCGAGCAAGGTCGGAAAAAAATCCGAACAGGGTCGGAAAAATATCCGAGGAGGGTCGGAAAAATCTCCGACAAATCAGGATACCAGTAATCAGGGTACCAATCAGGTAACCAATAATCAGGAGAAACAGGGCGCAAACGCGCCACGCAAATCGCCAAAGTTTGACCCGTTGTTGGCTAAACCGGAAAACGTCGGCGTCGAGGTTTGGTCCGACTGGTGCCAGCATCGCAAGGAAATCCACAAACCCCTCACCGCCAAGAGCTGCGAACAACAGGCCAAGGCCTTGGCGAACCATCCAGCCCCCGATTCCGTTCTGGCCCTTTCGATCAGCAACGGATGGACGGGGATTTTCCCCGACAAAGCAATCATCCCCGCACCACTTCCGACCAGTCGCCATTCCGGCTTTGACACTCGGGATTACAAGGCCGGCACCCAGGAGAACGCCAATGGCACCTTCCGTCTCTAACTTCGGCGCTCACATGGACCGCAAATTCGGCGTCATCGGCCGTCAGCCAGCGAGCTGCTTCGATCATGGCGAATATTCGGCGGTCATCCTCAAGGGTGGCAACCTGTCTGGCTGTCCTATCTGCGCGAGCAACAAGCGCGACATGCAGGAGCTCGAGCGCAAGCGCTGTCAGTTTCGGATAGTTCAGCAATCAAGCGCCCGGATTCCGAAGCGTTTCGCGGAAAAGACATTTGCCGATTTCGTTGTGTCGAATCCGGCCCAGCAGATTGCCTTGGATGCATGTACCGACTACGTCGACAACTTTTCGAAGCATCGCCGGGAAGGTCGCTGCATGTTGCTGCTGGGGAAGGTCGGCACCGGCAAAACCCACCTGGCCATTGCCTCGGCCAGTCACCTGATCAACGAATGCATGGTCAAGGCGATCTACCGCACGGTGGGCACGCTCATCGGCGAGATCCGGGCGACGTTCAATGAGCGCTCAGGCGAGTCCGAGGCGCACATCTTGCGTGAGGTGATCGGAGCGGACCTGCTGGTGCTCGATGAAGTCGGCGCGACCAAGCAGAGCGAGTTCGAGCTGGCCACCCTGTTCAGCATTATCAACGGTCGTTACGAACAATGCCGTCCGACGATCATCGTCAGCAACCTGTCTCCCGCCGAATTGAACGACGCCATTGGTGCGCGCTGTGTCGACCGCATCCGCGAAAACGGCTGCATTGGTGTGGCATTCGAGTGGGAATCTCAACGCGGTAAGGAGGGCTTCTGATGAACGCCGCCAAGCAACAAAACATGCTCGCCGGGCAATCGTCGCTCGCCCGCAAAGTTTTTCAAGTCGTGCCAATCCAGGAGCGCTGGAGTGCTCACGATATTTTCAATTCGTTGATGGTTGCCGAAACCACGGGTGCCCAGTTTCCGGCCGTACGTCGTGGCCTGGGCGAGTTGAAGGACGCAGGTCTCATTCGCGAACCCGTTAACGGACACTTCCAGCGCACCACCATCACCATCACGCCCCAGAGAGAAGTGAGCATGTCGAAAGAAACCAAGCCGGCCATGGCTACTACCAAGAAACCTGAGGGTAGCGCTCTGGATACATTGGCGGTGCTGTCCGGCGAGGTCATCAGCTTTGCCGAAGAGGTGGGGCAGCGCATGAAACAGCTCGCCGCGCGTATCGAGGAAGTGGCGTTGTCCGTTGAGGCAGAACGCGAGGTCAATGCTGAAGCACTCGACAAATTCAAGCTCCTGCAATCTCTGCTGAAGGGGGGCTAATGGGCAATCGAACGGCCGTGGTGAAAACCCTGACGGTGAAGCTGTCGGACGCCGAGATCGAGCGAAACGCCAAAAAATTGCATGTCCGCGATCTGCGTGATGCGAGTCATCCGGCGTTGCATTTTCGCTTCGCAAAGAATCGTTCTCGTGGCTCTTGGTACTTGCTCAGCAAGCGCTCCTGGCATCGTATTGGTGGATTCCCGGATCTGAGCACCAAGCAGGTGGTTGCGGCGCTGCCTACTGTCCGCCTGCGTGTTGCTGCCGAAGAAGGTTCGACCGTTTCCAAGTGGGTCATGACCGGTGAACTGATTGAGTGGTACGCCGAGCGCATGGCGCGTGATCGCAACTTGTCCGGGAAGCGCAAGAAAACCGGTGCCTCTATGATCAAATGCCATCTGATGCCGCGTCTCGGCGATCTACCGTTGACCGGTATCGACAAGGCAGCCCTCGATAGCCAGCTCATGTGGCCTTTGCAGGAAAGCATTTCCATCGATTACGTGCGTTCGGTGTTCCAGCTGCTGGCCCTGGCTTTCCGTCAGGCGTTCAAGTTGGGCCTGATTTCGTCCAACCCAATGGCGAGCATCAAGTTCAACGACTTCTCCAAGGCCAAGGTCGGCATCAAACCGTCCCGCTTGCGCGGCGTGCAGCTGCAAGGGCTGCTGGTGCAACTCGCTGGCGTCATGGTAACGGCGCCACTTGATGCCATGCTCGCACTGATGATGCTTTGCCACGGCACGCGAATCGGGGAAACCCGACAGGCGCGTTGGTCGCACATTTGTCTGGCGGAAGGTGAGTGGTTCATTCCCGCCGAACACACAAAAACCGGTGTCGAGCATCACCTCCCGCTAACGGATCAAACGCGCGCCCTGTTGATCCTGTACCGCGAAACCCAGACCGCCCGCAGTTATGACGGCCAATACCTATTCCCGGCGCGCAACGGCAAAGCGCTGAGCGAAGGTCAGGCCAGCGCGGTGTTCACACGTCTGGGTCAAGGCGCGTGGACCAGCCACGACTTGCGCAAGTTGGCCCGCACCGGTTGGGCAGATATTGGTATTGACCACTTGATTGGTGAACTACTCATCAACCACGCGATGGGGCACAACGTGAAGGTTTACATCCAGTCTGACGTGATGAGTCGCAAGCGTGATGCCTTAACGAGATGGCACCACATGTTAGACAGTCGCGGCTTCAAGGGTATTCACGGGCAGACAGGCGTTAGATTCGGAGATTCCGGAAATGCGCTGGAAGCCACACGTGGCATGGGCTGCAAGGCCACTCAAGAATCAACCATAGGCGAGGATTTAAAACATGCAGAACGGGCAGGAGCTTGGCTTTAAGAGGCTGCGGATAGAGCTAGAGCCTTGCCCGGCCTGCAAGGGCAAAGCCGTAGTGAAAGGGCTGTTTTATGAGTTGATTTGTACTGCTTGCAATGGCTCAGGTTGGGTTATTCGGGGTAGCAGGTTGGTACTTTCTTCGGACGAGTTGGTGACTCAATTGAGCTTCAAATTGCAGCAGGCTCAGCGAGAGATTGAAGCCCTCCAGCATGGCTCGTCGATACCTGGCCCGGCCGAGTACTACCAACAGAACAACCGTCGCGGCGCCGGCGGATCAAATTACACAGGGGATTGAGAATATGATGATTCGAAAGCCAGCCGGCCGACCATTGGGCGATACCGAATACCTGCTGGAACAGTGGGGATGGTGGCGGATGGATGGGGCAGGCGTTCCCAACTACATCTCACCGACATTTGCGCTAATGCGCCAGGCGATGCCGCAGGTGTCTGCGAGCAAAAGCTATTGCATTACAGATGAATGGGCCGGCGCTATTGATAACGCAGTTGCGCGCCTCTCACACCGTGATCGACAAATGGGCGACATTATTTGGCTCTACTACGGTGCTAAATGGCCAATGGTACGGGTTGGCAAGCATTACGGTATAAGCGAAGGGAAAGCGCGGGAGCTGGCGAGAGCAGGGGCGGCATGGATCGATTGTGCTGTCAATTCAATGCGGCAAGCGGCCTAATCTACCAGTCGATTGCTGTCTATTGCGAAAGACAGCAATCGACCGAGACTGTGTAAAAACGTTTTTGAGCGCGACAGGTACTCAAAATCGGACTGGAAATCGCGTTTCTACGCGAAATCCACATATGCCTGACGTGCCGATAAATTTCAGATTTAACGTAGATGCGCATACTTCAATTTTGGTGAAGCGTTTTTACACACTCTGGACCCATTGCTGCCTGTCATGAAGGGCGGCTAGAGCAGTCGTAAGCGTCCGGCAAACACGCCTTCCTGAAGCCATCGCTTAGGACGATGGTGTCCACCTATTTAAGTGGACACCATTTTTAGCCCCACAAGCGGATCGCCATGCGCCAACGAACCTCTTACGTAGGCAGGGTTTATGGAGCGCTGTTGATGCATTGCGCTCTATATGCCGTTGTTCGATTGGCGGCTGGTCGGTATATTCATGCAGCAAGCGCCCTTCGGTCGTATGGCAGATTCTCTGCCTACAACTGCTCGGCATGTACTAGGGCGCACCGCCGGGAACAGTCGAGATAATGCTACTAAAGCGAACAGTGAAATCAGATCGGTATCTTCCATGACCGTCCCCTTCAGATCAGCTCACGTACGCTGACACCTTTTGGCAGGGACTCTCTGTTGATAGTTACCTGGTAGTCACCGAAGCTGCGGGCGGGTGTATCGGTCTCACCATGCACCCGAGCGACCTTCACTGTATCGAACAGCACATGGGCCGGCGCATTACCCATTGGATGTTCGTGTTTGAATATGATCAGCTTGCGTGCCGCCATTTCACCACGGGTAGAGGATCGGTCATGTTCGAACATGTTGATCAGGCTGCGCCAGAGCAGTTCGAGATCGTCTTCAGAGAAACCAGTCCGCTCAGCCAACTTGGCTGAGACAAAACCGTGGGCGCGGTACAGTCCGTAGGGAATGATGTGTTTACGGCCCATTGTACGGTTGTCGCCGCCTTGCTCCTCGGCTTCTTTCATCGTGGTCACGGCCATGCGGGTGATGGCGATTTCAATGGGCACCACCGGATCGATGGAGGTGGCAAAGGCCATTTGAATCGGGCCTCGCACCTGACCGCAGTTAACGCCTGTGCTCATCACCGCGCCAAATGTACGCACGTCGAAGAAGTTGGCGCACATCCAGTCGGTCAGCTCCTTGGCCTTCGCCAAGTCTTTGGGTAGTTTTTTGTAGCCATCCTTGACATCAGCTGCGATATCCAAGGCTTTCCATGCCAATTCGTGCTGACTATTCAGTACGGATTTCTCCTGCATATAAATGGCGTAACCCGCACCGTTCTCTTTCTCCAAACTGACGTAGTTGCGGATCTTGCGTTTGAGGCAAACATCGGAGACTAACCCCTGGCTGGTCTCAGGGTCGAGGCGCGGAAGGTTGCCAGCATCCGGATCGCCATTCGGATTGCCATTAATGACATCGAACAAAAAGACAAACTCGTAACGGTTGGCGATGATACTCATTGTTCTGTTCCTTGCACTTTGTCGGGCGACTTATTGGTGCTGGCTTCGCTGTTAGGGCTAAAGTGCGCCTGGGATTGTTGGTAATAGCCGATGGCGAAGCGCCCCTGATCCTCAAGTTTCAATCCGCGTGGGAATTTGGTACCGGAGCCATCTATGATTTCGCCTATCTCGCGCTCCAGGTGATGGGCCAACCTCGGTTTTTCCTTACGCAGCTTGGCCAGATGGTTATGCGCATTGCGCAACAGCATCGGAAAAATCGTGCTGGGGGTTGCTGACGCCACGCCGTAATAGCGATCACGGATACTGGTATTGATAGCGCCTAAGGCACAGAACTGGGCGCTTTCCAATGCGGCGAACAGCCGCCCCAAGCGATAACCGGTGTTGCTGGCTTCCCTATCGAGGCTCGCAGGCACTTCCTCGTTGACTCCCTTGACACCAAGTCGCAGGTCGCGCACCAAGACTGCCTTACACATCGCTACCCGCAAACCGGAGACATCTCCATCGGCGCGCATACGCATGATCACGTTGGTCAGCAGGCTTCGCGGGTAGCGGTTGCCAGTCAAAACGGCGCGGGTAATTTCACCGGCCAGTTGTGGCGTAATATCTTCGACCTTAGCTTTGCCATTTCGGCTGGGGGCCGTAGCGTTGAGTAAGCGCCAGATCGCGGGCTCGTTTTTCCAAGGCGCCGGCTCGATATGTAGATCCTGGTAATGCTCGGCCAATCGTTGCGCAAAAAAAATCAAGCTGCCTGTCTGCCAGAAACGGACTGACAGGCGAGCAGCATTCGGTACCAGACCCAGCACGAACAACTGCGTGCTCTCCTCCAGTTGTAACCCCAGATCACGTAAGGAGCTGCGCTTACCTACAGCATCCAGTATGCAACGTAACTTGGCGGCTTCCCGGACATCGTCGCTGGGTGGACTGAGCAGGTCAGCAAACACCCGTTCGGCATTACTAGCCTCCTCTGAAGTCTCGGCTATGGCCCAGAACACGACGCTGGCATCACCAATTTGCACGCGCTGGCGGTTATGTTCATCTCGTCGCAACAGATGGTTAAGCGCCATCGTGTAGGCGAAAGCCACGGCCTCGGAGATGGGGGCGTTTTCGCCCTGGCTTTTATCGTATGAGCAAAAGGATTCCAGGTTGAACGCGACGATGGAAGCACCGGAACTTTGGGCACCATTGACCCCCTTTATAGCAGGGTGAAGACGCGCCAATGGCAGACACTGGCCCGTCACTAGGCATAAACCCTCACGACTTTTAGAACTCGTCAGCAGCTTGGCTCTGAGAAGTCGCGCGGCAGGTTGCTCATGCAGGTAGCATTGCTCACCTTCGAGGCGGAACACAAAGTTGGCATCGAGCATTTCTTCACTGAACAATGGCGCTTGAAATCGATCAGGAGACCAGCTATCAAGAAAAGCCAAAAGTGCTTGAAGGGAGGGATCAAACTCATCAATCAGGCATTGCTGATGTAGGGTCTTGAAAGCCTGGTGTTCTTGGTTGGTGCGCCCAATTGCCTTAGTACTGACGCCCAATACATAACTGGATTTGTCCCAGAGAAAATTGGGCTTTATTCCGAGCGTTCGTTTTTCTGATTGAGGAACAGTTAGGCGCTTGGGCTTCGGTTTCTTGCCGGAGGCGTCGCGCACATCCAGCACATCAACCAGATCGCCCTTGGCCGACAGTACTAGCGCATAGCTGATGTACTCCTCGCTATAGCCAAACACAGGCACCTTGTCTTGCCCGGCCAAGTGCAGGTAATAGTCATTGAGCGCAGCGAGGATCATGCCTTCGCCGCGATAAAGGGCGGCACTTCGATAAGGCCATCGAGCATCTGCGCCCGGAAAAAATGTGGGGTTATGTCATCAGCAAAATCGATGTCATGAAGCATCCAGCCCAGATCACGAGCCCCGATCAACGCTGCATCGGCAATCGGCTCGCCCATGCCGGGCTCAAGCAACTGGAAATTGGCGGGAAACTCGCGCACTCCCAAACAGGGTGAATGGAAGTACTGCCCCTTGCGAGCGCGACGATTGAAAATATCCAGGTGTTTTCCTATAGAGTCGCTGTCATCGGCCTTTTCGGTCAGGACGAAGTGTGCATCGATGACATAGGCGACATCCCTCAGGACGGTGGCCGAACGCTGCTGGCGGTGTTCACTGATAAGGGTAATCAGACCGTCTGTGCGGTTGGCCTTCATGGCCTTACCAACACTGTCTGTGGATAGTTTTCCGCCCACCTCGTTACGCCGCAGTGACTCGAAGCGAATCGGTTTGAGGACTTTAATTCTATCCACCGACCAGCGAATTGCTGGTTTCCAATGTATGGCTTCAAGAATACCGCGCGCCGCAGAGGGAGTGATAACGTCATAAGAGAGACGCTCAACCTTCATTTCTGGCCGGGTAAAACAAGCGCGTTCTCCCCAGATCAGCAATCGAACTCCGTAGGCCATCTGACCCTCCTACTCAGTTTGCTTTCCACGCCAGCGAGACCGCGACCTCTGCTTACCAAAACTACCGTTCGCTACTGATTAAGTTTGGATTAGGCGTCTCCCCCCAGAAGGTATAGTCGCCAATAGGTAATTGCAGGTTGTCCTAGCGGAATTTCAACGCTGTTTCAGGGAAGAATAGACTTTGATCGCGTGCCTGATGATTTTGGTTGAAGGCGAACTTAAGCGTTACCTAGATACGCAGCTCGGCCGCACTCCGATGGTCAAACGGGGCCGAAACTGCTTCAAACGAGGTGCGGTAGGTGTTCAATTCGCGCAAACATGTCGGGTGCGATATCCATCGGATGGTCGTCTTCCTCATGCCACAGGAACCTTCAATCTACACGCCCGCGTGAGGAGTGACATAACAGTTTGGGCATACAGTAGTGCCCTGGGAAGTTTCAATCCGCACGCCCGCGCAGGGCGCGACACCACCTTTATCTTATAGTCCAATTATGGATATAAAGAAAACTCTCCAGTTTTCGCGCACCGCAACGTATTACCACGGTATGCGTCCGGCCATCACGCCTTGCGTAACTAAACCGGTTGCCACTTATGCCGCAGTAACTGGTCGATTTCACTCGCCCGCTGCGTCGGCAGGCGCGTGAGAACATCCTTCAGATAAGCAATCAATCCCAGTCGTTCACAAAAACCGGAGCCCTCCCGTTATTGTGGCGCGGGGTCGGGAAGCTGGACTCATCTGTCCACCGACCGCTTTTGGCCGATTCTGTTGAAAAAGTCGGTCATCCAAAACTGCCTGATCATTGATCGGTGAAAACGCCTTTTTTGCACGCTGCTGCGTGAAATCTGCGTCTGCAAACCTCTGCCGAAAATAAAGATTTCAATCTCGGACGCGTACCTTTCAGCTGCGGAAACCGTGGCCGACTTTTTCAACAGAATCGGCCGATTTCTGCCTGTCACCAAGGACTGTATCCGACTCATTGCGGACACTTGGAATGATGCGACGAGACGATTAACCGTGCGCGAGCCAGAAGGATCAAGGGAGGTTAAAGGCGGCGTAGAAATGTCCTGATGATTGATTTCGTAGCATCGCTTGTGTCCAGATCATGAAACGCGTTCAAAGAATGCCAAATGCACTCGAAGATCTCGTTCTGAGGTGTGGCGTTTTCGGCCTCTGGAACAGAGGCTTCAAAAACATGGTGGCGCGTGTTGCCTGCATCGAACTCAAAAATGTACAGGAGCTGATCAACGTTTAGCCCGGTTTCTTCTTGGAGTTCTCGAGCAGCAGCTCCAGCGATAGCTTCGCCAGTTTCCACCTTGCCACCAGGCAGAGCCCATTTTGACCTCGGTTTGCGAACGAGCAAGATTTGCCGATCTCTCTCGCATATGACTGTAGCTCTGACTTTCATCTTCTGACCCGGAAGGCATGCCATTAAATTGTAATAAAAATGTCATCTTCAAGGAGCGTTTATCGACGAATGCAACCTTTAGAGCCCGTCAAACTCAAAAAAGTGCCAGATTGCCTTAGGAATGAGTGATTTTGATGTGACCTTCGCGAATGACCCTTTCTGGCCGATTCCTGTCTGCCTCGAAGGGCTGCATCGAAGTTGGGTAAAATTTCGCTTTTATTTCGGAAAATCCTTTTCCGCGCGGGATGGATTTGCTTTTATAGCAGCGTGTGTTGCTGTCAACGCAGCGAGACGCCTTTTAAGAACCCGACCATCGAGTCGGGTTTTTTGTGCCCATTTATGAGCCCTGCCAGCGAGCAGGGCTTTTTTATTTTTGGTTCCGCCACGCCCTTCGCTCCGAGCTGAGAAGTGCTGCTGGAACCAATCTATTGCGCTTTCCCGAAAGGGAGAAACCCGGATGACCAACATGCCCGATAAACCAGACACATGGCTGCTCGTTCTCGCGTGGCTTGGGCAGCATGCGCCGACGATTTACGCCGGAGCATTGTCATTCGTGGTCGGTGCCTTGCGGATCATTTACGGCGGTGGCACGCGGCGACAGGCGTTGCTTGAAGCTTCTCTGTGCACGCTGATCACCATTGGCTTGATTCCGTTACTGGAGTACTTCGGTTTACCGCAGAACTTCGCCACGGCTGCGGGTGTGTTCATCGGATTTCTTGGCGTAAAGAAGATCGCCGATCTGGCTGATCGGTTCGCCGACTTCAAGTTTCCCAAATCGGATTCGGCGCCATGAAACGCTGCCCTTGGCTGCTGCCTTTTGTGCTCCTGCTGGCCTACGTCATGACAGGCCACATCCACTGTGGTGATTCGCCGGCCTGCCAGCCGCTCGCCGCTCAATCACTCAATCGTGAGATTTAGAGAATGGCCTACACCCAATACGAAACCGTCGTCGCCAACACTCCCGAGGAGTTGACGGCCAAGCTGGCTCAGGCTATTGCCGAAGGCTGGCAACCATACGGTGGCCCTGTCTCCATCACTGAAGGCTTTCAAGTGCTTCAGGCTGTGGTGAAGGGAACGAACAATGCAGTCGGTACGCCAGGCGACATCACCTCGGAAAACATCTCGGACGCCTCGGATGTCGGCAAGGCTGTGCTGGTGAGTGTCGACGCCGCTGCTGCTCGTGTTGCTATCGGCAGTGGGACTTCCGACTTCTCGGGCAGCTACAACGACCTGACCGACCAGCCAGTCATTCCAGCCGAGGGTGATGCCGCACTGCTGGAAGCCGGCACAGACCTCGTCGCGCATACCTGGTCAGCCAAACTGATTCATGACGAGATTGCCCGCCAGATTGCAGCGCTTCCGGCATGAGCATCATATCCACAAACTCGACTGCCTCCGTTTTAAACGCGATCTCCAATCAGCGCAGGATGAGGGTCTCCAAACCCACCGGGGACCCTGGCAACTTCCAAAGAACACGGGGCATAAGACTCGCGCAAACGCGTTAGCGGCACCCCTCCAAAGTTAGTTAACTGGTTAACTCCCTTGGTTAACTGGGCTGAAAGCCTTATGGACTGTGGCTTACAGGGCGGTTAACTAACGAATTAACCTGGTTAACTCAGCCAACTGTCACGTCGACTGAAAGTCAGTCGGGCCGTGGCTTTCAGCTTGGTTAACTAAGGCAGTTAACCAAGAGTTAACTAAGCAAATGACTGAAAGGCTATGGATTTGGCTGAAAGCCAGGCGGGCCGTGGTCTTGAGGTGGTTAACCTAGGAGTTAACCGACTATTTTACTCGGTTAACTCTCGGCCCAGCCGGGTTCACCGTAAGGCATGGACATGACAGCACTCACCAAAGCGGAGTTCGCCGCTCGCCAAGGCTGGTCGAAACCCTATGTGTCGAAGTTGGCCAAGAGCGGTCGTCTGGTTCTGATGGCGGACGGCATGGTGGATGTCGAGGCCACGGACCGATTGCTGTTCAGCACCGCGGATCCGAGCAAAGCCAATGTGGCGGCGCGACATGAGCGTGAACGGATACAGCGCAGGCCGGAAGGCAATACCCCGGGGCCCCAGATCGAATACGAGCCATCAACCGTTTTTTCGCAGCAGGCGCCAATGACTGTCGAGGGTATTCCAGACTTTCAGGAGTCTCGTGCCTACCGCGAGTTTTATGAGTCACGCCTGACCGAGAGCGAATTTCACAAAAATCGCGGCGCCCACGTCGAGTTGGAGGCCGTTAAAACGGCGGCGTACACGACCGGGCGGATGTTGCGGGATCTGTTGCTGGGTATGCCGCCACAGTTGGCCCCCGAATTGGCCGCCATGAGTGATCACTGGCAAATCGAGAAGCACCTCACTGCCGCATTGCGCCGGGTGTTGGACGATGCCGAACGGATGTCCTCGACAGACCTCATCCATTCTTTGACTGCAGCGAGCTAATCCATGTCAGCGGAAATGCCCGACGGTGCAGCGGTGTACCGGGAGGCTTATTTCCGCGGGCTGCGGCCAGAGCCGGATGTCTGGATCGATCAGTGGGCTGACGAGTTCATGCGCATCCCGCGGGATGCAGGGGCCGCCGAACCCGGGCAGTACCGCACGGCGCGTACACCGTATGCCCGCGAGCCCATGCGTTGTTTGTCACCGGCCCATCCGTGCAAGCGCGTGGTCACCATGGTGGCCTCGCAGTTGATGAAAACCCAGATCGCTTTGAACTGGATTGGCGGCCTGATCCATATGGCGCCGTCCAACATTCTCACGCTGCTGCCCAGCCTGGGGTTGGCCAAACGAGTCTCGTCGCGCATCGGCAAGACCATCAAGGCCACCCCGGTTCTGCGCGAACGAGTGGCCGCGAACCGTTCGCGGGATGCGCGCAACACCATGGACACCAAAGAGTTTGAAGGTGGTTCGTTGTACGTCACCACCGCCGGCTCGGCGGCGAACCTGTCGGAGTTGTCGGCCCGCTACATCTATGGCGATGAAGTGGATCGCTGGGTGGTGGACGTTGGCGAGGAGGGCGACCCGATTGAGCTGGCGGAAACCCGCGGCAGTACGTTTGGCCGTAACGCTAAGTTCTACTTTTCCAGTTCGCCAACGATCAGGGGTGCCTCGCGCATTGCCGATCTGTTCGAGACCAGCGACCAGCGTTTTTATTATGTGCCCTGTCCGAATTGCGGGCACATGCAAGTCCTGGAATGGGAACGCCTGCATTACTCGGCGGATTGCCAACTGGCGCACTACGAGTGCGCCGGGCCTGACTGTGATGTGCTGATCGAAGAACATCACAAGGGCGAAATGTTGGCCAAGGGTGAGTGGCGCGCCCATGCCCAGGGCGATGGCGAAACCGTCGGTTTCAACCTCAATGCGTTGTACTCGCCGCCCGGCTGGACGGGGTGGGCCGCGCTGGCTAAACAGTTCGAGAAGGCCAAGACAGCCATGTCCCGCGGCGATCTTGAGCCTATGCAGGTGTTCTACAACACCCGTCTGGCCAAGGTTTGGGACAGCGCCCAAGAGCAAACGAAAGCGGATGTCCTGATGGCTCGGGCACGCTTGGAAACTTACGGGCTGGGTTCGATGCCGTTCGCCGTGTTGATGCTCACGGCCTCGGTCGACGTTCAGGCCAACCGGCTGGAGTTTATGGTGGTCGGGTGGGGCGCCGGCATGGAGCGCTGGATCATCGACTACCAGGTGATCTGGGGCGATCCCGCCGACGACCGCACCTGGTCGGTGCTCGATGACAAACTCAAGGCACGTTACCCGCATCCGTGTGGCGCGGAGCTGACGATCCGGGCCGCTGGCATCGACTCCGGCGGTAACCACACCGACGAGGTGTACCAGTTCTGCCGGCTGCGGCGCTGGCGCAACATTTTCGCGGTCAAGGGTGCGAGCAAGCCAGGTCGTCCGGTGATTGCGCAGCGGCCATCAATGATGGATGTCACCTGGAAAGGCCTGACCGAGCGCAAGGGCGTGGAGTTGTGGTTCGTCGGCACCGACACCGCCAAGGACTGGATCTACAACCGCTATCCGGTGGAGGACGGTCCCGGTGCATTGCACTTTGCCAATGACCTGCCAGATGATTTTTTTGCCCAGTGCGTCGCCGAGCGCAAGGTGACTCGCTACGTCAAAGGCTACAAGAAAATCGAGTGGGTCAAGGGCAAGGCTGAGCGCAACGAAGCCCTCGACTTGATGGTGTACAGCCTGGCGATGGCGCATTACCTGGGGCTGAATCGCTACAAGGAACACGACTGGGAAAGGGTGAGAAATGCTCTGTTCCAGGCGGCGCCACCGGGCGATAAAGCCGTGTCAGCTGAGCGTATCAGCAGCCCCGCGACACCCCGGCAGCAACCGGCTGATCCCGTACCACCACCGGCCACGCCGGCAGCAGCACCGCTGCCGATTGCACGGCCTCCACAGCGTCGAAGCTCCAGCAGCGGCTACCTCAAAAAACGACGCTGAGTGAAAGCACGCAATTGCACACCACGTTGTTTTTTACTTTAGAGCGACCCCCATGGCCTTTACCCAGCAGCAACTCGATGCAGTCGAGAAGGCAATTGCGCGCGGCGAAAAAATCGTGCGCTACGCCGATCGCAACGTCGAGTACCGCGACATCGATGAATTGCTCAGGGCTCGCGACGAAATTCGTAGCTCGCTGATCGCAGCGGCCGGTCCGCGATCGCGCATCGTGCGGCTTTACCATGGAGGCAAGGGACTGTAATGGCTCGTCACTTCCCCACCTTGGGCCGCAGCGGATTCCTGATCCCGTCGAACATCAAGGCCAGCTATGAAGGGGCTGCCGAAGGGCGTCGCTCTGCCAGTTGGGATGCGCCCGACGCCGGTTTCAACAGCATTGCCATTCCGGCGTTACGCAACCTGCGCTCACGTTCACGGGCGGCAGTGCGCAACGACCCCTACGCCTTCAACATCATCGACAAACGGGTCAGCAACCTGATCGGCACGGGCATCACGCCGCGGCCGAAAACCCAGGACGATGACCTTCGACATCTGTTGCAGGAGCTCTGGGCCGACTGGACTGAAGAGTCCGACGCCGATGGCCTGACCGACTTCTACGGCCAGCAAGCACTGATCGCCCGCACGGTGGAAACGGCTGGCGAATGTTTTGTCCGCCTGCGTCCGCGCAGCGTCGATGAGGGTCTGGTGGTGCCGTTGCAGCTTCAGGTGCTGGCGCCGGAGTTTGTCCCGCACGACAAGTTCGAGATGGCGCGTAACGGCAACATCATTCGCGCCGGCATTGAGTTCAGTCCGGACAGTCGCCGGGTCGCGTATTGGATGTACCGCTCGCATCCCGGTGATGCCTCGTCGTTGAACAGTGGCTACAACCAACTGGTGCGCGTACCGGCCAGCCAGGTGTTGCACATTTTTGAGCCGGTCGAACCAGGTCAGTTGCGCGGTCTGCCGCGTTTGTCGCCGGTGCTCAAGCGCCTGCGCAGCCTGGACAACTACGACGACGCGGTGTTGTTCCGCCAAGAGGTGGCCAACCTGTTCGCCGGCTTCATCAAGAAGCCTTCACCGGATGACATTCAGACCCCGGTAGACCCGGTGACCGGTGCGCCGCTGAACCTCGCCTCGGATGGTTTCACGCCCATGGTGGCGTTGGAGCCCGGAACCATGCAGGAGTTGTTGCCAGGGGAGGAGGTCGAGTTTTCCACTCCGCCGGATGCCGGCAACAACTATCCCGACTTCATGCGCCAACAGTTGATGGCAGCGGCGGCCGGCGCCGGGATGCCATACGAAATCCTCACCGGCGACATGCGCGAAGTGAACGACCGAGCGCTGCGGGTGGTGCTTACTGAGTTCCGGCGTCGTCTGGAGCAGCTGCAATTTGGTGTGTATGTGCACCAATTGTGTCGCCCGGTGCGGGCCGCGTGGATGGACATGGCAGTGCTCAGCGGTGCCGTGTTGTTGCCGGACTACGCCCAGCGCCGCCGTGAGTACCTGCGTACGCGTTGGGTGCCACAGGGCTGGGCTTATATCCATCCAGTTCAGGATGTTCAGTCGCGCACGATGGAAGTTAACGCGGGCTTTGCCTCGCGCAGCGAGATGGTCCTGCGCACCGGCTACGACGCCGAAACGGTGGACGAAGAAAACGCTGCCGACGCCGAACGGGCTCGGGGCAAAGGTCTGAATTACAGCACGCTCGTCGAACTGCTTCAGGCGTTCGACGATAAGGAGCAAGCATGAGTAAGAAAACGCCTCCGCGTATTTACAACAAGGCCGGCCAGCAAGTGCCGGTGCAGGACAAAAGTTGGTACGCCGTGCACGCCAGTGGCGAAGCCACCGAGCGCGTGATCGAAGTCTTTGTGTATGGCGAGATCGGCACCTGGGGCATTACCGCCAGTCAGTTTATGCAGGATCTGCGCGCCATCGATGACGGCGTGTCACCGGTGATCGCGGCGTTCAACAGCATCGGCGGCGACCTGTTCGACGGGTTGGCTATGCACAACACGTTGTCACGGCTGGGCGAGCGTTGCACGGCACGCATCGATGCCTTGGCCGCGAGCGCGGCCAGTGTCGCGGTGTGCGGTGCGCACAAGGTGGTGATCGCGTCGAATGCCATGCTGATGATCCACAACCCATGGACCTATGCGGCCGGCGATGCCGACAGCTTTCGCAAGGTGGCCGATGTCCTCGACCAAACCATGGAGGCGATCATCGCGGCCTACAAGGCCAAGGCACCGGACATCGATGAGGCGGAGTTACGAGGTTTGGTGGCCGCCGAGACCTGGTTGACCGCCAGTGAGGCAGTGGCTCTGGGGCTGGCCGATGAGGTGGGCGATGGGGTACAGGTCAAAGCCTGTCTGGGGCAGGGCGGGGTAATGCAGCGTTACCAGCACACCCCAGCTGAATTGCTGGCCCAGCTCGATGAGTTGCCTGACCCAGATCCGAAGTCGGAGCCGGCGCCAAACGATCCACCCGCACACGTGGTCGACTCGGCCAAGCTGGCGCTACTGATAACTCAACGTTGCGCGGAGGCGGGGATCAGCAACCTGGTCGCGCCGTTGCTCAGTTCGACCCAACTTGAAAGCGAAGAGATTGTCCTGGCGGGACTGACCCGGGCCAAGGCGGTGCATGACCTGTGTGTCGCGGCACGACTGCCAGAACTCAGCCTCGAGTATGTGGCCGCGGGGCTGGATGAGCCGGCGGTACGCGCGCGGCTGTTCGACAAGATCGTCAGTAGCGGCAACGGTTTCGAAATCGACAACAGCGTGCCCCTCGACGAGGACCCAGCACCGAAGGTACAGGCGAAACAACCGAATCCGTCTTCGATCTGGGCAGCCCGTCAGGCCGTCCATGCGGGGCAATCCAACAGTGCAAAAGGAGCACGAGCATGACCGTAAAGTACGAAACGCTACACGCTGGCGAGTTTCTGCTCTCCGAAGGGGCCGGGAAGATCTCTCGTGAATCCATTCTGGTGGCTGCAGGTGCTGCTTTGAATGCTGGCCAGGTGCTGGGGCTGGTCACGGTGACCAATGAGTTTGCCCCATACGATCCCGCCGCCACCGACGGCTCCGAAGTGGCGGCCTGCATCCTCTACGGGCCGCTGGGCGAGTCGACCGAGGAGCGTCGCGCCAGTGCTGTGGTGCGGCTGGCCGAGGTCAGCGTGGTGCATTTGACCGGTTTCGACGCTGACGCTGAAGCCGCCTTAGCGGCTCAATTTGTGATAGCCCGCTAAGTCAGCCCCCCTTACCCCAACCCCGCCTTGTGCGGGGTTTTGCTTTTCTGGAGAGTCCCTTCATGGCCGACATTGGCATTTTTACCGACGATGTTTTTTCCGTGTCTTCGCTGACCGCGGCGATCAATGAGCAAGAATACTTGCCGGGCCGCATCAGCAGCCTGGGCCTGTTTCGTGAGGAAGGCATCAGTACCCTGACCGTGCAGATCGAAAAGGACGGCAACACCCTGGCCCTGGTGCCGGCGGGTGAGCGCGGCACCTCGGGTCTGGTCGTGGGTGCAAGCAAGCGTCAGATGATCCCGTTCAACACCGTGCACCTGCCGCAGCGTTTCACCATCAAGGCCGACGAGATCCAGGGCATTCGTGCCTTTGGTACGACCACCGAGTTGCAGGCCGTGCAGGGCGTAGTGAACACTCGTCTGAGCAAGGCCAAGCGTCAGCTCGATGCCACCCATGAATTTCAACGCATGGGCGCACTGAACGGCCTGGTGCTGGATGCGGACGGCTCGACGGTCCTGCTGAACATCTATCAGGCGTTCGGTGTGGAGCAACAAAGCTTGTCCATGGGCCTGAACGACTCGGCGACGAAGATCCGGGTCAAGTGCGCCGAAGCGCTGGACATGCAGGACGATGAACTGGGTAGCGTCACCAGCTCGGGCGCGCGGGCCTTCTGTGGCAAGAATTTCTGGAACAAGCTGATCACGCACAAATCGGTTGAGGAAACCTACCTCAATACGATTCAGGCAGCCGAATTGCGTGGTGATGCGCGGGACAGCTTCGAGCTGGGCGGCATCGTCTGGGAGCGCTACCGCGGGCGCATCGCTGGCGTGTCCTTTATTCATGACGATACAGCCCTGTTGATTCCCGAAGGCGTGCCGGAACTGTACATCTCCTGCTTTGCCCCAGCGGACTACATGGAAACCGCCAACACCCAAGGCCTGCCGTATTACAGCAAGCTGGAACCACTGCCGTTCAACAAGGGCATGGCCGGTGAAGCCCAATCCAACCCATTGCACCTGTGCACGCGTCCACGGGCACAGATCCTGCTGACGCTCTGACCATGGCCTTTCGAGACCTGGTCGCGGAGATTGACAGCGTGGTGTTCGACACCCTGGCCGATGTTGGTTTCATTGAAGGTCGGCGCGTGCTGGGCATGTTCTCGGCGCCTTGGTTGCAGCCCAAAATCGGACGCTTGAACACCGGCTTGCGCGAACCGTGTTTTCACATTCGGGTGGCCGACGCCGCGGGCGTTGAAAAAACGCAGACGGTACAGATCGAGTTGCCCGTGCTGGACGGTGGTGGCGAGTACACCCTGATTCATCTGGAGCCTGCAGGTGATGGTCTGGTGGCTTTGTCGTTGAGGTTAAAAGCATGAGTGCCGTGCCAGTTTCTCTGCAGTTTTCCGCAGACGATATGCAGGCTTTTAAACAGCTGGCCAAAGTGATGCCCAAGGCCGCTGCCGCGGCGCAACGGCGGGCAATCAACAAGACGTTGGGCTGGCTGGCCACACACATGGCACGCGATGTCAGCAAACAGGAGCGGATTGCCGTCCGCGCGGTGCGCCAGCGCTTGCGCAGCTATCCCATCAAAGGCCAGGGGCAGTTGGGCAAACTCTGGTTCGGCACCAACCCGATGGAGGCCAGCCGGATTGGTAATCCCCGGCAGGGCAAGGCCGGTGTCTCGGTGGCGGGGCGGCGTTATCAGGGTGCGTTTTATAAACGCGTCTATGGCAACAAGGCGGATATCTGGATCCGCACCTCCAGCAAACATTTCAACCCGGATGACTATCCCGGCAGCAGCGCGTCCGCGGGTGGCGGCACAAGTTCGGGCTGGATCGCGGAAAACGACAATCGCTTTCCACTGGCCAAGGCCAAGGTCTCGCTCGAAGACGTTGAAGGTCCGTTTTACACCTGGGCCAACAAGGCCGACGAGCGTCTACTGGTCGTGTTCAGACAAGAGATGAACTTTGAACTGCATAAATACCTGAAGGGGAGCGCTCGTGTCTGATCCTGCCTTTTCGCTGGATGCGTTGTACGCCGCCATCGAGGGCCACATCCGCCAGGCACTGCCCTCGGTGCGGTTTGTGGCGACCTGTCCGGACATTCAGGACCGGATAGCGTTGCCGGCGGTATTTCTCGAGCCGGTTGAGTTTGAACCCGGGCCGGACATCGGCACCGGTGAAACGGTGCTGGTCCAGCGCTTTGAAGCGCGGGTCATTGTCGCGCCCGAGTTGGCCCGTCATCAGCAACTCGGTGCCCAGTTGGCCGCACAACTTGCCATTGTGTTGCGGGCACAAACCTGGGGACTGGACAACGTCGAACAGGCGCAGTTTGTGGCGTCGCGTCAGGATTGGACCAAACCGGAACTGGATGGCTACACCGTGTGGACGGTGGAGTGGACCCAGCAGATCTACCTCGGTGAGGTTGAGTGGCTGTGGCCTGTCGAGCCCCCGGGCACCCTGTACCTGAATGTCGATGGCTGCACCGGTACCGGCAATGAAGACCACTACTTTCAGCCGGAGGATCTGGCATGGGATACGCCAGCGCCGAACACGACCGGATGATTGCCGCGATGCTGATGCCCTGCGTGGTGGTCGGCGTCGATCTGATGGCCGGCCGGGTGCGGGTCAAGGCCGGTACCTGGGTCAGTGCCTGGGTGCGTTGGCACAGCCTGGCGGCGGGCAAGGCCCGTCATTGGCGCGCGCCGAGCCTGAATGAGCAGGGCGCGCTGTTCAGCCCGAGCGGTGATCCGGCCATGGGCACCTTTATCCCGGGACTGTATGGCAATGCCGGGGCCCCGCCGGACAACCGCGATCACGTCGAGGCCTGGTACTTCGACGATGGCGGCTCGCTGGTCTACGACTGGCAGGTCGGCAGTTACCGCATTGACCTGCCCAATGGCAGCCGCGCGACGATCACGGTCGGTGGCTCGCAGTTTGAAGTGACACCGGATCAAGTCCGGGTGACGGCCAGCCAGATCACCCTGGTGGGTGAGGTGAGCATCGACGGTGCGCTGAGGGTGTCCGGCGACATCATCGGCGCCGGCACGATCATGGACGCCGGGGGCAACAGCAGCAACCACTCGCATTGAGTGAACATTCACCTTCAGCCCGCCGCGCGCGGGCTTTTTCATGCCTGGAGACAACCATGACGAGTAAAACCAAGGACGTATCGGTAGCCAGCGATGAGCCGATCCCGGCCACGCCGGCCGCGCTCTGTACCTTCCGCGACACCCTGTACACCTCGCGGGTGCTGGTCCTGCTGGAGGCCGGGCGCACCTTGAAAGTGGACAAGGGCCAGGTTGCGGTGGCGTCGGAGGACACGGTCGCGCTCGAGTATTTGCAGGGTCGCAAGGATTTTGTCGCGGTCGAGGGCTGATCCCATGATCGGGATGATCGGACTGGACCGCCGCACCGGCCAACTCATTTCCGGCCTCGATCACCTGCGCCAGTCCATCGAGGACATCTTGTCCACGCCCTTGGGCAGCCGGCGCATGCGGCCGGAGTACGGCAGCAAACTGCGGCGCTTTGTCGACCTGCCGGTCAATGACGGCTGGAAAAGTGCCGTGCAAGCGGAAGTGGCCAGCACGCTCGGGCGTTGGGAACCTCGCCTGAAACTAGGGCGGGTGCGCGCCGTGGCCATCCTCGACGGGCGTATCACCTTTGAGCTGACCGGGCAGTACCTGGGCAGTGACGTCACTTTGGAGGTGTCCGCATGACCATGGAACTGGCGGCCCTGCCGCCGCCGCAAGTGCTCGAAGACCTCGACTTTGAGGAGGTCTACCAGGAGAAACTCGAAGCCTTCCGCCTGAGCATGGGCGATAACTGGAGCGCGGAGCTGGAAAGCGACCCGGTACTCAAGCTGATCGAGCAGGCCGCGTATGGCGCCTTACAGAACCGGGCGCGAGTCAACGACGCGGGCAAGGCTTTGCTGTTGGCCCATGCCGAGCGGGCCGACCTCGATCACCTGGCCGCCAACGTCAACCTGCAACGCCTGGTGATTCAGGCGGGAGATCCGAGCACGGTGCCGCCGACACCGCAGGTGCTCGAAGAGGACGATGCCCTGCGCGAGCGGGTGCAGCTGTCGTATGAGGGGTTGACCACGGCGGGGCCGCGTAACAGCTACATCCTGCATGCGCGCAACGCCTCGGGCCTGGTGGCCGATGCCACGGCGGAAAGTCCGTCACCGGCCGTTGTGGTGGTCACAGTGCTCAGCCTGGATGGCAGTGGCGCTGCCTCGCCGGAATTGCTGGAGCAGGTCCGGCTGCACCTGAATGACGAGGACGTGAGGCCGGTGGCCGATCGGCTCACGGTGCAGAGCGCCGTGGTTATCAATTACCACATTGAAGCGGTGCTGTACCCGCAAGCGCCGGGGCCGGAGAACGAAGCCTATCTGGCCGAAAGCCAGAAACGCCTGAGCGAGTGGATCAACCCACGCCGCCGCCTCGGTCTGGAAGTGGCGCGCTCGGGGATCGATGCGCAATTGCACGTTCCCGGCATCGCCCGGGTTGAGTTGCTGGGTTGGACCGATATCAAACCGACCAAGGCCGAGGCGGCGTATTGCACCGGCTACAGCGTGACGCTGGGGGCCTGACATGAGCACTCAGTTACCGCTCAACAGCACGCCGCTGGAGCTGGCCGTGGAAGCGGCCAATTACGAGAACACGCTGATTCCGCTGCGCAGTTTGTACAACGCTGACACCTGTCCCGAACACCTATTGCCGTATCTGGCGTCGGCCTGGTCGGTGGACCGCTGGAACAACAACTGGACCCAGGAGGCCAAGCGCACGGCAATCCGTTCGGCGTACGACGTGCATGCGCGTAAAGGCACCATCGGCGCGCTGCGCCGGGTGGTCGAACCTTTGGGCTACCTGATCGACGTCGTGGAATGGTTCGACACCGTGCCGGAAGGTGAGCCCGGTACGTTCGCTCTGGAGGTCGGGCTGAATGACGCCGGCATCACCGAGGAGCTGTACGAGGAGCTGGCATGGTTGATCGACGACGCCCGCCCGGTCAGCCGGCACATGACCAACCTGGCGCTCAGTCTGCAGACCGGGGGTGTGCTGGGCATTGCCGTGTGCGTGCAAGAAGGCGAAGAGATCGACGTGTACCCACCGGCCCCGAAAGACATTGACGTGACCGGCACTTTTGGCCCGGCGCTCTGCGTCGATGAAACCGATACTTTGGACGTTTATCCCTATGATTGATAAGACCAGTCAGTTTTTTGCCATTCTCACGGCGGTCGGTGAAGCCAAGCATGCCAATGCCATCGCCATGGGCCTGGACTGGATGTTTACCGAGATGGGCCTGGGCGATGCCAACGGCACCGACCCGATTCCCGATCGCCTGCAAACCCAGTTGATCAATGAATGGCGCCGGGCGCCGATCAACCAGATCCGGGTCGATTCGGTCAACCCCAACACGGTGATCACCGAGCAGATCATTCCGCCGGAAGTGGGTGGTGAGTGGATTCGCGAGATCGGCCTGTACGATGTCGACGGTGATCTGGTGGCGGTGGCCAACTGCGCGCCGAGCTACAAACCGTTGCTGGACCAGGGCAGTGGCAAGACCCAGGTCGTGCGGATGAATTTCATCGTCAGCAGCTCGGCAAACATCGTGCTGAAGATCGACCCGGCCGTGGTCTTGGCCACCCGTGAATACGTCGACCTGGCGATCAGTGAAGCGCTGGCCAAGCTGGATCACAAGCAGTCAGCGCGGGTGGCAGCGACCGCCGGCATTGCCCTGAGCAATGTGCAGACCATCGATGACGTGGCCGTGGTCGTCGGTGACCGCGTGCTGGTGACCGCACAGGCAGAAGCCCAAAACAATGGCCTGTATGTTGTCAGCGCCGAAGGCTGGACGCGTTCCGCCGATGCCGACTACAGTCTGGAAGTAACCCCGGGGCTGTTTATCCATGTGGAAGAGGGCACAGCCAACGGCGACAGCCTCTGGCAACTGGTTACCGATGCGCCGATTGATCTGGGCACCACCGGTTTGCAGTTCGAAATGATCGCGGGCGGCAGCGGGGTCGGTGTGGGCACGTTTCGCAGTGTCACTGTCGATGCCCTCGGGCGTGTGGTTGCCGGTACCAACCCGACCACCCTGGACGGCTACGGCATCACCGATGCCCTGGCAGTGACCGAAAACTTGGGCGATGTTGCGGATGTGGTCGAGGCTCGGAATAACCTCGGGCTGGGCACCGCTGCGACCGCTGCTGTGCAGGTCCATCTGCACGATGAAACGCCTGATGCGCTGATGAAGGTCGGAGCGTTCGGCTGGGGCGGGCCTGCCTATGCGGTCAGTGATGTTGACATCGGTGGCCTGAACGCGGAGACGGCCCTCTATTTCGTCAGCAATGGCATAGGAGGGCCAGGTGGCGGGATCTATGAGGGTTGGGTTCGCGTCTCGGCGATTACACCAGGTCAATACGCCTTCCAGGAGATTTATGGGAATGCCGACCACACCCTACACCGCCGGGCCTTGACTGCCGGTGTTTGGGGCCAATGGGAAAGCATCTGGGACTCAACCAATCTGGTTAAACAAACCTCTCCCCAAGATGACACCCCAGGTCATGTATTGCTCACGGGTGCTTATGGTATCGGTCACGGGGGGATTGTCCTTCCCGACGGCACTGATCTAAACACCATCACCACTGTGGGCATTTACCGGGTGAACACCAGCCTGAACATGCCTGCCGGCGGTCAATTCTCCCCCATGCTGGTTGCAGTCAGTCAAGACACCCTCTGGCAACAAATCACCAGCTATAACTCCGGTACAACCTATACCCGAGGCGCAGTTCAGACCCCAGAGGGATATGAATTCAGTGAGTGGGTAACGGGTTGGAACACTAGCAACTTTGACCCTGCTGCGTACCAGGCGGCACTGGGTTTCACTCCCGTGCAGCAAGGCGGGGGGGCGGGTCAAGACGCCAATAAAATCTACATCGGCTATCACAACGCCTCGGGTCAAATAAAAGTACAGGTTGATGTGCAGGATTTCGGGCATATCTGGACCCAGTCCAATTTTGATCCTGCTTCCATATTTGCCGTCCCTGTCGGCGTGCCGTTTCCATGGCCGACCACTACACCACCCGACAAATGCGTTTTGATGGGGGGGCAGCCGTTCAATGTCGAGTGGTACCCGGCATTGGCCGCCGTGTATCCCAGCGGCTTCCTGCCAGACATGCGCGCCGAGTCGATTCGTGGTCTGGATGGCGGGCGTGGAATCGACCCCGACTCTGGGCGCGCCGTGTTGAGCCTTCAACTCGACACGCTACAAAACATGACGGGTGAACTCAGGCTACAGGACGATGATTCGATGTTGCTGGTGAATACCGCGACCGGCGTATTTACGGCTACGGGTTACATGACGAGTGATATACCCGCTGCACCACGAGTCAGTACAACGGGCAACATGTCGGTAACTTTCAATCCTTCAGCCGTCGCCCGTGTGAGTCCAGAAACCCGCATGCGTAACGTGGCTTACAACTACATCTGCAGGATGTATTGATGACTACTTTAGTGAATGGTTTTTTTGATGAGAGCGGTTGGGTCGAGGTTTACACGTTCAGTGAAACCTCTGGTGAATACCTCGGAAAGAACGAAATCTATGTGAGCCGTGGCTGCGGTCTACCGGCTGGCGCAACGCTGGATGAACCACCACAAGCTTCGGAACAACAGGTGGTCGTTAGGCAGCAGGATGCATGGGGTGTCGTGCCCGACTTCCGGGGCGTGGCTTTCCGCACCACTGACGGTGCCGAGGTGACGCACTCGATGCCGGGCGAGTTGCCGGCCGAGCTGACAGCTTTGCCGCGACCGAGTTCGGCCTATCTCTGGGATGGTCTCGACTGGGTATTAGATGCCGCGCTCGATCTGGCGCTACAGAGCCGGCGAGAACGATCGTGGATCGAAAATGAACTGCATTGGGCGGGCAGAGAGATCGACAAGCATCTGGATGCTGACCCGGCCGCGCGCAATACGGAGCTCGCCTGGCGCACCTACCGCAATGAACTGCGGGCCTGGCCAACTTCGCCAGACTTTCCGGCCATTGATAAACGGCCGCTAAAGCCGGACGGATCGACCAACACCGCGTCCTGACGCCCCGCATTGCCGGGGCGTTTTCTTTTCCATGCTGCACGTCACCGCACATCCCCACGGCCTCGCTTATGCGGGGCTTTTTCGTTTCTGGAGCATCACTCTATGAGTTTTTTTCACGGCGTCACCGTGACCTTGGTGGACACCGGCGCCCGGCATATCGCCACCCCGTCCGCGTCGATCATCGGCCTGTGCAACACCTTTACCGTGGCGCCGCCGGCGACCGCGGCGGCCAACGAATTGCTGCTGATCACCCGCGAAAGCGAAGCGGTCGCCGCTTGGGGGCCGGACGCCGCGATCACCCAGGACTGCAAAGCCATTTTCAAACGGTCCAAGGCGGTGATTGTCGCCGTCGGCGTGCCGCTGCTGGAAGACCCGGCCGAGCAGCTGTCCGCGATCATCGGCGGGGTTTGGGCCGACGGCACGCGTACCGGTATGCAGGCGTTGCTCAACGGTAAAAGCAAGTTCAACGCGCAGCCCCGGTTGTTGGTGACTCCGGGGTACTCGGCGACGCTGGCGGTCGCCACCGAGCTGGTCGCGCTGGGCGACAAAATGCGGGCGATGGCCATCCTCGACGGGCCGAACACCACCGACGAAGCCGCGATCGCCTATGCCGAAAATTTCGGCAGCAAACACGCCTACATGGTCGACCCTGGCGTGCAATTCTGGGACACCGGGACCAGTGCCACGGTCAATGCACCGGCTTCAGCCTGGACCGCCGGCCTGTTTGCTTGGACCGATGCCACCTACGGCTTCTGGGCTTCGCCGTCGAACAAGGAGTTTGTTGGCATCACCGGCACCACGCGCCCGATCGAGTTTCTCGACGGTGATGCCTCCTGCCGGGCCAACCTGCTGAACAACGCCAACATCACCACGATCATTCGTGACGACGGCTATCGCTTGTGGGGCAACCGCACGCTGTCCAGCGACCCGAAATGGAAGTTCGTCACCCGTGTGCGCACGCTAGACATTGTCATGGACGCCATTCTCTACGCCCACAAGTGGGCCGTGGACCGCTCGATCACCGCGACCTACGTCAAGGACGTGACCGAAGGCCTGCAGGCGTTCATGCGCGACCTGAAGAACCAAGGCGCGATTATCAACTTCGAGGTGTATGCCGACGAAGAGCTGAACACCTCCAGCGAACTCAGCGACGGCAAGGTGTACTGGAACATTCGGTTCACCGACGTACCGCCGGCCGAAAACCCGAACTTTCGCGTGGAGGTGACCGATCAGTGGATCACTGAAGTGCTGGACACCGCTGCCTAGGGAGGCCGCTTTATGATTCCGGAAGTGCTCTACAACACCAACCTGTTCGTGGACGGCATCAGCCTGCAAGGCGACGTGCCGAGCTTGACCCTGCCCAAGTTGACCCTCAAGACCGACGAGTACCGCGCCGGCGGCATGGACGCGCCGGTCGAGATCGACATGGGCACCGAAAAGCTCGAAGCCAGCTTCATTACCAATGGCGTGCGCCGCGAGGTGCTGAAGTTTTTTGGCCAAGCCGACCTGACGGCATTTAACGCCTCGTTCCGTGGCGCCTTCAAGGGCCAGAAAGGCTCAGTCAAGGCGGTGGTCGCCACCCTGCGCGGCAGCCTCAAGGAAGTCGATCCGGGGGATTGGAAACCGGGTGAAAAAGGCGAGTTCAAGTACGCCGTCGCGGTGACCTATTACAAGCTGGAAATCGACGGCAGTGTGATGTTTGAAATCGATCCCCTCAACTCAATCCGCGTCATTGACGGCGTCGACCAATTGGCCGCTGTGCGGTCTGCCCTGGGCATGTAAGGAGCAACACCATGAGCAACGCAAAAGACAACGTCCTGCCCAAGTGGCTGCAACTGGGCGATGGCATTGCCACCGTGGCCCTGTCTCGGCCGAGTCAGGCCAACGGCATTCAGGTCGACAAACTGACCCTGCGCGAACCGACGGTGCGCGAGATGCGCGCTGCCACCTTGCAGGGCGGCAGCAACGAAGAAGAGCAGGAGATGGTCTTGTTCTGCAGCTTGGCGAGCATCGGCCGTGCGGATCTGGAGGGGCTGCTGATGCGCGATTACCGTCGTTTGCAGACCGCCTATTTTCGTCTGGGAGCAGACGACGGGGTTTAACCCCCGGCTGCAAAAGGCCTTGGCCAAACGCTTGGCCGTCGAGCTGAATTTTTCGGCGGCCGAGATTCAGAGGCTGTCGTTTTCCGAGATGGTCTGGTGGCTCACGGACTGAGCCTAATCCCGTCGCACACAGGTAACCTGCATGGCGAACAAACTCTCGCTCGGGCTGGTGATTGGCGGTGCCGTCGATTCATCCCTGGGCGCCGCCTTCAAGAACGTCAGCGGCGAAATGAAAAAGCTTGAAGCGCAATCCACCCGCGCCAAGGGCTTGCAGAAAGTCATCGGCGAGACCATGCGTCTGCGCGATGAGTGGAAAAAAGCCCACGACAGCGGGGCGGCCAATGCCGACGCCTTGCTGCGCAAACTGGAAACCAACACCAACAGCTTGCGTAAGCAGGGTGTCGAAGTCGGTCGCCTACGTCAGGAGTACCTGGCGCTGGGCAAGGTGGTGCGCAGTGCCGAGTTCAAAGCCAAGGGTATGGGGCAGGTCGAAGAGGGGCGGGAGAGCCTGCGCAGCGGATTTGGTACGGCAGTGGCCGGTACCACGCTGGCTGCGGTGCCGACCAAGGTCAGCGCAGATTTTCAGGCGATCATTCGCGACATCGCAATCAAGTCCGGTACCGCCAACACCCAACAGGAAATGGACACCGCCCGCGACATCGTCCAGACCTCAAAAGACACCGGCATGGCCAACACCCAGGTGGCTGACCTGGTGAATCAGTTGGTCGGTGGCGGCATGGATCTGACTGAAGCGCTGAAGTACGCCCCGGTGGCGGCCAAGTTTGCAGTCGGGCAGGGCGCGTCGGGCACCGACACGGCGAAGATGATTCTGGCGATGCAGAACAACGCCAAGATCACCGACCCGAAAAAAATGGAGCAGGCCTTGGCGTCGGTCGCGTTGCTGGGCCAACAAGGCAGCTTCGAGGCGGCTGACATGGCCAAGTGGTTTCCGGAACTGTTGGCGCAGATGGCCAGCAGCGGTATCACCGGTCAGGAGGCGGTGACCCAGCTGGGCGCCATGTTGCAGGTGCAGATCAAGAGCGCCGGCAGTGCCGATGAGGCGGCGAACAACCTGAAAAACTGGATCGCGAAAATCGGTTCAGGGGAAACCGTCAAGGGTTATGCCGATGCCGGGATCGACTATCAGGGCTCGATGAACGCCGCCATTGCCAAGGGGCTGTCGACGTTCGAAGCCAGTTTTGAACTGGCCCGCCGGTACGTGGAAAAGACCGACTCGAAAAAGGCCAAACAGTTGGATCAGGGCCTGACCCAGATTAGCCAAGAGACGGACCCGGCCAAGGCGCAAGCGATGGCCGATGCCTTGGCCGCGACCTTGCGTACCGGCGATGTGTTTGCCGACATGCAGGTCAAGACGGCCCTGATGGCGTACACCCAGAACAAAAAATTCTACGCGGAGCTGAAAAAAGGCGCCTCGAACCCCGACGGCCCGCGCAAGGACATTCTCGACAAAAACCTGAGCGAACGGCGCGAGAGCTCATCGCAACGTTGGGCCGAAACCGGTCAGGCGTTCAACGATTCGCTGCGCGCGATCGGTGATGCCCTGCGGCCGGCGACGGATGCTCTGGCCACCGGTATCGGTGCGACGGCCCGTGGCTTGACTGCCTTGTCGGAGGAGACGCCCAAGGTGGTGCTGGGCCTGGCTGCGCTGAGTGCCGGAGCCTTGCTGGCGGGCAAGGCCTGGGCCGCGCTGAAAATCGGTCGGGGGCTGGTGAACATCGCCCGTGGTTCGGCCGGTGACCGGTCCAACATCGTGCAGCGGGTGTTCGTGACCAACGTGAATGACGGCGATGACGACGGGCTGGATCACGGAAAAGACGGGAAGGGCAAAGGCGTGAGACGTCGGGCGTCCAAGGGCACGCGCTTTATGAAGGTGGGCGGGGCGCTGGCGGCAGTCGGTGCCGGCGTTCAGGTGTTGGACACCTACCAGAACGCGACCACCCGTGATGAAAAAGCCGAAGGCTACGGTGAGGCGGCGGGTGGGCTGGCCGGTGGCCTGGCGGGTGCAGCGGCCGGCGCGGCCATCGGTTCGTTCATTCCGCTGCTCGGAACCGCGATTGGCGGAATGATCGGTGGCGCGCTCGGCGCGTGGGGCGGCGGTGACGTGGGCGCAACCATGGGCAAGGCCTTGTTTGGCGGGCCGGACACGCCGGTCATACCCAAAGCACCGATCGGCATCTTGCCCATGGCTGCCGGCCAAGGGGTGGGCGCGGTCGTGCGCTCGATGGAAAACGCCCCCGCCGCGCCGGTCACGGCGGCGGCATTGATGTCGACCATCGCAATAAAGACACCCGAATGGCCGAAGGTCGATCAGCAGTTCACCTTCGCCCCAGCCCCGGTTTTTCAGGTGCACGGTGATGTGAAAGACCCGGCACAGTTGGTCCAGGAATTGATGCCGTATCTGCGTCGTCAGTTTGAAGACTTCGCCCGGGAGGCGCGCGCCCGGCAGTTGTTTGATGCACCCCACGTGGGTTGAGGACGTGAAATGGCGGATGAAAAAACTTACCTGCAGCACCTGCAGGGCGGGCTGAAGTACATGGTCGACGCCGGGGAGGCCGGGCGCACTGACCTAGAGTCCATGACCGGACCAATGAATGGCGCGCTGAATGAAATCAGCGGGGCGGCCGATGCGCTGGAAGGTCTGCCCTTTATCAGCGAGGACCTGAGCGACAAGACCCGACGTCTGCAAGATGCGATCAACTCGGCGCAGGCCAAGATTGGCAAGGTCGCCAGTTACTACAACCAGACCCAGCGCGCGCTGGCCCAGTTTGATGAGCACTTTTCCGCGCTGACCGAACAGATCGGCCGGTTTGGCGCGGCGTTCAGCAAGGTGGCCGGTAAGGCCAATGCTGCGTTGGGCAACATTCTGCCCACGGAATGGTTTGCCGGCGACATGACGCCGATAGCCGACGCGGTGAAGCCGTTCCCACACCTGCTGATTCTCTACCCGCTCAAGGCCAATGAACGTCCGTATTACTTCAACCTGGACACCGCCGCGTTTGACGAACTCCGGCGGCAGACGTCGTTTCGCTGGGCCGCGCAGGAGCGCCTGACGCGGCGTCCGGCGCAGCAGGCGGTGGGCCTGGGTGAGGAAAAAATCACCATCAAGGGCGCGATTTACCCGAGCTTCAAAGGCGGACTGAAGCAGTTGGATACGCTGCGCAGCATCGGCGCCAAGTTACTGCCACTCAACCTGACTACCGGTTATGGCGAGGTGTTGGGCAACTGGTGTTTGACCAATATTGAAGAAGAGCAAAGCGCCTTACTGCCCGGGGCGATCCCACGCAAGCAGGGCTTTTCATTGGAGTTTGTCCGTTATGGCGATGACTTGCAGAACGGCTGACGGGGATCTGCTTGATACCCTGTGCCACCACTATTACGGCCACCTGAACCGCAGCGTCGAGGCGGTACTGGCGGCCAATCAGGGCCTGGCCGATGAGCCGCAGCCGTTCCGGGCCGGCGTGCTGATCACGCTGCCGGACCTGGTGGTGGAGCCGGACAGCGTCATTTCGTTGTGGGATTGATCCCGTTACCCAGCCCGCCGAGTGCGGGCCTTTTTTGTCTGAGGTACCGACATGCAACCACTTTTCCGCATCGTGGCCGACGGTGCCGACATCACCAGCCTGATCAATGATCGTCTGGTGTCGCTGCAGCTTTCCGACCGGCCCGGGATGGCCTCGGATTCATTCGAACTGCGCATCGATGACCGTGACGGCGCGGTGTCGCTGCCCGTGCGTGGTGCGAGTATCGAAGTCTATTTGGGGTATGCCGGCGCCGACCTGACGCGCATGGGCCGCTACACCGTGGACGAGGTGGCCGTCTCCGGCCCACCGGACACGCTGGTGATCAGCGGCAAGGCCAGCGACATGCGCGGCAGCGGCAAAACCACCCGCAGTGGCAGTTGGGAGAATGTCAGCCTGGCGCAGATCGTCGGTGACGTTGCAGCGCGCAATGGCTGGCAGCCGTCGTGCCCGGTCGATACCCGGGTGCCACGCATGGATCAGCTCAATGAGTCGGACTTCAATTTCATCACCCGGTTGGCCAAGAAGCACGACTGCACCGCCAAGGTGGCCGACGGCAAGCTGCTGGTCTTGCCGCGACAGGGCGGACAGAGCGCCAGTGGCAAGGCCTTGGCGGTGATCGCCCTGCAGCGCAGTGATGTGACCCGCTGGCAGTTTCGCTTGAGCGACCGCAGTGCCCATCAAGGGGTCAGCACCCAGTACCAGGACCCGGCCAGCGGTGAGCTGCTGATCTCGCACCTGGACAATCCCAATGTGCCCGAGGGCCTGCCGCCGGTGCATACCGATCGACACCTCTATCCGGACCGCACGGCGGCCGATGAAGCAGCGAAAGCGCGTCTGGCGGCGTTCAATCGTTCGACTGCCTCGGTGCGTCTGGACCTGCCCGGCCGGACCGACCTGTTTGCCGAAATCATAATTGAGGCGCAAGGCTTCAAGCGCGGACTCGATGGTGAATACCTGGTGGAATCGGTGGATCACACCTTCACCCCGTCCGGGTGGACGGTGTCGGTGGAGTGTAATGGCGGTAAGGAGGGCAAGGCCAAGGCCTCAGGGAAACCGCAAAAAGTCGTGCTCGAAGTGCCGGTTTAATTGTGTAGCTGCGTGAGCTGTGCCCGGCTAAAGAAGTTTTAATCTCGAATTAAAAGGAGCGGCCAGTCTGGATGCGTCAACATCCAGCCTGGCCACCGTCCCCGCAGATTGTCCCTGCAAGTCCCGCCAAGGCTCCTGCTCTGTGCACAAAGCAGAGCGAGCCTAGCACCTGTTTATTTATACAGTAAAGGTCTTGCTATCCATGTCTTCCCCCATCATCCCTTGGATGGGCGGCAAACGCCGCCTGGCCGATCGTCTTATCCCGCTTTTTCCACCCCACGAATGCTACGTCGAAGTCTTTGCCGGCGGCGCCGCGCTGTACTTTATGCGCCCCCAGGCCGCGCCGGTTGAAGTGCTCAATGACATCAATGGTGATCTGGTGACCTTGTACCGCGTGGTACAGAACCACCTTGAAGAGTTTGTGCGCCAATTCAAATGGGCGCTCAGCTCGCGGCAGGTGTTCGAGTGGCAGAAGATGACCCGCGTCGAGACTCTCACCGATATCCAGCGCGCCGCCCGATTTTTCTACCTGCAGCACCATGCCTTCGCCGGCAAAGTCTCTGGGCAGACCTTCGGGACCGCGACCACCACCCCATCGATTAACCTGCTGCGGATCGAGGAAAACCTTTCGGCCGCCTGGCAACGCCTGTCCGGCACCTACGTCGAAAATCTGCCTTGGCTGGAATGCGTCGAACGCTACGATCGGGCGCACACCTTCCACTACATGGACCCGCCGTACTGGCAGACCGCCGGTTACGGGGTGGATTTTCCGTTTGAGAACTACGAACGCATGGCCGATTTCATGCGCCGCTGCAAGGGCCGGGTGATGGTCAGTATCAACGACCACCCGGACATCCGCCGGGTGTTCGAAGGCTTTCACTTTGAGAGGCTGGACATCCGCTACACCACGACCAACCAACGGCAGGGCAAGGCCGAGGTCAGTGGCGAACTGGTGATTATGAACTGGGAGCCAGAGGCATTGGGAGGACTGTTTTGACGTGCGAGTTTCGACCCATGGCAGCCATTCATTGCCTCTTCGATATTGCCCCCCAATCAGTCTCGGCGAGCCAACATCTTCCTTGGTTTGCGAAACGGTTTGTCATGAACTGGATAGTCTCCGTCGCGAGATGTACATAACCCACGTTCGAACATTCGTATATTCCAGTCCAGAGGGCCGTAGCCCGACAAGAAAATTCAGACTGGAGAAACGAGATGGCCAAAGCTGTTCGCTTTTACGAAACCGGTGGACCCGAAGTGCTTCGTTATGAAGACGTCGAGGTCGGTGAACCGGGGCCGGGGCAGGCTCGCGTTCGACATAGCTACATCGCCGTCAATTTCATCGACATCTACCACCGCACCGGCTATTACCCTGCACAACTGCCGGGCGGCCTGGGTACGGACGCTGTCGGCGTCGTGGAAGCGGTGGGGCCGGGTGTGACCGATATCAGAGTCGGAGATCGGGTCGGTTATTTGATGGGACCGCAAGGCGCCTATTCCGACGTGCGTGTGATTCCTGCCGAGGTGCTGATTCCGCTGCCTGACGGGATCTCGGATCGCACAGCATCGACGCTCATCATGAAGGGCCTGACGGCTCAATACCTTTTCCGTCAGGTTTATCCGTTAAAGGGTGGCGAGACGATTCTGTACCACGCGGCTGCGGGCGGGGTGGGCCTGATCGCTTGCCAGTGGGCGCGGGCGCTTGGGGTAACGATGATCGGCACCGTCAGCAGTGACGAAAAGGCTGAAATCGCCAAGGCTAACGGTTGCACGCATACGATCGTTACCTCTCGCGAGAACATCGCAGAGCGTGTGCGCGAACTGACAGACGGACAGGGTGTACCGGTCGTCTATGACTCTGTTGGCAAGGATACCCTGCAGGCGTCGCTGGACAGTCTGCAAGTGCGTGGCACCCTCGTCAGCAATGGGACGAGTTCCGGCCCCGTCAATATCGATGCGCTGACGCTTGCCCTGAAGGGGTCAATTTGGTTCACGCGTCCGGCGATGGCGCATTACATCAAGCCTCGCTCGCACATGCTCTCCATGGCCAAGGAACTGTTCGATCTGGTGCTTGCCGGGAAGATTTCGAGCGAGCCGAAACAGGTCTTCGCGCTCGCAGAGGCCGCCGAAGCGCATCGCATGCTGGAGTCGCGAAAGACGATCGGGGCGACTGTGCTGGTTCCGTGACGTCGCAGTGGAGCCGGCGTGCGAACTGAAGCCCTCGCACTTAGATCATGCACGCGTAATTGAAACGAAAGCTGTTTTCTTCTTCGTTACCGCACAAGGACGCAATCGTTCGAACTCTGGCGGCGCGACGGAGCATTCATCGCCGAATAATAAAAGTGACTTAGGAAACTTTGCGTTATGCACATAAAACAACAAACCTGTGCGTTGGGCGCCGAACTGGTGGGCGTTAAGCTAGTGGATGCAATTCACGATAACGATCTGTTCGCCGAAATCCGCGCAGCAATGCTCAAGTATCGTGTTCTGTTTCTACGGGATCAGAACATCAGCAGCGCGGAACACGTTGCATTTGCGCGACGATTCGGCGATCTGGAAGATCACCCGGCCGTGGGCAGTGATCCGGAGCATCCTGGCCTGGTCCGTATCTACAAGACACCGGATCAAGGACCCGGCCGTTACGAAAATGCATGGCATTCCGATTCCACCTGGCGGGAAGCCCCACCATTGGGTGCAGTGTTGAGATGTGTTGAATGCCCTCCGGTTGGGGGAGATACGATGTGGGCAAACATGGCGCTGGCTTATGAAAATCTACCTGCCTACATCAAGGAAAAGATTGCCAACTTAAGGGCTCGCCACAGTATCGAGGCCACTTTTGGTGCAACGATGCCGATGGAAAAACGCCTGGCACTCAAAGCCCAATACCCGGATGCGGAGCATCCAGTTGTGCGAACGCATCCGGAAACCGGCGAGAAGGTGTTGTACGTGAATGTCTTTACCACGCACTTCACCAATTTCCACACCAGCGAACATGTCCGCTATGGGCAGGACGCGAACCCCGGTGGTGGAGAATTGCTGCGCTATCTGATCAGTCAGGCCTATATCCCGGAATATCAGCTGCGTTGGCGCTGGGAACCCAACAGTGTCGCAATCTGGGACAACAGCGCAACGCAGCACTATGCCGTAATGGATTATCCAGCGTGCCATCGAAAGATGGATCGCACCGTAATCATAGGCAGTAAGCCCTATTAGATTTTCCTTCTGTCGACTGAAAAAACTCTTAATAAAACAATTCGTCCTCGGAGATACCGATGAATTTCATTGACGGTTCGCTATACCCCGAAAATCAGGAAAAACTGGTCATCACTGTTGCTCCCTATGGCCCTCAGTTCGAGGTCGGTGACTTCCCGGAAGACATTCCGGTCACCATGGACGAACAAGTACAGAAGGCTGTCGACTGCTATGAAGCCGGTGCCACAGTGCTGCACCTGCATGTGCGCGAACTTGACGGCAAAGGCTCAAAACGCTTGTCCAAGTTCAACGAGCTGATCGCCGGAGTACGTGAGGCCGTACCGGATATGATCATTCAGGTGGGCGGCTCGATTTCATTTGCGCCGGAGTCGGAAGGCGAGGTCGCCAAATGGCTATCCGACGACACACGCCACATGTTGGCCGAGCTGACACCGAAGCCGGATCAGGTAACCCTGGCCATCAATTCGAACCAGTTCAACATCATCGAGGCGCTGTCCGACGCCGATCTTGCCGGCACCTCGTTCGCTGATCCGGTGAAACAGATCGCCTACCGCGAAATGACCATTCCGGCCGGCCCCGGGTGGGTGGAAGAGCACGTCAAACGCCTGAGCGCGAACGGCATCCAGGTACAGTTCCAGATGGGTAACATCAACTCGCTGGAAACCGTCGAACGCATGATGCGCCGTGGTGTTTGCAACGTGCCTTTGATTCTGACCTGGATTCCCATCGGTGGTGGCGCAGACTCGATGACGCCCTACAACATGACCAACTTCATGCGGGCAGTACCGGATGGCGCAGTGCTGACATTCGAGGGCCAGATGAACAACGTGCTGCCGCTCAACATGATGGCCATTGCAATGGGGCTGCATGTGCGCTGTGGTATCGAAGATACGATCTGGACACCTGATCGTTCGCGCAAAATGAGCAGCGTGGAGCAAATTGAGCAACTGGTGCGCATCGCCAATGAATGCGCACGACCGGTTGCCAATGGCAAAGAGGCCCGCGAAATCTACAAGATCGGTACGTTCTACAAGGACGCGGACGAAACGCTGGCCGCGAATGGTTTCGCACCGAATCGCAAGCCGCGTCACTAACGGATCTACCTTCACCCAAGACCTGTGCTATCGATAGCCAGCCAGACTGGCCAAGGCAGGGGGCGTTGAACGTTCCCTGCCGCTGAACCTAATAACAACAAGACACATCGACTCAAGGAACTGCCATGGCTTTCCATCACGCCACCGTCGGTGATTGCGCGGACGTCGCCGTCAGCGTTCCCCGTAGGTTTGCCTGGGTTGTGTTCGCACTGACCTTTGGCCTGCTGATTTCCGATTACATGTCACGCCAGGTGCTCAACGCGGTTTTCCCGCTACTGAAGGCCGAATGGGCTCTGAGTGACGCGCAGTTGGGGATGCTCAGCAGTATCGTCTCGGTCATGGTCGGTTTACTGACCATTCCATTGTCGTTGCTTGCAGACCGTTGGGGACGCGTCAAAAGCCTGGTGCTGATGGCCATGTTCTGGAGCCTGGCGACACTGGGGTGCGCAATTGCGGAAAACTTCAATCAGATGTTTGTCGCGCGCTTTCTGGTCGGCGCCGGTGAGGCGGCCTATGGCAGTGTCGGTATTGCCGTGGTGTTATCCGTTTTCCCCAAACATATGCGCGCTTCCCTGTCGGGTGCGTTCATGGCCGGCAGCATGTTCGGCTCGGTGCTGGGCATGGCGTTGGGCGGGGTTATCGCCGCACACCTGGGTTGGCGCGTCGCGTTCACCAGCATGGCACTGTTCGGAATGTGCCTGGCGGTGGTTTACCTGATTGTTGTGCGTGAGCGACGCATTACCGCGCAACGCCCATGCAGTTCGCAGGGCCAGGCCGCAGCAGAGACTATTAAACGCCCACTGGCCACACTGTTTGCCAGTCGCTCGGTGATCTGCGCCTACATTGGCAATGGCCTCCAGCTGTTTGTCGTTGGCTCGGTACTCGCCTGGTTTCCGAGCTATTTGAATCGCTACTACCACATGAACACCGACAAGGCCGGCATGCTTTCGGCGTTGATCGTCCTGATCGGCGGTGGCGGCATGATCCTGTGTGGCATGTTGAGTGATCGCCTGTGCCGCAAAGCACCAGACCGCAAAATCACCTTGGCCATTGCCTATTGCCTGATCAGCGGTTTGTTACTGGCAGTGGCTTTCCATTTGCCGCCAGGCGCCTTGCAACTCACCTTGATCAGCATGGGGATGCTGGTCGCCAGTGGCACCTGCGGGCCGGCCGGTGCCATGGTGGCTAATCTGACCCATCCTTCGGTGCACGCCACAGCATTCGCGGTGCTGGCGTTGGCTAACAATATTTTGGGTCTGGCGCCTGGCCCACTGGTCACCGGCATGCTGGCCGATGCGGTCAGCCTGGACCACGCCTTCCAGATCATCCCGCTGATGGCCGTCGCATCTGCCCTGGTGTTTTGGTATGGCAAGCATCACTACCACCGTGATATCGGAAAGTTGAGATCACCTGGCTCCGCCCCGGCGGAGGGCGCGGCGTCATGAGATTCAACCGTTAATGTTGCTGCATCCGGGCCTTCACCGGAGCACCTTTTATTTCGGCCGCTTCGCTCTGGCCGTCTGCCTGTACCGAGAGAGACTGATATGAACGAGAAACCCATTTTTCAGCCCAGCGCCGAGCGCATCGCCAACACACGCCTGATGGCTTTCATGCAATTTGTGCAATCGCGTACCGGGCGTAATTTCACCGACTACGACGCGCTATGGCGTTGGTCTGTCGAGGAGATTGAGCAGTTTTGGCCACTGGTCTGGGAGTTCTGTGGCGGAGTCGGCGAACTGGGTGATGTAGTGCTGGAAAACAGTGGGCAGATGCCCGGAGCACGCTGGTTCCCGAATGCGCAATTGAACTATGCACAATCGCTGCTGGCTCGCCGCGACGACGGTGATGCATTGGTATTTTGGGGCGAAGACAAGGTTCGCAGACGCTTGTCCCGAGGTGAACTCTATGCCCAGGTTTCTCGCTTTCGCCAAGGCCTGGAGGCGTTGGGGATCGGCAAGGGTGATTGCGTTGCCGCCGTCATGCCGAACATGCCAGAAACCCTCGTGGCCATGTTAGCCACTACTTCGCTGGGTGCAGTCTGGTCGTCGGCCTCGCCAGACTTCGGTGTTCAAGGAGTGCTCGACCGATTCGGGCAAATCGAACCCAAGCTGCTGCTGTGCGTTGACGGCTATTGGTACAACGGCAAACGCGTCGATTGCCTGGAGAAAAATGCCGAAGTAGCGGCTCGACTGCCGAGCCTCCTGAGTACCGTAGTCGTGCCGTATGTGGAGGATGTACCGGATGTCGCCAACATTGTCGGTGGTGTCCGTTTCCCCGACTTTATCGAGCCCTACGCGGCAACCGACATCGCATTCACTCAAGTGCCCTTTGATCATCCGTTGTTCATCCTGTTTTCCTCCGGAACGACCGGTGTTCCCAAATGCATCGTTCATGGACACGGTGGCTCGTTGCTGCAACATCTCAAGGAACACCAACTACACACCGATGTGCATCCCGACGATCGCTTGTTCTACTTCAGCACTTGCAGCTGGATGATGTGGAACTGGCTGGTGTCCGGCCTGGCATCCGGGGCGACGGTGCTGCTCTACGATGGATCACCGTTTATGGCAGGCCGTGACGGACGTCCTGGCAGTATTCTTTTCGATTACGCCGACGACGAAGGCATGACTCATTTCGGCACGTCGGCCAAGTTTATCGATGCCTTGCTCAAGCAGGCGCTTTCCCCACGTCACAGCCATTCGTTGACGGCCTTGCGGGCTTTTCTGTCGACCGGCAGCCCGCTGGCTCCAGAGGGGTTCGATTACGTCTATCGCGAAATCAAGAGCGACTTACACTTGGCCTCGGTCGCCGGTGGGACCGACATTCTGTCGGGCTTCGTGGTCGGCGTACCTATACAGCCTGTGTATCGCGGTGAAATCCAGCGTGCTGGTTTGGGCATGGCGGTGGCAGTTTTCAATGAGCAGGGTGAGTCCGTCCGCGAAGTCAAAGGCGAGCTGGTGTGCACCCAGCCATTTCCATGCATGCCGGTAGGTTTCTGGAATGACACTGACGGCTCGCGCTATCACGCGGCGTACTTCGCACGTTTTCCCAATATCTGGTGCCATGGCGATTTCGCCGAGATCAACAGTCGAGGTGGTTTTGCTATCTATGGACGCTCCGACGCCACCTTGAATCCCGGAGGTGTGCGCATAGGCACTGCGGAGATTTATCGCCAGGTTGAACTGTTGCCGGAGATTGTCGAGTCGTTGGTGATCGGGCAGGAATGGGCAGGCGATACCCGCGTTGTACTGTTCGTGAAACTGCGTGATGGCCAGCAGCTCGACGATGACCTGGTGGCGCGGGTTAAACAGCAGGTCCGCAACAACACCACGCCACGCCACGTTCCTGCGAAGGTCCTGCAAGTCGTGGATATACCCCGGACCAAGAGCGGCAAGATTGTCGAGCTGGCGGTTCGTAACGTCGTGCATGGTGAGTCGGTGAAGAACGTCGAGGCACTGGCCAATCCCGAGGCCTTGGAATACTTCCGGGATCGCAACGAACTGACTGTCTGAAGGTCGGAGCCCGAACTGCTGATCCCTGGGTCAGCAGTGACTTCCATTACTCGTCGTTGTTTAGGCGCTGGCGCCGCCAAGTCGCCGGCGCCATGCCGAACTGGGCCGTAAACCAGCGGGTGAACGAGCTGGGCGATGAGTAGCCCAGTAGCCCTGCGACCTGGCCCAAAGAGTAGCGTGGATTCTCCATATAACGCAGCAACAGGTCCTGCCGTACCTGCTCATGCAGTTCGGAAAAGCTAACGCCGCTTTCTTCCAGCCTTCGTTGCAAGGTGCGCACATTCATGCCGAGGGATTGGGCTACCTGCCTGATCGTGGCGCGATCCATGGGCAGCAATAGGTAAATGGCCTGACGCACTTCGTTAAGTGTCGAACCCTTGTTTGCGCCAGGCTGCGCTTCGAAAAAACTTCGGGCATAACTCGCCATCACCGGGTCTGCGGTTGGATTGGTGGCATTAAGATCCGACACAAGACAGACAATGCCGTTGAACTGATCGTTGAATTCAACATTGCAGCCGAAAACTCGACGGTGAACATTTAAATCTTTCGGCGCGGCGTGAGTGAAACTGACGCTCAGCGGGCGCCAGCTCTTACCTAGAAGTGCACCACATAGCCGATGCAGCACGCCAATGGCCAATTCGATGCTCTGCCGCTTTGGCGTAGACGGGTCGACGATGATTTCCTCGCGAATGATCACTATCTTGTCCGTCTCAGTGATATCCATTGCCAGTGACTCATTGAGCAGATGTCGATATTGCCCAATGGTGTTCAAGGCATCCCGCAAGGTTGGCTGGTGGGTAAGCAGCAGGCTGATTGCACCAAAGTTGGAAAGCTGTCGTGACTCGGCCATGCGTAAGCCGAATGTTTCGCAACCACTGGCTTTTGCGGTTGCCTCCAGCAGCATTGCCACCACTGTCATGGGGATACGTAGTTCCGGGCTCTTCAACATCGGCGTGCTGAGCCCGAACTCAGAGAGCAACTGTTGGGGGTTAACACCCAACTGCGTACACAGTTCCAGGTAATTCGTCAGGGCAGCGGTACGAGCCATCAGGGCCATTAAGGTTGCCTCATTATTGTTTTTTTCACTTGCCTCTACTGCGCAATGCATGGGCAATAGTTGTTGTCGTGAATGGCAAGCGAGTATGCAGCATCGAACCCTTTATAGAGGGTTGGGTACGAAATGAAAACCATCTTGGCAGTATTCCATCCAAGTGATTTTACAAACCTGTCCTGTCTCGATTCGGGACGAAGAACTCGTTGATTTCTGTCATCAAAAGGCTAGCCCCTGACACGAAATGTACAGCGTATCGATCAGGCAAAACCTACCGTGCCTCACCACGGTTCGAAGTGTATGCAGCTTCCATACTGGCTGTTTATCGGCGGGAGGAAGCTGGGCCAATGCCTGAAAGACAGGAGTGAGAAGTAACACCATGCTGAAAACAAAAATAATCAAGCCCGCGCCAGACGCTTATGCCTACCCATTATTGATCAAGCGCTTGCTGCTGTCAGGAGCCCGGTACGAGCCAGAGCAAGAGATTGTCTATGCCGACAAATTGCGTTACAGCTATCGGACGCTTAATGAGCGGATACACCGTTTGGCCAACGCCTTAACGGCGGCGGGCGTCAAGGCAGGCGATACCGTAGCGCTGCTCGACTGGGACAGTCATCGTTACCTGGAGTGTTTTTTTGCTGTACCGATGATCGGCGCGGTTTTACACACTGTGAACATTCGCCTTTCCGCAGACCAGGTGCGCTACACCATGAATCACGCCGAAGACGATCTGGTGCTGGTCCATGACGATTTTCTGCCTCTGATCGAGCAGATTCACGAGGGGTTGTCGACTGTCAAAGGTTACATTCAACTGACTGACGACGATGCAACCACTACCGACTTGCCGGTGCTGGGAGAGTATGAGCGTTTGCTGGCCACGGCCAATGAACATTACGATTTTCCTGATTTTGATGAAAACTCGGTGGCGACGCTTTTTTACACGACAGGCACCACCGGCAATCCCAAAGGGGTGTATTTCTCGCATCGCCAATTGGTGCTGCACACCTTGAATGCCGTCGGCACTTTGAGTGCCTTTCAAGGCCAACCGCTACTGCGTTCCGATGACGTCTACATGCCCATTACCCCCATGTTCCATGTACATGCCTGGGGCGTGCCTTATGTTGCCACTCTGATGGGGGTCAAACAGGTTTACCCCGGTCGCTACGAACCCAATCGCCTGGCAAGACTTTTCCGTGAAGAAAAGGTCACGTTTTCTCACTGTGTACCTACGATTTTGCAAATGATCCTTGGATGCGAGGAGGCGGCCCAGACCGACTTCACTGGCTGGAAAATGCTGCTGGGTGGTAGCTCCATGACCATGGGAGTCGCACAGCAGGCGACCAGCCGTGGCATTCACGTGCACAGCGCATATGGGATGTCTGAAACCTGCCCATTACTCTGTACCACTTACCTGCATGCCCAGGATCTTGAGCAGCCGGCGCAAACCCAGCTTGCCAGTCGCATCAAGACGGGAACGCCAATACCGATGGTCGATCTGAAAATTATCGATGCGGGTGGCAAGGCCGTTCCTCATGATGGTGAATCGCTGGGCGAAATTGTGGTGCGCACGCCATGGTTGACCCAAGGTTATTTTAAAGATCAGGAAATGGGTGCAGAGCTGTGGCGAAATGGATGGCTGCACACCGGTGATATGGCCTCGATCGATCCCCGAGGAGTGGTGGAAATCAAGGATCGAATCAAGGATGTGATCAAAACGGGAGGGGAGTGGATCAGTTCTCTTGAGCTGGAAAGCCTGATCAGCGAGCACACGTCAGTCAGTGCTGTTGCTGTAGTCGGCATCGCCGATGAGCAATGGGGCGAGCGGCCCATGGCTTTGGTGGTCTGCGTACCTGGCAGACACCTCGATCAGGCGCAGCTCGAAGCCCATTTACAGCAGTATGTAGCGTCCGGCCGTATCAACAAATGGGCAATTCCCAGACAGTTCAAGTTTGTTGCAGATATTCCAAAAACCAGCGTTGGAAAGATCAACAAGAAACTAATCCGAGAATGTGAGTCCAGCTGAATTCCCTAGGGATGCAGACCATCTCAAATGCGCATGTATCGCCCTTCCGTGAGGTGGGCTGCGTGCGCAGTCTCTGGCGGAGATTTGGACAATTTGGCAGAGCTTTATATGGGCGCACCTTATAAATGCATTGAATTGTCCGGGAATGTAATTGTGCGCCCAGCAATGACCGCTAAGCCGATTGACGTCACTCCGGCGCCATCATCACCGCGAGCGTCATCTTTATGAACTCTTCATTCTTGTCGATGGCTTCCAACGCGCCGCGGACGTTGTCGGCAACGTCGGCCGAGCCGCGCTGCTCGACCCAGTTCGAAAGCTCCTGGATGGCGGCTTCTAGGGCGAGCTGGTTTTCGTTAATTTTGAAGAGCAGGGAAGGGAGTAGGTCTGAGTTTGGCATCGCGATTCCTCCGTGGAGATTTCAGCGTAGCAGTCGGTGATGATTGGTATGGGTAGGGAGAGGGGCCGCAGTCGGTAAAGCGAAGGAATGGTTGTGCGCAAAACCTCCGCTGGAAGCCGCGGATTATCGTTTGCGAAATAACAAAAAAACGGATTTTTTGCAGCTGCAATTGGAGGCTATATTCATTTTAAAACAATAAGTTAGGTCGATTTAGTCCCCAGTATGGGGTGCTAGGGGTCGAGTGTTCGAATCACTCCGTCCCGACCATATAATTCAAAGGGTTGCGAGATTTTATCTCGCGACCCTTTTTTGTTTTTAAGCGTTTTTACCCCCACAAAACCACTGGCTCTGGGTGGAATCGTGACTCCGCGTAGATGAGCCTCGGGTGGTTGCCATTGCCGATGAAACGACGATTGCCAGCCATGAGCGTCTCTTTGATCGAGATCTGGTCAGTTATGGCTGGCAACACTACATCCCACTGATCGAGCGCAAATCAGGGGCATTGAGCAATGGCGCGCCGTTTGCTGATTTGCCAAAACCGCTGCGGCTTCTCAAGCGCGGTCTGAGACGTCACACCAACGGTGATCGAATCATGACACAGGTACAGGCTGCGGTTCCCATTGCTGGCCTCGATCCTGTGCTGGCGATAGTCGAGGGGCCTTGGGCACGGGCGGCGGCGCCGGCGTTGGCCAGGCCGGCGTTATCGGTGCCGATTTCATAGAGCATGATGCCGCCGGCCCAGGCTTGCTGGCAGCACAGGGCAAGTAGCGCAGAGGCGGGCAGGGTAGCGGTTTTTGTCGGCATTGAAATCCCTCAGCAATTGTCCATTTCGAATACGGGTGGACTGCACCAGCCACCCGTGGATTCGGCTGTTACTTGGCCATCTCTGCCCGAGCCGCGGCGATCTTGGCTTTAACCGAGTCGAGGTTGAAACTCGCGCCTTTTTGCATCGGCGGGAACTCGATCGCTGTTTCTGCCAGTTTGGCCACCTGTTGCTGGACGAATACGAAACGCCAGAATTGGAACTTGAACCAGTCGAAGTACTGTTGCGAACCCTGCGCGGCCTGATTTTCCGGCCAGCCCATGCGCTCGAACGGGTCGAGTCGAAGATTGGTCAGGATCGGCACGTCCACAGCAACTTTAGCCCCCAACCAGCCCCCCGGTTGGTCAATGAAGCGATATTTGTAGTCGTCTATGCGCACTGCACCCAAGGCGCTTTCTCCAAAGTAGAAGACTTCATGCCGGTTCGACGGACCTTTTCCGGTGATCATTGGAGTTTGATCATAGCCGTCCAGATGAACTTTGTAGGTGGTGTCACCCAATTGTTTGCCTTTGAGCAGTTCGGCGGTGATGTTCGGGTTGCCCGCCGCCGCGACCAGAGTCGGGAACCAGTCCATGCCGGACATGATGCCGTTGGCGACCTGGTTGGCCGGCACCTTGCCCGGCCAGCGAATGATTGCCGGCACGCGAAAGCCACCTTCCATGACCGTGCCCTTGCCCATGGCGAACGGGGTGGTGCCGCCATCGGGCCAGGTGAAGTTTTCCGCTCCATTGTCGGTGGTGAAAATGACGATGGTGTTGTCGTCCATGCCGTCTTTCTTCAGCTTCGCCAGGACATCGCCGACGATGTCATCGAGCTGCGCCATGCCGGCTTCCTGTTCCGACCAGCCATTCTGCGAGTTGCGCATGGCCTGGTACTTGTCGGATAGGTGCGTGACGATGTGCATGCGGGTCGGGTTGAGCCAGACGAAGAACGGTTTGTTGTCCTGCTTGGCCTTGTCGATGAACGAGAAGGCCTTGTCGCGAATCTCCTCGTCGACGGTTTTCATTCGCTCCGGATAGAGCGTGCCGGCGTCTTCGATTTTCTGCTTGCCCACCTTGCCCCAGCGCGGCATCACGGTCGTGTCATCGGTGGAGGAGGCCCAGCTGTGGACCATGTTGCGTGGGCCGACGCTGTCCAGCAGCTCCTTCGGATAATTGGGGTGTGCCGGGTCTTCCATGGCATCGAGGTGATAGAGGTAGCCGAAGAATTCGTCGAAACCGTGGACGGTGGGCAGGAACTGGTTGAGGTCGCCCAAGTGGTTCTTGCCAAACTGGCCGGTGGCATAACCCATGGCCTTGAGTGCGGTCGCGATGGTGACGGCTTCGGCGGGAATGCCTACGGGCGAGCCGGCCTGGCCGACGGTGGTCATGCCCGTGCGAATCGGCAGTTCGCCGGTGATGAAATTGGCGCGTCCGGCGGTGCAACTGGCTTCGGCGTAATAGTCGGTGAAACGCATGCCTTCATTCGCCAGTTGGTCGAGGTTGGGGGTTCTGCCAGCCATCATGCCCTGGTTGTAGACGCCGATATTCGACCAGCCGATATCATCGCCCATGATCACCAGGATGTTGGGGGCCTTGTCGGCGGCCAGGGTCAGGGCGGGTAACGCCATTGCAGATAACAACAGAGGTACCGCGAACATCGTGGATAAGGTTGTCCGGTTCATGTCGAGATCCTATCTACATGTGTTAACTCACTAGAGAGAAGCCCCCCCGGCCGCTCTTGAAAATTGGATCCCCACGAAGAGCGTAGGTACAAACTGTGAACTATCCAGAAATAATCATCTGAAAAGATGCTGCATTTATTCAAAACTTGAGTTTTATTTTTCTATTTGTTGGCAGTGATTATGAAATTACACTTTGCTGATGCTGAAACCACAGAGGCGTTTACCCGGCAGCGTCACGTTGACTCAGCAGCTCAATTTGGCAGTCCTGCCGCTAATTGTTCAGGTTGGGCGTCGTTAATGGGCTGACGATCCCGAGGACAGTGCACGTGGCTGGAGATTTCGTGCGGTGTTTACGCTGTTGTTTTCCGATGAGCTTGCACGAAACATCCACGACAGTAGGGCGTCGAAAATAGTCACGTCTCTGATCCATAGCTAAGCTCTAAGACTCGACCTGACTCCGCGGAGACAAAACGATGCGAGCCTTCCAACAGCATGTGCGGTTGTTCTCTCTCGGTTTAGTCCTGGGCGTATTCACCACCCCGTTGTATGCCGCAGATGGTCCACCGGCGCAGTTAGAGCCCAAGGCGATGGAAATCCTCAAGGCCATGAGCGCCAGGTTAGCGTCCACGCAGGGCATGAGTTTCAAGGCCGTCACAACCTACGAAAAGCCCAGTCGGCTAGGACCTCCCCTGGCCTATGGCACGGTGGACCTGGTCAACGTGCAACGGCCAGATCACCTTCGCGTGTTGACGTCGGGCGATGGTTCGGCCACCGAGTTTTACTACGACGGTAAGAAAGCTTATGCCTTTGAGCGCAAAAATAACCTGCTAGCGCAGGCCGATGCGCCACCTACCATTGATGCGACCCTTGAGGCCGCGTACCGGCGGGCGGCGATCTACTTTCCGTTTACTGACGTAATCGTCACCAACCCCTACCAGGATTTGTCTCGGGATATGCGTGTGGCGTTTTACATCGGCCAAAGCACGGTGGTCGGTGATACCACCACTGATGTGATCGCTTACACCAGCGACAGCGTGTTCGTCCAGGCGTGGATCGGTGCGCAGGACAAGCTGCCACGCCGTTTGCGCGCCGTATATCTCGATGATCCGACTCGATCCCGGCATCAGGTCGATTTCAGTGACTGGAAACTTGAATCGGCGATGTCTGCGGATTTCTTCAAGCCCGACCATATCAAAACGGCACACCGCATTCAGTTTGCCCCGCCGCCCGATCTTCGTGCTCCGCAAGGGGCAAAACCCTGAACAAGGAGACTGAAGCATGAACAGATCTACCTTGAAATTCGCTGGCCTGTTTGTCGCGGTACTCACCTGTAACGAGGCGGCGGCTTGGTCGCACGCTTCCGGCTTTGGGCGCACTTCCGGAGGGGGGGCGCATGGAGTCATTCTGGTGAATTTGGCTCGGCTTCGGGCGGCGATGGCAGTTGGAGTGGCGAAAGTAATCGCGGCGGTTCGGCTTCGGGTGGTGAGGGTAGCTGGAGCGGATCAGGCTATCGCGGTGGCTCGGCGTCCGGTGGCGAAGGCAGCTGGAGCGGTCAGACCGAGAGTGGCGGGACAGCCTCTGGTGGCGAGGGATCCTGGCACGGTACTGGCGCGGAAGGTGGAACGGCTTCGGGTGGAGAAGGTGCCTGGCATGCCGAGGGGGAATATGGCGCTACAGCCAGCGGCTATCACGCGGATGGTTATGGCACGACCATTTACCGTCCGCCTGTCTATGGTGCAAATGTTTATCATCCGGTCCCGTACGGGACTGCCTACTATCATCCGCCCACCACTGTCATTGCCAGTAGTGGTTGCTACAACTGTGGTTATAACGACGGGGTTAATCCGGCAGCCGCGGCTACAGCAGGTGTGGTGGTGGGGGCCGCTGTCGCGACTGCGGCAAACCAGAGTGCCAACAATAACGCTTACGGAGCAGGCTATAACGCGGGCATGGTGGCTTACGCCCCACCGACAATGCCTATGGGAGCGACATTTGTCACCCTTCCTTCAGGATGTGGTTTGAGAGCCGTCTCGCATGGCACGTATTACCAATGCGGCAACTCTTGGGTGCGACCCGCCTATGGCGCCAACGGTGTTTATTACACCGTGGTGCCCATGCCGTAGCCAGGACCTTGCTATTTATAGCAACGCCTGAAGAGCTTGACCGTATTTGAAGGGCGGAGTAGACCGGAGAATGTCCGTATATAGACTCCTCCTTGTTGCAAGCCTCCTTTGCTTTGGCGCCCGTGCCGACTGCACACGTATATTCGGCCTTTTACTGCGGCATCGTTTTAGTGCAGGGCCATGATAGAGATTCGCGCGTCAGCTCCCAATCTTCATCCCGGGATGAATGGGTCAGACCGCTGCCCGACCCAGTTGGTAATCAGTGCCGTCGCGCAGCATCGCTCAAGCCATGCGTGCCGTTTTGTTGGCCAGTGCGATAGCGACGGCGCAACTGGAGGATGTCCAGCGTCAACGTGAGGGCTAGCGGTCGAACGCGCGCAGGCGCAACAGCAAGCGCTGCAGACACAGATGCAAGCGTTGACGGTGAAAACGCAGCAGGAGCGTGAAGCAGCCGACATCTACCAGCGCGCCGTCAAAGACCGCGCGCATCGCGAGGTGGATCGCGTCCGGGAAGAGACCAAGGCGGGTGCACGCCAGCTGAAAGCAATGATGCTACAGCTTGAGCAGCTACAGCGTCGTCTGGAGGTCAAGCAGGACGAGTTGAGCCAGGCGCAGCTGGTGGCGGCAATGCAACAAGTCCGCGCCGATACCCTGGACGCTCAGTTGCGCCTCAGGAACAAGGCCACCGCGACGAAATCGAATACCCGAAAAAATCGGTCCCGCGACGGTCTACGGTGGCCCCAGCAGCTGACCCCGCTTAGGGGATGCCAAGAGCGAGCTATACAGCCTGGATTGGCTGCACGCCGCGCGCGGACCACTCGAGTAATCCCGATGTTCGGTTGCCGCCGATGGCGCTTTTAATACCTGCATAGATTTGCTGGTACGGATGATCTGGAAAACTTCGGATTGCAACAGGTACCAGAATTCGAATCTCTGCGTTATCCGCGTCCACGCATACGCCAGCGGCGCGGGGTCGGGCCCTGCGCGCTCAGCCACTGCCGTGGACTGCAGCCGAACCAGCGGCTGAAGGCACGCGAGAATGAACTGAGCTCGACATAGCCCAGTAGGGCGGCCATTTGGGACATTTGCCGGTCCGACTCACGCAGATAATGCTCGGTCTGTTGGCGGCGCGCCGCGTCGAGCAGCGCCTGGAAACTGGTCCCTTCGTTATTGCAAAGCCTGTTGCAGGGTACGCGCGCCCAACCCCAGGTGCGAGGCAATGATGTAGAGAGTGGCGTCGCCCTGGGCCAGCAGGCCGCGTATCAGTTGCGTGACCCAATCGGGAATCTCGTCGCGGTACACATTGTCCAGGCTTTGCAGCTGTTGCTGCATCAGTCGACGCAGCTCGGGATCGCTATCCGACACGGGCCGTGTCAGCCAGTCCGCAGCGAAGACGATGGTGTTTTCGGCGGCGTTGAATCTGGGCAGCACGCCCGGCAACTTCTTGTAGGTGCTGAGGGGTGAGGCGGGTGTAGTCTGGATCAGCAAGACGTTCGGCGCCCACTTCGGGCCGCACAAGGTGCGCATCAGGCGCAGGCCGACGGCGAAACCCAGTTCGACGCCCTGACGAATATGGGTCCTTGGGGCCATCGATTTCAGCAAAGTATCTTCGCTCATGGCAGCCCTCTTTTGTTGTTGGCGGCACAGCGGGCCGTGGGGTTCGCCGTTGATGACGCAGATAGTAGGAATGCACTGTTGAGCCAGCAGGTCATTGCCACCAAAGCGTTGATCCGCGCAATGGGTTTTGCGTTGGCAGAAACGTCAGGGTCAATTCGAGGTCTGCTCTGCAGACCGATGAAAGGGTTGAGATGACCGGCGCTATTTGCTGTTCATCCGCACCATCGCAAGGCGTATTTCCCCCAACAGTCAGCACCCAAGGAACGCGATGACCAGCAACCAACCACTCGATGAAGACGTGACCATTGCGCGCATGCGCGATGTCCTGAAGCGACAACAAGTGGCTTCTATGACAGAAGGGCCGCCTTCGACCGCATTGCGTATCGACCGCATCGACCGGGTCATTCAGTTGCTGTTAGAGAACCAGCAGCGGTTGTGCAGGGCTTTGGCCAGCGACTTTTCCTGGCGCTCCCATGATCAATCGCTGATGAGCGACGTGCTGCTGTCGGTCGCCGGGTTCAAATACGCTCGCAAGCACCTGCGCAAGTGGATGAAGCCCCAGCGGCGTAGCCCGGAAATGGGCGCAGGGCTTCTGGGGGCCAAGGCTGAGATTTATTTTCAGCCGCTGGGCAGCATCGGCATCATGGTGCCGTGGAATTTCCCGGTGGCCATCGCCCTCGGGCCACTGGCAGAAGCCTTGGCGGCAGGCAATCGGGCGATGATCATGTTGTCGGAGTTCACCCCAGCGACCGCGGCCTTGCTGATCGAGTTGCTGGCAGGGGTCTTTGACGAGACCGAAGTGGCAGCTTTCGTCGGTGGTGCGAAGGTCGGCGCAGCGTTCTCTGGTTTGCCGCTGGACCACATCGTCTTCACCGGCAGCCCGCGGGTAGGCAAACTGGTGATGGCGGCAGCGGCCGAGAACCTGACCCCACTAACCCTGGAACTGGGCGGCAAGTCCCCGACCATCATTGGCCGTGGTGCCGACCTGGACAACGCCGCACGGCGAATTTGGGGCGGGAAGGTTGTCAACAGCGGGCAGGCGTGCATTGCGCCCGACTACGTGCTGGTGCATGAGGACGACCGCGAGCACTTGCTGACCAGCATGCAAACCGAGCTGCAACGTATGTTCCCGACCTTGCGCTGCAATCTTGACTACACCGCCATTGCCTCCCAACGGCAATATGACCGTTTGCAACGCTATCTGCAGGATGCCGAAGCGCTTGGGGTTCGACGTATCGAGGTCAATCCCGCCCACGAAGACCTCGGTGCAGTTCGCAAGATTGCCCCGACCCTGCTGGTAGATCCGCCCGAGCAGGCATTGGTGATGCAGGAGGAGCTCTTCGGGCCGCTGCTACCGATCTGTAGCTATCGAACCATCGATGAGGCCATTGCCTATATCAATGCGCGGCCCAGACCCCTGGCGTTGTATTACTTCGGTGACGATCGCGTAGAAGCCAGAAAAGTACTGCGACATACCTGGTCGGGTGGGGTCTGTATCAATGAAGTCATGCAGCATATTTTCCAGAGCGACTTGCCGTTTGGCGGCTGCGGCAATTCCGGCTTCGGCCGTTATCGAGGAGGTGAAGGCTTCAAGGCCTTCAGCCTGCAGCGATCGGTGTTTAAGCCGGCGTGGTTCGACGTCATGGGCCTGCTGCGGCCTCCGTACGGGAGTCTATTGCGGCGGGTGATGGGTGCCCTCCTGAAAGCACCAGCAAAAAAGCAGCAACGGAGCCGAGCATGAATCGATTGAGTCATCTTTTCGTCGTCAGCCTTTGCGCAACCTTAAGTACGACGAGCCTGGCTGCAGTGGCGCAAAAGCGGCCGAACATCATCGTGTTAGTGGCCGACGATTGGGGTTATAGCGATGTCGGCTCGTTCGGCAGTGAAATCGCTACGCCGAATATCGACTCCTTGGCGAAGGAAGGCGTGCGCTTCGCCGATTTTCATGCCGCGGCCTCCTGTTCACCGACCCGCTCGATGCTGCTGACTGGCGTCGACAATCATCGCAATGGCGTCGGCAATATGCCGGAAACAATGCCGGCAGAGCACTTGGGCAAGCCCGGCTATGACGGCGTGCTCAATGACCGTGTTATTACCGTGGCGAGCCTGCTCAAAGACAGTGGTTATCACACCTACATCACCGGCAAATGGCATCTGGGCAAAACCGCAGGCACCTTGCCGAACAACCGTGGTTTCGAGCGTTCTTTCATTCAGGCTGACAGCGGTTCGGACAACTGGCAGGAACGGCCCTATGCACCGCTTTACGACAAGGCCGCCTGGTTCGAGAACGGCCAACCGGCGCATCTACCCCAGGATTACTACTCATCAACCTTTATCGTTGATCGGGCCATCGATTACATTGCGGCGGACAGCCATGATCAGCAACCCTTCTTTGCCTACCTCGGGTTTCAAGCCAATCACGTGCCGATCCAGGCCCCCAGGGAGGTTGTAGACAAGTATCAGGGCATTTATAAAGATGGCTGGGACGCATTGCGCAAAGCGCGCCATGCCCGTGCGATCGAGCTGGGCCTGATTCCCGAGGGGTCCGGCATGGTCACAATGGCCAGTACCGGCGATTGGAACGCCTTGAGAGATGAACAGAAGCGCTACGAAGCGCGGCGCATGGAAGTGTATGCCGGCATGGCCGAAACCATGGACCGGGAAGTCGGCCGGCTTATCGCCCACTTGAAGGCGACGGGCGAATATGACAACACCCTGTTCGTGTTCCTCTCCGACAATGGCAGTGAGCCCACCGATCCCTACGATATTACCGCCATCAAGCTGTGGCTGCAGTTCAACTATTCCCGCGACATCGACCGTCTGGGCGGCAAGGGCGCGTTCTCCAGCATCGGTCCGAGCTGGGCCAGTGCGGCGGCAGCGCCTCTAAGCGGTTATAAATTCTTCGCTGGCGAGGGGGGGCTGCGTACACCGCTGATCATATCCGGCGTACCCGGCATTCAGGCCAACCAGATAACCAGGGCCTTTACCCATGTCACCGACATCGTCCCGACCCTGCTCGAGGCGGCCGGAGTCAAGGCCCACGAAGGGCTTTACCGGGGCAAAGCCGTTGAACCGCTGATCGGCAGCAGCCTGGTGCCGGTGCTGCAAGGCAAGAGCGAGTTGGTGCATTCACCGCAGAAGGCGATCGGTTATGAACTGTCCGGCAGCGCCGCCCTGTTCAAGGGCGATTACAAGCTGGTGAAAAACATCGAGCCTGTAGGGGATGGCCAGTGGCACCTGTACAACCTCAAGACCGACCCCGGCGAAGTATTCGATTTGCAGCAGCAGATGCCGGAGCGTTTCGTCAGCATGCAGGTCGATTACGCCGAATATGCCCGGGCCAACAACGTTCTACCGATGCCCGTTGGTTATGACTACAAGCGCCAGGGGCAACTGTACGCACTCAAGCATGTGTTGATTCCCAAACTCAAGGCAGCATGGCCGCCAGCTCTGGCGGGGTTGCTTCTGCTGGCCGGCGCCTTGGTGGTATGGCGTCGCCGTCGCAGCGAGCGTGCTTCGTGATCAGGCGCTTGAACATGATTGACGAGAGTCTTCTCGCAGTGCTGCTGAAAAAATAACCGACAGGCCGGGTTGGCCTGTCGGTTCGGCTTTCTATATCAATTGTTGAATCTGATCCTCGCTCAAGCCTGCTTCACGCAACACCTGAGCACTGTGTTCGCCGCGCGTGGGGACAGTGCCAATGCCTGATGGGGTGGCTGAGAAGCGCGGCGCCGGGGCCGCCTGCAACACGCCATCACGTCGAGAATACACATTGCGAGCGGCCATATGCGGGTGAGTGAGCGCTTCGGCTGGCGTCAATACCGGGGCGAAACAGGCATCGCTGCCTTCGAGCAAATCCACCCAGTGCTGGCGTGGCTGGCTGGCAAACACGGCCGCCAGTCGCTCGCGCAACGCGCCCCATAGGCGAGCGTCATAGGGCTTCTTGAAATCCTGGTCGTCGCCCAGGCCTAGTTTGTTGAACAGCAAGGTGTTGAACTGCGGTTCGAGCGCTTGCACGCTGACAAAAAGACCATCGGCACAGGCATAGGTGCGCGCCCAGTGGGCGCCGTCCAGTAACCCGCGACCGCGTTGCAGGGGTTGCTGACCGGCGGCGTGTGCAGACAGCAACAGGTTCATCAGGTTGGCGCTGCCATCGACGATGGCGGCATCCACCACCTGGCCCACGCCACTGGTGCTGCAGTTAATAATCCCGGCCAGAATACCCATCGCTAGATACAGTGCACCACCCCCCAGGTCGCCCACCAGGGTCGGCGGGGCCATCGGAGGCTCGCCCGCTTCGCCGCTGAACCATAAGGCTCCGGACAGGGCGATGTAGTTCAGGTCATGGCCGGCGGCATGGGCCAATGGTCCTTGCTGCCCCCAGCCGGTCATGCGTCCGTAGACCAGGCGCGGATTGCGCGCCAGGCAGACCTCGGGACCCAGCCCCAGACGCTCCATGACACCTGGACGCATGCCTTCGATCAGTGCATCGGCGCCCTCGATCAGGCGCAGCACCGCTTCAATTGCCGCCGGGTCTTTGAGGTCCAGGGCAATCGATTGTTTGCCGCGATTGACGATGCTGTGCTTGCCCAGATTGAGCATGTCGGCACCTTTGCCGGCGGCACGCTCCACCAGAATCACTTCGGCGCCCATGTCGGCCAGCAACATGCCGCAGAACGGCCCCGGCCCGATCCCGGCGATTTCGACGATACGAATGCCGTCAAGAACTCCCATGCTATTGCTCCTTCGAATGATATGAATGGCCCAACAAAACGCTCATCAACAGGTGAAATGCCACCGCCGGCCACAACAGCAGACTGTGGCTTACGAACAGTCCGAGATAGACCAGATAGAATGCGATGGCAGCGTTGTAGAACAGCATGCCCCGGACCGCGCCGGTGTTGCCTTGGCCTGGCCAGCACGCCAACGCGAGCGCAAGCAGGGCCAGGCCGAAACACCGTGCAAACAGGTAGGTCAGCTCACTGGTGTCGATAACAAGTAACCAGGCACCGAGCAGCCCTGGGTCGAATAAAAGCGCAAGCCCAGTCGCGAATTCGGTGATGACGGCAAGAACAAGTAAGTTACGCGAGGTAATCAAGCGCGATGGTTTCATGGTTGACCTTCGAGGTGGGCGTCGCTCCCATTGTCAGGACAAGCGTCGGGCAGCACCGGTCAAATGAATCAAATCGCAGGTCGCTGCAGCACGGAGGGCCGATCCGCAATGGGGATCGGCCGGGTAACCCCCGTCGCAGTCATTGACCGGACAGATCGACGGGGGGAGTATTTGAACTCGCACTTAGTAGAGGGAGGTCAGGATTGAAAGTGGATACGTCCTTCGGTGCCGAATCGTCAAGGCGTGACGATGCGCTGGAACCCACGACCATCAGCAGCTACACCGTGGCGATTGCCAGGGCGCTGGAGGCCAGCGGCGTCGACAGTTCGCGGATTTTTCGAGCTTTTGGCATCCCGAAGGTCACGTCCAGCGATCCGTTGGCGCGCCTGCCAACTACCACCATGACCCGGTTGTACCGAGCGTGTGTGGACGAGACGAATAACCCGTATTTCGGCCTGCTCGTCTCCAAATACATCCACCTTTCCCACCTCCACGCACTGGGCTATGCACTGGTTGCCAGCAGTACGTTGATGGATTATTGCCGGCGTCTGGAGCGTTATTTCCGGCTGGTCTCGCAAGTGGCCAAGGTCAGCGTCCTGGAGGAGGATGACAAGGTCCTGCTGCGCGTAGACTACCTGGCTGATATCAGTGGCGAGACTGAAGATGCCTTTTTCGGGTTTCTGCTGTATAGCATGCGCCTGCTGTACAAGCCTGAATTCAACCCCTTGCGCCTGGAGCTTCATCGGGCCATGCCTCATGAGGGAGGCATGCCTTATGAAGCGTTGTTTCGTATCCCCGTGATTTTTTCCCAAGCCAATGGCCTGGTGGTCTTCGCCAAGCGGGACATGACCCAATTGCTCACTGGCGATTGTCCGGAACTGGCGCAGGTCAACGACAACATCATCATCGGTTATCTGGCGAAGCTGGACAAAAGCGATGTGATCACCGGCGTGACCCAGAAGATCATCGAATTCTTGCCCAATGGCGATTGCACCCGCGACCGGGTGGCGAGCGCGTTATGCATGAGCCCGACCAAGCTGCAGCTCAAACTGTCGCAACGCGGCACCCACTTCCAACAACTGCTCGACGACACACGCAAGGAGCTGGCCTGTAGTTACCTGCGCCAGGCTTCGCGGCCGGTGACCGAGGTCACCTTTTTGCTTGGTTTCAGCGATACCAGCAACTTCACTCGGGCGTTCAAGCGCTGGACGGGGCTTTCGCCGACGGACTTTCGCCAGCAGGCCTAGAAATAGCGGCGCGCACCTGTAGCCGCTGCCGTCAGGCTGCGTTGGAATCCCGCAGGGGCTCCCTGGCGTTCTTGAGATTCTGCGCCCACTAACGCGTGCAGACGCAGCCTGCGGCAGCTGCTACAGGGAACGCTGCATTGTGTTGACCGGTGATTTGGCGCTATTGACCGGCACCCGGTTCCTGCCCGCGATACAACACTCTCGACCGATCCGGTATGCGCCACCTCATCTGCAGGTCGCATTCGTGAAACCACCGAGAGGCAAGTACGTTTGATGAATAACAATAATAAGATCTGCCCACCCCATCTGCGTCGAGGGCTCCTGGCATCAGCGATTCTGGCCGGGCTGGGAATGACACCTGTGCAAGCCTTCGAGTTCGACACGGGTAACGAGGACCTGACGGTCCGTTTCGACAACACCTTCAAGTTCAACTATGCGCAGAGGGTGGAGAGCGCCAACTCCAAGTTGACCAATGCCTGGAACAACAATGATGGCGACCGCAACTTCTCTTCGGGCAGTGCGGTGGCCCAGCGCCTGGATGTGCTCTCCGAACTGGATTGGGTCTACAAGCAGAAATACGGATTTCGGGTCAGTGCCAACAGCTGGTACGACCATGCCTATGACAATGTCGGCAGCGACAATGCGGCGACCAACCAGCTCAACAATGGAGTACCGGACTCCCGCCACGTGAGTGGTTACGTCGAACGCTATTACAACGGCCCGTCGGCCGAGATCCTCGATGCCTTCGTCTTCGGCGGTACGGAAATCGGTGAAGAGTCGATGCTCAGCGCCAAGCTCGGCAAGCACACCCAGTACTGGGGCGAAAGCATCCTGGCCTTCGCCCATGGAAACAGCTACGGACAGTCGGGCTTGAACCTCACCAAGGCGCTGGCAGTGCCAGGCACCGAAGCCAAGGAGCTGTTCATCCCGCGCAACCAGCTGTCCACCAGCTTGACGGTCAACCCGCAACTGACCCTGGGTGCACAGTATTTCCTCGATTGGGACGCCTCGCGCCTGCCCGAGTCCGGCACCTACCTGGGCTTCAACGACGGCATCCAGAACGGCGGGCACAACCTGTCGCTGATCGGCGGCCTCAACCCGTTCTTCGGGCGCCCGGGACCGATCGGTGCCAACCAGTACCTGCGCCTGACCAATGGCCATACCTTCACCCCGGATAAGCATGGCGACTTCGGCCTGATGGCCAAGTGGAGCCCGGAATGGCTGGATGGCACCCTCGGCTTCTACTACCGCAACACCTCCGACATCTTGCCGAACGTGGTCCTGCAACCGACCGCTATCGGCCCGGCACAGCTGGTCTCCGGCAACATCGGCAGCTACAACCAGTTCTACGTCGACGACATCGATATCTACGGTATCAGCCTGTCCAAGAACATTGCCGGTGTCAGCGTCGGTTTCGACCTGAACTACCGCGAGAACATGCCTTTGGCCAGCGTCGCGGGCACCGTCAGCCCAGTAGCTGCGGCCGCCGGCTTGCCAGGCTTCATCAGGAGCTTCAATGGCGATAACGGCGTAGCTCGCGGCAATACCGTGCACGCAGTGCTCAACGGTCTGACCACCTTCGCCGACACGCCGGTCTGGGACAGCGCGTCGCTGTTGGTTGAACTCGGTTACAGCCGCTGGCTGGACGTGACCGACAACAAGCAGTTGTTCAAGGGCGGGGACTTCTACCACGGCGTCGACAAGGTCACCAAGGACAACTACATCCTGGGCGTCAACTTCAACCCGACCTGGTACCAGGTCTTTCCCGGTATCGATATGTCGATGCCGGCCACCTATAACGTCGGCCTCAACGGTAACTCTGCCGTGCAGCTGGGCGGCAACGAGAACGCCGGCAGCTATTCGGTCGGCATTGGCATGGATGTCCGCAACCAGTACCGCTTCGACCTGAAGTACGTGGACAACTTCGGTCCGTTCGATACCTGCAACTCGGCAGGCAGCGCTGGTAACCCAGGCGACGGCGCAACACCGGGTGCCAATGGGCAATACAACTGCACCCCAGGGCAAGCTACCGCCTTTGGCGGCCCTCCGTCCCAGCTCAAAGATCGCGGCATGGTCACCTTTACCTTCAAAACGACTATCTGATCGAACCGTTGCCCAGCAACAGGAGACACCCATGAAATTTGTCAAAACCTTACTGGCCACCACTCTTGCGCTGGCCGTCGCAAGTGCCGCCCATGCGGCCGTATCCCCGGACCAGGCTGCCAAGCTCGGTACCACCCTGACGCCAGTCGGCGCCGAAAAAGCCGGCAATGCCGACGGCACCATCCCGGCCTACACCGGCGGTCTCACCACGGCGCCGGTCAGCTTCCAGAAAGGCAGCTCCTTTCGTCCAGACCCCTTCGATGGGGAAAAACCGACGTTGGTAATCGATGGCAAAAATGCCGCCCAGTACGCCGGCAAGTTGACGGCTTCGACCCAGGAATTGCTCAAGCGTTACCCGTCTTATCGCGTCGATGTCTACCCAACCCACCGTACCGTGGCGATGTCACAGCAGGTGCTGGAAAACACCGCGAAAAACGCAGTAAACGCAAAGACCTCCGAGGGCGGTCTTGCACTGGAAAATACCTTGCCGGGCGTGCCATTTCCGATCCCGGTCGATGGCAATGAAGCGATGTGGAACCATCTTTTGCGTTATCAGGGCGTCGGTTTCAATACCAAGTATGACTCCTGGAACGTCGACTCCTCCGGCGTCGCTGCGCTGAGTAGCACTGGCAACGTCAATGTGGAATACCCGTTGTACGCGCCGAATCGTCCGGTCGGTACGGTCGCCGCTGACGAAATTTTCTACAAGATCAAGCTGCAGTACACCGGTCCCGCCCGCCGCGCGGGTGAAGCCGTGTTGGCCATGGATGCGGTCAACCCGATGAAACAACCGCGCCGCGCCTGGCAGTACTTACCGGGGCAACGCCGGGTCAAGTTGGCGCCGGACCTGGCCTACGATACGCCCAACCCGGGCACGATGGGGGCGGCTACCTACGACGATGCTTTCCTGTTCAATGGCGCGTTGGACCGCTACGACTTCAAGCTGGTCGGCAAGAAGGAGATGTACGTCCCGTACAACACCTACAAGCTGAGCTACCACGAGAAAACAGCCGACGTGACCACACCGCACCACGTCAACCCCGATCTGATGCGCTGGGAACTGCACCGTGTCTGGGTCGTCGAGGCCACGCTCAAACCCGGTAAGCGCCATATCTATAGCAAGCGCAACTTTTACCTCGATGAAGACAGTTGGATCGCCGTGGCCTCCGACGAGTACGACGCCCGTGGTCAGCTTTACCGCGGGGGCTTTGCCCACCTGACCCAAAGCTATGACGTGCAGGCGCCGGACTCCTTCAACCACATGCTCTATGACTTTGTCTCCGGCGTTTACAACATCAACGGCGTCTATGGCCCTTATGGCGGCCTCAAATACATCGAGCCTCTTTCCAAGGCCCAGTGGGTGCCGGAGTCGCTGGCCGGCGCGGGCATCCGCTGACCGAACTCCAAAGCGGTGTTAGCCATCGGGAGGGCGGTACGCCTCCCGGTGGCCTTTTTCCGGGAAACACATATGACTATGTTTAGGTGGATAGTGCTCACGGCACTCGTCGCGGCATTGGTGCTGCCCTTTACCAGAGCCGTCGTAGCGGCGGAATTTGCCGATACCCTCGATCAACCCGCGATCCAGGCCGAAAAAGCAGTGCAGGGGATTTTCACCGGGTTGGCGACTGCCGGTCCGCGCCTGGTTGCGGTTGGCCAGCGTGGCCACATTTTTTACTCTGACGATGCGGGCGAGCATTGGCAGCAAGCCCGTGTGCCGGTCAGCTCCGATCTGGTTGCCGTGTACTTTCCGAGCCACCGCCAGGGCTGGGCCGTTGGCCACGATGGCGTGGTATTGCACAGCAGCGATGCTGGCCAATCCTGGAGTCGTCAGTTCGATGGCCGCCAGGTCGGTCCGAGCATGCTCGCGCACTACCAGCGACCGGCTGCCGCGCAGCCCGAGGACACCAACTTGCAAGCGCGGATTGCTGAAGCCCAGCGCATGAGCGAGGAGGGTGCAGACAAACCATTCCTCGATGTGTGGTTCGAGAACGATCGGGTAGGTTACATCGTCGGGGCCTTTAACCTGATTTTCCGCACCGAAGACGGTGGCCAAAGCTGGATTCCCTGGCTGGACCGCACGGACAACCCGAGTGCACTGAACCTCTATGCATTGCGCCCGGTCGGCAACGATTTGTTCATCGTTGGCGAACAAGGCCTGGTGCTCAAGCTCGACCCGGCGACGCAACGCTTCGACGCAACCCCTTTGCCCTACAAGGGCACCTTCTTCGGCATCACCGGCAAACCCGGAGCGGTGCTGGTGTTCGGCCTGCGCGGCACGGTCTATCGCAGCGTCGATGCGGGTGCCAACTGGAGCAAGGTCGAACTCGGCCTGCCCTTGAGCATTGCCGCGAGCACAGTTACAGCGGACGGGCGGATCATCCTGCTCAGCCAGGCCGGCCATGTGCTGGTCAGCAACGACGACGGGGCCAGCTTCAAACTGCAACCACAAAATGGCCTGGCGCCGGTCGCTGCCGCGCAGATATCGGCGGTGGGTTCGCTGGTGCTGGCCGGCGCACGCGGCCTGCGTCAGTTGCCCCTCGAGTAAACCCACTTGCGTATAACAAAAGAGACAAGAAACGATATGGGTCACTACGAACGCAATACGATGCCGATGGTCAAGGAGCTCAGGGGCTTCGATGCACGCTCCGGCAACTTGCTTGAACGCCTGATCTTCAACAACCGCCTGCTGGTAGTGCTGACCTGCCTGACCGTGACCCTCTTGCTGGGCTATTTCGCGGCGACTCGGCTGACGCTCACCGCCAGCTTCGAGAAGATGCTGCCGCAAAGCCAACCGTTCATCCGGAACTACCTGGAGAACCGCCAGTCCCTGCGTGGGCTGGGCAACGCGGTGCGGGTGGTGGTGGAAAACAGCGAAGGCGACATCTTTGATCCGCACTACCTCGAGGTGCTCAAACAGGTCAACGACACCCTGCTCATCACCCCGGGCGTGGACCGGGCCTGGATGAAGTCGTTGTGGACGCCTGCAGTGCGCTGGACCGAAGTGACCGAGGAGGGTTTCCAGGGTGGTCCGGTAATGCCGGACGCCTATGACGGCTCGCCCAAGGGCGTCGAGCAATTGCGGTTGAACATCGCTCGCTCGGGGATCGTCGGCAGCCTGGTGGGTAACAACTTCAAGTCGAGCATGATCTTCGTGCCATTGCTGGAGAAAAACCCGGTCACAGGCAAAGCCATCGATTACCACGCCTTTTCGACCATGCTCGAAGAACAGCTGCGCCACAAGTACGAGTTCGCAGGCGAAACCAATGCACATGGGCAGGACGAGGAGGGCAAGGGCCCGATCAAGATCCATGTGATTGGCTTTGCCAAGCTGGTTGGCGAGCTGATCGATGGCCTGGCGCAGTTCATGATGTTCTTCGGCGCCGCCGCGCTGATCGCCACAGCCATAATTTTCTTCTTCACCCGCTGCGTGCGCAGCACGACATTGGTGATCCTGTGTTCGGTGATCGCCGTGGCCTGGCAGCTCGGGCTCGTCACATTGCTGGGCTACGCGCTCGATCCGTTCTCGATCCTCGTGCCGTTCCTGGTGTTTGCCATCGGCGTGTCCCATGGTGCGCAGAAGATGAACGGGATCATGCAGGATGTCGGGCGCGGCACCCACAAGCTGATCGCTGCGCGCTACACCTTTCGCCGCCTGTTCCTCGCCGGCCTCACGGCGTTGCTGGCCGATGCCGTCGGCTTTGCCGTGCTGATGCTGATCGACATTCCGGTGATCCAGGACCTGGCGGTTACCGCCAGTATCGGCGTAGCCGTATTGATCATTACCAACCTGGTGCTATTGCCGGTGCTGCTGTCCTACTGGGGCGTGAGTCGTAAGGCCGCCGCCCGCAGTTTGCGCCAGGAAGACAAGGAACTGCATGGCAAAGGCCTGGGCAACCTCTGGAGCTTGCTCGACCGCTTCACCGAGCGTAGCTGGGCCACCGTGGCGGTCACCATCGCCTGTCTGCTGGCGGTAGGTGGTTTCATGATCAGCACCCATTTGAAGATCGGCGACCTCGATCCTGGGGCGCCAGAACTACGTGCTGACTCACGCTACAACCGCGACAACGCCTACATCACTGCAAACTATTCGCTGTCCAGCGATCAATTTGCGGTCATGCTCAAGACCCCCAGCGAAGGGTGCCTGAAGTACGAAACGCTGGTGGAAGCCGATCGCCTGGGTTGGTTGCTGCAGCAGCAACCGGGCGTGCAGACCACAGTGTCGCTGGCCAATGCGGTGCGACAAATCACGGCGGGTTCCTATGAGGGCAACCCGAAGATGCTGACCATCGCGCGCAATCAGGATGTATTGAACTACGGCGCGCAACAGGCCTCGGTAAACAATCCAGAACTGTTCAACAACGATTGTTCGATGATGCCCATCGTGGCCTATCTCTCGGACCACAAGGCAGAGACACTGGACCATGTGGTGCAAGTCGCCGAGACCTTCGCCCGTGAACACAGCAATGATGAGCGCCAGTTCATGCTCGCCGCCGGCAGTGCCGGGATCGAAGCGGCAACCAATATCGTTGTACGCGAGGCCAACCGGACCATGCTGCTTTATGTGTACGGTGCGGTGATCATGCTGTGCTTCATTACCTTTCGCAGCTGGCGAGCGGTGGTGGTGGCAGTGGTGCCGCTGATGCTCACATCGATTCTCTGCGAGGCCCTGATGGTCTGGTTGGGCATGGGCGTGAAGGTGGCCACGCTGCCAGTGATTGCTTTGGGCGTGGGCATTGGTGTGGACTACGCGTTGTACCTGCTCAGCGTGCAGATCGCACAGCAGCGCGCCGGCCTGTCGTTGACCGAGGCTTATAAGAACTCGGTGGCCTTCACTGGCAAGGTGGTCGCACTGGTGGGCATAACGCTGGCGGCGGGCGTCATCACCTGGGCCTGGTCACCGATCAAGTTCCAGGCCGACATGGGGATTTTGCTGACATTCATGTTTGTCTGGAACATGGTCGGGGCATTGGTGTTGATTCCGGCGCTTTCACATTTTCTGCTGCGCGACGTGTCAACCAAAGCGGCCATCAGATAGCTACGCTACGTCAGACCACTCAAACTTGATCGAAGTTATGACATGATCTTGCGGGCAGCGATGATAGCCTCGTATCGGCTCGATACGCTGAGCTTGATGAAGATGTTCTTGAGGTTCCACTTGACCGTCTGCACGCTGATGTTCAGTGCCAACGCGATGCGTTTGTTCGACATCGACTGTTCGACCAGCGCGAGGATTTCTTGCTCGCGTTTGGTCAGCGTCAGGGTTTGTGTATGAGCAGTGTTGTTCTCAGAGGACTTGGCGTTGGTCGTTGTCATGGCTTTGGTCAAGTGGGACAGCAGTTTTTGCCGGTACTGTTCTACCTCCTTGTTGGTCTGTTTTTCGAGTTTGAGCAGCAGTTCGTGCAGCGCCTCTCCTTCGTCGAGGAAAGTGCGCATCAGACCCAGGCGGTACCCGGAGGCGATCGCAGTGCCGAGGCTGCAGCTGGCTTCATCGTCACGGCCAAGTTCATCGAGCGCGAACGCCTTGAGTATGTCGGCCTTGACCAGGAGTGCGCCGCGGTTTAATTGCTGACCGATGGCATGCGCTGGCTCGAGGTCTGCCAAGGCCTGTTCAGCTTGCTGCCGGGCAAGAGACAGGCGGGCACGTGATAGCGCGGCCGTACTCTGGATGATCAATTGGCGCGACTCAGAGCTCTGAGGGGTGCGCGCCAGGTCATCAAGGGTCGTCTGCAGGGAGTGAGCATGGCGCCAGTCGCCGGTCATCAATGTGACCCTGACCTGTTCGGCGAGCATCAGGGCGATGCCATGGTCCCGTCCCATGTTTCGGAAGTGCGCCTCCTGCGTAACCAGATAGTCCAGGGCGGCCTGCGCGCTATCCTGCAGGCACTCTAGCCGTGCATGGGTCAGCGTGGCGCAGTACATGTATTCGGGCAGGGAAAAGTGCAGCACGTTCAGGCGGTTGGCGAGAGTTTCGCGGGCGTCGTCGATGCGGTCAATCTCATACAGCACGGAGCCCATGATAGTGGCCATCGTACTCGCGCTGAGCGAGCGACGGCCGTAGCCGGCTTCAGCCGTGGCAAGAATACTCGCACAGCTACGTTCGGCTTCCAGCATATTGCCTTCAAGCCAGGCGACATTAACGATGCCGGCGCGATTGAGCAATGCCATTTCGGAGTCGTGGGTTTGCACGAAGCGGGCACCCGGCGCATTGAATTCGCTTCGTGCTTCGCTACTGCGTCCCAGAAAGGCTAGCGCACCTACTGTTATGCCGACACGGAAACAATCGAAGAACGGGTGGCGCAATGGTCCGTCGCCGACGGTCCGAACCAGGGCCAGCACCGTTTCGACGTCCTCGTGGAAAACCGCGATAACTGCGTGGAGTAATGCGATGTAGCGCATCTGCAGAGGCGACATCTGGTCTGGGCTGAGCGTACTGACGAGCTGTCGGGCGCGCTCCAGATGCCCCGTAATTGCGGCAAACCAGGCACTCATCAACACCAACTGTGGGTGGCGCTCGAGCAAATCCGCCGGTACCTGGTCGATCCAGCGCATAAACAAACCCAGATGGCTGAGGCTGCTGGCGGTGGGCACGGCGCTCTGGATGATTTGCACCACGCTATTGAAGTCTTCGCTCACCAGCGCGTGGCGGATGGCCTCCGGGTACAGTTTTTTGTGGTTAAACCACTCTGCCGCACGCAGGTGCAGTCGGCTCACGTCGATCTGACTTTCGGCCAGGCGCTGGCCAAGAAACTCGGCGAACATCGGGTGCCAGCGGTACCACTGGTAGCGTTCTTGCAGGTCGTCCGCAAACAGGAACAGATTGCGTGCCTCAAGGGTGGCGATCAGCTTTGCTGCGTTATCGATTTCGCAGACGTGGGCGGCCAGTTCCGTATTGAAGCGGCGCAGGATCGAGAGCTTTTGCATGAACTCGAACAACGCGTCGGGGAGGTCGCCGATAACATCTTCGGACAAGTAGGCGCCGAGGTTTGCACTGCTGAGCAATTGCTGACGGGGTTGCTTGCCTGGCTTGACCTTCATGGAGATGGACAGCAGTTGCAGGCCTATCGGCCAGCCGTTGGTCAGTTCATGAATGACATGGGCAGCATTGAGGTCGATAGCAGCATCCAGATGGCTCTTGAGAAAGTGGTAAGACTCACAGAATGCGAACGTCAGCTCACTGCTCTCGATCTCGCACAATTCGCCTATCGCCCGCAGCCTGCCGAGCAACAGTGGTGAGGCTAGCCGCGAGGCCAGTACCAGATGAAAATTCGCCGGCGCATTGTCAACCAAAGCCTGAACCAGGGCGAGGATGGTCGGGCTGTTGATGTGATGAAAGTCATCGATCATCAGGTATTGCTCGGCACCGTTGCGGTCGAGCGAGTTGATCAGTGCCGCACAGATCGCTTGAAGCCAGTCATTGTCGCCAGGGTCGAGCAGCAGCAAATCGTCCTCGAGCGCCAGCCCCATTTTCTGCAGCGCTGTAATCAGCCCTGCACAGAAGGTTTCGGGTGCATCGTCCTCGGCGTTCAGCGACAGCCACGACACCACCTCGCCAGCCTTGAGTAACTCCAGCCGCCATTGCGTCATCAACGTGGTTTTGCCGAAACCCGCGCTGGCGGTAATCAGCACGAGTCGGTGGCGGCGTGCATCGTGCAGGCGGGCCATTAACACTTCGCGCAGCACTGCCTGGCCAGATATGCGAGGAGGGGCAAATTTGGTGGAGACAAGCAGGGAAGTCGATTTCATGAGGCTTACGTTTTTATTGGCTGGCCAAATGACAGGCTTTCCCCACTCCACTGGAGGGGAATGCGTCTGATCGGCGTTGCGCTAATTTGTGTCCGGAGACTATGAGGTATCCCCCAATGGCATGTCCATACATGACAGACGCACAACGGCTTTCGGTCGAAAGCATGCGCACTTCAATGCAGCTGGCCTACCCACCGCGTAGCCGCGTGGTGGGTGAGGCCGACACTCAGGCCACGCCGCGCTTGCGGCCTTCCCAGAACGGCGCACGCAGGTCAGTCTTGAGCACCTTGCCGACGCTGGATAATGGCAGGCTGTCACGAAACTCGACACTGCGCGGGCATTTGTAGCCGGCGATACGTTCGCGGCAGTGGTTGACGATCTCCTCGTCGGTCACACGCCTTTCCGGATTGCGGATGATCACTGCGTGCACGGTCTCGCCCCATTTGTCGCAGGGGATGCCGATCACCGCGACCTGGGCCACCGCCGGGTGGCTGGCGATGGCGGTTTCCACTTCGGCACTATAGATGTTCTCACCACCACTGACGATCATGTCCTTGAGACGGTCGCAGACATGTACGAAACCGTCTTTATCCATGAAACCGCCGTCGCCGGTGTGCATCCAGCCGTCACGAATCGCTTCGGCGGTGGCTTGTGGCTTGTTCCAGTAGCCCAGCATGACATTTGGGCCGCGCACGATTATTTCGCCAATGCTGCCGCGCGGCACTTCGCGATCCTCGGCATCGACAATGCGCACTTCCACACAGAACGCTGGCAACCCGGCGGAGTACATCTTGCCACTGTGGTGGTGTTGCTCGCTGTGATACTCCGGGAGCAGGAGTGTCGCTATCGGCGCCAGCTCGGTCATGCCATAACCCTGGCGCAGACCTGCGCCAGGGAAGGCCTCGCGCGTGCGTTCGAGCAATGCGGGCGTGATAGGGGATGCGCCATAGTTGATGGTTTGCAGTGAGGACAGGTCGAACTCGCTGGCTTGCGGGTGGCTACTGCGCCAGTCCAGCAGCATCTGGATCATGGTGGGTGCCAACAGTATTTCGCTGACACGTTGCTCAGCGATGGTTTCCAGCACCTTCTGGGGGGTGAACGACGGCAGGATCAGGTGCGTGCCGCCACTGATGAACAGTGCAGTCATCGCCGCAAAGTCGGCCAGGTGGAACATTGGCATCACATGCAGGTAGCGTTCCTGCGGGCGACACGAGCCCGACGCGACCAAGGCCATCGAAGAAGCACAGATATTGGTATGGCTGAGCATCACGCCCTTGGGGAAACCCGTGGTGCCGCCGGTATAGAAGATGCCCAGCAGCGCATCACCCTGGCGCCGCGCATCTTGCACCGGGGCACTTGCTGCAATCAGTGCTTCAAAATTGAGCATGCCGGTCGGGGTTTCACCGTCGCCGGCATAGATCACCGTGTGCAGTGTCTTGGCTGTCTCGATGATCTTGCCGGCCAAGGCGACGAAGTTGTCGTCGACAATCAACACGCCGGTTTGCGAGTCATCCAGCGAATAGACGATCTCGGCCACGCTCCAACGTATGTTGACTGGATTGAGCACTGCATCGGCCCAGGGCACCGCCTGGTAGTACTCGATATAGCGCTGCGAATTCAACGATAGCATGGCCACCCGATCGCCGCTGGCGATGCCCAAGGTCTTCAGTGCGCTGGCAAGGCGGGCGACGCGATCACCGAATTCGGCATAGGTAACGCTGCCATATTCGGTTTGAATGGCAATGGCGTTGGGGCTGCGCTGCAGGTGGCGGTGTAACCCTTGGGTAATGTACATCGATAACTCCATACTCTTGTTGTTCTGGGGGTGACGGAGATACTTTGTGGTGTGCCACGTGATTGGCGTGTGCGTTACTCGGTTTTGGCGGTCGACAGGGGCCAACGGCTGCGTACCGCTTCGCCATCCGGGTCATAGGCATGGCAGGTGATGACCCAGGGTCTGTCATGAAACAAGTTTAAACAGCAACCTCGGCAGGCGGGCCTGCCGAGGGCTGTAGCAAAGCCACGAGCGGCTGGGTACTTAGAGCGAACGACCGACCAGTTCGCGCTGGATCTCGTTGGCACCGCCATAGATGCGCGTCACCCGCGCTTCGGTCCACATGCGGCCGATCGGGTACTCTTTCATGTAACCGTAGCCACCGAAAAACTGCAGGCAGCGATCGATCACTTCGCTCGAACGATCGGTCAGCCAGAACTTGCCCATGGAGGCCTGGGTCGAATCGAGCTTGCCGTCGATCCATTGCTGGATCAGGTGGTCGCAGAACGCCCGCGAGGCCAGGGTGGTGGCCTTGATGTCGGCCAGGGTGAAGCGGGTGTTCTGGAAATCCAGGACGCGCTGGCCGAACACCTTGCGTTCCTTGGTGTATTCGAGGGTCAGCGCCAGGGCGCGCTCCATGCTGGCCGTCGCGTTCATGGCTATCTGCATGCGCTCATACGGCAGCTGATTCATCAGGGTGAAAAAGCCTTTGCCTTCGACGCCGCCGACCAGGCAGTCGGCCGGGACTTCGCAGTCGTCGAAGAACATCTCCGCGGTGTCCTGGGCCTCCCAGCCGAGCTTGTCGAGGGTCTTGCCACGGCGAAAACCCGGCAAACGGGTGTCGACCAGGAAGATCGAGATACCTTTTGCGCCGCCGTTTGGATCGGTCTTGGCCACCACTGCGACCATGTCACAGATCTGGCCATTGGTGATGAAGGTCTTGGCGCCATTGATGACGTACTTGTCGCCCTGTTTCACCGCACGGGTACGGATGGCTTGCAGGTCGGAGCCTGTGTCGGGCTCGGTCATGGCCACCGAACAGATGACTTCGCCCGAGGCGATCTTCGGCAGCCAGTGCTGCTTCTGTGCTTCGGTGCCATCGGCCAGAATGTAGTGCCCCACGATATGACTGATGCCCAGGCCCAGGCTGGTGACACCGGCATAGGTCATTTCATTGATCACGGCTGCGACGTGTGCCGGAGTCCCCCCCGAACCGCCGTACACGACGGGTACGTCGGGCAGGATCATGCCCATTTCGCCAACGGCCAGCCAGGAGGCACGGTCAACTTGATGCTGTTCGCGCCATTTCTCTTCCAGCGGCGCCAGGGACTGGGTGACAAAGCGGCGAACGCTGTCAGCGAATGGAATGACGTCGTCGTCCATCCAGGGCGAACGGTAATTATCCAGCATCGCAAATACCTCGAATTCTTCTGAGTGTTGAATCCCGGATACGCCACTGCACTGTGAGCAATAGCGAATCCGGGCGACGGGACAAGCGGGCTTAGAGGGCGCCGTGGCCGCCACCGCAGACCAGGGTCTGACCGGAGACGTAGTTCGCTTCCGGCAGGCACAGCATCACCACAGAACCGGCGGCTTCATCCGGGGTGCCCGGGCGGCCCAGCGGAATCACCTGGCTCGCGCCGTCGATCATGGCCTTCTGCACGCCGACCTTGATCTCGCGACCCTCGATGGTGACGGTCTTGCTCTCGTCGCCGGCCAGTGCCTGGGTCAGGCGGGTGTCGATTAAGCCGAAAGCCACGGCGTTGACACACACCTTCATGCGCCCCCACTCCTTGGCGAGGGTCTTGGTCATGCCCAGGATGCCGGCCTTGCCTGCGGAGTAGTTGGCTTGCCCGGCATTGCCGCCAGCGGCGATGGAAGAAATGTTGACCACCTTGCGGAACACTTCACGGCCTTCGGCGGCTTCCTTCTTGGCCTGGGCGCTGATCACCGATTGTGCGGCACGCAGAATGCGGAACGGTGCGGTCAGGTGGCAATCGATGATCGCGTACCACTGCTCGTCGGTCATTTTCTGGATCACGTTGTCCCAGGTGTAACCGGCGTTGTTGATGATGATGTCGATGCCACCAAAGCTGTCCACGGCGGTTTTGACGAAGCGGTCTGCGAAGTCGGCGGCGGTGACGCTGCCCACGCAAGCCACGGCGTCGCCACCGGCGGCGCGGATTTCGGCAACCACGTCTTCGGCCGGGCTCGCGTCCAGGTCGTTGACCACGACCTTGGCGCCATAGCCGGCCAGTTGCAGGGCGACGCTACGGCCGATACCACGACCGGAACCGGTCACCAGGGCCACTTTACCTTCAAGCTTTTTCATTACTGTGTTCTCGTTTCTTATTTGAATGTGTGTGTTCACGTACGCTTCAGGCCAGGGCCACCACGGCAACACCTGCGAGCTTTTCTTCGCCGTACTGGTTGCTGCACTTGATTTCAATGCGCACGCGCTTTTCACCGTCGGCTTCGAACTTCTCGGCAACGGTGCCGGTGCAGGTCGGGATGTGGCCAAGCTGGGTAATGCCGGTGAAGCGCATGGAAAATGAACGTATCTGTTGCTGTGGCACCCAGTTGGTCAGCAGCCGGCCCAGATAGGCGGCCGACAGCATGCCGTGGGCGAACACATCGGGCATGCGTGCCTTGCGGGCGAAGTCGATGTCCACGTGGATCGGGTTGTGGTCCCCCGAGGCGCCGCAGTAGAGGGCCAGGGTGGTGCGGTTGACTGCGGGCAATGTCAGCAGCGGCACTTGATCGCCGATCTGGATATCGTTGTACTGAGAAATGTTCATCGAATGCTCCTCAACGCTGTACCAGGGTGCTGCGGATGTCGGCTACATGTTCGCCGTCTTGATTGGTCACGCGGGTTTCATTGACCACAAACTGCAGGGCACCACCTTTTTTGTCGTAGACATCGGCGATGCGCGTGTCGAAGGTCAACACGTCGCCGGCAACCGCTGGCTTGTGGTAAACGAACTCTTGCTCGGCGTGCAGAACGCGGCCCAGATCGAAGCCATAAACATTTAGTTGTTCGGTCAGATCGCGTCCTTCGCCTTGCAGGCACATGAGGAACGTCGGTGGCACTGGTAGCGATTTGTAGCCGGCAGCCTTTGCCGCCGCTTCATCGGTGTAGACTGGGTCGGTTTCGCCGGAGGCCTTGGCGAAGAAACGCAGGCGGCCCTTTTCGACATCGGCGTGAGTGACGCCGAGGGAACGACCAATCAGACTCTTGTCTGCCATTTCAGTTAACTCCTGGATATGGCCTGTGAACCCGGGCCGGCGCACAGGCAACTTGGTTCAACCGCGGCCGTATAAGGTCACGACGCAGGCGCCGCCCAGACCAAGGTTGTGTTGCAGGGCATGGCTGACGCCTTCGACCTGGCGTGCCTCGGCGCTGCCGCGAAGCTGGTGGGTCAGCTCATAACACTGGGCCAGGCCCGTGGCGCCCAGCGGGTGGCCCTTGGAGAGCAGGCCGCCCGACGGGTTGGTGACCACTTGGCCGCCGTAGGTGTTGTCGCCATCGAGGACGAAGCGCTCGGCACCGCCGATTGGGCAGAAACCCAAGGCTTCATAAGTCAGCAGTTCGTTGTGAGCGAAGCAGTCGTGCATTTCGGCGACGCGGATGTCCTGTGGGCCGATGCCGGCTTTCTCGTAGACTTCGCGAGACGCGCGCTCGGCCATGTCGCGGCCGACCAACTGAATCATCGACGGTGGATCGTAGGCGATCGGTGTGTCGGTGGTCATCGACTGGGCGAGGATCACCACGTCGGTACGCAAGCCATGCTTTTTCGCAAAGGCTTCGCTGCAGATGATCGCTGCGGCGGCGCCGCAGGTCGGTGGGCAGGCCATCAGGCGCGTCATTACGCCTGGCCAGACCACCTGGTCGTTCATCACGTCTTCGGTGGTGACGATCTTGCGGAACAGCGCCAGCGGGTTGTTGGAGGCGTGACGGCTGGCCTTGGCGCGGATCGTGGCAAAGGTGCTCATTTGGGTGCCGTATTTCTGCATGTGCTCACGGCCAGCGCCGCCAAACATCTGCAGAGCCATGGGAACGCCTTCGGCATCGGCGGCCAGCTTGGCAACGACTTCAGATGACTTGCTCATTGCAGCGGGACGGTCATCCCAGTGATTTTTCAGGGCGCCTGGCTGCATTTGCTCGAAGCCCAAGGCCAGCGCGCACTCGACAGCGCCACTTTCCACCGCCTGGCGCGCCAGGTACAGGGCGCTGGAACCGGTCGAGCAGTTGTTATTGACGTTGACCACTGGAATACCGCTCAGGCCGACTTCATAGAGGGCCGATTGGCCAGAAGTAGAATCGCCATAGACGTAACCGACATACGCCTGCTGCACCAACTTGTAGTCCAGACCGGCATCTTTCAGGGCCAGACGCGTAGCTTGAGCGCCCATCTCGATATAGGTACCGCTGGCGCCTGGTTTCAGGAACGGGATCATGCCTACGCCGGCTACATACACTTTCTGCGACATCGTCTTCTCCATACGGGGTGGTTATTGCCTCGCGCAAGGGGTGGGCGGGGCAAAGGCGGCAGGGCCGGCTCACGTGGCCAAGATACGTATCGCGTGCCAGGGGCGGACCCGCCCCTGGGGAGTGGGAAGGGAGTGGGGTGTGCGCTGGGAATTGGCATCAACGCAAGCGGGGCGCCATGCTGCGTATGCCAGACCTCATGAATACCTGTCGCTGTGCCCCCTCAACAACCACTCCCCGGGAGTGGGGGAGCTGTTCTCACCGTTGCCGTAGCCTTTTCGATATGGCCGACTTCGTCTGGCCAGACACACATTTTCGACCTAAATCGCGGTGTGCTGAAATTGCGCTTGAGTCGCCTCGAGGTGATGAACGCCATCAACGCCGGCTTGCACGAAGAACTGTCGCGAGTGTTCGTCGGTATTAGCCGGCGAGGGCAGGGGCTTTTATGGTGGCAGTGAGTTGGCCTGGTTCCGCGACATCGACCAACGGGTGTCGGCCAGCTGTTATGCCGACGCTCAAGTGCAACGCATTTACGCTGGTACCAGCGGGATCATGAAAGAAATCATCACCCGTTCGCATTAGCACGCCAGCTTGCCGGCATACCAGCGCGTGGATTGAAACGCGTCCGCACTTTACTCATAACATCATATTGGAGTTCGCAAGATGCACCCTGAGTCGTTGGTTCTCTATCGTGTCGAGGGCGGCATTGGCCGCCTTACACTCAATCGTCCCGAGCAGGGTAATGCGGTCAACCTCGCGCTCAGCGAGGCGTGGCAACACGCGGTCGAGCAGATCGCTTTGGCGCAACCGCGAGTGGTCGTGCTAGATGCGCGCGGGCCGTTGTTCTGCACCGGCGGCGACATTGCCGAATTCGTCGAGAACCGTGGCCGGCTTGTCGAGCACATCGGCGCCATACTGGGCATGCTCAACCCAGCCATGAATCGCCTGGTAAACCTCTCGGCACCCTTGATCAGCGTGGTGCACGGAAATCTGGGTGGCGCCGGAATCGCCTTTGCCTGTTGTGCCGATTTTGTCCTTGCCAGTGACAGGGCCAAGCTGCGTGGCGGCTATTCGGCCATCGGCCTGACCCCGGACCTTGGCGCATCCTATTACTTGAGCAGGCGGGCGAGCGCGGCCGCAGCCAAGCGAATCCTGATGCTCAACGAGAGTGTGCCCGCACAGGCGTGCCAGGCCTTGGGGCTGTTCGATGAACTGCACCCACCGGACGAATTGTCGGCGGCGGCCGAGCGTCTGGCACAACGCCTCGCCGGCGGTGCCAGCAAAGCATTGGGGCGGATCAAACGCCTGTGCGATGGCGCGACAGCGCATGACGTTGTCACCCACCTGGACCTCGAAGCTGCCGCGTTACTGGCGTGCGCGCAAAGCGCTGATGCAGCCGAGGGGGTGCAATCCTTTATCGACAAGCGGGCGCCGCAATTCACTGGCCGTTAATCGGCTTCTCTTCATTAGCCATTGGCTCACTAGTGCGTGGGGATCAGTCAATTGAGAGGGGGCTTCAATCGTTCGCTGGGCTATTGGTGAGTTCGAATCAGTGCCAGTCTTGCCGGGCGGGATGTCACGCTCGAGAACCTGGAATCGGACCATGCCTTCGACCTGAGGAGGCTTGGGTTTGCGTTGTCGCTACTTTTCCGATTTGGCCCAGTGGCCACGGCCAGGGAGAGGGATGCCGGCTTTGCGGCAAGCTTTGGTGACGGCGACATCGGAAACACCAATGTCGTGGGCCAATTTGATCATGGGCGTTTGCCATACTTTTTCGAACAGTTCCGCAACGGTGAAGCTCACGAATGTTTACATGCAGTCTGTCACCTTTGCTCATCGCGAATTTAAGGTCACAACACGGGGTGTCGCGGATGTTAAATTCCGGAGAGCTCTGGGTGCAACAGCCCTATGAGGGTGTCCACGTCTCTGTCTCCGCGTACACTGGAAAAGATAACATCGACTCGTTTGGCGTGTGCTCATAGGTTGAGGACAGCACGGCACTGAGTCGATCGCCCAACAGGTTCCAGGCGCGTTTCTTCTCTTCGGCATAGTCGTGATGCAGGTAGTGGCGCCTCACTCGGGAGCCAGCCAACACATGATTTTGGCAGCGATCAATGACGTCCAGGCTGACCCCCAAGGCCTGCATCATGGTCGCGCCCGTACGGCGCAGGTCATGCGGCGTCCAGTCACCGTTCTGGCCGTCGGCAAGCACCAGCGTGTCGTCGTGACGCCGTCTTGACAGGGCCTTACGGTTTTTGAACCGGGCCTGGCGATCACCCACCTGTTTGCTCACCACTTTCACATCCACATGCCCATCATCCTGCTTGTTCGGAAAGCACCATTGGGAATGTCCCGTCAGGGTCTTGAGTTCCTGAAAGAAATGCAGCGCGAAGGGGGGAGAGGAAGACATGATGGTCCTGCTTCTTGCCGCGAGTGCCTTTGACGTTTTCGCTCGGGATATACCAGGTGTGTTGGTCCAGATCGACACTCTTCCATTCGGTCTGCAGCAACTCGCCGATCCGGCACAAGGTGCCCAGGCTGATCCAGAGCGCGAGTTGAGTCTCCTTCTTTAATGGACGAATGCCCTCGTACTTTTGCCCGGCGGGGAGGGCGTCGTAATCGGCGGTCATTTGCTGGAAGCGGGTGTGCAATTCCAACAGCTCCGCCGGGGAAAGGATGCGGCTTCTTTCGGCCTCGTAGTCGGCGGGGATCAGAGGGGAGATGTCGACCAGTTCCGTCGGGTCGCCCTCGAGCAGTAAGGCCCGCCAGGGCTGCCGCTTTCTGGCCCAGCTGAACATCTGAGTGAGGTCGGCGAAGAAACTGATGGCTTGCCGGTGAGCGCCGCGGTTGATCACGGCCCGGATCAGCGCCCGAACATCGTGTTCGGAGACGCTGCTCACCGCGGTCTTGCCGAGTGCCGGAAAAAGGTCCTTGTTAAAACGGCGCTGCAATTCAGCATTGCCATCTTTGCGCGCCACGCCATCCAACAGCCACGCCTTGGCCAGATCCTGGACGGTCAGCGTTTTCACCTTCGCCGTTTTTACTTGTTCGGCCTCTACGTTAGCCGCGGCGTATGCCTGTGCCTTGGCGGTTTTCTTTTGCTCGTTGGGATTGATCTGCTCATCAATGAGCGCCCTGGCCTGATTACGCGCCTTGCGGATGTCCGTCAGGGATTTGCGCGGCCAGGTTCCGCAGGCGTACTCTTTGTTCTGGTCGCCCCAGCGATACCGATAGAAAAAGCTGACTGACACGCCGTCCTTACGGACTGAGATCCGACCGGCGAGATTGCCGTCCTCCCGGAGGATGCGGCCGGCATCTTCAGCGGTCAGCGACTCGAGTTCTTTGATGGTGATTTTGGCCATGAAACGGACTCCCCCTACTTTTACCCCCACAAAAACGTCGGCTCTTGATGGACGTTACTGGACTCTCGTAGCGCAGAACACCGCTGGAGCTCAAGTAAATACTAGCTTGGAAAAATCCAGAGTAAAATTTTGGAAGCTTTCAAGAAGTATGAAAAAGGAGATGGGGTGCTAGGGGTCGAGTGTTCGAACCACTCCGTCCCGACCATATAATTCAAGGGGTTGCGAGATTTTATCTCGCGACCCCTTTTTATTTTACGGCGTTTTTACCCCTACAAAACGACTGGCTTTCAGTGGAATCCTCACTGCGTTCGCGTGAATTGATGCCTTATCTGGCAGTCGTCTCATGAACAAGGCTGGAGAAAATTTACGCTATTTAGCCGTACCGGCGATGGATATGCTGCATGCATGGATGATCGCTCAGCGTCATCTGACGCCCGGAGGCGCGGCCATCAATAAGGCGCTCAATTACAGCCTGAAACGGTGGGCAGCGCTGTCACACTACCTCAATGGCGGGGCCGGCCCAATTGACAACAATTGGGCCAAGAACCAGATCCGCCCTTGGGTTCTTGGACATAAAACTGGCTCTTCGCAGCTTCGTTTTGCAGCGGTAAACGCGCGGCCCTGATCATAAATATGATCCAGTCTGCGCGGCTGAATGGTCATGATCCGTATGCCTCTGAAGGATGTTCTCACACACCTACCAACGCAGCGGGCGAGTGAAATCGATCAGTTACTGCCGCATCAGTGGTAACCGGTTTAGTTACGCAAGGCATGATGGCCGGACGCATAAGTAATAACGCCAGAACAGTAATACATAGACGATGTCACCCGATGCCGCTACTGGCAATGGCCAGGGGATGCTGCCCGCCAGCCAGTGACCATAAACCACCACAACAAACAGTACTTTCAGGATTATCCCGAGCAGGATATAGGGTCGATACTGCAGCGGATCGCGAGCGATCATCCAATAGGCCCAGCCGAATATGATAACCAGGCACGTAGTGAGTTGAATGAAGAGGGTTGAGGTAGGGGTAATTTGCAGCCCCAACAGTGCAGCTACGGGTTGTAGGGCTACGAGTAATGGAAGACCTGCGAATACGTTGAAGCAGGCGGCAGAAATAAACAGCTTGCGTGTATAACTGTCGGTCATGGAGTTATTCCTGAGAGGTGTTGACGCCTCGCACCATGCAGAGACATCTTGTAACTTTTAGGTCTCAGCCAAGTATCTTGAGTAATGCCGGATAGCTATTGGGGAACAGCCTGCTTATCCAGAACAAGGTGCTCGACTTGTTCCCTGTGATGATGCGTTTGGTACCTTTGCGCAGCCCCTTGATGATGTCGCCGGCACAATCTGCCGCTGGCGTCAGTAGCATCTTGTCGGCAAGCGCTTTGAACCTTTCTTCTGTACTACCGGCGGCTTTACAGCGTCGTCCGGCCTTTTCAATATTGGTTTTGATTCCGCCAGGGTGCACACACACGGCGCGCACGCCGCTGCCCTCAAGTTCCGACCATAGTGCTTCGGTCAGACCACGTACGGCGAACTTCGACATGTTGTAAGCGCTTTGCATCGGGAAACCTACCAGGCCAAATACGCTGGAAATGTTGACGATGCAGCCTTCCCGCTGGGCCTGCATCATCGGCAGGAACGCTTTGGTGCCGTACAGCACGCCCCACAGGTTGATACCGAGTTGCCACTCGTACTCATCGATGGAGGTGTTGGCAACTGTCCCGATGACTGCGGCACCTGCGTTATTGATGACGAAGTGCGCCGTGCCAAAATCTCGCTTTACCTCGTCGGCATGGGCCTGGAAGGCGTCCCAGGACGATACGTCCAGGAGATAACCTTTCGCTTTGCTGGCGTCAGGCAATAGCTTCATGGTTTTGTCGAGACCAACCTGGTTGATGTCCGACAGCGCGACGTGCGCGCCAGCTTCCACCATCTGGATAGCCAACTCTCGACCAATGCCTGATCCTGCGCCGGTGATGACGACTACTTTGTTTTGGAACATGTTTTTTATCCTTCTTGTTTTGATTGGTTTGGCCACTACAAATTTTTCTGACAAGAACTATTTGCTGAGAATGTGGATCGCGACGGCTGCCTCCTCAATACCCTGCAAACCGCCGCCGTTCTCCTGGATTGCATGGCGTGCGCCATATACCTGGCGTGCGCCAGCCTCTCCGCGCAGTTGCGTCACAAGTTCGTAGAGTTGTCCGATCCCGGTAGCGCCGAGTGGATGGCCTTTCGATTCCAGGCCACCTGAGGTATTGACCGGGATGCGCCCGCCCAGCGTGAATTCGCCACGTTCAGCCGCAGGTCCGCCCTGACCGAACGGGACCAGGCCCAGGTTTTCGACCTGAATGATTTCGCCCATCGCCGAGGCGTCATGGACTTCGGCGACATGCATGTCTTGCGGCCCCAGGCCCGCCTGTTCATAGGCCTGGTTAGCTGCCAGGTGACCGACGTTCAGTTCAGGCTGATCGAGCCGTCGATGGCTAAAGCTACGGATCACACTGGCCGCTACCTTGATGCAGCGGCTCTTGTCGGCACCGATGCGTGTGAGTCCTTCCTCGGTGCACAGGATGGCTGCTGCTGCGCCGTCCGACAGCGGCGCGCACATTGGCAGGGTGAGCGGGTAGGTGATCGGAGGGGCGGCAAGGATTTCGTCGATACCGAAGGCTTTGCGAAATTGCGAGTAGGGGTTATGGACCGAGTGAGTGTGGTTTTTTGCCGACACCGCTGCGATCTGCCGCTGCGTGGTGCCGTAGGTTTTCATATGCTGGCGGCACAATGCGGCATAGATGGCCATGAACTTACTGTAAGGCTTGTCCGATTCCGACCCGGCGGGCGGCACTACACCTTCGCCCATTTTTACCAGCGTCTGATAATTCTCTTCGGCGCGAGACACGTCCCAACCAGCCTCGAACAGCGAGAGGGCCTTCAGTTTATCCGGGATGTTCATCTTTTCCGCACCCAACGCCAGCGCGATACTGGCTGTACCGGCCTTGAGGCTTTGCACGGCCAAATTGAAGGCTGAGCTACCCGAAGCGCAGGCGTTCTCGATGTTATAGATAGGAATGCCTTCAATACCGATCTTGCTGAACACGACCTGACCTGGGATCGAGAGCTGACCTTGCAATGGGCCATTGGTCATGCCGGCATAAAACGCGATATCGAGATCGGCGGCAGTGCAGTGGGCGTCCTTCAATGCGCCCTGGAAAGCCTCACGTGCCAAGTCGTCGAGACTGCGTTCGATGTGGCGACCGAAGACGGTCATGGCGATGCCGGCGATATAGATATTGCTCATTGAAAATTCCTTATATTCAGTGGGTCAGTGTCCAGTTCGCACCCCACGGCGTGGTTGACGTTGGGTGCGCCTGGGCAGCGGCTTACTGAAGTTGCTAGTCGTTACCAGGTTCAGGCAGGCGTATCTCGGCCACGTGCAGACCGAGGTTGAGATCGACCTCGATTTTTCCCGTCAGATCTTCCGAGCTGATTTTTCCCAATAAGGCTGGCGCAGATCTTTCTTCAGCACCTTGCCCACCGGACTACGTGGCAGGCTGGTAGTGAAGTCGACCGACTTCGGTGCCATCACGCTGCCCAGCCTGGCCTTGCACAGCTCGATAAGCTCCTGCTCGGTGGTTTCCTGGCCTGGGTTGAGCTCGACCACGGCCTTGACGGCCTCACCCCATTTCTCATCGGGCACGCCAATCACGGCGCAGTCCTGAACGGCCGGATGTCCCCACAGCACTTGCTCGACCTGGCTGGGATAGACGTTGAAGCCGCCGGAAATGATCATGTCCTTTTTGCGATCGGTGAGGTGCAGATAGCCTTCGGCATCGATATGGCCGATGTCGCCGGTATGCAGCCAACCGTCGACGATGGTCTCGGCGGTCTTCTCCGGCTGCTTGTAGTAACCCTTCATGATCAGGTCGCCGCGCACGCATATTTCACCGGTTTCACCGCGCGGCAGGATCTGGTGGGTGTCGCTCATCACTTCGACGCGGACCAGCGGGTTAGGGCGGCCGACCGAGGACAGGCGTTCGTCGTCGGCGAATTGGTCACCCACCAGATGCTCGTCAGGACGAAAGTTGGCGATGCTGGCCGGTGCTTCGGTCTGACCATAGCCGCCGGTCATGACCGGGCCGAAAATCTCGATAGCTTTCTTCAGCTTGTCTACCGACATGGGAGCCGCGCCGTACATCAGGTACTTCACCGAGGAGAAGTCCAGCTTCTCGATACCGGGAATTTCCAACAGCCTGTAGATCACCGTTGGCGGCAGAAAGAGCTCGCTGACCCTGCGCTGTGCAATGGCGTTCAACATCAATGCCGGATCGGGTTTGGTAATGACCACTACAGTGCCACCTTGCGCCGTGCAGGGTACGGACAACAGGCCGGCAGTGTGGGTCATCGGTGCGGCGGCCATATTCACCGGCTTTTCACCATTGCGATAAGCACAGGTCAGCATGAAGTGGGCGATGAACGTCTGCACGCTGCGGTGGGTGTTCATCACGCCCTTTGGCGTGCCCGTAGTGCCACCAGTGGGTGAGACCGCCACCACGTCGTCCATGTCATAAGCGACTTCGGGACGGCTCGCCGGCTGGCCGGCACTCCATAGTTCCAACGAAGGTGCATCGACAGCATCGGCATCGATACAGATCCAGTGTTTGATCTTAGGCAGCCTGGACCGTAGCTCGGCGATGATTTGCGCGAAATCGTTCTGGTAGAACATCACCTCGCAGTCGAATGCGTCGAGGATGTAGTGATTCTCTTCGCTCGAGTTGCGCGCATTGACTGGAATCCAGGTCATGTTGGCGCGCCATAGACCCAGTGTGCAGGCCCAGGCGGTGACGTCGTTACCTGACCAGACGGCACCCTTGGTTTCCTTCGGCAAGCCCAGTGCGAGCAGCTTGTTGGCGATGCGACACGAGAGCTCGCCGATTTCGTTGAAGGTGTAAGAGCGCTCGCCCTGGATGTAGGCGACCCCGGCAGGGTTGATGCCCCAGCCGCGATCGTAAAAGTCGATGATGGCCATAAGTGGTTCCTGTGCCGGTAATCAGAGTTTGGTAACGGTGGCACGGGCCAGGCCGCGTTCTTCCAGGAAGCCGAGCAGATAGCGGTGTCCAAAAGCCTTGGAGCCAGAAGCGAAGCCGACCTTGTTGGTGTCGTCGTCGAGCAGCCTGATCGCCGCAGCGGCCTGTAGGGCACCGGTGGAAATATAGGGTGTGACGCCATGCACGGTAGCGCGCACGGCGGCCAGGTGACCGCGGCCGATAGCGATGTCGACGCTGCGTTGCAAGGTGGTGCGTTCGCGGGGCGGCATGCTCGGCGTGGTGGCCTCTACCAGGCTCTTCACCACCGCGTCCTGCTGCTCCTTGGACAGGTGCTTGTATTCCGCTTCCCACTTCTGGCTCAGGCCATGCACCATCGGCATCACATTGTTGTCGTAGAAACCGACCGCGGAGGTGCAGGCGCGCACGCGCGGATCATGCTCGAAGTAAATCGGCAGCGAGGTTCCCCCCCAAGGCAGGCAGAAAACCGGCTGCATGAAGTTGGGGTCGACAATGTTGAACGAAGCGGTGGCGGGGTGTTGCACCAGCTTGTTTTCCCACAGGTAGAACTGCTCCCGGTGGAACAATTCGAAAATCGAGGCCGCCGAGCCCAGGCTGACCCCGGCGACATCACGCGGGCCGCGGCACAGGGCGGCGGTTTCCAGCACGTCGATCCCGGGGGTTTCCAGCGCCAGTTCGGCGGCGATCTCGGAGAAGCTGAACATGTAGGACAGCGATGGCGAAACCAGCAGGCCAGCCTGACGATAGAGCTCGCCAAATTGCTCGCGAACCTGACGGACGTAGCTTTGCTCGCCGGTGGTATCTATGTGGTGGCAGCCAGCCTTGAGCGCGGCCTCGACGGTGGTCAGACCGAAATTGACGAAGGGGCCAACGGTGTTGCAGACCACTTTGGCCCCCTTGAAGGCGGCGCTCAGCGATTCGACGTTGTGCTCGGCCTCGATGATTTCATAGGTCGCGGACTCCAGGCGTACCACACGTTGCGCCATCATTTCCTGCGCGCGCTTGGCATTGCGCGCCACAGCGGTGAAGGGGATGTTCTGGTCGATCAGCCAGTCCATGGTCAGCATGCCGGTGTAGCCACTGGCGCCATAGACAACTACGGGATACTTAGCCATTTCTATTGTCTCCAAAGTTTATTGTTAGTCGGGTCTTGGATCAGTACTGGGGCCAGCCGTCTTCGTAGAGCTCCTGGACAAGGAACCCAAGGCGGGTGGTGAGCATCATGTTTTCGCCGTCCTCGATCAGCGCGGCGCGGGCATCGCGGAACAACTTCTCCATGGGGTACTCGCGGGTCAGGCCGTTGCCACCAAACAGCTGCAAGGCATCGCTGACTACACGCATGGCCTCTTCGGTCACGGTGACCTTGCTGGAAGCCGTGGCACAGGGGTGCCCCTGCGGGGATAGGCGCGCATAGGCCAGGGAGCGGCGGGCGACAGCCCGGCAAAGCTCGACACGACGCATCATGTCGCCGATGCGGTAGCGGGTAAGCTGGTGGTTGATCAGCAGTTGGCCACCCTGCTTGCGTTCATGACAGTAGGCCAGGGCCAGTTCGAAGGCGGAACGTGCCACGCCAGTGAACCATTGCGCCATGTGGGTGCCAGCGAACGACCAGGTCGAAACGACGTTGCCGTAGTACTCGTCCTGCAGGGCCACGGCGAAGCGCTTGGGAATCCGCACGTTGTCGAAATACACCTCGCCCTGCGGCAGGGCGCGCTGACCGATCTTCTCCAGCGGCTTGCCCCTGCTGACACCGGGCAAGTCCAGGGGCACGATTACGGATATGCCATAGGGCAAGCCATTGGCATCGTAGAAGCCGTTGCCATAGTCGGCGGTCATGTAGGCCAGAGCCACCTGGGCCACCGCGCCGTTGGACACCCAGGCCGAGCACTGGCCGTTAATGACGATCTCGTGCTCGCCGACCTTGGCGAAGAGATTACCCTTGTTGCCCAACTGCCCCGGCACCCAGTCTCGCTGCAAGTCGAAGGCGCTGACATCAGTGCCCTTGTCCGGATGGGTAATCATCCAGCAGCCGATTTTCCCGGCACTCAGATCGATCAACTCCTGGTTCCCTACGGCTTTGGCCATCTCGTTCGGGAAGGTGCTGACGCCCAGGGAAACCGCCAGACCGGCATCGCCCCAGCCCATTTCCTCGCCGATCATAGACTCGACGCGTACAGCCGTTTCCGGTGGCAGTTCGGCCAGCAGATCGGAATCCAGGCCCAGCTTGGCGGCTTCGCTGAACACGCTGTAGTACGGCGAGCCGGGGGCGACCACCTGCTCTGCGGTCATCTTGTCGAGTTCCTGACCCAGGGGGCGCATGAAATCCTTGGCAAAGCGATGCACGCTGTCCTGGATGCCGCGCTCGACCTCGTTCAGGGGTGTTTCAAAGCCGGTTATTGAAATGTCAGGCAGGTTGATCCGGTTACTTAGTTTCATGATGGGCCTCGTCATATCACTCGGTTTTTCTTATGGCCTGCACTCTAGGCGTCGAGACACGTCAGGCGTCGGCCGGCAGTTCGCCGGCGGTGATCAGCGTGGCGCGCGTGGCCTCGACGAAAGGCTCTACGGTGTCGACAAACAGCTCTTGCAGCGGCGTCCCCTTGAACTCGGGGAGGAAGGTCTTGTTCCAGTGGCCGCACAGCGACATGCCCGCTGGGGTATCGACCATGGCGACGCCGATCGCCAGCAGGGTCTGGATGGCACCGGGACGGGAAGCCGAGTAGGCAGCGCGCCACTGCTCGGGCGTCAACTCGTTACGCTCGATCGGGCGACCCACGGCCTGTTCGCGCGCAGCCAGCAGCTCGTTCCACGAACACCAGACCGTGGCCGCGACTGGACAGATCGCATTGCGCGAGGCCGGGTGGGCCAGCACATGCGGGATGATGCGGCCGACATCCGCGCCGGTCGACCAGGCCAGCCTGGCGTCGGGATCGCCCATCACCATCACCGGCTCGAGCATGTAGTACTCGATCCAGGCACCGGCCGGAATGATGGTGTAGTCCATGCCGGCCAGTTCGATCATGCGTCGGATGAACGCCTTCTGCCGGGCCATCAAGCGGTGCGTGGTGTCGGTCTGCCAGAACTGTTCGAATTCATAGATCGCGCCGAACTCGGATGGCACGAAGCGTTCGACTCCGGCTTCCTTGGCGGCAAAGATCAGCGGCATCTGCGATTCGGTAGCGTAGAGGGGGACGCAGGACACCAGGTAGTCGGTGCCGCGCAGCGCCGGGACCAGCGCTTCGGCAATGGTGACGTCGACCTCTTTGATGGTCACGCCCTGGCGTGCCCATTCGTCGTACTGCAGCTGTTTTTGCGCCTCGCTCTTGCTGATGCCCGACGATGAGCGTTCCACCTGGCCGGAGCGGCGCGCCAGCACATTGATATTGACCAGGCCCTGGCGAATGAACTCATTGACGCAAGCGACGCCGGCGGTCCCGGTGGCGCCGAATACAGTGACGGTCTTCTTGCTCATGCTGTTCTCCTGGCTGATATCAGTCATGCGGGCGAGCGGTTGTGCCTGCCTCGCATTAAGGCGAGTCGCGGAATATTTGGCCGATTATTGTTCTTCCCGAGATCGACAACTCACCTGAAAAGCGGTCATATTTGTCAAAATATGCTCATCCCGAGATGCCCATGAATCCGCAGCAACAGGTCCATGAAACACTGGGATTGCCCTTGCTGGGCGGCTTGGTGTGCAGGGAAATCCCCTTGTATGCGGAGCGCTACTTCCTGCATACGACGGATCTATCCGTTCCGCCCGTTGACTTCATGGCCCTGCTGACCCAGTTCGGTGGCTCGCGGGCGGATGAGGGGGCAGGGGGCGAGTTGCGCTCAACCTCGATGCCCCGCTTGTCAATGCTGCTGCCTGCCGGTTGTGCCACTCAATGGCACTATTCCGGCAGCATTGATTTCGCGGTTTTTTATCTGCCCGAGCGCACGGATGGCGTGTTTCGACAATTGCGTGAGCTATGTGCTGGCGCGCAGGCGCCATTGCCCGTCAGTGATGGTTTGGTGAGTGCAGCGGCCCGGCAATTGATGGATGAGCTAAGCCTTGGGAAAGGGGCTGATCAGGGGTTCATGGCAAGATTGGCCATGGTCATGCTTGAGCAGGTGTATCGTGCGCTGCGAGTTGACGTGAGCCGAGGTATTTATCCGCCGCATATTCATCTGGCGCGCCTGCATACCGTACTGGTCTACATTCGCGAGCATCTGGGGCAGGAACTGTCGATCAGCACGCTGGCTGGCCAGGCGGGTGTCAGCCCGGCTCATTTTCGACGGCTGTTTCAGCGCGCCATGGGTATGCCGCCCCATCGCTATGTAATGAATGTACGACTGGAACATGCGCGTGATCTGCTCATGCAGACCGATCTACCTATTTTGCATGTGGCACTGGAGTGTGGTTTCAGCTCTCAGAGCCACCTGACTGCAGCGTTCAAGGCTGCGCACGCCAGTACACCGGCTGAATACAGAGCCCTGGCTGGAAGGTAGCGGATTCTTTTGCGTTGCGAGCGGGTCACTGCACCGAAAGTACGCAAGCGGCTTGCGTTGGATTGCACCGGGGTTCAAGCCCTCGGGCTATTCCATGGTAGTGTTCGACCGTTTGGAACTGTATCCAGGGACCTTCAGACGCTCCTTGGGTAAGCGTCTCTCAACCACTCAGGTCTGAAACAATGGACTGCATAGAGCCCCAACTGATCCTCAAAACGACGCCGCCGCGTAGTCAGAAATCAGCACGGATGCGAAGCCGCCTGGGTATTCATACCCAGGAACTGACAGACAAGGTGGTGATCGCCGTTCAAGCGCCGGCAGGCTTCGGCAAAACCTTTCTGCTGACCCAATGGCGCCGTGAATGTTTGTCTCACGGCGCCGTGGTGGCCTGGATGACGCTGGATGCACAGGATGATGGTGCGCGTTTTGTCCAGGGGCTGGGAGTTGCCATGGCCGTTGGCAGCGGTCGGCCGTCGTTTGCCCGCGTATTTGAGCCTATTGCGGGACTGGGGCGAGACGAACAGGAAGGGCTGACGCAATGGTTGGCGGAAGTGGCCGATCTGGGTAGCGAAACCGTATTGATTCTGGATGAAGTGGATACCCTGCCCGAGCTGACGATCCGTTACTCCCTGACGTACCTGTTGCACAACGCGCCAGCCAATTTGCGCATCATCATGGCCTCTCGCACACGGTTGAATCTGCAAGTGACGGACCTCGCGGCAAGAGGGCTTTTCACGACGATCATGACTGCGGCTTTACGACTGAATGTGGAAGAGGCGATCGCCATCCTCAATGACCGTTTCGGCACAAGGGTTGATGCCGACCTCTGCGTGCGGCTGCACGAGATAACCGAAGGCTGGCCGCTCGGCCTGCAATTAGCGATTTCGGCGTTGGAGAAGAGCTCGAATCGAAGTGCGGCAGTCGAAGAGCTGTCGACTTGTCTGGGTGATATCGAGCGTTATTTCGTCGACAGTTTGCTCGCACATCTTCGGGAGGAGCAGGTTCGCTTTCTGACCGGCATTGCCTTGTTGGAAATGGTCCAGCCCTTGTTATGCGAGGCGCTGACGGGCAACGCTCGCTCGGGTGAATTGCTGCAGGAGTTGTGTGCCTCGACTCCGATTTTTGTTGAAAGTATCGACAGTGACTGGGTGCGCATCCATCCATTGGCGCGGGAATTTCTGCTCGGCCGTTTTGCCGACTTGCCGTTGGAGGAACGTCAGGGTTATCACCGGCGCGGCGCCGTGTGGCTGGAACAACACGGATTCCTGGAGCAGGCCGCCCGGCAATATCTGTTGGCCGGCATGCCCCAACCGGCCTATGCTTTGATCGGTGAATGCCTGTACGAAGTCATGTTGCAAGGGCAGTTCAGCCGGGTGCTGGAGTGGGTCGAGGAGCTTGGCCCCGCTGACGTGTTGTCGCATCCGCGCATCTGCCTGGCGGCGGCCTGGACATTGGCAATGGGAGAGCGTCAGGCAGAAGCGGCGCGATTGATTGCGGCTATTGAACAGCATCCGTCCGCCGACGAGGCGACACGTTGTGAAGCGGCCGCCATCGCCGCCGCCGCCGCCTACTTTGCGGACCATCCGGATCAATCGCATGAACTCATCACTCCTTGGGTCGATCGATTGCCTTCATTCTCAATCAAGGTGCAAGCCATTGTCGCGACCCAGATCGCCCGGCTGACGCTGTTGCAGGGACAACCGGAGAAAGCCCGGAGAATCTTTCAGCGAGCAGCGATTTACGCGGGTAGTCCTGGCCTTGATGCCATACGCGGATACGGCGAGTGGGTGGTCGGTCTTGCTTATTTATACGAAGGTCGAATGGTGTCGGCGCGCACTGCGTTGCACGACAGCCTGTTGCATGCCGAACGGGACATCGGTCGGCGCAGTCCGGTGGCGGTCATGTTAGCGAGCGCTCTGGCGACGGTGTTGCTGGAACAGGGGGAAATTCAGGAGTCCGCTACGGTACTGGCGAACAGGCTGGATATCGTTGAGCGATTGGCGTCCCCCGATGCCATTGTGCAGGGTTTTCTCGCCGCTGCTCGACTGGCTTCAATCCAGGGGCAGGGGCATCGCGGGCAGGATCTGCTCGAGGCGTTATTCGCCCTTGGAGAAGAGCGAAATATTCCACGATTCTGCATTGCCTCCCTGGGAGAACAAATACGCCTGCATGCCTTGCAGGGACGCAGTGATACCTGCCAGGCATTATGGCGACGGCTGGACTGTTTCACGCCAGTTATTACCCATGAGCGAGCAGGGTTGCTGGGTCCGGAGCTGGACTTGCTGGCCGGGGTAGCCAACGCTTATGCCTTACTGGCCCAACGTGATTGGGAGGCGATGCTGGCGGTGCTGGACAAGGTCAGTGAAACAGCCGAATACCTGCGTCGTGGGCGAGACATCGTACAGATCAAGCTGCTCAGGGCACTGGCGCTCAGGGCGACCGGACAGGGCGGCACTGACCATTTGCTGGAGGCTGTCAGCCTCGCGCAAGAAAACGGTATGTTACGCGTGGTGCAGGACACCCATCCGGACCTGATCAAATGGGAGCGGATGCTCCAGGGTGAAACGGTCCCATTGCTTGCGACGACCTCCACGCCCGCACCTGTTCCGCGACCGGAATCCACCCCATCGAGCGTGTCCCCAAGTCGTCTCTTGACGCCCAAGGAACGCGAGGTGTTGCAGCTATTGGCTCGCAACCTGTCCAACAAGCAAATCGCTTTGGCGCTGAATGTCGGCGAGGAAACCGTGAAGTGGCACTTGAAAAACCTGTTTGGAAAATTCCAGGCCGGCACCAGACAGCATGTAGTCGCGCGTGCATACATGCTGGGAATTCTCGAGACTGGGGGCTAATGCCAAGCCACCACCCGAGATGATCCGTTCGGATCATCCTTCAACTCCCCCTCATATCCGATTTCCAATCGCCCCCCCAGTCAATGGGGGGGTACGCTTTTCGACTTCGCAATAGTCTGACCCCACAAAAGCGCCAACGTATTGGCGAGTGGGAGCAGGTTTATGTCTGTAAAAGTGCTGATCGCCGGTGCAGCAATGGTGCCGTTTCTACCGCTGGGTGGCTCTGACAGTCATGCGGCATTGGCGGGGCAAGCCATTCGTGCGGCGCTGACCGACGCACGGATCGACTTTGACCTGGTCGACCAAGTGTTTACTTCCTGCGTACACGGTGAAGTCGGTATCGCCGAGCAGATGTTGTCGCAGATTGGCTACTCGGGCGTGCCGATTTTCAGCCTCGGCGATGGCTGTGCATCGGCCAGTAGTGCTTTCCATCTGGCCCGCAATAGCCTGCTGTGCGGCCAGGCTGAATGTGTCCTGTTGGTGGGTGTCGAGTGCATGCCGGCACGCATTTCCAATCGTGAGTTTTTCGGTTTGAAAGATCTCGTCCACGATGAGTCGGCAACGGTCAGGCAGGATGAGAACCCCATCGGCTTTATCGAGCGTCGACAACAACCGGCGCTGCTGTTTGCGGCCCAAACCAGCTGGTTATTGACACGCATGGGCATTGCTCAAAGCAGCTTCGATCAAGTGCTTGAGCGGGCACGGGCCCAGGCCGGGCGCAATCCCTACGCCGTGTTGAACCGCTTGCCGGATCGCAACGCCTGGCTCCCGCCTTATCTGTGCCCGCCCGCCTGCGGTGCTGCGGCCATCCTGCTCTGTACCCCGGCCTTCGCCCTGCGCTTCGGCGCTCGGGCGGACGTCACCGTGCTGGCCAGTGTCAGGGGAAGTGACAGCGCTTCAGAGCAGGAATCGGGTTGCGTGCTGGATGTTCTCGGACAGGCGACTACCCGACGAGTCACGCAGTTGGCCTATCAGCAGGCGGGCCTCGGTGCGGAAGACATCGACGTGGTTGAACTGCACGACCAAAGCGTCGGCGACTTCATGGTCAATAGCGCCGCGCTGGGCTTTTGCCGGGAGGACGAGATCGATCGATTCGTGCAGCAAGGACATCGCCTGAAAGGACAGATGAATGCGGTGTGCCCATCGGGTGGCTTGCTGGGACGTGGTCACGCCCCGGGTGCCACCGGGTTGGCGCAACTGGTCGAGTTGGTCTGGCAACTGCGCGGCGTGGCCGACGGCAGGCAAATTGCTGGTGCCCGCACGGCTTTACAACATAGCAACGCCCTGGGCAGGGCGGTGTCGGTCACCCTTTTGCAGCGCACCTGAGAGGAGGCTCATTACGCCGTGATTCAACCCATGACTTTTCGTAAACCATAGAGCAGGTGGCAAGCTAGATGAACAAAAATAATAAGATCTGCCATGCAAACCTTCGCAGAGGGTTGTTGGCCTCCGCCATTCTCACCGGCCTGGGCATCGCGCCCGTAGGGGCTGTGGAGATCAACACGGGGAATGAAGACTTTGCGGTTCGCTTCGACAACACGCTGAAGTTCAACTACGCCCAGCGCGTGGAAGCCCCCAACAGCAAGTTGGCCAATTCGTGGAACAACAATGACGGGGCTCGCAACTTCTCCTCCGGCAGTCCCGTTTCTCAACGACTGGATGTGCTGACCGAACTGGACGTGGTTTACAAAGAAAAAGTCGGTTTCCGTGTCAGCGCCAACACTTGGTACGACCACGCCTACGACGATATTGGCAGCGATAACGCCTCGACCAATCAGCTCAACAACGGTAAGCCGGACTCTCGTCATCAAAGCGGTTACGCCGATCGCTATTACAACGGTCCTTCTTCGGAAATCCTTGATGCCTTCGTGTTTGGCAGCACTGAAGTCGGCGATGAATCGCTGCTCAGCGGCAAGCTCGGCAAGCACACCGTTTACTGGGGCGAAAGCATCCTCGCCTTTGCCCATGGCAACAGTTATGGCCAGTCCGGCCTGGATATTTCCAAGTCGCTGGCGGTCCCGGGAACAGAAGCCAAAGAACTGTTCATTCCGCGTAATCAGTTGTCCACCAGCCTCACGGTCAACCCGGAACTGACCCTCGCCGCGCAGTACTTCCTGGACTGGGACGCCGCGCGGTTGCCGGAGTCGGGTACTTATCTGGGGTTCAACGACGGCATTCAAAATGGCGGGCACAACCTGTCGTTGATCGGCGGCCGAAACCCGCTGTTCGGCACACCTGGCCCACTGGGTGCCAACCAGTTTTTACGGCTGTCCAACGGGCATACGTTTACTCCGGACAACCAGGGTGACTTTGGTCTGATGGCCAAGTGGAGCCCGGAATGGCTGCAGGGTACGCTGGGTTTCTACTACCGCAAAACCTCCGACATTCTGCCCAACCTGGTGTTGCAGCCAACGGCGGTCGGCCCTGCGCAACTGATCTCCGGCAATGCCGGCAGCTACAACCAGTTCTATGTCGACGACATCGATATCTACGGCATCAGCCTGTCGAAAAGCATCGAAGGTGTCAGCGTCGGTCTCGACCTGAACTATCGTCACAACATGCCGCTGGCCAGCGTGCCGGCAACGGTCAATCCGGTAGCCGGTGCTGCCGGTTTGCCTGGCTTCATCAGCAGCTTTGATGGTGATAACGGCGTGGCCCGAGGCAACACCGTGCACGCGGTGCTCAACGGCTTGACCACGTTCGGTGCGACACCGGTCTGGGACAGTTCGACCTTGCTGGTTGAACTCGCCTACAGCCGCTGGCTGGACGTCACCGAGAACGAGCAGCTGTTCAAAGGCGAAGACTGGTATCGCGGTGTCGACAAGGTCACCAAGGACAACTACGTCCTGGGCGTCAACTTCAACCCGACCTGGTATCAGGTGTTTCCCGGCATCGATATGTACCTGCCGGCCAACTACAGCGTCGGCCTTGCGGGTAACTCGTCGGTTCAGCTCGGGGGTAACAAGGACTCCGGCAGTTACTCGGTGGGCGTTGGCATGGACGTGCACAACCAGTACCGGTTTGACCTGAAGTACGTGGACAACTTTGGTCCGTTCGACACCTGCGGCTCAGCCGGTGGTGCAGGTGCACAGGGCGAGGGTGCCGCACCAGGGGCCAACGGCCAATACAACTGCGTACCGGGGCAGACCACTGCTTTCGGCGGTACTCAGCCTCAGCTCAAGGATCGGGGCATGGTCACTTTTACCTTCAAAACGACCATTTGATCGAAGTCTTTGCTTGATAGCAGGAGTCACCCCATGAAGTTCGTCAATACGCTTTTGTTCACTGCCTTGACCGTTGCCATCGCGGGTGCGGGACACGCAGCCGTGTCCCCCGATGAAGCAGCCAGACTCGGCAACAGCCTGACAGGCGTCGGCGCTGAAAAGACCGGCAATGCCGACAACACCATTCCGCCCTACACCGGCGGTCTCACCACGGCGCCGGCCAGTTTTCAACCGGGTAGTTCGTTCCGTCCAGACCCTTATGAGGCCGACAAGCCACGCGTTGTCGTCGATGGCAAAAACGTCAGTCAATACACCGACAAACTGACCGCAACCACGCAAGAACTGCTCAAGCGTTACCCGACGTTCCGGGTCGATGTGTTTCCGACTCATCGCAGCGTTGCGCTGCCTCAACGGTTGCTGGATAACACCGCAAAAAACGCCGTCGGCACCAAAACACTCGAAGGCGGGGTAGCACTGGAAAACGCGTTGCCGGGCGTTCCGTTCCCGATCCCGAAAGATGGCTATGAGGCCATGTGGAACCACTTGCTGCGTTATCAGGGTTACGCCACCAATTTGAAATATGACTCCTGGAACGTCGACAGTTCCGGGAGGGCAATTCTGGCCACATCCGGTAATGCCTATCTGGAATACCCGCTGTACGATCCCAAGCGTATGGAACCGGCGAAAGAGACGGATCTGTTCTTCAAGACCAAACTCTACTACCAGGCCCCGGCCCGTCGCGCAGGCGAAGCCATCCTGGTGCAGGATGCCGTCAACCCTCTGAAAATGGAGCGTCGTGGCTGGCAATACCTGCCGGGTCAGCGCCGCGTGAAACTCGCACCGGATATCGCCTACGACACGCCAAACCCTGGCTCGGCCGGTGCTTCGACCTATGACGATGCCTGGGTATTCAACGGCGCAATGGACCGTTACGACTTCAAACTCGTCGGCAAGAAGGAAATGATCGTTCCTTACAACACGTACAAGTTGAACTATCACAAGGTCGCTGCGGATATCACCACGCCGCATCACGTCAATCCGGACCTGATGCGCTGGGAGTTGCACCGCGTGTGGGTGGTCGAAGCCACGCTGAAACCGGGCAAACGCCACATCTACAGCAAGCGCACCTTCTACCTCGACGAAGACAGCTGGATCGCCCTGGCTTCGGATGAATATGACGCCAGCGGCAAGCTGTACCGCGGGTCCTTTGCACACATGGCATACAGCTACGACGTGCAGGCGCCGAATTCCGATAACCACATGATTTATGACCTGGTCTCTGGCAGCTACAACATCACCGGCATCTACGGGCCGTACGGCGGCGTCAAGTACATCGACCCGCTTTCGAAAGCGCAGTGGGCACCTGAGTCATTGGCCGGCACGGGTATTCGCTGAGCCATAACGCAGGTGTTTTTTGTCGCCGACAGTGTGTACCGCACTGTTCGGCGGCTTTTTTTGCCGAGTAGACCTTATGAATACATTCAGATGGATTGCGCTCACTGCGCTAATTTTGGCGTTGGCTGCCCCATTCACCAGATCCGTCGTCGCCGCTGACTTTGTCGACGTACTGTCGAGCCCCGCGATTCAGAGTGACAAGGCGATTGGCGGGGTGTTCACCGGGTTGACCCGTGCAGGTCAGCGCCTGGTCGCCGTGGGCCAACGCGGCCATATTTTTTATTCCGATGACAACGGCGTCCGCTGGCACCAGGCAGAAGTGCCGGTGAGTTCCGATCTGGTGGCCGTGCATTTTCCGAGCCCGACGCAGGGGTGGGCGGTCGGGCACGACGGCATTGTGTTGCACAGCGACAACAGGGGTGAAACCTGGACGCGTCAGCTCGATGGCCGTCAGGTGGGGCAGATCATGCTCGAACATTTTCAGAGGCAAGAAGGGCAACAGCCCGATGATGCGTTATTGGCTGAGGCTCAACGAATGGTCGATGAAGGGGCTGACAAACCTTTTCTGGACGTTTGGTTCGCCAATGATAAAACCGGCTATATCGTCGGCGCGTTCAATCTGATTTTCCGCACTGAAGACGGCGGCCGGAACTGGGTTCCGTTGATGGATCGCACCGACAATCCGGGCGCACTGAATTTCTACGGGATACGAGCAATCGGCGATGACCTGTTCATTGTCGGCGAGCAAGGCCTGGTATTGAAACTGGACCCGGCAACGCAACGCTTCATCAACATCCCGACGCCCTACAGCGGCAGCTATTTCGGCATCACCGGCAAGCCGGGCTCGGTGCTCGTTTATGGCCTGCGGGGCAATGTTTATCGCAGCGTCGATCATGGCGTGAACTGGGACAAGGTTGAACTGGGGCTGTCCTCAAGCATCACCGCGAGCACGATCACCGCCGACGGCCGAATCATCCTGGTCAGCCAGGCCGGGCATGTGCTTGTCAGCACCGACGACGGCGCCAGTTTCACGCTAAAGCCACAAGACCGCCTGGGGCCCGCCGCTGCGGCGCAGGCCATCGCATCAGACGTCGTGGTGGTCGCGGGCGCACGGGGCTTGCGCCAGTTGCCCTTCGAATGAGCCCACATCCCACATAATAAAAAGAGACGAGCCACTTCATGGGTAACTACAACCTCGATACGATGCCGGTGATCCGAGAGCTGAAGGGCTTCGATGCACGCTCCGGCAATGTCCTTGAACGCCTGATTTTCAACAACCGCCTGCTGGTGGTGCTGACCTGCCTGATCGTCACGGTATTGCTGAGCTATTTCGCGGCCACTGGGCTGACGCTCAATGCCAGCTTCGAAAAGATGATTCCGCAGAGTCAGCCGTACATCAAAAATTACCTTGAGAATCGTCAGGCGTTGCGCGGGCTGGGCAATACGGTTCGGGTGGTGGTGGAAAACACCGACGGTGATATCTACGACCCGAAATACCTGGAGGTGCTCAAGCAGGTTAATGACACCTTGTTCCTGACCCCGGGCGTGGACCGGGCCTGGATAAAGTCATTGTGGACGCCTGCCGTACGCTGGACCGAGGTGACGGAGGAGGGCTTCCGTGGTGGCCCGGTCATGCCGGACTCCTACGACGGCTCGGCCAGTGGGGTCGAGCAACTGCGCTTGAACATCGCCCGTTCCGGCATCATCGGCAGTCTTGTCGGCAATAATTTCAAATCGAGCATGATTGTGGTGCCGCTGCTGGAGAAGGATCCGGTCACGGGCGCCGCCATCGACTATCACCATTTTTCGCGGATGCTTGAAGAGCAGCTACGCAACAAGTTTGAGTTTGCCGGCAGCAACGCGGTACACGTTGCCGGTGAAGAGGGCAAAGGCCCGATCAAGATTCGCGTGATCGGTTTCGCCAAACTGGTGGGCGATCTGATCGATGGCCTGATGCTGATCATGATGTACTTCGGCGCTGCAGCGCTGATCGCTACTGCCATCATCTTTGGCTTTACCCGTTGCGTGCGCAGCACCGCGCTGGTGATTCTTTGCTCGGTGGTTGCGGTGGTGTGGCAACTGGGCCTGATCACCTTGTTCGGTTATGCACTCGACCCGTTTTCGATTCTGGTGCCGTTTCTGGTATTCGCCATCGGGGTATCCCACGGTGCGCAGAAAATGAACGGGATCATGCAGGACGTCGGACGCGGTACCCATCAGTTGGTCGCCGCGCGTTACACCTTCCGCCGTCTGTTCCTGGCCGGACTGACCGCATTGCTGGCCGATGCCGTGGGTTTTGCGGTACTGATGCTGATCGACATTCCGGTAATCCAGGACCTGGCCGTCACCGCCAGCATTGGCGTGGCGGTGCTGATCTTCACCAACCTGGTGCTGCTGCCAGTGCTGCTGTCTTATTGGGGTGTCAGTCCCAAGGCGGCGGCGCGCAGCCTGCGTCAGGAAAGGCAGGAGGTGAATGGAAAAGGGCTGGGTAATTTGTGGAGCCTGCTTGACCGCTTTACCGAGCGTCGCTGGGCGACGGTGGCGGTGGTGGTGGCCGGGTTGCTGGCGGCAGGTGGCTTCATGGTCAGTACGCAGTTGAAGATTGGTGATCTCGATCCGGGTGCACCCGAGCTGCGCGCCGACTCACGTTACAACCGCGACAACGCCTACATCACTGCCAACTATTCGCTGTCCAGCGACCAGTTTGCGGTCATGGTCAAAACCGCCAGCGAAGGTTGCCTGAAGTACGAAACCCTGGTGGAAGCCGATCGTCTCGGCTGGCTGCTGCAACAGCAACCGGGCGTGCAGACTACCGTGTCGCTGGTCAACGCTGTGCGCCAGATCACGGCCGGTTCCTATGAAGGCAACCCGAAAATGCTGACCGTCGCGCGCAACCAGAACGTGCTCAACTACGGCGCGCAGCAGGCCTCGGTGAACAACCCGGAACTGTTCGACAGTGACTGTTCGATGATGCCGGTGATCGCTTATCTCTCCGACCACAAGGCCGAAACCCTCGATCACGTGGTGAAAGTGGCCGATCAGTTCGCCCGTGAACACAGCAATGACGATCGGCAGTTCATGCTCGCCGCCGGTAGCGCCGGGATCGAAGCGGCGACCAATATTGTCGTGCGCGACGCCAATCGCACCATGTTGTTCTACGTGTATGGCGCGGTGATTGTGCTGTGCTTCATCACCTTCCGCAGCTGGCGAGCGGTGGTGGTGGCGGTCGTGCCGTTGATGCTGACGTCGATTCTCTGCGAGGCGTTGATGGTCTGGCTGGGCATGGGCGTGAAGGTCGCGACCTTGCCGGTGATTGCCTTGGGTGTCGGCATCGGTGTCGATTACGCGCTGTACCTGCTCAGTGTTCAGTTGGCTCAGCAGCGTGCCGGTCTGTCGTTGACCGAAGCCTACAAAAACTCCGTTGCGTTCACCGGCAAAGTGGTGGCGCTGGTCGGCATCACCCTGGCGGCGGGCGTCATCACCTGGGCTTGGTCGCCGATCAAGTTCCAGGCCGACATGGGCATCCTGCTCACCTTCATGTTCATCTGGAACATGGTCGGCGCCTTGGTGCTGATCCCGGCGCTGTCGCATTTCTTGCTCCGTCGTGCCCCTTGAAACGGCTACCTGTGAGTCTCTGCCATTTCTGAAACATCGACATCAAACAAGAATAAAAGGAACACAAAACCATGCTGGGCTTGATGCAAGATCAACCACTGTTGATTTCTTCCGTTCTGGAACATGCGCTGAAGGCGCATCCGCACACCGAAATTGCCTCACGCATGGCAGATGGATCGGTGCATCACTGTACTTACGCCGACATCGGCGAACGCGCTAAACAAGTGGCCAATGCGCTGGTTGCGTTGGGTGTACAACCTGGCGAGCGAATCGGCACCCTGGCCTGGAACGGTTACCGGCACATGGAATTGTATTTCGGTGTGTCGGGCATGGGCGCGGTACTGCATACGATCAACCCGCGGCTGTTCCCCGAGCAGATCGAATTCATCGCCAACCACGCCGAGGATCAGTACCTGCTTTTCGACCTGTCGTTCGCTGAGCTGGTCGAGCAGATCGCGCCGCGCCTGAAGTCAGTCAAAGCGTTTATCGCTCTGTGTGAGCGGGAGCAAATGCCGGCAATCGATGTGCCTGGCTTGATGTGCTACGAAGACCTGATCGCCGGGCACAGCAATGACTTCATCTGGCCTGAGTTCGATGAGCGAACGGCGTCGTCCATGTGCTACACCTCGGGCACCACTGGCAATCCCAAGGGTGTGCTGTATTCGCACCGTTCTTCGATCCTGCATTCGCTGGCACTGTGTACCTCCGATGGCTTCGGTCTATCGGCAGCGGATTCAGCGTTGTTGGTCGTGCCGATGTTCCACGTCAATGCCTGGGGTATGCCGTATGCCGCCGCAATGTGTGGTGCCAAATTGGTGTTGCCGGGCGCCGCACTTGATGGTGAGAGCCTCTACACGCTGATGCGGGATGAACAGGTGACCCTGGCGCTGGGTGTGCCGACGGTGTGGATGATGTTGCAACAGCATGTCGAGACACAGGCTTTGCAACCGGCGACAGAGCTGTGCCTGAACCGGGTGGTGATCGGCGGAGCCGCCGCGCCGCGTATCCAGGTCGATACGTTTGAAACCCGTTTCAATGCGCGTGTTTTGCATGCCTGGGGGATGACCGAGATGTCCCCGCTGGGCACCATCTGCAATCCGCTGCCCAAACACCGTGATGCTCCGCTGGAAGCAGTGCTCGACTTGCAGGCCAAACAAGGGCGGGCGTTGTTTGGGGTGTCGATGAAGATTGTCGATGAGCAAGGCGCTGAATTACCGCGAGACGGCAAGGCAAGCGGTCTTCTACTGGTCAAGGGACCGTGGATCGCCAGCCAGTATTACGGCGGCGAGGGAGGGCAGATTCTTGATAGCGAGGGCTGGCTCGATACCGGTGACATCGCAACGATCGACACTGACGGCTACATGCAGATCACCGACCGCGCCAAGGACGTTATCAAGTCGGGTGGCGAGTGGATTTCTTCGATTGATCTGGAAAATGCTGCCGTCAGTCATCCGGCCGTCGCCGAAGCGGCGGTGATTGGCATCGCTCATCCCAAATGGCAGGAACGGCCGTTGTTGGTGGTGGTGCTCAAACCTGGTAGAACCGCGAGCAAAGACGATCTGCTGACGGTGCTGCAAAGCCGCGTGGCGAAATGGTGGCTGCCGGACGATGTGGCCTTCGTCGAAGCGCTGCCGCATACCGCCACCGGCAAATTGCAAAAGATGAAGCTTCGCGAACAGTTTCGCGACTTCAGATTTCAGACCTGAAAGGCTATTTATCCAGGGGCACGATCAGCGGGCCGGCGAAGGCCTGCATGATCAACGCCACGGGTTGGCTGTGGCTGATCAGTTGGGCCATGGCGTTCATGTAGGGCGTCAGGTGACGAAAGTATTTCTTGTAGCTCGGACACAGGTAATTCAGACCCGGCTCGCCGTTGGGCGCGTTCATGAAGCGGTTTTTCGGGCATTCGCCATGGCAGGCGAAGCGGTAATCGCACTGCTGGCAATACGTCGGCAGTGTCTCTTCCTTGGCGGCGCCAAAGGCTTGTTGCGCAGCAGAGGCGAGTAGAACGGCAGGATCATCGGTCTTCAAGTTGCCCAGCAAATACTCGGGATACATGTAGTGATCGCAGGAGTAGACGTTGCCGTCGTGCTCCACGATCGCCGCTTTGCCGCAGCGCGGGCTGAACAGGCACACCGAGGCCGGCAGCTGGCACCATGAGGCCAGTGCCCATTCGAAGTTCATGACATGAATCTCCCCGACATCCTGGCGCACCCACTCGTCGAAAATCGTGATGAGAAAATCGCCATAGGCCTCAGGGGCAACCGTTTGTTCCGTCACCATCGCGGGCTCCGGCACCACGTGCAGGCGCAATTCCGGCGGGATAGCGAAATGTAGACCCAGACTGACCTGTGAGGCGCTTGGCACACGTTCCACCACGGGGTTGAACTGAATATGACGAACGCCCTCAGACTTGAGGAATCGATAGATTTCCAAGGGGAATCTGGCGACATCGCGCGCCACGGTAACCAACACATTGAAGTCGACGCCATGCTGCTTGAGCAGTTCGAGACCATGCATCACGTCATCGAAACTGGAGCGTCCGCGCTTGTCGGGGCGATAGAGGTCGTGAACGTATCGCGGGCCATCGAGACTGATCCCCACTATGAAGCGTTCACGGGCGAGGAACGCGCACCAGTCGTCATTGAGTAACGTGCCATTGGTCTGCAGCGTGTTGCGAATGACTTTGTTCCCTGCGAACTGGCGTTGATACAGGACCGCGCGTTGAAAAAAATCCAACCCCAGTAACGTCGGTTCGCCGCCTTGCCAGGTAAATTCGACCTCAGGCGTGGGCTGGGCCTCGATGTAGCGCTGCACATACAGACGCAGCACCTCGTCGGTCATGCTGAAGCGTTGCCGAGGAGGGTAAAGCTGTTCTTTTTCGAGATAGAAACAGTAACTGCAATCGAGGTTGCAGATCGGCCCGACGGGTTTGGCCATCAGATGCAAGCCCTGGGGCGGGGTTTCGTGGGTAGGCATGGGGGCAGGGTCCGGGAGTCGTCAGACTGCCGCCCGGTTATCCGGGCGGCATTGAGGGTCAAGGCAAATACGTCACGTGTACATCCTTGACCTTGCCATTGAATGCGAAGGGCGCACGCTCGAAATAGTCCAGGGTGACGGGGGAACCGAGGTCTTGAGCGACGTCGAAGGTTTCGCTGGCGGTGAACGTCAGTGCCGGAGTGAACGGTGTCACCCCTTTGGCGGCTTCCTGTCCGTCAAGTCGCAGGCTCAGATTGGCCGGCGCTCCGGGCTTGGCTGACGACAGGGTCGTCAGCACTTCGATACTGACTTTGCCTGCGGGTACTCGTTCGGCCGAACGCAGTTTGACTCGAGAGATAGCCAGCGCGTTGTACTCGTAGTTCAGGAAACCGTCATCCATGTACAGGCTGACCCCGCCACCGATACCGCCCAAGGCATACAACACGCCGGTGGCGTTAGCCGGAACGTCGGCGTCGACGACAACTTTGCTGTTCTGATTGCGCAGGTTCGGGGCCGCAAACTCCGGAAAGCGCTGGACACGATCACTGAAATGCCATTCGCGTTGGCTGCTGGAGATTCGTGCAGTCGGATCGAGGAAGGGGTAGAGACCGGCGCCAATCGGATAGACATGGTTAGCCTTGGCCTGCACGTCAAACTCGGCCTTCAGCTCTGCAAGCTTTTGCGGGTTGCTCGCGGCGACATCCTTGGCCTGGGAGTAGTCGTCTTGCAGGTTGTAGAGCGACCATTGATCGTTCACCGGATTCCAGCCCATGAACTGCGCGAAGCCTTGCACCCAGGGTTTGCGCGGGCCAAAAACCGAGGCCATCCAGCCATCCTTGTAGACGCCGCGACTGCCGAAGACTTCGAAGTATTGCGCCGGTTTTTTCGACTTCACCTGAGCGTCGTTGAAGGTGTAGCGCAGGCTGACGCCATCCATTGGGTCCTGAGCGATACCGTTGACCTCTATGGGTGGCGTGATCGACAGCACGTCGTAGACCGTCGGGGCAATGTCGTTGACATGGTGGAATTGTGCGCGAACTCTGGCGTCGGCCTTGATCTGTTTCGGCCAGGAAACGGCCAGCGGCGTGCGCGTCCCGCCGAAGTAGCCGGCGACCAGTTTAGTGCCTACGAATGGCCCTGAACCTGCCCAGGCCCACGCGGCGTTGTACATGCTTTCAAGTTTAGGACCGCCGAGCGCGGACAAGCCGCCATACATCTCGTCGAGGACTTTCAACTGCTGCTCTTTGGGAACTGGAATCCCGTTTTGGGCCAGCAACTCATTAATCGTGCCTTCCATCCCCTCGGAAGAAGCGCCGTTGTCGCTGAAGACATAAAAGATCAGCGTGTTGTCGCGCTTACCTTCACGCTCCAGTTCGTCGAGGATCTTGCCGGCCTGCGTGTCGGCATGTTCCAGGAAGCCGGCATACACCTCCATCAACCGTGCCTGATACTGTTTCTGTTCGGAAGACAAGCTGTCCCAGGCTGGGAGTTCCGCCGGGCGCGGCGTGAGGACGGCGTCATGCGGGATAAAGCCCAGCGCTTTCTGGCGAGCAAACGTCTGCTCACGATAGGCGTCCCAACCACCGTCGAACTTGCCTTTGTATTTATCGGCCCATTGCGCATTCACTTGGTGCGGGCCATGCACGGCACCCGGTGTCCAATACATGAAAAATGGTTTTGCCGGCGCGTAGGTCTGATGGTCTTGCAGCCAGTTTACGGCCTGATTGGCGAGATCTTCGCTGAGGTGATATTTCGGATCTCGCGCCGGTTCGATTGGCGTTGTGTTGCGGTACAGACGCGGTTCGTACTGGGAGGTTTCGCCGGCCAGGAAACCGTAGAAATATTCAAAACCGTAGGCCGTCGGCCATGTATCGAAAGGACCGGCCGCCGTGGTGTCCAGAGGGGGGGTGTTATGCCATTTGCCGAACGCGGCGGTGCTGTAGCCATATTGCTTGAGCACCTCGGCCATGGTCGCCGAGCTTTTGGGGATCTTGCCGGTGTAGCCTTCCCAATCGGTGGCCAGCTCTGCGATGACGCCGTTGCCAACCCGGTGATGGTTGCGTCCGGTTAGCAATGCGGCGCGAGTTGCGGAGCTGATGGCCGCGGTATGAAAAGCGTTGTAGCGCACACCGCTGTCGGCGACTCGACTCAGGGTCGGCGTATGGACTGCGCCGCCGACGGTATCTGACTGCGCGAAGCCGGCGTCATCGAGCATGATCACCAGAATATTGGGGGCCTCGGCAGGAAGATGAGATTGCTGCTGACGTTTCTGGTGTTTCGATTCTTGCAGCGTCGGTTTGGCGTCACTGGCCGAAGGCGTCGGCGGGAAGGGCAGCGAGTCTTGTGCGGATGCGACCGAGCTGGCCAACAGTGCGCAGAGTTTCAGGGTGAAACGTCCGGCGGGTTGCAGCTTCTGGGACATGGGTGTCTCCGTTTTTTATTCATTGCAACGGCGCAGCCGCCCGGTCGAACACCGGACGGCCGAGAGATTGGAGCGCGGGTCAGACCGCAAAGCTGGTGATGTCTTTGGGCTCGATATCATTGGCTTGGCAGAACGCCAGGTAACGATCCACGCTGGATTTCCAATTCTCGATGGCCACGACGTTGTTGTTATCGTCGTAATACAGCAGGTCGCCCTGGGTGATATTCAAGGTGATCAGTTCATCGCCATATTTACTCAGCACGATCGGCGTATGGCTGGAACCTGCGGTTTCGAACACCACGCCGCCCGGTTTTGAGATCCAGTCGTGCTCCAGGTATTTCCAGCCACCCTTGATGGTGTAAACGATGACCGTGCCGGAGTGATGGTGCTTGGGCAGAGAAGACCCGGCCGGGGCCTTGAGCAGGGTGATGGTTTCCCCGCGAACCGGGTCGCATTTGATGTATTTGATGAAAATTTCATCGCTGTAAGGTGCGAACGGAACCCACGGCAGGTCCTCGTCGTTGATGGAGGAGGTGTCGATGTTTTCATAAAACATGCTTGTTGTTCTCTGTTGGACGGTGAAAGGATATACACGGTGCGTCAAGAGCATCGTGAACAGACCGTGCTCACACCGCCCCCCTCTTGAGGAGGGGGATCCATCCAATGGCGAATCGCGGCATGCGCAGTGCCGTGCAAATAACGCCAAAACAACAACATCTACGGTTTGCGGCCACCGCCGGCCTTTGGCTAATCAAAGCGTACGTCAGGGTCTCTGCGAAACCCTGACGCCCCGGTTCAGCGGCGCCACGCCTGGGCCGTCCGCTGCAACCGGTCGTCAGATGCTCAATTGATTTTAACGATCGCGGGTGGACTCCACGTGCCTTTGCCAGGCGGCAGGACGGAAGGGTTTTCCGTCTTCGGCCAATACAGGCGCATCACCATGTAGATCAGATCATTCGGTGCGGGCAGCCAGTTGCTTTCCTTGTCCGCGCCGGGCGAGTCCTTCTGGACGTAGAGCGTCAGCGAGCCGTCTGCGTTCTTCTTCATGTCGGGTAGCATCGGCGAGTTGATGAGGTAGCGATTGATCGGGTTTTTAATCAGCAGTTGCGACTTGCCGTCGTACATGGTCACCGACCAGAAGGCATTGACCGGCGGAAGCTGTCCGGCAGGAAAGGTGATGGTGTAGTTGTGCTTGCTGCCGTCAAGCGGCGTACCATCGGACAGGACCTTGGCCATCGGATACGTGGCCTCTTCGGCGTCGTTGGCGTAGATACCCGCTTGCGCGATGGCGGCACGCTTTAGCCAATCATCCTTGTAGAACGCCGCATCACCGCCGGAACTCACGATGTTCCAGCCATTGACCTGCGTGCCGAGATGATTGACCGCGTCCTGGACCTTCGCATGCCCAGCCTGCATGCCCTCAACCACTGCGGCCTTTTGCTCGGCGGACAGATCCTGGAAGTTGAAGTCCTTGCCGGCGCCAATGCCCAGGCGGGCCAGCTTCGCGCGGATCGCCGTTTCTTCCGGTGTAGCAGGGGCAAGCTGCATCACAACGCCCACATATTTGAAGAAATCGGTCTTCACCAGGTCCTTGTCGATCTTCGGCAAGTCGATCGCCGGCGCGGCAGGCGGCGCAGGCTGCTTGAGATAAGCCGATAACGGCCGCGCCGCATAACCGGACTGGATCTTCTCGACGTTTGGGATGTCCGCCGGGTTGTAGAGCTGGGTGCGAAAGATCACGAAGGGCAGTTGTGTGCTAGAACGAAACACCTTCTTGATGCCTTGCGGGGTCACGCCCTTCCAGTCTGGGCCGACCAGCATGTAATCGCCGGCTTCGTTGCCAGTGGTACGGCTGCCGATGTAACCGAAGTTGTTGGTGCTGTTATCGATGAGCTGCACCGAGTAGTACCGCGATTTCTCCACCGTCGGTACCGAGAGCACGATCGGCTCGCTACGCAGGTCCATGAACATCAAGGAATACGGTGTGTCGCTGTTCGGCGAGACGATGGCCGTGTCCTTGTAGCTAAAGACTTTGTGCATGTTGTAAATGTGGTTGAACGGCGCCTTGTACTGGCTGGAACTTTTGTCCACGGCATACTCGTACATGGTCGCATAATTCATCACGATGGGCAGACCGTAGATGTAGCCTTCCTCGGCGATGGCTTTCGTTTCGGCGGCAGTGATGTCCGCTGCTTGGGCGTGCGTAAGTCCAAAGGACGCGAGCAATGCCAGCGCACAGCCAAATGTTCTCGGGAGTGTGGTTATCATGAACTTGAAACTCCATTTTTCGTATTGGATGAGTGAGTCGGCCAGTTAACTGCAGGTCCGGTGATATTCTAGTTTCACTTAGGAAAAAGGAGGGTGTACGCCACTCGAAAGCCCCAGCCGTGTGCACCCTCTTCAGGACTGTCCGCCCAGTATCGCGGTCCCACCTGAAGGCTCATGGGCTGCTTGCCGACTTTGAACAATTGCGTCACGAACAAGTTGATCGGCACATTCCACTCCCTGGCTTCCCAGTCGTAAGTGGATTCGGTATTAATTCCAAAACTGGTGTACGACGTTGTCGTATAAACCAGGAAGGGTTGTAGATACGTCTGGTTGACCTTCTCCTTGTCATCGGCCGGGTCGTTGTCCAGTGACCAGATATGGTTCGCCAGAATACCGGTCGTCCAACCGTTGGCTTGCTTCAATGCCACCGCTGTCGGTCCAATTCCCCATTGTTCGCTACTCAGAAGCTCATCACTGCCGGTCGGTAACAACAACGCGGGGCCTGCGCCCCAGATCCAGCCGTCCTCGGTGGGCTTTTTGGGCGAGAAAAAGAAGCTTTGCGAGGTGTCGCCCACTCCGCTTTTATCGGCGATACCCCTCGGTGCCAACCCGTGCTGATCAATGATCGGGAGGATCGTGCGAGAAATCAGATTCCAATCTTCATTAAGTGTGAAGGGTAATACCGGCTGGATATTGGTTACGCTCTGGATTCCATTACCGGAGGGACCCATTTTCTGATTCCAGTTGTATTGAATGGGCAAGCTGTACAGTGCCGCGACTGGATTTAATGACTGCTTAGCCAGTTCCGCCTGATCGTCAGCCTGGCTGGAAACGGAAATACCTAAAAACAAAGGTGATAGCAAGAGTCGTTCAATGTACTTGGTCATGTCGAATTCCGTTTACAGTCAGCCTTAACTGCCTTGCGGCACAACGCGGGCATCATTGCCTGAGCCTTGGATATACACCTTCGAGCCCTTAGCCAGGGACGGATTGATCGGTTGGGTCACCGATACGAGCACGCCACTGCTGACCCGCACGATGATCTGTTGCGCCTCGACCGGTTGGTCATACTTTTTCTTCTCGGCGTAGTTACCGCCAGCAGCACCGGCGAGCGCGCCGGCAACCATGGCGACGTCACGCCCGGTGCCACCCCCGATCAAGCTGCCAAGCGCCAGACCGCCAAGGCCACCGAGTACGGCGCCGACACCACTGTCGTGGTTGGTCTGCATCTGCGTCAGCGATATCTGCTCGATCTTCCCTGAGCGAATCTCGATTTCACCAGCGCCGCCATCGGTTGACCCGACGGCGGAACAGGCACTTATCAGCACCGTCATCAACGTGACTGACAGCCAGGACAGGATTACTTTCATTGCGGTGCGCCTCGTTATTGGTAGTGTATTGAGCCAACGTCTGTTGGCAGTTCAATCAAGGTTTAACTGCGAATGAACGCCCAGAGATCGACATTCAACTTGTCGATCGCCGCTTTGAAGTCCTGGGCGGTTATCTTCTGACTTTCGTTTTCCAGCGTTGTACCAAATACCTTGCGTACTACCCTGGCGACCGTCTGGTTGGTTCCCGCATCGATAATCTCGGCCTCGATGAACAAAGTGCTGTCCTGATCACGGTGGCCGGTGGCGGCCTGTGTTGCTCCGACCACGGCGGCGATCGGCACCACTTCGTACCATTTCATCCCTTCGTTTTCGGCATTCACCCCGGTGATCGCCGCACGCATCAGCAGGGTTTTGGAACCTGCCGGCGCGGCGCTGGTATTGGAAACCACACGGTATTTCTGACCCAGGGTGCCTTTGACCTTACTGGTCATGTAGTTCTGGATGTCGGTCAGCGTTTGCTGGTTGACCCGCTCATCGGGCTTGGGCGCGGGATAGAGCTCCAGCTTGTTGAACACCACGGTGTCATAGGCATTCGGGTTCCACGACGGACTGACCCAACGCATTGTTGTGCCGCCGCTTGCCGTTTTGACTTCCTGCAAGTTGTTGTAGTTGGACAGGTAGCCCGAGTATTGCTCGACTTCAGTGACTTTCGATACGCAGCCGGTCAATAACAAGCTGCTCAGTGCGGCACCCGTTATCCATTTGTGCGAGAAGTTCATATAGCGGTACTCCTTGAGGGATGTGTTCCTGAATGTCTTTTATTCAAGGCCGGACCCTGTGGCCTCAGCCCTTTCGGCTATAAGGCCCGCTGGATCTCTGCCTGAGCAATCAAACGACTGCTTGCCAACTGCAAGCAGTCGCAAGCGTCGCGTTACTTCGATGCCACCACTGCCGGCGGCTGCCAGCTGCCTGCGCCAGCGGGAAGAATTGAAGGCGGCGTGGCCTTCGGCCAATAGAGGCGCATCACTAGATAGGCCGTGTCGTCAGGCGCGGGCAACCAGTTGGACTCCTTGGTTTTGCCCGGCGAATCCTTCTGGATATACAGCGTCAGTGAACCGTCCACGTTCTTTTTCATGGCCGACAGCATCGGCGAATTGATCAGGTAGCGGTTGATCGGATTCTTGATCAGCAACTGGCTCTTGCCGTCGTACATGGTCACCGACCAGAAGGCATTGACGGGAGGCAGTTTTCCGGCAGGGAAGGTCAGCGTGTAGTTGTGCTTGCCGGTATTCAACGTCTGGCCATTGCCATCGGTACGCGTAATGGGGTACATCGCCTCGGCGGCGTCATTGCCGTACAGACCCGCCTTCGCGGCGCCAGCCCGCATCAGCCAGTCGCCTTTGTAGAACGCCTGGTCGCCGAAGAACGCGCCGACGCTCCAGCCGTTGATATTCTTCATGCCGGTCGAGAGGAACTTGTCGACCTGTTCGTCTCCGGCCTTCATCCCGAGCAGGACCACGGCCTTGTGCTCGAGCGAGAGGTCCTTGAATTCGAAGCTGCGACCGGGGCCTACGCCGATGCTGGCCAGCTTCGCACGGATCGCCTTGTCCTCAGCCGATGGCGGCACATACTGCAGCGCCGCCGACAGGTACTCGAAAAAGTTGGCCTTGATGCCCTCCGTGGTGGCTGGCACGAAAGCGATCTTCGGCGCAGCGGGCGGCGCGGGTTGATGGAGGAAAGCGGACAGCGGCTGAACCTTGTAACCCGCCTGCACCTTCTCGACATTCGGCATGTCGGCCGGATTGAACAGCTGGGTGCGGATCAGCGTCAGTGCGAAAGGGGTTGTGGAGCTGAACACCTTGTCGATGCCTGGAGGTGTCGCACCCTTCCAGTCGGGGCCTGCAATCAAATAGCTCCCGGGTGCGCTAGCCGTGGCCCGACTGCCGATGTAGCCGTAGTTATAGGTGTTGCCGTCGATCAGTTGCACCGAGTAGTAGCGTTTTTTGGAGACGGCCGGCACGGTGATCACCAACGGCTCGGCGCGCAGGTCGGTCCAGAGAAAGGAGTACGGCGTGTCGCTGTTGGGGGTAATGATGGCCGTGTCAGCGGGGGTCGCGACCTTATGATCGTGGTGCAGTTGGTTGAAGGGGGCCTTGAACTGGCTGGACTTGGAGTCCACCGCGAATTCGTTCATTACGGCGTAGTTCATGACCAGCGGCAAGCCGTAGATAAAGCCTTCCTCGGCGATCGCCTTGGTTTGCTCCAGGCTCGGCGCGGGAACGCCCTTGGCCACATCGGCCTTGTCGGCCTGTGTGATCGGATCGAGCTTGCTCGTGCACCCGGTGAAAAGCGTTGAACCTACGACGACCGCCGCAGCCAATGTCCAGCCACTGTGAGACTTCCTGTTCATTTTCACCTCGTTAGTTTTGTACAAGCCGGTGTCGTGAGCGTTCATGCCCACGGTTAGATACTAGGCATGACACCTGAAACGCTCCTGGATTTTTCTCAGTAGCGCCAAGTCATGTTGCCAGTCAGGGCTTGAATCCAGGCGTTGTCGAACTCGCCTGAGACACGATTACCTGACAACGTTTTCTGCTGATCGACGGACATGTCCCCCATCCATACCGTGACCCAACTGAAATTCACGTCTGTCTCTTTGTTCAGTGAATAAGTAAAGCCTGTGGCGAAGCGCCAGGCGGCGCCCATGGGCACGGTGAGCGTACGATTACCGTCGGACACGGCGGACGTGTCATAGGCGACACCGAAATCCCAGACCCAGTCCTGGTTCATCTGGTATTGAGCGCCAAGCGCCAATTGATACGTGTCTTTGTAATGCGCATCGATTGAAGCGGCCCGGGAACCGGTTCTGGACGTGTCTACGTCAATGCCGATGTCACCGAATTTCGACCAGTCCTGCCAATTGACCGAGGCCAGAACGGCCCATTGCGTATCCAGTTGCTGGTACAGGCTGAGGGTCGCCGTTTGCGGTACTTTCAGGTCGATTTTGGTGTTGAGGCTGTTGAGGCGACTCACCAACGGAGCACTGCTCTTCACATCCAGGCGATCCTCGAAGTCGAGGTCAACCTGACTGGTGTAAGCCAGGCCAATCCGGGTACCGGGCTTTGGGGCATAAATCACGCCTGCGTTGGCGCCGTAACCCCAGGTGCTGTCCCGGTATTTGTATTGGCCGTCACCCCGTTGTGTCAGTCCGAGCGGCGCCTGATCGATGGCGGCTTCGCTCTTCAGCATCCCGTACATGGCTTTGAGTCCGACGCCGACGGACCATTGATCGTTGAAGCGATAGGCGACACTGGGTACCAGTGACAGTCCCGCAATGCTCGCGTTTTGCACGAAATAACGGCCTGACCAGTCGTTGTCGTAGTTTTCAGCGAGGCCGAAATCGCCATAGGAGCCGAAGCCGACGGACCACCGATCATCCAGTTGATGGCTGATGAAGAAACTGCCGCCCGGTATGGGATTGAGCACGTTACCGCTGCCAGTGCCCGGCGAATTGGTTGCACTGTCCCGATCGAACGATAAGTCACCAAAAAGAACCTGAGCGCCAGCTGAGATCTGTGTTCCGCTGAGATAGCTCAAGCCGGCGGGGTTGCTGGCTATGGTCGAAGGACCCTGTGCCCGGGCCGCTGCACCAGCATTGGCCAGTCCGACGTTGTCGGTGGCGATTTCGTACAACATAAGGCCACCGGCAACACTGCGGCCACTGGTAAAGAGTGTCAGAACACCAAGAACAGTAATCGACAACATACTTTTATTTAATGGCATGAAATCCCTCTCAATCAGTTCACTCCTGCGATATCGCTTGGATCGCCCCAAGGCCAGGGCATCGTTTTTTACTCGTGCGGCTTTCTTGAGTGTCTGCGCGGAACTCCAACCGCAGGCGCAACTAATCGCCAGAGCCTCATGAACAGCCCAAAAAACCGCAGATCAGCTTTGCAACCCGCCTGTTGCGGCCTTCACTTTACGGCAATCATCAGAAAGGCACCTTGCATTTTCGGACAGTGCGCGCGGTATAGCGGGGGGTATGGAAGTTGTTGAATCAACTCCCAACGGAGGCTACCCCAGCCCATTTCTCCAATGCTGTGGTGACGTATTTGTCCATGTTTTGAATGCGCGGGAGAAGGCGTTTGGATCCTGGTACTGAAGGGTCTGAGAGATTGTAGATATCGGCAAATCCGTATTTTTCAAGAGCTGTTGCGCGAAGTTGCTTCTGGAGTCGGTGATCAGTTCTTTAAGGTGAGAACCTTCCGCATCCAGCCGGCGTCGCAGCGTTCTTTCATTTAATGAGAATTGACCGGCGATGTGCTTGGAGTTTGCCTGGCCTTTCAATAATAGAGCGTATGTCTGGCTCTTTATTTGTTCTGAAATCGTCAAAGGTGAAGTGGCGGTCGAAATAGCCAGTTTAAGCAGATGGTGTAAGCGTGGATTCGCCGTACGTTGAATTTTCCGGAGTTGCTGATTGTTTATTACAAGCCCGGAGATGCTTGCATTGAACTGAATGTTACAGCGAAATTTTCTGACGTACGGGTTGATATCGGATGGCTTGCGATATGAAAACTGCACACGAACGGGTGTCCAGTTAGCGCCTAACAATGTCCGCAACATTTGCAGGCCAACCATGACGGCAGTGTCAACTAGTAATGATTGATTGGGCAGGTCGTGGCGATAAATGACATATCCCAACAAACTGTGTTGACCCGCCAAGGGAAGAAGGAGTGGGGTCGCACCACGATCATAGAGATTGGCATGCCCGACCAGATCGATCAATGCGTCGCCTGGCGTAGTCGCGAGACGCATAAGCTGACCGACCGGCCCCAAATTATCCAGCGAAAAGCGCTCACCGATCAGCAGGCCAATATGGGGGCACTGAGTGTGTTTGAATGCCGTGTTGAACAGACGTGCAACGTCAATGTAGGCGAGGTGGTTGTCTTCATTTGCAAATTGCTCAAGGCTGATACCAGCGTCTTTGAAAACGCTTCGCGAGGAACCCCCTATCGCGTCAACTACTTCCGGGAACCTACGCAATGGGCTTGTACTAATTTCTCCAGGCCCGCTCATTCTTAAAGATGATTTTTTGGAGGGCATATAAGCTCGCTATCATTCCTGAAATGGGCACATTGGCCACGTTGGTGACGTCTAACACATGGCGAGCAAAAGAGCAGAGCGCCCATGAGCCATCGCCTGACATCTCTCGGCTGTGCTGCGACGCCCCCTCAGTCCTTGGGCCGAATCATCGAATAGGCGAGTCGTGCGCATTAATTGCATCCAAAAATATATAATGTTGAATACATTGTTTTTAGCACGGATGCGCTTTTTTTCAAATGGTCCATAGAGACTCTGCTCCACCCTGATAGCCGCTTCCATAGATGATTTTGTACGTGACGGCGGACAGTTACAGGCGGCCACCGGCTCTCGTTATTCGGCAGGGTCAAAAATCGTCGTTTTGTCGTTCCACCCAAGCGGGTTCGGCAGCGAGCACGCCGACTGATAACGAATCAAAAGATGACGCTCCCTTGTCGATTCGCGCACAGCACTCACGTACAGTTCGATGGCTACGCTGCCCAATAAGGAAGACCGTATATGGCGTGTTCAACTAATTTGTCGATGGTTATTGCTCTCAGTTGTCTCCTGCTATCCGGTTGTGTCTCAAGGACGACTGATAAAGGACAGTATTCAGGTTATCTGGATCGATACGACGTACTTAAATCGACCCTTTCGCCGAGTGGCGCTCCCACCCTGCGATGGGTGTCGCCAGCGTTCAGATCTAAAAATTACGACACGGTAATTTTTGACCCCCTCATCCTGTACCCCGCGCCGAAGGCTACCGACCGCGTCGACATGCAAACCTTTGAACGGTTGCGGAGAACAGCTGATACCCGTGTATATGAAGTGCTGTCCAAACGATATCGAGTAATTGGATCGCAGGACCCCATTCCATTCGCCTCAAGGCTTTTGGTGCTGCACACCGCGATCACAGGCGTCAGTGCATCTAACGAGGAGATGAGGTGGTACGAGGTGATTCCGGTAGCCGCGGCTATTGGTGGTGTCAATGTCGCTACCGGGCAGCGGAATCAGAATTCAGAGCTTTATGTCGAGGCTTTACTGGTCAATGCCGCGAATGAGCCAATGTTCAGAGTCGCACGCAAGGTGCTCGGCAAGACTTTGGACAATAACAAGACTCCGATCACCGCAGACGACTTCACTGGGGCAATCGAGGAGCTTGTTGCTGATATGAATGAATATCTAAAGTAAAAGTAATGCGTACGCAACTTCTTCTTGTTCGAGGACGAGGCGAATCTCAACCCTTTGATTTGGTGCTCGGGTATCGCTGGCCATTGAGGCGACGGCTTCTACTGCTCGAATGGGCAGTCTCCAACGACGCCTGGATCATCGAAGATGACTACCTCAGCGAGCTGCAGCTGTAGGGCCGGGCGGCCCCGGCGCTGGCGTCTTTAGACAGGAGCAACCGGGTTATCCACATCGGTTCTTTCAGCAAGACGATAAGCCCGGGACTGCGACTTGGATTTGTAGTAGCTCCAACCGACCTGGTAACTGCGTTCTCCGAGGTGGCTGCGACGCTTGCCCCCGCGCCTTCCCCCGTCATACAACTGGCCACGGCGCAATTTATGCGTGATGGCCACTACATTCGCCGTGTTCGTCGGCTCAAGCGACTGTATTGCGCCCAGCGTGACGGGCTATGCGAGCAGTTACGAATGCGCGATGCGCAGTGGGTCAAGGCAGGCTTGGCCGTACTTCTCAAACTCCCCGAAGGTGCACCCGACGTGCAAATCGTTCGGGACGCGATGGCTTTTGGCCTGGCGCCTTCGCCTTTGTCAGAGTGGTTCGCGACTCCGTCCGGGCATTCCCCTGGCCTGTTGCTCGGGGTTGCTACGGCACCTGAACCTCACCTCGCTACAGCGTGTCATCGATTATTCGAAATCATCGAGCAATATTGCGAGCCTGGGGTTGGAGGTGTCGCATGAGTACGAGGCTTACTCAAAGAGAGCAAAGGGGTTTGACTGCATTGCCCTCAACTGGCTCAGGCATTGACAGTGGCCATCACATGGCTGAAGAAGGCCCCGGTCGAATTAGCCGGTGCGCTTGAGGTTTTCTTCATCGAGGGAAGATGAACAGTGCGACTGAGTTGATGACGGCTTCTGGCCCAGAGTGTGTAAAAACGTTTTTCAGCGCAGCACGCATCCGAAACCAGACTGAAATTCGCGTTTCTACGCAAAATCTGTGTCTGCTCACCTGCCGTTATTTCAGATTTACCGTAGATGCGCCCACTTCAATTTTGGCGAAGCGTTTTTACACACTCTGGGCCGATTTCTGCCGGTCATGAAGCCGAAATGCTGAAGGCCGTGCTCGGCGATGTTTGCGCAACTATGAGGACTCAACACTAAAAACGCCGACTTAAGAAGGCGGTAAAGAGCCAGTCGCGGTATACGCAGGAAAAGACAGCATCGACTCGGTCGGTGTGTGCTCGTAGGCTGAGGACAAAACGGCACCGAGTCGATCGCCCAGCAGATTCCAGGCACGTTTTTTCTCTTCGGCATAGTCGTGATGGAGGTAGTGGCGTCTCACCCGAGAACCGGCCAGCACATGGTTTTGGCAGCGATCGATGACGTCCAGGCTGACCCCCAAGGCCTGCATCATGGTCGCGCCCGTACGGCGCAGGTCATGCGGTGTCCAGTCACCGTTCTGGCCTTTGGCAAGGACCAGCGTATCGTCATGACGCCGTCTTGACAGGGCCTTGCGGTTTTTGAACCGCGCCTGGCGATCGCCGACCTGTTTACTCACCACTTTTACGTCCACATGCCCATCATCCAGCTTGTTCGGGAAGCACCATTGGGAATGTCCCGTTAGGGTCTTCAGTTCCTGAAAGAAATGCAGGGCAAAGGGGGAGAGGAAGACATGGTGGTCCTGCTTCTTGCCCCGTGTGCCCTTGACGTTTTCACTGGGGAGGAACCAGGTCTGCTGGTCCAGATCGACATTTTTCCATTCGGCCTGCAGCAACTCGCCTATCCGACACAGGGTACCCAGACTGATCCAGAGCGCGAGTTGGGTTTCCTTCTTTAACGGCCGTATGCCGTCGTATTTTTGCCCAGCGGGCAGGGCGTTGTAATCGGCGGTCATTTGCTGGAAGCGGGTGTGCAGTTCCAACAGCTCAGCCGGGGAAAGGATGCGGCTTCTTTCCGCTTCGTAGTTGGCAGGGATCAATGGGGAGATGTCGACCAGCTCAGTCGGATCGCCCTCGATCAATAAGGCCCGCCAGGGCTGACGCTTTCTGGCCCAGCTGAACATCTGAGTGAGGTCGGCGAAGAAACTGATGGCTTGCCGGTGAGCGCCGCGGTTGACCACGGTGCGGATCAGCGCCCGAACATCGTGTTCGGAGACGCTGCTCACCGCGGTCTTGCCGAGTGCCGGAAAAAGGTCCTTGTTAAAACGGCGCTGCAATTCAGCATTGCCATCTTTGCGCGCCACGCCATCCAACAGCCACGCCTTGGCCAGATCCTGGACGGTCAGCGTTTTCACCTTCGCCGTTTTTACTTGTTCGGCCTCTACGTTAGCCGCGGCGTATGCCTGTGCCTTGGCGGTTTTCTTTTGCTCGTTGGGATTGATCTGCTCATCGATGAGCCCCCGGGCCTGGTTGCGCGCCTTGCGGATGTCTGTCAGGGATTTGCGCGGCCAGGACCCGCAGGCGTACTCTTTGTTCTGGTCGCCCCACCGATACCGATAGAAAAAGCTGACCGACACACCGTCCTTACGGACTGAGATTCGACCGGCCAGATTGCCATCCTCCCGGAGGATGCGGCCGGCATCGTTGGCGGTCAGCGACTCGAGTTCTTTGATGGTAATTTTGGCCATGTAACGGACTCCCCCTACTTTTACCCCCACAAAAACGTCGGCTCTTGGTGGACGTTACTGGACTCTCGTAGCGCAGAACATCGCTGGAGCTCAAGTAAATACTAGCTTAGAAAAATCCAGAGTAAAATTTTGGAAGCTTCCAAGAAGTATGAAAAAGAAGATGGGGTGCTAGGGGTCGAGTGTTCGAATCACTCCGTCCCGACCATATTTTTCAATGAAAAGCCCAACTCTAACCAGTTGGGCTTTTTCATTGGTGAGCGGGGCGAAGGTTTTCCTCCCGCCAGAAATTCGCCGCTCTCACCCGCGCTTTCTTCCAGGCCGAATCATTCATCCGGTGCAACGCATCGCCGTTGTACGGAAGAACCCGACCCTTGCTCTGACCGTACTGTAGGTCTCCGCCCACTCATCCAGCTCGATACGATCAAACGCCACGCTCTGTTTTCCGATAAGCGCTTGCGTGATGGTGCGGATCTGCGGCTGTCAGTCCTCCTAGCCGAGTGTTGAGTCGGCAGCCTGTCAGGCCCACACCAACAAAATCTCAACACCCAAGCGAAAAAAACAGCCTGATCGGATGCGTCAACATCCAGGCTAACCACCATCCCCCCCAGCTTGTCCCTGCAAGTCCCACCAAGGCTCCTATAGATACATTTTTGATGATTATTGATTTTCTAATCCCCCCTTCAGCCGTTTTAAATGCGCCTCGAGGAAGGTAAGCAAAGGCAGGTCCTGCAGTTCGCTTTGACGCAAGCTTCAAATGCCGGCAAATCCGCATCTGCAGAATCTGCTCCTCCTCACCTTGCGTACTGTTTTCCCCCCGCCTTCAACCGGGACACGCAGACGAAAGTTCACACGCCGCATTTCGGTTTTTCCAGGTTCGAGACTGAGTTAAACCGCAAAAAGGAGGGATGCCAGGATGCTGATAAAAATCGAAAAAGCGAGGACACCGCAAGACTGGAATGTCTGGATGAACGCGTGGTGCGTCAAGTTTCGCAGCTATGCCGAAGCCCTGGCGTTTGTGAGCAGATTGGAAGGCAGGATAAATGCGCCACACCAGTTGCCTGTCAGCGAAGACAGGCTTGTATTGGAACGGTGAACCCCCCGACAAATGCCGGGGGATCTGCGCGAGCTGGCGCGTGTTCTATTTCGATACCACGATGCCTGCTGGCTTCCAGGTTCCTTCACCAGCCGGCAGGACTGAAGGCGGCGTCTCCTTGGGCCAATAGAGGCGCATCACCAAATAAATCGGGCCGTCGGGTGCGGGCAGCCAGTTGCCCTCCTGTGCCTTGCCGGGCGACTTCTGTTGGATGTAGAGGGTCAGTGACCCGTCGGCATTCTTCTTCATGCCGGGCAGCATGGGCGAGTTCAGTAGATAGCGGTCGATCGGGTTCTTGATAAGGAGCTGTGTTTTGCCGTCGTACATCGTCACCGACCAGAAGGCGTTCACGGGAGGCAGTTGTCCCGCCGGGAAGGTGAGTGTGTAGTTATGCTTGCTGCCATCCAGTGGCTCGCCGGTTGCGGTTGTGCGGGTGATGGGGTAAGTGGCTTCCACGGCATCGTTGCCGTAAATTCCGCCTTTGGCCGCGGCGGCGCGCTTCAACCAGTCGCCATTGTAGAAATGGCGGTCGCCAAAGTACGAGCCGATGCCCCAGCCATTGACGTTCTTGAGTCCGCCGGACAACCACCTGTCCACCTTCTCGTCACCTTCCTTCATACCCAGCAGGACAGCGGCCTTGTGTTCGAGCGAGAGGTCCTGGAGCTTGAAACTCTTGCCTGGTCCAATGCCGATTTTCGCGATTCGGGCCCGAATTTCCCGGTCTTCCGGTGTTGGCGGTACGTACTGGAGCGCGGCATCAAGGTATTCGAAGAAGTGCTCCTTGATCCCCGCAGTGGTGGTTGGAGGGAAATTGATAACTGGCGATGCAGGCGCCGCCGGTTGTTTCAAAAACGCCGATAGCGGTTGGGCTTTGTATCCGGACTGCACCTTGACCACATTCGGCATGTCCTTGGGATTGAACAGCTGGGTTCGGTAGCCTGCCACCGTGAAGGGCGTTGTCGAATAGAAGACTTTGCTGATGCCGGGTGGCATGGAGCCCTTCCAGTCAGGCCCGACTACCATGTAGTTACCTGGGCCGTTCCCCGTGGTGCGGCTGCCGATGTAGCCGTAGTTGTAGGTGTTGCCGTCGATCAGTTGCACCGAGTAATAACGATTCTTTTCCACTGCAGGTACCGTGAGCACCATGGGCTCGGCGCGCAGATCCAGCCAGAGGAACGAATAGGGGGTATCGCTGTTGGGCGTGACGATGGCCGTATCCTGGTAAGTGAAGACACGGGGTTCGTTCTTGATCTGGTTGAAGGGGGCCTTGAACTGCGGGCCGCTTTTGTCCACGGCGTACTCATACATCACCGCATAGTTCATTACGATCGGCAGTCCGTAGATGAAGGCTTCCTCGGCGATGGCCTTCGTTTCCGTGAGGCTGGGCGCGGCGATGCCTTTGGCTGCATCGGCTTTTTCGGCCTGGGCCACGGGATCGTTCTTGCTGGCACAGCCTGATACAAGCGCCACCGAAGTGGCAGCGATGGCGATCCATTTTATGCATGAATATTCCGGTTTCATCCTTTGTCGCTCCTGACCAAATCATCTTTGCCCTGGATGTCTTGATCAGCGATTGAACACCTCGAGACTCCAGCCGGTTTACTGCCGTATCTGAGCGTAGGTCATGAAGCAAACCCCCGCTATTGACTGGGGGACAGCCAATATTGGGGGCAAACTTCTTGGATTGCGGCAAGCAGACAACCGAAGCGAAGTGGCGACTAATGAGGGGCGTCAGCTGGTTTCTTTTCCGGAACGATGAAACGCACTGTCGTACTGGTAAGGATTTTGTGAGTCGGGTCGGCCACTTCAAGAAGAACCTGGTGAGTGCCGGGGGGCAGTCCGACCAGGATAATCGGGTCTTCACTGGTGTGCGCCCATGTACCTTTCCAGTCGTCGACGGTCACGTGAAGGTGCCCGAGACGGGGTGATACATCAGCTGCCGCTTTACCAAATACCGGCATGATCCTCGCGTGCTCTGTGCGGTACTGGATAATGACGACTCCGCGGGCAAGGGGCTCGGCCAGCGGCGGCTCGGCAATGAGTCTTGGCGCCGTCTCGGATTCCAGGGGAAGTATTGCCGGTGGGTGATAGGCGTCTGCTGTTCCTTCACCGCGCGCGGCTGCGCAAAAGAACACCGCCAAAGCAAAGGCCAATGGATTTCTGAGAGAGAGGGACATGGTGTTTTTCTCCCGGGTGATCTCAATCAAGCCTAGATCAAACCGAGTATTGTCCCCGTGTGTATCTGAAATCTGAATCGCCGGCTTGTTTCATCGACCGGTTGAGTCCACAGGTGGCTGCAGCCCTTCGCGACAGATAGCAGCGCGTCGAATGCAGAGCGCTCAGCTTCTATATTTCAGCGCCTCCACAAATGCAGAAAAAGCGGGAGACGCCTGGCGTCTGTTGGGGTAATACAAATGGTAGCCCTGAAACTCAGGGCACCAGTCGGCCAAGACTTCTTTGAGTCGGCCGTCGGCCAGATACGGTGCTACCAATTCCTCTGGTACATAGGCCAGGCCAACGCCATCAACGGCGGCATTGAGAACATGCATGATGCTGTTGAACACAAGTTGTCCATCTGCCTTGACTGTAAAAGCCTGGCCATTTCTTTCAAATTCCCATGCGTAGATCACACCTGATGGTCTATGTCGGATATTCACGCAGTCATGCCCGGTCAACTCATGGGGGGTTGTGGGTGCCGGGTTGCGTTCGAAGTATTCTGGAGAACCCACCACAGCCAACCGCCAATCCGGCCCTATGCGAACGGCGATCATGTCCTTGCTGATCGATTCGCCCAGGCGAATACCCGCATCAAATCGCTCCTCGACCACGTTGGTGAACCCATAGTCGACGTAGAACTCCAGTGTGATATCCGGGTAGCTCTTCAGGAAGCTTGCAAGCATCGGCCGAATGCACAATTCAATCTGATCGTCAGTACAGGAAATACGAATCGTGCCACTGGGCTTGTCCCGCAGCTCGCCCAGCGCTTCAAGCTCGGCGGTGATCTGGTCAAAAAGCGGGGCGATCGAACGCATCAGCCTTTCTCCCGCCTCTGTAGGCGACACATTGCGCGTCGTGCGGGCCAGCAGCCGTATCCCCAGTCTTTGTTCAAGTGCCCGGATCGTATGACTCAGCGCAGAAGGCGTAATGCCCAGTTTGGCGGCGGCCTTCGTAAAGCTTTGGTCGCGTGCCACCGCCAGAAAAGCCTGGAGATCGTTGACTTTGGTATTGGCCATTGCTGAATTTTTCTCAAAACCACATGAAGATTATCCTTACTAATCAAGATATCTCGATTCCGTCAAGCTCTGTCACCTATCTGGAACGGAGTGCTGATGATGAGCGAGACACCTGTAACCCTCCTTGAAGCTACAGAAGCCTTGCCCCCTCGAGGGCTTGATCGGCGCGAATTCGTAAAGGCCACCGGCGTCAGCATTGCGGCTCTAGGCGTCCTTTCGGGCGCAGTCGGCCCTGCCTTCGCAGTTGACTCAAAAAGTGCAGGCAGCCCGCCGGAAGGTGCCGACAACTTTTACAAAAGCGACAAGGTCACCGTGCAAAAGGTGACCTTCAAGAACTCATACAATCTTCAAATTGTGGGCAATCTTGTAACGCCCAAGAATCTGGTTGCAAACGCTAAAGCGCCTGCAATTATCGTCGGTCATCCCATGGGAGCAGTCAAAGAGCAAAGCTCCATGCTCTATGCACAAAAGCTGGCGGAACAAGGCTTCGTCGCGCTCGCGATTGACTTGCCTTTCTGGGGTGAGAGTGAGGGCCAGCCTCGAAACCAGGTCGCCCCCGAAATGTATGCCGACGCGTTCAGCGCTGCAGTTGACTACCTGGGTACGCGGGATTTCATTGATCGCAAGCGTATCGGCGTACTGGGTATCTGTGGCAGCGGTGGCTTTGCCATCAGTGCGGCCAAGATGGATTCTCGTTTGAAAGCCGTGGCCACTGTCAGCATGTACGACATGGGTGCTGTCACCCGTCATGGTCTGGGGCACCTCAGTGACTGCCGAGCAACGCCAGGCCATGCTCGTCAAAGCCGCCGAGCAACGCTACGGCGAGTTCTCTACCGGGCAAATGCATTTCCTCAACTATTTGCCAGTGCAGCTTGGTAAAGATGCAGACCCGGTCACACGTGAATTCTGGGACTTCTACCGTACGCCACGCGGTATCCATATCCCTCATGGCAGAACGTTGGAGCTGACCCAAAACCGCGCCTTGACCAGCGAAGTCCGGTTCGTGAATTTCTATCCATTCAACGATATCGAGACGATTTCCCCGCGACCGCTGCTGTTCATCGCTGGCGATCAGGCGCACTCCAGAGAGTTCAGCGAGGAGGCCTACCATCGTGCCGCCGAACCTAAGGAACTGGCCTGGGTTCCCGGCGCGGGGCATGTCGATCTGTACGACCGCGTGAACTTGATTCCCTGGACAAGACTCACCGCCTTTTTTACCCGGCATCTGACGGTGGTTGGCTAAAAGACCTGTGTTTCAACCAACCACCATTTGATGAGAGGTTTTTTAATGACGACTCAAGTATTCGACTCCCCGGCTGGTGATGCCCTCGGCACGCCGGGGGCTGGGGAACTGCAGGCTTACTGGAGTGGCATCTTTGCGATGACACTGTGCGTATTCGCGCTCATAGCCTCGGAGTTCATGCCTGTCAGTTTGCTCACGCCGATTGCATTGGATCTGCAAATCAGTGAAGGACTGGCCGGGTATGGGATCGCCATCTCCGGCGCCTTCGCGGTGCTGACAAGCCTTTCGATTTCCAGGCTTGCTGGCTCAATGGACCGCAAGACGCTGTTGCTGCTACTGACCGGGATTATGTGTGTGTCGGGGTTGGTGGTCGGTCTGGCGCCAAACTATACGGTGTACATGATGGGGCGTGCGCTGATCGGCGTGGTGATCGGCGGATTCTGGTCGATGTCGGCGGCAATGGCCATGCGCTTGGTACCGTCTCATAGCGTGCCCAAGGCTCTGGCAATCTTCAACGGCGGCAATGCTTTGGCAACCGTAGTGGCCGCACCACTGGGAAGTTATCTGGGGAGTGTCATGGGTTGGCGGGGGGCTTTTTTCTGCCTTGTTCCGGTAGCGATCATCGCGTTGATCTGGCAGTGGATCAGCCTGCCAGCCATGACGGCGGCGCCGCGCAAAGCGGGCGCGAGCAATGTCTTTCGTTTGTTCAAGAGCCCATTGATCAGTTTCGGCATGTTGAGTGTGGGCACTTTCTTTATGGGGCAGTTTGTATTGTTCACCTATCTGCGCCCGTTCCTGGAGACCGTCACCGGTGTAGATGTCTCCATGTTGTCGATGATCCTGCTGGTCATCGGTGTGGCGGGTGTCGTCGGAACCATTCTGATCGGCACTTTCCTGAAAGTCGGCATGTACCGCGTCCTGGTCTGCATTCCACTGTTGATGGCCGCCATTGCACTTTCCTTGATTGTCCTTGGCGGCGGAGTCGTGGCAGCTTTTGTATTGCTGGGGCTGTGGGGCCTGGCCGCGACAGCGGCACCTGTGGGGTGGTGGTCGTGGTTGGCCAAGGCGTTGCCCGGGGATGCTGAAGCGGGTGGCGGCCTGATGGTGGCAGTCATTCAGCTATCCATTGCGCTGGGCTCTACCCTCGGCGGCCTGCTGTTCGACGGGAGCGGTTATCGCATGACATTTCTTGCAAGCTCTATCTTGCTGGTACTCGCGGCAGTGACGACCTTTTTCACATCGCGAAACCAGGGTTAACAGAAGGCAGATTTTGGAAAGGCAGGCAACTGTCCGCAATGTGTCAGATCGGATTTGATCCAAAGTCGTTATTGGCCCGATGGAGGTCAATTCGGTGCCAATAGGCTGTTTCGTAGCTCAAGCCTTGTTAGCGAAGTTATGTAGCATCCCAGGTTTTGATGTCGCAAGGACTTGCTGTGAGGGCATGAAGGGAGTCATCGGATGTGGGTGGTTCAGCCCCAAATATAGGGTGAGCGAACCCCGTGATGGGGAATTTTTTACCACCCGAATAGACCGTTTCAGTGCAATCGCTGGGCCCGGCTTTGCCCATGCCAGATGGCTTGGATTTTGCTCGGGTGCTGATACTGAAGCATTCATTGAATGCGGTATCCGGAGATTCGAGCCATGTGGGCAAAAACTCTGCTTCTCGGCGTCGTGTTTGGAATCGGGATCGTTACCAGCGGCTTGGCTACGAGCATGGTCCTGTTCTGGTGCGAGTTGTGTTAACCACCCTCCCTTCTACTTGAGTCGGCTGAGTAGGGCGGGGCAATCCCCCTCCTTCATTGTCCATGGTGGCGGCGGTTGCAATGGTCTATGCCTGGATTCCCATCTCCCCCTGTGCAGCTTGTAACGCTCGCTCTTCGGTCAGTGGCATTAAAGTTGGCTGCGCGTTACTGGCATGCATGTAAAGAAAGTAGTGCCCTGTATCGTCCAACAATATCCGGTGCAGCTCTGATGGCCGAAAGTTGTTACCGATATAAATACTTTCCTTGATGATCTCGAAAGTCCTGATCCCATGCTGTCGCATTGCAGTTTCAAAGGCTTCGTAAAGACCTTCTCTGCGGCGTCGGTTGTTTCGAGCATTTAGCTTGAAAAAAACCACCATCAGCACGGCATAGCTGATAAGGAGTATCACAAGGGCGCTAGGGCGCATGCGTGGAGCTCCATGTCCTCTCAATCGCTGTGCCTTCAGTGTAGGCGCGTTCCGGGTGAAATCTTCAGCTCATTCCAAGGTCATGGAGCGTGTTGCCGTTGAGTCAGGTCGCGCGCGCCAGGATCGCCTGCGCACGGCCTATGACAGGCGCATCGACCATTAGGAGCTGGAAACACACGCAGCGGGCATGCACTTCAGGCGTAAACTGAACAGGGTGCAGCATGCATTGAAAAGCGTTGCACCCGGAGGTGATGCCATGCGCTCAATATCCGTTTGCACCTCGCTCGCACTGCTGGCGCTGTTCATGGTGCCACTTGCCACCGCAGCGCCCTCGGTCGAAGTCGTCTTCAATAACCCCGAAAAATTCAGCGATGCCAGTCTGGACAGTCCGGGCTATGAGCGTGGTGCCGATCCTTATGTCATGAAAGAGCTGCGCAGCTACATCCAGAAGCTTGGCGAGCGGTACCTGCCAGCCGACCAGCAGCTGCAAATTGAAATACGCAACATCGACCTGGCCGGTCGTTACGAACCCTGGAGGATAAATGCCTATGAGGTGCGCTTCATGCGCGACATTACCTGGCCGAGCATCGATCTACATTACGTACTCAAGCTAAATGGCCAGATCGTGAACCAGGCCGACGCCAGGGTCATGGATCAGTTCTACCTCCAGCGTCCGGGGCGTGCGAACAGAAGTGACAGGCTCTACTCCGAGAAGGCGATGCTCTCGGACTGGTTCCGGAGACAATTCGCCGGGCAACATCAGAGCGGGTTGAATTGACCCCCCTGCGCTGTGAATTAGTGTTCGGCTTGGGGGGCATGGGCCAGAAAGTAAAAAGCCCGGCGCTGGGCCGGGCTTTCTGTAGATGGGCCAAATCCCTTTGGCTGACCGTATTGTGCTAGATAGGTGTGACGAAAGTGTGACATCTGAATACGAAATGCCGTGGCGTAACCGTTGGGCCAACTGCTACTGGAGTACGACACGACATCAAAACTTTCGATACTCTCTGCTCAGTACTCCACAATGGTTTTAGGGCAATCGAATGGCGATCGGTGAAGCGTCACTGAATGACTTGAGCATTCACCCAGTTGGGATTTGTCTTTAATCTGGTCCGAGGTTTGATCGCGATGGCTCATTCACTTAAGTACCAAATAGGCGAATCCGTCCGCACTATCGAGGCCGAGGTGGGGAAGCTGCTCGATCTGGCTGCAACGCTCAGAGAAGCCGGGGATGAAGAAATGGCTGCAGCTGTCTCGACCCAGGCGAACAAGCTGCTTGAAGCAGCAGTGGCGCTGAGGATCGCGATGTCAGGCTGAATGCTTGCGCTGCGCCCCAGGCTGAGCCAGATCAAGGCGCTGCCAGCTCGAAGCACTGCATTGCCCTTGACGCCGATCCAGCCAAACCGTCTGTGCATTACAGAATTCGCGCACTCCGAAGTGCGAGAGCTCCCGGCCAAAGCCACTCTTCTTCACGCCACCAAAACTGACACGCGGATCGCTGGCGCTATAGCCGTTGATGAACACGCCGCCGGTTTCAAGTTCGCCAGCCATCTGCCGGGCGAGTTCGCCATTGCGCGTGTAAATAGTGGCGGTGAGGCCGAACTCGCTGTCATTGGCCAGAGCCAGCGCATGGGCGGCGTCTCGGGCCGTGATGATTGAAGCCACAGGACCAAACAATTCCTGCCGGAAGGATGTCATCTGATCGGTCACGTCGCCCAGTACAGTGGGTTCGTAGTAGTTGCCGGTGCCTTCGGCCTTCTTTCCACCCAGCAGCAAGGTCGCGCCTTCTTCCAGGGTGTCGCGCACCTGTTGGTCCAGTTCGTCGCGCAAATCGAAGCGCGCCATCGGGCCGATGTAAGTGGTGGTGGCGAGTGGATCACCGACGACCAATCGTTGGGTGGCCTCGACGAACTTGCGGGTAAATTCCTCTGCAATGCCTTGCTCGACAATCAGGCGTTTGGCAGCGGCGCAGACTTGTCCGGTGTTTTGATAGCGTCCGATCACGGCGGCTTTGACCGCCTCATCAAGGTCCGCGTCGTCGAGCACGATAAACGGGTCGGAGCCGCCCAGTTCCAATACGCATTTCTTCAGCGCGGCGCCGGCCTGGGCACCGATGGCCATGCCCGCGCGCACGCTGCCGGTGAGGGTGACCGCCGCGATGCGTGGATCGGCGATCGCCTTGGATACACCGTCCGCGGTGACGTTGATGACCTCGAAGACACCTTCAGGAAAATCCGCCTGCTTGAAGGCTTCCAGCAGCAGGTAGGTGCTGCCCATGACGTTGGGCGCGTGCTTGAGCACGTAGGTGTTGCCGGCGAGCAGGGTAGGGACCGCGCCGCGCAGCACTTGCCAGATGGGGAAGTTCCACGGCATCACGGCGAGAATCGGGCCGAGCGGGCGATATTCAATGCGTGCCTTGCCGCCTTCAACCTGGGTCGGTTCTGCGCTGAGCATGGCCGGACCCTGTTCGGCGTACCACTCGCAGAGCTGCGCGCATTTTTCAATTTCGCCACGGGCCTGAGCAATCGGCTTACCCATTTCCAGGGTGATCATGCTGGCCATGGCCTCTGCATTGTTGCGCAAGGCCTGGCCGAGGTTGATCAACAGCTGCGCGCGTTGTTCTACCGGTTTGCCGCGCCAGGTGCGAAACCCGGTAGTGGCCCGCGCCAACGCGGCCTGTAATGCCGAATCGGATTCGAAAGGGTACTGGCCGATCTGCTCGCCCGTGGTCGGGTTGATCGAAATGGCATGGGTAAGGCTGGATACGTGGGTCATGGCACCGTCCTGCTAGGTAGGAATGTGCTCAGGTTATGGGGGTATATGTTTTATGGAAACTGAATAATACTGAGCATAACGTTCACGTTTGGAGAATGACTTGGATCTGGTCCAGCTCGAAATTTTCAAGGCTGTCGCCGAGCACGGCAGCATCAGCGTGGCCGCCCAGCATATCCACCGGGTGCCATCGAATCTCACCACCCGAATCAAGCAGCTTGAGCAGGACTTGGGTGTGGATCTGTTTATCCGCGAGAAGAGTCGCCTGCGCTTGTCGCCGGCCGGTTGGAGCTTCCTGGATTACGCTCGACGTATTCTCGACCTGGTTCAGGAGGCGCGGGCCACCGTAGCGGGAGAAGAACCGCAAGGCGCTTTCGCCCTGGGTTCGCTGGAAAGTACTGCTGCGGTACGAATTCCAGAGCTATTGGCGGCCTATAACCAGAAACACGCGAAGGTCGAACTGGACCTGTCCACCGGTCCCTCCGGGACCATGATCGACGGGGTGCTGTCGGGACGGCTGGCCGCGGCATTTGTCGATGGGCCGGTGTTGCATCCGGCGCTGGAAGGCGTACCGGCATTCGAGGAGGAGATGGTCCTGATCGCACCGCTCAATCATGAGCCGATTCATCGGGCCAAGGATGTGAATGGCGAAAACATCTATGCCTTCCGCTCCAACTGCTCCTATCGCCATCATTTCGAAAGCTGGTTTGCCAATGGCGCGGCGGTGCCCGGGAAGATATTCGAAATGGAGTCCTATCACGGCATGCTGGCCTGCGTCAGCGCCGGGGCCGGCCTGGCGCTGATGCCACGCAGCATGCTCGAAAGCATGCCGGGGTGTACGACGGTCAGCGTCTGGCCGTTGTCGGAGTCGTTCCGCTATCTGCGTACCTGGTTGGTGTGGCGCAGGGGGACGGTGTCGCAGAGCCTCACGATGTTTGTGCGCTTGCTGGAGGAGCGTGGTGTCTCGTTGATCGATAAATAGTGGAAAGTTAACGGTCAGCGCTGAAAAACCGGATAATGGCGGCCAAATCGTTTAGCTCGTTATTCTGGTAATCGCACATGGAAATCAAGGTCAACTTTCTCGACAACCTTCGACTTGAGGCCAAGTTCGACGACTTCACGGTGATCGCCGATCAACCCATTCGCTACAAGGGTGATGGCTCGGCGCCGGGGCCGTTCGATTATTTCCTGGCTTCGTCGGCGTTGTGTGCGGCGTACTTCGTGAAGTTGTATTGCGAGACTCGCAATATCCCCACCGAAAATATCCGCCTGTCGCAGAACAACATCGTTGACCCGGAAAACCGCTACAACCAGATTTTCAAGATTCAGGTCGAATTACCGGCGGACATCTCCGCCAAGGACCGCCAGGGGATCTTGCGCTCCATTGACCGTTGCACGGTAAAGAAGGTGGTGCAAACCGGGCCTGAGTTCGTGATTGAAGAGGTCGAAAACCTCGACGCCGATGCCCAGGCGCTGCTGATGCCGCATTCGACTTCCGAAGCGGGCACCTACATTGCGGGCAAGGACCTGCCGCTGGAGCAAACCATCGCCAACATGTCGGGCATCCTGGCCGACCTGGGCATGAAGATTGAAATCGCTTCGTGGCGCAACATCGTTCCCCATGTGTGGTCGCTGCACATCCGCGATGCGCACTCGCCGATGTGTTTTACCAATGGGAAAGGCGCGACCAAGGAAGGCGCGCTGGCTTCGGCGCTGGGCGAGTTTATCGAGCGGCTCAACTGCAACTTCTTCTATAACGATCAGTTCTGGGGGGAGGACATCGCCAATGCGGCGTTTGTGCATTACCCGGACGAGCGCTGGTTCAAGCCGGGCCCGAAGGACGAGCTGCCGACTGAAATCCTCGACGAATACTGCCTGAAGGTTTACGACCGGGATGGCGAGTTGCGTGGCTCTCATCTGTACGACACCAACTCCGGCAACACCCAGCGCGGCATTTGTTCGCTACCGTTTGTGCGCCAGTCGGACAATGAGGTGGTGTACTTCCCGTCCAACCTGATCGAAAACCTGTTCCTGAGCAATGGCATGAGCGCCGGCAACACGCTGGCCGAAGCGCAGGTGCAGTGCCTGTCGGAGATCTTCGAGCGCGCGGTAAAGCGCGAAATCCTCGAAGGCGAAATGGCCCTGCCGGATGTGCCGCAGGAAGTGCTGGCGAAATACCCGGGCATTCTGGCCGGTATCCAGGCCCTGGAAGAGCAGGGCTTCCCGGTGCTGGTCAAGGATGCGTCGCTGGGCGGGGAGTTCCCGGTGATGTGCGTCACCTTGATGAACCCGCGTACCGGTGGCGTATTTGCCTCGTTCGGCGCGCACCCAAGCCTGGAAGTGGCGCTGGAACGCAGCCTGACGGAACTGCTGCAGGGTCGCAGTTTCGAAGGCCTGAATGATTTGCCGCAGCCGACCTTCGAAGGGCAGGCGGTGACTGAACCGAATAACTTCGTCGAGCACTTTATCGACTCGAGCGGTGTGGTCTCGTGGCGCTTCTTCAGTGCCAAGCCGGACTTCGAATTCGTTGAGTGGGATTTCTCCGGTCAAGGCGAAAACTCCAATGTCGAAGAGGCCGCGACCCTGTTTGGCATTCTCGAAGACATGGGCAAAGAAGTGTACATGGCGGTCTATGAGCATATCGGCGCCAAGGCCTGTCGCATTCTGGTGCCGGATTACTCGGAAATTTATCCGGTCGAAGATTTGATCTGGGATAACACCAACAAGGCGCTGCAGTTCCGCGCCGACATCCTGAATCTGCACAGCCTGAGCAAAGTCGGCCTGCGATCGCTGGCCCAGGGGCTGGAAAGCAGCGAGCTGGATGATTACACCGACATCACTACGTTGATCGGCATCGAGTTCGACGACAACACGCCTTGGGGCAAGTTGACGATCCTGGAACTGAGGCTGCTGATTTATCTCGCCTTGCAGAAGTTTGATCAGGCCAAGGATCTGGTGGAAGCCTTCTTGCAATACAACGACAACACCGTCGAACGCGGCCTGTTTTATCAAGCGGTGAAC
>NZ_NIRS01000003.1 GCF_002934665.1 Pseudomonas laurylsulfatiphila | reverse complement strand
GACCATAGAGCGTTGGAACCACCTGATCCCATCCCGAACTCAGAAGTGAAACGATGCATCGCCGATGGTAGTGTGGGGTTTCCCCATGTGAGAGTAGGTCATCGTCAAGATTAAATTCCGAAACCCCAATTGCGAAAGCAGTTGGGGTTTTGTTTTTGGCGTAGAAAAAGCAAGCTCAATCGAGCACAAATTGGCGCAGTTATTTTTGTCCCGGGACACTAGAATAGGTCCAACTTTTTCAGAGTCAGAGCGCTTATGCCGGATTCGGTTGACGCCAAAGAGCTGTCAGAATTACCACTTGAAAGTCTGGTTGCCTGCCATGAGTGCGACTTGCTCATGCGCAAGCCAGAACTCGCCCACGGCGAAAAAGCCCTGTGCCCGCGCTGTGGCTACGAGCTTTATGCCAATCGGTACAACGTCGTACAGCGCAGTCTCGCCCTGGTCATAGCCGCCTTGTTGTTGTTTATTCCGGCGAACTTTTTACCCATCATGCAGCTCAATCTACTCGGGCAGTCTTCGCAAGACACTGTCTGGAGCGGCGTTGTCGCCCTTTTTGACACGGGCATGCAAAGCGTTTCAGTGATTGTATTCCTGTGCAGCATGGGGATCCCACTGCTCAAGCTGCTGTGCCAACTCGCCGTATTGTTGAGTATTCGTTTTGATGTCGGGCGCAGCTACGGTTTGTTGCTCTATCGCATTTATCACCATATACGCGAATGGGGGATGCTCGAGGTGTACTTCATGGGCGTGCTGGTGGCGATCGTCAAGCTGGCAGATATGGCAGCCATCACCGTCGGCCTCGGCCTGGCGTGCTTCATTGGTTTATTGCTGATTCAAGTCTGGCTGGAAGTCGTAATGTCGCCTCACCAGATCTGGCAAGCGTTATCAGGAGAGGATGCCCATGCGGGCGATTGATGCAGGCATTCTGATTTGCAAGGAATGTCATGAATTGAACAGGCAGGATGCTGATACCGACGAGCAGGTCTGTACACGCTGCGGAGCGTTGGTGCATGCCCGCAGCCCGAATAGCCTGGTGCGCACCTGGGCATTGCTGATTACCGCCGCCATTCTTTACATACCGGCCAATTTGTTGCCGATCATGACCGTGAACTCCCTCGGCAAAGGAGCGCCCAGCACGATCATGGCGGGTGTGATCGAGTTGGTGCACTACGGCATGTTCCCCATTGCGGCCGTGGTGTTTATCGCCAGTATCGTGGTGCCCACGTTCAAGCTGGTGGGCATTGCTCTGCTGCTGTTTTCCGTGCAGCGCCGTCAGCCCCTTTCGGCTCGCCAGCGGATCTGGATGTACCGTTTCATTGAATTCATCGGCCGCTGGTCGATGCTCGATATCTTTGTGATTGCCATCCTCGTGGCGGTCGTGAATTTTGGGCGGCTTGCCAGCATCGAAGCCAATCTTGGCGCCATCGCCTTCGCCTCGGTGGTGATTCTGACGATGCTTGCCGCAGTAACTTTTGATCCCCGACTGATTTGGGATAACACGGAGTCGGACGACGACCATGACTGATTTGCCTGTAGCGAAAACCCGACCGGCTTCGAACTGGTCTGCCATTTGGGTGTTGCCCCTGATCGCTTTGATCATCGGCGGCTGGCTCGGCTGGCGTGCGTATAACGAGACCGGTATCGAGATTCAGGTACGCTTTGAAAGTGGCGAAGGCATTCAGGCCAACAAGACCGAAGTTGTCTATAAAGGCATGCCGGTCGGCAAGGTAAAAAGCCTCAAGCTCGATGACGAAGGCAGTTCCAAAGGCGTGATCGCCAGCATCGAAATGAACAAGGACGTGGAGCAATACCTGCGCACCAGCACGCGTTTCTGGCTGGTCAAGCCGAGCGTGACGTTGGCAGGGATTACCGGTCTTGAGACGCTGGTTTCGGGCAACTACGTTGCGATCAGTCCGGGCGAGGGAGAACCGGTTCGCAAGTTCAAGGCCCTGGCCCAGGAACCGCCGCTATCCGATGCCCAGCCCGGTCTGCACCTGACCATCAAGGCTGACCGCCTGGGCTCGCTGAACCGTGGCAGTCCGGTGTTTTACAAACAGATCAAAGTGGGCCAGATCAAAAGCTATGTGTTGTCCGAGGACCAGAGCACCGTCGAGCTCAAGGTCTTCATCGAGCCGACTTACGCCAAACTGGTGCGCAAACACACACGTTTCTGGAATGCCAGCGGCATCAGCATCGACGCCAATCTGTCGGGTGTGAAGATTCGCAGTGAATCCCTGGCCAGCATTGTCGCCGGTGGTATTGCGTTCGCCACACCCGAAAACCGTAAGGAAAGCCCGCCTACCGACCCAAGCTTGCCGTTCAGACTCTATGAAGACTTCGATGCGGCGGCGGCCGGTATCCGGATCAAGGTCAAGCTCAGCGACTTCGAAGGCTTGCAGGCCGGTCGTACGCCGGTGATGTACAAAGGCATTCAGGTCGGCAATCTCAAGGCGCTGAAGGTTGATCCCGACCTGTCCGGGGCCACCGCCGAGTTGACGATGGACCCGTTGGCCGAGGATTACCTGGTCGACGGTACGCAGTTCTGGGTGGTCAAACCGTCGATTTCTCTCGCCGGGATTACCGGTCTCGAGGCGCTGGTCAAAGGTAACTACATCGCTGTGCGTCCTGGCGACAAGGGGGCCGCTCCGCAACGCGAGTTCGTGGCGCGGCCCAAGGCACCACCCTTGGATCTGCGTGCGCCGGGCCTGCACCTGGTGTTGTTCACCGAAAACCTGGGTTCGCTGGAAGTCGGCAGCCCGGTTCTCTACAAGCAGGTCAAGGTCGGTTCGGTACAGAGCTATCAGTTCTCGCGCACCAAAAAGCAATTGATCATCGGCGTGCATATCGAGAAGGAATACGAGGATCTGGTCAACGCCTCGACACGCTTCTGGAATGCCAGCGGCATCACGCTCTCGGGTGGGCTGACCGGTGGCATTCAAGTCAAGAGTGAATCGCTGCAAAGCCTGATGGCCGGTGGTATTGCGTTTGAAACCCCGGAAGCCAAGGCGCCGCTACAAAAGCGCATTCCACGTTTCCGCTTGTTCGCCAGCCATGACGACGCCACGCAAAAGGGCGAGGTGATTACCATCAAGGTCGATCGCGCCGATGGATTGCGTACGGGCACGCCGATTCGCTTCAAGGGCCTGGATGTCGGCAAGATCGAGGACGTTGACCTGAGTGACGACCTGCAATCGGTGCTGCTGACCGCGCGGATTACCGAAGTGCCGGAGCGCATCGCCCGGGTCGGCAGTCAGTTCTGGGTGGTCAAGCCTGAACTGGGGCTGATCAAGACATCGAACCTTGAAACCCTGGTGACCGGGCAATACATCGAAGTGCTGCCAGCTGCCAAGAATCTGGGGCCGCAGAAAAGCTTCATGGCCCTGGCTAGCCCGCCTGAAGCTGTAAAGCGTGAAGACGGTTTGAGTCTGGTGCTCAGCGCCGCTCGTCGCGGTTCGCTGAAGGCCGGTGTGCCGGTGACGTATCGCGAAATCACGGTGGGCAAGGTAACGGGTTATGAACTGGGGCAGACCGCTGATCGTGTGCTGATCCATATCCTGATCGAGCCGAAGTACGCGCCACTGGTGCGTAGCGGCACGCGGTTCTGGAACACCAGCGGTTTCGACTTCGATGTCGGACTGTTCAGAGGTGCAACGGTGCGCACTGAATCCCTGGAGACGATGATTCAGGGCGGTGTCGCCTTCGCCACGCCGGACGGCGAGCGCATGGGCAGCCCGGCGCGACCGGAGCAGACGTTTGCGTTGTTCGACAAGTTCGAAGAGGAATGGCTGACCTGGGCGCCGAAGATCTCGCTTGGCAAGTAGTTTTTTGGTGTCTGTGCTGCCGTCTTCGCGAGCAGGCTCGCTCCCACAATGGATTGCGTTACACCGATCTGATGTGGGAGCGAGCCTGCTCGCGAAGAGGCCTTCAAATGCACCGAAAGCCTAAAAACTAGTCGAAAAAAAGGCCGCGATCCAATGGACCGCGGCCTTTTTCATTGCCTTCGATTCAAGCCTCAGACCGCATCCAGCTCCGGTTCATCCGCTTGTTCGTTGACCGTCGCCTTCACCTGGTCGTGACGACGGATGTACTTCCAGTCCGCCTCGTCGATGTAGATGCCGGCCGGGCCGCTGCCGCCTTCCAGGTCGATGGCGACACTGGCGCAGACCTGTGGCTTCACGCTCGCCAGGATCGGCACGAAACCCAGTTGCAAGCTGGTTTCCAGCAATGCGGCCTGGTTCTTCTCATCGATGTCCGCCGCCTCGTCAAGGTAGTACGGCAGGCGCACGCGACCGGCCTGGTCACGGTCCATCAAGTGCAGCAACAAGTACATGTTGGTCAGCGCCTTGATGGTCATGGTGGTGCCGTTGGACGCGGCGCCGTCGATGTCGGTGTGGATCACCGGCTGGCCGTTGACCTTGGTGATCTCGAACGCCAGCTCGAACAAGTCTTTGAGGCCGAGCTGGTTGTGGTTCGCCGCCACCAGTCGCGCCAGGTATTCCTTGGCTTCTTCGTTCTTGTTGTCCTGCTCGGCACTTTGGCTGAGGTCGAAGACCGACAGGGTTTCGCCTTCCTCGTACTGACCGGCGCTGTGGATGATCTGGTCGATGTGCTTGAGCGCTTCCTTGTTCGGCGCGAGCACGATGCGGAAGCTTTGCAGGTTGGAGACCTGGCGTTTGTTGATTTCGCGGTTGAACAGCGCCAACTGGTGTTCGAGGCTGTCGTAGTCGCTGCGGATGTTGCGCAGGGTCCGGGCGATGTCCGTCACGGCGGCACGGCGAGCCTTGCCCAGGGTCAGGGCTTCGTCGGTGCGGTGTGCATAGGCGTTGATCAACAGTTGCAGGCGACGCTCCATATCGTCCTCGCTGTCGAACTTGGCCACGCCCTTGAGGCGCACCTGAGCGTACAGCGCTTCAATCTGGCCGTCGGCCCGCAGCAAGCCTTGCCAGCTGTCCTGATAGTCGTTGAGCAGCGGCAGCAGGTTGTCCATGGAGTCGTCGATCGGGTCCATGAACGGCGTGCCGAACGGCAGGTCCGCCGGCAGCAACTGACGGCGGCGCAGGGCGTCGTCGAGGGTGCGTTGCTTGGCTTCCATGTCGCCGATCTGCCGGCCGACCAGTTGCAGCTTGGCCGACAGTTGCTGGACGCGTTCGGTAAAGGCGTCGCTGGAACGCTTCAATTCGTCCTGTGCGGCTTCCATCTGAGCCATCTGTTCCAGCTTGTCGCCTTCTTCGGCGCTCAGGGTTTGCGCGCGACGGAAATCTTCCAGGGCTTTCTGCGCATCCAGCACTTGTTGGTACAGCACTTCGGTCTGGGTCTTGCTCGCGGCGCGGTCGGCAGCCACGGCTTGCTGGGTTTTCAGTTGCTTGAGTTCTTTTTCCAGGCGTTCTTTCTGGTCGCGCAGGGCCGCACGGTCAGCCAGGGCCTGCAAGGCCGGCGGTTCGATGTGCGAGATGTCGATGGACAGGCCCGGCACTTCGAAGCGTTCACCTTTGAAACCGTCGAGGATCAGCTCCACGGATTTCACCCAGTCGCCGTTTTCGTCGAGGGTGATGCCATGTTCGCCCAGCGGCAGGCTGAACAGTGCGCTGTTGAACAGGCGCATCAGGCGCTCGACGTCCTGCTGCGAGAACTCTTCTCGCAGTCGGGCGTAGCTGTTGTTGTCGGCGTGATCGAGCTGCTGCTTGACCGACTTCAGGCGTTTTTCCAGGTCGCGCAGGCGCTCGTCGAGGTCTTCGGCGCTGAACTGACGAGACTGCGCCAAGGCGCCAGCCAGTTCATCGTGGGCGTCCTTGGCGGCCAGCAGTTGCTGCTCCAGCACCTTGACGTCATCGACCAGAGCAAAGCGATGCTTGAGCACCGACAATTCGCCGAGCCAGCGCTGGATGCCGGTGATTTCCCGTTCCAGGCGCATCAGTTCCTGAGTGCCACCGCGCTGGTCGTTTTGCAGGGCGTCCTGCTCGTTGCGGTAGTGCTCGGCCTGAATGGTCAGCTCTTCCTTGCGCGCACTGGCGTAGTCCGACCAGGTGCCCAGCAACGAATCGAGCAGCGGCGAGATGCGGTGCAGCTTGCCGCGCAGAATGTCGCGTTGCTTCACGCCGTTGGCCAGCGCTTCGACCAACGGACCGGCGGCGACCAGCGAGTTGTAGTCCTGCTCCATGCGTCGTACATCGCGGAAGGCTTCTTCGCACGCGGCAATGTAATCGACGCTGCCGGATCGCAGGCTGTGTTCGAAGGCATCGAGGAACAGCTGCTTGAGTTTGGCCGCGGTGATTTCGCGCATGTGCAGCAGGTTGATGAACAGTGCGCGGAAGGTCTTCAGGCTCTGCTCGCTGGTGGAGCGCAGCGGGATCAGCGTCAGGTCGAGTGGAATCGAGGTGTGGCCACCGACCAGCAAGCGGCGCAGTTCGTCCGGCTTGAGTTCGTAGGCTTTCAGGCCTTCGCGTTCAAGATTGGTGAACAATTCTTTCTGACGCAGGCAGGTGTCGTTTTTCTGGTAGTGGGCCAGGTCCAGCTTGCCCGCGTAGGCAAAGAACTGGTGACCGAAACCACCACCGGGGCCGCGACCGACCACGCCGATCACATGCGGACCGTGGGGCAGGTTGACTTCCACCAGGATGTAGCTGGTGTCCGAGGCGAAGTAGAAGCGCCGGGATTGTTCCAGGCTGTACTTGCCGAAGCTCATGTCCGACATGCGCGCCAGGATCGGGAACTGCAAGGCGTTGATCGAGGCGGATTTACCGAGGTTGTTCGCGCCGTACACCGACAGCGGCTCCTCGAGCGGGAACAGGCCGAGGCTGTAGCCGGCGGTGTTCAAAAGGGCAAAGCGGCGGATGCCGTAACGTTCCTTGCTCATGCGTCGAGCTCCTGTTCTTCGGCAATGGCCCGGGCCAGGGCGTCTTCTTCGCTTTCACTTTCGAATTCGCTCAAGTCGAGCGGGTCGTCGGTCTGCAGCAGTTTTTCGTCGCTGTCTTCGTCGATCAGTACCGGCACCGGCAACGGCAGGACGCTGTGCAGGCTGGCGGCCAGATCGCGGTCCTGCTGCACCGACAGACACACATCGAGGAAACGGTGCATCGGCGGCAGAAAGCGGTAGACGCCGTTTTCTTCACTGGCGAAACCGAGTTGGGTCATGCGGCGCATGATCTTTTCTTCCAGCTCGTCCTGGGTCTGCACTTCGGCCTGGATGAACAGGTCACGGTACTTTTCCAGCAGCGACGGCAGCTCATCGCGGCCGAGGCTGCCACCGTCGAGCACGGAGATCGGGTCGCGGCCCTGGTCGGCCAGGTGCTCGACGAGGATGAAGGTGAACAGTGCCAGGCGCTGGGCGGTCTTGTTCACCGCCGCTGCCGCGAGGTCCGGCACGAAGTAGTAGAAGCCGCGGGTGTCGCAGACCAGTTCAAAACCCAGTGCCTTGAACAGCGTGCGGTATTGGTCCTGAAAGTTCGACAACTGTGCGTACAGCTCCGGATCGCGGCGGCTGACGTGGTAACCCTTGAACAGCTCGCGAAAGATCGGCGCCAGATGGGACAGTTCGGATAGATCAAGATGCATAAGGAGTGCTCGCAGAATTCTCGGCGGCGTCATCGCTGACCGAGAGCAGGGCGAAGGAGCGCAGGCTGACCTGGTGCTCGTGAGTATGGTATTCGCGACGTTCCAGACGCTCGCGCTTGAAGCGTTTTTCCCGCGACAGGCGCGAGAACCAGTACAGCAATTCGTCGGTGGCGCCGTCCGGTTCCTGCTCCAGCAGCCAGGTCATCAGGTCCGGCATCGGCAGGGCGTCTTCGCAGCGTTCGAGCATTTCCCGAACAGTGCGTGGCGCCCGTGGGGCTTCGCCTTTTTGCGTTTTGTGGGCCTTGGGGAAACGCGCCGGTTTCGGTTCGAAGCGCGCCAGGGCGTAAACGTAGGCTTCAACCTGACTGGCGCTGCCGAGGAACGTGCTTTGCGGCCGTGTGAACAGCGGCATCGCCGCTTGTGGTACGGCGTCGATGCCCTTGCGCCGGATGGCGGCCAGGGCCAGCGCCGCGCCACGGGTCACGGCGTTGTGCCGGCGGGCCTCTTCACGCAACGGCAAGAGCAGCTCGCGGGCATGACGCAGGGTCAACTGGGCGCTGGTCTGCATTTCGAGGATGCGCGCGTGGGTGCGCAGCAGCATGTCGTCGTCGACCAGGTGGCCGAGGCGCTGCTGTTCGCTGAGCATCTTCAGCAGCACGGTTTCAACCTTGCGCACGCCTTGTTCGAAGGCGCCGTCGGCGTTCACCAGATCAATCATCGGCTCGACGTATTCGTCCCAGGTCGCCAGCACTTCCGCGTAACGCTGGCGCAACGGAATCTGCCGGTCGCTGGTTTTCGCCCGTTCGGCGACGGCCACCAGTGCCTGTTCGTCGTTATCGAGTTTTTTCAGCACGTCACGCACGCGCATGTCGAGCAGGCGCAACTGGCGGGCCAGGTCATTGCCGTCACGGATGTCGAACGCGTCCTGGATATAGCCGGCCAGACGCTCAAGGTGGCGCAGGTAGGCTTCGATCTCCAGGCACAGGCCCAGGCGGTGTTCACGGCGCAGATAGGCGAGGAAGTCGTGAATCTGCGCATTGAGCTCGAAACGGTTCGGGCTTTTGGCCACGGGAACCAGGATGTCGAGGCGAATCCACACGTCGAGCAGGCTGGTAATGTCCTGCGGCGTGCTGTCGAGTTGCTGGGCGGCCAGTTGCGTGCGCAGTTCGTTGAGGCTCAGTGTGCCTTGGTCGAAGTGCTCGCACAGTGGCTCCAGAAGTGCCCAGTGTTCAGCGAGGGCGCGCAAGACGCGCTTGGGTTCGATCATCGGAATGGCCGGCTGGTTGGCGATTAAAAGCAGCGATTGTACTGCATCGGGGGCAATGCGATTCACTCTCGGGACGGGCTGTTGTTTTTTCTGTCCGTGAAGTCTATCGATCAACAGCGCGCGATCTTGTGCGAACGGCGGTAGAATCAGCGCACTTTAGTTATCCACAAGTGGCCGACCTTTGCTTATCGAGTCCCGTCGTCGCGCTTATTTGAACGCCATGCAGGTGGTCAACTGGCTGCCGCGCACCGAATTGCCCTTTGCTGCGCCGTCACGCCCCGAGCTGCTGGAGATACCCGAGCCGGCCGTGGTCGCGCCTGTCGTGCCGGCTGTCGTGGCTGAGACGCCCGTGGCGCCTGAGGTCAAACCGGCCGAGCGGGTGAAGATCGAGGTGCCGCGACCATCGCTGGCGAGCACCCGCACCGGTGCCAAACCGGTGGAAGAGGCCGAAGAGGCACCCGTCGTGGTCAAGGCGCCGGTCGTGCCGCCGCCGCGTTTTGCCCTGCAGTTGTTGCGGGCCGGGCGTTGCCTGCTGCTGGTGGAGTTACCCACAGGCGAACCCTTCCAGACCCGCGACCCTGCTTATCTGCTGCTCAAGGACATGCTGCGCGCCGCGGGTCTGCCGGACAGCCCGCAGATCGTCGGCGAGCCGGTGCGCTGGCCGCTGCTGGTGCGTGGCACGATGGACCAGGGCCCGGAAGCGGCCCGCGACTTCGTGCAAGGTTTTCTATCGGTGCGCATGGAAGAAACGCCCTGCGCCTGCCTGTGGCTGATAGGCCTGCCCGCCGTGCGTTTTGCCGGCGAAGCGGATGCCGAGGCGTTCAATCGCGAGTTGCAGATCGAAGGCCTGGGCTCGGCCTGGGCGGTACCGGGCCTGGAATTATTAATGGAAGAGCCACAGCGTAAGGCTGATGTTTGGCAAGCCATGCGTCGGCTGATGGCGCGCTGGAAAGAATCGAATGAGTGACGCTGTATCGTTTCGCCCGATGACCGAGGCGGACCTGGAAAACGTGCTGAAAGTCGAGTACGCGGCCTATAGCCATCCCTGGACCCGCGGGATTTTCCTCGACGGCCTGGGCAAGTACCAGATCTGGCTGATGTTCGAAGGCCAGCAACAGGTGGGCCACGGTGTGGTGCAGATCATCCTCGACGAGGCGCACCTGCTGAACATCACTGTCAAGCCGGAAAACCAGGGCCGCGGCCTGGGGCTGACATTGCTGGAGCATTTGATGTCGATTGCCTACAAGGCCGACGCCCGGGAGTGTTTCCTGGAAGTGCGCGACAGCAATACCGCGGCGTTCAAACTGTACGAGCGTTATGGTTTCAACGAAATCGGCCGGCGCCGGGATTACTACCCGGCGGTGGGCGGGCGCGAAGATGCGGTGGTCATGGCCTGCACATTGGTCGATTGAGCTCAAAAGCTCTTCGCGAGCAGGCTCGCTCCCACAGAGATTTGTGTCGTACATAAAACCTGTGGGAGCGAGCCTGCTCGCGATGGCGATCTTTCAGGCACTGAAGATCAGCGCTTGCCGTCCATCGGATCGCGCCGCGCCATTTCCGCCTCATCCAGGCCATTGCCACCGCCAATATCGTCCTCATCGACGATGCTCAGGTCCCAATCCGCGCGTTTATCATTGCCCGCCTCATGGGCATCCCGGGCGCCGTCTTCACGGATCAGGGTTTCCGGGCTCAGGTCGTCGTCGGTAGGTTGATGGTCGCCGGTCGAGGCCCCCGTCAGGCCCGCTTCACGTCCGCGGCGGCGCGGCATCAGTTGTTCGCGCTCGTTTTCCGGCAGTTCGTCACCGATCCTGGCGCTGGGTTCTTCGGTTTCGAAATCCAGCTCACGCACCGAGCCCATGCGGTCTTCGTTATCATCGACGGGTTCCGGTTGCACCGCATCGTAAGGACGTCGTGAATCATTCATGGCAATTCCTCATACTGTAGGCCTTACTACGGTTGACCCACGTGGCTACCGAGAATTCCACCGGCATGGAGCCCGTGTTCCGGATCAGGAGAGCATCCGCATTTCGCGCGTGACCCCGACGGACAGTTGTCAGTCAAAGCTGCGCATCATTCTTGAGGCTTCAGAGCATGAACGAATTACAAGATCTGATTGATAACAACGAGCGATGGGCCGCTGCGATCAAGGAGGAAGATCCTGACTTCTTCGCCAAGCTGGCCCGCCAACAGACCCCGGAGTTCCTGTGGATCGGGTGTTCCGATGCCCGGGTACCGGCCAACGAGATCGTCGGCATGCTGCCGGGGGATCTGTTCGTACACCGTAATGTGGCCAACGTCGTGCTGCACACCGACCTCAACTGCCTGTCGGTGATTCAGTACGCGGTCGACGTACTCAAGGTCAAGCACATCCTAGTCACCGGCCACTATGGCTGCGGCGGCGTGCGCGCCTCGATGCAGGATCGCCAGTTCGGCCTGATCGACGGCTGGCTGCGCTCGATTCGCGACCTGTATTACGAAAAGCGCGAAGAACTCGCCAAACTGGCCACTGAAGAAGAGCGGGTCGACCGTCTCTGCGAACTCAACGTGATCCAGCAAGTGGCCAACGTCGGGCACACCAGCATTGTGCAAAACGCCTGGCACCGTGGGCAGAGCCTGTCGATCCATGGCTGCATCTACGGTATCAAGGACGGTCGCTGGAAGAGCCTGAACGCTACCATCAGCGGCTTCGAGCAATTGCCGCCGCAGTACCGCCTGCGTCCGTTCGAACCCCTGTAAAGCCCTTCAGCGCGGACTTTGCCGACGCCACTGTTGCAAAAACAGCTGGCCGTCGGCGTTCGGCGCTTCATCGAAGCCGGTGATCCAGCCCCGACAGTTGTACGAACCGCAGCGGCAGGCGAACTGGCGCAGCAGTTTGTCCTCCGTGGCGGCGTAATCCATCGACAGCCAGTCACCTTTCTGAATGTCTTTGAGCGCCCACAACCACAGCTCACTCATGTCGAGAAATACGTTCGGGTCGCAAGAGTGGCGCAGCAGCCCACAGAAATGCGGGTCATGGACATGAATATCTCGGGCCAGTTGTCGGGTATGCCGGCCACGACAGGGCAGCAAATGCCCCGATACCCGGCAGATCCGGCTTATGCGGGGAAACTCGCGCAACGCTGCCGCGGCCATGGGTGTGCCTTGGTCGTTCGAGAGAATCTCGAAATCGGCCAGGGTTGGATATCCGAGGTGCGGGGGTAACTCCACAAAAGGGTAAACACCCTGCGGCGGTGGTGCGGGAGACTTGCGCAGTGCATCGGCTTTCATAACGATCCCTGTCGGCTGGGTGCTGCGACTTCCATCGGCTGACGGTCCAGTCAGCGCTGCAGCACATGGGTACGGCCCAAGCCTCTCGCAGATATTGCGGGCGGTCTACTGTCATAACTGACAGATGGACTGCCGATAGTCGATTTACAGCGGTGGCGCGGGCAGGGCGGTGGCCGGTGCGGGTGCCTTGAGCTGTTTGAGCTGCAACTGGATCGCTGCTGTCGAGCATTTGGCCGCCGCCTGTCCTGGCGTCAGGTTGCGAATCGAGGTGTAGAACAGCGCACAGGTTTTTTCCTTCTCGGCCACTTGCCAGGTTTGTGTGCAGGTTTTCAGCTCTATATCGGCATTGCTGTCCGGTTGGCGGCCCATGACGGCCTGCCAGCAGGCGGCACTCAAATCCTGGCCCATGACTTTCAGCCCCGCCGCATCGGCCTTGGCCTTGGCATCGTTGCCGGAATAGCTTGCCGGATCGGAGGCATACCAGATGTAGCTTGGGTGGTTGGAGCCCAGCACCCGCACTTTCACCCCGTCACTCGGGCTGATCGTCGCCAGCCCCAGCACATTCACGGTCGCCCCGTATTGTTGCTTGATCCAGTCACGCACCGGTGAGCCGAAGGCGACCATCGGCAATGTTTCACCGCTGGCGTGCAGGCTGACGTTCCTGACCATGGTGGTCTGGTACTCGTTGAAGTAGCTGTAGACGCCCTCCAGGTCCTTGCCGGCGTTGGAGGGGGCGGCGATAGGGGCGATGTCGATGATGGTCTGAAAGGCCGGCGTCTGCTCGGCCGGGATGCCATTGACGGTGAGCAGCGAGGCCCAACGATCCGTGGTGGCGGACTTCAGGTAATCCTGGGCCTGGGTCAACGAGTAGTCGGGCGGGAAGTGCAGTAACTCGACACTTTTGCGGTTCTCCAGGGCCATGCCCAGCGGCAGGAACAGGTACCAGCTGTACGCCCACTTGCCGTCGGCATTCAGTTTGCTGGCGCCGTTATAGGCCAGGTCACCGGCATCGAGCAGCGCTGCCAAAGGTTTTTCATAGCCATTGGGCACGCCGATGATTTCCGCGTGGAGCTGACCGTTATCGGTTTTGACCAGAACCTTCGCGTCGCCGTAGCCATCGCGCTGCACGCTCTGGGTCAGGTAATGCTCGACGGTTTGCTCGAGCGTCCAGTTGCGAAAGCAGATCACGTTGCAATTGTTGGGGTAGGCGAAGAGGCGGGTAACGCGTTCGGTCGTGCCCAGCTTCAAATTGACATCGGCGTGGGCGGTGGTGCTCAGGGTGAAGGCTGCGAGGGTGAGTGCCGCAAGTTTGAACATGCTCAGATCCTTTTCAGCGTATTAGACCAGCAGATACTGAAACCGACGGGCGGAACACAAGGGGCCGATCAAGGCCGGCCCCTTTCTGGGTTACGGCATGACTGGCGGCAAATACGCCAGCGTCGTCCCCAGTGCCCATAACAACACTAGCACCAGTGGCGTGTGTACCAGTAATTGCACGAACGAGAAGCCGATCAGGTCCCGCGCCTTCAGCCCCAGCACGCCCAGCAATGGCAGCATGTAGAAGGGGTTGATCAGGTTCGGCAAGGCTTCGGCGGCGTTGTAGATCTGTACCGCCCAACCCAGGTGATAGTTCAGGTCATTGGCCACCTGCATCACGTAAGGCGCTTCGATGATCCACTTGCCGCCACCGGACGGAATGAAGAAACCGAGGATCGCCGAGTACACGCCCATCAGCAGGGCATAGGTGTCGTGGGAGGCAATGCTGACGAAGAAGGTCGAGATGTGATGCGCCAGGGTCTGCGCATCGGCGCCCTTGACCGTGGTCATCAGTGCCGCGATCGAGCCATACAGCGGGAACTGGATCAACACTCCGGTGGTGGTCGGCACCGCACGGGACACGGCATCCAGAAAGCTGCGAGGGCGCCAGTGCAGCAGGGCACCGAGCATGATGAACAGGAAGTTGTAGGTGTTCAGCCCGGAAATCGCACTGATGGCCGGTTTGGTCGAAAACTCATGGAACAACCACCCGGCAGCCAGCAACACCAGAAGAATCGTCAGCAGCGGGCTGTGTTCCAGCCATTCGCCGGGGCGGGTGCGGGGCTGCAGCGGTGGCAGGTTGAAACTCGGGTCGACACCACAGGCCTTGGCGTCACGCGCCGAATTCGGGCCGGGGGCGGTGGCGTAGGCGATGATCAGCGAAATCACGATCAAGGCCAGCAACATCACGCCGGACTGCCAGAGAAAGATCGTCTGGGTGAATGGAATCACCCCGGTGATCGACAGAATCGAGGGCGGCAGGCTGGCCGGGTTGGCCTGCAATTGAGCGGCCGATGACGACAGGCCCAGGGCCCACACGGCACCGAGCCCCAGGTAGGCGGCGGCACCGGCGGCACGGTAATCCATTTTCAGATCGGTGCGGCGGGCGAGGGCGCGCACCAGCAATCCGCCGAACACCAGGGACAAGCCCCAGTTGAGCAGCGAGGCGACCATCGAGATCAGTGCGACCCAGGCCACGGCAGAGCGGCCGTTTTTCGGGATTTTCGCCAGGCGGTCGATCAGTTTCACCGCCGGCGGTGAACTGGCGACCACATAACCGCCGATCACCACGAAGGCCATCTGCATGGTGAAGGGGATCAGGCTCCAGAAGCCATCACCGAATGCCATGGCGGCGTCGGTGGGCTTGGCGCCCATGGCCATGGTGGCCACCGCCACGATAATCACCGCCAGGGCAGCAAACACCCAGGAGTCGGGGAACCAGCGTTCGGCAAAACTTGAGCAGCGCAGGGCAAAGCGGGCGGAGCGGCTATCTTCGATATCAGCGGCCACGGGAGTACCTCGGATTTTTATGTTTGTTGTGGTCTTCGGGGCAGTAACCGCCCGTCTGGACAGACGCCAACATTAATTCAAGCCGTGGATTTTTGCGGGGCTGATTTGTGGCTATGGGACTTTGGTCTAACGGGTTGTCCGCCAGCGCGTTTGCGTAGACCATGGGCGCCTTGGTTTTTGCCTGTGCCAGAGTTCTTTACATGACTGCCAACACCGATTCGCGCCCGGCGCCCTTCAGCCGCTCGGACTACAAGACCCTGGGGCTTGCCGCCCTCGGCGGGGCGCTGGAAATCTACGACTTCATCATTTTCGTGTTTTTCGCCCTGACCCTCAGCCAGTTGTTCTTCCCGCCGGAAATGCCCGAGTGGCTGCGCCTGCTGCAAAGCTTCGGGATTTTCGTCACCGGTTACCTGGCGCGACCGTTGGGCGGCATCCTGATGGCGCACTTCGCCGATCGCCTGGGGCGCAAGAAGGTCTTCAGCCTGAGCATCCTGATGATGGCGTTGCCCTGCCTGCTGATCGGGATCATGCCGACCTACGCGCAAATCGGTTATTTCGCCCCCTTGTTGCTACTGGTCCTGCGCGTTCTCCAGGGTGCGGCGGTGGGCGGCGAAGTCCCGAGTGCCTGGGTTTTCGTCGCCGAGCATGCGCCGATCGGTCACCGAGGTTATGCCCTGGGTTTCCTGCAGGCAGGGCTGACTTTCGGCTATCTGATCGGTGCATTGACCGCGACCTTCCTGGCGCAGGCCTTCACTCCGGTGGAAATTCTCGATTACGCCTGGCGTTACCCGTTCCTGCTCGGCGGCGTGTTTGGTGTGATCGGCGTCTGGCTGCGTCGCTGGCTCAGCGAAACCCCGGTGTTCATGGCCATGCAGGCGCAGCGCGAGGCGGCCGGAGAACTGCCGCTGCGCACGGTGTTGCGCGAGCATCGGCTGGCCATTTTGCCAGCGATGATTCTCACCTGTGTGCTGACCTCGGCCGTGGTGGTATTCGTGGTCATTACCCCGACCATGATGCAAAAAACCTTTGGCATGACCGCCAGCCATACCTTCGCCTTGAGCGCACTGGGCATCGTGTTCCTGAACATCGGCTGTGTGCTCGCCGGGCTGCTGGTCGACCGCATTGGCGCCTGGCGCACGGTGATGCTCTATAGCCTGCTGCTGCCGCTGGGCATCGGTGTGCTTTACAGCTGCCTGATCATGGGCGGTGACTGGATCGGCCTGGCTTACGCCGTGGCAGGGCTGGCCTGCGGGGTGGTCGGCGCGGTGCCATCGGTGATGGTCAGCCTGTTCCCGGCGCGAATTCGCGTTTCGGGCATCTCGTTCACCTACAACATTGCCTACGCTGCGTGGGCGAGCATCACGCCGCTGTTGTTGATCGGCCTGATGCCGTGGAGTCCGTGGATCTGCGTGATGTTCAGTGCAGTGATGGGCGCGGTGGGCGTGGGCAGTGCGGCGTACTTCGGTGTGCGGATGCCAAGAATCGCAGGCTGTTCTGCCGCTGGCGCGCATTGATCGGGCGCGTCGTCACTATTTTTGTAGGACAAATCTGAATTACGCTTAAGAAAATGTTTCCAAGGCCGATGGTTAGGCTGCATATCGCTTTCTATCCCTGTCCATCGGTGCTTTCCCATGTTCAATAAACGCTTGAAGCAGGAGCTGTCGGCTCTTCGTGAAGAACTCTCCAGCCTCCAGCAAGTGAAGGAAAGTCTGGAAAGCGAGATGCTGGTGCTGACCCTCGATAGCGATGGACGAGTTCAGTCGGTCAATCAGAATTTCCTTGGCGAAATGCATTACAAGAGCGGCGACCTGATTGGCCGGCACATCGACGACCTCGTCCCGGAACACGTGAAATTCGACGAATTCCAGCAGCGCTTCAAGAACGCGCTGACCCGTGGCGAGCACTTCGCCGGTGCGGTACGGCTGTTGCGCGGCACGGGGCAGGAAGCCTGGTTGCGTTCGATCCTGCAGCCAGTGCGCTCGGCAGATGGGCGGATCAAGTGTTTCTCGATCTTCTCCAGCGACCTGACCCGCACCATCGAGGCCTCCCGCGAACACGAGAACCTGATCGGTGCGCTGGTCCGCTCCACGGCGGTGATTGAATTCGACCTCAACGGCAACGTGCTGACCGCCAACGACCGCTTCCTCGGTGGCATGGGTTACAGCCTGGCGCAGATCAAAGGCAAACATCACCGCACCTTCTGCCAGCCGGAGGAATACAACAGTGCCGAGTACCAGAACTTCTGGCGTCGCCTGAACGCGGGTGAGTACGTGGCCGGCCGTTTCAAGCGTGTCGACAGTCATGGTCGTACCGTCTGGCTTGAGGCGTCCTACAACCCGGTGGCCGATGCCAACAATAATCTCTACAAAGTGGTGAAGTTCGCCACGGTGATTACCGATCAGGTCAATCAGGAACAGGCCGTCGCCGAAGCCGCCAACATTGCCTACAGCACCTCGCAGCAAACCGACCAAAGCGCCCAGCGCGGTAACGCCGTGGTGACCCAGGCCGTGGACGTGATGCGTGACCTGGCCAAACACATGCAAACCGCCGGCGACGGCATCGAAGCCTTGAACGAGCAGTCGCTGGTGATCGGTACCATCGTCAAAACCATCAGCGGCATTGCCGAACAGACCAACCTGCTGGCGCTCAACGCGGCCATCGAAGCGGCGCGTGCGGGCGAGCAGGGTCGCGGTTTCGCCGTGGTGGCGGATGAAGTCCGGCAACTGGCGTCGCGCACCAGCCAGGCCACCGACGAAATCGTCCTCGTGGTACGGCAGAACCAGGACATGGCGCGCAACGCCGTGGCATTGATGACCGATGGCAAACTCCAGGCCGAACAGGGCCTGGCGCTGGCGGCGGAAGCGGGCACGGTGATTGTCGAGATCCAGGACGGCGCCCAGAAAGTGGTCAATGCGGTGGGGCAGTTTGCCAATCAGTTGTCCAACTAGATTCTGATTGTCAGGAGATCGCAGCGTGTACGCCAATCCAATGTAGGCGCTGCCGCAGGCTGCGATCTTTTCATTTGGGATGTCGCTACAATCGGCTCCTTTCCCCCAGGAGCAGACTTCCATGAGCGCTTCCCACCGCCGTCCGGTTCCCTTGTCCAAGGCTTATCGTCTGCTCAATCATGGCCCGACCGTGCTGGTCAGCGCCGCCCACGATGGCCGGCGCAACATCATGGCGGCAGCCTGGGCCATGCCGCTGGATTTCGAACCACCGAAAATTGCCGTGGTGCTGGACAAGTCCACCTGGACTCGCCGGTTGCTGGAAGCCTCGGGCACTTTTGTGCTGAATGTTCCTTGCGCTGCCCAGGCCGACATTGTGCAGACCGTTGGTTCGACCTCCGGCCTGGAATTGACCCAGGGCCAGGGCCGTGACAAGTTCGCGACCTACGACTTGCAGACCTTCACCGGTGAATCGGTCGATGCGCCGATGCTCGAGGGCTGCGTGGCCTGGCTGGAGTGTCGCCTGTTGCCAGAACCGAACAACCACCAGCAATACGATCTGTTCCTGGCCGAAGTGATTGCCGCCCAGGCCGACGAGCGCGTTTTCAGCGAAGGGCGCTGGCACTTCGAAGGCCAAGATGCCTTGCGCACCTTGCACCATGTGGCGGGCGGGCACTTCCTGACCATTGGCGAGCCGGTGGACGGCAAGACCTTACAGCCTTAAGGTTTCGACTATTCAGGTTGTAAGCACATTCACCAGGAGGCCAGGCGATGAAAAAACTGCGTGTAGGGATAATCTTTGGCGGGCGTTCGGCAGAGCACGAAGTGTCGCTGCAGTCGGCGAAGAATATTGTCGATGCCCTCGATCGCTCGCGCTTCGAGCCAGTGCTGATCGGCATCGACAAACAAGGCCACTGGCACCTCAACGACCCTTCCAACTTTTTGCTGAATCAGGAAAACCCGGCGCTGATCGCCCTCAATCAGTCCAATCGCGAACTGGCCGTGGTGCCCGGAAAAGCCAGCCAGCAACTGGTGGAAACCAGCAGTCAGGAAATGCTCGGCCACGTCGATGTGATTTTCCCGATCGTCCACGGCACCCTCGGCGAAGACGGTTGCCTGCAAGGTTTGCTGCGCATGGCCGATCTACCGTTTGTCGGCTCCGATGTGCTCGGCTCGGCCGTGTGCATGGACAAGGACATCAGCAAGCGCCTGCTGCGTGATGCCGGCCTGGCCGTGACGCCGTTCGTGACATTGACCCGCGCCTCGGCGGCGCGCACCGGGTTTGCCGAGGTTCAGTCCCGGCTCGGTTTGCCGCTGTTCGTCAAGCCGGCGAACCAGGGCTCTTCCGTGGGCGTGAGCAAGGTCACCGACGAGGCCGAATACAGCGCAGCGGTGGAGCTGGCGTTGAGTTTCGATACCAAGGTGTTGATCGAATCCGCCGTCAGCGGCCGCGAGATTGAATGCGCAGTGCTCGGCAATGAAGAGGCGATCGCCAGTGGTTGCGGTGAGATTGTGGTGCGCAGCGGGTTCTATTCCTACGACAGCAAATACATCGACGACACGGCTGCTGAGGTCGTGGTGCCGGCCAATATCAGCGTCGAGGCCAGCGAGCGTATTCGCGCCCTGGCTGTTGAGGCGTTCCAAATCCTGGGCTGCTCCGGCCTGGCCCGTGTCGATGTGTTCTTGACCGACAGTGGCGAAGTGCTGATCAACGAAATCAACTCGCTGCCCGGTTTCACCCGCATCAGCATGTACCCGAAGTTGTGGCAGGCCACCGGCATGACCTACAGCGAGCTGGTGACGCGGTTGATCGAACTGGCGCTGGAAAAACATCAGGTTCGGCAGGGGTTGAAGATCAGTCGTTGAGTGCGCTGCTGAAGTTCGCTGGCTCTTAAACAAAAGGTTCTTCACGCATTCCTGGGGAATTGTAGGAGCCGGCTTGCTGGCGATGGACTCAAGGGCGCCGCGTTTATCCGGTTTACACGCGTTATCGTTAACCACCATCGCTGGCAAGCCAGCTCCTACAAGGGACCGTGCCCACGCTGAAAATGAAGTGACCCGGGAAACTGTAGGAGCCAGCTTGCTGGCGATGGACGCAAGTGCGCCGCGTTTATCCGGTTTACACGCGTTATCGTTAACCACCATCGCTGGCAAGCCAGCTCCTACAAGGGACCGTGCCCACGCTGAAAATGAAGCGCCCCGGCAAACTGTAGGAGCCGGCTTGCTGGCGATGGACTCAAGGGCGCCGCGTTTATCCGGTTTACACGCGTTATCGTTAACCACCATCGCTGGCAAGCCAGCTCCCACAGGGGACCGTGCCCACGCTGAGAATGAAGTGACCCGGGAAACTATAGGAGCCAGCTTGCTGGCGATGGACGCAAGTGCGCCGCGTTTATCCGGTTTACACGTGTTACCGTTAACGACCATCGCTGGCAAGCCAGCTCCTGCAGAAGACCGCGTCCGAGTCGAAAGTGAAGTGAGCTCCAGGCCGGTGAAGGCCCCAAAAAAGGGCCTGCTCACTGGCAGGCCTTTCATCATTCCAGCGCGTGACTCAATCCCCCAGCGCCTGCCCCTCACGCCGCGGGTCGGCACCTCCCGTCAGTGATGCTTTGCCTTGGGCGTCCTTGACCCGAACAATCGCCTGGGTGCCGCTGGTCATGTCGATTTCGCTCACGCTGTGCCCTCTGTCTTTCAGCGCCTGAATCAGCGCGGGGCTGAACTGGCCCTGTTCCAGCTCTGTCGGGCCGTTGCGGCTGCCGAAGTTGGGCAGATTAATGGCCGCTTGCGCATCGAGATTCCAGTCGAGCAGGCCGATGGTCGATTTGGCCACGTATTCGATGATTTGCGAGCCGCCGGGGGAGCCGACAGTGGCGAGGAATTCGCCGCTCTGGCGGTCGAAGATCAGGGTCGGCGCCATGGACGAGCGCGGGCGTTTGCCGGGTTCGACGCGGTTGGCGACTTTCTGCCCGTTTTCCTCGGGGATAAACGAGAAGTCGGTCATCTCGTTATTGAGCATGAAACCCTGAACCATGATGTGGGAGCCGAACGCCGATTCGATGGTGGTGGTCATCGACACGGCGCCGCCTGCGTCATCGACGGCCACCACTTGCGAGGTGGAAATCCGCAGCGGCGAACGGTCCGGCGCATAGGCCACCCGGATGCCCGGCGGCGTGCCGGGTTTGGCCGTGCCCATGCTGCGTTCGCCGATCAGGGCGGCGCGGCTGGCGAGGTAGGCCGGGTCGACCAGGCCCTTGACCGGCACGGGCACGAAGTCGCTATCGGCCAGGTACTGCGCGCGGTCAGCGTAGGCCAGGCGTTCGGCTTCCGAGATCAGGTGCACGGCTTGCGGGTCGGGTTCGCTGCCGGCCGGGGCAGTGGTCTTGACCGGCTTCAGCGGTGCCAGCGCCAGGCGCTTGTCGCGAGCCTCCAGGGCTTGCAGCGTGCCGAGGATCTGCGCCACGGCGATCCCGCCCGACGACGGTGGCGGCATGCCGCAGACCTGCCAGCGTTTGTAGTCGGTACACAGCGGTGTGCGTTCCTTGGCCTGATAGTTGGCGAGATCGGTCAGGGACAGGCTGCCGGGGTTGGCGTGGCCCTGGACCTTGGCGGCGATTTCCTCGGCGACCGGGCCTTTGTACAGGGCATCCGGGCCTTCGCGGGCGATGCGTTTGAACACCGCCGCCAGTGCCGGGTTCTTCAGGTGGGTGCCGACGGCTTTCGGGCTGCCATCGGCATTGCGGAAGTAAGCCATCATTTCCGGTGAGCGTGGCATGGACGAATCCGCGGCGATCAACTGGTGCAGGCGTGGCGAAATGGCAAAACCTTGCTCGGCGAGCCGGATGGCCGGTTCAAACAGCTGCGCCCAGGGCAGGCGTCCGTGTTTTTGATGGGCCAGTTCGAGGGCGCGCAATACGCCGGGCGTGCCCACCGAGCGGCCGCCAATCTGCGCCTGGGTAAAGCCCATCGGTTGTCCATTGGCTTGCAGGAAAAGCTTCTCGGTGGCACCGGCCGGGGCGGTTTCACGGCCGTCGTAGGTGCGCACGGCCTTGCCATCCCAGAGTACGATCAATGCGCCACCGCCGATGCCCGACGACTGTGGCTCGACCAGCGTCAACACCGCTTGCATCGCGATCGCGGCATCGATGGCCGAGCCGCCCCGGCGCAGCATCTCCCGCCCGGCTTCGGCCGCCAGCGGGTTGGCCGCCGCGGCCATGAATTTCTCGGCGTGTTGAGTTTTCAGGTCGGTGCGGAAACCGGAAGCGCTTTCCGGGGCGAGCGGCAGCGTCGGCACCGAAGCGTTATTGCATGCGGCCAGGGTCAAGGCACTGATGACCAGTGCCAGGGCAGGCAGGCGATGGCGGTGCAAAGCGAAGATTGAGAACACGTGGGGCACTCCGTCCGTTGGATCTACGATCAGTGGACTTTATCGGCCGACCGGGAGGGACGCAAACCGGGCCCCACGGCACTGACGTTTTTGTCCTTCATCAATGGCAGGAATTTCTGTAGGGTCGTTGCCAACAGGCAGGCCAGAAAATCAACAAGAGGCAGACATGCAGACAGAGTTCCCAACCCAGCCCGGCTACCGCACCCAGCGTGAACAGTTCCTGGCCGCAGCGGCTGCCGCAGGCGCAACCTTGACTGAATATCCACACCCGCTCAAAGGTCCGTTCGGTGAATCGCTGAGTACCGATGTGGCGGTGTTGGGTGATCCGCGCGCCAAGCGCCTGTTGATTACGCTCAGCGGCACCCACGGCGTTGAAGGCTTCTATGGCTCGGGCTGCCAGATCAAATGGCTGCAGGAGCTGGGCAAGCGTTCCCTGCCAACGGATGTCGCCGTGGTCATGGTCCATGCCATCAACCCCTGGGGCATGGCATGGTTGCGCCGGGTCAACGAAGACAACATCGACCTGAACCGCAATCACCTGGATTTCCAGCGATCGCTGCCGGACAACCAGGCCTATAACGCCCTGCATGAAATCTATGCCTGTCCGCAGTTGCACGGCCCCGAGCGTGAGCGTGCCGATGCCTTGCTCGACGAGCAGATTCGCCTGCATGGCTGGCCAGCGGTGATGTCGATTGTCGAGGGCGGTCAGCATGCTCACCCCGATGGCCTGTTCTATGGCGGGCTGGCGCCGAGCTGGTCGAACCGCACGCTGCACCGGATCGTGCAACAGCACGTGGCGCATGCGGAAGTGGCCATGTGTTTCGACTTGCACACCGGCGCGGGTGAATACGGTCATCCGATGTTGCTGACCATCACCGAGTCCGCCTATCCGGCGCTGCCGGATGCGCAGGCGATCTACGGGCCGTGGCTCTACAGCCTGCAAACCGGCGCCGATACCGTCAGCGAAACTGGCGTGGCGGCAACGGCCACCGGATACACATCGCAGGCGTTGATCGATGCGCTGCCGCAGGTACGATTGATGCCTTTCGTCATCGAGTGCGGGACGTATCCGGGGCCGGACGTTCACCGCCATTTGCGCGATGACCACTGGCTGCATTTGCACGGCAACCCGAGTGACGCAGTGGGGCGTGGGATCAAGTTGAATCTGCTGGAGCAGTTCTATCCGGCCGATAGCGATTGGCAGTCGATGGTCTGGTTGCGCACGTGGCAGATCTGGGAGAGGGCGTTGTCGGTATTGCCGACCGTGTAGGAGCGAGCTTGCTCCGGGCGGCGTTCCGACGATGGACACAAGAGCGCCGCGTTTAACCAGTAAACACGCGTTATCGTTAACGACCATCGTCGGAACGCCGCCCGGAGCAAGCTCGCTCCTACATACAGGCATAAAAAACGCAGGCATAAAAAAACGGCCTACCTTTCGGTAAGCCGTTTTTAGTACTTGGTGGCTACACAGGGACTTGAACCCCGGACCCCAGCATTATGAATGCTATGCTCTAACCAACTGAGCTATGTAGCCAAGTGGCGCGCATTATTCACCGGTAACGGGGATGCGTCAAGCATAAATCTAAAATATTTCTCTGCGCTTTCAACCGTTTATCAAAATCTACCTTCCAAGCAGTGGTGAAGGGCAGCGCTGGAACCAGCGGCTGGCCTGTTCGTACGCGTGCGCCAATTGCAGCACAGCGAAGTCGGCCTGGTGTCTGCCGATGATTTGCAGGCCCATCGGCAGGCCGCTGGCGTTGAAGCCGACCTGTACGTTGGCCACCGGGCAGCCGGACAAGGTGCCGGGAATCACCACCTCCATCCAGCGGTGATAGGTGTCCATGTTCACGCCTTCAATGGAAGCGGGCCACGCCTGGGTCTTGTCGAACGGGAATACCTGGGCGCTGGGCAACAGCAGGTAGTCATATTGTTCGAACAGCCTGGAGATCGCCCGATACCAGTCGCTGCGCGTCACTGACGCGGCAAACACTTCGCTGGCCGAGAGTTTCAGGCCGTTTTCCACTTCCCAGCAGGCTTCCGGTTTCAACAGCGCACGCTTTTGCGGGTCGGCATAGGTCGCGCCCAACGAGCCGGCGACCATCCAGTGGCGCAAGGTTCGCCAACTGCTCCACAGCTTCTCTGGCGCGAATTCGGATTGAGCCGGTTCAATGTGGCAACCCAGGCTTTCGAAGTCGGCAAAGGCCTTTTCGCACAGCGAGAGGATGCCTTTCTCCATCGGCAGGTAGCCGTTGAAGTCGCCGAGCCAGCCCAGGCGAGTGCCTTTGAAATCGCGATCCAGCGGCGCCGCAAAGGCACTGCCGGACTCGGCAATCGACAGCGGCGCCCGCGCATCGGCACCGGCCTGCACCGACAACAGCAACGCGGCATCGCGCACGCTGCGCGCCATGGGGCCTTCGTAGCCGAGTTGGTCGATAAACAGGTCGGCACTGTCATCGAAGGGCACGCGGCCCTGGGACGGACGGAAACCGAAGATGTTGTTGAACGCGGCCGGATTGCGCAGCGAACCCATCATGTCGCTGCCATCGGCCACCGGCACCAGGTGCATGGCCAGTGCCGCCGCTGCGCCACCGCTGCTGCCGCCAGCGGTCTTGCTCGGGTCGTAGGCGCAACCGGTCGCGCCGAACAGCGGGTTATAGCTTTGCGAGCCAAGGCCGAATTCCGGGGTGTTGCTCTTGCCGATGATGATCGCGCCGGCGCCCTTGATCCGTTCGACCATGATGCCATCGCGTTCGGGGATGAAGTCCTTGTACAGCGGCGACCCCAGGGTGGTGCGGATGCCGCGCGTCAGAGACAGATCCTTGATGGCATGGGGCAGGCCGTGCATCCAGCCACGGTATTGACCGCGGGCCAGCTCGGCATCGCGGACATCCGCCTGGGCCAGCAGGTCCTCAGGCGCTTGCAGGCTCACCAGCGCGTTGACCAGCGGGTTGAAGCGTTCGATATGGGCAAGATAAGTCTGCATCACTTCCCGGCAGGAAACCTGGCGCAGGCGGATGCGTTCGGCGAGCTCATGGGCCTGCAACAGGACCAGTTCGCTGATGTTATTGGAGTTCATTGCAAGCGGCCTTTCAGACGGCTGGAAAAACGCCCCGCCTTTGCGTCGGGGCGGTGGAGATCAACGCATCAGGTTGGTCCAGAGACGGTCGGCCAGGCGGATCGCGCCTTCACCGCAGGTCTTGCTGAACACCACCTGGGTGCCTTCGGGAATGTGCAGTTCCGGCGCGTCCTTGAGGCCTGCGTCGAGGAACGGCTCCACACCCTTGATCGGGCTCTGGTGCTTGAGGAAGTTCTGGGTCATCGCCGCGTTTTCAGGTTGGCTGAGGAACGCGATGAACGCTTTGGCGTTCGCCGGGTTCTTGCTACCGGTCGGGATGACCATGTTGTCGACCCAGGCCAGTACGCCTTCTTTCGGGTACAGGTATTTCAGGCTCGGTTTCATTTCCCGGGCGCGCATCGACGAACCGCCCCAGAAGGTCGACATGTCGATTTCACCGGATGCCAGGTTTTCGCGGATTGAACCTGCCTTGGAACTGTAGGTTTTGACGAAGGGTTTCTGTGCCTTGAGCAGGGTCAGGATCTGCTGCATCTGCTTCGGATTTTCACTGCACAGCGGAATGTTCAGGTACAGGCTGGCCATGTCCACCACGTCACTGACCGAATCGAACATGTTGATTCGCCCTTGCAGCTCGGCCGGTGGCTCGTAAAGCACCTTGAGGCTGTCGGCAGGGCCTTTGTAGCGCTCGGTATTGATCACCACGCTGGTGGTGCCCCAGATGAACGGTACGGAATAGGCGCCTTCCGGGTCCCAGGTCGGCTTTTTCAGGTTGTCGACGACGCCGGCATAGTAAGGCTCGTTGACCGGATCGAAACGCTCCAGCAGTTTTTCCTTGATCAGGATCGGAATGAACTGGTGGGAAGGGATCGCCACGTCATAACCGGCGCCGCCCTGTTTCAATTTGGCCAGCAGGGTTTCGTTGGAGTCGTAGGAGTCGACGGTGACTTCAATGCCGGTCTGTTTCTGGAATTTGGCGAGAATTTCCGGCGAAAAGTAACCGCTCCAGCTCACCACGTTGAGTTTTTCCGCGGCCTGAACACTGCCGGCCATGGTCAGCGGCAAGGTCAGGAACAACGAAGCGCCGATGCTTTTAATCCACTTGCTCATGCTATTTCCCCACAGTACGTAGAAGGTTCAGGATTTCTTTTTGCCCAGCAGATAGGAAAGGGTCACGAACAGCACCGAGACGCCCAGGATCAGGGTCGACACGGCATTGACGTCGGGTGTCACGCCCATGCGCAACAGGCCGAAGATGAAGATCGGCAAGGTCGTGGTGCCGGCCTGGGAGACCATCATCGAGATCACGAAGTTATCCAGCGAGACGATGAAGGCCAGCATCAGCCCGGAGAAAATCCCCGGCATCAGCAGCGGCAACGTGACCTTGCGAAAGGTCCGCCACGGGCCGGCGTAGAGGTCGGCCGAGGCCTGTTCCAGGGACAGGTCCATGTCGTTCAGGCGGGCGCGGATCGGCAGAAAGGCAAACGGAATACAGAACACCGTGTGCGCGATGATCAGGTTGCCGTAGCCCAGGGACAGGCCGATGGTGGAGAACAGCGCCAGGGTGGCGACGCCGACCACGATTTCCGGCAGTACCAGAGGCAGCATGATTGCGCCCATGGACAATTGCAGCCCTTTGAATTTCGCACCCCGCGAAGTGCCCAGGGCGGCGAGGGTGGCGATGGCCGTGGCGACCATGCTGGCGCAGACGGCGATCAACAGGCTGTTGCCGGCCGCCTGGCGCAGGGCCTGGTTGGCGAAGGCCGCGCGATACCAGTCGAGGCTGAAGCCGGTCCACACCGTGGCCGACTGGTTGGCGTTGAACGAGAACACCACCAGCACCACGATCGGCGCGTAGAGGTACAGGTAGAACAGGAAACTGAATCCGCCGAAGCCGGGAAAGTCCTGCACGCCCAGCGTATTGCGTTTGAACAGGCCGATCATCACGCACCTCCTTTGGCGATGCGCTGGCGTTCGGCACGCAAGGCATAAACCGTCAGTACCAACATCACCGCGGCCATCAGCACCAGCGAAAGCGCCGCGCCGAACGGCCAGTTACGTGCATCGCTAAATTGCCGGAAAATCAGGTTGCCGAGCATCATCCGCGTGCCGCCGCCGAGCAGTTCCGGGGCGATCATCGCGCCCAGGCAAGGCACGAAGGTGAGGATGGCGCCGGCGATGATTCCCGGTTTGGCGATCGGCAACACCACTTTTCGCAAGGTCCGGACGCGTCCTGCATAGAGGTCCTGAGCGGCCTCGAGCAGGCGGGTATCCATCTTCTCCAGCGTGGCGTAGATCGGCAGCACGACGAAGGGCGCATAGGTGTAGACCAGCCCCAGCAGCACCGCGCCGTCGGTGTAGAGCAGTTGCAACGGCTGGTCGATGACCCCGAGGCCCATCAGGCTGTTGTTGATAACACCGGTGTTACGCAGCAGCAGAATCCAGGCGTAGGTGCGGATCAACAGGTTGGCCCAGAACGGTACGGTGATCAGGAAGATCAGCAGGCCACGGCGATGCGCCGGCTGCATGGCCAGCCACACGGCGACCGGAAAGCCGATCAACAGGGTGATGAGCGTGGTCAGCCCGGCGATGCCGATGGAACGCAGGGCGATGATCAGATAGGAGTCGGCAAACGCCAGGCTGTCATCCAGTTGCCGCTCGAACAACAGCGAGGTGTAGGCGTCGCTGCTGAAGACCTTGTTCACCCCGCCATAGGGGTTGGCTTCCATCAGCGAGTAACCGATGACGATCAGGATCGGCACGATCAGAAACAGGCCGATGGCAATCAGCGCGGGGCTGACACCGAGAAAACTCTGGAAGGCCCGCCGACGTTCCAGCGAGTTGGCAATCGGTAATGCGTGCATGGCAATTCCTCGTGCTCAATCGTGCAGGACGCTGGCGCTGCCCTGGTCGAACAACAGACCGGCCTGGCTGCCGACGGCGAAGCGTTTGCTCTGGTCGACGCAGTTGGGGGTGCGCACGGTGAGGCGCGAACCGTCGCTCAGGCTCACTTGATATTGCAGGTCGGTACCGAGGTAGATCTGCGCTTCGATCCGACACGGCAGAGCGTTGTCAGTGGTGGCAGGCACCAGATGCAAACGCTCGGGGCGCACGGACAATGCGACGTTGGCGCCAACTCGCACATCGCTGCAGGGCTGCGCGGGCAGCGGATGACCGGCCGGGCCGGCGAACCAGGCCAGGCCGTCTTCGACGCGGGTGACCGTGCCTTCGATGAAGTTGGTTTCACCGATGAAGTCGGCGACAAAGCGATTGCGTGGGCGTTCGTAGATGTCTTCCGGACGACCGACTTGCTGCACTTCGCCTTCGGACAACACGGCGATGCGGTCGGACATGGTCAGCGCTTCCTCCTGGTCGTGGGTGACAAAGATGAAGGTGATGCCGGTGCGCGCCTGAATGGTTTTCAGCTCTTCGCGCATGGCCTGGCGCAGCTTGAGGTCGAGGGCCGAGAGCGGTTCGTCGAGCAGCAAGACTTTGGGATGCGGCGCCAAGGCGCGAGCGAGGGCGACGCGCTGCTGCTGACCGCCGGACAGTTGCGCCGGCTTGCGGTTGGCAAAGCGCTCCATCTGCACCAGGGCGAGCATTTCGCGCACCCGTTCGGCCATCTGCGTTTTGTTCAGGATCTTGCCCATCGGGTGGGATTCAAGACCGAAGGCCAGGTTCTCGGCGATGGTCATGTGTGGGAACAGCGCGTAATGCTGGAACACCGTGTTGACCGGGCGCTGGAACGGCGGGCGGTCGGCGATGTTTTCGCCGTAGAGCAGAATCTCGCCTTCAGTAGGGAATTCGAACCCGGCGATCATCCGCAGGAGCGTGGTTTTGCCGCAGCCCGAAGGGCCGAGAAGGGTGAAGAACTCGTTGTCGCGAATGTCCAGGTCGATGCTTTTCAGCGCCACCGGGCCAGTCTTTGGATCGCCGTAGACTTTACGCACTGAGCGGATGGACACCGCCAGCGTTTGCAGCGAATGCAGGGCATTCATGCGTTACCTCCGATTCCCCCATCGTCCGCGAGTGCTGCAAACAGCCGGGCCGTCGGACCATGGATATTATTTTTCTGGGCAGGATCGAGATTGCGTTCGAGTGTTGTAACCAGCTGTTTTTTTGTTTTGCTGTAGCTGGATTATCAGCGAGGGGTTGCGGGGGCGAAACTTCAATTTTAACATAGGGGCTGTTAAAAAATTTAACAGCAAAAGGCGCCCGGAAACCATGCCTGACCACCGTTTGCCGCCGCTCAACGCGGTGCGTGCCTTTGATGCCGCGGCCCGCCTGGGAAGCTATGTCGAAGCCTCGAAAGCCCTGCACGTGACCCAGCCGGCCATCGGCCGCCATGTGAAGTTGCTGGAAGACTGGCTGGGCATCCAACTGTTCGAGCGTACCTCTCGCGGGGTCAACCTGACGGCGGCGGGGCAGAAGTATCACCGCAAGATCGCCGCCGCCCTGCAGCTGATCATCGAAGCCGGCAAGGAGGCGCAGCCCAAACACGCCGAGCGCTGGCTGCGTATCATGGTGGTGCCGGGGTTCGCCAAGCGCTGGCTGATGCCGCGCATCGAGGCCATGCGTCACCTGCGCCCGGGTTTGAAGTTCGCCATCGAACCCAATTCGACCTTCACCGAAGTGGATGGCAAAAGCGCTGACCTGGGCATCGTCTACGGGGTGGACGGCCAATATGCCCACTCCCGCACCAGCCTGATTTGTCCTCGGGTGTTTCCGATCTGTTCCCCCGAATATCTGGCCAGCGTCGAGCCCATCGGCAGCCCCGCGGACCTGGTGAAACACAACCTGATCCACGTCGATGACGGCGAGTGGTGGAACCTGTGGTTCGCCGCCAACGACCTCGACATCCACCTCAATTCGGACATGCTCTACGTCAACAACGACCACGCGCTGTCGGTGGCCGAGAGCGGACAGGGCATTGCGTTGGCCAACGAAGTGCTGGTGCGCGAGGAACTCAATACCGGCAAGCTGGTGAGGGTGGTGGACGCGCAAGTGAAGCTGGAAAGCTATCGGGTACTCACGCCGTCCGCCGAGCTCTCGGCGGACGTGGTGTGGTTTATCGACTGGCTCAAGACCGAGCTGGAGCAGGACTTTCCGGAAGCGGTGATTCGCGCCTGAGCAGGGCTGCCGGATTCAACTCAAGCGGAAGCGCCCGGTGTTGTCGCTTAACGCTTTGCTGCCCTGACTCAGGGTGTCCGCTGCCTGGTTCACCGCGCGGGCACCTTCGAGCAAACGCAGCGCTGCCTGATCGACCTGCTGGATATTACCGCTGACCTCGTCGGCGGTACTGGCCTGCTCTTCCACCGCCGTGGCGATGTGCGCCAGGGTATCGGTGACACTCTGCACCGCACTGGCGATTTCCCCGAGCCGTTCGCCAAGGCCGGTGACCGCTTGTGCATCACTCTCTGCCTGAGTGCACGCGGCCTCCATCAGGTTGACGGCCTCATTCACGGTGTGACGCAGGCTGTCGACCGTGCCGGCAATCTGTGCGGTCGACGATTGAGTGCGCTGCGACAGGCTGCGTACCTCATCGGCCACTACCGCAAAGCCACGCCCTTGTTCGCCCGCCCGCGCCGCCTCGATGGCGGCGTTGAGTGCCAGCAGGTTGGTCTGCTCGGCGACGCCGCGAATGGTGTCGACCACCAGTTGAATCTGCTGTCCTTGCTCGCTGACCCGGCCCAGTGCCGCCGCGGTTTCGTTCAGGCGTTGATTGAGCTGCTGGATGCTCGCGGTGGTGCGCTGGCTGTCGCGGCTGCTGTCGGCGGCAATGCGCCGGGTGTGCTGGGCGCTGCCGGACGCCTGTTCGCAACTGTGGGCGACCCCTTGTGAGGTGGCGGCCAGTTGCGTCGCCGCGGCGGCAATCTGGCTGATCTGCAACTGCTGGGCTTCGACTTCGCCCAAGGCATCACTGGAGTGGTGGTTGAGGGTTTGCACTGCGTGGCTCAGTTGCAGGGTTTCGTGATCCACACCTTGCAGGCTGGTGCGCAGTTGCACCACGGCGACGTTCAGCGCGGTGCTGATGACCGCCAGTTCGTCTCGTCCCTGAACCGGTACTTGCAGGCTCAGATTGCCATCGCGCAGGGCCTCGGCCAGCACCGTGATGCCGCTGGCGCTGCGGCGGATCGAAGCCTGCAAGCAGATGAACAAATACAGCGCAGCCAACAGCAGGCAGCCGAACACGGCGGCCACCACAATGAACTGGCGGATCGCCGAGCCGTGGTAGTAATTCAGGCGTTGATCCAGCGACACCAGCGACTGCTGGCGCAACGAGGCGAGGTCAGAGAGCAGGGCGTCTAGACTGCGTTCGAAGTCCTCTGGCTTGAGGTTGATGCTGCCGCCGAACACGCCGTCATCCAGCACCTTCAGGCCCGCATCGAGGCGCTTGAGGCTGTCATGGTATTGCCCGGCCCAAGTTTGCAGGGCGCTGGGCAAGCGCGCTTCGAGCAGACCCGCCGTTTTAACAAGCTGCTCTCGTGCATCGCCGATGCGGCTGCGCAGGTCGCGCAGTTGCAGGCGGCTTTGCAGGGTGAACTGCCCGGACACGACCGACGCCTGGCCCACCGCCGCCAGGCGACCGATCCGTTCGATCAGGTCGGGTGCGTGTTGGGTGGAGATCTGCGTCAACAGATAAGTCTCCAGCCACGGTGCCAGAGTCAGGCGATTGTCCATGGCGATCTGCTCGCGCAAGGCCTGCAGGGCGCTCAGGGCGTTGGTGAAGCGATCGTAGCCATCCGGCCACCAGCCGACGCTGCTCAGGCTTTTTGAGTCGAGGCCATCAAGGGCGGTTTGCAGGGCCTGATAACGGCTCAATGTTTCGCTCTCGGCCGCTTCTTTTTGCAGGGCATTGCCCAGTTCGGCAGTGGCCTGGCTGACGGCGGGTTGGACCGCATCGAAGGCGGCCATCGCAGCGAGGGTGGCCGGTGTCGGCTGGCGATTGGTTTCCGTGGCGCGCCAGCGGGCGGCGCGATCACGCTGAGCGGCGAGCAGGTCATCCAGTGCATCAAGGGCCAGCAATTGCCGCACCCCGGCACGTTCGCCGGAGATCAGGCTGAGTTTGTCGCGATAGTCCTGGCCGATCATCCACAGGCTGCCGGCCAGCGGCAGGATAAACAGCAGAAACAACAGCTGGAATTTGCGCGCAAAGCCAAAACGCCCCAGCAACCCGATCCCCGGTGATAAAAAAGCCTGCATGCCCCAAGACTCCTCTGGACACCACGCACCATTGGCGTGCGTCGGAGGTTGTTGCACCGCCGACTCGTGCCCTCTAAAAAGGCCTCGAAAGTTCACCCTTGTCCGCTCTGTAGGCTGACTCTGTGGTGAAACTTCCCATTGTCGGTCTCCTTTGTAAGGAAGCCGCGTTCAAGCCGACAAAGAAGGCAAGATTCAGACCATGGCGTTGCGCCATCAACGTTGTGGCGATGAAAATCGAGGTCGTTAGCAGGCTAAGGGGATGGCGTTGCCGCACTGAAAAATGGCACATTGGCGCACCTACCCGTTTGTACCTCCTGTTGTCTGGAAATTCCCATGGCTATCAGCAACGCCCAGACCGGCTCAGTGCCGGCGTCCGCTACGCCCCAAAGCAGTCCCCTGGTGATGCGCATCATCGGTGCGGTGGCGCTGGCGCATTTGATCAACGACCTGATCCAGTCGGTGCTGCCGTCGATCTACCCGATGCTCAAGACCAGCTATGGCCTGACCTTCACCCAGGTCGGCCTGATCACCCTGACGTTCCAGTTGACGGCCTCGCTGTTGCAGCCGTGGGTGGGTTACTACACCGATCGCCACCCCAAACCGTGGCTGCTGCCGGCAGGTACGGTCTGCACCCTGGTCGGCATTCTGATGATGTCGGTGGTCGGCAGCTTCCCGCTGATTTTGCTGGCGGCGGGCTTGATCGGCATCGGTTCTTCGACCTTCCACCCCGAAGCGTCCCGCGTGGCGCGGCTGGCTTCGGGCGGGCGCTTCGGGCTGGCGCAATCGACCTTCCAGGTCGGCGGTAACGCAGGCTCGGCGTTCGGCCCCTTGCTGGCGGCGGCAATCATCATTCCCTACGGTCAAGGGCATGTGGCCTGGTTCGGCCTGTTCGCAGTGTTTGCGTTGTTCGTGCTGTACCGGATCAGCCGCTGGTACGCCAACCACTTGAACCTGTTCAAGCTCAAGCAAGGTCAGGCAGCGACTCACGGCTTGTCCAAGGGCCGAGTGACCAGCGCGCTGGTGGTGCTCGGGTTGCTGGTGTTCTCCAAGTATTTCTACATGGCCAGCCTCACCAGCTACTTCACCTTTTACCTGATCGAGAAATTCGACCTGTCGGTCGCCAGTTCGCAGTTGCACCTGTTCCTGTTCCTCGGTGCGGTAGCGGCGGGGACATTCTTTGGCGGGCCGATTGGCGACAGGATCGGGCGTAAGGCCGTGATCTGGTTCTCGATCCTCGGCGTTGCACCGTTCACCTTGTTGCTGCCCCATGTCGACCTGTTCTGGACCAGTATCCTGAGCGTCGTCATCGGCTTCATCCTCGCCTCGGCGTTCTCGGCCATCGTGGTGTACGCCCAGGAACTCGTGCCGGGCAATGTCGGGATGATCGCCGGGGTGTTCTTCGGATTGATGTTCGGTTTCGGCGGGATTGGCGCGGCGTTGCTCGGCCATCTGGCGGATATTCACGGCATCGAATACGTGTACTACCTGTGTTCGTTCCTGCCGTTGTTCGGGGTGTTGGCGATCTTCCTGCCTCGGACCAAAAAGGCCTGACCCAACACCAATCCCTGTGGGAGCGAGCCTGCTCGCGAAGAGGGAGTGTCAGTCGACATGCATGTGGCTGATACACCGCCTTCGCGAGCAGGCTCGCTCCCACAATGGGGCGGTGGTGTGGCGGATGATTGTGTCGGGCACAAAAAAGCCGCGTATCAAACGCGGCTTTTTCTTGGGCGTGTGGCTTACACGTTGAAGCGGAAGTGCATCACGTCGCCGTCCTTGACGATGTAATCCTTGCCTTCCAGACGCCATTTACCGGCTTCCTTGGTCCCGGCTTCGCCCTTGTACTGGATGAAGTCGTTGTAGGCGATCACTTCGGCGCGGATGAAGCCTTTCTCGAAGTCGGTGTGGATCACGCCAGCAGCTTGTGGTGCGGTGGCACCGACGCGTACGGTCCAGGCGCGGACTTCTTCGACACCGGCAGTGAAGTAGGTCTGCAGGTGCAGCATTTCGTAGCCGGCGCGGATCACGCGGTTCAGGCCAGGCTCTTCGAGGCCCAGGGCTTCGAGGAACATGTCTTTTTCTTCGCCGTCGTCGAGTTCGGCGATTTCCGCTTCGATCTTGTTGCACACCGGCACAACCATGGCGCCTTCTTCTTCGGCGATGGCCTTGACCACGTCCAGGTGCGGGTTGTTTTCGAAACCGTCTTCAGCGACGTTGGCGATGTACATGACCGGCTTGGTGGTCAGCAGATGAAAGCCCTTGATCACCGCTTTTTCGTCGGTGCTCATGGTCTTCATCAAGCTGCGTGCAGGCTTGCCGAGGGTGAAGTGAGCAATCAGTTGCTCCAGCAGGCCTTTCTGAACCACTGCGTCCTTGTCACCGCCCTTGGCGTTGCGCGCGACTTTCTGCAGTTGCTTTTCGCAGCTGTCGAGGTCGGCGAAGATCAGTTCCAGGTCGATGATTTCGATGTCGCGTTTCGGATCGACGCTGTTGGAGACGTGAATCACGTTCTCGTCTTCGAAGCAGCGGACCACGTGGGCGATGGCATCGGTTTCACGGATGTTGGCCAAAAACTTGTTGCCCAGGCCTTCACCTTTCGACGCGCCGGCAACCAGGCCCGCGATGTCGACGAATTCCATGGTGGTCGGCAGGATGCGCTTTGGATTGACGATGGCCGCCAGGGCTTCCAGACGCGGATCCGGCATCGGCACGATACCGCTGTTCGGTTCGATGGTGCAGAAGGGGAAGTTCTCGGCCGCGATCCCGGATTTGGTCAGGGCGTTGAACAGGGTGGACTTGCCGACGTTAGGCAGACCGACGATGCCGCAATTGAATCCCATGGTGTTTTCCCCGAGGAGTGAGTCAGGCCTTCTGGCTGTGCAGGTTTTTCATCGCGCGGTTCCATTCCCCGGCGAGGATATCCGGCAGCACGCCGAGGGCAAAGTCGATGCTGGCATCGAGTTTTTCCTGTTCGGCGCGTGGCGCACGACCCAGGACGAAATTTGAAACCATACTGGCAACGCCCGGGTGGCCAATGCCAAGCCGCAAGCGGTGAAAGGTATTCTGATTGCCCAGTTGCGCAATGATGTCGCGCAACCCGTTGTGACCGCCGTGGCCGCCGCCTACTTTGAGCTTGGCAACGCCCGGAGGCAGGTCGAGTTCGTCGTGCGCCACGAGGATTTCTTCGGGCTTGATGCGGAAGAAACCGGCGAGTGCCGCCACGGCTTGGCCGCTGCGGTTCATGTACGTGGTGGGAATCAACAGACGAACATCCTGACCCTGGTGCGAATAGCGCCCGGTCAGGCCGAAATATTTGCGGTCCGCCACAAGGTTCACGCCTTGTGCGTTCGCGATGCGCTCAACAAAAAGGGCCCCTGCGTTATGCCGGGTCTGTTCGTATTCAGCGCCTGGATTTCCCAGGCCAACGATCAGTTTGATGGCAGTCACGATAGGGGCCCTTCATTGGAGTGGTGGATAACATCGCCGCAATCAGGGAAAGCGGCGAAAGTGGACGAAAATTGCTCATTTACCATGATGTAAACTCCGCGTTCTCGCCCGCTTTCTCGCTATGCTCTAGTCCGCGATGTTTCCGGTCACTCCGGCGTACAGAGTAAAATTACTCTGCAGCGCCTTCTGCAGCTTCTGGAGCAACACGTGGAGCGTGGACATTGGCAACAGCCTTGTCATCGCCGTGTGCCAGGGCCACGAACTCAACGCCTTTAGGCGCCTTGAGGTCCGACAGGTGAATGATCGAACCGATTTCAGCGTTAGCCAGGTCGACTTCGATGAACTCAGGCAGATCTTTCGGCAGGCAGGAAACTTCGATCTCGGCAACAACGTGCGAGATTTCGCCGCCTTTCTTGGTCGGTGCTTCTTCGTTGATGAAGTGCACTGGAACGATCGCGGTCAGTTTCTGACCAGCGACTACGCGTACGAAGTCAGCGTGCATCACGTGGCCTTTGGCCGGGTGACGCTGCAGGGCTTTGATCACGACGTTCTGCTTGGTGCCACCAACGTTCAGCTCGATGATGTGGCTGTAAGCCGCTTCGTTTTCGAGCAGTTTGGCAACTTCTTTGGCCAGCATGCTGATGGATTCAGGGGCTTTGTCGCCACCGTAAACTACAGCTGGAACCAGGCTTGCGAGACGACGCAGGCGGCGGCTCGCACCTTTCCCCAGGTCGGAACGCACTTCAGCATTCAGAGTAAAATCGTTCATGTTGTATCTCCAAAATAACCACACTCGCCCCAGCGTTTGCGACCAGCGCTAAAGGCGATATGGGCAAAAAAGCCCCGCCCCGACAGGAATGCCGGGGCGGGGCGCTTTTCGTCAACGAGACATTTCGAGAAGGGCAGGGCCCTTAGCGGAACATCGCGCTGATCGATTCTTCATTGCTGATGCGGCGGACCGCCTCGGCAACTACCGGTGCGATATCCAGTTGGCGGATACGCGCACAGGCTTGTGCTGCAGCGGATAGCGGAATGGTGTTGGTCACCACCAGCTCGTCCAGCACGGAATTTTCAATGTTTTCGATCGCCCGACCCGACAGCACAGGGTGCGTGCAGTAGGCGAAAACCTTGGCAGCGCCATGCTCTTTCAGGGCCTTGGCCGCGTGGCACAGGGTGCCGGCGGTATCGACCATGTCATCGACCAGAATACAGGTACGCCCTTCGACATCACCGATGATATGCATCACTTCAGAGTGATTGGCTTTCTCACGGCGTTTGTCGATGATCCCGAGATCCACGCCCAGGGATTTGGCAACGGCACGTGCACGCACGACGCCACCAATGTCCGGGGACACGATCATCAGGTTTTCGAAGCGCTGATCTTCGATGTCATCCACCAGAACCGGGGAGCCGTAGATGTTATCTACCGGAATATCGAAGAAACCCTGGATTTGGTCAGCATGCAGATCAACCGTGAGAACACGGTCGATGCCGACTACGGTAAGCATGTCAGCCACGACTTTCGCGCTGATAGCCACACGTGCGGAACGCGGACGGCGATCCTGACGGGCATAACCAAAGTAAGGAATAACAGCAGTGATACGAGTAGCCGAGGAGCGGCGGAAGGCATCAGCCATCACTACCAGTTCCATCAGGTTATCGTTGGTCGGAGCGCAAGTCGGCTGAATAATGAAGACGTCTTTACCGCGGACGTTTTCATTGATCTCGGCTGTAATTTCGCCGTCGGAGAATTTACCGACAGAGATGTCACCGAGAGGGATATGCAGCTGACGTACGACACGCCGAGCCAGATCGGGGTTAGCGTTCCCCGTAAAGACCATCATCTTGGACACGCGCAGTACCTGAAGGCTGAGGGTAACCTGGATGAGTATAGGAAAATGGCAGGGGCGGCTGGATTCGAACCAACGCATGGCAGGATCAAAACCTGCTGCCTTACCGCTTGGCGACGCCCCTGTATCTGTTGCAACGATTACCCAGTAATCGGTTCCTTTAGAGCAGACTTTGAAGCTTGCGATGCAACATCGAAACGTTGCTTCCTTTTGCTACAAAACCTGTAAGGGTCTCTGTCAGAAGGGCCGAGACTTTATCAGCTTCAGCTTTGCTTGGGAAGCCCCCAAACACACAACTTCCAGTTCCGGTGAGTTTTGCTTCGGTAAATTTACCTAGCAAATTCAAAGCGTTACGTACCTCTGGATAACGCCTTGTTACCACCGGCAAGCAGTCATTTCGACTGTTTCCCTTGGGAACGGGGCGCACTTTAATGGGAGGAGTGTTACGTGTCAACAACGGATCTGAAAAAATTTCTGCCGTACTTACAGAGACTTGCGGTACCAGCACCAGATACCACGGTTCTTCCGGGTCGACAGGGGTCAGTTTCTCCCCCACGCCCTCGGCGAAAGCCGCATGACCACGAACGAAAACCGGGACGTCGGCGCCCAGCGTCAATCCCAGGCCAGCCAGGCGATCTTCATCCCAGCCCAATTGCCACAGGTGATTGAGGCCGAGCAACGTCGTGGCGGCATTCGAACTGCCGCCGCCAATGCCGCCGCCCATGGGCAGGATCTTTTCAATCCAGATATCGACGCCCAGCGAACAACCGGATTGCTCCTGAAGTTTTTTCGCGGCCTTGACGATCAGGTTGCTGTCGTGGGGCACGCCGGCGAATTCGGTGTGCAGTTGAATGACACCGTCATCGCGCAGGGCGTAGGTGATTTCATCGCCGTAATCGAGAAACTGAAACATCGTTTGCAGTTCGTGGTAGCCGTCTTCGCGGCGACCCAGGATGTGCAGCATCAAATTGAGTTTGGCCGGGGACGGCAAAGTCAGGCGATTGGCTGGCATGTCATGACCCCAGTTTGCGTGGTTGCCAGGCCTTGATCACCAGTGTGACGTCAAGGTCGGTGCCATGCAGCTTGATGCGCTCGGGCAGCCAGTAACCGTTTTGCTGGGTGTAGTCGGTGTACTCGACCTGCCAGCCATCCTGCTCGAGGTTGGCCAGGCGACTGTCGGCATCCAGGGTCAGGCGACTTTTGCTGTCCGGAGACGGGAGTCCGCGCACCCACCAGGCCAGATTGGACACCGGCAGTTTCCAGCCCAGCTGTTCTTCAAGCAGCACCTCCGGATTCGGCGCGTCGTAGCGTCCCTGGTTGGCGACTTCCAGCGACACCTTGCCCGGACGTCCGGTCAGGCGAGCCGCACCACGGCCCAGTGGTCCCGACAGGCGAATGTCGTAGTAATCCTGGCGCTGTAGCCAGAACAGCGTGCCGCTGCCCGAGTCTTTCGGCGCACGGATGCCGATCTTGCCGTCAATCTGCCAGCCGTCGAGGCCGGTCAGTTGCTGTTTGTGCTCGCGCCATTGGGCGGCGTTGCCATGACCCTCGACCGATTCGCGGGGACCAAGGCCTGCGCAACCGGCGAGCAGGGCGATAAAACTGAAAACGATGAAATGGCGCAAAAACATAATCTTAAAGAGTCTCTGATCCGGTCAGGCGTTTGATGGTGCCACGCAGGGTCGGGCTGTCAGGCTGTTCCTTGAGGAATTTGCCCCAGACTTGTCTGGCTTCGCGCTGTTTGCCGTTGGCCCACAGGACTTCGCCCAGGTGCGCGGCGACTTCCTGGTCGGGGAAGCGTTCCAGGGCCTGGCGCAGCAGGCGCTCGGCTTCGTCTAGATTGCCCAGGCGGTAATTCACCCAGCCAAGGCTGTCGAGTACCGCCGGGTCTTCCGGACTGATCTGGTGCGCCTGTTCGATCAGGGCCTTGGCTTCGGCGTAGCGTGTGGTGCGGTCGGACAAGGTGTAGCCGAGGGCGTTCAACGCCATGGCATTGTCCGGGTCGCGCTTGATGATCGTGCGCAGGTCTTTTTCCATCTGCGCCAGGTCATTGCGTTTTTCCGCCTGCATGGCACGGGTGTAGAGCAGGTTCAAATCGTCCGGGTATTGCTGCAAGGCTTGATGCAGAACGCTCCAGGCCTTGTCGCCCTGATTGTTGGCGGACAGGGTTTCGGCTTCGATGAGGTACAGCTGGATCGCGTAATCCGGCTGCTCGTCGCGCTCTGCCGCCAGCTTTCTTTGCGCTTCGGCGGTCCTGCCGTTGTCTATCAGGATGTCGGCCTGACGCAATTGCGCCGGCAGGAAATCGTTGCCCGGGCCAACCTTGGCGTACTCGATCAATGCGCCTTGCGGGTCGTTTTGTTCTTCGGCGATGCGGCCGAGGTTCAGGTGCGCCGAGTCGACGTGGCTGTCCCGGGCGATCAGGTCTTCAAGATAACCCTTGGCCTCGTTCCAGGCCTTGGCTTCCAGGCAGACCAGTGCCAGGGAGTATCGCAGTTCGTCGTCTTCCGGGTATTGCTGAACCAGGCTCGAGAACTCGGCCTTGGCGTCGTCCATGCGGTCCTGTTCAACCAGCATCCGCGCATAAGTCAGGCGCAGGCGCTTGTCGTCCGGGTATTTCTTGATGCTTTTCTGCAGCAACGGCAAGGCCTCGTCACCGCGATCGAGGGTTTGCAGCAGGCGTGCGCGCAGCAGGATCGGGGCAATTTCGCCGTCGTCCGGCGGATTGTCTTCCAGCAGTTTCAGTGCGCCTTTGGTGTCGCCATCCTGTTGCATCAGCAGCGCCTTGCCGAAAATCAGCTGGCTGTTGTTCGGATGGCGCTGCAGCAAGCGGTCGAAGCTTTTCATCAGGCCGTTGCGTGTGTCCTGGTCGGTGTCGGCTGCCGACAGCGCGAGGAAGTCGAAATGAGTGTCGCCCTTGCCTTGCAGGACTTTCTCCATATAGACCATGGAGTCGTCATAACGCCCGGCGCGGGCCAGTTGCACGGCGGCGGCGCGTTGCGCTTCGAGGTCGTCGGGGGCGTTTTTCGCCCAGATCAGCGCGGTGTCCAGGGCCGCCTGGTCGGCGCCCAGGTATTCGGCGATACGGAATGCCCGCTCCGAGATGCCCGGATCCTGGGTGTTGATGGCCTGGGTCACATAGTTGTCCAGGGCAATGTCGAAACGATTGCGCTGGCCAGCCAGTTCGGCACTCAACAGGCTGAAGACGGTTTCCTCGCTGAAGGAGCTGTAGACCTTCGGCTTTTCAGGGGCCGGGGTGCTGTCTTCAACCGGCGGCGTACCGTCCGACGAAACGGGTGCCAAGGCCTGGCAGCCGCTGAGGAAGACAAAAGCGAGGAGCAACGCGGAAGATCTATTCATATAGGAAGAGGACGACTAACCTGCGGTCGGATCATCATGACACAAGCTTTAGGCCAAACATAACCGGCCCGCCAATTTCCGCTTTACACCGCCCTCTGTAGGAGCTGGCTTGCCAGCGATGGCCGTTAACGATGGCGTATTTTTACCGGAAAGACGTGGCGTCTGACAGTCCATCGCTGGCAAGCCAGCTCCCACAAGGGGCGGTGTGTGCGCCTGTAAACGAGAACTGCTCGCAGTACGGGCAGGTGCCTACCGGTGCGATAGATATCGAGTGGTTGTTCTGATTCCGTCGAAGTAGGACAATTGCCGGCTTCACGTCACCATCAGCGACTTTGAATGGCCTTCCTTGCACTCGGTATTAACCACAAGACTGCTTCAGTAGACGTCCGCGAGCGCGTGGCTTTTACCCCTGAGCAGCTGGTTGAGGCCTTGCAGCAGCTCTGCCGACTCACCGACAGCCGCGAAGCTGCGATCCTCTCCACCTGCAATCGCAGTGAACTCTATATAGAACAGGATCACCTGTCGGCGGATGTCGTGCTGCGCTGGCTGGCCGAATACCATCATTTGAGCTACGACGAGCTGCGCGAAAGCGCCTATGTGCATGAAGATGATGCGGCAGTTCGTCACATGATGCGGGTGGCTTCCGGGCTCGACTCGCTGGTGTTGGGCGAGCCGCAGATTCTCGGCCAGATGAAGTCGGCCTATGCCGTGGCTCGCGAGGCGGGCACCATCGGGCCGTTGCTCGGTCGGCTGTTCCAGGCCACGTTCAACGCGGCCAAGCAGGTGCGCACCGACACGGCCATCGGCGAGAACCCGGTGTCGGTGGCATTTGCCGCGGTGAGCCTGGCCAAGCAGATTTTCAGCGACCTGCAGCGCAGCCAGGCCTTGTTGATCGGTGCCGGCGAGACCATCACCCTGGTCGCCCGCCACCTGCATGACCTGGGGGTAAAGCGCATCGTGGTCGCCAACCGTACTCTGGAGCGCGCGAGCATCCTGGCCGAACAGTTCGGCGCCCATGCGGTGTTGCTATCGGATATTCCGGCAGAGCTGGTGCGCAGCGATATCGTCATCAGTTCCACCGCCAGCCAGTTGCCGATCCTGGGCAAGGGCGCAGTGGAAAGTGCCTTGAAACTGCGCAAGCACAAACCCATTTTCATGGTGGATATCGCCGTTCCCCGCGACATCGAACCAGAAGTCGGCGAGTTGGACGACGTTTACCTCTATAGCGTCGACGATCTTCACGAAGTGGTCGCCGAGAACCTCAAGAGCCGCCAGGGCGCTGCCCAGGCCGCCGAAGAGATGGTCTCGGTCGGCGCCGAAGACTTCATGGTCCGCCTGCGTGAATTGGCGGCGGTAGATGTGCTCAAGGCCTATCGTCAACAGAGCGAACGCCTGCGCGACGAAGAATTGCAAAAGGCCCAGCGCATGCTGGCCAATGGCAGCAGCGCCGAAGAGGTGCTGGTGCAACTGGCTCGCGGGCTGACCAACAAACTCTTGCACGCACCGAGCGTGCAGTTGAAAAAGCTCTCTGCCGAAGGTCGCCTGGATGCGCTGGCGATGGCCCAGGAACTCTTTGCCCTCGGTGAGGGCTCATCGGATAGCTTTTCGGATAAAAAACCGCAATGAAAGCGTCACTGCTCAATAAGCTGGATATTCTCCAGGACCGTTTCGAGGAATTGACCGCCCTGCTGGGCGACGGCGAGGTCATTTCCGATCAGAACAAGTTCCGTACCTATTCCAAGGAGTACGCGGAAGTTGAACCGATCGTGGGCACCTATAAAGAACTGCTGAAAGTGCAGGATGACCTCGAGGGCGCCCAGGCTCTGCTGAAGGACAGCGACCCGGACATGCGTGAAATGGCCGTGGAAGAAGTCCGCGAGGCCAAGGAACGCCTGGTCACGCTCGAAGCCGACCTGCAGCGCATGCTGCTGCCCAAGGACCCGAACGACGGGCGCAATGTGTTCCTCGAAATCCGTGCCGGCACCGGCGGCGACGAGGCGGCGATTTTCTCCGGCGACCTGTTCCGCATGTATTCGCGTTACGCCGAGCGTCGTGGCTGGCGGGTGGAGATCCTCTCGGAAAACGAGGGTGAACACGGCGGCTATAAAGAGGTGATTGCCCGGGTCGAGGGCGACAACGTCTATGGCAAGCTCAAGTTCGAATCCGGCGCACACCGTGTGCAGCGGGTTCCGGCGACCGAGTCCCAGGGGCGCATCCATACGTCGGCCTGCACGGTGGCGGTATTGCCCGAGCCGGACGAACAGGAAGCCATCGAGATCAACCCGGCCGACCTGCGCATCGATACCTATCGCTCCTCCGGCGCCGGTGGTCAGCACGTCAACAAGACCGACTCGGCGATCCGCATCACTCACTTGCCGTCCGGCATCGTGGTCGAGTGCCAGGAAGAACGATCGCAGCACAAGAACCGCGCCCGGGCGATGTCCTGGTTGTCGGCCAAGCTGAACGATCAGCAGACCTCCGCCGCGGCCAACGCCATCGCCAGCGAACGCAAGCTGCTGGTGGGGTCCGGTGATCGCTCCGAGCGCATCCGCACCTACAATTTTGCCCAGGGCCGGGTCACCGACCACCGGGTCAACCTGACCTTGTATTCCCTCGACGAGATCCTCGCCGGTGGCGTCGAGGCGGTGATCGAGCCGTTGCTGGCCGAGTACCAGGCCGATCAATTGGCGGCGATAGGTGAGTAAATGACGATCATCGCCAGTTTGTTGCGTGCCGCCGATCTGCCCGACTCGCCGACGGCGCGTCTGGATGCCGAATTGCTGCTGGCGGCGGCGTTGGGCAAGTCCCGCAGTTTCCTGCACACCTGGCCGGAACGCATCGTGCCGAGCGAAGCGGCGCTGACGTTCGCCGAATTTTTGCAGCGCCGCCGCAGCGGCGAGCCGGTGGCCTACATCCTCGGCCAGCAAGGTTTCTGGAAGCTGGACCTGGAAGTGGCACCGCACACGCTGATCCCACGTCCGGACACCGAACTGCTGGTGGAGGCTGCGCTGGAATTGTTGCCGGCCACACCGGCCAAGGTGCTCGACCTCGGTACCGGCAGCGGCGCGATTGCCCTGGCGCTGGCCAGCGAGCGTCCGGCCTGGAGCGTCACGGCCGTGGATCGCGTGCTGGAAGCCGTCGCCCTGGCCGAACGCAATCGCCAGCGTCTGCACCTGAACAACGCCAAGGTGCTGAGCAGCCATTGGTTCAGCGCCCTGGAAGGTCAGCGTTTTCAGCTGATCATCAGCAATCCGCCCTACATTGCAGCGGCCGATCCGCATCTGGTCGAGGGTGATGTGCGCTTTGAACCGGCCAGTGCCCTGGTGGCCGGTGTCGACGGGCTCGACGATCTGCGTCTGATCGTCGCCCAGGCGCCGGATCATCTCGACGCTGGCGGCTGGCTGATGCTCGAACACGGTTATGATCAGGCCGAGGCGGTCCGCGACCTGCTGCTGACTCGCGGTTTTGAAGAAGTCCACAGCCGCACCGATCTGGGCGGTCACCAACGCATCAGTCTGGGGCGCCTGCCGTGCTGAATGATCAGGAGTTGCTGCGTTACAGTCGGCAGATTCTGCTGCAACACATCGATATCGACGGCCAGTTGCGGCTCAAGGACAGCCGCGTATTGATCGTCGGACTCGGCGGCCTTGGCGCACCAGTGGCGCTGTATCTGGCGGCCGCCGGCATTGGCGAAATGCACCTGGCGGACTTCGACACGGTCGACCTGACCAACCTGCAACGCCAGATCATTCACGATACCGACAGCGTCGGTATGACCAAGGTCGATTCGGCGCTCAAGCGCCTGACGGCGATCAATCCCGAGATCCGCTTGATAGCCCATCGCGCGGCGCTGGACGAAGATTCCCTGGCCGCCGTGGTGGCCGGGGTGGATCTGGTCCTCGATTGCTCGGACAATTTCTCCACCCGTGAAGCGGTCAATGCGGCGTGCGTGGCAGCCGGCAAACCGCTGGTCAGCGGTGCGGCGATTCGCCTCGAAGGCCAACTGTCGGTGTTCGATCCGCGTCGGCCAGAGAGTCCGTGCTACCACTGTTTGTACGGGCACGGCAGCGAAGCCGAACTGACTTGCAGCGAGGCCGGCGTGGTCGGTCCGCTGGTGGGACTAGTCGGCAGCCTGCAAGCGCTTGAAGCGCTGAAGTTGCTGGCCGGATTCGGTGAGCCACTGGTGGGGCGCCTGTTGCTGATCGATGCCTTGGGCACGCGCTTTCGCGAATTGCGGGTCAAGCGTGATCCGGGCTGTAGCGTCTGTGGGTCGAAACATGCGTGAAGCGCCGATTGGCGTGTTCGACTCCGGTGTCGGTGGGCTCTCGGTGCTGGCCGAGATCCAGCGCTTGCTGCCCAACGAGACGCTGATGTACGTCGCCGATTGCGGCAATGTTCCCTATGGCGAGAAAACCCCGGCATTTATCCAGCAGCGTTGCAGCGTGATGGCCGACTTCTTTCAGCAGCAGGGTGCCAAGGCCCTGGTGCTGGCCTGCAACACGGCAACGGTGGCCGGCGTCGCCGACTTGCGTCGCGACTATCCCGAATGGCCCATCGTCGGCATGGAGCCGGCCGTCAAGCCGGCCGCCGCCGCCACCCGCTCCGGCGTGGTCGGGGTGCTGGCCACCACCGGCACCTTGCAGAGCGCCAAGTTCGCCGCGTTGCTCGACCGCTTCGCCACGGACGTGAAAGTGATCACCCAGCCCTGTCCCGGGCTGGTGGAGCTGATTGAAAACGGCGATCTGCATAGCGCCGAGCTGCGTCAGCTGTTGGCCGGGTATGTCGAGCCACTGCTGGCGGCTGGCGCGGACACCCTGATTCTCGGCTGCACCCATTACCCTTTTCTCAAGCCGATGCTCCGGCAGATGATCCCTGCGGACACCAGCCTCATCGATACCGGTGCCGCCGTCGCGCGGCAACTCCAGCGGCTTTTGGCCGAACGCGAACTGCTCGCCGCCGGGCCTGCCCGTGAGGCGCAGTTCTGGACCAGCGCCGATCCGCTTCATTTCAGAAATATCTTGCCGATACTGTGGAATCCCTCTGGCGTTGTGCGAAGCTTCAACCGGTAGAAGGCTTTCTGGGGGAGTACGAAAAATCGGGGTGAACTTCTGATAAATCGCTGACTTCTATAGTTTTGCTGAGCCAGGCAACAAAAAAATCATACGAAATCGTTCGGAAAAGGAAGTTTCTAGTGAAGCGACTATTCTGCTTGGCCGCGATTGCGGCCGCATTAATGGGGCACACCTTTACTGCGCAGGCGGCAGGTGTGGAGTTCGCGGTTGGTCAGACCAGCGATTCGACCATGACGTATCGACTGGGCATGCAATTCGATTGGGACCAGAGTTGGTGGCAGAGCGACGTGGGTCGCCTGACCGGTTACTGGAGCGGCGCGTACACCTATTGGGAAGGTGACGAGAAATCCAGTAACCACAGCCTGTCGTTCTCGCCTGTGCTGGTTTATGAATTTTCCGGCCAGAACGTCAAACCCTACGTCGAGTTCGGGGTTGGCGTGGCGGCGTTTGCCAGCACCGAAGTCGAAAGCAACGATCTGGGCAGCGCCTTCCAGTTTGAAGACCGCTTTGGATTCGGTTTGCGCTTTGCCGGCGGACATGAAGTCGGGGTTCGTGCGACGCACTATTCCAACGCCGGAATCACCACTCCGAACGATGGTGTAGAAAGTTACGCATTGCATTACACGATGCCGTTGTAATTCGTAACGCTGTACTAAATGTGGGAGCGAGCCTGCTCGCGAAAGCGGTTTAACATTCACCATTTATAGTGATTGTCAGACTGCATTCGCGAGCAGGCTCGCTCCCACATTTGTATTCGGGTGACTTGAAAACTCAGCGATACGCCGTCGAAATCCCCAGGCGTTCGTCGATGCACTCCGGTGCGCCCATCTCGAACTCCCGGCAGATCAGCGGACGTTTTTCGTAGATGGTGCACATCATCGTGTTGCGATCCAGTGCGGCACACCAGCCGTCGTCCAAGCGCAGCATGACTTCCCCGCCCCAGTCATCGGTATCGATGAACCGTTCAGGCACACCCGTGTCGGTGATCAGCATGACTTCGAGCTGGCAGCAGCAGGCTGCGCAGGTCGAGCACGTGACCGCGGGTTCCGCGATTTGCGTATGGGGGATGGTTTTCATGCCGCGCAGTGTAAGGCAGTCACCCGGTGCTGTGTGAAAGGTCTGACGGACGCCCAGGTATCGGAACGTCCGGGATACCGCTGCCGATGATGGCGATTTTCAGGGTTGGTCCTTGATCGGTGGCTGGCTGCGCACCATGCGTTTGCCGATCTCCAGTTTCACTTGGTCCGGCCGTTTGGAGAGCGGCCAGAGGGCGGCCATGAACGCAGCCGGGAAAGCGATTTCCATCGGGCGGTCCTTGAGCTTTTCGAAGATGTGTCGCGCGGCTTTCTCCACCGGCCAGCTCAAGGGCATGGGAAAGTCGTTTTTCACCGTCAGCGGCGTTTCGACAGACCCGGGGCTGATCACTGTGAGTTCTATGCCTTCAGGGGCCAGGTCGATGCGCAGGGATTCGAACAGGTAACGCAGGCCGGCCTTTGAGGTGCCATACTCTTCTGTCTCGGGCAGCGGCAGGTAAGTGACCGTGCTGGCCATGGCTACCATATGTGGTGCGGTGCCGGCACGCAGCAAAGGCAGGGCGGCGTCGATGCAATAGCTACTGGCCAACAGGTTGGTACGCAACACGTGCTCGACAATCGACGCATCGAACTGCTTGGCATCCACGTACTCGCTGGTGCCGGCATTGAGTATCACGGTGTCCAGCGAACCCCAGTCCTCGGCAATCTGCTCGCCGATCTCGCGCACGGTCTGGCTGTTGGTCAGGTCACCGGCCACCACCAGCACTTGCCCCGGATAGCGTTGTGACAAGACTTTCAACTGCGCTATCGATCGCGAACTGACGGCCAGGTGCGCACCGGTTTTCAGGATTTCTTCGGCCAGGGCCGCACCAATGCCACTGCTGGCACCGGTCAGCCAGTATCGTCGTGCGAGTGTGCGACTCATCCCAATCTCCTTTTCAGCCAGGCCATTGCCCGGCCCAATACGGGTAAACATTTATAAAGCAGAGCCCCGGCATCGAGGTAATCCCGGTGGCGGCAATTCATGATCCAGCGGCGGCGTATTGCCGTGACGGCAGGCTTTTGAACGCCGTCAACGCACGCGTGCGGGATGTGCTCAAGTCGACGATCGGTGAAGGGTAATCCACCACACCAAACAGGCCGCCGAGATTGGCGGGGTTGTGCACGTCTTTTTTATTCAGCTCTGCCAGCTCCGGCAGCCATTGCTTGATGAACACACCTTCGGGATCGAATTTTTCCGATTGGCTCAGCGGGTTGAAAATCCGGAAGTAAGGCGCCGAGTCGGTGCCGGTGGAAGAGCTCCATTGCCAGCCTCCATTGTTCGCCGCCAGGTCGCCATCGATCAGGTGACGCATGAAAAAGCGTTCGCCTTCGCGCCAGTCGATCAGCAGGTTCTTGGTCAGGAACATCGCCACCACCATGCGCAGGCGGTTGTGCATCCAGCCGGTGGCCAACAGTTGGCGCATGGCGGCGTCGATGATCGGCAAACCGGTGCGCGCCTGTTGCCAGGCAGTCAGTTCAGCGGGAGCGTCGCGCCAGACCAGCGCTTCGGTTTCCGGTCGAAACGCGCGGTGCCGGGACACTCGCGGGTAGCCCACCAGGATGTGTTTGTAGAATTCGCGCCACAGCAGTTCGTTGATCCAGGTGACGGCGCCTGTGTTGCCGCTTTCGAACTCACCCTGGTTGCTGTTCAGCGCGGCGTGCAGGCATTGGCGTGGAGAAATCACCCCGGCGGCAAGATAAGCCGAGAGCTGACTGGTACCGGGTTTTGCCGGGAAGTCGCGTTCGTTCTGGTAGTGGTCGATCTGCGCTTCGCTAAAGCTGTCGAGGCGACGCCGGGCTTCGGTTTCGCCGGCCGGCCACAGGCTGCGCAGGTGATCACCGGGTGTTGCGAAACCCTCGACGCTCAAGGGGATCGCATCGCTGGCAATGTTCAGCGGCGCTTGTTTGTGTGGCGCGCGGATCAGGCTGGGCAGCGAGTGGTGCAGTCGTTCGTAGCAGACTTTGCGGAACTGGCTGAAGACCTGAAAGTAAGTGCCGGTCCGGGTCAGCACGCTCCCGGGCTTGAACAGCAATTGATCGAGGTAGCGGCGAACTTCGATGCCTTCAGCTTGTAGCGTCCGGGCGACCGCTGCATCGCGACGGGACTCGTGAATGCCGTACTCTTCGTTGAGGTGCAGCGCGTCGACCTGCCACTGTCGGCACAGGTTCAGCAATACGTTTGGCGCGTCATCCCAGCGGGGAGCCTGACGGATCAGCAGGGGAATGTTCAGATGACCCAGTTCGCGGCTCAGCTGGTGCAGGTTACGCAGCCAGAAGTCCACTTTGCAGGGCGCATCGTCGTGTTCCCGCCATTGCTCCGGACTCAGCAGGTACACCGCAACGCACGGGCCGCGAGCTGCGGCCGCCGAGAGGGCGGTGTTGTCGTGTAGACGCAAGTCGCTGCGCAGCCAGATCAATTGCATAGGGGGATCCACGCGATTCATTTAAATCAGCCCGCACTGAACGAGTGCCTGATGTGCCGACAGTGGATCTTCGGCCAGGTACAAGTCAGTGATCTCGTTGGTACTGGCGGACAACTCGGTGTGGTGGATGCACACCGTTGGTCCGGCAATCATTTTTGGGCAACCGACACCTTTGAAAAGTTTCGGCAGTTGCGCCAGGTTCATGGCCTTGCTGGAGTACAGCAGAACCCCGCGGGGTTGCAGAAGTTCGACCGCCAATGCCAGTTCGCCGACAGGCAGCGGCCCGTCGAAGACCTCCACCGGGCAATCCGCGCTGCTGATCAGCCAGGCCGTGAGCCACAGCTGAGGTTCCATGGGCAGGTCCGAGTGGTTGATCAACAGCATTGGCGCGGTGCGCAACTGACGATTGTTATGGTAGATGCGTGCGCCGAATTTGCTGCGTAGCCAGGCACAAAAAAAGCCCCGTTCCATCTGTGCACCGAATTGGCCTTGCCAACGTTGCTCCAGAGCGGCCAGCAAAGGCATCAGCAATTGCTCGCACAGAGTTCGCGGCGGATACAGCGCCATTGCCTGATTGACGTTGTCATCCAGGGCGCGTTCCTGCAATCCGCTGACCGCCTGCAGCAACGTTAGCAGCAATGTGTGCCAATCGTTGTCGACGGACTCGCTGAATACTTGCGGAGTGTCGAGCAATTCCTTGACCTGGCTGACGGCGACGCCACGGTTGAGCCAGGTGAGGATGGCCTGGATACGTTGTACATGGTCGGCCGAGAACAGCCGATGCCCCTTAGGGGTGCGTTGCGGCACGATCAGACCGTAGCGCCGCTCCCAGGCGCGCAGGGTCACGGCATTGACGCCGGTCAGGCGCGCCACTTCACGGATTGGCAGCCACCCTTCGTCCAGCGCCTTTTTAAAGTCATCGCCGAGGTCTTCGCGGGCGCTGGTGTCGAGTGTCTTTTTCATCAGATGGCGTTTCGCAGGCTGAGGTTTTCCGGGTGCGGTTGCAGATAGACCTGCTGTGCGATGTACGGATCGGGGTGTTGGCGAAAGTGATGTTTGAGCAGCGTCAGCGGCACCACCAACGGTACGATGCCTTGGTGGTACTGGCTGATCAGCTGTTGCACTTCCTGCTTGTCTTCGCGGCTGATGGCCTGTTTCAGGTAGCCACTGAGGTGTTGCAGGACGTTGGTATGGGTGCGACGGGTGGCGCATTTTTTCAGCGCTGCCATCAATTCGCTGAAATATCGAGGGCCCAGTTCCTGCGGATCGTTTTTGCCCATGCTGCCCAGCATGTGGCCCAGGGCTTTGTATTGCACCGGATTGTGGGCCATCAGCAGGTATTTGTAGCGTGAGTGAAAGTCTGTGAGGCCGCGCCGGGTCAAGCCTTCCTGGCGTAGCTGCTGCCAGGCGCTGTAGGCGAATACGCGGGTGAGGAAGTTTTCCCGAAGCACCGGATCGTTGAGCCGGCCGTCTTCCTCCACCGGCAAGTCCGGGTGCAGCAGGCAGAAGGCCTGGGCGTAGATCCCGCGACCGCCACTGTCCGCTCGTGTGCCGTTGGCGTGGTAGACCTTGACCCGCTCCAGGCCACAGGACGGGGAATTTTGCATGAAGATATAACCGCAAATATCCCCCAGCTGCGCTGCCATGTCCCGGCCGTAGGTGGCCAGCGGTTGTGTCACGTTCAGGTTGTGATCCAGAGTACCCACGGCTTCGGGTTGATCGGCACCACTCACCAGCCGAATCGGTTGGCGGGGTACGCCGAGACCGATGGCCACTTCCGGGCAGACCGGGATGAAATCGAAGTAATCAGTGAGGGTACGGCTGCACAGCCGCGATTCCTTGTGCCCGCCGTTGAAGCGCACATCGAGCCCCATCAGGCAGGCGCTGATGGCTATTTTCGGTTTGACGGGGACGTGGGACATCGGAACACCTCGAATCTAAACCTGTACAAGCATTTGCGCCTGTACAAGATAACTTCATCATAGATTCAAAGTTATACAAGTCAAATTTTTTGTATAGGTTTACCTCTGTAGGAGCTGCCGAAGGTTGCGATCTTTTGATCTTGAAAAACAAAATCAAAAGATCGCAGCCTTCGGCAGCTCCTACGGTTCATTGCAGGTGTTCATGCAAGCGGCGGGCGGCTTCCTGACCGCTTAGCCAGGCGCCTTCGACGCGTCCGGACAGGCACCAGTCGCCACAGGCGTACAGCCCCAGGTCGGCATCGGCCAGGGTGCCCCATTCGTGATTGCTGGCGGGGCGGGCGTAGAGCCAGCGGTGGGCGAGGCTGAACGTCGGCGCGGGCATGGAACCGTGCAGCAGTTCGGCAAACGCGCCGTGCAACTGCTCGATCACCGCTTCCTTGGGCAAGTCGATGTGTTGCCGGCTCCAGGCACTCGTGGCGTGCAGCACCCAAGTGTCGAGGGTGTTGTCGCGCCCGGGTTTGCTGCGGTTGCGGGCCAGCCAGTCGAGTGGGCTGTCCTGTACGAAGCAGCCTTCCATGGGCGTTTCCAGTGGCGTTTCGAAGGCCAGGGCGATGGCCCAGGTCGGGTCCATTTTCACCCCGGCGGCGGCCCCTGCGAGTTTCGGCGCCGATGCCAGCAGAGCCGTGGCCTGCGGCGCCGGTGTGGCGATGACGACGTGGCTGAACGGTCCGTGGGTGAAGCCCTCGGCGTCCTGCAGATGCCAGTGTTCTTCCCCGCGATAGACCTCGGTGATCCGGCAGGCGAAATGCACTTCAAGATCACCGATCAGGGCGCGGGTGATGGCACTCATGCGCGGCGTACCGACCCAGCGGGTCTGCTCGTCCGGCGACAGGTTGAGCTGACCGCCATGGTAGGTGTACAGCTGCGGCGTCCACTCGGCGACCCAGCCTCTGGCCTGCCAGCGCTGGACTTCCGTGACAAAGCGGCGGTCGCGGGCGGTGAAATACTGCGCGCCCATGTCCAGAGCACCCGCATCGCTGCGCTTGCTCGACATGCGCCCGCCGCTACCGCGGCTTTTATCGAAAAGTTGAACCACATACCCGAGGTCCGTCAGGGCCTGGGCGGCGGAGAGTCCGGCAATGCCGGTGCCAATGATTGCGATAGGTACAGTCATAGGGGCCTCGTTTACCTTTCTGTACAGACTACGCCGGGGTTCAAACCTGTACAATATTGTTTTTTGGTATAACTTTTAGCGTTCTCGTTCTGACAGCTTGGCCTATTGTTAACCATAGAGCCTGCTCGATACCAAAGATCCCTGCTTATAAAAATAGACTAGTGGACAAGGTAAAACGCCACGCGAGGAAGAAGTCATGCACATATTGCTGACCGGCGGTACTGGTTTGATAGGACGTCAGCTCTGCCGGCACTGGTCGGGGCAGGGCCATCGCCTGACAGTCTGGAGTCGCAAGCCTGAAAAAGTCGCGAAAACATGTGGTGCCCAAGTGCGTGGAATTGCCCGGTTGGAGGATCTGGCGCAGGAACCGGTGGACGCGATCGTCAATCTTGCCGGAGCGCCGATTGCCGACCGGCCCTGGACGCACAAGCGTAAAGCCCTGTTGTGGAGCAGCCGGATCACGCTGACAGAAACCCTGCTGGCGTGGCTTGAGAGTCGCGAGCAGAAACCCCGGGTGTTGATTTCCGGTTCGGCTGTCGGCTGGTATGGCGACGGTGGCGAGCGCGAACTGACCGAGGACTCGGGGCCGGTCAGCGAAGACTTCGCCAGCCAATTATGCATCGCCTGGGAAGAGACGGCGCAACGGGCTGAAGCGCTGGGCATTCGCGTCATCCTCATTCGAACCGGGTTGGTGCTGTCGGCCGAGGGCGGCTTTTTGTCGCGGCTGTTACTGCCCTTCAAGCTGGGGCTGGGAGGGCCGATCGGCAACGGCCGGCAATGGATGCCATGGATTCATATCGACGATCAAATCGCTCTGATTGATTTTCTTCTGCATCGCAACGAGGCCAGCGGTCCCTATAATGCGTGCGCGCCCAAACCGGTGCGCAACCGCGAGTTTGCCAAGACGTTTGGCAGCGTACTGCATCGCCCGGCATTCATGCCGATGCCGGCCTTCGTCTTGAAGGTCGGGCTGGGCGAGTTGTCCTTGCTGTTGCTGGGCGGCCAACGGGCCACGCCGGTTCGCTTGTTACAGGCGGGTTTCACTTTTCAGTTCACGGATTTGCGCGCGGCTCTGGATGATCTGTCCGCTCGCCTTTGAAATAGGATGTTGCATGACCGATCACGCGTTGCTTCTGGTCAACCTGGGTTCACCTGCCTCCACCTCGGTGGCGGATGTGCGCAGCTACCTCAATCAATTTCTGATGGACCCGTACGTGATCGACCTGCCATGGCCGGTGCGGCGCTTGCTGGTGTCGCTGATCCTGATCAAGCGTCCCGAGCAGTCGGCGCATGCCTATGCCTCGATCTGGTGGGACGAGGGCTCGCCGCTGGTGGTGCTCAGCCGTCGCCTGCAACAAGCCATGACTGCCCAGTGGCAACATGGCCCGGTCGAGTTGGCAATGCGCTACGGCGAGCCTTCGATTGAGTCAACCCTGGTGCGCATGGCTGCGGCGGGGCACAAGCGGATAACCCTCGCGCCGCTTTATCCACAGTTCGCCGACAGCACCACCACCACGGTGATTGCAGAAGCCAAGCGCGTGCTGCGCGAAAAAGGACTCGATCTGCAACTGTCGATTCTTCAGCCATTTTATGATCAACCGGAATACATCGACGCATTGGTCGCCAGCGCGAAGCCACATTTGCAGCAGGATTACGATCACTTGCTGCTGAGCTTTCACGGATTGCCGGAGCGGCACCTGACCAAGCTCGATCCGACGGGGAAGCATTGCTTCAAGAATGAGGATTGCTGCAAGAACGCATCGCCAGTGGTTTTAGCCACCTGCTATCGCGCGCAATGCCTGCGTACGGCATCGGAGTTTGCCAAGCGCATGGGCTTGCCGGACGGCAAGTGGTCGGTGTCATTCCAGTCGCGCCTGGGACGCGCCAAATGGATCGAACCTTACACCGAGGCGCGCCTCGATGAGTTGGCCAAAAGCGGCGTGAAAAAGATTCTGGTGATGTGCCCGGCGTTTGTTGCCGATTGCATCGAGACCCTGGAAGAGATCGGTGATCGCGGCAAGGAGCAATTCCGCAATGCGGGGGGCGAGGAGTTGGTGCTGGTGCCGTGCCTCAACGATGACCCGCATTGGGCGCAGGCGTTGAGTGCGTTGTGCGAAAGGGCGCCGATGGCGCTTTAAAAGCTTCGCGAGCAGGCTCGCTCCCACAGGGGAATGCATTCCAGACTGTGGGAGCGAGCCTGCTCGCGAAAGCTATTTCATTAACAACAAAGCGCTTGAAGCATTACAGCAGCGGCTCATTCGCCTTCTTGTGCTTCCAGCTGTCATTGCCCGGCAGTATCAGGTTCAAGCCAATCGCCACCACCGCGCACAGCGCGATGCCTTTGAGGCCGAAGTCGTCCGGCCCGGTGCCGGTGCCGATCAGCACGCCGCCGATCCCGAACACCAGGGTCACCGATACAATCACCAGATTGCGCGCTTCGCCCAGATCGATCTTGTGGCGGATCAGCGTGTTCATCCCCACCGCCGCAATCGAACCGAACAGCAGGCACAGAATTCCGCCCATCACCGGCACTGGAATGCTTTGCAGCAGCGCACCGAACTTGCCGATGAACGCCAGGCTGATGGCGAAGATCGCCGCCCAGGTCATGATTTTCGGGTTGTAGTTCTTGGTCAGCATGACCGCACCGGTCACTTCGGCGTAGGTGGTGTTGGGCGGGCCGCCAAACAGACCGGCTGCCGTGGTGGCAATGCCGTCGCCGAGCAGGGTGCGGTGCAGGCCGGGTTTCTTCAGGTAATCGCGCCCGGTCACGCTACCCACGGCAATCACGCCGCCGATGTGTTCGATGGCCGGAGCCAAAGCCACCGGTACGATGAACAGGATCGCCTGCCAGTTGAATTCCGGCGCGGTGAAGTGCGGGATGGCGAACCAGGGTGCCGCAGCGATCTTCGCGGTATCGACCACGCCGAAGTAGAACGACATGCCAAAGCCGACCAGCACGCCGGAGATGATCGGCACCAGGCGGAAGATGCCCTTGCCGAAAACCGCAACGATCAGCGTGGTCAGCAGCGCAGGCATCGAGATCATCATCGCCGTCTGGTAATGAATCAATTCACTGCCGTCACCGGCCTTGCCCATGGCCATGTTAGCGGCAATCGGTGCCATCGCCAGGCCAATCGAAATGATCACCGGCCCGATCACCACCGGCGGCAGCAGGCGGTCGATGAAACCGGTGCCTTTGATTTTCACCGCGAGGCCGAGGAAGGTATAGACGAAACCTGCCGCCATCACGCCGCCCATGGTCGCGGCCAGGCCGAACTGGCCCTTGGCGAGAATGATCGGGGTAATGAAGGCAAAGCTCGATGCCAGGAACACCGGCACCTGACGCCCGGTGACGATCTGGAACAGGATCGTCCCCAGGCCGGCCGTGAACAGCGCCACGTTCGGGTCGAGACCGGTGATCAGCGGCATCAACACGAGGGCGCCGAAGGCCACGAACAGCATCTGTGCACCCGACAGCACCGTGCGCCAGAGCGGATCGTTGAACTCTTGCTGCATGGTCACGCGTCCTTCTGCTTGGTGCCGAAGATCTTGTCACCGGCATCGCCCAGCCCCGGGATGATGTAGCCGTGTTCGTTCAGTTTTTGATCAATGGACGCGGTGTAGATGATCACGTCCGGGTGAGCCTTCTCGACCACGGCAATGCCTTCTGGCGCAGCGACCAGCACCATGGCGCGGATGTCCTTGCAGCCGGCTTTTTTCAGCAGGTCGATGGTTGCAACCATCGAGCCGCCGGTAGCAAGCATCGGGTCTATGATCATGGCCAGGCGTTCGTCGATTTCCGGCACCAGCTTCTCGAGGTAGGTGTGGGCCTCGAGGGTTTCCTCGTTGCGGGCCACGCCCACGGCACTGACTTTGGCGCCCGGGATCAGGCTGAGCACGCCTTCGAGCATGCCGATGCCGGCACGGAGGATCGGCACCACGGTAATTTTCTTGCCGGCGATTTTCTCGACCGACACAGTGCCGCACCAGCCATCGATATCGTAGGATTCCAGCGGCAGGTCTTTGGTGGCTTCATAGGTCAACAGGGCGCCGACTTCCTGAGCGAGCTCACGGAAATTCTTGGTGCTGATGTCTGCGCGGCGCATAAGGCCAAGTTTATGACGGATCAGCGGGTGGCGGATCTCATGGATGGGCATGGGGAAAGGCTCCGGCGGCGGGCAAAAAAACCGGCCTAGATTAATCTATCCGAGGGTGTTGTCCTATAGACATACAGTACGTTAGTCCACAAACGCTTGATCTGGCCTCGCTTGATGCGTACCTTTGCCCGCTTTTCCTGAATCCGCCATCCCCTGGAGAGCACCATGTCCGCTGATCTCGAGCATATCCGTCAAATCATGCGAGAGGCTGACTGCCTGTACACCGAAGCTGAAGTCGAGGCGGCCATCGCCCGCGTCGGTGCACAAATCAACGATCAACTGGCGGATTCCAACCCGGTGGTGTTCTGCGTGATGAACGGCGGGCTGATTTTCTCCGGCAAGCTGCTGACCTATCTGCACTTCCCGCTGGAAGCGTCCTACCTGCACGCTACCCGCTATCGCAACGAAACCAGCGGCGGCGATCTGTTCTGGAAGGCCAAGCCGGAAGTTTCCTTCATCGACCGTGATGTGTTGATCATCGACGATATCCTCGACGAAGGTCACACACTGGGCGCGATCATCGACTTCTGTAAACACGCTGGCGCACGTAAAGTGCACACCGCCGTGCTGATCGACAAAGACCACGACCGCAAGGCCCGTCCGGACCTCAAGGCCGATTTCGTCGGTCTGCCGTGCGTCGACCGCTACATCTTCGGTTACGGTATGGACTACAAAGGCTACTGGCGTAACGCCAACGGGATTTTCGCCGTTAAAGGAATGTAAGACATGGATACGCCGCGTTTTCTGGATCAGACCTTGTTCGCCGAGCTGGCCGGGAAAGCCGCGGCCAATCCTCGCGGGCGCCAGCATCACAATTTCCATCAGATGGAAGACGCTTGCCATCGCATGGCGGTGGGGCTACAGCCGTCCACGTATATCCCGCCTCACCGGCACTTGGGCGACAACAAGGCTGAAACCTTGCTTGTCCTCAAAGGCCGCCTCGGTGTGTTGATTTTCGACGAAGCCGGCGCCGTGCTGAGCAAGACAGTTCTGCAGGCCGGTGGCGACTGTGTGGGCGTGGATCTGCCAACTGGCGTATTCCACGGCTTGGTGGTGCTGGAAGCCGATAGCCTGATGTTCGAATGCAAGGCTGGTCCTTACCGTCCTGTCGGTGAAGGTGAGCTGGCACATTGGGCGCCGCGCGAAGGCGAGCCGGGTGTTGCCGAGTATCAGGCCTGGATGCACGCGCAATTCGATTGATGTACGCCACCTGTAGGAGCGAGCTTGCTCGCGATGGACGTTAACGATAACGCGTGATTACTGGTTAAACGCGGCGTTCTTAAGTGCATCGCGAGCAAGCTCGCTCCTACAGGGGGGGGCGCTGTTCACAGACGTTTTTTTACACCCATGCTAGAGTGCCCGGCCCCGCCCTCCGGAGCCCGTCATGAGTGTTTTGATCCGCTGTTGCGCCGCTCTGGCGCTGACCCTCAGCCTGCCCTTGGCCGCCGCCCCGGCCCCCATGCACAGTCAATTCCTGCCGCCGGACGATCTCACTCTGCGCGCTGCTGATCCCGAGCAGCAGCAACTGATGCAGGTCACCGATTATTCGGTGGTGGTCGGCGCTCAGCGTCAATCCACTCAACAGCCGATTCCGGTCACTTCGCCACTGCTGATTCGTCTCAAGGGTAAATCCCTGAACAAGGGCGCGACCATCAGTCAGGTGCTGGTCAATTTCGATGGTGAAAGCAAAAGCCTGAAGAAGCCGGTTTACGACGAGCCTAGCAAGACCCTGACCCTCTATTACCCGCTGGCGCAATACCGCGTGGTGATCGACTTGCTGCGCAATGACACGGTGTATTGCCAGTTTCTCAGCTACGCCAATGGCCATGTCTGGGCCGATCTGCATACCGGCAGCACTCGTGCGCGTTGAGCCCTGTGCCTGCGCGGGGGTAAACTGCCCGCCCCGTGAAATGTCTGCGAGCTGGAGTCGGCAATGCGTAAAGATAAAAAACAAGTGATTGGTGACGAGATCGGCGATGAGCAGATCAAGTTGTTCCTCGATTTCGAACCGGTCGACGCGACTTCTCCGTCCCTGCACAAACTGGTCAAGGCCTACCGTGGCCTGCGTATCGACGATTTCGAGCGTTTCCTGACGTTTTTCGTCGAAGCCGGTTACGACGTGAATGGCAAGGATGAGCACGGCAATGACTTTGTTGCCCTGATCAAGGACCAGCGCAATGCGCCGGACTACATCGAGCTGGTCGAGAAGGTTCGCGGTTAAGATCAAGAGATCGCAGCCTCGCTTCGCTCGACAGCTCCTACATTGGACCGCGTGTTCCTGTAGGAGCTGTCGAGCGAAGCGAGGCTGCGATCTTTCAAATGCATAAAAAAACGCCCCGCTCTCAATGAGAACGGGGCGTTTTTCATGGGGCCGAATCAAGCGTAGCTTTCGGTCTCGCTGCTGGCTTCAACCAGTTCCAGGGCAACGTTGTTCTGCGTGTTGATCTTGCGATACAGCGCAGCGTCGGTTTCCAGAACCTTCTCCCGGGCCGGGAAGATCTCTGCCAGTTTGCCAGCCCATTCGCCCTTGGCTTTGCTCGGGAAGCATTTCTCGATGAGTTCGAGCATGATCGAAACAGTCACCGATGCACCTGGCGAAGCGCCGAGCAGTGCCGCCAGGGAACCGTCCTTGGCCGCGACCAGTTCGGTACCGAATTGCAGGATGCCGCCTTTTTTCGGGTCTTTCTTGATGATCTGTACCCGTTGGCCGGCCACTTCCAGGCGCCAGTCTTCGGCTTTCGCCTCCGGGTAGAAGCGACGCAGGGAATCCAGGCGCTGCTCCATCGACTGCATCACTTCGCTGACCAGGTACTTGGTCAGGTCCATGTTGTTTTTCGCCACGGCCAGCATCGGGCCGATGTTGCCGGCGCGAACCGACAGCGGCAGGTCCATGAAGGAGCCGTGCTTGAGGAACTTGGTGGTGAAGCCGGCGTACGGTCCGAACAGCAGGGACTTCTTGCCATCGACCACGCGGGTGTCCAGGTGCGGCACGGACATGGGCGGTGAACCTACGGCAGCCTGGCTGTACACCTTGGCCTGGTGGTGCTTGACCACTTCCGGGTTGTCGCAGCGCAGCCACTGGCCGCTGATCGGGAAGCCGCCGAAGCCTTTGCTCTCTTCAATGCCCGAGGCTTGCAGCAGCGGCAGTGCCGCGCCGCCAGCGCCGAGGAAGACGAATTTGGCGTCGACTTCACGGGTGTTGCCGCTGTTGACGTCCTTGATGCTGACGGTCCAGCCGCCGTTGCTGCGCTTGAGGCCGGTCACGCGCTTGCAGTACTTGACCTGGGCATCGGGTGCGCTGGTCAGGTGTTTGAGCAACTGGTTGGTCAGGGCGCCGAAGTTGACGTCGGTGCCATTGATCACGCGGGTGGCGGCAAGGGTTTCGCCGGGGTCGCGCCCAGGCATCATCAATGGCATCCACTCTGCCATTGTCGCCTTGTCTTCGGTGTATTCCATGTCGGCGAAGGCGTGGTGCTTGCTCAGCACTTTGAAGCGTTCCTTGAGGAAGGACACGCCGCTGTCGCCCTGCACGAAACTCAGGTGTGGCACCGGGCTGATAAACGACTTGCACGAGCCGAACGTGCCTTTTTTGGTCAGGTACGACCAGAACTGCTTCGACACCTCGAACTGGGTGTTGATGTGCACGGCTTTCTTGATGTCGACGGCGCCATCGGCTGCCTGCGGCGTGTAGTTAAGCTCACACAGCCCGGCGTGACCGGTACCGGCGTTGTTCCACGGGTTGGAACTCTCCGCGGCACCGGAATCCATCAGCTCGACGACTTCCAGCTTGATCGCGGGGTCGAGCTCTTTGAGCAGCACTGCAAGGGTGGCACTCATGATGCCGGCCCCAACCAGTACTACGTCGACTGCTTCGTTATGCGCCATTTAACGCGTCTCCAAAATCTGCAGCACCAAATTGTCGGCATGGCTGCCAGGCGTTCCGGGGCGTGTCAGTGTGGCCCCAGGGTATTCATGGCAGTATCGCCATGTCCGAATCTTCGCAATTTATCGCAACTTCGACGGACGCTACCTGCCGGGTCTAATAAGAGCCCTATGGACTCATTTCAACGTGCGACTGGCAATTCGACTTATGGTCGATACATCCGTTTGTGCAACCAAATCCGTAGCGGACAGGCTTCAGGCTCCGGTGTTCGAGGAATACTCGGTCCTGTGTCGTTGGGCTGTTGTAGACGCTAATGGTGCATATTCAGACGCAAAACTATTCATTTGCTCGCCACACTCTTGTGAAGTTGTGAAAACCCGTTTTTTTCACGCTCTTTTGAAGACGTGAACCTCAAAAAGGGCTGTCCCAGCCTGGCACCGTGCCCGAATGGATTGCCGCCATGGGATACAGGGCAGGCAAAACGGGCAAACAGCTCAGTGACCGAGCGTAATGACAGCTCTGCAGATTCGCGAAAAGTGGAGGTTTTGCTCAACAAAACAGCAAGCGCGCCAGCTTCACTCGATCTGTGTGGGCGGCTCTCTGTGGGCGGAGCGGGGTGTCAACACAAGCGCATTGACGATGCTGCGAGGCCCGATCAGGAGACGTCCTTATAATCGGGGGGAGATTGTATCTAAGAAACGCAGGGAAATGGTCGTGTTTTATGACTTTTATTAGGTGTTTGGTCAGGTCGTCAGCAGTTGCTGCGCGCGCGAGCGTGGCTGGTGCGGTTGCGAAACGACGCGGGCGCCGGCCGGCAGCGGCTGATTCAGCCAGTTCAGGCGGATTTCCTCGATTTCAACCCAGCCATCTCCCATGGGCTGCAAGCTGCACTGCTTGAAGGCCTGGCAGTGGCCATTGCGGTCGAGCAGGGCGAAGCAACGGTGCAACGGGCGTGGCGCGAACAGAGAGATCAGATGGCGCATGGTGAGGTACCGTGTGGGTGATTGCCAGAAGGTTGCCTGTAGGCCATTACGTGCAAGTGTAGGAGTGGTGACATCTGTGTGACATGAACTGCAATCCCCAGGGTTTGTCAGAGATTTCATCAAACACTGTGAGGTGCTGGTTCCCCGCAGTGGCGCACCGCTATACTGCCGGCCTGTTTGTGCCTGATTCTGGAGAGAAGAGCATGTTGCAACGCCTGTTGTTCGGTTTGATCACTGTGACCAGTTTGACCCTGGTTGGCTGCGCCCACAGCCCGCAACAACTGAGCCCGGAACCCAAGCTCACCGCGCAGTTGGCCCCGGTCGGTCATGGCCAGCCCGTCGTGGTGCGTGTCGTGGACGGTCGCCCGTCGCCGACGCTGGGCACCCGTGGTGGCCTGTACCCGGAAACCAGCGCGATCACCGTGCAGGGCGCGCAGATCCTGCCGAAGCTGCAGGCCCAGGCTGAAGCCGCCGTGCGTCTGTTAGGCTTTACCCCGACGAACAACGCCATGAATGCGCCGCAACTGACCGTGACCCTGGCGGAACTGAAGTACCAGTCGCCCAAGGAAGGCATGTACGTGACCGAAGCTACCATCGGCGCGACGTTCCGCTCGGATGTGCAGAACGCCAACCGTCGCTATAGCGGCCGTTATGGTTCGTCCCTGGACCAGCGCTTCGGCATGGCGCCGAACCAGGAAACCAACACCAAGCTGGTGAGCGATGTGCTGAGCGATGCGTTGACCCGCCTGTTCAAGGACCCGACCGTAGGTCAGATTCTGGGCGAGTAATGCGAGCCCCTGTAGAAGCGAGCCTGCTCGCGATGGTCGTTAACGATGACGCGGGAAATCTGATACCCAGCGGCGTCCTCAAGCCCATCGCGAGCAAGCTCGCTCCTACAGGGGGCAAGGAAATCAGGCGGCTTGCGAGTAAAAATCCAGCACGCTCACACCGGTCAGCAAATCCGTTTCCGGTAAATCCGCATGTTGATGCCCACCCAGGGCGCAATACACCAGCCAATGGCGATCCTGAACGTTGAAGGCGAGGCTGTCGACGAGGGTTTGTTGTTCTTCGCTGGGGGCGATGAGGTAGAGACGATCCTGGTTTTCGGCGTGGAGCATGACGTGATCCGTGTCGGTTTCGGGACGCGCATGTTCGCCGATACAGATGACGAAGCCGTGACTCAGGACAGCCATTGATCAAAAGCTTCGTTATTTGTCGGAAACAGAGGGCAGGGGTGCAGGCTTTCGGTAGAATCCGCGCCGCGGTCGCCCGTCCGGCAACTGCTACCTGTTTGACTTGAGGTTCGTGATGTCGCTGCACTTGATGACGCTGTTTACCGCCCATCCCGCCAAACTGATCAATCTGCTGGCCTTGCTCTTTGCCTTCCCGGGCGGCTGGTTGCTGCACGCCACCCGTCGCCGCGAACTGCGTGCGATGGCCAGTTTGCAGGCGCAGCGCCAGAGCAGCCCGAACGTAGAACCCACGCTGGATTGGGCGACCTTGCGCATGCACCGGTTTTTCTACATCTTCGGTTTTGCCTGCATGGGGATGGCGCTGCTGGTGTCGTGGATCAGCACTCAGGTTTGAACCTTTTCAAAGCAAAGGATCGCAGTCTTCGGCAGCTCCTACAGGTGTACATCAATCCCGTGTAGTAGCTGCCGAAGGCTGCGATCTTTTGATCTTGATTAAAAAATCGTATCCAGCCAAACCGCTTACAGCGGCAACCCTGCCTTCACCCGGTACTGATTACGCACCGGTGTCGCATATTGCAGCACCAGGTAAGGACGATGCTCTTGCGGGCAGGCGTCCAGGCGGCGTTGCCATTCTTCCTGGGCCTTGGCCAGTTCTTCGGCCGGGAACACCTCGGCGGCCTTCGGCACCTGCAACTGCGGATCAGCGTCTTTCCACTGCGCGTAAGCCAGGTAGTGCACCGGGAACAAGCGATAGCCGCTGAGGATTTGCTTGTCCATCTCGACTGCCAATTGCTTGGTGTCTTCGAACAGTTCGGTGATCGGCGCGGCAAAGTTCACATGCACCCGGCCCTTGTAGCCGGTGATGCCCTTGGCGATGCTCACGTCATCCTCGCCCGGCACCTTGGTGTAACTGCCGGTGGTGGCGCGGATGTAAAGCTCGCGGGCCTTGGCCTGATCGCAGGGGTCGTATTCGTAGCTGATCGACACCGGGGTCAGGTTCAGCGACTGAATGACTTCGCCGAACGGCTCGTCCTTGCGGCTCATGTGGAACATCTTGAGGATCGCCGATTCGGTACGGTCGTCACCGTCCTTGGCGCGGCCTTCGGCCTGGGCTATCCAGATCGAGGCGCAATCATTGCGGATCGAATGGTTGATATACGCCGACAGCAATTGATAGGCCGCCATTTTCTCCCGGCGACCGCTGATCGAGCGGTGCACGATGAAGCTCTTGTTCAGGCGCATCAGGTCGCTGACGAAAGGCTTTTGCAGCAGGTTGTCGCCAATGGCAATGCGCGGGGTCGGCAGGCCGGCGTGGTACACGGCGTAGTTGACGAAGGCCGGGTCCATCACGATATCGCGGTGGTTGGCGATAAACAGGTAGGCGCTGCCGGACTTGAATTGCTCCACCCCGGTATAAGTGACACCGTCGGTGGCGCGCTCGATGGTGTGGTCGACGTAAACCTCGACTTTGTCCTGTAACGTGGCCACACAGGTCACGCCGGCAAACTCACGGCGCAGCCGATGGGCTATAAGAGGTTTGAGCGCCCAGCCTAAGGCACCGGCAAAACGCGGGAAGCGGAAGTGGGTGAGGATATCTAGAAACGCCTTGTCGCCGAGCAGTCGGTCCAGCACCGCTGGGACTTCGCTGTCGTCGTAAGGTCGGATGGCATCGAATTCGCCCATCATGCTCTCTTGTTAGAAACGGCTAGGGTAAGTAAAGGTTTTGTTCGAAAACCGGCGGGGCACGGTCTGAAAAAGTAGCCAGACAAAAAAAGCCCTGCAAATAGACCGGCGATTATACGCACAAGTCACCTGGGAGACCGCGATGCTGGAAACTGCGCAGTATGAATGTCCGTATTGTGGTGAGGAGGTAGAGACTACTCTGGATTTGTCCGGTGGCGATCAGACCTACATCGAGGACTGTCAGGTGTGCTGCCGGCCGATAACCTTCGTGTTGCAGGTACATGAAGAGGAATGGCATCTCGAAGTGTTCAGTGAAAACGAATGAGGAGCGTGTATGCAGCGCATCTACGATCCGGAAAACCTGATGGAAGGCGAGTTGCTGCAAGGCATGCTCGCCAGCGAGGGTATCGAGGCGCATCTGGTGGGCCGTGATTTGCTCGGCGGCTCCGGGGAATTGCCGATCTATGGCCTGCTCGGGCTGTCGGTCGAGAACGACCAGGCCGAATACGCCCGCGAGCTGATCACCGCGTACAATGCAGCGCTGCCGCTGTCCGGCGATGAACCGGACAGCTTTCCCGGCACGCTGGTCTGTTAGGCTGGCGTTCGTTTGATCAAGAGCCGTGTTGCCCCATGTGTGGACGTTATGCCCTGTTTCGCTGGAACCCTGCCTTCGCGGCCCTGCCCGGATTCCCCGCCGACCAGAAGGCGCAGTGGAACATTTCTCCCAACGATTCGGTGTTGATGCTGCGGGCCGAGCCTGATGGCCAGCGCTCGCTTGCCCGCGCCCGCTGGGGCCTGACACCGCCCTGGCTGACCGATCTGTCCCGCACTCCGGCCCACGCCCGTGCCGAAACCGTTGCCGAGCAGCCAATGTTTCGCCAGGCTTTGCGCGAGCGCCGTTGCCTGTTGCCGGCCAATGGTTTCTACGAATGGCGCGGGACGACGCGCAAGCGCCCGTACTGGCTGACACCGGGGGAGGGCTCGTCATTATTTTTTGCGGCGATCTGGGAGGCGTATCCGGTACAGGAGCAGGTGTGGCTGAGTACCGCCGTGATTACCCAGCCAGCGGCGAGCCAGCGACGGCCGTTGATTCTTGATGAGGCGGGGCAGGCCGCGTGGCTCGATCCCGAGACGCCGTTGCATGCGTTGCAAGCCTTGCTCGCCAGTGAACCTGCCGCGTTGCGCGAACGGGTGCTGGCCAACATGGTGAATGATCCGAAATTGAATGGGCCGGAGTGTTTGACGCCGGGATGACAGGTTGTCTGTGCTGACGCCATCGCTGGCAAGCCAGCTCCCACAGGGATTTGCGGCGTTCACAAAACCTGTGGGAGCTGGCTTGCCAGCGATGGCGTCCTTGAATTAGACCCTGAACTGATTGATCAGCCGCCGCTGCTGTTCCGCCAGCTTGGTCAAATCCGCACTGGCCGCACTCGACTCATCCGCACCGCCGGCCACTTCATTGGCCACCTGGCCGATGTTGATCACGTTGCGGTTGATGTCGTCCGCCACCGCACTTTGCTCCTCGGCCGCGCTGGCGATCTGGGTGTTCATGTCGTTGATCACCGACACTGCCTGAGTAATGGTCTCCAGTGCTTCGGCGGCCTTCGATGCGTGCAGTACGCTTTCGTCCGTGCGGTTCTGGCTGTCCTCCATGACTCGCACCACATCCCGCGTACCTTGCTGCAGTTGCTGGATCATGGCCTGGATTTCTTCGGTGGCCTTTTGCGTCTTCTGCGCCAGGTTGCGCACCTCGTCGGCCACCACGGCAAAACCCCGGCCCTGTTCACCGGCGCGGGCCGCTTCGATGGCTGCGTTCAGGGCCAGCAGGTTGGTCTGCTCGGCGATGCCACGAATGGCGGTGAGGATGGCGTTGATGTTTTCGCTGTCCTTGGCCAGGGTCTGCACCACGCCTACGGCCCGGCCGATCTCTACGGCGAGGGCGCCAATCGAGTTCGAGGTGTCGCGCACGATCTGCATGCCCTGGCTGGCGGCTTGATCGGCATGGCTGGCGGCCTGTGCGGCCTGGGTCGCGTTGCGTGCCACGTCCTGGGCGGTGGCGGTCATTTCCTGCACCGCGGTAGCGACCTGGTCGATCTCGGCCATTTGCTTGTGTACGCCGGTGTTGGTGCGGATGGCAATGTCGGCGGTGTGTTCCGACGAATCGCTGACGCTCTGCACTGACGTCACCACCTGGGTGATCATCGCCTGCAACTTGGCCAGGAACGTGTTGAAGCCTTTGGCGATCGAACCCAGTTCATCGGCGCGGTCGCTGGTCAGGCGCCGGGTCAGGTCGCCTTCGCCCTGGGCGATATCGTCGAGCATTGCCACCATCTGCTTGAGCGGACGGGCGATGCCGTGGCCCACCAGCCAGATCACCAGCAAACCGATACCGGCAATCACCAGGCCGACCATCGCCATGCCGAAGGTGTCGGATTTACGCTGCGCATCCAGGTCGGCCTGGAGTTTTTGCAGGTCGGCCATGACTGCATTCAGCGGCAATTGCAGCATCAGGGTCCAGCGCGCATCGGTCTGGCCGATGCCGAACGGCAGGTACAACTCGATCCGGCCCTGGGCCTTGTCGACGGTGTAGGTGACTTCGCCGCGCTTGAGATTGGCCATGTTGGCAATCTGCTTGCTGTCGAGGATATCGCTGACTTTTTCGCCGAATTTGCTCGGATCCTTGGTGTAGGCAACGATGCGGCCATTGCCGCCGATCAGGGCCATTTCCCCGGCGCCGCTGTAGAGTTTCTGGTTGGCGCCCAGGAGCATTTCCTGAATGAAATTCACCGACAGGTCGGCGCCGACGATGCCTTGAAAGGCACCGTTGAGCATGATCGGTTCAATAAAGGAGGCGAGCATGACGATTTTGTCGCCTACCTTGTAAGGCGCCGGATCGATCACGCAGGATTTTCCGGTTTCTTTCGAGCACAGGTAATACTCGCTGGCGCGCACGCCGGTGGACAGGGTTTTCTGGTCATCAACGTCCACCAGTTTGTCCAGGCCCAGGGTGCCGTCGTCGTTGCGGAACCACCAGGGCAGGAAGCGCCCGTTGCTGGCGTCGATGCCGACCACCTGGGTGCCGACGTAGGCCGCATCGTTGTGGTCCAGCGCGTCTTTTTCCCAGCCGATGTAGGTGCCGAGGATCTTCGGGTTCTTGACCACGTTTTCCTTGATCAGGCCGATCAGTTGCTCGCGGCTCAGGCTCAGGGCGGGCTTGCCATCGGCACCCGGCGTGCCGATCAGGGCGTTGACCCGCACCAGTCCGCCGGCTATCAGCAGCGGTGCTTCGAGTTCACGCTGGATCTGGCTGACCTGGGTCTGCGCCAGGGACGTCAGGCGTTGTTCGATGACTTGCTCGAACTGGGCCTGGGTCCGCTCCTGGACCATGTCCTGCGTCCGGGCACCGGAAAACAGCGCGTACACCACCAGCGCTGCCACGACACTAAGGACAATGGCGCCGGCAAGGGCCGCCACGGAAAACTGGATCGACTTGAATTTCATGGAGGCTCCGCACGCGAAAGGACGTCTGCCCAGGTGTATCGGCAGGGTGTCGGGCGGGCATGAGCGCGAGCCATGGAAATGGCTGTTTTTGCGTGGCGGATGTCGCAAATGAATCAATGCGCGGCGTGACGGGCCGCGGCTCGCCCCGGAATGTGAATTTTTTTCTGCATTGATGAGAGCTTTGGCTGAATTGCGCGTCTTATGTCTATTGTATCTGGCGTCGATACCATTCCACGCCTAGGATACCCGGCATGTTTTCAGGGAGTTTTTCGATGAACAAGACATTGGCTCTATGTGCGCTGAGCGCAGGCCTGCTGCTCGCTGGCTGCCAGTCGGTCAATACCACCAGTGGTGGTGCTGTGGGCGTTGAGCGCAAGCAGTACATGTTCAGCATGTTGTCCTCGCAAGAGGTCGACCAGATGTACGCCCAGTCCTATACAAAGACTGTGAGTGAGGCGAGCAGCAAAGGCGTGCTGGACAAGACCAGCAGCGATGCCAAGCGTGTTCGGGCGATTGCCGACCGGCTGATTGCCCAGGCGCCGAACTTTCGTCCGGATGCGGCCCAGTGGAAATGGGAAGTGAACCTGATCAAGAGCGACGAGCTCAATGCCAACTGTGGACCTGGCGGCAAGATCTTTGTCTACACCGGGCTGATCGACAGTCTTCAACTCACTGACGATGAACTCGCCGCAGTTATGGGCCATGAAATCGCCCACGCCCTGCGCGAGCACGGCCGTGAGGCGATGTCCAAGGCATACGGTATCGAAATGGCCAAGCAGGGCGCCGGTGCGTTGCTCGGGTTGGGCCAGGACAGCCTGGCCCTGGCGGACGCTGTAGCCAACTACGGCATGACCTTGCCCAACAGCCGTGCCAATGAAAACGAGGCGGACCTGATCGGCCTGGAGTTGGCCGCCCGCGCCGGGTACAACCCGAACGCCGCGATCACCCTGTGGAACAAGATGAGCAAAGCCAGCGAAGGTGCTCCGCCGGAGTTCCTCAGCACGCACCCGTCTTCGAGCAGCCGGACTGCGGCATTGCAGGCGGCGATTCCCAAGGTTATGCCGTTGTATGAGCAGGCCAAGAAGTCTTGATGTTGATTCTTCGTCGATAAGGCCCTCATCGCGAGCAGGCTTGCTCCCACAGGGGAATGCATCCCAAATGTGGGAGCGGGCTTGCTCGCGAAGAACGATAACGCGGTCTGACGACCTATCGGGTCAAACCCACCCGCTGCTCTGCATCGCCTTGTACACCGCGACAATCGCCAGGATGAAGAACGCCGACGCCGCCAGTCGACGAATCAGGGTCAATGGCAGCTTGTCTGCGGCAAAGTTACCCGCCAGAACCACCGGTACGTTGGCAATCAGCATGCCGGCGGTGGTGCCGATGATCACCAGCCACAACTCCGGATATTGCGCAGCCAGCATCACGGTCGCGATCTGGGTCTTGTCGCCGATTTCCGCCAGGAAGAACGCGATCAGCGTGGTCAGGAACGGCCCGAACTTGCGGGCGGTGCTGGCTTCGTCGTCATCCATCTTGTCCGGCACCAGGGTCCACAGGGCGGTCGCGGCGAAGCTTGCGGCGAGGATCCAGTGCAGCATCGTATCCGAGAAGAAACTGCCGACCCAGGCACCGACTGCACCGGCGGCCGCGTGGTTGGCCAGGGTCGCGGCAACGATACCGGCGATGATCGGCCAGGGCTTGCGGAAGCGGGCGGCAAGAATGAGTGCGAGCAGTTGCGTCTTGTCGCCGATTTCGGCCAAGGCAACGATTGCGGTGGGTACGAGTAGTGAATCCAGCATCAGGGGTTTTCCTAAGGGGCGGGTCGACACGGCTATGACACGTACAGCCTTCCCGCCCCGGGTAAGGTGTTCGTGTCATAGGTCTTGTCAAACCCTGCGATCCATCTGATGTGGATGCTTGGGTCGCATGCGCCATGGTCTGAGGACCAAGTATGTTGACGCATGCCGGACGAGCGTGGCGCTCGTGGGAGACTACTCCCCTAGGACGGAGCGGATTCTGCCTTTGCAAAACCCATTCGGCAAGCCTTCTTTTTCAAAAAAAGTTTCAGCCGCGCTTTGCCCGGTAGATTCTGAAACCCTGTCCTTCGGCTTTGATCGCACACACGCCAAGGTGCTCTTCGATCAATGGTTGATACTTCAGGAAACTGTTCGCTACGAGGCGGAGTTCGCCGCCGTTTTTCAGATGTTTTGCTGCTTTTCGCAGCAAATTCTCCGTTGCGAAATAGTCGGTGTGCACGCCGACATGGAACGGCGGATTGCTCAAAATCGCACTCAAACCCATCGGCGCGGCATCGATTCCGTCACCGGTAATCACCTCGGCTTCCAGACCATTGGCAGCCAGGGTCAGGCGACTGCTGGCAGCGGCAAAAGCATCCACATCCAGCATCGTGACCAGGTTGTGCGGGTAACGACGTTTCACTGCCGCGCCCAGGACTCCTGCGCCGCAACCGAAATCGAGCAGGTGACCGCTGGGCAGTTTGTCCAGGTGTTCCAACAGCAGCGCACTGCCGCGATCAAGGCGACCATGACTGAATACCCCCGGCAGGCTGATGACCTTCAACGGGCCTTCGGCCAGTGGCAGTTCGTAGGTCTGCGCCAGGCTTTCCAGTGGCTTGGCCTCAGGCGCGTTGGCCACGGTGACCTGCCAGAGCTGGCAGTGGCGCGCGCTGTCGAGTTTGCGTGGCTTGCCGAACGGGTTGAGTTGTTTGGCGGCACCTTCGATGCCGCTTTTTTTCTCGCCGACCAAGTACAACTCGCGGCCGGCCAGCCGCGAGGCGAGGGCGTTGAGAATGTAGTCGGTCAGGTCCTTGGCCTTGGGCAGAAAGACCACGGCGCTATCGAACCCACGATCCGGCGCGTTCACGCCAAAGTGGCTGCGCCCATCGAAGCGGGCGTCCAGCGCGGCCTGATCGCCGGCGTGCCAGCACCAGCCATGGGCATCGGGCAGGCGGCCCAGCAGGTCGTCGGCGGGCAAACCGGCCAACAACACCGAACCCTGGAATAACTCGGCCTGGCGAAGCAGTACTTCACTGCGCGGATCCATAACTGCTCCCGTAAAAAAAGTGCCGCAGTTTATCAACTGACGACCCGCAGCGCCTTACCGCTGAAGTATCCCAGTGCGTTTTCGGTCACTTGGCCAACGATTCGCTGGCGCGCTTCACGGCTGCCCCAGGCGTTGTGCGGGGTGACGATCAGGCGCGGGATGTCGTGGGCCAGCAGTGGATTGCCGTTGACGGGAGGCTCAACGCTCAGCACGTCAGTGGCGGCGCCGCCCAGATGACCATTGCGCAGGGCGTCGGCCAGCGCCTGTTCGTCGATCAGGCCGCCGCGGGCGGTGTTGACCAGGAACGCTTCGGGTTTCATCGAGGCCAGTTCGCGGGCGCCGATGAAGTGACGGGTGTGTTCGTTGAGCGGGCAGTGCAGGGTCAGGGCATCGACTTGCGGCAGCAGTTCATCCAGTGGCAGGCGGTCCGGGCGGGCAGGGCGTCCGGGAATCTGCCCCAGCAGCACGCGCATGCCGAAGGCCTCAGCCAGCCGTGCGACCGCGCTGCCCAATTCGCCGTGACCCAGCAGGCCAAGGGTTTTGCCTTCGAGTTCGACAATCGGGTAGTCCAGCAAGCAGAACTGTTTGGCCTGTTGCCAGCGGCCTGCGCCGACGGCCTTCTGATAATCGGCCAGGCGCGTGGCCAGGTTGAGCAGCAGCATGATCGTGTGCTGCGCCACCGACGGCGTGCCATAGCCCTGGCAGTTACACACGGTTATTCCGTGGGCGCGGGCGGCAGCGAGATCGACGTTGTTGGTGCCGGTGGCGGTGATCAGGATCAGCTTGAGGTCAGGGCTGGCGGCCATGGCGGCGGCGTCGATCAGGATCTTGTTGCTGATGGCGACGGTGGCGCCCTTGAGGTGTTCGATGACTTGATCGGGCAAGGTCTGGGCGAACAGCTGCAATTCGCTGAAACAACTGCGCAGGGGGTTGAGGTCAAGGTCGCCGAGGTCCAGGGACGGGTGGTCGAGGAAAACGGCGCGGCGAGTATTCGTCATCAACTGTACCTTTTGTGCATTGAACTGAAGGCGTAATCTGCCGAGCCTACCAGATGAAATAACTAGTTACGCTTGGCCTGAAGGAGCCCCACATGTACTGGACAGAGTTCTTGACCGTTGCCCTGATTCACTTGCTGGCCGTGGCCAGCCCCGGCCCGGACTTTGCCGTGGTGGTACGTGAAAGTGTTACCCACGGTCGCCGCGCGGGCACCTGGACCGCGCTGGGTGTGGGGACGGCGATTTTCCTGCATGTGGGTTATTCATTGTTGGGTATCGGCCTGATCGTGTCCCAGTCGATCGTGCTGTTCAATGCCTTGAAATGGGCCGCCGCCGCTTACCTGCTGTACATCGGTTACAAGGCGCTGCGCGCGCAACCGGCCAAGCCTGTGGCGGACGATCTGCACAAGGAAGCGGGGGAGCGCACGGCCCGTGGCGCCTTCACCTCGGGTTTCGTCACCAACGGTCTCAACCCGAAAGCCACACTGTTCTTCCTCTCGTTGTTCACCGTGGTAATCAATCCGCACACCCCACTGGCCGTGCAGGCCGGTTACGGGGTTTACCTGGCCGGCGCAACGGCCGCCTGGTTCTGCCTGGTGGCGATGTTGTTCAGCCAGCAGCGCGTACGCGCCGGTTTCGCGCGCATGGGGCACTGGTTCGACCGGACCATGGGCGCTGTGCTGATTGCGATTGGCGTGAAGCTCGCTTTTACCGAGATGCATTGATCAATCGTGATTCCCTGTAGGAGCAGCCTGCGGCAGCTCCTACAGTGCGGAATAAATGGTCGATGCTGGCGCAATGCTAGTGCTTGCGGGGTTCTGCAAATCATTCCTTTGGCTGATTTGGCTGGCGATCAGGGGCACTACAGTGCGTACTTTCAGTCACGTCCGTGCAGTCAGAAAAAGGGATTCTTATGTTGCAGACTCGCGTTATCCCCCCGGCCGAAGGCGCTTACCAATACCCGCTGCTGATCAAGCGGCTGCTGATGTCCGGTGCCCGTTATGAGAAAACCCGCGAGATCATCTACCGCGACAAGTTGCGCTACAGCTACCCGACCCTGATCGAACGGGTGGCCCGCCTGGCCAACGTGCTGACAGCGGCCGGGGTCAAGCCCGGGGATGCCGTGGGTGTGATGGACTGGGACAGCCATCGTTACCTGGAATGCATGTTCGCCATCCCGATGATCGGCGCGGTGATCCACACCATCAACGTGCGCCTGTCGCCGGAACAGATCCTCTACACCATGAACCACGCCGAGGACCGCTTTGTGCTGGTCAACAGCGAGTTCGTCGGCCTCTACAAGGCCATCGAAGGGAATCTGACCACGGTCGACAAAACCCTGCTGCTGACTGACCTGCCGGAAAAAACCGCGGACCTGCCGAACCTCGTCGGCGAATACGAACAACTGCTGGCCGCGGCGAGCCCGCAGTACGATTTCCAGGATTTCGACGAAAATTCGGTCGCGACCACGTTCTACACCACCGGCACCACCGGCAATCCCAAGGGCGTGTACTTCACCCATCGGCAACTGGTGCTGCACACCATGGGCGTGTCGACCATCATGGGCGCGATCGACAGCGTGCGCCTGCTGGGTACCAACGACGTGTACATGCCGATCACCCCGATGTTCCACGTGCACGCCTGGGGCTTGCCGTATGTGGCGACCATGCTCGGACTCAAGCAGGTGTACCCCGGCCGCTATGACCCGGAGTACCTGGTGGAGTTGTGGCGCAAGGAGAAGGTCACGTTCTCCCATTGCGTACCGACCATTTTGCAGATGGTCCTCAATGCCAAGGCTGCGCAGAACGTTGATTTCGGCGGCTGGAAAATCGTCATCGGCGGCAGTGCCCTGAACCGCACGCTATACGAGGCGGCCAAGGCCAAGGGCATTCAGTTGACCGCCGCCTACGGCATGTCGGAAACCGGGCCACTGGTCTCGTGCGCGCACTTGAACGATGAGTTGATGGCCGGCACCGAAGACGAACGCACCACCTACCGGATCAAGGCCGGCGTGCCCGGGCCGCTGGTGGAGGCGGCGATCGTCGACACCGAGGGCAACTTCCTGCCCGCCGACGGCGAGACCCAGGGTGAGCTGGTGCTGCGCGCACCCTGGCTGACCGAGGGTTATTTCAATGAACCGCAGAAGGGCGCCGAGCTCTGGGCCGGAGGCTGGCTGCACACCGGCGACGTGGCGACCCTGGACAGCATGGGGGTGATCGACATTCGTGACCGCATCAAGGACGTGATCAAGACCGGTGGCGAGTGGATCTCCTCCCTGGATCTGGAGGACCTGATCAGTCGTCATGCGGCGGTACGTGAAGTAGCAGTGGTGGGGATCCCTGATCCGCAGTGGGGAGAGCGGCCGTTTGCCCTGCTCGTAGTCCGTGAAGGTCACGTCATCGGGGCGAGGGAACTCAAGGAACACCTCAAGCCTTTTGTGGAGCTCGGGCACCTGAGCAAGTGGGCGATTCCGAGCCAGATCGCCCTTGTTACTGAAATTCCCAAGACCAGCGTCGGCAAACTCGACAAGAAGCGCATTCGTGTCGACATCAGCGAATGGCAGGCCACCAACAGCACCTTCCTCTCGACGCTTTAAGCACCTCCCGGCGTGCCCGAAAGGGCACGCCAGCCCCACCAAGCAAGCGCTTGGCTTGTCAAATCGAAATTTTCAGCCATCCTTGCCGTGCCGACGGGTGTCGGCCTGGCGAAAGGACTGTTCCAGAGTGGCCGGCAACTGCAAATCACACTTTAGAGGGATCAAGCGCTACTACCTGCTGGCTATAGTCCGCTCAAGGATTTTTAAGAACGGGGCAACCGCACGAACCGGGGCGATGCAACTTTGGAATGACTTTGGGATGCCATGGCTCCCGGTTATCCACAGCGTTTTTAGAAGTGCTCAATGCCATAAAAATAAAATGCACATGGAGTAGCGTCGATGACATCAGTAAACCAGTTCTGGCGCCGGGCGAAGCTGCCCCTGGCTGTCAGTCTTGCCTCTACGCTCGCCGGGCCAGCATTCGGCGTCAGTTTCAACGTCGGTGAAATCGAAGGTCAGTTCGACTCATCCCTGTCGATCGGTGCCAGTTGGTCTACCGAGCAGCCGAACAAGAACCTCATTGGTGTCAACAACGGCGGCAAGGGTCTGTCCCAGACTTCTGATGACGGTCACCTGAACTTCAAGAGCGGGGAAACCTTCTCGAAGATCTTCAAGGGCATCCATGACCTTGAACTGAAATACGGCGATACCGGTGTTTTCGTCCGTGGCAAATACTGGTACGACTTTGAACTGAAGGACGAAAGCCGTCCGTTCAAGGACATCAGCGACGACGGCCGCAAGGAAGGCGCCAAGTCCGCCGGCGGCCAGATCCTCGACGCCTTCGTCTACCACAACTACTCCATTGCCGATCAACCAGGCTCCGTACGTCTGGGCAAGCAGGTAGTGAGCTGGGGTGAAAGTACCTTCATCGGTGGTGGCATCAACTCGATCAACCCGATCGACGTGTCCGCGTTCCGTCGTCCGGGGGCCGAGATCAAGGAAGGCCTGATCCCGGTCAACATGTTCTATGTGTCCCAGAGCCTGACCGAAAACCTCTCGGCCGAAGCGTTCTATCAAATTGAATGGGACCAGACCGTCGTCGACAACTGCGGCACGTTCTTCTCCCAGCCAGACATCGTTGCCGACGGCTGCGACAACAACCTGCGCGTGCTGAACAAGCGTTCGCAAATTCCGGCCATTGCCCTGGGGCCTTTGGCCGCCAATGGCGTCGACGTCAACGAAGAGGGTGTTCTGGTGCGTCGTGGTGGCGATCGAGATGCCCGCGACAGCGGCCAGTGGGGCGCGTCCTTCAAGTACATGTTCGATCCGCTGGACACCGAGTTCGGCGCCTACTTCATGAACTACCACAGCCGTGCGCCGATCTTCAGCGCCACCGGTGCGCCGCAATCGGTCTACAACACGGCCGCAGGGCTCCCGGGCCCGTTCGCGGCACTCGGGCCACTGCTGGTGGCAGGCAATTCGCAATACTTCATCGAATACCCCGAGGACATTCGCCTGTATGGCTTGAGCTTCTCCACCACCCTGCCTACCGGTACGGCGTGGAGCGGTGAGATCAGCTACCGTCCGAACGCTCCGGTGCAGCTCAACTCCACCGATATCCTGTTCTCCGGTGTACGTCCTTTGGGCAATAACAACCCGAACAACCCGTTGACCAACGCATCGCTGCTGACCGGCGTGCCGGGTCAGGACCTGCACGGGTATCGTCGCAAGGAAATCACCCAGTTCCAGACCACCCTGACGCACTTCTTCGACCAGGTCATGGGCGCCAGCCGTCTGACCCTGGTGGGCGAAGTGGGCGTGACCCACGTTGGTGGCCTGGAAAGCACTTCCGATGTTCGTTATGGCCGCGATCCGGTCTACGGCCCGGGTGAGTTGCCAGCCTCTGGCGCGCTCGATACCTGCGTGGCGCTCAACACCAGCACCATCAACGGTGCCGGTCCGGGTACGCCGACCAACAACCGCAGCCGCAACTGCACCGACGAAGGCTTCACCACCGCGACTTCGTGGGGCTACCGCGGTCGTGCCATCTGGGAATACAACGACGTGTTTGCCGGTGTGAACCTCAAGCCGAACGTTGCCTGGTCCCATGACGTGAGCGGTTACTCCCCTGGCCCTGGCGGCAACTTCGAGGAAGGCCGCAAGGCGGTCAGCCTGGGTGTCGACGCCGAGTACCAGAACACCTACACCGCGAGCCTGGCCTACACCAACTTCTTCGACGGCAAGTACACCACCGTGGATGACCGCGACTTCGTTGCGCTCAGCCTCGGCGTGAACTTCTAAGCACAGTATTTTCAGGACGAACGCATAAATGAAAATAACAAAGAGTCTGTTCCAAGCCGGTGTTCTGGGTCTTTCGCTGCTGGCGACCAGCGTCATCGCAGCGGTTCCCCAGGCCGAGGCCGACAAACTGGGCAAGAGCCTGACCCCGATGGGCGCCGAAATGGCGGGTAACGCCGACGGTTCGATCCCGGCCTGGAAGCCGATGGCGAAGAACGCCGGTACGGTCGACAGCAAAGGTTTCCTGTCCAATCCGTTCGCCAGCGAAAAACCGCTGTTCACCATCACGGCGCAGAACGTCGATCAGTACAAGGACAAGCTCGCACCGGGCCAGTACGCGATGTTCAAGCGCTACCCGGAAAGCTTCAAGATGCCGGTCTATCCATCCCATCGCGGTGCTACCGTGCCGGATGATGTATTCGCCGCCATCAAGCGCAACGCCACCAACACCAACCTGGTGTCCGGCGGCAACGGCCTGGAAAACTTTGAAACCGCCATTCCGTTCCCGATTCCAAAAAGCGGCGTTGAAGTCATCTGGAACCACATCACCCGTTATCGCGGTGGTAGCGTGACCCGCCTGGTAACCCAGGCCACGCCACAGCCGAACGGCTCGTTCAGCCTGGTGTACTTCCAGGACCAGTTCGTGTTCCGCGACAAGATGAAGGATTACGACCCGAAAAACCCGGGCAACATCCTGTTCTACTTCAAGCAGAAAGTGACCGCGCCGGCGCGTCTGGCCGGTGGTGTACTGCTGGTTCACGAAACCCTCGACCAGGTCAAGGAACCGCGCTCGGCGTGGGTCTACAACGCCGGCCAGCGTCGTGTGCGCCGTGCACCGCAAGTGTCCTATGACGGCCCGGGTACCGCGGCTGACGGCCTGCGTACCTCCGACAACCTGGACATGTACAACGGTGCGCCGGATCGTTACGACTGGAAGCTCGAAGGCAAGAAAGAGATGTACATCGCCTCCGACAGCTACAAGCTCGACGACCCGAGCCTCAAGTACACCGATATCATCAAGGCCGGTCACATCAACCAGGATCTGGCGCGTTACGAGCTGCGCCGGGTGTGGCATGTGGTTGCCACCTTGAAGGAAGGCCAGCGTCACATCTACGCCAAGCGTGACTTCTACATCGACGAAGATACCTGGCAGGCAGCGGTCATCGACCATTACGACGGTCGTGGCCAACTGTGGCGTGTAGGTGAGGCACATGCCGAGAACTACTACGACAAGCAAGTGCCGTGGTACGCCCTCGAAGCCCTGTATGACCTGCAGTCGGGTCGTTACCTGGCGCTGGGCATGAAGAACGAAGAGAAGTCGGCTTATGACTTCGGTTTCCAGGCCACCACCAGCGACTTCACCCCGGCCGCCTTGCGTCAGGATGGTGTTCGCTAAGTTGAACTGAGTAGAGGCCGCACCCTCTGAAACGCCCCGACTGGTTCGGGGCGTTTTTTTTTGCTTGTAGACTTTTTGTAGCCATTTGTAGCAATTACCTTCATTCCCTATCCGTTTACGGCTAGTCTGCGGACATCTGCAACGCCGCCACCCGCAATTCAAACAAGAGCCGGCTATGACTGATTTGTCCACACCCCCAGGTTCTGCACCGGTTGCCGTCGCGACACTCGACGGGCGGTTTTTCCGTCCGCCGTTGCCAGACGGCCATGTGCTACGTCCACGTTTGTGCGAGCGCCTGAGTGCCGGGCTCGCCGGCAGGTTACTGCTGGTCAGTGCCCCGGCAGGGTTCGGCAAGAGTTCGCTGGCGGTGGAGTTTTGTCAGGGGTTGCCGGCGCACTGGCAAAGTCTCTGGCTGGGGTTGAGTCCGCGAGACAGCGACCCGGGACGCTTTCTCGAGCGGCTGCTGGAAGGCCTTCAGGACTATTTCCCGCACCTGGGCAGGCAATCCCTCGGGCTGTTGAAGATGCGTCAGCGCCATCAGCCGTTCGCATTCGAAGAATGGCTCGACGGCTTGCTCGACGAACTGGCCGTACACCTGTCCACGGCGAAGCCCTTGCTGCTGGTGCTGGATGATTACCACCTGGCTCAGGGGCCGGTGCTGGACCGTTGCCTGCAGTTTTTCCTCAATCATCTTCCCGATGGTTTGCTGGTGATGGTCACCAGCCGCCAACGTCCCGACTGGCACCTGGCGCGGCTACGGCTGTCGCGGCAACTGCTCGAGTTGCATGAACAGGATCTGCGCCTGACCCACGACGAGGCCTTGAGCCTGCTCGACCGGCACAGCAGCTCCTTGCGCGGTGAGGCACTGGAAAACCTGATCCAGCGCAGCGAAGGCTGGGTTGCGGGGTTACGCTTCTGGCTGTTGGCGGCTTCGGAGGCGGGCACCGATGGCGCGCTGCCGCAATCGTTGCATGGCGGGGAGGGGCTGATCCGCGATTACCTGCTCGAAGAAGTTATCGATTGCCTGCCCGCCGAGGTCCAGTCGTTCCTCTATGACACGGCGCCCCAGGAACGTTTCTGCAGCGAACTGTGCGATGCCGTTCGCGACGCCCATGACAGCGGGGAGATCCTGCGCTTCCTCCTTGCCCATCAAGTGTTCCTGGTGCCGCTGGACGAACATGGTCATTGGTATCGTTATCACCATCTGTTTTCCGATCTGTTGCGCACGCGGCCGACGTCCCAGTCGATGGTGCCGGCCGCGAGCCTGCACCTGCGTGCCTGCCGCTGGTTCAATGCCCAGGGGCTGCTCGATGAGGCGGTGGAGCAAGCTTTGCGTGCCGGTCACCTGGACGTCGCGGCGAACCTGGTGCAGAACCTTTCCGAAGAGCAACTGCTGGCCGAGCAGAATGTCGGCATGTTGCTGCGTTGGAAAATGGACTTGCCCGACAGCTTGCTGATCAGCACGCCGCGACTGATTGTGCTGTATAGCTGGGCGCTGGGCTTGGCTTGCCAGCTGGATGCTGCCGAAGAGCTGGCCAGCCATTTGAGCCGCTTCCTGCCCGCGCCGTCGGCCACCGCCCAGAAGTCCATGCTGGCTCAATGGCTGGCGTTGAGTGGCATCATTGCCCGTGGGCGCGGCAACCGCGAACTGACGCTGCAGTACTGCCGCGAGGCATTGGAAAGTCTTCCGGCCAAGCGTTACGGCCAGCGCCTGATGTGTCTCTCGACCTTGTCCAACCTGGCCATTGCCGATGGTGATTTATGGCGGGCACGGGGACTGAACCGCGAATCGCTGGAACTGGCGCAACGTGTCGGCAACCCGTTGTTCGAAGCGCTGGCGCACTACGACCGCGCACGGGTGCTGCAAGCGCGCGGGGAAGTCTGTCGGGCACTGGAAGAGGTCCGTCAGGGCATGCAACGCCTGCAGAGCTTGTCTGCACAACGGCTGTATGCGGTTCGGGCCCGGCTGACCCTGTACGAAGGCTTTTTGCTGGCCCTGCGCATGCAGCCGCAATTGGCGCGGGTGCGATTGCAGGCCGGTCTGAGCGAGGCACGCGCCTGTCGTGACATCAGCGTGCTGATCGGCCACTGCGTGATTGCCAGGCTGGAAGGCAGCAGCGGCGAGTTCGCCAAGGCCTTTGCCGAACTGGCCGAAGCCGAGCGGCTCATGCACATCTGGGACGTGCCGCCGATCTACTACCTGGCCATGATCACCCTGGTCAAATGTGAGCTCTGGCTGGCCCAGGGGCGTACCGATCTGGCCGAAGCCTGGCTGGCGCGCCTGGGGCAGACCTATAACGGCGAGAACGGGGCGGCACCGCCGGAGTTTCATCCGCAATTGCCGCTGCATATCGAATTGCAGCAAGCTTTGCTGGACGTCATCCAGGGCCAGCCGATGCTGGCCGAGGGGCGATTGAATGCGCTGCTCGAACATGGCCAGCAAAGTGGCCGGCAGATGCTCAGTGCCATGGCGCTGACCCAGAAAGTGGCATTGTTGCTGGGCAGCGGACGGGAGCCGGAAGCACGCAAGGCGCTGGCTCAGGCGCTGGACGCCGCTGGTGGGGGCGTGCTGCAACCCTTCGAGGGCTTGCTGGCCGAGCACCCGGACTGGCTGCGTGGGCAGCTTCAACAGTGTTCGCCAAACCCTGTTTCCCTGAGCCTCAGTGAAAAGCTGCCGGCGCTGACAGCCCGCCCCGGAGCGGAATCCGGCGCGGCTGCGGAGCAACTCAGCACGCGGGAACTGGCGGTTCTGCGATTGATCGCCCAGGGCTGTTCGAACCAGGAAATCAGCGATCAGCTGTTTATTTCCTTACACACGGTCAAGACCCACGCCAGCCACATCAACAGCAAACTCGGGGTCGAGCGGCGTACGCAGGCCGTGGCGCGGGCCAAGGAGTTGGGGGTGCTGGGTTAAGGATTTTTCACGTTACACATCGCGGCCATTGGCTGGATACTCAATTGTGCGAAAATCGCCCGTCCCCGTTTATCGAGCAGGCCCCCGATGTCCCAGCATCCCACCCTCATCCGCGAAACCTTCCCCGTCGGCCCTTTGCAGTGCAACTGCACGATCATCGGCGATCCGGTGACGAAAAAGGCCATCGTCGTTGATCCGGGTGGCAATCATGAGCTGATCCTGGCGCGTCTCGATGCCCTGGGGCTGAAAGTGGTCAGCATCATTCACACCCACGCCCACCTCGATCACTTCCTGGCTTCCGGTCAACTCAAGGAGAAAACCGGCGCGACCCTGCACTTGCACAAGGAAGACCAGTTTCTCTGGGACAACCTGGAAATGCAGTGCCAGATGTTCGGTGTCCCTTACACCCCGGTGCCGTCCCCGGATCGCTGGCTGGCCGATGATGAAGAGCTGGCCTGCGGTTGTGGCGTGGCAATTCACACGCCTGGGCACACACCGGGGTCGATGAGTTTCTGGTTTGCCGATGCCAAGCTGCTGATTGCCGGTGACACGTTGTTCAAACGTGGGGTAGGGCGCACGGATTTGTGGGGCGGCGACCAGGCCACCATCGTGCGTTCGATCAAGCAGCGTTTGTACACCCTTGACGAAGAGGCGACGGTGGTGGCCGGGCATGGTCCGGACACCCGCCTGGGCGATGAAATGCGCGAAAACCCCTTTGTCCGGGCCTGATTTGTAACGAGCGGAATTTTTGTTCCCGGAAGTGATCCAACAGCCGTAAAGGCTGTGCCTTGGTCCGTTGCACCACAGAATGCAAAAAAGTAGGAGCTATACATGTTCACCACGCGTCGTTTGATTATTGTCGCTACGGCTGTGGCCGTTTTGTCCGGTTGTGCTTCGCCCAACCCTTACGGCGGTCAAGGCCAGGCTCAGGGGCAGGCGGACAGCGGCTCCGAAGGCATGAGCAAGACCGCGAAGTATGGGGGGCTCGGCGCACTGGCCGGTGCACTGGCCGGTGCTGCGATCAACCACGATAACCGTGGCAAGGGCGCGCTGATCGGTGCGGCAGTGGTCGGTGCTTCGGCGGCCGGTTACGGCTACTACGCCGACCAGCAAGAGAAAAAGCTGCGCGCCAGCATGGCCAATACCGGTGTTGAAGTGCAGCGCCAGGGCGACCAGATCAAGCTGATCATGCCGGGCAACATCACCTTCGCTACCGATTCGGCGAACATTGCTTCAAGTTTCTATCAGCCGCTGAACAACCTGGCGGGCTCGCTGAAAGAGTTCAACCAGAACCAGATCGAAATCGTCGGCTATACCGACAGCACCGGCAGCCGCCAGCACAACATGGACCTGTCCCAGCGTCGTGCACAAAGCGTGGCCACCTACCTGACCTCGCAAGGGGTTAGCGGTACCAACCTGAGTGCTCGTGGCGCGGGTCCGGATAGCCCGGTTGCCAGCAACGGCGATGCCAACGGCCGGGCGCAGAACCGCCGTGTAGAGGTCAACCTCAAGGCGATTCCGGGCCAGCAGTATGGTGGTCAGCAGCAAGGTCAGGTTCAGCAGTACCCTTGATCGTCTGATTGAACCCCAGGCGTAAAAAATGCCCGCCCGATCCCAAGTAGATAAGGCGGGCTTTTTTGTATCGTCAGTTCTGGCCTCTTCGCGGGCAAGCCCGCTCCCACAGGTTAGTGTTGAATGCAGATTTTGTGTCCGACATCGATCACTGTGGGAGCGGGCTTGCCCGCGAAGGGGCCGGGGTGGGCAACAGATAAAACGGATCAGTAATAAAAAAGCCCCCGGAGAATCACTTGTCCGGGGGCTTTTTGTTTTGCGCGAAACCTGATTACTTCTTCAGGCCGTAATGCTCATCGAGCATGCCGGGCGCGTTAGGGGCTTTTGGTGCGTAGTCGCGAGGCGGCTCCTGATCGCGCGGTGGCGTCAGGCGTTCACGGGGTGCCTGCGCCGCATCGGCGTGCAGGGAGGCCAGCAGGCGTTGGCGAGTCTGTTCGTCCAGGGCCAGGCGGTTGGCGCCCTCGGCGAGATGGTCCTGCACTTCCTGATAGCTCGCAGTCAGTTTCTTGACCAATGTCGCAGTGCTGTTGAAGTGGGTCACCACTTCGTTCTGATAACTGTCGAAACGTTCCTGAATATCGTCCAGCTGACGTTGCGTGCTGCTAGGCGCGGCATTCGGCGCAAGGCGAGCGATCAGGAACCCAATGGCGACACCCACAACCAGGGCAAGAGTCGGTAGCAACCAAACTAAGAGCGAGTGTTCCACGAGTCCTTCCTCTATAAACGGCTTTGCTTTACGTTAACGGCTCGAACCTGCGCTGTATACCGCGATTCACTCGCAATAGACAGCCACAGACAATTTGCTAGACGAGTCGACCCGATTCGAGGTCACGGAGTTCCTTCCTTGCTTATGCGCGAAACCCCTGTAGTGATTGATGGCCCGGTTGGTCAACTGGAAGCCCTTTACCTGGACAACGAGCAACCTCGCGGCCTGGCGCTGATCTGCCATCCAAATCCGGTGCAGGGCGGCACCATGCTCAACAAAGTGGTTTCGACCCTGCAGCGCACTGCGCGCGACGCCGGACTGGTCACCCTGCGCTTCAACTATCGTGGCGTCGGTGCCAGCGAGGGCTCCCACGACATGGGCACCGGTGAAGTTGATGATGCCCAGGCAGTCGCCGAATGGTTTCGCACCAGGCACCCGGAGTTGCCGCTGACCCTGTTCGGTTTTTCCTTCGGCGGTTTTGTTGCAGCAAGTCTCGGCGGACGCCTTGAGGCCAAGGGCGAGTCGCTCAAGCACCTGTTCATGGTCGCGCCGGCGGTCATGCGCCTGGGGGATCAGGATCAGCTGCCGCAGTACGGCGAGTTGACCTTGATCCAGCCGGAAACCGACGAAGTGATCGATCCACAAGTCGTTTACCAATGGTCCGACACGCTCGAACGTCCCCATGAGCTGCTGAAAGTGGCAGAATGCGGACACTTTTTTCATGGCAAGCTGACCGATCTCAAGGATCTGATCCTGCCGCGTCTCTCGAATTGATTGCAGTCTGACAAGCGATTACCCATGACGACCCGTACCCGTATCCTCACCGGCATCACCACCACCGGCACGCCGCACCTGGGCAACTACGCTGGCGCCATCCGCCCGGCGATCCTCGCCAGCCGCGACAGCAATGCCGATTCGTTCTACTTCCTGGCCGACTACCACGCCCTGATCAAGTGCGATGACCCGCTGCGCATCCAGCGCTCGCGTCTGGAAATCGCCGCGACCTGGCTGGCCGGTGGCCTGGATGTCGACCGCGTGACCTTCTACCGCCAGTCCGACATCCCGGAGATCCCCGAGCTGACCTGGCTGCTGACCTGCGTCGCCGCCAAGGGTCTGCTCAACCGCGCCCACGCCTACAAGGCTTCCGTGGACAAGAACGTCGAGACCGGCGAAGACCCGGACGCCGGCATCACCATGGGCCTGTACAGCTACCCGGTGCTGATGGCGGCGGACATCCTGATGTTCAACGCGCACAAGGTGCCGGTCGGTCGCGACCAGATCCAGCACGTGGAAATGGCGCGGGACATCGGCCAGCGCTTCAACCACCTGTTTGGCCAGGGCAAAGAGTTCTTCACCATGCCCGAGGCGTTGATCGAAGAGAGCGTCGCCACGTTGCCGGGCCTGGATGGCCGCAAGATGTCGAAGAGCTACGACAACACCATCCCGCTGTTCAGCAGCGCCAAAGAGATGAAAGACGCGATTTCGCGGATCGTCACCGACTCGCGCGCACCGGGCGAAGCCAAGGACCCGGACAATTCGCACCTGTTCACCCTGTTCCAGGCATTCGCCACCCCGGCGCAGGCCGACGAGTTCCGCAGCGAACTGTTGCAGGGCCTGGGTTGGGGCGAGGCGAAGAATCGTCTGTTCCAACTGCTGGACAGTGAACTGGGCGAATCCCGTGAGCGCTACAACCAACTGATCGAGCGCCCGGCGGATCTGGAAGACATCCTGCAGCACGGCGCGAAAAAGGCCCGTGCGGTAGCGACACCCTTCCTCAACGAACTGCGTGAAGCGGTGGGCCTGCGCTCCTTCGTTGCCCAGGCTCAAGTAGCGGCGACCACCAAGAAAAAAGCCGTGAAGGCTGCACGTTTTGTCAGCTTCCGTGAAGACGACGGCAGCTTCCGTTTCCGTCTGCTGGCGGCCGATGGCGAGCAACTGCTGCTGTCGCGCAACTTCGCCGACGGCAAGACCGCCGGTCAGGTGACCAAGCAACTGCAATCGGGTCAGCCACTGGACGTGCGCAGTGAAGAGCTGAATTTCAGCGTCTGGCTTGAGGGCGAGTGCGTTGCCGACAGCCCGGCCTTTGTCGACAGTGCTGCGCGTGATGCTGCCATCGAGGCTTTGCGCATCGCCCTGACGCCTGTTCAGGACTAAACAACGGTTCGGCCCGACCAAGGGCCGATTGCCATTCCTCCGGGCCGTCGCTACAGTGTCGGCCCGTTTTTGTTGCCTTGCTAACGAATTATGACGCCCCTAGAACGATATCAAGCTGATCTGAAACGCCCGGAATTCTTCCATGATGCCGCGCAGGAAACTGCCGTGCGTCATTTGCAGCGCCTGTACGACGATCTGGTCGCGGCCGAGCAAAACAAGCCGGGCCTGCTGGGCAAGTTGTTTGGCAAGAAGGATCAGACCCCGGTCAAGGGCCTGTATTTCTGGGGCGGTGTAGGTCGCGGCAAGACTTACCTGGTGGACACCTTCTTCGAAGCGCTGCCCTTCAAGGAAAAGTCCCGTACGCACTTCCACCGCTTCATGAAGCGCGTGCACGAAGAGATGAAAACCCTGGGCGGCGAGAAAAACCCGCTGACCATCATCGCCAAGCGCTTCGCCACCGAAGCCCGGGTCATCTGCTTCGATGAATTCTTCGTTTCCGACATCACAGACGCCATGATCCTCGGCACCCTGATGGAAGAACTGTTCAAGAACGGCGTGACCCTGGTCGCGACGTCGAACATCGTGCCGGACGGCCTGTACAAGGATGGCCTGCAACGCGCGCGTTTCCTGCCGGCCATTGCGCTGATCAAGCAGAATACCGAGATCGTCAACGTCGACAGCGGCGTCGACTATCGTCTGCGTCACCTCGAACAAGCCGAGCTGTTCCACTATCCGCTCGACGAAGCCGCCAACGAAAGCCTGCGCAAGAGCTTCCGTGCGCTGACACCGGAATGCACGGCAGCGGTCGAAAATGACGTGCTGATGATCGAAAACCGTGAAATTCGTGCCCTGCGCACCTGCGATGACGTGGCCTGGTTCAACTTCCGTGAACTGTGCGACGGCCCGCGCAGCCAGAACGACTACATCGAACTGGGCAAGATCTTCCACGCCGTGCTGCTCAGCGATGTCGAGCAGATGAGTGTCACCACCGACGACATCGCCCGACGCTTCATCAACATGGTCGACGAGTTCTACGACCGTAACGTGAAACTGATCATTTCTGCCGAAGTCGAACTCAAGGATCTGTACACCGGCGGGCGCTTGAACTTCGAGTTCCAGCGTACCCTGAGTCGTCTGCTGGAAATGCAATCCCATGAATTCCTGGCCCGGGCGCACAAGCCGTAAGCGTTTAAATCAGTAGAACGATTCGGAAAATGAAAGAGGCCTGCAAATGCAGGCCTTTTTTGTCAGCGCAAAACCTCCTCCCACAGGTTTGTACATTGTTTGAAGTCAAATGCCTTCGTTGAGATACCGCGCAAGCTCGTGCTGCCGTTGGCAACCGAGCAGCAGCCAAAGCAGAATCCGGGCCTTTCGCGGACATAGAAAACCCGCCATCGATGCACCCTTGCGGATCAAGTCCATCTCACCGCCGCCAAAACCGTAAGAGGCACGTGCGGTGGAGCCAGAACCGGTTCGGGTCGCAATGATCACGGGGATTCGTTCGGCAATATGCTCAATCCTTGTCGCCCAGCGCTGCGAGATGTGGCCGGCGCCAAAACCGCTGATCACCAGCCCGTCGTAACCGAGTGCGAAAATATTCTCCAGTAGCAGGGTGTCGGCCGAAAGTGAGGCCTCAAGCAGTGCAACCTTCTGTGTGGCCTGTTGCGGCAAAGGCAACACCGTGCGTGGCTCCGGCGGGCGCAGATAGCGAACGCGGTCTTCCAGCATCAGGCCTGCGGGCCCCACAACCGGAGAGGAAAACGCCTGCAATGCCAGCGAATCGGTTTTGCGTACTCTGCACGCTTGATGAATTTGTCCGTTCATCACGACCTGGACGCCGCGCTGCCGGCTGTTCTGCGCCAGGGCAACGCGACATGCATCCAGCAGATTGGCCGGTCCATCGGCACCTGGCTGCGCTGCGGAACGCATGGCACCGGTCAGCACCAAGGGGGTGTCGTAGGGCCACAGGTAATCCAAAAACACTGCGGCCTCTTCGAGGGTGTCGGTGCCTTGGGTTATCACGACCCCAGTGGCGCCCTGTTTGACCTGTAACTCAGCCCAGGACAATACGTCCAGCAAAAACTCGAAATCCAGGGATGCACTGGGCAGCAGGCCGAGGGTCTCAACGGTGACTCCGGCCAGCGTCGTCAGTTCCGGTATGGAGGTCAGCAGGGCTTCGCCGCTGACGGTCGGGATGACACCTTCACCGGCATTGCTCGCTTGCATGCTTACCGTGCCGCCAAGTGCCGCGATGGACAGTTTGGGTAGGTCCATGGGATACCTCGCTTGTTTGTAACGAAAAGTGGCTGTATCCGCTTTTGAGGCCGCGATATAACCGAATGGCCGGGACATTAATCAGCGATCAGAAAGCCGATCAGCGGCACGATCAGCAGTGTGCTGATGGCCATCGACAGTACATTGGCGATGTAGGCGTGCATGTCGGCCGGTAATTTTTTGGCAATCACACAGGCCAGCGGTGGTGCGAGCAATGCCCCCAGCAGTGCACTTGAGACGATAATCTGCCAGCTGCCGCCATAGGCCAGAATCGCCGCGGGCACCACTGAAACCAGCGGGATGTAAGTGGGATACCAGCCGCGCAACATCCATTGTCGACGCCAGATCAGCACGCCGATGGCCGAGGCCAATGCCTGCGCACCGATGATGTGCAGTAACAGGCCCGATCCGTACGCGGGGCTTGAAGGGTTCAAGCTGTACGCCAGCAATGCACCCAGTATCAGGCCAAGGCTGGCCAGCTCATTGCCGAAGAACGGTGCTTCGGAAAAGTCCGCCAGAATCCGGCGCAGGCTCCAGATGACGCCATAGTCGGGCGCCTTGGCGGTGGCGATCAAGGCGGGGGGCGTTTCCGAAGACCTGGATTTCACCAGGTTCGGCCAATAGCGGCATAACAGAAACGCCAGGACGCTGGCAACCGCCATGCCCAGCACATTGCCAATTACCGCAGGCAGGGCCAGCGGTTGGCACACGTAATTGACGATCAGCAGGCACATCGGTGTGACGAGTACGGCGCCCATGAGTGCGCCGTTGATCGTTACCTTCCAGCCTCCGCCAAACATCAACACCATCGCTGCTGGCAGCGAGACGAATGCAACGAATGTGGGTTGCCAGGTTGTGGCTGTCACCGTCCAGCCCCATAGCAGATTGCTCAGCAGCAGCCCGAGCAACGAACTGGTGACCAGCCAGGGCCAAAGCCCCGTTCCATAGGAGATGGCAAATCCTTGCCAGGATTTCCCCGTTCGATTCGCCCAGTAAGCCAGATAAGCGCCCGCCAGCAGACCGATCGAGGCGAACTCGTGCTTGTAGAAAGCCACCTCGCTGATGTCACCTAACACCCAGCGTAACCAGGCACTCGGTTCGGGTAGCAGCGATACCATGTCGCCGTAGCCGGGCCAATGCGCTCCCCAGAAAGTACGGTTGCTGAAGGAAAGCCAGACGACCAGCAGTGTCGCGCCGATTATTAGCAGGACGACGGCTGTATCAATCGGTGATTTGCGCGATGGTTGGTTTTTGTCGGTTGCAACTTCCATGCGATAGGCCTCCTGATCAACGTGGGAGGCAATGGTGTTGGGTGTAGCCGAGCATCTGATCGTAAAGATCGGTTCGGCGATCGCGATGCAGGTCGTTCAGGTTGTTCCAGATGGGCGCACTGCGAGAGCTGGTTAGGTCGACATCGGCAAGCAGGATTTCCTGCCTGTCTGTCGAAGCCACGGCGCCAATCGGCCAGCCGTTGGTTCCGGCAATCAACGAGCAACCCAGGTAGCGCGCGCCGCGCTCCTCGCCGATCCGGCTGGCGGCAGCGATAAACACGTTGTTGACGTGAGCGGCGGTCATCGTCAGATAAGACGCCATGCACTTACCGGCTTCATCGAACAGCGGCGGCGGTGTCCAGACCCAGTTGTTCAGGCTGCAAATGATGTCCGCGCCTTGCTGGGCGAGGACCCGTGGCACCTCCGGGAACCAAATGTCCCAGCAAATCAACAGCCCGATGCGGCCGATCGGTGTTTCGAAAACCGGGAAACCCAGGTCGCCGGGGGTGAACCAGAGCTTCTCCAGATTCCACAAATGGGCTTTGCGGTACTTGCCGATAAAGCCGTCTGGTCCTACCAGAACGCCGGTGTTGAAGAGTCGCATGCCGTCGCGTTCGGCCAGACCGGCCACGAGGTAAACGTTGTGTTCGCGGGCGAAGTCGATCCAGCACCGCACGCTTGGTCCGTCGGGAACCGCTTCGGCATGGGCGAAGGCATCCTGTCGATTGCTGAAGAAATAGCCGGTATTGGAAAGCTCGGGCAGAACGATGAGATTCGCACCGCCGTTTACCGCTTCAAGCGCCAATTCCAGGCTGCGACGCAGATTACCTGCACATTTCTCGATGCCGACTTGTGGATCGAATTGCACGACTGCTACACGAGCAGGGCTTGTTGGCTCAGACATTCCGTCGTTCCTCTTTTTATTGTTTTTCAAGCTGTTAAATGGCGTGTGTATAAGAGGGGAATCAGGAATGGGGTGTAAGTCAGCTACTTCCGTTTAGGTCGTAGTCCTTGTCCTAAAGTGGATCAGCGTGATGTTTGATGGCAGTGGGTGGCAGGCGCGAGAGGTAGAGCCATGTATTGCGTGCATGGCTCTGGAGCGGGGATGTGATCAGGTTTTGAGTTGGTAGTGCGGGTAGTCGCTCAAGGAAAATCCGCCATTGAAGGTCGCGGCGGTTTTGTTGCAGATATGAATCACTGCATCGACAGCACCGCGAAAACATGGCTCCGTCCAACCGGCATCGACGGAAAATGATTCACCAGACAAATACAAGCCTGATACATGAGCAAGGTCCCGGTTGTACTTCATCAGGCCAACGGCATCGTAGTAAGTGCCTGGTCGGTAAAGCTTGGCACAGCCCAGAGCATTTTTATCAGTGATCCAACGCTGAACCACCGCTTGATCAATGCCGATGTAGGGAGAAATTTTCTCCTGGATGTTGGTAGAGTTCATGAGTATGCGATCCAGCTCTTCGGCGCATTTTGATACCAATTCCTTATCGCTGAATGAGGCGAGCTTGGTTGCATCATCTTCCCAGGTATAACTCAGCAGGATGCAGTCATAGCTGTAGTTGTCGTTGTAGCGGTAGGTGTAGACATCGTGGATAAAACTGTCGGTTACGATGGCTTGCGGGATGTTTTTGTTTTTCGAGAGAAATGATTTCTTCAGCGGTGCAAACACTTTGCAGCTAGTTTCCCAGTGTGCGGTTTTGTAGGCGTTAATCGTCTCGAAAGGTAGCATCTCCCGGGTGAAATTTTCGAGCTTGATTCGAGTTTCAATCAGCCAGGAGGGTAGTGTCATGATGACCGAGTCATAGTCATCAAATTGCTCTTGGATCTGCTCGGGTTGACTGTGTTTCCAGTTGTAATAGACGCGTATTTTTTGATTGGTTAGCTTTTCCAGTTTTGTGACGGATGAGTCGGTGAGAAGTCCATTGCTTCTTTCGAGGCTATGTTCGTAGATGGACTTTCCGGTTTCGTCGGTTTTCACAAACAGCAGGCATTCGTCCAACGCGGCGAGGCCGATGTAGCGGGGCTTGTCGAAACTCTGTCCCATTGAGTCAAAAACGGCTTCGCTATTCAGGTAGGGCGAATCCAGTGGATCGCCGTTTGAGTCCACTCGACCATGGATCAGTTGCAATTGGCTGCTGAAACCGAAAATCGCGGTACGCAGGGGGTAGAGGCAGCAGACGTCGTAAAAAGCTCCCCAGCTACCGTCACCAATACCGATTGCGTAAAAAATAGCGGACTCTTGCGCAGACATTCCCATTCCGCCGAAATCCCCGGGTGAGTGGCCATCCCAAGCTTCCAGTGCTGGCATGCTGACCAGATCGCGGAACGAGACACTTTCGTATTTTTCGACGATAGAAGCCCATATGGCTTCCCATTCCTGGCTCGCATAAAGCTCCGCAACGTGGCGGGTCATGCGATCGGCAAAGGCTTTCCACTTGGAATAAACCTTTTGCAATTCATCGCCGGGAGGCGGTGTTTCGCCGTCTTCGTTTTTCCATATCAACATTTGCGGCGCCGATCCGCCGCCCATGCTGCCCTCCCGGAGATAGATGCCTGTCGAGCTAACCCATTGGCTACCGGGGTTGGCGAAGTCTGAAAACGCCAATTCAAATTGATTGGCGTAGTAAGCCATCAGCGATCGACCTTCTGTCGGCGGCTCATCCGCCCGGTTGAAGAAGGGCATGCGCATGGCACCCATTTCAAACGGTGTATGGCTTGTTGCTGAGTTTCGGCTACCGGGAACGGTCAGATGCCTGCCGCCGATGCGTCTGGATTGTTCGATGAGAGTGATATGGGTAAAGCCGCAGCGATAGAGTTCTCTGGCGGCGGTCAGGCCTGTGACGCCGGCGCCGATGATGCAGATTTTATGTTGCGGGTCAGTTGCCCTGGCGATGCCGTTTTCCTGTTCTACCAGTGCACGATAGTCAAAGCACAAATCCGGCGGATTGGGAAAGCGAGCTGCCCATTTGTTTTTAGCCGAACGCTTTGTTCGGGCGGCCTCTTTGGCGATGTATGAAGGGTAGTTGTAGCTTGATCCGATAGTCACCTTTGATCTTCCCTGATGGTGTTTGAAGGGGAAGATGTTGAAGCTCTGGATGGCCTGCGTACATTAGTCGGACGAGATGCGTTGATGCTCTATATTCGTTTTTTATCGTAAGAAAAGACGCTGTATGGAGGTCACTGGCGTTTCCGCGCCCAGCGTGGGAATGCACTCCATGACCTTTTTTATCGCATGTCAAAGCGGAACGCAGAGCGTCTCTGGCTGCATTCCCACGTGAGCGTGGAAATGCAGCCAGAGCAAGTTTGCGGGATTTTATGCAGCCTGCTGAAACTGCTGCCGATACTGGTTCGGCGACAGCTCCGTGTGCTGGCGGAACAGCCGCGCGAAGAAGCTCGCATCGTCATAGCCCACCTCATAGCTGATGGTCTTGATGCTCTTGCGGCTGGCGGACAACAAGCCCTTGGCGGTTTCGATGCGCAGGCGTTGCAGGTAATGCAGTGGCTTGTCGCCGGTGGCGGTCTGGAAGCGGCGCATGAAGTTGCGGATGCTCATGCCGTGTTCGCGGGCGACGTCTTCGAAACGGAACTTGTCGGCGAAGTGTTCCTCGAGCCAGTGCTGGATCTGCAGGATGATCACGTCCTGGTGCAGTTTTTGTCCGCCAAAACCGATGCGTCCCGGCGAGTAGCTGCGTTGTACCTCGTACAGAATGTCCCGCGCTACGGCCTGGGACACATTGGCGCCACAGAAGCGCTCGATCAGGTAAATGTACAGGTCGCACGCCGAGGTGGTGCCGCCGGCGCAGTACAGGTTATCGGCGTCGGTCAGGTGTTTGTCCTGATTGAGCTGGACCTGTGGGAAGCGTTCGGCGAAGGCATTGAAGAAGCGCCAGTAGGTGGTCGCTTCCTTGCCATTGAGCAGCCCGGCTTCGGCCAGCCAGAACACACCGGTGGCCTCGCCGCACAGCACGGCGCCGCGCGCATGCTGTTGACGCAACCAGGGCAGGACTTGCGGGTAACGTTTGCAGAGACTTTCGAAATCGTCCCAGAACGCGGGAAGAATGATGATGTCGGCGTTTTCCAGCCCGCCGTCCACCGGAATCATCACATCGCTGAAGGTGCTGACCGGTTTGCCGTCGGGGCTGACCAGGCGGGTTTCGAACGCCGGTGTCAGGCCTTGGCCCAGCTGTTTGCCGTAGCGCAGGCTGGCGAGGTGGAAGAAATCCTTGGCTTGCATGAGGGTGGAAGCGAAAACCCGGTCGATGGCCAGGATGCTGACGCGCCGCAGTGGCGTGGAGGCTTGGTTAGACATAATTCAACTTTATTTTTATAGGGGGAAGTGGTCACCAGACGGCTGGATCGTCTTATTTTTTGTCGGATGTGTCCAGTGTCCTGTATCGGAAGCGAGGCATAGTCTCTGAAGGTCAACTCCTTCTAAAAACAAAGAAAAGGTGCCGCATGATCCCCAGAACCTTGTTCAGTTCCGAGCACGAGCTTTTCCGCGACAGCGTGCGGACGTTTCTCGAAAAGGAGGCGGTGCCCTTCCATGGGCAATGGGAAAAACAAGGCTATATCGACCGCAAGCTGTGGAACAAGGCGGGGGAGGCGGGGATGCTCTGCTCACACCTGCCGGAAGAGTACGGCGGCCTGGGGGCGGACTTTCTCTACAGCGCGGTGGTGATCGAAGAAGTGGGGCGCCTTGGCCTGACCGGCATCGGTTTCTCCCTGCACTCGGACATCGTGGCGCCGTACATCCTGCATTACGGCAGTGAGGCGCTGAAGCAGAAGTACCTGCCGAAACTGGTGTCCGGCGAGATGGTGACCGCGATCGCCATGACCGAACCGGGCGCCGGTTCCGATCTGCAGGGAGTGAAAACCACGGCCGTGCTCGATGGCGATGAGTATGTGATCAACGGCTCCAAGACCTTCATCACCAACGGCTACCTGGCCGACCTGGTGATCGTCGTCGCCAAGACCGATCCGAAGGCTGGCGCGAAGGGCACCAGCCTGTTTCTGGTGGAAGCCAATACGCCGGGCTTCGACAAGGGCAAGCGCCTGGAGAAGGTCGGGATGAAAGCCCAGGACACCTCGGAGCTGTTCTTCCAGGACGTGCGTGTGCCCAAGGAAAACCTGCTGGGCCAGGCCGGGATGGGCTTTGCCTACCTGATGCAGGAATTGCCTCAGGAGCGCCTCACGGTGGCCGTTGGCGGGCTGGCATCGGCCGAAGCGGCGCTGCAATGGACGCTGGACTACACCCGCGAGCGCAAGGCGTTCGGCAAGTCGATCGCGGATTTCCAGAATACCCGGTTCAAACTGGCGGAGATGGCCACGGAAATCCAGATCGGCCGTGTCTTCGTCGACCGCTGCCTGGAACTGCACTTGCAAGGCAAGCTCGACGTGCCGACGGCGGCGATGGCCAAGTACTGGGGCACCGACCTGCAATGCAAGGTGCTCGACGAGTGTGTGCAGTTGCACGGTGGCTACGGGTTCATGTGGGAATACCCGATCGCGCGGGCATGGGCGGATGCTCGCGTGCAGCGGATCTATGCCGGGACGAACGAGATCATGAAGGAGATTATTGCGCGGTCGCTTTGATCTCGGATGGCAGGACTTACGCCTTCGCGGGCAAGCCCGCTCCCACAAGGATCACGCAGTACCTGTGGGAGCGGGCTTGCCCGCGAATGGGTTTAGAGATCAATCAAGGTGCCGGATTTGGGTGATCCTTGTGAATCGCCTCGATCCCTTCCAGCACTTCCTCCGACAGCTTCAAGTCGAAACTGGCGATGTTGCTTTCCAGTTGCTCCATGGTGGTCGCGCCAATGATGTTGCTGGTCACGAACGGCTGCTGCGTCACGAACGCCAGGGCCATTTGCGCCGGGTCCAGACCGTGTTCGCGAGCCAGGGCCACGTACCGGCTGCAGGCCGCTTCCGACTGTGGGTTGAAATAGCGGCTGAAGCGGCTGTAGAGGCTCAGGCGAGCTTTTGGCGGACGGGCGCCACCTTCGTACTTGCCTGACAGGAAACCGAACGCCAGCGGTGAATAGGCGAGCAGGCCGCATTGCTCGCGAATGGCGATTTCCGCCAGGCCGACTTCGAAGCTGCGATTGAGCAGGTTGTACGGGTTCTGGATCGATACGGCGCGCGGCCAGCCCCGGGCTTCGGCCAGGGCCAGGAAGCGCATGGTGCCCCACGGCGTCTCGTTGGACAGGCCGATGTGGCGGATCTTGCCGGCGCGGACCTGTTCGTCCAGCGCTTCAAGGGTGTCCTCCAGTGGCGTCAGGTTGGCTTCGGTCTGGTGCTTGTAGCCCAGTTGCCCGAAGAAATTGGTGCTGCGCTCCGGCCAGTGCAGCTGGTACAGGTCGATGTAGTCGGTTTGCAGGCGCTTGAGGCTGGCGTCCACGGCTTCGGTGATGTGCTGCCGATTGTGCCGAAGGTTCTTGTCGCGGATGTAATCGATGGTATTGCCGGGGCCGGCGATCTTGCTGGCCAGGATCCAGTCAGAGCGGTCGCCACGGCTCTTGAAGTAATTACCGATGTAGCGTTCGGTGGTGGCGTAGGTTTCGGCCTTGGGCGGCACCGGGTACATCTCGGCGGTGTCGATGAAGTTGATCCCGGCGCTCTTGGCCCGTTCAATCTGGGCGAAGGCGTCTGCCTCGCTGTTTTGCTCGCCCCAGGTCATGGTTCCGAGGCAGAGGGCACTCACGTTCAGATTGGTTCGGCCTAGCTGGCGATAGTCCATCGGGGTGCTCCTTGGGCAAAACAATCATAAAAGCAGGTTGAATTATTTTTCGCAATCTGCATAATTGCGCACCTCTTTCTGCAGTGGAAGTGATGCGCCGCCGCCGAAGAATCTTGCCGTTGAACGGACGCGCCGACCCGAGCCCCCGAAAGCGTCTGTATCCGGCTGCCTTTGACTTGTCAAAGTACGCACTATTCAGTAAGATCCGCCGTCTAATTTACAGGGCGGCCCCTGAGGCTATAAAGAATGAAAACTTTTACTGCTAAACCGGAAACAGTAAAGCGCGACTGGTTTGTCGTCGACGCTGCTGGTCAGACCCTGGGTCGTCTGGCCACCGAAATCGCGAGCCGTCTGCGTGGCAAGCACAAGCCTGAGTACACTCCTCACGTTGACACCGGCGACTACATCGTCGTAATCAACGCTGAGCAGATCCGTGTTACCGGTGCTAAAACCACTGACAAAATGTACTACTCCCACTCCGGTTTCCCGGGCGGCATCAAGTCGATCAACTTTGAAAAGCTGATCGCCAAGGCCCCTGAGCGCGTGATCGAGACCGCGGTCAAAGGCATGCTGCCTAAGAACCCGCTGGGTCGCGACATGTACCGTAAGCTGAAAGTCTATGCGGGCGCTGCACACCCTCATACTGCTCAGCAGCCCCAAGAACTGAAGATTTAACGGAATAGTTCATTATGTCGGCGACTCAAAATTACGGCACTGGCCGTCGCAAGACCGCAACCGCACGCGTTTTCCTGCGTCCGGGTACTGGTAACATCTCCATCAACAACCGTTCGCTGGATAATTTCTTCGGCCGCGAAACTGCCCGCATGGTAGTTCGTCAGCCGCTGGAATTGACTGAGACTGTCGAGAAGTTCGACATCTACGTCACCGTGATCGGCGGTGGTGTAAGTGGTCAAGCTGGCGCAATCCGCCACGGCATCACCCGCGCTCTGATGGACTACGACGAGACTCTGCGCAGCGCCCTGCGTAAAGCCGGCTTCGTAACCCGCGATGCTCGTGAAGTTGAACGTAAGAAAGTCGGTCTGCGTAAAGCGCGTAAGCGTCCGCAGTACTCGAAGCGTTAATTCGCTTTCACGTTCAAAAAAGAACGCCCAGTTTCCTCACGGAGCTGGGCGTTTTTTTATGCCTGCGATTTATCAAAGAATTGCGCTGTGACAACTTGCCACATCCGTAGACGCCCTATACTCCAAGGCTTGAGGGTGGTGGGCTCCGGTAATTACCTTGTCAGAATTGGGGCTTTTCATTACCATTCGGCAAAATTTTTATAAGTACATAGTTTTACTTAGTAGATGCCTGATTTAACAGGCCACAAAGCTGATGGGAGAGGACTGAATGAGCAATGACGGCGTGAATACAGGCCGGCGTCGCTTCTTGGTAGCAGCCACATCCGTGGTGGGTGCTGCAGGAGCGGTGGGGGCTGCGGTCCCGTTCGTGGGGTCATGGTTTCCCAGTGCCAAGGCGAAAGCCGCTGGTGCACCGGTGAAAGTGAATGTCAGCAAAGTCGAACCAGGCCAGCAGATGATTGCTGAGTGGCGCGGTCAGCCGGTGTTCATCGTCCGCCGTACGCCGGAAATCCTGGGGAATCTGAAAAAGATCGAAGGCGATCTCGCCGATCCTGATTCCAAACAATCGACGCAACCGGCCTATGTCAACCCAGAAACGCGTTCGATCAAGCCAGAAGTTCTGCTGCTGATCGGCATTTGCACGCACTTGGGTTGTTCGCCTACTTTCCGTCCGGAAGTGGCACCTGCGGATCTTGGTCCGAAATGGGTAGGTGGATATTTCTGCCCTTGCCACGGCTCCCATTACGATCTGGCTGGCCGCGTCTACAAGTCGCAACCTGCGCCTTTGAACCTGCCAGTTCCCCCGCATTCCTATGAGACCGATGAGATCATTGTCATTGGCGTCGATACGGAGAAAGCGTGATGAGCAAGTTCATGGATTGGGTTGATGCACGCTTTCCCGCGACCAAGATGTGGGAAGACCATCTCAGCAAGTATTACGCTCCGAAAAACTTCAACTTCTTCTACTTCTTTGGTTCCCTGGCATTGCTCGTTCTGGTCAACCAGATCGTCACTGGTGTCTGGCTGACCATGAGCTACACCCCGTCGGCGGAAGAAGCGTTCGCTTCCGTCGAGTACATCATGCGCGACGTCGAGTACGGCTCGATCCTGCGTCTGCTGCACTCCACTGGCGCTTCGGCGTTCTTCATCGTGGTCTATCTGCACATGTTCCGTGGCCTGCTCTACGGTTCGTACCAGAAGCCGCGCGAGCTGGTGTGGGTCTTCGGCATGCTGATCTACCTGGCGCTGATGGCCGAAGCCTTCATGGGTTACCTGCTGCCGTGGGGCCAGATGTCCTACTGGGGCGCCCAGGTGATCATCTCGCTGTTCGGTGCGATCCCGGTCATCGGCAACGACCTGACCCAGTGGATTCGTGGTGACTACCTGATTTCCGGCATTACCCTGAACCGCTTCTTCGCCCTGCACGTGGTTGCCCTGCCGATCGTCATCCTCGGTCTGGTGGTACTGCACATCCTGGCGTTGCACGAAGTCGGTTCGAACAACCCGGACGGCGTGGACATCAAGAAACACAAGGACGAAAACGGCATACCGCTGGACGGCATCGCCTTCCACCCGTACTACACCGTGAAAGATATCGTCGGCGTGGTGGTGTTCCTGTTCATCTTCTGCTCGATCGTGTTCTTCTTCCCGGAAATGGGTGGCTACTTCCTCGAGAAGCCGAACTTTGAAGTGGCGAACGCCTTCAAGACCCCAGAGCACATCGCTCCGGTCTGGTACTTCACCCCGTTCTACGCCATTTTGCGTGCGGTTCCGGACAAGCTCTTCGGTGTCATCGCCATGGGCGCGGCCATTGCCGTGCTGTTCGTCCTGCCGTGGCTGGACCGCAGCCCGGTCAAGTCGATGCGCTACAAAGGCTGGCTGAGCAAGATCTGGCTCTGGGTGTTCTGCATCTCGTTCGTGATCCTGGGCGTGCTGGGCGTATTGGCCCCAACCCCTGAGCGTACGTTGCTGTCGCAGGTATGTACCTTCCTGTACTTCGCCTACTTCATTCTGATGCCGTTCTACACCAGGCTCGAGAAGACCAAACCGGTTCCGGAAAGGGTGACTGGCTGATGAAAAAACTATTTGCTGTATTGATGCTTGCTGCGCTGCCAGTGTTCGCTTTCGCAGCCGAACACGGTGGTCCTGAGCTGGAAAAAGTCGACATTGACGTTTCCGATAAGGCAGCCATGCAGGATGGCGCACGTACGTTCGCCAACTACTGCATGGGTTGCCACAGTGCCAAGTTCCAGCGCTATGAGCGTGTTGCCGACGACCTGGGTATTCCCCATGAGTTGATGCTGGAGAAGCTGGTCTTCACGGGTGCCAAGATCGGCGACCACATGAGTATCGGCATGCAACCTGCGGACGCCAAGGCTTGGTTTGGTGCCGCACCGCCGGACCTGACCCTGGTTGCCCGTGTTCGCGGCACCGACTGGCTCTACGGTTACCTGAAGTCGTTCTACGAAGATCCTGCGCGCCCATGGGGTGTGAACAACAAGGTCTTCCCGAACGTGGGCATGCCTAACGTCCTGGCCGGCCTGCAAGGTCGCCAGGTGGTGGGATGCAAACAGGTTCCGATCGTCGAAGGCGGCAAGAAGCAATATGATCCGCTGACCGGCACGCCATTGACTCATGAAGCGTGCGATCAACTGACCATTGTGCCGAAAAGCGGTGCTCTGACTGAAGAGCAGTTCGATGAGAGGGTCAAGAATCTGGTAACCTTCCTGGCTTACTCGGCTAACCCGGTTAAGCTGCAACATCAGCGCATCGGTACGTATGTATTGTTGTACCTGGCGTTCTTCTTCGTATTCGCTTACCTGCTCAAGCGCGAATACTGGAAAGACGTGCACTGATAAAGCTTCAAGCTATTGCTGTTAATCGCGCGCGCCCAAGGGCGCCTCTGAATAGGTAGCGAACTGGTGATCCAGTCGTTACGAGAGGCGCCCTCTGGGCGCGCTCGTTTTTCCGCTTTCGATAATTTCTACAAGCGAGGAGGATCGCCATGGGCGTGACCAATCGGTTGGCCTGTTACTCCGACCCCGCCGACCACTATTCCCACCGAGTGCGCATCGTACTGGCAGAGAAGGGTGTCAGCGCCGAGATCATTTACGTGGAAGCTGGACGCCAGCCACCTAAACTGATTGAGGTGAACCCTTACGGCAGCTTGCCCACCCTGGTCGATCGCGACCTGGCGTTGTGGGAGTCGACTGTGGTGATGGAATATCTGGATGAGCGTTACCCGCACCCGCCGCTACTGCCGGTTTATCCCGTGGCGCGTGCCAACAGTCGCCTGCTGATACATCGCATTCAGCGAGACTGGTGTGGTCTGGTGGATCTGATTCTGGATTCGCGGACCAAGGAGGCGGCCCGTGCCGTGGCTCGCAAAGAGTTGCGCGAAAGCCTGACGGGTGTGTCGCCACTGTTTGCCGACAAGCCGTTTTTCCTCAGTGAGGAACAAAGCCTGGTGGACTGCTGCCTATTGCCAATACTCTGGCGATTGCCGATTCTGGGTATAGAACTGCCGCGGCCGGCCAAGCCGCTGCTTGATTATATGGAGCGCCAGTTTGCGCGTGAGGCTTTCCAGGCGAGTCTGTCTGGTGTCGAACGCGACATGCGCTAAGGCTTAAGGAGCCGCTATGAACTCCAGTCGACCTTATCTGGTCCGCGCGCTCTATGAGTGGATTGTGGACAACGATTGCACCCCGCATATGCTGGTCAATTCCGAGTATCCGTCGGTGCAGGTGCCTCAAGGCTTTGCCAGTGACGGGCAGATCGTCCTGAACGTATCGCCACAAGCCGTGCGCCACTTGCATATGGATAACGAGGCGGTCAGTTTCGAGGGGCGCTTCGGTGGCGTGCCGCACACCTTGTACGTGCCTATCGCATCGATCCTGGGTATCTACGCCCGGGAGAACGGCCAGGGCATGGTGTTTGATCTGGAATCGCCGATGGGCGAGGACGACGACATCGAACCGGATGACGATCTTCCGCCACCGGACAGCGAGCCACCGCGTCCAAGCGGTCGACCGAGTTTGAAGGTGGTGAAATAAAAAAAAGGGTGATCCGCAAGGATCACCCTTTTTTTTATTTCACCACCTTCAAACGATGTAGGAGCGAGCCTGCTCGCGATGGGCGTGAACGATGATGCGGGCTGTCTGAATGAGCGCATTCACCGGACGTTTTTCGCGAGCAAGCTAGCTCAACAAGATGTGGATCAGTCGATGTACTCGAACAGCTTCACAATCTTCTGCACGCCGGAAACGCCTTGCACCAGGTTGGTCGCCTGCGCAGCTTCCTGTTTGGTCAGCAGGCCCAGCAAGTAGACGATGCCGTTTTCAGTGACGACCTTGATGCGCGAACCAGGGATGTTCGCGTCAGCGAGCATCTGGGTCTTGATCTTGGTGGTCAGCCAGGTGTCATTCTGGCGCGCCAGCAGCGAGGAGGGGGCCATGATTTGCAGCTCGTTGTGCACCTGCTTCACGCGCTGGACCGCGGCGGCGGCCTGTTCGGCCTTGGCCTTGAGATCTGCGCGTGGCGTTTGCCCGGCGAGCAGCACGACACCGTTGTAGCTGGTGACGACGATGTGCGAGTCCTTGTCCAGGGCCGGGTCGGCCTTGGCGATGTTCACGCCAACCTTGGTGTCGATCAGGGAGTCGTCGATCTTGCTGCCCAGTGTGCGAGTGCCGCGGTCATCTTCAATGGGGGCTTCACGGCTGGCGGTCACCACCGAGGTGCAACCGCTGATGCCGAGGCACAGAGTCAAGGCCAGTAGGCCAAGGCGATTAGGGGTCATTCTTCACTCCCGAACAATTGGCTGTCGATCAAGTCGCAAAGGCAATGGATCGCCAGCAGGTGGACTTCTTGAATACGAGCGGTGACGTTGGCCGGTACGCGAATCTCCACGTCCTCGGGCAACAGCAGCGACGCCATGCCGCCGCCATCACGTCCCGTCAATGCTACGACAATCATTTCGCGATCATGTGCGGCCTGGATCGCTTGAATTATGTTGGCCGAGTTGCCGCTGGTGGAGATAGCCAGCAACACATCGCCCGGTTGGCCCAGTGCGCGGATCTGCTTGGAGAAGATTTCGTTGTAGCTGTAGTCGTTGGCGATCGAGGTGATCGTCGAACTGTCGGTCGTCAAGGCGATGGCCGGCAGGCTCGGGCGCTCGCGCTCAAAGCGATTGAGCAGCTCGGACGAAAAGTGCTGGGCGTCGCCGGCTGAGCCGCCGTTGCCACAGGAAAGCATTTTGCCTTCGTTGAGCAGGGCGTTGACCATGACCTGGCTGGCTTGCTCGATGTGCGGTGCAAGAACTTCCATCGCCTGTTGCTTGGTGTCGATACTGGCCTGAAAAAGCTGGCGAATTCGGGATTGCATGTCCATCTGTGTGACCTTAATTAGCGCGGCTGTTCGGCACGTGAATGTGCAGCCCGCAAAGCAAAGAGCAAAAGTGTTGGGTGATAGTGTCCGGTTCGTGATGCCGGTGATCAGCCGTCGAAGGCATTCTGTAGCCAGTTCAGCTGATCGAGGTGGCTGTCGATGGCAATCACGTCGAAGCGGCAAGGGGAATTGGCCCAGCGCGACTCGCGCTGAAGAAAATATTGCGCGGCGAAAATCAGCTTTTGCCGTTTGCGCTCATCGATGCTATCGAGCGCGCCACCCCATTGAGTGTCTTTTCGGTAGCGGACTTCAACGAATACTACTGTATCGCCATCTAGCATGACCAGATCAAGCTCGCCGCGTTTGCACAACCAGTTCTGCGCCAGCAGGCGCAGACCCTGTTGTTGAAGATGCTCGAGCGCGTGGCGCTCGGCATCCATACCGCTTTGCTGGCGTGACCTGTCAGGCATCAGCGGGCGGTGTCCGGCAGGCGCTGGATCTGGCCATTGGCGAACTGGGCCCATGGCAACTGGCGCACGACCCGCTGGCTCTGAGTCATGCCGAGGCTGCCCGACTCACCGTCGATGCGGCTGTCCGGCAGAGACTTCAGCTGGCCCAGGCGCGGCGCCAGTCGATAGGCGTCCACGCCCATGGCGTACAGACGCCCCAGGCTACCGGCGGCTTGTGGCCACTGGGCGGTGACCTGGCGGCGCAGTGGATCGTTGGCGTCCAGCAGCCAGGGTGTTTCGCAGAAACGAATGCCGTTCATGTCGTTGTACTGGTTGATGTCGCCGCTGGCGCTGAACACGTGAGAGGTGGCGTAGACCGGTACATCGCCTGCGTACTGGAAGTTCAGGGTCGGTTTGATCTGTTGGGCCTGTTGCGGCGTTGCGGCGAGGAAGATGAATTCGATGTCCTGGCGGCGCGACGGCTGGGCCGCTACTTGCGAACCAACAGTGCTTTGCAGGCTCTTGGCGCGACCTTCGCTCTGACGCAGCTGGAACATGTCGGCAATCTGCTGGGCCAACTGGACCGGTTGGTCGACGCGTTCGGTGGCGACGATGGTGCCACCATTGGCCTGCCAGTCCTGGCTGAACGCCTTGAGCACGCGATCGCCCCATTCGCCTTTCGGCACCATGATGGCTGCGCGATGCAGGCCGTCGGCGCGAGCGCGGCGCGACACTTCACGGGCTTCGTCTTCAGCGGCAAGACCGAACTGGAACAACTGCGCCGGCCCTTGATCACCTTCGCTGTAGTTCAGCGCCAGGGTGGTGATCGGGAGTTGCGGGCGAGTGCTCAACTGTTTGACCAGCGGCTTCTCCAGCGGGCCGACGACCAATTGCACGCCATCGGCCTGGGCCTTGCGGTAGAACTCGTCCATGGATGTCAGGCGCGAGCTGTCATAAAACTCGATGGCGGGTGGTTTCTGCCCGGCCTGTTGTGCCTGGTAGTGGGCGGCCATGAAGCCGTCGCGCAATGCTTTGCCAACCGAGGCCAACTGGCCATCCTGAGGCAGCAGAAGGGCAATCTTGCTCAGGGGCTGGCTGGCCAGCTCCTTGAGTTGGGTCAGCGGCTGCGGCAATTGAAGGGCGGCCGGGTGTTTCGGATTCTGCGCGCGCCAGTTGTCGATGGCGGCCTGTTGCTGCTCCAGGGTGCCGGCGGATTTCACGGCCAGGGCCAGGGCCATCCAGCCGCCAAGATCGTCGCTGGAGCTCGGCTGCAACTGCTCGGTCGGCAGCGAAGCGATCAAGGTCCAGATCGCTTCGTGGTTTTTGCTCGCGGCTTCACCTTTAAGCATCGGGGCAATGAAAATGCGCTCGCGAGCGGCGGCAAGGGTCTGGCCATCGGCTTCCAGAGCGCGGGCGTGAACAGTGCCGGTGCGGACCTGTTGCTCGACGGGCAGTTCGCTCAAGCGTTGCATGCTTGGGTGGCTCAGAGCAGTCAGTGCTGCCTTGGGCTGATTGCGGGTCATGGCCAGTTCAGCCGCCAGGGTGTTGGCGAAAACCTGTGGTCCCGGCTTGAGCTGCTCGACAGGGACCTGTTGCAGGATTTGCGCGGACTGGCCGGCATTGCCCTGGCGATAGGCCAGATCGGCAGCGCTCAAGCGCAGCAGGGCTGCATCTTCCGGTGATTTGCTTTGGGCGGCCTTCTCAAGCAGTTGCTCGATACTGGCGTCCGGTGTCCGTGGTAGTTCGCCAAGGCTGGACGAGGGCGAGCTGGCGCAAGCCGCCAGCAAGGCAGCGAGGCAGAGGGCAGATAACAGCCGCAGGCAAGCGATCATGTAAGCGTTCCTGATACTCGATCAAATTAGCGTGGAATTGTACCCAAGCACTGGCCGGGGCGCGATGTTACTGGCGTGAATCGATCAATTTAGCTGGTGTAAATGTTGCGCCAGTGCACAAACAGTCGCCGATACCTCGTTTGCTTGCGGGTATCGTGAGTCTCGCTACGCGCTACAATGGCGACTTTTACCGATCATGAGGTGTGCGCTTTGACTGCTCCAGGTGCTTTGAATTCCGCTGCTGGCTCGCTTTATGTGGTGGCGACGCCCATCGGCAACCTGGATGACATCAGTGCGCGGGCGCTGAAGATTCTGCGTGAAGTGGCCTTGATCGCCGCGGAAGACACCCGCCATTCGCAGCGCTTGATGCAGCACTTCGGCATTTCGACGCCATTGGCCGCCTGTCATGAACACAACGAGCGGGATGAAGGTAGTCGCTTTATCACGCGTCTGCTTGCCGGTGACAACGTGGCATTGATTTCTGACGCCGGGACGCCGCTGATTTCCGATCCGGGTTATCACCTGGTGCGACAGGCTCGCGCGGCAGGCATCAGCGTGGTGCCCGTTCCGGGTGCCTGCGCCTTGATTGCAGCATTGTCGGCGGCGGGGCTGCCATCCGATCGTTTCATTTTCGAGGGGTTTCTGCCGGCCAAGGCGGTGGGGCGGCGAGCGCGCCTCGAGCAGGTAAAGGAAGAACCTCGCACATTGATCTTCTATGAGGCCCCGCATCGCATTCTGGAATGCCTGCAAGACATGGAGCTGGTGTTCGGCCCCGAGCGCCCGGCACTGCTTGCCCGTGAGCTGACCAAGACCTTTGAAACCCTCAAGGGGCTGCCACTGGCCGAGCTGCGCGAATTTGTCGAGTCCGACAGTAATCAGCAGCGCGGCGAGTGCGTAGTGTTGGTGGCGGGCTGGTCTGCCCCCGAGGAGGAGGGGGCTGTCAGCAGCGAGGCGATGCGCATCCTCAATCTGTTGCTCGAAGAAATGCCGCTCAAGCGTGCGGCGGCTTTGGCGGCGCAAATCACCGGCGAACGAAAGAATGTGCTGTATCAGATCGCACTGGATAAGCAGAAGGGCGAGTAAAACCCGACGCGCAGGCGTGCGCACCGGCGCTTAACGCTTGTTCTTCGGGCGCTCTGCCGGTAACCTTCGCGGCGGAGAGTCGATCGGACAGTCGCTGCCCTCTATGAAAATTAGGGGGGGGAGGAAAGTCCGGGCTCCATAGGGCGAAGTGCCAGGTAATGCCTGGGAGGCGTGAGCCTACGGAAAGTGCCACAGAAAATAACCGCCTAAGCGCTTCGGCGCCGGTAAGGGTGAAAAGGTGCGGTAAGAGCGCACCGCACGTCTGGCAACAGTTCGTGGCTAGGTAAACCCCACTTGGAGCAAGACCAAATAGGGTCCCAAGGCGTGGCCCGCGCTGGGACCGGGTAGGTTGCTAAAGATGTCCAGTGATGGCCATCGTAGACGAATGACTGTTCAAGACAGAACCCGGCTTACAGATCGACTCTCCACCTTTTTCTCCCCTCTGCTTAAATCATTGAGCAGGGGGTACGGTGATAGCAGTTTCCCTCCTTACACATTCATCCGCAGAACCTCTTTTGTAATACCAAAAAAATCTTACTCTTAATAAATTACTTTAACTTCCGAACGCAGCCTCCTGTGCTGATTCAAGTTATCGGGCAGTTTCATGTGCCGGATTCTCGTTACCCCTCCGCTAATGATCCTAAATCTCAGTTCTGTAAGGGTTTTCCTTTAATCCGCGCCTTGACGGTGTGGTGGGCGCATTCCTATAGTGTGCGCAAGTGGCGGAAAGTGGCATGAAGTGGGTTTTTTGAACTCAAAACGCTAGAATTTGGAGAAACGCTGACGTGTTTCGCGGAGCCAACGCTATCAGTCTCGATGCAAAGGGCCGTCTCGCCATGCCGAGCCGGTACCGTGACGAGCTCGATTCGCGTAGTTCCGGTCAATTGATCGTGACAATTGATGCCGTTGATCCTTGTTTGTGTGTTTACCCCCTCGATGAGTGGGAAATTATTGAAACCAAACTGCGCGCACTGCCTTCGCTCCGCGAAGAGAACCGCCGCCTGCAACGTTTACTGATTGGTAATGCCGTCGATCTCGAGCTCGATGGCAGTGGTCGTTTTCTGGTTCCGCCGCGTCTTCGTGAATATGCCAAGTTGGATAAGCGCGCGATGTTGGTAGGCCAACTGAACAAGTTCCAATTGTGGGACGAGGATGCCTGGAACGCGGTTTCTGCCGCTGACCTGGCTGCTATTCAACAACCGGGCGCGATGCCTGATGAACTGCGTGATTTGATCCTGTGACTATTGATAGCGGCTTTAACCACATCACCGTACTGCTTGACGAAGCCGTCGAGGCTCTCGCCGTACGTCCTGATGGCTGCTATCTGGACGGTACGTTCGGGCGCGGCGGGCACAGCCGGTTGATCCTCAGCCAGCTCGGTCCCGATGGTCGCTTGCTCGGATTCGACAAGGATCCACAAGCGATTGCCACCGGGCAGACGCTAGCGGCCGAAGACGGCCGCTTTGTCGTTGTGCAGCGCAGCTTTGCCGAGCTGGGTTCGGAAGTCGCCGACCGCGGTCTGGCCGGCAAGGTCAGCGGCGTTCTGCTGGATCTGGGCGTGTCTTCGCCACAGCTCGACGACCCTGAGCGCGGTTTCAGCTTCCTCAACGACGGCCCGCTGGACATGCGCATGGATCCGTCCCGTGGCATCAGCGCCGCCGAATTCGTCAACACCGCGCCCGTGGAAGAAATCGCCCGGGTGTTCAAGGAGTATGGCGAAGAGCGTTTCTCCGGTCGCATGGCCCGTGCCGTGGTCGAGCGCCGTGACATCAAGCCATTCGAGCGCACCGGTGACCTGGCAGAAGTCCTGAAGGTCGCCAACCCGGCATGGGAAAAGGGCAAGAACCCCGCCACCCGTGCATTTCAGGGCCTGCGCATTCATGTCAACAACGAACTGGGTGATCTGGAAACCGGCCTCGAAGCCGCGCTGGAGTGCCTGGAAGTGGGCGGTCGCCTGGTGGTGATCAGCTTCCACTCGCTGGAAGACCGTATCGTCAAACTGTTCATGCGCAAGCTGGTGAAAGGCGAAGCCGACAACCTGCCGCGCAACCTGCCGGTTCGGCATGTCGCCTTCGAACCGAAAATCAAAGTCCATGGAAAAGCGCAGACGGCCTCCGACGCCGAACTCAAAGCCAACCCACGTTCGCGAAGCGCTGTCATGCGTGTGGCGGAGAAGCTGCGGTGAGCAAGCTTTTCGCCAAGCCATTGCCCGGCGGAAGCTTCTTCATGCTGCTGTTGTTTGTCGGCGTGCTCGTTTCGGCCATCGGCGTGTCCTACAGCGCGCACTGGAACCGTCAGCTATTGAATTCGCTGTACAACGAATTGAGCGTGCGTGACAAGGCGCAGGCGGAGTGGGGGCGGTTGATTCTGGAGCAGAGCACCTGGACCGCCCACAGCCGTATCGAAGTGCTGGCCACCGAGCAATTGAAAATGCACATCCCCGGTGCCGCTGACGTGAAGATGGTGGCGCCATGATGAAGCTCGAAGGTGCACTCTTTCCTTGGCGGTTCCGCGTGGTGCTGGGTTTGCTCGGCATCATGGTGGCTGCGATTGCCTGGCGCATCATCGATTTGCAAGTGGTCGACCGTGCCTTCCTTAAGGGGCAGGGCGATGCACGCAGTGTTCGTCATATTCCGATTCCGGCTCACCGTGGTCTGATCACCGACCGTAACGGCGAGCCTTTGGCCGTGAGTACTCCGGTCACCACCCTTTGGGCCAATGCCAAGGAAATGCAAACGGCCAAAGAGAAGTGGCCGGCACTGGCGGCTGCCTTGGGGCAGGACCCGAAAGCCCTGGCCGAACGTCTCGAAGCCCAGGCCAACAAAGAATTCATTTATCTGGTGCGCGGGCTGACTCCGGAGCAGGGGCAGGCTGTGCTCGATCTGAAAGTGCCGGGTGTATATGGCATCGAAGAGTTCCGGCGCTTTTACCCTGCCGGCGAAGTCACCGCCCATATGGTCGGGTTTACCGACATCGACGATCACGGTCGTGAAGGCGTCGAACTGGCCTACGACGAATGGCTGGCCGGGGTTCCCGGCAAGCGTCAGGTGATCAAGGACCGGCGCGGCCGGCTGATCAAGGATGTCCAGGTCACCAAAAACGCCAAGGCCGGCAAGCCCTTGGCGTTGTCCATTGACCTGCGCCTGCAATACCTGGCCAACCGCGAATTGCGCAACGCGATCATCGAGAACGGCGCCAAGGCCGGCAGCCTGGTGATCATGGACGTGAAGACCGGCGAGATTCTCGCGATGGTCAACCAGCCGACCTACAACCCGAACAACCGTCGCAACCTGCAACCGGCGATGATGCGTAACCGCGCGATGATCGACGTGTTCGAGCCGGGTTCGACCATGAAAGCGATCTCGATGAGCGCCGCCATCGAAACCGGTCGCTGGAAACCGAGCGACACCGTCGAGGTGTATCCGGGCTCCTTGCAGATTGGCAAGTACACCATCAAGGACGTATCCAAGACCGAAGGCCCGGTGCTCGACCTGACCGGCATCCTGATCAACTCCAGTAACGTCGGGATGAGCAAGGTCGCGTTCGATATTGGCGGCGAAACCATTTTCCGCCTGGCGCAGAAAGTTGGCCTCGGCCAGGACACCGGCCTGGGCTTCCCGGGCGAGCGCGTTGGCAACCTGCCGAACTACCGCGAGTGGCGCAAGGCGGAAACCGCCACGCTGTCCTATGGCTACGGTATTTCCGTGACCGCGATCCAGTTGGTTCACGCCTTCTCGGCCCTGGCCAACAACGGTCGCCTCGCGCCGCTGACCCTGATCAAGACCGACAAGGCACCACAAACCACCCAGGTGCTGCCGGAGGCCGTCGCGAAAACCATGCAGGGCATGCTGCAGCAAGTGATCGAAGCCCCGCGCGGTGTGTTCCGTGCGCAGGTGCCGGCGTATCACGTGGGCGGCAAGTCGGGTACTGCGCGTAAAACCTCGGTCGGCACCAAGGGTTACGCCGAGAACTCCTACCGTTCGCTGTTCGCCGGTTTCGGCCCGATGAGCGATCCACGCTACGCCATCGTGGTCGTCATCGATGAACCGACCAAGGCCGGCTACTTCGGTGGCCTGGTTTCCGCGCCGGTGTTCAGCCGTGTGATGTCGGGCACCCTGCGCCTGATGAACATCACGCCGGACAACCTGCCACCTACTCAACAAGCGAACGCAACACCGGTCGTTCCGCTGAAAGCCAATGGAGGGCGCGGCTGATGTCTCTGAGCCTGAACAAGATTTTCCCTCACGCCGGCCACGATCTACTGATTCGCGAGCTCGCCCTGGACAGCCGCAACGTGCGCGCGGGCGATCTGTTCCTCGCCGTGCCGGGCGGGAAGTTCGATGGACGCGCGCACATTGCCGACGCCTTGCAGCGCGGTGCGGCTGCGGTGGCCTATGAAGTGGAAGGCGCCACTGTGCTGCCCATCACCGAGGTTCCATTGATTCCGGTCAAAGGGCTGGCCGCTCAACTGTCGGACATCGCCGGACGTTTTTATGGCGAGCCGAGCCATCATCTGAACCTGATCGGCGTGACCGGCACCAACGGCAAAACCAGTGTCACTCAACTGGTTGCCCAGGCGCTGGATCTGCTTGGCCAGCACTGCGGCATCGTCGGCACCCTCGGTTGCGGTTTCTACGGCGCATTGGAAAGCGGCCTGCACACCACGCCGAACCCGATTGCCATGCAGGCGACGCTGGGCGACCTGAAAAAGGCCGGCGCCAAAGCCGTGGCGATGGAAGTTTCTTCCCATGGTCTGGACCAGGGCCGCGTGACGGCACTGGCCTTCGACGTGGCGGTGATGACCAACCTGTCTCGCGATCATCTGGATTACCACGGCACCATGCAGGCCTACGGTGAAGCCAAGGCCAAGCTGTTCGCCTGGAACGATCTGAAGTGCCGGGTGGTTAACCTCGACGACGACTTTGGTCGGCAACTGGCTGCTGAAAAACGTGAATCGCGGTTGATCACCTACAGCCTGCTCGACAGCAGTGCCTACCTCTATTGCCGTGAGGCGCAGTTCGATGACGAAGGCGTGCGCGCCACGCTGGTCACGCCGCAGGGTGAACACCATTTGCGCAGCACCTTGCTCGGCCGTTTCAACCTGAGCAACGTGCTCGCTGCGGTTGGCGCCTTGCTTGGCCTGGATTACGCACTGGACGAAATCCTCAAGGTGCTGCCGAAACTCGAAGGCCCGGCCGGTCGCATGCAGCGCCTCGGCGGCGGCACTCAACCGCTGGTGGTGGTCGATTACGCCCACACCCCGGATGCCCTGGAAAAAGTCCTGACGGCCCTGCGTCCACACGCCAAGGGCCGATTGCTCTGCCTGTTCGGCTGTGGCGGTGACCGCGATCGCGGCAAGCGTCCGTTGATGGCCGAAGTGGTTGAGCGCCTGGCCGATGGCGTGCTGGTGACCGACGACAACCCGCGCACTGAAGATCCATCGGTGATTTTCGATGACATCCGCGCCGGTTTCACGGCTGTGGATAAAGTGGAGTTCGTTGCCGGTCGTGGTCAGGCGATTGCCCGTTTGATCGCCAGTGCCTCGGTGGATGACGTGATTGTCCTGGCCGGTAAAGGTCACGAGGACTATCAGGAAATCAACGGCGAGCGTCATGCTTTTTCCGATCTGGTCGAGGCCGATCACGCCTTGACCGCATGGGAGGTGGCCCATGCTTAAGGCCTTGCAACTGAGCGAACTGACCGGCGCGCTGAATGCTCGCTTGGTGTCGACAGATGCCGGTTTCGACGGCGTCAGCATCGACAGCCGCGCCATCAAGCCGGGTCAGCTGTTTATTGCCCTGACCGGTCCGCGCTTCGATGGTCATGATTATCTGAATGAAGTCGCTGCCAAGGGCGCCGTGGCCGCGCTGGTCGAGCGCGAAGTCGCCGACAGCACACTGCCGCAGTTACTGGTCAGCGATACTCGCCAGGCCCTCGGGCAGTTGGGTGCGCTCAATCGCGCCGCCTACACCCATCCGGTCGCGGCTGTCACCGGCTCGAGCGGCAAGACCACGGTCAAGGAAATGCTTGCGAGTATCCTGCGCACCCGTGGCCCGGTACTGGCGACCCGTGGCAACCTGAACAACGATCTCGGTGTGCCGCTGACCTTGCTCGAACTGGCGCCGGAGCATACGGCGGCAGTGATCGAACTCGGTGCATCGCGCCTCGGTGAAATTGCCTACACCGTTGGCCTGACCAAACCGCACGTGGCCATTCTAAACAATGCCGGGACCGCCCACGTCGGCGAGTTCGGTGGCCCGGAAAAAATCGTCGAAGCCAAGGGCGAGATCATCGAAGGGCTGGAGGCTGATGGCGTCGCAGTGCTCAATCTCGACGACAAGGCATTCGGTATCTGGAAGACGCGTGCCGGTGCTCGCAAAGTACTGACGTTTGCATTGAGCAACACCAGTGCCGATTTCTACGCCAGTGACCTGACCACCGATGCCCGTGGCTGCCCGGCATTCAATCTGCACAGCCCTGAAGGTGTAGAGCGCGTTCAGCTGAACCTGCTCGGCACCCATAACGTCGCCAATGCCATGGCCGCCGCCGCTGCCGCCCATGCCCTGGGTGTGTCGCTGTTCGGTATTGCCACCGGCCTTGGCGCGGTGCAACCGGTCAAGGGTCGCACCGTCGCGCAATTGGCCAGCAATGGCATGCGCGTGATCGATGACACTTACAACGCGAACCCCACCTCCATGTGCGCTGCCGTTGATATACTGGCCGGCTTTTCCGGTCGCACCGTCCTGGTGCTCGGGGATATCGGCGAGTTGGGCGAATGGGCGGAGCAGGGGCACCGCGACGTGGGCGAGTACGCCCGTGGCAAGGTTTGCGCGCTGTACGCCGTCGGGCCAATGATGGCTCACGCCGTGAACGCATTCGGTCCAGAGGCTTTTCACTTCAGCACGCAGGCTGAACTGATCAAGGCCCTGGGCGCCGAGCAAGACACAAACACCACCATTTTGATCAAGGGGTCGCGCAGCGCTGCGATGGAAAACGTCGTCGCCGCGTTGTGCGGGTCCAGCCTGGAGAAACATTAATGCTGCTGCTGCTAGCGGAGTATCTGCAACAGTTCTACAAAGGCTTCGCGGTCTTCCAGTACCTGACCCTGCGCGGGATTCTCGGTGTACTGACCGCGCTGGTCTTGTCGCTGTGCTACGGCCCGTGGATGATCCGCACTTTGCAGAACCGTCAGATCGGCCAGTCCGTTCGCAATGACGGCCCGCAGTCGCACCTGTCCAAGTCGGGCACACCGACCATGGGCGGCGCGCTGATCCTGTCGTCCATCGGCGTCAGTACCCTGCTTTGGGCTGACCTGACCAATCGTTACGTCTGGGTCGTACTGCTGGTGACCTTGCTGTTTGGCGCCATCGGCTGGGTCGACGACTACCGCAAGGTGATCGAGAAAAACTCCCGTGGTTTGCCGAGCCGCTGGAAATACTTCTGGCAGTCGGTGTTCGGCCTGGGCGCGGCGATCTTCCTTTACATGACTGCCGCCACGCCGGTGGAAACCACGCTGATCCTGCCGATGCTCAAGGACTACAGCATTCCGCTGGGCGCAGGCTTCATCGTCCTGACCTATTTCGTGATTGTCGGTTCGAGCAACGCGGTCAACCTGACCGACGGCCTCGACGGCCTGGCGATCATGCCGACCGTGATGGTGGGCGGCGGCCTGGGTATCTTCTGCTACTTGTCGGGTAACGTGAAATTCGCCGAATACCTGCTGATTCCTTATGTACCGGGCGCGGGCGAACTGATCGTGTTCTGCGGCGCACTGATCGGAGCCGGCCTGGGCTTCCTGTGGTTCAACACCTATCCGGCACAAGTCTTCATGGGTGACGTCGGCGCACTGGCGCTGGGCGCGGCCCTGGGCACCATCGCGGTGATCGTCCGTCAGGAAATCGTCCTGTTCATCATGGGCGGCGTGTTCGTGATGGAAACCCTGTCAGTGGTCATTCAGGTTGCCTCCTTTAAGCTGACCGGTCGCCGCGTATTCCGCATGGCGCCGATTCACCACCACTTTGAACTCAAGGGTTGGCCCGAGCCACGTGTGATCGTCCGTTTCTGGATCATCACCGTGATTCTCGTGCTGATCGGCCTTGCCACCCTGAAGCTGAGGTAGAAACTCGTGTCTCTGATCGCTTCTGACCACTTCCGCATCGTTGTCGGCCTCGGCAAGAGCGGCATGTCCCTGGTTCGCTTCCTGGCGAACCGGGGCGTGGCGTTTGCCGTGGCCGATACGCGGGAAAATCCACCGGAACTGGCCACGCTCAAGCGTGACTATCCGCACGTGGAAGTGCGTTGTGGCGAGCTGGACGTCGAATTCCTGTGCCGCGCCGACGAGCTCTACGTGAGCCCCGGCCTGGCGCTGGCGACCCCGGCCCTGCAGGCCGCCGCCGCACGTGGCGTGAAATTGTCCGGTGACATCGAGCTGTTCGCGCGTAACGCGAAGGCGCCGATCGTGGCCATCAGCGGTTCCAACGCGAAAAGCACCGTCACCACCCTGGTCGGCGAAATGGCGGCGGCGGCGGGCAAGCGTGTGGCCGTCGGCGGCAACCTCGGTACGCCGGCGCTGGATCTGCTTCGCGACGACGTCGAGCTGTACGTGATGGAGTTGTCGAGTTTCCAGCTGGAAACCACCGATCAACTCAACGCCGAAGTGGCGACCGTGCTCAACGTCAGCGAAGACCACATGGACCGTTACAGCGGTCTTCCGGCCTATCACCTGGCCAAGCACCGGATCTTCCGTGGTGCCCGGCAGTTCGTGGTCAATCGCCAGGATGCCCTGAGCCGTCCGTTGATCGGCGAGGGCCAGCCGTGCTGGACCTTCGGCCTGAGCAAACCCGATTTCAAAGCCTTCGGCATCCGTGAAGAAGACGGCGAGAAATACCTGGCCTTCGAATTCCAGAACCTGATGCCGGTGCGTGAATTGAAGATTCGTGGTGCCCACAACCAGTCCAACGCCCTGGCAGCCCTGGCCCTGGGCCATGCGGTCGGCTTGCCGTTCGATGCCATGCTGTCGAGCCTGCGTACCTTCGCCGGTCTCGAGCATCGCTGCCAATGGGTCCGCGACCTCGACGGCGTGGGCTACTACAACGATTCCAAGGCCACCAACGTCGGTGCTGCACTGGCGGCCATCGAAGGCCTGGGCGCGGACATCGACGGCAAGGTCGTGCTGATCGCCGGCGGTGACGGCAAGGGTGCCGAGTTCAAGGACCTGCGCGATCCGGTGGCGGCCAACTGCCGGGCCGTGGTGCTGATGGGCCGCGACTCCGACAAGATCGGCGAGGCCATTGGCGACGCTGTTCCGCTGATCCGCGTCGCTTCCCTGGTCGAAGCCGTCGAACAATGCCGCGCCGCCGCGCAGCCGGGCGACGTGGTGCTGCTGTCGCCTGCCTGCGCCAGCTTCGACATGTTCAAGAACTACGAAGACCGTGGTCACCAGTTCGTCCAAGCCGTGGAGGATCTGGCATGAGCCTGAAAGGCATCATCAAACCGTATCCATCGCCGCTCATCACCGGGCGCGGTATCGACCTCGACTTCCCGATGCTCGCCGGTTGCCTGACACTGCTCGGCCTGGGGCTGATCATGATTGCCTCGGCATCCACCGAAGTGGCAGCCGTGCAGTCGGGCAGCGCCCTGTATTACATGATCCGCCACCTTATTTACGTGGTGCTGGGCCTGGGTGCCTGCATCGTTACCATGATGATCCCGATTGCCACCTGGCAACGCCTGGGCTGGCTGATGCTGCTGGGGGCGTTCGGCTTGCTGGTGATGGTGATCATTCCAGGGATCGGCCGCGAGGTTAACGGCTCGATGCGCTGGATCGGCTTCAGTTTCTTCAACGTCCAGCCTTCCGAGATCGCCAAGGTGTTCGTGGTGATCTACCTCGCCGGTTACCTGGTGCGCCGGCAGAAAGAAGTGCGTGAAAGCTGGATGGGCTTTTTCAAGCCGTTCATCGTGCTGCTGCCGATGGCGGGCCTGCTGCTGATGGAGCCGGACTTCGGTGCCACCGTCGTGATGATGGGGGCGGCGGCGGCGATGCTGTTTCTTGGCGGCGTGGGGCTGTTCCGTTTTTCCCTGATGGTGGTGCTGGCTGTCGGCGCGGTGGTGCTGTTGATTCAAATGCAGCCGTATCGGATGGCGCGCCTGACCAACTTCGCCGACCCGTGGGCCGACCAGTTTGGTGCCGGTTATCAGTTGTCCCAGGCATTGATCGCTTTCGGTCGCGGCGAATGGCTGGGCGTTGGCCTGGGCAACAGCGTGCAGAAACAGTTCTACCTGCCCGAAGCCCACACTGACTTCGTGTTCTCGGTCCTGGCCGAAGAGCTGGGGGCGGTGGGTTCGCTGTGCACCGTGGCATTGTTCGTCTTCGTGTGTATTCGCGGCATGTACATTGGTTTGTGGGCCGAAAAGGCCAAGCAATTCTTCGCCGCCTATGTTGCCTACGGTCTGTCGTTCCTGTGGATCGGCCAGTTCCTGATCAACATCGGTGTGAACGTCGGCCTGTTGCCGACCAAGGGCCTGACCCTGCCGTTCCTCAGTTACGGCGGCAGTTCGTTGGTGATCTGCTGTGCCTGTCTCGGCTTGTTGCTGCGCATCGAGTGGGAGAGTCGTACTCACCTGGGCAGCGAGGAGATGGAGTTCCATGAGAGCGACTTCGCCGAGGAGCCGCACCATGGGCGCTAACGTGATGATCATGGCCGGCGGCACCGGTGGCCACGTGTTCCCGGCGCTGGCCTGTGCCCGCGAATTCCAGGCGCGCGGCTATACCGTGCACTGGCTTGGCACCCCGCGTGGCATCGAGAACGATCTGGTGCCGGCAGCCGGTATTGAGCTGCATCGGATCAACGCCAGTGGTCTGCGGGGCAAGGGCAAGCTGTCGCTGCTCAAGGCACCGTTCATGTTGTTCAAGTCGGTCTGGCAGGCACGCGCGATCATTCGCCGTCTGCAACCGGTCTGCGTCGTGGGCTTTGGTGGCTTTGTGACTGGCCCTGGCGGTGTCGCAGCCAAACTGGCCGGCGTGCCGGTGATCGTTCATGAACAGAACGCGGTGGCCGGTACCGCCAATCGGTTGCTGGTGCCGTTGGCCGCCCGAGTCTGTGAAGCGTTCCCCGACACCTTTACCCTGTCGGACAGCCGCCGGACCACCGGTAACCCGGTGCGCACCGAGCTGTTCCTCGAGACATCGCGACCTGCCCTGGCCGGTCGCAAGGCGCGCTTGCTGATCCTGGGCGGAAGCCTGGGCGCAGAACCGTTGAACAAATTGCTACCTGAAGCCCTGTCGCAAGTCGCTGCCGACTTGCGTCCGGAAGTGTTCCATCAGGCTGGCAAAAACCACGATGAAGTGACTGCAGAGCGCTATCGCGCGGCTGGCGTCCAGGCGCAGGTGCAGCCCTTCATCAAAGACATGGCCCAAGCCTACAGCTGGGCCGACCTGGTGGTCTGTCGCGCAGGCGCGCTGACCATCAGTGAACTGGCCGCCGCCGGTCTGCCCTCGATGCTGGTGCCTTTGCCCCATGCCATCGACGATCACCAGACCCGCAACGCCGAATATTTGGCCCGTGAAGGCGCAGCCTTCCTGATGCCACAAAGAACGACTGGCGCAGCGGATCTTGCCGCTCGCCTGACAGAGGTCCTGATGCAACCACAACGACTCAACGAAATGGCTACCGCGGCACGCCGCCTCGCCAAACCCGATGCCACCCGTAACGTCGTCGATAGCTGCCTGGAGGTGGCCCATGGTTGAGAGTCAGAAAGCCATGCCACAACCGGAAATGCGCCGCATCCGTCGCATCCACTTCGTCGGTATCGGCGGTGTGGGCATGTGCGGGATCGCCGAAGTGTTGCTGAACCTGGGGTATGCCGTATCCGGTTCCGACCTGAAGGCTTCGCCGGTGACCGAACGCCTGGAGTCCTTCGGCGCGCAGATCTTCATCGGCCACCGCGCCGAGAACGCCGCTGCCGCCGACGTGCTGGTGGTGTCGAGCGCCGTGAACACCTCCAACCCGGAAGTCGCAACCGCGCTGGAACGCCGTATTCCGGTGGTGCCGCGTGCCGAGATGCTGGCCGAGCTGATGCGTTATCGCCACGGTATCGCCGTTGCCGGTACCCACGGCAAAACCACCACCACCAGCCTGATCGCTTCGGTGTTCGCCGCCGGTGGCTTGGACCCGACGTTCGTGATCGGTGGCCGCCTGAATGCCGCGGGCACCAATGCCCAGCTTGGCACCAGCCGCTACCTTATTGCCGAGGCCGACGAAAGCGACGCCAGCTTCCTGCACTTGCAGCCGCTGGTGGCCGTGGTTACCAACATCGACGCCGATCACATGGCGACCTACGACGGTGACTTCAACAAGCTGAAGAAAACCTTCGTCGAGTTCCTGCACAACCTGCCGTTCTACGGTCTGGCGGTGGTGTGCCTGGACGATCCGGTGGTGCGTGAAATCCTCCCGCAGGTCAAACGTCCGACCGTGACCTACGGCTTCGGCGAAGACTGCGACGTGCGCGCCATCAATGTGCGCCAGCAGGGCATGCAGACCTTCTTCACCGTGCTGCGCCCTGACCGCGAGCCACTGGATGTGTCGGTGAACATGCCGGGCAACCACAACGTATTGAACTCGCTGGCAACCATCTGCATCGCCACCGACGAAGGCGTCAGCGATGAAGCCATCGTCCAGGGCCTGTCCGGGTTCCAGGGTGTCGGCCGACGCTTCCAGGTCTACGGCGAACTGCCGGTGGACGGCGGCAACGTGATGCTGGTCGACGACTACGGTCACCACCCGACCGAAGTCGCGGCCGTGATCAAGGCCGTACGTGGTGGCTGGCCGGAGCGCCGCCTGGTGATGGTCTACCAGCCGCACCGCTACAGCCGCACCCGTGACCTGTACGACGATTTCGTCAATGTACTGGCCGACGCCAACGTGCTGCTGCTGATGGAAGTCTATCCGGCCGGCGAAGAGCCGATTCCGGGGGCCGACAGCCGCAAACTGTGCAACAGCATCCGTCAGCGTGGCCAGCTCGACCCGATCTACATCGAGCGTGGTGTCGACCTCGCGCCAGTGGTCAAGCCGCTGCTGCGTGCCGGTGACATCCTGCTGTGCCAGGGCGCCGGTGATATCGGCGGTCTCGCACCAAAACTGTTGAAAAGCGAGTTGTTCGCCGGTGCCGTTGCCGCACCGGAGAAGGGGAAGTTGAAATGACTGCTGCCTACGCCAACCTGTTCTCCACGATCGCGCCGAAAGACTTCGGCCGCGTCGCCGTGCTGTTCGGCGGCAAGAGTGCCGAACGCGAGGTGTCCCTGAAGTCGGGCAACGCGGTTCTCGACGCGCTGTTAAGCGCCGGTGTCGACGCGTTCGGCCTCGACGTGGGCGATGACCTGCTGCAGCGTCTGCTCAATGAAAAAATCGACCGCGCCTTCATCATCCTCCACGGTCGTGGCGGTGAAGACGGCAGCATGCAGGGTCTGCTCGAATGCCTGGGCATTCCGTACACCGGCAGCGGCATCCTGGCGTCGGCCCTGGCCATGGACAAACTGCGCACCAAGCAGGTCTGGCACAGCCTGGGCATTCCGACGCCACGGCACGCAGTCCTTTGCAGCGAGGCCGATTGTATTTCGGCAGCGACGGAACTGGGCTTCCCTTTGATCGTCAAACCGGCCCATGAAGGTTCAAGTATCGGTATGGCCAAAGTGAGTTCCGCGTCCGAATTGATCGACGCATGGAAAGCGGCCAGTACCTACGATTCGCAAGTGTTGGTCGAGCAATGGATTCACGGTCCGGAGTTCACCATCGCCACCCTGCGTGACCAGGTGTTGCCTCCGATTGCCCTGGGCACGACGCACAGCTTCTACGACTACGACGCCAAGTACATCGCCAACGATACCCAGTACCGCATTCCTTGCGGTCTGGAGAGCGCCAAGGAACAGGAACTCATGGACCTCACGGCGAAAGCCTGTGAAGCGCTGGGTATCGCCGGTTGGGGCAGGGCAGACGTGATGCAGGACGCCGAAGGGCAGTTCTGGTTCCTGGAAGTCAACACCGCACCGGGTATGACCGACCACAGCCTGGTGCCGATGGCGGCCCGTGCTGCCGGTCTGGATTTCCAGCAACTGGTCCTGGCCATTCTGGCCGAGAGCGTTGCCGGCAACGCTGCCGGTCACCAAGAGTCGACGAGAGGTTAAGGCCATGCAAGGCGCTCAGCTCAGACATCAGCCTCCCGCACCCGGCCGCAAGCCGGTGCCACGGGGTGCCAGCCGAATGGTGGCCAAAGAGCCGATGTCCGCGCGCCTGCCGAAAGCCAACTTCGGTTTTCTCAAAGCGTTGTTCTGGCCGGTGCTGCTGGTGGCCTTGGGGTTCGGTACTTATGAAGGCGCGACACGCTTGTTGCCGTATGCCGACCGGCCGATCACCAAAATCAACGTGCAGGGCGACCTGAGTTACATCAGCCAGCAAGCGGTGCAGCAGCGGATCGCCCCGTACGTGGCGTCGAGCTTCTTCACCATCGACCTGGAGAGCATGCGTACCGAGCTTGAAACGATGCCATGGATTGCCCACGCCGAAGTGCGCAGGGTGTGGCCGGATCAAGTGGTGATCCGCCTGGAAGAACAACTGCCGGTGGCCCGTTGGGGCGACGAGTCGCTGTTGAACAACCAGGGCCAGGCCTTCACCCCGCGCGAGCTGGCGAACTACGAACACTTGCCTCAACTGTTCGGCCCACAGCGGGCCCAGCAGCAGGTGATGCAGCAGTACCAGGTGCTGAGTCAGATGCTCCGGCCTCTGGGCTTCTCGATTGCGCGCCTGGAGTTGCGTGAACGCGGCAGCTGGTTCCTGACCACCGGACCCGGCAGTGCCGGCCCGGGGATCGAACTGCTGCTCGGACGCGGCAACCTGGTGGAAAAGATGCGCCGCTTCATCGCCATCTATGACAAGACGCTCAAAGAACAGATTACGAACATTGCGCGCATCGATCTGCGCTACGCCAACGGCCTCGCTGTTGGCTGGCGGGAACCTGTAGCGCCCACGGCAGCCCAACCCGCTGTCGCGAAGAATTAAGAAGAGGCAGGACCCATGGCAAACGTGCAAAGCGGCAAAATGATCGTCGGTCTCGATATCGGCACCTCCAAGGTGGTGGCGCTGGTAGGCGAGGTCGCGGACGACGGCACGCTGGAAATCGTCGGGATCGGTACCCATCCGTCCCGTGGCCTGAAAAAAGGCGTGGTGGTGAATATCGAATCCACCGTGCAATCGATCCAGCGCGCCATCGAAGAAGCGCAGTTGATGGCCGGTTGCCGCATTCACTCGGCATTCGTCGGCGTGGCCGGCAATCACATCCGCAGCCTGAACTCCCACGGTATCGTGGCGATTCGTGATCGCGAAGTCAGCTCGGCCGACCTCGAGCGCGTGCTCGACGCTGCCCAGGCCGTGGCGATCCCGGCTGACCAGCGCGTGCTGCACACCTTGCCGCAAGACTACGTGATCGATAACCAGGAAGGCGTCCGCGAGCCGCTGGGCATGTCCGGCGTGCGTCTGGAAGCCAAGGTCCACGTGGTCACCTGCGCCGTCAATGCCGCACAGAACATTGAAAAATGCGTGCGTCGCTGCGGCCTGGAAATCGACGACATCATTCTCGAGCAACTGGCTTCCGCGTATTCGGTACTGACCGACGACGAGAAAGAGCTGGGCGTGTGCCTGGTGGACATCGGTGGCGGTACCACCGACATCGCGATCTTCACCGAGGGTGCGATTCGTCACACCGCGGTCATCCCGATTGCTGGCGACCAGGTGACCAACGACATCGCCATGGCGTTGCGCACTCCGACCCAGTACGCCGAAGAAATCAAGATTCGCTACGCCTGCGCCCTGGCCAAACTGGCCGGTGCCGGTGAAACCATCAAGGTGCCAAGCGTTGGCGACCGTCCGCCACGCGAACTGTCCCGCCAGGCCCTGGCCGAAGTGGTCGAGCCGCGCTACGACGAACTGTTCACGCTGATCCAGGCCGAACTGCGCCGCAGCGGCTACGAAGACCTGATCCCGGCCGGCATCGTGCTGACCGGCGGTACCGCGAAGATGGAAGGTGCCACTGAACTGGCCGAGGAAATCTTCCACATGCCGGTGCGCCTGGGCGTGCCGCATGGCGTGAAAGGTCTGGATGACGTGGTACGCAACCCGATCTATTCCACCGGCGTCGGCCTGTTGATGTACGGCCTGCAGAAGCAGTCCGACGGCATCTCGTTCTCGGGCATCGGCAGCCGCGACAGCTACAGCAACGAAGAGCCACAGGCTCCGCTGCTGGACCGCCTGAAGAAGTGGGTCCAGGGCAATTTCTGAAGATTTACCGCAACACCGTTACACCGAAGCACGCAGTAGGCGAAAAAACTAGAGAATGTAAAGGAGAGGGAAAATGTTCGAACTCGTAGACAACATCCCCGCAAGCCCGGTAATCAAAGTTATCGGTGTCGGCGGTGGCGGCGGCAACGCTGTCAACCACATGGTCAAGAGCAACATCGAAGGCGTCGAGTTCATCTGCGCCAACACCGATGCTCAAGCGCTGAAAAACATCGGCGCGCGTACCATCCTGCAACTGGGCACCGGCGTGACCAAGGGCCTGGGCGCTGGCGCCAACCCTGAAGTCGGCCGTCAAGCCGCTCTGGAAGACCGTGAGCGCATTGCCGAAGTCCTGCAGGGCACCAACATGGTGTTCATCACCACTGGCATGGGCGGTGGTACCGGTACCGGTGCTGCGCCGATCATCGCCGAAGTGGCCAAGGAAATGGGCATCCTCACCGTTGCGGTGGTGACCCGTCCGTTCCCGTTCGAAGGCCGCAAGCGTATGCAGATCGCCGACGAAGGCATCCGCATGCTCTCCGAAAGCGTCGACTCGTTGATCACCATTCCCAACGAGAAGCTGCTGACCATCCTCGGTAAAGACGCCAGCCTGCTGTCGGCTTTCGCCAAGGCTGACGATGTACTGGCCGGTGCCGTTCGCGGTATCTCCGACATCATCAAGCGTCCGGGCATGATCAACGTCGACTTCGCCGACGTGCGTACCGTGATGAGCGAAATGGGCATGGCGATGATGGGCACTGGCTGCGCCAGCGGTCCGAACCGTGCACGCGAGGCCACCGAAGCGGCCATTCGCAACCCGCTGCTGGAAGACGTGAACCTGCAAGGCGCTCGCGGCATCCTGGTAAACATTACCGCCGGTCCGGATCTGTCTCTGGGCGAATACTCCGACGTGGGTAGCATCATCGAGGCATTCGCTTCGGAACACGCGATGGTCAAGGTCGGTACCGTTATCGATCCGGACATGCGTGACGAGCTGCACGTGACTGTCGTTGCAACCGGTCTGGGCGCTAAAATCGAGAAGCCTGTGAAGGTCATCGACAATACCGTTCACACTTCGATGGCTGCACAGCCACAACAACAGGCCCCTGTTCGTCAGGAAGCTCCAGCGGTGAACTACCGTGACCTGGACCGTCCGACCGTCATGCGCAACCAGGCCCAGGCCGGAGCTGCGACTGCCGCGAAGATGAATCCGCAAGATGACCTGGACTACCTGGACATCCCGGCTTTCCTGCGTCGTCAGGCCGATTGATGAAATGTATCAGGGCTATGAAGGTGATTGGTGTTCAGCAAAGGCGTGGTCTGCTATCATCGCCAGCCTTTGTTGATACCAGTTCGCAATTTGCGCTGAAGCGGCCCATGCCATGATTAAACAACGCACCCTGAAGAATATTATCCGTGCCACAGGTGTCGGCCTGCACTCCGGGGAGAAGGTCTATCTGACCCTCAAGCCAGCGCCTGTCGACACTGGCATTGTGTTTTGTCGCGCCGACCTCGATCCCGTGGTGCAGATTCCTGCCCGCGCGGAAAACGTCGGTGAAACCACTATGTCGACCACGCTCGTTAATGGTGACGTCAAAGTGGACACGGTAGAGCACTTGCTCTCGGCCATGGCAGGCCTGGGCATCGATAACGCCTACGTCGAGCTCTCCGCGTCCGAAGTCCCGATCATGGATGGTAGCGCTGGACCTTTCGTATTCCTGATTCAATCGGCTGGCCTGGAAGAACAGGACGCCGCCAAGAAGTTCATCCGCATCCTGCGTGAAGTGACAGTGGAAGATGGCGACAAGCGCGCTACTTTCGTCCCTTTCGAAGGGTTCAAAGTGAGCTTCGAGATCGATTTCGATCACCCGGTTTTCCGTGACCGCACCCAAAGTGCAAGCGTGGATTTTTCCAGCACTTCGTTCGTAAAAGAAGTCAGCCGCGCCCGTACCTTTGGTTTCATGAGTGACATCGAGTACCTGCGCAAGCACAACCTCGCACTCGGCGGCAGTGTTGAAAACGCTATTGTGGTCGACGCCGATGGCGTACTGAACGAAGACGGTCTTCGTTATGAAGACGAATTCGTGAAGCACAAGATCCTCGATGCAATTGGTGACCTCTACCTGCTGGGCAATAGCCTGATTGGTGAGTTCAAGGGCTTCAAGTCCGGCCATGCACTGAACAACCAGCTGCTGCGCAAGTTGATTGAGCAGACAGATGCCTGGGAAGTCGTGACGTTCGAAGACGCCAGCACTGCACCGATCTCTTACATGCGCCCGGTTGCGGCCGTGTAAGCAAAAAACCTCTCTAGTTTTTTAAAGGCTACCTTCGGGTGGCCTTTTTTTATGCCGGCCGAAAAGTGCAAAGATCGCAGCCTGCGGCAGCTCCTACAGGGAAGTGCATTCCAAATGTAGGAGCTGCCGCAGGCTGCGATCTGTTTTCAGGCAGCACAAACAACCCGGTTCCGCCCCCTCTCCTTGGCCTGATACAGCGCCTTGTCCGCACTGAACAGCAACTGTTCCAGGGTGATTTCGCTGGCCGCCGTCCAGGTGGCAATACCGATACTCACGCTCATCGGTTGCTCACCGGCGTCGACCAGTGGCAGTTTTTGCACAGCCTCACGAATATGTTCGGCAATCTGCCGTGCACCATCACTGCCTGTTTCGGCCAGGACCACCGAAAACTCTTCGCCTCCGTAGCGCGCCACCAGGTCTGTGGGGCGATGGACATTGGCACTGATGACCTCGGCCAAGGCCCGTAACGCTTCGTCGCCGGCCTGATGCCCGTGCCGGTCATTGAAGGCCTTGAAGTGATCGGCATCGATCATCAGCAACGACAACGGCTTGCCACTGCGCTGCGCGCGAAACCATTCATGGCGCAGGGTCTGATCAAGGGATCGGCGGTTGGCCACGCCGGTCAAGGCATCGGTGGCCGCCAGTTGCGACAATTCCTGCTCGGCATTCTGGCGCAGGCGCAACTCGCGGCAGAGCAGCCAGGTCAACCACAGCAAACCGATGCACAAAACCCCGGTAGCACCGCTGATCACATAGGCCGTACGGCTCCAGGTGGCGAACACCTCATCCAGAGAAAGGGCCACGATGACAGTCAGCGGCAGGTTGCCGACCCGGGTAAAGGTGTACAAGCGCCGTTGATGGTCGACGCTCGACACGCTTTCGAAGGTGCCATTGCGCTCCTGCAGCATGCGTACGACGTTGGGGCGGCTGGAGAAGCTTTTGCCGATGGAGTTCGGTTCCCGGTACGGCTTCTGCGCCAAGAGGATCCCGTCATTGTCGATGATGCCCAGGGTGCTGCCGGTGCCGATGTCGAGGCTGTTGAACAACTGATCGAAGTAGCTCATGCGCATCGAGGCGACCGCGACCCCCAGAAACTCCCCTGTGGGCGAGGAAATGCGCCGGCTGAAACTGATGCGCCATTCGTCGCTGTCATCGCAGTCGCAGCGCGGCTTGAACGGTCGGCTGATAAACATGCCGGTGTCACGATTGAAGACATGGGCCAGGAAATAATCGCGGTCAGCGAAGTTACCCGGTTTCGGTTCGATCAACGATGAGTCGGCCAGCACGTCGCCGTGTTTGTCCAGCAGCAGGATGTCGCCCTTGTAGCGCGCGGTGGTGGAGCGGTCGAACAGCGCCAGATGACGAATCTGCGGCGAAACCTGTTTCAGGTCGTCCCGTTGGGCGGCGGCGATCAGGCCCTGCAAGGTCAGATCATAGAGCTCGACCGTACGCAGGACATCGGCATCGATCAGTTGCGCAATGGTGGTCGCGCTGCGTGTGGCGGTCTGCTGAGCGTTGGCGTGTTCGCGGATCAGCAGAAAAGTGACGATGCACAGGATCGAGATGACCGTCAGGGTGCTGCCGAAGATCACCATGATCTCGGGTCGCCCGGACGGGCCTTGAAAATGTGGGGTTCGGCTTGCGGTCATAGGGCTGACGTCTGCTAAAGGGACGCTGTAAGCGTAGTTGCATTAGCGTCGCAGCCGGGGGAATCGTGCTTGTTGCTCTAACGATTGATCAATGATGTAGGCGTCAGCGTTTGTCGTTGCGAAAATTGCAATGAAAGTTGACTCGCCGCGATAAAAAAAGCCGCTGAAAGCAGCGGCTTTGCAGACAACTTTTCAAAGGGAAGAGCCGATGAAAAGTGTCGTGGGAAGCAGGAGTAAGCGGTGCAGATCAGCTGTCCTTCTCGACCTGTGGCAGGGCCTGAGTGGTCGAGGCTTGCGGGGCTTGGGCGTCTTGCGCAGCCTTGGCCGTCATCTCGATCTGCTGCTCTTGGAACGCTGCAGCGCGTGCGGCGTTCTGTGCGACGAAAGTCTGCGATTCTTCCGCCATCGCCAATGGCGACAGGAACAAAGAGGACAAAACGAAAGCGCTGGCAATACCCATACTGTTGGACATCTTTAAAACCTTCTTGCTTGGCAAGTGCTGTTTGGTGCGGGCAAAGATAAGGATCTTGAGCGAGGGGAAAAAGAGCGGATTCATGAAAGGACTGTTGCTGTTATGGCAACAGTTGGTTGGTCGCGCACTTGTGTTCAACCCGGAACCAATGTGGGAGCGAGCTTGCTCGCGATAGCATCACCTCGGTTCAGAAGTTGCACCGAGTCGCTTGCATCGCGAGCAAGCTCGCTCCCACAAAGGAAGAGGGGGTCAGACAGGAAGATGAATCCCGAACGTATTCATCCCATGGTCACTGCGCACGAACACATCGCCGCCATGCATCAACGCAATCGCCTTGACGATGGCCAGCCCAAGGCCATGGTTGTGGCCGCTGTTGCTGCGCGATGCATCGACCCGGTAGAAACGCTCGAACAGCCGTGGCAGATGTTCGCGGGCAATCGGTGAGCCGGGGTTGGCGACGCCGATGCTGACCTGATGTTCTGCGGCTTCAATGTGCACTTCAATCACCTGACCGGGCGCGGTGTGCTGCACCGCGTTGTTCAGCAGATTGATCAACGCCCGGCGCAGATGGGCGATCTCGATGCTCACTTGCGCGTCACCACTGACCTCTACCTGGACCTGAGCGTCCTCAAGAATGAAGTCCAGGTATTCCAGGGTCGTGGCCACCTCATCGGCCAGCGACGTGGACGTCAATCTGGTTGCCTTGCTGCCCTGATCGGCACTGGCCAGGAACAGCATGTCGTTGATGATCGAACGCAGCCGCTCAAGCTCTTCGAGATTCGATTGCAGCACTTCGAAGTAATGCTCGGCGGAGCGTCCGCGGGTCAAGGCGACCTGGGTCTGGCCGATCAGGTTGGTCAGTGGCGAGCGCAGTTCGTGGGCGACGTCGGCATTGAAGGATTCAAGGCGTGAGTAAGCCTGCTCGACCCGTTCCAGGGTCGAGTTGAACGAGCTGACGAACTGATCGAGTTCCGGCGGCAACGGTGACAATCGCAAGCGCCCCGAGCGCAACGGCGGAGCCAGGCGCCGGGCTTCCTGGGACAGTTTGATCAGCGGCTTGAGGCCGATCCGCGCCACCCAATAACCCAGTGCCGAAGCCAGCAACACACCGACAATCGCCAGGCTGATCAGCGCAATCAACAGTTGATGCTGGGTCTGGAAAAACGTCTCGGTGTCGATGGCGATCATGAAGCGCAGCGGTGGGCGCTGGTCCTTGGCCGGGAATTCGCTGACCAGCACTTTCAGCGGATAGGGGTGGTCCGGCAGTTGCATGTCGCGCATGCCCAGTGGCCCTTGGGCAAAGGTGCGGATCTGCGGGGACAGGTTGCCGTATTCGTAATGCGGATCGCCGCTGATGATCCAGAAGCTGATGCGCTTGTCTTCTTCGCTCAGCAGATTGAGCTTGTTGTTGATCTTCACCCAATGCTCAGGCGTGCCGTAACGGCCGACCGTGGATTCGAGCACGCTGTAGCGCGCATCCAGCTCGGCTTCGGGCAACAGGCCCAGGCCTTTGTCGACCTGCTGGTACAAGGCCCAGCCGATCAACAGGAACACCAGCAGCGCCACCAGTGTGAACATCCCGCTCAGGCGCAAGGCAATGCTGTTACTGGACACCACGGCTCTCCAGCACATAACCCATGCCACGAATGGTGTGCAGCAGTTTCTCTTCGAAGGGTCCGTCGAGCTTGGCCCGCAGGCGTTTGATCGCGACTTCGACGACGTTGGCGTCGCTGTCGAAATTGATGTCCCAGACCATCTCGGCAATGGCGGTTTTCGAGAGGATTTCACCTTGGCGGCGCGCCAATACGCTGAGCAGCGAGAACTCCTTGGCGGTCAGGTCCAGCCGTGCGCCACCCCGGGTCGCCTTGCGGCTGATCAAATCTATCCACAGGTCGGCGATGCTCACTTGCACCGGTTCATGACCGCCGCTGCGCCGGGTCAGCGCTTGCAGGCGTGCCACCAGCTCAAGGAAGGAAAACGGTTTGCCCAGGTAATCATCGGCGCCGTCACGCAGGCCCCTGATGCGATCTTCCACACGTTCGCGGGCGGTGAGCATGATCACCGGGGTTTGCTTGCGCGCACGCAAGGCGCGCAACACGCCGAAGCCGTCGAGGCCCGGCAACATCACGTCGAGGACGATCACCGCGTAGTCGCTCTCCAGCGCCAGATGCAGGCCTTCGACCCCATCCCGCGCCAGGTCCACAGTGTAACCCTGTTCCGTCAGGCCGCGGTGCAGATAGTCCGCGGTTTTTTCTTCGTCTTCGATAATCAGGACGCGCATGACCCCGCCTCAGTCTGTGGTCGCCAGCGCCGGTACTGGCGGAGGTGCTGGTGAGAGAGTGTGCCTATGAAATAACCGCTCCAGCCACAAGTATATGACCGGCGTGGTGAACAGCGTCAGCGCCTGGCTCACCAGCAGGCCGCCGACTACCGCGATCCCCAGGGGTTGGCGCAACTCGGCGCCGGTGCCGTAGCCGAGCATCAGCGGCAGCGCGCCAAGCAGGGCGGCGAGGGTGGTCATGATGATCGGCCGGAACCGCGTGATGCAGGCCTTGAAGATCGCTTCTTCAGGTGACAGTCCGCCATTGCGCTGCGCTTCGAGGGCGAAGTCGATCATCAGGATGCCGTTTTTCTTGACGATACCGATCAACAGCACCAGGCCGATCAAGGCCATGATCGAAAAGTCCTGGCCGCAGATCCACAGCATGATCACTGCGCCGAGGCCCGCCGAAGGCAAGGTCGAAATGATAGTCAGTGGATGCACGAAGCTCTCGTAGAGCACGCCGAGAATGATGTACACCGCCACCAGCGCCGCCAGGATCAACCACGGCTGGCTGGCCAGCGAACTCTGGAACGCCTGGGCCGCGCCCTGGAAATTACCGCTGATGGTGGTTGGCATGCCGATGTCGGCCTTGGCCTGGTCGAGCATGATCACCGCATCGCCCAACGCCACGCCGGGCGCCAGGTTGAACGACAGGTTGGCGGCCGGGAACATGCCGTCATGGGCAATGGACAGTGGGCCGATGGTTGGCGCATCGAACCTGGCCAGGGCCGACAGCGGTACCATTTCCCCGCTCAGGGGCGAGCGCAGGTAGAAATAGTTGAGGCTTTCGGCTTTGCCGCGTTGCTGGGTGTCCAGCTCCAGGATCACGTTGTACTGGTTGACCTGGGTCTGGAATTCATTGATCTGGCGCTGGCCGAAGGCATCGTACAGGGCTTCGTCGACGTCGCTGGCGGTCAGGCCGAAACGCGCCGCGGCGCTGCGGTCGATGCTGATGTGGGTGATGCTGCCGCCCAGTTGCAAATCGTTGGAAATATCGCGGAAGGCCGGGGTGGCGCGCAGTTTTTCCGTCAGGCGCTGGGTCCAGGTGCTCAGGGTCGGACCATCGTTGCTCTTGAGCACATATTGATACTGGGCGCGGCTCGGGCCTGAACTGAGGTTGATGTCCTGGCCGGCGCGCAGGTACAGGACGATGCCCGGTACTTTCATCAGTTGCGGACGAATCCGGTCGATGAACTGACTGGCCGAGACATCGCGGTCGCTGCGTTTTTTCAGGGTGATCCAGAAGCGGCCGTTGGCGATGGTCTGGTTGCTGCCGGAGACACCGACCGAGTGCGAGAACGTTTCCACGGCAGGGTCGGCGGCGATGATTTCCGCCATGGCGAGGTGTTTTTTCACCATGTCGCCGTAGGAAATGTCAGCAGCGGCTTCGGTGGTGCCGAGGACGAAGCCGGTGTCCTGGATCGGGAAGAAGCCTTTAGGAATGAAGATGTATCCGGCGACGGCCAGACCCAGCGACAAAGCGAACACGCAGATCATCGTTTTCTGATGGGCGAGGGCGCGGCGCAGGCCTTTTTCGTACCAGGCCAACAGACGCTCACCAAAGCCCGGTTTGTCGTGGGCATGATGCAACGGCGCGCGCATGAACAGCGCGGCCAGGGTTGGCGCCAGGGTCAGCGACACCACCACCGAAATCATGATGGTCGAGGTGGCGGTCAGGGCGAACTCCTTGAACAGTCGCCCGACCACGCCCCCCATGAACAGCAACGGAATGAACGCCGCCACCAGCGAAAAGCTGATCGACACCACGGTGAAACCAATCTCGCCAGCGCCCTTGATCGCCGCTTCGCGCATGCCGTCGCCGGCCTCCAGGTGCCGGTGAATGTTTTCCACCACCACGATCGCATCGTCGACCACAAAGCCCACGGCCACCACGATCGCCACCAGCGTCAGGTTGTTCAGGCTGAAGCCCATGACGTACATCAGCGCAAAACTGGCGACCAGCGAAACCCCCAGTACCGCCGACACAATCAGGGTCGCCGACAACTGGCGCAGGAACAGCGCCATCACCGCCACCACCAGCATGATCGCGATCAGCAGGGTGATTTCGACTTCATGCAGGGACGCGCGAATGGTCTGGGTCCGGTCGATCAGCACCTTGACCTGCACCGAGGCGGGGAGCATCGCTTCCAGCGCCGGCAAGGCGGCCTGGATGCGGTCCACGGTTTCGACGATGTTGGCGCCCGGCTGGCGGAAGATCACCAGGTTCACCCCTGGTTGCGAGCCCGCCCAAGCCTGGACGTAGGCATCTTCCGAACCGTTGACGACTTTGGCGACATCGCGCAGATGAACCGGTGCGCCGTCCTTGTAGGAAACAATCAGCTGGCTGTAGTCCTCCGGGTGGAACAACTGGTCGTTGGTGGACAGGGTCGAGATGTTCGACTCCCCGTACAGCGCCCCCTTGGCCAGGTTGAGGCTGGTCTGCTGGATCGCCAGGCGGATGTCGGCGAGGGTCAGGCCGATGGCCGCGAGTTTGTCTGCCGAAACCTGGACGCGGATCGCCGGACGCTGCTGACCGGTAATGGCGACCTGGCCTACACCGTCGACCTGACTCAGCTGACGGGACAACAGGGTTTCCGTCAGGTCGCTGAGCTCCGGGCCGGGCATCAGCGAGGAGTTGACGCTGAGGATCAGCACCGGGCTGTCGGCCGGGTTGACCTTGCGCCAGGTCGGCAGGTTCGGCATGTCCTTGGGCAGCTTGCCCGCGGCCGTATTGATCGCCGCCTGCACTTCCTGGGCGGCGGTGTCGATACTCTTGTCGAGGGTGAATTGCAGGGTCAGGTTGGTCGAGCCCAGTGCACTGCTCGAGGTCATCTGGGTCACGCCGGGAATGGCACTGAATTGCACCTCAAGGGGCGTGGCCACCGAGGACGCCATGGTTTCCGGGCTGGCGCCGGGCAATTGCGCGGCTACCTGGATGGTCGGGAATTCTGCCTCCGGCAACGGCGCTACCGGCAGGCGCGGAAACGCGATGACGCCCAGCAGCACCAGGGCGAACGTCAGCAGGATCGTGGCCACCGGGTGGTCGATGCACCAGGCGGATACCGAACCATGGCCCTTCATTGTGCTGTCTCCGATTGCACCACTTGCGGCGGCTCGGTCATCACCTGCACCGTCGACCCCGGTTTGAGCCGCGACTGACCATCGCTGACCAGTACATCACCCGGTTTCACGCCCTTGATGATGTCCTGGCCGCTGCCTTGATAGACCATTTGCACCTGGACGGCTTCGACCTTGTCACCATTGACCCGGTACACGAAGTGCTGATCGAGGCCGCGTTGTACGACCGTCGGCGGCACTACCAGCGCATCTTTATCCAGGGCTGTCTGAATCTTTACCGTTACCAGCAGACCCGGCCACAGCTTCTGCCCCGGATTGTCGAACTCGGCCTTGGCGCGGATGGTGCCAGTGTTGGCATTGATCTGGTTGTCGATCAGGGTCAGGTGACCTTCGCCGAGCAGGTTGCCGGTTTCGCCGTCGGTGTCAGCTCCGATGTAGGCCTTGACCCGGGCGTGCTGTGGATCGTTGATCAGGCCCTGCAAGGTCGGCAGCATTTGCTGCGGCAGGGAGAACTCCACGGCGATCGGCTCGATCTGGGTCACGGTGAACAGGCCCTGGGTGTCGGTCATGCGCAGGAAGTTGCCTTCATCCACGGTGCGAATGCCGACGCGGCCTGTCACTGGGGAGCGAATCTGTGTGTAGGAAAGTTGTACCTGAGCTGCGTCGATTGAAGCCTGATTGCCTTGGACGGTGGCTTTGAGTTGGTTCACCAGCGCCTGTTGCTGGTCGTAGGTCTGCTTGGAAACACCGTCGTCAACGCTCAGCAGTTTGTAGCGTTTAAGGTTGACCAGCGCCACTTGCAGTTGCGCCTGGCTTTCGCCCAGCTGTGCCCGGGCCTGGTCGAGGCTGGCGCGGATCGAGCGGTCGTCGATGGTGGCCAGCAGGTCGTCTTTTTTCACCAGTTGGCCTTCCTTGACCATGATTTTGGTGAGGATGCCGTCGATTTGCGGGCGGACCACGACGCTGTGCAGGGACAGCACCGAACCGATGCCGCTGACGTAGCGTGGCACGTCTTTTTCGGCGACGGCGACCACGCGCACTGGGATGGCAGTGGGGGTGGCGAGTTTGGTCTTGACCGGTTGGGTGGCGTACCACAGGCCCAGCGCTGCCAGGACGATCAGAAGGGCGACGAGCAGGGCGGGGTTTTTCTGGATTCGCATGCGAGTGGGGCGCCGGGGCTGGGTTTTTGGTCGAAGGGTAGTTTCCTTTATAAACCTGTTTGGCGGTCAGGAGGGTGACGGGTAACTGACGGCGCTGTCAGCTTTGGGGGCTTGGCGGCCTCTGGGCCGACCATGTTGTTGGTTGACTGTGTACATATCCGTTTCTTCGGTAACGGCCACCTATGGTTTCGCCCTGACGGCGACTCACTTTTTTTAACAAACGCCTCAAAAAAAGTAAGCAAAAAAAGCGCTCGCCCCGAACGTACGGCCCCTCGCTTAGGCTCGGGGTTCCTTCGCTCCGGTATTCATCCGGGGGCATCGCCTCCGGTCGGCTTCGCTTCGACCTCCTCTCGATGTGTTCGGCTTCGCCGAACGGCGCTGCGCGCCCACCCCCGGATGAACACCTCCACTCAGCCTTCCGAGGGGGCGGGTGGATCAAGATCAAGAGCTGCAGGCGAGCTAACGCTCGGCCTGTTGAGTGGTGAAGAGCGTCTGTGTACGCCGACCCACTGTGGGGGCGAATCTGCTCTTCGGCTAAAACGCACTCCCCCTGTAGGAGCTGCCGCAGGCTGCGATCTTTTGATCTTGAAAAATCAAAGTCAAAAGATCGCAGCCTGTGGCAGGTCCTACAGGGTAAGGATTTGGCTCAATTCGCCACCCGAACCCCACCCAGACTCCCGCTCAATTCATACGCCGCCAGTTCCGCCTGATGCGCCGCCAGCAATTCCGGCAGCGATCCACGCAAATACTCGACCCAGGTCTTGATCTTCGCATCCAGGTACTGGCGCGAAGGGTAGATCGCATACAGGTTCAGTTCCTGCGAGCGGTATTTGGGCATCACCCTCACCAGCGTGCCGTTGCGCAGGCCTTCAATGGCGGCGTACAGCGGCAGGACGCCAACACCCATGCCGCTGATGATCGCGGATTTCATCGCGTCGGCGGAGTTCACCAGAAACGGTGAGCTGTTGATGGTGACCATTTCCTGGCCGTCAGGACCGTCGAAGGCCCATTTTTCCAGTGGGATCACCGGGCTGACCAGGCGCAGACAGGCGTGGTTGAGCAGGTCGCTGGGTTTTTGTGCGCAGCCGTTGGCTTTGACGTAGGCCGGCGAGGCGCAAACGATGCTGTAGGTGATGCCCAGGCGCTGGGAGACGAAACCCGAGTCCGGCAGTTCGCGGGCGAGGACGATGGACACGTCGTAACCCTCGTCGAGCAGGTCCGGCACGCGGTTGGCCATGGTCAGGTCGAAGGTTACGTCCGGGTGGGTCTTGCGGTAGCGGGCGATGGCGTCGATCACGAAGTGCTGGCCGATGCCGGTCATGGTGTGGACTTTCAGTTGCCCGGCCGGGCGGGCGTGGGCGTCGCTGGCCTCGGCTTCGGCTTCTTCGACGTAGGCCAGGATCTGCTCGCAGCGCAACAGGTAACGCTTGCCGGCTTCGGTCAGGGCGATGCGGCGGGTCGTTCGGTTGAGCAGGCGGGTTTGCAGGTGGGCTTCCAGGTTGGAGACCGCGCGCGAGACGTTGGCCGTGGTGGTGTCCAGTTGCACGGCGGCGGCGGTGAAGCTGCCGGCTTCGGCCACGTAACTGAAGGCGCGCATGTTTTGCAAAGTGTCCATGGGGTGCTCTCTCGTCGAATGACAAATTGTGACACGAAGTTTCTGTTTATTTACAGGCGACTAAAGATCGACTTACGGATTATCGCGTTAACGGTAACAAAGATTCACAGGAATCCCAGCTTATCGCCCTTCAGGCCGCCCCATAGAATTGTGCTCACCTCTGTAGGAGCTGCCGAAGGCTGCGATCTTTTGATGTTTGTTTTCAAGAGCAAGATCAAAAGATCGCAGCCTTCGGCAGCTCCTACGCACAGAACATCTCTCCACCTCAGGAAATCGCAGCAGTGCCGCGTCGCATCAGCAGAGCGCTTCAGCCGCTCAGTGTTTTGGCTTTAACCCTGGCAATCAGCGGCTGCATCGGAACCGGAGGTATTGCCCCGCAGGGCAAGGCGCTGGAGGCCAATTCACTGGCTACCGACGCAGCAATCCAGAGCGCCGCGCAAGATGCGCACTGGCCTACCGCGCAATGGTGGCAAGCCTATGGCGACCCGCAACTGAATCGCTGGATCGACCTCGCCCTGCAAGGCAGCCCGACCCTGGCCATGGCCGCCGCCCGGGTGCGTCAGGCCAAATCCATGGCCGGCGTGGCCGAAGCGGCCGAGTCGCTGCAGATCAATGGCGATGCCACCCTCAAGCGTCACAACTGGCCTACCGACCAGTTCTATGGCCCCGGCGAGCTAGCCAACAGCACCACCTGGGACAACAACGCGGCGCTGGGTTTCAGTTATGCCCTCGACCTCTGGGGCCGTGAAAGCAATGCCACCGAGCGTGCCGTGGACATGGCGCACATGACCGTCGCCGAAGCGCGACAAGCCCAGCTCGAATTGCAGGACAACATCGTGCGTGTCTACATCGAACTCTCGCTGCATTACGCGCAACGGGACATCGTTGATGCCACCTTGAAGCAGCAACAGCAGATCCTCGAGCTGGCGCAGAAGCGTTTGAAGGGCGGTATCGGCACCCATTTCGAAGTCAGCCAGGCCGAGACGCCGCTGCCGGAAACCCATCGCCAGCTCGATGCCCTCGACGAAGAAATTGCCTTGAGCCGAAACCAGCTCGCCGCCCTCGCCGGCAAGGGGCCGGGTGAAGGCGCGCAGCTGCAGCGGCCAACGCTGTCGCTGGGGGCGCCACTGAAACTGCCGTCGTCGCTGCCGGCGCAATTGCTCGGCCAGCGCCCGGACGTGGTCGCCAGTCGCTGGCAAGTGGCGGCGCAGGCGCGGGGCATCGATGTCGCCCATGCCGGGTTTTATCCCAACGTCGATCTGGTCGGCAGCCTCGGCTATATGGCAACCGGCGGCGGGGCCCTGGAGTTCCTGACCGGCAAGAAGCTCAACTACAGCGTGGGTCCGGCGATTTCGTTGCCGATTTTCGATGGCGGGCGTTTGCGTGCCGAGTTGGGCGAAGCTTCGGCCGGGTATGACATGGCCGTGGCCAAGTACAACCAGACCCTGGTCAATGCCCTGAAGAACATCTCCGACCAGTTGATCCGCCGCGAGTCCATGGACAAGCAACAGGCTTTCGCCGCCGAGTCGGTGGCCACCGCGCAGAAGACCTACGACATCGCGATGATCGCCTACCAGCGTGGCCTGACCGACTACCTCAACGTGCTCAACGCCCAGACTCTGCTGTTCAAGCAGCAGCAAGTGCAGCAGCAGGTCCAGGCGGCGCGTTTGAGTGCCCATGCCGAATTGGTGACGGCGTTGGGCGGTGGTTTGGGTGCCGGCAACGACGTACCGAACGACAGCCAGACCCAGGCGCCGAAAACCCCGAGCCTTTTGCGTTGAACACAAAACCTGTGGGAGCGGGCTTGCTCGCGAAGGCGGAGTTTCAGACGACATTTATGCTGCCTGACACTCCCTCTTCGCGAGCAGGCTCGCTCCCACAGGTTCCGGTTTTCACTGGAATTTATTGAGCAGGATTTGATGACTCCCTTGCCCGCACCCTTGCGCTGGCTCTACTCCCTTGAATGGCGCCGGGGTTTCTTCGACTGGGCGCGCAGCGACGGCGTGACCTGGGTCTACATCTTTAAGGTGCTGTTCGCGGCATTCCTGACGCTTTGGCTGGCCATGCGCCTGGAGCTGCCGCAACCGCGCACGGCGATGATCACCGTATTCATCGTCATGCAGCCGCAGAGCGGCCAGGTGTTCGCCAAGAGTTTCTATCGGTTTCTCGGCACCCTGGCCGGGTCGGCGGTGATGGTTGCGCTGATCGCCCTGTTTGCGCAGAACACTGAGCTGTTCCTCGGTTCGCTGGCGATCTGGGTCGGTATCTGCACGGCCGGTGCCGCGCGTTGCCGCAACTTCCGCGCCTATGGATTTGTCCTCGCCGGGTACACCGCCGCGATGGTCGGCTTGCCCGCGCTGGCCCATCCGGATGGCGCGTTCATGGCGGCGGTCTGGCGAGTGCTGGAGATCTCGTTGGGCATTCTCTGTTCGACCCTGGTCAGTGCGGCGATCCTGCCGCAATCGGCCAGCGCGGCGATGCGCAATGCCTTGTACCAGCGCTTCGGCGTGTTCGCCCTGTTCGTCACCGACGGCTTGCGCGGTCGCAGTCAGCGCGAGGCGTTCGAGGCTGGCAACGTGCGTTTCATCGCCGAAGCCGTGGGCCTGGAAGGCTTGCGCAGCGTCACTGTTTTCGAAGACCCGCACATGCGTCGGCGCAATGGCCGGCTCAGTCGCCTGAACAGCGAATTCATGGGCATCACCACGCGCTTCAATGCCTTGCACCAGTTGCTCGAACGCCTGCGCAGCAGCGCGGCGGACCAGGTGGTGGAGGCGATCAAACCCGGCTTGCAGGACCTCGCCGAGCTGCTCGACGGCTTCAGCGGCCGCGCCCTGACCAGCGCCGATGCAGCGCGTCTGGTCACGGTGCTGAGCGCCTACAAGGAAGGTTTGCCGGCGCGGGTGCGCTGTCTGCGGGCGACGTTCCAGCAGAGCAATCCGAGCGAGGCCGGGCAACTGGATTTCCACACCGCCTACGAACTGCTCTATCGCTTTGTCGACGACTTGCACAGTTATGCCCAGACCCACGCGTCACTGGCTGATCACAGTCACGAACGAGAGCGTTGGGACGAGCCGTTCACCCCGCAAACCAACTGGATGGCAGCGGCAGCATCGGGGATACGCGCGGCGTTCATTCTGGTGGTATTGGGCAGCTACTGGGTGGCAACCGCCTGGCCGAGCGGCGCGACCATGACCCTGATTGCCGCCGCGACCGTGGGCCTGTCCGCCGCTACCCCGAATCCCAAGCGCATGGCCTTTCAGATGGCGTGCGGGACATTGCTCGGGGCGCTGATCGGCTTTGTCGAAATGTTTTTCATTTTCCCGTGGATCGATGGATTTCCGTTGCTGTGCGTGATGCTCGCACCGGTGATCGTACTCGGCTCGTTCCTGACCTCGCGGCCGCAATACGTGGGCGTCGGCCTGGGCTTGCTGATCTTCTTCAGCACCGGCTCGGTGCCGGACAACCTCACGGTCTACAACCCCTACACCTTCATCAACGACTACATCGCCATGGTGATGGGCATGCTGGTGTGCGCAGCGGCCGGGGCGATCATTCTGCCACCCAACAGCCGCTGGTTGTGGCGTCGCCTGGAACAGGACCTGCGTGGTCAGGTTGTGTACGCCATCAGCGGCAAGCTCAAGGGCCTGGCGTCGAGTTTCGAAAGCCGCACCCGCGACCTGGTGCATCAGGCCTACGGCTTCGCGGCGGGCCAACCGCAGGTGCAGCGGGACTTGCTGCGCTGGATGTTCGTGGTGCTGGAAGTCGGCCACGCGATCATCGAATTGCGCAAGGAGCAGGCGATTCTGCCGGTGCACCCGGCCTATGCCGAATCCCAGCCGTGGCGCCAGGCGATCCGGGTGATGGGGCGTGCGCTGGTGCGGCTGTTCCTGCAACCGAACAGCAGCAACCTCGAACGCGCACTGATCGCGGTCGATCACGCGATCAGCCGTGTGCAGTCCACCGACGAACCCTTCGCCCCGCACTTCGATACCTCGGCGTTGCGCCGGGTGAAGAGCTACCTGCACTTCATCCGTACCTCGTTGCTCGATCCGCAATCACCGCTCGCGGCCTTCGCAAGCAGCCAGCCACAAGGACTTGAACATGCCTCGTGAAATCGCTTTCCACGGCGTGTACATGCCGACCATGACCCTGATGTTCTTTATCGCGGCGGCGTTGGCCTGGGCGCTGGACCGGTTCCTGTCCGGGTTCGACCTGTACCGCTTTTTCTGGCACCCGGCGTTGCTGCGCCTGAGTCTGTTTACCTGTCTGTTCGGCGCCATGGCGCTGTCTGTCTACCGTTGACTCTCTATCACTGAGAATGCCCTGATGAAAAAGTTTTTCAGCCTGCTCGCGACCCTGCTGGTGCTGGCCCTCGCGCTGTGGATCGGCCGCTCCTTGTGGGAGCACTACATGAACACGCCGTGGACCCGCGACGGCCGCGTGCGCGCCGACATCATCAACGTCGCCGCCGACGTCACCGGCGAAGTGGTGGACGTACCGGTGCGCGACAACCAGCTGGTGAAAAAAGGCGATTTGCTGATGCAGATCGACCCCGAGCACTACCGCCTGGCGGTGAAACAGGCGCAATCGCTGGTGGCATCGCGCAAGGCGACCTGGGAGATGCGCAAGGTCAACGCCCATCGTCGCGCCGACATGGACAACCTGGTGATCTCCCGGGAAAACCGCGACGACGCCAGTAACCTCGCCGACTCGGCCCTGGCCGATTACCAGCAGGCCCAGGCGCAACTGGAGGCCGCCGAACTCAACCTCAAGCGCACTGAAGTGCGCGCGGCAGTGGACGGTTATGTGACCAACCTCAACGTGCATCGCGGCGACTACGCGCGCATCGGCGAGGCGAAAATGGCCGTGGTCGACATGAACTCGTTCTGGGTCTACGGCTTCTTCGAAGAAACCAAGCTGCCCCGCGTGCGCGTCGGCGATAAGGCTGACATGCAACTGATGAGCGGCGAAGTGCTCAAGGGCCATGTGGAAAGCATCTCGCGCGGCATCTACGACCGCGACAACCCGGAGAGCCGCGAACTGATCGCCGACGTCAACCCGACCTTCAACTGGGTACGCCTGGCGCAACGGGTACCGGTGCGCATTCACATCGATGAAGTGCCTGAGGGTGTGGTGTTGGCGGCGGGGATTACCTGTACGGTGGTGGTGAAGCAGGAGGGTGGGGCATAGCCGGTACACCGAGTCGCCTGCTTCGTGAGCAAGTCGGATCGCCGCACCGCCGCTCCCACATTTTGGAATGCAACCCCCTGTAGGAGCGAGCCTGCTCGCGATGAACCAGAGCACGCCGCGTGTATTCAGAATGCACGCGTTATCGTTGACGTCCATCGCGAGCAGGCTCGCTCCTACAGTTGATCGCCCTCGGTTTCAGCAGAAAGTTTCCTGCAAATGCCGCCAAAGAATCCTGTCATCTACCTTCTCGAACACAACCGTGGAACGACGATCCGAGTGCAGCCCGGTCGCATCGGTCTGTTGCTCGCGGTAACTCACGGTGGCGCCGCCGTCGTACAACGCAATGCCACGCAACTCGCTGAGCTCGATGCGGAACCCGAGTTTCTTGCCGCCCGCCAGCGTGAACAGTTCGTTCAGCGCGTCAAAATCCAGCACCCGGCCGAGCGGCGAGACCATGGAAAATTGCGGCGAAAAACGCGTCAGCAGTTTTTCGAGATCGGACGCGTCGCGTTCCTCGGCCAGCCATTGTTCGATGGCCACGTGGGCCTGGATCACTTCGTCGAAGTATTCGGTGTAGTCGGTCATCAACTCATTCCTGAAATTCGCAGTGTCTGTTCCGGCGCCATCGCGAGCAGGCTCGCTCCCACAGGGGAACGCATTTCAAATGTGGGAGCGAGCCTGCTCGCGATAGCGGCGACGCGGTCTCAGAGCTGCCCACGCAACCCGAACCGCTTCATCAGCCCGGATTCGAGCAAACCCTTGGGCAGCAAACTGGCCATCAGCGGCAACGCGCGGCTGCCATTGCCCAGGCGGATCAGCCGTGGCGGTTTGGCTTGCTGCGCGGCCTTGAGCAATCCGGCAGCAAACTCACTGGCCGGGGTCGGTCTGTCCTGGGAAGCCCTGGCTCGGGCGCGTATGCCTTCACGCAGCGGAAACCACGGCGATTGTTCACTGATCAGTTGCTCGGCTTCGTGCCCGGCATTCTTGGCAAAACTGGAAGCGATGGCCCCCGGCTGGACCTCCATGACCCGCACGCCGAAGGGCGCCAATTCCATGCGCAAGGCATCGCTCAAGGCATGCACGGCGGCTTTCGAGGCGCAGTAGGCGCCAGCGAATGGCGTGACCAGTACGCCGGACACGCTACCGATATTCACCACCAGCCCCTTGGCCCGACGCAGCACCGGGAACAAGGCGCGGGTGACGCCGACGATGGCGAACACATTGGTTTCGAACTGGCGCTGCATGGCCGGTACGCCGCCATCGAGCAGCGGCCCCATGGCGCCATAACCCGCGTTGTTGATCAGCACATCGAGGCCGCCGGTTTGCTGGTTGATACGCTCGCTCAAGGTTTCGAGTGCCACGGCGTCGTTGACATCCAGTTGCACGGCGGTGAAGCCCGCAGCGGTGAGCGCCGCGACATCTTCAGCCTTGCGGGCACTGGCCCAGACTTCATAGCCGGCGACCTTGAACGCATCGGCAAGGGCACGGCCAATGCCGCTGGAGCAACCGGTAATCAACGCAACGGGCATGGCGCATTCCTTGTGCAAAAAATGGGGGGAGGGATCAGTCGGAAAAACTACCCTGCAATCGCTCGGCGCGAAACTCCAGGGTTTCCGGCCGGTAGCCAGGGCGCAATGGCGGCAGCGGCAAGCAATCTTCCCAGTTGCCACCGGCCTGCAATTCGCCGGGGCCGCGATAACGCGGTGCGGTGTATTGGTTGTCGGCGAGGTTCACCGTGTCGCCCGGAGCATAGGCCGCCACCCGCCAGCGCAACTCAGTCAGCGGCACGTCATTGCCATTGTTCATCGTCAGTTTCAGCGGTCGGTCGGCCGGGCAGTGCTCGGGCGCATAGCTGATGCGCAACTCCAGGCGTTGCAGTTGCTTGAGTTCGCGGTGGTCCATCCAGATGACCCAGGTCGCGACGATCCCCAGCCCCACGGCGGCGGCCACGGATACGGGCAAGGCCTTGGCCGGATAGCGCAGCAACAGGATCAGCCAGGTGATGACCAGCAGGACGCCGATGAACATGACGCGCAAACCTCGGGAGCAGAGAAGTGCATCCTACCTAAGCGTAGGTGCGATTGGCGATGGGAGAGATTTTCGCGGTGACTGTGGGGGCCCCTTCGCGGGCAACCCCGCTCCCACAGGTTTTTTGGTTGTTCACGAATGTTGTGTTCCACCCGGTCCACTGTGGGAGCGGGCTTGCCCGCGAAGAGGCCAGTCGAGGCACTACAAAAAACCAGTACAAAAAAAGCCCCCGAACCACCCGCTGCGGATAGGGAACGCAGCACGTGGATCGGGGGCTCAAGGTTTACAGAGGCTTACTGCGCGATAGTCTTCACCGCAACCCCACGCTCAACCGGCGTCGAGCGCCCGTAGATATCCTCAAACCGCTCGATATCGTCTTCACCCAGATAGCTCCCGGATTGAACCTCGATGATCTCCAACGGGATCTTCCCCGGGTTACGCAGGCGATGCACCGAAGCAATCGGAATGTAGGTCGACTGGTTCTCGGTCAGCAGGAACACGTTTTCATCACAGGTCACCTCGGCGGTGCCACTGACCACGATCCAGTGTTCAGCGCGGTGGTGGTGCATCTGCAGCGACAGGCAGGCGCCCGGTTTGACCGAGATGTGCTTGACCTGGAAGCGGCCGCCCATGTCCACCGAGTCGTAGGAGCCCCACGGACGGTAGACTTCGCAGTGGTTCTGGGTTTCGCTGCGGCCCTGTTCGTTGAGGGTGTTGACCATCTGTTTCACGCCTTGGACCTTGTCCTTGTGGGCGATCATCATGGCGTCCTTGGTTTCGACCACGACGATGTTTTCCAGGCCGATCACCGACACCAGTTTGCCGTTGCCGTGGATCATGCAGTTTTTGCTGTCCTGGATCACCACGTCGCCTTTGGTGACGTTGCCGTTGGCGTCTTTTGCATTCACTTCCCACAGCGACGACCAGCAACCGACATCGCTCCAGCCGGCGGTCAGTGGCACGACGCAGGCGCGTTGGGTTTTTTCCATCACCGAGTAGTCGATGGAATTGTCCGGGCAGCAGGCGAAGGTGGCTTCGTCGAAGGTGATGGTGTCGGCGTCCTGGTGGCTGCGTTCCAGGGTCAGCAGGCAGGTGTCGTAGATGTCCGGATCGTGCTTTTTCAGCTCTTCGAGGAAGCGGCTGGCGCGGAACAGGAACATGCCGCTGTTCCAGAAGTAACCGCCGGACTGGACGAACTCGGTGGCGCGCTTCACGTCGGGTTTTTCCACGAAGTGCGAGACGCGGCTGACGCCTTCGGGCAGCAGCGAGTCGTTGGTCGACTTGATGTAGCCATAACCGGTTTCCGGCTTGGTGGCCGGCACGCCGAACAGCACCATTTCACCGTTTTCGGCGGCAACTGTGGCTAGGGCCAGGGCGCGCTGCAGGGCTTTCTGGTCTTCCAGTACGTGGTCGGCCGGCAATACCAGCATCAGTTCGTCGCGACCTTCGTTGACCAGCATCATCGCGGTCAGGGCCACGGCCGGCGCAGTGTTGCGACCGAACGGCTCCATCAGGATGCGCTGGGACTCCAGTTTGCGCGCCGCTAACTGCTCGTTGACGATGAAGCGGTGGTCCTTGTTGCAGACCACGATGGGCGTGTCCATGCCTTCGAACACCAGGCGTTCCAGGGTTTGCTGGAACAGGGTGTGTTCGCCGGTCAGGGCCAGGAACTGTTTAGGGAATTGTTTGCGGGAAAGCGGCCAAAGACGTGAGCCACTACCACCTGACAAGATCACCGGAATCATGTTGTTACTCCTTGAATATCGATTGGTTAGAGCTACTGCGTTCTGTCGTTTCACTCTTGTTTTTGTTCCGTGTCCGGATTGGCCTTTGTAGGAGCGAGCTTGCTCGCGATGGAGGCTAACGATGAAGTTGGGCACCAGAAAAAACGCGGTGCCCTTGAGTTCATCGCGAGCAAGCTCGCTCCTACAGGGGGGACATGGGTCAATCCGGCAAATGTATTAGCGCGTCGATACCGGGCGTTTCACCCAGACCGGCGACAGGCTGCTGCCGCTGCCGGTGACGTACAGCACCGCGGCTTCACCGCGTTCCAGGGCGACCGGTTTCACGTCGCCGACTTTGGTGGTGCCGTCATAGAGCGCCAGGCTGACCTTCACCGGGTTGATTTCACGCTCGCCGCGACCCTTGGGCGCAACGTTCGGGACCACGTCGGTCTTGCCGTCGGCGGTTTTCAGGGTCAGCGCCTTGTCGCTGAGGTTTTGCACGCGGACCAGGGACTTCTGCTTGTTCTTGAACGGCGGCTCTTCGATCAGTTGCGGTGCGCCGCTGGCGTTGTTGACCAGGGTGTAATAGTGGTCGCCGGCCAGTTTCACCGGCAGGCTCTGGCTACCGACCTTGGCGCTGTAGTCGCCGCCCGGCATGAAGCTGAAGTCACTGCTCGACAGTGGCGCGACATCGCTCAGGTTGGTGCTGCCGACGGTGGCGCTGACTTCGGCGTTGCTGGCGTTGTAGATACGCACGAAGGTCGAGCCTTTCGGTGCGGTCGGGCCGTACAGGGCGGCGTCGCCACCGGCGAAAGCCTGCACCGACAGCACGCTGAGGCCGGCAATCAGGGCAAAGCTTTTAGCGAGACGACGAGGAGTTGTAGTGAAAGTCATGGTGTACCTCTCTTTCAGTTTTGCGCCCGGTCGGGCGTCTCGGATTTGTTGTTGATGGCTACGTTTTGTTGGCGAGCGCCGGCTTGTTTAAGCTCTGCGACCCACTGCGGGTCGGCGTCGCCGATTTCGTTGTTCACAGGCAGATATCGTTCAGGGAACTCCCAGATCAGCACCTGAGGCGGGCTGTTCTTGAAGGCATCACTTTTCAGGTAGCTGAGCATTGGCAGAATCGGGCCGTGACCGTCTTCGGCGTAATTGACCACGTCGCTGTGCAACGCCTGCTTGAGCGCTCCCACAAAATTCCAGTTGGGGTTGGCGCTGTAGCTGGTGCCGATCAGGGCCACGGGCACTTCGGTGTTGGCGAACAGCGCGTCGTCGCCGGCGGGCTGATCTTCAGCGGCGACCGTATTGCGCTTTTGCAAGGTTTCTTGCTTGGGCATCAGGTTTTCGAACAGCGGGTCCAGTGGCAGGAACAGACGCAGGTCGCCCTTGTGGGTGACGGTTTCGGCCGGTTCGGTGACGAAGCGCTGAGGTTCGCCGCTCAGCGGGTACTTGTCGGCGATGGTCTTGGCCAAACGATTGGCCGCGATCTCGGCGCCTTCCGGGGTCCAGTGGGTGTCGGTGCGCAGGAACACTTGCTGGCCGTTCTGCTTGGCCTGTTGCAGCGGGCCGAGCAGGTCGGGGGCCGGAATCCGGTCGGCGGCCAGGCGCTGGTGGAAGTCCTTGTAGAGGTTGGCGTGGATGCTCGCCGGTTTCACCTCACCCAGGTGTTCCGGGTACAGGCGCACCTTGGCTGGCACCACTGCCATCACCAGTTGCACGCCTTTCTCTTTCAAGGTCTGGCGCACGCCTTCGACCAGCGCGTAGTTGCCTTGCAGGTTCAGCTCTTCGTTGACCACCGGGTGGAATTCTTCATCGCTGTACAACCACTGGTCGCGACCGAGCACCACGCCCGGACGACCTTCGTTGAACAGTTTGAAATCCAGCGCGGCCCAGAGATTGGTGCCCAGGCGCTTGATCGGGAACTCGTCGTCGTAGTGGGTTTCCACGGCCTTGGTCCAGCGACCGTTGAGCACCGTCGCGTCGGCGTTGGTGCTGAAGCCGAAGAAGCTGCGCACCGACCACAGACCGAGCACCAGCAGGGTCACCAGGAACAGCGCGATGTAGAAGATGCGTAATGAGCGGGTCATGGTCAGATCCCTCAGAACTGGAAGTAAAGGAACGGCGAGAAGCTTTGCGCCGAGAGTTTGAGAATCGAGGCGATGAACAGCAGCAGCACCAGCGCACGCATCACGTAGCGCGACCAGTCAGCAGTCCAATAGGCTGGTTGCACCTGGGCTTCGACGCCGACGGTGTAGCCAGGCTGGTGGATGCTCGCCGGGTTATCCCCAGGTACGGCCTTGATCGTTCCCGATGTCGCGGCGGCCGGGCCGTCGGCATCGACGTTCACCGCAGGCTTGGTCTTCACCGGAGGCTGATTGGTGTAGAAATCCCGCAGGCCGAAGAACGCCAGGGTCACGTAGGCCACGATCAGCGTTGCCACTTGCAGGCCGGTGAGGCTGGCCTGGTTGAGTTCCGACAGCGACCAGTCGCCGAAGCTGAACATCGCGCCGTACATGCGCCCGGCGACGTGCAGGTTTTCCGCGCGGAAGATCACCCAGCCCATCACCACCAGCAGGAAGGTCAGCACCCAACGGATCGGGTTGAAGCTGCGTGGCGAGGTGTTCAGGCCAATGGCTTTTTCAATCGCCAGCCACATGCCGTGCCATGCACCCCAGACGATGTAGGTGATGTTCGCGCCGTGCCACAGACCACCGAGCAGCATGGTCAGGAACAGGTTGCGATAGGTCATCAGCGTGCCTTTGCGGTTGCCGCCCAGGGTGATGTACAGATAGTCACGCAGCCAGGTCGACAGGCTGATGTGCCAGCGCCGCCAGAACTCGGTGATCGACTGGCTGACATACGGCTGCTTGAAGTTTTCCATGAAACGGAAACCCATCATCAAGCCCAGGCCGATGGCCATGTCGCTGTAGCCGGAGAAGTCGAAATACAGCTGCGCGGTGTACGCCAGGGCGCCGAGCCAGGCATCGCCCGTGGTCGGGTTTTGCAGGGCAAAGCAATGGTCGGCCACCACCGCGAGGGTGTCGGCGATGAAGACTTTCTTGATGAAACCCTGCATGAACCGCGTGCAGCCCTCGGAGAACTTGTCGAGGGTGTGGGTGCGGTTGTTGAACTGGTCGGCCAGGTCGCGAAAACGCAACACGGGACCGGCGATCAAGTGCGGGAAGATCGCCACGAACGCCGCGAAGTCGATCAGGTTGCGGGTCGCCGGAGTGTCGCCACGGTAGACGTCGATGATGTAGCTGATGGACTCGAAGACGTAGAACGAGATCCCGATCGGCAGCAATACGTGGGTCAGGATGAAGGGTTCCAGGCCCACCGATGTCATCATCGCGTTGATGCTGTCGACGCCGAAGTTGGCGTACTTGAAGTAGCCGAGGATGCACAGGTCGACGGCCACGCCGAGCAGCAGCCAGCGCTGCGCCGGTTTGGTCCGGACACCTGCGGCACCGACTTTCAGGCCGATCCAGTAGTTCCACAGCGTGACGCCGGCGAACAGTGCGAGGAAGTCCACACGCCACCAGGCGTAGAACACGTAACTGGCAATCAGCAGCAGCAAATTGCGATAGCGTTGCCCGCTCAGGTAGTACAAGCCGAGGAAGATCGGCAAGAACAAAAACAGGAACACGTTGGACGAAAAAACCATCCCGATCTCTCCTTGTTTGAACCAACAGTCAAGGGCCAACGGCCCCCCCAAACCCCCCACGGAAAAACTGGGGGGCATCACACAAAACTCACTATCGACACCGACCCTGTAGGAGCTGGCTTGCCAGCGATGGCGGTGTATCAGGTACAGCGCGTCGTACCATTCGCCAGCAAGCCGGCTCCTACAGGATTGCGGTGACAGGTACACCGCGTTACGTCAGGAACCCTTGCCCTTTTCATTGGCCGGGTCGTAGACCTTGGTCAGGTCACCGCCGAGGCGGAAGGTCTTGAACGGTTGCATCTTGTGCTTCTTCGCCAGCACCTCGGGCGAGCAGGTGTAGAGCGAGCAGTACGGTTCGAGCCAGGCGAATTTCATGTCCTCTTTGAGGTCGGTCATGTCCTGTTCCTTGCCGTTCTTTTTCTCGAACTCATCCGGGTCTTTCACCCCGGACAGCACCCGGTCTCCCAGGCGTTTGAGTGCGCCATTGTTTTCCTGACGCAAGTCCACTCCGTTGACCTGGGCGAAACTGGCGATCATCGCCAGCGGCGGCAGGGCGTAGTTGTGGTAGGCCAGGGCGCGTTGCTGACGCTTGAGTTCGTTGGGCAGGTAGCCGTCGGCGTCGATCTGGTTGGCGCCGACCTTGTATTCCTTCACCGCCCAGTCGAACAGGTCGCGGCGGTTGGTGGCGACGGAAGTGGCCATCACCGACCAGGCGGCCCAGTACGAGTGGTTGTTGGTCTGTTCGAGCGGCAGATTGTCCCAGTCGCTGACCACCTGGTCGGCCATCTTGCTGAACCAGGCTTCGATCAACTGCGCTTGCTGTTGATGAGTGGCCAGCGGGTGGGAGTCGGAAAACTTCAGGCGGATGTACGCCGAAGCCATGCTGCCCAGGGCCCATTTGCGCATCGACTTGCCGGTGTGGTTGAAGTCCTTGGACATCAGCGCGTCGGCCTGGGCCCAAGCGGTCAACCAGTTGAGCGTGCATTCCAGCTGCTCCGGACGACCGTCCCGCATGAACTGCATCACGCGCTTGCTGGTGCCGCGCTCGATCTTGGTGATGTCGGCGGTGCTGTCGCGGAAGGCTTTTTCCGACTGCACGTTCAGGGTCGCGCGGGCCTTGTCCGAACCTTCGTACTTGCTGCGAAATTGCAACGAGCCGGTGTAAGGCGTCGGCACCGCATCGCAGCCTTCGCTCTTGTCGCCCGTCTTGAATTTATCCACAGGCGCAAAATAGCCTTGGGGTGGACGCAGTGGCGCCGCCGCTTGCGTGGCCCCGGCGAACATCGCCAGGCTCAAGAGCGTCGGTGCCAACAGTGTTGATAATTTCGGATTGCGCATAGCAGACCTCATTGCCCGACCGAAGCAGTACGCTGCTCGGTGCCCGGGAATACGTTGCGTTTGCAAATTTTCGCTTCGACTTTCTGAGGCGCGGCACCGGCTTCGGGGCCCTGGACTTCAACGGCCAGCAGGTTCTGCGAGGCCCAGTCTTCGTCCGTGCGCAACTCGAAAGCGAAACGCCCGTCAGTCTCGGAGGTTTCCGGTTTGTCGATCTTGATGTCCTCGTGGCGACCGTTCATGTACCAGAGGGTGGCTTGCAGGGTTTTCACCGACGTATCGGCGAAGCGGATGTCGACCTGGTGGCTAGCGTTACGCAGGTCCATGTTCTTGCTGTTGACCATCAACTCGTTTTTGCCCGGCTTGAGTGTGGCGTTGCCGGACATCTGTGCATCCTTGCCTTCGCAACCGTTGTCCAGCAGCGCCATCATCTGGCGGTAGATGGTTTCCTGGTCGAGGCGGTACAGCGGCGAGAATTCCCAGATGAGAATCTTCGGCGGGTTCTTCTGGAACTCGTCGCTGCCCAGGTACTGCAGCATCGAACCTTCCAGGCCGCCGCCGGGGAACGCCACGTTGAGAATGTCGGCACCGATGGCCTCCTCGAGGAAACCGGCGAAGTTGTAGTTCTTGCCACTGTGGGAAGTACCCACGAGGGTGATTTGCGGGTTGCCGGAATCGCCGAACAAGTCGCCATCGCCCGCTTCACCCTTCGGCTCGGTGGTGAACTGATCCATGTACTGGATCGCGTAGCTGGTGCCACAGAGTTGACCGGCCATGTTGTGCAACGTTCCGGTCTTGCCCATGCGACCCGACTTCTTGGTCTCGAATTCGCGCTTGGGAATGTCGGCGAATTCAGGCAATTGCTTGACCTTCTCGGCGACGATTTTCGCCGTGCGCTGGGCACCGTACGGGGTCCAGTGCTGGTCGCCACGGAAGTAGAAATCGTGGGCGGGCAGGGTGTCGGGCAACGACTCGTTGGTCAGCGGCGACAGGTCCGGAACGACGTAGCCCATCTGCGCGAAACGGCCCAGCATGGTCTTGTAGTTTCTCAGCGCCTTGTCGAAGTCGAAGCTGGCTTTCTCCGCCGGGTTGAGCTTGTTGCGGTTCACCAGGCCACGGGTCGGCTGGTACACGACAACCAGTTCCACACCTTTGCTCTTGAACGCATCGTGCAGCTGCTTCATGCGTTTGTAGCCGGCGGGCGTGGTGTCGAATTCGGTGCGCAAGTCTTCCTGTGTACGGAACAGCCAGTCGCCCTGGGCCTGCACCAGCGTGGTGAAGTTCTGCTGATAACGGGTGGTGTAGTTCTTCGGATCATGGGCGGCCGGGCACAGGCTGCAGCACGGCTCCGCGGTGAAGCTGGGTGCTTTGACTTCGTCGGCGCGAACACCGCCGCTGGCCGCGAGAATGCCGGCGGTCAGGGCCGACAGGCTGAGTAATTTGATCAAGTGTGGGTGCATAAGATTATCCTCAGTCCCGCATTTCGGTCTGGCGTTCGACGGGGTCGATCAACACGGCTTTCTGCTGGCGCACCAGCAGGTCGAGAATTTCATCCTGGCGCTCGCCAAGGATGCCGGTGAAGCTGATGCCGCTGGACTTGGTCGGTGCGAGCATGGACACGCGATACAACTCGACACTCAACGGCGAGTCGATGGACAGCGGGCCGCTGCCGTTGGCCGCCAGTTCACCGCCGACCACGATCAGCGACACCTGGGCGTCGAACGGGTCGAGCTTGATGTCACGGTCGGTGTTGCTCAGGTCCTTGATGTGGCCGTAGACACCGGTCAGGCCGTTGGCCATGGCGACGTTTTCGTACAGGCGAATGTTCACGCTGTTACGAATGCGGATGCCGTGGCGCCTGTTGCTCAATACGCGATTGCCCCACAGCAGGTTGTCGGCACTCTCGTAGAGGGTGATGCCGTCGGTGTGGTTCTGGTAGATCTCGTTGTGGGCAATCAGGTTGTTCACGCTGTTACGGTCGATCACCAGCCCCGAGAGGTGGTTGTCGTAGCTGCGGTTGTTGAAGATGAAGCTGTCGTTGACCTCACGGGAAATAATGATCCCGTGCTTCTTCTTGGTCCCGTACACCGTGTTGTCGGCAATGATCAGACCGTGGGAACGGTCGTGCGGGTCGATGCCGTAGACGATGTTGTCTTTGTAGGTGTTGCCCTTGACCACGAAGTCGCGGGTTTCGTAGCAGTAGAAGCCGTACCACATGTCCGAGAACTCGGAGCCGACGATCCAGCCGGTCGGCTCAGGACGCTTGAGCACCTTGGCCATGTTCGGCGTGTACTGGGAAATACTCACGCCGTAGGACTTACTGTTGGCGTAGCCGAAGCTGGCAATCTTGCTGTTGGCGATGTAGGTCTCGGTGCCGCCCCAGGACAGCAGGAACGGACGGAATTCCTTCGGCGAATTGAACGTCGCCGGGCCGTTGTCCTTTTCGCGCCAGCCAGTGATTTTGGTATCGCGTACGAACAACTGACCGTCGTTGACCAGGAACGCACCGCCCTCCTGGGACAGGCGCAGTTCCTGGGTCTGCTTGTCGATTTCGAGGATGCCGTGACGGCCGACCACGATCGGCAAGCGGGACAGGAACACGCCTGGCGAGGTTTCGCTGAAGTACTGCTTGGGGACTTTTTTCGCCAGGTCCTTGAGGTTCATGTAGCCGTCGTCGACGAAGATCGCCTGGGGGATGCCGTGCTGACGCACCACCCACTCGGCCATCTTGTTGTCGCCACCGATGAAGTCCTTCAGGGCGTCTTCCTGCATCATCCGGCGCAGGCTGACTTTGCCGACCTTGCTGCGCACGATTTTTTTCGCGATGGCCTCGGCGGTGTAGCCCGAGACGTCCGGCAGCGTCGGCTTGGCCAGTTCCAGCGGCGCGGTCGGCGCGCTGCTGACGGTGTAGGTCTTGGCCTGTTGCAGTTCCTTGGCAACAGTGGCCGGCTTGGCGGGCGCAGCGGGCTCCACAGTCGCGAAGGCTGCCGCACTTGCCAGTAGCATCGCGCCGGCCAGCAAGGTCAAGGAACCTTTCTTGGCACTGTTCATGTCGGGGACTCCCTTCGCGCTCTGCATCAGAATTTCCAGACCACGTCGATGAACGCGCGATGCATGTACGAATCGACTTCTTTGCCATAGGCGTCGCCGGGCTTGAACACACCGCCACGGAACCGCACCAGGGCCGAAGGTTCATCGATCTTCTGGCTCAACGCCGCTGGCAACAGGCCTTGCTTGAAGTACTTGGTGACGACCAGATCCATTTCCTGGCCGAGGTCTTTTTCGCCATCGTTCAGCGGCAGGGAGGTGCTGGACAACACGGCGCCGGTCACGTCGTCGGTGTTGTTCTGCACGGCGTCGATGCCGTCGCTGGTGATCGGCTTGTTGCCGTCGACGCGCCAGAATTTGTGGTAGATCAGGCTGGCGTCGTACTCGTCGTTTAGCATCCACGAACCGAACAGCGTGGCCGATTGCATGTTGTTCATTTCGCCACGGAAGGCTTCGCCGAAACGGTGCACGCGTGAACGTGTACCGGTGTAGTTCGAGCGGTTGCTTTCCAGGCCGTTCTGTTCGTAATCGGCGCTGGCCCGGGCGTAGGCCGCACCGACTTGCCATTGCGGATCGAGGCGCAGGCGCACGCCCAGGTCGGTGGCCCAGCCATCGACATCGCCGCTGCTCTTGGGTTGTGCCGGAGCGGTGCCATCAGCGTTCAGCGGGTTGACCGTGTCGCGGTCGCCACTCATGCCGGTGATGCTGCCCCAGTAGTTGAAGGTATTGGTGTTGCGCCAGTTGTAGGCATCGCTGTTGGCCTGTAAGCCCAGCCAGCTGATGTCGCCATTCTGTTTTTTGTCCAGCGAATCGGAAGGTACGCCCGGTTCCGGATAGTCGAGCTTGCCGTCATCGTGAGTGTGGTGACCGCGAATGCCGGCCCAGTGACCCGGTGTCCATTGGTATTCGGCATCGGCGTAGGCGTGCAGGCGATCCTTGTCCTTGGGGGACAGTTCTTTCAGGTCAGTGCGGTACTCGCTGAAGCGCTCGGCGACACCCGCGTTGGCGCGCAACAAGGTGGTGTCGAAGGTCCAGTTCAGGGCTTCGATGTTGGTATCGCGCCATTGACCGTCGTCGTTGTGCAGACGCTGACGACCGAGTTTCAGGATCTCGCCGGGGTAGGGCGTGAAACCGCTGTAGCCGACCCAGAATTCGCGCATCGCCAAGTAGTTCTTCTTGGTCTGGCGGTCATTGTTGCTGGTGTTCTCGGTGCCTTCGGACTCTTGCAGTGTGTCGGTCTCGATGATGTCGGTGGACGTCACCGCCTGACCCATGGCGTAAGCGCTCCACGCGCCGCTTTCGCCATACACCCACGGGCGCAGATCAAGGCCGAGGCCGTTGACGTCGCCGCCGCGCTGGGTGCCGAGGTCACGGTCGTCTTCGGACTGACCGGTGATCTTCATGTCCAGGCCGAAGTTCTTGGTTTCTTCAGTCATCGCAGCAAGCGTCGGGCAAGACCAGATCAGCGCGAACGTCAGGCCTACCAGGCCCGGTGAAAACGTAGCGAGCGAAGGAAAGGCAAGGCGAAAACTGGCGAGGACGCGGAGTTTACGTGTTGTAAATGAGCAGTCCGAGCCAGTTTTCAACGCAGCATTTCCGAGCGCAGTAGTTTTCACCGGGCCTGGTATGCCGGCCTTCATGAATGGATTCATATTCATTGGGATTCCTCGCCATCTTCTTCTTGCAGGGCATGCAGTTCCGGCGTGTTCGGGCTCAGGGCACCGCGCACGGCCTGTTCTTGTTTCAACAGGCGTTGGGCTTCGGCCAACCGGTCGGGCGGCAATTGCGTTTGGATTGTTTGCGCAAGCTCGGTGGCTTGCGGTGTGTTCTGGGCCAGGGCCAGTTGGCTGAAGACGTAGGCGTTCAGTGGATCAGGCTTGGTGCCCTTGCCCTGGGAAAACAGTTGGGCGATGGCGAAGTCGGCGCTGTTCTGGCCGTTGCGCGCAGCGGTCAACAAATGGTCGAGGGCCTTCTGCGGATAGACCTTGCCCAGGTAGCCACGGCGATAGATCTGGCCGAGGTAGTAATCGGCGGCGACTTCACGGCCGACGGCTTTCTGGAAATGCTCCTCGGCGACCTTGGCGTCGGCCGGCACCAGTTTGCCTTCGAAGTAGAGCTTGCCCAGCAACAGCTCGGCGCGTGGCTGGTCGGCGGCGCGGCCGTTGTCCAGGTACTTCATCATCTGGTCGACGTCGCCCAGTTCGGGGAAGTCGTAGATCAACTGCGCGAGGGTGACCCACGACGCCGGGTAGCCCGGTGCGATCGGTTCGAGCAGCGATTGCGCGGTCTTCTCGTCGGTCTTGCCCAGGGTGGCATCGGCGAGCACGCGAGCGACGCTGTCGACGCGCTGCGCCGAAACGCTGCCGCGAGCGTGAGCCGCTTGCATCTGCTTGATCAGCTCGGCTTGTTGCTCTGGCTTGGCCTGTTTCTGGTAGACCGTGGCCAGTTCGACGTAGCAGATGTCGCTGGTGTTGAGCGCGGCCTTGCAGATCTTTTCCACGTCATCCAGATGCTGGTCGTAGGTGCCCTGGGTGCGATAGAGCAGCACTTGCGCCAAGCCGGCTTCCGGCTTGTTCTCGGCACGCCATTGGCTGATCTGCTGCTGGGCATTTACGTTGGGAAAACTGTGCGGATATTGCAGGTACAGCATCGCCAGCGGAATCAGCGTGTTGCCTTCGCCCGCGGCGGCCGCTTTTTTCAACAGGGTTTCGGCTTCGTGCTGCTCGGCTTCGGTGGAGCCGGGCTTGGCCACCAGCAAGCGACCGAGGCGTGCCTGGGCGCGCGGCGAAACGCTGGCCGCGGCGCGGTAAGTCGCCTCGGCCTGTTTCATTTGCGCCGGGTCACGGCTGTCGACCTGAATATCGGCCAGGCCGACCTGCGCTTCGCTGTAGCCCAGGTCTGCCAGTTGCCGGTAGTTCGCCGCAGCGGTGGCGGTATCGCCGCGCTTGAGCGCTTCGTTGGCCAGGCGCTGGTCGGGGAGGCCGGCGCAACCGGCCAGGGTGACTGCCAGCGCAATTGCACACAACGCATAACCTTTGTGGGAGCGAGCCTGCTCGCGAAGCGGACTCTGCGGTGTTTCAGACAGACCGCGCGACCCCTTTCGCGAGCAGGCTCGCTCCCACAGGGACTGCGGTGTGTTCGAGATTTTTATGATGGTCACAGGCATGTCCTCGACTTAAAGACCGACAGCCATGGCTTTGTCGATCAGCCAGTTCAGGTTCGGGCCACGGTCGCTGTTCACTTCCACCGGGCGGCCGGCGAGGGAGCTGTCCAGGGTTTCGTCCGGCTGGATCAGCACGCGGATGTCCGACGACAGGTCGGCGCTTTTCAGGCTGGTGCTGCTGACGATCTTGCCGGTGCGGCTCTTGTCCTCGCCGGCGATCTGGAAGCGCACCGAAGTGCCCGGGCGTACGTCGCCGAACTGGCGATAGGAGAAGCGCGCTTCAACATTGGCTTCGCTGTTGCGCGGCACCAGTTGGAAGATCACGTCGCCCTTGCTGGCGTACTGACCGTTGGCGACCATTTGCTGGGCCACGGTGCAATCGCAAGGCGAGGTCAGGGTGCCGGTCATCTGCTTGCCGAACAGTTCTTCAACCTTGGCCGGTTGCAGTTGGTCTTCGTCCAGATGGCCCTTGAGCACGTCGAGCATGCTGGTGCTGAAGGTCGCCAGCGGTGCACCCTTGGCGGCCACGCCGTCGGCTTTCACCAGGCTCTGCACGGTGCCGTCGCGGGGCATGGTGATGTTCACGCCCGGCACGCTGACCAGACCGGCCTGGGCGTGGCTGACGAAGTACATGCCGTACACCGATTTGAAAACAAAACCGAAGGCGGCCAGACCGACAACGAAGACCCCCAGGCTGAAGGTCACGGCTTTCATGCGGCCGAACGCGGTCATGCCGTGGCCGCCGTCCTTCATTTTGCGCGCCTTGGTGAAGTTGTCGCGCTGCAGGGTCGCCAGCATTTCACCCACGCTGACGATGTCGCCGGCCAGGTGCGAAGTGATCAGGTGGCGCAAGGTCGAGATGTCCCGTGGTTCCAGGTTCTGGAACTGGCAGCCGGCGCGTCCGGTCTCGCGGTCGAAGGAGCGGACCTGCAACTCGACGTCCATGGCCAGGCCGAGGTTGTCGATGACGAACTGCAGGCGGGCCTTGTACACATCGCCAATTTTCAGCGGCAACTGACCGGCGTTGAACGCCAGGCCACCGGCGGACAGGTCGATCACCCGGGCTTCGACCGGTGTCCGGTCAGGGCCGAAGAAGCGCAACTTGGCCGGGATTTTCACGCGGGCGTGTTGGCGCTGGGCTTCGGATTCGTGCACTACGTTGGCGTTGACGGCGGTATTCATAAGGGCGATTTCCTGGTTAATTCAATAAGGGGGCGGTCAGACCATCAACAGCAGCACGGCGACAAAAATGCTGCCGGCAGAGAAGGTCATGGTCCGAGACGACCAGGTGTTGAACCAACGTTGAAAGCTGGCGAGATCACGGGTCAGAGAAGTGGGTTGGCGAGTCCAGGACTGTTTGTCGAGGCGGAAGAACACGTAGATCTTCACCAGCGCGCCGACGATCTGGTTGTAATAGAGAATCGCCGGGTAGGCTGGGCCGATCCGGTGTCCGGAGCACGACAGCAACAAGGTCAGGATGAACCGGGTGATGCCGATCCACAGCAGGTACACCAGGATGAACGCGGTGCCGTACTTGAAGCTGGCGATCAGCGCCACGGTCAGGCCCAGCAGCGAGGTCCACATCGACACGCGCTGGTCGAACAGCACCACCGAAGTGAACACGCCGAGGCGTTTGATCCCCAAGCCCAGGGCACGGGAGTTCTGCCGCAGGTTGTTGCCGTACCAGCGGAACATCAGTTTGCGGCTGGCCTTGATGAAGCTTTTTTCCGGCGGGTGTTCAACGGTATTTATCGCTGCATCGGGCACGTAGAAGGTGTCGTAGCCCAGGCGCATCAGGCTGAACCAGCTCGACTTGTCATCGCCGGTAAGGAACTTGAAGCGACCCAGGCGCCAGTGTTGCAGCGAGTCGCTTTCCACGTCGGCGATGAATTCCGGGTTGGTGACCACGGTGGCACGGAACACCGACATGCGCCCGGTCATGGTCAGTACGCGCTTGGACAGGGCCATCGAGCACATGTTGATGTGACGCTGGGCGAAACGCAGCTTGTGCCATTCGCTCATGATGTAGCCGCCGCGCACTTCGCAGAATTCGTTGGTGGTCAGGCCGCCGACGTTGCCGAACAACTGGAACCACGGCACGGTCTTGCGCACCACGCCTTCGCCGAGCACGGTGTCGCCATCGATCACCGCGACCACGGCGCGATCGTCCGGCAGGTGCCGGGAGATGGCGCGGAAGCCGTAGGCCAGGCCATCGCGCTTGCCGGTGCCGGGAATGCGCACGAAGTCGAGCTTGACCCGGGCCGGTGGGTTCATCCGGTTCCACAGGCTTTTGACCAGCAGCTCATCGGACATTTCCACGATGGAGCAGACCACGGTGGTCGGCAGGTCGCAGTCGATGGCTTCACGGATCACCGAGCTGTAGACCTGCGCAGTGGTCAGCGCGTCGATACGAAAGCTGGTGACCATCAGGAACACGTGGGACGGGTCAGCCGCTTTGCCCAGCTTGCGCACTTTGCGCCGCAGGTGCGGGTAGACGATGTACAGAAAAATCATGCCGCGCACAAAATGCGTGGCACCCATCGAGTAGCGCCAGATACCCACGGCGCCAATCAGGAAAATGAAGTCCTTCGACTCGGAGTCGAACGTGGACACGGGCAACGCCATGGCGAGGCCCATCAGTAAACTCAGGTAGAACAGCCAACCGGCGGCCTGGAGTAGGCCGTGCTTTAGCCTGTGCATAATCTGCATCCGTCTCGATCTCGGGCGAGCCTTTGGGGTGGCCCGATGGGGTTAAGGCAGGCTTGTGAAAACTGGCGGCACCCGCTCTGGATGACGCCAGAATCCCTGTAGGAGCTGGCGAAGCCTGCGATCTTTTGATCTTCAGCAATCACGCCGGCGCCAAAAGATCGCAGCCTGCAGCAGCTCCTACAGATACTGCGTTACCAGCAGATACCTTCGGTGCGACCTTTGACGCTGGTGGCCTTGGACATGAAGCCCACCAGGTCGATCACCTGCTTGCCGTGCGGAACGTCCTGCACCAGGGCACGGAATTTTTCGTCACGGTTGCCGAGGATGATCACGTCGGAGTTGTTGATCACCGCGTCGAAGTCGGCGTTGAGCAAGGACGAGACGTGAGGGATCTTCGACTCGATGTAGTCCTTGTTCGCGCCGTGAACGCGGGCGTACTCGACGTTACTGTCGTAGATGCTCAGGTCGTAGCCCTTGCCGATCAGCATTTCCGCGAGGTCAACCAGCGGGCTTTCGCGCAGGTCGTCGGTACCGGCCTTGAAGCTCAGGCCGAGCAGGGCGACTTTGCGTTTGTCGTGGCTGGAAACGATGTCGAAAGCGTTCTGCACCTGGGATTCGTTGCTGCGCATCAGCGAGTTGAGCAGCGGTGCTTCCACGTCCAGGGAGCCTGCGCGGTAGGTCAGTGCGCGCACGTCCTTTGGCAGGCACGAGCCGCCGAAGGCGAAGCCCGGGCGCATGTAGTACTGGGACAGGTTGAGGGTCTTGTCCTGGCAGACCACGTCCATCACTTCGCGACCGTCAACGCCGACCGCCTTGGCGATGTTGCCGATTTCGTTGGCGAAGGTGACCTTGGTGGCGTGCCACACGTTGCAGGTGTACTTGATCATCTCGGCGACCGCGATGTCCTTGCGAATGATCGGCGCGTCGAGCTCTTCGTACAGCGATTGCAGAACGTCACCGGACGCTTTGTCGAACTCGCCGATGACGGTCATTGGCGGCTGGTCGTAGTCGGCGATGGCGGTGCTTTCGCGCAGGAACTCAGGGTTCACGGCCACGCCGAAATCAACACCGGCCTTCTTGCCGGAGCAGTCTTCGAGAATCGGGATGACCACGTTGGCCACGGTGCCCGGCAACACGGTGCTGCGCACGACGATGGTGTGGCGGGTGGTCTTGTCACGCAGGACAAAACCGATTTCGCGGCACACTGCCTCGATGTAGTTCAGTTCCAGGTCGCCGTTCTTTTTGCTCGGCGTACCCACGCAGATCATCGACAAGTCGGTGTCGCGAATCGCCTCGGCGAAGTTGGTGGTGCCACGCAGGCGACCGGTCTGGATGCCCTGGGCCAGAAGTTCGCCCAGGCCTGGTTCAACAATCGGCGATTTGCCGGCATTGATCATATCGATCTTGTCTTTGGCCACATCGACGCCAACGACGTCATGACCCCGTGCAGACAGGCAACCGGCACATACTGCGCCAACGTAACCCAAACCAAATATGCTGATGCGCATCGCAATTACCTCTGTATTGATCAAGCCATTAGATGGCCGGAGTTAATGGTTTTCAGCGTGTTTTAGTGCACTCGCAAGTGCGCCATACAGGCGCAGCAATGCCCTGTGCTGGCATATAAGTTACGAGTGTCTAAATAAATGCACTCAAGGGGTGCGCAACTAGGCCTTGTTGTTATGATTTGCCCTGTTATGCAGCCGATCCTCCTTTCGAAGGATGCAGGTGCAACGGCTTTGCACGCTCGATGTCAGGCCGAAAGCCCGTAGATCAAGCGGTTGGGTGCTCGGGTGAGCACGTTTATAGGGGCGCTGCCGTGGCCATGTAGGGGATAGTCATACCGCGTTATCTCCTGTCCGCTTGCTATTGTTCAAATCAGTGATTAGTCAGCGCAAGTTAGTATTACAACTTCGCTACAAGAATCGCTTATCTGCGTAAGTTATCTCGTACAAGCTCGGCGAGAATCGTTACCGGTGGTATGAACGGCGCGTTTGGACATAGTTCCGGTCCGCTCATCGTGAAATCTGAAATTTCTTGAAATATTGAGAAAGATGGCACTGCTCTCAAATTGATAGCACTTGCCGTTTGGCCCTTTATATATAGGCGGATAATTGGGGCGGATAGTTTTTTGCCACTACTGTTAAAAAAAGTCAGTGCCACTACGCAAAAAAATGATTGAAGTCGAGTGAAACTAAAGTTAGGAAAACGATCGATGGTTTTTTGACGCCAATAGGCTGGCGATCAGGAGGGGGAATTGTCGGACGATCAAAGGTCGGCGCATGAGGGGGTGTTCGCTCGTGCGCCGACCGGCTGCATCACTCTGGTGCGTGATCGCGCAGAAACACCAGGTTGTCCGGTTTGGACTGTTCATCGCTGTAGCGATAGCCTTGAACGTCGAATTGCTTGAGGGTCGCCGGATCATTGATGCGCTCTTCGATGACGAAGCGGCTCATCATGCCCCGGGCCTTTTTTGCGTAGAAGCTGATGATCTTGTACTGGCCGTTCTTCAGGTCCTTGAATTCGGTATTGATGATGCGTGCGTTCAAGGCGCTGCGCTTGACCGCCGAGAAGTACTCGTTGGACGCCAGGTTGAGCAGCACGTCATCGCCTTGATCGACCAGGGCTTCGTTCAGCCATTCGCTGATGCGTGTACCCCAGAAGGCATACAGGTCCTTGCCCCGGGCGTTGGCCAGTCTGGTGCCCATTTCCAGGCGATAGGGTTGCATCAGGTCTAGTGGGCGCAGCAGGCCGTACAGGCCGGACAACATGCGCAGATGCTGCTGGGCATAGTCGAAATCGGCTTCGCTGAAGGTTTGTGCATTCAGGCCGGTGTACACATCGCCCTTGAAGGCCAGCAGCGCCTGCTTGGCGTTTTCCGGGGTGAACGCGGGCGTCCAACTGCCGAAACGCGCGGCGTTGAGCCCGCCGATCTTGTCGGAAACGTGCATCAATTCGCTGATCTGTGCCGGGGACAACTCGCGCAACTGCAGGATCAGCTCCTGGGAGTGGTCGAGGTACTGCGGCTGAGTGAAACGCTGGGTGGCCGGCGGTGTTTCATAGTCGAGGGTCTTGGCGGGTGAAATCACCATCAGCATGAAGTCGTCTCCTTTAATCGTGGCCGCGATTCTAGGGGGTTGTCGGCCTTGACTCCAGCTATCGGGGTAATAGGTGATGGCCGGTGGCCTTGCACCAAACCCTGTGGGAGCGAGCTTGCTCGCGATAGCGGTCTGACATTCGGAAAAGATGTTGGCTGATGCACCGTCATCGCGAGCAAGCTCGCTCCCACAGGAGATTGGGGTTGCTGCGGGAATGAGGGCCGCGATCAGCTATAGTGCCGCGCGGGTTTTGTTATGGAGACATCCCATTGCGTATCGCTTTTCTCATCTCGATCTGGCTACTGAGCTTCGGCGCCCTCGCGGCACCAGGCGATGTGGCGACGCTTGATCGCAGCACCTGGCCAGAAAAACTCGTCAGTCCAACGCTGTTCGACGTGGCGTCGAGGGCCGAGATCCTCATGTTTTCCAGTGTGCTGTTGGCCAGCGAATCGCTGGATGAACCCGCCCTGGCCCAGCGCCTGGGCTTGCGTACGATCAACCTGGAGTCGGTCAACCGGGTTCGCCAGCATCTGTGGCAACGGCTGCTGGCCAACTACAACTACGCCCAACAGAGTTGCGACCAGGATGCGTCGTTCTGTTTTCTGGTCGAAGACATGCCCACCTTGCGCGAACAAGCTGCCAAGTTCCAGGTCAGTGCAGACAGCTACTACATCAAGTGGGCCGAACCGAGTCGTGTGTTCCACACCCAGTACCTGGACGAACAATTGCGCAAGGCCGCCCTGTTCCCGCAAACCAGCAGTGAAGTCGATCATTTTGGCGACTATGAGCGCTCCGGCGACGGGATGCACGACCGGCTGTTTCTGCTGACCTTCGACAGTGCAGCCAACGCCGCGCCGGACAACACCGCCTGGGTCACCGAGTACCTGCGCAAGTCGAACATCAGCGGGACGTTCTTCGTCCTCGGCAAGGACATCCAGGCCCGTTTGGCCGAGCAATCGGTGAGTCACCTGCAAGCGACCTACTCGACCCAGTGCATCGGCGTGCAAGGCTGGGAATTTCGCTCCCACAGTCACTGGCAGGGCTGGCAGGACTCGGTGCGCCGCAGCGCCGAACTGGTCAAAAGCAAGCTGCCGGAGAACTTCGTGCCACTGTTCCGTCCGCCCGATGGCCAGCGCCGTTCCGATGCCGAAGGTTTCTTCAAGGCTCAGGGATTGCAGGTAGCGCTGTGGGACATCGACGCCCAGGATGGCGCCAGCAAACTCAAGGGCAACCCGAGTGCGCAACGGGTGCTGACCCTGATGCTGCTGTGGCGGCACGGGGTCATCAATTTCAATGTGAAGCAGGATGGGGTGAAAACGGCGTTGCCCTGGCTGGTCACGCAAACGGCGCCGGTCGGGATCGGTTGGGAGGATTGCCAGGATGCGTTTCGCTGAAACGACCAGACCCAGTAAACATTGGGTTTTTGGCGATCTTGCAGGGGGATTCGTTGCAGGTTGACTTCCGACTGTAAACGGGTGATGGCAGTCCGCCAAGTGTTATTGGTCACTCTGAAAAATAAACTTCAAAAAAGCGTCAAAGTATTTTTTTTGTCACACGTTTTGGAGTATTACGAAGACAGACCGCCGAAACCTGCAACACAGGTGGCGTCTCCCAAGACCCCGCTATGCAGGCAAAACACTTGAGTCCCCGCAGGTGTATTCGGCAGTCACTTCGAGGCGCAGCACCGTCAGGGTATTGCGTCGAATGGCTCCCACAAAGGTGACCGAGTATGGATGATCACGGACGTAGCTCTTCTTCCAACCAGCCAATCCTTTATGTACTCGATACCAACGTATTGATTCACGATCCAAACGCCCTGCTCAACTTCGAAGAACACCACGTCGCGATCCCGATGACCGTGCTTGAAGAGCTCGACAAGCTCAAGAGCGGGCATCACAGCGTTGCCGCCGAATGCCGCCAGGCCATCCGCCTGATCGACAAGACCCTGGGCGATGCCTCACCCGAGGACGTCGAGCAGGGTGTGCCGATCCAGCGTGGCAAAAGCGGGCCCAAGGGTTTGCTGTCAATTCTGATGAGCAAGCATGCCGAGCCGAACCTGATTCTGCCCGAGCACCTGAATGACAACAAAATCATCAATCAACTGATCGATCTGCACACACGGGACCCGAAGAAGCCCGTGGTGCTGGTCACCAAAGACATCAACATGCGCCTGAAGGCGCGCGCCTGCGGGATCGCGGCCGAGGACTACAGCACCGACCAACTGGTCGATGACGTGTCCTTGCTGCCCAATGGCTACCACAACATGACCGGCTCTTTCTGGGACCGCGTGAGCAAGGTCGAAACCCGTCAGGACCACGGCCGCACCTGGCATCAGGTGCAGTTGATCGACAACCTGCCGGCCGTGCACATCAATGAATTCATCATTGATGAACAGGGCTTTGTCGGCTGGATCAAGGAGATCGAAGAGGACCGCTTGCTGATCCTCGACCTGCACCAGGAACCGCTGCTGCACCAGGAGGCCTGGGGCCTGAAACCGCGTGATATCTATCAGAGCCTGGCGTTGTACGCCTTGCTCGATCCGGACATCCACCTGGTCAACCTGTCGGGTGCCGCGGGTTCGGGTAAAACCATCCTGGCGCTGGCTGCTGCGATCGAGCAGACCATGGTCAGCAAACGTTATCGCCGCATCATCGCCACCCGCAGCGTGCAGGGCCTGGACCAGGAAATCGGCTTCCTGCCCGGCACCGAGGCGGAAAAAATGGAGCCGTGGCTGGGCGCCATCACCGACAACCTCGAAGCCTTGCACATGGATGACGAAAGCACCCATGGCAGCGTCGACTACATCCTCAGCAAAGTGCCGTTGCAGTTCAAATCCCTCAACTACATCCGGGGCCGCAGCTTCCAGCAGAGCCTGATCCTGATCGACGAATGCCAGAACCTCACGCCGCACCAGATGAAAACCATCATCACCCGTGCCGGCGCCGGTTCCAAAGTGGTGTGCCTGGGCAACCTGGCACAGATCGACACCCCTTACCTGTCCGCGACCAGCTCCGGGCTGACCTACCTCACTGAACGCTTCAAGGACTTCCCGAACGGGGTGCACATCACCCTGCAAGGGGTTCCACGTTCGATCCTGGCCGAATACGCCGAATCGCATTTGTAATCGCTTCATCGAAACCGGGCGGCCTCAAAAGCCGCCCGGTTTTTCATGCCCGACACATAAACCCTGTAGGAGCGAGCCTGCTCGCGATGGACGTGAACGATAATGCGTGTTGCCTGAATGACCGCGTTGTCCTTGCGTTTTTCGCGAGCAGGCTCGCTCCTACAGGGGGATGTGTGGACCGATAATCGTGCGTGCGAAAAATTGACCCACAGGTTTACAATCGACGCTCCTGATCAGGAGTAATCCCGTGCTGACTCATCTCGATTCCCAAGGCCGCGCCAACATGGTCGACGTCACTGAAAAAGCCGTGACGTTCCGTGAGGCGACGGCCCAAGCGCTGGTGCGCATGCTGCCCGAGACCCTGCAGATGATCGTCAGCGGCGGCCACCCCAAGGGTGATGTGTTTGCCGTGGCGCGCATTGCCGGCATCCAGGCGGCGAAGAAAACCAGCGATCTGATTCCCCTGTGCCATCCGCTGATGCTGACTGGCGTCAAGGTCGAGCTCAGTGCCGAAGGCGACGATTCGGTGCGCATCGTGGCGCGCTGCAAGCTGTCCGGGCAGACCGGCGTCGAGATGGAAGCCCTGACCGCTGCCAGCGTCGCCGCGCTGACCATCTACGACATGTGCAAGGCCGTGGATCGCGGCATGACCATCGAAAGCGTGCGCCTGCTGGAGAAGGTCGGCGGCAAGAGCGGACATTTCCAGGCGGAGCAGCCATGAACGTGACCGTGAAGTTTTTCGCCCGTTATCGTGAAGCGCTGGGGCTGGACTCGGTGAAGGTTGAAGGCAACTTCGCCACCGTCGACGATGTCCGCGCGCTGTTGGCCCAGCGTGACGGTGCCGAGGTCTTGAGCGAGCAGAACCTGATGTGCGCCCGCAATGAAGACCTCTGCCAGCTCGACGAGCCGGTCAGCGAGGGCGATGAAGTGGCATTCTTTCCGACTGTGACCGGAGGCTGAACCATGGCCATTCGCGTGCAGTCCACGCCGTTCGATCCGGGCGCCGAGGTCAACGCCATGCACGACGCCAATGTCGGTGTGGGTGCGGTGGTGAGTTTTGTCGGCTATGTGCGCGACTTCAATGACGGCCTGGACGTCGCCGGGATGTTCCTCGAACACTATCCCGGCATGACCGAAAAGGCCCTGGGCAAGATCGCCATCGAGGCCGAGCAGCGCTGGCCACTGCTCAAGCTGGAAGTGCTGCACCGCATCGGCGCCCTGGAACCGGGTGAGCCGATTGTCTTCGTCGGCGCGGCCAGCGCTCATCGCCAAGCGGCATTCGACGCCTGCGCCTTTGTCATGGATTACCTGAAAACCCGCGCGCCGTTCTGGAAGAAGGAAAACACCAGCGACGGGCCGCGGTGGGTCGAGGGGCGTGACAGTGACCATGCGGCGGCGGATCGCTGGAAGCAGTAGTTTCTGCGGCGTTCTCAAGTCAGTCATCGCGGGCAAGCCCGCTCCCACAATGATCTTCAGTGAATACAGTTTTTGTGTACGACACAGAAACTGTGGGAGCGAGCTTGCTCGCGATGAGGCCTTTCGATTCAACCAATCACTCCTGGATTCACCACCCGACCATCGGCCGGCACGGGCTGCATTTGCCTGATTGACGACCAATACATAAAAGTCCAAGATGGAATTATAAGTACAAAAAAGGTTTCCACCCCGTTTCAGCTTTTTCTTCTGTCTTGCCAAACCAACAACAACCGCGAGAAAACGAACATGAAGAAGTTCCCCCTCATCACCGGTCTGGCCCTGAGCCTGTTGGCGTGCAGTTCTGTGTTCGCCGCCGAGAAAACCCTGCGCATCGGTATCGAAGCGGCGTATCCGCCGTTCGCCTCGAAATCCGATAAAGGCGAGATCGTCGGTTTCGACTACGACATCGGCAACGCGCTGTGCGCGCAGATGAAGGTCAAGTGTGTGTGGGTCGAAGGCGAGTTCGACGGTCTGATTCCTTCCCTGAAGGTGAAGAAAATCGACATGGCGCTGTCGTCCATGACCATCAATGAAGACCGCAAGAAGTCGGTGGACTTCACCCACAAGTACTATTTCACTTCGTCGCGCCTGGTGATGAAGGACGGCGCGATGGTGGATGACCAGTACGCCAGCCTCAAGGGCAAGACCGTCGGCGTGCAGCGCGCCACCACCACCGACCGTTACGCCACCGAGGTGTTCGAGCCCAAGGGCATCAACGTCAAGCGCTACAGCAACAACGAAGAAATCTACATGGACCTGGCGGCCGGTCGCCTCGACGCGATTTTTGCCGACACCATTCCACTCAATGACTTCCTGTCGATGCCGCGAGGCAAGGGTTATGCCTTTGTCGGGCCGGAGCTGAAAGATCCGAAGTATGTGGGCGAGGGTGCGGGGATTGCCGTGCGCAAGGGCAACACCGAGTTGGTCAGCGAGTTGAACACGGCCATTGATGGCATTCGTGCCAATGGTGAGTACCAGAAGATTTCCGAGAAGTATTTCAAGTCGGATATCTACGGCGACTGATCAATCGCTTTCGCGAGCAGGCTCGCTCCCACATTGGATCTCCCTCAAACACAGATTTTGTGTTCGGCGCAGAACCCTTGTGGGAGCGAGCCTGCTCGCGAAGGGGGCCTGTCAGGTAATACGTCTCTCAGGGCTCAGCCCTTCAATTCCTTCAAATGCTTGTACACCGTCGCCCGGCCCATGTTCAGCACATTGGCCACGTAGTTCGATGCGCTTTTGCCCTTGAACGCGCCTTCGGCGTGCAACGCCAGCACCAGCTCGCGTTTGTGGTCGCGGGTCAGCAGGTTCAGGCTCAACTGACGTTCGCGCAGCCAGGCGTGGAGGAAGGTGTTGATCCGCTCCTGCCAGTCATCGCGGAACAGTGCATCCGGTTGCGGGATCAGCTTGGTCGGCGACAGGAACAGGTCCAAAGCGGCCTTGGCATTCTCGAACAGAGAAATATTCAGGTTGATGCACAGCACCGCCAGCGGATGACCTTCGCTGTTGCGAAGTACCGTGCTGAGGCTGCGAATCTTCTGGCCATCCCAATTGAGCTTTTCATACGGCCCGATGTTTCGTTCGCTGACATCGTCGCTGAGCATGTCTTCCAGCGCCGAGTCGTCGCCGATTTCCCGCTTGGACAGGTTGTTGGCGATGTAGTCGACCTTTTGTGTGCGCAGGTCGTGCAGCACCACTTCGGCGTGGGGGAAAAACAACGTGGCGATGGCGTCGGCGATGGCGTGGAAGTTATCCAGGGACGTGTCGTCCAGGGCCGAGTCTTTTTCGGGGGCGTTCATACAGTGGAACTCCAGGCAGCGTCAGCGCCCCATCAAAGGGGCGCTGAAAGTGTGCCGTAATCGTGGGGGCACGTCACCTGAGGATCAAGCTCAGCCGAGGCGGGCAGGGGAGAGCATGTCGGCATTCAGGCCGAAACGGCCGAGCGGCTCGGGCAACGCTGCACCGCGCACCAGTGCGGCGCTGGCCTGGCCCATGGCCGGCGAGGTCTGGATGCCATACCCGCCTTGTGCCGCGACCCAGAACAGCCCTGGCACCTGTGGATCGAAACCGGACAGCAAATCGCCGTCGCTGACGAAGCTGCGCAAGCCGGCCCAGGTTCGGGTCGGGCGGCGAATGGTCAGGGTCGTGGCTTCTTCGATCTGGTAGATGCCCATGGCGATGTCCAGCTCTTCAGGCTGTACGTCATGGGGTTCCACCGGGTCGGCGTTGGCCGGCGAACCGAGGAACATCCCGGCGTCGGGTTTCATGTAGAAGGATTCGTCGAGGCTGACCAGCATTGGCCAATGATGGATGTCCACGCCCTCCGGGCCGGCGAAGATGAACGCGGCGCGGCGTTTCGGTTGCAGGCCCAGGGGCCTGGCGCCGGCCAGTTCGCCGATCTTGTCGGCCCAGGCGCCGGCGGCGTTGATGATGACCGGGGCGCTGAAGGTCTGAGTGCCGGTCTGGACGTGCCATGTACCCTGGTCATCGCGGCTCAGGCTGACGACTTCGGCGTCGGTGTGGACTTCGCCCCGGTTGCGGCGGATGCCGCGCAGGTATCCCTGATGCAGGGCATCGGTGTCGATGTCGGTGGCGGTCGGGTCGTAGATCGCGCCGTGGACTTTTTCCCGGCGCAGGATAGGTACGAGCGCGCAGGCCTCGTCGGTGCTGAGCAATTGCATCTCCGGCACCGTGGCTTTCGCGCTCTGGTATTGCCTGTTCAGTTCTTCCGGGTCGCCGGTGAAATCCACGGTCATTTCACCGCGTGGCGTCAGCAGCGGGTGTTCGCAGAAACCGCTGGGCGGATTGTCGAAAAAGTCCCGGCTCGCCAGGGTCAGTGCGCGAACTTGCGGGGTGCCGTAGGCGGCGGTGTACAGCGCCGCCGAACGTCCGGTGGAATGGTAGGCCGGATGGGATTCGCGTTCGAGCACGATCACACGGCCATGCTGCGACAGCCAGAAACCGGTGGAAGCGCCGGCGATACCGCCGCCGATGATGATGAAATCTGCCTGGCTCATGAACGTCTCCTGAAAGAGCACAAATGGCTAGTCCCTGTAGGAGCCGGCTTGCCGGCGATAGCATCACCGCGGTTTATCTGATGGACCGCGGCGTCTGTATCGCTGGCAAGCCAGCTCCTACAGGTTTGTGAGGTTAAGGCTGCAAGCGGTAGATCGCATTGGCCAGCGCAATGTCTTCCAGGCCCAGGCCGATGGAGCGGAAAAACACATGTCGATCGTAACCGGGACGCTGGACTTTATCGCTGAGCAGGTCCGGCAGGTCGCCGACAATCGCGCTCTTGTTCCAGCCATGTTGTTCGCCGGCGATGAGCATTTCACCGGCCGCGCCCGGGGTGGTCAGGCGATAGTCGCAGAACACCTGCATGTCATTGAGGCTTTGCGGCGGCACTTCGTGGGCACGCGGGGCGTTGGTGCTGATGGAGGTGATCAGCGCCGGTTTGCGCAAGCTCGACGGATCGATCACCGGACCGGCGGATGAGGTGCAGAGCATGATCACGTCGGCGTCCTGCACGGCAGCTTCGCGACTCTCGACGATGTTCAGGCGTGGCTCGATGTTTTTCAGCAGGCTCACGGTTTGAGCATCCTCGCTCAGGTTCGGCGCGTACAGGCTGATGCTCTGCCAGTCGCGCAGGCCTTTCACGTAATGCAGGTGTGCCTGGGCCACTTTGCCGCTGCCGATGATGGCCAGGCGATTGGCAGTCAGCGGCGCGAGGGCATCGACCGCCACGGCGGTGGTCGCGGCGGTGCGCGCGGTGGTCAGTTCACCCGCGTCGCACAGCAACAGTGGCTGGCCGGTCTGCATCGACATCAGCACAGTCCACGCGGTCACCAAGGGTCCCTGCTCACGGACGATGTACGGCGAAGTCTTGATGCCGTACACGCCGTCTTCGGCCAACACCCCCAGGTAGTTGATGAAGTCGCCGGCGCCCTGGGGAAATTCCACCAGTTGTTGTGCCGGTTGCACAGCTTGCCCGGCCGCCAGGTCACGGAACATTTTGCGCAGGATCTGCGGCACGTCGACCTGCACTAGCAACTCGCGAGCCTGGTGTTGGTTGATCACTTGGGGCGTATTGGACATGGTCGGCTCCGGGTCTGAAAGTAAACTAATTTGTCCATTATGGACTTTTAGTTGTATCTCACAATATCCGGGCGAAAAAAAAGCGCAGTCCGTTTCCGGCTGCGCTTGTCTTTTCAGCGTCGTTTAGTGTGGACGCTTGCGCTCAACCGCCCGCAACAGATGCGTCGGTGGTGTTTCACAGCTGATCTTGCGCCCCAGTTTTTCCTCGATGGACGGTAACTGGTAGGAGTCGTCTTCACCGGCAAAGCTGATGGACACACCGTCGGCGCCAGCGCGACCGGTCCGTCCGATGCGGTGCACGTAGTCGTCCGGCACTTCCGGCAGGGTGAAGTTGATCACGTGGCTGATGCCGTCGATGTGGATGCCGCGACCGGCCACGTCGGTGGCGACCAGGACGCGGATCTTGCCTTCGCGGAAGCCTTCGAGGGTCTTGATGCGCTTGTGCTGCGGCACGTCGCCGGACAGTTGCGCGGCGTTGATGCCGTCGCGCACCAGGCGTTCTTCGATGCGCCGCACTTCATCCTTGCGGTTGGCGAACACGATCACGCGCTCCCAGCCATTGTCGTTGACCAGGTTGTAGAGCAGTTTGTATTTGTCGGCAGCGGCCACGGCGTAGATGTGCTGCTCGACGTTTTCGTTGGCCACGTTGGTGACTTCGATTTCGACGATGGCAGGGTCGGTGGTCCATTGCTTGGCCAGGTTCATCACGTCTTCGGTGAAGGTCGCGGAGAACAGCAGCGTCTGGCGCTCGGCCTTCGGCGGCGTCTGGCGAATGATCTGGCGCACTTGCGGGATGAAGCCCATGTCGAGCATACGGTCGGCTTCGTCCAGCACCATCACTTCGACCATGTCCAGATGCACGTCGCCGCGTTGGTTGAAGTCCAGCAGGCGGCCCGGCGTGGCCACCAGAATGTCGCAGTGGCGGGCTTCGAGGTGCTTGAGCTGCTTGTCGAAGTCCATGCCACCGACGAAGGTCATGACGTTGAGGCCGGTGTACTTGGTCAGGTCGGCGGCGTCCTTGGCGATCTGTACCACCAGTTCGCGGGTCGGCGCGATGATCAGCGCCCGTGGCTCACCCATGTAGCGCTCTTTCGGCGGCGGGGTTTGCAGCAACTGGGTGATGATCGAGATCAGGAACGCAGCGGTTTTGCCGGTACCGGTCTGGGCGCGGCCGATGGCATCTTTGCCGGCGAGGGTGAAGCCCAGCACCTGTGCCTGGATCGGCGTGCAATACGGGAAGCCCAGGTCCTGGATGGCGTGCATCAGTTCAGGGGCCAGCTTGAAGTCGTGGAAACGGGTTTTGCCTTCCTGGGGCTCGACAACGAAATCTTCGAGTTTCCATGGGATGACCGGCGCCTTGGGCTTGGGTTCGCGGCGCGGTTTGGCGGGTTTCGGTGTTTCGCTGAGCGGCTGTTCCGGGGCTGCTATCGCCACCGGCTGGGCAGCGGGTGCGGGCTTCGGCTCATGCTTGGGTGCCGCGGTGGTTGCGGCCCGTTCAGACTGATTACCGTCGGTGCGGTGGCTGGGAGCGTGAGACGGAGCGCTGGGGACTGGCGCGAGTTGCTCAGTCTCGCTTTTACCGAACATTTTCTTGAGTGCTTTGAGCACGGTCATCTCATCAATTGGTTAAGGAATGTACGCCGGCCAGTGTAATGCAAGAATCGGGCGCGGCGTAGTGGGATGGATCAAAGGGGCCTTTTAAACAAAGAAAGGAACCTGAAGGGTTAACGCAAGCGCTCGGAGAGCCAGGTGCCGATGTCGCGAATTTCCTCGGGTAACACTTCGTGGCCCATTGGGTATTCCTGCCATGTCACGGTGACACCACGATGCTTCAAGTGCTCGTAGGCGCTGCGTCCCATCGAGTTCTGCACTACATCGTCGTATTGGCCGTGCATCGACAGTACCGGAATGCGCTGCTGGCTGGCGGACAGTTCCAGTTCGTCGCTGAAGGTCGGTGCATAAGTAGAAAGGGCAACGACGCCTCCCAGTGGTCCCTGCCACTTCAGAAACGCGGTGTGGAACACCACGGCACCGCCTTGGGAAAAACCGGCCAGAAAAATACGCGAGGCGTCTATTCCGCTGGCCTTCTGCGATTCGATCAGTTCGATGATCCAGTTGGCAGACTCTTCCAGTTGCTCGCGGTTGATCGCGCGCGCGGGGCTCATGGCCAATATGTCGTACCAGCTCGGCATCTCGTATCCGCCGTTGATGGTGACGGCACGGCTCGGCGCCTGGGGCAAAACAAAGCGGGTGCTCAACAGGGATTCCTGCAGGGCTTCGGCCACTGGCAGGAAGTCGTAGCGATCGGCACCCAGGCCGTGCAGCCAGATAACGCAGGCGTCTGCGGTCTTGACGGGTTCAAGAATCAAGGGGTTGGTCATGGGTGCTCCAAAAATGTGCGTGCGCTCTCATTGAGTGCGAGGGCTGAGTGCGTGTCTGGTTGATCAGTTACGAAGATGTCGCAAGGTTACAAGTTTTGCTATTGACCTGCAGCTGAACCGCTTCGGCGAGCGGTCTGGTACGGGCTTTGCTATGGCGAACTCTGTATGAAAAATCCTACGCCTGTCGGTAACACTATCAGGCCAAGGTTGTTAGTGGGATTGAAAAGAATCCGGTGATGGATGTTCGCCAAAGGCCGCTACGGGGCTTCGCGAACGTGAAAGGGCTACAGCCCGTTCGGCCGACTGGTGAGAGCGAGTTTTCCATGACGTGGATTTTCTCCTACTAGACTCATAGCTAACGTCTTACGTCGGTTGACCCAAAAACAAGCCAACACGGGTCGACTACGCCTCAAAAGGGTGCGACAGGACTCACGCTCCGACACAACAAGAGCAAAACTGGAGGTTTGAATGAAGATGTTGAAATCCACCCTGGCTATCGTGACTGCAGCCGCGGTACTCGGTGTCAGCGGGTTTGCCCAGGCGGGTGCAACCCTGGATGCAGTGATGAAGAAAGGTTTCGTGCAGTGTGGCGTCAGCGATGGCCTGCCAGGCTTCTCGGTTCCGGATTCCACCGGCAAGATCGTCGGTATCGATGCTGACTACTGCCGTGCAGTGGCGGCGGCTGTCTTCGGCGACGCGACCAAGGTCAAGTTCAGCCAGTTGAACGCCAAGGAGCGCTTCACCGCGCTGCAGTCCGGCGAAATCGACATTCTGTCGCGCAACACCACCATGACCAGTTCCCGTGACGCGGGCATGGGCCTGAAATTCCCGGGCTTCATCACCTACTACGACGGCATCGGCTTCCTGGTAAACAACAAGCTGGGCGTGAAAAGCGCTAAAGAGCTGGACGGTGCAACCATCTGCATCCAGGCCGGTACCACTACCGAACTGAACGTTTCCGACTACTTCCGCGGCAACGGCCTGAAATACACCCCGATCACCTTCGACACCTCCGACGAAAGCGCCAAGTCGCTGGAATCCGGTCGTTGCGACGTACTGACCTCCGACAAATCCCAGCTGTTCGCCCAGCGCAGTAAGCTGGCTGCGCCGAAGGACTACGTGGTTCTGCCGGAAACCATTTCCAAGGAACCTCTGGGCCCTGTCGTGCGTAATGGCGACGACGAGTGGCTGGCCATCGTGCGCTGGACTGGCTACGCCATGCTCAACGCTGAAGAAGCCGGCATCACATCGAAGAACGTCGAAGCCGAAGCCAAGGGCACCAAGAACCCTGACGTTGCCCGTCTGCTGGGTACCGACGGTGAATACGGCAAAGACCTGAAAGTGAAGAAAGACTGGGTCGTGCAAATCGTCAAGCAAGTGGGTAACTACGGCGAAGTGTTCGAGAAAAACCTCGGCAAGAGCACTCCGCTGGAAATCGACCGCGGGCTGAACGCTCTGTGGAACGCTGGCGGCATTCAATACGCACCACCAGTGCGCTGATGGTTCTATCACCCGGTGGGCCAACCACCGGGTGATGTTCTGTTCCATTATTTCCGGGGCACTTCATGCAAAATTCAATCGGCGCACCTAAGCAGAGGCTCAGCCTCAGCGATCCACGAGTGCGTGCGTGGGTATTTCAGATCATCACGATTATCGGGGTGGTCTCGCTGGGCTGGTATCTGTTCGATAACACCCAGACCAACCTGCAGCACCGGGGCATTACCTCCGGTTTCGACTTTCTGGAGCGCAGTGCCGGTTTCGGCATCGCTCAACACCTGATCGACTACACCGAAGCGGACACATACGCCCGGGTGTTTGTCATCGGCCTGCTCAACACGCTGCTGGTGACTTTCATCGGCGTAATCCTGGCGACGATCCTGGGTTTCATCGTGGGTGTGGCGCGGCTGTCGAAGAACTGGATCATCGCCAAGCTGGCGACGGTGTATGTGGAAGTTTTCCGCAACATTCCGCCGCTGCTGCAAATCCTGTTCTGGTACTTCGCGGTGTTCCTGACCATGCCGGGGCCGCGCAACAGTCACAATTTCGGCGACACCTTCTTTGTCAGCAGTCGTGGCCTGAACATGCCGGCGGCGTTGATGGCGGACGGTTTCTGGCCGTTTGTGGTCAGCGTTGTAGTCGCCATCGTCGCCATCGTGCTGATGAGTCGTTGGGCCACCAAGCGCTTCGAAGAAACTGGCGTGCCGTTCCACAAGTTCTGGACCGGCCTGGCACTGTTCCTGGTGATCCCGGCCTTGTGCGCACTGATCTTCGGCGCGCCGCTGCACTGGGAAATGCCGAAGCTGCAAGGCTTCAACTTCGTCGGTGGCTGGGTGCTGATCCCCGAACTGCTGGCGCTGACACTGGCCCTGACCGTGTACACCGCGGCGTTCATTGCCGAGATCGTGCGCTCGGGCATCAAGTCGGTCAGCCATGGCCAGACCGAAGCGGCGCATTCCCTCGGCCTGCGCAACGGTCCGACCCTGCGCAAGGTGATCATCCCGCAAGCCCTGCGCGTGATCATTCCACCGCTGACCAGCCAATACCTGAACCTGGCGAAGAACTCCTCGCTGGCGGCCGGTATCGGTTATCCGGAAATGGTCTCGCTGTTCGCCGGGACCGTGCTCAACCAGACCGGCCAGGCGATCGAGGTGATTGCGATCACCATGAGCGTGTACCTGGCGATCAGTATCAGCATTTCCCTGCTGATGAACTGGTACAACAAGCGCATTGCGCTGATCGAGCGGTAAGGAAAAGCGCATGAGCACTCATACTTTCAAACCTGACATGCCCCCACCGAGCAGCAGTATCGGTGTGGTGGCGTGGATGCGCGCGAACATGTTCTCCAGCTGGCTCAATACCCTGCTGACCCTGTTTGCGTTCTACCTCATCTACCTGGTGGTGCCGCCGATCCTGCAGTGGGCCATCCTCGACGCCAACTGGGTGGGCACGACCCGCGCCGACTGCACCAAGGAGGGCGCCTGCTGGGTGTTCATCCAGCAGCGCTTCGGCCAATTCATGTACGGCTACTACCCGCCGGAACTGCGCTGGCGCGTGGACCTGACGGTGTGGCTGGCGATTGTTGGCGTGGCACCGTTGTTCATCTCGCGCTTTCATCGTAAAGCGGTGTATGGCCTGAGCTTCCTGGTGTTGTACCCGATCATTGCCTACTTCCTGTTGCACGGCGGCATCTTCGGCCTGACCCAGGTCGCGACCAGCCAGTGGGGCGGCCTGATGCTGACCCTGGTGATCGCTACTGTCGGCATCGCCGGCGCGCTGCCGCTGGGGATTGTCCTGGCCTTGGGGCGTCGTTCGAACATGCCGGCGATTCGGGTGGTCTGCGTGACCTTCATCGAGTTCTGGCGCGGCGTGCCGTTGATCACGGTGCTGTTCATGTCCTCGGTGATGCTGCCGCTGTTCCTGCCTGAAGGCATGAACTTCGACAAGCTGCTGCGGGCCCTGATCGGCGTGATCCTGTTCCAGTCGGCCTACGTGGCCGAGGTGGTGCGCGGTGGCCTGCAAGCGATTCCCAAGGGGCAGTACGAAGCGGCTGCAGCGATGGGGCTGGGCTACTGGCGCAGCATGGGCCTGGTGATTCTGCCGCAAGCCCTGAAACTGGTGATCCCCGGCATCGTCAACACCTTCATCGCGCTGTTCAAGGACACTAGCCTTGTGATCATCATCGGCCTGTTCGACCTGCTCAACAGCGTCAAGCAAGCCGCCGCCGATCCGAAGTGGCTGGGCATGGCCACCGAAGGCTATGTGTTCGCTGCCCTGGTGTTCTGGATTTTCTGTTTTGGTATGTCGCGCTATTCCATGCATCTGGAACGCAAGCTCGACACAGGCCACAAGCGTTAGGAGTTCTTTTATGAGCGAAGCAAATAAAAAGCCTGTGAGCCCTGAAGGCATTATTCAGATGCAGGGCGTGAACAAGTGGTACGGCCAGTTCCACGTGCTGAAAGACATCAACCTCAACGTCAAGCAGGGCGAGCGTATCGTGTTGTGCGGTCCGTCGGGTTCCGGCAAATCCACCACCATCCGCTGTCTCAACCGCCTGGAAGAACACCAGCAGGGCCGCATCGTGGTCGATGGCGTGGAACTGACCAACGACCTCAAGCAGATCGAAGCGATCCGCCGCGAAGTCGGCATGGTGTTCCAGCATTTCAACCTGTTCCCGCACCTGACCATCCTGCAGAACTGCACGCTGGCGCCGATGTGGGTGCGCAAGATGCCCAAGCGCAAGGCCGAGGAAATCGCCATGCACTACCTGGAACGCGTACGCATTCCGGAGCAGGCGCACAAGTATCCGGGGCAGTTGTCCGGCGGACAGCAACAGCGTGTGGCGATCGCCCGCGCGCTATGCATGAAGCCGAAAATCATGCTGTTCGACGAGCCGACGTCGGCCCTCGACCCGGAGATGGTGAAAGAGGTACTGGACACCATGATCGGCCTGGCCGAAGACGGCATGACCATGCTCTGCGTGACCCACGAAATGGGCTTCGCCCGCACCGTGGCCAACCGCGTGATCTTCATGGACAAGGGCGAAATCGTCGAACAGGCCGCGCCGAACGACTTCTTCGATCACCCTCAGAACGAGCGCACCAAGCTGTTCCTGAGCCAGATCCTGCATTGATCGAACCCAGGCACTGAAATAAACCCGGACCGAGTTCCGGGTTTATTTTTGCCCGCGACTTCACCGCCCCCCCTGTAGGAGCTGCCGCAGGCTGCGATCTTTTGATTTTGTTTTTTAAAGACAAGGTCAAAAGATCGCAGTCTTCGGCGGCTCCTACAGGGGTTGTGTGGGGGGCTTAAGCTGACTAACATGTCAGAAAATTCATCCTATGATTGGATGAGAGGGCGAATTCCATGTCAGAAATCTCTCCATTGGTAAAACGATCCCTGGTCGATCAGGCCCTGGACCAACTGCGCCAGCGTATCAACCAGGGCATCTGGGTCGTTGGCCAGCGTTTGCCCACCGAGCCCGAGTTGTCGGCGGAACTGGGCATCAGCCGCAACACTGTGCGCGAAGCCATGCGCGTGTTGGCGTTTTCCGGGTTGATCGAAATCCGTCAGGGCGACGGCAGTTACCTGCGGGCGGTGGTCGATCCGCTCGATACCCTGAAGGCGCTGTCCCGTTGCTCCCTCGAGCAGGCCCGGGAAACCCGGCACATCCTTGAGGTCGAGGCCATCGGCCTGGCAGCCATGCGCCGCACCGATGAAGACCTGGTGGCATTGCGCGAGGCGCTGGGTGTCAGCGGCAGTCACTACCATGGCGATCTCGACACCTACATCGCCTGCGATCTGGTGTTTCACCGCCGTCTGGTGGACGCCGCGCACAACCCGACCCTCAGCGAGTTGTATCGCTATTTCTCCAGCATCGTCGGCGCGCAGTTGCGCCAGACCCTGAGCATCGTCCCGCGCCGCCAGGAAGTGTTCGACCTGCATATCGAATTGCTCGATGCCGTCGAACAACGCGATCCGGAGCGGGCCAAATCCTTGTCGAGGCAGTTGATCAATGAACCTTGAAACCGAGAAGTCGATACCGCGCAGTGATTTATCCACAGCCGCAAAACGCTCGGCAGAGCTGGAAGAGCTGCTGATCGACGCCGAGGCTGATGACGAACAGGTTCAGCAAACCCACCCGGTTCTGCGCCGGCCGTGGTTGTTGCTGCTGGGCCTGATTCTGGTGGCGCTGAACCTGCGCCCGGCGCTGTCGAGCATGGCGCCGATGCTCAGCGAGGTCTCGAAGTCCCTCGGCTTGTCGGCGTCTACGGCAGGATTGCTGACCACGTTGCCGGTGCTTTGCCTTGGCCTGTTTGCGCCGCTGGCACCACTGCTGGCCAGACGGTTTGGGGCTGAGCGGGTGGTGCTGGGCATTCTTCTGACCCTGGCTGGCGGGATCATCCTGCGCAGTTCATTCGGTGGGATCGGCCTGTTTGCAGGCAGTGTGCTGGCCGGTGCCAGCATCGGCGTGATCGGTGTGTTGCTGCCAGGCATCGTCAAGCGCGATTTCCCGAAACAGGCCGGGACCATGACCGGTGTCTACACCATGGCGCTGTGCCTGGGCGCGGCGATGGCGGCGGGTGCGACCGTGCCGCTGAGTGAGCACTTCGACAACAGCTGGGCGCTGGGTCTCGGCTTCTGGGTTATTCCGGCATTGGCGGCAGCGCTGTTCTGGCTGCCGCAAGTCAGCCAGAAACACGGCGCGCACAATGTTGCCTACCGCGTTCGAGGCTTGCTGCGCGATCCGCTGGCCTGGCAGGTGACCTTGTACATGGGCCTGCAATCGTCCCTGGCCTACATCGTGTTCGGCTGGTTGCCGTCGATCCTGATCGGTCGCGGTCTGACCCCGACCCAGGCCGGGCTGGTGCTGTCGGGTTCGGTGATCGTGCAACTGATCAGCTCCCTCGCGGCACCCTGGCTGGCGACTCGCGGCAAGGACCAGCGCCTGGCGATCGTGATCGTGATGGCCCTGACCCTCGGCGGTCTGTTCGGTTGTCTGTATGCGCCGATCGAAGGTTTGTGGGGCTGGGCGATCGTGCTGGGGCTGGGGCAGGGCGCCACGTTCAGCCTGGCCTTGACCCTGATCGTGCTGCGCTCGCGGGACTCCCACGTCGCGGCGAACCTGTCGAGCATGGCCCAGGGTTTTGGTTACACCCTGGCGTCCATGGGGCCGTTCGCGGTCGGCATCGTGCATGACTGGACCGGTGGCTGGACGGCGGTGGGCTGGATCTTCGGCGTCATCGGCCTGGGCGCGATCATCGCCGGTCTCGGTGCCGGCCGTTCGCTGTACGTTCAGGTACAAAGCGAGAAAGTCTGAGGTACGGCGCTACAGGTAGACAATCTCCAGCGTCGCCGAGCCATCGATTTGTACATCGGTGCTCAGGTCCAGCTCGGAGGTTGGCGCGATAACGGTTTCGACGATGACCCGGCTTGTCAGATGGCGGATGGCGATCGGGCCGGCGTTGCTTCCTGCTCTGTCGGTGAAGCCCAGGTAGCTCCTGGCAGCAATGGGTATGGGGCGGTTGTTCGATGTACTCCAGGCTACGCCACCGGTGGTCGAATCGGTGCGAAAGACCTGCGACAGGTCGTCCACGACCGTATTTTCAGGATTGAAATTCAATGAGTACAAGCCGATTTTGTTGCCGCTGCCGTCGTAGTTCAGACCGTAATAAATCTGACTGTTGACGATGGCCGAGCCCTCGCGGTCGTCACGCATTCGCAGGGCGAAGCGGCCGGGGGCCGAGCACTGGATGCTGAAGTCGAGTGTCTGGTCACGCAGCCGCGTGCGCTTATCGACATTCAGATCCCGCCGGGGGATTTTTCCGAATTCCACGAGGCCGCTGTTGGACAGGCTGGGTGTGCAGGCCAGTGGGGTGATGAGGCCTTTGACGGTCAATTTATCGGCCGACGCGGCTAGGGCATGAGGCGCCAGGCCAATCAACCCGGTGAGCGAGAGTGCTGCGAAGTGATTTTTCATCCATGGATGCTCATTCATTTGAGTGGGTTGTCCTTGCAGGCGCTGAACCGCTCACGTTCGCTGACGCTGCGAGCGGTTCAGCGTCATGACTTTACTTGTACCAAACCTCAATCGTTGCGAGGCCGTCGATAGGGATTTCGCTGTCTATGGTCAAGGAGTCGGTACCGGCAATGTAGGTGTTGATTTCCAGGTCCATGGTGAGATCCTTGACTTCAATCCGCGTGGAGTGATCACTCATAGCGGCAACCGATGACTGTTTGTCTTTCATGATGCGGTCTTGTTTGACCCAGGTTGCCCCGCCATCAGAAGAGCCAATCGCCTGTACTTGGGTTGTATCTGCCGTGGAGTCGTTGATCGTTATATCAAAGAAGCCGAGTTTTTCATTGGCAGGGGTCAATCCCACTCCAAAGTAATCGCCGATTCCTGCTGCAGTACCTGGCCTGAGATCGATTGGGTTCAGCATGAAAAGCATCGATTCACTACACGTCATGGTCAGTTGCATCTTTGTTGAATTCAGCAAGGTGTTGTTAGTGGGATGAAGGTCATTCACCGATCTCGTGCCGATGTCGACAATCCCCCCACTACTCAAGTTGATATCACACGCGGCCGGCGTGATGCTGCCTGTGACTGTCAGGGGAGTATTCGACGCCGCAAGGGCATGCGGTGCGACGCAGATCAGTGCGGTGGTTGAAAGTGCTGCAAAGTACTTTTTCATTTTCTTACTCACTTCTGTGGTTGTTTTCCTGGCTAGTCCGAGAGGCCTGTTTCGCCCCGTTTCCAGCAGGATTGGGTTGGGTGTTACAAATAGATAATCTCGATCGTCCCCGCGCCATCGAGGTCGATGGCGCCGCTCAAGTCCAGGCTGCTGGTCGGCGTAATGACGGCGTCGACGGTCAAGGTGGTGCTGAGGTTCTGGATCGGGATCGGGCCCGAGCTAGTGCCGACGGTGTCGGTAAAGCCCAAGTAACTGGTTGTTCCGATTGAGCGCGCGTTGATGCTGGACGTATTCCAGGCCACGCCACCGCTAGTGGAGTGGGTTTGAAAGAGCCTGGCAAAACTGTCGGCCCTGGCGCCGGTCGGTTCGACGCTCACTGAATACAGGCCGATCTTGTTGTTGCGGTAGTCGGTGCCCAGACCGTAGGCACTTTCGCTGCTGACCGTCGCCGAGCCTGAGCGGTTGTCGTGCATGGTCAGGGCGAATGCGGTGGGCGCATCGCAGTTGACACTCAATGTCAGGGACTTGGGCGGCAGGCGAGTGCTTGTGTCAGTGTTCAGGTCGTTTCTGGACAGCGTGCCGAAGTCGACCACGCCACCGTCGGACAGCGTCGGCTCACAAGCCGCCGGAGCGAAACGGGCACGCAAAGTAATCTCCGGGGTGTGCCCGATAGCCACTGCATCAAATACACCGGAGGCCTGCCAGGTGACCGCGTCGCGCACTTGCAGCCCGCGCTCTTGAACCCACGCGGTCAGCTCAAGCTGCGCCGAGAATTGACGGCCCTGTAATGGCATGCCAGCGAGTACGGGAACGATCCCGTGCGCCGGTCGCCAGATCAGACTCGACGCCGTTTCTGCGGGCGATTGACCGACTCCGGCAATCAACCCGATCGCTACCGATTGACCATCCAGCACCGCTTCGCGAATACGGATCTGATAGCTGCCGCGTTCAGCAAAGTGAAAACGTTCGGCAGTCGCGGCCAGGGCCCGATAAAACAGGCTCATGTCGGTGGGATGTGAGCAGTTCAGGCTCAGACTCAGCTGACGCTGGCCCAGGTTTCGCTCCGGTGCCGAATCAGGGCGAAGCGCCCGGTTCATCATTCCGTAATCGAGCAAGGGCTGGCTCAGGTTGAATTGGCAGTCGTCAGCGGACGCCGAGGCGAGCGAGGTGAATCCGCTCACTGCCAGGGACGCGAGGGTCGGCAGCCAATAACCGGATAGATTCATGAAGTTCTCCTCATAGGGCTCGGCACTTGGCGGGGGCGGTTTCGTAGTACGCCTGGGGGTCGACGTCCTGGGGCAATTCGAAGCTCAGTTCGCAGCGTTCCAACCCCGGCGCGGTGACCCGCAACGTGCGGGAGTCAAGGGCGTTGGGCAGGAACACCAGGCCGCCGTCCTGCACCAGGGTGATGAATTCGCCATCCGCGGTGTTCACCGCGGCGCCGCGCGGCAAGGGCGCGCCGTTGGCGGTGGTGACCTTGAGCAATGCCCGACGGGTGAGGCTGATGCCGAACTCGACGCTGTCGACGGCACCGCGACCGGCAGTAATCATCGCCAACCCGTTGTGGATGTCGACGTTGCGAGGCAGGCTTTTGGGGTCGACTTCCACCTTGCTGCGGCCGTAAGCCGCCACTTGCGGGATCACTGCCTGACCTTGCCAGTCGGTCCAGACCGGGCCGCTGGGCGTCGTCACCTTGATGGCGCCCATGTCACCGACCGAGAGCAGCGCAAAGGTGTCGCTCACCGGGTAAGGCGACAGCGTCAGGCCACCACCGTGCAGCACGGCACCGCCTCGGGCGCTGGCCTGATAGCTGGAGCGCTCGGCATCGGCGCGGGTGTAATTCAGGTCCAGTTGGGTGTAGCGCGGCAGCAGCGAAACACCGGCGGTGGACTGCACCTGCCTGTCGCGCGTGTCCCGTTCGACGCCGACCCGATACGCCAGTTGATCGCCGATCTGCTCACTCAAGCCCACGCCGCTGCGGGATTCGCCAGCTGAACTGCGCACCCAGGTACTCGCCCGGCGGTTCTCCCCCAAAGGGATGCTTAGATTCAGGTAGACACTGTTGTCTGCGCGGTTCATACCGCTGATCTGCCATTCGGCGGTCGTCGACACCGACACGCTAGCAACGCGGGTGCCCCAGGAGGCGATGGCACGGCTGCTGCTTTGGCCGTCAAACGTGCTTGACCGGCTCAAACCACCACTGAAAACGCCTAGCCAGGGATGCGACCAGGAGAGGCTGGCGCTTTGTTGGTCGCGGTAACGGGATTGACTGAAGTCGGAGGTGCGGTCGAACACCGCATCTTCCAGCTGACGGTAACCAAAGGTTCGGTAGGCGCTTCCTCCATTGAGCGCCCATTGATCGCTCAAGCGGTGGGTGACGTTAAGGTCGGCTTGAAGTCCCTGACTGACTTTGCTGCCAGTGGCGTCAGCAGCTGTCAGTGTGGCTTGAACCTGGGTGCCGGGCGAGGGCAGCAGACCTACACCGACGCCTGCCGCGCGGTAGTCGGCCGCGCCAGTCAGGCCTGCGCTGAACAGTGCTTGCGGAGCGATTGCAGCGCTCCAGCCGCCACTGATCACCCAGGGATCATCGCCCTGTTCGGCGCCTGTACTGCGGACCTGGCCAGCCGCTAGCGAATAACCGGGCGCCGGCAAGTCGATGCCGAGCGTTGCCGCGGAAATGGTAAAGCTGCGCTCGCTGCCATCGGCTTCCCTGACCGTGACGTGCACATCGGAGCGGCTGTTGAGGCGGCGCACGTTGTTCAAGGCAAACGGGCCGGCGGGAACCACCGTCGAATGAATCAGCGAACCGTTCTGCCGAATCTCGACCTGCGCCTGGCTGTGGGCAATGCCTTCGATGACGGCGTTTTGTCCTTCCACCTGCAAGGCGTGCTCATTGAGTATCTGCACCCCGGTGATCTGCGCGCCGGCGAGGACCGGGTTATAGAGGTTGATCTGACCCGCTTGCAGCACGGCTTCCTGGCTGACGAACGTGCGCTGGGCATACGCGGCGATATGAGTCGTTCGAGAACGGTCGTCCTGCCAGCTCTGCACCTGGCGACTGCGCACGATCCAGTCCCCGGCGTTGAAACCGAGTTCGGTGTTGGCCGCTGCGTAGCGACTCGATCGATCGCCAAAACGGCTGTGCAGACCGGTGATGTCGTAATTGAGCATGCCGGCGAAGCCGCCGGTTCGATAGCCGGAAAAATCCCGGGCAGTGGGACGTATTGCGTCGGTGGGCACGATCAATGCCATGGCAAGGTTCGCCGGATCCTGTTCGATGACGGTCTGCGGCGAGGTGCCGAGAAAATCGTGGCACTGGCTGTCGCCCAGCAGCCGACTGGGCACATTCAGACTGGCCGCATCAAGCAGGGTGCGATCGAAGCACAACGCTCCCTCGCGGTTGAATCTGACGTCTACCCGACCATGGCGCTGGCCATTGACCGTGAGGGTGACCGGGTGCTTTCCAGCCGTGAATCGCGGCGCTTGCATCAGCGACGTGGCCAGCGCTGGGTCAATCCCTCGCAGCAGCAACGTGTTTTTGTCGAACGAAGTAGGCAAGGAAACATTTCCCTGGGCGTTGAGTACCATCAACGCATTGGTCAGCAGCAGCGCCAGCGGGGCCGGCCGCCGTAACAGACGAGGGCGAGCAGCGGCTTGAATGGCGGGCACGGCTTCGCCATCACGGTAAATTAATGCTGTGTTCATTGGGTTCGCTTGGGTGAGGTCGGCGTGCTCGCCTGTTTTGCTCTGGCTTCAGACACGCTCTTGGCAATGGCTAGAGGGCCGTTGCCTTGAAACATCAGCGCTCACTGTTCTTCAAAGGGCGCTGTGGAGTGGTTGTGGTTTCAGAGTTTGATGGGCGCCTCATGGTGAGGCACGCTGAAACCGTAGACGGTGGCCGGCTGAAAACGCACTTGCGTGGCGGCACCTGATGGCACCGGAACACTGATGTGTTCACCGGGCAATACATAGGTTTTAGGTAGCAGGACGTTGCCGGCAGAAGGTAACAATGTCACTTCCTGGCCCAGACGTACGACGTAGGGCGTATCGTTGCGCACGGTCAGTTGCGCGTCCTTCAACGACCATTGCAGGTCGGTCCAGGGCGTGCGATTAGGCGCCAGGCCTTTGGGGTGAAGGATCAGTGGCAGATTCTGGCGCACTGTCACACCCACGCGGGCATGCCCGGCTTCGATTGCAGGTTTGCCTTGGGGAATGCCTTCGAAGATCACTCGCTTCAGACGCTGGGTGAGCAGGGGTTTTTCCGCTTGAAGAATGAACCGAACCAATTGCGTTTTCGACGCTTCGACGCGTGCCAGCGGTGGCGTGACAAATGCCAGGGGCTCGGTGTCCTCGGGGATGTCTTCGATGGTGACGTGCATCAAGGCCAGTGTGGAATCAGTGTTGGTTACTGTAACGGACGCTTCGCCATCAGCTTCGTTGACGATGACAACGGAAGTGTTCGGCACCATGCCGTCGGCCTGGGCCTGTACGGTCAGCAGGAGAGCGAGTGTGCCGATGCCGGAATTGAGCAGGCGGCGTGTGATTGTTGAAAACATCGTCATGACGTGTCTCGTTGAGCGTTTCGTAAAAAGTAAATGCCGGGGTGGTGCGGACAGGATTCAATCTATCGGTCGAAGTCACTGGGTGGTATGCAACTAATACGAAAAGAGAGCGGGCGTGTATGAAGGAGTGTTGCGGACTACGCAGCGTTTTCTAAGAGGACTCTTTTTGGTGTAGTCCTCCTGCGTAGTCTTCAGCGCACTGCAATGTAGGAACCATCTATTTGTTAGATGGGCAAAGAGTTAGCCCATTGAATACATTGGGGGGGCGACGTCAGAGGGTTTTACGAGGCGTTGTGGAAGGGGCAGGAACGGCGCTACTTTCCGCGCTTTTGCGCCACCAGCAGGAGGTATCCCACAATGCGAGTCGTTATTGCTGACGACCATTCCGTCGTTCGTGTCGGGCTGCGCATACTCATCAACGCCAGTCGACGATGCGTGATCGTCGGTGAGGCCGACAGTGTCGACAACTTGATGAATCTGCTTTCAAGTACGTCCTGCGAATTGCTGATCACCGACTTCTCCATGCCGGGAGGACTGCAGGCCGATGGTTTGAAGATGTTGAGTACGATTCAGCGCCATTACCCGACCTTGCCGATCATTCTGGTGACCATGTTTACCAGTGTGGTGACGGCAAGGGCTGCGCTGGCGCAAGGGGTGATGGGCATCGTTGCCAAAACCGCATCGGCGACGGAGTTGCCCCTGGCAATCAATGCGGTGCAGGACGGGCGCCGTTACCTCAGCAAGTCCCTGCGCACGCTGTTGGCCAATACCCGCGATCAATTTCACGAATCACCCTTGTCTGCCAAGGAGCACGAAGTGGTCCGAATGCTTGCCAATGGCATGACCGTCAGCGAAATCGCCGTTCACTTCAATCGCAGCGTGTCGACCATCAGTAAACAAAAGAAAATGGCTATGCTCCGGTTAGGTATTTCCACGGACGTTGATCTTTTTTCCTACGCCCGGGACAGCGGAATGACCTGAATAGTCATCGCGTTATTTTCATCGTGAATGCCGATAGTGTTCGATGCATTTGCAGACTATCGTGCGGGCACTCTTTCGAAATCATTATGCAAACCCAGGGGAACCCGCAGATGAGTGAAGCCCATAACGCCTTGATCACCCGTTTCTACCAGGCTTTCCAGCGCCTGGATGCCGAAGCCATGGCGGCCTGCTACACCGACGACGTGGTGTTCAGTGACCCAGCGTTCGGTGAGCTTCGCGGTCGCGATGCCGGTGACATGTGGCGCATGCTGACTACTCGAGCCAAGGATTTTTCCCTGACCTTCGATCATGTTCACGCCGACGGTCGCACCGGTGGCGCCCATTGGGTGGCGACCTATCTGTTCAGCCAGACCGGCAACACCGTGGTCAACGACATCCAGGCGCGCTTCGTCTTTCGCGACGGCAAAATCTGCGAGCATCACGACAGCTTTGATCTCTGGACCTGGTCACGTCAGGCATTGGGTTTCAAAGGTCTGCTTCTGGGCTGGACGCCACTGGTGCGCAATGCCGTTCGCGCCCAGGCATTGAAGGGGCTGAAGGCATTTCAGGCCGGTCGCTGATAAGATCGCGGCTTGTTTCCTTTCAAGCCTTGATCGTGCCGTGACCACACCAAGCGAGTCTCCCGTCAACAAGCCCTGGTTCGTCTACCTCGTTCGCGCGGCCAATGGTTCGCTGTATTGCGGAGTAAGCGATGATCCCGTGCGCCGCTTCGCCAAGCATCAAAGTGGCAAGGGTGCACGGTTCTTTCTGTCCAGCCCGGCCATGGCGCTGGTCTACACCGAACGTTGTCGCGACAAAAGCGAAGCGCTGCGCCAGGAACGGCTGATCAAGAAACTGCGCAAAAGCGCCAAGGAATGTCTGGTCGCGTCTTATCACTCTGACTGATCAGTTCCCATCAGGCAGATCTGTAGGCTGCCAGTTGATTGCGCGCTAAGCTGCGGATTCCTGATCCTTGCGGCGGAGCCGAGCATGTCCGAGTTGATTCTGCATCATTACCCGACGTCCCTCTTTGCCGAGAAGGCCCGCCTGTTGCTGGGCTTCAAGGGCTTGTCATGGCGCTCGGTGAAGATCTCGCCGGTGATGCCCAAACCGGACCTTACGGCGTTGACCGGTGGCTACCGCAAGACGCCAGTGTTGCAGGTCGGTGCAGATATTTATTGCGATACGGCATTGATTGCCCGGCGACTGGAGCAGGAAAAAGCCTTGCCGGCGTTCTTTCCGGAAGGTCAGGAAATGATCACCGCGTCGTTTGCAGCCTGGGCCGACTCTGTTGTGTTCCAGCACGCGGTCAGCCTGGTGTTCCAGCCGGAATCGATAGCGGTGCGCTTTGGCAATTTATCGCCGGAAGCGATCAAGGCGTTTCTGGCCGACCGTGCCGGTTTGTTCAGTGGAGGTAGCGCGACAAAGTTGTCTACCGAACAGGCCAAACATCAGTGGCCAACGATCATGTCGCGGCTGGAGCTGCAGTTGCAGCGTGAAGAGGGTGATTTCCTGTTCGGTGAACCGTCGATTGCCGACTTTGCCCTGGCCCATTGCCTCTGGTTCCTCAAGGCCACACCGGTGACGGCTCCGCTGGTCGACGCTTACCCGGCAGTCAATGCGTGGCTCTCTCGGGTATTGGGCTTTGGTCATGGCGCCTCCAGCGAGATGACGTCCGAAGAGGCGCTGGAGGTGGCGCGCAGGTCCACGCCAGTGGCATTGCCGGATGAGCAGTTCGTCGATCCCAATGGATTCACGGCGGGTCAGCAGGTGGTGATCGCGGCCACGGACTATGGCGTTGATCCGGTGGTGGGGGAGTTGCTGTTTGCCGGCAGCGAAGAATTGATCTTACGGCGCAAGGACGAGCGTGGCGGCGTGGTGCATGTGCACTTCCCGCGGTTTGGTTTCCGTATCGAAGCCATCTGAAACCGACATACACCTGTGGCGAGGGAGCTTGCTCCCGTCGGGTCGCGAAGCGGCCCTTGAAGAGGGACTGCTGCGCAGTCCAGCGGGAGCAAGCTCCCTCGCCACAAGGGTTTTGTGAACCTGGTCAGTTATTTCAACGCCGCCAGAATCGCATCCGGGTCATACCCGCGAATCAAGGTTCCGTTCACATCGATGATCGGAATCCCTCCGCCACCCAAGGCCTCATAGTCCTTGCGCGCGACGGCATCTTTCTCGATATCGAATTCCTTGTACGGAATGCCTTTCTGATCGAGAAAGCGCCGGGTCAGCTTGCAGTAACCACACCATTCGGTGGCGTAGAGCACGACGTTGGCCCGGGCCTGCGTCTGTGCTGGCACCACTTGCGAAGGGTTGAACACCCGCTCGATCTTGCCCCAGTTCTGGTAAGTCACGACCACCAGCAGGATCAGCAGGAATTTTTTCAGTACGCCGCCGAGCATCAGTTGCGACGCTTCAGCTGATCGGTGAGCGAAGTGGGCAGGCCCTTGATGATCAACGTGCCGGCTTCTTCGTCGTACTCGATCTTCGACCCCAGCAGGTGTGCTTCGAAACTGATCGACAAGCCTTCGGCGCGGCCAGTGAATCGACGGAACTGGTTCAGGGTGCGTTTATCGGCCGGGATTTCCGGTGACAGGCCGTAGTCCTTGTTGCGAATGTGATCGTAGAAGGCCTTCGGGCGTTCTTCGTCGATCAGCCCCGACAATTCTTCCAGGCCCATCGGCTCACCGAGCTTGGCCTGGCTGCTGGCGTAATCCACCAGGGTCTTGGTCTTTTCGCGGGCGTCGTCTTCCGGCAGGTCTTCGCTTTCAACGAAATCACTGAAGGCCTTGAGCAGGGTGCGGGTTTCACCCGGACCGTCGACGCCTTCCTGACAGCCGATGAAGTCGCGGAAATACTCCGAAACCTTTTTGCCGTTCTTGCCTTTGATGAACGAAATGTACTGCTTGGATTGTTTATTGTTCTGCCACTCGGAAACGTTGATCCGCGCTGCCAGGTGCAGTTGGCCCAGGTCCAGGTGACGGGACGGGGTCACGTCCAGTTCATCGGTCACGGCCACGCCTTCGCTGTGGTGCAGCAGGGCAATGGCCAGGTAGTCGGTCATGCCTTGCTGGTAGTGTGCGAACAGCACGTGGCCGCCGACCGAAAGGTTCGATTCCTCCATCAGTTTTTGCAGGTGCTCGACCGCCACGCGGCTGAACGCCGTGAAATCCTGGCTGCCCTCGAGGTACTCCTTCAGCCAGCCGCTGAACGGAAATGCACCGGATTCCGGATGGAACAGGCCCCAGGCTTTACCCTGTTTGGCGTTATAGCTTTCGTTGAGGTCGGCGAGCATGTTCTCGATGGCCGCGGACTCGGCCAGTTCGGATTCACGGGCGTGGAGAACTGCAGGTGTGCCGTCGGGTTTTTTGTCGATCAGGTGGACGATGCAATGACGGATCGGCATGGGCTTCTCGGCTGAATGAGGAGAGGAGGGCGTGCTCCCCCGAAAAAGCGCTCAGTGTACCCGCATCCCTCTGTAGGAGCTGCCGAAGGCTGCGATCTTTTGATCTTGTTTGTAAAAATACAAAGGCAAAAGATCGCAGCCTTCGGCAGCTCCTGCAGGAGGGATAGAGGGCAATTGGCAGGCGACCGACGGCGCTTATGCGTTTTTTTCCTGTTTTAGCGCAATAAAGCTGACCAAATGGGTAGCTAGAGGCGGATATTTCCACGTCTGTGTGCTAGCTTTGCCCGGTCTTGCGCGAAGTCACTGCGTTAAGCGTGCAGTCAGCATTTGTCAGGTCGAACCAAACCCTGATTTCGGTATCTATAACCCCGATCCCGAGGTTATTTGGCCGAGGGTGCCGGATCCAAAAGATCGGGCTCGATGGCTGACATTGCACTCTGCAATCCATATGAATTTGATAGGGAAGGAACACTAAATGGCTCTTACTAAAGACCAACTGATCGCCGACATCGCTGAAGCTATCGACGCGCCGAAAACCACCGCGCGTAACGCTCTGGACCAACTGGGCCAAATCGTTGCCGATCAGCTGGAAAACGGCGGCGAAATCACTCTGCCAGGTATCGGCAAACTGAAAGTGACTGAGCGTCCTGCCCGTACCGGCCGCAACCCTTCGACTGGCGCTGCCATCGAAATCGCTGCCAAGAAAGTGATCAAGCTGGTTGTGGCCAAAGGCCTGACCGACGCTGTTAACAAGTAAGACTTGTTAAGAAAAACCGTGCGCCGGAGCGATCCGGGCACGGTTTTTTTATGGGCGTTGAAAAAGTTTACGCAACGTAAACTTTGGCAATAATTTATTTGTGGAAGCGGTTGTTACTGCGCGTTTCATCGGGATAGCTCGTTTGTTCTGAATAACACTTTTCTCCCTGTATAAAACGAACGCTCCTACAGAACTGACAGTTGAGTGTGCGCCTTGGGTCGGTAGTATCGATTAGGCGTAGCGCATGGCTTTGCGTAAAAGCCAAAACCAAATTTCAGTTGTTCGTTACAGGGACGTTTTTTATGAAAGTTAAAAAGTTGTTGATGTGCGTATCGTTTCTGGTGTCCGGTCAGGCGTTGGCCAATGTGACCGAGTACTGCCCAAGCCCTGCTGACATCAAGGAGTTGGCAATCGGTGTCTATAAAGCCCCGACAGCCAGTGGCGACGGGGAATGGTACGGTGTTTCGCAAACCGGGCGTGGGCCGGTAGGTGAGTTCGAACTGGCGATATTCGCACCTCGCATAGCGGCCGAAATCAGCGCTGTAGCCGGTGAAATTCTGCGTTGCGGTTACATGCTGCAAAATGGAGGCGAACTGGATATGAGATACAAACGAGAGGGAACTGTCGTGAGCATTGATACTAATGGGCCATGGGAGGAATGGTTTGGTCAGTATTACTGCGATAGCAAGGAGGTACGTGCCTGTGCGTTCAAAGAAGTTGTTCGTACAACAAAACGCTGAAATGAAGGTGTCTGAACTTGCTTGTTATCGACGTTGCCCGGAAAGCTCAGGCAGTTTGTGATTATAGATATTAGCGACATTGCTAACCGCTAAGGCTTGTTAAAAAGCCGTGTACAGGAGTCATCCGGGCACGGCTTTTTTGTGCGTTTAACTTTTTACTCAGCTGTAGTCTTCGACCATCGCGCCTGACGCCAGGCCCGTTGCTGCGCTTGGGTCTGGAAGGTCCAGGCGACGAAGCGGCTCTGCTTCTGTCCCTGACCCATTTCCACCACCCGACTGTCCAGCGCGCCGGCCTTGGTCAGGGCCGTCTGGATCGCCGGCAGGTTCGATGCTTTTGACACCAGAGTGCTGAACCACAGCACTTGTTGCGCCACCTGCACGCTCTCGCTGACCAGTTGCGTGACGAAACGCACTTCCCCACCCTCGCACCACAGTTCCGCCGCCTGCCCGCCAAAGTTCAGCACCGGCAGCTTGCGTTTCGGATCGGCCTTGCCCAGGGCTCGCCATTTGCGCGTACTGCCCCGCGTGGCCTCGTCCAGCGAGGCGTGGAATGGCGGGTTGCACATGGTCAGGTCGAACCGCTCTGCGCTCTCCAGCAGGCCTGTGAGGATCTGCTTGGGGTTGCTCTGCTGGCGAACCTGGATCGCCTTGTTCAGGCCATTGGATTGAATGATGGCCTTCGCCGCGGCGATGGCGGTCGCATCGATGTCGGAGCCAAGGAATTGCCAGCGATAATCGCTGTAACCGATCAGCGGATACACGCAGTTGGCGCCCATGCCGATGTCCAGCACCTTCACGGCAGCACCACGAGGGATCGCTCCGTCATTCCCGCTGGCCAGCAGGTCGGCGAGGAAGTGCACGTAATCGGCACGGCCTGGCACTGGCGGGCACAGGTAGTCGGCCGGAATGTCCCAGTGAGCGATGCCATAGAACGACTTGAGCAGCGCCCGGTTGAACACCCGCACGGCCTCCGGGCTGGCGAAGTCGATGCTTTCCTTGCCGTACGGATTGACGATCACGAATTTTTTCAGTTCCGGCGTGCTTTTGATCAGCGCCGGAAAGTCGTAGCGGCCCTGATGGCGATTGCGCGGGTGCAGGCTGGCTTTTTCACGCGGCGCCACAGAAGGCGTTGGAGGATTTGGCTGCTTGCGCGGTGCTTTGGGTTTGCTGGGGGCGGTCATGGGGGCGTCGATTCAGGAGGTGGTTCAATATGACGCCCATTCTCCCACAAATGAGAATCTCACGTGCCTGATTGAGCGTTGGGCACCCCTACTCCATGGTGCATGTTTTTTTAAAAAGCTCCGACGCCGTTTAGACTTTAAAATACCTTGTCGTCGCCTGGTTTTATCTGCATTGGCGTTAGCCCCTGGTTGTTAGGGGCTAACTATCTAGAGTTTGAGCAAATAATTTTAAATTTCGTCTGGGTCGCTAAGGTAAGGCGTATTGCGTTCCATAATGTTAAGGTCAAGGGTTATATTGACTTGGCCATTTGCGAGCAGTCTTGCGCCCCCTTCAAGGAATATAAATTCAGCATTGACGCGCTCGTCACTACGAGTGCGCAAATATACTTTTTCGTTATCGCTATTCAGCTCATCCAAGGTGAGTGTTGTGCCTTCCTTGTTGACGATTTTTAATGTTTCTGAGTCGTGCGATGCGCCGCAAGTGAAGAATTTTCCGCTACGGCCTATTGCCTTGCCGAAATAGTCACCCTTAGATCGGATGTAAAGTGTGTACGCATCGTCCGCGCATCGGAAATAAAAAACGTCTGCTTCACCCGTAAGCTTTTGGCTCAAAACTGGAACTGAATTGCCGGGATGTGAAATCAACCCTATGGGTTTATTGCCAAAGCTTAACGTGGCAAGAAAAGATTTTTGACGATTGGTGCTCATGCTGAAAATCCTTTTTCAGAGATGTTTAGTATGGAAGTTGTTGATGTGTTTGGAGTGTTGATATTAGCGAAGTGAAAAGTGATAAGAAACTATTTACACGTTTGGTAATTATCAAAAAAATGCCCCGAAGATCGGGGCATTTTATGTGCAAGCGGCGAATTAAAATTTACAAACTGGCAATCCGCGCGTGCTGCTCGGCCAGCTTGCCCAGGGCCTGTTCGGCCTCGGCCAGTTTGGCGCGTTCCTTTTCGATGACTTCGGCGGGCGCCTTGTCGACGAAACCGGCGTTGGACAGCTTGCCGCCGACTCGTTGCACTTCACCTTGCAGACGCTGGATTTCCTTGTCCAGACGCGCCAGTTCCGCACCTTTGTCGATCAGGCCGGCCATCGGCACCAGCACTTCCATCTCGCCGACCAGTGCGGTGGCGGACAGTGGTGCTTCTTCGCCGGCAGCCAGCACGGTGATCGATTCGAGGCGCGCCAGCTTCTTCAGCAGGGCTTCGTTCTCGGTCAGGCGACGCTGATCCTCGGCGCTGACGTTCTTCAGGAACAGCGGCAGCGGTTTGCCCGGGCCGATGTTCATTTCGCCACGGATGTTACGGGTACCGAGCATCAGGCCCTTGAGCCATTCGATGTCGTCTTCGGCCGCCTGATCGATGCGGGTTTCGTTGGCCACCGGCCAAGGCTGCAGCATGATCGTCTTGCCTTCGATGCCGGCCAGCGGCGCGATGCGCTGCCAGATTTCTTCGGTGATGAACGGCATGAACGGGTGCGCCAGGCGCAGGGCGACTTCCAGTACGCGCACCAGGGTGCGACGGGTGCCGCGCTGGCGTTCAACCGGAGCGTTTTCGTCCCACAGCACAGGCTTGGACAGTTCCAGGTACCAGTCGCAGTACTGGTTCCAGATGAACTCGTACAGCGCTTGTGCCGCCAGGTCGAAACGGAACTGGTCGAGTTGGCGGGTCACTTCGGCTTCGGTGCGTTGCAGCTGCGAAATGATCCAGCGATCCGCCAGCGACAGCTCATAGGCTTCGCCGTTCTGGCCGCAGTCTTCGCCCTTGTCCAGCACGTAGCGCGCCGCGTTCCAGATCTTGTTGCAGAAGTTGCGATAGCCCTCGACGCGGCCCATGTCGAACTTGATGTCACGGCCGGTGGACGCCAGCGAGCAGAAGGTGAAGCGCAGGGCGTCGGTGCCGTAGCTGGCGATGCCTTCGGCGAACTCGTCGCGGGTCTGCTTCTCGATCTTCTTCGCCAGTTTCGGCTGCATCATGCCGGAGGTGCGCTTCTGCACCAGGGCTTCGAGCTCGATACCGTCGATGATGTCCAGCGGGTCCAGGACGTTGCCCTTGGACTTGGACATCTTCTGGCCCTGGCCGTCACGCACCAGGCCGTGAACGTACACGGTCTTGAACGGGACCTGCGGCGTGCCGTCTTCGTTTTTCACCAGGTGCATGGTGAGCATGATCATCCGGGCAACCCAGAAGAAAATGATGTCGAAGCCAGTCACCAGGACGTCGGTGGAGTGGAATTTCTTCAGGAACTCGGTTTTTTCAGGCCAGCCGAGGGTGGAGAAGGTCCATAGGCCCGAGCTGAACCAGGTGTCGAGAACGTCATTGTCCTGTTGCAGGGCAACGTCCGGGCCGAGGTTGTGCTTGGCACGCACTTCGGCTTCGTCGCGACCGACGTAGACCTTGCCCGACTCGTCGTACCAGGCCGGAATGCGGTGGCCCCACCAGAGTTGACGGCTGATGCACCAGTCCTGGATGTCGCGCATCCACGAGAAGTACATGTTTTCGTACTGTTTCGGCACGAACTGGATGCGGCCGTCTTCAACGGCGGCGATCGCAGGCTCGGCCAAAGGCTTGGTGGACACGTACCACTGGTCGGTCAGCCACGGCTCGATGACGGTGCCGGAGCGGTCGCCTTTCGGCACTTTCAGGGCGTGATCGTCAACGCTGACCAACAGGCCGGCAGCGTCGAACGCGGCCACGATCTGCTTGCGCGCTTCGAAGCGGTCGAGACCGGCGTATTCGGCCGGGATCTTGCCGTCGATGGTTTCATTCAGCGTGCCGTCGAGGTTGAACACCTGGCAAGCCGGCAGGACCGCTGCGTTCTTGTCGAAGATGTTCAGCAGCGGCAGGTTGTGACGCTTGCCGACTTCGTAGTCGTTGAAATCGTGGGCCGGGGTGATTTTCACGCAGCCGGTGCCGAATTCAGGGTCGCAGTAATCGTCGGCGATGATCGGGATGCGGCGGCCAACGAGTGGCAGCTCGACAAATTTGCCGATCAGAGCTTTGTAGCGTTCATCGTTCGGGTTCACGGCCACGGCGGAGTCGCCGAGCATGGTTTCCGGGCGAGTGGTCGCGACGATCAGGAAATCGTTGCCTTCAGCCGTCTTGGCGCCGTCGGCCAGCGGATATTTCAGGTTCCACAGGAAACCTTTCTCGTCGTGGTTCTCCACTTCGAGGTCGGAAATCGCCGTGTGCAGCTTGGTGTCCCAGTTGACCAGGCGCTTGCCGCGGTAGATCAGGCCGTCTTCGTGCAGGCGTACGAAGGCTTCTTTAACGGCTTCCGAGAGGCCGTCGTCCATGGTGAAGCGCTCGCGGCTCCAGTCGACGGACGAACCGAGGCGACGGATCTGGCGGCTGATGTTGCCACCGGACTCATCCTTCCACTCCCAGACTTTCTCGAGGAATTTTTCGCGACCCAGGTCATGGCGGCTCTGGCCCTTGGCTTCGAGCTGACGCTCAACCAGCATCTGCGTGGCGATACCGGCGTGGTCGGTGCCCGGCTGCCACAGGGTGTTGCGACCCTGCATGCGGCGGAAACGGATCAGGGCGTCCATGATCGCGTTGTTGAAGCCATGACCCATGTGCAGGCTGCCGGTGACGTTCGGCGGCGGGATCATGATGGTGTAGGACTCGCCCGCGCCTTGCGGGGCGAAGTAATTCTCTGACTCCCAGGTGTTGTACCAGGAAGTTTCAATGGCGTGCGGCTGGTAGGTCTTATCCATGCGCGGCGGGACCCTATTGGCATTTATTCAGGAAAAGCCGGGAAGTATAGCGGGGATGAGCCGATGCGCGTAGAGCGAGGTGACAATGGGCGGGGGAAAAGTTGTGGTGGGTGTTTGGTCTGGGAGGGAGCCTTCGCGGGCAAGCCTGCTCCCACAGGATCAGTGTCGATCATAAAATAGTGGTTCGACAAAAGACCTGTGGGAGCGGGCTTGCCCGCGAAAGCGATCTGTCAGGCAACCCGATTCAAATCGTTATGCCGCGTTTCCTTCAGGCACAGCACCGCAATCAAACTCAGCACCGCCGCCCCGGACACATAACCGCCGACGTAGCTCAGCCCGCCCATCGCCACCAGTTTCTGGGCGAAGAACGGCGCTGCGGAGGCGCCCACGATACCGCCCAGGTTGTAGGCCGCCGAGGCGCCGGTGTAACGCACATGGGTCGGAAACAGCTCCGGCAGCAGCGCGCCCATGGGCGCAAATGTCACGCCCATCAGAAACAGTTCGATGCACAGGAACAACGCCACACCCCAGGTCGAACCTTGGGTCAGCAGCGGTTCCATAAGGAAGCCGGACAGGATCGCCAGCACGCCACCGATGATCAGCACCGGCTTGCGCCCGTAACGGTCGCTGGCCCAGGCCGACAGCGGGGTGGCGGCCGCCATGAACAGCACTGCGAAGCACAACAGACCGAGAAAGGTTTCGCGGCTGTAGCCGAGCGTTGCAACGCCGTAACTCAGGGAAAACACCGTGGAGATGTAAAACAGCGCGTAGCACACCACCATCGCGCCGGCGCCCAGCAACACGGGCGCCCAGTACTGGCCGAACAGCTCGAACAGCGGGATTTTCACCCGTTCCTGGCGCGCCATGGCGTTGGCGAATACCGGGGTTTCATGCAGCTTGAGGCGCACGTACAGGCCGACCATCACCAGTGCAGCGCTGAGCAGGAACGGAATACGCCAGCCCCATGAGCGGAACTGTTCATCGTCCAGCACCACGGCCAGGGTCAGGAACAGGCCGTTGGCCGCCAGGAAGCCAATGGAGGGACCCAGCTGCGGGAACATGCCGAACCAGGCGCGCTTGCCTTTCGGCGCGTTCTCCGTGGCCAGCAATGCCGCGCCACCCCATTCACCGCCCAGCCCCAGGCCCTGGCCGAAGCGCAGGACGCACAGCAGGATCGGTGCCCAGGCGCCAATGCTGTCGTATCCCGGCAGCACGCCGATCAGCGTGGTGCACACGCCCATCAGCAGCAACGAGGCGACCAGGGTCGACTTGCGGCCGATACGGTCGCCGAAGTGACCGAAAAGGGCCGAACCCAAGGGGCGCGCGAGGAAGGCGATGCCGAACGTGAGAAACGCCGACAGCATCTGGGCGGTGCCAGATGTCTGTGGAAAGAACACCGGGCCAATCACCAGCGCCGCAGCGGTGGCATAGGCATAGAAATCGTAGAACTCGATGGCGGTACCGATGAAGCTCGCAGTGGCCACGCGGGTAGCGGAGTTCGTCGGTTGTGCAGGTGTGGAGTCGCTGTAAGTCGTGCTGGTCGTCATGCGGTGATCCCTGACAGTCATGTGCCCCAGTGGAGCGAATTATTATGGTCGAGAACCCAGGGATGTGGGCTTAACGCAGAGTGCGGGTGGCACAGGGTGTGGCGGGGCTTGGGTAAGCGGTTCGATTATAGGAAGGTGGCTAACGATTCAACAAGCGCAAAAGATCGCAGCCTGCGGCAGCTCCTACAGGGGAAACGCGTTCCAATGTAGGAGCTGCCGCAGGCTGCGATCTTTCAACAATCTAACGGGCGGGTAAAGCAGCGAGAGCCGGGTTGGTAGGCCAAATCAACACCCGCGTGACACGATTGTCCTCAGTCGCGAGAATTTCCAGTCGATAGCGGCCGATTTTCAGGCATACAGGGCAGTCCGGGATGGTTTCCAGTGCTTCGGTGACCAAGCCGTTCAGGGTTTTCGGGCCATCGCTGGGCAGGTGCCAGCCGAGGCTCTTGTTCAATTCGCGGATGGACGCGGCTCCATCGATCACCAGGCGTCCGTCGGCTTGGGGATGAATGTGCGGGTTGTCCAGGCTGTGCTGGCTTTCGAACTCGCCGACGATTTCTTCGAGAATGTCTTCCAGGGTGACGATGCCCAGCACTTCGCCGTATTCATCGACCACCATGCCCAGGCGTCGTTGCTGTTTGTGGAAGTTGAGCAGTTGCAGTTGCAGCGGGGTGCTTTCCGGCACGAAGTACGGCTCGTGGCTGGCCGCCAGCAAGGCTTCCCTGGTCAGGCTCGCATCGGGCAGCAAGTGCAGGATGTGCCGGGTGTTGAGGACGGCTTCGACCTGGTTGATATCGCTGTGGAACACCGGCAGGCGCGTGCGCTTGTTGTGGCGCAATTGCTCGATGATTTCTTCGATGGAGTCATCGAGATTGATGCCGTCCACGTCGCTGCGCGGTACCAGGATGTCATTGACGGTGATGTTGTCCAGCGCGTGGATGCCTGGCAGCGGGTGAGGGCGGCTTACAGTTTCGGAGGGTGCATGCCGCTCCGTCAGCGTTTCGTCCTCACTTTGTTGCACCACTTTGGCTTTACGGACGAATGGGCGCGTCAGCAACCGGCTGATGCTGGTGAGCAGCCATGCCGCGGGATAGATGATTTTCAGCGGCAACCGCAGCAGGTTGTTGCCCTGGGCCAGGATCGCATCCGGATAGCGAGCGGCGAGGGTGCGTGGCAAGTAGTCGGAAAACACCAGCAACACGGCGCCCGCCCCGAGGCAGGCGACCCACGGGCCGTTCTCGGCCCAGGTGAAAATGGCCAGCAAGGTGCTGATGACCACCACGAGTGCACGGCACAGTGTGTTGCAAAAAATCAGGCTGGCCAGAGGGAAGCTGAGTTCCGCCACCGGTTTGTCGCTGGAACGCGTTGCGGTGCGCTGGGCCAGCAAATGCTGGTGCGCCGCTTCGATGGCGGTAAACAGCCCCGACCATAAAACCAGCAGGGTCACTACCGCGAGCATCGGCCCTATGGGCAAGTCGTCCATTAATGCCGCCCGTCAGATATGCAGGATGTATTCACGAACCAGCTTGCTGCCGAAGTACGCCAGCATCAGCAGGCAAAAGCCGGCCAGGGTCCAGCGAATGGCTTTGTGCCCACGCCAGCCGAGGCGATTGCGTCCCCACAGCAGCACGCTGAAAACAACCCAGGCCAGGCAGGCCAGCAGGGTTTTGTGCACCAGATGCTGGGCGAACAGGTTCTCGACGAACAGCCAGCCGGAAATCAGCGACAGCGACAACAGCGTCCAGCCGGCCCAGAGAAAACCGAACAGCAGGCTTTCCATGGTTTGCAGCGGCGGGAAGTTCTTGATCAGCCCGGAGGGGTGCTTGTGCTTGAGCTGGTGGTCTTGAACCAGCAGCAGCAAGGACTGGAACACCGCGATGGTGAACATGCCATAGGCCAGAATCGAAAGCAGGATGTGGGCGAGGATGCCCGGCTCCTCATCGATGACCTGTACCGTGCCGGCGGGGGCAAAATGCGCCAGCATCACGGTCAAGGCCCCAAGCGGGAACAGCAGGACCAGCAGGTTCTCTACCGGAATCCGCGAGCAGGCCAGCAGGGTCAGAGCGATGACCGCCACGGCAATCAGGCTGGCGGCACTGAAGAAGTCCAGGGCCAGGCCGGTCGGGGTCAGCAGGTGGGTGAGCAGGCTGATGCTGTGGGCCAATACGGCGAGCACGCCGAGCATGACCAGCAGGCGTTTGTTGACCTTGGCGCCGGACGCCAGGTGAGTGCCCTGGTAAATGGTCGCAGCGGCATACAAGCAGGCGGCGGCGAGGGTAGTTAGCAAGCTGGGTGACAAGGGGAGCATAAATCCTGTTAGGCAAGCCCGAAAGTCGCTGAGTTTGGCATAGAACCCCTGCCACACGAAAGACCGCGCGACCCGACGGCGAGGTGTCCGCCGGCCACAGTCTTCGCTATAATCCGCGACCTGCCCACGCCGCAGGCTCGCCGAGCACACGTTTAGTCCGGTCCGGGCCGCCATTATCCCGGTCTACACAGGGCCTGAAAGGATCGCGCAATGTTTGAAAACTTAACCGACCGTCTCTCGCAGACGCTGCGCCATGTCACTGGCAAGGCCAAGCTGACTGAAGACAACATCAAAGACACCCTGCGTGAAGTGCGCATGGCGTTGCTCGAAGCCGACGTCGCCCTGCCGGTGGTCAAGGACTTCGTCAATTCGGTCAAGGAGCGTGCCGTCGGTACCGAGGTGTCGCGCAGCCTGACGCCGGGCCAGGCCTTCGTGAAGATCGTCCAGGCCGAACTCGAAAGCCTGATGGGCGTGGCCAACGAAGACCTGAACCTGAGCGCAGTGCCGCCAGCGGTCATCCTCATGGCCGGTTTGCAGGGCGCTGGTAAAACCACCACCGCCGGCAAGCTCGCGCGCTTCCTTAAAGAGCGCAAGAAGAAGTCGGTCATGGTCGTGTCCGCCGACGTTTACCGTCCGGCGGCGATCAAGCAGCTGGAAACCCTGGCCAACGACATCGGCGTGACCTTCTTCCCGTCGGACCTGAGCCAGAAGCCGGTCGACATCGCCAATGCGGCTATTAAGGAAGCAAAACTCAAATTCATCGATGTGGTCATCGTCGACACCGCCGGTCGCCTGCACATTGATGAAGAGATGATGGGCGAGATCAAGGCGCTGCACGCCGCGATCAACCCGGTCGAAACCCTGTTCGTGGTCGACGCCATGACCGGCCAGGACGCCGCCAACACGGCCAAGGCCTTCGGCGATGCATTGCCGCTGACCGGCGTGATCCTGACCAAGGTCGACGGCGACGCCCGTGGCGGTGCCGCGCTGTCGGTGCGCGCCATCACCGGCAAGCCGATCAAGTTCATCGGTATGGGCGAGAAGAGCGAAGCGCTCGATCCGTTCCACCCTGAGCGTATCGCCTCGCGCATCCTCGGCATGGGCGACGTGCTCAGCCTTATCGAGCAGGCGGAAGCGACCCTCGACAAGGACAAGGCCGACAAGCTGGCCAAGAAACTGAAGAAGGGCAAGGGCTTCGACCTCGAAGACTTCCGCGATCAGTTGCAACAGATGAAGAACATGGGCGGCCTCGGCGGGCTCATGGACAAGCTGCCGAACATGGGTGGCGTGAACCTGGCGCAAATGGGCAACGCCCAGGGTGCGGCAGAGAAGCAATTCAAGCAGATGGAAGCCATCATCAACTCCATGACCCCGGCCGAGCGCCGCGACCCCGAGATGATCAGCGGTTCGCGCAAGCGCCGGATCGCCATGGGTTCCGGCACCCAGGTGCAGGACATCGGCCGCTTGATCAAGCAGCACAAGCAGATGCAGAAGATGATGAAGAAGTTCTCTGCAAAAGGCGGAATGGCCAAGATGATGCGCGGCATGGGCGGAATGCTACCCGGCGGCGGCATGCCAAAAATGTAAAGAATTCGCGCCGGTCGTCGCACCGGCGCTAACCCACACGGACGTGGGATACACAGCAAACCCGCACTTGGCGGGAGCTGACCGGCCGTTTTCAACGACGGCTCTATAGCAAATCTGCATGGCGGCCGATAGACCGCCGGAAAAAGTCATTTGCAAAAGTCCGGATATTCCTTAGAATATGCGGCCTTTCGGGCACCCATGCCCGCTGTGCCTTTAGATTTGCAGCACCGACTACAGGAACGATGTTCACATGCTAACAATCCGTCTTGCCCTTGGCGGCTCCAAAAAGCGCCCGTTTTACCACTTGACCGTAACCGACAGCCGCAACCCGCGCGACGGTTCGCACAAGGAACAGGTTGGCTACTTCAACCCTGTTGCCCGTGGTCAGGAAGTTCGTCTGTCCGTGAACCAAGAGCGCGTAGCCTACTGGCTGAGCGTTGGTGCACAACCTTCTGAGCGCGTTGCTCAGTTGTTGAAGGAATCTGCTAAGGCTGCGGCCTGAGCAATATGAACGCGACGCCAGCTGTTGCTGATGATTTGATCGTTATCGGCAAGATTTATTCTGTTCACGGCGTTCGCGGCGAAGTGAAGGTGTATTCCTTTACTGATCCGATTAAGAACCTGCTGGATTACAAAACCTGGACGCTCAAGCGTGACGGCAATGTAAAGCAGGTAGAGCTGGTCAGCGGACGCGGGAATGACAAGTTCCTGGTCGCAAAGCTCAAGGGTCTCGATGATCGTGAAGAAGCTCGTCTTCTGGCCGGTTATGAGATCTGCGTGCCGCGCAACCTGTTCCCTGAACTGACCGACGGCGAGTACTACTGGTACCAGCTGGAAGGTCTCAAGGTCATCGACACCCTCGGGCAACTGTTCGGGAAGATCGATCACCTGCTGGAGACCGGCTCGAACGATGTCATGGTGGTCAAGCCTTGCGCTGGCAGCCTGGATGATCGCGAACGCCTGTTGCCCTATACCGAGCAATGCGTGTTGGCTGTCGACCTGGCAGCAGGCGAGATGAAGGTGGATTGGGACGCGGATTTCTAAGCGTGGCTAACTTGCGCGTAGAAGTGATCAGTCTGTTTCCCGAGATGTTCTCTGCCATCAGCGAGTACGGCATCACCAGTCGTGCGGTGAAACAGGGGCTCTTGCAGCTCACCTGTTGGAATCCGCGAGACTACACGACGGATCGACATCACACTGTGGACGATCGCCCGTTTGGCGGTGGTCCGGGCATGGTGATGAAGATCAAGCCCCTGGAAGATGCTCTGGTTCAGGCCAAGGCAGCAGCCGGGGAGGCGGCGAAGGTAATTTACCTGTCGCCCCAAGGCCGCCAGCTGACTCAGTCGGCGGTACGCGAGTTGGCGAATCTGGATGCATTGATCCTGATTGCCGGCCGCTATGAAGGCATTGACGAGCGTTTTATTGATGCTCATGTCGATGAAGAGTGGTCGATTGGCGACTATGTACTGTCTGGCGGCGAGCTGCCGGCGATGGTCCTGATCGATGCGGTTACACGACTGCTGCCTGGAGCTTTAGGGCATGCGGACTCCGCCGAGGAAGATTCCTTTACGGATGGTTTGCTGGATTGCCCGCACTACACCCGACCGGAGGTGTATGCGGATCAGCGTGTTCCCGACGTATTGCTAAGTGGCAATCACGCGCACATCCGGCGTTGGCGTTTACAGCAGTCCCTTGGTCGGACCTTTGAACGACGCGCCGATCTTCTGGAAAGCCGCTCGCTTTCTGGAGAAGAGAAGAAGCTGCTCGAGGAATACATCCGCGAGCGGGACGATAGTTAACAACGTATCGATGGTAGATCCGACGATTTACCTTAGGAGCACAGCATGACTAACAAAATCATCCTTGCACTCGAAGCAGAGCAGATGACCAAAGAGATCCCTACCTTTGCCCCGGGCGACACCATTGTCGTTCAGGTGAAAGTGAAGGAAGGCGACCGTTCGCGTCTGCAAGCGTTCGAAGGTGTTGTTATCGCCAAGCGTAACCGCGGCGTAAACAGTGCATTCACCGTTCGTAAAATCTCCAACGGTGTTGGCGTAGAGCGTACTTTCCAGACCTACTCCCCGCAAATCGACAGCATGGCTGTCAAGCGTCGCGGTGACGTACGTAAAGCCAAGCTGTACTACCTGCGCGACCTGTCGGGTAAAGCAGCTCGCATCAAGGAAAAACTGGCTTAAGTCCAGCTTCCGATGCAAAAAAAAGCAGCCTGCGGGCTGCTTTTTTGTTGCCTGCGATTTATCTTCGTTGACCGTGTTATCGGTCTTGCCTGAGCCTTTATGCCCGCCATTGATCATCCCCTGATAGACCAGTTCCTCGACGCTCTCTGGCTGGAGAAAGGACTTTCCGACAACACCCGCGATGCCTATCGCAGTGACCTGGCTCTGTTCAATGGCTGGCTGCAGGAAAAAGGCCTGGAGCCGATCAACGCCGGACGCGAATTGATCCTCGATCACCTGGCCTGGCGCCTGGAGCAAAACTATAAGCCCCGTTCAACGGCAAGGTTTCTCTCTGGCGTGCGTGGCTTCTATCGCTATCTGCTGCGGGAAAAGCTGATCGTCGTCGATCCGACCCTGCGCATCGATATGCCGCAACTGGGTAGGCCATTGCCCAAATCCTTGTCGGAAGCTGACGTTGACGCGCTGTTGGCTGCACCCGACCTCAGCGAAGCCATCGGCCAGCGTGACCGGGCGATGCTCGAAGTGCTTTATGCCTGTGGTCTGCGGGTGACGGAGCTGATCAGCCTGACCCTGGAACAGGTCAACCTGCGCCAGGGGGTGCTGCGCGTGATGGGCAAGGGCAGCAAGGAGCGGTTGGTGCCGATGGGCGAGGAGGCGATTGTCTGGGTCGAGCGCTACTTGCGTGAGGCCCGCAGCGAACTGCTTGGGGGGCGTCCCAGCGATGTGTTGTTCCCGAGTCAGCGTGGCGAGCAGATGACCCGCCAGACCTTCTGGCATCGGATCAAGCACCAGGCCAAGGTGGCGGGGATCGGCAAGTCGCTGTCGCCGCACACGTTGCGGCACGCTTTTGCCACACACTTGCTAAACCACGGCGCCGATTTACGGGTGGTGCAGATGCTCCTTGGTCACAGCGATCTGTCGACCACCCAGATTTACACACACGTCGCCCGCGCCCGCTTGCAAGACCTTCACGCAAAACACCATCCGCGCGGATGACCGTGTTCCCCCTGTAGGAGCTGCCGAAGGCTGCGATCTTTTGATTTGTTTTTTTAAGATCAAAAGATCGCAGCCTTCGGCAGCTCCTACAGGGAGCCTCATGCGTCGAGGTCAAAATGTCTTGCGTCAGGCGCATTCGGTCATGCGAACCTTATGTGATAGGCTTGGCCGGTTTGCACGATGGGCGGTTATGACCCGGTGTTTCGGCACGGGCGTTCTGATCGTCCCATATGTTCGCCTTCAGGAGTTCTCATGCGTCTGACCCAGATTTTCGCCGCCGCAGCCATTGCGTTGGTCAGCACCTTTGCCGTCGCCGATGACGCGGCCGACAAAGCCATTCGTAAAAGCCTGGAAAACCTCCAGCTCGAAGTGCCGGTAGAGACCATCACCGCCAGTCCGTTGCCGGGCCTGTACGAAGTCAAGCTCAAGGGCAGCCGTGTGCTGTACGCCAGCGCCGACGGCCAGTACGTGGTGCAGGGCTACCTGTTCGATCTCAAGGACGGCAAGCCGGTCAACCTGACCGAGAAGACCGAGCGCCTGGGCATCTCCAAGCTGATCAACGATATTCCGGTTGCAGAAACCGTGGTGTACCCGGCCATTGGCGAAACCAAGTCGCACATCACCGTGTTCACCGATACCACCTGCCCGTACTGCCACAAGCTCCACGCCGAAGTGCCGGAGCTGAACAAGCGCGGCATCGAAGTGCGTTACGTCGCGTTCCCGCGTCAGGGCCTGGGCTCGCCGGGTGACGAGCAACTGCAAGCTGTGTGGTGCTCGAAAGACAAGAAAGCGGCCATGGACAAAATGGTCGATGGCAAGGAAATCAAGGCCGCCAAGTGCGATAACCCGGTTTCCAAGCAGTTCGCTCTCGGCCAGTCGATCGGCGTGAACGGCACGCCGGCCATCGTTTTGGCCGACGGACAGGTCATTCCGGGCTACCAGCCTGCGCCACAAGTCGCCAAACTGGCGCTGGGCGCGAAGTAAATTCGCATCGTCACGGGCAGCCATTGACGATCATGGTCCGGCAGCGACATCGCCGGGCCATTAATAGAGAGCCGCGAGCATGCGGCTGTTTTCACGGCCGGCCTTGAGTCGGCCGTTTTATGGGGAGTTCACAGTGAAACCGGTCAAAGTAGGCATCTGTGGGTTAGGGACCGTCGGTGGCGGTACCTTCAACGTACTTCAGCGCAACGCCGAGGAAATTGCTCGTCGTGCCGGGCGTGGGATCGAAGTGGCACAAATTGCCATTCGCACGCCAAAGCCTCAGTTCCAAACGACCGGTATTGCGATTACCAGCGATGTCTTCGAAGTGGCCACGAACCCTGAGATCGACATCGTTATAGAGCTGATGGGCGGCTACACCGTTGCCCGCGAGCTGGTACTCAAGGCCATCGAGAATGGCAAGCATGTGGTCACCGCGAACAAGGCACTTATTGCTGTTCACGGTAATGAAATTTTCGCCAAGGCACGCGAGAAAGGCGTGATCGTTGCGTTCGAAGCGGCGGTGGCCGGTGGCATTCCGGTGATCAAGGCGATCCGCGAAGGCCTGTCCGCCAACCGTATCAACTGGGTGGCCGGCATCATCAACGGCACCGGCAACTTCATCCTGACGGAAATGCGCGAGAAGGGTCGCACCTTCGAGGACGTATTGGCCGAAGCCCAGGCTCTGGGTTACGCCGAAGCCGATCCGACCTTCGACGTTGAGGGGATCGACGCTGCTCACAAGCTGACGATCCTGGCCTCCATCGCGTTCGGCATCCCGCTGCAATTCGACAAGGCCTACACCGAAGGCATCACCAAGCTGACCACCGCTGACGTGAACTACGCCGAAGCGCTGGGCTACCGCATCAAGCACCTGGGCGTGGCGCGCAGCACCGCGGCCGGTATCGAACTGCGCGTGCACCCGACGCTGATCCCGGCCGATCGCCTGATCGCCAATGTCAACGGCGTGATGAATGCGGTGATGGTCAATGGCGATGCTGCCGGTTCGACCCTGTTCTACGGCGCTGGCGCCGGCATGGAGCCGACTGCTTCGTCGGTGATCGCCGACCTGGTGGACGTGGTTCGCGCCATGACATCTGACCCAGAGAACCGTGTACCGCACCTGGCGTTCCAGCCGGATTCGCTGTCGGCTCACCCGATCCTGCCGATCGAAGCCTGTGAAAGCGCCTATTACCTGCGCATTCAGGCCAAGGACCATCCGGGCGTATTGGCTCAGGTCGCGAGCATCCTCTCGGAGCGCGGCATCAACATCGAGTCGATCATGCAGAAGGAAGCCGAGGAGCACGACGGCCTGGTGCCGATGATCCTGCTGACCCACCGCGTGCTGGAACAGCACATCAACGATGCCATCGCTGCTTTGGAAGCCTTGGCGGGTGTGGTCGGTCCGGTTGTTCGGATCCGTGTCGAGCACCTGAATTAATTAAAAGCAGCGGCAAGCTGCAAGCTTCAAGCGGCAAGTCAAAGGCAGATAGGCTTTTACTTGCAGCTTGGAGCTTGAGGCTTGAAGCCCAAACCGAAGGTTTGCCCTTATGCGCTACATCAGTACCCGCGGCCAGGCACCGGCCCTGAATTTCGAAGACGTCCTGCTGGCAGGCCTTGCCACCGACGGCGGTCTGTACGTCCCGGAAAACCTGCCACGTTTCACCCAGGAGGAAATCGCTTCCTGGGCCGGCCTGCCGTATCACGAGCTGGCCTTCCGCGTCATGCGCCCGTTTGTTACCGGCAGTATTCCGGATGCCGATTTCAAAAAGATCCTTGAAGAAACCTACGGTGTATTCGCCCACAGCGCCGTTGCGCCGCTGCGCCAGCTGAACGGCAACGAATGGGTGCTGGAGCTGTTCCACGGCCCGACCCTGGCGTTCAAGGACTTCGCCCTGCAACTGCTTGGTCGCCTGCTCGACTACGTGCTGGAAAAGCGCGGCGAGCGTGTGGTGATCGTCGGTGCCACCTCCGGTGACACCGGTTCGGCTGCCATCGAAGGCTGCAAGCACTGCGAAAACGTCGACATCTTCATCCTGCACCCGCACAATCGCGTGTCCGAGGTGCAACGTCGGCAGATGACCACCATCTTCGGTGAAAACATCCACAACATCGCCATCGAAGGCAACTTCGATGACTGCCAGGAAATGGTCAAGGCCAGCTTTGCCGACCAAGGCTTCCTCAAGGGCACTCGCTTGGTCGCCGTGAACTCGATCAACTGGGCGCGGATCATGGCCCAGATCGTTTACTACTTCCACGCAGCCCTGCAGTTGGGCGGCCCGGCGCGCTCGGTGGCGTTCTCGGTGCCGACCGGCAACTTCGGCGACATCTTCGCCGGTTACCTGGCACGCAACATGGGCCTGCCGATCAACCAGTTGATCGTCGCCACCAACCGCAACGACATCCTGCACCGCTTCATGAGCGGCAACCAGTACGTCAAGGAAACCCTGCACGCCACGCTGTCGCCGTCCATGGACATCATGGTGTCGTCGAACTTCGAACGCCTGCTGTTCGACCTGCATGGCCGCAACGGCGCGGCAATCGCCGGACTGATGGATTCGTTCAAGCAAGGCGGCGGTTTCAGCGTCGAGCAAGAACGCTGGACCGAAGCCCGCAAGTTGTTCGACTCGCTGGCCGTGGATGACGCGCAAACCTGCGAAACCATCGCCGAAGTCTACGAGCAGACCGGTGAAGTGCTCGACCCGCACACGGCCATCGGGGTGAAAGCTGCACGCGAATGCCGTCGTAGCCTGGACATTCCAATGGTGATCCTGGGCACCGCCCACCCGGTCAAATTCCCGGACGCCGTGGAAAAAGCCGGTGTAGGAAAAGCACTCGAACTGCCTGTGCATCTTTCTGATTTGTTTGAACGAGACGAACGTTGCACCGTATTGCCAAATGACCTGAAGGCCGTGCAGGCCTTTGTCAGTCAGCATGGCAACCGTGGCAAGCCGCTGTAACCGGTCAGCGCTGTTACATTTTGAAGCCCGTCTCCTGACGGGCTTTTTCATTTCTGCATGCACACTTGTCGTGTTCTCGCCGCGAAGGGACAGGCGAGTGGATCACCAAGGACATGGGAATGCGGTTTACAAGTGTGTTCAAGCCAGTCGCGCGCTGGCTGGTTTTATTCGGCATTGTGGGAGTCGCCGAATGGGGAGGGGCAAGCCCTGCATCGATTCAGGAGCGTGGGAAGACTGTTGCACGTTCAGCGGTCGTGCTGGATGACCAGGAGCAGCAGTGGATAGCCAGCCATCCACGGGTCGTGGTCACGGCACTGGAATACCCGTTGTATCATTTCAAGGATGAGCAGGGTCAATGGACGGGCCTGAACAGTGACCTGCTCAAGCGCATCAGTGACATGACGGGGTTGCAGTTCGTTTACGAAGAGTCTTTTTCCGTTGATCAGATGCTGGCTCGTCTGGAAAGCGGCGCGGCGGATTTGAGCACCACGCTGTCAATGAATGACGAACGCCGGGCGTTTCTCGATTTCAGCCATGCGTACGGTGGTGCAGGATGGGCCTTTGTCGGGTTGGCCGGGGCACCGCCGGTGCAGTCGCTAGAGGATCTGGCGAAGCGGGTACTGGTGCTGCCGGCCCGGCATGCACTGGAAGCGATGATCCGTCGCGATTTTCCGTCCATCGAATTGCGTTCGGTCAAGACCTACGCCGAAGCCCGTGCCTGGGTTGAAAGCGGAGACGCCTATGCCACCATCGAAAGCGAAATCGGCGCCCAGTTTTTTCCGTCGGGCCGGCTACAGATCGGAGCTGCGGTGCCGGACAAATGGGATGCGGATTATCTGGCGGTGCGCAAAGGTCAGCCGCAGTTGCTGAGCATCCTCAACAAGGCGCTCGAGGCTTTTCCTGCTCAGGAGCTGCGCGATCTTCGCCGCAAGTGGTTCGGTGGCGCTACCACGGCACAGGCGCCTGGCCTCTGGCAGCGGCTTGACCAGTGGGTCTGCTGGGGCGTGTTTGTGCTCAGCCTGTTCGGCCTGTTGTCCCTGCTCTGGAACCGGCGGTTGGCGGTGGTCGTCAGGCAGCGGGTCGAGGCCCAAAGAAACCTGTGCGATCAGCTCGCATTCCAGCATGCCCTGATGGATGCCATGCCTGACCCGATGTTTGTCCGTGACCTGCAAGGGCGTTTGATCATGTGCAACAAAAGTTATGAGGACGCCTTGTCGACACGTTTTGACCGGATGCAGGGGCGGCAGTTGATCGAGGTCGATGTCATGCCCAGACAAACCGCGGAGCTGCTGCATGCCGAGCTGATGGAGCAGTTGAGTACGCGCAGGACGCGCTTCTTCGAACGTCAATTGCTGTTCAAGGAGGGTGTCCGGAATATCTACCAGTGGACAGTGCCGTTTTACACGGCGGATGGCCAGATGAAAGGCTTGTTGGGAGGCTGGGCCGACATCGCCCGGCGTACCCGACAAACGTGACGGCCGGGTTTTTTCTCTGTCATGTTCACCGTGCATGCTCTCTTGACTGTACGGCAGGTTCGCCTGCGGTCAGTAGCCAGAACTTTCTTCTCGGGCCAGCGGTCATCTGTTGTAGGCATGCCCCAGGCACGTTGTTTTCGGACTATTGAGTGGTGATCGGGATGGAAAGTATCAGTCTGTTGCTCGGTGAGGCGCTGAGCCCGTATCAGGTTACATTGACCCCGTCAGGCATTCGTGGCGAATGTCGGGTGACCCTGAAAAATGCTATCGGCGCGACCGTGGTCGAGCGCGAATTCAATCAGGCCCAGTTGAATGACAAGCGCCTGCTGACGGATGTGGTCGACGGTTTGCATCGCGACGTGCTGATCGCTGAAGGACGCCTTGAGCCTTGTGTCATCGCGGCATTGCGTAATGCTGCCCGGGACAAGCTTCTGGCCAGCCGCAATTGAACGGATTTTTGTGGGAACCTTCCCACGCCCAGGTCAGTCAGACTTTGTAACAGCAGGATCAAGCATTGTGCTCCGGTGCTTGTAGCTTGCTGCTACTGGTCTCCAAGCAGACCACGTTTAACCCCGAGTCGTTTCCCCACTTCTCGGGGTTTCTTTTTGCCCGTGATTGATCATGGCTGCGCCAGATTGTCGAAAAACGCCTTGGTGTCTTTCAGGTATTCACTGCGGCTTTGCGGATCCAGCCAGGCGGCATAGGCCTCGTCCAGGCGCTCGCGGGGCAGGGTGCGCAGCACCTGATTGATTTCGGCAATGGCTTGTCGGCCCTTTGGCGTATCGGTGCAACCGATGTAGCCGGACAGGTATTTGCCCGTGCCACGGATTGGATAGAACTGCAATTCATCCTCGGCGATGCCTTGCAGCGAAGCCTGGTAGCGGATTTCCGGACGATAGCCCAACAGTAGGCGCAAACGCCCAAGGCGCTGCATTTGCAGGAGGCTGCCCAAGGCGTCGTTGCCGTAATGAGGCGTCAGCACGTCGGCGGGTGCTTGCTTGAGCAGCCCGTCGAGGTACTCGCCGTAATTGCGTTCGGCGATGATCCCCAGTTTTTCGTTGCCGCTGGCGAGCAACTCGGCGAGGTCCACTTCGCCATCCTTGATAAAGGGGGCCAGTACCTTCTGGTCAACGCGCCGCACGGCCAGGCCATTGCTCATCGCACGAAAGACCGGGATGGAAAAGGCGATCCACTGTTCCCGTTCCTTGCTCCAGTTCAGCGCCGTGTCGCAGACGAGGGACGGTTCGTGAAGCATTTGCAGGCCGCGCGCGCGATTGACCCTCATCACGCTGTGCTGGTACTGCGGCATGCCGGCAATCAACAGAGGAAGCAGTTGATCGATGACACCCTGGCCCTTTTTCGGTCCGTCGAAGATCGTCAGCGGCGGCAGGTCGCGTTTGAGCCAGATCAGGGTTTCCCTGGATTGCGCCAGGGCTGACGGGACCGGTTCAATGAGCAAGGTCGCCAGCACGCAAAGCACACAGCCAGCGCGCAACGGGCAGTACCGAATGACCCATGCAGGCAGGCGCCTCAGTTCAGATGGCTCCGTCTTTGCGCAACTGTGCGATCTGCGTCGCGTCATAGCCAAGTTCCTGGAGTACCTGTGCGTTGTGCTCACCCAGTTGTGGCCCGACCCATTCACATTCACCGGGTGTCTCTGAGAGTTTCGGCACGATTCCCGGCATCTTGAAGTCTTTACCGTCCGGCAGTTTGGCCTGCAGGAACATTTCACGTGCCAGGTACTGAGGGTCATTGAACATGTCTTCGGCGCTGAAGATCCGGCTGGCCGGCACGTCGGCCTGATTGAGCAGCGCCAGCACCCTGTCCAGCGGCAGCGAATTGACCCAACGATCGATGACGCCATAGAGCTCGTCGCGCCGCGCATCACGGCCATCGTTGCTGGCAAGCAGAGGGTCGTTGGCGAGGTCTTCCCGGCCAATGATCAGCATGAAGCGCTTGAAAATGGCGTCGCCATTGGCGCCGATCTGCACGTGCTTGCCGTCGGCGCTGGTGTGGATCGAGGACGGGGTGATGCCCGGCATGATATTGCCCGTGCGTTCGCGGATGAAGCCGAACACGTCGAATTCCGGGACCATGCTTTCCATCATGGCGAAGATGGCTTCATACAGCGCCACGTCCACCACTTGCCCCTGGCCGCCGTTGACCTCGCGATGACGCAGGGCCATCAACGCACCGATCACGCCCCAGAGCGCGGCAATCGAGTCACCGATGGAAATGCCGGTGCGCACCGGTGGCCGGTCTTCGAAGCCGGTGATGTAGCGCAGACCGCCCATGGACTCGCCGACCGCGCCAAAGCCGGGCTGATCTTTCATCGGGCCGGTCTGGCCGAAACCCGACAGCCGCACCATGACCAGTTTCGGGTTCAAGGCGTGCAGGACGTCCCAGCCCAGGCCGAGCTTTTCCAGGACGCCGGGACGAAAGTTCTCGATCAGAATGTCGGCTTCACCGAGCAACTGTTTCAGGATCGCCTGACCGTCGGGGTGCTTGAGATTGAGGGTCAGGGACTTTTTGTTGCGCGCCTGGACGAACCACCACAACGAAGTGCCTTCATACAATTTGCGCCATTTGCGTAATGGATCACCGCCGTCCGGGGATTCGATCTTGATCACATCGGCACCGAATTCAGCGCAAATGCGTGAAGCAAACGGGCCGGCAATCAAGGTACCCAATTCGATGACTTTCAGACCGGAAAGCGGTTTGGCGGTGAACGGCATGCGGGATCCTGCTGGACAAGGGATGGGCGAATACAGCGTTTTAACATAGCCGACTGTCAGGCGCTTCAGGTTGATCACCTTCAATTCGTGGATTGCCCGTCGCATCGGTTAGACTTGCCGCCTTTCCTCGTATCAAGAAGCCCGTTCATGGCCCAGCCGTCCACGACCTACAAGTTTGAACTGAACCTCACCGACCTCGACCGCAGCGTCTATGAGAGCGTGAAGCAGACCATCGCCCGTCACCCTTCGGAAACCGAGGAGCGCATGACCGTGCGCCTGCTGGCCTACGCCCTCTGGTACAACGAACAGCTGTCGTTCGGCCGTGGTCTGTCGGAAGTGGATGAGCCGGCCTTGTGGGAAAAAAGCCTGGATGACCGCGTCCTGCACTGGATCGAAGTCGGCCAGCCGGATGCCGAGCGCCTGACCTGGTGCTCGCGCCGCACCGAGCGCACCAGCCTGCTGGCCTACGGCAGCCTGCGTGTGTGGGAAGGCAAAGTGGTGCCCGCGGTGAAAAACCTGAAAAACGTCAACATCGCTGCCGTGCCTCAGGAAGTCCTGGAGACCCTGGCCAAAGACATGCCACGCGTCATCAAGTGGGATGTGATGATCAGCGAAGGGACGATCTTCGTCACCGACGACCGTGGTCAGCACGAAGTGCAGTTGCAGTGGCTGGCCGGTGAGCGCGGCTGATTATTCGCCGCTCTAGCGCGTCACCCGGTTTTATCCTACGTATTGAAGAGAAGCATCTTTCGCCCCATGCGCATCGAACCTCGCCTGCTGCCCGACACCCTGCCATTCCTCGGTGATATTCCGCCCCTGCTGACCCGCCTGTACGCGGCGCGGGGCGTGCAATCCGAGGCGGAACTGGACAAGAGCCTGGCGCGGCTGATTCCGTTCCAGCAGCTCAAGGGCATTGATGCCGCCGTGGATTTACTGGTGACGGCGCTCGAACAGCGCCAGCGCATTCTGATCGTCGGCGACTTCGATGCCGACGGCGCAACGGCGAGCACCGTGGGCACGCTGGGGCTGCGTTTGCTGGGGGCGGCGCATGTCGATTATCTGGTGCCGAACCGTTTCGACTACGGCTACGGCCTGACCCCGGAGATCGTCGCGGTCGCGCTGGAGCGCCAGCCACATTTGCTGATTACCGTGGATAACGGCATCTCCAGCGTCGAAGGCGTGGCAGCGGCGAAAAAGGCCGGGCTCAAGGTGCTGGTTACCGATCACCACTTGCCCGGCGACGAACTGCCGTTGGCCGACGCCATCGTCAATCCGAACCAGCCAGGTTGCGAGTTTCCGAGTAAGGCCCTGGCCGGTGTCGGGGTGATTTTCTATGTGCTGATGGCTCTGCGTGCGCGTTTGCGCGAGCTCGGCTGGTACGCCAGCAAGCCGCAGCCGAATATCGGCGAATTGCTCGATCTGGTGGCCTTGGGCAGCGTGGCCGACGTCGTGCCGCTGGATGCCAACAACCGGATTCTGGTGCATCAGGGCCTCGAGCGGATTCGCGCCGGACGTGCCCGGCCGGGAGTCAAGGCGATCCTCGAGGTGGCCAAGCGTGACCACGCGCGCATCACCTCCACCGACCTGGGTTTCATCGTCGGTCCACGCCTGAACGCCGCAGGGCGTCTGGATGACATGAGCCTGGGCATCGAATGCCTGTTGACCGAAGACGCAGCTCTGGCCCGTGAGATGGCGGCTCAACTGGACGGCATGAACCAGGATCGCAAATCCATCGAGCAGGGCATGCAGCGCGAAGCGCTGACCCAGCTCAAGGATCTGCCGGTGGAGTCGATGCCGTTCGGCTTGTGCCTGTTCGATCCCGAGTGGCATCAGGGCGTCATCGGTATCCTCGCGTCACGGATGAAAGAGCGTTATTTCCGCCCGACCATCGCCTTTGCCGATGCCGGTGACGGCCTCCTCAAGGGTTCTGGGCGTTCGGTCCAGGGCTTTCACATCCGCGACGCCCTGAGCGTGGTGGCGGCGCAGCATCCGAATCTGATCACCAAGTATGGTGGCCACGCAATGGCGGCTGGCCTGACGCTGCCGGAAGCGAATTTCCCCTTGTTCGCCGAGGCCTTTGACGCTGAAGTGCGCCGGCAACTGCGCGAAGAAGACCTGACTGGCCGCTTGTTGTCGGACGGCACCCTGGCAGTGGAAGAGTTTCACCTGGAACTGGCCCGCGCCCTGCGGCATGCCGGCCCTTGGGGGCAGCACTTCCCGGAACCGTTGTTTCATGGTGTGTTCCAGTTGGTCGAGCAGCGCGTGGTGGGCGAACGGCACCTCAAAGTGGTGCTCAAAAGTGAATGTGGTTCGGTGAAACTCGACGGCATTGCCTTCGGGATCGACCGCGACATCTGGCCGAATCCGACCATCAAGTGGGTGGAACTGGCCTACAAGCTCGACCTCAACGAGTTTCGTGGCAACGAGACGGTTCAACTGCTGATTGCCCACATCGAACCGCGTTGAACCCACCCCTTGTAGGAGCGAGCTCGCTCCTACAAGGGGGCGACATCCCTCGATGTCGACTAGGCTCTAATCACTGCTTGATTTTGGTCTTGTGACGTTTTGTCGAATTTTTTGCCCGCGGGGGCGGGTGTTGTACCTTTTTCCTGTCACTCGTCGACTATTCAAACAGAACCTGGAGCCTGCCCACTGATTCGAGAGGTGCCCCATGAGTCTGCTGCTTGAACCCTTTACCCTTCGCCAATTGACCCTGCCCAACCGCATCGCGGTATCGCCGATGTGCCAGTATTCCAGTGCCGACGGCCTGGCCAATGACTGGCACCTGGTCCACCTCGGCAGCCGCGCTGTCGGCGGGGCCGGGCTGGTGTTTACCGAAGCCACGGCGGTCACCGCCGACGGGCGTATCACGGCTCAGGACCTCGGTCTGTGGAATGACGAGCAGATCGAACCCTTGCAACGTATCACCCGCTTCATCAACGCCCAGGGCGGCGTTGCCGGCATTCAACTGGCCCATGCCGGGCGCAAGGCCAGTACCTACCGGCCATGGCTTGGCAAGCACGGCAGCGTCAAACCCGACGAGGGCGGCTGGGTGCCGGTCGGACCTTCACCGATTGCGTTCGACCCACAGCACACTCAACCCAGACAACTGGATGACGAAGAGATCGCCCAAGTGATCCAGGCCTTTGTCGATGCGGCAAAGCGCTCGCTGACGGCCGGTTTCAAGGTGGTCGAAGTGCATGCCGCCCATGGCTACCTGCTGCATCAGTTCCTGTCGCCGTTGAGCAATCAGCGTCGCGATCAATATGGCGGTTCGTTCGAAAATCGCATTCGGCTGGTGCTGCAAGTCACCGAAGCGATACGTGCGGTTTGGCCTGAAGAGTTGCCGGTGTTTGTCCGGGTGTCGGCCACCGACTGGGTCGAAGACGGCTGGAATCCCGATGAAACCGTGGAACTGGCACGTCGCCTCAAAGCCTTGGGCGTGGACCTGATCGACGTCTCATCGGGCGGAACGGCGGTGAATGCCGAAATTCCCACAGGCCCCGGTTACCAGACCCGCTTCGCCGAACGTGTGCGCAAGGAGTCGGGCATGGCCACCGGCACGGTCGGCATGATCACCGAGCCGGCCCAGGCCGAACACATCCTGCGCACCTGCCAGGCGGACATCATCTTCCTGGCCCGTGAGTTGTTGCGCGATCCGTACTGGGCGCTGCACGCCGATGATGATCTGGGCGGGCACAAGGCCGTGTGGCCGGCGCAGTACCAGCGGGCGACTCACCGTGAGCAGCCGATTCACGAATCGGATTTGCGCGACTGAAATCCATTGATAAGCAAAAGCCCCTGAATCGCGAGATCCAGGGGCTTTTGTTTATACCGGTGACCGATCAGGCCGCTTCGATCTTGCTGCGGTTCTGTTCGACCTGGTTCAGGTAGTCCTTGAGCTTGTCCTGCTCGGCTACTGTCGTGAACAAGCCGAGCTTGCTGCGACGCCAGAGGATGTCGTGGGCGCTGGTGGCCCATTCCTCGCTGCACAGGTAGTCGACTTCGCGAGTGTAGAGGCCGCCGCCGATATGCTCTCCCATGTCGCTGAGGTCCTGTACACCTTCGAGCATGCGCCAGGTACGGCTGCCGTAGGTGGTGGCCCAGCGGCGAGCGATCTCGCTCGGTACCCAGTCAAACTTGTCGCGGATACGCGAGCTCAAGGCTTGCGGGGTGGTCATGTCTTCACCGCCCGGCAGCGTGGCGCTGGCGGTCCAGCTTGGCTTGATGTGCTTGAAGTAGGGTGCCAGTTGCGCCAGCGCCGACTCGGCGAGCTTACGGTAAGTGGTGAGCTTGCCACCGAACACCGACAGCAACGGGGCTTCTTCGCCAGTGCCAGACAGCGCCAGGGTGTAATCGCGGGTCACGGCCGACGGGTTGTCGGATTCGTCGTTGCACAGCGGGCGCACACCGGAATAGCTGTGCAGGATGTCGTCGCGGCCGATCTGCTTTTTGAAATGGGCGTTGACCACGTTCAGCAAGTAATCGGTTTCGCCGTCGGTGATCGCAACGGCAGCCGGATCGCCGGTGTACTCCCGGTCGGTGGTGCCGATCAGGGTGAAGTGGTTCAGGTACGGAATGGTGAACACGATGCGCTGATCTTCGTTTTGCAGGATGTGCGCGTGTTCGCCTTCATACAGCTTCGGCACGATCAGGTGGCTGCCCTGGATCAGGCGGATGCCGTAAGGCGATTCCATCTTCAGGTCGTCGCGAATGAACCTGGCGACCCATGGCCCGGCCGCATTGACCAATGCCTTGGCGCGAATCGAAAACAGGCTGCCATCGCTGCGTTCCAGGTGCAGGTGCCATAGGCCCTTGGTGCGGCGCGCGCTGACGCAACGGGTTTGGGTGTGAACGTGGGCACCTTGTTCCCGGGCGGCCATGGCGTTCAACACCACCAGGCGCGCGTCGTCGACCCAGCAATCGGAGTATTCGAAACCCTTGGTGATCTCGCTTTTCAGCGCGCTGTCGGGGCCGAACTTCAGGCTTTTCGAACCCTGGAGTTGCTCGCGCTTGCCCAGGTTGTCATAGAGAAACAGCCCGGCGCGGATCATCCATGCCGGGCGCAGGTGCGGGCGGTGCGGTAACACGAAACGCATTTGCTTGACGATGTGCGGTGCCTTGGCCAACAGCACTTCACGCTCGGCCAGGGCTTCACGCACTAGGCGAAATTCGTAATGTTCGAGGTAGCGCAGACCGCCGTGGATCAACTTGCTGCTGGCCGACGAAGTATGGCTGGCCAGGTCATCCTTTTCGCAAAGGAACACCGAGAGACCGCGACCGGCGGCATCTGCTGCGATCCCCACGCCATTGATCCCGCCACCGATGACGGCGATATCGTAGATCTCGGCGAGAGGGGGCGTAGGCAAGGTGGAAGTGGGCATCGGCACGGCCTCGGAATTCTTTGATGTTCTGTATTTGAATTCGAACATTAATGTTCATTTGCGAAAATACTAGCCCATAAAGAGGTGCGTAGCCAGTCAGCTTCGATTGAAAATACTCATCGAAGGGCTGTTAAAGGAAAATTTACGAACATAAAAGCAAAAGATCGTCCTAACGCGGCCCGAACCTTCGGCAGCTCCTACAGATGCACTCAATTCTGTAGGAGCTGCCGAAGGCTGCGATCTTTTAAGGGGGGGTTAAACGACCTCTAACCGAACCTTGTGCTGGTTCAACAGCTGCGCCAGCGCCGGGGAAGGCTGCTGATCGGTGACCAGGCAATCGACCAGGCTGATCGGTCCCAGGCGAATCATGGCGTTGCGTCCGAACTTGCTGGAGTCGGCTGCGAGTATCACTTGTCGGGCATTGGCGATGATCGCCTGGGATACCCGCACTTCCTGATAGTCGAAGTCCAGCAGGCTACCGTCCTCATCGATACCACTGATGCCGACCAAGGCGAAATCGACCTTGAACTGGTTGATGAAGTCGACACTGGCCTGACCGACCACGCCGCCGTCGCGACGAACGTTGCCACCGGTCAGCAGCACGTCGAAGTCGTCCTTGGCGCTGAGCATGGAGGCCACATGCAGGTTGTTGGTGATGATCTTTAGGTGACTGTGGTTGAGCAGTGCCCGGGCGATGGATTCGGTGGTGGTGCCGATGTTGATGAACAACGAGGCATGGTCGGGAATCTGCGCGGCAATGGCTTCGCCGATACGCTGTTTTTCATCGCGCATCTGATCGGCGCGCATGGCGTAGGCGGTGTTTTCGACACTGGAGTCATAGGCGGCGCCACCGTGGTAGCGACGCAACAGGTTGGCTTCCGCGAGCTGATTGATGTCGCGGCGGATGGTCTGCGGTGTAACGACGAACAACGTGGCCATTTCCTCGATACTGACATAGCCGCGTTCGCGAACCAGCTCGAGGATTTGCTGCTGACGGGGAGGCAGATTCATGGGGCGTCCTTTGGGCTGCCGTGCAAAATTTGCCCATGATGACGCAGGAATCCGCTCCCTACCAGTTACCAAACAACGTGAAAACTACTTTCGTGCTGGGCGCCTTCGGCGTTACGCAAGAAATCCTGCGTTAAAAACAGGCTCGGACTGCTCATTTACAACCTCGTAAAGTCGGGTGCGACCCCAGCCGGTCCTCGCCTGTTTTTGCCTTGTCTTTCCTTCGCTCGCTACGTTTTCACGCTGTTTGGACATACAGAGACGAGCCTGTGTCTTGGCTTATTCAGCCTCGTCTTCAACCGCCCAATCGCGGGTACGGCTGACGGCTTTTTTCCACCCGGCGTAGAGTTTTTCCTTCGCCCCTTCATCCAGCGTCGGCTCGAACCGGCGCTCGATCACGGCCTTGCCACGCAACTCTTCCAGGCTGCCCCAGAAGCCACAGGCCAGGCCTGCCAGGTAAGCGGCGCCGAGTGCTGTTGTTTCACGCATTTGCGGGCGCTCGACTTGCGTGCCGAGGATGTCGGCCTGGAATTGCATGAGGAAGTTGTTGGCCACCGCGCCACCGTCCACGCGCAGAGCTTTCAGGCGCTCCCCGGAGTCCTGCTGCATGGCGTCCAGTACGTCGCGGGTCTGGTAGGCAATCGACTCCAGCGCGGCGCGAATGATGTGGTCCACGCGTACACCGCGGGTCAGACCGAACAATGCGCCACGAGCGTACGGGTCCCAGTACGGTGCGCCAAGTCCGGTGAAGGCCGGCACCAGGTACACGCCGTTGCTGTCCTTGACCTTGTTGGCAAAGTATTCGGTGTCGTGGGCGTCGTTGATGATTTTCAGCTCGTCACGCAGCCATTGCACGGTGGAGCCGCCGTTGAACACTGCGCCTTCCAGTGCATAAGCCACCTCGCCGCGAGGGCCGCAAGCGATGGTGGTCAGCATGCCATGCTTGGATTTCACCGCTTTGTCACCGGTGTTCATCAGCAGGAAGCAGCCAGTGCCGTAGGTGTTTTTCGCCTGGCCTGGCTCGACGCACATCTGGCCAAACAGAGCGGCTTGCTGGTCACCGGCGATACCGCCGATGGCGATGCCGCTTTTGGTGTGGCCGTAGATTTCTGAGGATGATTTAACTTCCGGGAGCATTTCGCGTGGGATATCCAGCAGCTCCAGCATCTTCGCGTCCCACTCCAGGGTATGGATGTTGAAGAGCATGGTGCGCGAGGCGTTGGTGTAGTCGGTGACGTGCACCTTGCCGCCGGTAAATTTCCAGATCAACCAGCTGTCGACGGTGCCGAACAGCAGTTCGCCGTTGCGCGCACGTTCGCGGCTGCCTTCGACGTTATCGAGAATCCACTTGAGCTTGGTGCCGGAGAAGTAGGGGTCGGTGACCAGGCCGGTGGTGTCGCTGATGTATTGCTCGTGGCCGTCGCGTTTGAGCTGCTGGCAGATCTCGGTGCTGCGCCGGCACTGCCAGACGATGGCGTTGTAGATCGGGCGGCCGGTGTTCTTGTCCCACACCACGGTGGTTTCGCGCTGGTTGGTGATACCGATGGCGGCTACCTGGTCGTGGTGCAGGCCGGCTTGTGCCAGGGCTTCGACCATCACGGCGCTTTGGGTGGCGAAGATCTCCATCGGGTCATGCTCGACCCAGCCGGCTTGCGGGTAATGCTGGGCGAACTCCCGTTGGGCGGTGCAGACCACGTTCGCGTCGCGGTCGAAAATGATCGCGCGGGAGCTGGTCGTACCCTGATCGAGGGCAATGATGTAGTTCTTATTCTGTGTGTCGGTCATGTCGATTGCCTTGGACGAAATAAGGGAGTGAGGTCTGGCGCGCGATCAAAGGGCAGGGGCACGCGCCAACGGTATCAGGACGTTCTGGGTTTGCCGTCAATGGCCGGTGTTTCATCCTTTGTAGCAGGTACGGAGCCGGGCAGGTGGCGGGCAATCAGCCCGCGATAGGCGGCGGCGCCGAGGCAGGCACCGACAATCGGTGCAAAAACAGGAATCAGGAAGTACGGAATATCGCGTCCGCCGGTGAAGGAAATTTCACCCCAGCCAGCGAAGAAAGTCATCATTTTAGGGCCGAAGTCCCGCGCAGGGTTCATGGCAAAACCGGTAAGCGGTCCCATCGAGCTACCGATCACCGCAATCAGCAGGCCGATCAGCAGCGGTGCCAACGGGCCTTTGGGCAGGCCATTGTTGTCGTCGGTCAGGGACATGATCACGCCCATCAGGATGGCCGTAATGATCACCTCCACCAGAAATGCCTGGGCGGTGGTGAGCGCAGGATTCGGGAAGGTGGAGAACACGGAGGCCAGTTCAAGGCTGGCTTGTGTGCCACGAACCATGTGCTGCGTTTGTTCGAATTCGAAGAATAGGTTGCTGTAGAGCGTGTAAACCAACAGCGCGCCACAGAAGGCACCCGCCACTTGGGCGAGTACGTAGAAAGGCAATTTACGTTTTTCGAAGTCCGCGAAAATGCTCAAGGCAATGCTGACGGCAGGGTTCAGATGAGCCCCGGAAACTCCGGCGGTGAGGTAGATCGCCATGCTGACGCCGACGCCCCAGATAATGCTGATTTCCCACAAACCAAAACTGGCACCCGCGACCTTGAGCGCGGCAACACAACCGGTACCAAAAAAGATCAGCAGCGCCGTACCCAGAAACTCGGCCATGCATTGGCTCGAGAGCGACGGTTGTTGTAAAGCAGTAGTCATTGAAACCTCAATTTTTTTTGTTGTCTGGCGCGTTCTTGCCTACATGGTCAACGCGCGTTTTTCGCCGAGGCAGGATCCCCATCCTGGTCGCGGTTTACTGCCGGGTACAGCGGTAGGACGTTTCGTACAGTTTCAGAAACGAAAAAATATAGACAAGAAACGCTGCTGTCAAAGGTCGAAAGTGAACTGTCAGTCACAAAAAAACTTTTCGTTGCATGAATGAACGAATCATTGCGCAACGGGATGGCCAGGCAATGGCGTTATGGATGCGCCGCCGTAGAGCCTTTTAATGATCAATGTCCTAGAATCCGGCGCAGTATTTTCTTCTGCTGCCCAGTCTGGAGCTGCCATGACCCCCGCATTGGATTTATTGAAAAAGGTTCGAGCCGAACATCGCGTACACAGTTACGAACATGACCCGAAGGCCGCTTCCTATGGTCTGGAAGCCGCGGAAAAACTCGGGCTCGACCCGGCGCAAGTGTTCAAGACCTTGCTGGCGGCCAGCGAAAAAGGAGAGTTGCTGGTGGCTGTAGTGCCGGTTGTCGGCAGCCTGGACTTGAAAGGGCTGGCCCATGCCGCCGGCGTGAAAAAGGTCGAAATGGCCGATCCGGCGGCAGCACAGCGCTCTACGGGTTATCTGTTGGGCGGGATCAGCCCGCTGGGGCAGAAAAAGCGTTTGCGTACCTTCATTGATAACTCGGCCCAGCCCTTCGCCAGCATTTTTGTCAGTGCCGGCCGGCGTGGACTGGAAGTCGAACTGGCGCCGGCCGTGCTGGCCGAACACACCCAGGCGAAGTTTGCCGATATCGGCCGTGCGTGAGCGCAGCGCTGTATGGTGAAAATCAGCCGGTTCTGTCACTGGTGCCGGTTCGGTCGGCGCTGCATGCTCGGCGGTCTGACAAAGGGAGAAGGTTATGCAGCTTGAGTTTCATCAAGTCGACGCGTTCAGCAATCAGCCATTCAGCGGTAACCCGGCGATGGTCTATCGGCTCGATAGCTGGCTCGCCGATGAATTGATGCAGAAGATTGCCGCCGAGCACAACCTCGCCGAAACGGCGTTTGTCGTGCGCGAAGGGCAGGGCTGGCACATCCGCTGGTTTACGCCGACCACCGAGGTGCCACTGTGCGGTCACGCGACACTGGCCAGTGCCCATGTGTTGTTTGAAATCTATAAAGAGCCGGTCGAGCGCCTGGACTTCACCTGCAAATCCGGCCCGTTGAGCGTGACCCGTGAGGATGGACGACTGTGGCTGGATTTCCCGTCGATCAACGCGTCGCCGGTGAATATAACCTCGGACATCGAGCGTGCACTGGGCGTGAAGGCTGTCGAGGTACTGGCTTCGAATGAGCTGTTCGTGGTGCTGGAGTCGGAGCAAGCCGTGCTCGACTGCAAGCCGGACATGGTGGCCTTGGCAAAACTGCCGTGGTTGGGCGCCATCGTGACGGCGCAGGGCGAGCAGCACGATTTTGTTTCCCGTTACTTCGCCCCGGCAATCGGCATCAATGAAGACCCGGTGACCGGATCGACCCATTGCCTTCTGATTCCGTACTGGTCAAAGCGTTTGGGCAAGTCGAGTCTGACGGCTTGTCAGCGTTCGACGCGGGGCGGGGAGTTGTTCTGCCGGTTGGAAGGCGAGCGGGTGAAGATCGGCGGGGATGCGACGTTGGTTGCCAGTGGTACGCTGATGCTGGGCTAACGCAAACCCAGTGTAGGAGCGAGCCTGCTCGCGATGGACGACAACGATAACGCGTGCAACCGGAATGAACGCGTTATCCAGACGTTTTTCGCGAGCAAGCTCGCTCCTACAGGGTTTTTGTGTATCAGTTGGCCGCGCTGTAGCGCCGGACACCCAATTCAACAGCGGGAATCTGTGCCGCCGTGCTGCCGGACGCCTGGAACAGCACCAGGTGTTCAGCCGCGACCCGAATGCCCACGTCCGCCCCGACCTGACGATCGACATGGCTCGGGAAGATCGACTCCAACTGCGCGCCTGTCGGCAACTGCAAGCGATACAGGGTCGACGCACCGAGGAACGTCTTGCCGGCGATTCGCGCCTTCAGTGTGCTGTCCGGTGCGTAGACGATATCGTCCGGACGCAGCAGCACGTCCACGGCGCCGCCTACCGGCCAGGTGTAAGCCCGGTTGCCACGCAACTCACCCAGCTCGGTTTGTACCGACTCCGGGCTGCTCAACTGACCGCGAATGAAATAGCCCTGACCGATGAAGCTGGCTACAAAGGGCGTCAGTGGTTCGTGATACAGGTTGTAGGGCGTATCCCACTGTTCCAGTCGACCTTCCTTGAACACGCCAACGTGGTCGCTGACCGCGAAGGCTTCTTCCTGGTCGTGTGTCACCAGAATCGCGCTGGTGCCACGGGCCTTGAGGATGTCGCGTACTTCATGGCTGAGCTTGCGGCGCAATTCGCCATCGAGGTTGGAGAACGGCTCGTCGAGCAACAGCAGTTGCGGTTCCGGCGCCAGTGCGCGGGCCAGGGCGACACGCTGCTGCTGCCCACCGGAAAGCTCGTGGGGGAAACGCTTGCCGAGGTTTTTCAGGTTGACCAGTTCCAGCAGCTCTTCGGTGACGCGATCCTTTTGCGGATGCTTGCGAATGCCGAAGGCGATGTTGTCGGCCACGCTCAAGTGCGGGAACAGCGCGTAGTCCTGGAACACCATGCCGATGCGGCGTTTCTCCGGGGCGAGGGTGAAGCCGGCGCTGGAGATGGTCTCGCCGGCCAGCTGGATTTCGCCTTCGTGCACCGGTTCGAAACCGGCAATCGCCCGCAGTGTGGTGGTCTTGCCGCAGCCGGAAGAGCCCAACAGGCAACCGATGTCACCGGCGTTCAAATGCAGGTTCAGGTTCTGCACCACGCGCTGGTCTTGATAGCCGCAGGCGAGGTTGCGCAGGTTAAGCAGTAATGGCTGGCTCATGCGTGGTGATACGCCGGTTCGACGAGGAACTCGAGCAGGGCTTTTTGCGCATGCAGGCGGTTTTCGGCTTGATCCCAGGCCACCGAGCGTTTGTCGTCGAGCAGGTCGACGCTGATTTCCTCGCCACGGTGCGCCGGCAGGCAGTGCATGAACAGCACGTCGTCAGCGGCCAGGTCGAGCAGGGCGCGGTTGACCTGGAACGGTGCGAACAGCTGCAGTCGCTTGGCGGTTTCCTCTTCCTGGCCCATGGAGGTCCAGACGTCGGTGCTCACCAGGTGTGCACCGCGCACGGCATCTTTCGGGTCGCGAACGATGGAGACCCGATCGCCGGCCTTGGCCAGGAACACCGGGTTGGGTTCGTAGCCTTCCGGGCAGGCAACGCGCAACTGGAAGTCGAACTGTATCGCCGCTTCTATATAGCTGTTGCACATGTTGTTGCCATCGCCGATCCAGGCCACGGTCTTGCCCTGGATCGAGCCGCGGTGTTCGAGGAAGGTCTGCATGTCGGCCAGCAACTGGCACGGGTGTAGGTCATCGGACAGGCCGTTGATCACCGGTACGCGGGAGTTGGCGGCGAATTCGGTCAGGTTGCTGTGGGCAAAGGTACGGATCATCACCGCGTCGAGCATGCTCGACATGACGATGGCACAGTCGCCGATCGGCTCGCCACGGCCCAGTTGGGTATCACGTGGCGACAGGAAGATCGCCTGGCCGCCGAGCTGGATCATGCCGGCCTCGAAGGAGATCCGGGTGCGGGTCGAGGATTTCTCGAAAATCATCCCCAGGACGCGGTTTTTCAGAGGCTCGAACAGTACGCCGCGGTTACGCAGGTCCTTGAGCTCAACGCCTCGACGGATCACGCTGACCAGCTCTTCGGGCGTGCAATCCATCAGGGAGAGAAAGTGCCTTGCGCTCATCATTGACTACCTTTTTGCTACAAACCGCAGATGCTCAAAGCCTTGTTTGACGGAACAACGGGCGAGACCTGCGGCGTAAGCCGCACGGGGCGACGAAATAGGGGAAGGCGCGATCTTATAATTAAATGTCGCGTCTTACCAATAGGGCTACAGTTTTTAGGGAGTTTCAGAGGTGCTACGGGTTCACCGAGGTAGCGCTTTTGAAGCCTGTTTCCTGAAAGCAGCGGTTCATTTGTACACCGGCCTCTCGGGGCTTGGCAATCAGGCGGGGCGGCAATGGTGCGCTGACAGTCGGTTTCTGACTTGCCGTTCCAGGTCTTGAGCCGTGTGTCGCCAGCTTGAAATATTTGCTAATGCAAAGTGCTGGGTTATAAATAAATCTCGAGTGACGCGGAAGCTTCCCGATGGAATCGAAAGAACAGCTGTTAATGGAGCTACTGGGCCTCACGGCACGCTCGCTGACTCACCTCACCGCCTCGATGACGACGATGTCCTTCGAGTTGTTGCGCAGCGAAGACGAGGTCACCCGGGCTGCCGGCCGTCACATGATCGATCGTATGGCCACCATCAGTGCCGGGCTCGACGAGCACTGGCGCCTGATTGGCGAACTGACCGGTGTCGATGTTGCTCACGGAGCGTTCGAAAACCTCCAGGAAATCCAGTTGCAGGCACCGCCCAGGCTGCCGTCGAACTGAACCCGCGCGGCCATCGGCTGGCCTGATAACCCTCGATTCACAAGACGAACGTCGCTGGCGTGGCGTCGGGTCTGGCGCCATAGTTTTGTTTCCGCGGCCATCGGTGCCCGCCCATGACAAGACAGACTGGCCATGACCAAGACTCTCCATCACCGTGCGTGCCATTTGTGCGAAGCCATCTGTGGCCTGACCATCGAAACCACCGAGGTCGAAGGCGGTAACGTGCAGATCACGTCGATCAAGGGCGATCCCCAGGACGCATTCAGCCGTGGCCACATTTGCCCCAAGGCCGTGGCCCTGCAAGACATCCAGAATGATCCGGATCGCCTGCATCAGCCGATGCAGCGGGTGGGCAATGAATGGCAGCCCATCGAGTGGGACGCGGCATTCAACCTGGTGGCCGAGCGCCTGGCGGCGATTCAGGAGCGCCATGGGCAAAACGCCGTAGCGGTCTATCAGGGCAACCCGAGCGTGCACAATTACGGGCTGATGACCCACAGCAATTACTTCCTGGGCCTGCTGAAAACCCGCAACCGGTTTTCAGCCACCTCGGTCGATCAATTGCCCCATCACCTGACCAGTCATTTGATGTACGGCCACGGTTTGCTGCTCCCGATCCCGGACATCGATCACACCGATTTCATGCTGATCCTGGGCGGCAACCCGCTGGCTTCGAACGGCAGCATCATGACCGTGCCCGATGTGGAAAAACGCTTGAAGGCGATACAGGCCCGGGGTGGCAAAGTGGTGGTAGTCGACCCTCGCCGCAGTGAAACGGCGGCGATCGCCGATCAGCATCTGTTCGTGCGCCCGGGCGGTGATGCCGCGCTGTTGTTCGGCTTGCTCAACACCTTGTTCGCTGAAGGCCTGACCCGCGACGGCCATCTGCCGGTAGACGGTCTGGAGGGCGTGCGGGAGGCCGTCGCGCCGTTCACTGCCGAGGCCATGAGTCCGTTGTGCGCCGTACCGGCCGAACAAATCCGCCAATTGGCGCGAGACTTCGCCGCGGCGCCCTCGGCTGTCTGTTATGGCCGCATGGGCGTCTCGACCCAGGCCTTCGGAACACTTTGTCACTGGGCGGTGCAGTTGATCAACCTGGTCACCGGCAACCTCGACCGCGTGGGGGGTGCCTTGTGCACAGAGCCGGCGGTGGACCTGGTGGCGACGACTTCGGGCGGGCATTTCAATCTGTGGCAGAGCCGGGTTTCCGGGCGCCCGGAATACGCCGGAGAGCTGCCAGTCTCTGCGCTGGCCGAAGAGATGCTCACCGAAGGGGAGGGGCAGGTCCGGGCGCTGATCACCGTGGCGGGCAATCCGGTGCTGTCCACGCCCAATGGCCGAAAGCTCGAGCAGGCACTGGACGGGTTGGATTTCATGGTCAGCATCGACCTGTACATCAATGAAACCACGCGCTACGCCGACCTGATCCTGCCGTCCACATCGGCGCTGGAAAACGATCATTACGACACCACGTTCAACCTGTTCGCGGTGCGCAACGTCAGTCGTTTCAACCGCGCAATCCTCGCCAAGCCCAAAGGGGCATTGCACGACTGGGAGATCTTCGTCGGGCTGGCCAAGGCGTTTGCCGCCAGGACCGGCAAAGAGTTGAAACCTACCATCGCCCCGGCGCAAATGATCGATCGCGGCCTGCGCATGGGGATGTACGGCGACACCTCAGAGCACAAGCTATCGCTGGCGACTTTGTTCGATCATCCCCATGGCGTCGATCTTGGCGCGCTCAAGCCCAACCTTGCACCGCGCCTGAAGACTGCCAATCAACGCATCCAGGCCGCGCCGGCGGCGATTCTCGCTGACCTGGCGCGCTTCGCAGCCTTGAAGGCGCCGGCCGCCGACGAGTTGTTGATGATTGGCCGCCGGCATGTACGCAGCAACAACTCATGGATGCATAACTATCATCGGTTGGTGAAGGGCAAGCCACGTCACCAGTTGCTGATGCATCCGGACGATCTGGTCAGTCGCGGGCTCAGTGACGGACAGCGCGTTCGGGTCAGTTCGCGGGTGGGTGTGATTGAGGTCGAAGTGCTGGGTAGTCTGGATATGATGAAAGGCGTGGTCAGTCTGCCGCACGGCTGGGGTCACGCGCGGCCGGGCGTGCAAATGTCGATTGCCAGCAGTCAGCCGGGCTCCAGCGCCAATGATCTGACCGACGACTGCCAGCTTGACGAACTGTCGGGAAATGCCGCGCTTAACGGTGTGCCGGTGACCGTAGCGGCGGCTTGAATCAGTCTGACGGAGAGACCGAGCAGGGCGCTCGGCTTTCCGTTACAATGCGCCACCGTGCCGACCCATGAGTCGGAAAGTTCAGCCGAGGTGCTCCATGGATATCATCGAAACGATTAAAGAGCAGATTGCCAACAACACCATTCTGCTTTACATGAAAGGCTCGCCAAATGCCCCGCAGTGCGGCTTCTCCGCGAAAGCTGCACAGGCCGTGATGGCGTGTGGTGAAAAGTTTGCGTACGTGGACATCCTGCAGAACCCGGAAATCCGCGCCAACCTGCCAAAATACGCCAACTGGCCAACCTTCCCGCAACTGTGGGTTGCCGGTGAGCTGGTCGGCGGTAGCGACATCATGACTGAAATGGCTGCTGACGGTTCGCTGCAGAGCCTGATCAAGGACGCCGCCGCCAAGGCCGCTGCTCCAAAGACCGAAGCCTGATTCGGGCGGCTCCCCTGTAGGAGCTGCCGAAGGCTGCGATCTCTTGATCTTCAGCATTAAAAAAGCCCCGCCACTCGAAAGAGGGCGGGGCTTTTTATTGCTCTAAGGAAGTTACTGCAATATTGCGGCTGCAGTTGCCAAGATCGCAGCCTGCGGCAGCTCCTACTCTTCACCCATCTGCGATTGCAGATAGTTTTCGATACCGATCTTGTCGATCAGGCCCAATTGGGTTTCCAGCCAGTCGATATGTTCTTCTTCGGACTCGAGGATATCTTCAAGCAGCTCACGGCTGCCAAAGTCGCCCACTGTTTCGCAATGCGCGATAGCCACTTTCAGGTCGGCATGGCCGATTTTCTCGATACGCAGGTCGCACTCGAGCATTTCCTTGGTGTGCTCGCCGATGTGCAGCTTGCCCAGGTCCTGGACGTTCGGCAGGCCTTCAAGGAACAGGATCCGCTTGATCAGCTTGTCCGCATGCTTCATCTCGTCGATGGATTCGTGGTACTCGTGCTTGCCGAGCTTGTTCAGGCCCCAATCTTCGTACATGCGCGCATGCAGGAAGTATTGATTGATCGCGACCAGCTCATTGGCAAGGATCTTGTTGAGATGCTGGATGACTGTAACGTCGCCTTTCATGATGGGGTCCTGCCCTTTGTTAGCTGTCAATAGAACAGAGAGTTTGAGCTGCGTATTTAATAGTGTCAAACCTAAGTTATTGAAACTTAAATGAAAATTAATCGGAATAAGAATGTTTGTGTTCCGCGTCTAGAGCATAACTAGTTGATTTTGAGGCATAAAAAAACCGGACATATGTCCGGTTCTTTGAAATTCGATAGTTAAGCCGCTGTAAATTCTGCTGGATAGGGAATTGCAGCCTGGGCCGTTTGCAGTTTTGTCAGGGTCTCGCGGACCACTTCCTTGGCAAGACAGGCACATTTGCCGCATTGACTGGCAACGCCGGTAGCCACACGGACTTCCTTGTAGCTGCAGCATCCTTCATAGATCGCATCGCGGATTTGACCGTCGGTGACGCCAGTGCAGAGGCAAACATACATAAGGAAGACCGTCGCTGATTGTGACTCAATTGCGATGGATCTTAATGTTAACGAGAATGATTGTCAAAGTGGTTTCAGAGTACTTTTCGTCATAAGCGGGGATGGCTGACGAACGGTCTATATGGCAAACCGGTGATACAAAACCGTCGGGGATTTCATCGTACCGGGAAAAAACAGCTAAGCCAGCTCAAATACGCGGTGTATGATGACCGGTCTTTTGCGACCGGGGTTCGTGTCACAGGGCTGTCGCCTCAGGGTGGCAGGCTGATGCGAACCCTGTTTCTCACGCTATTACACCAGGAGATATCCAATGAGCGTACTCGTAGGCAAACAAGCCCCTGACTTCACCGTACCGGCCGTACTCGGCAATGGCGAGATCGTAGACAGCTTCACCCTGTCTTCGGCGATCAAAGGCAAATACGGCCTGGTGTTCTTCTACCCGCTGGACTTCACCTTCGTTTGCCCGTCCGAGCTGATCGCTCTGGACAACCGCATGTCCGAGTTCAAGGCGCGCAACGTTGAAGTGGTCGCTGTGTCGATCGACTCGCACTTCACCCACAACGCCTGGCGCAACACACCGGTCAACAATGGCGGTATCGGCGAAGTTCGCTACACCATGGCTGCCGACATCAAGCAGGAAATCATGAAGGCCTACGACGTTCAGTCCGCTGACGGCGTGGCGTTCCGTGGCGCGTTCCTGATCGACGACAAAGGCGTTGTCCGTTCGCAGATCATCAACGACCTGCCGCTGGGCCGTAACATGGAAGAGCTGCTGCGTCTGGTCGACGCTCTGCAGTTCCACGAAGAGCACGGCGAAGTCTGCCCTGCCAACTGGAAGAAAGGCGACAAAGGCATGAACGCTTCGCCAGAAGGCGTTGCGGCTTACCTGACCGAGCACGCTGCCGCTCTGTAAGGCGCACGCTGCAGGTAAAAAAAACCGGCCATCGAGGCCGGTTTTTTTATGTGCGGGATAAACCTGGAACTCCTGTAGGAGCGAGCTTGCTCCGGGCGGCGTTCCGACGATGGACTTGAGAACGCCGCTGGGTGTCAGGTTCCCCGCGTTATCGTTAACGACCATCGCGAGCAGGCTCGTTCCTACACAAAGCCATCAATCGTTGAAATCTTCCCAGCCACCCATCTGTTTCCAGCGATTGACGATGCCGCAGAACAGCTCTGCCGTCTTCTCGGTGTCATAGCGCGCCGAGTGAGCCTCGCGACCGTCGAAGTCGATGTCCGCTGCCTGACACGCCTTGGCCAGCACGGTCTGGCCGTAGGCCAGGCCCGCGAGCGTCGCGGTATCGAAACTGGAGAACGGATGGAACGGATTGCGCTTCATGTCCAGGCGCGCAACCGCCGCATTCAGGAAGCCCAGGTCGAAGCTGCTGTTATGCCCGACCAGGATCGCCCGTTTGCAACCGTTGGCCTTGAGGGCCTTGCGCACGCCGCGGAAGATATCGTTCAGGGCAGACTCTTCACTCACGGCCATGCGCAGCGGGTGATCGAGCTTGATTCCGGTGAACTCCAGGGCCGCCGCTTCGATGTTCGCGCCTTCGAATGGCTCGACCCGGAAGAAGTAGGTGTGATCCGGGTACACAAAACCCTTTTCATCCATGGCGATGGTGGTCGCGGCGATTTCCAGCAGGGCGTCGGTGGCCGAGTTGAAGCCACCGGTTTCTACGTCGACGACAACCGGCAGGTAACCACGGAACCTGGCAGCCATTGGATGACGGGAACCGCCTCCGCCACCATTGCCTTCCAGTTCGTCGTCGAAATGCTCTTCACTCACGCGTGTTCCTCCAGCAGGCGCCAGCGCAGTTTTTCACCGGCGCGCAGCGGGATAACGGTCAACTCGCCAAACGGCAGGCTGGCAGGGGCGGTCCATTCTTCGCGGACCAGGGTGATGCGATCGGTGTTGGCCGGCAAGCCATAGAAACGCGGGCCGTTAAGGCTGGCGAAGGCTTCGAGCTTGTCCAGCGCATTGCGCTGTTCGAACGCTTCGGCGTACATCTCGATCGCCGCATAAGCGGTGTAGCAGCCGGCGCAACCACAAGCGGCTTCCTTGGCGTGCTGGGCGTGGGGGGCCGAGTCGGTGCCGAGGAAGAATTTTTCGCTGCCGCTGGTGGCGGCGTCGAGCAGGGCTTCCTGGTGCGTATTGCGCTTGAGGATCGGCAGGCAGTAGAAATGCGGCCGAATCCCGCCCACCAGCATGTGGTTGCGGTTGTACAGCAGGTGATGCGCGGTGATGGTCGCGCCAACGTTGGCCGAAGCCGAGTTGACGAACTGCACGGCGTCAGCGGTGGTGATGTGTTCGAACACCACCTTGAGCGTCGGGAAACGCTCGACCACACGACGCATGTGCTCGTCGATGAAGATTTTTTCGCGGTCGAACACGTCGACATCGCCACGGGTGACTTCGCCGTGGATCAGCAACGGCATCCCGACTTCGGCCATGGCCTCGAGTGCGGGGAAAATCTTGTCGATGCTGGTAACACCAGAGTCCGAGTTGGTGGTCGCGCCGGCCGGGTACAGCTTGGCGGCGTGCACGAATCCGCTGGCCTTGGCCTCGCGGATTTCTTCAGGCTGGGTGCGGTCGGTCAGGTACAGGACCATCAGCGGCTCGAACGGGCTGCCGGCCGGGCGGGCAGCGAGAATCCGCTGGCGATAGCCGTCGGCTTCGGCCGCGTTGCGCACCGGTGGAACCAGGTTGGGCATGATGATGGCGCGGCCAAAGGTGCGCGCGACATCCGCGACGGTATTGGTCAACACGGCACCATCGCGAAGATGAATGTGCCAGTCGTCGGGACGCAGCAGGGTCAGGCGGTCGGACATGAGGGGATTCCAGGCGGGTCAAACTCAAGGGAATGCTACCGGAAAAGACTCTTGCAGGCACTCGCTATCAAGTTTTGCCGCCAGCTTCCGATATCCAACAGGTATGCCGTAAACATGTGTGTGTCGGTCTTTTTGTTGTAGAAGCCAGTGGAGCCTCCCGTGCGCCAGCGTTATTTAGCCTTGCTCAGTGTGTTTGCCAGCCTTCCCGCGATGGCGCTCACTTTTCAGACCCGCCTGGAGAGCATTGAGTGGACGGTCGAAGGCGACAAGTTCGAATGCCGCCTGGCGCAGCCGATTACCGACTTCGGTTCGGGTGAGTTCGTGCGCAAGGCCGGTGAGCAGGCAACGTTTCGTCTGAAAGCCTATAACCCGATGCTGGGCGGAGGTTCGGCGACCTTGCTGGCCGCTGCCGCACCGTGGCAACCGGGGCGTGACGATATCAACCTGGGCACGGTGAGAATCGGCAGCGGCAACGTGTTGTTCAACAGTTCACAGGTGCAGGCCGGACGCCTGATCAGTGGCCTGATGGACGGTCGCAGCCCGGTGGTTCGCCATTCCTCGGGGGATGGCCGGGTGTCGGAAGTGCGCTTGCTGCCGGTCAGGTTCACCCAGGCGTTTGCCGATTATCAAGGCTGCGTGGCCAAACTGTTGCCGCAGAACTTCGAGCAGGTGAAACAATCCCAAATCGGCTTCCCTGGCGGCGGAATCGAGCTCGACAGTGCCGCGAAAGCCAAGCTGCAGGTCATGCTGGACTACATGAGGGCTGATCCGACGGTCAATCACATCGAGCTCGATGGCCACTCCGACAACAGCGGCAACCGCCTGACCAATCGCGACCTGTCGCGGCGTCGGGCCCTGGCAGTGATGGAGTTCTTCAAGGCCAACGGCATCCAGGAGTCGCAAATCACCCTGCGTTTCCATGGCGAACGTTATCCGCTGGCGCCCAATACCAACAACGCCAACCGTGCGAAGAACCGTCGGGTAGCGGTACGGCTGGAGCGGGGAGCACCCGCGGAGCAAGTCGCCCCGCAAGCGACGAAAGCGGCCACTTCGGCAACGTCCTGACCCTTCGGTCATCGTCGCGCTCTCGACAGATTCTGTCGCTTGGTCGTCATAAGCTGTCGCGCCTCTGTAAATTATCCCGCATGAGCGGTAGACTTCACGGCTTTCCGTAGAACCCCGTGGAGTGATGGCATGGCGGACGTAAACAAGGTCGTTCTGGCGTATTCCGGCGGCCTGGACACTTCGGTGATCCTCAAGTGGCTGCAGGATACTTATAACTGTGAAGTGGTGACCTTCACCGCTGACCTGGGTCAGGGCGAAGAGGTCGAACCTGCACGCGCCAAGGCTCAGGCCATGGGCGTCAAAGAGATCTACATCGACGACTTGCGCGAAGAGTTCGTGCGCGATTTCGTTTTCCCGATGTTCCGCGCCAATACCGTTTACGAAGGCGAGTACCTGCTGGGTACTTCCATCGCTCGTCCGCTGATCGCCAAGCGCCTGATCGAAATCGCCAACGAAACCGGCGCTGACGCCATTTCCCATGGCGCCACCGGCAAGGGCAACGACCAGGTTCGTTTCGAATTGGGCGCCTACGCCTTGAAGCCTGGCGTGAAAGTGATTGCTCCCTGGCGCGAATGGGACCTGCTGTCCCGTGAAAAACTGATGGACTACGCCGCGAAGCACGCGATCCCGATCGAGCGTCACGGCAAGAAGAAATCCCCGTACTCCATGGATGCCAACCTGCTGCACATCTCCTATGAAGGCGGCGTGCTGGAAGACACCTGGACCGAGCACGAAGAAGACATGTGGCGCTGGACCGTTTCCCCGGAAAACGCTCCAGACAAGCCGCAGTACCTGGAGTTGACCTACCGCAACGGCGACATCGTCGCGCTGGACGGTGTCGAAATGACTCCGGCCACCGTGCTGGCGACCCTGAACCGTATCGGTGGTGAACACGGTATCGGCCGTCTCGACATCGTCGAGAACCGCTATGTGGGCATGAAGTCCCGTGGCTGCTACGAAACCCCTGGCGGCACCATCATGCTGCGTGCCCACCGCGCGATCGAATCGATCACCCTGGACCGCGAAGTGGCTCACCTCAAGGACGAGTTGATGCCCAAGTACGCCAGCCTGATCTACACCGGCTACTGGTGGAGCCCTGAGCGTCTGATGCTGCAACAGATGATCGATGCGTCCCAGGTCAACGTGAACGGCGTTGTGCGCCTGAAACTGTACAAGGGCAATGTGATCGTCACTGGTCGCAAGTCCGATGACTCGCTGTTCGACGCCAACATCGCTACTTTCGAAGAAGATGGCGGCGCGTACAACCAGGCGGATGCTGCGGGCTTCATCAAGCTCAACGCCCTGCGCATGCGCATTGCGGCGAACAAAGGCCGGAAGCTGTTCTGAGACCTTTGAACTCGTGATGGGTGCCTGACCTCGTCCTCGACGGGGTCAGGCACCTGAAAACGGGGTGTGATGCCAGTTACTGCGTAGTCGGGTATTCGTTGCCGCTGACGGTTTCCTGTCTTTCTCCTTCCAATGGTCTGTCCTGTTCTACGCGTTGTTGTTTGCCGGTTGCACGGCTTGATCAATGACTGTCAACCTGTGCGAGACCGGATTGTAGGCAATGTAAAAGGCGGGGCAGTGCTTCCTGGTCTGCCTGGAATGCTTGAGCGCACTGGCCTTCAGTAAAGTCTCTGAAATGGCACAAGTGATAAACAGAATCACGTACGCCATCTTTTCCGGCGGCTTCTGGATTTTTTCCAGCAGCGCTTCAAATTCGACCTCCTTGCTCATACCGCGTGTATCAACGATGCACAGGTCTTTTACAAATTCCGGTAACTGCAGTTGATGCTGAACGAAGACGGTGCTGTGCAGACCAATTTCCGTTGGCGGGTCCTGTGCACCGCAGGGCGACCGACCTGGCTGCTGGCCATTCGTTGACGTTACCGTAGTGGGATTCCCTGACGACTTCCCGGATACTTTTTTTTCCGACCGCCCTCCATCTTCCATCACCTTCATGAAATGTTTTCCCTTTTCAAAGTCGGAAGGCGCATACAGTGAGCGGTAGTTGAAGTTGAGTGTCGCGAAAAAAAGCAAAAGTAAATAAAACGGAAAGCTGATCAGAAACCAGACATAGAGTTCTCTTTCTTCTTGGTCAAGGAAGGGCAGAGAAACGGCGGCCGAAGTTTCAGAGAGCGCTGCGAATATCGCAATGATTGTCATTGGGTTGGTGATTAACTTTCTGTCATGTTCTGGGCTCATGTTGAGTTCTCGTTTTTTGAACGGTTTTTAAAGTTTTTTTGATGTGGTGGTTGTAGAGTTTTTTGATGGTTGCTGGTGATGTTTTAATGATTGCTCAAAAAATATAATTTGCTGTAAGAGTAATTGGATTCTTGGTGTGTGATATTTCTGGTGTGAGTGTTGAATGCGAAAATATCAGTTACGTTTTAGCGCAGAAGTAGATACTTGTGTTTGTCAGAGCTCGGCCATTCAGGCTGGCTTTTGGAAAATTCTGGTCGTAAATCGATAGAGCTGATTGGTGAAAACTGCGTCACCATGACGCTGATACAGTTTTCAACTCATTCCGTTCGAGGGATTTTTGTAGGAGAAATCCGTGTTGTTTGTAGGGTATGTCTCTTGGTGTGGGTGGTTGGAAGGGGCGACATGCCATGGGTGAAACGACTAGGCTATTGTGCGGGCTCTAAAAATTCGAACAGCGAAAATTGGACTTGCCCATGAATAAAGTGCTGATCGTGGATGATCACCCCGTCATTCGTCTTGCGGTACGTATGCTAATGGAGCGTCATGGCTACGAAGTTATTGCAGAAACCGATAATGGTGTGGATGCACTGCAACTAGCCCGTGAACTTACGCCGGATATTGTCATTCTGGATATCGGGATTCCGAAGCTGGACGGGTTGGAAGTCATCGCACGTTTGTCTTCGACCTCAATGCCGATGAAAGTGCTGATCCTGACTTCCCAGGCACCGGGGCATTTTTCCATGCGTTGCATGCAATCCGGTGCCGCCGGTTATGTCTGCAAACAGCAAGACCTGACGGAGTTGCTCAGCGCAATAAAAGCCGTGTTGTCAGGTTACAGTTACTTTCCCAATCAAGCCTTGCATACCGTGCGTTGCAGTTTGGGGAACGCCAGTGAGGCCGACATGGTGGATCGGTTGTCGGGGCGGGAAATGATGGTCCTGCAGCAATTGGCCAGAGGGAAGACCAATAAGGAAATTGCCGATGGAATGTTTCTCAGCAATAAAACAGTGAGTACTTACAAGACCCGCCTGTTGCTCAAACTCAATGCAAGGTCCCTGGTCGATTTGATCGAACTGGCACAACGCAATGGTCTGGTGTGATGGCGTATTTGCGCGATAAGGGGCGGTTGTCGAAGTATGGCACTTAAAAAAAAAGCCTCCGTTTCGGGAGGCTTTCAGGTGTCATAAGTCAAAATCGTAGTCGGCCAATTGCTTTTGCAGTCGGCGCTCCTCCAGCAGATTGTCGATGGTGCGGCGTTTGCTCAGATTAGTTTTCGCTACTTCAACCACCGGCTCAGCGTCATCGGTTTCGGCGGTGGTGAAGTCGTCTTCTACGTCCAATTGCTCTTTGCCAGTACTCATTTAGTTGCTCCAGGCTAAGAAGGCCTTTGGCGCTCCTTATATCGACAATCTCCCGGCGGGTAAAAAAGATTTTTTCAATCGACAATTCAATAATCCCAATAGCGCCTCAATCGTCGGAGGTTTTGTGCTTGTATTCGCACAAGTCCTCGATCCGGCAGCTTCCGCATCGGGGCTTGCGGGCGAGGCAGACATAGCGGCCGTGAAGGATCAGCCAGTGATGGGAGTCGAGCAGGTACTCCCTGGGCACGAATTTCATCAGTTTTTTCTCGACTTCCACCACATTCTTGCCGGGTGCAATGCCGGTGCGGTTGCTGACCCTGAAAATATGCGTGTCGACAGCCATGGTCAGCTGACGGAATGCCGTATTGAGTACCACATTGGCGGTTTTGCGGCCGACGCCGGGCAGCGCTTCCAGCTCTTCGCGGGTTTGCGGCACTTCACCGGCATGACGCTCGACCAGCAAGCGGCAGGTTTCGATCACGTTTTTCGCTTTGCTGTTGTACAGGCCGATGGTCTTGATGTATTCCGACAGTCCCTCGACACCCAGGGCATGGATCGCTGCCGGGGTATTGGCGACCGGGAACAGCTTGGCGGTGGCCTTGTTGACGCCGACGTCGGTCGACTGCGCCGAGAGAATCACGGCGATCAGCAATTCGAACGGTGAGGAATAGGCCAGTTCGGTCTTGGGTTCCGGGTTGTCTTCGTGCAGCCTGCGGAAAATTTCCAGACGTTTTGCGGCATTCATGGGCAGTGCGTTTCCTCGTAGGCAATCAATGGGTAGGTTTGGGGCGCCAGGCCTGCCAGGCGGCGATCAGCAGTCCGAGCAGAATGAACCCGCCAGGGACCAATGTGGCCAGGCGCAGACCACCATCGGTCACCAGCACCCAGCCTTGCCAGTCAGTTTGCGTTGCACCGGACAGCCACGATAGTCGGTTTCCAAGGGTTGCATTGCCGATGAGTTCGCGCAGCAGTCCCATAGCGATCATCAGCGTGACAAACAGCCCACTGAGTCGCAGGCGCTGGGGCCAGCCGTTTTGAAAGAACCCGGTGTGCTCCAGTACGACGCATTGCAAGGCGATCATGGCGCCATAAAACCCCAGATGCTGCTGCCATTGCAGCGACCAGGCTTGTGCCATGACTTCCGCGCAACTGGTGAGCGTGGCAGCCAACAGAACGCTGGCCGGCAAGCGGGCCGCCGGGACCAGTCGGTGTCGCAGGGCGCCCATGGCCAGGCTGAACAACTGGGTCACCACCATGAACATCAGGCACAGGCCAAGTGCGGCCATCAGCGAGTGGGTGGCGCCGATCAGCGGCGTCAGCATCAGGGCGTTGCGCAGCGTCGATGAGTTATCCATGGGCAGGGTTCCCGAGCAATTGTTGCCGGTGTTCATCAAAGTAGCGCAAGGCATCGTGCACGGCATTGATCACTGATCTTGAAGTGATGGTCGCGCCTGCGATCTGATCGAACTGCCCCTGATCCTTTTTCAGCGCCCAACCGCTGTCACCGGGTTCTGTTCGGGATTTTCCGGAAAAAATCTGCAGCCAGCCATTGGGCCAGTCGGCGATCCGTGCCCCCAGCCCAGGTGTTTCCGACTGTTTGAGGGTTTTGACACCCAGCAACCTGCCATTGGCATCGACAGCGATCAGTAGCTCGATGGCACCCGTGTAGCCGAGGGTTTGACTGCGCAGCAACACGGCGACGGGTTGGTCGCCCCGGGTCGCCAGATAGCCACCCAGCAAGGTGCTGTTTGCCAGGGTGGTTGTTTTGATCCTGATGGGGTGGTCGAGTGGTTGATTGTCGTAGCTGTCTGCCGGTATCAGGTCGAGCAGATTCCGGCTGTCGAGCTGGCGCTGTTCCGCTGCAATGCGCGGCGCGCTGCCGAGTTGCACGAAGTACGTCACGCCCATGCCCAGTGCGGCCAACACCACCAGAAGCGTGATGCTTGATGTCCGGCTCATTGCACCTCCGGCTGTAGTCTGGCCGCCACCAACCGCTCCAGCGCCGGCACGCACAGGTTCATCAACAGCACGGCAAAGGCGATGCCGTCCGGATAACCGCCCCAGGTACGAATCAGATAAGTCAGGAGCCCGACGCCGACGCCGAACAACAATTTCGCGCCAGGGCTTCTGGCGCCGGACACCGGTTCGGTAATGATGAAGAACGCCCCCAGCATGGTCGCACCGGTCAGCAGGTGAAACAGCGGCGAGCCATGGGAGTCGGAGCCCGACCCGTTCCAGCACAGCAGGCTGATGACGAACAGGCTGGCCAGCATGCCGACCGGTGCATGCCAACTGATCACTCTTCGTTGCAGGAGAAACATTCCGCCCGCCAGAAACGCCAGGTTCACCCACTCCACACCGCGTCCGCCGTAGTGGCCGAATGCCGGATTGCCGGCAAACAGTTCATCCATGGTCAGGCTTTTGTTGATCCGCAGGCTGTCCAGCGCCGTGGCCTGCACCCACGCATCCGGTGCCTGGCCGAATCCGAACACTTGCTGCAAGCCACTCAACAGGTCCATGCCATGGGGCGATGGCCAATGGGTCATGGGTTGGGGAAAGGTCACCAGCACCAGAGCAAATCCGAGCATCGCCGGATTGAAGGGGTTTGAGCCAACGCCGCCATATAAGTGCTTGCCGAAAATCATCGCAAAAGCGGCTGCGCTGAGGGGCAGCCACCATGGGCAGTAAGGCGGCAGCGCCAGCGCCAGCAAGGTGGCACTGACCAACGCGCTACCGTCACTCAGGGTTGGCCTCAGCGGTCGTTTGCGCCATTGCACGACGGTAGCTTCAACGGCCAGCGCAGCAGCGGCCGCCAGAACCAGGTTGATCAACACGCCCCAGCCGTATAGCCAGAACGCGGCGAGCATTCCCGGCAGCGTGGCCAGAAGCACCAGCTTCATGGCCTGCTGCAGGCGCTCATCAACGGTTTCAAGGGCTGGCATGGGCGTTCACCTGGCGTTCGGCTTCGCCGAGTGCGCGCTCCAGGGCTTCGATGTGCTCCGCCGGTGCTTCGTTGGCCTGAGCCTTCTTGAGTTCGGCACGGCGCATGGCCAACTGAATCTTGGCCCGTTTCAGATCGGCATCATTTGACGACACCGTTGCGACTGTCGGCGCAGGGGCGGGTGGCGCGGCGCTTTCCAGTTGCGCCAGGTTTTGTTCGGCGTCTTCGAACTGCTGTTGCAGGACAATCAACTGCGATTGCTGTTCGAAGGTCGGTGGATGTCCGAAGGCTTTCAGCGACTTGTGCAACTGTGCCCGACTCATCGCCACATCGATCTTCGCCTTTTTCAGCGCGGCATCGGCAGTGGCGGCTTTCTGTGGGCGGACGCGCTCGAGGGCGGCCTGTACCGGGTCGACTGCCGCTTCGCTAGGTTGCGCGGCACGTTGCCGGGCCTGGCGTTCGGCGATTTTCTGTTGCTCTTCGCGCTGCAAGCGGGCATTGCGCTGTTCGAAGCGGCGCCGCGCGTGATCGCGCTTGAGGGCTCGGGCCTGCTGCGCTTGCGGTGTGAGGGCCAGCCCCCCGACAACCGGTAATACGGTGTCCAGCGGCAGCGGGCGCATTTCGATGCAGTCCACCGGGCAGGGTGCTACACAGAGGTCGCAACCGGTGCACTCATCGATGATCACCGTGTGCATCAGTTTGGCCGCCCCGACGATGGCATCGATCGGACAGGCCTGAATGCACTTGGTGCAACCGATACACTCGGCTTCTCGGATATAGGCGATCTGTGCAGGTGCCGAGCCGCGAGTGATGTCCAGCTCCAGCACCGGCACCTTCAGCAATTCAGCCAGGGCCGCGATGGTTTCGTTGCCGCCGGGTGGGCACTTGTTGATTGGCTCGCCGCTGGCAATGCCTTCGGCGTACGGCTTGCACCCGGGGTGGCCGCACTTGCCGCATTGGGTTTGCGGCAAGAGTGCGTCGATGAGTTGAATCAGACTCATGTTTTGATCAGTCCGCTGAATCCGAGAAAAACCACTGCGATCAGGCCGGCACCGATCAGGTCGATCGGCAGGCCGCGAAAGGGCAGGGGCACATCGTTGTCGGCCGTGCGTTCACGCAAATCAGTGAACAGGCTCAGCACCAGCCAGAAGCCCAGTCCTGCGCCGAGGCTCAAGGCTGTGGCGTGAAACAAGCCTTTGTCCTCCTGAGCGTTGAGCAAGGCCACGCCGAGTACGCCGGCATTGCCCAGCAGCAACGGCCAGAGGCCTTCGAAAGGCAGTGTCGAAAACACCCGCGCCAGCAGCTTCAGCAACGGGCCGATCAGCAGCACGCTCAATGGCAGAAACACAAACAGACGCAGCGCCGTCAATTGCTGCGGCATCAGCAGCCAGTGATAGAGCGCGTAGCCGAGCATGCCCACGATCAGCATCAGGCATGTCGTCGCAATGCCCAAGGCATGGACCTGACGGCGCTGGCCAGCCAACAGCGGATCGACGCCCAGCGGCCAGTGCAACACGAGGTTGTTGATCAGGGCTGCACTGATAAGCGTAAGCAGGATTTCGGTCATTGTTCGTGCCGGCAGTTTTGTAGGAGCGAGCTTGCTCGCGATGGACTCAAGAGCGCTGCGTTCAATCTATGGACACGCGTAATCGTTAACGACCATCGCGAGCGAGCTCGCTCCTACAGGAGACGCTCTAAAAAGAGTAGGCATTATCCGGCAAGGCGGGAGGGGGGGCCAGACATGAAAATCCCACAGTCGCGCCAGGCACGACTGTGGGATCGATTTGCCGCAGATCTTACTTGATGCGCTGACCCGGCTTGGCGCCGCTGTCTGGGCTGAGCAGGTAGATTTCTTCACCGCCAGGACCGGCAGCCATCACCATGCCTTCGGAGATGCCGAACTTCATTTTCCGTGGCTTGAGGTTGGCGATCATCATGGTCAGGCGGCCATCGAGCTTGGACGGGTCCGGGTAAGCGCTCTTGATCCCGGAGAACACGTTGCGTTGCTCGTCACCGATGTCCAGGGTCAGGCGCAGCAGCTTGTCGGCGCCTTCCACGTGTTCGGCCTTGACGATCAGCGCGACGCGCAAATCGACCGCCGCGAAGGTGTCGAACTCGATTTCCGGCGACAGAGGATCCTTGGCCAGTTCGCCATTGCCGGCAGGTGCGGCTTCACCGGTGTCGGTCTGGCTGGCGGTCAGGTCTTCTTTCGAGGCGTCGGTCATGGCTTGTACCTTGACCGGGTCGATGCGGGTCATCAGCGGCTTGAACTCGTTCAACTGATGGTTGGCGAGCAAGGTCGCGTGGTCGTTCCAGGTCAGCGGCGCGACGTTGAGGAACGCCTCGGCGTCGGCGGCCAGCAGCGGCAGCACAGGCTTGAGGAAGATCACCAACTGGCGGAACAGGTTGACGCCGGTGGCGCAGATGGCCTGGACTTCATCCTGCTTGCCTTCCTGCTTGTTCAGCGACCACGGAGCCTTGTCGGCGATCCACGCGTTGGCGCGGTCGGCCAGGCCCATGATCTCGCGCATGGCGCGGGCGAAGTCGCGGGCTTCGTAGGCGTCGGCAATGCCAGGCGCGGCGGCCAGGAATGCTTCGGTCAACTCAGGCGCGGCGTTGGTGTCGACCATCACGCCGGCATTGCCTTTGTGAATGAACCCGGCGCAACGGCTGGCGATGTTGACGACCTTGCCCACCAGGTCGGAGTTGACCTTCTGCACGAAGTCCTCGAGGTTCAGGTCGAGGTCGTCGACGCCACGGCCGAGCTTGGACGCGTAGTAATAGCGCAGGTATTCCGGCGACAGGTGATCCAGGTAGGTGCGGGCCTTTATGAACGTGCCGCGGGACTTGGACATCTTCTGGCCGTTGACGGTCAGGTAGCCGTGCACGTTGATCCCGGTCGGCTTGCGGTAGCCGGCGCCTTCGAGCATGGCTGGCCAGAACAGGGCGTGGAAGTTGACGATGTCCTTGCCGATGAAGTGGTACAGCTCGGCGGTGGAGTCCTTGCCCCAGAACGCGTCGAAGTTCAGTTCCGGCGTGCGGTTGCACAGGTTCTTGAAGCTGGCCATGTAGCCGATCGGTGCATCCAGCCACACGTAGAAGTACTTGCCCGGTTCGTCGGGGATCTCGAAACCGAAGTACGGCGCATCGCGGGAGATGTCCCACTGTTGCAGGCCGGCATCCAGCCATTCGGCGATCTTGTTGGCCACGGCATCCTGCAGCGTGCCGCTGCGGGTCCAGGTTTGCAGCATTGCCTGGAAGTCCGGCAGCTTGAAGAAGAAGTGCTGGGAATCCTTCAGCACCGGGGTGGCGCCGGAGATCGCCGATTTCGGATCCTTCAGGTCGGTCGGCGCGTAGGTCGCGCCGCATTTTTCGCAGTTGTCGCCGTACTGGTCTTCGGTGCCGCATTTCGGGCAGGTGCCCTTGATGAAGCGGTCGGCCAGGAACATTTTCTTTTCCGGGTCGAAATACTGGGTGATCGAGCGCGTGGCGATGTGCCCGGCGTCACGCAGTTTCAGGTAGATCTGGCTCGACAGCTCACGGTTTTCTTCGGCGTGAGTGGAGTGGAAATTGTCGAAGTCGACCAGGAAGTCGGCAAAGTCGGCGCTGTGTTCAGCCTGGACGTTGGCGATCAGTTGTTCCGGGGTGATGCCTTCCTTTTCCGCGCGCAGCATGATCGCCGAACCGTGGGCGTCGTCGGCGCAGACATAGATGCATTGATTGCCGCGGTGCTTCTGGAAGCGCACCCACATATCGGTCTGGATGTATTCCAGCATGTGGCCAAGATGGATCGAACCATTGGCATAGGGCAGGGCGCTGGTGACGAGGATCTTGCGTGGCTCGGACATGGGGCTCGGCTACTTGATGAAACGGAGGTCGGCCACTATAAAGCGCCAGCGCATATTTTTCATCCTGTGAGCCTGTTTCATTGGATGAGCAGCTAAAAAAGATCGCAGCCTTCAGCAGCTCCTACAGGGAATCGGCGTACATCTGCAGGAGCTGCCGAAGGCTGCGATCTTTTGAGGTACGATACCCATCATCTTTTCCAGTCCTGTTTTCGGAGTTGCCCATGAGCGCCGTCAATCGCGCAGCGGTGGAAGCCGTCCTTCGCCAATACACCGACCCTTACCTGAACCAGGACCCGGTCAGCGCCGGGTGCGTGCGCAACATCGACATCCAGGGCGACCGCGTCAGCGTCCAGCTCGAATTGGGGTACGCCGCCGGCCTGTTCAAGAGTGGCTGGGCGCAGATGCTGGAAATGGCCATTCAAGGTCTGGATGGCGTTTCGAGTGCCAAAGTTGATATCACCAGCGTGATTGCCGCGCACAAGGCCCAGGCGCAGATCCCGGGGCTGGCCAACGTCAAGAACGTCGTGGCCGTGGCGTCCGGCAAGGGTGGCGTGGGCAAATCCACCACCGCGGCCAACCTGGCCCTGGCCCTGGCCCGCGAAGGCGCCAAGGTCGGGATTCTCGATGCGGACATCTACGGTCCGAGCCAGGGCATCATGTTTGGTATCCCGGAGCGCACCCGACCTGAGGTCAAGGATCAGAAGTGGTTCGTTCCGCTCAAGTCCCATGGCGTCGAAGTGATGTCCATGGCCTTCCTCACCGATGACAACACACCGATGGTCTGGCGCGGTCCGATGGTCTCCGGCGCCTTGCTGCAACTGGTGACCCAAACTGCGTGGGGCGACCTGGATTACCTGGTCATCGACATGCCGCCGGGTACCGGTGACATCCAGCTGACCCTGGCGCAGAAAGTGCCGGTGGCTGGTGCAGTCATCGTGACCACTCCGCAGGACCTGGCCTTGCTGGACGCGCGCAAGGGTGTGGAGATGTTCCGCAAGGTCAACATTCCGGTGCTGGGCGTGGTGGAGAACATGGCCGTGCACATCTGCTCCAATTGCGGACATGCCGAGCATCTGTTCGGTGAGGGCGGTGGCGTGAAGCTGGCCAACCAGTATGGCGTCGAGCTGCTGGCCTCGTTGCCGCTGTCGATGGTCATCCGCGAACAGGCCGATGGCGGCAAGCCGACGGTGATCGCCGAGCCTGACAGTCAGATCGCCATGGTTTACCAGGAGCTGGCGCGTCATGTCGGTGCGCGGATCGTATTGCAGGAAGCTTTGACGCCGGCGATGCCGAATATCAGCATCAGCGACGATTGATCCCTGTTAAAAGATCGCAGCCTGCGGCAGCTCCTACACGGGATTGATGTTCACCCTGTAGGAGCTGCCGCAGGCTGCGATCTTTTGATCTTGCCTTAGATCCGCAACCCGCCATCCATCTCCAGAATCCGACCGGTGTAATAGTCGTTCTCAAAGATGTACGCCGCCGAATGGGCGATCTCTTCCGGCTTGCCCATGCGCTTGAGCGGAATGCCGGCGGTCATCTTCTCCAGCGCTTCAGGCTTCATGCCCAGGGTCATCTCGGTTTCGATGAAGCCCGGTGCAATGCCGGCCACGCGAATGCCGTAGCGCGCCAGTTCCTTGGCCCAGGTCACTGTCGCCGCAGCGACACCGGCCTTGGCCGCCGAGTAGTTGGTCTGGCCGACGTTGCCGGCACGGGAAATCGACGAGATATTGATGATCGCGCCGCTGTTGTTCAGCTCGACCATTTTCGCCGCGACTTCACGGGTGCACAGGAACACGCCGGTCAGGTTGACGTCGATGACCGCCTGCCACTGGGCCAGGCTCATCTTGGTCATTTCGCCATCCTTGACCTTGAGCAGCAGGCCGTCACGCAGGATCCCGGCATTGTTGATCAGGCCGTGGATCGCGCCGAAATCTTCGGCGACCTGGGCGACCATGTGGGTCACTTGCTCTTCATTGGCGACGTTGCACAGGTAAGCGCGGGCTTCGACACCCTTGGCCTTGCAAGCCGCGACGGCGGCGTCGAGTTTTTCCTGATTGAGGTCGACCAGGGCCAGTTTCGCGCCCTTGTCGGCGAAATACTCGGCCATGGAACGACCTAAACCCTGGCAACCGCCAGTGATAATGATTACTTTGTCAGTGAGTTGCATTCGCATGTCCCCCGGTAGCAGGTCTGAGTGGTTTCCTTGTAGAGAGCCTCTCGATCTGCGCCTGACGTGGCCCGGCTGCACATGAGAACTGCCCCCGATGGCGTGCTGGGACTTTCACCAGCAGCTTGTCCGTTTTTATGACGGATTCTATTTAAGGAGTCATAAATTGAGCGTTGAAGCGGCTAAGCATGCACGAGAATTGCTCCTCAAGGAATACCGTGGCGTGCTCTCGACGCACTCCAAGTCAATGCCCGGTTTTCCGTTCGGCTCCGTCGTGCCGTACTGCCTGGACGAGCAGGGCCGGCCGCTGATCCTGATCAGCCGCATCGCGCAGCACACGCATAATCTGCAGAAAGATCCGAAATGCTCGCTGTTCGTGGGCGAACGTGGAGCCGAGGATGTGCAAGCCGTTGGTCGCCTGACCTACCTGGCTGAAGCGCAGCAACTCGAAGACGAAGCCGCCATCGAAGCCGCTTCCGAGCGTTACTACCGCTACTTCCCGGAGTCGCAGGGTTATCACCAGGCCCACGATTTCGACTTCTGGGTGCTCAAGCCGGTGCGCCACCGTTACATCGGCGGTTTTGGCGCGATTCATTGGGTCAACGACCTGACCCTGGCCAACCCGTTCGCCGGCAAGGCCGAAGTGAGCATGGTCGAGCACATGAACGCGGATCACGCCAAGGCCATTGCCCATTACGTCGAGCTGGCCGGGCTGCCGAACAATGTGCCGGCGCAAATGGCCGGTATCGATACCGAAGGCATGCACCTGCGTATCGGCCAAAGCCTGTACTGGTTGCCGTTTCAAGCGCCTTGTAATACGCCGACACAAGTCCGCGAAGCCTTGGTTTCTCTGGCTCACGCCGAACATTGGCCGAAAAATGAAGTGGCCGACGCTTGAATTCACGAAACGGCGACGTCATCTAAGGTGGACTGGCAAGGCATTCTTGCGTTGAGGAACCATTTGATGCGCCCTTTTTTGTTGCTCTTTCTGCTGTTCCCGGTGTTGGAGCTGTTCGTATTCGTCAAGGTGGCAGGGTCTATCGGGTTTTTCCCGGCCCTGCTGCTGATCATTCTCGGCTCGATGTTCGGTGTGTTCGTGCTGCGCATCGCCGGCCTGGCCACGGCCCTGCGTGCCCGTGAAAGCATGAACCGCGGCGAGTTGCCGGCCCAGACCATGCTCGAAGGCCTGATGCTGGCATTGGCCGGTGGCCTGCTGATTCTTCCGGGTTTCATCAGCGATGTGATCGGCCTGTTCATGCTGCTGCCGTTCAGTCGCCGTCTGCTGGCGGGCAAGATGCGCCAGCGCGCCGAAGAGCAGGCCATGCGTCAGCGAGCGTTCGCCGACGACCTCCAGGCCCGTGGCGGCCCGGCACCTCGCGAACCGCTGGGCCGCGAGCCCAACGTGATCGAAGGCGAGTTCGAACACCGCGATACCAAGTAATACGCCCATCGACACGGCACCTTCGGGTGCCGTGTTCGTTTGCGGGGCATCGAGCTGAAAAATTTTCGCTACCCGCCCTTGTAATAAGCTTATGCGCCCTTATGTAACGGTCACCGCAAGGTTTCTGGCGAACACGCCAGACAGACTTCCGCGGTTCGCTTGACGAACCGCAACCGGCACCGCCGGCCTTTGTTAAACCCGCCGGGACTACACCGGCCGATGAAAACCACAATTAGGAGAGATCGACAATGAAGCTTCGTCCTCTGCATGACCGCGTCGTCATCCGTCGCAGCGAAGAAGAAAAGAAAACCGCTGGCGGTATCGTCCTGCCAGGTTCGGCTGCTGAAAAAGCCAACAGCGGCGAAATCCTCGCTGTCGGCACCGGCCGCGTACTGGAAAACGGTGAAGTGCGTGCACTGTCCGTGAAAGTGGGCGACAAGGTTGTGTTCGGTCCTTACTCCGGCAGCAACACTGTGAAAGTCGACGGCGAAGACCTGCTGGTAATGAGCGAGAACGAAATCCTCGCTGTTATCGAAGGCTGATTACCCGCTCATTTTCCCGCTACTTCAAAGTATTTAAGGAATATCGATCATGGCTGCTAAAGAAGTTAAATTCGGCGATTCCGCCCGCAAGAAAATGCTCACCGGTGTCAACGTCCTGGCTGACGCAGTAAAAGCGACCCTGGGCCCGAAAGGCCGTAACGTGATCATCGAGAAGAGCTTCGGCGCTCCGACCATCACCAAGGACGGCGTTTCCGTAGCCAAAGAAATCGAACTGGAAGACCGTTTCGAAAACATGGGCGCGCAGCTGGTCAAAGACGTTGCCTCCCGTGCCAACGATGACGCAGGCGACGGCACCACCACCGCTACCGTTCTGGCTCAATCGATCGTCAACGAAGGCCTGAAAGCCGTCGCTGCCGGCATGAACCCGATGGACCTCAAGCGCGGTATCGACAAAGCGACCATCGCGATCGTCAAAGAGCTGAAAGCCCTGTCCAAGCCATGCGCTGACACCAAGGCTATCGCTCAGGTAGGTACCATCTCCGCCAACTCCGACAACTCCATCGGCGACATCATTGCCGAAGCCATGGAAAAAGTCGGTAAAGAAGGCGTGATCACCGTTGAAGAAGGCTCGGGCCTGGAAAACGAACTGTCGGTTGTTGAAGGCATGCAGTTCGACCGTGGCTACCTGTCCCCGTACTTCGTCAACAAGCCAGAGACCATGGTCGCTGAGCTGGACGGCCCGCTGATCCTGCTGGTCGACAAGAAGATCTCGAACATCCGCGAAATGCTGCCAGTGCTGGAAGCCGTTGCCAAAGCCGGCCGTCCACTGCTGATCGTGGCCGAAGACGTTGAAGGCGAAGCCCTGGCGACTCTGGTTGTGAACAACATGCGTGGCATCGTCAAAGTCGCAGCCGTCAAGGCTCCAGGCTTCGGCGACCGTCGCAAGGCCATGCTGCAGGACATCGCCGTTCTGACCGGCGGTACCGTGATCTCCGAAGAGATCGGCCTGAGCCTGGAAAGCGCAACCCTGGATAACCTGGGCAGCGCCAAGCGCGTGACCCTGTCCAAGGAAAACACCATCATCGTTGACGGTGCTGGCGTACACGGCGACATCGAAGCACGCATCACCCAGATCCGTGCCCAGGTTGCCGAGACCTCCTCGGACTACGACCGTGAAAAACTGCAAGAGCGCCTGGCCAAGCTGTCCGGCGGCGTTGCAGTGATCAAGGTTGGCGCTGGTTCCGAAGTTGAAATGAAAGAGAAGAAAGCCCGCGTTGAAGACGCCCTGCACGCTACCCGTGCAGCCGTTGAAGAAGGCGTGGTACCTGGCGGTGGCGTGGCCCTGATCCGTGCTCTGGAAGCACTGACCGAACTGAAAGGCGACAACGCCGATCAGGACGTGGGTATCGCTGTTCTGCGTCGCGCTGTTGAAGCACCACTGCGCCAGATCGTTGCCAACTCCGGCGACGAGCCAAGCGTAGTCGTCGACAAGGTCAAGAACGGCGAAGGCAGCTTCGGCTACAACGCTGCGACTGGCGAATACGGCGACATGATCGAAATGGGCATCCTGGACCCAACCAAGGTTACCCGTTCGGCTCTGCAAGCTGCAGCCTCGATCGGCGGTCTGATCCTGACCACCGAAGCTGCTGTTGCTGATGCACCGAAGAAAGACGGCGGTGCTGGCGGCGGTATGCCAGACATGGGCGGTATGGGCGGCATGGGCGGCATGATGTAAGCCAGCTTACCCCTGTACGAAAAAACCCCGCCTGCGAAAGCAGGCGGGGTTTTTTATTGCCCGGACTTTGAAGCCCGTATCCGTTCATTGTGGGAGCGAGCCTGCTCGCGAAAGCAATGTATCAGTCAACATCATCGTTGAATGTTGAACTGCTTCGCGAGCAGGCTCGCTCCCACTTTTGATCTGTGTTTCAGACGGCTACAGGTTCTGCGCTGGCCTCGCGTTCAGCCCTCAAGGCCGGCCGATACAGAATCCAGTAATACGACCCCAGGCAAATCAGCCAGCAGAACACCGCCGTCCACACGTTATGTGAGAAAAAGTGCGCCCCCTGCAGCATCCGCCCGATGGAAAACACCGAACCCAGGGCAAATGCAAAGACAAATGCCGCACGAGCCATGCGCGGACGACGGTCACGCAGTACGAAAAACAGGGCAAACAGGGTGAAGCCGGTGGCCGCATGGCCGCCGGGCCAGCAACGTCCCGGTTTATCGGTATGCGGGCGAGGGCTCAACAGTTCGCTGTAGGTCTCATGACCGCCGAATTGCTCAAGGCTCCAAGGGCATTGCACCGCGGTCACCGCTTTCATCGGCGTGACAAAGGAGGTCGCCAGGCCCAGGGACAACACCAGGCAACCCAGTTCCCGCTTGAACGGTTTGAGCCTGACCATGAAAAACGAGGCGATGAAGCCGAGGACGGCAAACACCGAGAAGGCGATGACGACTTGCTTGGCGCGATCGTGCAGGATGTTTTCCAGGAAGTAACTGTGCCGTCCGATGAAGTCACCCGCGACCGGGTCGTAGAACAGCTTGGCAAGGTCCATGTCCAGTGAGGTCAGTTCGAGCAACACCAGAATGATCGCCGCAACGGCGGGAACCCCCAGGCACACCCAGAAGTTGAGCGGGCGCGGGGCAGGGCGGACAGCGGTTGATGACATGGTGGATCCTGAACAAAGGAAAAAGCCCCGGGGCATCAGCCCGGGGCGATTCGGTTAACGTTCGCCGACTTGACCGGCACCCTCCTTGGGCGCCTTCCAGCCAAGCAGCTGTTGCTTGAAGCCATAACTGGCGGTTTGGTAATAAGTGATGGCGCGGGTGATCAACGGGTCATTGGCGGTCGACCGGGACTCGCGGCTTTCGGTCAGCGCGTCATCGTGACGACGCAATCCCTGGCGAGGGCTCAAAATCGCCAGGTCCTTGCCGTCGAACAACCCCAGGTGCTGGTAGTTACCGACCACCACCCGTGGCGGCAGCGGGTTATCCTGCAACAGGTTACGTCCAAAGAATGTCGATTCATAATCCAGATTGAGCAGGCCGAGCAAGGTCGGCGCCAGATCGATCTGGCTGGCCAATTGTGCAGTTTCCCGAGCCTCGATCAACTTGGGTGCATAGATGAACAGCGGAATCTGATAGTTGGCGATGGGCAAGTCTTCCTTGCCGGCGCTGCCTGCGGTGTGGTCCGCGACAAAGACGAAGATTGTGTTGTCAAACCAGGGTTTCTGACGCGCCTGTTCGAGAAACTGGCCGATGGCGTAGTCGGTGTATTTCACCGCGCCGTCACGGCCGTTGCCGGACTTGATGTCGATCCGGTTGTCGGGATAGGTGTAAGGGCGATGGTTGGACGTCGTCATCAGCTGAAGCAGGAATGGCTGCTGTTTGGCATAGTCGGCATCGGCCAGTTTCAGTGTCTGATTGTAGAGATCTTCGTCTGCCATACCCCAGGCATTCTTGAAGTGAATCTCCGACTCCTCGACGCTGCTCTGGTCCACGACGCGATAACCATTGCCACTGAAGAACGCATTCATGTTGTCGAAATAACCGCGGCCACCATAGACAAACACGCTGTCATAACCTACGGCATTGAGTTGCTGGCCCAGGCTGGCAAAACCGCTTTCACGACCCACGCGCTTGACGATCGAGCGACCGGGCGTTGGCGGAATCGCCAGGGTAATGGCTTCCAGGCCGCGATCGGTGCGGGTGCCGGTGGCGTAGAAGTTATTGAAATACAGGCTCTGCTGGCGCAAGGCATCAAGGTAGGGCGTCAGATTGCGGGTGTCGCCGTTGCTGCCCATGTATTTGGCACTGAAGCTTTCAATGGTGACCAGCACGATATTGGGCTTGCGCGGTGTGCCAGGGTTATCGATTTGCCGACGGATGTCCTGCGGGTCCTGACCCACGAAGCGGGCATCGGGTTCTGCCAGTTCGGCGCGAATCTGCTGGGCAACCACTTCCGCCGGCAGCGTGCTGTAGAACTGTGGGTAGTCCAGTTCGTTGTTACGGAACGCGGCGAAGAATTGGTAGGGACCGTTGCTCGCCAGTTCGTTCTGATAGGCGTTGCCGCCTTGGGCGCGCGGGGCGTCCTGGCTGAGCAGTTGCAGGCTCAGGCCGGCGATGATCAACAAACCGAGAGCATTCAGCAGGCGGCCACGTAGCGGCGGTAACGGCGCATCGAGTGCAGCGTTGAAAGCTTTACGCAGTACAAGACTCAGGACCACGGCCAGCACGGCGAGGATGCTCAGCAGCGTGCCGATCGGGTACGACTCCAGGAGGTTGTTCAGTACTTCGTCGGAATACACCAGGTAGTCGACGGCGATGAAGTTGAAGCGAACGCCGAATTCATCCCAGAACAGCCACTCGGCCACCGCGGTGAACAGCATCGCGAACAGGCTGACGGTCAGCAGGCCTTGAAGAAACCAGCGATGGCCACGGGTGCGCCAAAGGGCCGGCGGGCACAGCAATAGATAGAGCCCCATGGGCAGTGCCGCGTAGGCAATGAAACCAAGGTCGTAGAGCAGCCCGATACCGAACACCGACAGAAATCCGCTGCCGGCCTCATCCAGATAAGTGAGGAGCAGGACTGTTCGAGTCAGAAAAAATATCGCCAGCCAGGTGCCGCTGACCAGTAACAAAAAGCGCATGGGGGCTGTCTTCAAATAGTCCATTTTCTTTATTCCTTATTATCAATCGCGTGACAGTCTTCACCGGCCGCTGTTGTCAGCGTGTGAATCGATAGTGAAAAACTTGTCAATCATACATTCTGGTTGAGCAAATTGATTCACCCACAGCCTTCCCCTAGCCGTGAGCCACACTTGGCCTTAAGCTGCGCGGGCCACGACGGCCGTTACTGTGGACGGAGAGATACCCATGCGAATTCTATTGGTTGAAGACAACCGCGATATCCTGGCCAACCTGGCCGATTACCTGGGGCTCAAAGGCTATACCGTGGATTGCGCGCAGGATGGTCTGTCGGGCCTGCATCTGGCGGCCACCGAGCATTACGACTTGATCGTGCTCGATATCATGCTGCCCGGCATCGATGGCTACACCTTGTGCAAGCGCCTGCGCGAAGATGCCCGCCGCGAAACGCCGGTGATCATGCTCACGGCTCGCGATCAATTGGATGACCGTCTGCAGGGCTTCAAGTCCGGCGCCGATGACTACCTGATCAAACCGTTCGCCCTGTCGGAACTGGCAGCGCGTATCGAAGCCGTCATGCGCCGGACCCAGGGCGGCGGGCGGCGGACCTTGCAGGTCGGCGACCTGAACTATGACCTCGACACCCTGGAAGTCACCCGCGAAGGCCGATTACTGAAACTCAACCCGGTCGGCCTGAAGTTGCTGGCCGTGTTGATGCAGAAAAGCCCTCATGTGCTGCGCCGTGAAATTCTTGAAGAAGCGCTCTGGGGCGATGACTGCCCGGACAGCGACAGCCTGCGCAGCCATGTCCACCAACTGCGCCAGGTGATCGACAAGCCGTTCGCCAAGCCATTGCTGCAAACCGTGCACGGTGTGGGGTATCGCCTGGCCGAGGGCCGTGATGGAGTTTAAGCAGAGCCTTGCTCAACGCATCATCATTGCCTTTGCGCTGATGAGCGCACTGGTGGCGGGCGCCTTTGCCATGGGCATCGTGGCGACCGTGCACCTGGTGGAGGAAAAGCTGATTTCCGCCGGTCTGGGCGGCGATTTGCAGCGCCTGTTGCTGATGGACAATGTCACGGACTGGAGCCATCGCCCCGAACCGGACCAATTGTTCTACTTCAGCAGCGGGCCAGGTGATTTCAGGTTGCCCAAGGATTTGCGGCATCTGGAGCCGGGTTTCCACGAAGTGTTCCGTGAAAACCTGTCGTACCATGCCATGGTCGAAATCGTCGACGGCCGACGTTACGTGCTGTTGCAGGACCAGAGCGACTTTGAAGAGCGTGAACGGGTGCTGTTTGCCGTGGTGCTGGTGGGTTTCGTGCTGAGCCTGGCACTGGCGGTATTTCTCGGCTGGGTGCTGGCGCGCAAGGTCATGGCGCCGGTGGTGCGGCTGGCCCGCCAGGTACGCCATCGCGATCAACTGCTGGGTTTGGCTCCCCCCTTGGCTCCGGATTATGCCGCCGACGAAGTGGGCGAGCTCGCCGTGGCCTTCGACGCCACCCTCGGGCGCTTGCGGCAGGCCCTGACCCGCGAGCGTTTGTTCACCAGCGACGTCAGCCACGAATTGCGTACACCCCTGATGATCCTGGCCAGTTCCTGCGAACTGTTGCTGGAAAACCCAGGTCTCGATCAGCGCGGTCGCGCCCAGGTCGAGCGTATTGCCCGGGCCTGTGAAGAAATGCGTGAGCTGGTGCAAACCTTCCTGATGCTGGCCCGTGCCCAGCGCGAAGACGCCAGCATGTCGCCGCAGCAGTCCTTGGGCCAGGTGGCCGAGGAACTGGTCGGTCTGTGGCGCGAACCTATCGAAAGCAAAGGGTTGGAACTGATCTTCGAACCGGGTGACCCCGAGGCCAAGGGCTACAACGCGACCTTCCTGCATGCGGTAATGGGGAACTTGCTGCGTAACGCCTTGCACTACACCGAACGGGGCTTCATTCGCCTGACACTGACGGGCACGGGATTTCTGGTCGAAGACAGCGGTGTGGGCATTCCCGAGGAAAAACGCGAGGCGATGTTCGAACCCTTCGTACGGGGCACTGAAAAACGCGGAGAGGGCTTGGGTCTGGGGCTTTCACTGGTGCAGCGGATCTGTGAAAACCAGGGCTGGAGCGTCAGCCTGACTACGATGGAGCCCAGTGGCTGCCGTTTTCAGGTGGAGTTGGTCCGAACTTGATCCGTTGAGTCAGGCGCCCGGCAAACCCTGTCAATTTCGTAAAACCCTGTAATACTTCCGGGTTCACCTAACGATATTTTCACAAATGGATGACCAGTCGCCGACACCACAAAATCTAAGGTAGGTGCTATCAGAAGTTCAGGAGACCTGATGATGGACGGCCCGATCAAGCTCGATTTTTCGGAAAAATACGACGACCAACACGCCCAACGCTATTTGCGCAAACATCAGGAGGGGCTCGGCCGTCGATTGTCCCATTGGCGTGACGAACAACTGGCGCGCAAGGCGCTGGCCCTGGTTGGCGAGCCTGGTCTGGTCCTCGATTTGCCTTGTGGTGCAGGGCGTTTCTGGCCTTTGTTGGCGGAAAAATCCAACCGCGTGATCATCGGTGCCGATAATTCGGTGTCCATGCTGAAGATCGCAACCCAGGCGCAACCTGCCGACGTGGTGAAACGGGTACAACCCTTGCACACGTCTGCATTCGACATCGCCTTGCCGGGCAACGCTGTCGACAGCATTTTTTGCATGCGCTTGCTCCACCACATCGGTGAAGCCGAGCATCGCATGGCTATTTTGCGTGAATTCGAGCGGGTTTCCCGCGACAGCGTGATCCTTTCGCTGTGGGTCGATGGCAACTTCAAGGCCTGGAAACGCAAACGTTCGGAGAAAACCCGTGGGCAGGAAGGTTACCAAAACCGGTTTGTGTTACCGGCCGCTACCGTAGAAAAGGAATTTGAGCAGGCGGGTTTCCGCATCCAGGAACAACTGGACTTTTTGCCGCTCTATGCCATGTGGCGAGTTTACGTATTACGCAAGAGGTAACAGGATGGCAGTGCAGTATGCAGCAGAAACGGAAGTCGTTTCCCAGGACCGCTTCGATTACTTCTGGAATCAGCGCGGTGAATGGGTAGAAGAACCCAACGTCCGTCGCGGCGGGGAAAGCGGCGTTCAACGCCTGATGGGCAGTGATGGTCAACTGCTCTACGTCAAGCGCCAGACCGGGCATATCCATCGTAGCTTGCAGCACCCTTTCGGGCGGCCTACGGTAATGCGCGAGCATGCTGCGCTCATCGGTGTGACCGCGCTTGGCGTACGGGTTCCGGAAATCGTTTTCTGTGGCGCACAGCGCGATCCTGTACACAAGTGGCGTGCCTTGCTGGTCACCAAGTCGCTGGATGGCTTCGAGGAAATCGATCGCTGGTACGCCGGTGGCGGTCGCGAGCGTCATGGTGAAGCCATAAACGAACGAGTGCTCAAGGACCTGGCTGAAAACCTGGCTCGCATGCACAAGGGCCGCTGGCAGCACGGTTGCCTGTACGACAAGCACGTATTCGTTCGCGTGACCGGTGAGGGTGAGACGGCCAAGGTCGAAGTGGCCCTGATCGATCTGGAAAAATGTCGACAGCGTTTGACCGCCAATCGCGCAGCTGTCCATGACTTGAAGCAATTGCGTCGCCACTCGTCGTTCAGCGATGCAGACTGGAAAAAGCTCGTCTACTTTTATGAGACGGCGTTTGGCAGCGCTATCAAGGGTTTATAGCGATGAAACTCGAAATTGCACGAGGTTTGTTTCTGGTAGGAGCCTTGGCAGTTGCATCGATCGCGATGGCAACCTGGGAGCAACCACGCCCCCAGGTTCTCAGCTCGGTAAGCGCAGAAGAACATTGTCCGTTGCCACGGGTTGCGAAGGCATCCGTGGCCACTCAACCCGATCATGATTTGTTGCTATTCATGTTCGGACTTTCTCAGGGATTGAGGCCGCAAAGTTGAAACGATTGAAGCCAAAATGAAAGGCCTCGCACTTGCGAGGCCTTTTTTTTGGGGCTTCCACTGGTTTGAGCGTGGGCACACGACCCCTTGTAGGAGCCAGCTTGCTGGCGATGGTCGCTAACGATAACGCGTATGAACTGGATAAACGCGGCGCACTTGAGCCCATCGCCAGCAAGCCGGCTCCTACAAGGTTCATGGCTTATCGGGTTTGGCCAGCATCGTGTAGATGCAAGGCAACACAAACAGGGTGAACAACGTGCCGATCGACATGCCGGTCGCGATGACTGTGCCGATGTCGAACCGGCTGACCGCGCCAGCACCGGTGGCGATGATCAATGGCACCATGCCAAACACCATCGCTGCGGTGGTCATCAACACCGGACGCAGCCGGATGGCCGCCGCTTCCTCCACTGCTTCCCGTGCCGTCAGGCCCTTGTCCTTGCGTAGCTGGTTGGCGAACTCGACAATCAGAATGCCGTGCTTGCTGATCAGCCCGATCAACGTCACCAGCCCGACCTGGGTGTAGATGTTCATGCTCGACCAACCCAGGAACAACGGAATCAATGCACCGCAGATGGACAGGGGCACGGTGACCAGGATCACCAGCGGGTCGCGGAAACTTTCGAACTGGGCCGCCAGCACCAGGAAAATGATTGCCAGTGCCAGGGCAAAGGTGACCCACAGGGCGCTGCCTTCCTGTACGTACTGCCTCGATGCGCCGGCGTAGTCGAAGCCAAAGCCGACCGGTGCCTCTTCCCGGGCGATCTGGCGCACGAGGTCGATGGCTTCCCCCATGCTCACCAGCGGCACGCCGGACAGGATGGCCGAGTTGAGTTGCTGGAACTGGTTCAGTTGTCTCGGTCGGGCACGGTCGGTGACGGTGATCAGGGTCGACAATGCCAACAGCTCGCCCTTGGTGTTTTTCACGTAGTAATTGTTCAGCCAGTCCGGATTGTCGCGGAACGGTCGTTCGACCTGGGCAATGACCTTGTAGCTGCGACCTTCAATGGTGAAACGGTTGATCTCGGCTTCGCCCAGCAGGGTCGCCAGGGTTCCCCCCAGGTCCTGCATGGAAACCCCCATCTGCGCGGCCTTGGCGCGGTCAATATCCACCACTACTTCCGGCTTGTCGAAGGCCAGGTCAACGTCGACAAATGCAAACTTGCCGGATTCCATCGCCCGTTTTTTTACCCGATCGACCACTTGCAGCAGCAGTTCGTAATCGTTGGAAGAGTTGATGACGAACTGGAACGGCAAGCCTTCGCCGGTGCCCGGCAAGGAAGGCAGGTTGAAGCCGAAAATCTGCAACCCGGGGATGCTTTCCAGTTTGCTCTGAACCTCGGGCAGGATTGCCATCTGGGTACGATCGCGCTCGTTCCATGGCTTGAGCAGGAAACCGCCTATGCCCGATTGCACACCGTTGAAACCGTTGATCTGGAACGACGAGTAGTACTCGGGAAACGCCTTGAAGATCGAGATGAACTCGTCGGTGTAGGTGTTCAGATAATCGAGGTTGGTCGGTTGCGGGGCGTTGGCCAGCATGAAGATGATGCCCTGGTCCTCATCCGGTGCGAGCTCCGATTTGGTGAACTTGAGAAACACCGGAATCAGGCACAACACGATCACGGCAAACACCAGCACCACCGGCCGGGTGTTGAGGGTGCCATGCAGCATGCTCTGGTAGCGGCGTTTGAGGCGTTCGAAAATCATGTCCAGGCGATGAGCCAGGCCACTGGGATTTTCATCATGACGCAGCAGGAATGCACACATCATCGGAGACAGGGTCAGGGCGATGACACCGGAAATCACCACCGCGCCGGCCAGGGTCAGGGCGAACTCCTTGAACAGCGCCCCGGTCAAGCCGGTCAGGAAACCGATCGGCGCATACACCGCCGCCAGGGTGATGGTCATCGAGATCACTGGCATGGCGATTTCCCGGGCGCCTTCAATGGCGGCGTCCAGCGGTGTCTTGCCTTCCTCGATGTGGCGATGAATGTTTTCCACCACCACAATGGCGTCATCCACCACCAGGCCGATGGCCAACACCATCGCCAGCAGGGTGAGCAGGTTGATGGAGTACCCCATCATCTGCATGAAGAACATGACGCCGATCATCGACAGCGGGATGGTCACCACCGGGATCACTACCGAGCGCAGGGCGCCAAGGAACAGGAACACCACCACGATCACGATCAGCACCGCTTCGAACAGGGTTTTCACCACTTCGTCGATCGAGGCCTGGATGAACAGGGTGGCGTCGTAGGCGATTTCACCCTTGAGGTTCGGCGGTAGCTGGGCCTCAAGGTCCGGCATGATCTTGCGCACTTCCTTGATCACTTCCAGCGGGTTGGCGCCCGGCGTCGCCTTGATGCCGATGTACACCGAAGGGGTGCCACCGAACGAGCTGATGGAGTCGTAGTTTTCCGCACCCATTTCCACACGCGCCACATCCCGCAGCAGTACACGGCTGTCGCCATCGACCTTGAGCGGAATCGCCCCGAAGGCCTCGGCGGACTTGAGTTCTGTATTGGCGTTGATGCTGGTGACCACGTATTCGCCTTTCACCTCGCCGGCAGCCGAGAGGAAGTTGTACTGGCGCACCGCGTTGGTCACATCGCTGGCGCTGAGGCCGAAACCCGCGAGCTTCACCGGATCCAGCCACAGGCGCATGGCAAATACCTGGTTGCCGAGGATTTCGGCCTCGGCCATGCCGGGCAAGGTCGCCAGTTTGGGCTGGATCACCCGCGACAGGTAATCGGTAATCTGCGGGTTGCTCAATTCCTTGCTGAAGAAGCTCATGTACATCAGCACTGACGCATCGGCAGATTCTTTGCTCAGCACCGGGTCTTCTGCGTCCTGGGGCAGCTGGTTCTTGACCTCGTTGGCCTTGGCCAGCAGTTCGGTAAACAGGCGGTCGCTGTTGGAGCCGACGCGCGCGTAGATCGAGATCACCGAAAAGTTCTGGCGACTGACCGAGGTCATGTAGTCGATACCCTCGGCGCTGGCGAGGCTTTGCTGCATCGGTTGGGTAATGTAGCCCTGGATGGTCTCGGCGTTGGCTCCGGGGTAGGCGGTGGTCACCGTGATCAGGGCGTTTTCCATTTGTGGATACTGACGCAGCGGCAGCTTGCTCCAGGCCTGGAAGCCCAGCAGCACGATCAACAGGCTGACCACGGTTGCGAGAACCGGGCGGCGAATGAACGGATCGGTAAAAGCCATGGGGATTCCTTGATCAGTCCGCGCGAGGCGGGCTGTTCTGCCCGGCCAGGGTCTTGTCGTCGCTGATGGCAATGTGCGCGCCGTTATCCAGTTTGAGCTGGCCGGCGGTCACCACTTTCTCGCCGTTCTGCACGCCTTTGGTGATGATCACTTGCCCTTCGCGGCGTTCGCCGGTCTCGACAAAACGTCGTTCGGCGATCAGCACCGGTTGGCCCTTGTCGTCCTTTACCGGGCTGCCGTCTTCGGCCTTCTTTTGCACGGCCACATACACCGAGTTGCCGTAGAGCGTGTAGGTGATCGCGCTTTCCGGCACCACGATGCGCGGTTGCGGGTCGGGCAGGAGCACCTGGAGGTTGGCGAACATGCCGGGCAGCAACTTGCCATCGGGGTTGGCCAGGGTGGCGCGGACTTGCACGTTACGGGTGCTGTTTTCGACTTTGGGGTTGATTGCGCTGATGTTGCCGGGGAACGTCTGGGTCGGATAGGCCGAGACGATGATCTGTACTGGCTGGCCAATGGCAATCTTCGGCACCGATTGCTCCGGCACGAAAAAGTCGACGTACAGGCTGCTGAGGTCTTGCAGGGTAGCGATCATGGTGCCGCTGGCCACGTAGTCGCCGACGTCCACCTGACGAATGCCGATGGTGCCGCTGAACGGTGCGACGATGCGTTTTTTCTCAAGTGAAGCCTTGAGTTGATTAACCGTGGCTTTGCTCTTTTTCAGGACGGCCGAGAGCCGGTCGAATTCGCCTTTGGAAATGGCCTGGCTGCCCACCAGCTGGCTGCCACGGGTGTAATCCACCTGGGCCAGCCCGAGGTCGGCCTGCGCGGTTTCCAGCAGGGCGGCTTCCACGCCGCTGTCGAGTTGCACGATCGGCTGGCCGGCCTTGACCTTCTGCCCTGACTCGAACTGCACGTCGGTGACGGTACCTGCAATTTCCAGGCTCAGATCGACACCTTGCAGCGCCGTCAGTGTGCCGACCGTAGGCAGACGGGCTTGCCACGGACGCTCGGTGGCGGTAGCCACGGCAACGCTGATGGCCGGTTTAGGCGCAGAGAAGCCTTGAACCATCGTGTAGATCGAGAAGGCTTTGTACGCGGCCAGGACCAGCACAATCAGTAGAACCACACCCAACATGATCAGCATGCGGCGACGCAGCATATTCCAGTTCCTTGGAGAAAATCAGGTGAGACAGCAGTGCACATTACCGGGAGTGTACAGGGTAATCCAACTGCCGTTTATTGGAAGGCTTACGACCCGTAGGAGCCGGCTTGCCGGCGAAGGAGTCGTTGAGTGGGCGGCGGAATTGAGATTGCCATCGCTGGCAAGCCAGCTCCTACAGGGGAATGTTGTACGCCCTGTAGGAGCTGCCGAAGGCTGCGATCTTTTTGGCGTTTTATGCCATCAGATGCAGATGGTTGTCCCAGAGCCCTGCGGGCAGGTCCAGCGGTTTGGCGACCAGGTTTGTCTGGCGGCAGTCATAGTAGCGGCAGCGCCCCTGGCCGGAGGTCACTACAAAACCATCGGCCACGGCGCCGACCCCGGCGCAGTCGGGCAGGGGGGCATCCAGGCGTACTTCACCGCTGTCCAGGTCCCAGATGAAGAAACGGTTGCCCCGCGGCGCAGTCAATGCCACCAGGCGCAAGTCGTTGTGCACTGCGACGCTGGCGGTGTAGTGCCCCATGGCCTGCAACTGGTGCTCGGGCACCGGGAACGCCACGAAAGGCTGGCCGGGACGCTTGATCGCCAACAGCTCCGACGACTCGTGGGCCGCGCCCATGAATTGTTGGCTGGCGACGATGGTGCCGTCGCTGGCGATGGCCAGATGGCGCACGCTGTTCATCTGCTGGGCGAGGGTTTCCTTGCTCAGCAAGGTGCCGTCACGTTGCATCAGGACCAGGCTCGGTTCCATGGCGTTGAGGTTCATTTCCACCCGGCTTTCGGCCTCGGTGCGAATCCCGCCGTTGGCCACCACCAGGGTTTCGCCATCGGGCATCCACGACACCTGGTGCGGACCCAGGCCGTGGGTGGAAATCTCACCGCTGTGCACCAGCCTTTCGCCTTCGAACTTATACACGCCGAGCAGGCCGCGGCCCGGGTCGGTGGTGTCATTTTCGGTGGCGTACAGCCAGTCGCCACTGTGGTGAATGACTGCGTGTCCGTAGAAGTGCCGGTTGGGCTGCGACACCACGGTTTGCAGGAGCGCGCCGTCGCGCAGGTCGATCAGGTAACTCTCGGTGCCCGGACGGCGGGCGACGAACAGTGCAATCGGCTGTGTCGGGTGGTTGATGATGTCGTGGCAACGCTGGCCGACCCGGGTGGCGAACACCTGGGTGCCATCGAGCCGATAACCGACGGCGTAATGCTGGCCATCGGTATCATCCCGTGCCGAAAGCAACAACGGACTCTTGCCCTTTTGCTTGAACAGCGTCCAGCCGCCCAGCGTCACCGCACCCAGCAGCAAACTCCCTAATGTCAGAACCTGGCGTCGCAGCATGGAACTGGCCCTCATCAGTCACCGTCGTTGGCGTTGAAGCCCAGCTGGATGCCCAATGCCTTGGCCAGATCGGCCTCGTGCAGGCGATGGACAACGTTGAGGCTGTCATACAGTTCGCTGAGTTGCTGGCGGCCGGCCTCGTCATTGAGCATGTCGGTCAGCGAACGCTGGTTACCGGCAAACAATTTCAGCGAGGCGGCATAGGCGGCATCGATCTTGTCGGCCAAGGGTTTCTGCTCGCTCGGCAACAGTCCGCGCAGGCCTTTGTTATCCACACCTTCCCAGACCGTTTTGGCGGCCGCGAGGCTGGCTTCGAGGCTGGTCAGGGACGAGTGGCTGCGCCAGGCATCGGCCTGGAACGGTTGCGGCACGCCCTTGCTCTGGCGACCCATCGGCGTGCCGAGTTTTTTCTTCAGGGTGTCGATGGCCGTGACTTGAACCCGCAGCAGATCGGCGATCGCTTCGTGGGAGTCGGCGTAACGCTGGTTCGGGAATTTGCTCATCTGCGCGAGCATGCCGTCGGTGTTGTTCCAGGTTTGCAGAATCTCTTCGGCCAACTGTTTCTGGCGTTCGCCGATGGCGATCAGCAGTGGGCAGTATTTGCTCTTCTGCTCAGCGTTGGCCACGTCAGGCTTGCTGTCGAACAGAATGTATTCGTAGGCCGAGAGGCCCTGCACCACGACACTGGACTTGGCCAGCGCTGCAACATCGATCTGCGGCTGGGCGCTGACCAGTTGCTCGACCTGACGGCCGACCAGGTTTTTCTTGTCCGGCCAGAACTGCACTTGCCACGAACGATTGCCTTCGGCCAACGGCCCGATCAACAGCGGTTGCAGCTCGGCCCAGGCTTTTTGCGCGTGCAGGAAGTCGGCACGGGCGGTTTCCAGGGTTTCCTTGCCTTCGCAATAGGCGAGGGCGCTGACTGCCAATTGACGGTCGGCTTCAACCCAGCGGGTGTAGGTCGGCAGGATCACCGACTTGGCGATGGCCGCCGACGTGACCGCTTGCGGATCCTGGGGCGAGCAGGCGCCCAGGGCGAGGGCGGCAAGGCTGGTGAACAACAGTTTGGGACGGAACATGTCGGGCTCCCGCGTGGAATGCGTGTTAAAGGGAATTCAGGAACGCCAGCAGCGCGGCGCGCTGCTCGGCATTGAAAGACAAAACCTGTTGCTGCGCCGCTGTCGCCTCGCCGCCATGCCAGAGCACGGCTTCGAGCAGGTTGCGGGCGCGGCCGTCGTGCAGGAACTGGGTGTGGCCGCTGACCGCCTGTGTCAGGCCGATGCCCCACAACGGCGGGGTGCGCCATTCGCGGCCACTGGCCTGGAATTCGCTACGGTTGTCGGCCAGGCCATCGCCCATGTCATGCAGCAGCAGATCGCTGTATGGCCGAATCACTTGATTGGCCAGCTCAGGTTCGGCGGCGTTGGCGGCGGTGGTGTATTTCGGTGTGTGACAGGACTGGCAACCGGCCTGATAGAACAGGTTTTTGCCGGCCAGCACTTCAGGTGCGTTGACGTCACGACGGGCCGGTACGGCGAGGTTACGGCTGTAGAACAGCACCAGGCGCAGGATGTTATCGCTGACTTCCGGCTCGCCATCGGGGCCGTTGCCACTGGGTGCCTGTTTGCAGGCCGTTTGCGCGTCCGTGCAGTCATCAAAGGGCCGCAGGCTGGTCGTGAGGCCCATATCGCCCGAAAACGCGTGAACATTCTGTTGATTGAGGTTCGGTTGTCCGGCTTTCCAGCCAAACCTTCCCAAAACCGTCTTTTGCTCGGCGTCATCCCAGACCCGGTTCGGTCTTCCGCTGATGCCGTTGTTCGCCTTGGCCTGTGCCTCGGCGTTGGCCAGGATCGCCTCGTCAGGGATCGCCTCGAGCAGGCCCAGGCCAATCATCGGCGGCGCTACACGCGCCGAAAAACGGGTATCGGGGTGCATCGGGCCGTAGCCCAGTTGAGTGATGTTCAGGCTGGGTTTGCGCAGCTCGACTTCGGTGCCGTCCTTGAAGCGAACCGGCACGGCGGTGTAATCGACCCGCACTTTGCCTTCGGGGGCTACACCGGGTACGGCCATGTCCTGGAACTGACCGCCGTAGACGGGCTCCGGCACCACGCCGATCTGCTCGATGACCTTGGCATACGCCGGGGCGTCGGGAATCGACAGGCGTACGAGCATCGACACGGCGTTCACATCGTCCGCAGTCGGTGGATGACCGCGGCCGTCCTTGATGTGGCAGCCCTGGCAGGCATTGGTGTTGAACAACGGGCCGAGGCCATCGCGCGCGGTCGTCGTCGAAGGGGCAATCACCCAAGGGCTGCGGAAAAAGCTGTTGCCGACGCTGAAATCCACACGCCGTGACGGCGGCAGGTTCGCCGAGGGCATGGAAAACGAATTCTGATCGGTCTTGCGCACCGTCGCACTGCCACCGGAGCGGGCTTCACCGGGTTCGGCCTGGGTGAATTTCGGGGCGTCATCGCAGGCACTCAGGCCCAGGGCCAGAAACAGTGCGGACAAGCGAAGAGGCAGCGGGGGCATCAGGGATCCTGCAAGACGAGCAAAACAAGGGCGCAAAGTCTAACAGGGGATGGGAATTTGAATAAGAGGAATTATCGTTTGCTTGATGTGGGGCAGGGTTTTTCACTTGAGACCGAGGCGCTGCGATCGCTGGCAAGCCAGCTCCTACAGGGATAGGTTGTGTACTCGGGTTTTGCAAACCACCAGAACTGTAGGAGCTGGCTTGCCAGCGATGGGGCCACCAGCATCACCACAAAAGGCAGGCATGAAAAAGGCGACCCGAAGGTCGCCTTTTTCATTCAGCCAGCGTTGATCAGAATTCGTGATCAGCGTTGTCCGGGTTCAGGTCGTTGATGCCCAGTTTGCCAGCGGCGGCTTCGATCGAACCGGTCTGCTTGACCAGGGACGCGATGGCGTCACGGACGATCTGGTTGCCTGCGGTGTTGCCGACAGCGATCAACTGGTCGTAGTGCTCACCCTTGTTGGCGTGGTCGACCATGACTTGAAGCTTGGCTTCGGTAGCGGCCAGGTCGTCTTTCAGCGCGGTGTCGGCAGCCGGGTCGGCCTTGGCCACCAGGGACGACAGGCTGGCGCCGGTCATTTTGGTACCGTCGACACGGGTGTATTCACCCAGGTACACGTTACGGATGCCCTTGGCATCGTAGAAGTGCGAGTTGTGGGTGTTGTCGCTGAAGCAATCCTGTTCGTCTTCCGGGGAGTTGGCTTCCAGGGAAACCTTCATGCGCTCGCCCGCCAGTTCGCCCAGGGACAGGCTGCCCATGCCGAACAGCATTTTGCGCAGGCCGGTTTCAGCCGGTTCCGCTTCCAGGGTGGCGCGGTAGTTGTCGGCCACGTTCGGCTTCCAGTTACCGACCATTTCTTCCAGGTCGCTGATCAGCAGCTGAGTCACGGACTTCAGGTAGGCACGACGACGATCGTTGTGACCGCCGGTAGCTCCTTTGCCTTCCAGGTAGTCCGAAGCCGGACGGTTGCCGGCGCCAGGGCCGGTGCCGTTCAGGTCCTGGCCCCAGAGCAGGAATTCGATGGCGTGGTAACCGGTCGCGACGTTGGCCTCGGAACCGCCCAGCTCGTTCAGGCTGGCGAGTTTTTCCGGGGTGATGTCTTTGACGTCGACCTTGTCTTCGCCGATCTGCACTTCAGTGTTGGCGATGATGTTGGCGGTGGCGCCCGGGTTACCCAGGGCGTGCTCGTAGGACTTGTCGACGTAGTCGATCAGGCCTTCGTCCAGCGGCCAGGAGTTCAGTTGACCTTCCCAGTCGTCAACGATGGTGTTGCCGAAGCGGAACACTTCGCTCTGCAGGTAAGGCACGCGAGCGGCAACCCAGGCAGCCTTGGCGGCTTTCAGGGTGTCATCGTTCGGCTTGGCGAGGAAGGCGTCTACGGCGGTTTGCAGGGTCTTCGCGGTGGATTCGGCATCGCTGTAAACGGCGAAAACGATGTCGGCGTAGTGAGCGACAACGGCTTTGGCGGCGGCTTCGTCGACTTTACCGGCAGCGGCAGGTGCAGCAGCCGGGGCGGCCGCGGTGCTGGCAGCTGGCGCAGGCGCGGCAGCTTTTTCTTTGTCACCTTCGCCGCAACCGGCGAGGGAAATAGCGATGGCCAACAGACTGGCGGTAGCCAGAGGCATACGAATCATGGCGAACATCCTGCTTCGATAGGGGGTGGAGTGGCGCTATGCGCACGCAAAACTGCGACATAATGCAAATCTTTCGCATTATGTGTAAAGGGTTGTAGGTGGAAATATTTCTTATTCACGAATCCCTGTAGGAGCAAGCTTGCTCGCGATGAACCTGAGAACAACGCGCTCATCCAGAGTCAACGCGTTATCGTTCACGACCATCGCGAGCAAGCTCGCTCCTACAGGGGGGGTTACAAAATAGCCGCGTTACTGCGTTGGGCCTGCTTGAGGTAAACGCCCAGTTCCCGCGCCGGCAATGGCTTGCTGTAGTGATAGCCCTGACCTTCGTGGCAGCCTTCGGAAATGATGTAGGCCTCTTGTTCGGCGGTTTCCACACCTTCGGCTATCACCTGCATGCCCAGGCTCTTGCCCAGCTGGATGATGGCGCGAACGATGGTCGCATCGTCGTCGTCATCGAGCAGGTCCTGAACGAAGCTCTTGTCGATCTTGATCTTGTCCAGCGGCAGGCTCTTGAGATAGCTCAAGGATGAATAGCCGGTTCCGAAGTCGTCGATGGCGATCAGCGCACCGGAGCGACGCAGGCTGAGCAAGTGCTGGGCCGCAGTGCTGATGTCTTCCATCAGGCCGGTCTCGGTGACTTCCAGTTCCAGGCTGCGTGGCGGCAGGCGGTACATTTGCAGCAGGTTGTTGACCACCCGTGGCAGTTCCGCGTGGTGCAATTGAACCGTGGACAGGTTGACCGCCATGCGCAGGTCACTGAAGCCCTGGTCGTGCCACTCGCGTAATTGTTTGCAGGCCTGGTCCAGCACCCATTCGCCGATGGCAATGATGGTGCCGTTCTGTTCGGCCAGCGGGATGAACAGGTCTGGCGGTACCAGGCCGTGCTCGGGGTGCTGCCAGCGAATCAGGGCTTCGACGCCCACTACGCGGTTGTCGCGGTAACTGATCTGCGGCTGATAGACGAGATAGAACTGATTGCGGACCAGCGCATCGCGCAGGTCTTTTTCCAGCTCGCGGCGGCGACGCATTTCGGTGTCGACGCTGGCGATATAGAACTGATAGCGGTTGCGCGAGCGGGTCTTGGCCAGCGTCATGGTCTGCTCGGCTTTTTGCAGCAGCTTCTCGGTGCTGTCGCCGTCCTCGGGGAACAGGGTGATGCCGATGGTGGCGCGCAGGCGGATCTCCTGATGGTCGAGGGCAAACGGCGCTTCCAGATCATCGAGAATGCTTTGTGCCAGCTCGGCGGCTTCGTAGGGTTGTTCGATATCGGCCTGGACCAGGGCGAACTGGTCGCCACCGAGGCGGGCGAGGGCGCCCAGGCGACCGCTATGGCCGCGCAGGCGATCGGCCAGGGCCAGCAACAACTGGTCGCCGGTCTGGTAGCTGAACTGCTCGTTGATGCCCTTGAAATCGTCGAGGCCGACACACAACACCGCGACCCGGCGCTGTAACCTGCCGGCGTCGATGAGGATCTTGTCCAGTTGCTGCTGCAATTGCTGCCGGTTCGGCAGCCCTGTCAGGAAATCGTACTGGGACATGCGCAACAGGCTGTTTTCCGCCTCGTGGCGCAGATGGGTGTTGCGTTCGATGGACTCGAGCAACTGGTTGGCGGTGTTGATCCAGATACCCAGTTCGTTTTTCTCGTGGCCCTTGAGCAGCGGAATCTTGTGTTCGCTGGGACGATCCGGATTGATTTCCGTGAGGTGCTCGATGATCCGCGACAGCGGCTTGGTCAGCAGCCAGTGATAGACCAGATACAGCACCAGCCCCATGGCGAGCGCGCGCAGTACGCCGGAGATGAAGATGATCACCGAACTGACAATGAACCCTTGACCGTAGGTGGCGGTATCGAGGGTGATGCTCAGGTCGCCGTAATACTCGCTGTAAGGCCCGCGACCGACCAGTTGGGTGGTGAAGGTGCGTTCTTGGCCGAGAATCAGGTCGGTCAGCCAGCGGCTGTGGGAGTGCTGCAGTTCGCGGGTTTTTTGCGCGAGCATGGCTTCGTTGGGGTGGCCGATGGAGGCCTTGCGCACGGCGGCGTCCTGAAACAGGCCTTCGATCACCTGCATGCCCATTTCCCGGTCCAGGCTGTAGACGGCCTGGGTCGAGGGGTCGCGAAACATGTCGAGGATGCGTTCGGCATCGCTGGCGACGGCCTGGCGTGTTTTATAGGCATCGAACACAATCTGCGCGCAGCTCAAGACCACGCCGACGATCAATGCCGACAGGAGCACGACCCGAAGCAACTTCACCGACAAGCTGTTCTTGAGTTCCAGCTTCAAAGGGATATTCCTTGTTCCGTGCGGGTAGTATCAAGTTGCCATGAGTATTGGCAATCCCGTGATGGCAGTCAAAGGGACAATCATCCTTGGGGGATTTTGCCTGCAGCTTGGCTGATTTGCAGTTGTCTTGACGAGTTAGCCTATTAGCACTGTGTCGGTTGTCGAGTCCTTCAACTTGAGGGGTGGGGGTGCAGATATTTTCCTTTTGTTTGATGTTAGCCGTCTGTGGCGGTGGGGCAAGGGGCTCGAGGCTTGTTTCGTTGTTGGGTTTTTAACCGGGTACATATCCGTTTCTGCGGTAACGGCGGCTTATGGTTTCGCCCTTACGGCGAGTCCCTTTGGCAAACGCCCCAAAGGAACCAAAGGTCTCGCCCCTTACGTACGGCCCCTCGCTGAGGCTCGGGGTTCCTTCGCTCCGGCATTCATCCGGGGGCATTGCCCTCCGGTCGGCTTCGCTTCGACCTACATGCAATGAGTTCGACTGCGTCGAACGGCGCTGCGCGCCCATCCCCGGATGAACACCTCCGCTCAGCCTGCCGAGGGGGCGGGTGGATCAAGATCAAGAGCGGCAGGCGAGCTAACGCTCGGCCTGATGAGTGGTGAAGAGCGAAGGTGTACGCCGCTCTGCCTTTGCTCTGCTCTTCTGTGGGAGCTGGCTTGCCAGCGATGGCGGCCTGCCAGCCGACCTGAATCTGGCGGATGTACTTTGACCCTGTAGGAGCTGGCTTGCCAGCGATGACGGCCTGCCAGCCGACCTGAATCTGGCGGATGTACTTTGACCCTGTAGGAGCTGGCTTGCCAGCGATGGCGGCCTGCCAGCCGACCTGAATCTGGCGGATGTACTTTGACCCTGTAGGAGCTGGCTTGCCAGCGATGGCGGCCTGCCAGCCGACCTGCATCTGGCGGATGTACTTTGACCCTGTGGGAGCTGGCTTGCCTGCGATGACGGCCTGACAGCCGACCAATCTCCCACGCCTCCAAGCTGATCAATCCCACACGCCCGCGTGGGAGTGATGCCAGGGACGCTCCGCGTTACGTTTCTGCGAGATGGCGCGGTGTAGGAAAGCGCCAGAAGTTTCCCACGCAGTTTTCAGGTTGTCCGTCGGAAGCGGGCTGAATAACCTTTCGTGATCGCTGAAATGCTTCAGCGATCGGGCGTGAGAACCCGCAGAGAGTGTTAATCCAGCGCCAGTACCACCATAATTGCCGCCAGCTTATCCGCTGCCAGCAATGCTTTATGGCGGCTGTGTGCGGGCAGACCTCGGTCTGGCCGGATTGCTCTCTTGCCGGTTTCTCACTCCGCACATAGCTGCCACCTCTTCGCCCGCGTGAGAAACGGCAAGAGATGGCTCCAATCGATAAGGAGCATATTTTGGATAAGTTAATCCCCGATCCCCCCAGCAGCACCACCAAACCCTACAGCCCCCGCACCCTGTTCATGATCGTTCCCGACATGGACACTGAAACCCTTCTTGCCCACGCCTGTGAGTCACTGGCTTCAGCCAATGTCCTGGCGAGTGATTTCGCCACCTACCTGAATGGCCCCCAGCGCAACACAGCGCTGGCCATTTCGCAGATTGTCATGTTGGCGGAGCTAGCAGTGAGTCGCGCGTTGGATAACCTCGATCCGCAGTAGTTGGCAGGCTAACCGCGTCATCGTTCTTCGCGAGCAAGCCCGCTCCCACACTGGATCGGGTCGTATACAGATCAAATGTGGGAGCGAGCCTGCTCGCGAAGGGGCCCAGCCGAACGCTGAAAATCCCGGGCAATAAAAAACCCGGCTGAAAAGCCGGGTTTTTTTGACTGGCGTCGAGCTTAAGCGGTGAAGGTTTTGCCTTCGAACTGCTCAGCCACGAACTTCCAGTTGACCAGGTTCCAGAACGCTTCGACGTACTTCGGACGCAGGTTGCGGTAGTCGATGTAGTAAGCGTGTTCCCAGACGTCGCAGGTCAGCAGCGGGGTGTCGCCGTTGGTCAGCGGGTTGCCGGCGCCGATGGTGCTGGCCAGGGCCAGGGAACCGTCAGCCTTCTTCACCAGCCAGCCCCAACCGGAACCGAAGGTGCCGATGGAAGTCTTGCTGAACTCTTCCTTGAACTTGTCGAACGAACCGAAAGCTGCGTTGATGGCTTCAGCCAGTGCGCCGGTTGGTTGACCGCCGGCGTTTGGCGCCAGGCAGTTCCAGTAGAAAGTGTGGTTCCAGACCTGTGCGGCGTTGTTGAAGATACCGCCCGAGGAAGTCTTGACGATTTCTTCCAGGGTCTTGCCTTCGAACTCGGTGCCTGGCACCAGGTTGTTCAGGTTCACGACGTAGGTGTTGTGGTGCTTGTCGTGGTGGAATTCCAGAGTTTCCTTGGAAATGTGCGGCTGCAGGGCATCGTGTGCGTACGGCAGCGGCGGCAATTCGAAAGCCATGATGATTCTCCTAATCAGGTCAGTTGCGGTGAGCGCAAGGCCGATCACGGGCGGCCAGACAAGCGCCGGGGAGTTTGTACTCTTTGCGGCGCAGGGAGACGGATCATAGCACCGGGGGGGCGGCATAACCACGCAACAACTGTGTGGAATAGAGGTTCCGCGAATCAGATGGCCGCGATCAACTGTAGCGCTACGGCAAACATCATCACCGCCACCAACAGATCGAGAATTCGCCAGGTACCGGGGCGGGCGAGCCAGGGAGCCAGCCATGCCGCACCCAGCGCCAGGGTGAAGAACCACAGCAGCGAGGCACTGGCCGCGCCGACCACATAAGCGCCGGGCTCGGTTTGTTGTGCGCCCAGGGAGCCGATCAGCAAAACGGTGTCCAGGTAGACGTGCGGGTTGAGCAAGGTCACCGCCAGCGCGCTGAGCATGACCGCCCGCAGCGAGCGTACGGTCTGACCCTCGCCCTGCTCAAGGCTCTGTTTCGAAAAGGCCCGGCGCAGTGCCTGGGTGCCATACCACAACAGAAACGCTGCACCGCCCCAGCGGGCGATGGCCAGCAAAGTCGGGTTCTGTGCCAATACCGTCGCCAGGCCGAACACCCCCGCCGCCACCAACAGGGCGTCGCAGGCCACGCAGAGTGCTGCGACTGGCAGGTGATGTTCACGTCGCAGGCTTTGCGCGAGGACAAACGCATTCTGGGTGCCGATCGCCATGATCAGGCCAAAGGCCACCAACAGACCGTTCATATAACTTTGCCACATGATTTTTTACTCCGCGTTGGCTGCCAGATCCCGCAGCACTTGCAGGGCACGGTCGGCGTCGGCCTGGCCGACAAACAAATGGTCGTGGTAGTAGCCGGCAATCACGTTGCAACTGATGCCGGCCTTGCCCAATGCCGTGGCGAATGCGGCGGTCAGGCCAACCGCTTCGAGTGCCGAATGCACGTTCAGGGTGATCCAGGCGGCGATGTAGTCGAAGCTGAACCCGGCTTTTTCGGCGTGGGAGCGTTCGAGAATCACGGTCAGGCCTTCCTGCTCGCGGAAGCTGCCGACAATCTCCAGGCCCGCAGGCAACTGGCCGTCGCGCAGGGTGCAGAACACGTATTCGCCGGCATTGAGTTGCGGGCTCATGCTGCGCAGCAGCGTTGCCAATGAAGTTTCGCCAGCCATGTGGGTGATCCTTGTTCAAGAGTTCTTGCTGGTCATTGTCCCTGTGAAGGCTGTATAAGAAAAACCAATCTTGCTGATCGCTCATTAGGAAAACTGATGTTCGACTATAAATTGCTTTCTGCCCTGGCCGCCGTGGTCGAACAGGCCGGTTTTGAACGGGCAGCCCAGGTGCTGGGCCTGTCGCAATCGGCGATATCCCAGCGCATCAAACTGCTGGAAGCGCGGGTTGGCCAGCCGGTGCTTGTGCGGGCCACGCCGCCGACGCCGACGGAAATCGGTCGGCGCTTGCTCAACCACGTGCAGCAGGTGCGCTTGCTTGAGCGGGATTTGCAAAGCCTGGTGCCGGCACTGGATGAAGAGGGCCTGCCGGAACGCCTGCGGATCGCCCTGAACGCCGACAGCCTGGCCACCTGGTGGGCGCAGGCGGTGGGGGAGTTTTGCGCGCAACAGCATCTGTTGATGGATCTGGTGGTCGAAGACCAGACCGTCGGCCTCAAGCGCATGCGCGCCGGCGAGGTGGCAGCCTGTGTCTGCGCCAGCGAGCGTCCGGTGGCGGGCGCGCGCAGCGTGCTGCTGGGGGCCATGCGTTACCGTGCGCTGGCCAGTCCGGCCTTTATTGCCCGGCATTTTCCGCAAGGCGTACGCGCCGATCAGTTGGCCCGCACCCCGGCGCTGGTGTTTGGCCCGGACGATTTCCTGCAGCATCGGTATCTTGCGTCCCTCGGCGTCGAGGGTGGTTTCGAACACCATTTATGCCCGTCGTCGGAAGGTTTTATTCGATTGACTGAAGCCGGCTTGGGCTGGGGCCTGGTTCCGGAACTGCAGGTACGCGAGCAACTTGAAAGGGGCGTGTTGCGGGAGTTATTGCCAGATAAGCCGATCGATGTGCCGCTGTACTGGCATCATTGGCGTAATGGCGGTCAGTTGCTGGGGCTGCTCACCGATCAATTGGTCAGCGCATCGAAACAATGGCTGGTGCCCTTGGACTGACGCGCAGCGTCAAGACCTCACGTAATACGCAAAACGAAATATTCGGAGCAATACATGAAAATTCTGGTTACCGGCGCAAGCGGCTTCATCGGCGGACGCTTTGCGCGTTTTGCCCTGGAGCAGGGCCTGGGCGTGCGGGTCAACGGTCGCCGGGCCGAAAGTGTGGAGCATCTGGTTCGCCGCGGAGCCGAATTCATCCAGGGGGATTTGAGCGACCCGGAACTGGCGCGCGAACTGTGTTCGGACGTCGAGGCCGTGGTGCATTGCGCCGGTGCCGTCGGTTTGTGGGGGCGTTATCAGGATTTCCATCAGGGCAACGTCCAGGTCACCGAGAACGTGGTCGAAGCCTGCCTGAAGCAACGGGTACGGCGGCTGGTGCATTTGTCCTCGCCGTCGATCTATTTCGATGGTCGAGATCACCTGGGCCTGACCGAAGAGCAGGTGCCCAAGCGCTTCAAACACCCTTACGCCGCCACCAAGTACCTGGCCGAGCAAAAAGTCTTTGGCGCCCAGGAGTTCGGTCTCGAAACCCTGGCCCTGCGCCCGCGTTTCGTGACCGGGGCCGGCGACATGAGCATCTTCCCGCGCCTGTTGAACATGCAGCGCAAGGGGCGCCTGGCAATCATCGGCAACGGTCTGAACAAGGTTGACTTCACCAGCGTGCAAAACCTCAACGAGGCGTTGCTCAGCAGTTTGCTGGCCAGCGGTTCCGCGCTGGGCAAGGCTTACAACATCAGTAACGGCACGCCGATTCCGTTGTGGGACGTGGTCAATTACGTCATGCGCAAAATGGACGTCCCACAGGTCACCCGCTACCGCTCCTACGGCCTGGGCTACAGCGTGGCGGCGCTCAACGAGGGCGTGTGCAAGATGTGGCCGGGGCGCCCCGAACCAACGTTGTCGCGCCTGGGCATGCAAGTCATGAACAAAAATTTCACCCTGGACATCAGCCGCGCCCGGCATTATCTGGATTACGATCCCAAGGTCAGCCTCTGGGCGGCGCTCGATGAGTTCTGTGGCTGGTGGAAGGCGCAGGATATTCGCTGAGGCTCGAACACCGTGCCATTTCTGAACCGGATACGGGCTTCAGGGTCAATGGTTGCGGCTGTGGGGTTTATACTGCGCGGCATAAAGCCATTATGTGATTCACTAAGGTTGATTCAATGTCCATGCGAAACGATGCCAACGACGACTTCGACGATGTACCGAGCTTGCGTGCAGACGTTCTCGATGACGATTATCCGCCCACTGTTCGTACGGTCGTGCATTCGCGCACGGCGCCGGTGGTGAAGGTCAAGGCGGCGAGTACCGGTCCCCTGTGGGCGTTGGTCGGGGCGTTGTTCTTTGCGTTCGCGGGCCTGGCCTGGTGGAGCTTTCAGCAGATCTCCCTGATGGAACAGCAACTGGTGGCGACCCAGGAAAGTTTCGCCCGGATCAGCGAGGAAGCGGCAGGGCGCCTGCAGGATATTTCCGGAAAGGTTGTGGCCAGCCAGACCAGTGTCACCAGCGACAGCGAGGCCTTGAAGCTGCAAATCCGCCAGCTGGAAGGCAAGCTCCAGGACCAGAGCACCCAGCAGCAAGGTGTGGCCGGCCAGGCCTCGGACCTGGACAAGCGACTGGCGCAAATGACCGCGCAAACCACCGAAGTGGACAAGCGCCTTGCACAGATGACTGCCCAGGACACCGAACATCAGGCGGTCAATACGCAGTTGCAGGCCGAGGTCAAAGCCTTGAGTGCTGAAGTGGCCGCCCTGAAAAGTGCCCCGTCCGACTCGGAAAAATTCGATGCACAGTTGAAAAGCCTGGGGGCCGACATCGTCGCTCTGAAGAAACAAGGCAACCCGAGCGCTGCCATCGAGCGTCTCGAGCAAGACATCGTCGTGCTCAAAAGCGTGCAGGACAACCGTCCGGCCGCCGCACCGGGCGCGACCAACACCGCCGAGTTCGATGCCTTCCGCAGCCAGGTCACCCGCAACATCAATACCCTTCAGGCGCAGATCCAGAACCTGCAACAGCAGTTGCGCGCCCGGCAGTAATCGACTGCCTCAGGCAGATCGGGGTTCCTGAAATCCATGCCTCCCCCATTGCCGTCTACGCTCTTGAAACACCATCAGGAACGAGGGATGCGCAATGGGGTTTCTGCATAAGTCCGCCTTGCTATGCGGCATGTTGTTACTGTGCCTGGGCCAGGCACAAGCCGCCGGGACGGAAAAGGACGACAGCAAGGCGGCCATCGCCCTGCTGGAAAAAGCCTTGGCCTACTACCACCAGAACGGTGACAAGGCCTTTGCGGCGTTCAGTCGCCAGGGCGAGTTTGTCGACAAGGACCGTTACGTCTTTGTGCTCGACACCAAGGGCGTGATGCTTGCCAGCGGCGGACCGTCGTCGGCATTGATTGGCCGGGACGTGTCGGAAGTGCTTGGGCCGGACTTGCAGAAAACCTTCAAGGACGCCCTGAAAGTACCGGAGGGCAATGGCATTCAGCAGGCGGAGTATCGCTGGCAGAACTGGAACGACGGCAAGGTCGAGCGCAAGCATGTCTACTACCAGCGCATCGGCCAACGGATTCTGGCGGTCGGTTATTACCTGCCCCGGGCCTCCGCTGAACAGGCCATGGCCCTGCTGAATAAAGCGGCAACCGATCTGGCCAAGGATGAGAAGGGCACCCTGACGGCGATCAATTCCCTCAAGGGCGGCTACCTGCAGGATGACCTGTATGTGTTTGTCGTCGACCTGGACACCCGGCGTTATGTGGCCCACGGCACCAACCTGCGGCTGATCAATACCGACTTCAGCAAGATCGAAGACCCGGAAGGCAAACCGGTGGGCGAGCCGATCCTGGCGTTGATGGCCAAACAGGATTACGGCGAATACGAATACCGCTGGAAAAACCCGGTGACCGGCAAGGTGGAGAACAAGCATGCCTACCTGAAAAAGGTCGGGCATCTTCTGGTGGCTGTGGGGTATTACAGTCCTTGATTTTGAGTTGATTGAAAGGGCGTCTTCGCTGGCAAGCCAGCTCCTACAGGGTCGGGTAATTCTGTAGGAGCTGGCTTGCCAGCGATGGCCGCAACGCGGTCTACCTATCGAACCTTGTCCTCACGCCCGCGCAACAACATGTTCGGCATGGCAATCGCCGCCACCAGCCCCAGCAACGACACCACCGCACTGACCGTCAGCAAGTGCCGGAACGTCAGCAGCAATTCTGCACGCAATGCGTTCTGCGCCTCACCCGGTGCGGCGTTCAACCCGTCGAGCAGCACATTCCCCGAACTGCCTTCGGCAATCAGCGACGAGCCGGCCAGGTGCGCAAAACTTGAATCCTGCAACAGGGCCAGCAGCAGCGCCGACATCAACGCCACACCCACGGCACCGCCCAGCGAACGGAACAGGTTGGTGGTGCTGGTGGCGACGCCGATGTCCCGCTGGTCCACCGAGTTCTGCGTGCCGACCAATGACGTCGGGAACTGCATGCCCGAGGCAATCCCGCAGAGCAGCATGAACAAGCTGCTCACGACGAACGCCTGCGGCGGGCTGAACGCCATGCCGATAATCGCGATGGGCATCAGCGCGGCACCCGTGAGGATCATTGGTTTGTAGCGCCCGGTCACCGAGGTGCGGCGGCCGGCGAAGTACGCGCCCATCGGCAAGCCCATGGCCAGCGGCAGCAGATGCAGGGCGGCGCTGTCGGCCCCGGCGCCGGTGACACTCTGGAAGCGCAACGGCATCAATACGATCAGCGAGATGGCCTGGAAACTGGTGAAAAAAATCGTGCACCAGCACAGGATCGCATGGCGGTTGGCGAACAGATGCATGGGCAGCAACGGCTCCCGTGCCCGCCGCTCGTGAATGACAAACAGCCCCAGCACCAGTACCGCACAAGCGAGCAGCGCCAGCACTTCGGCACTGCGCCAGGAATGACCCTGACCGACCTGCGTGATGCCCAGCAACAATGCCGTCAGCCCGATGATCATCAACACGGTGCCCAGGTAATCGATGACCGGTTTGCGTTGCGGAACCGGCAGGCCCACCAGCGTGCGATGGGCCACCAGCCAGGCACCCAGGCCCAGCGGCAGGTTGATCAGGAACACCCAGCGCCAGGACAGGTATTCGGTCATGTAGCCGCCGAGCACCGGGCCGGCCACACTGGCCACCGCGTACATGCTGCTGAAATAGCCCTGATAACGACCGCGTTCCCGTGGCGGCACGATGTCACCGATGATCGCCTGGCTCACCGAAATCATCCCGCCGGCCCCGATGCCCTGGAAGATCCGCGCCAGAACCAGTTGCTCCATGCTCTGGGCCATGCCGCAGAACACCGACGCCAGGGTGAACAGGCCCATGCCGAACAGCATCAACTTGCGCCGCCCGTACAGGTCGCCCAGTTTGCCGTAGATCGGCACCGCCACGGTCATGGCCACCATGTAGCCAGAAATCACCCAGGCCAGCAGGCTGACGTCCTTGAACTGTGCGGAGATGGCCGGCATCGACACGGCGACGATGGTCTGGTCCAGCGCCCCGAGGAAGATTGCCAGCATCAGCGCGATCAGCACGCTGCGGATGGCGGGTTTGGGCGTTTCAGGCTGATGGAGATTGGTCACGGGAAAACCTGCGGGCATTGATTGACCCGCACGAGGCAAGGCGAGCGGGAATGCTCGCCAGTGTAAGTCGATAGCAGGCTATTCGATAGCCTCATAAGGAAGCCCGACGTAGTTTTCCGCGATGGTTTTTCGACCCGCCTCGGAGTCGATGAAATACTCCAGTTCCGACTCGGCAATGCGCTGGCTGAAGGCATCGTGCTCATCGAAACGGTGCAGCATCGAGGTCATCCACCAGGAAAACCGCTCGGCCTTCCACACCCGGCGCAGGCAGATTTGCGAGTATTTCTCCAGCAGATCAAGGCGGTTTTCACGGTAAACCTTGAGCAGGATATTGAACAGCGTACTCACATCGCTGGCTGCCAGGTTCAGGCCCTTGGCGCCGGTGGGCGGAACGATGTGCGCGGCATCGCCGACCAGGAACATCCGCCCGTATTGCATCGGTTCGACCACGAAGCTGCGCAGCGGCGCGATGCTTTTTTCGATGGACGGGCCGGTCACCAGTTTGTCTGCCAACGCCTGTGGCAAACGCGTCTTGAGTTCATCCCAGAAGCGTTGATCCGACCAGTGATCGACATGATCGCTGGTGGGCACTTGAAGGTAGTAACGGGTGCGTGTCGGCGAGCGCATGCTGCACAGGGCAAAACCGCGCTCATGGCGGGCGTAGACCAGTTCGTCGTGGACCGGTGGGGTATCGGCCAGGATCCCGAGCCAGCCGAAGGGGTAGATCCGTTCGAAGACTTTCAGGCTGTCGGCGGGAATCGATTGCCGCGCCACCCCATGGAAGCCGTCGCAACCGGCGATGTAGTCGCAATCGAGTCGCCAGGTTTCACCCTCTTTCTCAAAAGTGACAAAGGCTTCGTCGGTTTTCATTCCGTGAGGAACGACGTTGGTTGCCTGGTAAATCGTTTGCGCGCCGGCCTCCCGACGGGCGGCCATCAGGTCGCGGGTGACCTCGGTCTGGCCGTAGATCATCACGGTTTTGCCACCCGTGAGGGCGTGCAGATCGATGTGCACCTGGCGCCCGTCGAGGGCCAGTTCGAAGCCGCCATGCACCAGTCCCTCGGCGTCCATGCGCTGACTCACGCCGGCCTGACGCAACAGCTCTACCATGCCTTGTTCAAGCACGCCGGCGCGGATTCGGCCGAGTACATAGTCCGGCGACTGACGTTCGAGAATGAGGGTGTCGATACCGGCGTTGTGCAGCAATTGGCCGAGCAACAAGCCTGAAGGGCCGGCACCAATGATGGCGACTTGGGTTTTCAGCGTTTTCATTGTTTTTATGACTCGCAAGCTTCACGCGACCAGGGTCGGTGAATGATTTTTATGGATCGAGTGCTTGCATTTTTCCCTTGCGAGTCTGTCAATTGAAGGTGAAAACTGAGCCGATAGCTGTACATTCTGCCAATCGGTGCGATTATCGCCCGCCATCAAACTCCGAGGCCTGGATTGAAGTGATGAACAAGCCTGACCTGCCTTCGATTCCGGTGTTCAAGCTCTACGGTGAAAGCCTGGATTGGCCGACCCCGGACTTGCTGCACTGTGAAACCATTTCCAAACGCAGCCGCGAACATCATTGGGAAATCAAACCCCACCGCCACGCTGATTTATGTCAACTGCTCTTCGTATTCAAGGGTCAGGCAGAGCTTGAAATCGAAGGCAAACGTACACAACTGGTGGAACCGGGGATCCAGATCCTGCCACCGCTGTCGGTGCATGGCTTTCGCTTTTCCGAAGACGTGGAAGGCTTTGTCGTGACCCTGGCCGCACCGCTGATCGCCCACCTGCAGATGCAGTTGGGCCACTCGGTCAATGCCCTGGCCCAGGCCGAAAGTTACCCGGCAGGCAAGGACGCCGAGTACCTTAACAGCCTGTTCAGTGCCTTGCAGAACGAATACACCAGCCATCAACCGGCGCGGGAAATGCTCATGCATTCCCTGGTCAGCGTGATCGTGGTGTGGGTCAGTCGCCAGGTGATCCAGCGTCGCACCGCCATGGCGCGGCCGCAGCGGGCCCGGGAATACCTCAACGGCTTTATTCAGCTGGTGGAAGAGACTTATCGCCAGCACGTCAAGGTCGAGGATCTGGCGCATCGGCTGGGGATATCCGTGTCGCACCTCAACGGCACCTGCCGTGAGCTGGCGGGGCAACCGGCGTTGCAGATCATGCACGAACGGCAATTGCTGGAGGCCAAGCGCTTGCTGACCTACACCAGCATGACCATTTATGAAATGTCCGACGTGTTGGGGTTTTCCGATCCGACCAACTTCACGCGCCTGTTCCGTCGTCGTGTGGGGATTTCGCCCAAGGCCTTCCGCGACCGCTTGAAGGCCGATCAGGACAACGAAGCCTGACCCCCTTCGTTACCGGAGGGCGTTGAGGGTAGCGTTGTGGGGAATGCAGCGTTCGAAGTTGCAGCTCGCGGCTTCACGGGGCAGGTTGCGCAGTTGCTCGACGCGCCAGGCGGCAGCGCCATACAGCCCGAGCGTGACCGCGCAGGTGATGAAGATCGCGAGGTATCTTCTTGTTCTGATGTTCATGGCGTTGACCTCTGAACGAATACCTTTCGGTACTACTTTGAGCATAGGTCAGCGCCATTGAGTTGCCAGCCATAAGGAGCCATTCAGAACACGAATACCCCTGTAGGAGCTGGCTTGCCAGCGATGGGGGCTTTGGATATTGCGCAGGTCTACAGGACGCCATCGCTGGCAAGCCAGCTCCTACAGAATCGGTGTTTACAGGCCTGCATCCCACTCCGGTTCTTCCGGAAATCTCACCACCAGAAAATCCAGCAAGCTGCGCAGCGCCGCCGGCATGTGCTTGCGTGAGGCATACACCGCATACACGTTCATTTGCCGGGGTTCGGCCGCCGGCAGCAGGCGAATCAATTCGCCGCTGTGAATGTGCACGCCGGCCTGGTACGTGGGCAGCATCGCCACCCCGGCGCCGGCGATCGTTGCACGCAACAGCGTGCTGGCCTCGTTGGCGCTGATGTTGCCTTGCACCGGTACAGAAACCTGCTCGCCGTCCTGCTCGAAATGCCAGAGGCTTTTGCCGAAGTAGGAATGGGTCAGGCAGTTGTGCAGGCTCAGGTCCTCGACCCGTTGCGGCGCCGGATGTTCGCGCAAGTAGGCAGGGGAAGCGCAGATCACCGAACGGCAAACCGTCAGGCGGCGGGCGATCAGGTTCGGGTCCAGATCGTTGCTGGTGCGGATCGCCAGGTCGATGCGCTCGTCCACCAGGTTCACGGTGCGGTCGAGCATCTGCATGTCGACGCTGACGCCGGGGTAGCGCTTGACGTATGCGGCCATGGCATCGGCCAGTTGCGCCTGGCCGAACGAGGTGCTGACGCTGATCCGCAGCAGACCGCGCGGTGCGTCATCCGGTTCGCTGACGGCGGCTTGCATGTCGCTGGACAAGTCGAGCATTTGCCGACAGCGCGGCAGGATCTCGTTGCCGGCGGCGGTCAGGCTCAACTTGCGTGTGGTGCGGTGCATCAGGCGCGCGCCGACCCAATCTTCCAGTTCCGCCAGATACCTCGACACCACCGGCCGTGACAGCTCCAGGTGATCGGCGGCGGCCGACTGGCTGCCGAGGTCGACCACCGTGACGAACACACGCATTGCTTGAAGACGATCCATGATTTGCCCGCTTTCAGAAACAAACTATGTTCAAGCATCGCATTTTTTGTACCGAGTCAGGCAACTAAGCTCTGGGTTCATGTAGGAGCGAGCCTGCTCGCGATGGACTCGCAGACAACGCGAATATCCGATAAGTACGCGTCATCGTTTACGTCCATCGCGAGCAGGCTCGCTCCTACAAAAGGCATCGCCAAATATGGCATCGGGATCACGGAGCAACAAATGATCGGTTTCACCACCCTCAAGCGCGTTTTACTGGGAAGTGCCGCCTTCGGTTTCGCCGCCCATGCAGCCGCCTCGACCCTGACGCTGGATGTCTACAACCCTGGCGAAAAAGCCATTTTCCCGGTGACCTCGGTGCTGGTCAGCGGCGAAAAGGAAGCGATTCTGGTGGATGCCCAATTCGGCAAATCCCAGGCCGAGCAGGTGGTGGAAAAAATCCGCGCCAGCGGCAAGCAACTGACCACCATCTACATCAGTCACGGCGACCCGGACTACTACTTCGGCCTCGACACCCTGACGGCCGCGTTCCCCAAGGCCAGGGTCCTCGCCTCGCAGCCGACCGTTGACCACATCAAGCAAACCGTCGACGGCAAACTGGCCTTCTGGGGCCCGAAAATGGGCGCCGATGTGCCGGCCAAAACCATCGTGCCGGACGTGCTCAAGGGCGACAGCCTGATCCTCGAAGGGCAGAAGTTGCAGGTGCTTGGGCTTGAGGGGCCGCAGCCGGATCGCAGCTTTGTGTGGATTCCGTCGATCAAGGCGGTCGTCGGTGGTGTCGTGGTGGCGCAAAACATCCACGTGTGGATGGCCGACACGCAAACGCCGCAGTCCCATGCCGATTGGTTGGCTACGCTGCATTCCATTGAAACCCTGAAACCGCAGGTCGTGGTGCCGGGGCATTACCTCGGCGAGAGCGGTCGTTCCGTGGCAGCCGTGCAGTTCACCGCCGCTTACATCAAGGCCTTCGACGAAGAAACCGCCAAGGCCAGGGATTCCGCTGAACTGATTGCGGCAATGAAAAAACGCTTCCCGGCCCTGGGTGATGAAAGCTCCCTGGAGCTGAGCGCCAAAGTCGCCAAGGGCGAGATGAAGTGGGGGGAGTGACTCTTTGAAATGAGCGGGGGCTTTTGTGGCGAGGGAGCTTGTCGGATCGCCGCACCGTCCCGCTGGAGTGCGAAGCACTCCCCCCCGCATTCCTTCAGGTACCTCATAGACACAGGTATTACGACTGCTGCGCAGCCGAGCGGGAGCAAGCTCCCTCGCCACAAAAGGCTGAAATGCTTTTCACTTTGTTATCCACAGGAGTACGTCATGAGCAACATCGCAATCATCGGTGCCACCGGTCGTGCCGGTAGCCAACTGCTGGAAGAAGCCCTGCGTCGCGGTCACAGCGTTACCGCGATCGCCCGCAACACGGCGAAAATCGGCCAGCGTGCCGGTGTGGTCACGCGCAACGTCGACGCTCTGGATGCCCGTGCATTGCAAGCGGCCATCGAAGGGCATGACGCAGTCATCAGCGCCGCACATTTCGCAACGCTGCCTGCCAGTGCCGTCATCGGGCCGGTGAAGAAGGCCGGGGTCAAACGCTTGCTGGTAGTCGGCGGTGCGGGTTCGCTCTTGTTGCCCGATGGCACTCGAGTGATCGATAGCGAAGGTTTCCCTGAGGCTTACAAGGCAGAGGCCAGCGCCGGTGCCGAATTCCTCGCAGACTTGCGTGAAGAGCGGGATCTGGACTGGACCTTCCTGTCGCCTTCGGCCGAATTTGTCGAAGGCGAGCGCACCGGGACATTCCGCCTCGGCCAGGATGATTTGCTGGTGAGCAGCGAAGGGCGTAGCTGGATAACCTTTGCCGACTATGCGATTGCAATGCTCGACGAAGTGGAAGCACCGAAGCATTCGCGGCAGCGGTTTACCGTCGGGTATTGATAGCTTCGCTGAATTCATCGCCGGCAAGCCGGCTCCTACAGTGGATCTGTGTTGCGACGCCAATCTTTGTAGGAGCCGGCTTGCCGGCGATGCGTTTCAAGTTTTACCGCGACTGCGCCTGCTCCACCAACCACCCCATCAATTCACGTAACTTCGGCGAAGGTCCGGGTTTTTCGGGGAACACCAGGTAATACGCCAGCCCTGTGGTGACCTTCAATTCGAATGGCATGACCAGCCGTCCGGCATTCAGGTCATCGCCGATCAGCGACCAGTCGCCAATCGCCACCCCCGTTCCCTGGGACGCCATCGACATCGCCAGGTCCAGTGTTTCGAAGTGCTGGCCCTTGCCGACATTGGTCAAATTCACATCCGCGGCCTTCAACCAGGCCTTCCAGTCCCGTTCATCGCGGGTCGGGTGCAGCAGCAGGTGTTGTTGCAGATCGGCAGGTGTCTGCAGGGGCATGGGGCCTTCGAGCATCGGTCTGGAACACACCGGCGTGAGTTGCTCGTCGAAGAGTTTTTGCGACATCAATGAATTGTCTGGCGGTGCGCCGTACATCACCGCCGCATCGAACTGTTCGAGATGAAAATCCACGCCGTGCTTGACCGTGGTGGTCAGTTCCACCGGCACGTCCGGGCGTTCCCTTTGCCATTGCAGCAGGCGCGGCAGCAACCAGCGCATGACGCAGGTCGGTGCCTTGAGTTGCAGGGTTTCGCGCTTCTCGCCGATCTGCTCCACGGCCTCGTCGATCAGGCCGAAAATCTGCTGCACCCGTGGCAGCCACTCCCGTCCTTCGGCGGTCAGGTCCAGGCCTCGGGCCTGGCGAATGAACAGCTCATAACCCAGGTGATCTTCCAGCCCGGCGATCTGCCGGCTGACCGCGCCCTGGGTAATGTGCAGTTGTTCGGCAGCCCGGGTGAAATTGCAGCACTGCGCGGTAATCAGAAAAGTGTGCAGCGCCGGCAGGGGAGGCAGTCGTTTCATTGGGATCCAAGGTATGACGTGAGGACATGGCTAGTATGACTTTTTATCCATTGTTGCGGCTACGTGTCGCCCGTTCCAATGAGGCCATTCCCGGGCCTGCCAATCCATCATAAACACAGCGCATGCCCGGCGTCTCAAACGAACAAAAAGGGCAAAGACATGGCGACGTGCGGCGAAGTATTGGTCAAGTTACTCGAAAACTACGGAGTCGAGCAGGTGTTCGGCATTCCGGGAGTTCATACCGTGGAGCTGTATCGCGGGCTGGCCCGTTCGAGCATCAACCACGTGACGCCGCGCCATGAACAGGGCGCCGGCTTCATGGCCGACGGCTACGCCCGCACCAGCGGCAAACCGGGCGTGTGCTTCATCATCACTGGCCCAGGCATGACCAACATCACCACCGCCATGGGCCAGGCCTACGCCGATTCGATCCCGATGCTGGTGATCTCCAGCGTGCAATCGCGCAGCCAGTTGGGCGGCGGTCGCGGCAAGCTGCATGAACTGCCGAACCAGGGCGCACTGTGCGCAGGTGTCGCGGCGTTCTCCCACACCCTGATGTCGGCGTCGGAATTGCCGGTTGTGCTGGCTCGCGCCTTTGCGCTGTTCCAGGCAGGCCGTCCGCGTCCGGTGCACATTGAAATTCCATTGGACGTGTTGGTCGAAGACGCTGACGAGCTGCTCAGCAGCCTGCCGGTCAACATCGACCGCGCCGGTGCTTCGCCGAGTGCCGTGTCGCGCATGACCGAATTGCTGGCCAACGCCAAGCGTCCGCTGATTCTCGCCGGTGGCGGTGCCATCGACGCGGCGGCCGAGCTGACTGAGCTGGCCGAGCTGCTGGACGCGCCGGTCGCACTGACCATCAATGCCAAGGGCATGCTCGCCTCCGGCCACCCGCTGCTGATCGGCTCGACCCAGAGCCTGGTTGCCACCCGTGCGCTGGTCGCCGAGGCCGACGTGGTCCTGGCCATCGGCACCGAACTGGCCGAGACCGACTACGACGTGACCTTCGCCGGTGGCTTCGAGATTCCTGGCAAGTTGCTGCGCGTGGACATCGACCCGGACCAGACCGTGCGCAACTACCCGCCGCACGTGGCATTGGTGGCCGACTCGCGCAACGCTGCCCAGGCTTTGCTCAGCGCCTTGTCGCACAAATCCCTGGCCGAGCGCCGCAACGATTGGGGCCAGGTACGGGCCGCCCGTCTGCGTGAAGACCTGGCCGCGACCTGGGACGCACCGACCCTGGCCCAGACCCGTTTCCTCGAAACCGTCCTGCACGAGCTGCCGGACGCGGTGTTCGTCGGTGATTCGACCCAACCGGTCTACACCGGCAACCTGACGTTCAACCCGGAGCGCCCGCGTCGCTGGTTCAACTCGTCCACCGGTTACGGCACCCTCGGTTACGCCTTGCCGGCGGCGATTGGCGCCTGGCTCGGCGGCAGCACTGAAAGCGGCAGCCGCCCACCCGTGGTGTGCCTGATCGGTGACGGCGGCCTGCAGTTCACCCTGCCGGAACTGGCCAGCGCCGTTGAAGCGCGCACGCCGGTCATCGTGCTGCTGTGGAATAACCAGGGCTACGAAGAGATCAAGAAATACATGGTCAACCGTGCCATTGAGCCGGTGGGCGTGGACATCTACACCCCGGACTTCATCGGTGTGGCCAAGGCCTTGGGTTGCGCGGCCGAAGCCGTCAGCAGTGTCGAGCAATTGCGCGGCGCATTGCGTGTGGCCAACGATCGCCAGGGCCCGACCCTGATTGAAATCGATCAGGCCGAGTGGATGAAGGCGGTGTCCAAATGACTTTCCCGACTACCCTGGATGGCCTGTACATCAACGGCCAATGGTCGGCCGGCAATGAACACCTGCGCGTCATCAACCCGGCGACCGAAGCCCTGTTGACCACGGTCAATGGCGGCGATGAGCGTGCGGTTGATCAAGCGGTGAGCGCGGCGACCCAGGCGTTCGCCGGCTGGTCGAAAACCACCGGCGCCGAACGCGCTGCCATCCTGCGCAAAATCGCCACGGGCGTGCAGGCCAACCGTGAAAAACTGATGCACTTGCAGTCGAGCAACAACGGCAAGCCGCAATTCGAAGCCGCGATCGACGTCGATGACGTGATCGCCACGTTCGAGTATTACGCCGGTCTGGCCGAAGGGCTGGACGCGAAGCAGGACAGCGCCATCGAACTGCCGAGCGACGACTTCAGTGCGCGCCTGCGCCGTGAGCCGTGCGGTGTGGTCGGCCTGATCGTGCCGTGGAACTTCCCGATGGTCACCACCGCGTGGAAACTCGCCCCTGCCCTGGCCGCCGGTTGCTGCGTGGTGCTCAAGCCTTCGGAAGTGACGCCGCTGCCGGAGCTGGAACTGGCAACGATCATTGCTGAAGCCGGCTTGCCGGCGGGCGTGTTCAACCTGGTGTGTGGCACTGGCCTGGCCGTTGGCGCGCCATTGTCGGCGGATCCGCGTATCGCGAAAATTTCCTTCACAGGCAGTAATGCCGTTGGTGTGCAGGTCATGCAGCGGGCGGCGGAAACCGTCAAAGGCGTGAGCCTGGAACTGGGCGGCAAATCATCGCTGCTGGTGCTGGCCGATGCCGATCTCGACCTGGCGGTGGAAGTGGCTTGCGGCGGTGGTTTCTTCAACGCCGGGCAGATGTGCTCCGCCACCAGTCGCGTGCTGGTCGCCGATGAACTGGCCGATGAATTCCTCAGCCGCGTTAAGGCCCGTGCCGAAGCGATTCGCGTGGCCGACCCGTTCGACCCGAACGTGGAAATGGGCGCGCTGGTCAATCAGGCGCAATACCAGCGTGTCCTGGGTCACATCGATCGTGGTTTGAGCGCTGGCGCCAAACTGGTTTGCGGTGGCAATCGCCCGGCGGACCTGCCGCGCGGATATTTTTTGCAGCCGACGGTTTTCACCGAAGTGCCCCTCGACAGTGCGCTGTGGTGTGAAGAGATTTTCGGCCCGGTGATCTGCGTGCGCAGTTTCGCCTCTGAAGCCGAGGCGATTGCCCTGGCCAACGACAGCCAGTTCGGCCTGGTCGCCAGTGTGGTCACGCGCAATGCCGAGGCAGCCGACCGCGTCGCCAACGCTTTGCAGGCGGGGCTTGTGTGGATCAACGCACCGCAGGTGATCTTCCCGCAGACCGCCTGGGGCGGCTACAAGCAGAGCAGCATCGGCCGCGAATTGGGGCCGTGGGGCTTGCAGGCTTTCCAGGAAATCAAACACGTGATCCGGGCCGTCTGACACCGATCACTGTGTAGGAGCGAGCTTGCTCGCGATGGACGTCAACGATGACGTGGGGCGCCTGAATGTACGCGGCGCCAGTGCACCCATCGCGAGCATGCTCGCTCCTACATGAGGCATGCGCTGGCGTCATGGCTTCAATGAGTTTTTATCGATAGTCAGCTGTTTTACACAACCTCAGGATGAACTTGCTGGCTCAGCCAACCCCCCGAAAATAGAGGGGCCAACGCTGATCCGGTCGCGCGGATGCAACAGTTTCGACCTGCCTTATACCTACAAAAACAAAGGGAGTCCGTAATGGGCGAGCATGATCTGAACAGACGTCAATTTATCAAGACCGTAGGCGTAGCCTCGGTTGCAGCAGCGGCCATGAGCATGCCGTTCATCAAGGCCAATGCCAGCGACACACGTTTTGCCGGCAAGACCCTGCGTTTGCTGACCTGGTCCGACGACACCGGCCTGGCTGCACTGCGCAACATCGCCGCGACTTTCGAAGACAAGTACGGCTGCAAGGTCATCGCTGACCGCACCGGCAGTACCTCGGAAATGGTCGCCAAACTCAAGGCCGGCGGTGATCGTCCGCAGTACGACATCATTACCCTGGCAGGCGTGGGCGCCGAAGGTCTGGCCGCCGCCAACCTGCTGGAAAAACCCGACCTCAACCGTATTCCCAACCTGGTCGATGTACCGGAGAAGTACCGCACCGGCGCCAATGGCCACGGTATCGGTTACCTGCTGTGGTGCAACAGCCTGGTCTACAGCACCCGCACCCAGAAAGAAGCTCCGACCAGCTACGCGGCCCTGTGGGACCCGGAACTGGCCCCGAACATCTTCCTGCCGCCGCCGAACTGGACCGAGGCCATGGACCTGATCATCATCGCCGCCAAACTGGCCGGTGGTGACGAGCACAACATCGAACCTGGCTTCAAGAAACTCGCCGAGCTGAAAGATCGTGTGGTGACCCTGGGTGAAAACCCGAACCAGATCGCCGAGCTGTTCCGCACCGGTTCCCTGGACATGGGTGGCCTGTACGCACCGGCGTTCTTCCCGAAACAGATCCGCGATCCAAACTACGGTCTGGGCGCGACCTTTGGCATGAAGGAAGGTTTCTACACCGACCTGATGCTGTCGGTGATGCCGAAGAACCGTCCGGGCGATACCGACATGGCCTATGCCTTCATCAACCACTCCCTGGACCCATTGGTGCAGGGCAAGATGGCTGAAGACATCTACAACGGCCCGGTCAACGCCAAGGCGATCATCTCCGCCGAAGCGCGCAAGAGCCCGTACATCCTCACGCCGGAGCAGATTGCCGAGAAGGCGATCATGCACGACAACGCCTTCCTGGCGACTGTGCATGACCAATGGATTCGTCGTTACACGGAAATCTTTTCTTCCTGATCTGAATAGCGGGGAGGTTCTTCGAACCTCATCGCGGCCCAGGTCTGAAGGTTGACCGGATACCCCTGTAGGAGCTGCCGAAGGCTGCGATCTTTTGATCTTCAAAGATCAAGGTCAAAGGATCGCAGCCTTCGGCAGCTCCTACAGGGACCGGTTACCACACCCGCATTCCTGCGCTTGATCTTCCATTGACGAGACCTTTGCTATGGAACACCAACCTCTGACCCATCCGGTGAGTGCCGCCCCCGTGCGCGCCGCTCGGGGTGTTTCGCCAACGACGCGCGCCTGGCTTTTCCTCACGCCGTCGATGCTGTTTCTTGGCGTACTGATTGCCGCGAGCCTCTTGGTACTGCGCATGAGCGTGGGCACCAAAGGCGCGGAATGGTCCGGGTTCAGCCTGGCCAGCTACGCCCAGTTGCTGGAACCCTATTACCTCAAATCCCTGATGCTGACCCTGCGCCTGGCGCTGATCAGCGCAGTGATCGCCGTGATTCTGGCGATCCCGGTGGCCTACACCATGTCGCGCCTGACCTCGCCGTTCGTGCGACGGATCTTCCTCGCGGCGGTGTTGCTGCCATTGCTGGTCAACCTGCTGCTGCAAAGCTACGGCTGGCTGGTAATACTCGGTCCAGGCGGCATGCTCAACCAGACCCTGATGGGCCTGGGCCTGATCAAGCGCCCGATCATGCTGTTGTACAACCAGAACGGCGTGTTGATGGGCCTGGTGCAAACCGCCTTCCCGCTGGCCGTGTTGCCGATCGCCAGCGCCATGCGCGGCGTCGCCCGTAGCTACGAAGAAGCCGCTGCCACCCTCGGCGCCAGTCGCTTCCAGGTGTTCCGCCAGGTGGTGTTGCCGATGAGTCTGCCGGGGATCATTACCGGTGCGACCCTGGTGTTCGCCTACAACGCCAGCAGTTTCGTGGTGCCCTTGCTGCTTGGTGGCCGGCGCGTGCCGATGCTGGCGGTGATGGTGCATGACCAGATCGCCCCGCTGATGAACTGGCCCGCCGCGTCCGCTGCCGGTGTGGTGTTGATCGTCACTACCCTCGCGATCATGACCTTGTCCGAATACATCACTGGCCGTCGTCGGCGCATGCTGGAGGCTTCCCAATGAGCACCCTGACCAAGAAACGTTATGGACTGTTGCCCGGCGAGACCGGCAAGTTCGCCGGCATTCTCTCGGGCTTCATCCTGCTGCTGGCGGTATTGCCGATCCTGACCATGATCGTGATGTCGTTCAGCGGCGCGTCGAACCTCGACTTCCCGCCGAGCAGCTACAGCCTGCAATGGTACAAGGCCGCCTGGCACACCTTCGTGTCACCGGACGCCAGCGATGTGCTGAGCCTGGGCAAAGCCATGACCACCAGCCTGATGGTGTCCTGCCTGACCATGGTGTTCGCGACCATTATCGCCGTACCGGCGGCGTATGCCCTGACCCGTTGCGAGTTCCGTGGCAAGGCCGTGGCCCTGCAACTGATGTCGTTGCCACTGGTGTTCCCGATGGTGGTGTTGGGGCTGGCATTGCTGCTGGTGTTCGACAGCCTGCCGTTCCAGATGACCACCTCGCGCCTGGTGATTGCCCACGTGATCCTGGCGCTGCCATTCGTGGTGAAGAACTGCACAGCCGCGATGCTCTCCATCGGCAGCGAAGTCGAGGAGGCCGCGCAGATGCTCGGCGCCTCACCATTGCGGGCGATTGTCGATGTGGTGGTGCCGTTGATGAAGTCGGGGATCCTGGCGGGCATGCTGCTGGCGTTCATCGTCTCGTTCAACGAGTTCACCGTGACCTATTTCCTCTACACCATCGATGTGATGACCGTGCCGATCTGGATGTACAGCCGCACCGTGTCTTCGCTCGACCCCACCGTATTTTCGTTTGCCGTGCTGATCGTGCTGATCGACTTCGTCCTGATCTGGGCGCTGGAGAAGCTGGTTGGTGAAGGTGGCGTTTCGTTCTGATTTCTTGAGGTACTTCAAATGTCTGGTCTGATTCTGGAAAACGTCGAGAAACATTACGGCTCGGCCTGCGCGGTAACCGATGTGAACCTGCATTTGCCCGAGGGCAAACTGGTGTGTTTCCTCGGCCCTTCGGGCTGTGGCAAAACCACGCTGCTGCGCATGATTGCCGGCCTTGAAACCCTGACCGGCGGCGAGATCCGCCTGGACGGTGAAGACATCGGCCACACCCCGGCGCACCTGCGCAACTTCGGTATGGTGTTCCAGTCCCTGGCGCTGTTCCCGCACATGACCGTGGGTGAGAACATCGCCTATCCGCTGAAACTGCGCGGGGTCAGCAAGGCTGACCAGCAGGCGCGGGTGGTGGAGTTGCTGGAGCTGATCCAATTGCAACCGATGATCGATCGTCCGGTGGCCAAGCTCTCCGGCGGACAACGCCAGCGCGTGGCGATTGCCCGGGCGATTGCCAATCACCCGAAAATCCTCCTGCTCGACGAACCGTTGTCGGCGCTGGACGCCAAGCTGCGTGAATCGATGCAGGTGGAAATCCGTCAACTGCAACAGCGCCTGAACATCACCACCATCATGGTGACCCACGACCAGCGTGAAGCCATGACCATGGCCGATATCGTGGTCGTGCTGGGTGAACACCGGGTGCAGCAGGTCGGCACGCCGATTGAAATCTACCGGCACCCGGCCAACGAGTTTGTCGCCGACTTCATCGGTTCGGGCAACATCTTCCCGGCCACGGCGCTGGGCAACGGCAAGGTCAGCCTGCCGGGTGGCGATGCGCTGCAAGTGCCGATCTGCACGAGCGTTGCGGCAGGGGAAAAGGTGAAGATGCTGATTCGCCCGGAAGACCTGCAACTGTCGGCGCCGCAGGCGACGGCGGGCAACCGTTTGCTGGGCAAGGTGACCTTCGTGCGCGATATCGGCGCGACCATCGAGACCACGGTTGAGTGTTCCGGGGTGTCGTTTACCGCGCTGAGCACGCCGTGCCAGGGCTTTGGTCTGAGCGTCGGCCATCCGGTGTCGGTGACCTTGCCGGCGGAGGCTTGCCGGGTACTTGGGGCCTGATTTTCAGGGGCTGCTGTGCAGCCCATCGCTGGCAAGCCAGCTCCTACAAGGGCCGTCGGTGTTCACACAATTGGGTGTTCACCAATATTCCCCTGTAGGAGCTGGCTTGCCAGCGATGGCGCCATCCGCAACACCACACCCTCCTGATCAGACCGTCAACCGCAACCGCGCCAGATCCCGCAACGGCGGCGCGCCGAACAACCGGCTGTACTCCCGGCTGAACTGCGACGGACTTTCATACCCAACGCGATACCCCGCCGCCGAAGCTTCCAGCCCTTCGGCCAGCATCAACCGCCGTGCTTCCTGCAGGCGCAACTGCTTCTGATACTGCAACGGACTCATCGCTGTCATTGCCTTGAAGCGGTGATGCAGGGTGGATACGCTCAGGTTCACTTCCTTCGCCAGATCATCGATGCGCAACGGCTGTTCGAAATGGCCATTGAGCCATTTGATCGCCTGGCTGACGCGATGGCTCTGACTGTTGGCGATGGCGATTTCGTACAGCCGATGTCCCTGTTTGCTGCGCAACAGGCGATAGAGGATCTCCCGGCGAATCAGCGGCGCGAGCATGGCGATGTCTTTCGGCGTGTCCAGTAGCCGTGCCAGGCGCAGCACAGCATCAAGCATGGCCGTGTCGAGCCGCTCGACGTACAGCCCGCGCCCGGTCGGTCGGGTGGGCACGCCGAGGGGGCCGGCGTCGGCGATCAGCGCGGTGATTTCCGCCGGATCGATGTCCAGGCGCAGGGCCAGGATCGGTTCCTCGGCCGAGACATCCACCACCCGTCCACTGAGCGGCATCGAGACCGAGACCACCAGGTAGTTCAACGGGTCGTAGTTGAAGTACTCGTTGGCCAACTGAACTTCCTTGCGCCCCTGGGCCATGATGCACAGTGCCGGTTGCGCGAGCACCGGGGCAAACTCGTGGGACTGGCTGTGGCGTGACATGAACAGCGAGCTGACGGCCGTGGCATAACTGCCATCTTCGGCGGTGTTACGGCGGATGATCGCCGCCAGTTCCGCGCGCTGCTTTTCCATGTCGGTGTCCAGCGGGGCTTGAAAGTGATCGAGCGACGTCATGCGCGGCATCCTCGGCAGGCATGGAGGGAATGGAGCAGAGCATATGTTTGTGCAAGTGGCAGCGGTAGACACATCCTGCAGGATGCTTGCCTGATTCTGCCGGGGGTGACTTCCATGCCAGTGCATCAAAGGCAGTCCCTGCCACCCACCAACCCCTGTAGGAGCTGCCGAAGGCTGCGATCTTTTGATCTTGAAAACAGGATCAAAAGATCGCAGCCTTCGGCAGCTCCTACAGGAAGTTTCGCAGGATCGTGCAATGCACCGGCAGGAATCGACTAACGGCACCCGGGCGGTGGCCCTTAACCTTTGATCCTGTCGCAGCCCGTCCCACGGCTGCCACGCGACTCCCCGGGAGGGTTGAACATGTCCAAGCAGATCCCCGTCAGTCATATGGCCTTCGTTCGGGCGCGCGCCGGGCGCTCGACGGAACTCGGTGTGCGCCTCAGCGCCCTGATCGAACCGTCCCGCGCAGCGCCAGGCTGCCTGAGCTTCGCCTTGCAGCATTCGCAGTGCGATCCGGAACTGTGGCTGGTGTCCGGTTTCTGGAGCGATCAAGAGGCCATGACCGCCTACTTCAGCACGCCGGCGATGGAGATTTTTGCCGAGCTGGTGCAGGAACTGGTGGTCAACAGTCTGGATTTCCACACCTTCAAGGAGGTGTCGGCGGCGCAGGCCCTCGGTCAGTCCGGACTGACGGTACACAAACTGGCCGGTTGAGGGTTTAATGACGGCATTCTCAACCAGCCAGGATTCGCGACATGGCACGTAAAGCCTTTGATCACTTCGAAGCTGTTTCCGCTGTAGTACCGGGCGAGGGCGGCTACCACGCCGCTATCGCCGTCAAAGCGCTGGGTGGTGCCGGCGCCCCGCGGTTTCACAAAGTGCTGGAAGGCCAGACCTTCAAGACGGCCCACGAGGCCGATGATGCGGCCGCCAGGGAGCTGACCCGCCTCAAGGACGTCAAGGAAAACACCGACCTGCTCTGGTGATCACTTGACCGCCCCCGGGCGGTACATCTTGAACAACGCCTCAGGCCCCAGCTGGAAATAATCCGCCGGCCCGCCGCCGCGCAGAATCGGTTCTGCCGCGGCGGTGTCGTATACCCCATCCTTTAACAGCCATTTGGCGATATGCACGGCGACCACTTCGCCGAGGATCAGCCAGCTCGGCACCACATTGCCGTCCGCCCGCTGCAACTGGATGATCTGCGTGACCTTGCACTCGAAGGACACCGGGCTTTCGGCCACCCGTGGCACCTGAATGACCTTCGAGGCAACGGTCGTCAGGCCGGCCAGTTCGAATTCGTTGACCTCAGGCCTGACCATGGCGCTGCTCTGGTTCATCTGCTCGGCCAGCGGCCGTGTGGCCAGGTTCCAGGCGAACTCGCCGGTTTGTTCGATGTTGTTCAGGCTGTCTTTGCGTCCGACGCTGGAAAAACCAATGATCGGCGGGATGTAGTTGAAGGCGTTGAAGAAGCTGTAGGGCGCCAGGTTCAAGCGGCCCTCGGCATCCTGTGAAGAGATCCAGCCGATGGGGCGCGGGCCGACGATGGCGTTGAACGGATCGTGGGGCAGGCCGTGGCCGTTGGCGGGTTCGTAGAAGTGGATGTCGTCGGGCATTGGGCTGTGTTCCAGAGCGTGCGGGAACGTTCATGGTGCAGTCATGCGCTGCAGAATTCCAGCCGGATGAAGATCACTGTAGGAGCGAGCCTGCTCGCGATAGCGGATTCACATTCAACCGCTGTGTGGTCTGCAAGAATGCTTTCGCGAGCAGGCTCGCTCCTACAGGTTTTGAAGCTGGCCAGTGAATTTCCCTCCACATTCAGCCGATAGCTTCTGCGCTGCCGGTTTTGTCGAAGCCGTCGGCAGCGATAGCGTCCGCGGTGCCGGTTTTATCGAAACCATCGGCGGCATAGGTGCCCGAATGGGCATGTTCGATGGCCGCGCTGGTGCCGGAGCCGTAGGAGGCCGAACCGGTCTTGTCGTAGCCGTCGGCTGCAAAGGCATTGGCAGCCAGCACGGAAAGGGTCAGGGCAAGGATCAATCGGGTTTTCATGGCAGGTACTCCAGGTACGTTCGCTATGGGTACGTTCAGGCACTCCTTCGAGGCCTGTAACGGATATACGTGCGTCCTGTCGATCTGGATGCACTCAGCTGCAGGCTGCTGCCGGTGCATTAACCGATGATTATCCTGGTGGTGGGGGAGACGAATGGTGCCCTCCGCGAACCCGTTCGCGAAGGGCCTGGCGCTCACCGTTGCAGTGAGCGCCGGTCGGTGATCAGTCGGTGACGATCCGCGAATGTTTGCGGGTGTCTTTCATGGTGATGTACACCAGCAACGACACGGCGATACACGCGGTCACGTACCAGTAGTAACCCGTCTCCATGCCGATGCTCTTGAACCACAGCGCGATGTATTCAGCGGTGCCGCCGAAGATCGAAACGGTCAGTGCGTACGGCAGGCCCACGCCCAGGGCGCGGATTTCGGTCGGGAACAGTTCGGCTTTCACCACGGCGTTGATCGAGGTGTAGCCACTGACGATGATCAGCGCCGCCATGATCAGGAAGAACGCGCCCCACCAGGTGGTGATGGTGTGCAGGGTGGTGAGGATCGGCACGGTGAACAGCGTACCCAAAATGCCGAAGGCAATCAGGATCGGCCGGCGACCGATTTTATCCGAGAGCCCGCCGACGATCGGTTGCAGGCACATGAACAGGAACAGCGTGGCGGCGGAAATGGTGGTGGAGTCGGAAATGCTCATGCCAACGGTGTTCACCAGGTATTTCTGCATGTACGTGGTGTAGGTGTAGAACGCCAGGGTGCCGCCCATGGTCAGGCCGACCACGGTCATCAGTTCCTTGGGGTGACGCATCAAGGTGCGCATCGCGCTTTCCTTGGCCTTTTCCTTCTTGGTGAAGGACTCGGTCTCTTCCATGCCGCGACGCAGGTACAACGCCACCACGGCACACAGCGCGCCGATGGCGAACGGGATGCGCCAGCCCCAGGCGTAGAGCTCTTCGGTGGTCAGCAGTTGTTGCAGCACGATCAACACCGCCAGGGCGATGAGCTGGCCGGAGATCAGGGTCACGTACTGGAAGCTGGAGTAGAAGCCGCGACGTTCCTTGGTCGCCATTTCGCTGAGGTAAGTGGCGGAGGTGCCGTATTCGCCACCCACCGACAGGCCTTGCAGCAAGCGTGCGAACACCAGCAGGATCGGCGCACCGATGCCGATGACTTCATAACTCGGGCTCAGGGCGATCAGCAGCGAGCCGAAGCACATCAGGTACACCGAGGCCATCAGGGCCTTTTTGCGCCCGACCTTGTCGGCATACAGCCCCATCAGCCAGCCACCGATCGGACGCATCAGGAAGCCGACGGCGAAGATCGCGGCGGTGTTGAGCAGTTGGGCGGTAGTGTCGCCCTTGGGGAAGAACGTCTTGGCGAAGTACAGGGAGAAGGCGGCGTAGACGTACCAGTCGTACCACTCGACCATGTTGCCGACGGAACCGCTGAAGATCGATTTGATGCGGCTGGACGTGGTTCTTTCTTTGGCCGGCACGGCAGCCGACCCAAGCGGCAGGGAGTTGGAGTTATCCATTGAAGGATCCTTCATTTAATTGTTTTTGTGGAGCGCGGTTAAACGCAGCCTGCAGGGGCTATAGCAGGAGCTGTGCCAAGGGGAAGAGGGCCGGTTTAGAGGGGGGCAGGATGTTTTGGTGAGCGGAAATCCGCTTATCTGCGGGTGGTGGTGAGCGGAAAGTTGCTCATCTGGCGGTGTGTTTGTACTGCCTTTGCCGGCCTCATCGCGAGCAAGCTCGCTCCCACAATGTTCGGCGTACACAGATCCACTGTGGGAGCGAGCTTGCTCGCGATGGGGCCAGGACAGACACTGCAAACTCAGGTCTCTTGCAGGAACATCTCCCGGCTCAACCCATGCCGCTGCATCTTTTCATTGAAGGTCCGCCGCGGCAGTTGCAGTTCTTCAAGCACCGCTTTCACATCGCCCTTGTGCCGGGTCAATGCCGCACGCAGGCATTGCGCCTCGAAAGCCTCCTGCTGCGCCGCCAGTGACTGACCGGGCTCGATCCCTGTCGGTACAGGCTCACCAAGCCCCAGTACCTGACGCTCGGCGACGTTCGCCAGTTCGCGCACATTTCCCGGCCAGTCGTGGCTCAGCAGATGACTCAACTGCGCACCGCTCAACGGTGGAAATTTACGTCCCAGCCGTTCGGCGGCGTTTTGGGCGAAGGATTCGAACAGCAACGGGATGTCTTCACGGCGTTCGCGCAAGGGCGGCAGGCGTAGTTCAGCGACGTTCAAGCGATAGGCCAGGTCTTCGCGAAAACGCCCGGCCCGCGCTTCGTCGAGCAAGTCCGGTTTGGTCGCGGCAATGATGCGCAAATCCACGCGAATGCTCTGGTTCGAGCCCAGTCGCTCAAGCTTCTGCTCTTGCAGCACCCGCAGCAATTTCACCTGCTGGGCCAGCGGCATGCTTTCGATTTCATCGAGAAACAGCGTGCCACCGTCGGCGTATTCGAGTTTGCCGATGCGCTTGCCGGACGCTCCGGTGAACGCACCGCTCTCGTGACCGAACAGTTCGGCCTCGAACAGTTGCTCGGGGATGGCCGCGCAGTTGAGTGCGACAAAGGGCTTGTCGGCTCGCGGCCCGAAGTCATGCAGGCAGCGTGCGACCAGTTCCTTGCCGCTACCGGTTTCCCCGCGAATCAGCACGTTCACCGGCAGGGCTGCCAGGTCCAGCACCTGGCGGCGCAGGGTTTGCAGGCCACGGGACACGCCGAGCAGCGTGGCATCGAGTTTGGCGCGGTTGTCCGCCTGCTCGTGCAGCGCCCGGTTTTCCAGCACCAGCCGGCGCTTGTCGAGGGCGCGGCGCAGGCTGCCGAGCAGGGTTTCCGGGCTGAAGGGTTTCTCGAGGAAATCGTAGGCGCCGTCGCGCATGGCCTCGACGGCCATCGGTACGTCGCCGTGGCCGGTCAACAGGATCACCGGCAAATCGGCATCCCGTCGTTGCACTTCGGCCAGCAGTTCCAGGCCGGTCATGCCGGGCATGCGCACATCGCTGAGAATCACCCCGGCAAAGTGCCTGGGCAATTGCGCGAGGCACTCGTCGGCGCGGCTGAACAATTGCACCTCGAAACCCGACAGGCTCAACCATTGCTCGACGGCACTGCGGATGCTGCTTTCGTCGTCGACCACCATCACTGAGTTCAGCATGGTTCATGCACCTCCAGGTCGATGGGCAAGGTCAGGGTAAAAACGGCCCCCTTGTCATGATTGCCGGCACTCAGGCGCCCGCCGGATTCGTGGACGATGGCGAACGATACGGCCAAACCGATGCCCAGGCCATCGCCCACCGGTTTGGTGGTGAAGAACGGATCGAAGACCTTGGGCAGGTTCTCTTCGGCGATCCCGCCACCGTTGTCGATCACGCTCAGGCGCCACAATTGTTCGTCGGCTTCGAGGCGGATTTCCAGGCGTTTGCAGGGTTTGTCCTGCATCGCATCGAGGGCGTTGCGCAACAGGTTGATCAGCACCTGTTCCAGGCGAATCGCATCGCCGCGCACCCAGGCCGGCCGGGTCAGGTGCAACACGGTGCTGACCTGTTCGTCGCGCAGCCGGGTGTCGAGCAGTTGCAGCGACTGGTCCACCACCGCCGCCAGGTCCAGGCGTTCGCGCAAACCGCTGGGGCTTTTGCGGGCGAAGGTTTTCAGGTGGCCGGTGAGGGCGGCCATGCGCGTGAGCATTTCATCCACCGGTTTGAGCGCCTTGTAGGCGTCGTCGACCCGGCCGTGGTCGAGCAGCAGGCGCAAGGTCGCCAGCTGCATGCGCTGGGCGGTGAGCGGCTGGTTGATCTCATGGGCCAGGGCGGCGGACATCTGCCCCAGCGCCGCGAGTTTGGCCGACTGCACCAGGCCTTCCTGGGCGGTGCGCAGGTCGCGGGTACGCTCTTCCACCAGTTGTTCGAGTTCTTCACGACTGCGCTGGCGCAGCTTGGCCAGGCGCCAGCGCTGATTGAGAAACAGCAGCAGGAACACCAGGGTCAGCCACAACCCGGCCGCAGCGAGGGCGGCATTGCGGCTGTCTTCGAAGGCCACTTGCGGGCGCCGCAGCAGATGCAAGGTCCAGCCTTCGGCACTCAGCGGCAGGGATTCCCACAGGTAATCCGCCTTGCCGTCCGGGCCATCGACCCGAGCCAGGTCACTGTTGTCGTCGAAACGCCGCAACGATTGAAACTCCAGCGACGTCAGGGGCTGCTTGTCGTATTGGCGGGTGGCCTTGAGTTCGGCGTGATCGCTGTCGCTTAGCGGCTTGAGCAGGCGATAGCGCCAGCCCGGCTGGTTGGCGATGAAGATGATCCCGCGCGCGTCGCTGACCAACAGCGTGTCGCTGCCCTGGCGCCACTCGCGTTCCAGTTCGGGAAATTCCAGTTTCACCACCATGGCGCCGAGGAACTGCCCGTCGTCATCGCTGACCGCGCTGGAGAGGAAGTAGCCGGGAATCCCGCTGGTCACGCCTACCGCGTAAAAACGCCCGGTGCCCTGGGTGCGGGTCTGGTTGAAATAGGGACGGAAACCGTAGTTGTGGCCGACATAACTGCTGGGCAAACGCCAGTTACTCGCCGCCACGGCGAGGCCGGTGCGATCGAGCAATTCCAGGGTCGAGGATTCGGCGGCGCCGTTGATCTTTTCCAGTTTGCGGTTCAACGCATCCTGCTGCCCGGGACTCACCGCCCCCTTGAGCGCCGAGCGCAACTCCGGGTCCAGCGCCAGCACGGCGGGCAGGGCGCGGTAACGTTCGATCAGGGTATGCAGCGACGTGGCATAGAGCGCCAGTTGTTGATTGGCTCGGGCGGCGTCTTCGACCATTGACTGGCGCACGGCGTGGCGCATGGCCAGGGTCGCGGCGATGGCGGCGCCGGCGATGATCAACAGGATGTACAGCGACAAACGCACGTTACGGGAAATCGGCAGCATGCTGGCACAAACAGGTAGAAAGTCGGGCGGGCACGATAGCATGGTGAACCCGCTTGAAGAGACAAGGCTGCAGAAGATCTACAGGCTTGCGTCGGCTACACACATACGGATGTTCTTTGCCTCACGTTTGTTGGGTTTGAAATGGGGCTTTCGACGGAATTGCCGTGGTGGATGTCTACATCCGGAACCGCATCTACAGCCCCGGTTGTCGATAACCGCTAACCGGGGCGTATGCCGATGAATGTGCAGGTTCAATGCAGTGTCCTGTTGACCTCTGGTATTTCCTCTACGGGTTTGGGCGGATCAAACTTATCGTTTTCATCGAAATCGATGGAGTACCAGGTGCGATAGCGCTTTTCCCGGCGCAATGGTTTGAATGCTGGTGGGGATCCTTGCTTCATTTGTTTCGCCAGCACGGTGTGGGTCGGCCGGCCGGCGGCGTCGTAGAACTGCTGGTCGTGATACCCGGCTTCACGTATCGCCTCGTCATTGATGTAGCGGTACGTGTTGGCGAAGTAAGGCCGATAGATGCGCACCGTTTCGCCCTTGTTGTTGTACTCGACCCGTTCGCTGACCCGCCAGCGACGGGCGGCCTCTGCTTCCTTGGGCCGGCCGTATTTGTCGAGTGTCAGCTTGTCATTCTCGTCCACCCACCACGCCATACCGGGTTCGACCTCTTGCTTGGTTTGCAGGGAGCGACCGAAGCCGTCCCAGCAGGCGATGGCCGCGCGGATTTGCAGCTCTAGGTCGCCGGGATAGCGGTCGGCCTGCAAGGTGACCACATGCACGGGTTCGCGATGAGCAGAATCGACGTACAGCTGGAGCCGTTGCTCGTCCGCAGTAGGGTTTTGCAAACCCTCGAGATGTACCCGAGCCCGGCTGCACAGATGACCGTCGGGCAATATGAAACCTTCGCTACGAGCCCAGGCCAGCCAGGGCGTGGGATCTATCGGGGGGATTTTGCCCATCCAGCTGAAAGGTGCGGAGAATGTGGCGGTGGCGTAATGACCGATCGCCTTGTTCTTGTCGGCTATGGCGCCTGCGGGGCTTCGGTCTTCGGGAGGCAAGTAGTTGCGCAGGGAGTGAAAACCGACCTTCTCGCCCAGTTCGGTGCCATAGAAGCTGGTCACCAGCACTTCGCCGAACGCGTTGTAGCGGGCCTCCTGGGTGTTTTGATTGGGGTCGAGAATGCCGGCTGGCAGGAACGATCGGTAGTCGACACCAAGGATGCGTGTGGTGCAGCCATCCGGCAGAGTGACGGCGGTGCTCAGGCACCAGTGCTCGTCATACTCGACTGAGGTGATGCCGTGGCTCTTGGTCTGCTGGAATTTTCCGACGTTATAGAACCCCGCCAGTTTGTGATACACAGGGAAGTTTTTACGCACTGACCACAGGTGATTTTTCGCGTCGGTCGGATCTGCGAGCTCACTGGCAGCAGGCTCCGGCAAGAACAGCTCCATGATGTGGTAACCGACTGATTCGAGTTTCTCCTTGAGGTTGAACGGCATGTTGCCCTTATCGTCCTTGAGCTTGTCGTAGGCGCTCAGGGCGGTGGCATCCAGTTCGGCGGTTTCCTGACAGCCGGGTAGGGCGCTGAAGATCAGTTTTTTCGGGTCCAGCAGTTCGCCTGTGGCCGGATCCAGATACCGCTGCAGCGACAAACCGGTCAACACCGCTTGGGCTGCCCAGGCGCCGTCCTCATCGGCCCACTCAAGGAAGTTAGAGTAGTGGATGTCGATAGGCCTGAGTTTGGCCTTATCCAGTACCAGCGCATTGCTGCGCTGACGATAAGGAATGCCCAGACGCCAGCCTTCACGTTTATCCAGGTGGCAATACTCGGCCTTGGTCTCGGTCAGATACCAGCATTGTTGCGCGTCGTCATGGGCGTCCAGCCACCACCTGTTTTCGTAGTCTTCATCGCTTTCGTCGCCAGGCACGTTGACGGCGAAGGGCGGGCTGTCCTTGTTGGTTTTGCGCCGGGCGTAGTGCACGACGAAACCGTGGGTGAGGCCGCCGAATTTGTCCCACTGCAGGTTGAGTGTGTGTTGGACCAACGGGTCGTCCGCCACCTGCGGCTCGTATTGATAAGCGATGCTTTCCAGCGCCAGTAACTGCAATACGGCATAGGGATGATGTTTGCCTTTGGGGCGCAAATGGCGAATGAGGAAGCGGTTCTCCTGCACGCTGTAGGGCACGGCCGTTTGCGGATCATCGTCGGCGGCAAAAACCTCCGCACGCAACACCGAGCCGCTGAGGGTTCGGGCCATCTCGCGGGCGAGGTCTTCATCGGGAACGATCACGCGTCCCGCCGTATCGCTGAGGTGATACTCGTGCAGTAGCGTCTCCTTCAACGGCTCTGCCTCTGCGTCACCGGCGTAGTAACCGTCGTCGCGCATGTCGATGGCGCGGCCGGTGTGAAACCAGGTTTTGCTCAGGATCGGTGCGGTGAAACCCGGGCTCGAGCGTTCAACCGCCGACGCTTCGGTATCGGTTTGCAGCAACAAGCCAAAACCGCGGAACTCACGCTCGAAACTGTCGTAGAAACCCTGGCGATAGGTGAAGCCCTGGGTCAGTCGGTTGCCGGTGATTTCATCCAGTTGGGTCTGCTGGCTGACCAGGTGCATGGCGAACGGCAGGTGCGAAACCGGGGCTTTGTCGGCGGCGATCAGCTCGGCTTTTTCGTCCAGCCATTCCTGCGCCGAACTACGGTAACTCACCCCCGTCACGGCGCCCATGTTGTTGTGACTGGCATTGACCAGATAGGGTTTGGCGCTGACGAAATCGTAGCGCCAGTGCTCGGGTTTCATGTGGGGTACGGTGAGGATCAGGCTGGAACAACCCAGTCCGTTGAGGTCGGCGATGCTCACCTGGCAGAAGCGGTCGTAACGCACATCTTTTGGCCATGGCACTTTTACATAATTCTCTTCGAAGCCTTCACCGGCGTGATTCATGTAGACCCGGAAACCGTCGGACTCCAGGTAGATCAGGTCAACCGCGCCCGAACCGTCCAGGTCCGCCAGCCGCACCCGCGACGAATCGAACTCGGCATATGGGAATTTCAGCCCACAAAGGACGAAGCCCTTGCCGAATTTTCCATGCCCCAGATTCGGCCAGCATTTGACTTCGTTGTGGCGGATGCGAATCAAGTGTTGTGTCGCGCTGCCCAGTGGATCGCTGAAAGCCACCAGTTCGGTCTGGGTACTGCTCAACAGGGGTAGCGAGTCATCGTCTTTGCCGCGAGGGAAGTTGGCCCCTTGACTGAACCCGAATGCACGACGGCTTGAATACAGACGCACGCTGCGTGGACCGATCAACGCCAGATCCGTCAGACCATCGCCCACCAGGTCAGCCAATTGCGCATCGGGATGAAAAAACTCCGAGGGAAACGCAGCATAGGCCACGAAGTTCGACCAACTTCGGTCCGGATTGAGGGTGAAAAACCCGGACATGCCGGGACGGGCGATCACCCAGTCGAGCTTGCCGTCGCCGGTCAGGTCGCTCAATGACTGGCGAATCGGTTTGCTGCTATCGGCCACGGGAATGCCGGGCAACAACGCCCAGTCGCCGTAGCTCACGTCATTGCCGCCACTGTCGGCACGCAGCGGTTCGCGGTAGTACCAGGCCTTGTCACTGCGCAGCAGCACGCCCGGAATGCCTTCGCCATACAAGTCCACCAGTTGATAACGCTGGCCGTCATTGAGCCCCGGCATCTGGGGGAACTGGCTGTAACCCTGGCGCTGCGGATCGAGTTCAAACGGGTTGTAGAAAAACTCCATGGGCGGGCGACTTTCCATCTGCCCCTGATTGTCATAGGCCTGGATGTGCGCGGCGGTCAGGTGGTTGTAGCCCAGCGCGCTCGGGCGATGTTCGAGCAACAGGCGCTGGACCAGCACCGGATCGTCACCCAGCTCTTCGGTGAACTGATGAAACATCAGGACCTGACGGCACAGGCGCCGGGAACCCAATTCGAAGCCGTAGGCGTAGTTCCAGAACGGGTCGCTGCGTACCTGCCATTCACCGGTGGGCTCGAAGGTCGGTATTTGTGTGAGGTCGGCGCTGCGTTCGCCATAGTCGAATACCAAATGGAAATGCCATTGCACGTCTTTCCAGCCATCGGCGCTCCAGGAGTACAGGTCGGCGGATGCCTGGGCATTGCCGTACAAAACCTTGTGCAGGTAGCGCTGGGCACGGTAATCGCGAAATTGCGGAGCGACGGGGGCGTCGGTTTCAGCCTTGTATTCGTACACAACGTGCTCGCCGCGCAGGTTGAGGCTTTCTTCGATCAACCAGACCCCGACATGGCATTTGTCAGTGGGATCGGCCCGGCGCGAGGCCTGGGTTTTGCCGTAGCAGTGCAGGCTGCCGTCGGCGCCATGGATCAGCCAGAAGCCGGCGGGGTTGTAATCAGGATGGTTCGCAGCGTCCTTCTCTTTGTCCGGATCGAAAACTCTGGTCCAGTGCTCAATCAGATCAAACCCGCCTTCGATCCGTGGCCAATGCCGCACTACGCGGTGCTTGTTCACTACTTTGGAAATGATCTGGCCATCGTCACTCCTCTCGGGCATCCACACGTCACCGCCGGGGCCGACCACCTGATCGTTGCCTTCATACTTCGGCACGCCCTTGGTGGTGCGCAGGGTGATGGCGTTGGTGGTCAGGCGCCAGCCGATGCCGAACGGGCTGTTGCCGACGTCGCTGCTATAACCCAGGCTTAGGGCCGGGACCAGGTCGCGGTTGGGGGCCTTGCTGATCGGCAGGGGTAACTCCAGTGATGCGGCACCGGTGGTGCCCACACCGCCCCAGCCCTTGCCGATGCTCTGGATGGCACCGCCGCCTTTGGGGAGGGCGGGGGCGTTGATTTCGAGGGAACCCTGTTGTTCGTTCGCCATGGAAGTGTCCGCCGTGACAGAGAATGCATCGAGTGCTTTCAAGCTATCAGCGACACTGGTGGCTGTAACCTGTCATATCTGACAGGTCGGCCCGAATTTTTTAGAACAAAGGGTGCGCAGGTTTCAGCCTTCGATTACTTTTCATCAGGCGTAAAAAAACCGGTCTGGCATTGCTGGCAGACCGGTTCTTATTGTGTCCTGCCAGTGCTTACTGCACTTCCACCGCCAGGCTTTCACTGATCTTTTTCTGCCAGATGGCAGGACCTGTGATGTGTACGGACTCGCCCTTGCTGTCGACCGCTACGGTCACCGGCATGTCCTTGACCTCGAACTCGTAGATCGCTTCCATGCCCAGTTCGGCAAACGCCAGCACCTTGGACTTCTTGATCGCCTGGGCGACCAGGTAAGCGGCACCGCCGACGGCCATCAGGTACACGGCCTTGCTGTCCTTGATCGCGTCGATCGCGGTCGGGCCGCGCTCGGATTTGCCGATCATGCCCAGCAAACCGGTCTGCTCGAGGATCTGGCGGGTGAACTTGTCCATCCGCGTCGCGGTGGTAGGACCTGCCGGGCCAACCACTTCGTCACCGACCGGATCGACCGGGCCGACGTAGTAGATGAAGCGACCTTTGAGGTCCACCGGCAGGGTTTCGCCCTTGTTCAGCATCTCGACCATGCGCTTGTGCGCAGCGTCGCGACCGGTGAGCATCTTGCCGTTGAGCAGGACGGTTTCGCCCGGCTTCCAGCTCTGCACGTCTTCCGGGGTCAGGGTGTCGAGGTTGACGCGACGGGCCGACGGGCCGGCTTCCCAGACGATTTCCGGGTAGGCGTCCAGCGGTGGCGCTTCCAGCGAAGCCGGGCCGGAACCGTCGAGCACGAAGTGCGCGTGACGGGTGGCGGCGCAGTTCGGGATCATGCACACCGGCAGGGACGCAGCGTGGGTCGGGTAGTCCATGATCTTCACGTCGAGCACGGTGGTCAGGCCACCGAGGCCCTGGGCGCCGATGCCCAACTGGTTGACCTTCTCGAACAGCTCCAGGCGCATTTCTTCGATGCGGTTCTGCGGGCCGCGAGCTTTCAGCTCGTGAATGTCAATGGATTCCATCAACACTTCCTTGGCCATGACGGCGGCTTTCTCGGCGGTGCCGCCGATGCCGATGCCGAGCATGCCCGGTGGGCACCAGCCGGCGCCCATGGTCGGAACGGTCTTGAGCACCCAGTCGACGATCGAGTCGGACGGGTTGAGCATGGCCATCTTCGACTTGTTCTCGGAACCGCCGCCCTTGGCCGCCACGTCCACTTCCACGGTGTTACCCGGAACGATGGAGTAGTGGATGACGGCCGGGGTGTTGTCCTTGGTGTTCTTGCGAGCACCCGCCGGGTCGGCGAGGATCGAAGCACGCAGGACGTTTTCCGGCAGGTTGTAGGCGCGACGCACGCCTTCGTTGATCATGTCGTCCAGGCCCATGGTGGCGCCATCCCAGCGCACGTCCATGCCGACACGGACAAACACGGTGACGATGCCGGTGTCCTGGCAGATCGGGCGGTGGCCAGTGGCGCACATGCGCGAGTTGATCAGGATCTGCGCCATCGAGTCACGGGCCGCTGGCGATTCTTCGCGCAGGTAGGCTTCGTGCATCGCCTGGATGAAATCCACGGGGTGGTAGTAGGAAATGAACTGCAGGGCGTCGGCAACGCTCTGAATCAGGTCGTCTTGCTTGATCACGGTCATGAGTCGCGCTCCTCTAAAAGACGGGAACATTCAATAAGGTGCTTGCAGCTTGGGTGCATCGGTCGGTTGCAAGCACCTTTCAAGGCACGCCGGGCATGCTGGCGCGACGCTAAAAAGGCGCGGCAGTATACCGCGCCTCGTTGAGCGGCACACGCGCCAGTGGTCAAACCTTGGTCTCATTGTCGTACCCCGCCCCTGTAGGAGCTGCCGCAGGCTGCGATCTTTTGATCCTGATCTTAAAAACAAAATCAAAAGATCGCAGCCTGCGGCAGCTCCTACAGGGGGGAAAGCGGTGTGGTTTCGGTGTGCCGAAAATTGAATGGTCATTTATCGGCCACGCCACTAAAGTGACATACGGTCTGTAGAGTAGGACGCTCTGTCAGTCTCCTTTCATTTGGTGAGTCAACGATTGACCCATAACGCCATCCAGCGCCTGTTACTCAAACGTTTCGCCCTCGCGGCCGGCACCTATGCCCTGGCATTGCTGTTGCTGTGGCTGGCGTTTTTTACTGGTCACTACGACGCGCCGCTGGCCAGTGTCGCCATCGGCAGCGCACTGGTCGTGACCAGCCAGGCCATCCTGTTCGCGGTGTTCTACAGCGGCTGCAACCTGCGTTTCGCCGACCCCAGCCTGACCGAGGCGCAAGTGTTGTTGGGGCTTGGCTGGCAAACCTGGTTGATCGCCCATCTGGACGAAGCCCGGGGTGCGTTCCTGGTGTTTTACGTCCTTATCCTGCTGTTCGGCCTGTTCCATCTGTCACGCCGGTCCTTTGTGCGATGCGCATTGCTGGTGTTCTTCAGCTTTAGCGCGATCACCCTGTGGGAGGGTTACCACTTCCAGTTGCCCGACCCGGCCATGGCTGTGTTGCAGGTCTGCGTGCTGTTCATCGTGCTGGTGTGGCTGGTGTTGTATGCTCGCTACGTCCAGGCTTCGCGACAACGCATGCGTCAGCGGCGTTTTGCCCTGCAGGCGCACCAGGACACCTTGCGCGGGATGATGCGCCAGCTCGAAGACCTGGTGGCCACCGACGAACTCACAGGCCTGTTCAATCGCCGGCATTTCCTGCGCCTGGCTTCCCGCGAGTTGAACGCCATGGAAGCCGGTGTCGTGCATGGCCTGGCGCTGATCGACCTCGACCATTTCAAGCGCATCAACGATCTGCACGGGCATGCCGCCGGCGATCAGGTGCTGCAAGCCTTTGCCGGCGTTGCCACGGCGTGCCTGCGTGACAGCGATGTTCTGGCTCGCTACGGCGGCGAAGAATTCGTGGTGCTGCTGCCCGATTGCGATGCCGACAGTCTGACTTCGTGCTGCGAACGGCTGCGCATCGCCTTCACCGATGTCGAATTGATCGGTCTGAATGTGCGCAATCTCAGCCTGTCCGCCGGCATGACCCTGCTGGAACTGGGCTGCGACCTCGATGACGCGCTGCAGCGGGCCGATCAGGCGCTCTATCGTGCCAAGCGTGACGGCCGCAACCGATGCGCGGCGGCGTGGGAGAACGTCGATGCCTGAACTGCGGGTTGGCGAGCGCCACTGGTCGGTAGCGGCGGGCAGCAATCTGCTCGACGCGTTGAATCAGAACGGCGTGCCGGTGCCTTACAGTTGCCGCGCCGGCAGTTGCCATGCGTGCCTGGTGCAGTGTGTGCGCGGCCTGCCGAGCGACAGCCGGCCGGATGCCCTGAGTGCGCAGCAGCGAGAACAGGGTTGGCGCCTGGCGTGCCAGTGCCAGGTGGTCGAGGACTTGCAGGTGCATGCTTTCGACCCGCAGGTCGATGGTCAACCGGCCGAGGTCGCCGCCGTCGATTGGCTGAGCACCACGGTGTTGCGCTTGCGGGTGATCGCGCAGCGACCGCTGCGCTACAGCGCCGGCCAGCACCTGGTGTTGTGGGCGGGCAATGTGGCACGGCCGTATTCCCTCGCCAGTCTGCCGCAGGAAGACCGTTTTCTCGAGTTTCATCTCGATTGCCGCCAGCCCGGGGAATTCAGCGATACCGCCCGGCAAATGCGCATCGGCGATCCGATTCGCCTCGGTGAATTGCGCGGAGGTGCCTTGCATTACGATCCGGACTGGCACGTCCGGCCATTGTGGTTGCTGGCGGCCGGCACCGGGTTGGGGCCGTTGTTTGGTGTGTTGCGCGAAGCGCTGCGCCAGGATCACCAGGGTGCCATCCGTGTCATCCACCTGGCCCATGATGCCGATGAGCACTACCTGGCCAAGCCTCTGCAGGCCATGGTCGCCAGCCGTCCGAACCTGAGTGTCGAACTCTGGACCCCGGCCGAGTTGCCAGCGGCTTTGGCGCAACTGCGGCTTGTTTCCCGGCAAACCCTGGCCTTACTCTGCGGAGCCCCCGACAGTGTCGATGCCTTTGCCCGGCGCCTGTACCTGGCGGGATTGCCGCGCAATCAACTGCTGGCCGATGTGTTCCTGCCCCGTGGTTGAGCGCTGACTTTTCAGACGCGAGACCTGCCATGACCGATGCCATCCAAGTTGAACGCGAACGCGGCCTGTTGACCCTGCGCCTGAATCGCCCGGACAAGAAAAACGCCCTGACCCGCGCCATGTACAGCCAACTGGCCGAGGCGTTGAAACGGGCCGACAGCGACCCCGAGATCAATGCCGTACTGATCAGCGGTTCTGCCGAATGCTTCACCGCCGGCAATGACATCGCCGACTTCATCCAGCAACCGCCGACCAGCCTCGACAGCCCGGTGTTCCAGTTCATGCTCAACCTGCTCGAATGCCGCAAACCGGTGATCGCCGCCGTGGCCGGGGCCGCGGTGGGCATTGGCACGACGATGCTGCTGCATTGTGATCTGGTCTACGTCAGCCGCGATGCGCGCCTGCGCATGCCGTTCGTCAATCTCGGCTTGTGCCCTGAGTTCGGTTCCAGCCTGACCCTGCCGCGCCTGCTCGGGCAGGCTAAAGCGGCGGAGCTGTTGCTGCTGGGTGAAGGTTTCAGCGGTGAGCAGGCGGCTGCCTGGGGCATTGCCAATGAAGCCTTGGGCAGTGGCGAAGAGGCCCTGGCCAAGGGGCGGGAGATGGCCTTGCGCTTTGAGTCGCTGCCGCCGGAAGCGGTGCGGATCAGCAAGCAACTGATGAAAGCGCCGGATCGGGAGCTGTTGCGTAAGGTGATTGAAGAAGAGGGGGCATTGTTCACCCAGCGGTTGCGTTCGCCGGAAGCCTTGGCGGCGTTGACCGGGTTCATTAAGCGGCATTGAGTTTTTCGCTGACTGGACTGGCCTCATCGCGGGCAAGCCCGCTCCCACAAGGATTGCAGGTGTCCACGAATCGAAGTTCAACACAAATCCTGTGGGAGCGGGCTTGCCCGCGATGAGGCCGGCCAAGACAACAATTTTTTCAGAGTCAAAAACCAAAAAGCCCCGCCATTCACATGGCGGGGCTTTTGTTTTTCAGCAACCAGTCACTCAGACCATCGGATCGCCAACGTGCAGGATCTTCATGCCGTTGGTGCCGCCGGTGGTGTGGTAGCTGTCGCCCTTGGTCAGGATGACCCAGTCGCCTTTCTGTACTACACCGCGCTTGACCAGCTCGTCGATTGCCTTCTGGCTGACTTCATTCGGCGCCAGCGAAGCCGGGTCGAACGGGATGGTGTACACGCCACGGAACATCGCCGCGCGAGCCTGGGCTTCGCGGTGCGGGGTGAACGCGTAGATCGGCACCGAGGAACGGATACGCGACATGATCAGCGGGGTGTAGCCACTTTCGGTCAGGGCGATGATCGCCTTCACGCCCGGGAAGTGGTTGGCGGTGTACATGGTCGCCAGCGCAATGCTCTCGTCGCAGCGCTGGAACTCCTTGCCGATGCGGTGGCTGGAGGTCTTGCTGGTCGGGTGCTTTTCGGCGCCGACACAGATACGCGCCATGGCCTGAACGGCTTCCAGCGGGTACAGGCCTGCGGCACTTTCGGCCGAGAGCATCACGGCGTCGGTGTAGTCGAGCACGGCGTTGGCCACGTCGGACACTTCGGCGCGGGTCGGCATCGGGTTCTGGATCATCGACTCCATCATCTGGGTCGCGACGATCACCGCCTTGTTGTGGCGGCGAGCGTGCAGAATGATCTTCTTCTGGATGCCCACCAGTTCGGCGTCGCCGATTTCCACACCCAGGTCACCACGGGCAACCATCACCGCGTCGGAGGCCTTGATCAGGCCGTCGAGGGTTTCGTCATCGGCCACGGCTTCGGCGCGTTCGATCTTCGCCACCAGCCAGGCAGTGCCGCCGGCTTCGTCGCGCAGTTGACGGGCGTATTCCATGTCGGCGGCGTCACGCGGGAAGGACACCGCGAGGTAGTCGACTTCCATTTCCGCAGCGAGCTTGATGTCAGCCTTGTCTTTTTCAGTCAGGGCCGGAGCGGTCAGGCCGCCACCGCGACGGTTGATGCCTTTGTGGTCGGACAACGGGCCGCCGATGGTCACGGTGCAGTTCAGTTCGGTGGCCGTGGCGGTATCGACGCGCATCACCACGCGACCGTCGTCGAGCAGCAGCTCGTCGCCCACGCCGCAGTCCTTGACCAGGTCCGGGTAGTCGATGCCGACCACTTGCTGGTTGCCTTCGGTCAGGGGATGGCTGGTGGAGAAGGTGAATTGATCACCGATCTTCAGCTCGATCTTCTTGTTGGCGAATTTGGCGATACGGATTTTCGGGCCTTGCAGGTCACCCAGCAGGGCGACGAAGCGGCCGTGCTTGGCAGCGAGGTCACGCACCAGCTTCGCGCGAGCCTTGTGCTCGTCGGGGGTGCCGTGGGAGAAGTTCAGGCGGGCGACGTCCAGGCCAGCCAGAATCAGCTGTTCGAGAACTTCCGGCGAGTTACTGGCCGGGCCAAGGGTGGCGACGATTTTGGTACGACGGACGGACATGCAAAGACTCCTGAGTTCAAGCGCTGAGTGAGGCTACTATGCTCCGAAGTTGTAGTCATTGTTCGTTTGCACTACTTAAAGCTTTCTTTATTGAACCTGACAACGTTTAACCCGAGCCTGAAGATTTTCGCCCACGGGTCGATACAGCGTTCAAGACAGGAGATCCCCATGCGATTCGTACTCATTGCTGCCCTTGCCGTCGGCGCCCTCAGTGCCACGGGCTGCACCCGTTGGGCAATGAACCATCACTTGAACAATGCCTACAGCGCCTATGACCGGGGCAATTGCGAGCAGGTGATGCTCGAACTGTCCAAGGTCGAACGCGACAGCCGCGCGAGGCCTTACGTGTGGCCGGAAGTGTCGATGATGCGCGGCCAGTGCCTGGAGCGGCAGAAGATGTTTATCGACGCGGCCCAGACCTACCAGTTCATTATTGCCTCCTATCCGCAAAGCGAATACGCCTACCGCGCCCGCGCCCGCCTGGAAACCTTGCAGAGCCTGGGCCACTACCCGCTGCGCAGTGCCGCGGCGGTAAAACCGACGCAGTTCTGATGGCAGGCGCGCATTCCCTCGCTGGCTCCCCGGCGGTGGTGAGCTATAGTCCAAGGAACCGGTTTTAGAGCCTTGTCTCTGAACCGGGGCAACACCTGTGACCGGCATAAGCAGGACTCAGCGCCGTAAGGATTGGCGCACCGGGAACGGGGAGAGCGGGCCACTATTCAATGCGCACCCGTTCCGAAGCATTAGTGCGGCTCTGCTTAAGAGCCTTGCATAGCGAAAACGCACATGTTCACCGACCGCCGAATCGAGCGGCATCAACTGCCGTATTTCTTGAAAGTGTTCAACGGTATCACCGGCAAACCCATCGGTTACCTGGGCAATGTCTCCGAAGACGGGCTGATGCTGATCAGCCAGCTGCCGATGATGATCGGCGCGGACTTCAACCTGCGCCTGAAAATTCCAGCCACCGAAGGCGGCCAGCGGATCATCGACCTGCAGGCCTGTTGCCTGTGGTGCCACGAAGACGCGACCCCCCAATATTACGACGCCGGTTTCAGCCTGCAACGGGCACCGCCGGAGTATGGGCAATTGGTGGAGGCGTTGAAGCAGTACTTCAGTTTTCAGTCGTTGCCGGCTTCGGCCTGAATTTCTTTGTATCTGCAGGAAAACAACTTGCTGGCGATGGCGATTTCATTGCTGTCATTGCCCGCAAGTCGTTGTTCTACAGGTCAATGTCGAGAGCAATTTCTCAATCCATCCTGTCTCTGATCAGCATGCCAATCATCTGAACTGTCATTTATTACAGGTGTTTGTCTCCGGAAAGTAATGTAGCAATAGCTCCGTGAACAACTGACCGTTCATTCCCGGAGATCTGAAAATGGTAAATCGTCCAGACGACTTGATTGATATCAGTAAGCCCATCGTCAGGAGCCCCAAGAGTGGCGGGCATTATTACTCGCCTCTCACCGTTGAGATCATCCGCGGCGAGGGTGGCCACTATGCCGCAAACTGGTTCAGAATCGACTTTTACTGGCACGGCCCGCAGGGGCTTAAAGGCGCACCTTTGAGTCCGTATTCACTTGCGATGAGCCCGGGACCGCATAAATTGGATACCCGAGCAGAATGGTCCGAAGATTCAAGAGAGGCTGAATCGGATTGGGTCTTCATCGATGAATTTTATGTGCTGACTCCGCCTCTGACTCGCTGAGGTGTTGCCGAGGTGTTCCGCGCTTTTAATGATGTGTGACTGTGTACCGTTCGTCGTAACTGTCATTTATCACAGGTGTTGATATCGCTGCTCTAGCGTAAATCTCTATCTCAAGCACATCGTCACCGACTGCCCGGAGAGTCAGCATGAATCAGGACGCCCACAATTCGCCGCTTTCACAGCTGTTCAAACTGACCCTTGGCACCCAGCGCTCAGACACATTGCCCGGTGGTCAACTATTCATGGAAGAAGGTGGGTCTATCCTGCGGCTGGTGAAGATGGGCCGACAGGGGTTGATGAATACCTTTGAGGTTTCCGAGGCTGAGGCAAGCATCCTGCTGGATAAAGCCAACAGCGTGTTGGTGCACCTTGCGCGGCAGTACCGCTGCCATCGATTGACCCGCCATACACCGCGCAATCCGTTGCATGAAACCGGCATTCGCTCGTCGGCCGATGGGCCCGACTACCACCGTTTGTTCAAGTTGGCATGGGGCAATACCACGCCGGTGGGCAGCCTGGATGCCAATGATTCGCCTGCTGCCTATTTCGTTGAGCTGTACCAAAAGGCCCTTCAGCTGGAAGAGCGTGAAGCAAGCGGCGGTCAAAAAATATTGTTGGAGGAGCGGCGCCCTGACCTGGCCACGCGCGTGATCAACCCGGAAATGGCCTATCGCATTTCTCCGACCGTGGTGCTGGTCAATGAGGTGCTCGACCGCATCATCGAAAATCATGCCGCTGCCACGGGACTGGAAAATGACGTGGTGGATGATCGACTGCTCAACACCCGTTACCCCATGACCACGCTGCCGTTCGAGTGGTACCAGGAACAGTGGGACTACGTGCTCAAACAAAACGATTTGTCCCTGGGCGACGTTGTACGTATTGCGGACCCGGATTCTCCTTATTTCAAGAATCCAGGTGCTCACGGAAACCGTTCGGATATCGCGATGCGCCAGGCCAGCGGACTTGGGCCGGCGATGCAGGCGATATTGCTGGAGGACCGCTTCACATTTAATGCTGTATCGCAGAGCGCTGAATCAAACCCGCGAATAGATCCTCGCACGGGCCGTATTGATGCCGACCCGGAAACCACCAATGAGCAGTTCTTCCAGAAAAACTTCGGTGCGACCTACGAAGAATTGCAGGATGTGGTGAAGTTCTGCACCCACACCTCGATCGACGCAGACAGTCTGGCCAGCCTGCTGTCGATAGAGCGCTACGCGCCCACGGTATCTCCTAACCTGACAAAGTCAAAACTTGCTGCGCCGACGCCGGCAATGTTTGGCTCGGTATTCATCAATGCCGATGGTAATCAACCTGCGATCGGGATCACCGAATCCGGGACAGACGAGATAGAGAGAACCCTCGCTAACGCGACCAAACGCCGATTCGACCTGATCAACCGGATGCTTCGTCTGGCACGGCGCATCGATTTGCCCTACGACGAATGCGATCGCCTGGTGATTGCGGCCATACGCGCCGAACAACGCGCCCCGGTTGGAGATGAGCCCGAAGAGTTATCTGTTACTCATTCCTACAAAATCAGCGGCAACACCCTGAGGGCCATTGGTCTATTTCAGGAGTTTCGCCGCCACTACAACTGTACGGCGGAAGATTTTTCAGCGCTGATCGACGAAATGAGCGCGTTTGGCCGGGGCGAGAAAAAGTCCCAGTTTGATCGTGTGTTCAACGCCCAGTCGTTGTTCGAAATACCACTTCAACTCGATGGTGGTGCTTTTGCCATTCACCCACAAACCGAGATCGACCGGCGCACGGTCGACCAGATTTGCAGTGGCTTGGGTATTAACCTGGAAACCTGGCGTTATCTTGCCCGGGTCGTCGCGGAATGCTATGGCCTGCGCAGCGAACTGACGCGCAGTTTGCCGATTCTTTCGAGCCTGTACCGGCTGGTGCGGCTGGCCTCGTTCTGCGGTATCACGTCTATCGAACTGGCGGCCCTGCTGGAGACCATGAGCCCTAGTGGCAGTGATTGGTTGCGTGAACTGCTGGGCGCGCCGCGTATTAGCAATTACCGGACTATTCCCAAGGCCGACGTGTTGAATGTGCTGCATGCGGTGCATTCCTGTATCCAATGGTGCCGCGATAACGACCTGGAGGTGATCTGGCTGGTGCAACACGTGGCACCGGTTGTGGTTCCGGTCGTGGCCTCGGAAGCAGAGCTGGCATTGTTGCAGGAACTGCGCAAGCGGCTGGAACCGACCCGGTTGAGAGAGGAGGCGCTGCTGGGGGCGGGGGTTCCGCCGCTCGCCGTCGGCAGCGACTGGCTGACGCTACTGGATCAATTGGTGGACGAGAAGGGATTGGTACTCAGCGGCCATGCCGACGATGAAGAGGCCTACGAAAACTTCGCCAAGGGTGAAATTGAAGGTGCCGTCGAGCTGGCGAAAATTGATGTCACCCAGGTCGAACGGGTCAAGGCCACGATTCTGGCCATACTCCTGCAAACTCGAGCGGCGCAGAGCGCGGTGGTGCAGGAAAGCCTGTCGGTTTATCTGAACATTGCGCAGGACCTTACCCTGGTGGTTTTGCGCTGGGTCGAGTCGGGCGGGGCCTACCTGTTGCTCAACGAAACCATGCGAGTGTTGGGCGCCGGGACGATGGCCCAACCGACCATTGAACTCGGTGACGACATTCTGAAAGTGTTGGCTCACTTGGTCCGGCGCACTGCAGTAGTGAAAAAGCTATCGTTGAGCTCGGCGATGTTGACTACCCTTACCACCCAGGAGCACTGGCGCTGGTTTGGGCTGCGGCAAATCGAAGAACTGACCCTCAACTCGTTCTACCTGCTGACTATTTACGGTCGGGCTGTCGTGCACACCGAGGAGCCGGCCGAGAAGCTGCTGGCGTACCTGAAACTGGTGAATGACCTTCCGGCTCAACTGACTCCGGAAGACCTGCGGATGATTCGCGACGCTGCCGCGAATTCATTGGCGCAGGCACTTAAATGGGGGATCAAGGAAGTCCTGGAGTGCGCAAACTACCTGGCTCCCGAGAAACCCTTGATTCGCGAATTGTCCCAGCTCGATTTCGTTATTCGCGCACGGGGCTTTGCGGTAAAGACCGGCCTGGATGCCAATGCCATTCTGACATTGGGAGCACTCAGTCCGGAAAGTGATGTCGTCAGTTGTCGTCAGGCAGCTGAGCATGCCCTGCAATGCCTTTCCGAGTCGGCAATCCAGAGCAAGGCGCTGGAGTTCGGCGAAGTCGGGCAAAGTGTGGCGGGCAGCATGACCGTCTCCGACCAACAACTGATCTGCAACGCGCCGGGCGAGTATTCCAGGGTCGAGGTCACGTTGCGGGATTTTCAGAACGAGCCATTGTCCAACATCACCGTGACCTGGGAATGCGCGCGCAGCGGCCTGCAGGATCTGGAGTCGATCACTGACCACGAAGGGCGCGCCAGTGTGCGTTTCAAGGCCGGTAGCTGGATGGGCCTGGCCACTGTGATCGCTCGTTATGGTTTGGGGCAGCGGGTATATGCGGAGCCGATCTTGATCGACTGTCACGAAGAGTCGATCAAGTACCTGAACAGTAGTACCAGCAGACCTCCGTTTGACGACAAACTGGCCGGTGACCTCGAATACCTGGAATTGCAAGTCAGGCTGGTTGACAGCTTCGACAATTTTGCCGCCGACCGTCCCATCCGCTGGGGGTGTACGGCCGGACACCTGGATCCGGTGGTGTCTTACACCAATAAGGACGGTATTGCCCGCACCCGGCTGCGTAGCCGCTCAGCGGAAAACAACATCGAAGTGACCGCGCAATATGCGGACAAGGACGTGCTCACGATTAAAGGAATGAAGTTCGTCGATCGGCCACGCATCAGTGTGTTGGAGGCGGTTTCACCCGCTGTGGCGGGGCTTCCCCTGCTGCTGCGTTGCAAGGTCGTCGGCCTGGATGGTCGTCCGCTCGCGAAGGTGCCGGTCAACTGGCTTCAGGGCGAGGCAGCGCTTCCTTCCAGCGAAACCAACGAGAATGGCGAAGCAAGGTGCGAAGTCGCCACGATTGCCGAAGGTCCGGTTGTATTCAAGGCCACTGTCGCTGGTGGCAGCATGACGCTGGATCTCGATGTGGCCGCCGGTGCGGTGATTCACGGGAGAGCGGCTGATTATCTGTTGCCGGTGGCAGGATCTGACCGGCCAAGCCTGCTGTGGGTCGAGGTCCGGGAGACCGCCAACAACGATGCCCGGCCGATTGCGCGGTATCCGATTTCCTGGCAGGTGTATGGCCCAGAGGGTGATCTGCCTGGCGTACCCGTGATTACTGATGCCAAAGGCCGTTCGACCTTTCCTTTCCTTGCCGACAAGTCCGGCGAATACACCGTAACGGCAACCGGTGTCAGCGGTTCAAAGACGTTCAATCTTGAAGTGGTCGAACCCCTGAAGTGGAGCATCAAGCTGATCGACATCACCGGCACCCCTGTCGAGGAAACGATTGAGCCGAACGGGGCGCTGACCTTCTTCCGCGGACACAAGTACCGGCTTGAGCTCACGCCAGTAACCAACCTCGATCTCACAGGCGCACGGGCCGCGTTGGGCTGGAGCGGCGCGTTCTCCGCCAAGGCGATGGGGATGACATTCGCCCCCTTGACCGGGGCCTACACCGAGGTGGTCGGCGACACCATGAGCTGGACCATCGATTGCGCGAACCTGCGCAGCGGCGAATTCGAATTGACCTGGTTGTGCAACAGGGTTGACCAGTCGTTGGTGTTGAAGGGGTATTTGGATTCCGAGGCACCTGCTCTGCAGCACCCTTTGCCCGACGCAACAGTCGAGCAACAGATGGTGGTCGGCGGGACGGGTGCACCTGCGGGGACCATTCAGGTTTTCATCGGTAAGCACTTGCCCTATCGGGCGCAAACCCGGGTCGATGCTCAAGGGCGATGGAGTGTTCAGCTACCGCAGGCGCAAGCGGCAGGTGCATGTGTCTTGTCAATCAAGCAATTAGCTGTGGATGGAGCGGTGTGCTGGGCGCCGGATGTATCTGTGACCGTGGATGTCTCGTTGTTTGCGCCCCCTCAAATCCAGTTACCGCCGATGGGTGCTCCGGTTGGTCCGAAACCGCTGATTAGTGGATTTGGTCGACCAGGGACCAGGATCGAGGTGCAGAAAGCTGGCCTCGGAACGGTTTACGGTACCAGTACGGTTCAGCCTGACGGTTGGTGGGTGGTTGAGGCCGAGGAGATAGTCACACCGGACACCTATCGTCTCACCGCCCGTTTGTTTGACGGGGATAAGCCATCAGGATACGGCAGCGACAACTATCCCATTGAGGTGGTCGCTGACCCAACTCTTCATCCCAAAACGCCCGAAAAGTAACCCATTGCTTTGGGTGGTCAACTACAAAAACAAGTTCGGGCTGGTACAGCAGTGCTGTCTTGCAAATCATGACGGCGTCAAAGGAGAGTTGCGATGAACAAACCCGTTATCGGAGCACTGGCAGAGCGGCGTCGTAGTGCGTTGGTGGATTACTACCGCAGTCACGTCGCCCCTTCCCAGGATCAGGGTCGTGAGCAGCCGTTCAATCTGACGACCATCGACGACGTGCAACAGTATCTGCTGATGGATACGCAGATGACCGCCAAGGTCGACACTTCGCCGCTGGCCGAAGCGATTGCCTGTTTGCAGCGCTATCTGGGGCGAATCTATTCGAAGATGGAGCCCGGCTACAGCGACAGATTCAGCGCGGACGAGTTGGAGTACTGGCACAAGCGCCTGTGCAACATCAGCGACTGGGCCGGTTATCAAATGCTTGAGGACTATCCGGAAAACTACATTTCTCCGGGGTTGCGCCTGAAAAAAACCAAGTCATTCATCGATCTCGAAAACAACCTGTCCCAGGCCCGCATCAGCGATGCATCGGTGCAGGCTGCGCTTTATGAACACTTGGGCAAGTTCGAAAAAATCTGCAACCTTAAGTTGATATCCGCTTATATCGACAGCACTGACAAACCCTTGACCAAGCCGCAAGAACCAACCTTCACGAATACCCACTACTACTTTATCGGCCGGCAAACGGAGCAGCCTTATTCCTACTATTGGCGCAAGGTTCAAGTACATATCAACGAGAAAAACAAAGACCAGGATTACCTCAACCCTGCCGGCTGGAGCGAATGGGAGGAGTTGTTGCTGCCCGCTGGGCTCGAGGTGCTGGCGGTACGCCCGGTGGTGTTCGGCGGGCGGTTGAGCCTGGTTTACATCGAAGGCGAGCAGGCCAAGGATGAAAAGGACAAGGACGGCATCGTCACCAAACCCGGTGCCTGGGCCGTGGAGGCCAAGTTGTCGTGGTTGGGGTTGAACGGCATCTGGTCGACACCGGTCAGCTTGCGCAAGGAAGAGTTTGCCGTTCTGAATAAAGAGGCCATGCGCCTGGTGGCAGTAACGGTCGAAGGCCCCAACAAGGACATCGACGACTGGCTGGCCGTGGCTTTCACCTCGCTCGACGCGGCACCAGGCGTGCAAACGTGGCGCGATGACACCGTGCCGGGCTGGTTGTTTGCCTGTGTGGATGCCTATTTGCAGCCACAACCGGTCAAGGTCGCAACGTTACAGAGCTGGACCGGCGGCCGCTTCAAGGACCAACGATCGTTGCAACACAAAGTCACTCGAGATGAATACGCAGCGCTCAACAGAACACTCCGCGCGCCGGCCAGTGGCGGAACCATTGAAGGCGACCTGAGTGGCACGCTGGGCGTCAATCTCAATTTCAGCAGTCAACTGGATGACAAGGGCGTCATTCAAAATCGCCTGCAAGTTCAAGGTGTGTGCCAGGCTTCAAGGCTTGATTTCGATTTGAAGGAAATTGTTCTGCTCTCCAGGCATCAGTTTGGTGATGTTTCGGCCTATTTCGAGATTTCGTATTACGGCCCCTCAACGATTCTGTTGAGCTGTTATGCGCAACTCCACTCCAAACAAATGCGCGTCGAATTGCTGTTCAAGGATCTGGCAATGCAAGAGTCGGTGCTGGGGGGGATCGAGCCATCGGAGTTTTCTGATAACGGCGGCGGTTGGTCCCGGGCAACAAAAGACATCGAGCTATCTCAATACCAACTTGAGCAGTTGGCCCTCAGGAGGCCTGACGAAGCGTTCAGTGGTGCCGGAATGTCGATAAACACCAACCTGGGTCTAGCCCGATTCAACCAATCGGTCAACAAGCTCTCAGTCAACGCACAACCGCAACACCTCAGCTTCGGCTTGAAATTGTTCGATGGCAGCACTCAACTCAAGGCTCAGGATTTCGCCTTCGACCTGGAGCATTGGTACGCCTCTGGCTGGCTCGACTACACATGGCAGGGTGACCCCAAAGGCAAGACATTGAGCGTGACCTGGGGCGATGACAGCGGGAATCGAGGGCGCGACAAGTACGACATCACCATCAATCAGGCGCCAACGGCCAGTGAATTGCCCCGGCTCGACACGCAGGTTACAGGTGCGCAGTTTCTGGATTTGAGATCGCTGAAGTTGACTAACTTGTCCTGGGTTCGTCTCAACTCACCCTTCGGGCCGGTGTTGAAGTCGAAAGTGGCAGTGTCGATTGACGAACTGCTGTCCTGGCAAACCCAGAATAGTCTTGAGCCAAAGCCAGTTGCTTCGGCGGGCAGTTATGCGTCGGAAAAGATGGACTTCAGGAGTGCCCACGGGGTTTTTTACTGGGAGTTGTTCTTCCATCTGCCGTTCCTGATCGCCCATCGGTTGTGTGAGGAACGTAACTATCTGGAGTCCCAACGCTGGTTTCACTACCTGTTCGATCCACAAAACAAACGTGACAAAGACCTGCTGGTCGAGGAGGGGCACTGGTACTGCCGGCCATTGCTTGAACCTGGGTACGCCGGTGCCGAAGCCGACAACCTGGTGGACCCCGATGCGATGGCTTACGCCTGCCCGGTCATTTATCGCAAGACCATCTTCACCGGTTACGTGCGCTGCATTCTCGCCCACGCCGACTCGCTTTACCGGCGCTTGACCCGGGACGATCTGGTGGCGGCCAAGTTGCTGTACGAGCGAGCACTGGCGCTGTTGGGCCCTAAACCCGATGTCGCGCCCATGAGCCATTGGGTGCCGAAGTCGGTAGCAGAAATTCTCAATTCAAGCGGAGCGCGCGGCCTTTCCAGCTTTGAGATGTTCGAACGCAGTTTTGAGGTCAATGTGGCGAGCCTGCCCGAACGGGTGGTGGGAACGCCGCAGCTGGCAGGCCTTGAACTCGACGAGTTCCGTCCAGCCACTAACGAGATGCTGCTCGACCTGTGGCGGCATATCGAACAATGCGTGTCGAACATGGCGAACAACCTGACCATCGATGGCAAGCCGATGTTGCTGCCTTTGTTCGCATCGCCAACCAATCCACTGGATTTGCTCCGTGCCCAGGCCGGGGGCTCATCGGGCGCTTCGCGCAGCGCCGGTGGCTGGTTGAACATTCCACACTACCGTTTCCGTACGATGCTGGCCTCGTCGCAAAACGCGGTGCAGACCTTGATGCGCTTCGGTCAGCAAGTGCTGCAGTTCATGGAGCAACGGGATCGCGGGCAGCTGGAAGAGTTGCAACAAAGTCATTTGATTGAATTGAGCGCGTTTGCCAGGGAAATACAGCAGGCGACGATCGAGCAGTTGAGGGTGCAAAAGGATGGATTGGGGAAAAGCAGGGCGGTGCTTGAGCAGCGTGAGGCTTTTTATAAGGAGCAGCAGGCCTCGGGTTTGAAAGCCATTGAAATTAGCGCTGATGCAATGGGAGGGGTAAGCCGGTTACAGACCACTGCGGCATTTATCCCAGAAGTGACAGCGGGTATTGCGAGGACGGCCGTAAGGATTGGAGGATTAGTTGGTGCTGTTGTCCCGTTACCAGTGACTATCTCAGGGAGTCTGTCGGGAGATTCAGGTGCTTCTCTGGCAAGCACAGCCTCGACCCTGACCGGATCAGGTGGGGTTTCCTCCGCGGTATCTGACACGATGCGGCTACTCGCTTACTACAATCGCCGTACGGAGGAGTGGAATTTCCAGCAACGCCAGGCTGCAGCCGAAATAGACGTCATCGACGAGCAAATCCTCGCCCAGGAGCACGCCATCGTTGCCGCCGAAGCCAGCCTTCGCCAAACCAAAAAGAGCGCCGAGCAAGCCCAGGCCATCTACTCGTTCCATAAAACCCGCGCCACCAACGTCGAGCTGTACCGCTGGCTGTTGAGCCAGATGGCCACCCACTACTATCAGGCGCACGACGCCGTGGTTGGGCTGTGCCTGAGCGCCCAGGCATCCTGGCAATACGAAATGGGCGACTACGACACCACCTTCGTGCGGCCCAATGTGTGGATGGACAACTATCACGGCTTGATGGCCGGTGAGTCCATGGCCCTGGACCTGTTGCGCATGGAGTCGGCTTTCCTCCATCGACACGAACGGCGCCTGGAACTGGTCAAGACCGTTTCGTTGCGCCAGCTGTTCGATGCCAATAACGAGGAAGACCCGTCCAAGGAAGACTGGACGCGGATGCTGAAAAAATTCAAGGACGAAGGAAGCCTGGATTTCGAACTCTCCCAACAGCTGTTCGATCGCGACTATCCGGGCCATTACTGCCGGCAGATCACCACCGTGGATGTAACGCTGCCGGTGGTGTTGGGTCCTTATCAGGATGTGCGGCTGATCCTCACCCAGGTATCGAGCACGACGGCCGTCAAACCCGTTGTGTCATCGCTGGACTACCTCTATGCGCCGGACGCATCGCGCACCCCTGCGGACATCAAACTCAACTTGCGCAACAGTCAGCAGATCGCAGTCTCCACCGGTATCGACGATAGCGGCCAGCACATGATGAACTTTGGTGATGAGCGCTACCAGCCTTTCGAAGGAACCGGTGCCGTATCGAAGTGGAAACTCGAGTTTCCGCTGGGTAAAGACGACGAGCAAGCGGCGAACGACAGTCTGACAGACATCATTGTGCGTATTCGCTACCTGGCCTTCATGGGGAACATTACGTACCGGGACGCAGTTCTGGCCAAACTTAATCCTGTTCCTGAGACCTGAATGACTGATCTCTGAGCAGTGCACGGCATCAGATATTGAGGCCGGGCAATACCAACTCCACCATCGGCGAGGCGATCATGAGCGTTAATGAATCGATTGAAGGAAATAACCTGATTGAAGGAAAAAACCTGATTAAATTTGGAGATTTCAGCGGGGAGTGGCGCGAATTCTGGGACGTTGAGGAACCAGTCCTTGAGCTTAAGGACAGTGATACGGGTAAACCCTACTTGAGTATGACCGAGGGGGCTACGGTCACTCAAACCTTCCCGTTAGAGGTGTGTCCCGGCGAGGATGCAGTTTATTGGTTTTCTTTTGCTTATGAAGTGGTAGGCAGCAAACCAAGTCATGTCACTCTTACGACTGGCGGCGGAAGAGTAGTATTCGAGGAGCCTTTCTACAGCAGAAAAAGCCAAGAGGACGCCGGAACTTTAGACAATGAAGTCCTGGTGGATCTAAGTCTTTACCCACCGACTGCCATTCAGGGGCTTTCGAGTTCTGACACCGAGATAGTCCTGGTGGTGACCAGCGCCAATAACGGATTTTCAGTTGGTATAAACGTGACGGACATCAAGATTGATCCTCGTATTGTGCCTTTGAATCCAAGTGAAATATGGTTCGATGGACGATCGATTTCGTTGGCGGTCTAGACGCAGGAATCTTTGGATTAGAGCTTTGCAGCTCGTTTCAAACTCAAATACCGCGTCACCAACGCCGCCCCCAACTTGCCGGGTAACGCATCCATCACCAGCACTCCATGAGCGTTCAAGCGATCATGGAGTTCGGCGCGTGCATTCAGGTAGTCCACGGTCCCGCAATAGGTCAGCGCCTCGGGCAAGGTCTGTACCGGTGATTGACGCAGGGTGTCGAGCACGTCCTCGCGCAGGCTCGCGACCAGCACCTGGTGCTGCTGGCTCAGGCGCTTGACCGCCGGGAGCAATTCATCGTCGTCCTCTTCGCGCAAGTTGGTCACAAGCACCACCAGTGCCCGGCGTTTTTGCCGTGCCAGCAGTTGCGTTGCAGCGGCCTGGTAGTCGGCGCTGCGTTGGCTGCTGTTCAAGTCATAGACGCTATTGAGCAGTGTGTTGAGATGGCTGGTGCCTTTTACCGGCGCAAGATAGCGCGGCTGTTCGCTGGCAAAGGTACTCAGGCCCACTGCATCGCCCTGGCGTAGTGCGACGTAGCTGAGCAGCAAACAGGCATTAAGCGCATGGTCGAAGTGCGACAGCTCGCCGTCCTGACTGCGCATGTGCCGACCGCAGTCGAGCATGAAGATGATCTGCTGATCGCGCTCGTCCTGATACTCCCGGGCAATCGGCGTGCGCTGTCGGGCGGTGGCTTTCCAGTCGATCTGACGCAGGCTGTCGCCTTCGCGAAATTCCCGTAGCTGATGAAACTCCAGACCCAGGCCGCGACGCTGGCGTTGACGTACACCGAGCTGGCTGAGCCAGTTATCCACAGCCAGTAACTGGCCGCCATAGAGGCGGGCGAAGTCGGGATAGACGCGGGTGTTGTCCGCAACATCGAGAATGCGTTTGTCGGACCACAAACCCAATGGGCTCGGCAGGTTGAATTCGCAGTGCTCAAAACTGAAGTGCCCGCGTTTGAGCGGACGTAGCCGGTAGTCGATTCGGCTGTGCTGGCCCGGTTGCAATTCGACAGTCAGCGGCAGGTGTTCGAAGTCCAGGCCCGAGGGGACATGGTCGAAGATCTGTACGTTCAGCGGTTGTGAAAAGTCGTGCTCAAGGATCAGGTGCACATCGGTCCAGCGACCGAGTGCCAGGCTGCCGGGTATCTCACGGCTCAGCCGGGGCGAGGGTAGTCGCTTCAGCCGAAAAGCATCGAGCAGGGCCAGGACCAGCAATGCCAGCAGCAGTCCCCAATTGATCTGCGTGACGCTGGCTGGCATCGCCAGCTCCAGTGCCTGCAGACTGCCGAGCACGATGCCGATGGCCAGTAGTGACGTCAACCAGATCAAGAGCAGGCGCGAGGGTTTCACTGCCGCGGCGCCGGTACTTGGTCGAGCATCTGCCGGAGCACCTGATCGACATCCAGCCCTTCGATGTCCAGCTCCGGCGCGATGCGCACACGATGACGCAGCACGGCCAGGGCGCAACCCTTGATGTCGTCCGGAATCACGAACTCCCCGCCGCGTAGCAGCGCACGGGCGCGGGCACACCGCACCAGCGCGATGGACGCGCGCGGGCCGGCGCCGAGGATCAGGCCGGGCCAACTGCGGGTGGAGCGGGCCAGGCGCACGGCGTAATCGAGCACTTGATCGTCCAGCGCCAGGTCGCTGGCGATGCGTTGCAGGGCCAGCACATCCCTGGCCTGCAACAAGGTGCGCATCGGTTGGACATCGAGCATGTCGGCCCGGGTCGAGCGGCTGACTTGACGGACCATATTCAGCTCTTGCTCGGCGTCCGGGTAATCCATGCGCACCTTGAGCATGAAGCGATCCAGTTCGGCTTCCGGCAGTGGGTAAGTGCCTTCCTGTTCGATCGGGTTTTGCGTGGCAAGCACCATGAAGGGTTGCGCGATCGGCAATGGCTGGCCTTCGAGGGTGACTTGCCGTTCCTGCATGGCTTCGAGCAGCGCCGCCTGGGTTTTCGCCGGGGCGCGGTTGATCTCGTCGGCCAGTAGCAGGTTGGTGAACAGCGGCCCCTTGCGCAGCTTGAATTGCTCGGTCTGCAAGTCATACACCGCGTGCCCGGTGACGTCGCTGGGCATCAGGTCCGGAGTGAACTGGATGCGCGCGAACTCACCGCCGAAGCAACGGGCGAGGGCGCGTACCAACAGGGTCTTGCCCAAACCCGGCACGCCTTCGAGCAATACGTGGCCGCCAGCGATCAGCGAGGTCAGCACGTCGTCGATCACGCTGTCCTGGCCAATCACGGCTTTTTGCAATTCTTTGCGTACGGCCTGGGCCAGATGGCCGGCACGCTGGCGTTGTTGAGCGACATGCCTTGCTGCGTCGGGCTCGATCGGTTCACTCATTTTTTCCGGAACCCTGTTAACAGTTACATGCGGTTTCTTTTTTGGGGGGATGCCACCAAGGGCGATGTTTATCCGCTTGTGATTGTAGATACAGATCCTTCACGCAGCTCGGGAATGAAGTCGAATACGTACAACCCTGGGTGGCAGGCAGCAACACCTGATTGCCGCCAAAGTCACCATGGCCGCTGATGGGGGGGAGGGGCGCAGGCTGCCAGAGCTCTGAGACGAGGCGGGCCCGGCATGCCAGGCCCGTGGTTCAGCAGGGTTCAGGCAGGGAAATGCTGGTTGGCGATCGCCACCACTTCCTGCTCGGAGATCGGCGCAAGTGCCGCCACCGCCCACAGGTCATAGGCCGGATGGGCACGCTGGATCGGCAGGACCATGTCGAAGCCGGCCGCTTGCAGGGAGCCGGTCAGGACCTTCTTGGTGAAACCGCAACGGTGCGCCATGAACACGTTGCCGTTGGCCATGGCCGGGCGATGGCCGTAGAGGATGTCGATGGGCGCGATCGGGCCGGCCGGCGAAAGGTAGGCCTCATCGGTCAGTTTGTCTTCGGCCACCAGGGCGCACACCGATTGCAGGTCCGGGCAGGTGATGATCACGAAGCCGCCAGGCTTGAGGACGCGCTTGAACTCCGCCAGGGCTACCGGTACTTCATGGGGATAGAGATGTTCGATGTTGTGGCTGGAGAACAGCGCATCCACCGAAGCGTCCTTGACCTGGGACATGTCGGTCATGGTGCCGACGATGTCCGGGTTGACACTCTCATCGATATCGAAGCGCAGCTCCTGCCACTGCTCCGAGGCGAAGCCCTTGGTCGTGCTGTTCTTGCTCTTTGGACCGCAACCTACATGGAGGAAGGTTTTCACAATCAGTTACTCGATCAAGGCCCTTGCCGGATGGCAAAAGGGGAAATGGGGGCGTGTTCCGCTGGCCAATGCCTGTCAACGGACGCCCGCGCACACTAGGGGAAGTGCTGGGCAAGGGTCAAGGTCATGGCAGCACAAGGGCGTGCCCTTTGGTCGCTCGCAAGGAGTGGCACAATCCACGAATAGTGGCTATATGATATCGATGCTTTACTATCTGAGCCTATAAAACAAAGTTTTTTTATAACTTAAAATTTATAAAAGGCAAAAAGCCATCAAAAAACAGTCTTAATGTTTTTACCGAATGTGTCGCTAATGACACGAGGGCTACCAAATTTTCGCCCAAGGCTACGGCGACAACGCTGGCAGCGCCGTAAATGACCCCTACACAGGATGCGTCCATGAGCTTCATTTCTTCGTTGACCCCAGCGCAAGTCGCTGCCTTGAGTACAACCACCATTGCTGGGCTTGCGACTCAGGACATTGCTGCCTTGAGCACCGCTCAGATCGCCCAGATGACCGTTGCGCAGATCGCGGTCATCACCGCGTCGAACATTGCCGCGTTTACGACCGTGCAGGTACCGGCACTGACGACCGCGCAGGTCGTAGCCCTGACCACCGCTCAGGTCACCGCACTGAAAACCACGCAGATCGCTGCGCTGACAACGACGCAAGTCGCTGCCTTCGAAACAGCGGATATCGCTGTGCTGCCTGTCGCCTCCCTCGTCAGCCTGACCACGGCCCAGACGGCCGCACTGACCACCGCACAGGTCGTGGCATTGACCTCCGCTCAGGTGGCCGGGCTGAAAACCACGCAAGTCGCCGCGCTGACCACCACACAAGTGGCGGCCATGGAAACCGCTGACATCGCAGCGCTGAGCACCGCCAGCGTCGTGGCCCTGACCACTGCCCAGGTCGCAGCGCTGACCACGGCGCAGGTCGCGGCACTGAAGTCGACCCAGGTCGCAGCCCTGGAAACCGCCGACGTGGCTGCCTTGACCACGGCTCAAGTGGTGGCCCTGAGCACCGCCCAGGTGGCTGCGCTGACCACCGCGCAAGTGGCTGCATTGACCACCACCCAAGTGGCGGCCATCGAAACCGCTGACATCGCGGCCTTGCCAGCGGCCAGCATCGCGGCCCTGACCACCGCGCAGGCCGCTGCCCTGACCACCGCCCAGGTGGTGGCGTTGACCACTGCCCAGGTGGCCGCGCTGAAACCGGCGCAAGTGGCTGCCCTGACCACCACGCAAGTGGCGGCCATGCAGGCCGCCGATGTCGCCGCGCTGACCACCGCCAGCGTCGTGGCCCTGACCACCGCCCAGGTCGCTGCGCTCACCACGGCACAAGTCGCCGCGCTGACCCCGGCCCAGGTCGCGGCCATGGAAACCGCTGATGTGGCGGCACTCACTACCGCTCAGGTAGTGGCACTGACCACGGCACAAGTCGCCGCGCTGACCACCGCCCAGGTGGCTGCGCTGACCACCACGCAAGTGGCGGCCATGGAAACCGCGGATGTCGCCGCGTTGACCACCGCCAGCGTCGTGGCCCTGACCACCGCCCAGGTGGCGGCACTGACCACAGCCCAGGTGGCGGCACTGAAGGCGACCCAGATCAGCGCTTTGCAGACTGTCGATGTCGCAGCGCTGACCACCGCCCAGGTGGTGGCACTGACCACGGCCCAAGTGGCTGCCCTGACCACCGCGCAAGTGGCTGCATTGACCACCACGCAAGTGGCGGCCATCGAAACCGCTGACATCGCGGCCTTGCCAGCGACCAGCATCGCGGCCCTGACCACCGCTCAGGCTGCTGCCTTGACCACCGCCCAAGTAGTGGCATTGACCACCGCCCAGGTGGCCGCGCTGAAACCGGCCCAAGTGGCTGCCCTGACCACCACGCAAGTGGCGGCCATTGAAACTGCGGATATCGGCGCATTGACCACCGCCAGCGTCGTGGCCCTGACTACCGCCCAGGTGGCGGCGTTGACCACTGCCCAGGTGGCGGCCCTGAAGGCGACCCAGATCAGCGCCCTGGAAACCGCTGACGTGGCGGCCCTCACCACCGCCCAGGTGGTGGCATTGACCACGGCACAAGTCGCAGCGCTGACCACCGCCCAAGTGGCTGCGCTGACCACCACACAAGTGGCGGCCATCGAAACCGCTGACATCGCTGCCTTGCCAGCGGCCAGCGTTGCGGCCCTGACCACCGCGCAGACCGCTGCCCTGACCACCGCCCAGGTGGTGGCATTGACCACTGCCCAGGTGGCCGCGCTGAAACCGGCCCAAGTGGCTGCACTGACCACCACGCAAGTGGCGGCCATGCAGGCCGCCGATGTCGCCGCGTTGACCACCGCCGGCGTCGTGGCCCTGACCACCGCCCAAGTGGCTGCGCTGACCACGGCACAAGTCGCCGCGCTGACCCCGGCCCAGGTCGCGGCCATGGAAACCGCTGATGTGGCGGCACTCACTACCGCTCAGGTAGTGGCACTGACCACGGCACAAGTTGCCGCGCTGACCACCGCCCAGGTGGCTGCCCTGACCACCACGCAAGTGGCGGCCATTGAAACCGCGGATATCGCCGCATTGACCACCGCCGGCGTCGTTGCCTTGACCACTGCCCAGGTGGCTGCACTGACCACGGCCCAAGTGGCGGCACTGAAGTCGACCCAGGTCGCGGCCATGGAAACCGCTGACGTGGCGGCACTCACTACCGCCCAGGTGGTGGCACTGACCACGGCACAGGTCGCTGCGCTGACCACCGCGCAAGTGGCGGCATTGACCACCACGCAAGTGGCGGCCATCGAAACCGCTGACATTGCTGCCTTGCCAGCGGCCAGCGTCGCGGCCCTGACCACCGCGCAGACTGCTGCCCTGACCACCGCCCAGGTGGTGGCGTTGACCACTGCCCAGGTGGCCGCACTGAAACCGGCGCAAGTGGCTGCCCTGACCACCACGCAAGTGGCGGCCATGCAGACCGCCGATGTCGCCGCGCTGACCACCGCCAGCGTCGTGGCCCTGACCACCGCCCAGGTCGCTGCGCTGACCACGGCCCAAGTCGCCGCGCTGACTACCGCCCAGGTCGCGGCCATGGAAACCGCTGACGTGGCGGCACTCACTACCGCTCAGGTAGTGGCACTGACCACGGCACAAGTCGCAGCGTTGAAACCGGCCCAAGTGGCTGCGCTGACCACCACACAAGTGGCGGCCATCGAAACCGCCGATATCGGTGCGCTGACCACCGCCAGCGTCGTGGCCCTGACCACCGCCCAGGTCGCGGCACTGACCACGGCCCAAGTGGCAGCCCTGAAGGCGACCCAGATCAGCGCCCTGGAAACCGCTGACGTGGCGGCCCTCACTACCGCCCAGGTGGTGGCTTTGACCACTGCCCAGGTGGCGGCCCTGACCACCGCCCAAGTGGCGGCATTGACCACCACGCAAGTGGCGGCCATTGAAACCGCCGACATCGCCGCATTGACCACCGCCAGCGTCGCGGCCCTGACCACCGCGCAGGCCGCTGCCCTGACCACCGCCCAGGTGGTGGCCTTGACCACGGCCCAGGTGGCCGCGCTGAAACCGGCGCAAGTGGCTGCCCTGACCACCACGCAAGTGGCGGCCATGGAAGTCGCGGATGTCGCCGCACTGACCACCGCCAGCGTCGTGGCCCTGACCACCGCCCAGGTGGCGGCGCTGACCACGGCCCAGGTCGCCGCGCTGACCACGGCGCAGATCGCGGCCATGGAAACCGCTGACGTGGCGGCACTCACTACCGCTCAGGTAGTGGCACTGACCACCGCCCAAGTCGCAGCGCTGAAACCGGCGCAAGTGGCTGCCCTGACCACCACGCAAGTGGCGGCCATGGAAACTGCCGATGTCGGTGCGCTGACCACCGCCAGCGTCGTGGCCCTGACCACCGCCCAGGTCGCTGCACTGACCACGGCCCAAGTGGCGGCCCTGAAGGCGACCCAGATCAGCGCCCTGGAAACCGCTGACGTGGCGGCCCTGACCACCGCCCAGGTGGTGGCTTTGACCACGGCACAAGTCGCTGCGCTGACCACGGCGCAAGTGGCTGCCTTGACCACCACGCAAGTGGCGGCCATCGAAACCGCTGACATCGCCGCCTTGACCACCGCCGGCATCGCGGCCCTGACCACCGCGCAGGCCGCTGCCCTGACCACCGCCCAGGTGGTGGCGTTGACCACTGCCCAGGTGGCCGCGCTGAAGCCAGCGCAAGTGGCTGCCCTGACCACCACGCAAGTGGCGGCCATGGAAACCGCGGATATCGGCGCATTGACCACCGCCAGCGTCGTGGCCCTGACCACTGCCCAGGTGGCAGCGCTGACCTCCGCCCAGGTGGCGGCCCTGAAGGCGACCCAGGTCGCGGCGATGGAAACCGCTGATGTGGCGGCACTCACCACTGCCCAGGTGGTGGCACTGACCACGGCACAAGTCGCAGCGCTGACCACCGCCCAGGTGGCTGCCCTGACCACCACGCAAGTGGCGGCCATCGAAACTGCTGATATCGGCGCGCTGACATCTGCCCAACTGGTAGCGTTGACCACTGCCCAGGTCGCTGCCCTGACCACGGCCGAGGTGGCGGCCCTGAAGGCGACCCAGATCAGCGCTCTGGAAACCGCTGACGTGGCGGCACTCACCACCGCCCAGGTGGTGGCATTGACCACTGCCCAGGTGGCGGCCTTGACCACGGCCCAAGTGGCTGCGCTGACCACCACGCAAGTGGCGGCCATCGAAACCGCTGACATCGCTGCCTTGCCAGCGACCAGCATCGCTGCCCTGACCACCGCGCAGACCGCTGCCCTGACCACCGCTCAAGTGGTAGCGTTGACCACTGCCCAGGTGGCCGCGCTGAAACCGGCGCAAGTGGCTGCCCTGACCACCACGCAAGTGGCGGCCATGGAAACCGCGGATATCGGTGCGCTGACCACCGCCAGCGTTGTGGCCCTGACCACCGCCCAGGTGGCGGCGCTGACCACGGCCCAAGTGGCAGCCCTGAAGGCGGCCCAGGTCGCGGCCATGGAAACCGCTGACGTGGCGGCACTCACCACCGCCCAAGTGATGGCACTGACCACGGCCCAAGTCGCAGCGCTGACCACCGCCCAGGTGGCCGCATTGACCACCACGCAAGTGGCGGCCATTGAAACCGCCGACATCGCCGCATTGACCACCGCCAGCGTCGCGGCCCTGACCACCGCGCAGGCCGCAGCCCTGACCACCGCCCAGGTGGTGGCCTTGACCACCGCCCAGGTGGCCGCGCTGAAACCGGCGCAAGTGGCTGCCCTGACCACCACGCAAGTGGCGGCCATGGAAGTCGCGGATGTCGCCGCGCTGACCACCGCCAGTGTTGTGGCCCTGACCACCGCCCAGGTGGCGGCGCTGACCACGGCCCAGGTCGCCGCGCTGACCACGGCCCAGATCGCGGCCATGGAAACCGCTGACGTGGCGGCACTCACTACCGCTCAGGTAGTGGCACTGACCACCGCCCAAGTCGCAGCGCTGAAACCGGCGCAAGTGGCTGCCCTGACCACCACGCAAGTGGCGGCCATGGAAACTGCCGATGTCGGTGCGCTGACCACCGCCAGCGTCGTGGCCCTGACCACCGCCCAGGTCGCTGCACTGACCACGGCCCAAGTGGCGGCCCTGAAGGCGACCCAGATCAGCGCCCTGGAAACCGCTGACGTGGCGGCCCTGACCACCGCCCAGGTGGTGGCTTTGACCACGGCACAAGTCGCAGCGCTGACCACGGCGCAAGTGGCTGCATTGACCACCACGCAAGTGGCGGCCATGGAAACCGCTGACATCGCCGCATTGACCACCGCCAGCATCGCTGCCCTGACTACTGCGCAGGCCGCTGCCCTGACCACCGCCCAGGTGGTGGCGTTGACCACCGCCCAGGTGGCCGCGCTGAAACCGGCGCAAGTGGCTGCCCTGACCACCACGCAAGTGGCGGCCATGGAAACCGCGGATATCGGTGCGCTGACCACCGCCAGCGTCGTGGCCCTGACTACCGCCCAGGTGGCGGCGCTGACCACGGCCCAGGTGGCGGCCCTGAAGGCGACCCAGGTCGCGGCGATGGAAACCGCTGACGTGGCGGCACTCACTACCGCCCAGGTAGTGGCCCTGAGCACCGCTCAGGTGGCTGCGCTGACCACGGCGCAAGTGGCTGCATTGACCACCACGCAAGTGGCGGCCATCGAAACTGCCGATATCGGCGCGCTGACGTCTGCCCAACTGGTAGCGTTGACCACTGCCCAGGTCGCTGCACTGACCACGGCCGAGGTGGCGGCCCTGAAGGCGACCCAGATCAGCGCTCTGCAGACTGTCGATGTCGCTGCCCTGACCACCGCCCAGGTGGTGGCGTTGACCACGACCCAAGTGGCGGCCTTGACCACCGCGCAAGCGGCGGCCTTGACCACCACGCAAGTGGCGGCACTTGAAACCGCGGACATTGCCGCGCTGACAGTGAGCGACACTGCAAGCCTGACCACCGCGCAGGCCGCTGCCCTGACCACCGCCCAAGTGGTGGCATTGACCACCGCCCAGGTGGCGGCCCTGACCACCGCCCAGGTCGCAGCCCTGACCACCACGCAAGTGGCGGCCATCGAAACTGCGGATATTGGCGCGCTGACTTCAGCCCAACTGGTAGCGTTGACCACTGCCCAGGTCGCGGCCCTGACCACGGCGCAGATCGCGGCCCTCAAGCCGACCCAGATCAGCGCCCTGGAAACCGCCGATGTAGCGGCCCTGACCACCGCGCAGATCGTGGCGATCGAAACCACCGACATGGCGGCGTTGACCACGGCGCAAGTCGCGGCCCTGACCACGGCGCAAGCCGTAGTCCTGACCACGGCGCAACTGTCGCACCTGTCGATGACCCAGGTTGACTCGTTCACCACGGCGCAACTGCAGGCGATGAGCGCCACCCAGATCGACGCGCTGGCCCTGTCCACGCCGCTGGTCCTGGACCTCAACGGCGATGGCGTGCAGACCACCCACCTGAGCAACGGCGTCAAGTTCGACCTCAATGCCGACGGCCACAAGGAAACCACCGGCTGGACCGCTGGCGGTGACGGCCTGCTGGCACTCGACCTCAATGGCGATGGCCAAGTCAACGATGGCTCCGAGCTGTTCGGTTCCTCGTTCCGTCTGCCGGACGGTTCGTTGGCCAAGGACGGCTTCGAGGCCCTCGTCAGCCTGGACAGCAACCATGACGGTGCGGTCAACGGGGCGGACCAGCTGTTCGCGGCGCTGCAAGTCTGGGTCGATGGGAACAACGATGGCGTCAGTGAGAAGGGCGAGATGCACACCCTCAAGGAGCTGGGCATCACCCAGTTCAACCTGGATGTGGCCAAGACCGCCGAGCTCAACCATGGCAACCTGATCGGTCTCGACAGCAGCTATGAAACCAGCGATGGCCAGAGCCATACGATCGCCGACGTCTGGTTCCGCACCGACGCCAATGGCAATCAGTCCCTGGACCTGACCAAGCTGGATTCGCCGGCAGTCGAAGCCCACTCCCTGGGTGCCATCGATCTGGCGGCCGATGGCGGCAAGGCCACCGTACTGACCGTCGATGCCGAGGCAGTCGCCAAGCTCGGCCAGGCTGGCCAGGTGGATGTGGCCAGCGGTGCCGCAGCACCGGTGCAGATGATCGTCAACGGTGACCACAACGACACGGTCAACATCACTGGCGACAGTGGCCAGTGGCAGGCGGCGGGGACCACCACGGTCGATGGCGCCAGCTACAACGTGTTCAACGACGGCGACGTCCAGTTGTTGGTCGCAACCGACGTGCAGACTTGGATTCACTGAGTTTCAGTGGTAAACCTTGACTGATCCGATACCGGGCTCGAAAGAGCTCGGTATTTTTTTATTGGAAGAGAACTTCGCGCAAATGCTTAGACAGAATCTTGAGAGCCCGAACCTCGATGTCGTGCTGGCCGCAGCCCTGCAGTTGGCCGAGGGTATCGCTCTGGAACCGATGAAGTTGCTCGAAACCGCAGACCGGCTCAATGGCGCGCAGCGCATTGCCGATGTCGCGACGCTCTACCAGCGCTGGCTGCAGCACTGCCATTCGTCGGTCAATTACATTATCCAGTTCAACCTGGGGACCACGCTGTCGCAACTGGGGCAGATCGAGGCCGCAGAGGCAGCCTATCGCGCCGCCATTGCCCAGAACCCGGAATTCGCCCAGGCGTGGTTCAACCTGGGGACGCTGCTGGAGCGTCAGAACAAACCGCAGGAGGCCCTGGCCATCTGGCAGTCGATGCTCGATGACCGCATGGTCGACGCCACGCAAAGCCGCGAGCTGTACCTGATGACTTGCAACAACCTGGGCCGCCTGTTCGAGGAAACCCGGCAGTTGCAGAAATCCGAAGCCATCCTGCGTACCAGCCTGCAAGCCGACCCGAATCAACCCAAGGTGATTCAGCACTGGGTGCACTTGCGCCAGAAACAATGCGTGTGGCCGGTCTATGAGCCGCCGGCAGGCTTGACCCGTGGCGACCTGCTCAAGGCGTCCTCGCCCCTGGCGCTGCTCGCCGGCAGCGATGACCCCGGCCTGCAACTGGCCGCCGCGGTGCACTTCGTCAAGGAGCGGGTCAATGTACGGGTACCCGCCCTGGCTTCGGTCCAGGGCTATGGCCACCAGAAGTTGCGCATCGGCTTCCTGTCTTCGGACTTCTGCCTGCATGCGGTGTCGTTGCTGACGGTGGAGCTGTTCGAGCTGATCGATCGGCAGCGCTTCGAGGTGTACGGTTTTTGCTGGAGTCGCGAAGACGGTTCGGCCCTGCGCGAGCGGGTCAGGCAGGCCATGGATCACTTCGTGCGCATCGACGCCATGGATGACGCCGCTGCCGCGCAATGCATCCGCAACCATGAGATCGATATCCTCATCGACCTGCACGGGCTGACGTCCGGGGCCCGTCCGGACATTCCGGCATACCGCCCGGCTGCGGTGCAGATGACGTACCTGGGCTTTCCCGGGTCGACCGGCCTGCCGGGCATCGACTATGTCATCGCCGATCGCTACCTGATCCCCGACAGCGAGAAGGCGTACTACAGTGAAACACCGCTGTACCTGGCGCAGATCTACCAGTGCAGCGACCGCCAGCGACCTGTTGCGGCGTTGCCGACCCGCGCCGAGTGCGGCTTGCCACAAGAGCGTTTCGTGTTTTGCTCGTTCAACAACAACTACAAGTTCAACGAAGAAGTGTTCGACTGCTGGATGCGTATCCTGCAGCGCGCCCCCGACAGTGTGTTATGGCTGCTGGCCGACAACCAGTGGGCCCAGGAAAACCTCTGCGCCAGGGCCGAGGCGCATGGCGTGGATCCGGCACGCCTGCTGTTCGCCCCGCGGGTCGCACCGGCGCAATACCTGGCCCGCTACAGTGCCGCGGATCTGTTCCTCGACGCGTATCCGTTCAACGCCGGGACCACGGCCAACGATGCCCTGTGGATGGGCCTGCCGGTATTGACCCGCTCGGGACGTACTTTTGCCTCGCGCATGGCCGGCAGCCTGCTGACTGCGCTGGACCTGCCGGAGCTGATCACCACCTCGCTGGCCGAGTACGAAGAGCGTGCCGTCGAACTGGCGACCCGAGCGGACCTGTTGCCCGGCTTGCGTGAGCGTCTGCACCGGGGCCGCGAGCACTCCGCGCTGTTCGACACGCCACGCTTCGTCAGGGATTTCGAGGACGCGATCAGCAGTGTGGCGCCGGGCCGGGTCTGAGCTGTTCCTATCCTATTATGTAGGAGCGAGCTTGCTCGCGATGGATGTGAAAGCGCTGCGTTTAGTCAGTAAACACGCGTTATCGTTTACGACCATCGCGAGCAAGCTCGCTCCTACAGTCAGAACAACCCCTGGACCTTTTCCAGCTCGTTGCGGGTCATCTGGCCGGTGCGGGTGTGCAGGTTGACATAGCTTTGCAGCATCGCCAGTTTGGTATCGAGCAGGTCACGCTTGGAGGAGAACAGGCGCTGTTGGGCGTCGAGGATGTCGACTGTCGAGCGCACGCCGGCCTCATAGCCTTTTTCCGCGGATTTCAGGGCGGTCTGGCTGGAGCGCACGGCCGTCACCAGGGCCTTGATCTTCTCGAAGCCCGCCACCACCCCCAGGTAGTTGAGCTCGAGGTCCTCGTTCATTTGCTGGAGCTGGACCTCATAGCCGGACCGGGCACTCTCCAGGGCAGCGCGGGCTTTTTCGGAAGAGGCGCTGACCCCGCCGCCCTGATACAGCGGGATATCGATGACGACGCCCACGTAGTATGTCGACTGGCGCTGGGTCGTTTCGTTGAGGTCGCTCTGGCCGACCCGCGCCAGCCGGCCGCTCAGCGCCACGGTCGGGTAGTGCCCGGCCTTCTGCTGCTTGAGGTTGGCTTCGGCCACTTTGATCGAAGCACGGCTGACGCCCAGTGCAGACGCGGCCTGGTCGGCCTTGATCAGCCAATAGTCGAGGTCCTGCTCGGGGGCAAGCAAGGCGGCGGCCGGTGCCTGCTCCTGCATCTGCGGGATCTCGCTGACGGTAATCCCGGCGCGACCCGCCAGCTTACGCAGGGCCGCACGATGCTGGGCCTGCAACTGGATTTCCTGGGCGCGGATCGAATCGAGCCGGGCTTGCGCTTCTTCAAGGTCGGTGATGCTGCCTTCACCGGCTTCGAACAGGCGCCGGGATTGCTTGGCCAATTCTTCGACCGAGGCTTTCTGCTGGATCGTCAGCTTGAGTTCGTTTTCCACCTGGGCGAGATCGAAATAGGCCTGCACCACGCGATCGAACAGCTGCTGGTCGGCGCCTTCGTGCTGGACTTCGCCCAACTGCCCACGCGCCTTGGCCTGCTCGTAGGAGGCCCAGCGGCCTTTGTCGAACAGCGGCTGGATGACCGACAGGGCAATGCTGTCGGAAGCGTATTGATCCTCCTGGCTATTGGCCCGTGACTGTTTTTCGAACTGGCCGCCCTGGCCGTAGCGTGAGTTGATGGCGACCTGCGGCAGCAAGCCGCTGCGGCCGATAGCCTCTTCCTGGCGCGATGCCTCGAAGTCATGGTTGGCCACCTGGTAGGTCGCATCGTTGAGTCGCGAGGCGTCGTAGAGGGCGACCAGTGACAACGGCGCTTCAGCCGCCAGCAGCCGGCACGAGCAGAACACGGAGAGTAGCAAGGCGATGCGTACGGACACGGTCATTCTTCCTTGAAAGCGCCGGCCATACGTTCGGTCACCGGCTGCATCAAGTAGTTGGCAAGGGTGCGTTCGCCGGTCTTGACCAGTACTTCGGCCTGCATGCCAGGCTTGACATCCAGGCCCAGCTCGCGCAGATGGATGATCGCCTCGGGGCTGACCGAAACCTCCACCGAAAAGTAGGGCGAACCGGTGTGTTCGTCGATCAACTGGTCGGCCGACACCGTGAGCACCTTGCCGACGATCACCGGGGTGTGGACCCGTTGCAACGAACCGAAACGCAGATCGACCGGCAGCTCCGGCTTGAGCCGGTCAGCCATCATCGGCGGGAATTGCGCCTTGACCAACCAGCTGGAGCCTTGCGGGACAATGTCCATCAGGCGCTGGCCCGCGGGTGCGACGCCGCCGACGGTGTGCACGGTCATGCCCATCACCTGGCCGGCGACGGGCGCGACGATGGCGGCGCTGTTGACTTCGAATTCCAACGACTTGATCTGGTCGATCAGGCTCGAGGTCTGCGCCACGACCTGGGTCAATTGCGACTCGGCGTCGCTGCGAAAGACCTGCCCCTGTTGCAGCGCCTTGAGCTCGCTTTCATTGATCGCCTGGCGCGTGCGGCCGATATCGGAAACGCTCGAAGCCAATTGGGCGCCCAGTTGCGCCGCACTGCTTTCCGCTTCGAACAGCCGGTTGCGTGGCAGATAACCTTCACGGGCCAGTTCCCGCAGCCCCTTGAGCGCCTGCTCCTGGAATTGCAGCTGTACAGCGTGGTTGCGCTTGATCTCTTCGAAGCCCTGGAGCTGTTCTTTGAGCGAGGCTATTTCGTGCCGGCTGATTTGCATGCGGCTGGCCAGTTCGGCACGGCGGGTGGCGAACAGATAGCCTTGCAGCTCCATTGCCGCGACGGCGCGCGGGTCACTGGCGCGGGCCAGCAATGCCGCGGACCACTGCACGGTGTCGCGGTTCAGGCGTTCGGCCGTCAGCCGATCCTCGACGGCACGGGCGCCGAGCCACTGACCCAGGGCGACATCCAGTTGCGACTTGGCCTGGACGGTATTGAGCTGCATCACCACTTGCCCCTGCTGCACCTGGTCGCCTTCACGGACCAGGATGTTGTCGATCGTGCCGCCATTGCGCGACTGCACGGTCTTGCGCTCGCCGGAAACCACCACTGTGCCGCTACCGACCACGCCGCGGTCAAGCGGCGCCAGGCAGGCCCAGAGCAGGAACCCGCCGAGGCTCAGGAGCAAAAACCACACGCCGATCCTGGCAATGCCCGCGGCATCCGCATCGGGCTTGTTCTCGGGGGTCGAAATGTCGCTCGAACTGGGTTGCATTGACGCCTCAGGCTTCTTGATTGCGGGGTTCGACGGCTTTTGCCGGTGTCGCAGGCACCAGGGTCTTGAGCACCTGGTCACGCGGGCCGAACAGGGTTTGTACGCCGTCCTTGAGGAACAACAGCTTGTCGACCGCGCCGAGAATGCTCGGCCTGTGGGTGACCAGCACCACGGTGCAGCCTTCGGCCTTGAGCTTGCGCACGGCCTGCACCAGCGCCGCTTCACCGGCATCGTCGAGGTTGGAGTTGGGCTCGTCGAGCACCACCAGCGCCGGTTGGCCATATAACGCGCGGGCCAGGCCGATGCGCTGCTTCTGACCGCCGGACAACCCCAGTCCGCCAGTCCCGAGCAAGGTGTCATAGCCTTTGGGGAAGTGCAGGATCATCTCGTTGATACCGGCCAGTTGCGCCGCTGCGATGACCTTGCCTGCGTCCACCTCGCCGAAGCGCGCGATGTTTTCGGCGATGCTGCCATCGAACAGCTCGATGTCCTGGGGCAGGTAACCCAGGTGCGGGCCGAGGGCCGCACGCGACCACTGGCCGATCTCGGCGCTGTCCAGGCGTACCGAGCCCTGCCTGGCGGTCCAGATGCCGACCATCGCGCGTGCCAGGGAAGACTTGCCTGACGCGCTCGGACCGATGATCGCCAGTACTTCGCCCTTGGCCAGGCTGATGGTCACGCCATTGACCGCGGGCTTGTGCATGCCCGGCGGGATGATCACCAGGCGGTCGATGCTCAGGGCTCCGGTCGGCGCTGGCAGGGGCATGCCTGGCGCGGCCTTGGGGAATTCGTTGAGCAGGCGGTTCAAGCGTTCGTAGCTGCTCTTGGCGTTCCCCATCTGCTTCCACGAACCGATCAGCGCCTCGGCCGGCGCCATGGCTCGTCCCAGCAATACCGACACGGCGATCATCACCCCGGCGGAAATCTGGTTCTCGATCACCAGGATGGCCCCCAGGCCAAGGGCCAGCGATTGCCAGGTCATGCGCACAAAACGTGTCAGCGCAGCGATCCGCGAGCTGCGGTCACTGGCCTCACCCTGCTCGGTAATGACTCGCTGCTGTACGTTGAACCAGCGCTGGCGCAAGGGCGCGAGCATGCCCATCGCCTGAATCACCTCGGCGTTCTGCAAGGTGCTGTTCACGTAGCTGGAAGACGCCACGGACAAACGGTTGGCTTCGCTCATGCTTTTGCGGGTGGTCAGCTCGTTCCAGACGCCCAGCCCGGCAAGGATCAGCGAGCCGATGACCGTGAACACCCCAAGCCAGGGATGGAACAGGAACGTCGCGATGACATAGATCGGCAGCCACGGCGCATCGAAGATGGCAATCAGCGCCGGACCGGTGACGAACTGTCGGATGCTGTTCAAATCGCTCAGCACCTGGGCCGGGTTGGCGCTGTGCTCCTTCAGGCTACGCTCGAACGCCGCATCGAACACCCGCTCGCCCAACTGAGTGTCCAGGCCGGCGCTCATCTTGATCATCACCTGGCCGCGCACCCACTCCAGCACACAGCCAAGGGCAAAGAACCCGAGCAGGATCAGGCTCAGCATCAACAGCGTGGTTTCATTGCGGCTGGTCAGGACGCGGTCGAAAACCTGCATCATGTAGATGGACGGGACCAGCATCAGCAGGTTGATCACCCCGCTGAACAGAGCCAACACGCCGAACAGTCGACGATAACGTAGCAGCGCGGCATCAATATCTCGCTGGGGATCTAGGAAAAATCGCATAAAGTCCGAAAGATGAAAAAAGCATTGGGAAAGACGACGGTTATGTTGATGCCCGGGGTGCATTGCGCGGCGGCCGATGCTAGCACTTTGCCCCTAGTTAATGAACTGCTTGAAGCCAGTCGGCACCTCTATTCCATCGGCTTGAAGGAGGCGATCTTGAGTGGGTTTTCGTTGGGCCGACGAGCAGTCACCCAACCGGCTCGATGCGGGCATGGGCAAGCCCGCTTCCTGCGCTGAGGCAGTCGCCTTTGGAGCGCGTCGAATCGCGCCGGATTCTCAAGGCATCTTGCAAACTCAATGCGTAACGCTTTCCCGGTGCCGGATCACAGGGCGTTCCTCAGGGATTGCAGGTGGGCGACCTGACGGCTGAATTCAACACTGGAAAGCCGGCGGTTCGGACGCGGGCTCATGGCCTGGCTGATAGCGCGTGTGGGTTGGCCGGTCAGGCGCGCGAGCACCAACCATTGTTCGGCGACGGCGAGTTGTTCAAAGCCGGGATGGCGACGTCGCACGCGCCGCAGGATGTCCTGCTGCAAGGCTTGCAGCAGGCCGGCTTGACCGTTGCGGCGCAACAGGAAGTCGGCACTGGCGCGCAGGTGCTCCTGCAGTTGCCGGCGTTCTTTCGGTGCCGGTTCCAGCAATGGCCCCTGACGCACGCCAAAGTGCCAGAAACCCAGGCCGATCAAGGCGAACAACGCGACCAGTGCCTGGGGGAAGTAACGTAGCAGCAAGGTCGGCAGGCTGTCGTGATCGGTGTTGAAGATCAGCGTCACGCGGGTGTCGGCGGTCAGGTACCAGAGCAGCCAGGCGTTGTCGTATTGCTCGACGGCCGGGGTTTTCCACAGGTCGGCGTCGGTGACCACGATGATCGAGCCTAGTCCGTAATCGAGTTGCATCATGTGCGTCGCCCTGGCGCTGTTGGCCCAGGTCTGGGCGAGGTTTTTCGGGTCTTCGAGATGGAAGGCGGTATCGAAACCGGCATAGGCCGGGGCGTCTTCGTCTTCCAGATAGAGCTTGGTCAGTTGTGGGTAAGGATCGTCACCGACATCCGGTGGCGGTTCCTTCAGGTCTTTGCTCAAGGACTGGCGCAGTTGTACCCGGTCAAGTAGCAGGTCATTGCTGTGGCCGAGTTTTTCATCCCACAACGACTCGGCGACGAACAGCAGCCGCCCGCCGGCCCGGGTCCAGTTCATCACCTGGTCGATCTGCCGTGGCGTCATGTTGTAGCGGTCCCCGAGCAACAACAGGCTGTGTCGATGCGGATCGAGGCTGGGCAGGATGTCCAGGCCATTGGCGTGATCGACGCTCAGGCCTTGCTGACGCAGGAACAGCTGCGCCGCCAGGTAAGGGTTGGCCCTGGCCTCGGGAGAAGGGCCGTGGTCGATTTCGACCTGATAAGGGGTCCCCTTGAGGTACAGATAAACACCCAGCGCCGTCACCAGCACGGCGAGCAGTGCAATGGCGATCGTCCCCCGGCGCCGACTCAATGGAGCGCCTCCGGATCGAACAACATGCGCCAGCCGTCACACAGTTCCTGTCGCACCTGTTCGGGGGGCAGGCGGTGACCGTAGGCCATGCCTTGCCAGTGCCCGGTCAGGTTTTTGCTGTAGGCCAGCAAGGCCGGTTGCTGTAATTGCTCGATGCGCTGCAGCACCTGTCCTTCAGTGTCGGCGGCCTCGAGCGCGATGTTGAAATCGTGCGACAGGCGGCTGAGCAGGGCGCGATAGAGCAAGCCGAGGGCTTCGCGCGGATGGCTTTGCCAGAGGCTTTCGGCGCGGGCGGCAATGTCGGCGGGCAGGGACTCGGGCTTGAGGTCCAGGCCAAACGCCTGCTGCGGCAAGGGGCGCACGGCTTTGGCGCCGAGGGTTGGTCGCCGGCTGACGAACGCCTGCACCCAATCGCGATAGCGCCAGATCAACAGACCGACAGCACCGATGACGATGCCCCACAGCGCGATTTCAATCAGGTCCGCCAAGGCTCTGAAGTGCTGTCCCTCAAATAGCTTCAACAGGGACTTCAACCATTGCGGTGTCTGCCCGTCGCCCGACGCTTCAGCGCCCGGCGGGTCTTCGCTGAAGCGATAGCGTGTCACCGCTTCCCGGTTCTTGAAGGGCGGCTGTTCGAGGATCGTCTTGATGTTGTCCCTGGCGACTTGGGTGTTCAGGGGCTGGTCCAGCAGGCGCGGGCTGTCGGGTGAAATGGCCGGTTCGGCGGCCCACACGCTGTGTGTGGGTGACATCAGCAACATCACGGCGATCAACAGCGCGCTGCTTGCACTGATCAGACGCTGGCGCATCCGGCGGAACACCAGTTCGATATCCCAGGCCTCCAGCACGGTGCGCCGGTTCAAATAAAGGCTGAAACCGCAGGCGACATAGATCGGCTCCCAGACCACCAGAACCAGTGCATAAAACAGGTTGGTCAGGTGTTCCAGCCAGCGCCAGTCCTGGGTGGCCGCAGAGATCAGCGTCTGCCAGCTCCAGTCCAGCGCGACCTGTTGCGGCAACAGCAGATAGAACAGCACCATCAAGCCGATCCACAGCGCGCCTTCCAGGTGCGCGCCGATGATCGTCAGCCAGCGTGCGGCGCTGGAGTCCCGCTGCAACAGCACCTCTAAACGCTGCTGGCGCTGTTGTCCGTCGAGGCCTTCGAGTTGCGCCACCGGCATCACGAAACTGCGCTGCAGACTCAGGCGTCGCCAGGTCAGGCTGGCCAGCAATTGCCCTTTGAGCAGTCGCGGCCATTGCCGCAGGGCCTGCTTGAGCGTGGGTGTCTCGCCGAACATGGCTTTGGACAGGATGTACAAGGGCAGGCGGTCGAATGCCGGTTTCAACCACCAGAAAATCAACACGGCGAGAGAAGGCCAGTCCCAGAGCCCCCAACTTAGCAACGCGAACACCGGCAACGTAAGCAAAGCCCAACTGGTCATTAACAGGTGTCGGTGGCGCTGGCTCAGGAGCACGCCGAGGTCCATGGCTTCCCAGGTCGAGCGCGGGCGAATGACCACGCTGGCGTCATTCAGGCGCATGGCGGCGACGTCCGGCGAATACGAGATAAACCACGACCAGCAACCAGAGTGCCGCGCCGACCAGGTACTTGGTCTGGGGTGACGGGCGAGTCATCGATGACCAGTAGGCCTCGATAAACGCCGCGATCAACAGAAACAGCATGACCCCGCAGATCAGCAACACGCTCTTGCGCGCCGCCAATCGCAAGGACTCGGCACGGGACAGGCGCCCCGGGGCGACCAACGCCCAGCCCAGCTTCAGACCGGCGGCGCCTGCCAGGGCGATGGCGCTGAGTTCGAAAGCGCCATGGCCGATCACGAATGACCAGAAGGTCTGCCCGTAGCCGACGTAGGTCAGGTGCCCGGCCACCGCACCAATCATCAGGCCGTTGAAAATCAGGAAGAACACGCTGCCCAGGCCGAACAGCAAACCGCTGGCGAAGGTCTGAAAGGCAATGCCGATGTTGTGCATGATGTAATAGCCGAACATCACCCAGTCTTCACTGGCGGCCCGTTCCGCCGTGCGCCCGAGGTGGCCGGCAACGGGGTCGTACATGCTTTGCATTTCGCTGACCTGTTCGGCGGGGATCAGGTTGTAGATCAGGTCCGGGAACAGGTACACCAGCAGCGCGAAACCGGCTAGGCTGACAAAGAACATCAGGCTGGCGGCGAGCACGAAACGCCACTGTTCGCGCACCAGGCGCGGGAAATCCGCGAGGATGAAAGCCAGCGCATTGGCCCCCAGGCGACTGCGGTGACGGTAAAGCTGTTGATGCCCGCGCAGCACGTGTTGCTGCAACGAGTCGACCAGAAAACTGCTGTAGCCACGCTCCCGTGCCAGTGCCAGGTGTTGGCAGAGGCGCCGGTAGTCCTTCGGGAAACTGCCCGCGTCGGTGGCCTTGCCGTCCCGTTCCAACTGATCGAGCAGCCCGCAGAAACGTTCCCACTCGGCCTTGTGCCGACGTTCGAAAAGGCTTTGCTTCATGTCGGCCCCAACAAGCCGCGGGCGATGCCGTTGAGCTCGGTCACCGCCTGCGCGGCCGGGACTTGCAAGGGTTGGGCGAGAATGGCAGCCAGTTCATCGGTCCGCTGCCGGGAGAGTTCGCCCTGGCGCTCGGCAAACCCGAGGATGGCCCGTTGCTCGCTGAGCGTCAGGGCAAATGCCGTGCGGCGGGGCTGGGCTTCGGGGAGTTCGGGTCGGGTGTGCGAGTGTTCGCGGTAGATCACCAGGGTCCCGGCGGTGATATCGCCAAGGCGCTTGAAGTGGGGGTGTTGCAGGCAGCTGATGGCCCCGAGGAAGTAACCGAAGGGCAACAAGTCGACAACGCGCAACAGGTTGCGCAGCAGCGAAGCGGACCAGCCGACCGGGGTGCCATCGTCGTGCACCACCCGCAGTCCCATCCATTGCTTGCCCGGCGAACGACCCTGGTTGAGCACCTCGAACAGCACCATGTACCACCAGCTCACCCCGAACAGCAGGATCGACCCGAGCCCGGCGCCCAATTTGCCGAGCATCGCCAGCGCAATGAACAGCGCACCGAGGACTAGGCTGCGCAAACCAAGATCGATGGCGAACGCCAGCGCACGAACCATCAACCCGGCCGGGCGCAGTGGCAGGTCGACGCCCTCCGGCGTTTCGACCTGGTACCGCGTGTCCAGTGGCGGTGACAGCGGCGCATTCCGTGGCTGTGCTGTGGTCTCGAGCATGGGCAACCTGATGATGTGGCCTGGATCGGGATTGTGTATCCATTCGATGCTAGCAGCCTATTCGAGGGGCGGGGGCGGGGGGAAACGACATAACTATGTATTGCATGGTGAGCCGCGCAAGGTGCTTGAATGACAGACTACTGGCCGTGGCGGGAGGTGAACGCCTAGACTTTGCCGATCTTCAGTTCAGGAATCGCCCGTGACCTCCATCTTCTGGTACGACTACGAAACCACTGGCATCAATCCCCGTTGCGACCGTCCGTTGCAAATGGCCGGCCTGCGCACCGACTTCGATCTCAATGAAATCGACGAGCCGGTCAATCTTTACTGCCAGCCCAGTGACGACATCCTGCCGCACCCGGCCGCTTGTGCGATCACGGGAATCACGCCCGGGCAACTGCAGGCACAGGGTTTGAGCGAAGCCGATTTCATGACCCGGGTGCATGCCCAGCTCGCGGCACCGGGCACCTGTGGCGCGGGGTACAACACGCTACGTTTCGATGACGAGATGACCCGCTACAGCCTGTACCGAAACTTTTTCGACCCTTATGCGCGGGAATGGCAGGGCGGCAACAGCCGCTGGGATCTGATCGATGTGGTGCGTGCCGCTTATGCCTTGCGCCCCGATGGCCTGCAATGGCCGACGGATGACGAAGGGCAGGTCACGCTCAAGCTCGAACGCCTGACTGCGGCCAACGGCATCGATCACGGCAATGCCCACGAGGCACTGTCGGACGTTCGCGCGACGATTGCCCTGGCGCGCCTCATTCGGGAAAAACAGCCAAAGCTCTACGCCTGGCTGTTTCAACTGCGCAGCAAGCAAAAAGTCATGGACCAGATACGCCTGCTGCAACCGCTGGTGCATGTTTCCGGGCGCTTTTCGGCGGCGCGCAGCTATGTGGGGGTGGTGTTGCCGCTGGCCTGGCACCCGCGCAACAAGAACGCTCTGATTGTCTGTGACCTGCACCTCGACCCCCAGGGCCTGCTCGATCTGGATGCCGAAAGTTTGCGTCAGCGCTTGTATACCCGCCACGACGAACTGGCCGAGGGGGAGTTGCCGGTGCCGTTGAAGCTGATTCACATCAACAAGTGCCCGGTGGTGGCTCCGTTGTCGGTACTTCGTCAAGAAGATCAACAGCGTCTGGGGCTGGACATGGCGCTGTATCAGCAGCGGGTGTTGCGGCTAAATGACGCGCGGAAAGTTTGGCTGGATAAAGTCCTGGCGATTTATGCCCGCGAAGATTTTTCCCAGAGCCAGGATCCGGAGCAACAGTTATACGATGGATTCATCGGTGATCGGGACCGGCGTTTGTGCGAACAAGTCAGAACCGTTGACCCGATGCAGTTGGCACAAGAGCAGTGGCCTTTCGATGACGAACGCTTGCCTGAATTATTGTTTCGATATCGCGCACGCAACTTTCCCGATACGTTGAATGCCGAGGAGCAAGAGCGCTGGCGAATATTCTGTCAGAAACGTTTGTCGGAACCCGAGTGGGGGGCGCCAAATACCCTTGAAAGTTTTGTAGAAGCCGCGGCCCAGTTGAGTGTTAGTGCTACGCCGTTTCAGCAGGGGGTGCTCAGTGAGTGGCAGGATTATGTCCAGGGACTGCGCCAGCGTTTGTGTCTTTGAAATCGAACATGCCAGGGCTTAAATACCCCGCAAAAAATAACGCCAGCATTTGCTGGCGTTATTTTTTGTCACGGATCCATCTGCGACAAGCTCTGAGGCTTAGCCCAGCAGGGTAGCCCAGCCTTCTACCACGTCACCGCCCCACTTGGCTTTCCACTCTTTCAGAGTCTTGTGGTTGCCACCTTTGGTTTCAATGACTTCGCCGTTGTGCGGGTTTTTGTATTGTTTAACTTTGCGAGCACGCTTGGTGCCGGTAGTTTTCACTGCACCGCCGCGTGGTGCCTTGGTTTTCGACTCTGGATCCAACAGCGCGATGATGTCACGCAGGGACTTGGAGTATTCACCCATCAAGGTGCGCAGTTTGCCTTCGAATTCCAGCTCGGTTTGCAGTTTGTCGTCTTGGGACAGGTTCTTCAAACGGGCTTGCAGCTCTTTGATAGCTTCTTCGGTGGCGCGATATTCGTTGATCAAGGACATGGGAACTACCTTATGTTGTACGCTGGATGGCAGGTGACAGTGCGGCAATAATAGTCACGGTGTTTCATCAAGTAAACATTTAAGCCAACTTTATTTAATTTAGTTGCCGTGTCTTGGGCGCACATTGGTAATGCCGTTATTAATGTGATTCAGGTCCGTCAGATATACATAATTTAACAATTGCCCGGCACCGCTAGAGCATCCGGACGAACCGGCACGGGTGTTGTCCGTCCAGCCGTACCGACCTTCCGGCAGGGTGAATCGTCAACAATACTGCAGTTTTGCTGCGCAATCGCTAGAATGGCGGCCTTTGCGAAGTTCTGGAGTTTCCCCCTCATGCGCACTTTTCGTCTGGTGATTTCTTGCCCGGACCGTGTTGGCATCGTAGCCAAAGTCAGTAACTTTCTGGCATCACACAACGGTTGGATCACTGAAGCGAGCCATCACTCGGACAATCTCAGTGGCTGGTTCTTCATGCGTCACGAAATCCGTGCCGACTCCCTGCCATTTGGTATCGAAGCGTTGCGCGAAGCCTTTGCCCCGATCGCCGAAGAGTTCTCGATGGACTGGCGCATCACCGATACCGAACAAAAGAAGCGTGTCGTGCTGATGGCCAGCCGCGAGTCGCACTGTCTGGCCGACTTGCTGCATCGCTGGCACAGCGATGAACTGGACTGCGAAATCTCCTGCGTGATTTCCAACCATGATGACTTGCGCAGCATGGTGGAGTGGCACGGCATTCCGTATTACCACGTCCCGGTCAATCCGCAGGACAAGCAGCCGGCTTTCGCCGAGGTATCGCGCCTGGTCAAACAGCACGATGCCGAAGTGGTGGTGCTGGCCCGCTACATGCAGATCCTGCCGCCCGAGTTGTGCAGCGAATATGCGCACAAGGTGATCAACATTCACCACAGCTTCCTGCCGTCGTTCGTCGGTGCCAAGCCTTACCACCAAGCCTCCCTGCGCGGTGTGAAACTGATCGGCGCGACTTGCCACTATGTGACCGAAGAGCTGGATGCCGGCCCGATCATCGAGCAGGACGTGGTGCGTGTCAGCCACAGCGACAGCATCGAAGACATGGTGCGTTTCGGCCGCGATGTCGAGAAGATGGTGCTGGCCCGTGGCCTGCGTTATCACCTGGAAGACCGGGTACTGGTGCACGGCAATAAAACCGTCGTCTTCTGACAGACGCACGACACGGTTGAAATCCGAAGGGCCTGGGCGTTCAATCGCTCCAGGCCCTTCGCCGTTTCTGCACCGAGGACATGACCATGGCCGATCCACTGGACAAAGCCACATCCAAGGCTCCCGCCACGCTCGGCGAGGGTTGCCTGAGCCGCTACGACCCGGATGACATGGGGCCTGAAGACGGTACGGCATTTCCGGGGGCGGCTGAGTTGTGGGAGCAATTGCAGCAGGAGTCTGACGATGAAACCGGGAAGGATTAAAAAAGATCGCAGCCTGCGTACCCTGTAGGAGCTGCCGCAGGCTGCGATCTTTTCAGGCCTGCCTGATTTTCATCAATTTCATCAACAGCGGCCGCCCCAGCATCAGCAAAAACACCGGCCCCCCGACCAGCAAGTAGAAGTAGTACGTCACCGCCCGCCAAATCAGAATCGCCGCGGCGGCCGTGGATTTCCCGACCATGGGTGCCAATAGCGCCGCCGACGTCAGCTCCGCCGCCCCGGCGCCGCCCGGCAGAAGGCTGAATTGCCCGGCGCTGAGCGCCAGCATCTGGATCAGAAAACTCCAGGCCCACTGCAAATCCGCGCCGAGCCCGCGCAACGCCAGATAGAGCACGCTGTAGCGCAGGAGCCAATGCACACAGGTCAGGACGAATACCTTGATCAAGGTCTGCACGGGCAATTCCAGCGTGTCGGTAAACGCCGCCAGAAACTGCAGGAGCTTGCGCGCCCAGCGCATTCGCGTGGCCGCTTTGACATTGGCCCGGGCGAGCCATCGACCGCTCAGGCGAATCAACGAGCGGTGATAGCGGGCGACCATGGCGCAAGTGATCAAGCCACCGAACAGCGAGACAGCGCTGACCATCAGCATCCATTCCATGCGCTGGCTGAGGTGCTGGAACAGGGCGTAAACAAGAATCCCGCTCAGGGCGCAGAGGAAAAACAGCAAGTCGCTCAGTTGGTCCATGGCAAATACGGCACTGCCCCTGGCCGGACGCACGCCGTGACGCGCCAGCAGCGCCATGATCGTCAGCGGCCCGCCGCTGCCGCCGGGCGTGGCACAGTAGGCAAATTCGGCGGCCATCACCACGCCAAGGCTCCTGAGCCGGCCGACCTTGTGGCATTGATCCCCCAGCAACAGGCGCAAACGCAGGGTGTTCACGCCCCAGCACAGCAGGATCATGCCGAACATGATCAACAGCCACGGCAGCGGAAAAGCGCTCAGCCGGGAGCCGATTTCGCTGCCGCCCAACAGCAGTGGAATCAGCACCGCCGCGAGCAGGCCGACGAGCAATAGCAGGGCGCGACTCATGCGGCACAGCCCATTCGGTTGTTTTGCAGTGCCAGCCACTGGGACTTGGTCATCGGAACGCGTCCTTTATCGAGCAGGCGCTCAAGGGTTCGCAGCCAGTATTGATGCGAGAACTCGTGGCGCATGTCCACCGGGTGCAAGCCCAGGCGAATCACCGGGGCGTGCTCCCAGCGTTGTTCACGGCGGTCGTTGACGAGCTTCGATACACCCCGGCGCCAGGCACTGCGCGCACTCCAGACCAGCCCCGGCGCCTCGATCGCGGTGAAATCCGGTAGACGGTATAAATGTTGCGAGTCGCTGGTGTAACTCAACGGCAGTTGGCGCAATGCCTGGCGAGTGCCCTGGCTCATCAACCAGGCCGGGGCGACGAACCCTTCCAGCGGCCAGTCATGCCGGTGGAACATCTCGATGCCCGAACGCAGGCGGGCGAGGGCGTCTTCTTGTGACAAACGATAAAACTCGCCTTCGTGGGTGTAGACCCGACGCAGGAACCAGTCGCGGGGATTGAGAGTCATCGGTCCTTCGTCGCTATGGAAATAGCCATGCAGTGCCAGTTCGTCGCCCCGGGCGACCCTGGCACTGAGCTGGCGGCAAAACGACGGATGGGCGTCCAGGTTGTTGTGTTTGTGGTAATCCGGAACCACCAGCCAGGTGATCGGCACGTCCCCTAAGGCGTCGACGGCTTTGACGAACGGTTGGTAATCGGCCCAGGTGGGTGGTGCCACGTCGTGCAGTACCAGCAGTAAAGCGGGCCTGTTCATGGACTCAACCATTGGCTGTCAGCGGCCATTGGCTGCCGAGCACGGCGTGGTAGTGGCACAGCAAACTGGTGACCACCGTGTCCCAGGCGTAATGTCGTTCGACATGTAGCCGCGCTTGGCGGCCCAGCGCTACGCTGTCCGAGCTGAACAGTTCTCGAACAGCGGTGGCCATCGCGGCTGGATCGTTCGGCGCGCAGAGCCGGCCGCAGTCCTCGGTGACGATTTCCTCGAAAGCCCCGGCCGCCACGGCCACCACCGGAATACCGCTGGCCATGGCTTCGAGTATCACCAGGCCGAAGGTTTCCTGATCGCCGGCGTGCAGCAATGCGTCGGCGCTGGCCATCAGGCGGGCCACTTGCGGCGCCGGGCAGAACTCGTCGATCACCGTCACATTGGACGGCACGGCCGTCGGCATCGATGAGCCAACCAGCAGCAGGTGATAGCGTCGGCCCAGGCGTTTCATGCAGTCGAGCAGCACTGGCAGGTTTTTTTCCTTGGAACCGCGCCCGGCGAAGATCAGCAGCCGGGTGTTGTCGTCCAGGCCCAACTCGGCCCGCAGCTCGGGGTCCCTGGCATCGGGATTGAAAGTTTGCAGGTCGACGCCCAGCGGTTGCACAAACACATTCCTGACCCCAAGCCCGGTGAGTTTGTCGGCCATGACCCGGCTGGGCGCCAGGACCCGGTCGAAGTTGCCGTAGAGCTTGCTGACATAGGCCTCGACGTTGTTGGTCACCCAGTTGCCCATGCGGTTGCTGACCAGCAGCGGCAGGTCCGAGTGGTAGAAGCCTATGACCGGTACATCGAGTTGCCGCCGTGCATCCAGCGCTGCCCATGCAGTGAGGTAGGGGTCGCCGACCTCGATCAGATCAGGTTGCAAAACCTGCAGGACATTGCGCCAGGGCGCGAGACGCAACGGGAAGCGATAGCCTTTGCCGAAGGGCAGGGCAGGGGCCGGAACGGTGAAGATGCCATCCTGCTCGCTCAAGGATGATCCGGGGATCAGCAAACTGTGGCGAATGCCCGGCTTGATACCCAGGCGACGGTGCTTTGCATCCAGATAAGTGCGCACGCCACCGCTGGCAGGGGCGTAGAACATGGTGATGTCAGCGATATGCACGATGAACGATCCTCCGGTCCCGGTACTCCCTTGGTTGACCTTTATGAAGGATAGATGTTCGGTTGGGGTTGTGCGGGAGGGATGTCAGCGGGTTTTGTAGTGTTTGACAGGCCGCCTTCGCGGGCAAGCCCGCTCCTACAGGCGTCAAAATACCTGTAGGAGCCGGCTTGCCGGCGATGAGGCCAGATCAGGCGTTAGATCCTGAAACTGCCCACCAACTGCTTCAACCGCGCCGCCTGCTGCTCAAGGTCCGAGCACGCGCGCAAGGTCGATTGCAGGTTTTCCACGCCTTCCTGGTTCAGCGTGTTGATCTCGGTGATGTCGACGTTGATCGACTCCACCACGGCGGTCTGTTCTTCGGTCGCGGTGGCCACCGACTGGTTCATGCCGTCGATTTCCCCGATACGCAAGGTCACGCTGTTCAGACGTTCGCCCGCGAGGTTGGCGATTTCCACACTGTCCTGGCTGTGGCGCTGACTGTCGCTCATGGTGCTCACCGATTCCCGGGCTCCGACTTGCAGCTCCTCGATCATGGTTTGCACCTGTTGCGCCGATTCCTGCGTGCGGTGTGCCAGGTTGCGCACCTCGTCCGCCACCACGGCAAAACCCCGACCGGCTTCACCGGCACGGGCGGCTTCAATCGCGGCATTGAGTGCCAGCAAGTTGGTTTGCTGGGAAATGCTGGTGATCACTTCGAGAATCTGCCCGATGTTCACCGTTTTACTGTTCAGCGATTCGATGTTGGTGCTCGAGGCGCTGAGCATGCTCGACAGTTGATTCATCGCCACGATGCTGCGGTCCACTACTTGCTGGCCGTCTTCGGCCAGGCTGCGGGCATCGCTGGCCTGGCTCGAAGCCTGAGCGGCGTTGCGGGCGATTTCCTGGGCAGCGGCGCCGAGCTGGTTAATGGCGGCCGCGACACTGCTGGTGCGCGAGGCTTGCTGGTCGGAGTTGAACATCGACGAGTTGGAAGCCGCGACCACGCGCAACGCCACTTCGTTGACTTGCCCGGTGGCCGAGGACACTTCGCGGATCGAGCCGTGAATGCGCTCGACGAAACGGTTGAACGCGGTGCCGAGGGTGCCGAATTCGTCATTGTTCTGGATGGTCAGGCGTTTGGTCAGATCGCCTTCGCCGTCGGCGATGTCGGCCATGGCGCGGGTCATGACGTGCAACGGCTGGATCAGGATGCGAATCAACATGCCGAGGAGGGCGATGATGATGGCCACGGCAATGATGGTTGCAACCACAGCCGAGGTGCGGAACTCGCTGAGCATCGAGTAGGCTTTTTCCTTGTCCACCGACAGACCGATGTACCAGTTGACCGAAGGCAAGCCCTTGATCGGGGTAAAGCTGACGATGCGGGTCTTGCCGTCGACGTCCACTTCGCTGAAGCCGTTGCCGATGCGCGGGGTATCTTTCGGATACGCCTCGCTCAGGGACTTCATCACCAGCGCTTTGTCCGGGTGAACCAGGATCTTGCCGTCGGCGCTGACCAGAAACGCGTAGCCCATGCCATCAAAGTCGCGGGCGCTGAGGGTCGCGATCAGGGTTTGCAGGCTCAGGTCGCCACCCACCACACCGACGCTCTGTCCGGCTTTTTTCGAAGCCGTGGCCATCGAGATGATCAGTTGACCGGTTGCCGCATCGATGTAGGGTTCGGTCAGGGTCGGCGTACTGCTGTTTTCGGCGCCTTTGTACCAGGGGCGAACACGCGGATCGAAACCGTCCGGCATCTTCGCGTCCGGACGAATGGTGAAGTGCCCGGTGGCGTCACCCAGGTAGGACGCCATGAAAGTCGACGTCAGGGTTTTCTGCTCAAGCAGGCTGGCGACATTGGCTTGTTCGGGGTTGATGGCGATGTTTTGCGAGAGGTTCTCGATCAGCAAAATACGCCCGGCCAGCCAGGTCTGGATGTTGTTGGCGGTGACGTCACCCATCTCGTTGAGATAGTTATCGAGGTCCTCGCGGATGGCATTGCGCTGCAAATAGTCGTTGTACAGCGTGAACGAGGCGAAGGCGGCAATAACAATGAGGGCGGCGGCAAGCAGGATTTTATGGCTGAAACGCAGATTTTTGTTCATGGCTTGGGGTTCCGCTAAGGTCTTAATGTCCAGCGCGTGCTTTTATAAAGGAACGCACGACGGGCAAGGTTGAAAGCAATTGAATTTTCCGACTCTCCTTAGGGAAATTTCCTACCAGATCGTGTCTGACTGCTTTGTCGTTATCTCTATCGGCCGTGTAGGACCAAAGATTAATCATGGGTGACCAAATGCCTGACTCACTGCAACTCGTTATCGGCGCCGACCTCAAGGGGCAGCCGATTGCCCAGGCCATGCGCCTGGCGAATCGCCACGGTTTGATCGCGGGCGCGACCGGCACCGGAAAAACCGTGACGTTGCAACGAATGGCCGAAGCTTTCAGCGATGCCGGCGTGGCGGTGTTCGCCGCCGACATCAAGGGAGACCTGTGCGGCCTCGGTGCCGCGGGCAACCCTCAGGGCAAGATCGCCGAGCGGATTGCCGGGATGCCGTGGCTCAACCACAAGCCTCAGGCTTATCCGGTGACGTTGTGGGACGTACAGGGTCAGTCCGGTCATCCTTTACGCACAACCTTGAGTGAAATGGGGCCGCTGCTGTTGGGCAGCCTGCTGGAACTGACCGACAGTCAGCAGTCGGCGTTGTACGCGGCGTTCAAGGTGGCGGACCGCGAAGGCCTGTTGTTGCTCGATCTCAAGGATCTGAAGGCGTTGCTCAATCACCTGCGGGACCACCCCGAGTTGCTGGGCGACGATGCGGCATTGATGACCACCGGCTCCAGCCAGGCGCTGCTGCGACGTCTGGCGACCCTGGAGCAACAGGGCGCCGAAGCCTTGTTCGGCGAACCGGCGCTGCAACTCGAAGACATCCTCCAACCCACTGCCGATGGCCGCGGGCGTATCCATTTGCTGGATGCCAGCCGTCTGGTGCATGAAGCGCCGAAAGTCTACGCGACGTTCCTGCTGTGGCTGCTGGCCGAGCTGTTCGAGCAACTGCCGGAGCGTGGCGATGCCGACAAACCCTTGCTGGCGCTGTTCTTCGACGAGGCCCACTTGTTGTTCAACGGCACGCCCCAGGCATTGCGTGATCGCCTGGAACAAGTCGTGAGGCTGATTCGTTCAAAAGGCGTGGGTGTGTATTTCGTCACCCAGTCGCCGGGTGACCTGCCGGATGATGTGCTGGCTCAGTTGGGCTTGCGCATCCAGCATGGTCTGCGTGCGTTTACCGCCAAGGAGCAAAAGTCCCTGCGCGCAGTGGCCGAAGGTTTCCGGCCGAATCCGGCGTTCGATACGTTGTCGGTGTTGACCGAACTTGGGATCGGCGAAGCGCTGGTCGGCACGCTGCAGGAAAAAGGCACCCCGGAAATGGTGCAGCGGGTGCTGGTCGCGCCGCCGCAATCGCGGATCGGGCCTTTGACCGGTGCCGAGCGTACGGCGCTGATTGCCGGTTCGCCGTTGCAGGGGCGTTATGACAAGCCGATTGATCGCGAATCGGCCTATGAAGTGCTGATGGGGCGCAAGGGCCTGGCGCCCGAGCCCGAGGCGGAGCAGGGCAAACAGGAACCGAGTTTCACCGAACAGGCCGGGGAATTCCTCGGCACGGCAGCAGGGAAGGCGCTGAAGTCGGCGATGCAACAGGCGGCGAACCAGCTTGGCCGACAGTTGGTGCGCGGCTTGATGGGCTCATTGCTGGGCGGCAGCAAACGCCGCTAGTGAGTGGACACAATCTAACTGTGGGGGCGAGCCTGCTCGCGAATCGGTGTGTCAGGCAACATCATTGTTGAATGTTATGCCGCCTTCGCGAGCAGGCTCGCTCCCACAGAGGGCGCCTATGAGGTTTTGGTCTTGGAGTGCGCCGCCAGTCGCTCCAGCGCTGCCCGCAGATTCGGGTCGCTGATCCCGTCGGCCGTAGCCTGGATGGTCGCGGCCGCATCGTCCGACAGATCCATGGTATGCCCGACCGCGCCCCGCTGGACGGTCGGTGGCTGCACCTTGAACAGGATTCGCGTCAAGTTGGCAAACTCGTCGAACAGTTGCAGTTGCCGCTGCAGGCGCTTCTGCTGGTAGCGCAGGCGGGTTGCCCAATGACCGTCGGTGACAATCAGCAACAAACTGCCTTCGCGCCAGGACGCTACGTGGCAATGCTCGCGCGCGGCGGGTTGCAATTGGCTTTCGAGCAAACGTTGCAAATGGCCCAGGCGTTGAGCGTGGCCCAGAATGGCTTTCAGCGGCTTGGCTTCGCGTAATAGAACGGCGGGTACTTTGGCCGTAAGTGGGCGAAATGCCATGATCAGACACCTGAAGTAACAGAGGCGCCATGGTAGCAGAAAGCACCGGATGCACCCGCCCATTGCTTTTGTGGGTGCTTTACCCATTAAATCAACAACTAACTTCTGCCTTGAACGGCTTGAAGTTGAGCAAAACGCCCCTATTTTAAGTGAGCCCCGTCAAAGCGCTGTGCCAGCATCGTGGAATATCGCCACTTTCCTCACCACCGTTTCCGGGTAGAATGCTCGTTCGCATGCGGCCATGAGGGCTGCACGGGCGACTCACGGGGCCGCCCTCCATCCCTTTAGTGTGGAAGATCCTGCCGATATGTTTGCGCCTTTGTTAAAGAAACTTTTTGGAAGCAAGAACGAGCGTGAAGTCAAGCGCATGCTCAAGACGGTGCAACTCGTCAATGCCTTCGAAGAGCAAATGGTGGCCCTTTCGGACGATCAATTGCGTGCCAAGACCAGCGAGTTCAAGGCCCGCATCGCCAAAGGGGAATCCCTCGACAAACTGCTGCCAGAAGCCTTTGCGGTCGCCCGCGAAGCCGGCAAGCGTGTCATGGGCATGCGCCACTTCGATGTCCAGCTGATCGGCGGCATGACCTTGCATGAAGGCATGATCGCGGAAATGCGTACCGGTGAAGGCAAGACCCTGGTGGCAACACTGGGCGTTTACCTCAACGCGCTGTCCGGCAACGGCGTGCACGTTGTGACAGTGAACGACTACCTGGCCCGCCGTGACGCCAACTGGATGCGCCCGCTGTATGAATTCCTCGGCCTGACGGTCGGCGTTGTCACGCCGTTCCAGCCGCCGGAAGAGAAACGTGCTGCCTACGCCGCCGACATCACCTACGGCACCAACAACGAATTCGGGTTCGATTACCTGCGCGACAACATGGCGTTCAGCATGGAAGAAAAATTCCAGCGCGAACTCAATTTTGCCGTGATCGACGAAGTCGACTCCATCCTCATCGACGAAGCCCGTACGCCGCTGATCATCTCCGGTCAGGCCGAGGACAGCTCCAAGCTGTACATCGAGGTCAACAAGCTGATCCCGCAGCTCAAGCTGCACGTTGAAGAAGTCGAAGGCGAAGTGACCCAGGCCGGTCACTACACCGTCGACGAGAAGACCCGTCAGGTCGAACTCAACGAAGCCGGTCACCAGTACGTCGAAGAAACGCTGACCCGCATCGGCCTGCTGGCTGAAGGCGAAAGCCTGTACTCGGCGCACAACCTGAGCCTGCTGACTCACGTCTACGCCGGCCTGCGCGCGCACAAGCTGTTCCATCGCAACGTCGAATACATCGTGCAGGACGGTCAGGTCGTACTGGTCGACGAACACACCGGCCGTACCATGCCGGGTCGCCGTTTGTCCGAAGGCCTGCACCAGGCCATCGAAGCCAAGGAAAACCTGAACATCCAGGCCGAAAGCCAGACGCTGGCGTCGACCACCTTCCAGAACTACTTCCGTCTGTACAGCAAACTGTCCGGCATGACCGGTACGGCCGACACCGAAGCGTTCGAGTTCCACCAGATCTATGGCCTGCAGGTCATGGTGATTCCGCCGAACAAGCCGCTGGCCCGTAAAGACTACAACGACCTGGTGTTCCTGACCGCCGACGAGAAATACGCGGCAATCGTGGCCGACATCAAGGAAAGCATGGCCGCCGGTCGCCCGGTGCTGGTGGGTACCGCCACCATCGAAACCTCCGAGCACATGTCCAACCTGCTCGTGAAGGAAGGCATCGAACACAAGGTTCTGAACGCCAAGTTCCACGAAAAGGAAGCCGAGATCATTGCCCAGGCCGGTCGCCCGGGCGCACTGACCATCGCCACCAACATGGCCGGTCGTGGTACCGACATCCTGTTGGGCGGTAACTGGGAAGTGGAAGTGGCTTCCCTGGAAAACCCGACCCCTGAGCAGATTGCCCAGATCAAGGCCGACTGGCAGAAGCGTCACCAGCAAGTGCTCGAATCGGGTGGTTTGCAGGTGATTGCGTCCGAGCGTCACGAATCGCGCCGTATCGACAACCAGCTGCGTGGTCGTGCCGGTCGTCAGGGCGACGCCGGTTCCAGCCGTTTCTACCTGTCGCTGGAAGACAGCCTGATGCGCATCTTCGCCTCTGACCGGGTGAAGAACTTCATGAAGGCACTGGGCATGCAGCCTGGCGAGGCGATCGAGCACCGCATGGTGACCAACGCCATTGAAAAGGCCCAGCGCAAGGTTGAAGGCCGCAACTTCGACATCCGCAAGCAACTGCTCGAGTTCGACGACGTCAACAACGAACAGCGTAAAGTGATCTATCACATGCGTAACACGTTGCTGGCCGCCGACAACATCGGCGAGACCATCGCTGACTTCCGTCAGGACGTGCTTGACGCCACCGTCAGCGCACACATTCCTCCGCAATCGCTGCCTGAACAGTGGGACGTGGCCGGTCTGGAAGCTGCGTTGCAGAGCGACTTCGGTGTGACGCTGCCGATCCAGCAATGGCTCGACGAAGACGATCACCTGTACGAGGAAACCCTGCGCGAGAAGCTCATGAACGAGCTCATCGCGGCGTACAACGAGAAAGAAGACCAGGCGGGCGCCGAAGCGCTGCGCACCTTCGAGAAGCAAATCGTTCTGCGCGTTCTGGACGACCTGTGGAAAGACCACCTGTCGACCATGGATCACCTGCGTCACGGTATCCACTTGCGTGGTTATGCCCAGAAGAACCCGAAACAGGAATACAAGCGCGAGTCGTTCACCCTGTTCTCCGAGTTGCTGGACTCGATCAAGCGCGACTCGATCCGCGTGCTGTCCCACGTTCAGGTTCGCCGCGAAGATCCTATCGAGGAAGAGCAGCGCCTGCGCCAGGAAGCCGAAGCATTGGCCGCTCGCATGCAGTTCCTGCATGAAGAAGCTCCAGGCCTGGACCAACCGGAAGTGCTGGGCGAAGAAGTCGATGTGGCGCTCGCCGCTGCCCCGGTTCGCAGCGAGCATAAGCTGGGTCGCAATGAGCTGTGCTACTGCGGTTCGGGCAAGAAGTTCAAGCATTGCCACGGGCAGATCCAGTAAAACCCGTTTCAATCGCTGAAATACCCGCGCCGCGACCGGCTTCTGCCGTCGCGGCGTTTTACCATTCGAACCACCGTCTTCCTGAAACGGTGCTGACATCATTTATAAAGGAGCGCATTCATGGCTGTTGGTCTTGGTCCTTTGCCAACGTTGCACCCGGTTGCCGGTTTTGAACTCGGTATCGCCTCGGCTGGCATCAAGCGCCCGGGGCGCAAGGATGTTGTGGTCATGCGCTGTGTTGAAGGCTCCACGGTAGCCGGCGTGTTCACCCTGAACGCCTTTTGCGCCGCCCCGGTGATCCTGGCCAAGCAGCGCGTACAAGGCCCTGTGCGTTACCTGCTGACCAACACCGGCAATGCCAACGCCGGTACCGGCGAGCCAGGCCTGGCCGCCGCCGAACGCACTTGCGCCAAACTGGCCGAACTGACCGGTGTCGATGCCAGCCAGGTGCTGCCGTACTCCACCGGTGTGATCGGCGAACCGTTGCCTGTGGAGAAAATCGAAGGCGCGCTGCAAGCGGCCCTTGACGACCTGTCGATCCACAACTGGGAAGCTGCCGCCACCGGCATCATGACCACCGACACCCTGCCCAAAGGTGCCAGCCGTCAGTTCCAGCACGACGGCGTGACCGTCACCGTGACTGGCATCAGCAAAGGCGCCGGCATGATTCGCCCGAACATGGCGACCATGCTCGGTTACATCGCGACCGACGCCAAAGTCTCCCGCGATGTGTTGCAAAACCTGATGCTCGATGGCGCCAACAAGTCGTTCAACCGCATCACCATCGATGGCGATACGTCGACCAACGACTGCTGCATGCTGATCGCCACCGGTCAGGCTGCGCTGCCGGAAATCACCCGCGCCGAGGGCGAACTGTTCGCCAAGTTGAAGCAGGCGGTGTTCGAAGTGTGCATGGACGTGGCCCAGGCCATCGTTCGCGACGGCGAAGGCGCGACCAAGTTCGTGACCGTTGAAGTCAACGGCGGCGGCAATCACCAGGAGTGCCTGGATGTCGGCTACACCGTGGCTCACTCGCCGCTGATCAAGACCGCGTTGTTTGCTTCCGATCCGAACTGGGGCCGTATCCTGGCCGCCGTTGGCCGTGCCGGTGTGCCGAACCTGGACGTCAGCAAGATCGACGTGTTCCTCGGTGACGTGTGCATTGCCAGCCGTGGCGCGCGCGCCGCGACCTACACCGAAGCCCAGGGCGCGGCGGTGATGCAGCAGGAAGAAATCACCATTCGTATCGAGCTGGGTCGTGGCGATTGCAGCGAAACCATCTGGACCACCGACCTGTCCCACGAGTACGTGAAGATCAACGCCGAGTACCGTACGTAAGATCGGGTCGACCCGATCGCGGGCAAGCCCGCTCCCACAGTGACCGCGTTGAACACAACCTTTGTGTACGCCGCTGAACCTGTGGGAGCGGGCTTGCCCGCGATGACGGATGACCAGACGCTAGAGATTTTGGCCTGTCCCCCCTCATCAAAAGGTCCCGAACATGAGCCTGCACCTGATCATCGGCGACAAACTGCTTTCTTCCTGGTCCCTGCGCGGCGCCCTGGCTCTGGATCTGACCGGCGCGGCCTACACCGAAGAACTGATCAAACTGAACCAGCCGGACACCCGCGAGCGTCTGCTCAAGCATTCGCCGACCGGGAAGGTCCCGCTGCTGAAGACCGAGCACGGCACCATCGCTGACTCTCTGGCGATTGCCGAATACCTGGCAGAACGGTTCCCCGACGCGAACCTGTGGCCCAAAGACACCGCCGCCCGTGCCCAGGCACGTTCGGCGTGCGCGCAGATGCACAGCGGATTCTTCGCCATGCGTGGCAACATGCCGTTCGACCTGAGCCATGACGCCCCTTTGTCGCCGGTCCCGGCTGACGTTCAGGGCGACATAGAACGCATGTCGGCACTGTGGGCCGAGTGCCGTGCTGTCGCGACCGAGAGCGGTCCGTACCTGTTTGGCCGCCTCACGTTGGCCGACGCGTTCTTTGCACCCATCGCCGTGCGCCTGCGCACCTATCGGGTGAAGCTGTCCGCGGCTGACGAAGCCTATGTTGAAACCCTCTACCAATGGCCGGCGTTCAAGGCCTGGCAGAAGGCCGGACTGGAGGAGTTGGAAAAGTGAAGCGAGTCCATGTCGCCGCCGCCGTCATCCGCGATGGCAGTGGCCAGATCCTGATCGCCCGCCGTGCCGATTCACAGCACCAGGGCGGCCTGTGGGAGTTTCCCGGGGGCAAGGTCGAGGCCGACGAGTCGGTCGAAACCGCACTGGCCCGCGAGCTCCATGAAGAGCTGGGCATCGTGGTCGACGCGGCGCGCCCGCTGATCAAGGTTCGGCACGATTACCCGGACAAACAGGTGTTGCTGGATGTCTGGGAAGTCTCGGCGTTTAGCGGCGAGCCCCATGGCGCCGAAGGCCAACCGCTGGCCTGGGTGTCGCCCCGGGATCTGTCGGGTTACGAGTTCCCGGCGGCCAATCAGCCGATCGTCGCGGCGGCCCGATTGTCATCGCAGTACCTGATTACCCCGGAAGATCTGGAAACTCCGGCGTTGTTGCGTGGCATCCAGAAGGCCATTGCCGGTGGTATCAAGCTGATCCAGTTGCGCGCACCGAACGGTTACGACCCCAAGTATCGCGACCTGGCTGTCGATGCGGTGGGCCTGTGTGCCGGCAAGGCACAATTGATGATCAAGGGGCCGTTCGAGTGGTTGGGCGATTTCCCGTCCGCGGGTTGGCACATCACTTCGGCGCAGTTGCGCAAATACGCAGCGGCTGGTCGACCGCTACCGGCATCGCGCTGGCTGGCGGCCTCGTGCCATAACGCTGAAGAGCTGGCGCTGGCCGAACAGATGGGCGTGGATTTCGTGACCCTGTCGCCGGTTCAACCCACTCTGACGCATCCTGGCGCGGAGCCGTTGGGTTGGGAGCAGGCGTCGAGCTTGATCGAGGGCTTCAGTAAGCCGGTGTTCCTGCTGGGTGGTGTTGGCCCGGCCGAGGTCGAGAAAGCCTGGGCGGCGGGTGCGCAGGGTGTGGCGGGGATTCGGGCATTCTGGCCTGAGGCCTGATTCTGTGCTGTAGCTTCTGACGCCTTCGCGAGCAGGCTCGCTCCCACAGGTTTTGTGTGCGCCACAAATCCACTGTGGGAGCGAGCCTGCTCGCGATGAGGGCCTGACAGGCGCCGGCTAAACCTCAGGCTTCGCCGCAGGCTGCCAAAGAATCTCGGCCACGCCCTGACGCTTGGCAATTAGCCGCGCCACCACAAACAACAAATCCGACAACCGATTGATGTACGCCAGGCCAACCCCGGCCAACGGCTCAATCGCGTTCAATTGCTGACACCGCCGCTCGGCACTGCGCGCCAGACTACGGCAAACATGCGCCTGGGCAATCAGCGCTGAACCGCCGGGCAAGATGAAGTTTTCCAGTGGTCCCAGCTCTTCATTCCACACATCGATCGCCGCTTCCAGGCGCTCGATTTCCGCTGCATTCAACGCCTGATACACCGGCATTGCCAGCTCACCGCCCAGATCAAACAAGCGATGCTGGCAAGGCGCCAAAACCTCGATCACCTCCTGCAAGCCTGCAAAAGTATCCGTTTGTGCCGCCAACCCGGCCAGCAACACGCCCACCTGACTGTTGAGCGTATCGACTTCGCCAATGGCCTCGATCCGTGGGTGATCCTTGGGGACGCGACGGCCATCGCCCAGCCCGGTCTCGCCTTTGTCGCCAGTGCGGGTGTAAATCTTCGACAAACGAAAGCCCATGGTTACCTCGATAGCAGATTGAGTTCTTGCGCGACAGGTGTTGTGCTCGCCAGGGGCAGGCGCAAGGTGAAGCAAGTGCCTTGGCCCAGGGTCGATTGCACTTCCATCTGCCCCTTGTGGTTATTGGTGATGATGAAGTACGACACCGACAGCCCAAGGCCGGTGCCCTGGCCGATTTCCTTGGTGGTGAAGAAGGGTTCGAAGGTCCGTTTGCGCACGCTTTCACTCATGCCGATGCCGTTGTCCTCGACCTGGATTTCCGCCCACGGCGGGTTCAGCCGGGTGCGCAGAATGATCCGCCCCGGCTCGCTGTCGTCTTCGCGCTGGTGAATGGCTTGCGCAGCGTTTTTCAACAGGTTGAGCAGTACTTGCTCCAGTTCGTTGGCGGTGCCGGGGACCGGGCCCAGCGCCGTGTCGAATTGACGAATGATGGCCTGGCCCTTGAAGTCGAAGCCGATCGCCAGGTCGAAATCGTTGCCGGCGATTTCCACCGCCTGATCAATCAGGGCGGGCAGATCGCACGGGGCCATCTGGCGGGTGCTGCGACGGCTGAAACTGAGCATGTGGGTGACGATTTTGGCGGCCCGGGCACCGGCCTGCTGGATGCCATCGAGCAACTGTGGAACTTCGCGGATTTTCAGATACTGATTGACCGTCGCCAGTTCGATGCCGGCCTGTTCGGCCACTTCAAGGTTTTTCGGCAGGTCGGGGGACAGGCGTCGGCGAATGTTTTGCACGTTGTGCAGGATCGCACCCAGCGGGTTGTTGATCTCGTGGGCCATGCCGGCGGCAAGACCGCCTACCGACAGCATTTTCTCCGACTGCACCATCATTTCTTCCAGGGACAGGCGCTGGGTGATGTCGTCGATCCGGATCACTACGCCACGGCCGGCACCGCCCATCAGCGGATAGAACGTCAGGGCGTAGTGGCGGGGCTCGTCGTCCTTTATCCAGGTAACACGTTCGATTTTGGCCACCGTATGCTGTTCGACCGTTTCCTTGAGTTGCGGCAAGAACGGCTTGAGCGGTTCGAAGGCGAGGAAGATGGGCTGGTTCAGGGCTTCATCCAGGCGTGTGCCGGACAGGGCGCTGGCTTCCTGGTTCCATTGAGTCACGTAGAGCTGTTCGTCGAGGGCGATCAGCGCCGACGGCATGGAGTCAATGATGCTGTTGAGGTAGTTCTGGAAGCCGGTGAGCTTTTTCTCGATCTTGCTGCGCACCTGGACTTCAAGCTCCAGCTTGCGGTTGGTATGACGGGTTTCTTCCGCCAGGCCCTGGGCCTGGTCGTAAGCGGCCTGGGAGTCGTCCCGAGCCCGCTTGAGTTGCTGCTCCCTGGCTTCGATCCGCGAGAGCATGGTGTTGAACGCCTCGGCGAGGCTGCCGATTTCATCGTGGTTTCCTCGCGAAGCGCGCAGTGCGTAGTTTTCTTCACGGGTGACCTGTCGCGACAACTCTTCGAGCTGGTGGATCGGCCGGGTGATCAGGCGCTTGATCTGGCGGGCAATGATCAGCCACAACAGCACGCTGAAGATCAGAATGCCTAGGCTGGCCGTCAGGGTCCCCGTGTAGAACGCCACTGGCAGTTCACTGCTGGCGACCAGCAGCAAGTGTCCCGGTGCCGCGCCGGGGCGGGGCAGGGTGATGACTTGATTGGTGCGAAACTCGGTGGCCTGCCAGTCTTCGATATGCCGGAAACGCTTGGGCAGCTCCAGGTTGTCGCCATGCTGCAATTGCGCCAATCGCTCACCCTTTTCGTCATACAGGGCTGCCGCGCGCAACGGCGAATAGCTGTTGAGTTCATTCAGCAGGCGCTCGGCGCTTTGCGGTGACGCCAGGGCTTCGGAGGCCAGGCTCGGGTTGGATACCAGCCGGCCGATGGTCTGCAGGGCCTGGGGCGCCATGCTTTCCTGGGAGATGTAGTACGCGGCGCTGATAAAGGTCAGGTTGGCAACCAGCAGGACGGTGACCATCAGTACCAGCAGGGCGGCCAGCAGTTTCTGGCCGACGGGCAGGTTTTCAAGGCGCTGGCGCAATGGCATTGGATTCATCGCAAACAAGGAACAAGTGGCCAGCGTAGCCGCTGCTCAGTCGCTGGGCAATCCAAGGCTTTGCAGGCGAGCGATCAACCTTGATTCAAGCTGCTTGAGGTGAGGCAGGTTCAGTTGATGTCGCCCGGCCACTTTGCAGGCGTAGCCCAGCAGGTAGCTGATTTCCGTGCGGCGCTGGCTCGTGACGTCCTGATGCATCGACGAGTAGTTGGCCGCGGTGGCGTGAATCACCCGTTCGACTTCCTGCTGAAGGTTTTCGGCCGCCGCCGGCTGACCGCAACGCTCAAGCAACTCCACCAGTTCACCGCACAGGGTGGCCACTTCGCACTGATGTTGCTGCAAACCGCCGTTGCGGCAATCGTGCAGCACCGTCAGCGGGTTGATCGCGCAGTTGAGGGCCAGCTTGCGCCACAGCCTGGTCAGAATATCGGTGCTCCACTCGTGAGGGATGCCGGCAGTGCTCAAGTCATCGAGCCAGATTGGTGCGACCGGATGGCGCGCATCCCCCAGCCAGGTGAAGCCATGTCCAGCAAACACCACCCGCCAATCGCCATCGCGGAAGGCGCCTTCGGTGCTCGAGGCATAGATGCAGCGTGCCTGAGGAACCTGTGCGGCCACCGCGTCCTGACTGCCCAGGCCATTTTGCAGCAGGATCAGTTCGGCGTCGGGAGCCAGGCGTGACGCCAGTCGGGCCACCGCGCTTTCGGTATCGTAGGCCTTGCACGCCACTAGCAGGCGGTTGATCGGCTGGCGGCTGTCCGCTGTTTCGGCGGGCACGGCGTAGTGTTGCGCCTGGCCGTGTTCCACCAGTGTCAATCCGCCTGCAGCCTCATAGGCCTGTAGCCTCGCGGTGTCTCGCAGGATCAGCCTGACCGGCACGCCAGCCCGTGCCAGGCGTGTGGCCCATAAAGTGCCGAGGCTGCCGGCGCCGAGTACATGCCAGGTGGTGGACATCAGCTTTTTGCTCTGTTTAAGGCGTGCATCGGCAGCTCACAGTGAATGATGGGAAAGACCCGTTATAATCAGCGCGGATTTTAACCGCAAGCCAGGCGCGCTCCATCGGTGCGCCTTTAAATTTGGAGAGATTACATGCCGTCGTTCGACGTGGTATCCGAACTGGACAAACACGAAGTCACCAACGCGGTCGAGAACGCCGTCAAGGAACTCGATCGTCGTTATGACCTGAAAGGCAAAGGCAGCTTCGAGTTCAAGGAAAAAGACCTGACCGTCAACCTGACCGCGGAAGCGGATTTCCAGCTCGAAGCGATGATTGAGATCCTCAAGCTGGCTCTGGTCAAGCGCAAAATCGACGTGCAGTGCCTCGAAGTCAAGGATGCCTTCGCGTCGGGCAAGCTGATGAAGCAGGAAGCCGTCCTCAAGGAAGGCATCGACAAGGAACTGGCGAAGAAAATCGTCGCTCACGTCAAAGATGCCAAGCTCAAGGTCCAGGCGGCCATTCAGGGCGAGCAGGTTCGTATTACCGGCAAGAAGCGTGATGACCTGCAAGAAGCCATTGCTGTGCTGCGGGCCAAGGAGTTCGGTATGCCGCTGCAGTTCAACAACTTCCGCGACTGACCTTGAAAGCGGGAACCTCTTGGCGTTTGTGACGTCGGAGGCCCGAGCAACGGCAGAAACGATTGAACCCGTCGCGGTTCGATCTTTCTGCCGCTTTTTTTTACGCATGCCGCATAGCCGGAAAACAGGAGAAAGTAGATGGACTTAAGCGCTGAGGTAGACAACCTGGTCAAGGTATCCCAAACCTGGATCCCGATGATCATGGAATACGGCAGTCGCGTACTGCTGGCGGTCATCACCCTGGCCATCGGCTGGTGGCTGATCAACAAAGTCACGAAAAAGCTCGGCGGTCTGATTGCATTGCGCAATGCCGACCTGGCGTTGCAGGGTTTTATCAGCAGCCTGGCGAACATCATCCTCAAGATCCTGCTGGTCGTCAGCGTGGCCTCGATGATCGGTGTGGAAACCACTTCGTTTGTGGCGGCGATTGGTGCGGCGGGCCTGGCCATTGGCCTGGCTTTGCAGGGCAGCCTGGCGAACTTCGCCGGCGGCGTGTTGATTTTGCTGTTCCGTCCGTTTCGTATCGGTGACTGGATCGAAGCTCAGGGGGTTGCCGGCACCGTCGACAGCATCCAGATTTTCCATACCGTACTGCGCACCGGTGACAACAAGACCATCATCGTGCCTAACGGTAATCTGTCGAACGGCATTATCACCAACACCAATCGCCAGCCGACCCGCAAAGTGGTGTTTGATGTAGGCGTCGATTATGAAGCGGACTTGCAAAAAGCCCGGCAAGTGTTGCTGGAGTTGGCCAAGGATCCGCGTGTATTGACTGACCCGGCACCTCAGGCAGTCATTTCGACATTGGGTGACAGTTCTATCACTGTTTCCCTGCGTGTCTGGGTGAAGACAGCGGATTATTGGGATGTGATGTTCATGTTCAACGAACTGTCCCGTGATCGTTTGAGAGAGGCTGGCATCGATATTCCATTTCCACAGCGGGTTATTCGCGTGGTTCAGGAGTCCGCAGTGCAGTGATAGACCTTGTCATACATGCCTGACTTTTCGGTCAGGCATGTAGGGCGATTGTTCAATAATTGAACAATATGCGCGGACAACAAAAAAGGCCCATCCGAAGATGGGCCTTTTGTTTTGTTACCGCAAACTAACTGGATGCGATTACAAAACCGACAGCGGGTAGTCGACGATGAAACGGAACTCTTTCACGTCGCCTTCACCTTCGTCAGCATTAGCGAAGTGCCATGCTTGACGAATACGGAAGGACAGGTCTTTTGCCGGGCCAGTCTGAACAACGTACTTGGCTTCGAAGTTGGTTTCGTTGTGCTTGCCGTCTTCGCCATACAGGCCAGCGTAAGGGCTGCCAGCTGGAGTTTTGGTGCCGTCGATGTCCCAGCCTTTAACGTAACGGGTCATGAAGCTCAGACCTGGAACGCCGTACTCAGCCATTTTCAGGTCATAACGAACCTGGGCAGACTTCTCGCCAGGGGCGTTGAAGTCAGAGTACTGGATGGAGTTGGCGAGGAAGATCGAGTCGCCGCCGCGGTTGTTTTTGCCCACACCGATGTAGTCGAACGGAGTGTCACCGTTAACCTTCTGGAAGGCGAGGGTGATGGTGTGCGCTTTCATGAACGAGAAAGCGGCTGCCAGGGAGTAAGCAGTGTTGCTGATCTCGCCGGCTTTGGCATCACCAGTGTCTTTGGTGTTGTAGATGTTACCGTCCAGGTTCAGCGACTCGTTGCCACCCAGCGGAATGGTGTAGTTCAGGTTGGCGTAGTACTGGTTCCAGATGTCTTCCAGCTTGGCGCCGTACAGCGATGCCGACAGGTTGTCGGTGATGCCGTATTTGCCACCGAAGTAGTCGATGGAGTTGGCTTCTACGCCAGCGTAGGTTGCAAACAGGCCGCCGTCACGAGCGTTACGGTCCTGGCTGGTCGCCGAGTAGAAGTGACCGGCTTCGAGGTCAAGGTCTTTGACTTCGCTGCTTTGCAGTTGGATACCGCTGGCAGTTTGAGGAAGGATACGGGAACCGCCAACAGCGAACACTGGAGCAGTGCTTGGCTGCATGTCGCCGACTTTCAGCTCGGTTTTCGATACGCGGAATTTAACAGCGCCGCCGGCTTTGCCCTGGCTGTTGTTAACTTCGCCATCGGCGTCGCGGCTCATGTTGCCGGTGCCGCCGGTGCCGTCACCGCCGTCCAGTTTGATTGCCAGGTAACCGAAAGCGTCAACGCCAACACCGATCAGGCCTTGGGTGTAACCGGAGCTGAAATTGCCCCAGATGCCTTGGGTCCAGTCTTTCTGGTCGGTAGCGCCATCTTTACGGTCACGGTTGAAGTAGTAGTTGCGAACCAGCAAGTTCAGAGAGCTGTCTTCAACAATACCTTTGGCTTCAGCCTGGTCACTTACGAAAGGGGCGGCCGTAGCCAATTGGGTACTGGCTGCTGCTGCAACTGCCAGTGCGATCATGCTCCACTTCATCACGCGCATCGTGATTTGCTCCTTTGGTTTTAGAAGAGTACTGCCGTCCCACCTGTTTTATTATCTGGGCGGCTCTTTCTTTTTGTGTCGGCGCAAACTTATATCACGCCGACAATGTTGGCGATACTTGCGTATCTAACCTTTCGCGTTCTTTACGACCATGTCGCAAACAGCGAGGTAGATGTCGCAAATTTCGAGCTCCGACGCAACCGGGCTGACAACTTTAATGCTGTTTTCTGAGCCTGGGTGTCGGTAAAAAGAGTCCTGGTGAAACGTTTGAATCTCCATCGGGCTACCTTGCCACTGTCTTTTTTGCCTGAATGCCCCCCACTTCCAGCGGGTGTCACTCAGGTGATGTTGGGTATGTATGCAACAAGCGTGCACAAAATCACGTTTTTTTGCGGTTTTTTCAAATTGACGCTCTGGCGCTGTAAAAACCTCATAAAACCGGGGGGTTCAAGCGCCTTTGGTTTGGGCTTGACGCTTTGCCTCGCATCATGTTGCACCCTTCTGGTCGACTGCCTGACAACCAAAAATGTTACCGGTTCACCCCGCCAGTGAGTAAATGGCGGATGTCGAAGCATTCAGCGTAGACCCACTGTGCGGTTTTGGTGCAAAAAAATTTTAACATTGTGCTGAACTCATTCCTGTTGATCGAGTGTCTGGCACGAACTCTTCGTTGTTTATCAGTCATTTCGGCTTTTTTTTCGGCCGGCCGGTTCTGTGGTGGTGCGCGGCGTCGAAAAGTGTCTCATTCGGGGGCGGGCTGTCAGCTTTTCGCTGGCACTCGTGGCGTCTGTGCAAGGTTCGCCGTGAAGCGTGCGCCGTTCACAGGTATGCTGCCGTCCGGTCGCTTGGTGCGCCGCTCCTCTGGATGGGCGCTAAGCTGAAAAATGATGACCCGGCGGGAGTACGCGCAGTGTTCGCTCTAGATCCACGACTTCAACAAGACACGTTACCGATCGGGGACTTTCCGCTCTGCCGGTTGCTGTTGTCCAACGACTCGAACTATCCCTGGTTCATCCTGGTACCTCGTCGTGAGGCTATCAGCGAGATATTTCAGTTGGATGTCGCAGACCAGCGACAGCTTTGGCAGGAGACGACGGCGCTTTCGCAAGTGCTCAAGGACTCGTTCGATGCGGACAAGTTGAATGTCGCGGCGCTGGGCAATGTCGTCAGCCAGTTGCACATGCACGTGATCGTGCGCAAGCGTGAAGATGCCGCGTGGCCGGCGCCAGTTTGGGGTAGGCATCCGGCAAAACCCTACAGTTCGGAGCAGATTGCCGCCATTCGCGAGCGTTTGCGCCTGATATTGACCGATGACTTTACGTTTCTGGAGGGCTGAACCATGAGCCTGGAAGAACGCGTTACCGATCTTGAAAGCCGCCTGGCCTTTCAGGATGACACCATCCAGGCATTGAATGATGTGCTGGTTGCGCAGCAGCGGGTGGTCGAGCGTCTTCAACTGCAAATGGCTGCGTTGCTCAAGCGGCAGGAGGAAATGGTCGGCCAGTTCGAATCGTTCGAAGAGGAAGCGCCACCGCCGCACTACTAAGTAACTGCAGTAAGCACCTGCAGTAAGCAACATGCAGGCATGAAAAAACCGCGTACAGCCTGGCTGTACGCGGTTTTTTTCAGCCTTGAATCAGCGGCGTGGCAGTGCGGCGATCACATCTTCGGCTTGCAGGCCCTTGTCACGATTCATGACAGAGAACTCCACGCGCTGGCCTTCTACCAGGACGCGGTGGCCTTCACCGCGAATGGCCCGGAAGTGGACGAAGATATCGTCGCCGGAGTCGCGGGAAATGAAGCCGAAGCCTTTGGACGTGTTGAACCACTTGACGGTGCCGGTATCGCGGTTGCTCATGTCGTAGCTTGGCGAGGCAGCGACCGGTGACGATTTGTAGAAGCTGATGCCCAGGTGCAGGGCAACAGCGATCAGGGCTGCGACCAGACTGAACAGAACGGCAGGTTGACCGGCGATGACAGGCATCGGCGCGATCAGCGTCAGAGTCTGCAGTACTACCGCCAGAGCCAGCAGGACGCTGACCAGGTTTTGCAGTTGGTGGCGCGGACCTTTGTTCCAGTAAGGGATGACAGGTGCAAGCGTGAGATTGAGCAGGCCGAAAAAGGCCAGGTACAGCGCGTCAGGTTGTTGCAGGTAAGGCAAGGCTTCAGGGTGCAGGCTAGGGATGAAGGACAGCAGCAAGGCTGCTGCGCCTATCAACAGATGGACGATTTTCAACATTTTGATTAACTCACGTTAAGACAGCTCACAAGGAAGAGCTGATGGCGCACGGTTCGCTTCAAGACAATAAAGAGGCGCTGGACACGTGCCCGGTATCAGCCTATGCGCCATGCCCGGAAAAATAGGCACTGGCGACACGCTGTCTATTTAACAGCAAAGCCGCAGGCTACTCAAATCAGGGCGTCCGGCGGCTCTTTGGCGGTGATTTGCCGCAGGTTGCCCGAAGTTCCGCGGCTGCGGTAAGGCAGGTGACTTGCTGGTCCGCGTATGCAGGCGCATGAAAAAGTGGCGTGGATGCTTGGGCTCTTCTTTCCTACGTCATTCCATAGGGTGTTTCTGAAGGAGGCTTCGTTTCGCTGCGTGGGAAAACGTCCGGCGTAGGACGATCTCCAGGGTCTGCCAACAGTTGTTGGCTTATCCTACGTCGAGGGTCATAAAGTCGGCTGGAAAATACCTTTGCACCTGCGTTTTTATAAGTCGACACAAAGTTGCGCTTTAAGAAACCAGGATGGCAAAGGAGTGTCAGCGTTATGGTTTATGAAAGGCAAGAAGAGGGGCGATGCGGTTCGCACAGGGATGTAAGGGTTGATCCGTTTGTTCGCGAATTCGATATGGGATTGGCCCAGCCCTTGTCCCGCTCCGTACGATTGAATGGCTTTGCTACCTGTTTGCGGCTTGAGCAGGTTTATTGGGATATTTTGGGAGCAATGGCCCGGGCCAACGGTTGTTCGGTCAGTAGTCTGTTATCACATGTGGATCGCGAAGTTCACTTGCGTCATGGCGGAGTAAGGAATTTCAGTGGATTGGTGCGGGTCGTCTGTGTCGTACACAGCCTCAAGAAAGGGGGGTACATCGTCACTGCCTAGTCTGGGCGGTGAAAACGGCAGAGTGTCGGTCTGTGCAGTCTTACGGCTGCACAGGCCGCATTTAATGGATATAATCCCGCTCTTTGCCGCGAAACCCTGCGTGTGCGGTAGCAATCTGATCGCCGAGACAACCTCCATGCCGATGTACGATTATCAATGTGCTTCCTGTGGTCATCAGTTGGAAGCCATTCAAAAGATCAGCGATGCACCGCTGGTCGACTGCCCTGCCTGTCAGGCGCCAGAGCTTAAGAAATTGCTGTCCATGCCGGGCTTTCGCCTCAGCGGCACGGGTTGGTACGAAACCGATTTCAAGACCGGTTCCAAGAAGAACCTGGCCGGCGGCGACAAAGCTGACTAAGGTCCTGAACCTGAATTGAACGACACACGCGAGCTCTTGCATCACCCGGCGACTTTTTAAAGGCGGGGCTGCTGTAGGATCTCCAACCGAATTTCGAATTACGAGAAGTGAAACCACGACCATGATGCGCAGCCATTATTGCGGCCAACTGAACGAAAGCCTGGACGGCCAGGAAATTACCCTTTGCGGATGGGTTCACCGTCGCCGTGACCACGGTGGGGTGATTTTCCTCGATATCCGTGATCGTGATGGTCTGGCACAGGTCGTGTTCGATCCGGACCGCGCTGAAACCTTCGCTGCGGCCGATCGCGTGCGCAGCGAGTACGTCGTGAAGATCACCGGCAAGGTTCGCCTGCGTCCGGCCGGTGCGACCAACGCCAACATGGCGTCGGGCATGATCGAAGTCCTCGGCTACGAGCTGGAAGTGCTGAACGAATCGGAAACCCCGCCGTTCCCGCTGAACGAATTCTCCGACGTCGGTGAAGAAACCCGTCTGCGCTATCGCTTCCTCGACCTGCGTCGCCCGGAAATGGCCGAGAAGCTGCGTCTGCGTTCGCGCATGACCACCAGCATCCGTCGCTTCCTGGACGAGAACGGCTTCCTCGACGTAGAAACGCCGATCCTGACCCGTGCCACCCCGGAAGGCGCGCGCGACTACCTCGTGCCGAGCCGAACTCATGCCGGTTCGTTCTTCGCCTTGCCGCAATCGCCGCAGCTGTTCAAGCAACTGCTGATGGTGGCCGGCTTCGACCGTTACTACCAGATTGCCAAGTGCTTCCGCGACGAAGACCTGCGGGCCGACCGCCAGCCGGAATTCACCCAGATCGACATCGAGACCAGTTTCCTCGATGAAAAAGAGATCATGGGCCTGACCGAGCAAATGATCCGCAACCTGTTCAAGGAAGTGCTGGGTCTGGAATTCGGCGAGTTCCCGCATATGACCTTCGAAGAAGCCATGCGCCGCTACGGTTCCGACAAGCCAGACCTGCGTAACCCGCTGGAACTGGTTGACGTGGCCGACCAGCTCAAGGAAGTCGACTTCAAGGTGTTCAGCGGCCCGGCCAACGACCCGAAATGCCGCATCGCCGCCCTGCGCGTGCCTGGCGGCGCGAGCATGCCGCGCAAGCAGATCGACGACTACACCAAGTTCGTCGGCATCTACGGTGCCAAGGGCCTGGCGTACATCAAGGTCAACGAGCGCGCCAAAGGCGTCGAAGGCCTGCAGTCGCCAATCGTGAAGAACATTCCTGAAGCCAACCTCAACGTGATCCTCGATCGCGTGGGCGCGGTCGACGGCGATATCGTGTTCTTCGGCGCCGACAAGGCGAAGATCGTCAGCGAAGCCCTGGGTGCGCTGCGGATCAAGCTCGGCCACGACCTGGACCTGCTGACCTGCAAGTGGGCGCCAATGTGGGTCGTCGACTTCCCGATGTTCGAAGAAAACGACGATGGCAGCTTCACCGCCTTGCACCACCCGTTCACCGCGCCGAAGTGCACCCCGCAAGAGCTGGAAGCCAACCCGGCTGGCGCTCTGTCCCGTGCCTACGACATGGTGTTGAACGGCACTGAACTGGGTGGCGGTTCGATCCGTATCCACCGCAAAGAGATGCAACAGTCGGTGTTCCGTCTGCTGGGCATCAACGAAGTGGAGCAGGAAGAGAAATTCGGCTTCCTGCTCGACGCCCTGAAATACGGCGCTCCGCCGCACGGTGGCCTGGCCTTCGGCCTGGACCGTCTGGTGATGCTGATGACCGGCGCCCAGTCGATTCGTGAAGTGATCGCCTTCCCGAAAACCCAGAGCGCGGCCGATGTCATGACCCAGGCGCCGGGCCAGGTGGATGCCAAGGCATTGCGCGAGTTGCACATTCGTTTGCGTGAAACGCCTAAGGCCGAGTAAGGCTGACCCGAAGGGCGCATCTGCGGATGCGCCCTTTCTTTATAGGCAGAGCTGTTCAAGATTTTTGTTTGCCGGCCGGCGCAATACAGCGCGGCGGGCAATGTTTCAAAGAGAATTCGGAGCGAGTTATGGCAGGTCATTCCAAGTGGGCGAACATCAAGCACCGCAAAGAACGTCAGGATGCCAAGAGGGGCAAGATCTTCACCAAGTGGATTCGTGAGCTGACCGTCGCTGCCCGTCAGGGTGGTGGTGATCCAGGCTCCAATCCGCGTCTGCGCCTGGCCCTGGACAAGGCCCTGGGTGCCAACATGAGCCGTGACATCATCGATCGTGCCATCGCCCGCGGTACCGGCGCTGCCGATACCGACGACGTGGTCGAGCTGACCTACGAAGGTTACGGTCCGGGCGGCGTGGCGGTGATGGTCGAATGCATGACCGACAACCGTAATCGCACCGCCGCCGCTGTTCGTCATGCGTTCAGCAAGTGCGGTGGCAACCTCGGGACTGACGGTTCGGTGGCCTATCTGTTCGAACGCAAGGGGCAGATCTCTTTCGCTGCCGGCGTTGACGAAGACGCGCTGATGGAAGCGGCCATGGAAGCCGACGCCGATGACGTGGTGACCAACGAAGACGGTTCGATCGATGTGTTCACCTCGTTTGCCGGGTTCTATTCCGTGCGTAACGCACTGGAAGCGGCGGGTTTCAAGGGTGACGACGCGGAAATCGTCATGCTGCCGACCACCAGCGCCGAGCTTGATCTGGAAGGCGCCGAGAAGGTCCTTAAGCTGATCGACATGCTCGAAGACCTGGATGACGTGCAAAACGTCTACTCCAACGCGGAAATCCCGGAGTCGGTGGCCGCGCAGCTCGGTTGATGTACCGATAAAGATCGCCGCCCTGTAGGAGCTGCCGAAGGCTGCGATCTTTTGATCTTCGCATCTAAAATCAAAAGATCGCAGCCTTCGGCAGCTCCTACACGGTTATCCTCAGGCAACCGCGAATTCCTTTTGCAGGCGTTATGACTTTAATTCTTGGTATCGACCCCGGTTCGCGCATCACCGGTTACGGTGTGGTGCGTGATACCGGCCGTGGCTGCGAGTACGTCGCCTCCGGTTGTATCCGCACCGGTGCCGGCGAGCTGCCTGAGCGACTGCAGATTGTCTATCGCGGGGTGCGGGAAATCATTCAGACCTATCATCCGGTGACCATGGGGATCGAAAAGGTGTTCATGGCGCGCAACGCCGATTCCGCCCTGAAACTGGGGCAGGCCCGTGGCGCCGCGATCGTGGCAGGCGCCGAGGAAAGCCTGGAAATTGCCGAGTACAGCGCAACCCAGGTCAAGCAGGCGGTGGTCGGTACCGGCGCGGCCAACAAGGAGCAGGTGCAGATGATGGTCATGCACATGCTCAAGCTGACCAGCAAGCCGCAGATCGATGCTTCGGACGCCCTGGCCATTGCCATTTGCCATGCGCATACCCGCTCCAGTCTGCTGCCCCATGGGCTCGGGGCGGCACGCAGTCGTGGCGGGCGCCTGCGTCTCTGATAGCATCAGCAATCATTTTCATGGAGTGAGGGCGTTTCGCCTGGGTTGTCGGCGCTACTCCCTTGCTCTATCAGTCGCTGGCCCAGAGCTGGCCAACGCTCAAGGATTTGTAACGTGATTGGACGTTTGCGCGGCACCCTGGCTGAGAAGCAGCCTCCACACTTGATTCTGGATGTAAACGGCCTGGGTTATGAACTCGAAGTGCCGATGACGACCCTTTATCGCTTGCCGTCGGTCGGTGAGCCGCTGACGTTGCACACTCATTTGGTCGTGCGTGAAGACGCACAGTTACTCTATGGTTTTGTCGGCAAGCGTGAGCGCGACTTTTTCCGCGAGTTGATCCGCCTCAATGGTGTCGGGCCGAAACTGGCGCTGGCCTTGATGTCGAGCCTGGAAGTCGACGAACTGGTTCGTTGCGTACAGTCCCAGGACACTTCGGCACTGACCAAGGTGCCAGGTGTGGGCAAGAAAACCGCCGAGCGTTTGCTGGTGGAACTCAAGGATCGCTTCAAGGCCTGGGAAACCGTACCGGCCATGTTCGCCCTGGTGCCGAACCAGCCGGATGGACCGGCCCCGGTGAACACTGCTGAAAATGACGCCGTCAGCGCCTTGATTTCCCTGGGCTACAAGCCGCAGGAAGCCAGCAAGGCGGTGTCTGCGATCAAGGAGAAAGGTTTGAGCAGTGAGGACATGATCCGCCGCGCCTTGAAGGGAATGATCTAAGTGATTGAAGCTGATCGTCTGATCGCTGCCACGCACAGCCCGCGTGAGCGCGAAGAAGTCCAGGACCGTGCCATTCGCCCGGTCAGCCTGGCAGAATACATTGGCCAGCCGACCGTTCGCGAGCAGATGGAGTTGTTCATCCAGGCGGCTCGCGGTCGTAACGAGTCCCTGGATCACACGCTGATCTTCGGGCCACCGGGCTTGGGCAAGACCACCCTCGCCAACATCATCGCCCAGGAAATGGGGGTATCGATCAAGAGCACTTCGGGGCCGGTGCTGGAGCGTCCGGGTGATCTCGCAGCTCTGTTGACCAACCTTGAGCCTCACGATGTGCTGTTCATCGACGAAATCCATCGCCTGTCGCCGATCGTTGAAGAAGTGCTATACCCGGCCATGGAGGACTTCCAGCTCGACATCATGATCGGTGAAGGTCCGGCCGCGCGGTCGATCAAGCTGGATCTGCCGCCGTTCACCTTGGTCGGCGCAACGACGCGGGCGGGGATGCTCACCAACCCGTTGCGTGACCGTTTCGGTATCGTTCAGCGTCTTGAGTTCTACAATAACGCCGACCTGTCGACGATTGTCAGTCGTTCGGCGAGCATCCTCGGTTTGCCGCTTGACCCGGAAGGCGCCTTTGAGATCGCCCGCCGCGCCCGTGGCACGCCACGAATTGCCAACCGACTGTTGCGCCGGGTGCGTGATTTCGCCGAAGTTCGTGCCAAGGGGCATATCACCAAGCCGATTGCCGACCTGGCGCTGAACCTGCTGGACGTCGACGAACGCGGCTTCGATCACCAGGACCGGCGTCTGTTGCTGACCATGATCGAGAAGTTCGATGGCGGGCCGGTCGGGGTCGACAGTCTGGCCGCCGCCATCAGCGAAGAGCGTCACACCATTGAAGACGTACTTGAGCCTTACCTGATCCAGCAGGGTTACATCATGCGCACGCCAAGGGGGCGAGTGGTGACGCGGCATGCCTATCTGCATTTCGGTTTAAACATTCCGTCACGATTGGGCGAAATGCCCGTGGCAGACGAGTTCCTCGGTGCCAGTGACGATTAATTAACATTGCGTGCTGATTTTTTCGGGCAATGTAGGGTCCCAGCACCGTACTTTCGCAAGAAAGCCGCAGATCAATGAAAAACAGTTGCCTGGCCGGATTGGCAACCTGAGGAGTAAGCACTAGAGTATGCGCGCGCAAAACGGGCTTGAGCCTTTCGCACATCGTTGTCGCGTTTATTACGAGGACACCGATGCGGGCGGCATCGTGTATTACGTCAATTACCTCAAGTTTATGGAACGGGCTCGAACCGAGCGGCTGCGAGACCTGGGCTTTGCCCAATCGCAACTGGCAGGGGAGGACCTGTTGTTCGTCGTGCATTCCAGCGAAGCGCGCTACCACGCGCCGGCGCGACTGGACGACGAACTGCTGGTAAGCGCTGAAGTAATCGAATTGAACCGTGCCAGCCTGCGCTTCAAGCAGCAGGTCAGGCGGGCAACGGATAATGTGCTGCTCTGCGAAGGGCAGTTTCTGGTGGCCTGTGTGCGCACTGAAAGTTTGAAACCCCGGGCCATTCCCGAAGCTCTACGAGCGGCCTTTGCCGACGTGAGCGGCGCGGGTACACACTCAAAGCAGGAGATAAAGCGTGGAAGCTAACGTCGTCGACCATTCCTCCATGTGGAGCCTGGTCAGCAATGCCAGTATCGTGGTGCAACTGGTAATGCTGACCCTGGTAGCCGCATCGGTGACCTCGTGGATCATGATCTTTCAGCGCAGCAACTTGCTGCGTGCCGGTCGACGTGCCCTGGAGAGCTTTGAAGAGCGCTTCTGGTCGGGTATCGACCTGTCCAAGCTGTACCGTCAGGCGGGCAGCAACCCGGACCCCGATTCGGGTGTCGAGCAAATCTTCCGTGCCGGTTTCAAGGAATTCTCCCGCCTGCGCCAGCAGCCAGGCGTTGACCCGGAAGCGGTCATGGAAGGCGTGGCCCGTGCCATGCGCGTTGCGATTTCCCGCGAGGAAGAAAAGCTCGAGCAGAGCCTGCCCTTCCTCGCCACTGTCGGTTCCGTCAGCCCCTACATCGGTCTGTTCGGTACCGTCTGGGGGATCATGAACTCCTTCCGTGGCCTGGCCACCGCCCAGCAAGCGACCCTGGCCACTGTGGCCCCGGGCATTGCCGAAGCACTGATCGCCACGGCCATCGGTCTGTTCGCGGCCATTCCAGCCGTTATCGCTTACAACCGTTTTGCTGCTCGCAGCGAAACCCTGCTGGGCCGCTACTACACCTTCGCCGACGAGTTCCAGGCGATCCTGCACCGCAAAGTGCACACCAGCGAAGAATAAGCAGGTAATTCCCAATGGCTTTAATCGCTCGAGCTCGCAAAAAGCGCAAGCCGGTCGCCGAGATGAACGTGGTGCCCTACATCGACGTGATGTTGGTGCTGCTGGTCATCTTCATGGTGACTGCGCCGATGCTCAATCAGGGCGTGAAAGTTGATCTGCCCAAGGTTTCCAGCGAAGCCTTGCCGCAGGACAACAACACCCAGGTCCTGACCATTTCCATCAAATCCGACAAGACCTACTACTGGAACCTTGGCAGCGAAGTCGACACGGACAAGCAGCAGGACCGGGCCATGACGTTGCCGCAGATGACTGACGCCGTGACCAAGATCATTCGCGTCGGCAATGAAAACGGCAAGCACACCCAGGTCTTCATTCGCGGCGACAAATCCGTCGATTACGGTTCCGTCATGGGGGCCATGGGCGGGTTGCAGAAAGCCGGGGTCGGTAATGTTGGCTTGATTACCGAGGCGCCCTGATGCAGCAACAGCGAGAGCCGTCCGCCTCGGAAAGCTACTTCTGGCCTAGTGTCTGGGCGATTGGCTTGCACGTGCTGGTGTTCGGCATGTTGTTCGTCAGTTTTGCCTTTACCCCGGAGCTGCCGCCGGCCAAGCCGATTGTCCAGGCGACCTTGTACCAGCTGAAATCGAAAAGTCGGGCGACCACCCAGACCAATCAGAAGATTGCCGGTGAGGCGCAGAAATCTGCTGCGCGTCAGACCGAAGTCGAGCAGATGGAGCAGAAAAAGGTCGAGCAGGAAGCGGTGAAGGCTGCGGAACAAAAGAAAGAAGAGGCGGCTCAAAAGGCCGAGGAAGCCAAGAAGGCCGACGAGGCGAAGAAAGCGGACGAGGCGAAAAAGGCTGATGAAGCCAAGAAAGCCGACGACGCGAAGAAAGCCGCGGAAGCCAAGAAGGCAGAAGAGAAACAATTGGCTGATATAGCCAAGAAGAAATCTGAAGAAGAAGCCAAGAAGGCTGCTGAAGAAGAGGCCAAGAAAGCGGCCGCTGAAGAAGCCAAGAAAAAGATCGTCGAAGACGCGAAGAAGAAAGCCGCGGAAGACGCCAAGAAGAAAGCCGAGGCTGAGGAGGCGAAGAAGAAAGTCGCCGAGGAAGCGAAGAAGAAAGCTGCTGCCGATGCTGCGAAGAAGAAATCGCAGGACGCGGCGCGTAAATCCGCCGAAGACAAAAAGGCTCAGGCCCTGGCAGATTTGCTTTCCGACACGCCGCAGCGTCAGCAGGCCTTGGCCGATGAGCAGGGTGACGAAGTCGCCGGCAGTTTCGATGACCTGATTCGTGCGCGTGCAGCGGAAGGCTGGGCTCGTCCACCTTCGGCACGCAAAGGCATGACGGTCGTGTTGCAAATCGGCATGTTGCCGGACGGTACGGTGACCTCGGTCAGCGTCTCCAAGTCCAGTGGCGACGGTCCGTTTGACGCTTCGGCTGTTGCAGCAGTGAAGAATATTGGACGTTTGACAGAAATGCAGGGAATGAAGCCGAGTGATTTCGCTCCGTATCGTTCATTCAAGATGACATTCACACCTGAGGATCTAGCCTTGTGAGAAACCTTCTTCGAGGAATGCTGGTCGTTATCTGCTGCATGGCAGGGATGGCGATGGCAGATGAGAAAAACATTCTGGTTACCAGCGGCAGCGATCGGGCGACCCCGATCGCCGTTGTACCGTTCGGCTTCCAGGGCGGTAGCGTGCTGCCGGACGACATGGCGGAAATCATCGGTAACGACCTGCGCAACTCGGGTTACTACTCGCCGATTCCAAAGCAGAACATGATCAGCCAGCCGAGCCAGGCCGGCGAAATCATCTTCCGTGACTTCAAGGCACTGGGTGCCCAGTACGTCATGGTCGGCAGCATTGTTCCGGCGGGCGGTCGCCTGCAGGTGCAATATGCACTGTTCAACGTAGCCACCGAGCAGCAAGTGCTGACCGGCAGCGTGTCGGGCGGTGTCGATCAGTTGCGCGACATGGCGCACTACATCTCTGACCAGTCGTTCGAAAAACTCACGGGTATCAAGGGTGCCTTCTCGACTCGCCTGCTGTACGTAACGGCCGAGCGTTTCTCCGAGAACAACACTCGCTACACCCTGCAGCGTTCGGACTACGACGGTGCCCGCGCCGTGACCCTGCTGCAATCGCGTGAGCCGATCCTTTCGCCGCGTTTCGCACCGGATGGCAAGCGCATCGCTTATGTCTCCTTCGAGCAGAAGCGTCCGCGTATCTTCATGCAGAACATCGACACCGGTCGCCGTGAGCAGATCACCAACTTCGAAGGCCTGAACGGTGCACCTGCCTGGTCGCCGGATGGCAATCGCCTGGCGTTCGTGCTGTCCAAAGACGGCAACCCGGACATCTATGTGATGAACCTGGGCTCGCGTCAGATCAGCCGTGTCACCAACGGTCCTGGCATCAACACCGAACCGTTCTGGGGCAAGGATGGCTCGACCATCTACTTCACTTCCGACCGTGGCGGCAAACCGCAGATCTACAAGACCAGCGCCGGTGGCGGCGGTGCCGAACGCGTAACTTTCGTCGGCAACTACAACGCCAACCCTAAATTGTCGGCTGATGAAAAGACGCTTGTCATGATTCACCGTCAGGATGGCTTCACCAATTTCAAGGTGGCGGCCCAGGATTTGCAGCGCGGTAGTGTAAAAATCCTCACTGATAGCACTCTGGACGAGTCGCCTACTGTCGCGCCCAACGGCACCATGGTAATCTACGCCACCCGCCAGCAGGGCCGGGGAGTCTTGATGCTCGTGTCCATAAATGGACGCGTAAGGCTCCCGCTTCCTACCGCACAAGGCGAAGTCAGAGAACCTTCCTGGTCCCCTTACCTGAACTGACGCGGCGCTATACGTTTTACTTAACACACTGGGGTTCATTAGGAGTTTCACGATGGAAATGCTGAAGTTTGGTAAATTTGCTGCGCTGGCACTGGCCATGGCTGTAGCTGTAGGTTGCTCGTCCAAAGGCGGCGACAATGCCGGTGAAGGCGCGGTAGATCCAAACGCTGGTTACGGCGCAAACACTGGTGCAGTTGACGGCTCCCTGAGCGAAGAAGCTGCACTGCGCGCTATCACCACTTTCTACTTCGAATACGACAGCTCGGACCTGAAGCCAGAAGCCATGCGCGCTCTGGACGTTCACGCCAAAGACCTGAAAGCAAACGGCGCTCGCGTTGTTCTGGAAGGCAACACCGACGAACGTGGTACTCGTGAGTACAACATGGCACTGGGCGAGCGTCGTGCGAAAGCCGTTCAGCGCTACCTGGTACTGCAAGGTGTTTCCCCAGCTCAGCTGGAACTGGTTTCCTACGGCGAAGAGCGTCCAGTTGCTACCGGCAACGACGAGCAGTCCTGGGCTCAAAACCGTCGCGTCGAACTGCGTAAGTAATTCGTCATGCGAACGTGCCGTCGTGCTGTAACTGTTCTGGCTCTCAGCCTCGCGCCGCTTGCGGTGTGGGCTGCGGTTCCTGTGGTCGATAATGACTCCGGCTATAACAATAGCGGGAGCAGTTATCCGCCTGCAGGTTACGGTACGAACGGCGCCTATGCCGGGGGAGGGGTTTCGACCCCTGTCTCGGCACAGGGCCAGCTGTTCAACCAACTGCAACAAATGCAGGAGCAGATCTCGCGCCAACAGGGTGTGATCGAAGAGCTGCAAAATGATGTAGCGCGCATGAAGCAGGAAAACCTGGAGCGATACCAGGATCTTGATCGGCGCATAGGAACCGGCGTTGCACCAGCCGCGACTCCTGAAAATTCTTCCACCGGTGGTGACTTGAACGCCCCCGGTGCAGCCGCAGGTGCAGCAGCTGGCGCAGCCGCCGCCCAAGCACCTGCCGCGGGTAGCGAACCGGCAGATCCGGCGAAGGAAAAGCTCTATTACGATGCTGCCTTCGACCTGATCAAGGCCAAGGATTTCGACAAGGCCAGCCAGGCTTTCGCCGCATTCCTGCGCAAATACCCGAACAGTCAGTACGCGGGCAACGCCCAGTACTGGCTGGGCGAAGTGAACCTGGCCAAAGGCGATCTGCAAGGTGCAGGTCAGGCGTTTGCCAAGGTTTCGCAGCTGTATCCCAAGCACGCCAAGGTGCCTGATTCGCTGTACAAGCTCGCTGATGTAGAGCGCCGTCTCGGTCATACCGACCGGGTCAAAGGCATTCTGCAGCAGGTGGTGTCCCAGTATCCGGGCACTTCCGCTGCTCAGCTGGCGCAGCGTGATCTGCAGAAAATGTAAGGCGGCTTGAGCCGTTTCAAAGAAACCCGCGCTTGTCGCGGGTTTTTTCGTTAGAATTCACCCCCTTTTTCTGAAACACGCTTTTTGGGATCTGCGCATTGCCGGGGTTCCTTGAAGTGCCTGACGGAGGCGGACAGCCTGTTTAGCTGTTACGCCCGTGGCGACTATGCAAGACACATTGAGAATCACCGAAGTTTTCTACTCGTTGCAGGGTGAAACTCGGACTGCCGGCCTGCCCACTGTTTTTGTGCGCCTGACCGGTTGCCCGTTGCGTTGCCAATACTGCGACAGCGCCTACGCGTTCACCGGCGGAACCATTCGCACCCTCGACGACATCCTCGAGCAGGTCGCCGGTTTCCGCCCGCGTTATGTCTGTGTCACGGGCGGCGAGCCCCTGGCGCAACCCAACGCCATTCCCTTGCTCAAGCGCTTGTGCGATGCCGGTTACGAAGTGTCCCTGGAAACCAGTGGCTCTATCGATATCTCGCCGGTAGATTCCCGGGTCAGTCGTGTTGTCGACCTGAAAACCCCGGGTTCGAAGGAAGCGCACCGCAATCGCTACGAAAACATCGAGCTGCTCACGCCCAACGATCAGGTGAAATTTGTCATCTGCTCGCGGGAGGACTATGACTGGTCCGTTTCCAAGCTGATCCAGTACGGTCTGGACCAGCGCGCCGGCGAAGTCCTGTTCTCGCCAAGCCACCATGATCTCAATGCCCGGGAACTGGCGGACTGGGTGGTGGCGGACAACCTGCCAGTGCGTTTGCAATTGCAGCTGCATAAATATCTATGGAATGACGAGCCGGGGCGCTGAAATGACTGAACAACTCAACACTGCTGAAAAACGTGCGGTCATCCTGCTGTCCGGTGGCCTGGACTCGGCGACCGTGGTCGCCATGGCGCGCGCAAAAGGCTACAGCTGCTACACCATGAGCTTCGATTACGGCCAGCGTTCTCACGCCGAACTGCATGCCGCCGAGCGTGTGGCGCGGGATCTGGGTGTGGTCGAGCACAAGGTGATCGGCCTGAACCTGAACGGCATGGGCGGCTCGGCGCTGACCGACAGCAGCATCGATATTCCGGAAGAGTTGGGTGAGGGCATTCCTGTCACTTACGTGCCTGCGCGTAATACGGTGTTCCTGTCCCTGGCCCTGGGCTGGGCTGAAGTGCTCGGTGCGCGGGACATCTTCATCGGCGTCAATGCGGTGGATTACTCCGGTTACCCGGACTGCCGTCCCGAGTTCATCGAATCGTTCGAGCGCATGGCCAACCTGGCAACCAAAGCCGGTGTGGAAGGCAATGGCTTCCGCATTCAGGCGCCGCTGCAAAACCTCAGCAAGGCGCAGATCGTCCAGGCGGGCGTGAAGCTTGGCGTGAACTACGGGCTGACCGTTTCCTGCTATCAGGCCGACGATGATGGCCGTGCGTGCGGCAAATGCGACAGCTGCCGACTGCGCGCAGAAGGCTTTGCGGCGGCCGGAATCAGCGATCCAACACCTTATTTTTGATTATTTTCAAAAAAGGTGTTGAATAGTCCTTAAAAATCAGTATTATACGCGCCACCACACAGCGGGTCGTTAGCTCAGTTGGTAGAGCAGTTGGCTTTTAACCAATTGGTCGTAGGTTCGAATCCCACACGACCCACCATTTTTAGCAGTTTTAAAAGTCTGGAAGGCCCACGCAAGTGAGGATTTCCGGATTTTTTTTTGCCTGCGATTCAAGTCCGCCTCGCTCCGGGCTGCTGCGCAAGGCGCAGATCAGAATCATCTTTTGCATCTGTCGGATATTCTGTAGCCTTGCGCAGCTTCAACGCTGTCCGTGCCTGATGAATACTCACTTTCCCGGCGGTACCCTGAAGGGTCCGGAGCCGGGTGTATACTCGACTTTCGCGCGAATGCGCCTGCAGGTCTTGCGAACATGACGCAGATATCCGAACGCCTTCTGGTTCAAGCCCACCTCGACGCCAAACAGCCCAAACCGCTGACCGCCGATGAAGAGGCTTACTACCGTGCCGCCATCGCTGCCGAGCTCAAGGCTCAGGACGCGGTGCTGGTGGCCCACTTCTATTGTGACCCTGTCATTCAGGCGCTGGCCGAAGAGACGGGGGGCTGTGTCTCCGACTCGCTGGAGATGGCCCGCTTCGGCAATGCCCATCCGGCCAAGACCGTGGTCGTCGCCGGCGTGAAGTTCATGGGGGAGACTGCCAAGATCCTCAATCCGGAAAAACGCGTGCTGATGCCGACCCTCGAAGCGACCTGCTCGCTCGACCTGGGGTGCCCGGTGGACGAGTTTTCCGCGTTCTGCGATCAGCACCCGGAGCGCACGGTCGTGGTGTACGCCAACACTTCCGCTGCGGTAAAAGCCCGCGCGGATTGGGTGGTGACTTCAAGCTGTGCGCTGGAAATCGTCGAAAGCCTGATGGACAACGGCGAGACCATCATCTGGGGGCCGGACAAGCACCTGGGTACTTACATCCAGCGCCAGACCGGTGCCGACATGCTGCTGTGGGACGGTGCCTGCATCGTTCACGAAGAGTTCAAGTCCAAGCAGCTTGAAGACATGAAGGCGCTGTACCCGGATGCGGCAATTCTGGTGCACCCGGAGTCGCCGACGTCGGTGATTGAACTGGCTGACGCCGTGGGCTCCACCAGCCAGTTGATCGCGGCGGCACAGAGCCTGCCGAACAAGACGCTGATCGTTGCCACCGACCGCGGCATCTTCTACAAGATGCAGCAGCTGTGCCCGGACAAGGTCTTTATCGAAGCCCCGACGGCGGGTAACGGCGCGGCGTGCCGCAGTTGTGCACATTGCCCGTGGATGGCCATGAACACCCTTGAGCGCACGCTCAAGGCGTTGAAAGAAGGCGCGAACGAGATCTTCGTCGACCCGGCGCTGATCCCGCAGGCGATTCGACCGCTCAAGCGGATGCTGGACTTCACCCAGGCGGCGCGAATGAAACTGGCCGGGAACGCCTGAGATCTACCAGCTAGTAGCAAAAACTGTGGGAGCGAGCCTGCTCGCGATAGCGGTCTGACAGTCACATACGTGTTGACTGATAAGCCGCCATCGCGAGCAGGCTCGCTCCCACAGTGGTTTTTGTACGACTGAATTACTTGGTCTTCTTCGGAATCCGCACCAGTTGCGTGTTGGAATACATGTCATGCCAGCTGCGTTGCTGTTTGTCGAACAGCGACCAGAAGAACCCAAGGCCAACACACAGCAAGGAAGCGATCGACACCACAAAGCGCAACAGCGCCTGCCACAGGCTGATGGATGAGCCGTCGGCGTTCTGTACGCGAATGCACCAGACCTGCATGCCCAGGGTCTGACCCGACCAGGTCCAGAATTTGGCGAAGAAGCCGAACAGTACGAACAGCAGGACTGTGGAGAGCAGGGGATCGCCGTCCAGCGCGCCGGCTTCGGTCAGGGTGCGCATCCTTTCTTCGCCGATGATCGCCATCTGGATCATCTTGTAGAGGCCGCTGGTGACGATCAGCAGGGCGGTGCATAGCAGGAAATCATAGAACATGGCTGCCAGACGACGACCCAGGCCAGCGGCAGGAAAGTCGCCCTGGGGGGTAAGCAGGTGTTTCGACATGGCAGGCTCTCGGCGAAAAAGAAGCCATTTTACGGATTTACGCGCACAAAAAAGCCCCTGATGTCAGCATCAGGGGCTTTTTCGTTACAGAAGATTAGGCTTCTGCTTGTACTTCGTCAGCCTGCATGCCTTTCTGGCCTTGCACAGCGATGAAAGTCACTTTCTGGCCTTCTTTCAGGCTCTTGAAGCCGTTGCCCTGGATGGCGCGGAAATGCACGAACAGATCCGGACCGCTTTCAGGAGTGATAAAACCAAAACCTTTCTCGTCGTTAAACCACTTGACGGTACCGCTCTGACGTTGGGACATTTCTTATTTCCTTTGACGCAAAAAATTAATGACAGTCTCCTTCTCATGAAAGAGTACTGGGGCTGGTTGCAGGAGAGTAAGAAGACGTCGAACGGGATGTAGCTAACTTGTAGGCTACTGCCCAGGTCACGATTCCAAGCGACCCATGCAAACACAGTGAACAAACTCTACGCCAACTACGGGAGAAAAAACAAGCCCTGTGAAGGCCCCGTATTTCCTCAGGTTGATGGCAAAGTCAGTCCACTAGTGGGGCCTTATACGCTAGCGCTGTTCAAATGTTTTCGATCGTTATAAGCAAAGTTCATAATCGAAGCTTAGAGCCAAACAATGCACTATTTTATGGCGGTTGCGTTACACATTAGTGCACAGTTAACGCAACCGCGTTACTTATAGGAACATTCAATCAGCCGCGATAGTAGCGTTGTGGAACAAATGGCATTTTGCTTACAAGCAAAGGTACCTTTTTCCCACGCACAATCGCCCAGACGGGTGTGTCCAGTGCGATATGGGCGCTGTCGACATAACCCATGGCCAGCGGCCCGCCCAGGGTCGGTCCGAAACCGCCGCTGCAGACGCTACCGATGATGTCGCCGGCTTCGTTGACGATCTCCGCACCCTCGCGCACTGGTGTGCGTTCCTGCGGTAACAGGCCGACGCGTTTGCGGCTGACACCTGCCTGTTGCTGGGCGAACACGGTTTCGGCGCCAGGGAAGCCGCCGGCCCGTGCGCCATCGGCACGACGCGGCTTGGAGATCGCCCACAGCAGGCTCGCTTCGATCGGGCTGGTCTCGGTGTTCATGTCATGCCCGTACAGGCACAAGCCCGCCTCCAGGCGCAGCGAGTCGCGGGCGCCAAGGCCGATGGCGGCCACTTCCGGTTCGGCCAGCAGGGCGCGAGCCAGGGCTTCGGCGTTGGCGGCGGGGACGGAAATTTCGAAACCGTCTTCGCCGGTGTAACCCGAGCGGCTGACAAAACAGTCCACGCCCAGCAGCTTCACGCGGGCGAACTGCATGAAGGTCATCTTGGCCACTTCAGGTGCCAGGCGCGCCAGTACCGTCACGGCTGCCGGACCTTGCAGGGCGAGCAATGCGCGTTCCTCGAACAGCGGCTCAATCGTGCACTGCTCACCGATGTGCTTGCGCAGGTGGGCCAGGTCCTGATCCTTGCAAGCGGCGTTGACCACCAGGAACAGTTCGTCGTTGCCCAGGTTGGCGACCATCAGGTCATCGAGGATGCCGCCCGTCGCATTGGTGAACATCGCGTAACGCTGCATGCCCACCGGCAGGTCGATGATGTCCACCGGCACCAGGGTTTCCAGGGCCTTGGCGGCAGCGGCGCCGGTCAGGCGGATCTGGCCCATGTGCGAGACATCGAACAGCCCGGCCTGGTCGCGGGTGTGCTGGTGTTCTTTCATCACGCCCAGCGGATATTGCACCGGCATGTCATAGCCGGCGAACGGCACCATGCGCGCGCCGAGTTCGATGTGCAGTGCGTGCAACGGGGTTTTCAACAGTTGTTCGGTGGACATATTCAGCTCCTGAAGAAGGGTGCAGATGAGCGCGCATCAGCACTCGATAATGTTGACCGCCAAACCGCCACGGGCGGTTTCCTTGTATTTGCTTTTCATGTCGGCGCCGGTCTGGCGCATGGTGCGGATGACCTTGTCGAGGGAAACGAAGTGTTGCCCGTCGCCGCGCATGGCCATGCGCACGGCATTGATGGCCTTGACCGAACCCATGGCGTTGCGCTCGATGCAAGGCACCTGTACCAGCCCGCCAATCGGGTCGCAGGTCAGCCCGAGGTTGTGTTCCATGCCGATTTCCGCGGCGTTCTCCACTTGTTGCACGCTGCCGCCGAGCACTTCGCACAAGGCGCCGGCGGCCATCGAGCAGGCGACGCCGACTTCACCCTGACAGCCGACTTCGGCGCCGGAAATCGAGGCGTTTTCCTTGTACAGAATGCCGATGGCGGCGGCAGTGAGCAGAAAACGCACCACCCCGTCGTCATTCGCGCCGGGGATGAAGCGCATGTAGTAATGCAGCACCGCCGGAATGATCCCGGCCGCACCATTGGTGGGGGCCGTGACCACGCGTCCGCCGTTGGCGTTTTCTTCGTTGACGGCCAGGGCGTACAGGTTGACCCAGTCCAGCACTGAAAGCGGATCGCGCAAGGACGATTCAGGGTTGCTGCACAATTGCCGATGCAGCGCTGCCGCCCGGCGTTTGACCTTCAAGCCACCGGGCAGGATGCCTTCATTACGGCAACCGGCGGCGACGCAGTCCTGCATGACCTGCCAGATCTTCAACAGGCCGGCGCGGGTTTCCGCTTCCGGGCGCCAGGCACTTTCGTTGGTCAGCATCACCTGGCTGATCGACAGGCCGTATTTGGCGCAATGAGCGAGCAGGTCCTTGGCGCTTTTGAAGGGGAAGGTCAGGGGCGTGGCGTCTTCGACGATGCGATCGGCGCCGGCAGCGTCCTCATCGACCACGAAACCGCCGCCGACCGAGTAGTACTCGCGGCTGCGGATTTGCAAACCCGCCGCATCGAAGGCGCGAAAAATCATGCCGTTGGGGTGATAGGGCAAGGGTTTGCGAATCATCGCCAGGTGTTCTTTCTCGTTGAACGCAATGCTGTGTTCGCCGAGCAGGTTCAAGCGTGCGTTGCTGCGAATCTCTTGAAGGCGCGCAGCGACGGTTTCGGTATCCACGGTGTCCGGGTGTTCGCCTTCCAGGCCCAGCAGCACAGCCTTGTCACTGCCGTGGCCTTTGCCGGTGGCGCCGAGCGAGCCGTACAGCTCGACCTTGACGCAGGTGGTGGCCGTCAGCAGCCCTTCACGACGCAGGCCTTCGACGAAACGCGCAGCGGCGCGCATCGGGCCGACGGTGTGGGAGCTGGAGGGGCCGATGCCAATCTTGAACAGGTCGAACACGCTTAACGACATGGTGGTTCTCCGGTTTCTTGTTATAGGAATTCACGGAATCGGAAGGTTGGCGCAATTCACTGTGGGAGCGAGCTTGCTCGCGATGACGGTCTGACATTCACCATAGATGTCGACTGAAAGACCGCTATCGCGAGCAAGCTCGCTCCCACAGGGGACTGTGGTGTTTTTGCAAAAGGGGGGCGGGATCAACCGCCCCCTCATTGGTTTAAGCGTAGCTTTCGATCGACGGGCAGGCGCAGACCAGGTTGCGATCGCCAAACACGTTGTCGACGCGACCGACCGGCGGCCAGTACTTGCCTTCGATCAGCGACGCAACCGGGTAAACCGCTTGCTCACGGCTGTACGGGTGCGACCACTCGCCGACCAGCTCCTTGGCGGTGTGCGGAGCGTTTTTCAGCGGGTTGTCGTCCTTGTCCAGGGTGCCGTTTTCCACTGCGCGGATTTCTTCGCGGATGCGGATCATGGCGTCGCAGAAGCGGTCCAGTTCTTCCTTGGATTCGCTTTCGGTCGGCTCGATCATCAGCGTGCCGGCTACCGGGAACGACATGGTCGGCGCATGGAAACCGAAGTCGATCAGGCGCTTGGCGACGTCATCGACACTGATGCCGCTGCTGTCTTTCAATGGACGCAGGTCGAGGATGCATTCGTGCGCCACCAGGCCGTTGCTGCCGGTGTACAGCACTGGATAGTGCTCTTCGAGGCGACGGGAGATGTAGTTGGCATTGAGGATCGCCAGCTGCGAAGCACGCTTGAGGCCCGCGCCACCCATCATACGAATGTACATCCAGGTGATCGGCAGAATGCTCGCGCTGCCGAACGGTGCCGCGCAAACGGCGCCTTCCTTGCGCTCCATCTGCGCGTGGCCCGGCAGGAACGGCGCCAGGTGCGATTTCACACCGATCGGGCCGACGCCCGGGCCGCCACCGCCGTGGGGGATGCAGAAGGTCTTGTGCAGGTTCAGGTGCGACACGTCGCCGCCGAACTTGCCCGGTGCGCAGAGGCCGACCATGGCGTTCATGTTGGCGCCGTCGATGTACACCTGGCCGCCGTTGTCATGAACGATGCCACAGATTTCGCGGATGCCTTCTTCGAACACGCCGTGGGTCGACGGGTAGGTGATCATCAACGCGGCGAGGTGCTCGCGGTGCTCGATGGCCTTGGCGCGCAGGTCTTCGATGTCGACGTTGCCGCGGGCATCGCACGCGGTCACGACCACACGCATACCGGCCATCTGAGCGGTGGCCGGGTTGGTGCCGTGGGCCGACGACGGGATCAGGCAGATGTCGCGGCGGTCTTCGCCACGGCTCTGGTGGTAGGCACGGATCGCCAAGAGACCTGCGTATTCACCCTGGGAACCGGCGTTCGGTTGCAGCGAAACCGAATCGTAGCCGGTCGCTGCGCACAGCATGGCTTCCAGTTCGTCGGTCAATTGCTGATAGCCGGCGCTTTGCTCGGCCGGGGCGAACGGGTGCAGAGCACCAAACTCGGCCCAGGTCACCGGGATCATTTCGCTGGCGGCGTTGAGTTTCATGGTGCACGAACCCAGCGGGATCATGGTGCGGTCCAGCGCCAGGTCCTTGTCCGCCAGTTTGCGCAGGTAGCGCATCAGCTCGGTTTCCGAGTGATAGCGGTTGAACACCGGATGGCTGAGGATCGGCGACTGACGTACCAGCGCGGCCGGGATGGCGCTCTGTACCGAGGCGGCGAGGGCGGCGAACTCCGGCAGGGCCTTGCCGTCGGACAGCAGGCTCCACAGGGTTTCAACGTCGGCCTGAGTGGTGGTTTCGTCCAGGGACAGGCCCAGGCGTTCGCCATCGACCACGCGCAGGTTGATGCGCTGGGCGTGCGCCTTGTCGTGCAGGGCGGCGGTTTGAGCACCGGTCTTCACGGTCAGGGTGTCGAAGAAGTTCGCTTGCTCGACGTTCAGACCCAATGCGCTCAAGCCTTTTGCCAGGATCGCAGTCAGGTGGTGCACGCGATTGGCGATCTGCGTCAGGCCTTTCGGACCGTGGTACACGGCGTACATGCTGGCGATGTTGGCCAGCAGCACTTGCGCGGTGCAGATGTTCGACGTGGCTTTCTCGCGACGGATGTGTTGTTCGCGGGTCTGCATGGCCAGGCGCAGGGCCGGGTTGCCGAAACGGTCTACGGAAACACCGACCAGGCGGCCCGGCATGTCACGCTTGAACGCGTCCTTGGTGGAGAAGTACGCCGCGTGCGGGCCACCGAAGCCCAGCGGCACGCCGAAGCGCTGTGCGCTGCCGATGGCCACGTCGGCACCGAATTCGCCCGGTGCGGTCAGCACGGTAAGGGCCAGCAGGTCAGCGGCCACGGCCACGAGGGCGTTGGCGGCGTGGAAGCGTTCGGTCAGCTCGCGGTAGTCGAACACGTCACCGTTGCTTGCCGGGTATTGCAGCAGGGCGCCAAAGAACGGCGTCACGTCGGTCAGTTCACGCTCGTCGCCAACCACCACGTCGATGCCCAGAGGCTCGGCACGGGTGCGCAGTACGTCGAGGGTCTGCGGGTGGCAATGCACGGAGGCGAAGAACTGATGGCTGCCTTTGTTCTTGCTCAGGCGTTTGCAGAAGGTCATGGCTTCGGCAGCGGCGGTGGCTTCGTCGAGCAGCGAGGCGTTGGCGATCGGCAGGCCGGTGAGGTCGCTGATCAGGGTCTGGAAGTTCAGCAGCGCTTCGAGACGGCCCTGGGAGATTTCTGGCTGGTACGGGGTGTAGGCGGTGTACCAGGCCGGGTTTTCCAGCAGGTTGCGCAGGATCGGCGACGGCGTGTGGGTGCCGTAGTAGCCCTGGCCGATGAAGGTCTTGAACAGCTTGTTTTTGCTCGCGATGGACTTGATCAAGGCCAGGGCATCGGCTTCGCTCAAGCCGTCTTCCAGGCCGAGGACGCTGGTGCCCTTGATGCTCTCGGGAATCACTCTGGCGCTCAGGGCTTCCAGGGAGTCGAAACCGAGGCTGTTGAGCATGGCTTGCTCGTCACCGGCACGGGGGCCGATGTGACGGGCGATGAATTCATTGGCGGTGGTCAAATTGATCTGGGTCATGTCAGTGCTCCTCAGGCTTCGGCTTGGGCTTTGATCAGGCGGTCGTAGGCGTCCTGGTCCAGCAGTTGGCCGACAGCGTTGGCATCGGCAGGTTTGAAACGGAAGAACCAGCCTTCGCCCAGCGGATCTTCGTTGACCAGCTCAGGGCTGCTGTCCAGCGCCGGGTTCACTTCCAGCACTTCGCCGTCCAGCGGCATGTACACGCCGCTGGCAGCCTTTACCGATTCCACGGTGGCGGCTTCGGCGCCTTTGTCGTAGGACTGCAGCTCAGGCAGTTGAACGAAAACCACGTCGCCCAGGGCGTTCTGTGCGAAAGCGGTGATGCCGACCGTGACGCTGCCGTCAGCTTCGGTGCGCAGCCATTCGTGATCTTCAGTAAAACGCAACTCGCTCATGGAAACTCCTAAGGGGCCAGACTCGTCTGGTGGACGCGATTGAATGCTTGGGCGATGCCCTGGTTATGGAGAACTACATAGCAAGAACGCGGCCAACGTTGTTTTTATTGTTATTGATCAATGATTTAGGCGGTTTTGACAAAGGCTGAAATTCATTCGTTGTAGCGAAATCGATACGGCATATGTCAATGATAAAAGCCGAGGTGGATCAAAGCCTTGCACAGCCGTGATCGGAGAGGGGTGTAGCGATATCGTTCCGCTGTAGCGCTTTCAGTACAGGTGGAGGTCGTTTTTGGCGCAATTTTCAGATCAGCTGCTAACCCTGTGGGAGCGAGCCTGCTCGCGAAGGCGTAGTGTCAGGCAATATTGAAGTGACTGATCCACCGTATTCGCGAGCAGGCTCGCTCCCACAATTGTTCGGTGTCAGGTCTCAGGCTTTGCCGGGAATGCCGTACTTGCGCAACCGATGGGCAATCGCGGTGTGGGAGGTTTGCAGGCGGGTCGCCAGTTGCCGGGTCGAGGGATAGCTGACGTAAAGTTTTTCCAGCAGGGTCTTCTCGAATGCGTCCATGGCCTGTTCCAGGCTGTCGACGTCATGGTCGCCCTGGCGGGCCACCGAAGTGCCGGCGATGTCGAGGTCGCCAATGTCCACCAGGCTGCTTTCGCAAATCGCCGCGGCGCGGAAGATCACGTTTTGCAATTGCCGCACGTTACCCGGCCAGCGGTTGCCCAGCAGCGCCGGATAAGTGCCTGGCGCCAGGCGACAGATCGGACGCTGGATCTGCGCACAGGCCTGCTGCATGAAGTAGCGGGCCAGCAGCAGGATGTCCTGGCCGCGCTCGCGCAATGGCGGCACTTCAACATTCAGGACGTTGAGGCGATAGAACAAGTCTTCGCGGAACAGGCCTTCGCTGACCATTTTTTCCAGGTCGCGGTGGGTGGCGCTGAGGATTCGTACGTTAACCTTGACCTCACGGTCACCGCCGACCCGGCGAAAACTGCCGTCGTTGAGGAAACGCAGCAGCTTGGCTTGCAAATACGGTGACATCTCGCCGATTTCATCGAGAAACACCGTGCCCTGGTTGGCCAGTTCCATCAGCCCTGGCTTGCCGCCGCGTTGCGCGCCGGTGAAAGCGCCGGGAGCGTAGCCGAACAGTTCACTTTCGGCGAGGTTCTCGGGCAATGCTGCGCAGTTCAACGCCAGAAAGGGTGAACTGTGTCGGGCGCTGATGGCGTGACAGGCACGGGCTACCAGTTCCTTGCCGGTGCCGGTTTCGCCCTGGATCAGCAGCGGTGCATCGAGGGCAGCCACCCGCTGGGCGCGTGCCTTGAGGGTGCGGATCACCGGGGACTCGCCCAGCAGTGCATCGAAACCTTCGGCGTGGTCATGGTGCAGTGCGGAAAGACGTTCACCGATGCGGTTCGGCTGGTACAGGGTCAGCAGGGCGCCGGCGTCGGTGATCGGTGTGGCGTCGAGCAGGAAGGTCTGGCCATTGACGATGATTTCCCGCAGCGGCAGGCGAAAGCCGTGTTCGAGCAGGGCGTCGAGCAAGGCCGGGTCGGCAAACAGCTCGGCCACGCTTTCGCCATTCGGTTCGCGGCCGTACAGGGCGATCAACGCCGGGTTGGCCAGCAGCACCTTGCCGTCGCTGTCCAGTGCCAGCACCGGGTCGGTCATGGCGGCCAGCAATGCGTCGAGCTGCAAGTGCCGACGCTGGCCGGGCAGGATGTCGACCACTGTCACCGCTTGCACGCCACGCACGCTGAACAGGGCATCGCGAAGTTCTTCGAGGACTTGCGGGCTCAGGGTCGGGGCGTCGATATAAACATTGGGCGGGACCATTTCCACCGCATCCAGGTTCAGATTGCGCCCGCCAAGCAGGGCCAGGACTTCCTGGGTGATACCGACGCGGTCGATGAAGCTGACGTGGATACGCATGGGGCGGTTTCGGGTTCTGCAGTGCGGAGGGTGGCAAGTATGCCTTGGGGCGGGCTAATGGTGAAATCCTGCGCGGACTTCAATAGGTCGATGATCCCTTTGTGGGAGCGAGCCTGCTCGCGAAGGCGTCGTGTCAGGCATCATTGATCGTGACTGATACACCGCTTTCGCGAGCAGGCTCGCTCCCACTTGGAAATGTGGGCTACTCGAATTTCTCGAGATCTATCGGGTCGCCGGATTTCATATTCAGTTGTTTGCGGATGTCTTCGAACATCAGGTCGTAATGTTCGTGTGACGAACCAATGGCGATTTTTTCTTTGGGAATGCCATATTTCTCGGCGATTTTCGTCACATTGCTGGCGAAGTTGTAGGCTTCCTCCTTGGGCAGGAAGAAGGGCTCCTTCAGGTCCTTGCCCTGAATGCTGCCATGCATGGTGAACTGAATGCCTTTTTCCCCTTTGGGGTTCTTGCTGACTTCATAGTCGAGGTGGATGTTGTAGCTCACATCATCCTTGTTCAGCGCATGGCGCTCGATGTGCAAGTGACCTGGATCAAACGTTGCCATAAACGCCTCTCTCTACAAGTAAGTAATGCCGGCGGTCGCCGTGCTGATGCGCGTACCGGCCTTGCCCTGGACGATCGCTTCGATGTCCGCGAGCGAGCCGATCACCGCCACTTTTCCAGTATGGCGCGCGAATTCGCAGGCTGCCTGCACCTTCGGTCCCATGGAGCCGGCGGCGAAGCCGAGTTTTTCCATTTCGTCGGGGTGCGCCTGGGCGATGGCTTTCTGCGTGGGTTTGCCAAAGTCGATGAAAGCGGCGTTGACGTCGGTGGCGATCACCAGCAGATCGGCTTCAAGCTGTTCGGCCAGCAGCGCCGAGCACAGGTCCTTGTCGATGACCGCTTCGACGCCCTCGAGTTTGCCGGGCGAGGTATACATGGTCGGAATGCCGCCGCCGCCGGCGCAGATCACGATGCTGCTTTTTTCCAGCAGCCATTTGATCGGACGGATTTCGAAGATGCGCTTGGGTTTCGGGCTGGCGACCACGCGGCGGTACTTGTCGCCGTCGGGAGCAATAGCCCAGCCTTTTTCGGCGGCGAGTTGTTCCGCCTCGGCCTTGCTGTAGACCGGGCCGATGGGCTTGGTCGGGTTCTTGAAGGCCGGGTCATTGGCATCGACTTCGACCTGGGTCAGCAGGGTCGCGAAGGGCACTTCGAAGTCCAGCAGGTTGCCCAGTTCCTGTTCGATGATGTAGCCGATCATGCCTTCGGTCTCGGCGCCGAGCACGTCCAGCGGGTAGGGCGAAACCGAGGTGTAGGCCGCGGCCTGCAATGACAGCAGGCCGACCTGGGGGCCATTGCCGTGGGCGATGACCAGTTGGTTGCCGGGATGGATCTTGGCGATCTGTTCGGTGGCGATCCGGATGTTGGCGCGCTGGTTGTCAGCGGTCATCGGTTCGCCGCGGCGGAGCAGGGCATTACCGCCCAGAGCAACGACGATACGCATGGTGCTAGTCCTTCTAAGCAGGGGAGAAGTGGATGACTCGATCCATTGTGGGAGCGAGCCTGCTCGCGAAAGCGGTGTGTCAGTCAACATCAACTTTGAATGTCAGACCGCTTTCGCGAGCAGGCTCGCTCCCACATTGACCGGGATCCGGTCTTTAAAGGTCAGCCAGCGTCGACACCAGAATCGCCTTGATGGTGTGCATGCGGTTTTCCGCTTGCTCGAAGGCGATGCAGGCCGGCGACTCGAACACGTCATCGGTCACTTCGATGCCGTTGCTCAGGTGCGGGTACTGCTCGGCAATCTGCTTGCCGACTTTGGTATCACAGTTGTGGAATGCCGGCAGGCAGTGCATGAACTTGGTGCGCGGGTTGCCGGTGGCTTTCATCAGTTCGGCGTTGACCTGATACGGCAGCAGTTGCTGGATGCGTTCGGCCCAGGCTTCAACCGGTTCGCCCATCGACACCCAGACATCGGTGTGGATGAAGTCGACGCCCTTGACCGCCGCTTTCGGGTCTTCGGTGAGGGTGATGCGCGCGCCGCTTTCTTCACCGTACTGTTTGCAGCGGGCGACCAGGTCGTCCGCCGGCCACAGGGCTTTTGGCGCGCAGATGCGCACGTCCATGCCGAGCTTGGCGCCGATCAGCAACAGCGAGTTACCCATGTTGTTGCGCGCGTCGCCGAGGTAGGCGTAGCTGATTTCGTGGATCGGTTTGTCGGCGTGTTCACGCATGGTCAGCACGTCGGCGATCATTTGTGTCGGGTGATACTCGTCGGTCAGGCCGTTGAACACCGGTACGCCGGCGAACTTGGCCAGCTCCTCGACGATTTCCTGCTTGAAGCCACGGTACTCGATGGCGTCGTACATGCGCCCGAGCACGCGGGCGGTGTCCTTCATGCTTTCCTTGTGGCCGATCTGCGAGGAGTTCGGGTCGATGTAGGTGACGTTGGCGCCCTGGTCATAGGCTGCAACTTCGAACGCGCAGCGGGTGCGGGTCGAGGTTTTTTCGAAGATCAGCGCGATGTTGTTGCCCTTGAGATGCTGCTGTTCGGTGCCGGTGTACTTGGCACGCTTGAGGTCGCGGGACAGGTCGAGCAGGTAGCGCAATTCGCGAGGGGTGTGGTGTTCCAGGCTCAGCAGATTGCGGTTATGGATATTGAACGCCATTTTGGATCTCCTAAGGTGTCGGTTATCCCCTTGGGCCGTGCATGCCCCTGGGTAGAGGGCAGCGCGGGCCAAGGCTAAGAGGTTAGTAGTCGATCGGATCGCGGATGATCGGGCAGGTCATGCAATGGCCGCCGCCCCGTCCCCGGCCGAGTTCGCCGGCGCTGATGGTGATGACCTCCACCCCGGCCTTGCGCAGCAGGGTATTGGTGTAGGTATTGCGGTCGTAGCCGATGACCACGCCCGGCTCCACGGCCACCACGTTGTTGCCGTCGTCCCATTGCTCGCGTTCGGCGGCGAAGCTGTTGCCGCCGGTTTCCACTACGCGCAACGCTTTGAGGTTGAGGGCCTGGGCCACGGTGTCGAGGAAGTTGGTTTCTTCGCGACGGATGTCGATGCCGCCTGCCTTGCTTTCATCGGGACGCAGGGTGAAGGCGACAATCTGGTTCACCACTTCCGGGAAGATCGTGACGAGGTCGCGATCGCAGAAGCTGAACACGGTGTCCAGGTGCATTGCCGCGCGGGATTTCGGCAGGCCGGCGACTATCACTTTCTCGACGGCTTTGTTTTTGAACAGGTTCACCGCCAATTGGGCAATGGCCTGCCGCGATGAGCGTTCGCCCATGCCGATCAACACCACGCCGTTGCCGATCGGCATCACGTCACCGCCCTCAAGGGTGGCGTTGCCGTGGTCCTTGTCCGGGTCGCCGTACCAGATCTGGAAGTCGGCGTTGGTGAACTCGGGGTGGAATTTATAGATGGCGGTGGTCAGCAGGGTCTCCTGACGGCGCGCCGGCCAGTACATCGGGTTGAGGGTAACGCCACCGTAGATCCAGCAGGTGGTATCGCGGGTGAACTGGGTGTTGGGCAGCGGCGGCAGGATGAAGCTGGAGTGGCCGAGGAAGTCGCGGAACATCTCGATGGCCTTGCCGCCGAAACTGGTCGGTAAGTCGTCGCCCGATACGCCGCCGATCAGGAACTCGGCGATGTGACGTGGCTCCAGGCTACGCAGCCACGACGCGGTTTCGTTGATCAGGCCCAGGCCCACCGAGTTGGCGGTGATCTTGCGTTCCAGAATCCAGTCCAGGGCTTCGGGAATGGCGACGATGTCGGTCAGCAGGTTGTGCATTTCCAGCACATCGACGTTACGTTCGCGCATCTTGGTGACGAAGTCGAAGTGGTCGCGCTTGGCCTGGGCCACCCACAGCACATCATCGAACAGCAGTTCGTCGCAGTTGTTCGGGGTCAGCCGCTGATGGGCAAGTCCTGGGGAGCAAACCATGACTTTGCGCAGTTTGCCGGCTTCGGAATGGACGCCGTACTTAACTTTTTCCGTGGTCATTACAGTGATCCTCCAGATGACAAAACAATTGCATTACAGGGTCAGGAAGCCGTCGTAGAGACCGTAGGCCGCCACCACGGCGCCGACGACCACCGCAGCGAAAATCAGCTTCTCGACGTTGGTGAAAACCGGTTTGTTGATTTCCAGCTTGGCCTTGGCGAACAGGATCACGCCGGGGGCGTAGAGCAGGGCGGACAGCAACAGGTATTTGGTGCCGCCGGCGTACAGCAACCAGATCGCGTAGACCAGGGCTACGACGCCGATGATGAGGTCTTTCTGCCGACCGCCGGGCGCGCCCTCGTAGGTTTCGCCCCGCACGGCCAACAGCAGTGCGTAGGCCGCCGACCACAGGTACGGCACCAGGATCATCGAGGTGGCGAGGTAGATCAGCGACAGGTAAGTACTGGCCGAGAACAAGGTGATGATCAGGAAGATCTGCACCATGGCGTTGGTCAGCCACAGGGCATTGACCGGTACATGGTTGGCGTTTTCCTTGCGTAGGAACGCCGGCATGGTGTGGTCCTTGGCAGCGGCGAACATGATCTCCGCACACAGCAGCACCCACGACAGCAAAGCCCCCAGCAGCGAGATGATCAGGCCGACGCTGATCAGCACTGCGCCCCAGTGGCCGACCACATGCTCCAGCACCGCCGCCATCGACGGGTTCTGCAATTTGGCCAGTTCCGGCTGGGTCATGATCCCCAGCGACAGCACGTTCACCAGCACCAGGAACAGCAGCACGGTGACAAAGCCGATCACGGTGGCTTTACCCACGTCGCTGCGTTTTTCCGCCCGGGCCGAAAAGATGCTCGCGCCTTCGATACCGATGAACACCCACACGGTGACCAGCATCATCTTGCGCACCTGGTCCATCACGCTGCCCAGGTCCGGGTTTTTCAGGCCCCAGATGTCAGCGGTAAAGATGTCCAGTTTGAAGGCGAACAACGCGATCAACATGAACAGCACCAGCGGCACGATCTTGGCGACGGTGGTCACCAGGTTGATGAACGCCGCTTCCTTGATGCCTCGCAGTACTAGGAAATGCACGGCCCAGAGCAGCACCGAGGCACCGATCACGGCAGCAACGGTATTCCCCTCCCCGAATAGCGGAAAGAAGTAGCCGAGCGTGCTGAATAGCAGAACGAAGTAGCCGACGTTGCCTAGCCAGGCACTGATCCAGTATCCCCAGGCGGACGAGAAGCCCATGTAGTCGCCGAAACCGGCCTTGGCGTAAGCGTAGACACCGCCGTCCAGGTCGGGTTTGCGATTGGCCAGGGTCTGGAACACGAATGCCAGGGTGAGCATGCCGACGGCGGTGATTGCCCAACCGATCAGAATGGCGCCGACATCGGCACTGGCGGCCATGTTTTGCGGCAAGGAAAAGATCCCGCCACCAATCATCGAACCGACGACTAATGCAACCAGTGCGCCGAGTTTGAGTTTTCCGGGAGCTTCAGACATTGCATGACTCCAATGCAGGAGAAGAGAGGCCAGCAGATTAATTCCGTTGGTTATCCAATCAGCTGACTTGGATCACTAAATGAGAGCGTTCCCAGTTTGTTGGCGGAGTGCCATCATTTCAAGGCGGCTGCTTGTAATGCCTGATTTAGAGCCTTTGAGTGGATTATTTCAGTTATTTTGTATTCTGTTTCGAATTATGACGCTAGTTGGTTTTTCAGAATTCGCCAATCTTCCTCATGGGTTTTTTGTACGAAATGGATGTATTGGAAAAGCGTATACAACAAATAATTATATCGGCGCCTTTAATAGCCATTTTGTGCAAGTAAAAAGACATGGGTTGGCGTTATCCAATAAACGTTATTACGCTTCAACAGTTTAGTTGACGCCCGATATGTGACGATCTCGCGGCAGTTGTCGCCCCCCGAAAAAATGGAGATGCAACGATGTCGCAATCACCGAGCAAGCTTCGCCTGAGCGCATTGATCGCCCTGGTGGTGGGTTCGATGATCGGTGGCGGGATCTTTTCCCTGCCGCAAAACATGGCGGCCAGGGCCGATGCCGGGGCAATCCTGATCGGTTGGGCGATCACTGCGGTCGGCATGCTGACCCTGGCGTTCGTGTTCCAGACCCTGGCCAATCGCAAGCCGGAACTGGAGTCCGGGGTGTATGCCTATGCCAAGGCCGGGTTCGGCGACTACATGGGCTTCTCGTCCGCCTGGGGGTACTGGATCAGCGCCTGGCTGGGCAACGTCGGCTACTTCGTGCTGCTGTTCAGCACCCTTGGCTATTTCGTTCCGGTCTTTGGCGAAGGCAACACGCCGATCGCCATCGCCTGCGCTTCGGTGCTGCTCTGGACCGTGCATTTTGTGGTGATGCGCGGGATCAAGGAGGCGGCGTTCATCAACCAGGTGACCACCGTGGCCAAGATTGTGCCGTTGATCATGTTCATCGTGATTGCCGCCGTGGCGTTCAAGGCGGACATCTTTACCCTCGATATCTGGGGGCGTAACAACCCGGAATTCGGCAGTGTGATGGATCAGGTTCGGCACATGATGCTGGTCACCGTGTTCGTGTTCATCGGTATCGAGGGGGCCAGTGTCTATTCGGCCCGGGCGGAGAAACGTTCCGACGTGGGCCGGGCGACGGTGATCGGGTTCATTGGGGTATTGGCACTGTTGGTGCTGGTGAACGTGCTGTCGCTGGGGATCATGACCCAGCCGGAACTGGCGAAACTGCAGAACCCCTCGTTGGCGGCGGTGCTTGAGCATATCGTCGGCCCCTGGGGGGCATTGCTGATCAGCGTCGGCCTGGCGATCTCGCTGTTGGGTGCGTTGCTGTCCTGGGCGCTGCTGTGCGCCGAAATCCTGTTCGCCACGGCGAAAGACAAGACCATGCCGGCATTCCTGACCAGGGAAAATGCCAACCGTGTGCCGGTCAATGCAATGTGGCTGACCAACTCGATGATCCAGTTGTTCCTGCTGATCACGCTGTTTTCCGCCGGCACCTACACCAGTCTGATTTATCTGGCGTCATCGATGATTCTGGTGCCGTACCTGTGGTCGGCGGCCTATGCGGTGTTGTTGTGCGTGCGCGGGGAAACCTACCAGCAGGCAACCGCCGAGCGCAGCAAGGATTTGCTGGTTGGCGTCATTGCCTTGAGTTACGCGGTGTGGTTGCTGTACGCCGGCGGCCTGAAGTATTTGCTGCTGTCGGCGTTGCTGTATGCGCCGGGTGTGATCCTGTTTGCCAAGGCCCGCCATGAACAGGGCATGCCATTGTTCACGACTTTCGAGAAAGGCATTTTCACCGCAGTTATCAGCGGTGCCGGGCTGGCGGCTTATGGGCTGTATAGCGGGTTGCTGAGTCTGTGAAGCTGTTGCTGGCGTATCAGCCACCCTATGACTGGCCGGCCATGCTGGGATTTTTGTCGGCACGGGCGATTGCAGGACTGGAAACGGTTGCTGATGGCGCCTACTCGCGCAGCATTGATCTGAAGGGGATGCACGGCAGCTTTTCTATCCGGCCTGCCAAGTCTGATGCCCTTGAGCTGACGCTGGACTTTCCCGACCCAAGCGCCGTGCCCGACATCGTCGCGAGCGTGCGGCGGATGTTCGATCTCGATGCCGAACTCGCCCCGATCCATCGGCATTTAGCGCTTGATCCGCTGATGGCGCGGTTGATTGCCGAGCGTCCCGGGCTGCGTGTGCCGGGGGCGTGGGACGGGCTGGAACTGGCGATCCGCGCGGTGCTGGGGCAGCAGATTACGGTGGCAGCGGCGATTCGCCTGGCGGGGAAACTGGTGGCGCAATATGGCGTGCCACTGGGTAAGCCGTTAGCGGGGTTGAGTCATGTGTTCCCCACGGCTGACGTGTTGGCGCAGGCCGATCTGGCTGCGTTGGGCATGCCGAAAAGCCGGGGCCGGACCTTGTCGGGTGTGGCCCAGTCATTGCTCGATGACCCGCGATTGTTCGAGCCCGGTCGGGAGGGGGGCGTAGCGCGGTTGCTGGCGTTGCACGGGATTGGTGACTGGACGGCGCAGTACATTGCGTTGCGACAGTTGCGGGAGATGGATGGATTTCCCAATGGCGATGTGGGGCTGGTCAATGCGTTGGCGGCACTGGAGGGTGGGCCGGTGACGGCGAAGCAGTTGCTGTTGCGGGCGCAAGCGTGGCGGCCCTATCGAGGGTATGCGGCGCAGGTGCTGTGGACTTCGTTGAGTCGGGTGGATTGAGTCGATCCGGGCTTTGTGTTGTTGTTTCTGGCGCCATCGCGAGCAGGCTCGCTCCCACAGGTGACCGAGTTCCAGCTGATGACCACGATCAAATGTGGGAGCGAGCCTGCTCGCGAAGGCGATCTGAAAGTCACCACCACTGCGCGGGATGTGAACCCAGTTCCGTTGCTGGCAGCGCCCATTGCAACGGCGTCGCCGTGATCTTCAGCGGCACCTGCAACCGATGCGCCGGCCCCCACGGTGTTTGCTCCAAGAGCATCCCTTGATCCTGCGCATCTTCCGCGCGTAAAGCCTCACCCGTCCCAGGCCCCTGCTCGATCAACAACTTCGCCGTCCGCGCCAACGACAATCGCGCCGAGCCACCTGTACCGTCGCTCAACCGTTGCGCCAACAACCGGATCGCACTAGCCGCCATCAAATACCCGGTGGCGTGATCGAGTGCCTGCACCGGCAACGGCGTCGGCTTGTCCGCCGACTTCCAGCGCATGCCGGCTTCGGCAATGCCACTGCTCATCTGTACCAGGCTGTCGAAGCCCCGACGATTTTGCCAGGGGCCACTCCAGCCATAGGCGTTGAGGCAAACATCAATCAAGTCCGGGTTCAACGACCGGCGTTGATTCGTGCCCAAGCCAAGTCGCTCCAGCGCATCGGCACGATAGCCATGGAGCAGAATGTCGGCGTCCTTGAGCAGGGATTCGAATACGCCGCGGTCGGACTTGTCGTTCAGATCAAGACGCGCGCAACGTTTTCCCAACGTGACTTCCGGCACCACTCCCGGCTCGTTCCAGGTCGGCGGATCGATGCGCAGGACATCGGCGCCCAGGCCTGCCAGAAAGCGGCTGGCGATGGGGCCTGCCAGTACCCGGGTCAAGTCCAGCACCTTGATGCCGGCCAGGGGGCGAGCCACTGAACCTGTCCACGGTTTGTGGCTCTGGCTTGGGTGGTCGGCGAATAGAACCAAGGGTTCGGCATTCACTGCCTGGCCTTGAGGATGGACCTGCCATTGATCCCAGGGGCGCATTTCGGCGGCACAACCACCGGCATCGACCACCGCCTGTTCCAGCTCGCTTTTCGCCCATTGCGCCACTTTGCCGGCCATCGCCGGGCGGTCGGCACAGGCACCGAGCACGCGTTCGGCAGCGGCGCGGTGATGAGGCGCGTTGGTGTGCAGGCGAATCCAGCCGTCGCGGGTGGCGTAGTCACCGGCCACCGGGTCCCACAGCGGCGGAACGCTCCAGCCTATCGGGCGAATCGAGGTCGCGAACCAGAAGGACGCGAGGCGTCGATCAACTTCAAGCTCGGGCCGGCGTCCGGTCTGTTGGTGCAGCAGTTCGCTGGCGGCCTGGCCGGCGACGGCGATGCTCGCGCAAGCCAGCTCGGTGACGGCAAATGCCGAGGGCAGGGCGCCCGTGGCGGTGAACGAGATCGGGGTGTTGGGCAAGCCGAGCGCGGCTTGAATGGACGTGAGTAAACCAGTCATCGAAGGCCCTCCGGAGCGAGAGGCCGAGCATAGACCAAAAAAACCGCAGCCCAGATGAATTCCTTTGTAGGAGCTGGCTTGCCAGCGATGGCGGACTGGCATTCAACACCTTGTCGACTGAAAGATCGCTATCGCTGGCAAGCCAGCTCCTACAGGGGGCGGCGGGGTTATACGCGGAACTGATCCATCAACTTCATCTGGTGGGTGGTCAGGGTGTTGAGCTGGCTGCTGATCTGCGCCGACTCGGTGGCCTGGCCGGTCAGGGTTTCGGTGACGGTGCGGATCGCCGAGACATTGCGGTTGACCTCTTCGGCGACGGCGCTTTGCTGCTCGGCGGCGCTGGCGATTTGCAGGTTCATGTCGCTGATCACGGTGACCGCGTCGCTGATTTTGCTCAGGGCCTGGACCGCCTGCTGAATCTGCCCGGCGTTGCTGTGGGCCTGGGTCTGGCTCGAGTGCATGGTGGCGACCACACCGCGGGTACCGGACTGAATGCGCTCGATCACCAGGCGAATTTCCTCCACCGAGTCCTGGGTGCGTTTGGCCAGGTTGCGCACTTCATCGGCGACCACCGCAAAGCCGCGACCGCTTTCGCCGGCGCGGGCCGCTTCAATCGCCGCGTTGAGGGCCAGCAGATTGGTTTGCTCGGCGATGCTGCGGATCACTTCCAGCACCGAGCCGATCTGTTCGCTGTTCACCGCCAAGGCTTCGACTTCGGTCACGGCCTTGCTGACTTCGTCGGCCAGTTGATTGATGTCGCGGGTGCTGCGCTCGATGATTGACATGCCGTCGCGGGCCGACTGGTCGGCACCCTTGGCGGCGTTGGCCGCGTTCGAGGCGCTGTTGGCGACATCATGGGCCGTGGCGCTCATCTCGTTGGACGCGGTGGCGACCTGGTCGATTTCGCGGAACTGCACCTGCATGCCTTCACTGGTCTGGCGGGCGATTTCCGAAGACTGGTCGGCCGTGCCACGGGCATCGGTGATGCTTTGCTTGATCTGCGCGATGGTCGGTTGCAGCTTGTCGAGGAAACGGTTGAACCAGCTCACCAGTTCGCCCAGTTCGTCCTGCTTGCTGTAGTGCAGGCGCTGGGTCAGGTCACCGTCGCCACTGGCGATCGCCTTGAGCATTTGCGCCACGCTGTTGATCGGTCGGGTCACGCCGGACGCGGTGAGCCACATCAGCAGCAGGCCGATCACACCGGCCATCACCGCCACAGACAAGGCCTTGATCGTGCCGCTTTGCTGGGCATCGTCGAGTACCGCTTGCAGCTTCACCGAGTCGGCCAGCAACACTTGTTTGGGCAAGTCGATCACCACGGCCCAGGCCTTGGCATCGGCAATCGGGCTGACCGGGTACACCGCACGGATCAGGTCGCCTTGCTGGAGAATCTTCGGCGCACCGCTGCCAAGCAGTTGCAGGATGTCCTTGCCGTCGGCACCCAGGGTGTCGCCGATGCTCTTGCCGACCTTGCCGGCATCGACACTGTAGGCGGCCAGCACGCCAGTGCCGGAAACGATGAGCATGTGCCCGGCACTGTTGAACAGGTCGCGCTGAGAGTCGACCGCCGCCGCTTGCAGGGCGTCGAGGGCGATGTCGATACCGACCACGCCGATGGACTTGCCATCCACCAGCAGCGGGACGGAAATGGTGGTCATCAACATTTCCTTGTTGCCGACCGTATCGGCATAGGGGTCGAGCAGGCAGATGCGCTTGCTGTCCCGCGGGCAGGTGTACCAGACGTTGTACGGATTGCCGCTGAGGTTCAGGGTAGTTTTGGTCATGTCCTCTTCGACCATGATCGTGTTGAGGGCATCACCCCCGGCGCGGCTCCAGTACGTAGCGAAACGACCGGCCTCGTTGGATTGACGGGCGGCGTCGTTGACGAACTCGCTGTCCTTGCCGTCCAGGCCGTTGGGTTCGAACGCCAGCCAGATGCCCAGCACTTTGCCGTTGCGCTCGAAGGCGGTTTTCAGGCTCTGGTTCAACTCTTCACGCAAGGCGCCGGGCTCGAGCGAGCGCTTGGCGGCCAGGTTGCGCATGTCCTTGATCTGATCCGCCAGGGCGGTCACCACCGTCAGGGTTTCACCGAAGGTCTTCTGCACCCGCACCGCCTGCTCGGCGGCCTTGGCCTGGAGCAGGTCCTGCACACTGGTAGTGAGCGTTCTGCTGCTGGAATCGCTGACCAGATCATCGTTCTGATTGGTCTGGTAGATGTTCATGCCCACTATCAGGGCGACTACCCCCAGCAGGCACAGACCGGACAGCAGGACGATTTTCAGGCGGATGGACAGTGAGTCGAACATAGGGCGAACTCGCGAATGGATGAAGTGTTGGCTGTGAGCCGTTGCGGCTCACTCGCTAAATCCATTTAGCGCCGATCAATGCACATCGGCGTGAAGGCCAAGTTACATGAATGGGCTACCGACGAACGGTAGTGGTTGAACGTTTGCGCAGAAAAATGTGCCGAAAATGGGGGTAAAAAGAGGAAAAAGCGCGGGGTGAATTCAGGAGGGTTGCGGCAACGATTCCGGCCGTGACCAGATCCACAGGTTGCCCAGCCCCATCCCGGCAATCGCCAGGTAGATCGGCCAGCCGTGATCGAGCATCACCAGCATGAGACCGGCGCATACCAGCATGCTGACGGTGGCACTGACCTTGGCCCTGCGCGCGATGACCTTGCCGTTGCGCCAGTTAAGGAGGATGGGGCCGAACAGCCGGTGGTTTTCCAGCCAGGCACTCAGGCGCGGCGAACTGCGGGTCGCGGCCCAGGCGGCCAGCAGGATGAACTCGGTGGTCGGCAGACCGGGAATGACGATCGCGATCAGGCCGATGCCGAGGCTGACATAGGCCAGCAGGCCGAAGAGGAGGCGGGAGAGTCTGGAAGAGGCGGGCATGGGCTCAAGGCAACATGTGAGGCGAATCGAAATTTTACAGACTTGCTTCGTCCAATGTGGGAGCGAGCCTGCTCGCGATAGCGGAGTATCAGTCGACATAAATGTTGAATGTCAGACCGCTTTCGCGAGCAGGTTCGCTCCCACAGGGGTGGTGGTGTATCAGGCGACTTCTGGTGCGCTGGCGTAAGCCTGCTCCAGCAACACCGTGAAGCGGTTGAACGCGTCGAGGGCGCCTTTCTCTACTTCGGCTTCTTCCAGGGCGCTGAACTCAAGGCCGTCCAGGGTTTTGACTAAGCGCTTCCAGCCTTCCGCGCGGCCGCCGGCCGGTTCGCCGAGGTGACGGGCACCGAAGGTTTCGCTCAGGCCAAGGCCCACGGCACGCTTGATCAGGAACGCTGCGCCGAGCTTCGAACCTTCGGAGACGAAGATCCAGCCCAGGGCCTCGGCCTTGGTCGGGCTCTTCAGGGCACCGGCGACAGGTGCCGGTACGTCGGTGTCCAGGTCCGCCAGGTCGGCCTTGGCCGCATCGACGCGGCAGCGGGCCGGCAGGTCCGGGACGATGGTGGTCAGTTCGGCATCGTTGTACAGCGACACCAGTTCCGACTGGAACAGGTACTGCGCCACCACGAAGCGGGCGAAACTGGCCTGGGTTTCAAACGGGGAGTGGGCCTTCACCAGGGCATCGAGCTTGCTGTGAGGCTCGTGGGTGATCTGGTTCAAACGCTGCGAACGCAGGTTGTGGCGTTGTTCGGTGGCCTGGGTAGTCATGGCAATCCTTGGAGAAAGAAGAGGCGCTTGGTAACGAGACGAACAGGAAGGCGCCTGACAGTAAAAAAATCCTCACCGGGCGGCGCGATGAAACCGCCCGGCGAGATGAGCGGATCAGATATCCCAGATCAGGTTGACCGCAAAGTTGCGACCCGGCTGGGTCAGGCGGTCGAGGTTGGCCGGTTGGGTCACCGAGGCTTCGCCGACACTGTCGTAACCGCGCACGTCATCCCACAGCCAGTACTTCTTGTCGGTCAGGTTGTAGACGCCGCCGCTGACGGTCACGTCGTCGGTCACCTTGTAGAACGCGCTCAGGTCCAGAATGCCGAAGCCCGGGGTCTTGAACTGGGTGCTGGCGCCGTCCGGGGTCTTGAAGGTGCTGCTGTCGACGCGGTCCTTCTTCTTCACCAGTGTCCAGTTGAGCAAGCCGCCGTAGGTGTCCTGCTCGTAGCCGAGGCCGAACACGCCGGTCAGTGGGTTGACGCTGTTGAGCGGCTCGCCGCTGTCGTCGTTGCGACCGTAGGCATAGGCCACCGAGCCCTGGGTGTACAGGCCTTGCGGCGCGCCGAAGGCGTCGAGGTTCAGGCGTCCCTTGACCTCGGCACCCTTGATGGTGGCGTGCTTGATGTTGTTGCTCTGGAACGTGGTCTCGGTGTAGCCGGGAGTGATGGCGTTCTCGTCGATGAAGTCGCGGTATTTGTTGTAGAACACGGCTACGTCGAACGAACCCTGCTCGAAGTTGCCGCGCAAACCGGTCTCGTAGCTTTTGCTCTTTTCCGGTTCGAGGTCCGGATTAGGCGCGACCCGATAGCCGCCGGCGAGGTTTTCGAAACGGCCATACAACGCCTTGGCGGTCGGGGTGCGGAAGCCTTCGGCGTATTGGCCGTACCAGGTGTAGTTATCGTTGAAGCTGTAGGTGGTGCCGAACTTCGGCGACAGGCGATGCCAGGTCTTGGTCTCGTCGCTCACCGTGCCGTTGCCGCTCTGGTCGGCGGTGGCCAGGAACTCTTCGGTGATGTGTGGCTTGAGCTGGGTGTAGTCGTAGCGTGCACCGGGCAGGAAGGTCCAGTTGCCCCAGCTGATCTGATCCTGGGCGAACAGGGCGTAGCTGTTGATGGTCGGGTCCGGGAAATCACTGGCCGGTGTCAGCGTGTCGGTGGCGCTGGGGGCGCCGATGACCCGGCAGGCGCCGGCCACGGTCAGGCAAGTGCCGGTACCGGTACGCAGGCCGGTGATTTTGTCCTGCTTGATGGTGGTGCCATAGGTGACGAAGTGTTCGGTGTCGGCGATGGCAAACGACTTGTCGACCTGGGCATCGAATACCCATTGGCGATCCTTGTAAGTGGTATCGCGGTTACGCAACACGGTCCGCGACGGCGCGTAGATTTCTTCGGTGGTCTGGTCGGTCTTGGCGATCTGGTAGTTCAGCGTCCACTTGATGTTGTCAGCCAGTGCACTGTCCAGGCCGAAGCTGTGTTCCAGGCCAAAACGTTCGCGGGTGATCGTGTCGTTGCCGGTGCGGGACTTGTAGAAGCCGAAACCGCGTCCGGCATTGAACGGGCCTCCCACCGCGCTCAATTGATTGGTATCGCGGTCGTCCTTGTAGTGCTCGTAGGTCAGTCCAAGGCGTGCGTCGTCGGCGTAATCCCAGCCCAGTTTTGCCAGCACGCTGGTGGTGCGAGCGTCCTGGGGGGTGGCTTCAGTACGGTTCAAGCCAGTGCCGCCGGTTTCGCCATAGGACTCTGTTTCATGACCGTTGCGTTGACTGAAGTGCAACAGGCCATCGAACTCGCCGCTGCGGCCGGCGACGGTGCCGGACGTCAGCCAGCTTTCATCGGCGGAGCTGTAGCCGGTTTTCAGGCCTGCACCGACATCCTTGCCCGGTTTGATGATGTCGTCCGGGTCCAGCGTGTAGTAGCTGACCGCACCGCCAATGGCGTTGCTGCCATATAGCACCGACGCCGGGCCCCGGAGGATTTCCACGCGCTTGACGATTTCCGGGTCGACATAGTTGCGGTTGGTCTGGGCATACGGGCCGTTGAAGAAACCGTCGGGCACCTGCACCCCGTCGACCTGGGTCAGCACGCGGTCGCCATCGATGCCGCGGATGTTGTAGCCGGTGATGCCGGCGCGCTGGCCTGCGCCGCCTACCGAAACGCCGGGTTCGTAGCGCACCAGTTCCTTGATGGTGTTGACGTTGTTGCGGTCCAGATCTTCGCGCGTGTAGACAGAGACCGTGCTCGGTACGCTGTTCACATCCTGTTCGTTACGGGTGGCGCTGATGGTGACCTGATCCAGATTGAGGGCACTGCTAGCGCTGCGCTTTTCCAGCACGATGCTGTTATTGCCCAGTTTGCGATAACTCAGGTTGGTCCCCACCAACAGGCGATCCAGGGCTTTCTCCGGCGACAGCGAACCACGGACGCCCGGTGACGCCACACCTTGCGCCAGCTCCGACGACACGCCGACCTGCCAGCCGGTCACGGCGGTAAAGGCATTGAGTGCCGATACCAGAGACTGTTGGGGAATGGCGAACGCGTAGTCGCCCATTTTGCGAGTCGACGGCTCGGTGGCGGTGGCGGCCATGAGCGGTGCGGCACCGGCCATCAGGATGGCAGCAGTCAGCAACGACAGCACGCGGGAAGGTGAGGTGGCTGGGCGGGTAAGGCGAGAGGACATCGATAGCGCTCCGTGTCGCACGAATCTTTATAGGTGCTGATTGGCATGGTTAGATGCGAATCAATTGCATTGGCTATAACGAGACGTACAGGGTTTGGCTATCGAGTAAAAATAATTCTCATTCAGTTCAAGATGACCAGCGCCGGGAATTCCTGGAGCCGTGCCGAGGTGATGTGGGCCAGGGAGCGAACCACATCCAGTGGCTGATCGAGGCGGTAGTTGCCGGTCACGGCGACATCGGCCAATTGTTCGTTGTTGTTGATGATCCACCCCGGGTAGTAGCGGCGAAGTTCCGCCAGCACCTGGTTCAACGGGCAGTTTTCAAACACCAGTCGCCCCTGGACCCACGCCAGGTCGGTGGCGGCATCCAGCTTGGCCGGGCGGTCGAAGCCGTTGGGGCCGATGCGAATGCTTTCCCCAGCGGACAAGCGCACCCGTGCATCGTCACGGTTGGCGCGCAAGTCGACATCCCCGCGCTGCACCCGCACTTGTGCCACGCCGTCGAGGTAACGCACGGCAAACGCGGTATCGCGAACGCTGGCCGTGACCGGGCCGGCGTCGATTTCCAGTGGCTGGTTACGACTGGCCTGCACTTCGAAAAACGCTTCACCCTGATACAGGCGGGCAACGCGTTGCTGGTCGTTGATGGTGCTTGAGAACGCTGAATTGGTATTGAGCAGGACTTTGGAGCCGTCCTCCAGTTGCAGGCGCTGGCGCTCGCCGACCACGGTCAGGTGATCGGCCTGCAGGCGCATCGGCAAGTTGCTGAAATTGAACAGACCGAGCAGCAGCACGGCGGCGGTGGCCAGCGGTTTCCAGTGCGGACGCAGGCGGGCGAGGATCGTGACTTTCGCGGGACGGGCAGCCAGGCTTTGCGCGCATTGCGCCACGTGCGGGCCGTCCCAGATCGCCTGGGCCTTGGCGAACGCCTGGGCATTCAACGGATCGGCGTCAAGCCACGCCTGGAATTGGCGGGTCTGCTCCTCGTCGGGACTGCCGAGCACGATCAGCCAGTCCTGGGCCTGGTCCATCGCACTTGCGGGATCCTGCACCAGTGCAGGCTCAGGGGAGCGGTGGTTGTCCGTCACGGTGTTTCCTCGGCAGTGTCTGTGCACGGCTGTTTTTTTTAGTGAAGCGTTAAAAGTGGGCCAAGGGTAGCAAAGCCTGATGATCAGCGCAGTCGGCCCAGGTAAGCGGCAGGTGCTGATGCTCAGTTGGCGCCCATGCGATCGGCGACACCGATGCAGATCGACATAATCAATTTGAGTTCTTTCTGCACAGTACTGAGGGACACGTTCAGCTCGTCGGCGATCTCCTGGTAGCTATGCCCGTGCAGGCGGCTGAGGATGAAAATCCGCTGTTGGCGGGCGCTGAGTTCACTGAGGCTCACGTTCAGGCGCTCCAGCAATTGTTCGGCGTGGGCGGCGTCTTCGGCGCTGCTGGCGGGGGCGGCGACGCTGTGCACCACCTCCTGCGGTACGTCGTCGACCATGGTGCGCGAATGGATGCGTCGTGCGCGCAAATGGTCCAGCGCCAGGTTGCGCGCCGTCTGGAAGACAAAGGGCTCAAGATGATCGATGGCCCGTTCGCTCAATGCACGGGTCACCCGCAGGTAGGTTTCCTGCAAGAGGTCTTCAGCGGTGCTGTGATTGTTGACCATCCGTTCCAGCGTGCGCAGCAGAGAGGTGCGCTGGGCGAGGAAAACGTGGTTGAAGCGCGACTGACTCACGGGAGAACCTGATCCATTTCGAGCGAATGATAATGCTTATCATCTACTCGGGTGGTCAAGCACTGATTTGTGAAGCTTTACGCGCGACCCTGCAAATAGCTCGCGTAATCGGGAATCCGATGGGGATGCGCCTGATCCATCAACGGGCTGCTGAGCAGGTAGTCGGCGCTGCATTCGTTGCACGCCACCGGGATGTTCCACACGGCCGCGACACGCAGCAACGCCTTGATATCCGGGTCGTGGGGTTGTGGCTCGAACGGGTCCCAGAAGAACACCAGCATGTCGACCCGCTGCTCGGCGATTTGCGCACCGAGCTGCTGGTCGCCGCCCAACGGACCACTGATCATGCTTTCCACGGGCAGGTCGAGGCGTTGTTGCAACAACAACCCCGTGGTGCCGGTAGCGACCAGATCATGCTGGGCCAGCTTGTCTTTCTGCCGTTCGGCCCAGTCGAGCAAGAACACCTTGCAGTGGTCATGGGCAACCAGGGCGATACGCTTGCGCGCCGCCAGGGTCTTTTGCGTAAAGCTGATGCCGATCATCGATTGTTACTCCAGACATGACACGCACCTTGTAGGAGCGAGCCTGCTCGCGATGGACTGTAGAGCACCGCGGGGCATCAGGTTCCCCGCGTTATCGTTAACGACCATCGCGAGCAGGCTCGCTCCTACAAGACCGGGGGGTGTGCTGCTTATTCTGCGTTACACAGCGCCAGGCAGTTATCGAGCATGCGGTTGGAGAAGCCCCACTCGTTGTCGTACCAGGCCAGGACCTTGAGCAGCTTGCCGCTGGACTTGGTGTGGTTGGCGTCGAAAATCGACGACAGGGGGTTGTGGTTGAAGTCGCTGGAGACCAGCGGCAGGGTGTTGTACCCAAGGATCTTCGAGTGCTGGCTGGCTTCTTTCATCAGCGCATTGACCTCATCGGCCGACGCTTCGCGCTTGAGCTGCACGGTCAGGTCCACCAGCGACACATTGATCACCGGTACGCGCACCGACATGCCGGTCAATTTGCCCGCCAGTTCCGGCAGCACCAGGCCCACCGCTTCAGCGGCACCGGTCTTGCTCGGGATCATGTTCTGGGTGGCCGAACGGGCGCGGTACGGATCGACGTGATAGACGTCGGTCAGGTGCTGGTCGTTGGTATAGGCGTGAATGGTGGTCATCAACCCGCTTTCGATGCCCAGCTCACGGTGCAGCACCTGGGCCACCGGGGCCAGGCAGTTGGTGGTGCACGACGCGTTGGAAATGATCTGGTGCGACTGGCGCAGAATGTCGTGGTTGACCCCGTAAACGACGGTAGCATCGGCGCCTTTGGCCGGGGCCGAGATAATCACTTTGCGCGCGCCCGCCGTAATATGCGCGGCGGCTTTGGCCCGGTCGGTGAACAGGCCGGTGCATTCGAATACCACATCAATCTTTTCCGCGGCCCAGGGCAGATCGGCCGGGTTGCGGATGGCACTGACCGAAATGCGGTCGCCATTGACCGTCAGGCTCTCCTGATCATGCTGGACATCGGCATCGAACGTGCCGTGAACGGTGTCGTACTTGAGCAGATGAGCATTGATCGCGCTGTCGCCCAGATCGTTGATGGCGACGATCTGCAGATCCTGACGGTAGCCCTGGGTATAGAGTGCGCGCAGGACATTACGGCCGATGCGGCCAAAACCATTGATTGCGATTCGAAGAGTCATATTGCGGCGCTACCGTCGTTTTGTTGTTGGAATTACAAGATTATTCGCAAAAAAATAGAAAACAAGCCTTTTTGATGGCAATATTTTGTTCAATCTACAACGAGTGACCTGAATCAACTGGTCCAACCGATCAAGAAAACCGTCTGTCATCCCATCGACACCGGCCTTTGATCAGCATAGACAATCAGGTCGCCACATCCGTTAGCCTGGAGTTCTACACATGCATCCCCGCGTCCTTGAGGTCACCGAACGGCTTATCGCCCGCAGTCGCGCCACGCGTGAGGCTTACCTTGCATTGATTCGCGGTGCGGCCAGCGACGGGCCGATGCGCGGCAAGCTGCAATGCGCCAACTTCGCCCATGGCGTGGCCGGTTGCGGCAGCGACGACAAGCACAGCCTGCGGATGATGAACGCCGCGAACATCGCGATTGTTTCGTCATATAACGACATGCTCTCGGCGCACCAGCCGTACGAAGTCTTTCCGGAACTGATCAAAAAGGCCCTGCGCGAAATCGGCTCCGTCGGCCAGTTCGCCGGTGGCACACCGGCCATGTGCGATGGCGTGACCCAGGGCGAGCCCGGCATGGAGCTGAGCCTGCCGAGCCGCGAAGTGATCGCGTTGTCCACCGCCGTGGCGCTGTCCCACAACATGTTCGACGGCGCGCTGCTGCTCGGTATCTGCGACAAGATCGTGCCGGGCCTGATGATGGGCGCGTTGCGCTTCGGCCATCTGCCGATGATCTTCGTGCCGGGCGGGCCGATGGTCTCGGGCATTTCCAACAAGCAGAAAGCCGACGTGCGCCAGAAATACGCCGAAGGCAAGGCGACCCGCGAGGAGCTGCTGGAATCGGAGATGAAGTCCTACCACAGCCCTGGCACCTGCACCTTCTACGGTACGGCCAACACCAACCAGCTGCTGATGGAAGTCATGGGTCTGCACCTGCCGGGCGCGTCCTTCGTCAACCCGAACACGCCGCTGCGTGATGCCCTGACCCGCGAGGCGGCGCACCAGGTCACGCGCCTGACCAAGCAGAACGGCGACTTCATGCCGATCGGCGAAATCGTCGACGAGCGTTCGCTGGTCAACTCGATTGTCGCGCTGCATGCCACGGGCGGCTCGACCAACCACACCCTGCACATGCCGGCCATCGCCATGGCGGCGGGCATTCAACTGACCTGGCAGGACATGGCCGACCTCTCCGAAGTCGTGCCGACCCTCAGCCACGTCTACCCGAACGGCAAGGCCGACATCAACCACTTCCAGGCTGCGGGTGGCATGTCGTTCCTGATCCGCGAACTGCTGGAAGCCGGGCTGCTCCACGAAAACGTCAACACCGTGATGGGCCACGGCCTGAGCCGCTATACCCAGGAGCCGTTCCTCGACAACGGCGAGCTGGTGTGGCGCGAAGGCGTGACCGACAGCCTCGATGAAAGCATCCTGCGTCCGGTGGCTCGCGCATTCTCGGCCGAAGGTGGCCTGCGGGTGATGGAAGGCAACCTCGGTCGCGGGGTGATGAAAGTCTCTGCCGTCGCCGTGGAGAACCAGATCGTCGAAGCGCCGGCCATGGTGTTCCAGGATCAGCAGGACCTGGCCGATGCGTTCAAGGCCGGTTTGCTGGAGAAGGATTTTGTCGCGGTGATGCGCTTCCAGGGGCCGCGCTCCAACGGCATGCCCGAGCTGCACAAGATGACGCCGTTCCTCGGCGTGTTGCAGGACCGTGGCTTCAAGGTGGCGCTGGTGACTGACGGACGCATGTCCGGTGCGTCGGGGAAAATTCCGGCGGCCATTCACGTCAGCCCCGAAGCTTATGTCGGTGGCGCTTTGGCGCGGGTGCAAGAGGGCGATATCATCCGCGTCGATGGCGTCAAAGGCACCCTGGAGCTTAAGGTGGACGCCGAAGAATTCGCAGCGCGCACACCAGCCAAGGGCCTGTTGGGCAACAACATCGGCACCGGTCGCGAACTGTTTGGTTTCATGCGCATGGCCTTCAGCTCGGCGGAGCAGGGCGCCAGCGCCTTTACTTCTGCCCTGGAGACGCTTAATTGAAACTGGCTTTGGTCGGTGACATCGGTGGGACCAACGCACGTTTCGCGTTGTGGAAAAACCAGCAGCTGGAATCGGTCCAGGTGCTGGCAACGGCGGACTTCCCCAGCCCGGAAGAAGCGATCAGCCTCTACCTCAACGGTCTGGGGCTGGCGCCGGGTTCGATCGGTTCGGTGTGCCTGTCGGTGGCCGGTCCCGTCAGTGGCGATGAGTTCAAGTTCACCAACAATCACTGGCGTCTGAGCCGCAAGGGTTTCTGCCAGAGCTTGCAGGTGGATCAACTGTTGCTGGTCAACGACTTCTCGGCCATGGCCCTGGGCATGACCCGTTTGCAGCCCGGCGAATTCCGTGTGGTCTGCGAAGGCACGCCGGAGCCGTTGCGCCCGGCCGTGGTGATCGGCCCGGGCACAGGCCTGGGCGTCGGCACCTTGCTCGATCTGGGCGAGGGCCGGTTTGCTGCGTTGCCAGGGGAGGGCGGCCACGTCGACCTGCCATTGAGCAGCCCGCGTGAAACCCAACTGTGGCAGCACATCTTCAACGAGATCGGCCACGTCAGCGCTGAAACCGCGTTGAGCGGTGGCGGCTTGCCGCGCGTCTACCGGGCGATCTGTGCGGTGGACGGGCACACGCCGGTGCTCGACACGCCGGAAGCCATCACCGCCGCCGGGCTGGCGGGCGACCCGATTGCCGTGGAAGTGCTTGAGCAGTTCTGCTGCTGGCTCGGTCGCGTGGCGGGCAACAACGTGCTGACCACCGGTGGACGCGGTGGCGTGTACATCGTTGGCGGAGTGATTCCACGGTTTGCCGATTTCTTCCTCGAAAGCGGTTTCGCCCGCTGCTTTGCCGACAAGGGTTGCATGAGCGATTACTTCAAGGGGATTCCGGTGTGGCTGGTGACGGCGCCGTATTCGGGGCTCGTCGGTGCCGGTGTAGCGTTGGAGCAATCTATTTCGGTTTGAAAATGCGATCAAAATGTGGGAGCGAGCCTGCTCGCGAAAGCGGTCTGTCAGTCAACGAATGTGTTGAATGTAAAACCGCTTTCGCGAGCAGGCTCGCTCCCACAGTTGTTTCTGTGGTGTTTGTAGAATCAGTGCTTAAGGCATAATCCGCCCAATTCCAATATCAAGGACGCCTTCCTGTGAGCTCAGTCAACAAGTCGATTTTGTTGGTCGATGACGATCAAGAGATACGCGAGTTGCTGGACACCTACCTGACTCGCGCCGGGTTTCAGGTGCGTGCTACTGCCGATGGCGCCGGTTTTCGCCAGGCGCTGAACGAGGCGCCGGCCGACCTGGTGATCCTTGATGTGATGCTGCCCGACGAAGACGGCTTCAGCCTGTGTCGCTGGATTCGCCAGCATCCGCGCCAGGCGCAGGTGCCGATCATCATGCTCACCGCCAGTTCCGATGAAGCGGACCGTGTCATCGGCCTGGAGCTGGGTGCCGACGATTACCTCGGCAAGCCGTTCAGCCCACGGGAATTGCAGGCGCGGATCAAGGCGTTGCTGCGCCGCGCGCAGTTCGGTCAGGAGCGTAACGGCGGTGAGGTGCTGGCCTTCGATGACTGGCGCCTGGACATGGTCAGCCATCGATTGTTTCACATCGATGGCGAAGAGGTGATTCTCTCGGGCGCCGACTTCGCACTGCTGAAACTGTTCCTCGACCACCCGCAGGAAATCCTCGACCGCGACACCATCGGCAACGCGACCCGTGGCCGTGAACTGATGCCGCTGGATCGCATCGTCGACATGGCGGTCAGCCGGTTGCGCCAGCGCCTGCGCGACACGGAAAAACCGCCACGGTTGATCCGCACCGTACGCGGCAGCGGCTACCAACTGGCGGCCAATGTGGTTGCCGGCAATGGCCACTGAGATGTTCCGCAAGCTCGCCGCCAGGGTGCCGATGCCGCGTTCGCTGCTCGGGCGGATGTTGCTGTTGACCTTGCTGGCCGTGTTGTTCGCACAGGCGCTGTCGAGCGTGATCTGGGTGTCGCAACTGCGCGCCACGCAGCTCGAGGGCCTGGTCACCAGCGCCCGCAGCCTGGCCCATTCGATGACGGCCAGTGTCAGTTATTTCCGTTCGTTGCCGGTGGCGTTTCGGCCGCTGGTGCTCGATCAGTTGCGCAGCATGGGCGGCACCCGGTTCGTGGTCACGCTCAACGACAAACCCCTGGGCATGGAAGTGCTGCCCATCACCCCGCGCAAAGAGGCGGTGCTCAAGGCGGTGGACGAGGTGCTGCGCCAGTCCCTCGGCCAGGACACGGACATCTCGGTGACCTTCGTCAGCCCGGAAGACCTGCGTATCTTCAATGGCGGCCTGAAACTCGATGAGTTACCACGCTCCTGGGCGCACTACGCGTTGACCCTGGAACCGGTGAACCCGCCGGTGCTGGTCACGCAGATCCAGATGGCGCCGGGCGAATGGCTGTACATCGCCTCGCTGCTGCCCGAGCCCTATACCAGTCTTGAAGAGCAGGGCCTGCCGGCGCAGCAGGTGTGGTTCATCGTCCTGACCAGCGGCTTTCTGTTGTTGTTCATCGGCCTGCTGGTGCACTGGCAGAGTCGTCCGCTCAAGCGCCTGGCGCGGGCCGCGCGCGATCTGTCGCTGGGTGCCGACGTAGAACCGGTGGCCGAGGGCGGTGGCAGCGAAGTGGTCGAGGTCGGGCGCGCCTTCAACACCATGCGCGAGCGCATCAGCCGTTACCTGACCGAGCGCAGCCAGTTGTTCAGTGCGATTTCCCACGACTTGCGCACGCCGATCACCCGTTTGCGCCTGCGCGTTGAATTGCTCGAAGACGAAACGCTGCAAGCCAAGTTCGGGCGCGATCTTGACGAGCTCGAATTGCTGGTCAAGGGCGCGCTGCAATGTGTGAAGGACACCGACATCCACGAGAACATCGAGCCGGTGGACCTCAACCATGTGCTCGACTGTCTGGTGGAACCGTACCTGGCCCCCAACGGCAATGGTCGCGTGACCCAGCAGGGGCGGGCGCTGGCGGTGTATCCGGGTAAACCGCTGGCGCTCAAGCGCTGCATCGGCAACCTGATCGACAATGCGTTGAAGTACGGGCAGAACGCGCACCTGCACATCGATGACGATGACCGCGCGTTCATCCTGCATGTCGATGATGAAGGGCCCGGCGTGCCGGAGCAGCGGCTGGAGCAGGTGTTCGAACCGCATTTCCGCCTGGCCGGGCAGCAGCAGGGGTATGGGTTGGGGCTGGGGATTGCCCGCAACATTGCCCATAGCCATGGTGGTGAGGTTAGCTTGCAGAACCTGCGTGAGGGTGGGTTGCGGGTGACGTTGCAGTTGCCACGTTCAATTGATTGACATACCCGTCCCTGTAGGAGCCGGCTTGCCGGCGATGGCGTATTCAGGAATGTCATCGCTGGCAAGCCAGCTCCTACAGATGTCATTGTCACAGCCTGGTGACATAACCCACCCCCTTCGTTACAAGCCCGCTGCCTTCCGTTGTTTATGCTGCCCCTCAGTCATAACAACAAAAAAGGTACGCCATGGACACCCTCCAACCGGCCTTCAGCAGTTGGCTGAACGCACCGGCCCATCAGCAATGGCTCGCCGCCGAAGGCCTGCGCCTGTTGAGCTTTGCCAAGGCTTCCAAGCTCCCTGAAGGCTTCGGCAACCTCGATGAAAGGGGCCGCCTCCCGGTCGATGCGCAAGCCCAGACCATGAACACCGCACGCATGACCCACAGCTTCGCCATGGCCCACATTCAGGGTTTGCCAGGCTTTAGCGAACTGGTCGATCACGGCGTCGCGGCACTGCGCGGGCCACTGCGCGATGCGGTTCACGGCGGCTGGTTCGCTACTGCCGAACATCGCGACGGCAACACCGGCAAGAACGCCTACCTGCATGCCTTCGTCGCGCTGGCCGCCAGTTCGGCGGTGGTCGCACGCCGTCCCGGTGCGCAAGCCTTGCTCGATGATGCCATCGACATCATCGACACCTGGTTCTGGAGTGAAGAAGAAGGCGCGATGCGCGAATCCTTCAATCGCGACTGGAGTGAAGAGGAGGCGTACCGGGGCGCCAACAGCAACATGCACGCCACCGAAGCCTTCCTCGCCCTGGCCGATGTCACTGAAGACAACCGCTGGTTGTGCCGTGCACAGCGCATCGTTGAGCGGGTGATCCATGGTCACGCCGCTGCCAACGATCACCTGGTGATCGAGCATTTCGACCGCGACTGGCAGCCACTGCGGGACTACAACCGTGACAATCCGGCGGACGGTTTTCGCCCCTACGGCACCACCCCGGGCCACGGCTTCGAGTGGGCACGGCTGTTGCTGCACCTCGAAGCTTCGCGGGTGAGCGCGGGGATGCTCACGCCGGGCTGGCTGGTCACCGACGCGCAAAAACTCTTTGAGCACAACTGTCGTCACGGCTGGAACATCGATGGCGCACCGGGGATTGTCTACACCCTGGACTGGGACAACAAAGCGGTGGTCCGCCATCGCCTGCACTGGACCCATTGCGAAGCCAGTGCCGCCGCCAGTGCGCTGATCAAACGCACGGGTGAAGCGCAGTACGAGCAGTGGTACCGCCTGTTCTGGGAATTCTGTGACAGTCATTTCATCGACCGCTGTGATGGCAGCTGGTATCACGAACTCGATCCGCAAAACCGCCCGAGTGCCGATATCTGGCCCGGCAAGCCTGACCTTTACCATGCTTGGCAAGCCGTGCTGATTCCGCGCCTGGCGCTGGCGCCGAGCATGGCCACGGCGCTGGCGCAGTTGTCCCAGAGCGGTTCTATGTAACCATGCGGTGACATTCGCGCATCCCTTCGTTACCTGCGAAGGGATATCCCCTGTTTAGAATCCTATGCAGCGCAAGCAACAGACTTGCATGCATAACAACAAGAAAGGTGCTCCTAGATGAATGCGATTTCTCGCCTCGCTACTGTCATTTCTCTCGCTTCCCTGTCTGCGCTCCCCCTCAGTGTCCTGGCCGCCGAATCCAAAGGTTCCGTTGAAGTCGTTCACTGGTGGACCTCCGGTGGTGAAAAAGCAGCGGTCGATGTCCTGAAGGCTCAAGTCGAAAAAGACGGCTTCACCTGGAAGGACGGCGCAGTCGCCGGTGGTGGCGGTTCCACGGCCATGACCGTACTCAAGAGTCGCGCCGTAGCCGGCAACCCGCCAGGCGTTGCGCAGATCAAGGGTCCCGACATCCAGGAGTGGGGCAGCACCGGCCTGCTCAGCACCGATGCGTTGAAAGACGTTTCCAAGGCGGAAAACTGGGATGGCCTGCTGTCGAAGAAAGTCTCCGACACCGTGAAGTATGAAGGCGACTACGTCGCCGTGCCGGTGAACATCCACCGCGTCAACTGGCTGTGGATCAACCCGGAAGTGTTCAAGAAAGCCGGGATCGAAAAAGCCCCGACGACCCTCGAAGAATTCTATGCCGCCGGCGACAAGCTCAAGGCCGCAGGCTTCATTGCGCTCGCCCACGGCGGTCAGCCTTGGCAGGACAGCACCGTGTTCGAAGACGTGGTGCTCTCGGTCATGGGCGCCGACGGTTACAAGAAAGCCCTGGTCGACCTCGACCAGAAAACCCTGTCCGGCCCGGAAATGACCAAGTCGTTCGCCGAGCTGAAAAAGATCACCGGCTACATGGACCCGAACCGCGCCGGTCGTGACTGGAACATCGCCGCCGCCGACGTCATCAATGGCAAGGCCGGCATGCAGATGATGGGCGACTGGGCGAAAAGCGAGTGGACGGCGGCCAAGAAAGTCGCGGGCAAGGACTACCTGTGCGTAGCGTTCCCGGGCACTGAAAAGGCCTTCACCTACAACATCGACTCCCTGGCGGTGTTCAAGCTCAAGGCTGATCGCAAGGGTGACATCGCTGCCCAGCAAGACCTGGCCAAGGTCGCCTTGGGTACCGACTTCCAGAAAGTCTTCAGCATGAACAAGGGTTCGATCCCGGTACGTAACGACATGCTGGGCGAAATGGACAAGCTCGGCTTCGACGAGTGCGCCCAGAAGTCGGCGAAGGACTTCATTGCGGACGACAAGACCGGCGGCCTGCAACCTAGCATGGCGCACAACATGGCCACCTCCCTGGCCGTGCAGGGCGCGATCTTCGACGTGGTCACCAACTTCATGAACGACAAGAACGCTGACCCGGCCAAGGCCAGCGCCCAACTGGCGTCGGCTGTCAAAGCCGCCCAGTAATCCCTGACACAACCCGTTCCTGACTGGAATGGGATTGTGTGGGAGCGGGCTTGCCCGCGATGCAGGCGACTCGGTTTGACTATGAACCCGGTTGATCTCATCGCTGGCAAGCCAGCTCCCACAGGGTCCTGCTCCAGCCAGGGGTCATTGTGTCGCTTCATTTCTCTAAACCTGGATTATCCCGATGAGCTCTGTGGCGGTTTTCAGCAAAGCCTCACCGTTCGATGCGCTGCAACGCTGGCTACCCAAATTGGTACTCGCGCCGAGCATGCTGATCGTGTTGGTTGGCTTCTACGGTTACATCATCTGGACGTTCATTCTGTCCTTCACCAATTCCAGCTTCATGCCGAGCTACAAGTGGGTCGGCCTGCAGCAATACATGCGCCTGATGGACAACGACCGCTGGTGGGTCGCGAGCAAGAACCTCGCGGTGTTCGGCGGCATGTTCATCGGCATCAGCCTGGTGCTGGGTGTGTTCCTCGCCGTGCTGCTGGACCAGCGCATTCGCAAGGAAGGCTTCATCCGCACCGTCTACCTGTACCCGATGGCGCTGTCGATGATCGTCACCGGTACCGCCTGGAAATGGCTGCTCAACCCTGGCCTGGGCCTGGACAAGATGCTGCGTGACTGGGGCTGGGAAGGCTTTCGTCTCGACTGGCTGGTGGATCAGGATCGTGTCGTCTACTGCTTGGTGATCGCCGCCGTGTGGCAAGCCTCCGGGTTTGTCATGGCGATGTTCCTGGCCGGCCTGCGCGGTGTCGATCAATCGATCATCCGCGCCGCGCAAGTCGATGGTGCGAGCCTGCCGACCATCTACCTGAAGATCGTCCTGCCGAGCCTGCGTCCGGTGTTCTTCAGTGCCTTCATGATCCTGGCGCACATCGCGATCAAGAGCTTCGACCTGGTCGCGGCGATGACCGCGGGCGGCCCGGGTTATTCATCCGACCTGCCGGCGATGTTCATGTATTCCTTCACCTTCAGCCGTGGCCAGATGGGCATCGGTTCGGCCAGCGCCATGCTGATGCTCGGCGCCGTGCTGACCATCCTCGTGCCGTACCTGTACTCCGAGCTGCGAGGCAAACGCCATGACTAATCAACTCGGAAAACCGGGCATCAGTTTCAGCCGCATCGCGATCTATGCCACCTTGCTGTTGGCGGCAGCGGTGTACCTGATCCCGCTGGTGGTGATGCTGCTGACCAGCTTCAAATCCCCGGAAGACATTCGTACCGGCAACCTGCTGAGCTGGCCGACCGTGATCGACGGCATCGGCTGGATCAAAGCCTGGGACGTGGTCGGCGGCTACTTCTGGAACTCGGTGAAAATCACCGTGCCGGCGGTATTGATCTCGACCTTCATCGGCGCGATGAACGGCTACGTGCTGTCGATGTGGCGCTTCCGTGGTTCGCAGTTGTTCTTCGGCCTGTTGCTGTTCGGCTGCTTCCTGCCATTCCAGACCGTGCTGCTGCCGGCCTCGTTCACCCTCGGCAAGTTCGGCCTGGCCAACACCACCACCGGCCTGGTGCTGGTGCACGTGGTCTACGGCCTGGCGTTCACCACGCTGTTCTTCCGCAACTACTACGTGAGCATCCCGGATGCGCTGGTCAAGGCCGCAAGGCTCGATGGCGCAGGCTTCTTCACGATCTTCCTGAAAATCCTGCTGCCGATGTCGATCCCGATCGTGATGGTCTGCCTGATCTGGCAGTTCACCCAGATCTGGAACGACTTCCTGTTCGGCGTGGTCTTCGCCAGCGGCGATGCCCAGCCAATTACCGTGGCCCTGAACAACCTGGTCAACACCAGCACCGGGGCCAAGGAATACAACGTTGATATGGCCGCCGCGATGATCGCCGGGCTGCCGACACTGCTGGTCTACATATTCGCTGGCAAGTATTTCCTGCGTGGGCTGACGTCCGGCGCGGTCAAGGGGTAGAAAGATGGCAACTCTCGAATTACGCAACGTCAACAAGACCTACGGCCCCGGCCTGCCGGACACCCTGAAAAACATCGAACTGAAAATCGATGACGGTGAGTTCCTGATCCTGGTCGGCCCGTCGGGCTGCGGTAAATCCACGCTGATGAACTGCATCGCCGGCCTGGAAACCATCAGCGGCGGCGCGATCCTGGTGGATGACGCCGACATCAGCGGCATGAGCCCCAAGGATCGTGACATCGCCATGGTGTTCCAGTCCTACGCGCTGTACCCGACCATGAGCGTGCGCGACAACATCGCCTTCGGCTTGAAGATCCGCAAAATGCCGACCGCGGAAATCGACGAGGAGGTCGCTCGCGTATCCAAGCTGTTGCAGATCGAACACTTGCTCAGCCGCAAACCCGGCCAGCTCTCCGGTGGTCAGCAACAGCGCGTGGCGATGGGCCGAGCCCTGGCGCGGCGGCCGAAGATTTATCTGTTCGACGAACCGCTGTCCAACCTCGACGCCAAGCTGCGGGTCGAGATGCGCACCGAAATGAAACTGATGCACCAGCGCCTGAAAACCACCACGGTCTACGTGACCCACGACCAGATCGAAGCCATGACCCTGGGCGACAAGGTGGCGGTGATGAAGGACGGGATCATCCAGCAGTTCGGTACGCCGAAGGACATCTACAACAACCCGGCCAACCTCTTCGTTGCGAGCTTCATCGGTTCGCCGCCGATGAACTTCATTCCGCTGCGCCTGCAGCGCAAGGACGGTCGCCTGCTGGCGCTGCTCGACAGCGGCCAGGCCCGTTGCGAGCTGCCGCTGGGCATGCAGGACGCCGGTCTGGAAGACCGCGAAGTGATCCTCGGCATGCGCCCTGAACAGATCATCCTGGCCAACGGTGAAGCGAACGGTTTGCCGACCATTCGTGCCGAAGTCCAGGTCACCGAACCGACGGGGCCGGACACCCTGGTCTTCGTCAACCTCAATGACACCAAGGTCTGCTGCCGCCTGGCGCCGGATGTGGCGCCTGCGGTGGGCGAGACCCTGACCCTGCAATTCGATCCGGCGAAAGTGCTGCTGTTCGATGCCAAGACAGGGGAGCGCCTGGGGGTGGCCGGTCAGGTTCAAGGTGAAACCCGCGCGGCGAACGTCGCCCAATTCAAAGGCCGCTGAAGAACAAACCTGTAGGAGCGAGCCTGCTCGCGATGGACGTCAACGATGACACTGGAAACCTGACACCCCACGGTGTTCTCAGGTTTCTCGCGAGCAAGCTCGCTCCTACAAGGGGGGGATATGCGCCGGGTGGAGACATCCGTCGCAACCGTTGTAACCGCGTTAAAGAAGAAAAGTTAATAACAATAAAACGAGGATGTAGGGATGAAGATGAAGAACAAGGCCCGGTTGATCTGCCAGGTGTCAGCAGCGGCAGCACTGGTTCTGGCCGGCAATGCGATGGCCGATGAAGCGTTCAGCTCGGACTCCAAGTGGATGACGGGCGATTGGGGTGGCGAGCGTACCAAGCTGATCGAGCAAGGCATCGACATCAAGATGGACTACGTCGGTGAAGTCGGCGGCAACCTGCATGGCGGGTTCAATGATGACAAGACCGCGCGCTACGCCGACCAGTTTGGCCTGGGCGCGGCGCTGGACCTGGAAAAACTGTTCGGCTGGGACAACACCCAGGCCAAGATCCAGCTCACCAACCGTAACGGCGAGAACATCTCCAACGACCGTATCGGCGACCCGCGTGCCGGCACCTTGAGTTCGTCCCAGGAAGTCTACGGTCGTGGCCACATGGTGCGTCTGACCCAGTTGTGGATTCAGCACCAGTTCTTCGACAACAAACTGGACGTCAAGGCCGGTTATTTCGGTGAAGGGGAAGACTTCAACACCTTCCCGTGCGAATTCCAGAACCTGGCGTTCTGCGGATCCCAGGTCGGTAACTGGGCCACCAATATCTGGTACAACTGGCCGGTCAGCCAGGCGGCGATCCGCGTGAAGTACCACATTAATGATGAGCTCTACGCCCAGATCGGCGCGTACAACCAGAACACGTCGCAACTGGAGCACGGTAACGGCTTCAAGCTCAGCGGCAGTGGCACCAATGGCACCGTCCTGCCGGTCGAGTTGGTCTGGTCGCCGAAGGTCAACAGCCTGCCGGGTGAATACCGCGTCGGCTACTACAAAAGCACCTCCGATGCCGACGACGTTCTCAAGGACGACAACGGCCAGGATGCCGCGACCACCGGCAACCCTTATCGCGTCCACGATAGCAAGCACGGCTACTGGTTCGTCGCGCAGCAGCAACTCACCAGTCACAACGGCGATACTTCCCGTGGCCTGAACATCGCGGCCAACGCCACCTTCCACGACAAGGACACCAACTTCATCGATAACTACCAGTCGCTGATGTTCGTGTACAAGGGCCCGTTCGACGCGCGTCCGAAGGATGACGTGGGCATCGGTTTCGCCCGTATCCATGTCAACGATGACGTGAAGAAAAACGCTGAGCTGACCAACGCGGCCAACGGTGTTTCGGAATACGAGAATCCGCTGTTCTCGCCCATCCGTGAAACCGAATACAACTACGAGATCAACTACGGCTTCCACGTGACCAACTGGCTGACCGTACGTCCCAACCTGCAATACGTCACTCACCCGGGTGGTGTGGATGAAGTCGACAACGCACTGGTGGCCGGCCTGAAAATTCAGTCGGTGTTCTAACGCGTCTGCGATAAGCTTCTCTCCATGTGCGCATATTTGCGGACAGCCATGGCTGTCCGCTTTTTTTTGCGGGCCGCGCACCCCGGTGACAGATGATTTTCAGGACCGTGGCACATGCTTGAGCATCCGCTACAACGCTTCTTCAAATCCTTGCGCGAACGTCCGGTGTTCGCGTGGGAGCGCTATCAGATGCGCGACGTGCTGGTGATCGATCATCCGCTGTGTCAGGCGGTGTTCAGTCGGCAGGGCGCGCAGTTGCTGCACTTCCAGCCCAAGGGGCAAAAGCCCTGGCTGTGGTGCGCGGCAAAGTGGCCGCAGGTCGGGGCCATTCGCGGGGGTGTGCCGGTGTGTTGGCCCTGGTATGGCCGGCATCCGAGCGAAAACGCCTGGCCGTCCCATGGCTGGGCGCGGCTGCTCGACTGGAAGCTGCTCGACAGCAGCAGTGACGACGAAGGCGTGCGATTGCACTGGCAGCTGAAGTTATGCGACTGGCAGGTGGACCTGCACGCGCACCTGGGTGAGCGCATGGACTTGCGCCTGAGCACTGAGCATCAGGACGACATGCCGTGCCAGATGAGCCAGGCTTTGCATGCTTACTGGCGTATTGGCGATGTCAGTGAGATAGCGCTGTCTGGGCTCGAAGGTGCGCAGGGTTATGACCAGTTGAGCCGACAGGTTTGTCAGCAGGAAGGCGAGTTGCGCGTGGACGGCGGTTGCCAGCGGGTGTTCCAGCATGACGGCGAATTGCAGCTCAACGACCACGCCTGGCAGCGGGCGTTGTGCATCGACACGGGCGAAACGGCCGACACGGTGGTGTGGCATCCCGGTTCGCGACCGTTGCTCGGCGTGACCTGGAACGAGATATCCGAATTTGTCTGTGTAGAGGCAGCGAGTGGCGGGACGGACAGTTTGAGTCTGGCGCCGGGGGAGCGGGCGCATTTGAGTTTGCAGGCGCGGGTGGGGGGGTAAAGGAAGATCAAAAGATCGCAGCCTTCGGCAGCTCCTACAAGGGCGTGTGCACACCTGTAGGAGCTGCCGAAGGCTGCGATCTTTTAATTAATTGAACTCGTCACCCACCGGATACCGGCTGGCATTCAGGCTCTCTTTGATCTTGCGCAAATGCGGCTGGAAATCCACGCCCCGGCGCAAGGTCATGCCAGTGGCGAGTACGTCCAGCACGGTCAGCTGGATGATCCGCGACGTCATCGGCATGTAGATGTCGGTGTCTTCCGGCAGCGGAATGTTCAGGCTCAGGGTGCTGGCCTTGGCCAGCGGCGAGTTCTCGGCGGTCAGGCCCAGCACCGAGGCGCCGTTTTCCCGGGCGATACGCGCCACTTCCACCAGTTCGCGGGTGCGACCGGTGTAGGAAATGATCACGAACAGCTCGCCGGTATGGGCCACCGAGGCAATCATGCGCTGCATCAACACATCCGCGTGGGCCGTGACGGCGAGGTTGAAACGGAAGAACTTGTGCTGCGCATCCAGTGCAACCGGGGCCGAGGCGCCGAGGCCAAAGAAGTGGATCTGCCGGGCCTGGATCAGCAGGTCGACGGCACGGCTGATCAGGTTCGGGTCCAGTGCCTGGCAGGCGCTGTCCAGCGAGGCGATGGCGCTGCCGAAGATCTTCTGGGTATAGGCCTCCGGATTGTCATCGGCCTCCACCGCGCGGCTGACGTACGCGGCGCCACTGGCCAGGCTTTGGGCCAGTTGCAGCTTGAGTTCGGGGTAGCCGCTGACGCCGAACGAACGGCAGAAACGGTTGACCGTCGGTTCGCTGACCGAGGCGGCCTGGGCGAGGGCGGCGATGCTGAAGCGGGTGGCCTGCTGCGGGTTGAGCAGGATCACCTCGGCGACTTTGCGTTCGGCCTTGTTCAGCTCTTCAAGGCGATTCTGGATCTGCTCCAGTAAATTTCGCACGCGGTCCATATAAGTATCCTTGATTCACCGGCGCGGATAAGCGCGCGGCTAATGCAAAAAGGGCCTTTGGTGAGGCCCATGACGGTGGCCTATCCTACTGATGGCTCCGACCGACCACCACTCGGAATCTGTATTTTGCGAAAATGTTGTGGTTATTACTACATTTTCCCTTGAGTGATGCCTTGAAAAAAGGTATTTGTAGCTTAACTTGATAAAAGAACAAACATCATGCTCTCGATTACGGTTGAACCGTGCACCTTTGCCTTGTTCGGCGCCCTTGGCGATCTGGCCTTGCGCAAGCTGTTTCCTGCCCTTTATCAACTCGACGGCGCCGGCCTGTTGCACGAGGACACGCGGATCATCGCGCTGGCCCGTGAGCCGGGCAGCGAGCAGGAACACCTGACGTTCATTGCCTCCGAGCTTCGCCGCTATGTCGGTGCCAAAGAGCTGGATGAAGCCGTGCTCGAGCGCTTTCTGGCGCGCCTGAGCTACCTGCACGTCGACTTCCTCAAGTCCGAAGATTATGTGGCCCTGGCCGAAGTGGCCGGTACCACGCAACGGGTCATTGCCTACTTCGCCACGCCGGCCGCCGTCTACGGCGCAATCTGCGAGAACCTGGCCAAGGTCGGCCTGGCGCAAAACACCCGCGTGGTGCTGGAAAAGCCCATCGGTTCGGACCTGGAATCCTCGCGCAAGGTCAACGACGCCGTGGCGCAGTTCTTCCCGGAGAACCGCACCTACCGCATCGACCACTACCTGGGCAAAGAGACCGTCCAGAACCTGATCGCCCTGCGTTTCGCCAACAGCCTGTTCGAAACCCAGTGGAACCAGAATTACATCTCCCACGTGGAAATCACTGTGGCCGAGAAGGTCGGCATCGAAGGCCGCTGGGGTTACTTCGACAAGGCCGGCCAGCTGCGCGACATGATCCAGAACCACCTGCTGCAACTGCTCTGCCTGATCGCCATGGACCCGCCGGCCGACCTGTCCGCCGACAGCATCCGTGACGAGAAGGTCAAGGTGCTCAAGGCCCTGGCGCCGATCAGCCCGGAAGGCCTGACCACCCAGGTGGTGCGCGGCCAGTACATCGCCGGCTACAGCGAAGGCAAAGCGGTGCCGGGGTACCTGGAAGAACCCAATTCCAACACCCAGAGCGATACCGAAACCTTTGTCGCCCTGCGTGCCGACATCCGCAACTGGCGCTGGGCCGGCGTGCCGTTTTACCTGCGTACCGGCAAGCGCATGCCGCAGAAACTGTCGCAGATCGTCATCCACTTCAAGGAACCGTCGCACTACATCTTCGCTCCCGAGCAGCGCCTGCAAATCAGCAACAAGCTGATTATCCGCCTGCAGCCGGACGAAGGCATTTCCTTGCGTGTGATGACCAAAGACCAAGGCCTGGACAAAGGCATGCAGCTGCGCAGCGGTCCGTTGCAGCTGAATTTTTCCGACACCTGGAGCAGCGCACGGATTCCCGATGCCTACGAGCGGTTGTTGCTGGAAGTGATGCGCGGCAATCAGAACCTGTTTGTCCGTAAAGATGAAATCGAAGCCGCGTGGAAGTGGTGTGACCAGTTGATCGCCGGGTGGAAAAAATCCGGTGATGCGCCCAAGCCGTACGCGGCCGGGTCCTGGGGGCCGATGAGCTCTATTGCTCTGATCACGCGGGACGGGAGGTCGTGGTATGGCGATATCTGATTTGAAACTGCCGCAGGGCGTCAGCGCCCATGCGTTCAAGAGCCCGGTGCTGCTGGCTGAAAGCCTGGCACTGAGCGTGGCGAAAAAACTCAGCGACGCGATCGACACCCAGGGCACTGCGACCCTGGTGGTCTCCGGTGGCCGCAGTCCGGTGGCGTTTTTCCAGCACCTGGCCAAGCAGTCGCTGGACTGGTCGAACGTGGTGGTCAGCCTGGCCGACGAGCGCTGGGTGCCGGTGGAACACGCCGACAGCAACGCGGGCCTGATCAAGCGTTATCTGTTGCAAGGTCCTGCGGCCAAGGCGCAGTTCCTGAGCCTGTACAGCGCCAGCGCCAACCTTGAACAGGCGGCTGAGCAGGCCGACCGCTTGCTGTCCGAACTGCCGGTGATCGACGTGCTGATCCTCGGCATGGGCGATGACGGCCACACCGCGTCGCTGTTCCCCAACAGCCCGAACCTTGCCGAGGCATTGCAGGCAGATGGCGTGCGTCGTTGCTGGCCGATGCTGGCGCCGACCGTGCCGCATCAGCGCCTGACCATGAGTCGCGCGCTGCTGGCCTCGGCCAAGCACAAGGCTCTATCGATTTCCGGTCAGTCCAAGCTGACCACCCTGAGTACCGCACTGGCCGGCGACGATGTCGCCGCAATGCCGGTGCGCGCATTTCTGCAACCCACGTTAGAGATTTTCTGGTGCCCATGAGCCAAGGAACAGCCGCTATGACAAACCCATCCCCGACCGTTTCCATGGCGGACAAAGTTGCCCTGATCGACAGCCTCTGCGCGAAAGCGCGGATCCTGCCGGTGATCACCATCGCCCGCGAGCAGGACGTCCTGCCGCTGGCCGACGCGCTCGCGGCCGGTGGCCTGACAGCCCTGGAAGTGACCCTGCGTTCGCAATTCGGCCTCAAGGCCATCCAGATTCTGCGCGAGCAGCGTCCGGAACTGGTGACCGGTGCCGGCACCGTGCTGGATCGCCAGATGCTGGCGGCGGCGGAAGCGGCGGGTTCGCAGTTCATCGTCACGCCGGGCATCACCCGCGACTTGCTGGAAGCCAGTGTCGCCAGCCCGATTCCACTGTTGCCAGGCATCAGCAATGCCTCGGGCATCATGGAAGGCTACGGCCTGGGTTACCGCCGCTTCAAGCTGTTCCCGGCCGAAGTCAGCGGTGGCGTTGCGGCCATCAAGGCGTTGGGCGGCCCGTTCGGCGAAGTGAAATTCTGCCCGACCGGCGGCGTGGGACCTGCCAACATCAAGAGCTACATGGCGCTGAAAAACGTCATGTGCGTGGGCGGTAGCTGGATGCTTGATCCGGAGTGGATCAAGAACGGCGACTGGGCTCGCATTCAGGAATGCACCGCCGAGGCCCTGGCGCTGCTGGACTGATCGCTTCACCCTACACTTCGTTGTGTGTTCTACGGCTTTACGGTGCGCTTGGTCGGTGCACCGTTTTTTTTTGCCTGAAAAAAATGGCCTGGATCGGCTCATACCCCCTGTGGGAGCGAGCAAGCCCGCTCCCACAGGTTCGGCGTTAACCCTTGTAGGAGCGAGCCTGCTCGCGAAAAACCCGAGGGCGACACTGGGCATCAGGTTTCACCCGTTATCGTTCACGACCATCGCGAGCAAGCTCGCTCCCACAATGGTGAGTGTTCAGCGCAGTTCTTTCAGCGCGATGATCAACTGCTGCATATGGTCGGCAGTGCTGGTCAATCCCGGCGTCACGCGGATGCACGGCCCGCAAGCCGCGCCACTGCGCACCACGGTGAACAGGTTGTAGTCGTTGAGCAGCCTTTCGACCATCACCTGTTGATCGGCCTGTTGGGTAAAGCGCATCGAGGTGATGCCGCAATACAGCCGTGGATCATCCGGGGTCAACACCTCGATGCCCGGAAGTTCGCGAACTTCGCGCACCCACAGGTTGCGCAGATAATTAAGCCGTGCGCCCTTGGCCGCGGCTCCTCCCATCGCCCAATGTTCTTCGAGCACCAGCGGCAGGGTCAGCAGCGCCGGGATGTTGGGGGTGCTGTACGAGGTTCGGGCGCGAATGTCAGTGGCCGGGAAGTGCATCTCGCCCATGTCCGGGTCGATGTCAGCCAGGCGTTCGGGAGCAATGTAGATGTAGCCGAGCGTCAGCGGTGCACCGATCCACTTGTGCAGGTTGTAGCCGGCGAAGGCGATACCCAGTTCGGTCAGGTCAAATTCGAGTTGGCCGAGGGCATGGGCACCGTCGAGGATGACGTCAATCCCCTGTTCCTTCGCCGCGGCCGCAATCGCCTGCACCGGCATCACCAGGCCCGTGCGATGAGTGACGTGGGTCAGGGCCATCAACTTCAGCCGTGGGTGCCGGGCGAAGGTTTCGCGGTAGGTGTTCAGCAGGCTGTCGAAGGTGGCCGGGTGTGCGTGTTCGATTTCGATCACTTCAACGCCGCGATTACGCGCCAGCCAGCGCATGGCGCCTTTGACCGTGTCGTATTCCAGATCGCAAACCAGTACCTGATCGCCGGGCTGCAGACGGTTGTAGTTGCGGATCAGCGACTGCAAACCTTCCGACGCGTTGCGGGTCAGGGCGATGCTGTCGGCGGGGACGCCTGTCAACCTGGCCAGTTGCGCACGGATCTTCAGGCTGTCGCCCTGTTCGAAGCGCTGGCGCACGTACACCGAATTGCTGCGATTGATCAGCTCGATGTTGCGTTGGTACTCCTCCACGACCGTGCGCGACATGCGTCCGAAGTAACCGTTCTCCAGGTTGAGCGGGCCGGGTTCGACATCGTAGCGGTCGGCAAAGGTTTGCCAGAAGGCTTCATCACGGGCGCGGCGAGTGTTGTCAGGCATGAGGGTGCTCGGTAGGTGATTCAGTGACGCGGGGCCGGTTTGCCGTGTTTGGCGCGCAGCGGTTCGAGCAAGTCCGACAAACCGTTGTGATCGATTTCCTGCATCAGGGCCAGCAAGCCGCCCAATTCGCCGTGAGGAAAACCCTCCCGGGCGAACCAGTTCAGGTAAGGGCCGGGCAGGTCGGCAATGATTCGACCCTTGTATTTGCCGAAGGGCATTTCACGGGTGATCAGCAGTTCGAGCTTTTCAGGATTCATCGATCGGTCGTCTTGATTCAGTCAGTCTGGAAAATACAGGCATTCTGCATGCAGGCCAAATGACAGATCATGCAAATAAAACGGATACAGATTTTTCGTTAATTGGTAACTGTTTGAAAAATAACGAATAGTTAAACAATTCCGAGCTGGCATGCAGGGTGCAGTACTCATTGCATCTTTCATCAACCGAAGGAATTGAAAAATGACTGACATGAATAAAGAAGCGATTTCTGTACTCAATGACCTGATTGAAACCAGCAAGGACGGTCAGGCCGGGTTCAAGACTTGCGCTGAAGATATCAAGCACCCTGAACTCAAAACCCTGTTTATCAATCGTTCGACCGATTGTGCTACGGCCGCTGCGGAGTTGCAGTCCGCGGTGCGTTCAATGGGTGGCGATCCGGAAACCTCAACCAGTGTCAGCGGTGACCTGCACCGTCGCTGGGTCGACGTGAAGTCGATGTTCACCGGCAAGGGCGAGGAGGCCGTGCTCAATGAAGCCGAGCGTGGTGAAGACCATGCGTTGAAGGCTTATCGTGACGCCATGGAGAAAATCAACAAGCACAACCTGGTGGGCATTCGTGACCTGGTTGAGCGCCAGTACCATGGCGTGCAACGCAATCACGATCAGGTCAAGGCCCTGCGAAACCAGGCGCGTGCGCGTTCGTAAGCCTGGCTGAGCTGAAGTCAATGTGGGAGCGAGCCTGCTCGCGAATGCGGTCTGACAGTCACCATTAATAGTGACTGACACGCCGCCTTCGTGAGCAGGCTCGCTCCCACAGTGTTTTTGACCCTTCGATCAACCGATGCTGATCGCCGGCAGCTCCGTCAACGTCACGCTCTGTTGCTTGCGTGGCGCGAGGATTTCCGCTTCGCCATCCACCACCAGTTCATCCCGCTGATTGAACACGCGAGTGGCAATGCGTACGCGAAACTTCGGCAGTTTTTCCAGAATTTCCAGGCGCACGGTCAGGGTGTCACCGATCTTCACCGGTTTCTGAAAGCTCATTGTCTGGCCGATGTAGATGGTGCCCGGCCCAGGCAATTCGCAGGCGACCGCCGCGCTGATCAACGCTCCGCTGAACATACCGTGGGCGATGCGCTCCTTGAACATGGTGCTGGCGGCGTATTCGGCATCCAGGTGCACCGGGTTGTGATCGCCGGACATCGCGGCGAACAACTGGATGTCACGCTCTTCGACCGTCTTGCTGAAGCTGGCGGTCTGGCCCACTTCAAGGGCTTCGTAAGGGGTGTTGGTAACCTGGGTCATCTGTCTCAATTCCTGTGACGAATTAAATAATTCACAAAAAAACTATTCGGATCGGTGCGGCCGAGGGGTGCTCAAGACCTGGGCGATCCAGTTCAGCACATCGGCGACGATTTCATCGCGGTTGCTTTCGTTGAACAGTTCGTGCCGTGCCTGCGGGTAAACGGTCAGTTGCAGGTGCCGGCTGCCGGCCGCCCGCAACGCGTCGGCCAGATCCTTCAGACGTTTGCCTTCGCTCACCGGATCACATTCACCGCCAATCACCAGCAGCGGCAGGCCCGGGTCAATCTGGGCGAGATTGGACGCTTTGCTGATTTGCTGCAAGCCGCCGAGCAAATCGATCCACAGTTGATTGGTGCAGCGGAAACCGCAGAGCGGGTCGTTGACGTACAGGTCGACCTGCGCCGGATCACGGCTGAGCCAGTCGAACGGCGTACGTGCCGGTTTGAATTTATTGTTGAACGAACCGAACGACAGCCATTCGATCAATGCGCTGCGGCCTTTGCCGCCCTGGCGCAGGCGTTCGAAACGGGCGATTTGCCGTGCCGCGCGATAAAGCGCCACGGGCTGGAAGTTCGAGCCGCTGAGGATTGCCCCGTGCAGGCTGGCACTGTGGTGCAGCAGATAGGCCTGGGCAATGTAACTGCCCATGCTGTGACCGAGCAGCACGATCGGTATGCCAGGGTGCTGCTGGCCGATGTGCTGGTTGAGGCACGCCAGGTCGCTGACGACCTTGCACCAGCCGTCGTCATCGGCGAAATGCCCCAGGGTCCCGTTTTCGGCAGTTTTGCCATGTCCACGCAGGTCCGGCGCACACACGCCATAGCCCTGATCACAGAGTTTTTCCGCAAGGGCTCCATAGCGGCCGCTGTGTTCGGCCATGCCATGGGCCAGCAGAATCATTGCCTTGAGGCTGCCGTCGGGTAGCCACTGGTTGACGAATAGGCGACTGTGGTCGCTCGTGGTCAGCCAGAAAGTGTCATGGATCATGGCGGTTCCTTTGCACTGAGTCGTTGCATTGTATAGCGCATCCCGTTGCATGCGTCTGATCAGCCCACAGCAAGGCAGGAAGATTCACACGATCAATGACGGGTTTGGGCATATTTGCCTGAATCGCCATAGCTGCTAGTGTCCGTGAAGCTCCGCTTTTCGCTTTCTGCCTTTGAGGGATCAGGGAGAAATGACAGAAAGGCGGCCCCGGATAGATTCAGGTAAAGAGGACAAGAACAATGCAACCTGATTTCTGGAATGACAAACGCCCGGCCGGCGTCCCCCTGGATATCGATCTGGGTGCCTACAAGTCGGTGATCGAGGTGTTCGAGCGTTCCTGCAAGAAGTTTGCTGACCGCCCCGCGTTCAGCAACATGGGCGTGACCCTGACCTACGCCGAACTGGAACGCCAGAGCGCTGCTTTCGCCGGCTACCTGCAGGCCCACACCGACCTGGTGCCGGGTGACCGCATCGCCGTGCAGATGCCCAACGTCCTGCATTACCCCATTGCCGTGTTCGGCGCCTTGCGCGCCGGGTTGATCGTGGTCAACACCAACCCGTTGTACACCGCGCGGGAAATGCGTCACCAGTTCAAGGATTCCGGTGCCCGGGCGCTGGTGTACCTGAACATGTTCGGCCAGAAAGTCCAGGAAGTGCTCCCCGACACCGACATCCAGTACCTGATCGAAGCGAAGATGGGCGACCTGATGCCCACCGCCAAGGGTTGGCTGGTCAACACTATGGTGAGCAAGGTCAAGAAGATGGTCCCGGACTATTCCTTGCCCCAGGCCGTCTCTTTCAAGAGCGCGTTGCGCATGGGCCGTGGCCTGGGTATCAAGCCGCTGAAGGTCGGTCTCGACGACATCGCCGTACTGCAATACACCGGCGGCACCACGGGCCTGGCCAAGGGCGCGATGCTGACCCACGGCAACCTGGTGGCGAACATGCAGCAGGCACGGGCCTGCCTCAGCCAGTCGGCGAGCGACGGTCAGCCGCTGCTGCGTGAAGGCCAGGAGGTGATGATCGCGCCGCTGCCGCTGTACCACATCTATGCCTTCACGGCGAACTGCATGTGCATGATGGTGACGGGCAACCACAACGTGCTGATCACCAACCCACGGGACATCGCCGGCTTCATCAAGGAACTGAAGAACTGGCGGTTCTCGGCGCTGCTGGGGCTCAACACACTGTTCGTCGCGCTGATGGATCACCCGGACTTCAAGACCCTGGACTTCTCCAGCCTCAAGCTCACCAACTCCGGTGGCACCGCACTGGTCAAGGCCACCGCCGAACGCTGGGAACAACTGACCGGTTGCCGCATCACCGAAGGTTACGGCCTGACCGAAACCTCGCCGGTGGCTTGTACCAACCCCTATGGCGAGCAGTCCCGGATCGGCACGGTCGGCCTGCCGGTGCCGGGCACCACATTGAAAGTCATCAGCGATGACGGCGTCGAACAACCTTTGGGGGAACGCGGCGAGTTGTGCATCAAGGGCCCGCAGATCATGAAGGGCTACTGGCAGAAACCTGAAGCCACGGCCGAAGTGCTGGATGCCGAGGGCTGGTTCAAGTCCGGTGACATTGCGGTGATCGACCCGGACGGTTTCGTGCGCATCGTTGACCGCAAGAAGGACATGATCATTGTCTCGGGTTTCAACGTGTACCCGAACGAGATCGAAGACGTGGTGATGGCTCACCCGAACGTCGCCAACTGTGCGGTCATCGGTGTGCCTGACGAACGGTCGGGGGAGGCGGTGAAGCTGTTCGTGGTGGCCCGTGAAGCGGGGGTCAGCCTTGAAGAGCTGAAGGCTTACTGCAAGGAGAACTTCACGGCGTATAAAGTACCGAAGCACATCGTGCTGCGTGAGTCGCTGCCGATGACGCCGGTGGGCAAAATTTTGCGGCGGGAGTTGCGTGATATCGCCTGATCGGTGAATGGCCGCGCTTCGCGCGGATCGCGGGCAAGCCACGCTCCCACAGATTCACTGTTGTGCACACACGTTGTGTACGACGCGAACCTTGTGGGAGCGGGCTTGCCCGCGATGCTTTTCGGCGTACGCTAGAGCCCCGAATTCCGTGGCTTTCAGGGATTAATAGGTTTTTTGCTCTAAAATGACTGCTTGTAAGTCTTGAGTCACAAATGTGACCGTAGAGGCCGCTTTTGGCTCTAGTCGACCCTTGGCAAAGCTGCTACTCTCGGCGCGCTTTGTGACTTCTCGGCCTTCTATCAGCCAGATTCACCAATGGCCAAACACCAATAATAATCGCATCAAATGCGGTGCTGAATTCGCGTTGCTGAGGAGTGGGCTTCCATGATCGAAGACTTTTGGAAGGATAAGTACCCAGCTGGAATTGCTGCCGACATCAATCCAGACGAGTATCCGAATATTCAGGCAGTGTTGAAGCAATCCTGCCAACGCTTCGCCAACAAGCCGGCATTCAGCAACCTGGGCAAGACACTCACCTACGGTGAACTGTACGAATTGTCCGGTGCGTTTGCCGCTTATCTGCAACAGCATACCGATTTGCAGCCAGGCGATCGAATCGCCGTGCAACTGCCCAACGTGTTGCAGTACCCGGTTGCCGTCTTCGGCGCCATCCGCGCCGGGCTGATCGTGGTCAACACCAACCCGCTGTACACCGCGCGGGAGATGGAACACCAATTCAACGACTCCGGTGCCAAGGCCCTGGTCTGCCTCGCCAACATGGCGCACCTGGCGGAAACCGTGGTGCCGAAAACCGGCGTCAAGCACGTGATCGTCACCGAAGTCGCCGACCTGCTGCCGCCGCTCAAGCGCCTGCTGATCAACAGCGTGATCAAGTACGTGAAGAAGATGGTGCCGGCCTATCACTTGCCAAAAGCCGTCAAGTTCAACGACGTGCTGAGCAAAGGCCAGGGCCAGCCAGTGGCGGAAGCCAATCCGGCCAGCAGCGATGTCGCGGTGCTGCAATACACCGGCGGCACTACCGGTGTGGCCAAGGGCGCGATGCTGACCCACCGCAACCTGGTGGCGAACATGCTGCAGTGCAAGGCTCTGATGGGTTCCAACCTCAATGAAGGTTGCGAGATCCTGATCACACCGCTGCCGCTGTACCACATCTATGCGTTCACTTTTCACTGCATGGCGATGATGCTGATCGGCAACCACAACATCCTGATCAGTAACCCGCGCGACCTGCCGGCGATGGTCAAGGAACTGTCGAAGTGGAAGTTCAGCGGCTTCGTCGGTTTGAACACGCTGTTCGTGGCGCTGTGCAACAACGAAGGCTTCCGCAAGCTGGACTTCTCCGCGCTGAAAGTCACCTTGTCGGGCGGCATGGCCCTGCAACTGGCCGCGGCCGAACGCTGGAAGGCGGTCACCGGTTGCGCCATCTGCGAAGGCTACGGCATGACCGAAACCAGCCCGGTGGCCACGGTCAACCCGATCCAGAACATCCAGATCGGCACCATCGGCATTCCGGTGCCGTCGACCCTGTGCAAAGTCATCAACGATGCCGGTGTCGAGCAACCGATGGGCGAAATCGGTGAGCTGTGCGTGAAGGGGCCGCAGGTCATGAAGGGTTACTGGCAGCGCCAGGATGCCACCGATGAGATCCTCGACAGCGAAGGCTGGTTGAAGACAGGTGACATCGCGCTGATCCAGCCTGACGGCTACATGCGCATTGTCGATCGCAAGAAAGACATGATCCTGGTGTCCGGTTTCAACGTGTACCCGAACGAGCTCGAAGACGTGCTGGCGACCCTGCCGGGCGTGCTGCAATGTGCGGCCATCGGTGTGCCGGACGAGAAGTCGGGCGAAGCGATCAAGATTTTCATCGTCGCCAAGCCAGGCGTGACCCTGACCAAGGAGCAGGTGATGGAGCACATGCGCGCCAACGTCACCGGCTACAAGGTTCCGCGCTCCGTGGAGTTCCGCGATGCACTTCCGACCACCAACGTCGGCAAGATCCTGCGTCGTGAATTGCGCGATGAAGAGCTGAAGAAGATCAACGCGAAGAAAGCCACCGCGTAATCAACAAAAAGCCCCGCAGATGCGGGGCTTTTTGTTGAAGGTCAAAAGATCGCAGCCTTCGGCAGCTCCTACAGGTGACCGCGATCCCATGTAGGAGCTGCCGAAGGCTGCGATCTTTTCTTTATTGTTGACGAAACGGCGCGAAGTTGACGTTGGTGCCCGCCGGGCGCATGTCTTGCAGGAAGGAGTCCTTGTCGGCGCTCAGTTCCAGGCTCAATGCCGCCTTGCGCTTGCCTTCATTGCGCACCACCAGCCCTTCGAGCTTCTCGCGCAGGAACACGGTCGGCACTTTCAGGTGCAGCAGCTCGTCGGTGGCCGGCGTGTGCATCAGCAGATGGATCCACTCGTACTGACCGATTGCCAGGCGCGTCACCGGGAGGTCGAACCACCAGATGTTGCGATTACGGTTCAATTCGGCGAAGTGGCAGTTGTTGACGCCAAGCACAGCACCGCCGAGTTCCTGGTTTCTGCGGGCAATGGCCTGCTTTTTATCGAGTTTCATAACATTCCTACGGGATTGGATCTTCAGCGCCATGGCCTGAACGTGTTGCGCATTCTCGGGGGTTGGCCCGCAAACATAAAGCGCAACCTGCACTGAACGATGAAATGTCGTGGTGAAAATAAATGAAACTCCCTGCAAAAGCCCTCGGTCAACCTTGTGTAACGACTTTTCTTCCCAATGAACTGTTCACAGGAGAATCACCATGAGCAGCACAAGCGATAAAGTCAAAGGCATGGCCAATGAAGCCGCCGGCAACGTCAAGCAAGGGGTGGGCAAGGCCACCGGTAACGACAAATTGCGCGCCGAAGGCGTGATGCAGGAAAAGAAAGGCGAAGCCCAGCAGGCGGTTGGTAAAGCCAAGGATGCACTGAAAAAAGGCATCGACAAGGCGTGATCCGGCCTTTAATAAAGTTAAGAAGCGGCCATCCTCAGATGGCCGTTTTTGTGTCAGCCTGAACTTGAGGGAGGAAAATGTTTCAAAGTCGCGAAACAGGCTGATTTGATGTAGAAAACGGCCCCTGAGTCGCCACGACTTCAACCCAATTCCGTATGCGGCGAATGGAGACGCGAATGATTTTTCCGGACATGAGAGGCATGCCCCTGCACCGTGTGATGATGCGCACGGTCACCGAGTTCGTCGCCGACGAGATGTCGACCTATGCCTCGGCGCTGGCCTATCAAATGCTGTTTTCGCTGTTTCCGTTCATCCTGTTCCTGATTGCCCTGATCGGCTTCCTGCACCTGCCGGACTTCTTTTCCTGGCTGCGCCTGCAATCGGAACTGGTGCTGCCGCCCCAGGCGCTGGAGCAGGTCAACCCGGTGATCGACCAGCTTCAGCAGTCCAAGGGTGGTTTGCTCTCGGTGGGTATCGTGATTGCGCTGTATACCGCCTCCGCCGGTGTGCGGCTGATGATGAGCGCGATGAACGCGGCCTATGACGTGGTTGAAGGGCGCCCGTTGTGGAAACGCTTTCCGTTGTCGATCATCTACACCGTCGGCATTGCCGGCATGATGCTGGTCGCCGCGGCACTGATGGTGCTCGGGCCGCAGGTAATGGGCTGGATTGCTGCGCAAGTCGGCCTTGAGTATTTCATCGTCACGCTCTGGACCCTCTTGCGCTGGCCAGTGATCGTGATTCTGCTGATGGTCGCGGTGGCGCTGATCTACTACGTCATGCCCGACGTCAAACAGGAATTCCGCTTCATCACGCCGGGCTCGGTGCTGGCGGTGGTGGTGTGGATCATTGCCTCCCTGGGCTTCGGTTTGTACGTCAAGGAGTTCGCCAACTACAACGCCATGTATGGCAGTATCGGTGCGATCATCGTGCTGTTGCTGTACTTCTACATTTCCGCCGCGGTGCTGTTGCTGGGCGCGGAGATGAACGCGGTGATCGAACACATGTCGCGAGAGGGCAAGGACCCTGGGGAAAAAGTGGCTGGCGAGCATGGTCCCGTCCATGAGGAAAAACACCACGTCTCGGGCCTGGGCCGCGATCACTCAATCAAACCGACCATTGATGAAACCTGATCATGATTCGTGAAATTCTGAAAATGGGCGACGAGCGCCTGCTGCGCATTGCCCCGCCGGTACCGGCCGAGATGTTCGACAGCCCCGAGCTGTGGCAACTGATCGATGACATGTTCCAGACCATGGAAAGTGTGGGGGGCGTTGGCCTGGCGGCTCCGCAGATCGGCGTCGACCTGCAACTGGTGATCTTCGGTTTCGAGCACAGCGAGCGTTATCCGGATGCCGAGGCCGTGCCGCAGACGATCCTGATCAACCCGTTGATCACACCGCTCAGCCCGATCATGGAGGAGGGCTTCGAAGGTTGTTTGTCCGTGCCCGGCCTGCGTGGCGCGGTGCAGCGTTACCAGCAGATCCGCTACGAAGGCGTCGACCCCAAGGGCGAGCCCATTGTGCGCGTTGCTTCGGGGTTCCACGCTCGGGTGGTGCAGCATGAGTGCGACCACCTGATCGGCCGCCTGTACCCGTCGCGCATCACCGACTTCAGCAAGTTCGGCTTCACCGAAGTGATGTTCCCGGACCTGGACCCCAACGCGGATGAATAGACTCGCTGCATACCCTGTGGGAGCGAGCTTGCTCGCGATGGCGGTGTATCAGTCGCCAACAATGTTGACTGACCGGGCCTCATCGCGAGCAAGCTCGCTCCCACATTGGATCTCCAACAGGGTTGAGTAAGTTAAACGCCTGGCTCCAACCCCATCGCAATCATCGGCTTGCTGCGCGCATACCGGCTCAACCGTTCAACCATCGCATAAGGCATCGGCGGATCGAACGTAAAGCCGCGTCGCTCATAAAACCCGCGCAAGTCCGGATGACAGAACAACCACACCGGCAGTTCGCAATCCTTCACCGCGGCCGCAATCAACCCGGCGGCAACCCCTTGTTCCCGACACTGCGGATCGACAAACAATCCGGTCAGCCAATGCCCGCCGGACACCGGACGCAAGCACAGTGCGGCCACAATCCCGTCACGCCGGGCCACCCAGAGCTGCGCGTCGCGCACGGCTTTCATCGACGATTGGTGAGCGCGATAGAACTTGTTCATCAATGGCCATAACGGCTCATCGAGCAGGGTGTAGTGGGTGTCGGGCATGGTCTCGGACTGTCGGTGTGCAAAGCGGCGATTATAAAAGAACACGCGCGCCGGGATAGGTGTATACCTGAACTCACATCCCCACGAGTGGAGTACGCATCATGTCCAAAGGTATGGATTCAAAGAAAGCAGACAAGAAAAAGCCGGCGAAAACCGCTATTGAAAAGCGCGCCGACAAGAAAGCCAAAAAGGTCAATGTGTTCGGGCATTGAGCCTGCGCTGACCGATCGCTCCCGCGCAAGGCGGGAGCGATCACATTGAAAATAATCTGCAAGAAATCCGGGCGTCGTTGCACAGAAGAGGATTGGTCCCCGATCCGAGCAATGCCATGCCTCATTATTTCGATGCAGCTCACCGAGAAGAAATCGAAACCCTGCGCCAACGCCTCACCGCCCGCACCGAGTGGCCGACCTGGTTGCTGTTGATTGGCGTGTACAGCGCGTGGTTCGCCCTTGTTCTGGGCAGTGATTCATTGGGCCTGTGGTTGAGCACCTTGTTGCTGATTCCCGTGGTGGTGTTGTGGCTGTCGGTGCAGCACGAACTGCTGCACGGTCATCCGACCCGCTGGCCGCTGTTGAACAAAATCCTCGGCTACGCACCGTTTGCCGTCTGGTATCCCTACACCTTGTATCGCGACAGCCATTTGCTGCATCACCGCGATGAAGACCTGACCATCCCCGGTCGCGATCCGGAAAGCCGTTACCTGAATGCCGAGCAGTGGGAGGGCAGTTCGTTGTTCGAACAAGGCCTGCACTGGTTGAACAAAACCGTGCTCGGGCGCTTTCTGCTCGGTGCGCCAATCGCCTTGCTGACGCTGGCCCGGGAAGAACTGCAACGCCTGAAAAGCGGCGAGCGCCAGGCCTGGTTGATGTGGCTCAGCCATGGCGCCTTGACCCTGTTGATGCTGCTGTTCATCGCGCGCTACAGCGTGTTGCCGGTGTGGCATTACCTGTTCTTGATCAGCGTGCCGGCGCTGTCGATCGCCATGATTCGCTCCTACTATGAACATCGACCTCACGCGGCGCCGGAGCAACGTACCGTGCTCAATGAAGCGGCGTGGCCGTGGCGCTGGCTGTTCCTGAACCTCAATTTCCACCTGGTGCACCACGAATTGCCGGGGTTGCCCTGGTACGACTTGCCCCGCGCTTACCGGGCCCGCCGTGAGCAATGGCTGGCGCGCAGCGGGGGATTCCTGGTGCAGGGTTATGGGCAGCTGTGGCGTGAACATGGCGTAAAGGCCATCGACAGCCCGAGGCATCCGTTTCACTGATGCATAGATCACCTCCAAACCCTGTGGGAGCGGGCTTGCCCGCGATGGCGATTTCAAATCCAGCACACCTGGTGACTGATCCAACGCTATCGCGGGCAAGCCCGCTCCCACAGGGAACTTCGTTGTATGGAGATACGATGATGACCCAACACATCGCCGAACTGCTGATGTACACCGCCCCCGAACCCATCCACCAGGCCAACGAACGCTGGCTGGCGCGAATCCTCGAGCACCTGGGCGAAACCCGCGGCGATGCCGAAGGGTTGTCACTGATGGAGATGTGGTTGTCGCCGCATTTGCTGCTCACCCAAACCTGCGGCTATCCGCTGATGACGGCCTTGCGCGGCAAGGTCCGGGTGCTGGGGCGGCCGCGTTACGAGCTGCCGGACAGCAGCGGCGGCAATCACTGCAGTCTGATCCTCGGGCGCGTCGATGATCCGCGCCAGACCCTGGCGGATTTTCGCGGCAGCCGAGGCGTGATCAATGGCCATGACTCCAACAGCGGCATGAATTTGCTGCGCCACCGGTTGGCGCCATTGCAGCGTGACGGGCGTTTTTTTGCCGAGGTTGGCATCAGCGGCAGTCATCGCGAAAGCCTGCGCTGGTTACGCGAAGGCCTTGCCGATCTGGCGGCCATCGACAGCGTGACATTTGCCTGTCTGGCCCGATACGCCGAGGAAGAAGTGACCGGTTTGCGCGTGATTGCTCGCAGTGCATTGAGTCCGACGTTGCCCTACATCACGGCAGCCAGCGTCAGCGATCTTCAGGCTGAAGGGCTATTGCAGGCGATGAATCAGGCGTTGAGCGAATTGCCTGACGTCGCCGAAATCCTCGGGTTGCCAGAGGTGCTGCCGGCCAGCGAAAGCGACTATCAGGTTGTGCTCGATTATCAGCGTGAGGCCGAGATGTTGGGGTATGGGGATTTGCGATAGGGCGCAAATGTCGGGTCGACAGGTTCATTTTTCGCGGGCAAGCCCGCTCCCACAGGGTTTCGGTGTACCTGTGGGAGCGGGCTTGCCCGCGATGACGGACGGTCAGGCGCAAGAAATCTTTAATTCCATAAGGGAATATAAAAATAAGTTTTAAATATTATTAATGAATAAGGCTCCTTGCTAGGATTCGCCTCACCGGACCACCGGACATTCAGCGACCCCTAACCCAGGAGCCCCTATGTCCGGCGCCGATATTCTTCACCGCAAACACGTGGACGGACTGTTCCGCGCTCACTATCACTGGCTCTGCACACGCCTGCGTCAGTCTCTGAACGATGCCGCCGCTGTCGAAGACATTGCCTGCGAAACCTTCCTGCAGCTGCTCCAGGCGCCAAGCCTGACGGCCATCCGTGAACCCCGTGCCTTGCTCACCACCATCGCTCGGCGCCTGCTCTATCAGCGTTGGCGTCGAGGTGACCTGGAGCGCCAGTACCTTCAGCAACTGCAACAGGCCGAGCCGATCCACGCCGAATCGCCGGAGGAGCTGGCTCAACGGTCCCAGACCCTGACCCGTGTGGAGCGCAGTCTTGAGCGGCTACCCGGCAAAGTGCGCTCGACCTTCCTGTTGTCGCGGATCGACGGCCTGACCTATCCGCAAATTGCCGCTGCGCTGGGCATCTCCCTGCGCTCGGTCAGCGACTACATGACCCGTTCCCAGGCCCTGTGCGACCGGCACAGCGCCAATCAATCCCTGAACCGCCCACCCCAGAACAAGAGGTCCGCATGAGATCGATCAAAACCCTGCTCGGCAGTTCGCTGCTGGCCCTGAGCCTGTTGTCCCACCCGGCATCGGCCACAGAAAAAGCTGCGCCTATCCACTTTGGCGACATCACGTGGGAAAGCGGCAGCCTCATCACCGAAATCCTGCGCCTGATCGTTGAAAAAGGTTACGGCTACCCGACCGACACGCTGCCGGGCAGCACCGTCAGCCTGGAAGCGGCGCTGGCCAAAAACGATATCCAGGTCATCGGTGAAGAGTGGGCCGGACGCAGCCCGGCCTGGGTCAAGGCTGCCGCCGAGGGCAAGGTCTTCGGCCTCGGCGACACGGTCAAAGGCGCCACCGAAGGTTGGTGGGTGCCGGAGTACGTGATCAAGGGCGATCCCGAGCGCGGCATCAAGCCCTTGGCCCCGGAGCTGAAGTCCGTTGCCGACCTGGCGAAGTACAAGGATGTATTCCGTGACCCTGAAGACCCGAGTCGCGGACGCTTCCTCAACAGCCCCACCGGCTGGACCTCGGAAATCGTCAACAGCCAGAAACTCAAGGCTTATGACCTGACCGCCACCTACGTCAACTTCCGCACCGGTTCCGGCGCAGCGCTGGACGCAGAAGTGGCGTCGTCGATCCGCCGTGGCAAACCGGTGCTGTTCTACTACTGGTCGCCGACACCGCTGTTGGGGCGATTCAAACTGGTGAAGCTCGACGAACCGCCGTTCGACGCCGAAGCCTGGAAAACCCTGGCCGACGCCAACAACCCGAACCCCAAAGGCACGCGCTCGATGCCGGCGAGCCTGGCCATCGGTGTGTCGGCACCGTTCAAGGCGCAATACCCGGACCTGGTGACGTTCTTCGAAAAGGTCGACCTGCCGATTGATCTGTTGAACCAGACCCTGGGCCAGATGAGTGAAAAACGGCAGAAACCCCGCGAAGTCGCCGAAGCGTTTTTGCGTGATCAACCGCAGGTGTGGAAGGGCTGGGTGCCGGGGGAGGTGGCTAGCAGGGTGAGTGCCAGCTTGTAGTTTTGTAGTGCCTGGAAAGTAGCTATCGCGAGCAGGCTCGCTCCCACAGTGGAACTGCGGCGGACGCAGTATTTGGGAACCCCAAAATCCTGTGGGAGCGAGCTTGCTCGCGATTCGATATAAAGTCTTACGCCAATTCGGCGGCCAATGCCGCTTGTCCCGCCAGACGCCGGCACTCTGGCCAGGCTCAATTAGCAACAATTCGCTGAATCGTTTTTCTGCTCGATACTGGCCGACTAGTGGCCTTGCAAGCCCTTCGTCGCTGTCTATGATCAGGTGTAACAAGCCATTTCGACCGTGATGAGGCGGTCGTCTTGCCGCCAGAGTGCGGAATCAAAGGCACCAACACTTGAAAACAGGCAGCCGTGCGCTAAATGGACTTGGATTCGAATCTGTTAGGGCTGGCCCGCATGCGGGCTATCAAGAGAAGGATGTCTTGATGAGCGTGTCGCTGTAAGGACCCTCCGATTGATCATCGTTTATCACCTGACTAGTCCTTCTTTTTGGAGGGATGCGTGTGCCTGTTCCACGGAACGTAGTGGTGGATGTGAAAGACCTGCAACTTTCATCAATCAAAAAATCGCGCGGAAGGTGATACAACAATGTTCAACCTACATCACAAGGCTGACCTGCTGGAAATCGAACGCTTCAGCTGTGCGCTGACCGAGGCCAACGCCAAGCTGGCGGCGGTCAGTCGTTCGATGGCGATGATTGAATTCACCCCGGACGGCATCGTCATCGATGCCAACGAGAACTTTTGCAGTGCCATGGGTTACAGCGCCGAAGAAGTGCGCGGCAAGCATCACCGGATTTTTTGTGAAGAGCAGTTCTACCGCAGCGACGACTACACCAAACTGTGGCGCGACCTGGCGCGGGGCGAGCCGCTGAGCGGGACCTTTTTGCGCTTGCACAAAAGCGGCCGTGAAATCTGGCTCGAAGCCAGCTACATGCCGGTGCTGGGCCCCGACCGGCAGGTCAAGAGCGTGATCAAGGTCGCTACCGACATCACTGCCCGGGTCAACAAGGAGCACGAAAACGAAAGCCGACTCGCCGCGATCGGCCGCTCCATGGCCGTCATCGAATTCACGCCTGAAGGCAAGGTCATCAGCGCCAACGACAACTTCCTGAAAACCATGCAGTACTCGCTCAACGAAGTGGTGGGGCAGCATCACAGCCTGTTCTGCCACCGTGCCGAAGCCGAGTCCCAGGGCTACCGCAATTTCTGGGCTTCGCTCAACCGCGGCGAGTATCACTCCCATCGTTTCGAGCGCAGGAACAAGCAAGGTCAGACGGTATTCCTCGAAGCGTCCTACAACCCCTTGTTCGACGCCAAGGGGCGTTTGTACAAAGTGGTCAAGTTTGCCAGCGACATCACTCACCAGATGACCACCCTGCAAACCGCCGCTGAATCGGCCCACAGCACCTCGGTGCAAAACGACGTCTGTGCGCGCAAGGGGTCAGAAGTGGTGCAGCAGACAGTGCAGATCATCCAGGACATTTCCCGCGACCTGAACGAAGCGGCAGTGAGTATCGATGCCGTGAGCAAACAGTCCGACATCATCGGCACCATCGTGCAGACCATCCGCGGCATTGCCGATCAGACCAACCTGCTGGCACTCAACGCGGCGATTGAAGCGGCACGGGCCGGTGAGCACGGGCGCGGGTTTGCGGTAGTGGCCGATGAAGTGCGCAGCCTCGCGGCGCGTACCAGCCAGGCGACGCTGGAGATCGTCGAGGTAGTGCGCAAGAACCACGATTTGTCGCTGAGCGCGGTGTCGAGCATGCAATCGAGCCTGAGCCGAACCGGCCTGGGCGTGGAATTGGCGAACGAGGCCGGGGAAGTGATCCTGGAAATCCAGCAGGGCTCACGGCATGTGGTGGATGCGATCAGTCAGTTCAACTCGACGTTGCAACTGAACTAGTCGCGGTAACTGACAAAGGGTCCCGGTAGAGGGCACTGCCAGTCAGTTGAAACACTGCAAACCTTGTGGGAGCGAGCTTGCTCGCGATAACGATGGGACCGTCACATAAGGGGTGCCTGACAGTCCGCCATCGCGAGCAAGCTCGCTCCCACAGTGTCCCGGGCGTGGGACCTTTTTTATCGCGCAGTGGTTAGAGCGAGGCGAGGAGCTTGTCGACCACCTGACTGCTACCGTTGTCTTTCTCTGCTTGCGCCAATTGCATTTTGTCCTTCATGCGATCGGCAATTTCTTGCGCCACCGCCTGTTGTTTCTCCGGCGGCATGGCTTTCAGGCCTTCCTCGGTAATGCCCATCTCCTTCAGGATTCTGTCGCGCAGACGCTCTTCAGGTGTTTTGCTCATGTAGTCCTTGAATTCGGCGGTGGCCGAGCCTTCGTTGAGCCTGATGGAGTCTGTCGCTTGCAGGTTCACGCGGGTCTTGGCGAACGCTTCGTCGACGTTGTCGCTGATCTTGCTCGCCTCGTTGACGTGCTGCGTGGCGATCCGGGTGGCGGAGTCCTGCACCTGCTGGGTGGCTGTGGTTTGCGCCTGCACATTGTTTTGCATGGCCTGGGCGATGACCGCCTGCATGCCGCCCTGAAGACCGGCGGCGGCATCGGCGGAGGGCTCGTCACCGGGACGCTTGGGGAGTGGGGTCACCAGCGATTGTTTTGCACTGACCAACATGATGAAGAGACCTTGTGGGTGATGGCGATGCGTGGTCTCAGCAAATAGCGTGCCTCGTGGATTAAAGACAACAAAATCAAATGGTTAGCGTGAGAGTGCTAGCAGGATTTCGGTCAGCGGTTGCCGCCGGGCGGCAACCTGCGGCCATTCAAGGCAAGCCGTTGCAGCAATGCTTCAGGAAACCAGGATGTTGCGCCAGGCGCTTGAAATACTCATCGACGGCGGGGTAATCCGGACGCTCGATCGGGGTCATCAGCCAGCGATTGACGGACAGGCCGATGACGATGTCGGCCAGGGTAAACCGCGGTCCGGCGACATAGGCCTTGGTGGTCGAGAGTTGATGTTCGAGGATGGCCATCTTCTGGTTCCAGCCGCGAATGCCGACCTCGAGGCTATGCGGGTCCTGGAATTCCGGGTCCTTGCGCACCAGTGCCATGAACGGGTATCTCCAGGACGGATTGAGCTCGGTGGCTTGCCAATCCATCCACTGTTCCACCCGGGCGCGGGCGGCCGGTTCGGTAGGCAGCAGCTCGGTATGATGGTGATGGTGTTTGCCCACCAGGTAGCGGCAGATGGTATTGGACTCCCATAACACCCCGGCCTCATCGATGATCACCGGTACCTGCGCGTTGGGATTGAACCGGAGGAACTCCGGGCTGTGGGTGGAAGCAAAGCCGCTGCCCCAGTCCTCGCGTTCGTAGGTGATGCCCAGTTCCTCGCAGGTCCACAGGACTTTTCTGACGTTGATGGACGACGCCTTGCCGAGAATCTTCAGTGCATGTTCCATGTTCTGCTCCAGCGAGAATGACGTACAGGCAATTGTAGGTGGTGGCATGTAGGAAGGCGCTGTAGGAGAGCGGCTTCAGATGAGTTGTGCAGGTTACGCTTTCTTGCACCCTTGCCTACAACTACGCCAGAATCCGCCGACTTGTGCGCCTGGTATCCGGACTCTATCGTTCCGTGTCGCTGCAAATTCAGCGATCGGGTTTCGCAGCCCGGGTATCTCTAGACGCATAGCGTCCACCATTCGTGATCAGTTCACATTATGGCGGCTGTGCGTGGGAGACCTTCGGGTCTACCGGGTTCTAGAGTCCCGGTCTGCGACCCGCGTACAGCTGCCACCCTTCGTATCGCAGCGAGACGTGGCAGCTCCATCACTCTAGGAGTATTGCCATGTTCAAACCCACGCCCAACCCCCCACGCAATCCCAGCCCGATGTTCTCCATCTCACCCGGCATCAATAACGAAACGCTGTTGGCGCACGCCTGCGAATCACTGGCCTCGGCGAGTGTGATGACCAATGACTTTGCTACGTTTCTGGAAGGCAGCCAGCGCAACACGGCACTGGCGATCGCACAGATCATCATGCTGGCGGAACTGGCGGTGAATCGTGTGCTGGATAACCTCGATCCGCAGGATTGAACACTGAGCGAGGGTGAAAGGCCTTCCCTGTGGCGAGGGGGCTTGCCCCCGTTGGGTTGCGAAGCGACCCCAAGGCAGACACTGCGGTCATACAGTTCAACCCCGTGAGCCGGATTGCGACTGCTCCGCAGCCGAACGGGGGCAAGCCCCCTCGCCACAATGTCCTTTGCCTGACCAAATTGATGCAGGTGCTTATGTACTCTCCCGCACCTTCAACTCAAACCCCATGTCCTGCACCGGCCTGGCCACGGTGTTGCCGGCCATCAGCGTCAGCATCTGCTCGGCCGCGCGGCGGCCGATGGCTTCGCGTGGGGTGTTGATGCTGCTCAGGCGCGGGACCATGTGTTCGGACATGGGCAGGTCGTTGAAGCCGAGGATCGCCACTTGCTCGGGGATCTTGATCCCGTGTCGCATCGCTTCGAGCAGCGCGCCCTGGGCCAGGTCGTCGTTGCCGAAGAAGATCGCATCGACATCCGGGTGGCTGGCGATCATCTGCAGGAACAATTCGCCGCCAAGGCCCACCGAAGACGGGCGGGGCGTCAGCACTTCCAGCGCCGGGTCGTACAAACCGGCCTTTTGCAGGGCTTTGCGGAAACCTTCGCCGCGCAGCAAGGTGCGCTGGTCCAGTTGCGCGCCGATGTAGGCCAGGCGTTTGCGACCGCGAGACAGCAAGTGCTCGGCCGCCGTTTCGCCGGCCGCCAGTTGCGAAAAGCCAACGCAATTGAGCCCGGCCGCACTGTCCAGTTCCATCATGTACACGCAGGGAATGTTGCTGGCTTCGATCATCCGCCGCGAACTTTCGGTGCGGTCGAACCCGGTCAGCAGCAAGCCGCGTGGCTGATAGGCCATGTAGTTGCGCAGCAGGTTTTCTTCTTCATCACGTGAGTAGTGGAAGTTGCCGATCAGCACTTCGAAGCCCTTGGGGCGCAAAACCTGATGAATGGCTTCCAGGGTATCGATGAACAGCAAATTGGATAATGAAGGCACCAACACCACCACCGAATGGCTCTGGGCCGAGGCCAGGGCGCGGGCGGCAGGGTTGACGACATAGTTGAGGTCCAGCGCCGCTTTCTGCACTTTTTCCACCAGTTCGGTGGCCACGGTGCTGACGCCACGCAGGGCGCGGGAGGCGGTGATCGGGCTGACGCCGGCCAGTCGGGCAACTTCGTTCAGGGTAGGGCGGCCAGTGGTGCGGGTATTTTTATCGTTTTTGGTTGTGTTCATCGACGGCTTGCCAAACAAAATTCAAGGCACTAAGGTAGCGCTGTCTCGATGCAGCTGCAAATGCGTGAGCGAGGGTTCGCCTGATCCTCGCTTTTTGGCGTTGGGACCTAACCTGCTGCAACCCACAAAATGACAAGAAAGGCGTCGGCAACTTCTGCTTTTGGTCTAGTGTCATAACTGGCAAAGGTAGCGCTGTCTGCGCGCTGAGGTGTTACATGAACCATCCCATCACCGCCCTGGTCATCATGGGCGTTGCCGGTTGCGGCAAGACGTGCGTCAGCGAGGCCCTGTGCCAACTGAGCGGCGCTACGGCCATTGAAGGCGACTCTTTCCACCCTGCCGCCAATATCGAAAAGATGAGCGCGGGGATCCCCCTGAACGATGAAGACCGCGCCGGCTGGCTCGACAGCCTGTGCGATGAACTGCGCCGTGTCGACGCCAAGGGCGAGCGCCCGGTGCTGACCTGTTCGGCGCTCAAACACATCTATCGCGAACGTCTGCGCAGCGCCTTGCCGGGCCTGGGCTTCGTGTTCCTTGAGTTGACCCCCGAGGTGGCCGCCGACCGTGTGTCCCATCGGCCGGGCCACTTCATGCCGTCGACTCTGATCGACAGCCAGTTCGCCACCCTCGAATCGCCCGTCGGCGAGCCGTTGACCCTGGCGCTGGATGCTTCGACCCATAGTGTCGAGCAACTGGCTGCGCAGGCTCATGTCTGGTGGCAGGCGCACGGCCTGAAGCAGGCGGTATGACTGTGCTTGCAAAGACAGCGCTGTCCTCGCGGCTTCTGATTAACCCGCTTTAATAACAACAACAACCAGGAGACACCCCTAATGTTTGGCATGTCCCACGAGACGTTCCTGCTGCTCGATGCAGTGGTCACGGTGATCGGGCTTATCGTCCTGATCACCAAGTTCAAGTTGCACCCCTTTCTTGCCCTGATCATCGCCGCAGCCTTCCTCGGGCTGACCTCCGGCATGCCGATCGGCACCATCATCAAGGCGTTCCAGGACGGCTTCGGTGGCGTGCTTGGTTTTGTCGGCATCATCCTCGCGCTGGGCACGATGCTCGGCAAGATGATGGCCGAATCGGGCGGTGCGGATCAGATTGCGCAGACATTGATCCGCGCCTTCGGCAAGGACAAGGTGCAGTGGGCGATGATGTTCGCGGCGTTCCTGGTCGGTATTCCGCTGTTCTTCGAAATCGGCTTCGTGCTGCTGATCCCGCTGGTGTTCATTGTCGCCCGCCGCACTGGCGTGTCGATCATCAAGATCGGTATCCCGCTGCTGGCGGGTCTGTCCGCGGTACACGGCCTGGTGCCGCCGCACCCGGGTCCGCTGCTGGCTATCGGGGTGTTCGGTGCCGACATCGGCAAGACCATTCTGTACGGCCTGATCGTTGCGCTGCCAACCGCCATCATCGCTGGCCCGATCTTCGGTACGTTCATTGCCAAGCACATTCCCGGTCATCCGAACCAGGAACTGGTGGATCAACTGGCGCGCGAAACGGATTCGGCTGAGCTGCCGAGCTTCGGCATCACGCTGGTGACCGTGCTGCTGCCGGTGTTCCTGATGCTGCTCAAGACCTTTGCCGACGTGGTGCTGCCCGATGGCAACATCTTCCGCGCCTTCATGGACCTGATCGGTCACCCGATTTCGGCGTTGCTGCTGGCATTGCTGCTGTCGCTGTATACCTTCGGCTACAAGCAGGGCATCGGTTCCAGCCAGATGATGAAATGGCTCGATGCCAGCCTCGCGCCGACCGCCGCGATCATCCTGATCATCGGTGCCGGTGGTGGCTTCAAGCAGATGCTGGTGACCAGCGGTGTGGGTGACGTGATCGGCCACATGGCGGTGAACGCACAGATCTCGCCGATCCTGCTGGCCTGGCTGGTGGCGGCGGTGATTCGTATCGCCACCGGTTCTGCGACTGTGGCGACCATCACTGGCGCCGGCATCGTGGTGCCGGTGGTGGGGATGATTCCGGGTGTGAACCGTGAGTTGCTGGTGCTGGCCACCGGTGCCGGTTCCCTGATCCTGTCGCACGTCAACGACGCCGGTTTCTGGCTGGTGAAGCAGTACTTCAACATGACCGTGGCTGAAACCTTCAAGACCTGGACGGCGATGGAAACCATCCTGTCGGTGGTGGGCCTGGGCTTTATTCTGTTGTTGTCGCTGTTCGTCTAAGCGATTCGACAGACACAAAAAAACCGCAGCGATGCGGTTTTTTTGTGGGTGCTCGATTTCAAGGACCTATACAAGACCCTGTGGGAGCGAGCTTGCTCGCGATAGCGGTGTATCAGTCGCCATTATTATTGACTGATACGACGCCATCGCGAGCAAGCTCGCTCCCACAGTAGATATGGGTCAGGCGTTGGATTTGGTGACTAGCCCATCCGCCCGGAACATCCCGCGAATCCCGCGTACGGCCTGGCGAATCCGGTCCTGGTTTTCGATCAGGGCAAAGCGCACGTGATCATCGCCGTACTCGCCAAACCCGACGCCCGGCGAGACACACACCTTGGCCTCGGCCAGCAGTTTCTTGGCGAACTCCAGCGAACCCAGGTGCGCGTAAGCCTCAGGGATTTTTGCCCAGACGTACATCGACGCTTTCGGGTTTTCCACCATCCAGCCCAGTTCATGCAGGCCTTTGACCAGTACGTTGCGGCGCTGCCGATACTGCTCGGCGATGTCGCGCACGCATTGCTGATCGCCTTCCAGCGCAGCAATCGCTGCCACTTGCAGCGGGGTGAAAGTGCCGTAGTCGTGGTAGCTCTTGATCCGTGCTAGGGCGTTGACCAGTTCCGGGTTGCCGACCATGAAGCCGATGCGCCAGCCGGCCATGTTGTAGCTCTTGGACAGGGTGAAGAACTCCACCGCAATGTCCTTGGCCCCCGGCACCTGCATGATCGACGGGGCTTTCCAGCCGTCGTAGACGATGTCGGCGTAGGCCAGGTCGTGCACCACCAGCACGTCGTACTGTTTGGCGAGGGCGATGACGCGCTCGAAGAAGTCCAGCTCCACGCACTGGGCGGTCGGGTTGGACGGGAAACCGAGGATCATCATCTTCGGCTTCGGAATCGAACCGCGAATGGCCCGCTCCAGCTCTGCGAAGAAATCCACGCCCGGCACCAGCGGCACCGAGCGCACCTGGGCGCCGGCAATCACGGCACCGTAGATGTGAATCGGGTAGCTCGGGTTGGGCACCAGCACGGTGTCGCCCTGATCCAGGGTGGCCAGCATCAGGTGTGCCAGGCCTTCCTTGGAACCGATGGTAACGATGGCTTCGGTTTCCGGGTCGATGTCGACCTCGTAGCGGTCCTTGTACCAGTTGGAAATCGCCCGGCGCAGGCGCGGAATACCCTTGGAGGTGGAGTAGCCGTGGGTGTCTTCGCGCTGGGCCACCGTGACGAGTTTTTCGACGATGTGCGGCGGCGTGGCGCCGTCGGGGTTGCCCATGCTCAAGTCGATGATGTCTTCGCCACGACGACGGGCGGCCATCTTCAGCTCGGCGGTGATGTTGAAAACGTAAGGGGGGAGTCGATCGATGCGCGCAAAGCGGCGCGGCGAACCTTGTTCGGCCATTGTTGCCTCGGATAACGTAAGCGCCCGGAACCGTCCGAGCGACGCTGGTCACTGCGGTGACCTGTGGCGGAATGTAAGGGCAGCTGTGGCAGACTGTCCAGCCTCAATGTAAACAAATTTTTCCGAAGGATAGGGTTCGATGGAATTTACCAGCGGCTTCTTGCTGAGCCTTTCGCTGTGCCTGGATATCGGCGTGGCCAACATCGCGATGATCACCCTGGCCATGCAGCGCGGCTATTTCCAGGGCTTTGCCCTGGGCCTCGGGACCTGCGTCGGTGACTTGATCTACGCGGTACTGGCGCTGGCCGGCATGACCGTGTTGCTGCAGTACGAAACCGTACGTTGGGTGTTGTGGATCGGTGGCTCGGCGCTGCTGGTGTATTTCGCGGCGAAGATGATCTATTCAGCGATTCACCACGAAGCGGTGCTGGCACAATCGGCCGAGGTGGGGCACAACTCCCATCGCAAGGAGTTCTTTCGCGGGATCTTCCTGGCCATGTCGTCGCCTAGCGCGATTCTCTGGTTCGCCGCCGTGGGTGGCACGCTGATCGCCCGTTCCGGTGGCGGTGGCGTCCTCAGCTCCGCGCTGTTTCTCGGCGGTTTTCTTTGCGCGGGGATTCTCTGGTGTGTCGGGCTGTGCTTTGCCGCGAGCCACGGCGGCAAGTTGCTCGGCGACAAGTTGCTGCGTTATTCCTACATGGCATCGGCGGCGATCTTCTGCTATTTCGCGGTCTACGTGATCCTATCGGGTTATAACGAGTTCGTTGGTGCCGGTGCAGTCGAGCAGTTGCACGCACTGTAACTGGGCGAATCGGGTTTGGCTTCTATACTCCCAGCCGAACCCACTTTTAAGCGCAGGAGTCGAGTCATGGATGAGCAAACACGCGTCGAGGTGACGGAGCCCCGTTTCGAACACGGACACTTTCTGCTGATCGCAGGACTTGGCGAACGATTTACCCAAGAGACAGTAAAAGGCATTCCCGAACTCTGGGATAAATTCATTCCCCACATCGGTAAAGTTCCGGGCCAGAAAGGCGAAGTCACCTACGGCGTCTGCTGCAATTTCGACGGCAAGGGCGGCTTCGATTACATCGCCGGGGTCGAGATCAGCAAACTCGACGACTTGCCGGAAACCTATCGCTGGGTGGAAGTTCAGCCGCAGCTATATGTGGTGTTCGAACACAAGGGACCGCTGGACACCCTGCCGCAAACCTTCCAGTACATCCATGGCACGTGGCTGCCGCAGTCCGGCCACGAACTATTGGCGGCGCCGGAGTTCGAGCGTTACAGCGAAGACTTCAACCCCAAGCTCAACACCGGCAAGCTGGAACTCTGGCTGCCGATCAAGGCATGACACCCGCAGCGAGAGGCGGATCAGCCGATTCGTCTCTCGATGTCCCACGGCGGCTGATCTATCATCCCCAGCCTTTCCCATGTTGATCCCGAGCCGCCATGAACACCGTCATCCGCAACGTCACCCCCGCCGATCTGGACCGCTGCTTTGCCATCGAAACCCTTGCCTATGAAGGTGACGAAGCCGCGACCCGCGAGAAGATCGCCACCCGCATCGCCACCTGGCCCGAGGGGTTTATCGTTGCTGAAGTGGACGGGGTCGTCGCCGGTTTCATCAACTCCGGCGCGGCGTTTCAGGTGGAAATGTCGGACGAGGCGTTCAAGGAACTGATCGGCCACGACCCGGCCGGGCCGCACGTGGTGATCATGTCGGTGGTGGTGCATCCGGATTATCAAGGGCAGGGCCTGGCCAAGCTTTTGATGGGCGAATTCATCGAGCGTATGCGTGCGATGGGCAAGGTCAGCATCAACCTGATGTGCAAGGAGCGGCATATTCCGTTGTATGCCGGTTTCGGCTTTGCCTACGTCAAACCATCGGCGTCGGACCATGGCGGCATGGCCTGGCATGAGATGGTGCTGGAACTCTGACCCGACATAGATCCTCTGTGGGAGCGAGCTTGCTCGCGATGGCGGCGTAACATTCAACAAAGATGTCGACTGATCATCCGCTATCGCGAGCAAGCTCGCTCCCACAGTGGTTTTGTGGTGTTGGTGGGGGCCGTGTTCAAAACACCAACCCCATCCGCCGCTCATAACCGATCCGGCCCTTGTACGCCTCGCCGCTGTCGACAAAGCCGAACCTTTCGTACAGGGCGATGGCGGCTGCGTTGTCGGCATCCACCGACAGCTCCAGCCCGCGGATTTCCGGCCAGGCCAGGCGCGCCGCTTCGGGCAGCGCCTGCAGGCAGGCCTTGCCGTAGCCTTTGCCCTGGGCACGTTGATCGACTTGCAGGGCATGCAGGGTGGCGCTGTGGTCATTGGCCCACGCAGGCAATACGGGTGGGCGCTTGAGCAGCAGGAAGGCAACTGGAACCGCATCGGCCAGCAGGGCAAATCCTTTGACCCCCGGGCCGGGCCTGGACAACAAGGTGTGCAATGCACCGTGGATATCACCGGAGAACTTTATTTGCTCCGGATGTACTTCGATGGCCTCGACCTGTTGGCGCTGCTGCGCATTCAGGCTTTCGTAAGGCACGAGTCGGGCTGTCACGGGAGTGTCCTTTTTCCAACATGAATAGAACCTCGGATTCTAGCGATTCTGGCCGTTAGGATTATTTTTATTTGTTCTGTCGATTCGCCGGATCGCCAGACGACTAAGGGTGTCTTCCAATAAAAACCACGGAGAACCACCATGAACTCGCAAACCCAGATCCAGAACCTCATCGAGAACTACCGTCAGGCGGTCATGGCCAAGGACATTGAAAAAATCATGGCTCTGTATGCCGATGACATCGTCTCCTTCGACGCGGTCAAGGCCCTGCAATTCAAGGGCAAGCCGGCGTATCGCGTGCATTGGCAGGCCTGCATGGAAATGTGCCCCGGCCCGCACATCTTCGAGTTCCACGAAATCACCATTGAGCCGTCCCAGGAGATCGCTTTCGCTCACTGGCTGGCCCATTGCGGTGGCACCAACGACAAGGGCGAAACCCAGGCCTGCTGGATGCGTGTCTCGCAGTGCTATCGACAGGAAGCCGGGCTGTGGCAGATCGTCCACGAACATTGGTCGGCACCGTTCGACATGACCAGCGGCGCGACGCTGTTCGACCTCAAGCCCTGATCGTCGGGAAGCCGAGCCAGAATGCCAGTCAGCGACCATAGTTGCTCGTTCGATAAGGAGAGCGTGATGAAGTACTTATGCCTGGTCTACAGCGATGAGCGCCTGCTGCATTCGCTACCGGAAAGCCCGAAGGACGATGAGTGCATGGCCTATGCCGAGTCGATCCAGGGCAGTGGCCGGATGGTCGCCGCCGAGGCGCTGGAGTCGGTGCAGACCGCCACCACCGTGCGCATGCGCAACGGCAAGCTGTCGATCACCGATGGTCCATTCGCTGAAACCAAGGAGCAACTGGCCGGCTTTTACCTGATCGATGCCAAGGACCTCAACGAAGCCATTCAGGTCGCCGGGAACATTCCGGCGGCCCGGGTCGGCAGTGTCGAAGTGCGCCCCGTTCGGCAGTTGAATCCTTAAGATGCCAGGGCTGCCGGTTCAGACGCAGGTCGAGCGGGTCTATCGTGAAGAGTCGCGGCGCATTCTTGCGACCCTGATTCGTTTGCTGGGGGATTTCGACCTCGCCGAAGAAGCCTTGCACGAGGCTTTTTTCATCGCGGTCGAACGCTGGCAGCGTGACGGCGTACCAGACAATCCGCGGTCCTGGTTGGTGTCCGCCGGGCGCTTCAAGGCCATCGATGCCTTGCGCCGGCGAGCCCGTTTTGCCGCGTCGCAGCCCTTGTTGATCGCGCAGCTGGAGGAGTTGGAACAGGCAGACTGGAGTGATGAAGACGTGGAAGACGATCGCCTGCGGCTGATCTTCACTTGCTGCCACCCGGCCCTGGCGGCGGACGCGCAAGTGCCGCTGACACTACGGGAAGTCTGCGACCTGACCACGGAAGAAATCGCCCGGGCCTTTCTCTCGGCCCCGGCCACCATCGCCCAGCGCATCGTGCGCGCCAAGGCGAAGATTCGCGACGCGAAAATCCCTTATCAAGTGCCGACGCTGGCTGAGTTGCCCGAGCGTCTGGACAGCGTATTACGGGTGATCTACCTGGTGTTCAACGAGGGCTACTCGGCGTCCATCGGCACCGAACTGGTCCGCGAGGAATTGACCCGCGAGGCGATCCGTCTCGGCCGGTTACTGGTGGAGTTGTTGCCGGAGCCGGAAGTGATGGGCTTGCTGGCGTTGATGCTGCTGCACGAGTCGCGGCGTCCGGCCCGGACTTCGGCGAGCGGCGAGCTGATTGTGCTGGACGAGCAGGACCGTTCGCTGTGGGATGCCGGGTTGATCACTGAAGGCTGCGCGCTGATCGAGCACGCGCTGGGCATGGGGCGATTCGGGCCCTATTGCCTGCAAGCGGCCATCGCGGCAGTGCATGCCGAAGCCTCGACGGCGGGGGAAACCGATTGGCCGCAGATTGTTGGCCTGTATGACGTGCTGCTGCGGGCGGTGCCGTCGCCGGTGATCGAGTTGAATCGGGCGGCGGCGATTTCCCAACGCGATGGACCGCAGGCGGGGCTGACGCTGGTCGACGCCATTCTGGCGCGGGGCGAACTGCTGGATTACCACTTGGCGCATTCGGCGCGGGCGGAGTTTTGTCGGCAACTGGATCGCAAGCAAGAGGCGCGGGCGGCGTGGGAACGGGCACTGGAGTTGACCCGGCAAGAGCCGGAGCGGCGGTTTATCGAAGCGCGGCTCAAGGCGTTGGAGTGATGTGATATTGGCTGGCCTCTTCGCGAGCAAGCCCGCTCCCACAGGGGCAGTGGTGCACACAAATTTTGTGACCGACACAATAACCTGTGGGAGCGGGCTTGCTCGCGAATGGCCACACCGCTATTCCAGCATCTTGCCCAGCAACCAGCTCCCCGCCGGCCCCGGCGGATTCAGCCGCGACCACAACGCATCCACTGACACCGTTTTCGGCCAGCCGCGCACCACCAGTTCCTGCAGGGTGCCGGGCCCGAAGCGCTCCACCAGCCAACGGGGCAGCGGCGCCCAGCCGAATCCGCCCTGGGCCATTTCCAGCAGCATCAGATAACTCGGCGCCGACCAGACGCGGCCCTTCGCCCGACTTTCATAGGGATTGATGATGGTGGCCAGGCGCAGTTCGCGGTGTTGCTGCAGTACGTCCTGATCGACGTAGTCCAGCCTTGCCAGCGGGTGGGTAGGGGACACGAACAGGGCGATTTCCGTGCGCTCGTCCACCGTCGAACTGACCAGGTCCGGCGGGTAGCTGTCCTGCATTTCGGCGAAGGCAATCTGCGCCCGGCCGCTTTGCACCAGCGACACCAGGTCATCGCATTCAGCGATCAGGCATTCGAGTTCAAGGTCCGGATAACGCTGCTCGAAGGCACTGAGCGACGCCTCGAAACGGTCCGACTGATAGGTATCGGACAGCGCCACCGTCAACTTCGCTTCCACCCCTTGGGACAGTTGGCGGGCGGTCATTTCCAGACGACTGCTGGCGGCCAGGATGTCTTCGGCCCGTTGCAGCATGACGCGTCCGGCCGGGGTCAGGCCGGGCTTGCGGCTGCTGCGGTCGAACAGCGCCAGGTTGAGGTCGATTTCCAGGCTGGCCACCGCCGCGCTGATGGTCGACTGACTGCGGCCCAGCTTGCGCGCCGCGGCGGAAAACGAGCCTTGGGTCGCCGCTTCGACAAACGCCAGCAACACTTCGTGAGAGGCCATGAACTATCGCCTTGATCGATGGTTATTGGTTATGAAGTATCGGTACGATGACAGATCATGGCAACCACAGTCACTCAAGGGAGTTCGGCCATGAGCGCCAACAAATCCATTACTGAACGAATTTTCCAAGCCATCGGTTTCGAACTGCTGGCCATCCTGATCTGTACCCCGCTGCTGGCCTGGATCATGAAGAAGCCGATGCTGGAAATGGGCATGGTCACCGTCCTCATCGCCGCCCTGGCCCTGGCCTGGAACGTGGTCTTCAACGGTATGTTCGACCGGGTGCTCAAGCGCCTCGCCATCGCCCACAACGCATGGGTCCGCGTGGTGCATGCGCTGTTGTTCGAAGGCGGTCTGGTCGCACTGGGCGTGCCGCTGATTGCCTGGTGGCTGAATGTCAGCCTGTGGCAGGCGTTCCTGCTGGATATCGGCGTGTTGCTGTTCTTCCTGCCGTACACCTACGTGTACCACTGGGTGTATGACGTGGTTCGGGAGCGGGTGGTGCTGCGCCAGTCTTGTGCGCAGTAACGTAAAAAAAGATCGCAGCCTGCGGCAGCTCCTACAAAGCTGCGATCTTTTGATCTTACAAAAACATCCCCCCCGACGCCTCGATGCGCTGGCCATTGATCCACTGGCTGCCCGGCGCGAGCAGCAGCGCAATCGCGGCGCCGATGTCATCCGGCAAACCGGCGCGACCCAGGGCGGTGTTGTTCGCCACCAGGGTGTTCAACCCGGGGTTGTCGCGCACGGCGCCACCGCCGAAATCGGTTTCAATCGCGCCGGGTGCGAGGATATTCACCGCGATGTTGCGCGCCCCGAGTTCCTTGGCCTGGTAGCGGGTCAACACTTCCATCGCGCCTTTCATCGCCGCGTAGGCGCTGTGGCCCGGCAGGCTGAAACGGGTCAGGCCACTGGAAATGTTGATGATGCGGCCGCCGTCATTGAGCAATGGCAACAAGCTCTGCGTGAGGAAAAACGGCCCCTTGAGTTGGATGTTCACCAACAGGTCGAACTGCTCGACGGTGGTGTCGACGAAGTTGGCGTGCAGGCCGATCCCGGCGTTGTTGATCAGAAAATCGAAACCCTCGCGCTCGAAGTGGCTGTGCAGGACCTTCGTGACTTCGCTGGCGAAGGCGCCGAACTGCTCGCTCCGGGCGACGTCCAGTTGCAGCATGACGGCGCGGCCGCCCAGGCTTTCGATCTCGGCTACCAGTGACTGCGCCTCATCGGCGCGGCTGTTGTAGGTGCCGATGATGTCGATGCCTTGGGCAACCAGATGCAGGGCGGCGTTTTTGCCGAGGCCGCGGCTGGCGCCGGTGATCAGTGCGATTTTACGGTTCATGGGGACTTCCTCAGGTGCAGTGGGCGGTTGATGTGAGGAAGTTTATTTATCCGGTCAGTGGTGATAAACAGGGTTAAGGCGGAATCACTGGTCGGATAAACCGAACAATAAAAGAGCAGGCTGATGAACAAACTGGAACTGTTGCGCACCTTTGTCCGTGTCAGCGAGATGTCGAGTTTTACCCTCGCCGGAGAAAGTCTGGGGCTGCCCAGATCTACGGTGTCCGAGCATGTGCAGGCGCTGGAGGCATTGCTCGGCACTCGGCTGTTGCAGCGCACCACCCGCAAGGTCCAGGCGACCCAGGATGGTCTGGTGTTGTATGAGCGCAGCAAGGACCTGTTGTCGCACATGGACGAAATCGAGGGCTTGTTTCGCCAGGACGAAGCATCGCTGGTGGGGCGCATTCGCATCGACCTGCCGAACATTCTCGCCCGTCGCGTGGTCATGCCGCGCCTGCCGGCGTTCATGGCGCAGCACCCGCTGCTGGAGCTGGAAATCAGCAGCACCGACCGTCGGGTCGATCTGCTCGCCGAAGGGTTCGATTGCGTGCTGCGCATCGGCGCCCAACCGGACCAATCGGTGGTGGCGCGACACCTGTGTGACTTCAGCATGGTCAATTGCGCCAGCCCTGCGTATCTGCAGCGCTATGGCGTGCCCGAACGGCTGGAAGATCTGGCACGGCATCGACTGGTGCATTACGTCGGCGTTTTGGGTGCGCGTTCGGAAGGCTTTGTGTACGTCGACAAGGGGCAGGTGCAGCGACTGCCGATGGCCGGCAGTGTCACGGTCAACAGCACCGATGCCTATGAGGCCGCCTGCCTGGGTGGTTTCGGCCTGATTCAGGCGCCGAGAATGGGCATGCAGCAATACCTGCAAAGCGGTGAACTGGTCGAGGTGTTGTCGCCGTTCAATGCGCCGTCCATGGAGGCGTCGCTGCTCTATGCCCGGCAGCGGCATTTGCCGTTGCGGGTGAGGGTGTTCATGGATTGGCTGGGGGAAGTGATCCGCTCGGAAACCTGAGATCGGCCCCCTGTGGGAGCGAGCCTGCTCGCGATGGCTGACTGTCTGACACATAGTTGCTGGATGTGCCGACGCATTCGCGAGTAGGCTCGCTCCCACAGGGTCTTGCGGTGTTTAGAACAGTTGGGTGAACAACCAGTACAGGCTGCCCGACAGCAGGATCGCCGCCGGCAAGGTCAGCACCCAGGCCATCAGCAGGTTGCGGATGGTCTTCATCTGCAGGCCGCCGCCGTTGGCGACCATGGTCCCGGCCACGCCCGAGGACAGCACGTGAGTGGTCGACACCGGCAGGCCGAACATGTCGGCGGCGCCGATGGTCAGCATCGCCACGGTTTCCGCCGAGGCGCCCTGGGCGTAGGTCAGGTGGGTCTTGCCGATTTTCTCGCCGACGGTCACCACGATGCGCTTCCAGCCGACCATGGTGCCCAGGCCAAGGGCGATGGCCACGGCAATCTTCACCCACAACGGAATGAAACGCGTGGAGTTGTCGATCTGCTGCTTGAACAGTTGCAGCTTGCCGCTGGTGTCGGCATCGAAGTTGCCGACCTTGTTCTTGTCCATCAGGCGAATGGTTTCGCTGGTCAGGTACATGTCGTTACGCACGTTGCCCACGGCCTCGGCCGGGACTTTCGACAGCGAACCGTAACCCTTGACCTGGGCGCCGATGCTGCCGGTCAGTGCAGCGAGCGCCGGCACCAGTTGCGGGGTCGCTTCCTTGCTGCGCACGTAATCGGACAGCACCGAGCGCGGGTCGGCCGGGGCCGGCAGCGGGGCCGCCTTGACCAAGGCTTGCTGGGTGACTTCGGCGACCGCCGCGAACTGCAAGGCCTGATCGGCGGGCATGGTGCGGTTCAATGCGTAAGCCATTGGCAGTGTGCCCACCAGAATCAGCATGATCAGGCCCATGCCTTTCTGGCCGTCGTTCGAACCGTGGGCAAACGACACGCCGGTGCAGGTGACGATCAACAGGCCGCGAATCCACCATGGCGGCGGGGTCTCGCCCTTGGGCTCCTTGTACAGCGCACGATTCTTGACGAACGCGCGTAGGGCCAGCAACAGCAGCGCGGCGCAGCCGAAGCCGACCAGGGGCGAGAGCAGCAGTGCGTAACCGATCTTGGTCGCTTGCGCCCAGTCCACGCCGCTGGTGCCGTCGCGGCCGTGCATCAGGGCGTTGGCCACGCCGACACCGATGATCGAGCCGATCAGGGTGTGCGAGGACGAGGCCGGCAGCCCCAGCCACCAGGTGCCGAGGTTCCACAGGATCGCGGCGATCAGCAGGGCGAAGATCATCGCGAAACCGGCGGACGAGCCGACTTGCAGAATCAGCTCCACGGGCAGCAGGGCGATAATGCCGAACGCCACCGCGCCGCTGGACAGCAACACCCCGAGGAAGTTGAAGAAGCCGGACCAGACCACCGCCACGTTCGGCGGCAGCGAGTTGGTGTAGATCACCGTGGCCACCGCGTTGGCGGTGTCATGGAAGCCGTTGACGAATTCAAAGCCCAGGGCGATCAAAAGCGCCACGCCGAGCAGCAGGAACGGCGTCCAAGTGGTGACCACCGTGCCGAGTTCGTTCATGTCGTGCATCAGGCTGTAGGCGGTAAACAACAAGCCGATGGCCAGCACGGCAAAAAACACCACGAGGGTGATCAGGCCGGGCTTCTTGTCGAGTTGCGGTCTGGTACTACTGGCAGGCGTCTGAGCAGCGGTGAAGGAGGGTGTAGCCATCACGGACATTCCTGAGGAGGGAGGTGTACCGGTGATAATCGTTGCTAATTGTTACAGGGAGACTGCTTTGGATCAGTGTTTGGTTTTTTGCAGGGCCGCTGATCTGGAATCGAGCGCTGAACCCTGTGGGAGCGAGCTTGCTCGCGATGACGGTCTTTCATTCAACATCTCTGTTGGCTGACAGGGCCTCATCGCGAGCAAGCTCGCTCCCACAGGTTTTCGGACAGACTCAATAATCCTGCTGCTTGCGAAACGCCCAGCGCCCGGCAATCACGGTAAAGGTCGCGACCAGCGCCACCAGGATCCAGAAGCCTTCCGGGTCACCGGCCAGCGGAATGCCGCCAACGTTCATGCCGAAAAAACCGGCAATGATGTTGATCGGCAGCGCCAGCACCGTCACCACTGTCAGGGTGAACAGCGTGCGGTTGGTCTGTTCGTTGATGTTGGCGGCGATCTCCTCCTGCAATAGCTTGATACGCTCACCCAGCGCCGTGAGGTCGTTGATGATCAGCGCAAACTCCTCGGTGGATTTGCGCAGCTCCTTCACGTCTTCCTTTTGCAGCCATTGCGGCGGCCGGTTGAGCAGGCGCAGCAATGAACCTGGCTCCAGCGCCAGCAGCCGTTGCAAGCGCACCAGTACCCGGCGATTGGCGCCCAGCTCGGCGCGGTTGGTCGACAGGCGCGAGGACAGCAACTCGTCTTCGATCTGGTCCACGCTCTGGCTGGTCTTGCGCACGATCTGGGTCAGCACTTCACCCTGGTCGCGCAGCAGATGCACCAGCAGCTCCAGCGGGGAGCGAAAGCATTCCCGGGCCTTCACCGACGAGCGCAACTTGTCCACCGAGTGCAGAGGCTGCAGGCGGGCGCTGATGATCAGCCGGCTGCGGGCGCACACCCACAAAGTCGAGACATCCGACGAGACCAGGTTGCTGAGGTTGAACACCACGTCGTTGACCACCGCCAGCAACGCGGAGTCGACATGCTCGATGCGCGTCGAGCGCGAGCCTTCGTGCAGCGCCTCGAAAAATTCCTCGGGCAATTCCAGATGGCTTTTCATCCAGCGCTCGCACGCGGCATGGGCGAGGTTCAGGTGCAGCCAGAGAAACTGTTCGTCGCTTTCCGGTTGTTGCAGGTACTGCAAGGCTTCGGCGGAGTTGATTTCCCGACCGGCCTCACCGGGGCGAAAACTGAAACCGTAGAGCAGGCCGAACAGATCCGTGTCGCGATGGCTTTGATCGATGCTGTGGTTCATGAGGACTCGCAAGGGGAGGCGCCTGTCGCGTGTTTTACAGGTTCACTTGAGCGGCATCATCGCAAGCCGGGATGACGTTTTTGTGACAGGAAAATAACGCAAACGATTGCTCTACCGATGGTCGGTTTTTTCTAAAGAACCGCTCTGGCACGCCGATCACGCTTGGGTCAAGTTGCGCGCCGCAGGCCGCGACCGAGACCGCAGACAGGGATGTCCGGACACCTTTCACGCCTTTTTTTGGCGTGCCTCATTCCTGTCATGAGTACCCTTCGATGCTTTTGCAAAAGTCCTTGAGAGCACAAATTCTCGCCCTGCTGAGTGGCAGCCTGCTGGCGATGCTGTTGATCGCCCTGGCGTGCTTTCATTTCCTGTCCAGTGGCGTGAAGAGCTACGCCAATCTGATCGAGGGCCCGCTGCATACCTCGCAATTGATCGATGAAGCCAACCTGCAATTCAAGGTGCAGGTGCAAGAGTGGAAAAACGTCCTGTTGCGCGGCAAGCAACCGGCGGACCTGAGCAAGTACTGGGGGCAATTCGAAGACCGTCAGCGTGATGTGCAAAACATCCTCGGCGAGTTGGCCGCGCAGAAGGGCATCGAGCCGTCATTCAAGCTCCGCATCGAGCGCTTGCGTGACGAACATCGTCAGTTGGGCGCGGCGTATCAGAAGGGGCGGGACGCGTTCGTGGCCGCCGGCGGTGATCCGACGGCGGGCGATACCGCGGTCAAAGGCGTAGACCGCGCGACCAGCGATCAGATGAGCGAACTGGTCAGCGAGTTGCGCAAGCAAGGCGCCGAGCAGTCGACGCTGATCAGCACCGCCGCCGATCGCACGGTGCTGTTGGGGCTTGTCGTGATGCTGGTTTCGGGGTTGTTGATCGGCCTGTTGAGCCTGTGGCTGGTCAACCGCCACCTGGTCGAGCCGATCCGCAAATTGATCGACTACGTGGCGCAACTCAGCCAGGGGCGTCTTGCCGAGCGCGTGGCCAGCACCCGTCAGGACGAGTTGGGCAAACTGGCGATCGCCGCCAACACCCTGCGCGATTTCCTCGCCGAAACCTTCAGCCGTTTGCAGCGCAGCGCGTCGGACCTGGACAGCGCCAGCGGTGAGTTGAACTCGATCGCCACCGTGATGGCCGGCGGTACCAACGAGCAGTTCAACCGCACCGATCAGGTGGCCACGGCAATGAACGAAATGTCCGCCACCGCGCAGGAGGTGGCGCGTCATGCCGCCGAAGCGGCGCGGGCCGCCGACGATGCCGACCAGTCTGCCCAACAGGGCGAAAAAGTCATGCAGGGCACCATCCACACCATCACCCAAATGCGTGGCGAAATCGCCAACACCGCCACGGTCATCCGCCAACTGGAAACCGACAGCGGACGCATCGGCAAGGTCCTGGAGGTGATTCGCGGCATCGCCGAACAGACCAACCTGCTGGCGCTCAACGCGGCCATCGAAGCGGCCCGCGCCGGTGAGGCCGGGCGCGGTTTCGCCGTAGTGGCCGATGAAGTCCGCAGCCTGGCCCAGCGCACGGCGGCGTCGATCATCGAGATCAACCAGATCATTCAAACCGTGCAGACTGGTGCAATCGAAGCAGCCCAGGCGATTGAAAGCGGTCAGTCGCGCAGCGAGGAAAGCGTGCAGCAGGTGACCGAGGCCGGCGCCATGCTTGAACGCATCACCCTGGCCGTGGAAGCCATCCGCGACATGAACCGGCAGATCGCCACTGCAGCGGAAGAACAGACCTCGGTGGCCGAAGACATCTCGCGCAACCTCACCGAGATCACCAGCATCGCCAGCACCAACCTGGACAATGTGCAGCGCACCGAAGCGGCGAGCAACAACCTGCACGGTTTGTCGGGGCAGTTGAACGAGGTGACGGCGCGCTTGAGCGCTTAAACGCAAAAAGCCGCACGATCGTCAGAGCGTGCGGCTTTTGTGGGTGTTGTGATTACTTGTCTTGCTTGTTTTTCAGGACCTTGCCGTTAGAGGCATCGATGTCCACATCCCACTCGACGTTCTTGGCGTCGCGCAACTCGATCTCATACTCGTAACCGTTGAAATGGTTATCCAGCTCGGTTTTGGTGATCGTGGCGCCCGGGTGCAATTCCAGAGCGATCTTGTTCAGATCTTCCAGGGGCTTGATCTTGCCGTCCTTGACCAGTTGCGGGATCTCATCCACGCGCACGTCGGCCTGGGCCAGACCGGCAGTGAGGGTCAGGGTTGCAGCGGTAAACAAAGCAGTCAGAGTCTTCATGGGCTTCTTTCCTTGGGTGATCTGTTCAAGTGAGATCAGGTTAGCTTTTGTAACTTAAGCCACCCTTAAAACCCTCTACATGTCCTGCATCAATTCCTGCTGGACTGTGCCCGAACATACAAACACAAATACATAACCTGTGGGAGCGGGCTTGCTCGCGAATGCGGAGTGTCAGTCAACGTGGATGTTGAAGCTGATGGCCCTTTCGCGAGCAAGCCCGCTCCCACAGGGTTTTGCGTGATTGCGGATCAGTAGCCGTTGTTCTGAAGCACCTGCGCCACATTCGCCGCCGGACGTTTATAAAACTTCAACAACTCACTTGCACGGTTGGTGAAGATCCCGTCGACGCCGGCGTCCATGACTTTCTGGTAGTCCACCGCATCGTCGATGGTGTAGACGTGCACCAGCAGGCCCTGATCGTGGGTGTACTGGTTCATCCAGGGTTGCACCAGGTCCGAGTAACTCTGGTCGCCACCCTGGGTCAGTGCGGCGGACGGGCCGGTGCCGATGGCGCCTTGGGCCTTGGCGTAGTCGACCCAGCGCTGGAATTCGGCTTTGTCCTTCGGTTGTTGTTTGGCGTAGTAAGCGGCTTTATCTTTTTCCCCGGACTCGGCAAAGGTCACCTTGGACTTGGGCTCGATACTGCCTTCACCGACCCACAACAGCAGGATCTTCGGCACCTTCGGCATTTCCTTTTGCAGCAGTTCGAGACTGCTCTTCTCGAAGGTCTGCAAAACCACCTTGCCGTTGCCCTGGCCAACCGCCAGCGCGCTGTTCGCCGGTTTCGATTCGCTCGGGTTCAGCCAGCCGCGGGCCTGAAGTTTTTCCTGGAGGTCGTGTTCGATGCCGGGAAACTGCTTGGGCTCCTTGGTCTCGATGTACAGCCCGGGCTTGTGCTGGGCGCTGCCCTCGGCGATGTCGATGATTTCATCAAGGGTCAGAATCTTCAGGCCGGCGAAGGCTGGACGCGCGCGATCCGGGTAGGCGGTATTGAACCAGCTGCCCGCATCCAGGGTTTTCAGTTCGGCCATGGTGAAGGCATTGGCCGGGCTGTCCTTGCGTTCGGGGAATTTGCTGGCGACGTCGGTCGTGCGTTGCAGGTTGTTGTCGTGCAGGGCGAACAGCACGCCGTCCTTGCTGCGCTGCAGATCCAGTTCCAGGTAATCGGCGCCCAGGTCGCGGGCCGTCTTGTAGGCCGCGGCGGTGGATTCCGGCGCATCGAAAGACGCGCCTCGGTGGGCGATCACCGCCGGGTGCGGAATGCCCAGGCGAGTCGCCAGTTCCGTGGGACCGGGTTCGCTGGCGGCCTGTGCCTGGCCGAGGCCTAGCAACAGGCTCAACAACAGGGCGCTTTTGGTAAAGGTTGCGGGCATGGTCGAGATCCTTTCGCAATGAGTGAGCGGTCCCTTTTAACAACTCATCTTTGCGGGCGCTATCGCGAGACCGACATAAATCTGCCTGAAGCTGATTTTCGTCAGCACTTTTGTGCGCCCGTTTGCAGTACGCTGGGGGCCTGCAATTTCCCCGGCAGAGGGAAACGCAGGCCCTGCGTGTAAACCAACGATCACCATTGCGGGGTTTACCATGCGCATCACTTCCCAGCTCATCTGCCAGGCGGCCGACCAACTCAAAGGCTTCGTCGGCCTCAACCGCAAGACCGGCCATTACCTCGTTCGCTTCAGCGAAGACTCATTCGGCATGGACGTGGCGGACGACGGCATCATCCCGACCAGCGAGTTCGTCTGGGGCGCGGGGCCCGGGCAGGCCATGACGCTTAAGCGCGAATTGATCCAGTTGTTGCTGGACCAGAACATCGATGACCGGATCAACATCACCGATCCGTTGCGGGTGTACATGAACCGGGGGGAAGTGCCGGAGATATCGGCGGTTCGCAGTCTGGTTCAGGGTTGAGTTTTTGTGGTGAATTGACTGGCCCCATCGCGAGCAGGCTCGCTCCCACAAGGATTGATGGCAGCACACGAAACCTGTGGGAGCGAGCCTGCTCGCGAAGACGGCCTCAAGAACACCGCATCATTTACAGACTGAAGCCGTAGGCCCGCTCAACCCGACACACCCGCGTATGAAACCGCGCATACCAGGTCGAACGCCCACGCTCGCGAATCGCCGTATGGTCTGGATGATGCTTCCACGCCAGAATCGCCGCCTCACTAGCCCAATACGACACGGTTATTCCCAGCCCATCCTCACCCCGAGCCGATTCCACTCCGAGAAACCCCGGTTGCTCGCGGGCCAGTTCCAGCATCCGTGCCGCTGCTTCGGCGTAACCCTGATCGCCCTCGGTGCGCAGCGACGTGAAGATCACCGCGTAATAAGGCGCTGTTGGCGTATTGGCGATCATGACGAGCGCCCCGCACAGGCTTGGACAAAGGCGCCAACCAGCGGCGGCAAGACGCCCCCGAGTGCCGCTCGCTCGGGCTGAAACAAGGTCGCGACAAAGAACGGATGACCGCTGAGTTCGACCGCGCGCAGTCCCTGTTGCGAATCGTGGCCAACGGCGTGCAGCCCGCGCTCGAGCAGCTCCCCCTCGAACTGCGGATTCACCCCATAGCGACAGCGATAGCCTTCACGAATCTCGGCGCTTTCGTACGCCTGTGCGATCAACGAGCCTTCAGCCAGATGAATGGAATCGACGGCCTCGACCAGCGCACACGACAGTGGCGTCAGCAGCGCCCGTGCTGCATCGGGCGCCGTCTCGCCGTGTTCGGCATCCGACCAGCCCAGCACATTGCGCGCATATTCCAGCACCGCGTGTTGAAAACCGCCGCAGGTGCCGAGGAAAGGTCGCCGTTGTTCGCGGGCAAAACGGATCGCCAGCAATGCACCGTCCATGTGGCGATACGGACTGGCCGGTACGCACCAGAAACCATCGAACGGGTGCAGCGGTGTCTCGGCGTGGATTTCATCGGTGGCCAGCCATTGCCATTGCACGTTCAGGCCGCTGTGTTCAGTGGCCATTTCAAGGGCTAGGGGAATGGCCTGGTGGGCGGTGACTTGCGGGTCGTAGTCGCCGATCAGGGCGATGCGAATCGGACGGTTTTCCATGAGGGGCCTCTGCACTTGTTGATTCCTGAGGCCCACTATAGATTGGCGTTCACGCACTCAATATTGGCGTTTTCCCAAGTGATCAATGCAACGACGCACTATCGACTGGACTACCCGGACCTGGCCCTGATCCTCGCATTGGTGCGCGGCGGCTCTCTGGCCCGGGCCGCGCAGCTGTTGAAGGTGGACGTCTCGACGGTGTTTCGAGCGGTGCGTCGGCTGGAGGCTGCGCTGGGTCAGCAATTGTTCGAAAAAAGCCGCGCCGGTTACCTGCCCACCACCCTGGCACAGTCACTGGCCGAGCAGGCCGAGCGCGCTGAACAGGCGCTGGAGGCTGCGCGCATCGGGGTGGAGCAGGGGGGTGAAGTGATCAGCGGCATCGTGCGCCTGACCTGTACCGATTCGGTCCTGCAAGGTTTGCTGTTGCCGGCGCTGGCGCAGTTCATGCCGAACTATCCGGCGCTGACGCTCGAACTCAGCACGTCGAATGATTTTGCCAACCTCAGCCGCCGGGATGCCGATATCGCCCTGCGCCTGACCCGCACGCCACCGGAGCACCTGGTAGGACGGCGACTGGCGGACATTGCCTACCGCGTGTGCGCCAGCGAGCGATACCTGCAATCGGTCAACACCGCAGAGCTGGCCTCATTGACCTGGATCGCCCCGGATGACTTCCTGCCGGATCATCCGACCGTGACCTGGCGTCGTCAGGCCTTGCCGGGCGTAACGCCGGGTTACCGTTGCAACAGCATGTTGTCGGTTACCGAGCTGGTCAGGGCGGGGCTGGGTGTCGCAGCGTTGCCGGACTTCTTGATCGGTGAGGGATTACGCCCGTTGGGCGAGCCCTTGCACGGATACGATACCGCGCTGTGGCTGCTGACTCGTCCCGACTGCCGAGCCTTGCGCTCGGTGGTCACCTTGTTCGATGAGCTGGGGCGGGCGCTGAAACTGCCGTGAAACCGTTCAGGCCTATGGCTTGTCCTTGGGCACGAACTGCTCATGCATTTGCGTCGTCAGGTTTTCAATGCGCTCGGTGAGGGCCTTGGTCATCTCCGTGAGGCGGGTGTTCTGTTCGAGCAGCTCCAGCAGTTGCGCGGAGTTTTTCGCGGCTTCTGCCTGCCGCTCACTGTTGGCGGTCGCCAGCGCTTCGCGGTGCTGCGCATCGGCATCGGATTGGGCCTTGTCCCGTGCAGCCTGACGTGTCTGGGCCAACAGAATCAAAGGCGCGGCATAGGCCGATTGCAGGCTGAACGCCAGGTTGAGCAGAATGAACGGGTACGCATCGAAGTGGGTGACACCGAACAGGTTGAGGCACACCCAGACCACCACGATCAGCGTTTGGGCGCCGAGAAAGGTCGGGGTACCGAAGAACCGCGCAAAGGCTTCGGCGCGCAGGGCAAACTTGTCATTGCCAAAGGTCGGCGCCAGATGGGCGTGATGGCGATGGAAACGCAGATGATCGACGGGGGCGGCGGTGGCATTGTCTGTTGGCGTGGTGTTCATGGTGCTCTCTGCTGGGCGCTGGGACTGAGGCTCACTATAGCCCCAGCGTTATTCGAGCAGCGTAATCGCCAAGCGATCGCATCATGCGCTCGACGTTTCCAGGCTGGTGTTGTTTGTGTTGACACTGACCTTGTTGCGTCCGGTGTTTTTCGCGGTGTACAGGGCTTTGTCCGCGTCATCGAGCCAGGCCGTTGCATCGGTAAACGACGGTTGGTAGGCCGCCAGACCGATACTCAGACTGACCCGCAGTTCGGGCACTTCCCCATGCCGATAGTCTTGCAACACGCTGCGCAAACGCTCCATCACGTCCACGGCCTGATTCAGCGGCATGTTAGGCAGAATCACGCAAAACTCATCACCGCCATAGCGGCCGGCCAGGTCACTTTCGCGCAGGTTGCATTTGAGCTCGACGCTCAACTGGCGCAGCACCGAGTCACCGATGAGATGACCGTAGGTGTCATTGATGGTCTTGAAGTGGTCGATGTCGATCAGTGCGATGGCGGCCTGCTCATGACGCTGGCTGCACTCGCGAAACTTCAGTTGCAGCAAGTCCTTCCAGGCACCGTGGTTGAGCAACCCGGTCAAACTGTCGGTGCGGCTCAGGGCGCTCAGGTTACGTTTATGTTCTGAAAGCTTGATCGCCAGCCGGTAGCAGACCATGCCCAACGCCAACGGGTAGAGCGTCAGCATCGGCAAGCACGCCCACACCTGCAATTGCGTGGTCGACAGGGTGAATGCCGCGCCGAACAGCGACCAGGCAATCAGCACGCCCGCCGCTTGGCTCAGGCTACCCAACAGGAACATCCGATGGCCGCCGGCGGCGACATTGTTCATCGCCATCATCGCCAGAATGGTCACGGTGCAAAGCGGATTGAACTGGAACGTCGCGACCCAAAAGCCACCGCATAGCGAATCGTAAAGCAGATTGCGGCGTTCGGCTTTGTAGGGAAAGGCCGAGCGGCTCGACAGTTGATAAGCGAGATGCGGCCAGACAAAACCGTTGAGCGCCAACAAAACCCAGACCCAGATCGGCAGGTTCAACGGGTACAGTGCGGCGGCCACACTGATGCTGCCGATGCCCAAGCCAATGGTTCGAGGCATGTAGATGCGTCTGGCAAATGACAAACCCTTGCCGTGTTGTCTATCCATAATTTCCTGCACCAGATTCATTCTGAAACACTTTACTGCATGGGGGGCGGAATTACCGTTCATCGGTAAAAGCGGTGCACATTGTCATTTATTCCAGCCGGAATAATCAGTGTCCTTCGAAGCCATTTAATGTCGGCAAGTGCTGTAAACGGCTGACTAGAGCTGGTAATAGCCCAGGAACATGTCCAGAGCGGAATCCGCCACCGTGTTTTGCTCCTCGGCTGACAAGCTGGGTTGGCCCATGGAAATCTGCGGCCAGAATGCAAAAGACTTGAGCAGGCCATGGATCTGTTGAGCGGCGAACTCGGGCGCCACGGCTTTCAATCGGCCATCCGCCTGTGCGGCCCGAATCCACACCGTCAGCCCTTCTTCGCGTTCGCCCATTCGCGCCACCATATCCTGCGCCCGCTCCGGGGAATGAATGGTCGCCGCTATCGCCACCCGGGCCAGATCGAGAAAGTTGTCATCGCCCAACATTTGCAACTTGGCCGTTAGCAATACGCGCAATTGGTCGCGCAACGGCAGGTCGGGGCGGTAGGCCGTTTCCTGTTCTGCCGTCACCCGGATCCATAGTTGATTGAGGATCTCGGCGAACAACTCTTCCTTGCTGGGAAAGTGGTTGTACACCGTGCGCTTCGACACACCGGCAGTGGCCGCAATCTTGTCCATGCTGGTGATCTCGAAACCGTTGTCACGGAACTCGTTGATCGCGGCTTGAATGATCGCTTGGCGTTTTCGGTCGGTGAGGCGCTGTGGAGCTGTCATAAGTACGCTTCGGCAGGAAGAAAAGGGAAACTACACTCAGTAGTTTACTTGTCATCGACTTTGATGCAACCTAGAAACTACACTGTGCAGTGTAATGTTTTGTTAATCCTGCCCGGTAAAAATAGAAAGTCCGGCTGATGCGTGCGTGCCTTGGCCATTTATCGTCCCAAATCGGAGAATCGCGTCAAACGCGGTTTTTCTGGAGTCATTCAGTCATGGCCAATTCAAACTCCCCGGCGGACAACGCCTCCACACCTGAAGCGTCCCGACAGGCTCAAGGCCAGTATCAGAACTTCACGCCGGTTCAACCTTTGAGCTTTGGCAAAACCATGGGCATCCTGTGGAACGCGCTGTTCCACAAACCGCAAAACACCCGCCCGAGCGCCCCCGTCCCGGTGCAAGCCCTGACGCAAGCCGCGCTGATCGCCGCGCCCAACCACAGCGTCTATCGCCTTGGCCACTCCACGGTGCTGCTTAAGTTACGCGACAAATTCTGGATCACCGACCCGGTCTTCGCCGAGCGCGCCTCGCCCGTGCAATGGGCCGGCCCCAAGCGTTTCCACCAGCCACCAATCAGCCTGGAAGCATTGCCGCCGATTGAAGCGGTAATTCTGTCCCACGACCACTACGATCACCTGGATCATGCGGCTGTGTTGAAACTCGCGGACAAGACCAAACACTTCCTGGCCCCGCTGGGCGTAGGCGACACCCTGATCAAGTGGGGCATCGACCCCAGCAAAGTCCGCCAACTGGATTGGTGGCAAGGCACGGAAGTCGAGGGCATCCGGTTCATCGCCACGCCGTCGCAACACTTCTCCGGCCGTGGCCTGTTCGACAGCAACAGCACCCTCTGGGCCTCTTGGGTGATGATCGACGGTGACACGCGCATTTTCTTCAGCGGCGATAGCGGCTACTTCGACGGCTTCAAACGCATCGGCGAACAGTACGGCCCATTCGACCTGACCCTGATGGAAACCGGCGCCTACAACGTCGACTGGCCGCACGTGCACATGCAACCCGAACAAACCCTGCAAGCCCACCTCGACCTCAAAGGCCGCTGGCTACTGCCGATCCACAACGGCACCTTCGACCTGTCGATGCACGCCTGGTACGAACCCTTCGATCGCATCCTGGCCCTGGCCTGGGAACGCAACGTATCGATCACCACACCGCAGATGGGAGAGGCGTTCAACCTGATGCATCCGCAGCGGGGTGGGGCGTGGTGGTTGGAGGTTGGACAACAGGTATATCAGGATCAACAGAGCGTTGGGTGAGGCGACTACAGATCGCGACGAACTTTCGTGCAAGCGCTGGTGACCTGAGATGACGGAAAACTCCGACTGATTCTTTAGGCTGAAAAAACGGGTGAAATCATTCACTCGAAATCAGTCAGAAGGATTTTTACATGGAAGTAACGTTAAACAGCTGCATGACGCGGCTGGCCGGGATTGTCCTGTTATCGATGGTCACCAGCGCAGCCTATGCGCAGACCCCGGCGATCGAAACCAGGCTGGAATACTTGAGTGTCGATGAACTCAACCAGCGGATGGGTCGCGGTCAGTTGAATTCCGTAACGCTGGTTCGGCACTTGTTGCAACGGATCGAAAGACTGGACAAACAAGGCCCGGCGATCAACGCAATCATCGAGCTGAACCCTGATGCATTGGAGATTGCCAAGTCCTTGGATCGGGAGCGCCAAAACGGGCAAGTCCGCGGACCGCTGCATGGCATTCCGGTGCTGCTCAAAGACAACATCGATACCTCCGATTCGATGCAGACCAGCGCCGGATCGTTGGCCTTGGTCGGGCAACCTGCTGCGCAGGATGCCTTTATCGTGCAACGTCTCAGGGCTGCCGGGGCGGTGGTACTGGGAAAAACCAATCTCAGCGAGTGGGCCAACTTTCGCGATCCGGCCATTCCCGATGGCTGGAGCGGCCGAGGTGGACAAACCAAAAATCCCCATCTGCTCAGCGCAACACCCTGCGGCTCAAGTTCGGGCTCGGGTGCAGCGGTCGCGGCGGGCTTCGCTCCGCTGACTGTTGGGACGGAGACGATCGGTTCGATTATCTGTCCTGCGTCACTCAATGGTGTGGTCGGCCTCAAACCGACGGTGGGTTTACTCAGCCGTAGTGGCATTGTTCCCGTGACGCACAAACTCGATACACCAGGGCCGATGGTTCGCAGCGTTCGCGACGCTGCATTATTGCTGAACGCCATGGCCGGCAATGATCCAGCTGACCCGATCAACAAGCCGTCAGGCTTCAATACAACGGACTACACGGCTCTGTTGCGCTCTGATGCATTGGCGGGGCGCCGTATCGGTTTCCCGTTGAAGTTCGGCAATAGCGCTGAGGGGTTTGAAAGTGATCCGCAGTTTTCCAGAGCTCTGGAAGTCATGCAGGCTGCCGGCGCAATTCTGATCCCCGTGGAACTCACTGATCCGTTATCGGAGCAGATAGATGAGGCGCTATGGATGGGTATCAAGCGTGATTTGCCAAAGTATCTGGCGACCCGACCCGCAATGGCTGCCCCCACACTGGAAGCTATCGTGCGTTTTAACAAGGACACACCTGGCAGCCCGGATTACGGACAAAGCATCCTTAGCGCGGCCAACACCATCGATTTCGACGAGCGCACGTACAACGAGCTGTGGCGGAAAATCCAGCACGAAAACGCCGCTGTTATCGACGGCTTGTTGAACACCCATCAACTCGATGCCTTGGTGCTCGACGTCGGCTCCCCCGGTTTGAACGTCATTCCGCTGGCAGGCTACCCCGGCATCATGTTGCCTTCTGGAATGGACGCTGACGGCGTACCGACCTCGGTGTTTTTCTACAGCGCGCCCTGGAGCGAGGCCAAACTTCTGGCGATGGCTTACAGCTATGAACAAGCCTCGCATGCGCGTCAGACACCTGCATTCAAGCCGTAGAAATGCACTAAGCAAAAACCACCTCAAGCCGGCCCACCTTTCGTGATCGGGGGGCCGGTTTGACCACGATTTGCACATCCCGTCCGAGAAGTAACAGGCATTCCATCATCTTCGCTTCACTGATCCCGCGGAACTTGCCACGCAACATTTCAGAAAGCTTGGGTTGCGACAAGCCTAAAATTTCAGACGCCTGAACCTGGGTCAAATGGCGCGCCTTGATGATTTCCCCAATTTTTGCAGCCAACTGGGATTTGACTCGCATTTCATTGGCGTGGGGTGTCCCGAGATCTTCGTAGACGTTGCCACTGCTTTCTTCGATTTCAATAATGTTCAATTCCTTTCGCATAAACGGGCTCTCCTGTAGGAGCGAGCTTGCTCCGGGCGACGATCCGACGATGTACTCAAGGACACCGCGTTTATCCATGATTTGCGCGTTATCGTTGACGACCATCGCGAGCAAGCTAGCTCCTACAAAAAACGATGCCTGCACCGCCTTTTGATTTATGCGAAATATACCAATATAGGAATAATCATCAATCGATGAATTGGCTCACTCCACCATCGCAAAATCCGCCCGCCCAACCGGATTCGGCGTCGACCCTTTCACATTCATCCCCCGCCCCGGCGCAAACCCGGGGAAGAACACCAACCCTTCCGATTCGAACCGATAGGCCAGCGCCAGGCGCGTGACATCCAGTACCTCCTGGCGTGCCTCGAAGCGCTGAATGGCCTCCACCGAGACTCGGGATTCGCGCGACAGCTCTTCCACACTCCAGCCCAGCATCGCTCGGGCCTGGGCGCAGTGGGTCGGGGTGAATTGAAAGAGGGCGATACGTTCCAGGGTGATTTTCATCGCTTGAGAGGCCATGGTGTTCTCCGGGCTCGAGAGTGTTGATCAAAATATACTGTGTTTTTGTACAGTTGTTTTGAGCCCGGATCAAACGCAATTTTTGATTATTCTTTTCAGGCAGACGAACGGCGCTGCACTTATTTGTCCGCCAACCCTGGCGCTTCCCGCACGATAAAGTGATCCAGATTCTCGATGTTGGCGCTGAACACCCCGAACGTCTGCTCGGGGTTTTTCTTGCTCGGCACCTGCTTCAGCTCAGGCGTCACGCCATAAAAGAAGCAATACAATTCCCGCCCGCTCTCGATGGCGTGCTTGATCTCCTCGAGGAACGCCTTGCGCTTGCGGTAGCTGTCGATGAGCTTTTTGCTCAGGTAGAGATTGACCGAGTAAGGCCTCTTTTCGAACCAGACCTTCTTCTCGAAATCGATGCGGAAACTCTGGGTGTAGTCCTTGATCTCCTTGACCTTGCCCCAGTAAATCAGCCCCTTGTTGTCCTGCAGGTATTCGATCTTCTTGAAAAACGACCCATAAGGCGCGGTGTGCTCGCCAATCTTCAGTGGCACGCGCTTGAGTAAATCCTTGTCGTCGAAGTTCGACACAAAACACTCCACCGGGTGGGCGAAGACGCTGGTCTTGTCCGGGGCCGACTCCCTGCCCGGTTGCTCGCCGTTACGGTTCACCGAAGGCGTTGGCGGCTCATCCCGCCCCCCGTCCGCCGCAACCTTCGGGCTGGGCGGCTTACGCACATACTCACGCCGAGTCAGTAACAATTCCGACGGGAAGTTTTCCTCGCGGCTGTCATCCGTTTCCGCCTCATCAACACCTGACGCCGGCGCCTTCAGGCTGACATAAGGGCAGCCCTCGACATGCCGCGTACTCGGCAGGTTCTTGAAGTGCGGCGTGCGCACGTAATTCACATTCTTCGCGTTGAACGTGCCCAGCTCGTTGGCCGCATCGAACGCCAGGCGACAGGCATCGTTGGGGCACTGGAAGTGTTCCCTGGTGGAGTCGAAATCCATCGTCTCGTCGAAATTCAGATCCCGAACGTCGTAGATCGACAACTTGTCGTTGAGGCTGAGGCAGTAGGCGAGGTCGAATTTCATGTCGGCTTCCAAGTCCTTTAGGTGAACAGCTTCCAGTGATGGCTCATTCGAAGCAATAGCTACACTGAGATCACTTCGATATCGCCGAGTCTGTCCATTAAAGAGGGCGATTCATGAGCCATTCAGATGCTTCGCCCCCTCACCCGGAGCCAGGCCGCATAGCCCGTCGGGACGAACAGACCGGTTGGCGCCGCTGGCTGCCGGGGCTGGGCGTGCTGCGTGAATACCAATGGGCGTGGTTGCGTTACGACATCGTGGCCGGTCTGGTGCTGACCACGATGCTGGTGCCCGTCGGCATTGCCTACGCGGTGGCCTCGGGCGTGCCCGGCATTTATGGCCTGTACGCGACCATCGTTCCGCTGCTGTTCTATGCCCTGTTCGGCCCCAGCCGGATTCTGGTGATGGGGCCGGACTCCTCCCTGGTGGCCGTCATCCTGGCCGTCATCATTCCACTCTCCGGCGGCGACCCGCAGCGTGCCGTCGCCCTGGCGGGGATGATGGCGATCGTCTCGGGAGCGGTGTGCATCCTGGCCGGTATGGCGCGCCTGGGTTTCATCACCGAGCTGCTGTCCAAACCGATCCGCTACGGCTACATGAACGGCATAGCACTGACCGTATTGATCAGCCAGTTGCCCAAGCTGTTCGGTTTTTCGATTGAGTCCGACGGCCCATTGAGAAACATAGGGGCGATCGCCTCGGCGCTGATGGAAGGAAAGGTCAACTGGACCGCCTTCAGCGTAGGCGGGCTCACCCTGGCGGTGATCCTGCTGCTCAAAAGATGGCCGCGACTGCCGGGCATCCTGATCGCCGTGGTTGGCGCGACGGTCGCCGTGGGTGCCCTCGACCTGGCGACACGCGCCGGTGTGTCGGTCCTTGGTTCGCTCCCCCAAGGCTTGCCCGGGTTCGCCATCCCGTGGATCACCACCGCCGACATCGTCCCGGTGGTGATCGGCGGGTGCGCCGTCGCACTGGTCTCGTTCGCCGACACCAGCGTGCTCTCCCGTGTCTATGCGGCGCGGACCCGAACCTACGTCAACCCGAACCAGGAAATGGTCGGCCTCGGCATCGCCAACCTGGCGGCCGGTTTTTTCCAGGGCTTCCCGATTAGCAGCAGCTCGTCGCGTACGCCCGTGGCTGAGGCCACCGGCGCCAAGACCCAAATGACCGGCGTCGTCGGCGCACTCGCGGTTGCCTTGCTGCTGGTGGTAGCACCGGACCTGCTGCAACATCTACCGTCCAGCGCCCTGGCGGCGGTCGTGATCGCCTCGGCCATCGGCCTCATCGAAATCACCGACCTGCGCCGGATCTATCGCATCCAGCGTTGGGAATGCTGGCTATCGATCGTCTGCACGATCGGCGTGGCCGTGTTCGGCGCGATCGAGGGCATCGGCCTGGCCATCGTGATCGCGATCATCGAATTCCTCTGGGACGCCTGGCGCCCGTACTCCGCCGTATTGGGCCGCGCCGACGGGGTCAAGGGCTACCACGACATCAAACGCTACCCCGACGCGTCCCTGATTCCCGGCCTGATCCTGTTTCGCTGGGATGCGCCCTTGTTCTTCGCCAACGCCGAACTGTTCAGCGACCGCGTGCTGGACGCCGTCGCGGCATCGCCCACGCCCGTGCGCTGGCTGGTGGTCGCCGCAGAACCGGTCACCAGCGTCGACGTGACCTCCGCCGACATGCTCGCCGAACTGGACGACACCCTGCACGCGGCGGGTATCGAGTTGTGCTTTGCCGAGATGAAGGACCCGGTGAAGGACAAGCTGAAGCGGTTCGGGTTGTTTGCGCGGCTGGGGGAGACGGCGTTTTTTCCTACGATTGGGGCGGCGGTGGATAGTTATGTGGCGATGTATTCGGTGGATTGGGTGAAAGGATAGGTGCTCCCGCCATTGGACAAGCCCCCATCGCCTGACTAGCGTTGTCTGGCAGATCGAATCGCCGCATGCCTCATATTGTCCAGCCATCCAAGCCTTGATTGCGGTGAAACCCGAGAGGTCGAAATCGAGACTTCACATCAAGGAGCGCACCATGCCGAACAACTGGCCCGACGGAATTGAGCACGTTGTCGTGTTGATGATGGAAAACCGATCATTCGATCATTTGCTGGGGGATTACACCCGTATCAACCCTGCGTGTGACGGTATCAACCGCAACGCGCCCAGCACCAATCCGCTGAAGCTGGCCAATGGCAATTCGACGGTGATCACCCAGGCGTCGGAGTTCCCGGAAAACTACAACCTGTGGGCGCCGCCGCCCCCTCTGCCTCCGGCGCTACCACCGAGCAACAGTGAGGGTTTCGACCTTGGCCACGAGTTCGTCAACGTAGAGACACAGCTGGGCGTCTCCTTCAAGACCAGCCCGGCCAATCCCAAACTCGATGGTTTTGCCCAGGACGCCTACGACAAGGCCCGCAAGGACTTGAAGGTGTACAAAACCTGGTCGCAATCCATGGCCCAACGTGCGATGAACTACATCCCGTTCGGCGCTAAGCCGGCCGACGATACGCTACCGGCCATCCACGGATTGGCGCGCAATTTCACCGTGTGTGATCGCTGGTTTTCCTCGGTGCCAGGCCCGACCTGGCCGAACCGTTTTTTTGCCATGCTTGGCAATTGCAATGGCCACTTGCTGATGCCCTCGACCGGCACGGTGCTGGCCGGCATCAAAAGCCTGATCGCACAGTTCGGCGGCGAGAGTATTTTTTCGCTGTTGCGCAGCAACGGCCACGACGCGCGCATTTACTCCGACGGTGCGGTTCCGCTGGCGGCGCTGGTCAAGGGCGGTTTGCAGCACCTGAGCATCGAGGCCTTCAAGTCGGACGTTGCCGCTGACACACTCCCCGAACTGTCCTGGATCGAGCCGAGCTATGGCCTGCTCAACGGTAAACTCGGGCCAAACGTGTCCCATCATCCACCGGAGGACCTGCGCTTTGGCGATCAGTTTGTCGGTGAGGTGTTCAACGCCTTGTCGGCCAATGCCGCGGTCTGGAATAAAACCCTGTTCGTGCTGCTGTACGACGAACACGGCGGTTTCCATGATCACGTGGTGCCGCCGACTTGCGTGGCGACAGGTTCAACGGTCGATGTGCCCTGGAAAAATCCCTTCACCCGCCTCGGCGTTCGTGTTCCGGCGATCCTGGCTTCGCCGTGGCTCAAGCCCGGCTTGATTCCCTGGACGGGCAACGTCCAGGCGCAGCATTACGATCACACCAGCCTGCTGGCGTTTCTATGCGACCACTTCAAATTGCCACGCAGTGCCCTCGGCCCACGGGTGATCGCGGCGCAGCACTTCGGCAATGCGCCCATCTGGCGCGCTGCACCGGGCGTAACGGCTGCGCCGACATTGGCGGCCACCGTGGTGCCAAGTCGTGCCGGGTTGCCATTGATCGAGTCCGAACTGGCGACCCAAAGTCGGCAGGTGGTGGACAGCGTCACTGGTTACCTCGACGGCCTTGATCCAGAGCAGATCTGGAAGAGCAGTGCCCAATGGGTCAGTGGCTTTCTCGGCAACCGCAGCCGAGCCTTGGCTGATCCGGCTCAGGCCGCGCTGACACCCGCCGCGCCCAGTGCCGACAGCCTGGAGGCGAAACTGCGGCGCTTGCAGGATTTGATGGTTACCGCCCAAGGGCAAGCGGTTCCACCAGTTGCGGCGCCTGCCAGTAAAACCTTGGCAGAACCAGGGTTGGAAGTCGCGCCCACGCGGCTGCGCATCCTGTGCCTGCCCGGTGTGGGGTTCAGCCGGGCAACGGGCGGGCAGGGTGGCATCGATGCGAACTGGCAGGAGCAATGGCGCACATTGATCCGCAATCAACTGGCGCAGAACGGTCGGCTCATTGATGACCAGGACATCGAATTTCTGTCTTTCGATGACCAACTCAAGGAAGGGCCGGACTTCGCCCAGATCACCCGAGGCCTGGCGATGCTGAGGGCCGACGCAAGCGGCAAGGCCGACGAGAATTTCGGCAGTTGGGGCCTGCCGGTCAATCAGATGTTGCGCACCACGGTGGGCGCCATCGTGCAATGGATCGAAGACGCCGATTTGCGCACGGCGTTGACTCAACATCTGCTGGCAAAGATCGAGGCATTCAATCCGCAGATCATCTTCGCCCAAGTCCTGGGCAGCCTGATCGGCTACGACGCCCTGCGCCGGTCCGTGGTGAAAAAAGGTTCGGCGCTCAAGCGCATCGACGGCCGCGTGTTCGTCAGCTTCGGTTCACCGATCGCACTGCCGCTGGTGATGCGCGAAGTGTGGGGCGGGCGGGTCCTGCGCCTGAGCGAAAACGGCCGAGGTATCCGCCGCTGGTTCCACCTCTACAACCCCAACGACGGCTTGCTGAGCCGGCCGATCACCTCACCGGATTCGGCGCGGGTCGACCTGCAAACCGAGTTCAGTGTGCCACTGCGTGATGACCTGCTCGACCTCAATCACGCCGCCCAGGCCTACTTGTCGTCAGCCACCAGCCAGACCGGCCTGTGGCCACAACTGGCCCGCGATGTGGTGGCCGCACGCGCACTGGAAGTGCCGGCGTTCCTGTCGCGCAGCGGCCAACGTAAACGTCGCGCCCTGGTGGTCGGCATCAACGATTACCTCGACCCGAGCGCACGCCTCGACGGCTGCATCAACGACACCTACCTGATCAGCCGCATGCTCCAGGAAAGCGGTTACGACGCCGGCGACATCCGCTTGCTGCACGACGCCCGAGCCACCCGGGCCAACTTCGTCGAACGCCTCGAATGGCTGGTGGAAGGCGCCCGCGCCGGCGACGAGCGCGTGTTGTTCTACTCCGGCCACGGCACCCAACTGCCGGTCTACAGCAGCAGCGGCGAAGCCGACTGCATGGACGAAACCCTGGTGCTCCACGACTTCGACTGGGACGACGAAAGCACCCACTTCACCGACAAACTGTTCCGCCAGTTCTACAGCCACTTGCCATTCGACCCGGACGGCCACGGCGCGAAACTCACCGTCATGTTCGACTGCTGCTACGCCGGCGGCATGACCCGCGGCAACGGCCGCGTGCGCGGCATCACCCCACCCAGCGACATCCGCCACCGCATGCTGCGCTGGGACCCCTACGCCGGCGACTGGGACCGCCGCGTCTACGCCGTCGACACCGACCGCCGCGACTTCAGCGAACAAGACAACAAAACCCGCGGCCTCACCCGCACCCGCACCACCCAAGGCGCCGCCACGGGCCTGCGCCCCGAGAAAAAAGCCCAACTGCTGCGCCAGGGCAAACTCTATGGTCACCATGGACCCTATATGCCACTGATGCTCTATGCCGCGCGGGAAAACGAAAAAGCCAGCGAGTATGTGGTGGGCTCCAACCACTACGGCGCCTTCACCTACGCCCTGGTTGAGCAACTGCGCAAATTGCATCAGGAGGATGCGACGTTGGGGTTTGATCGGTTGATTGAGCGGGTGGGGAGTGTGTTGAGTGCCAGGTCGCAGGGGCAGACCCCGGAGATAGTTGGACCGAGCGGGGTGAGGGCGGCAGTTTGCCCGTGGCGGATTAGTGGGTTGGGGAAATGATGCTTTAGCGGTATCGCGGGCAAAGAAAAGGGTCGCAGGAAAATCCAGCGGCCCTGATAACACCGACGTTCCCAAGCCAGCCGCCGAACCCCTGTGGGAGCGAGCTTGCTCGCGATTCGCAAGATCAACACAACAACCAAGCCAGCCACCCACCTTGTGGCGAGGGGGCTTGCCCCCGTTGGGCTGCGAAGCAGCCCTAAAATCCGTAACTCGCGGAGTATCAGACAAACCGAATTCTGCGAATTGACGACTGCTGCGCAGCCGAGCGGGGGCAAGCCCCCTCGCCACGGGTTCTGTTTTGCTCGGTTATTCGGGTTTCAGCCGTTTCACCTTTGTATAAAGCGAAGCGGTGAATTCATCCCGATCACTCGAATGGTGACAACGTCGATGACAGTTCGGGCACAGCGCTACAGCATTGCTCGGACGGTCTGAGCCTTCCTGTGCCAAATGCTTAACGTGGTGAACCTCAAGAAACGGCCTGCCCGACTTTTCAAACGGAGCAGGGTTGCCACAGCCTTCGCATTTACCTTCAGCCTGTTGGCGCACCCACGCTCTCACTTCAGGATCACGAACATACGACTTTCCGTTGGACTGAGTTTGCTCTGGTTTCTCAATCCCCTTCGGCTCGACTTTGATCGGTTGTCGCTCAAGCTTTGCAGCTCGCTGCTCGAGCGTCGTTTCGTCCGCTGTCGGGACAAAGTCTTCGGGGGTTACTGGACCTGGAGCATGGAGTGCTTCACGAATGCTCTTCGCAACATTGGCGCCGACATTTTTGGCGGGTTTGTAGCCCTCAATGCGATCACGCCCGAGTTCAACCAACACGGTAGAAATGTTCTGCATCCGAAACTCAACAGAACCTTTGGTCCGACCCGCCAAAGCACCCTCGCGCAGGACGCGATTTTCATGAGCCTTGTTGATCGCCTGACCGTTCTGCTCGCGAGACAGCATGCTGAGATAGGCATCCACCGCAGCCTGGATCTCTGCCTCACTCCAATCGCCGTTGCTCTTTTCCGTATCCATACAATCGCCGAGGGTTAAATACCCTCGGACGATACTGAGTGGCCACTACGACTGTCTACGAAAATTCCTACACAAAGAAGAGAAGATTCTTGCAGGTGGTCCTACATGCTAGGAACCTAACCCATCGAGTGCTTCGACGACTTAAACACCCGCGCAACCTTACGCCACCAAGGATTAACCCCCGGCGCCCTCTGCGGCGTGTGATCGAGCAACAGGTAAGGCATGTCCCGCAGCCGAATCCAACCTTCATCTTGCCAATGCAGCAGGCTCAGCGACATTTCTGGCCAATCCAACAAACTCAGCATCGGCCGATCCGAATTGTCCGGCTGCTCCGCATCACGTAAGGCCGGCACCACTTGATGGGTGATCCACTCTCGCAGCAAGCGATTTTCTGGTGCGTAGTGATAGACCAGCAGCGCATAGACACCGGACTCACTGAGCATCAGCTGTTTTTCCGGTTGCCGGTAATACTCAATCCACAACGGGCGGTGTTGGTCTTTGTCCAGTTTGTTGACCATGCGCTCACTCAGATGGAAACCCATCAAACGGCCGATATCGCGGGCGCAGAACCACGGTTGGTTTTCCAGGAGGAGAGCATGGAGAGGGAGATTGTGGCGGATGAAGACTGTTACAGAAAAGAGATCAGACATGGCCGACCTCCTTGGTTCGGAGAGTGACGAGAAGGTTGTGTTCAGGCATATCCATTACCCCTACGTTTGGACTTTGGCGGGCCTGACCCCAACGTAGAGTGGACATAAGAAGCTCCAACGAGCAGAAGCCTCACACAGCCGTACGATCAATCGTAAGCGTCCGGCCAACACACCTTTCTGATCCCAACGCTTAGGGCGATGGTGGACACCTATTTAAGTGGACACCATTTTTAGCCTTATTAAGCGGATCGCCATGCGCCAACGACACTCTTACCCCAAACCTTTCAAAGCCCAAGTCGTTCAGGAATGTCTGCACGCTGGTGCGTCCATCGCAAGCGTCGCGCTGAGCCACGGGATCAATGCCAATCTCGTGCGTAAATGGATTCCGCTTTATCGCGACGCGGACAGTAAAAACCTGCCCGCTTTTATCCCTTTGAAACTAGAACCCTGCGTTCATGATCGTCCCGAGCCATCGATCAGAATCGACGTGCCAAGCGAGCATGGGAGCCTCGTGGTGAACTGGCCCGTCAACGATCCCGAGGGATGTGCCCGATTCGTCCGGGGATTAATCTGATGATCCGCATCGATTCCATCTGGCTCGCCACCGAGCCGATGGACATGCGCGCGGGCACCGACACCGCGCTTGCACGGGTAGTGGCCGTGTTCGGTGCGGCGAAGCCGCACTGTGCTTATCTCTTCGCCAACCGCCGCGCCAATCGGATGAAAGTGCTGGTGCATGACGGCGTCGGCATCTGGCTGGCAGCACGTCGATTGCACCAGGGGCGCTTTTTCTGGCCGGGTGTCCGACACGGTTCAGAGCTTGAATTAGACGCCGAGCAACTTCAGGCCCTGATACTCGGATTACCGTGGCAAAGAGTCGGTGCCGGCGGCGTCATCACTGTGCTTTAAGTTCTGTCATGGCCAGCTCGCCAGCACAATTGTCCGATCAACCTATCGTCGCCTAATGCCTGCTCTGGCAAAATCAGCGGCATGACTTCCGCCCCGAATCTCGACCAACTGAACCCTGAACAACTGCGTGCTCTGGCCGCGCAGTTGATGCAGCGCGTCGAGACGATGGACAAACAAATCCACCATCACAAAACAGTCAACGAGAAACTGACCCATGAGATCGCGCTGCTCAAGCGCTTCAAGTTTGCCAAGCGCAGCGAACAACTAAGTCCTGCTCAAGCTAGCTTGCTCGATGACCTGATCGACACCGACATCGCGGCTATCGAAGCTGAACTTGAGGCACTGCAATCAACGCCGACTGCGGCCAAAGTGCGTCAGCAACCCAAGCGTGCGCCGCTGCCAGCGCAGTTTCCTCGTACGCTGATCCACCACGAACCGGACAACAGCCATTGCCAATGCGGCTGCGCCCTCAAGCGCATCGGTGAAGATGCCAGCGAAAAGCTCGACTACACCCCCGGCGTGTTTACCGTCGAACGCCATATCCGTGGGAAATGGGCCTGTGAGCAGTGCGAGACGTTGATCCAGGCACCGGTACCGGCGCATGTCATCGACAAAGGCATCCCTACGGCAGGCCTGCTGGCCCACGTTATGGTGGCCAAGTTTGCTGACCATCTGCCGCTGTATCGACAAGAGAAAATTTTCGGCCGAGCTGGTCTGGCGATCGCCCGTTCGACCTTGGCGCAATGGGTTGGCGCCTGCGGCGTGCAGCTACAGCCACTGGTGGATGCGCTGCGCGTAGCAGTGCTCGAGCATGGCGTGATCCACGCCGATGAAACGCCGGTACAGATGCTGACGCCGGGCGCCAAGAAGACCCACCGAGCCTACGTTTGGGCCTACGCAACCAGCCAGTTCGCCGACTTGGCGGCAGTCGTTTACGACTTCAGCCCGAGCCGCGCCGGCGAACACGACCGAACCTTCCTGAACAACTGGCACGGCAAGCTGGTCTGCGACGACTTCGCCGGTTACAAGGCGAGCTTTGATCTGGGCGTCACGGAGATCGGCTGCATGGCCCATGCTCGCCGCAAGTTCTTCGACCTTCACGCGACCAACAAGAGCCAAGTCGCCGAAAAAGCGCTGCATTACATCGCCGCACTTTACGAAATAGAGCGTGAAGTAAAAGACCTAGAACCGGACATGCGGCACCGAATACGGCAGGAAAAAGCGGCTCCGATAATCGAGGCGCTACACGCCTGGATGATTGCCCAGCGCGAACTCGTACCCGAAGGGTCGGCCATCGCCAAAGCCCTGGATTACAGCCTCAAACGCTGGGTCGCGTTGATCCGATATCTCGAGGATGGCGCCGTGCCCATAGACAATAATTGGTGTGAAAATCAAATCCGGCCATGGGCACTTGGGCGCTCGAACTGGCTGTTCGCCGGGTCACTACGCAGCGGCAAACGTGCGGCTGCAATCATGAGCTTGATCCAGTCAGCACGGCTAAATGGACATGATCCGTACGCCTATCTGAAGGATGTTCTGACGCGGCTGCCCGCGCAGCGAGCGAGTGAGATTGAGGCGTTGTTACCACATCGGTGGCAACCGGTGTAATTACATCAGGTCGCGTCGTGGAGCGTTTATGAATATTCCGGCGCATAGTCCCAAAATCATCCACAAAACATGGTTTTTCGTAGCATTGGTTGCAATGGGGTAGATCTACGCCACGTACCGCCCTTTAGCGCCCCTAAACACCCTATAAATCCCCTAGCCTCCCTGTATCCCCCTCTCAAACACCCCATTTCCCCCCATTTAATCCGCGGGAACGGTAGTTACCCTGGAGATAGCGCCCCCTGATAACCCCCTATTTTCCCTAATAATCCCCGTAACACCCCATCACACCCTAATTATCCCTATATATCCCCGTAGCGCACCCCATTCTGCCCCTTCCAAATTCACTCGGGAGTTGTCGCTCCGCATTTGGTAGCAAAACTCGCAAAACTGATCCGAACTTATGAAAAATTGCGACGGAAGCCGGCCGCAAGCGATAGTCCCTGCTGTACCTGAAACCTCTTAAATCCCCGTCTAATGTAATTATACGGATCACCATTGTTTTTGAGGGTGGTCCTGTCACTACGGCCCCATCATCTTGCGCGCGTAACATCCCCCTAGAAGTGGCGATGGTTAAAGGAAGCTATCAGTTGTTGCGCCATTTCCGACTTCGGGCCAGATGCCTTTGCCGGACGCTTACGATCAATCACCAAGGGTGACTGCTCGTCTGTGTAATTGGCTAGCTTTCTACGTTGGGCGTTTCTTAGGCACCTGCAGTAGAGCTTAGGGCCGCATGGAATGGCCCTCAATACAGAAGGTGCTGGAATACATGTAGGAGGTTTAGCTACTACTGAGATTGTGAGTAAGAGCTTTCCTATCCCACAAAAAAGCCCCGATCAGATCGGGGCTTTCAGATGTTCGATTTGTCGATTCAAGTCGTCAAATCGCGGCTGGCTTGGGAATCAATCCCAGCTCAAAGCACCACCAGTCTGATACTCAATAACCCGAGTCTCAAAGAAGTTCTTCTCTTTCTTCAAGTCCATAATCTCGCTCATCCAAGGGAACGGGTTAGTTGTCCCTGGGTACTCTTCCTTCAAGCCAATCTGGCTCAAACGACGGTTAGCGATGAACTTCAGGTAGTCCTCCATCATCGCCGCGTTCATGCCCAGCACGCCGCGAGGCATGGTGTCACGCGCGTATTCGATCTCCAGCTGAGTGCCCTGCAGAATCATCTGCGAAGCTTCTTCCTTCATCTCGGCATCCCACAAGTGCGGGTTTTCGATTTTGATCTGGTTGATCACGTCGATGCCGAAGTTCAGGTGCATGGATTCGTCGCGCAGGATGTATTGGAACTGCTCGGCGACGCCGGTCATTTTGTTGCGGCGGCCCATGGAGAGGATCTGGGTGAAGCCGCAGTAGAAGAAGATGCCTTCCAGGACGCAGTAGTAGGCGATCAGGTTGCGCAGCAGTTCTTTGTCGGTTTCGACGGTGCCGGTTTCGAACTTCGGATCGGAGATCGAGCGGGTGTACTTCAGGCCCCAGGTGGCTTTTTTCGCGACCGATGGGATCTCGTGGTACATGTTGAAGATTTCGCCTTCATCCATGGCCAGCGATTCGATGCAGTACTGGTAGGCGTGGGTGTGGATCGCCTCTTCGAAGGCCTGGCGCAGGATGTACTGGCGGCATTCCGGGTTGGTGATCAGGCGGTACACGGCCAGGACCAGGTTGTTGGCAACCAGGGAGTCGGCGGTGGAGAAGAAGCCGAGGTTGCGCATCACGATGCGGCGCTCGTCGTCGGTCAGGCCTTCCGGGTTTTTCCAGAGGGCGATGTCGGCGGTCATGTTGACTTCTTGCGGCATCCAGTGGTTTGCGCAGCCGTCCAGGTACTTCTGCCAGGCCCAGTCGTACTTGAAGGGTACGAGTTGGTTGAGGTCGGCGCGGCAGTTGATCATGCGCTTTTCGTCAACGGCGACACGGGCGGAGGCGCCTTCGAGTTCGGCGAGGCCTTCGGCGACGTCGAGCGAATCCAGGGCGGCTTTGGCGCGGGCAACGGCGGCGGAGTCAGCGGCGGTCACGGCACGGGCTTCCAGGGCGGCGGCACCGCCGGCGCTGTCGAGACGGTCCATGTTGGCTTCGGTGGCGTGGCCAGCGTTGGCGCTCTTGACTGCTACTTCCGTGTCTTCTTTGTCGAATTCGTCCCAGCTCAGCATGACGTGTCGTCTCCTGCGTGAGGGCCAGAGTGCCCGTGTGAAAATGGATAGTTGGTTTTTCACACGGCCTTACTGGCCGCGTTGGATCTAAAGGAATCGTTTTTTGCAGCAGCTATACGCAGGCATCAAACAGAATTTTGTACGGGGTTCCGAGAGCCACTGATGGGCGCAGCAAGCGGCAAGCGCCTGTGCGGGGCTTCAGACTGGCTTTTCATCCCTGTAAGGGGATATTGCAGGCCCGTTTAAGGCCGCATTATAGGGAAGTTTTGCGTGCTGTGGTGCGGCGAAATGGCTCACGGATCGGTCGACAGGGGCCGTATTTCGGTCGGAGCGAGGGTTTACAGGGCTTTGAACGGTTTTGGTGGGGGAAGATTTTTTTTCTTAATTTTTTGCCCCGGGAATTTTTTGTACAAGAAATAACCAAAAAAGGCTTTTTTCACTACATCTTGTGTTTCTGTGGGGTTTTCTCAGGCTCAAGACACAACTAAGCCCGACCGAAGTCGGGCTGTGAAGTCACGCGGGTGGATCAGCTCAGGCGACCTGCACCGACGTGATCGGCACCATCGGCGGCGAGGCGGGCGGCACCGGTGTGGTCCGAGCCGTCGGAAGCCAGTTTGCCGGCGCCCACATGGTCGGCACCATCGGCGGCGAGGCGGGCGGCACCGGTGTGGTCAGCGCCGTCGGAAGCCAGTTTGCCGGCACCTACATGGTCTGCGCCATCGGCGGCAAAAGAGGCTGAACCGGTGTGGTCGTAACCGTCGGAAGCAACAGCCGCTTCAGTGGTGTAAGCGGCCGAGCCGGTGCGGTCGTAACCATCGGCGGCGAAGGTGTTGGCAGCCAGGACGGAGAGGGTCAGGGCGAGGATCAGTTGGGTTTTCATGGTCAGTGCTCCGGATTCGTGGGCGTTGTTTGTCTTGGGTTGAATAGGATGCTACGCCGATTAATTCGATTAAAAAGCGCAAATAAATGCTTAAAATAATCGAATTATTAGATCATTAAGGTTCGGCGCTTCATCTGCCTGATCGTGGCGGGTGGGTCGAACCTTATTGGGGGAGGGGTGAAGCAGGGATCAGCCGTTAGAGCAACCGTTGCCCATCGCGCTGTAACGCAAGATATGCCGTTGACCGTTGGAATCTTCGTATTCCATTTTCATGGGGACAACTTCACAAACATTCGGTGCTTCGCTCATCGAGATCACTTTGGCGATGTCCAGATTCATCGAGTAAGTGTATTCCTCAATAGGCGGTTGTTGCTGCGCGACATCAGTCGGGGCCTCGCTTGCCATGGCGGTTACGCACACGCTGCCGAGGGCCAGAACCAATAAAGCTTTCATTTAAGTTTTACCTTTCTAAGGTCGAGAGGGGGCACGCAATCCTTTTGAGATTGCGTGTGGAGCTTCAGTACCTGGGTGTTTGATTAACTGCCTTCGTGGGGGCTGTAACTTGGTTAATCAGGTTGCCTTGTTGGCGTGGCAGATTTTAGGGGTGATGGATACGTTCATATAGACGTGGTTTTGATAAACACCTTTGACAGATCCTGTAACAATCCCTGAATAGCCTGTTCTTTTGTAGGAGCGAGCCTGCTCGCGATGAGCCAGAGAACGCCGCGGGGTGTCAGATTGGGCGCGTTATCGTTGACGACCATCGCGAGCAGGCTCGCTCCTACAGGTACCGCTTTTGTAGGAGCGAGCCTGCTCGCGATGAGCCAGAGAGCTCCGCGGGGTGTCAGATTGGGCGCGTTATCGTTGACGAGCATCGCGAGCAGGCTCGCTCCCACAGGTACCGCTTTTGTAGGAGCAAGCTTGCTCGCGATGAGCCAGAGAGCACCGCGGGGTGTCAGATTGGGCGCGTTATCGTTGACGACCATCGCGATCGAGCTCGCTCCTACAGGTGTTGTCTGATGCCCGGGCAGCGCGGGCGCGAGGGTATTCACGACATTTTGTGTGGGCTTGTTACTACCATCGTCGAATGGTTCTATAGGCCCGGCCCGGCTACAACAGGGTCATACAAAAACAACTATTCCACCGAGGTAAGAAAGATGAGTGCGGCTTCCCTGTATCCCGTTCGTCCCGAGGTTCTGGCCAATACGCTGACCGACGAGGCGACCTACAAGGCCATGTACCAGCAGTCGGTCGTCAACCCGGACGGCTTCTGGCGCGAGCAAGCCAAGCGCCTCGACTGGATCAAGCCTTTCACCACGGTGAAACAGACCTCCTTCGACGATCACCATGTCGACATCAAGTGGTTCGCCGACGGCACCCTGAACGTTTCCTATAACTGCCTCGACCGTCATCTGGCCGAGCGCGGCGACCAGGTCGCGATCATTTGGGAAGGCGATGACCCTGCGGAAAGCCGCAACATCACCTACCGCGAGCTGCACGAGCAAGTCTGCAAGTTCGCCAACGCCCTGCGCGGCCAGGACGTGCACCGCGGCGACGTGGTGACGATCTACATGCCGATGATCCCCGAAGCCGTGGTCGCCATGTTGGCTTGTACCCGGATCGGCGCGATCCACTCGGTGGTGTTCGGCGGGTTCTCGCCGGAAGCCCTGGCCGGTCGCATCATCGACTGCAAATCCAAAGTGGTGATCACCGCCGACGAAGGCATTCGTGCCGGCAAGAAGATCCCGCTCAAGGCCAACGTCGACGACGCGCTGACCAACCCGGAAACCAGCAGCATCCAGAAAGTCATCGTGTGCAAGCGCACCGGTGGCCAGATCAAGTGGAACCAGCATCGCGACATCTGGTTCGAGGACCTGATGAAAGTGGCCGGCACCGTGTGCGCGCCCAAAGAGATGGGCGCCGAAGAGGCGCTGTTCATCCTCTACACCTCGGGCTCCACCGGCAAGCCGAAGGGCGTGCAGCACACCACCGGCGGCTACCTGCTGTACGCCGCCATGACCCACGAGCGCGTGTTCGACTACCGCCCCGGTGAAGTCTACTGGTGCACCGCCGACGTCGGCTGGGTCACCGGCCACAGCTACATCGTCTACGGCCCGCTGGCCAACGGCGCGACCACCCTGCTGTTCGAAGGCGTGCCGAACTACCCGGACATCACCCGGGTGGCGAAGATCGTCGACAAGCACAAGGTCAACATCCTCTACACCGCACCGACCGCAATCCGCGCCATGATGGCCTCGGGCACCGCCGCGGTTGAAGGCGCCGATGGCAGCAGCCTGCGCCTGTTGGGTTCGGTGGGTGAGCCAATCAACCCGGAAGCCTGGGACTGGTACTACAAGAATGTCGGCAAGTCCCGTTGCCCGATCGTCGACACCTGGTGGCAGACCGAAACCGGCGGCAACATGATGAGCCCGCTGCCCGGCGCTCACGCCCTCAAGCCAGGCTCGGCGGCACGTCCGTTCTTCGGCGTGGTGCCGGCCCTGGTGGACAACCTGGGCAACATCATCGAAGGCGAGGCCGAGGGCAACCTGGTGATTCTCGATTCGTGGCCAGGCCAGGCGCGTACGCTGTATGGCGATCACGACCGCTTCGTCGACACCTACTTCAAGACCTTCCGCGGCATGTACTTCACCGGTGACGGCGCCCGTCGCGATGCCGATGGTTACTACTGGATCACCGGTCGCGTCGACGACGTGCTCAACGTCTCCGGCCACCGCATGGGCACCGCCGAGATCGAAAGCGCGATGGTCGCGCACCCGAAAGTCGCCGAAGCGGCGGTGGTCGGTGTGCCGCACGACATCAAGGGACAGGGCATTTATGTCTATGTCACCCTGAAAAACGGTGAAGAGCCGAACGAGCAACTGCGCCTGGAGCTGAAGAACTGGGTGCGTAAAGAGATCGGGCCGATTGCTTCGCCGGATGTGATCCAGTGGGCGCCGGGGCTGCCGAAGACCCGTTCGGGCAAGATCATGCGGCGGATTCTGCGCAAGATTGCTACCGCTGAATACGATGGCTTGGGGGATATCTCCACCCTGGCGGACCCGAGTGTGGTGCAGCATTTGATTGATACGCACAAGACGATGAATGTCGCGTAAGCGGCGGTTCTGAGTCATTGAAGCCCCGTCAGGTGTCGAACCTGGCGGGGCTTTTTTGTGCCTGGGTTTTTGTGTTGGCTGGGCTGGACTCTTCGCGAGCAGGCTCGCTCCCACAGGGATCTTTGGTGGGTGAAAATTTTGTGCTCGGCACAAATCCATTGTGGGAGCGAGCCTGCTCGCAAAGGCAGTTTGTCAGGCAATACAGCAACATCAGCCAATAATTATCGGGTTTCTCTGTCGGCGTTTTCCTACTGTTACCTGCGACCTTTCAGGTTACTGAATGTGTAACCGCATCGCGCCAATGCGGGGCATTGGGAAACGCCCAGCCCCATAGCAGGGGTTAAAAACCACGGATAAAAAATAAGACCCCACGCTGCGCTTGCCGGATTAGAAGGGTTTGCCAATAATAGGCCCGCAATTTGCAACATAGATCGGTTCAATGTCTTTTGCTCTTGCATGATTTTGCAGGGCTGTCAACGTGCTAAAACGACTTTCTCGGTGCTTCTGTAATTAGTTGTCGCATTGAAGAAATATCGGCCTCGGGCCTGTCGTTAGAATGCCGATCACTCGCTCGTCGTTGCCCGTGTTGAAATTTCGCACACGCAATGTAGGACGCAGCACTGCTTTCCGGTTCCACTCATTCGCATATTGGGCTGTTGCTCACTCTGCCGTTTTTGCCCTTTACCGATGGAGTCCCAAGATGAAGAAACTCGTGCTGCTTGGCGCCCTGGCACTGTCCGTGCTGTCGCTGCCATCCTTCGCCGATGAAAAGCCTCTGAAAATTGGTATCGAAGCGGCTTACCCTCCGTTCGCTTCCAAAGCACCGGACGGCAGCATCGTTGGTTTCGACTACGACATCGGCAACGCCTTGTGCGAAGAGATGAAGGTCAAGTGCGTGTGGGTCGAGCAAGAGTTCGACGGCCTGATCCCGGCACTGAAAGTGCGCAAGATCGACGCGATCCTGTCGTCCATGTCGATCACTGAAGACCGCAAGAAGTCCGTGGACTTCACCAACAAGTACTACAACACCCCGGCTCGCCTGGTCATGAAGGCCGGCACCCAGGTCAGCGAAGGCCTGACCGAGCTCAAGGGCAAGAACATCGGCGTGCAGCGTGGTTCGATCCACGAGCGTTTCGCCCGCGAAGTCCTGGCCCCGCTGGGTGCCGAGATCAAACCTTACGGTTCGCAGAACGAAATTTACCTCGACGTGGCCGCCGGCCGCCTCGACGGCACCGTGGCAGACGCTACGCTTCTGGATGACGGTTTCCTGAAAACCGACGCCGGTAAAGGTTTCGCCTTCGTCGGCCCTGCGTTCACCGACGTCAAATACTTCGGCGACGGCGTAGGCATCGCGGTGCGCAAGGGCGACAAGGCCGAGCTGGACAAGCTCAACGCCGCCATCACCGCCATTCGCGAGAACGGCAAGTACAAGCAAATCCAGGACAAGTACTTCGCCTTCGATATCTACGGCAAGTAACACGCCCCGGCGACAACTCCGAAATGGCGCAAGCAGCAGGATCTCTGAGGTTTGCGCCATTTTTTCATCCCAACTTTCGAGGACCTGAATCATGTTGAAAGGCTACGGGGCTGTCATCCTCGATGGCGCTTGGCTGACGCTTCAGCTCGCCTTGTCGTCCATGGCCCTGGCCATCGTACTGGGCCTGATCGGCGTGGCACTGCGTCTGTCGCCGGTGCGCTGGCTGGCCTGGCTGGGCGACCTGTATTCCACGGTGATCCGCGGTATTCCCGACCTGGTGCTGATCCTGCTGATTTTCTACGGCGGCCAGGACCTGCTCAACCGCGTCGCACCGCTGCTCGGTTTTGACGAGTACATCGACCTGAATCCGTTGGCCGCCGGTATCGGCACCCTGGGCTTCATCTTCGGTGCGTACCTGTCGGAAACCTTCCGTGGCGCGTTCATGGCGATCCCCAAAGGTCAGGCCGAAGCCGGCATGGCGTACGGCATGAGCAGTTTCCAGGTGTTCTTCCGGGTGTTGGTGCCACAGATGATTCGCCTGGCGATTCCGGGTTTCACCAACAACTGGCTGGTTCTGACCAAGGCGACCGCGCTGATTTCGGTGGTGGGTCTGCAGGACATGATGTTCAAGGCCAAGCAGGCGGCCGATGCCACCCGCGAGCCTTTCACCTTCTTCCTCGCAGTGGCGGCGATGTACCTGGTGATCACCAGTGTGTCGTTGCTGGCATTGCGTCACCTTGAGAAGCGCTACTCGGTAGGCGTAAGGGCGGCTGATCTATGATCTTCGACTACAACGTCATTTGGGAGGCCTTGCCGCTGTACTTCGGCGGCCTGGTGACCACCCTCAAACTGCTCGCGCTGTCGCTGTTCTTCGGCTTGCTGTGCGCATTGCCGCTGGGCCTGATGCGCGTCTCGAAGAACTCGGTGGTCAACATGTCCGCCTGGCTCTATACCTACGTGATCCGCGGCACACCGATGCTGGTGCAGCTGTTTTTGATCTACTACGGTCTGGCGCAGTTCGAAGCGGTGCGTGAGAGCTTCCTCTGGCCGTGGCTGTCCAGCGCAACGTTCTGTGCGTGCCTGGCGTTCGCGATCAACACCAGCGCCTACACCGCCGAGATCATCGCCGGCAGCCTGCGCGCCACGCCGAACGGCGAGATCGAAGCGGCCAAGGCCATGGGCATGTCGCGCTTCAAGATGTACAAGCGCATCCTGCTGCCGTCGGCCCTGCGCCGGGCGCTGCCGCAGTACAGCAACGAAGTGATCATGATGCTGCAGACCACCAGTCTGGCGTCCATCGTGACCCTGATCGACATCACTGGTGCCGCGCGCACGGTCAATGCCCAGTTCTACCTGCCGTTCGAGGCCTACATCACCGCCGGCGTGTTCTACCTGTGCCTGACCTTCATCCTGGTGAAGCTGTTCAAGATGGCCGAGCGCCGCTGGCTGGGCTACCTGGCCCCGCGGAAGCACTGATATGGAACGCATCGATCATGCTTTGCCGTGGAGCCACCTGGGCAGCGAACGCCATATTTCGGTGTTCCGCTTCGGTAGTGGCGAGCGCAAGGCCTATATCCAGGCCAGCCTGCACGCCGATGAGCTGCCGGGCATGCGCACGGCGTTCGAGCTGAAAAAGCGTCTGGCCGAACTCGAAGCCCAGGGCTTGCTCAATGGTGTGGTCGAACTGGTGCCGGTGGCTAATCCACTGGGTCTGGGTCAACTGCTTCAGGGCAATCATCAAGGGCGTTTCGAAGCGGGCAGCGGCAAGAACTTCAACCGCGATTTCGTCGAGTTGAGCGCACCTGTGGCGGCTGCCTTGGTAGAAAGCCTCGGTGACGATCCGCACGCCAACATTCGTCTGATCCGTCAGGCGATGGTCGATCATCTGGCCGCTTTGCCAGAGGCGAGCAGCCAGTTGCAGGGCATGCAGCGCGTGCTGCTCAGCCACGCCTGTACCGCCGATGTGGTGCTGGATCTGCATTGCGATGCCGAAGCGGCGCTGCACATGTACGCCTTGCCGCAGCACTGGCTGCAGTGGCGTTCGCTGGCTGCGCACCTGAACGTGCGGGTCGGTTTGCTGGCGGAAGATTCCGGCGGCAGTTCGTTCGATGAAGCCTGTTCGTTGCCGTGGTTGCGCCTGTCGCGTCTGTTCCCGGAGGCGCAAATTCCGCTGGCCTGCCTGGCGACTACCATTGAATTGGGTGGTCAGGCCGACACCGGTCGCGCCGAAGCAGAGGCTTGTGCCGAAGGCATTCTGGCGTTCCTCGCCGAGCAAGGCCTGATCGGCGGTGAATGGCCGAAAGCTGCGCAAGCGCCTTGCGAGGGCATGCCGTTCGAAGGCACTGAGTTGTTGTTGGCACCACACCCCGGTGTGGTGAGTTTCCTGCGTAAGCCCGGTGAGTGGGTTGAAGCGGGCGACGAGATTTTTGAAGTGATCGATCCGTTGGCGGATCGGGTCAGCACGGTGTGTGCTGGTACGTCCGGGGTGCTGTTTGCCATTGAACGGCTGCGTTATGCCCAACCCGGTTTCTGGCTGGCCAAGGTGGCGGGGCGCGAAGCGCTGCGTCACGGGCGCTTGCTCAACGACTGACTGACTGTTTTTGTGAGAACCGACCGCATGTACAAACTTGAAGTCCAAGACCTGCATAAACGCTATGGCAGTCACGAAGTGCTCAAGGGCGTGTCCCTGAAAGCGGCAGCCGGCGATGTGATCAGCATCATCGGCTCCAGTGGCTCCGGCAAAAGCACCTTCCTGCGCTGCATCAACCTGCTGGAGCAGCCGCACGCGGGCAAGATCCTGCTCAACAACGAAGAGTTGAAGCTGGTGGCGAACAAGGACGGCGCGTTGAAAGCCGCCGACCCGAAACAGCTGCAACGCATGCGTTCGCGTCTGTCGATGGTGTTCCAGCATTTCAACCTGTGGTCGCACATGACCGCGCTGGAAAACATCATGGAAGCGCCGGTGCACGTGCTCGGCGTGTCCAAGGCTGAAGCTCGGGAAAAAGCCGAGCACTACCTGAACAAGGTCGGCGTGGCCCATCGCAAAGACGCTTACCCGGGCCACATGTCCGGCGGCGAGCAGCAGCGCGTGGCAATTGCCCGTGCACTGGCGATGGAACCTGAGGTGATGCTGTTCGACGAACCGACCTCGGCCCTCGACCCGGAGCTGGTGGGCGACGTGTTGAAGGTCATGCAGGCCCTGGCCCAGGAAGGCCGGACCATGGTGGTGGTGACCCACGAAATGGGCTTCGCCCGTGAAGTGTCGAACCAGCTGGTGTTCCTGCACAAGGGTGTGGTCGAAGAAAGCGGCAACCCGCGCGAAGTGCTGGTCAATCCGCAATCGGAGCGTCTGCAGCAGTTCCTGTCCGGCAGCTTGAAGTAATCAGGACTGCCGTTGTGCACCGGGTTAGTGCATGCTTCGCAACCTAGAGGCTGGCTCCGATCCCTTGTGGGAGCGAGCCTGCTCGCGAATGCGGTGTGACATTCAACACAGATGTCGACTGATCTACCGCTTTCGCGAGCAGGCTCGCTCCCACATTTGATCTCTATTGGTTTTGAGATTTGCGTTCATTTACGGGCTAGCATTGGCCCATGCCTTCATCTCTGTTCTTCGCTTCGGATTGCCCACCATGACTGCCCATCGAATTGGTTTCCTGATTTGGCCCAGCACTAAAGCACTGACGCTTGCGCTGGCTGAGGAGGCCTTGCGTGTTGCCCAGCGTGTGCATCCGGACGTGGTTTACGAATTGTCGTTCCTGCAGGCCGAAGCCATTACAGACGCCGCGGCCGACAGCGCCTGGCAATTGCCGGGTGAGGCATGGACCGGCAAGCTGGAAAACTTCCAGAAACTGTTCCTGCTCGCTGACGAGCCACCGACCGCACTGGCGCCGGCGCTCAGCAGTGCGCTCAAACAGCTGGTGCGCTCCGGTTGCGTGATCGGCGGTCTGTCGGCCGGTGTGTACCCGTTGGCGCAACTCGGTTTGCTCGACGGTTATCGCGCGGCTGTGCACTGGCGCTGGCAGGACGATTTCGCTGAGCGTTTCCCGAAAGTCATCGCGACCAGCCACCTGTTCGACTGGGATCGCGATCGCCTGACCGCGTGCGGCGGCATGTCGGTGCTCGACTTGCTGCTGGCCGTGTTGGCCCGCGACCATGGCGCGGAGCTGGCGGGTGCAGTCTCCGAGGAACTGGTGGTTGAGCGCATCCGCGAGGGCGGCGAGCGCCAGCGTATCCCGTTGCAGAACCGTCTCGGCTCCAGCCATCCGAAGCTCACGCAAGCCGTTTTGCTGATGGAAGCCAACATCGAAGAGCCGCTGACCACCGACGAAATCGCCCAGCACGTGTGCGTGTCCCGTCGGCAGCTGGAGCGGATCTTCAAGCAATACCTCAACCGTGTGCCGAGCCAGTACTACCTGGAACTGCGCCTGAACAAGGCCCGGCAGATGTTGATGCAAACCAGCAAGTCGATCATCCAGATCGGCCTGTCCTGTGGCTTCTCCTCGGGGCCGCATTTCTCCAGCGCCTATCGCAACTTCTTCGGTGCCACGCCGCGGGAAGATCGCAACCAGCGGCGCAGCAGCAGTCCGTTCGAATTGTCATCGGTACCGCCGGAACGCGGATAGCCAGTACTCAGTCTTCAATGTCGGTGTCGGGCGCCTCATCCACAGGCACCGGCATGTCGGCTATCTCGTCGATACCCAGATCATTTTCGGTTGCGCGAAAGTACGCAGCGATGCGTTGCAAGCTTTGCGCATTGAACGGGTTGCCGCTGAAGTCAAAGCTTTCTCCGACACCCGGGTCCACCTCCATGAGTTCGGGCGGCATCTCGGTAATGGCGTTGAAACTCAGGTCGACGTCGGTCCAGGTCGTGATGCTCAGCACTCCCTTGGGGATTTCAGTGATGCCCGTATGGCTCAAGTCCAGTGAGGATATTTCTGTCATGTGGCTAAGGTCAGGGCTTGGACCGAGTGGGTTGTCCCGCAGGTTCAACTGGTCAAGGTACTCCATGCCCGCCAGGGCCTCTACGGTTTCCGGAGTCAGCGTAATGCCACACTCCGACAAGCTCAGCACCGACAACTTGCCCATTCTGAAGATGGCTTCGGGAAGGTTGCCCAGTTGGTATCCCCGTATGGTCAGGGTGTCCAGGTTGGCAAAACTGTCCAGGAACCGGCCAAGTCTTGGTGCAATGCCATGGGCGGTCGTCAGGTACATTTCGGGCACATGACTGAAGTCGGCTGACAGCGTCGGCAGGTCACCCATGATTGCCAGGTGTGAGACGAATCCGTACTCACCCACGGCAATGTTTTCGATGGGGATCTGGCGCCAGCAGCGTTCCAGGTTTTGCTTGAATTCGTCTCTTTTGACGTGCTCGGCAAACATCTCGTCGGCCGTCAGCGGGGCGCCAGTAACGGAATGGGTGTCGGGCACATCAGCCGTCCACCGGCTCAGCTCGGTACCGAGTCGGGTGAGTTCGAGCTCGCGACGGGTCAGGTCGGCTCGACCCTCTGCGAGTGTGCCGGGTAAGCGATAGATAAAATCGCTGGCCTCTTCGTTGTCCAGATTTGGGTAGAGGGCTTTGGCGCGATCGATATCGACCTGTTCGGCATGGACTCCAAAATCCATTTCGGTTCGCTGGTAGTGACGCTTGATGTGTTCCCGGGTGGTCGAGGACAGAGGGTTGTTGCCATAATCAAACCCCTCGGTGATATCGCCGGTCAGATCGAAGAGGGCAGTGGGCAATTCGGTGATCTGGTTGTCATTGAGAATGGCGGTTCGAATGCTCGGGTGATTCACCAGGCCGTCGGGAATGCGCGTAATTCCGGTACTGGAAAGGTCGATGTAGGTCAGCTTCGGCATGTTTTCCAGGGAAGGGCACACACCGAGCGGGTTTTTGTACAGATCGAGCGCAGTCAAATGGTTCAGGGCAGAAAGGGTGGCGCGACTCTGTTCTGTGAGGGTCACGGCGCAGTCGCTGAGGATGAGTGCGTCGAGTTGGGGCCATTGGGCAATGGCGTCCGGCAACTGTCCCAGTTCGAAGTTGCGTAGCGCCAGGCGGTTGAGCCCGGAAAACCCCTTCAGAAAATCATTCACACCCTGGGTGGCACGATGACCTTCAAGCGTCACGATGCGTACCTGAGGGAAATCGACGCTCAGCTTTGGCAGCTCGCCAACAACCGGCAGGGAAAATTCAAAGGAAAACGGTACGCCATGGGCGCTGTCGTAGGTGGCCTGACGCCGCCAGCAGTCGAGCAATCTGGCTATCATTTGTCGGCGTGCATACCGTTGGCTGGCGAGCTGCTCGACGCTCAAGCGGGTTTGCGTGCCCGGAACATACAGCGGGATCTCGTCGCGCCAGGTGCTCAATTGCTCAACCAATTGCGCGTGTTGATAAAACAGGCGCTGGAGTTCTGCGCGTGGTCCGCCGGGGTTGCCTTGCAATCGTGCGGCAAAGGCTTGCAGTTCCTCTGGGGTCAGATGGGGAAACAGCCGAAAGATGTGGCTTTGTAATGAAGGGGTATTGGCCGGCATCCGGTGATAACCATCGCCCCCACCCAGCAAACGCATCACCGCCGGGTCGTAGGAAGGCTTGAGATTCGGCCGTTGCGCCAGCAGCGCACGCAATGTTTCGCGAGTGAGAGCGTGGGTGCGAATCAGCTGCTTGAGCTTTTCGCCCTCACCGATGTTGAGGTTCAGGGCGATTCGCTCGCTGTCGGGCAGTGCCTGTAACAGGCTGAAATAGAGGGAGTCGGTGTTACTGAGCTGTTCACCGGCGTCGTCGTAGGCCTGATAAGCCCCTTCATCGGTCAGCACCAGCACCTTGCGCCCGGGTGCATCCGGCTCGCCAATGCTGTCGATCAGCGGTCCAGTGTGGGTGTATTGACGGATTTCCAGGCGCAGTTGTCCCGACCAGCCAGGCAAGCGTTCCAGGGTGTGTAACGCCAGGCGATCGGTGTCGAGATGGTTGCGCGTCGAGTACAGGTAGAGCCCTTCATAAGCGCGAGTGACGCGCACCTGCAGGCCGGCCTCCTGTGCCAGTTCCGTGAGGCGTTTGGACAATGTTCCACGCTCCAGTTGCTCGCGTTCGGCGGCACTGGCGCTGTCGAGCAGTGCTTCGGCGAGGCTGGTTGGCAACCCGAGTTCGCTGTCGATAATGCGCTGGACCAAGGGGCGCGCACCTTGTTCGATTTTGCGGTAGCGCTGGCTGAAGAGGGTTTCCCGTTTGTCGGCGGCAAGCGTTGTCAGGTAGCGGCGCACTGAGCGTGCGTCGGTGCTGTCGAGGTGTTGCAGCAGGGGGGTAATCAGGTCGCCATTGTCCAGTTGCGCTTGATTGATCTGCACCACGACCCGGTTGCCTATGCCGCGCTCCCAGAGGGTTTCTCCTGTTGTGTCGATCAGTCGCAGCCCCTTGTCCGCTGGCCAGCTACCGTAGTCGCAGAGCAGTTCCAGTTGCATCAGCGGATCAGCCTTCCGGTAATCGTCCGCACGATTGCTGCCGATTTGATCAATGAAGATCTGCAGGTCCTGATCAATCTTGAAGCGTTTGAGGGTGTCGGCCAGCAGCGGCGGTACCTGTTCGGCGTCGACATGCAGCTTGCGCAAGGCGTTTTCGTGACAGCCGCTGATGCTGAGGATGCGCTCGCGCTCGCGCTCGGAAAAACGCTGCATGTCTGGGCCGAGGCGCCGCAGCAGGGTGGCCTGGTCCCAGGTCAGTGGCTGCTCGAGTTCGGTGTGCCAGGCCCCTTTTCCGTTGTGCCTCAGGGCGGGTTGGTACGCTTCGGGACGCGTGGGGTGCTGGATGCGATGGTGCCCGGTCAACGGATCTTCGACCACGGAGTAATGGCTGTCGTCCAGTGTCAGCAGGGTTTTGCCTTGATGGGCGTACAGTCCAATCGAGTCGGGTTTCGCGTCGTTGGGGATCGCTTCGGTTTGTTCGTAAGGCATCAGGTCGGGCTTCCAATAGCGGGTTTCGCCATTGGGGCGTTTCACGGCGTTGAAGCGGTCGATGAATTGCACGACTTCCCGGGGCAGGACCGCGCGAAATTCGCTGACGGCGATCATGCCACCTGCCGCGAAAGTGCCCAGTTGCACTGCAGATTCAACCATCCCCATGAAGTGTTCGAAGGCTTCGTTGGTCAGGCCTTCTGCCCAGTCGACAACACCTTCGAAGGTGTCATCCAGCAGCTGATAGGCCGTGTAAGCCAGCATCAGCTCGCCAAGGAACGGGACGAACGGTAACGCAATGAAGGCTGCGATGTTCAGCAGTGCCGAGGCGATTTCCGTGAAGGAGTCCCATAACGCCCATCGGGCCTTGCGGTCGACCGTGGCCGTCGATACTGCGATCACGCGCGCGTCATTGAGGATCTTGTCGAGTTTGCGTTGATAGAGATGAACCCACAGGTCGCCTCTGATCGACGTTACTGCCATTTGCAGGTCGGGACGCTGGTTGGGGTTTTCTCTCCAGGTCGGTCGTGGATCGCCGGGTGGGACCGGTTGCCAGGTGATGGGGTCGAGACGATTGTTCAGCTCGGCGAAGAAGTAACCGCGGTCTTCATGATTGATAAAACGACTGAAAAACTGTTGATAGTCGGGCGCCCGCAGGCGCTGGCTCAGTTCCTTGGCGAATGCCGCCGATGAGGGGTATTGCTTGATGGGATGTTCGGGGTCGTCAGGAATGTAGACCACTACCCGGACCGCTTCGCGGGCGCGCTCCAGTTCCGGGGCGAACAGCACGATGCCGGTCAGGCGGGCATTCATGATCGTCAGTTCATGGCATCGCCAGGATTGGTCGTGGCCATCGGAGAGCAGGCGAAGGAGCGGCTGATGAACGTCGCTGGACAGCAGGTTTTGCATCTGCGCCATCTGCAGGGCGGCGGTCAGTGCGGTTTTTTGGCTTTCGCGAATTTTCGGTTGCAGGATCGCCGCAGCCACCGGGTTGCTGATGCCAAGGTTGTCTTCCAAGTATCTTTTATAGCGCTCGCCAATGTCGAGGTCGCGGCATAGTTGGGTGAACGCCGTGATGGGCATCTTCGCCAGAATCTGTGGCAGGGTGCTGAATTGCCCGGTGGAAGAGGGCGCGGTGATGTAAGTCGAGGCGGGTTCAAAGGCGTCGGCTTCGGTTTCGGCGCTTTCGAAGTTGTGCAGCGCAGCGTCCAGCAACGACACGGTCCAGGTGCGTGCGGCTCCGGACTTCAGGCGCAGCCAGGGTATGTGCGCGGGAATGTACAGACGCAGAAAGATTTTACTGACGTCCGCTTCCAGGCCGAAACGTGTCTTGAGTGCGCCCTTGAGCATGGGTTCGGCGAAGGCTGCGGGGTTCAGCAGATTCGCCAGGGCCTGATCGACCCGGTTCTGGCTTACCGTCTGCAGGGTAATGAGTCGGCCGAGTTCGGCGTGCTGGGCTTTAGATGCATCCCTGATGCGGGTGGGCAACACTGGCTTGATGTTGCGCAGCGCTTCACGCCTTCGTGGTGTGGTTTGGCGAAGCCAGGGCGCAATGACGTTCATCAGATGCTGGTAATGCGCGTCGGGCCTGAAAGTCTCAGAGATGTCGGGGTTTTCGGTATTCATGGGGATAGGTCCACCCTCGCGGTTGATAGACCGTCAGGAAAACCCGTAATCGAAGACGACACGCGGTACATATCTACCGCATTCATGGAATCGGCATGGGTTACGACACAGCGACCTGCCGCAAACGTCCGCCGCCAGTTAAACTGCGCCTTTGCGACCCTATATGTCGCATTGCCGTAAACCCGGGAAAATCCGGGGTTTGCGCTATAAGAAGTTGTCGCTTGGCGGCAAGGCCGGGCTGAAAACTGTCCTTACAATCCCCCCATCGCTCGCCAGTTTCAGGCGAGTGTTTTCTCTTCAGGAGACTCCGATGTCCGTTGAGCACGCTGCGGTACAACGCGCCGATTTCGATCAGGTAATGGTTCCCAACTATGCGCCTGCCGCATTCATTCCTGTGCGTGGCGCCGGTTCCCGCGTCTGGGACCAGTCCGGTCGCGAGCTGATCGACTTCGCCGGCGGGATTGCCGTTAACGTATTGGGCCACGCGCATCCGGCGCTGGTCGGTGCCTTGACCGAGCAGGCGAACAAGCTGTGGCACGTATCGAACGTGTTCACCAATGAGCCGGCCCTGCGCCTGGCGCACAAGCTGGTCGACGCCACCTTTGCCGACCGCGCCTTCTTCTGCAACTCCGGCGCCGAAGCCAACGAGGCCGCCTTCAAGCTGGCCCGTCGTGTCGGTTTCGACCGTTTCGGCAGCGAGAAGTACGAGATCATCGCCGCGCTCAACAGCTTCCACGGTCGTACCCTGTTCACCGTGAACGTCGGTGGCCAGTCGAAGTACTCCGATGGCTTCGGTCCGAAAATCACCGGCATCACCCACGTGCCGTACAACGATCTGGCCGCGCTGAAAGCTGCCATTTCCGACAAGACATGCGCTGTGGTGCTGGAGCCGATCCAGGGCGAAAGCGGTGTCATCCCGGCTGAACTCGAATACCTGCAAGGTGCCCGCGAACTGTGCACCGCGCACAACGCATTGCTGATCTTCGACGAAGTGCAAACCGGCATGGGCCGTACCGGCCACCTGTTCGCCTACCAGCATTACGGCGTGACTCCGGACATCCTGACCAGCGCCAAGAGCCTGGGCGGTGGTTTCCCGATCGCTGCCATGTTGACCACCGAAGACCTGGCCAAGCACCTGGTCGTCGGCACCCACGGCACCACCTACGGCGGCAACCCGCTGGCGTGTGCGGTCGCGGAAGCTGTGATCGACGTGATCAACACCCCTGAAGTGCTGGCCGGCGTCAACGCCAAGCACGACAAGTTCAAGGCGCGCCTTGAGCAGATCGGCGAAAAATACGGCCTGTTCACCAAGGTCCGTGGCATGGGTTTGTTGATCGGCTGCGTGTTGAGCGATGCCTGGAAAGGCAAGGCCAAGGACATCTTCAACGCCGCTGAAAAAGAAGGCCTGATGGTCCTGCAAGCCGGTCCGGACGTGGTGCGTTTCGCGCCAAGCCTGGTGGTGGAAGACGCCGATATCGATGCCGGCCTGGACCGCTTCGAACGCGCCGCGGCAAAACTGACGCAAGCCTGATAGACCCTTCGGCGCCTGACCTTTCAGGCGTCGAACCCAATTTTGATGCCGGGCTTGTTCCATTGTGGGGGCGAGCCTGCTCGCGAAGAGGGCGTGTCAGTCAACATCTCTGCTGACTGATACACCGCTTTCGCGAGCAGGCTCGCTCCCACAGTGTCCGGCGTTTTTTCTGTGAATTTATAAGAGAAAGGAGTGACACCATGCTGGTGATGCGCCCCGCGCAAATGGCTGATCTGGGCGAGGTACAGCGTCTGGCTGCGGACAGTCCGATTGGTGTCACTTCCTTGCCGGATGACGTTGAGCGCCTGAGCGACAAGATCGCGGCAAGCGAAGCCTCGTTCGCCGCCGAAGTGAGCTTCAACGGTGAGGAAAGCTATTTCTTCGTCCTCGAAGACTCCGCCACCGGCAAGCTGGTCGGTTGTTCGGCCATTGTGGCGTCGGCCGGTTACTCCGAGCCGTTCTACAGCTTTCGCAACGAAACCTTCGTGCACGCTTCTCGCGAGCTGAAGATTCACAACAAGATTCACGTGCTCTCCCAGTGCCACGACCTGACCGGCAACAGCTTGCTGACCAGTTTCTACGTGCAGCGCGATCTGGTGGGTTCGCCGTGGTCGGAGCTCAACTCCCGTGGCCGCTTGTTGTTCGTGGCTAGCCATCCGGAGCGTTTTGCCGATTCCGTGGTGACCGAGATCGTCGGTTACAGCGATGAAAACGGCGACTCGCCATTCTGGGATGCCATCGGGCGTAACTTTTTCGACCTCAACTACGCTGAAGCCGAGCGTCTGTGCGGCCTCAAGAGCCGAACGTTCCTCGCCGAACTGATGCCGCATTACCCGATCTATGTGCCCCTGCTGCCGGACTCCGCGCAAGAAGCGATGGGCCAGGTGCACCCGCGGGCGCAGATCACCTTCGACATCCTGATGCGCGAAGGCTTCGAGACCGATCACTACATCGACATTTTCGACGGCGGCCCGACCCTGCATGCCCGCGTCTCGGGGATCCGTTCGATCGCCCAGAGCCGCGTAGTGCCGGTGAAGATCGGCGAACCGGTCAAAGGTGTCGGTCGCCAGTACCTGGTGGCCAACGCCCAGTTGCAGGACTACCGCGCAGTCATGCTCGAGCTTGACTACGCGCCGGGTAAACCGGTGACCCTGGATCTGGAAGCGGCCGAAGCCCTGGGCGTCGGTGAAGGTGCCAGCGTGCGCCTGGTGGCGGTTTAACGCCTGCTGCTATGCCTATAAAGAGTGAATGCTTAGTAAAGCAGCGAGTTTCACGGGTGGCGCAAGCGGCCCGTTTGAGGAGATAGCATGATCGTTCGTCCCGTACGCAGCAGCGATTTACCCGCTCTGATCGACCTGGCCCGCAGCACCGGCACCGGCCTGACTACCTTGCCGGCCAACGAAGAACGTCTGGCCCATCGGGTCGGCTGGGCCGAGAAGACCTTTCGCGGCGAAGCCGGGCGGGGCGACGCGGACTACCTGTTCGTGCTCGAAGACGACGACGGACGCGTGGTGGGCATTTCCGCCATTGCCGGCGCCGTCGGCCTGCGTGAGCCCTGGTACAACTTCCGGGTCGGTCTGACGGTCAGCGCTTCCCAAGAGCTGAACATCTATCGCGAAATCCCGACGCTGTTCCTGGCCAACGACCTGACCGGCAACTCGGAGCTGTGCTCGTTGTTCCTGCACGCCGATTACCGCAGCGGTCTCAACGGTCGCATGCTGTCCAAGGCGCGGATGCTGTTCATCGCCGAATTCCCGCAACTGTTCGGCAACAAGATCATTGCCGAAATGCGCGGTGTTTCCGACGAAGCCGGGCGTTCGCCGTTCTGGGAAAGCCTGGGGCGTCACTTCTTCAAGATGGAATTCAGCCAGGCCGATTACCTGACCGGTGTGGGCAACAAGGCGTTCATCGCCGAACTGATGCCGAAATTCCCGCTGTACACCTGCTTCCTGTCACCGGATGCGCGCAACGTGATCGGTCAGGTTCACCCGGACACCGAACCGGCGCTGGCCATGCTCAAGAGCGAAGGTTTCAGCTACCAGGGCTACGTCGACATCTTCGACGCAGGCCCGGCCATCGAGTGCGAAACCGGCAAGATCCGTGCAGTTCGCGACAGCCAGGCGCTGGTGCTGGCCGTCGGCACGCCGGGTGACGACGCCACACCATTCATCATCCACAACCGCAAGCGCGAAGACTGCCGCATCACTGCTGCGCCGGCACGTCTGGCCGCCGGCACCCTGGTGGTCGATCAGCAGACCGCCAAACGTCTTCAACTCAACGCTGGCGATCAAGTGCGCGCCGTGGCGTTGTCCGCAGCTCGGGAGTCGAAATAATGAAGTCGCTTTACATCGCAGGTGAATGGCTGACCGGTCAGGGCGAAGCCTTCGAATCGCTGAACCCGGTGACCCAGCAGGTGCTGTGGTCCGGCGTCGGTGCCACCGCCGCTCAGGTCGAGTCGGCTGTGCAGGCGGCGCGTCAGGCGTTCCCGGGCTGGGCGCGGCGTACCCTGGAAGAGCGTATCTCGGTGCTGGAGGCCTTTGCTGCCGCGCTGAAGAATCATGCGGACGAACTGGCCCGCACCATCGGCGAAGAAACCGGCAAACCCCTGTGGGAAGCGGCGACCGAAGTCACCAGCATGGTCAACAAGATCGCCATCTCGGTACAGAGCTACCGCGAACGTACCGGCGAGAAGAGCGGCCCGCTGGGCGACGCCACCGCTGTGCTGCGCCACAAGCCTCACGGTGTAGTCGCGGTATTTGGTCCTTACAATTTCCCGGGCCACTTGCCGAACGGCCACATCGTGCCGGCACTGCTGGCGGGTAACAGCGTGCTGTTCAAGCCAAGCGAACTGACACCGAAAGTGGCCGAACTGACGGTCAAGTGCTGGATCGAGGCCGGTCTGCCGGCGGGCGTGTTGAACCTGCTGCAAGGCGCTCGCGAAACCGGTATCGCCCTGGCGGCGAACCCGGGCATCGACGGCCTGTTCTTCACCGGTTCCAGCCGTACCGGCAACCACCTGCACCAGCAATTCGCCGGTCGTCCGGACAAGATCCTCGCGCTGGAGATGGGTGGTAACAACCCGCTGGTGGTCGATCAGGTCGCCGACCTCGATGCCGCGGTGTACACCATCATTCAGTCGGCATTCATTTCTGCTGGCCAGCGTTGCACCTGTGCCCGCCGCTTGCTGGTGCCGCAGGGCGCCTGGGGCGACTCGCTGCTGGCGCGCCTTGTAGCGGTCAGCGCGACTATTGAAGTCGGTGCCTTCGATCAACAGCCGGCGCCGTTCATGGGCTCGGTGGTTTCCCTCGGCGCAGCAAAAGCGCTGATGGATGCCCAGCAACACCTGTTGGCCAATGGCGCCGTGGCGCTGCTGGAAATGACCCAGCCTCAGACTCAATCGGCCTTGCTGACCCCCGGCATTCTGGATGTGACCGCCGTCGCCGATCGTCCTGACGAAGAGCTGTTCGGCCCGTTGCTGCAAGTGATCCGCTACGCTGATTTTGAAGCGGCGATCGCTGAAGCCAACGACACCGCGTACGGCTTGGCCGCTGGCCTGTTGTCGGATTCCGAAGCGCGTTACCAGCAGTTCTGGCTGGAAAGCCGTGCCGGTATCGTCAACTGGAACAAGCAGCTGACCGGTGCCGCGAGCAGCGCGCCATTCGGTGGCGTCGGCGCCTCGGGCAACCATCGCGCCAGTGCCTATTACGCGGCGGATTACTGCGCGTACCCGGTGGCCTCGCTGGAAACGCCGAGCCTGGTGTTGCCTGCGGCCCTGACGCCAGGCGTGAAGATGGCGTGATGCCCATTCGCGAGCAGGCTCGCTCCCACATTGGAATGCATTTCCCTGTGGGAGCGAGCCTGCTCGCGAAGGCCGCGCCTCGGTCTCAAATCTAGTTACTGAAGCCTATAACAACAGATTCTCGTGGAGCCTCGCTGATGAAATCCTATGAAGTCAATTTTGACGGTCTAGTGGGGCCGACCCATAACTACGGCGGCCTGTCCTACGGCAACGTCGCGTCCCAGAGCAACAGCCAGCAGTCTTCCAACCCCAAGGAAGCGGCGCTGCAAGGCCTGGCGAAGATGAAAGCGCTGATGGAAATGGGTTTCCAGCAAGGCGTGCTGGCACCGCAGGAGCGCCCGGATGTGGCCGCGCTGCGTCGCCTGGGCTTTGGCGGCACCGACGCTCAAGTGATCGAGCGCGCTGCCAAAGACGCGATGCCGCTGCTGGTGGCCAGTTGCTCGGCCTCGAGCATGTGGGTGGCCAACGCCGCCACCGTCAGCCCGAGCGCCGACACCGCTGACGGCCGCGTGCATTTCACCGCTGCCAACCTCAACTGCAAATATCACCGCAGCATCGAACACCCGACCACCAGCCGCGTGCTGGGTGCGATGTTCGCTGACCAGAAACACTTCGCCCACCATGCCGCCTTGCCGGCCGTGGCGCAGTTCGGTGACGAAGGTGCGGCCAACCACACGCGTTTCTGCCGTGAATACGGCGAAGCCGGCGTCGAGTTTTTCGTGTTCGGCCGCAGCGCGTTCGACACCCGCTACCCGGCTCCGCAGAAGTACCCGGCGCGCCAGACCCTCGAAGCGTCCCAGGCCGTTGCCCGTTTGCACGGCTTGAGCGATGACGGAGTGGTCTACGCCCAGCAGAACCCGTCGGTGATCGATCAGGGCGTGTTCCACAACGACGTGATTGCCGTCGGCAACGGTGAAGTGCTGTTCTATCACGAGGACGCGTTCCTCGAGACCGAGCAGATGCTGGCCGAGCTGCAGAGCAAACTCGCCAAGGTCGGTGGGAAATTTCAGTCAGTCTGCGTACCGCGTTCCGCAGTAAGTGTGGAAGATGCCGTTCGTTCCTACCTGTTCAATAGCCAGCTGCTGTCGCGTCCTGACGGCTCCATGCTGTTGATCGTGCCGGAAGAATGCCGTGGCAACGAGCGTGTATGGCAATACTTGCAGGGTTTGACCAGCTCCGGCGGGCTGATCCGCGAAGTGAAAGTCTTCGATCTCAAGCAGAGCATGCAGAACGGCGGTGGCCCGGCTTGCCTGCGGTTGCGCGTCGCACTCAACGAAACCGAACTGGCGGCCGTCAACCCAGGGGTTATCATGACGGCACCGTTGTACGGCACACTGACCGAATGGGTCGAGAAGCACTACCGCGACCGCATGACCGAAAACGATCTGGCGGACCCGCAATTGCTGCTTGAGTGCCGGACGGCACTGGATGAACTGACGCAAATCCTTAAACTGGGCGCGGTTTATCCATTCCAGATCAATTGATCGACGACGCGCTGCCCCGGATGGCAGCGCGTCGCTTCATCTCAAACGAGAGCGTAAAGACATGAGCGATACCCTGCAGCTGATCCTTGAAGACACCGACGGCACGCAACTGGAGACGTCCTGCACCCGCGTCGCGGTCCTGTGGCAAGGCAAAGAGCTGTGGATCCAGCAGGACGGCCGTGGCCAGTTGCTGATCGGCGTGGACGTCGAAGAAGGCGATGCCGAGTACGCCAACCTGCTGCTGCGCCCATTGGCGACTAATCTGGTAAGTCTGCAACTGGAGATGGAGCCGGCTGACCTCACCGACGATGAGGACCACGTTCACGGCCCGGACTGCAACCACGATCACTAAGGAAACCGCTCTATGCTCGCCCTCGGCAAACTGCTTGAACTGACCCTCGCCGGCCGCGAACCGGCGGAGAAGACTCAACTGACTGTCGAAGGCGTGCGCATGCGCTGGTTGAGCGAAGGTGCGCTGGAAGTCCGGCCACCTGAAGCGCGTGACAATGGCCTGGACCTGCTGCTGTCGGCGGGGATCCACGGCAACGAAACAGCGCCGATCGAGTTGCTCGATCGCCTGTTGCACGACATTGCCCGCGGCGACCTGAAGCCGCGCGCACGTATTCTGTTCCTGTTCGGCAACCCCGAAGCGATTCGCAAAGGCGAGCGCTTTGTCGAGCAGGACGTCAATCGGCTGTTCAACGGCCGTCACGAACAAAGCAGCGGCTCCGAAGCCCTGCGCGCCTGCGAGCTGGAGCGTTTGGCGGCCAGCTTCTTCAGCCTGCCAGACCGTCAGCGCTTGCACTACGACCTGCACACGGCGATTCGTGGCTCGAAAATCGAGCAGTTCGCCCTGTACCCGTGGAAAGAAGACCGCCAGCATTCGCGTCAGGAACTGGCGCGCCTGCGTGCCGCCGGCATGGAAGCGGTGTTGCTGCAGAACAAGCCGTCCATCGTGTTCAGCGCCTACACCTACGACAAGCTCGGTGCCGAGGCCTTCACCCTGGAATTGGGCAAGGCGCGGCCGTTCGGACAGAACTCCGGGGTCAACGTCTCGCTGCTGGAGGCGCGCCTCAAGCAGATCATCGAAGGCACCGAGCCGGAACTGACTGAAGCGGCACTGGACGGTTTGCAGCTGTACAGCGTGGCGCGGGAAATCATCAAGCACAGCGACAGTTTCCGCCTGAACCTGCCGGCGGACGTCGAGAACTTCTCGGAGCTGGAAGTGGGTTACCTGCTGGCGGAAGACATTGCCAACACCCGCTGGATCATCGAGGAGGAGGGCGCCCGGATCATCTTCCCGAACCCCAGGGTGAAGAATGGCTTGCGTGCCGGCATCCTGGTCGTGCCGACCACCGACGAAAACCTGGCCTGATCTGATAACCCCTGTAGGAGCGAGCTTGCTCGCGATGGACTTGAGAACGCCGCGGGGTATCAGATACCCAGCGTTATCGTTGACGACCATCGCGAGCAAGCTCGCTCCTACAGGGGGTAGCGGTGTTAGACCGCTACCGCGCGCGGTTCAGTGCGGCGCAGCGCACGGATTTTCATCAGCGTATCCGCACAGGTCTTCGCCGCTTCCTGGCCTTTATGCACGAAATGCTCGAAGAAGAATTTCTGGTGCTCTTCGCCGGCATGGAAGTGGTGCGGGGTCAGGGACACCGAGAACACCGGCACTTCGGTTTCCAGTTGAACCTGCATCAGGCCGCTGACCACCGACTGGGCGACGAACTCGTGACGGTAGATTCCGCCGTCCACCACCAGGGCGGCCGCGACGATGCCGGCATAACGACCGGTCTTGGCCAGCAACTTGGCGTGCAGGGGCATTTCGAAGGCGCCGCCGACTTCGAAGAAGTCGATGTCGGATTCCTGATAACCCTGGGCAATCATTTCGGCGAGGAAACCTTTACGGCTCTGATCGACGATCTCCTTGTGCCAGCAGGCCTGGATGAACGCGACGCGCTCGCCGTGATGGTGTTTGCTTTTGCTGTCAATTGCGGTGGGTTGCATGTTCTGACTCCTGTTTGTGTGAAAAACAGGGCGTTATGAATCGAAGGGGATCTGAGGGTACGCACGCTCGCATGAATGCCGGCGGTCGGCCCTTTGGTGTCAATCCCGTTCTCTCTTCATCCGGACTATGACCGTCGGCCCCGGGATCACACCGGGTCTGCTGACCTTGCTGTCAGGCACCGCCGAAGCCGTGCTGCCATCAAGCGCTCGCGGGCTATGCGCATTGCGCGCAATTACCGCCGGTGGGGAGTTGCACCCCGCCCTGAGAACGTTTTTGCCGCCGGAATGTTTGGCGGCGCAGCGTTTTTATCACATATTTCCGATATGCGCATGACCCCTTTTGGATGATTGTCATCGACTTTTCCGTTGTTTTAATCGGCCTTTTCCTACGCAAGGGTTGATTAATCGTCGCCATGCCCGCAGTAATTCTTTCCTGAAAGGGATTTCCCCTGCTTACCGAGGCCAGATTCATGAGCGTTATCGATCTTCGCAGCGACACCGTCACCCAACCTTGCGCCGGCATGCTGGACGCGATGGCCAAAGCCGCCACCGGCGACGACGTGTATGGCGAAGATCCGACGGTCAATCATCTGGAAGCCGAACTGGCCAAGCGTCTGGGTTTTGCCGCGGCGCTGTTCGTGCCGACCGGGACCATGAGCAATCTGCTGGGGTTGATGGCCCACTGCGAGCGCGGTGACGAGTACATCGTCGGCCAGCAGGCCCACACCTATAAGTACGAAGGTGGCGGCGCAGCGGTGCTCGGCTCGATCCAGCCGCAGCCGCTGGAAGTGCAGGCCGATGGCTCGCTGGACCTGGCACAGGTAGCGGCGGCGATCAAACCGGACGACTTCCACTTCGCCCGCACCCGCTTGCTGGCGCTGGAAAACACCATGCAGGGCAAGGTCCTGCCGCTGGAATACCTGGCCCGGGCGCGCAGTTTTACCCGCGAGCAGGGTTTGCAGCTGCACCTGGACGGCGCACGCCTGTACAACGCGGCAGTGAAGCTGGGTGTGGATGCCCGGGAAATCACCCGGTATTTCGATTCGGTCTCGGTGTGCCTGTCCAAAGGGCTGGGCGCACCGGTCGGTTCGGTGCTGTGCGGCTCGGTCGAACTGATCGGCAAGGCCCGGCGCCTGCGCAAGATGGTCGGTGGCGGCATGCGTCAGGCCGGTATTCTCGCGGCGGCCGGCCTGTATGCGCTGGATCACAACGTTCAGCGCCTGGCCGATGACCATGCCAACGCGCAAGTGCTGGCCGCAGGCCTGCGTACGGCGGGCTTCGAGGTCGAGCCGGTGCAGACCAATATGGTATATGTGCAAATGGGCGACCAGGCCGAAGCGCTCAAGGCCTTTGCCGCCGAGCGCGGGATCAAGCTCAGTGCGGCCGCGCGTCTGCGCATGGTCACGCACATGGACGTCAACCGTGCGCAAATCGAGCAAGTCGTCGCGACATTCGTCGACTTTTCGCGCAAGTGATAGCGTTAGGCTCCAATTGACTGTTTCTATCGTATAAACACGCTGTACCCCGCGCGCAGGGCCGATATAATGCGGCCCTTTGCCGTCGCTTCGTCTGTTGACGTTTCGAACAGGCCTTTGGCCGCAGCCTCCGTGGAAGAACCTAATGAAAAGCGCAGAAATCCGTGAAGCCTTCCTTCGCTTCTTCGAAGAGCAAGGACACACCCGTGTAGCCTCCAGCTCTTTGATTCCGGGCAACGACCCAACCCTGCTGTTCACCAACGCGGGGATGAACCAGTTCAAGGACTGCTTCCTGGGCCAGGAAAAACGCGCGTACACCCGCGCGGTCAGCAGCCAGAAATGCGTGCGCGCCGGCGGCAAGCACAACGACCTGGAAAACGTCGGTTATACCGCTCGTCACCACACCTTCTTCGAAATGCTGGGTAACTTCAGCTTTGGCGATTATTTCAAGCGTGATGCCATCAGCTACGCCTGGAACTTCCTGACTTCCGACAAGTGGCTGAACCTGCCGAAGGAAAAGCTCTGGGTCACCGTCTACGCCAGCGATGACGAGGCGTACGACATCTGGACCAAGGAAATCGGCGTTCCGGCCGAGCGCATGGTGCGCATCGGCGACAACAAGGGCGCGCCATACGCTTCCGACAACTTCTGGACCATGGGCGATACCGGCCCGTGCGGTCCTTGCACCGAGATTTTCTACGATCACGGCGCTGACATCTGGGGCGGCCCACCGGGCTCGCCGGAAGAAGACGGCGACCGTTACATCGAGATCTGGAACAACGTGTTCATGCAGTTCAACCGCACCGCCGATGGCGTGTTGCACCCGCTGCCAGCGCCGTCGGTGGACACCGGCATGGGTCTTGAGCGGATCAGTGCCGTGCTGCAGCACGTTCACTCGAACTATGAAATCGACCTGTTCCAGAGCCTGCTGAGCGCGTCGGCCAAGGCCATCGGCTGCACCAACGACGCCCAGGCTTCGCTGAAAGTCGTGGCTGACCACATCCGTTCCTGCGGTTTCCTGATCGCCGACGGCGTGCTGCCGTCCAACGAAGGCCGCGGCTACGTGCTGCGCCGGATCATCCGTCGCGCCTGCCGTCACGGTAACAAGCTGGGCGCCAAGGGCAGCTTCTTCTACCAGATCGTCGCGGCCCTGGTCGCCGAGATGGGCGAGGCCTTCCCTGAACTGAAATCCCAGCAGGCACACATCGAACGCGTGCTGAAGGCCGAAGAAGAGCAATTCGCCAAGACCCTGGAGCAGGGCCTGAAGATCCTCGAGCAGGATCTGGCTGAACTCAAAGGCGACGTGGTGCCGGGCGACGTGGTGTTCAAACTCTACGACACCTACGGTTTCCCGATGGACCTGACCGGCGACATCGCTCGCGAGCGCAGCCTGACCATCGACGAAGAAGGTTTCGAGCGTGAGATGGAAGCCCAGCGCGTCCGTGCCCGTTCCGCCAGCTCCTTCGGCATGGACTACAACAGCCTGGTCAAGGTCGATGTGGACACCGAGTTCACCGGTTACACCGCTCACAGCGGTTCCGCCAAAATCGTTGCTCTCTATAAGGACGGGCAATCGGTTGACGTACTGAGCGAAGGCGAAGAGGGCGTCATCGTCCTCGATCAGACGCCGTTCTATGCGGAGTCCGGTGGCCAGATCGGTGATTGCGGCTTCCTGCAGGCCGGTGCTGCGCGTTTCGACGTGCGCGACACCACCAAGACCGGTGGTGCGTTCCTGCACCACGGCGTGCTGGATTCGGGCAGCCTGATCGTAGGTGCTCCGGTGGAGACTCATGTCGACGCCGAAGTGCGTCACGCGACTTCGCTGAATCACTCGGCGACTCACTTGCTGCACGCCGCATTGCGCCAGGTACTGGGCGACCACGTCCAGCAGAAAGGTTCGCTGGTCGACAGTCAGCGTCTGCGTTTTGACTTCAGCCACTTTGAAGCGATCAAGCCTGAGCAACTGAAAGCGCTGGAAGAGATCGTCAACGCTGAGATTCGCAAGAATTCCGAGGTTGAAACCGAAGAAACCGATATCGAAACCGCCAAGCAGAAAGGCGCCATGGCGCTGTTCGGCGAGAAGTACGGCGATAGCGTGCGCGTACTGAGCATGGGCGATTTCTCCGTCGAGCTGTGCGGCGGTATCCACGCCAACCGTACCGGCGACATCGGCCTGCTGAAAATCATCAGCGAAGGCGGTGTGGCATCGGGTGTGCGTCGTATTGAAGCCGTCACCGGTGCTGCGGCACTGGCTTACTTGAACGCGGCGGAAGAACAACTCAAGGAAGCGGCGAGCCTGGTCAAGGGCAGTCGCGATAACCTGATCGACAAGCTGTCGGCTGTGCTGGAGCGCAACCGTCTGCTGGAGAAGCAACTCGAGCAGTTGCAAGCCAAGGCAGCCAGTGCCGCGGGCGACGATCTGTCGGCCCAGGCGCAGGACGTCAAGGGTGTGAAAGTGCTGGCCGTGCGTCTGGACGGTCAGGATGGCAAGGCGCTGCTGGCGCTGGTCGATCAACTGAAAAACAAACTCGGCCGCGCAGTGATCCTGCTCGGCAGTGTCCATGAGGAAAAGGTCGTTCTGGTTGCAGGCGTAACCAAAGACCTGACTGGCCAACTCAAAGCCGGTGATTTGATGAAGCAAGCCGCTGCGGCAGTGGGCGGGAAGGGCGGTGGTCGTCCAGACATGGCGCAAGGCGGCGGTACCGACGCTGGCGCACTGGATGCGGCACTGGCGCTGACCGTTCCGTTTGTAGAGCAGGGTCTATAAGGCAGTGCTTGCGGCTCGTAGTCTAGTGGCGGGCCGCAACGCTGTTTGAGTGATTATTTGGGCGCCCTTCATGGGCAGAGGCGGCTTTGAAATGGCTTTGATCGTACAGAAATTTGGAGGCACCTCGGTCGGCACTGTCGAGAGAATCGAGCAGGTCGCCGACAAGGTTAAGAAATTCCGCGATGCCGGCGATGACCTGGTGGTTGTGCTGTCTGCAATGAGCGGCGAAACCAACCGTCTGATCGATCTGGCCAAGCAAATCAGTGGCGACGGCCAACCGGTTCCGCGCGAGCTGGACGTGATCGTCTCCACCGGTGAGCAGGTGACGATTGCCCTGTTGGCCATGGCGCTGATCAAGCGCGGCGTGCCGGCGGTGTCGTACACCGGCAACCAGGTGCGGATTCTGACGGATAGCGCGCACAATAAAGCGCGTATCTTGCAGATTGATGACCAGAAGATTCGTGGTGACCTGAAGGCAGGTCGTGTGGTGGTTGTCGCCGGTTTCCAGGGCGTCGACGAGCACGGCAACATCACCACCCTCGGTCGTGGCGGTTCCGACACCACCGGCGTGGCGCTGGCGGCGGCCCTGAAGGCTGACGAATGCCAGATCTACACCGACGTCGACGGCGTCTACACCACCGATCCGCGTGTGGTGTCCGTGGCTCAGCGCCTGGACAAGATCACCTTCGAAGAGATGCTGGAAATGGCCAGCCTCGGTTCCAAGGTGCTGCAGATCCGCGCGGTCGAGTTCGCCGGCAAGTACAACGTTCCGCTGCGCGTACTGCACAGCTTCAAGGAGGGTCCGGGCACCCTCATTACTATTGATGAAGAGGAAACCATGGAACAGCCGATCATTTCCGGTATCGCTTTCAACCGCGATGAAGCCAAGCTGACCATCCGTGGCGTGCCAGACATCCCGGGCGTTGCCTTCAAGATTCTCGGCCCGATCAGTGCCGCGAACATCGAAGTCGACATGATCGTGCAGAACGTCGCGCACGATAACACCACCGACTTCACCTTCACCGTGCACCGTAACGACTACCAGGCAGCGCAAGCCGTGCTGGAAAAAACCGCTGGCGAGCTGGGTGCCCGTGAAGTCGTGGGCGACACCAAGATCGCCAAGGTCTCGATCGTCGGCGTCGGCATGCGCTCTCACGCAGGCGTGGCCAGCCGCATGTTCGAATCCCTGGCCAAGGAAAGCATCAACATCCAGATGATCTCGACCTCGGAAATCAAAGTCTCCGTAGTGATCGAAGAGAAGTACCTGGAATTGGCTGTGCGCGCTCTGCACACGGCTTTCGAACTGGACGCACCGGCCCGCCAGGGCGAGTGATGCGTTTGCCGGAAGGCGCGGTCTGACCGCGCCTTTTGTTTTTTTGAAAGGCGCGACCCGTTGGCTGTTCTTTTGCTCGCGCTGGTCAATACTCAGGCATGTAGGACTTCGACCGTTTTGGTTGTAGGTCGATTGCCTTTTTTTTGCAGACTGTTGTCCCTGAAATGAAATGCGTGAGGAGAAAGGTATGCTGATTCTGACTCGTCGGTGTGCAGAAAGCCTGATTATCGGTGATGGCGAAATCACCGTGACCGTGCTCGGCGTCAAAGGAAATCAAGTGCGCATCGGTGTTAATGCCCCCAAAGAGGTAGCTGTTCACCGGGAAGAAATTTACCTGCGTATCAAGAAAGAGAAGGACGAAGAACCAAGCCATTAATTTTTATCGTTTTTTATGTTTGCAAACGGGGAAGAAGCTGGTTAATATACGCCCCGTGTTGCGGAGAGCTGGCCGAGTGGCCGAAGGCGCTCCCCTGCTAAGGGAGTACACCTCAAAAGGGTGTCGGGGGTTCGAATCCCCCGTTCTCCGCCATTATTTGCTTAGTACGTTGTAATCTGGCTTTTTCGGTAAGTTGTTGAAATTACTAGAAAAAGTGTTTGACATAGAGATTAGACGGCCTATAATGCGCGGCAACAAATGCACTCGTAGCTCAGCTGGATAGAGTACTCGGCTACGAACCGAGCGGTCACAGGTTCGAATCCTGTCGAGTGCACCATTTAAGAGTCATCTGCAGTAATGTGAATGACTTGGCTTCAACCAGTTGTGATCTGGTCTAAAAACACAAATTGCACTCGTAGCTCAGCTGGATAGAGTACTCGGCTACGAACCGAGCGGTCACAGGTTCGAATCCTGTCGAGTGCACCATACAACAGAAAGCCCGCATTTAATGCGGGCTTTTTGCCGTCCGGGATTTGGCTTTTTCTTTCGTGCATCCCTTCTCATCGAACTCTACGTTTGCGCTACGACCTCGTAGAGTGTCGTAACGGTAGCTCGTGGCTGAATTGCGAATACTGATCCTGTCCGGCTTGCCGAGAGCGCTTTCGACGTCTTGCTGGGTCATGCCGGCGATCACTCGCTGATGGAGGATCGCCTCCCGGCGCTGCCTGGCAGTGATCAGGTTTCCGCACTTGTCCTGCGCTTGACCGACCACGGTCGGCTCTTTCCTTTGGATTTTCATTCCTGATGTTTCACGGGGTTCGGCTGGCGGCAAAAGCGCCATCGTGCTGCCGGGTGTAAACGCACGGACATCCTGAAGTGAAACGCTTTCTCCTGCGGCACAACTCAGTGTGGTGAAGGTGATGCGCCCATTGGCCGCCTCGCAGCGGTGAACGCTGGTGGCGAGTGCCAAGGGCAGGGGGCTGAGCAGGCTGAGCAGCAAGAAGAATTGTGAAGATGGTGGCATCAGGCGTCCTCCATGACGTTCCTTTTCAAGGGTAGCGGCTACAATTTTCGAAGCGGCGTGTGTTTTCTTTTCAGAATACGTCGTCGCACTTTCACGGATCAGGACAATGCTCAGGTTTGTTGTGCAAGCGCTTGTTTCAGCCAAGATTTTTTAACGTTTAAAACCGTCAGGCGGTGTATCATTGCGCCCGTCAGCCCCGCCGGGGCTTGTGGAATACCTCCATGGACTTACCCAGTAGTTACTCAGTACCCCGTTTTACCAATCATGAATTGACTGATTGATCCTTCCGGCGTGCCCCGCTGCTGGGAGTGGAGTTCGCCTATGTCCGAAGTTGAAGTAAAGAAAGCGCAGGAAAGCTTGCAGGATCGCCTGGCTCAGGTGGTTGAGTTGCTGCAGCGCCAGCGAGTGGTAGAAGACCTGACTCACCGCCAGGAAGGCCCGCATCATGACCGGGTCGAGAACCTGGTCCACCGGCAGAACCTCGTCGAGTTGCAACGCAAGCTCGATGACCTGCACTCCGCCGACGTCGCCTACATCCTTGAAGCCTTGCCGCTGGACGATCGTCTGACGCTCTGGCAATTGGTCAAGGCCGATCGCGACGGCGACATCCTCCTTGAAGTATCCGATTCGGTCCGTGAATCGCTGATCGCCGACATGGACGATCACGAGCTCCTGGCGGCCGCCAAGGACATGGATGCCGACGAACTCGCTGACCTGGCCTCCGAGCTGCCGCGAGACGTCGTCCATGAGCTCATGGAGACCCTCGACCAGCAACAACGCGAGCGTGTGCGTTCGGCACTGTCCTACGACGAGGAGCAGGTCGGTGCGTTGATGGACTTCGAGATGGTGACCATCCGCGAGGATGTCAGCCTTGAAGTGGTCCTGCGTTATCTGCGTCGTCTCAAGGAGCTGCCGGGCCACACCGACAAGCTGTTCGTGGTCGATTACGACGGCGTCCTCAAGGGCGTGTTGCCGATCAAGCGATTGCTGGTCAACGATCCGGACAAACAGGTTTCCGAGGTGATGGCCAGCGATCCGGTGAGTTTCCATCCGGACGAAGACGCCTACGATGCCGCTCAGGCGTTTGAACGTTACGACTTGATCTCCGCGCCCGTGGTCGACAAGAACGGCAAGCTGATCGGTCGTCTGACCATCGATGAAATGGTCGACCTGATCCGTGAAGAGAGCGAAAGCGAAGTTCTCAACATGGCGGGTCTGCGTGAAGAAGAAGACATTTTTGCGTCGGTCTGGAAATCCCTGCGTAACCGCTGGGCCTGGCTGGCGATCAACCTGATTACCGCGTTCGTGGCTTCCCGGGTCATTGGTTTGTTCGAGGGGTCGATCGAGAAGCTCGTGGCGCTGGCTGCGTTGATGCCGATCGTGGCGGGGATCGGTGGTAACTCGGGCAACCAGACCATCACCATGATTGTTCGGGCCATGGCGCTGGACCAGGTGAGCACGGGCAATACCTCGCGCCTGATGCGCAAGGAGTTGGCAGTCGCCTTGATCAATGGCGTGATATGGGGTGGGGTGATCGGTGTGGTTGCCTATCTGCTGTATGGCAGCTGGTCGCTCGGCGTGGTGATGACCGCCGCGATGACGCTCAACCTGTTGCTGGCGGCATTGATGGGGGTCTTGATTCCGATGACCCTGGCGAAGATGGGGCGTGATCCAGCGATGGGGGCCAGTGTGATGATTACGGCCATGACCGACAGCGGAGGCTTTTTCATCTTCCTCGGGCTGGCGACAATTTTCCTGCTCTGATGTCCTGTTCACTGAAAACCCGCCTTCTGGCGGGTTTTTTGTGCCCGGGTGAAACTGTAGGAGCCAGCCTGCTGGCGATGGACTCCAGTGCGCCGCGTTTATCCAGTTCACCCGCGTTATCGTTAACGACCATCGCTGGCAAGCCAGCTCCTCCAAGGGACCCTGCCCACGCTGAAACTGTAGGAGCCAGCCTGCTGGCGATGGACTCCAGTGCGCCGCGTTTATCCAGTTCACCCGCGTTATCGTTAACGACCATCGCTGGCAAGCCAGCTCCCACAAGGGGCCGTGCCCACGCTGAAACTGTAGGGGTCAGCCTGCTGGCGATGGACTCCAGTGCGCCGCGTTTATCCAGTTCACCCGCGTTATCGTTAACGACCATCGCTGGTAAGCCAGCTCCCACAAGGGGTCGTGCCCACGCTGAAACTGTAGGAGCCAGCTTGCTGGCGATGGACTCCAGTGCGCTGCGTTTATCCAGGTTACCCGCGTTATCGTTAACGACCATCGCTGGCAAGCCAGCTCCTGCAAGGAGCCAGCTTGCTGGCGATGGACTCAAGTGCGCCGCGTTTATCCAGTTCACCCGCGTCATCGTTAACGACCTTCGCCAGCAAGCTGGCTCCTACACGGGGTCGTGCCCATGCTCAGGCCAGTGAAATAACCAAAAAAAAAGCCAGCGATCAGGCTGGCTTGAGCTTTCTGGCTGAATCAGGACGCGTCAGCGGCCATTTCAGCGTCATGAGCGATCAGCGAAACAAGGGCGTTCTGCTGTCGATGGGAGAGTTGGCGGAAGCGTTGCAGCAACTCCCGTTCGTGCAAGGAAAGCTCCGGGCTGTCCAGGCGCATGCTCAACTCTTCTCCCAGTGCGCCTTCCTGAATAAGACTCTGCTCAAGGCGCGCAATGATTTCGGAGTTCATGCTGCGATGATGATTGCGAGCCACCTCGGCAATGCGTTCACGCATTCCGTCTGGCAGACGTACGACGAACTTGTCAGCCGTACGGCTGGAATAAATTGCCTGTTTCAATGGGCGCATATATTTAACCGGTTAGTTCAGGGGAGCGGTTTTCGGGATTGGCCGCAGGATGTCTGGTAGGACAAGCTCTCTGACCAAATGTTCAACCTGAATTGATAGAGGCGCGAATCATGCCTCAAACAAGCCAGATCCTTGGCGTCAATTCTGTGACAAATATTGAACTGGATAAAGGCGTTCTGCCAGCACCAATTATCAGAAATGCGCACTGGTTTGAAAAGTTTGACCGGGCCGTTTCGCTTGGCGCTTTCTCCGACCGACGAAAGGTCTCTGGCGGGAGGAAAAAAAGCGGGCTCGATCCCTGCTCCTTGCCCTTACAGAATAGTGGCAAATGGCCGATTTACTAGGGGAGGTCGTATTGACGGGCTGAATTCAGGATGGATGGCAGGCCCTTGCACTGAATCTGCCAAGCCAGGGTCAACGCAGCACCGGATCAAACTTGATCTTGCGTCCGGCAATCAATGCGAGCACGAACAGAGCGGTGAATACACCACAGGCGATCAGGGGGAGGGTGACGACCATGTCCTGGGTCAATGACAGATGAAAAATGCCGCTCAACAAGGCGAGGATGAAAAAACTCGCGGCTGATCTGGACATGCGATGCTCCTGGTGGGGTGATTCAAAATACCAAACGTTCGGCAGGCGGGTTCGGCACCGGGATGTTTTCCTGGCTGGCCTCCTGGCTGACAAAGCCGTGCTGGTCGCTTATCGCTGCCAGCTGCGGAGCCTTCTGCAACTGAAGGTAATGCGGGATGCGTTGGGCAACCTGCGTAGCGCTGCTCTCGGGAAAAAAATGAAAGCCCAGTAAAACTGCCAGTGCGATTGCATTCGAGAGTAAAAGGGCGCATTTCATGGTGCGAGCCTCGGTTGTTCTGTGAGAACAATGGAAGCAGCTCGCATGCCAGAGTTTATCGGCAATTAAATTCTTTAAAAACAATGAATTAAGTTATTTTTGGTAAAGCTCCATATTGCATTTTGCAATGATGGCTTTTTGCAGTGATGCAATTTGCACGGTAAACAGGTCCGCGTCCGGCTCAGGCATCTGCCTACACTTAAAAAGCCTACGGACGACATGACAAAAGCCAGCCCGGCCGTTAACATGCACGCCGTCCATCGCACCGCGTCTCCTCGCGGTCGACTTGTGTCTCAGTAGCTCAATTGGATAGAGCATCCCCCTCCTAAGGGGAAGGTTGGCAGTTCGAACCTGCCCTGGGACACCATATAAATCAAGGCTTTCGCCGGTTATTCCTACCAGATCAGGGAAACGCTACCAGCAGCGTACCAGCGCCAACAAAAAAAGGCTCCGCACTGAACGATCAGGCGGGGCCTTTTTGTTGGTGCTGAATTAACCGGTTAACCCTTCCTCGAACATACAAGTCAACGATTTGCGCTCGTCATTGAAGACGCTGACCGACCATCTCCACCAAGCTGTGGTGTCGTTTCTTCAAACGACACCCTCCACCTTTGAGCGCTCGACAGCCGTGTTGATTCCTACACAGAGTGTCGTTTTCTACACGATTTTTGGCGGGTCGTTGTATCGCCCCTCGATTTAGCCCTCCACCGTCGTACCTGGTCATGTCGGTTCGCGTTTTACCAGGCGCGCGGTCTTGCCTCGGTTTGAAACGGGGGCAAATCGAGCAGCTGCCGAAATCGCGCTTGAAACACGGAAGTGAGCGCGAACCATCCTCGGTTTGAAACAGCAGATGGTCTGTTGATCCTGCTCGGGTTTCGCGATTTAAAATGCCAAAAACCCATAGTGCGCATAATTCCGATTTCAAATCGGAGAACGTTGGGCGATACCGTGGTAACCACGCTGGCAACAGTGATGGTCTGTCCTCCATTGGGGAGTCGTAGGTCGCCCGAAAACCCGCTTCCACAGCACAGCGGCACCCTATGGGGGTATAACAGGCCCGGCAGTGCATGAGGTGTTTGATGTAATGGCCCCGTGTCTGGCGCCACTCGGGGCTGGCTGCGCTGGCGTGTGGACTGTTTGCGAGTTGAGTCGGGCGCTCGATGCGGTTGACGGCCACCAGGTGGGGGCGAGGGCGACTAGCCTTTTTTGGCGAGTCGGTACCGGCCATGGTTGGAGGCATGTGATCGAGCAGACCAGAATGGATACTCATGGCGTCCCTCTGTCGCGATTGTCCATCAATCAATGTGTGACTGGTTTCAAAAAACGGGGGAACGGGGGAACAGTGGGAACAGCCAATGTTTCCAGGGGCTTGAGCGGGGGGACTTGTACCCCAGTGTTTTTTTTGGGGAACAGCAACAGCCAGATCGGCGGAAAGATCGGCTGAGAAGGTAGGTCATCAGCAAGACCAAAATGCACGCATTCTCCGCGTTGGAGGGGAGTCGTTTTGATGAATGCCCCCCCCGTATATTCTCGTTGTAATTGGTCGAGATGAAATGACGGATCACCTCCGCGTTTAAAACGCGGGAGTGAGCACGAGCTATCACTGGTAAAGACCGGCGGATAGTCGAGTTAACCAGGTCATATGCTTAGTTAACCGGGCTACAGGCCATGGTTCCAAAGGCCTCCAGCCCTGTTAACCAACCGAGTTAACCAGTTAACCTAGGAGTTAACCGAGTAAATTAGTCGGTTAACTCCTAGGCTGACTGCCTGAAAGCCCCGGCCCGACTGGCTCTCAGCCGATTTAACCGATCAATTCAAGCGGCTAACCAGTTAACCGAGTATTTTAGTCGGTTAACTCCTTAGTTAACCGCTCTGAAAGCCACAGCCCGCGTGGCTCTCAGGCGAATGGATGGGTCGCCGAGTTAACCAGCTTAAATGCTTAGTTAACCGGGCTGCAGGCCACAGCCCGTAAGGCTTTCAGCCAAGTTAACCAACCGAGTTAACCAGTTAACTAACTTTGGCGGGGTGCCGCTAACGAATTTGCGCGAGTCTTCGCACCCGTGTTCCTCGGAAATCGCCAGGGTCCCCGGCGTGTTTTGGGAGCGCGGTTGCCACCTCCCCCGCCGCCGCGATCTCTTTCATCATCACAACTGCCGACGCGCCGATGGGTTGGTGTATTTCATCTGTCCTGTCGCTCGACGTTGGGCATAAGGGAGCGGAGGGTCAAATAGGCTATGAGGAGGAGAAGCCCGTTATTCAAGGCCTTCAGCCTGAGTGGATGGTTAAACTGGACGCAATGACAAAACAACAACCAGCGTACGAAAATGGGTCATATGTAGCGAAGACGCGGGGCCCGAATTACCCCCTAGCCCCACCCCTTCGGGAGGACCCATTGATTGGACGCAGACGACCCATTGCAACCTGTCAGCACTGGCAGAAGCCGGCCAATAGAAATCATGCTTTTTTTGCATACATAACCCGGGACGACTTCATCTATGCTTTGCAAATTTTAGAACGGCTCCGGCATGTCCGGATGAGCAGGCGCAATAGGAGTAGAAGGATCGACGGTAATCGGAAATGCTTTCTTTAACTCAGCCTCTAACTCTCTTGAGAATTTGCTGACCATATCAGATACCCGGCGAACATCCGCGATAGCTACCAGGACGGGATAGCCATCTTTATCTCTTCCGCCACGGTGAACAATGTCATGACGAATTATAATTTCAGGCATGAATTTCTCGATGCTTGGAAATTTTATTTTTAGCGTCTTTTCGAGTAACGGCTTGGCTTTATCTAATCGGTGCCATATAAATTTCTGTAGGTACTCGATAACTTTTTTCTCTAATCCGTCCATGGCGACGAAAATGTCAGACAGCTTGAGCTTTTCTTGTGAGAAATCTTCATTACTGTTGACAAAAGAACGCAAGATATCTTTGTTCTTTGTCACCCAGTAAGCAGTAGTATCCCAGAGGTATGCTTCTAAAGCCGTTATAGTAGAACTGTGCAGTAGCTGAATTACAAATCCTTGAATTTGCGATTGCTGTGTTAGCGTTTCTTCAATTTGTTTTAAGCGCTCATTAAGCATAATTAATGGATCTGTTCGATGCTCAGGAAGGGTGGAATAAAAATTTTCGTACTCCCACTCATAATCCACCTCTTGGTCAATAGGTGCCCAGCGGTCACCTCCTGGCTCCTGATGCAATTCGTCGATCAGTTCTTCCATTACGTCATATTCAACGAGACCGTCAAAGCGTTCTTGTATTCTGTCATTTGGATCGTGTGGCCCACCGTTTACGAAAATATATCCTCCTTCTCTGCCATTGTATGGGGTGTCATTGGCTGGGTCTTGATAGCGAGCATAAAACCACTGCCTCATAGCCTCGATCTGAAGCTCTCGTGGCGCTTTTGCCAGCCACGTATCGTCTGGGTTAAATTTATTAGAGAACAGGTTGCCTGCTTCACTGGGAAGATCAGGTCTACCATCAAAGTCTAATTCACTCATCGCTATTTCCTCTGGCAGTTTAAATTGTATCGACCATATGCTTTTCTCCTGTTCGGTATCAAGCGCGGTCGAACCTGAATCGCCCTCCCAGCCGCTCTTACTCTGTCAGCGCAGAGGATCAGCGTCCGCAACCCGAAGCGGCTATTCGTGGCATGAATTTTTGGTCGAAAGTGGCCTATTGTGAAAGGCTGCTAATGGTTGCACAACCAACTCTGTGTTTACTTATACTCATGAGGTGGAATAAGGGAAATGTTGATGCCAGTACGGTTTTTCTTTCATCGCGCTTACAAAGTGATCAATAACTGTTTTTATCGCAATATGAGGGGCGGGGGCGAGAATAATTGCTTTCCATACAGTGTCTACCTCAGATCCAGATGATCGGCGATCATCAGTTTTCATGTGAATTATTCGATCCCGAACACTTTTTAGATGTTTATATCCGTGCCAGCATCGCCCGCCTTTTGGTGAGGCACAGCGCAAAATTTCGGGTAGTACATTTGTCAGTTTTTCGTCTAAAGATGTGTAGCGTTCAATCGTTTGCTTGCTAGCCGCCTCTAAAACGACATCACTTCTATGATGACGCGCATAAAAATAATCTGAAGGTATTGTTTCGTTAACGAATGCCTCAAGTGCTGTAAAGGCTAATACAATCGACTCGATCATTTTCTCAACATAATCGAAAGCATCTTCATCAGACGAGAAGTTAACCTCATGATGCAGTGTTTTATCAATGCCACTCCGATCACGGATTTTGCGTGCGGCAATGAAAGCTAAAGCAGATGAATTAAGTAATAGCGCTGATGCATTTGGCAATGGAATAGTAAGCTGTTTTTTCTTAGTTAAAGAGATGATCGAGGATACTGTAATCCGTGTTCCTTTAGGCGACATAACTCCAGACCAAGGTGATACCCAATCCTCCGTCAAGTAAGTGAATGTTTGCAGTCTCCAATCATTGGAGATTAGGCTTTTTGACGGAGCAACTGGCTTCATGGGACACCTAGTCGGAATTGTGAGCGTGACTTTTAGTAGAAGGTGGATGGTGAATTTTATACGCGCCAACCTTAAAACTATAGCTAACAAATCGATTCAAGAAAGCAGGGGCACTCATCAATGAAGTGGGGCTTTGCTCACAAAACTCCGGATACGAGTGACCGCTTGTGGCCGATTGCAATCGGTCACAATGGTGCTTTTTATGGGCTTAGGAGAAACCAAGTCTACCGATGAAATCACCCCGTTGAGGGCCTAGTTTGGCTCGGGTTCACACGATTTGTCGCTTGAATCCTCTTATAAGATTAATTTCTGTTTGCCGCTCTAGGCCCTACACGGCGCGGTCTTCAGGCGTTTCTAGTCTTCCCCGGCATCTTGCTCCTGTCTTGCTCTGCAGCCGGCTTTTTCCGTATTTTTACTCTACAACAGTGGTTGATTATTGAATGGCCTCGCGACCCTTTTGCGGCGCCGCCTCCAGAGAATTACCCGAATTTTCATTTCTGCCGTCCTTCCACCCATGAATCAGAGCAAAAGCCTTGCCGTCTGAATGACCGCTTTCTGCCGATCGCGACTGGCTGAATCCACAGTCAAAAGCGGTCAGTCGCTCAAAACACTTAAAAACCACAAAAGTAATCAGGATCCGAAAATAGCTCACTCGGTCGAAGGGACGGATGCTTTGCTGCCCAAGCGGATTAATTCATTGGAGAAACACAGGCCGACGATGATCAGTGCCGCTCCCGCGTACAGGCTTTCGCGCGGTACTTCATGGAGCGCCACAAACGCCAGCAGCGCGGCGAACAGTGGCTCGGTCAGCTCCAGCGCCTGCACTTGGGATGGCTTGAGATACTCGATGGCCTTGGTGGTGCAGAAGAAGCCGAGGATGGTCGGCAGCGTGGCCAGCGCCAGCAGTGCGGCGATCGCCAGCGGCGACAGCTCGCCGATCACGAAACCATCGGCCGCAGCCGGCATCAGCAGGTACAGACTGCCAAAAAACAGCAATTGCCGGGTGAGGTGCAGCCCCCCGGACACGCCCATCTGCTTCATGGCAACCGAAAACGCCCCATAACCGCAGCCGGCCATGGAGGCAAGCGCAGCGCCTTGCAGGGTAAAGCCCTGTTGCAGGTCGGCGCCAAAGATCACCGCGATCCCGGCGATGGCCAGTGCGGCGCCCACGGTCGCGTTCGCGGTGATCGCATCCTTGAGGAAAATGCGCCCCAGGATGATCGAGGAAATCGAGGCACTGGCCATCAGCACCACCACTACACCTGCCGCAGCGTAATGCCGATAGGCGGACGTTTCGAAGTGAAACAGCACGAAGATGCCAAGGAAGGCGCAGATTGCCGCCTGAGTCCATTTGGCCGTAGACGCCGGGCGCTTGAGGAAAAACAGTAAGATCGAGAGAAGCACGCAACCAAGTACGGTCTTGATGACGGCGACACTGCTGGCAGTGAAGCCATTACTCATGAGTACTTTGCTAAGCACACCGATCGTCGCGTTCAGTGCCGCAGCGGAGAGTGCAAACATGACGCCTTTGCTGAAACTGGATTGCATTGATGACGGTCCCTGTCGTTGCTTTGTCGTTAGATAGAATGCCGGCCCACATCGACGGCGCCAAGTTCGAGGATACGAAGATCCCACCAACCCCAGTATTTATTGGGGCATAAGCTGGATCGCCCAGTAGGATGCCTTGGAAAAGACCATTTAATCGGGGGCTAACGGCTTTGTCGCCCCCAAGGGAGAAGTCAGCGGGCTTAGCCCTTGGCTAGGCAATATGAGTTGACGAACGTTGCGGTGTGCTGCAAAGACTGGCGTATATCCGGTTTGGCTATTCTATGCCTGTTGGCAAATTGCTCGACCGCTGCGGTATCAAAACGAGTGGTCTGGATAAAGTCCAAGGCTTCGGGTTTTGTATTCAAAAACCACGCGACGGGAGGAATACTCAGTAGCAACTTCAGCAATCGCAGCGGAATGTAATGCTTGGGAGACTTTAAGCCCAAAGGTTGTGCCACCTGTATCAGGAGTTCTCGCAAGTTGGGAGTTTGGTCATCAAGCGCCAGCAGTTCCTGGCCCACCATAGCAGGATCAAAAGCACAAACTGCCACCAGCTCAACTAGGTAATCCACGGTGACCAGTGGCAGCCAGTGCTCGGCGGTACCGGGCACTGCAGCGAGCTTTCCCTGCACAAGGTTGCGTATCAGCTCCACCAGCGGCTGACCGTCAAGGATATGCCCCGTGCGGCTGTGGCCACAGACCGTCGCAGGGTGGACAACGGTAATCTCCCCGCCCTTGGCGGACATGACCTCCAGGGTCGCAAAATGCGCCTCCAGCTTGCTCCCCTCGTAACCACCAACACGCCGGTAGACGGCAGGCCAATTCGTCAGCTGCGGATGACGAGGATCAATTCCGATGCGTTGCAGATGCTCATGATTTTTCAGCATGTAGCCGCCGATCATCACTAACCGGCTTTTTTGCTCAGCCGCCAACAGCGCCACGCGCTTTGCCCCTTCCACATTCACCGCACGGGAATGCTCCGCTGAAAGCCCCCAGGCGAAGTGGGCACCCAGGTGGAATACGACGCTGGTGTGCCTTAGCACTTCTCGGTCAGCAAGACTCAGCCCGAGGTTGTCCCGTTCCAGATCGCCAGCTACGGCAAATACCCGGGTTGCGCACCCGCCCAAATTATCGACTTGCTCCCGCAGTGCAGCCAGTCGCTCCGGGCGACGCATCAACACCCGAACGGTGTGGCCTTTTGCACTCAGGTACGCCACCAAATGTTGACCGACGAAGCCGGTACCCCCCGTGACAAAGCACTCCACGCTCATTTCCCTGCTCCTTGTTTAAGGTGAGAAATCAAGCGTAAACTATCGACCCAACTCTATAGTCAAGCGGTGTTTTCATGAAAATCGGCGAACTCGAGGCCCGCAGCGGCGCCAGCCGCCATACGCTGCGTTACTACGAGCAAATCGGCCTGATCTCACCGCTGCGGCAAACTAACAACTATCGCGTTTACACAGTGCAAACTCTGCAGGATCTGGACTTTATCCAGCGCGCGCAAAGCATGGGGTTTTCCCTGGGGGAAATAGGCGAGATTCTGGATGCGCAGCGGAACAAGCTAATCGATTGTGCTGACGGCGCGAGGCTAATTGAAAAGAAGATGGCAGAAATCAAACAGAAAATCGCCAACCTCCAAAGCATTTATCGGTATCTGGATGAAGAGCGTGCAACCCTCGAAGCCAGTGCTGCCAAGCAACTTGAGCTTGAGCAGCTGAACAACTCTTCCAACTGAACTGTCAGCATCCGGGAAACAGAAGCTGCAGCCTGCTTCCAGTTTCAAGCCCATCGCTTACGCATTTTCTAAAACCGTGTGGCCAGGCCCTGGACAGTAAGCGTCCGCCCAACAGACCTTGCGTGGTTAAACGGGCGCCCATCTATGCGGCAGCCACTCGGTAATCTCGCTCGGCCGCTGCATCGGCAGTCGCGTGAGCACGCCCTTTAAATACGCATACCGATCATGGCCGTTAAGCCGTGCGACTGGTTCAAACTCATAATCGCAGCCGCACGTTTGCCGCTGCGTAAGGAGCCCGCGAATAGCCAGTTTGAACGCCCGAAAGCCCACGGCCGGATTTGATTTTCACATCAGTGAATTGCTCCGGATTTGCTAGACACATGATGTCTGTTTTGGGTCCAGAGTGTGAAAAAGCTTCACCAAAATTGAAGTACGCGCATCTACGTTAAATCTGAAATTTATCGGCACGTCAGCAGATGTGGATTTCGCGTAGAAACGCGATTTCCAGTTCGATTTTGAGTACCTGTTGCGCTCAAAAACGTTTTTACACCGCCTCGGTCGGTTTCAGCCGCTCGTGACAGGCAGAGAGCGGTAAGCGTCTGCCTAACACATCTTATTCAATGACCGTTTTCTATATGGCACCAGGAAATTTTGCCCCGCAAATACCCCGAGCCGTGCGAATGGTTATTATGCTTCGCTTATCAGCGTCCTTTACCACCCATTTGTGCTGGAGATGCAAAATGAGCATTGATTGGATCAACTTCACGCCATGGACTTCATTGTGCGGAGGTGCCTTGATAGGACTGGCCATCAGCTTGTTCGTTCTCGCAAATGGCCGTATCGCAGGCATCAGCGGCTTGCTTGGAGGCATGATTCAATTTGGTAGTGAAGGCTGGTGCGAGAAAGCGTTGTTTCTGCTTGGCTTAATGATTTCGCCATTGTTGTGGGGAGCGTTCACCGTCTTGCCAAAGATAGAGATTAATTCAGAGTGGCCTGCCCTGATCATAGCGGGTCTGCTCGTTGGCGTGGGAACCCGTTACGGTTCGGGCTGTACGAGCGGTCACGGAGTGTGTGGGGTCTCCCGACTATCTCCTCGCTCCATCGTGGCAACGGCGTGCTTTATGACTACTGGATTTGCGACGGTGTACGTCAGTCGCCATGTACTGGGGGTTTAAAGATGATCAAATTAGCCGCGTTTTTTGCGGGCTTAATATTTGGGTTAGGTCTGCTACTGGCAGGCATGGCGAACCCAGCCAAGGTATTGGCCTTTCTTGATGTGGCCGGGGCCTGGGATCCGTCACTCGCACTGGTTATGGGAGGAGCCATCTCAGTAGCGATCATCCCTCTAAATTGGGCGCGTAAGAACAGGCAATCTTTGCTTGGGGCCCGCATGCAGTTACCAGCGAAAAATGAGTTGGACGCACGCTTGATTGGTGGCAGCCTGTTGTTCGGTATAGGGTGGGGAATTGCGGGAATCTGCCCTGGACCAGCGGTCGCTCTTTTGCTCACCTGGCATTGGCAAGTCCTCATATTCTTTTCAGCCATGCTGGTCGGCATGTACTTTTTCTCTGCTTTGGAAAGTCGACGCGCGTCTTAATCAGCTGATGGCTATGGACAACACGTTCATAGCTATGCGCTGCTAGCACGCCTTGCTCAACTAGACACGTTGCCATTTTTGCGGCAGCAACTGATCGATTTCGCTCGCTCGCCCGCTGCGTTGGCAGAAGCGTCAGAACATCCTTTAGATAGGCATACGGATTATGCCCATTCAGCCGCGCAGACTGGATCAAGCTCATGATCGCCGCCCTCTGCTTTTCGGCCCTCTGGGTATGGGATCCCAGTTTCAGCGTTGGCTAATGAATAAAGGCCGTCAAGATCGGCGGCACAGAGTATACGGCCTTGGTAAAGGCGAGAAATTGATGCTTTTAAATCCTCACCTATGGTTGTTTTCTGAAAAGCCTCGCAGGCTCTGATCCGTAAGGCCTCCAGAGGATTACCAGAATCTCCAGATCTAACGCCCGTCTACCTGAATCGTGACCGCATTGAAGCCGTATCTAACGGCCCAAACGGTAATGGATCAGTCTGGCCATCTCGTTAATGGCTGTTTTCGCCATCGAGGGCAGCCAATCGGCGATACATCAGCCTAGTCCATTCACTCATCGATATGTCGGGCCTGAGTCGCTGTGATTCACGGGACCGCAAACCCCATAGGGTACGGGGCTTGCGGGGATCGACGGAACAACAACCAACCCATTATAGATAGTCCTTCTCACCTTCACCGTTATTGACCCTCAACTGGCATCACCCGCTACCAGGCGTAACAGTCCGCCGATCAAAGCGCTGAGCGGTATGAAATGGCTCATGTTGATCATGACAGCCTCCGGCCTTTGGTGTAGTGGTGCGCCGGCTCTGGTCAAACGGGCTGATCGTTCAGCCCAGGGTAGCAACGCTGCGCAGGATCAGGCGCACCAACATAGTCTGACGGGTGACTCCAGTTTTGGAGAAGGTGGAGCGCAGGTGCGCGCGCGCCGTGTTGCGGCTGATGCCGAGCTCTTCCGAAGCCTCGTCGAGGGTAAGGCCATTGGCCAACAGCAGGGTCATTTGGGTTTCCGCTGGCGTCAGGTCGAAAAGTGCCCGGACGATCTCCTGCGGTGCACTGGACTCCTGCTCGGGATCGCTGATGAAGATCGCGACTGCTGGGCAGTACTTGCCCTCACTCCACTCGCTCGGTGGTATCGAGCGCACCACAATGCCCAAATCGGCGAGCCCGGACGTGCGCTGCACGCGCATAGCCTCGACCACTGAAGGGTTGCTGCTCTTCTGCGACAGCAGGGCCTGCTTGACCATTTGGCGAAACTGCTGGCTGTCTCGGGATGTGCCGACCTGCAAGCCGTCGTTGACTAGCTTAATGCCGTCCTTTGTCTCCAGCAGGCGTTCGGCCACGCGGTTCTTCTGCAGCACCTTGCCATCCTGATCGAGGATGATGGTGCCCACCGCTAGTTGATCCACCGCGCCGGCATAGAGGTTGCGCTCGCTTTCCATGCGATTGAGGTGCGAGTGCAGCACCACCGCGCGTTCCAGATGGGGCAGAAACAGGGTCAGCAGATCCTTGTCATTCTGGTCAAAGGGCGGATCGCTGCGCCCACGGCTGATGCGGATGCGACACTTGGCGCCTTCCGGGGTACTGATATCGGCACCGAGCACGTGGAACACGTCGGTCGGCTCCATGAAGTTCTTGTAGAACTCCGAGTTCAGCCAGTCAGGGACCGAGACAAATTCGATCAGGCTGACAACTTGACGCTCGGGCAGACCGACAAAGGGATCGAGGGCATAGAAATGTTGGTTATAGGCTGCCGTCACTGCCTCCGAGGAGCCGGAGGTAGAGATGCTCAGGCCATCCACCTGCTGGCTGGGTGTGCGCAGGATGAACGTGGCGTATTTGGACGCCAAGGCATTTTTGAGTTTGTCGAGGAAGGAGGTCCAGGGAATGTTTTCCAACGGCCCTTGATAGAGGGTATCGAGCATTGTGCTGAATTGGTCGAGTGTCAGGGGGTACGGCATATGCAGGCCATCTTCCATCTTATTGTTATAAAGAGCTTTCGACAGGCTATGGGAAAATGACCGCGAAGTTAAGCGTCTTAGCGACGGCTGGCACTTCGACTGTGGTGCTTGTTTCAGGCAGTTTCCGGATGAACGTCGTGAACGTTGAAGTTCGGGACGAGACGCTGGTGGACGATGAGTTCATAGTTCATGGCGATTTTGCAGCCCCAGAGTTTGACAGCATCGTCCGATCAGACGATGGCCGCCCGAACCCCAGTGGCTCTACTGCCAAGCGTCGGTACCGAGCGGTAACGCGGTTGAACTCGTTCCGTGCCAGCACAACCCCGTCGTCAATTCGTCATCAATGGAGAGCCCAGCATGAGCCTGGCCCTGGAAAAACTACTCGCCCCCGCACAACTGGCCGGCCTGGGCCTGCGCAACCGGGTGATCAAAACCGCCACCTTCGAGGGCATGTGCCAGAACGGCATGCCGAGCGATGGGCTAATTCGGCATCACGCCGAGATAGCGGCCGGTGGCACCGGACTGACCACCGTGGCCTACTGCGGCGTGTCGCCGGACGGCCTGACTTTCAAAGATCAGATGTGGATGCACGATGGCGTCCGCCCGCAGTTGCTGCGCCTGGCTGCCGCGGTACATGCCGAGGGGGGGGCGGTGTCCGCGCAGTTGGCCCATTGCGGTAACTTCAGTCGCAACAAACCGCGCAATATCCCGCGACCGCGCGGCCCCAGCCGCAGCATCAACCAATACGGCTTGCTCAGCGGTCTACCTTTGGGCGGTGCCATGACCGCGGCCGATATCCGCAAGACCATCGCCGAGTACGCCGCCGCCGCGGCTTTCGTCAAGGACGTGGGCTTCGATGCCATCGAGATCCACATGGGCCACGGCTATCTGCTCAGCCAGTTCATATCGCCGGCGCTTAACAAGCGTCGTGATGAGTACGGCGGCAGCCTCGAGAACCGAATGCGCCTGCCGCTCGAAATTTTGGCGGCGGTGCGAAAGGCGGTGGGTGTGGACTTTCCGCTATTGGCCAAGCTCAACCTCAGCGACGGCTTCGCCACCGGTCTGCAAATCGATGAGGCTTGCCGGGCCGCACAACTGCTCGAGCGGGGCGGCCTGAATGCTATTGTCATGAGCGGTGGGGTGGTCAGTCGTACGTCAATGTACCTTTTCCGTGGCACCAGCCCACTGGCGCAGATGATTCCCCTGGAGAAGAACCCGCTACAGCGCAAGGCGATGCAATGGTTCGGTGCCGCCAACTTCCAGGAGTTGCCCTACGAGGAGTTATATTTCCTCGATTTGGCGCGCCAGATGCGCCGATCGGTCAAGATGCCGCTGGTCTATCTGGGCGGGGTGAGCAGCGCCGCCGGTATGCGTCGGGTGATGGAAGAGGGTTTCGACTTTATCGCAATGGGACGTGCTCTGCTGCAAGACCAGAATCTGCTGCAGCGCGTGCGAGAGCAAGGCGAGTCCTGGGTCAGCCGCTGCAACCATTGCAACCAGTGCGTGGCCAGTATGGCCCTGCCCGGCGGAACCCGTTGTGTGTTGGATGAACCCCGGGCGTTCGTTCGATAGCTCCTGGGCGCACGTCCAGTCTCGTCGCTGATCGGCGCGAAGGCCTCGCCGGGCCTTCGCGCGTTACATCTTTCTGTCGTTATTGCTAGTTCCTTTCATAGCGTTCGTTATCGATTGGGGGGAGGGGTACCGTCACCCCCAGCGGTTAGTCCCGTCAGACGATGTCCTGCCCAGTCAAGTCCCCCAACAATCATCGCAATGACAGCATTCGTCGCGGCGCGGTGAGTCGTTGTCCGATCCTACAGAATCCATGGAGGTGGCTTGTGAACGACTGCATCATCAATTGGGATGAGTGCTGCGATGTACTCGTAGTGGGCTCCGGGGCGGGGGCTATGACTGCCGCCCTGCGTGCCCACGATCTGGGCCTGAAGGTGTTGCTGATCGAGAAAAGCGAACAGTATGGCGGCACCTCGGCGACCTCCGGTGGTGGTATCTGGATTCCCAACAATCACCGCATTGCTGCCCTGGGTGGCCAGGATTCGGCGGCGGAGGCGATCCATTACATCTGCACGGTGACCGAGAGTGATGATGCCGATGGACGTATTGCCGCCTATGTCGAGAATGGCCGGCACATGGTCAAGTACCTGGAAGACCACAGCTGCGTTCGCTTTGAGGCACAGGCCAGCTACGCCGACTATTACCCGGAAATGGAGGGCGGCAAACCGGGCTACCGCTCCATGGATCCCTTGCCCTTCGATGCGCGCAAACTGGACGCCGAGTTTCTGCGCATGCGTGAGCCGTCCCCTGCCACCTTGATGCTGGGGCGCATGGCCATGACCATGAAGGAGGCACGTGTACTGCTGTGCCGTGGCCCGGGCTGGGTCGGTCTGACTCTCAAGGTGCTGTGGCGCTACTGGCACGACTGGAAGGGCCGACGGCTGTCGCGGCGCGACCGTTACTTGACCCTAGGTAATGCCCTGATTGGAGCATTGCGTCGTTCGCTGATGGATCGCGGTACGCCGCTGTGGCTAAACTGCGCCTTGCAGGAGTTGGTGCTTGACGGAGGCAGGGTGGTCGGCGTGCAGGCTATGCGCAACGGTCGCCGTATCAACATCAAGGCGCGCCACGGGGTGATCCTTGGAGCGGGCGGCTTTGAGCGCAATCAAGCGATGCGCGAGCAGTACCTGCCGCAACCCTCCAAGGTCGACTGGAGCGCCACGCCACCGTACAACACGGGCGACGCTATCCTCGCTGGCCAGCGCATCGGTGCGGACATTGCCCTGATGGGCCACAGTTGGTGGGCACCGACCACCCGCGTCGAAGGCGAGGTGAGGCAACGTCCGCTATTTGTCGAACGCGCGCTGCCAGGTTGCATCCTGGTGGACTCCACCGGGCAGCGCTTCGTCAATGAGGCGGCCCCCTATACCGATATCGTCTACGCCATGTACGCCCGTCAGCGTGAGGGAGTCATCAGCGTGCCTTGCTGGATGGTGTTCGATGCCGATTTCCGTCACAAGTATCCCTGCGGGGCCCTGGCACCGGGCTATGCCGTACCCGACCGGCGCTTGCCCGAAAATCTGTACAGTTGCTTTCACAAGGCCGACAGCCTGATCGAGCTGGCAGCGAAGATTGAAGTCGATGCTACCGGCCTGCTGGGCACCGTCCAGCGCTTCAACCCCATGGCGCAGACCGGTGACGACCAGGATTTCCACAAGGGCAAGTCGCTCTTCGATCGCTATTACGGCGACCCCAACGTGCAGCCCAATCCCTGCCTGGCGCCGCTGCGCAAGGCGCCGTTCTATGCGGTGCGCATCGACGCGGGCGACATCGGCACCAAGGGTGGCCTGCGCACTGATGTCAAGGCGCGGGTGCTGGACGAGGCCGGTCAAGCCATCCCGGGGCTCTACGCGATCGGCAACAACTCTGCCTCGATGATGGGGCGCACCTATCCGGGCGCCGGCGCCACCTTGGGACCTGCAATGACCTTCGGTTACCTGGCGGCCAATCACATAAGGGCCACCGTGAATGACAAGGGTGTTGAGGTCGAGTCGGCTACCTGTCAGTCGTCAATATAAGGGGCCGCGGGAAGGCGCACAGCGCTTTTCCCGCTCTTGGTGCAAGCCCTTTGGGCTAGTCCCCATAGACGATGTTTGCCTATGGGGGGCGTTGCAAGAATCGACTTCAATCTCCATCCGTCATGACGACAAGAGGGCAAAATCATGAGTCAGGTCGATCTGAAGAGTGAAATGTTGCAAGCGATGCGTCGCTTGGCCAAGTCCGTGACCATTATCACCAGCAGCGACGGGCAGCAGCGTTTCGCCATGTCCGCCACGGCGGTGGACTCGTTGTCCACGGAGCCGCCGTCCTTGCTGATCTGCGTGAACAAGACTGCCTCCCTGCATGAAGTACTGGAGGACGGCGCGGACTTCTGCGTGAACATCCTCGGCCTGGAGCAGGAAGAGCTGTCGCAGTTGTGCAGCGGTCCGGTCAAGGGCGAGGCGCGCTTTGTCCGTGGTAACTGGTGCAGCAGCAAGGGGGGCATTCCCTATCTGACCGATGCGCAGTCGGCGATTTTCTGCCGTCAGGACGGCAAGTTCAGCTATGGCACTCACACTATTTTTATCGGGCGTATCCAACAGATCCACAACGGCGGCGCCATCAGCCCGCTGATCTACCTGGACGGCCGTTACACCACCACATCCGAGGCCGCGGCCCTTGCCGTGGCCTGCTGAGGTATGCTCATGACTGCGATGCAAACCCATTCACAGATGCCGCTACAGGTGGCCGATGCAGGCCGGTTGCAGTGGGATGAACAAGCCGATCTGGTGGTGGTCGGTTTCGGCGCCGCCGGTGCCTGCGCCAGTATCGAGGCGGTGAGCCGCGGGCTGGATGTGTTGGCGCTGGATCGTTTCGCCGGCGGTGGTGCCTCCGCGCGCAGTGGTGGCGTGGTCTACGCCGGGGGCGGCACCGCGCAGCAGCAAGCGGCCGGTGTCGAGGATTCGCCGCAGGCGATGTTCGACTACCTCTGCCAGGAAACCGGCGATGCCGTGAGCGACGAGACCCTGCGTGACTTCTGTGAGCGCAGTCGCGAACAGATAGCCTGGTTGGAGCACCAGGGCGCCAGTTTTCAGGGCAGCGTGCCACCGGTGAAAACTTCCTACCCCAGTGATCAGTACTTTCTCTACTACTCCGGCAACGAGGCAGTACCTACCTATGCCGCCAAAGCCAAGCCGGCGCCGCGCGGTCATCGCACGGTAAGTTCCGGGCAGTCCGGCCACGCGCTGTTCGCCGCACTCAAGTCCAGCGCCCTGTACCAAGGCGTGCGCCTGCAGGTGCAGAGTGAAGTACGTCGCCTGGTGCAGGATGAAGCCGGCGCGGTTCTCGGTGTCGAAGTCTGGCGCTTGCCGTTTGGCAGTCGCATTGCGGAGCGTCACGCGCGCCTGTCGCGTTGGGTCGATGAGTTGCACGTCTATGCACCGTCACTGGCCGAGCGCCTGCGCCGCAAGTTGCGTCAGATGGAACTGACCCATGCCGAGCGGCGGTTGATCCGCGCCCGGCATGGCGTGCTGTTGAGTGCCGGTGGCTTTATCTTCAATCGCGGGATGATTGCCCAGTACGCACCGAAGTACCTGCCCGGCCTGCCCTTGGGTACCAGCGGCTGCGATGGCAGCGGCATACGCCTGGGGCTGGGTGCCGGTGGTGAGCCGGCGCATATGGAGCGGGCCAGTGCCTGGCGCTTCATCAATCCACCGCTGGCCTGGGCCCATGGTGTGATCGTCAACGCCGATGGCCAGCGTTATTGCAATGAAGAGGTTTATGGTGCCACGCTCGGCCATGCCATGGTCGAGAAGCAGGATGGTCGGGCTCTCCTGATCATCAATCGGCGCCTGCTCAAGCAGGCCTTTGTGCAGATCGGGCCGGGCAAGGTCTGGTCGTTCCAGCGCCTGCCGGCGTTGCTCAATATGCTGTTCAACATCAAGCGAGGCAAAAGCCTGGCGCAGTTGGCGAGCAAGACCGGGCTGCCGCTGTCGGGCCTTGAGGAAACGCTGACCGCATACAACCGTGCGGCCCGTGGCGAGTGCAAGGATCCGTTGGGCAAGTCGCCAGCCTTTCTCGCCTCCCTGGAGCAGGGGCCGTGGTATGCCATGGATCTGTCGGTGGACAGCAAGCTGTCCCCCTGCGCGATGATCACTCTGGGCGGCCTCAAGGTCTGCGAGCGCAGTGGTCAGGTGCTGAACACGGACCAACAGCCGATCAGCGGGCTCTACGCCGCGGGGCGCAACGCCGTGGGCGTCGCTTCCAATCTCTATGTGTCCGGTCTGTCCTTGGCGGACTGTGTGTATTCCGGGCGCCGGGTCGGTGCTCACCTAGCCCTTAAGGCCGTTGCAAAAAACTCCACAGGAGATCCCGCATGACGCGACTTGAAGGCAAGGTCACCGACGGCGCGGCATCGGTTTGCCATGCGTGTGCCGATTTGCCGCCGAGGTTGCCCGAGTGGTGTGACTGAAATCGGTGCGCCGGTCGTGCAAGCCCTGACCAGCCCCGAAGGGCTGCAGATGTCGCCGCTGTTCCTCTGCCTGGATGTACGGGCAGAGGCACAAGTGCAGCATTGCGTGGAGGATGTGCACCAACTCTTGGGACTTATCGACGTTCTGGTCAACGCGGCTGGTGTGACCAGCCTGGGTAACATCACTGCCACCAGGACGGCAGTTCAATCATCAACATCGGCTCGATCTTTGGCAAGCAAGGGTGCGCTAGCCAATCGGGCTTTCCTCTTCTGGTTCCGAGAACTTGGCCAACTTCACATTGCCGCCCCGGCTGCACGATCTGATGCAGCTGAGCGCGGCCGACAAGGTCAAGGGTACGTTGCGCTCCGGGCTGTGCCTCAGCTGAGAGACGAATCGCCGCCGAACACCGCCACGCTGTTATGCAGCATATGGGTAAGTTCGCTGTGACGGGTGACGCCGGTTTTGGCATAGATTGAACGCATGTGAGTTTTCACGGTGTTACGTCGGATGTTCAGCCGCTCGCCCGCTTCCTCCAGGGAATGGCCGTGGGCCAACTGGATCGTCAGTTCGGCTTCGGTTGGGGTCAAACCGAACAATTGGCGTAGCGTCTGCTGGTGCACGCAGGCCTTGTGCAGCGGGTCACGCAGGTAGACCACCAGAGCCGGTTGACGTCTTTCCGGACTGTCCAGGCGCGGCAAGCTGCGCACCACAACGCCGAGGCTGGCGCGGCCGGAAGGCCGCTGCAATGTGATTGCCTCGGCGATCTGCGGCCCAGGCCGCACGCGCTGTTCCCGAACCTGGCCGATCAGTTGCTGCAAAGCATTGTTGTCGCGCTCGAAAGCGGCCTGCAGGCTGTCGTTGAGCAAGCTCAGACCGTCGTTCTCGGTCAGCAGGTCTTGGGCGGCCTGGTTGCACTCCAGTACCTTGTATTGGTCGTCGAGGATTATCGTGCCGATCTGTAGACGCTCCACGGTCGAGGCGTACAGAAGCCGTTCGGCCTCGCTGCGTTTGAGCTGACCGCGTAGGCTGACCGCTCGCCGCAGGTGCGGCAACAGGCGCTTGCAGAGCGCTTTGTCCGCCACACTGAAGGCGCCGTCCCGGCGTGGCCGGCAGATGCGCAGGCGGCATTCACGGCCATCCGTACTGTGCAGATCGGCGCCCAGTATGTAGAAGATGTCCAGCGGTTCGTTGAACTGCTGGTAGAAGTCGGAGTTCAGCCAGCGCTCCTCGCCGAGTATTTCCGTCACCGTGTGCACTTCGCCGGGAGGCAGGCCGATGAAGGGGTCGAGGGCATAGTAGGTGCTGCCATAGGCGCTGACCGCCCAGGTCGAGACGGCGCCAGCATTGACCATGAACCCGCAATCATCGGGCGTTGACGGGCGCAGAATCAGGGTTGCGTAGTTGGCCCCCAGGAGGCTGCGCAACCGTTCGAGGCTTTGTTGCCAGGGCCATGTTTCACCGGCCCCTTCATAGATGAGTTCGATGAGTTGGCAAAGCTCATCCAGCGAAACGTTGGCAGTGTCCATAGACCTCGCTCAACTTGGTTTACCTCGGATGTCGCGGCCCTTAGCGCAGCGGCGACGACGTTGTTGCCAGTCAAGCCTCACCCGCAGAGTCGCAGCAGACATCGTTCGAATGGAGGATGCGGCGGTCGCTTAATTTTGCTAATTCCACCTCGCCTCAGTCCAGGGCGGCTATCAGAGCCCTATTTCGGCCAAGTCACCCTTAGGGGTTAGTCCCGTCAAGGGATGTGAGTTGGGGGCGTGCTAGGGATTATTCGGGTCGATATCCATCACCTTAGGGGAAAGCAGCATGGACATTTCGATGAACGATCAAGCACCGAGCGTGGTGCAACGCTTTGCCCGCGGCTGGCATTGTCTCGGTCTGGCCGCCGATTTCGCCGATGGCAATCCCCATCGGCTGAACATCTTTGGCACTCGCCTGGTGGCCTTTCGCGGTGACGATGGAACGCTGAATATCCTCGACGGTTACTGCCCGCACATGGGCGCCGATCTCAGTGACGGCTGCGTGGAAGGCAATTCCCTGCGGTGTCCGTTCCACCACTGGCGCTGGGGCGCTGATGGTGTCTGTGATGACATCCCTTACGCCAAGCGCATCCCGCCGCGTGCCAAGATCAAAAGCTGGCCGATCCTGGAGCAGAATAAGCTGCTGTTCATCTGGCACGACGCCGAGGGCAACGTACCGGATCCGGAGGTGATGATCCCGCGCATCGACGCCTGCTTCTCTGAGCAATGGACCGACTGGATGATGCGCAAGATGGTGATTAACACCAACTGCCGCGAGCTGGTGGACAACCTGGCGGACTCTGCCCATTTCGGCCCTGTGCACGGCTCGCCGGCGAGTTATTTTTGTAACACCTTCGATGGCCACATCGGCTACCAGATGTTCCGCGGCGAGGACAGCGAACTGCTCGGCCGTGGACTGTGTGCCGACAGCGCCTACTTCGGGCCCGCTTACCACATCACCCGCATGCGCGCCGAAACCGCTGGGCAGACCGTCGATACCATCCTTCTGAACTGCCACGTGCCGATCGACCAGAGCAGCTTCGAGCTGCGTTACGCGATCAAGGTGCGCAAGGTCCCGGGGCTATCCGAAGAGCAAAACCAAGCCATCGCCCAATCCTATTCCGAGCAGGCGCACAAGTCGTTCTTCCAGGACGTGGAGATCTGGCACAACAAGATCCGCGTGGACAAACCTGTACTTTCTGACGGCGACGGCCCGGTGTATCAGCTACGTGAGTGGTACGAGCAGTTCTACACCGATGTTGCAGCGCTACCGGCCCCGGAGCTCAAGGTGTTCGAACACCGGGACGGCAACTGGAAAACCCTCGATGCGGTGCCCGAATTGGCCCGTAGCGAACTGCACCTGATCTGAGGAGCCTGCCATGAGACTTGCAAACAAGGTTGCCTTGGTCACGGGGGCAGGTTCGGGTATAGGTCGCGCCACTGCGGAGTTGTTCGCCGCCGAGGGTGCTCGTGTGGTGTTGGCCGATATCGACGAGGCGGCGGCGCGCCGAGTGCTGGAAACTCTCCCGGCGGGCGCCGAAGGCTTGGCATGGGGGTGCGACATCGCCGATGGCGCCTCGGTGCAACGGCTGTTCGTCGAGATCGAGCAGCGTTTTGGCCGCCTCGACGTGCTTGTCAATAATGCCGGTCTTGGACAGGTGCCTGGTGACGGCTTCGACCTGTACCAGCAGCGCCTTGCCCAGCGTAACGAGCAACTCGCCGCCGGTCGGGTGCCGGAGGTATTCACCGATATGGTGGTCGACCTCACAGACGAGGGCTGGCGACGCCTGCTCGCAATCAATCTGGACGGCGCCTTTTACTGCAGCCGCTCCGCTGTTCGACTAATGATCGCCTGCGCCAGCCGCGGCTCGATCGTCAACATTGCCAGTTCCTCGGCGCTCAGTGGCGAGGGGCCGCTGGCGTACTGTGCGGCCAAGGCGGCGATGCTCGGCATGACCAAATGCCTGGCGCGCGACCTCGGCGCACGTGGCATCCGAGTCAACGCCATCTGCCCTGGGCCGACCCGTACCCCTCTGATGCAATCGATTTCCGAAGAGTGGGCCAAGGCCCTGGAACGAGCCATCCCGCTGGGGCACATGCTCGAACCTGGGGAAATCGCCCAGACCAGCCTGTTTCTGGCCAGCGACGAATCCAGTGCCTTCACCGGCCAGACCCTGGCCGCCAGCGGCGGCATGTTGATGCTTTGAAAGGAAGAACAAGATGAGTGCGAGACTACAAAATAAGGTGGCGTTGATTAGCGGAGCCGGTACCGGTATCGGTGCGGCCACCGCGCAGTTGTTCGCCACCGAGGGCGCCCGGGTGATGTTGTGCGGCCGCCGCCGCGAGCCCATCGAGGCCATGGCAGCGCTGATTCGCGAGCAAGGTGGCGAGGCCGATTGGGTGCAGACCGATGTTACTGACGAGCAGGCCATCGAGCGTGCGGTCAGCCGCACCCTCGAGCGTTTCGGCCAACTCGATGTGATGGTCAACAACGCAGTCAATTACACCTGGGGGCCATTGGCTCAACTCAGTACCGAGGACTGGCACAAGAGTTTGCGCGGCAGTCTCGACGTGGCCTTCTTCGGCACCCGTGCGGCCTTTCGCGCGATGCAGGGCAGGGGCGGTTCCATCATCAACATGGGCTCGGTGGTCGGCCTGCTCGGCAGTCCCGGCCTGTCCGCCTACGGCGCAGCCAAGGCCGGTGTGGTTAATTTCAGCCGGGCCGCCGCCCTGGAGGGCGCACCGGACAACATCCGGGTAAATGTGGTGATCCCTGGTGTGGTGTGGAGCGAGGGCACCCGCGAGGCCATGCGCAGCGAGCAGATGATCGCCGGCACGGCACGCGCCGTGCCGCTGCGACGCATCGGTGAACCGGGAGAAGTGGCCAACGCCATTCTCTTCCTGGCATCGAACGAGTCGTCCTATATCACTGGGCAGCAGCTTGTGGTCGACGGCGGCAAGACGTGCGAATTGAACGTCGGCGCCAGCGATTACACCTCGCAGACCTCCAGCAAACTGAGACAGGAATAACACCATGCACAACCTATTGAATACTCCCGCAAGCCCGGTGTTGGTGACCGGCGGCGCCTCAGGCATTGGCGCAGCCTGCGCCGAAGCCCTCGCTGCAGTCGGACGGTCGGCGATCATCTGGGACCTTCAGCAAGACAAGGCACAGGCCGTCGCCGCGCGTCTTGCCGAGCAATACGGCGTGCCTTGCTTAGGCATCGGCATAGACCTGTGTGACGCCGCTGCCATCGCTCCCGCACTGGTTCGCACCCGCGCCGAGCTGGGTGCCCCGGGCGCCTTGGTGCACGCCGCCGGTGTGGTCGACCAGAGTGGACTCGAGCAACTCAGCGCCGAGCGCTGGGATGCCGTGTTGAACGTCAATCTGCGGGCCATGGCCCTGTTGGTGCAGGCCATGTTGCCGGATCTGCGCGCCAATCCGGGGGCTGCGGTGGTCGGTATCGCCTCGATCAACGCCACCTTGGGCAATGGCTTGATCCCCGCCTACAGCGCGTCGAAGGGCGGCATGTTGTCGTTGGTGCGTTCGCTGGCCGATGCCCTCGGCGCCGATGGTATCCGCGTCAATTCGGTGTCGCCAGGGCAGATCCTCACACCGATGGTCGCTCCGATTGCGGCGGCAAATCCGGGGATGTTCGAGCGGCGCATTCTGCTTGGTCGCCTTGGCCAGCCGGAGGAGTTGGGCCGGGTGGTGCGCTTCCTGCTATCGGAAGAAGCCAGCTATATCAATGCCGCCGAGATCCTGGTGGACGGCGGCAATATTTCTTCGCAACGCTGAGGTAGCCCACGATGAACGAACAGACAGTGCTCGAGCGCCTCGACCGCCTGGAATCGCTGGAGCAGATTCGCATGCTGCCGGCCAAGTACGCCCTGGCCCTGGACATGCGTGACCTGGATGCCTGGGTCGGGTTGTTCCCCGAAGACATCAAGGTTAGTCAGGATAAGGTCGGCCGAGCCGACCTCAAGGCCTGGATCGACGACACCCTGCGCCTGCAGTTCAGTACCACATCGCACCACATCGGCGGCCATATCATCGAATTCAAGGACCGCGACAATGCTAGTGGAGTGGTCTACTCCAAGAACGAACACGAGGCGGGGCCTGAGTGGGTGATCATGCAAATGCTCTACTGGGATGACTACCAGCGCATCGACGGTCAATGGTACTTCCGCCGCCGCCTGCCGTGCTACCTCTACGCCAGCGACCTGAACAAGCCGCCGATCGGCGAAAAGAAGATGCGCTGGCCGGGGCGGGAACCCTACGACGGCTCTTGGCATGAACTATGGCCGAGTTGGAAGACGTTCTGGCAGGCAAAGCCCGACGACAGCTTGCCGCAGATCGCCGAACCGGCACCGTTGGATCGATTCCTCGAAACGATGCGTCGTGGTAGCGCCGTGCCACGTGTGAGGGTGCGTTGATGAGGGCTGTAGAAAACAAGTTATTTGAGTCTGTCCAACTGGGCGAGCTGCGCTTGGCCAACCGCATTGTCATGGCGCCCATGACCCGCAGCCGCGCCGACGCCAACGGCGTTCCGGGCGAGCTGCACGCGGCCTACTACGGTCAACGGAGCGATGCCGGCCTGATCGTGGCCGAGGGCACCTACCCGAGCGAGGCCGGCAAGGGATATTGCCGTACACCAGGGATCGTCACGCCGGGCCAGATCGAGGCCTGGCGCCGGGTCACCGCGGCGCTGCAGCCGGGCGGTGCCAGCAGAGTATTGCAACTGATGCACGTAGGCCGGGTCGCCAGCCGCCACAACAAAGCTGAAGGTGCTGAAACCGTCGCCCCCTCGGAGATTGCGGCTCAGGGCAGCCTCTACAGCGACAGCCACGGCATTGTGCCGATGGAGTTACCGCGTGCGCTGCAGGCCGCGGAGATTGTCGAGGTAATCGAGGAATACCGCAACGCTGCGCTCAATGCCCGCGTGGCCGGCTTCGACGGCGTGGAGCTGCACTGCAGCAGCGGTTATCTGCCGATGCAGTTCCTGCTCGAATGCAGCAATCGGCGCCTGGACAACTACGGCGGTTCCCTGCAGCGGCGAATCCGCTTCACTGTGGAATGCCTGGAGGCCATGGCCGAAGCAATTGGTGCCGGACGGGTCGGCCTGCGCATTTGTCCCGGCAACCCCTACAACGATATGAACGATAGCTACCCGCTGGCGACCTATGGCGCCTTGCTCGCTGCTGTTGACCCGTTGGGGCTGGCTTATGTCCACGTCAGCCGCTCGCCAATGGCCGAGCTGGATGCCTTTGCCTTGGCTCGCCGCCACTTCGGCGGGGCCTTAATCCTCAATGACGGCTTCGACGGCCGCAGCGCGGCCAAGGCGTTGGACGACGGGCTCGGCGAGGCGGTGTCCTTCGCCCGGCACTTTATTGCCAACCCCGATCTTGTGACGCGCTTGCGCCAGCAAGCGGAGCTCAGCGAATTCGATCGAACCACCCTCTATACCCCGGGTGCTCGCGGTTACAGCGATTATCCGGCGCTGGCAGCTATTGGCTTGCAGGAGGTTCCGTCATGAATGGGGCAAACGGCAAGCCGCAGACCATTGCCGCCGCCCTGGCCTTAGCGGGCCGGGAACATGCCCAGCGTATCGCCATTGACGACCAGGGACTGCAGCTCAGTTACGCTGAACTCCAGCACTTGAGTCGCCTGGCCGGGCGGGCGCTGCTGGCGCTGGGACTGCAGCCGGGGGAACGGGTCGCCATCTGGGCGCCCAATAGCCATCAGTGGCTAGTCGCAGCCCTCGGCGGTCTGTTCGCCGGGGCGATCCTAGTGCCGCTCAGCACCCGTCTGAAGGGCGACGAGGCCGCCGATATCCTCGGGCGCAGCGGTGCGCGGCTGTTGTTCTGTGTCGGCGAGTTCCTCGGCAGTTACTACCCCGATCTGTTGCGTGACCAGGCGCTGCCGCAACTGGCACGTACCGTAGTGCTGGAAGGAGGGCGCGAGGACGACAACGACTGGGTGGATTTCCTCGCACTCGCTGCGCAGGTACCCGACGAGGTGTTGCAACAGCGCATTGATATCCAGGACGGCGACAGCCCTTGCGACTTGATGTTCACCTCGGGCACTACCGGTTACCCCAAGGGCGTGCTCTGCGCCCAGGGCCAGAACCTGCGACTGTTCGACAGTTGGGGCGAGATTGTCGATCTACGCGCCGGCGACCGCTACTTGATCGTCAGTCCGTTCTTCCACAGCTTCGGCTTCAAGGCTGGCTGGCTCGCCGCGTTGATCCGTGGGGCGACCATCCTGCCCCAGGCGACCTTCGACGCCGAGGCTGTGTTGCAGCGGGTCGAGCGCGACCGGGTGACGTTCCTGCCCGGGCCACCGGCGCTCTATGGCGCCATGCTGGAGCACCCACGGCGCAGCGATTTCGACCTGTCTTCGTTGCGCGTCGCAGTCACCGGTGCAGCCTCGGTGCCGCCAGTATTGGTTCAACGGATGCGTGACGAACTGGGTTTCGCCAGCGTGATCACTGCCTATGGTCTCACCGAATGCTGCGGCTTGGCCACGGTCTGCCGGCCGGGGGACGATGTGCAGACCATTGCCCAGAGCTGTGGCCGCCCGCTGGAAGGTATCGAACTGCGTTGTGTGGATGCTCAGGGCCGGCCGCTGCCACCGGGGCAGCCGGGTGAGGTGTTGATCCGCGGCTACAACCTAATGCAAGGCTACTTCGACGACCCCCAAGCCACCGCCGAGGCTATCGATGCACAAGGTTGGTTGCACACCGGGGACGTCGGTGTGCTAGACGAGCGCGGATACCTGCGCATCACTGATCGGCTCAAGGACATGTTCATCGTCGGCGGCTTCAACTGCTACCCGGCGGAGCTGGAGCGCCTGCTCATGGAACACGAGGCGATCGCCCAGGTTGCGGTGATCGGCATTGCCGACGACAGGCTGGGTGAGGTGGGGCAAGCCCATGTTGTGTTACGCCCGGGCGCCGCGCTAGAGGCCGAGGCGCTGACCGCTTGGTGTCGCCAGCGCATGGCCAACTACAAAGTCCCGCGCAGCGTGAAGTTCGTCGTCGAACTGCCCCTCAATGCTGCGGGCAAAGTGGTCAAGAGCATCCTGCGAACGCAGGCAGGTTGAGGCCATTGTTGCGGAGAACGTCCATGCCAATCTGCAAAGACCGTGTGCCGTTGTCGGTATTACCGTGGCGCAAACAGCCATCCTGGAGAGTCGTCGAGGTCCTCCCCGAGCTGATTGGACTGGTCTACGAAGGCGTCGCCGAAGTCCGGCCTTGGTTCGCCCTGGTCGAGCGTCTGCGCTCGCTGTTTGCTGCGCGCAATGTGACGGTCACGCTGCACCACTGGCAAGATCGGATTGGCGACGTGCATGTCATGTCGCTGGACGAGCACGACAACACGGACTGGCAGCTCGCTGAACGCATCTACCGAGAGCGCTTCGCTCATATAGAACTGTTGCGGCCCGAGACGATGTCCCCGGGACAACTGCGGGAGTTCGGTCCGGGGGATGTCGAGCCGGCTTGCGCCGAATTCTTCACCGTGCTGGGCATCGGTCAATGCCTGCGCATCTGCTTCGCCGAATCTGGCGGGATGCGTTGCTGGGTGGATGTGCTGCTTGGGGACGGCACCCCCAAGCGCGGTTTCTGCGCTGAAGAGCGGCATCTATTTTTGAGTCTCTTGCCGCATTTGACGCGTGCCCTCGGTCTATATGCCCGAATGCAGCGCCAAGAGGCGCACAGGCTGGTGTACGAAGGCAACCTCGACCACCTGCAGCAAGGCTGTCTACTGCTCAACGGCGAGTCGCGGGTGATCACGGCCAATCGGGCGGTCAAAGCGATGCTCGCCCGGCATGCGGGCATCGAGCTTACAAAGGGGAGGGTGCAGATCAGGGATCGCAGCCTGCAGCAGCTGCTCGAGCAGGCCATTGCCAGGGCCGTGGAGCAGCGCCATGCACCTGGCCCTGCGGAGCCGGGCAAACTGCTGCGCGTGCCGGGGCAGGCCGGTGTATTGTTCGGTATGTCGGTTGCACCGGCGCCCCTGCTGCGCTATTTCCAGGGGTGCCAGGCGCCGAGCGTAATCCTCAACCTGGTCGAACTGTCCGAGGTGACCACCGCGCCGCAGTCCTCGAGTTACCCGCCGGAGCTGATCGCCCAGCTGTTCGCCCTGACTCGTCAAGAAGCACGCTTGGCCTCCTGCTTGGCTGACGGCCAAAGCATCAGCGAGGCTGCGGCGCAGATGGGCATCGCTGTCACTGCAGCGCGCAATTACACCAAGAATATCTACGCCAAACTGGGTATCAAGGGCCAGACGGACCTGGTGCGCATGCTGTGCAAGAGCAGCGTTCTGCTGCGCCGATAACCCCCCCCCCCCGCCCAATTGTTTGATGGCGCAGTACCAACTGGTACTGGAGCGCTTTCTCCCTCCTCCATAGCATCGGGATGACTGATCAGTCGGTCGCTGCAACTTCGCGGCAGCCCTGGCCGGACCGTTGAACCCGAGGTTAATGACGAGGAGTCGGCAGTGAGCGTGAATGTGAAGAGGCAGGCAGCTGGACAAGTGCCAGTATTTCCGGCGGCACAGGCCTACGAGGCGGGGGTGGTGCCGATTCGATTCAGTGGCTGGCCGCTGTCTACGCCGCAGCCGGCATACGGCTCGCTGGATCGGGACATCGAAGCAGATGTGCTGGTCGTGGGTGCGGGCCTGGCCGGCGCGTCGCTGACCCTGCACCTGGCCGAGCGCGGTGTCGATGTGGTGCTGCTCGAAGCCGACCAGCCAGCCAGCGGCGCCTCCGGGCGCAATGCCGGCCACGTGCAGCCTTATCTGGGTTCGCTGGAGGCGCTACGCGACCTGCCCGACCAAGGGCGTGGTTTCACCGATTTTTTCATTGCCAACCGCGATATCGTCTTCGAACTCAGTCGCAAGTATGACCTGGCAGCCGACGCCGTACGCTGCGGCATGGTCGAGGCGGCCGTTCGCGAGCACGCTGCACTGAGGCGCAAGGCGCACCAGTGGCAGGCACTGGGTTATGACGTGGATATCGTCGATGCCGAGCGTCTGCACGCGCTGCTCGGCACCGACGCCTACCGTTACGGTATCCACTGGCGCGAAGGCGGCCGGGTCAATCCCTACCTGTTCACCCAGGGCCTGGTCAGCGCTGCCGTCGGCCTGGGGGCTCGGGTGCATGGCAATTCCTGCGTACTCAGTTGCGAACGCGAAGGCGTGCAGTGGCGAGCGCGCACGGCCACCGGCAGCGTGCGTGCAGCGCGTGTGGTGCTGTGCACCAACGGCCATGCCGGCAATCCCTTTTTCCCCGAGCTTGCGCGTACTCAATTCCCCCTGCTGGCCTGCGGTTTGGCAACCCGTCCGCTACCGGCCGAGGTGTTGGCGCAAATCAATCCGGCGCGTGTCGCATTGATGCAGTACCCCGCCGGACTCTACCCGCTGGTTATCGACGGTCGCGGCCGACTGATCACCGCGACCATCCCGGGACGCGGTCGGGCGCAGGACGCGCTGGGTCACTTCGACTATTTCCTGCGCTACCTGCGGCGCACCTTCCCGGCGCTGGGCAAAGTTCCGATCGAGCTGGAGTCCTACTGGACCGGTATGACGGCGAATTCCTCGACCGTCTACGAGGCGGCCTACCCGCAGTTTTACCAGGCCGCCGAGGGCGTGCTGGCACTGCTCAACCTGGGCTCCTGGGGCAATGTCATGGGCCCATTATTGGGAATGCACCTAGCCCAGGTGCTCGCCGACGACCGCCTCGACAAGCTCCTGCTGCCACTCCAGAAGCCGCGTGCGGTGCACTGCGCGGGGCTGTTCGAAACCAAGATTCGCCGTGTGCTGATCCCTGCAGCCAGGCTGGCCGATCGCCTTGGTCTGGTCTGAGTGCACATAACAACCGTTTTTTCACAACAACAATAATCGAGAGGAACGCATGAGAATTTTGTTACTAGGCTGCGGCAACGTCGGCTCGGATGTCGCCCGTCAATTGGTTGCTCGTCACCCTGAACTGGACTGTGTGGTTGGCGATCTCAACCAGGCCGCCGCCGAGAAACTCGCCGCGAAGTTGGGTCCACGCGTACGCGCCGTCAAGGCCGATGTGCTCGACCCTGCCTGCTTGGACACGCTGCTCGACGGCATGGACTTGGTGTTCAACGCTGTCGGCCCCTTCTACCGCAGTGCTGTGCCGGTGATCGAAGCGGCCTTGCGCGCACGCGTCGACTACATCGACATCAACGACGATCACGATGTGGCCGAGACCCTGTTCCTGGACCCATCGTGGCAACAACGCGCCCTCGATGCGGGCATTCGCTTGATTATCGGTTGTGGTTCCACTCCGGGCCTGACCAACGTAATGGCGCGCATGCTGGTCGACCGCCTCGACACGGCTGAAGAGATTCACCTGGCCACCGCCGTGCCTTTCATCCCGGACTTGCTGTCGCCGGCTGTGATCGATCACATGATGCACATCACCTGCGGCGAGGTGCAGCAGTTCGTCGATGGCGAGTACCGCAAGATGCCGGGCTGGGGCGGTCGCCTCGAGGTGCCTTACGCGGCCCCGTTCAAGGCTTACCCATCGTTCTTCATCGGTCACGGCGAGACCGTCACCCTGCCGCATTGCATTGCAGGCCTGAAGCAGGTGACCAACCGCTTGGCGTTCTTTCCGGAAGCAGGCTCACGAATCTGGCAATCGATGATCGACCTCGGCCTTGGCCGCACCGAGACAATCGACGCGCTGGGGTTGTCGCCGTTGAAGTTCCTGACCCATCACCTTTCCAGCATCGCAGGGCGCGAGAGCATGGCCATTGACCTGTCCTCAGAGCCCTGGGCGGTTGCCTCGCGTGTCGAAGTGCGCGGCCTACGCGGTGGCGTCGAGGTATGCAGCGTGCTCGAACACCACCTGCCACTACCACTTGAACAGAGTGAGGACAGTACGGCCGATCCGACCCCTATATGCGCCCGCCTGGTCATTGAGGCCTGGATGGATGGGCAGGTGCGCGGCCAAGGGCTGTTGGCGCCGGAGCAATGCTTGGAGCCGGAGCCTTACGTACGAGCCTTCGCCCGTGAGAGCGGGGCGCAGTTCATTGCCAGCGAGACTCAGTTGCAGAACGACCTGTTCGCCTGACACCGACCGATCACTACGAGGCTGAGCCACGTTCCCAGCCTCAAGCCAAGAGTTGAAAACACCATGCATATCGCATTGAGTCGCACCTTGCCCCTGGCCGCCGCTCTGTTGCTGGCAGCCCAAGGCACCTGGGGCAAACCGAGCGAGGCCGAGATTGCCAAGCTCGGCAATGAACTGACCTGTATTGGCGCCGAGAAGGCAGGCAACACCGATGGCTCTATCCCCGCCTTCAACGGTGCCTGGCTAGGGACCCCGCCGGGAATTCAGTTCGCCGGGGTGGGCACGCGTCATGTCGACGCCTATGCCGCTGAGAAGCCGCTGTTCACGATCACGGCGCAGAACATGGAGGAGCATGCCGCACGCTTGTCCGATGGGCAAAAAGCGTTGCTGCGCAAGTACCCGCAGACCTTCGCTATCCCTGTGTATCCCAGCCACAGGGACTTCCGCTTCGAAGATTTCCGCTGCGAGTTGGCCCTCAAGAACGCCAGGGTTGCCGAACTGGAAGACGGCAACATGGGCGTGCAAGCACTCAAAGGCGCCATTCCTTTCCCGCTGCCGAAAACGGGCGACGAGTTGTTGCGCAACATGCTGCTGCCGGCCTACGTCCATGAGGAGGACGCGGTCTATGACCAGGCTGTGGTTTACCCAGATGGCAGGACTGCCTGGGGGCGCATGCGCATGGAAATTCTCGACCAGACCAGCGGCCCCACCGACATCGGCAAACCGACCACTGGCATGTTCGCTTACTCGCTGACCACCATCCTCAAGCCCGACCGGCAGAAGGGCGAGGTGATGCTGGCCTACACGTATTTCAACGAGGCGAAGAACCCGCAGACCGCCTGGCTGTACAATCCGGGCACACGTCGGGTACGCCAATCGCCTGGTTTCGGTTTTGACATGCCACTGGGTGTTGGCGGCTTTCGTACCATCGACGACGACCGCCTGTTCAACGGCTCGCCCGAGCGCTATGACTGGAAGCTGGTCGGTAAACGCGAGTTGTACATCCCCTACAACGGCTATCGCCTTGAGGCTGAAGGCGTCAAGTACGCCAACCTGCTCAAGGTCGGTAGCATCGACCCCAGTGTGATGCGCTACGAGCCGCACCGTGTCTGGGTGCTGGAGGCCACCCTGAAACCGGGCTACCGCCACCAGTACGCCAAGCGCGTGCTGTACATCGATGAAGACACCTGGATGGCTGTGATGGCGGACAACTACGACGCTCATGGCGAGTTGTGGCGCACCAACTTCATCAACACCTTCTATGCCTATGGCGCCAAGCTGTTCCACACAGGCGTCACGGTCTACCACGACCTGGTTTCCGGGGCCTACCTGGCCGACCGCCTGACCAATGAGATCGACCCGCCGAAGCTCAATGGCAACCGCCTGCAACCCTTCATGTACACCACCGACATGCTGCGCCAGGTAGGGCGCTAGGTGCGACGACAGGCTTAGTCAGATCTCCCCAATCCATTTCACCTGAGCGATTCCGGGTCGGCGACTGCCGCCCGGACCATTGTTGCGCGGCCTGTATTCGCCCGGAGGGGGCATGCAAGCCACCGTATAGGAATCATTCGATGAGCCCGAGCAAAAACAACAAGTACACCGGGATGAACCATCAGGCGCGTGCAGCGAGTAGCCTGTCCTTGGGCCTGCTGGCACTGGCGCTTGCCGGTCCGACCTGTGCTGGTGAGTTCCAACTGGGTGAGGAGGTAAGTGCCAACTACCTGCTAACCCTCGGCTATGGCGCCGCGATGCGTACCGAGAGCCAGTCCAGTGAACTGATCAATGGCCCAATCGATCCGGCAAGTGGCCTGCCAAACACGGTCAACAGCGATGACGGCGACCGTAACTTCGATCCGGGCAGCCTGATCAACAACCGCCTGTCGCTGCTGGGTGAGATTGACCTCCATTACCGCAATTACGGCGCCTTTTTGCGCGCCTCGAGTTTCTACGATGATGTCTGGCAGCACCGCAACGACAACAACTCACCCGATACGGTGAACAAGACCGGTCCGGCGAACGAATTCACACGCGGTGCGCGTGACGCGGCTGGCAGCCGCAGCCGTTTGCTCGATGCCTACCTGTACGGCAGCTTCCAGACTGCCGAACAGTCCATGCTCAATTTGCGCCTGGGTCGCCAGGTGGTGCAATGGGGCGAGAGCCTGTTCTTCCCCAACATCGCCGGTGCCCAGTCACCTGCCGATGCCACCAAAGCCAACGTGCCGGGCATCGAGGTCAAGGATATCCTGCTGCCGGTCGGGCAGATGTTTGCGCAGTGGCAACTGAGCCCGGCATTTGGCGTAAGCGCCTACTACCAGTACGAGTACAAACCGACCGAACTGGATCCGGTCGGTGGCTATTTCTCCACTGCGGACATGATCGGGCCGGGTGCCGAGTTCCTCTATCTGGCGCCGGGCTTCACGCTTCCCAAGGGGCCGACCGACAGGCCGCGCGACAGCGGTCAGTGGGGACTGAGCATGCGCATGGCGGTGGGCAATGAGACCGAGATGAGCCTCTATCGTCTGCGCTATCACGACAAGAACCCCAACGTTCGGGTGAACTTCCAAGATGACCTCCCGAATGACTATCAGGTGATCTACTTCGACGATATTGATCTGACAGGGATCAGCTTCTCTACCCGCATGGGCGATTTCAACGTGGCCGGCGAGATCAGCTACAAGGATGGCGTGCCAGTGTTGGTCGACACTCCAGTCGGTGCGTCCGCGACCCGTGCCAATGCCACCCAGGCGCAGCTTTCCAGTCTGTATATCCTCGGCCCCCGCTGGTTCTCGGACCAGACCACCTTCGTCGGCGAGGTCGCCTACTTGCGGGTCAACAAGGTCGATGACTTCGCCTTCGCCGGTGAGACCTTCGACGAGCTCAGCGCCGATAGAGGAGCCTGGGCCTACCAGCTCAGTGCGACGCCGTCCTGGAATAACGTGATCGATGGCTGGGATCTGAGCATGCCAATGTCCTACGCCGAGCAAGTGAATGGCACGACTGCGGTTGCAGGGGCTTTTGGCGGACTAGTCGGCGAGGGTGACAGCCGTGCTAGCGCAGGGTTGACCTTCAAGTACCTCAACAATCTGGAACTGGGCATGAGCTACAACGCCTTCCTCGGTGGCGCCGACCTGGCCAAGCGTCCGCTGGCCGATCGCGACTATCTGGCATTCAGTGCCAAGTACAGTTTGTGAGTGGCTGGGGGAGTATTTATGAATTTGCAGTCGTTCGCGTTCTCTTTCCAGGTAGCCGCTGATTATACAGGGAGCTTGCTATGAAGATTCTTCTTGGACTAAGCGCGTCAATGCTGGTGGCACTGGGAGGGGTGCTGGCCTTCTCCCCTCGCAGCATGCCGCCACTGCGCGCAAGCGAAGTGCCGGTCGATCGTATGCAGCTCAACGCTGTGCGCGAAACCTCCGCCGGCCTGGTAGTGGCCGGCGAGTTGGGGTTGATCCGTTTATCAAGCGACCAGGGTCGCAGCTGGAGTGCGGCTAATGTTGCATCGCCGCGCCAGGCACTTATCACCCGCGTGGTGTTCGCTGACGCCAACCAGGGGCTGGCCCTCGGACACGAGGGTTGGATCCTGCGCAGCAGCGACGGCGGGCGCAATTGGGAGGAGACTGCGTTCACCGAGAACGGCGGCGCGCCGCTGCTCGATGCAGCGCGCCTGCCTCGCGGCGACTGGCTGGTGGTGGGCGCCTTCGGTCGTGTGTTGCGCTCGAGTGATGATGGGGGCAGTTGGTACGACGACGTGATCTCAGGGCTGACTGATTTGCACCTCAACGGCATCGCCGGTTCAGTGGACGGTCAGCGCTGGCTGATCGTCGGCGAGGGCGGCAAGGTGCTGCGCTCGCGTAACGCGGGCGTAAAGTGGGAAGCGCTGCCGTCCTTCTACGAGGGATCGTTTTATGGCGCGCTCAGTCTCGGCGCTGATCGTTGGCTGGTTTATGGCATGCGTGGCCATGTGTTCCGCAGTGACGATGGTGGCGAGCACTGGTCGCCGGTGTCTTTACCATCGACGGTGTCTCTGCATGCGGGCCGCGTCACGCCCGATGGCACTGTGTTACTCGCCGGTGAGAGCGGCGTGCTACTGGCCAGTAACGATGCAGGCAGGAGTTTTCGCGTGTTGCGCCAGGTTGGTCAGGAAATCCTAACCGACTTGGCGGTTCCTGCTTCCGGCCCCTGGCTGCTGGCTGGTGACGCTGGACTGCGCCGTTTCGATCCGCCCACTCAGCTCCCTGGCTCTACCGAGGACGTCCGCCGATGACCGCTGCAACTTCCGTGACCCGCCTTGAGGCACTGGTCGCCCGACTCGCCTGCTGGCTGATCGCCCGGCGCATGCCGCTGGGCCTGCTGTTTCTTTTGTTGACCCTGGGCCTGAGCGTGTCCGCGCTCGGTACCCGCCTCGACCCGGGCTTCAACAAGCTGATACCTCAGAGTCATCCTTACATGGCCGCCTTCAAGGAGCACGGCGATACCTTCTCCGGGGCCAACCGTATCCTCGTCAGCGTGCACTGGAAGGGCGAGGGCGACCTATACAATCCGCAATTTCTTGAGGTTTTGCGTAAGGTCACCGACGCGGTGTTCTTTACCCCGGGAGTGAACCGCAGCCGGGTACGTTCGCTGTTCACGCCCAACGTGCGCTACATAGAGGTCACCGAGGCCGGTTTCATCGGCGATGTGGTGATTCCCTCACATTTTGTAGCCGATGCCGCCGGACTGGCGCAGATTCGCTCCAACATGGCCAAGTCCGGTGAGATCGGTCAGTTGGTGGCCAACGACCTGCGCTCTTCCATGGTTCAGGCCGATTTGCTGGAGGTCGACCCGCAGACCGGCCAGAAGCTCGATTACGCGGCGGTGGCGCGTGCCCTGGAGGCGATTCGCGCCAGTTATAGCAGTGAGCTGATTGATATCCAGATCGTCGGTTTCGCCAATATTATGGGTGAGGTCATGGATGGCCTGCTCGGAGTGATCGCCTTCTTCGCCGTCACCCTGGGAATTACCGCTTTGCTGCTTTGGCTCTATTGTCGTTCGGTCAAACTCACGGTACTGGCTATCGGCGTGGCGCTACTTCCCGTCATCTGGCTGCTAGGTCTGTTGCCACTTTGCGGCTATGGCATTGATCCGATGTCGGTGCTAGTGCCTTTCATGATTTTCTCCATCGGTGTTTCCCATGCGGTGCAGATGACTAACGCGTGGAAGCAGGATGTGCTTGCCGGGGCCGACGCGCGGGCCGCGGCAGAGGGTGCCATTCGTAAACTGGCGGTGCCAGGCACCGTGGCGTTGTTGGCCAATGCTTTGGGCTTCATGGTGATCATGCTTATCGACATCCCCATCGTCCAGGAACTGGGCGTCACTGCCTGTCTCGGCGTAGCGCTGATGATTGTCACCAACAAAATGTTGCTTCCAATCATCCTCTCCCACTTGCAGCTTGAGTCGAGCGCGCGTCGTTCCGTAGCTGACGGAGGCCACGCGCCTTTGTGGTGGGCGCTATCTTCATTGGCCCGACCCGGTCCGGGTTTGTATAGCCTGGCACTGATGCTGGTGCTGCTGGTCGCAGGCACCTTGCAGGCGCGTTTCTTGCTGATCGGCGATATTGGTACCGGCGCGCCTGAGCTACGAGCCGACTCGCGTTACAACCGCGACAACGCGGCCATCGTTTCCAGCTATTCGATCAGCATGGATGTGCTCTCGGTCTACGCGGAAAATACCGGTGAGGAGGAGGCTTGCCTGGACTGGCGGTTGATGAACGCCGTAGAGCGCTTCGACCTGTACATGAGGGGTGTCGCCGGAGTGCAGTCGGTCAGCAGTGTGGCCGGTGGCATCAAGCTGTACACCGCCGCCAACAACGAGGCCAATCCACGCTGGGCCGCGCTGCAGCGCTCACCTGCGGCACTGCGCATCGGTGGCGGTGCGGCCAATCCGGAGCTGGGGCTCAACAGTGAGAACTGCCGCGTGCTTAACCTGCTTGTGTACCTCGATGACCACCAGGGTTCGACCTTGCACCATGTGACTCGCGAGGTGGAGAAGTTCATTGCCGCCGAGCACACTGCCGGCATCCGTTTCCGCCTCGGCGGGGGCAATGCCGGGGTAGCCGCAGCCACCAATGAAGCAGTCGAGAAGGCCGAAGTGGAGATGCTCGCCGCGCTGTTCGCCACCATCGGACTGCTCTGCTGGCTGACATTCCGCTCTTGGCGTGGAGTACTTTGCGTGGTTGTGCCACTGATGCTGGTGACTATCCTTTGTAACGCGCTGATGGCTCTGCTTGGTATCGGACTGAAAGTCGCGACGCTGCCGGTGATCGCACTAGGTGTGGGCGTCGGAGTGGACTACGGGGTGTACCTCTATGAACACATGCAGCACGAGATTCGTCATGGCCAGGCTCTGCGCGAGGCGTTCTACCAAGCCATGCGCCAACGCGGAACCGCTGCGGTATTCACCGCCCTGACCATGTCCATCGGCGTCGGCACTTGGGCTTTTTCCGCGCTCAAGTTCCAGGCCGATATGGGCGTGCTGCTGGCCTTCATGTTCTTGGTCAACGTGCTTGGCGCGATCTTCCTGCTACCTGTTCTGGCTGCCTGGCTGGGCGTGGGTGCTGCGCCTCGGCGGCCGGGCTCCGTGGCTAGCGTTGCCAAGCGTAGTCTCAATGACCCCGATGAACAGCTCGGTTGGGAGATTCAATAAGGTGCGTATTCAAAAGACAGGCTCGGTGCTGGATATCGACGCTGAAGCGACGAGTTTTCCGGGGCAGGTGATTGGCACCAGGACTTCCCGAAGCCAGCGCGAGGGCTGGGCCATTGTCCTTGGATTGGCCGTAGTGTTGTGCATCATATTCGGCACCACCCTCAACTCGATCAGCGTGTTCACCCTGCCGATCACCAGTGCATTTCAATGCTCCAACGAGCAAGCATCCCGTGTGGCTACCGCCTTCATGTTCACCATGACACTGGCGATGCCCTTGGCGGGTTGGCTGCTTGATCGAGTCTCGCCGCGCCCTGTCATGACCGTCGGAGCTCTTATCGCTGCACTGGGGTACTTGCTCGCCAGCCAGAGCGCTGACATCGACCAGCTCACCTTTGCCATAGCCGTAAGTGGCATTGGCGTAGGAACGTCGACCTATGTTCCGGCCATTACAATCGCCACGCGCTGGATCGCATTTGACCGGCAGGGGCTGGCCTTCGGCATCCTGCTTGCCGGATCTTCCACCGGCGCGGTCATCTTCCCCATGCTACTTACCGACATCATTGCTGTCATCGGTTGGCGAAACACGATGCAGGTGGTCGCCGGTATAATTGGGCTGCTGTGCATTCCAATACTGTTGTGGGCCGCGCGAACACCAGAGAGCCAGTCGATTGCGAACCATCAGCTGGCCACTCAGCTCGAAGGCCATGGTATTTGCCAGGCAATGCGTATGCCGCGTTATTGGTTGTGGATTGCCATGCAACTGCTCCTTTTACTGAGCAGCATTGGCGTCTTCATTGCCCTCGTTCCCTATCTTGTATCTACGGGTTATTCGGCAGAACATGCTGCTGCGTTTCTCGCCGGCACCGCCGTGGCGGCACTGATAGGTAATTTTGCGTTCGGCATGTTGAGTGACCGCTGGGGGGCAAAGGCTATCTTGCTCATCGGTACCGTCTTCGGTGTCGCGGGCATTTTTTTCCTGTTGGCGGCGAGTGATCCCGTGTTAGGGGTGGGAGCAATCACGCTCTTTTCTCTGATCTGGGGTAGCACCTTCAATCTTGTCAACCAATTCGCTCCCTTACTGCTGGTGGAGGCAGTGGGGCAGCGCAATTTCGGTAGCCTTCTCGGCATCGGCAATCTGATCGCGGGCATGGGCTCGGCGTTCAGTCCGACAGCTGTCGGCTATCTTGTCGACGTCACCCATACCTATACCGTAGCCCTGCTTCTATGCGCTGCCCTGGCTGTCGCAGCGTTGATACCTATTGCCTTACAGCGCAGCACCAGTTCTTGATCGCTAGCTGCAATGCCGGCATATGCCATCAAGCGTCTCCTGCAATGGCTCGATCTGTTCTTGGAGCACTTTAATTTCCCGCTCCCACCCGGTTTTCTTGTTCTCCAGTTCCTTCAGCAATTTGGCGTTGTTGGATTTGGTGGCTTGAGTGTTTTCAATCATGAGGTAGTTCTCCAAAAAATAATGAGGTGAGATGAATCGGCGGCGAGCCAAGCCTTACGGGCCAAACACCTCCCGCCAGATCGCTGGACAGCGGCAGGGTCGTTTATAGAAAAACAGGTGTGTGTTCCCCCTGTTCCCCAACATCTCTATAAGGGGGAACGCCCCGAAGCCCCGGAAACATTGGCTGTTCCCACTGTTCCCCGTGTTCCCCACAAAACTAGGTTCCTGTGAAGTCGGCCATGGGTGTTGAGGGGTCATACATGTGCGGCCTCCAGGTCCATGGCTTCGGTATCGACGACATACAGACGCGCCGACCCGCCACCGGGCAGGCGATATTTTTTGGTCTTGCGACTGTCTCGGTCGGTGTCGCGCTTGGCGAACGCACCTACCCCATCCAGCGCCTTGACCACACGACTGAGGCCGTAGCCGTTGGCCGCTTCGACCAGCGCCGACTTGTTGAACAGGTACAGGCGTTTGCCCAGGGATACTTCCCAATACCCGGCGCGGTTGAACACCTTGCTGTCAGGTGTGTGGTCATCCACATCGGAGAAGCGGCTGCTGCCGTGCTTGTCGATGAAGTCGAGGATGCCGGCGAGGATCTGGCGGTCTTCGGCATTGCCGCTGCCGACCCGCGACAGCCACTCGCCATACAGCAACTGGCAGTCGCTCAGGGCACTGCCCGGTGCCCAAGGCAACAGGCCGTAGGCGATGGCCATTTCCCCGGCCAAGGCAATTACGGCGAAGCGGTCGGCCACACGACCAGCCTGTGCGTTGTCCTCGACAAACTTGCCGCGCACGTTGGCGAAGTTTTCCAACAAGCCGGGGCGGTCGTCGCTGGCGAGCAGTTGCTCGACGAACGCAGAGCCCAAATGACCATGGTGGGCACTCACAGCCACGGTGAGCAGGCGGTGAAAGTCGGCACCCTCTAGGCCATGCAGCTCATCGAAGGCGCGATGGGCACGAGTGCCTGCGTTCACGTCGACCATGCGCAATTCAGCGCCGGCGTGGGCAGCATTACCGGAAATGGCGGCGTGCTCGGAAAGGGAGCGTTCACCACTGGACAGGGTGAGCAGGCGCCAGCTCAATTTGGCCCGACCTTCACGCTCGCGGGTCATGGTGCCTTTGCCCTGACCATTGGCCAGTGAGTAGGCCATCTCCTGCACACGCTTTGGATCGGCGCGCTTGATTTCGTCCAGCGGTAACAGGGTGTCATTGCGCCCGGCCGCCTCGATCTCCAAGCCACCTTTGGTCATGTCCCAACTGGCGGCGAATATGCCGGGGTCACCCCACACCGAGGAGCCAATCAACTGCGCCAACGACTTGCCGCTGGAGCTGTCGCCCACCAGGTGTACGCCGCCACCAAGCACGCCAACCAGACTCAGCAGTGGTCCGGCCAGTGCGCAGCCAATCGCTAACGTCAGCACCGGATTGCCCGCGCACTTGGCGGCGACTTCGCGTTGCCAGAGCGCCAGCTCGCCACGCACGCTGAACAGGTTCTGGCCTTTGCCGCTGGCCTGATAACGCACCTTGTCGCTGCCGAGGGTGCGCCCCGGCAAGACAAAGGCGCCGGACTCATGCCAGCCCGGGCGGCTGGTGGTGGCGAACACTTCTTCGGGGCGTTGCTCCAGCAGGTACTCCATAAAGGCAGCGCGCTTTTTCAGTGCGATGATGACGCCCATGCCGAACAACTGGCGGCGGGCATCCTCGCCACTGCCGCCGAACACTTCCATGGGAATGATCCATTCCTTGATGCCGCTGTCGGTGCACAGGCGCAGCAGGCGTCCCTCGCTGCCGTCGTCGCTGTTGGTGGTTCGCGCGGTGACGGTCACCGGGCTGGCGATCCATTCATCAATGATCGGGCGGTCGTTGGTGTCGTTGTCGGCATCGTCCTCATCTTGGCCCGCTGCGCGTTTGAAACCGTGGCGGTACACCCCCGGGCGTAACTTACGGCCCTTCTCATTGGTCACCCAGTGCTCGTACACAGCCCAGCAAGGGCGCTCAGGTGCAATGGTCGGCGCATCAGGCCGAAGGCTGATGACGTTGCTGTCAGGCAGGGACATGGGCGCGTTTCCAATTGGCGAGGTCGTTGAAGTCGGTGAGGTCGGTGGGGGCGTCCTCTGGCCACTCTGGGAATGCGATTTGGCCACCCACTAGCGCGGCGGCGGCATTGGCGGCGGTGCGTCCGGGGTTACCGTCACTGAGCCGGTCGTCGTCGCCGGCGATAAGGATGGGCTGCTCTGGGTAGCGAGTGCGTAGCGCCAGAGCGACCGGCTTGAGGTTGCCGCTGTTCATGGCGCAGGCCACGGCGTAGCCGTGCTGATGCAATGTGGCGCCCGTGGCCCAACCCTCGCAGATGCACAGCGGTTGGCCCGGGACGATGACGCCCAAGGGCGAATAGCTGCCCTTTATCCGCCCGCCCGCCAGGAAGCGTTTGCTGCCGTCGCTGGCAATGCGCTGCAGGTTGACCAACTCGCCCGTCACATACAGCGGCACCAGCAAGGCGTCACCACTCTGGCGCAGGCCATGCGGACGGACGCCTTTGGCGATGAGGTAGGGGTGGGCGGAATCAGCGCGGCGCGCATCACGCCACCAACGCTGAGCACGGATCGCTGCCTTGAGCTGGCGCTGTTGTTGCTCGGCTTCGCGTTGGCGCTTGGCTTGTTCGATACGCTGACGTACTTCGATTGCTTCGCGATGATCGACCGGTTCACGAGAGCACCAGGTGCGCGTCCCGCCATCCTTCCAACTGCCAAAAGCGCCCGACGCAATGCCGTCTAGGTACAAGACATACCAGCCGTTTTCGCTGCTCTGCCTGTCGCCGGGAACGTGGAAGCGATGAATCACACCGCTCGGCTCCGGCAACCAATCGAGTGGGCCATAAACGGACTGAAGTGCGTCACGAAAGAGGACTGGCACGGCCTTGTGATGGGTGACACAAGACCGTCCGGTGACATTCTTCAAGCAAGCCGAGGGCGTCACTGCCGATTGGCAGTGTTGAAAATTCGTCATTAATTAGCCCCTCAGTTCAGGGAGGCAGCGAAACATCTGCTGGCTGGCTTCACCGCGCACACAGGCATGCCCGAACAACGCTTTGTTGGTGAAGTAGCAATCCGTAAACCGGCGGTCATGATCCGAGACAGACCCGATTTCTTGTTCTTTCACCCGATACGGCAACTCACCGCGGCAGCGCATTTCGTTGAGCATCGTCCACCAGCGGGAAGCGTGACTGCGCTCAATTTCAATGAGGTCAATCAGCGTGCGGCGTTGTTCAGTGTTCAGTTCGACGATGGGTGTCTCAGAGATGCAGTTGAGGGTATTCAAAGCGATATCTCCATGACATCCAAATGACCGCGCAAGCGCTTGGATTGCCCGTCCAAATAGTGCGCCCAATCATTGCCCAGGAACTGGCCCAAACCGGTCAGTTTTTCGAGGTCGCGACCCTTGTTGTGTTTGGCGTCGGCACGAATGGCCGTCATCAGGGCGGTCAGCCAGCCGATGTGATCGTGGGTGGCGTCAATCAGGTTGAGCGCTTCATCGGTAATTTGGCGGAGGTTATTCATTTGCTTACCTCCACCCGCCAGATACCGAGAGTGCGAAGAACTTCAAGGCCTGCCATTTTGGTAGCCGCTGGCAAAGTGATCTGACCTAGCAAGACTCCAGAGTTGTCGCTTAATTGGATTGTGATAGGCTTTGTCTGTTGCATGGTTGCCTCCAATGACACCTGTGACGGTTGAGCCAGTGTTCGAAGCACTGGCTCAACACTTCTTATCTCTAGGTTGCCCAAATGATTGCGGTACCCCGGAATATCGAATTGAAATCTTCCGTGTTTTCCCCCCAATGGCGGGACCGCGTTCACCGAGCGCCCTCCATTGCTGCGCGCTCGATAAAAGTCTTGAGCTCCGTCATGAGGATCAAGCGGCGGCGTCCCAGCTTGAAGCTGCCAATTTCTCCGCGGGCGATAATTTCATACAGAGCAGAACGAGCTACACCGATCGATCTGGCAGCGTCATCAATTCCAAGAGCAAGGGATGTGATCTGTTGCGTTTGTGCCATGTGGATAAAATTCCCAGTTGTGGAAAAGACTCGTCCGGACGATACTGGACGGTGTAGACATCCTATTTGTAAGTAACATAGCCTGCAAGCATATTTTTTGTAGACATTCATGGAGAGAAAAATGGCAAACCGTTCAAAAAAGGTCGTGCTATCAGCAAGAATTGACCCATACCTCAAGGCGGCGCTGGAGCTACTGGCGGCTTCGAGAAGCGAAAAAATCGTGAAGCTGTTGGAGAGCTTCATTGAAAACGGCTTGTACGACATAGAAGTGACTGCGCCTGTTGTGCTCAATAGAGCAAACCAAGGACACGAAAAAGTCAGCTTCATGAATTTATTCACTGCGATTTGGTCTGAAGACGAAGTTTTATATAAAGTTCGAGCAGGAGTTCTAGGGCCGCAATATGCTGGCGAAACAATATGGCGCCAAGCGTTGGTAGCTAGTGTTGAGGATTGCTTTAAAGGTGCAGATGACTTATATGGCGACCTGAATGGCCTCACGAAAAAATTGGGGTTTTCAATTTCAGGCTGCTACAAGTTGAATATGGATCTTATTAGAGAGGAATGGCCAATAATTGAAAGTTACGTGGCTTTCGTTGAGAATAATAAACCGTTTGAGCCTAGCTATACCGATTATAAAAAGATGCTTGCGAACTCCAAGGCTAAATAAGTTCTACTGCCGCTGCCTTACTTTCCGGGGCCATATGTGCATAGCGTAGAGTCATCTTAATATCCGAGTGCCCTAGTAGATCGCGTACTGTGTTTAGCGGTACGCCGGCCATTACAAGCCTTGACGCAAAGTCGTGGCGCATGTCGTGCCAACGGAAACTACCAATCTTGGCCCGCTCAAGTAGTTTTAGCCAAGCGCTTTTGACGTCTTCCATTCGTCCTCCAGCTTGGCTGGCAAATACGTAGCCGATCCCGTCAACTTGCTTCTTCCACTCTTCAAGAGTGCTAAGCGCTTCCTTGTTTATGGGTATGTGTCGGGTTTCACTGGTTTTCGCCGTCGCTCCTGCAATGGTGATTGTTTTCGTGTCGAAGTTGACATCAGTCCATTTGAGGTCGAACAATTCGCCGCGACGAACGCCAGTGTTTAGGGAAATGAGGATCATTGGTTTGAGGTGATCGGTGAATGCTACGGCGCGCAGATCCTGCAGCGGCTCTCTGTCACGTTCAAACCTCCATTTGTTTGCGCTGTCTCGCTCCACGCGCATTTGCTCCTGACGGGCATCCATGGCTCTCCTGAGGTTGGCCGATTCGCTCGGCAACAAATAGCGGACCTGGCCTTTTGAGTCGACCTTAAGTTGCTTTAGCCTGTTCAGTGGGTGATCGCTGATGAAGCCCCATTCTACTGCGCGACTGAATACCCCGCTTATCGAGCCAATTTTCCGGTTCGCGGTTGCCGGCTTATTCCCGCTGCTGAGCCAAGCGGTTCTCACCAACTCCAAATCGCGGCCAGTGATCTCATTAAGGCGTCGCGGCATGATCGAAGCGAAGTTGTTATCTAGAGTGTGCAGCGTTTTTTCATACCCTCTGTGGTGAGCCTTGAACCACGGTAGATAGGAGTCGTCGAGAAACTCTCTAAGAGAAGGAGTGTTCGTGTTTCGGCGTTTCTGTGTAACCGCAAGGGGTTCGCCGTGTTCGTGCGCGTCTGCCAGATAGCGTGCGGCCTCTGTCCTGGCTTGGGCCAGCGTTAAGGTGCCAACACGACCAAGGGAGCGTTCCCGGTTGCGCGCCCAAGAAACCATATATGCCATATGTCCGCTGGGCTGCACCCTGATGAACAGCCCGGGCTGGTCCGTATCGAAGACACGATAGTGCTTCTCCTGGGGGATCAGACTATTGATCAATTTCTGTGTGATTTTCGCTTTCATGTCCATACCAGCAGAGTACCAGCAGAAAGCACAGTACCAGCCAGTTTCGCCATACACAACCAGACAGTAAGTATCTGTAATAGCTGGATTTAGTAAGTGCTCACCGAGCTTTATTTGACCCTCCTAAGGGGAAGGTTGGCAGTTCGAACCTGCCCTGGGACACCATATAATTCAAGCGCTTACCTATTTTGGTGTTCTGCCTTTGTTTTTCTGGCTATCACTGGATTTCATCCATTGCGATCGCAGGTGCGAGTGAAGTGCCAAGAGTTTCTTGGTGTTCCTCAGTCGCCATTAGGGCTTTGCGGGTCAGCAGCCACAGTAAACATTGACCTCACCTGTTTAAAGACAGCGTTTGTGAATCGCCGCAACAATCCTGTGAGCCAGACATAAAAAATCCGGAACCTGGTTAGGAGGCTCCGGATTTTTCTGCTGATCAAGGATTCGTCAAGCGTCCATAACTGAACAGCTTTGATGAAATTGTCAGGGTCGTTTAGAACCTTGGTTCGATGAGGGGGCTATTCGCCCCCCCCCCCACGCTCAAAGTATGAAGTCCGAAGTCGAGAGGCTCGTGACGCCGGTGATCTGAATGGCGAACTCGGCGGTGTTGTCCGCATCCGTGTTGCCGTAGAGCACGCCATTCGCAACCTTCAATTGCCCGGCAGCAGTAAAGGCGGTCGTGCTACCGATGATCGCGAGAAAGGCGTCATTGCCACTCGTGGCGGTGTTGGCATCCAGCGTCGACAGGTCAATCTTGTCGCTACCCCGCGCGAAGTCGCTGATGACATCCCAAGTGGAGCTGATCGTCCCCGTTTCCAACAACGAATTGAAGTCGAAAATATCGCTGCCAGCGCCGCCGATGAGGGTGTCCTTGCCTAGTCCGCCCGTTAACACGTTGGCTGCCGCATCGCCTTTCAGCGTATCGGCGTAGCTGGATCCGGTGAGATTTTCGATGGAGAGGAGGCGATCGACACCTGCACCGAGGGTATTCTGGGAGGCAGTCGTAATGCTCAGGTCGACTTTGACCCCGGAAGCTGCCCCCTCGTAGGTAGCCGTGTCCACGCCGCTACCCCCGTTTATGGTGTCATTGCCGGCCGCACCACGCAGGGTGTCATTACCAAGTCCACCACTGATTGTGTCGTCACCGTTGCCTCCATCGAGGCTGTTGTTATAGGCATTGCCCACCAGGCGATCGTTCGCGTAACCGCCAATAACGTTTTCGATATTGAGAATTCGATCATCCTCGTAACGGGATGCCTGGACACGCTGATCGCCCGTGAGGTTGAGATCGACGTTGAGCGTCAATCCCTCTGCTGCGTAGGACAGGGTATCGATGCCCTCACCGCCGTCCAGAAAGTCGTCGCCAAGGCTGCTGATCAGCAAGTCATTACCGGTGCCGCCCGATAACACGTCTGCTCCCAGGCCGCCATTCAGCGTATCGTTACCGACGCCGCCCTTGAGGATGTCATTGTTGTCGCCACCATCGAGCTTGTCGTCGCCGATGCCGCCCTCCAGTGTGTCATCACCATTGCCACCGAACAAACTATCGTTACCGCTGCCACCCACAAGCAGGTCGTAACTATCGCCCCCCTCCAGGATGTCAGCGCCGCCTTCGCCGAACAGGCGATCGTGGGACGAGGAGCCAACGAGACGGTTGTTGCCAAGGCCGCCGAACAAATCGCTACTGCCGGTGGCGAACTGATTTGTGTTGGTCGTGCTCGTATTGAGGAGCAGGTTGGTCGTTGTCAGGTCGGCGACCGAAACTCCCGTGAGCGTCAACTCAGCCGAGTAGCCGCCGTACCAATTTGTGATGACGTCGCCACCTTTGTCGTCCACCGCCTCAACCAAGCGCTTGAGGCTTTCGATATCACTGATCCCGAAACTGCGGACATCGAGCTTGTCCTGCTCCGCGAGACTAAAATCGATGACTCGGGTCGAGTCGTAGTAATTGCTCGCCCGCTGAGCGATGAATGTGTCGCTACCAGCCCCGCCGATGAGCCGATCGCTCCCGGTGCCACCGTTCAGGATATCGTTGCCACTACCGCCTTCGAGCACATCTCCATCGGCACCACCGCTTAGGGTATCGTTGCCGGAACCACCGACCAAAAGGTCATTCCCATCCATGCCGAAGAGGGTGTCATTGCCGCTTTCGCCAAAAAGGCGGTCGCTGGACGAGGAACCTGTAAGCCTGTCATTACCCAACCCTCCGAACAAGTCGCTCCTTGAGGTTGCGGTCAGCGTATCGTCTTTGACGGTCGTATTGAGAAGCACATTGGACGAGTCCAACTCCCCGATTCCGGTGGCCCAAAGATTGTTCAGTTTGGTCGTCGAATAATAACCGTTAGTATTGATTGTAAATAAAAGCTTGTCATCGTAATTGACTTCAAACAGGCGATTAAGCGTCTCGATATCTGAGATACCGACCAGACGAAGATCCAGTCGATCTGCGGACACGTCAAAATCCGTGATGGTTTGCCCTATATAACTGGCTCCACGATTTATGACGAAAGTATCTGCCCCTGCGTCGCCTGTAAGGATGCTATTACTACTAGTGCCCGCGTCCAGGATATCGTTGCCGTTGCCGCCATTCAGGGCGTCCGACCCAGTGCCACCATAGATCGTATCGTTACCATCATTGCCATAAATGGTATCGTCACCCGTTCCGCCATAAATAACTTCGGCGATGTTGGCGCCATAAATTATATCGTAGCCGGTGGTTCCATAGATGGTGGACCCGGTTACCGTCTTTCCATTTACTGTTGCCATTTAGACTCTCCTGTCGTTACTGCTAAAAAAGTGGCTTTTGCCACAGGCTAAACTCCAAGCAGTAACTCGAGGCGCAACCCATCCTCGTACATACTCATGTCAAACTCTTGCTTGGTTTAAAAAAACGGTGCGCATACTATTATCAATCCTGCTCCAGTTGCGTAGTTACAATCCAAAGCCGACATTGGCGACTAGCCAAGTTCGATCAATAGTTGACTAATAGATGTATCTACGAAACCAAGGGGATTCACTACAGCCGTTCACAGATGACTGATGGCAGGTTGGGGGCGTAAGTCGACTCGACTTCCACATTGGCTTTGGAAAAAAATGCCCCCGTACGTGGGTGCCGTGGGGGCTTTTTGACGCCATTCCACTACGCCTGACTACCCTGACCTCATTGTTCAGAATGGATCAGCAGTCATTTTTGGCTATTACTCCTCATGCAGTCCCTATGCCGGGATAATATCAAAACGATATCACTGAGAGCATGGACTCTGTCAAGTAGATTACACAGGGGGGATAGGAAGCGTTCAGCATCGCTGATGCGCAAATCGATCAACCTTCTGGCCACACGAAATACTCCATAATTCTTGAACTCCACTCCTTCCTTGGAGGTTCACCACCGAATTCGAGCATGTGCAACGCATTGAGGTACGCATTCACGGGTGAGCCCGATTCTTATGTTCTTGGGTGCGGGCCGAAGTTTTCAGGTGAAGACAGCCCCCTTTGCTCTATCAGAGGACTAAGTCCGAAGTCGCCAGACGGGTAACCCCGATGAGCTGAATAGCGAACTCGGCGTTGCCGTCAGCATCCGTATTGCCATCTAACGCGTTCACCTTTTCAGCGTGAGCGTTGGGGCAAGCTCTCAAGGGAATGCCATGGCTGGCCGATAACCCGGACAGTTACGAGCTTCTTCGTCTCTGACGGTCCAGTGCATGTGCTGATTGGCGATGAGAAGCTGTTTGATGGCTAAGGGCTACCAGTTATCATCTGCGCGCCAAATCAAGGGCTGCGAAGCTGAGTCCGTCCGTGTATTTGCCTTTGGGTTCTCCTTCTTAAATTGCCTGGAAATCTTCGATGCTGTCGTATCACCAAAAGCGTTTTCTGATCGTCGATGATTTCTCGGACTTCCGCAGTTCGGTTCGTTCGATGCTGCGCGAACTGGGCGTCAAGGAAGTGGACACTGCCGATACCGGCGAACAGGCGCTGAAAATGTGTTCGCAGAAGGCCTACGATTTCATCCTGCAGGACTTTCACCTGGGCGACGGCAAGAAGAACGGCCAGCAGGTGCTCGAAGACCTGATGGAAGAAAAGTTGATCAGCCATGAAGCGGTGTTCGTGATGGTCACCGCCGAAACCAGCCAGGCCATGGTGCTCAGTGCGTTGGAGCATGAGCCCGATGCCTACCTGACCAAGCCGTTCAACCGTTCCAGCCTGGCCCAGCGCCTGGAGCGCCTGGAGCAGCGCAAGACTTTGCTCAAGCCGATCCTGCAGGCCCTCGACCGGGGCAAGCCGATGGAGGTGCTCAATGCCTGCATCGCCCTGTGCAAGCAAGACATCCGTTACTCGCCGCTATGCCTGCGCTATCGCGCCGATGCCTTGCGCGACCTCAATCAGAACGAAGCGTTGGAGCGGCTGTACGACGGCATCATCGCCGACCGCCCGTTGCCATGGGCGTTTGCCGGGTTGGGCAAGTTGCTGTTCAAGCGCGGTCAGGTCGGGCAGGCCAAAGGTATCTACGAAAAAGCCCTGAAAGTGTTCCCGATGATGCCGTCGCTGTATGACGGCATGGCTGACGTGCTGGTCGCCGAAGGGGACACCAAGGGGGCGCAGCGCGTTCTCGAGGAAGCGATTCGCCTGTCGCCGCTGGCAGTGCGCCGGCAAGCGATGTTGGGCAAGCTGGCAATGACCAACGAGGACTTCGACACCGCTTCCAAAGCCTATCGTCAGGCGGTAGCCCAAGGCGCGCAGTCGCGTTTCAAGGACCCTGAAAGTAACCTCGGCCTGGCTCACGCCTTGATTAGCAAGGGCAGCGACAGGGGGCTGGATACCCGCACCCGACTGGAAATCAACACCACGTTGAGCGCAGTGGCCAAGGACAACCCTGGCGACCCTGGCCTGCAAATTCGTGCGCGCTTGATGAAGGCCACCAGTCTGCTGATCAACGATGCGGAAACGGCCGACAAGCTCACCGAGCAGGCCTTGTTGCGCCTCGATGGCATGGAGCAATTCATGAGCGCCGAAGCGGCGTTGCTGGTGGCCAAGCAACTGAAAATGCTCGGGCAGTCCGAAGCCGGTACCGCGATGCTGAAAAACTGCGTGGAAATCTACGGCGACGATCCGGCGGTCATGAAGGACATCGCCAAGCAGACCGACGACCCGAGCATCCTCAATTCCGGAAACGCCGCCGCTGAACTCAACCGTCAGGGCGTGCGCGTCTACAAGACCGGCAATCTGGTGGAGGCCCGGCAGGTCTTTCGCAAAGCCCTGGCCATGCAACCGAAGAACATCAGTATCGCCCTGAACATGGCGCAGTCGTTGTTGCACGGCACCGATACCAGCGTTGCTTCGGCGGAGCTGGAGGAGTGCCGGACCTGCCTGAAAATGGTCGGCCTGATGCCCGACACCGACGCGCGTTTTCCACGCTACCAAAAGCTCAAAAGCAAGGCGTTTGGCCAATGAACGACAACGAACAGGCACTGGACTTCTCCACGGTGATTGCCTCCACCGTGCACGACATGAAGAACTCGCTGGCCATGCTGATGCAGGCCCACAGCCAGTGGCTGGCGCGATTGCCGGAATCGGCGCAGCAGACGCCGGAGCAGGGCGTGATCGACTTCGAGTTCGCCCACCTCAACGGCATGCTGGTGCAGTTGCTGGGGCTGTATAAGCTCGGCGTCAACCAGATGCCGTTGCAACCGGCCTACCATGAACTGGACGACTTCATCGAAGCGCAACTGGCGTGTCATCAAGAGGTGTTCGCCAGCCGCGGCATCATGGCGACCTATGAAGTGGACCCGTTGAGCCCGCTGGGTTTCTTCGACCGCGAGTTGATCGCGTCGGTATTGGCCAACTGCATCAACAACGCCATTCGTTTTGCACGGCATGCCGTTCTGATCAGTGTCAGTGACGAAGCCGGGCAACTGGTGTTGACCATCAATGACGATGGCGAGGGCTATCCGGCGCCGATGATCGAGCGTCAGGCCGATTACGCACAGGGCATCAATCAAAGCACCGGCAGCACAGGGCTGGGCCTGTACTTTGCCGGACGAATTGCCGCGTTGCATCAACGCAACGGCGTGGGCGGGCACACCGAAATCAGCAATGGCGGTCCGTTGGGCGGTGGGGTGTTTCGGCTTTACCTGCCCTGACAGGCCGCATATTTATCGACGCTGCTTGAAATTCCGAACACGCGGAGCCTATTTTGTACGGTCGCCGTTCGCGGCCCGCACAATAACAAGGATAGCGTCATGACGACCGTTGGCCTGAGTTCACTCGCGCAGCGATTGACGGGCATTGATGAAGTTGAATGTGTCACGCCGGATTTGAACGGCGTTCCACGGGGCAAAGTGATGACCTCCGAGGGTTTTCTCGACGGTCGACGATTGCAGCTGGCGCGGGGTGTGCTGCTGCAATGCATCATGGGCGGATACCCGCCGGCGCGGTTTTACGGCAGCGATGATGGTGACCTGGCGCTGATTCCGGACCCTGCACAAATCCACCGCTTGCCCTGGAGCAACCCGCCGCGTGCTTTCGCCATTTGCGACGCGAACGAACTGGGCACTACCACCAGCTCCAACCTGTCGACCCGTGGCCAGCTCAAGGCTGTAATTGCCCGTTACGCGGCCCGCGGCCTGGCGCCGGTGGTGGCGACCGAGCTTGAGTTCTTCGTTTTTGCGCCTAACACCGACCCGACTCAGCCGTTCCAGCCACCGGTGGGGCAGGACGGTCGCCGCGAGGACGGTCAGTCGGCGTTCAGCGTCAGTTCCAACAACGGCTTGCGGCCGTTCTTCAACGAAGTCTACGCGTGCATGGCGGCGCTGGGATTGCCTCGCGATACCTTCATGCACGAGATGGGCGTCAGCCAGTTCGAGATCAACCTGCTGCATGGCGATCCATTGCTGCTGGCCGACCAGACGTTCCTGTTCAAGCACCTGCTCAAGGAAGTGGCTCTCAAGCACGGCCTGAGCGTGGTCTGCATGGCCAAGCCGTTGGCGCATACGCCGGGCAGTTCGATGCATATTCACCAGAGCGTGGTCGAGATCGATTCGGGGCGTAACGTGTTCAGTGACGAGGCGGGGCAGGAGACGGCGACCTTCCGCCATTTCATTGCCGGTCAGCAAGTGTGCATGGCCGACTTCACTGCGTTGTTTGCGCCGAACGTGAACTCCTATCAGCGCTTGTGCCACCCTTACGCCTCGCCGAACAATGCCTGCTGGTCCCACGACAACCGGGCGGCCGGCCTGCGTATCCCGGCCAGTTTGCCGGTGGCCCGTCGGGTCGAGAACCGTTTGCCCGGGGCCGATGCCAACCCGTATCTGGCCATTGCCGCAAGCCTGGCGGCAGGGTTGCATGGCATCGAGAACGCATTGGAGCCGAGCGCACCGATCCAGGGTGAATTCGAAGTGCCGGACAATCTTTCATTGCCGTGTACCTTGCATGCGGCACTTGAGCGTCTCAAACGTAGCCAGTTGGCCAAGGAACTGTTCGGCACGGAATTCATCGAAGGCTACATTGCTTCGAAGACCCTGGAACTGACCAGTTTCCATGATGAAATTACGCCCTGGGAACGACGTGTTTTAGCCGCCCAGGCCTGACGATCTGTCGACATCCGGCTATCGTTTAGCGATAGCCGATTCTCACTGCAAGGAGCCGCTCGGAACGCCGATGCGCCAAATCTGGAAATCCTTTCGAGCACTGTATTTCGCCTCGCTGATGATGCTGATCGGCTCGGGCCTGCTGAGCACTTACCTGGGCCTGCGCCTGGCGGCCGACCATGTCGACAGCCTGTGGGTCGGTGCGTTGATGGCCGCCAACTATTTCGGCCTGGTGCTGGGGGGCAAGATCGGTCACCGCTTGATTGCCCGGGTCGGGCATATCCGGGCCTACTCGGCCTGTGCCGGGATCGTCGGTGCGGCGGTGCTCGGCCATGGCCTGGTCGATTGGCTGCCGGCCTGGCTGTTCCTGCGGGTCATAGTGGGCCTGGGCATGATGTGCCAGTACATGGTGATCGAGAGCTGGCTGAACGAGCAGGCCGAAGCCAAGCAACGCGGGTTGGTATTCAGCGGTTACATGATCGCTTCGTACCTGGGCCTGGTGATGGGGCAGCTGATTCTGGTCATGCACCCGGCGCTGGGGCTGGAGCTGCTGATGCTGGTCGCCCTGTGTTTTGCCCTGTGTCTGGTGCCTGTGGCCCTGACTCGGCGGATTCACCCTGCACCCTTGCATCCTGCACCGATGGAGCCACGGTTCTTTATCAAGCGTGTCCCGCAATCATTGAGTACGGTGCTCGGGGCGGGCCTGATTGTCGGTTCCTTCTACGGTCTGGCGCCGCTGTATGCGTCGCAGCAAGGGTTGTCCACGGAACAGGTCGGTCTGTTCATGGGGTGCTGCATTTTTGCCGGTCTGCTGGTGCAGTGGCCGTTGGGCTGGTTGTCCGACCGCTACGACCGGGCCGTGCTGATCCGCAGTTTCGCGTTCAGCCTGGCACTGGCTGCACTGCCGCTGGCGATCATGCCGCAGGTGCCGCTGGAGGTATTGTTCATCGCCGGCTTCCTCTGCTCGCTGGTGCAGTTCTGCCTGTATCCGTTGGCGGTGGCGTTCTCCAATGACCACGTCGAAGGTGATCGCCGGGTGTCCCTGACGGCGATGTTGCTGGTCACCTATGGCGTGGGTGCGAGTATCGGGCCGCTGGTGGCAGGTGTGCTGATGAAGCTGTTTGGCAGCCAGATGCTCTATGCGTTCTTCAGTTTCTTTGCGTTGGTGCTGGTATGGCGGATTCGCCCGAAAGCGGTGACCAACCTGCATCAGGTCGACGACGCACCGCTGCATCACGTGGCCATGCCGGACAATATGACGAGTTCGCCACTGGTGGCCTGCCTCGACCCGCGTGTTGATGAGCAGGTGGTGCAGGATCAGATGCACACTCCGGTGAGTACCGGGCCAGAGCCCGAGCCTGAGCCAGAACCTGAATCGGTCACCGAAACTGAAACCGATCAACCGCCGCAAGACCCTGATACAGGGCGGGACCCTAACTTCAGCGAGGCCAGGCCTTAAAGTCGGGGCACAAAAAAACGGGCAGTCACCGCAAGGGACTGCCCGTTTTTTGTGGAGGCTCTATCAGATGTCGTCTTTGTCGAAGCGGCGCGCTTCACGCTGCAACTGGTAGACGAAACGTTCGACCTGACGCTGTACCAGTCCGCTCATGTTGTGGAAGCGAACGCCGGCGAAGGTGGTGGAGATCTTTTCTTCGAAGTGCAGATAACGCAACTCGACCGGAGCCGTCATCTTGCCAAAGGGCAGGTCGGCGCTGAAGCGGTCGTACACCTGGCCCAGTTGCAGACTGCCCGTGATGTCGCCGTCGAAACGCAGTTTGCAGCCGGTAGCGGAAATATCCAGCAGCTTGCCGCTGATGGGGGCCTTGAGCTTTTCGCCGTCGAGATTGACGTTGACCAGTTGTGCCAGCTTCAGTGCCGCGCGGAACGCATTGCGACGCTGGTGGTACACCACTTCGTCGGGCAGGGCGCCGCGATAGCAGCGGCTGCCACCGGATTCGTCGATCTTCAATTGGCCGTTGCTTTCCCAGGCGATGCGCACACCTTCGTGGAAGCCTTCGACCCTGAAGGGTTCGCCCGCCATCAGGTAGCGCTCGCCATCGCGAGGGATCATTTCGTCCAGGGCGATCATGTTGCTGTCACGGTCCAGGTCCACCAGATAGCTCTGGAAGCGCTGGCTGCGCTCGTGGAACGTGATGATCAGCGGGTCATGGCTTTCGAGCAGCTGGCGCAGATTGCTGGAGATTTCCAAGGGCGTGGAGAGCACCTTGGGGGGCTGCGGAGCATCATCCACGGATAAGGCATTGGACACGGTTAATCAATCTCCAGACAAAATTTGACTACGACTGGCCAGCATTTTGCCAGCATCTTTCGCGTCTTGGATAGAGCGGGCGCATCAAGCGGCCTAAGCCTGACTGAGCGGGCGCGGCTTAGCAAGCTTGGAGAATGTTCCGCTGGCATCGTAGAGCGCCGGGGTTTCACCACCGTTGAGAATTCTCAGCTGGGTGGCCGTAGCGGCCTGCTGAGTGAGGATCGATTGACCGTTGCTGGCATTACTGGCCTGGCACTGGACCAGGAGATCGCTCAGCACGTCACTTTGCGCCAGCAACTGGTCGCCAATGCTCGACTGGCTGGCCAGTTGCTCCAGCCCGCCGCGGTTGGTCGGCAGGTTGAGGCTGGCGAGAATTTCACTGCGCTTGCGGCCATGCTGTTCGAGCAAGACGACCAATGCCTGTTTCTGCGCCAGGATGTCCTCGAGCAATGGCATGTCACGGCCATGCAAGGCGAGGGATTCGGTCTGCAGTAATTCCAGCAGGTGTTGCGCTGGAGCAAAGTCGTCTGTGATCAGTTGCAGTAGTTGAGTGTCGTGCATGGCTGGCCTTGGGTTTTAAGCGTCCAAAAGCCTGGCGCCGGCGGTGGCCTAGCGCTGGGCTTCGAAGTTGAGCAGTTTGCTGGCTACACGGTTGCTGTCGACTTTATAGCTGCCATCGGCAATCGCTGCTTTCAACTCGGCCACGCGGGCTTTGTCGACGGCAGGCTGATCGCGCAGCGTGTCAGTGACCTTCTGCAACTGTTGAGCCTCATTGCTGATATGTACCGATTCCCCGCTGTTGACGGTACCGGCCTGTTCGGCCGCGGATTCCAGCGGCGCGGTTTTGCCGGCTTCGGCGCTTTCCTTGCTGGCGCTGGTACGTGTACTGCCCGTAAGGGACGAGGAGCTGTTCAAACGGCTGAAATCGATGACCATGATAAAAAAACCTCTGGGAATTTGGACGCTTGCCATGGTTTCGGCCATTCCCTGGAAAACTTTAGGCTCATTTATCAATGAACCTCGCGCGCGTCAGCGCTTGCCCTGCATGGAGCACAGTCTAGGGAACCGCCGCGGCAAGCGCCACATTCCGATGAACAGAGCGCCTTACATGGACACTTCCACCTGCCCCGGCGCCATGACCTGCGCCTTGATGACCCGCTGGGAGTTGAGGTTTTTCACCCGGATCTGTTCGCTCAGGCTGCCGTTCGACAGGGCTTCGCCGGGCATGCGCACGCTCAGCGTACCGCTGCGGGCGGTAATCACCACCTGATCACCCTTGCGGATCACTTCGGCCTGTTCGATATGCACCAGGGTAATCACCTGGTCGGTGACCATTGGTCGGGTCAATCGCTGCCCGATCGCCTGGTCGAGAGACGTCAGGTAGCCCTGGCTGATCAGACTGATATCTCGCTCGCGCAGCACCACATCCTCAGGCTCGACAATGGCGGCACGGCGCAGTGGCCGGGCGGTGGTCACGACATCGCGAAACAGGCGGACTTGAGCGGGTACGAAGACAGTCCAGGGGGAGGCGCCCTCGCAGCGGACCTTGACCGTGACCCGTCCCAGCGGCTTTGGACTCTCAAGCGTTGCTGTCAATTCCTTGTCGCACATGGGCATGTGCATGCGCGGGTCGAGCGGGTTGACCTGGATCTCGTAGCGACCTTCCGTTTGACTGGTTGCCAGATAGTCTTCTACGGTGAATTCAAGAAAGCCCTGAGTGACGCCGATAAGCATGTCAGGCAAGGTAACCGCGTCAGCAAGGGCAGGGCTGCCAGCGTTGAACAGGCAAACAGCCGCCAGCACGCCAAGCAATTTGCGATAGGGTGTGGTCAGGCGTCGAAAAAATGTCGGTTCTGTGTTCATAACGATTAAAAAAGCAAGCGCCGTGCCGTTTAGTGATGAAGGCGCGTCGCAACAACACTTGGCGTTGGTGTAGGAGTCTGGGCATGGCTGGTGTAATGGATTCGGTAAACCAGCGCACGCAACTGGTGGGGCAGAATCGCCTTGAGCTGTTGTTGTTCCGTCTCGACGGCCAGCAGCTGTACGGGATCAACGTATTCAAGGTTCGGGAGGTGCTGCAATGCCCCCAACTGACGTTGATGCCCAAGTCCAGTCCTGTCGTGTGCGGCGTGGCGAACATCCGGGGGGCAACCATTCCGATCCTTGATCTGGCGATGGCGACCGGCTCCGGTGCGTTGAAGGACAAGAACAATCCGTTCGTGATCATCACGGAGTACAACACCAAGACCCAGGGTTTCCTGGTGCGCTCGGTGGAGCGCATCGTCAACATGAACTGGGAGGAGATCCATCCGCCACCCAAGGGCACCGGGCGCGATCATTACCTGACGGCGGTGACACGGGTCGACAATCAGTTGGTCGAAATCATCGATGTCGAGAAGGTGCTCGCGGAAGTGGCACCGACGCCGGAAGCGATTTCCGTCGGCGTGGTGGATGTCGAAACCCAGCACAAGGCGCTTTCGTTGCGCGTGCTGACGGTCGACGACTCCTCGGTGGCGCGCAAGCAGGTCACGCGTTGCCTGCAAACGGTCGGCGTCGAAGTGGTGGCGTTGAACGATGGTCGGCAAGCGCTGGATTACCTGCGCAAACTGGTCGACGAGGGTAAGAAGCCGGAAGAAGAGTTCCTGATGATGATCTCCGACATCGAGATGCCGGAGATGGACGGGTACACCCTGACGGCGGAAATCCGCAACGACCCGCGCATGCAAAAGCTTCATATCATCCTGCATACTTCGTTGTCGGGGGTATTCAATCAGGCGATGGTCAAGAAGGTCGGTGCCGATGACTTCCTGGCCAAGTTCCGTCCTGATGACCTGGCATCCCGGGTAGTCGACCGGATCAAAGCAGCAGATATCAGCTAGGGGCCTGCGCCCCTGGCAGTCAACACGATTTAAGAGGCGGCATCATTGTCTACGGGTAATTTGGATTTCGAACAGTTCCGGGTATTCCTGGAAAAAGCCTGTGGCATTTTGCTCGGTGAAAACAAGCAATACCTGGTCTCCAGCCGTCTCAACAAACTGATGGAACAGCAAGGCATCAAGTCTTTGGGTGAGCTGGTTCAGCGCATGCAGACCCAGCCGCGCAGCGGTTTGCGCGAACAGGTGGTGGATGCCATGACCACCAACGAAACCCTGTGGTTTCGGGACACCTACCCATTTGAAGTCTTGAAGAACAAGGTCCTGCCCGAAGCGATCAAGGCCAGCCCCGGCCAGCGCCTGCGTATCTGGTCGGCGGCGTGCTCGTCGGGCCAGGAACCGTATTCGCTGTCGATGTCCATCGACGAGTTCGAACGGGTCAACATGGGGCAGTTGAGGATGGGCGTACAGATCGTTGCCACCGACCTGTCCGGCACCATGCTGAACAACTGCAAGACCGGCGAGTACGACAGCCTGGCCATCGGCCGCGGTCTGTCGCCCGAGCGTCTGCAGCGTTATTTCGACCCGAAAGGGCCGGGGCGCTGGGCGATCAAGGCGCCGATCAAGAGCCGGGTGGAGTTCCGTTCGTTCAACCTGCTGGACAGTTACGCGAGCCTCGGCAAGTTCGACATCGTGTTCTGCCGCAACGTGCTGATCTACTTCTCCGCCGAGGTGAAGAAGGACATCCTGTTGCGCATCCACAGCACGTTGAAGCCGGGTGGTTACCTGTTCCTCGGTGCTTCCGAAGCGTTGAACGGTTTGCCGGATCATTACCAGATGGTCCAGTGCAGCCCCGGGATCATTTATCAGGCGAAATGATGCAAAAGCGGCGCGCATAAAAAAACGGGAGTCCTCAGGGGCTCCTGTTTTTTTATGCCTGGTGATTTCTCACGGTTGTCTCAATCTCCTTGTAGGAGCTGGCTTGCCAGCGATGGCGTCGAGTCAGCCGACGTTTAATTTGCTGACACACCGCTTTCGCTGGCAAGCCAGCTCCTACAGGGGGAGGTGGTGTTCTCAAGAGTGGTGCCAAGCGGCAGAAAAGCGGCAGGCGGCGGAAAACCGTTGCCGCTTTTCTGGCATTGCCGCGTTGCCATGTCCGGCAAAGCCCCGGTTTCCGGGGTTTTTTGAATTGGCATGGGGCTTGCTATGTCGATCCTACGAAAAATCAGGTCACCCAAAGGTTTCCCGACATGAGCATCAGCTTCGATAAAGCGCTCGGTATCCACGAACAAGCCCTGGGCTTCCGCGCCCAGCGTGCCGAAGTCCTGGCCAATAACATCGCCAACGCCGATACCCCGAACTACAAGGCTCGGGACCTGGACTTCTCGAAAGTGCTCGCCGAGCAGAACGAGAAAACCAAAAGCGGCACCTTCGCCTTGAACATGACCAACAGCCGTCATATCGAAGCTGAAGGTCTGGGCAATGGCGACGAGTCGTTGCTTTATCGCACGCCGATGCAACCGTCGATCGACCAGAACACCGTGGACGCTCAGCTGGAACAGTCGAACTACGCGGAAAACGCGATCGGCTTCCAGGCCAGCTTCACCCTGCTCAACAGCAAATTCAAAGGGCTGGTATCAGCCCTGCGCGGAGAGTAAGTCATGTCTCTATCCAGTGTTTTCAACATTGCCGGTAGCGGCATGAGTGCGCAGACCACGCGTTTGAACACCGTCGCTTCGAACATCGCCAACGCCGAGACCGTCTCGTCGAGCATCGACCAGACCTACCGCGCACGTCACCCGGTATTCGCCACCATGTTCCAGGGCGGCCAGAGCGGCGGCAGCGACTCGCTGTTCCAGAGCCAGGACGCCGCCGGCCAAGGCGTGCAGGTGCTGGGTGTGGTCGAAGACCAGAGCAATCTCGAGGCGCGCTACGAGCCGAACCATCCGGCCGCCGATGCCAAGGGCTACGTCTACTACCCGAACGTCAACGTGGTTGAAGAAATGGCCGACATGATTTCCGCGAGCCGTTCGTTCCAGACCAACGCCGAAATGATGAACACCGCCAAAACCATGATGCAGAAAGTCCTGACCCTCGGTCAGTGATAAGGGGCGACTCAGATGAGTGTTACCGATTCCACCAGTGGTTTGAGCCTCAACGACATCCTGGCCAACTCTTCGATCAAGACCAACACTGCCACTGACGGCCTCGCCTCGGCAGCCGGCAGCGCCTCGGGCAACAAGGCCCTGGGCAAGGATGCGTTCCTGCAGTTGCTGGTAACCCAACTGAAAAACCAGAACCCGCTGGAGCCTCAGGATAACGGTGCGTTTGTGGCACAGCTGGCGCAGTTCAGCAGCCTGGAAGGCATCACCACGCTCAACGACACCGTGAGCGGCCTGGCCAGCAACTACAACTCGTCCCAGGCCTTGCAGGCGTCGTCGCTGGTGGGCCGTTCGGTCATCGCGCCGGGCGACAAGGCCGTGGTCGATACCACCAAGAGCTTGAGCGGCACGGTGGTGGTGCCGTCTTCGGTGGCGTCCGCGACCCTGAAGATCACCGACTCAACCGGCAAGACCGTGCGCACCATCGACCTCGGTTCGCAGAAGGCCGGCAACGCCAGCTTCATCTGGGACGGCAAGAACGATGCGGGTGAGACGGTACCTGCGGGCACCTACACCTTCGGTGCCACGACCGAGATCGATGGCAAGTCCGTCGCGTTGATCACCAACCTGCCCGCGACCGTCAACAGCGTGACCATCAGCCAGACCGGCGGTGAGTTGATGCTCAATCTGGCCGGGCTGGGCAGCGTTGCCCTGTCCAAAGTACAAACCATTGGTATGTAAAGCCGACTAACCCGGCACAAAGGAGTGAAGTATGTCTTTCAACATCGGTCTTAGCGGTCTCTTTGCATCCAACAAACAACTCGACGTTACCGGCAACAACATCGCCAACGTCGCGACCACGGGTTTCAAATCGTCCCGTGCAGAATTCGAAGATGTGTACTCGGCGACCCGCCTGGGCACCGGCAGCAAGACCATCGGCAACGGCGTGCGCCTGGCCAACGTTTCCCAGCAGTTCACCCAGGGTGACGTGAGCAACACCGGCAACGTGCTCGACATGGGTATCCAGGGCAACGGCTTTTTCGTCCTGAACAACAACGGCTCGCTGACCTACACCCGTGCCGGTACGTTCAAGACCGACAAGGAAGGCTACGTCACCAACAGTGACGGCACGGCCCGTTTGCAGGGTTACGGTGTGGATGCCAATGGCAAGATTCTCAACGGCGTGTTGACCGACCTGCGAATCGACACCTCCAACCTGGCGCCGAAGGCCACCAGCACCGTTTCGTCGACGATCAACCTGAACTCCACGGCGCCGGTGATCGATCAGGCGGTGGTGGCCAACAAGTTCGATCCGAGCAAGCCCGCCACTTACACCAAGCAGTTCACTACCCCGGTTTTCGATACGCAGGGCAACCAGCACCCCATGGACCAGTACATGGTCAAGACGGGGCCGAACACTTGGGATACCTACACCCTGATCGATGGTCGCAACCCGGATGGCAGTGATCCGGCCGTGACGGCTCCAATCCCTTCGACCATGGCTTTCGATTCGAGTGGCAAGCTGGTTTCGGTTACCACTCCAGGTACTCCGCCTGTCGTCAGCCCGGATCTGAAGATCACTAACTGGGTCCCAGGCAAGGTGACCAACGGTGTATGGGCAGCCAACGGCGCCGCCGCCGATCCGGCGGGCGTGACCACTTCCATGAGCAACACCACGCAGTTCAACGCCGACACCGCGCGTTCGATTCCTGCGCAGAACGGCTACGCCACCGGCCAGATCACCAACCTGACCATTGATGGCAGCGGTGTGCTGCTGGCCAACTTCAGCAACAACCAGACCAAGCCGATCGGCCAGATTTCCCTGGCCAGCTTCACCAACGAGCAAGGCCTGCAGCCGGTAGGCGGCACAAGCTGGAAAGAAACCTACACGTCGGGCATCCCGGGCTACGATGCGCCGCAGACTGGCACCCTGGGTTCGATCGTTTCCAACTCCCTGGAAGAGTCCAACGTCAACCTGACCAACGAACTGGTCGACCTGATCAAGGCGCAGAGCAACTACCAGGCGAACGCCAAGACCATCTCGACCCAAAGCACCATCATGCAGACCATCATTCAGATGACTTGATGCTGGAAAATGCTGCACAAAAAAGCCCCTCGAGAGAGGGGCTTTTTTGTGCTCGCCGAAAACCTGTAGGAGCGAGCTTGCTCGTGATGTTCTTGAGAACGACGCGTGTATTCAGGATGAACCCGTTATCGTTTACGACCATCGCGAGCAAGCTCGCTCCTACAGGGATCGCATTGAACCTGTGGGAGCGAGCCTGCTCGCGATGGCGTCAGACCGGGCACCATTTTCCATGAGGCAAAAGAAAACCCCCGATCCGCCAGAGGCAGATCGGGGGTTTCGAGTAAGCGCCTTGCGGCGCTTGTCGGCTCAGCTTATTGGCAAGCTTCGCAATCCGGCTCGTCGATGGCGCAAGCCTTCGGCACTGGAGCAGGGCCGGCAGGCGCTGCCAGGACCGAATCTTCACCGTGGTTGCCGCCGCTGGAAACAGCGTTCAGCTTGCCGGTGTTGATGGTCGACTTCTCGGTGCTGGTCGCGGCCAGGGCACGGAGGTAGTAAGTGGTTTTCAGGCCACGGTACCAGGCCATGCGGTAGGTCACGTCCAGCTTCTTGCCCGAAGCGCCGGCGATGTACAGGTTCAGCGACTGAGCCTGGTCGATCCACTTCTGACGACGGCTGGCAGCGTCGACGATCCACTTGGTGTCCACTTCGAAGGCGGTCGCATAGAGCTCTTTGAGTTCTTGCGGGATGCGCTCGATCTGCTGCACCGAACCGTCGTAGTACTTCAGGTCGTTGATCATGACCGAGTCCCACAGACCGCGAGCCTTGAGGTCGCGAACCAGGTACGGGTTGATCACGGTGAATTCGCCCGACAGGTTCGATTTCACATACAGGTTCTGGTAGGTCGGTTCGATCGACTGCGATACGCCGGTGATGTTGGCGATGGTCGCGGTCGGTGCGATGGCCATGATGTTGGAGTTACGAATGCCTTTCTGTACACGGGCGCGAACCGGTGCCCAGTCCAGGGTTTCGTTCAGGTCGACATCGATGTACTTCTGGCCACGGGCCTCGATCAGGATCTGTTGCGAATCCAGCGGCAGGATGCCTTTGGACCACAGCGAACCCTGGAACGTCTCGTACGAGCCGCGCTCGTCAGCCAGGTCGCAAGAAGCCTGGATCGCGTAGTAGCTGACCGCTTCCATCGACTTGTCGGCGAACTCGACGGCTGCGTCGGAACCGTAAGGGATGTGCTGCAGGTACAAGGCGTCCTGGAAGCCCATGATGCCCAGGCCGACCGGACGGTGCTTGAAGTTGGAGTTCTTCGCTTGCGGCACCGAGTAGTAGTTGATGTCGATCACGTTGTCGAGCATGCGCACGGCGGTGTTCACGGTGCGTTGCAGCTTGGCGGTATCCAGCTTGCCGTCGACGATGTGGTTCGGCAGGTTGATCGAACCCAGGTTGCAAACGGCAATCTCGTCCTTGTTGGTGTTCAAGGTGATCTCGGTGCACAGGTTCGAGCTGTGGACCACGCCGACGTGCTGCTGCGGGCTGCGCAGGTTGCACGGGTCCTTGAAGGTCAACCATGGGTGGCCGGTTTCGAACAGCATCGACAGCATCTTGCGCCACAGGTCTTTGGCCTGGATGGTCTTGAACAGCTTGACCTTGCCCGGGTACTCGGTCAGGGCTTCGTAGTACTCGTAGCGCTCTTCGAAGGCCTTGCCGGTCAGGTCGTGCAGGTCCGGTACTTCGGATGGCGAGAACAGGGTCCACTTGCCGTCATCGAAGACGCGCTTCATGAACAGGTCAGGGATCCAGTTGGCGGTGTTCATGTCGTGGGTACGACGGCGGTCATCACCGGTGTTCTTGCGCAGCTCGATGAACTCTTCGATGTCCATGTGCCAGGTTTCCAGGTAGGCACACACAGCGCCTTTGCGCTTGCCACCCTGGTTAACGGCAACGGCGGTGTCGTTCACGACTTTCAGGAACGGAACCACGCCCTGGGACTTGCCGTTGGTGCCCTTGATGTACGAACCCAGCGCACGAACCGGCGTCCAGTCGTTGCCCAGGCCGCCCGCGAATTTCGACAGCATGGCGTTGTCGTGGATCGCGTGGTAGATGCCCGACAGGTCATCCGGCACGGTGGTCAGGTAGCAGCTCGACAGCTGTGGACGCAGGGTACCGGCGTTGAACAGGGTCGGGGTCGAAGCCATGTAGTCGAAGGACGACAACAGGTTGTAGAACTCGATGGCACGGGCTTCGCGGTCTTTCTCTTCGATCGCCAGGCCCATGGCCACGCGCATGAAGAAGATCTGCGGCAGTTCGAAACGCACGCCATCCTTGTGGATGAAGTAACGGTCGTACAGGGTCTGCAGGCCCAGGTAGGTGAATTGCTGGTCGCGCTCGTGGTTGATCGCCTTGCCCAGTTTTTCCAGGTCGAAGGAGGCCAGCTCAGGGTTCAGCAGCTCGTATTCGATACCCTTGGCGATGTAGGCCGGCAGCGCCTTGGCGTACAGGTCGACCATCTCGTGGTGGGTGGCGCTTTCGGCGACGCCGAGGAAGCCCAGGCCTTCGGCACGCAGGGTGTCCATCAGCAGGCGCGCGGTCACGAACGAGTAGTTCGGTTCGCGTTCAACCAGGGTACGGGCAGTCATCACCAGGGCGGTGTTGACGTCGGTCAGGGCCACGCCGTCGTACAGGTTCTTCAGGGTTTCGCGCTGGATCAGGTCGCCGTCGACTTCTTCCAGGCCTTCGCACGCTTCGGTGACGATGGTGTTCAGGCGGCCCATGTCCAGCGGCGCGAAAGTGCCGTCAGCGCGGGTGATGCGGATCGACGGGTGTGCGTTGACCGCAGCTTCGGCCGGGGCGTGGGCAGCGCGTTCTTTCGAACGACCGTCGCGGTAGATCACGTAGTCGCGAGCGACTTTCTGCTCGCCGGCACGCATCAGGGCCAGTTCGACCTGGTCCTGGATTTCTTCGATGTGGATGGTGCCGCCCGAAGGCATGCGACGCTTGAAGGTCGCGGTGACCTGTTCGGTCAGGCGGGCAACGGTGTCGTGGATTCGCGACGAAGCGGCAGCGGTGCCGCCCTCAACTGCGAGAAACGCTTTGGTGATGGCGACGGTGATTTTGTCATCGGTGTAAGGAACGACAGTGCCGTTACGCTTGATCACGCGCAGTTGGCCAGGCGCGGTGGCGGACAGATCCGAATTCGAATCAGCGGCCTGCGGCAAGGTGCCCTGCGGGTTCTCGCGAGTTGTGTCGGTTTGCATGGGGGAGTGTCTCCACATTCTCTATGTTTGTTTGGGCACCATCACGGTGCCCACCGTTCTGTCCTGAAGCACTACAACCGACATGGCATCGGGCATAACAACTTCGGGACAGTAGGAAAAAGGCTAATGATGCCGCTTCCGTGCCGAAGTCTTTGGCCCCGAGCCTGAGCTCGAAGCCGGATTCCTTTCTGGGGTGCCTGTCATGACTGCAACACCCGTACCGTTCCGGCCATGCGGGCCTGAAAAAACGGTGCCATCCGCCTGTGCGGTTTGGGCTTGTAAAATCGTGCTTGGTTCAACCATAAACTGGCAATAAGCGCTTGAGTTTGTGGTCTGAAATGTGGTTGGGCTTTTAAGCTAAAACCCTACATGTAGGGTTTTTTTAGCGCCGAGGTACAAGATAATGCGTTTTTGAGGGGGTTGCAACGTACTGCCTGTGGATAAACCTGTGCGTAAATTGTGTGTGAAAGATGGAACAGGCGTGTAGGCCGCGAGCTAGCTGGAGCGGACTGTTTTTCACTGATTTTCAGCGATTGAAAACAGCCGTTCGGATTTTTAAGGGCGCGAACCCTATCACAAAAAACCCTGTCGTCCGAACGCATTTACCCGCTTGTGTTCTCGACGGGCGGCGTTTATACATTCGGCCCAGCGTGTATACATATTTGTCCCCCCGAATCATTACAAAAAGACGGGCGGATCCTTCCTTATTAGTGGTTTTGGCAAGCAGAGGTCACCCGTGGAGCAAGAAGCCTGGCAGGTATTGATTGTGGAGGACGACCAGCGACTGGCCGAACTGACCCGCGATTACCTGGAAGCCAATGGCCTGCGTGTGTCAATCGAAGGGGATGGTGCCCTCGCTGCGAACCGCATTATCAAGGAGCAACCGGACCTGGTGATCCTCGACCTGATGCTCCCCGGTGAAGATGGCCTGAGCATCTGCCGCAAGGTCCGCGCCCGTTATGACGGCCCGATCCTGATGCTCACCGCCCGCACCGATGATACCGACCAGATTCTCGGCCTGGACCTGGGGGCTGACGACTACGTCTGCAAACCGGTACGCCCGCGCCTGCTGCTGGCGCGCATCCAGGCCCTGTTGCGCCGTAGCGAAACGCCCGAAGTCGCCCCGGAAAAGCAGCGGCGTCTTCAGTTCGGCCCGCTGATCGTCGACAACGCCTTGCGCGAAGCCTGGTTGCAGGGCAACGGCATCGAGCTGACCAGCGCCGAATTCGACTTGCTCTGGCTGTTGGTGGCCAATGCCGGGCGCATTCTCTCCCGGGAAGAAATCTTCACTGCGTTGCGAGGTATCGGCTATGACGGTCAGGACCGCTCCATCGATGTGCGCATCTCACGCATCCGCCCCAAGATCGGCGATGACCCTGAGCATCCACGGCTGATCAAGACCGTGCGCAGCAAAGGCTATCTGTTCGTTCCCGAGGCTTGCGTAGACCAGACCCTGTGAACTCGATCTTCCTGCGTATCTATGGCGGCATGTGTGCCGCGCTGATTCTGGTAGCGGTGCTTGGTGTGCTGGCGTTGCACCTGCTCAATCAGGTACGCAGCGAGCAATACCGCGAGCGCCTGGCCCACGGCACCTTTTCACTGATGGCCGACAACCTGCAACCGATGAACCAGACCGAGCGCCATCGGGCCTTGCTGGTGTGGGAGCGGTTGCTGGGCATTCCGCTGGCGCTGAAAACCTTTGCCGAGACTGACCTCGACCTTACCCAGCGCACCCGTGTGTTGCGCGGCCAGGCATTGGTGGAACAGACCGGCCCGCACGCGGCGAAGGTCTACAAGCTGGTCAGCGACAAGGAACAGTTGATGCTGACCGGGGAAGTGCAGCAGATCAGCGAGCAACTGGCCCGGGCGACCATCTACCTGTTGACCGATGAGCTGGTGCGCACCCCCGTAGCCGATCAGCCCATGCGTCTGGCGCAATTGAAGCAAGACAAGGGCTTTGGCTTCGACCTGCGCCTGGTCACGGTTGACGAGGCGGACATGGACGAAGATCAGAGCCGCCGGGTGTCCGAGGGCGACACCGTGATGGCGCTGGGCAAGGAAGGCGATTCGATCCGGGTGTTTGCCGGCATGGTCGGCACGCCGTGGGTCCTGGAAATCGGCCCGTTGTATCAGATGAATCCTTATCCCCCGCAATGGCTGGTGCTGATCGCTGCGCTGGGCCTGACGCTGATCGGTTTGATCGTTTATCTGTTGGTGCGCCAGCTCGAGCGGCGTTTGCGTGGCCTGGAGGCCGCCGCCACGCGCATTGCCCAGGGCAGCCTGGAAACTCGCGTGCCGGCGCGCGGTGCGGACTCGGTGGGACGGCTGGCTTCGGCGTTCAACGGGATGGCCGAGCACTTGCAGCAGTTGTTGGCGATCCAGCGCGAACTGGTGCGCGCGGTGTCCCACGAATTGCGCACGCCGGTGGCGCGCCTGCGCTTTGGCCTGGAGATGATCGGCACGGCCACCACGCCGCAAGCCCTGGAAAAATACTGCCAGGGCATGGACAACGACATCGAGGATCTCGACCGGCTGGTGGACGAGATGCTGACCTACGCACGGCTCGAACAGGGTTCTCCGGCACTGAATTTCCAGCGGATCGATCTGGATGCCTTGGTCAACCAGGTGATTGAGGAACTGGCGCCGTTGCGTGCCGACGTCACGGTACAGCGGGGGTTGTGCCTGTCGGCCGCCGATAACGACGATGCCTGGGTCGAGGCCGAACCGCGTTATCTGCACCGGGCGATCCAGAACCTGGTGAGCAATGCCATGCGCCATGCGCAATCACGGGTGACCATCAGTTATCAGGTGGGGCAGCAGCGCTGCCGTGTGGATGTCGAGGATGACGGGCCGGGGGTGCCGGAGTCGGCGTGGGAGAAGATCTTTACGCCGTTCCTGCGTCTGGACGACAGCCGTACTCGTGCGTCTGGGGGGCATGGGCTGGGGTTGTCGATCGTGCGGCGCATCATCCATTGGCATGACGGGCGTGCGTTGATCGGCAAGAGCAAGAGTCTGGGTGGGGCGTGTTTCAGCCTGAGCTGGCCGCGCAATCAGGAGAAGCGTTGAGGTCTGTGTAGTCTGTTATGGCCCCTTCGCGAGCAGGCTCGCTCCCACACTGGATCTATGCCACACCACAAATCCCTGTGGGAGCGAGCCTGCTCGCGATGGCGGCCTGACAGGCACCACAAAACCTCAGGCCCTGATACTGACCAGACTCAACAACTGCCCATCCTTGACCCCGAACTGCGCATCCAGCTCGGTGCCGTTGCGCCATTCGCGGGACAAATCCGTGAGCAGTCGCAACCGCACCTCACCCGACTCACGCCACTCCAGCACTTCGGCGTGTTCGAAATAAAAACGTTGCTGAACGATCGGATAGAGTGCCTTGAACAGGCTTTCCTTGACCGAGAACGTCAGGGTCACTAGCAACGCCCGTTGCTCGCGAGGACCGGCCGCCATGCGTTGTAGCTCCGGCGGGTTGAGGATTTCCCCGGCCAGGCGTTCGGCGCGTTCGACATTGAGCAGGTTTTCCAGGTCCATGCCCAGGCCGCGCCAATGGCTTTTGTTCGCGACAATCGCCGCGGCCCGGCCCGTGCTATGGGTGATCGAGCCCGTGATATGAGCAGGCCAGACCGGTGCCCGGTCTTCACCAATGGCCGGAATGACGCTCAATCCTTCCAGGCGCTGTAACGCGGCCCGGGCACACACCCGCCCGGCGAGAAACTCCGCCTGCCGTTTTGCGACAGAGCGCTGAATGCTCGCCGGCACCTCCACTGCGCTGCGCTGAAAGTCATCGCTGGCCAGTCGGGCGCTATCGAAGTGAGTGCTCAACAGGACCGTATCGGGCAGCGCGAACGGTAGCGGCCAGTGGTCATCGAGGGGGGTGCAGCAGATGGGCAGGGCTGGATTCATGTCGGCATTTTGCCGTTAAGCAGCAAGACTGGGTAGTGGCCGATGGCTTTTGTGGCGAAGCCACCCCATAACCTGCAATCGCATTGTGTCAGACAGGGCGCGGTTGCAGGATTTACGACTGCTTCGCAGCCAAGCGGGAGCAAGCTCCCTCGCCACGGGGAGCACTGCTCGACTTCAATTGCTGTGTCTCAACCAAAGATCTTTTTGAAGAAAGCCTGCATGTCCGCCCAGGACTTTTCATCGGCGGCCTTGTTGTAACCAATGTCCGGCCCGCCATGCTCGCCATGGCTCAACCGATCGGCATCCGGGTTGGTGAACCCATGCTTGGCGCCGTCGAGGCTGACAAATGTGTAGTCGGCGCCGGCCTTGTCCATCTCACTCTTGAAAGCCGTGATGTTCTCCGGGGTGACGATGCTGTCCAGCGCCCCGTGCTCCACCAGTATCTTCGCCTTGACGCTGCCTGGCGTTGCCGGCGTATTGGTCGCCAAGGCGCCGTGGAAACTCACCACGCCTGCCAATGGCACGCCCTGTCTGGCGGCATTGAGCACCACGCCACCGCCGAAGCAGTAGCCGATGGCGGCGATTTTATGCGGATCGGTTTGCGGTTGTTTTTTCAACAGGTCAAGCCCGGCCTGAAACCTCGCGCTCGACACGGCACTGTCTTTTGCCACGGCTTGCATGAAGGCCATGGCGTCCTTGGGGTGCTCGGTATTTTTGCCGTCACCGTACATGTCGATGGCCAGGGCGCTGTAGCCCAGGCCGGCAAGATCCCGGGCGCGGCGCTTGGCGTAGTCGTTCAGGCCCCAGAACTCATGCACCACCACGACCCCGGGGCGCGGACCTTTGAGGGCGTCATCGTAGGCGAAGTAGCCAATCATTTTCGTGCCGTCGGCGCTTTGGTAGGGGATTTCCCGGGTCTGGATGGCAGCCTGGCTGAGCCCGCTCAAGGCCAGCAGGAGGACAGCGAAGAACATGCGCATGGTCGGAACTCCTGTTGAAACGTGTCGAAACATTCGGGAAAGGGCGGTTCAGCCCAGGTTCAGAGTGCGTTCAGGGGGAGTTCAGGGCGCGGTGCGTAACCTTGCCCCGTACCCAAAAAACAAACGGCACATGAGGAAACTCCCCAATGACTGCATTCAAAAAATTGCTTCTGGCATTCACGGTTCTGGGCGCAAGCACCGCAGCCTTCGCGTCCGACGACAACTTCGCCAGCCTCACTCTTGGACAGACCAGCGACAAGGTCAAAAAATCCCACGCACTGAACGACAACCTCAATCACCCGAACGCCGATGGTGTGATCGGCAAGGACACCACCTGGGGTGTTCGTCTGGGCCAGCAGAATAGTCAGGGCCGTTACTACGCCACTTACGACAACGTGTCGGGCTCGCACAACGGCATTAAACTGCGTCAGGAAAACCTCCTGGGCAGCTACGATCTGTTCTACCCGGTGGGCGGCAGCACCAAATTGTTCGGCGGCGCCACGGCGGGCCTGACCAAAATGACCCAGGAGTCGCCAGGCTTCAGCCGTGACAGCGATATCGGCTACGCCATCGGTGGTCAGGTGGGTGTGCTGCAACAGGTTTCGCAGAACACCTCGGTTGAACTGGGTTACCGTTACCTGCGCAGCAACGCCAGCACCGAGATGAGTGAGCGCGGTGGCAGCAAGCAGGGTTCGCTGGACCTGACCAGCAGCGCCCAGACCTACCTGTCCGCCAACTACGCTTTCTGACAAGCGTTTCGTGAGCGGCCTGCGCCGGATCGGTCCGAGTGACTGATCCGGCGTTGCCATGTTAGCCATTGAGGTGCGACGTTGCGCCTTTGGAGATGTTGATTTGCCCGGGAGAGTGTTATGAAACTGCTGGTCGTCGAAGATGAAGCGTTGCTGCGTCATCACCTGAAAACCCGCCTGACGGAGAGCGGCCACGTGGTCGAGTCCGTGGCCAACGCCGAGGAGGCGCTGTACCAGGCCGCGCAATTCAACTTTGACCTGGCGGTGATCGACCTCGGTCTGCCGGGCATGAGCGGGCTCGACCTGATCCGTCAGTTGCGTTCAGGTGGCAAGACTTTCCCGATCCTGATCCTCACCGCGCGCGGCAACTGGCAGGACAAGGTCGAAGGCCTGGCCGCCGGCGCCGACGATTACGTGGTCAAGCCGTTCCAGTTCGAAGAACTGGACGCTCGCCTGAATGCCTTGCTGCGCCGCTCCAGCGGTTTCACCCAGTCGACCATCGTCGCAGGTCCCTTGCTGCTGGACCTCAATCGCAAGCAGGCGTCCCTCGACGAACAGCCGCTCGCACTGACCGCGTATGAGTACCGCATTCTCGAATACCTGATGCGCCACCATCAGCAGGTGGTGCCCAAGGACCGCTTGATGGAACAGCTCTACCCGGATGACGACGAGCGTGATCCGAATGTGATCGAGGTGCTGGTCGGGCGTCTGCGCCGCAAACTGGAGGGGCCGGGCGGATTCAAGCCGATCGACACCGTGCGCGGTCTGGGCTATCTGTTCAATGAGCGTTGCACTTGATCCGTTCGCTGCGCATTCGCTTGATGCTCGCCGCCACGCTGTTGGCGGTGTTGTTCATGCTGGCGTTGCTGCCGGCTATGCAGGGTGCCTTCAGCCTGGCGTTGCAGGACTCCATCGAGCAACGTCTGGCATCGGACGTGACCACGTTGATCTCTGCTGCCCGGGTGGAGAACAACAGCCTGCAGATGCCGGCGCAATTGCCCGACGAGCGCTTCAACCTCACCGACAGCCGACTGCTCGGCTATATCTATGACCGTGAAGGGCATCTGGTCTGGCGCTCGAAGGCGACCCGGGAAGAACGCATCAATTACAAGCCACGCTATGACGGACGTGGCAACGAGTTTGCGCGGATCCGCGAAGCCAACGGCCAGGAATTCTTCGTCTACGACGTCGAGGTCAAGCTGCTCGGCGGCAAAAGTGCAGCTTTCAGCATCGTGGCCCTGCAACCGGTTCGCGAGTACGAACTGACCCTCGAAGGCCTGCGGGAAAATCTTTATCTGGGTTTTGGTGCGGCACTCCTGGTGCTGTTGGCATTACTGTGGATCGGTCTGACCTGGGGCTTGCAGGCATTGCGGCGCTTGAGTCAGGAGCTGGACCAGATTGAAGGTGGCACCCGTGAAAGCCTCAGCGAGGAGCATCCCCGGGAGTTGCTGCGCCTCACCGGTTCCCTCAACCGTTTGCTGCACAGTGAACGTGAGCAGCGCAGTCGCTACCGTGATTCCCTCGATGACCTGGCCCATAGCCTGAAAACGCCCCTGGCGGTGTTGCAGGGCGTCAGTGAAGACATGGCCCAGCGTCCCGAGGATCGCGATCAGGCCTGGGTGCTGCAAACCCAGATCGAACGCATGAGCCAGCAGATCAGCTACCAGTTGCAGCGCGCCAGCCTGCGCAAGAGTGGTCTGGTACGTCATCAGGTGCACTTGCACCCGGTGCTGAAAAGTCTGTGCGACACGCTGGACAAGGTCTATCGCGACAAGCGCGTGCACGTTGCGTTCGACCTGCCCGACCCGTGCCATGTACCGATCGAGCAGGGCGCTTTATTGGAAATGATGGGTAACCTGCTGGAAAACGCCTATCGCCTGTGCCTCGGCGAAATACGCATCAGCGTGCGTGAAACCCTCAGCGGCACCGAGTTGTGTGTTGAGGACGACGGCCCTGGCGTTCCGCAGGATCAGCGCTCACGGATTCTCGAGCGCGGCGAGCGGCTGGACCGTCAGCATCCGGGGCAGGGCATCGGCCTGGCGGTGGTCAAGGACATCATCGAGAGCTACAGCGCCCAACTGACCCTGGGGGATTCGCCAATGGGCGGGGCGGCGTTCCGGATTCACTTTCCGGTGGTTTAGCTGTGTTTTATCGGGCGCCATCGCGAGCAGGCTCGCTCCCACCGGGATTAGCGGCGAACACTTTTTTGTGAACGACACTGATTCATTGTGGGACGAGCCTGCTCGCGAAGAGGCCAGTGAAGCCAGCAAAAAATCGGCCTAGAATTTCAGTGTTCCTGCGCCCGATAGGCCCCCGGTGTCAGCCCCGTCCACTTCTTGAACGCCCGGTGAAACGCCGACGGTTCGGAAAACCCCAGTTGCTCAGCGATCTGTTGCAACGACAGGTCGGCGCGGCTCAGGTGGTAAATCGCGATGTCCCGGCGCAACTGGTCCTTCAATTCCTGAAAACTCGAACCCTCTTCCCGCAAATGCCGGCGCAAGGTTTGCGGGCTGATGTGCAAGTGCGCGGCCACGGCTTCCAGGTCGGGCCAGCGAGAACTGTCTCGGCTCAGCAAGCGGCGTAAGCGGCTGCTCAGGCTGTCGCCGTCATCCGGACGCGAAAGCAGGTTGGCCGGGGAGTGCTCAAGAAAATGCTTGAGGGTGCGCTCGTCCTGCAACAACGGCATGGTCAGGTAGCGGCTGTGAAACAACAGGCTGCTTCGGGGGCGTGAAAACTCAAGCGGGCAGGAAAACAGCAGGTCGTACTCGGCACCGTGCTCGGGGCGGGGATAGCTGAATGTGGCGTGCTCCAGTCGAATACGCTGGCCGATCAACCAACTGCCGAATCGATGCCAGATCACCAGCAGAGCCTCGGTCAGAAAGTGGTCCGGGTCCCAAAGCTGCGAGTCGTCCAGGCTCAGGCGGACCCATTCGTCCTCGTGAGTCAGGGTCAAACGCGGAGCCCCGGGGAATAGGCTATAAAACAATAAGCCGCGATTGAGAGCCTTATCCAGGCTGCGGCAGTGGATCACGGCATGGCACATCATCGCGAAGCTGCCCGGTCTGCTCGGGGCCTGCCCGAACCCCAGGTACTCGTCGTCCAGTGCCAGCCATAAGGCCTTGATCAGTTGGGTGAATTGCTCCGGAGCGATGCGCGCCCGCGGTTCATCCAGCAGTTCGGGGCTGATTCCCAGTTGCTGCAGCAGTCTGGAATAGTCGTAGCCGTGTCGACGTGCCCCGCCGAGAACGGCGCGGGCGAAATGACTGGCAATGGTGCGTTCGCGCATGGCAGCAGGCCTGACCGTTGAACGACGGATGGTAGCTGCGCACTGCGGGCATGAACAGGGCGGATATCCGCCAAATTGCAGGACGACTTTTAGTGGAAGGGCGGAAATCCGCCACATGTTTGTAACCCTCCGGTGACAGGGAATTTGCTGCAAGCCCTGATATCAAAAGGCTTGCAGGGTTTTTACGGAAGGTGGCACGGGCCTTGCGATACAACGTGCAGAGGCCTGCCGTTGCGCAGCTCGAAAAAACAAATCCCTCCAGTGCAGGAGGGTTCGCAATTGCGGTGTTGCGGGCAACAGATGGATGTTGTCACCGGGCACCCTTGAGGAACTTTGCAATGACGACTCGTCAGCCACTGTACAAATCCCTGTATTTCCAGGTGATCGTTGCAATTGTCATCGGTATCGCGCTCGGTCACTTCTACCCACAGCTCGGTGTGGCCGTGAAGCCACTGGGTGACGGGTTCATCAAGCTGATCAAAATGATCATCGCCCCGATCATCTTCTGTACCGTTGTCAGCGGTATCGCCGGTATGCAGGACATGAAGTCGGTCGGCAAGACCGGTGGCTATGCGCTGCTGTACTTCGAGATCGTATCGACCATTGCCTTGTTGGTCGGTCTGGTCGTGGTCAACATCGTGCAGCCGGGCAATGGCATGCACATCGACGTCGCCACCCTCGATGCCTCCAAGATTGCCACTTATGTTGCAGCCGGTGCTGACCAAAGCGTCGTCGGCTTCCTGCTGAACGTGATCCCGGCCACTATCGTCGGCGCTTTCGCCACTGGCGACATCCTGCAAGTGCTGATGTTTTCGGTGATCTTCGGTTTCGCCCTGCATCGCCTGGGTGCCTACGGCAAGCCGCTGCTGGACTTCATCGATCGCTTCGCCCATGTGATGTTCAACATCATCAACATGATCATGAAGCTCGCGCCGATCGGTGCCTTCGGTGCCATGGCGTTCACCATCGGTGCCTACGGTGTCGGCTCGCTGGTGCAGTTGGGTCAGTTGATGGCGTGCTTCTACATCACTTGCCTGCTGTTCATCCTGATCGTGCTGGGCTCCATCGCTCGCATGCACGGCTTCAGCGTGCTGAAAATGATCCGCTACATCCGTGAGGAACTGCTGATCGTGCTCGGTACTTCTTCTTCGGAATCGGTACTGCCACGCATGCTGATCAAGATGGAGCGTTTGGGCGCGCAGAAATCCGTCGTGGGTCTGGTGATCCCGACCGGTTACTCGTTCAACCTCGACGGTACCGCCATCTACCTGACCATGGCCGCGGTCTTCATTGCCCAGGCCACCGATACGCACATGGACATCACGCACCAGATCACCCTGCTGGTGGTATTGCTGCTGTCCTCCAAAGGCGCTGCGGGTGTGACCGGTAGCGGTTTCATTGTACTGGCAGCCACCCTGTCCGCTGTTGGCCACCTGCCGGTTGCCGGCCTGGCGCTGATCCTCGGTATCGACCGCTTCATGTCCGAAGCCCGTGCCCTGACCAACCTGATTGGTAACGCCGTGGCGACCATCGTTGTGGCCAAGTGGGTCAAGGAACTGGACACCGACGTGCTGCAAGCGGAACTGGCCTCGGGCGGTCGCGGCATCGCCGACGAGCCTAAAGACGATGTTTTGGGCCACGTCGAAGGAGCAACCCCGACGAACGCCAAGTAAGTCTTGTTGTAATGAAAAACCCGCTTCGGCGGGTTTTTTCATGCCCGGCGTTTGAGCGTAACGGTCACTGCAAGTGGCGCATAAGGTGATTGCTGCAATGTCGTTGGCTGCCTAGGCTGGAGGCATCGTTAAGGGAGAACGTTCATGCTCGGTCCATTGGCATCACTCAAGGTTCTGGATTTCTCGACGCTGCTGCCGGGGCCGTTCGCTTCGTTGCTGCTGGCGGACATGGGCGCCGAAGTGCTGCGCATCGAATCACCGACCCGCATGGATCTGCTGCGGGTGTTGCCGCCCCACGATCAAGGGGTGTCGGCCAGTCATGCCTACCTCAACCGCAACAAGCGCAGCCTCGCCCTGGACCTCAAGCAGCCTGAGGCGCTGGATGTCATCAAGCAGCTGTTGCAGGACTACGACATCGTGCTGGAGCAATTCCGCCCCGGTGTCATGGAGCGACTGGGCCTGGGGTATGAGGCCCTGAAGGCGATCAACCCAAAATTGATTTATGTGTCGATCACCGGCTACGGCCAGACCGGCCCCTACAAGGACCGCGCCGGCCATGACATCAACTATCTGGCCTTGTCCGGGCTGGCGAGTTACACCGGCCGTGCCGACAGTGGACCATTGCCGTTGGGCATGCAGGTGGCGGATGTCGCCGGTGGTTCGCTGCACGGGGTGATTGGCTTGCTGGCGGCGGTCATCGCCCGGCAGCAAACCGGTCAGGGCCAGCACCTGGATGTCAGCATGACCGACTGCGCGTTCAGCCTGAATGCACTGGCGGGTGCCGGATATCTGGCCTGTGGCGTCGAGCCGGGGCCGGAAAACCAGGTGCTCAATGGCGGCAGCTTTTACGATTACTACCGCTCCCGGGATGGGCGCTGGCTGTCGGTGGGTAGCCTGGAGCCGGTGTTCATGAAGCAGTTGTGCACGGCATTGGGGCTGGAGGAACTGGCTGGCCTCGGCCTGTCACCGCAACCGGCGCACCAGAAACAGCTAAAAGACGCGCTGAAGGTCGAATTTGAAAAGCACGACTTTGCCGAGTTGCGTGCGCTGTTCGCTGAGCTGGATGCGTGCGTCGAACCGGTGTTGAGTCTGGGAGAAGCGCTGTGTCATCCGCAGTTGCAAGCGCGGGAGTTGGTGACCGATGTGCCGCGGGACGATGGTTCAAGCCAGGCACAGATGGCATGCCCGTTGAAGTTTTCAGAGGGGTTGCCTGAGCCGAAGCATATCGGCGCGGCGCTGGGGCAGCATACGGATCAGGTGTTGGGGGAGTTGGGGTTTGGTGTCGAGCGGATTGATGAATTGCGGCGAGCCAAAGTGATTCTCTAGGGCCTGTCAGGCCGCCTTCGCGAGCAGGCTCGCTCCCACATTGGGTTTGTGTCACGCCGCAGATCCCCTGTGGGAGCGAGCCTGCTCGCGATGGCGACCGCACAAACACCGTAAATCCAACTACTCGACCCGCATCTCCCCACTGAACACCAAGGTGTTGCGACACCGCCGGCACAGGTACCGCCGTCCTTGCCGCACCAGGCTGTGGCGCTGGGCCGAGAACGGGAAGTCGCTGTCGGCGCACGGGCATTTGTAGATGTAACGGGTCACGCTGCGGCGTTTGACGTCATAGGTGTGGCAGCGGTTGGGCGGCAGTTCGTACACGCCGCGCATGATCAACTGCCACTCTTCGCCATGGGGCTGGATGCGGTCGCCGAACAGCTGGTGGGCGATCAGGTGCGCGACTTCATGGGCCACTGTCTGCTTGAGGAAATCCTCGGTGTTCTCCTGGTACAGCTGCGGGTTGAAGCGCAAGAGGTTCTCGTGCAAATGCGCGACACCGGCTTTTTGTCCGCGCAGCTTGAGGCTCACCACAGGGCGCTTGAAAGGTCGTTTGAAAAAGGATTCGGCTAGTTGGAAACAGTCTTCGACGCGGGAATTGAGTTGCTCGGGCATGCTTGATGGATCTCCAGAGCGGTCGAGTATGCCGCAACCCTCGGGCCTTGCGAATCACCAGGTTGCCGAATGGTCGTGGGCTTTCTCGTTGCTGAAGAATGAAAAGGCCGCCTCGCGGCGGCCTTTATCGGCAGTTCTGATTTTCGGTGATGAGCGGCTAATTGGTGTAGACCGGCCCCACGCCGAGTCCCCAGACAATCACAGTGAACGCCATGATGGCGACCAGCACCACCAGGCCTACGGCGAGCACTGAACTTGAAAACAGGAAGCCCTCGTCAGATGGAATGTTCATGAACGTCGGTAAGCCCACATACAGCAAGTACACCGTGTAGCAGATGGCTGCGGTGCCGACGATCATCCCCAGCCACAAGTGCGGGTACAAGGCCGCGAGGCCGCCGATGAACAAGGGTGTCGCGGTGTAGGTTGCAAACGCAATGCAGCGGGCCAGGCTTGGGTTGGCGTCATAGGTGCGGGCCATCCAGTGAATGAATGCGCCCATTACCGCTACACCCCCGAGCATCGCCAGGTACGACATGACGGTCATCCATATCGCGCTTTCCACGGTCAACATCACGGGAGGCCGATTGCCGATGACCCAGCCGACCTGTGTGGTGCCAATGAAGGCAGACACGGCAGGGATAGCCGCCAGGATCAGCGTATGGGTCAGGTACATGTGGCTGATGCTTTCCTCCTGGTCGCCACGGATTTCTTTCCATTCTTGGTCAGGGTGGGTGAAGAGCCCCACTACGTGATGGATCATGCCAGTCACTCCTCTTGTCTTTACCGTCGCCCCCCAGTGGAGCGCCTACGGGCCAATGCGGCCAAGCAAGTCACAGGTCTGAAATATGCAAGCGACCTTATGTCGCAGTATAGGGAGGAGTTTCCCCGGGTGGAGCAGGGGCTTTAGAGCAAATCGCGCTGTAAACACGAGGCCTAATCGCGGTTGCGTCTGTAAGGGCTGCCGAAGGCTGCGATCTTTTGATCTTGGGTGATTTCGGCGCCGCCGAAGGTCAAAATCAAAAGATCGCAGCCTTCGGCAGCTCCTACGGGTCGATTTTTTGCGTAAAATGCCCGCCTTTCGTCACACCTCACGGATTTCGCGTCATGGGCACTCTCACGGTCAACCAGAACAAACTGCAAAAGCGCCTTCGCCGACAGGCCGGTGAGGCGGTTGCCGATTTCAACATGATTGAAGACGGCGACAAGGTCATGGTCTGCCTGTCCGGTGGCAAGGACAGCTACACCATGCTCGATGTGCTGATGCACTTGCAGAAGGTCGCGCCGATCAAGTTCGAGATCGTGGCCGTGAACATGGACCAGAAGCAGCCGGGCTTCCCGGAGCATGTGCTGCCGGCCTACCTGAAAGAGCTGGGTATCGATTACCACATCGTCGAGAAAGACACGTATTCGGTGGTCAAGGAGCTGATTCCGGAAGGCAAGACCACGTGCTCGCTGTGCTCGCGCCTGCGTCGCGGCACGCTCTACACCTTTGCCGATGAAATTGGCGCGACCAAGATGGCCTTGGGTCACCACCGCGACGACATCGTCGAAACGTTCTTCCTGAACATGTTCTTCAACGGTTCGCTCAAAGCCATGCCGCCGAAGCTGCGCGCCGACGATGGTCGAAACGTGGTGATCCGCCCGCTGGCCTACTGCAACGAAAAAGACATCCAGGCCTACTCGGACTTCAAGCAATTCCCGATCATTCCGTGCAACCTCTGTGGTTCCCAGGAAAACCTGCAGCGTCAGGTGGTCAAGGAGATGCTGCAGGACTGGGAACGCAAGACCCCGGGCCGTACCGAGAGCATTTTCCGCAGCCTGCAGAACGTGATCCCGTCGCAACTGGCGGACCGCAACCTGTTTGACTTCACCAGCCTCAAGATCGACGAAAGCGCCGCATCGCGCTTCGTCAACGTGGTCAACCTCTGATTAAAACGGTAGGAGCGAGCCTGCTCGCGATAGCGGTCTGTCAGACACTTCAGTATTGACTGACACGACGCCATCGCGAGCAGGCTCGCTCCTACAATGGTTTTTCGTTTCAATCCTCAGGAGAGGGCATGCGCGATTACAAGTGGCTCAATGAATACTGCCTGAACCGCTTCGGTTCGGCGGCTGAACTGGAAGCCCACCTGCCCGTTCCCAAAACCCCGGCGCAATTGCGCAAGATCAGCGACGATCGCTACCTTTCGATGATGGCGCTCCGGGTATTCCGCGCCGGGCTCAAGCACAGCCTGGTGGACGCCAAGTGGCCAGCCTTCGAAGAAGTGTTTTTCGGGTTCGACCCGGAAAAAGTCGTGCTGATGAGCGCCGAGCACCTTGAGCGCCTGATGCAGGACACGCGGATCATCCGGCACCTGGGCAAGCTCAAGAGTGTGCCGCGCAATGCACAGTTCGTACTGGACGTGGCCCATGAGAAGGGCAGCTTCGGCGAACTGATCGCCGACTGGCCGGTGACCGATATCGTCGGGCTCTGGACCTTCCTGAAAAAACGCGGGCATCAGTTGGGTGGCCTGTCAGCCCCGCGCTTCCTGCGGATGATCGGCAAGGACACCTTTGTGCCGAGCTACGACGTGGTCGCGGCTTTGAATGCACAGGAAATCATCGACAAGGTGCCGAGCAGTCTGCGCGACCTGGCGTTGGTGCAGGACGTGTTCAACCAGTGGCATGCGGAAAGTGGCGGGCGGCCGATGAGCCAGATTTCGATGATGCTGGCGTACACCGTCAATCATTGAGACCCAGTCGCCTCAATCGCTGGCAAGCCAGCTCCTACAAAAGCACCATACCTTCTGTAGGAGCTGGCTTGCCAGCGATGAGGCCCGATCAGGCGACGGAAATCTCGCCTTCACCCGCCAGCTTGCGGTTCAGCTGATACCGCCAGCGCACATACAGCAACGCCGAGCAGAACACCGCCAGGCTTGCGGCCATCTCCAGCAAACCGAAAATCTGCCGGTTCGGGTCATAAGCGGCCAATGCGCCCTTGATGAAATACAGGTTCACCACAAAGCACATCCATGAATGCCCGCGAGGACTGCCGACGATCATGCCCGGTGCCAGTATCAGCAGTGGCACCAGTTCGATCAGCAGAATCACCCATGGCCGGGCGCCATGCAGGTCGGCGATCAGCAGGTAGTAGACGCACAGCAGGCCCACCAGCCCCAAAAAGCACAGCAGGCTGATGACGCGCATCGCCCGCACCCGCGGTTCGAGCCAGTCAATGGCGGGGAGAATCTTCGGCTTCCTGGCCACTTCAGCTCTCCAGTTTCTGTGCAGTCTTGGCCAGGCGCATGCCCAGCGCGCGGCACAGCGCCACTTCATGGCTATCCAGGCCGCTTTTGCCATCGGCACCGGCGTGGTGGCTGGCGCCGTATGGCGTGCCGCCGCCCTGGGTTTCCAGCAGTGCCGATTCGCTGTACGGCAGGCCGGTGATCAGCATGCCGTGGTGCAACAACGGCAGCATCATCGACAGCAGGGTCGTCTCCTGCCCGCCGTGCAGGCTCGCGGTGGAGGTGAACACGCCGGCCGGTTTACCCACCAGGGCGCCGGTCAGCCACAGGTTGCTGGTGCCGTCGAGGAAGTACTTGAGCGGCGCGGCCATATTGCCGAAGCGGGTCGGGCTGCCGAGTGCCAGGCCGGCGCAGTTCTTCAGGTCGTCGAGGCTGGCATACAGCGCGCCTTCGTCGGGAATCTCCGGCGCAACGGCTTCGCACTCGGTGGAAATCGCCGGCACCGTGCGCAGGCGGGCCTCAAGCCCGGCCTGTTCGACGCCACGGGCGATCTGCCGGGCCATTTCGTTGGTCGAGCCGCTGCGGCTGTAGTACAGAACCAGAATGTAAGGTGCACTCATGGCAACAGTTCCAGGATCTGCTCCGGTGGACGACCGATGACGGCCTTGTCACCGACTTCGAGAATCGGTCGCTCCATCAGTTTCGGGTGGGCGGCGATGGCGGCGATCAATTGCGCTTCGCTCAGGCTGCCGTCGGCCAGATTAAGGGTCTTGTACTCGTCCTCGCCGGTTCGCAGCAGTTGCCGCGCGCTGATCCCCAGCTTGCCCAGCAGGTGCTGGATTTGCGTGGCGTCCAGCGGAGTGTCCAGGTAACGCACCACGGTCGGGGTCAGGCCACGGGCTTCAAGCAGTTCGAGCGCACCGCGGGATTTCGAGCAGCGCGGGTTGTGATAAAGCGTCAGATCGGTCATGAGCGGGTCGCATCTTGCGTAAGGTGGCGGCTATTCTAACTGTGCAGCGCGCAATCCAGAACCGTGAGAGGCGATGGGTCGCAGGCGTATTCAATTTTTGACAAGGAACACGACATGACAAGGCGACTGGCAGCAGCATTGGCGATTATCGGAGCGTTGATGCTGGGGGGCTGCGGGAATGACTATGGCATCGACCAGGACGGCCACAAGATCGCCGCCGACCGACTGGACGGCAAATGGCTGGTACTCAACTACTGGGCAGAATGGTGCGGACCCTGCCGTACCGAGATTCCGGAGTTGAACACCCTGGCCGAGCAACTCAAGGACAAGAAAATCGGTGTGTTCGGGGTTAACTTCGACAACGTCCAGGGGCAGGAACTGAAGGGCGCGAGCGAGAAACTGGGGATCAAGTTCACGGTGTTGGCCCAGGATCCTGCCGAATTGTTCGAATTGCCGCGCAGCGAGGCATTGCCGGTGACCTACATCATCGATGACAAGGGCAAGGTACGTGAGCAGTTGATGGGTGAACAGACGGCGGCGGGGGTGATGGCGAAGCTTGAGGCGTTGCAGGCTAAAAATTAAGGCAAAAGATCGCAGCCTTCGGCAGCTCCTACAGGTTTACGTCTAATCCTGTAGGAGCTGCCGAAGGCTGCGATCTTTTTTGCGGATCAACCCTCTTCACGCCACCAACGCAGCGGCTTGCCTTCGGCTGGCCAGAAGCGCATCTGCTCGATCGGGGAGACGTCCCAGCGCTGGACGTTTTCCAGGGCCTGCAGGAAGCGTTTTTCCTGCTCCATCAGCGCCGGCGCGCACAGTTTGCGGGTGCTGCCGATTTTGCCGAAGGTCAGTTTGTCGCCATCCAGGGTGTACGGCGCGAACCAGTGGTTGCAGCCGCCATTGCCGTAGGCCCGGCCATCTTCACCGAGCGTGATGGTCAGGTGGCTGTAGTCCATCAGCGGCCGCTCGCCGATCCACTCCAGGATGTAGCTGCGATTGTGTTCAAGCTGCACCGGCTCGGCGGCGCAGCCCAGCAGGCTGGCACCGGCCATCGCGCTCAGGGCGAGGCGTTTCATCACGCAGGCTCCTGGCATTTCGGGCACAGGTGTTTCTCGCCGACGGTGGTCCAGCCCAGCTCGGCAATGCGCGCGGTGGCGGCAGGTTTTTCGGCCTTGTTGCCCAGCTTGGCGTCGACGGCGAACTCGAAGCTCAGCGCTTTGGCGCAGCTGTCGCAGTTCACTTGCCAGGTATGGATCGCCAGTTCGCCGAACACCGGGCCGCTGGCCACCGCGACCCATTGGCCGGGCGGATTGATCAGGTGGCGAACCGTTTCGACGGTCAGGCGCATGGACAAGTCCTTGGCACCCTTGAGGGTCACGACCAGCACGTCGTTGTTGCGAATCGAGCCACCGTTGCCGGTGACCTGATAGCGCCCCGGCACCAGGGCGCGGCATTCGGTGAGGGTGTGTTGCGGGTTCATCAGGCTGTAGCGGAAATCGTGTTCGACCATGGGTCCTCCAAATATGCGCGATATGCTAGCACGGGCTTGCATGCCGCATCGCGCAGGCCGATGACCTTCGATCCGTTTCAGTCTCCCGTGACCAGGTTTTCCGGCGTGCCCGCCACCCAGGCGGCGATGTTGCGCAACGTGGTGGAGGCAATCGCGTCCAGCGCTTCGTGGGTCAGAAAGGCCTGGTGCGCGGTGACGATCACGTTAGGAAAGGTCAGCAACCGGGCCAGCACATCGTCTTGCAACGGCAAGTCGGAACGGTCCTCGAAGAACAGTTGCGCCTCCTCCTCATACACGTCCAGCCCCAGATAGCCGAGGCGACCGTCTTTCAACGCGTCGATCAGCGCCGGAGTGTCCACCAGGCCGCCACGTCCGGTATTGATCAGCATCGCGCCCGGCTGCATGTGCGCCAGTGATTCACGGTTGATCAAGTGCTTGCTCTGCTCGTTGAGCGGGCAGTGCAGGCTGATGATCTGCGATTCGGCCAGCAGTTGCGGCAGGCTCAGGTAGCGCGCGCCCAAGGCTTCGACCTGCGGGTTGGGGGAGGGGTCATAGGCCAGTAACCGGCAGCCAAAACCGTTCATGATTTTGGCGAAGGTGGCGCCGATCTGCCCGGTGCCGACCACGCCGACCGTCTTGCCCACCAGGTCGAAACCGGTCAGCCCTTGCAGCCTGAAATCCCCTTCGCGGGTGCGGTTGTAGGCGCGGGGCAAGCGGCGGTTGAGTGCGAGGATCAGTGCCACTGCGTGTTCGGCCACGGCGTGGGGCGAATAGGCCGGGACGCGTACGATAGCCAGTCCCAGACGTTTTGCCGTTGGCAAGTCGACGTGGTTGTAACCCGCCGAGCGCAGGGCGATCAGGCGAGTGCCTCCAGCGGCCAGGCGCTCGAGCACTGCCGCACCGAGGTCATCATTGATGAACGCGCAGACCACTTCATACCCTTGGGCGAGCGCTACCGTGTCGAGGCTCAGGCGCGCCGGCTGAAATTGCAGCTCGATGCCGGCCGGTTGCCCGGCCGCGAGAAAGCTGTCGATGTCGTAGTTCTGGCTGCTGAAAAGAATCGTACGCATCATTTCCTCTTTGCCTCGTTCCAGTAGGAGCTGGCAAGCCAGCTCCTACAGAGTAGGTGGTGAGCTTACGCTGATATTTGATTCCCACGATTGCGCTGCATCAAGCGTTCATTCGCGCGTGGGCTGCCAGGCGATTGATCGCCCGGTCGAGCTCGTCCAGTGCCACGCTGGCTTTCGGGTCCTGTTGCTTGAGCAAGGTTTCGCTGCGTTGGCAGGCCGCACGCAATTGCGGCACGCCGCAGTAGCGTGTCGCGCCATGCAGGCGATGGACCCGTTCGATCAGGGCGTTGTGGTCATTGCTCTGCTGAGCCAGGCGGATGGCTTCGCGGTCTGCTTCCAGGGAGGCGAGCAGCATCGCCAGCATGTCTGCGGCCAGATCAGCCTTGCCGGCGGCCAGGCGCAATCCTTCCTCGTGGTCGAGCACCAACAGGTCATGGGCGCCGGCGTGCCCATCGCCGGAGCGCTCCGGGCTGTGATTGCGCAGCGCCAGGCCGCTCCACTTCAGCACCACCTGGGCCAATTGTCGTTCGCTGATCGGTTTGGTCAGGTAGTCGTCCATGCCGCTTTGCAGCAGTGCGCGTTTTTCGTTGGCCATGGCGTGGGCGGTGAGGGCCACGATCGGCAACGGTGTGCAATGCCGCTCGCTTTCCCACTGGCGAATCGCCTCGGTGCTCTGGCGGCCGTCCATGCCGGGCATCTGCACGTCCATCAATACCAGATCGAATGTCTCGTTCTGTACCGCCTTGACGGCGGCATAACCACTTTCCACCGCGAGCACCTTGGCGCCCATGTCTTCGAGCAGGGTCTGCACCAGCATCAGGTTGGCCGGGTTGTCATCGACGCACAGCACCTTCGGTGCACGGCTGGACACCGGTTCGCCGGGCTCGCTGCGCATCGGGCGCGGGCTGACCAGGTCAGACAGGGAGCGTCGCAGTTTGCGGGTACAGGCCGGTTTCGCCTGGAGCTGGCTGTGGGGGTTGGGCACGGAAAGGTGGAACAGCGTCTGCTCCGTGGTCGGGCACAGCACCAGCACTTTGCAGCCAAGGTGTTCGAGGTCCCAGATGTGCTGGTTGAGGCGTTCCGGCGGCATGTCGTTGCTGGTGATGCCGAGCACGGCGAGGTCGATCGCCTGATCGGTCTGGTGGGCGGCGGTGACGCCATTGGTCAGGCTTTCCAGGGTATTGAACGGCGTGGTGCTCAGGCCGCAGTCTTCCAGTTGATGCTGCAACGCCTGCCGGGCCAGTTCGTGGTTTTCCAGCACCGCCACCCGACGTCCGAGCAGGGGCGCGGCGGGCAGGTCTTCGGCATCGTCGCGGGCTTTCGGCAGGCTCAGGCTGATCCAGAACTCCGAGCCTTCCCCGGGGGTGCTGTCGACGCCGATTTCGCCGCCCATCTGTTCGATCAGGCGCTTGGAAATCACCAGGCCGAGGCCCGTGCCGCCGGGTTGCCGCGACAGCGAGTTGTCGGCCTGGCTGAAGGCCTGGAACAGCGCGCGCACGTCCTGGTTGGACAGACCGATGCCGGTGTCCTGAATGCTGATGCGCAGTTGCACGGTGTCTTCGTGCTCTTCTTCGAGCATGGCACGGGCGACGATGGTGCCTTCACGGGTGAACTTGATTGCGTTGCTCACCAGGTTCGTCAGGATCTGCTTGAGCCGCAGCGGGTCGCCGACCAGGGACAGCGGCGTGTCCCGGTACACCAGGCTCACCAGTTCCAGCTGCTTGGCGTGGGCGGCGGGGGCGAGGATGGTCAGGGTGTCCTGCAGCAGGTCGCGCAGGTTGAACGGAATATGGTCGAGCACCAGCTTGCCGGCCTCGATTTTCGAGAAGTCGAGAATCTCGTTGATGATGCCCAGCAGGCTGTCGGCGGATTTTTCGATGGTACCCAGGTAGTCGAGCTGGCGTGGGGTGAGCTCGCTTTTTTGCAACAGGTGGGTGAAACCGAGAATGCCGTTGAGCGGCGTGCGGATTTCGTGACTCATGTTGGCCAGGAATTCGGACTTGATCCGGCTCGCTTCCAGGGCTTCCTTGCGCGCCAGGTCCAGCTCGATGTTCTGGATCTCGATGGTTTCCAGGTTCTGGCGCACGTCTTCGGTGGCCTGGTCGATGCTGTGCTGCAATTCTTCCTGGGCGTTTTGCAGGGTGCCGGCCATGCGATTGATGCCGGAGGCCAGTTCGTCCAGCTCCTGGCTGCCGAGGGGCGGCAAGCGGGTTTCCAGATGGCCGTCCTTGAGTTGGGCTACGGCCTGCTTGATCTGGCTCAGTGGCCGGTTGATCGTGCGACCCATGCGCAGGGCCAGCAGTGCCGCACCTATCAGTCCGGCTGCGATCAACATCAGGCTGGCGAACAGGCTGCGGTAACCGCGCAACAGCATGCTGTTATGGGACAGCTCCAGTTCGACCCAGCCCAGCAGGCGGTCGGCTTCTTCGGGAATCACGTCTCCGGCCAGGTTGCGGTGTTTGCCGAACACCGGCAGCAGATAGCGGGTCGCATCGTTGCCACTGCGGCGCAGCATCTGCGTGCCACCGCCGGAAGGCGTCTGGTTGAGCATGGTCGGGCCGGCGTGGGCCAGCAGCGTGCGATCGGGAGCCAGGAAGGTCACGGCCCGTACGTCGGTTTGTTCCAGGGCCTGGGTGGCGATGCGTTCGAGCAGTTCGTTGTCCTGATGGCCCATGGCTGGCGCCGCCAGGGGAGCCAACTGCTCGGCGATCATTTCGCCGCGCTGCATGAGTTGGGTTTGCAGGTCAGCCTGTTGCATCCAGGTAAAATACCCCCCCAGCACCAACGCCATCAGGCTGGTCGGCAACAGGGTCAGCAACAGCACGCGGCCTTTGATTCCCAGTTTCTTGAGCACGCATCTCTCCTGCATCCCGCTATTCATAGACCTGCACGAATATCCGCCATGCAGCACTTGCGCAGTGTAGCGATTTGCTCGCGGGCAATCTTCGTAAAAATGCTGCTGCCATTCGTCGGCCCACGCAGCTCATTGGCGCTCCAGCCACGCAGTGGGTTGCCCCTGGCGAGGCAATCTTGAATAATCATTCAACTGAGAATTATTTGCAGATAGTCATGACTCCCATCACTGCCAGCCTCCCCCGAATCCTGTCCATCGAAGACGACCTCGTGCTGGGCGCCTACGTGCATGAGCATCTGGACCGCAGCGGCTTCCAGGTGACCTGGTGCCAGAACGGCCAGGAAGGCCTGGACATGGCCCGGCGGCAACCTTTCGACGTGGTGCTGATGGATATTCTGCTGCCGGGCATGGACGGTCTGGCGGTACTGACCCAATTGCGCCAGAGCCATACCACCCCGGTGTTGCTGATGTCGGCCCTCGGTGCCGAGGCCGACCGCATCAGCGGCTTTCGCCTGGGGGCCGACGATTACCTGCCAAAGCCCTTCAGCATGGTGGAGTTGCGGGTGCGCATTGAAGCCATCCTGCGGCGGGTGGCCCTCGACCGCCGCCCCGTCCCCGCGGTGCCAGCCCCTTCGATGGACAGCCTGCGTTTCGACGATGAAAGCTTCGAGGTGTTTTATGGCGAACAGGCCGGCGGCCTGACCCGCAGCGAGTACCGATTGCTGGAGACACTGCACCGCAGCGCCGACGAAGTCTTGAGCAAAGCCTTCCTTTATCAGCAGGTGCTGCAGCGCGGTTACGCGGCCCATGACCGCAGCCTGGACATGCACATCAGCCAGATCCGCCGCAAGCTCAAGGCCATTGGCTACACCGAGCGCGAAGTGCGCACGGTCTGGGGCAAGGGTTACATCCTGAGCGCCGCCGATGAAATGTAACCTGCCGGGCAGGCACTCGCTGTTCTGGAAGCTTGCTTGCCTATTGGTGGCGTTCTGTCTGCTGATGATCTGGCTCAGTTGGTCCTGGGGACGCTACATGGAAGTGCGCAACCAGTTCCTCTCGGATGAAGCGCGGGGCACCCTGACGCGCTATGCCGCCGAAGCTGAGCAGGCATGGCAACAGACACAGAGCGCCGGTGTCGATGAATGGTTGCAAGGCATGTATCAGCGGGAAAAAGGCTGGGTGGGTGTCATCGGCGCGGATTTGCAGTCCTTGAGCAACCAATCGCTGACGGACAAGGAAGTCGAACGCCTGACTTTTTTGCGCGGCCTGGATTGGCCCATCCACAAAAAGGGCCGGCCCTGGATGCGTGTGCCGTTTCCTGGTGACCCGTCCGCCGGCAGCCTGGTGATCGAGTTGCCTGAGCGCTTCGTTCCCGGGCACTACCGGCTGTTCTGGCGGGTGATCACCAACGGGCTGATTCCGGGATTGTTCACCCTGTTACTTTGCGTCGGGCTGTACCGCCTGCTGGTGGTGCCGCTCAATCACTTGCGCGCGCAAGCCAATGCCTGGCGTGCCGATCAACTGAACGTACGGCTCTCGAGCCGGACCACCAATCGTTCGGATGAGCTGGGCGAGTTGGGCAGGGCATTCGATCACATGTCAGAACGCCTGCAAAGTACCGTAGCCTTGCAGCAGCAACTGCTGCGCGACCTGTCCCACGAATTGCGTACGCCCCTGAGCCGCTTGCGGGTGGCCAGTGAAAGTGAGCAGGGGCTGGAGCTATTGCGCGAACGCATCGGCCGGGAGGTTGATGGCATGCAGCGCCTGGTGGAAGACACGCTGCAGTTGGCCTGGCTGGACACCGAGCGCACCCGCTTGCCCGACGAAGCGATCCAGATCCAGGCGCTGTGGGAGATGCTCACGGAGAATGCCTGCTATGAAAGCGGATGGCCTGATACTCGGCTGCAATGCACGGTGGATGCATCCTGCTGGGTTCGCGGTCATCTCAACACCCTGGCCCAGGCACTGGAAAACATTCTGCGCAATGCGATTCGGCATTCGCCCGAGGGCGGTGTGGTCCACCTTGGCGGACAGTGCGAGGGTAAATACTGGCATCTGTGGCTGGAGGATCAGGGCGGCGGTGTGGCGGACGCTGATCTGGAGCGGATCTTCCTGCCGTTTACCCGACTCGACGGTTCGCGACCAGGCAATGGTGGATTCGGCCTGGGCTTGAGTATCGCTCGTAATGCAGTACAGCGTCAGGGCGGACAGCTTTGGGCGCAAAACACCGGGACCGGGTTGCGCTTGAATATGCGCTTGTTGGCGGATGTGAGTAGCGCCAGTGCCGACGCCATCGCGGGCAAGCCCGCTCCCACACTGACTGTGTTTGAACCGCGAAACCTGTGATCACCCCATCCCCTGTGGGAGCGAGCCTGCTCGCGATGAGGCCCTCACTCCCACCACAACAACCCCTGTTTTTCATGCTCCGAGTGGCACCGCCACTTGCCGCTTGCAGCTCGAAGCTTGCCGCTTATTCCCATAAACCATAAGCACCACACTTTGCGTGATATGGCCTTCCGAGGTTTGCCGGTATGATAGGCGCCCCCGCAGTCTGGATTGCGAATACGCCATGACCTTGCAGTACCCAACCATCGCCGATTGCGTCGGCAACACTCCGCTGGTCCGTTTGCAGCGCCTGCCCGGCGCCACCAGCAATACCCTTTTGCTCAAGCTCGAGGGGAACAACCCGGCGGGTTCGGTCAAGGACCGTCCGGCGCTGTCGATGATCACCCGCGCCGAACTGCGCGGGCAGATCCATGCCGGCGATACGCTGATCGAAGCGACCTCGGGCAACACCGGGATCGCCCTGGCCATGGCCGCGGCGATCAAGGGTTACAAGATGATCCTGATCATGCCGGACAACTCCAGCGCCGAACGCAAGGCGGCCATGACCGCCTATGGCGCCGAACTGATCCTGGTCAGCCAGGAACAGGGCATGGAAGGCGCCCGTGACCTCGCGCAGAAGATGGAAGCCGAAGGTCGCGGCAAGGTACTGGATCAGTTCGCCAACGGTGATAACCCCGAAGCGCACTACACCACCACCGGCCCGGAAATCTGGCGCCAGACCGAGGGCACCATCACCCATTTCGTCAGCTCCATGGGCACCACCGGGACCATCATGGGCGTGTCGCGCTACTTGAAAGAGCAGAACGACAACGTGCAGATCATCGGCCTGCAACCGATGGAAGGCTCGGCGATCCCGGGCATCCGCCGCTGGCCCCAGGAATACCTGCCGAAGATCTACCAGGCTGACCGCGTGGACCGGATCGTCGACATGGCCCAAAGCGAAGCCGAAGACGTGACCCGTCGGCTGGCCCGCGAAGAAGGCATTTTCTGTGGCGTGTCCTCGGGCGGTGCCGTGGCGGCAATGCTGCGCCTGTCCAAAGAAGTTGAAAACGCGGTGATCGTCGCGATCATCTGCGACCGTGGCGACCGTTACCTGTCGACCGGCATTTTCGACGCGCCCAACTGATGGCCAAGCATGAAAGAGGCCTGCGCTTCCAGCCCACCGGTGGCAGCAAGGCCCCGCAAATCCCGACCGGTAAAAAGCAGCGCCTGACCATCGAGCGCCTGGCCAATGACGGTCGCGGTATCGCGTTTTTCGAAGGTCGCACCTGGTTCGTCATCGGCGCGTTGGCCGGTGAAGAGATTGAAGCGCGTGTGCTCGGCGCCCACGGCAAAGTGGTCGAGGCGCGCACCGAACGGGTGTTCAAGGCCAGCGAATTGCGCCGCCCGGCACCGTGCGCCCATGCCGGCCGTTGCGGCGGTTGCAGCGTGCAGCATCTGCCTCATATCGAACAACTTGCCCTGAAACAGCGCATGCTCGCCGAGCAGTTGTCGAAGGTCGCGGGCGTCGAACCCGAAGAGTGGGCGCCGCCTTTGAGCGGTGCGGAATTCGCCTACCGACGCCGCGCCCGCGTGGCGGTGCGCTGGGACATGAAGGCGAAAAAACTCGAAGTCGGGTTCCGTGCCGCCGGCAGCCAGGACATCGTTGGCATCGATGATTGCCCGGTGCTGGTACAGCCCTTGCAACCGATCATGGCCCGCTTGCCGGAAATGCTGCGGCGCTTGAGCAAACCTCAGGCACTGGGACACGTGGAGTTGTTCAGCGGCTCGACGCTGGCGGTTTTGCTGCGGCACATGGCGCCGTTGTCTGAAAGTGACATGACCATCCTCAAGGATTTCTGCGCGTTCCATGAGGCTCAGTTGTGGCTGCATGGCGACGGTGAACCGCAACCGGTCGAGGCCGGTCAGTCGTTGGGCTATCGTCTTGAACAGTGGGACCTGGAGCTGGCGTATCGGCCGGGAGATTTCATCCAGGTCAACGCCGGCGTCAACGAAGCGATGGTCGCCCAGGCGTTGGACTGGTTGAAGCCGACGGCGGATGAGCGCGTACTCGATCTGTTCTGCGGCCTGGGCAACTTTGCCTTGCCGCTGGCCAAGGCCGCTCGCGAAGTGGTGGCCGTGGAAGGTGTGCAGGTGATGGTCGACCGGGCGGCGGCGAATGCCGCTAGCAACAATCTGCATAACGCGAAGTTTTTTCAGGCCGATTTATCCCAGCCTTTGACGGACGCCGAATGGGCCGCCGAAGGCTTTTGTGCGGTACTCTTGGACCCACCGCGTGACGGTGCTTTCGAGGTTGTGCGCAAGCTCAAGACCCTGGGCGCCGAGCGGTTGGTGTATGTGTCATGCAACCCGGCAACGCTGGCGCGCGACACGGTCGAATTGATCAAGCAGGGCTACCGGTTAAAACGTGCCGGGATTCTCGATATGTTTCCTCAAACGGCACATGTCGAGGCCATGGCGTTATTTGAAGCGAGCTAGGATGCTCGTCTGGTCCGACTGGCCCGCCCGTGCAGCCGCGCACCGAGCCCGACGTGGGCGCACCGGCAACGAAGGTCAGCGATTTGACGCATTGAATCTGCGTCGTAGGGAAGGTAAGCAAGATGGTACAGGTGAGAGCACACCAGCCGATCAACACCGACGGCAGTATCAATCTCGAGGCTTGGCTCGATCACGCGGTGAGTGTCGATCTGGCACTGGATCGCGAAGCCTTGAAGGAAGCCTGCGAGTACGCTCGCGAGGCCGAGCAACAAGCCAATGCGGCACAGAATCTGTGGTCGGAAGGTAACTCGACTTTTCGTACCGGGCTTGAGATCGCCGAGATCCTCGCCGATCTCAAACTCGACCAGGACTCTTTGGTCGCCGCGATCCTGTATCGAGGCGTACGCGAAGGCCAGATCAAGTTGCCGGCGGTCAGCCAGCGCTTCGGTCCTGTGGTGGCCAAACTCATCGATGGCGTGCAGCGCATGGCCGCGATCAGCGACAGCCTGAGCCCGCGCAAATCCCTGGTGCTGGGCACCCAGGGCCAGGTGGAAAACCTGCGCAAGATGCTGGTGGCCATGGTCGACGACGTTCGCGTTGCCCTGATCAAGCTGGCCGAACGCACGTGCGCCATCCGTGCGGTGAAAACCGCCGATGACGAAAAGCGCAACCGCGTGGCCCGTGAAGTCTTCGACATTTATGCGCCACTGGCCCACCGCCTGGGTATCGGCCACATCAAGTGGGAACTGGAAGACTTGTCCTTCCGTTACCTGGAGCCGGAGCAGTACAAGCAGATCGCCAAGTTGCTCCATGAGCGGCGACTGGATCGCGAGCGCTTCATCAGCGACGTGATGAGCCAGCTGAAAAACGAATTGCAGGCCACCGGCGTCGATGCCGACATCAGCGGCCGGGCCAAACACATCTATTCGATCTGGCGCAAAATGCAGCGCAAGGGGCTGGAGTTCAGCCAGATCTACGACGTGCGTGCCGTTCGCGTGCTGGTGCCGGAAATGCGCGACTGCTACACCGCGCTCGGCATTGTCCACACCCTGTGGCGGCACATCCCGAAAGAGTTCGACGACTACATCGCCAACCCCAAGGAAAACGGCTATCGCTCGCTGCACACGGCGGTGATCGGGCCTGAGGGCAAGGTGCTGGAAGTGCAGATCCGCACCCACGCGATGCATGAGGAAGCCGAGCTCGGCGTGTGTGCGCACTGGCGCTACAAGGGTACCGACGTCAAGTCCGGTTCCAATCACTACGAAGAGAAAATCTCCTGGCTGCGTCAGGTGCTGGAGTGGCACGAAGAGCTGGGCGACATCGGTGGCCTGGCCGAACAGCTGCGGGTCGATATCGAGCCGGACCGGGTCTATATCTTCACCCCGGACGGCCATGCCATCGACTTGCCGAAGGGCGCGACGCCGCTGGACTTCGCCTACCGCGTACACACCGAAATCGGTCATAACTGCCGTGGCGCCAAGATCAACGGGCGCATCGTGCCGCTCAACTACAGCCTGCAAACCGGTGAACAGGTCGAGATCATCACCAGCAAGCACGGCACCCCGAGCCGTGACTGGCTGAACCCGAACCTGGGTTACGTCACCACGTCGCGGGCACGGGCGAAGATTGTTCACTGGTTCAAGCTGCAGGCTCGCGACCAGAACGTCGCGGCCGGTAAAACCTTGCTTGAGCGCGAGCTCAATCGCCTCGGTCTGCCGGCGGTGGATTTCGACAAGCTGGCCGACAAGGCCAACATGAAAACCGCCGAAGACCTGTTCGCCGCCCTTGGTGCCGGCGACTTGCGTCTGGCGCAATTGGTCAACCTGGCGCAGCAACTGGTCGAGCCGGAGCGCGGCAACGAACAGCTGGAACTGATTCCACGCAAGGCCACCGGCTACAAACCGGGCAAGCGCGGTGATATCCAGATCCAGGGTGTCGGCAACCTGATGACCCAGATGGCCGGCTGCTGCCAGCCGTTGCCGGGCGATGCCATCGTCGGCTACATCACTCAGGGCCGCGGTGTGAGCATTCACCGCCAGGACTGCGCCTCGGTGTTGCAGCTGGCCGGGCGCGAGCCCGAGCGGATCATCCAGGTCAGTTGGGGGCCGGTACCGGTGCTCACCTATCCGGTGGACATCGTCATCCGCGCCTACGACCGTTCCGGCTTGCTGCGTGATGTGTCGCAGGTGCTGCTCAACGAGCGGATCAACGTGCTGGCGGTCAACACCCGCTCCAACAAGGAGGACAACACCGCGCTGATGTCCCTGACCATCGAGATTCCGGGGCTGGATGCATTGGGGCGGTTGTTGGGGCGGATTTCCCAGTTGCCGAACATCATCGAAACGCGGCGTAACCGTACGCCGTGATGGCATGTTTAGCGTCGATCCACTGTGGGAGCGAGCTTGCTCGCGATGACGGCTTAACATTCAGCACATGTGTTGTCTGACAGACCGCTATCGCGAGCAAGCTCGCTCCCACAGGTTCTCGCAGAGTTTAATAAATGTATTCACTTGAAGACCTGCTGCACCTCATGAACCGCCTGCGTGACCCGCAGTACGGTTGCCCATGGGACATCAAGCAAACTTACGCCACCATCGTCCCGCACACCCTTGAGGAAGCCTACGAAGTCGCCGACGCGATCGAGCGCGGTGACTTTGATCACTTGCAGGGCGAGCTGGGCGATCTGCTGTTCCAGGTGGTGTATTACAGCCAGCTGGCTCGCGAAGAAGGGCGCTTCGAGTTCGCCGGTGTAGTCGACAGCATCACCCGCAAACTGATCCGCCGTCATCCCCACGTGTTCCCCACCGGTGACCTGTATGCGCCTCTGGATGTCCCGCGCCTGAGTGAAGAGCAGGTCAAGCAGCGCTGGGAAGAGATCAAGGCCGAAGAGCGCGCGGAGAAATCTTCGGCACCCGAGCAGTTGTCGTTGCTCGATGACGTCCCCGCTGCATTGCCGGCGCTGTCGCGCTCGGCAAAATTGCAGAAGCGTGCAGGGCAGGTCGGCTTCGACTGGCCGGACGCCTTGCCGGTGCTCGATAAAGTGCGTGAGGAGCTCGATGAAGTGCTCGAAGCCATGTCGGAAAACGATCCCGAAGCCGTGGCCGACGAGATCGGCGACCTGCTGTTTTCCGTGGTCAATCTGGCGCGGCATCTCAAGGTTGATCCGGAAACCGCACTGCGTGGCGCCAACGGCAAGTTTGAAAGACGCTTTCGTTTTATCGAACAGGCATTGCGCGATACCCATCGTCCCATAGAAGATTGCACCCTCGAAGAGTTGGACGCCTTGTGGGGCGAAGCCAAACGTCAGGAAAAGAATTTGCCCAGCTGCGGTTGAGCCGTGGCCCAAGTGAGTAATAAGCACCATGAGCATTTCCCTTCGCGACCAGTTGCTCAAAGCAGGGCTGGTCAACCAGAAGCAGGCCAAGCAGGTCAGCAAAGACAAGCAGAAACAACAACGCCTGGCCCACAAAGGCCAGATCGAGCTGGATGACTCCCAGCAGCGCGCGGCGCAGGAAGCCATGGCCGAGAAGGTCAAGCGCGATCAGGAGCTCAACCGCCAGCAGCAGGAGAAAGCCGAGGCCAAGGCCCGTGCCGCGCAGGTCAAGCAACTGATCGAAGTCTCGCGCCTGCCGAAACTGACGACCGAGGATTACTACAATTTCGTCGACGACAAGAAGGTCAAGCGCATCTGCGTCAACACCCTGATGCGCAACAAGCTCAGCAGTGGATCGTTGGCCATCGTGCATCACGCTGGCGGCTACGAAGTGATTCCACGCGAGGCGGCGTTGAAGATTCAGGAGCGCGATCCGCAGCGCATCGTGCAGCTCAATGTGCAGACTGAAGAAGTCATCGCCGAGGACGATCCGTACGCGGCCTATCAGATTCCTGATGACCTGATGTGGTAACAGATTCAATGTCCTAGCGGGCTTACATGTTTGCTAGTACTTTGCATGAATTATACGTTGAGCCCGAAAGATTGTATCGATACGATCTTTCGGGTTTTCTTTTGCCGGAAAATAATATCTTTTTATAAGGATGTTTGTGTCGGAGAAAACAAATGGAATGAACTTTAGTATCCAAGGATGGAATAAATGTTTGTCAGTATCGCTTCGTTACGCCAACCCACTTTCAAGTCGCAGCTTTCACAGTCGCGACCGCTGGGACAATCCATTCGCGATTATCTGGACGATGAACTTGTCGCTCGTGCCGAGCTTGTACGCCGAAAAATCAAGATCGCTGCAAAAGCTGCTCGCGAGGATCATGGCGAGACCGCTTGTGTTTTTTTTACCCTGCCTGAGTTCTTCTGGAACATTCCCTGGCGCGAGGTACGTAATGAAGAGGAGCTCCATGAGCTGAACGCTGCCTACCTGGAGAAAGTGCCAGCGTGCGTAGCTTTATTGATGACCGAACTGCCAGTGGAGCGCTATGGCAAGATCGTATTGCTGGCGGGAAGCTGTGCGACCCTCATCAAGGTTGGAGAAGGTGAGTCGAGTTATTACGACGTTATTAATTACTTGCTGGCGATCACCAATAAAGAATATGAACTCAATATGCCATTGATGTCGATGTGGCCGAAGCGCCATGTATCAGGTATCGACTTTGGCAAACACCTGGCTTCGGAGGGGGACTTTTGGCTGTTCAAGATTTCCGAGGAAATCGAAGTCAGGGTGAAGAAGCTCAGCAGCGTGCGGGCTGAACACAGTTATTTCGGTGGTTATGAAGGGAGATTCATCAACAGCCTCGTCAATGGCTGCCCTTTTGCAATCAACTTGTGCCTGGATTACTACAGCCTGAAAGAAGGCGAGCGCGATATTCAAGTTGAGTTGACCGAGGCAAAAATCGATTTCCTGATCGCCTGTGGCATGAGTTTCGATTATGCCAAGCGTCATCCGTCATCGCTGCAGTTTTCGATCCGCAATGACGGAATGGGCGATGGCGAGGTCGAGGTGGTCAGGCTTCAAGCGGGCTGGATTGTTGAAAGTATTCCTTCGGTGCCAATCGAAGATGACCTTCATTTGACGCTGATCGAGGTTGTCTGATGTGGATGCAGCCTGCCTGGCGGGGAAAGGGCAGGCTGCACCGTGGTCGAGTCTGTTTTCAACCGGTTGCGAGCTCGCGTTTACGCTCGAGCATTTCCAGTTCGGCCCTGTAGTTTTGCGCGTCGGTCTCGGAATGGAACATACCGACCAGCAGGTCTTGTTGGTGCACGTCCCAGATCCGGATACCGGCGGCTACACCCTCGTGGGACTTATGTGAATCGTCGCGTTCAGTTACTTTTACAGTCATCTGCTAGCTCCAATCTCTGTTATCTGCAGCAAGGCGTGTGCAGGCCTCTGTTATAGAGTTTGGTAGCTTGCTAAGTAAATGGCTGAGTTTGGTAACGGTTTTTTGCAAAAACGGAAACAGTCCTGCAGCCCGCTAAATGCGCGACATTCGGTCGCAGGTCATTGAGTTTCATGACAAACGTTTCATCTTGCAGGCGCTGCCGCAGGCTGCGATCTCTGCTTATGAAGATCAAAAGATCGCAGCCTGCGGCAGCTCCTACAAAAAAGCGGCAGCAAAAAAACGCCCCGAACCAGTCGGGGCGTTTTCATGTGCGGCTCAGCTGCGGGAAATTACTTACCTTCCCAGCGCTTCAGTACCAGCGTGGCGTTGGTGCCACCGAAACCGAAGCTGTTGCTCATCACGGTGTTGATGGTGGCGTTTTCGCGGGTCTTGGTCAGCACCGGCAGGTCGGCCACTTCAGGGTCCAGCTCGTCGATGTTGGCGGAGCCGGCAATGAAGTTGCCTTCCATCATCAGCATGCAGTAGATCGCTTCGTGAACGCCGGCGGCGCCCAGGGAGTGACCCGACAGGCTCTTGGTGGAGCTGATGGCCGGAGCCTTGTCGCCGAACACTTCACGCACGCCTTTCATTTCCGCGACGTCGCCGACCGGGGTCGAGGTGCCGTGGGTGTTCAGGTAGTCGATCGGGGTGTCGACGGTGGACAGCGCCTGCTGCATGCAGCGGATCGCGCCTTCGCCGCTCGGGGCAACCATGTCGTAGCCGTCGGAAGTCGCGCCGTAGCCGACGATTTCCGCGTAGATTTTCGCGCCACGGGCCAGAGCGTGTTCCAGCTCTTCGACCACGACCATGCCGCCACCGCCGGCGATGACGAAACCGTCACGGTCAGCGTCGTAGGCACGGGAGGCTTTTTCCGGGGTGTCGTTGCGCTTGCTGGACAGGGCGCCCATGGCGTCGAACAGGAACGACTGGCTCCAGTGCTCTTCTTCACCGCCACCGGCGAAGACGATGTCCTGCTTGCCCATCTGGATCTGTTCCATGGCGGTACCGATGCAGTGAGCACTGGTGGCGCAGGCAGAAGCGATGGAGTAGTTCAGGCCCTTGATCTTGAACGGAGTGGCCAGGCAAGCGGAAACGGTGCTGCTCATGGTCCGCGTGACGCGGTATGGGCCGACGCGCTTGACGCCTTTCTCGCGCAGGATGTCCAGCGCTTCCATCTGGTTCAGGGTCGATGCGCCACCGGAGCCGGCGATCAGGCCGGTACGCGGGTTGGATACCTGCTCTTCGGTCAGGCCCGAGTCGGTGATGGCGTCTTTCATGGCCAGGTAGGCATAAGCTGCCGCGTGGCCGACGAAGCGATAGATCTTGCGATCGATCAGTTCTTCAAGGTTGAGGTCGATGGAGCCGGAAACCTGGCTACGCAGACCCATTTCGGCATATTCCGGGTTGAACCGGATGCCAGGGCGGCTTGCACGCAGGTTAGCGGAGACGGTCTCTTTGTCATTGCCCAGGCAAGAAACGATGCCCAGACCAGTGATAACGACGCGGCGCATGCGGATAACCCTTAGAAGTTGTCAGTGGAGGTGAACACGCCGACCCGGAGGCCTTCGGCGGTGTAGATTTCGCGACCGTCGACAGTGACCGAACCGTCGGCGATGGCCAGGTTCAGCTTGCCCTTGAGGACGCGCTTGATATGAATGTTATAGGTGACTTTCTTGGCGGTCGGCAGGACCTGGCCGAAGAATTTCACTTCGCCCGAACCCAGCGCACGGCCACGGCCCGGCAGGCCTTGCCAGCCCAGGAAGAAGCCGACCAGTTGCCACATGGCGTCGAGGCCCAGGCAGCCCGGCATCACCGGATCGCCTTCGAAGTGGCAGGCGAAGAACCACAGGTCCGGATTGATATCCAGCTCGGCGACCAATTCACCTTTGCCGTACTTGCCACCTTCTTCGCTGATCAGGGTGATGCGATCAACCATCAGCATGTTCGGGGCGGGCAGTTGCGCGTTACCTGGGCCGAACAGCTCACCGCGACTGCAGCGCAGCAGGTCTTCCCGGGTAAAGGCGTTTTGTTTGGTCATGCGAGCTCCTCAATAGTCCCATGCGGCAGGTGGGGCAAATCTTCCCGGCCGATCGAAGCGTTCATGCCTCGAACCGGCAGCCTACTCATAGACTATTGCGTTGTGGTGAAAGTCACAGCACCAAGGACATGAATGTACACTTGTGCACTGAAATTATTATTCAAGCCCCTTTTCGGGCCTGTCGAGGTGCCTAAGACTGCCGCACTTTCGCCTTTCACGCCAGTCGCAGATGGTCGAAAGGCCTGTACTACTGCACCCACCGTTGCAGAATTTGTTGCAGATCAGTCCGTTTGAATGGCTTGGCCAGGTAATCGTTCATCCCTGCCGACAGACAGGCCTCGCGATCGCCCTGCAAGGCGTTGGCGGTCAGGGCGATGATCGGCAGGTCGGTGCACCCGGGTAACTGGCGGATTTGCCGGGTGGCTTCGTAGCCATCGATGATCGGCAAGCGGCAGTCCATCAGGATCGCTTCGAAAATCAGGCTCTCGGCACTGCGTACCGCCTGCGCGCCGTCGGCGGCGACACTGACCTTGAAGCCCAGGCTGCGCAACATGGCTTCGATGACCGTCTGGTTGACCGGGTTGTCTTCGACCAGCAGCACATTGCGCCCTTCGCCGTCGCTGTCGCCGGTTTGCGCGCGGGGGGGCAGCAGTGGCTGCGTCTGCTGGTGCAGGGCCAGGGGAATTTCCAGGGTGAACACCGAACCGCGGCCTTCCTCACTCTGCGCGCGCAAGGTGCCCCCCATGCGTTCGGCGAGGGTGCGGGCAATCGGCAGGCCCAGTCCGGTGCCGCCGTAGCGCCTTGAAATGGAGCTGTCGGCCTGCTGGAAAGCGTTGAACATCAATTCCAGGCTTTCGGTCGGGATGCCGATGCCGCTGTCGCGCACCGTGCAGGTGAACCACAGCAGTTCGTGATCCAGTGACTGCCATTGCGCCTCGAGGGTGACGCGGCCCTGCTCGGTGAACTTCAGCGCGTTGCCGACCAGGTTGACCAGTATCTGCCGGATACGGGTCGGGTCGCCCTTGACCTGCAAGCCGCGCATGTCGTCGGGGATCATCAGTTGCAGGTCGAGACCGCGTTGCGCGGCGCTGTGCTGGAACGACTGGGCGCAACTGCCGATCAGGTCGGCGAGGTTGAAGGCAATGTGTTCCAGTTCCAGCTCCGAACGTTCGATCCGCGAGAAATCCAGGATGTCGTTGATGACCTTGAGCAAGTGCTCGGTGGACTCCGAGGCCAGCGCCGCGTACTCCACCTGTTCCTCGGTCATGTCGGTGGTTTCCAGCAATTGCAGCATGCCCAGTACGCCATTCATCGGCGTGCGCAGTTCATGGCTCATCATGGCGAGGAAGTCGGATTTGGCGTTGTTGGCCTTTTCCGCCTCTTCGCGGGTCTGGATCAACTGCGCCATGGCCTGATGCTGCTCGCGGCTGGCCTGTTCGAGGCCGCTGGCGAGGTTGTTGATGTGTTGCGACAGCGCCCCCAGCTCGGTGTCATCGACAATCGGCAGCGGTGTTTTGTAATCGCCGGCCTGGATCGCCTTGACGGCATTGCCGATATCACGGATTGGTTGCGACAGGCTGCCCGCCAGGCGTCGGGCCACGAGGAAGGTAAACAGCAGGGCAAACAGCGCCAGAATGGCAGCCTTGAGCACGATTTCCTGCTGGCGCCGGCTGAAGGCATCGTTGGACAGCCCGACGATCACCCGGCCGAGGTAGTCCTCGGTGGGGGCGGCAGTGGCGGTTTTGCTGCTCTGGAAAAAGTCATTGTGCAAAGCGATTCGCTGGAGCCGTATGGGGGCCTGGAACACTTCGAGCTGTTGCGCGCGATTGTTGTGTTCGTTCGGTTGTTCGATGTACACCAGAACCCGGTTGCCGCTGTCCTGGATTTCCAGAAAACTCACGTTGGGCGTGGCCAGCGTCGCCTTGAGCAAGGTTTCAAGCACTTCGCTGTTGCCGGAAATCACTCCGTACTCGGTGGCGGGGGCCAGTTGGTTGGCGATCAACTGGCCGGTGTGGGAGATTTCCTGACGCAGATCCTGGATGCGCACGAAGGTGAAGAAGCTGATCAGCAACAAGGTCAGCAGCAGGGCAGGGCCGAGGCTGATGAGTTGGGTGCGGGTGTTGATGTCCCAGCGACGGCGCAGGTTCATGGACGGCGTTCTCCTTCAGCCAGCAAGGTGGCGACAGACGCTTCGTTTATCGCTTCGATACCCAGGGAACGCGCCACCTGCGGATTGCTCGCGACCTTGAATCGATGGGGGTAGTGCGAGCGCGGCCAAGTGGCAGGTGGCCGGTCGAGCAATTCGTCGAGGACCGCCAGCCAGTCGCTCTGATCGCTGTAGGTGCTGGCCAGGCTCCCGGCCTTGACGAAGCCCGCGCTGGGGCCGATCAGTGCCATTTGCCGCGAGTAGCTGCTCAGCAGCAGGTTCTTTGCGGTTTGCGGGTTGTACAGGTCGGCGTCGTCCAGTCCCAGCAAGACGTCGCTGTTCTTGAGCAAGGTCTGTAACGGGCGGCTGTCGTGAATGTTGTTCCAGCGTTGGGTGACCACCTCAAGGCCCAGGGGGAGGGCGGCCTGACGCAACTCATCCAAGAGGAACTCACTGTGGTTGTCGTAGAGCACGCCGATGCGTTTGGCTTGGGGTAACAGGGTGCGGGTCAGGCGTAATTGGCGGTCCGGCGGTGGATCGCTCCACAGCAGGCAAAGGCGCGCTGGTAGCGAGCTGCTCAAGCGTTGCCGGGCTTGCAGGCGGCTGATGCGCAGCACCAGTGTCGGCGGGCCCTGGACGTCCTGCAGGCGCCAATCGAGGCTGGGCAGGTCGAGGAGAATCAAACGGATATTTTCCGGCAGTTTTCCCGGTGTCGGCAAGCTGGTCAGCGCCTGGAATCGCACGTTGTCGTTCGGTCGCAACTCGCTCAGGGCCTGGGTAAACGCCCGCACACCGGGGCTGTCTTCGGCCCCCGTGAGCAAAATGTCGGCCGCATTGCTCGCCAGGCTGCCCAGCATGCCGGTGAACAGCAGGCAAAGCACCGCCAGAACTCGGCCCAAGGTCGGTGTTTTCCAGGCCGGGCGATACGGCATCTTAAAGTTCCAGCTCAGCACTGAAGTACATCACGTGACGCTGGTCATAACGGTTATCGATGAAGGTGGTCGGCTGATTGTCCAGGCGTTGCTGGAGCACTCCGGCCAGCTCCAGGCTGGCCTTGCCCAGGGCGATACGTTTGGCGATGCGCACATCGGCCCGTTCGAAGCGGTAGCCGTTGAGGGCGTCGTCGCCATAATAGAAAAGCGCACTGTTCCAGCCTTGGCCCCAATCGCGCAGCCATCCGGCCGAACCACTGTTGCTTGCCGTCTGCCTGGCATCCAGCGGGTTGCTGGCGTCGGCATCGACGTAGGCATAGGTCAATCGCAGGCGATCGAAGTTGCCAACACGCCAGTCGAGCTGGGTTTCGGCTCCCGAAAAACGCTCCTTGTTGGCGTTGCTGGCGATGTACTGATTGTTGCGCAGCGGTTCACTGATCATGCCGGTGATTTCGTCGTGGAACAGCTTCACGTCGAGTGCCAGCCCCGCTTCAGGGAAATAGCCGTTGTAGCCCAGTTCCCGGGAGCGCATGTGCTCTTGATCGAGGTCGCCGGGGCCACGGGTCTTGACGAAGTAACGGGCGCTGGACTGGCCAAAGGCACCGGGCTTGAGATTGGTGACCTGATAACTCCAGTTGACGTTGTTCTCGAACATGTCCGGCGAACGGATGGCCTCGGAGTACACCGCACGCAAGCCGTGGCGCGGGTTGATCAGGTAGTTGACCGCCATGCGAGGTGTCAGCGAGCTGCCGATCAACCGGGTGTCCTCGAACATGGCGCCGCCTTGCAGCAGCCAGTGTTCGCTGGCACGCCACTCGACCTGGCCGAACACCCGCCAGATCCTGTCATCGAGAGTGCCATCGAAGTAAGTCTCGGAATCCGCTCGGTCGTAACGATAGTTCATCCCGCTGACCAGCCGCAGGTTATCGGCAAGGCTCAGGGTGTCCTGCAGTTCAAGGTCGTAGCGCGTTTCCCGGGTGCTCTGGTCGATGTCGCCGCAAACGGTCTGGTTCGCACCGTTGCGCCATTGATCGAGTACCTGGTTGGCCAGCGCCTGCTCGGCGGGTGTGCCAGCCGGGGCGCCACGGCCGGTGAAGCGTGTGATGTTGCGGGCCAGGCGTTCGGTGTAGTTCGGGTTCAGTTGCCAGAGCTCGGTCAGTTGCGGGCTGAACGAAATTTCTGCGTCGCAGGCGCGCCAGGTTTGCTGCCGATCCCAGTGTTGGGCCGAACCCTGGACATAAAGGCTGTGATCGGGATTGATGTCGAGATTCCAGCGCAACGACCCGGCGTAGTCCCTGGCGGTGACGTCGGAGTCGTTGCCGGCGCGGGTAATTCCCGGGAACACCGGCCGGTAGGTATAGGGCCGCTCGTTGGTGCCGTCCTTGGCATTCACTTGCCAATCGAGGCTTTGCCGTTCGTCGAGGCTCTGGCTGACAGCGAGGTTGAAGCGATCGAGGCGACGACTGTCATGGTAATCAGCGCCGGTTCGGTCGGTGTCGAAGCCGTCGTCTTGCTGGCCGGACAGGGACAGGCGCAGGTCACCATCCTCCCAGCCCAGGCCCTGGCTGGCGTAAAAGTCGTTGATGCCGCGCTGGCCCCGGGTGACCTTCATGCGGGTACCGTGGCTGTCGGCCGGCCGCCGGGTAATGATGTTGACCACCGCCATCAGGGCATTGGCGCCGTAGCTGACGGTATTGGGCCCGCGAAAGACTTCGATGCGCTCGATGTCTTCCATGGCCACCGGAATGTCGCTCCAGTCCACGGTGGCCAGGCCGGCGCGATACACCGAGCGCCCGTCGATCAGCACTTGCATGCGCCGCGCTTGCGTCGCATTGGTGCCGTGGTAGTTCACCGCGGCCTGGTTGCCGCTGATGTTGCCGACCATCATCCCCGGCACCAGGCGCAGCAGTTCGCTGATGTCGCGGGCACCGCTGGCGTGGATCAGGGCGCTGTCGATCACCGTCATGCTGCCCGGTACGGCAGCGGGTGATTGCTTCAGGCGCGTGGCCGTGAGCACTTGCGGCAGCGGTTCGCTGTCCAGGAACAGGTCGTCGGCCAGCACCGGCGAGCTGAAAATCAGCGCCAGTACCAGAGGCGAACGCGGTGAAGGAGCACCCGGAGACACAACACATCCCTGTCAGTGATTGATGGCGCGCATGTTAACCGAGCCGAATGACTTTTCCATTCACGATGTCTGCATTTTCCTCGGTTTTATTGGTCTTCTTCCTGCGGGTGCAGGTATTTGATGTCGGGGCTGGCCGCCGATGGGCTGCCCCGTATAATGCCGACATCGCCACTGGTATGGATTAACGGATTGCATATGACTGAACAGCGCCCGATTGCGGTCCTGGGAGGCGGAAGTTTTGGAACCGCCGTGGCTAATCTGCTGGCCGAGAACGGGCATCAGGTCCTTCAGTGGATGCGTGACCCCGAACAGGCCGAGGCCATTCGGGTCAATCGCGAAAACCCGCGTTACCTCAAAGGCATCAAGATTCTGCCCGGCGTTACCCCGGTCACCGACCTGCAAGCCACCCTGGACGCCTGCGACCTGTGTTTCGTCGCGTTGCCCTCCAGCGCGCTGCGCTCGGTGCTGGTGCCGCACGCCGAACGCTTGAGCGGCAAAATGCTGGTGAGCCTGACCAAAGGCATCGAAGCCCACACGTTCAAGTTGATGAGCGAGATCCTCGAAGAGATCGCCCCGCAGGCACGCATCGGCGTCCTGTCCGGCCCCAACCTGGCGCGCGAAATCGCAGAACATGCGCTGACGGCCACGGTGGTTGCCAGTGAAGACGAAGAACTGTGCCAGCAGGTTCAGGCCGCGTTGCACGGCCGTACCTTTCGGGTTTATGCCAGCGCCGACCGTTTCGGCGTGGAACTGGGCGGTGCGTTGAAAAACGTCTACGCGATCATCGCCGGCATGGCGGTGGCGCTGGGCATGGGGGAAAACACCAAGAGCATGCTGATCACCCGGGCACTGGCGGAAATGACCCGCTTCGCGGTGAATCAGGGCGCCAACCCGATGACCTTCCTGGGCTTGGCCGGCGTGGGCGACTTGATCGTGACCTGTTCTTCGCCAAAGAGCCGCAACTATCAGGTCGGCTTCGCCCTCGGCCAGGGCCTGAGCCTGGACGAGGCCGTCACGCGCCTGGGTGAAGTCGCCGAAGGGGTCAACACCCTTAAAGTACTCAAGGCCAAGTCCCAGGAGGTTGGCGTGTACATGCCGCTGGTCGCCGGGCTGCACGCGATCCTGTTCGAAGGCCGCACGCTGGAGCAGGTCATCGGTCTGTTAATGCGTGGCGAGCCGAAAACCGACGTCGACTTTATTTCCACCAGTGGTTTCAATTAATCACGCTTGCCAGAAAAGCAGGGAGTTGCGCATGAACGATCCAAAAGTAGAAGCCAAGTATGAATCCATCCTGCTACGCGTGTTGTGGATGATCGTCTTCGTGCTGGTGTGGCAAGTCGCGCAGTTCATCCTCGGCGCCGTCGTGCTGGTGCAGTTGATCTATCGTTTGTTCTATGGCGCCCCGAGCGCCAGCCTGATGAACTTTGGCGACAGTCTGAGCCAGTTTCTGGCGCAGATCGGTCGTTTCGGCAGCTTTCACAGCGACCAGAAGCCTTGGCCGTTCGCCGATTGGCCGACGCCGCGTACACCGGAAGGTGAAGCGCCGCATGTTGTGGCACCGGCACCGCATCCGGCTCGAGATGAGGAACCCAAGCTATGAAACTCTGGGTATTGCGTCATGGTGAAGCTGTACCGCACGGCTCCCGCCCCCACGATTCGGAGCGGGAACTGACGGACCACGGTCGTAAGGAGGTGTTGAGCAGCGCCGCGCGCTTGATGGGCCAGCCGCTGACGGCGATCTATGCCAGCCCCTATCTGCGCGCGCAGCAGACGGCACAACTGGTGCGCGAGGCGTTGGGTTTCGAGCCCGAGATCCGCACCGTGGATTGGCTGACCCCGGAAACCGACCCGGACAAAGTCGCCGAGCAACTTGTTTCCGTGAGCAACGTCCTTTTGGTCAGCCACAACCCGCTGGTGGGTAACTTGCTGAGCTACCTGCAACACGGCGCCGGATATCCGCCGGAAAAGGTCAGCACCGCGGGATTGGCCGAGCTCAAGGCAGATGAATTGCTGGTCGGGTCGATGACGCTCGACAGCATCAAGCATCCTTAGCGCCGCTTTTCTGTGGGAGCGTGGCTTACCCGCGAAGGCATCGACTCGGTTATGCCTGATAAACCGCAGAGCCTGCATCGCGGGCAAGCCACGCTCCCACAGGGATGTCATCACCCAGGAAATTTTGTATGAAATAGTCAACCAAGCACTTGCTTGGTTGACTACGCTTGCTCCAGAACAAAAACACAGGAGCGAGTCATGTCTGCTGCTTTTCGTTTGCCGCTGGACGTTTTCTACGAGCGTGAGGCCCGTCATCCCCGCCAGCGCTTCCTGGTCCAGCCTGTGGGGGGCGGACAGGTCGAGACCTTGACCTGGGCGGACGTCGGTCATCAGGCCCGTTGCGCGGCCCATTGGTTGCGAGCGCGGGAGTTGCCGCAGGGCAGCCATATCGCCCTGATTTCGAAGAACTGTGCGCACTGGATCATCGCCGACCTGGCGATCTGGATGGCCGGGCATGTGTCGGTGCCGTTGTACCCCAACCTCACCGCCGAATCGGTGGCCCAGGTGCTCGAACATTCGGAAGCGGCGCTGGCGTTCATCGGCAAGCTCGATGATTGGCCAGGCATGTCCCGTGGCGTCAGCCCCGACCTGCCGACCATCAGCCTGCCCCTGCATCCGCCGGGTACGTTCGATTTCAGCTGGGCCGACCTGCAAGGCAGCTCGCCGATCCAGGACGATCCGAAACCTTCCGCCGATCAACTGGCGACCATCATTTACACCTCCGGCACCACGGGCATGCCCAAAGGCGTGATGCACAGCTTCGGCAATCTGGGCTTCGCCACCACACGCGGCACTGCGTTGTTTGGCCTCAACGAGTCGGACCGGTTGTTGTCCTACCTGCCGCTGTGCCACGTTGCCGAACGGATGTTCGTCGAACTGGCGTCGATCTATACCGGCCAAACGGTATTTTTCGCCGAAAGCCTCGATACCTTCCTCACCGACCTGCAGCGTGCGCGCCCGACCGCACTGTTTGGCGTACCGCGCATCTGGACCAAATTCCAGATGGGGGTGTACAGCAAGATCCCGGCAAAACGCCTCGACTTCCTGCTCGGCTTGCCGATCATCGGCAAACGAGTGGGGCATAAAGTCCTCGCCGGGCTGGGTCTGGATGCGTTGCGCATCGCGTTGTCCGGCGCGGCTCCGGTGCCGCAGACCTTGTTGCAGTGGTACCGCAAACTGGGACTGGACGTGCTGGAGGTCTACGGCATGACCGAGAGTTGCGGTTACTCCCACATCGGCATGCCGGGCCAGAACAAACCGGGCTGGATCGGCAAGCCGTGCCCGGAAGTTGAAGTACGGATCGCCGAGACGGGAGAGGTCATGGTGCGCAGTGGCGCGACCATGCTCGGCTATTTCAAGGAACCGGAAAAAACAGCTGACACCATTACCGAGGACGGCTTTCTGCGCACCGGCGACAAGGGCGAGGAGGACGCCGAAGGCAATCTGCGCCTGACCGGGCGCCTGAAGGAAATCTTCAAGACCAGCAAAGGCAAATACGTGGCGCCGGCACCGATCGAAAATCGCCTGGCCGTGCATTCGCGTATTGAACAGGTCTGCGTGGTGGGCGATGGCTTGAGTGCACCGCTGGGTTTGTGCGTGTTGTCGGCGGTTGGCCAACAGGATGCCGGCGGGGCTGCACGCGCCGGTTTGCATTCCAGCCTGGAAAAGCTGCTGGAAGAGGTCAACGGCGACCTCGACAAACATGAGCGGCTGCGGCGCCTGGTGGTGGTCAAGGACAGTTGGGCCGTGGAAAACGGCTTTCTCACCCCGACGTTGAAGATCAAGCGCAACGTGATCGAAGCGGCGTACGGTGAGCGTTTTGAAGAATGGAGCGAGCGCAGCGAAGCGGTGCTGTGGCAGGATTGATCCACCAACAAAACCGACAAGGAAACCCTGCGATGAGTCTGTGGCGCACCACTCCCAACATCGAACAGTTGAACGCAATCCAGAAAAACACCATCGGCGAAGTGCTGGACATCCGTTTCGAAGCTTTTGACGATGAGTCCCTGACCGCCAGCATGGTCGTCGATCACCGCACTCATCAGCCATACGGCTTGCTGCATGGCGGTGCCTCGGTGGTGCTGGCCGAGTCGGTCGGCTCCATGGCCAGCTACCTGTGCATCGATGCCAGCAAGTTCTATTGCGTGGGCCTGGAAATCAACGCCAACCATTTGCGCGGCCTGCGCAGCGGGCGGGTGACGGCGGTGGCCAAGCCGATCCACATCGGCCGCACGACCCATGTCTGGGACATTCGCCTGACCAGCGATGAGGGCAAGGCCAGTTGCGTGTCGCGGCTGACCATGGCAGTGGTGCCGTTGGGTGAGACGCCACCGGTGCGGTAGTTGTGCAGATGGACTCTGCCGTTGATAAACACAGGCCTAAACAAAAGTATTGCTGGATGCACTAGCCGTCACGGTCGAACGGTCGAGAATTCTCGACCAACCGCGTCTGACGTATTGATTTACATACCCGCGCAGTTCGGTCACGGCAGAGACCACCGCTCGGCCCATGGCAACGGTTCTTCTTGTTGAGGCGCTTTGCGAGTCGGCCGGGTTGCCTGTGATGGCTTCAGCAAGCCATTCAACGCCTTCTGTGCCCCAATAAGACCATTCGGCATTGGTAGTGCGGCTCAATATCTCAGCGGACAGATCATTGATGTTGGGCATCTGTACGGTAGCGGTGTGTGGCTGATGTGCAGCATGCGGATGGGTGCTACGCAAAAGTGTGCCGACGGCACCGTCCAAAGCCTCAATAGTCGGAGAAAGGTTAGGTTGAAGAACTTCAGGCACGTGAGAACGTCCCAGTTCTCGGCTGGTTGTTCCTGCAGAGTACAGAACGGTAGCCGCGACAGTTCTCGAGAGTCTTTCACGCAGTGGCACATCGCCCCACTCGAAATTGCTTCCAAAACCTCTGAACAATTGCTGGAAAAGGCCGCGGGAAATAGCGCTTGTCTGGCCAACAAATCTTGCCCGAGTGACTGGATCCCACTCGTCTTGCCCATGTTGGGCATGAATGTCGTAACCCGCTGAAACACTCAACGCGGGTAAGGTGCCCACAGCTAACGAATTGGCTGACTGCAAATGGTTGCCTGATACACCTGCTGACGAGTAATAAACCGAGATGAAACTGATGGATTCCACGACGTATCTCAATGCCGTGTTTCTTCCGGGGGTCGCGCGAATCATGTCAAACGCCAGGTTTACACCCGCTGCGACGGTATTACCCAAATGGCTCCCCAGGTAGTCACGTGCAGCCGCTGAAGCCATGGCTTGTGGAATATTTCCGGAAAAAAAGGAACGGGTACTTTCCCATAAGCGCATGGCCGCGCCGCGAACAACGGAAAACAAGCTCAAACCCTGTAAATCGACATGGCCAATAGGGTTTCCGTTCACCATTGAATACAGATTCAGTCCATCGACCGTTCCTGCCGGATCTGCACTCAGCCATCGCTGACACCACGGCAAGTAATACCGAAACCCGTAGTAGTAGAGGCCGCTGGCATCCCGTTCCTGTCCCGAGTAGCGAAGCGTTTTGTAGCTGGCTTCAACCTTGTTGCGTCCGGCCCACCAGCAGGTTCCGCCGTAGGGGTAGTAGCTTTCCCGGGAGATGAGCAATGCCGCTTCGTCCAGTTCGAGGGTGCTGGAACCCAAATGATCGGTGAAGCTGTAACGTTGTTGGTCCTGAGGGATGCCGGTAGGTTGTCCTTTTTGCCAGTGCAGCACCTGCACCGTGCCACGCCCGGCCTTGACTGTGATGACATGGAGGATTTCGTCGGCGGATGTGCGGATTTCCAGACCCGGCAGGTAGCGAGTTTCGTGAGTGCGGATCAATTTGCCGGTGTAGGCCTGACGGATTTTTCGTTGACGCTGGCCACCGCCGTCGTACACATAAAACTCGCAATCGTCCGGCTCCTCTTCACGCACCACCTGATCGACCTGTCGCAGTTGATTGCACAGGTTCCATTGCAGGGATTGCCCCGGTTGAAGCTCGGTACGGTTGCCATTCAGGTCATGACCAGCGGCAATTTCCTGTTCGTCGGGCAGCTCGTCATTGGTTTTTTCGGGGAGGCTGCGATTGCTGAACCGGGCGACTGCCGTGCGTTCGGTACGGCAGGCGCTGTCTGCCTGATGCTGCATGACCTTCAGGTTGCCGGCCTCATCATAGGTGTAGAGACGCGTGTAATTTTCCAGTTGTCCGGGATCGATCGTGGCTTGGAAATCCGGGAGTTGGGGCCCACCCGGCGCATTGCGCAATTGCCGGCCACTGGCCTCGATCAGGCGGTAGAGGCTGTCGTAGCGGTAGCGATTAACGGGCTCGATGCGCTGGTTGCGGTGAAAGTGAGTCGCTTGGGCGGCATCGGTGATGCAGGTGACATTGCCCACCGCGTCGTATTCATAAGTCAGGTCTTGCAGCGCTGGCTGACCTGTTACATAGGCTTTCAGCTGTTCCAGTCGGCCATCGTCGGGCCGAAAAGTCGCCCGGGAAATAACGCCATTTCCAGCGCGCTGTTGTTCGACATGACCAAAGGCGTTGTACTGAATGTCTTGGACCAGCGCCGTTTCGTCAGCCTGCCCGGCGAGTTTCAAACGAACCTCACGCAGTTCGCCCGCACAGTTATGAATGAACGTCTGCCGGTTGCCCAATGCATCGGTCTGGCTGACGGCCTCGCTGGCGGCGTTGCAATGAAGGCGCGTGATTGCAGGTTCGATTTCCAGCAAGGCGTCGCGTTCAGGCACTGACTCGGGCCAGTCCACCGGCCATTGCGGGTCGGCGATGAAGGTTCGGCTGTGCTGCAACGGCGTACCGTTCAGACTGAACCCGGTAAAGAGCAGGGTGCCGGCGGTGTCGTCCTGCCGAATCAAATGACCGCGCAGGTTATGGCAGGCATCGGCGTCGTTATCGGCATAGGTGAACCGTGCGATGCAGCGTTCGGCTCCTTGCCACGCGCGCTCGAACGTAGCGACCGGGCGGCACAGGGGGTCATAGTCCACGCGGTTCTGGCTGAGTTTCTGGTCCCAGCCTTCAACCCATTGTCCGTGCGCGCCGAGCAAACCCAGGCGCCAGCCGGCGTCGCTGTTGTGCGAAAGAACGACAGCGCCCGATAAACTGAAAAGGTATTGCTGATTGGCTGTCGGCTGACCGTCCTGATGTAAACGGAACAGGCGTGGATCACGACTGAGGACGGCGCGACCAGCGCCATCATATTCCTGCTGAGTGATGCACGGCTGCGCAACCGACGCGTTCTGGCGACGGTGATAGGCTACACCGCGCACGCTCAGCCCGCGCGGGTCAAATACCTGGATAGCCGGCGTGTTGGCGTGGGTCATTGTGACTATGCCCGTGACTCGGCGGAACAGCCCTTCTTATCCGCTTGATGCCGGTTGCCAGTCAACTGTCAGAAATAACAGGTGGCGCCGTCATAGCCACGGCAGGTCTGTCATCATTCCTGGCAGTTACGGTCATTGCTGCAAGACGCGGTCTTGCGGACAATCAATGTCTGTTCTCGCTTATGGATTTGCAGGTATGTCGCAACAGATCTTTTTCGCCCACGCCAATGGTTTTCCTTCGGGGACCTACGGCAAGTTGTTTGCGGCGCTGGCACCCGAGTTTCAGGTGACGCATCTGGAGCAGCACGCCCACGATCCGCGTTACCCGGCGGACGACAACTGGTACAACCTGGTGGATGAGCTGATCCATCACCTGCAACAACAGGCCGAGCCCGTGTGGGGCGTCGGTCACTCCTTCGGTGGGGTGTTGCACCTGCATGCGGCCTTGCGTTGCCCTGAGCTGTATCGCGGGGTGGTGATGCTCGACTCGCCAGTGCTGACCCGAGCCGATCAATGGGTCATACGTGCGGCCAAACGCTTCGGTTTCATCGACCGCCTGACGCCGGCCGGCCGTACCCTGGGCCGCCGTGAAGAGTTCGCCGACCTGGAAAGCGCCCGGAAATACTTTGCCGGTAAAACCCTGTTTCGCGGTTTCGACCCCGAATGCTTCGATGCCTACCTGCAACACGGCTTGCACCAGGTCGGCGACAAACTGCGCCTGCGGTTCGACCCGGCAACCGAAATCAGCATCTATCGCGGCGTGCCGCACACCAGCCCGGGCAGCACCCGCAAGTTGCAAGTGCCGCTGGCGGTGGTTCGCGGGCACAACAGCCGCGTGGTGATGCGCCATCACGCCAGTTCGGTCGACCGCCTGCCGTTGGGTGAGTCGTTGACCATGCCCGGTGGCCACATGTTTCCGCTCGAACGTCCCCTTGATACCGCCCAAATGCTCAAAGGCCTGTTCCATCGCTGGGGCGGCCGTCGACAACAGGATTGCGCATGAGCCACGCCGTCGAAGAAGTTCGCCTGAGCCTGCCGCACATCGAGCTGGCGGCACATCTGTTCGGTCCTGAAGACGGTTTGCCGGTCATTGCCCTGCACGGCTGGCTGGATAACGCCAACAGCTTTGCCCGTCTGGCCCCCAAACTCAAAGGCCTGCGCATCATCGCGTTGGACATGGCCGGTCACGGTCATTCCGGGCATCGCCCGCCGGGAGCCGGTTACGCTATGTGGGACTATGCCCACGATGTGCTGCAGGTCGCCGAACAGCTTGGCCTGAAGAAATTTGCGCTGATGGGACATTCGATGGGCGCCATCGCTTCGCTGATCATCGCCGGGTCGATGCCCGAGCGGGTCACCCACCTGGCGTTGATCGACGGCATCATTCCTCCGACAGACAAGGGTGAAAACGCTGCCGAGCGCATGGGCATGGCCCTGCAGGCGCAACTGGATCTGCGGGAGAAGCGCAAACCGGTTTACGACACCCTCGACCGTGCCATCGAAGCACGCATGAAGGGCCTGGTGGCGGTCAGCCGCGAGGCCGCGGAACTGCTGGCGCAGCGTGGTCTGATGCCGGTATCGGGTGGTTATACCTGGCGCACCGACAATCGCCTCACGTTGCCATCGCCACTGCGCCTGACCACCGAACAGGCTATGGCCTTCGTCCAGCGGGTCAAATGTCCTGCAACGCTGGTGGTCGCTGCCGACGGCATGCTCGCCAAACACCCCGAGTTGCTGGAGCGTCTACCCTTTAGCCGGGAACAGATGCCAGGCGGCCACCATTTGCACCTGAATGACGAGTCCGGTGCCGATCTTGTCGCAGACTGTTTCAATCGGTTTTTCGCCATTCCTTGACTTGCGCCGGGCAACTGTCGAGGCTTGGCGGGTTGAAAAGGGAGACAACCATGATAGATCTCTACACCGCTGCGACCCCGAATGGCCACAAGGTCTCTATCGTGCTCGAGGAACTCGGCCTGCCCTACAGGGTGCATGCCTTGAGTTTCGACAAGAAGGAGCAGAAGTCCGCGGACTTCCTCAAGATCAACCCCAATGGCCGGATTCCGGCGATTGTCGACCGCGCCAACGGCGATTTCGCCGTGTTCGAGTCCGGCGCCATCCTGATTTACCTCGCTGAACTGACCGGCAAACTGATGCCGAGCGACCCAAAGGGACGCTCGCTGGTGTTGCAGTGGCTGATGTTCCAGATGGGGGGCATCGGCCCGATGCAGGGCCAGGCCAACGTGTTCTTCCGCTACTTTCCGGAGAAACTCCAGGGCGCCATCGACCGCTATCAGCACGAGACCCGTCGCCTCTACGAAGTGCTCGACACGCGTTTGCAAGGCGTGGAGTTCCTCGCCGGCGAATACAGCATTGCGGACATCGCCACCTTTCCGTGGGTGCGCGGTTACGAGTGGTCGGGCGTCTCGGTGGAGGGCTTGACGGCGTTGCAACGCTGGATGGCAACCCTGGAGGCACGGCCGGCGGTGCAGCGTGGTCTGCAGGTACCGCAACGCGCCGATGAAGCCAGTGTCATCAAGGGCGCCCAGGCCATGCTGATCCGATGAGTCTATCCATGCGTTCATTCAGTTTGCTGGCGCTGTGCAGTTTCAGTCCCTTGTTGTTCGCCGCCGATGTTCCGGGCAGTCAGGACCTGCCGATAGTGCCGCGCATGGTCGACGCCCAGATTGTCGACTATCGCCCCGCCGCCGAACTGGAGCGGATCTATCCCTTGGGCTCGATCCGCAAGATCAGTGGCCAGTTGCGTTTCGACGGTCAGGTCAGTGCCCGCGGCAACGTCACTTCGGTGACCTACGAGTTGCCAGCGGAGCATTCATCCATCGAGGCGTTCACCGCTGCCCGCGAGGCTTTGCAACAGCAGGACGCCGGGCTGCTCTTTTGGTGCCAGGCACGCGATTGCGGCGAAAGCAGCCTCTGGGCCAATGAAGTCTTCGGCAACGCCAAGCTGTACGGGGCCGACGATCAACAAGCCTATTTGCTGCTGCGACTTGCCGCGCCACGGGATAACACGCTCGTCGCGCTGTACAGCATCACCCGCGGTAATCGCAAAGCCTACCTGCATGTCGAGCAGTTCGACGCTTCGGCACCGCTGGGTGAGTTGTTGCCGACCTCCGCGACTTTGCTACGTGAACTCAAGAGCACGGGCGAGCTTGATTTTTCCAGGCTCAACAGCGCACCTGACGAGACCTGGCTGCGCCTGATTTCTCGCGGACTGAATCTGGACACCACCTTGCGGGTCAGTATTTCCGGAGCGAACGCCGAAGCCTGGCGTCAGGCACTGATTGCCCAGGGCGTGCGTGCCGCGCGAATGGAAACCGGCAGTGCCGAAGGCTCTGGCCTGCACATCGAGCTATTGCGGTAGGCTGTACCGGGCGAGCGTGCACGCTGCGTTCGCCTACTCTTTTGCTGACTGATATTTTCGGGATTTTCGATGATCAATAACGATCGCCTGTTGGTGCAGATCCTGCTCGTGGTGCTGTTCGGCGCGAGCTTCTGGGTGATGGCGCCGTTCTGGTCGGCGATGTTCTGGGGCGCAGTCCTGGCATTCGCCAGTTGGCCGCTGATGCGCTTGCTGACCCGTTGGCTCAATGGCCGCGAGTCTCTGGCGGCGGCATTGCTGACGCTGGGCTGGATGGTGCTGGTCGCGGCACCGCTGGTGTGGCTGGGTTTCAACCTCGCCGATCACGTGCGTGATGCCACCGCATTCATCAAGGATGCACAGGTCGAGGGGCTGCCCGAAGCACCGCTCTGGCTGGGTTCGATTCCCCTGGTGGGCGAGCGGCTGGTCGGACTCTGGAACAGCATCGATGAGCAGGGCGCGGCGATGATGGTGTCGCTCAAGCCTTATCTGGGGCAGATGGGTAACTGGTTGCTGGCGCGCAGCGCGCAGATTGGCGGCGGTATTCTCGAACTGACCCTGAGCATCGTCTTCGTGTTCTTTTTCTATCGTGACGGACCGCGCCTGGCGGCGTTTGTGCACACATTGCTGGAACGGCTGATCGATCAACGGGCCGGCTACTACATTGAACTGGTGGCAGGCACGGTACAGCGGGTGGTGAACGGTGTGATCGGCACAGCAGCGGCTCAGGCGATCCTGGCGCTGATCGGGTTCCTGATTGCCGGCGTACCGGGTGCGCTGGTGCTCGGCATCGTGACCTTCATGCTCAGCCTGATCCCGATGGGCCCGCCGCTGGTGTGGATTCCGGCGACCGCGTGGCTGGCCTGGAAAGGCGAGTACGGAATGGCCATATTCCTCGGCATCTGGGGCACATTCGTTATCAGCGGTGTCGACAACGTGCTCAAGCCATACCTGATCAGCCGTGGCGGTAACCTGCCGCTGGTCATCGTGCTGCTTGGGGTGTTTGGCGGGTTGATTGCCTTTGGCTTTATCGGCCTGTTCATCGGCCCGACATTGCTGGCGGTGGCCTATAGCCTGTTGATTGACTGGAGCAAGACTCAGGCACGGGCTGAGGATCGCCTGCCCTGAAGTTCCAGGGGCCGTCGTCCATTGAACCGCTGAGGGGTAGTGGGCTTTTTTTTGGTCCTTCGCGGAATCCCGGGGGAACACAGATAACGAAACATCTGTAGGAGCGAGCTTGCTCCGGGCGGCGTTCCGACGAAAAAACTGAGAGCACCGCGGGGTGTCATGCTCCCCGCATCATCGTTGACCTCCATCGCGAGCAAGCTCGCTCCTACAGAAGGGCCGGTGGGGGTATCAGGTACGCGGCAGGCGAATCACGGCCGTCAGGCCGCCACCTGGCGTCTCTTCCAACGTTAACTGGCCGCCCATTCGTTGCGCCGCCTCGCGGGCAATGGTCATGCCCAGGCCAACGCCGCCGGAATTGCGATTGCGTGAGCCTTCAAGGCGAAAGAAAGGTTCGAACACCGCTTCACGCTGTTCGGCGGCAATACCCGGCCCATGGTCGATGACCCGGATCACCAGCTGTTCACGATGGTCTTCCAGGGTGATCAGCGCCTGCCCGGCATAGCGCAGGGCGTTGTCCATCAGGTTGTTGATGCAGGAGCGCAGGGCCATCGGCTGCACTTGCAGCGGGGCACAGTGACCGCTGGCCCGGACGTCTGCGCCCTGGTCCTGGGCATTTTCACTCAGGGACTCCACCAGCGCCTGCACGTCCATCCACTGTGGAGCTTCACTGGTACGTTGTTCATGCAGGTAGGTGAGGGTGGCGTCGAGCATGTTGATCATGTCGTCGAGGTCCTGGCGCATCTGGCCTTGCAGCTTGTCGTCGTTGATTTTCTCCAGCCGCAGCTTGAGGCGCGACAGCGGCGTGCGCAGGTCGTGGGACACGGCGCCGAGCATGCGCGAGCGCTGCTTGACCTGTTCAAGGATGCGCCGCTGCATTTTGTTGAAAGTGTGCGCTGCTAGCCGCGCTTCCCGTGGTCCCGATTCTTCCAGCGGCGGGCTGTCGAGGTTTTCGCTCAAGCGCTCGGCTGCGTCGCTCAGGCGCTGGATTGGCCGGCTCAGCAGTTTGGCGCCGTACCAGGCGGCAATGATCAGCGAGACCAATTGAAAGGTCAGCGGCACCAGGGGGCCGCCGAACCACGGCCGTGGCGGCCGCTTCTCGAAGCGTGGGTCCAGTGGCGGGCGTGGTCCTTCCAGGCCTTCGGAAAACTCCGGTGGAGGCGGCGGCGCTGGCGGACCGTAATGATGAAACCAGGCAAAGGCCAGCAGGTGCGCGAGGATAATCGCCAGCAACAACACGCCAAAGAGGCGGCCGAACAGGGTATCGAAGCGCCCGCGCATCAGCCGATGTCTCGGGCATCGAACAGGTAACCCTCGCCACGAACGGTCTTGATCAACTGCGGTGCCTTGGGATCGTCGCCGAGTTTCTGGCGCAGGCGCGACACCAGCAGGTCGATGCTGCGGTCAAAGGCTTCAATCGAACGACCGCGGGCGGCATCCAGCAGTTGTTCACGGCTGAGCACCCGGCGCGGACGTTCGATAAACACCCAGAGCAGGCGGAATTCGGCATTGGACAGCGGTACCACCAGGCCATCGTCGGCAATCAGTTGCCGCAGCACGCTGTTCAGGCGCCAATTGTCGAAGCGAATGTTCGCCCGCTGTTCGCTGCGGTCATCGCGCACCCGACGCAGGATGGTCTGGATTCGTGCCACCAGTTCGCGGGGCTCGAACGGCTTGGCCATGTAGTCGTCGGCACCCAGTTCGAGGCCGATGATCCGGTCGGTGGGTTCACAGCGAGCGGTGAGCATCAGGATCGGGATATCCGACTCGGCGCGCAGCCAGCGGCATAGCGACAGGCCGTCTTCGCCTGGCAGCATCAGGTCGAGTACCACCACGTCGAAATGCTCCGCCTGCATCGCCTGGCGCATCGCGGCGCCATCGGTGACGCCGCTGGCGTGGATGTTGAACCGGGCCAGGTAGTCGATCATCAATTCGCGGATCGGCACGTCATCGTCGACGATCAGGGCGCGAATGCTCCAGCGTTTGTCATCACCGGGCGTCTTTTGGTCGTCATTCACGGGTGCTTGGGTGTTGTGCATGCGTGCGTTCATCTGCCAGGTAGGCTGCCAACCACAAAGATAGGCTGCGAGGTTGTGGTTCCAGCATAGGCGTCCGGCCCAGAGGCGGGAAGTGCTGTTGCAGGGACCTGTTGCGGTTGCCGAGGGTAGCCGCCCCGGGTGTTGCGGGCGTGTCGTGTGTGTATCGAACTCGACACAATGGCCTCGGGGGCTAGTCTTGCTTGAGCCGTCTCGACGATTTACCGATCATCGGGTCCCGCAGCGGCGCTGGTTCCGCTACAATGCGCGCCGATTTCGACTTGCCTGAGAGCCCACTCATGTCCGCCTGCCAGACTCCTATCATCGTCGCCCTGGATTTCCCTACCCGTGACGCCGCACTGAAGCTGGCCGATCAATTGGACCCGAAGCTGTGCCGGGTCAAAGTCGGTAAAGAACTCTTCACCAGCTGCGCTTCGGAAATCGTCGGCACCCTGCGCGACAAGGGTTTCGAAGTGTTCCTGGACCTCAAGTTCCACGACATCCCGAACACCACCGCAATGGCCGTCAAGGCCGCTGCGGAAATGGGCGTGTGGATGGTCAACGTACATTGCTCCGGCGGCCTGCGCATGATGGCCGCGTGCCGTGAAGTGCTGGATCAACGCAACGGTCCCAAACCACTGCTGATTGGCGTGACCGTGTTGACCAGCATGGAGCGTGAAGATCTGGCGGGTATCGGTCTGGACATCGAGCCGCAAGAGCAGGTCCTGCGCCTCGCCGCCCTGGCGGAAAAAGCCGGGATGGACGGCCTGGTATGCTCGGCCCTGGAAGCCCAGGCGCTGAAATCGGCACATCCGTCGCTGCAACTGGTGACCCCAGGGATTCGTCCGGCGGGCAGTGCCCAGGACGATCAGCGTCGTATCCTCACCCCGCGTCAGGCACTGGATGCCGGTTCCGACTATCTGGTGATCGGCCGTCCGATCAGCCAGGCGGCGGATCCAGCGAAGGCGTTGGCCGATGTAGTGGCCGAACTGGTGTAACCGCCCACTCTGTAGGAGCCAGCTTGCCGGCGATTGCATCACCACGGTTTACCTGAGTAACCGCGGTGTCTGCATCGCTGGCAAGCCAGCTCCTACAAGGGCCGCGTCAAACCTTCAGCACCAGCTTCCCGAAATTCTCGCCGTTGAACAATTTCATCAGCGTCTCCGGGAACGTCTCCAGCCCTTCGACGATGTCTTCCTTGCTCTTGAGCTGCCCCTTGGCCATCCAGCCGGCCATTTCCTGGGCGGCGCTGGCGTATTGGGCGGCGTAGTCCATCACCACAAAACCTTCCATGCGTGCGCGGTTGACCAGCAGCGACAGGTAATTGGCCGGCCCCTTGACCGCTTCCTTGTTGTTGTACTGGCTGATGGCACCGCAAATCACCACCCGCGCCTTCATGTTCAGGCGGCTCAACACCGCATCGAGAATGTCGCCACCCACATTATCGAAATACACGTCGACACCTTTCGGGCACTCGCGCTTGAGGCCGGCGAGGACGTCTTCGCTCTTGTAGTCGATAGCACCGTCGAAACCCAGTTCATCGATCAGGAACTTGCACTTGTCCGCGCCGCCGGCGATGCCAACCACCCGGCAGCCTTTGATCTTGGCGATCTGCCCGGCAATGCTGCCCACGGCGCCCGCCGCACCCGAGAGCACCACGGTGTCACCGGCCTTCGGCGCGCCGACGTCGAGCAGGGCGAAGTACGCCGTCATCCCGGTCATGCCCAGTGCTGACAGGTAACGTGGCAGCGGTGCCAGTTTCGGATCGACCTTGTAGAAGCCTCGCGGCTCGCCGAGGAAAAAATCCTGCACCCCGAGGGCGCCGTTTACGTAGTCCCCGACCGCGAAGCCCGGATTGTTCGACGCGATGACTTTGCCCACACCCAAGGCGCGCATGACTTCGCCGAGTCCGACCGGCGGGATGTAGGACTTGCCCTCGTTCATCCAGCCGCGCATGGCCGGGTCCAGGGACAGGTATTGGTTTTCGACCAGGATCTGGCCCGCCGCCGGCTCGCCGACCGGTACTTCCTGGTAGGTGAATGTCTCGCGGGTCGCCGCGCCAACCGGACGTTTGGCGAGCAGGAATTGGCGATTGGTCTGGGAGGTCATGACAGGCACTCAAGATGAATGAAGCTTTGTTGATAGCCGGTCAGCGCCGATGCCGCAAGTTCGGCTGATGCGGCGAATGCAGGTTGATCCAGTGCAGTGATAGTTGGTACGGCAGTTCCATCACTACAACTCATGGGCGCCCAACTGGAGTCCTGATAGTGCTGCCGCGTTCAGCACCTCCATGGCTAGACTGGTCCTGCGCGATTCCCCGCTTACTTCTCTTCGAGGACATAACAATGAGCATGACGTTTTCCGGCCAGGTGGTTGTGGTGACAGGCGGGGCGGCCGGTATTGGCCGCGCGACCGCCCAGGCATTTGCCGCCGAGGGCGTTAAGGTCGTAGTGGCCGATATGGACACGGCGGGCGGCGAGGGCACGGTGGCGCTGATTCGTGCGGCCGGTGGCGAGGCGACCTTCGTGCGCTGCAACGTTACCCTGGAAAGCGATGTTAAAAATCTGATGGAGGAGGTGATCAATACTTACGGTCGCCTCGACTATGCCTTCAACAATGCCGGCATCGAAATCGAGAAAGGCAAGCTGGCCGAAGGTTCGCTCGACGAGTTCGACGCGATCATGGGCGTCAACGTCAAAGGCGTCTGGCTGTGCATGAAATACCAGTTGCCGTTGCTGCTGGCGCAAGGGGGCGGCGCGATCGTCAATACGGCGTCGGTGGCGGGCCTGGGGGCAGCGCCGAAAATGAGCATCTACGCAGCCTCCAAACATGCGGTGATCGGCCTGACCAAATCGGCGGCCATTGAGTACGCCAAGAAAAAGATCCGGGTCAACGCCGTGTGCCCGGCGGTGATCGACACCGACATGTTCCGTCGCGCTTATGAAGCCGACCCGAAAAAAGCCGAATTCGCCAACGCCATGCACCCGGTCGGTCGCATCGGCAAGGTCGAGGAAATCGCCAGCGCGGTGCTGTATCTGTGCAGCGATGGCGCGGCCTTCACCACAGGGCACTCATTGGCCGTGGACGGTGGCGTAACAGCGTTCTGAAGCAATGCATCGCTACCAAGGAAAAGTTGCAACCTGTGGGAGCGAGCCTGCTCGCGAAGAGGGCGTATCAGTCGAAATTAATATCGGCTGACACACCGCTTTCGCGAGCAAGCTCGCTCCCACAGTTTTTGGTTCCGGGCTGGGCAATGTGTTTCAAATAATTAGATCGAATGGTTTTGGCGGCGTTGTCGCACATGCCTTCGAACCCTCCTGTGATTAACTGCTTCCGGCAAAATCAACAGGAGTTTGCTTGCTCATGGAGTTGAGAATCGACCGACAGGCGCTGGTGCCCGTCGTACAGCAAATTGTTGACGCGCTGTCCTGCTGGCTCCATTCCAGCGGGGTATCGCCCGGTACGCGCCTGCCTTCGGTGCGACAGATTGCGCGGATCAATTTGCTCAGTCAGTCAAGCGTCGTTCAGGCCTGTGAACGCCTGGTGACGCAGGGGATGCTGGTGTCAGGTCATGGGGCCGGCTATACAGTCGCCGACCCGGTATTGGTCACGAACGCAAGGCACGAGCCTGCATGGTTTGAGGGGGCCGAACCCGAGTACGGGCCGTGGTCGGGTGAGTTGAGGCTCGGCTGTGGCGGGCTGCCTGAAAGCTGGCGCGAGACCGACGATCTGATCTACGCGATCCGGCAAGTCAGTCGTACCGATACGGCCAGTCTGTTCAACTACAGCACGCCGTTGGGTTTGCCAGCCTTGCGGCAACAGATACTCAAGCGCCTCAGGCAACTGGACATCCCGGTACAGGACAATCGGATCATGACCACCGCGGGTGCCAGTCAGGGACTCGACCTGATTGTGCGGACACTGTTCAAGGCCGGTGATTGTGTGGTCGTGGAGGAGTCCCGGTTATCCGGAGTTGTTCGATCTGCTCAGGCTGCACGGCATCCACATGGTCGAGGTGCCGCGAACACCGCGCGGGCCGGACGTGGACGTGCTCGAATCGGTGTTGGTCAAGCACCGGCCTCAAGGGCTGCTCATCAATAGCTTCTTTCATAACCCGACCGGCAGCAACCTTTCACCCGGGGTGGCGCGTCGCGTGCTGCAACTGGCCAGGGCCTTTGGCGTGCAGGTGATCGAGGACGACGTTTATGCGGATTTGCGCAGCGGTCCCGGTACGCGACTGGCTGCGCTGGACGACAACGTGATCTACGTGGGCAGCTATTCCAAGACCCTCAGCAGTTCCTTGCGGGTCGGTTTCGTGGTGGCCGATTGCGCAGTCATTACGCGTCTGGCCGAGGTCAAGATGATCTCTGGCATGGGCGCCTCACGGTTTTGCGAGTCGGTGCTGGCGTGCCTGTTGGCGAACGGCGCCTACGGCAAAATGGTGCAACGTCAGCGCCAACGCTTGAACAACGACCGGCTGGCGGCGTTGCAAATGCTTGAGGATGCCGAATGGGAAGTCTTCGGCAAACCGGCGGGAGGCCTGTTTATCTGGGCGCGATCACGAATGTCCGACTACGATCAGGTGCTGGCCCGGGCACGGCGTCTGGGTGTGGTGATGTCATCGAAGACCGCCTTTAACGCCTCGGGTGGGGCCAGTGACTGGCAGCGTATCAATGTGGCCTATGCCTGCGACCCACGTGCCCGTGCGTTCTTTCAAGCCACTGCTCGGGATCGACCTCAAGCGTTCTGAAAGCGACGTTGGCGTAGCTTTTTGCCATTATTCCTGCGCCAGAGCCTTGTGTTGCCACTGGCCCGTTGCGAATCTGCGTCTACAGACTTTGGCAGGGGACTAAGTGCAATGAATTCGGCCGTGCAAGGACGTTTTGCCAACCTCGGTATGGCGAAAAAACTGGGTGTCGGGTTTGTCCTGGTGCTGTTGTTGACTGCACTGGTGGCGGGCATTGGCGTGTGGTCCCTGCAAACCATCAGTCAGCGCTTCGACGGGCTCAAGCAAATGTCATCGCTCAACAGCGGTTTGCTCAAGGTACGGCTGCTGGAGCAGGAATATGCCTTGCACGGCAATCCGAAAACCGTCGATGCCTTGCACGAGGGCGTCGATGGCTTGATCGCTCTGGCCGGCCAGCTCAAGGCCGCGTCGGCGGCCAATGTGCCGGTGATGAATGATGTCGAACAGTCTTTGGGTGCCTATCGCAAGGCCTTCGACGAGTTTGTCTCGCTCACCCAGGCCAAGGACCTGGCGCTGGAAATGGCCAGTTGGTCGGTGTCCAGCGTGGCCAATAATCTTGATGTATTGCAATCCGGGCTCGCCGATGACGGCGCTTATACGCTGAAAGATTCCGAAGGCAAGGACGGTGCACAGTTCATCGAGCAGGCCGGTCAGGTCAGCCAGGTTTCACGCTTGATGCTGCAAGCCATGAATGAAGCGCGCGTACGCCTGGATCAAAGCCGCAAAGGCGACGACAGCGCCGGGCAGGGCAAGATCGAACAGGCCAGTCAGGCATTGGCCCAGGCCGAGCAGCTCAAGACCACGGTCAAGGACGAGGGTTACCAGACCGTCCTCAACGAGGTGACGGGTCATATCGCCGGTTTCAGTGACAAGCTCGCCGAGTACACCGGCCTGCTGGAACAGGAAAAAACCGTTTATCAACAGTTGCACCAACGCGCAGCCCAAGTGGTTGAGCGGGTGGATCAGGCTTATGTCGCTGAAGACCAGGCGATGCAGGCCGAACTGAAAAAGAACTCGATGCTGATCTTTGGCTCCTCCGCTCTGGCGTTGCTGGTCGGGCTGGTTGCTGCGTGGTTCATCACCCGGTTGATCGTGGCGCCGCTGCGCAGTGTGATCCAGGTGGCGCAGCAGATTGCCTCAGGGGATTTGAGTGCAACCATTGACGTGACCCGTCGTGACGAAATTGGCCAGTTGATGCAGGCCATGCAACAAATGGCCGCGGGGCTCAGCCATATCGTCAGCGGCTTGCAGTCGGGTATCGAGCAGTTGGCCACTTCCGCACAATCGCTGTCGGCAGTGACTGAACAGACCAATCTCGAAGTCAGTACGCAGAAGGAGGAAACCGAACAGGTCGCCACTGCGATGAATCAGATGACGGCCACGGTGCATGATGTCGCGCGCAACGCAGAGGAAGCAGCCCTGGCGGCGCAAACGGCTGACGGCAAGGTTGAAAGTGGTCAGCAGGTGGTGCGCCAGAGCATGGCGCGGATCGAGCAGTTGGCGGACTCGGCCAACTCGGCCAGTTCGAGCATTGAAAGCCTGAGTGCGGAAATCCAGAACATCGGTACGGTCTTGAGTGTGATCAAAAGCGTGGCGGAGCAGACCAACCTGCTGGCATTGAACGCGGCGATCGAGGCGGCCCGGGCGGGTGAGCAGGGCAGGGGCTTTGCGGTGGTGGCCGATGAAGTGCGTGCGCTGGCCAGGCGAACCCAGCAATCGACCGAGGAAATCGAACGCCTGGTCAGCGCTTTGCGCTCGGCGGCGCAGTCGTCGGTGCAGCAGATCCAGAGCAGTGGTGAGTTGGTGAAGCTGGCGGTCAGCGATGCTTTGCAGACCGAGAGCGCACTGGGAAGTATTGCGGCGGCGGTATCGTTGATCCAGCAGATGAACCAGCAGATCGCCGCGGCGGCCGAGGAACAGAGTTCGGTGGCCGAAGAGATCAACCGCAGTGTCACCAGTATTCGCGCCAGTGCCGATCAATCATCGCTGGCGATGCAGGGCAATGCCGCCTCCAGCATCGAGTTGGCGCAACTGGGGGTTGAGCTGAAGGGGATGGTGGGGCATTTCAGGCTTTGAAGTGATTATCTGGATACACGGATAGCGCAATACCTGTAGGAGCCGGCTTGCCGGCGATGGACTCGAGTGCACCGCGTTTATCCGGTTCATACGCGTTATCGTTAACGACCATCGCCGGCAAGCCGGCTCCTACCGTTTCCCAGGAATGCGTGAAGAACAAAAAAAAGCCACCTTGCGGTGGCTTTTCTGTTTTCGCTGATCAGTCGTAGATCACTTTCTTTTTCCAGTCCGCGTCAGCTTCGACGTCTTTGAGGCCTTCGGTCAATTGGTTGACCTCGCCTTCGACCGGCGCAATGCGATCCATGACCTGGTCATTGGCGCGGGCCAGGAGTTTTTCCAGGTATTGCAGTTGCTCGGCGTAGACCTGTGGTTCCTGTTGCTTGCGCAGGTATTGCACGCCGCGCTCGAATGCCAGTCGAGCCTGCCCCGGCTGATTCTGTTGCAGGGAGTGCTGGCCGAGGTTGTTAAAGAACTCGATGTGCAGCAGCACCAGGATGTGGCGCACTTCACGAATCCAGCGCTTGGCTTCGTTGGGGGGGAGGAAGCCGTCCTGTGCTGCGCGGGTGATTTGCCCGTGCAGGGCTTCGAGCAGGAAACGTACATCCTTGGCCTTGGCTTCGGTCTGGATCGGTGCCGGCGGATTGTTGACCGGGATCGATTCACCCTGGCCGACAAGGGCCTCCAGTTCGGCGATCCGTGCCTTGAGGTTGGCGCTGGATTTTTCCAGGTTGAGCAGGCGCTGGCAGACGTTCAGTTCCAGGCGGGCCAACAACAGTTTGAGTGCCGGGGTCATCAACTGGCCGGGGAAAGTCTCGGTGATTTCTCCGCAGCGACGCAGACGATCATTGAGTTCAATCTTGGTACGGGCCTTTTCCAGCTTGTTGTTTTCCACCACATGGTTCATGTAGCCAATGGCGATCAACAGGGCGATCCCGGCTACAACTAGCAGGGTGATCATGAGTGGCGTCACCGGTAAGACCTCTTTTTAGGGTACGCATGCGAGTCTAGTGGCTTGGCATTTGAGCGCCTAGGCCCGTATGACGGGATGGATCGGACATGCCTGCGCCTATATCGGCCGCAGCCTCGCTTCTATAAATGGTGGCACGCGATATACAGATTGCCATCACTGGAGGACTATAACGTCTTGGCGGGTGCCAGAATATAGGCGTCAAACACCGGGCAGCGGAAAAACCGCAATGGCGTCTAAAAGCAGGGCGAAGTCATTGATTTAAATAAATTTATATCAGGGGGTTGACGACCTCTCAATCCATCCATAGAATGCGCGCCACTTGCAGCGTAAAGCACACAGCGAAACGAAGCAGGGAGTGAATGTTGTAGTGTGTCCCCTTCGTCTAGTGGCCTAGGACACCGCCCTTTCACGGCGGTAACAGGGGTTCGAGTCCCCTAGGGGACGCCAATGCGGGAATAGCTCAGTTGGTAGAGCACGACCTTGCCAAGGTCGGGGTCGCGAGTTCGAGTCTCGTTTCCCGCTCCAATTTTAAACAGCGTTGCCTTCGGGCAGGGCTGAGTGAAACCAGAACCAAGTCTTCGGATGCGGATCTGGGCACCGAAACACACACCATGTGTTCCGGGCAGCGTGTCCCCTTCGTCTAGTGGCCTAGGACACCGCCCTTTCACGGCGGTAACAGGGGTTCGAGTCCCCTAGGGGACGCCATTTGCGGGAATAGCTCAGTTGGTAGAGCACGACCTTGCCAAGGTCGGGGTCGCGAGTTCGAGTCTCGTTTCCCGCTCCATATTTAACGAAAACGCCGCTCATTGAGCGGCGTTTTTGTTTGTCCCTGATTTATGGTCAAAGCAAAAAAGGCCCGCCAGTCTGACGACTGGGCGGGCCTTTTGCGTTCCGGGCAATGCTTGCATCGATAGAGTCAGGCGCCCCTCACGAACGCCCAGTGCTCAGTCCACGTGATAGTGGACGGACAGCGTGCCTTTTTTCTTCGAAAGGGAGGCGATGGTGACCGCGCCCAAATCCTTCAAGCTGCGTACATGGGTACCACCACAACCGTAGGCGGGCAGTTCACCGAAGCCGATTTCCCGGGCGCCTTCGCGCAGTGAGGTCAGGCGCGGCAGGTCGTGGTCGATCCACTGCCCGATGCCATGCTCGATGACCTGGGCCTCGACGTCCTGCGCTGAATTGCCCGGCTGAAATTGCACACGGCCTTCACCGGGCCAGTGATGCGCCTTGATCGGCATCCAGCCCATGGCCTGGACAAAGTGGCCGATCAAATGACCAGCCGAATGCATGCGCGTGTTGAACCGCCGGCGTTGTTCGTCGACGCGGATTGGCGTCATTCCGGTTTTTACCGGCTGGTCGACAAAATGAATGATTCGCTCGGGATCCTGAACCACGCGCAGTACCTGGCTTTCGCCGATCCAGCCAGTGTCGCAAGGCTGTCCACCGCCTTGGGGGTGGAACAGGGTCGCGCGCAAGACCACGGCAAACTCGTTTTCGTGGGGGGTGCATTCCATGACTTCCACGTTGGCCTTGAGCTCATCACTATGGAAAAAAAGGCGCAGCGTCATATTCCGGGCTCGTATTTGGTAATCAGTTACTATTATAGAAAGCCTGTAAATACGTGATAATCCGGGCAAACATCAAAGGACTGTTGCGTTGTGAGCATAAATCTTCCCCTGCCGCTGCTCGGTGAAATGGCGATTTTCGTCAAGGTTGTCGAGACGGGCAGTTTCTCCGAGGCCGCTCGTCAGTTGGGCTCCTCACCCTCGGCGGTCAGTCGGAGCATTTCGCGCCTGGAGAAGGCGCTCGCCACCCGGTTGCTGCAACGAACCACGCGCAAGTTGCGTCTGAGCGACGGTGGCGAGGAGGTGTTCAAGCGGTGCCAGGAAATGGTCAATGCCGCGCGGTCAGTGATGGAAATCAGTGGTCAGTTCACCGATGAACCCGAGGGGCTGGTGCGTATTAGCGTGCCGAAAGCGGTGGGCCGAATCGTGATTCACCCGCACATGCCGGAGTTCTTGCGGCGTTATCCCAAGGTGGATGTGGAGCTGTTGCTTGAGGACCGCCAGGTCGATTTGATCGACGATCATGTCGACCTGGCGATTCGCATCACCGATCGGCCGCCTGCGGGTCTGGTGGGGCGGCAATTGCTGACCATCGATCATATGCTCTGCGCCACTCCGCAGTATCTGGCCGAGCACGGGACGCCGACTCATCCCCATGACTTGCTCAATCACAGTTGCATTTACCTGGGCGAAACACCCAGCGACGCACGCTGGAAATTCAAGAAAGGCAGCAAGACGGTAACCGTGGGTGTGCGCGGGCGATATGCCGCCAATCACACCGGTGTACGTTATGGCGCGGTGTTGCAGCACATCGGCATTGGCAGCCTGCCGTATTTCACGGCGCGCCATGCCCTGGAGAAGGGGTTGATGGTGCAAGTGCTGCCGGACTGGACCTTTCTGGCGTCCTACCACGGCGGCGCCTGGTTGCTGCATTCGCCAACCCGGTACCTGCCGCCCAAGCTACGGGTGTTGATCGATTACCTGGTGGAGTGTCTGGCGAAGGAGCCGACGCTGGGCAACCCGGGTCGGTCGTATGGTCCGGGCTGGTCGCCATCGGAGTATGAACTGCCGGAGAGTGACGGCTTGTTTTGAAGGTCGAAACAAAGGATCGCAGCCTTCGGCAGCTCCTACAGGTACATCCGACACCTTGTAGGAGCGCTGCGATCTTTTGCAGATCAGTGCTTGCTGTCCTGGTTCGACAAGGCCAGCAGCTGCTTTTCCTGGTTCCAGTCGAAAGGCTCGTCGTTCTGTTCGGCTTCGAAGCGACGCTCTTCCAGGGCCTGGTACAGGTCGATTTCATCATCGGGCATGTAATGCAGGCAGTCACCGGCGAAATACCACAGCAGGTCGCGCGGCACCAGGTGCGCGATTTGCGGATAGCGAGTGATGACCTGGCACAGAATGTCCTGGCCCAGGTACTGGCTTTCGATCGGGTCGACAGGCAGTAACGCCAGCAGCTCGTCGAAGCGCTCAAGGAACAAGGCATGGCTTTCGTCGGGAACCTGCTCGGCCTCACCTACGGCGACCAGGATGCTGCGCAGGTGGTCGAGTAAAACGAGATGATCGGCAACGATGTTGGACACGAGATAAGTCCTCAAGAGCAAAACGGGCGCGGGAGTATAAAGCGCCCGCGCCCGTTTTTACATGTTTGAAGGGATCAGCGGACTTTTCCCCCGGCCAGTGCCAAAGCCTCCTGGTCAAAGTCATCGACATCGATCACCTTGCGCCGGGCCGCTTCGGCTTCACGCAGGGTCTGCGCTTCCACCGGCTGCAACACGCCAGCCTCGAGCGCGGCATCGATCAGCGACTCGCCGGCCAGCGGTTTGACCTGGCCGCTCTTGAGTGCCACATGCAGCTTTTTCTGCAGCGGCTGAGCGGCGCTCAACAGGTTGCAGGCGTGTTGCAAGGCGCCGACCGGATCGTCGCTCGCCTGAGGGCGATAGCAACCCAGGAGCAATTCCTCCAGGGCGGGGTCGCCCTTGGCGCGACCAATCAAGGCAGCGACTTCGGCAGCGAGTTTGTCCGAGGGGCCTTTGTGACGGCGACCGAACGGGAACACGATGACCCGCAACAGGCAGGCCACGACTTTGTTCGGGAAGTTGTTCAACAGCTCATCCATGGCCCGTTCCGCCTGCCCCAGGCTTTCTTCCATGGCCCAGCTCACTAGTGGCGTCATGTACTCCGGTGTGTCGAGATCGTGATAGCGCTTGAGTGCGGCAGAGGCCAGGTAAAGGTTGCTCAGTACGTCACCCAGCCGTGCGGACAGGCGTTCCCGGCGTTTCAGTGCGCCGCCCAGCAACATCATGCTGAGGTCGGCGAGCAGGGCGAAAGCAGCTGCCTGACGATTGAGGGCGCGGAAGTATCCCTGGCTGAGTTTGTCGCCCGGGGTGTGTTCAAGGTGCCCGAAACCGAGATTCAGCACCAGCGTACTGGCGGCGTTGCCCACGGCAAAACCGATGTGCTTGAGCAGCAGGCCATCGAACTCTCTGAGCGCCTGATCCTTGTCTTCATGGCCGGCAAGGGCCATTTCCTTGAGCACGAAGGGATGGCAGCGGATCGCGCCCTGGCCGAAGATCATCAGGTTGCGCGAGAGAATGTTCGCACCTTCCACCGTGATAAAAATCGGCGCGCCGTTCCATTTGCGGCCCAGGTAATTGTTCGGCCCCATGATGATTGCCTTGCCGCCGTGGACATCCATGGCATCGCTGATGCAGTCGCGGCCGCGCTCGGTCAGGTGGTACTTGAGAATCGCCGACAGCACCGACGGTTTCTCGCCCAGGTCGACCGCATTGGCGGTCAGCATGCGGGCGGCATCCATCATCCAGGCGTTGCCGCCAATGCGGGCCATGGCTTCCTGGATGCCCTCGAATGCGGCAATCGGTACATTGAACTGCTCACGAATCTGCGCGTATTGGCCCGTCACCAGGCTGGTGAACTTGGCCATGCCGGTGCCCACCGCCGGCAGGGAAATCGAACGCCCCACCGACAGGCAATTCATCAGCATCATCCAGCCCTTGCCGAGCATTTCCTGGCCGCCAATGAGGAACTCCAGCGGGACGAACACGTCCTTGCCCGAGTTCGGGCCATTCATGAACGCGGCACCCAACGGCAGATGCCGGCGGCCGATCTCGACACCGGCGGTGTCGGTCGGAATCAGCGCCAGGCTGATGCCCAGGTCTTCCTTGTCGCCCAGCAGGTGATCCGGGTCATAGGCCTTAAAAGCCAGGCCGAGGAGGGTAGCCACCGGGCCGAGGGTGATGTAACGCTTTTCCCAGTTCAGGCGCAGGCCGAGAACCTCCTGGCCTTCCCATTCACCTTTGCAGATTACCCCGGAGTCCGGCATGCCGCCCGCGTCGGAGCCGGCCAGCGGACCGGTAAGGGCAAAGCACGGGATGTCGTCGCCGCGTGCCAGGCGTGGCAGGTAATGATTGCGTTGTTCGTCGGTGCCGTAGTGCAGCAACAATTCGGCCGGGCCGAGGGAGTTGGGGACCATCACGGTGGAGGCGAGGTCGCCGCTGTGGCTCGCCAGTTTCATCGCCACTTGCGAGTGGGCATAGGCAGAGAAGCCTTTGCCGCCAAACTCCTTGGGGATGATCAGGGCGAAAAAACCGTTGTCCTTGATGAACGCCCAGGCTTCGGGCGGCAGGTCCATGGTTTGACCGAGCTGCCATTCATTGACCATGGCGCAGAGCGTTTCGGTCGGCCCGTCGATGAAAGCCTGTTCTTCTTCGTTCAATTGCGCTTTGGGATAGGACAGCAGTTTGCTCCAGTCCGGACGGCCACTGAACAGCTCTCCGTCCCACCACACCGTACCGGCGTCGATGGCATCGCGTTCGGTTTGCGACATCGGCGGCAGGGTTTTCTGGAACCAGATGAACATCGGCGCGCTGAACAATTTGCGACGCAGGTCGGGCAGCAGCAAGGGCGCGGCGACGGCAGCGATCAATACCCAGAAAACCAGCAGCAACCAGCCCGGTGCGCGGCTGAAAGCGCCCATGGCCACGACATAGGCGGCCACGATGACCAGGGCGGGCAGCGGGGCGATGCGACGGTGGGCCAGAAAAGCAATACCGACCAGCAGAACCAGTATCCACAACAGCAGCATATTTATTCCTCCGTGAAACCAGGGCGAACCAGCCCTCAGAGCTTAGACGGCATCCGCAAAACAGGTGGGTGGTCACCCAGGTTGATTTTCGTGTGCCAGATGGGCCGCACGCGTGGGAAAAACCTTCATTGAACGAGCGGCAAAGCGCCCATATTTGGCCGAAACGTCGTTATCTCTGTGCTGAAGCTCTCGCTAGACTCGGGGCTTCCCCAGGAGATTATTCTCATGCACGAGTACCTGAGTCCCGGCCGCTTCATCGATAGTGACCATCCGTCCGTGGTGGAGTTCGCCGAAAAACACCGTGGTGCCAGTCGCGATCCGCTTGAGCAGGCGATCAGTCTTTATTACGCCGTGCGCGAAGCGGTGCGCTACAACCCGTACACCTTCAGTCGCGATCCGCAGACCCTGCGCGGCAGTCATGCATTGGCGACCGGGGAGAGTTACTGCGTGCCCAAGGCCACGTTGCTGGCAGGTTGCGCGCGGCATTGCGGGATTCCCGCGCGGATCGGCCTGGCGGATGTGCGCAATCATTTGTCGACGCCTCGGCTGCTTGAATTGCTCAAGAGCGACATGTTCGCCATGCACGGCTACACCGAGTTTTACTTGCAGGGTCGCTGGATCAAGGCGACGCCGGCGTTCAACCGCAAACTTTGCGAGCTGTTCAATGTGGCGCCGCTGGAATTCGACGGGATCAACGACAGCGTTTTTCATCCCTTCAACCGCGATGGTGCGAAGCTGATGGAGTACCTCGTCGATCACGGCCAGTTCGCCGACGTCCCTGAAGCGTTCTTTTTCGAACACCTGGAAAAATGCTATCCGCATCTGTTCGGTGAGCAACTGCAACCGCTGTTGGGTGACATGCAGAGCGATTTGAGTCGCACCTGATCCGGCGTATGCTGCCTGCCCACTTACCAAAAAAGAGGCGGTCATGCTGAAGATCTGGGGTCGGAAAAACTCGTCGAATGTGAGAAAGCCATTGTGGGCCGCCGAAGAACTGGGCCTGGCCTACGAGGCTATCGATGCCGGTGGCGCCTTTGGTGTCGTCGATACACCCGAGTACCGCGCGATGAACCCCAACGGTCGGGTGCCGGTGATCGAGGACGATGGTTTCGTGTTGTGGGAATCCAACGCCATCGTGCGTTACCTGATGGCCCGCCACGCCGCCGACACGGCCTGGTACCCCGCGGATCTGCAAGCCCGTGCCAGCGCCGACAAATGGATGGACTGGACCACCTCAAGCTTTGCCGGCCCGTTCCGTACCGTGTTCTGGGGCGTGCTGCGTACCCCGGCAGACCAGCAGGACTGGCCCGCCATCAAGGCGGCGATCAAGGAGTGCGACACGCTGCTGGCGATGGCCGACCAGGCGTTGGCGAACACGCCTTACCTGTCCGGAGACGAGATCGGCATGGGTGATATTCCCCTGGGCAGTTTCATTTATGCCTGGTTCGAGATGCCGATCGAGCGTGCACCACAACCGCATCTGCAGGCCTGGTACGCGCGGCTGAAACAGCGTCCGGCGTATCAAAAGGCGGTCATGACCGCGTTGACTTAATACTCACTATCGACACGCTTGACTGTACTTGTGTGGCGGTGACAAGCACCATTGTGCCAAGTTGTTGCGGTTGTATTGTTCGCCGCCGCCCATACTTATCCCTTTCTTCCCTTCTTGGTGCGTAAATCAGATATGAGTTCCGCTCTGTCCATCCGGCAGCTAACCAAAACCTACGGCAACGGTTTCCAGGCCCTGAGTGGTATCGATCTGGAAGTCGCCGAAGGTGACTTTTTCGCCTTGCTCGGCCCCAACGGCGCCGGCAAATCCACGACCATCGGCATTCTCTCGACCCTGGTGAACAAGACCAGCGGTACGGTGAATATCTTCGGTCACGACCTGGACAAAAATCCTGCGCAGCTCAAGCGCTCCATCGGCGTGGTGCCTCAGGAATTCAACTTCAACCAGTTCGAAAAGACCTTCGACATCGTCGTGACCCAGGCCGGCTACTACGGCATCCCGGCGAAAATCGCCAAGGAACGCGCCGAACAGTACCTGACCCAGCTGGGCCTTTGGGACAAGAAGGACGTGCCGTCGCGTTCACTGTCCGGTGGCATGAAGCGTCGCCTGATGATCGCCCGCGCGCTGGTTCATGAACCGCGCCTGCTGATCCTCGACGAACCGACGGCCGGGGTGGACATCGAGCTGCGTCGCTCGATGTGGAGCTTCCTCACCGAGCTGAACCAGAAAGGCATCACCATCATCCTCACCACCCATTACCTGGAAGAGGCTGAGCAGTTGTGCCGCAACATCGGCATCATCGACCACGGCACCATCGTCGAGAACACCAGCATGCGTCAGTTGCTCAGCCAACTGCATGTCGAAACCTTTCTGCTGGACCTCAAGGGCGACCTGCCCGCCGCGCCTCAGTTGCTCGGCTACCCGTCCCGGCTGATCGACAGCCACACCCTGGAAGTCCAGGTGGAAAAGTCCATGGGCATCACCGCGCTGTTCACCCAGCTGGCGCAGCAGAACATCGAAGTGCTGAGCCTGCGTAACAAAACCAATCGCCTCGAGGAGTTGTTCGTGTCCCTGGTGGAGAAAAATCTGTCGAAGGTGGCGGTATGAGTTCCGAGTTGCGCCCCAACCTCATTGCCCTCAACACCATCGTTTACCGTGAAGTCCGGCGTTTCACCCGGATCTGGCCGCAGACCCTGCTGCCGCCGGCCATCACCATGGTCCTGTACTTCGTGATCTTCGGTAACCTGATCGGCCGGCAAATCGGCGACATGGGTGGCTTCACCTACATGGAGTACATCGTGCCGGGGCTGATCATGATGTCGGTGATCACCAACTCCTACGGCAACGTGGTGTCGAGTTTCTTCGGCAGCAAATTCCAGCGTTCCATCGAAGAGCTGATGGTCTCGCCGCTGTCGCCGCACACCATCCTGATCGGCTACACCCTGGGCGGCGTGCTGCGTGGGTTGATGGTGGGGATCATCGTGACCCTGCTGTCGCTGTTCTTCACCCATTTGCAGGTGCATCACCTGGGTGTGACCATTCTGGTGGTGGTGCTGACGGCGACCATCTTCTCGCTGCTGGGCTTTATCAACGCCGTGTTTGCGCGCAACTTCGATGATATTTCGATCATTCCGACTTTCGTGCTGACGCCACTGACCTACCTGGGCGGGGTCTTCTACTCGATCACCTTGCTGCCGCCGTTCTGGCAGACCGTATCGCTGGCCAACCCGGTGCTGCACATGGTCAACGCATTCCGTTACGGCATTCTTGGTGTATCGGATATCCGCATCAGTGTGGCCATCGCTTTCATGCTGGTGGCGACCGTAGTGCTGTATATCGGTTGTGCACGGTTGCTGGTCAGCGGTCGCGGGATGCGTACCTGAGGGATACCGCGTCGTCTGTATCGCGGGCAAGCCCGCTCCCACACTGGATCTATGTAGCACTGAAAATCCCAGTGGGAGCGGGCTTGCTCCGGGCGGCGTTCCGACGATGGCGTCAGTCCAGGCACCGCATAAAAAACGGCCTCCCACAGTGGAGGCCGTTTTGCATTTTCACATTCGGCTCTTCTTGCGCCGCTTCCATTGCCTGGCCACCCACCAGCGCCAATACGTCATCACCATGAAGTAGGACAGCGCACCGAGTGCCAGCCCCGTCACCACCGAACCCAACAGAAACGGTTGCCACAAGGTCGAGATTTCGCCCCTGATCCATTCCCAGGTCAGTGAGTCCGGCAACTGCCGGGCGGGGACGTCCATCAGCCAGGCGCCGGTCTGGTAGGTGCAAAAGAACACGGCAGGCATGGTGATCGGGTTGGTCAGCCAGACCAGGCTCACGGCGATCGGCATGTTGCCGCGCACGATAATGGCGAGGATGGCCGCCAGGAGCATTTGCAACGGGATTGGCAGGAACGCCGCGAACAAACCCACGGCCATGGCGCGGGCCACGGAGTGGCGATTGAGGTGCCACAGGTTCGGGTCATGCAGCAGCGTGCCGAGAAAGCGTAAGGACTTGTGTTCCCTGATGCTCATCGGGTCTGGCATGTAACGTTTGAATAAGCGCCGGGGCATAAGGCTTCTCGGTCGGTCAGGGTGGCAAGTATGTCTGGATTCTATGAACTGCCCATTCAGACTTTGTGACAATTGATAACGGCGTCCGCGCGACGGACGGGCTAAGCCTTGGAGGGGACTCTCAAGGACGGGCTTATGCGCACAGGGATGATGGCGTTGGCGCTGGGTCTGCTGACTTTGCGTTTTTTACCGGCGTTGCCGCCGGTCTGGTTGTGGCTGGCGATGCCGGTGGCGGGTTTGATGTTGTTGCCATTCAGGACGTATCCGGTGGCGTTTTACCTGTTCGGTTTGAGTTGGGCCTGCGCGAATGCGCAGTGGGCGCTGGATGACCGGTTGCCGCCGGCGCTGGACGGAGAAACCCGCTGGGTCGAAGGACGGGTCACTGGCTTGCCCCGGCATGACGACGGTGTCGTGCGTTTCGAATTGACCGACATCCAGTCCCGGCGTACCCGGCTGCCGCGGCAAATGCGCCTGTCCTGGTACGGCGGGCCGCCGGTGAACAGTGGTGAGCGCTGGCGTCTGGCAGTCAAATTGAAGCGCCCGGTCGGACTCCTCAATCCGCAGGCGTTCGATTACCAGGCCTGGTTGCTGGCACAACACATCGGGGCGACCGGGACGGTCAAGCAGGGCGATCGCCTTGCGCCAGCCCAATGGGCCTGGCGCGATGGCATCCGCCAGCGTTTGCAAGCGGTGGATGCGCAGGGGCGAGGCGGCGCGTTGACGGCGTTGGTGCTCGGGGACGGTGCCGGGCTGAGTCGCGAAGACTGGCAGGTATTGCAGGACACCGGCACGGTGCATCTGTTGGTGATTTCCGGGCAACACATCGGCTTGCTGGCGGGCGTCGTGTATCTGCTGATTGCCGGCCTGGCCCGCCTTGGGTTATGGCCGAACTGGCTGCCATGGTTGCCTTGGGCGTGTAGCCTGGCATTCGCCGCGGCGCTCGGTTACGGGATGCTGGCCGGATTCGGGGTGCCGGTGCGACGAGCCTGCCTGATGCTTGGCCTGGTGTTGTTGTGGCGTCTGCGGTTTCGTCATCTCGGTGCATGGTGGCCTCTATTGCTGGCACTCTGCGGCATTTTGCTGCTGGAGCCGCTGGCGAGTCTCCAACCTGGTTTCTGGCTGTCTTTCGCGGCCGTGGCCGTCTTGATATTGACCTTCGGCGGCCGGTTGGGCCCCTGGCGATGGTGGCAAACCTGGACCCGTGCCCAGTGGCTGATTGCAATCGGACTGTGCCCGTTACTGTTGATATTGGGATTGCCGATCAGCCTAAGCGGTCCGGCAGCCAATTTGCTGGCGGTGCCGTGGATCAGTCTGCTGGTGTTGCCACCGGCCTTGCTCGGGACATTGCTGTTGCCGGTGCCCTACGTGGGCGAGGGCGTGTTGTGGCTGGCGGGCGGTTTGATCGGTGGGTTGTTCCGGGTCCTGGCGGTGTTGGCCGAGGTGCTACCTGCGTGGGTGCCGGAAGCGATTCCTTTGGGGGTATGGAGCCTCGGCGCGCTGGGCGCTTTTCTACTGCTGTTGCCGCGTGGCGTTCCGCTGCGCCCGTTGGGTTGGCCTCTGCTGCTGTTGCTGGTATTCCCGCCCCGGTCAATGGTGCCGGAAGGCATCGCTGAAGTCTGGCAGCTGGACGTGGGGCAGGGGTTGGCTATTCTGGTGCGCACCCGGCATCACACCTTGCTGTATGACGCCGGACCGCGATTCGGTGAGCTCGACCAGGGGGAGCGGGTAGTGCTGCCGGCATTGCGCAAACTGGGGGTGAAGGGCCTGGACCTGATGCTGATCAGTCACGCACATGCCGATCATGCCGGCGGTGCCGGGGCGATTGCCCAGGGCTTGCCGGTGAAACAGGTGGTCAGTGGTGAACCGTCAGACTTGCCTGTGGAGTTGCAGGCCGGGCGTTGTGAGAGTGGCCGACAATGGACCTGGGATGAAGTCGATTTCCAGCTTTGGCACTGGCCATCGGCCAGCGACAGCAACCAGAACTCCTGTGTCTTGCTGATCGAGGCCAATGGCGAACGGTTGCTGTTGAGTGGTGACATCGATGCCGCCGCCGAAAGAGCCCTGCTGGACAGTCCATTGGCCCTGCCCACCGATTGGCTGCAGGCGCCACACCACGGCAGTCGCAGTTCGTCGTCAAACGCCCTGCTGGATGTCCTGCAACCTAAAGGGGCGCTGATCTCCCGCGGCCAGGGCAATTCGTTTGGCCATCCGCATCCCACGGTCATCGCGCGTTATCAAAAACGCGGGATGGCGATCTACGACAGCGTCGAACAGGGTGCCATTCGTCTGCAACTGGGGCGCTTCGAGCCGCCGTGGTCGATGCGCCAGGAACGGCGTTTCTGGCGCGATCCGCCGGCCCCGAACCCATAACCGAGCGTTATCAAAGCCCGACCGGTTGCGACATCACGGTCTTCGGTGCGCCCACCCCCTATGTTAGAGTGGCGCACTTTTTCGAGGGGACTGTCACTGTGTGGGAATTGGTCAAATCCGGCGGCTGGATGATGCTGCCGATCATTCTGAGCTCCATCGTGGCCATGGCCATCGTCGCCGAACGTCTCTGGACACTGCGCGCCAGCCGCGTGACCCCGGAGCACTTGCTCGGGCAGGTCTGGGTCTGGATCAAGGACAAACAGCTCAATAAGGAAAAACTCAAGGAACTGCGCGCCAACTCCCCGTTGGGCGAGATCCTGGCGGCCGGCCTGGCCAACTCAAAACATGGTCGCGAGATCATGAAGGAGTGTATCGAAGAGGCCGCAGCCCGGGTGATCCACGAGCTGGAGCGCTACATCAACGCTCTGGGCACCATCGCCGCCATGGCGCCGTTGCTGGGTCTGCTGGGTACTGTGTTGGGCATGATCGATATCTTCAGTTCGTTCATGGGCACGGGCATGATGACCAACGCCGCCGTGCTGGCCGGCGGTATTTCCAAAGCCTTGATTACCACGGCTTCGGGGTTGATCGTCGGTATCCCGGCGGTGTTCTTTCACCGGTTTCTGCAACGGCGCATCGATGAACTCGTCGTGGGCATGGAACAGGAGGCGATCAAGCTGGTTGAAGTGGTGCAGGGCGACCGTGACGTTGATCTGGCCGAGGGCAAAGCGTGAAATTCCGCCGCAAGCAACGGGAGAACGTGGACATCAACCTCGTGTCGCTGATCGACGTGGTGTTTGTCCTGCTGCTGTTTTTCGTCGTGACTACCACCTTTACCCGTGAGACCCAGCTGCGCGTCGATCTGCCGGAAGCCGTCAGCGGCGCGCCGGCCGATGATCAGAGCAAGCCGCTGGACATCGCCATCAGCGCCGACGGCGTGTTCTCGGTGAACAACCAGATCCTGCCGAAAAGCGACCTGGCCTCGCTGATGGACGCGCTGCAAAAAGAAGCCAACGGCGACACCAACCGGCCGCTGTCCATCAGTGCTGACGGCAAGACTCAGCATCAGTCCGTGGTGACGGCCATGGATGCCGCCGGCAAACTCGGCTTCAGTCACTTGCGCATGACCACCATCGAGGCGGCGCCTCCCGCGCCCTGATGGCCATGTCCGATCGATTGCTCGCCGCGTGGTACGCAGGTCATCCGGCCCTGAAGCTGTTGCAGCCACTGGAATGGCTGTACCGCCGCGTGGTCATGAACAAGCGCAAGCGCTTTCTGGCGGGTGAGGGCGAGATCTATCAGCCGCCGGTGCCGTTGATCGTGGTTGGCAACATCACCGTTGGCGGTACCGGCAAAACGCCGCTGATTCTGTGGATGATCCAGCATTGTCAGCGCAGCGGCCTGCGGGTCGGCGTGGTCAGCCGCGGCTATGGCGCCAAACCGCCGCAGTTGCCGTGGCGGGTCGAGGCCGAGCAGAGCGCCGACGTCGCCGGTGACGAGCCGCTGCTGATTGTCCAGCGCACGGGCGTACCGCTGATGATCGACCCCAATCGCAGCAACGCCGTCAAAGCCTTGCTGGCCAGTGAGCCGCTGGACCTGATCCTGTCGGACGACGGCATGCAGCACTACCGCATGGCTCGCGACCTCGAGCTGGTGCTGATCGACGCCGCCCGCGGCCTGGGCAACCGCCGTTGCCTGCCCGCCGGGCCGTTGCGCGAACCGGTCGAGCGCCTGCAAAGCGTCGACGCGGTCCTCTACAACGGTGCCGCATCCGACCGCGACGATGGCTTTGCCTTTCAATTGCAACCCACCGCGCTGGTCAATCTGCGCAGCGGCGAACGCCGTCCCCTCGATCATTTTCCCGCCGGCCAGGCCCTGCACGCGGTGGCCGGTATCGGCAATCCGCAACGTTTCTTCAAGACCCTCGAAACGCTACACTGGCAGCCTGTTCCACATGCGTTTGCCGACCACGCCGAATACAGCGTGCAGGCTTTGAATTTCACGCCGTCATTGCCGTTGGTGATGACGGAAAAAGACGCGGTGAAATGCCGTGCCTTTGCCGCCGCCGATTGGTGGTATCTGGCGGTCGATGCCGTGCCGTCGCCGGCCTTCGTGGCCTGGTTCGACACACAGTTGATGCGCCTGCTGCCGGATCGTTTGTTGCCTTAACTCCGTTTTTTCCAGGGAATGCTCATGGACACCAAATTGCTCGACATCCTCGCTTGCCCGGTCTGCAAAGGCCCGCTCAAGCTCAGCGCCGACAAGACCGAGCTGATCAGCAAGGGCGCCGGCCTGGCCTACCCGATTCGCGACGGCATCCCGGTGATGCTCGAGTCGGAAGCGCGCACCCTGACCACCGATGAGCGTCTGGATAAATGACCACCGCCTTTACCGTTGTCATTCCATCGCGTTATGCCTCCACCCGCCTGCCAGGCAAGCCGCTGCTGCTGATCGCCGGCAAGCCGATGATCCAGCACGTCTGGGAACAGGCGAGCAAAAGCAGCGCCGGGCGGGTGGTGGTTGCCACTGACGACGCGCGCATCGTCGAGGCCTGCAATGGCTTCGGTGCCGAAGTGGTGCTGACCCGTGAAGATCACAATTCCGGCACCGATCGCCTGGCCGAAGTCGCGATGAAGCTGGGCCTGGCGTCCGATGCCATCGTCGTCAACGTCCAGGGCGACGAGCCGCTGATCCCGCCGAGCGTGATCGATCAGGTGGCCGCCAATCTGGCGGCCCACGCTGAAGCACGCATGGCCACGCTGGCCGAGCCGATTGAAGACGCGGACACCCTGTTCAATCCCAACGTGGTCAAGGTCGTCAGCGACCTCAATGGCCTGGCGCTGACGTTCAGTCGCTCCACCTTGCCCTGGGCGCGGGATGCATTTGCCGTGAACCCTGAGCAGTTGCCGGAAGGTGTGCCGTATCGCCGCCATATCGGCATCTATGCCTACCGTGCCGGTTTCCTGCAGGATTTCGTCAACTGGGGTCCATGCTGGCTGGAAAACACCGAGTGCCTGGAACAGCTGCGTGCCCTGTGGCACGGCGTGCGGATCCACGTGGCCGACGCCTTGATCGCGCCGCCGGCTGGCGTCGATACCGCCGAAGACCTTGAGCGCGTTCGTCGCCTGCTGGAGGCGTGATGCGCGTTTTGTTCGTGTGCCTGGGCAACATCTGCCGTTCTCCCACGGCCGAAGGCGTGCTGCGGCACAAACTGCGCGAAGCGGGACTGGCCGATCAGGTTGAGGTCGCTTCCGCCGGCACCGGTGACTGGCATGTCGGCAAGGCGCCGGACAAGCGCAGCCAGGCCGCGGCAAAGCTGCGCGGTTACGACTTGTCGGCCCAGCGCGCCCGGCAAGTCAGCCGTGCCGATTTTGCCACCTACGATCTGATCCTCGCGATGGACAACAGCAACCTGCGCAACCTCAAGGCCTTGCAGCCCGTGAAGGGCAAGGCCGAGCTGGATCTGTTCCTGCGCCGTTACCAGTCGCCAATCGATGAAGTGCCGGACCCGTACTACGACGGCGAGCAAGGCTTCGAGCAGGTGTTGGACTTGATCGAGCGCGCCAGTGATTTGCTGGTGATTGAATTGAAGGGACGGTTATGAGTTTGCAGGTTCAATCGCAGGTATCGCTCAAGCCGTTCAACAGCTTTGGCGTGGATGTCCAGGCCCGGCTGTTTGCCGAGGCCCATAGCGACGCCGATGTGCGGGAAGCCCTGGCCTACGGGCTGGAACACAAGGTCCCGGTACTGGTAATCGGCGGTGGCAGCAACCTGCTGCTGACGGCGGATATCGATTCGCTGGTGCTGCGCATGGCCACTCGCGGGATTCGCGTGCTGAGCGATGACGGCGGCAAAGTGGTGATCGAGGCCGAGGCGGGCGAACCCTGGCATCCCTTTGTGCAACACACCCTGGCGCTTGGGTTGTCCGGCCTGGAAAACCTCAGCCTGATTCCCGGCACCGTGGGTGCTGCACCGATGCAGAACATCGGCGCCTACGGGGTCGAGATCAAGGACGTGTTCGCGGGCCTGACCGCCCTCGATCGCCAGAGCGGCGAACTGCGCGACTTCAGCCTGGCGCAGTGCAACTTCGCTTACCGCGACAGCCTGTTCAAGCAGGAACCGGGGCGCTGGTTGATCCTGCGTGTGCGTTTCGCCCTCGACCGTGCCGCGCATTTGCATCTGGAGTACGGCCCGGTGCGTCAGCGCTTGACCGAACAAGGTATCGACCATCCGACCGCCAGCGATGTCAGCCGGGCCATTTGCAGCATCCGCAACGAGAAACTCCCGGACCCGGCCGTACTCGGCAATGCCGGCAGTTTCTTCAAGAACCCTTTGGTGTCAGCGGCGCTGGCTGCACGGCTCAAGGGCGAATACCCGGATCTGGTGGCCTATGCGCAACCCGACGGGCAGATGAAACTGGCCGCTGGCTGGTTGATCGAGCGGGCAGGCTGGAAAGGTTTTCGCGATGCCGACGCAGGTGTTCACAAGCTGCAGGCGCTGGTGCTGGTCAACTATGGCGGGGCAACGGGCCTGCAACTGCTGAACCTGGCGCAGCGCATCCAGAAAGACATTTCAGAACGTTTTCATGTCGACCTGGAAATGGAACCGAACCGGTATTGAGCTAAGCTTTCAGGACAGATCAAAAAGCCCTGCACGATGTTTATTGTGCAGGGCTTTTTTGTTAATGCTCGGTTAACTTAGTCAGCTAACGATGCACACTCTTGCTCCACCAAAGGCCCGGTGCAGACCGTTTGCGTCCGCACAAGAGAGCCGATTAGCCTGAGTCGATCTGCGTGCGACCCACCGTGATCCAGTGGCAGATTGCTCGACCCCATCACTCAAGATCCATGCGGGCGTGCCCATGATTACCCTGAAACTCAATGGTCAAGACCATCAACTCGACGTCACCGAGGACATGCCGCTGCTCTGGGCGATCCGCGACGTAGCCGGTTACAACGGCACCAAATTCGGCTGCGGCATGGGCCTGTGCGGGGCCTGCACCATTCATATCGAAGGGGCTCCGGCACGCAGTTGCATCACGCCCATCGGTTCCGTCGTCGGTCAGAATGTCAGCACCATTGACAACTTGCATGCCGATCCAATCGGTAAAGTCGTCCAGCAAGCCTGGCTCGACACGGCGGTCGCCCAGTGCGGTTTCTGCCAGGGTGGGCAAATCATGTCGGCGACAGCGCTGCTCAAGACCCACCCGAACCCCAGCGACGAGCAGATTGAAGAAGCGATGGTCGGCAACATCTGCCGCTGCGGCACCTACAACCGCATCAAGACCGCCATCCGCCAGGCCTCCACTCACCTGAAGGAGGCCAAGGCATGAGCCGCTTACCGAGTGATTTCACCCTGAGCAATCTGAGCCAGCTCAGTCGCCGTGGCTTTCTCAAAGGCGTGGGCGCCACCAGTGCGCTGGTACTGGCGGCGAGTTGGGGCTGGCAAGACGCTTTTGCCGAAGAAAAAGACAAGAAGTTCGGCGCTGACGGCATGCCCCACGGCTGGGTCGACGATCCGAAAGTCTATGTGAGCATCGCCGCCGATGGCACGGTGACTGTGATCTGCAACCGCTCGGAAATGGGGCAGGGCGTGCGTACCAGCCTGACCATGGTGGTGGCTGATGAGCTGGAAGCCGATTGGGCGCGGGTCAAGGTACAGCAGGCCCCGGGCGATGAAGCACGTTTCGGCAACCAGGACACCGACGGCTCACGCAGCATGCGCCACTGGTACGAACCGATGCGTCGTTGCGGGGCTGCTGCACGCGCCATGCTGGAGCAGGCCGCCGCTGACCAGTGGAAAGTGTCGGTGGGCGAGTGCCATGCGCAACTGCATAAAGTCATCCATAAACCCTCGGGCCGCGAACTGGATTATGGTGCGCTCGCCGCCGCTGCAAGCGCTTTGGCCGTACCGGCCCGTGACGGCCTGAGGCTCAAACAGCCTTCGGAATTCCGTTACATCGGCAAGGAGGGCACCAAGGCCATCGACGGTGAAGACATCGTCAACGGCCGTGCGGTGTACGGTGCCGATGTGCATTTCGACGGCATGCTGTACGCGACCATTGCCCGACCCACGGTGTATGGCGGCAAAGTCAAAAGTTTCGACGGTAGCGCGGCGATGAAAGTCCCCGGCGTGGTCAAGGTGCTGCAGATCGAAAGCCGTCCGTTGCCTTCGGAGTTCCAGCCTCTGGGTGGCATCGCCGTGGTGGCGAGCAATACCTGGGCGGCGATCAAGGGCCGCGAGGCACTGAAAATTGAGTGGGATGACGGCCCCAACGCCAGCTACGACTCGATCGCCTATCGCAAGGAGCTCGAAGCAGCCTCGCTCAAGCCTGGCAAGGTGGTGCGCAACACCGGCAACATCGACGAGGCCATGAGCAGCGCCGACAGTACGCTGGAAGCCTCTTACTACTTGCCGCATTTGTCACAGTCGCCGATGGAACCGATGGTCGCCATTGCGCGGTTCAAGGACGGTGCGTGCGAGGCCTGGGGGCCAAGCCAGGCACCGCAGGTCACCCGGGAACGGATTGGTGAACGCCTGGGGCTGCCGTTCGACAGCGTCACGTTCAACGTGACCTTGCTGGGTGGCGGGTTCGGGCGCAAGTCCAAGCCTGACTTCATCATCGAAGCCGCGATCCTCGCCAAGGAATTCCCCGGCAAAGCGGTGCGGGTGCAATGGACCCGCGAAGACGACATTCATTGTTCCTACTTCCACACCGTATCGGCTGAATACCTCAAGGCCGGCCTGAACAAGGACGGTCTGCCGTCCGGCTGGTTGCACCGTACGGTCGCGCCGAGCATCACGGCGTTGTTTGCGCCGGGCATGAACCATGAGGCGGCGTTCGAACTGGGCATGGGCTTCACCAACATGGCGTATGCGATCCCCAACATTCGCCTGGAAAACCCCGAGGCCACGGTGCATACCCGCGTCGGCTGGTATCGCTCGGTGTCGAACATTCCCCATGGCTTCGCGATCCAGAGTTTTATCGATGAGCTGGCGCACAAGGCCGGAGAAGACCCGCTGAAGTACCAGATCAGATTGCTCGGCCCGGACCGTCAGATCGATCCGCGCACCTTGAGCGAAGAGTGGAACTACGGTGAATCCCCCGAGCGCTATCCGATCGACACCGCGCGCCTGCGCACGGTACTGGAGACCGCCGCTAAAGCCGCGGGTTGGGGGCGTGAGCTGCCCAAGGGGCGCGGCCTGGGCCTGGCGGTGCATTACAGCTTCGTGACCTATGTGGCGGCGGTGATCGAGGTAGAGGTCAAAGGCGACGGTACGCTGGTGGTTCACAAGGCCGACATCGCCGTCGATTGCGGACCGCAGATCAATCCCGAGCGGATTCGTGCGCAATTCGAGGGCGCCTGCGTCATGGGCCTGGGTAATGCGGTGCTCGGGGAAATCAGTTTCAAGGACGGCAAGGTCCAGCAGGATAACTTCCACATGTACGAAGTGGCGCGCATGTCCCTGGCGCCGAAAGAGGTGGCGGTGCATCTGGTGACGCCGCCGGGTGAAGTGCCATTGGGCGGAGTCGGTGAACCGGGTGTGCCACCGATTGCGCCGGCCCTGTGCAATGCGATCTTTGCTGCCACCGGCAAACGCATCCGCAACCTGCCGGTTCGTTATCAGTTGTCGGGCTGGCAGCAGGCCGGAGCCTGATGGACAGCGCCGACCTGAACGTCCTGCGCAGTGTGCTGCAATGGCAGCGCGATGGTCAGCGGGTGGTGTTGTACAGCGTGGTCGAAACCTGGGGCACTGCGCCCCGGGCACCCGGCGCCATGCTGGCCCTGCGTGAAGACGGCGTGGTGATTGGTTCGGTTTCCGGCGGGTGTGTCGAGGATGACTTGATCGCCCGGCTGCACGACGGCCGTCTCGCACTGGACGGGCCGCCGGTGCAGCTGATCACGTACGGTGTGACCCGCGAGGAAGCCGCACGTTTCGGCTTGCCCTGCGGCGGCACCTTGCGCTTGACCGAGGAGCGCATCGACGATGGGGATTGGGTCGAGCAACTGCTGGCCCGATGTGAGGCCCATGAAATCGTTGCGCGTGAACTGAACCTGTCCACCGGCGAAGTGCTTTTGCAGCCGGCCAATAAAGCTGACGTCTTGACGTTCGACGGTCAGACCTTGCGGGCGATCTATGGACCGCGCTGGCGCTTGCTGTTGATCGGCGCGGGGCAACTGTCGCGCTATGTCGCGGAAATGGCCCGCCTTCTGGATTTTGAGGTGCTGATTTGCGATCCGCGCAGTGAGTTCGTCTATGGCTGGGAAGAGCAGCACGGACGATTCGTCTCGGGCATGCCGGATGAGGCGGTGTTGAATATCCAGACCGATGAACGCACGGCCATCGTGGCCTTGACCCATGATCCGCGCCTGGACGACATGGCGCTGCTCACGGCCCTGGATTCCAGAGCCTTTTACGTTGGAGCGCTGGGGTCGCGGGTCAACAGCCAGAAGCGCCGGGAAAACCTGGCTCAACTGGGTTTGTCGCAACCGGCGATTGACCGTTTGCATGGTCCGATCGGCTTGCACATCGGCAGTCATAATCCAGCGGAAATTGCCTTGTCGCTCATGGCGGAAATCGTGGCGGTCAAAAATGGCGTCGAACTGAAACAGAAGAAAGTCTTGCGGGAGAAGGTATGAGCGAGTCCATTGGCGTCGTCGTACTGGCGGCGGGGCAGGGCAGCCGGTTTCGTCAGGTGGCGGGCGCCGAAAAGGATAAGTTGGTGGCCGATTGCACCGGGCGTGACGGCGTGGTGCGGTCCGTCATCGAGCACACATTGGTCAACCTGCCGGTCGCCCTGCACGAGCGCGTGCTGGTGACGACCGCTGACCGCCCACAGGTGATTCGCATGGCGCAGGCCTATGGCTGCGAGATTGTGCTGATCGAATCGACTGGCATGGGCGACAGCATTGCCGCCGGGGTCGCTGCCTGCAAACAACTCGATGGCTGGCTGATGGTGCTGGGGGATATGCCGTTCATCCGGCCGTCCAGTATCGAGCAAGTGGTGGCGGGTATTGGCGATGACAGTATCAGTGTGCCCGTACAGGGCGGTAAGTATGGGCATCCGGTCGGGTTTGGGCGGGACTTCGCAGCGGGGTTGATGGCGCTATCGGGGGATCGTGGCGCGAAACCACTGTTTGCCCAAGGGCGGGTGGTTGAAGTGGCTGTGGATGATCCAGGTGTGTTGTGGGATGTGGATGTGCCTGAGGCACTAACCTTCAGGCCAGCATAGGTCCTTGTGGGAGCGAGCTTGCTCGCGATAGCGGTGGATCAGCTAGCACCAATGTTGAATATCATTCCGATATCGCGAGCAAGCTCGCTCCCACAGGGGATTGGGGGATATTCAGGGATATAAAAAAGCCCCGCCTGGGTTCACCAGGCGGGGCTTTTTAGTGGCCGATGGAATCAGGCGAGAGGTTTAGTCTCGTGCTCTTTTTCCAGGGCTTGCTCGTGTTGCTCTACCGCGTCCTGAACGGAGCGTGGCGCTTCGTGGATCACCGACTCAGCCGGCTCGGCAACCACTTCGGCGGCCGGGGCAGGCGCTTCTTCAACCGCTTCAACCGGAGCCGCAGCGGCAGCCAGTTCAGCTTCCTTCTGCAGACGCTCGGCTTCACGCTTGCGACGACGCACTTCACGTGGGTCGTTAGGAGCACGGCCACTTGGCGTCAGGGCGCTGACAGGAGCGGCTTCGACGACCGGCGCAGGTGCTTGGGCAACGACCGGAGCTTCAACAACAGGAGCTTCAACAACAGGAGCTTCAACCTCCGGCGCTGGAGCCGGTTCCGCGGCGGCAACCACCGGCTCGGAAACCATGGCCTCAGCCACTTCGGCTTCAGCGGCTGGTGCAGCTGTTTCAGCGACGGCTGGCTCGGCCACCCAGTTGAACGCCGTTTGCTCTTCACGCACTTCGCGAACGGTTTCAGTCACGGTCTCGACGACAGCTTCTGCAACTACGGCAGGTGCTTCAACCACTGGAGCCGGCTCGGCAGCCGCTTCAACGGCAGGCTGAACTTCTGGTGCTGGCGCCACTTCGACTTCCGGCGAGGCGGTGACTTCAACCGGCGTGGTCGCTTCAACGACTGGCGCTTCAACCGGAGCTGTTTCCAGGGTCGCGGCAGTGGCGCGTTCGGCTTGCACATTGGCTTCAGCTTCGGCTGGAGCGCTGATCACGCTGCTGGCAACGGCTGCGGTGACAGCCAGGCCGGCGGCCAGATCGGCAGTGCTTGGCGCTTCAGCGTTTTCGCCGGACTCGGACTCTTCCGAACCTTCGATCACGTTGCCGTTGGCGTCACGCTGACGCTCGCGACGGTTGCTGCGACGACGCTGGCCACGGGAACGGCGGCGTGGACGATCGCCTTCGGCGTTTTCCTGACCCTCTTCCTGCAGTTGCTCTTCGTTGGTGGTCAGTTCTTCTTCGGCAGCGGCGGCGGCAGCTTGTTCGGCACGAGGCTGACGCTCTTCACGCGGTGGGCGTGGAGCACGCTCTTCACGTGGCGGGCGAGCCGGACGCTCTTCTGCGGTAGCGGCGGCGGCCGGAGCAGTTGGAGCAGCCGGAGCAGCATCCAGAGGCTCGCGCAGTTCACGCACGCGTTCTTCACGCTCGCCACGTGGCTTGCGATCTTCACGCGGAGCGCGCGGCGCACGTTCTTCACGAGGCGCGCGTGGTGCGCGTTCTTCGCGAGCTACTGCCGGCGTTTCTTCACGGGTCTCGCGAGGCTCGCGCACTTCGCGTGGCTGACGCTCTTCACGCGGAGCACGCTCTTCACGAGGCTTGCGCTCTTCATCGCGGCGACCGTTACGGTTGCGGCTCTGCTGGCGACCGTTGCGACGCTCTTCGTTGCGGGCCGGACGCTCGGCGGCTGGCTTTTCAACCACAACCGGCGCGACAGGCTCTTCCTTGGTGGCGAACAGGCTCACCAGCGACTTCACCAGGCCTTTGAACAGGCTTGGCTCAGGCACGGCGGCAGGAGCCGGGGCTGGAGCGGCAACTTCGGTCGGAACCGGAGCGTTGGCGCGGGCCGGAGCGGTCTTGACCGCGGCTTCCTGGCGAACCAGGGTGCGGGTCGCAGCGGCTGGCTGGACTTCTTCGACTTCGGCAGCGGCAGCGGCGATTTCGTAGCTGGACTGGTTGGTCGCCGCTTCCGGGCTGTCATCACGCAGGCGTTGCACTTCGAAGTGCGGCGTCTCGAGGTGATCGTTCGGCAGGATGACGATGCGGGCGCGGGTGCGCAGTTCGATCTTGGTGATCGAGTTGCGTTTTTCGTTGAGCAGGAACGCGGCCACCGGGATCGGCACTTGTGCACGAACTTCGGCGGTACGGTCTTTCAGGGCTTCTTCTTCGATCAGGCGCAGGATCGCCAGGGACAGCGATTCAACGTCACGGATGATGCCGGTGCCGTTGCAACGCGGGCAGACGATGCCGCTGCTTTCGCCCAGGGACGGACGCAGGCGCTGACGGGACATTTCCAGCAGGCCGAAGCGCGAGATGCGACCGACTTGCACGCGAGCGCGGTCGGCTTCCAGGCATTCGCGGACTTTCTCTTCCACGGCGCGCTGGTTCTTGGCAGGGGTCATGTCGATGAAGTCGATGACGATCAGGCCGCCGATGTCGCGCAGGCGCAACTGACGGGCGATTTCTTCGGCCGCTTCAAGGTTGGTCTGCAGTGCGGTTTCTTCGATGTCGCTGCCTTTGGTGGCGCGCGCCGAGTTGATGTCGATGGACACCAGGGCTTCGGTCGGATCGATCACGATGGAGCCGCCGGAAGGCAGTTCGACGACGCGCTGGAAAGCGGTTTCGATCTGGCTTTCGATCTGGAAACGGTTGAACAGCGGAACGCTGTCTTCGTACAGCTTGATCTTGCTGGCGTACTGCGGCATCACCTGGCGGATGAAGGTCAGGGCTTCGTCCTGGGCTTCAACGCTGTCGATCAGCACTTCGCCGATGTCCTGGCGCAGGTAGTCGCGGATCGCGCGGATGATCACGTTGCTTTCCTGGTAGATCAGGAACGGTGCGGCGCGGTCCAGCGAGGCTTCCTTGATGGCGGTCCACAGTTGCAGCAGGTAGTCGAGGTCCCACTGCATTTCTTCGCTGCTGCGGCCAAGGCCGGCAGTGCGCACGATCAGGCCCATGTCGGCCGGGGCAACCAGGCCGTTCAGGGCTTCACGCAGTTCGTTGCGCTCTTCGCCTTCGATGCGACGGGAGATACCGCCGGCACGCGGGTTGTTCGGCATCAGCACCAGGTAACGACCGGCCAGGCTGATGAAGGTGGTCAGGGCGGCGCCCTTGTTGCCACGTTCTTCTTTTTCGACCTGAACGATGACTTCCTGGCCTTCGCTCAGGACGTCCTTGATGTTGACGCGACCTTCCGGGGCTTTCTTGAAGTATTCGCGGGAGATTTCTTTGAGGGGCAGGAAGCCGTGGCGCTCAGAGCCGAAATCGACAAAGGCAGCCTCGAGGCTTGGTTCGATGCGAGTAATCCGGCCTTTATAGATGTTGGCCTTCTTCTGCTCGCGTGCACCGGATTCGATGTCCAGGTCGTAGAGGCGCTGGCCATCTACCAGTGCAACACGCAACTCTTCGGGTTGAGTTGCGTTAATCAGCATTCTTTTCATGTAGTACCGTCGGTTTCCGGGCTGCCGGAAACGGCGTTCGGCACACACGACTTCTCACGGTCGGTGTCAGGTGCGTCGGGAGTGGTTGGCCATTTCCCGTGTCCAGCGAAGTCCGGCCAATGTGGGCCTTCATCGCGACGTACGCGTCCTGCTTGCTGTGGCTACTTAAGCACTCAGTCAGGAGGAGGAATCAACCAGCGGCTGTGGACGAGATGAAGCGTCTTGAGAAAGCCTGTTGCTACACAGTCCGGCGGTTGTGCATCTCCACCCTACACGTATCCCTGATAATTCGGGTGCTGCCGCGCGCAGAATCCGCAGCGGGTTGGCATTTACCGTGAGCTCCGAAAGGGGAGGTCACGCATCATGGCTAATTTAGGCGTTGTTTCCGATGCCTTCGCTCGGGGTCATTCGCAGCTGACTGCACTTTGTGAACTGGCCGTGAATATGGCTCGCAAAACGAGTGGAAAACTCTGCTTTGTGGCGTGATTCAGGCCTCATGTCACCTGCGCTCGTTACACCTGCAAACTCCACCGTTACGTAGCGAAAGCCCCGTAGGACGGCCTCGCGTCCTGGTGAATTGCGTTGGTCAGGGCCGGTTTTTGACCGTTGGTCCGCTGTCCAGGCCGCTTTTGGCGGCGTTCGCGACTATAGCAGCAATGATTAAGTGCTTCAATTCCATAAAAAATTGTTATCATCCGCGGCATGACGACGACTACCCCCCCGACTCCAGGCGTACAACTGCTTGAGGTCTCGCCGGAATATGCCGGCCAACGTATTGATAATTTCCTTCTCGCCCGGCTCAAAGGCGTGCCCAAGACCTTGATTTACCGCATTTTGCGTAAGGGCGAAGTGCGCGTGAACAAGGGTCGGATCAAGCCCGAGTACAAGCTGCAGGCGGGCGATATCGTGCGCGTGCCGCCGGTTCGCGTGCCTGAGCGCGACGAGCCGGTGCCACTGGCACAAGGCCTGCTGCAGCGGCTCGAAGCCTCGATTGTCTTCGAAGACAAGGCCCTGATCGTGATCAACAAGCCCGCCGGCATTGCGGTTCACGGCGGTAGCGGCCTGACGTTCGGGGTGATCGAAGCCTTTCGTCAGTTGCGCCCCGATTGCAAGGAGCTCGAACTGGTTCACCGTCTCGACCGTGACACCTCCGGCCTTTTGATGATTGCCAAGAAGCGCAGCATGTTGCGTCACTTGCACACCGCGTTGCGCGGTGATGGCGTCGACAAGCGCTACATGGCGCTGGTTCGCGGTAACTGGGCGAGCTCGATCAAGCAAGTCCGTGCGTCGCTGGGCAAGAGCAATCTGCGCTCCGGCGAGCGCATGGTCGAGGTCGACGAGGAGGAGGGCAAGGAGTCCGTGACCGTGTTCAAGGTCCTGCGCCGCTTCGGCGACTTTGCCACTCTGATCGAAGCCAAGCCGATTACCGGCCGGACTCACCAGATCCGCGTGCATACCTTGCACGCCGGGCATTGCATCGCTGGCGACACCAAGTACGGCGACGAAGGTTTCAGCAAGGAAATCCGCGATCTGGGCGGCAAACGCCTGTTCCTGCATGCCTACATGCTCACCGTGCCGTTGCCTGATGGCGGCGAGCTGAAGTTGCAGGCGCCGGTCGACGAGATGTGGGCCAAGACTGTGGAGCGATTGAGTGCGCCCATCTGATTACAAGCTGCTGATCTTCGATTGGGACGGCACGCTGGCCGATTCCATTGGCCGGATTGTCGAGGCGATGCATGTTGCCTCCCGGCGCTCCGGTTTTGAACAGCGCGACGATTTTGCCGTCAAGGGCATCATCGGCCTGGGCTTGCCGGAAGCGATCCGCACCCTGTACCCCGAGATCGATGACGCCGAATTGATCGCGTTTCGCGAACACTACGCCGAACATTACATTGCGTCGGAGGCCGTGCCTTCGCCGTTGTTCGAGGGTGTGGTCGAGTCGCTCGAGGCATTTCGTGCCGAGGGTTATCATCTGGCTGTGGCGACCGGCAAGGCCCGTCGCGGGCTGGATCGGGTGCTGAGGTCTCATGGCTGGGAGGATTACTTCGATATCACCCGTGCCGCCGACGAGACCGCCAGCAAGCCCCATCCGCTGATGCTCGAGCAAATTCTCGCGCATTGCGAGGTGCGCCCGGAGCAGGCATTGATGGTTGGTGATTCGTCCTTTGATTTGCAGATGGCACGCAACGCCGGCATGGGGTCGGTGGCCGTAAGCTATGGCGCTCAATCGATTGATGCGTTGAAGTTGTATGAGCCACGACTGGCCATCGACCGTTTTTCAGAATTGCACGCCTGGCTGAGTCAGCAGGCTTAACCAGTTGTTTTTGGGGTGGACGGCATGACCGACGAATGGAAGGCACCTGCCAAGGCGAGCGCAGAGAGCGGTGACGACAAAAGCTGGAAGCTGCTGGAGAAGACGCTGCTGGCCAGTGTGCAGGAGCAGCGTCGATCCCGTCGCTGGGGAATATTCTTCAAGTTGCTGACGTTCTTGTATCTTTTCGGCGCTATTGCACTGTTTTCGCCGCTGATGGATATGGAGAAGGCCGCTACCCTGAGTGCCAATTACACGGCATTGATCGATGTGACAGGCATGATTGCCGACAAGGAGCCGGCCAGCGCAGACAATATCGTTGGCAGCCTGCGCGCGGCTTTCGAGGACAAGAAGGTCAAGGGTGTCATCCTGCGCATCAACAGCCCGGGCGGCAGTCCGGTGCAGTCGGGTTATGTCTATGACGAGATCCGTCGCCTGCGCGGCCTGCACCCGGATACCAAGCTGTATGCGGTCATTTCCGACTTGGGGGCTTCCGGTGCTTACTACATCGCCAGCGCGGCGGATCAGATCTACGCCGACAAGGCGAGCCTGGTCGGCTCCATCGGTGTGACGGCGGCCGGTTACGGCTTTGTCGGCACCATGGAGAAGCTGGGTGTCGAGCGTCGCACTTACACCTCGGGCGAGCACAAGTCGTTCCTCGATCCATTCCAGCCACAGAAGCCGGAAGAAACCGCGTTCTGGCAGGGTGTGCTCGATACGACCCACCAGCAGTTCATCAACAGCGTCAAGCAAGGGCGCGGCGATCGCTTGAAGGACAAGGAGCATCCGGAGCTGTTCTCCGGCCTGGTCTGGTCCGGCGAGCAGGCGCTGCCGCTGGGATTGATCGATGGGCTGGGCAATGCCAGTTCGGTTGCGCGGGATGTGATCGGCGAGAAAGAGCTGGTGGACTTTACCGTTCAGGAGTCGCCATTCGATCGTTTCTCGAAGAAGCTCGGTGCCAGCGTGGCTGAGCATCTGGCGATGTGGATGGGGTTTAACGGTCCGTCGTTGCGTTAAGTCGGCTTTAAGGTCAAAAGATCGCAGCCTGCGGCAGCTCCTACACAGATCGCCTGTAGGAGCTGCCGAAGGCTGCGATCTTTTGCTTTCAGGGTATTTGCAAGCCTTCGGCCAATAGCATGTCGATCAGGCGAATCAACGGCAGGCCGATCAGGCTGGTGGCGTCAGGACCCTCGGTGCTGCGAAACAGGCTGACACCCAGGCCTTCGGCCTTGAAGCTGCCTGCGCAATCGTAGGGCTGCTCGGCGTGCAGGTAGCGCTCGATGCGGGGCGCGTCGAGTGTGCGCATGTGTACGGTGAACGGCACGCAATCGACCTGGCAGCGCCCTGTCTGGCTGTTGAGCAAGGCCAGGCCGGTCAGGAATGTCACGCTGGCGCCGCTGGCGGCCAGCAGTTGTTCGCGGGCTTTTTCGAAGGTGTGGGGCTTGCCGATTATCCGCTCTCCCAGCACGGCGACCTGGTCGGAGCCGATTATCAGATGAGCGGTATGGCTGACGGCCAGGGCGCGTGCTTTCTCTTCAGCAAGGCGCCTGACCAGCGCGATGGCGGATTCGCCGGGGCGATGGCTTTCGTCGATATCCGGTGAACTGCAGGTGAATGGCAGTTGCAGGCGGGCCAGCAATTCCCGGCGATAGACCGAGCCGGAAGCGAGTAATAAAGGCAGCATGCGCATCTCCATAAGGCAGGTGCGAATTCTAGCGAGGCTTCCAAGTGACGGACAGGGCTGAATTTCCTTTGACATGGGCGGGTGCATCCCTATAATGCTGCGCCTATGTTGAATGACCCGATTCCACCTCACGTTGACCCGCGCAAATTGGCTGATCGTGGCACCACCCTTCAAGGTGAAATGCTGCTGGCCGATTTGGAGAGACTCTGCGACCCGCTTTCCGACAATGTCGGTACGGTGCAGGCTAAATTCGTTTTTGAACGAGATGAACGTAAATCTGTGGTCATCCACAGCTTTATCGACACTGAAGTCAAAATGGTTTGCCAGCGTTGTCTTGAGCTGGTCACCCTGCCGATCCATAGCGAATGCAGTTACGCTGTGGTGAAGGAGGGTGCGAATACCCAGTCGTTGCCGAAAGGTTATGACGTGCTGGAACTGGGCGAAGATCCTTTGGATCTGCAGTCACTGATCGAGGAGGAGCTTCTGCTCGCCTTGCCCATTGTGCCTGCTCATCATCCGGAAGAATGCCAGCAGCCGGCGGGAGCAGATGAGCCCGAACCGAGCGAGGACGAGGTAACGCGGTCCAACCCGTTCAGTGTATTGGCGCAGTTAAAGCGTGACCCAAACGTTTAGGAGTTAATCAATTATGGCTGTTCAGCAGAACAAAAAATCCCGCTCTGCCCGTGACATGCGCCGTTCGCACGACGCTCTCGAGGCTAGCACCCTGTCTGTAGAAAAAACCACCGGTGAAGTTCACCTGCGTCACCACGTATCGCCAGAAGGCGTATACCGTGGCCGTAAAGTGATCGACAAGGGCGCTGACGAGTAATCACTTGTCCGCTCAAGTCATCGCGATTGACGCAATGGGCGGGGACTTCGGTCCCCGCAGCATTGTCCAGGCCAGTCTTGCTTGCCTGTCCGCTACACCCTCGCTGCACCTGACCCTCGTCGGTCAACCCTCCCTACTTGAAGAATTGATCGCTGGCCATTCGGCTGTGGATCGCGCGCGCCTGTCGATTACTCCGGCGAGCGAAGTCATCGGCATGGACGAAAAACCCGCCCAGGCCTTGCGAGGCAAGCCCGACTCATCGATGCGCGTGGCCCTTGAGTTGCTGCGCGACGGTAAAGTCCAGGCCTGTGTCAGTGCCGGCAATACCGGGGCGCTGATGGCGTTGTCGCGCTTCGTGCTCAAGACCCTGCCGGGCATTGACCGTCCGGCCATGGTGGCGGCAATCCCGACACAGAAGGGTTACTGCCAATTGCTCGACCTGGGCGCCAACGTCGATTGCAGTGCCGAACATCTGTTGCAGTTTGCCGTGATGGGCTCGGTGGCGGCGGAAACGCTGGGCATTAGCCGTCCACGGGTGGCGTTGCTGAACATCGGCACCGAAGACATCAAGGGCAATCAGCAGGTCAAGCTGGCGGCGACTTTGTTGCAAGGTGCCCGGGGCATCAATTACATCGGCTTTATCGAGGGCGACGGTTTGTACCGTGGCGAAGCGGATGTGGTGGTGTGTGACGGTTTTGTCGGCAACATCCTGCTCAAATCCAGCGAAGGCCTGGCGACCATGATTGCCGGGCGCATCGAGGCGTTGTTCAAGAAGAACCTGGCCTCACGTGCGATCGGCGCACTGGCACTGCCGTTGATGAAGCGTCTGCAGGCCGATCTGGCGCCCGCCCGGCATAACGGCGCGAGCTTTCTCGGCTTGCAGGGGATTGTGGTGAAGAGCCACGGTTCTGCCGGGGTCCAGGGTTTCCAAAGCGCCATTTCGCGCGCCATGATCGAGATTCAGGAGAATCTTCCCGAGCGCCTGCACGGTCGTCTGGAGGATTTGTTGCTTTAGGCGTTTTCGTCGGACAATGCTTAAATGTGACCGCTTGGTTCGATGGGCCATCCAACTGTCAGTTTCTTGCGTCCCCAAAGCGGGGCGCCAATTCTCCGACGACAAGATCATTAGGGGCTTGTTACATGTCTGCTTCCCTCGCATTCGTCTTCCCGGGACAGGGTTCGCAGTCCCTCGGCATGCTGGCCGAGCTGGGCGCACAACACCCGGTTGTCCTTGAAACATTCAAAGAAGCTTCCGATGCACTGGGTTACGACCTGTGGGCACTGACCCAGCAAGGGCCGGAAGAGCAACTCAATCAAACCGATAAAACCCAACCGGCCATTCTGACCGCCTCGATCGCCCTGTGGCGTCTGTGGCTGGCCGATGGTGGTGCGCGTCCGGCCTACGTCGCCGGGCACAGCCTGGGTGAATACAGCGCGCTGGTGGCAGCGGGCAGCCTGAGCCTGGGCGACGCGGTGAAACTCGTCGAGCGTCGTGGCCAGCTGATGCAGGAAGCCGTCCCGGCCGGGCAGGGCGGCATGGCCGCCATCCTCGGCCTGGACGATGCCGACGTACTGGCAGCCTGTGCCGAAGCGGCGCAAGGCGAAGTGGTCAGTGCGGTGAACTTCAACTCCCCGGGCCAGGTGGTCATCGCCGGTGCCAAGGCTGCGGTTGAGCGCGCCATCGAAGGCTGCAAGGCGCGTGGTGCCAAGCGCGCCATGCCGCTGCCGGTCAGCGTACCGTCCCACTGCGAGCTGATGCGTCCGGCTGCCGAGCGTTTCGCCGAATCGATCGCCGCGATCAACTGGCAGGCGCCACAGATTCCTGTGGTCCAGAACGTCAGCGCCGAAGTGCCGGCCGATCTGGAAACCCTCAAGCGTGATCTGCTCGAACAGCTGTACAAGCCCGTACGCTGGGTCGAATCTGTACAGGCGCTGGCTGCCAGAGGCGCGACCAATCTGGTCGAGTGCGGCCCGGGCAAAGTGCTGGCCGGTCTGAACAAGCGTTGCGCCGAAGGCGTATCGACATCCAACCTCAATACCCCAGACGCTTTCGCTGCCGCCCGTGCAGCGTTGGCCTGAATCAGGAGAAGCTTGCATGAGTCTGCAAGGTAAAGTTGCACTGGTCACCGGTGCAAGCCGTGGCATCGGCCAGGCTATCGCCCTGGAACTGGGTCGTCAGGGCGCCATCGTTGTCGGTACCGCGACTTCCGCGTCGGGTGCCGAGCGTATTGCCGCGACCCTGAAGGAAAACGGTATTCAAGGCACCGGCCTGGAACTCAATGTCACCAGTGACGAGTCCGTGGCGGCGGTCCTGGCGAGCATCCAGGAGCAGTTCGGTGCGCCGGCGATCCTGGTCAACAATGCCGGTATCACCCGCGATAACCTGATGATGCGCATGAAAGACGACGAGTGGCACGACGTTGTCGATACCAACCTGAACAGTCTGTTCCGCCTGTCCAAGGGCGTTTTGCGTGGCATGACCAAAGCCCGTTGGGGCCGAATTATCAGTATTGGTTCGGTTGTGGGTGCCATGGGCAACGCAGGCCAAGTAAACTACGCTGCCGCCAAGGCCGGTCTGGAAGGTTTCAGCCGTGCATTGGCGCGTGAAGTCGGTTCGCGTGCGATTACGGTAAACTCGGTGGCCCCAGGGTTCATCGATACTGATATGACCCGTGAACTGCCCGAGGCGCAGCGTGAAGCCTTGCAGTCGCAGATTCCGCTGGGTCGTCTGGGGCAAGCTCAAGAGATCGCGTCCGTGGTCGCTTTTCTTGCGTCGGACGGTGCGGCTTACGTTACCGGAGCTACAATCCCGGTGAACGGCGGGATGTACATGTAATTCAAATGTGACGGATTGCTTCAAAAAAATGTCATACGAGCTGTCTAAAATCCGTTATAAAGCTGCAATCTATTTATAGGCAGAGGGTCACCGGGTTCGAGGAGTGAAGCTTTCAGTTGAAAAGCTGAAAAGCCTTTCTATACACTTACCCACTGGCCAGCTGCCTGAATTTGTCCATTAGGAGTGAAAACAAGGTATGAGCACCATCGAAGAGCGCGTCAAGAAAATCGTTGCTGAGCAACTGGGCGTTAAAGAAGAAGAAGTGGTCAACACTGCTTCCTTCGTTGAAGACCTGGGTGCCGACTCCCTTGACACCGTTGAGCTGGTGATGGCTCTGGAAGAGGAATTCGAGACCGAAATCCCTGACGAAGAAGCCGAGAAGATCACTACTGTACAAGCTGCAATCGACTACGTTACTAGCCACCAGGCGTAATAGTTTGTAATCGTTGCTCGCTGTCATGGAAAAACCGCACTGCCATCATGGCGTGCGGTTTTTTCTTTAGGCCTGATGCAAAGTCGTCATTTGAAAAAAGGAGAGTGCTGTGTCGCGTAGACGCGTCGTAGTCACCGGTATGGGTATGTTGTCGCCACTGGGCACGGATGTGCCGAGCAGCTGGCAGGGCATTCTGGCTGGCCGCAGTGGCATTGGTCTGATCGAACACACCGACCTTTCTGCCTATTCCACCCGTTTTGGCGGCTCGGTAAAGGACTTCAATGTCGAGGAATACCTGTCGGTCAAGGAAGCCCGCAAGCTCGACCTGTTCATTCAATACGGTCTGGCCGCAGGTTTTCAGGCGGTGCGCAACGCCGGTCTGGAAGTCACTGACGCCAACCGCGAACGCATCGGCGTGGCCATGGGATCGGGTATTGGCGGACTGACCAATATCGAAGAAACCAGCCGCACCCTGCACGAGACCGGCCCACGACGGATTTCCCCATTCTTCGTGCCAGGCTCGATCATCAATATGATTTCCGGTTTCCTGTCGATCCATCTGGGGGCACAGGGACCTAACTACGCCATCGCCACGGCCTGTACCACTGGTACCCACTGCATTGGCATGGCAGCCCGCAACATCATGTACGACGAAGCCGACGTGATGATTGCCGGCGGCGCCGAGATGGCGGCCTGCGGCCTGGGCATGGGCGGCTTCGGTGCCTCCCGCGCGCTGTCGACCCGCAACGACGAGCCGACCCGCGCCAGCCGTCCATGGGACAAGGGCCGCGACGGCTTCGTGCTGTCCAATGGTGCCGGTGCGCTGGTTCTGGAAGAACTGGAACACGCCAAGGCCCGTGGTGCGACCATCTACGCCGAGCTGATCGGCTTCGGTACCAGTGGCGACGCCTACCACATGACCTCGCCGCCAGCCGATGGCGCGGGTGCTGCCCGCTGCATCACCAATGCGCTGCGCGATGCGAAGATCAATGGCGATCAAGTGCAGTACATCAACGCCCACGGCACGTCGACTCCCGCAGGCGATCTCGCTGAAGTCAATGCGATCAAGTCGGTGTTCGGCGAGCATGCCTACAAGCTGGCCGTCAGTTCCACCAAGTCCATGACCGGTCACCTGCTGGGTGCGGCGGGCGCGGTCGAGGCGATCTTCAGCGTGCTGGCGATCAACAGCCAGGTAGCGCCGCCGACCATCAACCTTGATGAGCCGGATGAAGGCTGCGATCTCGATTTCGTGCCGCACACCGCGCGCAACATGGATATCGATGTGGTCGTGTCCAACTCCTTCGGTTTTGGCGGTACCAACGGCTCGCTGGTGTTCCGCCGGTTCGCAGGCTGATGGACAGCTGGGTCGACGGTCAGCCGGCTGACGCTCTGTCGCTGAAGGATCGCGGCCTGGCTTATGGCGATGGTCTGTTCGAGACCATCGCCGTGTGCAACGGGCAGCCCGTGTTGCTGGAGCGGCATCTGTCGCGTCTGGCGGATGGTTGTTCGCGTCTGGCGCTTGCTGCCGATCAGGAATTGATCCGCAGCGAACTGCTGGCCTACGCCGCCGCATTGGGTGACGGGGTGCTTAAGCTCATTCTCACCCGCGGCGACGGTCTGCGCGGTTACGCTCCCGATCCTTCGGCCCAGGCCCGACGCATTCTGCAAGGCAATCCACCTGCAACCTATGCTGCCGCGCATGGCGAGCAGGGTGTTCGTCTGTTTCCTTGCTCCACCCGATTGTCCAGGCAGCCATTATTGGCCGGCCTCAAGCACCTCAATCGACTGGAACAAGTCCTCGCCCGTGCCGAATGGCAGGACACCGAGCATGCCGAAGGCTTGATGCTCGATCAGGCCGGACGCGTGATCGAAGGCGTGTTCAGCAATCTGTTCCTGGTGCGTGACGGTGTGCTCATCACGGCTGATCTCAAGCGCTGCGGCGTGGCCGGCGTGATGCGTGCCGAACTATTGTTCCAGGCCAAGTCGCTGGGAATCCCCACGCAAATTACCGATATCCCCCTCGAACAGCTGCAATGGGCCGACGAAGTCTTTGTCTGCAACAGCGTGTATGGTATCTGGCCGGTGCGTGCCTATGCTGCTCTTCACTGGCCGGTTGGGCCGCTCACCCGTAAACTCCAAACCATTGCCCGTGTGCTACTGGATGCTTGATACGTGAGACGTAAACTCTTGCTGCTGCTGGAAACCGGAGTGGTTCTGGCAGGGCTGCTGATGGGTGCTTCAGCCTGGAAAATTCATTCGGCGCTGGTACAGCCGCTGAACATTGCCCAGGAACAATTGCTGGATGTGCCCAAGGGCACCACGCCGACCCGCACCTTCTACCGACTCGAAGCCAATGGCGTCATCAAGGATGCCTTCTGGCTGCGTGTATATTGGCGCTTCAATCTCGCCAAACAACCCCTGCACAGCGGTGAATACCGCATGAAGCCGGGCATGACCGTCGAAGGCCTGATTGACCTGTGGAAACGCGGGGAAATGGTTCAGTACAGCTTGACCCTGGTCGAAGGCTGGAATTTCCGCCAGGTTCGCGCAGCGCTGGCCAAGGAAGAGAAACTCGATCATGGCCTCGACGGTTTGAGCGATAGCCAGGTCATGGACAAGCTCGGCCACACCGGGATTTTTCCGGAAGGGCGCTTCTTCCCTGACACCTATCGTTACGTGCGCGGCATGTCCGATATCGAGCTGCTTAAAACCGCCTACGACCGCCTCGACGAAGTACTCGCCAATGAATGGGAGCAGCGCGCCGCAGATGCGCCGTACACCGAACCCTATCAAGCGCTGATCATGGCCTCGCTGGTCGAGAAGGAGACTGGCGTACCACAGGAGCGCGGGCAAATTGCTGGCGTGTTTGTACGGCGGATGGCGATGGGCATGCTGCTGCAGACCGATCCGACGGTGATCTACGGCCTCGGCGACCGCTACAGCGGCAAGCTGACCCGGGCTCACCTCAAGGAATCGACGCCCTATAACACCTACATGAATGCGGGCCTGCCACCGACGCCGATTTCCATGGTCGGTCGCGAAGCCATCCATGCGGCGCTCAATCCGGTGGAGGGCAACAGCCTCTACTTCGTGGCGCGCGGTGATGGCACTCACGTGTTCTCCGATGACCTGGATGCCCACAACAATGCCGTGAAGGAGTTCCAGCTCAAGCGTCGCGCCGATTACCGCTCCAGCCCGGCGCCCACTGCCACGCCAGAGACTGCGCCGACCCAGACTGAGCAAAACGGTACGCAGGAGGCCAAGGCTTCGCAGGAGTTGGCACCGATCCCGGCCGCTTCACCGAACACCGCTCCCGAGGCGCTGCCGCAAGTGCCGGCGCAAGATCCTGCGCCAGCTCCTGAAACACCGGAACCCGATGCAAGCGCACCGAAAAGCCCGCAATGACTCTGACTAAGGACTGCCTGTGACTGGCTTGTTTATTACTCTGGAAGGCCCGGAAGGCGCCGGCAAGAGCACCAATCGCGAATACCTGGCCGAGCGCCTGCGCGCCGCCGGCATCGAGGTGGTGCTGACCCGCGAGCCTGGGGGCACGCCGTTGGCCGAGCGCATCCGTGAGGTGTTGTTGGCTCCCGTCGACGAAGTCATGAACCCGGATACCGAGTTGCTGTTGGTGTTTGCGGCGCGCGCCCAGCACCTGGCTGAAGTGATTCGCCCGGCGCTGGCCCGCGGTGCCGTGGTCTTGTGTGATCGTTTTACCGATTCGACTTATGCCTACCAGGGCGGCGGCCGTGGCTTGTCGCTTGAGCGCATCGCGGCTCTGGAAACCTTCGTTCAAGGCGATCTGCGCCCGGACCTGACACTGATTTTCGATCTGCCTGTCGAGGTCGGCCTGGCCCGCGCCAGCGCACGTGGCCGCCTGGATCGCTTCGAACTTGAAGGCCGGACCTTTTTCGATGCCGTACGCCATGCGTTCCTCACGCGGGCCAAGGCGGATCCGGCGCGTTATGTGCTGGTCGATGCGGCCCAACCGTTGGCACAGGTTCAGCAATCGCTGGATGCCTTGTTGCCGCGCCTGCTGGAGTTGAACCGTGGCTGAGGCCTATCCGTGGCAGGAAAACCTCTGGCAGCACCTGGCGGGTCGCGCGCAGCATGCGCACGCCTACCTGCTGCATGGCCCGGCCGGGATCGGCAAGCGGGCACTGGCCGAGCGCCTGATGGCCAGCTTGCTGTGCCAGCGCCCGACGGCGCTGGAGGCTTGCGGCGAATGCAAATCCTGTCTGCTGCTGAAGGCTGGCAGCCACCCGGATAACTACATCCTTGAACCGGAGGAAGCCGACAAGGCGATCAAGGTCGATCAGGTTCGCGATCTGGTCGGTTTCGTGGTGCAGACCGCGCAGTTGGGCGGGCGCAAAGTGGTGCTGATCGAGCCGGTCGAGTCGATGAACATCAACGCCGCCAACGCCTTGCTCAAGAGCCTCGAAGAGCCGTCCGGCGATACGGTTTTGTTGCTGGTCAGCCATCAGCCGAGCCGTTTGCTGCCCACCATCAAGAGTCGCTGCGTGCAGCAGGCCTGTCCGCTGCCGGGCGAGGCCATGAGCTTGAAATGGCTTGCCCAGGCGTTGCCGGAATGTTCCGAAGAGGAGCGCGTCGAGTTGCTGACGCTGGCCGCAGGTTCGCCACTGGCGGCGGTCAATCTCCAGGCCCAAGGCGTGCGTGAGCAGCGCATGCAAGTCGTGGAAGGGGTGAAGAAACTCCTCAAGCAACAGCAGTCGCCGACGCAACTGGCCGAAGAATGGAAAAACATTCCGATGTTGCGTCTGTTCGATTGGTTCTGCGACTGGTCGAGCCTGATCCTGCGTTATCAATTGACCCAGGACGAGGCCGGCCTCGGCCTGGCCGACATGCGCAAGGTCGTGCAATACCTGGCGCAGAAAACCGCCCAGGGCAAAGTCCTCGATATTCAGGACTGGATTCTCGCCCAGCGACAGAAAGTCTTGAGCAAGGCCAACCTCAATCCGGCCTTGCTGCTGGAGGCCTTGCTGGTGCAATGGGCGTCGTTGCCTGCCCAAAGATGACTGTCTGCGCCTAGAATCTATCAGTACACCCGACCGTCCCACCCATTCGATGTAAGTTGCAGCCCTTTATGCTCGTAGATTCCCATTGTCACCTCGATCGCCTCGACCTGGCCGCCCACGACGGCTCCTTGGATGCTGCCCTGGATGCCGCCCGGCAGCGCGGGGTAGGGCACTTTCTGTGTATCGGTGTCAGCGCGGACAACGCGGCCGACGTCAAAGCCCTGGCCGAACGTTATGACGACGTCGACTGCTCGGTGGGCGTGCACCCTCTGGATGTACAGCCCGGTGCCGCGCCGGCGTTGGACTGGCTGTTGCAGGAGCTCAATCACCCGCGGGTGGTCGCCATCGGCGAAACCGGCCTCGATTACCACTACGAGCCGGAAGCGGCGCAGTTGCAGCAGGAGTCCTTTCGCCTGCACCTGCAAGCGGCGCAGCAGACTGGAAAGCCGGTGATCATCCACACCCGTGGGGCCCGCACCGATACCCTGGACTTGCTGCGCGAAGCGGCACTGCCCCAGGCGGGCGTATTGCACTGCTTTACCGAAGACTGGGAAATGGCGAAGGCCGCGCTGGACATGGGCTATTACATTTCCTTGTCCGGGATTGTCACTTTTCGCAATGCCGATGCGTTGCGTGACGTGGCCAGCAAGGTGCCGGCCGACCGGTTGCTGGTGGAAACCGATTCGCCCTACCTGGCGCCGATTCCCCATCGCGGCAAGCCAAACCTGCCGCAGTACGTGCGTGAAGTAGCGGAATTTCTGGCAATGTTGCGCGGTGAACCCTACGAGCGGTTTGCCGAGCAGACCACGGCCAATTTCAAGCGGCTGTTCCCGCTGGCGCACGTAAAAGGTTAAATCGCAGGCAAAAAAAACCCGGGTTCTGGGGGGTGAATCCGGGTTAAGACCATTAGGAGTAAAACAATGGCACGCGGTCCGTTGGTACCAATATCGGCGTGACACTTGGGGGAGATGCCCCGCCGACAGTTCAAGTATTGATCAGGATTGCGCCTCGTCCAGTTTGCTGGTCAGGGTTTTTAAACAAATTTGGAATACATGCGCTTCGGAAGAGTTCTCATCAACCGGCAATCGTGCGCGGAATGACCGGAAAGCGCAGATATGGTCGGATGATCCGTGCATTTTTGCGTAAGTTAGGCATAATACGCGGCTTCGAATTTTGACCCCGACAGACCTTTTCTTATGCATAAAGAACCTCGTAAGGTCCGTGAGTTTCGTCGCCGCGAGCAGGAAATTCTCGATACCGCGCTTAAGCTGTTCCTCGAACAAGGTGAAGACAGTGTCACCGTCGAGATGATTGCTGATGCCGTCGGTATCGGCAAAGGCACGATCTACAAGCACTTCAAATCCAAGGCGGAAATCTATCTGCGCCTGATGCTCGACTACGAGCGCGATTTGAACGCACTGCTGCATTCGGCCGATGTCGACAAGGACAAGGAAGCCCTGTCCCGGGCCTACTTCGAATTCCGCATGCGCGATCCGCAACGCTATCGCCTGTTCGACCGCCTCGAAGAGAAAGTGGTCAAGGGCAACCAGGTGCCGGAGATGATCGAGGAGCTGCACAAGATCCGTGCCTCGAACTTCGAACGCCTGACCCTGCTGATCAAGGGCCGGATCAGCGAAGGCAAGCTGGAAGACGTGCCACCTTACTTCCACTACTGCGCGTCCTGGGCACTGGTGCACGGCGCCGTCGCGCTGTATCACTCGCCGTTCTGGAGCAATGTGCTGGAAGATCAGGAAGGTTTCTTCCAGTTCCTGATGGACATCGGCGTGCGCATGGGCAACAAACGCAAGCGCGACACCGACACTTCCGGCAGCTGAGCCATTCAGTTGCCTTATTGCGCCATGATTTCGCTACTTGGCGCAGTACCGCAGGAATATACTCAGGTAGAGGACTTGCTAAAACTTGATTTCTGAGTCAAGTTTTAGCGGCCCGATATTCTTCCGCCGGAGTGACCATGATCGTTGACCGTCAAGGCAGGCGTTTTCGCAACTTGCGAATCAGTCTGACCTCTGCCTGCAATTACGCCTGTACCTACTGCGTGCCCAACGGCAAGCGGCTGGTGGCTGCGCAGGATGAATTGTCGGCCGAAGCGATGGCGCGCGGTGTGGCTTATCTGATTGAAGCGGCCGGGATCGAGCGTCTGCGCATTACTGGCGGCGAGCCGCTGGTCAGCCCGAAACTCGAAGCGTTCATGACAGCGGTCGGGAAGATGGGCCTGGAAGACATCAGCCTGACCACCAATGGCCAGTTGCTGGCGAAGAAACTGCCGCTGCTGGTGAACGCCGGCATTCGGCGCCTCAACGTTTCCCTCGATACCCTCGACGCCAGTGCGTTCCGCGGCATTGCCCGGGGCGGCGACCTGGCCACCGTGCTCGACGGCATGAGCGAGGCCAGTGCGGCCGGCATGAAGATCAAGGTCAACATGGTGCCGCTGCGTGGACAGAACCTTGATCAAGTGATGCCGCTGCTCGACTACTGCCTGGAGCGCGGTTATGAACTGCGCTTCATCGAGCTGATGCGCATGGGCCACCTGGCCAACGATTCCAATGCGTTTTTGCAGCAGTTCGTCAGCCTCCAGCAATTGCTGAGCCTGATCGGCGAGCGCTATGAATATCTGCAGGCCGATGCCCCGGTCGATGCAACGGCGGTTCGTTATGAAATTCCCGGCCAGGGTTACTTCGGCGTGATCGCCAACGAAAGTGTGCCGTTCTGCCGGACCTGCTCGCGACTGCGCTTGTCTTCCACCGGGTGGCTGCATGGCTGCCTGTCGTCGAGCAATCGCCATTACATCGGCGACCTGCTGGACAAACCGCGCCACCAGGCGCTGCCGGCCTTGCAGAGACTCCTGGTGAAAGCCTTGGGGGACAAGCAGGAAGTAGCGTTCTCCGGCGGCGCGACTGTCATGAAGATTATCGGCGGCTGATCCGGCCTCATCGCGGGCAAGCCACGCTTCCACAAGAATGTGCGTAAATCCTGTGGGAGCGTGGCTTGCCCGCGATTGCGTTTGATCAGGCAACGATCAACTTGAGCTGGCGCGGAAGCTGCATCCTACGGCCATTCGCCGGTTTTCCGACACCGGCCTCTGGAGGATAGGATGCGTAGCCTGGTTTTGCTGCTGGCCGTTTTGGCACTTGGTGGCTGCATGAACGTCAGCGATATGGCCGAAGGGACTCGTTACCATATGAGCGATGCGGGGTTGCTCGATCACAGCGACAGCCGTCGCGTAAACAACCTGCGCATTCAACCGGATTCGTTCGTCTACATCGCCCAGGGCGCTTTCATGCCGCCGGGCAGCGCCGTTTACCCACGGCCCAACGTGATTGCCGAAGTCGCGTTCGATGGCTTCATCGAATACTTCCCGATGGTCCGCCGTGCCCGCACGCCGGAAGGCCTCGACCAGGCCATGGGCGAAGCCCGTGCCGCCGGTGCGCACTATCTGCTCTACACCCGATTTGCCAAGTCTGACGACCGTATCGGCAACTCGGACGAATGGCTGGATCAGGAAGCCCTGGATCGCCTCGGCATCGACAGCGGTATGATTCAGATCATGTTGATCGAGACCAGCACCCAATATTTGATTGATACTGCGACCATCAAGAGTCGTGGCGGTTTACTGACGTTCCACGATAAAAAACCCGAAGACCTGATGGGCCCGCCGCTGGAGCAGTATGCGCGCGGCCTGCTGGGGCTCAGCGACCAGTAACTTCAAGGAGAACGCCATGAGTGGCCCGCAAAAAGCCAACGACTTGCTGGGGCAGATCCCCAAGACCAAAGGCTTGCCGCCGGTGCACCTGTGGAACCCCGATTTCTGCGGTGACATCGACATGCGCATCGCCCGGGACGGCACCTGGTATTACCTGGGCACGCCGATCGGGCGCAAGCCGATGGTCAAACTGTTCTCCACCATCATTCGCCGCGACGGCGATGATTATTTCCTGATTACCCCGGTGGAAAAGGTCGGCATCAAAGTCGACGATGCGCCGTTCGTGGCGATTGCGGTGGACGTGGAAGGCGAGGGTGAGGCGCAGGTGTTGCGCTTTACCACCAACGTCGATGAAACCACCGAGGCCGGTGCGGAGCATCCGCTGCGCGTAGTGATCGATCCCCACACGCAGGAGCCAGCCCCTTACGTCCATGTGCGCAGCAATCTTGAGGCGTTGATTCACCGCAATGTGTTCTACCAACTGGTAGAGCTGGCGGTGAGTCGCGAGATCGACGGCCAGCGTTGGTTAGGCGTGTGGAGTGGTGGAGAGTTTTTCCCCATCGGTCTCGAACCCTGACGCAAAACCCTATGGGAGCGGGCTTGCTCGCGAAGGGGCCATTAGCTTCAGTACATTTCTCCTGGCTTCACTATTGGCTGATATTGCTGTCCTCGTCTTCGGTGGTGCTTGAGCCGAGACCACCGCTGGCGGGCGTTTTTTTGTCCGGCAAATCCGCCCCGCCCTGACGCCCCATGTCATTGCCCTGGGTGCGCGGGTCGGTACCGGTGGACGGAGGCAGGTTGTGGTCGATGGTGGTGCCATCGGTGTTCATGCCGGGGGCACTCTGGATGGCCGGCGCCCTGGGCTTTTCCACCGGATTGGTCGGGCCGGTGCTCGAGCCGAGGGTCCCGGCGAACGAGGCACAAGACAGCAGGGCGGTGAGGGCGAGGGCGGTCAACCTGGACAGGATCATGGTGTTGTCTCCAACGGGTAGAGTCCTTACCTGATTAGTCCGTCCTCGACCGGGATAGGTGCGTTGTTAGCGACGGGCGGCTCAGGCCTGCGCCAATGCCCTGACCGCTGCAACCCTTCGCCAGATCAATCGGCCTGCGGTGATCAGCCAGTTGAGCGCAGCAACCGCCAGCACGGTGAGCAGCAGTGTGGCCATCCCTTGCTCGACGATGATTTTCCCGGCCAGCATGGGAAAGCCGAACACTCCGATGAAGTACGACAGGCTGAACAGCAGCAAGGATTGCGCGGTGGTGCCGGTCGGCGCCTCATTGGCGGCCAGGCCGTTGATCACCGAGTAGGTCAGGCCGTAACCGATCCCGAGCATTACCGCTGCGAGCACGTAGCTGAAGCTGCTGTCGACGACAAAACCGAACATGACGATCGACGCCAGCATCAGCCCCGAAAGCAGGCACGAGGCACGCAATGGGTCGCGCTTGACCACGAATCCGGCAACCAGCATCCGGCCACTGATCGCCGCGCTCATGAAGCCGAGGAAGAACAGCGAGTAGTCGAGCGAGTGCGCTGCGGCATAACTGGTTTGAAAGCTCGACAGCCCGCCGAACACGCAGCCGCCAAGACCGACCATGATGATCGGGAAGACAGCCCTGGACGACAGCACCTGACCCGCGGCACGCCACGAAATCCGCGACACGCTGCCCGATTGCAGGGGGGCCTGATTCAATCTCCGCTGCAGCCGCCAGAACAGCAGCACACCGATCAGGCTGGCCAGCGCCGCCAGATAAAACGCAGCGGTCACCGGATACCCGAGGGCACTCGCCGCGCGGCCGAGCAGCGGGCCACTGCCGATCCCGGTCATCATGCTGCCCGACAACAGGGCGAAGTATCTGGCGCGCTGTGCGGGGGTTACCAGGCTTGCCACGATGATCGGCCCGAGGGTGTAGAACACGCCCCAACCCAGGCCCAGCAGCAGACCGAAAAACAACAGTAGATGGCCGAAACCCGGGGTCAGGGCGAAGCCCAGGCTAGCCGCTACCAGCAACACACCGAACAGCGCCACCGACCGGGCGGCACCGAGCAAATCGGACAAATGACCGGAAACGATCACCGCCGCAAAGGTGCTGAGCATCGCCGCCGAAATCACACTGCCAGCGTCGTGTTCGTTGCCGCCACGCGCGCTGATCAACAGCGACAGTAGGAAGGTCGAGCCGTAGGACAACGACAACAGGTAACTGGCGAGGCAAAACAGGCCGAACAACTTGCTTGAGACAGGGGGTGTTGCGGTAGACATGACGCGGTTCCTTGACCGGATGAGTGAGCAGCGCCTCTATCTAACCACGCAGTGCCCGAATGTCAGGTCCAAGGTTATCGATGCCAGGGTTAGTGGCGACCGGAGTGAAGCCTCTGCCCCCTCGCCACAAATATCGCGTCGCCTTAGTATGGCGTTTTCCACTTTTGACAAGGCACGTCCATGACGATCGAAATCCGCCCGGCGACCCCCAGTGATGCACCGCAAATCCTCGCGTTCATCACTGAACTGGCCGACTACGAACGTGCCCGCCATGAAGTCATCGCCAGCGTTGCCGATATCGAGCGCAGCCTGTTCAGCGAAGGCGCCACCGCCCATGGCCTGATCTGCCTGCGCGAAGGTGCAGCCATCGGTTTCGCGGTGTTCTTCTTCAGCTATTCCACCTGGCTGGGTAGCAATTGCCTGTACCTCGAAGACCTTTACATCACGCCGGAACAGCGCGGCGGTGGCGCGGGCAAGACTCTGCTGCGGCATCTTGCGAAAATCGCCTGCGCCAACGACTGCGGCCGTTTCGAGTGGAGCGTGCTGGAGTGGAATACGCCGGCCATCGACTTCTACAAATCCCTGGGGGCGCAGCCGCAGGAGGAGTGGGTTCGGTATCGGATGGATGGGAAAGTATTGCGCGAGTTCGCCGAGGGCCGTTGAGCCGTATCCCCTGTAGGAGCGAGCCTGCTCGCGAAGAAATCGAAAGCACCACGGGGTGTCAGGTTTTCCGCTTTATCGTTGACGACCATCGCTAGCAAGCTAGCTCCTGCAGGGGAATGCATTCCAGGGAGCTACCGTAGGCGGTGGTTTTTTTTGTCTATGTCTCAATATATGGGATGTGTATTTATATATTGAGATTTTCCGGCGTCCGGGTTTATAGTCCTGCTCACTCACTGCCAATAACCAAAACAGGTGAAGCGATGCAGGCGCAATTGATCGCGCTCGACTGGGGGACAACCTCATTACGTGCTTACAAACTGGCTGAAGACGGGCAGGTGCTCGAACAGCGTTCGCTGGCGTCGGGGATCATGCAGTTGCCCAAGACACCGCGAATCATTGGCGGCCGGGAATGCACCAACGGTTTTGAACTGGCTTTCGATGAGGCATGCGGGGACTGGCTTGATGCCCAGCCGCAATTACCGGTGATTGCCTGTGGCATGGTCGGCAGCGCCCAGGGCTGGTGCGAAGCGGCCTACCGCGACACGCCGGCGAACGTCGCCACGCTCGGCACTTCCTTGCAAACCGCGCGCAGCCTGCGCGGCGTCGATGTGCACATCGTGCCCGGCGTCATCGAGCGTTCACGTCTGCCGAACGTGATGCGCGGCGAAGAAACCCAGGTGCTCGGTGTGCTGCAAAACCTGCCGGGCGAGGCGAGCGCGGACCTGCTGATTGGCCTGCCGGGCAGTCATTCGAAATGGGTGGAAGTGGCCGACGGCTGCATTGTGCATTTCGATACCTTCATGACCGGCGAAGTCTTCGCCGTGCTCAGCGAGCACAGCATTCTCGGGCGCACCCAGCAGCGTGGCGGGTCTTTCGATGGCGATGCGTTTGATCGTGGCGTGCAGGTCGCGTTGTCGGCGGACGGTGAAACCGGTCCGCTGTCGACGCTGTTCAGCGTCCGTAGCCTGGGCCTGACCGGCGAATTGAGCGCCACCGCTCAGGCGGACTACCTGTCCGGCCTGCTGATCGGCCACGAGTTGTCGGCCCTGGCCAATGTCCAGCGGCGTCGGCGCAACAGCGTGCACCTGCCGTCGATCATCCTTATCGGCAATACCCAACTTTGTGCCCGCTACCGCCGTGCGCTCGACGCCTGCGGTTTTACCCGGGTGACCCTGGCCGAACAGGCCACCGAACGCGGATTGTGGCAACTGGCGCTCGCCGCCGGTCTGGTCACGTCCACCGCATCCCGTTAAACCTGCCTGGAGGTCTGACATGCTCAAACAAGCGCTGGCGCAAAACGGCCTGATCGCGATCCTGCGCGGCTTGCGTCCACAGGAAGCTGCCGCTATCGGCGAAGTCCTGTACGCCGCCGGATTCCGCGTCATCGAAGTGCCGCTCAATTCCCCTGAACCGTACGACAGTATCCGCATCCTGCGCAGTACCTTGCCTGCCGATTGCCTGATCGGTGCCGGCACGGTGCTGACGCCGGAACAGGTCGAACAGGTGAAAGCGGCGGGGGGCCAGGTGATCGTCATGCCCCACAGCGACCCTAAGGTCCTGCGTGCGGCGAAAGCGGTGGGGCTGTCTCTATCGCCCGGTGTTGCCACGCCGACCGAAGCCTTCGCGGCGTTGGCCGAAGGCGCAGACATCCTCAAGCTGTTCCCGGCCGAGCAAATGGGGCCGGCAGTCGTCAAGGCCTGGCTGGCGGTGCTGCCGGCCGGGACGATCCTGGCGCCGGTCGGTGGCATTACCCCGGACAACATGCAGGAGTTTATCGACGCCGGCGTCAAAGGTTTCGGTCTCGGCTCCGGTCTGTTCAAGCCGGGCATGACCCCGGAGCAGGTGGCGGCCAATGCCAAGGCCTATGTCGCTGCCTGGAAAGCCCTTCGCTAAGACTTTTTGGCGCTGCGAGCGCTGCATCCAATAAGAGAGCCAAAGATGAAAATCACCAAACTGACCACCTTCATCGTTCCGCCACGCTGGTGCTTCCTCAAGGTCGAAACCGACGAGGGTGTAACCGGTTGGGGTGAGCCCGTGGTCGAAGGTCGCGCCCACACCGTTGCCGCTGCCGTCGAAGAATTGTCCGACTACCTGATTGGCAAAGACCCACGCAATATCGAAGACATCTGGACCGTGCTCTATCGCGGCGGCTTCTACCGTGGCGGTGCGATCCACATGAGCGCCCTGGCCGGTATCGACCAGGCCTTGTGGGACATCAAGGGCAAGGCGCTGGGCGTGTCGGTCAGCGACCTGCTCGGTGGTCAGGTGCGGGACAAGATTCGCGTGTATTCGTGGATCGGCGGCGACCGCCCGGCGGACACGGCGCGTGCAGCCAAAGAAGCGGTCGATCGCGGTTTCACTGCGGTGAAAATGAACGGCACCGAAGAACTGCAATTCCTCGACACCTTCGACAAAGTCGACCAGGCCCTGGCCAACGTCGCCGCCGTGCGCGATGCCGTCGGCCCGAACGTCGGCATCGGCGTGGACTTCCATGGCCGGGTGCACAAACCCATGGCCAAGGTGCTGATGAAGGAACTCGATCCGTACAAACTGATGTTCATCGAAGAGCCGGTGCTCAGCGAAAACTACGAAGCGCTGAAAGAGCTGGCACCACTGACCAACACACCGATTGCCCTCGGTGAGCGCCTGTTCTCGCGCTGGGATTTCAAGCGCGTGCTCAGCGAAGGCTACGTCGACATCATCCAGCCGGATGCGTCCCACGCCGGTGGCATCACCGAAACCCGCAAGATCGCCAACATGGCCGAAGCCTACGACGTGGCGCTGGCGCTGCATTGCCCGTTGGGGCCGATTGCCCTGGCGGCTTGCCTGCAACTGGACGCAGCTTGCTACAACGCATTCATCCAGGAGCAGAGCCTGGGCATCCATTACAACGAGAGCAACGACCTGCTCGACTACGTGAAAGACCCACGGGTGTTCGACTACGACCAGGGCTTCGTGAAGATCCCGAACGGCCCGGGCCTGGGCATCGAGATCAACGAGGAATACGTGATCGAACGCGCCGCCATCGGCCACCGCTGGCGCAACCCGATCTGGCGCCATGCCGATGGCAGTTTTGCCGAGTGGTGAGTCACTGACACACCACTGAACCCTGTGGGAGCGGGCCTGCTCGCGAAGACGATGGTGCATTCAACATTGATGTTGCCTGACACACAGCATTCGCGAGCAGGCTCGCTCCCACAGTTTGATCTCCATGCACAGTGAGATCTGCGTTATCCCGGTTTTCGACCTCAATAACCATAAGAAGAGGCACCCCCCATGCAACCGCAAACCCTCACCGGGCAGGCGTCGTTGGTGACGCCCAGCCGCAAGCGTTTTTTCATCATGGTGCTGTTGTTCATCACCGTGGTGATCAACTACCTGGACCGCAGCAACCTGTCGATTGCCGCCCCGGCATTGACCAGTGACCTGGGCATCGACCCGATTCATGTCGGCCTGATCTTCTCTGCCTTCGGCTGGACTTACGCCGCCATGCAGATCCCCGGTGGCTGGCTGGTAGACCGGGTCCCGCCACGCATCCTTTACACGGCAGCGCTGTTGCTGTGGTCGATTGCCACCGTGATGCTCGGCTTCGCTGGCAGCTTCATCGCGCTGTTCGTGCTGCGCATGGCGGTCGGTGCCCTGGAGGCACCGGCCTATCCGATCAACAGCCGCGTGGTCACCACTTGGTTCCCCGAGCGCGAGCGTGCCACGGCCATCGGTTTCTACACCTCCGGGCAATTCGTCGGCCTGGCCTTCCTGACACCGGTGCTGGCTTGGCTGCAGCACGAATTCGGTTGGCACATGGTATTCGTCACCACCGGCGCGGTAGGCATTCTGTGGGCAGTGATCTGGTACGCGGTGTATCGCGAACCACGGGACTTCAAAGGCGCCAATCAGGCGGAGATCGACCTGATCCGCGAGGGCGGCGGGTTGGTGGATATCCAGGCCGAGCAGGCCAAGGTCAAAGCCAAATTCAGCTGGACCGACCTTGGCATTGTCCTGACCAAGCGCAAACTCTGGGGCATCTACCTCGGCCAGTTCTGCCTCAACTCGACCCTGTGGTTTTTCCTGACGTGGTTCCCGACCTACCTGGTGAAATATCGCGGCATGGACTTCATCAAATCCGGCCTGTTGGCGTCGCTGCCGTTTCTCGCCGCGTTTATCGGTGTGCTGTGTTCCGGTTTCTTCTCGGACTTTTTGATCCGTCGCGGTTACACGGTAGGTTTCGCCCGCAAGTTGCCGATCATCAGCGGCTTGCTGATTTCCACCTCGATCATCGGCGCCAATTTCGTTGAGTCGACGCCGCTGGTGATTGCCTTCCTCGCACTGGCATTCTTCGGCAACGGCCTGGCGTCGATCACCTGGTCACTGGTGTCGACGCTCGCCCCGGCGCGTTTGCTCGGGCTGACCGGCGGGGTGTTCAACTTCATCGGCAACCTGTCGGCGATTGCCACGCCGATCGTGATCGGCTTTCTCGCCACGGGTGATTCCTTTGCCCCGGCGATCACCTACATCTCGGTGTTGGCGTTGATCGGTGCACTGTCCTACATCTTGCTGGTGGGCAAGGTCGAGCGCATCAAGTTGTAGTCGTGGCACGCGGGCGACCATAATGCCGCCCGTTCACACGCTCAACGGTAAAGGCTGGATATGCAGGAAGACGCCCCAAAAATCGCCAAGGACGCCGCACCGACCGGCACCCAGACCCTGCTTCGCGGTTTGGGTGTGGTTCATGCCGTGGCCAGCGGCGCCCGCGACCTCAAGGAAATCGCCCGGCTGATCGGCACCACGCGCAGCACCACCCATCGCCTGGCCAGTTGCCTGGTGGATGAGCGTTACCTGCGGGTGGTGCCGCAAGTCGGTTATCTGCTGGGGCCGAAGCTGATCGAGTTGGGCTTTCAGGCCCGTGAAGAATTGCCGTTGGTGACCCTGGCGGGTCCGTATCTGGATGAGTTGTCGGCGTTGACCGGCGACACCATTCATCTGGCGATCCGTGAAGGCGACGAAGTGCTGTACCTGCACAAGAACCCGGGGCGCAATGGTCCGGAAATGCGTTCGCGGGTCGGTCATCGCATGCCGCTGGCGCGCACCGGGATCGGCAAGGCGCTGATGCTCGACGATTCGCCGCAAGAGTGGCAGCGCCTGTACGAAGTCAGCCTGCCGGTGGGTGGGAAAAACCAGTTCTGGCCGCAGCACCCGGAGCAATCCTGGGAGCAGTTCGAGCAGCGCATGGTCGAGTATGTGGCCGGCGGTTATGCCTTCGACCTGGAAGACAACGAGCCGTCGATCCGTTGCGTGGCGGCGCCGGTGCGCGATGCCAGCAAGCGCATCGTTGCCGGCATCAGCATCGCCAGTACCGTGCCGTACATGCCGCTGGAAAAAATGGCCGAGCTGATTCCGTTGATCAAGGGTGTTACTGCTCGATTGTCGGCGGAACTGGGCGCCAAAATCTGACTTCACGCAGCAACCCTTGTGGGAGCGAGCCTGCTCGCGAAAGCAATCTGTCAGTTAATGCCAGTGTCGACTGACGGGACGCTTTCGCGAGCAGGCTCGCTCCCACAGGGGGTTTGTGTTGTTGCATAAATGTCAGGCAACAAAAAGGCCCCCATTCGGGAGCCTTGATGTTCAGCGGTCGGCTTACATGTTCGGGTAAGTCGGGCCGCCAGCGCCTTCCGGCGTCACCCAGGTGATGTTCTGTGCAGGGTCCTTGATGTCGCAGGTCTTGCAGTGAACGCAGTTCTGGGCGTTGATCTGGAAGCGCTTCTCGCCGTCTTCCTTGGTGATCACTTCATACACGCCGGCCGGGCAGTAACGCTGTGCCGGCTCATCGTACAGCGGCAGGTTCTTGCTGATCGGGATGCTCGGATCGGTCAGCTTCAGGTGGCACGGCTGCTCTTCTTCGTGGTTGGTACCGGAGATGAACACCGAACTCAGTTTATCGAAGCTGATCTTGCCGTCCGGTTTCGGGTAGTCGATCTTCTTGCAGTCGGCCGCCAGTTTCAGGCAAGCGTAATCCGGCTTGGTGTCGTGCAGGGTGAACGGCAGTTTGCCGCCGAAGATGTTCTGGTCCAGCCAGTTGAAGCCGCCACCCACGATGGCGCCGAACTTGTGGATCGCCGGGCCGAAGTTGCGGCTGGCGAACAGTTCGTCGTAGAGCCAGCTCTTCTTGAACGCGTCGACGTAAGTGGTCAGCTCTTCGCTGCCGTCCTTTTCAGCGAACAGTGCTTCGGCCACGGATTCAGCGGCGAGCATGCCGGACTTCATCGCGGTGTGGCTGCCCTTGATCTTGGCGAAGTTCAGGGTGCCGAGGTCGCAACCGATCAGCGCGCCGCCCTTGAAGACCATCTTCGGCAGCGAGTTCAGGCCACCCTTGCAGATCGCGCGGGCGCCGTAGCTGATGCGCTTGCCGCCTTCCAGGTACTGCTTGAGCACCGGGTGATGCTTGAGGCGCTGGAACTCGTCGAACGGCGACAGGTAGGTGTTGCTGTAGGACAGGTCGACGATCAGGCCGACGACGACTTGGTTGTTTTCCAGATGATAGAGGAACGAGCCACCGGTGTTCTCGGTGCCCATGATGTCCATCGGCCAACCGGCGGTGTGCACCACCAGGCCTGGCTGGTGTTTGGCCGGGTCGACTTCCCAGATTTCCTTCAGGCCGATGCCGTAGTGCTGGGCGTCGGCATCGCTGTCGAGGTTGAAGCGCTTGATCAGTTGCTTGCCGATGTGGCCACGGCAACCTTCGGCGAACAGTGTGTATTTGCCACGCAGTTCCATGCCCGGGGTGTACAGGCCTTCTTTCGGATGGCCTTCGCGGTCCACGCCCAGGTCACCGGTGATGATCCCGCGCACCACGCCGTTCTCGTCGATCAGCGCTTCCTGAGCGGCGAAGCCCGGGTAGATTTCCACGCCCAGGTTCTCGGCCTGCTGGGCCAGCCAGCGGCACAGGTTGCCCAGGGAGATGATGTAGTTGCCTTCGTTGTGCATGGTCTTGGGCACAAAGAAGTCTGGAACTTTCTGCGCGCTTTCAGCGTTCTTCAGCACGAAGATGTCGTCACGGGTGACGGGGGTGTTCAGCGGCGCGCCGAGTGCTTTCCAGTCCGGGAACAGTTCGTTCAGGGCGCGTGGTTCAAACACGGCACCGGACAGAATGTGAGCACCGACTTCGGAGCCTTTTTCGACCACGCAGACGCTGATTTCCTTACCGGCTTCGGCGGCCTTCTGCTTCAAGCGGCAGGCGGCGGAAAGACCAGCGGGGCCGGCACCGACGATGACCACGTCGAATTCCATGTATTCGCGTTCCACAGGTTATCTCCTACTCAAGGCTCAACAGTTTTTTTTCTAATTTGGAGGTTGGGTGTCGCATCCATGAATTCCGGCGCAACGCCGAAAGCGGACAATCGATTGACCACCTTTCTCTTTGGGTGGCGCATTATATCTACACCACTCTCAGCGTCCAATACAAACGTTTGTTTGAATTGGCTCAAAGCCAGAGAAATCAAAGTCACGCGCCTTATGAACGGCCATTTTGGCGTATTGACCGGAATAGGCGTTCCGGTCAAGATACGGGCGGTTTTGCGCTCGCCGTAGGCTGGCAGTTGGTTTCAAGAGCACCTCTAAAGACAGGGCGATGGCAGTAGAGAGTGATGCGCTGCGCGGGTTTGATGCGCAGTTTACACGCCGCGATGTTGAATGACTCGTCAGTCACTACTGACGAATGGTCATCCAGGTCATGAGCGATGGTCACTTGACACCTTTGCCGGCGTTTTTGGAGGTGCCCTTGCGCCCGATGAGCATCAACCGCCAGGTTCGCCTAGGCGACTTTCTTTTCACCGGAGAGTAACGAGGAATCCATGAAGGTTCTTGTAGCTGTCAAACGCGTTGTGGATTACAACGTCAAGGTTCGCGTCAAGGCGGACAATTCCGGCGTCGATCTTGCCAACGTCAAGATGTCGATGAACCCGTTCTGCGAGATCGCCGTGGAAGAAGCCGTACGCCTGAAAGAAAAAGGTGTTGCGACTGAAATCGTCGTCGTCTCCGTCGGCCCGTCCACCGCTCAAGAGCAACTGCGCACCGCGCTGGCTCTGGGTGCCGACCGCGCCATCCTCGTCGAGTCGGCCGAAGACCTGACTTCCCTGGCCGTTGCCAAGCTGCTGAAGGCCGTTGTCGACAAGGAACAGCCTCAGCTGGTGATCCTTGGCAAACAAGCCATCGACAGCGACAACAACCAGACTGGCCAGATGCTCGCTGCATTGAGCGGCTACGGTCAGGGCACGTTCGCTTCGAAAGTCGAAATCAGCGGCGACAGCGTTGCCGTGACTCGCGAAATCGACGGCGGCGCGCAGACAGTTTCCCTGAAACTGCCGGCCATCGTCACCACCGACCTGCGTTTGAACGAGCCGCGCTACGCGTCTCTGCCAAACATCATGAAAGCCAAGAAGAAGCCTCTCGAAGTGCTGACTCCGGACGCTTTAGGCGTTTCCACCGCCTCCACCAACAAGACCCTGAAAGTCGAAGCGCCGGCTGCACGCAGCGCGGGTATCAAGGTCAAGTCGGTGGCTGAACTGGTCGAGAAACTGAAAAACGAAGCGAAGGTAATCTAAATGACTATCTTGGTTATTGCTGAACACGACAACAAAGTGCTGGCCCCGGCCACGCTGAACACCGTTGCTGCCGCCGCCAAGATTGGTGGTGACATCCACGTTCTGGTTGCAGGCCAGGGCGCTGGCGCCGTGGCTGAAGCCGCTGCGAAAATCGCTGGCGTGAGCAAAGTCCTGAACGCTGACAATGCCGCTTACGCGCACCAGCTGCCGGAAAACGTCGCTCCTCTGGTTGCTGAATTGGGCAAGGGCTACAGCCACATCCTGGCTGCCGCCACTTCCAATGGCAAAAACATCCTGCCGCGCGTTGCCGCTGCACTGGACGTTGACCAGATCTCCGAGATCATCTCGGTAGAAAGCGCTGACACCTTCAAGCGCCCGATCTACGCCGGTAACGCCATCGCTACCGTTCAATCGAACGCTGCAGTGAAAGTGATCACCGTGCGTGCAACCGGTTTCGACCCGGTTGCCGCTGAAGGTGGTTCGGCTGCTGTTGAAGCGGTTGCTGTTGCCCACGACGCTGGCATCTCCAGCTTCGTCGGCGAAGAGCTGGCCAAGTCCGATCGTCCGGAACTGACCGCTGCCAAGATCGTCGTTTCTGGCGGGCGCGGCATGCAGAACGGCGACAACTTCAAACACCTGTACGCCCTGGCCGACAAGCTGGGCGCTGCCGTGGGTGCTTCGCGCGCCGCGGTCGACGCAGGTTTTGTTCCGAACGACATGCAGGTCGGTCAGACCGGCAAGATCGTTGCTCCACAGCTGTACATCGCCGTCGGTATCTCCGGCGCGATCCAGCACCTGGCCGGCATGAAAGACTCCAAAGTGATCGTTGCGATCAACAAGGACGAAGAAGCGCCGATCTTCCAGGTGGCCGATTACGGCCTGGTGGCGGACCTGTTCGAAGCCATCCCTGAGCTGGAGAAGCTGGTCTAAACCGGCTGCTTCACTTATAAAGAGCCCGGCCTTTTGGTCGGGCTTTTTTTTGCTCTCTGTAGGAGCGAGCTCGCTCCTACAGGGGGGCATAACCGGGTATGAGTGGAGTGTGAAGCCATGGATCTGCGCTTTGTGTGGAGCTTGCTGGGATTGACGCTGTTGCCAGTGCTGTCTTTCGCCGCAGGCAAATGCGAACGCCTGGTGGTCACCGGCAGCCCCGACGCGCCGCCGTACCTGTGGCAAGACCCGCAGAATCCCAAACACCTGATCGGTGCCAGTGCCGATTTGTTGCAGCAAGTGGCGGGGGAGTTGGGGCTCAAGGTTGAACTGTTGTATGCCGGCAAACGCGCCCAAGCCCTGGACGAAGTGCGCAGCGGACGCATGGACATGCTGGCGGACGCGACGTTGACCGTCAGTGAGCTGGAAGCCCTTGATTACATCCATCCACCCTTGCTGGAAAACGACTACCTGGTCTGGACGCGCAAGGATTCGACACTGGTCTACAACGAAGCGTCCGATCTGCACGGCCATCCGGGTGCCGTGTCGGAAAAGGCTCGATTGACCCCGCAATTCAGCACCTTTGCCGCACAGCAATTAACCCTCACGCGCACGTCCAACCTGACCCTGGCCTTTCAGAAACTGTTGTTGGGCGAAGTCGAATTTGTCCTGGCCGGACGTTACTCGGGCATGGCGACTGCACAGACACTGGGCATGGCCGGTGATCTGAGCGCGCGTTCGCAACCGGTCGACAAACCTGGCCTGTTCCTGGCGATTTCCCACAACTCGGCCTGCAACGATCCGTGGTTGCGCGGACAGTTGGCCAAAAAGATGACAGAATTGCCCGCGTCCGGACTGACGGAAGCCGTGCTGATGCGCAATATCGAGCGCTGGAAGACACAGCGCTCACAACCGCAGCAACCCCCGCAACAACCCGTCAGTACCCCAAAACAGTAGGGATATTTAGTGAGTATTCGACCTCTTTTCGCTGCCGTGGCCATTGTCGCCCTGGCGGGTTGTGCAACCGATCCGGCGCCGAATGAACAAATGCGCCTGACCGAACAGGCACTCGAACAGGCCAAGGCCGTGGGTGCCACCGCCGACGATGTGCCGGAAATGAAACTGGCCGAGGACAAGTACAACCGCGCCAAGGGCAACATGACTGATCAATCGTTCAAGAACGCGCGCATGCGCGCCGAACAGGCCGAACTGGATGCGCGCCTGGCTGAAGCCAAGGTGCTGACGGCCAAGAGCGAGGAACAGTTGAACGTGCTCAACACCCGCATCGCCCGTCTGCACAAGCAACTGGGAGATGCTCAATGAGCCTCAAGCGCAAAACCCTTGGCGGTTTGATCCTGGCCGCCAGCCTGTCTGGTTGCGTCAGCCAGCACAGCGAGACCGCCTTGCAGCAGGCCGGAACCGACTTTCAGAAGGTCAAGGAAGACTCCAATGTGCTGCGAATCGCCCCCAAGGACGTGATCCGCGCCGGTGAGTCCCTGGCCCGTGCCGATCGCCTTTCCAGCTACTGGGGCAGTGGTTCGGACGTGGTGCATTACGCCTACCTGAGCCAGCGCTATAGCGCCATTGCCCGGGAACACACCAATCAGGCGCTCAACGAAGAACAAGCGGCAAAACTCGAACTGGAACGCCAGCGCCTGCAACTGGCATTGCGTGAGTCCAAACTGTTCAGTGTGCAGCAGCAAGGCAAGTGGCTCGAAGAGCAGATCCTGGCATTGACCACCTCCCAGACCGACCGCGGTCTGGTGATGACGTTGGGCGACATGCTGTTCGACACCGGCGAAGCGGAATTGAAACCTTCGGCCAACCGCGTGGTGTTGAAGATCGTGCAGTTCCTGCAACTCAACCCCAAGCGTGTGGTGCGGATCGAAGGTTACACTGACAGTACCGGGGGCAAGCAGGAAAACCTCAAGCTGTCTCGCGACCGTGCACAATCGGTGGCTGACGTGCTGATGGACCTGGGCATCGATGACAAGCGCATCCAGGTCGAAGGTTATGGCGACGAATACCCCGTGGACGCGAATGCGTCGGAACGGGGCCGTGCGCAGAACCGTCGGGTGGAAATCGTGTTTTCCGACGAAAACGGCCAGCTCGGCGCCGCCCGGTAAAGCTCCTACAGCCCTAAAACCCGGCCTGCCATGCAGCGCCGGGTTTTTTTACGGCTGCCGATTACCGCACAAAACAGTACAGATTTTGCTGACACTGCACTGTACGGTCGACTATTGTGGTAACTGTCCCCGTACACTTCTAAACTGTTCCGGTATTGTTTCATACAAGAATAAAATGCCCGTGAAATCGAGTGCTGCGTCATGACCAATCTTTTGCTCTATCAACGTATTGCTCAACAACTGGCCGAAGACATCCGCCGTGGGGTCTATCAGCCGGGAGAGCGCGTGCCTTCGGTGCGCAAGATGAGCTCGCAGCTCAATGTCAGTCATGCGACGGTGTTGCAGGCGTATGCCAATCTCGAAGATCAGGGGCTGATCCGTGCCCGGCCGCAGTCGGGTTACTACGTGCACCAGACGCCGGCACTCACGGCGCCGACGCCGGATATCGCCCGGGTCGAGCGCCCCGGCCTGGTCACCCGTAGCAGCATCATTCAACAAGTGCTGGTCGAATCCCGTCGTGAAGGTGTCTTCCCGCTGGGCGCTGCGGTGCCGAGTGTCGACTATTTACCGGTGCGGGCGCTGCATCAGCAATTGGCCAAAGTCACCCGTTTCCATAGCCCGCGGGCCTTCAGTTACATGTTCAGCCCCGGTTTCGAGCCGTTGCGCCGGCAGGTGGCGATCCGCATGCGCGATGCCGGCGTGGTGGTCGACCCGTCGGAAGTGGTGATCACCCACGGCTGCGTCGATGCGCTGCAGATGTCCTTGCGCGTGCTGACCCGTCCGGGCGATCTGATCGCAGCCGAGTCGCCGACCTATTACGGGTTGCTGCAACTGGCCGATCTGTTGGGTCTCAAGGTCATCGAGATCCCCAGCGATCCGGCCACGGGCATGAGCCTGGAAGCCCTGCAACTGGCAGCCAACCAATGGTCGATCAAGGCGTTGGTGCTGACCACTCGGCTGAGTAACCCGTTGGGCGGCACCATGCCTGAAGAACGGCAGAAACAACTGCTGCGCCTGGCGTCGGACTTCGATATCCAGATTGTCGAAGACGATATCTACGGTGAGCTGATGTTCGAGCAAGGGCGCACCAAATCCCTCAAGGCCTATGATCGGCTGGACCGGGTGATCTATTGCTCGAGCTTCTCGAAAACCCTATCGCCCGGGGTGCGGATCGGCTGGATGATTGCCGGCAAGTATCAGCAGGAAATCCAGCGCTTGCAGACCTTCAGCACGCATTCAGCGTGCAGCGTGACCCAGATGGGCATTGCCGCTTACCTGGAAAATGGCGGGTACGACCGGCATTTGCGCTTCATCCGTCAGGAGTACCGCAAGAACCTCAGTGCCTTCCAGCTGGCCGTACAGCAGTATTTCCCGGAAGGCACGCAGATGACCCGGCCTACCGGTGGCTTCATTCTGTGGGTGAGTTTGCCGGGGCGGGTCAACACCCAAGAGTTGCACGTGCGGGCATTGCAGCAGGGCATCAGTATTGCGCCCGGGCTGATCTTCAGTAATACCGAGCAATTCAATCACTGCATTCGCCTCAACTGCGGCACGCCCTGGAATCGTGAAGCCGAGCGTGCGTTGATGACCCTGGGCATGCTGGCCACCCAACTCTGCCAGGAGATGGCTGGCGGTTTGTAACAGTCTGCTACTGTGCTTGTCTTGTGGGCTGCAACAGGCGAGCATATGCACCTCTGCCGTTTGCACCCACCGTTGGATACATGAAACCGATTTTTCCTGCCTCCTGGTTTTTGCTCTGCCTGATTGCGAGTATTCAGCCGGTAACCGTGGTTGCGGCCACCGAGCAGGATCAGCAGACCACCGGCAGTTTCCACGTCGCACCGATAGAACCCGCACCAGCAAAAAAAGCCTCGCCGGCCAGGAAAACGACGACGCCGGCGAAAAAACACCCTCCCATTGCTTCCAAATCGAAAGCGGCCAGCGAAGTGGTAAAGACTGAGCTTCCATCCGCCAAGCTGGACCTGAGCTTGCCCAAGGATATGGTTCAGGAACTGAAGCCGGTCGGAACGGTGCCGTTGTCCAAGCGCGAACCGCTGTTACCCCAGATGTTCGGTGACAAAAGCGGCAGCAGCCCGTTCCAGCTCAACGGCCGCCTGCTCACCAATGAAATGCAGCTGCAACTGCGCAATGAAGAGCGCCGCGAGGTTGAAGGCGCGGCACTGGATTTCGAGTTCAAGCAGTAATACCAACAAGATCCGCGAGCCGCAGAACAGACGCTTCATCGGAGACTGGTCGGTCATGCCCGTTTACATCGAAAAACCCGCTCGCAGGTAATTTAAAACAACTGTTTTAGCGGGTACTCTGTGCCCGGTCCTTTTACACATTGCTCGTCGCGAGGAGCTTGTCGTCATGAAATGCCGTGAGGGCTGTGGCGCTTGTTGCATTGCCCCTTCCATCAGTTCACCGATCCCCGGTATGCCTAACGGCAAGGCCGCGGGGCAACGCTGCCTGCAACTTTCCGCCGATAACCTGTGCAATATTTTCGGCCAGCCGGAACGGCCGGCGGTGTGTTCTGCCTTCGAGGCCGACCCCGAGGTGTGCGGAAGCAGCAGCGAAGAGGCCATCCGGCTGATTGGCTGGTGGGAGCAAATGACGGCGGCGTGATGTTTTCAACGAACGGAACTTCAACAATAAGGAATAAGACTATGGGTTCGCTGCATCGTATGGCTGTGCTGTGTGGTTTGACGGTTGTGCTGGTTACCTCGACAGCCCAGGCCGAAGACTGGAAAGTCAAGAAAGACGAAGACGGCATCAAGATCTCCCTGAGTGAAGTGGCCGGGTCCGACTACAAGGCCTACCAGGGCGTTACGCTGATGAAAACCACCATGGCCAAGCTGCGTGCGTTGCAGGATGACGTGTCCGGAGCCTGCGCCTGGATTCACGAATGCAAAACCCAGAAACTGCTCAAGCACGAAGGTAACCAGAGCTGGACCTACACTCAGTTCAACACCCCATGGCCGGTTACTCCGCGTGATTCGGTGCTGCACATCACCACCACCGAAGGTGCCGATGGCAGCCTGACCCGCAAGCTCGAAGGCGTACCGAAATACATTCCTGAAGAAAAGGGCTTCGTCCGGGTCGCCAAGGTCGACGGTTTCTGGAAGTTCGTACCCAAGGGCGACCAGATCGAAGTGACCTATCAGGTGCACACCGAGCCGGGCGGCAGCGTGCCGTCGATGGTGGCCAACAAGTTCGTGGTGGATGCCCCGTTCAATACCTTGAAAGCCCTCAAGGAACGCGCCGAGAAGTAACGGCGTGATGCTTTTAAGGTGACTTCGCAGCGCCCCGACCGGTTCGGGGCGTTTGCGTTTTTGAACGGGCAGGGCGCTTTAATTTGTTTCCGGATATGCGTTGCACGAAATTTTCACCAAGTCTCCAAGACAATTCGCCGGCTCTCCCGCCACACGCAATGTATTCCTGAATGCAGGATGAAACAGTCGGGATGAGGGTAGTTATCAATGGCAATACAGCCGTTGATCGTGCAACATTTGCGCACCGCGCAAACCCCCGGGCCTTGTATGGGCCGAAAAGAGGGCCAGGCGCAGCTGTATTTTTGAAACTTCAACTTCCAATGGGTCCTAAAACGACATGGCAATCCCGGACGCCCTGAATCAGCAGCGAGCTTCTAGTCGCCTGCTGCAACCGACCGTCAAATCGCATCTGGCCTACACGCTGTTGTGTGCCCTGGTCATGATGGTCATGTTCAGCCTGCTGCGCGTCGCGCTGCTGGTCTACAACCGCTCGATGATCCTCGATACACCGGCTTCGACCTTCCTCGAGGCATTCGCCAACGGTCTGCGTTTCGACCTGCGTCTGGTGGTCTATCTCAGTATTCCGTTGCTGCTGGCATTGTTCAGTGCCCGGGCCATGGCCGCACGCGGGCTGTTCCGTCTCTGGCTGACGGTCGTCTCCAGTATTGCGCTGTTCCTGGGCCTGATGGAGATGGACTTCTATCGTGAGTTCCACCAGCGCCTCAATGGCCTGGTCTTCCAGTACGTCAAGGAAGATCCGAAAACCGTGATGAGCATGCTCTGGTACGGTTTCCCCGTGGTCCGCTACCTGCTGGCATGGGCCGTGGGCACATGGATCCTGAGCCTGGCATTCAAGGGCGCCGACCGTGCGACCCGCCCTCGTGGTCCGTTCAGTGGCGGCAGCATCGGCACTCGCCAGGTTGCGCCGTGGTACGCACGTATTGCGGTATTCGTGGTGTGCCTGCTGGTCTGTGTGGTCGCCGCGCGCGGCACGCTGCGCCAGGGCCCGCCGCTACGCTGGGGTGACGTCTATACCACCGACTCGAATTTCGCCAACCAGTTGGGCCTCAACGGCACGCTGTCGCTGGTCGCCGCAGCCAAGAGCCGGATGTCCGAGGATCGCGACAATATCTGGAAGGCGACCCTGCCTCAGCCACAAGCCCAGCAAGTGGTGCGTGACATGCTGGTGGTCCCGGCCGACAAACTGGTGGATGCCGACACCGCAGCGGTACGTCGCGATTACACCCCGCCGGCCGACAAGACCCTGCCGATCAAGAACGTCGTTGTGATCCTGATGGAAAGCATGGCCGGTCACTCGGTGGGAGCGCTGGGCGGGCCGGGCAACATCACGCCGTACCTCGACAAACTGTCAAAGGAGGGCTTGCTGTTCGACCGCTTCTTCTCCAACGGCACCCATACCCACCAGGGTATGTTCGCCACCATGGCCTGCTTCCCGAACCTGCCGGGCTTCGAATACCTGATGCAGACCCCGGAAGGCAGCCACAAGCTGTCTGGTCTGCCGCAGTTGCTCAGTGCCCGTGACTTCGACGACGTGTATGTCTACAACGGCGATTTCGCCTGGGACAACCAGTCGGGTTTCTTCAGCAACCAGGGCATGACCAACTTCATCGGTCGTAACGATTTCGTCAATCCGGTGTTCTCTGATCCGACCTGGGGCGTGTCCGACCAGGACATGTTCGATCGTGGCCTGGTCGAGCTCAAGGCACGGGAAAACGGCAAGCCGTTCTATGCCTTGCTGCAAACCCTGTCCAACCACACGCCTTACGCCTTGCCGACGCCATTGCCGGTCGAGCGCGTAACCGATCGTGGCAGCCTGAACGAACACCTGACCGCCATGCGTTACTCGGACTGGGCACTGGGCCAGTTCTTTGAAAAGGCCCGCAAGGAGCCGTACTTCAAGGAAACCCTGTTTGTCATCGTCGGTGACCACGGTTTTGGTAACGAACAGCAGATCACCGAGATGGATCTGGGCCGCTTCAACGTGCCGATGCTGATGATTGCACCGGGCATCCAGGAAAAATTCGGCCAGCGTGACCACACCGTGGGCACCCAGATCGACATCGTGCCGACCATCATGGGCCGCATCGGTGGCGAAGTGCGCCATCAGTGCTGGGGACGCGACCTGCTCAACCTGCCGCAAGGCGACCTCGGCATTGGTGTGATCAAGCCGTCGGGCAGCGAGCAGACCACGGCCATCCTCACCGCCGACCAGATTCTGGTCCTGCCGAAGGACAAGGACATGGCGCCGAAGTTGTACCAGTATGAATTGGGGGCCACGCCTCGCGCCGAAATCATTGCTGACGCGCCGCGTACCGCCGAGTTGAAACTCAAGCTCGAAGCGTTCCTGCAAACAGCGACCAAGAGCCTGCTGGACAACACCGCAGGTGTCGTTGACGGCAAACCGGACTAAGTTGTGACGCAATAGAAAAGAGGCCCTTCGAGGGCCTCTTTTTTTTTGCCTGGCGGTTTTTATATTCGGCCGAGCAAGAGCAGGATCAACAGCACCACCAACACGACGCCGATGATTCCGGACGGGCCGTAACCCCAACTTCTGGAGTGCGGGAAAACCGGTAAACCACCAATCAGTAACAGGATCAGAATGATGATCAGTATTGTGCCCATGTCTATTTCCTTGTTGAAAATGCAGTGGAATGACCATGCCAATCAGGTCAGCGGGAATGAAGTAAATTCGAGCTGCTTAAAAATTCCGACTCTCGCACCGGCAAGAAAATTCCAAGTTTTTTTGAAGTATTTCGGACAGGTTCTTATTTCTTTTTTGATTGCCTTAGTTGCTTGTGACGCGCCCGCGGTTTGCTCGGGCCATTCAGCAATCTGATGGAGCGTGGGTCGGGCAATTTCCTTCGCTACACTCGATGCATCTTCCGAGAACAACAAGGCTGTTTGCTATGCAAAATCGCATGATGATCACTGGTGCAGGCTCTGGCCTGGGTCGCGAAATCGCGCTGCGCTGGGCGCGTGAAGGTTGGCAACTGGCCTTGTCGGACGTCAGCGAGCCCGGTTTGCAGGAAACCCTGAAGCTGGTCCGTGAAGCCGGTGGCGATGGTTTTATCCAGCGCTGCGACGTGCGCGACTACAGCCAACTGACGGCGTTCGCCCAGGCCTGTGAGGTCAAGCTCGGCGGCATCGATGTCATCGTCAATAACGCGGGTGTAGCCTCTGGCGGCTTCTTCAGTGAGTTGTCCCTGGAGGACTGGGACTGGCAGATCGCGATCAACCTGATGGGCGTGGTCAAGGGCTGCAAGGCTTTCCTGCCGCTGCTGGAACAAAGCAAAGGCAAGATCATCAACATCGCGTCCATGGCCGCACTGATGCAAGGCCCGGCGATGAGCAACTACAACGTGGCCAAGGCGGGCGTGGTGGCGTTGTCCGAAAGCCTGCTGATCGAGTTGGCGCATCAGGAAGTCGGCGTACATGTGGTGTGCCCGTCGTTCTTCCAGACCAACCTGTTGGACTCCTTCCGCGGCCCGACCCCGGCCATGAAAGCCCAGGTCGGCAAGTTGCTGGAAAGTTCGCCGATCAGCGCCGCCGACATTGCCGACTACATCTACCAGCAGGTCGCTGCCGGCGAGTTCATGATCCTGCCCCACGAACAGGGCCGCATGGCCTGGGCGATCAAGCAGAAGAACCCGCAATTGCTCTACAACGAAATGACCGTCATGGCCGACAAAATGCGCGCCAAGGCCAGGCAATCGGCAAGCTGATCTTGCCCGCAGGCAACGCTGTAGTTAGGGTGGCCGCCATCGGCCATCCTTGCGAGACGCTTGCATGCTCAATTACCTGTGGTTTTTCCTCGCCGCGCTGTTCGAAATTGCCGGTTGCTTCGCCTTCTGGATGTGGCTGCGCCAGGGTAAAAGCATGTGGTGGGTGGTGCCGGCGCTCCTCAGCCTGACCCTGTTCGCCCTGCTGCTGACCCGTATCGAGGCCACCTACGCCGGCCGCGCCTACGCTGCCTACGGTGGTATCTACATCATTGCCTCGATTGGTTGGCTGGCCGTGGTCGAGCGGATTCGTCCGCTGGGTTCGGACTGGCTCGGCGTGGCGCTGTGTGTGATTGGCGCAAGTATCATCCTGTTCGGGCCGCGATTCTCCGCGTCCTGACAGCTCGTCCCTACAATCAACCTACTTGTCAGACTTTTCCGTCAGTGGCGTGGCTCAGGGGCTGTCAGTCCGGTCCGGTTTGCTGTCGGAGCATTGTAGGCGTACGGCGGGCCGGGCATCTTCAGGGGCCAATAACCCCTGAAGGACACTCCTTATGCTCGTACTCAGTCGCGTTGTGGGCGAAACCATTTCCATCGGTGACAACATTTGCGTGCGCGTTCTCGCGATCAACGGAAACCACGTTCGCTTTGGCGTCGAGGCGCCTCAGGACGTCAATGTGCACCGCTCCGAAATCTATGAACGCATCCAGAACAAACTGGCGAAAACCAAGGAACGCTGAAGCTTCAGTCAAACAGGTGCTTGGGCACGTCATGCTTGAGCATCAGTTGGCATTGCTCGCTTTCCGGGTCGAAGACAATCAGTGCCTGGCCCTTGGTCAGCGCCTGGCGCACGCGCAGTACGCGGGTTTCCAGCGGCGTGTCGTCACCATTGTCGGTGCCGTCGCGGGTCACGAAATCCTCGATCAGGCGGGTGAGGGTGTCGACTTCAAGTTGGTCGTGGGGGATCAGCATAGGCACCTCGGTTGGATCAATGGCGCGATGCTACGGCGTATGGCCGGTATCGGCTAGCCTGGGATTTGATGTTGTCTGCACTGACGCCATCGCGAGCAAGCTCGCTCCCACAGGGTTCAGCGGCGCACCGAAGATTTGTGTTCACCACCGATCAACTGTGGGAGCGGGCTTGCCCGCGAAGGCGATCTGTCAGGCAATGAAGAGTCTGACTCAGCTCTCCGCCCGCTGCCCCACCAGGCTGTCCACCGACGGCACCCGCGTATCGCTTTCCATCTGGGTGTCATGTTCGAGCTGATGGCTGAACCGGTCCAGTGAGCCCTTGGCCGGTTGCGCATCGCTGGCAAACACCGGCGGGCTGAGGATGTACGCACCGAGCAGGCGGCTCAGGGCAGCGAGGCTGTCGATGTGGGTGCGTTCGTAACCGTGGGTGGCGTCGCAGCCGAAGGCCAGCAGGGCCGTGCGAATGTCGTGGCCGGCGGTGACCGCCGAATGCGCGTCGCTGAAGTAGTAGCGGAACAGGTCGCGGCGTGCCGGCAGCTCGTTGTCGCTGGCCAGGCGCAAGAGGTGGCGCGACAGATGATAGTCATACGGTCCGCCGGAATCCTGCATCGCGATGCTTACCGCATGTTCGCTGGAGTGTTGGCCGGGCGCGACCGGTGCGATGTCGATGCCGACGAATTCACTGACGTCCCAGGGCAACGCCGCCGCGGCACCGCTGCCGGTTTCCTCGGTGATGGTGAACAGTGGATGACAGTCGATCATCAGTTCTTCGCCACTGTCGACGATGGCTTTGAGGGCCGCCAGCAGCGCGGCCACTCCGGCCTTGTCATCGAGGTGGCGAGCGCTGATATGCCCGCTTTCGGTGAACTCCGGCAACGGGTCGAAGGCGACGAAATCGCCGACGCTGATGCCCAGCGATTCGCAGTCGGCGCGGGTGGCGCAGTAGGCGTCCAGGCGCAACTCGATGTGATCCCAACTGATCGGCATTTCATCCACGGCGGTATTGAACGCGTGCCCGGACGCCATCAACGGCAAGACGCTGCCGCGGATCACGCCGTTGTCGGTAAACAGGCTGACGCGGCTGCCTTCGGCAAAGCGGCTGGACCAGCAGCCGACTGGCGCGAGGGTCAGGCGGCCGTTGTCCTTCACCGCACGCACTGCCGCGCCGATGGTGTCCAGGTGGGCGGAAACGGCGCGGTCGGGGCTGTTCTTCTTGCCCTTGAGCGTGGCGCGGATGGTGCCGCGACGGGTCAGCTCGAAGGGAATGCCGAGTTCTTCAAGGCGTTCGGCGACGTAACGCACGATGGTGTCGGTAAACCCGGTGGGGCTGGGAATGGCGAGCATTTCCAGCAGGACTTTTTGCAGGTAACCGAGGTCCGGTTCGGGGATTTTGCTGGTCATGGAAACTCCTGATGAGTTGAGGTGCCTGGACTGGCCCTTTCGCGAGCAGGCTCGCTCCCACAGGGGAATGCGATCACATGTGGGAGCGAGCCTGCTCGCGATGGGGCCGGTCTAGACAACGCATAGCTAAGAGACCGCCGGCTGGCTGTGCGGAAACAACAAATCCACAAAACGCTCCGCCGTGGGCTGTGGTTCGTGGTTGGCCAGCCCGGCCCGTTCGTTGGCTTCGATAAACACGTAGCCCGGCTGGTCAGCGGCGGACACCATCAGGTCGAGGCCGACCACGGGAATGTCCAGCGCCCGGGCGGCCCGTACAGCCGCATCCAGCAGTGTCGGATGCAGGATCGCCGTGACGTCCTCGAGAATGCCGCCGGTGTGAAGATTCGCCGTACGTCGTACGAACAGATGCTCGCCGGCCGGCAGAATGCTGCCATAGTCGTATCCGGCCGCCTGCAAGGTGCGAAGGGTTTCCGCATCCAGCGGGATCTTGCTTTCGCCACCCGTGGCCGCTTGTCGGCGTCGGCTCTGGGCTTCGATCAACTCGCCGATGGAGTGCTGGCCATCGCCGACCACTTCGGCCGGCCGGCGGATCGCGGCCGCGACCACTTCAAAGCCGATCACCAGGATTCGCAGGTCGAGGCCCTGGTGGAAGCTTTCCAGCAGCACGCGACTATCAAACTGGCGGGCCGCCTCGATGGCGTGCTGTACCTCTTCGATGGTCTGCAGGTCGACCGCCACGCCTTGGCCCTGTTCGCCGTCCAGCGGTTTGACCACCACGCGCCGGTGCTCATCAAGGAACGCCAGATTGTCATCGGCGTTGCCGGCCAGTTGCTGCACGGGCAGGTTCAGCCCGGCAGCCTTGAGCGCCTTGTGGGTCAGGCTCTTGTCCTGGCACAGGGTCATGCTGATGGCGCTGGTCAGGTCACTCAGGGATTCGCGGCAGCGTACCCGGCGCCCGCCATGGCTGAGCGTGAACATTCCGGCATCGGCGTCATCGACTTGCACATCGATGCCGCGACGGTGTGCTTCTTCGACGATGATCCGGGCGTACGGATTAAAGGCGGCTTCGGGGCCCGGCCCGAGAAACAGCGACTGGTTGATACCGTTCTTGCGCTTGATGGCGAAGGTCGACAGGTTGCGAAAACCGAGCTTGGCGTACAGGTTCTTCGCCTGGCGGTTGTCGTGCAGCACGGACAGGTCGAGGTAAGCGAGACCGCGACTCATGAAGTGTTCGATCAGATGCCGCACCAGCACCTCGCCGACGCCCGGCCGCGCACAATGTGGGTCGACCGCCAGGCACCAGAGACTGCAGCCGTGTTCCGGATCGTTGAAGGCCTTTGCATGATTGAGGCCCATGACGCTGCCGATGACCGCGCCGCTGTCATCGTCTTCCGCCAGCCAGTACACCGGGCCGCCCAGGTGGCGCGCAGTGAGCAGGGTGGCATCGATCGGCAGCATGCCGCGCGCCTGATACAGCTGATTGATGGCGTGCCAGTCGGCGTCGCTCTGCGCGCGTCGAATGCGAAATCCACGAAACACCCGGGTCGCCTGGCGGTAGTCGCTGAACCACAAGCGCAAGGTGTCGGACGGGTCGAGAAACAGCTGCGCCGGCTCCAGCCCCAACACCTGCTGGGGCGCGGCGACGTACAGCGCGATGTCCCGTTCGCCGGGCTGCTCGTTGAGCAACTCCGCGGCGAGGCTCGCCGCATCGGCAAAGGTGTGGCCGATCAACAAGCGGCCCCAACCGCAATGCACGGCAATCGGCGCGGCGCCGAGTTCACTGCCATCCTCGGCCAGACGTGCCTGCAAACGTTCGTAGGAAGGCGACTGGCCGCGCAACAGGCGTTGGCTGAAAGCCGTGGCGTGAGGTTTCATCGGTCAGATTCCTTGTTCGCTGAGCCACAGGTTGAGGGCCGCCAGTTGCCACAGCTTGGAGCCGCGCAACGGCGTCAATTGTCCCTGCGGATCGGTCAGCAGACGGTCGAGCATTGCCGGGTTGAACAAGCCGCGATCCTGGCTCGGATCGAGCAGCAACTCACGCACCCACTCCAGCGTATCGCCCTGCAAATGCTTGAGACCCGGCACTGGGAAGTAACCTTTCTTGCGGTCGATCACTTCACTGGGAATCACTTGGCGCGCGGCTTCTTTCAAGACTTGCTTGCCGCCGTCCGGCAGTTTGAAACGCCCCGGAATCCGGGCCGACAGCTCGACCAGGCGGTAGTCGAGAAACGGCGTGCGCGCTTCCAGACCCCAGGCCATGGTCATGTTGTCGACGCGTTTGACCGGGTCGTCCACCAGCATCACCGTACTGTCCAGACGCAAGGCCTTGTCCACCGCCGCATCGGCACCGGGCTGGGCGAAATGGGCTTTGACGAAGTCACCGGCGGCGTCATTGGCGGTCAGCCATTTTGGCTGCACGGTCGCCGCGTAGTCGTCGTAACTGCGGTCGAAAAATGCGTCGCGGTACGCGGCATAGGGATCGCTTGCACCGTCCACTTGCGGATACCAGTGGTAGCCGGCGAACAGTTCGTCGGCACCCTGGCCGCTCTGGACGACCTTGCAGTGTTTGGCCACTTCACGGGACAACAGGTAGAACGCGATGCAGTCGTGGCTGACCATCGGTTCGCTCATGGCACGGAATGCGGCGGGCAGTTGTTCGATGATCTCTTTTTCATCGATGCGCAATTGGTGATGCTGCGTGCCGTAGTGCCGGGCGATCAGGTCGGAGTACTGGAACTCGTCACCGCGTTCGCCGCCGGCATCCTGGAAACCGATGGAGAAGGTCGACAGATTGTCCACGCCGACTTCCCGCAACAGGCCCACCAGCAAGCTCGAGTCGACCCCACCGGACAGCAGCACGCCAACATCGACCGCCGCACGCTGACGAATCGCGACGGCTTCGCGGGTGCTGTCAAGCACCCGGTCGCGCCAGTCTTCAAGGGTCAGGTTTTTCTCGTCGTCGTGGGGGCCATAGGCCAGGGACCACCAGGTTTTCTGCTCGGAGCGACCATCGGCTTCGATGCGCATCCAGGTGGCAGGCGGCAGTTTTTCGATGCCCGCCAGCAACGTGCGCGGTGCCGGGACCACGGCATGGAAATTCAGGTAGTGATTGAGCGCCACCGGATCGAGGACCGGATTGATGTCGCCGCCCTTGAGCAATGCCGGCAGCGCTGAGGCAAAGCGCAAACGCTGGCGGGTGCGCGACAGGTACAAGGGTTTTACGCCAAGACGGTCGCGGGCGATGAACAGGCGTTGGGCATCGCGCTCCCAGACGGCAAAGGCAAACATGCCGTTGAGTTTCGGCAGCAAGGCTTCGCCCCAGGCGTGATAGCCCTTGAGCAAGACTTCAGTGTCGCCACCGGAATAGAAGGAGTAACCCAGGCTTTCAAGCTCGGCGCGCAGTTCCGGAAAATTGTAGATAGCGCCGTTGAAGGCCAGGGACAAGCCCAATTGCGGGTCGATCATCGGCTGCGCCGAGCCGTCCGACAGGTCCATGATTTTCAGGCGCCGATGGCCCAGGGCAACCGGCCCCTGGCTATGAAATCCCCAGGCGTCGGGGCCGCGAGGGGCCAGGTGATGGGTGATTCGTTCAACGGCTGCAAGGTCTGCAGGTTGATGATCAAAACGTAACTCGCCAGCTAATCCGCACATAAATTCCTTACCGGTTTTTCCGTTGGGGAGGGTCAATCGATACCGCGCCAAAATGGCGGGTACTCAGAAACTGACCCGCCTCGGCAAGGGGAGTTTTATATCGATCAGTTATAAGCGGGCGAAGCCCAGGCCGAGAGCCGCTGTGCGGGCGCTCTCGACGGCGGTATCGACTATTTGCCCCGGATCAGGCGCCGTAACGCAAACCGGTTGGGATGACAGGCTTCGGCCACGCTTCTGGGCAACGGCAGGGGCTCGTTGTCCAGCCAGGCCGCCAGCAGTTCTCCGGACAGCGGCGCGGTAATCAGGCCGCGCGAGCCGTGGCCGCTGTTGACGTACAAACCGTCGAGCCACGGGCATTCGACGTCCGGCACCTGCCGGGCGTCCTTGCCCAGCGCGGCATAGGCCTGAGCGAAGGCCTGGGTGTCGGCCAACGGGCCGACGATTGGCAGGTAGTCGGGGCTGGTACAGCGAAACGCGGCGCGCCCCTGGAGGCTCTCGGGATCGAGGCGGTCGATCTCCAGGCGCTCTACCAGATCATGGGAAATTTCGTCGAGCATGGCCAGGTTGCCCAGGTGTTCAGCCGTGGTCGGCGTCAGGTCATCGCTGTTGAAATCGAAACTGGCCCCCAGGGTGTGTTCGCCCAAGCGTGCGGGAGCGACATAGCCTTCGGCGCACACCACAGTGCTCAGGGCCTGGCTTTGTGGCGTTTGCGCCAGGCGGGTGATTTGCCCGCGAATGCGTTTGAGCGGCAACCCGGCACTCTCGGGGAAACGCCGGATTTCCGCAGCACCGGCGAGGACCACCACGGGGGCGCAGGCAAGCAATTGCTCGCCGTTCCAGGCTTGCCACTGACCCTCGACCTTGCGCAGTTCCAGCGCATCGCAATGCGTGAGCAGTTGAACCTGCGGATGCCCGGCCTGCCACTGGCATAGCGCCGGTGGGTGGACCCAGCCGCCTTGCGGATAGAACAGGCCCCCGTGTGCCAGCCCGATCCCGGCCACGGCCTGGGCCCCGGATTGATCCAGCAGGTGCAACAGGTCCGGCGCAAACGCCGCCGCCAATTGCGCCTGGCGTTCGGCTTCCTTGGCATTGAAGGCCAGTTGCAACACGCCGCAATCGTCCCAGTCGCGGCCCCGTTGCAAGTGTTCGAGCTGTCGCCGGGTGTAGCCGAATCCGCTGACGATCATTTGCGACAGCGTCGTGCCATGCGCCGATAACTTCAGGTAGAGCACGCCCTGCGGATTGCCCGAAGCTTCCCGGGCGATGTCGTCGTGACGCTCCAGCAACGTCACTTGCCAGCCCCGTGCGGCCAGGCTGGCGGCGCTGGCACAACCGGCCAGCCCTGCGCCGATCACCAGTGCGCGGCGCTCGCCGCTCGGCGGTGCAGGTCGGGCAAACCAGGGTTTGTCGGGCGCCGGGGCGGGTACGTCGTGGGGCCAGCCGAGGAACTCACCGCGCAGGATTTCCCATTTATGGCCGATGCCCGGGGTGCGTTTCATCTTGAAACCGGCGGCGTTGAGCAGGCGCCGTACCCAACCGGTGCTGGTGAAGGTGCTGATGGACGCACCGGGCGCGGCCAGGCGCGCCAGTTCGGCAAACAGTTCGGCGGTCCACATGTCAGGGTTTTTCGCCGGAGCGAAACCGTCGAGGAACCAGGCGTCGATCCGGGCGTCGAGTTGGGGCAGTTGTTCCAGCGCGTCGCCGATCAGCAGGGTCAGGGTGACGCGGCCGTGGTCCAGTGTCAGGCGCTGAAAGCCCTGATGGATGGCTACGTACTGCTCAAGCAGTTGATCGGCAAACACCTTGAGTTCCGGCCACAGCGCCAGGGCACGTTGCAAGTCGGCCGGGCTCAACGGGTACTTTTCGACGCTGACAAAATGCAACAGCGCATCGGCCGCGGCGTGTTGCTCGAACACCTGCCAGGCGCACAGGAAATTCAGCCCGGTGCCGAACCCCGTTTCACCGATGACCAGCCGCCCGCCCTCGGGCAAGGCCGCAAAGCGCTCCGCCAAACGGTTCTGTTCGATGAACACGTAGCGGGTTTCGTCCAGCCCCGATTTGTCGGAGAAATACACATCGTCGAACACTCGCGAATACGGGCGACCTTGGTCGTCCCAGTCGAGTTGGGCGTGGGGCAATACAGGTTTCATGGCAGGCTCGGCAACGGCAAGGTCGCCATTCTAGCTGATCGCTAAAGGATCGCAGCCTTCGGCAGCTCCTACAGGATTACGCCGACCCATGCAGGAGCTGCAGAAGGCTGCGATCTTTTGATCCAGGCAGCATCGCTCGACATCAACTTCCGCTAGTCTTGCTCACATCTGGAAGGGAGCCATCCATGTTCGAATCCGCCGAAATCGATCACGCCATCGACAAAGAAACCTACGACGCCGAAGAACCGGCCCTGCGCGAAGCGTTGCTCGAAGCGCAGTTCGAACTGCAGCAGCAACGCCGCTTTCCGGTGATCATTTTGATCAATGGCATCGAAGGTGCCGGCAAGGGCGAGACGATCAAGTTGCTCAACGAGTGGATGGACCCGCGCCTGATCGAGGTCCGTACCTTCGATCAGCAAACCGACGAAGAACTGGCGCGGCCACCGGCCTGGCGCTACTGGCGGATGCTCCCGGCCAAGGGCCGCATGGGAATTTTCTTCGGCAACTGGTATAGCCAGATGCTGCAGGGGCGGGTCCATGGCGAGTTCAAGGACCCGCGCCTCGACCAGGCGATCAATGGCGCCGAGCGCCTGGAAAAGATGCTCTGCGATGAAGGTGCGCTGATCTTCAAGTTCTGGTTTCACCTTTCCAAGAAGCAAATGAAGGCACGCCTCAAGGCGCTGGCCGACGACCCGCTGCACAGTTGGCGCATCAGCCCGCTGGACTGGCAGCAATCGGAAACCTACGACAGGTTCGTCAAGTATGGCGAGCGGGTGCTGCGTCGTACCAGTCGCGACTATGCACCTTGGCATGTGATCGCTGGGGCGGATGCCCATTATCGCAGTCTGGCCGTGGGGCGGATTCTGCTGGCGGGCCTGCAGGGCGCATTGCAGCGGCCGACGATCCATCCGGAAAAGGTCAGCGCGGCGCCAGTGTTCCCCAGTGTCGATCAAGTGAACCTGCTCGACAGCCTGGACCTGAGCCTGCACCTGGAGAAGGAGGATTACGAAGAGCAACTGATCACCGAGCAGGCGCGTTTTTCCGGGTTGATGCGTGACAAACGCATGCGTCGCCATGCGCTGGTGGCGGTGTTCGAGGGCAACGACGCGGCAGGCAAGGGCGGGGCGATTCGCCGGGTGGCGGCGGCGCTTGATCCGCGCCAATACAGCATCGTGCCGATTGCCGCGCCCACCGAAGAGGAGCGGGCGCAACCCTATCTGTGGCGCTTCTGGCGACACCTTCCGGCCCGGGGCAAGTTCACCGTGTTCGACCGCTCCTGGTATGGCCGGGTATTGGTGGAGCGCATCGAAGGGTTTTGCAGCCCGGCAGACTGGCTGCGTGCCTACGGTGAAATCAACGACTTCGAGGAACAACTCACTGACGCCGGTGTGATCGTGGTCAAGTTCTGGCTGTCCATCGACAAACAGACGCAACTGGAGCGTTTTGAGGAACGCGAAAAGATTTCCTTCAAGCGCTTCAAGATCACTGAAGATGACTGGCGCAACCGTGAAAAATGGGATGACTATCGCGCGGCGGTTGGCGACATGGTCGACCGGACCAGCACCGAGATTGCGCCATGGACCCTGGTGGAGGCCAACGACAAGCGCTGGGCGCGAGTCAAAGTCTTGCGCACCATCAACCGGGCACTGGAGGAGGCTTTCGAAAAATCCGACCGGCATGAGCGCAAGAAGCAGAAGGACAAGGATTGAGGCGATGGTTGCGCATACGCGGGGTGAATGATTGTCGCGGTCGGTGAAGGGCTGGACTTATGCTCGGTCCACTCTCAACCGACAACAACAATGAGGTATGCCATGCGTGAAGTGGTGATCGTCGACAGCGTGCGGACCGGCCTGGCCAAATCCTTTCGCGGCAAATTCAACATGACCCGTCCGGACAACATGGCGGCACACTGTGTCGATGCCCTGTTGGCGCGCACCGGTATCGATCCGGCAAGTGTCGAGGACTGTATCGTTGGCGCCGGCTCCAACGAAGGCGCCCAGGGTTTCAATATCGGGCGTAATGTCGCGGTGCTGTCGCGCCTGGGCATCGGCACGGCCGGCATGACCCTCAACCGCTTCTGTTCCTCGGGCTTGCAGGCGATCGCCATCGCCGCCAACCAGATCGCTTCGGGTTGCAGCGACATCATCGTCGCCGGTGGCGTCGAGTCCATCAGCCTGACCATGAAAAGCGTCAACACCGACAACCTGATCAACCCGCTGCTCAAGGAGCAGGTGCCGGGCATCTACTTCCCGATGGGCCAGACGGCTGAAATCGTCGCGCGTCGGTACAACGTCAGCCGCGAAGAGCAGGACCTGTATGCACTGCAAAGCCAGCAGCGTACCGCCGAGGCTCAGGCCGCCGGGCTGTTCACTGATGAAATCGTGCCGATGGCGGTGAAGTACCGTGTCGAAGACAAGGCGACCGGCCAGGCACAGATCCTCGACGGCATCGTCGACCGCGACGACTGCAACCGCCCCGATACCACTCTGGAAAGCCTGGCCGGCTTGAAGCCGGTGTTCGCCGAAGATGGTTCGGTCACGGCCGGCAACTCTTCGCAGCTGTCGGACGGCGCGTCCATGACGCTGGTGATGAGCCTGGAGAAGGCACTGGAACTGGGGCTTAAGCCGAAAGCGTTCTTCCGCGGTTTTACCGTGGCCGGTTGCGCGCCGGACGAGATGGGCATCGGCCCGGTATTTTCGGTGCCGAAACTGCTCAAGGCCAAAGGCTTGCAAGTTGCCGATATCGATCTGTGGGAACTCAACGAGGCGTTCGCTTCGCAGTGCCTCTATAGCCGTAATCGCCTGGAAATCGACAACGCCCGGTACAACGTCAACGGCGGCTCGATTTCCATCGGCCACCCGTTCGGCATGACCGGTTCGCGTCAGGTCGGGCACCTTGTGCGTGAATTGCAGCGGCGCAATCTGCGTTACGGCATCGTCACCATGTGCGTGGGTGGCGGGATGGGGGCTACCGGGTTGTTTGAAGCGGTGCGCTAGGCCTCGATATTTCTCGTTGTCAGTTAGATAGCCATCGCGAGCAAGCTCGCTCCCACAGGTTTTGTGGTGACCAAAGAACCTGTGGGAGCGAGCTTGCTCGCGATGGGCGCGCCACGGTCAAAAAACATCCCCCGAAGATTGCGACCTGCACAGTTTCATTCGCGGCCAGGCCGTAACTGTCCCTGTGTGCGTCACCGCTGTGCGCCTAGAATGACGGCTCCTGTCAGTTGGCTTCGGGGTTCACATGCACATTTCATCGGGTCGCTGGGTTTACGGTCTGTTCCTGGCCTTGCTGACCGCGTTGTTGTGGGGAATCCTGCCGATCAAGCTCAAGCAAGTGTTGCTGGTGATGGACCCGGTGACGGTGACCTGGTTTCGCCTGCTGGTGTCCGGCGGTTGCCTGTTCATTTACCTGGCGGCCACCAGGCGCCTGCCCAGCCGCAAAGTGCTCGGTCCGCGCGGTGGCTGGCTGGTGCTGATGGCCGTGCTCGGCCTGGTGGGCAACTATGTCTTGTATTTGATGGGCCTGAATCTGCTCAGCCCCGGCACCGCGCAACTGGTGGTGCAGATGGGGCCGATCATGCTGCTGATCGCCAGTCTGTTTGTGTTCAAGGAACGCTTCAGCCTGGGGCAGGGGATCGGCCTGCTGGTGCTGCTGATCGGCTTTGCGCTGTTCTTCAACCAGCGCTTGAGTGAATTGCTCACGTCGCTGACCGACTACACCGCCGGCGTGCTGCTGGTGCTGCTGGCGTCCACGGTCTGGACCTTCTATGCCCTGGGGCAGAAGCAATTGCTGACGGTGTGGAACTCGCTGCAGGTGATGATGGTGATCTACCTGTTTTGCGCGGCGTTGCTGACGCCCTGGGTGCATCCGCTTGAAGCACTGCAATTGAACCCCTTGCAGGGGTGGTTGCTGCTGGCGTGCTGCCTCAACACCCTGATTGCCTATGGCGCGTTTGCCGAGGCCCTGGCCCACTGGGAAGCTTCCCGGGTCAGCGCGACGCTGGCCATTACGCCGCTGGTGACTTTTGCGGCGGTTGCCATGGCGGCATGGCTGTGGCCCGAGTATGTGCATGCCGAGACGATCAATGGGTTGGGTTATGGCGGTGCGGTGCTGGTGGTGCTGGGGTCGGCGCTGGTGGCGTTGGGGCCGTCGTTGATTGCCGGGCTCAAGGCCAGAAAATCCAAAATGGTCGTTGGCTAAAAATCTTCATCGCGCCCTTCGCGAGCAGGCTCGCTCCCACAGAGATCCAGTGTGGGAGCGAGCCTACTCGCGAAGACGGACTTTCAATCACCGCAAAGCTCAGCCCTTGGCCCCCGCCTCCAGCATATTCTCCGGCCTTACCCAGGCATCGAACTGCTCATCGGTCAGGTACCCCAACTGCAACGCCGCCTCACGTAAGGTCAGCCCTTCGCTGTAGGCCTTCTTGGCGATCTCCGCCGATTTGTCGTAACCAATGTGCGGGTTCAGCGCCGTCACCAGCATCAGGCCTTGTTCCAGGTGTTCAGCCATTTTTTCCGCATCCGGCTCCAGGCCGGCCACGCAATGCTGCTGGAAGTTGCTGCAGCCATCACCGAGCAATCGGATCGATTGCAGCAGGTTATGGATGATCACCGGCTTGAACACGTTCAACTGCAAGTGGCCCTGACTGGCCGCAAAGCCGATAGCGACGTCGTTGCCCAGCACCTGGCAGGCAAGCATCGACAATGCTTCGCACTGGGTCGGGTTGACCTTGCCTGGCATGATCGAACTGCCCGGTTCATTGGCCGGTAGCCTGACTTCGGCGAAGCCGGCGCGGGGACCGGAGCCCAGCAGGCGCAGGTCGTTGGCGATTTTCATCAGGGTCACGGCGAGGGTTTTCAGCGCGCCGGACAGCGTGGTCAGCGGCTCATGGCCGGCCAATGCGGCGAATTTGTTCGGCGCGGTGATAAACGGCAAGCCGGAGAGGGCGGCCAGTTCGGCGGCGATGGCTTCACCGAAACCGTGGGGCGAATTCAGCCCGGTGCCGACTGCTGTGCCGCCCTGGGCCAGCTCGCAGACCGCGGGCAATGCGCTGCGGATCGCCCGCTCGGCATAATCGAGTTGCGCGATGAAAGCCGAGATTTCCTGACCGAAGCTGATCGGTGTGGCATCCATCATGTGGGTACGGCCGGTCTTGACCAGCTTCATATGGCGAGCCGCCAGCTCTGCCAACCCACCGGACAGCTCGTTGATCGCTGGCATCAAGTGCTGCTGCACCGCCTGGACGGCCGCGATGTGCATGGCGGTGGGGAAGCAGTCGTTGGAACTCTGGGAGCGGTTGACGTGATCGTTGGGGTGCACCGGGGATTTGCCGCCACGGGGGTTGCCCGCCAGCTCGTTGGCGCGACCGGCGATCACTTCGTTGACGTTCATGTTGCTCTGGGTGCCACTGCCGGTTTGCCAGACCACCAGCGGAAACTGGTCGTCGTGGTCGCCGGCGAGCACCTCGTCGGCGGCCTGCTCGATCAGACGGGCGATATCGGCGGGCAGGTCGCCGTTGCGATCATTGACCCGCGCCGCGGCTTTCTTGATCAGCGCCAAGGCATGCAACACCGCCAGCGGCATGCGTTCGTTGCCGATGGCGAAGTTGATCAGCGAGCGTTGCGTCTGAGCTCCCCAATAGGCTTCATCCGGGACTTCAACCTGGCCGAGGCTGTCGGTTTCGATACGGCTCATCTTGCTCACTCCTGTAGGTCCGATTGCGCAGTTTAGGCCGTGATCGACGGCCGTGGTTCCATCAGTCTGTATTTGACCATTCAACCCCTCTAAATCAGGTGCGACAAGGCTTGGGGTTGAGCGACACACTTTTTTAGGCGCAGAATGGAGGCCCTTGGGGTCTTACCTCGCCAGCTAGAAAAGGAAACTCGATGACTCGTCTTCGTGCCATCTGTACCGCCGTTGCTTTGGTCTGCGCCAGCGGCCAGGTTCTCGCCGACACCGCCAGCCATAACGCCAGTGCCGAGGCTTTCCTGACCATGGCGCACGCTGACAAACTGGGCACCCCGGTGTACATGCAAGTACAGCAGATGTTTGCCCAGCGTTTCGAACAGACCAAAGCCCCTGAATCGAAAAAAGCCGTACTGGAAACCTACCAGGCCAAGGCTAACGCCGCTCTGGACCAGGCCATTGGCTGGAACAAGCTGAAGCCGGACATGGTCAAGCTGTACACCAGCAATTTCAGCGAATCCGAGCTCAAGGACCTGGTTGCGTTCTATCAGTCGCCACTGGGCAAGAAAGTCATGGAAAAAATGCCCCAGCTGACCCAGCAATCGGCCCAGATGACCCAGTCCAAGCTGGAAAGCGCGGTGCCGGTGGTCAACAAGCTGCTGGCCGACATGACGGCCGAGCTGACCCCGAAAGATGCGGCTACACCCGCCAAGAAAAAGCCTTAAGCGGAGTTCGGTATGACCATGCAACAACGCATCGAATCGACGCTGGCCCTGCTTCAACCCGAGCATCTGCAAGTGCTGGATGAGAGCCACATGCACAGCCGGGGGTTGCAGACCCACTTCAAGGCCGTGGTGGTCAGCGCGCAGTTCGATGGCCTGAACCGGGTCAAGCGTCACCAGAAAGTCTACGGCACGCTTGGCGAGCTGATGGGCGAGTTCCATGCGTTGGCGCTGCATACCTACACGCCGGAGGAATGGGCACAGATCGACGCGGCTCCGGCCTCGCCGACCTGTGCCGGCGGCAGCAAGCATTAAGATCAAAAGATCGCAGCCTGCGGCAGCTCCTACATGGGGATACATTCTCCTGTAGGAGCTGCCGCAGGCTGCGATCTTTTTTGTTAGAATGCCCAACGCGCCGCTCACCCGGCGCGTTTTTTTTTCGCATCCGGTTCACCCCTTACGAGGGTAGCCACCTGGAGATTTACCCATGACACAACAGATTGTCGTGGCGGCACTGTATAAGTTCGTCACCCTGGAAGATTACGTCGCCTTGCGCGAGCCCCTGCTGCAAGCAATGGTCGACAACGGCATCAAAGGCACCCTGCTGATTGCCGAAGAAGGCATCAACGGCACCGTGTCCGGTAGCCGCGAAGGCATCGACGGGCTGATGGCCTGGCTCAAGAACGATCCGCGCATGGACGACATCGACCATAAAGAGTCGTACTGCGACGAGCAGCCGTTCTACCGCACCAAAGTCAAACTCAAGAAAGAAATCGTCACCCTTGGCGTGGAAGGCGTGGACCCGAACAAAAAGGTCGGTACCTACGTCGACCCGCAAGACTGGAACGCGCTGATCAGCGACCCGGAAGTGCTGTTGATCGACACCCGTAACGATTACGAAGTCTCGATTGGCACCTTCGAAGGCGCCATCGACCCGAAAACCACCAGTTTTCGCGAATTTCCTGACTACATCAAAGCCAACTTCGACCCGGCCGTACACAAGAAGGTCGCAATGTTCTGCACCGGCGGCATCCGCTGCGAGAAGGCGTCGAGCTACATGCTCAGCGAGGGCTTCGGCGAGGTCTACCACCTCAAGGGCGGCATCCTGAAGTACCTCGAAGAGGTGCCGCAGGAAGAAACCAAGTGGCAGGGCGACTGCTTCGTGTTCGACAACCGCGTGACCGTGCGTCACGACCTGAGCGAAGGTGACTACGATCAATGTCATGCCTGCCGCACTCCGGTCAGCATCGAAGACCGCGCGTCCGAGCATTACGTGGCCGGCATCAGTTGCCCGCATTGCTGGGATAAGCTGAGTGAGAAGACCCGTCGCAGCGCCATCGACCGGCAGAAGCAGATCGAACTGGCCAAGGCTCGTAACCAGCCTCATCCGATCGGCTACAACTACAAGCAAGCATCCACCGAGGCCTGAACCATGTCTGCGCGCCTGCTCTATGTGATGGACCCGATGTGTTCCTGGTGCTGGGGGTTTGCCCCGGTGGCCAACGCACTGGTCGAGCAGGCGCAAGCCGCGGGTGTGGATGTGCATCTGATCGTGGGTGGTTTGCGCACCGGTAGCGGTGCGGCGCTGGAGCCGACCACCCGACGCTATATTTTTGAGCATTGGCAGGCGGTCACCGAGGCCACCGGCCAGCCGTTCAAGTTCGAAGGCGCGCTGCCCGACGGTTTTGTCTACGATACCGAACCTGCCTGCCGGGCCTTGGTGACGGCGCGCAGCCTGGCGCCGGATTGCGCGTTGAAACTGCTCGGGCTGATTCAGCACGCATTTTATGCTGAAGGCCGTGATGTCACCCAGGCCAGCGTGTTGGTCGAGTTGGCGGAACAGGCCGGTCTGCCGCGCATTGAGTTCGCCGGCGCTTTCGATCGGGCTGACATGCACGCCGCCACCGCCGCCGATTTCACCTGGGTCCAGGACCTGGGCATCGCCGGTTTTCCTACATTGCTCGCTGAGCGCAAGGGTCAATTGGCATTGCTGACCAACGGCTATCAGCCTCTGAGTGTGCTGTCCCCGCTGCTCGGCCGCTGGCTGGAGCGCGCTGCCTGTGCATGACCTGCCCGATGACGTCGCTACCGCTAAACGTGTCGACCGTCTGAGCTGGGCGGAAATCCGTCGTCTGGCCCTGCATCACAAGAAGTCCCTGTGGATCGCCAACGGCGTGGCCGTGCTGGCGACTTTGTGCAGCGTGCCGATTCCCTTGCTTCTGCCGTTGCTGGTGGACGAGGTGTTGCTGGGGCACGGTGACGCCGCGCTGAAGATCATGAACCACGCGCTACCCGAAGGCTGGCAAAAAGCGGCGGGTTATATCGGCCTGATGCTTTTGGTGACCTTGACCCTGAGGTGTACGGCGTTGCTGTTCAACGTGGTGCAGGCGAAATTGTTCGCCGGGTTGGCCAAGGACATCGTCTACCGCATTCGCATACGCCTGATCGAACGGCTCAAGCGTATCTCGCTGGGTGAATACGAAAGCCTGGGCAGCGGCACGGTGACCACGCATCTGGTCACCGACCTGGATACGCTGGACAAATTCGTCGGTGAAACCCTCAGCCGTTTCCTCGTGGCCATGCTGACCCTGGTCGGTACGGCGGGCATTCTGATGTGGATGCACTGGAAACTGGCATTGCTGATCCTGCTGTTCAACCCGCTGGTGATCTACGCCACGGTGCAGTTGGGCAAACGGGTCAAGCATCTAAAGAAACTCGAGAACGACAGCACTTCGCGCTTTACCCAGGCGCTGACCGAAACCCTGGATGCCATCCAGGAAGTTCGCGCCGGCAACCGTCAGGGGTTCTTCCTCGGTCGCTTGGGGCAACGCGCCCGTGACGTGCGCGACTATGCGGTGAATTCGCAATGGAAAACCGATGCGTCGAACCGGGCCAGCGGTTTGTTGTTCCAGTTCGGCATCGATATTTTCCGCGCCGCGGCCATGCTCACGGTGTTGTTCTCCGACCTGTCCATCGGCCAGATGCTCGCGGTGTTCAGCTACCTGTGGTTCATGATCGGTCCGGTCGAACAGTTGCTGAACCTGCAATATGCCTACTACGCTGCCGGCGGTGCGCTGTCGCGGATCAATGAGCTGCTGTCGCGCGCTGATGAGCCTGAATACCCGGGCGGTGTCGACCCGTTCATCGGGCGCGAGACGGTCGGGCTGGAAGTACAAGGGTTGAGCTTCGGTTACGGCGATGAACTGGTCCTGAACCAGATGAACCTGTCCATCGCCCCCGGCGAAAAGGTCGCGATTGTCGGCGCCAGTGGTGGGGGCAAGAGCACGCTGGTGCAACTGCTGCTGGGCTTGTACACGCCGTCGGCCGGAACCATTCGCTTTGGCGGTTCGACCCAGCAGGAGATCGGCCTGGAAACCGTGCGGGAAAATGTTGCCGTGGTCCTGCAACATCCGGCGCTGTTCAATGACACCATCCGGGCCAACCTGACCATGGGCCGTGAGCGCAGTGACGAGGCCTGCTGGCATGCACTGGAAATCGCCCAATTGCACGGCACGGTGCGGGATTTGCCCAATGGCCTGGACAGTGTAGTCGGGCGCTCCGGCGTGCGTTTGTCCGGCGGACAGCGCCAACGCCTGGCCATCGCCCGGATGGTGCTGGCCGAGCCCAAGGTGGTGATCCTCGACGAAGCCACCTCTGCGCTGGATGCCGCCACCGAATACAATCTGCACCAGGCCCTGGCGCGGTTTCTGAGCAACCGCACCACGTTGATCATTGCCCACCGCCTTTCGGCGGTGAAACAGGCCGACCGAGTGCTGGTATTCGACGGCGGCCAGATCGCAGAAGATGGCGATCATCAGCAACTGATTGCCGACGGTGGTCTGTACGCCAAGCTTTACGGTCATTTGCAGCGGTTGTAGCCGGATGTCATCAATATTATAAAAAACATTATTCGCGACCGAATTCAGTGGCCGCGATACACCCTCCGGGCATAGCTTGTCGCTTGCCGGGATCGGAATCGCAACCTAGTCTAGCTTGAGCGATTTCGTCCGGAAGGCGAGCAAGCAGTGCTAATGCAAGGGACCTCATGAATCAAACGCGGACTCTCGGAACGCCACGGTTGTTGGGCATTGTCTGGCCATTTATCGCCGTTGTGTTGTTTCAAGCCTTGCTGGGCGGTGTGAGCCTTTATGTGCTGTCGGCTGTTCGCGGCTATGTTGCCGGGGAAAGCCTTTGGTCCAAGGGCCAGAAAGATGCCATCTATTACCTCAATCTCTACGCCGACAGCGGCGACGAAGGGACATTTCACAAGTACCAGAACGCCATTTCCGTGCCCCAAGGCGGGCATGAATTGCGTGTGGCGCTGGATCAGCATCCGCCGAACATCGAAGCGGCGCGCGTGGCGATTCTCAAGGGGGGCAACCACCCGGACGACGTTTCCAGCCTGATCTGGCTGTACCTCAACTTTCGTCACTTCAGTTACCTCGAAAAAGCCATCGACCTGTGGACCGTGGGTGATGGCTATCTGGCCAAGCTCGATGACGTTGCCAGGGACATGCGTCAGCACATCAATACCAGCCCTGCCTCTGTTGCGGATATCCAGCGCTGGAAGGAGCAGATTTTCGCGATCAATGAGGAAGTGACCCCGGCTGCGAGAGCCTTCAGTGATGCACTGGGGGAAGGGTCGCGGGTCATTCTTCGTCTGCTGCTGCTGACTAACCTCGCCACAGCGCTTGGATTGATTGCACTGGCGCTGATGCGCACCCACAAGCTGCTCAAGCAGCGCCATGCCTTCGCGGATGCGCTGCAAGTGGAGAAAGAACGGGCGCAGATCACCCTGCAATCGATTGGCGACGGCGTGATCACCACGGATGTTTCCGGTGCGATTGCCTACATGAACCCAGCGGCCGAGGCGTTGACCCACTGGAAGGCCGAGCAGGCGACAGGCTTGCCGCTGGCAGCGCTGTTCAACCTGCTGGACGAAGAGGCCCAGACCGAGGGCTTCACCCTTATCGAGCATATTCTCAGCGGCCAGCTCAGTGGTGGCAGCGAGCACTCCAGGCTGATTCAACGTCTGGACGGCAGCACGGTGTCGGTCACACTGGTGGGCGCGCCCATCCGCAATGCCGGTAAAGTCAGCGGGACGGTGCTGGTGCTGCATGACATGACCCAGGAGCGGCAATACATCGCCAATCTGTCATGGCAGGCGACCCACGATGCCTTGACCGGACTCGCCAACCGCCGTGAATTCGAATATCGCCTGGAACAGGCACTGCACAACCTGACCCGCTACTCGGGGCGCCATGCCCTGATGTTCCTTGATCTGGATCAGTTCAAGCTGGTCAACGATACCTGCGGTCATGCGGCGGGCGACGAACTGTTGCGGCATATCTGCGCCTTGCTGCAATCGGGGTTGCGCGAAGGCGATACCCTGGCGCGCCTTGGAGGCGACGAGTTCGGCATCCTGCTGGAAAACTGCGCGCCGGAAGCGGCGGAGAAAATTGCCGAGAGCCTGCGCCAGACTGTGCAGAATCTGCATTTTGTCTGGAAGGGGCGACCTTTCGTAACCACTGTCAGTATCGGGCTGGTTCATGTCGCGCAGAATCCGACGACGCTCGAAGTCTCGCTGCGTGCCGCTGACATGGCGTGCTACATGGCCAAGGAAAAGGGCCGCAATCGGGTCCAGGTCTATCATCCGGATGACTCGGAACTGTCCCTGCGTTTCGGTGAAATGGCCTGGGTGCAACGTTTGCACATGGCGCTGGAGGAAGACCGCTTCTGCCTGTACGCCCAGGAAATCGTCCCCTTGGGTCATGTCGAGCAGGACGGCGGGCATATTGAAATTCTGCTGCGATTGCATGATGAAGCCGGGCGGATGATCTTGCCCGACAGCTTCATTCCGGCTGCCGAGCGTTATGGCCTGATGAGCTCGCTTGATCGTTGGGTGGTGCAGAACGTGTTCAAGATCATTGCCCAATGCCGGGCCGAGCAAGAACAAGGCCCGCTGGCCATGTGTGCGATCAATCTGTCAGGCACGACGATTGGGGATGAGGCGTTCCTGGACTTCCTGCGTGAACAGTTTGTGACGTATTCGATTCCGCCTGAAATGATTTGTTTTGAAATTACTGAAACCAGTGCCATTTCAAATCTTGGCAGCGCCATTAGATTCATCAATGAACTCAAAGGCTTAGGATGCCATTTTTCACTGGACGATTTTTGTGCCGGAATGTCCTCATTCGCGTACCTGAAACATTTGCCTGTAGACTTCCTGAAGATCGACGGGAGTTTCGTAAAGGATATGCTGGACGACCCGATTAACCGCGCCATGGTCGAAGTGATCAATCACATCGGCCATGTCATGGGTAAGCGCACGATTGCCGAGTTTGTCGAAACACCCCAGATCGAGCAGGCATTGCTGGAGATCGGGGTTGATTACGCTCAAGGGTATGTGATTGAACGCCCGCATCTGTTTACCAGCGATAGCTTGTTGAGTCGTCCTGCCAGGCCCCAACCGATGTTGTTCAAGGCCCCGGGCACGTTCCGTTGAAATTCCTGCCGGTCTTAAAATCACAATCAAAAGGAGCTCGACAGTGATCGACACATTCAACCGAACCGGACCGCTCATGGAAGCTGCAAGTTACCCTGCCTGGGCCCAGCGCCTGATCCAGGATTGCAGCGAGAGCAAGCGCCGGGTTGTCGAACACGAACTGTACCAACGCATGCGAGACAACAAACTCAGTGCGAAGACCATGCGCCAATACCTGATCGGTGGCTGGCCGGTGGTCGAACAGTTCGCGTTGTATATGGCACAAAACCTGACCAAGACCCGCTTCGCCCGTCATCCCGGCGAAGACATGGCCCGTCGCTGGCTGATGCGCAACATTCGCGTCGAATTGAACCACGCCGATTACTGGGTGCACTGGAGTCGCGCGCACGGTGTCAGCCTGGAGGACCTGCAGGCACAGCAGGTTGCACCGGAGCTTCACGCGTTGAGCCATTGGTGCTGGCACACCAGTTCGGCCGACTCGCTGATCGTTGCGATTGCCGCCACCAACTACGCCATCGAAGGAGCCACCGGGGAATGGTCGGCGGTCGTTTGTTCCAACGGTATCTACGCCGCCTCGTTCCCCGAGGAGGATCGCAAGCGGGCGATGAAGTGGCTGAAGATGCATGCCCAGTACGACGATGCCCATCCGTGGGAAGCCCTGGAAATCATCTGCACATTGGCGGGCACCAACCCGAGCAAATCCCTGCAGGTGGAGCTGCGTCAGGCCGTTTGCAAGAGTTACGACTACATGTACCTGTTTCTCGAGCGTTGCATGCAATTGGAGCACGCAGAGCGGGTGCCGGTCGTGCGTGAGCGGATGGCGCTGGCTGAAGGCTGATTCAGCTATCACGCAATAAAAACTGTGGGAGCGAGCCTGCTCGCGAATGCGGAGTGTCAGTCAACATCATTGTTGAAGGTCAGATCCTTTTCGCGAGCAGGCTCGCTCCCACATTGGTTTATGTGGTGGCTGAAAAATCAGCCCGCCATCTCCAGCCGGTTACGCCCTTCGCGTTTGGCCACATACAGCGCGCTGTCTGCCCGTCGCAACAGGCTGTCGGCGGACTCGCCGGGCAACAGGGTCGAACAGCCGAGGCTGACTGTCAGCAAGATCGTATGACCGTCGGCCAGGTACTCTTCGGACTGCACCGCAAACCGCAGCCGTTCACCTACCATGGCCGCGGGTTCGCGGCTGGTATTGGACAGCAGTATCAGGAACTCTTCACCGCCATAGCGAAACACCATGTCGACGTTGCGCAGCTGGTTTTTGATCGAGGCGGCGACCGCCTTGAGCACGTCATCGCCAGTGCTGTGGCCATGGGTGTCATTGACCAGCTTGAAATGATCGATGTCCAGCATCAACACCGATAACGGTTGCAGATGGCGCCGGGACAGCTCGATTTCCCTTTGCAGGGTCTGGTCCATGGCGATGCGGTTACCGGTGCCCGTCAGCGGGTCGCGCAGTGCGCTTTGGGTGGCGGTACGGTAAAGCAGCGCGTTACGCATCGGAAACAGCAGCGCGGCCAGCAGTGATTCGAGATTGCCCTGTTCCTGTTCGCTGAAACGCTGATTGCGGCGGAAAATCAGTTCACCCAGGTGTTCGCCATCGTGGCTGAGGCTGTAACTGATGGAATGGTGGCCACGCTGGCCGAACTCCAGGCGCAGATCACTGATCTTGTGCAGGTAACACAAGGCGTCCAACGGCACCAATCGCTGAATCTCGCGATAGAAAGTCCCAAGAATGCGTTGCGGCTCCAGACTGGTTTGCAGTTGCAGGCCCAGTTGCTGGCGCATTTGCGCAAGGCTGACGGGCCGTTCCAGAAGAGGCGGTTGCTGACCAAAGCCCAGGCGCTGCAATTTGGCGCTATCGAAGTCAATTGCGTTGGTCTGGGAAGGTGGTTTCATTAGGCGTGCGCCCCTAAGCAGTAAGGCTGTCTTACAAGCAGGGTGAGAGCGGCTTAGGGCTGCGCGTCGTACTGGTCCGTCAGTCCCGTAGGACATTTCGTACAAGTTTAATCTGCTTTCTGGAAGATGAGTAACTTCTACACTCATGCTTCACCCCGTCTGCTTTCACGTTGCGTGTCTGAGCAAACTTAGAGCGAAAGTCGTGCCATTCGGTTCATCCGAATAAAATTCGTATTAAATCAAATAGTTGTGTTTCGTCTACTACCCGCATGGCGCAGCGTGTGACGGTTGTTTGACAGGTGCATGGCGTGACTTCGAGTGCCGCGGCGGGAAGCCGGCGCGGCATCGAAAAAGCGACGTACGGTCGTTATTGGGCGTCGAACGCCTGACCATTGATACCGGTGCTGTCCGGGCCCATCAGGTACAGGTAGACCGGCATGATCTCCTCGGGCGTCGGGTTGTTCAGCGGATTTTCACCCGGGTAAGCCTGGGCGCGCATGCTGGTGCGGGTAGCGCCCGGGTTGATGCTGTTGGAGCGTACCGGGGCCACGGTATCGACTTCGTCAGCCAGGGTTTGCATCAGGCCCTCGGTGGCGAATTTGGAGACGCCGTAAGCGCCCCAGTACGCACGCCCCTTGCGGCCGACGCTGCTGGACGTGAACACCACAGAGGCGTCCTGCGACAGCTTGAGCAGCGGCAGCAATGTGCTGGTGAGCATGAACATGGCATTGACGTTGACTTGCATGACCCGCATGAAGTTATCGCCGGAAAGCTGCTCGATCGGCGTGCGCGGGCCGATGATCGAGGCGTTGTGCAGCAGGCCGTCGAGATGCCCGAATTCGTTTTCGATCATCGCCGCCAGCTCATCGTACTGATGGGGCAGGGCGGTTTCGAGGTTGAACGGGATCACCGCCGGTTGTGGATGGCCGGCGGCTTCGATTTCGTCGTAGACCTGGGTCAGGTTGGCTTCGGTCTTGCCCAGCAGCAACACGGTTGCGCCGTGGGCTGCGTAAGTCTTTGCCGCTGCGGCGCCGATGCCGCGTCCGGCGCCGGTGACGAGGATGACCCGATCCTTGAGCAGTTCGGGGCGGGCGGAATAATCAAACATAAAAAACCTCTACATAATCCATCAATAGAGCTGAAAAGATCGCAGCCTGCGGCAGCTCCTACAGGGGATCGACGTGCATCCTGTAGGAGCTGCCGGCTGCGATCTTTTGACGTTAATCAGCAGCCACAGAGGGCGCTATCCAAAACCTTGCGCAACTCCAGCGGATGATCGACCACCACGTCCGCACCCCAGTGACGCGGGTTATCGTCAGGGTGGATGTAGCCGAATGTCACCGCTGCCGTCCTGGTGCCGGCATCACGGCCCGACTCGATGTCGCGCAAGTCGTCGCCGACGAACAGCACGCTGGCCGGGTCCAGGTCGAGCATCTTGCACGCCAGGATCAGCGGCTCTGGATCCGGCTTGCTGTTCTTCACGTGATCCGGGCAGATCAGCAGCGCCGAACGCTCGGACAGCCCCAGTTGTTGCATGATCGGTTCGGCGAAGCGCAGTGGCTTGTTGGTGACCACACCCCAGATCAGGTTGGCTTTCTCGATATCGGCGAGCAACTCGGCCATGCCGTCGAACAGCTTGCTGTGTACCGCACAACCGACGAGGTAGCGCTCCAGGAACTCCAGGCGCAACGCTTCGAAACCCGGCGATTCCGGATCCATGGCGAAGGTCACGGCGACCATTGCCCTGGCGCCGCCGGAAATCTCGTCGCGGATGTGCTTGTCGTTCATCGGGGGCAAGCCGCGGTCGGCACGCATCGCCTGACAGATCGCAATGAAGTCTGGCGCGGTGTCGAGCAGGGTGCCGTCCATGTCGAAAAGAACTGCTCTGATTGGCATCGGCTTATTCCTCGCGCAGGGTCTGGATCATGTAGTTGACGTCCACGTCGGCGGCCAGCTTGTAGTGCTTGGTCAGCGGGTTGTAGGTCAGGCCGATGATGTCCTTGACGGTCAGGCCGGCCATGCGGCTCCAGGCACCAAGCTCTGAAGGGCGGATGAATTTCTTGAAGTCGTGGGTGCCGCGCGGCAGCAGCTTCATGATGTATTCGGCGCCGACGATGGCGAACAGGTACGCCTTGGGGTTGCGGTTGATGGTCGAGAAGAACACCTGGCCGCCGGGCTTGACCATGCGGAAGCAGGCGCGGATGACCGACGATGGGTCTGGCACGTGCTCAAGCATTTCCAGGCAGGTGACCACGTCGAACTGCTCGGGCATTTCCTCGGCCAGGGCTTCGGCGGTGATCTGCCGGTATTCGACGTTGACGCCCGATTCCAGCTGATGCAACTGGGCAACCGCCAGCGGCGCTTCGCCCATGTCGATACCCATCACGGTTGCGCCGCGCTGGGCCATGGCTTCGCTGAGGATGCCGCCGCCGCAACCGACGTCGAGGACTTTCTTGCCGGCCAGATTGACTCGCTCGTCAATCCAGTTGACCCGCAGCGGGTTGATGTCGTGCAGCGGTTTGAATTCGCTTTCGCGGTCCCACCAGCGATGGGCCAGGGCTTCGAATTTGGCGATTTCGGCGTAGTCGACGTTGCTCATGGTTTAAGTCCTCTAAAACTTGAAAAATCCTGTTGCCCTGGATGTGTTCCGGGGTGCTTACAATTCGATACGGCCGCTGATGCGCTGGCCCCAGGCCTTCGCGACAGCGCCAAGCTGTTGTTCATCCAGGCGAGTCAGGCGACGGTCGTCGAGCAGTTGCTTGCCGGCCACCCAAAGGTGTTTCACGCAGTCCCGGCCGGTGGCGTATATAAGCTGCGAAACCGGGTCGTAGACCGGTTGCTGGGCCAGGCCGGAGAGGTCGAACGCCACCATGTCCGCCGCTTTGCCGATTTCCAGTGAGCCGGTTTCGGCCTCGATACCCAAGGCCCGGGCGCCATTTAGGGTGGCCATGCGCAAGGCGCGATGGGCATCCAGCGCGGTGGCCGAGCCGGCGACAGCCTTGGCCAGCAGGGCCGCGGTGCGGGTTTCGCCGAGCAGGTCCAGGTCATTGTTGCTCGCGGCGCCATCGGTGCCGACCGCGACATTGACCCCGGCCTCCCACAAGCGCTCGACCGGGCAGAACCCGCTGGCCAGCTTCAGGTTCGACTCCGGGCAATGAATCACACTGCTGTTGCTTTCTACCAGTAGTGCCAGGTCTTCATCGCTGATCTGGGTCATGTGAACCGCCTGGAAGCGCGGCCCCAGCAAGCCCAGGCGCGCCAGGCGGGCCAGCGGGCGTTCACCGCGCTGCTCGACCGATTGCTGCACTTCGAATGCGGTTTCATGCACGTGCATGTGGATCGAGGCGTCCAGTTCCTCGGCGATCACCCGGATTTTTTCCAGGTTTTCGTCGCCCACGGTGTAGGGTGCGTGGGGGCCGAAGGTGATTTTGATGCGCTCGTGATGCTTGAGATCGCCAAACAGTTCAACGCCCTGACGAATGGCTTCATCCGCCGTAGCGGCGCCCGGAATCGGGAAATCGAGGATCGGAATCGCGATCTGCGCGCGAATGCCGCTGTTGTGCACGCGCTCGCTGGCAACCTTCGGGAAGAAGTACATGTCAGAGAAACAGGTGATGCCACCTTTGATTTGCTCGGCGATGGCAAGGTCGGTGCCGTCGCGCACGAAGTCCTCGTCGACCCACTTGGCTTCGGCGGGCCAGATGTGGTTTTCCAGCCAGGTCATCAATGGCAGGTCGTCGGCCAGGCCGCGGAACAGCGTCATCGCCGCGTGCCCGTGGGCATTGATCAGGCCGGGGCTGAGCAGCATGTCCGGCAATTCGCGGATTTCGGTTGCGTTAAGCTTCAGTGCGGCGGAACGTGGGCCGATAAACACGATGCGTCCATCACGGATGCCCACGCCATGTTCCTTGAGGACGACACCAGCGGGTTCGACGGGTACCAGCCAGGTCGGCAGCAATAACAGGTCGAGCGCAGCGGCAGTGTTCGGCATCGAGGGTCGGTTCCAGTGCTTTTGTAAAGGATGGCGAAGTATACCCGAGCGTCTTCGCGGGGGGATCGCTATAATCGGCGGCTTTTGTTCATGAGTGCGGGGTGAGGGATGCGCGATCGACTGTTGGCTGCGGAAAAAGTAAAGGCCATCGATTGGCGTGATGGCGCTCTCCATCTGCTGGATCAGCGTATTTTGCCGTTCGAGGAAACCTGGATCGCCTACACCAGTGCAGCCGGTGTGGCCGAGGCCATTCGCTCGATGGTGGTGCGTGGCGCGCCGGCCATCGGCATCAGTGCCGCTTATGGCATCGTGCTGGCGGCCCGTGCCCGGATTGCCGAAGGTGGCGACTGGTATGCGGCGCTGGAAGAGGATTTCATGCTGCTGGCCGATTCCCGTCCTACTGCGGTCAACCTGTTCTGGGCGCTGGGCCGCATGCACGACCGGCTTGATCGCCTGAAAGGCAATGCCGATCCGCTGGAGGTGCTGGAGGCCGAGGCCATTGCCATTCACGAAAGTGATCGCGAAGCCAACCTGACCATGGCGCAATTGGGTGTCGACCTGATTCGCAAGCATCAGGGCAACGCCCAGGCGATCCTGACCCACTGCAACACTGGCGCACTGGCCACGGGCGGCTTTGGCACGGCGCTGGGCGTGATTCGCGCTGCATTCATCGAGGGGATGGTCGAGCAGGTCTATGTCGACGAAACCCGCCCATGGCTGCAGGGTTCGCGGCTGACCGCATGGGAACTGGCCAATGAAGGCATTCCCGTGACCCTCAATGTCGACTCCGCCGCTGCGCATATCATGAAGACCAAAGGCCCTACCTGGGTCATCGTCGGGGCTGACCGGATCACCGCCAATGGCGATGTGGCCAACAAGATCGGCACCTATCAGCTGGCCGTCAATGCCATGCACCACGGCGTGCGCTTCATGGTGGTGGCGCCGAGTTCGACCATCGACATGAACCTGGCCAGCGGCGACGACATTCCGATTGAAGAGCGTGATGGTCGTGAGTTGCTGGAGGTCGGTGGCAAGCGCGTCGGGGCCGATGTCGATGCCTTCAACCCGGTGTTCGACGTGACGCCGGCGGATCTGATCGATGCGATCGTCACCGAAAAAGGCATCGTCGAACGCCCGGACACGGCGAAGATGGCGCAGTTGATGTGCCGCAAGCGCCTGCACTAGGTCAAGGCAAATCCCTGTAGGAGCTGCCGAAGGCTGCGATCTTTTGACTTTGATTTTAAAAAAAACAAATCAAAAGATCGCAGCCTTCGGCAGCTCCTACAGGTCCGTGTTTGCAAGTGAAAAATGCGCTTGATTGCCTGCTGATCGAAGCTCTAAGCCTCTCTCGTCCCCTTCAAGCCTGTCACCGGTCAACTAACTACTCTCCATGCGCATCTGGGGGATAGGTGCGTGGCGGCTCTTGTGATAACATCCGGCGGTTTCCATGGTTACCCTTCGGGGTGACCTTTACTGCGCAGATCCATGGCATAACTCGTTGATTTGTCGTAAGCCAATGCATGGCGCCGAGCCTGCAGCGGCGAGCTTCGTTGGTCCTGACGAAGTTTCACCAGAAAAAGGAATCAGGCTTCTCATGGGCGAACTGGCCAAAGAAATCCTCCCGGTCAATATCGAAGACGAGCTGAAGCAGTCCTATCTCGACTACGCGATGAGCGTAATTGTCGGGCGGGCACTGCCGGATGCGCGCGATGGCTTGAAGCCCGTGCACCGGCGCGTGCTGTTCGCGATGAGCGAGTTGGGCAACGACTTCAACAAGCCGTACAAGAAATCTGCCCGTGTTGTCGGTGACGTGATCGGTAAGTATCACCCGCACGGTGATACCGCGGTGTACGACACCATCGTTCGGATGGCACAGCCATTCTCCCTGCGCTACCTGCTGGTAGATGGCCAGGGCAACTTCGGCTCGGTGGACGGCGACAACGCCGCGGCCATGCGATACACCGAAGTGCGCATGACCAAGCTGGCGCACGAGCTGCTGGCCGACCTGCATAAGGAAACCGTGGACTGGGTGCCGAACTACGACGGCACCGAAATGATCCCGGCGGTCATGCCGACCCGTATTCCCAACCTGCTGGTCAACGGCTCCAGCGGTATCGCCGTGGGCATGGCGACCAACATTCCGCCACACAACCTCGGTGAAGTCATCGACGGTTGCCTGGCGCTCATCGACAATCCCGAGCTGACTGTCGACGAGCTGATGCAATACATCCCCGGTCCGGACTTCCCGACCGCTGCGATCATCAACGGTCGCGCCGGCATCATCGAAGCCTACCGCACTGGCCGTGGCCGCATTTACATGCGCGCCCGCTCGATGATCGAAGACATCGACAAGGTCGGTGGCCGCCAGCAGATCGTCATCACCGAACTCCCTTACCAGTTGAACAAGGCGCGTCTGATCGAGAAGATCGCCGAGCTGGTAAAAGAGAAGAAGCTCGAAGGCATCACCGAACTGCGCGACGAGTCCGACAAGGACGGTATGCGCGTCGTGATCGAGCTGCGTCGTGGCGAAGTGCCTGAGGTGATCCTCAACAACCTCTACGCCCAGACCCAGCTGCAAGCGGTGTTCGGCATCAACATCGTCGCACTGATCGACGGCCGTCCGCGGATCCTGAACCTCAAGGACCTGCTGGAAGCCTTCGTTCGTCACCGTCGCGAAGTCGTCACTCGCCGTACCGTGTTCGAACTGCGCAAGGCCCGAGAGCGTGGTCACATTCTTGAAGGTCAAGCGGTTGCCCTGTCGAACATCGACCCGGTCATCGCCCTGATCAAGGCGTCGCCAACACCGTCGGAAGCCAAGGAAGCGCTGGTCAGCACCCCTTGGGAATCCTCGGCCGTGGTGGCGATGGTCGAGCGTGCCGGCGCCGATTCGTGCCGTCCGGAAAACCTCGATCCGCAATACGGCCTGCGCGACGGCAAGTACTTCCTGTCGCCGGAACAGGCGCAAGCCATCCTGGAACTGCGTCTGCACCGCCTGACCGGTCTGGAACACGAAAAACTGCTGGCCGAGTATCAAGAGATCCTCAACCAGATCGGCGAGCTGATCCGCATCCTCAACAGCGCCACGCGCCTGATGGAAGTGATCCGCGAAGAGCTGGAAGTGATTCGCGCCGAGTACGGCGACGTGCGTCGCACCGAGATTCTCGATGCCCGTCTCGACCTGACCCTGGGTGACATGATCCCGGAAGAAGAGCGTGTCGTGACCATTTCCCACGGCGGCTATGCCAAGACCCAGCCATTGGCTGCATACCAGGCCCAGCGTCGTGGCGGTAAAGGCAAGTCGGCGACCGGCGTCAAGGATGAGGACTACATCGCTCACCTGCTGGTTGCCAACAGCCACACCACGCTGCTGCTGTTCTCGAGCAAGGGCAAGGTGTACTGGCTGAAAACCTATGAAATCCCTGAGGCGTCCCGCGCTGCCCGTGGTCGTCCGCTGGTCAACCTGCTGCCGTTGGATGATGGTGAATACATCACCACCATGCTGCCGGTCGAGGAATACACCGAAGGTCACTACATCTTCATGGCCACTGCCAACGGCACCGTGAAGAAGACCCCGCTGGAATCCTTCAGCCGTCAGCGCAGCGTCGGCCTGATCGCGCTGGAGCTGGATGAAGGCGACGTGCTGATTTCTGCCGCCATTACCGATGGCGAGCGTGAAGTGATGCTGTTCTCCGACGGCGGCAAGGTCACCCGCTTCAAGGAATCCGACGTTCGCGCCATGGGCCGTACCGCCCGCGGTGTGCGCGGCATGCGTCTGCCGGAAGGCCAGAAGCTGATTTCCATGCTGATCCCGGAAGAAGGCAGCCAGATCCTCACTGCTTCCGAGCGTGGTTTTGGCAAGCGCACCGCGATCACCGAGTTCCCTGAGTACAAGCGTGGCGGTCAGGGCGTTATCGCCATGGTCAGCAACGAGCGTAACGGCCGCCTGGTAGGCGCTGTCCAGGTGCTCGACGGCGAGGAAATCATGCTGATTTCGGACCAGGGCACCCTGGTGCGTACTCGTGTCGATGAAGTGTCCAGCCTGGGTCGTAACACCCAGGGCGTGACCCTGATCAAACTGGCCAAGGATGAAACCCTGGTCGGGCTGGAGCGGGTTCAGGAACCTTCGGAAATCGAAGGTGAAGAGCTGGAAGGTGAAGAGGGTGCGGAGTTCGAGGGTGAAGTCGTGATCGACGATGCCGTTGAAGACCAGCAACTCGACGCCGCTGCTGACGAAGAGCCACAAGAATAAGTGGACATGAGGGGGCGGATGAGAATTCGCCCCCTTGTTGTTTGTCCCTTTGGAAATGATGATGCACCCCTGTAGGAGCGAGCCTGCTCGCGATGGTCGTCAACGATGACACGGGTTTTCTGATTAAGCGCGGTGTTTTCACGTCCATCGCGAGCAGGCTCGCTCCTACAGTTGATCTCCCACGCCATTGCGCGGGAATGATCACACCGTATTTATTGCGTGATACCACCAAATCAGAGCGAGATTGGATGTGAGCAAGAGAGCCTATAACTTCTGTGCCGGTCCTGCGGCGCTTCCCGAAGCTGTCCTGCAGCGCGCCCAGGGTGAACTCCTCGACTGGCACGGCAAGGGTTTGTCGGTCATGGAAATGAGCCATCGCAGTGATGAGTTCGTGTCCATTGCCACCAAGGCCGAGCAGGATCTGCGTGATCTGCTGAATATCCCCTCGAACTATAAAGTGCTGTTCCTGCAAGGTGGCGCCAGCCAGCAATTCGCGCAGATTCCTCTGAACCTGCTGCCGGAAAATGGCTCGGCCGACTATATCGACACCGGTATCTGGTCGCAGAAAGCCATCGAAGAAGCTTCGCGCTACGGCCACGTAAACGTTGCCGGCACCGCCAAACCCTACGACTATTTCGCCATTCCCGGTCAGAACGAGTGGAAACTGTCGAAAGACGCGGCCTACGTTCACTACGCGCCGAACGAAACCATCGGTGGCCTGGAGTTTCAGTGGATTCCGGAAACCGGTGACGTTCCGCTGGTGGCCGACATGTCTTCGGACATCCTGTCGCGTCCGGTGGATGTTTCGCGTTTCGGCATGATCTACGCCGGTGCCCAGAAAAATATCGGCCCGAGCGGTATCGTCGTCAACATCGTTCGCGAAGACCTGCTCGGCAATGCCCGCTCCCTGTGCCCGACCATGCTCGATTACAAGGTCGCGGCGGACAACGGTTCGATGTACAACACCCCGCCGACCCTGGCCTGGTACTTGTCCGGCCTGGTGTTCGAGTGGCTGAAAGAGCAGGGCGGCGTCGAGGCCATCGGCAAGCTCAACGAAGTCAAGCAGCGCACGCTGTACAGCTTCATCGATGCCAGCGGCCTGTACAGCAACCCGATCAACAAGTCGGACCGCTCGTGGATGAACGTGCCGTTCCGCCTGGCTGACGATCGTCTGGACAAGCCGTTCCTGGTTGGTGCCGACGAGCGCGGCCTGTTGAACCTCAAGGGGCACCGCTCCGTGGGCGGCATGCGCGCCTCCATCTATAACGCCGTCGACATCAACGCCGTCAACGCGCTGGTTTCGTACATGGCAGAGTTCGAGAAGGAACACGGCTAATGTCTGAGCAAGAACTCAAGGCACTGCGCCTGCGCATTGATGCCCTGGACGAAAAGGTCCTGGAGCTGATCAGTGAGCGTGCGCGCTGCGCCCAGGAAGTCGCGCGAGTAAAGATGGCCTCGCTGGCCGAAGGCGAAGTGCCGGTGTTCTATCGTCCTGAGCGTGAGGCTCAGGTGCTCAAGCGTGTCATGGAGCGTAACCAGGGGCCGCTGGGCAACGAAGAGATGGCGCGGCTGTTCCGCGAAATCATGTCTTCCTGCCTGGCACTCGAGCAGCCGTTGAAAGTGGCTTATCTTGGCCCTGAGGGTACCTTCACCCAGGCGGCGGCCATGAAGCACTTTGGTCACGCGGTGATCAGTAAGCCGATGGCGGCGATCGACGAAGTGTTCCGTGAAGTGGCGGCCGGGGCGGTGAACTTTGGCGTGGTGCCGGTGGAAAACTCCACCGAAGGCGCGGTCAACCACACCCTCGACAGCTTCCTCGAGCATGACATGGTGATCTGCGGCGAAGTCGAGCTGCGTATCCACCATCACCTGTTGGTCGGTGAAAACACCAAGACCGACAGCATCAGCCGCATCTACTCCCACGCCCAGTCCCTGGCCCAGTGCCGCAAGTGGCTGGACGCCCATTACCCGAATGTCGAGCGCGTGGCGGTGTCCAGCAACGCCGAAGCGGCCAAGCGGGTCAAGGGTGAGTGGAACTCGGCGGCGATTGCCGGTGACATGGCGGCCGGCCTGTACGGCTTGACCCGTCTGGCCGAAAAAATCGAGGACCGCCCGGATAACTCCACGCGCTTCCTCATGATCGGTAACCAGGAAGTGCCGCCGACCGGCGACGACAAGACCTCGATCATCGTCTCGATGAGCAACAAGCCGGGTGCGCTTCATGAGTTGCTGGTGCCGTTCCACGACAACGGCATCGACCTGACGCGTATCGAGACCCGTCCGTCGCGCAGCGGCAAATGGACCTACGTGTTCTTCATCGATTTTGTCGGCCACCACCGCGATCCGCTGGTAAAAGGTGTGCTGGAAAAAATCAGTCAGGAAGCAGTAGCACTCAAAGTGCTGGGTTCCTACCCGAAAGCAGTTCTCTAAGGGCGGTAGCAAATGAGTGGCAATTTCCTCGCTCTGGCACAGCCGGGCGTGCAACAACTTTCGCCTTACGTTCCGGGCAAGCCCGTGGACGAACTGGCTCGCGAGCTGAACCTCGATCCAGCCAGCATCATCAAGCTGGCGAGCAACGAAAACCCGCTGGGCCCTGGCCCCAAGGCGCTGGCGGCCATCCGCGATGCGCTGGCCGAGCTGACCCGCTATCCGGACGGCAACGGCTTTGCCCTCAAGAGCCTGTTGGCCGAGCAGTGCCGCGTGGAACTTGATCAGGTTACGCTGGGCAATGGTTCCAACGACATCCTCGAACTGGTCGCGCGTGCCTATCTGGCGCCGGGCCTGAACGCCGTGTTCAGCGAGCATGCTTTCGCTGTCTACCCGATTGCCACTCAGGCGGTCGGTGCGCAGGCCAAGGTGGTTCCGGCCAAGGATTGGGGGCATGACCTGCCTGCAATGCTGGCAGCCATCGACGCCAATACCCGCGTGGTTTTCATTGCCAACCCGAACAACCCGACCGGGACCTGGTTCGACGCCGAGGCGCTGGACGAATTCCTGCAGGATGTTCCTGAGCATGTGCTGGTCGTACTGGACGAGGCCTATATCGAGTACGCCGAAGGCAGCGATCTGCCGGATGGCCTGGACTTCCTGGCGGCCTATCCGAACCTTCTGGTTTCCCGCACCTTCTCCAAGGCCTATGGCCTGGCAGCGCTGCGCGTGGGTTATGGCTTGTCCACGGCAGTAGTCGCAGACGTGCTGAACCGTGTGCGCCAACCGTTCAACGTCAACAGCCTGGCCCTGGCCGCGGCCTGTGCGGCGTTGAAGGACGACGAGTATTTGGCGCAAAGCCGTCAGTTGAACGAGTCCGGCATGCAGCAGCTGCAAGCCGGTTTCCGTGAGCTTGGGTTGAGCTGGATTGCGTCCAAGGGCAATTTCATTTGCGTCGATCTCGGTCAAGTCGCGGCCCCGGTGTTCCAGGGCTTGCTGCGTGAAGGTGTGATCGTGCGCCCGGTGGCCAACTACGGCATGCCGAATCACCTGCGCGTCACCATTGGTCTGCCGGCAGAGAACAGCCGCTTCCTGGAAGCGCTGACCAAGGTTCTGGCTCGTGGTTGATGTCACTGCACTGCAATCTGCTGAACCTATGATCGGTCGCCTGGTGGTGGTCGGTCTGGGGTTGATCGGCGGTTCGTTTGCCAAGGGGTTGCGCGAAAGCGGGATGTGCCGCGAAGTGGTAGGGGTCGATCTCGATCCACAATCGCGCAAGCTCGCGGTCGAGTTGGGGGTGGTGGATCGCTGCGAAGAAGACTTGGGCGTTGCTTGTCAGGGCGCCGACGTCATTCAGTTGGCGGTGCCGATCCTGGCCATGGAGAAAGTGCTCGCGCGTCTGGCTGGCATGGACCTGGGGCAGGCGATCCTGACCGATGTCGGTAGCGCCAAGGGCAACGTGGTGCGCGCTGCCACCGAAGCATTTGGCAAGATGCCGCCATGCTTCGTGCCGGGGCATCCGATTGCCGGTTCCGAGCAGAGTGGGGTCGAGGCCTCCAACGCCGAGCTGTTCCGTCGGCACAAGGTGATCCTGACGCCGCTGGATCAGACCGATCCGGCAGCCTTGGCCGTGGTCGACCGTTTGTGGCGCGCGCTGGGTGCCGATGTCGAGCACATGCAGGTCGAACGTCACGACGAAGTATTGGCCGCGACCAGTCATCTGCCGCACTTGCTGGCGTTCGGCCTGGTCGATTCGTTGGCCAAGCGCAATGAAAATCTTGAGATCTTCCGTTACGCTGCGGGCGGTTTCCGCGATTTCACAAGAATCGCCGGTAGCGACCCGGTCATGTGGCACGACATCTTCCTCGCCAACCGCGAAGCTGTCCTGCGCACACTCGATACATTTCGCAGCGATCTCGACGCCTTGCGCGACGCGGTCGATGCAGGGGATGGGCACCAATTGTTGGGCGTTTTCACTCGCGCCCGGGTTGCCCGCGAGCATTTCAGTAAAATCCTGGCCCGCAGGGCCTATGTGGACGCTATGAATTCCAATGATCTGATTTTCCTGGCTCAACCTGGTGGCCGCCTGTCCGGTCGGATTCGCGTACCGGGTGACAAATCGATTTCCCACCGTTCGATCATGCTCGGTTCCCTCGCTGAAGGCGTCACCGAAGTCGAAGGCTTCCTCGAGGGTGAGGATGCCCTGGCGACCTTGCAGGCGTTCCGTGACATGGGCGTGGTCATCGAAGGCCCGCACCACGGTCGCGTGACCATTCACGGCGTTGGCCTGCATGGCCTGAAGCCGGCACCGGGCCCGATCTACCTGGGCAATTCCGGTACTTCGATGCGTCTGCTGTCCGGCCTGCTGGCTGCGCAGAACTTCGACAGCACCCTGACCGGCGACGCCTCGCTGTCCAAGCGCCCGATGAATCGCGTGGCCAATCCGCTGCGTGAAATGGGCGCGGTGATCGAGACCGCCGCCGAAGGTCGTCCACCGATGACCATCCGTGGTGGCAACAAGCTCAAGGGCCTGACCTACACCATGCCGATGGCCAGCGCCCAGGTTAAGTCCTGCCTGCTGCTGGCCGGTCTGTACGCAGAAGGCAAGACCACCGTGACCGAGCCGGCTCCGACTCGCGACCATACCGAGCGCATGCTGCGCGGTTTCGGCTACCCGGTGAGCGTTGACGGTGCCACGGCATCGGTTGAGTCCGGTGGCAAGCTGGCCGCGACCCACATCGAGGTGCCGGGCGACATTTCGTCGTCGGCGTTCTTCCTGGTGGCGGCATCGATCGCCGAAGGTTCGGACCTGGTGCTCGAGCATGTCGGCATCAATCCGACCCGTACCGGTGTGATCGACATCCTGCGCCTGATGGGTGCGGACATCACGCTGGAAAACCAGCGTGAAGTCGGCGGCGAGCCCGTGGCTGACCTGCGTGTGCGGGCAGCTAAACTCAAAGGTATCGAGATTCCCGAAGAGCTGGTTCCATTGGCCATCGACGAATTCCCGGTGCTGTTCGTGGCCGCTGCCTGTGCCGAAGGGCGCACCGTGCTGACCGGCGCCGAAGAGCTGCGGGTCAAGGAATCGGATCGCATCCAGGTCATGGCGGATGGTCTGCTGGCACTGGGCGTCAAATGCGAACCGACCCCGGACGGCATCATCATCGACGGCGGCCAGATCGGCGGCGGTGAAGTGCACGGTCATGGTGATCACCGTATCGCCATGGCGTTCAGCGTTGCTTCGCTGCGCGCCAGTGCGCCGATCCGCATTCATGATTGCGCCAACGTCGCGACGTCGTTCCCGAACTTCCTGGCGCTGTGCGCGCAGGTCGGCATTCGTGTGGCACAAGAGGCGCAGTCGTGAACAACATTGCACCGGTCATCACCATCGATGGGCCAAGCGGTTCGGGCAAGGGCACGGTAGCCGGGATTCTGGCCAAGCGCCTGGGCTGGAACCTGCTGGATTCCGGTGCGTTGTACCGCCTGCTGGCTTTCGCCGCGCATAACCATGGTGTCGACCTGACCAACGAGGAACTGCTGAAGAAACTTGCCGCTCATCTGGACGTGCAGTTCATCGCGGCGACGGACGGTCAGTTGCAACGCATCATCCTGGAGGGTGATGAAGTCAGCGATGTCATTCGCACCGAAAGCGTCGGTTCCGGCGCTTCCCAGGTGGCTGCGTTGCCCGCTGTGCGCGAGGCGCTGCTGCAGCGCCAGCGTGCTTTTCAGGAAGCACCGGGCCTGGTGGCGGATGGGCGCGACATGGGAACGGTGGTTTTTCCTGATGCGCCGCTGAAGATTTTTCTGACCGCCAGTGCCGAGGAGAGGGCGCGCCGCCGATATTTGCAGTTGAAGGGCAAAGTCGAGGGTGTTAGTCTGTCGAGTCTGCTAGATGAGATACGTGCACGCGATGAGCGTGACACCCAGCGAGCGGTAGCCCCGCTCAAGCCGGCGGCTGACGCCATACAGCTGGATTCCACGGAATTGTCCATCGACCAGGTGCTGGAACGCATCATGAGCGAGATCGCCATTCGCGATATCGCCGGGTGACCAAGAGGGCCGCAGGGGACCAGTCATAGTCCTGCGGTGGCTTCTTTTAAATGAAACTAACCCACACCGTCTGGGGTGTGGAGATGGGCGTTTTCTTCGCCCTCATCAACAGGAATTAAAATGAGCGAAAGCTTTGCGGAACTCTTTGAAGAAAGCCTAAAAACCCTGAACCTTCAGGCAGGCTCCATCATCACCGGTGTTATCGTTGATATCGATTACCAAGCTCGCTGGGTAACCGTTCACGCTGGCCTGAAGTCTGAAGCACTCATCCCGCTTGAGCAGTTCTACAACGACGCTGGCGAACTGAACATCAACGTCGGTGACGAAGTTCACGTTGCTCTGGACTCGGTTGAAGACGGCTTTGGTGAAACCAAGCTGTCCCGTGAAAAAGCCAAGCGCGCTGAATGCTGGATTGTTCTGGAAGCAGCCTTCGCAGCCGAAGAAGTGGTCAAGGGCGTTATCAACGGTAAGGTTAAAGGCGGCTTCACTGTCGACGTTAACGGCATCCGTGCGTTCCTGCCAGGTTCTCTGGTTGACGTCCGTCCAGTGCGCGACACCACGCACCTGGAAGGCAAAGAGCTGGAATTCAAGGTCATCAAGCTGGACCAGAAGCGCAACAACGTTGTCGTTTCCCGTCGCAGCGTCCTGGAAGCCGAGAACTCCGCCGAGCGCGAAGCTCTGCTGGAATCCCTGCAGGAAGGCCAACAAGTCAAAGGTATCGTCAAGAACCTCACCGATTACGGCGCATTCGTCGATTTGGGTGGCGTCGATGGCCTGCTGCACATTACCGACATGGCTTGGAAGCGTATCAAGCATCCTTCCGAAATCGTCAACGTTGGCGACGAGATCGATGTCAAGGTTCTGAAGTACGATCGCGAGCGCAATCGTGTTTCCCTGGGCCTGAAGCAGCTGGGCGAAGATCCATGGGTTGCTATCAAAGCCCGTTACCCAGAAAGCACTCGCGTTACCGCGCGTGTAACCAACCTGACCGACTACGGCTGCTTCGCTGAGCTGGAAGAAGGCGTTGAAGGTCTGGTACACGTTTCCGAAATGGACTGGACCAACAAGAACATCCACCCTTCGAAAGTCGTACAAGTCGGCGACGAAGTGGAAGTTATGGTTCTGGACATCGACGAAGAGCGTCGTCGTATCTCCCTGGGCATCAAGCAGTGCAAATCTAACCCATGGGAAGATTTCTCTGGCCAGTTCAACAAGGGCGATAAAATCTCCGGCACCATCAAGTCGATCACCGATTTCGGTATCTTCATTGGTCTGGACGGCGGCATCGACGGTCTGGTTCACCTGTCCGACATCTCCTGGAACGAAGTGGGCGAAGAAGCCGTACGCCGCTTCAAGAAGGGCGACGAGCTGGACACCGTTATCCTGTCGGTTGACCCAGAGCGCGAGCGCATCTCCCTGGGTATCAAGCAACTGGAAAGCGATCCGTTCTCCGAGTACGTTCAAGAGAACGACAAAGGCGCCATCGTTAAAGGCATCGTGAAGGAAGTTGACGCTAAAGGCGCCATCATCACTCTGGCCGACGATATCGAAGCGACTCTGAAAGCCTCCGAAATCAGTCGTGACCGCGTTGAAGACGCGCGCAACGTTCTGAAAGAGGGCGAAGAAGTAGAAGCCAAGATCATCAGCGTTGACCGCAAGAGCCGTGTAATCCAGCTCTCGATCAAGTCGAAAGACGTTGAAGACGAGAAAGAAGCAATCCAGAGCCTGCGCGACAAGCCAGTAGCTACTGATGCTCCTGTGGCCACCACTCTGGGTGACCTGCTGCGTGCACAAATGGAAAAGCAGAACTAAGTTCTGACTTTCTGTAAAAAAGGGCGACTTCGGTCGCCCTTTTTTTGTCTGGAATTTGGTGGGGGGGCCGACCTTTGGCTGCTTGAGTCGTGAACCAAAGACGCTGAAAAAATGTCTGATTGTTTAGTCGGATCAAGTGCTTATTTGCGGCTAGTCTTTAGCCTGAGACTAATGATCGCCCATTGGGCTATCTGGCAAAAGGACGTGAATGAACAAGCTAATTGTCGCAGTAGCAGTGCTGGCGCTAGCGGGTTGTACCACCAATGCCAAAACCCACGTAGTACGCGGGGTGAGCGGCATTGAGGTTGATTGTTCGGGGCTCGGTTCGAAATGGGACAAATGTTACAAACGCGCGGCCAAGGAGTGCGGGGGGGCGGGCTATAAAGTTGTGGTGAGGTCTGACGATGTCAAGGAAGAGGAAGATGGCTTCCCCTTCGGCTTCAATCCCGCAGGTTTCCTGACGCGCACGATGCTGGTGATTTGCCGATGAGGCAGTGATGGCTCAGAAGCCACTCCCGTCCAGGAATCAGGCATTCCGGGATGGTGGGATGTATGGCAAAACTCGGGCTGTTCAAAATCATGCCGGCGTGCTAAAACCTTTGGAGCGCTGATCTAGCTGCTTGAAAAAGAAGGGAAAAATATGACGAAGTCGGAGTTGATCGAACGAATTGTCACCCATCAAGGGCTGCTCTCATCCAAGGATGTGGAGCTGGCCATCAAGACCATGCTTGAGCAAATGTCCCAATGTCTGGCTACCGGAGATCGTATCGAGATTCGGGGGTTTGGCAGCTTCTCTCTGCACTACCGCGCTCCACGGGTTGGTCGTAATCCGAAAACCGGGCAGTCTGTCAGTCTCGACGGCAAATTCGTCCCGCATTTCAAGCCGGGTAAAGAATTGCGTGATCGTGTAAATGAGGAAGAGGAGGGTTTAGGTGGCGATGAGTTGGCGAGATAAGAGTCGCATCAAACGATTCATGATCACTGGGCTAGTCTTGTTAATATCAATTACAAGCCTGCTCTTCGTGCTGGAAAACCAGCAGCTTGTCGTTGTTTCCTTCTTCGGTTTTTCGTCACCCCAGCTAAAGATCTCGATGTTCGGAGTTGCTTCTTTCCTGATGGGGATGATTTTTGGTGGAGGGGTCGTGGTGGCTCATTTCCTGGGGAGGAGGCGTGGACGATAGGTTGGGCATTGATTTTGCCTGGTGTTTTTAATCTCCGCGTCCGTAGATGTAATAAGGTATTTAGTAGCGTGAGTTGAGAAAAGGGGGGGGGCTCCTCTTCTGTCTGGTTTACGTTGATCCATCTCTAGTGATCTGGTTTATGTATTTAACGCAAGCGCTTAAGTGAATAAGGCTAACAATATATGCGTGTTGATTCAAAAAAAGATAATGGGCTGGAATATTTTGAATTTCAAAGATTTGTTCGTGCGATTTTAAGGCAGAAACTTGTTGTTGTAGTTTTTGTTGTTTTGGGGGCTGCTCTGGCAGCGAGCTATGCTTTCCTGGCTGCTCCGGTCTATGAGGCGAAAGCTTTTGTAATGCCGCCGTCGAAGAGTGATATATCTAACTTTAACTACGGTCGAATGAAAGAGTCAGAGTTGGTTCCTTACACGGTTAAGGATGTCTATGATATTTACACTCGATATTTGCAGGCAGAGTCTCTTCGTCTAGATTTTTTCAGCAAGATTTATGTGCCAAGTTTGTCCTTGGAGGAGCAAAAAAAGTCCCGGGATGTCCTGTATTCGAAATTTTCCGAGGTGTTGCGTGTGGTTCCGCCGCTCAGGGAAAACTCTGACAGGTATTCGGTTGTCGTGCAGACCACCAATCCAGTGAAGGCCAAAGAGTGGGTTGCTGAGTATGTGGCTCAGGCTGGTGAATTGGCCAAGAACGAAATGATCAAGAACGTTTCAATTGAGTCTGAGGTCCGGGCTCGTAATTTGGAGCAGCAGATAAGTTCCGCCAGGGAGAAAAGCAGCAAGGCCAGAGAAGATTCGATTGCCAGGTTGAGCGAGGCGCTGCGGATTGCCGAGTCAATCGGTCTGGAGAAACCACCGGCGATCACTGTGAGTCAGTCGGTCATTGCGGGTGGGGAGGCTGGTCAGCTTACGTATATGCGTGGCTCGAAAGCGCTAAGGGCGGAAATTGAAAATTTACAGGCGCGCGAGTCCGATGACCCTTTTACGGATAACTTGCGTGATCTTCAGGATCGATACAACTTCTTCAAGGGGCTGAAAACAGAGCCGGCGGTGGTGTCCGTCTATCGGCAAGACGGGGTAGTGGAGTTGCCTGATAACCCGGTGAAACCTCGCAAGGCTCTGATCCTTGTATTGGGTGTTATTGCTGGCTTGATCACAGGCATTACTTTTGTATTGCTTCGCGGGCTGTTTGTCGTGAGGCAGGAATAGCTGAGTTTGTAGGAAATCACCTGGGGAAGGGGATTTCTATCTTTGGGCCGGGAGCAGGCTGTCTGCCCGTTTAGTCGAAACGGATCGGGTTTTGGTTGGAGTATTGATCCCGGTGACCTTGCTGCTGTCAGTTCCGACAGGAATTTTGACAGGCTGGACACCGCTTTCGGGGTTTTGCATATTTTTCATGTGCGGGGTTGAGTGTATGCCCGGCACCATGCTAGACGGGGTGCGATCAACGACTGGTAATTGCGTTGCGGCGGCTTGCGTTGCAGTCGTGGCTTTGCGTGTGTGCAGGCGGAAAGGAGGGCGTTCGAGCTCTTCGTTGGCTTTCTGAAAATTCTTATGGCTCCCATAGGCGCTTTCGGTATAATTTCTAATTTACGCAGCCGTGATGTTTGTTTTAAAGCGCAAGATTTGGCGCGCTTTTTACGATCGACTTAATATTGATGAATGGCAAGGGAAAACAATGCTTAAACTCGAAGATGTGAAGTTGGCCATAGTGGGTCTCGGTTATGTGGGCTTGCCGCTGGCGGTTGAGTTTGGCAAAAAAATGCAAGTCGTCGGATTTGATATCAGTCAGCGTCGAATCGAAGCGCTCAAAGCAGGGCATGACGCTACTCTCGAAGTGTCTGATTCTGAATTGCGTTCTGCGTCGGGTTTAAGTTTTAGTTCTGTGCTGGAAGAGTTGTCCGCCTGCAATATATATATTGTTACTGTCCCAACCCCGATTGATGAGCATAAGAGACCGGATCTGACTCCTTTGGTTAAAGCCAGTGAGTCGATTGGGCGTGTTTTGAAAAAGGGCGATATCGTTATTTATGAGTCAACGGTCTATCCTGGCGCTACTGAGGAAGACTGTGTTCCAGTGCTGGAGAAAGTATCCGGACTGAAGTTCAATGTCGATTTCTATGCAGGCTATAGCCCGGAGCGGATAAATCCTGGCGATAAAGAGCATCGTGTTACTACCATCAAGAAAGTAACTGCCGGGTCCACTCCAGAGGTCGCTGATCTGGTTGATGCTTTGTATAATACAATAATTGTCGCCGGAACTCATAAGGCCAAGAGTATCAAGGTTGCCGAGGCGGCAAAGGTTATCGAGAATACACAGCGCGACTTGAACATTGCCCTGATCAATGAGTTGGCACTTATTTTTAATAAGATGGGTATCGATACTCAGGCGGTTCTGGAGGCAGCGGGGACCAAGTGGAACTTCTTGCCTTTCCGTCCGGGACTGGTTGGCGGTCACTGCATCGGTGTAGATCCCTATTACTTGACTCACAAGGCACAGTCCATCGGTTATCATCCCGAGATCATTTTGGCGGGTCGTCGCTTGAATGACAGCATGGGAGCCTATGTGGTATCTCAACTTGTCAAGGCGATGCTCAAGCGCAAAATTCATGTTGATGGTGCTCGCGTCTTGATCATGGGGCTGACGTTCAAAGAGAACTGCCCGGACCTGCGTAACACTAAAATCATCGACATTGTGAATGAACTCGCTGAATTCAATATTGTTGTTGACGTTTATGATCCGTGGGTAGATGCGGCGGAAGCAATGCACGAGTATTCAATTACTCCTATCGCTCAACCGCAGGTTGATTCTTATGACGGTATCATTCTGGCTGTCGCACACAATGAATTCTCTGCGATGGGGGCTGAACAAATTCGCAGCTTGGGTAAGGCAGAACATGTTCTCTATGATCTCAAGTACCTGCTGGATGCCTCTCAATCAGATTTGCGTCTCTGAATATCAGGGTCTGTAAAGACCCTGATTCGTTACCGCCGGAAAAAACAAGTCGAGAATCAAATGACCCGTTTCGAAGAAGTTAAAGCTGGAATTCAACAATCCCCAAAGGTTTGGCTGGTTACGGGGGTGGCCGGATTTATTGGCTCCAATTTATTGGAGACACTGCTGCAATTAGATCAGCGGGTTGTAGGCCTCGATAACTTTGCAACAGGGCACCAGCGTAATCTCGATGAAGTGCAATCAGTCGTGAGTCCTGAGCAATGGGCGCGCTTCGTGCTGGTAAAAGGTGATATCAGAAATATTGACGATTGCAGAACCGCGATGACTTTCCCGGCGGCCACCGATATTCCGGTAGATTACGTTTTGCACCAGGCAGCATTGGGCTCTGTTCCGCGTTCCATCAATGATCCTGTTACAACGAACAGTACCAATATCGACGGTTTCCTGAATATGTTGGTTGCGGCGAAGGATGCGGAAGTAAAAAGTTTTACTTATGCCGCATCGAGCTCTACCTACGGCGATCATCCTGGACTTCCAAAGGTTGAAGGTGTGATTGGCAAGCCGCTGTCCCCTTATGCGGTCACAAAGTATGTAAACGAACTGTATGCTGAGGTTTTTTCCAGTACATACGGGTTCAATACCATTGGGCTTCGCTATTTTAACGTCTTTGGCAAGCGTCAGGATCCGAATGGCGCCTATGCAGCCGTGATTCCTAAGTGGACGGCGGCCATGATCAATAACGAAGAGGTTTTCGTCAATGGTGATGGTGAAACAAGTCGGGACTTTTGCTTCGTAGAAAACGCAGTTCAAGCCAATATACTGGCTGCCTGTGCCAGTCCTGAAGCAAAGAATAATGTTTACAACGTCGCCGTCGGTGACAGGACAACATTGAATCAGGTTTTTTCATGCATCAAGGACGCTTTGGCTCGCGTTGATGTCAAGTCTACATCGGATATGGTTTATCGAGATTTCCGGGCTGGTGACGTAAGGCACTCGCAGGCGAATATTGATAAGGCTAAGAGTTTGTTGGGCTACAAGCCGCTTTTTACTGTTGGTGAAGGTATGCTGAAAGCAGCAAGTTGGTATGTCTCGTTCTTTGCAAGAAGTTAAGGCTAGTGATTAAAGAGATCTGCGCAATCACGGTTCTTGCAAACAAACTTTGCATGTTTGTATTGTTGTTCAGTTTGGCAAGAATTCTAGGCGTCGAACAATACGGTGTGTTCTCTTACCATTACGCGATAGTCACAGGTATCGCAACGGTGGTAGGGGAGTGCTTGAGCGTCGCGCTGAGTCGTTATGCGGTCCTGAATGCCGAGGACGTAAATTACAAGACTTCCTTGGGCCTCATGTCATGGGGCGGCATCATTGTAGGTGCCCTCTGTGTCATCGTGTTTTTGATTTTTCCGGCGCCAGCTTCCTCTTACGAAATGAATCCTGGTTACTTGCTGATCGGAGCATTTTTTCTAGGTTTCGCTTGTGTTTGCAATTTGACTATAACCGGATTGATGTTCTCCCTTAACACCTCGGGGAAATGGGCTGCTGCACTGGCGGCCCATGGTCTTCTAGGATTGCTGCTGGTAGTTTCCATTGCGAAGATTGCTGGGCAAATAGAGGGGGTCATTCTTACCCTCGCGATTTGTACGCTAATCGCGCCTGCATATGGATTCTTTACAATTAAGAAAAACCAGTTCAGCCATGGTGGCAAGGGGGAGCGAGAACCTCCCTTTTTTCGACAAATGGCGGCGTTACTTTCGCGCTCAGGGGCTCCGACCATTGCCGGTAGTATGCTTCTCGGGGCACCTGTTCATATTGTTTGTCTGATGATATTTGCCAACTCGAGCTTGAACGTGTCGGAGATTGGCTATTTCAATCTGTTTTTCCTTTTTTATATTCTGGTAACTGTGTTGCCAAGCTCGTTGACATCCTATGCCATTGTAAAGCTGGCAGGACGCGGGAATAGTGCCAGTAAGTTGTACTTGATGCTCGGGCTATCAATTTCGGTTTGTTTGCCTGTATTCCTGGTCTTGTCACAGAGCTACTGGCTGTGCCTGCTCGGCAGTAGTTTTTGCAGCAAAAATGATCTTCTGGCTTACGCAGTACTGGCGGGTGGCATTGGGCTTACAACTACAATCGTTACTCAAATATTGCACAGTAAAAACATGACTAGGGTTGTTTTTCTTGGTAGCTGTGTTTATGCGTTTGTTTATTTGTCGCTGACGGTAGTGGCAGGGTTAAAAGGCGATATGTTGGCGGTCGATCTTTTCAGATCCTTTGTTTTGGCACTGGCAGCTCAAATTGCCGTGCTTGCGGTCCTGGGCGGCCGTAAGTTGGTGCAGTGATGAATATGTTGAGCATGTGCGTTGGTTACACAGGGTGCATGGCTGAAAGTAATATTGGGGCCAGTATTGAGTCTGGTTTACGGTTCAGTTGCTTTGTTTTTGTTGGTCAAGGTTAATGGTTATATTACTGGTTTCGACGTGCTTGCTGGTGTTGCTCGTGCAATGCGTTCTGTGCCTGATATCAAAAAAATATCTCGTTGCGTTGTACGCCGTTTGCTATTCGGTGCCTTTTTTGGGGCTTGTCAGTTGCTTGTGGGGCGAAACCATTACGCTTTGGCCTATCGGAGACTATGACTTTTATCTGGATGACTTATTAGTATTCCGGCTTTCGCTGGTCTGGTTTCTTGGTGTTGCTGGTGGACTCGCTGGTTATCTATTGTCATTGGCGGTGCCGCCCAGAAGTTTGCACGCGGAGCGGGAAACTTTTTTTTCTGCGTTGGACTTCAAGTTGGCAGGTGTCATTTTTCTTGCGCTGTCCATTTTCTTTATCAGCTTCAGGCTTGTAAACGCGAACGCACTGCTTGAAATGTTCGCGGGTATCGAGTCAGTAGTGGTTTTTTCCATCATCGCGATCATTGCATTGGCATTTTCCTACCCATCCAGATCGATGTTTTTTGTGTCTGCAGCTCTGGTGGTTTCTTATAGTGTTGCCAACGCTATGACGGGGGATCGTGATTTTGTTGTCCTGGTTGTCGCTTCGATTCTAGGGCTGTTGTTTCGCTATAATAAATTTATCAAGCTTAAAGCTCTGTTGTCCGTTGCTGTATTCATGGCTCTTCTACTCGTCAGCGGTGTTGTTGTTTCAATGAGCCGGATGGATGTGGACTTAACGTCGGATAACATTACGCAGTATTTATTGTTCAACTCCTGGAATGCGATCATTTTACCGCTTGTTCAGCAGTTAACCAATTTCTGGGATGGGGAGCATCTGCGTTATGGCCAGACCTATCTCGATATGTTCCTTTCGTTGGCACCGTCACCTTTCTATTCGGCTTTTGGCATGGAAAAACCCATTATGGTGGATAATCCAGCCCTCTGGTATTACATTACCGGGCTCGGTGGGATCCACGTTGCCGGCGTGGCTTTTGAGAATTTCGGCCTGTTTGGTGTTTTCCTCAATGGATTCATCAGTGTCTGCTTCTTGCGGTTGATCGACTCGCGCTGCCGCGAGGATGACTTTCTGCGAATTTTCTTGTACATGCTGTGTGCTGCATCGGTTATGCACTGGGTTTGGTACGGCGAAATATATTTGCTGAACTCATTGGTTTTTTATGTGATGGCATTAGGATTATTCTTCACGATGAAACTCGTTCGGGTTTTGAAGTGAGTTTCAATATTTTCATTGGATTGAGAGAGTAGGTATGTGCGGAATTGCGGGAGTTGTCGGGTGGAAGCTGGATCAGCAAGGCTCCGTTGCCGTTGGCAAGATGGTGGACGCGCTGATACATCGTGGGCCCGACGATGGAGCAGTTTGGTCAGATGCCGATAGTGGAGTGTCACTGGGGCACCGACGGCTTTCGATCCTGGAACTCTCGGTACACGGAAGTCAGCCGATGGTTTCCGATGATGAACGGTATGTTATTGTTTTTAATGGTGAAATCTACAATTTTAATGAGTTGCGCGAGAAGTTGATTACGTCAGGTTTGACGCGTGTCTGGCGCGGGCACTCTGATACAGAAGTGTTGCTGGCAGCGCTCGGTGCGTGGGGGGTACAAAAAACCCTTGAAAACCTGGTGGGCATGTTTGCATTTGCTGTTTGGGATAAAGTTTCCAAGACGATTACATTGGCACGAGACAGAATGGGAGAGAAACCACTTTACTACGGTATTGTGGGTAACCGTTTTGTCTTCTCCTCCGAGTTGAAAGCGATCAAGGCTGCATTTGGCAGCGATCTGCGAATTGATCGTCATGCGCTGGCCAAGTTCGTAAGATATGGATATGTTCCGGCTCCGGAATCCATCTATGAAGGCATTAAAAAGTTGGAGCCGGCACACTATTTGAATGTCGGCTCGTTATCTAGTGCGCAGGAACCCGTTTCCTACTGGTCGTTACCGCCGGCTGGCGAGTTAAAGCACGAACTTTCGCAGGCCAGCGATAAGGAAGTTGTGGATGTTGTCGGTCAAAGATTGTCTGCTGCAGTAAAGTCGCAAATGATTGCCGATGTTCCACTTGGAGCGTTTTTGTCCGGTGGTGTCGATTCAAGCTTGATAGTGTCCTTGATGCAATCACAAAGCTCTACCAGTATCAATACTTACACGATCGGGTTTAATGAACCTGAGTTTGATGAAGCACCTTACGCCAAAGCTATCGCCAAGCACTTGGGGACTAACCACACTGAGTTTTATCTGAGTGCCGATGATGCTGTTTCAATAATCCCGCACCTGCCGGAAATATACGACGAGCCTTTTGCTGACTCCTCTCAAATACCTACAATCCTGGTCTCCAGGATGACAAAGCAGCATGTGTCCGTTGCCCTGTCCGGTGATGGTGGCGATGAGCTTTTTGCCGGATATCCCCGTTACCAGATTACTGCCGGGCTATGGGAGCGTATAAAAAAGCTGCCGTTGCCTGCACGCCAGGTCATGGCTTATTCACTTCGTTCGCTCTCGTCCAAGGGTTGGGACAACGTCTGCTCGATTCTGCCGGGCAGCCTTCGAACCAAAGTCAATGGTCGACGTATCTACAGAATGTCCGAGCTGTTGGGTTCTGAAAATCTGGCGCAGATGTATACCGGTTTGATGTCTCAGTGGCAGTCGACCGACAATGTGGTGCTGGGTGTCGATGCTCAACGGCAAGACGTAGTTTCCTGGGAGTCGGCAGTGGATTACGTCGAGGAAATGCGTCGCTGGGACGTCTCTCAGTATTTGCCTGACGATTTGCTGGTTAAAGTGGATCGTGGTGCGATGAGCGCAAGCCTGGAAACCCGCGCTCCATTGCTTGATCATCGGGTTGCAGAACTCGCGTTTTCGTTGTCGTCAGACCAACTGATAAAAAATGGTGTGGGGAAGTGGCCGCTTCGCGAGCTTCTTAAGCGATATGTTCCTACTTCATTTTTTGACAGGCCGAAGGCGGGGTTCTCTATTCCATTGGCGCAATGGTTGCGTGGGCCGCTGAAAGAGTGGGCAGAGGACCTGCTGACGGAGGAGCGTCTCAAGAGAGAGGGCTACTTCGATTCTCAGAAAATTCGCTCGGCATGGCTCCAGCATCAGAACGGAACATACGATCGCAGTCTTCATTTGTGGAATATTCTAATGTTCCAATCCTGGCTCGATAAAAATAGCCACTAATCCAGATTGAGCAAAAGGTTTTCCATGAAGATAGTTTTCAATGCACTCTCTGCCCGTCTGGGTGGAGGTCAGACATATCTGATTAATCTTTTTCAGTTCGTACCTGACAATGCGGATCTTGAGATTCTGGTTTTCGCCCCGGCGTCACTCAAGCTGCCTGATCACCCGAGAATCAAGCGGGTCGAACCAGCCTGGCCAACTGAAAACCCGATTGTGAGAGCCGTGTGGGAGCGGTGGGTGCTGCCCGGTATTTTGAAGGCTGAGAAAGCTGACGTTCTGTTTTGTCCCGGTGGCGTAGTTGGCACCTCTGCTCCAACAGGTTGCAAAGTTGCGACAATGTTTCGGAACATGATTCCATTCGATTTGCGAGTACGCAAAAGCATTCCACTTGGATTGCAGCGCCTGAGAAATTGGTTGTTGAATCGCATTATGCTCAAGAGCATGCGTGACGCGGATCTGACAATATTCATCTCAAATTACGCACGAAGTGTCATTGAGTCGCTGACCCATATCAAGAATCCAGTTACGATTCCTCACGGAATCGGCTCGGTATTCAGGACGCATGGCGATTCTGCCGTTCTTCGGCCGGACTTTTTGCCCGCTGGAGAATATGTTTTATACGTGTCGCGATTTGATGTTTACAAACATCATTATGAAGTCGTTAGCGCTTATGCGGAGCTGCCAAAGGAACTTCGTGAAAAATTTCCATTGGTTCTTGTGGGTGAAACAAACCTGCCGGAGGCCGATCGGGTCAAGTCTCTCATTGCAACGCTAGGCCTTGAAGGCCAAGTGCTTTTATTGGGCGCTATTCCCTATCAGACGCTTCCTCCACTTTATCATCACGCCTATCTGAATCTCTTTGCATCGTCGTGCGAGAACTGCCCTAATATTCTGCTCGAAGCGCTCGCTTCTGGAAGGCCGATGATTTGCTCAAACGTAATGCCGATGCCGGAGTTTGGAGCGGATGCAGCACTGTATTTTTCTCCGTTTGATTCAAAAGATATAAGAAATGTGCTGTCTGAGGCGCTGACAAGCCCTGATACGTTGAAGGCGTTGTCCGTTGCGGCGGTGACCCAAAGCGATAAATTTGACTGGGAAAAAACCTCAAGAAAAACATGGTCAGAGTTGCTGGCGTTGGCCGTGAGCCCCAAAAAAGGTGTTTGATAAATGAAGGTTCTTGTGGTGTCGCAATACTTTTGGCCAGAGTCTTTTATTATCAATGACCTGGTTAAAACTTTATCTGCCCAGGGCCATGTTGTAAAAATTCTTACCGGAAAGCCCAATTACCCGGATGGTGTAGTCTTTAACGGTTACAGTGCCTCCGGAGCTCAGGAAGAAAAGTTCGAGTCTTCTGTCAGTGTTTTCCGTGCACCGCTCAGACCTCGTGGTACTTCCGGTGCAAAAAACCTCGTATTGAACTATTTGTCATTTATCTTGAATGGCTTGAAACACTACCCACGCGCAGTGAAAGGGGAGGCCTATGATGCGATTTTCGTATTTGCGCCATCTCCCATTACGTCGGTTATTCCGGCGATTTACTTGAAGTGGAAACTCAAAAGCCATCTGGTTGTATGGGTTCAGGATCTCTGGCCAGAGAGTTTGAGTGCGACCGGGTTCATCAAGAACAAGGCAATATTGCGCATTGTGGGCTGGTTGGTGAAAGGCATTTACGCCTTTGTCGATACGTTGCTTGTTCAATCGAGGGCGTTTCGAGACCCGGTCGCCCGTTATGCCAATCCAGGCAAGGTCGTGTATTACCCCAACTCCTATCAGGACGTGCCGCCGAGTGTAGAAGAGACCCGGATCCCTGCGCCTTTGCTTGCAGAGCTCGACAGTCATTTCTGTCTTGTTTTTGCCGGAAACCTGGGGACCGCGCAGTCGGTCGAGACCCTCGTTGAGGTAGCTGACAAGCTCCGCCATTTGTCGCAGATCAGGATTGTACTGGTCGGTAGCGGCAGCATGTTGAACTGGATCGAAAGCCAGAAGAAGTCCCGCGGTTTGGACAACCTTGTTCTTGCCGGACGCTTTGCGGCCACTGAAATGCCGCATTTTTTCAGCCGTGCGCAGGGATTGTTGGTGACGTTGAAGCAGGATGAGGCGTTCTCCTATACCATCCCCAGTAAAGTCCAGGCTTACCTGGCTGCGGGGAGGCCGATTATCGCTGCGCTGGATGGCGAGGGTGCGCGCGTCATTCTGGAGGCCGGAGCCGGTTTGACCACCGCGGCGCAGGACGCCGAAGGTATGGCCAACTGCATTGAGCAACTTTTCCGCATGACTTCGGATGAGCGGGAATCGTTGGGACAGGCGGGTCGGGCGTACTACCTCGAGCATTTCGAGATGGAGCGGCAAAGCCAGCGTTTGGTCGAAATCCTCAGTAGCAGGATCAATGAATTAAAAGGTAGCTCAAAATGAAAGTTCTTGTGTTAGGGGTCACCGGAATGCTGGGTAGCACAGTGTTCAGGCAATTCCATGGAAACCCGCACGTCGAGGTGTGGGGCACTTTGCGCAATCCGGGTGGCGCAAAATACTTTTCTGAGGACATGCACAGTTCGTTGATCAGTAATGTCGACGTGCTCGACCAGGACTCACTGGTCTCGGTTCTGGCACGGGTCAAGCCGGATGTCGTCGTCAACTGCGTCGGGCTGATCAAGCAATTGGCCGATGCCAAGGACCCACTTTCTGCGCTCCCCATCAATGCCATGTTGCCGCATCGCATTGCCAAATTGTGCGCGTTGTCCGGTGCTCGCCTGATTCACATCAGCACCGATTGCGTGTTTTCCGGCCGTAAAGGCATGTACACCGAGGAAGATATCTCCGATGCGGAGGATCTCTACGGAAAGTCCAAGTACATCGGCGAGCTTCACACGGACCTGAATGCCGTCACGTTGCGGACCTCCATCATCGGTCACGAACTGGGGAGCCAGTACTCGTTGGTGGACTGGTTCCTGTCCCAGAACGGGCCGGTCAAGGGCTATGAGAAGGCAATTTTCTCGGGGCTGCCTACCGTTGAGCTGGCACGTGTCATTCGCGACTATGTGATCCCGAATCCACAGCTTCACGGCCTGTATCATGTTTCGGTGGCACCGATTGACAAGTTTTCTCTTCTGAAGCTGGTGGCGGAAGTTTACGAAAAGGAAATCGAGATCATCGCGGACAGTCAAGTTGCTATAGATCGCTCGCTGAACTCCTCGAAGTTTCAGGCGGCAACCGGTTACGTTCCACCGTCGTGGTTGGAATTGGTTAAGTCGATGCGCGCGTTGCGTTGATCATTAAATTCAATCAGGTTTGGGAAGGTAGTTATGTTCGATAATAAAGTTTTGATGATCACGGGCGGTACGGGCTCGTTTGGCCATACGGTGTTGAAGCGTTTTCTGGATACCGATGTAAAAGAGATTCGCGTATTCAGCCGTGACGAGAAGAAGCAGGAAGATATGCGCATTGCCTTGTCGAATGACAAGGTGAAGTTCTACATCGGTGACGTGCGTGATCGCGACAGCCTGGATCAGGCGATGGTGGGTGTAGATTACATTTTCCACGCCGCCGCCCTGAAACAGGTGCCTTCCTGCGAGTTTTACCCGATGGAAGCCGTGCGTACCAACGTCATGGGTACCGAGAACGTTTTGAATGCGGCCATCGCTTCGGGTGTGCAACGCGTTGTCGTACTCAGTACCGACAAGGCGGTATACCCGATCAATGCCATGGGTATTTCCAAGGCCATGGCTGAAAAGCTGATGGTTGCCAAATCGCGGATGATTCCGGCGACAGGCCCGGTGATTTGCGCAACCCGCTACGGTAACGTCATGGCATCGCGTGGTTCGGTGATCCCGTTGTTCATCAATCAACTGCAGAGTGGCGAGCCGCTGACCGTCACTGACCCGAACATGACACGTTTCCTGATGTCGCTCGAGGATTCCGTTGACCTGGTTCTGCACGCGTTCGAGCATGCCGAGCAAGGTGATATTTTCGTCCAGAAAGCACCAGCCTCGACAGTGGCGGACCTGGCCCAGGCACTCAAGGAACTGTTTGTTCGCGACAATGCCGTCAAGGTCATCGGTACTCGCCACGGCGAAAAACTCTACGAGTCGCTGATCTCCCGAGAAGAAATGGCCAAGGCCGAAGACATGGGGCGCTACTACCGTATCCCTTCGGACAATCGCGACCTTAACTACAAGAAGTTTTTTGTCGAGGGCGAGCAGGAAATTTCCGATCTCGACGATTACACCTCCCACAACACCGAGCGTCTCGATGTAGAAGGCGTGAAGAAAGTTCTGTTGAATCTGGAATACATTCAGGAGCAACTTGATGCTTAAGGTCATGACGCTGGTCGGGACGCGACCAGAACTTATCAAGATGAGCCGCGTTATTGCCGAGCTTGATAAGCAGGTTAATCATGTGTTGGTTCACTCGGGTCAAAATTACGACTTCGAATTGAATCAGGTCTTTTTCGATGATCTCGAAATTCGCAAGCCTGATTATTTCCTGGGCGCTGCCGGCGATACCGCAGCCAAGACCATCGCCGAAGTCATTTCGAAGGCGGACGAAGTATTTGAGGCTGAAAAGCCTGATGCACTTCTGCTCTACGGCGATACCAATACCTGTCTGGCCGTCATTGCCGCCAAGCGCCGCAAGATTCCGGTGTTCCATATGGAAGCCGGCAACCGCTGTTTTGACCAGCGCGTCCCTGAAGAATTGAACCGCAAGGTGCTCGATCACCTCAGCGATATCAATATGGTCCTGACCGAGCATGCCCGGCGTTACCTGATCGCTGAAGGTATTCGTCCTGAAACCATCATCAAGACCGGGTCGCATATGGAGGAGGTGCTCGACTATTACATGCCGAAAATCCTCACTTCCGACGTGCTGGCGCGAGAAGGCCTGGAGCAGGACAAGTTCTTCATCATCAGCGCTCACCGTGAGGAAAACGTCGATACGCCGGAAAACCTTCGCGACTTGCTCAAAACGCTGCGCGCACTGGCCGACAAGTACCAGTACCCGATTATCGTTTCCACGCATCCTCGTACGCGCAAACGTCTGGAAGCGATAGGCGAATCGCTGGACCATCCCCTGATTCGCTTCTCGAAACCATTCGGTCTGCTCGACTACATCAAGTTGCAGATGTCGGCGTTCTGCGTGCTGTCCGATAGCGGCACCATCACCGAAGAAGCCTCTCTTCTGAATCTGCCCGCCATTACCATTCGTAATGCGCACGAGCGTCCGGAAGGGATGGATGAAGGCACTCTCATCATGAGCGGCCTGAAAGTGGAAGGCGTTCTGGATGCCGTACGTGTCGTTACCAGCCAGCATGATCGTAGCCAGCGTGTTATCCCGGTCGTCAGGGATTACCAGGCAGGTCCTGTGTCTAAGCAGGTCGTTCGGGTCGTGCTGAGTTACACCGACTACATCAATCGTACTGTCTGGTCGAAATCCTGAGCGTCGTCGAGGTTTGAAAAATGCGTGTTTTATTGACAGGTGCTACGGGTTTCGTTGGTCGCGCAGTATTGGGTCGCTTGGCGGCCTCTGACGATCTGGAACCGGTGGCAGCCATTCGTGGGCACGCCCTGCCTGACTGTCCGTCGCGCGTTATGACCGTTCGAACCGCCGGGCTCAGTGCTGATACCGATTGGTCTCAGGCGCTGGATCAAGTGGAGGTTGTCATTCATGGCGCGGCTCGGGTTCACGTCATGAATGACACCGAATCCGATCCGCTGGAGGCGTTTCGCAAGGTGAATGTCGAGGGCACGCTAAGCCTCGCTCGACAGGCAGCCTCGTCGGGTGTTCGTCGCTTTGTGTTCATCAGTTCGATCAAGGTGAATGGCGAAGGTACGCCGCTCAATCAACCTTACTTCGCCGACGCGACGCCCGCGCCTGGTGATCCGTACGGCGTTTCGAAAATGGAGGCCGAGCAAGGGTTGCGTGAAATTGCGAGCACTTGCGCGATGGAAGTGGTGATCATCCGGCCGGTACTGGTTTACGGCCCGGGCGTGAGAGCCAACTTTCTCAACATGATGCGCTGGCTGGACAAGGGAATACCCTTGCCATTCGGGGCTATCCATAATCGACGCAGCCTGGTCGCGCTGGAAAATCTTGCGGATTTGATCGTGACCTGCATCCGTCATCCGGCCGCCGCCAACCAGACCTTTCTCGTCAGCGACGGGGAGGATCTGTCAACGACACAACTGTTGACGCGTATGGCAAAGGCATTGGGTAAACCTGCACGCCTGTTGCCTGTGCCAAGCGTGTTGCTAGAACGAGGGGCGCAGATGCTCGGCAAGAAGGCTTTGTCGCAACGTCTGTGCGGTTCGTTGCAAGTCGATATCAGCAAAACCCGAGAGTTGCTGGGCTGGATTCCGCCGGTCAGCGTCGATGAGGCGCTTGTCTCGGCTGCCAACTACTACAAGGAAAGGCAGCGCTAAGCTGGCTTATGACAATGCCGGTTCAATTGCAGAATTGATTTTGGCTGTTTCAGGAAGTTGACCTTTGAACACGATTTGGTTGTTGGCGTTGGTGGTGGGTGTTTCATTCTTGGGCACCGGTGCATTGCGCAAATACGCGCTGGCACGCAGCTTGATAGATATTCCCAATGCGCGTAGCTCACACTCGGTCCCGACCCCTCGGGGTGGTGGTGTGGCTATCGTCCTGAGTTTTCTGATCGCATTGCCAGTCCTGGCCTGGACAGATGCCGTCACCTGGCCGATGGCGCTGGCTCTGCTGGGGGCCGGCGGCTGGATCGCGATCATCGGGTTTCTCGACGATCATGGGCATATTGCCGCGCGTTGGCGCCTGCTTGCGCATTTCGCAGGTGCCATCTGGGCATTGATCTGGATTGGCGGGATGGCGCCGATCAACCTGTTTGGCTACGAGTTCAGTCTCGGCTGGTTCGGATATGTCATCGGTGCGTTCTATCTGGTCTGGATGCTCAACCTCTACAACTTCATGGATGGCATTGATGGCCTGGCCAGCGTCGAGGCGATTTGTGCCTGTGTCGGTGCTTGCCTGGTCTACTGGTTCGCAGGCCACACCAGCCTTGCGATTGCTCCGCTGGTGCTGGCGATGGCCGTATCGGGTTTCCTGGCCTGGAATTTCCCGCCAGCGAAGATTTTCATGGGCGATGCCGGCAGTGGTTTTCTGGGCATCGTGCTGGCGGTGATGTCGCTCTATGCAGCATGGACGAATCCACTGTTTCTTTGGGCCTGGCTCATTTTGTTGGGCGTCTTCATTGTTGATGCCACCTTTACCCTCATTCGTCGGCTGTTGCGTGGGGATAAGGTTTATGAGGCCCATCGCAGCCATGGATACCAGTATGCTTCACGACAATATGGCAGCCATCGGGCGGTCACGCTGACAATTGCTGCGATCAATTTGTTGTGGTTAGTGCCATTGGCTATATTGGTCGTCATGCAATATATCGATGGCGTGGCAGGCGTGGTCCTGGCCTACGTGCCTCTGGTGTTGCTGGCTTTCAAGTTTCACGCGGGCGAGTTGGAAATCGCTGGCAAGGCGTGATGAACGCATTGGTTTTTGAGTATTGCTTTGTCGGTAAGTGAGTTACCGAAAGCTGCAGTTGCTGTATCAATGCTAGGAGCTTCGACAGGTGTTTAGAGGGGTTATGGATAAGATTCGGGCAAAGTTGTTAAGTCTGCCAAGACGACATAAACGCATTCTGCAGGTCCTGACTGATATTTCGCTGGTCTGGTGTGCCCTGTGGATGGCGTTTGTCGTGCGACTTGGGCTGGACGAACTGGTCAACCCGTTCACTCAGCACGTCTGGCTTTTTGTCAGTGCACCTGTCATCGCCATTCCTCTTTTCGTTCGCTTTGGCATGTACCGTGCGGTCATGCGCTACTTTGGAAATGACGCGCTCATTGCCATTATCAAGGCGGTGACACTATCGTCCCTGATACTTGGCGTCGTGGTGTACTGGTACAGCAATCATCAAAACGTCGTTCCGCGCTCGATCATTTTCAACTACTGGTGGTTGAGCCTGATCATGATCGGCGGTTTGCGCCTGGCCATGCGTCAGTACTTTATGGGCGACTGGTTCAGCGCCGCCCAGCACGTCCCGTTCACCAGCCGGGATGACGGTCTACCGAAAGTGGCAATCTACGGCGCAGGGGCGGCGGGTAATCAACTTGTTGCAGCCTTGCGGATGGGGCGCGCCATGCGGCCTGTAGCCTTTATCGATGACGATAGCGGGATCGCCGACCGGGTGATTTCCGGATTGCAGGTGTACAAGCCCAAGCACATCCAGCAGATGATCGATAACACTGGTGCCCAGGAAATTCTCCTCGCTATCCCTTCGTCAAACCGTGGACGCCGTCGCGAGATTCTCGGGTTTCTCGAAGGCTTTCCGCTGCACGTTCGAAGCGTCCCGGGTTTCATGGATCTGGCCAGTGGCCGGGTCAAGGTCGACGATATCCAGGAAGTAGACATTGCCGACCTGCTCGGGCGTGACGCCGTCCCGGCCCAGGCTGATTTACTCGAACATTGCATCACGGGGCAGTCCGTGTTGGTCACGGGCGCCGGGGGCTCCATTGGCTCCGAGCTTTGCCGGCAGATTCTGGCGCTGCGCCCGACAACGCTTCTTCTGTTTGAACACAGCGAGTTCAATCTTTACTCCATCTTGTCCGAGCTGGAGCAGCGGGTCGCTCGAGAGTCGCTGTCCATCCGTCTCTTGCCGATTCTCGGATCGGTTCGCAACCCGGACAAGTTGCTGGATGTCATGAAAACCTGGCGAGTAGACACGGTGTATCACGCCGCCGCCTACAAGCATGTGCCCATGGTCGAGCACAACATAGCCGAAGGTGTGCTCAATAATGTGATAGGCACGCTTAATACGGCCCAGGCCGCACTCCAGGCAGGAGTGGCCAACTTCGTCCTGATTTCGACGGACAAGGCCGTGCGGCCTACCAATGTCATGGGTAGCACCAAGCGCCTTGCCGAGTTGACGTTGCAAGCGCTGAGTCGTGAGTTGGCTCCGGTTTTGTTCGGCGATACGAGCAATGTCTCCCGTGTGAACAAAACGCGCTTCACGATGGTGCGGTTTGGTAACGTCCTGGGGTCGTCGGGTTCGGTCATTCCGTTGTTTCACAAGCAGATCAAGTCGGGCGGCCCGCTGACGGTCACGCATCCGAAGATCACTCGATACTTCATGACCATCCCGGAAGCGGCGCAGTTGGTGATTCAGGCGGGTTCCATGGGGCAGGGTGGTGATGTGTTTGTCCTCGACATGGGTGAACCTGTGAGGATCGTCGAGCTGGCCGAGAAGATGATCCATTTGTCCGGCCTGAGTGTCCGTTCGGAAAAGAACCTGCATGGCGACATCGCTATCGAGTTCACCGGGCTGCGTCCGGGTGAAAAGCTTTACGAAGAGCTGCTGATTGGTGACAACGTGGCGGCCACCCAGCATCCGATGATCATGACGGCCAACGAGGATCATCTGTCCTGGGATGTGCTGAAGGTCAAACTGACCGAGTTGCTTGCTGCGGTGGATCAGGACGACTATGCGCGCGTCCGTCAATTGTTGCGCGACACCGTCAGTGGCTACACCCCGGACGGTGAGATCGTCGACTGGATCTACCAACAGCGCCGCCTGGAACCCTGATTGTTTCATATCTGGTAACGTACACATTTTTGACAGCTCGATGTCATGGCCTAAGTTTGGAGAGCAGCTTCGGAAAAGCTGCTTTCTCAAACGACGGCATGGAGCTTTACTAATGCGTACAAGCAGTTTCCATTCTCTGGTTTTCGCCCTTCTCGCCAGCACCTCTCTTACGGCAATCGCCGCCCCTGTCAGCGCACCCGAGGTCATGAATGCGCCGTTGGTGCAGGATGTCACCGCCAAGGCGCAATCCGGCAAAGTCGATCTCAATAGTGCTGATGCACCTACGCTGCAGCGTGAGTTGACTGGAGTGGGCGAGGCCAAAGCCAAAGCGATTGTTGCTTATCGTGAAAGCAATGGTGCGTTTGCGTCAGTTGACGAATTACTGGAAGTGACGGGTATCGGCAAAGCGATTCTGGATAGAAACCGCGACAGGATCGAAGTGAACTGAGGTGTGATTGAAACGAAAAAGGCCGATCATTGATCGGCCTTTTTCTGTAGCGAGACTTATACCCGGCGGGCTAGCTCCTTTTTACTTGTGCGGTGCGTTGCTGTCGCTCATCCGAACTCAGGCAAAGAGCAGGTCCGCATTGTTCAGCAAGGTGGTCTGGCCAAGTAGCGTGATACTACCTCCGTGAGCACCGTCACCGGCGGTGTCGAAAGTTACAACCAGCCCATTGTCCTGCAGCGTCTGCGTCACGGCCTTGGTAGTCGTCCAGCCGTAGACGTACAGGGTGTCTTCACCTTGTTTGAAATCCTGGATGGTGTCTGAGCCCGAGCCTGTGGTGAATGCGAAGACGTCCCGCCCTTTTCCACCAATCAGCAGGTCGTTGCCGGTGCCGCCGACGATGAAGTCGCTGCCGTTTCCTCCAACCAATACATCGTTGCCATCGTGACCGTACAGCGCGCAGCTCGCATCCGAGTGAGACTGGATGATGTCATTGCCGCTGTTCACTCCGGTGATGCTGCCAGCCAGTTCTGCGCCAAGCGTGCCGGTGTAGAGGATTTTGTCTGCCGCACTGCCACCGTAGATTTTTTCGGCGAGCCCCGAACCAGGATTGCTAGCGACGGCAGTCGTATTGAAGTCTTTGAGTGGGTCAGCGTTGAAAATAAATGTAGCGTCGTTGGCGGTGAGCAGTGTCGTACGGCCTTCGATCAACATCCCGCCATCAAAACGTGCGTCACCATCGGTGTCATAGCGAAGATAGACACCGTCCGAGGTCAGTTTCTGGTCAATCCTGAAGTTGAACTCTTTTTCCGAAATTTGCGTACGACCGGTACCACCGGTACCGCTGACGCCCAGGAAAACAAGCTGGTCGGCACCTACACCGAAACTGTCGATGGTGTCGTTGAAACCGTCGCCTTTGGAAAACGCATACTGGTCGGCACCGTAACCGCCAGACAGGTAGTCATCACCCGTACCGCCAACCAGTAGATCTGAAGACTGCCCGCCAATCAGGATGTCATTGCCATCATTGCCGTAAAGTTGGCCGCCGGAAAAACGTAGCGCGAGCGTGTCATCGCCCGCGCCACCGATGAGCGTGGCGAACACCGGGCTGAGTGAACTGCCATCATATGAAATGAAGTCAGCGCTCGAACTGCCGGTGACCGTGGCTCTGCCGTTGTTGGTGACGGCGTCGCTATCTGTCAGATGCGTGGCGGTCAGGCTGGCGATACCGCTATCTACTGTATAGTCAAAGACTCCGCTAAGAGTATTGGAAATACTGTCCAGCAAGGTATCACTGAGACTGTCGTTACTGGTATAGAGCTTATGCTCCGTAGTGATCATTTGCGCTGCATAGAGATTGGCCAGGCGCAAGGCTTCTGCGCCTGTCTCTGACCATCCGGATTCACTGGCATTATGCGGGATGAAATTTTCAATATCGTCCGCGTTCATCATGTCCTTTACACCGACACGCTCGCCCGTGCGAACGTCGGTGTAATAGACGTTATAGTCCGCGTCCTGAATTTCCCACTTGTTGGTTGTGGTATTAAAAACTTCAAGGTACGTATGTCCCTGAAAGAACCCTTGGGTGTCTGAATACGTCCAGATGGTGCGTTTTTGCAGGCCAAGCTCCGAGCAGAGGCCGCTGAATACGTTAACTATATTGCCGCACAGAAGTTCTGCGCGCTCGGCAGTCGGGTCACCTGTGACGGTTTTGTAAATTTGCTCTGCGGTATAGAAAGGGTCATTGCCGTGGGCAGCCCACCAGTCACCCATCGCGTGAGTTGTATTGGTGGACAATAGTTCGCGGGCGACGTCTTGCAACAACGCGCCGGTTGCAGCCGCTTCTTCCCGGACGATATCGGCGAGTAAAGAAAAATAATTGGTCAAGAGTGACTCCATACTGATTGGGTAGCCGCTCCCGATATCCAAATCGTTCTGTAAACGGCGTTGCTGGTCAAAATTTCATATATGTTACAGTTCTTTGGTCGGTATGTTAAAGAACCATTATCAACAATATTGGAATTATAAATCTTCAGAGAGTAAGAGCCAGCGCTGTTCGTCGATTGCAGGGCAAAGCCGGGATACTGGCGATTTCATTCTGCAATCGTTGTTCAGGTGATACACTCGCGCGCCCCGCAATCCCCGATCAACACGCCAGGTTGTCAGCTCCGAGATGATACGCAGTACGCCCGAAAACAGCTTGCAGGAAGCCCTGAGGGCCTGCAGGAGCAGTTTCATGTCAGTGGGTTTTTTCAGCCTGTTCATCAACGCACTGATGTTGGTCCCGACCTTCTACATGCTTCAGGTCTATGGGCGGGTCGTCACGGGCGGCAGCCTGACGACGTTGGCCATGTTGACCCTTATTCTGACCTTTCTGCTCGTGACGATGGGCCTGCTGGAGTGGGTACGCTCGCGGATCATGGTTCGTGTCAGCACCAGGCTCGACGTGTTGCTGGGCCGGGATGTCTACAGGGCCAGTTTCAAACGGGCCCTGGAGAGCGGTGGCCAGGACGCGTCGGCCCAACCGCTCAGCGATCTGACCGGGCTGCGCCAATTCATGTCCGGGAACGGACTGTTCGCTTTTTTCGATGCGCCGTGGCTGCCGATCTATGTCGCGGTGCTGTTCCTGTTTCACCCCTGGTATGGCTGGACGGCAATCGGTTGTGCGGTGATCCTGCTGGCGCTGGCCTGGATCAATGAGCAATCCACGGGCAAGGTTCTGGCAGAGGCCAATAAAGAGAGCATTGGTGCAACGCTGCAAACCAACAAGAATTTGCGCAATGCCGAAGTCATCGAATCCATGGGCATGCTTGACTCACTCATGTCACGCTGGAGTCTGCGGCACAAGAAAGTGCTGCTGCTGCAATCCCGAGCCAGCGATCGCAGCGGGATCATCACGTCGATATCCAAGACTTTCCGTCTGCTTGTTCAATCACTGATTCTTGGCCTCGGCGCTTATCTGGCGGTTAGTCATGAGATTAATCCCGGGCTGGTAATCGCAGGTTCAGTGCTGTTGGGGCGAGCGTTGGCCCCCCTGGACTTGATGATCGGCAGTTGGAAAGGATTCATCGCTGCCCGTTCACAATACGCACGACTGAACGGCATTCTCGACCAGCAAAAAGCCGAACCCGAGCGTATGCAATTGCCCGCTCCAATCGGTCATGTGACGGTGGAGAACCTTACCCTGGGTGCTCCCGGAGCAAAGACCCCGATCATCAAAGGCATCGGTTTCAACGCACCGGCAGGTGCAATGATCGGTGTCGTCGGGCCAAGCGCCTCGGGCAAGTCGACGCTTGCCAAGGCCTTGGTGGGCGTATGGAAGCCACAGCATGGCGTCGTCCGTCTGGATGCTGCCGATATTGCCAATTGGGACAAAAGCCAATTGGGACCGCACCTCGGGTATTTGCCGCAAGACATTGAATTGTTCGAAGGCACTATCAGCGACAACATCGCGCGTTTTGGTGTCGTGGACCCGGATAAAGTCGTGCTGGCGGCCAGGACCGCGAGTGTCCACGAAATGATTCTGATGCTGCCTGATGGCTACGATACGGTCATCGGCGAGGGCGGCATCAATCTGTCGGGTGGGCAACGGCAACGTATCGGGTTGGCCCGGGCAATCTATGGCAGCCCGCGGCTTATCGTGCTGGATGAGCCGAACGCTCACCTGGACGAGGTCGGTGAGCGGGCGCTGGCGTTGGCGCTGCAACAGATAAAACTCACCGGGGCAACGGTTTTCGTGATCGCCCACCGGACCTCGATTCTGGCCCAGCTTGACCGCTTGCTGGTGATGAACGCCGGCACGATCAGTTTGTACGGCCCACGGGATCAGGTCCTCGCGCAACTCAACGCGAATCAATTGGCCGCCCAGCAAAAGCCTGGCGCACGGGCAGGCACAGAAGTCGCTTCGACCGAAGTTTGACAGGAAGTTATCGATGAACCGCACGCTCACTACTCCTGCCGATACTTTCGCAGATCTGCCCATGTCCGACAGATCAGTACGCCGTAAAGGATTTCTCATTGTATTCGTGACGTTCGGCCTGTTTGGCGGATGGGCGGCGTTTGCTCCGCTGGACGGGGCGGCTTACGCGCCGGGTGTCGTCACCGTGCAAACGTATCGCAAGACGGTGCAGCATCTGGAGGGCGGTATCGTCAAGGACCTGCTTGCCCATGATGGCGATGTCGTGAAAAAAGGCGACCCGATCATCGTGCTCGACGACGCTCAACTGCGCTCCGAATACGAAATGACCCGCAGCCAGTTGATCGCTACCAGGGCAATGGAGGCGCGCTTGCTGGCCGAGCGGGATGGCCTGCCGATGATCGCGTTCCCCAATGACCTCAATTCCGACAATCAGCGCAGTTCCGAATCGCGTTACGGCGAGACTCAGGTGTTCAACGCACGGCGCAGCTCGCGACTTGGACAAATATCGGTCCTGCAAGAGCGTATTGGTCAGTTGAATCAGCAAATCAAGGGAACCGACACCATGATCGGTACCAAGACCAGCTTGCAGGAATCCTATAGCGGTGAAATTGCCGAATTGAAAGAATTGCTGGCCCAGGGTTTTGTCGACAAGCAGCGCATGCTCGAACAGGCACGCAAGCTGGACTTGCTCAAGTCTGAAGTGGCGGATCACCGCTCGACCAACATCAAGACCAGGTTGCAGATCAACGAAACCCAGTTGCAGATCCTGCAGATCGACAAGGACTTCAGCGCCGACGTTACCAAGCAGTTGGCAGAGACCCAGACCAAGGCCTATGACTTGCAGGAAAAAGCCTCGGCGCTGGAGGATCGCCTGAGCAGGGTGGTTATCCGCGCTCCGGATGACGGGATGGTGATCGGCATGACGGTTCACACCATCGGTGGCGTCGTGCGACCCGCGACGCCCTTGCTGGATATCGTTCCATCGGTTTCCGATCTGGTGGTCGAGGCGCAGGTCTCGCCCAATGACATCGATCGGATCGCTGTCGGCAAGTTGGCGGACATTCGCTTCAATGCCTTCAACACGGCCACGACTCCTGTCATCGAAGGTCGAGTGACGAGTGTTTCCGGCGACCGGCTGATCAACGAGAAAACCAGTGCGCCGTATTACCTGGCCCGGATCAGTGTGACTCGGGAAGGGGCGCGCAAACTGGGTGATCGCAAGTTGTTGGCGGGCATGCCGGCAGACGTATTGATCAACACCGGAGAGCGCACCATGCTGCAGTACTTGATGCAGCCGGCACGTAACGTTATCGCCCAGTCGATGATCGAGGAGTGATCGTGCGTCTGTTTCCCTGCCTGGTGTTGGGTTCGATGGCATTGCCTGTCCACGCCGCCGAAGCGCCCGCCGCCCGGTCCTCTATCACGACACCGCCAACGGCTTCGGTCAGCAAGCAGAACTACTCGGTTGACTTGATGCAGCTGTACCGTGAGTCACGCTTGGAAGACCCGCGGGTGATCGCTTCTTACTCCAAGGCTCAATCCGGGGTCGAACAGCAAAACCAGGCATTTGGCAGCCTGTTGCCCTCGGTAACGGCTAACGCCGGTTACAACCGGATCAAACAGACCAACCTTCAAGTCGACGAGGCCTACAACAGTCGCAACTATTCGGTGGGGTTGACCCAGCCTTTGTATAACAAGGCTGCCTGGGAAAACTACCAGCACTTCAAAAGCCTGGCAAAGCAGGCAGACTCCGAATCAAAGGAGGCTCAGGCCGAGGCCACGGTGGATCTTGCGCAGCGTTACTTTGCTGCATTGGCTGCCGATGATGAACTTGAACTGGTGCAGGCCGAGCGCAGGGCTACCCAGAAAAACCTCGACAGGGTCAGTGCGCTCTACAGCAAACAGTTGGCAATGGTGACCGATTTGCTGGATCTCCAGGCGCGAGTCGATTCGCTGGCCGCCCAGGAAGTCAATGCGCGTAACCAGTCCAGCCTGAGCCGGGTCGCGTTGTCGGAGATTATCGGACGGCCGGTCAAAGAGAAGCTGAGCCGTGTGCGTAATGACGTCGAATTGAAGGTGTCCGCCGAAAGCCTGGAGAGTTGGGTGAATTTGGCGATCGCCGACAATCCGGCGATCAAGGCCAGTGAAAATGCGCAGGAGGCTGCCGAGGCTGCCCTGCGCGCCGGTAAGGGCGGGCACTATCCCACGGTCAATCTGAACCTGAGCGCACAACAGACCAACGAGGGTTACAACAACTCGTTGGCGCCGCAGACCGACAGCTATGTCGCGGGTGTGGGAGTGCAGATTCCGATCTATAGCGGTGGTACGACGTCCGCTCGGGTAAGGCAGTTGTATCAGGATCAGCTCACCGCAGAACAGCAATTGGTGGCGACACGTCGTCAGGTAGTCAAGGAAACGACTAACGCATATTTGACTGCAGATTCAAGCGTGGAAAAGATTCATGCCAATCGCAATGCACTGGCTTCGGCCGAGCAGTCGCGCATTGCAGCAGAAAAGGCTTTCACCTACGGCGTGGTTAATGCCGTGGATGTATTGACGGCGGTGCAGAACGAGTTCACGGCACGTCGCGATTTGCTCAAGACTCAGTACGACTTTATAACCAACCTTTTTATCCTGAATCGCTGGGCTGGAAAGTTGTCGCAGGAAAGTGTCGAGAACGTCAATGTCTGGTTGAGTGGGAATGATCAAACGATCACTTCACCAGAGACACTGCGCGAATAAGTTGTCGCCCGTTAACCGCGCTTGGCGGATCGCGTTGGGCAAGATGGGGCGTCGAAAAAACGATGTTGGTTTTTACGGCGATAAAGGCGGGCATTAAAGCAATAGGTCAAGTCGGGCTGCGCCTGCAGAACAAGCGCAGCCCTCGACAATCAACGACGAGATGGATGCATTGAAAGCAGGGCGCGACGCAGAATGGCGACACCCACGCCGAGTATGAATCCGAAGATCAGGCCAAATCCGACGATCAGGGCTTTCTTCGGTTTTATAGGCGCTTGAGGTGCCGTCGCATCTTTATCAATCTGTACCAGGTTGAATTGATCGAAGTTAACATTCAGTTGTTTCAAGTGAGTCAACTCTCCGCGAATGTCTGCGAAGTCCTTGAGAAATAGCTCAGGATTATCCCGCTCTTTGAGAAGTGCCGCTTCGCGGTTTGTAGCCAGCAGGCTGAGCTCTTTTTGAATCTCATCAATACGCGGCTCGGTGAAGTCATCGGAATTACGGGTTACCAGGGTGGCGCGTTCTGCTTCCAGTGCAGCCTGTCCCAGGAAGTACAGCGGTATTTTCTGATTGTTGACTTCCGTTCGGATCATGTTGCCCTGATGTGCCTGCTCTCCGTCTCCCAGCGCCGAGGGCGTGGTGGGTTTTACAATGCCGAGTTTCTTGGCGATGACGATGGCTTCATCAAGCTCTTTGATGCGGTTTTGTCTGCGGCTTTGCAGTTGTTGACGCAGTGCTTTGAGTTCGTCTTGAAGTGTTTGTTTTTTTAACTTGTCTTTTTCCAACAAGTGGGCGATTTTTGAATCTCTTTCCGCCTCATAGACGGATTTTTTTGACTCCAGCTTCTTTTCCACGTTGTCGATACGGTTGGCAACGAGTGTTTTCAAGTTTGCGGCGGCTTTTTCTTTCTCGGTTTTAACGACGTACTCGGTAAAGGCTTTCAAGATGCCTACGCCATCTACACCCTGAGGATACCTGAGACTAAGGCCAACGGCTTCGGTAAGGCTGGAGCTCTTTTTAGGGTCGATTTTCTCAAGCAAAAATGCTTTTTCGTTGAATTTTTCAAATGTTTCTTCAATGGATTGCCCTGGTGCCTGCAAGGGCGCAAGGAACTGCGGGTTGGCCTGGAAGAACTTCAGGCGGACATCATAAGACTGCATTGATGAGCCAACGTTATTCAGCGCATCATTTGGCCGGATTTTGTAGAGTCCGGATTCGTTCAACTCGTCCAGGTCAGCCAGTGGAACGGGGCGAACAGTAGTTTCCGCCTCATATTCCGGAGTTGCCAATTGTGCATAAGCAATAGCGACGGTAACAGTCAGTGCAGTAAACAGTAAAACAATCGCCCGTTGGCTCCAGAGGCTACCAATAAGCTCCTTTACTTCAGCAACTTCGTGTCGGGGGGTATCAATTGTATTTACTGGAATGTTCATCACGCGCTCTGAAAGTTTGGACAGACGCTCCAAAAGTGTTTCTGGAAAATTATCGTCATCCAGGTTGAAAAAATTTACATCTGGTTAAATTTTTTTGGATTTTCCTGCATTTGATAACAAACAGCAAGGGTGAGAAACAGTCGCAAATACGTGTACAGGGCTGATCTGGTATCGCTTCGGTGGCTTCAAGGACTGGTTCTACGCATGCGCCCCCTGTCCCCAAGGTACCCTTAAAGCGCTTTGTTCATCCCCCACCATTTATCGGTCAGCCCGCAATACCATTCATTCCATCGCACAGGGCCGGCGCGGTTTCATGTTCATTCAGGGTCTACTCTCATTCTGGCAGGGTCACCGACGAGAGCCGAGCGTTTCTCGAGAAATAAAATTACGACTATCATATTGCGTTTGAATTATGACTATAATGAATACCGCTTGCGCCAGTGTGTGTTGGTGTCAGGCGTCCCTCAGCATCCTTCAGGAGCACTGTCATGAATTCAGTTCAGTCCCAAGGTACGGCCCTTGTCACCGGTGCTTCCTCAGGTATCGGGGCGGTTTACGCCGAGCGGTTGGCGGCCCGCGGTTTTGATTTGTTGCTGGTGGCTCGCGACGAGCAGCGACTGGAGGCGGCGGCGAGCAAACTGCGCTCGGAGCATGGGATTAAGGTTGAAGTGCTGAAGGCGGACTTGACTCAAAAAGCAGACGTGCTGCAGCTCGAACAGCGGTTACGCAGCGATTCGAGTATCAGTCTGTTGCTCAATAACGCCGGCGTGGCGGCGGACGGGCTTTTGGCCAATGCCGATATCGATCAACTGGAGCGAATGATTCAGTTGAACATCACCGCTGTCACGCGATTGGCCGCGGCGGCTGCAGCCGGTTTTACCAAGGCCGGGCGCGGCACAATCATCAATATTGCGTCGGTGGTGGCCTTGTTTCCCGAGCGATTCAACGCGACCTACAGCGCCAGCAAGGCCTATGTATTGAGCCTGACTCAATCGTTGAACGCCGAACTGGACGGCACCGGGGTGAAGATCCAGGCGGTGCTGCCCGGTGTGACCCGAACCGAGATCTGGGAGCGCTCCGGCATCGATGCGTCGCAAATTCCTGCGGACATGGTGATGGAGGCGGGTGAGATGGTCGATGCTGCATTGTCGGGTCTGGATCAGGGTGAATTGATCACTATTCCTTCATTGCCCGATGCGGCGGATTGGAATGCGTTCGTGGCGGCGCGTCTTGTGATGGCGCCTAACCTGTCGAAAAGCAAGGCTGCTGCCCGTTATCGGTAAGTGGCATCAACCAGATCGAGGTGTGAGAGGTATGAGTGATCGTCGTGTGGTTGTAACAGGCATGGGCCTGGTGTCGCCGCTGGGGAGCGGTGTCGAAGTGGTCTGGGAGCGGCTGTTGGCCGGGGGTTCCGGGCTGCGTAATCTGCCAGATGAGGTGGTTGCCGATCTGCCGGCCAAGGTCGGCGGTGCGGTGCCGACGCTGGCTGATGATCCCCAGGCGGGTTTCGATCCGGACCGGGCGACCCCACCCAAGGAACAGAAGAAGATGGACCGCTTCATTCTGTTCGCCATGGAAGCCGCGCGTCAGGCACTGGAGCAAGCCGGCTGGCAAGCGCTGGATGCCAATGCCCAGGAGCGCACGGCCACCATCATCGGTTCAGGCGTGGGTGGTTTCGGCGCGATTGCCGACGCGGTGCGTACTACCGATAGCCGTGGTCCGAGGCGTTTGTCTCCATTCACTATTCCTTCATTTCTGGTCAACCTTGCGGCCGGTCATGTGTCGATCCAGCATGGCTTCAAGGGGCCATTGGGCGCGCCGGTCACGGCATGCGCCGCCGGGGTTCAGGCGATTGGCGACGCGGCGCGAATGATTCGCGCGGGTGAGGCGGATATCGCGGTGTGCGGCGGTGCGGAAGCGGCGATTGATCGGGTCAGCCTTGCCGGGTTCGCGGCTGCTCGCGCCTTGTCCAGTGCTTACAACGACACGCCTGAGCGCGCTTCACGACCTTTCGACAATGGTCGCGATGGCTTTGTCATGGGTGAAGGGGCCGGGCTGCTGGTCATCGAGTCTCTGGACCATGCGCTGGCCCGGGGCGCCAAGCCCCTGGCTGAGCTGGTCGGCTACGGCACCAGCGCCGATGCCTATCACCTGACCGCCGGTCCCGAGGACGGCAGCGGTGCGCGGCGAGCGATGTCGTTGGCATTGGCACAGGCCGGTGTTTCACCGGCTCAGGTCCAGCATCTGAATGCTCATGCGACCTCGACTCCGGTGGGGGATCTGGGCGAGCTGGCGGCGATCAAGGCATTGTTCGGGGCGCAAAATGGCATTGCCGTGACATCCACCAAGTCGGCGACCGGGCATTTGCTCGGTGCTGCGGGTGGACTAGAAGCGATCTTTACGCTGCTGGCAATCCGCGACCAGGTCGTGCCGGCCACCCTCAATTTCGAAAACCCGGACCCTGCCACTGAAGGCGTGGACATTGTTCATGGCAGCGCACGGCCGATGGCCATCGAATATGCGTTGTCCAACGGCTTCGGATTTGGCGGGGTCAATGCCAGTGTGCTGTTCAAGCGTTGGCAGGGTTAATCCTGCGGGTGTTTGAGGTGTTCGCGTGCGACGTCGAGAATCCGTTGGGCAAACCCGGCGTCGGCCACGCTGCGCGATAACAGCAAGGCGCCGACCAGCGTAGACATGATGACGATGCTGCGGTCGGCGGTGTGCTCTCCGTCAAGGGCGTGCCGGATCTGATCGAGTCGCGCCTGGAGTACGACGTCGCTGGTCGGACTCGGTTGACCACGCAGCCCCAGTTCCGAAGAAATGGTCAACAGCGGGCAGCCTTCGTGGGGTGAGGTTTGATGCCATTCGGAAAGGTAAGCGTCGATGAAGGCTTCGAGAGGATGCTCCTCGGCGAAGATTTGCGCGCACAATTCGTCGACTTGTGCACCAGCCTCTTGCAAGGCTTTTTCTACCAGTTCGTCTTTGGACTTGAAGTGCGAGTAAAAGCCACCGTGAGTCAGGCCCAGTGCTTTCATCAGGGGTTGCAGCCCGGTCGCGCCGATACCGTCGCGTCGAAATCGCGCTGAAGCTTCCTTGATTATGCGTTGGTGGGTCTGGGCTTTATGGTCCTGCGAGTAACGCATCTGATATCTCCGCATCAATGCGACCCATATTAACCAATGAAAATTGCATGGTGACTGTACTTCTACGTCTAAAAAGCATACAGATGCTTCGATATGGATACAAAGCGGCATGATTTCAGGGGATACCACACCAAAACAAACCCCGCCGTGGAAGGCGGGGTTTTCATTCAGCGGTCCTGCGCTTCCTTGGCGTCCATTTCCGCATTGCGTTCGGCGACGCGCTTACGTTGCTCTTCGGTCAGTTCGACCTTGTTGGCGGTGTCGCGCAGCATCATCAGACCACCAACGATCGAGCCGATGGCAACGACCAGAATCAACCAGGCATACCAGGGCATAGGACTCTCCTTGAAAGCAGGCGGGTCGACGAGGGTTCGCCAACCAATCGCGTATAGCACTTTGAGTGACGGGGTTTCATCGCAGTTCCATCGCTATCACCCTCATTCTATGCTTGTTGTCCAAGGTTCACTTGAACGCTTTCAAAGTCCGGTCAGCATCGCGTCCGCCGGTGCGTCGGCGCGCAATTGCGCGGTGAGCGTGAAGTACACGAAACCTACGGCCATGAAGCCCAGGAAGATCAGGCCGATCAAGGTGTTGAACCAGGCCATCGCCACCAGGCACACCACCGCCAGCAGCAGTGCAATGAAGGGCACCAACGGGTAGCACGGGGCGCGGAAGGTGCGCTCCAGGTTCGGCTCGGTTTTGCGCAGCTTGAACAGGCTGAGCATGCTCATGATGTACATGACGATGGCGCCGAACACCGCCATGGTGATCATCGCCGCCGTCAGCGTCATGCCGCCGAGGTTGATCAAACCGTCGCTGTAGATCGCCGCGATGCCGATTACGCCGCCGGCGATGATCGCCCGGTGCGGTGTCTGGAAGCGCGACAATCTGGCCAGGGACGCTGGCAGGTAGCCGGCGCGGGCGAGGGCGAAGAACTGGCGCGAATAGCCAAGGATGATCCCGTGGAAACTCGCCACCAGGCCGAACAGGCCGATCCACACCAGCATGTGCAGCCAGCCCGAGCTTTCGCCGACCACAGTTTTCATCGCCTGGGGCAGCGGGTCGTTGATGTTCGACAGGGTGCGCCAGTCGCCGACGCCACCGGCGAAGAACATCACGCCCATCGCCAGCAGCACCAGGGTCAAAATACCGCTGATGTAGGCCTTGGGAATGGTGCGTTTCGGGTCCTTGGCTTCTTCGGCGGCCATGGCGGCGCCTTCGATGGCCAGGAAGAACCAGATGGCAAAGGGGATCGCCGCGAACATTCCGGCAATCGCCGGAGCGCCGAACACGTCGCTGCCGGCCCAGCCATTGAGGGCGAAGTTGCTGAAGCTGAACGCCGGCGCGACCACGCCCATGAACACCAGCAATTCAGCGACCGCCAACACGCAGACCACCAGCTCGAAGGTCGCCGCCAGTTTCACGCCGAGGATGTTGAGACCCATGAACAGGATGTAGGCACCGACTGCCGCGTGTTTCGGGTCCAGGGCTGGAAACTGGACATTGAGATAGGCGCCGATGGCCAGGGCAATCGCCGGTGGGGCGAAGACGAATTCGATCAATGTCGCCAGGCCGGCGATCAATCCGCCTTTTTCCCCAAACGCGCGACGACTGTAGGCAAACGGACCTCCAGCGTGAGGAATGGCGGTGGTCAGCTCGGTGAAACTGAAGATGAAGCACGTGTACATGGTGGCGACCATGAAAGAGGTCACCAGAAAGCCCAAGGTCCCGGCCACGCCCCAGCCATAACTCCAGCCGAAATACTCCCCGGAAATCACCAGCCCGACGGCAATACCCCACAGATGCAACGTGCCCAGCGTGGGTTTGAGTTGTGTGTTCATGCGCTTGCTCCCTGAGTGGTTTGGAACGCTCGGGGGAGGTCAGTGCAGTGGGCGTGCCATTTCGCGAGGGTGCGTCGTAATGGGCTGAAAGGCGTCGTATCGGAGATGTTCGCCACTGATTGTGCGAACTTTGTGCGTCAGTCGGGGGCGTCGTTGTTGCAAATGCCGCTTTCGCGAGCAAGCCCGCCTGTCTGCTACACGACGCCGCTGCGAAGCGGATACGTCGTATTTCAAAGCAGGTGCGGGCTGCCGTTGATGTTCAGGTTTGTTCGGTAAGGCACTCGCGCAACGCCGTCTGCCAGTCAGGTTGACTGACGCCCCAATCGCGTTGCAAGCGACTGCAATCCAGGCGCGAGTTAAGCGGCCGGGCGGCGGGCGTCGGGTAGTCGCTGGACGGGATCGGTAACAGGGCGGCGCAGGGCTTGCCCTGTTGTCGCAATGCTTCGCCGATTGCCTGGGCGAAGCCGAACCAGGAGGTCTCACCTTGAGCGCTCAGGTGATAAGTACCCCAGTTGGCCTCTTCGTTCGCCTGCCAGTGTTCAATCAGGGCAAGGGTGCTGTTGGCGATTGTGCCGGCCCAGGTAGGGGCCCCGATTTGATCGGCGACTACACGCAACTCCGGTTTCTCTTGCAGTAGGCGCTGCATCGTCAGCAGAAAGTTGCGGCCATGGGTTGAATAGACCCAACTGGTACGCAGGATCAGGTGTTTGTCTTGCACGTCCCTGATGGCCTGTTCGCCGGCCAGCTTGCTCTTGCCGTATACCCCGAGCGGATTGGGCCTGTCGTCCTCGTTGTAAGGTCCGGCTTTCAACCCGTCGAAAACATAGTCCGTGGAGTAATGTATCAACGGGATGTCCAGAGCCAGCGCCTCTTCGGCGAGGATGCCGGGAGCGATCGCGTTGATGGCGAAGGCTGCTTGCGGCTCGCTTTCTGCCAGGTCAACGGCGGTATGGGCCGCCGCGTTGATGATCAGATCGGGCCTGATGTTTTGCACCTGGCGGCGAATCTGATCGGGTTGCGCGAGATCGAGCTGATCGCGACCCAATACGATCAGTTCGCCGACACCCCCCAGTCGCCGTTGCAGCTCATGGGAGACCTGACCGTTGCGGCCGTTGATGAGTACTTTCATGGCAGCAGCCCAGTCTCTTCACGAGGCAAATCGGGCTGACACAGGTTCATGGCTCTTCCCCTGCCAGTTTGGCCAGGTACTGGCCATAACCCGTCTTGCCAAAGTACCGGGCGCGCTCCAGCAGCTGTTCGCGGTCGATCCAGCCATTTTCATAGGCTATTTCTTCGAGACAGGCGACTTTGAGGCCTTGGCGGTGTTCGATGGTCTGCACGTATTGAGAGGCTTCGAGTAAGCTGTCGTGGGTACCGGTGTCGAGCCAGGCGAAACCCCGACCAAAACGCTCGACCTGCAGGTCGCCGCGTTGCAGATAGGCGTTGTTGACGTCGGTGATTTCCAGCTCGCCGCGAGGCGAAGGTTTCACCGCCTTGGCGATCTCGATCACGTCGTTGTCGTAGAAATACAGGCCGGTAACGGCATAGCTGGATTTCGGTTTTTTCGGTTTTTCCTCGATCGAAAGCGCACGGCCATCGCTGTCGAAGTCGATCACACCGAAGCGCTCGGGGTCCTTGACCCAGTAACCGAACACGGTGGCGCCGGAGCAGCGTTTTGCCGCGTTCTGCAACTGTTCGCCAAAGTGCTGACCGTGGAAGATGTTGTCGCCCAGGATCAGGCACACAGGGTCATCGCCGATGAACTCCTCGCCAATCAGGAAAGCCTGGGCCAGACCGTCCGGTGAGGGCTGCTCGGCAAAGCTGAAGTTCACCCCGAACTGGCTGCCGTCACCCAGCAGATTGCGATACTGCGGCAGATCCTGCGGGGTGGAGATCAGCAGGATGTCCTTGATGCCGGCCAGCATCAGCACCGAGATCGGATAGTAGATCATGGGCTTGTCGTAGACCGGCAACAGCTGCTTCGACACGCCGAGCGTAATCGGGTGCAGGCGCGTGCCTGAGCCACCCGCCAAAACGATGCCTTTCATCATGCGAGCAGCTCCTTGGGATTGATGGCGCCAAGGCGTTCACCTTGATAGCTGCCGTCCTGGACACGGCGGCACCACTCCAGGTTGTCCAGGTACCATTGAACGGTTTTGCGCAGCCCGGTTTCGAAGGTCTCTTCGGGCACCCAGCCCAGTTCGCGTTCAATCTTGCCGGCATCGATTGCGTAGCGTAAGTCATGACCAGGACGGTCCTGGACGAACGTGATCAGGTCGGCGTAATGCGCAATGCCTTCCGGTTTATGCGGTGCCAGTTCTTCGAGCAGGGCGCAGATTCCGCGCACCACGTCGATGTTCTTTTGTTCGTTGTGCCCGCCGATGTTGTAGGTCTCGCCGACGGTGCCGGTGGTCACCACCTTGAGCAGTGCCCGGGCGTGATCTTCGACGAACAGCCAGTCGCGCACTTGCAGGCCATTGCCATAGACCGGCAGCGGCTTGCCGGCCAGGGCATTGAGGATGACCAGCGGAATCAGTTTCTCGGGGAAGTGGAAAGGCCCGTAATTGTTCGAGCAATTGGTCAGCAGCACTGGCAGGCCATAGGTTCGCTGCCAGGCGCGGACCAGATGGTCGGACGCGGCCTTGCTGGCGGAGTAGGGCGAGCTGGGTGCGTAGGGCGTCGTTTCCGTAAACAGGTCGTCGACACCGTGCAGGTCGCCGTAAACCTCGTCAGTGGAAATGTGATGAAAGCGGAACGCGCTTTTCTCGGGCGCCGGGAGGGCTTGCCAATAGGCACGGGCAGCTTCGAGCAGGCTGTAGGTGCCGACGATGTTGGTCTGGATGAATTCCGATGGCCCGTCGATGGAACGATCGACGTGGGACTCCGCTGCCAGGTGCATGATCGCGTGAGGCTGGAAACGGGCCAGCACTGCACTGACGGTGGCCTGGTCGACAATATCGGCCTGAACGAACTCGTAGCGCGTGTCGTTGGCGATGCTGGTCAGCGATTCGAGATTACCGGCATACGTCAGTTTGTCCAGGTTGAGCACTTCATGCCCGGTGTGTTGAATCAGCTCGCGAACAAGGGCCGAGCCGATGAAGCCGGCTCCGCCGGTAATGAGGATACGCACGTTGGGCCAGCCTTTTTCAGTAATGCGAATGGCGGTAGCTTGCAGGCGCGAGCGGGGAGGTGCAAGAGTTCTTGATCCATTTGGTTGCGTCGCGCCAATCAGCTTCGATTATCCATGAGTTGCCGCCGTCACTCACTACTCTTGCGCACAATTTGGAGTTCCGGGTACGACTCTCGTGGTTTTTTCCGTATCGGAAGGCCTTCGCTCTCCCCGTAACTCCAGCGTAAACCCACTCTTTACGCTTTCTTTATGCCCGGCCCGCACCCTCGGTCTCGTTCCTTTACAGCCTCCTTTCCGACAATGACTCCACACGCGGCAATACGCCGTAAAACGGAGAACTTCCATGAGCGTTCTGGACGGGGTGTCACTGCTGTTGGCAGTGGGGCTGTTCATTTATCTGTTGGTTGCGCTGTTGCGCGCGGACCGGAACTAGGAGCGGCTATGCACAGTTATGACTATTGGCTGATCCTCGGGTTTTTCGCCCTGGTATTGGTCCCGGCGCCGTTTCTCGGGCGCTTCTACTACAAGGTAATGGAGGGGCAGCGCACGTGGCTGTCGCCGGTCCTTGGCCCGGTCGAACGCGGTTGCTATCGCCTGGCGGGCGTCGATCCGCACGCCGAACAGAGCTGGCAGAAGTACACGCTGGCCTTGCTCGCCTTCAACCTTGCGGGTTTCCTGCTGCTGTTCGCGATCCTGTTGTTCCAGGACCATTTGCCGCTGAACCCGCAAAACCTGCCGGGCCAGGAGTGGACGCTGGCGTTCAACACCGCCGTCAGTTTCATGACCAACACCAACTGGCAGGCTTACAGCGGCGAAGCGTCCCTGAGCTACTTGAGCCAGATGGCCGGCCTCACCGTGCAGAACTTCGTCAGCGCCGCCACTGGCCTGGCCGTACTGGTTGCGCTGTGCCGCGGCATCGGGCGCAAATCCACTGCATCGCTGGGCAACTTCTGGGTCGACATGACCCGCGCCACCCTCTACGGCCTGCTCCCGCTGTGCCTGTTGCTGGCGCTGTATCTGGTCTGGCAGGGCGTGCCGCAAACCTTCGCGCAGTATGTGAACGCGGTGACGGTGCAAGGCGTCGATCAGGTCATTCCACTGGGCCCGGCTGCCAGCCAGATTGCGATCAAGCAATTGGGTACCAACGGTGGCGGCTTCTTCGGCGTCAACTCGGCGCATCCGTTCGAAAACCCGACGGCTTGGGCCAACCTGTTCGAACTGGCGTCGATCATTCTGATCCCCGTCGCGTTGGTGTTCACTTTCGGCCACTACGTGAAGGACCTGCGTCAGAGTCGCGCAATCATTGCCTGCATGCTGGCGCTGTTCCTGATCGGCGGCGCGACCTCGCTATGGGCTGAATACCAGCCGAACCCGACCCTGAACAATGTAGCCGTCGAGCAGACTGCGCCGCTGGAAGGCAAGGAAGCGCGTTTCGGTACTACCGCCACGGTGCTCTGGTCGGTGACCACCACGGCCGCGTCCAACGGTTCGGTCAACGGCATGCACGACAGCCTCAACCCGCTGAGCGGGATGGTCGCGCTGGTCAACATGATGGTCGGCGAGGTGATCTTCGGCGGCGTTGGTGCCGGGCTCTACGGCATGTTGCTCAACGTGCTGATCGCGGTGTTCCTCGCCGGCCTGATGATCGGTCGTACGCCGGAGTACCTCGGCAAGAAGCTGCAAGCCAGGGAAGTGCAATTGCTGGTGCTGACCCTGATGGTCATGCCGATTGGCGTATTGGTGCTCGGCGCGATTGCCGCCAGCCTGCCAGGCCCGGTGGCCTCGGTGAGCAACCCCGGCGCCCACGGTTTCAGTCAGTTGCTCTACGCCTACACCTCGGCCAGTGCCAACAACGGTTCGGCGTTCGGTGGCTTCGGTGCCAACACGCCGTTTCACAACCTGATGCTGGGCATGGGCATGTTGATTGGTCGCTTCGGATACATCCTCCCCGTTCTGGCCCTGGCCGGCAGCCTGGCGATGAAGAAAACCGCACCGATTGGCCAGAACAGCTTCCCGACCCACGGCCCCCTGTTCGTGACCTTGCTGACTGTGACCATTTTGCTGGTGGGCGGCCTGACATTCCTGCCGACCCTGGCGCTGGGCCCGATTGCTGAACATCTGAGCATGGCCTTCTGAGGAAGTTGAAGATGAATATGCCCGTATCCAAAACCGTCGCCGTCAAGGCGCCGGAACAACCGAAAACCGCGATCTCGGCCCTGTGGCGCCCGGCGCTGGTGCAAGCCTTCGTCAAGCTCGACCCACGGCAATTGCAACGTGCGCCGGTGATGCTGGTGGTCGAACTGACCGCGATCCTGACCACGGTGCTGTGCTTCATTCCCGATACGGCCGTACCGACCTTCGTCGCCGCGCAAATTGCCGTGTGGCTGTGGTTCACCGTGCTGTTCGCCAACTTCGCCGAAGCTTTGGCTGAAGGTCGTGGCAAGGCCCGCGCCGACAGCCTCAAGGCCGGTAGCGAAGGCCTCAGCGCCCGGCGCAAAACCAGCAATGGCACGTTCCAGGTGGTGCCGGCCACGAGTCTGCGCAAGGGCGATGTCGTACGTGTCGAAGCCGGGGAGATGATCCCCGGTGACGGCGAAGTGATCGAAGGCATCGCAGCGGTCAACGAAGCGGCGATTACCGGTGAATCGGCCCCGGTGATTCGCGAGTCCGGCGGCGACCGCTCGGCCGTCACCGGCAATACACGGCTGGTGTCCGACTGGCTGTTGGTGAAGATCACCGCCAACCCTGGCGAGTCGACCCTGGACCGCATGATCGCCCTGGTCGAAGGCGCCAAACGCCAGAAAACCCCGAACGAAGTGGCGCTCGACATCCTGCTGATCGGCCTGACCCTGATCTTCCTGCTGGTGGTCGTCACCCTGCAACCGTTCGCCCACTTCGCCAACGGCAGCCTGCCGCTGGTGTTCCTGGTGGCGCTGTTGGTCACCTTGATTCCGACCACCATCGGCGGTTTGCTGTCGGCCATCGGTATCGCCGGCATGGATCGTCTGGTGCGGCTGAACGTGATCGCCAAGTCCGGGCGTGCGGTGGAAGCGGCGGGGGACGTGCACGTCCTGCTGCTGGACAAGACCGGCACCATCACCTTTGGTAACCGTCGTTGCTCGGCGGTGTATGCCGCGCCAGGCGTGTCGGCCATGGAATTGGCCGAAGGCGCGTTGCTGGCGTCGCTGGCCGACGACACCGCTGAAGGCAAGTCGATCGTCGAGTACCTGCGTGGCACTCATCCGCAACCGGAACCGTCCGCCGACGTGCTGACAGCCGTGCCATTCAGTGCCGAAACCCGCTTGTCCGGTGTCGACTATCAAGGGCGCGTGTACCGCAAGGGGGCGGTGGATTCATTGCTGGCCTTCGTCGGCCTGAAACGTGCTGACCTGGCACCGGCCTTGTCCCGCGAAATCGACAAGATCGCCCAAAGCGGTGGCACCCCCTTGCTGGTCTGCGCCGACGGCAAGTTGCTCGGCGCGATCCACCTGAAGGACGTGGTCAAGCCCGGTATCCGCGAGCGTTTCGCCGAGTTGCGCAAGCTGGGTATTCGCACGGTCATGGTCACCGGCGACAACCCGTTGACTGCAGCCGCCATCGCCGCTGAGGCCGGCGTGGACGATGTGCTGGCGGAAGCCACGCCGGAGAAAAAACTGGCGCGCATTCGTCACGAGCAAAACGACGGTCGCCTGGTCGCCATGTGCGGCGACGGCGCCAACGATGCCCCGGCACTGGCCCAGGCGGACGTCGGCATGGCGATGAACGACGGTACGCAAGCGGCACGTGAAGCGGCCAACATGGTCGACCTCGACAGCGACCCGACCAAGTTGCTGGACGTGGTGCAGATCGGCAAGGAATTGCTGGTCACCCGCGGTGCGCTGACGACCTTTTCCATCGCCAACGACGTGGCCAAATACTTCGCGATCCTGCCGGCGCTGTTCGCCGCGATCTACCCGCAACTGGGCGTGCTCAACGTGATGCACCTGAGCAGTCCACAGAGCGCGATTCTGTCGGCGATCGTTTTCAACGCGTTGATCATCGTGGTGCTGATTCCCCTGGCATTGCGCGGCGTGCGCGTGCAGGCGGCGAGTGCGGCGGCGCTGTTGCGACGCAATTTGCTGATCTATGGCCTGGGCGGGATTTTGGTGCCGTTCGTGGGCATCAAGGCGATCGACATGCTGTTGACGGCGTTGCATCTGGTTTGACCTGCGCGGGGTGCCAGATGCACCGCCTTCGCGAGCAGGCTCGCTCCCACATTTGAAATGCTTTCGCCCTGTGGGAGCGAGCCCGCTCGCGAAGAATGCGACACGGTCCAATTGATTGAATTACGAATTCGAGGATTTTGAAATGTCCACATTGGTACGCCCGGCCCTGAGCCTGCTGGTCCTGATGACGCTGATCACCGGCGTCGCCTATCCACTGGTGGTTACCGGCGTGGCCCAGGTCGCGTTCCCGGATCAGGCCAACGGCAGCCTGGTGCGCGATGCCGAAGGCAAGGTCCGCGGTTCCTCGCTGATCGCCCAGGATTTCGTCGGCGACGCCTGGTTCCACCCGCGTCCTTCGGCCGGTGCCTTTGCCACCGTATCGAGCAGCGCCAGCAACCTGTCGCCGAGCAACCCGGCCCTGGCCACGCGGGTGATCGACGAAGCCGGCAAGCTGCTTGTGCCCGGCCAGGGGCCGGTGCCGTTGGCGTTGGTCACGACGTCGGGCAGCGGTCTCGATCCGCACTTGCCACCGGCGGCGATTGCCTATCAACTGGCGCGTGTCGCGGCGGCGCGCAACCTGCCGGTCGCGTCACTCCAACAGCTGCTGGACGCGCACATCGAGCAGCCATTGGTAGGCCCGCCGGTGGTTAATGTGCTTGAGTTGAATCTGGCGCTGGAAAAGCTGTAGTCAAAAGATCGCAGGCTTCGCCAGCTCCTACGCCAACCCCTGTAGGAGCTGCCGAAGGCTGCGATCTTTCAAGGCAACCCCCCCCCCCAATTTAAAGTCGAACAAGGCAATTACAGATGAGCAACTCCGGCCGCGCCGACGCGCTGTTAGCAGACCTGCCCCGCGATGGCCGTGGCCGGCTCAAGGTATTTCTCGGCGCCGCCCCCGGGGTCGGCAAGACCTACGCCATGCTCCAGGCCGCCCACACTCAGCTGCGCCAAGGCGTGAAGGTCATTGCCGGCGTCGTCGAAACCCACGGCCGAGCCGAAACTGAGGTACTGCTCAGCGGCTTGCCGCAGCAGCCGTTGGTGCGCTCGGAATACCGCGGTGTGTTGCTCGAAGAAATGGACCTGGACGGGCTGATCAAAGCCAAACCGAAGCTGGTGCTGGTCGATGAACTGGCGCACACCAACGCACCCGGCAGCCGTCACGAAAAGCGCTGGCAGGACATTCAGGAACTGCTCGCCGCCGGCATTGATGTCTACACAACGGTCAACGTCCAGCACCTGGAAAGCCTCAACGATCAGGTGCGTGGCATCACCGGTGTGCAGGTCCGTGAAACCTTGCCGGACTGGGTGCTGCAAGAAGCCTACGAACTGCTGCTGATCGACTTGCCGCCACGGGAACTGCTCGAGCGCCTGCGCGACGGCAAAGTCTATGTGCCGGAGCAGGCGCGGGCGGCCATCGACGCGTTCTTTTCCCAGACCAACCTGACAGCCCTGCGCGAACTGGCGATGCAAACCGCAGCGGCTCAGGTCGATAACGATCTGGCCCTGGGCTATCGCCAACTCGGACAAGCGGCGCCAGCGGTGCGCGGGCGTTTGCTGGTAGGGGTGGACGGCGATGCCCAGGCCGAGCGTCTGGTACGGCATGCCAGTCGCGTGGCCCAACGGCGGCACCTGCCCTGGAGCCTGGTGCACGTGGACAACGGTCGCGTGCGTGACGAGCAGTCACGCCTGCGCCTGCAGAGCGCCCAGCAACTGGCCGAACGCCTGGGCGGTGAAGTGGTGTTGCTGCGCGCCGGTGAGGTGGCGAAAACCCTGATCCAGCATGCCGCCGAACGTCGCGCCAGCCTGGTGCTGGTCGGCCAGTCCCGGCCGAGATTGCGCCGACGCCTGTTCGGTGGCGGGTTGGCGGCGCGACTGTTGCGCAATGCGCGCGGACTGGAAATCAACGTTCTCGATAGCGATCACGAACAGCATCAACCCCATCAACGGTCGATGGGGCCACTGGTCTGGTTCGACTACGCGTTGGCCGTGGTCGCGACGGTTCTGGCCAGCGCCCTGGCCTGGGCCGTGGCGAGCGTTCTGCCACTGCCCAATATTTCACTGGTGTTCCTCGCCGCCGTGTTGCTGGTGGCGGTGCGCAGCAGTCTCGGGCCGGCGCTGGCCTGTGCGGCGCTGTCGTTCCTGACCTATGACTTCCTGTTCATTCCACCGACTTTCTCTTTCAGCATCCAGCGCGAAGAAGACGTGCTGACCTTGCTGTTTTTCCTGCTGATGGCAGCCCTCACCGGCAACCTCGCGGCGCGCCAGCGCAGGCAATTGCAGGCACTGCGCGATACCCAGGAAGAGACCACTGAATTGCTCGACCTGTCACGCAAGCTGACGGCCGCCACCGACCGCCAGGCCGTGGTCAGTGCGGCCGCCCAGCACCTCAACGGTTGGAGCGACGTGCAACTGTGTCTGCTCAACCGCGACGGGCAGAGCGGCTGGAAAGTCGAAACCGGTGGCCCGCTGGAGTTTACCGAAGCTGAGCGCGCCGCCGCCGATTGGGCCTGGCAGCATGATCAACCGGCAGGTGCGGGCACCGGCACCTTGCCGTTCGGCCGCTGGTGGTGGTGGCCGTTATCGGTCGAGGACGGCCCGCTCGCGCTGCTTGGCGTGTGCGCCAAGGAAGGCCAGACCCTGAGCGGCCAGCGCCGTCGTTTATTGACCGCGCTAAGCCAGCCGCTGGCCCAGGCGCTGGCCCGGGCGCAACTGGCCGATGATCTGGAAGCGGCGCGGCTGCACGGTGAAACCGAGCAGTTGCGCAGTGCCTTGCTGGCTTCGGTGTCCCACGATTTGCGCACACCCTTGACGTCCATGCGCGGCAGTATCGATAGCCTGCTGGCCCTGGGTGAAGCGATCCCGCTGGAGGACCGGCGTGAACTGCTCGAAGGCACCCGCGATGAAGCCGAGCGCCTTGATCGTTATATCCAGAATCTGCTCGACATGACCCGCCTCGGCCACGGCGCCCTGAAGCTGGCGCGGGACTGGGTGTCACCGGCCGATATCGTCGGCAGCGCGCTCAATCGCCTGCGCGCAGTCCTTGCGCCGCTGCAAGTCAGCACCGACGTGCCGGCCGAGTTACCGCTGTTGTATGTGCACGCCGCGCTGATCGAACAGGCATTGGTCAACGTGCTGGAAAACGCCGCGCGCTTTTCGCCGCCCCACGGGCGTTTGCAATTGCGCGCCGGGGCCGACGACGGTGAGCTGTTTTTTTCGGTCAGCGATGAAGGCCCGGGGATTCCGGAGGAGGATCGGGCGAAGATTTTCGACATGTTCTACACCGCGGCGCGAGGTGATCGTGGCGGACAGGGCACCGGACTGGGGCTGGCGATCTGTCAGGGCATGGTCGGTGCCCATGGCGGGCGCATCAGCGTCGCCGACGGCATCGAGGGGCGCGGCACCTGCATCACGTTGCACCTGCCGCTACAGGCTCAGCCGGGATACGAGAGTGAAGCCTGATCGTGCTTGCGCTACTCTCTTGCCACTTCTTTGTGTTGATGTGAACTCATGAGCCAGACCGCGACCATCCTGGTCATCGACGACGAACCGCAGATCCGCAAATTCCTGCGCATCAGCCTCGCTTCCCAAGGCTACAAAGTGCTGGAGGCCGGCACGGGCAGTGAAGGCTTGGCCCAAGCTGCATTGAACAAACCGGACTTGCTGGTGCTCGACCTCGGCTTGCCGGACATGGACGGCCAGCAGGTATTGCGCGATTTTCGCGAGTGGTCGACGGTGCCGGTGCTGGTGCTCTCCGTGCGCGCCGGTGAAGGGCAGAAAGTCGAGGCCCTGGATGGCGGCGCCAATGACTACGTGACCAAGCCGTTCGGCATCCAGGAATTCCTGGCGCGGATTCGTGTGTTGCTGCGTCAGGCGTCCGTCGGCGAAGCCCAGCCAGCGGCGCTGAGCTTCGGTCCATTGACGGTCGACCTGGCGTATCGCCGGGTGCTGCTCGACGGTATCGAGGTCGCCTTGACTCGCAAGGAATACGCCGTGCTGGCTCAACTGGCGCGGCATCCCGGGCGGGTGATCACCCAGCAGCAATTGCTCAAGGACATCTGGGGGCCGACGCACACCGAAGACACTCACTACCTGCGCATCGTGGTCGGGCACTTGCGCCAGAAACTGGCGGATGACCCGACCCAGCCAAGGTTCATCGTTACCGAGGCGGGGGTGGGGTATCGGTTGTTGAGTGAGGACAGCCTTTAGTGTTGCGTTGAATGATCCGGCCCCTTCGCGAGCAGGCTCGCTCCCACATGGGATCCTGGTCAGACACAAACCTTGTGTACACCAAAGATTCACTGTGGGAGCGAGCCTGCTCGCGATGAGGGCCTTACATTCAATAAAGAGTTTTCAGACGTTCAGTTCTGCTCATTCTCATACCGATCCAGCGTATCCCGCGCAATCTCCCGTCCCAGCGCGATCAGCTCCGGCGCCTTGTAGAACTCGAAAAACCGGCACACGCGCTTGGGCACGTTGATCAGGATGTCCGGCGGATACCCGGCAATCTTGTACTGCGCCAGCGACGTCTGCATCACCTCGAAACTCTGGTTGATCAAGTCGAGCAAGGACGCCGGTCCAACGTTGTCGATGATGAACGAACCGGTGGCGGAGCGGGGCGCGCCACTGGCTTCCGGAGCAGCAGCGGGTTGCTGTGCTTCGGGCTCGGCGGACTCGATCCACGGGTTGAAATCAGCACCTTCGGCTTTCAACGCTTCCTGCTCCAGGATCAACAATTGTTCCGCCTGTTTACGCCGGAACGGCAATTTCGAGCCGACAGAGCTCATCAGGTTGTCGAAGCGGGTCTTGAACGCGGCGGGGCGCTGGATCACCGGCAATTGGTAGTGGCGTTGGTTGGTGGAGTTGAGGTTGACCGCGATGATCAGGTCGCAATGGCTCGACACCACCGGCACGATCGGCAGCGGGTTGAGAATGCCGCCATCGACCAGCATGCGGTTGCCCTGCATCACCGGGGTGAACAGGCTGGGAATCGCTGCCGAGGCGCGCATCGCCTGGTGCAGGCAACCTTCCTGGAACCAGATTTCCTGCTGGTTGGTCAGGTCGGCGGCGACGGCGGTATAGGGGATGCGCAAGTCTTCGATGTTGATCTCGCCGACGATCTTGCGAATCTGCCCGAACACCTTCTCGCCACGAATCGCCCCCAGACGGAAACTGACGTCCACCAGACGCAACACGTCGAGGTAATCCAGGCTCTCGATCCAGTCGCGGTATTCATTGAGTTTGCCGGCGGCGTAGATCCCGCCCACCACCGCACCCATGGAGCAACCGGCGATACAGGCAATGTCATAGCCGCGCCGTTCGATCTCTTCAATGACCCCAATATGTGCGTAACCCCGGGCTCCACCCGAGCCCAATACCAGTGCGACACGCTTTTTCATGAATCGCCCTCGTTTGAATGCTTCAACAATGCACCCATCGAGGGTCATGCTTCAATCGTCATGGTCGTTCGAGGGGGCACGAGCGTCGTATTTTCGACACTCGATGGCGGCACAGGGTTGTTCTGGTCAGCGCTATAGTTCGCACAGCGGACCAACGGCACTTTTCAGCTGCCACACCGTCTTACCTGCATGACTGTTGACCTATTTTTGAGGAGTAAGTGATGAAAGCCTGGATCTGCGTGCCATTGATTGCCCTGGCGCTCGCCGGTTGTGCCGGCAAAACCGCCTATCGCGACAGTTGCGGAAGTAACCTGGATGCGGCATGGCATGAACTGGACCTGGCTAAAGCCGAAGGTTTCGCCGGGACCGTCAGCTACTCCAAGGCCCTGTCGCTGTTAACCGCGGCCAAGACCCAGCAGCAATTCGAGGGGTTCGAAGGCTGCACCCACAAGGCCGAGAAGGCCCGCTTCTATATTCGTGAGTCGCGCGCGGGGCGTTGAAAACTCTGCTAGTCCTGTAGGAGCCGGCTTGCCGGCGATAGGCCGTTGAACATTATGCGACCTGATGTCGCCATCGCTGGCAAGCCAGCTCCTACAGATGTATGGCGTTGTCTACGGAGTAACCCCCATGATCGATCGGCTGGTGGCTCATGTCCTGGGCCTGGAAGTTCGTCTGCTGGCCTGTCAGGCCCGCTTGAAAGAGCGTACTGACCCTGAAGCTTTACACGATCTGCGCACCACCATGCGTCGGTTACGCAGCCTGTTGCGGCCTTTGCGCGGGTTGCCTGGTGTCGAACAACTGGAAGCGGCCGCCTCACGGGTGGGCGACCTGACCACGCCGTTGCGTGATCGCGAAGTGCTGGCGGCGTACCTGCTTCAGCACGGTCAACCTCACGCTGCACAGTGGCGCATGGCGCAAATGGCCGAAGCCTATCCGGCCGTGGCGGCCAGTCCCGAGCTCGCGCAGTTGCTGATCGTCCTCGATGCGTTTCCGCGTTTTCTGCGCGCTGCCCAGCGCCAGGGATTGCTCAAGGGCCTGCGCAAGCGCATCGAAAAACGCTTGGGCAAACAGTGGAAAAAACTCGACGAAGCACTGCACGACCCGGCCCACGACCGTCATCGGCTACGCCTGCTGATCAAGCGCGTACGCTATGGCATCGACGCTTACCCCGAGCTGGACCGTTTGCCGAAAGCGGCCATGCCCCGATTGAAATCGGCCCAGGGCGCGCTGGGTGACTGGCACGATTGCGTGCAATGGCTGGCGATGGCTGAGCAGGAAGCGGATTTGCAGCCCTGTGTCGAGGTCTGGACAACCACCATGGCCGAGGCTGAACAGCGTGCGGACCGTGTTCTGGAAAAACTCAGCAAGGCCTGTTTCAAATCCTGAGACCTCCCCAGATCCATTGTAGGAGCGAGCCTGCTCGCGATAGCGGATTAACATTCAGCACACATCGTGACTGTTACACCGTTTTCGCGAGCAGGCTCGCTCCCACATGGGCTCAATGTTGGCCATGGATTTTGTGTTCGAGCCGAGCACGACTTATCTGTCAGTCAATTTGTCCGGAATAGGCGATGTATCCACCTCGCCAGATGGTTAAGATCCCCTCATCTTTTTCCGATCCCTTGAGGTATTCATGCGTTTTTCCGAACTGCTTGACGCTGTCCGTAGCCAGCCAACGGAACTGTCTATTCCGGCCTCCTGGGCGCAGGGGCGGGCCAGTTTCGGTGGTCTGGTTGCCGCTTTGCAGTACGAAGCCATGCGTGCCCGGGTGCCAGCGGATCGCCCGGTGCGCTCATTGGCGATCACCTTTGTCGGCCCGGTTGAGCCCGAGGTTCCAGTCAGCTTTGAAGTCGACGTATTGCGTGAAGGCAAGGCGGTCAGCCAGGTGTTGGGCCGGGTGATACAGAAGGGCCAGGTGGTGACGTTGATCCAGGGGAGCTTCGGCGCTTCACGCCCTTCGGTGGTGGCCGTGGCCGCTGAACCGGCACCTGAAATGAAGCACTGGGACGAGTGCCAGGAATTGCCTTTTATCGAAGGCGTCATCCCGGAGTTCATGCGGCACCTGGCGATGCGCTGGAGTGTTGGCGGGCTGCCGTTCAGCGGTAGCACATCGCGGCAAATGGGTGGTTGGGTGCGCTTGCGCGGCGATGACAAGGAAGAGGCCATCGGCGAGGCGCATATCCTCGCACTGGTGGACGCTTGGCCGCCGGCCCTGATGCCGTTTTTGAAGACGCCGGCGATGGGCAGCACGCTGACCTGGACCATCGAGTTCGTGCAACCGCTGCTGGAATTGACCACCCTGGACTGGTGCAAATACCTCGTCGAGACCGAGCATGCCGCGGACGGTTACGGGCATGCTGCCGCGAAAATGTGGAGCGCCGATGGCCGGTTGATCGCCATGAGCCGGCAGACGGTGACGGTGTTCGCCTGATCAATGACGGCGGTGGCGCTCACGCCAGGCGCGCCACCAGCCACCGCTGAGGAAGAACCGCGGAAAGGTCAGAAACTGCTCGACCAACAGGCGCGATATTGCATCCTTGCGGTCACTGAACGGCTCGGCGGCTTGCGTTTCCATGCTGTGGCCGTGGCGTTGCAGGGCCAGCGCCGCAATCACGCCGATCACGCCAATGGCGATGTTGGCCAGGCTCAGGCTGAACACCCCGGATACGATCAGCAGAAACGCCACGATGAACAGCGGCACCGCGATCAGGTGCAACACCAGATTGGTCGGGTGCTGATGATTGTTCGGGTACGCTCGCCATTGCCAGGCGGGAAGGTTGGGGTGACGTTTGCCCATGATGTTGATCCTCGATCCATGTTGAACACATGTGATGAAGAATAGGCCCGGTCAATGCTGGCGGCGAATCAAGGCTGGCTATTGGCTTGATAGGCGTCATGTTCAAGTTTGATGTGGGGTCGACTGACGCCTTCGCGAGCAGGCTCGCTCCCACATTGATCCTCGGTGACCATCAAATTCTGGGCATACATAGATCCCTTGTGGGAGCGAGCCTGCTCGCGAAAGGGCCCTCAGAGTTTCAGTTGACCTATCGCCTTGCTCAACTCCCCGGCCAGCGCCGCCAGTTCATTGCTGGTAGTCGCCGAAGACACCGTCTGCTGCACCGTATTCTCAGTCACGTCACGGATGCTCACCACCGCCCGGTTCATCTCTTCCGCCACCTGGCTCTGCTGCTCGGCCGCCACGGCGATCTGCGTGTTGCTTTCACGCATCTGTGCCACTGCGCCGGTGATTTCGGCCAGGGCCGCGCCGGCCTCTTGCGCTTGTCGTACGCAGTCATCGGCCTTGAACGAGCTCTCTTGCATGAAATCCACGGCGTCCCGTGTCCCGGCCTGCAACGCCGAGACCATGATCGTGATTTCGTCCGTGGACGCTTGCACGCGTTTGGCGAGGTTACGTACTTCATCGGCGACGACCGCAAAGCCGCGCCCCATCTCGCCGGCCCGCGCCGCTTCGATGGCGGCGTTGAGCGCCAGCAGGTTGGTCTGTTCGGCGATGCTGTGAATCACGTTGACCACGCCGTTGATCTTCTGGCTGTCCTCGGCCAGGCGTTGAATCATCTCGGCGGTCTGCTGCACGCCGGTGGACAGCCCGGCAATCGAGCGCTGCACCCGCGTCACCACTTCCTGCCCACTACCGGCCAGGGTATCGGCCGATTGCGAAAGGTCACGGGTGGCGCCCGCGTGCTGGGCGATGTGATAGACCGTAGCGGTCATTTCATTGATCGCCGTGGCGGCCTGGTCGGTTTCGCTTTGCTGACCGAGCATGCCGTGGCGCACTTCATTCATGCTCGCCGCCAGCCGCGCAGCGCCGGTGTCCAGTTGCCGGGCGGTGCTGGCGACGGTGTTGACTACCCGTTGATATCCGGCCTGCATGGCGTTGAAGGCGTTGGCCATCTGGCCGACTTCGTCGCTGCAAGCCAATGGCACGCGGGCCGACAGGTCGCCGGTTTTCTCCACGTGCAACATGACGTCTTTCAAGGTGTTGAGCTGGCTGAGCAGGAAACGGATCAACAACTGCGATGCGCCGAGCATGGCCAGCATCAGGATGAACACCGCCACCGCGTAGTGAGCGAAGCGCTCGCTGAACACCTGGCCCAGGCTTGGGCCGTGGGCGATCACGGCGACCCGCTGCCCGTCGGCGCGCGCGAACACTTCGGCGCCCATCAACGGGTTGTCACCGAACAACGGCATTGAGTTGATCTCGACCCAGCCATTGGCGTCGGCCAGTTCTTGCACGGGGCGCTCATTGAGCATGGGGGCTTGCCCGTGGTTGAACGCCAGCAGGTTGTCGGCATGGGGCAGCGATTGCCCGGCGGGCCAGGCTTCGAGCAATCGCGCCTGGGCCTGGGCCGAAGCCTGGGACGCGTGACTGCGGGCCTGCTGTTCAAGCTGCACCGCGTACAGCACCAACAACAGGGTGGTGACGAACGCGACGGCGTTGACCGCCCAGAATTTGTATTTCAGCGAGATATTGCTAAGCCAGGCACCCATGGAGGTCTTCTCTGATAGCGGAAACAGTTTTGGCAAGGTGCCAGCATTGTGCCGCTACTCAGGTGACTGGTTCTTGATGCAGATCAAGGGCCAGCTCCACAGGGGAATTGTGGTTACAGGGGGATTGATGGCAAGCCGTAGAACGAGCGTGCGCACGCAGTGGTGTGCGCCGCCAGATCCTCCTGGCTTTCCCCGCGATGCAGTGCCACTTCGCGCAATACTTCGGTCAGGTACGCCGGCTCGTTTCGCCCGTTTTTCGGCTTGGGGCGCAGGCTGCGCGGCAGCAGGTACGGTGCATCGCTTTCGAGCATCAGGCGTCCGCGCTTGATCTCCTTGACCAGCGGATGCAAATGCGTGCCCCGGCGCTCGTCGCAGATCCAGCCGGTAATGCCGATGTGCAGGTCCAGGTCGAGGTAGCTGAACAGCGCCTTCTGCTCCCCGGTGAAGCAGTGCACCACCGCGGCCGGCAATTGGTCGCGGAAGTCGCGCAGTATCTCCAGCAAACGCTGGCTGGCGTCACGTTCGTGCAGAAAAACCGGCAGCTGCAATTCGACGGCCAAGGCCAGATGTTCTTCGAGGACCTTTTCCTGCTGCGGGCGTGGCGAGAAATCACGGTTGAAATCCAGTCCGCATTCACCGACGGCCACCACATTCGGCTCGTTGAGCAAGCTGCGCAGACGGCGGGCGCTGTCGGCGTTCCAGTCGCTGGCGCAGTGAGGGTGAATACCGGCGGTGGCGAACAGGCGCTGATTGCTTGCGTCCAGTTGTTGGCACAGCTCAAGGGCTTGTTCACTGCCCTCGACACTGGTGCCGGTCAGCACCAGTTGGCACACGCCGGCCGCGTAGGCGCGGTCGAGTACGGCCTGGTGTTTGTCGGCAAAACTGGCGTTGGTCAGGTTGACGCCGATATCGATGAGTTGCATGGTGCTACCTCGGCCCAAAGGCCGGAAAGCATATCAGAGCCGTGGATTTATAAGAAAAGCCAAGAACTACAACGGGTTAACGCTGTCTCTTGAGCCGCGGGCCTGGCTGGGTTGGTAGTTTTGCCATCATTGTGCCAGTCTTTCGCACGTTGTCAGCGCCCTGAGCGCCCTGTTTTTGTCGCCGCGCTTCATTGAAGCGGTCTCATATTCTTTCCGGAGAGTGGATGATTCGTCCCTCGGTTTTGCTACTGCTGTGTTGTTCGCTGCTACTGCCGATGACGGCGGTTGCGCGTCTGCCCGGGCCGCTGCAAGCCGTACCGGCCAGCGAGGTGCGCGACCTGGCGCAGATCCGCAGCAGTCGTGTGCTGCGGGTGCTGGTCAACCAGAGCCGCAACAGTTCCGGCGAAGTCCAGGGGCAGGCGATCGGGGTTGAATACCATCGCCTGAGAGCGTTCGAGCAATACCTCAACGGCCACGCCCGTGACGGTCAGGAAATCACCCTCAAGATCATTCCCAAGGCCAAGGATCAACTGCTTGGCGCATTGCAGCGCGGGGAGGGCGATCTGGTGGCGCCAGGCGAGTTGCTTGACCTGCAACCGGGCTTCGCCGTCAGCACCAGTGAGCCGATTGCCAGCAACATCCCGTTGGTCCTGGTGGGCATCAAGGGCGAACGTCGCTACACCCGGCTTGAACAGCTCTCCGGCAAGACCCTGGCGCTACCCGCCGGCAGCGCCGCCGGGGATGCCATCAGCCAGATCAATCAAAAGCTCGCCCTGCACAAACTGCCACCGGTCAACATCGAGTGGGTCGATCCGAGCCTTGCCGTCGAGGACGTACTGGAGATGGTCCAGGGCGGAATCTTTCACCTGACCATCGTCGAGCAGCCGATTGCCGAACGCTGGGGCAAGATCCTGCCCAAGCTGCGTTTCGACAAGCAGGTCGTCATCAGGGAGCCGGGCGAAGAGTTCTGGTTCGTGCGCCGCGATGCGTCGATGCTGCGGGCCAGCATTGATCGCTTCCTCACCGTCTACAAAAAACCGTCGGATCAGGATGCTGCATTCCTGCGCATCTATCGTCGTCTCTATCAAGTGCACTATCCACTGGCCAAGGCGGACCGGCAGCGCCTGGAAAAACTGCGTCCGGTGCTGCAGAAACATGCGGATGCCCAGGGTATGGACTGGCTGAACCTGGCGGCACTGGCCTTCAAGGAGTCAGCGTTGCAGCCCACCACCCGCAGTGGCGGCAGCCCGACCGGCCTTATGCAGATCACGCCTTCTGCGGCGCAGCGGGTGGGGGTCAGCAATATTCAGGACGTAGACGGCAATGTGCAGGCCGGGGCCAAGTACCTGGCGATGATCCGGCGCAAGTTCTTTGCCAGCCCGAAACTCAACGAGCGCGAACGCATGGCCTTCGTGCTGGCGGCCTACAACATCGGGCCGGAGCGGGTTCAGGGCATGCGCACCGAAGCCCGGCGGCGAGGACTGAATCCCAACCAGTGGTTTTTCCAGGTCGAACGCGTGGCCATGGAGCAGGTGGGGATGGGGCCTGTCAGCTATGTTAATAGCGTGAACAAGTATTACCTGGCGTTCGACCGGGAGCGGGAGTCGTTGGAGCCTCAGGGACAAAAGGTTGTCTCTCGCAAATGATCAACTAATCTGATTGTAATGGTGGGTTTTTTCCGCTTTTAACATGTGATTTGTTGATTAATATGGCGCCCAATCAACACACACTGACAAGGATTGAACAGCATGAGCACTCTGATCAACAAGGTACTGTTTACCCGCGCCGGCTACGGCCTGACCGTTCTGCGCATCGTGGTCGGCATCGTTTTCGCCGCTCACGGCTCGCAAAAACTCTTCGGGGCATTCGGTGGTTATGGTCTGGCCGGAACCGCGCAGTACATGGAAAGCCTCGGGCTGACGCCGGGTTACCTGATGGCGGCACTGGCGGGCGGCACCGAATTCTTCGCCGGCCTGGCGCTGATCATCGGCTTGCTGGTTCGCCCGGCTGCATTGGGCCTGATCTTCCTGTCGCTGGTCGCGATTTTCACGGTGCACATCAGCAACGGACTGTTCATGGCCAACAACGGTTATGAATTCGCCCTGGCCCTGCTCGGTGGCAGTATCGCGGTATTGATCGAAGGTGCGGGCAAACTCTCGGCGGACCGTGTCATCGCCGGTTGACCGCTCTGGCTCAACAAAAAAAGGCCCGCATCGTGCGGGCTTTTTTGTTGAGCGTCATTCTTGACACTGTCCAGTCAGCTTCTCTAGGATGTTGCTCATGCGCCGATTTAAACAGCTACTTGCGGGGCGCCAGGTGACTCATCCAGTTGCCGATAGAAGCCGGAACAGGCTTCGAAATACCGCTAAAGCGCTGGTTCGGTGTTGCCTCTCACCTGCCATGCAGACTTTTGAGGCAGAGACACGACACAATGAATGCACTAAACCCGGTTGTACGTCCCGCGCCGATCACGGCACATCTCACCCAGCGCAATCCAAAAATCCTGCTTGGCGGCAAACATCAGCCGACGCTCTTGCGTTATCTCGATGGTTGGCCACGTCGTACCGGTGGTCCCGCTGCCTTTCTGATCCAGTTTGTCGAAGACGGTGAGTCGCTCGCGCGTTTCGCCGACGACAGTTTTGATCTGGCAGTGATTCAATCCCCCAGCCTCGAAGACGCTCCCGAGGTGATCAGGCAACTGACCCGCGTTGCCCGGCAAGGGCTGATCACCCGCCGTTAAACTTCACGGGTAGTCGATCGCCACGATATAAACACACTGCTCACCGGTCGGTGTCTGGACCCGGACCTCGGCGTCCAGTGCCTTGCCGATCAGGGCTCGGGCCAACGGCGAGTCAATGCTGATCAGACCTTGTTTGAGGTCCAGTTCATCCGGTCCGACAATGCGGTAGCGCGACTCTTTGCCATCCTCGTCCTCGATCGTGACCCAGGCGCCGAAATAGACCTTGTTCGGATCGCTGGGTTTTTCGCTGACAACCTTGAGCGCTTCCAGGCGTTTGGTGAGAAAACGCACGCGGCTGTCGATCTCGCGCAGCATCTTTTTGCCGTAGGTGTATTCGGCGTTCTCCGAGCGATCACCCTGTGCCGCGGCTTCGCTGACCGCCTGGGTCACCTGGGGCCGACGCACATGCCACAGTTCATGGAATTCGGCGCGCATCCGTGCTTCACCCTCGGGGGTGATCAGCGCGGTGCCGGCGGTGCGGGGAGGGCGGTAACGGCTCATGGCAACTTCTTGTGGTGGAGACGGCTGGAGTCTATCAACCCTCGCGCAGGACTGTCAGCGGGCTGGCGTTCAATGCCCGACGGGTGCCGAACACCCCGGCACCGCCGATCAGCACCGCGCCCAGCAGTGGCAGCAGCAACAGCCAGGGATGTGGATGCCACGGCAGGTCAAAGGCATAGCGGTAGAGCACCAGGCTCACCAGTTCCGACCCCAATGCCGCCAGCAAACCGCTGACCGCCCCCAGCAATCCGAACTCGATGCGTCGGGCCTTGACCAGCAATTGCCGTTCGGCCCCCAGCGCCCGCAGCAACGCGCCCTGGCGAATGCGTTCGTCCAGTGTCGCCTGCAGGCCGGAAAACAGCACCGCCATCCCCGCCGCCAACACAAACAACAATACGTACTCCACCGCCAGGGTGACCTGGGCGAGGATACTGCGCAATTGTTCCAGCAAGGCTTCGACCTGCAGGATCGTCACCGCCGGGAAAGCTCTGGACAGGTCGACGATCTGTTGGTCATGTCCCGATGCCAGATAGAAACTGGTCAGGTAAGTCGCCGGCAGATCCTTGAGGGTGCCGGGCTGGAAGATCATGAAAAAGTTCGGTTGGAAGTTGTCCCAGTTGATCTCCCGCAGGCTGGTAACTTTCGCCTCGCGATTGACCCCGCCAACGCTGAAAACCAGGTGGTCGCCGAGCCTGAGTTTCAGGCTTTCAGCGACCTTGCCTTCCACCGACACGCCGGGAACATCGTCTGGCGTTTGTTCGCTCCACCAATTGCCCGCGGTGAGCTTGTTGCCTGCCGGCAGGTCCGCCGCCCAGGTCAGGCTCAGGTCGCGCTGGATTGCCCGATCACCGGCCGATTCTTTGGTGACGATCTGCTGCACCGGTTCGCCGTTGATGCTGATCAAGCGCCCCGGCACAACCGGGTACAAGGGGGCCGATTTTGCCGACACGGCGATCAGGTGATCGGTGAAGGCCTGTTTATCCGCAGGCAGGATGTTCAGGGCGAAGTAATTGGGGGCGTTTTTCGGCAACTGGTTCTGCCAGGTATCCAGCAATTCACCGCGCAGCAGCGCAATCAGCGCCATCGACAGCAGGATCAGGCCGAACGCCAGGGACTGGCCTGCGGCAGCGAGCGGATGACGCAGCAATTGCCCGAGTCCCAGGCGCCAGGGCAAGGACGCACGCGCGAGCAAGCGCCGCAGACTCTTCAATAGCAGCAGCAACAAACCGCCCAGCACCAGCGCTGCAATCACGCCACCGCCGAGCAGGGCAAAGGTCAGCACTAGGTCCAGGCTCAGGCGCCACATGATCAGGGCGAGGGCGCCCAGCGCTGCACCGTAGACCATCCAGGTGCTGGAAGGGATCGGCAGCATGTCTCGGCGCAGCACGCGCAATGGCGGAACCCGGCCCAGAGCCGCCAGTGGCGGCAAGGCGAAACCGGCCAGGGCCACCAGTCCGGTGCCGATCCCGGCGACGGCTGGAAACAGTCCACCCGGAGGTACGTCGGTCGGCAGCAAGTCGTGCAGCAGGCCAAACAACCCTAGTTGTGCGAGCCAGCCGAGGAGGGCACCGCTGATGCTGGCCAGCAGCCCGAGTACAGTCAGTTGCAGGCTGAACAACACCAGGGTTTCCCGACGTGACAGCCCGAGGCAGCGCAGCAAGGCACTGGCATCGAAGCGGCGGGTGGCGAAGCGGGTCGCCGACAGCGCCACCGCCACGCCGGACAGCAACACCGCCACCAGGCTGGCCATGTTCAGGTAGCGTTCGGCCTTGCCCAGGGCGCCGCCGATCTGCCGATTGCCATCCCGGGCGTCCTGCAAGCGCTGGTTGGCGGCGAGTCCCGGTTTGATCAGTTGCCGATACGTCTCGAGTGCTTGGGCATTGCCTCGCCATAATTCGCGATAGCTGACCCGGCTGCCGGGTTGCACCACGCCGGTTGCCGCAAGGTCGCCGAGATTGATCAGCACCCGCGGCGTCAGGCTGTAGAAATTGCCGGCGCGGTCGGGTTCGTACGTCAGCACTCGCGCCAGTTTCAGGGTTTTCATGCCGACATCGATGCTGTCCCCGATTTTCAGGTCCAGGGCGGTCAGCAGGCGGGCTTCGACCCAGGCTTCACCGGGTTGCGGTCCGCCACCGGCGCTTTCCGTGGCGAACGGGGCGGGCGCGCTTTTCAGTTCGCCGCGTAGTGGGTAGGTGTCATCGGCCGCCTTGATGCTGGACAACTGGATGCCGTTGTCTGTGGCGATGACGCTGGAAAACTCCACCACTTGCGCATGTTGCAGTCCCAGGTCTGTGCCGCTTCTTATCTGTTCGGGGCGCGCGGGCGAACTGCCTTCGAGGAGCAGGTCAGCACCGAGAAATTCAGTTGCGCGCAGCATCATGGCGCCATTCAGGCGGGCGCCGAAATAGCCAATGGCAGTGCTCGCGGCCACGGCCACCAGCAAGGCAAAAAACAATACGCGCAATTCACCGGCGCGGGCGTCGCGCAGCAATTGGCGGATGGCGAGACTGAACAGGCGCAACAGCGGCAGGCGTGCCATCAAGGCTCCACAGGGGCGACCAGCAGGCCGGCTTCAAGACGGATCAGGCGCCGGCACCGATGGGCCAGGCGTTCATCGTGGGTCACCAGCACCAGGGTCGTGCCGCGTTCCTTGTTGAGTTCGAACAGCAAGTCGCTGATGCGCTCGCCGGTGTGGCTGTCGAGGTTGCCGGTCGGTTCGTCGGCGAATAGCACATCGGGTTCGGCGGCAAACGCGCGGGCAATCGCCACGCGTTGTTGCTCGCCGCCGGAGAGCTGGCGCGGCGAATGCGTCAGGCGCTGGCCGAGTCCTACACGCTGGAGTAACTCGGTGGCGCGTTCGCGGGCGTCTTTGCGGCCATCTAGCTCCAGCGGCAGCATGACGTTTTCCAGGGCATTGAGACTGTCGAGCAACTGAAACGATTGAAAAACAAAACCCACGTGCTCGGCGCGGATGCGCGCACGCTGGTCTTCATCGAGGTTGCTCAGGCCCTGCCCGGCGAGGGTGACTTCGCCACTACTCGGCAGGTCGAGACCGGCGAGCAGGCCCAGCAGTGTGGATTTGCCGGAACCGGAGGCGCCGACGATGGCCAGACTGTCGCCCTTGTTCAGTTCCAGGCTGAGTTCGTGCAGGATGGTCAGTTCACCTTCCGCGCTGGGAACCACTTTGCTAAGGTCCTTCGCGATGAGAATGCTTGCGCCCATGGAGAGTCCGATGCGTGTCTGGTTTTTGAGTGCTGGCCTGGCCTTGATGTGCATGGCCCAAAACGCAGCGGCGGGTACAGTCCTGATCGTTGGCGATAGTATCAGCGCCGGTTTCGGGATGGATACCCGGCTGGGGTGGGTGTCGCTGCTTGAACAGCGGCTCAGGCGCGAAGGTTTCGACGACAAAGTGATCAATGCGTCCATCAGTGGCGACACCAGTGCCGGAGGCCAGGCGCGCCTGCCCGCGCTGCTTGCAGAGCATAAACCGGAACTGGTGATCCTCGAGTTGGGGGGTAATGACGGCCTGCGCGGTTTGCTGCCAACTCAATTGCAACAAAATCTTGCCTCGATGATCGACAGCTCCCGGGCCAGCGGTGCCAAGGTGCTGTTGCTCGGCATGCAATTGCCACCTAATTACGGTGCGCGTTACACCAAGGCGTTCGCCGAGGTCTACAGCAACCTGGCCGATGAGAAAAAGATCCCGCTGGTGCCGTTTTTCCTCGATGGTGTGGGTGGTCATCCGGAGTTGATGCAGGCCGACGGCATACACCCGGCCGCCGGGGCCCAGGACAAGTTGCTGGAAAATGTCTGGCCTACTCTAAAACCGCTGTTATGACACTTTTCTAGACGCAGGCTTTCGGCTAAGGTGGCGCCCCCGATTTGGAGCCCCCGATGCCGCGTCCCGCCTGGTCACTATTTGCCTATCAACTGATCGAGCCTGACGAGCAGCTGGATCTGTTCGCCTGCCAGGAAGTGCGGGTGCATCTGGTGACCCGTCAGCTGGAGTTGGGCGGTTCGGCGGACCGGACCCTGTGCGGCAGCCTGTTGCCGGCGCAACCGCGCTGGTCGAGTGTTGATCGCCGGGTGTTTCAGGATCAGCGGCTGTGTTCGTTGTGCAGGGCCATTCTTGAGTCGCAGAAGCGGGGGACGTCGCCGATCTGGCCTGAATTGCGGTTTGAGCTTTGATCCTTAGTTGTGCGCTTATCTTTTGCTGACTGGGTACATATCCGTTTTTTAGGTAACGGCGGCTTATGGTTTCGCCCTTACGGCGAGTCACTTTTAACAAGCGCCTTAAAAGTAACCAAAAGCGCTCGCCCCTTACGTACGGCCCCTCGCTGAGGCTCGGGGTTCCTTCGCTCCGGCATTCATCCGGGGGCATTGCCCTCCGGTCGGCTTCGCTTCGACCTGCATGCAATGAGTTCGACTGCGTCGAACGGCGCTGCGCGCCCATCCCCGGATGAACACCTCCGCTCAGCCTGCCGAGGGGGCGGGTGGATCAAGATCAAGAGCGGCAGGCGAGCTAACGCTCGGCCTGTTGAGTGGTGGGGAGCGTTTGTGTACGCAGATCTGCTTTTGCCCTTCTGTGGGAGCGAGCCTGCTCGCGAAGGCGGCCTGACAGCCGACCTGGTTTTTGCAGATGTCCCCAATCCCTGTGGGAGCGGGCGTGCCCGCGAAGGCGGCCTGCCAGCCGACCAATCTCTCACAGGTATACCCAATCCCCTGTGGGAGCGAGCTTGCTCGCGATGGCGGCCTGACAGGCGCAGGTACATCACAGACAAACGAACCCCGCAAACAGGCCGGGCGGTAGGCCGCCTTGCTTTGCTTTTGCGGTGTACGCCCCCTCGTGAGGCCAAGCGCAGGTTCTGCGCAGTGGGCAACCCGGCATGGATGCCGGGTTAGCCGCCGCGGGCCATGGATGGCCGATGGCGGCGGGCTCTGTAGGGGCGAGCTTGCTCCGGGCGGCGTTCCGACGAAAAACCTGAGAGCACCGCGGGGTGCCAGGCATCCCGCATCATCGTTGACCTCCATCGCGAGCAAGCTCGCTCCTACAGGCCGGGCGGCGTTCCGTTTTTCCAAGTTACCCGCTGTAAGAGCGGAACCGCCAGAGGCCGTTACCGCAGCAACGGATATGTACACCCTCAAAAATTCTCGTCGCCTGTAAGGCCGTCATCGCGAGGGAGCTCCCACGCCGGATCGAGGACAATCGCAAAATCGCCTTGCATTGCCTGCAATCGGGCCATCTCCCCGAAATAACGGACGGCAGTGTACAATCGCGTCCTTATACCCTCTGTTGATCATGCGAAGGATTTTCCGGATGTTGCCGCGCTTTCCTGCCGTCACCCGCTGCCTGACTCTTGCCGCCCTTTTTGTGGCCGGTCCTGTTGCAGCATTGGAGTTTCCCCTGCCACCGCCCGGTGAGGACATCATCGGCCAGGTGCAGGTGATCAAGGCCAAGTACGAAGACACGTTCGCCGACCTGGGTACTGCCTATGACCTGGGCTACACGGAAATGGTCGCGGCCAACCCGGGTGTCGATGCATGGTTGCCGGGCGCCGGCACGGAAATCATTCTGCCGACCCGCTTCATCCTGCCACCAGGCCCGCGTGAAGGCATTGTGATCAACCTGGCCGAGTACCGTCTCTACTACTACCCGAAAGGCAAGAACGTGGTGTACACGTTCCCGCTGGGTATCGGTCGTGAAGGCTGGGGCTCGCCGATTGCCCACACCAGCATCACCGCCAAGACGCCGAACCCGACCTGGACGCCTCCGGCGTCGATCAAGGCCGAGCACGCGGCAGACGGTGATCCGCTGCCCAACGTCGTGCCGGCAGGCCCAGACAACCCGCTGGGCCCGTTCAAGTTCACCCTGGGCACACCGGGCTACCTGATCCACGGTTCGAACAAGAAGTTCGGTATCGGCATGCGCACCAGCCACGGTTGCTTCCGCATGTTCAACAACAACGTGCTGGAAATGGCAGGCATGGTGCCGGTCGGTACCTCGGTACGGATCATCAACGACCCGTACAAGTTCGGCATGAGTGGCGGCAAGGTCTATCTGGAGGCGCACACGCCGCTGGACGACAAGGGCAACCCGTCGGTGGTCGACAAGCACACCGCGGTCATCAATGCGATGCTCAAGCGTGAAGACATCACCAACAACCTGCGCATGAACTGGGATGTGGTGCGGGACGTGGTGGCCGCTGAAGACGGCCTGCCGGTAGAGATCGCGGTGCCGGGCAACGGCGTCGCGCCGATGGTGTCGAGCACGCCGATCGATCCGCTGCAGTAACGCTTGCAAAGAGCCCGTCGACGCAGACCGCGTCGACGGGTTTTTTATTGCCTGGAGAAACGCCGGGCAATAAAAAAGCCGACCCAAAAAATGGGTCGGCTTGATAACAATCCCGAAGGACTATTACTTGCGGCTAGCTTTGTCCAGCATGCGCAGAGCACGCTCGTTAGCTTCGTCAGCAGTCTGTTGTGCTTTTTGAGCAGCAGCCAGAGCTTCATCAGCTTTACGGTAAGCTTCGTCTGCACGAGCCTGGGAGCGAGCAGCTGCGTCTTCAGTAGCGGTCAGACGTGCTTCGGTTTCTTTCGATGCGCTGCTGCAACCGGTAGCCAGAACTGCGGCCAGAGCCAGAGCAGAGAATTTCAGAACGTTGTTCATCGTGTTCCCCTTCAAGGACTTTCTATTAAGTAGCTATCTCCTCCGATTGAGGAAATAGCCGGCGTACATACTACCCATTACTTGTAGTAAGTAAAACTGACGTGAAGCAAGAAGCAAAAAAAATTGTAGGCGTTGATTCTTTTTCGAGCAACTTTTAACTGAACTGTTTAAAAAATATCCAGCTGCAAGGCCCGTGGCTGAGCGAACTGCCGAGAAAAAGTTCCTTCGGCACAGCGCTCTTTTTCCGCGGTTGGCTAAAGTCCGCCTATATGGATTCGTCTACACTTTTGTTCGGCTTTTGCGTAGCGCCTCTCACTATCTTTCTCGATGTTCAGGTGACTTTAACAACGGGCGCTCGTCTTAAGTCTCAACATCCGGCAATGTTCAGGCTATCGACCCGGAGTGACCTTCGGTCGAGCCATTCCTGCGTGATTACGGAGCAGCACCCGCCAACCGGCATGATGACGAGCGTACCTTGAGCATTTCTGTCAATGGTGCCTACTATTTGTACGTGCTCGGTAGCGCGAGATCGGTGCAGCTCTTCTCGGTGTCCATTCAGGCACGGGGTGGCGTAGATGTTCCTTCGCCGGAAAAACATCGGTAAGGTAGGGGTCGGAATTCCAGACCCGCGAGGAGTAGTGATGAGCGAGGCGTTGTCCATCCACCATGACCAGGCTGGTCATCAGTTCGAGACCAATGTGGACGGTCATCGTGCCTATCTGACCTATATGGATCTGGGGAAACAGACCCTGGATATCTATCGCACCTTCGTGCCCAACGCATTGCGTGGTCGCGGTATTGCGGCAGCCTTGACCGAGAAGGCGCTGGAGTACGCTGACGAAATGGGCTACACCGTCATTCCATCGTGCTCCTACGTCGAGCGCTACATGGAGCGTCACCAGCGGCATGCGGCCAAGCTGAGTCAGTGACTTTCAGTCAAACGAATGCACAAAAAAACGCCGGGTTCTACCCGGCGTTTTTTTGTGTGCGCTTTTTGATCAGGCCGTCAGGCGATCAGCTGCGATCGCGTTTAGGCAGCACATCCTTGAGCTTGGCATGCATGCTGCGCAAGGTGTTTTCGGTCGCGGTCCAGTCGATGCAGGCGTCGGTGATCGACACGCCGTATTGCAGGTCGGCGAGGTCTTTCGGGATCGCCTGGGCGCCCCAGTTCAGGTGGCTTTCAACCATCAGACCGATGATCGACTTGTTGCCTTCGAGGATCTGGTTGGCGACGTTTTCCATCACCAGCGGTTGCAGCGCCGGATCCTTGTTGGAGTTGGCGTGGCTGCAATCGACCATGATGTTCGGCTTGATCTTCGCCTTGTTCAGCGCCTGCTCGCAAAGCGCAACGCTGACCGAATCGTAGTTCGGCTTGCCGTTGCCGCCGCGCAGCACTACGTGACCGTAGGCATTGCCCTTGGTCGTCACGATGGAGACGCCACCTTCCTGGTTGATGCCCAGGAAGCGGTGCGGGCTGGAAACCGACTGCAGGGCGTTGATCGCCACGGTCAGGCCGCCGTCGGTACCGTTCTTGAAGCCGACGGCCGAGGACAGGCCGGACGCCATTTCACGGTGAGTCTGGGATTCGGTGGTGCGCGCGCCGATGGCCGACCAGCTGATCAGGTCCTGCAGGTACTGCGGGGAGATCGGGTCGAGGGCTTCGGTGGCGGTTGGCAGGCCTTTTTCGGCCAGGTCCAGCAGCAACTGGCGACCGATGTGCAAGCCATCCTGGATCTTGAACGAGTCGTCCAGGTACGGGTCGTTGATCAAGCCTTTCCAGCCGACAGTGGTACGTGGCTTCTCGAAATACACACGCATGACCAGATACAGGGTATCGGACACTTCGGCAGCGAGAACCTTCAGGCGCTCGGCATATTCGTGGGCGGCCTTGATGTCGTGGATCGAGCAAGGCCCGATGACGACGAACAGGCGGTGGTCGGTGCCATCCAGAATGTTGCGAATGACTTCGCGGCCCTTGGTGACGGTGCGCAGTGCGGCGTCGCTCAGGGGAATATCGCGCTTGAGCTGGTCGGGAGTGATCAGCGTCTCGTTGGAGGCGACGTTTAGGTCGTTGATCGGTAAATCAGCCATCGTTTACTCGTCAGGTCACGGGTGCCGGCCGCCAGCGAACCCGCGCGGCGGAGCACAGCAAATTAAGCGCGTCGGGGAGCCGAACCTTAGCGCGTTACACCGTGGCTCGACAATGGGCAGACGCCGGTTTGGTGGGCTTTCGCAGTCAGTTTCCCTGCCGTGAGGGCCAAACCGATCAAGTACGCCCCTATTCCGGCACAGGTTGCGCAAAAGCCTTGCGCACCGATTCGTGCGAGAACTCGTCGGCATGCTCCTGGACCCATTCGAGCGCCAGGGCCTGAACATCCTGCAAGTCTTCGTGGGTCTCATGCAGGCGGCAGTAGCGTTCGATCTGGCACACCTGCTCACCCATTCGGGCGCTGAACAGCGTTTGTTCGTCGACGAAGGCGATGCCCACCAGATAACCGCGTTTGCGCCGCAGGCACCAGGCGACATAGCCCAGGTAGCGCATGTCCGGGTTCACGGTCGGCATGCGCACTTCCAGCGCCGTGCCGTAGCGCCACGCGCGGTGATAATTGCAAGCCATGCCCCCGAGGCTGATAGTGTGCAGCTGCCGTCGCGAAATACACTCAGGTTTGAGCAAGGTTAATTCGACAGGCACATCGTCAGGGTGAGGAATGAATCGTCCCATGAACACAGACTCCATGTGTCGGCCATCTGACATTGTTCTCCCCAGTATAGTGGTCGAATTGGAACTGACCGATTTTGACGCCGACCAACGGCTGCTGGCGATGAGCGGTGTTTCGCTGGTTATTTTCACCAGTGTCGGCTGCGCCAGCTGCCGTTTTGCCCGCGAGCAATTGCCGACACTCGATCTGGCCGTCGATCGACTGTGCTGGATCGATGCCGGCAATAACGGCGGGGTGGTCGAGCGTTATCAGGTCTTTCATTTGCCGGCGCTGTTTGTCGTTCGCGACGGCGAGTTTTTCGGTGCACTGAAATCGCGCCTGACCGACACAGAGCTCAATCGAGCCGTACGCCAGGCGTTGAGTCGAACAGCAGAGGAGTTGCCATGATGGGGACAGTTGCCAGGCCGACAATCGGCATTATCGGGACCGGCGCAATCGGCGGGTTCTACGGGGTGATGCTGGCGCGTGCCGGTTTTGATGTGCATTTTCTGCTGCGCAGCGAGTTTTCCGCCGTAGCCGAGCACGGGTTGCAAGTCGATAGCGCGCCCCACGGTGCGCTGAAACTGAACCCGGTACAGGCTTACTCGAAGGCTGAAGACATGCCGCCCTGCGACTGGCTGCTGGTGGGCGCGAAAACTACCAGCAACGCAGATCTGGCACCGGCCATCCTGCAGGTTGCGGCCCCGGATGCCAAAGTGCTGCTGCTGCAAAATGGCCTGGACGTGGAAGACAGCCTGCGCGAGTTGCTCCCCGATTCGCTGCATGTGCTCGGCGGACTCTGCTACATCTGCGTCCATCGCGAGGCGCCGGGCGTCATCACCCATCAGGCGCTGGGCGCGGTGCACGTGGGTTACCACAGCGGTCCCGCCGATGGGCCGACACGCACTGCGATAGTCGAGGAGGGCGTCGGCCTGTTCCGCAGCGCCTGCCTCGATTCCCAGGCCATGGCGAATCTGCATCAGGCGCGCTGGCAAAAACTGGTCTGGAATATCCCTTACAACGGTCTCTCGGTTTTGCTCGGGGCGAGTACCACGCCGTTGATGGCCGATGCCGACAGTCGCGAACTGATCAAGGCGCTGATGGCAGAAGTGGTGCAAGGCGCAATTGCCTGCGGGCACGACGTACCGGCAGGGTATGCCGAGCACCTGTTCATGGTGACCGAAAAAATGCCCGACTACTGGCCGAGCATGTACCACGACTTTCTGCACAAGCGACCGCTGGAGCTGGCGGCGATCTACGCCCGACCACTGGCGGCCGCCAGGGCCGCGGGATGTGAAATGCCGCGCATCGAGGCCTTGTATCGCAGCTTGAGTTTCATTGATCGACGCAACACCTGAGTCGATCGACCTGAGGGGGAAGGGCATGCCAAAGGCAATTGACGACAAGCTGGTGCTGGCGATTTCTTCGCGGGCGCTGTTTGATTTGAGCGAAAGCCACAAGGTCTATCTGTCGAGCGGCGTCGAAGCCTACCGGCAGTATCAGATCGAACACGAAGACGAGATCCTTGAGCCCGGCGATGCTTTTCCGTTGGTGCAGAAACTCCTGAACCTCAACAATAGCCTGGGCCGCGCCCGGGTCGAGGTGATACTGGTGTCGCGCAATAGCGCCGACACCGGGCTGCGGGTGTTCAACTCGATCGACCACTACGGACTGGCGATTTCCCGTGCGGCATTCGTCGGCGGGCGTAGTCCGTATCCCTACCTCAAGGCCTTTGGCTGCGATCTGTTTCTCTCGACCCACGCCGAAGACGTACGCAATGCCCTGGACGCCGGATTCGCCGCGGCGACCATTCTGTCTGGCGGTGCCAGCCGGGCGGCCAGCGACGAGTTGCGCATTGCCTTCGACGGAGACGCGGTGCTGTTTTCCGATGAGTCGGAGCGCATTTATCAGGCCGGTGGTCTGGAGGCGTTCCAGGCCAGCGAGCGTGAGTCCGCTCGCGAGCCGTTGCGCGGTGGGCCGTTCAAGGGCTTTCTCGCGGCACTGAACCTGTTGCAGCGTGAGTTCCCGGAGGACGCCTGTCCGATTCGTACCGCGCTGGTCACGGCGCGATCGGCGCCCGCCCATGAGCGGGTCATCCGCACGTTACGCGAGTGGGACATCCGTCTCGACGAATCGTTGTTCCTTGGCGGCCTGACCAAGTCCGCCTTTCTCGAAGCCTTCGCCGCCGATGTGTTTTTCGACGATCAGGCCGGCCACTGCGAATTGGCCCGTGAAGTCGTCGCCACCGGTCATGTGCCCCACGGCATAAGCAACGAGCAAAAGGTTTAAGCCCGCCGTTCAATGTGTTGCGCCGGACGTCGTAGTCGCCAAGGCACTGCTAAGCTGAATCAAATGTCCGCCATGTTGGCAGTCGAGGAGGTCATATGATTCGTTCGATGCTGTACGCCACTGACCTTGGCCTGTACGCGCCCGTGGTGATGCAGCATGCCCTGGAGCTGGCCCGGACCTTCAATGCCAGTTTGTACGTTGTGCATGCGGTAGAGCCCATGGGGTTGTTTGCCGAATCGGTGCTGCAAAGTTATCTCGATGAACAGGCGCTGAACGAGTTTCACAGCCAGGGCCTGAGCACAGTGATTGCCAGTATTGAGCAGCGTGTGCTCGACAGTTTTCGTGAGGAACTGGGGGATGAAGGGGAGCACGACCTGGAGCGGATTCAGGCGGTAAGGGTGCTGCAGGGCGACCCATCGCAGGTGATTCTGGACCAGGCGCAGAAACTCTCCGTGGATTTGTTGATCGTAGGAAGTCACAGCCACGGTGCGGGTGCGGAAACGCCTTTGGGCCGCACCGCCGCCCGTGTGTTGCAACTGTCCAAGGTGCCGGTCTATCTGGTGCCGCTGGTGCAACGTCGTCGTCAAGGGGACCTCTAGGACCCGAATAATGGCAATCTGATAAAAAAGTTCTAGATTTATTCTTCGAACCATTAATATAGTTATATATCGTCGCTGATGCCCGTGGCGTCTACCTGCTTTGAGGGATTCATATGAAGCTTCAACAATTGCGCTACATCTGGGAAGTGGCGCACCACGACCTCAACGTTTCCGCTACAGCCCAAAGCCTTTACACCTCTCAACCGGGCATCAGCAAACAGATCCGTCTGCTGGAAGATGAACTGGGCGTCGAAGTCTTTGCCCGCAGCGGCAAGCACTTGACCCGGGTCACCCCGGCCGGTGAGCGCATCATCACCACCGCTGGCGAGATTCTGCGCAAGGTTGAAAGCATCAAGCAGATCGCCCAGGAATTCTCCAACGAGAAGAAAGGCACCCTGTCGATTGCCACCACTCACACCCAGGCGCGTTATGCGTTGCCGCCGGTGATCAGCAATTTCATCAAGCAATACCCGGACGTTGCCCTGCATATGCACCAGGGATCGCCGATGCAAATTGCCGAAATGGCTGCTGACGGCACCGTGGATTTCGCCATTGCCACCGAAGCGCTCGAACTGTTCGGTGATCTGGTGATGATGCCGTGCTACCGCTGGAACCGCTGCGTGGTCGTGCCTCAGGGCCACCCGCTGACCAAACTGTCGAAACTGACCCTCGAAGCGCTGGCCGAATACCCGATCGTGACCTACGTGTTCGGTTTTACCGGCCGATCGAAACTCGACGAAGCGTTCAGCCATCGAGGCCTGACGCCGAAAGTGGTGTTCACCGCCGCCGACGCCGACGTGATCAAGACTTATGTTCGCCTGGGTCTGGGCGTGGGCATCGTGGCGAAAATGGCGGTCGACACCAAACTCGACAGCGACCTGGTCGTTCTCGATGCCAGCGAACTGTTCGAGTCCAGCGTGACCAAGATCGGCTTCCGTCGCGGCACCTTCCTGCGTGGCTTCATGTGCGACTTTATCGAGAAATTCGCGCCGCACCTGACCCGCGAAGTCATGGCCAAGGCCATTCAATGCCACAACAAGCAGGAACTGGAAGAGCTGTTCGAAGGTGTCGAACTGCCAGTCCATTAAGCCCGTTTAAACGACCTCGGTGACAGCGAACTGTTGCCGAGCGCCCGCCACCGTAATTTCCACCTCGTCGCCCTCGAACTTGCCCAGCAGGCTTTTGCCCAGCGGTGAGCGCGGGGTGATGACGGTGATCAGTTGCCCCACCAGGTCGACTTTCAACCCGGCTGCATCAGGGGCGAGGAACAGCCATTGTTCGCGCCCCTTTTCGTCTTCGAGCCCGAGCAGCGCGCCGACTTCGATGCCCCGCTGTTCGTCATACGGGCGCAGGGCCAGGTTCTGGCAGAGGCTCAGTGACTGGCGGATTTCCTCGACCCTCTTGGCTTGCCCGGCCGCGAGATAGGACGCTTCGAGCCCCAGGGTGTCGTATTTGTTCTCGGCGATGTTTTCTTCATGGGTCGCCGTTTCGTAGGCGGTTTGCGCGGCCCGTTCGGCGATGTCGAGATCGATTTGCAGCTTGTCGAGAATCAGTTGGTGGACGGTGTGCTTATTCATGATCAATCGCAGAATTGCAGGACGTTGGCGCGGCTTTTTTCGCTGGGTGCAGTCCGGTCCTGTTGCAGCCAGAACTGACAGTTCGGGTTGGCCAGGTTGCGAGTGCTGCTGCGTGCCTGATCGAGCCGTTGTGCCTGCTCGTTTTTGCGCAGGTTTTCTTCATACTGCTCGAACAGCGGACTCTGTGGCGGGATGTCCGGCACCGGTTGAGTCACCACCGGTGGTTTGGCCAATTGCTCCACAGCTGCCGCCACGGGTGCCAATTGCTCGCTGAAAAGCAGGCGTGAAGCGAGCCAGCAGGTCAGCACAATGGCAATGAATCCTAGCCACATGCCGAGGGCGATGCTGCCGGTCAGTTGCAGGGCATTGAGGCTGATCGGGAAGGATCGGCGCGGAGCGGGGCGGTGGGGCATGGTTGCCTCCTGGCGAAAGGTCACTGGCGAGTGGCGATTGTCGCATGAAGAATAATCGTCGTCGGCTCTTCTGCGCGGGGTAATTTATGCGGACAATCGGCGCCTTTGCCAACGGGAGCCTGGAATGCCTGAACTGAAAACCCGCTGGGATATTTTTTGCACCGTGGTCGACAACTTCGGCGACATCGGCGTGACCTGGCGACTGGCCCGGCAACTGGTGGCCGAACATGGACTGGCGGTGCGTCTATGGGTCGATGATCTGCGAGCGTTCGAGCGCCTGTGTCCGCCAATCGACATCCACGCTGCGCAGCAATGGCAGCAAGGCGTCGAAGTGCGCCAATGGCCAGCCCAGTGGCAACGGGCCGAAGCCGCCGATGTGGTGATTGCTGCATTTGCCTGCCAATTGCCGAGCGCCTATATGGATGCCATGGCCGAACGGGAAAAGACCCCGCTGTGGATGAACCTCGACTACCTGAGTGCCGAGGACTGGGTGATCGGCTGTCACGGTTTGCCCTCGGTGAAGTACAAGAACGTCCAGAAGTTCTTTTTCTTCCCGGGTTTCCAGAAGGGCACTGGCGGATTGTTGCGTGAGCGCGGGTTGCTTGAGCGTCGCCGGCAATTTCAGCAGGACCCGCAAGCTCAGAGAGAATTCCTGCACGGTTTAGGGATTGATCCTGCACCCGGTGCACAGTTGATCTCATTGTTTGCCTACGAAAACACCGGGCTGGCCAGTTGGCTCGATGCCATGGCTGGCGATTCGACGGCCACTCACCTGCTGGTGCCGGAAGGGCGGGTTCTCGGCGACGTCGAGCATTGGCTCGGTGTGCAGGGCTTGGCGGCCGGTGCCGTGCATGTGCGTGACGCCTTGACCGTGCAAGTGCTGCCATTCGTCCGCCAGGACCAATACGACGGGTTGCTGTGGTGCTGCGATTTCAATGCCGTGCGTGGCGAAGATTCCTTTGTGCGCGCTCAATGGGCGGGCCGGCCATTTCTCTGGCACATCTACCGGCAGGAAGAAGATATCCATCTGGACAAGCTCGAAGCCTTCCTCGAACTCTATGTGAAGGGGTTATCGGACCCTGCGCGGGAGGCGATCAGCGGTCTCTGGCGGGCCTGGAACGCCGGTGAAAAAATGCCCGACCACTGGCAATCCACCCGTAAACACTGGCCAGAGCTGGAAAAACACGCCGAGGCGTGGTGTCTGGAACAGGCCTTGCAGGCCGATCTTGCCACGGCGCTGGTACAGTTTTATGGAAATTGGATATGATACGCGGCCTAGATTTTTGTAAATCCCATCCAAATTCGGATATTCGCAATGAAAACTGGTAAAGAACTGAAACCCGGTACCGTGATCCGTCTCGAAAACGATCCTTGGCTGGTTCAGAAAGCTGAATTCACCAAGTCGGGTCGTAACAGCGCGATCATGAAGACCAAGCTGAAAAACCTGCTGACCGGCTACAAGACCGAGATCGTTTACAGCGCCGACGACAAACTGGACGACGTAATCCTCGACCGCAAAGAAGCGACCCTGTCCTTCATCAGCGGCGACACCTACACGTTCATGGACACCACCGACTACACCATGTACGAGCTGAACGCCGAAGACATCGAAGCCGTTCTGCCTTTCGTTGAAGAAGGCATGACCGATGTTTGCGAAGCAATCTTCTTCGAAGAGCGTCTGGTTTCCGTAGAACTGCCGACCACCATCGTGCGTCAGGTTGACTACACCGAAGGTTCCGCTCGCGGTGACACTTCCGGCAAGGTCATGAAGCCTGCCAAACTGAAGAACGGTACCGAGCTGTCGGTTGCTGACTTCATCGAAATCGGCGACATGATCGAGATCGATACCCGCGAAGGCGGTTCCTACAAAGGCCGTGCCAAATAAGCACTGCTTGAGGAATGAAAAAGCCCGACCATTGAGTCGGGCTTTTTTGTGCCGGGTAGAAATGTGCGGGTTGACGCTGAGCCCTGTAGGAGCCCGGCTTGCCGGCGATGGCGTACTCGAGGCCGCCATCGCCGGCAAGCCGGGCTCCTACAGAAGAAGGTGTTATTTCTTTAGGTGTTGTTTCAACTCTTCAGACGCCTGCAACATCGCCGAACGCACCGCTGGCACCTGGCTCACCACGTTGAGCAAACCGTAGTCGTGGATCATGCCGTTGTAGCGCACCGAGGTCACCGGCACTCCGGCTTCATCGAGTTTGCGGGCGTAGGCTTCGCCTTCGTCGCGCAACACGTCGGCACCGGCGGTCTGTACCAAGGCTGGCGGCAACCCTTTCAACTGGGCAGTGGTGGCGCGTAGAGGTGAGGCGTAGATCTCGTTACGCTGGTTGGCGTCGGTGGTGTAGTTGTCCCAGAACCACTTCATCGCATTTTTACTGAGGAAGTACCCTTCGGAAAACTGGTTGTAGGACGCGGTTTCGAAGTTGGCATCCGTTACCGGCCACAGCAACACCTGGAACTTGATCGCCGGGGTTCCCTTGTCCTTGGCCATCAGTGCAACCACCGCCGCCATGTTGCCGCCGACACTGTTGCCGGCAACCGCCAGCCGCTTGCCATCGACGTTGATCTCCTTACCGTGCTCGGCCACCCATTTTGTCGCGGCGTAAGCCTGGTTGATCGCCACCGGGTAATGGGCTTCCGGCGACGGCGTGTAGTTCACGAACACGGCCGCTGCCCCCGAACCTGTCACCAGGTCACGCACCAGCCGCTCGTGGGTCGGGAAGTCCCCCAGTACCCAGCCGCCGCCGTGGAAGAACATGAACACCGGCAGCTCACCCTTGACCCCGGCCGGCCGGACGATGGTCAGGTTCAGCGGTTGGCCGTCGACTTGAATGGTCTTCTGGCTGACATCGGCTTTTGGCAGTGTCAGTTTCACCCCGGCCTGCACGCCCGTCAGTACGGCGCGGGCGTCTTTCGGGCTGAGTTGTTCAAGCGGCTTGCCGGTACCGGCATTCAGCACATCGAGGAATGCCTGGGTGTTGTGTTCAACCCCATCACTTGCGAACGCACCGTTGATCGACAGAGCGAGAAGGGTACCGGTCAAGACTTTGCTGAAAGTGTTCATGTTCGTTTCCTGTTCGGGCCTGGGTAGTCGGCGCTTAGACGGTTACGTGCAGGCGCACATCGACGTTGCCGCGGGTGGCATTGGAGTACGGGCAGACCTGGTGGGCGGCGTCGACCAGTGCCTGGGCATCGGCTTGTTCAAGACCCGGCAGGCTGATGTGCAGGTCGATGTCCAGGCCGAAACCGCCAGGGATCTGGCCGATGCCGACATGGGCAGTGATCGAAGCGTCGCTCGGAATGCTGCGCTTGGTCTGGCTGGCGACGAATTTCAGGGCGCCGATGAAGCAGGCGGAGTAACCGGCGGCGAACAGTTGCTCAGGGTTGGTGGCTGCACCGCCAGCACCGCCGAGTTCTTTCGGCGTGGCGAGTTTGACGTCGAGGATGTTGTCGCTGGAAACCGCACGACCGTCACGGCCACCGGTGGAAGTTGCGATTGCGGTGTAGAGAGTTTGCATGGTGAAAGCCTCGTTCAGGGGTATGGTTATTTGCGCTAAATGTTTGCGCGCTAAGTAAGTGCGAAATAAATGTATCGCGCCAATGTTTAGCGCGCAAGATAATTTTTCAAAGAAATTTGAAAAAACGAAAGGGCAGCGAGACGGTTATGCTCGGAAGTGTTGACTTAGAGCTATCGGCTGGGGGCAATCTTTTTTTCAGGAGGAGGTGACGAGCCCGAGTTTCTGGTGGGCCGCAAAGCTACTGTGGGAGCGAGCCTGCTCGCGATTGCGGTGTGTCAGTCACCATCTATGTTGAATGTGACATTGCATTCGCGAGCAGGCTCGCTCCCACAGAGGGGGGCTTGAAATTACAGGCTGTCTTGCAGGTGGCGACGCAGCGCTTGCAGCTCCGCTTGCAGGTTTTGCAGGCGCTCCAGTGTCATCCCGCTGGCGCCGAGGATGCATTGGGGAATATCACGTGCCTTGTCGCGCAACGCCCGGCCCTGTTCGGTGAGCTCGACAATCACCACGCGTTCATCTTCGCGGCTGCGGGTTCGGCTGAGCAGGCCTTCGGCTTCCAGGCGCTTGAGCAGCGGCGTCAAGGATCCAGGGTCGGTCAGCAATCGAGTGCTGATTTCGCCTACCGTCAAACCGTCCCTTTCCCACAACACCATCATCGCCAGGTATTGCGGGTAGGTCAGGTCCAGCGCCTGCAGCAGGGGCTTGTAGACCTTGGTCATCATCAGCGAAGTGGAGTGCAGGGCGAAGCAGGCCTGGTTATCCAGCAGCAGGTTGTCGCAGTTGTCCGGGGTGTTGCGCTCGGTGCTCATGTCGAAGCCTTGATCTGTGATCTTTGGAATCTAGCGGGCGAATCTTTAATGCGCCAGATAATTTTGATCAGTGCCGTTGCAAATGGGTTTGCAACAGCAGATCCCAGGGCGGCACCGGGCTGAAGCGGGTTTTCAGGTACTCCAGCAACAAGCGGCTACGGGAGTTGGGTTGTTGTTCCAGACGCAAGGCATAGATGCCGGCGTTTTCCGGTTTCGGCAGGTCGCTGTCGCAGAACAGCGGCAGCAACTCACCCCGCAACAGGTACTCGCTGGCCAGCCAGGTCGGTAGGTGCGCAATACCTAATCCGGCCAATGCGCCGCATACCAGCGCCTCGGCATTGTTGGCGCTCATGCGCACCCGCGCCGGCCGATGCAATTGCATTTGCCCGTCCCGTTCGAAACGCCAGGCGAAGGGCGGGGCCAGGCCATCCCAATCGAGTCCGTCGTGTTCAATCAGCTGTGACGGATCGGTCGGCACGCCGCGTCGGCGCAAATAGTCAGGGCTGGCGCAGGCAATACGCACCATGCTCGCCAGTGGCGTGGCCACCAGCCGGGTGTCGGCCAATTGCCCGGCGCGCAGCACCAGATCGACCTTGCCGAGGTTCTGGCCCTGCATGTCGACGAAACTGTCGATCAGGTGCAGTTGCACATCGAGTCCCGGATAGAGCATGAGGAAATCGGCAATCACCGGTGCCAGGTGCCGGCGCCCAAAGGCTGCTGGCGCATCGATACGAATCAGGCCTTCCGGCGCGCTGCTCAAGGACACGGCCTCGGCCCGGGCCAGGCGCAACTCGGCGACGATCCGCCGTGCTCGCTCGGCGAAGGCCAATCCTGCCGGGGTAGCGCGCACCGCATGCGTGCTGCGGATGAACAGCTGACTGCCGACCGCGTTTTCCAGGCTGTCGATACGCCGTGCCACGGCCGAAGGGGTCATCGGATGACGGCGCGAGGCGGCGGAAAAACTGCCGGTTTCCAGTACATCGAGGAATAAAGCCAGTTGGTCGGTCAGTTGGTTGGGGTTCATGGCAGTCTGCGCTTGTGCGAATTTGGCACAGCCATTGTGCGTCGCTGTGCGTTTCCGTGCCATAAGCAACTGCGTAGGATCAATGGCGTGATGTGAGGAGAAATCGGCCGTGATTGAGTTTCTGATGTACCTGGTGTTCGGTGCCGCCCTGGGCACGCTTGGCGGTTTGTTCGGCATCGGTGGTGGCCTGATTGCCATTCCGCTGTTGGGCGTGCTGTTCGGGCTCGATCAGCAGATCGCCCAAGGCACGGCATTGGTGATGGTCGTGCCGAACGTGATGCTGGCGCTGTGGCGCTACCATCAGCGCAACCGGATCGAGCTGCGCCACGCGCTACCGTTGGCCCTCATGGGGTTCTGCTTCGCCTGGCTCGGGTCGATCTGGGCGGTGGGCATCGATGCGCGAACCATGCGCATAGGTTTTGTCGCGTTTCTGATCGCACTGTCGGCGTACAACCTTGTTCGCATGTTCGCCGCACGCACCACGGCGGCGTCACAGATGAACTACTCATGGCCCTGGCTGGGCGTGCTGGGCGCTGCATCAGGCACAATGGGCGGATTGTTCGGCGTGGGTGGCGCGGTGGTGGCGACGCCGGTGTTGACCAGTCTGTTCGGCACCAGCCAGGTGGTTGCGCAGGGATTGTCGTTGGCGCTGGCCCTGCCGAGCACGGGGGTGACGCTGGTGACTTATGCCGTGCACCATCAGGTCAACTGGGGGATCGGCTTACCCTTGGCGGTCGGTGGGTTGATGAGCATCAGTTGGGGCGTGAAGGTTGCCCACGCCTTGCCGGAGCGGTTGCTGCGCGGGCTGTTTTGCGGGTTCCTGGTGTTCTGTGCGGTGACGCTCGCCTTCAAAGTTTGAAGCCATCAATGATGTGTTCGGCCAGGCACTCGGTGATCGGTGACGGGTTATGCAGGTTGCGCACGAGCATGATACTGGCCTCGGGCAGCAACGGTAGATCCTCGGCTTCACCCAGAATGCGCATGTCCGCGGTGATCAGGCTTTCAAGCTGCGCGGTCACTGCCAGGCCGGCGCTGACCACGGCCATGATCGCCGACAGGCTGTCGCTGTTGTACGCCACCCGGTAATCGCGCCCCCGGGCATCCAGGGCATTGCAGGCCCACTGGCGGCAGAAGCAATCGCTGTTGAACATCGCCAGTGGTAGCGGCGTTTGTTCGTGGGCGCTGTAGCATTGCGCCTCGGCCCAGACAAAACGTTCCTTGCGCAACAACTGGCCGATTTCGCTGCCCGGTTCGCGGGTCACGATGGACAGGTCCAGGTCCTGGCGCATCAACAGCTGTTTCGATGATTCGCAGTGCACTTCGATCTGGATCAGCGGATAGGACTGGGCAAACCGGCGCAGAATCCCTGGGAGAAATCGCATCACATAATCGTCCGGCGTACCGATGCGCACCGTGCCGACCATGTCGGGCTCACGCAGGGTATTGAAGACCTCGCTGTGCAGCTTGAGGATCCGCCGCGCATAGCCCAGCAGCACCTGGCCTTCGGCCGTCAGCCGCACCTGCCGTCCGTCGCGCTGGAACAGTTGGCGCTGCAGCACGTCTTCTTCCAGTCGTTTCATCTGCATGCTGACGGCTGACTGGGTACGGTTGACCATTTCACCGGCGCGGGTAAAGCCGCCCTGGTCGGCGATGGCGACGAAGGTGCGCAGCACTTCGGTATCGATACTCGGGTAGGCCGACATTCATCAATCTCCGAGATATGTGACATCAGAAACATTCGTTGGATTGATCTTAGACCCGGCGCGAGACTGGAGCCATCCAAACGGAGGGCAACAAGATGAAAGGTCAACATGAGTTCCACGGTGCGGAAAAACACTCCATTCACCTGATATCCGATCTGCTGCACAAGGTCGGCCGCTGGTATGAACTGCATCGCGAGCGCGAACTGCTGGCGAGCTTGAGCGACGAAGCACTCAAGGACATCGGCATGAGTCGTGCGGATGTGGAGAACGAGTCGATCAAACCGTTCTGGAGCGACCCGATGCATAAATGATCCGATTAATAAATGATGAATCCCACGCTACACAAACCCCTTACCGGTGAGGTAGGTTGCGAGCAGACAAGGAGATGCCCATGCCCGCAACATTGTCCTTTAACCTCAAACAGGCTCGGCGTCTGGCGCTGGCCGCCCAAGGGTTCAACGGGCGGCAGTCGCCAGCGGCGATCAAGGCTGTTGCGCTCAACCGTCTGATCGAACGGCTGGGCATTTTGCAGATCGACTCGGTCAATGCAGTGGTGCGTTCGCACTACCTTCCGCTGTTTTCCCGCCTTGGCCATTATTCCTCGGACTTGCTCGACCAGGCTGCCTGGAGCCAGGGCCGGCGTCGAACACTCTTTGAGTATTGGGGCCATGAAGCCTCGTTGTTGCCTCTTTCCCTGTACCCGCTGATGCGTTGGCGCATGCAGCGAGCGAGCCGTGGCGAAGATATCTATCAGCAATTGGCGCGTTTTGGGCGTGAGCAGCAAGACACGATTCGTCGCGTGCTGGCTTCGGTCGAGCAGCAGGGCGCGCTGGGTGCCGGGAGTCTGTCGACCCGTCAGGAGCGTGCCGGGCCCTGGTGGGACTGGAGTGCGGAAAAGCATGCGCTGGAATGGTTGTTCGCTGCCGGTAAAGTGACCGTTGCCGGACGGCGCGGGTTCGAAAGGCTCTACGATTTGCCGGAGCGGGTGATTCCCTCGGCGGTTCTTGCGCAGCCCGTCCTGGATGAAACTGACGCCCAGCGCGGCCTGTTACGGCATGCGGCAACGGCCTTGGGTGTCGCTACGGAGAAGGACTTGCGTGACTATTTCCGCCTGAACCCTGCGGACAGTCGTCCACGTTTGGCCGAGTTGGTCGAGGCCGGTGAATTGCTGGCCTGCGAAGTCCAGGGCTGGCGACAACCGGCCTATTGTCTGCCCGAGCCGAAGGTGCCGCGCAAAGTCGCGGCCAGTGCCTTGCTCTCGCCGTTCGATTCGCTGATCTGGGAGCGCAGCCGTACGGAGCGGCTGTTTGATTTCCGTTATCGGCTGGAAATCTACACGCCGCAGGACAAGCGCGTTTACGGCTATTACGTGCTGCCGTTTCTGCACAACGAACGGATTGCCGCACGGGTCGATCTGCGTGCCGAGCGGGCGGCGGGTCGTTTGGCTGTGCATGCGGTGCATGAAGAAGAAACGGGGCTGGATGACGAGGGGATGTTGGCGTTGGCGGTCAATCTGCGGCAAATGGCGGATTGGCTGGGGCTGGCGCAGGTTCAGTTGAATTGCCCGCGGGCGAGTGCGGCAAGATTGCGGGTGGCATTGGCACAAATTGGCGGTGACTGAGCTGGTCCCTTCGCGAGCAGGCTCGCTCCCACAGGGGAACGCGGTCCAATGTGGGAGCGAGCCTGCTCGCGATGAGGGCGCCGCGATTTAGCGCCGAACCTGCTTCAGCGTTTCAGCAATCAAAAACGCCAGTTCCAGCGACTGATCGGCATTCATCCGCGGGTCGCAATGGGTGTGGTAGCGATCCGACAAACCGTCCTCGGTAATCGGCCGCGCACCACCGATGCACTCGGTAACGTTCTGCCCGGTCATTTCGATATGGATACCACCGGCATAACTGCCTTCGGCTTCGTGCACCTGGAAGAACTGCTTCACCTCGCCAAGGATCTGCGCGAAGTCGCGGGTCTTGTAGCCGCTGCTGGCCTTGATGGTGTTGCCGTGCATCGGGTCGGAACTCCACAGCACCTGCTTGCCTTCACGCTGGACGGCACGGATCAGTTGCGGCAAGTGATCGCCGACCTTGTTCGCGCCCATCCGTGCGATCAGGTTCAGGCGGCCCGGATCATTGTCCGGGTTGAGCACGTCGATCAGGCGAATCAGGTCGTCGGGGTTCATGCTCGGGCCGACCTTGACCCCGATCGGGTTGTTCACCCCGCGCAGGAATTCGACGTGGGCGCCGTCGAGCTGGCGGGTGCGGTCGCCGATCCACAGCATGTGCGCCGAGCAATCGTAGTAATCGTTGGTCAGGCTGTCGCGACGCACGAAAGCTTCTTCGTAGTTCAGCAGCAGCGCTTCGTGGGCGGTGAAGAAACTGGTTTCGCGCAGCTGCGGCGAACTGTCCATGCCGCAGGCGCGCATGAACGCCAGGGTTTCATCGATGCGATCGGCCAGGTGGCTGTATTTTTCCGCCAGCGCCGAGTTGGCGATGAAGTCCAGATTCCACTTGTGCACCTGATGCAGATCGGCAAAACCGCCCTGGGCGAACGCGCGCAGCAGGTTCAGGGTGGCGGTGGACTGGTGATAGGACTGCAACAGGCGCTCGGGGTCCGGCACGCGGCTTTTTTCGTCGAAACCGATGCCGTTGACGATGTCGCCACGGTAGGCGGGCAGTGTCACGCCATCGATGGTTTCGTCGTTGGCCGAACGCGGCTTGGCGAACTGCCCGGCCATGCGCCCGACCTTGACCACCGGACAGCCGGCGGCAAAAGTCATCACGATGGCCATCTGCAGCAACACCTTGAAGGTGTCGCGGATTTTCGCCGCGGAGAATTCGGCGAAGCTTTCGGCGCAGTCGCCACCCTGCAGCAGAAACGCGCGGCCCTGGGTCACCTCGGCAAACTGACGGCGCAACTCACGGGCTTCACCGGCAAACACCAGCGGCGGATAGCTGGCCAGGGTCTGCTCGACCTGCTGCAAATGCGCGGCGTCGGGGTATCGGGGTTGTTGCTGGATCGGCAGGGCGCGCCAGCTGTCAGGGCTCCAGGGTTGGCTCATCACGGTCTCTAGTGTTTTCGCTCGGACGTCCATGTTATCAGCAAATTAGTGCGTGACCTGTTCCCGTCGCATCGCTGACAATCTCGCCTTTGCCGCTCTCTACACGCGGTGTTATTGCGTTGCCGGCCCCGGTGACGGTCAGGAGATGAAATGACTGAGGAACGCGTCGAGCATCTGCTCGCCGAGGTACAGGACGAATTCGGTGTGATTCGTGTGCTGGAAGTGGCCGATTACCGTTTTCTCGAGTTCGGTGATGCCATCGAGCAAAGCTGCGTGTTCACCGCCGATCCGAGCTGGCTCGAGTATGACTATACCCGGGCGATGCTGATCGGCGCGCTGTGCCATGAACTACCCGAAAGCGCACTGTTTCTCGGTCTCGGCGCCGGTACGCTGACCCAGGCCTGCCTCAAGTTCCTGCCGCTGGAAGATGTCGAAGCCATCGAGCTGCGCCCGGACGTGCCGCGCCTGGCCATTGAATATCTGGGGCTGGATGACGATCCGCGCCTGTACATCCGCGTTGGCGATGCGCTGGAGTTGCTGGATTCCGCAGAGTCGGCGGACCTGATTTTCGTCGACCTTTATACCGATGTCGGCCCGGGTGTCGGGCATCTGGCCTGGAGCTTTCTGGAAAACTGCCAGAAGCGATTGAATCCGGGTGGCTGGCTGGTCATCAATCAGTGGGCTACCGACGATGGCAAACCCCTGGGCGCCGCCTTGTTGCGCGGTTTGTATCACCGCCACTATTGGGAGCTGCCGGTGAAGGAGGGCAATGTGATCCTGATCGTGCCTTCGGAGCTGGATCAGGCGCTGGACATGGACGGCCTGATCGCCCGCGCCGAAGCGCTGGCGCCGCGGCTGGGGTATTCGTTGCAGTCGTTGATCAAGGCGATTCGCCCGGCGACCTGAGGAACGCGGATCCCCCTGTAGGAGCTGCCGAACCTTCGGGAGCTTCTACACGGATTTTCAGCAACCTTTGAAAATACCGGGCCGCCGTTCCACCATCGACCGCACACCTTCCTTGACATCCTCGCTCGCCATCAACTTCTTCACCAGCTGCGGCAACGCCTGTGCCGCTGCGGTTTCCCCTTCATAGCGGGCTTGTCGCGCAGACATCAGTGTCGCTTGAACGCCGAGCGGCGCCTGACGGGCGATCCGTTCGGCCAGTTCAATCGCCCGGGGCAGCAAGTCCTCGCTGGCCATGACCTCCTGCACCAGACCCAGGTGCAAGGCGTCACGGGCGTCGAACTCATCCCCGGTCAACAGCCAGCGCATGGCATTGCCCCAGCCGGCCACCTGATGCAGGCGCAGGGTGGCACCGCCGAACGGGAAGATCCCGCGTTGCACTTCCATCTGCGCGAACCGGGTGTTGCTGGCGCACAGGTTGATGTCGGCGGCCAGCATCAGCTCGATGCCGATGGTCAGGCAATAACCCTGGGCGGCGACAATCACCGGTTTGCTGACCCTGGGACCGGCAAACACCGCCCACGGATCACAGCCGCCGGGTGGAACCTGCCAGCCATCTGACAGGGTGACGCTGGCATTGACCAGATCGAGCCCGGCGGTAAAGTGCTCGCCATGAGCGAACACCACCGCCACGCGCGCCTCGCTGTCGGCCTCGAATTCGCCATAGGCCAGACTCAGCGCGTTGAGCAGGTCGAGATCGAAGGCGTTGCGCTTGGCCACCCGATCCAGACCGATCAGGAACACATGGCCGCGCCGTTCGCGGCTGACTCGACTGGAGCTGGGCTGATTCATGGAGTGGTCCTCGGGGGTGGGAAAGGCGTGCCGGACCTGCGGTCTGCACGGTATAGGGTGAACCGTTTTAGCGCCATCACCCGCAAGGCCGGGCCTTTGAAAAATAGACGGCTGACCGATTATTCGCAAAGCCTGTGACACAACGGTGTATCCGGTGGATTTCCGATAAAAAAAGCTCCCTTTTTTAACGAATTCCGGTATAGTGCGCGCCGGCCTTTAACCGGGCCGCGTTTAGGTAGCGCAATTCCCCGAAGCCAGCTTCGGCTGCACGTCCGCCCAGCGGACTCTTCCTTGACGATTCTTTTCATTCATTCGTTTTCGCAAATCCCCGCCGACAAAGCTGCCAGGGCGACTCTTGAGTCTCAACACGGCATGTGCAGCTTTGGAGCATGGGTCTTTGCGGATGCACTTAGAGGCAGACCCATGACCCAGGAAATCGGCGGCTTCGCCGCTCTTGAACTTCATCCAAATATTGTCGCTGCAGTAGTCGCTACCGGCTATGAAGAGCCTTCGGCCATTCAGCAGCAGTCGATCCCGATCATTCTCGCCGGTCACGATATGATTGGTCAGGCGCAAACCGGTACCGGTAAAACCGCTGCCTTTGCCCTACCAATTCTGCACCGCATTGATCCGTCCAAGCGCGAGCCGCAAGCTCTGATCCTGGCCCCAACTCGTGAGTTGGCGCTACAAGTTGCAACCGCTTTCGAAACCTACGCCAAGCAAATGCCGGGCGTGACTGTTGTGGCTGTCTACGGCGGCGCGCCGATGGGCCCACAACTGAAAGCAATCCGTAATGGCGCACAAATCGTTGTCGCCACTCCGGGCCGTCTGTGCGACCACCTGCGTCGCGACGAAAAAGTACTGGCGACCGTGAACCACCTGGTTCTCGACGAAGCCGACGAAATGCTCAAGCTGGGCTTCATGGACGACCTGGAAGTCATCTTCAAGGCCATGCCGGAAACCCGTCAGACCGTGCTGTTCTCGGCAACCTTGCCTCAGTCGATCCGTGCCATCGCCGAACGCCACCTGCGCGATCCGAAGCACGTCAAGATTCAGAGCAAGACCCAGACCGTTACCGCGATCGAGCAGGCTCACCTGCTGGTTCACGCTGACCAGAAGACTTCGGCCGTTCTCAGCTTGCTGGAAGTGGAAGATTTCGACGCCCTGATCATGTTCGTGCGCACCAAGCAAGCGACCCTGGACCTGGCCAGTGCCCTGGAAGCCAAAGGCTACAAAGCCGCTGCGCTGAACGGTGACATCGCCCAGAACCAGCGCGAGCGCGTGATCGACTCCCTCAAGGATGGCCGTCTGGACATCGTTGTGGCGACCGACGTTGCCGCTCGTGGCCTGGACGTTCCGCGCATCACTCACGTGTTCAACGTTGACATGCCGTACGATCCAGAGTCCTACGTTCACCGTATCGGCCGTACCGGCCGTGCCGGTCGCGAAGGTCGTGCACTGCTGCTGGTGACTCCGCGTGAGCGCCGCATGCTGCAAGTGATCGAGCGTGTAACCGGTCAGAAGGTTGCTGAGGTTCGCCTGCCGGACGCTCAAGCCGTTCTGGATGCGCGCATCAAGAAACTGACCAACAGCCTGTCGCCGCTGGTGGCTGAAGCCGAATCGACCCACGGTGATCTGCTCGATCGCCTGACCGCCGACATCGGTTGCAGCCCGCGTGCCCTGGCCGCAGCCCTGCTGCGCAAGGCAACCAACGGTCAAGCGCTGAACCTGGCCGCTATCGAGAAGGAGCGTCCACTGGTGCCGAACAATGCACCGCGTGGCGATCGTCCAGAGCGTTCCGGTGATCGTCCTGAGCGTGGCGACCGCGAGCGTCGCGCTCCGATGCCACTGGGCGAAGGCCGTGCACGTTGCCGTACCGCGCTGGGCGCGCGTGACGGTATCGCTGCCAAGAACCTGCTGGGCGCCATCCTCAACGAAGGTGGTCTGGCGCGTGAAGCGATCGGCCGCATCCAGGTGCGTGACAGCTTCAGCCTCGTCGAGCTGCCGGAAGATGGTCTGGAGAAGTTGCTGACCAAGCTGAAGGACACTCGCGTTGCCGGCAAGCAGTTGAAGCTGCGTCGCTACCGCGAAGATTGATCCGCTCTCGGGCTGATTGATCGAACATGAAAAATCCCCGACTGGTTCGGGGATTTTTTTTGCCTGTAAAAAAGATCGCAGCCTGCGGCAGCTCCTACAGGGGATCGCATTTCTTCTGTAGGAGCTGCCGCAGGCTGCGATCTTTGATTTTTGGGTTAGCCGAAACGATAGATGTCCATGCCCAGTGCACCCATGGTGAACCCCTGATGGGCAATGCTGAACGGCCCACCGGCGGCGCGGGCAAAGTACAGCGGCAAGAGGTGTTCGTCGCTGGGGTGGTTGCGCACGGCATGGGGTGCCTGCGCGCGATAGTCATGCAGTGCGGCTTCGTCGTTCGCTGCGAGTTTCTCGATCATCCAGTCGCGAAACGCCAGCGCCCAGGGCTCCACACTCTCGGGGCCGGCGTGCCAGTCCAGCTCCCGCAGGTTATGAGTGATGCTGCCGGAGCCAATCAGCAGGACGCCGTGCTCGCGCAGGCTGGCCAGCGCGTGACCAACGCGGGTCTGCAGAGTGGGGCCGGCCCGGGTGGGCAGCGAAACCTGGACAATCGGGATGTCTGCTTGCGGGTACATCAGCGATAAAGGCACCCAGACGCCATGGTCGAAAGGCCGATTGCTGTCGATGCGCGCAGGAAAACCAGCGGTTTTCAGTAGCTCGGTAACCTCGGCGGCGAGTCGCGGGTCGCCGGGTGCCGGGTACTGGACCTCGAACAGGGCTTTGGGGAATCCACCGAAGTCATGCCAGGTTTCAGGCTGCGGATTGCCGCTGACCAGCAGCTCATTGCTTTCCCAGTGCGCAGACACAATCACGATGCCTTTGGGCTTGGGGATCTCGGCGGCCAGGCGGGCGAGTGCCGGTCCGCTGGCACCGGGTTCCAGGGCGAGCATGGGGGAGCCGTGGGATATGTACAGGCTGGGGAACATGAATGAGCTCCTGAGAGTTAAGATGCAACATCTTCAGTCAGATCATTAATCTAAATCTAATATAAGTTTTAGGGTGTTTTGATCGAATTTTCGGGGTTATTTATGCAGCCGGAGTTTTGGCACAAGAAATGGGCAGCGAATCAGATCGGCTTTCACCTGCCGCAGGTGAACCCTTATCTGAAACGGTTCTGGCCAGCGTTAAGCCTTGAAGAGGGGGCACGCGTGTTGGTGCCGTTATGTGGAAAAAGCCTGGATTTGCTTTGGCTCGCCCATCAGGGCCATGAGGTCCTGGGAGTCGAACTGTCGGAAAAAGCCATCGAGGAGTTTTTCAGCGAGCATGGCTTTGATCCGGCCGTCAGTGAGCAGGGGCCTTTCAAGGTCTATCGGGCAGGTTCCATCGAGCTTTGGTGTGGCAATTTCTTTGAGCTGACGGCCGGTGACACGGCTGATTGCTCCGCGCTCTATGATCGTGCCGCGTTGATTGCGTTGCCGGCGGAAATGCGAGAGCGCTATGCCGCTCATTTGAAGCGGATACTGCCGAAGGAGTCCCATGGTCTGGTGATTACCCTGGACTATGACCAGGCGCAGATGCCCGGCCCGCCGTTTGCCGTACTCGATGATGAGGTGCGGAAGTTGTTTGGGGACTCATGGTCGCTGAAGATCCTGGAAGATCAGGATGTGTTGAGCGAAAGCGGGAAGTTTCTTGAGGCAGGTGTCACGCGGCTGGAGGAGCGGGTGTATCGGGTTACCAGTCGGTAATAGTGGCTGTCTGCACCGGCCTCTTCGCGGGCAAGCCCGCTCCCACAGGGATCGCGGTCCAATGTGGGAGCGGGCTTGCCCGCGAAGAGGCCCTGAAAAACACCGAAGTATTCAAGCAGACAAAAAAGGCCCGCATCGCTGCGGGCCTTTTCATTTGCGGTGGAACCTCTTAGCCGCGACGTCGAGCCAGGGCGTCGATGCGTTCTTCCAGTGGCGGGTGGCTCATGAACATGCGAGCGAACCCTTGCTTGATGCCACCATTGATGCCGAAGGCGTTCAGGGTGTCGGGCATGTGCACCGGCAGGCCTTGTTCCGCCCGCAGGCGTTGCAGGGCGCCGATCATTGCGGCAGTGCCGGCCAGGTTTGCACCGGCTTCGTCGGCACGGAATTCACGCTTGCGCGAGAACCACATGACGATGGCGCTGGCCAGGATGCCCAGAACCAGTTCGGCGAAGATGGTCGCCACGTAGTAGGCAATGCCCTGGCCTTCTTCGTTCTTGAAGATCACCTTGTCGACGAAATTGCCGATGATCCGGGCGAAGAACATCACGAAGGTGTTCACCACGCCCTGGATCAGCGCCAGGGTAACCATGTCGCCATTGGCCACGTGGCCGATTTCGTGGGCCAGGACGGCTTTTACTTCATCGGGCGAAAAGCGCTCGAGCAAGCCCTGGCTCACGGCGACCAGTGCGTCGTTCTTGTTCCAGCCAGTGGCGAAGGCGTTCGCCTCGTAGGCGGGGAAAATGCCGACTTCGGGCATCTTGATCCCGGCTTCGCGGGACAGTTGCTCGACGGTTTGCAGCAGCCATTGCTCGTGACGGGTGCGTGGCTGGGTGATGATCTGGGTGCTGGTGCTCATTTTCGCCATCCACTTGGAGATGAACAGCGAGAACAGTGAACCGGCGAAACCAAAGACCGCACAGAAAATCAGCAGCTGATTGAGGTTGAGGTCAACCCCATTGGCCGCCATGAACCCGTTGAAGCCGAAAAGGCTCAGGGTGATGCTGGCAATCAGCACGACCGCCAGGTTAGTGGCCAAGAACAGCAGGATGCGCATCATGGTTGTAGAAATCTCCTCATGCTAAAGATGTAGCGTACTGCGGGGTATATAAGGTGCTGCACCGGGGTATTCAACCGGGTGACTATTTCAAACTGTGTCCTACGGCAATAGTTTAGCTGCTTGCAGGGCGTTTCCGACGCGAGTGCAGGAAGTGTTTGTCAGTCAATTCATGTCGAAGGCCCCGCCTTTGTTAGGCGCGAGCAGGCACGGCGTTATCCGGCAGCGAGCCAAACGACTGCCAGTGAAGCAATGCAAACAAATGTTGCCGGATGAAAATCACCGTGCGACGCGCAGGCGTGTCGCACGGTGACGGCTCGCTTACTGGCGGTAGGACTTGAGGAAGCCGCCGATGCGTCCGATGGCCATCTCCAGGTCATCGACACGTGGCAGGGTCACGACGCGGAAGTGGTCTGGCCATGGCCAGTTGAATGCGGTGCCTTGAACCACCAGCAGCTTTTCGGAGAGCAGCAGGTCGAGGACGAATTTCTCGTCGTTGTGGATCGGGCAGACTTTCGGGTCGATGCGCGGGAATGCGTACAGCGCGCCCATCGGCTTGACGCAGCTCACGCCCGGAATGTCATTGAGCAATTCCCAGGTGCGGTTGCGCTGTTCGAGCAAGCGACCTTGCGGCAGTACCAGGTCATTGATGCTCTGGTAGCCACCCAGGGCGGTCTGGATCGCATGCTGGCTCGGCACGTTGGCGCACAGGCGCATGTTCGCCAGCATGTCGATGCCTTCGATGTAGCTCTGGGCGTGGTGTTTCGGACCGGAAATGGCGATCCAGCCGGAGCGGAAACCGGCGACGCGATAGGACTTGGACAGACCGTTGAAAGTCAGGCAGAGCAGGTCCGGCGCCAGGGAGGCGGTGCAGATGTGCACGGCATCGTCGTAGAGGATCTTGTCGTAGATCTCGTCGGAGAACACCACCAGGTTGTGCTGGCGGGCCAGTTCCAGCATGCCCAGCAGCACTTCCTTCGAATACACCGCGCCGGTCGGGTTGTTCGGGTTGATGATCACCAGGGCCTTGGTGTTCGGGGTGATCTTGGCCTTGATGTCGGCCAGGTCTGGCCACCAGTTGGCTTGCTCGTCGCACAGGTAATGCACCGGATTGCCGCCGGACAGGCTCACGGCGGCGGTCCAAAGCGGGTAGTCAGGCGCAGGTACCAGCACTTCGTCGCCATTGTTGAGCAGGGCCTGCATCGACATCACGATCAGTTCGGAAACACCATTGCCCAGGTAGATGTCTTCAATGCCGACGCCTTCTACCTGCTTTTGCTGGTAATACTGCATCACGGCCTTGCGCGCACTGAACAGGCCCTTGGAGTCGCTATAGCCCTGGGCGGTCGGCAGGTTGCGGATCACGTCCTGGAGGATTTCATCCGGCGCTTCGAAACCAAAAGGCGCCGGATTGCCGATGTTCAGCTTGAGGATGCGATGGCCTTCCTCTTCCAGGCGCTTGGCGTGCTTGAGCACCGGGCCGCGAATGTCGTAGCAGACGTTGGCGAGCTTGTTCGATTTGCTGACCTGCATGGCGATGTGTTCCCGAAAATGAACGATCCAGACGGCGTTTGGACAGCCGTGCTGGGAATCCTGCGTATTCACACAGGCCCGGCGCCTTGAGATGCAGCACCCATATTTCCGTTTGAATGCGCGTGGTCTGGCTGCCAGACTGGCGTTTGACGAGGCGCAATCATACGTGCCGCCCGATCCGTGGAAAAGGTACAGATCGGGCTTTTTCAGCCGCTGAGGTGTGATGATGGAAAAGTTGGAAAAAACCCTGGAAGAATGGAAGGCGATGCTCGATCCAGAGCAGTACAACGTGTGCCGCCTCAAAGGCACCGAACGTCCGTTTTCCGGTAAATACAACGCCACCAAAACCGACGGTGTCTACCACTGCATCTGCTGTAGCGAACCGCTGTTCGACTCCACGACCAAATTCGATTCCGGCTGCGGCTGGCCGAGTTTCTACGCGCCGATCGGCGACAGCGCCATGACCGAGATCCGTGATGTCAGCCACGGCATGATCCGCACCGAAGTGGTCTGCGCCAAATGCGACGCGCACCTGGGGCATGTTTTCCCAGATGGTCCGCCGCCGACTGGCCTGCGTTATTGCATCAACTCGGTGTGCCTGGACCTGGTTCCCCGCGACTGATCCGAAGCGAGCGGACCATGCGCTGAACCTGTAGGAGCTGCCGCAGGCTGCGATCCTTTGATCTTGATCTTCTGGGATCCAGAAAAAACAAAATCAAAAGATCGCAGCCTGCGGCAGCTCCTACAGGTTGTGTGCCGGATAGCTGGCCCGACTTGATTATTTAAATTGCACACAATTCAATTGCTCGCTATTTTGTTGTCTCTGGCATTCACTCGGAACCTCAAACATGAGCGACAACCTGCTGAGCATCCCTTGCACCACGATCAAGGGAGAGCAAAAGACCCTGGCGGATTTCGCCGGCAAGGCCGTGCTGGTGGTCAACACGGCCAGCAAGTGCGGGTTCACCCCGCAATACAAAGGCCTGGAAGAGTTGTGGCAGACCTACAAGGACCAGGGCCTGGTGGTGCTCGGTTTTCCCTGCAATCAGTTCGGCAAGCAAGAGCCGGGCAATGAAGGGGCGATCTCCGAATTCTGCGAGCTGAACTTTGGTGTCAGCTTCCCGTTGTTCAAAAAGATCGAAGTCAACGGCGCCGGCACCCATCCCTTGTTCGTGCAGTTGAAAAAGCGCGCTCCGGGTGTGCTGGGTTCCCAGGGCATCAAGTGGAACTTCACCAAGTTCCTGATCGGCAAGGACGGGCAACTGGTCAAGCGCTTCGCCCCGGCGACCAAGCCGCAGGACCTGACCCGCGAGATCGAAGCCCTGCTCAAATGAACACCTTGTCCGTCGATTCCCTGAAGCTCGACAGCCAGCTGTGTTTCAAGCTGTACGCAGCTTCCCGTGCGGTCATTCGCGCCTACAAGCCAATGCTCGATCAGTTGGGCCTGACTTACCCTCAGTACCTGGCGATGCTGGTGCTGTGGGAGTGGCAGGAAGCAGCCCCCGAGCAACCGACCGTGAAGGCACTGGGTGAGCGTCTGGCCCTGGATTCCGGCACGTTGACCCCCTTGCTCAAGCGCCTCGAACAACTGCAACTGGTGCAGCGTCAGCGTTCGGCGCGCGATGAGCGTGAAGTGCACCTGAGCCTGTCGCCAGCCGGAACGGCCTTGCGCGATCAGGTCGGGCCACTCAAGGCGCGGTTGTTGTGCGACAGTGGGGTCGACCTGAATCGTCTCAACGACTTGCGCGATGGTCTCGACCACCTGTTGGGACAGATCAGGGCGCTGTCGTAGCGGGAATCCACAAGTCCAGCAGGGCGGCCAGTTCTTCGCGCCGGAAGGGTTTGGCCAGGTAGTCGCTCATGCCCGCGGCACGACAGCGTTCGCGCTCCTCCGACATGGCGTTGGCCGTCAGGGCGACGATGGGCAGTTGGGGCCAGCGTCCGCTGCGGCGGATCTGCCGGCTGGCTTCATAGCCATCCATCACCGGCATGTTGCAGTCCATCAGCACCAGGTCGAACTCCCGTTGTTCGAGTTGATCCAGGGCCTCGGCACCATGGGCCGCGGTGGTGACCTCGCAGCCGAGTTTGCCGAGCATGCCCTTGGCCACCAGTTGGTTCACCGGATTATCTTCCACCAGCAGCACGCGCCCGCGACGTAGCGGGCTTTGCGTTTCGTGCCGGACATCGTTGATCGGGTGGATTTCCGGTTGCAGGATCCGCCGCAAGCTCTGATACAGCGTACTGCGGGCCAGGGGGCGTGCCTGTTGTTGCAAGGGGGCGAGGGCGTTTACCTCTTCGCCGGGCATGAAATTGCCATACGCGGTGATCAGCAGGATCGGCGCGCTGAGGGCGGGGCGCAAATTGAACAGGCATTCGGGGCAGTCGGTGATGAGCACGTCGGCTGCCAGGCCAAGCAGTGAGTCATCCATGGAACGCCGTTCATAGTCCAGCCCCCAGCCAGGCAACAGGCTGTTCAGCAGTTCGCCCAGCCCGCTGCTGGCGGCCGTGATGGCGACGACTTTGCCATTGAGCGAAACAGCAGGCATTGCGCGGGTATGGCTGGGTAATGGCAGATCGGCGCAGAACTGACTGCCAAAACCCGCTTCGGAACTGATCGTCAGGCGCCCTTGCATGGCTTCGCAAAGGTTGTAGGTCAGCGCCAGGCCCAGCCCGGTGCCGCCAAATTGGCGGGTAATACCGGCACCGGCCTGGGTGAAAGGCTGGAAGATCCTGGCCTGGGCTTCCTGAGGGATGCCGATGCCGGTGTCGCACACTTCGATTCTGACGCCGTCCCCGAACGTCGACAGGCGTACGTCGACACGCCCAAAACGGGTGAACTTGAGGGCGTTGGACAGCAGGTTACTGACGATCTGCCGCACCCGGGTCGGATCGCCGAGCACCAGTGCCGGGAAATGCGGATCGATCAGACAGGTCAGTTCGACGCTGGGGGCGGCGTTCTGCGACAGCAGGTTGGCGGTGTCCTCGATCAGCGAACCGAGGTCGAAGGGGATGTGTTCGAGTTCAAGTTGACCGGCATCGAACTTCGACAAATCGAGGATATCGTTGAGCAGTTCCACCAGTACCTTGCCCGAGTCATGGGCAATCGACAGTTGTTGCTGTTGTTCGGCATTCAGCGGTCCGTCGAGGGACAGCGCGATCATCCCGAGCAAGCCATTGAGGGGCGTGCGGATTTCATGGCTCATGTTGGCCAGGAACACCGAGCGGGCTTCGGCCATGTCGAGGGCGGTACTGCGCGCGGCTTCCAGTTCCTCGTTGGATTGGCTCAGCCGGGCGTTGATTGCCTTGAGTTCCGCGGTGCGGGCCGAGACGATGTTTTCCAGTTGGCCAAGATAATCGGTCAGGCGGTTTTCCGCGTTGCGCCGCTGCTGGATTTCGGTGGCGATGTTTTTGAATTGCTGGTTGGCAACCTTGACCAGTACACCGATCTCATCGTTGGCGTGCCCGGCAGGACACTCCAGCGACGTCGGTTCGGTGTTGCCCGGGTCGCGACCGCTGAGTTCACGGATCACTCGCACCAAGGGTTTGGTCAGCATCACATAGAACAGCGCCAGCAGGATGCCGGACAGCAGCAGGCTGCGGGCGAAGCCATTGATCAGGGTCACTTCGGCCCGGCGCAGGAACCGGTTGCCGAAGGCGTAAGTATCGACCTTCAGCCGCAGCGTACCCAGGGATTCGTTGGGTAAATGATCCAGGTAAAGCCGGTCTTCGAACTGTCGGCTGGCACCGAACAGGAAGTCACTGAGCATCCGGTAGCCGTTTTGCGCCTCGGATCGCTTGGAGTTGGCCAGCACGGTGCCGTTGTTGTCGGTCAGTTTCGCGCCGATGATCGCCGGCGAGCGCAGCAGGCCCTGGGTCAGTTCCTTGGCGAGTTCGGCGTCGATGTTGTAGGCGATTCGCGAGGCCGGGTTGTGGCTGATTTCCAGTAATGAAAGGATTTCACGATTGATGGAGGCGTCTTCACTGGCATAATCGATGCCTATTTGCAGCAGGCTGAGCAGCGTGCCCAGAATGAAACCGACCAGCACGGTCAGCCGGGCTTGCTTGAATGACAGCCGGTTGGTGAATTTGATGTCCATGGGGGGGTGAACCACTTCCGTTTCCTTTCGCTGCTCAAGCATAGTCGATCATGCCTGCCTGTTGATGTTCTCGCGAGGCCTGTACCGCGGGGGCAGCCGCTTGTGTGACGCTGTGTTTGGTCGCTGTATCACCATCATTACTGTGAACGTGCCCGAGGAGAAGTCGTGGATTCCCGATTGAATGCTTTTCTTGAACGCGCCGATGCCGTTCTGGCCCGTATCGAGCCGTTGCTGCCGGCACCCCGGCCAGCCATCGACTGGACTCAATGCCTGGCCGCGCGCTGGCAGCGTGAGTCTCGCGGCGGTTATCTGATGCCGCTGCAGGTCAGCCTCGACATGCGCCTGTCGGACCTGATCGGCGTCGACCGGCAAGTTGAGCAGCTGGGGCGCAACACCCAACAGTTCCTCGATGGCATGCCCGCCAACCACGCCTTGCTCTGGGGCTCGCGCGGCACCGGCAAGTCGTCGCTGGTGCGCGCCTTGTTGGCCGAGCACGCTCAAGCCGGTTTGCGTCTGATCGAGATTGAACGCGATCACCTGGCAGACCTGCCGCGCGTGGTCGAACAGATCGGCAAACTGCCCCAGCGTTTCGTGCTGTTTTGCGATGACCTCTCGTTCGAGTCGGGCGAGGGCGATTACCGAGTGCTCAAAAGCGTACTCGATGGCTCTCTGGAACAGGCGCCGGACAACGTCTTGCTGTACGCCACGTCGAACCGTCGCCACCTGGTGCCGGAAAAGGAAAGTGACAACGAGAACTGGAAGCGGGTCGACGGCGAGCTGCATCCGAGCGAGGCGGTGGAAGACAAGATTGCGTTGTCTGACCGCTTCGGCCTGTGGCTGTCGTTCTATCCGTTTACCCAGGAACACTTCCTCAACGTCGTCGAACACTGGATCGGCCAATTGGCCGCCAAGGCCGGACTGGCATGGCAGCGCAGCGAAGAGCTGGACATCCTGGCGGTACGCTGGGCCACCGGCAGAGGCAATCGCAATGGACGTTGCGCTTATCAATTTGCCCGTTACTGGGTCGGGCTGAAACTGTTGGAGCACAAGGCATGATCGATTTACAAAAGAGCGGCCAGGGCCTCGAAGGCTACGGCATGCTGCACGCGCAGCTGGAGTCCTTGCTGGCGGACGAGCGGGATTTCATCGCCAATGCCGCGCAGTTCTCGGCGTTTCTGTTCAATCAGCTCGATGACCTGAACTGGGCGGGCTTCTACCTCAACTGCAATGAGGAGCTGGTGCTGGGCCCGTTTCAGGGGCAGATCGCTTGCGTGCGGATTCCGTTCGGGCGTGGCGTCTGCGGAACGGCAGCCGCTACCTTGCAGACCCAGTTGGTCGAAGATGTGCACGCGTTCCCCGGTCACATTGCCTGTGACAGCGCCTCGAACAGCGAACTGGTGGTGCCGCTGGTCAAGGACGGCCGATTGATCGGCGTGCTCGACCTCGACAGCCCGAAACTGGCACGGTTCACCCCGCAGGACCAGGCCGGTATCGAGCAACTGGCGGCGATTTTCCTGCGCCTGACCGACTGCTGATCAAGACGCCAGGCCCGCCTTGACCAGCAAGCCCGATGCGTCCACCGCATCGATCTGCGCAGGGTCGAGGAAGCGCCTGGCGTACTGCAAATAGATCTGTGCCCTGATGAACAGCCCGAACAGTTCCGGGTCGATGTGGGCATCACGGCACATGAACGCCATGATGCCGAGCGCCTCGCTCAAGGTCTTGGCTTTTTTGTAGGGACGGTCGGCGGCCGTCAGCGCTTCGAAAATATCGGCAATCGCCATCATTCGCGCCGGCAGGCTCATGTCTTCTCGCTTCAAGCGTTTCGGATAACCACTGCCATCCATTTTTTCGTGATGCCCGCCGGCTATTTCCGCGACGCTGCGCAGGTGCCCGGGAAACGGCAGATGGTTGAGCATCAGGATCGTCTGAACGATGTGGTTATTGATGACATAACGCTCCTCGCTCGTCAGGGTGCCCCGGACAATGCTCAGGTTGTACAGCTCGCCCCGATTGTATTTGTGGGGCGGAACGTCGAGTTTGAAACCCAGGGGGTTATCTTGCGGTATCACTTCGTTTTCGCTGCGTTCGAACAGGTGCTCGGGTTTGTCCGCCAGTAAGGGTTCGCTGACGGGCAGGGTGGGGGCGGGTGTTCGGGCCTGACGCCGGTTCTCTTCCCAGGACACGCCCAGCCGGTCATCCAGGGTCCGGGTCCAGGTGCGTTCAGCCACGCTGCGCAGGCGTTGCAGATCAGCGTCGGCCATGGCTTCGCCACCCAGATTGCAACGGGCAATGAAGGCGAAATCATCATCCAGCCCGGCCAGGCTGGCATCACGCAGTTCTGCCAGCGCTTGCTCGTCACCGCCCAGGGCAATGGCCTGCCAGTAGCTGATCCAGGCATCGCGCTTGAGTACCTCGAAGCGGGTGCGGATTTCGTGGATGCGATCGGTCAGGGTTTCCAGCTTCGTGGCTTTGTCGACGACGTATTCAGGCGTGGTGATCTTGCCGCAATCGTGCAGCCAGGCAGCGATGTACAGTGCCTCCCATTCATCTTCGGTCGGCCGATAGGCGCTGAAGGCGGGGTCCTGGCTGGCCGCCGCCGCCCGGGCAAGCATCAGGGTCAGTTCGGGCACGCGCTGGCAATGGCCGCCGGTATAGGGGCTTTTGGCGTCGATGGCACCGGCCAGCAGTTGAATGAAGGCGTCCAGCAGCTGTTTTTGCCGGGCTTGCAGGCGCTGGCTTTCAATACACACGGCCGCCGCGCCGGACACCGCCTGGAGAAATGCAATGCGGTCTGGCCGCAGTTTGTCCAGATCGCTTTGCTCGCCGCTGTCGGCCAATAGCAACACCAGCAGGCCCACGGTTTCGTTGTGACGATTATGCAGGCGGATTCCAATCAGATGGACCCGGGGACTTTCCAGCGCGAGCAGGATTTTCTGCAGATCGCCTGCTTGCTCGAACCCCAGGTTACTGACGACGTTGTCGACGTTTGCCAGCTGCTGCAGCCATGGGGGGCTTTGCGGGTTTTCCAGTGAGTGTCCGCGGATGTCGAAGGATTGCAGGTTTTCGGCGGTGTCATTGATGACCAGACCGTGGGGATCCATGTGCCCGCCATCACCTTCACGCAGATAGATCAGGCCGGCCTGGGCCTGAGCGATTTTCACGGTTTCAAATAACACCCGTTCCAGCAGCGGGGCGAAACGGGTTTCGGCGCTGAGGCTGTCAGTGATCTGGAAGAAGCTCGCCAGCGTGTCTTTCATCCGTGCCATCGACACGCTCAGTTGGTCGACTTCGAGCACCGGCGAGCGACGGGAAAGCGGAAAATTGAAATCGAAACTGCGAATCGCATCGGCCTCCTGCACCAGGGCGCGCAAGGGTTTGACCAGGACTCTGGAGGTCAGCCAACCCAGCGGTACGCATAACAGCAGCGTTGCCAGAGTAATGAGTGCACCTTGCCAGCGCATCCGGTAAGCATCGACGAGCAACTCGTCTTCCGGTACCAGCAGCGCCAGTTGCAGGCCTTGGGGGCCGCCTTCCTGCATGCCGCTGCGGGCCACGATCCACTGCCGGCCATTGGCATCCAGGCGACTGCCTTGAGAGGGGGTGTTGAGCAACGCACCCAGGCTGGGGCTCAGGTCCGCGGCCTTGATCAGGCGCAATGTCTGATCATCGATGATCAGCCTGCGGCTGTCGGGGTAGGCAATGGCATTGCCTTCGGCATCGAACAGCACGATTTCGGTATGAGGGGTCACGACGTGCTTGGCCAAGGTCGCGCTGAGTTCGGCCAGGGTCAGGTCGGCGGCCATGATTGCCTTGTCGCCACTGCGTCGCGCCAGCGTCGTGCCAATGTCATGGGTGGAAAAAAAGATATAGGGCTCGGTCGTGATCTGGTCATTGTCGCTACGGGCACTGGTAAACCAGGCACGGCTGCGAGGGTCGTAGGTGTCGTTCAGGTTGTCCTGGCGGCTGACGAGAGCCAGGTTCCGGTCGAAAAACAAAGACTGGGAACGAGCCTGGCCGCTGCTGTCGTGCTCAATGCTCCAGACCTGGTAAGCCGCCATGTCCGGGGCCTTGACCAGGGCTTTGACCTCTGGGGTATGCAGCGGGCGGACCATGAAAAAGTCGCCGTTGTCGTAGCCCAGGTACAGCGACGCCAGATTGGGGTTGTCCTCGAGTGACTGGCTGAACGGTTCGAGCAGTGCCAGGCGGTGTTCCAGATCAGCGGACTGGCCCGCCGGATTGAGTGCCAGCAGGCTCAACAGGTGGCGAATGGGTTCATAAGTTGCGTGCAGGTCCAGCCGGACATCCTGCTCGATACGGTTGAAGAGTTTTTCACTGCTGGACAGTATGATCTGGGTCGTTTGCCGGTAGTTGAATAGACCCAGCAGCACTCCGGTCAGCAACAACAGAAAGGTGAACATCACACTGATATGGACATGCAGTGGAAACCGGCGTGGATCCGTGCGCAGTGGGTCAGGCATTGCGGGTTTCTCCATGAGGGTCAACACACTGCTGAGGGTCCAAGCATAGTTAAGGCTCTGTCATTTTGCCTTCGTCGTAATGCTTGATCTGACGTAGTAACGCGTCCTCCAGCTCAAGCATGGTGCGCTCCATGGATTGGCAGCATCCGGCCATTTTTTCGCGATCGAAATCCTCATGGCAGGCTGCTTCGAGCGCCTCGCAGCGATCGATCAGGGGGGAGGCTTGCACTATCCGGGCTGCGCCTTTGATTTTGTGGGCAATGTCCTGCAGCGCCTGCGTATCCCCGGAGCTGGATAGCGACATCAGCGTTTGCAGATCCTGGCGGTTGCTGTTGACCAACTCGTTGAGCAATCTGCGGTTCAACATGGGGTTGCCCCCGGTCAGCAGTTTCAACCCGTGCAGGCTGAACGCCGGGGCAACATGGGTGGGTTCAATGTTTTCCATCCACTGGCTCAAGGCTCCGAGGCTAAGGGGTTTGAACAGGCAGTCATCCATTCCGGCCTGTTTGCAGCGTTGTATTTCTTCCGGTTGAGCGTTGGCGGTAAAGCCGAGCACAGTGCAGGGAGGGCGATGGTTTTGGCTTTCATGCTGGCGAATGGCACGGGCCAGCTCGTATCCGTTCATGACCGGCATGTTGCAATCGGCGATCACCAGATCAAACGGTTGGTCTTTCCATGCCTCCAATCCCTCCTGGCCATCGGCCGCGACGGTGAATCGATGGCCTAGAAACTCCAGTTGCTGGCAGGTGAGCAAACGATTGGCCGAGTGATCGTCGACGACCAGAACATTCAATGGGGTTGTGGCGACGACAATTTGCGTTTCGGCCACCTGGGCAGATTGCTGCAGCGGCAACGTTTCCAGGTGCAGCAATATCTCCACTTGAGTGCCGACACCCGGCTCGCTGCGCAATTGCAGACTACCGCCCATCATCTCGCAGAGATTGCGGCTGATGACCAGCCCCAGCCCTGCCCCCCCCCTGGCCGATTGAATGGCGTTGTCGGCCTGGGCGAAGGGTTCGAACAGCCGGTATTGATCCTGTTCGCTGATTCCGATGCCACTGTCGTGAACCTGCACCCGCATTTGCACACGATCTGGCTGCATTGCCGGGTGCAGGTCGACAATGACCCGGACCTGGCCTTGCTCGGTAAACTTGATGGCATTGCTGATCAGGTTGGACAGCACCTGCTTGAAGCGCAAAGGGTCCAGCAACACATCGAAGGCCGGGTTGGCCGAAGAAAACTCCAGCTTCAGTTCGAGTTCCTTCTGTCGGGCAAGGCCATCGAAAATCCGTACGACCGAGGCCACGAGTTCACCCGGATTCACGCGCTCCGGGCTAAGGCTCAAGCGCCCGGATTCGATTCTGGCAATGTCGAGGATGTCGCCAATCAGTTCCAGCAACCCTTTCGCCGAGTTGTACGCGACATCGATGGCCGGACGTTCCGGGTGCCGATGATCAAGACGCTTGAGTGTCAGTTCAAGCATGCCGATGATTGCATTCATCGGCGTGCGGATCTCATGGCTCATCGTGGCCAGAAACGTGCTTTTGGCCCGGTTGGCGTTATCGGCGTGTTCTTTCGCGCAACGCAGATCATCGAGCAGTTGCCGGCGTTCGCTGATGTCGATCCAGCCACCGATAATGCCTTGCACTTTCGCGCTGGAATCGCGGTAGGGAAGAATCCAGTGATAGATCGTCAGCCGCCGGCCACCAATGTGCAGTTCGCGATCGACGATCAACGGTCTGCCTTCGGTCACCACGCGCTGGTAGTCAGCCTGGTACTCCCGGGCTTCGAATACGTTGCTCATCGCCCCCTGCATGACGCTTTTGCCGATGACATCTTCACGCCTGGCGCAGAACGCTTGCAGGTAACTGTCGTTGCAACTTTGCAGCAGCCCCTGGCGATCACGTACGTAGATCGGATGGGGCGTGCCATTGACCAGCGATCGCATGAACTCGAACTGATCGTTCAATGCGCGCTCGGCGGCCTTGCGCTGCTTGATTTGGCGTCGCATGTAGTCGTTCCACGCAATGGAAATCAGCAATAGCGCACCGGCACCGATGGCGATTTGGTAGAACAGTCTTTGATAGTTGCGCCAGGTGCTTTGCGAGGACGCCGAATAGCCGCGCCAGCGACTGTTGATGATGCCCAGTTCCTCCGGCGAGATGCTCAGCAGCGCCTTGTTCAGAATGGCGTTGAGCTCTTTGGCGTCCCGTGCCGTGGCCAGGGAGAACGCTGCCTGCTCGGTGCCGATGGTGGTGCTGATTTGCAAGGTGTGTTCGAACAGCCGCGAGGAAATGAAATAATTGGCAATGACCAGTGAGTTCACCACGCCCTCGGCCTGACCTTCGGCGAGCATCTCTACGGCGCTGAAGGTGTCCGGGGTTTCGATCAGCTTGATCCGGGGAAACTCTCTGCGCAGGTAGTCCTTGAGTGGATTGCCGCGGGCAATGGCCAGGCGCTTGTCCTGCAACTGCACGAGGTTGGTCGGGCTGTCGGCGGCTTTACGGGTCAGCAGGACGTAGGAATTTTCCAGAAAGGGGCGGGTAAAGTTCAGCTGGGACTGACGTTTGGCGCTGGGGAGCAACGCGGCGATCACATCGGCCTGGTTGTTTTTGATCTGTTTGATCATCTCGTCATCGTTTCGACTGCGCTGGATGTCAAAGCGCAAGCCGGTGCGCAGCCTGATCAGCTCAAGCAAATCCGCGCTGACCCCGCGAAAGTTGCCATTGCTATCGAAAAACGTCAGTGGCGCAAAGGCTTCGTTGACGACGACGCGCACTATCGGGTGATGTGCCAGCCAGCGTTCCTCCCGGTCAGTGAGTTGCAGTTTTTGATCGGTCAGCAGAATGTCGCTGCCGGCGCTCCAGCGTTTGGCGATGTTTTCTCGCTCGCTGGAGGGGATGGCCTTGATCATCGCGTTGATGATGCCGAGCAGCTCGGGGTTGTTCCTGTTGACGGCAAAGCTGAAGCCATGGGCTTCATGTTTGCCGAAGTTGGCCATCCGGATGTTGTTCAAGTACCCCTTGTTGATCATGTAGTGAGTTGAAATCGTGTCACCGAGAAACACGTCCGCCTGATCGAAGGCAACGGCATTGATCGCATTCTGGTAGGACGGATAGGACGTGATGATCGCCTTTGGGTACAACGCCTTGACTTCCGCCAGCGGCAAATAGTGATACACCATGCTCAGGCGCAATCCGGCCAGGCCATCGGTGAGGGATCGGGTTTCCCCTTCGCGGGTCACCAATACGGGTTGGTCGACGGCATAGGGTATGGACAGGGCAATATCGGCAATGCCAGCTTCGAATCCATTGGCGGTGCCAAGCAGGTCGACATCGCCGTTCTGCAGCGCGGTGATCGCGGCCCCTCGGGATTCGAAACGCTGAACCTTGACGGGCAACCCGGTGGCTTTTTCCAGAAGACCAGCGTAATCGGCGGTAAAGCCTTCATAGTCCTGGCCACTGGTGGTCAGGTCGAAAGGGGGGTAGTCCGGGGCCGACGTGCCGAGTGTCAGTTGATTTTTGTTGTTTATCCATTGTCGCTGGGATTCATCCAGTCGAATCTCCAGCGCCCCGACCTTCGAGCGACTGAGCAGCGTGTAGAGCTCATTGCCCGGTGCTCCGAACAACGAGGTGCTCACGCATAGACCTGCGGTCACTTGAATCAGATAGACCTTCAAACGGCTGGGCATCCAGGTTCTCACACGAGTGCGTTACGTTTTGCCATCTCGATCAGTTCAACCAGGGATTTGGCTTTGAGTTTCTGCATGAGGCGCTTTTTGTAGGTGCTGACGGTCTTGTTGCTCAGAAACATTCCCTTGGCGATTTCCTTGTTTGTGCGACCTTGGGCAAAAAGTTGCAGGACCATCAGTTCCCGGTCGTTTACGGACTTGAACAGTTCCAATTCGATGCAGCGTGTTTCATCTCCGTGGATGGGGTTCAAGGCTTCACTCGGGAAATAGTTGTAACCTGAAAATACCGCTTTTATAGAACTCACCAGTTCACTGATGTCCTCTTGTTTGCAAACATAACCCGAGGCTCCGGATTGCATGCAACGAATACCGAAGAGTGTTGGACATTGCGCGGTCAGTACTAGTGTTTTAGGGGGATTACTCATTGCGTTGAACCGGGACAGCACTTCCAGGCCGTCCAGCTTTGGAATGCTGATATCGAGAATGACCAGGTCCGGCATGCATTCGCGAACCATTTGCATGGCGTCGACCCCATTGTCAGTTTCGCCGACGACTTTGTAACCTTCGTGTTCCAGTAACATTCGAACGGCAAGGCGGATAACCGGGTGATCGTCGACAATAAAAACGGAGTTCATAATCAAGTCCCATGCGAGCTCAAATAAAGCGCGCACCTTAGCTCAGATACTTGAAGGGACGCATGAACGGACCGGGCTATGGCAGCAATATAGGAGAAATCCTACAAATTAAAAGGAATGGGACTACGTATTAACTAGGTTTCATATTAGGAAGTCCGGGAAAGTCCAGCGCTTTGGTGCACTTTTTCAGGAAGTTGTTTGTAGGTTTTACGCTGTGCATTTGTCGGTTTTTATATGTGCTTTTTGTTTATGTTGGTGCCAGGGTCAACAGGTCTCTAAATTCAGGTTGTTTCAATGGTTTTATCAAGTAACCCAACAATGGCAACCCGTGTTCAGTGGCCGTTTTTACAAGTTCATCCAGTTCAGACGTCGTCAGGCTGCTCAGTATGATCGCCTGCCTGATCAGCCCTCGCTCACTGGCGAACCCGACCAGATCGAGTCCTTTCAGATCGGGCAGGCATTGATCGCATAAAAGGATGTCGAATGGCTGGTCGACCCCGAGCATTTGCTGCATGGCGCTTTTGGCGCTGTCGGCGGTAGTCAGTCGGGTGAAGCCATAACTTTCCAGCAGGCATTGAGTGGCTATCAGTTGGAAGGGGTGGTCCTCCACCACGAGGATGCGTAGATCGTCTTCGGCCATGGTGCACACTTCATCTGTCGAACAGAGGGAGGCAGATTGTTTCGCGAGAGTGCCGGACAGGCGATCAGTTCGCTCGCCATGTGTTGTAGGGCGATTCGACGAGACTTGAGTGCTGTTGGAGGTTGAAGGGGGATCAGCCAAAACGAACGCCGTAATGGCTGATCAAACGAAGCACCTCAGTGGCTGGCACGGCCCGTCATTTCCAGGGCCATGTCACTGGCATAGCTGTCGGTCATGCCGGCGATGAAATCAATCATGCGCAAAAACGACGTGTGCAACGGGCCGTGAGGATCGGGTGCATTGTTACCCAGCAGATCAAGGATGCGGCGGCTTTTGAATGACGGGGTCCGACCGTTGTGCTGCTCCAGTGCTGCGCCGCAAAAGGCGTTGAGGAGGATTTCCAGCGTGGTGTAGGCGCCGATCTCGTGCAGGGTCTTGCGCTTGTCCTGGAAGATTTTCTTGCGGGCCATGTCCTTGGCGTTCAGCACGCAACGCTTGGCGGGTCCGTGCATGTGCTCCACCAGGTCGCCGGGCAATGTGCCGGCCAGCAGCGCGTCCTGTTGCTCGACGAAGGCGCGGGCCGCGGCATTGGTCAAGTGTTCGATGGCCTTGCCGCGCAGGATCGCCAGTTTACGTCGGCGCGAATCGCCTGGACCGAGCTGGCGGTAGGTCTCCGGCAAGTCGTCGCCCACCAGGTCCAGAAGCAGGGACTCGACTTCGGCGTATTCCAGCAACTCCATTTCCAGGCCGTCTTCCAGGTCGATCAGCGCATAGCAGATGTCGTCGGCGGCCTCCATCAGGTACACCAGCGGATGCCGCGCCCAGCGTTGCTCTTCAAGTTGCGGCAGGCCGAGTTTATGGGCGATCTGCTCCAATAGTGGCAGCTCGCTCTGATAACAGCCGAACTTGTGTTTCTTGTAGCCCAGCGAATCGGCGTGCCTGGCCGTCCATGGATACTTCAGGTAGGTACCCAGGGTTGCATAGGTCAGTCGGGTGCCGCCGTCGAACTGGTGATATTCCAGTTGCGTGAGTACCCGAAAGCCCTGGGCGTTGCCTTCGAAATTCAGGAAGTCATTGCGCTCTGCTTCACTCATCGCATCCAGCCAGCCACGGCCGGCGGCTTGCTGGAACCAGTGACGGATCGCATCTTCACCGGAATGGCCGAAAGGCGGGTTGCCGATGTCGTGTGCCAGGCAGGCCGATTGCACCACCATTCCCAGGTCGCTGGGTTCGCACCAGTCGGGCAGGGCGCTGCGGATGGTTTCGCCGACCCGCATGCCCAGCGAGCGCCCCACGCAACTGACTTCCAGCGAGTGGGTCAGACGCGTATGAATGTGATCATTGCTGGACACCGGATGGACCTGGGTCTTGCGCCCGAGGCGGCGGAAAGCCCCCGAGAAAATGATGCGGTCGTGGTCTTTGTGAAAAGGGCTGCGGCCGAGTTCTTCAGGGCTGTGCAGAGGCTTTCCGAGGCGTTCGCGGGTAAGCAGGGTGTGCCAATCCAAGGCGGGACTCTCCGTCAGGTGACTGATGGCCTAGCTTCCCGTTTCGCGTCATCACCTGCAAGCGGAACTACAACCCGGCGGCGTCGATATCGAGGCCACCTTGCAAGAACTTTTTTCGCCGGGGGCAATTGACCGGACAGGCGCACAGGATTGCCCCCTCGAAAGAGGGGGCATCCCGTCGACACTGCAAGAGCGTAGCCAGAAGGAAACTGATCAGTCTTTGCGCGAAGAGCCCTGCATGATCAGTTTGATCAGCGGCCCCAGTGTGGTGCCGAGGCGGATCAGCCGGGTCAGGCTGCTGAGGCCGCCACCGTTCTTGGCGCCCTTGCCGGTCAGAAAGCCCAGCAAGGTGACGGCGGCCACGCCCCAGAGTGGAGCGTGCTTGATGCCGAAACCGTCCTGCAGGTTCTGCGTCATACCGCGCACGCGTTGCAAAGGTTGCAGCAGTTGCGCGGATTCGTGGCGGATTTCCTGGCGGTGCATTTCCATGCGCAGGCGAATCAGCGCCTTGCGCATTTCCGTGCGTGAGCTGTTGTGTGGCAATTCAGGCAGGTTCATGGCAGCAGGCGCTCCCGATCGTTGGCCAGCTCTTCCAGCGTACCGTGGAAGGGCGAGGACTCATCGAAAATCGCTGCCCTCAAACGCATCGCGCAGAATATGGCGGCGAGGGTATAGAACACGCAGAGCCCGATGATGGCGGTCAGGCGATAGGTGTCCCAGAACACGATCAGCACCAGCGTCGACAGCCCTACCAACAGCAGCAACGCAAACACCAGCGCCAGACCGGCAAACAGCAACAGACTGACGGTGCGGGCTTTCTGTTCCTGCAACTCGATGCCGAACAGTTCGACATGGCTGTGCAGCAAACCCAGGAAGGCAGCACCCAGGCGCCGCGATGAGGAGCTTGTTCCCGTCGCAGACGGGCCGGATTCACCGATCGACATATCAGCGCCGGCTGGCCAGCAGGCCGATCAGGAAACCCACGCCGGCCGCGATCCCGACCGATTGCCAAGGGTTGGCCTGGACATAGTCTTCGGTGGCGGTGACAGCCGCCTTGCCGCGTTCGCGCAGGGAGTCTTCGGTGAGCTTCAGGGTTTCACGGGCACGCAAGAGACTGTCGTGAATCTGCTCGCGCAACTCGTCGGCCTGGTCGCCGGCCAGGGTCGCGGTGTGCTCCAGCAACCGTTCGGTGTCACTGACCAGTGTCTGAAAGTCGTTCATCAGGATTTCTTGAGCAGTCTTTGCCTGGATGCGGGCCATGGTGGATCTCCATAAGTGGCTTTCTGATGTGTTCGAGTATGAGCCTTTGGTGAAGGTTCAGTACAAATGACTGGTACAACTTTTGCTGTGTCGTGGTGCGCCGGTCCGCACCATTGCGCTATAGCCGGGCATGATTTCAGTAAAACCGTAGGACCAACAATCAAAAACTCGCGCAAACGTCCGGGTCACGTTTTTCCCGGACGGTGCCTGTGCACCAAGGCGGTTCAACGAGATCAGTCCTCTGATGCTTCGAAGCCGCAACTTGGTGCATGGGCGGTGATCGCGAACTGCTTTGGTGCTTTTTTCTGCCATAAGGTCTGCCCATCCCATGGAAAATCTGCAAAGCGCCGTGGACACCCTGGTCCATAGCTCCAACACGCTGTTCATTCTGATCGGTGCGGTCATGGTCCTGGCCATGCACGCCGGTTTTGCCTTTCTCGAAGTCGGAACCGTGCGACAGAAAAACCAGGTCAACGCCTTGTCGAAAATCCTCAGCGACTTCGCGGTATCGACACTGGCCTACTTCTTTATAGGCTATTGGATTTCTTATGGCGTGACGTTCATGCAACCGGCGGCCGTGCTCAATGCCGATCATGGTTATGGACTGGTGAAGTTTTTCTTCCTGCTGACCTTTGCCGCGGCGATTCCCGCGATCATTTCCGGAGGAATCGCCGAGCGCGCCCGGTTTGTCCCGCAGCTGTGTGCAACCGCGTTGATTGTCGCGTTCATCTATCCGTTCTTCGAAGGCATGGTCTGGAATGGCAACCTGGGTTTGCAAGCCTGGCTGCTGGAGCGCTTTGGCGCCGGTTTCCATGATTTCGCAGGTTCGGTGGTGGTACATGCCATGGGCGGTTGGCTGGCACTGGCGGCGGTGCTGTTGCTCGGGCCGCGTAATGGCCGCTATCGCGAAGGTCGGCTGGTTGCGTTCGCGCCTTCGAGCATCCCGTTTCTGGCATTGGGCTCGTGGATCCTGATTGTTGGCTGGTTCGGCTTCAACGTCATGAGCGCGCAAACCCTGCAAGGTGTCAGTGGACTGGTGGCGGTGAACTCGTTGATGGCCATGGTGGGCGGTACGGTGGCCGCGTTGATCGTCGGGCGCAACGACCCCGGCTTTCTGCACAACGGCCCATTGGCGGGGCTGGTGGCGATCTGCGCCGGTTCCGACCTGATGCATCCGGTGGGGGCGCTGGTGACCGGCGCCGTCGCGGGGGCGTTGTTTGTCTGGTGCTTTACCGCCGCTCAGGTCAAATGGCGCATCGACGATGTACTGGGTGTCTGGCCGCTGCATGGCTTGTGCGGCGTGTGGGGCGGTATTGCCTGCGGCATTTTCGGCCAGAGTGCTTTGGGCGGGCTGGGTGGGGTCAGCCTGATCAGCCAGTTGATCGGCACGGCACTGGGCGTCACCGTTGCACTGGCCGGCGGGTTCGCCGTGTATGGCGTGATCAAGGCGCTGCATGGATTGCGCCTGAGTCAGGAGCAGGAGTATTACGGCGCGGACCTGTCGATCCACAAGATCGGTGCCGTGAGCCAGGACTGACACAGGTCTGATCATCGTCGCTGGCATCGGGGCAGGAGACTCAATGGCTCGACGGTTTTTCGGAGCAAGCCTAGAATGGTCACTTAATTTTCTGGTTGAGCGCTCATGCTTCCCGAATGTCAGCTGTTCGGCACCCTTGGATGCCATCTCTGTGAAGTAGCCGAAGCCATGTTGATGGAGTTTGTCGAGCGCGGTCTTCTGGTGGAGCTGGTGGATATCGCCGACGATGAAACCTGGTTCGCCGCCTACAGCCTGCGTATTCCGGTGTTGCGGCGGGTCGACACTGGCGCTGAACTGGGCTGGCCGTTCAGTGCCGATGAGGTGGTGGCGTTCCTGGGTTGAGCGGTTTTTGCGCTGGCGGTATTTCCCGTCTGTCGAACTTTGCGATTGATCCCCTTGGCTTATCTGGCATTGATCGGATACTGTATGTGCATACAGTTATTCGTGATACCTGTGTTGCCGCTGCTGATTTTCGGCAGCGAGCAGACAAGCCCGGGCGTGAGAGGGATGAATCGTGGTCAATGTCGAACAGTTGAAGAACAGCGTGAACCGGATGTCCGCAGACATCGTGCGTGAAGCCGTTCTTGAGTTGCGTCTGGATGGTCTGGTGACCGAGGGCAAGACGCCCTTCAACAAAACGCATTTCAATACCTGTTTCGCAGAAATCGAAGCCTTGTTTCAACGCGCGGGATATCACCGGCAACTCGATGTCGTGGGTTATCAGGGGTTGTTGTACGCCCTCTATGACCCCGCTCGCTGGGAGGCGGTCGATGTATTGCGCTGGCTCAAGGAATACACCGAAGCGGCGGCGCGCACGCAGATTCCGGCTTGAGGAATCTTAGGGGGCGTTCTCAATTAGTTTTCACGCCGCGCCGGGCCTGCTGTTGTGCAGGGCAAGGCGCGAGAAGCGTGGTTTGGTCATTCCAAATAAGCTTCGAGCAACGCAGCCCTGCACAACAGCAGGCCCGGCCCTTCGGGTTGTGCCTTAAAACGGGCCAGGCTGCGTTGCAGGCCTTGGAAAGGGAACAACCATTTCCAGCGGCCTGCGCCTTGCCTGGCCCGCTTTAAGGCGACAACGCGACGGGAAAACTAATTGAGAACGCCCCCTAGGTTCATTCCCCTTGCTGTTGGATAATGCCGCCCTGCACTGAGGTTAGAGCTTTCGTATGTCCACTTCTTCTTTTTCCGCGGCACACAGCCAGGCCAGTACGCTGTACTTGCCACCTGGCCCGTGGCAGACCGTTGTCGATTGCCTGTGCGAGCATTTCAGCGCCATCGGTCGTGAACAATGGCTGGACAGGATCGCCCGTGGCCGGGTCCTCGATGGGCAGGGCATGCCGATTGCCCTCGATCTGGCCTACAGGGAAGGTTTGCGGATTCATTATTTTCGTGAAGTGCCGGATGAAAAGCCGATCCCGGTGATCGAGTCGATTCTGTATGCGGACGAGCATCTGGTGGTGGCCGACAAACCGCACTTTCTGCCGGTGACGCCGGCTGGCGAATACGTCGAACAGACGCTGCTCAGGCGCTTGATCCGTCGCCTGGACAATCCGCATCTGGTGCCATTGCATCGCATCGACCGGCATACCGCAGGGCTGGTACTGTTTTCCGCCAATCCGCAGAGTCGTTCGGCTTATCAGTCGTTGTTTCCAACCCGGCAGATCGAAAAGCGCTACGAGGCCATCGCAGCGGCATTGCCTGAACTTGCTTTCCCGCGGGTTCATAAAAGCCGGCTGGTCGATGGCGAGCCGTTCTTCCGCATGCAGGAAGGGCCTGGGGCCTGCAACACCGAGACGGCGATCGAAGTCAGGGAGAAGCAGGAGAAACTCTGGCGCTATGGTCTTTACCCGGTGACGGGCAAGAAGCATCAGCTGCGGGTACACATGGCGGCGTTGGGCGCCGCTATCTGCAACGACCCGTTTTACCCCGAGGTGCTCAAGGATGCGCAGGATGACTACGCCAATCCTTTGAAACTGCTGGCCCAGGGGCTGAAATTCATCGACCCGGTCACAGGCCAGGCGCGCGAGTTCGAGAGTGAAATCACCCTGCAATGGTGATCCTGAACGGCACCCCTGAAGTGCTGTTCTTCAGGCATGAAAAAGCCCGCATCAAGCGGGCTTTTCTGTATCCGGCGGCACCCGATTACAGCTCCTTGACGGTACGCACCTGATCTTTGTTGATGCGGGTCTGTTTGCCATCGAGCTGTTCGAATTCGTAGAAGCCGGAATCCTTGTCGAACTCTGGCGTGTCGACGGCCTGGATTTCGCGACCGTCATTCAAGGTGATCACCGTAGGCGACGCGCAACCGGCGAGGGTGGCGAGGCCCAGTGCGAGCATGAAAGTGGCGAGGGTCCGTTGCATCATGAGTGTGTCTCCGAATAAGAGTTCTTTGGTTAGTGAACTTGAGACGTGAACCGTCCGCGCAAGTTCCTGATCAATGTCAGTCTGACACAGTGTCATGACCGCTTACATGACCGCTTAATAGTTCCGGCGTGTTGAGGTTGGCCAGCCGAGGGTCCTTGTCGGGGCATTGCAGCGCGGTCGCGCCGAGCTTGCGCATCAACCGGCCAGGGCTGCGCTCACCCTCGTTCCAGGCCTTTTCAAAGGCTGCCCGGTGCAGCACCGGAATCACACACAACAACGGCTCCCAGTGGTCATCGTGCCGCACCATCAGCGGCTTGTCCGGATTCAGGTTGGCGGTCTCGCGCATGGTGCCGATCAGCGCCGCATCGATGCCTGGAACGTCACAGGGCAGGACCAGCATATGAGTATGGCGAGCGGCTTCCAGGCCCGCCCGAATTCCCGCCAGGGGGCCGGGGAAGTCACCTTCATCGTCGTGGACCAACTGGTCGGCGTAGGGCGCATACTTCTCAAGGTTACGGTTGCAGGAGATGATCAGGTCATCGGTCAGCGGGCGGGTCTTGCGATGCAAGTGAGCAATCAGCGGTTCGCCGCGCCAGTCCAGCAACCCTTTGTCCCGCCCCCCCATGCGTTGGCCGCGACCGCCCGCCAGGAGCAGAATGGAGCAGGGTGGCAATTGTGAATTCATGGTCATGGCAGGTCTCCATGGGAGCGGCGAAAAAACGGAGCGCTGTGATATAACACCGGGCTGTTTCTCCTACAACTGGACGAGCCTATGAAAGCCAAGGCTGATGTACCTTTCGCACCGCTGAACATTGCAGTGCTGACTGTCAGCGATACCCGCACGCTGGACACCGACACCTCGGGCCAGCTCTTTGTCGACCGCTTGACCGCTGCCGGTCATTACCTGGCCGCCCGGGTGTTGCTCAAAGATGATCTCTACAAAATTCGTGCGCAAGTCGCCAACTGGATTGCCGACGATGTCGTTCAGGTGGTGCTGATCACCGGCGGAACCGGTTTTACCGGGCGTGACAGCACACCGGAAGCCGTCAGCTGCCTGCTGGACAAACAGGTCGATGGATTCGGTGAGCTGTTCCGCCAGATCTCGGTTGCCGATATCGGCACCTCGACCGTTCAGTCCCGGACGTTGGCCGGTCTGGCCAATGGCACGCTGGTTTGCTGCTTGCCGGGTTCGACCAATGCCGTGCGCACCGGTTGGGACGGCATTCTGGCCGAACAGCTGGATTCGCGACATCGCCCGTGCAATTTCGTGCCTCACCTGAAACAGGCAGAGCCTTGTGAATCCCGTGGGTAAGCCGGGCAAGACCGGCAGCCTGATGCCCGTCGAGGAGGCATTGGCACGCTTGCTGGAAATGGCCGAGGCCACGCGGATTGTCGAGCGTGAACGCTTGCCGTTGGCGCAGGTGCAGGGGCGTGTACTGGCTGAAGACCTGCTGTCGACCCTTGACCTGCCGCCCTGGCCCAACAGTGCCATGGACGGGTATGCCTTGCGCACGGCTGACTGGACGGGAGAGCCGTTGGTGGTCAGCCAGAAGGTGTTTGCCGGCCAGGCCCCCGATCCGTTGCAGCCAGGCACCTGTGCGCGCATTTTCACCGGAGCGCCTGTTCCCGCTGGTGCCGATTGCGTCGAGATGCAGGAAAACGCCGAGGTCCAGGCGGATGAGCGAGTGTCTTTCACGCAAGCCTTGACCCAGGGCCAGAACATCCGTCCGCAAGGCCAGGAAACGACCGTCGGCGAGCTGGTTCTGCCGGCAGGCACGCGGCTGGGGCCGATCGAGCAAGGATTGGCTGCCTCATTGGGCTGCGCCGAGCTGGAGGTGGTTCGCAAAGTCCGTGTGGCGGTGCTGTCAACCGGCGACGAATTGATTGAGCCGGGCCAGCCGCTGGGTCCGGGACAGATCTACAACAGCAACCGGGTGTTGTTGTGCAGCTGGTTGCAGCGTCTGGGCTGTGAGGTCGTCGACGCGGGCATTCTTCCGGACGATCTGCAAACCACTCGTTTCCGATTGGGTGAGTTGAAGGATGTCGACCTGATCCTCTCGACCGGTGGCGTATCGGTGGGAGAAGCTGATTTTCTGGGTATCGCCTTGCGCGAAGAGGGCGAATTGACGCTGTGGAAACTCGCCATCAAGCCCGGTAAGCCGCTGACGTTCGGACATTTCCGCGGTGTACCCGTGATCGGCTTGCCGGGCAATCCGGCATCGACCCTCGTGACCTTTGCCTTGTTGACCAGGCCCTATCTCCTGCGTCGTCAGGGTGTAAAGGAAGTCGAGCCGCTGAAGGTGCAGGTGCCGGCAGGGTTCGACTGGCCCCAACCTGGCAATCGACGGGAGTATTTGCGTGGGCGGCTGGAAAACGGCAGGGCAACGATCTACAAAAACCAGAGTTCCGGCGTACTGCGCAGCGCTGCCTGGGCTGATGGACTGGTAGAAGTCCTGGAAGGTCGCACGCTGGTTCAGGGCGATAGCGTTTTCTTCATACCGTTGAGCGAAGTCCTGAGCTGACCGCTTCAGCGGATTGGCCTGGCAAAAACCCGGTTGATTGAACCGGGTTTTTGCTTGATGGCCATTCAATGTGCCAGGAACAATGAAATGACCTGCTCGAAACGGCTATTGGCGATCCAGCCAAGGAGACCGAGGATCACGACCGTTCCGCAGGCGGAGTAGGCGAGCCTGTGCTTGATGGATTTGACGTCACCGCGGATTTCGTCCAGGTCCCTGCGTATGTGCTTGAGGTGTGTTTCCAGCTCGGTGACGCGAGGTTCCATATCATTTTCTCCCGTGGCTTTTGTGCTGGCCGGTGATCCAGGGTTTTGGCCTTGCATGGCACGTCCCTGTGGTGTCCTGCTGAAGCCCCAAGGTCTACCCATTCGGATTTCCGGTCAATTGAGCAAATTCCTCATGTTTTGTAAGAAAAATCCTGCCGTAGGGGATCAAGTTGCCTGACTGGAAATAATTGGTTTTCAGGCGACCTTTACCGGCGCCTGCGCGGTCAACATCTCCCAGATGCCATCCAAACCGGGAGTGAAGTAATGAGCGATCGCAAGGCACTGTTGATTCTGCATGGCAAACAGGCACTCAACGAGGCGGTTCGCGCCGCCGTCGAAAGCCGGCGTGAGCAAGGCTGGGAGCTGGCTGTTCGATTGACCTGGGAAGCCGGCGATGCGCAGAGACTGGTGGGTGAAGCGTTGGCGGCCGGTTATCGACAGATCATTGCCGGTGGCGGTGATGGCACCTTGCGCGATATCGCCGAGGCCATGGCGGAGCACTCGAAAAAAGCCAGCCTGGTACTGATGCCGCTGGGAACCGCCAACGATTTTGCGCGTGCGGCGGGTGTGCCCCTGCAGCCTGATCAGGCACTGGCCTTACTTGATACCGCGCCGACCGCCATTGATCTGGGGGAAGTCGACGGGCAGATATTCCTGAACATGGCGACCGGTGGGTTTGGCAGCCATGTCACGGCGAACACCCCGGAAGACTTGAAGAAAATCCTCGGCGGTGCGGCGTACCTGTTCACCGGCCTGTCACGCTTCAATGAGCTGCATACCGCCTACGGTGAGTTGCAGGGACCGGATTTCCACTGGAGCGGCGATCTGCTGGCGCTGGGCATCGGCAATGGCCGGCAGGCCGGTGGTGGGCGGGAATTGTGCCCACAGGCCCTGGTCGATGATGGTTTGCTCGACATCAGTATCCTGCCGGCACCGCAGGAGGTGGTCGGTACATTGAAAAACCTGCTGACCGAAGGTTTTGGCATCGACAACATGTTTGTCCGTGCGCGCCTGCCCTGGGTCGAGATCAAGGTTTCGGAAGGCTTGTACATCAACCTGGATGGTGAACCGCTGGAAGGGGACAACCTGCGTTTTTCGGTGCGTCCAGCGGCGTTGCTCGTGCATCTGCCTGAAGATTCGCCGCTGCTACGGGCCAGTGAAGTGGCTAGTCATCCAGGCTGATGATGTGTTCACGCACGGCGAACAGCACCAGGCCGGCCACATCGTAGATCTGCAATCGCTTCATGATCTGCGAGCGGTGGGTTTCGACGGTCTTGACGCTCAACCCCAGGCCGTTGGCGATTTCTCGGGTGGATTTGCCGCGAACGATCAACCGCAGGATTTCCAGCTGGCGTGCCGTCAGGTTGTGCGAGTCGGCAGGTTCGGGCTGGTGCTTCTGATTTCGGGTCAGGGCCTGAGTGATCACCGTGTGGGCAATGGCCGGGCTCAGATAGCGCTCGTTGTTGCGCAAGGCGTCCAGCGCGTGCTCGAGTTCGGTCGCCGTGGTGTCCTTGAGCAGGTAGCCGTGGGCGCCGGACTCCAGGGCCTGCATGATGAGGGCCGGGTCGGTGTGCATCGACAGGATCAGGACCTTGCTCTGCGGGCGCACCTGCTTGAGCTGTTGCAAGGCTTCGAGGCCGCCGGTCTGGCGCATCGAAATATCCAGCAGGACAATATCCGGGGACAGATGCCCGACCATTTCGAGCAACTGCGAGCCGTCATTGGCCTCACCGATGACGGCGTAGCCGGGCAGGTCCATTACCAGGGCGCGCACGCCAGCCCTGATCAGCGAGTGGTCATCCACCAGTAGTAAATTACAAGTCAATGCATAACCTTATTCGAACTGGCCCGTTCGAGCGCACGGGGCGCCCAGGGAAATAGAGCTTCAATTTGCGTGCCTTTGCCCGGCTCGCTGATAACGGTCAACGTGCCGCCCAGTTGATCGATCCGTTCCGACATCCCGGCCATACCCCGTTGCCCTTCGCGACCTGGGTCTGTTGCGGGGGCGAAGCCCTGACCATCATCGCTGATCTGCAACCTCAGGCCTTGGGGCTGGCGCTGCAGGCATACCAGCAGGTTTTTGGCCTGGGCATGTCGCAGGATGTTGGTGACCGCTTCCTGGGTAATGCGAAAAGCCGCCACGGCCATTTCCTCCGGTATGCCGGTCAGACGCTGCTGGCATTCCAGGCTCCAGTGCACCGGGGTGTTGGCCAGGGTCTTGAGCAGGTGTGCCCGCAGACTGGCTTCCAGTCCGAGGCTGGTCAACTGCCGGGGATTGAGAATGGCGGATACGTCACGAACTTTGGCCAGGGTTTCTTCCAGCGTGTCGCAGAGGACCGTGCATTGTCCCTGGAGCTCTTCGGGCATCCGGCGTTTGAGTCAGTCACTTTGCAATTTGGCGGCGGTCAGCAATTGACCGATGTCGTCATGCAGTTCGCGGCTCAGTCGGTGACGCTCGTTTTCCTGGACCTGCAACAGCCGGTCGGCCAGCTCCTGAGGCTGGAATTTGATCGATTTACGCGAGAGGCAGTACTGCACGGCAACACTGGTCAGCGCCGCAATGTTGAGCACCAGCAATGACAGGGGCAGCGGAATGGACAAGCCATGGACCAGCAAACTGCCGAGGGTCGAGCAGGCGCATACCAATAGCGTGAGTCTGCGAGCATTTTCTCGGGAGGGTGGCCACTTGGCGATTGACTTGAGGCTGGCGTACATAGCGGATGGAGCCAATGGATGTTCGCTGCGGGCTGACCGGTCATGCTGGCTGACAGGCCCCTGTTTTTTATGTGGAGCGCCGACGAGTTCGGCTGCGATCACACAGCCATTAATTGGCGTCAACTAACAGGCGGCATAGTAGCACTTAAGATACCGTGGGTCGCGTCCGTATGCATGTCCGAAAAGTCAGGAATCCAGTCGTTTAGAAGATGCTTCCATAATGGAGCAAGTTGGCTGTTTCCGTCGCAAAATGCCGTAGTCCCGGGGTTTTGCTTTTGATGCCAGGCAATACCTGATCAAGGCGGGCGCGCTATTGTCGTTGGACAATAGTGATTGTTTTAAGAATGTCGCTTATAGCTATGAAATGTTCATTTGCGACATATGCGCACTCAAGTAACAGTGCGGTACTGATAACCAAACCACGGGCATAGTTGGATTAGTTCAAGCCCGTCGTTCCGAATACGGCACGAGGGTGAGCGGCCTGGAATTGACCGGTGGCTGAAACCGGCTTTGCCCGACCTGGAAGGCAAAGGCTTCGATAAGGGTGACCTGCTCGCTGTCGTCGAGGCTGAGCTGCCCGGTGGTCTGGTCGATGAGTTCGAGTTGCCAAGCAACCAGGGTCAGACAGTCTTTCAGGGCGCTCAACGCCTCGTCGTGCAGGCTCATGGTGTTCTGTGCGTGGTTTAGCAAACCATGAATATGCAGTGAAAACTCCGACACGGCCGCCAACGCCAGGGCATCGGCCTTGTTGGCCAGCTTGAGCAGCGTGCTGAGCATGCAGTCGATGGCGTCCTTGTCATTGCTGATCAACTGCAGATGACTCAGGCATTCCTCTGTCTTGGCCAGGAGTGTTTCAGCCTCGACGAGAAACTCCGGGAGCCGCTGGGCCCACTCTTTACGGTCGTTCGGCATACTTATCTCCACAACGTCATGTCAAATGAGGGGATATCGTGTGTGTCGACGAGGGCGTTCGGAACCCCGGCATTGCCGAGTCGTCGGGTGAACGAACGACGGCTGACCCGGAGGCAGGCTGGGGAACACGAGAGGGTGGTTGGCCACTGGCTTGCGATCGCACACAAAAGCCTGACTCCGTTCATGCAATGAGAATGGCGTCACATTAATGGCTATTGGATATTGCGAATATCAGGTTTCACCTGATTGTTGATAGGGGAATCCCTTACGCAGCGGAACCTTTCACGAGAACCAGGGTCGCGCGGCGCAGAAGTGCAGCGGATGTAATCACAGCATCAGTAAAGCATGATGTTAATGTGACATCAATGCCTGTGCGTGGCATTTTAGAGAGGGTCAAGCTTCGGCAAAAACAGCCGATAACCTTCTCTAAGTGAATTCATCCGAACAAGACCAGGAGTCATTGATGGCCGGCATTCTCGACACGGTAGACCAACGCACGCAACTGGTGGGTGAGAATCGCCTGGAAATTCTCATGTTCCGGCTCGCCGGACGGCAATTGTTCGCGATCAACGTCTTTAAAGTACAGGAAGTCCTGCAGTTGCCCAAGTTGACGCTGATGCCGCAGCGCCATCCTTTTGTCTGCGGCGTGGTCAACCTGCGCGGCCAGACCCTGCCGGTGATCGACCTGTCCCAGGCCATCGGCATGCGCCCGCTGGTGCCGGGGCCTGGCAGCACGATTATCGTCACCGAATACAACCGTTCGGTTCAGGCCTTCCTGGTCGGTGGTGTGGACCGGATCGTCAACATGAACTGGGAAGCCATCCTGCCGCCCCCGAGCAGTGCCGGTCGCCAGCATTACCTGACTGCTATCAGCAAGGTCGATGATCAACTGGTGGAAATCATCGACGTCGAAAAGGTCCTGGCCGAAATCGTTCCGTACAACGCCAAGGTCTCCCGTGACAAGCTCGAAGATCCGGTACTGGAACGCGCCCGTGGCCGTGAGGTGCTGCTGGTGGATGACTCGAACGTGGCCCTGGCGCAATTGCGCGATACCCTGGGACAGCTGGGCGTGAAGATGCACATCGCCAGCGACGGATTGAAAGCCTTGAACATGCTCAAGGCCTGGGCCGACACCGGCGTGGACATGACCGAAAAACTGCTGATGGTCTTCACCGATGCGGAAATGCCGGAAATGGATGGCTATCGCCTGACCACCGAAATTCGCAACGATCCGCGCCTGCGTGGCTTGTACGTGGTGCTGCACACTTCTTTGTCAGGCAGCTTCAACGACTCGATGGTGAAAAAGGTCGGCTGCGACAATTTCCTCTCCAAATTCCAGCCGGACAAACTCGTCGACGTGGTGCGTCAGCGCCTGATGCTTGACGAAGTACCGGCCTGAATAAAACAGCGGACAACCTGTGGGAGCGAGCCTGCTCGCGAAGGCGGTGTGACAGTTGGCTTGGTTATCGACTGACACTCCCGCTTCGCGAGCAGGCTCGCTCCCACAGGGGGGGAGTGTTTGATCGTCACTCTTTGATTCGGCGTTCAAGCTCGTATAGGGTGGCGTTTTGCCTAACAGGGAGCTGGCCATGTTGCGTCTGAGCGCGCTGTATCGTTATCCATTGAAGTCCGCCAAGGGCGAGACGCTGCAACAGATCGGTCTCGATAAACTCGGTCTGGACGGCGATCGCCGCTGGATGCTGGTGGATGAAGCCAGCGGTCGTTTCCTGACCCAGCGTGCGGTGGCGCAGATGAGCCAGTTGTCGGCGTTGTGGAATGCCGAAGGCGGCTTGACCCTCAGTGCGCCTGGTCATTCGCCGATCGACGTAGCCTTGCCCGGCCTCGATGCAGAACTGCGTGGCGTGACGATCTGGCGCGATACCTTGCGGGTCCCCGATGCAGGGGATGCAGCCGGAGCCTGGGTCAGCCAGTTCATTGGTAAACCGACACGTCTGGTGCAAGTGCCGCTGGATCGGGCGCGGATGACGGAGGCGGGCTACGGCAAGGATGACGACCAGGTGGCGTTCGCCGATGGCTATCCGCTGTTGCTGATTGGACAGGCCTCCCTCGAGGACTTGTCGAAACGGGTCGGGCGTCCGTTGGAGATGCTGCGTTTCCGGCCCAACCTGGTGATCGAAGGCAGTGAAGCTTTCGCCGAGGACGGCTGGAAGCGTATCCGCATCGGCGATGTCGAGTTCCGCGTGGTCAAGTCCTGCTCACGCTGCATCCTGACGACCATCGACCCGCAAACCGGCGAGCGCAGCGACGACCGCGAACCCCTGGCAACCCTGCAGAAATATCGTTCGCAGGCGGACGGCGCGATGTTTGGCCAGAACCTGGTCAACGACGGCAACGGTCGACTCGAAGTCGGTATGCCGGTGGAGATCCTCGAATAATTTTGCGCAGAACAAAAAAATGCCCGTGTCGAAAAACACGGGCATTTTCATTGCGCTGACCTTTATTTCGGCAAAGCCTGCGGGTTTAGCCGCGGTATTCACACAGGTAAGCGGTGTCGACGGCGACTTTCAACTGGAACTTGCTGTTGGCCGGCACGTTGAACTGGCTGCCGGCGGCGAAGGTTTCCCAGTCGCTGCTGTCTGGCAGTTTGACGGTCAATGCGCCGCTGACCACGTGCATGATTTCACGCTGGCTGGTGCCGAATTCGTATTCGCCCGGAGCCATGACGCCGATGGTCGCTGGACCTTCTGCGGTGCCAAAGGCGATCGACTTGACGGTGCCGTCGAAGTACTCGTTGACTTTAAACATGGGCGATTCCTCGAAAAGGGCTAAAAAGGGCCGGCCAGTATGCACAAGGCCCTGAGTGTCGTCACCTGTCTAAAGCGGAAGAACCAGTGGCAGCAGGCGTGCGGTATTGCGCGCATCTTCCAGCGCCCGGTGTTGCTGGCCGGTGAACTGCAGGCCGGCCAGTTGCAGGGCGCCGTTGAGCCCCAGCGGGCGTTCCAGGCGTCGGGCCTTGGCAAAGCGCTGTTTGAGGTTCATGTGGGGCACGTTGGCCAGCACACTGACGAGTCCCATTTGCTGCCAATCCTGAAGCAGTTGTTTGCGATCGTAGTCGCCCCAACTGGCCCAGCCTTCAAGTCGCGTGTGGTGGTGGCCGAGCCAGCGTTCAAACGCCGGCCAGACTTCGCCCAGCGGTTGCGCGGCATCGATGTTGGCTTGGGTGATGTGCGTCAGCTCGCGGCAAAACGGCGTCAGCAACGGCCGCCGCAAGGGGCGGACGAAGCGCTGGAACTGGTCCAGTTCACGTCCCTTGCGGTCCACCAGGGTGGCGCCGATTTCAATGATTTCCATATCCGTTACGGGCCATCCACCCTCATCGGTGGTGGCCTCCAGATCAATGACCAGCCAATGAGGCATTGCAGGGTTCCTGGTATCCGCGTCCTGTAGGGTTTGAGCGTAGCCAAACCCGGCGGTTCCGCCTAGCGCCTTATTCGACCTCCAACAGTATCTGCCGGTTTTTCACCTGATCCCCGACTTTGACCTGCAAGCGTTTCAGGACACCGTCGATGCCTGATTTCAAGGGGTGCTCCATTTTCATCGCTTCCAGTACCACCAGCAGCTGGCCCTTGGTGACCGGGCTGCCCTCATTGACCAGGACGTCGACAATCGCACCGTCCATCGGGGCCTTGAGGGTGCCGGAACTGACACTGGCCCGGCTGGAAACCTGCGCCTGAGTGCGATCGGAAAACTGCAAGCTGCCTGGCCGGCTGAACAGCCAGAGTTGCCCTGCCTCCAGGCGATAGGCGTGGCGCTGGCGGATGCCATCGATTTCGAGGGTGGCCTGGCGCCCGTCGCAGTGGAGGACCTTCAGCTCGAGGCAGCGTTCGGCGACCTGAATGCGCAATGGTTCACCCGGGATTGCCTGCAACGTCACCACCCAGTCCTGATCCTCAAGGCCGATGCGATAGTGCAGGGGCACGCTGGCATTGTTGCGCCAACCGCCCAGCGGGGCGGGATGAGCCTGTGCCGAAGCCTGATAGAAGAGGGCGGTTGCGATGGCCAGGTGTTGCGCGCCCGGGGCATGGGACTGTAGGCAGGCATGGTCGGCAAAGTGCTGCGCGATGAACCCGGTACTGAAGTCACCGCTGGCGAACTGCGGGTGCTCCAGCAGGCTTTCGAGCAAACGCTGATTGCTCTGCACGCCCAGCAGCACGCTGTCCTGTACCGCCCGCAGCAATTTGCGCCGGGCCTCCTCGCGGGTGGCGCCATGGGCGATGAGCTTGCCGAGCATCGGGTCGTAGAAGGGACTGATGAGCTGACCTTCGATCAGGCCGTGGTCGATCCGCACGCCCTCCTGCAATCCCGGTTCCCAGGCCACGACGCGACCGGTTTGCGGCAGGAAACCCTGGGCCGGGTCTTCGGCATACAGGCGCACTTCCATGGCGTGGCCCGTGAGATGCACCTGGTCCTGGCGCAAGGGCAGTGGTTGCCCTTCGGCGATGTTGAGTTGCCAGGCCACCAGGTCTAGCCCGGTGATCAATTCGGTCACCGGGTGCTCGACTTGCAGTCGGGTATTCATCTCCAGGAAATAGAACTGCCCGCGGGCATCCAGCAGAAACTCCACGGTGCCCGCGCCGACGTAATGCACCGCTAGGCCGGCCTTGAGCGCTGCTTCGCCCATGGCCTGCCGCAGTTCAGGGGTCATCACCGGGCAAGGTGCTTCCTCGATGACTTTCTGATGCCGGCGCTGCACCGAACAATCGCGCTCGCCGAGGTAAATCAGGTTGCCATGCCGGTCACCGAACAGCTGAACCTCGACATGACGGGGTTCGATCAATGCCTGTTCGAGAATCAGTTCGCCGCTGCCAAACCCGTTCAGGGCTTCGGAGCGCGCAGTGCGAATCTGTTCCAGCAGATTGCCGGCTTCGTGCACCAGGCGCATGCCGCGTCCACCGCCGCCAGCGCTGGCCTTGATCATCAACGGATAACCGATGCGCGCGGCTTCGCGGCTCAGGGTCTCGTCATCTTGCTCGGCACCTTGATAACCGTCGATGCAGGGCACACCGGCTTTGATCATGGCGATCTTCGACAGGCGCTTGCTGCCCATCAGTTCGATGGCCTCGGGGCTGGGGCCGATGAAGGTGATGCCAGCGTCCTGGCAAGCGCGGGCAAACTCTGCGTTTTCCGAGAGGAAACCGTAGCCCGGATGGATCGCATCCGCCCCCGTTCGCCGGGCGGCGTCGAGGATTGCCGGGATGTTCAAATAAGACTGTTGCACCGTGGCCGGACCGATGTTGACTGCCTCGTCGGCCATCTGCACGTGCAATGCATCGGCGTCGGCGTCGCTGAACACGGCTACCGTGCGATAGCCCAGTGCTTGGGCCGTGCGCTGGATGCGGCAGGCGATTTCACCGCGGTTGGCGATGAGGATTTTCTTGAGTCCGGGCATGGGCGGTGTCTCTCAGATTGTGCGGTGTCTGTTCGGGCTTCATCGCTGGCAAGCCAGCTCCTACAGTGGATTCATGTCACACACAAACCCTGTAGGAGCTGGCTTGCCAGCGAAGCTTTTAAATGGCCCAACCCGGTTTGCGTTTTTGTACGAAGGCCATCGTTCCCTCGACGCCTTCTGCTCCGGTCACCGCTTCGCTGAACCATTCGGCAGCCTGATCCAGCAGGGCATCCGACGGTTGTCCGGCACTCGCCAGCAGGAGTTTCTTGGTTGCCGCATTCGCCCCCGGCGCACAACACAAGACATGGGCCAACACCTCATCGAGACGCTCGGCCAGGGCCTGCGGATCATGCTCGACAAAATGCACCAGCCCCATGCGCCGTGCCTGGTGGCCATCAAAACGCGCCGCGGTCAGGGCCAGCCGCCGGGCCTCGGTCAGGCCTATGCGCTGGACGACGAATGGCGCGATTTGCGCCGGCAGCAGACCCAGGCTGGTTTCCGGCAGGCCGAATTGCGCCTGGTGATCAGCCAGGGCGATATCGCTGACGCAGGCCAGGCCGAGACCTCCGCCGAGTACCGCGCCTTGCAACACCGTGATCACCACTTGCGGTGCGTGTTGCACCTCTTGCAGCAGCGCGCCGAACACCCGGTTCAGGTCCCGATGCGCAGTTGGGCCCTGAGCGCGGGCGTTGGCCATGTCCTTGATGTCGCCGCCAGCACAGAAGTGCCCGCCGACGCCACCGATCACCAGTGCGCGTACCCCTGGTTTATCGCGTACCGCCGCCAGCACCGCGCGCAACTCGGCGACCATCTGCAAGCTCATCGCATTGCGGCATTCCGGGCGGTTGAGGGTGACGTGCAACACGCCGTTGTGCAGTTCCAGCAGCAAGGTCTGGCAAACCGGCAGGTTGTTCATTTCTTTTTCCCCGGCAGGATGCCCATCAACTTGCAGATGATCCCCAGCATGATTTCGTCGGCGCCGCCGCCAATCGACACCAGCCGCACATCGCGGTAAGCGCGGGCCACCGGGTTGTCCCACATGAAGCCCATGCCACCCCAATATTGCAGGCAGCTGTCGCTGACTTCGCGGCCTAGCCGCCCGGCCTTGAGCTTGGCCATCGAGGCCAGGCGCGTGACGTCCTGGCCTTTGACGTATTGCTCGGTGGCCTGATAGACCAGCGCCCGCAGGCATTCAATCTCGGTTTGCAGTTCAGCGAGACGGAAGTGGATGACCTGATTGTCGATCAGCGCATTGCCGAAGGTTTTGCGTTCCTTGCAGTATTCGATGGTGCTGTCGACGCAATATTCCAGGCCCTTGATCATGTTGGCCGCGCCGAACAGACGCTCCTCCTGGAACTGCAGCATCTGCATCATGAACCCCGCGCCCTCATGGCCGATGCGGTTGCGCTGCGGCACGCGCACGTTGTCGAAAAACACCTGGGCGGTTTCCGAACTGCGCATGCCGAGCTTGTCCAGGTGCGAGCTCAAGCTGATGCCGGGCGTCTTCATCGGCACCATGATCAGCGACTTGTTGATGTGCGGCTTGTCGTCCGACGTATTGGCCAGCAGGCAGATGAAGTCGGCGCTCGGCGAGTTGGTGATCCACATCTTGCTGCCGTTGATCACATAATCGTCGCCGTCCTTGCGCGCAGTGGTTTTCAGCCCGGCGACGTCGGAACCTGCACCGACTTCGGAAACACCGATGCAGCCGACCTGCTCGCCGCTGATGGCCGGGCGCAGGAATTCGTCGCGCAATTCATCGGAGCCGAAACGGGCCAGTGCCGGTGTGCACATGTCGGTCTGCACGCCGATGGACATCGGGATGCCGCCGCAATGGATGGTGCCGAATTCTTCCGCGGCGACGATCGAATAGCTGTAGTCGAGCCCCATTCCACCGAATTTTTCCGGTTTGGATATCCCCAGCAAGCCGAGATCACCGGCCTTGCGGAAGATGTCGTGGATGGGGAAGCGCCCGGCCTTTTCCCACTCCTCGACGTGCGGGTTGATCTCGTGCTCGACGAATTGGCGCACGGTGCGGCGCAGTGCTTCGTGTTCCTGGGTGAAGATCATTTTTATTGTTCTCCTTGAGCCGGCCTAGAGCCGGGCTACGCCAAAACTGTTGGCTTGCAATGGCCGCACCTCGGCCTCGTGACAAATGTCCAGCAAGTAACCGAGCAAGGTCCGGGTATCGCGCGGGTCGATCAAACCGTCGTCCCACAGATTGGCGCTGCCGTAGAGCGCCGTGGACTGGCTGTCGAGTTTCTGCGCGGTGACCTGTTCGAGCATGTCGAGCATTTTCGGATCGGGCACCAGGCCGTCCTTGGCCTGTTTGGCCTCGGTGACGATGCGCAGCACCTTGCCCGCTTGCGCGCCGCCCATCACGGCGGTGCGGCTGTTGGGCCAGGCGAAGATGAAGCGCGGGTCGAGGCCGCGCCCGCACATTGCATAGTTGCCGGCACCGTAGGAGCCGCCGACGACTATGGTGAGCTTCGGCACTCGTGCGTTGGCCACCGCTTGAATCATCTTCGCGCCGTGTTTGATCACGCCCTGCTGTTCGGATTCGGTGCCAACCATGAACCCGGTGGTGTTGTGGAAAAACAGCAAAGGCGTCTGGCTCTGGTCGCACAGCTGGATGAACTGCGCGGCCTTGCTCGCGCCCTTGGGCGTGATCGGGCCGTTGTTGCCGATGAAGCCACAGGCGCGTCCCTGAATTTTCAGGTGACCGCAGACGGTCTGCTGATCGAACTCGCCCTTGAACTCAAGAAAGTTCGAAGCGTCGGCAATCCTGGCGATGATTTCGCGCACGTCGTAGGGTTTTTTCGGGTCATCCGGGATCAGGCCGAGCAGTTCGTCGATGGGGTACAGCGGCTCCTCCCAGCGTCGTTCGGGCGGTTGGGGCAACTGCTCGTTCCACGGCAGCAGGCTGACGATCTCTCGTACCTGTCGCACACCGTCGGCGTCGTTTTCAGCCAGGTATTCGGCGGTGCCGGCGATTTGTGCGTGCATCTCGGCGCCGCCCAGTTCTTCATCGGTCGCGACTTCGCCGGTGGCGGCCTTGAGCAGTGGCGGCCCGGCGAGAAACAGCTTGGCCTTGCCGCGCACCACCACCACGTAATCCGACAAGCCCGGCTGATAGGCACCGCCCGCCGTGGCCGAGCCGTGCACCACAGTCACCTGCGGCAAGCCCATGGCCGACATCCGTGCCTGATTGGCAAAGCTGCGCGCGCCTTCGACGAAAATCTCCGCCGCGTAATTGAGGTTGGCGCCGCCGCTTTCGGCGAGGGTGATCACCGGCAGTTTGTTTTCCATGGCGATCTGTTGCAGGCGCAGGGATTTCTTCAAGCCGGTGGGGGAGATGGTCCCGCCCCTGATCGCGCTGTTGTTCGCCACCACCAGCACGCGCACGCCAGACACATAGCCGATGCCGGCGATCAAGCCGCCACCGGCGGAGCTGCCGTCCTTGTCGTCGTGCAGCTTGTAGCCGGCCAGGCTCGCCAGTTCGAGAAACGGCGCACCGGGGTCGAGCAGCAGATTGAGGCGCTCGCGGGGCAATAACTGACCGCGTTTTTCAAACCTGGGTTTGGCTTCTGCGGCCTTGTCCAGCAGGTTCTGTTCGAGTGCGCAGACTTGTTCGATGGCGCTCAGCATCGCCGTACGGTTCTGGACGAACGACTCGCTGTGGGGGTCGAGTTGCGACTGAATCACCGGCATGGGTTATTCCTTGTCCTTCAACACGTCGGGTATGTAGGCGCGGTGGAAACCGTTGTACGACTCACTGTTGGTCGCTTTATGGATCGGCCAGGCACGCCCGCCGAGGCTGGCGGCGCCGTCGATGCGCAGGGTGCTGCCGCTGACGAACGCCGCTGCCGGGCTGAGCAGGAAAACGATCGCCGCGCTGACTTCTGATTCGGTGCCGATGCGCTTGAGCGGTACGTGTTCGCGCAACGTCGGGATCACGGCCTTGAAGGCGCCTTCGTAGGTGTCCATGCCGCTGGAGGCAACCCAGCCGGGCGCCACGGCGTTGACCCGCACGCCGGCATGACCCCATTCGTACGCGGCGGTCTTGGTCAGGTTGTCCATGCCCGAACGTGCCGCGCCGGAGTGGCCCATGCCGGGCATGCCGCCCCACATGTCGGCGAGCATGTTGACGATGGCGCCGCCGTGCTGGCTCATGGACTGGTTGAACACTTCCCGGGCCATCAGGAAGCCGCCCACCAGATTGGTGCGCATCACGGTTTCGAAACCCTTCTGGTTGATCGAGGCCAAGGGCGACGGGTACTGCCCACCGGCATTGTTGACCAAGCCATGGATCGGACCATGCTTGCGAATGAGCTCGCTGACCAGATGCGTCACCGCTTCTTCCTCGCGGATATCGCAAACGGCCCAGTCGGCCTTGCCACCGTCTTCGGCGATCTCGGCCGCAACGGTTTTGAGCTTGTCGGCCTTGCGCCCGACCAGCAGCACATGGGCGCCGAGGGCCGCCAGTTCGTGGGCGGTGCAGCGGCCGATGCCACTGCCGCCACCGGTGACGATGATGTTTTGGCCGGCAAACAAATCGGCTTTGAAAATCGAATCGTAGGCCATGGCGGCAATCCTCTAGTTGAACTGGTCGGCGATGCGCTGCGGCACCGGGATCTGGATTTCCAGCAGTTGCTGGGCGAAGGCTTTGCCTTGCGGGTCGATGCGCAGGCTGGCGACACCGCCGCCGCCGAGGGCGTTTTCCAGCAGGAAATTCAGGCTGTGGCTGGCGGGCAAGTACCAGCGTTCGACCCGCCCGTGGATGGGATCGAGGACGTGGCCCATCCAGTCGACGATCACTTCCGGGGTCAGGGCTTCGGCGATCCATGGCAGGAATTCGGGATCGCGGGCCATGACGCCGATGTTGCTGTGGTTGCCCTTGTCGCCGGAGCGGGCGACCGCGAGTTTGACCAGAGCCACGCTGGCGTCGGCCTGGCCGGTCGGCTTCGGCGCAACGAACGGGGCTGGCAGGTCCAGCGGGTCAAGCGTATCGAGGGCGGGCAGGGCACACGGGTGGCGCTGGCCCATGAAATCAATGTCCAGCGTGCAGGCGGTTTTGTCGATGAGGAACGAGAACAGTCGGATCAGCGGATACACCGTCGGCCGACCACCGACAATGCCGGTCAGCCCTGGCGCCATGCCGGTGGCCGCCTGGGCAATCTCCCGGGAGAACACAATCAAGGCCTGCTTGTCCGGATGGCGCACAGCGAGTTTGATCACCACTTCGCGGCTGTCCTGCCGCTGGCCGTGGGGGCCATAGGTGGCCTCGCTGCCCAGCAACTCGATATTCACCTCGCTGTACGGCGCCCAGCCGCGCTGGCTGAACATTTCCGAGGTCTTGTTGATGATCGCCGCGCTGACTCGGCGCGCCTTGTCGACGGCATCGATGCCGGCAATCAGGCAACTGGCGGTACAGCGAAAACCATCGGGGTACGTGGCGCTGACCTTGTATTGAGCCGTCGGCGGCAGGCCTTTGGCGCCGTGTACCTGCACCGCGTTCTTGCCTTGTTGCAGCAGTTTGACCTGAGTGAAATCGCACACCACATCGGGCAGCAGATACGCACGCGGGTCACCGATTTCATACAGCATCTGTTCACCCACCGTCAGTGGCGTGACCAGCCCGCCGGTACCTTGCGGTTTGCTGACGATGAACTGGCTGTCGGCGCTGACTTCGACGATGGGAAAACCGATGTGTTCGTAGTCGGGCACGTCGCGCCAATCGGTGAAGTTGCCGCCCGTGCACTGGGCGCCGCATTCGATGATGTGCCCGGCCAATGCCGCCTGGGCAAGCTTGTCGTAGTCGTGCCACGACCAGCCGAACTCATGCACCAGCGCGGCGCTGACCACGGCACTGTCGACCACGCGCCCGGTGATCACGATGTCCGCGCCCAGACGCAGGGCTTCGACGATGCCGGGTGCGCCGAGGTAGGCATTGGTCGAGACGCACCTCGATGGCAGGGGCGCACCGCTGAACATTTCATGAATGCCTTGGCTGCCCAGCTGTTTGAATTGCGGTTGCAGGTCATCACCCAGCAGCACGGCGATTTTCAGCGCCACCCCGGCCTTGTCACAGGCCGCTTGCAGGGCGGCGGCGCAGGCTTGGGGATTGACCCCGCCGGCATTGCTGATGACCCGGATGTTGTGTTGTGCGAGCTGCGGCAGCAAGGGAGCGAGCACTTCGATGAAGTCGCCCGCATACCCGGCCTGGGGATCTTTCATCCGTGCGCCGGCCATGATCGACAAGGTGATCTCGGCCAGGTAGTCGAAGACCAGATAGTCCAGATGCCCGTGTTCCACGAGTTGCGCGGCAGCGGTCGAGGTATCGCCCCAGAAGGCGCTGGCGCAACCGATGCGAATTGATTTTGGCGCAGTCCGTTCCATAGCTACCTCCAACTCAAGTGCGTCGACATTACCAAGCAAGCGCTTGGTTTGTAAATGACTGGATTATCTTCTGCCAAGCGCTTGCTTGGTTGCATCCTTGAGCTTAAATTGCCGGCGCAACCCCGCTGTTTTCGGGGTGATCGGCGTTATTGATTGATCGACTGTAGGAGAGAACGGGTGGACGAGCAAAAAGCCCTGAGGGTCATGCGTGAATTGGTGGACGACGGCCAATTGACCGACCCGGACAGCGCCCGTGGCAAGCTGCTGCAAGTGGCGGCCCACCTGTTCCGCAATAAAGGCTATGAGCGCACCACCGTGCGCGATCTGGCCGGCGCCGTGGGCATTCAGTCCGGGAGTATTTTCCATCACTTCAAAAGCAAGGACGAAATCCTGCGCGCCGTGATGGAGGAAACCATCCGCTACAACACCGCGTTGATGCGTGCGGCCATTGCCGAGGCCGGCAATGTGCGCGAACGGGTGCTGGCGCTGATCCGCTGTGAATTGCAGTCGATCATGGGCGGCAGCGGCGAGGCCATGGCCGTGCTGGTCTACGAATGGCGCTCGCTGTCCGAAGAGGGCCAGGCCAAGGTCCTGGCGCTGCGCGAAATCTACGAAGACATCTGGCTGCAAGTACTGGGCGAAGCCAAGAGCGCCGGGTTTATCCGCGGCGATGTGTTCATCACCCGTCGCTTCCTGACCGGCGCATTGTCCTGGACCACCACCTGGTTTCGCGCCGGCGGTAGCATGAGCCTTGATCAGTTGGCCGATGAAGCGTTGATTCTGGTGCTGGAAGACCGGCAATAAACTTGTGTTGGCCAGCATTAAACTGGCTAACTTGACGAAAACGCCTAGCTTGAAGTCATCGATGCCGTTTTATTGGGAGTGAGCTTGTTTTGAGGGGGTCGCCAATTCGGACAGCTTCGCGGTTTTTGCTCGCGACGCTTGCGGTGTTAACGATGCTGCCATCCCAGGCTGCGCAACTGGTGCGCATTGGTGCCGCGCATTTTCCGCCCTACACCGTGCGTCCGGAATCCGGGGCCGATACCGGGTTGCTGCCGCAGTTGGTCGAGGCCCTGAACGCAGCGCAAAGTGACTATCAGTTTGTCCTGGTGCCCACGTCCATTCCACGGCGTTTCGGTGACTTGAAGCAGGGCCGGGTCGACATGGCCATCTTCGAAAATCCGGCCTGGGGTTGGGAAGACATTCCCCATACCGCCGTCGACATGGGGCTGGAAGACGCCGAGATTTTTGTCGCGCAACGCCTACCCGATCGGCAGCAAGGCTATTTTGCCGACCTGAGCGGCAAGCGCCTGGCACTCTTCAGCGGTTATCACTACGAGTTTGCCAACTTCAATGCCGAGCCCCAGTACCTGGCGAAAAACTACAACGCCACGCTGACCTATTCCCATGACAGCAATCTGCTGATGGTGTTACGCGGTCGCGCCGACATCGCCCTGGTCACGCGCTCTTACCTGAACGACTATTTTTTGCGCAATCCGAATGTCGCCAAGGAGTTGTTGGCGTCCGATCGCATCGATCAGGTCTATCACCATTACGCCATCCTGCGCCCGGCGGCCCCCATCAGTGGTGAGGCCTTCGGCAAGTTGTTGCAAGGCTTGCGGGACAGTGGCCAGATGCTGAGGATTTTCGATCCGTACAAGATTGCGGTGGTGCCGGTCCCGCACAACGAACCGGCACCTCAAGTCGTCAATTGACGTTCTTTTCCTAAATTTCCCGCCGTGGCTGACGTCACCTCGTTGAACTGTCGACGATTATCGTGAGCCCGCCCCCATGTCCAATCTGAATGACCTGACTGCCCTGTGCCTGCCGACCGGCAGTCGTCTTGCCGCTGATGAAACGCCAGGCCGCCTGAGCCTCAGCCTGGAAGGGCAGCCTTTGCTCACCCTGCGGCTCAATCGTGGCCCCGAGTTGCACGTGCAATTGCTTGAGCGCTTCAGTCACCCCGAAGGGCAAGCGATATGGGCGGCCTGTTACTGGCTGTTCGCTCGCGACCCCGACTGTCAGCGCCTGGTCTGGCAACTGCAAGAGGTGCCGCACGAAGCTGTGCTCAGTGGTTTGCTGATTCCGACTCCCGTCAACGGCCAGTATTGCTGCGAGCGCACCTTGTTCTGGCAGTTGCCGCAGCCATGGCTGGGGCATTCCATGACCGGCAGCTACCCACAGCAAATGGTCATCACCGGTGGCAAGCGTCATCCGCTGCGAGCGGTGAAACCCCGGGATGAGGTGTATCGACGATTCGATGCGCGGCTGGGCGCCTGGGTTTCCCTGCGTACCCTGGAAATCGAGCAGGACCTGGCCCGTTTCAATCGTTGGCAGAACAGTCCGCGTGTCGCCAGCTTCTGGCAGGAGGAGGGCAGTCTCGAACAGCATCGCCAATACCTGAGCAAACTCGAGGCCGATCCGCACACCCTGACGCTGATCGGGTGTTTCGACGATAAGCCGTTCGCTTACTTCGAAGCCTACTGGGCCAAGGAGGATCGCATCGCACCCTTCTATGATGCCGGCGATTACGACCGTGGCATTCACATGCTGGTGGGTGAGGAAAGCCATCGCGGTCCACACAAGGTGGCGAGCTGGTTATCGGCGCTGGTGCATTACCTGTTTCTCGATGATCCGCGCACGCAGCGCGTAGTGGCCGAGCCGCGTGCCGATAACGCGAAGATGATCGGGTACATGCACAACCAGTGCTTTCACTGCGAGAAGGAATTCGACTTCCCGCACAAGCGCGCGGCCTTGATGGTGTTGGGGCGGGAGCGGTTTTTCGATCGGTGCGCACTGGCCTGAGGCTCAAAGCTCAAGATCTTTGGCGGTATTGAGTGCCCCATCGCGAGCAGGCTCGCTCCCACAGGGTCCTGGGAACACAGGGCAAATGTGGGAGCGAGCCTGCTCGCGATGAAGGCGCTGAACTATCAGATCTTAGTGGCGAGCGACCGTATCGCCACGATTCCCCGACACCTTGCGGCAGTGCACCAGCGCATCGCGAATCATGAAGTTCACCAGGGTCGGCGAGACGCCGAGTTCCTTGGCGATGTCTTTTTGCGGTACGCCGTGCAGGCGATACATCTCGAAGGCGTAGCGGGTGCGGCTGGGCAATTCGGTCAACGCATCGGCAATGTGCTCCAGCGTCGAGAAATTGATGTGCGAGGTTTCCGGTGACGCACCCTGGATCACCACATTCAGCCCTTCCTCTTCAGGGCCGGAATACTTCTGCTCCAGCGCCTGCTTGCGGTAGTGGTCGATCGCCAGGTTGCGCACGATCTGGAACAGGTAGCTGAGCTGGGCCTTGATCGAACTGGTGATGGGCGGGGCCGATTGCAACCGGAAGAACGCGTCCTGCACAACATCTTCGGCACGTGAGCGGCAACCGGTAATACGGGCTGCGATCTTCACCAGAATCAGTCGATTATCGACGAATGCCTGAAGTAGCGGTGTATCGCACCTGCTTGTGGATACTGGTTCCATCATGGAAATCACCCTGCTGCCAAAAGGTTAGTGGGACGGGGATAAACCGGGGGGCCGTCCTGCACAATCGAGCGACAAATTAGGCTTAATGATAATGATTGTCAAATGAGAAAAAGAATTACTGCACGGCAAAAGTGCAGAGTGCGAACTGCGACACGTTGACGCCCCCTTCAGTCCGCCTGGCGTTGCAACCCGGCGACTAATTATTTCAAGACGTCATCCGTTCTCATTGGTGAATTGCACAGCGCAACCCTCATCACCCCGTAGGAGCGAGCTCGCTCGCGATGGTCGTCAACGATGACGATGGGCGCCTGACACCCCGCGGTGTTCTCCGGATTTTCGCGAGCAGGCTCGCTCCTACCAAGCCGAAATCAGGCAGGAAACCTCATGACCGACGCGTTCGAACTCCCCAGCACAATGGTCCAAGCCCTTCAGCGCCGCGCGGCCCTGACGCCGGATCGGGTGGCCCTGCGTTTTCTTGCCGAGACCCCGGAACAGGCTGTGGTGCTCAGTTATCGCGAGCTGGATCAGCGGGCGCGGACGATTGCCGGCGCCTTGCAGGCTCAAGCGGATGTTGGCGACCGCGCCGTGTTGTTGTTCCCCAGCGGCCCGGATTACGTCGCGGCGTTCTTCGGTTGCCTGTACGCCGGGGTGATCGCGGTGCCGGCCTACCCGCCGGAGTCGACGCGTCGTCATCACCAGGAACGCCTGCTGTCGATCATCAGCGATGCCCAACCGCGCCTGCTGCTGACCAGCGCCGGGCTGCGCGATGCATTGCAGCCAATCGAAGGGGCGCCGCCGTTGCTGTGTGTCGACACCCTCGACGGTGCGCTGGCCGACCGCTGGGTCGCGGCGGATTTGCAGGACGATCACATCGCCTTCCTGCAATACACCTCCGGCTCTACTGCGCTGCCCAAGGGCGTGCAGGTCAGCCACGGTAATCTGGTGGCCAACGAATTGCTGATTCGTCACGGCTTCGGCATCGACCTCAACCCCGACGACGTGATCGTCAGTTGGCTGCCGCTGTACCACGACATGGGCCTGATCGGCGGCTTGCTGCAGCCGATTTTCAGCGGCGTACCTTGCGTGTTGATGTCGCCGGCGTACTTCCTCGGCCGGCCGTTGCGCTGGCTGGAAGCGATCAGCGAATACGGCGGCACCATCAGCGGCGGGCCGGATTTTGCTTATCGCCTGTGCAGCGAGCGGGTCAGCGAATCGGCCCTGGAACGGCTGGACCTGAGTGGCTGGCGCGTGGCGTATTCCGGTTCCGAACCGATTCGCCTCGACACCCTGGAACGCTTCGCCGAGAAGTTCGCGACCTGCGGTTTCACCGCGGACAGCTTCATGGCCTCTTACGGTCTGGCCGAAGCCACCTTGTTTGTGGCCGGCACAGTGCGCGGCGAAGGCATCGGCAACCTGCAGGTGGACGATCAGGCCCTGGCGCAGAACCGGGTGGAAGCGGGCGAGGGCAGCCCGATCATGAGTTGTGGCATCAGCCAGCCGGCTCACGCGGTGCTGATCGTCGACCCGGTCTCGCTCAGCGAACAGGCCGACAACGCCGTCGGCGAAGTCTGGGCCAGCGGGCCGAGCATCGCCCTCGGTTATTGGCGCAACCCTGAGGCGTCCGCCAGGACGTTCGTCCGGCACGCCGGCCAGACCTGGCTGCGAACCGGTGACCTGGGTTTCATGCGCAACGGTGAACTGTTCATCACCGGCCGCCTGAAGGACATGCTGATCGTGCGCGGGCACAACCTGTACCCGCAGGACATCGAACAGACCGTCGAGCGCGAAGTGGAAGTGGTGCGCAAGGGCCGCGTTGCCGCCTTTGCCGTCACGGTCGATGGTCAGGAGGGCATCGGCATCGTCGCCGAAATCAGCCGCAGCGTGCAGAAAATCCTGCCGCCCGAGTCCTTGATCAAGGCCATTCGCCAGGCCGTCGCCGAGGCGTACCAGGAAGCACCGAGCGTGGTGGTGCTGCTCAATCCGGGTGCGCTGCCCAAGACGTCCAGCGGTAAATTGCAACGCTCGGCGTGCCGCAGTCGACTGGCGGGCGGCAGCCTCGACAGCTACGCGGTGTTCCCGTCGGCCAGCACCGAAAGTGCAAGCCAGGTCGAGTCGGGCTCTGAGCTGCAAAACCTGATCGGCCGGATCTGGTGCGAGCAATTGCAGGTCGGGCAGGTGGGCGCCGACGATCATTTCTTCCTGCTCGGCGGCAACTCCATTGCAGCGACGCAAGTGGTGGCGCGCCTGCGTGAAGCGCTGGGACTGGAGTTGAACCTGCGCCTGCTGTTCGAAGCCCCGACCCTCGGCGCATTCGCCGATGCCGTGGCCCGTCAGCAACAGGACGGTGGCCTGGCCCAGGGTGCGATCACGGCGCTGTCGCGCCAGCAACCGATGCCGCAATCGCTGGCACAAAACCGTTTGTGGATCACCTGGCAACTCGACCCCCACAGCAGCGCCTACAATATTCCGGGTGCCTTGCGCTTGCGTGGCGAGCTGGACGAGGACGCATTGCGCGCCAGTTTCCAGCAGTTGATCGAGCGCCACGAATCCTTGCGCACGCGCTTCTTCGAGCGTGATGGCGTGGCGTTGCAACAGGTCGTTGCGGCCTCCGGGTTCAACCTGCAAATGATCGACATCAGCGATCTGCCAGCTGCCGAGCGTGAAGCCCGCGCGCAGCAAATCCGCGAGGATGAAGCGCGGACCCGGTTCGATCTGGAGAAAGGCCCGCTGCTGTGGGTGACGCTGGTTCGCCTCGACGACGAAGACCATCAGTTGTTGGTGACGATGCACCACATCATTGCGGACGGCTGGTCGCTGAATGTGCTGATCGACGAGTTCTCACGCCTGTATGCGGCGGCCTCCCGAGGCCAGCAAGCGCTGCTGGCGCCATTGCCGACGCAGTACGCCGATTACGCCAGCTGGCAGCGCCAATGGCTGGCGCAAGGGGAGGGCGAGCGGCAACTGGCCTACTGGAAAGCCCGTTTGGGCGATGAGCATCCGACCCTGAGCCTGGCCACCGATCATCCACGCTGCGCACAACAACTGCACAGCGCCGCCCGCCATACCGTGCGTCTGGGCGCAGCCCTCAGCGATGGGATTCGCCAGACCGCCCAGGCCCACGAATCGACCTCCTTCATGCTGCTGCTCGCCGCGTTCCAGGCCTTATTGCATCGCTACAGCGGTCAGCGTGACATCCGCATCGGCGTGCCGAACGCCAACCGTCCGCGCCTGGAAACCCAGGGCCTGATGGGTTTTTTCATCAACACCCAGGTGCTGCGCGCCGAGGTGGATTCACGGCTGCCGTTCACCGAACTGCTGGGGCAAACCCGTCAGGCAGCGCTGGGTGCGCAGGCGCATCAGGACTTGCCGTTCGAACAACTGCTTGAAGCCTTCCCGCAGGCCCGTGAACAGGGTTTGTTCCAGGTCATGTTCAACCACCAGCAGCGCGACCTCAGTGCCTTGAAACGCCTGCCGGGGTTGCTGGCCGATGAGCTGCCGTGGCACAGCCGCGAAGCCAAGTTCGATCTGCAATTGCACAGTGAGGAAGATCGCAACGGTCGCCTGAGCCTGTCCTTCGACTATGCCAGCGAGTTGTTCGATGCGGCGACCATCGAGCGTCTGTCCGGGCATTACGCCAACCTGTTGCGTGAAGTCTGCGAGCGTCCGCAAACGGCCCTCGGCGATCTGCAACTGCTCACAGAGCCTGAGCACCATCAACAAGCGAACTGGTCCGTTGCACCCTGCACACCGGCCAGTCAATGGCTGCCGGAACTGCTTGACGAACAAGCCCGGCTGACCCCGCAGCGCACGGCGCTGCTGTGGGACGGCGGTCAGTTGGACTTCGCCGGACTGCACACCCAGGTCAACCGCCTGGCCCACTACCTGCGCGACAAGGGCGTCGGTCCGGACGTGTGCGTGGCCATTGCCTGCGAGCGTTCGCCGCAACTGCTGATCGGCCTGCTGGCGATCATCAAGGCCGGTGGTGCCTATGTACCGCTGGATCCGGACTACCCGGCCGAGCGCCTGTCCTACATGCTCAGCGACAGCGGTGTCGAATTGCTGCTGACGCAAACCTGCTTGCTCGATCGCTTGCCGGCCAGCCAGGGCGTCAGTGTGATCGCCATGGATACCTTGCACCTGGACAGCTGGCCAAGCCAGGCGCCGGGCCTGCATCTGCAGGGCGACAACCTCGCCTATGTGATTTACACCTCGGGATCGACCGGTCAACCCAAAGGCGTCGGCAATACCCACGCGGCGTTGGCCGAGCGCCTGCAATGGATGCAGCAGACCTATCAGTTGAACGAAACCGACGTGCTGATGCAAAAGGCGCCGATCAGTTTCGACGTGTCGGTGTGGGAGGGCTTCTGGCCGCTGATCACCGGTAGTCGCCTGTTGATTGCCGGCCCCGGCGAACACCGCGATCCGCATCGCATCGCGCAGCTTGTGCAAGCGTACGGGGTGACCACGCTGCACTTCGTGCCGCCGCTGCTTTCGTTGTTCATTGACGAACCGCTCAGCGCGCAATGCACGAGCCTGCGCCGCGTATTCTCCGGCGGCGAAGCCTTGCCTGCGGAGCTGCGCAACCGCGTGCTGGCGCAACTGCCGGCCGTACAGTTGCACAACCGCTACGGCCCGACCGAAACCGCAATCAACGTCACCCATTGGCAGTGCTCCAGCGCCGATGGTGAACGCTCGCCGATTGGCCGGCCACTGGGCAATGTGATCTGCCGTGTGCTCGACAGCGAGCTCAATCCGGTTCCGGCCGGTGTGCCGGGGGAGTTGTGCATCAGTGGCAGCGGTCTGGCGCGTGGCTACTTGGGCCGTCCGGGCCTGACTGCCGAACGCTTTGTCGTCGACCCGTTGGGCGAGCACGGCGCGCGTCTGTACCGTACCGGTGATCGTGCACGCTGGACTGGCGATGGCGTGATCGAGTATCTCGGTCGCCTCGATCAGCAGGTCAAGCTGCGCGGCTTCCGCGTCGAGCCGCAAGAAGTCGAAGCCCGTCTGCTGGCGCAGGCGGGTGTCGCCCAAGCGGTGGTGCTGGTGCGCGAAACGGCGGCGGGTGGACAACTGATCGGTTACTTCACCACCACCGATACTGCTGAATCCATCGATGCTCAATCGACTCGCCTGAAAGCGGCGCTGACGGCTCAGCTGCCGGAATACATGGTCCCGGCCCAGCTGATGCGGCTGGACCAAATGCCCCTCGGCCCGAGTGGCAAACTCGACCGTCGTGCCTTGCCGGAACCGCAGTGGCAGGTTCGCGAACACGTTGAGCCCGTGACCGAACTGGAGCAACAGATCGCCGGCATCTGGCGCGAAGTGCTGGGTCTGACGCCAGTCGGCCTGCGCGATGATTTCTTTGCCCTCGGCGGCCACTCGCTGCTGGCCACGCAAATCATCTCCCGCACCCGTCAGGCCTGTGACGTCGAGTTGCCGCTGCGGGCGCTGTTCGAACACAGCGAGCTGGGTGCATTTGCCGAACAGGTCCGCTTGATCCAGGCCAGCGGCAGCACCAACAAACAGCCGCCGATTGATACAATCGACCGTCGCCAGGCGGTGCCGCTGTCCTATTCTCAGCAGCGCATGTGGTTCCTCTGGCTGATGGAGCCGGACAGCCCGGCCTATAACGTGGGCGGCATGGCGCGGCTACGCGGCGTGCTGGATGTCGCGCGTTTCGAAGCGGCCCTGCAAGCCTTGATCATGCGCCATGAAACCCTGCGCACGACATTCCCGAGCGTTGACGGCGTCGCTCGCCAACAGGTGCACATGGAGACCGGCGTGCGCATGGCGTGGAAGGATTTCACCGCACTGGATGCCGAAGGCCGGGAGTGGCAGGTCCAGCAACTGGCCGACGACGAAGCGCACCAGCCGTTCAATCTGGAAACCGGACCGCTGCTGCGTGCGTGCCTGGTCAAGACTGCCGAGCAGGAACACTACTTCGTTCTGACCCTGCACCACATCGTCACCGAAGGCTGGGCGATGGACATCTTTGCCCGGGAACTCAGCGCGCTGTACGAAGCCTTTGTCGACGACCGTGAGTCGCCGCTGGCGCCGTTGCCGGTGCAGTACCTGGATTACAGCGTGTGGCAACGGCAGTGGCTGGAGTCGGGTGAGCGTCAGCGTCAGCTCGATTACTGGACCACGCAACTGGGCCATGAGCATCCGCTGCTGGAGTTGCCGGCTGATCGTCCGCGTCCGCCGGTACAAAGCCATCAGGGTGAGCTGTATCGCTTTGACCTGAGCGACGAGCTCGCGGCCCGGGTCCGTGCCTTCAATGCACAACACGGCCTGACCCTGTTCATGACCATGACCGCCGCACTGGCGACCCTGCTGTACCGCTATAGCGGCCAGACCGACTTGCGCATCGGCGCGCCTGTGGCCAACCGCATTCGTCCGGAAAGCGAAGGGCTGATCGGCGCATTCCTCAACACCCAGGTGCTGCGCTGCCAGCTCGACGGGCAGATGTCTGTCGGCGAGCTGTTCGAGCAGGTGCGGCACACGGTGATCGAAGGCCAGTCCCATCAGGACCTGCCGTTCGATCATCTGGTGGAAGCCTTGCAACCGCCGCGCAGTGCGGCCTACAACCCGTTGTTCCAGGTGATGTGCAACGTGCAGCGCTGGGAGTTCCAGCAAAGCCGCACCCTGGCTGGCATGACGGTCGAGTACCTGGCCAACGATGCCCGCGCGACCAAGTTCGACCTCAACCTGGAAGTCACCGACCTCGACCATCGCCTCGGCTGCTGCCTGACCTACAGCACCGATCTGTTCGACGAACCGCGCATCGCCCGCATGGCCGGGCATTGGCGCAACCTGCTGGAGGCGCTGATTGCCGATCCGCAACAACGCTTGAGCGAACTGCCGCTGCTGGCGTCCGGCGAGCAACAACGTCTGCTCGACAGCCTCGGCGTCGAGGCGGGCGAACATCGGCTGGATCAGTGCATCCATTACCTGTTCGCCGAGCAAGCCCTGGTGCGCCAGGACGCGCCGGCACTGACCTTCGCCGGGCAGACCCTGAGCTACGCCGAACTCGATAGCCGCGCCAATCGCCTGGCCTGGATGCTGCGCGAACGTGGTGTCGGCCCCCAGGTTCGTGTGGGCCTGGCACTCGAGCGTTCGCTGGAAATGGTGGTCGGCCTGTTGGCGATCCTCAAGGCGGGCGGCGCCTATGTGCCGCTGGATCCGGAATACCCGCTGGACCGCTTGCACTACATGATCGAAGACAGCGGCATCGGTTTGCTGCTCAGCGATGCGGCGATGTTCAAGGCCCTGGGCGAGTTGCCAGCGACCGTCGGCCGCTGGTGTCTTGAAGAAGACGCCGCTGCGCTGGCCAACTTCCCTGCCAGCGAGCTGCCGTCGATCAGTCTGGCGCAACATCAGGCCTACCTGATCTACACCTCGGGCTCGACCGGGAAACCGAAAGGCGTGGTGGTGTCCCACGGTGAAATCGCCATGCATTGCCGCGCGGTGATCGAGCGTTTCGGCATGCGCCCCGACGACTGCGAGCTGCACTTCTATTCGATCAACTTCGACGCCGCCACCGAGCGGTTGCTGGTGCCGTTGCTCAGTGGCGCGCACGTGGTGTTGCGAGCGCAAGGGCAGTGGGATGCGGAAGAAATCTGCGGCCTGATCCGTCGTCATCAGATCAACGTACTCGGTTTCACGCCGAGCTACGGCAGCCAGTTGGCGCAATGGCTGGCGACCCAGGACCAGACCCTGCCGGTGCGCATGATCATCACCGGCGGCGAAGCGCTGACCGGTGAGCACCTGGCGCGTATTCGTGCAGCGTTCAAGCCGAGCCGGTTCTTCAACGCCTACGGCCCGACCGAGACCGTGGTCATGCCGCTGGCCAGTCTTGCTCCGCAAGTGCTGGAAGAGGGCGCCGGCAGCGTGCCGATCGGCAGTGTGATCGGCGACCGCGTGGCCTACATTCTCGACGCCGACCTGGCGTTGGTGCCGCAAGGCGCGACGGGCGAGTTGTACGTCGGTGGCGCGGGCCTGGCCCTGGGTTATCACCAGCGTCCGGGCATGACAGCGGAGCGCTTTGTGGCCGATCCGTTTGCCGCCGATGGCGGGCGTATCTACCGCACCGGTGACCTGGTGCGCCAGGGTGCCGATGGCCTGGTGGAATACCTTGGACGCATCGACCACCAAGTGAAGATTCGCGGATTCCGCATCGAGCTCGGTGAAATCGAAACCCGCCTGCTGGACCATGATGCAGTCCGTGAGGCGGTCGTGCTGGCGCTTGACGCACCGAGCGGCAAGCAACTGGTCGGCTATCTGGTGACGGATGTCGCCGAACAGGACGAAGCGCAGCAATCGATGTTGCGCGAAGCCCTCAAGGTGCATCTGAAATCGCAACTGCCGGATTATATGGTGCCCACGCACCTGATCCTGCTGGCAAGTATGCCGTTGACCGGCAACGGTAAACTCGACCGCCGTGCGCTCCCGGCACCGGACCCGGAGTGGAATCGCCAAGACTACTTGGCGCCGACCAACGAGCTCGAAGTCACGCTGGCGCAGATCTGGTGCGAAGTGCTGAACGTCGAGCAGGTCGGTCTCAACGATAACTTCTTCGAACTGGGCGGCGACTCGATCCTGTCGATCCAGGTGGTCAGCCGGGCGCGGCAGCAGGGTATTCACTTCAGCCCTCGCGACCTGTTCCAGCACCAGACCGTGCAGACCCTCGCCGCCGTGGCCACCCGCAGCGAGCAGGTCAACGCCGAGCAGGGCTTGATCATGGGCGAGTCGCGCCTGACACCCATCCAGCACTGGTTCTTCGACACCGATATCGCGCAACGCCAACACTGGAACCAGGCGTTGTTGTTGCAACCGACGGTGGTGCTGGAATCTCATCGCCTGGAGCAGGCGTTGCTGGCGGTGATCGAACAGCACGACGCCTTGCGCCTGCGCTTTGGCAAGGATGCCGGCCAGTGGCAGGCCTTGCACCAGCCGGTCTCCGATGCGCCGGTGTTGTGGCAAGTGCGTGTTTCGTCCATGGATAAATGCGCGGCCTTGTTCGCCGATGCCCAGCGCAGTCTCGACCTTGAACAGGGACCCTTGCTGCGCGTGTTGCTGGTCGATGGCCCTGAAGGCCAGCAACGCTTGTTTATCGCCATTCACCACTTGGTGGTGGACGGTGTGTCGTGGCGGGTGCTGCTCGATGACCTGCAAACCGTATATCGCCAACTGGAAGCACGGCAGTCGGTGAAACTGCCGGCGAAAACCAGCGCCTTCAAGGACTGGGCCGCACGCTTGCAGGCCTACGCCGGCAGCGAGTCCCTGCGCGAAGAGCTGGGCTGGTGGCAGGCGCAACTGGCCGGTCCATGTGCCGATCTGCCCTGCGATCACCCTGAAGGCGGGCGGCAAAACCGTCATGCGCAAACCGTCAGCGTGCGTCTCGACAGCGAGCGTACACGGCAGTTGCTGCAGCAGGCGCCAAGTGCCTATCGCACCCAGGTCAACGACTTGCTGTTGACCGCCTTGGCCCGCGTGCTGTGCCGCTGGAACGGTCAACCATCGGCGCTGATCCAGCTGGAAGGCCACGGCCGCGAAGCGCTGTTCGACGACATCGACCTGACCCGCACGGTGGGCTGGTTCACCAGTGCCTACCCGTTGCGCCTGACGCCGTCGAACATCGAAGAAGCCGCTGGGCAGGGGGCCTCGATCAAGGCGATCAAGGAGCAGCTGCGTGCCGTGCCGCACAAGGGCCTGGGTTATGGCGTGCTGCGTTACCTCGCCGATGAGCCGAGTCGCCACAGCATGGCGGCGTTGCCGCAGGCACCGATTACCTTCAACTACCTTGGCCAGTTCGACCAGAGCTTCGGTGCGGACGCGCTGTTCCATCCACTGGATGAAGCCGTCGGCGCGGCCCACGATGCCAATGCACCGCTACCCAACGAGCTGAGCGTCGACAGTCAGGTGTATGGCGGTGAACTGGTATTGCGCTGGACGTTCAGCGCCGAACGCTTCGATCCGTCAACCATCGGCGAGTTGGCCGATGCCTACCTCGGTGAGTTGAGCAGTCTGATCGAGCATTGCCTGCGCGACGACGCCGGTGGCCTGACGCCGTCGGACTTCCCGCTGGCGCAGCTCAATCAGACGCAACTGGATGCGCTGCCGGTGCCGGCCGCCGCTATCGAAGACGTCTACCCGTTGACCCCGATGCAGGAAGGCATGCTGTTGCACACCTTGCTGGAGCCGGGCACCGGCCTGTACTACATGCAGGACCGCTACCGCATCAACAGCGAGCTGGATCCGCAGCGTTTCGCCCAGGCCTGGCAAGCCGTCGTCGCCCGCCACGAAGCATTGCGCGCGTCGTTCTGCTGGAACGTCGGCGCGGACATGCTGCAGGTGATCCACAAGCCGGGCAGCACACCGATCGAGTACCTCGACTGGCGTGATATCGCCGAGGCCGAGCAAGAGCCGAAGCTGCAAACCTTGCTCAAGACCGAACGCGAGGCGGGTTTCGATCTGCTCAACCAGGCGCCGTTCCACTTGCGTCTGATCCGGGTCGGCGCGGCGCGCTACTGGTTCATGATGAGCAACCACCACATCCTCATCGATGCCTGGTGCCGCTCGCTGCTGATGAACGATTTCTTCGAGATCTACAGCGCCCTCGGCGAAGGCCGGGAAGCGCAGCTTGGGCCTGTGTCGCGTTATCGCGACTACATTGGCTGGCTGCAACGCCAGAGCCTGGACGAAGCGCGGCAATGGTGGAAAACCAACCTGCAGGGGTTTGAGCGGACCACGCCGATCCCGAGCGACCGGCCGTTCCTGCGTGAACATGCCGGCGACAGTGGCGGCATGATCGTCGGCGACCGCTACACCAGGCTCGATGCCCGTGACGGTGCGCAACTGCGCGAACTGGCCCAGGCCCATCAGTTGACCATCAACACCTTCGCCCAGGCGGCGTGGGCGCTGGTGCTGCGACGCTTGAGCGGTGATCGCGACGTGCTGTTCGGCGTCACCGTGGCCGGGCGTCCGGTGGAGATGCCGCAGATGCAGCGCACCGTCGGCCTGTTCATCAACAGCATCGCGCTGCGGGTGAAAATGCCCGAGGACGGCCAGCGATGCAGCGTGCGCCAGTGGCTCAGCGGTCTGCTCGACAGCAACATGCAACTGCGTGAATACGAATACCTGCCGTTGGTGAGCATCCAGGAGCAAAGCGAGCTGCCCAAGGGGCAGCCACTGTTCGACAGCCTGTTCGTGTTCGAAAACGCCCCGGTGGAAGTCTCGGTGCTGGACCGTGCGCAGAGCCTCAACGCGACCTCGGATTCGGGCCGGACCCACACCAACTTCCCGCTGACGGCCGTGTGCTATCCGGGGGATGACCTGGGCTTGCACCTGTCCTACGACCAGCGCTACTTCGATGAAGCCACGGTCGAGCGCATGCTTGGCGAGTTCAAGCGTTTGCTGCTGGCGCTGGTGGAAGGTTTCCATGGCGACATGGCCGACCTGCCGTTGCTGGGGGCCGAGGAGCAGGACTTCCTCCTCCATGGTTGCAACCAGAGCGAACACGAGTATCCGCTGGAGCAGAGCTACGTTTCATTGTTTGAGACGCAGGTCGCCCGCCACCCTCAGCGGATTGCCGCCACCGGTCTTGACCGGCAGTACAGTTATCTGGAGCTGAACCAGCGCAGTAACCGTCTCGGTCATGCATTGATCGCCGCCGGCGTCGGGCGCGATCAACCGGTGGCATTGCTGGCCGAACGCAGCCTCGATCTGCTGGGCATGATCATCGGCAGCTTCAAGGCCGGCGCGGGTTACCTGCCGCTGGACCCGGGCCTGCCCAGCCAGCGTCTGAGCCGGATCATCGAACTGAGCCGCACGCCACTGCTGGTGTGCACGCAAGCGTGCCGTGAACAGGCGCAGGCCTTGCTTGACGAGTTCGGCTGCGCCAGCCGGCCACGGCTGCTGGTCTGGGAGGAGGTCCAGGCCCTTGCGCTGTCGGCGGACAACCCAGGCATCTACAGCGGCCCGGACAACCTCGCTTATGTGATCTACACCTCCGGTTCCACCGGTTTGCCCAAAGGCGTGATGGTCGAGCAGCGCGGCATGCTCAATAACCAATTGAGCAAAGTGCCGTACCTGAACCTGAGCGACGCCGACGTGATCGCCCAGACCGCCTCGCAAAGCTTCGACATTTCCGTGTGGCAGTTCCTCGCCGCGCCACTGTTCGGCGCGCGGGTGGACATCGTGCCGAACACCATCGCCCACGATCCGCAGGGTTTGCTGGCGCATGTTGCGGCCCAGGGCATCACCGTGCTGGAAAGCGTGCCATCGCTGATCCAGGGCATGCTCGCCCAGGAGCGCATGAGCCTCGACGGCCTGCGCTGGATGCTGCCGACCGGTGAGGCGATGCCGCCGGAACTGGCGCATCAATGGTTGCTGCGCTATCCGCAGATCGGCCTGGTGAATGCCTACGGTCCGGCGGAGTGCTCGGATGATGTGGCGTTCTTCCGTGTCGACCTGGCCTCGAGCCGCGGCAGCTATTTGCCGATCGGTACGCCGACTGACAATAACCTGTTGTATGTGCTCGATGGCGCACTGGAACTGGTGCCGCTGGGTGCCGTGGGTGAACTGTGCGTCGCCGGCACCGGGGTCGGGCGCGGTTATGTCAGCGACCCGCTGCGCACGGCTCCGGTATTTGTGCCGAACCCGTTCGGCGCGCCGGGCGAGCGCCTGTATCGCACCGGCGACCTGGCCCGCCGTCGCAGTGACGGCGTGCTGGAGTACGTGGGGCGCATCGACCATCAGGTGAAGATTCGCGGCTACCGCATCGAGTTGGGTGAAATCGAGGCGCGCCTGCATGAACAACCGGAAGTTCGCGATGCGGCGGTGGGTGTGCAGGAAGGGGCGAACGGCAAGCATCTGGTGGGCTATCTGGTCGCGGCGGAGGTTGCGTTGAGTTCGGCCGAGGGATTGGAGCGAATCAACCAACGCCTGCGCGCCGACCTGCCGGAATACATGGTGCCGCTGCATTGGCTGTGGCTGGACAAGATGCCGCTGAACGCCAACGGCAAACTGGACCGCAAGGCCCTGCCGGCGCTGGAGATCGGCCAGATGCAGAGCCAGGATTACCAGGCGCCGCGCAATGACCTGGAGCAGACCCTGGCGGACATTTGGGCTGAGGTACTGAAGGTCGAGAAGGTGGGTGTTCGCGACAACTTCTTCGAACTGGGCGGGCATTCGCTGCTGGCCACGCAGATCGCCTCACGGGTGCAGAAAACCCTGCAACGGGACGTGCCGTTGCGGGCGATGTTCGAGTGCAGCACGGTGGAGGCGTTGGCCGGGTACATCGACGGATTGGCGGCCAGCGAGATCACCGAGGAGAAGGTGGATCGCCTGAATGACCTGATGGCGGAGCTGGAGGGGTTGTAGATCTCCATCACCGTTAAACGGGTCACGCTGACAGTACGTCGATGCAGACTGCATCGACGTACTGTCGGATGCTCAGACGGGATTGGGTTCTCCCTGGTGCCAGATGGTCAGGTTATCGATAGATCCGTGCTTTAAACTTTCCACTTCGATGTAATGGAGCAGGTGACCTTGCGGGGTCTGAAAATTAACCCATGTCCGGCTTTCAACCCAGCGCTCCTCTAGCAATAAATCACCCTCGCCCATGAACTTGAAGGTCGCACCTTCGCCGGTTGTCGCGTAGGCAAACCTGATGCGGCTGCACTTCCATTTGAGCAGTAAGCGTGCTCGCCGCAATTGCTCTGGTGCGCCTCCGCAGCAAAGCGCCAACGCCTGCCCCTTAAGCATTTCTGGATAGTTTTCGGGGGGAGTTCGCACGACATGCAGCCCGATGCCCGTGTGAGAGTCTTGAGGCAATCCAAACTTCAAAAGACGTGTGTCGATAGTGCTGCCAGGTCCGAGGAACTCTTTTTTCGGATAGCTTTCAAAGTCGTCGAACTCCTCAATTTCAGTCACCCGTAGCTTGGCCGTGGTGTGAAGCAGCTCATGGCCGTTTTCCGGCAAGAGGGAGACCGAAGGGTCTACCGGCGGTGTTCCGGGTGCACCGTCGAACGTCACGGCCACATTCAAGGTGACAGAGGAGTAGTCCTCACAACCGGCCAGCCAGGTGCGCGAGAGCTCCAGTTCAAATTCACCTCCAGACTCGGCTTCCTGAGTTGTCACGACGTGGTTTTCCACTACCCACGCGAAACGGTAGTTGCCAATCAGGTGTTCATTGCCTACAGACAGGATCCACAAGCGCTGTCCGGCGGCAATGAGGGGCCACTTTGGCAGGGCGATCCGGGCATTGCCGGGAAACCAACGCATGTCCAGCCACCAATCGCCTTCAACCAATTCCAGATCACAAAATTCAGGTGCTGGCAGGTCCTCAGGTTCAATCATTTCGACTGTCAGTTCCAGTCGGTAAGACTCTTGCGTCTGATCGTCCAGTGTCGCGGTGTACCAAACGGGAATGGTTTTACCGACACAGGCACCGATGACTGACGCATCGATCGGAATCACCACACTGCCACTGGCACGTCCATCGACAACCGGCAGTGTGGGCGTGCCTGCACCTGGTGGCCCGTCCCAATGCAATTGAATCCGGTGTCTTTTGCTCATGCCTTCAAAGGCAACGGTGACCTTGGTGCCATTCATGGCATCCAGGGGATAGAGCAGATTCTCACTGGTTGCGTACTTGACTTTGGGGTACGGCAATTCCGGCGATTTTTTTTTAGCCACGGTAACCACTCCTGTCGCTATATCGGCGATTTTGGCAGTGGTTAGATATGCTCTCGAAACAGGGGGGCGGCTACTGTCAGACTTGACAGTTTTACTGGCGAAAAAGGTGATTCCGACCGATGGCTCCGAGCGCCTGCCCACGATGGCGCTTATACAAACACATACATTCTGGCGATTGACTGCGACCGGTCAGCCGCTCAGTCTTCCGGTTCAATTTTTCCCGCGGAGACAGTCGATGCCCTTCGTAACGATAGATGGACAAGCCCTTCACTACATCGATCAAGGCACAGGCCCGGCGGTGCTGCTGGCCGGCAGTTACCTGTGGGACCAGGGCATGTGGGCGCCGCAGATTGCCGCGCTGGCGCAACAGTATCGTGTGATAGCCCTGGACCTGTGGGGGCTCGGTCAATCCGGGCCGTTGCCTGTCGGCACTGTATCGCTGGATGACCTGGCGCGTCAGGCATTGGTCTTGCTCGATCATCTGGACATCGAGCGGGTCACGCTGGTCGGTTTGTCGGTCGGTGGCATGTGGGGAACGCGCCTGGCCTTATCGGCTGCACACCGGATCAACGGTCTGGTGCTGATGGACACCTATGTCGGCGCGGAACCTGAGCCGACCCGCCAGTATTACTTTTCACTGTTGAAGCAGATCGAAGAGGCGGGTGTCATCACTCCTGCGCTGCTGGACATTGTGGTGCCGATCTTCTTTCGCCCCGGTATCGACCCGCAATCGGCGCTGTATCGGAACTTCCGTGCTGCGTTGGCTGCCTTGCCCGCCGATCGCCTGCGTGAAAGCATCGTGCCGATGGGGCGCATTACCTTTGGTCGTGATGACTGTATGAACCGGCTGGGCGAGCTGGACGCTGCCTGCACTCTGGTGATGTGCGGTGATCAGGACATTCCGCGTCCGCCGGAGGAAGCCCGTGAAATGGCGGAGTTGATCGGTTGCCCGTGGGTGCTGGTGCCGGAGGCGGGGCATATTTCCAGTCTGGAGAATCCGCAGTTCGTGACCGAAACCCTGCTGGCATTTTTGGCCGAGAGAGTTTAGTCGGTTGTGCTGGCCTCATCGCGGGCAAGCCCGCTCCCACAAGGGCAGGTGGCGAACACAGATTTTGTGAACACCATAGTCTCCTGTAGGAGCGGGCTTGCCCGCGATGGCGTCAGTGTGATCACCGTGAATCCGACGGCGGGCTACTTACTTCGGCCCGAGAATCTTCACCAGTTTGTCCGGTGACGGCGCGCCTTGCTGTTGTTGCAGATTACCCTTGTCGTCCATGTAGAAAATCGCCGGGGTCGCCTGCAACTCCAGCTCTTCCATCAATTGCATGTTGGCCGCGAACTTTGCCTGAATCGCTGGCGGTACTTCCTTCAAGGCCTTGAGCGAGCTGCCCTTGCCGGCGGCTTCGTGGTCCTGCAGGGCTTTTTCCGGGTCTTTGGCGGCAAGCAGTGCGGCGGATTTCCCCGGGCTGTCTTCGCGGATGATGCCCACCATGATGTGGCGCAACTGCACCTTGCCGGCCTTGACCCACGGCCGCGCCTGTTCCCAGAACATGTTGCAGTACGGGCAGTTCGGGTCACTGAACAGGTACACCACGCGCGGCGCATCCTTCTTGCCGTCGCCGATCCAGTTGCTGGTTTCGAACTTGGCCCAGACTTCCTTGGCCATCGGCGCGTACACCAGTTTCTGCAATGGCGCGCTGCTCAGGTCATTACCCTCGGCGTCATACAGGTTGCCCAGCAACACGTGTTTGCCATCCGGGGTCAGGTACAGCGCCATACCGCGGCCCTGGTATTGCGCGGCATACCCGCGCAAGCCGTCAGGGGCGTCGAACTGGCCGACGATTTTCGCGCCCTTGGCCTCGATTTTCCTGATCGCATCGGGCAACTCTTCGGCCTGCACCGATGGCAGGTGCAGCAGGGCAGCACCGAGGCTCAGGGTCAGCAGGTGGCGGAGGCGGGGCATGGCAGTTTCCTTGAAGAGGTGGCGGATAGGGTGTCGAAGTTTTCCAGTGCGCGAGCCAGGCTGGCGTTTGACAGCTCACCCAGATGGCTGCCCAGCAGGCGACCTTCGGGGCTGTAGAACAGCGTAGTCGGCAATGCCATGGAACCGACGGCCTGGCCCAGTCGCCCGCCGCCGTCGAACAGCACATTGGACAGGCTCAGGCCCTGGGTCTCCAGAAAGGTCGCGACGCTTTGCATGCTTTCCGCCTGATTGACGAACAGGAACGTCAGGTCCGGACGTTGTTGCTGGGCGCTTTCCAGCACCGGCATTTCCCGGCGGCACGGCGGGCACCAGGTGGCCCAGAGATTGATGACCAACGGGCCGCCCTTGTAGTCGGCCAGTTGCACGGTTTCGCCGGCGGCGTTGCGCAGGGCGATTTCCGGCAGGCGTGTGCCTTGTTCATAAATCGACAGGGAGAACGTTGCGAGCATCCAGAACGCCAGGCCGCTGGCCGCGCCAAAGCCCAGTGGGCGGCGCAGACCCGGGCGACGCCAGCCGCGATACAGCGTGGCGAGCAGCACGACAATCACCCCCGGCCAGGCGAGAAAACCGCCATCGCGCAGGTCGATGATCTGCCACGGATCATTGCGGTAGTGCGCCCAATAGATCGCAACGAAACCGATCCGGGCCGCCAGCATGCCCAGCAGAAACAGGCTGAACAGCGCGGACTCGGGGTTATCTCCGCCACGCTTGGCCACCCGCCAGCCGACAAAAGTGGCCAGTGCCAGCGCACTGATCAGCAGCAGGTGATTGAGCGCGATGGCAAAGGTGCCGAGGGTGAAGGTCAGCATTAACGGGCGTCTCGGGTGGTAATCCAGCGTTGCAGGAAAGTGTCGGCATCGACCTCGCCGGTGATGCGCTGGCTGCGCCGTTCTTCACCGTCAGCGCCAATCCACAGCAGGCTCGGTGGCCCTGGCACTTTGTAACGGCCGAGCAACTCGCGGCTGGCGGCATTGTCGGCGGTGACGTCCAGGCGGAGCAAGCGCACATCGCTCAAGGCTTGCAGGACATTGGTGTTGCCGAAGACCTGTTTTTCCATGACCTTGCACGACACACACCAGTCAGCGTAGTAGTCCAGCAGCACCCACTGGCCCTGCGCCTGCGCGGCGTCGAGCTCCCGTTGCAATGCCTGCGGATCCTTGATGGTGGTGAAGGCATCGTGGCCAACCGGCACGGCGGCCACCGCCTGGTTCGAGGCGCGGAAAACCTGCAACGGCTTGAACGGATCGTCACTGCCACCGGCCGCCCCGATCACCAGCAGGCTGCCCCACAAACCGAGCAGCAATGAACTGGCGCCAAACAGGTGGGCAATGCGGCCGAAACCTTCCGACTGTTTCCAGGCACTGTACGCCGTGATCAACAGCAGCGCACCGCACAAGCCGACCCACAGGGATTCGTCCAGCACCGGGCGCAACATCAGCAACGCGGTGGCGAGGAACAGAAAGCCGAAAATGCCTTTGACCAGGTTCATCCAGGCGCCCGGCTTGGGCATGAAGCGATTGCCCACGGTCACCAGCAACAGCAGCGGTACGCCGATGCCGATGCCCATGGCAAACAGAATCAATCCGCCATGCAACGCGTTACCGCTTTGCGCGATGTAGAGCAGGGCACCGGCCAGTGGTGCAGTCATGCAAGGCCCGACCAGCAGACCGGACAGGGCGCCCAGCACCCCGGCGCCGATCAGGCTGCCGCCGCGTTGATTGCGCGAGACGTTTTCCAGGCGATCACGCACGGCCACCGGCAGTTGCAGCTCGAAGTAGCCGAACATCGGCAGCGCCAGCAACACGAAAATCGCCGCGAAACTGCCCAGCAGCCAGGGGTTTTGCAACCAGGCTTGCAGGTTCGCCCCCAGGGAGGCGGCCAGGACACCCATCGCCGCATACACCAGCGCCATGCTGACCACGTAACTGCCGGCCAGGGCAAAACCGCGCTTGGGCGTGGCGCCGCTGCCGACGATCAATCCCGCCAGAATCGGCAGCATCGGCAATGAACAGGGGGTGAAGGCCAGCAACAGGCCCAGGCCGAAGAACAGCACAAGGCTCCAGCCCAGCGCCCGTTGCTGCAGGCCGCTGGCCAGCGCCTGGTCCGGTGCTTCAGTGAGGGTGTTCGCCACACGGGCATCGCCCAGATCGACGATTCTGGTTTGCGGTGGATAACACAAACCCGCATCGGCGCAACCCTGGTAACTGACTTTCACCTGACCACTGGCCCCGGCTGGAATCTTCAGTTCCAGGGCCTGGCGATAGACCTGTTGCTGACCGAAGAACTCATCGCTGTGATCTTCGCCTTGGGGCAAAGCGGGATGCTGCTCGACGGGTAAACCGTCGAACTTCAAACGTTTTTGATACAGGTAATAGCCGTCGGTAATTTGCCAGAACAGCTGAGTCTCACCGGATTCCAGGCGTTCGGAAGTAAAGGCAAAGGCCTTGTCGACTGGAAGAAATTCAGGTTTTGTTTCAAATGGATTGTTGCCGGCCTGGGCCTGCCCCAGGCCGGCAAACAATGCCAGCAGCAAGAAAACGAAGTAACGCATCGACAACACCTGGCTTATATAATCCGTCCACGATGATGGCCATCGATTAACCGGGTGTTAACGCAGTCAAGTCGAGCGTTTGCAGTGACAGATGCCGCGTGGTGTCGTTGTCCAGGTCCGATCATCTGACCGAGCTGTAGGTCAGCCTGTACTCGGACATTGGCGGATGATCGGCTTCCCACTGCCGGCGCCGCATCGATCTGAGCGGTTGTCATGTCTTTCGCAATGGTCTGCAGGTCCTGCGCGGCCAGGGCGTGTACGGACAACTCCCGGGTGGTTTCGGTGATCAGCCAGAACAAACCGTAACTTTTGACCAGATCCTCCGTGAAGCCATATTCGTCAGCGCCATCTTCAGCGGTGTAGAAACCACCGAGGGCACGGCCATAGTTCAGTAATCCGTAGACATCATTGCGCTGTGCACGTTTTTCAACCCATTGACGCCTGACCGGGAGATCCCAGAGGATTGGCGGTCGATTGGCGCACCAGTGCATGGCCCTGGAAAAACCACTGGCGGCGGCTTTTTTCAGTAAACCGTCGATGGCGATATCCCGCTCGGCTTTGTCGACAATGAGCGTCTCGTCCTCCTCATATTTGATCGCGAGAATGTACTGGGCCTCCATCGATCCGGCATCGGCCGCTTTTTTTAGCGTCGCAATGTCCTGGTCCAGTTCGTACAGCGCCAGCATGGCGTCGGCATTGCCTTTATCCGCCTCTGCCTGAGCCAGTTCCCTGGCCTTTTTCAGGGAGTCATCGTCGCCCAGCCGCATCAGGGCATACACATGATTTTGCGCCGCGGCCAGTCCATACCACTTTTTGGCATCATCGCTCAGGCCCTTTGCCCGGCGCCTGAAGACTTCGCCCAAGGCATATTGCGCATCCCGATTGCCAGCTGTTGCGCCAATGGTCAGGTAGGTTTGCGAATGGGTGAACTCGCCCAGGTTGTACTATGCCAGTCCCTTGGTCGTGGCTTGTATTTGCAGTTCGGTCACCTGGGTGGTTTGCATGACCAACCCGTCACGCAGGTTAAAAAGTGTCGTGAGCGCAGATTCGTGGGTATACATGGTGTGTGCCTGTGTTGAATTGAATTTGAGTGCTACCCGACACAGACTATTGAGATGGGGAGGGATGGATGCGGTACATATGTATTGCATTCAATCAATCCTGGGGCGCCATTGTCCCACTCCGGGTCGCAGGCATAATCCGGAGTTAATCGACGGTGTATTCAATCGTCATATTTGCGAAGGTTTCACCATGCACGTACTGGTTTGCGAAGACGATGAACTGATCGCCAGTGGCATCGTCGCCGGTCTGACCGCCCAGGGCCTGACCGTGGAACATGTGGCCACGGCGTCTTCCGCCCGGGCGATGCTCAAGGTGGCGGAGTTCGATGTCATGGTGCTCGACCTCGGGCTGCCGGACGAAGACGGCCTCAAGCTGCTGCAGCAATTGCGCCATCAGGGCCTGGAGTTGCCGGTTTTGATCCTCACCGCGCGTGATTCGGTCACCGACCGCGTCGATGGCCTGCAAGCCGGTGCCGATGATTACCTGCTCAAACCCTTCGACCTGCGCGAACTCGCTGCGCGCCTGCACACGCTGTTGCGACGGGTGGCGGGGCGCAGCGTCAACCTGATCGAGCACGGCGCCCTGACCTACGACCCGAGCAGCCGCGAAACCACACTCGCCGGCCAGCCGGTGGACCTCTCGCGTCGCGAGCAGTCGCTGCTGCAAGCCTTGTTGCATAACCGTGGCCGGGTGCTGTCCACCGAGCAGCTGAAGGACAGCGTCTACGGTTTCAATGACGAACTGGAAAGCAACGCCCTCAACGTCCATATCCATCACCTGCGGCGCAAGCTCGGCAATGGCATTGTCGAGACCGTACGCGGCCTGGGTTATCGCCTGGGGCCGGCTGATGGCGGAGAAGAATCGAAGTGATGAGTCTGCGTTTGCGCCTGAGCCTGACGCTTGGCGCCGCGTTTGCGCTGATCTGGGCCCTGGCCGCGGCCTGGATGCTCAGCGATTTGCGCAATCAAATGATGTTTTCCCTCGACCAGCGCCTGGTGGCGTCGGCGCGCATGGTCGCCGGCCTGATGGAGCAACTGCCGCCCGTGCCGAGCAAGGGCGAGGGCACCCACTTCAGCGCCGAACAATTGAACATACCGGGTGGCATGGCGTGCCAGGTCAGCTCGTTGCGCGGTGAAATCCTGGCCCGCAGCCACACCGATCCGCAGCAGACTCTGGAGGCCGAGAAGCTGGGTTTTCACGATCAGATGATCGACGGCGCGCCGTGGCGCAGTTTCACACTGGCCCGGGGCGATCTGCGCATCACCACCGCCGACCGGCAGATTGAGCGTGAGGCGTTGAACATGTCGATCCTGCTGGCCGCTTCGGTACCGGTGGGCGTGGCACTGCTCGGTTGCCTGTGCCTGCTCTGGCTGGGCATCGGCCAGGGGCTGGCGCCGCTCAACCGCATGCGCGACGCCTTGATGCGCCGCAGCGCCGACTCCCTGGAACCCTTGCAGATCCAGCCATTGCCCAGCGAGCTGCAACCCTTGCTGGAAACCCAGAACCAGTTGCTCCAGCGCATCGGCAAGACCATCGAGCGCGAACGTCGCCTGACTGGTGACGCGGCCCACGAGTTGCGCAGCCCGCTGACCGCCATCAAGACCCACCTGCAAGTGGCGCGCATGACCGACGGTAGTGCCCGGGACCAATCCCTGGCGCGCGCCGAAGAAGGGGCGGATCGCATGCACCGCACCCTCGAGCAATTGCTGCTGTTGGCGCGAGTCGAGGGCAGCCTGTCGTTTGACGACGGTGTGCAGTGCAACGCCGAGCAAGTGGCAAAACTGGCGATCCAGGATGCGGCGAGCGGTGATCGCCAGCGCATCAGGTTTCAGGCGCCGGGCAAGGTCTCTGCTGCGCCAGTACAAATGCCCGCGGTGCTGTCGATCGCCGCGCTGCGCAATTTGCTCGACAACGCACTGCGCCACACTCCCGCCGACAAAGCGGTGGAGTTGAGCCTGGAAACCACCGGCAATCGTGTGCAGTTCGTGGTGCGCGACCATGGGCCGGGGATTGCCGAAGAGGATTTGCAACACTTGACCCAACGCTTCTGGCGCAACGGCCAGAGCACGGGTTGTGGCCTGGGGCTGGCGATTGTCCAGGCGATCGTTCAGCGTTGCGGTTGTACGCTGCTTTTCGATAGCCGACCGGACGGCTTGCGGGTCGAACTGACGATGCCGCTGCAACCGGTCTGAAAAACACCGCAGAACCCCTGTAGGAGCGAGCCTGCTCGCGAAGGCGCAGTGTCAGTCGACATAAATGTTGACTGACCCAGCGCCTTCGCGAGCAGGCTCGCTCCCACAGTTTTTCCGGGGGGCTCAAGAAAGCGGCTTGAAAGTCTAAATCCTCACCCCGCTGATGCGTTTCCAGAACAGGAAAACCGTATTGAGGGGTCGAGAGATGTCAGTCGCTACCAGCCTTATCGAAGATCAGCCGGCCCGGGTCGCTCCGACGTCCGCCGAGACGCTTTATCAATTTAACGAATCACCGTTGCTGGCCCGCCAGAGCCAGCAAGAATCAAACGCCCGCAGTTATCCACGACGCATTCCCCTGGCGCTCAAGCGCGCCAAGGGTATTCATGTCGAAGACGTCGAAGGCCGCACGTTCATCGACTGCCTGGCCGGTGCCGGGACCCTGGCACTGGGGCACAACCACCCGGTGGTGATCCAGGCCATCCAGCAGGTGCTGACCGATGAACTGCCGTTGCACACCCTGGACCTGACCACCCCGGTCAAGGATCAGTTCGTCCAGGACCTGTTCGGCCTGCTGCCGCCTGCCCTGGCCGCTGAAGCGAAGATCCAGTTCTGCGGTCCTACGGGCACCGATGCCGTGGAAGCCGCCCTGAAGCTGGTGCGTACCGCCACTGGCCGCAGCACTGTGATCTCGTTCCAGGGCGGGTATCACGGCATGAGCCAGGGCGCGCTGAGCCTGATGGGCAGCCTCGGGCCGAAAAAGCCGCTGGGCGCCTTGCTCGGCAGCGGCGTGCAGTTCATGCCGTACCCTTACGATTACCGCTGCCCGTTCGGGTTGGGCGGTGCGCCAGGGGTGAAAGCCAACCTGAGTTATCTGGAAAACCTGCTCAACGATCCCGAGGCCGGCGTGCAATTGCCAGCGGCGGTGATCGTGGAGGTGGTGCAGGGCGAGGGTGGGGTGATCCCGGCCGACCTGGACTGGTTGCGCGGTGTGCGGCGGATCACCGAAAAGGCGGGCGTTGCCCTGATCGTCGATGAAATCCAGAGCGGATTCGCCCGTACCGGCAAGATGTTTGCCTTCGAGCACGCCGGGATCATTCCCGATGTCGTGGTGATGTCCAAGGCCATCGGCGGCAGCCTGCCGCTGGCGGTGGTGGTCTACCGCGAGTGGCTCGACACCTGGCTGCCGGGCGCCCACGCCGGGACCTTCCGTGGCAACCAGATGGCCATGGCCGCCGGTTCCGCAGTGATACGTTATCTGGTCGAACACAAGGTCTGCGAGCATGCCGCCGCCATGGGCGAGCGCCTGGCAGAGCACCTGCGCATCCTGCAACGGGACTTCCCGCAACTGGGTGATATTCGTGGGCGTGGCTTGATGCTCGGTGTCGAACTGGTCGATCCGACGGGCGCACCGGATGCCCAGGGTCACCCGCCGGCGTTCGCCCGCCTGGCACCCCTGGTACAGCGCGAATGCCTCAAGCGTGGCTTGATCCTGGAACTCGGCGGCCGTCATGGCGCGGTGGTGCGCTTCCTGCCGCCACTGGTGATCAGCGCTGCGGAAATCGATCAGGTGGCCGGGATTTTCGGCCGGGCCCTGGCTGCTGCCACCCACGATCTGTAAATTTTTCGCGCCGCGCAACGTTCCTTCTACATAACGGCTGCGCACACGGCGCAGCCCGCTCAACATCGATGGAGAGACAGCATGACTTCAGTATTCGACCGCGAGGACATCCTCTTTCAGGTCGTGGTCAACCATGAAGAGCAATACTCGATCTGGCCCGATTACAAAGCCGTGCCGCAGGGCTGGCGCACCGTGGGCAAAAGCGGGCTGAAAAAGGAATGCCTGGCCTATATCGAAGAGACCTGGACCGACATGCGTCCGTTGAGCCTTCGCCAGAAGATGGATGAGCAGGCGGCTGTGGCGCACTGAGTCGTCGCGCATAAAAGAGCCCGCTGAGCCGGTAAGGTCAGCGGGCTTTTTCATCTCTGGCAGCAAATTTGTGCGCATCGCAGAACCTGTAGGAGCTGGCTTGTCGGGTCGCCGCATCGCAGCGATGGGCGTTAACGAAGACGAGTACTCAATGGATGAGCGCGGTGCCTTTGAGTCCATCGCTGGCAAGCCAGCTCCTACAGGACTACGCGCCGCTCAACCCCTTGATCAGCAAGTCCACATTCCCCTCCAGCTCCGCCACCGGATCCCCGGCATCGGTGCTCAACACCACCAACCGGCTACCCGATTCGGCAATCACCGCTTTCACAGCATCCGAAGGCTGCCGGTGATGCAGTACCACCGCCACATCATTGTCCTTGAGCATCGCGCTCAACGCCTTGAGCGCTTCCGCTGTCCATTGCGCATCCGGTCGCGCATCCAGCCCCACCAGCTCCAGATTGAGCCCACCGATCAGGTAGCCGAAATGATCGCTGAGGCTCATCACACTGAGGTTATCGGCCGCAGCAAGCCGCGCTTCGCTGTCAGCGCTGAGCTTGAGCAAACGCTGCTTCAACACCGCCAGGTTGCCTTCGATCCTGGGCTTGGCCTCGGGGGCCAGGCGTACCAGGTCCGCCGCCATCACGTCGGCCATGCGGCCCATGTTGTTGCTGGAAAACCACGGCTGGCTGTTGAGGCCGTCGACGCTGTTGCCCGGCTGCACGGCGATGCCGGGCAGGGCGCCGTCCACCGGGCGGGCGGCATCGACTTCGACGATACGGATATTGCTGCGCCGGGAGATCGGGTACAGCGGGTCATCTGGCCATAGTGAGCGAAGGCCGATCACCGCATCGGCATCCTTCGCCAGTTGGGCCAGCGCCGGAGCACCTCGGCCGGTGAAGTAGGCTGTCTGGCGGCTGCCGGGTAGATTGGCCGGCGCGGCGCGTTCGAGGCTGACATCGGTGCCCTTGAGCAGCACTTCACCGAGACCATAAGTAATCGGCAAAGCGGCCAGCACGCGCAGCGGTTTGCCGTTGTTTGCGGCGAAGGTCGTGGCGGTCAGCCCGCACAGGGCCACCGCGAGGGTCAGTTGGCGCAGAGAAACAATCATTTATCCAAGGTTCCCTTTCAGGCTGGGGACGATGCCGCGCGCAATGGCGGCCAGGGCGAAGGCGATACCGGCCACGAGGATGATCGCGGCGCCGGACGGAATCGGCAGGTCGAAGACGATCGGTGCGAGAATCCCGCACAGCGTGCTGACGGTGGCGATCAGCACCGAACACCAGAAAAAGCCCTTCAGCGATTGGCTGAGCAAACGCGCCGCCGCTGCCGGAATCACCAGCAGCGCGCCGACCAGAATCGCACCGATGACCTTCACCGCAGCGACGGTGATCAGCGTCACCAGAATCACGAACAGATAATCCAGGGCCTTCACCGCCACCCCGCGCACCGCCGCCAGTTGCGGATTGAAGCTGGCGAGCATGATGCGGTTGTACAAAGGCAAAGCCAGGGCCATCACCAGCGAACCGACAATGGCCAGCACCAGCAAGTCATTGCCGTTGACCGTCAGCACCGAACCGAACAGCACGTTTTCCAGGATGTGCACGTTGATCTTGCCCGCCAGAATCAACAGCAGGCTGGCGCCCAAGGCGAGCGATACCGAGAGGAACACGCCGATCAAGGTGTCAGGCGCCAGGCCGGTGCGGTTGCGCAGGTAGTTGAGCAGAATGCCGAACAGCAGGCAGTAGCCGAACAGGCTGCCGTAGGGGCCGGTGTAGGGTTCGCCGAGCAAAATGCCGATGGCCACGCCGGTCAACGCGGCATGGCCGACGGCTTCGGAGAAAAACGCGAAGCGCTTGACCACCACCAGCGTACCCAGGCCGCCCAGCACCGGGCCGATCAGCAGGCCGGCGAGCAGCGCATTGACCACAAATCCATAGGCCAGCGCCTCGGGCAGATAACCCGACGATGCCCAACCCTGGACCATCAGGCGAAAAGCTTCGTAACTCATCAGGCAAGGCTCCGTGGGTGAGTCGAGAACAGCGTCAGCAGGCGCTCCGGCGTCAGTGCCTGTTGCGGCGTGGCGTCGAACAGCACGCGGCGATTGAGGCCGGTGACGTGATCGGCCAGGCGCCCGACCGCTTCCAGGTCGTGCTCGATCCACAGCACGGTGATGCCCGCCGCTCGCCAGTCGCCGAGCAGGCGTTCGAACACCCGGATCCCGGCCTCATCGAGGGCCGACATCGGCTCGTCGAGCACCAGCAGTTGCGGAGGCGGGATCAGCCCCTGGGCCAGCAATACCCGCTGGCGTTCGCCACCGGACAATGCACCCATGCGGCGCTTGCGCTTGTCCTGCATGCCGACCCGCTCAAGGGCCTCGCCAATCGCCGCCGCGTAATGTTTGCTCAAACCGAGAAAGGCCGGGCGACGCTGGCACATGGCAGCCATGAAATCGTCGACGGTCATCGGCAAACCCCGGTCGAACTCCAGCGCCTGTGGCACATAGCCGATGGTTCCCGGCCCGGCCGACCACTGCAGGCACAAGCGGCCCTGATGCGGCATTTGCCCGAGCAGGGTCTTGATCAGCGAGCTCTTGCCGCCGCCGTTGGGGCCGACCAGCGCATGCACGCTGCCGGGGCGGACCTGGAAGGTCACCCTGTCGAGGATCGTCGTGCGGCCCAGCGTCAGGCTGACGTTGGCGAAATCCAGGGCCGGGCCGGGAACCTGTGGGAGCAGCATTGTGTCATTCAACGATGATGTTGACTGACTGGGCGCCTTCGCGAGCAGGCTCGCTCCCACAGGGGACTCTGCATCGGCCAGGATGGTTTCTTTCGACGTCATGCCCCTGACTCCTGAATCGCCCGCACCACGGTGTCGAGGTTGCCGGTCATTTCCTTTTCGTACTTGTCGGCGGTGTATTCGCCGTAGGAAATATGCGACAGCGGATGCAGCTTCACGCCGGATTCGCGCTGGATGGTGTCGACATAAGTGGAGGGAAAATCCATCTCCGAGAAGATCACCTTCACGTCCAGCTCACGCAGTTGGTCGATGGTCTTTTTCAACTGGCTCGGGCTCGGCTCGATGCCGTGGGCCGGCTCGACTACGGCTGTCACTTCCAGGCCGAATTCGCGCAGCAGGTAGTCGTAGGCGGCGTGCACCGTGGCCACGCGCAACTCGGCGTTCGGCGCCTGGGTCAGTTTGGCCAGGGCATCGGCGCGCATCTTGCGCAGGCGCTTGCCGTAGGCGCGGGCGTTCTCGGTGTAGGTTTTGGCATTGGCCGGATCGAGCTTGCCCAGTTCCCGGGCGATGTTGTTGACCTGGGCGATCGAGGCGCTGATCGACAGGAAGGTATGCGGGTTCACCACTTTGCCGGCACCCCGGGCGGCAACACCGGTGGCGGCGAGCAGCGGCACGTTTTCATTGGCTTCGATCACCGGCACGTTCGGGGTTTCGCTGGCGGCGATCATGCGGTCGGCGAAATCATCATGGCCTACGCCGTTAAGCACGATCACGTCCAGCCCGCTGATGCGCTTGATGTCTTCGGCGCGGGGTTCGTAGGCATGCGGGTTGAAACCGGCCGGAATCAGCGGCACCACTTCGGCCTTGTCGCCGACGATGTTCGCCACGTAGCTGTAATACGGGTGCAGGGTGATGCCGATGCGCAGGCGCTTGGCTGCGTCGGCACTGGCGAAGGATGGCAGCAGGCAGGCCAGCAGGCCGATCAGCAGCACGCGCAAGATAGAACGTTGAGATGAAATGGGCATGGGAAAGCGGTCTTCTCTCGGGTGAGGGCGAGGGTTCAATGCCGGTGCTGGCGGGTTACGCCGGCATCGAATTGCGCGACGATCTGTTGCCAGCCGGCGCTTTCGAGCGCGCTGTCGCTGAGGTCGGCCGGGGCGGTGAGCGTGCTGGCGCGGTTGAGCCAGATGTCCGGAGCGTCATCGGTGGCGGTCAGGCGCATCAGGAATGAACCGGCGACCGTCGGCGTCTGGCTCTGGCCGAAGTAGGCCTTGGAGTTGAGCAATTGCCAGGCATGGCTGCCACGGCTGACGGAGCTGGCATCCCGGGCAAACGGGGCAAAACCCTCGTCGGCGAGGGCCGCGGGAGTCGGCAGGGTTTGTTGTTCCTGGCGCAGCAAATGAATCTCGTCCAGGGTCACCCGCAAATCGGCGTAGATGCCTTGCTCGGCAGCGCTGAGGTCGCGACGCGCATCCAGTTGGTGGCTGTTGACGCTGCTCACCTCATGGGATTCCCCGCGCCAGAGCACCACCGAACCGGCGACCGCAAGGATCATCAGGCACAGCAGCAGGACGTAGAGGGTTTCGTGGCCGGCACCGGCCGGGCGCACCACTTGGGTCGTTGAAGTATTCATGGCGCCTGGATGTCCGCCTGGTCGATTTCCACCACGTGACCGGGGCCTGCGTCGAACAGCACGTAGAACTCGGCGCCGGGTTTCTTGAACGTCAGGGTCGAGTCGGCTCCGAGTTTGCCAGGCACCAGAATGGTTTCGTCGTAGCCGATCACATCGAGGGTCACGCCCGGAGCGCCGCTGCCGTCGGAAAAACCACCGGTGCATTTGATCTGCTCGGCGTCGATGGCCTTGCATTCGCACATCGGATTGTGGGCCAGGGCGCTGGCGCTGAAGCCGGCGCAGAGCAGCAGCAACAGGGTGTTGAGGGGACGAAGCGGGTTGATCATGGTTTGCCTCCTTGTTTGTTCAGCCAGGCGATGGTGGCGGGAGAGGCCTGGCTCAAAGGAATGGATGCCTGATGCATGGCGCCGTCCCAGCCTTCCATGGTGATCCACAGCTCGGCGTCGGCCGTGGTCTTTTCCGGGACGGGCAGTGAAGCGCCCATGCGGTACGGCGTGCCGAAGAAAATCACGCCGGCGGCGCGCAGGCTGCGGGGTTTGCCGATGCGCAGGTAGGTGGCCTTGACCTGTCCGATACAGGCCTCGCACAGCGCTGCGTTGAAACCCTTCATGTAGCCGGCCGGGCCATCGAGCGTGGGGGCGGCGTTGCGCAACTCCGCCAGGCGCAGGCTCCAGGGGCCGACCTGGACTTCGCCGACTTCGCGTTCGCCCAGGCCACTGTCGCCACGCATCAATGCTTCATCTGCGAAGTACTTGGGCATGAAGCCGAGTGGAATCAGCAGCAACAGGACATTCAGGTGAAAGCGCCATTTGTGCCAGAACAGGTTCAGGCGCGAGGGTTGTGAGACCGCAATGTCTTTGCTCACAGGTTGGCCTCCGATGTTTCCTTGCGGGTGGCCGGTTGCGCCGTGGCGCTGCGCGGTGTCCTGTTGCTGCGCTTGAAGGCATTGGCCGTGGCCAGTGCCGTGCGCTTGGTCCAGATCAGCAAGCCGCTGAGCACCATCATGCTCAGCAACAGGCCGAAGAACGCCCAGATCAGCTTGATCCACAGGCCACCGAAGTCGCCGGTGTGCAGCGGGCGCATGGACTCGGTGACGAACTCCAGGGCCGAACGGTCGGAAATCAGGCGCGAGGCGGCGATTTCGCCGGTGTACGGATTGAGGGTCGCGGTCTGGAACATCAGTGGATACCAGCCGCGTCCCCCGACATCCAGATGGCTGTAGGCATTGCCCGGCAGGCTGACGAAGCTGGCTTCCAGCCCGGAGATTCTCTGCGTGGCAATTTCAATCGCGCGATCAAGGTCGATGCGCGGCGGGGGCGACCCATCGGGCGACAGCGGTACCGCTTCGCGGGACATCGCCGGAATGATCTTTTCCGTGGAGATGGAAATCTGGTTATCGAACAGCAAGGCCTGGATCAGGAACCAGGTGCCGGTGATGGAAATCACCGCGATGAACCAGATTGACCAGATGCCGCTCAAGCGATGGAAGTCGCCCCAGAAAATCCGCGCTCCGTGGCGAATCCGCAGGGTCGGGCGGAAAAAGCCTTTCCAGAAACGTTTGTAGACCACCAGCCCGGTGACCAGCGAAGCCAGCAGCGGCAAGCCGAGAAACGACACAAGGTACCAGCCCCAGCTGTAGCCGTTGGTGAACGGCACCAGCCACCAACCGTGCAGCGCCCGGGTGAAGGCGCGGAAGTTGAACTCCGGCGCGACGCCCTGGATCACGCCGCTGTATGGATTGACATAAATCACCACCGAGCGTCCGTCGGGATAGCTGACTTCGACATCCAGCGCGAAGTGCGACTCGTCGGGCCGACTGATGCTCTGCACCACGGTCTGCGGCTCGGCCTTGTTGATGGCCTCGATGACCTGCTGATAGCTGAGCAGTGGTGCATCGTCCGAGGGCTGGCTGGCGCGCATGGGCGGGTTGGCCAGCCAGACGATTTCCTGGCTGATCACCGCCAGGGTGCCGGTCACGCAGACGATCAGCACGAAAAACCAGATCGGCAGCGCCAGCCAGCTATGGACCAGGAACCAGATTTTTGAACGGGATTTCTTTGACATATTGAAGGTCTTGCCTGGATGAGAGGCAGCTCGGCTGCGGGCTTCGCAGGGATGAGCGCCCTGAAGGTCCAGTCGTGGCTTTTGCCTACGCGACAGGACTGCATCTAGATAAGACGGATGAGCAAAGAAAATCCCGAAAGGGAAAATGAAAGTAAATGTTTCGCATTAGCGAGACGGTGGGAGGGGGCGGGGCCCCTGTGGGAGCGAGCCTGCTCGCGAAGAGGCCCGCTCCGACATCGAAGATTTCAACCCTGCTGAAACATTTCCTTCGCCCGTTGTTCAATCTGTTCCTGAGTCAGGTCTTCCTTGCGCGTCGCCAGGAACCACAGGTGCCCGTAGGGATCCTTCAAGGTCCCCGAGCGATCGCCGTAAAACTGATCCTTGACCTCCGATACAACGGTGGCACCGGCATCGATGGCCTGTTTGTAGGACTTGTCGACATCCGTCACATACAAATGCAGACCCACGGACGGCGAATTGTCCGGATTGCTCAGCGGTCCTTGATCGCACGGTGTGCCCAGCATGATCGGGCAATCGCCGATGCGCAGTTCGGCGTGACCGATGCCACCATCGGGCATGGCCAGGCGCATGACCTCAATGGCACCGAAAGCTTTCTTGTAGAAATCGATGGCTTCGGCAGCTTTGTGGATGCCCAGATAGGGGGTGATGCTGTGATACCCCTCCGGAATGGGTTTGACACTCATGATGGATCTCCCTGTTCTTGTTGTGTGAATGGAAAGTACCTGCTTCGTTGTACAGCCGAGTAAATATAGGTCAGCCGCTTTCGCCTCACCGAGCGCCCGACGAGCAGCAACGCCACACAAGTGCCATCAGGTCGGCTCCAGCCAGTGCGCTCCCGGCCCGCGCTCTCCCAGCACATCGCCTGCGTTGCGCAGTGGACAAGCCTCCATCGACAGGCAACCACAACCGATGCAGCCGTTGAGCCGATCGCGCAGCAGGGTCAGTTGGTTGATGCGCTCATCCAGATCCCGGCTCCATTGCGCCGACAGGATTTTCCAGTCCGCCGCCGTCGGCGCCCGGTTGTCGGGCAGTGATTTGAGCGCTTCGCCGATCTCCGCCAAAGGAATCCCCAGGCGCTGGGCAACCTTGATCAATGCCACCCGCCGCAGCACTTCCCTGGGGTAGCGGCGCTGGTTGCCCTGATTGCGGTTGCTCTTGATCAGCCCTTTGGACTCATAGAAATGCAGCGCCGTGACCGCCACACCGCTGCGTGCCGCGACCTGGCCGACGGTGAGTTCCTTATGCAGGTTTTCCGGGGTGATCATTTAAAAATTGCCTCTTGACCTCTAGTTAACTAGAGGTTTTAGCCTGCACGCCTTCGGATCGCAAGATTCGCCTTACCTGTGAGTGGGGACATTTCATGCAAACCTCAGCGAAGAATCGCAGCTTTACCCAACTGATCGAGTTCCAGATCGAGCCGCATCAACAACCCGCGCTGGTGTTGGCCTTGTCGGCACAGACCGAACATATGGCCCGACACCTCCGCGGTTTTCTCAGTGCCAGCATCCAGGCCAGTGACGATGGCCGGCGCGTACTCAACTATCTGCAATGGCAAACCCGCGAAGCAGGGGAGGCCGCGTTCCAGGCCTTTGAAAACGGCGAGCAGGATTTCTGGCAGTTGATCCGCGTCCATCAGGCGAAGTCAGTGACCTTCGGATCGTTCCAGGTGCTGCACAGCCTGGAGCGCAGCCACGACAACGCACTGCATTGCAGTCTGGTGGGCGAGCGTTGATAAGGACAATGATCGTCATTTCCTGATAGCCACTATTGAAAGCGTTGATTTCTGCTGTCCGGAAGGCGCGGGTAGCCTGTGTTCATTGCCTCGAACCCAGTTGCCAGGACGCCAGAAATGAAACCGATGATCGCCACTTTGCTGATGCTCGCTGTCTCCGTACTCGCCGGATGTGCCAGCCATGTTTCCCCGGAGCTTCGGCCTTACACGGCTGAAGAAAGCAAGGAACTGGCGCTGGAGGCGCTGAACCGGCGCGGATTGTCCTTCGACGAATACCACGCGAAAAAAGCCGAACTGCTCGGCCAGCCGCAAAAGTCGTTCAGCTACGACAACCAGGGGGAAATGAACGCCGGGCGATCTGTACAGCTTCACGGACGTCCAAGCTGAGGCAAAACTGTACTGCTCCAAGTTTCGCGTAACTGTCCATGGGTTTCGCCCAAGGTGTGCGATAGGGTCTACACCTGACCGACCCTGACGGACTGCCACCCATGACGCTCTCACTCGATCTGCTGCTGGGCTTTGCCCTGTTCGCCCTCGTCACCTCGATCACTCCCGGTCCGAACAACACCATGTTGCTGGCATCCGGGGTGAACTTTGGCTTCAACCGCACGATTCCGCACATGCTCGGCATCACTTGTGGCTTCTTTGTACTGGTGGTGGCGGTCGGCTTCGGCCTTGGTGCGGTATTCCAGGCTTACCCTTTGCTCTACACCGTGCTGCGTTACGTGGGGGCGGCGTATCTGCTGTATCTGGCGTGGAAAATCGCTCATTCCGGGCCCATGTCGGAGAGTCAGCAGAGCGAGGCGAAACCGATCAGCTATCTGGGCGCCGCCGCGTTCCAGTGGGTCAACCCCAAGGCCTGGATCATGGCCATTGGCGCCATCAGCACCTACACGCCGATGCAGGGTTACTTCACCAATGTGATCGTGATTGCGGCCGTCTTTGCCATCATCAACCTGCCGAGCGTTGGTGTCTGGGCCGCTTGCGGCACGCTGTTGCGCAACGTTCTGAAGGATCGCCGCTGGCTGCGCCTGTTCAATTGGGGCATGGCCGCGCTGCTCGTGGGGTCGTTGTATCCGCTGTTGCTCGAAAGCTTTAGCTGACGCATTGCTTCAACCGGTTGCCCGATGCCTGTTAAGCTGACTTTTCAGGAGCGTTCCTACGCACTATTAAATGAAGTAGTCCTTCTTTAACGGCATCCGATCAGGTATTGGTAACGTTCTGAAAACAGCGCGCAGCTCACAAGGCTGCGCTTTGCCGTTTACAGTCACGAGCTTCCTGATCCCGGAACACGCTCTGCGAGTCTTTTATGAACAAACGTCCGTTGTATTTCGATTACGCCGCCACCACGCCGGTGGATGAGCGGGTCATCAAGGTGATGGTCGAGTGTCTGGGTTTTACCGGCAATTTCGGCAACCCGGCCTCAAGCTCTCATGTTTTCGGCCAACAGGCCCGGCAATCGGTGGAGCAGGCGCGACGCCAGGTCGCCGAACTGGTCGGCGCGACACCTGAACAGATCGTCTGGACCTCAGGCGCCACCGAATCCAACAACCTCGCGCTCAAAGGCGTAGCCCAGGGCCGCGGCACTGGCGGTGGCCACATCATCACCAGCCAGATCGAACACAAGGCCATTCTCGATACCGCCAGGCAACTGCAGGATGCCGGTGTCGCCGTGACGTACCTGGTGCCGGATGCCGATGGGCTGATCACTGCGCAAGCGGTCAGCGAAGCCATGCGCGAAGACACCTTCCTGGTGTCGCTGATGCTGGTCAACAACGAACTGGGGACGCTCAACGATATTCCCGCCATCGGTCAGGTTGTGCGTGAACGCGGGGCGTTGTTCCATGTCGACGCCGCACAGGGCGCGGGCAAAGTGGCGATCGACCTCGGGCAGTGGACGGTGGACCTGATGTCGTTTTCCGCGCATAAACTGTACGGCCCCAAAGGCATCGGTGCGTTGTACGTCGGTCCGCGTGCCCAACAACGATTGCAGGCACAGATCCATGGCGGCGGGCATGAGGGCGGTCTACGTTCCGGTACCCTGGCGACCCATCAGATCGTGGCCATGGGCTCGGCCTTTGCGCTGGCGGCGGCTGCGTTCGATGAAGAGAAAGCCACCATCGTGCGATTGCGTGAACGCTTGCTCGAGCAATTGCAGGACATTCCCGGCGTGCGTCTCAACGGCAGCCCGATCCGGCGCATTCCCCATACCCTTAGCCTGACCTTCGCAGAAGGCGAATTCAACCCGGCGGCGTTGCTGGCCTCGATCGCGTTTTCCGCGACCTCGGCCTGCAACTCCGCGAGCAATACTCCATCCCATGTGCTGCTGGCCCTGGGGCACGATGCCCGCTCGGCCAGCCGCACCATCCGCTTGAGCCTCGGGCGTTTTACCACCGAGCAGGACATCGACCAGGCGGTTCAACTGATCAAGGCAGCCTGCGCCAGTGCTCCGGCATTCTGGCAATAGGGCGACGAAGCGCCGACGTTGATCGGCACTCAACAATAATGATGAAGTGGTTAGCAGGAGACACGATGAATACGCAGCTTTCGATCAATGGATCGGTGCCCCGGCGCCTGGCGCAAACCCGCGAACTGATGAGCCGGGAGGGCATACACGCCTTGCTGGTGCCGTCGGCCGACCCACACCTGTCCGAATACCTGCCGGGTTACTGGCAGGGGCGCCAGTGGTTGTCGGGTTTCCATGGCTCGGTCGGCACCCTGATCGTGACCCCGGATTTTGCCGGCGTCTGGGCCGACAGCCGTTACTGGGAGCAGGCGACCAAGGAACTCAAGGGCAGCGGCATTGACCTGGTCAAGCTGCAACCGGGTCAACCCGGGCCACTGGAATGGCTGGCCGAGCAAACCCCCGAGGGTGGCGTTGTCGCGGTCGATGGCGCGGTCATGGCCGTGGCGTCTGCACGGACCCTGGGCGCTAAACTTGAAGAGCGTGGCGCCCGTCTGCGCACCGACATCGACCTGCTTGGCGGAGTCTGGAGCGACCGCCCAAGCCTGCCGAACGAACCGATCTATCAGCACTTGCCTCCACAGGCGACCGTCAGCCGTGGCGAAAAACTCGCCAAACTGCGTGAAACCCTTCAGGCCCGCGGTGCCGACTGGCATTTCATCGCTACCCTCGATGACATCGCCTGGCTGTTCAACCTGCGTGGCGGCGACGTGTCGTTCAACCCGGTATTCGTTTCCTTCGCCTTGATCAATCAGCAACAGGCCACGCTGTTTGTCGCCCTGAGCAAAGTCAGTGCCGAACTGCGCGCCATCCTTGAACAGGACGGCGTGACCTTGCGCGATTACAGCGAAGTCGCCGCCGCACTGCGCGCCGTGCCGAGCGGCGCGAGCCTGCAAGTCGACCCGGCGCGGGTCACGGCGGGGTTGCTGGACAACCTCGACAGCGGGGTGAAACTGATCGAAGGCCTGAACCCGACCACCCTGGCCAAATCGCAAAAAAGCCTGGCCGACGCCGAACACATCCGCCAGGCCATGGAGCAGGACGGCGCAGCGCTGTGCGAATTCTTCGCCTGGCTGGACTCGGCGCTGGGCCGTGAGCGCATCACCGAACTGACCATCGACGAAAAACTCACCGCCGCCCGTGAGCGCCGTCCGGATTACGTGTCGCTGAGCTTCAATACCATTGCCGCCTACAACGCCAATGGCGCGATGCCGCACTACCACGCCACTGAAGAGGAACACGCGGTCATCGAAGGGGACGGTCTGCTGTTGATCGACTCCGGCGGCCAGTACCTGGGCGGCACCACTGACATCACGCGGATGGTTGCGGTGGGCACCCCGACCGATGAGCAAAAGCGCGATTGCACCCGTGTGCTCAAGGGCGTGATTGCCTTGTCCCGCGCGCAGTTCCCGAAAGGCATTCTGTCGCCGCTGCTCGATGCCATCGCCCGTGCGCCGATCTGGGCGGAAAGTGTCGACTACGGTCACGGCACCGGTCATGGCGTCGGTTACTTCCTCAACGTTCATGAAGGTCCGCAAGTCATCGCCTATCAGGCTGCACCTGCCCCGCAAACGGCGATGCAACCGGGCATGATCACGTCCATTGAGCCGGGCACCTATCGTCCGGGCCGTTGGGGTGTGCGGATCGAGAACCTGGCGATGAACCGTGAAGCAGGCAAAAGCGAATTCGGTGAGTTCCTGAAGTTCGAAACGCTGACCCTGTGCCCGATCGACACTCGTTGCCTGGAAACCACGCTGCTGACCGAAGACGAAAAGCAGTGGTTCAACGCCTACCACGCCGAAGTGCGCGAACGCCTGAGCCCATTGGTCGAGGGTGCGGCCCTTGAATGGCTGAACACTCGTACCGCGGCTATTTGATTGCTTTCAGTTCGGGCGCTGTCTCCAGCGCCCGGCTCATGTAGTCGACAAAGGCTTTGACCCTGGCGGATTGGCGACGATTCGCCGGGGACACGGCATGAATCGGTAGCGACTGTGCTGTGTAGTCCTGAAGAATCGCCGTCACTCTCCCGGCTTTCAGATCCTCGCTGAACAACCACACCGGCGACAGCGCAATCCCCAATCCCCCCAGCACCAGTTCGCGGATCGCCTCGGAACTGTTGCTCTGCGCATTGCCCTTGATCCGCACCTGGTGACGCTGGAATCGGCAGAAACCGCCCATGCACTGCTCTTGTCGGGAGCGGCAAAGGGGCGGTTGGTCATCGAGGTCTAACTCAGGGCTTCGAGCACGAAGTCCAGTCGATCCTGGCCGAAGTACAGCTGGTTGTCGACAAACATGCTCGGAGCTCCGAATACGCCTCGCTGTACGGCTTTTTCGGTGTTGTCCTTGAGCGCCGTCTTGATTTCTTCATCGGCGGTCAGGGCCAGCACTTCCTGTGGGTTGAAGCCGTTTTCGCTGAGCACTGCCGCGACGGTTGCCGGTTCGTCCAGGTTGCGGCCCTCTACCCAGATGGCCTTGAACAGGCAATCGAGGAAGGCGGCAAAGCGTTCCGGGTGGCGCAATTGCATGCCCGTTACGGCGCGCATGAGCATCAAGGTGTTGATCGGGAAGTGCGGATTGAATTTGAGGGGCACGCCGTAGCGTTTGGCGTAGCGGTCCAGGTCCTGAAACATGTAGCGGCCCTTGGCCGGAATAGTCGCCGGAGAAGCATTGCCGGTGGCTTTGAATACGCCGCCCAGCAAGAACGGAATGTAGACCAGCCGGGTATCGGTCTGTGCGCAAATCTTCGGTAGCTGGGTATAGGCCAGATAGGTGGCGGGGCTGCCGAGGTCGAAGTAGAACTCCACGGTTTTGCTCATGTTCAAGGCGCTCGTCTTATTGTTGTGTGTGGGCGATTACCAGCGTTCGCTCCAGGGGCGAAGGTCCAGCTCGAAGGTCCAGGCATCGCGGGGCTGGCTGTGCAGGTACCAATAGTTTTCAGCGATATGCTCGGGATTGAGGATGCCATCCTGATCCTTGGTAGCGTATTTCTCGGGGAAACTTTCACGGATGAAATCAGTATCGATGGCGCCATCGACGATGACATGGGCAACGTGAATGTTCATCGGCCCGAGTTCCCGGGCCATGCTTTGCGCCAATGCCCGAATGCCATGCTTGGCACCCGCAAATGCGGCGAACCCGGCAGCACCACGCATGCCGGCAGTGGCACCGGTGAACAGGATCGTGCCGCGCTGGCGCCTGGCCATGCGCTTGGCCACTTCACGGGCATTGAGAAAACCGGAAAAACAGGCCATTTCCCAGATCTTGAAATACTTGCGGGCGGTTTCTTCGAGAATGCTGCACGGCACGTTGGCGCCGATGTTGAAGACAAATGCTTCGATGGGGCCGAGCTGGCTTTCGATCTGCTCGACCAGCGCGATCACGTCTTCTTCTTTACGTGCATCGCAGGCAAACCCGTGGGCCTCGCCGCCATCAGCCTTGATGGCCTCCACCAGTGGCTGGAGCTTGTCCGCGCTGCGGCGAGTGACGCAGGCGACAAACCCTTCCTGGGCAAACCGCTTGGCAATGGCGCCGCCCGTGGCATCACCTGCACCGACGACCAATACGACCTTCTTGTTATTCATGGGTGGATCCCTTTGGTAAACGATCGTTAACTAAACGAACGTTATGCTATGATTTGACGGACGTCAAGGTGAGCAATTCAGGGGGAAGGGCAATGCGTTATTCGGCCAGTCACAAGCTGGAAACCAGGCAAAAGCTGCTGGAAAGCAGCGCGTTGTCGGCCAAGAAGTCCGGTTTTTCCACGGTGGGTGTAGACGGCCTGATGAAAGCCATTGGCTTGAGTGGTGGGGCCTTCTACAGTCACTTCTCGTCGAAAGACGAGTTGTTCGCAACCATTGTCGAACGTGAATTGGGTCAAAGTCTGGCGCGACTGGGCGAAGGGCAGGACCGTGACAAGCTTGAGCGCTGCCTGAAAATGTACCTGAGCATGTCTCACGTCGAGAATGCGGAAACTGGTTGTGCGTTACCGGCATTGGGGGCGGAAATTGCCCGTTCCGATGTGAGTGTCCGCCAACAGGCAGAGCACTGGATTTGTCGCCTTCAGGAAAGTTGGGCGGGTGTGCTGCAAAGCGACAGCCTGGCGTGGGCAATTCTGTCGCAATGCATTGGCGCGTTGGTCGTGGCACGCATGTTGGCTAGCCCGGATGTCCAGCGCACGGTGCTGAAGTCCAGCTACGAGGAGATCGGCCGTCAGATCGCAAGTTCGGGAACCTGACGCGACGGCCCTGCCTATTTGCAGATGACAATCATGCTGCGGCTGGTATAGCCCGCGGGGTTGAGGCCAAACGGATAATCACCGGGCTCTTCCACGGCGTCTCCCGACTTGGCGATGACCTTGTACCCCTTGGGTGCGCAGGAGTTGGCAGCGCTGGCGTAGCATTTGTCCCAGGACGAAGACAGTCCGGAACAGTTGATGTGTAGGCCTTTCCTGCCGTGCTTGATCTGTGTGTCGGATGTCGCTGCGCAGCCCGCAATTGCAAGTACGGCGACCAGCATCAAAAATCGTTTCATTACTGTCCTTATAGCGTCCCCGGATCTTGTGCCCGGGTCTGGCTGCATTCGCTTTCGCTTGAAGCGTAGCGATATCCCTATCTGAAATTGTCCATGGCATGACTCTGGGTGCGGGGCTAAACATGGCTTAATTGAGCGGCAAATACCAGACCTGCGTCATATCGGCTATCAATCTGTCGCGACTGCTGGCCTGGTGGCATTGCCCATGGTCATGGTTGCACCGACGGAGGCCAGGATGATGCACATGATTGCCATCCACTGCGACAGCGAGAGGTATTCATGTAGGAACAGTAAGCCTGATAACGCGCCGAAGGCGGGCTCGATGCTCATCAGCGTACCGAAGGTTCTGGCAGGCATGCGGGTCAGGGCGACCATCTCCAGGGTGTAGGGGAGGGCGGTGGACAAGACGGCGACGCCGAGGGCTACAGGGATCAATGATAGGGTCAGCAAAGCGGAACCCGCATGGACAATACCGATAGGGGCTACGAAGAGTGCTGCGATCATTACCCCTAGGGCGGCGGTTTGCACGCCATTATCGGCCCCCGCTTTTTGCCCGAACAGAATGTACAGTGCCCAGCAGACCCCCGCCCCCAAGGCATAACCGGCGCCTACCAGATCAATTCCTGCGCTCGCTTCTCCAGTCGGTATCAGCAGCAGCAAGCCGACGGCGGCCAGGGCGATCCACAAAAAGTCGATCGCGCGACGCGAGGCGTAGATCGCCACGGCCAATGGGCCGGTGAACTCAAGCGCCACCGCGATGCCCAGCGGTACGGTTTGCAATGACATATAGAAGAGGAAGTTCATGCCGCCCAGTGCCATCCCGTAGACGATGACGGTGCGCAGGGACCTTGCGGTGAGCTTTGCCCGCCATGGACGCAGTATCAGCATCATGATCACACTGGCAAAAATCAGCCGTAATGTTGTCGTCCCCTGGGGGCCGACAACGGAGAACATGCTTTTGGCCAGGGAAGCTCCGGACTGGATCGACGCCATGGCTATGAGCAGCAGCCCAACCGAGAACAGGGTAGAGGCCAGGCTGCGAGGCTGATCATTCATTACGTGGCATCGTCCGAAATATGGGAATCAAGGGTGTTTCTGTTTGTGTTGGGCAATATACTGCGCATTCCCCGCAGGCGCGTCTATATATAAGCAGTGTTTTTGCACATATCGGTAGAAAACCTGAATCAGTGCTTGACGGCAGATTCTGGAGGCCTATAATTCGCCCCACTTCCGGCGCAGTCGAAACGGAAAACTCCTTGGTAAACAAAGAGTTACGCAGTTTTCGACAGCGGGTTGCTTCAGGTCATCGAAGCGTAAAGGAAGTTGAAAAAGAGGTGTTGACAGCAGCGAGTAACGCTGTAGAATTCGCCTCCCGCTGACGAGAGATCGAAAGCGCAAGTGGTTGAAGTTGTTAAGGATTCCTTGAAAACTT
>NZ_NIRS01000002.1 GCF_002934665.1 Pseudomonas laurylsulfatiphila | reverse complement strand
GACCATAGAGCGTTGGAACCACCTGATCCCATCCCGAACTCAGAAGTGAAACGATGCATCGCCGATGGTAGTGTGGGGTTTCCCCATGTGAGAGTAGGTCATCGTCAAGATTAAATTCCGAAACCCCAATTGCGAAAGCAGTTGGGGTTTTGTTTTTGTCCGTCGGAAATTCAAACTACTGCCCCAACCGCTCCAATGTGTGCTCCAGCGGATCCAGCGACACACAGATAAAACCATCAAGCGGTCGATTGAGTTCCTCCACCAGCAAGATGGTTGCCCCCGTCGACAGGGCACACATCAGCAATACGACGACAATGGTCCCGTTGCGGGGTGCGAACAGCCCGAATGAGCCGAAGATAATCCCCAGCCACGTCACCAGGATCACCAGCATCACCGGTGGAATCGATTGATTGGACTGCAGCAGTGTCAGCCAGCGGGCGGCAAACACGGCGTCCATGTCTTGCAATGCCTTGGCTTTGAACGAGCGCTGATCATCGTTGCCAGGCGTCAGTGACTCGACCTGGCGTTGCAGGTCTTCGGAACGACGGATCACTTCGGGGCTGTCGAGTTGTGCAATCTGACGGCGATCGCGGGTCGCGAGCACTTGGGTGACTTCGGCGTAGTTGTGCTTCAGCTCGGTACGGATGCCCTGGGTATCGGGGCCATAGCGGGCCAGCAAACGGTCGAATTGAATCACTTTCGCCGCCGCGCCCTCCAGCTCGGCATTGGCCGTATCGAAGGTGCCTTTGGCAGAGGAAACGAGCAGGCCGAGGACCAGCGCCGACATCGTTGCGATGAGGCCGGTGCCCAGCTTCAGCACCGCTACGGAGTCATCGCTCAGATGTTGGCTCGGTAACCGCTCCCTCACGTACGAGCCCAGCAGTGCGCTGGCGGACAGGCAGGCGAAAACGATGAGGGCGATCACCAGGTCATTCAAATTCAACCTCCGTTGATGCTGCCTTCCGGGGGGAGATATCTACCGGTACTTGATCACGATGCCTTTGAGCTTGCGTCCCTCGATGGTCGTCACGTCGCGAGCCCAAAGCGGTCCGTGGGCATAGGCTCCAGGAGCAAGCGTTTGAAACGGGTGGGCCAGGACAGGTCATGGGCTGGCATAGCGGGTTTGCTCCTCTGGTTCGCGGCTATCGATGTGGCAAGTTGACGGTAGCAGACAGGCCGGGAGTTGCCAGAAAGCCCAACCTTTTCAGGTTGGGCTTTTTTGTGCCTTTATTTCTGTCGATCGACAAAGGCTGTTCACTGATCCTTTTCGCAATTGACCATCCACGACACACCAAAACGGTCGACGAGCATACCGAAGCGCGCCGCCCAGAACGTGGTTTCCAGGGGCATCTGCACACTGCCACCGTCCGCCAGTGCTTTGAACACCCGTTCGGCCTCGGCAATGCTGTCGACGTTGAGTGAAATCGAGCAGGCACTCATTTTATCGACGGGGCGATCCGGTGTGGTGTCCGACCCCATGATCGCCTGATCGCCCACGATCAGGCGGGTATGGATGATCAGGTTGTGTAGATCCTTGGGGAAATGCTCACCGGCAGGGGTTTCACCAAAGGTCAACATGGCTTCGATCTGGCCTTGCAGGCACGTCGCGTAGAACGTGAAGGCGGCTTTGCAGTCGCCGTTGAAGATAAGGTAGGGATTGATTTTCATGGTCGGCTCCAGGTGCTCGAGTACATACATCGGTTTGGACGCCGGTTTTTTCGGCGAATTCCGATTGTGTCGAGCCGACAAGCAAAGCGCTAAATCTTTGTCGGAGCTTGTGTTTCTTTAGATGTTTTTTCCATAGGGCGGGCGAGGCTTATCGCCTCCGGCACACGCCGCGGCGCCAGCACACGCTCGATGGCGCCGCTGACCATGCTTTCCAGCAGTTCCTCACGTTCCTGCTCGTCCAGCACATGGGGCGTCAGCCAGCTGGGGGCGCTGTTGAGCAGCGCGCCAATGGCATGCCCGGCGGCCAGCAGGCCTTGCTCGCTGAAACGCGACTTCGCACCGAGCATCTTCAGCAACGTGCGTTCGTATTGCTCGCGCAGTTGCCGGACCCGAGCCTGTTGCTCTTCATTCAGGCAACCGCTGTCGCGCTCCACCAGGCGGAAATGCCAAGGCATCTCCCGGTGCAGATTCAGATGGGCGCGGATCAGGCCGTTGAGTTTGTCGCGTTTGCCGGGCGCTTTTTGCTGGATGCGCCCCAGAGTGGCCAGCAGCTCCTCGTAGAACTCCTCGATCAGGTCCAGCAGCAGATGCTGTTTGCTGGGGTAATGGTGATACAGCGAGCCTGGGGAGAGCCCCAGGCACGTCGCGAGCTCACGCATGCCGACCTGGCCGAACCCCTTGCAGGCAAACAGCTCCAGGACCTTGTCCCGGTACTCGGCAAAGCGCGAGCAACGCTCAGGCATAGGCATGGAAGCCGCGCCCCGTCTTGCGCCCCAGGTAACCGGCAGCGACCATTTCCTTGAGCAACGGCGCCGGGCGATATTTGCTGTCGTTGAATCCGTCATAGAAGGCTTCGAGGATCGACAACAGGGTATCCAGGCCAATCAGGTCCGCCAGGGCCAACGGGCCGATAGGCTGGTTGCAGCCCAGGCGCATCCCGGCGTCGATGTCTTCGGCGCTGGCCAGGCCTTCCTGGAACACCAGGATCGCCTCGTTGATCATCGGCACCAGGATCCGGTTGACCACGAAGCCCGGACGGTTGCCGGCGGTGATCGCGGTTTTGCCGAGGGTGGTCGCCATGTCCAGCGCCAGTTGGTGGGTCGCGTCACTGGTTTGCAGGCCGCGGATGACTTCGATCAGGCCCATTACCGGCACCGGGTTGAAGAAATGCAGGCCGATGAAGCGCTCTGGCTGGCTGACACTGGCGGCCAGTTGGGTGATCGACAGCGACGAGGTATTGGAGGCAATGACGCATTCGCTGCTGACTTGCGCGGCGATCTGTTGCAGCACACGCAGTTTCAGGTCGAGATTCTCAGTGGCCGCTTCGATGACCAGTTGCGCGTCATGCAGGACGCTGTAATCGGTGCTGGTGCGGATTTTGTCGAGGGTGGCCTGTTTCTGCTCTGGCGTCAGGGTTTCCTTGGCGATCTGCCGGTCCAGGTTTTTACCGACCGTCGCGACGGCTTTTTGCAACGCGCTTTCAGAGATGTCGAGCAGGGTCACGTTGAAACCGGCCATGGCACAGACTTGTGCGATGCCGTTGCCCATGGTGCCTGCGCCGATTACACCGATGTTTTGCAGATTCATTTTCCGTCCTTCGATCAAACCCTGCGATACCTTGGCCGCGATTGCGGCCGAAGGCGTACTATTGCCGCGAGTCTAGAGCCGGCAGGGCGGTTGTCCTATGCCAAAACTGTTCAACGGCACTGATGTTTTTTGCCATTCGGGTGATGAGAGAGAAGCGAACCAATGCGGGAAAAGGACTCGGTTGCCGCCTATTTCGTGCAGGCAATGATCCATGGGCTGAGGGACGATCCGCAGCGCGTGACGGCCGTGCTCGAACAGGCGGGCATTGATCCGGCGGTCATGCAACAACCCACGGCGCGGGTGCCGGCCAACGCGTTTGCGGCGTTGTGGCTGATTCAGATCCGCGAGCTCGACGACGAGTTTTTCGGGCTCGATTCCCATGGCATGCCGCCGGGCAGTTTCGCCCTGATTTGCCGCGCCCTGATTCAGGAACCCGATCTGCACAAGGCCATGCGTCAGTGCCTGGCCAACTTCGGGCTGTTCCTGCGCGACTTTCGTGGCTCGCTGGCCGTGCGGGGCAAACGTGCGGTCATCAGCCTGCAGACCCGTTCGAAGGACAACGATGCCAGCCGGTTTGGTGAAGAAACTTTCCTGGTGTTGATGATCAGTCTGCTGTGCTGGCTGGGCGGGCGGCGCATTCCCATTGACCGTGCGGACTTCCGCCATTCGCGCCTGTCGCTGAGTGACGACCGCCTGCTTTGGGGCCCCAACCTGACCTTCGGTGCCGAGCGTACTGAAATCGAATTTGCCAGCCATTACCTGCGCCTGCCGGTGGTTCAGGACCTGGCGTCGCTGAAAGTGTTCCTGCGCACCGCGCCGCAATGGCTGGTGATCCGCTTCCGTAACCAGCATGGCCTGGCCTCGCAGGTTCATCAGCGCTTGCGCGGCAGTCACTACAGTGAATGGCCGACGTTGCAGGCCTTTGCCCTGGAACAGCACCTGAGTCCCAGCACCTTCCGCCGCAAACTGGAGCGTGAAGGCTGTTCCTATCAGGAGATCAAGGACGAAGTACGGCGTGGCGTGGCCTTTGAGCAATTGCGTCAGAGCGACGCGAGCATCAGCGATATCGCCGAGCGGCTGGGCTTCCAGGAGCCCAGCGCCTTCCATCGGGCATTCAAGAAGTGGACCGGGGAAAGTCCGGGGCGCTATCGGGCCCGTTATCAGGGGGACTGTGGGAGCGGGCCTGCTCGCGAAAGCGATAGGTCATTCAACAGTGATGTCGTCTGACACTCCGCCTTCGCGAGCAGGCTCGCTCCCACAGGGATCCGTCATGGCATTTCCGGCAGTTCCTGCGGGCGCAGGTCGAAGACCAATACTTCAGCGTCCACGCCGTTGCTCAAGGTCAGCGCCTGTTCATCACGGACCCGCACACCGTCGCCTTCCTGCAACAACAGACCGTTGAGTTCGACGCTGCCCCGGGCCACGTGCACGTAGGCATAACGGTTGGCGGCCAGTTCCAGGGTGGCGCTTTCCTGGCCGTCGATCAGGCCGGCATACACCCGTGCATCCTGACGCACCTTCAGCGACCCCTTGGCGCCGTCCGGCGAGATGATCAGTTGCAGGCGCCCGCGTTTTTTCTGGGTGCTGAAGTGCTCCTGCTGATAGCGCGGTTTGGCGCCGCTGACGTCGGGCACGATCCAGATCTGCAGAAAGTGCACCGGCCGTGTGCTGGAGTGGTTGAACTCACTGTGGGCCACGCCGCTGCCAGCGCTCATCAGTTGCACATCGCCGGGGCGGATCACCGAACCGGTGCCCAGGGTGTCCTTGTGTTCCAGGGCACCCTCAAGCACATAGGAGAAGATCTCCATGTCGCGATGCGGGTGCTGGCCGAAGCCTTTGCCGGCGGCGACGCGGTCGTCGTTGATCACCAACAGGTCGGAAAAACCCTGCTCTTTCGGGTTGCGGTAGTTGGCGAAGGAAAAGGTGTGGAACGACTTCAACCAGCCGTGATTGGCCAGGCCACGATCCGAAGCTTTGCGAAGAGTCAGCATGATGAAATCTCCTGTGGGGACGTGAATTCGTCCGAGTGAGGAGAAGGTTAATGTTTACTGGTTTGTGCAATAAGTAGGTGAAAATTGAAATACTGTCTCGTTGTAGTTGACAGTATCTGGAAGTGAATCAGCTATTTTTTTCTGCGTCTGGCTTGTGTTTGGCCATAATGCACAGCACTCCCTGATGCCGGGCGCAGGCCCTGTGGGAGCGAGCCTGCTCGCGAAGGCGTCGTGTCAGTCGCTATCAACGTTGGCTGATACACCGCTTTCGCGAGCAGGCTCGCTCCCACAAGGTCCAGGTGTTTGGCGGACCGACTCAATTTGAACCCAGTGAATTCCAATCCATGAAAACCGTGGCAATGGTGCTGTTTCCCGACTTTCTCCTGCTCGATATGGCCGGGCCGATGGAAGTGTTTTCCATCGCCAATCGTTATCTGAAACCCGACGATCACTATGTGCTGACGACCATCGGCACCGAGCCCGGCGCGCTACGGGCGTCCAACGGCGTGAGCGTGCAGGCCGACCGGCACATCGATCAGGCCTGCGAAGGTTTTGATTTGCTGCTGGTACCTGGTGGTCCCGGTGCCTACAACGAAAAGCATCCGCCTTTGCTCGACTGGCTCAGGCACAACGTCAGCCGGTCCGCCGGTTACGGCTCGATCTGCACCGGGGCGTTCGTGTTGGGGCATGCGGGCTTGCTCGACGGCTATCGCGTCACCACCCACTGGCATTACACCGAGCGGCTGATCAAGGGCTTTCCGAAGGCGACCGTCGAGACCGACCAGATCTTTGTCCAGGACCGCAACCTGATCACTTCCGGCGGTGTCACCGCCGGGATCGACCTGGCGTTGTCGGTGGTGGCGCAGGACCACGGCAAAAAAGTCGCCCAGGACGTGGCCAAGGTGTTGCTGGTGGTGATGAAGCGTCAGGGCGGGCAGGCACAGTTCAGCCCGTTGATGGCGGCGGTGGCGCCTCACGAAACGCCGATTACCCGCGTGCAGAACCACGTGCTCGAACACCTCGACGAGCCCTTCAGCATCGAGCGCATGGCGAGCCTGGCCAGCATGAGCCCGCGGCATTTCACCAGGGTTTTTGCCCGGGAGGTGAACATGACGCCAATGGAGTTTGTGCAAAGCGCGCGCATCGATTGCGCCAGGAACCTGCTGGAAACCACCGAGTTGCCGCTCAAGACCGTGGCCTTCAAAAGCGGCTTCGGCAGCGTGCGGCACATGCGTTTTCTGTTCAGTGAAAAGCTTGGCCTGACCCCGACTCAATACCGCGAGCAGTTCAGCTAGGGCGCGTGTCCGTTTTGCGCACCGCAATGGCCGTTACGCTCCCCCCGCGGCGGTTGTACCGTCACCGAGGACTGCCAAGATACGAGGTAACTCATTGCAAGGAAGGTGCGGAGCCTGGATGGACTCACGTGCCAGATCAGGTTTCCCGCGAGTGACTGCCCATGAACAGCCTCAGAGATGTCAGCAACGAAGCGGTGCTGCAATTCGGACCCTACGCTTTCCACCTCAGTCAGCGACTGGTGCTGGAGGGCGATCGACCGCTGCGCCTGGGCGGCCGCGCCCTTGACGTGTTGCAGGTGTTGGTCGAACACGCGGGCTCGGTGGTCAGCAAGGACGAGTTGATTGCGCAGGTCTGGCCGCGCTCCGTGGTCGAAGAGATCAACCTGCGCGTGCACATCGCTGCCCTGCGTCGGGCCTTGGGCGACGGGCAGAACGGTCAGTGCTACATCGTCAACATTCCCCAGCGCGGCTATAGTTTTGTCGCCCCGGTGCAGCACTTGCCGGAACCCGTAGCGTTCCCGAGCCAGACCGTACAAAAGCCCCTGCATAACTTGCCGGCCCGGCTCACGTCGATCTCCGGGCGCGATGCCCTTGTCGGCAGCCTGGTGCGGCAGTTGCCGGTGCGGCGATTCATGACCCTGGTCGGGCCTTGCGGGATCGGCAAGACCACCGTGGCCTTGCGCGTGGCCGAACTGTTGTTGCAGCACTATCGGCACGGCGTTTGGCTGGTGGACCTGGCGGCGATCGATGACCCGGCGCAAGTGACCGATCACCTCACACGAACCCTCCAGCTGAAGGACGGCACCACGCTGGAAACACTGGCGCAGCGGCATGCCTTGTTGGTCCTGGACAACTGCGAACATCTGCTCGAGCGCTGCCGTACGTTGGTCGAGACTCTGCTGCAATCGCTGCCGCGACTGTCGATCCTCGCCACCAGTCGCGAGCCGCTCAAGGCCGCGGGCGAAACCGTGTTGCGTCTGCCACCGCTGGCGGTGCCGCCGACGTCAGCGCTGCGCAGTGTTGCCGAGGTCATGGGCTATTCGGCAGTACAGTTGTTTGTCAGCCGTGCCCGTGCCCGCCAGCAAGGCTTCACCTTGCGCGAACAGGACCTCAAGGCCGTACGGGAAATCTGCCGGCGCCTCGACGGCCTGCCGCTGGCGATTGAATTGGCGGCGGCGCAAATCGATGCGCTGGCGCTGGTGGGGTTGCAGGCGCAACTCGATAACTGTTTTCAGTTGCTGTCCCAAGGCCGCCGCACGGCCGTCCCCCGGCACCAGACGCTCAAGGCTGCACTGGACTGGAGCTACGAACGGTTGAATCCGCTGGAACAATCCGTGTTGCAGCGTTTGGCGGTATTCAAGATGGCCTTCACCCAGGATGCCGCGATAGGCGTGATCAGTGGCGACGCGTTACCGGTCGCCGAGCTGGCCGACGTGCTGGACAACCTCGCACTCAAATCACTGCTGTCCCTGGAGCAGGGCGGCGGGGTGATCCGTTACCGCTTTCTCAATACCACCCGCACCTACGCCCTGGAAAAGCTCGAACTCAGCGGTGAGCTGCGCACCCTTGAAATGCGTTATGCCGGTTACGTCAGTCAAACGCCCCGGCTTTCAGACCGGCAAGTGGCAATGCAACTCACCGAGTAAGTGGCGCACGGCCTTCAGGTCCGGCGTGGCAAAACCTTCGGTGAAGCGCTGGTAGACCGGCGCCAGCAATGCATGCGCCCGTTGGTGGCGACCCTGACGCTGCCATAGTTGCGCCAGCGAGGTGGCGCTGCGCAGCTCCCAGGTCAGGGCACCCTGGGTTTTTGCCACGTCGAGTGCCTTGAGCAGCACGGTTTCAGCCATCGCGGCATTGGCCGGACACTCCGTTGCCAGCAGCGTCTCGGCCCTGGCCCGCAGTATCTCTGCCGTGCTCCAGCCCGCCGCGCCGTTTTGCGCACGTTCGAGCAAGTCGTCATCGACGCAGGTGGAATCCAGCGTGACCATGATGTCTTTGATCAATCCGACACTTCGTTGCCTGGCGGGCGCGACATCGACGCCGCCGATCACCCGCGCGTAGTGTTGCGCCCAGGTATGGAACAGCAGGACCGAGTGTTTCTGCGCCTGTTGCAGCAGCAGGCGCAGGAGTTCGCGGGCGCTGCGGGTGTCACCGTTGTAGTAGGCGATCAGGCAGCCGGCGAGCGCCAGGGTGTAGCAGATCGACGTGCCGTGGTTGATCTGCAACGCGATGTCCAGCGCCTGCCGGGCTGCGCGCCAGGCCTGTTCCGGTTGGCCTCGCAGCCAGAGGATGCGCGCCTGGATAGTCAGCGCCGCGACACTCTGGTCGTATTGCACGCCGAAGCCATGGGTGAACCGGTTGAGATGACCACTGTGGGCCATGCGTTGCAGTACCTGTTCGGCCTGCTCCCCGGCCTGTTGCTGGTCGCCGGAAAAATGCAGGGCAAGCACCCGCAATCGATGCGTGCTCAGGGATAACAGGGCGTCGTCATGCAGCCCCAGTTGATCGAATTGCCGGCTCTGTTGCAGGGCCATCTGGTATTGGCCGCAACTGAGATTGACCGCCAGGTGGCCGGAAATCGCCCGCAGTTGACCGGCCACATCGTTGAGTTGCCTGGCCAGGGTTCTGGCGCTGACAAAGGCGCCAACGGTTTCGGCGCTCGCGCCTTGAGCGTGGTAACAGGCACTGCCCAGGGCCAGCTTGAGGGTCATCTGCAAACGCGGGCACGGCTCGGCAGACTGCTCGAGCAGGGCCAGGGCCTTGCGCACATAACCGCCGTGTTCCTTGAGCAGTGACAGCTCCTGCCACAGGGGCGTGGACGTCGCGGCCAGGCGTATCGCCAGTGCCTGCGGCCCCTGCCCGTGCAGACCCCAGTCGAGGGCCGCGCGGATGTCCTCCAGGGTCCGGCCATAGCGCTCGAGCCACAGGCCGGTCGAGGTGTTCTCCCATTGGTCCTGCGCCTGTTGCATCAGCGCCAGGCAACGCTCGGCATGGCGCACCCGTGTGCCGGGCAGGTCGGAGCTTTGCGCGAGTTTTTCCAGCGCATGGCTGCGGGTGGTATCGAGCAGACGGTAGTAGACATCCTCATCGCCCACCTCCACGTTCAACAGGGACTTGGCGACCAGTTGGGTGATCGAGCCGAAGACTTCGCGAGGTTCGATGTGTTCGCCGACAATCACCGCCGCTGCGGACTCCAGGGTGAAGCCGCCGCGAAACACGCTCAGTCGGCGCAGGCAGGTCTTTTCGCAGGCGTTGAGCAGCTCGAAGCTCCAGTCCAGTGTCGCGCGCAGGGTCTGATGGCGTGCCGGGGGCGTCTGGCAGGGCTGGGTCAACACCCGGAAACTGCTTTGCAACTGCGCCAGCAAACCGGCTAATCCGAAGTTGCCCACTTGCGCCGCCGCCAGTTCGATGGCAAGTGGAATGCCGTCCAGTCGGTGGCAGATGTCGATCAACAGCGGCAGTTCATCGTCCGTCAGTTCAAAGCTGTCATGGCTTGCCATGGCCCGCTCGACAAACAGTTGCAGGGCGGAAAAGGTCATGGCCTGGGCACGGTCGAGGACGGCGATGGGCGGCGGGCAGTCGAGTGATGCCAGGCGCTGGACGAATTCGCCTTCGGCCCTCAGGCTTTCGCGGCTGGTGGCGAGAATGTGCACGTGCGGCGCACTGCGCAGAATGTTTTCGCAGAGCAGGGCGATGGCGTCGACCAGGTGTTCGCAGTTGTCGATGACCAGCAGCATTTGCCTGTCGCGTAGACAGTCCGCCAGCCCGTTCAGGGGTTCGTCGTCGTGCAGGGCCAATTCAAGCAACGTCGCCAGATGACCGTTGATCATCAGCGGGCAGTTGATCGGGGCCAGGTCCAGCAGGCGGATGCCGTCCCGGTAGCGACCGATCATTTGCTCGGCGACTCGCAAGGCCACGGTGGTCTTGCCGATGCCGCCGGGACCGACGAGGGTGATGAAGCGCTGGCGCGGCAGTTGCACCACCAGATTGTCGACCAGCGTCCGCCGGCCGATCATGCGTGTGCGGCGCACCGGCAGGTTATGCCGGCTCGGTGTGCAAGCCACGGGCGCCGGCGGTTGTTCGACCTGCTCCCGTGAGTGCGGTGCGACGAAGCTGTACCCGCGCTGGGCCACGGTGACGATGTAGCGCTGGCCGGCCTGGCCGTCGCCGAGCGCCTTGCGCAACGCGGCCATGTGCACCCGCAGGTTGATGTCTTCGACCACGCTGTCGGGCCAGACCCGGGCGATCAATTGCTGCTTGCTGACCACGTTGCCGGCGTGTTCCAGCAGGATCAACAGGATGTCCATGGCGCGCCGGCCCAAGCGCAAGGGCTGGTCAGCCTCCATCACCAGGCGTTGTCCGGGGTAGACCCGGTAGGGGCCGAAATGCACAGCCTGTTCGGGGGAAAGGGTCAACGAGTCGCTCCTGCTGCAGCCGTCTGGTTCGCGGTTTACGAGCATATTCCTCAGGTTTTTTACGCAGCGCAACGTGCCGCCCGGGTGAGTGAAAGGGCAAGCCTTGACTCTAGTGTATCGGCCAGCGGCTGTCGGTCCCGAAAACATTGGGTGCGACAGATGGGCATGACATGCCGGGGCTTTTTGCGCGCCAAGGAAAATTAACAACGTTTAACTCGTCGCGCGCCCGGTCTACGCCCAAAACTCTCCTTCTTCAACTTCCACTGAAGGCAGGGATGAAATGTCAGTCAGCCGCGAGCAGCTCGATGTGGGAGCGAGCCTGCTCGCGAAGGCAATGTCACATCCAGTCTATGCGGTGACTGACACAGCGCTTTCGCGAGCAGGCTCGCTCCCACAAAGGACAGAGCAATGAGCAACGTGGTGGTGGTCTATCACAGTGGCTACGGGCACACCCGGGTCATGGCCGAAGCCGTGGCCGCGGGTGTGGAACGGCACCTGGGCAGCACCTGCCAGTTGATCCCGGTCGAAGAAGTGGACGAGCACTGGGCGCGGCTGCACAACGCCGACGCCATCATCTTCGGCGCGCCGACCTACATGGGCAGCGCCTCGGCAGCTTTCAAGGGCTTCATGGAGGCCACGGCTGCGTTCTACCTGGCCCAGCCCTGGCGCGACAAACTCGCGGCGGGCTTCACCAATTCCGGCTGCCTGTGCGGCGACAAACTCAACACTTTGCTGCAGATGGCGGTGTTCGCCGCGCAGCACTCGATGATCTGGGTCGGCCTCGACCTGCTGCCGGCGCGTTCCGGCACCGGCGCGTTCAACGGCCAACTCAATCGCCTGGGCAGCTCACTGGGCGCCATGGCCCAGTCGAATGTCGAGCAATCCCCCGACGATGCGCCGCCTCCCGAGGATCGCTGCACTGCCGCGCATCTGGGCGAGCGGGTGGCGCGCCTGGCCGATCGCCTGAACCAACTACCGGTTTGATTCACCCCCCAACCCTCGTTAAGGAGGCATCACCCATGAGCACCTTCACTACCCGCGACGGCGTCGAGATTTACTACAAGGACTGGGGCACCGGTCAGCCGATTGTCTTCAGCCACGGCTGGCCGCTGAACGCTGACAGTTGGGAGTCGCAGATGATTTTCCTGGCCAACAACGGATATCGGGTCATCGCCCACGACCGTCGCGGTCATGGGCGTTCCAGTCAGCCATGGTCGGGCAATGACATGGACCATTACGCCGACGATCTGGCGCAGTTGATCGAGCTACTCGACCTGCAAGACGCGGTGCTGTTTGGCTTCTCCACCGGCGGTGGCGAGGTGGCGCGCTACATCGGTCGCCACGGCACCGGCCGCGTGGCCAAGGCCGGGCTGATTTCCGCGGTGCCGCCCCTGATGCTCAAGACCGAAGCCAACCCCGGTGGCTTGCCACTAGAAGTGTTCGACGGCATCCGCCAGGCCTCGCTGGCCGACCGCTCTCAGCTCTACATCGACCTCGCCAGCGGGCCGTTTTTCGGCTTCAACAAGCCCGGCGCGAAACCGTCCCAGGGCATGATCGACTGGTTCTGGATGCAAGGCATGCTGGCCGGCCACAAGAATGCTTATGACTGCATCAAGGCGTTCTCGGAAACCGACTTCACCGAAGACTTGAAGAAGTTCGACATGCCGACGCTGGTGGTGCATGGCGACGCGGATCAGGTCGTGCCTTACGAGGCGGCGGGTGTCTCCTCGGCCAGACTGGTGAAAGGCTCGACCCTGAAGATTTACCCGGGCGCCCCTCATGGGCTGACGGACACCCACAAGGATCAGCTCAATGCAGACCTGTTGGCGTTTTTGAAAGGTTAAAAAACCAGATCAAAAGATCGCAGCCTTCGGCAGCTCCTACACGCTAGCGTGCATGCCCGAAGGCTGTGATCTTTTGCTTTTAAGGCCACGCACCATCTGACAGCGCCAGGCAAACGGATTGATGCCTTCGCTGCGGGTGAAGAGGTGGCAGAAGTGCGCCTGATCGCAGAAGCCGCACTCGAGGCTGATCTGCGTAAGGCTCATGTCGGTGTACTGGATCAATTGCTTGGCCAGGGTTATGCGTTGCCGGCGAATCCAGTCCTGCGGCGAGAGTCCGGTGCTGCACTTGAAGGCGCGGGAGAAATGACTGCGCGAGAGGGCGCACGCCTGTGCCAGTTCAGTGACTTCCAGGCTGTCGCCGAGGCGCTCGAGGATCAGTTGTTTAACCAGCCGTTCGCGCTGCGGGCTGAGGCCGCCGGTGCTTTTCTTTGGCACAGGCGTGAATGGCGCGGGCGCGGCATTTTGCTGAACGTGAGCCATGGTAAATGTCCGAGTCGGTAGGCTTCATTTTTGGACCCGAAGGCTCTGGCTTGCGAGTTAATCGTTGTTAATTCCTCGTTAAGCGCGGGACGGCCTGGGTAAAGTCAGACACACTTCTCAACCTCGCGCCTGGCCGAACACACAAGGGAACCGTGCCTATGAACCGTAATGATCTGCGTCGCGTCGACATGAATCTGCTGGTGATTTTCGAGGCGCTGATGTTCGAAAAGAACCTGACCCGCGTCGCGGAAAAACTGTTCATGGGTCAACCGGCGGTGAGCGCCGCGCTGGGGCGACTACGTGATCTGTTCGACGATCCGTTGCTGCTGCGCAACGGTCGCGGCATGGAGCCGACGGCGCGGGCGCTGGCGATTCTCAAGGAGCTGCAGCCGGCGATGGACACCATTTCCGGTGCGGTCAGCCGGGCCAGGGAGTTCGATCCGGCGACCAGTTGCGATGTATTCCGTATCGGGCTGTCGGACGATGCCGAGTTCGGTTTGTTTCCGCCGTTGCTGCGTCAATTGCAAGAGGAGGCACCGGGCATCGTCGTGGTTGTGCGGCGGGCCAATTACCTGTTGATGCCGGCGTTGCTGGCGTCGGGGGAGATCTCGGTGGGCGTCAGTTACACCACGGATCTGCCGGCCAATGCCAAGCGCAAGAAGCTGCGCGATATTCCCTGCAAAGTGCTGCGCGGTGATACCCGGCCGGGGCCGCTGACCCTGGATGAATACTGCGAACGGCCCCATGCGATGGTGTCGTTTTCCGGTGACTTGAGCGGCAATATCGATCTGGATCTGGCGAAGGTCGGGCGTAGTCGTCGTGTGGTGCTGGGGGTGCCGCAGTTCAGTGGGTTGCGGGCGTTGCTGGCGGGGACGGAGATGATCGCCACCGTGCCGGATTATGCGGCGTGTGCGTTGGTCGAGGGGTGTGGGTTGCGGGCTGAGGATCCGCCGTTCGAGATTGAGGCGGCGCAGTTGTCGATGGCCTGGAGCGGGGTGCATGACAATGATCCGGCGGAGCGGTGGTTGCGGGGGCGGATTGGGCAGTTCATGTCTTTGGCTTTGGATGTTTCTTAGGTGTTGACCTTGGCGGCCTCTGGGCCGACCAGGATCTAGTTTTTTTGTGTTGTGTACATATCCGTTGCTGCGGTAACGGCGGCTTATGGTTTCGCCCTTACGGCGAGTCACTTTTTTTACAAACGCCTAAAAAAAGTAACCAAAAAAACGCTCGCCCCGAACGTCCGGCCCCTCGCTTAGGCTCGGGGTTCCTTCGCTGCGATATTCATCCGGGGGCATTGCCCTCCGGTCGGCTTCGCTTCGACCTACATGCAATGAGTTCGACTGCGTCGAACGGCGCTGCGCGCCCATCCCCGGATGAACACCTCCGCTCAGCCTTCCGAGGGGGCGGGTGGATCAAGATCAAAGGCTGCAGGCGAGCTAACGCTCGGCCTGTTGAGTGGTGAAGAGCGGTGGTGTACGTCGATCTGCCTTTGCTCTGCTCTTCTGTGGGAGCGAGCCTGCTCGCGAAGGCGGCCTACCGGCCGACCTGAATCTGGCGGATGTACCTCGACCCTGTGGGAGCGGGCTTGCCCGCGATGGCGGCCTGCCAGCCGACCAATTTCTTTCGAATGTACCCAGTCCAACTGTGGGAGCGAGCCTGCTCGCGAAGGCGGTCTGCCAGCCGACCTGATTTTTGCAGATGTCCCCAATCCCTGTGGGAGCGGGCTTGCCCGCGAAGGCGGACTGCCAGCCGACCTGATTTTTGCAGATGTCCCCAATCCCTGTGGGAGCGAGCTTGCTCGCGATGGCGGCCTGCCAGCCGACCAATTTCTTTCGAATGTACCCAGTCCAACTGTGGGAGCGAGCCTGCCCGCGAAGGCGGACTGCCAGCCAACCAATCTCTTACAGGGAAAATGCAGTGTTCCGACAACCCTGTTTAAAAGCCGTCAGCCTCTATTCCTGAAAGCCACACCGCCTTGCGTCGTTGCCTACAACTACGCCAGAATCCGCCGGCTTGTGCGTCTTGGCCCTGATCTCTAACGTTCTCCGCATCGCTGGCCATTCAGCGATCGGGTTTAGCAGCTCGGTAAATTTCAAGGCTCGCCAGTGTCACCTCAAGATCATTTTGGTCTGCATGATGGTGGCTGTGCGTGGGGCACTTCGGTGCGCCGGGTTCCTTGATCCCTGGTCTGCTAACCCGCGTACAGCCGCCACCCAATTCGTTTAGCAGCGACCTGTGGCGGCTCCATTGATCAAGGAGTTCCACCATGTTCAAACCCACCCCGAATCCCCCAAAAGACCCCGCCTCACCGCGCAAGCCCAGCACAATGTTTGTCATCACCCCCGACATCAACACCGAAACCCTGTTGGCCCACGCCTGCGAATCCCTGGCCTCGGCCAGCATCATGGCCAGTGACCTCGCGGGATTTCTGCAAAGCCCGCATCGGAATTCACTGCTGGGGATTGCGCAGATCATCATGTTGGGCGAGCTGGCAGTGAACCGGGCGCTGGATAATCTCGATCCGCAGGAATAACCCGGTAGTAGCAACAATAAATAAACCTGTGGGAGCAAGCTCGCTCCCACAGGGAACTATGTCGTTTGGTCGCTCTCGGTCTTCCCGCAAAACAGAGCACGTACATTCAATTTTTCCTCCCCCCGTCCCGGCACTATCGAATCCAGTCCCGGCGTATCGACGCCGGTGGTTTTTCATTGGTGCAGGTGGGCCATGGACACTTCGCGACGTGATGATCGGGCGCAAGACTGGGGGCTGCTGTTCCTGCGGGTCAGCGGCGGGTTTTTTCTGTTGTGGGTGCACGGTTTGCCCAAGCTGCTTTACTACAGTGCCGAGCTGCAGAACATCGAAGACCCTTTCCACCTGGGCGCGAACCTGACGCTGATGCTGGCGATCTTCGCCGAGGTGGTGTGCCCGCTGCTGATCGTCGGCGGGTTGCTGGTGCGTCTGGCATGTTTGCCTATTCTGTTTTTGCTGTGGGTGTCGATGTTGCTCGTGCATCCGCTGTGGACCCTCTTCGAAGGCCAGTTCGGCTGGCTGTTGTTGATCGTGTTCACCAGCATTCTCATCGCCGGGCCGGGACGGCTGGCGCTCAATGTCCGTTTCGCCGGAGCCTTGCGTTATGTCTGAATCCTATCGCCGTGAGCCGGCCAGTCCCGGGCCTGATGAGGTGGTGACGCTGATCGTCAAGCACCGGGTCAAGGCTGGTTTCGAAGCGCCTTATGAAGCCTGGCTGCGCAACATCGTCAAGGTGGCCGCGCAGAACGTCGGGCATTTGGGTGTGGATGTGGTGCGCGGCAAGAACGCCGGCCTCGACAGCTACACCTGCGTGCTGCGCTTTTGCTCGACCGAGGCGATGCAGAACTGGCTCGATTCGCCGCAGCGCCAGGCGTTGGTCGACGAAGCCGCGCCGATGCTGGCCGATGGCGACCAGACCGAAGTCAATCCGGTCAACGAGTTCTGGTTCTCGCCCCAGGCCGAAGCTGGTACGCCACCGCCGCGCTGGAAGCAGGCCGTGGTGACGTTGCTGGTGATCCTGCCGCACACCTTGCTGGTGCCGCTGCTCTGGGGGCCGTTGTTGCGGCTCAACGCCTTGCTCTCCAACTACGTGGTGGCCACGTTCCTGATCACCCTGACCATCGTGCTCTCGGTGGTTTACATCTTCATGCCCATGGCGACGCGTCTGTTCGCGCCCTGGCTGTCTCCCGCTACTTTGCACGAGGAACCGTGATGAACGCCGATCTGATTCTGTTCAATGGCCAATTTCATACCGTTGACCGCGAAAAGCCGCTCGCCAGCGCGGTGGCGATCAGCGACGGTCGCTTTGTCGCGGTGGGCAGTGATGCCGAGGCCATGGCCCTGCGTGGCTCGAGCACCCAAGTGATCGACCTCAAGGGCCGCTGTGTGATTCCCGGGCTCAACGACTCGCACTTGCACCTGATCCGTGGTGGCTTGAACTACAACCTTGAACTGCGTTGGGAAGGTGTACCGTCCCTGGCCGATGCCTTGCGCATGCTCAAGGATCAGGCCGACCGCACGCCGACGCCGCAGTGGGTGCGGGTGGTCGGTGGCTGGAACGAATTCCAGTTCGCCGAAAAGCGCATGCCGACCCTGGCCGAACTCAACCAGGCGGCACCGGACACCCCGGTGTTTGTGCTGCACCTGTACGACCGTGCCTTGCTCAACCGCGCGGCCTTGCGTGTCGCCGGCTACACCCGCGACACGCCGAACCCACCGGGTGGCGAGATCGTGCGCGACGCCAATGGCGAGCCGACCGGCATGCTGGTGGCGCGGCCCAACGCGATGATTCTGTACTCGACCCTGGCCAAGGGGCCGAAGCTGCCGTTGGAGTATCAGGTCAACTCGACCCGCCAGTTCATGCGCGAACTCAACCGCCTGGGCCTGACCAGTGCCATCGATGCCGGCGGTGGTTTCCAGAATTATCCGGACGATTACCAAGTGATCGAGCAGTTGGCGAAGGATGAGCAACTGACCGTGCGCATTGCCTACAACCTGTTCACTCAGAAACCCAAGGAAGAGCTGACCGACTTCAAGAACTGGACCGGCAGCGTGAAGCTGCACCAGGGTGACGATTACCTGCGGCACAACGGCGCCGGGGAAATGCTGGTGTTCTCGGCGGCGGACTTCGAAGACTTCCTCGAGCCGCGCCCGGACCTGCCGCAAACCATGGAAGCCGAACTGGAACCGGTGGTGCGTCACCTCGTCGAGCAACGCTGGCCGTTCCGTTTGCACGCGACCTACAACGAATCCATCAGCCGCATGCTCGACGTGTTCGAGAAGGTCAACCGCGACATTCCGTTCAACGGATTGCCGTGGTTTTTCGACCACGCCGAAACCATCACCCCGCAGAACATCGAGCGGGTGAGGGCGCTGGGCGGCGGCATCGCGATTCAGGATCGCATGGCGTTCCAGGGCGAGTATTTCGTCGAGCGGTACGGCGCGAAAGCGGCCGAAGCGACGCCTCCGATCAAGCGCATGCTGGCCGAGGGTGTACCGGTCGGTGCCGGCACCGACGCCACGCGGGTATCGAGTTACAACCCGTGGACTTCGCTGTACTGGATGGTCAGCGGCCGCACCGTCGGTGGCATGGAGTTGCACGCCGAAGGCCTGTCGCGCCTGACGGCGCTGGAACTGTTCACCCATGGCAGCGCCTGGTTCTCGTCGGAGCAAGGCAAGAAAGGCCAGATCAAGGTCGGGCAACTGGCCGACGTCGCCGCCCTCAGTGCGGACTTCTTCAGCGTCGATGAAGAGGCGATCAAGTGGATCGAGTCGGTACTGACCGTGGTCGGCGGCAAAGTGGTGTACGGCGCCGGTGACTTCGAGAAGCTCGGGCCGGCCAGCGTGCCGGTGCTGCCGGACTGGTCGCCGGTGGTGAAGGTGCCGGGCCACTGGCGCCCGACGTCGCCGATGCAGGCCCAGGTTCACCACTGCAGCGGGCCCTGTGCGGTGCATTCCCACAGCCATGAGCGGGCACGCCTGTCGAACGCGCCGGTCAGCGATTTCGCCGGTTTCTGGGGCGCCTTTGGCTGCTCGTGTTTTGCCTTCTGACAAACTCAAAAAAGCGCCGACCCAACAGGGCGGCGCGGTATGCAACAACCATCCATCAAGGAGCTTCCAATGAGCAACGTTCCGTACAAACGCCTGAACAAAGACGATGCCGTGGTATTGCTGGTCGACCACCAGACCGGTCTGATCTCGCTGGTGCAGGATTTCTCGCCCAACGAGTTCAAGAACAACGTGCTGGCGCTGGGCGACATCGCCAAGTTCTTCAAACTGCCGACCATCCTCACCACCAGTTTCGACAGCGGTCCGAACGGCCCGATCGTGCCGGAGCTCAAGGCGCAGTTCCCGGACGCGCCGTTCATTGCCCGCCCGGGCCAGATCAACGCCTGGGACAACGAAGACTTCGTCAAGGCGATCAAGGCCACCGGTCGCAAGCAACTGATCATTGCTGGTGTGGTGACCGACGTGTGCGTGGCGTTCCCGACCCTGTCGGCCATTGCCGAAGGCTTTGAGGTGTTTGTGGTGACCGACGCTTCCGGCACCTTCAACACCACCGTGCAACAAGCGGCTTGGGCGCGCATGTCGGCCGCCGGTGCACACCTGCTGAACTGGTTCTCCGTGGCCTGCGAGCTGCAAGGCGACTGGCGCAATGACATGGAAGGCCTGGCCAACCTGCTGTCGGAACGCCTGCCGAACTATCGCAACCTGATCAACAGCTACATGAAATTCACGGCCAAGTAAGACGTACACCTGTGGGAGCGAGCTTGCTCGCGATGGCGGCGTATCAGTCGACACATGTGTTGACTGACAGAAAGCTATCGCGAGCAAGCTCGCTCCCACAGGGTTTTGTGTTCACATCCGCTTATCGACTCTGCAACCACCCCAAAAAACCACCTTTCCTGACCGCCACCGGTTTGGCCATCAACGCCATCCGGCTGTTCTGCTGGCGCACCGCTTGCAGCTTGTTCAACGCCCGATCGACCTCCCGACGTTGCGCCATGCAATTGCGGGTCAGGGATTTGTCGAGGCGGTAGATGATGCTTGAGGTCATGGCGGTGAACCGTGCCTGGGACGGCGTATCGGCGAGGATGCTTTGTTCGCCCATGACTTCACTCGGCCCCATGCGCCCGGCTTCGATCTGCGTGCTGCCGTCGGGGACAGTGGCGCTGACCACGCCGGTGGCGATGACGAACAGACTGTCCGGTACTTCCTCCAGGTCCAGCACCACATCACCGGCCGCGTATTGCTGCGCCACCATGTTCTGGGCCAGGCGATCCCGTTCCTCGGCGCTCAGGGAGCGGAAGATCTTCACTTCGTCGAGCAGTGCCCGTGCGCGGGTCGACGGCTCGATCACGCCATCGGGTTGCCGGGAAATGCCTGCCGCTTCGAGGTGCCGATGGGCCAAGTCGAACAGTTGATTGCGCACTTCACCCTTTTTGCCCAATTCGGCGATGAAGCCGCTGGCCACGTATTCGGACATGGTTTCGCCGGCCTCCTTGAGCACGGCTTTCGGCGCCGGATCGAGGAGCAGACTGCTGCTGCCCTGAAGAGTACGGTCCAGGGCATCGAGTACCCGACGCGGGCGAATGTGGTTGGGTACCTGAATGCTGATCGACACGCCGTGCATGTTGAACGGGCGGCTGAGGTTGACGATCTTTGCCTTGGCCGCCACCGAGTTCGGCACTACCGCGGTGCTGCCGGCGCTGGTCAGCAGGTGGGTGGCACGCCAGTCGATGTCCAGCACCTTGCCTTCAATACCGTCGATGGAAACCCGGTCATCGACCTGGTACGGCTTGGTGGTGTTGAGCACGATGCCGGAGAACACGTCGCTCAAGGTGCTCTGCAATGCCAGGCCCACTACGATGGCGACGACGCCGGAGGTCGCCAGCAAACCTTTCACGGGCAGTTCCAGCACGTAGCCGGCGGCGGCCACTACCGCAATCAGGAACACCAGTGCGCCGATGACATCCTGCAACAGCCTGCCGCTGTGGCCGATGCGCCGTATCAGGGCCAGGCCGATCACTTCGGTGAGCACCCGCGCCGCGTACAGCCACCAGAGAATCCCCAGCGCCGTGGCCCCCAGTTGCGCCACGCGATCATCGCCAAACAACGGCGCCTGCAACGGGCTGACGCCAGCATTGATGAGCACCGCGCCGAACAGCACAAACAGCGCCAGGCGCACACCGACCCGGCTGACGCGATGCTTGAATGGCGCGAGGTGCCAGAGCAGGGCGTCAATGGCCAGCAGCAGGGTGCTCAGGGAGAGCAGGTGACCGAGGAGAAAGGACATGGGAATGCTCCAGTAGAAATGAGGTCGCGCAGGTGGAGGGTGTTGTTGTGGCGAGGGCGCTTGCTCCCGCTTGAGTGCGGAGCAGATTAATAGTGTTCCAGGAAGGGAAAAAGCGGCTATAAAGTGTTTGACTGTCAACCAGGAAGTGACAATGAACCCCTTCGAAGATATGCGTATTTTTTGCCAGGTGATGGAGTCTGGAAGCTTCACGGCTGCCGCCGATCAATTGGGGCTGTCCAAGCAGTTTGTCAGCCGTCGCTTGATGCAACTCGAAGAGCGCCTGGGCGTGCGCCTGCTCAATCGCTCGACCCGGCGACTGGATGTCACGCCGCTGGGGCAAAGCTATTACGAGTCAGCCTTGCGCCTGCTCAGCGAAGTCGAGCAAGTGGAGCAGGGCATCGCCGGCCAGACCACCGAGCCACGCGGGACCATTCGTGTGAGCGCTCCGCTGTCGTTCGCACTGGCGCATCTGGGCTGCCTGTTGCCGGTGTTTTTGCAGCGCTATCGCGACGTGACGGTGGAGATGGATTTGAGCGATCGGCCTGTGGATTTGCTGGGTGAGGGATACGACCTGGCGTTGCGCATCGGCACGCTCGAGGACTCGACCTTGATTGCCCGGCGGATCGCGTCGATCCAGCGGGTGTACTGCGCAAGCCCCGCGTACCTGGCCGAGCGCGGCACACCGCGCAAACCTGAGGATCTGCACGGTCATGACTGTTTGCCGTACGGCCATGGTCGGCAGGTGCAATGGCGTTTTGCGGGGCAGGGCAAGCCGCTGACGGTCAACGTCACAGGGCGGATGCGGGTCAACAACGGCGAGGTGCTCAGGGATGCGGCTATCGCCGGCCTGGGGATCACGTATTTGCCGGCGTTCATCGTCGGCTCGGCGTTGAAGGATGGAAGGCTGGTGGAGGTACTGGAGGATTTGCGCCCCGAGCCGCTGACGTTATCGGCGGTGTATCCGCAGCATCGTCAGAGTTCGCGGCCGGTGCAGGCGCTGGTTGAGTTCTTGCGCGAGCGGCTGGATCGGGTTGAGGGTGGCTTGTAGAAATGCGGAGTCCCTGTCTCAAACGAACCTGTGGGAGCGAGCCTGCTCGCGATGGCGTCGTGTCATCCAACATTGAAGTCGTCTGACACTCCGCCTTCGCGAGCAGGCTCGCTCCCACAGGGGGTTTGTGTTGTTTGGGAATCAGTAGGAATCAGGTCCTTTTGTCATCGCCGGGTTGGGCATGGACACCACGGTTGTCGCCGGGCTCGCCATTGGCATGAACACCTCGGTCATCGCCGGGTTCGCCATTGGCATGAACGCCACGGTCATCGCCGGGCTCGCCATTGGCATGAACACCTCGGTCATCGCCGGGCTCGCCATTGGCATGGACGCCATGGTCATCCCCCGCTTCATCATGGGTGCCGTTGCGTCCTGAGGACGAGGCTGTTCCGGAGTGACTCGAACCACTGTTGGCACTGCCATGGCCGCTGTTGCTGCCATGGTCGCCGCTATGGCCGCTGCCGCTGTTGCCGCTGTTGCCGCCGTTGCCACCACTGCCGCTTCCGCCGTGACTACCGCCACCGCCACCGCCGCCGCCATTACCGCCGCCGCCACCTCCATTGCCGCCACCACCGCCTCCATTGCCACCGCCACCACCTCCATTGCCGCCACCACCGCCTCCATTGCCACCGCCACCACCTCCATTGCCACCACCGCCACCGCCACCGCCACTACCCCCATCCTTGGCCTGAGCACTGGATACCCCGGACAGGTTGTCCGGAATCAGTACGGTAGACGCCGACAGAACCGCGCCAATAGCTACTGCCAGTAAAAGCTTATTGATGTGCATGTCGTTCTCCGTCTTCTTGTTTGAGCCTGGAACGTTGATGAAGCTTGCAACGTGCTGCTTTTTTCCCATGGGAACCTGTTAAACACCCCGGCGGGGTGATTTATTCAGTTGGGTGGTTGAAGAAATGCAACGGACAGCGCGGCCCTGTTCCAAAAGTCAGTGAATACTCGAGGCCAGTTCGAAGATCGGGATGTACATCAGGATCACGATCACCCCGATCAACAGGCCGATGAAGGTCATGAGCAAGGGTTCGAACAGCCGCACAAACCATTCGATCCAGCGGCTGATTTCTTCGTCGTAGAAGTCGGCGCTGCGCTCCATCATCTGCCCGAGATTGCCGGACTGTTCACCGGCGCGCAGCAGGCGCAGGGACACGGGGGTCACCAGTTGATTGAGTTCCAGCGCGGTGGACAACGATTGCCCTTCACGCACCCGTTCGCAGGCCTGGTCCAGCCGGCCGCGGGAGGCGACGGTGAGTAGGTTGCGGACCATACCCATGGCGGTGACGAGGGGAATGCCGCCTTGCAGCAGAATGCCCAGGGAACGGTAGAAGCGTGCCAGCTCGTACATGAAGATGCGCTGGTGCACCGCGGGGAGTTTCTCGATCACGCGGTCCAACCCCCGACGAAAGGCCGGTTGGCGCTTGAGCAGGACGAGGGCGACGATGATGGCCAGCAAGCCACCGAAGAATTCGCCCTGGTGGGCGTGAAGGAACATGCCGCTGCTCATCAGGATCTGCGACAACCACGGCAGGTTCGACCCCAGCCCTTCGAACACCAGGCTGAAGCGCGGCACGACGTAGCCCATCAAGAACAACACCACGCCGCCGCCCACTACCAGCAACAGCATGGGGTAGATCGACGCGCTGATGATCTTCTGACGAACCTCGTCCATGCGCTGTCGATAGCTGACATATCGGCCCAGGGCATCGCCGACGGCGCCGGTCTTCTCGCTGGACTGCACCAGCGCCACGTACAAAGGCGGGAAAACGGCCGACAACTGGCCCAGGGCCTGGGAAAACGATTTGCCCTCGTAAAGCAGGCGCACCAGCTCGCTCAGGGTTTTGCGGGCTTGTGGCGCGTTTTCCTTTTCCGCCAGGCTTTCCAGCGCATCGATCAACGGCAGGCCGGCGTTGAGCAAGGTGGTCAGCTCCTGGCTGAACAACACCAGGTTGAACGTCTCGCGCCTTTGCAGGCGCAACGAGCGCCAATGTCGCTCGGCGTGCAGGCTGACCACCCGCAGGCCCTGGTCCTCGGCGATGCGCCTGGCTTCGCTTTGCCCCGGCGCATCGACGGTCATTGAGACGACACCGGCTTTGCCGACGGCTTTGAGATGAAAGCGCATGGTCGCCATATTCGTCAGTTCCAGTTGGTGACTTCGGCGTTCTCGCCTTCGCCGCCAGGTTGCCCGTCCTTGCCCATGGACAACAGGTCGTACTCGCTGTTTTCACCGGGATAGCGATAGTTGTAGTTGTGGCCCCAAGGGTCCTGGGGGAGCTTTTTCTGCAGGTACGGGCCGGTCCAGCGCGGTTCGTCGGCGGGGGCCGTGACCAGCGCCTGCAAACCCTGTTCGGTCGACGGGTAATGGCCGACCTCCAGGCGGTAAATGTCCAGGGCTTTGCTCAAGCCTTCTATTTGGGCCTTGGCCACTTTCACTTCGGAACGGCCCAGTTGGGCGAAATACTTCGGTGCGACGATGCCGGCCAACAGCCCCAGCACCACCAGCACCACCAACAGTTCGAGCAGGGTGAACCCGCTTTGGGTTCGCCGGGCATAACGCAGATGCTGATTCATGATGACCTCGCACGGTAGGCAGCAGTGTTGCCAGTTGCCATGTAGTTGTTGTCCTTCAACAGCATGCAATTGCCATGCTCATGCTCGCTGATCCTTCTGCACCCCCCGTGCTACGGGCCTTCTCACTTACGGCACAGTGCTTGCGTATGGCTGTTGCACGACTGGCCATTGGGGCAATACCCCCATTTTTCGGGGCCGGGAAGGGGAGGTCTAATAATGAAATCACTCACCACCGGATTGCTGGGTCTGCTGGTCTTGACCGGCGCCGCACAGGCCGATGTGTTTGTTTCCGTGGACGCCAATGGCAGCTACGTCCTGTCCAATGTCCACCGCCCCGGACGCCACTATGAACGGGTGATCCGTGAGCCCGATGCGCCGGTCGTCAGCCTCGACCAGCAACCGCAGATGATCGCCGCGCAACCCTACGCCGAACTGGTGGCGGCGGCGGCCACGGCCAACGAACTGCCGGCGGCGCTGCTGCACGCAGTGATCAAGACCGAGTCGAGCTACAACGCCCGCGCTACCTCACCCAAGGGCGCTCGCGGACTGATGCAGTTGATGCCCGACACCGCCCGCGAAATGGGCGTGACCAACGTCTACGACCCCAAGGCCAACATCCAGGGCGGCGCCCGCTATCTCAAGCGCCTGATGACGATGTTCGACAACGATATCCGCCTCGCCGTGGCGGCCTACAACGCCGGCCCGCAAGCGGTGCTCAGCCGCGGCAACGTGGTCCCGCCGTTCGCCGAAACCCAGCGTTATGTGCCCAACGTGCTGAACCAGTATCGGCGTTTGCAGGGGTTGTCCGCGGATGCGCCGCTGTGATCGAAACCCCGGGGGCGATTTTCCCCAATAGTGGGGAATAGTGGCCCCGACGAAAAAGTGGGGGATCGGGTGGGGAATATCCCCCCCGGATTATTAAGTAGTAGTTATAACTTACTGAATAATAACGTTATTTTTTGTGGCATGCGGATTGCTCTCGACGATTTGTCGTGAAGTTTTCCCTGCAAACCCGTAGCGAGGCCCGAGACCATGGTAGGCATATCCCACGCCCCGTCCCTGATTAATTTGCTGTTGTTGGTGACTTCGATGCTCGGTATCGAGATAGCCAGCGCAGCTGCACGTTGCGAGCGCAACCTGGTGGCCAACGTCGTGGCGTTCGATCAGCCGCTGATGTTCAACCGCCTGGGTGCGCAAAACGTCAACGGCATGATGTTCGCCCTGCGTCGCGATGTGGTCGATGACCGTGACATTTCCCTCGCCCAAGGGGGCGCAGCGGTGCCGGGCAAGGTTTCCCTGCGGCCCGACAAGCGTCCGCGTCCGCTGGTGTTGCGCGTGGCTGCCGGCGATTGCCTGACCGTTAATCTGCAGAACCTGCTGGCCTATCAGGCCAACCCGGGCAGTCATGAAGCGTTTGAGCAAGAGGGCGAGGAAGAGGGTGGCCAGGCCGGCAATGCCGAAGACTTCAAGGCCGATGAACAAGTGGCCGACCGTCATGTCGGTTTCCAGGTCAACGGCCTGCAGGCCGTCAACAGCATCGATGACATCGCCTCCTATACCGGGCGCAACGCCAACAGCCTCGTCGCCCCCGGCAGCAGCCGTTCCTACACGTTGTACGCCGAGCGCGAAGGCGCGTTCGATGTCAGCAGCCGTGGCGCGACCTTCGGTGGCGAGGGCGCTGCGGGCAACAACGCCAACGGGCTGTTCGCCCAGGTCGTGGTCGTGCCCAAGGGGGGGCGCACTTACCGCAACACCCTGACCGAAGAAGAGATGCGCCTGGCCAGCACCGGGCGTACGCCGGCCGGCCAGCCAATCGTCGATTACCAGGCGCGCTACCCGCAGCGCGAGCCGTGGATTCGCGAAGGCAAGGCCGGTACGCCGATCATCAATATGGTGGACGGCAGTGAGATCATTTCCGGCGAAAGCGATGCGATCGTGATGGGCAGCAACGCTGACGGCAGCTTCCCGCCATCGACCTATCCGCTGGAAGCCATGGGCAAACGCAATCCGGCGCTGCCGAACCGACTGGAGCCGTTCCGCGATTTCGCTTCGCAGTTCCAGGATGAAACCGCCGTCACCCAAGCTTTCCCGGCGTACTTTGCAGACCCGGTGATGGGCCATGTGCTGGAGCCGACCCGTGACTCCTTCATGATCAACTACGGCTCCGGCGGCATGGGCGCCGAAGTGGTCGCCAACCGCCTGGGCGTGGGGCCGATGCACGATTGCCTGTCCTGCGCCTATGAAGAGTTTTTCCTCAGCTCGCACACCGTGGGCGACGTGGCGATGCTGGTGGACGTACCGGCCAACGCCGGCCTGGAAAACATTCGCCCGGGCGAAGTGCCGCGTGCCGATCAGGTCGGGGTCAAGGCGACCATGGCGCTCTATCCGTCGGAGCCGTCCAACGTCAATCACAGCTACATCGGTGACTTCGTCAAGTTCCGCAACACCCACAACGGCTACGAACACCACATCTTCCACCTGCACGGGCATCAATGGCTGTACAACCCGAACGATGACAACACCGATTACCTGGACGCCCAGGGCATAGGCCCGGGCTCCGGCTACACCTATGAAATCGCCAACGGTGGTTCGGGTAACCGTAACCGCGTAGCGGGCGATGCGATCTACCACTGCCACTTTTACCCGCACTTCGCCCAGGGCATGTGGGCCATGTGGCGGGTGCACGATGTGTTCGAAGAAGGCACCCGGCTCGAGGTGTCCCAGCAAGGTGCAGATGGCTTCCACAAACAACCCTATGCGCTGCGCAACGGCAAACCGGCGGCCGGTGCGCGGGCCTTGCCCGATGGCGAAATCATCGCCGGTACGCCGATCCCGGCGGTCGTGCCGCTGCCCGGCAAAGCCATGGCTCCGATGCCGGGCAAGGTCGTCGTCGTGCCGAAAGTCGGCCAGACCCTGATAGCCGCTGGCGACGACGATGACGAGGATGACAACGAGCATCACGGGGGCGGGGGCGGTACCCAGGCCATCGGCTCGCTGGCGCTGGTCGATCGCAGCGAAGCCAACCGCAACGCCGACGGTAGCCTGAAAAATCCCGGTTTCCCCTTCTGGATCGGCGGCATGGAAAGTTCGGTCGGCCAACGCCCGCCAACCCCACCGCTGGACATGCTCGACGCGGCCAAGGCCCAGGCGCTGAAAACCAGCGGCAACAGCCTGTGGGCCAACCTCGACCCGAACCAGTCCGGTGGCTGGGACGGTGGCCTGGGGCGCCATGCGCTGGACGGCGTGTCTGCCGGTGGCGAGGCGCACACGGTGACCACCTCGCTGGACTTCTCCAAGGAAGTGAAGCGGGCCAAACCGATTTACCTGCCGGAAGAGGGGACCGAAGTCGAACAGGCGGCCATGGCCTTCCACGCCAAAAAGGACCACCCCAGTTTTGCCGTGCTGCCGGGTAAACAGGTGGTTGCGCGCAACTTCCGCACCAATGGCGCCTTGCCGATTGCCGGTGCGCCGTTCTACGAGCCCTGCATGGATGATCGGGCCAAACGCCTGACCAGCAGTGCCGGCAGCGGTGAATACCATAGCGGCGAGCGCATCGACGGCATGTCCTTTACTGGCTCCTCGACCTTCACCGCCGACCGCCCGCGCATCTACAAGGCGGCCAACATCCAGTTCGACGCGGTGTACAACAAGGTCGGCTACCACTTCCCGCAGGCGCGCATCCTGGCTTTGTGGGAAGACGCCTGGCCGGTGATCACCAAGCAGCGTCCGCCGGAACCGCTGGTGATGCGCATGAACACCTTCGACTGCGTGCAGTACCAGCAAACCAACCTGGTGCCGGCCACCTATGAGATGGACGACTATCAGGTGCGCACCCCGACCGATGTGATCGGCCAGCACATTCACTTGCCGAAGTGGGACCTGACGTCCGCCGATGGTTCGTCCAACGGCTGGAACTACGAGGACGGCGTGCTTTCCCCGGGTGCCGTGGTGGAACGCATCCATGCCATCCGCGCGTTCAACCAGTGCCAGGGCACCGACCCGCGTGACGGCACGCCCGCCTGCCCGGTGGCCAAGGCGCATCCGTTCTTTGGTCAATATGGCCGGGCGGACTGGATGGGCGCGCGCACGGCGATGCAGCGCTGGTTCATCGATCCGGTGATCAACACCAAGGGTGTCGACCGTGGCCTGGGGACCATTTTCACCCACGATCACCTTGGCCCATCGACTCACCAACAGATCGGCCTGTACGCCACCGTGCTGGCCGAACCCGCCGGTTCCACCTGGTTCCACGCCGAAACGGGCGAGCCGTTGTACAGCGGCGCGCGCTCGGACGGCGGGCCGACTTCATGGCAGGCGGTGATATCGACCGGTGACCTGGACAACGACGGCAAGAACGATAGCTTCCGTGAGTTCTTCCTGGAGTACAGCGACTTCCAGCACGCCTACGAAGCCGGTGTGTACGTCGGCGCCGGCCCCAATGGCGTGCCCAATCCGCAGGCGTTCCCGGCGACATCCGACAGCTTCCGCTATGCGATCAACCCGCCCGTGCGCAACAACGCCGGCAACCTGCTCGAGTCGGTAGTCGAGGCCCGTGGCGGCATCAAGCCAGGCTGCCCGAGCCGGCCATGTCCGCAAGCGATCTCGGTGGATGACCCCGGCATGTTCGTGGTCAATTACCGCAACGAACCCCTGGGCCTGCGGGTGTTCGACCCGAACAAGGTCGGCCCGGACGGCAAGCGCGGCATGCAGGCCGACGGCCTCGGCGGCGACCTGTCGTTTGCCATGCAAAGCCGTACCGACCGTGCGATCCCTGCGATGAACCTGGCGCCGAACCTGGTGACTTCGGCCACTGGCCCGACCGGCGGCACTACGCGGTTCCCGCCACACATCAACCGTGGCGGTGCGGAACCGGGCGACCCGTTCACACCGATGTTGCGCACCTACACTGGCGACAACGTGCGGTTGCGGGTGCATGCCGGCGGCCATGAAGAGGAGCACAACGTCACCCTGCACGGTGTGAAGTGGCTGCAAAGCGGCACCGGCTATGGCAACAGCTCCAACTCGGGCTGGCGTGCTTCGCAAATGGTCGGGATTTCCGAGCAGATGGGCTTTATTGCGCCGCTGTCGATGCTCTCCAGTTCCGCGGCGACCACGGGTGACTACCTGTACTCGATGGACGCCTCGATCGAAGGCTACTGGAACGGCATCTGGGGCGTGATGCGCAACTACACCGCGCAACGCAACGACCTGTTCGCGCTGCCGAACAACCCGAAACCGGCGGGCATGCGCAACACCGTGGCGTTTGACGGCACCTGTCCACGGATCAGCGCCAACCCGAACGGCATCGGTACCAGGCCGACCGTGCAGCGCAACTACGAGGTCGTGGCGGCGCTGGCCAACGACATCCTGAGCAATCCGCTGGGGTTGTCGATCGGCGACCCCGAGGGGCTCGGCCAGCATGTCGGCGGGCCGTTGAATCCGGCGGGCGGCACCCTGGTGTTCAACTCGCGGACCGTGAGCATTCCGAGGGTGACGGTGACCGATCCCGAGGATGGCGAAACCATCACCATCGGTGGCCAGAGCGGGCCGATCCATGACCCGACGGCGGTCCTGTACGTGCGCAAGGCCGACCTCGACCTGACCACCGGCAAGCTCAAGCCGGGCGTGCCTGTCGAACCGCTGGTGCTGCGCGCAGCGGCCGGGGACTGCATCAACATCACCCTGGAGAACCGTCTGCCGAGCGTAATGCCTGACCTGGCGCAGACCGCCATCCTGCAGGGGCTGGTCAAGCGCAATCGCAATGACGGCAATGGTTCGACCACCTTCAACAACAACCTGCTGCGGCCCTCCAGCCATGTCGGCCTGCATGCGCAATTGCTGGCCTACGACATCACCAAATCCGACGGTGCCAACGTCGGCGTCAACCCGATCCAGACCGTGCCACCGCGGGTCGGCAACAGCGGTGCCTACCCGACCCGTACCTATCAGTACTACGCCGGGCACCTGGAGCGTGAAGGCAAACCGGTGACTCAACTGGGCCGCAACGTCGACAACATCAACGCCACGGCGGTGGAGTTCGGCGGCTTGAATTTCACCCCGGCGGATGTGATCAAGCAGCCGCAAAAAGGCCTTGGCGGTGCAATGAGTGTGCTGCCGGCCGGCGCCACCTGGGTCGAGGACGCCAAGCGTGCATCGGCCACGGTCACGGCGACGGGGCAGGCGGTTTACCGCGACTTCGCGATGGTCTGGCAGCGTGCCTTGAACCTGCGCTGGGCGAGTGGACGGCCGGTGGAAGGCATCGCCTCGGAAGGCATGGGCGTGCCGAACGATCCGAAGGACAACGCCGGCATGGCCATCAACTACAAGACCGAGCCCCTGTGGTATCGCTTCGGCCTCGCTCCGGATGCACCGTTCGGCCGCGCGGGCGGCGCTGGCTACGGTGACGTGCCCAACGCCCACATGGCCTACAGCAACGCGTTGGTGGGCGGCGATCCGCAAACGCCGGTGTTCTACGTGAAACCCGGGCAGCCGTTCCGCACCCATGTGCTGATGCCGACCGGCGGCAGTCGCGGCTCGACCTTCCAGCTCGACGGTCACCTCTGGTCGGTCAACCCGTACCTGTCGGAGAAGAGCGATGAATACGGCTATCCGATGGGCGCCCCCGGCGTCGGTTCGGTGCGGTTCGGCCTGAACCCGATGTCGATGTACATCGGCGCCCGCGAAAGCGTGCTGCCGGCCGCCCACTTCAGCGCCATGCACCCGAGCGCCGGTGGCAGCAATGCGATTGCCGGGGATTACCTGTTCCGTGACAACGCGTCCTTCGGCAACACCGCCGGTCTGTGGGGCTTGCTGCGGGTCACGAATGAACCGGCGCCGACAACGGCACCAACACCGTAGGAAAGGGGTTGTAAAGCATCACCCCTGTGGGAGCGAGCCTGCTCGCGAAGGCATCACCTCGGTTTTGTGTGGTGCGGCGAATGACGCCATCGCGAGCAGGCTCGCTCCCACCAGGGGCATGCAAGGCAGACATAGATCTGTATAGAGGAATAGTGCTATGGACAGGACCATCAAATTCGTTGGCAGCGCGCTGATCGTCGGCATGGCGCTGATCGGGATCGGTGTGTGGCGAACTGCGCCTGCGAACATGCTCAGCGAGGTCGCCTTGCCCAACACCTGGAGCGACCGGACGCTGGAGCGTGACGGGATCTCGGTGGTCCTTGATGTGAAGCCGCTGGCCGAGGACGGCGTATTGCGTGAGGGCGGCTTCGCCGACGTACAATTTCGCGTGACGGACAAGGCCTCGGGCCAACCCTTGTCCGGCGTTGCGCCGGGCGCCTGGCTCGACCCGCAAGCGGTCGCCGCCGACCAGGCCCAGGGCCGTGACAAGAGCTGCAAGTCGCGGGTCGGCACCTTCCTCAAATCGAACATCGGCGCGCGCCCCTTGCTCGATCTCAACAGCTACTTCCTGCTGGTGATGAACCGTGATGCCAGCGTCTCGGTGATCGATCCGTCGGTGTCTGTCGGCGGCATCACCAGCACCCTGGCGCGCATTGAACTGAAACAGCCGCCGATGGACTGGGTGACGCCCAAAGACAACAAACGGGTGTTTGTCTCGATGCCCGCCGCCGGCGAGGTGGCGGTGATCGACAGTCAAGAGTTCAAGCTGATCGACTCGGTGGTTGCCGGCAGCAATCCGGTGCGCGTGGCGCTGCAACCGGACGAACGCCTGCTGTGGGTCGGCAACAACGCCAAGGCCGACGGGCAATCCGGGGTCACGGTGATTGACGCCGCCAGCCTCAAACCCCTCAAACACCTGGCCACCGGGGCCGGGCACCACGAAATCGCTTTCAGCAAGGACAGCCGTTTTGCCTTTGTCACCAACCGCGACGATGGCACGGTGAGCATCGTCGACATCGCCAGCCTGAGCATCAGCAAACAACTCAAGACCGGTTCGCACCCGTTGTCGGTGAAGTATTCGCCGTTGTCCGGCGCCGCCTATGTGGCCGATGGCAAGGATGGCACGGTGACCGTCGTCGATGGCAACAGCCAGTCGGTGCGCCGGGTGATCAGGCTCAAGCAGGGCCTGGGCCCGATGGGCTTCAGCGCCGACGGTCGTTTTGGCATCGTGCTCAACACCCTGGAAAACCAGGCCGCGGTGATCGACACCGCCAACGACGCGTTGATCCATGAACTGAACGTCTCCGCCGAGCCCTGGCAAGTGGTGTTCACCAAGGCCTATGCCTACGTGCGCGGCCTGGCTTCGCCAAAAGTCACGATGATCAACCTGGCCTCCCTCGGCGAGGGCCGCACGCCGATCACCCAGGGGTTCGAGGCCGGACCCCAGGCACCGCGGATGGCCGGTGATCTGCCACTGGCGTCAAGCCTGGCGGTATCGCGGGACGACAACGCGGTGTTCGTGGTCAACCCGGTGGACAACACCACCTACTTCTACGCCGAAGGCATGAATGCGCCGATGTCCGGCTACCCCAATCGCGGGCAAGTGGCGCGTGCAGCACTGGTGATTGACCGCAGCCTGCGGGAAATCGAGCCGGGGCTTTACAGCTCGCGGGTCAAGCTACCGGCGGCGGGGCGTTTCGACGTGGCGTTCCTGCTCAACCAGCCGAACATCATCCACTGCTTCAGCACCCTGGTGGAGGAGGACAAGCGGCTCGACCAGCACCGTGGGATGCCCAGGGTGGAGTTCATGCTCGACAAGTCCACCGCTGACCTGGGCAGTCCGTACCTGGTGCGCTTTCGCATCGTCGAGGGCAAGCAGAAGGCGCAGCGCAGCGGGGTCAAGGATGCTCAGGTGCGCTACTTCCGCGCCCCGACCTCGCGACCACAGGAGGTCGCCGCGCTGGAAGTCGCCGATGGTGTGTATGAGGCCCCGGTGACCCTCGACCAGGACGGTGCCTGGTACCTGCACGTGCGTGCGGCGTCCCTGGGCTCGAGTTTCGATGACAAGACCTTTGCCAGCGTCCGGGTCATACCCGGCGATACCCACTAAGAGGAAACTGACATGAACCGATTCGCACATCGCGGCTTGCTGACGTTCTGCCTGTTGGTCACCGGTATCGGCCAGGCGCTCGCTCATTCGACGGACGAGCACGCCGGGCACGACATGGCCGCCAGGAAGGCCGGCCAGGAGACCGCCCGGATCAAGATTGCCGACGTGGCCTTGCTGGACCAGAACGGCAAGGTCGTCAGCCTGGAAAAAGACCTGGTGAGCAACAAGATCGTGGTCATGGGGTTCATCTACACCAGCTGCACCACGGTCTGCCCGGTGGTGTCCTCGATCATGGGCAAGGTGCAGAAACAGCTGGGTGCGCGGGTCGGCACCGAGGTGCAACTGGTGTCGATCAGCATCGACCCGCAGCGTGACGATCCCCAACGCCTGAGCGACTACGCACGCACCTTCCAGCAGGGGCCGGGCTGGAGCTGGCTGACCGGTTCACCGCAGTCGGTCAATGCCACCCTCAAGGGCCTGGGCGCCTACAGCGGTGACTTCAAGAACCACTCACCGCTGATTCTGGTGGGCGACGGCAACAACCGCTTCTGGACCCGCTATTACGGTTTCACCGACCCGATGGAACTGGCCCGGGCCGTCGAGAAACTCAGCGGTGAACGCAACGTCCACGCCAAGCACACTGCCATTGCCATGGAGCAACAGCCATGAGAGCCATCGACTGGTTCGCCCTGGGCATCTGCTACTGCATTTTCAGTTCAGTGGCGTTTGCCCACGAAGGGCATGAGCAGACCACCGCGCCTGCGGTGGCCGCCGCGCAGCCGTCCAGCGGCACCCACGACGCGAAGACCTGGTTCACCGACACGCCGTTGCAGGATCAGAACGGCAACACGCTGCGCTTCTACAGCGACACATTGAAGGACCGTGTGGTGCTGCTCAATGTGATTTTCACCCGTTGCGACGATGCTTGCCCGCTGATTACCCGCAAGCTCAAGGAAGTGCGTGAAGTGCTCGGCGACAAGGCCGACGGCATCACCTTTATCTCCCTTACCAGTGATCCGCTGCGGGACACCCCGGCGGTACTCAAGGCTTACACCTTGAAACAGGGCGTCGATGGGCCCCACTGGTTTTTTCTTACCGGCGACAAGGCGCAAATGGACCTTGTATTGGGTCGCATCGGTCAGATCGTGCCGACCCCCGAGCAGCACTCCACCCAGTTGATCGTCGGTGACGTGGCGAACAAGCGCTGGAGCAAAATCCGTCCCGATGCCCCGGCGGCCGCCATTGCCCAGCGCCTGCAGCTGCTGGCAATGCCCGTGGCCGGACGCTAGCCATGGCCATCAATACTGCCCTCGTCCTTGGCCTGCTGCTCTTCGGCGGCCTTTCGCTCAGTGTCCAGGCGCTGCCGCTGAGCCTCAGTGAAAGTGCCGGCAAGCGCCTGTACCGCGAAGGTGTATCGGCCAGCGGCGAGCCGATCATGGCCCGGGTCGGCGCATCGAACATGGTGCTGCCGGCCACCAGCCTGCCGTGCGCCAACTGTCATGGCGAAGACGGCCTCGGGCGGCCGGAAGGCGGGGTGCGCCCACCGGACCTGAGTTGGTCGCGGCTGGCCAGCAGCCATGGCCAGCAGCACATCAACGGCCGCAGTTACCCGGCCTACAGCGACAGCACCCTGGCGCGGGCGGTGCAGGAGGGGCGCGACCCCGGCAACAATCGGCTCGATCCGTCGATGCCGCGGTTCGTGTTGTCGATGAACGATCAACGCAACCTCACGGCGTACCTCAAGCGCCTGGCCGAAGACCGCGATCCGGGCCTGACCCCCGACAGTCTGCACCTGGGCACATTGCTGCCGGGCACCGGGCCATTGAGCGATGAGAGCGTCACGGTGGCGGCGGTGCTCAAGGGCTGCGTGACGCGTATCAACGAGGCGGGGGGCATTCACGGCCGGCAGTTGCGCCTGACCATCCTCGACCCCGGTACCGATCGCGCCAGTGCCGAAAAGGCGCTGGACCGGCTGATCGATGAAGAGCAGGTGTTCGCCCTGATCGCCCCGCTGGCGCCGGCATTGGACATGGACCTCGCCGTGCGCCTGGAACGGGCCGGCATTCCCCTGATCGGGCCGTTGTCGTTGCAAGGCACGCCCCACGCCAGCCCGCAGATATTCGAACCACTGCCGGGGCTTCGCGAACAATTGATCGCCCTGGCCGATTACGCCGGTGCCAGCCTGCGGGTGCTTCAGGGGCCGACGCTGATCGCCTATCCGGACGAATCCGGCCAACGGCTGGCGGCGCAGGAGCTCGGCCAGTACTTGCAGGGGCACGCCTGGCAAAAGGTGCGCCTGCAAGCCTACGACCCGAGCGGGGAAGATTTGCCCCTGGGGTCGCGCTCGGTGTTTTACCTGGGCACCAGCAGCGGCTTCAGCCGACTGGCCGAGCGCCTGCAAACGGCGGGGCAGGTGCCTTACTTGTTCGCCACCTCGAACCAGGTGGCGGGCAATCTGACGCAGGTGCCCAGCGGATTTTCCCGGCGGGTGTTCCTGGCCTATCCGTTCGTGCCCAGCGACTGGACCCAGGCCGGGCGCCTGGCCCTGACCCAGTTGCGCGAACACCAGGGCCTCGGTGGCCAGCACGCGATACTGCAAGTGGGCGCGTTCAGTTCGATGATGCTGCTCAGCGAAGGCATGAAACAGGCCGGGCGGGATGCCAGCCGCGAAAAGCTGGTCAGTGCCCTGGAAGGCCTGCATGACTTCGATACCGGGCTGACGCCCCTGATGAGCTTTGGTCCTGGCCGACGCCTGGGTTTGAGCGGTGCCCATATCGTCACGGTGGATCTGCCGGACCAGCGATTCTATCTGGTCGCCCCCTATAAACCTGTGGTTGCCACGCCATGACCGGAGGCCGATCATGAAACTCGACACCTTGCTGGTCCTGCTGACGTTATGGGCACCCGTGGCGTGGTGCAGCAATGGTCCGGCCGCGGCGCGGGTCAATGGCGAGGAAATTTCCCAACTGCGCCTGGAGCGCTACTTCGCCGAATACCTGGAAGATCAGGGCCGGGCGGTAGGCAACATCCGCAATCCGACCGCCTACAAGCAACTGCGCAAGGCCGCACTGGATGCCTTGATCGATCGCGAATTGCTGTGGCAGGAAGCCGTCAAGCGCGGCGTGGTGATCAGTGATGCCGTGGTCAGGGACCAGATCGATCAGACCCGTCAGGCCATGGGCGGAGCCGAGGTGTTTGCCAGGCGTCTTGAGGATGCCGGTTTCGATGAGGCCGGTTACACCGAATACACCCGCCGTGAACTGGCGGCCCGGCAAGTGTTCAATGACCTCATCCAGACCGCCGGGCCGGACGAAAAACAGGTCCGGGCGTTCTACGAAGAACACCGAGACGAGCTGAGCCGGCCCGAAGAAGTGCGGGCCCGGCATATCCTGGTCAAGGTAGCGCCCGGTGCCGACGCTTCCACAGTCGAGGCTGCGCGGCTACGCTTAATTGAAATAAGGGCGTCCATTGTTGCCGGGGCCGATTTCGCCAGCGTTGCCCGTAGCGGGTCCGAAGACGCGTCGGCCAGCGAAGGGGGCGACCTGGGCTACTTTCCCCGTGGACGGATGCTGCCGGAGTTCGAGGCGGCCGCGTTTGCCCTGGCACCGGGGGCCATCAGCGAACCCGTGCGCACGGCGGTGGGCTGGCATCTGATCTATTTAGAGAACCACAGGGAGGCGACCCATGTCCCGGAGGAGCAAGGACTTGAGAGGGTTCGGGCTTATCTTGCCCGCCAGCAACAGGTTCAGGCGCGCTTGCAGGCATTGGCGCAATTGCGCTCGCGCAATCGGATCGAGCGGATTGATGACGACTAGGGTGTTCCCCAACAGTGGGGGAAAAACGTCAATGCCCATCCGATCGCTTTCCCCGTTTTTGGGGGATGGGATTGCTGTACGAAAAGGCATTGTTTTTAAATTCAAGGACATGAAGGCCTAAAATTACCGGCGCTCAGTCTGGCATGAAGTGTGCGTTAGTCCTCTCAGGGCACGCGCTCCGCCAGGTTCAAAACCCGGACCTGCGGTTTCAAGGAGTCGACCTTGTTAAACAAAGTACTGGTTGTTGATGACGAACAGCTGCTGGCGGAAAACCTCCAGGGTTACCTGCAGGCGCAAGCGCTGGAAGTCCGGATTGCTCACGACGGGGCACATGGAATCGCCGAAGCAGGCGCTTTCGAGCCCGATGTGATGGTGTTCGATTACCGCTTGCCCGATATGGAAGGCTTTCAGGTGCTCGATGCTGTCCGCCAGAACAGGAAGTGCCATTTTGTGCTGATCACAGGGCATCCAACCGCAGAAGTTTGCGAGCGGGCCCGGCTACTGGGAGTCAGCCATATCCTGTTCAAACCCTTTCCGTTGGCGGAGTTGGCCCGTGCAGTGAATGATCTTCTGGACAGGCGGCGCGAGCCCAGGCCGGGTGTGAGCACTTCCGAAGGATTCGTCGAACGACGCCAGAGCAGGACCGAGAGTTTCCCGCTGCAGTTGTACGACGGTAGTTGGGTGCTTGCAGATCGCCGAAAAAATACATCGGCTTCCATGGCGCCAGACGACGAACAATTGCTCACCGGGGAGTAGTGGCGCGACAAGACGTTCCGGCCTGTGCCGAAATGGCTCGCCGCGCCGACAGGGCTCAAAGCCCCGGGCGTTGGAGAGCAAGCCATGGACCGTCTATCCCTTGCCGTAGAACCGGCGCAAGTGGAATGTGTACCGACTCGTTTTACCAGTGAACAACTGGCCCAGGCGCGCGCCCTGGCCACCAGTTCCGGCGAGCGGATGCTGGACACCCTCGGGGAGTTGAGTGAACTGGCTCCCATGCCTTTCATCCAGTGTCTGGGTGTAACCCTGCACTACCCGGTGCTCGACACCGACAGCCTGTTCAGTGCCACCCCGGTGTTCGACCGGGTGACCCTGGCGCAATGCCTCAAGCGTGAATTCATCCTGCTGCGTCACGACGAGGCGGTCATCGGCGTGTTCGCCGACCCCTTCGACAGCGCACGCCTGGCCTGGATCGATGAATGCCTGCACGGCGCGCCGCTGTACCTGGTGCATGCCGACGACCTGAAGGCCTACCTGGCGCGTCACGAAGAAAGTTTCCACGCGGTGGAGTCGCTCAACGCCCAGGCCGAGGGCGGAGCCGAGATCGATACCCTGCAAAGCCTGTCCCTGACCAGCATCAGCGAAGACGCCAGCGTGGTGGTCAAGCTGGTCAACTCGACGCTGTACGACGCGCTGAAAATGCACGCCAGCGACATCCACCTCGGCACCACCGGCAGCGGCCTGGTGATCAAGTACCGGATCGACGGTGTGCTCAACAACATCAGCAAGATCCAGGGCAGCGAGTTCGCCGAGCAAGTGATTTCCCGGGTCAAGGTCATGGCTGAACTGGACATCGGCGAAAAGCGCGTGCCCCAGGACGGTCGTTTCAAGATCGGCATCAGCGGCCGGCAGATCGACTTCCGGGTGTCGATCATGCCGAGCATCTTCGGCGAAGACGCGGTGCTGCGGGTGCTCGACAAACAGGACCTCGCCGACAAAGTCTGTGGCGTGCAACTGCAAGCCCTGGGCTTTGAAGAAGATACCCTGCGCCAGTTGCGCCGGCTGGCCGCCGAACCCTACGGCATGGTGCTGGTGACCGGACCTACCGGTAGCGGCAAGACCACCACCCTGTACGCGATGATCACCGAGATCAACCACGGCGTGGACAAGATCATCACCATTGAAGACCCGGTGGAATATCAACTGCCGGGCGTGCTGCAAATCCCTGTCAACGAGAAAAAAGGCCTGACCTTCGCCCGGGGCCTGCGCTCGATCCTGCGTCATGACCCGGACAAGATCATGGTCGGTGAAATCCGCGACCCGGACACCGCACAGATCGCCGTGCAATCGGCGCTCACCGGTCACCTGGTGTTCACCACCATCCACGCCAACAACGTGTTCGACGTGATCGGCCGCTTCACCCAGATGGAAATCGATCCCTACAGCCTGGTCTCGGCACTCAATGCCGTCCTGGCCCAGCGTTTGATTCGTCTGGTCTGCACCAGTTGCAGCGCCCCTTACAGCCCGACAGAAGAAGAGCTGGAAGTCTCGGGGCTCGATCCGCAAAAGGTCGCTCACTACCGGTTCGTCCACGGCAAGGGTTGCGGGCATTGCCGGGGCACCGGGTATCGCGGGCGCAGTGCGATTGCCGAGCTGCTGCACCTGGATGACGAACTGCGGCAAATGATCGTCGAGCGCCAACCCATCTCGAAAATCAAGGCCCATGCCTGCAAACGTGGCTTGCGCCTGTTGCGCGAGTCGGCGCTGGAGCTGGTGGAACAAGGCCGGACCACTCTCGAGGAGATCAATCGTGTCACTTTTATCTCGTGAGCAATTTGTCGCCGTGCTCGGCGCCAGCGGTGTAGGCCTGGGGCATCGGCAAGGCAGTGCAACCCACTGGCTGGGCAGCGTCGGCTACATCGACGAAGGTTTCCACGCCTGGGCGGTGGCCCTCGACACCCTCGACCGTTTGCTGGCCGAGCACGCCGTTGCCAGGGCGGAACTGACGGTGGTGATCTCCGGACACTTCAGCCGCTATTGCCTGGTGCCCTGGAGCGATCAGATCAGCAGCCCGGCCGAATTGCTCGGCTTCGCCCAACTGTGTTTCGAAGACCTCTACGGTGCACCGACGCAACCCTGGAGCCTGGTGCTGTCGGCTGAACCTGCCGGTTATGACCGCATCGCTACCGCGCTGCCCCAGGACTTGCTCGACCGCCTGCGCGCCCTGGTCAGCGCGCGTGGCTTGCGCCTGCGTTCGGTGCAACCGTACCTGATGGCGGCGTTCAACCATTTCGATAAAAGCCTTGATGCCGGGGACTTCCTGTTCGTGGTCGCCGAACCGGTACGCAGCGTGTTGCTGCTGGCCCGGGACGGGCGCTGGACGTCGGTGCGCTCGGTGGGCAGCAGCGACAGTGATGCGGCCCTGACGGCGCTGATCGGCCGTGAGAACCAGTTGCAGGCATCCACCAGCGAACGGCCGTTGACGGTCTACCTGCATGCGCCGGCGCGCATCGACTCGCACCCTGAAGTGCCCGGTGTGCATCTGCGCACCCTCGAAGAAGACCGGACAGCCGTACGCGATTGCCTGTACGTCATGTCTCGGGCGGTGGCCTGACATGCGCCCCCTGATGCTCGACTTTCAGCCGCGCCGCCGCGCAGGTCCCCTGGGCTGGAGCCTGCTGGCCGGTGGCGTGGTGCTGACACTGACTTGCGCCCTGGTGCAGCAGCACCTGAGCAACGAGGCCGAACAACAGCAAGGCCACCTGCAAACCACCCAGCGGGTGCTCACCGGCGACAACGGCAGCAAGCCCGGCCTGACCCCGGCGGAAACTCGCGAGCAGGCGCAGAACCTGGCCGAAATGCGCAAGGTCTCCCAGCAGTTGCGCCGCCCCTGGGAGCGTCTGTTCGCCACGCTGGAAGCCATGCCGCGGGACAACATTGCCCTGCTGACCCTGACCCCGGACGCCCGCAAAGGCCAGGTCCGGATCAGTGCCGAGGCGATGGACCTGGACGCCATGCTCGATTTCCACCGCCGCCTCGAAGCCAGCGACGAGCTGTCCGACGTGTCGCTGCTGAGCCACGAAATTGTCGCCAACGTGCCGGAGCACCCGGTGCAGTTCAACCTGTCGGCTACCTGGGAGATCGGCGATGCAAATCCATAAATTGATCGTCCACGAATACCTGCAAGGCCTGGGGGTTCCGGGGCTGGCCGGGTTGGCCATGCTGGTGCTGGCGCTGAGCTATGGCCTGGCCGGATTGCTGCCGGACTGGCAGTCGCTGCAAAGCCTCAACCAGCAGACCCGCGAAGCCACCGAATACCTGGCCCGGGTCGAAGACGGCACCGTGGCTGCACCCGTGGTGCCGCAGCGCCAGCTCGACGACTTCCGCAGCAAGTTGCCGTCCCAGCCCCAGGCCACCGTGGCCATCGACAAGATCTACGCCCTGGCTGCCCAGGAGCGCATCACCTTGTCCCGGGGTGAATACTCCCTGGGCGTGGACCCCAAGACGCACCTGGCCCGTTATCAGATTCTGCTGCCGGTACGCGGCAGCTATCCGCAACTGCGGCGTTTCCTGCACGCCTTGCTCGGCCAGTTGCCGGCGGTGGTGCTGGAGGATGTGGAGTTTCAACGCAAGAAAATCGCCGATACCGACCTGACCGGGCGGATCCGCATGACCCTTTACCTGTCGAGGTCATGATGAATACCAAGCGAGTGGTGGGTTGGGTGGCGTTCTTCGGTGTAGCGGCAGCGCTCGCCTGGTTCCCCGAATACTTCAAGCAGGCTGACGACAGCGACCCTGCGGTGGCCGCCGTGACCATGCCAGCCAAAGGCAAGGCCCCGGGCGCAGCGGCAGCTGCATCGAGCGCCGCGGCGGTAGTGCCGATCAAGGACCTGAGTCCGGCAGGCGACCTGTTCGCCGCCCGCAGCTGGAAAGCGGAGCCGGTCCTCGGCACCGTCATTGAACAACCGGTGGTCGTGACGCCAGAGGTGCAGGTCCTCACTGCACCGCCGATGCCCTTCCAGTTTGTCGGCAGGCTGGATGACCGTTCCGATCTGCAGGTGTTCTTGCAGAGCGGCGAAAAAATATACGTCGTGCGCAAAGGGGATGTCATCGACGAAACCTGGCGGATCGAGCGCATTTCCAAAGAGGAGCTGAGCCTGGTCTACCTGCCTCTGCATTTAGCTCAGACTCTGTCTGTGGGGAGTACGGAATGAACAAATCCCGTTTGCTGATGAGCCTTTGTCTCTGCGCAGGGCTGGCTGCATGCAGTTCGGCGCAGGTCGCCAAGGAAGAAGCTTCCGCCCTGATGGAATCTGGCCAGTACGAAGCCGGCCTGGCTCGCATCGAACAGGGGTTGCGCGAGAACCCTCGCGATACCGATCTGCACATCGCGCTCAATAGCGGTCGGGCCCGCGCCGTGACGGCACTGCTGACTCAGGCCGACATGGACCGCGCCCAGCGTAATTTCGCCGGGGCCCGCATGGGCTACAGCCGGGTCCTGGGCATCGAGCCGAACAACCGTCGTGCCCAGGACTCCCTGCGCCAGCTCGACTACCTGCGCAGCATGGACGAGAAACTCGAACTGGCTCGTGGCGACCTGCGTCGCGGTGACATCTACGGTGCCGATCGCCAGGTCAAACAGATTCTCGAACTGGACCCGAACAACGAGGGTGCCCGGGAACTGCAAGACAACATCCGCCTGGTGCAGAGCCGCAACGTGGTGCAGTACCCGCAATTGCGCACACGCCTGGACCGGCCAGTGACCCTGGAATTTCGCGACGCCAACCTGAAGACCATTTTCGAAGTGCTGTCCCAGGTCGCCGGCCTGAACTTCATCTTCGACAAGGACCTGCGCCCGGACATGAAAGCCACGATCTTCGTACGTGATGTGCGCATCGAAGACGCCGTGGAATTGCTGCTGCAACAGAACCAGTTGCATCAGAAAGTGGTGAATGAAAACACCTTGCTGATTTACCCGGACTCGCCGCAGAAGCTCAAGGATTACCAGGAGCTGGTGATGCGCACCTTCTACCTGACCAGCATCGATGCCAACACCGCGTTGAACATGATCAAGACCATGCTCAAGACCCGCGACGTGTTCGTCGATGAACGCCTCAATACCCTGACCATGCGCGACACCGGCGACGCCGTGCGCATGGCGGAAAAACTCCTGCAATCGCAGGACCAGTCCAACCCCGAAGTGGTGCTGGAAGTGGAAGTGATGGAAGTCGCCCGCCAACGCATTCTCGACCTCGGCTTGCAATGGCCCAACACCTTCGGTGTGATCAACAGCGACGGCTCGCCAGTGTCCATCCTTGACCAGCTCAAAGGCATCGATTCCAGCCGCATCTCCATCAGCCCGGCGCCCCAGGCCAAGATCAACGCCCAGGACAAGGACATCAACACCCTGGCCAGCCCGGTGATCCGGGTGAGCAACCGTGAACAGGCGCGCATCCACATTGGTCAGCGCGTGCCGATCATCAGCGCCACCTCGGTGCCTTCGACCCAGGGCCCGGTGATCACCGAAAGCGTGACCTACCTCGACGTCGGTCTGAAGCTTGAAGTGCAGCCCATCGTGCACCTGAACAACGAAGTGGCGATCAAGATCGCGCTGGAAGTCAGTAACGCCACGCCGCTGACGCCCACCGCTCAGGGCACCATTCCAGTCCAGGTCGATACCCGCAACGCCCAGACCACCTTGCGTCTGCATGATGGCGAAACCCAGATCCTCGCCGGTCTGGTGCGCAACGACCATGGCAGCAGCGGTAACAAGATTCCTGGCCTTGGCGACATTCCTGGCCTCGGCCGCCTGTTCGGCAGTAACAAGGACGATGTCAGCAAGTCCGAACTGGTGCTGTCGATCACCCCGCGGATAGTGCGCAACCTGCCGTACCAGAGCCCGTCGGACATGGAATTCCCGACCGGCACAGAAACCAGCATGCACATCCAGGCCCCCGACCGTTCGATGAACACGACGGTTCAGACCGGCCCCATGAACGCACCGATCGCCACCACCGTTACCGTCGGGAAGCCATGATCATGAACGCCTCGCAGCGCGGTTTTACCCTGATCGAAGTCGTGGTGACGCTTGCCCTGGTCGGCCTGTTGGCCGGCATGGCCGCACCGCTGACCGAGACGGTGGTGCGCCGGGGCAAAGAGCAGGAACTGCGGAACGCGCTGTACCAGATCCGCGATGGCATCGACGCCTACAAACGCGCCTTCGACGCCGGCTACATCGAGAAGACGCTCGACAGCAACGGCTACCCGCCGAACCTGAAAGTGCTGGTCGATGGTGTACGTGACGTGCGCAGCGCCAAGGGTGCCAAGTTCTACTTCCTGCGGCGCATCCCCCGTGACCCGCTGGCCACCGTCAAGCGTGACGATCAGGGTGGCTGGGGCCTGCGTGCCTATGACAGTTCGGCCGAGAACCCGCGGGAGGGCCAGGACGTCTTCGACGTTTACTCCAAGGCCCGGGGCAAGGGTCTCAACGGCATCGCCTATCGGGAGTGGTGAGCATATGCGTCGGCAAAAGGGTTTTACCCTGTTGGAACTGATGGTGGTCATGGCAATCATCGCGACCCTGATGACGATCGCCATGCCACGCTACTTCACCAGCCTGGAAGCCTCGAAAGAGACCACCCTGCGCCAGAGCCTGTCGGCCATGCGCGAGGCGCTGGATCATTACTACGGCGACACCGGGCGTTATCCAGACTCCATCGAACAACTGGTCGAACTGCGCTACCTGCGCAACCAGCCGCTGGACCCGATTGCCGAGCGCAAGGACACCTGGGTCATGGTCGCGCCACCGGAAGGCGTGGCGGGCGGGGTGGCCGATATCAAGAGTGGCGCCAGCGGGAGGGCACGTGATGGCAGCCTTTACTCCGAGTGGTAAGCCTTCGGGCCAGGACGGCTTCACCTACCTGGGTGTGCTGTTTCTGATCGTCGTGATGGGCATGGGCCTGGCCAGTGCCGGCGAGTTGTGGGCCACCGCTTCACGCCGGGACCGGGAAAACCAGTTGCTCTGGGTCGGTACGCAGTATGCCCAGGCGCTGCGCAGCTATTACCGCAGTTCGCCCGGCGTGGCCATGTACCCGAAAGAACTCGCGGACCTGTTGCAGGACGAGCGCTTCCCGTCGGCCAGGCACCATATCCGCAAGTTGTACCCGGAGCCGATGACGGGGGGCGAATGGGAGCTGATACGCGGTATCGATGGACGGATCAGCGGTGTGTACTGCTCCTCCACGGAGAAGCCGCTCAAGCAGGTGAACTTTCCCAGCCAGTGGTCGGACTTCAACGGCATGGCCAGCTACAAGGACTGGCAGTTCGTGGCCGAGAAAGCCTTCCTCGATGACTCCAGCGGGCAGCCGAAAGCACAGTCCACCGCACCTGAGGCATTGCAGCCTTGATCCGGCACTGGCTCGCGGCACTGGTCCTGACGCTGGTGGCGAGCTTCGCCTCGGCGCAAGACGACGAGATGCTGGGGTTCATCATCGACGACACGATTTCGCACATCGGCCATGACTTTTATTACTCGTTCAGTGAACGCCTGCGTGCCACCAGCCCGATGGATTTCAACCTGGTGGTGCGCGAAAGACCTTCGGCGCGCTGGGGCAGCCTGGTGACCGTGGAGTTTCAGCAACGACTGGTTTATCGGCGCTTCCTGCCGCCGAACACAGTGGAGTTGAAAGACGAGGCCTATGAGGCTGCCGACCAGGTTCGCATGGAGATCGTGCGGCGCAAGCTGGAAGTCTTGTTGCAGGACACCACCGACCTTGAGAGGGACGAATTATGAAGGAAACAGCTTTCGGGAAGCGTACAGGACTGTGGTTGCTCGGCCTCTGGTTTGCCGGGGCGGGAAGTGCTGGCTGGGTCCATGCCACAGAGCTGGTCTACACGCCCATCAACCCGGCGTTCGGCGGTAACCCGTTGAACGGCACCTGGTTGCTCAACAACGCCCAGGCGCAGAACGACTACGACGATCCCGATCTGAATAACCGTACCGCTGTAGCCGGCACTTCGGCGCTGGAACGGTTTACCAGTCAGTTGCAATCACGGTTGCTGGGGCAACTGCTGGACAACATCTCCACGGGCAACACCGGGAGCCTGTCGACTGACGCCTTTATCGTCAACGTCATCGACGACTCGGGGGCATTGACGATCAACGTGACCGACCGGGCAACCGGTGAAGTGTCGGAAATCCAGGTAAACGGCATCACCACCACCCCTTGATGGGGATATGGGCCGATGGGGAGTTACGGATATGAAAAGAATAATGGTGCTAGGGATGCTGTTGGCGGTGCTTTCCGGCTGTGGTCTGCGTGAACCGATGTCCGCTGAACAGGACACTGAAACACCGACCCTGACCCCCAGGGCCTCGACCTACTACGACTTGTTGAACATGCCACGACCCAAGGGCAAGTTGATGGCAGTGGTGTACGGTTTCCGTGACCAGACCGGGCAATACAAGCCAACCCCGGCCAGCTCGTTTTCCACCAGCGTGACCCAGGGCGCGGCGAGCATGCTGATGGACGCCTTGCAGGCCAGTGGCTGGTTCGTGGTACTGGAGCGTGAAGGGCTGCAAAACCTGTTGACCGAGCGCAAGATCATTCGCGCCTCGCAAAAGAAACCCAATACACCGGTGAACATCCTGGGTGAGCTGCCGCCGCTGCAGGCGGCAAACATGATGCTCGAAGGCGGGATCATCGCCTACGACACCAACGTGCGCAGTGGCGGGGAAGGGGCACGCTACCTGGGCATCGACATTTCCCGTGAGTACCGCGTGGATCAGGTGACGGTGAACCTGCGGGCGGTGGACGTGCGCAGTGGGCAGGTGCTGGCCAACGTGATGACCAGCAAGACCATTTATTCGGTCGGTCGCAGTGCCGGGGTGTTCAAGTTCATCGAGTTCAAGAAACTGCTTGAGGCCGAGGTCGGCTATACCACCAACGAGCCGGCGCAGTTGTGTGTGTTGTCGGCGATCGAGTCGGCGGTGGGGCATTTGCTGGCCCAGGGGATCGAGCGGCGGTTGTGGCAGGTGGCGGGGGACAATTCCCAGCCTGTGCAGAATGAGACGCTGGAGCGGTATCTGACGCAGAACGAGGTGGATGATTAGGAGCTGCCTAAGGTTGCGATCTTTTAACCTTGGCGGCCTTCGAGCCGACCAGGTTCTTGGGTTATTGAGTACATATCCGTTGCTGCGGTAACGGCGGCTGGCGGTTTCGCCCTTACGGCGAGTCCCTTTGGCAAACGCCGGAGTGCCGGCCCAGCCCAAAGGAACCAAAGGTCTCGCCCCTTACGTACGGCCCCTCGCTAAGGCTCGGGGTTCCTTCGCTCCGGCATTCATCCGGGGGCATTGCCCTCCGGTCGGCTTCGCTTCGACCTACATGCAATGAGTTCGACTGCGTCGAACGGCGCTGCGCGCCCATCCCCGGATGAACACCTCCACTCAGCCTGCCGAGGGGGCGGGTGGATCAAGATCAAGAGCTGCAGGCGAGCTAACGCTCGGCCTGATGAGTGGTGAGAAGCGGCGCGGTGTGGACTGCTCTGCCTTTGCTCTTCTGTGGGAGCGAGCTTGCTCGCGATGGCGGCCTGCCAGCCGACCAATTTCTTTCGAATGTACCCAGCCCAACTGTGGGAGCGAGCCTGCTCGCGAAGGCGGTCTGCCAGCCGACCTGATTTTTGCAGATGTCCCCAATCCCTGTGGGAGCGGGCTTGCCCGCGAAGGCGGCCTGACAGCCGACCAATTTCTTGGAGCTGTACTCGGCATCTGTGGGAGCGAGCCTGCTCGCGAAGGCGGCCAGACAGCCGACCAATTTCTTGGGGCTATACTCGGCACCTGTGGGAGCGAGCCTGCTCGCGAAGGCGGCCAGACAGCCGACCAATTTCTTGGGGCTATACTCGGCACCTGGGGGAGCGGGCTTGCCCGCGAAGACGGCCTACCAGACAACCATTTCGCACAGGTATACCCAATCCCTGTAGGAGCTGGCTTGCCAGCGATGGCGACCTGACAGCCGACCAATTTCTTGGGGCTGTACTCGGCATCTGTGGGAGCGAGCCTGCTCGCGAAGGCGGCCTACCAGACAACCAATTTCGCACAGGTATACCCAATCCCTGTAGGAGCTGGCTTGCCAGCGAAGGCGACCTGACAGCCCACCAATTTCTTGGGGCTGTACTCGGCACCTGTGGGAGCGAGCCTGCTCGCGAAGGCGGCCAGACAGCCGACCAATTTCTTGGGGCTGTACTCGGCATCTGTGGGAGCGAGCCTGCTCGCGAAGACGGCCTTACAGCCAACGAAAATCCTCTGCCTCACACCAGCAAAATGGCCAGAAATTGTGGATGTCAGAGAAGGCTGTAGGACCAGGAGTGAGGCTACACCGCCTTGCGTCGTTGCCTACAACTACGCCAGAATCCGCCGGCTTGTGGGCCTTGGACCCTGACTCTATCGTTGTCGGGTCGCTGCAAATTCAGCGACCGGGTTTCGCAGCCCGGGTTAATCAAGGCGCTCAGCGCCACCGTTTCCATATAGTTGGCGCTTTTGTTCGCCCACTGTTTTGCGTTATGGCGGCTGTGCGCGGGAGACTTTCGGGTCTGCCGGGTTCCTTGATTCCCGGTCTGCGAACCTGCGTATGGCCGCCACCTTCTTCACTTCGCAGCGAATTGTGGCGGCTCCATCAATCAAGGAGCTTCGTCATGGTCAAACCCACACCCAATCCCCCCGTATCAGAATCCGACACTATTCACCGTGCATCCGGCCTCCACCTAAAACCCGCCATCCTCAAAAACAACGCCCCCCACAACCCCAGCACGATGTTCACCATCGCGCCGAACATCGACACCGAAAGCCTGTTGGCCCATGCCTGTGAATCGCTGGCGTCGGCGAGCGTCATGGCCAGTGATTTCGCAACATTCCTGGATGGCCCGCAACGCAGCATGTTGCTGGGGATCCAGCAGGTGATCATGCTGGCGGACCTGGCGGTCAACCGCGCACTGGATAACGTCGCCCCATTGGACTAAACACAGAACCATTGTGGCGAGGGAGCTTGCTCCCGCTCGGCTGCGCAGCAGTCGTAAAATAGTGTCTGCTGGTTTTAGGGTCGCTTCGCGACCCAACGGGGGCAAGCCCCCTCGCCACAGGGTTTGTGTACGCCGGAACGCTTCAGGCGCTTTCCAGCATCTTGATCAAGTGCTCAGGCCACACCGTTTCTCGGGTCTCTCGCAACTCGGCCACCGACCACCATTTATGCTCCGCCATGACCCGAACCTCGTTAGCCGTCCACCCTTCGCGGGACAGGCGTTCACTGTCGGTATGAACCACAAAATACCGTTCAACCGACAACACCGTTTCGCCGCTTGGCAGCATCATCGGAAAACTGCGCTCTGCAACGCTGGCTCCCACGGCTGCGACATTCAGGCCTGTTTCTTCAAACAGTTCACGAGCCGCCGCAGCCTCAAAGGATTCACCCGGTTCAAGCCCGCCACCGGGTGTCGCCCAGTGGCTTTGGCCGTCGAGGGCATCGCCTTTGTGCTGGAAGTGAAACAGCAGAACCTGTTGCGAGGGATTGATCACCAGCAGTCTGGCGGAATTGCGTTGGCGCATTTTTTTCTTTCCATAGAGTGCCGCGAACCGCAGCTTTCACTGCGGCCCGCGACGGTAAAGCTCATGTCGGCGTTATTACACCGAAAGGGTCAAGCCACCACCCGGTAACACGGCACATACGCCGCGCCGCCCGGCAGTTTCATGCGGTGCTGGGCGACGAAGGCTTTGAGCAGCAGGTCCAGCGGTTGCATGATCGCGGCGTCGCCACGGATCTGGTAAGGCCCGTGCTCTTCGATCAGGCGGATGCCCTTGTCCTTGACGTTGCCGGCGACGATGCCGGAGAACGCGCGGCGCAGGTTGGCCGCCAGTTCGTGGGAGGGCAGGTCGAGGCTCAGTTTCAGGTTGGCCATGTTTTCGTGGGTCGGGTCGAACGGGCGCTGGAAGCCTTCGTCGATTTTCAGCAGCCAGTTGAAGTGGAACGCGTCGTTGCGCTCGCGGCGGAACTGCTTGACCGCCTTGAGGCCCTGGGTCATCTGGCGCGCCACTTCGGCCGGGTCATCGATGATGATCTGGTAGTGCTGCTTGGCGGCGTCGCCCAGGGTGGCGCCGACGAACGCGTCCAGTTGCTCCAGGTACGGTGCGGCATGTTTCGGCCCGGTGAGGACGACCGGGAAGGGAATGCCTGCGTTGTCCGGGTGCATCAGGATGCCCAGCAGGTACAGGAACTCTTCGGCCGTACCGGCGCCGCCCGGGAAGATGATGATGCCGTGGCCGACACGGACGAAGGCTTCCAGGCGTTTTTCGATGTCCGGCAGGATCACCAGTTCGTTGACGATCGGGTTCGGCGCTTCGGCGGCGATGATGCCGGGTTCGGTCAGGCCCAGGTAGCGGCCGCCGTGGATGCGTTGCTTGGCGTGGGCGATGGTCGCGCCTTTCATCGGGCCTTTCATCACGCCGGGGCCGCATCCGGTGCAGATGTCCAGGCTGCGCAGGCCCAGTTCGTGGCCGACTTTCTTGGTGTATTTGTATTCTTCGGTGTTGATCGAGTGCCCGCCCCAGCACACCACGATCTTCGGCTCGACGCCGGGGCGCAGGGTGCGGGCGTTGCGCAGCAGGTGGAAGACGTAGTCGCTGATGCCCTGGGAGTTGCTCAGGTCGATGCGCTGGCTGTCGAGTTCGTTTTCGGTGTAGACGATGTCACGCAGGGCGCTGAACAGCATTTCCCGGGTGCTGGCGATCATTTCGCCGTCGACGAAGGCGTCGGCCGGGGCGTTCAGTAGTTCCAGGCGTACACCGCGGTCCTGCTGGTGAATGCGGATCTCGAAATCCTTGTAGGCTTCCAGAATGGTCTTGGCGTTGTCGACATGGGCGCCGGTGTTGAGGATGGCCAGGGCGCACTGGCGAAAGAGGGTGTAGGTGCTGCCGGAACCGGCCTCGCTCAATTGCTGGACTTCCCGTTGCGAGAGCGTTTCCAGGCTGCCTTTTGGACTGACGGAGGCGTTGATAACTTGGCGTTGGGTCATTCAATGATCCTTAAAACGATGTCATTCACACAGCAACTACGAATGGCATCCGAATAATGTGTATTCATGAAAGAAGATGGCACGAACTGCGCGGTCTCGCCATGTCCCCCGCTTGACGATGAAAAGATGAAAAGGAGCCCCAGCATAGCTAAATCCCCCGCAGAGGGGATAATGGCCCGCTGTCTTTTTGCCTCAGACCCCTTTTTACCCTTTCAGCTCAGGAAACCCGACGCAATGTTCGAAATCCAGCCGATGAACGCTGACACCTACCGGCAACAGACGCGGCGCAGCACGGTCATCATTGCCCTGATCTTCCTGGCGCTGGCGATGCTGCTGTCCTCGGCGGCAGTGGCGCTGTTCGGCACGCCCGGGGGCGACAATCTGCGCTTCAACGTCGGTGGCGTGTTTGTTGCCGTGCTGGTGATGGTGGCGCTGATGCGCAAGGTGTTCTGGCGCCAGGCGTGGATGGCGCCTGCGGTCTACAGTTGGCAACTCAAGCGCAGCCTGATGAGCATCACCAATGTCATGCATCATGTAACGGCGGCCGTGGAACGCGGTGATCCGGTTGCGATGAAGCTGTTGCGTTTCTACCATTTGGGCTTGAACCAGATGCATCAACTCGATGGCAACTCCAGTGACCATGGCCAGTTGATCCGCGAAATGGACCAGCACAAGGAACGGATGCAAGCGCAGGGCATCGAAATCCAACAGACACGGCTCGATCCGGCGTGGCTGGAGGCGCTAAAGCAGGCGCCGCGCTAACATCATGGCGAGCCCGGCTCGGGCATAGTGAGCAAAAACGGCGATCAGGAAGGTTCGTCCGTCATCGACACAGGGAGCACCATGGGACATCCATTGATCAACGATCAAATTGAAATGCTTCGGCCAGCCGTGGCAAGGCTCAAGGTCCGCTCGGCGGTGACCTTGCTGGTGGCGGTGTGCCTGTCGATGGTGGCTATCGTGATCTGGGAAGCCTGGAGCTCACGCCTGTACCACCTGCATGACAAGCAAGTGGTGATGTCCAACCTGGCGCAGACCCTGGCTTCGCAAGCGCAGGCAACGATCAAGCAGGCCGATACGCTGCTGTTCACGTTGGTCGATCGCCTGGAACACGACGGCGTGGATCAATCCCGGCTGCCGGCATTGCTCAATGCCCAGCGCAGTGAGTTGAGCCAGCTTCATGGCTTGTTCGTTTTCGACGAAAAAGGGCAGTGGCTCGCCAATTCCAATGGCGCCGGCCAAACCGGCGTCAACAATTCCGACCGCGAATACTTCATCTTCCATCGCGACAACCCCAGCCGTGGGCCGCACATCGGGCCGTCGATCAAGAGCCGTTCGAGCGGCGAGTGGATCCTGACGGTTTCGCGTCGGCTCAATCATCCCGACGGCAGTTTTGCCGGCGTGGCGCTGGCGACGATTTACCTCACTCATTTTCTGCAGCTCTACGACAGCATCGACATGGGCAGCAATGGCGTGATCACCCTGATCGCCGACAACGCCAGCATTGTCATTCGGCGGCCCTTCAAGGAGTCGGATATCGGCAGCAGCCTTGCCAAGAGCCCGTTGTTCACCCAGTTGTTGCCCAAGAGCGATGCGGGCACGGCCACGATCACGTCGGTCATCGACGGTGTCGAGCGGGTGACGGGGTACCGCCGGGTCGAGGGTTATCCGCTGATCGTGTTTGCCGCACTGAACAAGGATGAAGTGCTGGCCAGTTGGCGCAAGGAAACGCTGCTCAGCGCCGGCATCGTCACGCTGTTGCTCAGTGTTCTCGGGGGACTGGGGTTCCGGCTGATCAAGCTGATGAAGCAGCAGAACCTGGTGCAGGTCGAGTTGCTGGACACCCAGGACAAGCTCCTGGAGGTCAATCGCAACCTCGAAGGCCTGGCTCTCAAGGATGCGCTGACGGGGCTGGCCAACCGGCGTCAGCTCGACGCGTTCATCGATGCCGAAATGGGCCGTGCCCGGCGTAGCCAGAGCGAGCTGGCGCTGCTGATGATCGATGTCGATCATTTCAAACCGTTCAATGACCGCTACGGTCACCCGGCCGGTGATGAGTGTTTGCGCAAGGTCGGTGCGATCATCACCGACAACATCAAGCGCCCCGGTGATCTGGCCGCCCGTTATGGTGGCGAGGAGTTTGCGGTGGTGCTGCCCGGCAACGACTACGTGGGGGCATTCCTGGTGGCGGAGAAAATCCGCCGCGCGGTGCTGCAGGCTGAAATTGCCCACAGCGACAGCCCGGAAGGCGCCGTCACCGTCAGCGTTGGCGTGTGTGCCAGCAATGGTGCGTCCCAGGTTCGCTCCGAAGACCTGATCGCTGCGGCGGACAAGGCGCTGTACGTGGCCAAGGCCAGTGGGCGCAATATGAGTGTGATTGCCAACTGAGGCTCAGGCGTCAGGCAAACCGGTCCGTTCCCTGAACCAGTCGGGTCGCCAGGCCGGGTTTTTCAAGCTGCTCCAGCCACCAGCCGAGGGCGCGACCGTCATGGTCGCCACGCCAGCCTGCGTAGAGGATGTTCGGTTCGCGCGGGTCGGCCATCGGCTTTTCAACCAGCGTGCCGTTTTTCAGCAGCGAACCAACCCGGTGCCGCGGCAGCCAACCCACCCCCAGCGCATGGCACTGGGCGAGGATTTTCGCGCCCATGGTCGGCACGGCCAGCACCGCTTGCCCACCGGTGACGCCGTAGGTGCTGCCCTCGCTGACTCTGGACGAATCGGCCACCACAACGGCCCGGTGCTGCGCGACCATGGCCCGGCTAATCGGGCCTTTGGCCTTGGCCAGCGGGTGTCTGGGCGACACCGCAAACACCCATTCCATTTCCCCCAGTTGCATCCAGCGCAAGGACGGAATCGCCGCTGGCTCATTGGTGGCGCCGATGATCAGGTCCGCGCGGCCTTCGCGCAGGGCCTCCCAGACCCCTTTGAGGACCTCCTGGGTGATGCGCAGCGGTACGCCGGATTGCAGCGCATCGAACTCGTCGATCACCGGGATCAGGGTTTCGAACTCCAGCAACTCGTCGGTGACAATCCACAGGCGGCTCTCCCAGCCATTGGCCACTTGCCGGACCCGTTGGGTCAGGCGCGAGACGTCCTGCATCAGCCGCGCCGCTTCGTTGACCAGCAACTCACCCGCCGGGGTCAGTTGCAAACGGTAGCGACGGCGGTCGAACAGCAACGCATCGAAGCGTTCCTCCAGCTGCCGCGCCGCATAGGACACGGTCGACGGCGCCTTGCCCAGGTACGCCGCCGCCCGCGACAGGCTGCCGGTTTCGCGGATTGCTTCTAGTAGCGCCAGGTCTTCGGTCGACAGCATGTGCAAAAATCCTCAAACGAACACGACAACCTTGTAGGAGCCGGCTTGCCGGCGAAGGGGCTCGCGAGTGCGATGCATGGCTCAAGGCCGATCGCTGGCAAGCCAGCTCCTACAGAGGCAGGGTGGGGTGACTCAGGAAGTACGGATCAATCGAAGATAGACCAACACATTGATCACCAACACCACGCTGCCCAAACCCAACTGAATGCCGGGCGTCAGGCCCGCCGGGTAAATCACCGGCCAAATGTAATGCTCGATGAACCCACCGCCATAACCGGTTTGTCCGGCCCCATGGCGCATGCGGTTTTCCCAGTCGGTCAGCGGGCAGGGCAGGTGGAAGAACTCCACCGCCATACCCCACAGCGCAGCGGGCGGATGCCACCAAATCAGGTGGCGCCATTTGAGTATCAGCAGCCCGCCGAACACGACAAACACAATGAACGACAGGTGAAACAGCATCAGCCCGTCGGCGGCGATTCGGTACAGCATGTCGGTGCCCCTGAAGGCTGATCGAATCGCTCCATGGTACTCGGGCCGGTGGCGGGCGCTCTATCGATTGTCGCGATCCAATGTCCTGAGCACGCCTTGCAAACGTTCGGTCATCGATTCGCTGCTGCGTTGCATCGGTGCGCGCAGTTCGTCACCGATCAAGCCTTGCAGGGCCAGCGCGGTTTTCACTGGGGCCGGGTTGGGTTCCAGGAACAGGCTATTGATCAGCGGCAGCAGACGGAAAAACGTGGCGCGGCCTTCAGCCAATCGGTTGTCGCGGATCTGCCGGTGCAACTGCACGAACAGTTCCGGATGGACATGCGCCGACGCGGCAATCGCGCCTTTGGCGCCCAGGCACAGGGCATTGAAGATCTGGTTGTCTTCGCCACACAGCACGTCGACATGGCCGCTATCGAGCAAGGCGAGGGTGTTGGAAAAGTTACCGCCGCAATCCTTGATCGCGACGATTCGCTCATGGGCGACGATGTTGAGCAGGGTCGCCTGTTCGAAGGCCACGCCGGTACGGTAGGGGATGTCGTAGAGAATCAGTGGCACGCTGGAGGCATCGGCGACCGTGCGGAAAAACGCTTCGAGGCCGGCCTGGGACGGGCGGATGTAATACGGCGCCGGCACCAGCAGGCCCGCCACCGGGCGCTTGAGGATCTCGCTCTGGAACTGCAACAACTCGGTCAGGTTGTTGCCGGCCAGGCCCATGACCACCCGTTGCGCCGGCACCAGCTCCAGCACCGCATCAAGCACTGCCAGTTGCTCATGTTTGCCCATCGCCGCCGGCTCGCCGGTGGTGCCGCAAACGATGAGGCCGTCGACACCTTTTTCCAGCAGATGGCTGACCAGACGGCGCAAGCCGACGAAATCGATGGCGCCGTTGTGGAAGGGGGTGACCAGTGGAACCCAGATACCCTGAAACGCTGACATGCTTTTTCTCCTGATGGTTGACCGATTTCGTCACCGTCAGGGGCATGGAAGGAGAGTAAGCAAGGGGAGTGTGGTCCGTCGCGCTCAATGTCCTGTCAGCTCATCTGACGGGACAGCGCGCCCCGGTCACATGAGCGACTGTTTCTTCGATTTGAGGGCGTGCGCAACGCAACCTTGCGCCTTGGCAATCAAGCCAATGACGGAAGTGTTGAGGTTGAAGGTTGCGGACATACTTGCTTACACCCTGAGTGAGGCGCCCAGTTTTAAAAGCTGGCGCGCCTTTTGTCAATCACGAAAATCAGCGAACTCGGCGCGCATCCGGCCATTGTGCTTGGCCTTGTAGAGCAGATGATCGACCTGCTCGACGAGCTCCAGGGCCGTCGCATGCATCGATGCCAGGGTGGTGCCGACGCCGAGGCTGATACTCAGCAGCTTCGACACGTTCGAGAATTCATGGGGGATCTGCTGCTGGCGAATCAGGTGCAGGCATTTGTGCGCCACCAGCCGTGCGGATTCGGCATCGGTTTCCGGCAGCAGCCAGACGAACTCTTCACCGCCGATCCGGGCGATGAAATCCCGTGGCCGGTTTGCCGCCATGGACAGGGTCTGGGCCACGCGACGCAGGCATTCGTCACCCTTGATGTGGCCGTAGTGGTCGTTGTACTGCTTGAAATAATCGATATCCAGCACGATCACCGACAACGGCAAGCCGTTACGCTGGGCCGTGTTCCACTCGCGCTCCAGCACGGTGTCGAACATGCGGCGGTTGGCGATGCCGGTCAGGCCGTCCTGGAAGGAATACTCCTCCAGTTGTTTTTGCAGGCGGATCAGGTGTTCTTCGGTTTTCTTGCGCTCGCTGATATCGAACATGAACCCCACCAGCGCCTCGACTTCGCCGTCCTTGCGCACCACGTGCACCACATCGCGGATCCACACGTACTCGCCGCTGTCGGTCAGTGCGCGATAGTCGGCCTCGTGATCGATGCCGGCCCGCGATTGCGAGACACAGAAGTCCATCACGTAGTCGCGGTCATCCGGGTGCATGCGCTCGACCCAGTCATTGACCGAGGCCCAGCTGTGCTGCTTCCAGCCCAGCAGTTCTTCGATCTGTGGCCCGACGTAGCTGAAGGTCATGGTTTTCCAGTCGATGCGCCAGGGAATGGCTTTGGTCGACTCAAGCAGGGTTTTGTAAACGTCGCTGTCGGTTTCGGCTGAAATCATGAAGGGCCTGCCTCGATGAAAAATGCAGGGCCATCATGTTGCTACCACCGAGGCGAATCAAGCGGGCAGCCGATGAATGGCAAGCAAGCGTCTCAGTGAGCAAGATTGTTCAAGCCATTGGCCGCCACAGCTGGCAAAGTCTCAGGTCTTTCCCTGTCTGTAGAACGTCATGCCCAACTCACTCATGCCGCGCAGCGCCTTTTTGCGCGGCGCTGCGGCGATCATGCCGCTGTCCCTGGCCACCGCGCCCTGGGGCTTGCTGGCCGGCTCCATGGCCATCGAAGCCAACCTCACGCCCCTGCAAGGCCAGGGCCTGTCGAGCATTGTGTTTGCCGGTGCGGCGCAACTGGTGGCCATCGGCATGCTCAAGGGCGGTGCCGGGATCTTTTCGATCTTGCTCACCACGCTGTTGCTGACCTCCCAGCATTTGCTTTACGGGATGAGCATGCGTTCGGTGATTTCGCCATTGCCGGGGCGCTGGCGTGCGGGGCTGGGTTTCTTGCTCACCGATGAGCTGTTTGCCCTGACCAGCCAGCACGACAAGCAGCAATTCAATCGCTGGTACGCCCTGGGCGTGGGCCTGACGTTCTACATCGCCTGGAACCTCTTCACCCTGGCGGGCATTGTACTCGGCAGCAGCATTCCGGGCCTTGAACACCTGGGCCTGGATTTCTCCATCGCGGCCACCTTCATTGCCCTGATCACCCCGGTGGTCCGCAACGTGCCGACCGTGGTGTGCGTGGCGGTGTCGCTGTTTTGCTCGGTGCTGTTCAGCTACTGGCAATGGGGTTCAGCGCTGGTGCTGTCGGGGCTGGCGGGGATGACCGCGGGGTTTGTCTGCAATAAATTCTACGGTGGACGCACATGATGGTCTGGGCTGTGATTGTCGGAATGGGCGTGTTGGTGTTCCTCAACCGCTACGTTTTTCTCGAGCCGCGCCTGCCGGTGCGCCTGAGCAGCAATGCCCGGCAGTTCCTCGGGTTTGCCGTACCGGGCATGTTGACGGCTATCTGTGGGCCGATTGTGTTCATGCCGGAAAAACAGCTGAACCTGCACTGGGACAACCCCTATCTGATCAGCTCGCTGGTGGCGGTGGGGCTGGTGCTTTACACGCGCAATACGTTGCTCAGCATGCTGTTGAGCATGGGCTTTTTCTTTTTGCTGCGCTGGTGGCTCTGAGCGGAGCAGGGGAACTGATCTAAGCTTAAAGTGGATGACCGATCCCTTCGGGAAGTGAGGTGAACATGGCCAATGAACCCAAGCGTCCGGACCCGGAAGAAGACGTGGACGAACCCACGGAAGAAGAGATTGAGCAGCAAAAGCGGTCGATGCCGGACTGGAAGCATCCTGACGACGGTAAGGAACTGTCAGAGCCTGACCGCAAGTTCTGATCAACCCAAACAACAAAGCCCCGCCATTGTAGGAGCGAGCTCGCTCCTACAATTTCCTTTCCATTGAGTGGGGCTTTTGTCGTTATCGACAGATTCAAGGAACTTCCTTGATCAGCGCGGCGCCCTGGTTCCTGACATTGCCGACGGCCTTGTCCACCTTGAACCACTCAAATACGTTACTGACCTCGCCCTGGGATAACGCCATTTCCTCGGCTCTTTCCTTGGGCGTGGCCGGGTCCAGCCATTCCCGCGCCAGCTCGGGCGAGAACACCACCGGCCGCCGGTCATGCACGTCAAGCAGGCCGCCTGCACTGTCTGCCGTGAGAATCACGAAACCGTCGTGCTCCCTGTGCGGGGCTCCGCCGATGGGGTATTGGCCGATGGCCGCGCAGAAAGCCGGCGCCCGGTCCCGTCGCCGAATCAGCCAGGGCTGTTTGTTGCCGTCACCGGCGTCGACCCACTCAAACCAGTTATCGATCGGGCAGATCGCGCGATGCGGCCAGATGGCCCGGAAGTACGGGCCGTGGGCGACTTTCTCGACCCGGGCATTGATCGGCTCCGTGCGATCCGTTGCCCAGTGCGGCCGCCAACCCCAGCGCACGGCGTCGGCGTGCAGCCGCTCGTTCTCCAGGTGCAGCAGGGCAAGTTGCGTGGTGGGCGCGGCGTTATAGTGCGCCAGGGGTTCGTTGCCGACGTGATTGACCAGCGCGTCGGGGATGCTCAGCACCGCCACGAAGTCGTGAATCCCGCGGTATTGCGACAGTCGTCCGCACATGGCCTGACACTCTGGTTGAGCGTTTTTTCAGTTTAGTAGCTGGCGACGAAACAGGCTTGGCAAGCGCCGGAACCAAAGCCTGTGTACCTTATCCAACCTCGGCCCGGCGTCTCGGGCGAAGGATTCCTGCCAATTTGTATTTCAATCGTGATGGTCTGGCCCAAGGCAAAAGATGAAACAGTGGTTCAAGTGTTTAACGGTGTGCGCCCTGGCAGTTGGCTTGCTGGGTTGTATCGCCGCACCCATTGCAATGACGCCGCAGACCGAACAGCGTTTGCAGGCGCAACCGCCTATCCGTTTTCTGCTGACGTTCGATGACGGTCCCAGTGCATCGAGCTGGTGGAACCCGACCGTCACGGTGCTTGAGAGCCTGGCGCAAAACCCGTTGCAGCCGGGGATCAAAGCCGTGTTCTTCGTGCAAACCCGCGCGCCGCGCGCCGGTGGCAGCGAATTGGGCCGGGGCATCATGCGGCGCGAACACGCCGAAGGTCACATTCTGGGCTTCCACACGGCAACGCCCTGGCACACCAATCATCGCTCGCTGGAGCCGCAAGAACTGGAGCAGGCCCTGACCGATGGCAGCGCCGACATCGCGGCGATCACCGGTGCCCCCCCAACCCTGCTGCGCCCGCCATTCTGGAACTACGACAAGCGCACCTTCGCCGCTTATCAACAGCATGGCTTGCACGTGCTGCTTACGGACTTGAGCGCCAATGACGGCAAGATCTGGGGTTTCAACGCCAGCCCCCGGCGCCGGTCGCACATGCTGCGCTCGATGTCTGAAGTGCGCGAACGCATCGCTCGTGGCGAATTGCCGGTGGTCGATGGGGTGATTCCGGTCGTGGTGACATTTCACGACCTCAACCGCTATACCGCCCGGCATACCCGTGAATACCTGCAGATTCTGCTCGACAGCGCCCGGGAGACCGGGGTGAAAACCGCGGACAAGCCGTTTTACGACGACCAGGCTGCGCTACAGCGGGCGGCCATGGCGCGAACCGTGCGCGATGGCTCGCAGCCGGTCGAGTTGCCGGGGTTCTGGAACTGGATCTGGGGTGGTAATTCCCACTGAGCTGCCGGAAATGCGAGGGGTATAACAAAATTGACGGCAATTTACTGGCGCAGAATCGGCAAAGTGTAACTATGCTGAAACGGATCCAATAGAATCGACTGTCGCCCGAGGGACCGGCCATGCTTCCGATTTCAGTGCTTTGCAACATCGTAGAGTCCGGTTTCGAGCCACTGTCGTGCGAGTGCACGGAGAATCTCGGGCTGCTGCGCATCGAAGTCTTCGACTCCGTCACCGGGCGGGTGGAGCTGCTGATCAGTGGTGTCTCGACAGCCGAACTGACCAGCGTGCGCGCCATCTCTGATTTTATCGGCGAGTTGCGTACCGAGATGAAGGCAGGGCGCCGGGCGTTTGCGGGCTGATCGTTGCCGACAGGGTAAACACTGACCTGTGGCGAGGGGGCTTGCCCCCGTTGGGGTGCGAAGCGCCCCCAAAATGGTCCTTACGTTCATGTCCGGGAAACCGGGTAACGCTTTTAGGGCCGCTACGCAGCCCAACGGGGGCAAGCCCCCTCGCCACAAGTAATGGCTTGCCGCTCTATCTGCTTAGGAGGCCGGCGGCAACAGCTCATCAATCATCCGCAAGCAATGGTTCAACCCCGGAGAAACATCGCCCACCCGTCGGCTGAGGATGATCGGTGAGGTCGCGTTGTCTTCCAGCAAGGGTGTGAAACCGATGTCGTCGCGGTGCAGCAACTGCACCGAAGCCGGCACCAGCGTGACCCCGATTCCCGCCCCCACCAGACCGATCGCCGTTTGCAGTTCGTTGGTCCACTGCGCGACGTGGATGCTCACCCCGTAGGACTCAAACAGCGCGATCACATGGTCGGCGTAACTCGGCCGTGGATTGCCGGGGTACAGCACAAAGGGCTCCCTGGCCAGTTCCCGCAGGCTGATGGGGCCGGCGAGCAACGGATGGCCGGCGGGCAGGGCGGCGACCAGGCGGTCTTCGGTGAGCACGGTCTGGACGATGGCCGGGTCGTCGATGCGGATCCGGCCAAAACCGATGTCGATGCGCCCGGCCTTCAATGCCTGCACCTGTTGCAGAGTGGTCATTTCCGACAGGCCCAATTCCAGCTCCAGTGGTTCGCCACTGCGTAACCGGCGGATCAGTTCCGGCAGCACGCCATACAGTGTCGATGGCGCAAAGCCGATACCCAGCCAGGTCTTTTCACCCAGGCCGATACGCCGCGTGTTGTCGCAGACCTTGTTCAGTTGTTCGAGCAGGGCGGTGGAGTGCTCATGGAAAAACCGCCCGGCATCGGTCAGCTTCAGCGGGCGGCCGCGCTCCAGCAACATCACCCCCAGTTCGTCCTCCAGTTGCTGGATCTGCCGGCTCAATGGCGGTTGGGCGATGTGCAGGCGCTCGGCGGCGCGGGTGAAATTGAGGGTTTGAGCCAGCACCTGAAAGTAACGCAGGTGACGCAGTTCCATGGGGCCTCCGGATTTTCAATTGAATACCTTTAAGGTATCAAGCCAGACCAATTCTATATTGGCCGCCCGGAAAAAGCCGTATGAGAATCCGACTCAGAACTTCAAGAACCTGACGGGTATCGAAATGCTTGCAACCGCCATTGAGTCGATCGAGACGATCATCGTCGATCTGCCGACCATCCGCCCGCACAAGCTGGCCATGCACACCATGCAGAACCAGACCCTGGTGATCGTTCGCGTGCGTTGCGCCGACGGCATCGAAGGCATCGGCGAATCCACCACCATCGGTGGCCTGGCCTACGGCAACGAAAGCCCGGACAGCATCAAGACCAACATCGACACGCACTTCGCACCCTTGTTGATCGGCCAGGACAGCGGCAACGTCAATGCCGCCATGTTGCGCCTGGAGCGCAGCATCCGTGGCAACACCTTCGCCAAATCCGGTATCGAAACCGCGCTGCTCGACGCCCAGGGCAAGCGCCTTGGCCTGCCGGTCAGTGAATTGCTCGGCGGCCGTGTTCGCGATGCACTGCCGGTGGCTTGGACCCTGGCCAGTGGCGATACTGAGAAGGACATCGCCGAAGCAGAGAAAATGCTCGATCTGCGCCGCCATCGCATCTTCAAGCTGAAGATCGGTGCCGGCGAGGTCAATCGCGACCTGGCCCACGTCATCGCCATCAAGAAAGCCCTGGGTGACCGCGCCAGCGTGCGTGTCGACGTCAACCAGGCGTGGGACGAAGCCGTCGCAATACGTGCCTGCCGAATCCTCGGCAGCAACGGCATCGACCTGATCGAACAGCCGATCTCGCGCAACAACCGCGCCGGCATGGCCCGCCTGAACGCCATGAGCCCGGCGCCGATCATGGCCGACGAATCCATCGAATGCGTGGAAGATGCGTTCAACCTGGCCCGCGAAGGCGCGGCCTCGGTGTTCGCCCTGAAGATCGCCAAGAACGGCGGCCCGCGCGCCGTGTTGCGTACTGCCTGCATCGCCGAAGCAGCCGGTATCGCCCTGTACGGCGGCACCATGCTCGAAGGCGGCCTGGGCACGATGGCGTCGGCCCATGCCTTCGTCACCCTGAACAAACTGGCGTGGGACACCGAACTGTTCGGCCCGCTGCTGCTGACCGAAGACATTCTCAGCGAGCCGCTGGTGTATCGCGATTTTGAACTGCACGTGCCGAAAACACCGGGCCTGGGCCTGAGCCTGGATGAAGAGCGCCTGGCGTTCTTCCGTCGCGACAAGACCACTCATCAAGCCTGAGGAGAGCATTATGCTGTTTCACGTAAAAATGACCGTGAACCTGCCGGTCGACATGAATCCGGAGGCGGCGGCCAGACTCAAGGCTGACGAAAAAGCCTTGGCCCAGCGCCTGCAAGAGCAGGGCAAGTGGCGTCACCTGTGGCGCATCGCCGGGCACTACGCCAACTACAGCGTGTTCGATGTCGACAGCGTTCAGGAACTGCATGACCTGCTGATGCAATTGCCATTGTTTCCCTACATGGCCATCGAAATCGACGCGATGTGCCGGCATCCTTCTTCCATCCGTGACGATGACCGCTGAGCTTCGCCTGTTCAGCTCGCTACGCCCATAATTACAAGATGAGGAACCCTGAAAAATGAACGTCAAGATTTCCCACACTGCCGAAGTCCAGAAATTTCTCGAAGAAGCCAGCGGCCTGCTCAACGACGCCGGCAATCCACGGACCAAGGCGCTGGTCTACCGCATCCTGCGTGATTCGGTGAACATCATCGAAGACCTGGCCGTGACCCCGGAAGAGTTCTGGAAAGCCGTCAACTACCTCAACGTGCTGGGTGCGCGCCAGGAAGCCGGGTTGCTGGTGGCCGGTATTGGCCTGGAGCATTACCTCGACCTGTTGATGGACGCCGAAGACGAGCAGGCCGGCAAGACCGGCGGTACCCCGCGCACCATCGAAGGCCCGCTGTACGTAGCCGGTGCGCCATTGTCCGAGGGCGAGGCGCGTCTGGATGACGGCGTCGATCCGGGCGTGACCCTGTTCATGCAAGGCCGCGTGTTCAATACCGCCGGCGAACCCCTGGCCGGTGCCGTGGTGGACGTCTGGCACGCCAACACCGGCGGAACCTACTCGTACTTCGATGTCTCGCAGTCGGAATTCAACCTGCGTCGCCGCATCGTGACCGACGCCGAAGGCCGTTACCGCTTCCGTAGCATCGTGCCGTCGGGCTATGGCTGCCCACCGGACGGTCCGACCCAGCAACTGCTCGATCAACTGGGCCGTCATGGCCAGCGCCCGGCGCACGTGCACTTCTTCATTTCCGCGCCGGATCATCGCCACCTGACCACCCAGATCAACCTCGACGGCGATCAGTACCTGCACGACGATTTCGCCTACGCCACCCGCGACGAACTGATCGCCAAGATCACCTTCAGCGACGATCAGCAGCGCGCGGCGGCCCATGGCGTGAGCGGTCGCTTTGCCGAAATCGAATTCGACTTCACCTTGCAGTCGTCCGCCCAGCCTGAAGAACAGCAGCGCCACGAACGGGTCCGCGCCCTGGAGGACTGATCACCCCCGACCCCGGTAGGAGCGAGCCTGCTCGCGATGGACGTCAACGATGACGCTGGGTGCCTGATGCCCCGCGGCGTCCTCGAGTCCATCGCGAGCAGGCTCGCTCCTACAAGTGTTTCGGTTCTAGAATGAACTGAAGCAACTCATAACAACAACGAGAGTGACCTGATGATGCAAGCGCAACTGTTGAGTCAGCGCAGCCGGGTGTTCGACCATGCCGACCCTTACGCAGTGTCGGGCTACGTCAATCAGCACGTCGGTAACCACTGCATTCTCATGCCCCGTGCCGGCAGCCCGCTTGCCAGCCTTGATCATCGCAAGTTCGCCAGCCTCGACCTGTGCCGCATCAGCTACGGTGCCAGTGTGCGCGTGACGTCCGGTGCGCTGGACAGCATTTATCACCTGCAAGTGCTGCTGCGCGGCAACTGCCTGTGGCGTGGACACGGCCAGGAGCATTACTTCGCCCCCGGCGAATTGTTGCTGATCAACCCCGACGATCCGGTGGACCTGACGTACTCTGCCGATTGCGAGAAATTCATCCTCAAGGTCCCGACCCGCTTGTTTGAATCGGTCTGCGATGAGCAGCGCTGGCGCTATCCGGAGCAGGGCGTGCGGTTTCTGGAAAACCGTTATCAGCTCAATGAACTGGAAGGTTTCGTCAACCTGTTGGCAATGATCTGCCAAGAGGCCGAATCCACCGAGCAGATCCCCAGGGTGCAGGAGCATTACACGCAGATCATCGTCAGCAAGATGCTCAGCCTGATGAGAACCAACGTCAGCCGCCTCGAGCTGGGCTCGCAGGCAGCCACGTTCGAAGCGATTGCCGATTACATCGCCAACAACCTCAAGCAGGACATCGACAGCGAAGAACTGGCGCGCCAGGCCCACATGAGCTTGCGTTCGTTGTATGGATTGTTCGAACGCAATGCCGGCCTTACGCCGAAAAACTACCTGCGCCAGAAACGCCTCGAACGCATCAACGCCTGCCTGAGCGACCCGACCTGCAACGTGCGCAACATCACCGAAGTGGCCATGGACTACGGCTTCCTGCACCTGGGACGGTTCTCCGACAGCTATCGCAAGCAGTTCGGCGAATTGCCGTCCGATACTCTCAAGCGCCGGTATTGATGCATTCAACATTGATGTCTCCTGATCCGACGCCATCGCGAGCAAGCTCGCTCCCACAGGGATTTCGGTTGAGCGAAAAAATCGCATCCAGCCAATAACACTGTGGGAGCGAGCTTGCTCGCGATGGGGCCGGCACATTCACCATTGTTGGCGCCTGACACACCGCCAGTGACTGCACAAAACGGATAAAGCTCTGCACCCCGCGGATAGTCCGCCCCATTGCCCCGTCCTAGCATGACCCCTGCCTGAACAATAACAATGGAGGCGGTGGCCATGACCCTGCGACCCGAATATTTGCATTCCCTGCTTGAAGACGATCCCGAGCAGGGCCTCTATCGCTGCAAGCGCGAGATGTTCACCGACCCGCGTCTGTTCGATCTGGAGATGGAACACATCTTCGAAGGCAACTGGCTGTACCTGGCCCATGAAAGCCAGATCCCCAACATCAACGATTTCTACACCACGACCATGGGGCGCCAGTCGATCTTCATCGCGCGCAACAAGGACGGTGTGCTCAACGCCTTCATCAACGCCTGCAGCCACCGTGGCGCGACCCTGTGCCGGCACAAGTCCGGCAACAAGAGCTCCTACACCTGTCCGTTCCACGGCTGGACCTTCAACAACTCCGGCAAGCTGCTCAAGGTCAAGGATCCGGCCAACGCCGGTTATCCCGCGAGCTTCAACTGCGAAGGCTCCCACGACCTGACCCGCGTCGCGCGGTTCGAGTCCTATCGCGGCTTCCTGTTCGGCAGTCTCAAGGCCGATGTCCTGCCACTGGTTGAGCACCTGGGCGAGTCGGCGAAGATCATCGACATGATCGTCGACCAGTCCGCCGATGGCCTGGAAGTGCTGCGCGGCTCCTCCAGCTACATCTACGAAGGCAACTGGAAACTCACCGCCGAAAACGGCGCCGACGGCTACCACGTCAGCTCCGTGCACTGGAACTACGCGGCCACCCAGAACCAGCGCAAGCAGCGTGAAGCCGGTGACGCCAACCCGACCATGAGCGCCGGCAGCTGGGCCAAGCAGGGCGGTGGTTTCTATTCCTTCGACAAGGGCCACATGCTGCTCTGGACCCGTTGGGCCAACCCCGAGGACCGTCCGCTGTACGAGCGTCGCGATGAGCTGGCGCAGGATTTCGGCAAGGCTCGCGCCGACTGGATGATCGAGAATTCGCGCAACCTGTGCCTGTACCCCAACGTGTACCTGATGGACCAGTTCAGCTCGCAGATCCGCATCGCCCGGCCGATCTCGGTCAACCGCACGGAGATCACCATCTACTGCATCGCCCCGAAAGGCGAGAGCGACCACGCCCGTTCCAGCCGGATTCGCCAGTACGAGGATTTCTTCAACGTCAGCGGCATGGCCACGCCGGACGATCTGGAGGAATTCCGTTCCTGCCAGACCAGCTATCAGGGCAGCGTCACCACCTGGAACGACATGTCACGTGGCGCCGAGCACTGGATCGAAGGTGCAGACGAAGCCGCCAAAGAGATCGACCTGCACCCGCTGCTCAGTGGCGTGCGCACCGAGGACGAAGGCCTGTTCGTGCTGCAACACAAGTACTGGCAGCAGACCATGCTCAAGGCCCTCGCCGCCGAGCAATCGAAACTGATCGCCGTGGAGGACGTGCAATGACGATTTCCCATGACACCGTGCGCGACTTTCTCTACCGCGAAGCGCGTTACCTCGACGACCGCCAGTGGGACGAGTGGCTGGAGCTGTACGCCCCGGACGCGACGTTCTGGATGCCGTCCTGGGACGACAACGACGAATTGACCGAGGACCCGCAGCGGGAAATCTCGCTGATCTGGTACGGCAACCGCACCGGCCTGGAAGACCGTGTCTTCCGCATCAAGACCGAGCGCTCCAGCGCCAGCGTGCCGGACACCCGCACCTCCCACAACATCAGCAACATCGAGCTGCTCGAACACGCCGACGGACTGTGCAAGGTGCGCTTCAACTGGCACACCCTGAGCTTTCGCTACAAGACCGTCGACAGCTATTTCGGCAGCAGTTTCTACACCCTCGACGTGCGCGGTGAAAACCCGTTGATCAAGGCCAAGAAAGTGATCCTGAAGAACGACTACGTTCGTCAGGTCATCGATGTTTACCACTTGTGAGGCTGGCGTCATGACCCATTCCATTGCGTTCAATTTCGAAGACGGCGTCACCCGTTTCATCGACGCCAACGTGGGCGAGACCGTGGCCGATGCCGCTTACCGCCAGGGCATCAACATCCCGCTGGACTGCCGCGACGGCGCCTGCGGCACTTGCAAGTGTTTTGCCGAAGCCGGCCAGTACGAATTGGGCGAGGAGTACATCGAAGACGCCCTCAGCCCTGAAGAGGCCGCGCAGGGTTTTGTCCTGACCTGCCAGATGCGCGCCCAGAGCGATTGCGTGGTGCGCGTACCGACGTCCTCCGAGGTCTGCCGCACCCGTCAGGCCAGCTACGACGCGACCATCAGCGCCGTGCGCCAGCTGTCCGACAGCACCATCGCACTGTCGATCAAGGGCGAAGCCCTGAGCAAACTGGCGTTCCTGCCCGGGCAGTATGTGAACCTGGGAATTCCCGGCAGCGAACAGACCCGCGCCTACTCGTTCAGCTCGTTGCAGCGCGATGGCGAGGTCAGCTTCCTGATCCGCAACGTGCCCGGCGGCTTGATGAGCAGTTTCCTCACCGGCATGGCCAAGGCCGGCGATTGCATGAGCCTGGCAGGTCCCCTGGGCAGTTTCTACTTGCGTGACATCCGTCGGCCGCTGTTGCTGCTGGCCGGTGGCACCGGGCTGGCGCCGTTCACCGCGATGCTGGAGAAGATCGCCGAGCAGGGCAGCGATCATCCGCTGCATCTGATCTACGGCGTGACCCACGATTTCGACCTGGTGGAAATCGACCGCCTCGAAGCCTTTGCCGCGCGCATCCCCAACTTCACCTTCAGCGCCTGTGTCGCCAGCCCCGAGAGCCAACATCCGCTCAAGGGCTACGTGACCCAGCACATCGAGCCAAAGCATTTGAACGAGGGTGACGTCGACGTCTACCTGTGCGGCCCGCCGCCGATGGTCGAGGCCGTCAGCCAGTTCATTCGCGAACAAGGCATCGCGCCAGCGAACTTCTACTACGAAAAATTCGCCGCCAGCGCGGCATAACCTTCCGTTCGCCAACCCCCCTGTACCTGTAGGAGCTGCCGAAGGCTGCGATCTTTTGATTGTGTTTTTTACAAACCAGGATCAAAAGATCGCAGCCTTCGGCAGCTCCTACAGGGAAGGCGTTGGCGGGAGCATGAGGATGACCATGAACAGATTTCACGAAAAAGTCGCGCTGATCACCGGCGCTGCCCAGGGCATCGGGCAGCGGGTGGCCGAGCGCATGGCCGCCGAAGGGGCGAAGCTGATCCTGGTGGATCGTTCCGAACTGGTGTTCGAAGTGCAGCAACAACTGGCCGCGACCACTCAGGTGTTGGCCCTGACCGCCGACCTTGAGCAATACGACGAATGCAGCCGGGTGATGCAAACCGCCGTCGAGCGTTTCGGGCGCCTCGATGTGCTGGTCAACAACGTCGGCGGCACCATCTGGGCCAAACCGTTCGAGCACTACGAGGCTTCGCAGATCGAGGCCGAGGTCCGCCGTTCGCTGTTCCCTACCCTGTGGTGTTGCCATGCCGCGCTGCCGTTCATGCTGGAGCAGGGCAGCGGGGCGATCGTCAACGTCTCTTCCATCGCCACCCGCAGCCTCAACCGCGTGCCCTATGGTGCGGCAAAGGGTGGGGTGAATGCCTTGACCGCTTGTCTGGCGTTCGAAACCGCCGGTCGTGGCGTGCGGGTCAATGCCACGGCGCCTGGCGGCACTGAAGCTCCACCGCGACGCATACCCCGCAATGGTGCCGGGCAGAGTGAGCAGGAAAAACTCTGGTACCAGCAGATCGTCGACCAGACCCTCGACAGCAGTCTGATGAAACGCTACGGCACCCTGGATGAGCAGGCGGGGGCTATTCTGTTTCTGGCCAGCGACGAAGCGTCCTATATCACCGGCATGGTCATGCCCGTGGGCGGCGGCGATCAGGGCTGAGGCGAGCGACGAACAACCCCATCGGCAAACGGAGTCATGGTGATGAGTGACAAACCCACGATCGTGCTGGTCCATGGTTTCTGGGGCGGTGCCGCCCACTGGAACAAGGTCATCGCCAAATTGCTCAGCCGGGGTGACACGCACATTCGTGCCGTCGAATTGCCGCTGACTTCATTGGCTGATGATGCCGAGCGTACGCGCAAGATGGTCGCCCAGGTGCCCGGTCCGGTGCTGCTGGTGGGGCACTCCTATGGCGGCGCGGTCATCACTCAAGCGGGGGATTTGCCGAATGTGGTCGGGCTGGTGTACATCGCCGCGTTCGCCCCGGACACCGGTGAAAGTCCCGGCGGCATCACGCAACGGCACCCGCCTGCGGCAGCGGCCAACCTGATGCCAGATAGCGACGGTTACCTGTGGGTCAAGCCCGAGCTCTATCACGAGAGCTTTTGTCAGGACCTGCCGGCGACCGAAGGGTTGGTCATGGGCCTCACCCAGAAAGCGCCGCTGGCGAGCACCTTTGGCGACACCATTGGCACGGTGGCCTGGAAGAACAAGCCATCCTGGTATCAGATCTCGACTGCAGACCGGATGATCGCGCCACAGAACCAGCAATGGATGGCCGAGCGGCTCAACGCCCGGGAGATCCTGACCTTGCATGCCAGCCATGCGTCCCTGGCGTCGATGCCCGCCGAAGTGGCGGCCTTGATCGACAGGGCAGCGACGGCGTTGGCCAGGGTTTAGGGTCTACAGGCGCCGCACAAAGGCGCTGACGATACTGCGCATGGCGTCGCTGATGTTCAGGTTGTGTAGCGCATCCAGCGGGTGCCAGATGCACTCGGTGATTTCGTTCAGCGGCCGCATTTGCTCAAGGTTCAGCACCGACACCTCGAAGACGTGGTGTCGGGTGCCGTCCGTTTCCAGCTCCAGCACGTACATCAACTCGTCGACCCGCAGGCCGGTTTCTTCCCACAGCTCGCGCACGGCTGCATCGGCTGCGCTTTCACCCCGTTCGAGCTTGCCGCCGGGCAGCGTCCAGCGACCTCCTTGCTTGCGTACCAGCAGTACATGCCTGTCCTGCTCGCAGATGATGGTTGCGCGTACTTTCATGGGTTACCCGTTGCCGTTGTCATGAAACAGGCATGGAACTGCAGCGCTCGGGCCTTCGCCGCGATTGCGCTGCCATCGGAGTAGTTTGAGCTGCCAATGTGACGAAAAGTGCCACCGAAACAGGGAATTTCCATGGCGACGTCTGGTCGGTATTTTGGAGAAGGGCGGGTGTAAGGTAAACAAGTCAACCTGATAGCACTGCCCAGGAGGAGGTGACCATGAGCGTTTCGATGCTGAACAAGATGCACATGAACGGCTATGACGTACTCAGCGTGAACAACGGCCCCTGGCGGGTATGCACCCAGGGTGACCGGCTTGGCTCGTTCAACAGTCGAGAGGAGGCACTGGCGTTTGCCGCGTCACTGCCCGGCTACAGGGCTCGTGCCGGCAAGCCTGCAGGCAGCCATCAAACAAAATGACGTCAATCTCCTGTAGGAGCGAGCTTGCTCGCGATGGACGTCAACGATGACGCGCCCTGTCTGAATGAACGCGTTGTCCGGACGTTTATCGCGAGCAAGCTCGCTCCTACAGTGTTAATAGCCCCCACCTCCACTGGGCCGGGAGGGTTCCCGGGCCTTTAGCTGCGTGTGACTCCATTCCGCGCAAGTCATGAAGCTCTTGTGGTCGACCATGCCGCGGCCATCGAAACTGACGTTGTACGCCTGCTGATGGCCGGCCTGAGTCAGTTTGTAGTCAAAGCAGGTACCGGCTTCAACGGTACGATCAGTCACCGCCAGTGGCTGGCCGCCGATTTGCCGGACTTGCTCCCGGGTCATGCCGGTGTCGACTTTCGCCACCAGCGGCTGGTCCTGATAGATCGAGTTGGTGCTGCAGCCTGCCAACGCGGTCAGTACGGCGACCAGCGTGAATAGAGGCCTGTTCATGGCAGCGCTCCCGCTATTGAGCCTTGTTGCGGCTAATGACCTTGGCTTTCACTTCCTCGGCATAGCCGGCCAGTTTTTGTTCATCACCCTGAAACAAAGCACACAGTCTTTGCACGGCTTGCGCGTCGCCTTCGCTGCCAAGCTCGCGCAACCGCTGCTCAATGCGCAAAAGCTCCACCGCCGACCAGCGCAAATCTGACGCAAGCCCTTGCAGGTCACGCCGAAGTTCCTGTTCCGAATCGTTAAGCCACATGATGACCTCCTGAACACTGCATTCCGCAATGTTAGACCCGTTTACCGGACCGGATGTTGTGTTCGTCTGAGTCAGCGGGGTTTCCTTTGGTCGGGAAAAGCGAACAGGACAATGCGCTGTCCCGCTCTAGTGCCGGTGTTCTCACGCCAGGATGACGTCAAATGACAACCTGCAAGGAACTAACGGGGCAAAGTGATATCAATGACTCGCCGAATTGTCGGGATGGATGTACGGTCGACGGCAAGCTACATTTTCTCTTTTCGAATTTAAGGAAGCAGCATGCGGATGTTGATGGGGGGAGTCGCGCTGGCATTGCTGGGCGGATGTTCGTTGCCGGCGTCGCTGGTACCGGGCGAGCCGAATGTCAGCAAGCACAGCGAGAAGACGCCAAAAGAGTATGCGGCGTGCGTTTTGCCTGCTTGGCAGAAGGAAGTATCGAATACGACCCAGGTGTCGATTTCCAACGGCTACCGGATCACCGCACCGAGCGTGATAACGGCCGATGAAGTGCTGGATATCGTGAAATACAAGGATGGCAGCCGGATTTCGCTGTATCAGGGGCCACCCTGGGCCAAATCCGGCGACCTGCGCAAAATCGTGCGCGACTGCCTGTAAGTGCGAGAGGGTGAAAATCGGTCTCCGACTGTTTTTCGCCTGAACCGAGAAAAACCGGATGCCTGGCGTGCATCCGGTTTTTTTATGGTTCATCACGTAATTCCGGGAAAATGTATATTTCGTAATCTGTGCCGTCAGTCTGAAAGGTTGGTCGCAGGAATGATCTGCTCACTGGCCTGGGCGCTGCTTTTCCTTTCCCGACGCTCATTCATCCAGCTTTCCACCTTCACGCCGAATTCTGCCGGGGCCTTGCGTCCGAATTTCCTGGCGATGTCGAGGATGGTTTGCTGGGCGAGGGCCTCTTCCATGCGTTTTTGCGCAACCATCATCGCCCCATGAACTGCACAAGGACCGTCCAGTGCCCAGGCCGGCGGGGAGCCGTCGAACACTGCGCAACGGCCACGGATCTCCCGACAATCGAAGATCGACTTGCGGCCGTCGATGGCGTTGACGATATCCAGCAGGGTGATTTCGTCGGCGGGCCGGGCCAGCTTGAAGCCTCCGCGCATGCCTTCGGTGGCGACCACCAGTTTGCCTTTGGCCAGCTTGGTGAAGATTTTCGCCAGATAGTCCAGGGGAACACCTTGCAGTTCGGCCAGGTCGCGCACACTCGCTTCACGCGAGTCGCCACCGTTGCCGACGAGAAAAAGCAGGCAGTGGATGCCGTACTCGACACCTGCGCTGTAAAGAGACATACAAATCTCCGACTTGATTAGTCGCCAATTCTAGCAGCCGAGCCTAAGCCAGGCAACGAATCGTCGCGTCCTTAAATTTTTTTGTCCGCTCGAAAAATCCTTGTCACGCACGTTCTTGAGGCTTTTTTGCCGAGGCATCGACGGGTTCGATGGCCGTCATCAAAAAAACGGGTTGCAGGATTTAACTAGGATCAATACAGTCGTAGTTATTCGAGCGGCACAGGTCGGCGATTCTCGAAAAACACCGACCTCATTGCCGGCTCCTGATGAGCGTGACTCACAACCCTTGTTTATCCCCTGGAGTTAAAGATGAAACAGCACATTCTGGTGATCGGCGCAGGTTTCGGTGGCATGTGGACCGCTTTGAGTGCCACGCGCCTGTTCGATATTCACGGCCACAACGACGTTGAAGTGACCGTGCTGGCGCCCCAGGCCGAGCTGCGTGTGCGTCCGCGCTTCTACGAACCGAACGCCCATCAACTGGCTGCGCCGATCGGAGATCTGTTCGATGCTGTAGGGGTCAGGTTCATCAAGGGCGCGGCGCAGACCATCGATGTCGAGCAAAAACAGGTCGGCTATGTCGATGCCGCCGGTGCCCGACAAGTCTGCAGCTACGACAAACTCGTTCTGGCCACCGGCAGCGGCCTGGCTTCGCCAAACACCCCGGGCGTGGCCGAACATGCGTTCGACGTCGACCAGATCGAACAGGCGGTGCGCCTGGAAAACCACCTCAAGGCGCTGGCCAATCAGCCCGAAAGCAACGCACGCAACACGGTGGTGGTGGCCGGTGGCGGTTTCACCGGGATCGAAACGGCGACTGAACTGCCGACCCGCCTGCGGGCCATCCTCGGCGACCGTGCCGACATCAATGTGATCATCGTTGACCGTGGCGATAAAGTCGGCGGCTCGATGGGCGAGGAAATCGCCGAATCGATCGTCGAGGCCAGTGTGGCGACCGGCGTGAAATGGCACCTGAAAGCCTCGGTTGTGTCGGTCGATGCCAACGGCGTCACCCTGTCCGACGGTGCGCGTATCGATGCCAGGACCGTGGTCTGGACCACCGGCGTTCGCGCCAGCACCCTGACCGAACAGATTCCGGCCGAACGCGATCGCCTGGGCCGCCTGCATGTCGACGCCCACCTGAAAGTGATTGGCCAGGACGACATCTTCGCCACCGGCGACGTGGCCTACGCAGCCAGTGACGAGATCGGCAACTACGCCCTGATGACCTGCCAGCACGCGATTTCGCTGGGTCGTCATGCCGGCAACAACGTGGCGGCGCAGATCCTCGGAGTCGACCCGACGCCGTACAGCCAGCCCAAGTACGTGACCTGCCTCGACCTCGGCGCCTGGGGCGCGGTCTACACCGAGGGTTGGGACCGCCAGGTCAAGTTGATCAAGCATGAGGCCAAGGCATTGAAGACCCAGATCAACACCCAGTGGATCTACCCACCGGCGGCTGATCGTGTCACTGCACTGGCTTCGGCGGATCCGATGATTCCCGTGGCCTGATTGATTCGAACATCGCGTCTGAACAAAACAATCCCGCTCGGGTTCGCCGAAGCGGGATTTTTTACGTCTCGATTGCCTGCGTGAAATTAACCGTGTATTTTTTCATGAAATTAAAAATACAAAATTTCACGAGGCCGTATGTTTCAGCAATCCACCCGGCATGTCGCCAGTTACTACGCCCATAGCTGCGCCGATCGACTGGTCAATCGAATCGCACTGGAAGGAGAGCAAGACACTGAAGTGCTGATCATCGGGGCCGGTTTCAGTGGATTGCACACGGCGTTGCGCCTGGCGCTGGCCGGCAAGCGCGTGACCCTGCTCGAAGCCAGCCGGGTGGCCTGGGCCGCGTCCGGGCGTAATGGCGGACAGGCGATTCTCGGCTGGTCGTGCGACATGCCACCGCTGGAAGCGGCGCTGGGATACGAGCGGGCGCGGCGATTATGGGACGGCATGCGCTGGGCTGCGCGCGAATTGCGTGATCTGCCCGGCCGCCATGAATTTGATTGCGACTACCGCGCCGGCCATCTCTGGACTTCGGTGATGCCGCGGCGAGTGGGGCTGCTGACCGAGTGGCAGCACGAGGCCAGCCACAAGTGGGGTCACGACAAACTGCAATTCATCCCCCGGCAACAGCTGCCGGAATGGGTGGCCAGCGAGCGTTATCAGGCCGGCCTGTTCGACCCTGAGGGCGGGCATTTGAATCCGCTGAAACTGGCCCTGGGCCTCGCGGAGGCGGTTGAGCGGGCTGGCGGCCGTATCTACGAGCAAAGCAAGGCGCTGAGTTATGGCGAGGAGGGCGAAGGCTTTGTGGTGACGACCGAGCGCGGTCGTGTTCGCGCCGATGTGCTGGTGCTGGCGTGCAACGCCTACCTCGATCGACTCGACCCGCAATTGGCCAGTTGCGTGTTACCGGTCGGCACCTATCAGGTCGCGACCGCGCCACTCACCAAGGACCAGGCCACTGCGTTGCTGCCGAGCAACGTGTGCGTGACCGACAATCAGTTCGTGCTCGATTATTTCCGCCGCACCCCGGATAACCGCTTGCTCTTCGGCGGCGGTTGCACTTACCTGGGCGGGATGCCCAAGGACATCGCCGCGGCGACCCGGCCGTTCCTGGAGCGGGTGTTCCCGCAACTCACGGGCGTCGAGCTTGAGTTTGCCTGGGGCGGACACATCGACCTGACCCTCAAGCGCACGCCGGATATCGGGCGCCGCGGTGACCTGTACTGGATGCAAGGCTATTCCGGGCATGGCGTGCTGCCGACACTGGCAGCAGCACGGGCGGTGTCCGACGCGATCCTCGGTCAACCCGATGAACTGTCCCTGTACCAGGGCCTGAACAACGGCAGTTTTCCCGGCGGCAAATACCTGGCCGCGCCGCTGGAAGCCATCGGCAAGGCCTGGTATCGACTGCGCGACAGTATTTGAAGCGACACTTTCTGGAAGCCTCTTGATGGACATGCAAGAAGAAATCTCGGCGCTGGCGATCCTGATCCAGGACCTGCGCAAGCACAAGAAGTACACCCTGAAGGAACTGGCGGACAAAATCGGCCGCTCCGTCGGCTTTCTGTCCCAGGTCGAGCGCGGCCTGTCGCGCCCGACGGTGGCGGACCTGACCGCGATCAGCGAAACCCTCGGCGTGCCGACCACCTATTTCTACAGCCTGCCCAAACCCATGGCGTTGTCCTGGGTCACCCGCCCGGACGAGCGCCGCACGCTGTACTACGCCGACGGCATCACCGACATCCTCGTTTCGCCAAAAATGCGCGCGTCGTTCTCGATGCTGGAAAGCCAGCTCGAACCCGGCGCCAGCAGCGGTGACCGGCACATGAAGGACAGCTCGGAGCAGGGCGGTTATGTCCTCGAAGGGCAACTGACCCTGTGGCTCGACAACAACGAACCGGTGACCCTGCATCCCGGCGACAGCTTTCAACTGGCCAGCCATGCGCACTGCCGCTACGGCAACCTGTCCGACCAACTGACCCGCGTGCTTTGGGTTTACACCTGATAACAACAAGGACCAAAACGATGGATGCCGTGTGCTCTGAACTGCTGGCCGAAGTTCGCAACTTCCGCCACTGCAACCCCGAAGTACGTTATGTCGACCTGATCTCCCTGGACATTCCGGGGCATTTCTACGGCAAGCGCTACCCGATCGAGATGCTGGAGAAAGTCGCTGCCGGCAGTGCACTGAAACTGCCGCAAAACTGCGTGCTGCTCGGCACCCAGGGTGGGCTGTTCAAGATTGGCGACTACTGCTTCAACGATGGTGACCCGGATGCGCTGCGGCGTTTGGTGCCCGGTACCTTGAAGCTGGTGACCTGGGAAAAGCAGCCCTTGGGCCAGATGCTGATCACCTCCGACGGTACGGAAAAACCCATCGAATTCGAACCCCGTGAAGTGCTGGCCCAGGTGTTGAACCGCCTGCACCGTAAAGGGATTTTTCCGGTGGTGGCCTTCGAGCTGGAGTTTTACCTGTTCGACAGCCGCTTGAAGGACGGCTTGCCACAGTTCCCCCGTGATGAGCTGACCGGCGACGCCGATGATCAACCGAACATGCACATCGAACGCTTGTCGCGCTTCGCCCCGGTGCTCGATGAAATGGTCGAGACCGCGCGAGCCCAAGGCATCGATGCCACGGTGATTACCGCCGAACTCGGCCCGGGTCAGTTCGAAATCAACTTCGGCCATTGCGATGACGGCCTGCGCGCCGCCGACTGGGCAGCCCTGTTCTGCCGCAGCACCCGAGGCGTGGCGCTCAAGCACAACCTGCGCGCCAGCTTCATGGCTAAACCTTACCTGCAACACCCCGGCAGCGGCATGCACGTGCACGTCAGCCTGTATGACCAGGCCGGCAACAACCTGCTGGCGGCGAATGGTCAGCGGGCGCTGCGCCATGCCGTGGCCGGTTGCCTGGAGGTGTTGCCGCACTGCATGCCGATCTTTGCCCCGAACCACAATGCCATGCGTCGCTTGAGTGGCACGGTGAACGTCGCGTCTCGCGCCAGCTGGGGCTTCGAGGATCGCGATGCGTGCTTGCGTATTCCGGAGTCGGACGTCAAGAACCTGCGCATCGAACATCGCCTGGCGGGCGCCGATGCCAACCCGTATCTGGCGTTGGCGGCGATCCTGGTGGGCTTGGAGCAGGGCCTGGAAGGGGAGCGCGAGCCGATTGCACCGCTCAACGAAGACCGCAGCAGTGGCATCGATTTCCCGTTGGAAATGCTCGAAGCGGTGCAGTCCATGCAACATCATTCAGCCGTGCGCGAAGGCTTGGGGGCGGAGTTTGTGGACGTCTATTGCGAAAACAAACGTCAGGATCATCTGGCATTTCTGCATGACATCAGCGCGCGGGAGTATCGTTGGTTCTTGTAGTCGCCCTTAGAAAATATGTGGATATATAAGGGCTTAGAGCGTTTAGTAACTGGATAGTGAATAAAAATATCTTGTTACAGGCCGAAATATTCCGTAATATCCGCGCCGCGTTCACCACCACGGTTTATGCATTTTTAAGTCCCGGGCGTCCATCAGCTGCCCGGGATTTTTTTTGCCTGAAATTTGGTGTGCATGGCGAAGCCAGCTCGGAAGCCAATTGTTTTTCAGAGACCCTACCCGTATCTGCAGTCATGGCATTCAGAGTTTCGGCCTCGACGCTGTGACGAAATCACCGCATTAATTAGGGCATGATTGGGGCTGCGGCAAATGCAGCGGGGTCTTGATCGGGTATTCGGGGCTGCCGTAGGCGTAGCAGGAGGTGGTGAGCTGAAGCTCGTCGCAGGGCAGGAAGTGCACGGTGAGGCCGCAGGTTTTTTGGCCGGTGTAGTCGGGAATTGGCACGACTTTGCTGTGCTTGCGCTTTTGGGCATTCACTTTTTGCTTCCAAGCAAAGTACTTGGGCCTATCAGCAAAACCAGGGAAATCATCGGAATAAGCCACTCCTGTCTCCCAATCAACCCGCACCGTCATCCCCGGCTTCCAGCGAGCCGGTGCAATGTAACAACACCCCCCACCGCCACCTTGGTATGGGCCAATAATGTCGATACCCGACCGACCATCCACGCTGAATCGATTGATGGCCCAATGGGTGTGATTGACGGCTTCGAGAGAACTGGCCTCGGCGTTTTGCAGGAGCAGGGCCGTAGCCAAGCCCGCTAGAACCCGGATCTGCAGGCGACACGCATTGCGACGGGACATGGTTTTTGATCCTTTTACCGAGTGTCGAACCACCGAGTCAGGCCTGTGCATCGTCTGCCTCGCCGAGCTTGCTGTAAAAGTCTTCCCAGATGGCGTCGATGGCCTGGTGGACCTCAGCCAGCTGTTGGGCATCCATGACGGGAGGTCCTGCCGCCACGGCAGGTGCATAGGCTGGCAGTGGCATGCCGCTCGCCAGCATTGCCGCCTGCATTTCGGGATTGAGCGCCAGTTCCCTGCGGCTGGCTTCACCGAAGAACACCATGCGTTCGCGAAAATAGCTGCCCAGCGGTTCGCGCCCGAACGAATAAAGGAACCAGGCGCGAGAGTCGTGGACTTGATCATCGAACAGTGCACGCAGCAGTCCCGCCGGCTGATTGGCATTGCGGCTCTCGTCGACATTGCCACGGCTTTTTTCGTCCCAGTGATTGCGTTCGCGTTCCGGAGGTGGAAACAACTCGCTGACCCTGGCTCGACCGGCGGCCTTCATCTGCCGGCATTCGACCCGCGCATCGGCGGTGATGATGCGCAGGACGGCTACAGACGGGGCGTTGGCCGGTAGTACTCGGCTCAGACTTGAGGCCAGGTGATCGGGGTCGTGGTAGTTCGCACGGAACTCCTCGGCTGCTTCGCGCAGTTGGGTTCTTGCGATATCCGGATCGAAACTCGGGAGTCCGGGCGCCAGGGGCGTTTTCGGCGTGCGCCCGTTGCGTTCGCGGGCGCGTTGTTGGAGGCGGTTTTTTTCGATGTCCGCCTGGGCTTTTTTACGCTGGGTCTCGGCGGTGGCTCGTGTGTCGGGATCAGCGTGGGTATCGCTCGCGTCTAGATAGAAAGCGGTCTTTCTCAGACTGGCAAAGGCATAGCGGTCGATGCGCCAGGCGGTGATCCAGCCGAGTTGTTCGCGTACGGCCTGTTCGAGGGTAATGGTGGATGGTAGCGGTTCGTATCGCTCTGTTTGATCGGTGGGTAGCGGTTGATTTACAGATGGTAGTCTCAGCGTTAGTTGGCGCCAGGCGTTGAAGCGTGTGACCAGACTTGTAGAAACATCAAACTGTTGTGCCAAATCATCTTCCATAGCCCGCCAGAGCTCATCGCGTAATTCGATTGGCAATGTATTTTTCGGTACTTTGAAGGGGGCCCCGAAAGCGAAGGCATCGCCATACAAATCATTCAGCGCGATCTGCGACAGCAACAAACCATCGCCTTCAATGCTGTCCTTGTTACCAGCCTTGCCTTGATCCCCCGGCGGGTAGCCCCCACCCTGATCGGAATGCACACCCGGATAGATCACTTCCACACTATTGACCGGGTACACACCGCTCTCACGCCGAATCGATTCCAACGGAAAACACAATCGCTGCTCATGACTGGCCACAAGGTGCAAACAGCGCTTGACCAGTCCGCCACCGGGTAACTCCTGATTGCCATCGGCCCAGCTCATATGACCGTTCGCGACCGGTACGATATCGGCGAAGCCCACCGAGGCCACGGTGTCCAGCAGCCCCAGGTACTCCACGCTGACGGGAAGCTCCAGATCGTCCAGCTTCAGTGCTGGCGTATAACGCATCAGCTCGTTCAGCCAACTGACAAAGGCCCGCGCCGCCGCCGCGCCACGGGAAAAACCATAGACAAACAGCTTGATACCCAAGAGTTTCGAGATACCGGGCTGCGGCTGGCTCAAGGCGAAGTGCAGTGGTTTTTCAATGGCCTTGAGCTGCTTGCGAAACTCGACGCGGCGGTTCGTCTGCCCCGTCGCCCACTCCATGCCCGGTACCGTGCCCATGGCCTTGACCGCCGCCAGCAGACTGGCGTCGTCCAGCCGTGGCTGGCCCAGCGCGCGACGCAGGGCATCGATGATCATCAGCAAGCCCCAGTTGATCCGCTCCTCGCCGTACCAGGCGCCGGCCAAACCCAGCATGGTGTAATCCAGATCGCCGACTTCCGCAAAAGGCGTCCCCACACCGGGCATGTAGTACTTGAAGTACTGGCCGTAACCCGTGCCCGCGGCATCGGTCAGCCGCTGGGAGGTGCTGTCGCGGTGGCCGGTGCCGCCGGCATGGCCGTCGCCAATAGTCGCGCGAAACAACCGGGCAATATTGGTCGGGTGGGGGGGAGTGGATTCGTACAGGTCATTGTTGAGGTTATTGCCGGTGCCGTCGAAGAACAGGCTGATATGCAAGGACTTGCAGCATGGCAGCATCACACGACGACCGGCTGCCACGGACAGGGCATCCTGATAGTCACGTTCCTGTTGCCTATGGCGCGATATGTTTTGCTGAACCTGGTGTGCCCGACGGGGCAAACGACCCTCCAGCGGAAATGGCGGCGGATAGCAGACGCTGGCATGTTTCACTTCGGACATGACTGAGGCTCCGGCAAGTGCAATGGGGTTTTGATCGGGTATTCGGGGCTGCCGTAGGCGTAACAAGAGGTGGTGACCAGGAGGTCATCGCAGGGCAGGAAGTGCACGGTGAGGCCGCAGGTTTTCTGGCCGGAGTAGTCCGGGACGGGGACTATTTGGCTGTGTTTGCGTTTTTGAGTCCTTATTTGTTCTGCCCAAGCGTCGTATTTAGCTTCATCGGCAAAACCGGGAAAACCGTCGGGATAGGCCACCCCAGTCTCCCAATCAACACGCACCGTCATCCCCGACTTCCAGCGCGACGGCGCGCTGTAACAACACCCCCCACCCCCGCCCTGGTACGGCCCAATGATGTCGATCCCCGAACGACCCTCAACGCTGAATCGATTGATGGCCCAGTGGGTGTGATTGACGGCTTCAAGCGTGCCAGCCTGGGTGCTTTGAGCGAACAACGTACCGACCAGAACGCAGAACAAGGACAGCGGATACGTAGCGGATGACAATCTCGGCATAAGCCGTTCGACGTGATGGGTGAAGGGGTGGGCAAGGCGTTTGCTGCCGGGGAGGGCGAGGACATCGGGACCATGGTCGAGGTTACGGCCCCAGCGGTTGAGGTGGCTGTCATCGAAGAGGGTGGACAGTTGGGTGAGCATGGTCAGGCCTTCCTGGTCTGAATGGGGGCGAGCAGGAAGAGCTGCGTTAGCGCCCCGGTCCTGGGGCTGCATAGCTTTGGCGAAGTTGATTTAGTTACAAATAGGACGTTTCCGTGTGCTTTGTAGGATGCATCCGGTAATTAGCCTGCTACGTTGTTGCAGGCTTAACGCCTGAGGAGCTGCGCGCCTTTCAGAGCCCTCCCTCGATGATCAGTCGAGAACTATCGCTCCTGACGGAGCGATAGTCGAAATACAAGGAGCTGCCGCAGGCTCCGATTCTTTTTGCCGTCCAACGGTGATTACTCCGCAGGAAAAAAGATCGCAGGCTTCGCCAGCTCCTACAGGGATGCACGTCTCACCCTTTGTAGGAGCTGCCGCAGGCTGCGATCTTTTTGCCGTCAAATGCTGATGACTAAGCAGGTACGCTGACGCGCGCGTTCATTTTCATCAGCCAGTAATAACTCACCGCCGGCACCAGCAACCCGACAACCCACGCCAGATCCACCCCGTCCAGCGCCGTGACCACCGGGCCGACGTACAGCGTGGTGTTCATGAACGGAATTTCCAGGGCGATCGCCAGCAGGAAACTGCCGCAGGCAATCCGGTTGACCCGCCCGTAGATCCCGTCCAGGTCGAAGATGTCGTCAATCCGGTACTGCCCTTTGCGCAGGCAGTAGTAGTCCACCAGATTGATCGCCGTCCACGGGATCAGGAAGTAGCTCATGAAGAAGATGAAGTTCAGGAAGAAGTTGATGAAGTCGTCCTGACTGATGGTGCACAGGGCCGTGGCCACCAGGCTGATCAGCAGCATGAACACACCGCGCACCCGCGGCGTCACCTTGAGTCGGGCGAAAGGCTCGATCACGGTGATGGTTGACATGAACGCGCCGTACAGGTTGAACACGTTGATCGACACCTGGCCATAGACGATGAAGGCGAACAGCAGCACCGCACCAGTGCCGAACAAACCGGCGACATGCCCGCCGACGTTGCTGGAAAAGTCGCCGATGCCGACGCTCAGGATCGCCCCGAGAATCATCATCCACGCACCACCGCTGACCGTGCCGGCGTAGCTGTACCAGAACACCTGGGCGGTCGGCGTATTGCTCGGCAGGTAGCGCGAGTAGTCGGCGACGTAAGGCGCGTAGGACAGTTGCCAGGTCACGGCGATGCTCACCGCCACCAGGAACTTCGACAACGAGAAGCCGGTCGGCAGCCATTGTTCGGCCGGGATCGGCAACTGCAAGGCGAGCACCGTGGCGGCCACGAACACCACCAGCGACAGGATCGACAGCAGCTTCTGCAAACGGTGAATCAACCGATAGCCATAGAGAGCGACGACGAAGCACAACGCGCCGATCAGGTAGATGTTGCCGGACATCGGCAGCGGGCTGACGGACTCCAGCGCCTGGGCCGCGAGCAAGGTGTTGCTGACGAAGAAGCCCAGGTAAATCAGCATCACGAACAGCAGCGGCAACACCGCCCCCAGCACGCCGAATTGCGCCCGGCTCTGGATCATTTGCGGAATGCCCAGCTTCGGTCCCTGGGCCGAGTGGGAGGCCATGAAAATCGCCCCCAGCAACGAGCCGACGATGATCGCCAGGGCGCTCCAGAACAGGTTGAGCCCCATCACCACCGGCAACACGCCGGAGGCGATGGTGGTGATGTTCATGTTGGCGCCGAACCAGATATAGAACAGCGAACCCGGCTTGCCGTGGCGTTCGGTTTCGGGGATGAAATCGATGCTTCTTTTTTCGACTTGCATGGCGATCACTCCTGAGTCCGGACGAGACGGGATTGCAGACGGGCGATGGTGCTTTGCAGCTCATGGGGCTGGTGGGCAAACAGGTCCGGGCGCTCGGGGATCAGGCTCAGGTAGTCGCGCTGTTCCAGGGCGCGCAGGCATTCGGTCGTGGTGAGGATTTCCAGCGAGTAGACCCAGTTGGCCATGATCAGCAGGGCCGAATAATGCCCGGCCTCGGTGGTCGTGGTGCAGGCATCGCTGACCAGGCGTACGCGATAGCCCAGGGCAAAGGCATCGAACACGCTGGTCAGTACGCAGACGTCGGTCAACACGCCGCAGACGATCAGCGTGTCGACCTCCATGGCCCTGAGTCGGGCATCGAGGTCGGTGCGGTGAAAGGCACTGTAACGGCCCTTGTCGATGATCAATTCACCGGATTGCGGTGTCAGCGACTCGATGATTTCCACTTGCCGGGTGCCGGCGCGGTAACCGCCGGGGCCACCGTCGGCGGCCAGGGGTTCGCCGTGGGGCAGGTCACTGCCGTCGGCCTGATTGATGTGGCGGGTATAGATGACAGGCATCCGCTGATGGCGGGCGCTATCGAGCAGGGTGGCGGTATGGGCGAGCACCCTATCGAAGTTTTCCAGGACGAAAGCGTCCTCCTGCTGCATGTCGATGATCAACAGCGCGTTGTTATTGTTCATTGGGCAAACCTGATCAAAGGCGAATACAAGACACCGCACGCGCCAGGCCATGGCGAGACGCGGGGTGCGTGATTGGCTGTTCGGGTGGGCTCAGTGAACTATTTGCCAGAAGCCGTTCTGCTTGGCCGAAACGCTGGCGCGCAGACGCTTGAAATGCAGGTGCGAGGCGGTCCATTCACCGCGCAGATAAGCCCGCGCGGCGCCGGAGGGGAGGGCACGTGATGGGAGACGATCAGTGAACATGGAAATCGACCCCCTGTAGGAGCGAGCCTGCTCGCGAAAAACTCTGGACAACGCGTTCATTCAGATGGCCCGCGTTATCGTTGGCGTCCATCGTCGGAACGCCGCCCGGAGCAAGCTCGCTCCTACAGTTGATGTCGCAGGGCGGCGCAATCAGCGGAACGCTGGCACCACATGCTTGATAAACAGCTCCAGGGATTTTTTCTTCTCCGCGTGGGGCAGGCTGTTATCGCACCAGAAGCTGAATTCGTCCACGCCCAGTTCCTGGTAGTACTTGATGCGCGGAATGATTTCTTCCGGGGTGCCGATCATGGCGGTCTTGTGCAGGCTCTCGAGTTCGAACTCGGGGCGACCGGCGAACTTCTCTTCCGGACTCGGCGCGAGGAAGCCGTTGACCGGGGTGGTCTTGTTGCCGAACCAGGCATCGAAGGTGCGATAGAACTTCGAGATCGCCTTGGCCCCGACTTTCCAGCCTTCTGGATCGTCAGCGGTGTGCACGTGGGTGTGACGCAGCACCATCAGTTGCGGGCGCGGCACGTCCGGGTTGTTGTCCAGGGCGGCCTGGAATTTGTTCTTCAGGTCGAGGACTTCCTCGTCGCCTTTCATCAGCGGCGTGACCATGACGTTGCAGCCGTTGGCCACCGCGAAGTTGTGCGAGTCCGGGTCGCGGGCGGCGATCCACATGGGCGGGTTCGGCTGCTGGATCGGCTTGGGCACGCTGGTGGAGGTGGGGAATTTCCAGATGTCGCCGTCATGGGCGTAGTCGCCGTTCCACAAGGCCCGCACCACCGGAACCATTTCCCGCAACGCCTGGCCGCCGGAGGAGGCTGGCATGCCGCCGGCCATGCGGTCGAACTCGATCTGGTAGGCGCCACGGGCCAGGCCGACTTCCATGCGGCCGTTGCTGATCACGTCGAGCAACGCGCATTCACCGGCCACCCGCAGCGGATGCCAGAACGGCGCGATGATGGTGCCAGCACCGAGGTGAATGGTAGTGGTCTTGCCCGCCAGATAAGCCAGCAACGGCATCGGGCTCGGCGAAATGGTGTACTCCATGGCGTGGTGTTCGCCGATCCACACGGTGCTGAAACCACCGGCTTCGGCCATCAGCGTCAGTTCGGTCAGGTCTTCGAACAACTGGCGGTGGCTGACGCTTTCGTCCCAACGTTCCATGTGTACGAACAGGGAAAACTTCATGACGCTTACCTCGGATCTTTTGTTGTTGGCCTGTCGACTGCGGGCCTGTTGATTATTGGTATACCATAATATGTATTGAGGGGCAAAAGATCGCAGCCTTCGGCAGCTCCTACAACGAGATGCGTTGCCCCCTGTAGGAGCTGCCGCAGGCTGCGATCTTTCCAATGGTCAGGCCAGGACGGGCAGGGCACCCATCTTGCCGTGGCAATACACCAGTGGCCCGCTGCTCTGTTGGGGCACGATCAGGTTTTTCACCGCGCCGACCATGATGGCGTGGTCGCCGCCTTCGTATTCGCGCCACAACTCGCACTCGATGACCGCCGTGGCGTTGGCCAGGATCGGGTTGCCCAACTCGCTGAGCGTCCACTCGATCCCCTGGGCCTTGTCCTTGCCTTTGCGCGCGAAGGCATAGGCTTCGCTTTGCTGGCCGCCGGAAAGCACGTGGATCGCAAAACGTTTGTTCCTGATCAGGACCGGGTAGGAGTCGGAGCTGTAGTTGGGGCAGAACAGCACCAGGGCCGGGTCCATCGACAACGAGCTGAAGGCGCTGGCGGTCAGGCCGACGATTTGCCCATCTTCATCCAGTGTAGTGATCACGGTCACTCCGGACGGGAACGAGCCCATGACTTGTTTGTAGATGGCGGCATCGATCATTGGACGGTCCTCGGGTGGTGTGACGCGTTTTTATGTGTTTGTAGGTCTGATGGTATACCGTAATACATCGATTGCAAGGTCTTTTTGAGGGAACCGATAAACGTACGGCTGTCGTCGGAAGCCCAATGATTACGGGGCTATTAGCTAGCAAATGTGGGCGTGAATCGGGCAGGATACCGGATCAGAGGCTTGTTCAAAGACCGGATCAGTCTTGTTTAAAGTTTGGAATACCATAATATGGTCCGCATCTGAGGGGCGGCCAGAGAGTCCTCCCGGTTTGGCTTCATACAAAGATAAGAACAGACAAACTCGAGTTCATGCACATGTCCCAGATGTCCCGGCAAGATCCGTTGATCGAGAACCACACGGTCGACTACGTTCCACTCGCAGAGCGCCATGGGAAGGCCCGCGATCTTTTCACCCTGTGGTTCAGCACCAACATCGCGCCACTGCCCATCGTCACCGGCGCCATGGTGGTCCAGGTGTTCCACCTCAATCTGTTCTGGGGCCTGCTGGCAATTGCCCTCGGGCACATGGTCGGCGGTGTGGTGATTGCGCTGGCGTCGGCCCAGGGGCCGTGCATGGGCATTCCGCAGATGGTCCAGAGTCGTGGTCAGTTCGGCCGCTATGGCGCGCTGCTGATCGTGTTCTTCGCCGCGTTGATCTACATCGGTTTCTTCATCTCCAACATCGTGCTGGCAGGCAAATCGATCGTCGGCATTGCGCCGTCGGTTCCGGTGCCGGCGAGCATTCTGATCGGTGCCCTCAGCGCCACGGCCATCGGGGTGATCGGTTATCGCTTCATCCACACCCTGAACCGCATCGGCACCTGGGTCATGGGCAGCGCGTTGCTCGCCGGTTTCCTCTATATCTTCGCCCATGACCTGCCGGCGGACTTCTTCACTCGCGGCGGGTTCAACCTGTCGGGCTGGCTGGCCACGGTCTCGCTGGGCATCATCTGGCAGATCAGCTTCTCGCCGTATGTGTCGGACTACTCGCGTTACCTGCCGGCGGACATCGGCATCACCCGGCCGTTCTTCGCCACTTACCTGGGGGCGACCCTGGGCACGATCCTGTCGTTCACCTTCGGTGCCGTGGCGGTACTGGCGACGCCCGAAGGCACCGAGGCGATGGCGGCGGTCAAGCAGTCCACCGGTTGGCTGGGGCCGATCCTGATGGTGCTGTTCCTGCTCAACATCATCAGCCACAACGCCCTGAATCTGTATGGCGCGGTGCTGTCGATCATCACCTCGATCCAGACCTTCGCCAGCCAGTGGACGCCGAGCATCAAAGTGCGCGTGGTGTTGTCGGGCATCGTCCTGGCGGGTTGTTGCGTGGTGGCGCTGGGTGCCTCGGCGAACTTCATTTCGCAGTTCATCGGCCTGATTCTGGCGCTGCTGCTGGTGCTGGTGCCCTGGGCGTCGATCAACCTGATCGACTTCTACCTGATCAAGGGTCGCCGCTACGACATCGCCTCGATCTTCCGCGCGGACGGCGGCATCTACGGGCGCTTCAACCTGCACGCAATCATCGCCTACTTCATCGGCATCATCGTGCAGTTGCCATTCGCCAACACTTCACTGTATGTCGGGCCGTACGCCAATCTGGTGGACGGTGCGGACCTGTCGTGGCTGGTGGGGCTGGTGGTGACATGCCCGTTGTACTACTGCCTCGCTACGCGAAGCCAGGCGCAGGAAAGCCGTGCGGTGACGTTCGGCTACACCGATTGAGGCAAAATCGTTTGGTGTTCGATTGAAAATGCCCGGCGCGTCGCCGGGCATTTTTGTGTTCGCTGACCGCTCAGGAATGCTTGAACACATTCAAGCCGCGTTGTACCGCCGGCCTGGCTTCGACCGTGTCGAACCAGCGCGATAGCTGTGGAAGCAGCTTCCAGTCCAGCCGGTCACGGAATGCCATGGTAATGGTGAACGCCGAAATGTCGGCCATGGAAAACTGTTCGCCGGCCATGAATTCGCCGGTCAAAAAACTTTCCGAGTAGGTCAGTTGTTCGATCACCCGCAGATCGATGATCGCCGCCGCTTTGTCCTGCCCTTCCTTGTGCAGGAAAAACGCGGCATGGCTGGGGGCGATGACATCGGTCACGAAAAAGAAATAGCGGTCGATCACTCGGGTGCGCACAGGTCCCGGCTGCGCCGGTGCCAGCTTTCCGGGGGCAATGGAGTCGGCGTACTGGATGATGGCGTTGGACTGGTTGATGACCAGCATCGGCGTCGTCCCGTGATCGATCAGGGTCGGCACTTTCCCGGCCGGGTTGAGCGCCAGGTAGTCCGGCCCGCGGTGCTCCTGTGCATACAGGTCGAGCCTGCGTGCCGTGTAGGCGATGCCCGACTCTTCGAGGGCGATCGCGGCCCGCAGACTGTTGCCGGTATTGGCGCCGAACAGCTCTATCCGATCGTTCATGGGCATTGCTCCTTGGGTGACCCACAGGCAGCCAGCGAACACTGCCGATGAGGTCAGTATGATGAAAATCCGCCGCACCGATATTCAAAAACTGTGATCGTCCATACCCCTGCGCGACAAGCCGTATCCCTCTACGAAAACTACTTTCACCGCGTTTGATAATAGCCTGCCGAAATGTTTTAAGAGTTTCACAAGCCAGCCAGTAAACCCTCACCTCGAACGATTCACATCACTCATCGAGCGCGCCTGTTGTCGCACTCGTGTTGAGCGCTGTGGCGTGGGCGGCAATCAGGGCCTGCCTGGCAGTGAAACCTTCAAATAACGATAAGAAACACCCAGGAGCACCCTATGTTCAAACGCGCGATTCCCACCGCAGTCCTGTTGGCCACCGGTTCGCTGTGTGCACAGGCCGCCGATTCCGCCGCCCATGGTTTTCTCGAAGACAGCAAGGCCAGCCTGTCGATGCGCACCCTGTACTTCAACAGCGACAATCGCGATGGCGCAGCGGAGCCTTCGAAAACCGAAGAGTCAGCCCAAGGCTTCGTGTTGCGCTATGAGTCCGGGTTCACCCAGGGCGCGGTAGGGTTCGGGCTCGATGCCCAGGCATTGCTCGGCATCACGCTGGACAGCGGAGCGGGGCGCCACGTCGGTAGCGGCATGATTCCTTCCGACGGCGACGGCGCGGCCGACACCTGGAGCAGCTTCGGCCCCACGGCGAAGATGCGCCTGGCCAGGACTGAATTTCGCTACGGCACCTTGCTGCCGAAGTTGCCGATCCTGCTGGCCAACGATGCGCGTGTGTTACCGCAATCGTTTACCGGTGCGCAGGTCACCTCGAACGACATCGAAGGCCTGACGTTGACCAGCGGTGTGCTGGAGCACGCGGTAGGGCGCGCCTCGACCGACCGTACAGGCCTGTCAGTCGCCGGTAGCACCCAGGACAGCAACAAGTTCTACTACGCCGGTGCTGACTACAACCTCACCAAAAGTCTCAAGACGCAGTATTACTTCGCGCAGCTGGAAGATTTCTACAACCAGAGCTTTCTCGGCCTGACGCACATTCTGTCCATCGACAGCGCCAGCTCACTGACCACCGACCTGCGCTACTTCCGCACCACGTCCAGCGGTGTCAATAACTCAGCCTCTGGCCGCGCGCAAGGTTATCGGGTATCCGGATACACCGACGACAACGACGGTGAAATCGACAACAGCACCTGGGTGGCGATGCTCACTTACACCCATGGCGGGCATGCGGTGTCGGTGGGTCATCAACGGGTGGGCGACGGCAGCAACTTCGTCCAGCCCAACCAGGGCAGCCTGGTGGACAAAGGGGCGGGCGGCGGCAGTGTCTACCTGCCCACCGACAAGATGATCCAGAACTTTGCACGCGCCGGAGAGCAGACGAACTTCGGGCAATACACCTACGACTTCGCGCCCATGGGCGTGCCGGGCCTGAAAGCCTCGATCGCGTATCTGAAGGGCACGGACATCAAGGCACAAAACGCCAGCGATCAGTCCGAATGGGAGCGCGACATGACCCTGGACTACGTGTTGCAGTCGGGCACGTTCAAAGGGGTGGGGTTCACACTGCGTAATGCCAAATCGAACACCGACGCCGGCCGCAATGTGGACCAGAGCCGGTTCATCATCAATTACACCTTGTCATTGCTGTAATCACGCACATCCCCCCTGTGGGAGCGAGCCTGCTCGCGAAGACGGTGTGCCAGTCGACATCAATGTGTCTGATACACCGCTTTCGCGAGCAGGCTCGCTCCCACAAAAATCGATTCATGGGCTGGCCGCCGCACTGTCGCATCGCTGATCAATGCGGACAGGTATTTTGGCCGTTTCGATCTCCTTTTGGCCTGACTCACGCTGTGAACCGGTCACGCCCTCGGCAAGAATCACAACCAGAAACTTCACTTCCTTACCCTTGGCAATTTTCAAGGCCGCTGCCGTGTACAGAACATAAAAACCATCGAACTCACGCCACACTTGGGGAAATGATCCATGGACTCAATGAAACGCATACTGGGCGCCACCGTTTGCGGACTGTCGCTGCTGGCCAGCGCGGTGCACGCCGAACAGCACGAATTGCGGGTGTACAACTGGGCGGACTACATCCTGCCGTCCGTACCCAAGGATTTTGCCAGGGACACCGGGATCAAGGTGACCTGGGACACCTTCGACACCAACGAGTCCCTGGAAGCCAAGCTGCTCACCGGCAACTCGGGCTACGACCTGGTGGTGCCCTCGAACCAGTTCATCGAAACCCAGATCAAGGCGGGCGTGTTCCAGAAACTCGACAAGTCCAAGTTGCCGAACTGGTCGCACCAGGACCCGGCGTTGCTCAAGCTGCTGGACAAGAACGACCCGGGCAACCAGTACGGCGTGCCCTACATGTATGGCACCGTGCTGATCGGTTTCAACCCGGCCAAGGTCAAGGCGGCGCTGGGCGAGAATGCGCCAGTGGACAGCTGGGACCTGGTGTTCAAGCCCGAGAACATGGAGAAGCTCAAGGCCTGTGGCGTCGCGATGCTCGACTCGCCATCGGAGATCCTGCCGCTGGCTCTGCATTACCTGGGGCTGGACCCTAACAGCCAGAACCCGGATGACTACGAAAAAGCCAAGGCGCTGATGCTCAAGGTCCGCCCTTACGTCACCTACTTCAACTCCGCCAAGTACATGACCGACATTGCCAACGGCGATATCTGCGTGGCCATCGGGTATTCCGGCAGCTTCTATCAGTTCGGCAACCGCGCCAAAGAGGCGGGCAACGGTGTGGTCGTCGACTGGCGCCTGCCGAAAGAGGGCGCGCCGATCTGGTTCGACACCTTCGCCATCCCGAAAAGCGCCAGGAACGTCGCCGAGGCCCACGAATTCCTCAACAACCTGCTGGACCCGAAAGTCATCGCGCCGATCAGCGACTTCCTCGGTTACCCGAATGCCAACAAGGACTCGCTGGCGCTGATCAACAAGGACATCACCGGTAACCCGAACCTGACACCCACCAGCGAGGCATTGAGTACGCTGTACGTCGTGCAGCCATTGCCGCAAAAGCTCGAGCGGGTGCGCACGCGGGTGTGGACCAGCATCAAGTCCGATCAGTAACACCGGAAAACCTGTAGGAGCGAGCCTGCTCGCGATAGCGACCTGACAGTCAATGCATGTGTCGACTGCCACAGCGCCATCGCGAGCAAGCTCGCTCCCACAGGTTTTGTGTCGAGCACAGGTTTTGCGCGCACCCATGACCCTGTGGGAGCGGGCTTGCCCGCGATGGCTGACTGACAGGCAACAAAGATTGAAGGTGCAGTGATTAGCGGAAGAACTCCCCCGGCGTTTCACCAAACTGCTGACGAAACGCCGCGATAAACGCCGACGTCGAGTCGTAGCCACAAGCCAGCGCCACGTCGGTCACTCGCTCGCCCTGTTCCAGGGGTGTCAGGGCGCCGAGCAGGCGCAAACGCTGGCGCCAGGCGCGAAAGGTCAGGCCGGTGTCGCGCAGGAACAGGCGACTGAGGGTTTTCTCGGTGACGCCAAATTGGTCGCTCCAGTGACTGAGGGTGGTTTGTTGCTCGGGGTGCGACTCCAGGCTTTGCGCGATTTGCCGCAATCGGCTGTCCTGGGGCAGGGGCAGCATCAGGTCGATCTGCGGGGCCTCAGCCAACTGATCGAGAATCACCTGGGCCAACCGGCCGTGCGCTCCGTCCTGATCGTATTCCACTGGAATCTGACTGAAGGCACGGATCAATTCGCGCAACAGATCGCTGACCGCCAACACATGACAGCCCGGCGGCGCCCAGGTCGAGACGCTGCAATCGATGTACAGGCTGCGCATTTCCGTGCGCGGCGAACTGAACACCCGGTGCGGCATGCCCGCCGGAATCCACACCGCACGCTCCGGCGGGGCGACGAAGCGCCCGACGCCGGTCTGGATTTCGAGCACGCCCTGGATCGCATAGGACAGTTGCACCCACGGGTGGCTATGGCGCCGGGTCAGGGCGCGATTGGGCAGCGATTCGGTACGGCCGTAGAGCGGTCGAGGCAGGCTGGACAGCCCGGGAATACTGCGCCGGATACTTTTGTCATGTCCTTTAGGCGGCATCGGTGGGCTCATCGGCGTTAGTCGGTAATATCCAGTCACGTTAGAGTCGCTTTCACGTACTGGCAACCCCCGGATGATCAACCCATGACGCGCCCCCGTTTGTTACCCGACAACTTCACCCTGACCCTGATCGGCGTGGTCGCGCTCGCCAGCCTGCTGCCTGCCAGCGGCCAGGTCGCGGTCGGTTTTGGCTGGCTGACCAACATCGCCATCGCGCTGCTGTTTTTCCTGCATGGCGCCAAGCTGTCCCGCGAGTCGATCATTGCCGGTGCCGGGCACTGGCGCCTGCATTTGCTGGTGTTCAGCCTGACCTTCGTGCTGTTCCCGCTGCTCGGCCTGGCGCTCAAACCGCTGCTGTCACCGCTGATCGGCAATGACCTGTACATGGGCATGCTCTACCTGTGTGCGCTGCCCGCCACGGTGCAGTCGGCGATTGCCTTTACTTCGCTGGCGCGGGGCAACATCCCGGCGGCGATTTGCAGCGCGGCGGCGTCCAGCCTGTTCGGGATTTTCCTCACGCCCTTGCTGGTGACCCTGCTGCTCAACGTGCACGGCGAAGGTGCCTCGACCCTCGACGCCATTCTCAAGATCAGCGTGCAGTTGCTGCTACCGTTCATTGCCGGGCAGATCGCGCGGCGCTGGATCGGCAGCTGGGTGGGACGCAACAAGAGTTGGCTGAAATTCGTCGATCAGGGTTCGATTTTGCTGGTGGTCTACGGCGCGTTCAGCGAGGCGGTGATCGAAGGCCTCTGGCACCAGATTCCGCTGCTGGACCTGGTCGGGCTGGTGGTGGCGTGCTGCGTGGTCCTGGCGCTGGTGTTGGTGGCCTCGACCGTACTGGGCAAGGCGTTCGGCTTCAATCAGGAAGACCGCATCACCATTCTCTTCTGCGGCTCGAAGAAAAGCCTGGCGACCGGTGTGCCGATGGCGCAGGTGTTGTTTGCCGGTAGCACCATTGGCGTGTTGATCCTGCCGTTGATGCTGTTCCACCAGATTCAACTGATGGTCTGTGCGGTACTGGCGCAGCGTTTTGCCAATCGGCCGGAATCGATTCCAGAACTGATGGCCCAGGTCGATCCCTGAAAATCCCGGAAACCTGTAGGAGCCAGCCTGCTGGCGATGGACTCAAGTGCGCCGCGTTTATCCAGCTCACCCGCGTTATCGTTAACGACCATCGCTGGCAGGCCAGCTCCTACAAAGGACCGCGTTTATCCAGCTCACCCGCGTTATCGTTAACGACCATCGCTGGCAGGCCAGCTCCTACAAAGGACCGCGTTTATCCAGCTCACCCGCGTTATCGTTAACGACCATCGCTGGCAGGCCAGCTCCTACAAAGGACCGCGTTTATCCAGTTCACACGCGTTATCGTTAACGACCATCGCTGGCAAGCCAGCGCCTCATTACCGCTTGTCAGCCGCCAATGGCGGGGTGCGCGGCGGAATCATGCGTTTGCTGCCGGTGGACTCGAACGCCGATGCCAGGTGCAGCAGCGACGAGTCGTCATAGGCGCGCCCGGCAAACGTCAGGCCGACCGGCATGCCGATGTCCGGCATCACGCCCATCGGCACGGTGACCGTTGGCACGCCGAGGTGACGAATGGCGAGGTTGCCGTTGGCGACCCATATACCGTTGCTCCAGGCGATATCCGCCGACTGCGGATCGACATCGGCATTCGCCGGTGCTACATCGGCGACCGTCGGGAACAGCACCGCGTCGAGGCCCAGGCGATCCATCCAGTCTTCCAGATCGATCTTGCGGGTCTTCTCCAGTCCGCGCAGGCCGTCGGGCACTGTGCTGATCTGGTCCCACGGCGTGATGCCGCGCTCGGCCATGCGCACGTATTCGTCCATGCCGGCGACCAGGTCGCCCTCGCGGTTGGGCAGGGTGCCCGGGTCGTGAGGGAAGATCAGCGGGCCGTCGACATCGACCAGGCGATTCAATTTCGGATCGCCGTTGGCCTGCAGGAAGTCATCGAACGCCCAGGCGGTCAGGTCCCACAGTTCATGGTGCAGAAATTCCTTGGAGACGATGCCGCGATTGAACACGGTCGGCGCGCCAGGGCGATCGCCTTCGCAATTGGAGACCAGCGGGAAGTCCACGTCGATCACTTGCGCACCGGCGTCTTCGAGGGCCTTGCGCGCCTGTTCCCAGAGACCGATCACCGAAGGACGGGTGTTGATGCGCTGGCCGGTGGGGCCACCGATGCCCGGCGCTTCGGAGGTGCCGGCTTCAGGGTCGGCGTTGATGTACATACGCGGAACGCCGAACTTCTTGCCTTTGAGCGCTTCGCCGTTCGCCGCCAGCGCGGCATAGGATTGCGGGCGTACCTCGGACGATTTCGGAATGGGCACCCATGGCTGCAGGCGCCACAGGTCACCGCGAGTGTCCGGGTCATCGGCCACCACCACGTCGAGCACTTCGAGCAGGTCGGCCATGGTCCGGGCAAACGGCACGACCACGTCCATGGTCGGGGTCAGCGGCCAGTTGCCGCGTACCGAGATCACTCCGCGCGACGGGGTGTAGGCGCACAAACCGTTGTTCGAGGCCGGGCCGCGACCACTCGACCAGGTTTCTTCCGCCAGGCCGAAAGCGGCGAAACTGGCCGCGGTGGCCGTGCCGGCACCGTTCGACGAACCGGAGGCGAAAGGGGCGGTGAGGTAGCCGGCGTTGTACGGGCTCTCGGCGCGGCCGTAGACGCCGCGCTGCATCCCGCCGTTGGCCATCGGCGGCATGTTGGTCTTGCCCAGGCAGATCGCCCCGGCGGCACGCAGGCGTTCGATGGTGAACGCATCGCGGTAGGCGACCAGGTCCTTGAAGGCCGGGCTGCCGGAAGCGGCGGTGAGGCCCTTGACCAGGTAACTGTCCTTGGCGGTGTAAGGGATGCCGTCCAGCGGACCCAGCACCTGGCCCTTGGCGCGACGGGCGTCGGCGGCTTGCGCTTCGGCGAGGGCCTCGGGGTTGCGCACCACCACTGCGTTCAGTGCCGTGGGCGTCTCGGGGCCGTCATAGGCGTCGATCCGCGCGAGATAGGCCTGGACCAGTTCAACCGAGGTGGTCTGGCCGGATTCGAGCGCGGCGCGCAGCTCGGCAATGGAAACTTCGGTAACTTCGATCATGCTGCCACCGCCGCTTGCAGGTGGAGGGTCCCAAACACTTCACTTTTCTCGAAATGGACTTTCATATCGTTATTCTCGTTGCACTGTGTGGCACGACAGGGTCGGGTGTTAAAAATACTGAGCACTATTTAGCATTAAACCGGGATTTTAGGAATCCGTTGTCCAATTTATCTTACAGGCGACTTCACGCCATCCTGGAACCTGTAGGAGCCGGCTTGCCGGCGATGGACTCAAATGCGCCGCGTTTACTCAGCCCACACGCGATATCGTTAACGACCATCGCTGCGATGCGGCGACCCGACAAGCCAGCTCCTACAACTGATCTGATCTTCAAACCTGTGCAAGCCCCAAAAAAAGGCCACCACAACCCGACGTTGTGGTGGCCCGAGGGTGACTCATTATAGTGGCCCGCGCGCGCAGGCCAATGGATCAGTGAGCGCCGGCAGCCTTGTTCAGGTCGCTTTCGGCCCATTCGGTGTAGACGCAGGCGTCGGCGGTGGCCCAACGCACCCGCACCGGGTCGCCCGCCTTGAGCGGCATACCGGCGGCGGACAGTGCCTTGACCGTCATCGAGGTGCCGCCGGCAGTGATCACGCTGCAGGTCTGGCTTTCGCCGAGGAACAACACTTCCACGACCTTGGCCGAGACTTCGTTCCAGCCGGCGGCCAGCGGTTCGGCGAGGGCTTGTTCGTTGCTCAGGGCCAGGGCTTTTTCCGGGCGCACCATCAGCAGCACGTCCTGGTCGGTTTGCAGGCTGGCGGTGAGTCGGATCGACAGCGGTTGCCCCTCGAAGGTCGCCACCGCATTGCCCTGGGCCTTGAGCTTGAGGAAGTTGGAGTTGCCGAGGAACGAGGCGACAAAGGCGTTCGGCGGATTCTGGTACAGGTCATAACCGCTGCCCAGGCCAACGATCTTGCCGTGGCTGAAGATCGCGATGCGCTGGGACAGGCGCATGGCTTCTTCCTGATCGTGAGTCACGTAGACGATGGTGATGCCCAGGCGCCGATGCAGCTGGCGCAGTTCATCCTGCAAGTCTTCGCGCAGTTTTTTGTCCAGCGCGCCGAGGGGTTCGTCCATCAGCAAAATGCGTGGTTCGTAAACCAGTGCGCGGGCGATGGCGACGCGTTGCTGCTGGCCACCGGACAGTTGCGAAGGGCGGCGATGGGCGAATTGCTCAAGCTGCACCAGCTTGAGCATTGCATCGACCCGGCGTTCGCGTTCGGCCGTGGCCAGTTTGCGAATGGCCAGTGGGAAGGCGATGTTGTCGCGCACGGACAGGTGCGGGAACAGCGAGTAGCGCTGGAACACCATGCCGATGTCGCGTTTGTGCGGCGGCACGTTGACCAGCGACTGGCCGTTGACCAGGATCTCGCCGCTGCTCGGCGTTTCGAAGCCGGCAAGCATCGACAGCGTAGTGCTTTTGCCCGAGCCGCTGGAGCCGAGGAAGGTGAGGAATTCACCGTCCTTGATGTCCAGCGAGATGTTGTCCACGGCGGCGAAGTCGCCGTAGTGCTTGTTCAGGTTACGCAGGCTGACCAAGGGTTTGTCATTTTGCTGCGCGGAATCTTTGATCACTGCACTCATGTCGTACTCCTGGCGCTCAAGCGCTGATTTCGTTGCGCCGGCGCAGAGCGGCGGCGATCACCATGACCAATACCGAGAGGCCGATCAGCAACGTCGAGGCGACGGCGATCACGGGCGTCAGGTCCTGGCGCAGGGTGGTCCACATTTTCACGGGAAGGGTTTGCAGGGTCGGGCTGGCCATCATCACGCTCAGCACCACTTCATCCCACGAGACGAGGAAGGCGAAGAGGGCACCGGCAACCATGCCCGGGCGGATCGCCGGGAAGGTCACCTTGAACACCGCTTGCAGGCGCGAGGCGCCGCAGATCACCGCCGCATCCTCGATCGACTGATCGAACAGCTTCAGCGAGTTGATGATCGAGATGATGGTGAACGGCAACGCCACGATCACATGGCTGACCACGAAGGCGAACATGGTCCCGGTGTAGCCCAGTTTCAGGAACAGCGCGTACACCGCCACGGCGATGATCACCAGGGGCACGATCATCGGCAGGGTGAACAGGCCGTAGAGCATTTCCCGGCCGGGGAAGCGGCCGCGCACCAGGGCGAACGCGGTCGGCAAGCCCAACGCGACGGCGAAGAACGTCGTCAGCACCGCGACCTTGAGGCTGGCCATCGCCGCGTTCATCCAGTCGGCGTTGGAGAAGAACTGGCCGTACCATTTCAGCGTCCAGCCCGGCGGCGGGAACACCAGCCATTGCGACGATCCGAACGACAGCAGCACGATGAACACGATCGGCAGCAGCAGGAACAGACCGATCAGCCCGGTGGTGGCATAGAGGCCGAAGCGCATCCGGCGGCTCATGGCATTGGGGGTCAGGAGCATGACGGCTTACCTCGCGTTGCTGGCGCCAACCGGGGATTCCGGCTGGAGCTTCAGGTAGAAGTAGAACAGCACCAGCGTGATCACGATCAACAACGCGGCGCCGGCGCTGGCCAGGCCCCAGTTGAGGAACGATTGCACCTGCTGAATGATGAACTCGGGCAGCATCATGTTCTGCGCACCGCCCAGCAGCGCCGGGGTCACGTAGTAACCGAGGGACATCACGAACACCATCAGGCCACCGGAGAACAGCCCCGGCCGGCACAGCGGCAGGAACACCCGGAAGAAGTTGGTCCAGGGGCTGGCGCCGCAGATCGAACCGGCCTGCAGGATCATCGGGTCGATGGCCTGCATGGTCGCCTGCAACGGCAGCACGATGAACGGGATCATGATGTAGCTCATGCCGATCACCACGCCGGTGAGGTTGTGCACCATCTCCAGCGGTTGATCGATGATGCCCATCGCCATCAACGCCTTGTTGATCACCCCAGAGGCTTGCAGCAACACCAGCCAGGAGTAGGTGCGGGCGAGCAGGCTGGTCCACATCGACAACAGCACGATGTTGAGAATCCAGCGCCCCCAGCCGCGCGGCACCAGGGTGATCGCCCAGGCCAGCGGGAAGCCCAGTAGCAGGCTGAACAGCGTCACCAGGCCCGCCACCGAGAAGGTATTGAGCAGGACCCGGGCATAGGCCGAGTTGGCGAACAGTTGCTCGTAGTTGCCCAGGCCCGGCACCGGTTCCAGCACGCCGCGCAGCAGCAGGCCAATCAGCGGCGCGAGAAAGAACAGGCCGAGAAACAGCAGGGCGGGGACCAGGTTACTGGCGCCACGCCAACGCTGCTTCAGCGATGGCGAGGGTTGCTTTGCAACGGTCTGGCCGACTGCCGAACCGGCAGCGCCGATGGCGCTCCCGGAGGCCGTGGAAGGACGAGGCGCGGTTGCCGTCATTTTCATTTGACCAGCCATTCGTTCCACCGTGTCGCAATGGCCGGACCGTTCTTGGCCCAGTATGCGAAATCAAGAGTGATCTGATCCTTTGCGTAGGCGGTCGGCAGGTTCGGGGCCAGCGCCGAGTCCAGGCGCGCCACGCTGTCGACGTTGACCGGGGCGTAGGCGGTCAGGTTGGAGAAGTCGGCCTGGCCCTTGGCACTGCTGGCGTTGGCCAGGAACGTCATCGCCGCGTCCTTGTTTTTCGAACCCTTGGGAATGACCAGGATGTCGGCCATGACCAGGTTCTGTTTCCAGCTTACGCCGACCGGGGCGCCGTCTTCCTGCAGGGCATGAATCCGGCCGTTCCAGAACTGGCCCATGCTCGCTTCACCGGAGGCCAGCAGTTGCTGCGACTGCGCGCCGCCGCCCCACCAGACGATGTCTTTCTTGATGGTGTCGAGTTTCTTGAACGCGCGGTCCAGGTCCAGCGGGTAGAGCTTGTCCGCCGCTACACCGTCGGCCAGCAGCGCGAGCTCGAGCACGCCAGGGCTTGGCCATTTGTAGAGGGCGCGTTTGCCGGGGTAGGTCTTGGTGTCGAACAGCGCGGACCAGTCCTGAGGCTTGTTGGCGCCGAGCTTGCCTTCGTTGTAGCCGAGGACGAAGGAGAAGAAGAACGAGCCGACGCCGTGATCGCTGACGAAGCGCGGGTCGATCTTGTCGCGGTCAATGACTTTGAAATCGAGGGGTTCGAGCAAGCCTTCGGAGGCGGCGCGCAGGGCGAAGTCGGCTTCGACATCGACCACGTCCCATTGCACGTTGCCGCTTTCGACCATGGCCTTGAGCTTGCCGTAGTCGGTCGGGCCATCCTGCACAACGGTGATGCCGCTGGCCTTGCTGAACGGATCGGCCCAGGCCTGCTTTTGCGCATCCTGGGTGCTGCCGCCCCAACTCACGAAGTTGACGCTTTCAGCCGCCAGCAATGCCTGGCTGGTGACGCTCAGCAGTCCCGCAAAAAGAACCGCGGTCGCACGTTTGTTCAACACCATTTTCACGCCCTCATTGTTGTGTTTATGAGCGGGGCCTTCGAGTGCCCGCCTATCGGGAGCAGTAGGTCCGTCGAGTCAGTGCTGACTGTCCGGTCTATGGAATATCATATTATGGTATTCCAAACTTTGTGCAAGCACTTTGCCGTACCGGCTATCAGCCAAATTGCTCTTTATGAAGTTGATTTATCCCTAGCCACATTCCTGTGGGAGCGGGCTTGCCCGCGATAGCGGTACATCTGTGACATTGATTTTGGATGTACCGCCGTCATCGCGGGCAAGCCCGCTCCCACAGGGTTTTTTCCATGCAGGAATGACTGCGTATCATTCGGTGAACGCAATACTCTCCACCACCTCCAGGTCATACCCGGTCAAACCCGCATATTTCAACGGCGGACCGAGGTGGCGCAGCTTGCCGACACCCAGGTTCTGCAGGATCTGCGCGCCGGTGCCGACTTCCGAATAAATCCGCGACTGCGAACGGCTGAACTGCCGGGGCGGCTGGGTCAATTGCGGCACACGTTCCAGAAGCGCCTGGGAGGATTCGTGATTGGCCAGCACCACCACCACGCCGTGGCCTTCGGCGGCGACACGCTGCAAGGCGGCCCACAAGGTCCAGTTGGTCGGCCCGCTGTATTCGGCGCCAACCAGGTCGCGCAACGGATCGATCACATGCACGCGCACCAATGTCGGCTCTTCACGGCGCAGATCGCCCATGACCATGGCCATGTGGACACCGCCTTCGATGCGATCCTCAAAGGTGATCAGACGAAAGGTGCCGTGCACCGTCGGCAGATCACGTTCACCGATGCGCACGATGGTGTGTTCGGTGCTCAGGCAGTAGTGGATCAGGTCGGCGATGGTGCCGATCTTGATTCCGTGCCTGTGCGCGAACACTTCCAGGTCGGGGCGGCGGGCCATGGTGCCGTCGTCGTTCATCACTTCGACGATCACCGAGGCGGGCGTATGGCCGGCCAGGCGGGCCAGGTCGCAACCGGCTTCGGTGTGGCCGGCGCGGGTCAGCACACCGCCTTCCCGGGCGCGCAGCGGGAAGATGTGGCCCGGTTGCACGATGTCGGCGGGGCCGGCGTTGGCGGCGACGGCGGCGGCCACGGTGCAGGCACGATCGGCGGCGGAGATCCCGGTGGTCACGCCAACGGCAGCCTCGATGGACACGGTGAACGCGGTGCTGAACACGCTGCCGTTGCTAGGCACCATTTGTTCCAGGCCCAGGCGTTTGCAGTGTTCGTCGGTCAGGGTCAGGCAGATCAGGCCACGGGCTTCACGGGCCATGAAGCTGATCGCCTCGGGTGTGCAGCAGTCGGCGGCCAGCAGCAGGTCGCCTTCGTTTTCCCGGTCTTCATCGTCGACCAGCAGGACCATTTTGCCGAGGCGGTAATCTTCGATGATTTCTTCGATGCTGTTGAAGGCCATGCTGGAGTCTCGGTATTTGTGGGATGAGTAATTTGGTATACCATAATACAAAATAAACCGAGAGGTCACTATGAAGGCGTACTGGATTGCTCACGTGGATGTCACTGACCCTGATCAATACAGCCAATACACCCGGCGGGCGCCGCAGGCGTTTGCCCTGTATGGCGGTCGGATTCTGGCGCGGGGTGGGCGTAGCGAGGCGATGGAAGGTCGGGCGACGCCGCAGCGCAGTGTGGTGATCGAGTTTGATTCCTATGAGCAGGCGGTGGCTTGTTATCACTCGGCGTTGTATCAGGAGGCGCGGGGGTATCGTGAGGGGGTGGCTTTGGCTGAGGTCATCATTGTCGAAGGCGTGGCGCCGCTCTGAATTGCGAATGTGTACATATCCGTTTCTTCGGTAACGGCGGCTGGCGGTTTCGCCCTTACGGCGAGTCCCTTTGGCAAACGCCGGAGTGCCGGCCCAGCCCAAAGGAACCAAAGGTCTCGCCCCTTACGTACGGCCCCTCGCTGAGGCTCGGGGTTCCTTCGCTGCGGCATTCATCCGGGGGCATTGCCCTCCGGTCGGCTTCGCTTCGACCTACATGCAATGAGTTCGACTGCGTCGAACGGCGCTGCGCGCCCATCCCCGGATGAACACCTCCACTCAGCCTTCCGAGGGGGCGGGTGGATCAAGATCACAAGCTGCAGGCGAGCTAACGCTCGGCCTGTAGGAGCTGCCGCAGGCTGCGATCTTTTGATCTTGATCTTCCGCTCTTTCGACATTGTCAAAAATCAAAATCAAAAGATCGCAGCCTGCGGCAGCTCCTACGGGGATTTTTGTCCGTCCACGATATTGGCGGCGTACCCGGTCAATGTAGGAGCTGCCGAAGGCTGCGATCTTTTGATCTTGATCTTCCGCCCCTTCGACATGGTCAAAATCAAAAGATCGCAGCCTGCGGCAGCTCCTACAGGGAAACGCATCAGAACCAGGCCGGCCGGTTAGCCGCCGGCCATGGATGGCCGATGGCGGCGGGCTCTGTAGGAGCGAGCTTGCTCGCGAAAAACCCGAGAGCACCGCGGGGTGTCAGGCTCCCCGCATCATCGTTGACCGTTACCGCAGCAATGGATATGTACACCTTCAAAAAAATACCACCCGCCCCGCAGATCCCCCCGATGATTATTTTTTGTCGGCCATCGCTTGCGTGTCGCAGCCGATAGTTGGGCACCGTGTCCGGGCTGAGCAAACCTGACCGGAGCCCAATAATGATAAAAAAAAGCTCGGCCACAGCCGGAGTCCGCCAACGACTTCACCGGCCTGGCCATACCCGCCCGCAACCGCTTGCGTTGGCGATTCTTGCGGTACTCACGGGGCCGGCCTGCGCCACCACCTTTGACCTCAACGAAGACTGGAGCCTGTCGACCAGGACCAGCCTGAGCCTGGGTAGCAGTTGGTCGACGCAAAACCCCGACAAGAGCCTGATGACCCGCGCCAATGCCCTGCAGGCCCAGGGCGTGAATGCCAATGGCAGTAGCGTCAGCGCCGATGACAACCGGCTGAACTTCGAGAAGGGGGATCCCATCTCGCAGCTGTTCAAGGGCCTCACCGATTTCAGTCTCGATGGCCAGGGCCAGGGCGCGTTCCTGCGCTTCAAATACTGGTACGACCACGCCTATGAAACCGGCAATGGCCGCTTCAAGGATTTCGACGATTCGGGCTGGGACGACCTGGCCAAGTTCAAGGGCTTCCAGGTCCTCGACGCCTACGTCTGGAAAGACTTCCAGGTGGCCGACCATCCGCTGAACGTGAAGGTCGGCAACCAGGTGTTGTCCTGGGGCGAGGCGCTGTTGATTCAGAACGGCATCAACGTGATCAACCCGCTGGACATCTCGGCGTTCAACCGTCCCGGCGTGGAAATCAAGGAAGGCCAGTTGCCGGTGGAGATGGTGTCCTTCAGCTTCGGCCTGACCGACACCACCAACCTCGAAGGTTTCTACCAGTACAACTGGCGGCCCAGTGTCCTCGACGGTTGCGGCACTTTCTTCGCCAGCAGTGACGCGATTCAGCCGGGGTGCGGGCCGTTGTACCTGAGCCAGGTGCAGACCGATGAACAGATGCAGGCCGCAGGTTTGTTCGCGACGTCCCGGGGCAACGAGTCGCCGTCCGATTACGGCCAGTTCGGCTTCGCCCTGCGCCAGATGATCCCGGCGCTGAACGATGCCGAAGCGGCGTTTTACTACATCAACTATCACTCGCGGTTGCCGTATTTCACCCTCAACGCCAGGAACACTTCCTTGCCCGGCACCTTCCCTGGTGGCATCCAGGGGCCGAGCTATGCGGCGGCCTTCCCGGAAAACATTCACCTGTACGGCATCAGCCTCAACGGCGTCGAACCGGTCACCGGGATTTCCCTGGCCGGCGAGTTGAGCTACCGGCCGAACATGCCACTGGCGATCAACGCACCCGACGTCAACGTCGCCGTGATATCCGGGCCGGGGGGCAGCTCCTGGGTGCAATTGCCGGACGGCTTCAGCACCACCAATGGCAGCCAGTTCGATGCCTGGGAACGCAAGGGTGTCTGGCAGATGACCGGTTCGGCCACCCAGGCCATCGACAACGTGCTGGGCGCCACGCGTCTGAGCTTGTTCGGTGAAGCCGGTGTCGTGCACATCGAGGATCTGGGGGACGAGCGCCTGGGCCGTAGCGCCGCGTTCGGCCGCAGTGCTCCGCGCAACGGCACACCGTGCAACACCGTGGCCTCCGGCGTCACCAACCAGTACTGCACCGACAAAGGCTTTGCCACCGAGTGGTCGTGGGGTTATCGCCTGCGCGCCAGTCTCGAATACAGCGATGTGTTGCCGGGCATCAACCTGATTCCGGCCGTCAACTGGCGACATGACGTCGAGGGTTATTCCTACGATCCGCAAGGGCCGTTCCAGGAAGGCCAGCAAGCGCTGGGCGTGAGCCTGACCGGCGTCTACATGAACGATTACAGCGTGGAGCTGGCCTACAACGCCTTCTTTGGTACCAACGACTACAGCACCCTCGACGACCGCGATTTCGCATCCGTCAGCTTCAAGGCAGACTTCTAAGGAGAACCGTTATGCGTATGCAATTGTGCGTGCTGGCCCTGGCCTGCACCGTCGGCCTGGCTCAGGCCAAAGGCACTGATTCGGCGGCCCTGGGCAAGACCCTGACCCCCATGGGCTCGGAAATGGCGGCCAATGCCGACGGCAGCATTCCGGCCTGGACCGGTGGCCTGGCGAGCAACGCCGGCACCGTCGACAGCAAGGGCGGCTATAGCGACCCTTATGCGGCCGAGAAGCCCTTGTTCACCGTCACGGCGAAGAATGTGGCGCAGTACGAGAAGTTTCTCAGCCCCGGGCAAATCGCGTTGTTCAAACGCTTTCCCGACACTTACAAAATGAACATCTACCCGTCCCATCGCAGCGCCAACCTGCCCAAGGAGGTGCTGGCGGCAAGCCGCGACAACGTGGCCAAGACCAGCATGGCCGATGGTGGCAACGGTCTGCATGACTACGCCAGGGGCATTCCGTTTCCGCTGCCCACCGAAGGCCTGGAGGTGATGTGGAACCACATGACCCGTTATCGCGGCGGCAGTTACGAGCGCATCAGTAGCGCCGCACTGGTGCGTGAAAACGGCGCCACCAGCTACGTGCGCAACCAGTCGCTGATCAACTTCGCCGACACCGTGAGTGGCCTGGAGGCGGGCTCTAACGTGCTGTTCATGTTCAAGAGCCGGGTCCTGGAACCGGCGCGTCTGTCCGGCGAAGCGGTGCTGGTGCATGAGCCGATCGACCAGGTCGCCGAGCCGCGTTCGGCCTGGCAATACCTGCCGGGGCAACGTCGCGTGCGTCGTGCGCCGATGATCGCCTATGACAACAGCGCCCGTTACAGCAATGGCCTGATCACCGCCGACAACGTCGACGGCTACAACGGCGCGCCGGACCGCTTCGACTGGAAACTGGTGGGCAAGCAAGAGCTGTTCATCCCTTACAACAGCTACAAGATCGGCAGCCGCGACCTCAAGTACGACGCCGTGATCCAACCCAACCACGTCAACCAGGACCTGGCCCGCTATGAAAAGCACCGGGTGTGGGTGGTGGAGGCGACCCTCAAGCCGGGTGCCCGGCACATCTACGCCAAGCGCCGCTTCTATGTGGACGAGGACAGCTGGCAGATCGCTCAGTCGGACCAGTACGACAGCCGCGGTGAACTGTGGCGCAGCGGTGAACTGCATGCGATTCAGCAGTACGACCACGGCTTCACCTACAACGTGCTGGAAACCTCGTACGACCTGATCTCCGGACGCTACTACGCCGGCGGCCTGGCCAACGAGGAGACCGAACCGATGCGCGTGGGCTTCGCCGCCAAGACCGACGACTACACCCCGTCGGACCTGCGGCGCTGGGCCAAGTAACCCGTCTTCCCTTGGCACCCCGCAAATCCTCTGTAGGAGCCCGGCTTGCCGGCGATGGCGCCACTGAGACCGCCATCGCCGGCAAGCCGGGCTCCTACAAGGTTGTGGTGTGTGCTGTGCTTTTATTTGCCAGGAGATCTACCGTGCGCTACTGGATATCCGCTCTTGCCCTGGGCGCAAGCCTGGGTACCGTTCACGCTGCAACCCTCGATCAACCCCAGGCGAAGGCATTGGCCCAGGAGGCCTACGTGTTCGCCTACGCCACCGTCGAGCACGACAAAGTGCTCAGCGCCATCGCCGCGAAGCTGCCGTTCAACCGGCTCTACAGCGAACCGCGCTTGCTCGGCCCGCAGGACAACAAAGTGGTGTCGCCGAACAACGACACCTTCTATTCCCGAGCCTTGCTTGATTTGCGCAGCGAACCGATGGTGCTGGACGTGCCGGCCGTGCAGGGGCGCTACTACAGCTTTCAACTGGTCGACATGCGCACCGACAACCTCGATTACATCGGTACCCGCGCCACGGGTGATAAAGCGGGGCGCTACCTGATCGCCGGGCCGGACTGGAAGGGTGAAGTGCCATCGGGTTTCAGCGGTGTGATTCGTTCGCCGAGCCGCCTGGTGTTCCTGTTGGGGCGCACCGAGGTGAAGGGCGAAGCCGATCAGAAGGACGCCGCTCAAGTGCTCAAGGGCTACGCCTTGCAACCACTGTCCACCGTGAGCGGCGGCGCGGCGCCTGAACCCTTGCCAGCGCTGCAGCTTCCAGCGTATGCGGACACCAAACAGGGGCCGGCGCAGGCGCTGTTCAGCACCTTCAACGCCTTGGCGCCGCTGCACCAGTGGAGCGCCAGCGAGCAGGAAAAGCTGGCCCGTTTCGCCGCCATCGGTGTGATGCCGGGCGCCACATTCCAGGCGCCGGCGGGTTTGCTCGAAGCCGTCGCCCAAGGCGCCGAAGCCGGTCGCGAGCAAGTGCGCGCAGCGTCCAGCCAGCTGTCGGTGGAACGGCAGGGCTGGTTGCCGTCGCCGTCCAACGTCGGCAAGTTCGGCGACGACGACCTGACCCGTGCCGCGGTCGCCTGGCGCTACATCTACGCCAACGATGCGGTGGAAGCGTTGTACCCGATGGCGCTGCACGATGCCCAGGGGCAGATGCTCAGCGGCCAGCACGCCTATCGCCTGCATTTCCCCGCCGGGCAATTGCCACCGGTGAATGCGTTCTGGTCGCTGACCTTGTATGACGGCAAAACCCAATTGCTCGCCGCCAACCCGATCCAGCGTTATGCCCTGGGCGACCGCAGCCCTGGTCTACAATACGATGCCGACGGCGGCTTGACCCTGACCCTGCAAGCCGATGCGCCCAAGGATGCGCCGCAGGGCAACTGGCTGCCGACGCCGCAAGGTCCGTTCAACCTGCTGTTGCGCCTGTACCTGCCCAAGGGCGGGGCACTGGACGGGAGTTATCAGTTGCCGACGATTGCGAGGATCGAACCATGAACCTGATGTTCAGTCGCCGCCGGGTGTTGGGCTGCATGGGGGTATTGGGAGGCAGCCTGATGTTTCCGCGCTGGTTGCTGGCCGCTGATTCCGATGACCTTCGGCAGATTGCCAAAGAGGCGTGGATTTACGCGTACCCCATGCTCATGCATTACCAGACCATGGAAAAGCAGGCGCTCAACGCGTCTGCGCCGGAGTACGTCGGCGGCTTCAACCGGTTCCGTCACTACGGTGAGTTGTTCACCCCGAGCAATCGCGACATCGTCACGCCGAACAACGACACGCCGTACTCCTGGGCCTGGCTCGACCTGCGCAGCGAGCCGCAAGTGTTGAGTGTGCCGACCGTGCCTGACGACCGCTATTACGTGCTTCAACTGGTCGACCAGTACACCCACAACTTTGCCTATGTCGGCGTGCTCAGCACCGGGCGCGATGCGGGAAACTACCTGATCGCCGGACCCGACTGGCAAGGCCAGATACCGGACGGCGTCACGGCCGTGCTGCGCAGCGAAACCGAAATCGTCATGGTGCTTGGCAGAACGGGCCTGAAAAACACCGAGGACCTGCCGGCGGTGCGTGCCTTGCAGCAGCAATACGGCTTGCGTTCGTTGCATGACTACATCGGCAGTGCACCGCCCGTGGCTGCGCCAGCCATTGACTGGTATCCCTGGGACAGCAAGACCGGGTTGGGGCTGGAGTTTATCCCGGCGTTGAACCAGATCCTCAGCCTGTGTCCGACGCAACCGTCCGAGCAAGCCTTGCGCGCACGCTTTGCGCGGATCGGCATCGTGCCCGGCCAGGGCTTCGACCCGGCGACGTTGCCGCCAGCCACGCGCAAGGCACTGCTCGCCGGGATTCAGGACGCCCAGGCGCAACTGCAAGCGGCGGTGAGCCAGGTCCGCACCACCCTCGGCCTGTTCGGCACTCGCGAAGCGATGGACGGCAATTACCTCAACCGCGCTGTCGCGGCGAATGTCGGCATCTACGGCAACAGTGTGGAGGAGGCCTTCTACACCGGCACTCGTGTGGATAATCAGGGGCAACCCTTGCAGGGCGGGCGAAGCTATCGCCTGCGTTTTGCACCGGGTCAATTGCCGCCTGCCAGCGAGTTCTGGTCGCTGACCTTGTATGACTTGCCGGACCGGCAACTGGTAGCCAACCCGATCAATCGTTACTGCCTGAGCAGCCGGGATCGTTTGCAAGCGGATGCGGATGGTGGGTTGACGTTGATCCTGCAGAACGCCACGCCGGCCGAGCAGAGCAACTGGTTGCCGACGCCGGCGAGCGGGGCGTTCACCCTGGTTTTGCGCCTGTATGGGCCCGGGCAGCAGGTGGTCAATCAGCGCTGGCAAATGCCGGTGGTTGAGGTGGTGTCTGCCTGAGTCGCGCCCCTGCATTGGATCTGAGTCGTTCACACCTGTTGTGGACGACCTGGATCCTTGTGGGAGCTGGCTTGCCAGCGAAGGCGGAGTGTCAGGCGGTGTGGATTCTTACGGGTGTACATATCCGTTTCTTCGGTAACGGCGGCTGGCGGTTTCGCCCTTACGGCGAGTCCCTTTTGTCAAACGACACAAAAGGAACCAAAAAGTCACGCCCCTTACGTACGGCCCCTCGCTGAGGCTCGGGGTTCCTTCGCTCCGGTATTCATCCGGGGGCATTGCCCTCCGGTCGGCTTCGCTTCGACCTACATGCAATGAGTTCGACTACGTCGAACGGCGCTGCGCGCCCATCCCCGGATGAACACCTCCGCTCAGCCTGCCGAGGGGGCGGGTGGATCAAGATCACAAGCTGCAGGCGAGCTAACGCTCGGCCTGTAGGAGCTGCCGCAGGCTGCGATCTTTTGATCTTGATCTTCCGCGCTTAAAAATCAAAATCAAAAGATCGCAGCCTGCGGCAGCTCCTACAGGGATTTTTGTCCGTCCACGATATTCGCGGTGTACCCGGTCAATGTAGGAGCTGCCGAAGGCTGCGATCTTTTGATCTTCTTGCCCCCTCGAGAGGCTTCGTTCCGGTTCTGCGCAGTGGGCAACCCGGCATGGATGGCGGCGGGCTCTGTAGGAGCGAGCTTGCTCCGGGCGGCGTTCCGACGAAAAACCTGAGCGCACCGCGGGGTGTCAGGCTCCCCGCATCATCGTTGACCTCCATCGCGAGCAAGCTCGCTCCTACAGGGGATCTGTCACGGGGTAACGATATTGAACTGCGGCGCAAACGTATCGAGGCTGGTCATCAACTCCCCGAGCTTCTTGCCATTGCCTTGCAACTTGATCAGGCCTTTCTGGATCGCCGTGGGGATATCCAGTTGCTTGAGGCTGATCTGTTCCAGGGTGGCCTTGCTCATGGTCACGCCGGCATCCGCCTGGGCGTTGAGGCCGGCGCGGTGGGTCAGCACGCCGTTGCGCAGGGTCAGGTTGAAGTCCTTGTTCAGGTCCTCGAAGGTCCAGTTCAGGGTCAGGTCATGGCCTGCGGCCTTTTCGCTGTCCAGACGCACGGCCAGGAAGTCGAAGAACATCTGCGGGCTCATCGCCCGCACCATGTCCACCGACACCGAAGTGCCCGCATGGGGCGGTACGCCGTTGCGCAGTTCCATGGCGCCGGTCAGGTACATGTTGCGCCAGGTGGCGTTTTCACTTTGATAGCCCATCTGCTCCAGCGCCTCAGCCTGAGCTTTGCGCGCATCGCCGTTGTCCGGGTTGGCGAACAGCAATTGATTGCCCAGTTGCGCGGCCCAGCGGTACTCACCCTTGGTCATCGCCGCGCGCATTTTCTCCAGTACCGCCGCTTCGCCACCCATGGCCTCGACCGTGTACTTCGCCGTTTCCACAGGTGGCAGCGGATTGAGGTTGGCCGGGTTGCCGTCATAGAAACCCATGTAACGCTGATACACCGCACGGGTGTTGAAGCTCAGCGAGCCGTAGTAGCCGCGGGTGTACCACTTCTGGTCCAGGCTGCCGGGCAGTTTCTTGATCGAGTCGGCGATTTCCAGCGGCGTCAGGCCCTGGTTCAGCAGGTGCAGGGTGCGGTCATTGAGGAAGGCGTACATGTCGCGCTGGTCGGCGAGGAAGGTGCGGATGCGTTCGCCGCCCCAGGTCGGCCAGTTGTGCTGCGCGAACAGTACGTCGCTCTTGTCGCCGTATCGCGCCAGGCTGCCGTCCAGGTACTCGGCCCAGGCCTTGGCGTCCCGCACTTGCGCGCCGCGCGGGGTGAGGATGTTGTGCATCATTTGCGTGGCGTTTTCCGCCATGCATAAGGCACGCAATTGCGGCAGGTACAGGTTCATTTCCGCGGGCGCCTCGGTGCCCGGGGTCAACTGGAATTCCACCTCGAGGCCGGCGATGGTGCGGGTCTCCAGTTCTTTGTCGATCAGGTCGGTGGGCGGGATCAGGGTGACGGTGCCGCCGCTCGGCGTGCTCTTGCCCAGGCCGGCATCGACCTGGCCTTTTTCGCCACGGGGCAGCAGGCTGCCGAACTGGAACTGCGCACGGCGGCTCATGGCGTTGCCAGCGTAGACGTTCTCGCTCATCACGTGTTCCATGAACCCGGCGGGGGCGAACACTTTGACCTTGCCGGCCTTGACGTCGGCTTCGTCGATGACCCCGCGCACGCCACCGAAGTGGTCGACGTGGGTGTGGCTGTAGATCACCGCCACCACCGGTTTGTGCGGTCGGTTCTGGTAGTACAGGTCCAGTGCTGCCTTGGCGGTTTCGGCCATGGTCAACGGGTCGATGATGATCAGCCCGTCGTCGCCTTCGATGATGGTCATGTTCGCCAGGTCCAGGCCGCGCACCTGATACAGCCGAGGGCTGACTTCGAACAGACCGGCATGGGCGCTGAGTTGGGCCAGGCGCCAGAGGCTCGGGTTGACCGACTCCGGGGCCTGGTCTTTGGCGAGGAAGTCATAGGCCTGGATATCCCAGATGACCTTGCCCGCGGCGTCCTTGACCTGGCCTTTGAAGGGCGCGATCAAGCCCTTGGTGACCGACTCGTAGTCGGTGCGGTCGGTGAAGGGCAGTTGCTTCAGGACGGCGGCGTTACTGGCCGTGGTTTGCGGGCTGGCCGCGACCGGTGCATCGGCGGCGACCACCGCTTGCGCCAGGCAGGCAGTGATCAGGCAAGCGAGCAGCCCACGAGGGCTCAAGGTGAAACGAGGCATGGCGTCTCCGTTTTTTATCGTTATGGCTAGACCAGCTTCGAGGGTAGGGCGGGGCACGGGCAGGGCGATCATCGGCAACGGACAAAAAACATTCAGGGCCGCTATCCTTGAGCCACGCATACCCAGCAGGTTGACCCATGCTTGAAGTCCATGGCGTTTTCAAAAGCTACGCCACACCGCAGGGGCCGCTGCCGGTGCTGCAAGGCGTCGACCTGACGCTCAGGCCCGGCAGCAGCCTGGCGTTGATGGGCGAGTCGGGCAGTGGCAAAAGCACTTTGCTGCACCTGATCGCCGGGCTGGACAAGGTCGATCGTGGCAGCATCCGCAGTGGCGGGCATCACCTGGAACAGATGAACGAAGGGCAGCTGGCAAACTGGCGTCGTACGGAAATCGGCCTGGTGTTCCAGCAATTCAACCTGATCGGCAGCCTGCGGGTCGAAGACAACCTGGCGATTCAAGCGCGTCTGGCCGGGCGTCATGACCCACGCTGGCAAGCTCATCTGGTGCGACGCCTGGGTTTGGGCGAGCTGTTGCGGCGCTACCCGGAGCAACTGTCCGGCGGCCAGCAGCAACGGGTCGCGCTGGGCCGGGCGCTGGCGTCGCGCCCGCCATTGCTGCTGGCCGACGAGCCCACCGGCAGCCTCGATGAAACCACCGGCGCCGAAGTGTTGCAGTTGCTGCTGGAATTGCTCGACGACAGTCCCACCAGCCTGTTGATGGTCACCCACAGTCCCGGCGTGGCGGCGCGGCTGGCGGAAAAGGCCTTGCTGTGCGGTGGTCGCCTGGCCGCTGTGGGCGAGCGCTGACATGCGCATCTTTGGCCAGACCCTGCGCGCGCTGCTCAGCCACTGGCGGCAGCATCCGGTGCAGTTTTTCAGTGTGCTGACCGGGTTGTGGCTGGCCACCGGCCTGTTGACCGGCGTCCAGGCACTCAACAGCCAGGCCCGCGACAGCTATGCCCGCGCCAGTCAGTTGATCGGCGGCGAGCCTCAGGCCAGTCTCAGTGCGCCCGGTGGCGGCACCTTCCCACAGCAATGGTTTGTCGATCTGCGCCGCGCGGGGTGGCCCGTGTCACCGGTGCTGCAGGGGCGGGTCACGCTCAAGGGGCATGAAGAACAGCGCCTGCAGTTGATGGGCATCGAGCCGGTGTCGCTACCGGCGGGCGCGGCGTTGGCGGGGCAGGCTTTGGCTATTGAGCAAGTGGTCGGTTTTTTCAGCCCGCCGGGCAGTACCTGGATATCGTCGCAAACCTTGCAGGCACTGGGCTTGCGCGAAGGTGACCGGCCACTGAACCTGGCGGGCGTGGCACTGCCGCCGCTGCAGGTGCAGGCCGACATGGCGCCCGGTGTGCTGCTGGTGGACATCGGTTTTGCCCAGCAGATTCTCGGGTTGCCGGAGCAACTGTCGCGACTGCTGCTACCGAAGGATTTCACTGCGCCGCTGCCGCACGCCTTCCAGGGCCAGCTGCAACTCAAGAGCGCCGGCGAAGAAAACAACCTCACACGCCTGACCGAAAGCTTTCACCTGAACCTTGCGGCCCTGGGGGTGTTGTCGTTCGTGGTCGGCCTGTTTATCGTGCACGCCGCCATCGGGCTGGCGCTGGAGCAACGCCGAGGTTTGCTGCGGACCCTGCGTGCCTGTGGTGTGAGTGCGCGCATGCTGATCGCTTGTCTCGCCGTCGAATTGGGTGGATTGGCCCTGGTCGGCGGGGCGGCCGGGGTGGTCAGCGGCTACCTGCTGGCCGCCGTGCTGTTGCCGGATGTCGCCGCCAGCCTGCGTGGCTTGTACGGTGCCGAAGTGGCGGGGCAGTTGAACCTCGGCCTGTCATGGTGGATCAGTGGTATCGGCCTGAGTCTGACCGGCGCATTGCTGGCCGGTGTCAACAGTCTGCTGCGGGCGGCGCGTTTGCCCTTGCTGGCGCTGGCCGACCCACAGGCCTGGCATCAGGCCCATGCACGCTGGTTGCGACGCCAGGCTTGGGTGGCGGCAATGGCCGGGATGATCGCGCTGCTGGCGCTGATCTTCGGCGACAGCCTGGTCAGTGGCTTCATACTGATGGCGGCGCTGTTAATCGCCGCCGCACTGGCGTTGCCGGTGGTGCTCAGTTCGCTGCTCAGTCTCGCTTCGCAGCGCAGTCGCTCGGTACTGGGCCAATGGTTTGTCGCCGATTGCCGCCAGCAACTTCCGGCGTTGAGCCTGGCGTTGATGGCGCTGCTGTTGGCCATGGCCGCCAATATCGGTGCCGGCAGCATGACCGCAGGCTTTCGCCAGACCTTCAGCGACTGGCTCGAACAACGACTGACGGCCGAGCTTTACCTCAACCCACAGAACCCGGCCCAGTCCAGGGAGCTGCACAGCTGGCTCGACCAGCAGCCGCAACTGGCGGCGGTGTTGCCCAACTGGCAGGTGTCGATCCAGTTGCAGGGCTGGCCGACGGACCTGTCCGGGATCATCGATCACCCGACCTACCGCCAGCACTGGCCGTTGCTCGAAGCCCTGGGCGACAACCCCTGGGAACGGTTGGCAAAGGACGATGCGGTGATGCTCAGCGAACAACTGGCCCGACGCCTGCGCGTGCAACTGGGCGACCACCTGACGCTGCCGACGCCCACTGGCCCCTGGTCGCCACGGATCGTCGGGATCTACGCCGACTACGGCAATCCCAAGGGCCACATTCTGGTCAATATCAACCACCTGCTGCGCGGTTGGCCGCAACTGGCACCGAACCGCTTCAACCTGCGCATCGAACCGGCGTCGATCCCGGCGTTCGTCACGGCGCTACAGGCGCGTTTTACCCTGGACGACAGCCGCATCGTCGATCAGGCGCGACTCAAGGGCTGGTCCACGCAAGTCTTCGAACGCACCTTCGCCGCCACCGCCGCGCTCAATAGCCTGACGTTATGCGTGGCCGGTGTGGCGCTGTTCATCAGCCTGTTGACCCAAAGCCAGAGCCGTCTCGGGCAGCTGGCGCCGCTGTGGGCGCTGGGCGTGACGCGTCGGCATCTGATGTTGCTCAACCTCGGGCAGACCTGGTTGCTGGCGCTGCTGACCCTGGCGCTGGCGTTGCCGTTGGGCATCGCCCTGGCGTGGTGCCTGGACACGGTGATCAATGTGCAGGCCTTTGGCTGGCGCCTGCCGTTGCGGGTGTTCCCGTTGCAACTGTTGCAGTTGATGGGGCTGGCGCTGGTGGCGACATTGCTGGCTTCGGCCTGGCCGTTGTTCCGTTTGTACCGTACGCAACCGGCGGACTTACTGCGCACGTTTGCCCATGAAGATTAATCTCGGCGTCTTGCTCCTGGTGCTGCAGGCGCTGCTGGTGAGCGGCTGCGATCAACCGGCGCCGGTAGAAAAGGGGTTTGCCGGGCTGGGCAACCAGGCCGCTGCGTTTACCAAGGTGGTGCCCGGCCGGGTGTTCAGCTTCCCGGCGGATCACGGCCCGCACGATGGCTTTCGTATCGAATGGTGGTACATCACCGCCAATCTGAAGGACGCTCAGGGGCATGAGTTCGGCGCGCAATGGACGCTGTTCCGCAGCGCCTTGAAAGCCATCCCCGAGGAGGCAGGCTGGCAGAATCAGACGATCTGGCTCGGTCACGCGGCGGTGACGTCGGCGACGGTGCATCACGCGGCTGAACGCTATGCCCGTGGCGGCGTCGGTCAGGCCGGTGTCAGCGTTGCGCCGTTCAATGCATGGATCGACGACTGGCAACTGAGCAGCCAGGCGACAGCCGACGATCCGTTGGCCGACCTGCTGCTCAGCGCCCGCGACAAGCGTTTCAGCTACCGGCTGCGGTTGACCTCGACAGGTCCGCTGGTGCTGCAAGGCGACAAGGGCTTCAGCCAGAAGTCCGAACAGGGTCAGGCCTCTTACTACTACAGTCAGCCGTTTTTCCAGGCCAGCGGCACCCTGGAAATCGACGGCCAGACCTTTCAGGTCAGTGGCCCGGCGTGGCTCGACCGTGAATGGAGCAGCCAGCCCCTGACGGCCAACCAGAGCGGTTGGGACTGGTTCTCCCTGCACCTGGACAGCGGCGAGCAGGTGATGCTGTATCGCATGCGGCAAAAGGACGGCGAGCCTTACCTCACCGGCACCTGGATCGACGCCCAGGGGCAGACACAGTTGCTGCACGCCGGCGACATCAGCCTCACACCGCAAGACAGGGCCAGCGTGGCCGGGCGTGAGATGCCCGTGCGCTGGTCGATCAAAATCCCCGCCAGACACCTCGATATCGCCATCACCGCGCTCAATCCCCAGGCGTGGATGGACTTGCGCATACCGTACTGGGAAGGCCCGGTGCGCCTCAGTGGCAGTCATGCAGGGAACGGCTATCTGGAAATGACCGGGTACTAGTACCCTGCGCCACGAAAATCAGCGGCCTGCTGCGACCACTCGCTGAACAGCGTCTATGCTCATCGCACACATGGCATTGCGCTTTGCGTCAATGCCGTCTGTTGTCATTCATCACAGGGAAAGTTCTGCCTATGAAACGTCACGCACTGACCAAAGCCATCACCCTCGCCACCTTGCTGTCTGCCGCCAGTTTCGGCGCGGTTGCCGCCGAACTCCCGTTGTCCGAAGTTGTGGTGGTCGATCAGGTCGCCACCCAAGTCGTTTCGGTAGATACCGCAAACCGTATCGTGGTCCTCAAAGGCCCGCAGGGTAATGAATTCCCTGTGCAACTGACCGAAAAGGCGAAAAACCTCGACAACCTCAAGGCCGGCGACAAGGTCGACATCAGGGTCACCAGCGCCGTTGCCGCCTACCTCGACACCGATGTCGACAAAGGCCTGCCGGGCACTGCCGAAGCCACCGGTGAAGTGCGTGCTGCGCCAGGTAGCGCGAACCCCGGCGGCGAAGCTTACCGTCAAGTGAAAGTGCAGCTGAAAATCACCCACATCGACCTGAAAAAACACCAGGTGACTTTTGAAAACCCGGAAGGCAAGTCCAAGACGGTTGACGTCAAGCGACCTGAAGTCCAGGCCAAACTCAAGGACTTGAAAGTTGGACAAAGCGTTAACGTGGTTTACACCGACATATTGACGGTGACCAGCAAGCACTGAGATTGAGTTGTTTGTATGGGCTGATTGTTTTTGTAGAAGTCTTGTACAGGAATAATCAGCTCATAGCGTTTAACGGGTGCGTTTAAAGCGTTGTGCGGCATTCGTACTCAAGTCGACATTTCCTTAAACATTGTGTCGATAAATTTCATCTTTGCAGTGCGGACATATTGATTCTCATCTACTAAAATGCCTTCCGTTCGCCCAGTGTACGGCTCTTTACCAGTGCATGGATTGCCGAGGCCATTGCACTGGGCGAACACTTTATTGGTTGTATTGAAAGTTTCGGATATAAAAAACGGGCGACCTGCGGGTCGCCCGTTTTTTTTGGGTTTCAGCGCGGGAACGCTCCCGTGTAGGCGCGGGCTTGCCAGCGATGGTCGTTAACGATAACGCGTGTGAGCTGGTTAAACGCGGTGCACTGGAGTCCATCGCCAGCAGGCTGGCTCCTACAGGTATTGCGTGAAAAAACGACGCGGACGCGGTCCCATGTGGGAGCTGGCTTGCCAGCGATGGTCGTTAACGATAACGCGGGCGAACTGGATGAACGCGGCGCGCTGGAGTCCATCGCCAGCAGGCTGGCTCCTACAGTTTCAGCGTGGGCGCGGTCCCCTGTAGGAGCTGGCTTGCCAGCGATGGTCGTTAACGATAACGCGGGCGAACTGGATGAACGCGGCGCGCTGGAGTCCATCGCCAGCAGGCTGGCTCCTACAGTTTCAGCGTGGGCGCGGTCCCCTGTAGGAGCTGGCTTGCCAGCGATGGTCGTTAACGATAACGCGGGCGAACTGGATAAACGCGGCGCACTGGAGTCCATCGCCAGCAGGCTGGCTCCTACAGTTTCAGCGTGGGCATGGCCCCTTGTGGGAGCTGGCCTGCCAGCGATGGGCGTTAACGATAACGCGGGCGAACTGGATGAATGCGGCGCACTGGAGTCCATCGCCAGCAGGCTGGCTCCTACAGGTATTGCGTTATCGGTGTTTCCCGGGATTGTGTGAAGAGCCTTTTTCATTGGCCTGAACAACATCGGCCAACGCCACGAAACACTGCTCGATCGAGCGCCGCTGGCTCTCGGCATACAACGCCAATTCATCGATCGTCGAACGCCCCAGGGCCTTTTCGAACGCCTGCTGATTGGAGTGCACGCCGTAACGGGTTTGCGCCGCGTCCCCCAGGTTCGACTGAAAAATCCCCGCCGCGCTGACCGGTAGGAAGTCTTCATAAACCAGCGGTTCAACCCGCAGGTAACCGCTGCCGAGCAGGTCGTCCAGTGCGACGTTTTTCAGGTCACCCGCCGCGAGGCCTTTTTCCGTCACGAAGTAGCGGAAGTAAGCCAGCTCCTGTTGGCGCATGCCTTCCCAGGTGTCGGGGAACTCGCTGAAATGCTGCGCCATCAGGGCGTTATAGCGCGCGGCGTTGGCTTCGTTGGGGAAGTCCTTGAGTTCGTCCCGCGCGGCATTGAGCAAGCGGTCGTACAGTGTGCGGCCTTTTGGCGTGAGGGCGGCACCGCGCTGTTCGATCTCGCCGAAGCGGGCACTGTGGCTGCCGCGAGCTTCGTTCTGATCGGTGAAGGCAATCGGCTCGTCGAGGGCCTTGAAACTGGTCTGACGCAGCAGGATCGGGCACTGGCGGCGGGGCGGACCTTCGATCACCGCTTTGGGGGTGATGCCGTGGGCGGGCATTTGCGCCTGGACGATGTCGATGTCCAGGGTCCGTGGAGTCAGGTGGTTGATGTGCGGGCCCTTGAACGCCACCACGTCGGCGATCAGCCGATGCTGGGCGCTGAGTTTCTGATACTGCTCGGCGGTGACGGTGGCGCTGTGGTGCCAGCGAAAGGTTTCCAGGGCCTGTTCGACGAATTCCAGGGCTTGCGGTTCGGTCAGGCCCCCCTCGGATTCGGCACGCTCGATGAGCGAGAGGGCTTTGGCGGTGAAGATCGAGCGCCGGTCGAGCATCGACTGGGCGAACGTTCGCAGTTCCAGGTCTTCGATCAACTCCAGGCGCAACAACGAGGTGAACACCCGGAACGGACTGACCTGCAACGACGCTTCATGCACGGCGCGAAACGCCGTGGAATGCACCGGGACGCCGGCCGGTGTCAGGTCGTAGTAGCCCACCGGTTGCATACCCATCACCGCGAACAGGCGGGCGAGGGTCGCCAGCTCATCGGCCGTACCGACGCGGATCGCACCATGGCGCTCCAGGTCCAGGCGCTCGATTTCGCCGGTGCTGGTGAGCTGTTGCAGGATTTGCGGATCGCTTTGCAGCACGTGGCGGTTAGTCTGCTCCACCAGTTCCATCAACGCGCCGTACAACGGCACTTCCTCGCGGTACATGTCGGACATCGCTTTGGAGAAGCGTTGGCGGATCAGGTCAGGGCTGACGAAGTTCGGGTGGTTCATGAACAGGATTCCTGGCGCGGTGACGTAAAGGATGGGCAAAAGATCGCAGCCTTCAGCGACGCCGACAAACGAAGTTTCTGACGAACTTCATTCTGCAAAGGACTGCAAGGGGGGCGTTCTCAATTAGTTTCCCCACCGCGTTGTCGCCTTAAAGCTGGCCAGGCAAGGCGTAGGCCGCTGGGAATGGTTGTTCCCTTTCCAAGGCCTGCAACGCAGCATGGCCAGCTTTAAGGCACAACCCGAAGGGCCGGGCCTGCTGTTGTGCAGGGCTGTGTTGCTCGAAGCTGATTTGGAATGACCAAACTGCGCTTCTCGCGCCTTGCCCTGCACAACAGCAGACCCGGCGCGGTAGGGAAACTAATTGAGAACGCCCCCACCTAATGTAGTCGTTGATCCTGTGGACTCTCCGAACGCAGTGATGCCAAAAACTCCCGATACAGGCGCGCCGAACCGGTGGGCGCTTCCACCATGGGCATGTGCCCGATGGCGTCCCAGATATGCACGCGCAGGTCGGCGATGCCCTTGCTCCAGACCGCCACGCTGCTGACGTCGATCAGCCGGTCCTTGCGCCCCCACAGCAACAGCGACGGGACGCTGATGTCGGGCAGGTGGGGTTCCATCGGCGGGCTGGCGCGGAAATCGCGGAAGATTTCTTCCAGCTCCTCGCGGGACTGTTCATAACGCTGGGCGACGGCATCGAGCACGAGCTTCGGCACCCAGGGCGGGGACGCCATGGTCATGGCGTAGAAACGCTGGAATTCTTCCCGCGAATGAATCAGAAACGGGTTGTGGCCCTTGGCCAAATGCCGCTCCAGGTCACTGGGCTCGGGCGAGGTGACCCCTGCCGGGTCGATCAGGGCCAGGGACACAATGCGCTCCGGATAAGTGGCCGCGAGCCACGCCGCCATGTAGCCACCCATGGAGTTGCCGATGACATGGACTTTCTCGACACCGCACACGTCCAGCAGCTGGATCATGCGCTTGGCCTGCAACGGGATGTCGTAGCCGCCGCCGGCCTTGAAGCCGGTTTCGCCATGGCCGGCGATGTCCGGGATGATCACCCGGTGGCTGCCGACAAAGTGCCGGGCGAAACGCAGCCAGAGGTTCTTGTCGGCGCTGAAGCCATGGAGCATCAGCACACTGCTGGTGGCCTCGTACGGCCCGCCTTGCCAGGTCGAGACGGTCATCTCGGGGATGGGCACGACGATCTTGTGCAGCCGGTACAGCTTGGCCTCGGCCGCCATGCTCAAGTCATAGAGCCAGTAGCCGATGGCCGGGTAGGTCAGCCAGCTCCAGGCGACGAACACTGCGAGAACCACGAACAACAAAAGCATCACGCGTCTCCCTTCTATCAGCTCAGGACAAAATGTGATCGGCGGGTTTCAGCGCTCGGGTCAAGCGATGAAAGCTGAAGCTGAACCCCGGAAACATGGCAATCACATGACCGCTCTTGCTTTGATACCAACTGTGGCAACCACCGGACTTCCACACGGTACGTTCCATTTCCCGGTGGATCATTTCAGTGTAGGTACGTTCCGCCTCATGGCGAACTTCGATGCTGCGTAAACCTTGAGCCTTCAAGGTGCGAATGCAGTCGAGGATGTAGTTCATCTGCGATTCGATGATGAACAGCGCCGAGGTGTGGCCGATCCCGGTGTTCGGCCCGGTGACGATAAACAGGTTGGGAAAGTCGGGCAGGGCGGTGCCGAGGTAGGCCCGAGGGTATTGCGCCCAGACGTCCTTGAGGCGGGTGCCGTTTTTCCCCGTGACCGGGTAGGAAATCACCCCGTCGGTGGCGTCGTAGCCGGTGGACCAGACGATCAGGTCCAGGTCGATGTGCTGGCCGTCCAGGGTCACGATGCCGGTTTCGTCGATGGCGGCGATGCCTTGCTCGCGGCTGTGCAGCGTCACGTTGCGCCGCGCCAGTGCCGGATACAGCGTGCTGGACAGGATCACTCGTTTGCAGCCGATGGTGTAGTCCGGCGTCAGTTGACGCCGCAGTTCGGCGTCCGGCACCTGGCGTTTGAGAAAACGCAGGGCCTGGCGCTGGACCATGTGTATCGCCGGCTTCGAATACTTGAAGGCAATCACTCGGGTTTCGAACTGCCAGTAGATCCCCCAGCGCAGCAGTTTGTAGGCCGGCTTGAGTCCCAGCAGCCAGCGCTGGAAACGGCCAAAGCTGCGGTCGGCCCGGGGCAACACCCAGTGGGGCGTGCGCTGGAACACATGCAAGTGCCCCACGTCCGGGGCGATGGCCGGTATCACCTGGGCCGCACTGGCGCCGCTGCCGACGATGGCCACGCGTTTGTGCCGGTAGTCGTAGTTATGATCCCAGTTGTTGGTGTGAAACGTTTTACCTTGAAAACGCTCCTGTCCCTCGAAGCGCGGCACCACCGGTTGGCTCAGCGGCCCGGTCGCGTTGATCAGGAACTGCGCGCAATACGTGCCTTTGCCGGCGGTGTAGACGGTCCAGCGCTTGCTGGCGTCGTCCCATTCGATGCGCTCGACATTCGCGTCCAGTTCCACCTTGTCGCGCAGGCCGAAGTGTTCCACCACATGCCGGGTGTAGCGATGCAGCTCGGCCTGTTCGGCGAACATCTGCGTCCACCGATACGGCGCGAAAGACAACGAATACAGCGGCGAGGGCACGTCGACTGCCGCGCCGGGGTAGGTGTTCTGGCACCAGGTGCCGCCGAAGAAATCCCGCCGCTCCAGCAGGCGAAAATCGTCGATGCCGGCCTTGAGCAAATTGATTGCAGCACATTGGCCGCCAAACCCGCTGCCGATGATCAATACTTGAAAGGTCTGCATGGGCCTCCTCTTATGGTCATTGATCAACCCCTTCTTTCATGTATAGCCGTTTCTGAAGGCGAGGCTTTTGCTTTTATATGAGGGTGATATCGCGATATTCAGCCCGCCAGCCGGTGATGGCTATTTAATCTCGCCCTGATAGACTCCAGCGCACAGGCACAGGCTGTTATCGCATTCCGTCGAGTGGCACAGAGGCCTTATGGAAAAAGCGGGAGGAAAGGGATTCTCATTAGCCAGGAGGCTCTATACATCGCGAATCCTGGGGGTGGCCCTGGGATTGGTGTGCGTGAGCGCGGCGATGTATCCACTCGATCCGGCGCCCTGGGTCTGGGGTTTCATGTGGTTCAATGGCCTGGTCTGGCCGCACGTGGCTTATCAATGGGCGCGGCGGGCGAAAAGGCCTTATCACGCCGAACACCGCAACCTGCTGATCGATGCCTTTCTCGGCGGCTTCTGGATTGCCGCGATGCATTTCAATCCACTGCCCAGCGCGACCACCATTTCCATGATGGCCATGAACAACGTGGCCATCGGCGGCATGCGCTTCCTGCTGGCCGGGACGGCCGCGCAAGTGCTGGGCATCGGCGTCGGGTTGCAGATTTTCACCCCGGCGTTCATTCCAGCGACCAGCCCGCTGCAGCTCTACGCCTGTTTGCCCTTGCTGTGCCTGTATCCGTTGGCACTGGGCTGGATCTGCTTCCGCCAGGCCCATACCCTCGGCCGCCAGAAGCGTGAACTGCTGGCACTGAGCCGCACCGACAGCCTGACGGGCCTGTTCAACCATGGCACCTGGAAGGACCAGTTGGAAGTCGAGTTCCAGCGCTGCAAACGTCAGCAAAAAGGCGGGGCGATTGCCCTGATCGACATCGACCATTTCAAGGCCATCAACGACACCTACGGCCATGTTGCCGGTGACATCGTGTTGCGTCAGTTGAGCAAAATGCTCAAGCAGAACCTGCGAGCGACCGATGTGGCCGGGCGCTACGGCGGTGACGAGTTCTGTGTGATCCTTCCGGACCTGCCCCTGAACCGCGCCGCCATGGTCATGGATGCCTTGCGTGATCGCTTCGCCACCTTGGGCTACGAGCAGAGTCCGGCGCTGAAAGTCAGCCTGAGCATTGGCCTGGCGTCATTCGACCCGGCGCACACCGACGCGACGCTTTGGCTCAACGACGCCGATCATGCGCTATACGAAGCCAAGACCACCGGGCGTAACCGCGTGATCTGTTGCGGCAATGGCAAACCCCATCGCGAACTGCTCGACTCGGCGTGACCTGTGGGAGCGAGCTTGCTCCGGGCGGCGATCCGACGATGGCGCAGTGTCAGGCAGCAGGGATGTTGGCAGTGATGGCCTCTTCGCGAGCAGGCTCGCTCCCACAAATTATCACGGGTGGATGCAAATGATGTGCACACTGCAGATCCACTGTGGGAGCGAGCCTGCTCGCGAAGGCGGTGTATCGGGTTAAACCATCACTCCTTCACGCTCATGAACTCTTCCGCGTAGCGGATGTATTCCTCAGGTTGCGTGTAGGTGTGAGTCAGCTCGGTCGCGCTCAGGTCCGAGGTCTGGGTGAGGATCTGGCGTTGTTCGCGCAGGCTGTCGTAGGTCGCCTTGATCGCGGCGAAGTAGGCGCCATGGCCGTCGATGGTCACACGCACACCCAGTTCGGCCAGGCGCTTGTCGTCGCGTAGCAGCGGGTTGCCGTAGGTCACCAGCATCAGCGGCACGCTCAGGTGCTCGGCGATCTGCTCCAGATGGTCGAAGTCCTTGACGCCCACCATGCAGATCCCGTCGGCCCCGGCCTGCTGGTATTGCCGGGTGCGGCTGATGATTTCCTGCACCGGCAGAATTCCGGCGTGGGTGCGGGCGATGATCGCCATTTCCTTATCGCAGCGGGCTTCCAGTGCCGCGCGGATCTTGCCGACGCCTTCGGCGACCGTGATCAGGTCGGTGGATTTGCGGCCGAACTGCGCGGGCAGCAGGGTGTCTTCGATGGTCAGCGCAGCGACACCGGCGCGTTCGAGTTCGACGATGGTGCGCATGACGTTGAGCGCGTTGCCGTAGCCGTGGTCGGCGTCGGCAATCACCGGCAACTGGGCGACACGGCCGATGCGGGTGGCCTGTTCAGCGAACTCGCTGAGGGTGATCAGGGCAAAGTCAGGGGCGCCCAGCACCTGCAGCGAGGCGACCGAGCCACCCAGGATCCCGACTTCGAAGCCCAGGTCGGCGGCGATGCGCGCCGACATCGGGTCGAACACCGAGGCCGTGTGGTAGCAGGTGTCGGAGGCGAACAGTTGGCGAAAATTGCGGCGCAAATCTTGATGGGAAAGCCTGGACATATGAGTTCCACCAATGGAATGGAAGGGCTTGAGCAAAAGTGTCAACGCCGAAGAAATAAAAGGCTATCACGCGCGCAGGGGGAGAATGATGACGAATTTGCTGGGTAAGCCAGATTGACGCCTGAGGCAGGAAGCTGATAGGTCACGCCGCTGCGGCCTGGTGCCGCTGGTTGAGCAGTGGCACGGCGCGCACCGAGTCGCCGGGCTGCAGTTGCAAGCGCTTGGCGGTCAGGCGATCGACCACCAGGCTGTTGCCCGCCAGTCGGGCCGGGACGCAGGTAATGCGGCAGTTTTCCAGACGCCGATTGTGAATCAGCCAGAGCGTATCGTTAGCGTCCGGCGAGCCGATGGCCAGTTGCAGCGGTCGGCTGTCGCACACGGTGCGGATACCGGAAACCGGGGCCTCGATGACCGGTCCGCCGTCGAAGATATCGATATGGCCGTTGTGGGCAAAACCTTCGGCGCTGAGGATTTTCAGGGCCGGCTCGGTGTTCGGGTGGGCCTTGCCGATCACCGCCTGGGCCTGTTCGGTGAGCAGGCAGGTGTACAGCGGCTGGCGTGGCATGAGTTCGGCGATGAACGATTTGTTGCCCAGCCCGGACAAGTGGTCGGCATGGCTGAAATCCATCTTGAAAAAATGCCGGCCGAGGCTGTCCCAGAACGGTGAGCCACCTCGTTCGTCGGTACTGCCGCGTATTTCGGCGATCAGCCGGTTGCCGAACAGCTGCGTAAACTCGGCCACGAACAACAAACGCCCGAGCGAAAGCAAACGGCCGTTGCTTCCCTGGCGCTGATCGGGGCGCAGGTACAACGAGCAGACTTCCGATTGCCCGGTCAATTCATTGCTCAGAAACAGGGTCGGGATCTGGCGCTGGATACCCAGGTCCGCGCAAGCGCTGACCGTCATCCCGACCCGGTAGTTGTACCAGGGCTCGCGCAGACCGATTCCACCCGTCAGGGCGCTGACGCCCACCACTTGCTGCTCGTCGTCCTCGAGCACGAACAGGTAATCGGCGTCGGCCCGATCGACCTGCCCGGCGAAGGTGCGTTGGGCCCAGCGGATCCGGTAGGCCAGGCGTTCTTCGTCAACCGGCAGGCTGGTGAGTCCGGGGCTGGCTTGACGCACCAGCGTGAACAAGGCGGGCAGGTCGGTGATCTGGACCGGACGGACAATCATGCGGCTGTTCCTTGTTCATAGGGGTTCGGGCGTTGGCGTTGACCCAGGCGGGCACTCACAGGGCGATTAGCCTGACCGGGCTGCCTTCGGTGACCTTCAGCGCCGTGCACATGGCCGCGTCCAGCGTGACAGGTTGCCCGGCGATGTAATCAAGATCGGCGACGATGGCCCGATAGTCGGTCAAGGACTCGTTGCTCACCAGATAGCTGCCCCGGGCATCGTTCACCGGGCCAGGCTGCGTGAGGCCGCACTGGCTGTGGGCGATGGACCGAATGCCCGAGGTGCGCGCATAGAGCGTCGGGCCGCCATCGAACAGATCGATGTAGCTGTTGGTTTCGAAGCCTTCACGCTCGAGGATATCGAAGGCTTCCTGGCCATCGGGGTGGATGCTGCCGATGCAGTCCTGTGCCGCTTGCGGCAGCATGGGCACGTAAATCGGATACTGCGGCATCAGTTCGGCGAGAAAGGTGCGGCTCTGCAGGCCGCAAAGCCGTTCGGCCTCGACATAGGGCAGGTCGAAGAAATGCTTGCCCACGGCATCCCAGAATGGCGAGTGCCCTTCATCACTGCTGAAGCCGACGATTTCGGTGATCACCGTTGCGGAAAAACGCCCGGGGTGGGCCGCGATGAACAACAGGCGCGCCCGGGACAGCAGTTCGGAATAGGCGGTGCGTACCCGTGCGGCATCGATATGAAAGCCGCGCAGCAACGTGTGGCCACTGAGGTCGTGACACAACGACAAGGCCGGTACACCGTGCTCAATGTTCAGTTCCCGCGAGGCACTGGTGAAGTGCCGGTTGCGCAGGCTGTAGAACGGCTCGCCGTACCCCGCCGTGGCGAGGATTTCCGAGCAGCCGACCAGGTGCTGCGTCGCCGGGTCCTCGAGGACAAAGAAATAGTTTTCCGGGCCATGACCTTCGACGTCTTTCTCGAACGAGGCACAGGAATCGAGAATTTTTTCGCGCAACCGTTCGCTATCGTCGGGCAGGGATGTGACGCCCACCAGGCTTTCACGAGCCAGCTTCTGCAACCGGGGCAGGTCGGCCAACTCGACTGGACGCAAGACCAGCATGGAGATACTCCTGTATCAAATGATCCGGCGGTTTGAGCCGAACCTGACTATCACTGTCGGTTTTTCCACACATTTATTCGGTGGACATCTGATCGTTGTCAGGCGCCACTTTTTTTCTTGTCAGATGCTGCTTGGGATTGCCTGCTTTAAACGAGGAACGGACGGCTCGGCCGCAGGCGTTGCCTGGCCAGGCTCATTGATCGGGTATTCGAGAGAGGGCATCCGGGCTCCTGCTGGATGAGCGTGGCACATGTTTTAACAGTCCGTTGAAAAGAGTATTTAATTATCGCGTGCTGCCTGTCTAGTTAATTTTCGCGTGGTCCGACCGTGCCCGAAAAAGGGGCGAAGTGCCTGCAGCAAAGGGCTACGCCGATGTCGCAAAGTCTTGTAGGCCATTGCCTTGGTTGCAGTCAGCGATAACAGAAAATCTGCCAGGAAAGGCCTGACGGAGTCCGCTTCAAACGGGAAAATTAAACGCCCCCAAGGCCTGATGCCAGTCAGTGCAAACCTTGTGGGAGCGAGCTTGCTCGCGATGACGGCTGGACAGTCAAACAAGGGGTGCCTGACAGTCTGCCATCGCGAGCAAGCTCGCTCCCACAATGTCCGGGGCTTAACTGATCGGCATTACCCCTAAGGCCTGCTTGCTTGCGGCACAATTGCCCGATGGCGCTCCCCAACGCCGTTGTTCCTTTCCATCCCTGGAGTGTTTGCCGGTGCAGGCGACCCGTTTAACCCTGATTTGTCATGCTCGAACCGTCGCACAGAAACTGGCGCGTTTTCCATTGGACGAACCTCTGGATTTGGATTGGCAAGCGCTCAGGCTTTCCCGTTGCAATCAGTTCAAGGGCGTTCCACGCCTTGTCTGCGGTCCGGAACTGCGCACCCGGCAAACCGCTGAGCTTTTCAGCAGTGCTCCGGAAATTGTCGATGCGTTGAAGGACTGCGACTTCGGGCGTTGGGGGGGTGAGCGCATCGGCGATCTGCAAAAAACCGACGCCGGGGCCCTCGAGCATTGGCTGGGGGATCCGGCTTCGGCACCCCACGGTGGCGAGTCGCTGCTGCAACTGGGCGAGCGGGTGGGGGCGTGGTTGACCGCGTTGCAGTCGACGCCCGGGCACATCGTTGCCATTACCCACCCCTTTGTCATCCGCGCCGCTCTGACGCACGTGTTGCAGGGAGCGGCGTCCAATATGATCGACGTCGAACCCCTGTCGGCGGTGGAACTGAGGTTCCATGGCCGCTGGCGGTTGCGCTTGCCGGGCACCGACCCCGAGGACCTGCTGTGATGAAAAAACTCCTGGTCATCGGCATCGGTGCCGGCAATCCCGACTACATCACGATGCAAGCGGTGAAGGCGCTGAATCAGGTCGACGTTTTTTTCCTCATGGACAAGGGCGAGAGCAAAGACAAACTCATCGACTTGCGGCGCGAAATCTGCGAACGCTACATCACCGACCTCGATTACCGTTTTGTCCAGGCCCACAGTCCCGAGCGCGAGCGCGGTGAGGTGGACTACAGGAGCAGTGTCGACGACTTGAACCTGGCCAAACAGCAGACCTTCGAACGGCTGATCAATGAAGAACTGTCCGACAGCCAGTGTGGTGGTTTCCTGGTGTGGGGCGACCCCGCGCTGTACGACAGCACAATCCGTATCCTTCAGGCGATCCAGGCCTCGGGCGCCTGTGAATTCGAGTTCGAGGTGATCCCCGGTATTACCAGCGTCCAGGCCCTGGCTGCACAGCACAAGGTGCCGCTCAACCAGATTGGCCGCTCCGTTGAAATCACCACGGGCCGGCGTTTGGCGGCAGGGCAGGTGAGTGATGCCGACAGCCTGGTGGTGATGCTCGATGCCCAGGATGCCTACCATCAGGTTGCAGATCAGGACACCGAGATTTACTGGGGGGCCTATCTGGGGACGCCGGACGAAATCCTGATCAGCGGCAAGCTCAAGGATGTGGCGGATGAAATCGAACGGGTGCGCAAGGCGGCGCGGCTTGCCAATGGGTGGATCATGGATACCTATCTGTTGCGCAAGCCTTGAGACTTGAATTGCCCCGGCTGGCGCCTTCGCTGGCAAGCCAGCTCCTACAGGGTTATGCGGTGTTCAAATAACCTGTAGGAGCGGGCTTGCCCGCGAAGAGGCCCTCGAGAACACCTCAAAAACCAGCACTGCCCCCACGCCCAAACCGCTCCCGATACACCGAAGGCGGCACGCCAACCACGGTTCGAAAGGCCACCCGGAAGCTTTCCACCGAGCGATAACCGCAACGTTCGGCAATCTGGTCGGTGTTCTGGTCGCTGCTTTCCAGCAGTTCGCGGGCGCGGCCCAGACGTTGGTATTGCAACCAGGTTTTCGGTGACTGGCCGCTGGCTTCGGTGAAGCGGCGCAGGAACGTGCGTTCGCTCATGGCGGCTTCGCTGGCCAGGTCGCGCACTTCCAGCGGTTCGTGCAAGCGCTCACGTGCCCACTGCATGACGCGGGAAAGATCACTGCGCGGTGTGGGACTGACCGGCGTCGGAATGAATTGTGCCTGGCCGCCGCTGCGTTGCGGCGACATGACCAGGCGGCGGGCCACGGAATTGGCCACTTGCGTGCCGAAGTCCCGGGCCACCAGATGCAGGCAGGCATCGATGCCAGCCGCGCTGCCGGCAGAGGTGATCAATTGGCCGGAATCGACATACAGCACGTCCGGGTCCACCAGGATGCCGGGAAACCGCTCGGCCAGTTCCGAGGTGTAGCGCCAGTGCGTGGTCGCACCGTGCCCGTCGAGCAGCCCGGTGGCAGCGAGGACGAACACCCCGGAGCAGATCGACAGCAACCGTGCGCCCCGCGCATGGGCCTGGCGCAGGGCGTCGATGAGCTCTGCGGGGACTGTGGCGCTGCGGTCGCGCCAGCCGGGAATGATGATGGTGCGGGCATCGGCGAGCAATTCCATGCCGCCGTCGGCCAGGACCTGGATGCCGCCCATGGCACGCATCGGGCCTTGATCGACGGCGACGATACGATGTTCGTACCACGGGAAATCGAACTCAGGACGTGGCAGGCCGAAGATCTCCACGGCAATGCCGAACTCGAATGTGCAGAGGCCGTCATAGGCCAGAATCGCGACCATGGCTGGGTTGGGATGCATTTGGCGGAAAATTCCCGATCGGTGTCTTGTACGCCACTGTAGCTGCAAGTGCCTGGCGGATAAAGTCTTCCCACACCCACCGCCCCTTTGGAGTACAGCCCATGACCAGTCTGGTTCGCGAAATTCCCGCCGCCCCTTCGGCCATCGCCCTGATGCATTTCAGCAACCGTCTGACGTTCGAAACCGATTGTTCCGACGTCTACGGCAGCCAGCAGGCTGGCGAAGTCGATTTCATTCTGGTGGATGTGCGTGGTCCGCTGGCGTTCGAGCGCGGGCATGTACCGGGAGCGATCAACATTCCCGGGCGCTTGCTGACCGCCGAAGGTTTGGCCGGTTATCCGAAACACAGTTTGTTCGTGGTCTACTGCGCCGGGCCTCACTGCAACGGCGCCAACAAGGCCGCGGTGAAGCTGGCGGCCCTGGGTTATCCGGTCAAGGAGATGATCGGCGGCGTGACCGGGTGGCTGGATGAAGGGTTTGAGTTGAGTGTCGCCCAGCAGCGCCCGGCCCGTGAAGTGATCGGTTGCGAATGCTGACCTTCAAACACTGTTGATCTTTGTGGCGAGGGAGCTTGCTCCCGCTGGGTCGCGTAGCGCCCCCAAAAACTGCGTCTGCTGCGCAGCCGAGCGGGAGCAAGCTCCCTCGCCACAGGAATGTGCTTTGATACGGATCAGTGTTCGTTAGCGGCCGCCCACCACTCATCCAGCGTCGCCTGCAACCACGCCAACACCTCGGCATAGGCTGTATCGTCCTGCGGCCCCCGCGGCAACGGCGACTCATCGCCAAAATGCGCATTGAGCATGGCCACCGACTCGGCGTTCCACTCCGGATGAAACTGCAACCCCAGCCGCGCCGGCCCGGCGCGGTACATCTGTTGCACACAGTGCTCGCTGCTGGCCAACAGTTGCGCGCCAGGCGGCAGGTCGATGGCGTCTTCGTGCCACTCGAGTACCTTCAGCGCTTGCCCATCGATGAAGCTCACCGTGGTCCATCCGGTTTCGCTCCGGTCCATGCGCCGTACATTGCCGCCCAGACTCAACGCCAGCAACTGAGCCCCCAGGCATATGGCGAACACGGCCCCGCCCAGATCCAGACTGCCTTTGAGCCATTGCCGTTCGGCCGCAAGCCAAGCCGGGCCGGCGTTGGATTCATAAGGCCCGCCCAACAGGATCACCGGATCGGCGCTGACGGGCGGCAACTGCCCCAGGTCGGCGCGAAACACCTTCAGCGTCAGCCCCCTGGACTCGGCCCAAAAGGCGATGGCACCCGGGCCTTCGGCGGGGTGGTGCTGGATCAGGTTCAACGTGGGCATCGCGCTACTCTCGATGGGACGCAAGGGCGCCCAATGTGCCGTAAAACACCGGGTATCGCCAGCCGGCCCGTTGCGTCGGATGGCACCGAAAGAGCTGTAGTCCTGGTCTGAAAACGCGTTCTGTCCGACAGAGGTTGCATCGTCATGGCGCGTTCACCGCAATGACTCGATCCCGGCGCCACTTTTTTGTAAGTATTTGTCGCCTTGGCGTAATTTACCCTCCTGTAGCCGCTCTAGACTGCCGGCCACTTCGATTCCCGCTCACAAAGCGAGGGACCGAACGCTGCCAATCGAAGCTGCCAATAAAAGCCTCCGCACACAGGAGTTATAAATGAAGAAGCTAGTGATGTTCGGTGCCCTGGCACTGTCGATGTTGTCCCTGACCGCCGTGGCTGACGACGCCAAGCCGATCCGCATCGGCATCGAAGCCGGCTACCCGCCATTTTCGATGAAAACCCCTGACGGCAAACTCACCGGTTTCGACGTGGACATCGGCGATGCCCTGTGCGAGCAGATGAAGGTCAAGTGCACCTGGGTCGAGCAAGAGTTCGACGGCCTGATCCCTGCGCTGAAGGTCAAGAAAATCGACGCCATCCTGTCGTCCATGACCATCACTGACGACCGCAAGAAGAACGTCGATTTCACCATCAAGTACTACCACACTCCGGCGCGCTTCGTGATGAAGGAAGGCACCGACGTCAAGGATCCGCTGACCGAACTCAAGGGCAAGAAAGTCGGTGTACTGCGCGCCAGTACCCACGACCGCTTCGCCACCGAAGTGCTGCAACCGGCAGGGATTGTCCTGGTGCGCTACGGCTCCCAGCAGGAAGCCAACCTGGACATGGTCTCCGGCCGCATCGACGCGCTGCTGGCCGATTCGGTCAACCTGGACGACGGTTTCCTGAAAACCGACGCCGGTAAAGGTTTTGCATTCGTCGGCCCGGAGTACAACGATCCTAAGTACTTCGGTGGCGGCGCCGGCATTGCCGTGCGCAAGGGCGATACCGCGCTGGCCGAGCAGTTCAACAAAGCCATCACCGAAATCCGCGCCAACGGCAAGTACAAGCAAGTGCAGGACAAGTACTTCAAGTTTGACGTTTACGGCGAGTAATCCAGCCGTTCGAGAAAGTGGCAGCCGTTGACGCGACTGCCACTTTTTTTATGCCAACACATTTCCCCTGTAGGAGCTGCCGAAGGCTGCGATCTTTTGATCTTTTGAAACAGCTTAAAAGATCGCAGCCTTCGGCAGCTCCTACACAAGGAACATCGGAGTCTCGCCATGCAACGCATCGACCATCCGCTGCCCTGGAGCCACCTGGGCACTGAGCGCACCCTCAGCGTGTTTCGTTATGGCGCGGGCCCGCGCAAGGTGTACATCCAGGCCAGCCTGCACGCCGACGAATTGCCGGGCATGCGCACGGCCTGGGAGTTGAAGAAGCGCCTGACCGAGCTGGAACAACAGGGACAGTTGAACGGTGTGATCGAACTGGTGCCGGTGGCCAATCCCATTGGTCTCGACCAGCACCTGCAAGGCAGCCACATGGGGCGTTTCGAGCTGGGCAGCGGCAAGAACTTCAACCGCTCGTTCGTCGAACTCAGCGCGCCGGTGGCCGAGCGGGTCGGTGATCGCCTCGGCAGCGATGCCCAGGCCAACATCGCGCTGATTCGCCAGACCATGGGCCAGGTGCTCGACGACTTGCCGGCGGCGACATCGCAGCTGGAAGCCATGCATCGCCTGTTGCTGCGCCATGCTTGCGACGCCGACATCACCCTCGATCTGCATTGCGATTTCGACGCAGCGATCCACATCTACGCGTTGCCGCAGCACTGGCCACAATGGCGTTCCCTGGCGGCGCGTTTGCAGGCCGGCGTGGCGCTGTTGTGTGAAGACTCCGGCGGCAGCTCGTTCGACGAATCCTGTTCTTCGCCCTGGTTGCGCCTGGCCCGGGCGTTCCCGGCGGCGATTCCACCGGCCAACCTGGCGACCACGCTGGAGCTGGGCAGCATGGGGGACACCCGGGTCGACCAGGCCCAGGCCAATTGCGAGGCCATTCTCGGCTTCCTCGCCGAGCAGGGTTTCATCTCCGGCACCTGGCCGGCGGCACCGGCCGACTGCTGTGAAGGCATGCCGTTCGAAGGTACCCAGTACCTGTTCGCACCGCATCACGGCGTGGTCAGTTTCCTGCGTGAAGCCGGGGAATGGGTAGAGAAGGGCGATGCGCTGTTCGAGGTGGTCGACCCGTTGAACGACAAGGTCACCACTGTGCAGGCCGGCACCAGTGGCGTGCTGTTCGCCATCGATCGTGGGCGCTACACCCAGCCTGGCACCTGGCAGGCGAAGGTCGCCGGGCGCGAACCGATTCGGGTGGGGAAGTTGATCAACGACTGACTTCGGAATCTTCACTGCCCGTCCGGGCCTCATCGCGAGCAGGCTCGCTCCTACAGTGGATTTGTGGCGTTCACAAAACCTGTGGGAGCGGGCTTGCCCGCGATGACGGCATTCGCCTCACCGGAGATGTTCCTGCCTGATTCACAGTGTTAGGCTCTTGCGCGAATCCTGCATTCCGTGAAGGAAGACCCATGTTGAAGATTCTCGCGCTGCTCACGCTGTTGGCATCCACTGCCGTCCACGCCCAAACCCCGCTGCAAACCGACCTGCCACTCAAGTACCTGGCGCAGGCCACCACCGATTCGAACCATCAGCCCCTGGTGATTTTCCTTCACGGTTACGGCAGTAACGAGCAGGACCTGTTCGGTATCAAGGATGAATTGCCCAAGTCCTACACCTACCTGTCGGTGCAGGCACCTTTGGTGATGGAGGCGGGCAGTTATCAGTGGTTCCGCAAGAAGGGCGAAGGGGCCTACAACGGCGAGACCGATGATCTGAAGTCCAGTGGCCAGGTGTTGCTGGACTTCGTCGCACAGGCCACGAAGAAATATCACACCGAACCCGAGAAGGTGTTCCTGGTCGGTTTCAGCCAGGGCGCGATCATGTCTTACGAAGTGGGCTTGCGGCACCCCGAAGCGCTCGGCGGGATCGCGGCGTTGAGCGGGCGGATTCTGCCGGTGCTCAAGTCCGAGCTCAAACCGGATGAAAAGCGCCAGTCGCTGGCGATTTTCATTGGTCATGGCGAGCAGGACAAACGCCTTCCCTACAGCGACGGTACCGAAGCCAACAGCCTGTTGCAGAGCGTGTCACTCGAACCCGAGTTTCACGGCTACCCCGGTGTCGGCCACAACATCAGCGCCGAAGAGATCCAGGACTTGAGCGCCTGGTTGCAGCGTCTTAACCCCTGAGCCTTATTTTCCGCTGACGATCTGTTTGATCAGGGTTTCATGGGCCGCCATGTCGCCGGGGCGGGAAATCACCTGGATCACCGCCATGCGGGGGCCGGAGGCGGCCATCAGCGTGGTGGTGAGGGTCAGGCCACCGCCCTGGGTGGCGGTACCGTCGACCTGGCGCAGGCCCAGCCCGGATTTCTGGGTCAGGGTTTTCTCGCTGAGCTTGTTGTAGTCGGGCAGGGATTTGTGTTGCGCCGCATCGAAGTCGGCCACGGTGCCGTCGAGGAATTCACCGTCGTTGTCCTTGACGCTGACCCCTTTGGGCAGGTTGTTCTCCGCGGCGATCACTACGGTCTTGGTGGATTCGTTGCTGTACAGGGTGCCGCTGGCACCGTCCGGGCTCGCCGGCAGCGGGTTGGCGATGAAACCCTTGGGCAGGTTGAAGGTGAACTTGCCACCGAGCATCGAGACTTTCTGGGCGGGCGCATCGCTGGAAGCGGCCTTGGCGGCCTGCGCATTCAAAGCCCCCAGGCTGGTAGCGGCTGCCAGCAGCAGGACAAGGGCTTTTTTACTCAACAAAGACATCGGAATCTCCAGGGATGGGCGCGCGGTGGGGCGCGATCATCCCACGGAGATTGTGCTGCATTCCAGCTTGCTCTAACGAGTGGTCACTTAGGTAAAGCAGCGATCTGGGATGAGGTGGCTCACCTGTGGCGAGGGAGCTTGCTCCCGCTGGGTCGCGAAGCGGCCCCCTGCATTTCTTCCAGATGTACTGTGCAGGCAGGATTGGCGACTGCTTCGCAGCCGAGCGGGAGCAAGCTCCCTCGCCACAGGCAAGCCTCCTCGCCACAGGCTGGAACCGGCGGATTACGCCTGGTTTTGCGGGAACAGATTGCGACGGGTTTCTTCGTCGAATTCGGCCTTGAGCACCAGTTTCTCCTTCAGGCCGTGGGCACGCAGGGCGGCGGGGCGGGTGCTGATTTCATCGTACAGGCGCTTGACGTTGGGGTACGCCGCCAGACCGTTCTCACCGAGGATGTAGGGCGCGTAGTTGGCCCAGCCCCACAGGGCCATGTCGGCGATGCTGTAGGTGTCGCCTGCCAGGTACTGATGCGTGGCCAGGCGTTCGTCGAGGATGCGGTAATGGCGTTCGACTTCCTTGAAATAGCGGTTTTTTGCGTAAGGCAGATCTTCCGGTGCGTGGTGCAGGAAGTGCACCGCCTGGCCGGAGAACGGCGATAGGCCGGTGCCGATGAGCATCAGCCAGGAAAGCATTTCGGCCTGGCCGGCAGCGGACGTCGGCACAAAGCGCTGATGTTTGTGCGCCAGGTGCAGCAGGATCGCCTGGGAGTCGAACACGCTGGCATCGCCATCCACCAGCGCGGGTACCTTGGCGTTCGGGTTGATCGCCAGGAAGGCTGGCTGGTGTTGCTCGCCCTTGAAGGTGTCGACGCCGATCAGTTCGTAGGGCGTTTGCAGTTCTTCGAGCAGCAGGGCAACTTTCATCGGGTTCGGCGAAGGGTGGAAGAAGAATTTCATGGTGCAGGCCTCAGTCGGGTAGGGGGTGGAACTGAGGCTGATGTTGAAGCAAACCCGTTCGATTGACGTACGGGGCAGTCGTTCTACTCGTGCGAAACTATCGAACGGGTTGCGGGTGCTTTTTCGGGCGCCTGTGCGGTGGCAATCACCGCGCCAGCGATGATCAGCAGCGCCGGCACAATCAGGATCGGGCTGGCATGGCCATGGCCGACGACGATCAGCAGCAAGGTCGAGATCAAGGGCGCCAGATAGGACAGCGCCCCCAGCGTCGCCAGGTTGCCGTGTTTGGTGGCGTGGTCCCAGGCAAAGAACGCCAGACCGGCCGGCCCCAGGCCGAGGACGACGATCGCTGCCCATTGATTGTAGTCAGGCCATACGGTGCTTTCGAAGGCCAGGTGGCAGACCAGCCCGGCGGCGGCCGACATGCCGCAGATGCCACCGATGATGCTGCTGGGCACTGCGCTGAAACGACGGTTGAACACCGAGTAGCCGGCCCAGATCAGCGCGCAGCCGAACGCCGCCAGGTACCCGGCGACGGGCATGGTCGCCGCCATGTGGGTGGCGCGTTGCTGCATGATGAACGCCGTGCCCGCCAGGCCCAGCACTGCACCGAGCACCTGGCGCTTGTGCAGTTTTTCGCTGGCGGCGAAGGCCGAGAGCAGCACCAGCATCAGCGGCCACAGGTAATTGATCAGGCTGGCTTCGGCGGCAGGCGCGACTTTGAGCGCGAAGAAGTACAGCGCGTGATAAACGAATATCCCGACGAAACCGGTGGCCCAGACAGCCCAGGGCTGGCGCCAGCTGCTGAACCCGTTCATGCCATGGCGGCCGAGAGTGATCAGGCTGGCGGCAAACGCCACGCCGAAACTCAAGGTCAGCAGTTCAAAGGGCGGGATGCCTTCGGTGAGGGTGGTCAACAACGCCAGACAGGACCAGAGGAAGATCGCAATCACGCCCACGGCGGTCGCCGATCGGGCAGTGCGCAAGCGAAATGCAGTCATGTCTGTTCCTTCAGCGCGTAGAGGCGGGCAACATCCTGGCCCGATGACATCATGCAGCTTAGCGCTTGATGGCCGTTCCTCCAGTGTCCGTCGTCGGGCCGACCGGCCGCGCCAGCAAGCGTTTGGTCACCCCCAGCATGGCCACCGACACCGCAACGCCCAGGACAAAAGCGTTCATCCCCATCGACGGCAGGGCCAGGGCCAATACCAGGCAAAACGCGGCGAACGAATACATGCCGGTGGCGGTGGCGCGCAGCAATGCGGCGGTAAAGGCCGGGCCACGGGTTTGCTGGGAGAACACCGCCATCACGCTGCCCAATACCGGGAACACCGCCAGCAGACCGCTCCAGCGGTCGCCGACGGTGCTGGCCAGCAGCGTCACGACCAAGGTGAGCAATGCACCGGCCGCCATGCGCAGCACAAGCTTGTCGGATTTCGGCCCCGGGCCACTGAGCACCGGTTGCACGGCGGGGAACAGATAGGGCGCGGCGAGCAGTGCGGTCGCGGCGGCGCACAGGGAAAACACCAGGGATCCCGGGATCAGCGACAGGACCACCGCGACCAGCGCCCAGACCGACAGCGAGATCAGCAACGCCAATGGCCATCCGGCCCGTTGTGCGACCTGCGCGTAGGTCACACAAAACGCAATCATCGCGAACATGGCCGACAGCGCCGCCGTGGCCGATTGCGCAGCGAACGCCTGGCCTTGCTCAAGGGCAAGGAACAACAGGATCGGTCCGACCACCACCGGCAACCCCGACAACCAACCGGCCACGCTCGGTCCCCAGCGTTTGCCGGCCAGGGAAATCAGCAGCAGGAAGCCTGGGATTACCAGCAGTTTTAGGATCAACACGCGCATGTCTCCGGCCTGTGTGAGGTGGCAACGGTAACATTGCATCGGCTAGATTGCTTTATTTGTGTGCGGATTTTGTATACATGAAGACTTCGGAATTTGTACGAAAGGATCTTTTGCGCGTACGTTTCCTGGGCATCTGCGAGGAGGCCAACCTGCCATGAACCACCCACGATCACCGCTGCGCCATGGTCTGTGGCTGCTTGTCTTGCTGAGCTGCCAGGCCTTGGCCAACTGGCAGGATGCGCTGCCCGGTGCGCAACTGCTCGGCAGTGGCGAGTTTCGCAAGTACGGCTTCGATGTCTACAGCGCGCGGCTCTGGAGTACCTCGCGGCCTTTGGCGAGCGATCAGCCGTTCGCCCTGGAGCTGATCTACCAGCGCAGCATTTCCCGTGATGATCTGGTGAGCGCCAGCGTCAGGGAAATCAAGCGACTGGCCGGTACCGCGGTCAGTGACGGGCAACTGGCGTCCTGGCAGGCGCAGATGCAGCAGTCGTTCGTCGATGTGCAGGCCGGTACGCGGCTGACCGGTGTCTATCTGCCGGGGCAGGGCGCACGGTTTTTTCTCGGCCAGCAGATGCTGCGTGATGTGAAGGACCTGCAATTCGCCCAGGCATTTTTTGCCATCTGGCTCGATCCACGCACCAGCAACCCCGAGTTGCGCCAGCAGTTGCTGGGCATGGCCCCCTGAACTTTGCGATGATCGCAACCTGTTTGCGAGCCTTTCCACCTGTTGATGGATCATCGTGTGAAATTCAGTTTTTTGCCCAAAACCGCGACTGCGCCGTTTTGCCCACCGGAAGTGGCTGGCAGTGTCGCCGTCGACCCGCGCGCATCGTTCTTCAAGCGTGTCCTGCGTTTTGCCGGGCCGGGGTTGCTGGTGTCCATCGGTTACATGGATCCGGGCAACTGGGCTACCGCCATCGAGGCCGGCTCGCGGTTCGGCTACAGCCTGTTGTTCGTGGTGTTGCTGGCAAGCCTGGCGGGGATGGTGGTGCAGTGCCTGTGTTCGCGTCTGGGCATTGCCACCGGGCGTGACCTGGCGCAATTGTCCAGGGAGCGCTACAGCACGCGCACTGCTCGCACGCAGTGGTTTCTGGCGGAGATATCCATTATCGCCACCGACCTGGCCGAGGTACTTGGCTGCGCGCTGGCGTTCCATTTGTTGCTCGGTTGCTCGCTGACCTTCGGCATCGCCCTCACGGCGTTCGACACCTTGTTGGTGCTGGCCTTGCAGAACCGTGGCTTCCGTCGGCTCGAAGCGATCATGCTGGTACTGGGCGGCACCATTGGCGCGTGCTTTTTTGTCGAACTGCTGCTGATCAAACCCTACTGGCCCGATGTCGCTCGCGGTTTCACGCCGTCGCTGGCGGCCATCGGTGATGCTGCGCCGCTTTACCTGGCCATCGGCATCCTCGGGGCCACGGTCATGCCACATAACCTGTACTTGCACACGTCCATCGTGCAAACCCGGTTGATCGGCAAGGACCTGACCAGCAAGCAGGACGCGGTCAAACTGGCGCGCATCGACACCATCGGCTCCCTGGCACTGGCGTTGCTGGTCAACGCGGCGATCCTGATTCTGGCGGCGGCAGCGTTCCACCAGACCGGGCACACCGATGTCGTGGACATACAGGATGCCTACCACTTGCTCGACCCGCTGGTGGGCGGGGCCTTGGCCAGTGTGTTGTTTGGCGTGGCGTTGCTGGCCTCGGGGCAGAGTTCGACCTTCACCGGTACCATCGCCGGCCAGGTGATCATGGAAGGGTTCCTGAACCTGCGCATTCCCTGCTGGCAACGACGCCTGATTACGCGCGGGCTGGCGCTGATCCCGGCGTTCATCGGCGTGTGGCTGATGGGCGATGACGCCATCGGCAAGTTGCTGGTGTTGAGTCAGGTCGTGTTGAGCCTGCAATTGCCGTTCGCGTTGTACCCGTTGATTCGTATGACCAACGATCACTCACTCATGGGGCCGCTGGTGAACCGGCGGCCGACGCGGGTGCTGGCGTGGGGCTTGTTTGTGGTGATCAGTGGGGCGAACAGTTGGCTGATTCTGCAGTTTGTGGGGTGACAGTTCCGGCCCCTTCGCGGGCAAGCCCGCTCCCACAGTGGACCGCGCTCGTCTGGACAATTGTGGGAGCGGGCTTGCCCGCGAAGAACGATAACGCGGTCCACCTGAAAAAACGCAGGCAAAAAAGAACCCGGTGCGACTTGCATCGCACCGGGTGTTTGTCCAGACGGCGACGGATCTTCGTGGGTCCCCGTGCCGTCTGTTGAACGCTTTAAGCCCGTTCGAGCGCCAGGGCCACGCCCTGACCGCCACCGATGCACAGGGTGGCGAGGCCTTTTTTGGCATCACGCTTGAGCATTTCATGCAGCAGGGTCACCAGCACGCGGCAACCCGAAGCACCGATCGGGTGGCCCAGGGCGATGGCGCCGCCGTTGACGTTGACCTTGTTCAAGTCCCATTCCAGGTCCTTGGCCACAGCCAGCGATTGCGCGGCGAAGGCTTCGTTGGCTTCGATCAGGTCCAACTGGTCGATGTTCCAGCCGGCCTTGTCCAGGCAACGACGGGTGGCCGACACCGGGCCGATGCCCATGATCGCCGGGTCGACGCCTGCGTTGGCGTACGCCGCGATTTTTGCCAGAACCGGCAGGCCCAGGGCCTTGGCCTTTTCGGCGCTCATCAGGATCACGGCGGCGGCACCGTCGTTCAGCGACGAAGCGTTGCCGGCGGTCACCGAACCGTCCTTCTTGAAGGCCGCTTTGAGTTTGCCCAGGGATTCGGCGGTGGTGCCGGCCCGTGGCTGCTCGTCGGTGGCGAAGGACAGGGGATCGCCCTTGCGCTGCGGGATCAGGATCGGGGTGATTTCATCGACGAAGCGCCCGGCTTCGATGGCGGCTACGGCTTTCTGCTGCGAGGCGGCGGCGAACGCGTCCTGCTGCTCGCGAGTCAGGCTGTACTTCTCGGCCAGGTTCTCGGCGGTGATGCCCATGTGGTAGTCGTTGAACGCGTCCCACAGGCCATCGCTGATCATGGTGTCGACGATCTGCGCGTGGCCCATGCGCAGGCCGGTGCGCGCGCCGGGCATGACGTAGTTGGCCAGGCTCATGTTTTCCTGGCCACCGGCGATGATCACCTCGGCATCGCCGCAGCGAATCGCCTGGGCGCCCAGGTGCAGGGCCTTGAGGCCCGAACCGCAGACCTTGTTCAGGGTCATGGCCGGTACGGCGAAGGGCAGGCCGGCCTTGATTGCGGCCTGGCGTGCAGGGTTCTGCCCGGCGCCGGCGGTCAGCACCTGGCCCATGATCACTTCATCGACTTCGGCCGGGTCCAGGCCGGTCTGCGCCAGCAACTGGCGGATCACCGCAGCGCCCAGGTCAACGGCAGAAACATTGGCCAGGGAACCCTGGAAACTGCCGATCGCGGTGCGCGTGGCGGCAACAATGACGACTTCTTGCATGGAATGATTCCTCACTGGGCAGCGAACTGCATTTCCGGAACGTGGTCCGGGACGATCAGTTTACCAGCGGTCTTGGCGACGATTTCCTCAACACTGACGCCAGGTGCGCGTTCCTTGAGGACAAATGCGCCATTTTCGATTTCCAGGTAGGCGAGGTCGGTCAGCACGCGCTTGATGCACCCGGCGCCGGTCAGCGGCAGGCTGCATTGGGACAGCAGCTTGGACTCACCGTCCTTGGACGCGTGGGTCATGATGACGATGATGTTGTCTGCGCCGGCCACCAGGTCCATCGCGCCGCCCATGCCCTTGACCAGCTTGCCGGGGATCATCCACGAGGCGATGTTGCCTTGCACGTCCACTTCGAAGGCGCCGAGCACGGTCAGGTCGACATGACCACCGCGAATCATCGCGAAGGACTCGGCCGAGGAAAAGATCGAAGCGCCGATGCGCGCGGTCACCGTTTGTTTGCCGGCGTTGATCATGTCGGCATCGATGGTTTCTTCAGTCGGGAACGGACCCATGCCCAGCAGGCCGTTTTCCGACTGCAGCATGACTTCCATGCCTTCGGGGATGTAGTTGGCGACCAGGGTCGGAATGCCGATGCCCAGGTTCACGTAGAAGCCGTCCTGCATTTCGCGGGCGACGCGTTGAGCCATTTGTTCGCGGGAAAGTGCCATTGTCGTTATTCCTTCATTCGGTCCGGGGGCAGGGGATCACTTACGCACGGTGCGCTGTTCGATGCGCTTCTCGAACGTGCCGCAGATGATCCGGTCGACGTAGATGCCAGGGGTGTGGATCTGCGCCGGGTCCAGCTCGCCGGGTTCGACGATTTCTTCGACTTCGACCACGGTGATCTTGCCGGCAGTGGCGGCCAGCGGGTTGAAGTTCTGGGCGGTGTGACGATAGATCACGTTACCGAAATGGTCGGCTTTCCAGCCTTTGACGATGGCGAAGTCGCCGGTGATGGACTCTTCCATCAGGTACTTGCGGCCATGGAATTCGCGCACTTCCTTGCCTTCGGCAACCGGAGTGCCCACGCCGGTGGCGGTGAAGAAGGCCGGAATGCCGGCGCCGCCCGCGCGCATTTTCTCGGCGAGGGTGCCTTGCGGGGTCAGGATGACTTCGATTTCGCCCTTGAGCAGCTGCTCTTCGAACAGCTTGTTTTCGCCGACGTAGGACGCCACCACTTTGCTGATCTGGCGGTCGGTCAGCAGTACGCCGAGGCCGAAACCGTCGACGCCGCAGTTGTTGGAGACCACGGTGAGGTCGCGAGTGCCCTTGCGCTTGATCTCGGCGATCAGGTTTTCCGGGATGCCGCACAGGCCGAAGCCGCCAGCGATCACGGTCATGCCGTCTTCAAGACCTGCCAACGCTTGCTCGTAGGAACTCACGCGCTTGTCGAAACCTGCCATATGCACCTCTTTTATTCTTTGTGGGCGGCTGGCTAGCCGAATGGAGTTGAGTGTTGCGCCGGAAGATTCATTTGTTAAGTTGTTTTTTAGAGCGGATTGATTGATAAAGATCATTAAATGACAATCCTGTAGGAGCTGGCTTGCCAGCGATGGCGTCGGATCGATCAACATCCATGTCGCCTGCCAAATCGCTATCGCCGGCAAGCCGGCTCCTACAGGTCGTCCCTTGGCTGTTGATTTTATCTTGAGACTTGAAATCTGCTGCTTGCAAACGGAGCGAAGCGACCTATGACCGTCAAGCAGATCCGTGCCTTTCTGGCCGTGGCCCAGAGCCTGAGCTTTGCCGTGGCCTGTGAACGCCTGCACCTGTCGCAATCGGCCCTGAGCCTGACCATCAAGGCGCTGGAAGAGGGCCTCGGCGGGCGCCTGTTCACCCGCAACACGCGCAACGTGGCGCTCACCGCCGAAGGCGAAGCCCTGGTGCCGCTGGCGCGCCGGTTGATCGCCGACTGGGACAATGTCGAGGACGAGCTGCGTCAACGCTTCACCCTGCAGCGCGGTCGCGTGACCCTGGCGGCGATGCCATCGTTCGCCGGCAACCTGCTGCCGCCGATCCTCAAGACCTTCCGCGCCCGTTACCCGAACGTCAACGTGACGGTCAATGACGTGATCAACGAGCAGGTGCTGGAAATGGTCCGTGACCGCCAGGTTGAACTGGGGGTGGCGTTCGAGCCGACCCAGAGTTCGCCGCTGCAATTCACGCCGTTGTACATCGATCGATTCGTGGCGGTGGTGCCCCTGGATTCGGCGCTGGCCGAACTCGATGACATCGATTGGCAGACCCTGCTCAAGGAGCCGTTCATTACCTTGCAGCGACCTTCCACCGTGCGGGTCATGCTAGAAGAGCACCTGCAGGCCCGCGGCATGAAGCTGTCGGTGGAGTTTGAAAGCCATCAACTGGCGACGGTCGGGCGCATGGTCGCCAGCGGCCTGGGCGTGAGCGCGGTGCCGGCATTGTGTGCCGGGCAGATGCACGAGCTGGGGGCGCGCTGCATTACCTTGCGCGACCCGGTGGTGGAGCGGGCGCTTGGGGTGTTGACGTTGCCTGGGGGAGAGTTGTCGGCGGCGGCGCAGGCGTTGTTTGATGTGCTGAAAGAGGAAAAATTTGGGGAAAAGCTCCTCTGAAATGAACGCCGGCCCCTGTGGGAGCGAGCTTGCTCGCGATGAGGCCGGCACATTCAGAAAATTTATTGGCTGATCCACCGCCATCGCGGGCAAGCACGCTCCCACAGGGTGTTGTGTTGATCAGGAAGTCAGGCGTTGAGCCAATATTGGCAACAACCGCTCGCATGACCCCTCGATCTTCATATCCAGAATGTCATCCGCCCGGGTCTTGCCCAGGTTGATCGCGATCAACGGCTTGCCCTGGTCCACCACCGCCCGGCACAAGCGGAACGCCGAATAGGCCATCAACGAAGACCCGATCACCAACAACCCGGCAGCCTGTTCAACGGCCGCCATCGCCTTGGTCGCCGTGGCCTGCGCGACGTTTTCACCAAAAAACACCACATCCGGCTTCATCCGTTCCCCGGCGCAATGCGGGCAATGAGGGACCTGGAAGCGGGCCTCGAAGGCCGGGTCGAGCAAGGTGTCGCCGTCCGGCGCCTGCACCGCGTCGACGCCGGCCAGGTACGGGTTGCGGGTTTCCATCAAGCGCTGGATCGAATCGCGCTCACAGAGCCTGCCGCAATCGAGGCACAACACCCGGTGCAAACTGCCGTGGAGTTCGATCACGTCATGGCTGCCGGCCTGGTCGTGCAGGGTGTCGACGTTCTGGGTGATCAACCCGCTGATTTGTCGCGTGCCCTGCAGCCGGGCCAGGGTGTCGTGGGCCACGTTCGGCTGCGCCAGGCGCACCCGTGGCCAGCCGAGCATCGCCCGCGCCCAATAGCGTCGCCGGGACTCCGGGGCGGAGAGAAACTCCTGGTACATCATCGGCTGCCGGCCCCGCCGCACGCCCTGGTTGTCACGATAATCGGGGATGCCCGACGGTGTGCTGATGCCGGCACCGGTCAGCACAGCAAACGGCGCGTCGGCCATGCGTTGATGGAGGCGGTCGAGTTGTTCGTGGATCAGGCTGTCGAGCATGTTCAGCACTCCGGGGGCGCAGATTGGCATGGCCTTTTGTAGGAGCTGCCGAAGGCTGCGATCTCTTGATCTTGTTTTTCAAAAGCAAAGTCAAAAGATCGCAGCCTTCGGCAGCTCCTACAACCCTCGGGGGTTATTTACGTGCCTCCAGAATCAGGTTGAACGGTGTTTCCGTGGCCCGACGAAAACGGCTGAACCCGGCCTCGTTGAACACCTTGCGCAAGCGCGCTTCACCGGCCTGGGCGCCGAGGCCGAGGCCGACTTCCTGGGACAGCGAGTTCGGCGTGCAAATGAAGGTCGAGGCGGCGTAGAACAGGCGTCCGACCGGGTTGACGTTGTCGTCGAGCAAGTCATTGGCGTAGGGCTCGACCAGCAGCACCGTGCCGTCGTCTTTCAACGATTCATAGGCATGTTTGGCCGCGCCTACCGGGTCGCCCATGTCGTGCAGGCAGTCGAAGTAGCAGACCAGGTCATAGTCGCTGCCGGGGTAGCTTTTCGCCGTGCCCTGGAAGAACCGGGCCCGACTGGACACACCGCCTTCTTCGGCCCTTTGGGTGGCGACGGTGACGGACGGCGCGTGATAGTCGAAGCCGACGAAGCGCGAATCCGGAAATGCCTGGGCCATGATCACCGTCGAGGCGCCGTGACCGCAGCCGATGTCCGCCACTTTGGCCCCGGCTTCCAGTTTGGCCACCACACCGTCGAGGGCCGGCAACCATTCGGCGATCAGATGGGCTTTGTACCCAGGGCGGAAGAAACGCTCGGTACCGCTGAACATGCACGGGTGATGCTCGCCCCAGGGCAGGGCGCCGTTGCCGTGCATGGCGTTGACCAGCTTGTCCTTGTCGTGGAAAAACGACGCGACCACGCCGATGCCCCCGGCGATATAGACCGGAGAGTCTTCGATGGCCAGGGCCAGGGCTTGCTCTTCGGGCAGGCGGAACTGGCCGTCGCGGTGTTCCATGTAGCCGGAGGCGGCGTGGGCGCTGAGCCATTCGCGCAGCAGGCGGGTGTTGCAGCCGGTCCTCTCGGCAAGGGTTTCGGGGGTGATCGGCTGGCTGTCGGCCATTGCCCGGTACAGGCCGAGCTCTTCGCCGAGGATGACGTTGGCGAGCATCGCCGCGCCGCCCATGTCATTCACCAGTTTGCCCATGAAGTCGTTGAGTCTGGCCTCGTCCATCACGTGTGCTCCTTTGGCAGGATCACGGTCCAGAGGCATTGTCTGGCGAGGCATGCGCCGCTGGGCGGTGGTCGTGGGGGTGTGCAGGGCACCATGCGGGTCCTGCGTGCAGTAAGTTTAGTTCGGGCCTTGTACCGCGCGGCCTGGCGCGACGAAAGCAATATGTTCCTGACCGACACTGGACCCTGTGGGAGCGAGCCTGCTCGCGAACGCGGTGGCTCAGGCAAAGGCTTTTCGCCTGTAAAAACGCTTTCGCGAGCAGGCTCGCTCCCACAGTAGGGCGTGATGTATCTCACTGTATCCAACCTGCCTTTCGATACAGTCCCGCGCAACTTCAGGGTCCGGCCGAACACAGTCCCGATACACCCCTTCGATTAACTGTGCCTCATGGCGGGCACCGGCCCGCGCCATTGGACACAGGCGAGATCGATACCATGCAGACATCCATTCCCCCCGTAGCCAAGGCCAGCGCCGGGCTTGGCCTGCGTCGCGGTTTACTCAAAGACCTGCAAGCGGCCCCTGTCGGCAGTTTCGACTTTCTGGAGGTCGCGCCAGAAAACTGGATCGGCATCGGCGGCGCCCATGGTGCGGCGCTGCGGGCACTGGCCGAACGTTATCCGCTGTCCTGTCACGGGCTGTCCCTGTCCCTGGGCGGACCGTCGCCGCTGGACGTCGGTTTTTTGCAGGAAGTCCGGGGTTTTCTCGATCATTACCACGTGCCGCTGTACAGCGAGCATTTGAGCTATTGCAGCGATGACGGTCACCTGTACGACCTGCTGCCGCTGCCGTTTACCGAAGAAGCGGTGCACCACGTCGCCGCGCGTATCCGCCAGGCCCAGGACATCCTCGGACGGCGCCTGGCGGTGGAAAACGTCTCTTACTACGCCGCGCCCCAGCAGGACATGGACGAGGTGACGTTCACCAATGCGGTGTTGCGCGAGGCTGATTGCGACCTGTTGCTGGACGTCAACAACGTCTACGTCAACTCGATCAACCACGGTTTCGACCCCCAGGCGTTTCTCGCCAGTATCGATGCGGGACGGGTGGTGGCCATGCATATCGCCGGGCATTTCGATGAGTCCGATACCTTGAAAATCGATACCCATGGCGCTTCGGTGAAGCCGGCGGTATGGTCGTTGCTGGCCCAGGCCTATGCCCGTTTCGGTGCTCAACCGACCTTGCTGGAGCGCGATTTCAATTTTCCGGTATTCGCCGAACTGGTGGCGGAATTGCAGACCATTCGCCGCTTGCAACAGGAGGGCGTGAGCCGTGGATAAGTCGAGCCTTGTGCAGCAACAAACCACCATGGGCCTGTACCTGCGCGACCCTGAGCACAACGCGCCACCCACCGAAATGGACCCGGCGCGAGCACAGGTTTACCGCGATCTGGTGTTCGCCAACCTGTCTTCATTGCTCAGTGGAACCTTTCCGGTCCTGGTGAAGATTCTGGGCGATGAACACTGGCGTTCGCTGGTGCGGATTTTTCTGCGGGACTACCGCGCCCGCACGCCGAAATTCGGTGAGATCGCTCAGGAGTTTGTCGAGTTTCTTGCCAGTGAGCCTCAGGCGTTGGTCGATGGGCCGTGGCCGCCGTTCATGGTGGAGCTGGCGCATTACGAGTGGGTGGAAATGGCGCTGCAACAGTCCGACGCCGAGCCTGTGGCTGCCGGTGATGCGGCGTTGTTGCTGGATCAACCGTTGCAGGTGTCGCCGCTGGCCTGGCCGTTGGCGTATGCCTGGCCGGTGCAACGGGTGGGGCCGGATTATCAGCCGGACGTTTTGCCGACTCAGCCGACGTTGTTGCTGGTGCGTCGGGCCGAGGACTGGGGTGTGAGGTTTTCCGAGTTGAGTCCGTTGGCGTGGCGGTTGTTGCTGCTTGTTGGCGAGTTTCCCGAGTTGACCGGGCGTGAGCTGTTGCAGGGGTTGGCGGTGGAGGCTGGGGTGGTGGGGTCTTTGGAGTTTCTGGAAGGTGGGGTGGGGTTGTTGCGGCAGATGCATGGGGAGGGGGTTTTGGGGGTTGTTGATTGAGTACATATCCGTTTTTTGGGTAACGGCGGCTTATGGTTTCGCCCTTACGGCGAGTCACTTTTAACAAGCGCCTTAAAAGTAACCAAAAGCGCTCGCCCCTTACGTACGGCCCCTCGCTGAGGCTCGGGGTACCTTCGCTCCGGTATTCATCCGGGGGCATTGCCCTCCGGTCGGCTTCGCTTCGACCTACATGCAATGAGTTCGACTGCGTCGAACGGCGCTGCGCGCCCATCCCCGGATGAACACCTCCGCTCAGCCTGCCGAGGGGGCGGGTGGATCAAGATCACAAGCTGCAGGCGAGCTAACGCTCGGCCTGTTGAGTGGTGAAGAGCGTGTGGGGGCGAACCTGCTCTTCGGCTAAACGCACTCCCCTTGTAGGAGCTGCCGCAGGCTGCGATCTTTTGCTCTTGATCTTCCACCCTCTCGACATTGTCAAAAATCAAAGGTAGGAGCTGGCTTGCCCGCGAAGGCGGCCTGCCAGCGGATCAAATTCTCTCAGACATACGCCGAACCACTGTGGGAGCTGGCTTGCCAGCGATGGCGGCCTTCCAGCCGACCATTTTCTACAGCTGGCCCAACATCCTTACTTCCCAACCAATCCTTCCTACCCCGGCAATCTCAGCTCCGCACACAACCCCCCACCTTCACGATTGCTCAAGGTCAACGACCCTCCAATCGCTATCGCCAGTTGCTGGGCAATCGCCAACCCCAACCCGGTGCCGCCGGTGCTGCGGTTGCGGGAGTTTTCCACGCGGTAGAAGGGTTCCATGACTTGCTTGAGTTCTTCTTCGGCGATCCCCGGACCACGGTCGAGGATCTTGATCGACAGCTTGCCGTCGGCCTGTTTTTCCACGTGCATTTCGGCAGCCCCGGCAAATTTCAATGCGTTGTCCGTCAGGTTGACCAGCACCCGGCGCAGGGCGTGGGGGCGGGTGTCGATGACGGTGGTGCTCTTGCCTTTGAGCTGAACGTCCTTGCCCATGTCCTGGTAGTCGAACACCAGGCTGTCGAGGAACGAGTCGAGGTCGGTGCGGCGGCTTTCTTCGGTGGCGCCGTGGATGCTGCGGGCGTAGGCGACGCCTTCGCGTACCAGGTGTTCCATCTCGCCCAGGTCGTTCCACAGTTTGTCTTTTTCGCTGGAGTCGTCCATGAACTCGGCGCGCAGTTTCATGCGGGTGATCGGGGTTTGCAGGTCGTGGGAGATCGCCGCGAGCAATTGCATGCGCTCCTTCAGATACGCCGCGATGCGTGCCTGCATCGCGTTGAAGGCTTTGGCGGCGTGGGCGACTTCGCTCGGGCCTTTTTCGTCCAGGAGCACGGGGTGGGCGTTGGGGTCCAGGGTTTCGACGGCGTCGGCGAGGCGGGTGAGGGGGCGGATGGCGATTCTGACCGCCAGCCAGGAACAGGCGAGCATCAGCGCCAGTTGCCCGAGCAACACGATGGGCAGCCAGGGCGACAGCGGCACCATCGCCGGGCGGAGGTCGATGGTCAGCGGGCTGCCATCCGCCAGGTTCAGGTGCACTTGGAAGTGTTTTTTCGGCCCGGGAATCTCAGTAAAGGTCATCGGGTAATCGTGGCCGATGGCGTCCTTGATCGAGGCGATGGCAATGGGCGCATCGGGCATGTCGGTGTGGATGGGCGAGCCCGGCGAGCCCTCGTTCAGCAGGTAACTGTAGTTGCGTCGCTCCAGTTGTTTGAGCCAGGCGGCCCGCTCATTGGCGGGCAGGCGGTCGAGGATGGCAATGGAGGTGGACACATCGGTTTCCAGGTTGCCGAGCATGGTGTTTTTCGAGGATTCGTAGCGTTCGTAGTACTGCGCGCCGAAGGACAATGCCTGGGCGAGGATCAGGCCGATCAGGAATATCAGCGACAGCCGCGAGGCCAGGGTCCGCGGCCAATGCAGCGCCCGCGTCATGATTGATCGCCCAGGATTTCCACCGGCAGGGAAAACACATAGCCTTCGCTGCGCACGGTCTTGATGTAGGCCGGTTCGCGGGCGTCGTCGAGCAGGCGCTGACGCAGGCGGCTGACCAAAAGATCGATGGAACGGTCGAACAGGTCGGCGTCGCGGCCCTGGGTCAGGTTGAGCAATTGATCACGGTTGAGCACCCGTTGCGGATGGTCGAGAAACACCCGCAGCAATCGATATTCGGCGCCGCTCAGGGCGACCATGGTGCCGTCCTGATCGAGCAGGTGACGGGCCGAGGTGTCCAGGCGCCAGCGCCCAAAGGCCAGCAGGCGGCTGGCTTCGGTCACCACCAGGTTCGGCGGCAGCATGCGGGTGCGCCGCAGCACCGCGTTGATCCGCGCCAGCAGTTCACGGGCAGCGAAGGGTTTGACCAGGTAGTCGTCGGCGCCCATTTCGAGGCCGAGGATGCGGTCGGTTTCATCATTGCGCGCGGTGAGCATCAGCACCGGCGTGGTCTTGTGTTTGCCGGCGCGCAATTCGCGGCAGAGCAGCAGGCCATCGTCCCCCGGCATCATGATGTCCAGCACGATCAGGTCCACCGGGGTGGTTTCCAGAAACGCGCGCATCTGCCGTCCATCCGCCACGACGGTGGTGCGCAGGCCGTTCTTCTTCAGGTAGTTGCCTACCAGCTCGCGGATTTCGCGGTCATCGTCAACGATGAGGATGTGATCAACGTGATCCATTGGGCCAAACCTCTGATGAATGGGGATTGCCACACAGTCTATCGAGCCCGGGCGGGGTCGCCTGCTGCCCTTTGTATTGCAGTGTATCCGGCCTGCCTGCGGATACACACGAAGGCAAAAAAGCCGATTTTCAGGGGTTTTGTATTGCTCTGTATCTGCACGCGGTTCTGATACGTACCGATTGATTCACGCCGATTCCCGACACAGACGAGATACCTCGCAGGCTTTTAATAGGTTCCATCGAGGCAAACCAGACCGCCTCGGCCCAACGAACCAACGACCTGTTGAAACCTTGAGGAACTCGCCATGAACACCAAAGCCGTCTACGCCGCTTGCCTGTTTGCCGCCCTGAACATCTGCACCCTGTCGGCCCGCGCCGAAGCCGATGTTGCGCCAAAAACCTACACCTACGGCACCCATCTTGACATCAGGAAAGTGGTTTCGCTGACCGAGGACGCTACGCCTTCCTGCGGCGTGGTCAATGCACGGCTGACGTACCTCGACTCCCAGTCGAAAACCCAGGTGCTGGATTACAGCAAGTTCGCCGACCACTGCAACTCGGAAAACTGAGTGCTGCGATCAACGACCGCTTAATCCCATTTGAATCAGGAAGGACATCATGAACAACGTATCCCGCTTTCTCACTGCCATCGCCTTTTCCGTCGCCGGTGCGGCAGCCCATGCCAACGCCTCTGTCGAGCAAAGCGCCTGCGGCAGCAACACCTGCTTCCAGCTCACGCCCGTGGCAGAGAAGGGCACCCAGGGCTTGCTGGCGCAAGACGGCTCCAGCCGTACGCCGCAAGGGCAGATGCAGGACAGCCAGACGGCCTGAATTCCAAAAACACTACCGCTTCTTTGTAGGAGCTGGCTTGCCAGCGATCACGGCGGCCCAATCGACGTGGGTGTAACAGTCAGACCGCTATCGCTGGCAAGCCAGCTCCTACAGGGGGGGGTGGATGCCTCCCCATTTTTTCAAAGGTGATCCCATGTTACTCATCGCTTTCCTGGGCGGCATATTGACCGTCCTCAGCCCGTGCATTCTGCCGGTCGTGCCCTTCCTGTTCGCCGGGGCCGACCGCACACGCGCCTCGATCCTGCTGACCCTCGGCGGCATGGTCCTGACCTTCGCCCTGGTCTCCAGCCTGGCCGTGGTCAGTACCGAGTGGGTGATACAGGCCAGCAACACCGGCCGCCACGTCGCCCTGTTCGTCATGGTGCTGTTCGCCCTGTCGCTGATTTCCGCCCGGGTCGGTGACTGGCTGGCGCGCCCCTTCGTGCTGCTGGGCAATCGCATCGACCCGGACTCGCGCAAGATCTCCGGGCCGCTGGCGTCGATCATGATCGGTGTCGCCACCGGGCTGCTCTGGGCACCCTGCGCCGGGCCGATCCTCGGGGTGATTCTCACCAGCGCCATGCTGCAGGGCGCGAACGCCGGTACCAGCCTGTTGTTGGTGGCCTATGGCGCGGGCAGTGCGCTGTCCCTGGGCGTCTTGATCTTTGCCGGTCGCGGCCTGGTCAATCGCTTGAAACCGTCGATTCCGGTCACCGGCTGGCTGCGCCGGGGCGCCGGGGTTGCGGTGCTGGCCGGTGCGGCGGTGATCGCAACGGGGGCCAATGACCTGTTGCTGGCCAACACCTCATCGCAAGGCGTCAGCCGTGTCGAGAAAGGCGTGCTGGAGACCGTGCCGAAAGTCGTCGATTACCTGGTCAGCAAGGTCAAGGCCGACAGCACCATGGGCAACGCCCAGGGCGCGATGCCGTCGCTGTCCGGCGCGGTGGACTGGATCAACTCACCGGCACTGACCAACGAAGCCCTCAAAGGCAAGGTGGTGCTTGTGGACTTCTGGACCTTCGACTGCATCAACTGCAAGCACACCCTGCCGTACGTGAAGGACTGGGCGAAGAAATATGAAAAGGACGGACTGGTGGTGATCGGTGTGCACACGCCTGAATACGGCTTTGAACGCATCATCGACAACGTCCGGGACAAGGTGAAGGAATACGGCATCACCTACCCGGTGGCGATCGACAACAACTACGCGATCTGGCGCAACTTCGACAACCAGTACTGGCCGGCGCACTACATCATTGATGCCAAGGGGCAGGTGCGTTACACCCACTTCGGTGAAGGCAGCTACGACACGCAGGAGAAAGTGATCCAGCAGTTGCTGGAGGAGGCCAAGGCCAGCGCGCCAGCGGCTTGAACGGCCTGATCAGTGGCTCACGGGCATAGCCTCGTGGGCCATGTTTTTTTTCTCCTGACCACGCCGCCACGCCGCCGGCGGTGCACCGAACTCGCGCCGAAAGGCGCGGCTGAAGGCGGTATCGGTCTGGTAACCCACTTCCTCGGCGATGCGCGTCAATGAGTTGTTGCTGCTGCGCAACAGGTTGGCGGCGAGCAACATCCGCCATTGCGTCAGGTACTGCATCGGCGACACCCCCACCAGTTGCTGGAAGCGCTCGGCCAACACCGATCTTGAAGTGCTGGCGGTGCGCGCCAGTTCGTCCAGCGTCCAGGCGTGGCAGGGTTTTTTGTGCAAAGCGTTGAGGGCGGCGCCGACGATGCGGTCACGTACTCCGGCCAGCCAGCCGGTGCGGCCTTCGCCCTGTTCGTTCATGTACAGGCGCAGCACTTCGATGAACAGCACTTCGGCGAGCTTGGCCAGGACCCCTTCGCCGCCGGGGCGGGGCGAGCGGGCTTCGGCGAGGGCGTAGCGCACGGAGGATTCCAGCCAGATACCGGCATCCGAACCGCGCACGTTGACCCGCACCACGGGCGGCAAGCCCTTGAGCAACATGCCCGCCAGGCGTGTGTCGCACGCCAGGTAGCCGCATACCAGGCGGGTGACCGCGCCACCACCGCCATAGCTCAGCTGGCGGGGCCGGCGTGCCAGCACCGCATCCAGTCGCGCACCCGTGGCCGGTGGCAATCCCGGTCGGGAGCACATGCGATGGGCGTCGCCCTGAGGGAAGATCACCACGTCGCCGGCGCTCAGCAGCAGCGGCGGGTCATCGCCCAGCTCGACGTAGCACTCGCCCTCGGTGATCAGGTGAAAAATCACCACCCGTTCCGCATCGGGCTCCAGGAACGGCGCGGCCGTGTCGGCGCTGGGCGACTGGTAGCACCAGGGTGCAGTGAACCGGGCGTTGATGAAGATCGCGCCGACCAGGTGCACCACCCGCAGGGTCTGTGACAGAGCGTCCATAGGGATTTCCCCGTGACAGGATTCCTGATTGTGAACGCCTCGGTGCGCCGTGTGGAATCTCCGGACGATCGGGCAGGCTTGAGCGACGATCGGGCAGGACGCCAGCGCCCGTCAGGACGATAGTTTGATCACAGGGTGAATGCGCCCTGCCATCCAGAACAATAAAGAGAGGTTGCCATGCCTAAGTTCGTCATTGAACGTGAGATCCAGGGCGCCGGAGCTCTGTCGGAAAGGGATTTGAAAGCCGCTTCGCTAAAGTCCTGCCAGGCCTTGCGGGAGTTGCCGCAGGTGCAGTGGCTGCAGAGCTATGTCACCGGTGACAAGCTCTACTGCGTGTACATCTCGCCGAACGAGGAGCAGATCCAGGAGCACGCGAGGATCAGTGGTTTTCCCGCCAACCGCATTTCCCGGGTCATGAACATCATCGATCCGACGACAGCGGAGTAACCGCGATCAGGTCCGATACGTGTTTCAACCCAGAGACTGCCTCCATGAGTACACCCATTGATCTGACTGCCTTGAAAAACCGCCAGATGGCCTCCTGGGCCAGCGGCGACTACGCCGTGATTGGCACCACCCTGCAAATCGTCGGCGAGCAACTGGCCGAAGCCTGCGACCTGTTGTGCGATGAGCGCGTGCTCGACGTCGCCGCCGGCAACGGCAACGCGACCCTCGCTGCCGCGCGCCGTGGCTGCCAGGTGACGTCCACCGACTATGTTGCCGCCTTGCTGGAGCGCGGCGCAGAACGGACCCGGGCAGAACGCCTGAATGTCGCCTTCCAGGTCGCCGATGCCGAAGCCTTGCCCTTTGCCGACGGCAGCTTCGACGCCGTGCTTTCCACTTTCGGTGTGATGTTCACGCCGGACCAGCCCAAGGCCGCCGCGGAGCTGGCGCGAGTCTGCCGCCCGGGTGGGCGGATCGGCCTGGCCAACTGGACACCTGAAGGTTTCGTCGGCCAGATGTTCAAGACCCTGGGCCAGCACCTGCCACCTGTGCCGGGAGCGAATCCGCCCTCGCGCTGGGGCACCGAAGCCTGGCTGCACGAGCACTTCGACGAGCAGGAATTCCTGTTGCAGGTGACGCGCCGCACGTTCAATTTCCGCTATCGCTCGGCGGCGCATTTCATCGACACCTTCCGCCAGTGGTACGGGCCGATGCACAAAGCCTTCGCCGCACTGCCCGCGGATGGCGCCAAGGCGCTGGAAGCGGACCTGACCGAGTTGATCAACCGGATGAACCGGGCGGGCGACAAGTCGCTGGTGGTGCCGAGTGAATACCTGGAGGTGGTGATCACGCGGCGTTGATCAAAAGATCGCAGCCTGCGGCAGCTCCTACATTGTGAATGCCGTCCCCTGTAGGAGCTGCCGCAGGCTGCGATCTTTTGATGTCAAACCCAGGTGGTCTTGGCAACTAAATCACTTCTGCCCCCCGCGCCTCCAGCAACTCGCGCAACACCGACCGATGACAATGGGCTTCATCCTCGCAATAACACCCCACGGCCAGGGACGTGCTGTGAGACAGCGCGGCCAGCAGGTCCAGCATCTGACTGGCAGCGGGCTGGCTCATCTCGGCCTTGAACTTGCGCCGGAACACCTCCCAGGCTTTGGCATCCTGCGCAGACTTGGCCTCGGCCACCAGTTCCGCGCTGGGTGACAGCAACGGCTGCCAGACATCATAGAAGTCCCGGCTGGCGAATTCGGCTTTCGGTACGCCACGGGGAGGGCGGCGTACCGTGCCCAGGCGCAAGCCTTCGTCGGGGCGACGCGGCGAACCCAGTTGAACGATATGGACCGCCATGGCTACTTGAGCCGCGATTCGTCGAACCACTCCAGCGCCGTGCGCCAGAAGCAGATACCGAGGAAATACGCCGACATCAGCAGCCACAGCCCCATCACCATCGGGTTGATCACCGGATGGTTGAGCACCAGCGACAAGCTGCACAGCAACCAGATGGCCGTCACCGCAATGTTGATCGGCATGAACCGGCGCACGCGGAACGGGTGCAGGAATTTCATCCGGGTCACGGTCAGCAGGGCCAGGCCAATCACGGTCAGGAAGGTGATCCACGGCGACGGGGCGATGATGTACAGGCACAGGGCAACCACGTTCCAGGCGGCGGGGAAGCCCTGGAAGTAGTTGTCCTTGCTCTTCATGTTGACGTTGCAGAAGCAGAACAGCGACGACACCAGAATCAGCGACACGCTCAGCAGCAGGGTGTAGTCCGGCAACGGGATGTAGCGATAGATGAACAGCGCCGGGATAAACACATACGTCAGGTAATCGATCACCAGGTCGAGGATCGAGCCATCGAAGCTCGGCAACACCGACTGCACGTTGACCTTGCGCGCCAGTGCGCCGTCCAGTCCGTCGACGATCAGCGCGACACCCAGCCACAGCAGGCAATGGGTCGGCTGGTTATCCAGCAGGGACAGGGTGGCGAGGAAAGCGGTGACCACGCCGGTGGCCGTAAAACCATGGGCGCCCCATGCTTTGAGTCTGGCGATGTACAGGGTTGAAATCACAGGGGCGTTCTCCAGTGAATGAAGCAAGCCAGTTGACGCCCCGCACAAGGGGGCGCTGGCAAACCGGGTCGGGTTGCAGGTATCGACCGGGTATCCGCGGATAAGGTTCACCACCTATGAATCTTAGCCGCGCTGAAAAAAAATACCCCGGACAATCCGCGGTGGCGCGGGCGCGTCAGCCCAACGGCGCTGGCACATTCGTCTGCGAGGTCTATCGTTGCCTGTCTGGACAGAACCCTTCCAAAGAGGACAAGCGTCATGAACACCAGCGATCTGCTCGAACAGTTATTGCGCGCCGGCCAGGGCTCGATGGCGCAACAGGGCGGCGGTGGCGCCTCGGCCCAGGGCGGGCTCGGCGACCTGGGCGGATTGCTCGGCGGGTTGTTGGGTGGTGGCGCCGGTGCGGGTGCGGGTGGTGGCTCAGGGTTGGGCGGTTTGCTCGGTGGTTTGCTGGGCGGCGGTTCGCCGATGGGTGGCGCACCGCAAAGCCGTTCCGGTGGCGGCACCAATTATGCGGCGCTGGCGTCCCTCGGCATGATGGCGTTCCAGGCATACCAGGCCTGGCAACGCAGCCAGGCGTCGGCCCCGCAGGAAGCGCCGCGGACCGTCGACTTGCTGGCCGGCCCGGAAGCCGAGGAACACAGCCATGCGATCCTGCGGGCATTGATTGCCGCGGCCAAGGCCGATGGCCGGATCGATGAATCCGAAAAACAGATGATCAGCACTGAAATCGGCCGTCACACCGACGATCCGCAATTGCAGCAATGGCTGGACGATGAAGTCGCCAAGCCGCTGGACCCCTATGACGTCGCGCAGTCGGCAAAGAACGACCCTGCCATGGCCTCGGAGATGTACCTGGCCAGCGTGATGCTGGTGGACGACCAGCAGGACGCCGAGCGCAACTATCTGGATGAACTGGCCGCGGCCTTGCAGATCGAGCCAGAGTTGCAATTGCATCTGGAGCAGCAGGCCAAGGGCACTGCCTGACCGGTTGCATGACACATCCAAATGTAGGAGCTGGCTTGCCAGCGAAGGCGGCGTGTCAGGCAACCTCAATACTGGTCATGCCGTCCTCTTCGCTGGCAAGCCAGCTCCTACAGGTTTGTGGGGGAGCACGCGCCACAAGCCCGTCCGTCCGGGGCTTTTCAATGCCGATTGAATTATTGCGCCGCTCGCCGGCTCTGCTTGGTTAAGAGACGTTTGCATCCGACGTCCTGGCGCGAAGCAGGTGAGCCATGCCCCGCAACCTCGATGACAGGCGCGATTTTTCGGCGACTGGCGAGCCAGCCGCCAAGCGCTCAAGCAAGGAAAAATCATCACCACTGACCGGCGCCCGCAAAGCCAGGTTGCCGGACCTGCTCAAGCCGCAATTGGCGACGCTGGTGGACAGGGTCCCGGACGGCGCGTGGAGCTACGAAATCAAGTTCGACGGCTACCGGATCATGGCCCGCATCGACCACGGTGACGTCAGGCTGATCACCCGCAATGGCCACGACTGGACCCACAAACTGCCACAACAGGCCCAGGCCCTTGTCGCGCTTGGCCTGGAATCGGCGTGGCTCGATGGCGAAATGGTGGTGGCCGACGACCAGGGTGTGCCGGACTTTCAGGCGTTGCAAAACGCCTTCGAGGCGCAGCGCAGCGATGGCATTCTCTACTATCTGTTCGACCTGCCGTACCTCAATGGCGTGGACTTGCGTGAAGTGCCGGTCGAAGAACGTCGGGCCGCGCTGGCGACTGTGCTCAAGGTCAATGACCAGCCGCTGCTGCGCTTCTCCGAGTCGTTTGGCGAGGAGCCGCAAGCCTTGTTCGACAGCGCCTGCCGGATGCGCATGGAAGGCTTGATCGGCAAGCGTCTTGGGTCGCCCTATGTCTCCCGGCGCAGCAGCGACTGGATCAAGCTCAAATGCCAGCATCGGCAGGAGTTCGTCATCGTCGGATTCACCGAGCCGAAAGGCTCGCGCCATGCCTTCGGCGCGCTGCTGCTGGGGCTGCATGATCGCGACAGTGGCGAGTTGCGCTATGCCGGCAAAGTCGGCACCGGGTTCAACGAGGCGACGCTGCGCAGCCTCCATGAGCAGCTCAAGCCGTTGCAGGTGAAAAAACCGCCGGTGGTCAATCCACCCGGCGGTGCCGAGGCCAGGGATGTGCATTGGCTCAAACCCAAGCTGCTGGCAGAAGTGGCTTTCGCTGAAATGACCCGGGACGGCTCGGTGCGCCACGCCGTGTTCCATGGCCTGCGCAATGACAAACCGGCACACGACATCACCGAGGAGCGCGCGAACACCGTGAAAACCTCCACTGCGAAAAAAACCGCTGCCACACAAAAGAAGCCCGACCCCGCACCCTCGCAAATCGGCCTGGACGCGGGGCAGGTGCGCATCACTCACCCGGACCGGGTGATCGACCCCGGCAGCGGCACCACCAAACTGCAACTGGCGCAGTACTACGCGAGTGTCGCCGAGTGGATCCTGCCCGAACTCAAGGATCGCCCGGTGGCGCTGGTGCGTGCGCCGGATGGTATCGCCGGCGAGCTGTTTTTCCAGAAGAATGCCGAGCACCTGGCGATCCCCGGCATCGCCACGCTGGACAAGCAGCTCACCGGTCAGCCGATGATGCTCATCAACAATGCCGAGGCGCTGATTGGCGCGGTGCAGATGAGTACCGTGGAGTTGCACACCTGGAACGCCACGTCGGTCAACTTCGACAAGCCGGACCGTTTTGTCCTCGACCTTGACCCGGACCCGGCGCTGCCATGGAAACGCATGATCGAGGCCACCGAGTTGACGCTGTCGGTGCTGGATGAATTGGGGCTCAAGGCGTTTCTGAAAACCAGCGGCGGCAAGGGCATCCATGTGGTGGTACCGCTGACCCGCAAGCTCGGCTGGGATGAGGTCAAGGACTTCAGCCATGCCATTGTCAGCCACATGGCCAGGCTGTTGCCCGAGCGTTTTTCGGCGGTGTCGGGACCGAAGAACCGGGTCGGACGGATCTTCATCGATTACCTGCGCAACGGTCTGGGCGCGACCACCATCTGTGCCTACGCCGTCCGTACCCGTGAGGGCCTGCCGGTGTCGATGCCGATCTTTCGCGAAGAGGTTGCCGAGCTCAAGGGCGGCAATCAGTGGAACCTGCACAACGCGCTTGAACGCCTGGCTGAAGTCGGTGATGAACCCTGGGCGGACATGCGCAAGACCCGGCAGGCGATCACTGCCAAAATGCGCCGGCGGGTGGGGATGAAGAAGTGACCTGGGCCGAAAGGCGCTGCTGAAGGCTGCGATCTTCTTATGGTTTCAATAACCTGTAGATCAAAGGATCGCAGCCTGCGGCAGCTCCTACACGAGCAACCTGTTCTTACTTGAGGAAGGCCTGGAAGTCGGTACCCAGTTTGTCGATCGCCGCCTTGAAGTCCTTGGCGGTAATCTTCTGGCTTTCATTTTCCAGGGTAGTGCCAAACACCTTGCGCACCACTTTGGCCACGGTCTGATTGCTCTTCGCGTCGATGAACTCGGCTTCGATGAACAGGGTGGTGTCCTGGTCACGGTGACCGGTGGCTGCCTGGGTCGCCCCGACAACGGCCGCGACCGGTACCACTTCATACCACTTCATGCCTTCGTTCTCGGCGTTAACCCCGGTAATTGCCGCACGCATGATCAGTGGCCGGGAACCCGCCGGAGCCGCTGAGGAGTTCGACACTACGCGGTATCTCTGACCCAGCGTGGCCTTGGCCTTGTTGGTCATGTAGTTCTGGATGTCGGTCAGCGTCTGCTGGTTGACCCGCTCATTGGGTTTGGGCGCCGGGTACAGCTCCAGCTTGTTGAACACTACGGTGTCATACGCGTTCGGGTTCCACGAAGGGCTGACCCAGCGCATCGCGGTGCCACCGCTTGGGGTCTGGACTTCCTGCAGGTTGTTGTAGTTGGACAGGAAGCCTGAGTACTGTTCCTTCTCCGTCACTTTCGAGGTGCAACCGCCAAGCAACAGACTTGCCAGCGTAGCGCCGACGAGCAGTTTTCGGGACAGATTCATAGTGGTGTGTACTCCTTGGAAGAAATCGTCTTTTTTGAGCTGGGCATCAGAATCGCCAAGTCATGTTTCCGGTTATAGCTTGAATCCAGGCATTGTCGAATTCACCGGAGATTTGATTACCCGATACGGGCTTGGCCTGGTCAACCGGCATGTCGCCGATCCAGACCATGGCCCAACTGACGTTGACATCGGTGTCCTTGTTCAGAGCATAGGTGGCTCCTGTCGCAATGCGCCAGGATTCGTTCATCGGCACGATCACGCTGCGGTTGCCGTCCGACACGGCGCTGCTGTCGTACGCCACACCAACGTTCCACAGCCACTGCTCGGTGGCCTGGTATTGCGCCCCCAGGGACAGGTGCCAGGTGTCCTTGAAATGTGCGTCGACAGTGGTCGATTGCGCACCCACGGCAGTGGTGTCGACCTGCACGCCGATGTCACCGAATTCCGACCAGTCCTGCCAGTTGACCGAGGCCAGCAAGGCCCATTGCCGGTCCAGTTGCTGGAACAGGCTCAGGGTGACGGTTTGCGGCACCTTCACATCGAGTTCGGTTTTGGTGTTGTTGACGCGCTCGAGCAGTCGGCCATCGCCATTCACGTCCAGCCGGTCCTCAAAGTCCAGATCGACCTGGCTGGTGTAGGTCAGGCCAATCCGCGTGCCGGCTTGCGGGGCGTAGATCACGCCGACATTCGCACCGAAGCCCCAATCCTGGTCCTTGTACTTGAATTGGCCGTCGGTGCGGTCGGTAAAACCGAACGGCGAGCGGTCAATCGCGGTCTGGGCTTGCAGCATGCCGTACATGGCCTTGACGCCCAGACCCACCGACCACTGCTCGTTGAAGCGATAAGCCACGCTCGGCACCAACGACAGACCGAGCAGGCTGGCGTTTTGCGAGAAGTAGCGTCCGGACCAGTCGTTGTCGTAGTTGACCGCCAACCCGAAGTCGCCGTACTGGCCGAAACCGACGCTCCAGTGCTCGTCCAGCTCATGGCTGATGAAGAAGCTGCCACCGGGAATCGGGTCGAGGGCGTTGCCACTGCCGCTGCCCGGGGTGTTGGTGCCGGCGTCGCGGTCGAAGCTCAAATCGCCGTACAGCACCTGCAAGCCGGCGGTGATTTGCGTGCCTGGCAGGTAGCTCATGCCCGCCGGGTTGCTGGCGATGGTCGAGGGGCCTTGGGCGCGGGCAGCGGCACCGGCATTGGCCAGGCCAGCGTTATCGGTGCCGATTTCGTAAAGCATGATGCCGCCGGCCCAGGCTTGTTGGCAGCACAGGGCGAGTAGCGCGGATGCAGATCGGGCAAGTGTTCTGGTCGGCATGTATCTACCTCAGCAAATGTCCATTTCGAACACGGGTGGACGGTACCGGCCACCCGTGGATTCGGCTGTTTACTTGGCCATCTCGGCCCGCGCTGCTGCGATCTTGGCTTTCACCGAGTCAAGGTTGAAGCTCGCACCTTTTTGCATCGGCGGGAACTCGATCGCGGTTTCGGCCAGTTTGGCGACGTGTTGCTGCACGAATACGAAGCGCCAGAACTGGTACTTGAACCAGTCGAAGTATTGTTGCGAGCCCTGCGCGGCCTGATTTTCCGGCCAACCCATGCGCTCGAACGGGTCGAGTCGAAGGTTGGTCAGGATCGGCACGTCCACAGCAACTTTAGCCCCCATCCATCCACCCGGTTGGTCAATGAAGCGATATTTGTAGTCGTCTATGCGCACTGCACCCAGGGCACTCTCTCCAAAGTAGAAGATTTCATGCCGGTTCGACGGGCCTTTTCCGGTGATCATTGGCGTTTGATCATAGCCGTCCAGGTGAACTTTGTAGGTGGTATCACCCAATTGTTTGCCCTTGAGCAGCTCTGCCGTGATGTTCGGGTTACCCGCCGCTGCGACCAGGGTCGGGAACCAGTCCATGCCGGACATGATGCCATTGGCGACCTGGTTGGCCGGCACCTTGCCCGGCCAGCGAATGATTGCCGGCACCCGGAAGCCGCCTTCCATGACCGTGCCTTTGCCCATGGCGAACGGGGTGGTGCCGCCGTCCGGCCAGGTGAAGTTTTCCGCACCGTTGTCGGTAGTGAAAATGACGATGGTGTTGTCGTCCATGCCGTCTTTTTTCAGCTTCGCCAGGACATCGCCAACGACGTCATCGAGCTGCGCCATGCCGGCTTCCTGTTCCGACCAGCCATTCTGCGAGTTGCGCATGGCTTCGTACTTGTCGGACAGGTGCGTGACGATGTGCATGCGGGTCGGGTTGAGCCAGACGAAGAACGGTTTGTTGTCCTGCTTGGCCTTGTCGATGAACGAGAAGGCCTTGTCGCGAATTTCGTCGTCGACGGTTTTCATCCGCTCCGGATAGAGCGTGCCGGCATCTTCGATTTTCTGCTTGCCGACCTTACCCCAGCGCGGCATCACGGTCGTATCATCGGTGGTGGTGGCCCAGCTGTGGACCATGTTGCGCGGGCCAACGGTGGCGAGCAGTTCTTGCGGATAGTTGGGGTGCGCCGGGTCTTCCATGGCGTCGAGGTGATAGAGGTAGCCGAAGAATTCGTCGAAGCCGTGCACGGTGGGCAGGAACTCGTTCAAGTCACCCAAGTGGTTCTTGCCGAACTGGCCGGTGGCATACCCCATGGCCTTGAGCGCGGTCGCGATGGTGACGGCTTCGGCGGGAATACCCACGGGCGAGCCGGCCTGGCCGACGGTGGTCATGCCGGTGCGGATCGGCAGTTCGCCGGTGATGAAGTTGGCGCGCCCGGCCGTGCAACTGGCCTCGGCGTAATAGTCGGTAAAGCGCATGCCTTCAGCGGCGAGTTGGTCGAGGTTGGGTGTTCTGCCAGCCATCATGCCCTGGTTGTAGACGCCGATATTCGACCAGCCAATATCGTCGCCCATGATCACCAGGATGTTGGGGGCTTTGTCGGCGGCCAGGGTCAGGCCGGGAATCGCCATTGCAGACAGCAACAGCGGTACCGCAAACATCGAGGATAAGGTTGTCCGGTTCATGTAGAGCTCCTGCGTACTTGCGTGAGTACTTCGAGACGAGCCCCCGACCGTCATTGAAATTAGTAATCCCCCGCCAAGAGCGTAGGTTTGAATGGCGAAATATCCAGTTTTGGATAGTCAGAAAGTGAGTGTTTCAGGCGCTTTGCACTTCAATGGCGTACCGGTAAATGCGCCGGTCGAATCGGGCGGCGAGCGATACTCGCCGCCTCCATCGTCATTACCGGGCGGCAGTGGCGACCAGCAATGGGGCGATTTGCTCATCGGTCAATGCGGCGTGCACGTCCATGCTCATCAGATCGTTCCACTCCAGCACCCACTTTTGAATCGGCACCAGATCATTCGCCTCGGCAATGCCGAAGCCGGCCGAGCTCCCCACGGCGTGCCAGCGTCCGTGCATGGTGACGCCTGCGGGCGGCGCGCCACCAGTCTTGAGGAAACGTGCGATTGCGGCATCACGGTTGTCCGGGCTGATTGTCCAACTGACGATGAATAACATCGGCCACCTCCTGTTGCGCATCGGCACCTGTTGTTGCGCGTACCTGGCTGGCGCCGGGGCCGTGGCCACGCTTGGGTTCCCAGTCCTGTCCTGGCTGGCTTGCAGCGAAATCTCCCAAGGAAGGCATAGCAGTGCCCCGCGACTCACGTACGACCGCTGATCCTGTTCCGGTGTATTTTCGAGGGGGTAACAGACGCCTGTTTCACCAGCGAAGCATGGGCAGCGGCCGTAGCGGCGAGCGGAGTAATTGGCGGGCTGAAAGCTTTATCAGCATCGAGTGAAAACCGTGATCGGGAAAAGTCGACTGCACGGTTTTGATGAAGCTTCGGGGCAGGCCGAAGCGGACCAGGCCCAGGGACACGTCCACCAGATCGGCCCGGCGGAAAGGTTCGACGCTGTCGGCACAAGCGCCGCGATACCGACGCAGTTTGTGGTGCTCGAGTATCAACGCACTGACTTCATCCTTCAGTTGCGGGCGTTGTCGGCTGTCGAGATATTCAGTGGCCAATGCAATGGAGGGCGGCAGGTAGTCAAGGGTGTCATCGGTCCAGATACCCAGGTCATGAAACGCCGCTGCGATCTGTACGGCATCCGAGGGCAAGCCTTCGGTACCGCTGAGGGCCGCATGGAAATTCAGCACCCGGTAAATGTGGTTGCGGTAGCCCTGCAGGTCGGCGCCGATGGCCAGGGCGAACGAGGTGAGAATCTCGTCGGTGAGGGGGAATTCGAGAATGGGCTTCATCAGGCGTCACGCAACAGGTCGTTGGCATTGAGCAGCTCGTAGGCAATCTCCGGGCGCTTTTCCATGGCACGGCGAATGGCGGCCGGGATGTTGGCGCGGGTCTTGCGGCACAGCCCCGGCAGTTCGCCGATCTGGATGCCGATGCCGCGCATGGTGCGCACCTCATTGAAGCCGGGGGCGATATCCACGCGGATGCCCAACTGTTCGAGCATACGCCGTTGCAGGTGCTCCAGATCGCTCAGGCTCTGCAGATTTTCCAGGCGTTCGATCAGGCGTTTTTCTTCGTTGCGGGTCAGAAACAGAATGCGCAGGTCCGCCCCTGGTGTTTCCAGCAGCGGGTCACGCCCGCAGTCGCAGGCGCCGGGCGGGCAGGGTGAGCGAATTGGAGCGGTGGTGGTCATGGGGATCAATCATAGAGCGCCGTGATTGAGTTTGCCCATAGGGATTTTTGGGAGAGATGCAATGCAATGTGGGAGCGAGCCTGCTCGCGAAAGCGGAGTGTCAGTCGCCATCTTGGGTGACTGTCAGGCCGTCTTCGCGAGCAGGCTCGCTCCCACAGGTTTTACGGTGCGTCTCGCTTACCTCACTTCAAGACCAGCATCCGGTAAACGCCATCCTCAACCTCGATCCCGTGGGTGTCATGGGTGAAGCCGGGGAAGGATTTGTCGAAGGCTTCCAGTGCCTTGAGATACGCCAGCAGCGGACCGTCCGCGGGGCCTGCGTTCTCACCTGGCATGAGCAGCGGGATACCTGGCGGGTACGGCACGATACCGGTGGCGGCAAGGCGTCCGGCGGCTTGCTCGAGGGTGACCAGTTCGATGTCGTTGCGCACCAGTTTCTCGTAGGCCTCCACCGGGCTGAACTCGGCTTTTGGCAAGGTGCCGAAGGCCTGGGACATGTTGGCGGTGGTCTTGTGTTTCTTCATGGCGGCGAAGATTTCGTCGGCCAGATCCTTGAGGCCCATGCCGGCATAGCGTCGCTGGTTGGCGTTGTACAGGTCGGGCAGGCACAGCTCCAGCTCGGCGTTGTCGTCGTAGTCGCGCTTGAAGTCGAGCAGGGCGTTGAGCAGCGTGCCCCACTTGCCTTTGGTGATACCGATGGAGAACAGGAACAGGATGGTGAAGTCGGTGGTTTTCTCGACCACGATACCCTGGCGGCCCAGATACGCCGTGATCACACAGGCCGGGATACCGGAGGCGAGCAGGTTGCCGTCGTCGCCCATGCCCGGGGCAAGTACCGACACCTTGATCGGGTCGAGCATGCAGTAGCCGTCTTCGATGTCACCGAAACCGTGCCATACCGCGTTCGGGTGCAGGACCCAGCAGTTCGGGTCGGTTTTAAGGGTAGCCGGGTCGACCTCATGGAACGGCACGGTCGCGGCGCCCACCTGTACGGTCGGCGGCTGCCAGCAGGTGAAGAACCAGTCGTCCTTGCTCAGCATCTCGTTGTGCATGCGCGAGAGAACCTGGCGGAAGCTGATGGCTTCTTCGATCGACTCGCTGGTGAGGATCTGTCCGCTTGGCGCTTCCATCATCGCCGAGCTGACGTCGCAGGACGCCATGATCGCGTAGTTCGGCGAGGTCGAGGCGTGCATCATGTATGACTCGTTGAAGCGCGCATGTTCAATCGGGTTACGGCCGTCGCGCACGTGGATCATCGAGGCCTGGGACAGGGCGGCCAGCAGCTTGTGGGTCGACTGGGTGGCGAACACGGTCGGCTTGGACTTGTCGTGGTCTGCCGGGTTGCCGTGCATGGCATGGCGTCCGCTGTACAGCGGGTTGAAGCGCGCATAACCGTACCAGGCTTCGTCGAAGTGCAGGCGGTCGACGCTTTCGCCCAGCAGCTCTTCGACGCGGGTGACGTTGTAGGTCAGGCCGTCGTAGGTCGAGTTGGTGACAATCGCGTGCACCGGCGTCGGGTCGATGCCTTTCTTGACCAGCGGGTTGCTGGCGATGGCGGCTTTCACGCCTTCGGTGCTCAGGGTCTGCGGCAGGATCGGGCCGATGATGCCGTAGCGGTTGCGGGTCGGCACCAGGTAGGTCGGAATCGCCCCGGACAGGGTCATCGCATGCTCGGCGGACTTGTGGCAATTGCGGTCGCACAGGGCGATCTGGTTGCGCGTGACGCTGGCCATGAGGATGACGCGGTTGGACATCGACGAGCCGTTGGTCACGTAGTACGTGCGGTGTGCGCCGAAGACCTTGGCGGCATAACGTTCGCCCTGGCCGATGGGGCCGCTGTGATCGAGCAGGGAGCCCAGTTCGCCGACCGAGATCGACAGGTCGGAACGCAGCAGGTTTTCACCGAAGAACTCGTAGAAAGCGCGCCCGGCGGTGCTCTTGAGAAATGCGGTGCCGCCGGCATGGCCCGGGGTGTGCCAGGAGTATTCATAGGTGCGGGCAAACTTCACCAGCGCGCCGAACATCGGCGGCAGGGCCGCCTGACGATAGCGTTCGATGGCGGCCAGGATGCGCCCGCTGAGGAAACCGGTGGTGTCTTCGGGCAGCCAGATGAAGTCGTCGGCGTGTTGCATGACCAGCAACGGAATGCTCGACGCGGTGGTACGGTCACTGATCAGGAACACCGGCACGCGGGTGTTGCGCTCGCGCAGTTTGACCAGCAGTTTGATGCAGTCGGCGTGGCCTTCGCTGGTGTCCATTTCCCAGCGGATGAGCACGCACTGAACAGCAGGGTCCGAACGCAGGATCGAAGCAGCATCCGAGAGGCTTTCCGAAGCCAGAACACTGACGCCCCGTCCCTCTACGTCGTGGACCAGATGATCCAGGGCGCGGCCAAACACCGTTCGTTTGTCCGGTGGACTGCTGACCAGTAGCGCCAGCATGCCCAGCGAGTGTTTATAGTCCGTCATGCTTGAACCTCCAGAGTGGCTTTATTCAGATTGTTCACCGGCACTGGCTCGGCAGTGAGGTGCTGCGCGCTGACGGTTTGCGTCGGTACGCTGTTGTTGAGTGCTTCGAGGCGGATCAGGCGGTTGTTGACGAAGCCGAACAGGGTGTAGCCGAAGATCGTGGCGACGCCACCGAGCATCAGGGCCTGCTCACCGGAACTGTACAGCGCCAGGTAGCTGTAGGCCGCCGCGATCAGAGCAATGACGTTGGTGGCCAGCGCCTTGCCTTCCGGCACGTTGGAGACTTTCTGCATGGTCATCAGCGCGGCCATGGACAGGATGTACGGCACCAGGTTGGTCACTACCGCGAGGTTGACCAGGGTGTCGAACTGCTTGCTCAGGTCGGGACTGATGGTGAGCAGGGCCAGTGCGGTCTGTGCGGCGAGCAGCACCAGCATGCCGACAATCGGAGTGCCCGCCTTGTTGGCCTTGGCGAAGATCGACAGGAAGTAACCGGTGTCGGCCGAGCTTTTGTACACCTGTGCAATCGTGAACTGCCAACCCAGCAACGAACCGATGCAGGCCAGCACCATGGCCGCCATCACGATGTCACCGACCATCGGGGTGAACATCTTGGCGAACACCAGGCCGAACGGCGCGGTGGACGCGACCAGTTCTTCGTTGCCGACGATACCGAAGATGACGTTGGTGGAGACGATGTAGATCACCGCCGCACCCAGGGTGCCGCCCAGCACGGCAATCGGCACGTTGCGCTCAGGGTTTTCCACCGCGTCGGTGTTGGCGCAAGCCGATTCCAGGCCAAGGAAGGCCCACAGGGTGATCGCCACCGATGCGCCCGCCGCTTCGAACCAGCCTTTGTCATGAGGGTTCCAGCCAGCGGCGTAGACGCTGCTGTCGAAATAGAACCAGCCCACCGTGGACACCAGCACCACCGGTGCAATCACGCCCCAGACCGTGATCGCGCCGATCCGGCCGGTAATGCTCGCGCCGCCAAAGTTGGCGAAGGTGGTGATCCACAACAAGGCAATGGTCGCCAGACCTACTTGCAGTGAATCAAGTTTTATTCCGAACAGCGTCTGTATATAGCCAACCGCGGTAATACTGATCGCCACGTTGGCAATCAACAGTGAGAGGCCGTAGGTGTAGTTGGTGATGTAGTTACCGGCTTTACCGAACGTGTATTCGGCGTAGCCGCCCATGCCACCGGTCTTGCGGCTGAGCATCCCGCATCGCGCAAAGGCGTAGGCCAGAGCGAGGGAGCCGGTGGCCGTCACCAGCCAGGAAAGAATCGAAATTGCACCGACTTCCGCTAGTTTCGTCGGTAGTAGCACAATGCCTGAGCCCAACATGTTGACTGCGGTCAACATTGTCAGTTGCCCTACACTCATTTTTTTTGCGACTGACATTCCGTTGCCTCACTTAGTTGGCGATTGAGAGTCTTAGCTATAGCAAAGGATTGAAAACTCGCAAGAAATGGCCTCAGCCATCTCGTTTTTGCACTCATTTGCAAAAAAGGCACGATGCTGGCCCCCAAGTTTAAAAATCCCCCGCAAAATTAGTTCATTTTCAACTAGTTAGATAGGTCAAGATGCGCAAGATATGGATCGCGTTAATTCCGCTAGTTGTTGCGGGTATCAGCAATTCGGCGCAAGCCAAAGAACTGGCCACCCAGGATCAATACATGTGCAGTTGGGGCGCGGGCACTGCTGCAAGGGCACAGGAACTCAAGCTTTCAGGCGTTTCCCTGTACGCCGCGCGGCAGAAAATCCAGGCCTACAAGTTCTCCAAAACATGGATGCGCATGATGGCACTTGGTATTACAGAGCAAACTTATGACAGTTCGTCGCGATTGAAGCCGACGGCCGTGCGGCAAAGCTTTTATGAGGACTGCGTCAGGTACAAGTTGGCACGTAAATAAGGAAGAAGCGGGCGCTGGTCGGATCGACTGCGGCACGGGCCGGTGACGTCTATATTGATTGACCATCCCGGCGACCGGATGGGGTGTTAGAACCGGTTTCCTACAACTCAATCAGGAGGTCAGCATGAACCAGATCGATAAAGTGTTGTACACCGCCCAGACCCACACCACCGGCGGGCGCGACGGAGCCTCCCGCAGTTCCGACGGGATCCTCGATGTGAAGCTTTCGTCGCCAGGTGCAGGCGGTGGCGGTACCAACCCCGAGCAATTATTCGCTGCCGGGTGGTCAGCCTGCTTTATCGGCGCCATGCAAGTGGCAGCCAGGGAATTGAAAGTGGCGTTGCCCAAGGATGTGGCTGTCGATGCGGAAGTCGACCTGGGCACTAATGAAGGCGGTTACCTGCTCCAGGCACGGCTCAATGTCAGCCTGCCGGGGCTGGACCGTGAAACCGCACAGAAAATCGTCGACACCGGGCATCAGTACTGCCCGTATTCGAAAGCTACGCGCAACAACATCAACGTCGTGCTCAAGCTCGTTTGAGTTGACGTGAATCCAAAAAAGATCGCAGCCTGCGGCAGCTCCTACACCGATTTCGTAGGAGCTGCCGCAGGCTGCGATCTTTTTGCTGTTGCGAGGGAAATCAATTCATCTTGCTGTGATCATGCGCCATGTTGCCGTGATCCATGGTGCCAATTGCCTTGGCAACGGCTTCAACCTGAATCGACTCTTTCTCGCCCTTGGCGTCTTCGACGGTCAGGGTCAGCGGCACCTTGTCGCCTTCCTTGATCTGGCCCGTCAGGTTCATGAGCATGATGTGGTAGCCATTGGGATCCAGGCTCACCGCTTTACCGGCCGGCAGTGCCACGGCGTCCACCTGCTGCATTTTCATCACGTCGTCTTTCATGCTCATTGCATGAATCTGCACCAGAGCTGCCACCGGCGTTTGCACGCTCAACAGTTTGCTGTCGCTGCTCGCGGTAACGGTCATGAAGGCGCCGCTCGATGGCTGGCCGGCTACGGTGGCGCGGACCCAGGCGTCGTCGACCCGGGTTTGTGCCGACACCTGAAAGGCCAGGCCGACCAGGGACAAGCCCAGTGCCAGTTGCTTGCAGCGTTGTACGAAACGGTTGTTAGCCTGCGGGGCATTCATATCAGCAAACCTCCATTACGGTGAGCAGGTCCTCTGCGCACTCTTTGGCCGTCAGGGACGCGGACAGCCCCAGGCGCAGATTGCCCCGGGAGTCGAAGACATAACTGGTCGCGGTATGGGAGAGGGTATAGGTATCGCCGCTCGGGACTTTTTCAAAGAACACGCCGAATTCCTTGGCGGTGGCGGCGGTTTGTTCCAGGGTGCCGTACAGTGCTTCGAAACTCGGGTCGAAAGCCTTGACGTATTTGTCGACCAGCTCTGGCGTGTCGCGCTCCGGGTCCAGGGTGATGAAGATCACCTGCAGCCTTTCGCCATCGCGGCCCATCAGCTTTTTGGCCTGGGCGGCGCGGGCCAGCGTGGTGGGGCACACGGCCGGGCACTGGGTGAAACCGAAGAACACCATCGGCATCAGGCCGCGATAGCTGCCCAGCATCCTGGTTTCGCCCTCGGTGTTCGTGAGCTTGAAGTTACGCCCCATGATCTTGTCGCTGAGGTCTTTGCCGTACTTGAACGACAGCTTGCTGCTGTCGTCGCAACCGGCGAGCAGGCCCAGGCTCAACAGGCCCATGCCTTGCAGGACAGTTCGGCGGGTATACAAAGTACTCATGGAAAAAAGCATCCTGTTGAACAGGCTGAAACTGACAGCGTGGTGACTGTACAGACGAAAAAAACGGGGGGATCTTAACAAACTGTGCCGGTAGCGGCGGGGTGGATACGACCATTGGACCGGCACAGAGGCGTGACATAGTGTCGCGCCGTAGCATGTTCGGCTGAGGGCAATCTATCTGTAGGAGCTGCCGAAGGCTGCGATCTTTTGATCTTCAGCAATCTCCAGATCGCAAAAGCAAGATCAAAAGATCGCAGCCTTCGGCAGCTCCTACAGGTATCGGTGTTCCCCGCAATTGCGTGAACAACCTTTTTTTGGGGTCGCTACGCAACCCAGCGGGACGGTGCGGCGATCCGACAACCCCCCTCGCCACAATTAACGACGCAACTTCGCGCAATGATCCTGTTCCGGCTGTGCGGCCGTGTACCACACGTAATCCGCGCTCTCGGCGGTCACGGTCTTGCCCGCTTCGGCGAGGATCAGCACGGCATTGCCTTCACCGGCACCGAGGTCTTCCAAGTGCAGCGGCACCCCGAGATCCTTGCGCACATGAAAGGCCCCGGCCAGCAGCAACGCCGGCGTCGGCGCGGCCATCAGGCGCTCGGCCATGCGCCGGTCGCGTTGTTGCTGCACGGCGAGCATGGCCGGCATTTGTGATTCGGGCAGCAGACCGCAATGGGATTGGCGGATGTCGTCCAGCAAGGTCGCCTGCACCTGTCGGGTGGTGGACGCTTCGCCATTCAACACAGGGCGCTGTCGGTAGATCTGCATGATCTGCGCGCGATCCAGATTCGCCGCCAGCAGCGGATAGGGTTGGCGCAGCGCGTAGGTGACGAGGGCACCATAGACGCTCCAGTCCCAATTGGCCTGCCAGGCCAGCGCCTTGAACGCATCGGCCGGCGGCTGGCCAGCGCGGGTCGCGGCTTGCGCGGCATCGACTTTGGCCTGTTGATCGGGGTTGAGCATCTCCATCAGCAGGCTGCCCTGGGCACGTTGTACCGCCAGCTCGCGCAGCAACCACAATTGCAGGGCGTGGTGGTCCGGGTTGTCGTGCTGTTCACCGACCAGAACCCGAGGCGCGGCGGCCAAACGATCGACCAGTTCCTGCGGTGTCAGCGTGCGACCGCTGGCCAGTTCACGGATGACGCCAAGGTCGGCGTGATCGCGCCCTTGCGGGGCAATCGGTGCCGGGGGCGGCGTTACAGAATGGGTTTGGCAGGCAGCCAAAAGGCTGAACGCACACAGCAACAGAAAGCGCATCGGTTTTCCTTGAATAGACAGAGGCCCCCTCGATCAATGAAGGAGGGGGACGGTATCAGCGCGCGATGATCAACGGGTGGCCGCGTTCCGGGTGTTGGTGGATCAGCACCTCCAGGCCATACACCGCCGCCAGCGCCTCGGCGGTCAGCACCTGTGCCGGTGGACCGTAGGCGTGGGGCAAGCCCTGTTGCAACAACAGCAGTTGATCGCAGTAGCGTGCAGCCAGATTGAGGTCGTGCAGAATCACCAGCACCGCTGCACCGCGCTCGGCGAAGTCGCGCACGGCTTGTAAAATGGTGTGCTGGTGCAGCGGATCGAGCATCGACGTCGGTTCATCGAGCAGCAGGGTTTGCCCTTCGGCCCCCGGCCAGAGTTGAGCGAGCACCCGCGCCAGATGCACGCGCTGGCGTTCACCGCCGGACAGCGCCAGATAACTGCGCCCGGCAAGATGAAGCGCATCGGCCGCTGAAAGCGCCTCGGCGACGATTTCGGCATCGCGTACGCGGCCGCTGGCGTGAGGCAGGCGCCCCATGCCCACGACTTCATTGACCGAAAACGCAAAGTTCAGGCTCGAACTCTGCGGCAGCACGGCCAGGCGCCTGGCCCGTTCCTGGCCTGGCCAGTCGGCGAGCGGACGCTCGTCGAGGCTGACCCTGCCTTCGCTGGTTGGCAGTTCGCCGCACAAGGCGGCGAGCAGGGTGCTTTTGCCGGCGCCATTCGGTCCCAGCACGCCGAGTACTTCGCCGGGGCGCAATTGGATATCGATGTTCGCCAGTACCGTGCGGTTGCCACGACGTACCAGCAAGTTGTTTGCCCGCAGCATCAGGAACGCCCTCGAACCAGCAGATAAAGAAAGAACGGCGCGCCGATCAGTGCGGTCACGATGCCGATCGGCAATTCCGCCGGCGCCAACAGCAGGCGCGCGGCCAGATCGGCCAGCAACAGCAGGCTCGCACCGGCGAGCAACGACGCGGGCAGCAACACCCGGTGATCCGGGCCGACCAGCAGGCGCATCAGGTGCGGCACCACCAGGCCGATGAAGCCGATCAGGCCGGCTGCCGCCACGGCCGCGCCGACGCCGAGCGCCGTGCACAACACCAGTTCAAGCTTGATCCGCTCGATGTCGAAGCCCAGGTGACGGGCCTCCGACTCGCCCAGCAGCATGGCATTGAGTGCCGCCGCACGACGTGGCAACCACAGCGCCACGCCCAGGGTGACGATCAGTAATGGCCACAGGCGCGGATAGCTGGCGCCGTTGAGGCTGCCCAGGTTCCAGAACGTCAGGGTGCGCAAGGTCGCGTCATCGGCCAGGTAGGTGAACAGACCCACGCCGGCACCGGCCATGGCCGTCATCGCCACACCCGCCAACAGCAGGGTGGCAACGTCGGTTTGCCCGTTGCGGCGGCCGAAGCGATACACCACCGCCGTGACGATCAAGCCACCGGCGAAGGCGCTGACCGACAGCAGATAAGGTTCGATGGCCGGTGACACGCCACCCAGCAGGCTGCCGCCGACGATGGCGAGGGCGGCACCCAGCGCGGCACCGCCGGACACGCCGACCAGGCCCGGGTCCGCCAAGGGGTTGCGGAACAACCCCTGCATCGCCACGCCGGACAATGCCAGTACCGAGCCCACGGCGATGCCGAGCAGGCTGCGCGGCAGGCGGATCTGACCGAGGATCAGCTCCGCCTGCTGCGTGTCACCCCCGTCAAGCGGCAACCCCAGCAGGCGCATCCCGGCCAGCAAGGTATCGCCCAGCGGCAGACTCACTGGCCCAAGGGCCAGGGACAGCCAGAACACCAGCACCAGCAACAGCAGCAAACAGATCAAGGTCGGACGCGGCCGGAAAATGGCCGTCATGGGTTGAACCCGGCGCTCTGCGCTTTGGCGTCCGGGTAGAGCACCGTGGCACAGGCCAGCCGTGTTTTGATACGCATCGGGACTATTCCTTGGTCGATCAAAGGGGGCGGACATCGAAAACTTCGTAGCGGGTGATGATGCCATCGACGCCCGGCTTACGCACACGCCAAGGTGCAGGTTGGACATTGAGACGAGCGCGTTGAACCAGGTGTCCATCCAGCGCCGGTTGCGCAGCGCTACGGATCATGAGAAGAACTTGTGATCATCACGATTAAAATGAGTTTGTCTCACTCGCCGGCACTGTCGACAATGGCTCCATTGAACGCATTGGAGTTATTTGACATGGCATTGGCCCATTCCCTTGGATTTCCGCGCATCGGCCGCGACCGTGAACTGAAAAAGGCCCAAGAGGCGTTCTGGAAGGGCGAGCTGGACGAAGCCGGCCTGCGCGCCGTTGGCCGTGACCTGCGCCTGACCCACTGGGACTTGCAGAAAAAGGCCGGCATCGAACTGCTGCCGGTTGGCGACTTCGCCTGGTACGACCAGGTCCTGACCCACTCGTTGATGTTCGGTGTGATCCCTGAGCGTTTCCGCCCGCACGATGGCAAGGCCAGCCTGCAGACCCTGTTCGGCATGGCGCGCGGTGTGAGCGACAGCTGCTGCGGCGGTGCCCACGCCCAGGAAATGACCAAGTGGTTCGACACCAACTATCACTACCTGGTCCCGGAGTTCAGCGCCGACCAGCAGTTCCAGCTTGGCTGGGATCAACTGTTCGAAGAAGTCGAAGAAGCCCGCGCACTGGGGCATAACGTCAAGCCCGTCATCATCGGCCCGCTGACCTACTTGTGGCTGGGCAAGGCCAAGGGCGCCGAATTCGACAAGCTCGAACTGCTCGAACGCCTGCTGCCGCTGTACGGCCAGATCTTCCAGCGCCTCGCGGCACAGGGCGTCGAGTGGGTGCAAATCGACGAGCCGATCCTGGTGCTCGACTTGCCTCAGGACTGGAAAAACGCCTTCGAACGCGCCTACAACCTGATCCAGCGTGACCCGCTGAAGAAGCTGGTCGCCACTTACTTCGGTGGCCTGGAAGAGAACCTGGGCCTGGCCGCCAACCTGCCGGTCGACGGTCTGCACATCGATCTGGTGCGTGCGCCTGAACAGTACCCGACCATTCTCGACCGCCTGCCGGCCTATAAAGTGCTGTCGCTGGGTGTGGTCAACGGTCGCAACGTCTGGCGCTGCGATCTGGAAAACGCCCTGGCCACCCTGCAGCATGCTCATGAACGCCTGGGTGATCGCCTGTGGGTCGCGCCGTCCTGCTCGCTGCTGCACAGTCCGGTTGACCTGGGCCGCGAAGAGCAGCTCGATGGCGAGCTGAAAAGCTGGCTGGCGTTTGCCGTGCAGAAGTGTGAAGAAGTCGCGCTGCTAGCTCAGTCGGTCAACGAACCCGAAGCGCCGAAAGTGCTCGAAGCGCTGAGCCAAAGTCGCGCCGTTCAGGCTGCCCGTGCTGCATCGCCACGCATCCACAAACCGGCTGTTCAGGCGCGTGTGGCCGCGATCACCGCCAGGGACAGCCAGCGTCAATCGCTGTTTGCCCAGCGCATCGCCAGGCAACGCGCCGGCCTGAACCTGCCACTGTTCCCGACCACCACCATTGGTTCGTTCCCGCAAACCGCGTCGATCCGTCTGGCGCGCCAGTCGTTCAAGCAAGGCAAGCTGACCGAGGCCGAGTACACCGAAGCGATGCACAGCGAGATCCGTCACGCCGTGCAAGTCCAGGAAAACCTGGGCCTGGACGTGCTGGTGCACGGTGAAGCCGAGCGCAACGACATGGTCGAATACTTCGCCGAGCAACTCGACGGCTATGTGTTCACCCGTTTTGGCTGGGTGCAGAGCTACGGTTCGCGCTGCGTGAAACCGGCGGTGATCTTCGGCGACCTGAGCCGCCCGAAAGCCATGACCGTGGAGTGGATCCGCTACGCTCAAGGTCTCACCGACAAAGTGATGAAGGGCATGCTGACCGGTCCCGTGACCATGCTGATGTGGTCGTTCCCGCGCGAAGACGTGACCCGTGAAGTACAGGCCCGTCAACTGGCCCTGGCCATTCGCGACGAAGTGGTGGACCTGGAAGCCGCCGGGATCAGGATCGTGCAGATCGACGAAGCGGCGTTCCGCGAAGGCTTGCCGTTGCGCCAGGCGCAGTGGCAGCACTACCTGGACTGGGCGACCGAAGTGTTCCGCCTGTGCGCCTCGGGTGTGCGGGACGAAACCCAGATCCACACCCACATGTGCTACAGCGAATTCAACGATGTGATCGAGTCCATCGCCGCCATGGATGCCGACGTGATCACCATCGAAACCTCGCGCTCGGACATGGAGTTGCTGGACGCGTTCGAAGCCTTCGCCTACCCGAACGACATCGGCCCCGGCGTGTACGACATCCACTCGCCACGGGTGCCGGACTCCTCGGAAATGGCCAACCTTTTGCGTAAGGCCGCCAGGCGCATTCCCGCCGACCGCCTGTGGGTCAACCCGGACTGCGGCCTGAAAACCCGGGGCTGGCCGGAAACCGAAGCGGCGCTGGTGCACATGGTCAACGCTGCGCGTCAGTTGCGTAAAGAGTGGGCCTGACGCGTTGCTGGATGCACCACTGAGACCTGTGGGAGCGAGCCTGCTCGCGAAGGCGGCATGACAGACACCGGAGTAGTGACTGCCAGATCGCTATCGCGAGCAGGCTCGCTCCCACAGTGACCTGGTTAGTTCGCAGATTTTGCGTACAGCCCTGAACCTGTGGGACAGCCTGCTCGCGAAGGCGGCATGACAGACACCGGAGTAGTGACTGCCAGATCGCTATCGCGAGCAGGCTCGCTCCCACAGTGTCCTGGTTAGTTCGCAGATTTTGCGTACAGCCCTGAACCTGTGGGAGCGAGCTTGCTCGCGATGACGGAGTGTCAGGCAACATCGATGTCGAATGTGCCGGTCTCTTCGCTCCTACAGCCGCGGCTCGGCCACCAACAGCAACGACTGTGGCACAGGGCTTTGCGGGTGCTGCGGTTCCTGTAAGCCGGCCAGTACAAAACCGGCCATGTCCAGCGCGTTGAGCCAACTGGACAGGGTGCGGAAGTACCACGGCATGGGCTGCCACTGGCCCTTGAATCCGGCAAAGGTCTCCTCCCGCCAGCCATCCTGATAGTCGCCCGCCGCAGCGGCCCACGGGTGCAGCGTCTGGATCACCAGCGCGCCGCCTGGGGCGAGCAGGCTGTTCATGGCGCCGAGCAGGGGGATGATGTCCTGATGCAGCAGGGCGAAGTTGGCGCAGATCAGGTTGTAGTCGCGGCCGATGTCGACGGCTGCCTCTGCCAACTGTTCATAGCTCGCCAGATGCACCGGTGCCGCGCCCGCCGCCCGCGCCGCCGCCACCAGCGTCGCATCGCCATCCACCCCGACCGCCTCGATGGCCCGGTCCGTCAGCGCACGCAACAGCCAGCCTTCGCCGCAGCCCAGATCGAGCACCCGCTCGGGCTGGCGCCCCAGCACCGCCAGCAGGATGGCCTGGTCGGTGACCTTCAGACGGCTTTCGATGGTGCCCGTGCGGATGGCGTCGATCCAGGCCCGGGCATTGTGGTGCCAGCTGTCGAGGAGGGTGGATTCGGGGGCGGGCATGGCGTTGTCCGGTGCTAGGTGGCCGTTGCCAAATGATAGGCAACCAGCGCGTTGGCGTGGCCATGACCCATGCCGTGTTCGGTCTTGAGCCAGGCCACCAGTTCCATGTGTTTCTTGTCGCTGAGGGTTTTAAGCAGATCCAGCCAATGGCTGATCGGCTGCCCATACTTCTTCTCGATTGACGGGAAGTACGAAGCCGGTCCTTTGGGTTTTGTCTCTTCGGTCACGATGCAAACTCCCTTTTCGCTTTTGTGGGTTCGAAAGCAGCACCGGCTACGTTACTGATTTGCCGTCGGCGAGTCCATCGTTCCAGCGGTCATCCCGTCATCGATCGCGATGCCCTGGGCGCGCATGGCCTTGATCAATTCGCTGCGGGTGCCGGGCAGGTTGAGCATGGTCTGGGCACGCAGCGCCGTGACTTCTTCGGCGGTGTAAGGCTGATAGTCGTCCGGCAGGCTTTCGCCCGCCATGCCGTCTTTACGCATCAGCCAGTTGAGCAAGTCCGCCAGTTGCGCGTTGTTCAGCGCCGACTGCGACATGCCCGGCACCCGCACGAGGAATTCGCGGCCGCCCGGTACCTTCAGGAAGTTGCCGACAAAGTTTTTCATCCGTGGCGTGTCATTGGCGGCGGAACCCGTGCCGTCGCCCAGGTGGCAACCGGCGCATTGCAGCTGGTAGTTCACACCCACGCTGTAGCCAGCCTGGGCGATCGGTTTTTGAATCTCTTCGTTGCCCGGCGCATGGCCCTGCGCCGGGTCGGGAATAGCCCGGGCGAACGCGAGCGGGGCGCTCAGGGCGCAGACGAGTCCGAGCAATATCAACCTACGCATAAAACAAACCTCCGCTGATGACCGGTTTGGCACCTCTATGTAGGAGCGAGCCTGCTCGCGAAGGACGTCAACGATAACGCGGGCTATCTGGTTTAACGCGTCGCCCTTGAGTTCTTCGCGAGCAGGCTCGCTCCTACAGGTACACACACACAAAGCCGTAAAAAAGAGAAAAGCAGCCACAGAAAAAAACCGCCGATTGCCCGAGCAACCGGCGGAAAGTGCGCGTTTAGACGGCGACGCCGCGGATCACCGAAACGGTGCAGTGGTAGATGTGCGATTTGGCGGCCAGGCACCAGTTCACATCGTTGTTGTTGAACGGGCGGTAAGCCGGTTCTTCACTGTCGTTACGGGTACAGGCGCACTGGGCGCAGCTTTGCTTACCGCAGCAGTCGTTGTACGAAATGATGTAGTCCTTGCCATCGGCCGGGTTGCGGCAGGTGCCGATCCAGGTCACTTGCGAGGCTTCGGTGCCTGGCGGGCAGGAGGTCACCGAACCGCCGCAGCAACTGCACAGAAAGCCGTCGATGGAGCAGTAGCGCCAGTAGTCGCAGCTGTTTGGATCACCCGGGTCGCCAGCCTGCGCCGGCTCCGCGGCCAAGGCCTTGCTGGTACGGTCCAGCGGCAGCAGCAAGGGCAGGGCGGCACCGGCCACCATCAGCGAGCCCATGCGCGACAGCAATTTACGGCGCGAGGTGGTGTCGGCCACACGGCGGGTCGAGCGCTCGAACAACAGATCCAGCAGTTTCATAAACGTCTCCCTGCCTTATCAGTGGCTGTGGCTGTGGTCGTGGGTGTGGGGTTGGGCATTGAGGTACTGCTGCAACGTGGCGTGCTTGAGGTGCTCGACTTCGAACAGGCTGTCCAGGTGCTCGCGGGAGTTGACCAGGCCCTTGGCGCGCAAAGTGCCGGCCTTGTCGATCAGCGCGGCGTACGGCAGCTTGCCGATCTGGTAGGTCATGCCCACTTGCGGGCCGACCACGTAGGTGGCGTCTTCGAGTTTGTGTTCCCGGATCAGCGCTTGCTGGGCGTCCATGTCGCCATCGCTGACGAACACCACGTCCAGACTGCCCGCTTGCTCCTTGGCGATGGATTTGATCGCCGGCAGCAGCGACTTGCAGATCGGGCAGGTCGGCGAGAGGAAGAACAGTAATTGCGATTTTTCACCGGCATAGCCGAAGTTCACCGGGCGACCGTGACGATCGCTGGCAGTGATCTGTGGTGCGGGTTCATTGACCGCCACGCCTTTGTCGACCATCAGTGCGCCGGCCGGGGCCAGACGCCCGTGCAGCACGCCAATCTGCCGCACCAGGCCCATGACGACAAACGCCACGGCCACCAGCAGCACCCAGAGCAGAACGTTGGAAACAATCAAGCCTTCCATTTCGATTACCTACCAATCAATTTGAGCAGAAGAGGGGAGTTCGCCAGCAAGCCATCGGCGGCGGCGTAGATGAGCAACGCGACCGCGGCGGCGGCCAGGGTCACGAAGCCATCGAACAGGTTGAGGTCGCGGGCCACCGGCGCCACGCTGGCCACCAGCGTAAGCAGCACCAGTGCGCTGTTGCGCGCCAGCAGCACCGGGCGCAGCGGTTGTGCCTGGTCGGGACCGGCGCAACCGCAGTCGATGTCCGCGCGACCGCGCCACAGGTTGATGCCGATGGCGGCGGCGTACAGCGCCAACAGGCTGGCCGCGCTCACCGCGGCGTAACCACGGCTGACCGGCACCAGCAGGGCAAAGGCGATGGCCAGTTCCAGCAGCGGCACCAGCCGTGCCGTCGGGCGCACCAGCGCCTGGGGCAGCAGTTGGTAGTCCGCCAGTTGCCGGGCGAAGCGGGCCGGCGCGCGCAACTTGTGGGTCGCGGCGCTGGCCAGCAACACCGCGATGGCGATGGCGCTGGCAATGATGAAGATCGGATCTGTGTGCATGGCCGAACCTCTCAGTAGCTCAGGACCTGAGTCGCGGTCTTCGCGACTTTCGGCATGCTGCCGGTGAGCTTGTTGGTCTTCAGATCGAAAATCTGCAAACCGCCTTCCACATCGGCGCCGAGCAACAGCGGCTTGTCGTCGCCGGTGGCCTGCATGCTCCACACCGGAACCGGGGCTTCCAGGGTCGCTACTTTCTTGTGGGTCTTGAGGTCGAACGCCCAGATCAACGGGCTCGGGTCTTCCCACTTCATGGCTTCGTGGGCGTCGTGCATCAGCACATACAGGCGGTCCAGCTTCGGCGCCACGGCCATCAACTGCCAGCCACCCGGTGCCCAACCGGCCTTCTTGTCCTCGTCGGTAACAAGTGACCAGGACGGCAGGATCTTCGGCGCGTCACCGGCGAAATCCACCGGACGCACGGTGCCGGTCGTGGTGGTGAAGTAGTAGGTGTCGCCAACGTTGACCGCGCGCTCTACCAGTTTTTCCGCGTTCGGATCAAAGAACGGCGTGCGGCTGCGCGCGGTTTCCTGGCCCTGATCGTTGAGGGTCACCACTTGCAGGCTGCCGTCGCCGCACAGCGAGGCGAAGCGGCGGTTGCCGATCGGGTAGTTGAGCACGCAACCGGGGATGGCGATTTCCGTGGCAACGACCTTGGCCTGGGTGTCGACCACGGTGACCGAGGTCGACGGGGTGAAGTTGTAGACATAGACGAACTTGTCGTCGCCACTCGGCTTGAGCGAGTAACGCTGGGTCAGCGATTCGGCACGCTTGTTCGGGATCAGCACTTCCCAGGCTGGCGACAGGGTCGAACTGTCCCACGCGGTCAGCACATCGGTACGGGTACCGCGGGTGCCGCGCGAATACCAGATGTCGGCGCTGTAGAGGGTCTTCTTGTCATGGCTGAGGGTCGACGGCGCGGCAAAACCGGTCGGCACCATGCCGAGGATGCGCTTCTGGTCCGGGTCGACCACGGTCACGCGGCCAGCGACGAAACTGTCGAACTCGACGTCGATGACAAACGCGCGGTGAGCTTCGGGTGGAAACGCCAGAACGGTCTGGCCAATCGTACCGGCGGGCAAATCCGCGCGGGCACTGTTCAAACCGAGTACAAGCAGGCTCAGGCCAAGCGCTGACTGTACGGAGATCCTGTTTGTTCGCATAAGGGGAACTTCCTGAATTGTTGGTAACGCGGATCGCGGGTGCTTTGGCAGATTTTTACCCTTTGATTCTGCCGTGCCCCGCGATCAGGAGAATTGCCCTGCCTGCCAAGTGTTTGTGTGTCTGTGCCAGTCGTGATGAACAGCGAAAAGATCGCAGCCTGCGGCAGCTCCTACAGGGTAATGCGCACCCTGTAGGAGCTGCCGCAGGCTGCGATCTTTGCTTTAAACGAGGGGAAGGGAAAAGCTGAAAACAGCGCCACACGGCTCCAGGTTTTGCGCCCAGATATCACCCCGGTGGCGGCCGATGATGTTCTTGCACAGCGCCAGGCCAATGCCGTTGCCACTGACCTTGGAGGAGAAAAAGCCGTCGAACAGCTTCTCCTGCGCCTGGGCCTGGATGCCTCGGCCGCAGTCTTCGATGCGCACCAGCGCCACCTCGTTGTCGCGGCTGGCCTGGATACGCAACACGCGGCGTTCGGCGGGCAGGTCGGCCATTTCTTCGATGGCGTTGAAGGCCAGGTTGAGGATCACCTGGCCGATCAGCACCTTCTCGCAACTCACCATCAGCGGTTCTGGCGAGGCGATGATTTCCACGCGCACCCGGCTCGGGTCGGCGCGCAGGCTGATGAAGTAGCGGGTTTCGCGCAGCAGCTCATTAAGGTCGACCCGCTCTTCCGACTGCTCCAGCTTGACCACGTAATCGCGCACGCTCTTGATGATCACCGAGGCATGCTCGATTTGCCGTACCGCGTTTTGCAAACCCCAGGCGACGTCCTGATCGGTTTCCCCGGCGTTGCCCAGGCGAATCATCGTGCCTTCAATGAAGTTGCGGGTGGCGGCCAAGGGCTGGCTCAGTTCGTGGGCGATGGCCACGGCCATTTCGCCCATGGCGTTGTAGCGCGCCAGGTACTCGAGCTTCTGCTCGCTGACCCGCCGCGCTTCCTCGGCCTGGACCTGCTCGGTGACGTCGCGGAACAGCAGCAGATGGCCGACCAGATCATCTTCAATCTCGATGTAGCGGCAGGTTGCGTCATGCCAACGCCACTCGCCATCGCGGCGCTGCACCTTGTAATGCACGTTGAACGGCGCGTGCTCCGGCGTTTCATGGGCAAGTTGTTGCAACAAGCGCTGGCCGGATGCGTCGTCGCACCAGGCCAGGAAGTTCTTGCCCATCAGCTTGTGCACTTCGCTGTTGAGCAGGTGCGCGCCGGAGTCGCTGATAAAACGGATGTCACCCTCGGGGCCGAGCACCGCCACGCCTTCGGCCAGGTCCTGCATGAAGGCCTTGAGCCGGCTTTCGAAACGCTTGAGGTCGCGCTTGACCTTGTCCTCTTTGGAGATGTCGCGGAACTGCACCATCAACACGTCGCGACCGTCCAGGTGCACCAGGGTCGCCACCGCCTCGGAAAGAATCTCCACCCCTTGCTTGGAGCGATAGCACCACTCGATGGCCCGCTGCCCGGTGCGCGCCGCGCTTTCGAGCCAGCGCAAGCCTACCGAACGTCGGTACTTCGGCGCATCGCGGGTCATGTCCGGGGCCTTGAGCGGCGTCAGTTCCTCCAGGGTAAAGCCCAGCGCCGCCAGGGCAGCGGCGTTGGCCCAGAGAATCTCCTTGGTGTGCGCGTCATGAAGAATGATGCACAGCGGCATGGCTTCGATCAGCGCAAAAAAGTCGTTCGGTTTTGGCAGGTACATCGCACGGCCCTTGGCGGCAGAGGTTTGCAGTATGGCGTTTTATACCTGCTCGCACAGCGCGATGCGCTCAGAGGTAACCGGCGTGGGTCTAGGGGTTTTCTTTAGCGCGGAGGCTGCACGCCCCAATAGTTGCGGGCGGATGCGGTTTTTACACTGGCCTCCAATGCAAGGGCAACCGCCGCGCTCTTTGTAGGAGCGAGCCTGCTCGCGATGGACGTCAACGATAACGCGTCCCGTCTGAATGACCGCGTTGTCCGGACGTTTTTCGCGAGCAGGCTCGCTCCTACAGGTACCGGTGCAGCCCTCTAACAATAATCAAAACGGAGAACTAGCCCATGCTGCGGCAACAAGACCCTGTGTCCGGCCCGGTCGTGCCAATGGTCGAGAGTCAGCTATTTGAGCAGGTGCTGGATGAGGTTCGCCAACGCCGCGAGGAGTTCGACGCCGGCTCCCACGTGCCTCGGGACATGATCGAGCGCTTCAAGCAGGTGGGCATCTACCGCGCCGCCACGCCGAAATGCTACGGCGGCGACGCCCTGGCACCGGCGCTGTTCCTGCACATGATCGAGCGCATCTCCGAAGCCGACGGCTCGGCGGGCTGGGTGGCCAGCTTCGGCAGCGCCGGTGTCTACCTGGCGGCCTTGCCACCGCAAACCCTGGCTGAAATCTACGCCGAGAGCCCGGACCTGGTGTTCGCCGGCGGGTTGTTCCCGTTACAGCCAGCCGAGGCGGTGGAAGGCGGCTGGCAGGTCAACGGCACCTGGAAGTTCGCCAGCGGCAGCAAAGGCGCGGACCTGCTGGGTGTCGGCATCGGCGCCAGTGCGGCGGGCGGCAAACCGCGCACGGCGGTGTTCCCGGCCAGCCAGGTCGAGATCGTCGAAAACTGGGATGTGGTCGGCCTCAAGGGCACCGGCAGCCATGACCTGCGCGTCACCGACAAATTCGTCGAGGACCGCTGGACCTTCATCCGTGGCGGTGCCGCCACCATCGACGAACCGCTGTTCCGCTACCCGTCGATCGCCTACGCCGCGCAAGTGCTGGCGGTGGTCAACCTCGGCCTGGCCCGTGCAGCGCTGGACGAAATCAGTCGCATGGCCGGCACCGGCGGCATTACCGGTGCGCCGAAAATGGCCGACCGCGCTTACGTGCGCATCGAGATCGCCAGGGCCGAAGCCAAGCTGATGGCCGCGCGGGGTTTCTTCTACAACGCCACCGAACAGGTGTGGAACTCGATCCTGGCCGGCAACCCGGTCACGCCGGAGCAGACCAGCCTGCTGCGCCTGTCGGCGATCCATGTCTCCCAGGCGGGGGCCGAGGTGGTGCAGAGCGCCTACAGCCTGGCCGGGACCACCGCGATTTACCTGCGTCATCCGCTGCAACGCTACCTGCGCGACTCGATGGTGGTGACCCAGCACGCCTTCCTCAGCGAAGGGCTGTACGACGGCGCCGGCTCGGTGTTCCTCGGCGTGCCGCCGTTCCCGGGCTACATCTGATTTTTCATTACTTTTTCAAGGATCAACACCATGTCCCAAGCTACCCAGGAACCGTTGCGCGTCGTCTTCTGCATCGGCATCACCCAGAACTTTTTCGACCTGCCCACCGGCGAAGGCCTGAGCGTGTGGAAGGGCTTCAGCCAGATGATGGGCTCCCTCGGCGCCATGCCCGGCATCACCGTGCTCGGCGCCATGGACGACGACCGCCTGATGGTCGGCCCGTCGACCACCTCGCCCTGGACCGTGTACATCATGGCCGACGTCGACTGCCACCAGTCGGTGATCGACGCCTGCAACCTGTTCCGCACCACGCCGGTGGGCGAGTACAGCCTGTGGCGCTACGCCAAGGTCGAAGCGCGCATCGGTCGCCCGCTGACCATCCCTGACGCGGCCCGGGTGTAAGCCATGAACGAGGCCTTGCTGCAGCGTCTTCAGACGCTCGAAGGGGAAAGCGCGGTGCGTCGTCTGATGGCGCGCTACATGGACCTGTGCGATGTGCCGAGGGCGCTTACCCATGTCAGCGAATTGGCTGAGCTGTTCTGCATCGATGCGATCTGGGAAGGCGTCGGCAGCCAGACTACGCAGACCTTCGGCCAACACCGTGGACGCGATGCCGTCGCCGCGTTTGTCGGCGGTTACCTGCCGCCGTCGGAGCACTTCCGACTGAACCTGCACTACCTCACCAGCGAGTCGATCAGCGTCGAAGGCAGCATGGCGCAAGGGCAGTGGATCATGCAGCAGATCTCCACCTACGCCGATGACCGCAGCGAGCTGTTCGGCACGCGGCTGAACATCGATTTCCGCTGCGTCGACGGCGCCTGGCTGATCGCGCATTTCCGCACGCAACGGCTGTTCAATACGCAGCTTTTCACCTTGGGAGCGGGCACATGAGTACTTTCATCAGCGAATTCCTCCTCGGCGGCAACGGCAAGCGCGTCGCCATCAAGGACTCCATCGACATCGCCGGCCACCCGACCCGCTCGGGCAGCCGAGCCTTCGCCGATGCACCCGCTGCCACGAAAAACGCCGAAGTGGTCGACGCGATCCTCGACGCCGGCTGGCAGATCGTCGGCAAGACCAACCTGCATGAACTGGCCTTCGGCGTCACCGGCATCAACGACTGGACCGGCACACCGGTGAACCCGCAGGCGCCGGACCGAGTGCCGGGTGGTTCCTCCAGCGGCTCGGCCTCGGCGGTCGCCGCCGGCCTGGCAGACATCGCCATCGGCACCGACACTGGAGGTTCGGTGCGGGTGCCGGCAGCGTGCTGCGGTATCGCCGGGCTCAAGCCGACCTATGGCCGTGTCAGCCGCATCGGTGCCCATCCGCGGGAATCGAGCCTCGATTGCGTCGGGCCGTTCGCCAGGTCCATGGACGACCTGATCGCTGCCATGCAGGTTATTTGCCCAGGCTTCGAGGTGCAGGGACTGCCCGCAGACGGCGCGAAAGTCGGCTTCCTCGACGTGGCCTGTGACGCGCATCTGCAAGCCAGTCTCGGTGCCGCGGCCGACCGCGCGGGATGGCGCCGCAGCCACCTGCACCTGAGCGAATTCGAAGCCGCGTTCGCCGCCGGCCTGACCGTGATCAATTTTGAAAACTGGGCCGCGTTCGGTCATCTCACCGGCAAAGGCCTGATCGGTGCCGATGTCGAGACACGCCTGTTGGCGGCCAGCCGTACTACGCGTGAAGAGCTCGCAGAGGCTGAAGCCGTGCGCACGCGCTTCACGCAACAGGTCGATGCGGCACTGGAAGAGTTCGCCGTGCTGTTGCTGCCGACCCTGCCAAGCCTGCCGCCGACCCTCAGCGAAGCCCGCGCCGGCAGCAAGGCCGTGGCCGGCATGACCCCGCTGGTGCGGCCTTTCAACCTCAGCGGCCACCCGGCGCTGACGGTGCCGGTGGAACTCGATTGCGGCGGATTGAAAGTCGGCCTGCAAATCGTCGGCCGCAAAGGTCAGGACGAGCTGGTCTGCGCCTTTGGTGCGCAACTTCAAGCCTCTACAACCCAAATCTAAAAAGAAGCCATGAGGAGAACCGCATGAGCACTCATGAATACCGGCTGATCGCAACGTCGAAAAGCCCCGAAGACCTGGTCAGTCACGACCGCGTCGACGTCTCGCTGTACAACGATCCGGCGCTGTTCGAAGCCGAGCTGGAAAAGATTTTCTACCGCACCTGGGTGTGGGTGGCCCACGAAAGCGAGGTGCGTAATAGCGGCGACTTCAAGACCGCCACCATCGGCCGTCGCCCGGTGATCGTCGTGCGCGACAAGAAGAACACCATCAACGTGCTGGAAAACCGTTGCCGCCACCGTGGCGCCACCGTGTGCGAGAAGCACAAGGGCAACGCCACCGGTTTCACCTGCCCGTACCACAGCTGGTCCTATGGCCTGGACGGCAAGCTGCGGGCGTTGCCGTATCCGGACGGTTACGAAGGCATCCTGGAAAAGTCCGAACTGCCGCTGACCAGCCTGCGCGTCGAAAGCTACGCCGGCATGGTCTTCGCCAGCTACAACGACGAGATCGAACCGCTGGAAGACTTCCTCGGCGGCGCCAGACACTGGATGGACCTGTTCATGAAGCAGGGCGCCGGCTACCCGATCAAGACCCAGGGCGAACACAAGTTCAGCTTCAAGGGCAACTGGAAGATCCAGCTGGAAAACACCACCGACGGTTATCACTTCCCCATCGTGCACAAGTCATTCATGTCATCGGTGGACGAAGAAACCTCGGAAATGCTCTCGTTCATGACCGACGAACAAGCCGTGACCCACTCCCTGGGCAACGGCCACAGCGTGATGGTGATGGTGCCGGAGCACGTCGACCTGGATCACGACGACGGCACCGAACAGTTGCAGGAACGCTTCGCCCACGTCACCGAAGAGCTGTCGAAAACCCTGCCGGCCGATCAGGTGCGTCGCATCGTGCGCTCGCTGCACGGCGCCGGTTTCAACCTGAACCTGTTCCCCAACGTGGCGATGTCGATGTCGTTCTTCCGCGTGCTGCGCCCGGTGTCAGTCACCGAAACCGAGATCCGTCACGTGGCCCTCGGCATGGACGGCGGCCCGGAAATCGCCAACCGCGAACGCATGCGCATCCACGAACACTTCCAGGGCCCGTTCGGTTTCGGCAGCCCTGACGATGCCGAAGCCTGGGACCGCGTGCAGCGCGGCTCGTATGCCGGCGTCGACGCGCCGATCCTGGTCAACCGCGGCCTGAACCGCGAAATCACCGCTGAAAACGGCGACAAGGTCAGCCACGCCACCGACGAAGGCGGCATGCGCGGTGCCTACGACATGTGGAAAAGGATGATGAGCCAATGAGCAATCACGACACCCTGAACGGTTTTGCAGGTCCCTTGGCCCAGGCCATCGAATTCATCTGGCGCGAAGCCGAGCTGCTCGACCACAAGCACTATGCCGAATGGGCCACGCTGTGGAGCGACAGCGGCAAGTACATCGTGCCGATCGACCCGGACACCGAAGATTTCGAAGCGACCCTCAACTACGCCTACGACGATGCACGCATGCGTGCCCTGCGCATCGAACGCCTGAGCGCCGGCTTCTCGCCGTCGGCGGTGGACGCGGCGAAAACCATTCGCACCGTCTCGCGTTTCCGTCTGGTGGAAGCGGCCGGTGACATCGTCGAAGTGAATTCCGCGCAGTTGCTGTACGCCTACAAGCGCGGCGTGCACACGCCATTCGTGGCCGACCTGAACCACCGCATCCGCTTCACCGACGGCGTGCCGACCCTGGAACGCAAGGTGGTGCGCCTGATCAACTCCACCGACAGCCTGAGCGCGCTCGGCTTCCTTTTGTGAGGGTACCCACATGAGTCGAGTAGCCCTCGTAACGGGTGCCTCGCGCGGGCTGGGCGAGTGCATCGCCCGCCGTCTGCACGCGGCAGGTTATCGCGTCGCCTTGGCGGATGTGCGCCTCGACGGCGTGCAGCAACTGGCTTTGCAACTCGACGGCAGCGGCGCCAGCGCCATGGCCATCGAGCTGGATGTGCGCAGCAAGGCCGACTTCCAGCGTGCCCGCGACCTGCTCGTTGAGCAGTGGGGCGGCACCGACATTCTGGTGAACAACGCCGGCGTGTCGAAAGTCGCGGCGCTGATGGACATCACGCCAGAAGAGTTCGACGAGTCGATGGCGATCAACCTGCGCGGCACCTTCGTGGCCTGTCAGGTGTTCGGCGCGCACTTTGCCGAGCGTGGCTTCGGGCGCATCGTCAACATCGCGTCGCTGGCCGGGCAGAACGGCGGTACCGCCACCGGCGCGCACTACGCGGCGGCCAAGGGCGGCGTGGCGACCCTGACCAAGGTTTTCGCCCGTGAACTGGCGCCGCAAGGGGTGACGGTCAACAGCATCTCGCCAGGTCCGCTGGACTTGCCGGTGGTGCGCGAAACCGTGGCGCCGGAGCGTCTGGAGCAGATCCTGAAAATGATCCCGGCCGGCACCCTCGGCGATCCATCGTACATCGCCGACAGCGTGTTGCTGCTGATCGCCGACAACGCCGCCTCCGTCACGGGCGCGTGCTGGGACATCAACGGCGGCTTGTTCATGCGCTAAACAACACACCCCCCCTCTGTAGGAGCTGCCGAAGGCTGCGATCTTTTGATCTTGATTTTAAAAAACAAAATCAAAAGATCGCAGCCTTCGGCAGCTCCTACAGGGGGGTGTAGTTAAACCCAACCAAGTGTATTCAGGTGATGCAATGATGAAGGTGAAGATCGAAAGGATCGTCGACGAAGCGCTGGATATCCGCTCCTTTCGCCTCGTGCGCAGTGACGGCCAGCCGCTCGACACCTATGAACCGGGTGCCCACGTCGACCTGACCGGGCCGACCGGGGTGACCCGCCAGTATTCGCTGTGCAGCCCGCCCCAGGATCGCCGTGCGTACCTGGTGGCGGTGAAGAAAGAAGCGCAGTCACGCGGCGGTTCGCTGGCGTTGCACGAGCAGGTCGAGGAGGGCATGGAGCTGGAGATGGGCGCGCCGCGCAACCTGTTCCGTCTCGATGAAAGTGCCTGTGAACACCTGTTGTTCGCCGCCGGTATCGGTGTCACGCCGCTGCTGAGCATGGCCTACAAACTGGCGGAAAGCGGCCAGCCGTATCGCCTGCATTATTTCGCCCGTTCGGCGCAGTACGCCGCGTTTACCGAGCTGTTGGCGACCCGTTTTGCCGATCACGTGGAGTTTCACTACGGTGTGGAACCCGCGGACCTGGACGGTGCATTAAGCGCATGCCTGGAGCGCGCCGGCAGCGCCGCCCATGTCTACACCTGCGGCCCGGCACCCTTCATGAACACAGTGGTGGCGGTGGCTTCGCGCAGTCACCCGGATGAGGCCATTCACCTCGAACACTTCGCGGCGGACCCGGCGGCCAACAGCGCCCCGGCCGGCGGTTTCGAAGTGCAGCTGGCCAGTTCCGGCGTGGTGCTGCATGTGCCGGCCGACGCCAGTCTGGTCGACGTGCTGCAGGCCCATGGTTGCGACATCGACACCGAATGCCGCGAAGGTATTTGCGGCACCTGCATCGTCGAAGTGCTGGATGGCGTACCGGAGCACCGCGACAACTGCCTGTCGAACAAGGAAAAGGCGTCCAACAAGCAGATCTGCGCCTGTGTATCACGGGCGCTTTCCGCTCGTCTGGTATTGGACATTTAAGCCTCGGGAAGGCTGGAAAGCGTGCGCCGGAGCCTGTTGAATGGGCGCCCGGCGGCCGTCGAGGGAGGCGATGGCTACAGACACAACGGTTTTGACGAACCGCTCGATGAAGCGGTCGAAAAATAACAACAAAAACGTGAGGCTTTGCGGACATGATTACAGCATCGACGGTGCGCAACGAGGCGTTCGAAAGTTGGTTGAGCCAGGTGAACCAGGCCTGTGGGCGTTTCGACGCGCGGGCGCTGGACACTGATTTCTACGGCGAACTGGCGGAATTCCGCAGCGGTGCTATCAACCTCAGTGTGGTCGACATGGCGCACGTGCATTTGTATCGCACCAGCAAGGACGTCAGCACCAGCAACGACGGCCACTACTACGCCGTGTTCCAGATGCGTGGCAGTTCACAGCTGGAGCAGGGCGACAACCGCGCGCAACTGGGTTGTGGCGACATCGCGCTGATCGACGCCAGCCGTCCGAGCGACATGACCTACCACGACGATTGCCGACAGCTGTCGCTGATTCTTCCGCGCCAGGTGGTCGAGCGGGGTTCGCACTTCAATGCCGTCAACTGCGCCACCCGCATTGCGGCCAGCAGCCCGCTGGCGGCGATGGCCAACAAGCTGGTGCTGGAGACTCGCCAGCAGGAAGGGCTGGACATGCAGGAAAGCGAGGCCGTGCTCGATGCCCTGGCCAGTTTGTTGTTGCCGGGTATCAGCGCCCGGGACAGCGCGGCCGATCCCCATGAGCGGCAGTTCCGCAAGATCATCGCGTTCATTGATGCGCACCTCAGCGACGAAGAACTGTGCCCTGAATTGATCGCCCGTGAAGTCGGAATTTCCGTGCGCGGCCTGTACCGGATGTTCTCCAAGCGCGGCCTGGTGGTGGCGCAGTACATCAAGCACCGTCGCCTGGACTTTTGCGCCGAAAACCTGCGCCGCGCCGATGTCGAGCAGAAGCTTTCGGCGCTGTGTTATGCCTGGGGCTTCTCGGATTCGAGCTACTTCTCGTCGGCCTTCAAATCGCGCTTCGGCGTGTCACCGGGTGCTTATCGCAAGCGCTATAGCCACACCTGACCCCGCCCCCCCTGTAGGAGCTGCCGAAGGCTGCGATCTTTTGATCTTGCTCTTTAGAAGATCAAAAGATCGCAGCCTTCGGCAGCTCCTACAGGGATCTTCAGCGAATACAGAATGCTCAATGCCGCGCCGGCTCGTCCACCGGCAAATGCAGCACCTCGCGCACCAGCATGGCGATGCTGGTCACACCCATCTTTTCCTTGATCTTGGTGCGGTGCACGTCAACGGTCTTCACGCTGATGTTCAGCTCCCGCGCGATCACTTTGCTGGCCTTGCCATCGATCACCAGCATCAACACTTCCCGCTCACGGCTGGTCAGCAACGCCAGTTTGCCCTGCAGGTTCTGACGCTGTTGCTGATCGGCCTGGGCGTGCACGGCGGTCTTCAGCGCGGCCTGGATGCGGTCGATCATCTGTTGCGGGTTGTAGGGCTTCTCGACGAAGTCCAGCGCGCCGTTCTTCATCGCCGTGACCGACATCGGGATGTCGCCATGGGCCGAGACGAAGATGGTCGGCAGGGTGCTGCCGCGCTGGTTGAGGATTTCCTGCAACTGGAAACCGCTGGTCTCCGGCATGCGCACGTCGAGCACCAGGCAGGCGGGCTGTTTGGGGTCGTACTGGCTGAGGAACTCTTCGGCGCCGGCAAAGCACTGCGCCTGCACGCTGACCGACTCCAGCAACCAGGCCAGCGAAGTGCGCAGGTCCTTGTCGTCGTCAACGATATAAACAATCGGTTTGCGGGTTTCCATCGGGGGCTGCCACGAAAGTTTTCTAATTATTGTTTTCGCACGCGAACGCGCGGCACGCATCGGCTCGTCTTTGTGGAGCCAGTCAGCAGAATACCCACTGTGGCCGGCCCTTGCGATAAAGAAACCACCTAGTCGACTAGCGGAAACCCAACCCTGCCATGGGGATCGTCAGAATGGTTGTGCCGCGCTGGCAGCCTTAGTCTTGTTCCATCACCTACGGGCCGCAAGATGGCGGTCCTCCTGAAGGAAGGGGCATCGACATGGCCGACCTGAGCCAGCAGCAAATCGACTTTCGCAACGCCATGGCGCAGCTGCCTGCGGCGGTGAACATCATTACCACCAACGGCCCCGGCGGGCGCTGCGGCATCACCGCCAGCGCCGTGTGCTCGGTGACCGATTCGCCGCCCACCGTGTTGGTGTGCGTCAACCGCAACAGCGCCACCCACGACGTGTTCCGCACCAACGGCCACTTGTGCGTCAACGTGCTGTGTGGCGAACAGGAAGAACTGGCCCGACACTTCGCCGGCATGACCCAGGTGCCGATGGCCGAGCGCTTCGCCTGGGACCTGTGGGACGACGGCGCGGCCGACGTGCCGGTACTGCGCGATGCCCTGGTGCAGCTGGAAGGGCGCATCAGCGAGTGCAAGGAAGTGGGCTCGCACTCGGTGATGTTCGTGGAACTGACGAAGGTCGGGGTGCGCGAACCACGCGACAGCCTGGTGTATTTCAACCGCTTGTTCCATCGCCTGGAACATGCCGGCGCCCATTGCTGAGCTCCCCCCATACCTGTAGGAGCTGGCTTGCCAGCGATGAGGCCCTGTAGACCGCTATCGCCGGCAAGCCGGGCTCCTGCAGTGACCGTGTGAGGTTTACCTCGCGGTGATCACCGACAGTTTGGTAATCCCCGCCCGCTCAATGGACGCCATGGCGCGCGCCACTTCACCGTAGTTCACGCCGTCATCGGCCTGCAATTGCACGCGGACTTCCGGGTCCTTGGCCTTTGCCGCCTGCAAGTTGAATTCCAGCAAGTCCGGCTGGATTTCATCCTTGTTGATGAACAGCTTGCCGGCGCCGTCGATGCTCACCACCAGCGGATCTTTCTGCTCCACCGGCGCCACGGCTTCGGTCTTGGGCAAGTTGATCGGAATCGCATTGGTCAGCAGTGGCGCGGTGACGATGAACACCACCAGCAGCACCAGCATCACGTCCACCAGGGGCGTGACGTTGATCTCGCTGAGCACTTCATCGTTGTCCTGTGTCGAGAAGGCCATATCAGGACGCCTCCTTGATTTTCTGCCCGGCGGCGTGGGCGCCGGACTTGCCCGCGACCGGGCTCAGCAGCACGCGGAACGCATGTTTCTGCGCCAGGCTGTAGAAGTCGTGTGCAAAGTCATCCAGGTCTGCTGCCGTCAACTTCAGGCGGCGCAGGAAATAGTTGTAGACCAGCACCGCCGGCACGGCGACCGCAATACCGACGCCAGTGGCGACCAGTGCGGCGCCGATGGGGCCCGCTACGGTTTCCAGGCTTGCCGAGCCTGCCGCACTGATCCCTTTCAACGCGGACATGATCCCCCAAACGGTGCCGAAGAGGCCGATGAAGGGCGAGGTGCTGCCGATACTGGCGAGGATTGCCAAGCCTGTTTCCAGCGAGCGCCGTTCACGCACGATCTGCTGGCGCAATGCGCGCTCAAGGCGGTCCTGATGATTGATCGACTGGCTGAGGTCGGCGCTCTGACTGTCACCGGTCTGGATGGCGTGGTAACCGGCCAGCGCAACGCGGGCGGCAGCGCCAGGCAGGTTGTGGGCGAAATCAGCGGCCGATTCAAGGCTCGAAGCGGCCCAGAATTGCTTGTGGAATTTGCGGTCCTGCGCCTTGAGCCGGGTGAACTGCAAGCCCTTGAGCAAGGCCAGGCCCCAGGTGGCGACGGAGAATACGATCAACAGCCAGATGACGGCGTGTTCGATGGATTCGAAGGGGGAGGTGAGTAGATTCATGGTCGTGCTCCAACAAGGCAGTAGATCGGTTGTAGCGATGCGCCTTTTGTCAGGTAGCCCGCGGGGTCTCGTAGGGTTGTATTACTTGATTTTGAAGTCGATGGGCACGCTGACCCAGCCATCCAGGGCGACGTCGCCTTGCTTGGCCGGGACGAAGCTCCAGCGTTTCACGGCGGCCAGTGCGGCGTCGTCCAGTGAATCGCGGCCACTGCTTTTCTGAATCTGGATTTCTCCGGGCTTTCCGCTGGCCAACACATGCACGCGCAGCAAGACCGTGCCTTGCCAGCCACGGCGCATGGCCTGGGACGGGTATTCCGGTGCCGGGTTATGCAGGTAACCGGCAGTTGCCGAAGCCGGAGTGACCGGTGCTGGCGCAGGCGGTGCCGCCGGTGTTGGCGCAGCGGCCACGGGTTGTGGCGGCGCGGGTGGGGCAGGCTGCTGCGTCACGGGTTTGGCCACCGGTTTAGGCACAGGCTTGACCACAGGCTTGGGCTTGGGGATCGGCTTGGGCGGTGGCGGCTTCACGGCCAGTTCATCCTCCACCGGAGGAGGCGGCTCCACCACGGGTTGGACCACCGGCTCGGGCGGAGGCGGTTCGACAACGGGTGGCGCCGGCTGCGAGAACTCGATGGTCATCGGCGGAATTTCCGGGGGCACGACGGGCAGTTGCGGCGTGGGTGCCTGGCTGACCCAGACAATCACCGCGCCATGCAGCACCAGCGCCAACACTCCCAGCAAGACCACCTCGCGTCGACTCAACACCCGTTTGGGGGTGCTGTGCAGGCGCGACAGTGCCAGGGGCTCTCGAAATACCCGGCCAAGGTTGAGCAGCTCACCGAGGGCCGGACTCTGCAATACCCGCGGCAGACTGGCGGGGCTTTGGACATTGCCCATTTGTTTACTCCTGTGAATCCTGTGTTTTTTCCATGCCTCGATGGAGCGGTCCGGGTCTCAATGTCCCACCAGCTCTTCCAGCAGTTGTTCCTTGTAGCCTTGCAGCACGGTTGACGCCCGGTCCCGGGGATGGGGCAGGTCGACCCTGATTTCGTGTTTGATCCGTCCCGGATGGGCGTCCATGACGATCACCCGGTCACCCAGGTACAGGGCTTCCTCGATGTCGTGGGTGACCATGATGACGGTGCAGCGTTGTTGCACCCAGATGCGCTGCAACTCGTGTTGCAGGCGTACCCGGGTCAACGCGTCGAGCGCACCGAGGGGTTCGTCGAGCAACAGCACTTTGGGTTTGTTGATCAGTGCCCGGGCAATGGCTGCCCGTTGCGCCATGCCACCGGACAACTGGTGCGGGTAGGCATTTTCAAAGCCATCCAGGTTGACCAGGGCAATGTGCTCGGCCACCAGCCGGTCCTTTTCCGCTTGTGACAGCGAGTGGTTTTTCAAGGCCAGGGCAATGTTCTGGCTCAGGGTCATCCACGGAAACAAACGGTGATCCTGAAACACGATCCCGCGCTCCAGGCTGGTGGCCACGACCCGCTTGCCATCCAGCAGGATGTCACCTTCATAGTCGGCCTCCAGCCCGACGATGAGCCGCAGCAGCGTGGATTTTCCGCAGCCGCTGGCCCCCACGATGCTGACGAACTCGCCGGGGCGTACGTCGAGGTTGATGCTGCGCAGCACCGGCAAGGGCTGGCCTTCGATCCGATAGGCTTTGCTCAGGCCGCGAATGTGCAGCGCACCGGACTGTGTCGGGGTGCTGTGTGGCAGGACATGTTGGGCAATTGCGTTCATGGAGTGGCCTTTCAACGAATGTTGCGCCAGCGCAGCAAATGGCGGCTAAGAAGGGTGAATAGCAGGGTCATCAAGTAACCGCACAGACCGATGCACAGCACACTGAGGACAATGACCTCCATGCGTGAGCCGGCCTCGGCGTTCATCATCAGGTTGCCCAGGCCGGCGCCGGACGACAGGAATAACTCGCTGCCCACCGCCGTGACCCACGCAAACGCGAGCGCATGCAGCACACCGGTGGCGATGCTCGGCAGCGCCGCCGGCAACAGCACATGGCGCAACCGCTGCCAGCGGCTCAACACCAGCACCTGGCCGACCTCGCGATAGCGCAGCTCTACATGGCTGAAGCCCTGGTACGTGTTGAGCACCATGGGGTAGAAAGCCGCCAGACTTACAATCAGCACCTTGGAAAACTCGCCGTTGCCGAACCACATGGCAATCAGTGGAATCCAGCCGAGCATCGGTACCTGGCGGATCGAATGAAAAAGCGGCCCGATCAATCGATTGGCCGGTCCTGACAGCGCCATCAGCACGCCCAGCAGAATCCCGAAAAAAATCCCCAGCGCCAGGCCGACGCTGGTGCGCGTCAGGCTGGCCAACAGGTTCACCAGCAGTTCGCCGTTGGCCAGCAACTCGAGCAAGGCAGCGCCTATGGTCGACAGCGGCACAAAGGCGTAAGCCCCCGCCGCGCCCTGGCGAGACAGGTACTCCCAACCGCCGATCAACAACAGCGGCAACAACAGGCCGCGGGATTTGGCAATAAGTCCAGACATCGAAGGCTCCTAGCGGGTCTGCCAGCGGAACAGTCGCTGTTCCAGTTGGCGAAAGCTGAAATCCAGGGCGAAACCGATCAGACCGGTCACCACAATCCCGACCATCACCACATCGATGCGCAGCATCTGCCGGCTCATTTCGATCATCTGTCCCAGGCCACTGTCGGCGGCGAGCAACTCGGTGGCCACCAGCACCACCCAGGCGCGGGTCAGGCTGATGCGAAAACCGGTGATGATCGGGGGCGCGGCAGCGGGCAGGGCGATTTCCCGGACGAACGTCGGCCAGCGCAGGCGATACACATCCGCGACTTCGAAATAACTGCGCGGAATGGCTTTGACGCCTTCGCTGGCCGCCAGCGCGACCGGGAAGAAAGCGGTCTTGGCAACGATGATGATCTTGAAGGTTTCATCGATGCCGAACAGCAGCACGAACATCGGGATCAAGGCGATGCTGGGGATCTGACGCAAGGTGTGAAACAGCGGCGAGCAGTAGATCTCGACGTTTTTCGACAAGGCCATGAGCACGCCGAATGCCAGCCCGCACAGTGAGCCGATGCCGAACCCCAGCCCCAGGCGCGACAGGCTGTTGAGCAGGTGCTCGAGCAGCTCGCCACTGGCCGACAACGCTTCGAAGGTCCGCCACACCTGAGCGGGAGGAACCAGCAGGTTGCGCGGAAAAATCCCGGCGTCGGCCACCACTGCCCACAGCAACAACAGGGCAACAGGGGAGATGAGCCAGGTCAGGCAAGACAGCAGACGTTGAGTACGCATGGCAGTTCTTATTTCGGCGAAGTACCGAAGGGGTATCGCAAGAGCTGTGCCAGCGCGGTGGAATCGGGCGGTTTAAATCTGTAGGAGCCGGCTTGCCGGCGATGGCGGTGTGTGTGGCGCCGCAAATCCCATGGACCGCCATCGCCGGCAAGCCGGCTCCTACAGGGTGGGGTGCTCATGAATTGGTGCTTGACCAACACCCGCTGCTGCCAGGGCAACACCCCGGCAGCAGTCCACTCAGAAGTCGTAACTGACGCTGGTGTAGTAGAACGCGCCCTGGGCACCCTCAGGACTGGTGATCGAATACTTCGGCACGCCGTACAACTGCGCCCCGTCAGCCTTGTCCGGATGGGTATCGAAGAGGTTGATCGCCCCCACGGACACCTTCAGTGCTTTGTCGAAGGTGTACGACAAGTCCAGGTCCGTCACCCATTGCGGGCTGTAGGTCTGGTCCAGGTTCGGGTTGGTCGAGTTGAGACTTTTCCATTCGCCATAGCGGCGCTGGGACAGGGTGACGCCCCAACCGTCATACAGCCAGTTGGCGCTGAGGATCAGCTTGGAGTGGGGCGTGCCGTCCTCGATCAGGCCTTGGGTGGTGCGGCCGACAATCTGCGAGCCCTTGATGTTGCCGACGTCACGCAGGGCGGTGATTCGGGTGTTGTTGTGGCTCACGCCGGCATTCAGGTTCAGGCGTCCCCATTGCTGCAGGTCCAGTTGATAGTTGCTGGCCAGTTCGACACCGTCGGTGCGGGTGTCGGCCACGTTGGTGTAGAAGGCCGCACTCTGGATGTTCGCGTAAGGGGTACCGGCGAAAATCGGCGACACCACCGACGCGGGCAACTGGTCGGAGAGGGTGATGCGGTTGTCGATATCAATGCGGTAGGCGTCCAGCGTCACCGATGCATTGGCCAATGGGCGCCAGACCAGGCCCAGGGAATAGCTGGTGGATTCTTCCGGTTTGAGCGACGTCCCTCCCAGCAGCGCGGCCTCCGGGCTGTTGGCGCGCAACGTACGTTGCTGCACTTCGACAAAGTTACCGCTGCCAGGCGGTTGCTCGACCACTTGCACGCTGAACGAGGACAAGCCGCTCTGCACCAGGGATGGCGCACGATAACCGGTGCTGGCGGTGGCCCGGGCGGCGATCTGCGGGGTGAAGTCGTAGCGCAGGGAGAGTTTGCCGTTGGTGGTGTCGCCGAAGTCCGAGTAGTGCTCGGAACGGACGGCGACACCGGCCTGGAATTTCTCGGTGACCTGGCCTTCGACGTCGACATAGGCGCCCGCCACGTTGCGGTCCAGTGAGGCGGCATCGACCTGGGTGATGCCCGAGTAGTAACCCGGGATGCGCCGGCGGGTAACGGGGTCGACCGTGTTGAAGAGCGGGCCGTTTTGCCAGCCAGCGGCCTCGCCCGGGCTCAGCTCGTAGTTCTCCCGTCGCCACGCCACGCCGGCGGACAGTGTCAGTGGTTTGAACAACAGGTCCGTCGGGAAGTCCCGCACCCAATCGAGGGTGACGTTGGTCTGGTCGGCGTCGCGTTCGCCGGTAAAGATCTTTTCCGGGCTGTTCACACCCCAACTGGGGTTGATGGCGTTGCGGTCGGTGGACTTCAGGGTGTTGTCGCCATGGTTGACGGCGAAATCGAACGTGCCCAGTTGTTCATCTTCGTAGCGCAGTCCGCCGGTCAACGCATAGTCTTCCAGCGAGTAACGGGTGATCGGTACACGGCCGTCCGGGAAGCGCTGCAATGCGGTGCTGCTGTAGTTGTTGCGCAAGGTCGTGGGCGGGTCGAAGAAGCCTTCGGCATCGGTGTTCTTGTGGGAATAGGTGGCAAAGCCGTAGGCCGTCAGACCGTCGCCAATGCCGATTTCACTGTTGGCGGCGACATTGTACTGGTCCGACACATTGCCCGAGCCCCAGCGCCAGGTGCGATAGCGGTTGTTCTGCTCGCGGGGCGTGTTGATGCTGGTGGAGCCGGGGTAGAAAATCCGGTTGTCCGGGTTGGTGTCGCTGGCCGGGTCTTGATTGCCGGCATCGAAACTCAGGGTCAGGAAGCCGTCGTTGGGCAGGGCGATGCCTTTCCAGCCGCTGAGTTTGCGCTGGATGCCGTCGCCCTTGTCGTAGCCGCCGAAGCGATAACCGAGGTTGCCACCGTTGTCGTTCTCTTTGAGTACGATGTTGATGACCCCGGCGATGGCGTCCGAGCCGTACTGGGCCGCCGCGCCGTCGCGCAGGATTTCCACTCGCTGGATCGAGCTCAGGGGAATCAGGCTCAAGTCGACCGCTGCCGCGCCACGCCCGTTGACCAGGCTCTGGCGGGTGACGTTGGCGCTGGTGTGGCGGCGCTTGCCGTTGACCAGCACCAGCACCTGATCGGATGCCAGGCCCCGCAACGACGCGCCCTGGGCGATGGAACCGGCAAAGGCGCCCTGAGGGGACTGCGGATAGGTGAACGACGGTGACAGGGCGGTGAGGGCACCGGACAAATCGCTGGCACCGGTTTCTTCGAGCTGCTCAGCGGACAGCACGTCAATCGGCGAGGCGCTTTCCAGCGCGGTCAGATCGCTGCGCCGGGTCCCGAGCACCACCACTGTGTCCAGGGGATCGCTGTTGGCGGCGGGTTGGCTTTCGGCAGCCACGACAGGCACGGCAAGGCTGCCAATGACCAGCGCGATAGCGCCGGCCAACGGAGTACGTTGGAGCATAAAAAGATTCCTTTCAGACAAGGCTTTGTAGGAGCTGGCTTGCCAGCGATGGCGGCCTCCAGAACGATGCAAGGCTTGTGGCCCTCATCGCCGGCAAGCCGGCTCCTACAGGGTTATGCGTGAGATCAGAAGCGGCTGGTCACGCTCAGGCCGACGGTACGTGGGTCGCCGTAGGTGATGACGTATTGGCCCAGTGTCCCGTTCGGACGACCGTGAACCTGATAGCGACGGTCGGTGACGTTGTTCACGTAACCGGTGACGCTGAGTTTTTCATCCGGGCTGAACCAGGTCAGGCGAGTGTTGGCCAGGGTGTAGTGCGGCTGGCTGAGGGTCTTGTCCGCACTGCTCTGGCGGTCAGCGAGGAAGTATTCCTTGTCGCGAAAACTCACGTCGCCGCCAGCCACCAGCTTGCCGCCGACTTCCAGCGGGAAGGTGTAGTCGGCACCGAGCGCGACCACATTGCGCGGCGAGCGTACGAAGCTGTTGCCGCTGTAATCACCCGTGACGACCCCGGTGTTGGGGTTGGTGTTCTTGAAATCGGTGTATTCGGTGTCGAGGAAGGACACTGCGGCACGCAGGTGCAGGAAGTCAGTCGGCTGGGCTTCAAGCTCCAGTTCGGCACCCTTGACCTTACCCTTGGCGCCGTTGGTCAGTGCCGTGGTGAGTACACCGTTGTTGACCGTCAGCAGGTTCACCTGAATATCCGAATAATCGTAATAGAAGAGGTTGGCGTTGGCCGTCAGGCGATGGTCGAACCACTCGGATTTGAGGCCGAGTTCGTAGGCGTCGAGTTGTTCCGGGTCCACCGTGGTCAGCTGTGAAAGGCTGGTGGACAGGCCGGTGTTGAACCCACCGGAACGGAAACCGTGGGCATAACGGAAGAATACCCGGACGTTGTCGTTGATCCGGTACTCGGGCGTCAGGTCATAGGTCCAGGCGTCCCAGGCCTTGTCTTCCTGACGATTACCGTTGGTGCCGACGCCACGCAGCGGCACCAGCGGGCCGTTGGCCGTGATGCGGGTCAGTTGCGTCAGGTCGAGGTCGATGTCTTTCTTTTCCTGGGTCCAGCGCAGGCCGCCCGTCACGCTGAAATCATCGGTGAAGTCGTAGGTCAGGTTGCCGAACAGCGCGTAGCTGTCGGTCTTGTGGTCATAGCTCAGGTCACGAAAGTCGGTGACGCCGCCGATCTGGTTGGAACCGGTGCCGTTAGGTGTCGGGCCCGGTGTGACAATACGCTGCGCAGAGCTGTCGAGGTCCTCGTGGAAGTAATGAGCGCCCAACAGCCAGCGCAGGGTTTCCTGTTGCGGCGATGCCAGCCGCAGTTCCTGGGAGTATTGAGCGTATTTGTTGTCGGTGATTGCTGCGCCGTTGACCTCAAAAGGCGTGTAGTCGGCGTCGCTGGTCGCCTGGTTGCGAAGGTAGTCATAGGCACTGATGGAGGTCAGGGTGTAGTCACCCAGGTGCCAGTTCAGGGTCAGTGAGGTGCCGTCGTGATTGAGCTTGGAGTCTTCATTGACGTTGATTGCGATATCGCGCCCATTGGGTCTTTCGTAGCCAACGTTGTAGTAACGCCCGACCGTGAGCGAGCCGTTGCTGCCGTCGCCTTTGAATTCGCGGCTGTGAACCTTCAGCAACGCCTCGAGATCGTCGTTCACCTGAGCAAGAAACTGCAGGCGGACGGCTTTCTTGTTCACGTCGCCATAGGTGTTGTCGTCGACCAGGTTCTCCTGGTAACCGTCACGTTCCTCGGAGTAAAGCGCGACCCGCGCCGCGAGTTTCTCATCCACCAGCGCTCCCCCCAGAGCGCCGGTGACGATGCGTTCGTTCTTGGTGCCAAACCCGATCGTGCCGTAGCCGTCGGTGTCGAAAGTCGGTTTTTTCGAGATGACATTCACCGCGCCTGCGGTGGTGTTCTTGCCGTACAGCGTACCTTGCGGCCCCCGCAGGATTTCAATGCGCTCCAGGTCGAACAGCGGCCCGCCGCCGGCAATCGGTGCGTTCAGATACACATCATCGGCGTAGATCCCCACCGGGAAAACGGTTGCAGCGCCCGTATCACCCGTGCCGAGGCCGCGGATGTACCAACGGGGCCGGCCATCGCCGTCCGGGTTTTTCGCCGAAACGTTGGGAACGAATGTCGTGATGTCACCCATGTTGCGCGCGCCATCGGCGACGAGGCTGGTGCCCTGTATCGCCGACACCGCTATCGGGATCTCCTGCAGGGTTTCTTCACGGTGTTGAGCGGTGACGGTCACGGTCTTGAGTGAAGGCTCGGCAGCGGTCTTGCTGCTGTCGACCTCGGTGGACTCTGCCGCCAGCAATCCCTCGCTGACACCGCCCCCGGCAAGTAACAAGGTTAGCCAGATACTTTTGGTGATTGGATTAAGTTTATGCATTTAAGTCTCCCCCAATAAAGTTTCACTAGAGGGGGTAGAGCAGAGATCGTGCCAAATGTTTTTTTGAGCGTGTTAGTTTTGTTAAGTTTATGAAAAACATAGAAATTAATGTTTGTATGAGTTTGGCTAAAAGCCTTTTTTCCTGAATTTATTAGTTGGATCCAGTTGGCTGCGAAGAGCCTGTCAGACATTCAGCAGAAGTTGCTTGGCGGGTGTTGCTGGAGCAGCAGGATTTGAGCGGGGGAGTGTTGCCTGGCCAGCAACTCATTGGCCTTGCGGACGCCATCGCCGGCAAGCCGGCTCCTACAGGTTTTTGCGTCGAAGCGGAACGTATTCTGTAGGAGCCGGCTTGTCGGCGATGGCGTCGTCACCGGCGATAAAAATTTCAAACCGCCAGGCGTGAGGTCGAGCCGATGACCTTTTCCAGCACGCTGAAATCAATCCAGTCGCGCACATCGAAACGCCGTGGAATAAAGTCCCAGCGATGCAGGAAGTCAGTGAAATCCTGCAAGGCTTCAATGGATCGTGCATCCAGCGTCGTGCGCAAACGCCGATGAGCGTCTTCGCCGTACGCGGCGGCGACCCAGTACTCGCTGGTGTTCAGTTCCCGGGCCAGAAAACGCCGGGTTTCGTCCGGATTGGCCCAGGCCCATTGCTCGGTGCGCAGCACGGTATCAACGATTTTCACGCTGGCGTCGAAATGCTCATGCAGCAGGTGGGTGTCGACGGTCAGGGTCCGTGGCGTGCCGTTGTTCGAGCGAATCAGCGGGTCAGGGTGGGAGCCGGTGTCGACGACCACCTGCAAGCCGAATTCATTGGCCAGGTGCACGGCGTGTGCGCCCTTGAGAAAAATCGCGTCGATGTCGCCGCGCAACAAGCCGATCAGTTCGTTGTTGCGACGGCTGACGCGCGTGACCCCGAGGTTGACCTCCGAGCCGTAGACATGCTGTTTCTGGTCGTCGCTGTAGGTGCCGCCATAGGGATAGTCCACCAGCTCGACATCGGACACGTCCAGGCCTTCGAGCTTGAGGGCGTTTTCCAGGCCGCGCAGGGCCTGGGCGCGAGTGAAGTCGATCTGCACGTTGGCCCATTTCGGCAGCCCGAAGCGGCGGTTCTTCAAGTCGCGAATGCTCTTCACACCGCTTTCCGCCGTGGTCAGGATCAACTGCACCTCGTCACTCCAGGACAACCCCAGTACTCGGGTTTGAACGCCGCTGGCATAGGCCCAGATGGCCGGGATATTGCCGCCGTGACGGACCGAGTTTTTCAGGTGATGGTCGTAGTGGGCTTCGCGCACTTCCCGTTCACTGGATTCGCGCAGGGATTGGATATTGGTGCCATACGGCTGAAAGGCTTGCGCCAGTCGACCGGATTGCACGGCGATGCCAAGCCCCGTGGGAACAGGGCTATGGGTATACCAAAGCGTATCGAGTGGTTTGCTCATAAAGTCCTTCAGTGCCAATCCATGAAGCCTGGCGGGTTAGCCTGCCAGTGCGGTGTTTGTTTGCAGCAACGCGTGCAGCGGTCGAGGGTCGATCCAGTCGCGCACATCGAAGCTTGTCGGGATGAAGCGCCAGCGATGCAGGAAGTGGGTGAAGTCCTGCAGGGCGTCGATGGCCTGTTCATCCAGTTCGGTGCGCAAGCGCAGATGAGCATCGTTGCCATAAGCGGCGCTGACCCAGTACTCGCTACTGTTGGTTTCGCGGGCCAGGTAGCGGCGGGTCTCTTCGGGATGGGTGTGGGCCCACTGTTCGGCGCGCTGTACGGCATCGAGAATGCCGGTGGCGATATCGAAGTGGTTATCCAGCAGGTTCAGGTCCACGGCCAGCGTGCGAGGGGTGCCATTGTTGCTGCGAATCAGGGGCTCGGGGTGTGAGCCGGTGTCGATGACGGTATGCAGGCCGAACTCATGGGCCTGCCGCGCGGCGCTGGCGCCTTTGAGGAAGATGGCATCGACCTCGCCACGCAGCAGGCCCACCAATTCCAGGTTGCGTCCCTCGACCCGCTGTGGACTGACCGGCGTGCCGTTTACGGTGCTGACCTGCGGATCGCTGAAGGTGCCTTCATAGCGGAAGTTCACCAGTTGCACATCGCCGACCTGCAGGCCCTCCAGTATCAGGGCGTTTTCCAGCCCGCGCAGGGCCTGGGCCCGCGTGAAGTCGATTTGCGCGCCGGCCCAGTCGGGCAAACCGAAACGCCGTCCCTTGAGGTCCTTCACGGTTTTGATGCCACTGTCTGCGCGCGTCAGGATCAGTTGCACTTCATCGGCCCAGGACAGGCCAATCACCCGTGTTTCCCGGCCTTGGGCCCTGGCCCAGATGGCCGGAATGTTGCCGCCGTGGCGTACCGAGTTGCGCAGGGTGTGGTCGAAGTGCGATTCACGTACGGCCTTGTCGGTGGATTCGCGCAGCGACTGTACCTGGGTGCCCAGAGCGCCGACGGTGTCCTGCAGCCAGCCTTTCTGCACGGCGATGCCCAGCCCGGTGGGGACCGGGCAGCGGGTGTACCAAAGGGTGTCGAGGGGTTGAGTCATCAAGGGTTCTCCCGCAGCGCTCAGGCGCTGGCCTTCAAATGAGTTGCCGGTTGCACGGCAGGGCGTTGGTGCACCAGCGGCAGCACTTCCTGGCCGATGCGCAGGGCTTCTTCCAGGTGCGGGTTGCCCGCCAGGATGAAGGTCGAGAACCCGGCGTCGCGGTACTCCGCCAGGCGTTCGGCGATGTTCTGGTGGCTGCCCACCAGGCCCACGGTCGGCCCCGGTTTGGCTTTGGCGAAACCGGCCCACAGGTTCGGACCGATGATCAGATCGTCGAAGCGGTCGATGTTCTGGTGGTAGGCGGTTTGCCGTGCACCCCCCACCGAATCCGAACCGCTGGTAAAACCCTTGGCCAAGGTGCTGCTCTGGCCTTCAAGTTTGTCGAACTGGCGACGCAAGTCTTTCCACGCCAGCTCTTCGGTTTCCCGGGCGAACAGGTCGACCCTGAGACCGAAGCGCACGCTTCGGCCTTGTTTATCTGCCAGTTCGCGCACCCGTTCGATATGCGGCTTGAGCTTGTCGATGGGCTCGGCCCAGTTCAGGTAAACGTCTGCGTGCCGGGCGGCCACGTCCAGTGCCGCGTCGGAGAACCCGGAAAAGTACACGCCGGGTTTGCGCTCGTTGTGCAGCCCGTGGGGTAGGGCGCCGTTCTCCAGTTGATAGATATCGCCGTCGTAGGAGAAACGCTCGTTCTGCCAAAGACCCTGGATGATGTCTAGGAATTCACCGGTGCGCTTGTAGCGCAGGTCATGTTCGAGGAAGTCGCCGTTGGCTCGCTGACTGGCCGGGTTACCACCGGTGATGATGTTCCACTCCAGGCGACCGCGACTGAGGTTTTGCAGGATGGCCGCTTGTTGTGCGGCGTAGGCCGGCAAAGTCCAGGTGGCCTGGAACGCGATCAGGAATTTGATGCGACGGGTTTCCCGGGCCAGGGCCGCTGCGACAATCCATGGCTCGGGGCCTGTGGGCAACAAGGCCCCTTCGAAACCCGCCAACTCCGCGGCCTTGGCCACTTGGGCGATGTAGTCGATGTAGGTGAAGTCGTCCGGTTCGCCGTTGGGCAAGCGCCCCGGTGCGATGTTGCCCGGGCGATAGTGAGGGTTGCCACGGTTGTGTTTGTCGGTGGTCAGTTGCGGACCGTCGGTGCCCAGTGGCAGGCGCCAGAAAAATTCGGTGGTCATGGGTTGCTCCTGATTCAAGTACGCGATACGTCGCGCAGGTGCGAGGATGTCTTGTCAGGGGGATTGCAACGGACATGCCATGCTCGGCGCGCCGGGTTTTGGCCAACGGGGCCGGGGGGGGGGCGAGGATGGGAGGAGGGCGGGAGGCGAGGGGTGCTGCTGTGGCAGCAGTCCGTCAGCAATGGTTGCTCGGGGGGCAGCAGGTGGGTTGGGTGGTGCGTGGGGGCACGCGTTTCTGTAGGACCCGGCTCACTCCCACAGGGTTAGTGGGTGTATGCGAATCTGCGAGCAACCGAAATCACTGTGGGAGCGAGCTTGCTCACGATGGCGGTGTGTCAGGCACCATGGATGTTGAATGTGCTGGCCTCATCGCGAGCAGGCTCGCTCCCACAGGGTTAGTGGGTGTATGCGAAATCTGCGAGCCACCGAAATCACTGTGGGAGCGAGCCTGCTCGCGATGGCGGTGGGTCAGCGGAGATCAATGTTGAATGTGCCGGCCTCATCGCTTTCAAGCCGGCTCCTAGAGCGATGGCAGTCTTGATTACGCCGGTGCGGTGGCGACGATGTCGTCAATCGAGGCACCCGCTTCGGCACTGCGCAGGTAGGTCTGGTACAGCGCTGCATAGGTGCCGCCCTGATCGATCAATTGGCGGTGGGGGCCTTGTTCGACCAGGCGGCCGTGGCGGATGACCGCAATGCGATCGGCATCGCGGATGGTTGCCAGGCGGTGGGCAATGATGATGGCCGTGCGACCTTCGCACAGCCGGCGAAACGCACGCTGGATGCGGCGCTCGGTATGGATGTCGACGGCCGAGGTCGCTTCGTCCAGTACCAGTACCGCCGGGTCCGCGAGGTAGGCGCGCACCAGACAGACCAATTGCCGCTGGCCATGGCTCAGGTGTCCGCCCAGTGGCCCGACTTCGGTCTGGTATTGGTGTGGCAACCGCTCCAGCACTTCATCCGCGCCCAGCTCCCTGGCCGCTGCGATCAGGCGCGCATCGTCGGCCTGCGGCGCCGCCAGGCGCAGGTTGTCGAGAATGCTGCCACTGAACAGCACGTTGTCTTGCAGGACCACGCCGACATTACGTCGCAATTCGTGCTGGGGCAGGTTGCGAATATCAATGCCATCGAGTCTGACCGAACCCGATTGAACCTCGTAGAAGCGCGTCAGCAACTGCACCAGCGTGCTCTTGCCATGGCCCGAGGGACCGACAATCGCCAGCACCTCACCGGCAGGAATATGCAGGTCAAGGTCGTTGATCACCGGTGACGAACTGTTGGCATCGTAGCTAAAACGCACCTGTTCAAAATTCACTTCGCCTCGGGCTTTGCCCACGTGCTGCGGCGTGGCCCTGTCGCTGATCTGCGGCCGCGTGTCGAGCAACAAAAAGATCCGCTGTGCCGAGGCCGAACCGGTGGCGTAGCGCTCGAACAGGTCCGAGAGTTCCTGCAATGGCCCCAGAAACAGGAACACATAGAACAGGCTCTCCGCGACCTGGCCAACGGTCACATCGGTCTGCGCCAGGCCATACGCCCCCACCAGCAACAGCAGCGCCATGCCGGCCGAGCTGAGCAGGGCGGTGAACGGCGCGAACCAGCTTGAGCGCAGGCTGCCACGGATCAGTGCGTGGTTGAAATCATCCAGCAGTGCGCGATAGCGCCGCAGGTTCGGCGCTTGCTGGGCGCACTGCTGCAACATGCGCGCACCGTTGACGCTCTCCACCAGATGGGCGGTGAAGCGGCTACGGTTCTCCGCCACCTTGGCCCAGTTGCGTTGGGAAATGCGCTTGAAACCCCAGGTGGCCAACACCAGCAATGGCACTGTGGCGGCGAGGCTGAGAAAGAATCGCGGTTCGATACGCCACAACATCACCGAGGCCAGCCCGCAGCGCAGTAACGCGCCCAGCAGTTCAGGCGGACCCTGGATCACCAGGGGCTCAAGGGCATCGACATCACGGTCGACGCGGGAAATGATGCGCCCGGCCTTGGTCCGGTCGAAGTAGCTGACGCTCAAGCCCTGGACATGCGCAAACACCTGCACCCGCAGGTCATTCAACACCCGGATCGCCGCGCTGCCGGCCACGTACTGTGAGACCCCGGCGAGCAGAAAACGCCCGAGCCAACTGGCCGCCAACCCCAGGCCGAGCCAGAGTACGAGGCGCTCATCGAGCAACCAGTGATCGTTCTGTTGGATCAGCCCACGGTCGAGCAACTCACGGACGAACCAGGGCCGCAGGAACACGGTGAATACCAGCAGAAGCTCAATGCCGATGACCCCGAAAATATGTCGGCGAATCGGTTTCAGCAGCGGCAGCAGTCGACTGAACATGCTGCGGTCCAAGGCCTTTTTGGCCAGCATTTCTTCAATTTCGATATCGCTCAGGGCCTTGCCGGCGATTGGGTTAGCCATGGTCGATCCCTAGCAGGTCGCGGTAATCAGGAGAGGTTTTCAGCAGTTGTGCATGGGTGCCGCTGGCGGCGATGTGGCCGTCCTGGAGCATCAGCACGCGGTCGGCCAGGAGGATGGTCGAGAGCTTGCTGGAGATCACCAGCAGGGTGGTGGCCTGCCCTTGAGCGCGGCGCAACTGGCGAATGTTATTGAGTACATGGCGTTCGCTGATCGCATCCAGCGCGCTGGTGGCATCGTCCAGGCACAGAATGTCCGGTTCGCCGAGCAATGCGCGGGCCAGGCTCAGACGCTGGCGCTGACCACCGGACAGTGTCACGCCACGATCACCCAGGGGAGTGGCCAGTCCTTGCGGCAGGCGCTCCAGCACATCGTCGGCGGCGGCCAGGCGCAATCCCTCACGCAGCTGTCGATCACTGGCCTGCGGCGCGGTCAGGCGCAGGTTGGCCGCGAGGGTGTCGGAAAACAGAAAGCTTTCCTGGGGGACCACGTGAACCCGGCGTCTCAGTTCGTCCAGCTTCAATTGACGGATGTCCTGCCAGCCGGCGCTGTCCGAACCGATCAGCACGCGCCCGGAACTGATATCGCTCAGGCGCGGCAACAGGCTGGCCAACAGGCTTTTGCCCGTGCCGGTGGCACCCACCAGCGCGACGATTTCACCGGGCTGCAGGGTCAGTGAACAGTCCCGCACAATATCCAGCCCACCGCCGGGAGCACTGACGCTGACGTGCTCCAGCTTCAAGCCCAGAGGCGAGTCAGGCAGGCTGGCATCACCGCTGCGGATCGCGGCCGGTTCGTCCAGCAACTGCCAGATCCGCTCGGCGCTGGAGCGTGCGTCAGCGAAGGTCTGCATGACACGGCCGATGCCTTCGATGCGAAACACCAGGGTGGTGGCGATCAGCAGCGAGGTGACCAGTTCACCGATGCCGAGCTGGTCGCTGGCCACCAGGTGGGCGCCATAGACCAGAATCCAGACATGTCCCAATGCGACGACAGCCTGTGGCAGCGGAATTCGCGAACTGGAGTAGGCGAGGGCGTGACGGGCGTGGTCGGCAAACACCGTTACTTGAGTGGTGAAACGCTGGATGCGGCTATCTTCCAGGCCAAACGACTTGATCACCCGCACGCCGCCAATGCCTTCGCTGAGGTCCTGGTTGACCCGGTCGTAGGCTTGGCCAACGGCCCGGTCGAGGCTGACAAGGCGCTCGGTCTGGCGCACAAAGATCCAGAGGGCGAATACGGTCAACATGAGCGGCACCAGACCCAGCAACGGGTTGTACCAACCCAGCAGGCCGACGGTCGCCAGCACCACCAGTGGCGTTTCCACCACCTGGCGCCAGAAGCTGATCAGGGCGTCGCGAACCTTGTCGGCATCACGGGTGGTGCGAGTGATCATTTCCCCCATGCCGTGTTGCCAGTGATAGCCCAGGTGCAGGTGCTGTACCTGTTGCAGGATGCGTTCACGCAGGCGCGTCAGCAGTTCCTGGCTGAGTACCAGCGACAACACGCTCGCAGCGTATTGCAACACGCCACGGCCCAGGGCCACGGCGAGCATCAACCACAGCCAGTACCAGCCAAGGCTGGCGTCGAGGCTGCCATCGGCTTGGCGGATGACCGCGCGACCGGCGCTGACGTCGTTCACCGCGTGCCCGATCAGCCATTGCTGCCAGACCAGCCCCAGGTTCACGGCAATGAACAGTAGCGCCACCAGGGCGAAGCGCCAGGGCATTTCCCGGTAGATCGCCAGGCTGCGCAATAGGGGGTGTTTTTCGATCATGGAAAAGCCTTTTGTGGATGTCGCGGGAAACCGGTGTCGATCACGATCTTGTAGGAGCCGGCTTGCCGGCGAAGGCGTCCTGGAACCTTGTGCAGGTCTTGGGGGCGCCATCGCTGGCAAGCCAGCTCCCACAGAGGGTGTTCGTTGCACACAATTCCTGTAGGAGCCGGCTTGCCGGCGATTGGGTCCTTGAGCCCTGTGGCGTTTTCGAAGCCGCCATCGCTGGCAAGCCAGCTCCCACAGAGGGTGTTCGTTGCACACAATTCCTGTAGGAGCCGGCTTGCCGGCGATTGGGTCCTTGAGCCCTGTGGCGTTTTCGAGGCCGCCATCGCTGGCAAGCCAGCTCCCACAGAGGGTGTTCGTTGCATGCGATTCCTGTAGGAGCCGGCTTGCCGGCGATGAGGCCCTCAGGTCATTGCGCAGGACGGGTGGCGCCCTGTTGCTCCTTGGCGTTGAGGATCGCGGTGTATTCGCCCGGATCGACACCATTGAGGTAGTAGTTGCCTACGTGATGCAGGCGCCAGCGGATCGGGTCGTGAGTGGTGTGGACCCGGGCATTGCGCCAGAAGCGGTCGAGGTTCCACTTGGTCAGTGATGAGCTGGCACCGAGCAGGGAGAAGATGTCACTGGAGATTTTCAGCGAGGCCGCGTCGGAGTGGGCGCGGGCGGTGGCTACCGAGAGAATCAGCTCGTCCTGCAGCGCTTTGTTGTCCGGATCCAGCTCGTGCTGGTCGAACACCCGTGCCGCGTCGCGCAGCAGTGATTGCGCCCCACGCAAGGCCACGGCGTACTCACCGATCTGCTTGATGATGTGCGGCTCCTGATTGGCGTGGTCGACACCGCTTTCCACCCAGGGGCGGGCATGGTGATTGAGGTACTCCACTGACGCCGACAGCGCGCCTTCGGCAATGCCGGTATCGATGGCGGCGTGGAGAATCTGCGGGAAGGTCAGGCCCGTGCGTTTCATGGGGCCCTTGCGCTGGGAGACGAAGCCTTCGTCGAGCTCGATGTTGTCGAAGATCACGGTGCCACTGACCGAATTTTTCTGACCGAAGGCCTCCCAGTCATCGACCAGCGTCAGGCCCCGGGCGTTGCGATTGAGCAGCACCCCGGCGCCGCCGTCATCGCTGGCGGCCGTCAGGGAAATCCATTCGGCCAGGTAGGAACCGGTGGAGTAGAACTTGCTGCCGTTGAGGATCAGCTTGCCGTCGGCACGACGTTCGACCCGGGTCTTGAGCGCGAACTTGTTCTTGCCGCCCACTTCGGCCAGGGCGTTGCCGAATCGTTTACCGGCCAGCACATCACGGATCAGCCGGTCGCGAATGTCGTCGGAGTAACCGGTGAAAATCCCGCGCAGCATGACGTTATGGATTTGCAGCAACTGACCGACGCCGCCGTCGGCGATTGAAATGATGCGTACGGTTTCGACGATGGTTTCCACCGAGGCACCCAGCCCGCCAAATGCCTTGGGCACCCCGATGGCGGTCAGGCCGCTTTCAGACAACAGTTGCGCCTGACGCCGAGGCAATTGGCCGTTCTGACTGGCATCGGCGGCGATTTCGGCGATCTCCACGGCGATCTCCTTCGCCACGGCGATGGCTTGCGCTTCGCTCTGCAGTAAGCGGATCGGAGCCTGCTCTTGTATCAGTTGTCCGGCGGGGTTGTGTTCGACCTTGCTCATTGCTCTACCTCTGATAATTGAATGTCTGATGACCACAAAACTGCACAAAATCCGTTGCCGGCGATGGCGCCCTTGATCTCGGCGCAAGGCTCTAAGGCCAATCGCTGGCAAGCCAGCTCCTACACAGGGTTCGTCAGTGTTTCCCGGGTGTTGAAAGGGTCTTGAGCAAGTTCTGCGCCAAGGGCTGCAAAGGCTGTGCAGCTCAGCGTTTGGCGCAGTGCAAGGCGGGTGGGTGTTGCTGAGGAAGCAGCAGGGCGGCGGCGACTGCTCGGACAGCAGCAGTCGCCGCGCAATCTTGCTGGCAGGCCAGCAATCAACGGCTGCGCATCGACCGAAGGCGGGCGCAAAGCCCGGTAAACCGGGGGGATCAACTCTTGGCACGGGCGCTGCAATAGCCCTGGCAACAGTCACCGCGACTGACTTGCCAACCCGATGGAGCTGCCCATGACGCTTGCTGCCAAACAATCCCGACCTGCTTCCCTGAATGAACTGGACCAGATCTGGTTCACCCGTTGCCCGGTGCCGACGGCCTCCGGGATTGCCTACAAGCTCGGCTGGCTCAGCGAGGAGTTCGCCGCCGATGGCCTGCCGGTTTCAACCTTGCAGGAAGCCCGTCAACTGGGTCATCACCACTACGATCACGAGTTGCCGGGGTTGTTTCGTGAAGGCGGCAACGTACCGGCCCTGGCGGCACGCGCGGCCGGTGCACCGAGTCGCCTGATCGGCCTGACCTGGATCGAAGAATGGCAGACCATCCTGGTTCGCCCGGACTCCGGCATTCGTCATCCGCACGACCTCAAGGGCAAGCGCCTGGCGCTGCCGGCCTGGGGAGAAAGCCGTCCCGGGAGCATCGCCCGCGCCATGAGCCTGCATGGTTATAAAGGCGCGCTGAGCCTTGCAGGGCTGGGGTTCGATGACGTCGAACTGGTGGAAGTCGCGTTGCAGGACCAGGAGCGAGCGGCCAACCCGCAGGAAGGGTTGCAGCGTTTGTGGTCGGGCCTCGATTACCTGGTGCGAGGCGAGGTGGATGCGGTGTACGTCAAGGGCGCTTCCGCTGCCGATGCCGCGCGGCGTCTCGGGCTGGTGGTGGGCATCGATCTGGACCTGATCGCCGAGCCACGTTATCGCATCAACAATGGCACGCCGCGTCCGATTACTGTTCACCAGAGCCTGCTCGACAATCACTTCGACCTGGTGGTGCGCTTTCTCGCACAAACCCTCAGCGCCGCTGATTGGGCTGCCAACAACCGGGAGGCGCTGAACGCCATTCTCGAAGAGGAAACCCGCGCCGGCAGCGCCGGGGTCGCCGAGGCCTATCGCGGCGAATTCCACACCACGCTCGCGCCGGACCTGTCTGCGCAGCGTCTTGAGTTTCTCGATACCCAGAAAGATTTCCTGTACCTGCACGGTTTCCTGGAACGCGATTTTTCCATCGCCGACTGGGTCGATCCGCGCCCGTTGCAAGCTGCCCATGAACTGTTGGCCAAGCGCCGCGCCTGAATCCGGAGAACTGCCATGACCGTACTTATCAACGAAAAGCCCGTCACCGAACAATTGATTAGCCAGGAACTGCAAAACTTCATCGACAAGGTGCTGGTCGAGGCTGAAGAAGCCTTCACCGTCTTTCGTGAAACCAACACCATCACCGCCAATGGCACCGTCGGTTTCATCGAGCGCGTACCGGGGCAGGAACTGCTGGTGTCGGTGAACTACGGCGGGCCCTGGAATTACCGCAAGCCCCTGCAGGCCACGGTCACCGACTTTGAAGGCAAGGTGATCTACGGCAAAGGCAAGGGTGGCTTGGGGCGCTACACCAAACTGTTCCAGCAGCACGCCGACATCACCACGGTTTCCCATGTGCACTCGCCGTACCTGGGTGCCTGGGCGCAGACCCATCGCACGCTGCCGTTCCACTACGTGCCGGTGCAGCGTTATCAACTGGCCCGGGAACTGCCGGTGTACATCGACCGCCGTCAGCCGGAAGTCGATTTCATTCTCGACAAGATTGCCGAGAACCCGTTCAACCTGGCGATTCTGGAAGCCAATGGCGGCTCCACCGTGTGGGGCAAGCAAGGCTTGCGCGCCACGGCTGAATTCATCCTGTTGCTGGAAGAGGGCGCGCAACTGCAATTGCTCGCCGACGCCCTGGGCGGCTCCCGTCCTTACGGCCCGGGCGTGCTGACTCAGCAATGGAAAATGAGCGGCCTGTATGAAAAAGCCAGCGGACTGGGCCTGGTACCCGCCATCGACCGCCGAGCCTGATCCACCGACCTCCCGACCACTACACCCCCCCTGTAGGAGCTGGCTTGCCAGCGATGGCGTCCTTCAATGCGATGCAAGTCTCAAGGCCCTCATCGCCGGCAGGCCGGCTCCTACGGTGGAGCGGTGAACAGCGTGTTTTTTTGTGGGAGCTGGCTTGCCAGCGATGGCGTCCGAACGGTCGATACATAATTCAAGGAACACCCTCATGGCAGTAAAGATTCTCTGGTACCTCACCACCCCCGACGGCCCTTACCCATGGGAGCCCGAAGGTCGCTGGAAAACCGACTTCGAGCATTTGAAACAGATCGCCGTGGCCAGCGATCGCCTGGGCTATTACGGCTCGCTGCTGGGCTCCAGCCCCAATGAAAGCCTGGCAGTCTCGGCCGCCTTGATCGACGCCACCCGGCGCCTGCGTTTTCTGGTGGCGCAACATCCGGGTGAACTGTCGCCAGCGGTGCTGGCCAAGTGGGCGTTGACCTTCGATCAATTCTCCAACGGACGCCTGTTGTTCAACGTGGTCAACGGCAATGACGCCGGCCTCGCGACGCTCGGCGTGCATTACCCCCACGACGAACGCTACGACTTCAGCCTCGAATACTGGCGCGCCTTCCAGCGCTTCTACGCCGGTGACACCGCCGGTTTCGACGGCCAGTACGTCAAGCTCGCGCCACGTTCGCCGGCGGCGGCCAGTCATCCGCTGGGTGGTTGGCATCCACCGAAACAGAAGCCGGGCATCCCGTTGTGGGGTGCCGGCACCTCGGGGCCGGGCGTTGCCCATTCGGTGCAATTGCTCGATGTCTACCTGAGCTTCGCCAACACCCCGCCAAAGCTTGGCGAGAAATTCCGCAAAGTGACGGCAGAAGCGGCGAAGATCGGCCGCGAACTGACCTTCGGCACGCGCTTGCAGATCATCGTCCGTGAAACCGAGGAAGAGGCGTGGGCCCACGCCGAGAAACTGCTGCGGCGCACCTCGCTGCAAACCGCGCGGGCTGCGATTGAACGGCAACTGCCACCCGGCGAAACCCTGGAGAGCTTCCACAGCGACGACCCGCAAACCCAGCGCAACGTCGACGCCATTCGTGCCGGTCGGTTGCCCAAGGCCCGTGATCTGGAGATCTACCCCAACGTCTGGCTCGGCCCGAGCCTGTTCGGCTTCAACATCCTTGGCCCGGCCGCCGGTACCTACCTGGTGGGCAGCGCCGAACAGGTCGCCGAACGCATTCGCGAATATGAAGCGCAAGGCACGTCGGCCTTCATCCTTTCCGGTTTTCCGTTGATCGATGAAGCGCAGCGGGTGGCCGATCTACTGTTCCCGTTGCTCGACCTGGATCACGGTTTTGACGTTCCGCGCCTCGGGCGCGCCGTCGCGGTCGAGAAAGCCTGAGGGAGGCGTTGATGAGCGAGGCATTTTCCCGTCGCAGGTTTCTCGGCGACGGCCTGACGGTCGGTGGCGGCCTGATCCTTGGCAGCAGCCTGCTCGGGGGTTGCGACGGCGGCGAGGCGATCAGTGGCGCTGCGGCCTTGTCCGGCACCCCGGTGCAGGGCGGTCGTTTGCGGGTCGGCATTATCGACGGTGATCAATCCGGTAACCTCGATGCCCACAAACCGGTGGGCGGCGGGATCATTCGCGGCTGGGCGCTGTACAGCAAGTTTTGGGAGTGGAACACCGACGTCAGCACGCGGCTGGCCCTGGCGGAGTTCGCCGAGCCCAATGCCGATGCCAGCGCCTGGACCATCCGCATCAAGCCGGGGCTGGAGTTCCATCACGGCAAGAGTATCGGCGCCGACGACATGCTGTTCTCGATCCTGCGTCTGACGGACCCGAAACTGGCTTCGCCATTTGCCGGGTTGGTGGGGGCGATCGACCGCAATGCCTTGCGCAAACTGGACGAGCGCACCATTGAGATCCGCTTCAAGGAAGGCCAGAGCTTCTATCCGCTGGATGAAACCCTGATCAGTTTTGGCGGCATCGTGCCTACGGACTACGACCCCGTGACCAACCCGGTCGGTGCCGGGCCTTACAAACTCAGGAGCTTCATTCCCGGTCAGCGCTCGCTCTACCAGCGCTTCGAAAACTACTACAAACCCGGCCAGCCTTACGCCGATGAACTGGAAATCATCGAGTTCAAGGACCAGGTGTCCCGTGCCGCGGCCCTGCGCGCCGGGCAGATCGACGTAGCGAGCGGCGTGCAGGCCGAGCACAGCGCGCTGCTCAAGGCCGACTCGCGACTGAGGTTGTACGCATCGCCGAGCACCTCGTTCACGGGTTTTAACCTCAACCTGGCCAAGGCACCCTTTCAGGATCAGCGCGTGCGTCAGGCGTTTCGTCTGCTGGCCGACCGGCGTGAGCTGGTCGAGCGCGGGCTCAATGGTTTCGGCCGGGTCGCCAACGACCTGTATTCGCCCCATGACCCGACGTACAACCACGGCATTGCCCAGCGTCCGTACGACCCGGAACAGGCGCGGTCGTTGTTGCGCCAGGCCGGGCACGACGACTTGCGGGTGGAACTGACCACCACACCGGGACCCGGCGTCAATGCGGCGCTGGTGTTTGCCCAGCAGGCGAAGAAGGCCGGGGTCGAGATCAAGGTCACCCAGGTCGATGGCTCGGTGTTCAACGGCCCGCAACGGGAAAACTGGCTGCTGTCACCAGGCTCGACGCCGGCTCGGGGGTTCCTGGCTTCGGCGCTGCACAACGATGCGCCGCAGGCCATCTACAACCGCAGCAATTTCCACGATGAGCGATTCAGTGCGTTGTACCGCCAGGCGCTGGCACAGCCTGATCTGGAACAGCGCAAAGTCCTGGTGCATGAAGCACAAAGCATCCAGCACGAGCGTGGTGGCCTGCTGATCTGGGGCTTCAACGACGTGCTGGACGCGGCGTCGGTGCGGGTCGGTGGTTTGCAACCGGAACAGACGACGTTCGCCTCCTGGCGTTTCGATGAAATGTGGGTGAACCATGTTTGAACCGTCCTGCAAAACCCCGCGTACACCGGCCTGGCTGTCCTGGTTCATCGGGCGATTGGGTTACGGCCTGTTGACCGCGTGGGTCATCAGCCTGGTGGTGTTCATCGCCACCCAGGCACTGCCCTCGGACCCTGCGCGAGTGATCCTCGGCCCCGATGCACCGCTGGAAAGCATCCTCACCCTGCAACGCCAGCTGGGTCTGGATCGGCCGATTCTGGAGCAATACCTGCGTTGGCTCGGGCACGCCCTGAGGGGGGAACTGGGTGTGTCGCTGGACTCCAATGCACCGGTTGGCAGCATTCTGTTCGGGCGTTTTGGCTACACCTTGGCGCTGCTCGCCGGCGTGATTGCCGTGGTCGTGCCAGCCGCCTTGTTGTTGGGCGTGTCCCTGGCCTTGCGCCGTGACAGCCGCCTCGATCGCCGGGTTCTTTCGCTGCTGATTTTCCTCAAGGCCACGCCGGGTTTCCTCTTGGCGATCGGTCTGGTCCTGTTGTTTTCCATGCCACACATGGATCTGCTGCCGGCGGTGTCGATCCTCGATCCGGACAAATCGCTGCTACGCCAATTGCAGTTTCTGGTGTTGCCGGTACTGGCCCTGAGTCTGTCGGCGCTGCCGTACCTGACGCGCATGGTGCGGGCGTCGATGATCGAAGCGCTGGAATCGGACTATGTCGTCGCCGCACGGCTGCGGGGCATTCCCGAGTGGCGCATCGTCTGGCGTCACACCTTGCCCAACGCGCTGATTCCGGCGATCCAGGGAGTGGCCCTGACCCTGCGCACCCTGATCGGCGGGGCGTTGCTGGCAGAGGTGATTTTCAGTTATCCGGGCATCGGCACTTCGCTCAATTCAGCGATACAGATGCGCGACTTGCCGATGATCCAGGCCATCGTGCTGGTGATCACCCTGGGCGTGGTGCTGATCAACCTGCTCGCGGATCTGTTGACCGTGCTGCTGACACCCAAGCTTCGTACCGCCCGCCGGGTCACCCTGATCCGGCGCAACCGTCGGGGCATTCAGCCCTGGTGGCGGCGTTCTCCATCCAAGGCACCTTGAGAGGTGATGCATGACTGATTCGCGACGCGCTCGCTGGCTCCTGTGGCTGGCCGAACCGCAAACCCGCAAGGGCGCGGTGATCACTTCGCTGGTGGTAGCGCTGGCACTTTTGGGGCCGTGGCTGGCGCCCCACAGCCCGACAGAAATGGTCGGTTCGGTGTATGGCGCCCCCGTGGGCAAGGCCTTGCTGGGGTATGACTTTCTCGGGCACGACGTGTTGTCGCGCTTGCTCAGCGGCGGCGTGTCGGTGCTGTGGATGTCAGTGGCGGCGGCCTCGATTGCGTTGCTCGTGGGCAGCTCTCTGGGCCTGTTGGCGGGGTTCTCCCGACGGCGCCTGGATCAATTGATTACCTGGCTGGCGGACGTGTCGCTGGCCTTTCCCGACCTGATTCTGGTGCTGTTGATCGTCTCCATGCTGGGCCGCGCGCCCTGGCTCATTGTGCTGACCGTGGCCATTGCCTTCACCCCCGGGGTCATTCGCCTGGCCCGGGGCAGCGCGGTGGCCGTGGCGGGGCAGGAGTTCGTCGAGGCCGCACAGATGATGGGCTATTCGCGGCGACGGATTCTGTTCAAGGAAATCCTGCCAAACATCCTCACGCCGCTGCTGGTGCACTTCGGCAACATGCTGACCTGGGGCGTGGGCATGCTCTCGGGGCTGAGTTTTCTCGGTTACGGCGTGGCGCCGCCGACCGCTGATTGGGGGCTGATGATCAACGAGAACCAGGCTGGGTTGCTGGTACAGCCCTGGGCGGTGTTGGCGCCGGCCATCCTGATTGGCATCTTTGCCTATGGCACCAACATTCTGGCCGAAGGCATTGGCCGCAGCAGCTCACGGATCGGAGAAAAACAGCCATGAACGCCATTGCCGGGATCGAGTCCCGTTCCTCTGTGCTGAATGCGCAGGTGTTGCAGGTGCGGGACTTGCGGGTCGAGTTGCCGGGACAGATTGATGTGCTGTCCGATGTGACCTTCAGCCTGGAGGCCGGAGAAATTCTTGGGTTGGTGGGCGAATCGGGGTCGGGCAAAACCACCCTGGCGACAGCCTTGCTGGCTCATGCACGAAGGGGGGCGCGGATTGTCGGTGGGCAGGTCGAGGTGTCCGGTCAATCAATGTTGACGTTGCAGGGCGAGGCCTTGCGCCGGGCCCGTGGCAGCCTGATCGGGTATGTGGCCCAGGACCCTGCGACGGCCCTCAATCCGGCGCTGCGTATTGGCAGCCTGCTGCGCGAAACGCTGGGGGCGCATCAGATTCAACTTGATCGCGCCGCACAAGAGCAGCGCATCGTCGAGACACTGCGCGATGTCGGCCTGCCCGACGATGCGCAGTTTCTGCGCCGTTTTCCCCATCAACTGTCTGGTGGGCAGCAGCAGCGGGTGATGCTGGCGCTGGCCTTTGTCCTGCGCCCGGCATTGATCGTCCTCGATGAACCCACGACCGCGCTGGACGTCACCACCCAGGCCCACATCCTGGCGACGTTGCGCCGTTTGTGTAAAAGCCTGGGGGTGGCCGCGGTGTATGTGTCCCATGACCTCGCGGTGATCAAGGACCTGGTGGACCGGGTGATGGTGATGTATGCCGGGCGGATTGTCGAAGTCGCCCAGCGCCCGGCGCTGTTTCATCAGCCGGCGCACCCCTACACGCGGGGCTTGCTGGCGGCGATTCCCGACGTTGCGCAGCGCCGGGATCTTCAGGCGATCCCGGGGCATGCACCGGCACCGGGGCAGCGGCCGTCAGGTTGTGCATTCGCGCCAAGGTGTGCGCGTCGTGTCGCCGCGTGCGCGGTGGTCGAACCGGGACTGCGGGACCTGTCGTCACAGCAAAGGGTAGCGTGCCTGGACCCGCATCTTCAGGCGTTGCCGGTGGTTGGCCCGATACCCGTGTTGGCGGCCATCGAGGCGCCGGCGCGCGCGCCGTTGCTGGAGATCAAGGATCTGAACGTGGCCTATGATCGACAGGTGCTGTTCGATGTTTCTCTGAAGGTGGCCGCCGGGGAGTGCCTGGCGCTGGTGGGTGAGTCCGGCTCGGGCAAGACCAGCCTGGCGCGTGCTGTGGCCGGGCTGGGCGAAAACGCCGAGGGTGAGCTGTTTTATGCCGGTGAGTCGTTGAGTCTGTCGGCGCGCCAGCGTGACGCGGTGCAACGGCATCAGATCCAGTACATCTTCCAGAACCCGTACCGGGCGTTGAACCTACGGCAATCGGTTTATCAGACCCTGAGCGCGCCGTTGGAGCATTTTTTCGGCATAAAGGGTGCTGCCGCACGGGAGCGTGTGGAGGCGGTGCTCAAGCGGGTTTCGCTGCCAGCCTCGGTGGCAGACCTGTATCCCCACAGCCTGTCCGGTGGCGAGCGTCAGCGCGTGGCGATCGCCCGGGCGCTGGTGTGCGAGCCAAAGCTGCTGATCTGCGACGAAATCACCTCGGCGCTGGACGTGTCAGTGCAGGCCTCGATCCTGGCGCTGTTGCAGCAATTGCAACGAGAGGGGTTGACGCTGCTGTTCGTCACCCACGACCTCGGCGTGGTCCGCGCCATCGCCGACCGCGTGCTGGTGCTGAAACTGGGGCGCGTGGTGGAGCAGGGGGAGGTGGACCAAGTGCTGGATCATCCGCAGGCGGCCTATACCCGTACGTTGCTCGAAAACTCCCCGACATTGAGGTGATACCGGCATCGCCATCGCTGGCAAGCCAGCTCCTACAAATGGCCGCTGCGGATACGACCTTGTAGGAGCCGGCTTGCCGGCGATGGCGTTCGTACGGACACATCCGGAACCCGACATTGGCGACGACATTCATCCTCGCGCTCTAGCCTTGTGATTCTGTCTTGAACACAAGAGGGCAATGGAATGCCTGATCTTCCTCACGCGAGCCGGCTACGCGCCGGGCGTTATTCCCAATCCGGACAAATCTATTTGCTGACCGCTGTGACCCGATACCGAGAGCCGTTGTTTACCAATTGGCAGACCGGGCGATTACTGGTGCGGCAATTTCAACAGGCGCACACCGACGATCTGGCCGACTCCCTGGCTTGGGTGGTAATGCCAGATCATTTTCACTGGCTGGTTGAACTGAAGAGCAGCACGCTGCCCGCGTTGATGCTGGCCACCAAATCCCGTAGCGCACGAGCAATCAATGCCAACCTCGGACGCAATGGACGACTATGGCAAAAAGGCTTTCATGACCGGGCCATTCGATGTGAAGAGGACTTGCTGGCGGTGGCGCGTTACGTCATTGCCAATCCGATACGGGCAGGTCTTGTCAGGCGTGTACACGATTACCCATTGTGGGACGCAAAATGGCTGTAGGAGCCGGCTTGCCGGCGATTTGGTAGTGAATGTGCCGCCGCCATCGCTGGCAAGCCAGCTCCTACGGTTGAGCGTTGTGAATACGGTTTTGTAGGAGCCGGCTTGCCGGCGATGGCGTCGATGCGCCTTGCTCCGCTATTACGCCACACGCGCCTTTCGCCGGCGTGCTTCTTCGCGCACCGCCGGGATTATCCAGCGGCCGTAATCAACCGTGTCGTAGAGCGGGTCGTAGCCACGATTGAGAAAGGTGGTCACACCCAGATCCACGTAGTCGAGCAACGCCTGGGCCACGGTTTCCGGGGTGCCGACCAGGGCTGTCGTGTCGCCATAGGCGCCGACGGCGGTGGCGGTGGGCATCCACAGCGCACGGTCGTGACGGTCGCCCAGGGCCGCGGCGGCCAGCAAGCGTTCGGAGCCGGTACCCTTGATGCGTTTTTGCCAGGGACTACCGGCCGCGAACTGTGGATTGGCCTTGATCTGTTCGAGGATCTGTTGCGCCCGTTGCCACGCCAGTTCCTCGGTCGCGCCAAGAATCAAACGCACGGACAGGCTGACCCTCGGCGCCTCCACACCCGCCGCGCCGGCGGCCGCGCGAAGCTTGCCGATCTGCTCGGCCACACCGGTCAAAGGCTCGCCCCACAAGGCATACAGGTCCGCGTGCTTGACGGCGATCTGATAGGCGATATCCGAAGACCCGCCAAAGGAAATCGGAATGTGCGGTTTTTGCAACGGCTTGACCGGTGAGAAGGCACCCTTGATGTTGAAGTACTGCCCCTCGAAGTCGAAAGGCTCTTCAGCGGTCCAGGTGCGCCTGACGATCTCCAGGTACTCATCGGTGCGTTTATAGCGCTCGGTCTTGTCCAGCAGGAAGTCACCTTCTTGGGGCTCGGCGGTGATGCCGGTGATGGCATGCAGGCGAATCCGTCCGCCGCCCGTGGTGTGATCCAGTGTCGCAAAGGCCCTGGCGGCGACGGTCGGCGCGGTGAGGGCCGGGCGGTGGGCGATCATGAACCCCAGGCGCTCGGTGTGCGCGGCGGCGTAGGCGGCGATCTGCAAACTGTCCGCGCTGCCCGGGCCGCTGGCGATCAGCACCCGGTCAAAGCCGGCGTGCTCGTGGGCACGGGCGTGGTGACGGATAAACTCCAGATCGAAATCCGGGCTGCGAACGCCTCGGGTCTCGGACCACTGGCGGGGGAAAATCATGCCGACGAATTCAATGGACATGGGAACACTCCTGGTGGCGATAAGCGGGCTGGCCGCGGGCTTAGAACTGGTAATCCACCTGGGCCAGCAACGTGCGGCCGGGCATGGGTTGCAGGAAGGTATTGGTGGAACCGGCCAGGCCGCTGACGAAGTTCAGTTCGTTGGTCAGGTTGAGCACGCGCAGCGTGGTGCTCCACTGCGGTTGGCGGTAGTACACCGCGAGGTCGAGGTTGTACTCGTCCGGAATTTTCACGGTCTTGCTCAGGTTCAGGTACCAACTGCTCGTCCACCAGCCGGAGAGCTCGGCACCAAAGCCTGAATCAAAGCGATAGTCGATATAGCCACTGGCGGTGTACTCGGGGATCTGTACCGCGTCGAAGCGCCCGGACGGTCGCTGGTTCAGGCTGTTGTTGTCGCCGAACACCGTGCCGTTGTCGGGAATGAAGCCCGCCGAAGCAAAACCGGCCTGGGAGGCAAACTCGTTGTAGGCGCTGAGTTTTGTAAGGTTCAGGGCGGTGCGCAGGTGATTGTCCGGTTGGTAGCGAAGGGTTGACTCCACGCCCTTGATCACCAGGCGGGCAATGTTGTTATTGCTGTCGGGGGACTGGTCCCGTGCCTGCTTGAAAGCGGCCAGGGTCATGAACAGTTCGTTGGGCACGGGTTCGACTTTCAACCCGACTTCGTGCAGCACGCTCAAACTTTCGAACGCCAGCGGGTTGAGCAGGTTCGCGCCAGCGCCGCTGCCCCAGCCCAGGCCGTTGGAGAAGAACCCGGTATTGACCGCCAGTGAACGATCGAAGGTGTAGTACAGCGTGCTGTTTTCGGTCGGTTTGACGTACGGACTGACCTGGAACGCAAACAGTCGGTAATTGTCGCTGTCCTTGCGGGGATTACCGCCGGCCAGCACAAAGGGGTTGTCGATTTCAGCGTCGATCCAGCTCCGGCTCGCGCCGATGTTCAGGCCCGCACGGTCGCCGAAACGCAGATTGTGCTGGGTGAACAACGTCTGGGTGGACCAGGTGCTTTGTGCGGTGTAGGGCGCGACGGATTCGGCGTACAACCCATGGCCAGCCGGGTACATCGGCGGCAGATTCAGCCAGCCATAGGTGTTGGAAAACTGCGGTACGCCGGCCTGGCCGATCCAGGCAGCGTTACCGCCGGCGGGGTTGGCACCGGTCAGTGCCAGCAGATCCCCGGGATTCTTGCCCGACGGGTCCTGGGTCAGGTCATAGGCGTTGATGGTCGAGCCGAAACTGTTGTTGGCGGCGATCGACTGGTTGAACTCGCGGCGGTAGATCAGCCCTGTATTGCTGTCATCACGCAGGGTCAAGCCGCCCAGTTGCACTTCATTGCGCGAGCGGAACTCGAAGCGGTTGTCGAAAATATTGTCCTTGGACTGCACCTGGAACGACCCGACGGCATCGGTCATGTCCCGTGAGCGCTGGTAAAACGTACTGTTGGCCAAGGTGATGGTCGGGGTCAGATCCGCCTCCACCCGCAGTTGCGTGGCGAAGCGTCGCGAGGTGTTTTGATCTTCGTCGCGCTGGCCGGTCTGGGAGGACAGGGAGGTCAGGCCGTTGCCGGCGAGCGAAGGGTCATACACCCAGCCACGCAGGCTGCCAGGGTTGCTGCGGGTGTTGGGGGAGGCGGACTGGAAACTGCCATCGACCGCGCTGTATTGCCCTTGGGCGTTACGCTGGCGCTTGACCCAACCCAGGGTCGGTGCATCGGCGGCGCCGGAGGCCAGTACCGGCGACCACAGGGTGTTGCCGTTCTGGATGATCGGTGTAGCGCGCCCGGCGTAGTATTTGCCGCTGTCCACCAGTTTCTGGTTGGCGCGGTTCCAGCCGTGGGTGATGTTGTAATCGTAGTAGTCGTCGTAACTGGCATTCCAGTCGACGCGCACGTTGTCATTGCGCCAGGCCAGCGCACCGTAGAACGCGTCGAAATTGTTGTCGACGTTGTCGTAGAAGTCTTCCTGACGTTGCTTGGTGATACTGAGCCGATACGCCAGGTTGTCACTCAGCGGCCCGGTGTTATCGACGCTGAATTTCGCGGCGTCGCGGGATTCACCGTCAGGGACCCAACTGCCCACCTCGCCACTGAGCCTGGTTTTGAATTCACTGAAGTTCGGTTTTTTGCTCAGGTAGTTGACGTAACCGCCACTGCCTGACACCGAACCATAGGTTACCGAGGACGGTCCGGCGACGATGTCGGCGCCTTCATAGGCGTTGAAGTTGGCGGGATGGCGTACGCTGTAAGCCCGCTGACCGTCCTGGAACACTTCAGACCCCTGGGCGCGGAACTGCGGCGCGATCCCGGCATTCTGGCCGCCACCGCGAGTGATGCCCGGCGCGTATTTGACCAGGTCGTCGGCGCTGCGGATCGGGTCGTTGGCCAACTGCTCGGCGTTGACCTGGGTGATCGAGCGCGGGGTGTCGATCACCTTGGTTTCGATGCCGCCGTAAACCGACGACTCCGGTCGGGTGGGCAGGGCGTCATCGTCGGAATCGCTGGCGCTGGCTTGCACGGTGACGGTTTGCAGTTGAGTGTCGGCAGCGAAGGTGGGTATCGAAAATGCCGACACCACCGCCATAGCCAGGGCGGAGCGTTTTACAGGCAAACGAAAGGCGATAGAGGGCATGACTGAATGAGCCTCGTGAAAATAATGGGGGGATGTGTAGGAGCTGCCGCAGGCTGCGATCTTTTGATCTTTGATATCGCTGAAAAGCAAGGTCAAAAGATCGCAGCCTGCGGCAGCTCCTACAGGGGGGGCGCGTGTTCTTTCAGCTGGTGTTCTTGAGCCAGAGCTTTTCAAAACGCCAGGTGCTGAACAGCGACTCTTCGGCCGCCGCGCCGCCGACGCGGTTGGCCACGCTGTCGAGCAAATCGGCGTAACCCCAGATCAACATGCCGCCGCGTTCGTACTGGATCTGCTGAACCTGGTGGACCAGGGCCTTGCGCTTTTCCAGGTCGGGTTGGGCCATGGCCGCCAGGAACAATTCGCTGAACTGCGGATCGTTGAAATGGGTCTTGTTCGACACGGCAAACGGCGCGTCGGTATGAATCGCACTGGCCAGGAAGGGCGCGCCGATGCTGCCGCCGGTACTCAGCGTCCAGTCGTTGCGCAGCGGTCCCTGAAAAGTGGCCAGGTCGACCTGCTTGACCTTGAGCGTGACGCCGATGCGCTTGGCTTGTTCCGCCAGCACCAGCGCCGACGTCAGCCCCGGCCCCGGTGTCGTCACCAGTTCCAGTTCAAGGTTTTCATGCCCGGCTTCCTTGAGCAGTTGCGCCGCCCGCTGCGGGTCGTGAGGGCGCGGCCCCAGGCTGTGGTTGAAGGTCGGGTCGCTTGGCGCGTAAAGGTCATTGGCCACGCGGCCCTGGCCGTTGAGCGCCCGGCGTACCAGTTCCTCCCGGTCGGCCAACAGGCGGAATGCCTCGCGTACCCGGGGGTCGTTGAACGGTGGCTTGTCGAGGTTCATGTCGAACGACAACCAGTTGCCGGTCACCGATTTGAGCACCCTGAGCCTTGGATCGCGCTGCAGCACTTCCAACTGCTCGGTGGGCATCACGTTGGCCATGTCGATCTGCCCGGAGCGCAGGGCCGCCAGGCGCGAAACCTGATCCTTGAAGTCAATGATTTCCAGCTCGTCGGCGTAGGGTTTGCCCTCCTTGTAGTAGTTCTCGAACCGCGTGAACAGCGAGCGCTGGCCGGGGGTGAAGCTTTTCAGTTTGTAGGGGCCGGCGCCCACCGGGTTGGACACCGGGTGATAATCCACCGGCACGATCCCGCCAAAATTGACCCAGGTCTCCGCCAGCGGCATATAGCTGCGGCCCTCGCGAAAGTTCAGGCGCACGGTGCGCGAGTCGAGCTTGACCAGGTTGTCGCGGTCCACCCAGTGCAACAGCGCGGCATAGGGCGAGGCCAATTGCGGATCGGTAAGACGGCGTATCGAGAAGATCAGGTCATCGGCATCGATGGTCTTGCCATGGTGGAACTCCAGGTCCGGGCGCAGGCGCAGCGTCCAGCTGCTGGCATCGGCATTCGGTTCGGCGAACTCGGCCAGGGCCAGGCGCGGCTGCATCTGTTCGTCCCATTCCCACAGCTTGCTGTACAGCGCAAAGCCACGAACGATGCCGCTGCCGATGGGTTTGTGCGCGTCGAGGTTGCCGCTCTGATTGCCGTCGAGAATGCCCAGACGCAGGCGTCCGCCGTAGCGCGGCTCAAGGTCGGCAGTCGCGTTGGCGGCGGGCTTCTCGCTGCTCGGGCCGCAGCCGGTGAGCAGTCCGCCACCGAGCAGCAATCCACCGCCAAGCAGGGCGCTGTGGCCGAGAAAATCCCGGCGGCTGATGAATGAGTGATCGTCGCTCATGGCATCAGGCTCCAGCCGGGCCGTTGGCGGAACGCAGTTCCAGCGGCGCTGGAGCAGGGCGGCTCAGTTCGCTGCGCTCGCTGCGAAAGTGCGGCAGGATGTGCTCGCCCAGGCGATAGGCTTCTTCCAGGTGCGGGTAGCCGGCGAGGAAGAACAGATCGATGCCGATGGCGTTGTACTCGCGAATCCGCGCCACCACATTTTCATGACTGCCCACCAGCGCGCAGCCCGGCGGAATGCCGATGTAGCCGAAACCGGTCCAGACGTTAGGGTGGATGAAAAAGTCGTCGAAGCCTTGGGTCTCGGTCTTTTGCGCGAACTGGTTTTCGTAGCTGAGCTTGCGTGCCGTGCGCAATCCGGCATGGGCCGCCACCGCCTTGACCGCGCCCCTGGCGATGCCTTCGTCGAAGAAACGCTTGGCTTCGGTGCGGGCCAGTTCTTCGGTCTCCCGGGTAATGACATCGATCGACAGTCCGAAGCGAATGTCGGTGCGTCCGTACTTCAGGGCGCGTTCACGAATATCGGCAATCAGCGCGGCAATCTCATCCGGATGCTCGGCCCGCATCAGGTAGAAGTCGGCGTGTTTGGCCGCGAATTCCCGGGCCGGGATCGATGAGCCGGCGGTGCAGATCAGTGGCAGCTCGGCCTTCTTCAGGGGCCCGCGCAAACCACCGCCTTCGGCCTTGTAGAATTTGCCCTCGTAGTGGAAGTTCTCGTTGTGCCAATAGCCCTTGACCACGTCCATGAACTCGATGGCCCGTTCATAGCGTTCATCGTGGTCGCTGAAGTCACCGACCTGACGCTGAATCGCATCCGAGCCACCATTGATGATGTTCCAGACCAGGCGGTTGCCGGTGGCGCGCTGATAGGTCGCGGCTTGCTGCACCGCCACCCACGGCGTGTAGTGATAGGGCTGGAACGCCGTGACGAATTTCAGCGTGCGGGTTTCCCGGGCCAGCAGCGAGCAGACGGTCCAGGGTTCTTCGCCCGAGGGGGCGTTGACCATCAGGGCACCGCCGAAGCCGTTGATCTCTGCAGCCTTGGCGATCTGCCCGAGATAATCGATATAGGTGAAGTGGTCACCGACGCTGAATGCCGAGACCGCGCCGGTACTCGGGCCGCCGCAATGCCAGTCGCCACGGTTGCGCGGGTCGCCGGGGAGGAACTGGGTTTCACCGTGAAGCGGCAGGCGGGTGAAAAATTCAATGCTCATGTCGAGGGCTCCGTCTCACTGCACACTGGGGCTGCAGATCGGGGTGATGGGCTGGTCGTTGATGACCTTGTGGGCGAAGGGCACCGAATCCTTGAGGGACGCGTTGACCGTTTCGCTATGGCCCAAGCCTTTGTAGAGATGGCCTTCGACCACCGAGCCGGTTTTGCAGGCGTCCTGCATCAGCGCGACTTGAGTCGAGGCCGCCGGGGTTTTGTCCTCGGCGCCGGTGCCGATGAAAATCGGCTGGGCCAGTTTCAGCGTCGGGTAGGACACTTGTTTCTGCCACAGGGCAAGCTGGTCGCCCTTGTAGTCCTTTTTCGCGTTGGCCGGGGTCAGGCCGACGCCCACCACATCGCTGACCAGCGCCGCCAGGCAACTGGTGCGGGCCTGCTCGAACAGTGGCAGCGCCTTGTCGGTGTAGAAGTCCCCGGGGTTGATGCCGGGGTCGTATTGCTGGGCCGCAAGCAGGGTGTAGAAACCGTAGGCGAGGGAGGCATCGACTTTGTCCGGGTCCTGTTCACCGACGTTTTTCGCGCCCACGGTGTAAATCACGCCGGTGCCGATGCTGCCTTTGACGCCGAGGTCGGGTGCATAAGTCGGGGCATAGGCTGCCGAGGCGAATGCCCCCGCGCCCCCTTGGGACTGACCGACGATCAACACTTTGTTGGCCAGCCCCGGTACGCCGGCGACCACGGCCCTGGCGGCATCGAGAATGCCGTAGGCGGCCATGCGATTGTTCAGCAGCGGATGGCCACCGGGTACGCCGAGGCCCTGATAGTCGGTGGCGACAATGGCATACCCTTCGTCCAGCCAGCGGCTGAGGTACTGCACGTCGCGATAGGAGCGGCCTTGCCAGGACGGCGCACAAACGTCCGCGACACCGACCGTGCCGTGGCCCCAACTGGCGACCGGCCAGCCACCGGCGGGCGCCTTGCCCTTGGGCAGGAACAACGTGCCGGAGACCACGATCGGGGTCTTGTTATCAATGCCGTCGGTGGAGCTGTAGAGAATCCGCTGGGCGCTGGCCGCGTTGGGCAGGCTCAAGGTTTTTTCCAATGGCTCGCTGCGCAGCAGCTTGCCCGGCGTGGACGGGATCACCTCTTGCCAGGTGTAGAACGCCGAGACTCGGCCATCACCTTGCAGCGGATCGGGTTTCGGCGCGTGTGCACCGGCGGCCATGGCACTCATGGACAGCGCCAGCACACTCAGACCGAAAACGAATTGTTGCGGCAGTTTCATCAGGAATTCCCTATTCATGGATTGTTGCTGACCTGGCCACGCAGGCCCGGCCAGTAGTCGGTGAGCTTCAGATCGATCAGCGCCTGGTTGGTGAAACCGGTGGCCAGCGATGGGGTGATGTCGTAGTTGTCGCGAATCAACTGATTGGCCAGGGCGTAGGCGGTCAGGGCCTGGTAATGCGCCTTGAGTTGCTGGTCGCTCTTGGGGGCCCAGCGCTCTTTCCAGGCCACGGGATCGTTCAAGTCATCGCGGCGCAGCACGCTTTCAGCCGTGCCGGCGCGGGAGGACAGCTGGTAATAGGCGTCCTGGTTCTGCTCTTGGGAAATCCACCAGGCGGCCTTGACCCAGGCAGTCGCCAGTAACTGAGTAATGTCCGGGTGTTGGGCGACGAAACTGTCGGTGCCCCAGAGGTCGGACACCAGGCGCCAGTCGTTGGCACCTTGCTTGGTCGACCAGATGATCTTGCCCACGCCTTTGTCTTCCAGGGCATAGGCCTCGCTGAGCAGCACGGCGGCATCCACTTTGCCGGCCGATACCGCCGCCGCGCCGACTTGCGGATTGAGGTTGGCGATCTTGAAGTCGTCGAGCTTCAGGCCCTTGCTGGCGAGGAAGTTGCTGAAGGCGAACTCCCAGGGACGCCCGCGATGCAGGGCCAGGCGCTTGCCTTTGAGGTCTTCGATGCTCTTGGCCTCGGAGCCGGCCGGAACCACCAGGTAGATGTTGTTGCCACTGCCACCGGGGACGATCAGCTTGCCCGGTACGCCACCTGCGCCGGCGATCACCGAGGGCAGGTCGCCGCGTACGGCGAAGTCGATGCTGTTATTGCTGAAGCCTTCGTTGATCTGCGGTCCGGCGCCGGCGTGGGGCAGGGCGATCCAATCCAGCTTCACGCCACGCTGATTCAGTTGCTGTTCAAGCCAGCCGTCCTCGATCACCCGGCCAGCGATACCGCCAAACACCGGCTTGCCGCCTTGCGTGTAGGCAACAATGGCGATCCTCACCGAGGCCGGAGCCTGTTCGGCCAGTGCGGTGGCACTGAGCAGTAAACCGGTCAATGCGACCAGGCTGTTGCGCCAGAAACGTTTCATTGAAATCTCCCTAAATGGCCATTGGCGAAACACGCGTTGTAGGAGCCGGCTTGCCGGCGATGAGGCCCTTGAGCCTTGCGCCGCTGTTGCGGACACCATCGCTGGCAAGCCAGCTCCTACAGATTTCACGTTGTGTACACATTCCTTGTAGGAGCCGGCTTGCCGGCGATGAGGCCCTTGAGCCTTACGGTGCTGTTGCGGGCGCCATCGCTGGCAAGCCAGCCCCTACAAAAAATCCACGCGGTGCGGCGGTGTGTGGATTTGTGTTGGGAGGGGAGAGAGCAGATTGCATGCCATAGCGTGAAAATCAGGCTGCAGGCCTTGCGTGGCGGGCTTCTGGCGGATCTGTCAGGTGTGGGGAGAGAGCGGTAGGTGCTGATCTGCAAGCAGGGTGATGCCTGTCCGTTGCTGCTCCAGCAGCAGGCTGGAAGCAATTGAATGCGATATGCATATTGGGAATATATAAATACTAATTAATAATTTTTTAGTCTAATGATCTTCATGCACTATTGAGCACGCGCTTTTACTGCCAGGAATGCACCATGTCGCTGATCACTCACCCAAACGCTCGCGAATTGACCAAGTCGGTGCGGGCCACCGTCCTGGTGTTCAAGGACCCGCGATCCCAGGAATTGCTCAGTCGCATCGAGCGCCTGGCCCCGAGCGAAGCCAATACGTTAATCATTGGCGAAACCGGAACCGGCAAGGAGTTGGTCGCAAGGCATATTCACAACTTGAGCCGCAGGGGGCGTGAACCCTTTGTGGCCGTCAACTGCGGTGCCTTCGCCGAAACCCTGGTGGAAAGTGAACTGTTCGGCCATGAAAAAGGCGCGTTCACTGGTGCTGCCACGACCAAGGCCGGGTGGTTCGAGGCCGCCAATGGCGGGACGCTGTTCCTCGATGAAATCGGTGATCTGCCGTTGAACATGCAGGTCAAATTGCTGCGCGTCCTGCAGGAGCGTGAAGTAGTGCGCCTGGGGTCGCGTACCCCGATTCCAATCAACGTACGCCTTGTCGCCGCGACCAACGTCAACCTGGCGGATGCGGTGGTGGCCGGGCATTTTCGCGAGGACCTTTTCTACCGTTTGCACGTCGCCACGATTCGTCTGCCACCCTTGCGCGAACGGCCGGGAGACATCTTGCCACTGGCCGAGTTTTTCCTCGAAGAACATTGCCAGCGACTGGGCTACAACCGAGCCACATTGAGTGTCGAGGCGGAACGCAAACTGCTGGAGCACAGCTGGCCGGGCAACATTCGTGAGCTGGAAAACTCGATTCACCATGCCTTGCTGGTGTGCCGCAATCAGCGGGTCGCTCCCGCGGACCTGCACCTGGTGGACATGCGTTCTTCGGGCATCCGTAATGATCAGGAGCCAGCGGTTCAAACGGGCCATGCCGTTGCCGGACCGGTCGATCTGGAAGCTGCGCTCAACGCCCTGTTCGAACAGAATATTCCAGACCTGTATGAACACATCGAGGAAACCATCTTTCGCGCGGCTTACCGGTTCTGCCATGGCAACCAGTTGCAGACCGGACGGTTGCTGAACATCAGCCGCAATATCGTCAGGGCGCGGCTTGAAAAGATCGGGGAGCTGAACAAGCCACTGTCGGTCGGGGAGTCGTGAGCAAGCTCGCTCCCACAGTAGATCCTCGTCGAGCACAAGTGTTGTGTTCACTGAGGTCCCTGTGGGAGCGAGCCTGCTCGCGATGGCGGTGCCAGTTCGAAGAGCCTGTTTAATGGCTGTAGGAGTAACTTCCTGCAAGCTACAACACCTTGCGGCATTGCCTACAGCTACGCCAGAATCCGCCGGCTTGTGCGCCTTGGAGGCCATCGGTAACTTGGTCCGCGTCACTGATTTCCAGTGATCGGGTTTAGCAGCCCGTGGTGACACGAGGCGCATTGGCCGTCCGCACAGTCAGGTATTCCCCATCCCTGCACTTGATGGCAGCTGTGCGCAGGGCGCCCTCGGGCGCGCCGGTTTCGTGTCTCCCCGGTCTGCTAACCTGCGTACAGCCGCCACCCTTCGTTTAGCAGCGACGACGTGGCAGCATCACAACGGAAATGAAAGTCATGCTCAAGGTTACACCTGATCCACCAGGCAACGATTCCTGCCAAAACCCGGCCCTGCACATCATGGCCACCCCGCACAAACCCTCCTCGATGTTCACCATCAACCCGCAAATCGACACCGAAACCCTGCTGGCCCACGCCTGCGAATCGCTGGCCTCGGCGAGTGTCATGGCCAATGACCTCGCGGGTTTCCTGGAAGGCACCCACCGCAACACCCTGCTGGGCATCGCGCAAGTGATCATGCTGGAGGAGTTGGCGGTGAATCGGGCTTTGGATCAGGTCGATCGCCCCGCCTAACCACGAACACTGTGGGAGCGGCGGTGCGGCGATCCGACTTGCTCGCGAAAGCGGCGTGTCAGTCAACATTGATGTTGGAAGTGATGGCCTCTTCGCGGGCAAAGCCCGCTCCCACAGTGGATCGTCGTCGAACACAAGTTCTGAGTTCACTGAAATCCACTGTGGGAGCGAGCTTGCTCGCGATGGCGGTGCCAGTTCGAAGAGCTTGTTTAACGGCTGTAGGAGTAACTTCCTGCAAGCTACAACACCTTGCGGCATAGCCTACAGCTACGCCAGAATCCGCCGGCTTGTGCGCCTTGGAGGCCATCGGTAACTTGGTCCGCGTCACTGATTTCCAGTGATCGGGTTTAGCAGCCCGTGGTATTTGAAGATCGTACGAGTGTCCGTCAGGCAGGTATTCCATACCTGCTTTTGATGGCAGCTGTGCGCAGGGCGCCCTCGGGCGCGCCGGCTTTCTTCATTTCCCCGGTCTGCTAACCTGCGTACAGCCGCCACCCCTCGTTTAGCAGCGACGACGTGGCAGCATCACAACGGAAATGAAAGTCATGCTCAAGGTTACACCTGATCCACCAGGCAACGATTCCTGCCCAAACCCGGCCCTGCACATCATGGCCACCCCGCACAAACCCTCCTCGATGTTCACCATCAACCCGCAAATCGACACCGAAACCCTGCTGGCCCACGCCTGCGAATCGCTGGCCTCGGCGAGTGTCATGGCCAATGACCTGGCGGGTTTTCTGGAAGGCTCGCACCGCAACACCCTGCTGGGCATCGCGCAAGTGATCATGCTGGGGGAGTTGGCGGTGAATCGGGCGCTGGACAGGCTGGATCCGGCTGGCTAGAGATCAATATTGTAGGAGCGAGCCTGCTCGCGATGGCGGCGTGTCAGTCGACATTCATTTTGAATGTAAGACCCTCATCGCGAGCAGGCTCGCTCCCACAGGAGGTCACTGTCGTACACAAGATTTGCGTACGACAGAAATCACTCGTGGGAGCGAGCCTGCTCGCGAAGGCGGTGTATCAGAACTGCAAATATTCCCGAGCCAACCAGCAAGCCCGCTCAATCAACATCGGCGCCATTTCAATCGCTGTCGGCGTGCCCTGGCGGGTGTGAATCCAGCCCAGGTACGTGGTGCCACGCAGCATCAGGAACAGCGCCAGGGTCTTGCGATCCGCCTCGGTCAGCGGCTTGACCGCGTGGTAGCCGTCGAGCAGCGCGGTCTTGATTTGCTCGTAGCGCGGGTCATCCAGGCAGAAGTACAGCGCCGTGGCCAACTCGAACATGTGCCAGCCAAACCCGGCATCGTCGAAGTCGATCAGGCGCAAGCGCGGGCCTTCGATCAGCAGGTTCTCGGGCACCAGGTCGGCGTGGATCATGCCGAAATTGCCCAGGTGTCGACCGTACTGACGCAAGTCCTTGCGCGCTGTGCGCCGGGCCTGTTGCAGCAAATCCCGCTGCTCATCGTTGAGTTGTTCCAGCTCCCAGAAACGCCCCCAGAACGGATTGACGCCGATCAAGCCTTCTTCATCCCAGGCATGCCGGACAAACTCGTCCGGCTGCTGCCAATCCGCCGAATGCAGGTGAATGCGCGCGGCAATCGCGCCGGCCTCACGGAACAGAAAATCGATTTCGGTATCGGCCTGCACCCCGTTCTCCGAGGTGCCGGCGGTGGCGCCCGGCAGCCAGGCGAGCATGTCGATGTGGCGCGGCTCGCCGATGGCTTGATGGGTGACTTCGACCAGGTGGCTTTGATTCTGCGCACGGATGATTTGCGGCACGGTGATTCCGGCGCCGGCCAGCGCCTCCATCCATTGCAGCTCGGAACGCAGCGCGGCTTCGCAGTGATAGCCATTGCGATGGATGCGCAAGGCGACCCGCTGACCATCGTGGCGGTGGGCGGAGAACACCGCGTTCTCGCGAAACTTCACCAGTTCAATGTCGGCGAACTCGCCGTCCCATTGTTGCAGGGCATGGCGCGCCAGTTCGTGCAGACGGGCGACTTGCTGGTCGTGTGGCAGGGTGTGGAATTCAGTCATGGCAGGGCCTCAAATCGCGCTCAGGGCTTGGTCCAGGGTGTCGACAAACAGGTCGGCATGATCGCGGCCGAACACCAGCGGCGGCCGTAGCTTCAGAATGTTGTCGCCGGCGCCGATCTTGCTGATCAACACGCCGTTCTCGCGCATGTCGTTGACCACCTTGCGCGCCTCCAGGCCGGCCGGCTCCTTGCTGGCGTGGTCGCGCACCAGTTCCATGGCGAAGAACAGGCCCTTGCCGCGCACGTCGCCGATGATCGAGTGCCTGGTGGCTAGCGCTTGCAGGCGTTGTTGCACGTAAGCGCCGACGTCTTGCGCGTTTTTCAGCAGTTGCTGTTGCTCAATCACGTCCAGCACCGCCATGCCGACCGCCGCCGCCACGGGCGAGCCACCGAAGGTGTTGAAATACATCGCATGGCGCCCGAAGGATTCGACCAGGGCCTTGTGGGTGATCAGCCCGGCCAGTGGATAGCCGTTGCCCATGGGTTTGCCGAGGGTGACGATGTCCGGTACCACGCCGTGGGCCTGATGACCCCAAAGGTGATCACCGGTACGGCCGAAGCCGGACTGCACTTCGTCGGCGATGAACAGACCGCCGGCGGCGCGGATCAGCGCGGCGGCCTTGTTGACGAAACTGGCCGGCACCCGTGGCAAGCCTTCGTTGGCGAACAGGGTGTCGATCAGCAACGCGGCCGGGCGAATGCCCTGGGCCTGCATCGAGGCAATCGCCGCCGCGATATTGGCCGCGTATTGCTCGGCCAGTTGCGCCTCGGTGGTGCCAGCCGGTGCCCGGTACAGGCACGGAATCGGCACGGCGCGGGCATGGGCGGCGAAGGGTTCCGGCGAGGGCAGGGCGGTGGTGACTTGCGCCAGCGACGCCGAGTTGCCGTGGTAGTTGTAGTCACTGACGATGATGCCGGTGCCGCCACTGGCAAAGCGTGCCAGGCGCAGCGCCAGCTCATTGGCCTCGCTGCCGGTGCAGGTGAACATCGCGGTGTCCAGCGGTTCGCCGAAGGTCGCGGTCAGGCGTTCGGCATAGCGCACCACTTGCTCGTCGAGGTAGCGGGTGTGGATGTTCAGCGTGCTGGCCTGGCGGTGCATGGCTTCGGTCACGTGAGGGTTGCAGTGACCGACGCAGGGCACGTTGTTGTAGACATCGAGGTAGCGACGACCGTCGACGTCGAACAGCCAGACACCTTCGCCACGCACCAAGTGCAAGGGGTTGTCATAGAACAGCGGTGAGGCGCTGCCCAGTACGCGATGGCGGCGTTGCAGCAGAGTGTCTTCAGGCATGGTCCGGAACCTCGAGGGCGGTGGTGCGACGGTTGCGCAGCAGGTAGTTGAAAAGGCACAGGCTGAAGGTCACGGCGAGGGCGATCAGCATCAGCAGGTCGAGCTGGAAGCAGGCGGCGATCACCACCAGCGTCAGGGCCAGGCCCAGCCAGGCAACCAGTTTGCCGCCGAGCAAGGTGAAGGGCCGAGGCAGGTCAGGCTGGCTGGTCTTGATGCGCAGGTACGCGGCGAAGATGAACAGGTAGCAAACGTTGAGCAGCAGCACGACCGCGAGCATCACGGTGGCCGGGTCCACTTCGGACAACGGCAGGCCGATGGCGCCGATCAGCAACAGCGCCGGCCAGGGCGTGCCGCGTTGGCCGGTCTTGCCCAGCCATTGCGGGAACAGGCCGTCGCGGGCCATGGCGAACAACTGCCGAGACGCGGCGAACACCAGCGAAAAGAAGGTAGCGATCAGGCCGAACACCGCGCCGCAGCCAATCACCTTGGCCAGCCAGGAGCCGTCACCGAAGGCGCTGTTGCCGGACATCGCGGCGTACAGCGGATCACCTGCCGAACCGACCAGCTCGACACCACCGGCACCGGGTGCGCAGACCAGCACCACCAGCGCCGTCACCAGCAAGGTGCCGATCGCCGCCAGAATGCCCCGCGGCATGGTGCGGCCGGGGTTGTGCGCCTCCTCGGCTGCCGAACCGGTTTGCTCGACGGTGATGAACAACCAGATCGCGAAGGGTACGCAGGCGAAGATGCCGCCGAGGCTGACCGGAGTGGCGACGTTGGCGGGCAGTTTCAGCAAGTTGGCCAGTTCGACATGGGGCGCCATGGCCACGCCAAAGGTGAGCAGGGCGACCACGGCGATGATGCCGGCGATGAAGGTCAGGCCCATGGCCTCACCGACGCCGCGCATGTGGATGCCGATGATCACCGCAAACAGAGCGATTTTCACCGGCCAGCCACCGAGGCCGAAAATCGATTCGGTGTAGGCGCAAATGAACGTCGCCGCCGCCCCGGTGCCGATGGTCAGCGCCAAGGCACAGGCGACACCGACCAGATACCCCACGAACGGCCCGAACGCACTTTGCGCATACACGAACACGCCGCCGGCACTCGGCAACGCCGTGGACAGTTCCGCCACGCACAAGGCCAGGCCGCCGCAGAGCAGGGCCATCAGCAACGTGGCGATCAGCATGTTCAGCCAGCCACCGGCCGCCAGCCCGAAGTTCCAGCCGGAAAACTGCCCGGCCACCACCAACGCAATTCCGAGGCCGGCAATCTTTGGCCAGCCCAGCGCACTTTTCTTGAGCACAGAAATCTCCCGCGACCCGAAGGCCGATTTATTGTTTTAGTGAGATGTGGAGGGGTTCAGCGTTGCATTGCAGGGCACTTTGGAGCGGGTTGTGCCCCAGAGGTCGACTTCGATACTACGCCGGGGGTGTGGCGCGGCAGGTGTGCGTGTGTGCCATGTGATTGGTTGTGGGTGCCAGATGTGGGCCTGCTCGCGAAGGCGGGGTGTCAGGCGACGGTGATGTTGGCTGTGCTGGCCTCATCGCGGGCAAGCCCGCTCCCACAGGGTTCTCTGGTGAACACAAGATTTGTGTATGGCAGAGATCCAAATGTGGGAGCGAGCCTGCTCGCGAAGGCGGAGTATCAGTCGGCAAGGATGTTGGCTGTGCTGGCCTCTTCGCGGGCAAGCCCGCTCCCACAGGGATCTCTGGTGAACACAAGATTTGTGCATGGCAGAGATCCAAATGTGGGAGCGAGCCTGCTCGCGAAGGCGGGGTGTCAGGCGACGGTGGTGTTGGATGTGCTGGCCTCATCGCGAGCAGGCTCGCTCCCACAGGGATCTCAGGTGAATACAAGAAGTGAGTACGCCAAAAATCCAGTGTGGGAGCTGGCTTGCCCGCGATGTCTGCGTGTCAGGCAACCCAAGTCTCAGATCCGAAAACTTCCCACCAACTGATTCAACCGCCCGGCCTGTTGCTCCAGCTCGGTACAAGCCCGCAATGTCGATTGCAAATTCTCCACCCCTTGCTGGTTCAAGGTGTTGATCCGGGTGATGTCGACATTAAGGGCCTCGACCACCGCCGTCTGTTCTTCCGTGGCGGCGGCCACGGACTGGTTGACGTTGTCAATCTCGCCGATGCGTTGGGTCACGCTGCCCAGGCGGGAGCCGGCGAGGTTGGCGATGGTGACGCTTTCTTCGCTGTGGCGCTGGCTCTCGGTCATGGTGGTGACCGATTCCCGTGCGCCCACTTGCAGCTCTTCGATCATCTGCTGGATCTCCAGCGCCGAGGCCTGGGTGCGTCCGGCCAGGCTGCGCACTTCGTCCGCCACTACCGCAAAACCACGGCCCGCTTCACCGGCCCGCGCCGCTTCAATGGCCGCGTTGAGCGCCAGCAGGTTGGTCTGCTGGGAGATGCCCTTGATCACTTCGAGGATCTGCCCGATGTTCACGGTCTTGTCGTTCAGCACTTCGATGTTGGCGCACGAGGCGCTGATCTTGCCCGACAGTTCGTGCATCACCTCGATCGTGCGTTGCACCACCTGGCGTCCGTCCTCGGCCTGTTGCCGGGCACCGGACGCCTGGTGCGAGGCATCGCTGGCGTTGTGGGCAATCTCCTGGGCGGCCGCGCCCAACTGGTTGATCGCCGCCGCCACGCTGCTGGTGCGGGTGGATTGATCGTCGAAATTGCTCAGCGAAGCGTTCGATGCATTCAGCACGCGCCGGGCACCCTCATTGACGCCGAGGGCTGCCGAGGACACCTCGCGCATCGACTGGTGGATGCGTTCGACAAAGCGGTTGAAGGCGGTCGCCAGTTGACCGATTTCATCCCGCGATTGCACCTGCAGGCGCCGGGTCAGGTCGCCTTCGCCGAGGGAGATATCCTCCAATACGCGGGTCAGCACTTGCAGCGGCCGGGTAATGCGCCGCGCCGTGTAGCCGATCAACAGCAGGCCGAGCAGGGCCGAACCGCCACCGAGCAGCAACTCCAGCGCGGTGCTTTGCACGCCTTGGGCATCGAGTTCCTTTTGCAAGGTGGTCACCGGCGCCAGCAAGACGTCTTGCGGCACGCCGACCAGTACGCCCCAGGGCGCGGCGCCGGCAATCGGTGACAGCGGCTCAAGCACCTTGATTTGCTGGGCGTCGACAAACACCTTCGGTTTGCCTTGGCGCAAGGCGTCCATCACCTCGGCGCTGTCTATTGGTTGGCCGAGGCGGCTGACGTCCTGGCTGTTGGCGGAGATCACCCCGCGCGGGCTGACGATGCTGATCTGACCATTGCCCTCGAATAACTGACGGGCGCTGGCCTGGCTGTTCTGTTGCAGGGCGGCGAGGTTGATGTCGAGCCCGACCACGGCGATCACCTTGCCGTTTTCCAGCAGCGGGAAGGCCACGCTGGTCACCAGTTTGCGGCTGCCGGACGCCTCGTCGAAATAAGGCTCGAGCACGCAGGCCTGACGGGTGTCGCGGGCGCACGTATAGAAGGCGTTGTAGGGCGCGCCGCTCGGCCCCGGCTCGGTGTTGGCGAGCAGGCCTTCGTCGCCGATCACCGCTTGCAGTTCGCCGGGTTTGCTCTGCACCCAATACAGGGCGAAGCGCCCGGTTTCGTTGCTGCCAATGTCTGCCTGGTGGGCGAAACCGGCGTCGTCGCCGTCAAGTCCACCGGGTTCGAAAATGACATAAAGCCCGAGCAGGTCGGGCTTGTCGATCAGGGCCTGGTGAAGCTGGGTGCTCAGCTCCCGGCGCAGTTGCGGGCGGGTCAGGCTGCCCTGTTGTTGCAGCTGTCGCAGGTACAACAGGTAGCGCGATAACCCCTGGCCGTATTCGTGGGTCTGCATGAAGGTGCGTTGCACTTGCATGGCCTGCACTTTGCCCAGGGCCTGCATGTGTTCCCTGGCCGCATTGGCGAGCATGTCACCGCTGGCTTGCGCAACCTGCTGGCTGCTCTTGTGGGTCTGATAGAGCGACAAGCCCATCAACAAGCCGACGACCAGCAACAGGCAGAGCCCGGCAAGGAGGGCGATCTTGCTCTGGATCGTCAGGAGTTTCTTGTGCATTGGAAATACCTTTTTCCACGTGGGCAATGACGCCGCCATTGCCCACGACCGAGGTTAGAAACCGGTGACGAACAGCAGTTGGGCGTAGACGTTCCGGTCGTTGTTGCCCAGTTGCGTGCCGCCGTTTTCGGCGCTCTTGTCCGGCTGGTAGATGCCCACCAGCGGCATCACGGTCAGGTGGTCGTTGACGTGCCATTCGGCATACAGGTCGACTTCGTGGCCGTCGGTATTGCCCAGGCTGCGGTCGATGGTGTCGAAGTTGAAGTACAGCGCGCCCAGGTTAAGGTTTTCCAGCGGCGAGACTTTCAGCCCGACGTTCTGAATCCGCGAGTTGCTGTTGAACGGCCCGGCGTAGTTGCCCGCCACTTCACCCTGGAACCAGGTGCCATAACCCCGGCTCATCCCGTAGAACAAGGTGTCGTAGCCTTCCGAGAAGCGGCTGTAGCGGTAGCTGACGTTCGGGGTCCAGATCGCGTCGGAGAAGGTCCAGCCGGCTTCCAGGTACCAGGCGTCTTCGGTGGCGGCGTGGGGTTTGTCCTGTTTGGCGTATTCGCCGGACAGGAACAGGTCCTTCACCCCGGCATTACCCGCCGCGCGCACGCTGTAGGTCTTCATGCCGTCGCGTTCGAGCTGGATCGGCGAGGCGTACTGCTCGTCAATGTCGGTGGTCTTGATGTAGGTCAGGCCCACCGTGCCGGCCTCGGCCACGTGCTCCAGGGTGCCGACGTACATTTCGGTCTTGGCCTGGGCGCGGTTGTCGGACTTGAGCCACATCAGGTCGCTGCGCCAGCCTTCCTTGCCGCCCAGACGCAATACGGCGGTTTCGTCGAAGGCTTTGCGAGCGGCCAGGTAGTAGGCGCCGCCACGGTTGAACTCGCCGTCGGCCAGGCCCTTGCCCATGTTCAGGGCGTCGCCGTCGATCAGGAAGCCATCGCCGACCACGATGTTCTGGCGGCCGAAGGACAGGTCCATACCGTCCTTGCCCAAGGCGCTGAACAGATCGGCCGAACGCCAGCCGAGGTAGGCGTCTTCGAACTTGGTGGTGCGTTCGGTGCCATCGCTGAAACCGGCGGCATCGCCGTCGCCCCAGGTGCCGGAGCTGAGCAGGTTGCCCGCGCCGTAAGCCGTGCCCGCACCGCCCAGGCCCTTGTCGAAACTCAAACCGTATTTGATGTAGCCCTCGCGCCACGACGACGAACCTTCGTCGAGACGGCCGGACAGGGCGTAGTTTTCCTGGCTGTGGAAAATGCCGAACGCGGCTTCGAGGGTGGCGTTCAGATGGCTGTCATCATCGGCGTACAGCTCATAGGCATTGGCCTGGCCGGCGCTGATCATCAGCGCGAGCGTCGAGAGACGAAGCAAGGGGGACTTGAGCATGGTGTGGCATCCGTTCTTGTTCTTGAGCGCAGGTTTGCGGTCTGCCCGGATACTAAGTCGCGGCTTTCGTTTGCCCTTTTCCCTGTTTGCCAATTAGTTGGTTGTGCATGCCAGATTGTCCGGTTTGGCAGCCCGGCCAACATAACTGGCACGCAGGGCAAAACCTGCGTGCCGGCGACCACCGACAATCCCCACCAAGCTGCCGAAGCACCCTGGCCTCGGCATTTTTTGGTGTTGGCGTTCGCCTGCTGGCGAGCGCGTGGATTTTCAAGGGCGTTTTCTTATGTTCACTTCGCTGCGTTTGCCCCTCATCGGCTTGCTGTCCTTCACCCTGGTTCAGGCGGTGTCTGCCGCCGAGTGCGCCACGGATACCCCGCGTGGTGCCGAAGTGTTTGCCACTGAATGCAGTGTCTGCCATGCGGTGACCAAGGGTACGACCGGGATGATGGGGCCGAATCTTTTCGGTGTGTACGGGCGCAAGTCCGGCTCGCTGCCGGGCTTCAGCTACTCCCAGGCCATGCGCGACAAAGACGTCAGCTGGCAAGCCGAGAACATCACGCAATTGATCACCCAGCCCCAGGCCTTCGTGCCGGGCACTTACATGCCGTACATGGGCCTGGCGTCCGCCGACGACCGCCAGGCGGTTGCGTGCTTCCTCAAAGAACAACACTGATCAGTCGAATTTGCGCCTGACAACCACCAACCCCTGTAGGAGCTGGCTTGCCAGCGAAGACGGCCTTGAGTCGGCTCCTGCACCTGAATGAAAGGTGATTTATGAGCAACGTTGAAATCCTGCCCCAGGTGGCTGCATTCCTCGAACGTCGTCACGGCTGCTTCATTGACGGCCAGTGGGTGTTTGCCGAAGGCGACAGCATCGCCGTGGTCAACCCGGCCACCGGGCAAACCCTGTGCGAAACCCTGGATGCGCCGCTGGAGATCGTCGAGCGCGCCGTACAGTCGTCGCACAAGGCGTTCAAATCCGGCGTGTGGTCGAGCCTGCGCCCGGCCGACCGAGAGCGCATCCTGCTGAACTTCACCCGCCTGGTCGAAGAACACGCCGAAGAACTGGCCCAGCTGGAAACCCTGAGCCAGGGCAAGTCGATCAACATGGCTCGCGCGCTGGACCTGAACGCCACCGTGGAGTTCATGCGCTACATGTCCGGCTGGGCGACCAAGATCGAAGGGCAGACCTTCGACGTGTCGATACCGCTGCCACCGGGCGCCAAATTCACTGCGTTCACCAAGCGTGAACCGGTGGGCGTGGTGGTAGGCATCGTGCCGTGGAACTTCCCGCTGCTGATCGCCGCCTGGAAGCTGATGCCGGCCCTGGCCACCGGTTGCACCGTCATCATTAAGCCGGCGATGGAAACCCCGCTGACCGCCATGCGCCTGGCCGAACTCGCGCTGGAAGCGGGCATCCCGGCCGGCGTGTTCAACGTGGTTACCGGTGGCGGTGCCTCGGTCGGTGGCGTGCTGACCTCGCATCCACGGGTGAGCAAGGTGTCGTTCACCGGTTCCACCGCCGTGGGCAAGAGCGTCGGCGTGGCGTGCATGGAAAACATGACGCGCTTCTCCCTGGAACTGGGCGGCAAGAACCCGATGATCGTGCTCGCCGATGCCGACATCGAAAAAGCCGTGCAAGGCGCGATCCTCGGTGGCTTGCTGAACAACGGCCAGGTCTGCGCCGCGGCATCGCGCTTCTATGTGCACCGCTCGATCCACGACAAATTCGTCGAGGCCCTGGCCGCCGCCGTCTCGGCGATGCCGATTGGCGCGGGCATGAACGGCGACGCGGCGATCAACCCGCTGGTGTCGCGCAAGCAACAACAAAGCGTGCTCAAGCACATCGAACTGGCCCGCCAGGAAGGTGCGCGGGTGGTGACTGGCGGTGAGTTGCTGCAAGGCGATGGCTTCTTCGTGCAGCCGACCATTCTGGCGGACATCGACCACAGCATGGCCGTGGCCCGCGAAGAAGTGTTCGGCCCGGTGCTGGGCGTGATGCCGTTCGACGACGAAGACGCCGTGATCGAACTGGCCAACGACAACCGCTACGGCCTGGCCGCGAGCCTGTGGACCAACGACCTGGGCAAAGCCATGAACCTGGTGCCACGTATCGAAGCCGGTACGGTGTGGGTCAACGCCCACGTGTTGCTCGACCCGGCAATGCCGTTCGGTGGCGTCAAGCAATCGGGCATGGGCCGCGAGTTCGGTCGCGCGGTGATCGAGGCCTACACCGAGCTCAAGTCGGTGTGCATCGCCCACTGATGAACCTGTAGGAGCTGCCGAAGGCTGCGATCTTCTGCTCTTGTTTTAAAAATCAAAGATCAAAAGATCGCAGCCTTCGGCAGCTCCTACGGATGGGGGTTACGGGGTAGGGGGCGGTTTCGCCAGTTCAATCCCAGCGGCACCCAGCCGCTTGAGAATTTCAAACAGCAACTCGCTCTTGATCGCCCCGACCGTGCGCGGGCTGCCGACGTAGCCGGTGATGGTCAAGGTGATGCCTTCCGGTTTCAACTGGCTGAAGCGCAAGAACGGCGCCGGTTTATCCAGAATGGATTCGTGCTCGGTGTAGCTGTCCATCAGCAGGTTTTGCACCAGTTCCGGATCGATATCCAGCGGGAACATCAGTTCGAGTATCACCACGCCCTGGGCGCTGCCGCCGAGGGTGACGTTGCGCAGGTTCTGCGAAATCAGGTGCGAGTTGGGCACGATCATGATCGAGCGGTCGGCGAGTTGTATTTCCGTGGCCCGCACGTTGATCCGTCGTATGTCGCCTTCGACACCACTGATGCTGATCAGGTCGCCGACCTTCACCGGGCGCTCGGTCAACAAAATCAGGCCGGAGATGAAATTCTTCACGATCTCCTGCAGGCCGAAGCCGATGCCCACTGACAGGGCGCTGACAATCCAGGCCAGGTTGGTCCACTTGATCCCCAGCGACGACAGCGTGAGCAGCACGATCGACGCGTATCCGATGTTGGCGAACAGGGTGCTCAGCGAGGCGCACATGCCCGGGTCCATCTCGGTTTTCGGCAGGAACTCGCCGTCCAGCCAGCGGCGTAGCGTGCGAATCAGGTAGACACCGATCATCAGTGTCAGGAAGGCACGCATCAAGTTGTCCGGGACGATGTTCAGCTTGCGCAGCCCTTCTCCACCGAGAATGGCCGCGGTGCTGGTGACCAGTTGCCCGAACGTCGTACCTATCCCGCCGACAAACAACGCAATGACGCCGATCAGCATCAGGATGGCGCGGCCCGCCCCGGAAAACACAGTGCAGATCTGCTCCAGGCGTGGATTACCGATGCCCAGCAGCTGTTTGATCGCCTTGCCGGTAGGTTGCCTGGGTGAAAAAAGCGATTCGCAGGTGTCCTGGTACACCTGTGTGAGCAGGTAGAACGCGGCGAAGACGATGAAAATCCACACCATTTCATAGGTGATGAACCGGGCCATCGTCACGTAACCGATTACCAGGGCGAACAGGGAAACCACCACGGCAATGCCGGCAAACACATAAATCAGGCCGGCGGACGTGGTGACGCCTTCGGGATTCTCTCCGGCAACGATCAGCGCCCGCCGGGTCTTGCTGACGCGCAACAGCAGCGCGCCGATCACCAGTGCCACGACCAACGCCACGATTCCCCGGCCGAACAACACCACTTCGGCGCTCATGCCGGTAACGTTGCTCATCTGCACCAGTGTCACCAGCACCAGCAGCAGGCTTGCCAGCCGCCTGGGGTAGGGCTCTATCGCCAGCGCCACCGGATCGGCGATATCGGGCAGGCGCCATGAAGGATGTTTGGTCGACAGCAACGCGCGGCTCAATCCGGTGATCATCACGCAGGTATAGGCCAGCTTTTCCAGGTATTGCGCCAGGTCGGCCAGCAGTGGGGTGTAGGGCAGTTGGCGGGTCGCGGCAAAGTGCAGCAACTGCAGGGCGATGCCGGCGCTCAGCACCGTCGCCAGTACCGAGGCCAATGCCAGGGAGCTGCGCCGTAATCGGCCTTCGGGCATTCGATGAATGCACAGCCACGCCAGACCCCGACCGGCGAGTTTTCGCCCCAGGCTCCAGATGACCAGGGCCAGAACCAGCAGGGAGGCCGTGATTGCGCGTTGACCGGGTTGCCAGGCCGCCTGGTGCGTGACATTGAGTTGCTGGACGAGGGCGCTGAAACGTTGGCGGTCATCGAGCGGAAGATCGAACAATGGCGACCAGAACCGCGGGTTCAGGATGCTGTTGGTCTGCTGGGTCACCTCCGCCTCCAGCAGGCTGCGGCGAATACTGGCGATCTGGGTGATCAGCTCGGCGGCACTGACTTTCAGCGCGGCCAGGGTTTTGAGCTGGTTGTCGATCCTGTCTTTTTGCTCGCCGAGGGTGTCTCGTTGGGTGGTAATGGCAGACGTCACCTGGGCGTTCTCGTCGAGCGGCACTGGCCCCAGCACGTTGAGTTGCGCCTGCAACTGCGCCTGTCCAGGCAACAGCGATGTGGAGAGGCGTTCAATATTCTGGATCAGTGCCAGCACCAGGTCCTGTGAGCTTTCCAGCTGGGTGTAGGTGCTGGCCTGGGAAACCTGCTGCTTGAGGCTGTTCAGCTGGTTTTGCAACCCAAGCAATTCGCTGTCGGAAATGCTGATGACCGGGGCGGTGGGGGCGGGAGCAAGGGTGTCGGCCATGGTCGCCGCCGACAGCCATCCCGGGGTCGCCACCAGCAGTGCGAAGGCGACGTAAATCATTGACTTCCATACATTGAACATCGGCGTGCTCGACGGGTTGTTAGTCACTTAGCCAATGAGGTTAGGTCATGACACGCACCCTTGAGCGATGTTTTGTCGAAAGTGTCCGGCCGGTTTCGCGCGGGCGCTACTCATGTTGTTGCCGCGCCGGGAAAAACAGTTCGAAGCAGGTGATGCCGTCGGCACTGCTGACATGGCAGGCGCCGTTGTGCAGTTGCATGATCGTCGCCACGATCGACAGGCCCAGGCCATTGGACTGGGCCGAGCGCTCGCGGGATTCATCGACCCGGTAGAAGCGTTCGAACAGCCGTGGCAGATGCTGCGCCGGGATGGTCTGGCCGTGGTTGCGCACTTGCACCTGGATGCCGTTGGCGGTCGGGTTGGCGTGAATGCACAGCTCGGAATGCGGCGCGCCGTACTTGATGGCGTTGGCGCACAGGTTGGCCAGGGCACGACGCAGCAACATGGGCTCGGCCCAGATCAAGCCGCTGCCGTGGGCATTGATGCAGATGCCAACGTCGGTCGCCGGGCCTTCGAAATAGTCGGCCATGCGTTGCATTTCGTCGGCGGCATCCAGTTCCTGGCGCTGGCGCAAGGCACTGCGCGGATCGGTACGGGCCAGGAACAGCATGTTGTCGAGCATGCGCGCCAGGCGTTCAAGCTCTTCGACATTGGAGGCCAGCAACTGCTGATAGGCGTCGGTGCTGCGGTTCTGCTGCAAGGCCACCTGGGTTTCGCCGAGCAGGTTGTTGATCGGCGTGCGCAGTTCGTGGGCCATGTCGGTCGATACCTGACCCAATTGCACAAAGCCTTTGTCCAGGCGGTCGAGCATGGCGTTGAAGGCGTCGATCATCGGCAGCAGCTCCAGCGGTGCGCCCTGGCTGTCGAGGCGCTCGTTGAGGTTGCCGACGTCGATGCTCTGGGTGTGGCGGGCCAGGCGCCGCACCGGCAACAGGCCGCGATGCACCAGCACATAACCGGACAACGCCAGCAGAATCGCGGCCACGGTGGCGAACAGGTAGACGTTGAGCCGGTAATCGGCGAGCACGGCGGTGCGTTCGGTCATCAGGCGCCCGGTCACCACTTGCAGACTGCCCAGGTCTCCGGAGTCGATGGTCGCCGCCAGGGCGGAAAACGGCACGCCGTTGACGTTGGGCAAATGCTGCACGTCGTCCAGGGTCAGTCGATGATCCATCGCCACCGGGGTCAGCACGGGCATTGTCAGGTTGCCCGGATTGACCACCAGCAACGGCGGTTGCCCAGGGGTGCCGATGGTCAACAAGGCCTCGCGGTTGCCCATCATGTTCTGGAACAGCGCCGGTTTGGCCTTGATCAGGTCCAGGGTGTTGCTGTCGTTGAGGAAGGTGCGCAACTGGTCGATGCGGGTGATCAGGGCAATGTCGTCGCGGCGGACCAGCTCGCGCTCCAGGTCGCGGTACAGCGCGACACCCAGCAGCGCCAGCGAGACAAACGCCAGCAGGGCAAACACCAGCGCCAGGCGCAGGGTCAGGGAGTGGCTGAGACGGGAGGCGGATCGCAGCGGCGTCATGGCATTCATGGGGGCATTCAAGGTTGAGTGTCGAAGCGATAGCCGATGCCGCGCACGCTGTGGATCAGCTTGAGCTGGAACGGATCGTCGATTTTCAGGCGCAGGCGGCGCACCGCGACATCGACGACATTGGTGTCGCTGTCGAAATTCATGTCCCAGACCCGCGAGGCGATCATCGAGCGTGACAGCACTTCACCCTGATGCGTGGCGAACAGGTGCAGCAGTGCAAATTCCTTGTTGGTCAGGGTGATGCGGTTACCGGCGCGGCTGACGCGACGCTTGAGCACGTCGATCTGCAGGTCGTCGACGTGCAGGTGTTCGTCTTCCCGGGTAGGGCCGCGGCGGGTCAGGGTGCGCAGGCGCGCCACCAGTTCGGCGAAGGAAAACGGTTTGATCAGGTAATCGTCGGCGCCCAGTTCGAGGCCTTTGATGCGGTCGGCGATGTCATCCCGGGCGGTGAGGAACAGCACCGGTGTGTCGGCTTCCTTGCGCAGGCGGCGCAGGACTTCCCAGCCATCCATCTTCGGCATCATGACGTCCAGCACGATCACATCGAAGTCGTGTTCCAGGGCCAGGTGCAGGCCATCGACGCCGTCGCGCGCCAGGTTCACGGTGTATCCGAGTTCCTGCAGGCCATTGAGCAGGTAATTGCCGGCCTTGGGTTCGTCTTCGACTACGAGGATGTTCATGGAAAACCTGCCTGGTTCGGTCGGGCTACGGGGGCGCATCAGTGGCGCAAGTGTAGCCCGATCGGCGGTGGTGGCAGGCATCGGGTCAGTTCTCGCCAAGGCAGTTCACACCCTGAACCTGATAGTCCAGTTGATGTTCGCGGCCCTGGTGGTCGAGGTAGTTGAACTGCGCGGGCACGACGCCGCACTTGCCGTTGAGGTCGGTCATGGACAGCACTTTGGCCACTTCCACCGGGACATAGAGGCCGTCCTGGTCGTGGATGACCGGCGAGGTGGACTGGGTGGCGGCAAACGCCGAACCGGTGGCGAGCAGGGCGGCAAAGCCAAGGATCAACAGTTTCATCACAAGTTTCTCTTTTCAGGGTTGAGGTGGCTGCCGGTGGTTGGCCTGGCAGTGAGTTCAGGCTAACGGTGTGATCCGGACAGCTGACCAACAACTCGATTACAAAGTTGTAATGAAACGTCGGAAAGAACACCGAAAACCCTGTGGGAGCGGGCTTGCTCGCGAAGGCGGTGTATCAGCCAGCATCAATGTTGGATGTGATGGCCTCTTCGCGAGCAAGCCCGCTCCCACAGGGGGGGCAGCGCCATAAAACAGATCAACCCGCGGATCCATGGCCTAAGCTTGTTCGCAGGCCCCTGTTCATCGAACACCTCGATGGGCCAGCGGCACCTATAAAAACAATGCAATCAGGAGATGCCCATGTCCGCTTTGATCCGTCGTTTCAGTCGCTGCATGGCCGCCGGTTTGACCGCTGCCGTGCTTGTCGCACCCGCCTTCGCGCTCGATACCGTGAAATTCATGGCCCCGGGCTCGGTGGGCGGTGGTTATGACCAGACTGCCCGTGTGCTGGGCAAGGCCATGGTTGAAGCCAAAACCGCCAAGGCCGTGACCTTCGAGAACAAGGGCGGGGCGGGCGGGACCCTGGGGCTGGCGCAATTTGCCAACAGCACCAAGGGCGATCCGAATGCGTTGCTGGTGGTCGGCGCGATCATGGTCGCGGGCATCGAACAGAACAAGTCGCAGATCAGCCTGAAGGATGTGACGCCCATTGCCCGGTTGTTCACCGAGTACAACGTGATCGCCGTGCGCAAGGAATCGGAATTCAAGACCCTCGATGACCTGATCAAGGCCTTCAAGGCCAACCCGACGAGCATCACTTGGGGCGGCGGTTCCAAGGGCTCGGTGGATCACATCGGCATTGCCGAGCTGGCGGGCAAGCTGGACGTGCCGGTCAACAAGGTGAACTACGTGGCGTTTGGTGGCGGTGGCGAGGTGGTTGCCCAGGCGCTGGGCGGCCAGCTCAAGGTGATCACCGGCGGTTTCGCCGAGCTGGGCCAGTACATCAAGAACGGTCAGTTCCGTGTCCTGGCCATCGGCGCGCCGGAGCGTGTTCCCGGCATTGACGCACCGACCCTCAAGGAGAGCGGCTATGACGTGACGATCGGCAACTGGCGCGGCGTCTACGGTGCGGCGGGCCTCACCCCGGAGCAGCGTAAAGAGGTGATCGACGCGGTCGTGGCCGCCACCAACAGCAAGGTCTGGCAGGACAATCTCCAGACCAACGCCTGGACGCCCAGCGTGTTGACCGGCGATGAGTTCGGCAAATTCGTCGACGAAGAACACGTGCGGTTGCACGCCATGCTGGTCAAGGTCGGGCTGCTTTGAGATGGCCACACTGCGCGCAGTGGTGCCGACGCAATTGGCGGTCGGCCTCGGCCTGATCGCCATCAGCGTCGTCTTGGCGATGGGGGCCTACCGGTTTCCGCCGGAAATGGGTTTTGTCATCCTCCCGGCCTACGTTTACCCCTATGTGGTGGCGGCGTTTCTCGGCGGTGTGGGCCTGTTGCTGAGCTATCAGGCGCTCAGCGGCGGTTTTCGCGAGCTGGATAACGACGACACGGGCACGGTGCCCGGTGGAAAAACCGGCGCCGCCTGGGTGACCGCCGGGCTTGTCGGGGTGGCACTGCTGATCAACCTCATCGGTTTTGTGCTGGCCGCCGGGTTGTTGTTCGCCTGTTCGGCGCGGGGGTTCGGCAGCCGTCATCCGCTGCGGGACCTGGCCATCGGCATTGCCCTGACCCTGCCGATCTACTGGCTGTTCAACGCCGGGCTGGGGGTTTCCCTGCCGTCGCTGATCAACATCTGGCTTTGAAAGGAGATAGACACCGTGGACATTCTTTCAAGCCTGGCAATGGGATTTGCCGCAGCACTGACGCCGATCAACCTGATGTGGGGGTTCATCGGCTGCCTGCTCGGCACCGCTATCGGCGTGTTGCCGGGGATCGGTCCGGCGCTGACGGTGGCCCTGCTGTTGCCGATCACCGCCAAGGTCGACCCTACCGGCGCGCTGATCATGTTCGCCGGTATCTACTACGGTGCGCAGTTCGGCGGGTCCACCACCTCGATCCTGCTCAACACCCCGGGTGAATCGTCTTCCATGGTCACGGCCCTGGAGGGCAACCTGATGGCGCGCAATGGCCGCGCCGGCCCTGCGCTGGCAACGGCGGCGATAGGCTCGTTCGTCGCCGGCACCATCGCCACGGTTTTGCTGACACTGTTTGCGCCGGTTGTGGCCAGGTTGGCGCTGAATTTCGGCCCGACCGAATATTTCGCGATCCTGGTGCTGTCGTTCACCACCGTGTCGGCGGTGCTCGGCGCTTCCATGCTGCGAGGGTTTGCTTCGCTGGGCGTCGGCCTGACCATCGGTTTGATCGGCCTGGACTCGACTTCGGGCATTGCCCGCTACACCCTGGGCGTTCCCGAGCTGGTGGACGGTATCGAGGTGGTGCTGGTGGCGGTCGGCTTGTTCGCCGTGGGCGAGGCCTTGTACAGCTTGCTTTATCAAAAGGAATCGAACGAAGGGCGGCATCGCCTGACCTCGTTGTGGATGACCCGCGCCGACTGGAAGCGCTCGGTGCCCGCGTGGCTTCGGGGCACGCTGATCGGCTTTCCGTTTGGTTCGATTCCGGCCGGCGGTGCGGAGATTCCGACCTTTCTGTCCTATTCCACCGAGCGCAAGCTCAGCAAGTACCCCAAGGAGTTTTCCGCCAACAAGGGCGAGGGTGCTATCGAAGGGGTCGCCGGCCCCGAAGCGGCCAACAATGCCAGCGCGACCGGGTCCCTGGTGCCGCTGCTGACCCTGGGCATCCCGACGTCCGCCACCGCGGCGATCCTTCTGGCCGCGTTCCAGAACTACAACCTGCAACCGGGGCCGATGCTGTTCGAAACCTCCGCCGACCTGGTCTGGACGCTGGTGGCCTCGCTGTACATCGGCAACGTCATCCTGCTGGTGTTGAACCTGCCGCTGGTGGGGCTGTGGGTCAAACTGCTGCAGATCCCCCGGCCGTACCTGAATGCCGGCATCCTGGTATTCGCCACCATCGGCGTGTATGGCATGCGCCACTCATCCTTCGACCTGCTGCTGATGTTGGCGATTGGCTGGGGCGGGGTGCTGATGCGGCGGTTCGACTTCCCCGTCGCCCCGGTGATCGTCGGCATGCTGCTGGGGCCGATGGCCGAGAAGCAATTGCGCAACGCCTTGTCCATCGGCCAGGGCGACTGGACGGTGTTCGTCACGCAACCGATCTCGGCGTTCTTTCTCGCACTGACGCTGCTGGTGTTGGTGGTGCCCCATGTGTTGCATAAGCGCGGGATCAAGTTGCATGAGGATGATTGACTGTAGGAGCGAGCCTGCTCGCGAAGACGGAGTGTCAGAGAAATAATTGTCAACTGACCCGACGCCTTCGCGGGCAAGCCCGCTCCCACAGTAATTTCGGTCGTTCACGAATACGGCGTACACCCACTAACCCTGTGGGAGCGAGCCTGCTCGCGAAGACGGAGTGTCAGCGAAATAAATGTCAACTGACTCGACGCCTTCGCGAGCAGGCTCGCTCCCACAGGGAATTTGGTCGCTCACAGATTTTGCATACAGCCACAGGGTCATGCAGTGGCTTGTGCGGTGAACCACTGCATGACCGGTGCGCACGCCGGATGGGAGGCCGCCGAGGGTTGCAGGCACAACGAGTAAATCCCCCGGGTCTTCAATGGCTCACCAAACGGAATCACCAGTTCGCCGCGTTGAATCGACTCGCCAGCCAGCGTCATGTCGGTCATCGCCACCCCCAGCCCCCGCGCGGCGGCATCGAGTGCCAGTTCGTCGAGGTTGAAGGGGATATGCCGATACTCCTGCAACGCCTTGCTGCCATTGGCTGACAACCATAGCTGCCAGTCATGTTGATCGGAGGAGCGGTGCAGCAACGCGAACCCCGACAGATCTTCCAGCGAAGCCAATGGCCGGGTCGGGGTGCCCAGCCCGGGCGCACACACCGGCACCAGGGCTTCCTCGAACAGCGTCAGGCAATCGGGCGCCGTGGACGGCTCAGGCAGATAGAGAATGTAGGCGTCGCTGTCACTGGCCGGTTCCACGACTTCGGTGGCCACGGTTTCGATTGCCAGGGAGACGTCCGGGTGATGCCGGTAGAAATCGTTCAGTTTGGGCAGCAGCCAGCGAACCGCCAGTGATACGTGCATGCGAATGCGGAACGGACGTTGCTTTGGCGCGAGCCGGTCTTCGAGCGACCTCAATTGCTCGAGGATGGTGCGAGCGCTGGCCAGCACCTGGTCGCCTTCCGGGGTCAGTTGCAGGCTGCGGCTGCTGCGCACGAACAACGCAACACCGAAGTGGCTCTCCAGTTGCTGGATCTGTCGGCTCACGGCGCTTTGGGTCAGGCAGAGCTTTTGCGCCGCCTGGGTGAAGCTGCCTGAGCCGGCGACCTCGACCAGGGCCTGCAAGCCCTGCAATGAAGGCACGTGGCGTAGTTTGTCCATGCGTTTTCAGAATGCCTCGATGATTTAATAACGTTGGTTGTCTGCGTTATCAGCCTTTAGATTCTAGTCATTGACGCCGTTCACGAAAACCATTTATGCGAATCCTGCATAAAGCGTTGATCGAGACGGTTCGCAGAACAAGAACCTGAGGTGACGCATGGAAAATATCTGTGGCTGGATTGCGCAAGCGGGGAGTTCTCCGTTGCGCGATCCGCTCAAAGGCTCGCAGCACGCCGACTGGCTGGTGATCGGCGCCGGCATTACCGGCCTCAGTGCGGCGCACGCCCTAGCGCACATGCACCCCCAGGCACGCATTGTGGTCGTTGACCGTCAGCGCGCTTCGCAGGGGGCATCGGCGCGTAATTCCGGGTTTGTGGTGGCCCACGAACACCCCGTCGCCAGCGAACTGTTGGGCAGCGCCGGGTTCGCCGGTTATCAAGTGGATACGGCGATCGGCCGCGCCGCCGCCGATGAAGTGCGCAAGCAGATCGCCCGGCTGGGCATCGAGTGCGACTTCAGGGAATCGGGCTATTTCTTTGCCGTCAGCGATCCACGCAAGCTGAGCGACGTCGAGGCCAAGTTGCAGACCTTGCGGGCCGTTGGCGCCAGCGCGCAGTTCCTGCAAGGCGAGCAACTGATCGAGAAACTCGGCACCCGCCACTACCGTGCCGGAATCTGGTGCGGCAATGGCAATGCGTTGCTGCAACCGGCCAAGTACGTGAAGGGCCTGCTCGATACCTTGCCGCCGACAGTGACGGTCCATGAGAACAGCGATATTGCAGGTCTTGAGCGCCTCGGCGACGGCCGGATTCGTGCCCGGGGCCAAAACGGCTGCGTTGAAGCCAGGCAGGTGTTGGTCTGCCTGAACGCCTTCATTCCTCGTTCAGGGATCGACGACAGCGGCACCTTCGCCATGGAACTCAGCGCCAGCCTCACGCGGCCGCTCAGCGACCAAGAGTTTCAAGCCCTGGGGGCGCCAGCGTCCTGGGGCGTGCTGTCGACCCGTCCGTTGGGCGCCACGGTGCGCCTGACGCCGGATCGCCGGGTGATGATCCGCAACACCGCGGAATACCGCTCCAGGGATTTGTCATTGAGCGAGTTGTCGACCCGTCGCCAACACCACGTGCTGGGGTTGCAACGACGTTTCCCGATGCTTGGCGAGCAGGACATCGAATACACCTGGACCGGTCATCTCAGCGCTTCGCGCTCCGGGCAACCGTACTTTGCCAAGGTCGAGGAGGGCGTGTTCGCCGTGGCCGGGTGCAACGGTTCCGGCGTGGCGCGGGGCACGTTGTGGGGGCGCTTGCTCGCGGAAATGGCCTCGGGCGGTGATTCACCGCTGCTGCAATCGGTGATCTCGCGGGCACAACCCGGCTGGCTGCCACCCAAGCCGCTGCTCGACATCGGTGCCATGCTGCGTATGCGCGTGGAAACGGTTCGGGCCAGAAGCGAAGTCTGAACAACACGAACTTCACAACAAGAACAACAGCACTTCCCATCGAAGGTGATTCAACATGCGCGTCAATACGCTTTCCCTTGTGGCCCTGATCTCGACCTTTTCCGCCGTCGCCTACGCCGACGAAACGGTCAATATTTCCAACTGGAACGGTTACATCGCCGACGACACCTTGCCCGACTTCACCAAGGCAACCGGGATCAAGGCGACCTACGACATCCACGACAGCAACGAAGTGCTGGAATCGAAACTGATGACCGGCAATACAGGTTATGACGTGGTCAGCCCGTCGAACCACTTCCTGTCGCGCCTGATCAAGGCCGGCGCGATCCAGAAACTCGACAGGAGCCAGTTGCCCAACTGGAAAAACCTCGACCCGGCGCTGATGAAAAAGCTTGAGGTCAACGACCCGGGCAACCAGTATGGCTTCCCTTACATGTGGGGCACGGCGGGCATCGGCTACAACGTCGAGAAGATCAAGGCGATCTTCGGCAATACCGACGTCACCCATTCCTGGAAGCTGTTCTTCGACGAGAACAACATCAAGAAGCTCAGCGAGTGCGGCGTGGCGATCATCGACAACCCGACGCAGATCCTGCCGATCACGCTCAACTACCTGGGGCTGCCGCCTCATAGCCACGAGCCGGCCGACTACAAGAAAGCCGAGCAGGCGCTGCTGAAGATCCGGCCTTACGTCCAGTATTTCCATGCGTCCAAGTACATCAGCGACCTGGCCAACGGCAACGTCTGCGCGGTGATCGGTTTCAACGGCGACATCGTGCAGGCCGCCGCCAGCGCTAGGGAAGCCAAGAACGGGATCGACATTGCCTACTCGATCCCGGACGAAGGTTCCACCTTGTGGCTGGACATGGTGGTCATGCCCAAGAGCGCGCCACACGAGAAGAACGGCTACGCCTACATGAACTACCTGCTGGAGCCGAAGGTGATTGCCAACATCAGCAACAGCATCCACTACGCCAACCCCAACAGCGCGGCGGATGCATTCGTCGACCCGGCGGTGAAGCAGGACCTGGCGATCTACCCACCGAAAACCGTGATGGACAAGCTGTTCACCGTCGAGGACTTGCCCGCGGCCATCGCACGCCTCAGCACGCGCTTGTGGACCAAGCTGAAAACCAATACCTGATCGCTACGTCATGCGCACATCTGTCGCTTGAGCAAAATCACTGTGGGAGCAAGCTTGCTCGCGATGACGGTGTGTCAGTCGACATTATGGATGTCTGACACACCGCTTTCGCGAGCAGGCTCGCTCCCACAGGTTGTTTCGGGCAGGATCGCTGGATCGGTTCAGGCGTCGATGGCCGGGAAGTCGATGTCGGTCAGTGCCGTGTTGTTCAGGTAGTTGGTTAACGTTTGCGAAGCCACATGGGCGATCACTTCGATGATCTTGCCGTCGTCGATACCCGCGTTACGGGCAGCGGCGATCTGCTCGACGCTCAGGTGGCCACGGCTTTCGGTGACCTGGCGGGCGAGGGTGGCAATGGCGTTAAGCTCGCCGTGTCGTGCGCTGAGGATCTCTTGCTTCGACAGTCCGGCCTTACCGGCGAACACCGAGTGAGCCGCCAGGCAGTAGTCGCAGCCGTTGACTTGCGAAGTGGCGAGGAACACCGCTTCCTTTTCCGTGGCGCTCAGGGACGTCTTGCCCAGTGCGGCCGAGTTTTGCAGGTACGAGGCCAGCACGGCCGGTGCGTGGGCCAGGACTTTGAAGACGTTGGGCAGAAAACCGACTTTCTTCTGCACGCCTTCCAGCAGCGGGCGGGTGGTGTCGGTGGCGTTTTCCAGGCTGATCGGGGCAATGCGGGTCATGGTGATACTCCGTGATGTGAGGCGCGGAATGCGCTGGGTACGGAGCTCATGTTAGGGAGAAGGTCTGGTGTATTGGATGCAAATCGTCGAGGATATGCGACAGATCGTCCAGAACTGCCTTCGGGAGTCTTGTCATGGATCGCTTGTCCACGTTGCTCACCCATTTCGGCGTCAATGCTGGCACTTTCCATAGCGGTATGTTCTGCGGCACCGTCGCCTACGACGGCCAGCAGGCCAGCGGTCATTTACACCTGCTCCAGGCGGGGGAGTTGCTGCTCAAAATGGGCGACCAGCCAGACCTGCAACTGACCGAGCCGAGCCTGATCTTTTTCCCCCGGCCCTATAGGCATCGTCTGTTTGCGTCTGAAGCATCCGGCACGCAACTGGTGTGCGCGACCCTGGATTTCGACGGCGGTGCGGGCAATGCCCTGGCGGCGGCGCTGCCGGATTACCTGGTGCTCAAGCTCGATGAAATCCCGACCCTGGCCGGGACCCTGGAATGGCTGTTCAACGAGGCGTTCGACGGTACGTGCGGGCGTGAAGCGGTGATGGATCGCCTGTTCGAGCTGCTGGTGATTCTGTTGCTGCGGCACATCCTGAGCACCACGGGCCAGCGACCGGGCATGATGGCGGGCCTTGCCGATGCGCGCCTGGCGCGGCCCCTGAGCCTGATGCATCAAAGCCCGGCCAAGGCCTGGAGCGTGGCCGAACTCTCGGTCGCCGCCAACATGTCGCGGGCCAGTTTCGCCGAACACTTTCGCCGGGTGGTCGGGCAGACGCCGGTGGATTACCTGGTGAGCTGGCGCATCAGCCTGGCGCAGAAGCGACTGCGCGAGGGCCGGCCGATAGCGCTGATCGCCGAGGAAGTGGGTTATGAGAGCCCCTCGGCGCTGGCCCGGGCGTTCCGGCGCAAGACCGGGCTGAGCCCGCGGGAGTGGAAGGGCAGTTGATACACCCGAAAACCCTGTGGGAGCGAGCTTGCTCGCGATAGCGGTGTGTCAGACACCTGATATGGCGACCGACACTCCGTCATCGCGAGCAAGCTCGCTCCCACAGATACAGTGGTGGCCTCAGCAGTGCATCAGAACTTGAACGCCTGCCGCCCCACCAGCAGCCATTTACCGTCCTGCTTTTGCCAGATCTGGAAGTTTTCGATTTCAGTGGGCACCACTTCGGTGCCTTTGAGCGCTTGTGCCGAGAAATGGTGGCGGACCAGCGCGACATCGCCGGAGACGGTGATGGTCTGGTTTTGCATCTCAAGGGTCTTGAACGCACTTTTGCCGGTTTCGATGTCGGCGATGAAGGCCTGCTTGTCCTGGATCTTGCCGCTGGAATGCCCGTAGGTCAGGTTCTCGGCGGTCAAGGCGTTCAGCTCCGGGATGTCCTTGTGCAGCATGGCCTGGGTCAAGTGGTCGACGGCCTGGGCCACGTCCTTGTCCGAGGCGGCCGGGGTGGCGGCGACGTAGCCGGTGAACAGGCACAGAAAACCAATCAGCACTTTTGCTTTTTTCATGGGTGTTTCCTTGTTGTTGTAGGGATGACGCGATGAATGGACGAGCATTCATCAGTCATCGTACAACTTATCATGCGCTGGAGGGAAAAAGCGAACTTGCCCGGCGACCTTGCCTCGAAGTTAAAAGGGCGATGTCCTGACTTCGAGGTATTCCAGCCATGCAGCCGAACCCACGTATACGGCACGACCTGACGTTGCTGATGGTGTTCCTGGTGATCGTGGTGGTGTCGGGTTTTTCTCCCCGCAGCCGGGTGGACTGGGCGTTGGAAAACCTGCTGGTGCTGTTGCTGGTGGGGACGCTGGTCGCGGTTTCTCGGCGGTTTCGCTTGTCTGCGACGTCCGTCACCCTGGTGTTTGCGTTTCTGTGCGTGCATGAACTGGGTGCCCATTACACCTATTCCCTGGTCCCCTACGAACACTGGTCGTCTGCGTGGTTCGGGTTCAGTGTCGAGCAGGCGTCGGGTGTTCACCGCAATCACTACGACCGGCTGGTGCATCTGAGCTACGGGCTGCTGCTGGCATATCCGGTGCGCGAAGTCCTGCGGCGGCTGACGCCGCTGCGCGGGTTCTGGCTGTTTTTCGTGACCCTGAACATCATGCTGTCGACCTCCGCCGTGTACGAACTGGTGGAGTGGATCGGCGGTGCCTTCCTGGGCAATGACACGGCGAAGGCTTTCGTCGGTGCGCAAAACGATCCGTGGGATTCGCAAAAGGACATGGCCATCGCGGTCGCCGGTGCGATTGCCAGCCTGTCGCTGGTGTCCCTGCGCGGCATGCTGCAAAAGCAACCGGTGACGACCGCATGTCGCAAAAAACACAATCTGTGGCAATAGGCTTCAATTACTGCGCGGCCCCGTCGATAACCTCTTCAAGCGTGCCATCCGCGCGGGGCAACCCCGCCGCCTAACGTGCCAGAGAGGAACCACAGAGTGTCCATAAAACTGCGTTTAATGTTGCTGATCGGCACCGGATTACTGACGGCATTGATCATGAGCCTGGTCAGTTACCTGGGGAACGCCCGGATGGCCGAGGCCGTGGACGACGACAACGTCAGCATGGTCGCGCTGCGCAATCACCTCGAAGCCGACATGATGCACGACGCGTTGCGCGCCGACGTGCTGTCGGCCATGTTGGTGGGCTTGAACAAGAGCACCAGCAGCAAAGCGGAGGTGCGCCGTTCCGTCGAAGAACACACTGGGCGCTTTCGCGAAGTGCTCGGGGAAAACCTCAAGCTGCCGGTCAACGACACCATCAAGGCCGGCCTGAACAAGATCAAGCCCAGCCTCGACACCTATATCAGCGCCGCCGAACGCATCGTCGGGCTGGCCCTGGAAAACCCGGAGGCTGCGCAACAGGAGCTGGGCACGTTCAACAACGTCTTCAGCCAACTGGAAGACCAGATGGAGGCCCTCAGCGAGTTGATCGAAAGCAACACGCAACAGACCAGCCAGGGCACAGCGCTTGCCATCAGCAACGCCAACCTGACCCTGGTCGGCGTGCTGATCGCCAGCCTGTTGTTGCTGCTGGCCCTGGGGCGCTCGGCGATCCTGAGCATCATGGGCCCGTTGCAAACCGCCAGCCGCATTGCCGAGAGCATCGCCCATGGCAACCTCAGCGAGCCGATTGTCGAGCCCACCCACAAGGACGAAGCCAGCGCCTTGATTCGTAGCCTGGCAACCATGCAGCGGGATTTGCGCGGGATGATTGAGGTCGTGCGCAGCAACGCCCACGGCGTCAGCGGCATGAGCGAACTGCTGAGCAACGGCTGCCATGAGGTGGCCGGCAGCAGCCAGCAGCAAAGCGCGGCGGCGAGCACCATGGCCGCGGCCGCCAGCGAAATGACCGCGAGCATCGAGGAAATCACCCGGCATGCCGAGCGGGCACTGAACATGGCCAATCAGGCAGAAGCCCTGGCCAAGGACGGCGGCCGGGTGATTCACCAGGTGGTCAGCGACATGGACGGCATCGCGCGTTCGGCGCAGCAGTCGGCGCAGGTGATCCGCACGCTGGACAAGGAGTCCGAGGGGATTTTCAACATCATCCAGGTGATCAAGGGCATCGCCGACCAGACCAACCTGCTGGCACTCAACGCCGCCATCGAAGCCGCCCGCGCCGGCGAGCAGGGACGCGGTTTTGCCGTGGTGGCCGATGAGGTCCGCAGCCTGGCGGGGCGCACCAGCGCTTCCACCCAGGAAATCGCCAGCATGGTCGCACGCATCCAGCAAAGCACCCGCGAGGCGGTGATCAGCATGGAGGAGGGCGTGGCCCAGGTCGACAAAGGCATGGCGGTGACGGCCGATGTCGAACGCGCCATCCGCGAGATCCTCGATGCCACCCTGCACACCACGCAACTGGTCAATGACATCAGTCGTACCATCGGCGAGCAAAGCCTGGCCAGCAACGAGATCGCCCATCAGGTGGAGATGATTGCCGGCATGTCCGAAGGCAACAGCAAGGTGATCGGGCAGACGGCTTCGACCACGGATGAGTTGTCCAGCCTGGCAGGGCAGTTGTCGCAGTCGGTGGATCGGTTCAGGCTTTAAAAGATCGCAGCCTGCGGCAGCTCCTACAGGGATCGCGTACCTCTGTAGGAGCTGCCGCAGGCTGCGATCTTTTGACCTTAAAGGTACTTGTCCGTCACCGCCCCCTCCGATGCACTGGACACGGTCTTCGCATACTTGGCCAGCACCCCGCGCGTGTATTTGGATGGCGGCCGCACCCAACGCGACTTGCGCTCGGCCAGCACGGCATCGGACACATCAACGGTAATCTGCCGGGTTTGCGCATCGATGATGATCCTGTCGCCATTCTCGACAAGCGCAATCGGCCCGCCCTCAAACGCCTCAGGCGTGATATGCCCCACCACAAAACCATGCGAGCCACCAGAGAAGCGGCCATCGGTGATCAGCGCCACCTCCTTGCCCAGCCCCTTGCCCATGACCGCTGACGTCGGCGACAGCATTTCGCGCATGCCCGGCCCGCCCTTGGGCCCTTCGTAGCGGATCACGATCACTTCGCCGGGTTGCACCTCGCCATTGAGAATGCCAGCCAGCGCACCTTCTTCGCCGTGATAGACCCGCGCCGTGCCTTCAAAGCGCAGGCCTTCCTTGCCGGTGATCTTGGCCACGGCGCCGGTGGGCGAGAGGTTGCCGCGCAGGATGACCAGGTGCGAGTCCTTCTTGATCGGCTGGTCGAACGGCCGGATCACGTCCTGGCCGGCCGGGTAGTCGGGCACGCCGGCGAGGTTTTCCGCCAGGGTCTGGCCGGTGACGGTCAGCACATCGCCGTGCAGCATGCCGGCATCGAGCATGCGCTTCATCAGCGGTTGAATGCCGCCGATGGCCACCAGCTCGCTCATCATGTACTTGCCGCTGGGGCGCAGGTCGGCGACCACCGGGGAGATTTTGCCCAGCTCGACGAAGTCATCCAGCGTCAGTTCGACATCCACCGCGTTGGCCATGGCCAGCAGATGCAGCACGGCGTTGGTCGAGCCGGCGAGGGCGATCACCACGCGTATGGCATTCTCGAAAGCTTTGCGGGTCATGATGTCCCGGGGTTTGAGGTCGAGCTTGAGCAACTCCATGACCTGCTGGCCGGCGCGGAAACTGTCTGAGGCCTTGTCGCCGCCGATGGCGTCCTGGGAGCTGGAGCCGGGCAGGCTCATGCCCAATGCTTCAATGGCCGAGGCCATGGTGTTGGCGGTGTACATGCCGCCACAGGAACCGGGGCCGGGAATCGCCACTTCCTCGATCTGCTTGACCTGGATCTCGCTTATGTCGCCCCGCGCGTGCTGGCCCACGGCCTCGAATACGGAAATGATGTCGGTATGCCCGGCCCCCGGCTGGATGGTGCCGCCATAGACAAAGATCGAGGGGCGATTGAGCCGCGCCATGCCGATCAGGCAGCCAGGCATGTTCTTGTCACAGCCGCCGATGGTCACCAGGCCGTCGAAACCCTCGCAACCGGTGACCACTTCAATGGAGTCGGCGATCACCTCGCGGGACACCAGCGAATACTTCATGCCTTCGGTGCCGTTGGCGATGCCGTCGGAAATGGTGATGGTGTTGAAGATCACGCCCTTGGCGCCGGCGGCATTCGCGCCTTTTTCGGCTTCGCGCGCCAGCTTGTCGATGTGCATGTTGCAGGGGGTGACCATGGCCCAGGTGGACGCGATGCCGATCTGCGGCTTGTCGAAGTCTGCATCGGTAAAACCCACGGCCCGCAGCATGGCGCGGGCGGGCGCGGCTTCGACGCCGTCGATTACCTGGGATGAATATTTGCGCAGATCGTCTTTATCGCTCATGACAACACCTCAAGCCTCGGCGGAAAAAGCCCAGTGAGTATAGTTCTCCTCCCGAAGAGCAAAAGATCGCAGCCTCCGGCAGCTCCTACAGTGGTCAGATATCGCGGACGGGCAAAGATCCCTGTAGGAGCTGCCGAAGGCTGCGATCTTTTGATCTTGAAGGGCCAACCGGACCACACAGTCGTGAACAGACGCGCGGGTTTGCCATGTCGTGATATTCTTCGCCCCAACTTGGTTTGACCTATTCTGTTTACCTGTCCTCGCGACGGGCGAACGAATCACTGTCGCTCAAGTAGCTGAAGCCAAAAAAGATAAGAAGTCAGTTCAGAAGGGACATATAACTGGGGTCGATGCAGTCAGTCGGCCTTGTGTGCCCACCCTGCAATCCTTGAGTGCCGCATCCGTGACTGCCGTGAAGCACGGGGCTGTGCGCATGAGGATGGAAGGGCGGATGGCGTTTTATCATAGGTGCTACAGATGTTTAAGAAAGTGAACACAGCCCTGCTGGGGCTGGCCTTGTCGTTGGGGATGACGACAGCCCAGGCCGAAGAAGCCAAGAAGGTCGACGTACTGCTGATTGGCGGCGGCATCATGAGCGCGACCCTGGGTGTCTGGCTCAACGAGCTGGAACCTGGCACTTCGATGGAAATGATCGAGCGCCTCGACGGCGTCGCCCAGGAAAGCTCCAACGGCTGGAACAACGCCGGTACCGGTCACTCCGCCCTGGCCGAGCTGAACTACACCCCGGAAGACGAGAACGGCAAGGTCTCGATCCCGAAGGCCGTTGAAATCAACGAAGCCTTCCAGATTTCCCGTCAGTTCTGGGCCTGGCAGGTTCAGCAAGGCGTGCTGAAGAACCCGCGTTCGTTCATCAACTCCACGCCGCACATGAGCTTCGTGTGGGGCGATGACAACATCAAGTTCCTGAAAAAACGCTACGACGCTCTGCAGGCGAGCCCGCTGTTCGCCGGCATGCAGTACTCCGAAGACCCGGCTGTGATCAAGCAGTGGGTACCGCTGATGATGGAAGGGCGTGACCCGAACCAGAAAATCGCGGCCACCTGGAGCCCGATCGGCACCGACGTGAACTTCGGCGAAATCACGCGTCAGTTCGTTGCACACCTGCAAACCACGCCGAAGTTCGACTTGAAGCTGTCCAGCGAAGTGCAGGACATCACCCGCAACGAAGACGGCAGCTGGCGCGTCAGCTACAAAAACCTGAAAGACGGCAGCAAAACCGAAACCGACGCCAAGTTCGTGTTCATCGGCGCCGGCGGCGGTGCCCTGCACCTGCTGCAGAAGTCCGGCATTCCTGAAGCGCAGGAATACGCAGGCTTCCCGGTAGGCGGCTCGTTCCTGGTGACCGAGAACCCGACCATCGCCGAACAACACCTGGCCAAGGCCTACGGCAAGGCTTCGGTGGGTGCACCGCCGATGTCGGTTCCGCACCTGGACACCCGCGTGCTGGACGGCAAGCGCGTGATCCTGTTTGGCCCGTTCGCGACCTTCAGCACCAAGTTCCTGAAAGAAGGTTCGTACCTGGACCTGCTGACCACCACGACCACCCACAACGTGTGGCCAATGACCAAGGTCGGCATCAAGGAATACCCGCTGGTCGAGTACCTCGCCGGCCAGCTGATGCTGTCTGACGAAGACCGCATGAACGCCCTGAAAGAATACTTCCCGAACGCCAAGGCTGAAGACTGGCGCCTGTGGCAAGCCGGCCAGCGCGTGCAGATCATCAAGCGTGACGAAGCCGCCGGTGGTGTGCTGAAACTGGGCACCGAAATCGTCGCTTCGCAAGACGGCAGCATCGCCGGCCTGCTGGGCGCCTCCCCAGGCGCATCGACCGCCGCACCGATCATGCTGACGGTGCTGCAGAAAGTGTTCAAGGACAAGGTCGCGAGCCCAGAGTGGCAGGCAAAACTGCACCAGATCGTACCGAGCTACGGCACCCAGCTGAACAACAGCCCTGAGAAAGTCGCTGAAGAGTGGGCCTACACCGCCAAGGTGCTGGAACTGACTCCGCCACCAGCGGTGATTGCGCCGGCTGTGAAGCCGGTGACTGTCGATACGGATGCGAAGGCACCGAAGGCTAGTGCTGCGAGTGATATGGCTCTGTAAGTAGACGCCGGATCAAAAAAAGCCCACTGAACCGGCGACGGTCAGTGGGTTTTTTGTGGGCGATAATCAGGACATCGTTTTCGAAAAGGCTTCTCTATGCCGTAATGCTGTTCACTTCAGCATCTCTTCAGTCAGAGAAAACCCGTGGCGAGGGAGCTTGCTCCCGCTTGAGTGCGTAGCACTCACATAAAAAAACGGCACATTTTTTGGGGCCGCTGCGCAGCCCAGCGGGAGCAAGCTCCCTCGCCACAGAAAGCAGGTGTGTCTGAGGCATCTGCTTAAGTGAACAGCACTCTCTCTATGCCGCACATATCGGTAACCCCTGTCATCAATTGCCAAGTATCTGACGCTCAATGTGAAGCAGACAGTTTGGCCCTGACGATACTGGTTTGTTTACCGACCTGGGTAACGCGAAACCGTAAGTCTGATACCTCTTTGCCCTGGCGGGAATTTATAGGGGCGAGCCTGCTCCCACAGTAGTCAGTTGCATCTCGATAAAACAATCATAGAGAGCGCAGAATGAAGTTCAGTTTTATAGACAGCCGCCAGCCGAGCCGCCGGCGGGTTTTACGCGATGCTTTCACGTTGGCGTTGGCGGCTTCGCCGGTGGCAAATCTCGCCAGGGCCGCCGAGAAAAATACTGAAGAAGTGACCTTTGCCGCGGGCCCACGACCGTTGGTGCAATACCCGCAAAAACGCCCGTTGACCCTGGTGACCACGCGGCCGCCGCACCTGGAGACGCCGTTCTCTGTCTTCAATGAAGGGGCTATCACGCCCAATGACGCGTTTTTCGTGCGTTACCACCTGGCCAATTTCCCGACCAGTATCGATCCGGACAGCTACCGCCTGACGATCAAGGGCTTGGTCGATACGCCGCTGTCGCTTTCCCTTGGCGAACTCAAGACGCTTGCCGAGCCGGTGGAGGTGGTGGCCGTCAATCAGTGTTCGGGCAACAGCCGTGGCTTCTCGATGCCGCGGGTGTTCGGGGCTCAGTTGGGCAATGGCTCGATGGGCAATGCGCGGTGGCTTGGGGTGTCGCTCAAGGCGGTATTGGAAAAGGCGGGGGTGAAGGCCGGTGCCATGCAAGTGACCTTCCGTGGGCTCGATAAACCGGTGCTGCCGAGCACGCCGGAGTTCATCAAGGCGCTGGACATCAGCCATGCCATGGACGGCGAGCCGATGATCGCCTGGTCGATGAATGGCACCGACCTGCCATTTCTCAACGGTTACCCGATTCGTCTGGTGGTGCCCGGTTACTTCGGCACGTACTGGGTCAAGCACCTGAGTGAGATCGAAGTCGTCGACCGTACCTACGACGGTTTTTTCATGGCCAAGGGGTACCGGGTCCCGGATAACGATTGCCTGTGCATTGCCCCCGGCACCACGGCGGCGAACACCCAACCGATTTCCAGGTTGCCGGTGCGCAGTTTCATCACCAGCGTCAAACACGGCGATGTATTGCCGCTGAACCAGAGTCTGGTGCTCAAGGGCATCGCGTTCGACGGCGGCGTCGGGGTCAACAAGGTCGAGGTGTCGATCGATGGCGGAGCCACCTGGCGTGAATCCACCCTCGGGCAGGACCTGGGCCGTTTCTCCTTTCGCGAGTGGGCGCTGCCGATCACCTTTACCCGCAAGGGCGCCACTCAGTTGATGGTGCGAGCCAGCAACAGTGCTGGCGAGACGCAGCCGCTGCAAGCGGACTGGAACCCCGGTGGCTACCGCCGCCACGTCGTCGAAACCCGCCACGTGACCGTCGCCTGAGGAGGGCTGCATGAAATTTTTGACCTCCCTGCTGTGCGCTGCTCAGGTTTGCCTGATGACCCTGGCTGACGCCGCGCCACTCTCGATCACCTTGCCGCCCGAAACGGCAGCGTTCAAGCCCAGTTCGCTGCCTGGTTACCCATTGGCGCAGCAGAAGTGCTCCATCTGCCATTCGGCCGACTACATCAACTTCCAGCCGCCTGGCATGAGCCTGGCGCAGTGGACTGCCGAAGCGGGCAAGATGCAGCACGTGTACGGTGCTCCGATCAGCGACCAGGACGTGAGTGTGATCGGCGCCTACCTGGCGGCGACCTACGGCAGTGCCAAGGCCAGCGACGCCGATGTCCAGGCGGCCTCGAACCCGCCGGTGGAGCAGCCGCCGACGGTGTCGGTGGCAAAAGTGGCTTCGGCCTTGCTCAAGGACAACGCCTGCCTGTCCTGCCACGCAATCGACCATAAGGTCGTTGGCCCGGCCTATCACGATGTGGCGGCCAAATATGCCAATGACCCGCAGGCACTGGCCCGGGTAATGTCCAGCATTCAGCATGGCGGCAGCGGGAAGTGGGGGGATGTGCCCATGCCGCCCTTCGCACAATTGGGTCCGGACGACCTGAAAAGCCTGGCGACGTTCATCATGAGCCAGTGAGTCCGCCGTCCAGGTAGCTGGCAATGGTCGCCAGTTTGGTGGAGCACGCGTTCCCCTGTAGGAGCTGCCGAAGGCTGCGATCTTTTGATCTTGATCTTCAGCAATCTCCAGATCGCAAAAGCAAGATCAAAAGATCGCAGCCTTCGGCAGCTCCTACAGATATTTCGTTATCTGTGTTCCCCCGGGATTCCGCCCACTGAACCGGCGACGGTCAGTGGGCTTTTCTGTGAGTGCGATCTGTTCAATCCATCGGGGGGTTGGCGGCACTGAAGCGCTTGAGAATGTCCTGGTACATCCTGGTCCGCCGGTGATCCAGGCCATATCCGCCAGCGGCGGCGACGGTGCCGGCCTGGACGTGGTCCAGGTACTTGAAGATTTTGCCGGGGGACAGAAACACCACCTTGTAGCCAAGGCCGATCGCGCGGTCCTGCAGCTCATAACCGGGCACCCGGTCATCGATCTGGAAATGCAGACCCTGCTGCTTCATCAGCCTGCAATTCCATAGCGTGCAAAAGCTTTTCAGGTAGGTTTCGGTGTAGGGCTTGGGTTCTCTTGAACGCAGGCCCAGGGACAGTTTCAGACGACGGAAATGGTGCTTTGCGAAGCGTGAGGTGAAGCGCCAGACAGTTCTTGGCAACCCGCGATTGAGTTGCTCGGTGCAGCCGACCGCGATGACGTTTCGATCCCTGGTGCAGTGCTCCATCATCATCGCAAAGATGTTGGCATCGAAGACGAAGGTGTCGGTGTGCATCAGGAACAGATGGTCGGTATTGACCCTGGCCAGCGCCATGTCCAGTGCCTTGCCATGGGCGATATGGCCGGGTTCTTTGGTGGGGGCATCGCGTTCGATCAGGTTGATCCAGTCTAGTGAGCGCAGATACTCGACGCTGGCGTCCGCCGAATCGTTGTCCACCACCCAGACGGGTATGCCGGCTTTGCGTGCAGGCTCACGCAAAAGGTCCAGGCAGATCCTGGTCAGATCGAGGGTTTTGTAATTCACCAGCACGATGCTGAACGGCGGTTTGGCGCTTGTATCGACTCTGCCCATCTTCGAAATGCTCGACTACCTGAAAGCCTCGAAGACTAAACAAGCAACCTTAGCCCAAGCTTAATTTCACCTGGGCGGGTTGGCCGTTGGCATTCAGGCGGCCTCGATACGCCTAGGGTTTGGCCTGGTTTTTCAGCTTCTCTTCAATTTTCGCATCGACCGCAGCACGAATCTGGTCAACGCTGAAACTGGCAGGCTTCTGGCTCGGCGGGTACTCGATGAAGGTCTGCAGGAAGCGCGCCGCCTTGGCCACACCCGCGGCCATCAGGTAGGAGTTTTTCACCAGCCAGTCGTTGTACTGGTCCGAGACCAGGTCAGCCCGCTCATAGGGGTCCATGCGCAGGTTGAACAGCTTCGGTACGCGCAGTGGCACGAACGGGCTGCTCCACACCGCAAAACCACCGGGTTCGCGCTGTTCGGCGAAGACCACTTTCCAGTTGTCGAAACGCATCGACACCAGCACGCCGTCGTCATTGAAGTAGTAGAACTCGCGACGCTCGCCTTTAGGCTGTTGGCCGGTCAGGTAGGGCAGTTGGTTGAAACCGTCCAGGTGCACTTTGAAGTTGTTGCCACCCGAGGTCGGTGCCCAACCCTTGAGCAGCTTTTCCTTCACGTCGGTTTCGCCCGCGGCTGCCAGCAAGGTCGGGAACCAGTCCATGCCCGAAAACATCTCGTTGGACACTTCGCCCGGTTTGATCTTGCCCGGCCAGCGCACAATGGCCGGCACGCGGTAGGCGCCTTCCCAGTTGGAGTTCTTCTCGTTACGGAACGGCGTGGTCGCCGCGTCCGGCCAGGAGAACTGGTTTGGGCCGTTGTCGGTGGTGTAGACGACGATGGTGTTGTCGGCGATTTTCAGGTCGTCGAGGGTCTTCAGCAGTTTGCCGACGTCGCCGTCGTGTTCCAGCATGCCATCGGCGTAATCGTTGCCGGGCATGCCGCTCTGGCCCTTCATCGAGTCGCGTACGTGGGTGAACAGATGCATACGCGTGGTGTTCATCCAGACGAAGAACGGCTTGTCGGCCTTGGCCTGTTTCTCGATGAAGGATTGAGCGGCAGCGGTGGTTTCGTCGTCGATGGTTTCCATGCGCTTGGCGGTCAGCGCGCCGGTGTCTTCGATCTTGCCGTCGGCGTAGCTGTGGATCACGCCGCGTGGGGTTCGGGATTTGACGAAGTCCGGGTCATCCTTGGGCCAGTAAGGGCGCTCGGGTTCCTCTTCGGCGTTGAGGTGATACAGGTTGCCGAAGAACTCGTCGAAGCCGTGGTTGGTTGGCAGGAACTCGTCCTTGTCGCCCAGGTGGTTCTTGCCGAACTGACCGGTCGCATAACCCTGGGACTTGAGCGCCTGGGCGATGGTGACGTCGCGCTTTTGCAGGCCGATTGGCGCGCCCGGCACGCCCACCTTGGTCAGTCCGGTGCGCAGCGGTGACTGACCGGTGATGAACGACGAGCGCCCGGCGGTGCAGCTGTTCTCCGCGTAGTAGTCGGTGAACAGCATGCCTTCGTGGGCGATGCGGTCGATGTTCGGCGTCTTGTAGCCGACCACGCCCATGGAATAGGCGCTGATGTTGGTCTGGCCGATGTCATCGCCGAAGATCACCAGAATGTTGGGTTTTTCAGCGGCATTCGCCGCCATTGCCATGACCGTTGTCGCCACCAGGGCGAGTTTCGGCAGCCACTTTTTTATGCGAGTCATCTGACTGGCTCCTTGTTGACGGGCGTCGCGCAGGGCGACCAGCGGCCATGTTCGAACGTCGTCAAAAGGTTCGCGCCACCCGTATCAGGTGGCGCTGACCTGTAGGAGCTGCCGAAGGCTGCGATCTTTTGACGTTGATTTTTCAAGATCAAAAGATCGCAGCCTGCGGCAGCTCCTGCAGGGAAGTACGCCGCGTCAGATATGCAGCACCGCGCCGGTGACGCTGGCGCCGGCACCGCTGGCCAGCAGTAACAAGGGGCCGTTGAGTTCTTGCAGGCCGGCGTCCTTGCCTCGACCAGCCGCGATGACGTTGACGCGAATGCGGTGCGGTGTCAGCGACTGGGCCATGGCGCGGCTCATGCGGATCAGGCTGCTATTGGCGCGCAGGCACGGGTTCGGCTCGCTGATGGGGCGCGGCGGCGGGTCGATATTGACGATGCTGCCACCGCGTTCGGCCTTGATCATGTGCAGGCTGGTGCAGTGGACGATGTGATTGTTCAGGGCAACATGCTCGCGCTCGGCGCTGTTGTTGATCAGCACATCGACGCTGCCGAATCGCTCCTGCACGGTGTTCAGGGCGGCTTCGATGCTCGGTCTGCGGGCGCTGTCGAGGCTGACGACCATGACTTCGCCACCTTCCCAATGCAGGTCGGCCGCCAGTTGCTCCAACTGCGAAGGGTGCTGGCCGCCGAGGGCCACACGGGCGCCGGCGAGGCTGATCAGACGGGCGAAATGCGCGCCCAGGCGGGTGCTGGCATCGGCCACCAGGACGGTCTTGCCGGCCATGGAAAACGGTTGCATGGGATCGCTCATGGGCGTGCCTCCGCGGTCATCGGACGGCGAGTGATCAGGGCTCGTGGGGCCGGTATCCCGGGCGACGGAACAGGCGCGGCGCCGAGCATTTTCAACACCAGTTCCGAGTAATGGCGGATGACGGCATCGATGCTCCAGCGGCCATCGGCCTGGTACCAGACGCAGGCATGGGTGAGCATGTTGAACAGGGTGCGGGCCATCAATTTGGGTTCGGCGCAGCTCAGCGAACCTTCCTTGACCCCTTGTTCCAGCAGTTCCTGCAAGGCATTCAGATACTGGCGCCGGGCTTGGCGGACCTGCTCCAGATCCTCTTCGGCGAGGCTTCTGAACTCCAGATTGCCGAGCATGGCCTCGTCCTGGTGTTCCAGGTGATAACGCACGTGGCAGGCGATGAAGGCGAGCAGTTTGATATCGGCGGTCGCGGACTTTTTGGGGCGATGCCGTGCCCACTCCCGAGACACCCCCTGGAAATACTCGAGAATCAGCTCCAGCAGCAGCTCGTTCTTGCCTTTGTAGTAGAGGTACAGCGTCGAGGCGTTGATGCCTGCTTCAGTGGCGAGCTGACGCAGGCTCATCGAGCCGAAGCTGTTGCGCGAGATCAGTTTGATGGCGGCCAGGCGGATGTTGCTTTCGGTCATGTTCATGGGAGTGATCCTGCAGTCATCAAAACTCAAGCGAAGTTGTGGCGGAGGAGCTTTTGTGGCGAGGGAGCTTGCTCCCGCTGGGGCGCGAAGCGGCCCCCAAAAATGGGCTTGCTTCGCAGCCCAGCGGGAGCAAGCTCCCTCGCCACAGGGTTTGATGCTTATTGCAGATTGCCGGCCACCGCGATGGTCTGCGCCGTGATGTAGTTCGACTCCGGCGAGCAGAACAGGTACACCGCATCAGCCGCTTCCTGCACGGTGCCCGGACGACCCAGCGGGTTGCGTTGGGCGAACGACTTGGCGGCTTCCGGGCTGATGCCGACACGGATGTCACGGCCTTCGATGTTCACCGTGGCGCCGGCATGGGCGTCAGCCTTGGTCATGCGGGTTTCGATGAAACCGAAGGCCACGGCGTTGACGTTGACCTTGAAACGACCCCATTCACGCGCCAACGCACGGGTCATGCCGATCACGCCGGCCTTGGCCGAGGAGTAGTTCATCTGCCCGGCGTTGCCGTTGAGGGCCGACACCGAAGAAATGTTCACCACTTTGCGGAACACCTCGCGCTCGGCCGCCGCATCGGCCTGGGCCTGGGCCTTGATGATCGGGTAGGCGGCACGCAGGATGCGGAAGGGCGCGGTCATGTGGCAATCGAGAATGGCGTACCACTGCTCGTCGCTCATCTTCTGGATCACGTCGTCCCAGGTGTAGCCGGCGTTGTTGACGATGATGTCGATGGCGCCGAAGTTGTCCATCGCGGTCTTGACGTAGCGGTCGCCGAAGTCCGGGGCGCTGACGTTGCCGTGGCAGACGGCGGCTTCGCCACCCAGCTTGCGGATCATTTCAGCGGTCTCGTGGGCCGGGTCGGCGTCCAGGTCGTTGATCACGATGCGCGCGCCTTCGCTCGCCAGTTTCAGGGCGATCTGTTGACCGATGCCACGACCGGAACCGGTGACCAGTGCGACTTTGCCTTCGAGTTTTGCCATGGGGTGTTGCTCCTCAGTGATCAGTTTTGTTTACAGAGCGATCACGGCGTCGCCAACGATCTTGGTCTCGCCGTATTGATTGGTGGTGCGCACTTCGACCTTGATCCGTTGCTCGCCCTCGACCTCGAAGCGGTCGACGACAGTGCCGGTGCAGGTGATCTGGTGACCCAGGTGGGTGATGCCGAGAAAGCGCACGCCGAACTCGCGCAACTGGCGCTGATCGACCCATTGGGTCAGTAGGCGACCGAGGTAGGCCATCGACAGCATGCCGTGGGCGAACACGTCGGGCATGCCGGCCCGGCGGGCGTAATCGGTGTCAATGTGGATGGCGTTGTGATCACCCGACGCACCGGCGAACAGGGCCAGGGTGGTGCGGTTGATCGGCGGCAAGGCCAGTGGTGGCAGGGTGTCGCCGACGTTGATTTTTTCCAGGCTAATCGCGTTCATCAGTGTTCTCCGCTTCAGCTGTTGCGCTGCACAAGCACGCTGCGCAGGTCCGCAATATGCTCACCGTGCTGATTGGTGACTCGGGTTTCGCGCACCACGAATTCCAGGGCGCCGCCTTTCTTGTCGTAGATGTCGGCGATGCGCACATCGAAGCGCAACGTGTCGCCGGCATGGGCCATGCGGTGATAACGGAAGGATTCTTCGCCGTGCAAAATGCGCGCGGTGACGATGCCCAGTTCGTCACGCCAGGCGTTCGAAGGAATCTGGAACTCCAGCGAGAACAGAAAGGTCGGCGGCAGCGGCAGGTTGGGATACCCGGCATCGCGTGCGGCCTGTTCGTCAAAGTAAACCGGGTTGGTTTCACCGGTGGCCTTGGCGAAGAAGCGCAGTTGCCCGGCTTCGGCGGTCACGAGGAAAGTGGGCAGTTGTCTGCCGATGTGTTTCTTGTCGATCATCGAAATGGCTCCTTTGCTCAGCAGGCGTGTCAGTTTTTCTGGTAAACGGTGACCACGCAGGCGCCGCCCAGGCCGAGGTTGTGCTGCACCGCAATGCGCGCGTCCTGCACCTGGCGTTGTTCGGCGGTGCCGCGCAATTGGTGGGTCAGTTCAAAGCACTGGGCCAGGCCGGTGGCGCCCAGCGGGTGGCCCTTGGAGAGCAGGCCGCCGGACGGATTGGTCACCCATTTGCCGCCATAGGTGTTGTCGCCATCGTTGACCAGTCGCTCGCCGCCGCCTTCGGCGCACAGGCCCAGGCCTTCATAGGTCAGCAGTTCGTTCTGCGCGAAGCAGTCGTGTAGCTCGATGACGTCGATGTCCTGCGGGCCGACGCCGGCCTGGTTGTAGGCGATGTCCGCAGCCATGCGCGTCATGTCGAAACCGACCACGCGGATCATGTCCCTGGCGTCGTAGGTGCTCGGCAGGTCAGTGGTCAGCGCCTGCCCAGCCATCAATACGTCGGTGCGCAGGCCGTGCTTTTTCGCGAACGCTTCGGACACCACGATGGCCGCGGCAGCGCCACAGGTCGGCGGGCAGGCCATCAGTCGGGTCATCACGCCTTCCCACAACATCGGGGCGGCCATGACTTCTTCGCTGCTCACCACGTTGCGGAACACCGCCAGCGGGTTGTTGGCGGCATGACGGCTGGCCTTGGCGCGGATCTTGGCGAAGGTTTCCAGTCGGGTGCCGTACTTCTGCATGTGCGCGTAGCCGGCGCCGCCGAACTGACGGATGGCATTGGGCAGGTCAGGCATGCCGATCAGTTCGTTGGCCAGCACCAGGGCACGTTCGGTGGCCGGTGCGCGGTCGGTCCAGGCGGATTTCAAGGCGCCCGGGTTCATGTGTTCGAAGCCAAACGCCAGGGCACAATCCACCGCGCCGCTTTGTACCGCCTGGCGAGCGAGGAACAGCGCACTGGAGCCGGTGGCGCAGTTGTTGTTGACGTTGATCAGCGGGATGCCGGTCATGCCCACGCGGTACAAGGCTTTCTGGCCGCAGGTGGAGTCGCCGTAGACATAACCGGCGTAGGCCTGCTGGATGTCATTGAAATCCACACCCGAATCGGCCAGGGCCTGGCGGATCGCCTGTTCACCCATGACGTCGTAGGGCTCGTTGGTCCCCGGTTTCTTGAACTGGATCATGCCGACGCCAGCAACGAACACTTTATTGCTCATCGTTGTTTTCCTTGTTGTTTGAGAGGGTCAGAGCTTGCGCGCGATCATTTCGCGCATGACTTCACTGGTGCCGCCGTAGATGCGATTGACCCGTGAGTCGACGAAAGCGCGGGCGATCGGGTACTCCATCATGTAGCCGTAGCCACCGTGCAGCTGGACCATGTCGTCGATGCATTTCCACAGGGTCTCGGTGGTGAAGAGCTTGGCGATGGCCGCTTCTTCCAGGGTCAGGCGCCGGCGCATGTGCTCGCCCAGGTAGTAGTCGACCATCACCCGCATGGCGGTGGCCTGGGCCTTGATGTCGGCGAGCTTGAATTTGCTGTTCTGGAAGTCCCAGACGGTCTGGTTGAAGGCCTTGCGGTCCTTCACGTACTCGAGGGTCTGCTCCAGCAGGCGCTCCAGCTTCGCGGCGGCGGACACCGCGATCGAGAAGCGCTCCTGGGGCAGTTCGCCCATCAGATAGGTAAAGCCCAGGCCTTCCTCGCCGAGGCGGTTGCCGACCGGCACGCGGACGTTGTCGAAGAACAGCTCGGAGGTGTCGGCGGCGGCCTGGCCGACTTTCTCCAGTTTGCGCCCGCGCTTGAAGCCGGCGCGGCTGGCTTCCACGGGGATCAGGCTGATGCCCTTGGCGCCGGCAGCCGGGTCGGTCTTGCACACGACAATGACCAGGTCGGCGGTCAGGCCGTTGCTGATGAAGGTCTTGCTGCCGTTGATCACGTATTCGTCGCCATCGCGCACGGCGGTGGTGCGCACGGCCTTGAGGTCGCTGCCGGTACCGGGCTCGGTCATGGCGATGGCCAGGATGGTCTCGCCAGAGCAAATGCCCGGCAGCCACTTCTGTTTCTGTTCTTCGTTACCGCAGCGATTGATATACGGAGCGATGACGTCCGAATGCATGCCGAAGTAGGCGCCACTCACCCCGGCTCGGGCGAACTCTTCGTTGAACACCGCGCAATGACCGAAATCACCGCCGCCGCCACCGTATTCGATGGGCAGGGTGATGCCGAGCAAGCCTTCGCGGCCGGCCTTGAGCCAGGTTTCGCGGTCGACCTGGCCGGCCTTGTCCCAGGCGGCCTGGCGCGGCAGGCATTCGCGTTCGAAAAAGCGCCGCACGGTGGTGCGGAACATCTCATGGTCGTCGCGGAAAACGGTTCGGGCGATGTGCACGCAAGACTCCTCAAACATGGCAGGCCGGCCTTGGGCCGAGCGCTTACGCAAGGCGCGGACTGCGCCTGTGATCTGAGGGTTACGATAGGTGGGGCCCGTGGCCCGAACGCCACCCGAGCCGGGTGGCGGGGGAAAAAACAATCCATGTAGGAGCTGCCGCAGGCTGCGATCTTTTGATCTTGTTCTTAAAAAACAAAGTCAAAAGATCGCAGCCTGCGGCAGCTCCTACAGGGTTTCAGGGGTGGACGTTGCTGCCATCCTGCGATTCCAGATCCCGCACCCGGGCCACCGCTTCGTCGCGGCTGCTGACGCCGAGCTTGCTGTAGATATGGCTCAGGTGCCATTTCACGGTTTCCGGCGAGAGCCCCAGGGCACGGGCGATTTTCTTGTTGGGCAGGGCCTGGGCCAGCAGGCGTACGACTTCGATTTCCCGTTCGCTCAACGGCTCGATCCCGGCCGTCAACGGTTTGCTGGTGGCCGTTGTCGCAGGTTTGGCCTTCGAGATCGCCGGGGTCGTGGCCTCGGCCGCCTGCAAGCGCTCGACATAAAACGCCAGCACGGGGTCCAGGACTTCGCGGCCGGCGATATCGCAGATCAGTTTCAAGCCATCCGGATGGGCGTCGAGGAGGCTGCGCACCAGGCCAAAACGTTGACCTCGGCGCAAGGCTTCGATGACTTTGCTCCGTGCCCGTTCATGGTTGCCGCGTTCGGACTCGATCACGGCGCTGAGCACCAGCAGGCGCGTTGCCCCGAGTTGGCGACGATGCCGCTCGCAGGTTTCGATCAATCGTTCTATGCGATCGCAAGCCCCGTCCAGATCACCCTGGACCAGTTGCCAGCGAGCGCGGGCATTCTCGGCCAGGATGTGGATTTCCTTCAGGGCCGTGTGCCCGGCATCCGGGTGACGCGCGTCGATGGCTTCCAGGCGCGCCAGTTTGGTCTGGGCTTGTGCCGTCTCCCCGAGAATCAGCAACCAGCGCACTTGCCAGGTCAGGCAGTAGGCTTGCAGGCGCTCCAGACCCAGTTTGATCGCGTACTCATCCAGCCGCTCGACAAACGCCAGGGCTTCTTGATGGTTACCTGCCAGCCATTGCACGTTCCATAACACTTGCAGCACACGCAGGACGGAATCGGGAATCGAAATCCGTTCGAGCAGGTCGATCCAGCCCGAGAGCATTTTGAAGGCGGCGTCGACATCGTTGGTTTCGTACAGCACCTCACCGAGCAGCGCGGCGGAGAGATAAGTCGCGTCGGCACCGGCCTTGCCGCATTGGCCGGCCTCATGCAGCACGTCGCGGTAAACCCTTTCCGCCTGAGTCATCTGACCTTCAAGGGCCAGGCTCAAGCCAATCATGCAACGCCCCTGAAGGCTGCCGGCCGTGGTCCCCAGCAGCGGTTCGCCATTGATCAGCAGGTTCGGCCGGTCGAGTTGCACCTGCCGGGCCTTTTCGTATTCGCCGCGGTGCATGTACAGCCAGGACAGGATGTTGGCGCAGGAGCCGATGGCCACGCTGTTGCTGCCCGGCGGCGGGTTGAGCAGTTGCGGCAGGACCGTCATGGCCGCGTCGGTGTCATCCCGTTGCAGGGCCAGGGAGGCGCGCAGCAGCGAGATCATGAAGTGGTCATGGACTTCGCTCTCGGGAACGTCGCGAAACAGTTGTTCGAGGCTGGCGGTGCAGGCCACGAAATCCCTGGCATACAACTGCATCCGCGCCTTGAGGATGCGCAGCTTGACCCGGGCCTGTACCTGTTCGACCGGCAACAGCCGTACCAGCTCGATCAACATGCGCAGGTCGCCATGGGCGTAGAGCGCCTCGGCGTGTTGCTCCACCAGATCGGCGGCGGCAGCCGGGTCGCCGCCCATGACCGCGTGGTGCACCGCTTCATCCAGGTGATTGTGGTCACGGAACCAGTGCCATGCCCGCACGTGCACCGCGTGTTGCTCGGCCTGGCTGCGGGAGTCGAAATACTTGAGCAGGGTTTCGCGCAACAGCGGGTGCAGGCGATACCAGGTTTCACGTTCGGCGCTGTCCACCGGGATCAGGAACAGGTTGTCCCGCTCCATGCGCGTCAGTAGCGCATTCGCTTCGGCAACCGCCTGCGGGTGGCCGCTGAGAGCGGCGCACAACGAGGCGCAGAATCGATTGCACACGGCCATGAGCAGCAGCAGGTCGAGGTCGGTCGGCGACAGGTGAGACAGCACTTCGACTTCGAAAAATTTGGCGAAGGCCTGATCGTCCCGCAGTTGCGTGTGCACTGACGTGGCGTCCGGGGTGGCAGGCGGGCGGTTCTTTTTGCGGCTGACGGCGAGCAGTTGCAGGCCGGCGACCCAGCCATCAGTCAGCTCATGCATCATCCTGGCGTCGCGGGCATTGACCTCGCCCAACTGCGCCTTGAGGAACTGTTCTGACTCGACCGCCGTGAAGCGCAAGTCCCGCAGGTTCAGCTCGAGCACCAGTTCCTGGCTGCGCAACCGCGCCAGGGACAACGGCACGGCACTGCGCGACACCAGCGCCAGATGCAGGTTGGCCGGGGCGTAGTCGATCAGCCATTGCAGGGCCTGGTGAATGCCCACGTCGGTCAGGTGGTGCAGGTCGTCGAGTACCAGCACCAGTTCACGGCCACGGCTGGCAATGCTGCGCACCAGAGTGATGACGGTGCGTTCCACGGCCTCGCTGTCGATGCCGCGACCTTCCAGTTGAGTCGCGTCCCGCACGAGTGCCGGGTCGATTTGGCCGAGGCTCGCCAGCAGGTAGTCAAGAACACGCGTCAGTTCGTTGTCATCCGCCGACAGCGTCAGCCATGCCACGTCGAACCCCAACGGCAACAGCGCCTGGCGCCAGGCGATCAGGGTCGAGGTCTTGCCGCAGCCGGCCGGCCCCTTGAGCACGATGCAGCGCAGGCGTCGGGCCTTGAGCATTTGATCCTGCAGGCGTTCGCGGGAAATCAGACGCCCGGTGCTGCGCGGCGGAATCAGTTTGGTGCTGACGATCGGGGACTGAACCGGATTGAAGGCCTGGCTGGCATGGGGGTCCGATGCATTGGACTTGCGGGGTTTATCCATGGGGCTGTCCGATTCTTTCTTGTTTTGTGAGTGCGTCGAATCTCATCGAGTGTAACCCAGAGCATGGGTGGCATGACCCTGTCTTTGGCGGCCACCACCCGATGCGGGTGGTGGTCGTCGATCAACGGATTGATCTACTGGAAGGCACAAGAATAGGAGTGCTGTGGCGCTCCGTCAGAACAGTGGAGCGTTGGCAATGGGCGTACTGAGTGGCATTCGGGTGGTGGAGTTTGAGGCAATCGGGCCGGCGCCGTTTGGCACCATGCTGTTGGCCGATATGGGCGCCGACGTGGTGCGCATCGACCGCCCGCAGAAGGCCAGTGACCTGGGGCCGAAGCTGGAAGGCAAGCGTGCCGATATTACCGGGCGCAATCGTCGTTCGGTCACCCTCGACTTGAAGCGCCCGGACAGTGTCGCCGCTGCGCTGGAACTGATCGAACGTGCCGATGTGGTGATTGAAGGGTTTCGCCCCGGCACGATGGAGCGTCTGGGTCTTGGCCCTGACATCGCGCTCAAGCGTAATCCGCGCCTGGTCTACGCGCGGATGACCGGTTGGGGCCAGACCGGCCCGATGGCCGACCGCGCCGGGCATGACCTGAACTACATCGCCTTGTCAGGTGTGTTGTCGAGCATCGGCCCGGTCGGTGGGCGACCGGTGCCGCCGCTGAACCTGGTGGGCGACTACGGCGGTGGTGGCATGCTGCTGGCGATGGGCGTGCTGGCGGCACTGGTCAATGTGCAGCGCGGCGGCGCCGGCCAGGTGGTCGACGCGGCCATGACCGAAGGTGCGGCGCAACTGGGCTCGGTGATCTGGGGCCTGCTCGCCGGCGGGCACTGGACAGAACAGCGCGGCAGCAACCTGCTCGACGGCGGCGCGCCCTGGTACGACACCTACGAAACCCGCGACGGCCAGTACATGGCAATCGGGCCGATCGAGTCGCGCTTCTATGCACAGATGCTGGAAATTCTCGGACTCTCCAACGCCGACCTGCCCAATCAGCACGACCGCGCTGGCTGGCCGCGGCTGCGTGAGGCCTTCACCGCTGCGTTCCTGGGCCGCACCCGCGAGCAGTGGGTGGCCGCGTTCGAAGGCAGCGACGCTTGCGTTGCACCGGTACTGGGGCTTGTCGAAGCCGCCCGCCATCCCCACGGCGTTGCCCGTGGCAGCTTCATCGAGGTTGACGGGGTGGTGCAACCGGTCCCGGCTCCGCGTTTCCTTGGCACGCCATCGGCGCAACCGAAACCCGCACCCGAGCGTGGCGAACACGGCGGCGACGCACTGCGCGACTGGGGCTTCGACACAGCGGCCATCGAGCGCTTGCGTGAGCTGGGTCTGGGATGGCGCGCCTGAACGCGTTCGCCCCGAAAAAACATAAAGATCCGTGCAGCGCAGGAGTCACCCATGGCCATTCAGTTCAAGATCATCGATCACGTGGCACTTGTTACGCTCGATGCGCAACAGTCGAACAACACGCTGACCCTCAGCGATTTGATGCACCTGCGCAAGACCCTGGGCGCCTGCCAGGATGACGAACAGGTGCGGGTCATCGTCCTGACCGGTGCCGGCGAGCGTGCATTTTGCAGCGGCGCGAGCCACAAGGAGTCGCTGCTGGCCGCTTCGGGTTTCGTCGCCGGCACCCTAAAGAGTCGCGAGACCGAAGCCGAGGAGGGCGGCTACAGTCGACTGTTCGACCTCAGCGACCTGGACATCTGGAAACCGGTGGTTGCCGCCATCAATGGTGCCTGCCTGGGAGGCGGTCTTGAGCTGGCGCTGCAATGCGATCTGCGCATCGCTTCGTCCGGCGCTACGTTCGGCTTGCCTGAAGTGTGCGACGCGACCATTCCGGCGGCCGGCGGTGTGCAGTACCTGCTGCGTGCGATCCCGGCGGCACACGCGATGAAAATGGCCCTGACCGGGGAGTCGATCGGCGCGCAGGAGGCCTTGGATATCGGGTTGATCATAGAGCTGCTGCCCAAGGATCGTCTGCTGCCTGCGGCGCTGGATCTGGCCGGGCGCATTGCGGCCAATGGTCCACTCGCGGTGCAGTCGATCAAGCGCCTGGCGTTGCAGACCGCCCACCTCGCACCCCGGGATTTCGTCACCCAGGCCCATCTGCACTGGGGTTTGCTGCGCGACAGCGAAGATCACGCCGAAGGGCGCATGGCCCAGGTCGAGCAGCGTTCACCGAAGTACACCGGCACCTGACGCAACAGGCAAGCGCCGCATTCGTCCTGACCTGACAACAATAATTCACAGGAGAACCCCATGTATTTGACCCAAGGCCTGCACCGTGTGTTGCAGCAACGTCCCCATGCCGTGGCGACGGTCTTTCGCGACCGCCGCCGCACCTATGCCGAACTGGCCGAGCGGGTGGCTCGTCTGGCCGGGGCCTTGCAGCAACTGGGGATGCAGACCGGCGACCGCGTCGGCCTGCTGGGCCTGAACTCCGACCGGTTCCTTGAGTATTTCCTGGCGACCTGGTGGGGCGGCGGCGTGGTCAACCCGGTGAATATTCGCTGGAGCGTGCCGGAAATCGTCTACTCGCTGGACGACTGTGACACGCGCATCCTGCTGATCGACGACACCTTCCTGCCCATGGCCGAAGACATCGCCGGCAGCGCCAAGGTACGACCATTGCTGATTCACATCGGCGACGGGCCATTGCCCCAAGGCATGCTGTCCTATGAGCAACTGATTCGTGAAGCTACGCCGGTGGACGACGCCTTTCGCGGCGGTGATGACCTGGCGAGCATCATGTACACCGGCGGCACGACCGGCCGGCCGAAGGGCGTGATGCAGTCGCACATGAACCTGTGGACCGCTGCCGTGGCCCGTGCGGCCGATGTGCCGGTGCCGGTGGATGCCCTGACCCTGCACATCGCGCCGATGTTCCACCTGGCGGCGCTGTCGCGGGTCATCCTGATCTCGCTGCTCGGTCTGCCGAGCATTTTCGTCCCGGCCTTCGATGCCCTGGACGTGATGCGTACCATCGAGCGCGAGCGCATCACCGACATCCTGATCGTGCCGACCATGCTTCAGGCATTGATCATGCACCCGGAATTCGCCAGACATGACCTGAGCTGCCTGCGCAGTCTCACCTACGGCGCCTCGCCGATTGCCGTGCCCTTGCTCGAACTGGCGCTCAAAGCGTTGCCCAATGTCGAGTTCACCCAAGGGTACGGCATGACCGAAGCGGCGCCGCCGATCAGCGCCAACGGTCCGGAAAACCACAGCGCCGAAGGTATTGCCAATGGTCGCCTGCGCTCGGCCGGCCGCCCCGGGCTGGGCGTGACCGTGCGCATCGTCGACGAACACGACAACGAGGTGCCGCGCGGCACGGTCGGCGAAGTGCTGGTCCGTGGTCCGAACATCATGCTCGGCTACTGGAACAAACCCGAAGAAACGGCCCAGGCCCTGCGTGGCGGCTGGATGCACACCGGCGACGGCGCCTACATGGACGACGACGGCTATATCTACATCGTCGACCGCTTCAAGGACATGATCGTCAGCGGCGGCGAAAACGTTTATTCGGGTGAAGTCGAAAGCGCGATTTCCAGTCACCCGGCCGTTGCTGCCTGCGCAGTGATCGGCATTCCGTGCGCGCAGTGGGGCGAAGCGGTGCATGCGGTGATCGTGCTCAAGCCCGATCACGAAGCCGCGGGCGCCGCGATCATCGAGCATTGCCGGCGGCAGATCGCGGGCTACAAGACGCCGAAGTCGGTCGAGTTCCGCACTGCGTTGCCGCTGTCTGGCGCGGGCAAGGTGCTCAAGCGCGATTTGCGCGAACCGTTTTGGGCCGGCAAGGACCGGGGTGTCAGCTGATGCCACAGGTGAACGGCGGCGCAGTGATTCCCGAGGGCTTCTGCGCGCTGGAACAACGCTCGGGTTTTTTGCGCAGTTGCGGCGATTTTTATGTGCATGAAACGCTGCCGATCCTGGCGGTGCGCCTCGAACCGCAGCATCTCAATTACGTGCGCATCGCCCACGGCGGCTTTCTCGCCACGGTGGCGGACAGCGCGTTCGGCGTCATCTTGCGGCGCCATTCGGTGTCGCAGTCGGTGGCAGTGACGGTCAATCTGAACGTCGATTACCTCGGTCCGGTGCACGAAGGCGAGTGGCTGGAGGCGCATGTGCAAGTGCTCAAGCGCGGCGGCACCTTCATCAACGCCAGCTGCCTGTTGAAGGTCGGCGAGCGCCTGGTGTTGCGTGCCAACGGTGTCTTCACCCCGTGGAAAGGTCAGATGCCATGTACATGACCCAATGCCTGCAACGCACACTGCAACAAAATCCGGATCAACTCGCGACGGTTTTCGGTGATCGCCGTCGGACCTATCGCCAGTTTGGCGACCGTGTCGCTTGCCTGGCGGGTGCCTTGCAGAATCTGGGCATGGCGGCCGGCGATCGGGTCGGCATGCTGGCGCTCAATTCCGACCGCTACCTGGAATACATCATGGGTGTGTGGTGGGGCGGCGGGGTGCTCAACCCGGTGAACATCCGCTGGAGCGTGCCGGAGATCGTCTATTCGCTGGACGATTGCAGTACCGGCATCCTTATCGTCGACGAACACTTTGCACCACTGGCCGAGAAGATCCGCAGGAGCGCCCGCCATGCGCCACGGTTTATCTTTGCAGGCGAGGGCGAAGTGCCGGTGGGCATGCTGGGTTTCGAGCAATTGATTGCCCAGACCGCGCCGGTCGAGGATGCCGGGCGTGGCGGTGAAGACCTCGCCTGCATCATGTACACCGGCGGCACCACCGGGTTTCCCAAGGGCGTGATGCAGTCGCACTTGAACCTGTGGTCGGCGTGCATGCCGCGCATGGTCGACATGCCGCCGATTCGTGACGGTCGACTGTTGCACGTGGCGCCGCTGTTCCACGTCGCCGGCATGGCTCGGGCACTGATTCAGTTCATGGCCGGTGAAAGCCATGTGCTGCTGTCGAGTTTTGATGCGGCCCAAGTGCTACAGGTGATCGAGCGGGAACGGATCACCGAGACGCTGCTGGTGCCGACCATGATCCTCGCGCTGCTGGCCCATCCGGACTTCGATCGCCATGACCTCGGTAGCCTGAAACGCCTGACCTACGGTGCGTCACCCAGCGCTGGCGAAATGGTGGAGCAGGTATTGGCCCGGCTTCCGGATCTCGAGCTTTCTCATTCCTACGGGTTGACCGAAGCCTGCCCGGTGGTGTCGAGCAATCTGCCGTGCAATCACACGCCGCAGGCACGCAAGAGTGGTCTGTCGCGTTCGGTCGGGCGCGGCGGGTTGGGGGTCAACGTGAGGATCGTCGACCCGCAAGGTCAGGAAGTTGCGCGTGGCACGGTGGGCGAGATCATCGTGCGCGGGCCGAACATCATGCAGGGGTACTGGAACAAGCCCGAGGAAACCGCCAAGGCATTGCGCGATGGCTGGCTGTTCACCGGCGATGCCGCGTGGATGGACGAGCAGGGATACCTGTTCATCGTCGACCGCCTCAAGGACATGATCGTCAGCGGTGGCGAAAATGTTTACTCGGCGGAAGTCGAAAACGTCCTGGCGCGGCACCCGGCCGTGGCGCTGTGCGCGGTGATCGGCGTTCCCCATGAACAATGGGGCGAGGCGGTGCACGCGGTGGTCGTGCGCAAGCCCGGTACCGAGGTTGATGCCGAGCAATTACGCAGGTATTGCCGCGAATTCATCGCCCCCTACAAATGCCCGAAAACCGTTGAGTTCCGCGACGAACTGCCGCTGTCGGCCGCCGGCAAAGTCCTCAAGCGCGAACTGCGCCAATAACCCCAATAACCGCCCCTGTAGGAGCTGCCGCAGGCTGCGATCTTTTGATCCTGATCTTCAAAAAATCAAGATCAAAAGATCGCAGCCTGCGGCAGCTCCTACAGGGTTTTTTTGTGCTTTGACAGTTGGCGGTGATCGCTACCCGATCCGGGTGGCTTCACGACCCACCCCCCGCCAATACAGTGGTTCCACGAACCAGGCGCAAGCCTTGCCTGGCAACCCACTGGAGATCCCGATGCATATCAACCGTACCGTCTACCGTGAAGACCACGAAATGCTGCGCGACACCGCGCGGCGTTTCTTCGAGCGTGAGTGCCTGCCCAAACAGGCGCAGTGGGACGAGGCCGGGCAGGTCGACCGGGAAACCTGGCTCAAGGCTGGCCGCCATAACCTGTTGTGCCTCACCGTGCCCACCGAATATGGCGGTGGTGGCGGCGACTTCGGCCACTCTGCGGTGTTGATCGAAGAGCTGTACCGCGCCGGGGTTTCGGGCTGGAGCCTGGGCGTGCATTCGGACATCGTCGCGCCCTACATCGTGCGTCTGGGCACCGAAGAGCAGAAGCAGAAATGGCTGCCGAAAATCTGCACCGGCGAAACCGTACTGGCCGTCGCGATGACCGAGCCGGGCACTGGCTCCGACCTCAAGGCGATCCGCACCACCGCGGTGCGTGACGGCGACGAGTGGGTGATCAACGGCAGCAAGACCTTCATCAGCAACGGCCTGACCTGCGACATGGTGGTGGTGGTGTGCAAGACCGACCCGAGCGCCGGGGCCAAGGGGTGCAGCCTGATCGTGGTCGAGTGCAACCGCGAGGGGTTCCGCCGCGGGCGCAAGCTGGACAAGGTCGGCCAGCACGCCGCCGACACCGCCGAGCTGTTCTTCGACGATGTCCGTGTGCCGGTGGGCAACCTGCTCGGCGAAGAAAACAAGGGCTTCATGCACCTGATGGAAGAGCTGCCGCAAGAGCGCCTGGTGATCGCCCTGTACAGCGCCGCCAAGCTCGAACGCCTGCTGGAGCAGACCGTCGAGTACGTGAAGGAGCGCAAGGCGTTCAACCAGACCGTCTGGGACTTCCAGAACACCAAATTCAAACTCGCGGACATCAAGGCCCAGGCCACGGCCGTGCGCCTGACCATCGACCACTACATCGGTGAGCACATGCGTCGTCGCCTCACGGTGCAGGAGTCGGCCATCGCCAAGCTCTTCGCCACCGAAACGCTGTGGAAGTGCATCGACGATATGGTCCAGCTGCATGGCGGCTACGGCTACATGATGGAGTACCCGATCGCCCGCGCCTTCGTCGACATGCGCGTGACGCGTGTCTTTGGTGGCACCAGCGAAGTGCTGCGCGAACTCATCGCGCGCCAGTTGTGATTCCTTCCCCCGCATTTTTTCAGGTGACACCATGAGCGAAAAAGTACTGGTTGCCGGCGTCGGCATGATCCCGTTCCGCAAGCCCAGCGACAGCCCGACCTATGTGCAGATGGGCGCCGAAGCGGTGCGTCGCGCCCTGGCCGATGCGGCGATCGATTACAACTTGGTCCAAGAGGCTTACGCCGGTTACGTCTACGGCGATTCCACTTGCGGCCAGACGGTGCTCTACGAAGTCGGCATGACCGGGATCCCGGTGGTCAACGTCAACAACAACTGCTCGACCGGTTCCACCGCGTTGTACCTGGCGCGCAAGGCCATCGAATCCGGTTCGGCCGATTGCGTACTGGCGGTGGGTTTCGAGCAGATGCAGGCCGGTGCGTTGAAGTCGCACTGGGATGACCGTCCGCCGACGCGCGAACGTTTCCTGCCGATCCTGCGTGGCCTGACCGCCGATATGGATGGCATGGCCCAGGCCATCCGCACCTTTGGTGGTGCCGGGCGCGAGTACATAGAGAAATACGGCGCGAAAATGGAAACCTTCGCCGCTGTGCGCGCCAAGGCCAGCCGTCATGCCGCCAACAACCCGCTCGCATTGTTTCGCAAGGTGCTCAGCGTCGAAGACGTGATGAACGACCCGGTGATTCTGCCAGGCGTCATGACCCGCCTGATGGCCTGCCCGCCAACCTGCGGTGGTGCCGCGGCGATCCTGGTCTCCGAGCGTTTTGCCAAAAAACATGGCCTGCGCCGTGACGTGGAAATCGTCGCCCAGGCCATGACCACCGACACGCCCGAATCCTTCAATTTCGAAAAACCGTCGATGCTCGACTGGGTCGGCACCCACATGACCCACGCCGCCGTGGGCCAGGTGTACGAGAAGGCTGGCGTTGGCCCACAGGACATCGACGTCTGCGAACTGCACGACTGCTTCGCCCAGAACGAAGTGATCTGCTACGAGTCGCTGGGTTTCTGCCCCGAGGGCGGGGCCGAGAAGTTCGTCATGGACGGTGACAATACCTACGGCGGGCAGATCGTGATCAATCCGTCCGGCGGCCTGCTTTCCAAGGGGCATCCATTGGGCGCGACCGGTTTGGCGCAGTGCTACGAGCTGACCCAGCAATTGCGCGGCAACGCCGAGCAGCGTCAGGTCGACGGGGCGCGCCTGGCCATGGCCCATAACCTCGGGCTGGGCGGCGCATGCGTGGTGACGCTGTACGGCAAAGTCAGTGGAGGTGCCCAGTGAGCAGCTTGCTCGACGCCTTTCGCTTGACCGCTCTGCCGCCACACGCGGAAGCCTTTCGTGCCGAGGTCAAAGCTTTTCTGGCCGAGCATCTACCAAGGGTTTCGGCGAGTGTGCGAGCGCGCAGCTGGACCGGCTTCGATGCAGGTTTCAGTCGGCAACTGGCGCAGCGCGGCTGGGTCGGCCTGACCTTGCCCGCCGCTTATGGCGGTGCCGGGCTGGATGCGTTCAGTCGTTTCGTGCTGGTGGAGGAGCTGCTGTCTGCCGGTGCTCCGGTGGCGGCACACTGGATCGCCGACCGCCAGAGCGGGCCGTTGATCCTGAAGTTCGGCAGCGATGCACAGAAGGATTTTTTCCTGCCGCGCATCTGCGCCGGCCAGGCGTTTTTCTGCATCGGCATGAGCGAGCCGAACTCGGGTTCGGACCTGGCCAGCGTGCGCAGCCGTGCCACTCGTTGCCCCGAAGGTTGGCGCCTGAGCGGGCGCAAGATCTGGACCACCAACGCCCATCACGCCGACTACATGATCGCCCTGGTGCGCACCAGCGGTGCGCCCGAGGACCGTCAAAACGGGCTGTCGCAATTCATCATCGACCTCAGGCAGCCAGGCATCAGCGTGCGTCCCATCGTTGACCTGGCCGGTGACGCGCATTTCTCCGAAGTGGCCTTCGACGACGTCTTGCTCGGCGAAGACGCATTGGTGGGCGAGGAGGGCAGTGGCTGGAAACAGGTCAACGCCGAACTGGCGTTCGAGCGCAGCGGGCCGGAGCGTTTCTACTCCAGCATCGTGTTGCTCGACCTGTGGGCCGAGACGTTGCGGCAAACGGGCGCGACGGCCCAGGAGAGCTCATTGCTCGGCAGTTTTCTCAGCCAGCTCACTTGCCTGCGCAACCTGTCGCTGGCACTGACCGCGTTGCTCGCACGGGGTGAAAGCCCGGTGGTGGAAGCCGCACTGGTCAAGGACATCGGCACCGAATTTGAGCAAGCGATCCCGGCGGCGATTGCCGCGGCGATCAGCGCCCATCCGGATGTACCGGTCGATGAGGCGCTTTACAGCACGGTCGCCTACCTGAACCAGGTCGCACCGACCTTCTCGTTGCGCGGCGGCACCCGGGAAATCCTGCGCGGCATGATCGCCCGTGGCCTCGGCCTGCGCTGATGCACCTCCAACAGGAAATACTTCATGTTCACTGAAGCCATTGAAAAGATCCTCAGCGACTTGTGCACGCCGGCGCGGGTCCGTGCCGTGGAACGCGCAGACAGCGCTGCGACGCTGTGGAGCGCGCTGGAAGACAGCGGTTTTCTCGAATTGCTGACGCCGGAAGATGCCGGTGGAGCGGGCCTTGCGCTGAATGCACTGCTGCCGATTTTTGTTGCCTTCGGTCGCTGCGCGCTGCCGGTCCCGGCGGCGCAAAGCATTGCCGCTCGCGCGTTGATGCGTGACTGCCCGAGCGCGCCCCCGGCCGGCATGTTGACCCTGGCCGGTACAGCCCATCGCCAGCCCGATGGCCTGTTGTGCGTGCCGCGTGTGGCATTTGGCTTGATGGCCGATTTCGCCCTGGTCAACCTGGAAGGCCAGTTGTTGCTGCTCGACTGCAGCCTGGCCCGCCGTCAGCCCACGGGCGTTCACGGCAGTCAATGCGCCACCTTGTACTGGTCGCAGGACTCACTCGGTAGCGCCATCGGCAATAACGGCGAGGAAGTACGGGTGTTCAACGCCGCCATCCACGCCGCCGCCATCGCCGGGGCCATGGAGCAGGCACTTGCCATGACGCTGGAGTACTGCAACGACCGCGTGCAGTTCGGCAAGGCCATCGGCAAGTTCCAGGCGGTGCAGCATCAGCTCAGCGTGATGGCGGAGCAGGTTGCCGCTTCGCGCATCGCCGCTGAACTGGCGTTTGTCGGCGATTCGCAGGTGCCGCCGCTGATGGCGACGGCCATTGCCAAGGCGCGGACCAGCATGGCGGTGCCTCAAGTCACGGCCATCGCCCATGCATTGTTCGGCGCCATCGGCGTGACCGAAGAACTGGACCTGCAACTGTTCACCCGGCGCCTGCACGAGTGGCGCGTCAGCGAAGGTTCGGAAACGTACTGGAACGGGATTGTCGGCCAGGCGTTGCTGACGCAGCCGAACGTCACGGCCTGCGAATTCGTGCGTCACGTCACCCCGTCTCCCACTGCTTGAGAACCAGTCATGAACCCGTTTTTGAAGTACGAACAGGAAGGTCATGTCGTCACCCTGACGATGAATGACCCCGAGCGACGCAATCCGCTGACCGGCAACAGTGCCGTGCCGGAGTTCCTCGAAGCCATCGAGCGCATCGAGCGCGACAGCAGCGTGCGTGCAGTGATCATCACCGGCGCCGGCACGGCGTTTTGCTCCGGTGGCAACGTGCGCGACATGGACCGCTATGCGCAGATGTCGGGCATGCAATTGCGTCAGGAATATCGCACCGGCATTCAGCGCCTGCCCCTGGCGCTGTTCAATCTGGAAGTCCCGGTGATCGCCGCGGTCAATGGCGCAGCCATTGGCGCGGGGCTGGATCTGGCGTGCATGTGCGACATCCGCGTGGCGTCCGAACAGGCGAAGTTTGCCGAGAGCTTCGTCAAGTTGGGGATCATTCCGGGGGACGGTGGCGCCTGGCTGTTGCCACGGATCATCGGTCTGTCCCGTGCCACCGAACTGACCCTGACCGGGCAAATGATCGACGCTCGCCAGGCCGAGCAATGGAACCTGGTGTCGCGCGTTGTTCCCGCCGGACAGTTGCTGGACACGGCACGGGAAATCGCCGCGTCGATTGCCGCCAACCCGCCTCACGCCGTGCGTCTGGCCAAGCGCTTGCTGCGCGAGGCCTTGCACACCCGGCTCGACACGCTGCTGGAAATGTCCGCGACGTTTCAAGTGCTGTCGCACCAGACCGCCGACCACCGCGAAGCCGTGGCGGCCTTTATCGACAAGCGCGTACCGAGCTTTACCGGGTGAATGTCACCGAGCGTAACGCCCGGCTTGCACCGGGCTGTTACACCGCGCGAAACCTCGCGACCAACACCCCTTCAAATCACCCGTTCGGGTGTGAGGGACGGGCCGGAGCCCCACTAGCATGGGCGCTCCAACACTTAATCCTTAACCGGAGAAACCGCATGACAACAAAAACAATGCGCGGAGTTTTCCAGCCGAGTCTGCTGGCCGTCGCTGTAATGGTTGCCACTTGCGCGAGCAATCAGGCTCACGCTGTTGATTTCAATATCGGGGAAATTCAGGGCAGTTTCGATTCGTCGCTGTCGATAGGGGCGAGCTGGTCGACGGCTGATCCGGACAAGCAATTCATCTCCAACTTCAACTCACAGGGCGTTACTGGCGGTCAGTCCGCGTCCCGGACCACCGACGACAACCGCCTGAATTTCAAGAAGGGTGAAACCTTCTCGAAGATCTTCAAGGGCGTGCATGACCTGGAGCTCAAGTACGGTGACAGCGGCGCCTTTGTGCGCGGTAAATACTGGTACGACTTCGAGCTGATGGACGAGAGCCGCCCGTTCTATGACATCAACGACTCGGGGCGTGATCGCGCGGCCAAGTCCTCCGGCGCGATGTTCCTCGACAGCTTCGTCTACCACAACTACACGATTGGCGATCAGGTCGGCAACGTGCGCCTGGGCAAGCAAGTGGTGAGCTGGGGCGAGAGTACCTTCATCGGCAACTCGATCAACAGCATCAACCCGATCGACGTCGCCGCCTTGCGTCGTCCCGGTGCGGAAGTGAAGGAGGGCCTGATTCCGGTCAACCTGCTCTACGTGTCCCAGGGCCTGGCCGACAACATCACCGCCGAAGCGTTTTACCAGCTGCAATGGGACAAGTCGGTGGTGGACAACTGCGGCACGTTCTTTGGCAATGACGGCGTACCGCAGGGCTGTGACGACCGCCTGGTGATCGCCGGTCTCGACCTGCCACCGGGCGTGGCGAAGAACACCGGTGGTTTGGCGGCCATTGCCGCAGGCACTGATGACGCCTTTATCCCGCGCCTCAACGACAACGATGCACGCGACAGCGGCCAGTATGGCCTGGCCCTGCGCTGGTACGTGCCGGAAGCCAACGACACCGAGTTCGGCGCCTATGCGATGAACTATCACAGCCGCAACCCGTACCTGAGCATCAACCAGATGAGTAACCCGGCCGGGGGCGTGGCTTCGGCACGCAGTGCCCGCTACTTCATCGATTATCCGGAAGACATTCGCCTGTATGGCTTGAGCTTCCAGACCAACGTCGCGGGCGTTTCGCTGGGGGGTGAACTCAGCTACCGGCCGAACATGCCGCTGCAACTGAACACCGCCGACCTGTTGTCCGCGGCGACCTTCGGCGCCACATCGCCCCTGATCACCACCGGTTTCGCCGGGCGCACCCTGGGTGGCGAGGTCAATGGCTACAAGCGCATGCCGGTGACCCAGGCGCAGGTGACCGCGACGCAGTTCTTCGATCAGGTGTTCGGTGCCAGTCGCCTGACCCTGGTGGGCGAGGTGGGTTACAACAAGATCAACGGCCTGGGCAAGGCGGACGGTACGGACCTGCGCTTCGGTCGCAGCCCGGCCTTCGGTTCCGGTGAACTGCCGGGCGCCGCAGGCGCGGCCACCTGTCGCGGCACCGCCGCCGGCACTGCGACAGCCAGCAACCCGGCGCAGGAATGCAACAACGATGGCTTCTACACCAGCAGCAGCTGGGGCTATCGCCTGCGCGGCAAGCTCGATTACCCGAACGCGATCGCCGGTATCAACCTGTCGCCGAACCTTGCCTGGTCTCAAGACGTTCAGGGCTACGGCCCGAACTTCGATGAAGGTTCCAAGGCGGTCAGCCTCGGTGTCGATGCCGACTACCAGAACACCTACACCGCCAGCCTCAGTTACACCAACTACTTCGGTGGCGATTTCAATACCAACGTCGACCGCGACTACGCCGCGCTGAGCTTCGGCGTGAATTTCTGATGCAACCCTGCCAGAGGAAACTGAACATGAACGCACGTTTAATTCTGCGCGCCGGCGCACTGAGTCTGTCGTTGCTGGCCACTGGGGTCATGGCCGCTGTCACCCCGCAGGAAGCGGCTCAGCTGGGCACCACCCTGACGCCGTTGGGGGCGCAGAAAGAGGGCAATGCCAACGGCAGCATTCCTGCCTGGACCGGTGGCCTCAAACCCGGCGCGGCGCCACTGGACAATGGATTTCTTGGCGATCCGTTTGCCAGTGAAAAACCGCAGTTCGTGATCACGGCCGCCAACGTCGAGCAGTACAAGGACAAGCTGACCCCGGGCCAACTGGCGATGTTCAAGCGCTATCCGGACAGCTACAGGATCCCGGTGTACAAGACCCAACGCACGGCCGCGTCGCCACAGAACATCTATGACATCGCCAAAAAGAGTGCGGTGACCACCGAACTGACCCCCGACGGCAACGGCCTGGTGAACTTCACCCAGACCCGCTATTACCCGTTTCCGATTCCAAAGAACGGTGTGGAGGTGTACTGGAACCACACCAACCGCTATCGCGGCGGCAACATGGAACGTATCGCGGCCCAGGCGGCACCGCAAACCAACGGTTCCTATTCCATCGTCGAGTACGAAGACAAACTGGCCTTCCCACAGTTGATGGAGGGCGTCGATGCCGGGCAGGCCGATAACGTTTTGTATTACTACAAACAGGAAATCACCGCGCCGTCGCGCATGGCCGGCAGTGTGATCCTGATCCACGAGACCATCGACCAGGTCAAGGAGCCGCGCCTGGCATGGGTCTACAACGCCGGTCAGCGCCGCGTGCGCCGTGCACCGCAAGTGGCGTATGACGGCCCGGGCAACGGTTCCGACGGCATGCGCACCGCCGACAACACCGACATGATGAACGGCGCGCCGGATCGTTATGACTGGAAACTGGTGGGCAAACAGGAACTGTACATTCCGTACAACAACTACAAGTTGCAGTCGCCGAAGGTCAAGTACGACGACATCATCAAGCCGGGACACATCAACCAGGACCTGACCCGTTACGAGTTGCACCGCGTGTGGCACGTGCAGGCCACGCTCAAGCCCGGTCAACGCCACGTCTACGCCAAACGCGACATGTACTTCGACGAGGACACCTGGCAACTGGCCGAGGTCGATCACTACGACGGCCGCGGTCAGCTGTGGCGAGTGGCGGAAGGTTATGCGGTCAATGATTACGAGCGCGGTTCGTCGAACTTCTCCATGCTCGGCATCTACGACCTGATCGCCGGTCGCTACAACGTCCTGGCGATGACCAACCAGTCCAGGCATGCGACGACGTACGGCATGACCGCGAAGATGACCGACTTCACCCCGGCTGCGCTGCGCAACGACGGCATTCGCTGACTCTTTGTCCCGCTTCGCACAACGCCCTGTTCGCAGGGCGTTGTGCGTTGTGCGGCGCCTACCACCTGATGCGGGTGGCGCGTTATCCGGCGTCGGGCTCAATGATGGTGCTTACTCCCCATCAGCGAGGTCCGCCATGTTTGTGCCACGGCCGCATCTGATCGATGCACTTGAGGGCAAGCCGTGCCGCTTGCAACTGCTTTGTGCGCCTGCCGGGTATGGAAAGACGTCCTTGGTGCAGCAGTACTTGCAAGGCATTGCGCCGCCGGGGGCGGTGGTCTGGATGGCTTTGGGCGGACAGCGGCAGACGCTGGAGCGTTTTATTGCCAAGTTGGCGGGGGCGCTTGGGTTGCCGGTGGATACTGCGCCGGATGGGGTATTGGCGTTTCTCGATTCAGGACTCTCGGTGCCTGTTACGCCGCTTTCGCGAGCAGGCTCGCTCCTACAGTTGACCGTGCTTCCCTGTGGGAGCGAGCCTGCTCGCGAAGAGGCCCGTGCAGCCAACGAGTTCCTGCAGGAAGAACACAGGAGTGAATCCCGCCCGATCCGCCTGGTGCTCGACGATCTTCCCGTGGAGATGCCCGCAGACCTGAACCACTGGTTCGACCGACTCCTGTCCCTCAACAACCGGCAACTGCAGGTGCTGGTCACCTGCCGCCAACGTCCGGACTGGAACCTGCCGCGTCTGATGCTGACCGGTCAGTTGCTGGAGTTCGGTGCCCGGCAACTGGCCCTGCGCCCCGATGAGTTCGAATCGCTGATTGACGCCCTTGCGCCACACACCGATGCGCTGGCCAGGGGAACTCTCTGGCATGAGACAGGCGGGTGGTGCGCCGGTGTTCGTCTGTCGCTTTCGCTGGATCATGCCCGGCCATCGCCATTGCTCGGCCAATACCTGGAACGTGAACTGTTGTCGCGTTTGAGTGACGAGCAGCGTGAAGTGATGGGCGGGATGGCACATTTGTCCCGCGTCAGTGCGGACTTCTGCGAACAGTTATGGGAAGGCCGGCAAGCGGCCTGGGTGTTCAATAGTCTGTTGGAGTGCCATGCCTTTGTGTTCCCGCTCGAGCAACAACCCGGCTGGTTCCGCCTGTTACCCGCGGTGGCGCAAGCCCTGCAAAGCCACTTGAGCGGTGCGCCGTTGAACCGGCTGCGCCTGCGGGCCTGTCAGCTGCTCAGCGTACTCGGGCATGTCGACGACGCGGTCGAGCAGGCGCTGTGTGCCGATCAACCTGAAGTGGCCGCCAATTACATGGAGCGCCTGTGGCTGAGCTGGATTCTCAGAGAACGGCACTTGAACAAACTGATGGAATGGCGTGAGCGCATCGAGCCGCAGTTGCTGCACAGCAGCCTGCGCCTGATCTATCTGTGCGCCAAGGCTTTGCTGTTCAGTGGGCGGCTGGACGAAGCCGCCGAGTGCCTGGCACGTCTGGGGCATTTTTTGCCGTTGCCCGACCCGGTGCGCAATCAACGCCTGCTGGCGAACTGGCAGGCGTTGTTTGGCACCTTGCAGGCCTTGCGTGGACAGGCCGGGCCGGCGCGCCTGCATTGCCGTGCAGCCCTTGATTATCTGGGGGGCGAGGACTGGTTGTCGGTGTTGTTGTGCCATTGCATCCTGGCGCGCCTTGCCATGGGCACCGGCGATCTTGCACAAGCGCAAACCTTGCTCGATCACTCGCTGGAGCTGGCCCGACGCCGGGGCAGTCATGAATCGGAGGTGCTGGTCAATGCCGACCGGGTCCGCCTGATGATGCTCAGGGGACAAGCGGGTTTTGCCCAGGCACTGTTGCGCACTGAGCTGGACCGGCTGGCCCCGTTCCCGTCGCAGCCTTATCCGTTGCTCGGTCGGCTGCTGTTCCTGCGCGGCGAGTTGCTGCTGCAGCAAGGGCATTGCAGCGAAGCCGAAGTGGTGATCCAGGCGGGGTTGCTACAGGTCCGCGATTGCTGCGCACCCTTTGTGCTCAATGCCTATCTGCTGCTCGCGGAGATTGCCTCGCGCAACCACGACCCGGAAAAGGCTCATCTGCTGCTGCATGAGGCCGAGCGGCGCATGCAGTGGGGCAAGATCGACAGCGCCTTGTATCAGGCACCGATTGCCCGGCAGAAAAATCGCATTCTGGCCCGTGAACAGCCCGCCGAAACCGGCCATGCCTCTGTCACTCGTCTCTCTGCTGGTGTGCCGGATTACCAGGATGACCTGACCCCCCGAGAGGTGTCGGTGCTCAAGTTGCTGGCCGAGGGCATGTCGGTACGCGAAGTGGGCAGCCGCTTGTTCATCTCGGAAAACACCGTGAAAACCCACGCGAAGAACATCAACGTCAAGCTCGGCGCCTGCCGTCGCACCCAGGCCATCAACAGCGCCAAGGCCATGGGCATCCTCGCCTGAATCCATCGCCGTGACACCACCCACCTGATCCGGGTGGCGGCGCGGCGCCCGCAATGATCAACCATGCAGCCAGACCCTGTGCATTGCCGCCCGGCCGTGGCCGCGGTCTGACAAAAACAAGAGAGGTAGTGATGAGCGCCATCGAGAGTTCGACGAGCTGTGACATCCGCACGATCCTGGAAAAACAACGCGCGGCCTTCCAGGACCGCGAACCCTATACCCTTGAAGAGCGCTGTGAGTTGCTCGACCGGGCCATCGGTTTGCTGGTCAATCACGAACAGGACATCATCGAGGCCCTGACCGCCGATTTCGGCCATCGCAGCCCGGGTTTCTCCAAGGGCAGTGAAGTGCTGTCGCCACTGGCGACACTGCAGCAGACCAAGGCCGAACTGGCCGAATGGATGCGCCCGGAACAACGTCGGGCCCGCGCCGGCGAAGCCTGGGTGCAATATCAGCCGCTGGGTGTCGTGGGCATCGTCACGGCGTGGAACGTGCCGGGCTACATGGTGTTCAGCGGGCTGGCCGGCGCATTGGCGGCGGGCAACCGGGTGATGATCAAACCGTCGGAATTCACCCCGCATACGTCGGACCTGATCGCGCGGCTGATCCGCTCGGTCTACGCCGAAGACGAAGTGGCGGTGGTCCTGGGCGGCGCCGACGTCGGGCAGGCGTTCTGCGGCCAGCCGTTCGACCATTTGCTGTTCACCGGTGCCACCAGCATCGGCAAGCACGTGCTACGGGCCGCGGCGGAAAACCTGGTGCCGGTGACTCTGGAGCTGGGCGGCAAGTCGCCAACGATCATCTCGCGTTCGGCAAACTTCAACGAAGCGGTGGCCAAGGTCGTGATCGGCAAGCTGCTCAATGCCGGTCAGTTGTGCGTGGCACCGGACTACGTGTTTGTCCCGCAAGAGTCGGTAGACGCTTTCATTGGCGTGGCCAAAGCCGTGGTGGCGAAGTTCTTCCCGACGCTCAAGGACAACCCCGACTACACCTCCATCATCAACACCCGTCATTTCGAGCGCTTGCAGGGTTACCTGAGCGAGGCCCGCGCCGCCGGTGTCGAGCTGATCGAACTGAATGCCGGCGCTGAAGATTTCAGCCAGTCGCCGCTGAACAAGATCGTACCGACGCTGCTGTGCAATCCCGGCGACGACCTGCAGGTGATGCAGGACGAAATCTTCGGTCCGCTGCTGCCGATCAAACCCTACGAAACCCTCAGCGAAGTCATCGCCCAGATCAATGCGCGGCCGCGTCCGCTGGCCTTGTACTACTTCGGCAACGATGCAGCCGAAGAAGCCCTGGTGCTGACCCGTACCTGTTCCGGCGGCGTGACCCTCAACGGCGTGATGAGCCATGCCAGCACCGAAGGCCTGCCCTTCGGCGGCGTCGGCCAGAGCGGCATGGGGGCCTATCACGGCATCGACGGTTTCCGCACCTTCAGCCACGCCAAAGCCGTTTTGCGTACAGCGGCCAACCCGGCCTGAACCCCACATCATCGTCGAGAGAACTGTCATGAAAGCTGCCGTATTCCATCAGGTTGGAGCCCCGCTGGTCATTGAAGAGGTGGGCATCAGCAAACCGGGCCCGCGTGAAGTGTTGATCCGCACCAAAGCCGTGGGGGTGTGCCACTCGGACCTGCACGTCATCGACGGCTCGTTTCCGTTTCCCGGCCCGATGGTGTTGGGTCATGAAGCCGCCGGCGTGGTCGAGCAGGTCGGTTCCGAAGTGCGTTCGGTCAAGCCGGGCGATCATGTGGTCACCTGCCTGACGGTGTTCTGCGGCCATTGCGAACACTGCGTGACCGGCCATCTGGCGCGTTGCGTTTCCCCGGAAACAAAGCGCGACAAGGATGAAGAACCACGCCTGACCTACGTGCAGAAACCGATGCCGCAATTCGTCAACCTGTCCGGGTTCGCCGAGCAGATGCTGGTGCACGAAAACGCCTGTGTGGCGATCCGCCGCGACATGCCGCTGGACCGTGCGGCGCTGCTCGGTTGCGCGGTGACCACCGGCACCGGCGCGGTGTTCAACACAGCCAAGGTGCGGCCGGGCGAGACCGTGGCCGTGATCGGTTGCGGTGGCATCGGTCTGGCGGCCATCAACGGTGCGGCACTGGCCGGGGCAGGGCGGATCATCGCCATCGACATGCTCGACTCGAAGCTGGAATTGGCCCAACAGTTCGGCGCCACTGACCTGATCAACGGCAGGGACGGCGATGCTGCCAAGCAAGTGATGGAACTGACCCGTGGCGGTGTGCACCACGCCTTCGAATGCATCGGCCTCAAGCAGACCGCCGAGCAAGCCTTTGCCATGTTGGCGCGCGGCGGTACTGCCACCGTGATCGGCATGCTCAAGCCCGGCCTGAAAATCGAGCTGGACCCTCTGCAACTGCTGCATGAACGCCGTATCCAGGGTTCGTTGATGGGTTCCAACCGCTTCCCGGTCGACATGCCGCGCCTGGTCGACTTCTACATGGCCGGCAAGCTCAAGCTCGATGAAATGATTTCCCAGCGCATCCGTCTGGACCAGATCAACGAGGCGTTCGATGAGCTGCGTCGCGGTGAATTGGCGCGTTCGGTGATTGTTTTCGAATAACCCTGTGGGAGCGAGCCTGCTCGCGAAAGCGGTATGTCAGCCAACATCTTCGTTGGAATTAAAACCGTATTCGCGAGCAGGCTCGCTCCCACAATGTTTGTGGGCATGCCCCAATGCTTTTGGAGTGGATGGATGGACATTGAATTCTCGGTGCACGAACAAGCCTTTCGCCAGGATGTTCGGGCCTTCCTGCACGACAATTTGCCGGGCGAACTGTCCGAGCGGATTGCCCTGGGCAAGCGCCTGAGCAAAGCGCACCAGGTGCAATGGATGCGCACACTCAACCGGCAAGGTTGGCTCGCACCGGGCTGGCCTGTCGAGTTCGGTGGTACCGGTTGGAGCGATGTGCAAAAGCATATCTTTGACGAGGAATGCTTTGCGGCCGGGGCGCCGAAAGTATCTTCCTTCGGTTTGAAAATGGTTGCCCCGGTGATCATCAAGTTCGGCACCACCGAGCAGAAAGCACACTTCCTGCCGCGGATTCTTTCCTGTGAAGACTGGTGGTGCCAGGGTTACTCCGAACCGGGTGCCGGTTCTGATCTGTCGTCATTGAAAACCCGTGCGGTGCGCGAGGGCGATGACTATGTGGTCAACGGCCAGAAAACCTGGACCACGCTGGCGCATTTCGCCGACTGGATGTTCTGCCTGGTGCGCACCGACCCCGAGGCGCGTCAGCAACGGGGCATTTCGTTCCTGCTGATCGACATGAAAACCCCCGGCATTACCGTGCGGCCGATCATCACCCTCGACGGCGAGCACGAAGTCAACGAAGTGTTCTTCGACAATGTGCGGGTGCCGGTGGCGAATCGGGTCGGGCAGGAGAACGAGGGCTGGACCTGCGCCAAGTACCTGCTGACCCACGAGCGCACCAGCATCGGCGGGATCGCGCAGAACAAGGCATTGCTCACCCGGCTCAAGCGCATTGCCAGCCAGGAAGTCCGCGATGGCCGGCCATTGATCGACGACCCGTTGTTCCGCACGCAGATCGCTGAAGTCGAGATGCAGTTGATGGCGGCCGAAATGAGCAGCCTGCGAACCCTGGCGGCGACACAAAACGGCGAAGTCCCCGGTGCCGAAAGCTCGTTCCTGAAGATCAAGGGCACCGAGATCCGGCAGGCCATCACCTACCTGATCAGCAAGGCCGTGGGGCCGTACGCGTTGCCGTTCATTGAAGATGAACTGGGTTACGGCAGCGAACCCTTGCTGTACACCGACTACAGCAGCGCGGCCACCTACCAGTACCTGGATGCGCGCAAGGCCTCGATTTATGGCGGCGCCAACGAAATCCAGAAGAACATCATCGCGAAAATGATCCTCGAACTGTAAGGCGCCCCGATCATGGATTTCAAACTGACAGAAGAGCAACTGATGCTGCAGGAAACCGCGGCGCGCCTGGTGCGCGACGTGTATGGTTTTGAGCATCGCGAGCAATATCGCCAGAGCAGGCACGGCTTCAGCGACCCGTTCATGCAGCAACTGGGCGACCTCGGCCTCTGCGCCGTGCCCTTTGCCGAAGCCTATGGCGGCTATGGTGGCAGCGGTGTGGAGAACATGCTGATCATGACCGAGCTGGGTCGCGGTCTGTGCCTGGAACCCTACCTGCATTCGGTGATTTTCGCCGGTGGCCTGGTCGACCAGTTGGGCACCGCCGCCCAGAAAGACACGCTGTTGCCGCAGCTCGGCAGCGCCAGCCTGCAACTGGCCGTGGCCCTCGATGAGCCGCAGAGTCACTACCAGTTGCACGACGTTCAGACGACCGCCGAGGCGGTCAGCGGAGGCTGGAAGCTCAATGGCCGCAAGTCGGTGATCATCGGTGGTCAGAGCGCCGGACTGATTCTCGTCTCGGCGCGTACCAGTCATGGAGTTCGGGACGAGCAGGGCATCACTGTGTTTCTGGTCGACCCGCAAGACAGCGGCGTCGGTCGACGCGACTTCGCCACTCAGGATGGGCGGATGGCCTGCGAGCTGTACCTGGACGACGTGTTCGTCAAAAGCAGTGCGGTACTCGGCGCAGTGGGGCAGGCCTTGCCGGCGCTGCGTTATCAGCAGGGCCGGTGCATGGCAGCGCAATGCGCCGAGGCCGTCGGCAGCATGGAAGCGGCGTGCGCGTTGACCCTCGACTACCTGAAAACCCGCCAGCAGTTCGGTCAGCCCATTGGCAAGTTCCAGGTGCTGCAACACCGTATGGTGGACATGCGCATCGAGCTGGACCAGGCCACGTCCATGACACTGCTCGCGGCCTGTGTGGCCGATCAGGCGGACAGTGACGAACGCAGCCGCATCCTCGCCGCCGCCAAGTTCATCGTCAGTCGTGCCAGCCGCTTTGTCGCCGACCAGAGCATCCAGTTGCACGGCGGCATCGGCCTGACCTGGGAGTACATGCTGTCGCACCACGCCAAGCATTTGCTGATGGTGGCGCGTCAGTTTGGCGATGACGATCACCATTTGCAGGCTTACGCGAAGTTGCTGCAGGTGGCGTGAGGCATTCCCCAACCGAGAGAGGCGATGGTTATCGCCCCCCGCCGCCTTGGAACGTACCTGTGCGCACCTCGCCGCTGCGGGTGTAACGGGCGATCAGCACACCGCCGGGCGAGCTGATCGAGCTCAGCAAGGTGAAGGCCGCCGCCTGAGCGTTGTCGTCGAACAGGCGCTTGCCGCGTCCCAGCAGGATGGGGTGAATCATCAGCCGCAACTCGTCCACCAGGCCGGCGGCGAGCAGTTGGCGCACCAGGTCGCCGCTGCCTTGGGTCAGTAGCCGAGGACCGTCCTGACGCTTGAGCGCGCTGATCGCGTCGACCAGGTTGCCCGGCAGCGCATGACTGTTGTGCCACTCCAGCGAATCGCCACGATGGGTGGCCACGTGCTTGGGTACGCCGTTGAACAGGTCGGCAATGGTGTGGTGGGGGGAGTCGGCCGAAGCGTGCGGCCAATAGGCGGCGAAGATGTCGTAGGTGCGACGCCCCAGCAGCAACTCGAACGGCAGCGAGAACAGGTCCTGTACGGCCTGGCCGGTTGTCTGGTCGGCGTAGGGCACTATCCAGCCACCGAAGCGGAATCCGCCGCTGGTGTCCTCTTCAGGCCCGCCGGGCGCTTGCATGACGCCGTCCAGACTGACGAACGCGGCAACTGTAAGTGTGCGCATGCTTTTCTCCTGATTCGTCCTGGTGAAAGAGGTTAGACAGGGGAGTCTGCATCAGTTGAGGCATTCCCTGCCGGATAGTCGAACCGGACGCTGGGAAATCGACAAAAGGACGGGCCGTTTTTATTCCTTTTGGGAATGCACTCGATGCCCCACTGATGGTGGCGGGAAATCATCATGCCTGCGCCAGCCAACCGCTGTTGCTTGAAGCCTGGGGCCTGTCTGCCCCTTTTGTACGCGGTGCTAGACTTTCTGGTTGATCGGTCCTGGGAACCCGATATGAACAATGAAAAAACCACGCGATTCAAAGGGCGAGACCTGACAGCGGAACTCGTCGCTTGTGTTGAGCGGTTTGAGCCCGATCCAGGGCCCGAACCGGGCACGATCGAACACACCAAAGCAGAGTTCGATGCAATGGTGGAGGCACTTTTGCGTGAATACGAACCGGAAGATCTGTGGATCTTCGCTTACGGCTCGCTGATATGGAATCCGGAGTTCGAATTTGTGGAGAGCCGTAATGCCACCGCCTATGGTTGGCATCGGTCGTTCTGCCTGAAACTGACCCGCTGGCGCGGCACTCGCGAGTTGCCAGCCCTGATGTTGGCCCTCGATCGTGGCGGAAGCTGTAAGGGGTTGGCGTACCGGCTTCCTGCGCAAGATCACTTCAAACAACTGGGACTGTTGATGTTCCGGGAAATTGACGCAAACCCGCCGACCAATGTTCCGCGCTGGATTTCGGTTAAAACCGAGACCGGGATATTGCGTGCATTGGCCTTTGTCGCCGCACGCGAGGGAATGGCCTATGCAGGCAAGTTACCGATGAAGCAGGTTGCACATGTGTTGGCTCGCGCCGCCGGGCACTGGGGCTCGGCGGCGCAATATCTGTTCCGGACCGTGACAATGCTGAAAGAGCATGGCATTCGTGACCGCAATATGGGGCGCATTCAAAGCCTGGTCGCGCAGGAAATCGAAGAGCTGTTGAGCGCTGCGAAGAAGTCCTGAAGTTGCTTCAGGGTGAAGGGCAAGCATGGGGCGAAAGTATTCATGCGCCGTAACAAGCGGCTATGACAATAAGTGCGAGAAAACAGATCAACTGCATGCAAAAGAAGGTAAACCGAACCGCCACGAACCTGTCGGTCTGCACATGGGATACGTGAACCAGAGACTGACACACACGAGCGATCAGGACGATGATGGACAAGTAGTTCACTGCAGGGCCGTCGACACCAAGGGCTGAAATCACGAGCACGATGACGCCAAAGACCGGCAGGTTTTCCACACAGTTGGCGTGTGCTCTTGTCCCGCGCCGATACCAATCCTCGCCTTCGAGCTGATCGCTTCGGAAAGAAGCGATCGGAACATTCGAGAGCAGGATTCTGACCCAGCGATAGACGCCGACGGTTGCCATCAACAGCAGTAAAGTCCAGGTCGCAAATCCCAGCAGCATCCACATCGGAATCGTCATGGCTGCCATCCTCAATCCATCATTGTCAGCACGTCATCCTACTGTCGCGCGACCGACACGCGGTCGGTCGCCCCCTGTCGATCAATGGCCCATGATGGGTGCCAGCGCGGTCTGAACCCTGGACATCTGGGCTGGCGTTGTCATTCGCGCAAGCAGCCGGCCAAAGTGTGGATGCTGCACGCCCGAGATAATGTATTGCCAGCGATAGGCGCTCAGCACGCAGGCGTTGATTTGCGCGGTCTCATCGACGCTGAACGACCGTGAAGCACTCCCAATGAAGTAGTCGGCATCGGATGCCGATTGTGCTTGCAGGATCGCGTCGACGGCCGCCACCAGCGTAATCAGATCGTTCACGGCCTGGTCGCGTTCGGCCGGGGAGAGTTTCGCGTGCTCCGCCTCCCACTCCAGTTCATCGAGTACGACGTGGCGGCTTTCATCCTTCCAGTGAAATTTGAAGACGTCCTTGAACAGTGGGCACAACTCCTCGCGCGGGGCGATGCTCTGCACGTAGTGCGTCTGAACAAACAGCTCGATATGGCAGGTCAGCGCCAGGACCGCCCAGGTGCTGGCCGCCAGGACCGCGCGCGCCACATCGTTCGGATCGGCAACCTGACGATATCCCGCTGGCAATCGAGTGCCCATCATCGTCTCGATGCGCCGGAACAGCTCCTGATGCTTGATCTCGTCGTTGGAAAAGCGCACCAGCGCTTCGAGTGCGAGCTGATCGTCAAATACATGGGCCCGACCCTGATCGAGCATCTTGGCACTGATAAAACGCTCGACCAGGCCAAAAATGTACGCATAGGTTCGGCCCTGAATCTGGCTGAGCAGGCGCGCCTCGTCTGCGCCGAGGAAGGTCAGGCGGTCGATATGCGATAAGCCGTCGGGCAAGAATTTGCGCGAGAAATCGAAGCTGCGGTCCTGCAGCAAGTCGCGATCGATCTGCCATTCCGCTTTCTTCGAGGATCTGACAAGTTGCGCATAACGGACGGCGTTGCCCGAGTCCGGGCGGGGCAGGGTAGCGGCGGTGTTCATACTGATCTCCGGCTTGCGTGGTCGAGTTGGAATGGGCCAGTTACGGTTAACGCAGGAGTCAATGACAATCGGTAAAGCGTCTGGGGATCGTCTCGATCACTGAGTCCGCGTTGGTGCTAATCTAGGCCTCGCCGTTCAGGCGGCGAATGACCAGTGCGCCTGATTACATGCTCGGGACTCCGGAAAGGAGGGCTGGCAATTGCTGGATGCGCTATCTGATGTATTGCGGGTGATTCGGCTGTCTGGAGGGGTCTTCCTCGAGGCGGAGTTCACTGCGCCCTGGTGTCTGAGCGGAAGAATCTCCGCCGACGATTGCAAACCGTTCCTGGCGGCCCCTCGACATATCATTGCCTCACATTTTGTCGCGGCGGGGCACATGCAATTGCGAGTCGACGATGGTGCCACCCTCGACGTGCGGGCAGGCGAACTCATTCTGCTGCCGCGCAATGACGTTCATACCTTTGGCAGTGATCTAGGCGTTGCGCCCATGTCGGCGCGCGAAATCATTCAGCCGCCGGAAGTCGGCGGCATATCACGAATCAAGTGCGGCGGGGGCGGCGAGGCCACGCAGCTACTGTGCGGATTCCTCGGCTCTGAAACACCGTTCAGCCCATTGCTTTCGTCGCTGCCATCCTTGTTGAAGCTGGATGTGCGCGCGACGGCTTCGGGTGCCTGGATTGAAAGCTCATTCCGTTTCGCCGTCAGTGAGATCGCGGCGGGACGCGTCGGCTCGACAACGGTCATCGCCAAGCTCTCCGAACTGCTGTTCGTCGAAGCCGTCAGCCAGTATGTCGCGAACCTCCCCCCTGAACGGCGCGGGTGGCTGGCGGGCTTGCGAGATCCGCACATCGGGCGCGCCCTCGCGCTGCTCCATGCCCGTCCAACCGAGGGCTGGACGGCAGAAGCCCTGGCGCTTGAAGTGGGCATGTCGCGCTCGGTATTCGCGGAGCGATTCACGGCATTGGTCGGGCAGCCACCGATGCAATACCTGACGCTCTGGCGTATGCACGTGGCGGCTCAACACCTGCGCGAAGGTCGCGGTAACGTGGCGCAAATCGGCTTTGCAGTGGGCTACGAATCCGAAGCGGCGTTCAGCCGCGCATTCAAACGCCAGTTCGGCACATCACCCGGCACCTGGCGCAGACAATCGGCCTGAGCAGGGCCGGTGTCTGAGGGCAGTCTGATATTTTGGTTAGCGCCCCCATGCACCCATTTCAGGTTGCCCCCAAGAGGTAACCTTCCACATTTTCTATGGAAAGGGCTTCGAGCAGCACCTGCTCCAGGATGGCAAAAAAACATTTAATGTGAGCCTGTTTCAATGCCTGAGGCCGGGTCACCAGATAGACTTCCATATCGGGAAGTTGGAGATCCGGGAACAACTCGATCAGGTCCTTCGCCAGAATACGGGGCAGTACTGCCACACCCATTCCTCGCCTCACCGATTCGAGCTGAACCGCGAACGAGTTCACCCTGATCTGCGCGCGCTCCAGACCCGCGGCCGTTGCCGCACGCATTTGCGGCAACATGTCCAGCGGAGGAAGCAAGGCAATATTGACCGCAGTGGCCGGGGTCACCCCTGGATACCGTTTCAGATAACCTGCATCGGCGAAGACACCGTAAGCGAGCCGGCCTATTGGTCGATAAATCAGCGACGGTTCGCCTAGGTGAGCTGTGCGTACAGCAATGTCTGCCACGCCGCGGACAATCTTGTGAAAGTCGGCCGTTGCCATCAATTCCACCGAGCAACGCGGGTGAAGAGAGGTGAAGCGACTCGCAGCCTCCAGCACGCAAGACGAAAATCCCTCTCCTGCACTGACCAGGACACTGCCAAATAGCTCTGTGTGTAGCCCGGACATGCCCGCAACGGTTTGACGCCTCAAGCCCGCCTCCGCCGCTAGGGCAACTTCCACGAGGGATTGGCCGCGCGAGGTCAACCAGCATCCTTCAACGCCCCGCTCGACGAGTAGCTCGCCCAGGGCGCTCTCAAGTTGGGTCAACCGGCGGGACACAGTAGACGCCGCAATACCCAGCATCTGGCCAGCTTGAAGAAAGCTGCCACGCCGCGAGACTGCCAACAACAGACGAAGATCATCCCAATTTGCTTGCAACGCCATGCTTCATATCCTCCCTGGTCTGCATATGTGCAAATCCATTATGCAGTAGTCGCTGTTTTTCGGGAGAGGCCTCAAAGGTATATCTACAAGCCCTCGAAGACGAATGGAATGGACTTTATGACTACTGGCCCCAACGACTATGCGGAACGCGCCGCCAGTGCCTTCAATCGCCGTGATGTGGAGGCGATGCTTGCGCTGGTTTGCGAAGACTTCATCTACCTCGATAGCATGGGGATACAAACCGGTCGCGAAGCCATGCGCAAACGAGAGATCGCATTGCTCGAAGCGCTCCCCGATGCCCAAGTGATTTTCAGCCCATTCGCCGTCGGTAACGATCGTTTGGCGCTGACTGCCTTCCTGACCGGCACATTCGCCGCACCCTTGGTGCTGTCAGGCCGGGTGATTCCACCTCATGGGCGCCATATTACTGCGTACTACGCCGCACACTTCACCTTCAGAGACGGGCTGGCCATCCGTGAAGAGGCCTTCTTCGACAGTGCGGTGCTGATGCCGTTAGCCTATCCAGCTGAGGGTTGAGCCATGCACAGCGCATTCGTTACTGGCGCAACCGGCTTGTTGGGCAACAACCTGGTGCGTGAATTGGTCGCTCGTGGCTACGCGGTCAAAGCCCTGGTCCGTTCAAGAGCCAAAGGTGAACAGCAGTTCAACAATTTGCCGGGTGTGGAATTGGTCGTTGGGGACATGGCCGATGTCGACGCATTCGCAGCGTCGCTGCAAGGCTGCGATACGGTGTTTCACACCGCGGCGTTCTTTCGCGACAACTACAAGGGCGGCAGCCACTGGAAGGAACTCGAAAAGATTAATGTGTCTGGTACGCGGCACCTGCTAAATCAGGCCTACCGCGCCGGTATACGACGGTTCATCCATACGTCTTCCATTGCCGTGCTCGACGGCGCACCTGGCACGTCCATCGATGAGACATGTCTGCGGGCCGACGCCGATGCGGATGACTACTATCGTAGCAAGATTCTCGCCGACCGTGTCGTCTTGTCGTTCCTGGAGGTCCATCCGCAGATGCATGCCTGCATGGTCCTGCCAGGCTGGATGTGGGGCCCGGCCGACATGGGCCCCACCTCCTCGGGACAGTTGGTTAACGATGTCGTGCTCGGCAAACTGCCCGGACTGATCCCTGGTAGTTTCTCCGTTGTCGATGCCCGCGATGTGGCATTGGCGCAGATTGCCGCAGCCAAACATGGGCGGCGAGGTGAGCGCTATCTCGCGGCGGGCCGGCATATGACAATGCGTGAGCTGGTGCCTATGCTTGGGCGTATAGCGGGCGTCAAGACACCCGTTCGACAACTACCGCTCCCCTTTCTATACACGTTGGCGGCTGTGCAGGAGATGTATGCGCGTATTACCAGCAAGCCCATTCTGCTGAGCATGGCCACGTTGCGCCTGTTGGTACGAGAGAAGGACCGCACCTGTTTCAACCACCGCAAGAGTGAACAAGAGCTTGGCCTGAGTTTCCGGCCACTAGAGCTGACAATCACCGATACGGTGGCGTGGTACCGCGATCACGATTGGTTTGAGAGTCAAACCTTAAGTTCCCGGAACAGCACTCCCTCCACATTGACCGCACACCTGAACAAGGACGTAAACATACAGTGAGTAGGGAAATAATCCTGATGCGTCACGGCCAGCCAAAACTGGTCACAACCGACAAAGTGTCAGCGCTCGATATGGAAGACTGGATCGAGCAATACAACCGGTCCGAAATTACCCACCACCCGGTCCCGGATGCCAGCATGCAGCTCGCCGCAACCGCCAAGGTGATTGTCTCAAGCAACGCGCCTCGTGCGCTGACCTCCGTCCAGGCTCTTGGCCTGAAGCCCGCCCTTGTCGACGCGCTTTTCTGTGAAGCGCAACTGCCTTATGGTCACTGGAAACTGCCACGGCTATCGCCGTTTACTTGGGCATTTATCCTTCGAGTCTTATGGTTGTGCGGTTACTCACGCAGTGTCGAATCCGCCGGAACTGCGAGGATGCGCGCCAGCACGGCAGCTCGACGACTTCAGTCCCTTGCCAACGAAGGACCGGTTCTGCTGCTCGGTCATGGCTTTATGAATCGAATGATCGCCAAACAACTGGTGGCCGATGGATGGGTTCGCCAAAAACGTAACGGCAGCCAGTATTGGAGTGCGACGGTGTATCAATATAGCGGTGTTTAAAAGTGCCATCTGGCGCACAAAGGCGGAGCATTGGAGTGTAGGTTGGCGATTTGTCTCGCTGGACAGATACCTATTGCTGCCTGTCGGGAAGGGCTGCAACCGACCCAGAGTGTGTAAAAACGCTCATGGCATCATCGTCTTCGATCATTGACGCTCTTGGAGGAACGATCACAAGGCAAATGCTGCGTGTCGCATCAGGCGCGACCTGGAACACGTTAACGCTGCTTTTATAGCCTCTGGGATGGGTCAAAATCAGCCTTTTTTAGGCCGACAGCGCCTTCATCAAACCGTTGGCACCGATGATTTTCATGACCCGTTTCAAGTTGTAGGCGAGCACATTCAAGCTCATCTCCGCGCTCAGCCCAGCCAGCTTTCGCGTCAGGAAATGCGTTGCACCCATCCATTGTTTGAGCGTCCCGAAGGGATGCTCAACCGTCCGTTTTCGGACGCGCATCATCTCTGGCGCGTTGCTCAGCCGAAGCTGCATTTCCTCTAAGACGGCTTCATGCTCCCAGCGTCGAACTCGTCGCTCCGTGCTTGGTGTGCACTGTACTTTTAACGCGCAGCCCTGGCTGCGAAATTGCGCTCAACTTGACCACCCGTTTGCATTCGACCGGACCAGCCACTTGCATTCGTTCTGACCAGCGATTGCATCGGATTTGGCCAACACGCGTTGTAACCATAATAGGCAGAGAACGGCCGCGGCTGTGTAAAAGCATTTTAGAACACGTCTGACAGTGGGGGGGTGGAGCAAAAATCACGCTCCTACACAACTTTCTAGTCTGTTGATTACACAAGCACCAGCAGATTTTACGTAGCAACGCAGACTTCAAAACGGCGCATGCGTTTTTACACACTCTGGGCCGATTGCGGCCTGTCACGAAGGGCTGCTTGCGCCCCGGATTGTTCCGGGGCTTCGCACTAGCGACGATAGTAGCGTTGATCGTCTTCGTAACGGTACCGCATGGCCCGATCCTGGTGGCGCTCCCAATCACGATGGCGCTCAGCTTCCCGATGGGCTTGCTCTCTACGCCACTGATCTCTACGCCACTGATCCCTGCGCCAGTCGTCTCGGCGCCAATCGTCTCTACGATCGTGCCAACGGCCGTCATGCCAGTATCGGTCGTCATGGGCAAGCAACGGCCCTGGCTGCTTGCCGGCCATGCTGGCCAAGGTCGGCCAAGGGTTGCCGGTGGCCTGGACGGGAGCCTCGACGGCTGGGGCTTGAGTTGCAAAAGCAGGGGTTGAGTCCTTCATCTGTGTGGCGGATGCCGAGCCCACTGCCGCGATCGCGAACAGGCCGAAGAGCACCCTCCGTGGGACATGGAATTTCATGAGCGAAGACAACCTCTGATGGACAATCGGACGTGTGGCCATCTGGCGGCGGGTAGCCTGCGGGGGGCGTGCTTACCGAGCGGATGTGCCTATCCACATAGACCGGTAAATAGGGAAAAGTTCTAGGGGCCATTGCTTAAATAGCCAACGCTCTCAGTCGTGGGCTGATAACAAACAGAAGCGGTGGCGACGACCGTTGCAACAGGAACTTCAGGGTGTTGGTCAGGTCTATAGCGGCCCTGTATCGGAAGTGCCGAGCAGCGCTGTGGTCTGTTTTGCGGCAGTGCCGTCCGAGTTCAGTCGAGTCCGCCCCCGATGCCAAACAAGAGTTTTCCGCCGGTCCTCATCCTGGTGTTCTGCGCTGTCGCCTCGTTTAGTGCTGTCGCTGCCGAGCGAAAAGCGCCGGCGCAAAGCAACAACGCATCAACCACCCTGATCGAAACAGCCTCGCGGCAATACGAAAACGGCCAACTGGACCAGGCCGCCGCCACGCTTGAGCGTGCCCTGCATATCCAGCCGAACAATCCAGCGACGCTGCATTACCTCGGTGTGTTGCGACTTCAGCAGGGGCAGTACCAGCAGGCTGAAACCCTGGCGGCGCGCTCGAACATGCGGGTCGGTAACAATGTCCAGTTGCGCAACCGCAACTTCCAATTGATCCAGGCGGCGCAGCAGGCCCAATCTTCGGGAACCCCACCCAATACCAACGCGGACGTGGTCGCCGTACAGAAGGGGCTGGAGGACGAGACCCAAAGGCGCCGAGAAGCGCAAGTGGCGGTGGTTGAGCAATCCACTGCGGGCACCGGGCGTGAGGCTGGCAACTTCACTACTGCTGAGGTAAATCGGGTTTCGGATGTACCGACGGCGGGAAGAGTAGGGGCCGAAGGACAACTGCAAATGGCTAGTATCGGGTCAGAGAGGGCGTACGCTGAGGTCGAGATTCCCCGCGGCCATATGCCGCCTCCGGGTAAATGCCGAATCTGGTTTCCTGATCGTCCGCCGGGGCATCAGCCTCCACCGGGTAAATGCAAGAAGCTGCGATATCGGGTTCCTTCAGGGGCCTATCTGGTGCGCGGGTGAGTTTCCGGGTGTCCTTTTTGGCCCGCCTCTCAACTCAAGATCATCGAGTTTTTGAAATCACACCACTCATGTATTGATTTATATCGCGTAGATCCTTAATCCTCCAGGAGTACGGCGATAGCGTTACACCATTCTCTTGCAAAGTTCTTGGAATCAAGTCTCCATTTGGACGAAGTATTATCGACGATACAATAACGCCCGGATAATCATTCAGTCGTTTTTTGAAAGCGGAAGTTGTAAGGTCAGGTGTTGGGGGATTGCTTTTATTAGCCAATGGTCCTGTTCCTTTGAGGTCTGTTCCGTGGCACATGATGCATCTCTGTGAGTAGAGACTTTTCCCGTTAACATTATCCGCAAAGGACAGTGATGTTTGAATGAGCGATAAAATTCCTAGCGAAGCGATGAATGATATTTTCATTTTTGATGTGGCCTTGTTGTTTAAATCAGATCTGAATCGAGGGAAAACCCCGGAGTTGCCACTGCAGTACTTAGTTCTTGTTCATTAGCAATGAGCTCGCGCCCGCGAGAAGTCGACTGGCGAAAGACGCTCATCAGGTTGTCAGCGGGCAGTTGTTGTACTCGGGTACCAGAGGGCCAACTCCAGCGGGCGGTCATTTTGCGTGTCTGGCAACGTCGAGGCCGGGAAGCCGATGGGGTTGTCGCCAGCGAATGCCTGTATGTTCAGGCAGATAAGGGGCAGGGCGCCGAGCACTGTTTTCATTGTTTTCATCTTCCTTGATGGGATCAGCGTCGATTGGGCGCGATCAGGTACGCGGGAAAGATATCAGCCATCGTTCGGTATACACACAGTCATTTCTGGTGCCCGTTGAATCAACGCGTTTTCCAGACGCATCCCAGTGACGGCTTTTGGCCGATTACTGTCTTTTTTCTCATTCCTGCTTGATTCTTTTACTGGCGATTTGCTATCGCTTCTGGCAGCCTTGCTTCGATTCGTATTGGAAGCGGTTTGCCGAGTATTGCGACTTCAAGCTGGAATGCGGTAACGGTACCAAACGCTGAATCGGTCTCCATCGAGGAGGCGCTCCCCAAATAACCATCGAAATGCTTGTTCGTCGAGCCAACGGGTTCGTCGGCACTCAATACGGCAGGGATGCGAGTATGACCAAGAATCTTTTCTTTATTGATTGCCGTGTGGCGAATTACGAAGCGCTGATTGCCCAGCTTGGCAGCGATACGCAATGGGTGCTGCTCGATGCGGATGAGGATGGCCTTTCGCAGATGCAGGCAGTGCTCGCGGGCTATAGCGGCCTGAGTTCGATCCAGATCATTTCGCACGGCAGCGTGGGGGCGCTTTACCTCGGCTCGACGGTGCTGGATTCGAGCAGTCTCAGCACTTATCAGAGTCAGTTGCAGTCCATTGGGCAATCACTTGCCGCAGCAGGAGACATTCTGCTCTACGGTTGCAATGTGGCGCAGGGCGAGCAAGGGCAAGCCTTCATCGAGCGCCTGGCTCAAATCACCGGAGCGGATGTTGCAGCATCGGATGACCTGAGTGGCGCTTTTAGTCAGGGGGGTGATTCGCAACTTGAAGTCCATGCAGGTGAGATCGAGGCAAACACGCTGGATCTGGCTGCCTATGCCGCTACCTTGGCGGTCCTCAATGGCACGGACGGTAACGATACCCTTGAAGGGACAGTCGATAACGACACCATCCTGGGCGGCGCCGGTTCTGACCAGATCAGCGGCAGCGGTGGTGCAGACTATATCGTTGGCGGCGATGAGCTGGATCAGTGGGGCGGGGATCGGATTCAAGGCGGCCCGGGCAATGACACCATTCTGGGTGGCGCCGGCAACGATTACCTGGATGGCAATACCGGCAACGACTATCTGGATGGCGGTGCCGGTAATGATTACCTGACTAGCATCAGTGGTGAAGGCAATGACACCCTGAAAGGGGGGGACGGCGACGACACTCTGTATGTCACCAGTTACAGCCCTACGGCTGAAACGATGCTGATCGATGGCGGTGCCGGCGATGATCTGATCCAGACATTTATGTCCAGTTACGGCAATCGCACCCTGACCGCAACGGGCGGTGCGGGCATCGATACCTACAAGCTTGTCTCGGGTGGGGCGACCGCCAACTACAAGGTCACCGACTTCGCTGCGGGCGTTGGCGGCGACCGCCTCGATGTTTCCGCGCTACTGGACTACAGCGCTGCAGACGGCCGCGGATATCAGGGTGGCAACCCGATGGGGGCCGAGCAGGGCTACCTGCGCTTGCTGCAAAGCGGTGCTGACACCTTGCTGCAGTACGACGAAGACGGTGCCGCCGGCACGGCCTACACCTGGCATACCGCAGTTACCCTGCAAAACGTGCTTGCCAGCACCCTGACGGCCGCCAACTTCGTTGGCGCCATTGCACCTGATGGCTCCGATGTACCGGGGCTGCAACTGACTGGCACGGTCAACAATGACACGCTGCAGGGCAGTTACTTCAACGACACCATCCAGGGCGGCGCCGGTTCTGACCAGATCAACGGCAGCGGCGGTGCAGACTACATCGTTGGTGGCGATGAGCTGGATCAGTGGGGCGGGGATCGGATTCAAGGCGGCCCGGGCAATGACACCATTCTGGGTGGCGCCGGCAACGATTACCTGGATGGCAATACCGGCAACGACTATCTGGATGGCGGTGCCGGTAATGATTACCTGACTAGCATCAGTGGTGAAGGCAATGACACCCTGAAAGGGGGGGACGGCGACGACACTCTGTATGTCACCAGTTACAGCCCTACGGCTGAAACGATGCTGATCGATGGCTGTGCCGGCGATGATCTGATCCAGACATTTATGTCCAGTTACGGCAATCGCACCCTGACCGCAACGGGCGGTGCGGGCATCGATACCTACAAGCTTGTCTCGGGTGGGGCGACCGCCAACTACAAGGTCACCGACTTCGCTGCGGGCGTTGGCGGCGACCGCCTCGATGTTTCCGCGCTACTGGACTACAGCGCTGCAGACGGTCGGGGATATCAGGGTGGCAACCCGATGAGGCCCGAGCAAGGTTACCTGCGCTTGCTGCAAAGCGGTGCTGACACCTTGTTGCAGTACGACGAAGACGGTGCCGCCGGCACGGCCTACACCTGGCATACCGCTGTTACCCTGAAAAACGTCATGGCTACCGCCATCAATGCCCATAATTTCAAGCCCTTGACCATCGAAGGCACGGCAGGTGCAGACACCCTCGAAGGCGGCCTCGGCGTCGACACCCTCAACGGCGGCGCTGGCGATGACGTCCTTGATGGCAATTGGGGCGACGACTCCATGACCGGTGGTACCGGTAACGACACCTACTACGTCGACAACCTGGGTGACCTGGTGAAGGAGGTTGCCAACGAAGGTGCGGATAAGGTCGTCGCCACTATCAACTATGTTCTGGGGAGCAACGTCGAAAACCTCACCCTGGGGAGTGGAGCGGCTGCAGGCACCGGCAATGCGTTGGACAACACCCTCACCGGCAACGCGACGGCGAACACCCTCAATGGTGGTGCCGGCGCAGACACATTGGCCGGAGGCCTCGGCAACGACACCTATGTGGTCGACAATGCCCTCGATGTCATTAGCGAAACCAGTACGCTGGCCAGCGAAATCGATACGGTGCAGTCCTCGGCATCCTGGACCCTTGGTGCCAACCTCGAGAAGCTGGTACTGACTGGCGCCGCCATCAATGGCACCGGCAATGCGTTGAACAACACCCTCACCGGCAACGCGACGGCGAACACCCTCAATGGTGGTGCCGGCGCAGACACATTGGCCGGAGGCCTCGGCAACGACACGTATGTGGTCGACAATGTCCTCGATGTCGTCAGCGAAACCAGTGCGCTGGCCAGCGAAATCGATACGGTGCAGTCCTCGGCAACCTGGACCCTCGGTGCCAACCTCGAGAAGCTGGTACTGACCGGCGCCGCCGCCATCAATGGCACCGGCAATGCGTTGAACAACACCCTCACCGGTAACGCGACGGCGAACATCCTGAATGGTGGCGCCGGCGCAGACACATTGGCCGGAGGCCTCGGTAACGACACCTATGTGGTCGACAATGCCCTCGATGTTGTTAGCGAAACCAGTACGCTGGCCAGTGAAATCGATACGGTGCAGTCCTCGGCAACCTGGACCCTCGGTGCCAACCTCGAGAAGCTGGTACTGACCGGCGACGCCGCCATCAATGGCACCGGTAATGCATTGAACAACACCCTCACCGGCAACGCGACGGCGAACACCCTCAATGGTGGCGCCGGCGCAGACACTTTGGTCGGAGGCCTCGGTAACGACAACTATGTGGTCGACAATGCCCTCGATGTCGTCAGCGAAACCAGTACGCTGGCCAGCGAAATCGATACGGTGCAGTCCTCGGTGTCCTGGACCCTGGGCGCCAATCTCGAAAATCTGCGCTTACTGGCAACCGGCATCGCCAACGCTACCGGCAACAGTCTCAATAACGTGATCTATGCCGGAATAGGCAACAACATCCTGGACGGCAGTACCGGTATCGATACTGCGTCCTACGCTTATGCGGCTAGCGCCATTGGCGCAAGCCTGGCCACTAACGCCGCACAAGCGACCGGTGGCTCGGGCTTCGATACCCTGTTGAATTTCGAAAATCTTACGGGTAGCAACTACAACGACACCCTGATCGGCAATCAGCTGGCTAATGTGCTCAATGGCGGCACAGGCGCCGACAGGCTGAGCGGCGGTGATGGCTCGGATATCTACTTCGTCGATAACATCGGCGATAGCGTCAACGAAACCAGTACCCTTGTCAGTACCGGTGGCGAAGATACTGTCTATAGCTACCTCACCGACTATACCCTCGGCAGCAACGTCGAGAACTTGCGCGTTCTGGCTACCGGCACCGCCAACAGCACCGGCAACAGCCTCAACAACCTGATCTATGCCGGGTCCGGCAACAACAGTCTGGATGGGGCCGCCGGTATTGATACCGCGTCCTACGCTTATGCAGGCAGCGCCGTGACCGCCAGTCTGGCGAGCGCGGCCGCGCAAGCCACTGGTGGCTCGGGCTCCGATATCCTGCTGAACTTCGAGAACCTCACCGGCGGCAACTTCAACGACATACTTACCGGTAGCACCACCGCCAATACCCTCAGCGGCGGCGCCGGCAACGACACGCTCAATGGTGGCGCTGGCAATGACCTGCTGCTCGGCGGCACCGGCGTCGACCGGCTGAATGGCGGCAGCGGGGCCGATCGCTTCGACTTCAATGTCTTGAGCGAAATGGGCCTGGGAGTGTTGCGCGACGTGCTGGGCGATTTCAAGACCAGCGAGGGCGACAAGATCGATCTGTCGACCTTGGACGCCAACACCGCTACCGCGACCAATGAGGCCTTCATCTTTATCGGTTCGAGCGCGTTCGGCAGTAACGCAGCAGGGCAACTACGGTTCGCCGGCGGCATGCTATACGGCAGCACCGACGCCGACTCGTCCGCCGAGTTCGAAATCCAGTTGCTGGGAGTGAGCACGCTGAACACTACCGATCTGATTGCCTGATCGGCCTCGGTTTGCTAGAGGCCTCTCTAACACAAGGCATATTTCCTGCGTGCTCTTGTTGAGTAAACTCATGCACTACGGAGGATGCGGCCGAGCCGTCCCATCAGCACGACTCCGCCAAACCGGAGCGATCCATCATTCGAACACTGGCAAAGGTCGATTCGTTTCGTGCCTGGTCGAGCGCTGTCGGCGGTTTGGTCAATGACGGCTGCGTCGTCGCAAGCGTTGCTATTTTGCGATTCATTTCCGAGCCGGAACGCTCCTCACTGGGGGGAACACCAAAGTACTCGCGATAGCATTTGGAAAAATGGGGTGTCGACACGAAACCGCATACATACGCCAACTCAATGATCGACAATGATGTTTGCTTGAGCAGTTGTCGCGCTCGAACAAGACGTAACCTCATGTAGTAGCGTGACGGCGTACAGTGAAGGTATTTCTGAAATAGCCGCTCCAGCTGTCGACGTGACAGGTCAACGTATTCTGCAAGGTTATCCAGGTCGATCGGTTCCTCGAGATTGGCCTCCATCAACGCGACGATGTCCTGCAGCTTGGGCTGATGAGTTCCGAGCACATGCCTGAGGGGAACGCGCTGATGATCCTGTTCGTTGCGTATGCGCTCGTAGACAAACATCTCGGAGATGGCGGCGGATAATTCTCGACCATGATCGCGACCGATCAGGTGCAGCATCATGTCCATGGGGGCCGTTCCGCCGGAGCTTGTAAAGCGGTTTCGGTCGAGGGTGAACAGGCTCGCACTGATGCTGACTCGCGGGAAGGCTTCCTGCATGGCCGCCAGAAATTCCCAATGCACGCTGCACTCGTAGCCGTCGAGCAGCCCGGCTTTTGCGAGCGCCCAGCTACCGGTGCACACACCTCCCAAGCGTCTGGATTGACGCGCCAGGGCTTGCAGCCAGGTAATGTGCTCGCGGGTAATCACGCTCTGGATTCCAATACCGCCACACACGATTACAGTGTCCGCCACCAATGGATTTTTCCATGAAGCATCCGGAGTGATCTGCACGCCATCACTGGCCCAGACAGGCTCTCCCCCGGGGCTGAACGTATGCCAGCGATATAGCTCTCGCCCCGACAACTGATTGGCCATACGCAGTGGCTCTACTGCCGACGCCAGGGAAATGAGTGTGAATTTGTCCAGCAGCAGAAAACCGACGGATTGAGTCTTACCGTCGGACACGGTGGAGTTCGATGACATCGTGGTCATGTCCTCACTAAAAGCGATGACGGCCTGAGACACAGGAGCGGGTCATACCCCCAGTCCTGGCGTAGGGGGTATCAGGTTCGGCGCAACTACCTACCGGGTTTTATCCCGCCGATGTCACCCTCGCAGCCTGCGCAGGGTGACGCGATGTCACCAGGCCGATAAAGGAAATCGCCAGCGCCAGGCCAATGGTCGTGCTCACTTCTGTACGGTGATCAGGGGAGGCCATCATCACCGCCAGCGCTGCGCAGATGAACAGGATCACCAACCAGGTGAGCCAGGGAAACAGCCACATGCGAAAGGTCAGCTCGACGTTCTGCCGACGCAACATCCGGCGCATGCGCAGCTGCGACACCGCAATGGCCAGGTACACCACCAAGGCAATTGCGCCGGAACTGGCCAGCAGGAACTCGAACAACCCGGCGGGCATGAAGTAGCTCCACACGGTGATCGCCGCGCCCAGCACAGTGCTGGCGATGACTGCTGCCCGCGGCACACCTTCGGAGGAGGTCGCCTTCAGCGCCTTCGGCGCATCACCGCGACGGCCCAGCGAGTACAGCATGCGCGAGGCAATGTAGATCGAGGAGTTCATGCAACTGGCCACGGCGATCAGCACCACCACGTCCACCATGAACTTGGCGTGGGGAATGTTCATGATTTCCAGTGCCCGCTGGTAGGAGCCTACCGAAGCCAGCAGCGGGTCATTCCAGGGCACCACGGAGATGACCACGAAAATCGACAGCAGGTAAAACACCCCGATGCGCCAGATCACCGAACGGGTGGCCTTGGCAATGTTCTGCGAGGGATTGTCGGATTCGGCGGCGGCGATGGTGACCGCTTCGGTACCGATAAAACTGAACATGATGGTGATGAAGGCACCGACTACCGCCGACAGCCCGTTGGGAGCAAACCCGCCGTGCTCGGCCATCAGGCCGCTCAATCCGCTGACTTCCCGATCGGGAACCCAGCCCATCAACACGGCAAAACCCACGCCGATGAAACCGATGATCGCCACCACCTTGGCCATGGCGAACCAGAACTCGAATTCGCCGTACTTGGACACGCTGAACAGGTTGGTCACCACCAGTGCAATGATCGACACCAGGGCGAACAGCCAGGCATCGATCTGGGGAAACCACTGGTTCAATACATGACCGGCGGCCAGCGCTTCGATAGGGATCACCAGCACCCAGAACCACCAGTAGAGCCAACCGACGGTGAAGCCGGCCCAACGGCCGATGGCCTGGTCGGCATAGGTGGAGAAAGAGCCGGTGTCCGGGTTGGCCACCGCCATTTCACCGAGCATGCGCATGACCAGAACGACGAGCAGACCAGAGAATAGATAGGCCAGCAGCACCGCCGGGCCAGCCGCCGCAATGGCGTGTCCTGAGCCAACGAACAAACCGGCGCCGATAATACCGGCGATTGACAGCATTGTTACGTGACGAGGCTTGAAGCCCTGCGCCAATTGGCCACTCGAATCCTTGGAGCTCGGGCTAATCATTGGTTTTTTTCTCTGCCGATCGACATTTAAGCGGATGGATAGGGGCAACAGATCATCATTGCTGCCTGCCGGGCTTCCTGAAAGAAGCACCCTTCAAACGCTGCAGTTCTTATCAAGCCCATCATCGGACGTGGTCGTTTCGATGAAAAGGTGCGCCACCTTACCCGGCTTGTCCGATGATTCAGTTACCTGATCACGCCACATCCGTGTCTGATATCGACACGGGAACGCATTGTGTTCTCGTTGAAAACCAATTGGTCACTAAGCGGCCAAAGGTAATCATCTGGGGTCATTGGTTATTGATAACGTTGTAGGGCAGCATCAATTTGGCCGGTGGGCGAAGGTCGGCTTTTGGCCGTTTTCTGCCTGTCGCGAAGGGCCGCAGTCGACTGATGCAGTCATTCGTGATCGTCAAGCGGACCCCCTTGTTTCCCCCTGAATCCTTCTCGCATTTTGTCTGCGGGCTATGCCTTGCGTATGTCAAAAAGTAACGATCACTGTCGAGAGCTGGTGATGCCATCGGAGTCCATTTTGGAAAGTATGTCACCCACTGTTCTGTCCTGATCGGCTTGCCCACGTGATAGGAGGCGACGACCGGACAAGCGAAGTGGCAGATGGCTATATACAATGAGTGCCACTATCTGTGCGGCCGGGCAGTAGAAGGTTGCAAGCGGGCGGACAGCCCAGCCCAGCCCGGTTTGTCACCCGGTTCACCAGCGCAAGCACCTTGGCCATGAGTGAACTGAATGAAAATGAGTGCAGACCTACGTGGCCTCGACGAATTTCGATGAAATGCCCGGCGGCTTTACCTTGCCTGTTACTTGAATAAAGGAAAAATCCCACATGGCCGTGATATCAGGCACTACGAGCAACGATGTTCTATTGGGGACAAGTGAGGCCGAAAGCATTACCGGCCTGGCGGGGGACGACACCCTCGACGGCGGTGCGGGCCAGGATACGGCTATCTATACGGGCAACGCTGGCGACTATCGCTTTGGATGGAGCAACGGCCAACTGACGGTCACCGACCTGAATGTCGTTGATGGCGATGAGGGTACCGATTACCTGCGCAACATCGAGAGCCTGCAATTCGCCGACAGGATTCTGAGCGTCAAAGCGGGCGGTGAAAGCCGGGTCAGTACGATTATGACGATGACTCAGGACAATATCTCCATTACCGGGCTGGCCGACGGTGGATGGCTGGTGTCCCTAGAGTCCAGAGATCCAGTCAATGGGAACGATATTTTAATCCAACGCTACAGTGCAGCAGGCGAGAAGGTGGGCGATGAGATTGCTGTCGCCCCTTCGCAACACTCTCAGGGATATTCCGATATCGCTGGGTTGGCTGACGGTGGCTGGGTGGTTACCTGGTACACCTATCAGATGGTCGAAACTGGCGACATCTATGCCCGGCGGTTCAGCGCGGCTGGTGATCCCATGGGCGATCAATGGCGCGTCAATACCCACACGGCTGAAAGCCAGAACAGCCCGGCTGTTACAGCACTGGGTGATGGCGGTTGGCTGGTGGTATGGATGTCGCGGGACGTCGCTGGCAATAACTTCACGATCGAGGCCCAACGCTATAACGCAGCGGGCATCGCTGTGGGGGGCGAAACCCAGGTCAACACGACGACAGGGGATAATCAGATCGTACACTACAGCTCTGACGTGACAGCCCTGAAGGACGGTGGCTGGCTGGTGACCTGGCATGCGACTCACCCAGGCGAAAGCCGCTTCGATATCTATGCCCAGCGTTACGATGCAACCGGTAACAGGGTAGGCAGCGAAACGCAGGTAAACACCAATACGCTGAATGACCAGTACATTCCTGCGGTAACGGCCTTGAACGATGGTGGCTGGCTGGTGAGCTGGTCATCCTTCAGCGTAGCTGCCAATGGTAGCGATATTTACTTCCAGCGCTATGACGCCAATGGTCAGGCGGTCGGCGGTGAAACCCTCGTCATAACCAGCCCTCTCTATGCCACTCAGTCTCAGAGTTTCTCCGATGTAACGGCATTGGCTGATGGCGGCTGGGTGGTGACCTGGGAAGCGGGCGGCGAACAGGATGGCAGTGGGGTGGCTATCTATTCCCAGCGCTATAACGCAGCGGGCCAAACCGTCGGTGGCGAAACGCTGGTCAACACCACCACTGACGGTTCACAGGTTTCCGCCAAGGTCACGTCTCTGGAAGACGGCGGCTGGGCAGTGACCTGGATGTCTATAGGACAGTCCAGTCATGTTAATGACGGTATCCATGTCCAGCGCTTCAGTGCCGATGGAACCGCGGCACGGCTGGAGGTCAATGGCGGGAGCGGTGATGACACGCTGAACGGTCAGGGTAACATGTTGTTGGCTGGGGGCACTGGCAATGATACTTATGCTGTGGTCGATGACCTGCTTCAACTTCGTGAGGAGGTGGGCGCCGGCACTGACACGGTCAAGTCGGCTGTGAGCTGGGTGCTGGGGGCCAACCTGGAGAACCTGATACTGACAGGGGCTTCAGCGATCAATGGCACCGGTAACGGCCTCGCCAACACGCTGACCGGCAACGCCGCCGCCAATACGCTCAACGGCGGTGCCGGCGCCGATGTGATGATCGGCGGCCTGGGCAATGACATCTACTACGTCGACCATGCCAGCGACGTGGTTACCGAAACCTCCGCCAGCGGCGGCGTCGACACCGTCATTTCCAGCGTCAGCCGCACCCTCGGCAACTACCAGGAGAACCTGACCCTCACTGGCAGCGCGGCGCTCACAGGCACCGGTAACGATCTCGCCAACACGCTGACCGGTAACGCCGCCACCAACCACCTCTACGGCGGTGCCGGCAATGACTTTTTGAATGGCGGCGCAGGCGTCGACAGGATGACGGGGGATGATGGTTCCGACATCTACTACGTCGACAACGCGGCTGACGTCGTGGTTGAAACCAATGCCACGGCCAGCACCGGCGGCAGCGACACGGTCTACAGTTTTCTCAACGCCTACACCCTCGGTGCCAACGTCGAGAACGGGCGCGTCCTCGCCACCGGGATCGCCGGCCTGACGGGTAACGGCCTCGACAACACCCTCTATGCCGGGGTCGGCAACAACGTCCTCAATGGTGGCACTGGCGTCGACACCGCCTCCTACCTCTATGCCGGCAGCGCAATCACTGCCAGCCTGGCCGTGACCACAGCCCAGGCCACCGGCGGATCAGGCGCTGACACCCTGATCGCTATCGAAAACCTCACCGGCTCCAGCTACAACGACACGCTCACGGGCAACGCCGCCGCCAACCTGCTCAATGGTGGCGCTGGAAACGATACGCTCGACGGTGGCGCGGGCAATGACGTTCTGAATGGCGGCACTGGTTCCGACGGGATGACGGGCGGTGATGGCTCCGACATCTACTACGTCGACAACGCCAGCGACGTCGTGGTTGAAACCAATGCGACGGCCAGCACCGGCGGCAGCGACGTGGTCTACAGCTCTCTCGGCGCCTACACGCTCAGCGACAATGTCGAGAACGGTCGCCTCCTAGCCACCGGGGTCGCCGCCCTCACGGGTAACGGCCTCAACAACACCCTCTATGCCGAAATCGGCAACAACGTCCTCAATGGCGGCACCGGCGTCGATACGGTGTCCTACCTCTATGCCAGCAGTGCAGTCACCGTCAGCCTCGCCGTGACCACGGCCCAGGCCACCGGCGGCTCGGGCGCCGATACCCTGGTCGCCATCGAAAACCTCACCGGTTCCAACTACAACGACACGCTCACGGGCAACGCCGCGGCTAACTTGCTGAGCGGTGGCAGCGGTAACGATACGCTCGACGGTGGGGCGGGCAATGACGTTCTGGATGGCGGCGCAGGCGTTGACAGGATGACGGGCGGCGATGGGTCTGACCTTTACTACGTCGACAACGCTGGCGACGTAGTGATCGAAACCAATGCCACGGCCAGCACCGGCGGCAGCGACACGGTCTACAGTTTTCTCAGCGCCTACACCCTCGGTGCCAATGTCGAATATGGTCGGGTCCTCGCCACCGGGATCGCCACCCTGACGGGTAACGATCTCAACAACACCCTGTTTGCCGGGGCCGGCAACAATGTCCTCAATGGCAGTACCGGCGTCGACACGGCCTCCTACGTCTATGCCGGCAGCGCAGTCGCCGTCAGCCTGTCTGTGACCACGGCCCAGGCCACCGGTGGCTCAGGCTCCGACACCCTGATCGCCATCGAAAACCTCACGGGGTCCAACTATAACGACACGCTCACGGGCAACGCCGCCGCCAACCTGCTGAACGGTGGGGGCGGGAACGACATCCTGGTTGGCGGTATGGGCAAGGATGTTCTCACCGGCGGCGTCGGTAACGATATCTTCGATTTCAATGCCCTCGCTGAAACGGGGCTGACCAGCTCCACCTGGGACATCATCACCGACTTCACCCAGGGAGCCGACAAGATTGACCTGTCGACGCTCGATGCCAACACGGCGACGAACACCAATGAAGCCTTCAGCTCGATCATCGGCAGTAGCGCTGCCTTCAATGCGGCCGGACAGTTGAAAGTTGCAGGGGGCGTGCTCTACGGCAATACCGATGCCGATAGCGCCGCCGAATTCGCCATCCAGATAGTCGGTCTCAACAGCGCGACCACGGCGGACTTTATACTTTAACTCGCGGGGGGAAGCTCTGAATCTGGCATCTGGCAGGGTGGTGCATAGTGAATCACCCTTGATTTTCCAGACGTATCTGACTGTCTCTTTTTGGCCGATTTCTGCCGGTCACCAAAGGCAGAAAACGGCCAAAAGCAATGGGATGGACTCCTCCTCACCTCGGCATCTTGAGTGCCAGACTGAAGGTGCGAACCGCAGTCAACCGTGAGAAGGAGTCCACACATGAAGCTTATGCGCATTGGGGTCGACTTGGCCAAGAACGTGTTTCAGATCCACGGCGTGGATCGTCATGAGCAGCCAGTCTGGCGGCAGCGTCTGCCTCGCGATCGCTGGCTGCAAACGGTGCTGGAGAAGATCGAACCCGGCTGTGAGATCGGCATGGAAAGTTGCGGTGGTGCGCACCATTGGGCGCGGCAACTACAAGCACGCGGATTTCGGGTGAGGCTGATCGCGCCGCAGTTCGTCAAACCGTACGTCAAGAGCAACAAGAACGACGCCAACGATGCCGAGGCAATCTGCGAAGCGATGAGCCGCCCCAGCATGCGCTTCGTCGCCGTCAAGACCATCGAACAACAGGATATCCAGGCGACGCATCGCATCCGGGCCGGCTTAATCGAGCAGCGGACGGCCAAAGCCAATCAGATTCGTGGGCTGATCGCCGAGTACGGTCTCGTTGCGCCGAAGGAATTACTGATGCTGCGTCGCGCAATACCGTGCTGGCTAGAAGATGCAGATAACGGTTTGACGGCACGCTTTCGTCGTCTGCTGAATGGCTTGTGGGATGACCTGCGCGCACTTGATGAGCGCGTGAGCGAACTCGATGGCGAGATATCTGCGATCGCGGCAAGTGAGCCATCGGCCGTCCGTTTGCAACAACTGCGTGGCGTCGGCCCGATGATTGCCACTGCGCTAGTTGCTGCCATCGGTGATGCCAGTCAGTTTGCTAACGGCCGACAACTGGCCGCCTCGCTAGGGCTGACGCCAAAGCAACACAGCTCTGGCGGCAAGGATCGACTGCTTGACATCAGCAAACGTGGGGATGCTTATCTGCGAACGCTGATGATCCACGGTGCGCGGTCGGCACTGCGCACAGCCAAATCCAAAGACGATCGACTCAGCCAGTGGGCTGTCCGTTTAGCCGAGCGCTCACATCCCAACGTGGCCGCCATCGCACTGGCCAACAAAACTGCACGCATGGCTTGGGCGATGCTGCGCAATGGCACTGATTACCAACCGGGTCGGGCAGCGGCCTGATCCATTCATCCCGGGAGAAGCCCCACACACCACGATTGCGAAGCAACCCGAGCAATGGCAAACCGGTCGAACCGGCGTCGGCAAAACCCTTTAACGTCCAGGTGCGTAAAGCACGTAAAAGCGATTGGGAGCTGACGCGCGAATAGCCCATCATGGCCCTGCATCAAAACGATGCCGCAGTAAGAGGTCGAATATACGTGTGCAGTCGGCACGGGCGCCAAAGCGAAGGAGGCTTGCAACGAGGAGGAGTCCATATACGGACGTTCATGAGCGACGGCTTCCGACCCATAGCTGCCGGTGGAGACATGCAGAAAACGGCCCAAAAGCGGACATCGGGGTAGCGCAATTCAACGCACACCCACAGACTATTCATCAATCCATAACGCAGTTAAGGCAGTTTTTTGATGCCCTCACCACTCGACACGACCATTTCCATTCCCCTTTCGCCGGGCTACACGCATGCTCCAAGCGAGAGAGGCCACTCTGTTGCGCCACACTGAACACAACGAAGCCCAGTACTAGACGGGGCTTCAAGATGAGCGTGGACCGCTGATCAAATATTCACTCAAAGGATGAACACAATGAGCCGCACCGGCCATATCTGCTTGATGGCGACCTATAACGAGTGGATGAACGCAAAGATTTATGAGGCAGCCAAAAGCCTGCCAGATGAAGAGCTTTCAGTGAATAGAAAAGCATTCTTTGGTTCTATTCTCGGGACGTTGAACCACTTAGTGGCCGGGGACACTATCTGGCTCAAGCGATTCGCCGAGCACCCGGCGAACCACTTGGCTCTGGAGCCGATTCGGCAGCTTCCTGCCCCCAAAAGCCTTGACCAGTCAACATTCTCAAATATCCGAGAACTTTCGGCACATCGAGTGTGGCTCGACAGGATCATTATCGAGTGGTCTTGCTCCATTACAGAGGCGAATTTAGATCACACCCTCAATTACACAAGCATGACGGGAGTGCCCGCCGACAAGAACTTTTATGGTTTGGTCATGCATTTCTTCAACCACCAGACGCATCACCGTGGGCAAGCGACTACCTTATTTTCACAAGCGGGTGTCGACATAGGTAATACGGATCTGGTCGTCCTCATTCCATCCGAGCCCCGCGCACAGTAGAAATCCCAGCGCTGGAACAGGTTTTGTCACATCAGATCGGGTCGGCTAAACAGTGCAGCCATCCGGAATGGTTGTCGAACCCGAGTGACGGCAAATGACCCTAAACGGACGGTCGCCCTGGTCTGTGTTCAGATTGATCAAACCGGCCGCTCACCCAACCGCTCTACCAACCTCACGAGATAACCATCGGGATCCTGGACGATGAATTCGCGCTGGCCTACTTCTACATTGCTAGCCCGATACCAGGTGTCTTTGCATTCTCGATAGAGTTGAAATCCAGCCTGGCCAAGTTTTTGGATGATTGGTACTACGGCCATAACGTCAATCTGCAGGTTTATTCCTCTTCCAAACGGCTTGGTCAGGGGCGCAGTCAGCCATTGGCCTGCGTCCGGATCAACCTGCTCAAGCATTACTTGAGCACCGTTCAAGTCGAGGTAAGCGAATCCATCCTCTGGGCGTTGATAAGCTACTTCGAACCCTAGGCAAGACACCCAAAAAGCCTGACTGCTATCCAGGTCAGTGACCATTAACTCTGGAACCAGTTTGTTACGTTCAAACATGAGATGACTTCCATTTCAATAGGCTCATTCGCCAGGGGCGGGCAGTGTAAATACCTGATTCGCGGTAACAGTGTTCTGCTCTTCTGGCCCTGGTGCCACAGGAGATGATGGCGAGCATCATGATGCACGGTCGGGTGAGTATTATCGAGTCGCGTTGAATGGCGGCTCCTGGCCGGTTGCTGCCCTTCGTGACAGGCAGCAATCGACCCAAAGCAGACATCATGTGTCTAGCAAATCCGGAGCAATTCAGAGTTGTTCAGCTGCTGAAGCTCAAGTTGCTTGGCAGCACTGGCTTCGAGGTTTGCACGCTCTTGGTCCAGGTACCGATAAATGCTTTGGAAGTTGGCGATTTTCTGTTTGATTTCCGCCATCTTCTTTTCAATTAACTTGGCGCCGTCAGCACAATCGATCAGCTTGTTCCGCTGCGCATCCAGAATCTCGCCTATTTCCCCCAGGGAAAACCCCATGCTTTGCGCGCGCTGGATAAAGTCCAGATCCTGCAGCGTTTGCTCTGTGTAAACGCGATAGTTGTTGGTTTGCCGCAGCGGTGAGATCAGGCCGATTTGCTCGTAGTAACGCAGCGTATGGCGGCTGGCACCGCTGCGGGCCTCGAGTTCGCCGATTTTCATGAAAACACCGCTTGACTATAGAGTTGGGTCGATAGTTTACGCTTGATTTTTCACCTTAAACAAGGAGCAGGGAAATGAGCGTGGAGTGCTTTGTCACGGGGGGGACCGGCTTCATCGGTCAACATTTGGTGGCGTATCTGAGTGCAAAAGGGCACACCATTCGGGTGTTGATGCGTCGCCCAGAGCGACTAGCTGCACTGCGGGAGCAAGTCGACAATTTGGGAGGGTGTGCAACCCGGGTATTTGCCGTGGCTGGCGATCTGGAACGGGACAACCTCGGGCTGAGTCTTGTTGACCGAGAAGTTCTAAGGCACGCCAGAGTCATATTCCACCTGGGCGCCCACTTCGCATGGGGGCTTTCAGTGGAGCATTCTCGTGCGGTGAATGTGGAAGGGGCAAAGCGCGTGGCGCTGTTGGCGGCTGAGCAAAAAAGCCGGCTAGTGATGATCGGCGGCTACATGCTGAAAAATCATGAACATCTGCAACGCATCGGAATTGATCCTCGTTATCCGGAGCTGACGAATTGGCCTGCCGTCTACCGACATGTCGGTGGTTACGAGGGGAGCAAGCTGGAGGCGCATTTTGCGACCCTGGAGGTCATGTCCACCAAGGGCGGGGAGATTACCGTTGTCCACCCCGCGACGGTTTGTGGCCACAGCCGCACTGGGCATATCCTTGACGGTCAGCCGCTGGTGGAGCTGATACGCAACCTTGTGCAGAGAAAGCTGACTGCAGTGCCCGGTACCGCCGAGCACTGGCTGCCACTGGTCACCGTGGATTACCTGGTTGAGCTGGTGGCGGTTTGTGCTTTTGATCCTGCCATGGTGGGCCAGGAACTGCTGGCGCTTGATGACCAAACACCGAACTTGCGAGAACTCCTGGTACAGGTGGCACAACCTTTGGGCTTAAAGTCTCCCAAGCATTACATTTCACTCCGATTGCTGAAGTTGCTACTGAGTATTCCTCCCGTCGCGCGGTTTTTGAATACAAAAACCGAAGCCTTGGACTTTATCCAGACCACTCGTTTTGATACAGCGGCGGTCGAGCAATTTGCCAACAGGCATGGAATAGCCAAACCGGATATACGTCAGTCTTTGCAGCACACTGCAATGTTCGTCAACTCAAATTGCATAGCCAAGGGCCAGGCCCTCTGACTTCTCCCTTGGCGGCGACAAGAAGGCGAATAGCATCCTACTGGGCGATCCAGCTTATGCCACAATAAATACTGGGGTTGGTCGGATCTTCGTATCCTCAAACTTTGCGCCGTCGATGTAGGGCGGCATTCTATCGAACGACAATTCAGCGACAGGGATCGTCATCAATGCAATCTACTTTCAGCAAAGGCGTCATATTTGCACTCTCCGCTGCGGCACTGAACGCAACGATCGGTGTACTCAGCAAAATACTCATGAGTAATGGTTTCACCGCTAGCAGTGTCGCTGTCATCAAGACCGTACTGGGATGCGTGCTGCTCTCGATCTTATTATTTGTCCTCAAGCGCCCGGCGGCGTCGACCAAATGGACTCAGGCGGCTATCTGCGCATTCCTTGGCATCTTTGTGCTGTTCCATTTCGAAACGTCCGCCTATCGACACTACGCTGCGGCAGGTGTGGTGGTGGTGCTGATGGCCAGTGCCTCAATTTCCTCGATCATTCTGGGGCGCATTTTCCTCAAGGATGCCATCACCGCGAACGCTACCGTTGGCGCCGCACTGGCTATCGCCGGGATCTCGGTGATCTTCGGCGGCGACCTGCAGCAAGGCTTTACCTTGCAAGGTGCTGCGCTCGCCTCCATGGCCGGCTGTGGCTATGGGGCCTTTTCGGTTGCCATGAAGCGTATGGGTGTGTCGGGGGGACTGCACTTCACCCGACAATTGTTGTTCTTTGGCAGCCTGTACCTTTTGATGCCGGCTGCGGCCGATGGTTTCGCGATAGGTGAGCTGTCACCGCTGGCGATCGTCGTGCTGCTGGCGCTGGCCACGCTGCCGACAATCCTGGGCTTCTTCTGCACCACCAAGGCCATCGAGTATCTCAAGCCATCCCAGGTGCAAGCGCTGGAGCTGACCGAGCCACTGTTCGCCGCGCTGCTGGCGTTTGTGGCACTCAATGAAGTACCACGCGAAAGCCTGTACGCGGGAGCGGCACTGATCATCGTCGGCCTGTGTTTCTCCAATGAACTCATCCGCTTGGGCAGCAAAACATCCGTCCCTTCGACCGAGTGAGCTATTTTCGGATCCTGATGACTTTAGCAATCAGTGGTTTTTAAGTGTTTTGAGCGACTGAGCGCTTCTGGCCGTTTTCTGCCTATCCCGACGGACACACACAGCCACTCAAAGCTGCCTGTCTGAAATCGTCATTGAGACTTCAGGGGGGAACGATGGTTGCCACCCCCTAAAACCTGCTGCCACCCAGCCTTGTTATTGCTTAAGCTGCCAAGCTGTAGTGCTGGCAGCTGCCTTGAACTTCGCACGGTTTTCCGGTGTGGCCGGTGGTTCTGAATCGCCAAAAATGGCTTTGAGCCAGTGGCCATCGGTAGGGTTCGGAAAGATGATGAACTTGCGGCCAAACTGCTCCTTGTCTTCAGTCATAAGGCTATTACGTTGTTTAACGTCAGCGACGTAATACTTGCGCTTAAAGTCGTTGAGGTTATCACCCAGCATCACCACCACATCGTAATCCTTGGCGATCTCTGATTGGCGTGGTTCCTTGTTGGAGCTGTCGCGATAAACCGTCAGGTGTTTATCATCGGCAAATGGAAGATTGTTTTTCCGAAGATTCGCCAATGCGTATTCAAAGGTTTTTTCGCCTTGGTCACGGCTGGTCACGTAAAAAACCTCCACACCCTTCGATTGTGCATAGCTCAAGAAATCCACCGCGCCAGGCGTGGCAACCGGGCCATTGTCAGCCACCCATCTATCCCATGCTGCATCGTCGAAAAACTCTTTGTTGGCATTGATCATATAGCCCCAATAGCTGTTGCTACTGAGCACTGTATCGTCGACATCGCTGATGATAGCTAAGGGTCGGTCACCCGCTTTGTGAGCCTGGAGGGCTCGATCCAGTTGCATTCTTGCTACGTTGAACCCTTGATAATAAAGCGCTTCAAACTCGGCGGCTGTTTGCTTCCAGGCGACGGCTGCGGTTAAAAGATTTGAAGGCGGGTTGGCGACTTCCTCGGCAAAGGTGGGAGCACCGTGAAGCATCATTAGAGAGAGGAGCAAGGGGGAGAGCAGGTTTTTGTTTGTTTTTATTTTCATATTCGAGCCCTTGGAACGCGTATTGAACCACTTCGGAAAATGCTGCCAGGGTGTTCTATATCAGCCCGTGTTTGAGCTCAACGCCGGTGTCGCATTTCTAGATTAATCGGGCGTAATTCTTGTCATTATTCTGTAATAAAGTCGCAATGAGCCGAATCGCCACCCATTTCAGTTGACTTGCGAGTGACCGCTTGAAGAGATTCGGGTATGGGCAAGGCGTGGCACAGTTTCCGGAGAAATTTCGACGTCGTAGCGTTTGCCGTGGCAAGGAATTTTATTGAGTTGGCATGGCTTGGGATTAGCCGTTGCGAGAGAAATAAATCTCATTCGCCATTTATCTGACACTCGTCTGAAAATCGTCGGATAAATGACGTTTTGCGTTGTTCTTTTAACCTCCTGACCTAGGCTCAAGCCATGTGGGGAGGAGGTGAAGTCCATGCGCAAATTATTGATTGCCTCGTCGATGCTGGCTTGTCTGGTGGTGCTGGGCGGCTGGTTGAGTCGACCACAGCCGTTGCCGGTCAGGCTGCTGGGGGTTGAGCGGGGGCCGGTGGAGACGCTGGTGGCCAACACCCGCGCGGGTACGCTGAAGTCCTGTCGGCGCTCGCATCTTTCCTTCAATGTCGGCGGCCAGGTTGCCGAGTTGCTGATCGCCGAGGGCCAGCGGGTCCAGGCGGGTCAGGTGCTCATGCGCTTGCGGCAGGACGAGCAGCAGGCCCGGTTGCAGGAGGCCGAGGCGCGGCTGGAGGCCCAACGCAACGCCCGCGAACAGCGCTGCCAGCAGGCTCATCTGGACCGGCGCGACCTCGATCGCCTGGGCCAGTTGGCCGATCGCAAGCTGGTTGCCGCCGATCGCCTCGATCAGGCCGAGACCAAGGCTCACTTGGCGAAGCTGATGTGCAATGCCAGTGACGTGCTGATCCGCGAGGCCGACGCCAGCCTGCAGTTGCAGCGTTCACTGCTGGAGCAGACGACCCTGCGTGCGCCATTCGCCGGCATAGTCGCAGAAATCAACGGCGAACTTGGCGAGTTCGTCACCCCTTCGCCACCGGGTATTCCCACGCCGCCGGCGGTCGACCTGATCGACGACAGCTGCCTGTATGTCGAGGCGCCGATCGATGAAGTGGACGCTGCCCGGGTTCACCCCGGAACCGCGGTGCGGATCACCCTGGATGCCTTCCGTGGCCAGCAATTCGCTGGCCGCGTCAGCCGCATCGCGCCCTATGTGCGTGAACTGGAGAAGCAGGCGCGCACCGTCGATGTCGAGGTGCGTTTCGACCAGCCGCCGGCCGATCTGGTCCTGCTCACCGGCTATAGCGCCGATGTCGAGATCCTCCTGGAGCAGCGCGAACGTGCTTTGCGCATCCCCACCGAGACCCTGCTGGAGGGGCAGCGCGTGCTGCGCTATGACCCGAGCGCCCGGGTGTTGCGCGAGGTGGAGGTGCAAACCGGGTTGAGCAATTGGCGCTGGACCGAGGTGCTCGCAGGGCTGGACGAGAACGCGCGCATAGTCGCCAGCCTCGAGCAGGAAGGGCTCAAGGACACCGTGGCGGTGATCCCGGTGGATGCGGCGGAGACCAAGCAATGATCCGCCTGCGCGGCGGCAGCCGCACCTTCCAGTTGGGCGAGCAGCAGGTGATGGGGCTGGACGGCCTGGATCTGGACATCGCCGCCGGTGACTACATGGCGGTGATGGGCCCGTCAGGCTCGGGCAAGTCGACCCTGCTGAACATCCTCGGTTTGCTCGATGCGCCGAGCGCCGGCGAATACTGGCTGCAGGGCGAGGCCACGGCGACGCTGAGCGAGGCGCGGCGCGCCCAATTGCGCAGCCAACTGATAGGTTTCGTGTTCCAGTCCTACCACCTGATCGCACGGCTGACGGTGCTGGAAAACATCGAGCTGCCGATGGTCCTCGCCGGCATCGGCGCGGCGCAACGGCACAAGCGCAGCAGCCAATTGGTGGAGCGCCTGGGGCTGGGCGATCGCATTGCCCACCGCCCGGGCGAGCTGTCCGGCGGTCAGCGCCAGCGCGTCGCCATTGCCCGGGCGATGGTCATGCAACCGGCGCTGTTGTTGGCCGACGAGCCCACCGGCAATCTCGATAGCCAGGCCGGCGCCGAAGTCTTCAGCCTGCTGGAGGAGCTCAACGACGAGGGGCTGACCCTGATAGTGGTGACTCACGACGCCAGCCTGGGCGCCCGCGCGCAGCGCCAGTTGCACATGCGTGACGGGCGGATCCACAGTGCTGCGTCGCAGCAGGCGCTGGCCTGATGCGTGCCGCCGATGCCCTGGCCTTCTGGCTCGGTGCCTTGCGTGGGCATCGCTCGCGCAGCCTGATGCTGCTGCTGGCCATCGCTATCGGAGTGGTGGCGGTCAATCTGCTCACCGGTCTCGGTGCGGGCGCGCGGGCCTTCGTCCTGAACGAGTTCTCGCTGCTCGGGCGCGACATCCTGATCGTTTTCCCGGGCCGCAAGGAAACCACGGGGCGCATACCGCCGCTCACCGGCCTGACGCCGCACGAGTTGACCTTGCAGGACGTCCAGGCCATCACCCGGTTGCCGGGCATCCGCCGGGTGGCGCCGATGCAGGCCGGGCAGATGGAGGTGATAGTCGGTAACCGCAATCGTGAGGTGCTGACCCTGGGCACCACACGGGACTTCTTCGCCATTCGCCAACTGACGGTCGTCCAGGGCCAGCCCCTGCCGGCGTTGGACCCTGAGCAGGGCGAGGCCGTCTGCGTGATCGGCGGCAAACTCCGGCGCGAACTATTCGGTACGCGCCCGGCCTTGGGTGAATGGTTGCGCGCCGGCGACCGGCGCTTCCGGGTGGTCGGTATCCTCGATGAGCGGGGCGAATCCCTGGGGATGGATTTCGCCGAAATGTTGATCATTCCGGTGGCCAGTGCCCAGGCCTTGTTCAATCGCGAGGGGTTGTTGCGGGTGTTTGTCGAGGTGCGTGGGCCGAGCTTTCTCGACCGCAGCAAGCGACTGATACTCGCCGCGCTCAAGGAGCGCCACGAGGGTGAGGAAGACATCACCCTGATCAGCCAGGACAGCCTGCTCAGCGCCTTCGACGAGATACTCACGGTGCTGACCCTGGCGGTGGCCGGGATTGCCGCGATCAGCCTGCTGGTGGCAGGCATCCTGATCATGAACGTGACCTGGATTGCGGTGAGCCAGCGCAGCGCCGAGATCGGCTTGCTCAAAGCCATAGGTGTGACGGCGGCGCAGTTGCGCCTGCTGTTCCTCGGCGAAGCGGCGCTGCTCGCCCTGGCGGGGGCGCTGGCGGGGTTACTTCTCGCCGAAACCTTGCTCTGGCTGGGGCGCCTGGCGTTCGATCTGCCGCTCTATGCACCCTGGTGGGCGCGGGTTAGCGCGGTGCTGCTGGCACTCGGCACGGCGCTGCTGTTCGCCTGGCTGCCGGCCGCTCGGGCCTCGGCGCTGGAGCCGGTGGCGGCGCTACGCCCGCCGGGAGCGCACTGATGCGCTGGCAAGATGGTTTCCGGCTGACCAGCTCGGCGCTGACCTGTCGACCTTTGCGCAGCCTGCTGACCCTGCTCGGGGTAGCGATCGGGATAGCCGCCGTGGTGTTGCTCACGGCCATAGGCGAAGGCGTGCGCGGCTACGTGCTGGAGAATTTCGCGCAGTTTGGTACGCGGATTATCACCGTGCGCCCGGGCAAGACCCAGACCAGCGGCCTCGGCGGTCTGCTCGGCAGCGTACGGCCACTGACCATCAGTGATACCGACGCCCTGCGGCGCTTGCCGCATGTCGAGGCGGCGGTGCCGATCATTCCGGGCAGCGGGGATATCCAGTTCGGTGAACTGAGCCGGCGCAGCGACATTCTCGGTGGCGGCCATCAGCTGGCGCAGGCCTGGCGCATGCAACTGAGCCTGGGCGAGTTCCTGCCCGTGGCCCGTGACGGTCGTTCGCCGCCCTATGTGGTGCTCGGCCATCAGCTGCGTGTCGAGCTGTTCGGTGCACGCAATCCGCTGGGCGAGCTGGTCCGCGTCGGCGGCGTGCGTTTCCGGGTGATCGGCGTGATGGCGCAGAAGGGCCAGTTGCTCGGCTTCAACCTCGACGATATCGCCTACATCCCGGTGGATTGGGCCGAAAGCCTGTTCAACCGCACCGGGGTGGTCAAAGTCCATGTGGTGTTCGGCGCCGGCACCACTTCGCGGGTGTTGAGTCAGCAGATTCGCCAGGTGCTCGGCGAACGGCACGGCGAGGAGGACTTCAGCCTGAGCACCCAGGACGACATGCTGCGCAGCTTCAACCGCGTTCTCGGCACCCTGAGCCTGGCCATTGGTGCCTTGGGGGGCATTTCCCTGTTGGTCGGCGCCGTCGGCATTCTCACCATCATGACGACCACTGTGGGCGAGCGCACGGCGGAAATCGGCCTGTTGCGGGCGATTGGTGCCAGTCCGCGGCAGGTGCTCGGGCTGTTTCTCGCCGAAGCGACGCTGCTGTCCCTGACCGGTGGTCTGCTGGGTCTGCTGTTGATGGGCCTGCTGCTCGGGCTACTGCACCTGGCCATGCCGAGCCTGCCCTTGGCGCTGCAGCCGCTGTTTCTGCTGCTGGCACTGCTGCTGGCGGCGGTGCTCGGCATTCTCGCCGGCCTGGCGCCGGCACTGCGGGCGGCCCGCCTGCATCCGGTGGCGGCTCTGCGCAGTGAATAGCGGCCAGGCCCATGAGCCTGACGGGCTGGCTGTACGCTGCGTGACGATAACGAAAACGCCGGCGCTGGGTCGGTGATTTTAATGGGGTGGTGGCGGCAAAAACTGAGTGCAAAACTCCGGCAGCAAGTCCTCGGAATTCAGAGTGTCCATATGAAGATACATTCCTACGGGTTTACGTTGATCAATGTTTCGAGTGATCGCTTAGGGTCGGTTGAGACCTGTAACGAAGGGCTGCAACCGACCCAATGCGGACGCAGACCAGCATTTGGTTAAGGGGCGGGCTTTAGCCCGTGCCAGTGAGCGACGCGAACGGTTTGAACCAGTTGTTATGCATGTTTTACTAGCCGTTTCTTTAAATGATACAGGTTAGTCCCGATTGGTCGATCCTCAAGAACACCATAAATCTCATACCCATGCCGCTCATAGAACTGTTTAGCATCAACGGTTTTTAAGAATGCAACTACTGCACCATTGTTGGCGCCAATCGTTTCTGCTTTTTCCAATAGCATAGAGCCTATTTTTTTACCGCGATGAGATTCCTTAACCCAAAAGGTGTCAATTTCTAAGCCATCCCAGTAACAATTACAGCTTATTGCACCGATGTAGTCGCCTACTTCATCGTGTGCAACCACCATAAATATTTTATCTTCCGATTCTGGCGGTAGATCTGGATATTGGATTCGAAGATATTCTGAAAACCTATTATTCAGAACTCCTTGATCCTTTTCCGTTGGAGAATCCAATATATCAATCTTGATTTCCACTTTATTGCTCCTATCATTCAATTTTGAGGTGCCGTACGGCTTTTGGCATGATAATTAATTTTGCGGTATGCGATGTCGCATAACTTTCCATGTTCATGCGTAATCCCTTAAGCAATAAAAAATCGAGTCTGTAAACGCAGCATCAAGAAGGGGGAAAACGGCATATTTTTTTGCACATTAATGAAGTATTAGCTGCGTGTCCATGGTCTGTTTTTGGCCGATAAATGCCCATCGTGATGGGTAGCACTGGACCCGTACCATCGTCGCGCCTGACTGAATCGCTTGTGGTGCCACCGTCCGTTGTGGGCCGATAGAAATGTTAATCAAAAGCAGAAGGTTGCGGCATGGCTCAGGTAGATTGCACAAATAGGGGGAAAATAAAAAAAGGAGCTGCCTTTTATCAATAACGGCAGCCCCCCCAGTATCCAAAACTATATGGCGTCTTGGATTTTTTTTCCTTTCAGTTGGATGGTCAGGTGAGGGGCTCCGACTACAGATCCCTGAAGTTCGAGAGTTCCAGTTTCATAGTTGACGAGACCCTTCGCGTCAAGGGTGTAGTTGTCAACCCCAACCACATTTGTATTCCCGTCGCGCCACTTTCTCACAGTGAATTTTGACTCAAACGAGCCCGAGACTGTAGGGACTTGCCCTTGATAAAGGTAGTGAGGATCCCCGCCATTTGCTGTGCCATCTTTCACAACCACCAAACCGTCACCGTAGTCACCGGTGCTTGCGCGAAAGTCAACGTGAAAAATTCCATTCGTCATTATGAGGCTCCAGCAAGTTTAGGATCTCTGAGCGTAGTCGCTGGATGATGAGCAGTAGAGGGCATTTGTAACAATGTGCATTGCCCCTTTTTTGCTAGCCGCATCCGCCTGAATGTTATTGTGAGATAGCAGTCAGGCGGAGCGTCCGTATATGGACTCCTCCTCGTTGCAAGCCTCCTTCGCTTTGGCGCCCGTGCCGACTGCACACGTATATTCGACCTCTTACTGCGGCATCGTTTTGATGCAGGGCCATGATGGGCTATTCGCGCGTCAGCTCCCAATCGCTTTTACGTGCTTTACGCACCTGGACGTTAAAGGGTTTTGCCGACGCCGGTTCGACCGGTTTGCCATTGCTCGGGTTGCTTCGCAATCGTGGTGTGTGGGGCTTCTCCCGGGATGAATGGATCAGGCCGCTGCCCGACCCGGTTGGTAATCAGTGCCATTGCGCAGCATCGCCCAAGCCATGCGTGCAGTTTTGTTGGCCAGTGCGATGGCGGCCACGTTGGGATGTGAGCGCTCGGCTAAACGGACAGCCCATTGGCTGAGTCGATCGTCTTTGGATTTGGCTGTGCGCAGTGCCGACCGCGCACCGTGGATCATCAGCGTTCGCAGATAAGCATCCCCACGTTTGCTGATGCCAAGCAGTCGATCCTTGCCGCCAGAGCTGTGTTGCTTTGGCGTCAGCCCTAGCGAGGCGGCCAGTTGTCGGCCGTTAGCAAACTGACTGGCATCACCGATGGCAGCAACTAGCGCAGTGGCAATCATCGGGCCGACGCCACGCAGTTGTTGCAAACGGACGGCCGATGGCTCACTTGCCGCGATCGCAGATATCTCGCCATCGAGTTCGCTCACGCGCTCATCAAGTGCGCGCAGGTCATCCCACAAGCCATTCAGCAGACGACGAAAGCGTGCCGTCAAACCGTTATCTGCATCTTCTAGCCAGCACGGTATTGCGCGACGCAGCATCAGTAATTCCTTCGGCGCAACGAGACCGTACTCGGCGATCAGCCCACGAATCTGATTGGCTTTGGCCGTCCGCTGCTCGATTAAGCCGGCCCGGATGCGATGCGTCGCCTGGATATCCTGTTGTTCGATGGTCTTGACGGCGACGAAGCGCATGCTGGGGCGGCTCATCGCTTCGCAGATTGCCTCGGCATCGTTGGCGTCGTTCTTGTTGCTCTTGACGTACGGTTTGACGAACTGCGGCGCGATCAGCCTCACCCGAAATCCGCGTGCTTGTAGTTGCCGCGCCCAATGGTGCGCACCACCGCAACTTTCCATGCCGATCTCACAGCCGGGTTCGATCTTCTCCAGCACCGTTTGCAGCCAGCGATCGCGAGGCAGACGCTGCCGCCAGACTGGCTGCTCATGACGATCCACGCCGTGGATCTGAAACACGTTCTTGGCCAAGTCGACCCCAATGCGCATAAGCTTCATGTGTGGACTCCTTCTCACGGTTGACTGCGGTTCGCACCTTCAGTCTGGCACTCAAGATGCCGAGGTGAGGAGGAGTCCATCCCATTGCTTTTGGCTGTGGATTCAACCGGTCGCCACCATCAGCTTTGGGTCGGTTTCTGCCTTCCATGATCGGCTGAAACCGACCCAAAACGCACATCAGTGGCAGGCAACGTCTCGGCGATGTTCAAGGCGGAGCAGGGCGCCTGATACAGCACGGGTGATTTTGATTAGCCAGCGTGGCTCAGCCCGTTCCGAACCCCACTCAGGCGGGGAACCGGGCGATCCAGTGCCTGGCAATCTCTTCGCGCCGGCAGATCCACACCGCGTCGTGGCCTTGCACGTAATCGAGAAAGCGCGCCAGCGCCATCGCACGACCAGGGTGGCCGCTGATCCGCCCGTGCAGGCCGACGCTCATCATCTTCGGGTGTTGCGCGCCTTCCTGCCACAGTTGGTCGAACGCATCCTTGAGCAGCCGGAAGAAGTCTTCACCGCAGGCGAAACCGTTCGGCAGCAGATAGCGGGCGTCGTTGTTGACCAGTGTGTAGGGGATCACCAGGTGGGCGGGCGTGCCCGGGAGCCAGTAGGGCAGGTCATCGTTGTAGGCGTCCGAGCTGTAGAGAAACCCGCCTTCCTCACGCAACAGGCGACGGGTGTTCTGGCTGACCCTTCCTGTGTACCAACCGACGGGGCGTTTACCGCAGGCCTGCTCGATCACGTCGAGGGTGAGGCGTATATGGCGCCGTTCCTGGTCTTCAGGCATGTCGCGATAGTCCAGCCAACGGTAGCCATGTCCGGCAATCTCATGCCCGGCCGCGCAGAGCGCCTGGCCGATCGCCGGGGTGAGTTCCAGTGCCCGGCCGACGGCGAAGGCGGTCAGCGGCAGGCCTCGGGCGCGGAACAGTTCCAGAATGCGCCACACACCTGCGCGCGATCCGTATTCGTACATGCCCTCGACGCTCAAGTCCGGCTCCCCCACACGCGGCGGGCGGCCCGGTAGCTCGTGAAGCCAGGCCTCCGACTGGGGATCGCCATTGAGGAGGCAGGATTCCGCACCTTCTTCGATATTGAGTACGAACTGCACCGCGACGCGCGCCTCACCGGGCCATCGCGGGTGGGGTGGGTGGCCGCCATAACCGATGAGGTCGCGGGCGGACATCAGCCCAGCTCGAAGGTGGTGACGCCGAACACACGTTCGTGCGCGATCGCCGGAGGAGGGCCGAGGTACATGCGTGCGCAGCCGAACACCTCCGTCATGCCCTGTTGGTGCACGAGCGCCATCGCGGCAGGGTTGTTCTCCGGGGCGTCGAGAAACAGCGGGCCACCCTGCGCAAATTCCGCCAGGCGCGCGTAGAGGGCATTGGCCGCCAGGGCGTCATCGGCGAACAAGGGGCCGATCTTGCAGCCTTCCCGGCAGCGCCTTATTACGCCATAGCCGCTCAGCCTGCCTTCGCGCCGACAACCCACGGCGAGTGCATCGGCCTGGGTTATCCACCCGCTCAGGAAGGTTGCGCGCGGGGCGGGGAAGCAGGTGCGGTCGTAATCGACCACCTGATCGAACGGGAAGGCGGCCAACGGGACGATGTCCTGGTCGTCTGCCTGCGAGGTCGTCGGGCGCTCGGTGATCTCGGCACGAAAACGCAGGTTGCGATGGGAGAAGACGAAGCCACCCTTGGCGTAGTAGTCCTGCATCGCGAAGACGCCGTCCATGCCGATGCTCACGCCCGGGCGCAGGCGGGCGAGGAGTCGCTCGCGGCGTGCGTGCCAGAGGGTATTGCCCAAGCCCTGGCTGCGATACTCAGGCCGGACGATGAAAAAACCCATGAAACCGAATTCGCCATGGTAGGAGGTGATGGCGCCGCCGCCGATCAATTCGCCGTCCCGGGACGCCGCGATGAAGGCGGCAGGGTCCGTGGCCCAGAACAGCTCGGCATCGTGAAGGCCGGGATTCCAACCCTCACGGGCAGCCCACTCGACGAGTTCGTCCAGCTCGGGACGGGTCATGTTGCGTATGACCAACTGATTCGACACCGTGAAATGCTCCTCAGACGCTAATCGAGCGTGTGGTCCATCCCCGCCCGGAACCCTTTCGGTATAGCTTCAACCCGAGTATTGATCCAGCTCGTCACGTCGCCTCAAGGCGTTCACCGGGGCGCTTTCAAAAAGCGCTGTTCATGATCTGGATCCGGCAACAGACAGGTGTCGTACTTCCCGAAGAGCCGATAACGATTGAGCGCAATGCGGTCGTAGGCCCAATCTCGAAGTGGGCGAGGGATGATGCGCAACAGGTTCACGGGGCGCCAGATGGCGGGCAACTGGGCAAAGATTTCGAAAAAAGCTTGGGAACGCTCCCAGTAGTATCGGTCGCGGATCACCGCCATGCTGTGGAATTGATCCATGGGCAGACCTGCCCAGGCGAGCAGCGTCTGCCCCTCGGGTGACTGAACCGCCGCCAACCGCACGCGCCGCTGACGGTCATGGCGAATCACGAACCTCACCCAGCCATTGCACAGCTTGCAGACACCGTCGAACAACACCACCGTCTCTCCGGGTTTGAGCAGCGGCGCGGGGGAGGGGAGGATTTTCGAGGCTGGCATGAGCGTAGGTCCAAGGGCGCCTGGGTATCCCGGATCATAACCGCGTGCCGGCGTTGAAGTCTGCATTTGGCTGATTGCTCTCGGTCACGATGCGGAGCAATCGACAACCCAACGCGGACATCCAGAATCTGGTCATGGAGGTAGGGGATGGCGGTATCATGTGATGCGCAGTCGATAAGGAGATCGCTATGACACCCAACAAAGCCTGCCCCGTTATTCTTTTGAATTCGTCGGTCCCACGCATTCTATTGTTCCGTCACCCACTGGCAGGCGTGCAACTGGTCAAAGGTACAATCGAGTCCGGCGAAACGCCACCTCAGGCCGCGCTACGCGAATTGAAAGAGGAGTCCGGTATTGCTGCCACGGTTGTTTGTGATATGGGCTGTTGGATTGCTCAGCATCTGGATCAGATTTGGTCGTTTCAACTTTGTGAAGCGCAAGTACAGTTGCCAGAGGAATGGACTCATTACACGCTCGACGACCATGGCCACGCCTTTAGTTTTTTTTGGGCATCCCTTGATGATTTACCATTTACCGAATGTCATCCGGTCTTTTATCGAGCATTGATGCATGTGAAGTCTACGTTGTCGAAGGGTGGTTACCTGAAGTCCCCAACATCAATCCCCGAGACGACTATCCCCGACTTGAAGGCTCCAATGATGCTGTGACTAGAGCGTCTGCTTCTAGCCAATTTTTTACCGGGCCATGGCCATCTGCATGTGCAATCTGGGTGCGTCTCTGGTGATCATGATTACACTGGCCTCGTTGCCGGGGACCATCAATACTGGCGGCCTGTCGCACGTCACTCGCGCAGTGTTGCTGGTGGCTTTGCCAATTCCCTTGCTCATCGTTTTCTATTCGCTGCTTGCTAAAACAGTACGCAAGCGGGTCAGTGATCCACAGTAAACCTGTCAAATGAAACGGCCGATGAGGCGATTTCTCCTGTTTCGCCAACAACTCGGTGGATGACTGTTTTTGGCCGATTGTGGTCTGTCACCAAGGGTTGATTTTCGAGCCGAAGCGGACAGGCTCGTGGTCCTATTTGAATGATTCGCGAAAATCATTAATGACTTGGTTGATGGAAGGTCCTTGGGTGGCTGGTGGCTCCGGGCTCTCCCCAAATTCGCGCCAGATGAACAGTGTCAGTTCTGCTCCGTCAGTCAGTGATTGAGCGCTTTCCACTGTAGCGAAGGTCTCCAGGAGTCTGTATCTCGCATCCTTCCAGAACAGCTCTTCGACCCAGTGATACACAGGGATGAAATGGAAATGAATGGGATAGCCAGGGTCATGGCCGAATCGACTGATGTAGATCCACTTCGGCTTTAGTCGCGATTCAATGGCTTTCTGAACTGCTGCGAGCAGGCCACCCAACTCTGTCAGGGCACTGCCCGGAAGGTCGGCCAGCGAGTTGGCGTGAGTCCGCGAACCGAGCATCAAATAACCAGGGAGCGCGGATGACATGTGATGATTGAGTATCCAATGATCGGTTTCATGAATGATGAACCGTGGTGCAATTTCCATGTGCGTTGATGTCCTTCGGCGATCGGTCACACAGAATATCAAGGCATCATGGTTACGTCCGCTCCTGGCCGAATGCTGCAGTCCTTAAAAAAGCCTGGTGATTTCATTCAAGATCCGATCCTGGGTTTGAGTACTTGGCCTGTGGCGATAAGCTACTGCGAGAAAAGCAACGCCTTCGTAGTCGCAGCGAATCGAAAAAGTCATGCCTTCACGCAACCCATAGACTGATCTTTCTCCTGCTTCAACAAAATATCTCGCTTTTGTAAGAGCCGCTCTGGCGTGCTGCAGGCAGCCCGTTTGGCTAAGTGAGTGTTGTAGCCAACTCGTTGTGATTCGCACAGACGACGTCTCGCTGTCATCGACAGGGGGTCGAGTAATTTCTTTAGTCGCTGCAGTCATGTTCTCGTCGCTGGTGCAAGCGGTCAGCCCCATTGAGATAACACCCAGTAAAAAACCAAGACGAACGCTTGAATGCTTGAGTGGATTTCGCATGGTGGGGCGTACCTGTGATGATCTGCAATGAATGAAGTGTCAGGCCGCACTTGCCGGTTTCAGTGCTGCCCTCAGGACTGCGGGTCGAACCCGAAGACGCGCAGTTCCTGGGCGCAGCGACAGGCCTTGGCGATGCGCGCCGCCCACGCGATGGCCTCATCGCGCGAAGGCAGTTCCAGCACAGTGAAGCCGCCGTCGAGCGTGGGCGCCCAAGGATAGCCGCCCATTGCAACCGCGCCGTCGGCAGAGACGAGTATGGGCGGTACGTAGTTGTCGATTCCGCCGCCGAAGACATAGACACCGGCGGTTTTCGCCTCATCAATCACAGCGTGTGAGTCGCGGCGCACCGCTCCCCATTCGCCTTCGGGCACAACCATCGCCGCGCTTGGAAAAGAGATCAGGTATTTGGCCACGGTGCTTCTTCCGGGAATTGATGGCGGTCGTGATGCCTGTGGGCGGCATGCACCGTCCCATGGGCTCGCTGGCTGCTCGGGCAAGCGTTTAAAGGCTAGCGCATTGGGCCGCCGCAAGGCTGCCGCTCGTCGGCGATAGCTGCCGGTCAAGTCGAATGCAAACAGAGGCTCAAGTGGCGTGCAATTTCACCCCATAGAGCTCTAAAACCCAGGCGGCGGCGGAAAAGGCAAAATACCGGGTGGAGGTGATTTGATCCGTGGCGGTTCGGGTAAGGTCGGCAGACGACTACTGATAGGTGGTTCAGGAGGAGATGGCAGGATTTTTTTGCCAGGAAGATCTGGCGGGGGTAGTACCGGTTTCGCACTTGAGAGCGCGGATGAGAGAGATGGCTGAGGCAAAGGCGGCGGCGCTGGCAACTTTGGTAGTGCACGTTGAGGCGGGGGCAACCGCTCAACAACGGATTTGATCTTCTGGACTATAGCTTGGACGACTACCTGTTTGGCCGCATCCGCCAGTTCCTCGGATATGGCGCGAATGATTTCGGGCAGGGTGGCACCGTCGGTGGTCACGCCGATGTTGGAGAGATACAGCGGAGGAAGCGGTACGGTAAGCCTGTCTGCGGATAACGGGATGTTCAGTGAAATCGCCCCCCCCATTATGGTCAGGTCGCGAATGATGACCTTGCGCATGGAGTTTCCCGCCCGAATAGCGGCCGGTGTGCCGGCGTAAAACCGGGCATTCTGCTTGATGGTCTCCAGGTTACTCGTGGCTGTCGGATTTTGTGCCTGGTAAGTGATCTGCGGGGCAATCAAGGTCGCGGTTTCTACGACGATGGGGCCACTGCCAAAAAGGGAGCTACGTTCCACTTGTAGGGCGATACGGTTCACCACGACAGCATAAGGCGATGAGAAATTATTTGGGTTGCCTACGGTAAGCCCATCTAGCGTGCCAGCACCTGTAAAAGGCGAGAATTGGACACTGCCCACGAGCACTGAAGTTTGGGTGGCCAGCCCACCTTCGTTCTCGACGGCAGATTGGATAGCGGGTTCGAACTGGGTCAAGAAAATCCCCAACGCAGTACAGGCCGCGGCGACCAAGGCAATCAGGGTTACCCCTAGAATTTTCCACATGGTGTTGGTTGTTCCATGAAGACGCGCACCAGGCTTGCCTTGAGCGCTCTGGTTGAGCTCTCAAGGCAAGCCTGGTGCGCGGCTGGGTAAAAAATGAGATGGGGCCTGTTCGACGACGCTCAGATTGATGATGAATGCGTAAAACAGAGCCACAGAGGTCGGATCGTTCCTTACCGGCGGAAATTGCACGAGCGACCTCCAGCGGCAAGGGCTCGTGCATTTCCGGCCCCTTGCTACTCAGGAACCAGGGAGGTGTCTGCCATCACCCGCTGGGCGTCAGCCGTTACGCCGCGACGTACCTTGAACCATGCGGCGTACAATGCCGGGACGAAGAAAATCGTTAGCAGCGTCGCCACGGTGAGCCCCCCCATAATCGCAATCGCCATCGGCCCCCAGAACACACTTCGCGTGAGCGGGACCATTGCGAGGACGGTGGCCAGCGCCGTCAGCATCACCGGACGCGCTCGGTGAATGGCGGCATCCAGCACAGCATTCCAGGGGTCGCGGCCCTCAGCGATCTCGATTTGTATTTGATCGATCAGAATCACCGCGTTTCGCATAATCATGCCACCCAGGGCGATAATGCCCAGGATCGCGACGAAGCCTAGCGGCGATTGAAATACCAGCAGCGCCGGCACCACACCGATCAAGCCCAGCGGTGCGGTCAGCATCACCATCCACATGCGGGAGAAGTTCTGCAGTTGCAGCATGAGCAACAGCAGGATGGTGATCAGCATCAACGGAGCCACCGCGAGCAGCGCCTTGTTGGCCTTGTCACTTTCCTCAACCGCTCCGCCTGTATCGATGCGGTAACCGGTCGGCAGCTTGGCTTCAATGTCCTTGAGCAACGGCTGGATTTCCTGCGTCACCGATACACCTTGCTCTCCATCCTTCACGTCGGCGCGCACAGTGATCGCCATGTCGCGGTTACGGCGCCACAGTACTGGCTCTTCCAGTTCAGCGCGCACCTGGGCGACTTGCGACAGCGGCACCACTGTGCCCTGGCGTGTGTAAAGGTTGATGTTTTTCAGTGTGTCGAGGTTCAAGCGTTCCTCTGGCACGGCACGGGCCACGATGTCGATCAGGTCCTCGCGCTCACGCAGCTGCGACAGGGTTGCGCCGTTCATCACGGTCTGGGTCGCCAGCGACACGTCGGCCGGCGTGAGGCCAAGCGCGCTCGCCTTCTCCTGATCAAGCTCCACTTTCAGTGTTCGCACCGGGTCATTCCAGTCGAGCTGGAGGTCGCGCACCTTCGGATTGGACGCCACTACCTTCTCTACGTCGCGGGCGATCTTGCGCACCACCTGGGTATCGGGGCCTACGACGCGGAACTGCACCGGGTAGCCGACAGGCGGCCCCAACTCGAGCCGGGTCACGCGCACCCACGCCTGCGGGAATTGTTGGTCAGCCGAGGCCACCAGTCGCGCACGTACTCGCTCGCGTGCCTCCAGATTTTTGGTCATCACAACGAACTGGGCAAAACCCGGATTGGGCAGCTCGGGGTTGAGCGAGAGATAGAAGCGCGGTGCGCCAGCGCCGGTGTAGGCGGTATAGAAACGCACGTCCTCGTCTTTCGCCAGGATCTCCTCCATATGTTTGACCTGCTGGGTCGTCGCGGCGAACGAAGAGCCTTCCTTGACACGCAGGTCAATGACCAGTTCAGGACGCGAACTGTTGGGGAAGAATTGCTGCGGCACCAGCTTGATACAGGCCAGAGCGAGCACCAGAGCACCCACCGTCGCACCGATGACCACCCAGCGGCGCTCGATGGCGGCGTCGATCAGGCGGCGCAGGTTGCGGTAAAACCTGGTGTCGTGCGGATCAGCGTGCTGGTGCGTGCCCAAGTCGTTGGGCAGCATCTTGACCGCCAGGTACGGTGTGAAGATGCCGGAACAGATCCACGAGAACAGCACCGCGGCGCCGACGATCCAGAAAATGCCCCCCGCGTACTCGCCGGTGGTGGACTTCGAGAGGCCGATCGGCAGGAAGCCCACGACCGTGATCAGCGCGCCAGTCAGGCGCGGCATGGCGGTGGACTGATAGGAGAAGGCGGCGGCCTTCACGCGATCCATGCCGGTTTCCATCTTCGCCACCATCATCTCGATGGCGATGATGGCGTCATCCACCAGTAGTCCCAACGCGATAATCAGTGAGCCGAGCGAGATGCGCTCGAGGTTCCAGCCCATTGCCAGCATCACCAGCGCCACGCCGCCCAGCACCAGCGGCACTGTGGCCGCGACCACGAGGCCTGCGCGCCAGCCCAGACTGGCCAGGCTCACCGCAATCACGATGATCAGCGCCTCGGCCAGCGCACGCCCGAAGTCCAGGATTGCATCCCTCACCGTGGTGGGCTGGTCGGCCACGAGTTCCAGTTCCACGCCATGCGGAAGTTCCGACTGGATCCTGGCGACTGCCATGTCCATCGCCTTGCCAAGGTCCACGATGTTGCCGTCGCTGGTCATTGTGATGCCGAGCATCAGCACTGGCTGGCCGTTGTGGCGTACCGTGTAGGTCGGCGGATCCTCGAAGCCACGTGTAACGGTTGCGATGTCGCCGAGCTTGATCAGCCGGCTGCCCGCGGAGATGGGCACATTGCGGATAGCCTCTTCGCTGGCGAATTGGCCGCTCACGCGCACCATGACACGGTCGCCTCGGGTGTCGATCTGGCCTGCGGGCAACATCGCGTTCTGGCTCTTGAGGCTTTCGGCGATGGCCAGCGGTGTAATGCCCAGCGCTGCCAGGCGTTCGTGTGAGAACTCGACGTAGACACGCTTGGCCTGCTTGCCGATGAGATCGATCTTTTTGACCATCGGCACCTTCAGCATCTGGCGCTTGATGTCCTCGGCCGCGTCCGACAGGTCGGCGTGGCCGACACCGTCGCCCTTGACCGCGTACATCAGGCCATACACGTCGCCGTACTCGTCGTTGAGGATCGGGCCGATCACGCCGTCAGGCATCTCGAGGCTCAGGTCGTTGAGTTTCTTGCGCGCCTGGTACCAGGCTTCGCGCTGGTCAGCCTTGGAAGTCCCGCCGCGCACGGTGAGCGTCATGCCGGCATAGCCTTGCCGCGCGTAGGTGACAACCTTCTCGAAGTTGTCGATCTGCTCGAATTTCTTCTCCATACGGTTGAGGACCTGGTCCTGCAACTGCTGGGCAGTGGCGCCCGGCCAGATGACCATGGCGGTCATGGAAGGCACGGAAAAGTTCGGATCCTCGAGCTGACCGAGCCGGGTGAAGCTGAAGGCACCGGCCACCGCGACAATGAGGAGCATGAACAGAACGATGGCGCGATGGCGCAGCGCCCAGTCGGTGAGGTTGAAATTGTTCATCGAGTGGCCTGCTGCGTGGTATTCGCGTCAACAATCGCCGCGCCGGGAAGCGCGACCTTCAGTCCGGACGTCATCTTCTGGACACCGGCGGTGACGATCAATGCGCCAGCCTGCGGCCCGGAGACGAGCACCTGGTCGTTGCGGTAACCCCAAACTGCCACACGCTCCAGATCTACGATGCCTAAGGGGTCCTTGCCCGTGGGCGTGACCACCCACAGCGCCGGCTGACCGCCGTTCTGCGTCAATGCCGTGGCTGGCACTGCCGCCACAGATACACTGGTCATGACTCGCTCGGCCATCACCGTGGCGGTGGCGCCCAGCGGCAGTGCCTGTAACGGCTTGAGCCGCGCGCGATAGGTGCGTGTCTGCGCTGCCGCCTGTGGCGACAGCTCGCGCAGCGTGACATCGAAGATCTCGTTCGGCGCACTGGCCAGCGAGGCCTTGAAGCGCGCGTCCTTGAAGACAGCCAGTTGATCCTCGGGCACGTCGATGACGATCTCGGATTCGCCCGGGTTCGCGATCGAGACAACCGGTTGACCCTCCGGCACGACCTGCCCTGCCTCAAAGCGCACAGCCGTGACGACGCCGCTACGCGAGGCGCGCAGCACGGTGTACTTGAGCCGGTTGCGCGCGAGTTCGAGCTTTCGCGCTTCGGCCTCGGCGGTCGCATGCGCGGTCTGGGCATTGGTATGCGCGCGCTCGGCATCGGCCGCACTGACCGAGCCGTCAGCCTTCAGCGCGGACAGGCGCTGATTGTCCGAGTCGGCTTGGCGAGTCTGCTCGACGGCAACCGACCACTGTTGTCGCGACGTTTCTTCAGCGAGGCGGTAGTCGCTATCATCCAGCACAGCCAGGATGTCGCCTTCACGCACAAACTGGCCTACATCGACCTTGCGCTGGTCTACCTTGCCACCCACGCGGAAGGCCTGGTCAACCTCATGTCGCGACTGTACGGTGCCCACATAGCGACTGATGTCGCGGGCATTGTCGTAGCTGATTGCAACGGTGCGCACCGGTCGTGGTGCCTGCACAGAGGGCTGGTCGGGGCTACACGCGGACAGCATGACCGCTACGGCCAAGGCGCCGGCCGCAGTAAGGGAATTCTTCAAGACGGTTCCTCTTTGGAAAACGACAGATTCTTAGGAAAGTGGTGGCCGTTCGGCCTTGGCGGATGCGGTTGGGTTGGAGGGGTGTTCGAACACCTGCCAGCCCCCGCCCAGTGCCTTGTAGAGCTGCACGCTATCAAGCAGCAGGCGGGTGTTGCTTTCGTTGGAACTCAGGCGTGCCGCCAGGCGCGCGCGCTGCGAATCCAGCAGGGGCAACAGGTCGATCTGCCCGCGGTTGTAGAGCGACTGGGCGCGACTTTGCGCCGTCTCTGCGGAAGCGGCGGCCAATTGCAGCGACCCGGAACGGCGGCGTTCCTGCGCAAGCGTGACCAAGGCGTTTTCCACATCCTCAAGCGCACGCACGATGCCGTCTTCGGCGCGTAGTACTGCCTCTTGTTGAGCGCTTTCGGCCGCATCGTTGATTGCTTGCGTGCGTCCGGCGTTGAAGAGCGGCATTGCCAGCAGACCCGCGACATTGGTGAAGCGCGCAGCACCAAGATCGGCTCCGTTCAGGTTCAGACCCTGGCGGCCAAAGGACGCACCGAGAAAGAGTTGCGGGAACCACTCAGCTTTCGCTTGCTGACGACGTGCATTGGCAGCGTCGAGTTGAGCCATCAACGCCAGCACGTCAGGTCGGCGTTGCAGCAATTCGGCCGGCTGCCCGGGCTTGGCCTCAGGCACATCAGTCATATCGCCGCTCGAGGGCTGAATGTTGATGCTGTTGAAAGACTGGTCGGCGATCAACACCGCGATACGGTGGCGGGCCACCGCCACTTGGGTCTCCAACGGCGGAATCTGCGCCCGCGCCGACAAGGCGTCGGTTTGGGCGCGTTCGACGTCGAAGGCGGATGCCAGCCCCACCTGTTGACGTGCGGTAACCAAGCGCAGCGTTTCATCCTGCATCGCCGAGATTGCTCGTAGCGTTGCGACCTGGCGTTGCGCGCCGACCAGTGTGAAGTAGTTGCTGACGACATCGCTTATCACCAGCAGGCGTACTCCCCGCATGCTGTGTTCCGCGGCTAGCGCATCGGCGTCAGCCGCCGCCGCGCCGGCTCTAAGGCGGCCACTCAAGTCGAGTTCCCACGAGACGTCCAAGCCCGCACTGGCGGTCTTGATATCCGGATACCCCTGTTTTATGGCCGAATTGAAGCCGGTGCTGCGGTCACTGCCGGAGACCGACGCACCGACGCTCGGAAGTAGCCAGGACTGGCTGACCGTTTCTCCAGCACGCGCGGCACGCAACCGTTCGGCGGCAATCTTGACGTCGCGGTTCTCCCGCGCGGCTCGACGGACCAGGTCCGTCAGCAATGGGTCGTGATAGACCTCCCACCAAGCCGCCTCGGGCTCCATCTCGGACGCCGTACTCGCGGTGAAGTTACTCGGCAAGTCGACCGAGGGCTTGACAACCGGTGTGGAGCAGCCGGAAAGGGCGATGGCGATCGAAGTGGCCAAGGCTGCCGCCAGGGCGAACGCGGTTGGGCACTTGGTGCGTTGCAAGGATGTCCCATCCGCATGGCGGGGCAGCGGATGGGGGGTGGAAAGTCGCGGCATTGGAAATGGACTCGTGTAGTTCGAGGTGGCGTCAGCGTAGGGGGCTGCGTGCGCAAAGTCGTCAGCGAACCGTCAGCGTTCGGTCGCCATGCGCTTTGTCTGTCGATGCTGGAAAGGATCATTCACCATCGCTTTCTATCGCCTGCTCACCGGCTGCTGTCGCCAGATCCTCGCCAATCGACTCCAGCAACTCTTCGGCGCACGAGAACTCGCGCTGACGTCCGGTGACCAGGTTTTCGAGTCGGCCCATCAGGGCCTCCGGTCTGGCATCACTGCGCAGCTTGACGACGTATGCGCGGCGGCTCGGGTATTTGGATTCAGGGTTAAGGCTCATCGCAGACCTGGGGTTCTAGAAGGTTCGATGCCAGCGTAAGCCGTCCCCCTGGTTCGAGTCGTAAGCAAAAGGTCGGACTTCGGTCGGATGACCTGCGCTCCCACAACCGTCACTTCAACCCCGATTAGCAGCCTCAATCAGCGAGCGTGCACGTTTGACCTGTTCGGTTGCATGCGTTTCGGGTAACTGATCAATCAGCATCACCAATGCTTGGCGATCCGCTGGTACGGCGTCGTGGTACTCACATAATTCAATCAGCGCGAGCAGCTCCAGCCACAATGCTTCCTGGTCGCGTGCCTCTTCAATCGCAGCCCGTACCGCCGCGTTACCGGCATCCGACCGATCCTGAGCTCGAGCGATCGCGGCCTCCAACAGCAACAGCTGCGGCAGGTAAACGCGTTCGCCCAATTCCTCTCCCACCCGGAGGGCCTCCTGCAATTCAACGTGCGCTGCGTCGTAATCGCCTGTCAGTTGCAGCGCCTCGGCGGCGTAGCCGAGTACTTCGCTGGCACCGGAGCGCATACCGAGTCCAGTGTGTTCCTCGTAGGCCTCACGGATGTGACGGTAGCCGTCGTGAGGGGCACCGTTGCGCGCGTCGGCCCAGCCGCGCCACCAGCGGCAAGCCGTGCGCCCAAGCGCGAGCGAATATTCATCGACGAGCTTGTGCATGTCATCAGCCAGCGCTGCCACCCGCACAGAGTTTCCCAGTCGTACCTCGATCAACACCTCCTGCCAGGTAGCGACCAGCCATGTCATAGGTTGTCGAAGCGTATGCGCGCGGGTTCGTGCCTGCTGCATATGGGTTCGCCCTTGCTCAATCAGACCAGACCGAACCAGCTCGATGGCCAGCATTCCGTGCAGCATGACCTGGGGATCTGCCGCAAAGATCTCGTTTGTCCCTATGCCCAGCGGCTCGGCGATCGCGAGGGCGCGCTCTAACCAGCTGCGTGTCATTTTCGTGCGGCCCTGGAGGTGATGCACCTCGCCCTGAACGATGCATGCCGCCAGCATGAGCTCTTGGTCGTTTGCGTTAAGGGAGAGCGCTTCAGCACGCTCTGCCACGTCCAACGCCTGCAAATAGTCGCCGCGTAGACCGAGTAGATAGCCGAATCCGTGCAAAAGGCGACCGCGCATGGGGTGCTCGGGGACTTCCACTAGCAGGGTGTAACCCCGCTCGAAAGCGGCCTTGGCCTTGCTGCCGACACCGAACATGTGGAAAGCAGAAACCCCCTGCAACGTGGCCAAGGTAATTTCGAGCGTATCGCGTTCCGCTCCTTCGGGGGCCTGCATAAGTAGGGCCAAGGCGCGCTCAGTGAGGCCGATGCACAAGTCCGGGCTGAAGTGCAGTAGCGCGGCTTCTGCCGCCTCGGCGTAATAGCGCAGCGCGATCATCGGCAGCCGAGCACGGTCGAAGTGCATCGCCAGTTCCGAGGCCGCAACCGGCACACCGGTCGAGCGCTCGCGTTCGAGGACAGTGCCAACCTGGCGATGGAGATCAATGCGCAACGAACGCGGCGTGCGTTCGTACAGCACCTGACGAAAAAGGGCATGGCGGAACGAGTAAGGCAGCTCTACCGCTTCGTCAACATCGGGTGTCCGCGATTGTGTGAGCCATACCTGCTCACGCATCAGTTCCTCACAGGCACCAATCACCGAAGTGAGATTGCGCTCGAGGGCGAGCGAAACCGTCTCAATCCGGAAATCGGACCCGCACACCGCAGCCGCGCAGAGAAGTGTTCGTTGCTCGGGAGCCAGCTTGGCAATGTAGTGATCGATGATGGCCGCCAGGTTCTCGGGAACCGCCAGATCCGCCAGCCGAGCTTCGATGGTGGTTTCGTCCTCTTTTACATCCATCACTTCAGTGATGATTGAGGAAACGAACAACGGTACGCCGTCGGTCCGTTCGTGCAGGGCGCGCACGAAGGCTTCATCGCATGCCAGTGAGGCTGAACGCAGCGCCACATAGTCGGCGACCTCGGTTTCGGAAAACGGGTCGAGTACTACTTCCTCGCACAAGCGTTGCAGACGCAGTTCGTGACGTAATGAGCTGAGTGGATGTTCGAGAGCCACCACTTCGGCAAGACGGAAGCTTGATAGCCACATGAGCCGTGCGGGGCCACGGCGTCGCGCCATGTAGTTAATCAACTGAACCGTCGCCCGGTCGCTCCAGTGCAGATCTTCGGTTACCAGCAACAGCGGGCGCAGCTCTGTGAAGCGGTCCAACAATTCACCAAATTCCCTCAGCATGCGTTCCGGGCCGACGCCGGCCAGCTCGCGCCGCAATGTGTCTCGTTCCTGCGTGCTACTCAGCCACGGCAATTGCAACAGCCAGGTGGGTGCTACTTCGCGCAACAACGCTGGCAGGGTCGGGGCGCTGCGGCACAGATCGGCCAACGCCTCCAGTACCGGCAGGTACGGTTCGCCGGTGCCGAAGTGCTCCATGCAGTGACCACGTGCGCAAGCGATGCCGCCAAGGCCGGCGAGGAAATGTTCGATCAACGTGGTCTTGCCGATCCCCGGCTCTCCAGCAAGCAAGACCACGGCCCGCTGGCCGCCACCGGCCCGCTCCCAGGCCCGTTGCAGCCTGGCGATCTCGGCAATGCGACCGATGAATGACGGCAACGTAGGTGAGCTGGCTGCCAAAACGGCCGTGTCAGCAGGTGGCATCGAAGAAGCAGAGGACGACACGGAGAGAAAGCGATAGCCGCGCCGCGACACCGTCGCGATAAAACGAGGGTGCTTGGGGTCATCGCCCAACACCTTGCGCAGATCGCTGATGGCCGTTTTCAGGACTGAATCACTGACAAACCGATGCCCCCACACGGCATCCAGCAAAGCGTCTTTGGATACCAACGACCCCGGCTGCCGGGCGAGCACACATAACAATAAGAAAGGGGTCGGCGCCAATGCCACCGCTTGCCCATTACGCAACAGGCAAGCGTTGGCCTCGTCGAGCTCAAACTCGCCGAAGCCCAGCAGAACGGGGGTCGGATGGGACTGCGGACGCGCCACGGGTAATTCCTGAAAACTTAAAACAGGGTGCTGAAAATTCGCACGGGATCGGTCGTCTTCGACCTGGGTTCGGCCCGTCGCGGTGACGCGCTTCAATCATGGGCCATTGCTCCCATAACACCCCTGATCGACGCTGAAGCCAAGCGTCGTCGGTCGGAAACTGGCGCACCCACAACGTCATGTCACGAACCTTCTTTGCCTTGACGCGGCCAGTAACGCCCAGCCTCTCAGCTCGCCCGTTCGGCCTCATCACGGCTTTTCAATGATCGCAAATAATTATGACAAATACATCAATATTGAAATATTCCTCAATATTGCATACCTTGACCCTGCCTGACGATGAGACCTGTGCGCCTCACGACTTCAATCACAACAAGGGCTCAAGATGAACAACAACAAGAAAGTTTCCGAATTGCCTTCCTCCACCGTCGATGTACTGATCGTCGGTAACGGTCCGGTAGGGGCGACAATCGCGGCGCTGCTCGGCCGCTACGGGGTTACGACCCTGGTGCTGGACAAGCTCCATGACATCGTACTGATGCCTCGTGCCATTGCCCTGGACAACGAGGCCCTGCGCATCCTGCAACTCGCCGGATTGTCGGAGGACGCTTTCGAAAAGATCGCTATCCCTGAAGTGAGGATGCACTCTCCGGTCCTCGGGCAATTCGGTCGAGCCGATACTCAAGGGTGCATCGATGGCCACCCCAAGCTTGTGACGTTCTATCAACCCGACCTCGAACGAGCGATGCGTGGCCAGGTTTCCCGACTGAAATCAGTGACCAGCCTGGGTGGTTTCGAGCTGGAGAGTCTGGTCGAGGAAGCGGACGGCGTGGTCGCCACCGTACGGGATGAAAATGGGCAGTCACATGCCGTTCGCGCCCAGTACCTGATCGGTGCGGATGGCGCCAGCTCCAGGGTCAGGGCCCTGATCGGCCAGGAGTTCGAAGGGCAAACCTATGCGGAGGATTGGTTGATTGTCGATGCCAGGAACCGGCATCAGTCAGCCATTGATCACATTGAGTTTATCTGTGATCCACGGCGGCCCACGCCGCACATGCCCGCCCCCGGTGGCAGGGAGCGTTGGGAATTCATGCTGCAACCCGGTGAATCCCGGGAAGAGCTGGAAAGCCCGGAAAGCATCGCGCGGCTCATTGCGCCATGGGTCAATCCGCAGGAATTGGAAATCGAGCGCAAGGCGGTCTATCGATTCCACGCGCGTTGCTGCAATCGATTCAGCAAGGGACGTACCTTCCTCGTCGGCGACGCCGCACACATCACCCCTCCTTTTGTGGGGCAAGGTCTCGTCGCGGGCCTTCGTGATGGTGCCAACCTTGCCTGGAAGCTGGCTTGGGTCCTTCGTGGACACGCCGCGCCTGCGATACTCGATACCTATGATACAGAGCGCCGCCCGCATGCCCAGTCCATGATCAATCTGGCAAAGCTCATGGGCCGCCTGGTGATGCCAAAGAACAAGGTCGCCGCATTCTTCATCCATGGCCTGATGCGCACGCTGGCGTTGACCCCCGCGACCAGAAGGTACTTCGAGCAGTTGGACATCAAGCCGAAAAACACCTTCAAGCACGGCCTGTTCGTGCAGCATCGCAGGGGTGACCAGTTGGTACGTGGCAGCCTGTTTCCCCAGGCCTGGGTTCGCACCCTGCAAAAGCAGATCAAGCTGAGCGACGATGCACTGGGAGACAACCTGACCCTGGTTGGATTCGGTGTTGACCCGTTGTCGCTGCTCACCACTGATCAGATCGTTTCCTGGGAAAAAATGGGGGGCCACTTTCTGGAGGTCAGACCCCGGGGTCAACGTTCCGGCGGCCGTTGTGACTTCATCGAAGACATGAACCATGACATCCTGCCGCTGGCTGCAAAAGGAACACTGGTCGCCGTACGTCCTGACCGTATCATCATGCACCACGTCCCAGGCACAGAGGCCGGCAGTCTCCTTCGCGACTGCCGGGGCCTGCTGATGCGTGATGACGCCACGCCTGACCGCGTTTCCATTACTATCAACGAGCCCACCCGATTGCGAGCTTGATCATGGATTCCCCCACACTTTCGTCAGAAGATGCCGCGCCCCAACCTCTTACCAGGGGCTACAAGAAGCGTGAGCGCACCCGTCGCGGCCTGGTGGACGCGGCATTGCGTCTGGTTGCGCGCAAAGAGGTGGGGGAGATCGCACTGTTGGAGGTGGCCGCGGAAGCGGAGGTATCCAACGGGACCATCTACAACTATTTCCGCACGCGCGACGAAGTGCTGGAGGCGGTGGGCATCGCCATGGCCGCGGAGTTCTCTGACGCCATTTCCGTGTTGACCTCGGACGTGCAGTGCGGTGCGCAGCGGCTTTCGATTGGCGTTCGCATGTTTATCTGTCGGGCCGCTACCGACCATCAATGGGCAAGTGCGTTGCTGCGCATCATCCATTTCGATCAGGCAATGCGCTCGCGTCTGGCTACCCATGTCCTTGACGATTTGCGCGAGGGGCTGCGTGCGGGCACTTTCGCCTACGTGGACGAAGGCGTTGCCCTGGACATGGTCTTGTCATGCACCACGGGAGCAATGCGCTCGGTTGTCGAGGGCCGTGCAGCGGTGGAGCACGATCTGCGGGTCAGCGAAATGATTCTCCAGGCGCTGGGCGCAACACCTGCCAGAGCCAGGAAAATTACCAGCAAACCGCTTCCCGCCTGATCGGATGTCATCCCGACGCTGCCAGTGGCTATCAGGCCGAAGCCACTGTGCGGAAATACTGAACATGCATGTTCATTTACGTGCTGTGCGAAGAGCTCATTCTGAGCCTTTTATGGCTTAGTACACTCTGTTTTCAAGAGTTATAACGCTTTTCATGGGGATTGACGGATTTAATTCAAAAACCGCTGTTGACGCCAATTGAACACGAGTGTTCAATTGGCGTCATAAAGGTAATCCTGGAGAGAGAACCGTGGAATCCCTGAATCCAACGCAACGCCGCCTTCATCAAGCCGCTTTTCGCCTGTTCGCTGAACGAGGTACCTCGCAAGTGAACATCCTGGACCTTGCACAAGCGGCCGGCGTGGCGCGCGGAACGGTCTATAGCAACATCGACAACATGGAAAGCCTGTTCGAGGCAGTTGCCGGGCAGCTTGCGGCGGAGATGCATGAGCGCGTCAGCAAGAGCTTCAACTCCCTGTCCGATCCCGCTCAGCGGCTTGCCAATGGAATCCGCTTCTTCATTCGTCGAGCGCATGAGGATTCCCAATGGGGGGCCTTTATCCATAAGTTCGCCATGAGCACCCCGGCATTGCGCGAAATGTTCAGCGGCCAGGCGACGACCGATCTTCTGAACGGACTTTCCAGTGGGCGCTACACCTTTCGCCAGGAGCAATTGCTCTCGATACTGACGCTGATATCGAGCGGCGTCCTCGGCTCGATTTTCCTGGTGCTGGAAGGGCATAGAACGTGGCGTGAAGCGGGCTCTGACACGGCTGAGCTGGTGCTGCGGGCACTGGGCATTCCACCGCAAGAGGCTCGTGCGCTGGCAACCTCGGAGTTGCCGGTACTGCCGTCTCCAGACTGATCACGTAACCCACTCGACCCGATAACACCCCCTGATTTTTCAGGGGGCGGGATAGCTTTGCCTTAAAAAACCGGAAAACAACAACAATGACCCACAAAAAAGAACTGCACCGGCTGGCGACACCGCAACCGGTCCGGCATCCACAGCCGACAGTGAAGGCGCAGGATCTGACTCACCTGATCTTTCAACGGCCGGACTTGAACCAGGCGGCGTGCTTCCTGACGGACTTCGGCCTGACGGTAGGTCATCAGGACGCCGATACACTCTATCTGCGCGCTACTGAAGCGAGTTCATACTGCTACCGCGTCCAGCGTGCCGAGCAGGCACGGTTTGTCGGGTTCGGTTTGGCTGTAGAGTCTCTCGACGATCTGGAAAAACTGACTCAGATCCCGGGTGCGTCATCGATCGAGAAGTCGGAACATCCCGGTGGCGGGTATTGCGTCCATCTGAAGGATCCTTCCGGTTTCATCGTGGAGGCTGTTTGCGACCGGACGCCAGCCAGACCTTTGGAACATCGGGCACCTCTATCCTGGAACCTGGCGCAGCAGCAACCGCGGATCAACGCCACACAACGCCCGCCGATGGCTCCGCCTGAGGTACTCAAACTCGGTCATATCGTGATTGAAGTGGCCGACTACCAGTCGACCTGTGCCTGGTATACCCGGCATTTCGGATTTATTCCCAGCGATGTGCAGGTACTCCCCGACGGCTCGCCTATCGTCGCCTTCATGCGCCTTGACCTCGGCGAAACGCCCACTGCACACCATACGCTCGCGATAGCGCAGGGGTTCATGGCTGCCTATAGCCATAGTGCCTATGAAGTCGTCGATGCAGATGCGGTGGGCATGGGGCAGCGCGTCCTGCGGGAGCAGGGGTGGGAACACTCGTGGGGAATCGGCCGGCACATCCTGGGCAGCCAGATCTTCGATTACTGGCAAGACCCATGGGGCGATAAGCACGAGCATTACTGCGACGGGGATGTGTTCACGGCCACTCGGCCTACGGGCATCCATCCCGTGAGCCCGGAAGCAATGGCGCAGTGGGGGCAGCGCATGCCCAGGCGTTTCACAAAACCCAAGATGAGCTTCAGCAATGTGCGGGCGCTGGTTCGCAACCTGCGACGCAGCCCGGACTTGACGATTCGCAAGTTGATCACGCTGATGCGGATGTTCGGGTAGAGCCGCCGTCATGTCGGGCATCGCTACCCGGTCTAGCCGGCGAGACGTACTCAAAACCGGAGCCTTGATCGCCAGCGGCTCGTTGCTCTACAGCGTCGCCAGCCCACTCTCAGAACAACACCACAGTTCTCGCGCCATCGAGCGCGGGACAAACGCTGCCCCAGGAGTACCTTCAATGTCCGCTGTACACGTCGTCCGCTTTGAGTTTGAGAACGGTATCCACTGGGGCGTGCTACGCCAAGACCGTATCACGATTGTCCCGGGCACTTTTGAGACCACGGGTGACTTCATCTGCCAGAACAGTATCGACGACCTCGCTCAACTCGAAGGTACGCAGTTGGAGGCGCACGAAGTGAAGCTGCTGTCGCCGGTGACCCGCAACCAACAGTTTGTCTGCCAGGGGGCCAACTACCGGCAGCACATGATCGAGTCGGGCATGGACCCGGATGCGAAGAAATACAACATGATGTTCACCAAGGCGACCAGCTGCCTGGTGGCCGCAGACAGCGTCCTGATCAAGCCGCGCACCGTGCGCTTCCTTGATTATGAGATCGAGCTCGGGCTGGTGATGAAACGCGCAATCAGCGGCGCAGTGACCGTCAATGACGCCAACCTGCATGAGTTCGTTGCGGGTGTGGTCATTGTCAACGACTACTCGGCACGCGACATCCAGATCCCTCAGATGCAGTTCTACAAGGGCAAGAGCTTCCGTACTTTTGGCCCGGTCGGCCCATATCTCTGCCTGCTGGGTGCCCAGGACATGCATTACCTGAAAGCCTTGCAGTTGCGCCTGACGGTCAACGGCGAAGTCCGACAAAGCGACAGCACGGCCAACCTGGTATACGGCCCCGCTGAAACCCTGACCGAACTCTCCACCGTCCAGGATCTCGCCCCCGGCGACCTGATCGCCACCGGTACGCCTGCGGGATGCGCACTGACCATCCCTTCGCCGGCCAAACAGCGCATTGCAGCCCTGATGCCGGAAGCCACCAAATGGAAGCTTTTCCTCAAGGCGCAGGAAGGGCGGACGCAATATCTCAAGGCAGGCGACGTGGTCGAGGCGCGCATTCGCAGTGCCGATGGCGTGATTGACCTGGGCGTGCAACGCAACCGAGTCGTAGAGGAGGCCTGAAAATGATGGTGCGATCTCTGAGCGACATTGAAAGTATTGAGCAGGTCCCGCTGGCATTGCGTGGCTTGGCTTCAAGCACTTATGAAGCACTGACCCGGACAGCCGAGCTTGACCCCAACGCGCCGGCACTGAGTTTCTTCGCCGACGCTACCCGCTTCAGGAACACCCACCACTGGAGCTATGCCGAACTCGTCGAAGACATCACTCGCGCGGCGAATGCCTTCCACGACCTGGGCATTACCCCGGGTGAAGTGCTGGCCTTCATCCTGCCCAACCTGCCGGAAACCCACTTCACCATCTGGGGGGGGGAAGCGGCCGGTATCGTCATGGCGATCAATCCGCTGCAAGAGGCCAAACAGATAGCGGCCTTGCTGCGGGCCGCGAACGCCAGCGTGGTGGTCACGCTCGCGCCGACTCCGGGCAGTGACCTGTGGCCCAAGCTGGCTTCGCAGCTGGATCAACTTCCCCGGATCAAGCACGTCGTTTGGGTTGGCATGGGGCCCTACGTTGATGTAGCTCAACGTGAATCCCTGGAGTCCCTGGCAGAAAAAGAACGTGAGTTGCACAAGGGCACCACGATTCACGAATTACGCACGCTGATGGACGCTCAGCCAGGCACGCACTTGAAGAGTGCCCGGCTGTTTCGCCCGGGGGATCGTTCCTCTTACTTCTGCACCGGCGGTACCACCGGCCTGCCCAAGATTGCGATGCGTACCCATGGGGCGGAGGTCTTCAACGCGTGGGCCATGGCCACGCACATGCAACCACGCGGGAGTGGTCAGGTCATTTTCTGTGGGTTGCCGCTGTTCCATGTCAATGCACAGCTGGTGACAGGCCTGATGCCTTGGAGCCAAGGTGATCACGTCATCCTCGGCACGCCGCAGGGTTATCGCGGTGAGGGGGTGATGCCACGCTTCTGGGAGATGGTTGAGCACTTCGGCATCAACTTCTTTTCCGGTGTTCCAACCGTCTATTCCGCACTGTTGCAAAACGAGCTGGAAGGCCGTGACCTGTCCAGCCTTCGTTATGCCATGTGTGGCGCCGCGCCGATGCCGGTCGAACTTTTCCGGGCGTTCGAAGGCCGGACCGGGGTGAAGATCCTCGAAGGTTATGGACTCACGGAAGGCGCGTGCGTCTCCTCGGTCAACCCACCCCATGGCGAGCGCTACATCGGCTCCATCGGTATACGGATTGCCTACCAGGACATGCGCGCAGTCATGCTCGATGACGCTGGAGAGTATCTGCGCGACGCTGACCCCAGCGAAATTGGCGTGATCACCATCACAGGTCCGAACCTGTTCGAGGGTTACGTTGAGGAAAGCCATAACCGGGGCCTGTGGATCAACATAAATGGTCAGCGCTGGCTGAATACGGGCGATCTGGGGCGCAAGGATGAAAATGGCTACTTCTGGCTGACCGGGCGCAAGAAGGAGCTGATTATCCGCGGCGGCCACAATATCGATCCCAAGCAAATCGAAGAGGCTCTGCAAGCCCACCCGGCGGTGGCGTTGGCGGCGGCCATCGGCAGCCCGGACGCCTATTCGGGCGAAGTACCGGTCGCCTACGTGCAACTGCGACCAGGCCACGTCTGCAATATCGAAGAACTTGAGCAATTTGCTCAGCACCACATCAGTGAGCGGGCGGCCATTCCCAAGCGGATCGAAATCCTCGAAGCACTGCCATTGACGGCGGTTGGCAAAATCTTCAAGCCCGCCTTGCAGCAGCGCGAAGTGACCCGAACAGTTCGGCAGGAAGTGGAACGCATGTGTCTGAAGGACATTGCGGTCGAGGTCATTCAGCATGAACAACGTGGGTTAGTCGCGTGCATCCGGGCCGGAACAGATCAAGAGTCTTTGGCCCTCCTTCTTGGTCGCTATAGCTTTCAAGTGGAGTGGCTCAAATGATCCCGGCTTCATAAGTTCGGCACCTCGGCCCTGGTAGTCGTCAGACAGGGCCTTTCACAACTTTGAACAACGCCTGCCGGCACTGCCAAGTGCACCGGAAGGCGAAGCTTTGCCTGCGCACCAATCAATAAAAACAATACGAGGTGGGAAATGAAACTGAGCAACCGTGCAACTCCGTGTCTCTCAGCTGTGCAAGAAGTGTCTTCCTGGATCAGATTCACAGGTGCCGCGGTAATACTCGGCACTTGCACAAGTGCGGGGGCCAATGGCATTGCCTTGAACGAGCAAAGTGCAAGCAGTGCGGGTACTGCGTATGCGGGAAGGTCATCTTCCGCGCTGGATGCCAGCACGATCTTTGGAAACCCTGCAGGTTTGACCAAATTGAAACGAACCGAGATTTCCGGCGGAGCCGCGGTCGTCTCGGTGAGCGATGACATCAGTGATGCGCAGAGCAGAGCCCCGGGAACGAATAAGGGGGACTCGGTACCGTTGGGGGTCGTGCCCTTCGTCTATATGTCGACGCCGCTGGACGATCGATTTTCGATGGGTCTTGGCCTGTATGCTCCGAGTGGCCTGATCAATGATTACGAGCGCAGTTTTCAGGGTCGTTACCATGGCTCCTATAGCACGACCAAGGAAGTAACCCTTCAGCCCACCATTGCCTGGCGGATCAATGATTACGTATCCATTGGTGGTGGACCGACCATCAACCGTTTCAATGCAAAACTTCAGAACTACCTGGCCACCGGCGCCCTGAACAACGGCGAGGACACACTGGTGACCATCAAAGGCGATGACACGGCACTTGGCTACAACGTCGGCATCCTGGTTGACTTTACCGAGGCTACCCGTTGGGGGATTAACTATCACTCGAAGGTGGACTATGAACTCGAAGGGCATACTGAGGTTTCCGGCTCCCCGAGCGTTGTCCCGCTGGACGGAAATTATGACAACAAGATAGACCTCACGATGCCCGAATCCGTGGACACGTCCATCACCCATCATTTCAATAGCCGCTGGACGGGCTACCTGGGGACCACCTGGAAACGTTGGAGCCGGATCAAGAAGGTCGAGGCAGTTAACAGCGGTCTTACCCCATTGGGGCAGGCGGCGGGTCTGGGAAGTGTGACCGAAGAAATGAACTGGCGGGACACTTGGTCTACTGCCGTGGGCGCCTCCTATCAATTGAACCAACAATGGCTGCTGCGCGCCGGCTACGCCTATGATCCGTCGCCCATTAGAAATGCCGATCGCAGCGTGCGCATTCCGGTTGGCAATCGCCAAGCCGTGACCCTGGGTGGTGCTTATTCGCCGACTCCAGATCTGACGATAGACTTTGCTTATGGCTATCTCTGGGATTCCAAAGTCTCGGTGAAGCAGTCGAACAACTCCGGTCTCCAACCGGAATACAGTGCCACCTACCGCAATAGTGCGAACGGCGTTTCAGTGCAGGCAACCTATCGGTACTAAGCGACACCTGGTTCCTTGCTGTCGGTGCACTCTGGTCATTCGGGGGGCAGGGCGGAGCGTTTGATTTCGCCTTGCAGCAACGCCAGGGCCCGATCAAAGTCGAAGCGCTCAAGCTGCTGGGCCACCCGGCTCAGACGCCTGGCCAATGCATCATCGAGTGACAACTGCCGTAACTCATCAAGCGCTTCAAAGGCTGCGGTGTCACTCTCGGCCAATAATTGCCCGAGCCGAGTGAGCTGGTCACCGAGTTCCGCCTCGGCCTGCGGCGGCTTCGCCCCTGAAGCCGTTTTTTCCTCGGGCAAAAGCGCCAGCGCGCTCAATACCGGTATCAAACACCGACTGACCTCGGTCAAGTGAGCTTGCACGCCATCGCTCGGCTCACCAGCCCGGCACGCTTGCTCCAGCTGTGCCGCAGCCTGTGCCAGTGCCCTGGCGCCGATGTTCCCCGCGTTACCATGCAGCGTGTGAGCCATTCGAACAGCGGCCGTCGGATCGGCGTCGGCGTCGGCGATTGCCGTTTTGAACTGTTCGACGAAGCTCTTCTGGGTCGCGTGGAATGTGCGCAACAGTCGCAAGTAAAGGGCCGTCTTGCCCGAACAGGCAGCCAGCCCGGCGACCTGATCGATGCCTGCAAGCTCGGCGGGCAACTGTCCGGATGTGTCGGCAACGGTCGCCTCCCGCGCCCGGCCGCCACGCCCGGGCCGTGGCGTGATCCACCTGGCCAGCGTGGCGAACATGCCGTCTACGTCCAGTGGCTTGGACAGGTGGTCATTCATGCCGCAGGCCAGGGCGCGTTCGCGGTCCCCGGCCATGGCGTCGGCGGTCATGGCGATGATCGGCAACGCCGCGAAGTTCGATTGCTGGCGAATCCTGCGGGTCGCGGTATAGCCGTCCATCACCGGCATCTGGCAGTCCATCAGCACACCGTCGAAATCGCTGTCCCGTGCCAACCAGTCGAGTGCCTGTTGGCCATCATCTGCCAGCTCGAACTCGATGCCTGCCTCTTGCAACAGGTCGCACGCCAGCTCCCTGTTCAGTTCGTTGTCCTCCACCAGCAGCAGGCGCGCACCCTTCAGGCGGGCCATGTTGTCAGCGCTCTGCTCGTTGCGCTCATGGGCGCGGGTACCGGTTTGGGGCACTTTGCCGAACACTGTGCCTATGGCTTCCAGCAAGGTGGACGGGGTGACCGGCTTGGTCAGCACCACCGGCAGATGTACGTCCTGGTGCCTGGCCTGTTCAAGTAACTCCTCGCGATCAAGGGCGGTGACCATGATGACTGACGGTGTGCGTGTCAGGTTGGCGGAGCGCATCTGGCGGACCGTCTCCACCCCATCCATGCCGGGCATCCGCCAGTCCATCAGGACCAGGTCGAAAGGCAGCGAATCTTTCTCGGCCTGCGCCAGCATGCGCAGGGCCATGCGACCACTTTCGGCGACGTCCACTTCGACACCGAAGCTGTGCGCCATGCCCGAAAGAATTTCCCGGGCACTGGCGTTGTCATCGACCACCAGCACGCGGATGCCCAGCAGCTCATCGGCGGTGAACATGCGTCGCGCAGTCGCCGCTGCCTGCAGGCCCAGACTCACGCAAAAATGAAACGTCGAACCGCTGCCCAGTGTACTTTCGACCCAGATGCGGCCTCCCATCATCTCCACCAGACGCTTGGAAATCGCCAGGCCCAGGCCGGTCCCTCCGTACTTGCGAGTGGTGGAACTATCGGCCTGGATGAAAGACTGAAAAATTCTCTGGCATTGCTCTTCGCTCATGCCGATGCCCGTGTCGCGCACCCAGAAATGCAGCTCGACCTTGCCCTCGTCACTCCCGACGCGCTCGATGCCAAGCACAATTTCACCCTGTTCGGTGAACTTCGTCGCGTTGTTGCCCAGGTTGGCCAGGACCTGGCCCAGCCGCAGCGGGTCGCCAATCAGTGCGGTCGGCAGATCGGCTACCGTGCTGTAGAGCAGCTCCAGGCCTTTATCCTCGGCCCTCAGGCCCACCACGTTGGTGAAGTTCTCCAGCACGTCTTCCAGGCGGAAGGGAATAAGCTCCAGGTCCATCCTGCCGGCTTCGATCTTGGAGAAATCGAGGATGTCGTTGATGATCCCCAACAGGCTCTCCGCCGAGCGATGCACCTTCACAATGTAGTTGCGTTGCCGGTTATCGAGGTCGGTGCGCAGCGCCAGGTGGCTCATGCCGATAATGGCGTTCATCGGCGTGCGGATTTCATGGCTCATGTTGGCGAGGAATTCGCTCTTGGCCCGTGTCGCCTCTTCGGCGATCTCCCGAGCGTGCTGCACCAGCGCCTCGGCGGCCTTGCGGTCGGTGATGTCGTAATACCAACTGGCGCTGATGTTGCGCTCACCGAGTGTCAGGGGGACGGCCGAGAGCAAGACCTCGAAACGCTTTCCTCCATCGCGCTGCAGGCTGGCCTCGAAGTTTAAAACCGCGCCCTTGGCGGCTGCGGCCAGGAAGCGGTCGTGTGCCTGTGCATCGCACCAGAAGCGACTTTCGTCCATCTCGCCCAGTTGCTCGCGGCTGACGCCGAACAGGCCCTCCAGCTCCGGGTTGCAGTAACTCAGGCGGCCATCATCGCCACGAATCAGCATGGCCACCGGACTGCTGTCCAATACCGCACGCAACTGCGTTTCGCTGGATTTGAGCGCCGCTTGCATCTGCCGTCGCTCGCTGACATCGCGAACCGAAGCGCAGATACAGGTGCCACGTCCCTCCAGAAGCGGCAAGTGCGACAGGCCGATTTCCACGGAAAACAGGCTGCCGTCCTTGCGAAGGCCTTTGAGGTCGTCCATGTTCGCGCCCATCTGCCGGGTGCTGCCATGGGCGATGAAACCATTGCGCAACGTCACATGCCGGCCGCGCGCCGCGTCAGGCACCAGCCGCTCGATGGTCTCGCCCACCAACTCACCCGTGGCATAACCGAACAGCGTGTCCAGTTGCGGGTTGGTCATCAGGATCGAGCCCTCGGCATTGATGACGATCATGCCGTCTGGTGCCGCCTCGAGGATCGCGCGATACCAGGCCTTGGTGGCACGCAACGCAGTCTGTTGTGCTTCCAGCTCCTTCGATTGCAACTCCAGTCGCAAGGCCTGCTGACCCATCTCGTCGGCCTGGCGCCGGGTCTCGATCAGCAAGGATTGCACCGCCAGATGACGCTCCATCACCGCCATGGCACCGGCCAGGCGGGGCATGGCCTCCTGCAACAGCGACTGTTCACGGACCCCCAGCGCTTGATAACCCGCCAGCTCGAGCATGCCGAGCAGACGCTCACCACGCAAAACCGGCTGCACCAGCAGATAGCTGGCCGGCACTTCACCCAACTGCGAATGCAACCGTCCGAGCGGCTGCGTCAGCCCCTGCAATTCACGGGGCGCACGATCCAGCGCGCATTGCCCTAGAAGGCCGGCTCCCAGAGCCACCGTCGGCGCCGGCGGGTAATCGGGATCGGTCGCGTAGCTGCCAATCAATTGCAGGCTTTCATCCTGCTCTTGCAGGCTATAGAGCACGCCCCGGCAGATGCCGAGCATGCTCGCCATATGCCGTAAAAAAACCTGGGCCAGCTCGCGTGGCGTTTCCGCATGTGGCAAGTCGGCCTGGAGTTGCTCGGTTTGCGCCTTGACCCAGCGCTGGCGCTCCAGTTGTTGCGACTCGGTCTGCAGCATCGCGATTGCACGCGCCAGATCACCGGTTTCATTTTGCAGATCGGTATAGGGAATCGTCCCGTCCAGTCGGCCAGCAGTCAGCTCGTCAACGGCGGCGCGCACCCGGTCAAGGGGCAGGCGAATCGAACGGCTGATCAACCAGCCCATCAACAACGCCAGTGTCAGGCCGCCCAGCAGCAATTGATAAGTGAGCCGGGTGCTGCGCCCGGCAAAGTCTGCGATCTGTTTGGCCGTGTCATGAATGGAGGTGTGTTTGATTCGCGCCATCTGTTTGAGCAAGTCGTCTCCCCGCTCATCCAGCCCCTGGAACTCGACGCTATTGATCAGCCGCAAGGCTTGGGCTTGATCTCCTGCAGCGGCCAGTTCCAGTGCTGCCTCACCGTCGTGCAGCAAACGCTTCAGCAAAACCTCGAACATGGCGAATCGCTCCAGGTTTTCCTGGCGCCAGAGGGTCGGTTGTACCTGCAGCAGCGCCACTTGAAGATGTTGTCGAGCCTCACCAAATTGCTCGACGCCCTTGATACGATCATCTTCGCTGTTGCTGCCGACGGCATGCTGCAACCCCTGCATGAGATGCGGCATTAGCACCCGCGCTTCCTGCAAGGGTTCGATGCCCGCCAACTCTTGCTGGTACAGCCTCTGCATATCCGTTTGCAGCAAATCCTGGGTACGCAGGCTCTGCACGCCAAGCACCAGAACCAGCATCCCCAGCGTCGCGAAACCGAGGATCAACTTGATGCGCAGGGGCAGTTTTTCCAGCAGGGCGAGCACTCTGGTCATTGTAGGTCCCCGTAGATGTAAACCCGGCGTGTTGACCGTTCAGGGTTTCTGGGAAGTGCGTTGCAGGTCGGCCAGCCGGGCCATGTCCTGGTCGCTGTCCGCAAAACGCTCGGCGATGACATGGAATTGCTCGGCGTTGGCAAGGAAAACATCACAGACGTCCGGGTCGAAGTGGATCGCGCGTCCTTGCCGAATGATCTCCACGGCCTGTTCGTGCGGCATTCCAGCCTTGTACACACGACGACTGATCAGCGCGTCATAGACATCTGCCACCGCCATCAATCGGGCACTCATCGGGATTTCTTCGCCAGCCAGTCCCTGCGGGTAGCCACTGCCATCCCACTTTTCCTGGTGGCTGTAGGCGATTTCCTTGGCCATGCGCAGAAAGTCCACCGAAAGGCCCAACTGATCCTCGGCACGCTGGATGGCATCGCGCCCCAGGGTGGTGTGGGTTTTCATGATTTCAAATTCTTCCGGGGTGAAACGCCCCGGTTTAAGCAGGATGTGATCAGCAATGCCGATCTTGCCGATATCATGCAGCGGTGCCGACCTGAACAGCTGGCGGATGCTGTCATCGTTCAGGAATTGACTGAAACGCGGATGATCGCGCAACAGTTCAGCCAGCAGCTTGACGTAGTGTTGGGTGCGGCGGATGTGGTTGCCCGTCTCGTTGTCGCGGGTTTCGGCCAGCGAAGCCATGGCCTGGATAGTGACGTCCTGAATGGCCATCACCTCACGGGTGCGGCGCTGGACCTCCTGTTCGAGGAAGTCGTTCTGATCGCGAAGGAAGTCAGCCGCGGCCTTGATCTTCAGTTGGGTCTGCACCCGGGCCAGGACCAATGGCGGACTGATCGGCTTGGTGATGTAGTCGACCGCGCCCAGCTCCAGGCCCTGGATTTCGTTTTCCATTGACGCCAGGGCAGTGAGAAAAATGATTGGAATCTGGCGGGTACGCGGATCTTTCTGCAGTTGCCGGGCCACGTCATGACCCGACAACCCCGGCATCATGATGTCGAGCAGGATCAGGTCCGGCAGCGGATTACTTTGTAGCACGCGCAACGCCGCTTCGCCGCTGTTGGCGGCCTTGACCCGATACCTGTCCTTGAGCAGGTCGGTCATCAGCATCAAGTTGTCTGGCGTGTCATCGACCACCAGAACGGTAGCCGCAGGATAAACATCCTGTTCAATGCCCATGTCTTTTGGCTCCGCTGCCCTATGTAGGATTGCGCAAAGTCCCTCCATTGCAGACAAGCGTAGCTCTATTCGTCGTAATTGCTGATGGAGAACCAAGGCAGCTCAATAGCCGCCCTCGGAAAACACGGAATTGCGAAACGCCCGCTGAACGATTCAGCCAATCTGTTGCAACGACCGGTTGAATCCACAGCCGATAGCGACCGGTGAGCGTGGAAGATCGCTTGGGTCATTCCCCGTCCGGCGTATTACCTGTTTCGGGTTATGCGCCCTACGGTACTAGCGATGGTTGCGATAGCGTTCGGTCAAGGACTGCACTCGGGTGACGTAGGATTGCGTCTCGGCGTAGGGAGGCACTCCGTTGTACTCGACCACGGACGCTTCGCCGGCGTTGTAACCTGCCAACGCCAGCACCTGGTTGCCGTTGAAGCGCTTGAGCAGCCAGGCCAGGTAGCGCACGCCGCCACGAATGTTCTGTCGTGCGTCGAACGGATTGTCCACGGCGAAGCGCTCGGCGGTGGCGGGCATCAACTGCATCAGCCCCTGGGCGCCGGCTTCGGAAATGGCGTAGGGGCGAAACGCCGATTCGGCATGTATCACTGCGCGGACCAGCGCCCGGTCGACACCATAAAGACCCGAAGCGGCTTCGATCTCCCGCCGATAGGATTGGGTGTCCAGGCGCAGTGAGGCGACCTTGAAATCCTTCGGCGCCATGCATAGATAGCAGCCCTTGATGTAATAGAGCTCAAGGACATCGACCCGTGCGGAAATCCCGACGGGGCGCCGGCTCACATATTGACGAACACCCCTGTGGATGAAGGTGAACACCCGAACCCGCACCGCGCCGGAGCTGTCGTCCTGCACAAGCCGTGGCAGGGCCGTTGTCTTGGCGCCGACACCGGCGCCCGCCATGCCATTGACGCGAGTGCAGCGGGCGCTGGCGATGGCTTGGCTGGTGTAGCTGATGGCTCCGTCCCTGGCTTGGCACTTGTACATGGCGCTGGCGCACAGTGGAGCGACCAGCAAGGCCAGCCCGATGCCGCCAAGAAGGCTCTTGCGAGCCCATCGCCATGCTCTGGAACTCATCACATCGCTCCGCGCCGCAGGCGCCTTTTGTTCTGATAGTTATACCCCTTGTAACCGGTCTTGGGACTTGCGTTGACGTACGGCTGCATCCGACCCATAGCGGCCTGCCACCACAAAGTAGATTGCGATCAGCCCCCGCGATAGGCCGTCATCAACCAGGGTCATATCACCGGGCATGAATACAATTTGTCCGATGGTGCTACCGATCATCGTCCGGTTGTGAACAACAGTGGCATTCAATCAGTGCGATCAAGCCCAGGCCGGGCTGTTTCGCTGCTCTGTTGCCACAGTTCGTTGATCGGAGAACAAGAAATGCTGAGTGCTCGACAATGCTTGCTACGCATTGCGTTGGTGGCTGTCCCGCTGTTTGGAGGCATCGCGCTGGCCGAGGCTGCACCTCAACCGAATATCCTGGTGATCTTTGGCGACGATATCGGCGTCAGCAATATCAGCGCCTACAACCAGGGGTTGATGGGCTACGAGACGCCCAGCATCGACCGTATCGCCAGGGAAGGCACCTTGTTCACCCATGCCTACGGTGAGCAAACCTGCACTGCCGGGCGCGCTGCGTTCGTCCTCGGCGAACACCCGTTTCGCACCGGGCTGCTGACGGTCGGGATGCCGGGTTCGCCCCATGGCATTCCGGATTGGGCGCCGACCCTCGGCGATGCGATGAAACAACAGGGTTATGCCACCGCACAATTCGGCAAGAACCACCTCGGTGATCGTGACGAACACCTGCCGACCAAACACGGTTTTGACGAGTTTTTCGGCAACCTGTATCACATGAATGCTGAGGAAGAACCGGAAACCTACTACTACCCGAAGGACCCTGAGTTCCGGAAGAAATACGGCCCGCGTGGGGTGATCCACTCCTACGCAGACGGCAAGATCGAAGACACCGGGCCACTGACCAGAAAGCGCATGGAGACCATCGACGATGAGTTTGTGCAGTCCGCCGAAAATTTCATGGATAAATCCCATGCGGCAAAAAAACCGTTTTTCGTCTGGTTCAACAGCACGCGAATGCACGTCTGGACTCACCTGAAGGAAGGCTCGGATGGCAGGACAGGGATCGGCCTTTATCCTGACGGCATGGTCGAACACGACGAACAGGTCGGCCAGTTGCTGAAGAAACTCGACGATCTCGGTATCGCCGATAACACCATCGTGATCTACACCACCGACAACGGATCCCAGAAGGCAACCTGGCCCGAATCAGGCAGCTCGCCGTTTCACGGCGAGAAAGGGTCATCGTTCGAGGGCGGGCATCGGGTACCGCTGCTGGTGAAGTGGCCGGGTGTCCTCAAGCCGGGCAGTCACAGCAACACGCTGATTGCGCATAACGACTGGATGCCAACCCTGGCAACTGCGGCGGGCCTGCCCAATCTTCCTGAGAACCTGGCCAAGGGCATGACCCTCAATGGCAAACAATTCCGGGTGCATCTCGATGGTTACGATTTCCTGCCGTTCTTCAAAGGCGATGCGAAGGAGAGCCCCCGTGAGGAGTACTTCTATTTCGGCATGGGCGGTGAGTTGAATGCACTGCGCTGGCGTGACTGGAAGGTGAGTTTCGCCAACGTCGAAGGCGGTGTCGCGTCAGGTTCGCGCAAGGTCAGCAATATGCCGATCATCACCAACCTGAAAGCTGATCCCTACGAAACGGCGCCCTACGAGTCACGCATGTACGCACGCTGGATGGGGGATCAGGCCTGGCTGTTCGTGCCGGTACAGGACAAGGTCCAGAAGTTTCTCGCCACGCTGTCACAGTATCCGTTCCAGGAAGGCGTCAATCTCAACCCTGCGAACATCAACTACCAGACGCTCAAGGCAGCGAAGGTCATGCAACAGGTGCAGCAGCTTAAACCGGCCCAGTAAATCCCATTTGCGGGCGGTTGATTCCGCCCGCTGTTTCGCCAAGCGACGAGAGCAAGACATGGCCCGACTGCAACTTGCATTTCCCGATGATCAGTATGTGTTCACCACGCAAATGACCGTAAGGGTCACCGACATCAACACGGCAAAACACCTGGCAAACGACTCGATGATCTCGATGATTTCCGAGGCTCGGGCAAGGATGCTGTTCGAATACGACGTAAACGCCGACGACATCATCGTCACCGATCTGGCCACGGTCTACAGCGCTGAAGCCCACGCACGCGATGTTTTGCTGTTTGAGGTCGGCCTGATGGACTTCAACAAATACGGCGGCGATATCATTTTCCGCATCACGCGCCCCAAGGACGCAACGCTGATCGCCTTGGCCAAGTCGGGTTTCGTTTTCTTCGATTACAGGGGAGGGGGCGTGACGCGGCTAACGATGCGACCTCCCACCTTTCAACGCTTCCAACGTGCAACGCGTGCGCGAGGTCACTAACCCACCCAGGATAACGATAGCAAGGTGGCCTTCGATTTCATTAGACGTTTACAGGCAGTACAACTCAAGGACTATCATCGGGCTGCATGGTATGGACGATTCATTCTGGATCAGGTTCGGGCTCGAACTGATTTTACGGACGTTCATCGTATTTTTGGGCTTTGCGATATACAGCGCACATGACTTGCCGGCGCAGCAACAAAAACACATCGACGAAGAGTTTCGCAAAGCCCTTGGCACAGGTAGTAGCTGTTGGAGGTTGCTACATTCATTCCACTTTCAGCACGAGGATGAATCATGTGTATGTGGATAGGAGCGGCGACCAGGCCCATCAGCCAGTTCATGATGGCAACTGGTATCAGCCTTATCGCAATCGTAACCAATGTGCAGGCTCAAGCCACACCTCAAACCACTCAAGAGATAAAGGGCTTGCTGGACTTTGTCGAGCATAGTGAATGTCAGTTTGTGCGTAACGGGGACGAATTCTCTGGTCCCCGGGCTCGGGCGCATCTGGAGAAGAAGCTGAATTATCTCGAAGGCAAGAATATGGTGAACAGCGCAGAAGACTTCATCGATCTTGCTGCCACTAGAAGCAGTATGAGTGGCCGAGCCTATGAGGTGCGATGTCCAGAAGGCGCACAACCGGCACGCACCTGGCTGAAGAGGGAACTACAGAGGCAACGGCAGCTTCATTGATTTTGGACCAGAACGCTTAATGGGCATGACCGGCAGAAAACGAGCCAAAGCTGCCGTTGTCCAACGGCGGAATTATCTTTGCATATTGTGTTGAAAGTAGAGCTTTTCGTCGCCATACCGAGACGCCACGATCCTGGAATTTAGAACCAGTTGACCTAAAAGTTTAGCCTGCTCGACCGTCTCGCCTTTATCCAAGGCGTAAACGTCGTACAGCACCTCTCCGACAGGGAAGTCAGTCAACCTTATCCGAAAGTCATCCTGCATTGTCACCCCGTTGAAGCGAGCAGTTGCTGCCGGCCGCGGCTTAAAAAGAAGTTGGTAAGGCGCCCTTGGCGCAGCCACTTCAGAGCCATCGACGTTAATATCGGCCAGATGCTCAACGGTCAAGTGACCGGGGTCTGAATCTCTAGCCCCAAAACGTATGGCTGCCCGTTCAAAGAAACCGGCGAGTAAGCGCGTCGAAAAAGAGCCTGCGGGTGGAATGATGTTGCTGAAAGTCTTCTCGAAGAAATTGTATCTCTCTTGGCCATCGATGGAATTCATAACCTGTAAATTGACCGACGGGTGATTACCGTCAATGAAAAACTTCAAAGCCAAGGCTGGCACAGAGTGGGTATCCGTCGGCTTGGTCGCCAACGAAAGACGACCAATCACGCAGTCGGTGCCGCTTTGGAAGATGCCGGTATAGCTACTCTCCACTGCATGGTTCGCCACAAACCGGAAGCGCGCCTCTGCACCATATGCATGCACCAATTTTCGCCGCCCTTGCTCCAGCTCATCTCCTTGCGCAGTCAGCGACTTAACCGTAAAACTCGACATTGCCAAGGTTAAGGTATCGCCGATGCTTGGCGCAGTCAGCGCTGGGAGTTCAGAACCGTAGACCGAAGGCACAATCTTGTAATTCCAGATGAAATCCTCCTTTTGACACGCCGATTGAGACCGTGCTGAGGCATCTCCAGTGATTGATAACGGCTGAACGTTGGAGGGTTGGCAGCCCGTTGTCGTGAATACAAAAAAGGCGGATAAGAGGGCACTTGCTTTTCTCAATGGCATCGTCGGGCTCCGAGTATTCCCTGCCAATGTATGCGCACTAGCTACGATCTCTGTATAACACGGCAGATTGGGGGCTTCGGTTCTGCTTCATCGAGCAGCACCGGTACCACTGTTTGCATACCGAGCGGGTTGCGCATCAATGCTTCCGAGCTCCGCGGAGCATCCTCGGATCTTCTTGGTTCAGGCAAACCAGCCTCACAGCCGTTCACCATAAGCACGACAGATTCGGCAGTACTTGAACGACAGAACCATGGATATTAGCGAATGGGCAAATTCACACGGAAAATTGTGCCCTGCACCAGTGTCGACTCGACCTCTATCTTTCCTCCATGGCCCTCGACAATCTGAGCCGCTATGAATAATCCCAGCCCGAGGCCAGATGATGCTCCTTTTTCTCCCTGGGAGTACTTGGAGAAACGCCTGTTCGGATTAAAGAGAGAGGCGAGGGCGTTGGGTGGAATAGGCTCTCCGTAATTTTGCACGCAAAAGCAAGCGGTGGCGCCATCCCCATTCAGGGTGACGTTAATTGGAGACTGCACTTTGCCGTGTCGCACGGCGTTGCCAATGAGATTCGAGAAAACCTGTGCCATGCGTGATGGGTCGTACTGGCCGGTTACCGTTCCCGAGTCGGTGAAAATGATTTGTGCGTTTGGGTGCGCGGTGGCGAGCTCATCCACGACTGACTGGCAAACAGACGTCAGGTCAGTTTTTTCCGGTCGTACCGGGATTCCAGTGCCCAGGTTGCAGCGTGCCAGGTCCAGCAGGTCATTCACCATCTGGTTGGCGGTTTGAGCGCTTGTAGTAATTTGCGCAATTATTCTTTGTCCACGAGTGCCCAGCTCCTCCGTTTGCCTCAACAGATCGGCACCCAGCGTCACAGCACCCAATGGTGTGCGAAGGTCGTGTCCCAGCACGCCCAATACTGTTTTTCGAGTCGTCTCCACCGCTTGTCCATACGCTGCTATGGACTCGACAAGCGCCTGATCGATTGCCTCGTTGAATCGGATCATGTCCAGAATTTGATGGTCTTCCCCTGAATATCCTTGGGTCAGCCAGAGTCTGAGTACGCTCGACCTGAGGGCGCGATATTCTGAAACCATTTGGTCTAGGGTGAACCCCGCCATGAGGCGCGTAATGGCATGACTTTGAGCGGCCGATTCATCATCTATTACAGGCCCGAGCCCATGGGATTTGTCGATCTGTTCTTGAGGGGTTTGAGAGGTGCACATATCGAGTGCCACACTCCTCAAAATGAACTCGGCATGGTCTCTGAGACCTAGCGGCCCCATAGCTGGCATCGGGGTGTCCACGGACCTGGCGAACTCCTCCCACGCTTGCAGAATAGGCTCCTGGTTTTCGAGGATGAAATCTGAAAGTCGCATAGCAATCCTCGAGCGTCCCATTGATGATGAAGGCATCAGTCAGAAAAATTTGTTCGATAGAGTCAGGCTAGCGGAATGCCGAAGATCGGCAATGGATCCGGCGCGAAATACCCCTTGTCAGGTGCCCGAAGCGATTACTTTCTGTGACAACACGAACGTTGAAGGTTTAGGAATCTTAACCATGCCTCCCACAGTGCTCGTCGTAGAAGATGATGAAATATTACGTTCAATGACAGGGGACGCGATTTCACTGCCAGGTATCTGTGTGATTGGTTGTGCATCCGCAGATGATGCTCTTCCCATGCTGGAAGGCTCATCTTCAATAGTCTTGGTAATGACGTTTGTTATGGCATGTCATGGCTCAACGAGTTGCAAACATCCCTGTTGACAGGCTGTGAGAATCTCTTGCGCTAATTGGTCATCGGCCACCGCTCGAGCCAGTGCCAAGCCACCAATCATCCCTACGGCAATTTGCAGGGCATGTTGGCGTGTATTCGTCTCTATCGTCGATTTCAGTCCGGATTCTAGACGTGTGATGAAAGCTGCGAGCACTTGGGTGTAGCTCTCCTTGATGGCTCCGTCCTGCTGAGCAGCATCATTGACCATGAAGGCTAACGGACAGTGCATGCGGCTTGCATCCCGATGGTCCATGCGCAGATAGTCTTTCACTACCTGCTGCAAACCATCTTTACCAGCCTCTTCGAGTATCGCGCCCCCCGCGTTCGCGGCATTTCTGACAGCTTCGGTGTAAAGCTCCGTTTTGGATGCGAAGTGACTATAGAAGGCCCCCCGGGTCAATCCCGCACTCTCCATTATTGAGTCGATACTAACTTTTTCGAAACCCTGCAGTGCGAAGAGTCGCGCTGCGCTATCCAGAATCATCTGTCGAGTGGTTGCGCGCTGTGTAGCAGGCCAGGGCATACGTCTTCTCCTCAGTAAAGCGTGAGATGGAGTATGACAAAACGGGACTTTATGTTCTTGATCATAAAGTCATACCGACCAGAATTGCCGACTCTTCCCTCAAGGAGCTACACATGAGATTGCACATACTGGGACCTGGATTCAGCACCTTCCTACGTAGTGTCAGACTTTACTGCGAAGAGAAAGCGCTGGATTACACACACGGGATGCACGTGGATGGTAATACGATCAGGTTCCACAGCCCTGAACACATGGCACTGCATCCTTTTGGCAAGGTCCCGGTATTGCTGCATGGAGAGCGGAGCGTCATTGAAACAACCACCATTTGCCGCTACCTGGATGAAGCCTTTGCGCATACTTCTCCAAGGCCCGCTGACTTGGCCCAGAAGGTGAAGGTCGATCAGTGGTCCGCTACCTTGGCGATGTATGCCGATGATCGACTGATACGTCGTTATCTTTTATTGCTGGTTACTCCTGCGCAGCCGGCACGTCCTATCGATAGAGACGCCGTGGCTATCGCTGAGCCAATGGTTATCCAGACACTTGGGCTGTTGGCGAAGCAATTGGACGGTCAGCAATTTTTCTGCGGGGCGGACTACAGCATGGCGGACGCCATCCTGACGCCTATGCTCGATTATTTGGAACGCGTGCCCGAAAGTGCGCAATGGCTGAAAAAAACATCAAATCTTCGTGATTATCTTTTTCGCATGCGATTGCGTCCGTCAGGGCTCAATGTGTTGACTGAGCCGAACTTCAGTTAATGCAGAAATTGATGGGCTTATAGGTCGCCCAAGGGCCGCCCCTGGCCGATTTCTGCCCGTTACACCTGGCAGAAATCAAACAAAAAGCGGTCGTTGTGGCCTGACCGGGGCGTCCCGACAGGCCTTCACGAGTCACGTCGGCCAGGGAAAGTAGGGCAGCAATCGTTCTGTTTCCCTTCTGACCACGGCGTAGCATTCGCAACTCAGCGCCTCGAGCCGGGCCCTGTCCAGGATCTTGATGTGTCCCCGACTGTATTCGATGACACCCAGGCGCTGGAGCTTGCCGGCGGCGTCGGTCACGCCTTCGCGGCGTACACCCAGCATGTTGGCGATCAACTCCTGGGTCATGGTCAGTTCATTGCCTTGCAGGCGATCGAGTGACAACAGCAACCAGCGGCACAGCTGCTGGTCGATGGAGTGGTGGCGGTTGCACACCGCCGTCTGGGCCATTTGCGTGATCAGGGCCTGGGTGTAGCGCAGCATCAGCAGCAGCATTTCTTCATGGCGGTTGAACTCGTCCTTGAGTTGTTGGCCGGGTAACCGGTAAGCATGCCCGGCACTTTGCACAACGGCGCGGCTGGGTGTGCTTTCGCCGCCCATGAAGACTGCAACGCCGATCAGGCCTTCATTGCCGACCACCGAAATCTCGGCCGAGGCGCCGTTCTCCATCACATACAACAGCGACACGATGGAGTCGGTGGGGAAGTAGACATGCCGCAGGGCGCCGCCGGACTCATAGAGCACTTTGCCCAGTGGCAGCTCGACCAGTTCGAGGTGGGGGAGCAGGCGATCCAGCGCCGGCGCCGGAAGCGCTGCCAGCAGGTAGTTCTGTTGTGGCTTGGGTACAGCAAACATATCAGCCACCCTTCGAGGGAGAATTCCCTGAGGGGGACAGGTTACTCCAAAGCGCGCTATGCGGGGCAGCGCACCGAAGCAGTTGCTGCCATCTGCCATGCTCAAGGGAGCGACGCTGCATCTGCAGCGCCGAACGTTGGAGGTTGTCATGAGCAAGCACATTGACCCGAATCTTCGCCAGGGGCCAGGCAAGCCCACTGCGAAACAGCCACAGAGCACGCCGATCCCCCGGCATGACAAGCCCGGGCAGGCTGCCAACCCGCCCGTACACATCAAACTGGGCGAGGCCGTGCAGCCGCACCACCAGGGCCCGAGTCATCCACTCTGAATCCAGGCCCGCCAGGAGCGCTGTCTCTCAGCGCTCAAGATCGGCTTCGACGGTTCTGTCCCACCCAGGGGTTTCGGGTTGGTGCGCTTTTACCGGGCATGTCACCACGACCTGATGTTCTGTGCCGTCATCGAGCAATTCCAGCGCGTCATTGCCCAGCAGCTCGCCGTCCAGCGTGATCGAAGCCGTGGTACTCGTGCCGGGGCGTACATGGATCTGGTAATGCGTCGCCCCATAGCGGTAGCGCAGCGTGTAGCCAAGCCAGCCCTGCGCCAGCAGCGGTACGATATGCAATGCAGTCCCGACCCGCCGCACGCCGAGCAATGACTCGACGATGAACCGGTACGTCCAGCCAGCCGACCCGGTGTACCAGGTCCAGCCCCCACGGCCCGCATGGGGCGGTGTGCCGTAGACGTCGGCAGCCATGACATAGGGCTCGACCTTGTAGGTTTCGAGCCGCTTGGCGACTTCATGGCCGGCGGGGTTGATCATGTTGAGCAACCGCCAGGCCCTGACATTGTCGCCAAGCTCGGCAAACGCCATGCCGGCCCAGACGGCGGCATGGGTGTACTGGCCGCCATTTTCCCGTACGCCCGGCACATAGCCCTTGATATAGCCGGGCTCGAGCGAGCCTGTGTCGAAGGGCGGATCGAGCAGCAGGACCGCGCCTGTGTCGGGCCGTACCAGATGCTTCTCGAGTGACGCCATGGCTGTGCGGCGCCGCGTTGGCGAGGCGGCCCCCGACAGTACCGACCAGCTTTGCGAGATCGAGTCGATGCGGCATTCGTCATTGTGGGCCGAGCCCAGGACCTGGCCGTCGTCGAACCAGGCGCGCCGGTACCATGAACCGTCCCAGGCATGCTCCTCCAGACTGGCCTGCAGCAAGGCGGCCTGCCGGGTACAACGCTGTGCGAAGATAGGGTCGCCATGCAATTGGGCAGTGATGGCAAACTGCTGCAACACGTCAAAGCTGAAGAAGCCCAGCCACACGCTTTCCCCTTGGCCCAGATGGCCGACCCGGTTCATTCCGTCGTTCCAGTCGCCCGTGCCCATCAAGGGCAGGCCGTGGCTGCCGCGCTGCAGGCCGTGTTCGATGGCGCGTACACAATGCTGATAAAGGCTTTCTTCGAGGTGCGACTTGCCCGGCAGGTCGTAATAGGACTCTTCCCCGACATTGAGCGGTCGGCCTTCAAGGTAACCCGCGGGTTCGGCCAGCACGCTGAGGTCGCCGGTGACGCTGACATAGTGGCTGGTCGCTAGCGCCAGCCACAGGTAATCGTCCGAGCAGCCACTGCGCACACCCCGATCGAGCGGCGGGTGCCACCAATGTTGCACGTCGCCTTCGGCATATTGATGGGCTGCGCACAGCAACAAATGGCCACGTACGCTGGCGGGATCGGCATGGATCATCGCCATGCTGTCTTGCAGTTGATCGCGAAAGCCGATGGCCCCACCGGACTGATAATAACCACTGCGGGCCTGGAAGCGACAGGCGATCACCTGGTACATCAGCCAGCCATTGACCATGACATCGATGCTCGGGTCGGGGGTCTGGACCTGAATCACGCCCAGCTGCGAACGCCACTGCTCGCGTACCGCCTCGAGTTCTGCGGTGGCCGCCCCCAGGCCACGGTACTGTTGAACCAGGCGCAGGGCCGAGGTCGTATCCCTGGCGGCACCGAGGCGGAAGACCACGTCCTGGTCGTCACCGTTGTCGAGGTCGAGGGCCACCTGAATCGCCGCACAGGGATCCATGCCGCCGCCGGTTCGGCCCGACAGGCGTGCCTGCTGTAGACCGGCAGGTGCCTTGAGGCTGCCATTGCGGCCGATGAACTCGGTGCGATCGCCGCTGATGCTGGTGGCGGTCGAGTCGGTATCGAGGAACGCCACCCGTTCGCAAAACTCGATCGAATAGGCGTTCCTGGCGAAGAATGCGCCGCTGCTGGGGTCGGCTTCCGTCACCACATGCATCGCCGATTTGCTGCGCAAGTCGCCCAGCACCCACTCGACATAGCAGGTCGTCGACAGGCGCCGGGCGCGGCCTGAACGGTTGCGAATCTGCAAGTGCGAGAACTTGATCGAAGCATCCAGCGCCACGTACACCCACAACTCGGTGTGGATACCGTCTTCATCGTGCTCGAAGACGCTGTAGCCGAAGCCGTGCCGGGTGCGGTACGCGCCAGTACCGGGACAAGGCTGTGGCGTCACCGACCAGAAATGCCCGGTCTCTTCATCGCGCACATAGATCGCCTCGCCGCTGGCGTCGGTGAGCGGGTCGTTATGCCAAGGGCTCAGGCGAAATTCGTGAGCGTTTTCCATCCAGGTGTAAGCGCCCCCACTTTCAGAAATTACCGTACCGAAGTGCGGGTTGGCCAACACGTTGGCCCATGGCGCCGGCGTCGGCCTTCCCGGCTGCAAGGTCATGACATACTCGCTGCCATCGGCACCGAAGCCGCCATAGGCGTTGCCCAGGAGCAAACCTTCGATGGCGGGGAGGGCAGCGGCCGCCGTTGCCTTTGCCTGGCGCTTGAGCGTGGGCACGAATGCCGAGTAGGCCGGGCTTGCGTGACGCCGATGTACCTGTTCGGCAATGCTGCCGTTGCCTTCGCTCAGCACCAGGCGCGCCACCGACAGGATCAGCGTACGGTCCTCGTTCGACAACTGCTGGGCGGGACGCACGAAAATGCCCCCGGGACGGTCGATCAGCGAAGCTTCGCTGCCGGACGTCACCACCCCCATGATCAAGTCCTGGAGTTGCTGGCGATAGCCGGCCTGGTCTTCGTTCCAGATGACCAGGTCCACCATCAGCCCCTTTTGCCGCCAGTAGGCATGGGCCTTGACCATCTGGTGCACGAGTTCGATGTTGTCGACGGTTGCGATCTGCAGCAGAACGATGGGCAGGTCGCCGGAGATCGCCTGGCCCCAGAGGCTCGATTGATTGCGTCGGTTGGCCATCAGGACGCTGTTTTCCGCGCGCAACGAGGCATTGGCGTAGAGGATCGAAGAGGCCATCTGTTCGAACAGGCGCCCATCTTCCAGCGAGACATTGAGTTGGCGTAGCAACACCTGGCTGTGGGTCCATGCCAGGTCGAAGACGCGGTCGGCGAGGTGCCGGTCGCGGTATTTATTGATCAGGTACAGACAGTCCTCACGGCTGTCCGCGATGCCGGTCACCAGGTCAATGGTCGCCGTTTGTCCGGGTTCCAGGGTGATACGGCAGCGGATGGCCACGATCGGGTCCAGCACCGAGCCTGCGGTGCCGGACAACTGCTCGACATTGCCATCGAGCGCCGCCGGTGCTGAAACGTTGCGTCCGCGGCCGATGAATCGCGCTCGATCGGTCTCGTAGGAAATGGCGTCGATGTCCACGCCATGGGCGGCCAGCAGGTGGCACATCCAGGGGACGGCTTCCTCACTGGAGCGGCGCCTGCGGGTGCAGACGATGGCCTGCAGCGCCGGCAACAATTCGGTCTGCACGAACAGGTTGCTGAAGGCCGGGTGCATGGCATCACTGATTGCCGGCGCCAGGACCACCTCGGCGTAGGTGGTGATCTCCACGCTACGGCGCACGCGACCGCGGTTGGTGATGTGCAGCCTGCGCAGTTCGATATCGTCTTCGGGGGACACGACGATCTCGGTGTGGGTATCGAAGTCGAGCTCGCGAACCCGAAACTCGGCCCGGGCATCGCTGAAAATCGCTTCATGGCTTTCTGGCCGGTGCCGGGTCGGCTGATGGGCCGAGGACCAGAATACGCCGCTGCTGACATCGCGCAGGTAGCAGAACATGCCCCAGTTGTCGCAGGTCGCGTCTTCATGCCAGCGGGTCACGGCGATGTCGTTGCAGCGGCTGTAACCGCCGCCGGCACTGCTGAGCATGACGTGGTAACGGCCGTTGGACAGTAGCTGGACGGCGGGGCGCTTGCGCCCGGGATCGGCGAACACTCGCAGCCTGGTTTCCTGCGCGCGTCCGCTTTCATCTGTGGCAGGTGCCAGGGTTGCATGCAGGTAAGGTGCGGCGGTTTTCGGGACGCGCTCCTGCAGCAACAGGATGGTCGCCTGGAAGGCCGGGATCGACTCGAAGCGTCGCTGCATGGGCCGGTCCAGCAGCAGGCTGGTCAAGGCCAGCAGGCTCATGCCCTGATGGTGCGCCATGAACGAGCGCACGATCGCATAGCGCTGGCCGCGTGGCAGGCGTGCCTCGGTGTAGTCGACTGCTTCGTACAGGCCATAGCGACCGGCCGACCCTTGGGCCGCCAGGCGTTGCAGGTTGCGGCAGGCGGCTTGCGGCTCGACCATCAGCGCCAGGGCGCTGGCGTACGGCGCAATCACGGTATCTTCGGCCAACCCGCGCTTGAGACCAAGGCCTGGAACACCGAACGCCCGATACTGATAATTGAAGTGGGCATCCAGGGTGTTGTAACCCGACTCGGACACGCCCCAGGGGATGCCCAACAGGTTGCCATGCTCGATCTGCAAGGCCACGGCCGCACGGCATGTCTGCTCCAGCAGCGTACCTTCATAGCTGGGCATGACCAGGTTTGGCATCAGGTACTCGAACATCGATCCGGACCAGGAAAGCAGTACCGGTACCCCCCGATTGTTGCTGAGCAAGCGCCCGAGGGTGAACCAGGCCTGTTGCGGCAGCTGGCCCTGGGCGATGACCACGAAATTGGTCAGGCGAACCTCTGACGCGAGCAGGTCGTAATAACCGTTGTCCAGCCTGCGCTCGTCGGCGTTGTAGCCGATCGAGAACAGGTCGCGTTGAGCATCGTAGAGGAAGGTGAAGTCCATGCTCGCCAGTGACACGGACAACTCGGCCAGGCGCTCAAGTTGGCTGATTCGTGCGCGAGCCAGGCATTGTACCGCCTGCACTTGCGCCTGATCGGCGGGCAGCCACAGCGTGCAGTCCAGCTCGGCCATTTGCCGCAGACTGAGTGCGGGTGTCGGTGTCGGTGTCGGTGCCTGGGCGGGTGCCAACGGCAGCTCGAAACGCAGTCGTTCTGCCCGCAGATCCGCACACTGCGCCTGCAATGCCTGCAACCAATAGTGTGCTTCTTCAGCAGCGGTGGCCGCCGTGTCGATTGCCAAGGCATCCGCCAGATCGAGTACTTGCAGGAGGTTGTCCGGGGTGTCCTGGACAATCGCCGACGCCACCTTCGCGCGCAGTTCAAGCACGGCGCGGTCATCGAGGTGCCCTTCCTGTAATGCCTGCTGCAGCACATCGAGGGTGTCGCCCAGACCGCTGAGGGGGCGTTGATCGAAAAGGGGCGTGTCGACCAACCCCAGCAGCCCCGGTCGCAGGGTGAGCAGCAGGCCCGCCAGGTTGCCGCTGTCCACGGTGGACACATACCGAGGCGCCAGCGGCAGGAGTGACTGGGTGTCGTACCAGTTGTAGAAGTGCCCATGGTGACGCTCAAGGCCGGCCATGCACTCAAGCGTGGCCGTGACGCGTTCAAGCAGGCGCCCGCTACTCAGATAACCGAAATCGTGGGCCGCCAGGTGCGAGAGCAAGGCCATGCCCATGTTGGTCGGTGAGGTGCGATGGGCAATGGTTGGCTTGGGTATCTCCTGGACGTTGTCCGGCGGCAACCAGTTGTCCTCGGGCCCCACGTACCGATCGAAGAACGCCCAGGTCCGGCGTGACAGCATGCGCAGGAAGCGCAGGTCTTGCACTGTCGGGTCAAACCCCGCCGGGGTTGTCGGCAGGCTGATCCACCAGGCAATCGCCGGGCTCACCAGCCACACCAGCAACAAGGGTGCGGCCAGTGCGAGTACGTAAGGAGAGGGGAGCAGGGCCGCGAATAGAGTCAGCGCCAGCGCAGGGGCAATCCACATGCTTTTATACATGCCGGACAGCGCGTTGCCACTGGAACGCTCCACCTCACGAGACGGTTGCCATTGCAGCAGGCGGCGCTTGCTGATCAGCATGCGCCACAGTGAGCGGCCAATCGCATCCAGGCTCAACAACGCATCGGAGGGTAACCAGACAATCGACAACAGCGCGCGCATGAAATGCTGGCCGGAGGTCCGTAATGCCGCACTCAGGTGTTGCCCCAGTGGAATATCGGCGGCTTTCTGTACCAGTGCCAATACCGACTGCAGCAAGGGTTGGAGAAATACCAGGATGACCACCGCCAATGTCCAGGAGACGGCCTCGCTCGAACCCAGCCAGCCCCATGCAAGCATGGCCAGGAAGGCGCCTGGCTCCAGGCTGCGGCGCAGATTGTCAAAAATCTTCCAGCGGGCAAGGTTGCTCAGAAGGTTGGGCGCAAATCCTCCCTGAGGTTTCGGTGCCCACGGCGAGGCCCAGTACAGCACTTGCCAGTCTCCGCGAATCCAGCGGTGTCGGCGCTTGGCATCGGCGCTGTAGCGAGACGGGTATTCCTCATACAGCTGTACATCGCTGAGCAGCCCGCAGCGGGCATAGCAGCCTTCGATCAGGTCATGGCTGAGGATGCGGTTGTCGGGCAGACAGCCCTCGAGTGCCTGTTCGAAGGCGTCGACGGCATAGATGCCCTTACCGATGAAGGAACCGTTCTGGAACAGGTCTTGATAAACATCGGAGACGGCACGGGTATAGGGATCGACACCCGCATCGCTGCCAAACAGGCGGGCGTAGGTCGAGCGTGCCGTGCTGGGCAGGCTGATCCCCACGCGTGGCTGGAGGATGGCGTAGCCGCTGACGATCTTGCCACTCTGCTCATCGAATACCGGATGGTTCAGGGGGTGCATCATCGCACCGATGCACTGACGCGCGACATCCCGGGGCAGCAAGGTATCGGTATCCAGGGTGATGACGAAGCGCACCGATTCCAGTGGCGCGACATCACCGACGATCAATGCAAAGCGCTGCTGTCCTTTACCTCGCAGCAACGCGTTGAGCTCGGCGAGTTTGCCGCGCTTGCGTTCATGTCCCATCCATACCCGCTCGGTCGCGTTCCAGTGCCGGGGCCTGTGCAGCAGGAAAAACCGGTCGACCTGGCCATCGGCATATTTGTGGTTGAGCGCCTCGATCAGTTGGCGCGCCAGGGCGAGCAATTCGGCATCCTCGGGCATCACCTCGGCAGGGGCGTCCATGAAGTCACTGAGCAGCGCAAAATGCAGGTTGGCATCGCGATTGGCCAGGAATCGCACTTCCAGGCCTTCCGCCAGCGCCTCGATGTCGCCGGCGTTGGCAAACATCGTCGGCACCGCCACCAGCGTTCGTGCCTCGGCCGGTATGCCCTTGCTGTAATCCAGGCGCGGCAGCAGCGACGGGACTACCGTGAGCGTCACCAGCCAGTTGACCAGCCCGATCGCCAGGCGGCTGGTCATCAATAACGCGGGCACGGCGAGCAGGGCCAGGCACCACAGTGGCGTGCCGCTGTGATAGGCACTGCCGAGAAATGGCCAGGCCAGCAGCAGTGTCAGCAGCAGGGAAGGGCACAGGTAGAACTTCAGCGGGGCGCTCTGCAGCAGTCGTTTCCATCGATCGTGCAGCGGCACGCTGGCATGCAGTGCCTGCTCCAGGCTGAGCAGCCCGTCAGCCACCAGGTAATAGCCCACGTGCCCGGTGACACCGGCCGTGGGCTGTGTGCTCGCGGCCAGTTCGAGGGTGGCTTGTGCCACCCTGGTTTCGGAATGCACGCAATGCCGGGCAAGGCGTTCGACCACATGGCGGTAACGATCACGGGTGGCAAAGTCCATGTTCGCGTAGATGCCTGCCGGGTCCGTGCACAATACCTGCTCGACATGGCTGAGCAACTCGACGAACTCGCGCCAGTCGGTCGCTGCCAGTAACCGCAAGCTGGCGATGCTGTTGCTGATGGACACCTGGTCACCGGATTGCTGCTGGGCATCCATCTGCACCAGGCGTTCGACCGTCAGGCCGGACTCACCGAGCGTTTGTTCTATCCACGCCATGGGCAATATCAGCGCGGCGCTTTGTCCGTGCAGACGGCGCGCCAGTTCTGCTACGAAGGGTGGCGTCATCGGCGGTGCCGATCGCGCCATGTCGGCAACGGTCAATACCACGCTCTTGGCGTCGCGCTCGGCCATTTCGATCAATCGATCGGCCCAGTCATCGGCAAGGTTGCGGTCATCCCGGTTGGCCATGACGCGGGATGCCACGCGCCGCAAGTTCTCGATCAGCGCCAGGCGCAGCATGATCGGGATTGCCCATAGTTCGCCCAGGGTCAGCGGCGTGATGGTCTGATAAGAGGCGATGAAACAGTTCAGGCTGGGCGCATCGACCCGGCCATCGCCGTGCGCGATGGTTTCCAGGGCGATGTCGTAGACCCGCGGCAGGCCTGCCGAAGGGCCTTCGGCCAGGCGTGGCAGCTCGCGGCTATAGCCGTCGGGCAGGTGGGTCCTGGCGGTACGGATGTTCTCTTCGATCAGGTAGAAGTTGTCCAGCAGCCATTCCGCCGCCGGGGTCGGGCGTCGGCTGGACAGTTGTACGGACTTGAGCGCTGCGCAGCTACGCTCCAGAAGCAGTTGGTTGTCAGTCAGTCGGCCCAGCAAGGCATCCTTTTTTGAAAGGCGCCCAAGCACATGCTGGCGTGCCAGCACGATGCCGTGGTCTGCCATCTGCTGCGCATTGAACAGGTCGGCACGCAGGATGGGCTCGTACTCGAACTTGTGCCGTGCTGCACTCCACCTGAGCCAGATGGCCGGTGAGCGCCAAAGGCTGGACATTGTGCGAGTCAGGATATTTTGCATGAATTCCTTCGTACGACCCGCGCAGGGCAGGTCGCTTGTGGAATGATGGCGGTTCTACGCCAGGCCAGGTGTGCGGGGCATTGCGCCGCCGGGCGCTGCATTCCACCGACGAGTGTGGATGATTCATCGCGGCGTAGTCTGTTCGCTAGCGAACATAGGCCATGTCAAACGCGGGGGTTGGGTCAATCACGGTGTACAGTCGCTGTCCGACCGCACTCAGTCGCTCAGAACTCTTGCGCTAAGCCTCCTACGGCCTGCAAGAACCTGGGTATGTTTTCCAGGGCTTTTTTGCTCCTACAGTTTCCCGGGATTGCGTGAAGAACCTTTTTTTTGTCTGGAGAAAAAGTGATGACTGCAACCGAGCGAGGCCCCGAAGCCCGTGGGCTTTTGATGGGCAAGCATCCTTGAGTCAACTGCCAAACGACTGCTTTTGATTGTGGATTCAACCGGTCAACGCAACTTCAGCGGATCGACCATCTGTGCCGCGATGGCCATGCCCACCAGGTCCGGCAACGTGTTGGCCTGCATGCGTTTCATGACGCGCGCGCGGTACAGATCGATGGTTTTTGCACTCACACCCAGTTGCTCCGCGATTTCGCGGGTGGTGTAACCCTGCACCAGCGGTAACAGGATATCGCGCTCCCGCGGGGTCAAGGTCAGCAAGCGCGCCTGCAAGGCTTCGTGGCCCTGGTTGCCCGAACGGTTGGCGGCACAGTTGCTGAGCGCCTGTTGCACGCTGTCCAGCAACAGCTGTTCGTTGTAGGGCTTCTCGATAAAGTCATGGGCACCGGCCTTGAACGCGCGCACCACGATCGGCACATCCGCATGCCCGCTGACGAAGATGATCGGCAGGTTCAGTTGGCGCACACGCATTTCTTCCTGCACGTTCAACCCGCCCATACCGGGCATGCGAACGTCCAGCAGCACACAGGCATCGAGGCTTGCATCGCAGGCATCGAGGAATGCGACACCACTGGTAAACGGCAAGGCCTTGAGCCCGACTGACTCCAATAACCAGACCGTCGATTCGAGCATGCCCTGGTCATCATCGACCACGTACACAACGTGCTCCGTTACACCTGCCATTACCTGATTCCTATTGTTGTTTTGTTGGGCCGGCAAGCGGCAAGCGGCAACACATCAGTAGCCCGACAGGTTGACGCCGGGCATTCAATTCGCCACCGAAACCCTCGATGATGCTACGGCTCATGGACAGACCGAGCCCCAGGCCATCGGCCTTGCTGGTGTAAAACGGGGTAAATATCTGCTCCAGTTCCGGCTCGCTGACGCCCGGCCCCTGGTCTCGCACACTGATTTCCACGCAGGCGCCACTGCCATGCTCCACGGCCATCACGATCAGAGAGGGTTGCCCGGGATGTTGCTCACGGTTGGCGTCGATGGCGTTGCGCAACAAATTGAGCAGCACCTGTTCCAGCAACACGCGGTCGGCATAAACGGGAGTCAGATTATCCGGTAGTCGATCCTCGATTGTCACTTGGCAATTGCTTGCTTCCCAGGCACACAAACGCACGGCTTCGCGGGCGACGTCGGTCAAGTTCAGCGCCTGCATGCGACGCTGTCCCTTGCGCAAAAAGGAGCGTAAGCGCCGGATCACTTCGGAGGCGTGGGTGGCGTGATGGGTAATGCGTTCCAGACCCTGGGTCACTCTTGCCGCGGCCTGGGGATTGGAATCCAGTGTCTGTAGATAGCGCTGGCTTGCATTCGCATAATTGACCACGGCAGCCAGCGGCTGGTTGATTTCGTGGGCGATCCCCGAGGCCAGCTCACCGAGTGTGACCAGCCGTGCAGTGTGTGCCAGTTCGTCCTGATGACGGCGCTGTTGCACTTCCCGCAGCTCGCGCTCGGTCATGTCGCGGGCGACCAATGAGTAATAACGCTCGCCGCCAGTGGAGCGGTGCGCCAACAGTACCAGCGACACCGGCACCGATGTGCCGCCGCCCGGCGGTTGCAACCGCGCATCGGTGCTCCAGACGCCGTCGCGCTCGGCGCGCCTCCAGCCATCGCGTTGCAGGCGCGCAAGGTCGCCGCTTGCGAACAACGCGGTCAGGGCCGGCATGGGTTGTTGCTCATCAATCCCGAGGATGTGTCGCGCGGCTGGATTGAGGTAAGTGACCTGGCCCTCGGGAGCGATGAACAACACCGGATCGATGTTGGCCTCGACCACTTCGGCCAGACGTCGCTTGTTCTCCTCGGCCTGCACTCGAGCCGTGATGTCCCGGGATACACTGACGATTTCGACCACCGCCCCGGTGTAGGTTTCCCGGATCGCCCGGCTGGCCGTTTCGAACCACAGGTAATGGCCGTCGCGATGGCGAATGCGATACGTCATGGTGTGATAACCATCCTGCTCCAGCGCGTCGCGCGCGCGCTGCACGAGAGCGGCCAGATCCTGGCCGTGAAATAGGCCCTGGGCCATTTGCCCGCGCAACTCTTCGGGCCAGTAACCGAGCAAGGTCCAGGAGGCCGGTGACGCATCGATAACGCGCCCTTGCGGTGTATGACGGGAAATCAGGTCGGTCGTGTTTTCGATGATCAAACGGTACAGACGTCGTGCGGTGCTCGCTTCACGCTCCGCCAGCACTTGAGCCGTGGCGTCGCGGCAACGGGCGAGCACCCGGTTGTCCAGGGGATCGGGAATGAACGTCCAGATCAGGATCTGCGTTTCAAACTGAGCCTCGACGCCTTCGACGGCGCGTTGCTGGTCCAGGCAAGCACGAACCAGCACCCGATGATTGACCGGTAAAAAGCCCAACACATCGGTCAGTGACTTCTCGGCGAGCAGCGCCATCAGTGCCGCGTTGAACTCCAGCGGTCGACCTTGCGCATCGAGCAGCAGGCTCGGTTGCGGATCGTGACCCAGCAGTGGCGAACCCCGCAGCAGGCCGTTGACGCTGCTCAGCAGCGTCGTCAGCAAATCCTGCACCCAGCCCAGCCAGTCGAGACTCACGCCCTCGCGCACTTCCACCAGCAACAAGCCCGGCTGCCCCGGCTGCAAGGCCAGATCAAATACCTGGCCATGGCTGATCGCGGCCCGGCGCAACCGGCCGGACAACCAGCAATCGAGTTGACGGACTTGAGCCAGGTCCAGGCGGCCTGTCTCGACCAGGTGCTCGAAGAGCAATTGGTCACTGGCCAGCGCTGGGTCGCCAAGTCCCGGCGGTAAATGCTGGGCGGCACCTTCATGGCTGTAGATCCGCGCATTGGGCTGCCAGCTCAGGTAAACCGCCCGCTGCACTTCAGGGCAATCCTGCAGTGCCCGACACAACGCATCGGCCCGGGCGGCCAGAGGCACACCCTCGCGCTGCAGGCGCAACCAGCTGTGCAATCGAACGGGCGTCAGGGTCATTGCGGGTCCACTTTTTCAGGGAAACCAAGCATATACCAGCCTTGGAGCGTTGGCGGCATTGATTCAGAGTTAAAAGAAGTTGATATAGAACAAATACTATATCTGATAGGTTTTACTTCCATATCAAAGGCGAGATGTTATATAAAGTCATCCGGACTTTGAAGGTGACCCCGGCGACAACGCTGGAAGGTCAACCATAGAGCTAACAATCAGCCATCGAGTACCCGCACATGTCTATCTATGACCAAGGCCTAGGCCCTTCGGCTGTTAACCACATTGCCTTGTCTCCGCTGAGTTTCATCGAGCGCACCGCCAGCACTTACCCCGATCACCTCGCCGTAATCCACGGTTCGATTCGCCGTACCTGGGTGCAGACCTACACCCGTTGCCGACGCCTGGCCTCGGCGTTGGCCGGTCGCGGTATCGGCAAGGACGACACGGTGGCGGTGATGCTGCCCAACATTCCCGAGATGCTTGAAGTGCATTTCGGTGTGCCAATGATCGGCGCCGTGCTCAACCCGCTCAACGTCCGCCTCGATGCCGAGGCGATCGCATTCATGCTGCAGCATGGCGAAGCCAAGGTGTTGATTACCGACCGCGAGTTCCATGATGTGATCCAGGCGGCGCTTGGCATGCTCGATCACCCGCCTTTGGTGATCGACGTCAATGACCCGGAATACGGTGAAGGCCAGGCCGCGAGCGACCTGGACTACGAAGCGCTGTTGGCCGAAGGCGACCCGGCATTCGACTGGCAATGGCCGGGCGACGAGTGGCAGGCCATTTCGCTGAATTACACTTCAGGCACCACCGGCAACCCCAAGGGCGTGGTTTACCACCATCGCGGCGCTTACCTGAGCGCATTGGGCAACCAGATGACCTGGGCCATAGGCAACCATCCGGTGTACCTCTGGACCCTGCCGATGTTCCATTGCAATGGCTGGTGCTACCCATGGACCATCACCGCGCTGGCGGGTGTGCACGTTTTTCTGCGCCGGGTCGATCCGCAGAAAATCCTCACGCTGATCCGCGAGCATCAGGTCACTCACCTGTGCGGCGCACCGATCGTGCTCAATGCACTGGTGAACATGCCAGAATCGGCGAAAGCGGCCATCGATCACCCGGTCAATGCCTTGGTCGCGGGCGCTGCTCCACCGGCCAAAGTCATCGGTGCCGTCGAAGAGATGGGCATCAAGGTCACTCACGTGTTTGGCCTGACCGAAACCTATGGCCCAGTGACGGTCTGCGCCTGGCACGCCGAATGGGATGGTTTTTCTCTGGAGGAGAGGGCGCAGATCAAGTCGCGACAGGGCGTGCGCTACCCGACGCTGGAGGGCTTGATGGTCGGCGATTGCACAACGCTGGAGCCCACCCCGCGTGACGGCCAGACTATCGGCGAGATCTTCCTGCGCGGTAACACCGTCATGAAGGGCTACCTGAAGAACCCGACCGCCACTGCCGAAGCGTTCGAAGGCGGCTGGTTCCACACCGGTGACCTGGCAGTCTGGCATCCTGACGGTTACGTCGAAATCAAGGACCGGCTCAAGGACATCATCATCTCGGGCGGCGAGAACATTTCCACCATCGAGCTTGAAGGGGTGCTCTATCGCCACCCGGGTGTGATGGAAGCTGCCGTGGTCGCCCGTCCCGATGAGAAATGGGGCGAAACGCCCTGCGCCTTCGTCACCTTGAAGGCTGATCACCAGGGCGTTCGCGAGGCTGACATCATCAGCTTCTGCCGTGAGCACCTGGCCGGATTCAAAGTCCCGCGCACAGTGATCTTCACGCTCTTGCCAAAGACTTCCACAGGCAAGATCCAGAAGTATGTGTTGCGCGACCGGGCCAAGGCGCTCTAACCCCATCTGACATTGCATCCATCGAGCAGCAGGTGTTTGACCTGCTGCTGCGGGTTCGTGCAGGCCGAATTCGGCTATGCCCTGCCCATGACACAACCGTCCCAACGAGGTTTACGTTATGCCCGAATTCAAAGCCCCGCTGCGCGACATGCGCTTTGTGCTGCACGAAGTGTTCGATGCGCCGGCCATGTGGGCGCGCCTGCCGGCGTTGGCCGACAGCATCGACACCGATACGGCAGACGCCATTCTTGAGGAGGCGGCAAAAGTCACCTCGCACCTGATTGCGCCCCTCAATCGCAGCGGCGACGAAGAAGGCGCGCAGTGGCATGAGGGCCGGGTCACCACCCCCATCGGTTTCAAACAGGCTTACGCGACCTACATCGAAGGCGGTTGGGTGGGACTGTCCGGCAACACTGTGTTCGGTGGCATGGGCATGCCGAAAATGCTGGGCGTGCAGTTCGATGAGATGCTCTACGGCGCCAACTCAAGTTTTGCACTGTACTCGGCATTGAGTTCCGGTGCCTGCCTGGCGCTGGACGCCCACGCCAGCGACGCCCTGAAAAACCTTTATCTGCCACCGATGTATGAAGGCCGCTGGGCCGGCTCCATGTGCATCACCGAGGCCCATGCCGGTACCGACCTCGGGCTCATCCGCACCCGCGCCGAACCTGAGGCTGACGGCAGCTACAAGATCACCGGCAGCAAGATTTTCATCACCGGGGGCGATCAGGACCTGACCGAGAACATCGTGCATCTGGTACTGGCCAAACTGCCGAACGCGCCTGCGGGCCCGAAAGGCATTTCGCTGTTTGTCGTGCCGAAAGTCCTGGTCAATACCGACGGTTCCCTCGGCGCGGCCAACGCCGTGAGTTGCGGTTCGATCGAGCACAAGATGGGCATCAAGGCCTCGGCCACCTGTGTGATGAACTTCGACGGCGCCAGTGGCTGGCTGGTCGGTGAGGAGAACAAAGGCTTGGCGGCGATGTTCACCATGATGAACTACGAACGCCTGTCGATTGGCATTCAGGGCATCGGCTGCGCCGAGGCGTCCTACCAGAGCGCCGTCGCCTATGCCCGCGACCGCATCCAGGGTCGGGCTCCCACCGGTGCCTTGGCCCCGGACAAACCGGCCGACCCGATCATCGCTCACCCGGATGTGCGGCGTATGTTGCTCGGCATGAAAGCCATGACCGAAGGCGGTCGCGCGTTCGCCAGCTATGTCGGGCAACAACTGGATCTGGCGAAGTTTTCCGACGATGCCCGCGAGCGCGATAGCGCGCAGATCCTGGTTGCGCTGCTGACGCCAGTGGCCAAGGCGTTTTTTACCGACACCGGCCTGGAAAGCTGCATCAACGGCCAGCAGGTTTTCGGCGGCCATGGCTACATACGCGAATGGGGCCAGGAACAATTGGTCCGTGATGTGCGCATTGCACAGATCTACGAAGGCACCAATGGCATCCAGGCATTGGACCTGCTCGGACGCAAAGTGCTGGCCAACGAAGGCGCTGCGCTGCACCTGTTCGCCCGGGAAGTCCGCCACTTCGCCCTGCACCACGAAAGCGCCTATGGCGGCGAGCTGCTGCAAGCCCTGGTGCGTCTTGAGGGCCTGAGCAGCTGGCTGATGGAGCGGGCCAAAGCCAATGCCAACGAAGTCGGCGCAGCCTCCGTGGAGTACCTGCACCTGTTCGGCTATGTCGCCTATGCCTACATGTGGTCGCGCATGGCCGCCGTGGCCCGGTCCAGACGCGACCAGGACCCGTCGTTCTACGCTGCCAAACTGGCCACCGCCGAGTTCTACTTCGCCCGCCTGCTGCCACGGACGCTGAGTCTGGAAGCCAGCATCCGCGCCGGCAGTGCGCCGCTGTATGGCCTTGCTGACGAACAGTTCTGACGATTGAGCGTTGCGCGGCGCCTGCCCGCTACCTGGCCCGCGCTTTTTATTCACTGGCCCTCTCAAAGTACGGCAGGAAAGCCTGATGAATATGCAAATCAGTACAACGCAAGGTCACTTGAACTGGGACGACATGCGCTTCTTCCTCGAGGTCGCCCGTGCCCGTACCGCCAGCGGTGCAGCCCGCCGCCTGGGGGTGGACTACACCACGGTAGCGCGACGTATCCGCGCCCTGGAGCAGAGCCTGGGCGCCATGTTGTTCGAGAAATCGCGCACCGCAGGCTTCGTCCTGACCGTGGAGGGGCAGCGTCTGGTCGGCCACGCCGAATCCCTGGAAAGTACGTTGCTGGTAGCCTGCGAGCAGGTTTTCGGCACCACCGGGGGGCACGCCGGGCACCTGCGCATCGGCTGTACCGAAGCCTTCGGTTCCTGTTTCATCGCGGCGCAGATGAGCCACTTCCTCGAGCACTACCCGCATATCTCGGCGGATATTCTGCCGGTCCCGCACTTCGTCAACCTGTCACGGCGTGAGGCGGACATCGCCATCACCCTGGAACGGCCCGAGCGCGGTCCCTATGTGTGCTCGCGGCTGTGCGACTTTCGCCTGCGCCTGTATGCGACGCCGGAGTACCTGGCCAATCATCCGCCGATCGGCTGTCGCGAGGACCTGGCCGGCCACCCGTTCGTGACCTACGTCGAGGATCTGGCCTTCAGCTTCAAGCTGCTCTACCTGAGCGACCTGATGCTCGGCGCGCACAGCCGCCTGCGCAGCACCAGCGTGGTCGCCCAGTACCATGCGGCACTGGAAGGGCGTGCGCTGGCGATCCTGCCTTGCTTCCTCGCCGGACCCGACCCGCGCCTGTGCGAGGTGCTGCCGGATCAGGTGGAGGTCACCCGGCAATTCTGGTTGTACTATTGTGAGGACCTGCGCAACCTCAAGCGGATTACCCTGGTGGCCGACTACCTGCGCAGCTGTGCGAAACTCAATCGTCCGCTGCTGATGGGCGAGTCACACGAGATGGCCTACCTGCCGTCGATCTGAGTGGCAGGCCTGGGCATCAATTGGACCCTAAAAAAATAAAAAACAGGTGTCTCCATGCTTCTCGAACATGCGTTGTTAGCCGATGCCAGCGGCAAGCCGATTCACCCGCATCACAAATGTTTTTCAACCGAGTGGGATGAAATCAGCGACTGGTCGGATCGCATGTATATGCCCTACCGTGTGGTACCCAAAGGGCAGGCCATCAAGCCGCACGCCACCATGCATTCGTCCAGGATTGGCGAGCTGACGCTGACTCGTTTTGCCTACGGCGTGCCGGTGAGCGTCGATGAATTTTCGCCCGAAGCGGGGAATGCGCTGCTGCTTACCACCATTCGCGGCAATGCCCGGCACTGGAGTCGGCGTTCGGTCACTGAAGATACGGCAGTGGGTGAGTCATTCGTTGCCGATTGCAGTCGTGTCGATTACCGGGTCGACCTCGACCCTGATCACCTGCAACTGAATCTGACCATTCCTCATGCCGTCCTGGAGCGGATGGCACAGCAGTGGTTCGGGTTCGTGCCCGATGATCAGTTCTGGAGACACAAGTGCGTCATCGGCGGAGTGGGTTCGAGCTGGCTGAGTCTGCTGGAGTATACGGTTCGTTGTATTGCCGAGGCGCCCGAACACATGGCTGAAGGGCGTATGGGCACTCACCTGGAGCAAAGCCTTTGCGTTCATATGCTGCAGGAATGGGCTGGCCGCGCCGGGCGGGCAGGGCTTGATTTGAATAGTCCACTGAACCGGATTGCACCCCGTTATGTCAGGGCTGCCGAAGAGTTCATGAGTGCCAATGCGGCGTGCCTGCCGACCATGGGTGAGGTGGCCAGTGCGGTAGGGACCAGTGTGCGGACATTGAGTGGTGCCTTCGCGCGCTTTCGCGGCATGACGCCCGGTGCGTTCCTGCGCGAGCAGCGATTGCAGGGCGTGCACCGCGATTTGCTGGCGGCGGATCCGCAATCGGGAACCACCGTTTCGGCCGTCGCCTTTCGCTGGGGGTATCTGAACCTGGGTGAATTTGCCGGGATCTATCGCAAGCGTTTCAGTGAATTACCCTCCCAGACCTTGCACCGCCGGCTGCGCTAGCGATTCGAGGCGGTACGAGTGCACCGGGGAGCGGTGTTCAGCCCGCTCCCGGTGCCATTCACTGTGGGTCAGAACACCCACAACAGCCTTAGGTTGACCCGCTGGTTTTCCTTGAAGCCGTTGTCGACCGAGACATCCTGCCCGTAGTTGAGCAGGGCCTGGAAGGTCGGGGTTATCCAGTAGGACGAGCCGACACGGTATTTACTGGTGTTGGGTTCATCGTTCTGATCCTGACCGTCAATGCGCGTCTCACCACCCCAGAGTCGGGACGCACCGACATGCACCGAAAGCTTGGGTGTCACCGCGTACCTCAGGTAGGTCTGACCTTGCCACAACGGCTTCTGGCGCAACGTCAGGCCTTGACTCGTGAGGTCGTCATTTTTGTCAAAGAAGGTCACGTCTGCGGTGAGGTCCAGGGAAAAATTTTCAGTGAGACCGGTTACATAGCCGGTCTGCAACGTCAACTTCCAACGGTTTTCGCCAAGGTTGAGTGCATCGTTGCGGTCATAGTTGCCGGTCGGCACGTGCAGGTAGGGTGCAATGCCCCAGTAGCGGTTTTTTGCCGGGTCATTCACGAGCCACAGAGTGGACGCCAGAATCAGATCGCCGACGCCACTGGTTTGTCCCAGCGAGTCGTTGTCGCGTGTTCCTTCCAGGCGACCGAAGGGCAACAGAAACTGCGTATTGAGCGTGTAGTCGCCCAGTTGCTGGTAATGCGCGGCGCGCAGTATGCCGATATCCGAGTCGAGCCCCGCTTTGATCGCAACCTTGTGGCCGTCGCTGTAAAGCGACCGCCGCTGGGCATGCTGCAGGTAAAGCAAACCGATATTGCTGCCGGCTGGAAGCGCAGCGGTGTATTCGCCGGCGTCCACATCAATGGCCTGGGCGTTGCCCGCCAGAATCGCCAGCGCGAGGCCGGCACCGATCGTTGAAGTGTCGAGTGCGCGTACCAGGGGCCGAACGCGCGCAGGGGTACGTGTGGAGATCTCCATGAGTCACCTGTTTTGTTTTTGTTGGTTTTTGGAGAGGGATTGTTTTCTTGCACCGTCGCCTGGAGCCCCGGGGGGCTTCCATGCGATCCGAATCGAATCGGTGGTGGGTCAGCGGGTCAGATGGCGGTAGGCCGCCGTTTCGAAATCCAGATACGCATTGACCGAAACGGGATCGGCGAACGGCAATATCTGGGTGGCCCAAAAACCACCGATGCCGTTCTTGCGGTCGATCCAATAGAAAAGATTGGCCAACCCGGCCCACGCCAGGGAACCTGCAGGGCGACCGGTGGGGGCGTCTTGATCGTTGACCATGAAACTCATGGCCCACGACTTGGGCATGCCCGGGAAGAACTCTGCGGCGTTGGAGAGACTGGGGATAACGCTGGGAAGGGCTTTTACCTTCAGGTTTTCGAGACCATTTTTCTCCGCGAACCGGATCGTTTCCGGTTTGAGGATCCGTCCGTGTTCACCTTGTCCATCGTTAAGCCAGGCACGGATAAACTGACAGTAATCCTTCACGGTCGAATACAGGCCATGGCCTCCCATGTGCACTTCGGGCGCTTGTGGGAGGATGAAATCCTCGAGTGCGCTCAGCGATCCATCCTCTGCGCGCTGGTGGATGCTGGCTCGGCGCTGGAGCATCGACGGGGTCATGGTAAAGGCGGTATCGGTCATGCCCAGCGGCTCGAAAATACGCTGTTGCATGACTTCACCCAGACGTTTGCCGGTGATGGCCTCGACCACCAGGCCAGCCCAATCCATGTTGGAGCCGTATTCCCACTGTTCACCAGGCTCAAACAGCAAGGGTGTTACAAGCGCCGCCAACGACCCGCTGATGACGCTGGGCTGTCCTTGTTCCTGGGCGAGTCTGTTGTAGTCTTCATTGAAGAACTCGTAACCCAGGCCTGCCGTATGAAGCAGAAGCATTCGGGTGGTGATGTGCTTTTTGGGGGCGCGAAGGCGAGGCGTTCCGTCGCTATCAAACCCTTCGAGTACCTTCAGTTCGCCGATCATCGGCACATAGTTTCTGGCAGGCGCGTCGAGATCCAGTCGGCCCTCCTCGACCAACTGCAATACCGCCGTGGCGGTTATCGCTTTGGTCGTGGAAAACAGGGCGAAAACGCTGTCGGTGGTCATGGCAGGGGCTTGACCGAGCGTCCTTTGACCTGATGCACCCTCATAGACCAGACCGTCACGCCCGACTATTGCCGCGACTACGCCTGGGACGCGCTGCGATCCAACCGTGGCAGCATCGAGCAAGTGGTTGAGTGATGATGTAAAACCTGGATTCATTATTTTTATTCTCCTTGCACCCGACCCAAAGCCCGCAGGGCTGGAGCTTATGGTGGGGTGTGCAGTGGCAGGACTGATTGGCCCGACGTGAAGCGATTCACATCGGGGCCAGTGGAGAGTAAGAAAATAAGATCCGAGGGTTTGTCGGCTGCCGGCAGAGGGTATCGGAATCAGGTACTTATTTAAGTGCCAAGGAGGAGGGCGATGCGTGAACGACTGCCGCCAGGTCTGCGGCCTCAGTTGCCCGCAATGCGCCCTGCAGCGTACTCATCACCATCTCATGCAGCAGCTTGCGGCGTGCTCCAATGCCGGCCTTGGGCTGCCCAACCCAGGCCGGTAGTTGATTGAGCAGGGAAACGATGCCGCTAACGGTTGCGCGTCGGGTGGCGCCAGCCGGTTTACCGGTGAGTTGCTCTATGGTCTCCACCAGGTGCTGCTCGTAGCGTCGGCGCAGGACCAGAATCGAGTCTTGCTGTTCGTCGCTCAAACAATGAAGGTCGTACTCAGCCAGGCGGAAATGTGCGGCCATACGCTCGTGCAGCCGCAGGTGCGCCTCAAGCAGGCCCTGCATTCGTACAGCGGGGGCAGATTTGCGACGGGTCACCAGGCTGGCGCCGTCCAGCAACGCTTCGTAGAGCTCTTCGATCAATTCACACAGCAGTGCCTCTTTGCTATCGATGTGGTTGTAGAGGGAGCCGGCCGTGATCCCCAGGCAAGTGGCCAAGTCGCGCATGCTGACTCGGCTGAAACCATGCCGGGCGAACAGCTCGACAGCCTTGTGCCGCGTTTCCAGGTAACGCGTGTTGCGCGCTTCGTCGACAGGCACGGCAAAAAGGGTTTTGGAGGGCTGCATGTTGCTCATCCACCTCATACGCGAAACTGGCCCAATAGCCGATTGAGCCGACCCGCCAGTTGACCCAGTTCCTGGCTCGCCTCGCTGGACCGGTCTGCTGCCTGGGCATTTTCGTGAGCCAGAGAGGCTGCGCGGGACACATTCTGGTTGATGTCTTCGACCACGTGTGACTGCTCCAGGGTGGCGCTGGCGATCGAGGCGTTCAGTTCAGTGACATTGCGCAGTGCGCCGAGTACCTGGTGCAGGCTTTCAGCCGTTTGGTGGGCCTGCTCCACGGTTTGTCGGGCGGCCTGGCTGCTGGCATTGATGACATTCACCGCGGCTTCCGAGTTGCCGTGCAGGCGCTCGATCATGTCCTGGATTTGCGCGGTGGACTGCTGGGTGCGCTGCGCCAGCAGGCGCACTTCGTCTGCTACCACAGCGAAGCCGCGACCCTGTTCGCCTGCGCGCGCCGCCTCGATGGCGGCGTTCAGCGCGAGCAGATTGGTCTGTTCGGCGATGGCGCGGATCACTTCCAGCACGCTGCCAATCTGGGTACTTTCCCGGGCCAGGCTCTGGATTACCTCGACGGCCTGGCCGATGGTATCGGACAACTGATCGATCTGGCGCAGGCTGGTGTCGATGTTGTTCTGGCCCCGACGTGCCTGCTCTTCGGCCTGGCTAACTTCGTTGGCAGCGTGTTCGGCGTTCCTGGCCACATCCTGCACGGCGTAGGAGACTTCGTGGATGGCGGCGGCTACCAGCTCCATCTGCTGCGATTGCTGCTGGCTGTGGTTCTGGCTCTCGGTGGCGATTTCGCTGAGCGACTTCGAAGCCTTGTCCAGGCTGTCGGCGGACTGTATGGACTGACCGATCACGCCACGCAGCTTGTTGGTGAACACGTTGAAATGGCCGCTCAATTCGGTCAGTTCATCGCGCCAGCGGTTATCCAGATTGCGGGTCAGGTCGGCCTCGCCGCTGGCGATGTTCTCCATCGCTTCGACCACCCGCGCCAGTGGCGAGGCGATGCTGCGGGCAATCAGCAGGATCAGCGCACTGAGCAGCAGGGCGATCGTCAGCACTATGACGAAGGCCTGAATCAGCTGGCGGCGGAACTCGACTTGCACGTCGTCTATGTAGATGCCCGAGCCGACAATCCAGCCCCAGGGCTTGAACAATTCGACGTAGGAAACCTTCTCCACCGGCGCGTCGGAACCTGGCTTGGGCCAGCGGTAGCGCACCAGTCCGGCGCCATCGAGTTTGGCCGTGGCGACCATTTCGTCGAACAGCGCCTTGCCGTCCGGATCGAGGGTACCGGCCATGCGCTTGCCCTCGAGCTTGGCATTGGGGTGCATGACCATTCGCGTGTCGAGGTCTTCGAGCCAGAAGTAATCCTCGCGGTCGTAGCGCAAGTCGCGCATGACAGCGATGGCCTGCTGCTGCGCCTGCTCACGACTGAGACCCTGGCCTTCCAGGCCTTGGAAGTGGCGCAGGATGCTGCCGGCGGTCTCGACCACGTGGCGGGTTTTCAACGCCTTGGCGGTATAAAGGTCGTCATGGCTCTGCTTGAGCATCAGGCCGGCGAGAATCAGCAGCATCAGAATGGAGGTCAGCAAAATCAGCCACAGACGGCGGCTGATGGAAATATTGCGCAAGCCGAGCATGAGCAACTCCACAACGGGCAAGACAGGGAAAAGCCGGACGCGGCAGTCGTGCCCGGCTGGAGGAGGTCAGAGCGCGTAGTGGCTCAGTTCGCGGGCGATCAGCAGGCGCTGGACCTCGCTGGTGCCTTCGTAGATCTGGGTGATGCGCGCGTCGCGGTAGTAGCGCTCTACCGGGTAGTCTTCCAGGTAACCGTAGCCGCCATGGATCTGCATGGCGCTGGAGCACACGCGCTCGGCCATTTCCGAGGCAAACAGCTTGGCCTGGGAGGCTTCGGACAGGCACGGTTGCCCGGCGCTTTTCAGGCGCGCCGCATGCAGGATCAGCAGGCGGGTGGCGTTGAGCCGGGTGTGCATGTCGGCGAGCAGGTTGGACACGCTCTGGTGCTCGATGATCGGCTTGCCGAACTGGACGCGTTCGCGTGCATAGCCCAGGGCGGCCTCGAAGGCGGCGCGGGCGATACCCAGGGCCTGGGCGGCGATGCCGATGCGGCCGCCTTCCAGGTTCGACAGGGCAATGGCCAGGCCTTTGCCGCGTTCACCCAGCAGGTTCGCTTCGGGAATGGTGCAGTTGTTCAGGGTCACCGCGCAGGTATCGGAGGCCTTGATCCCCATCTTGTGTTCGCGTCGGTCGACCACGAATCCGGCGTTGTCAGTGGGGACCAGGAAGGCCGACAGACCTTTCTTGCCCAGTTCCGCATCAGTGACGGCGAAGACAATGGCCAGCTTGGCCCGCTCCCCGTTGCTGACGAACTGCTTGGCACCGTTGAGAATCCACTGACCGTCGCGCAGTTCGGCACGGGTACGCAGGTTGTGCGCCTCGGAGCCGGCCTGTGGCTCGGTCAGGCAGAAGCAGCCGATCGCCTGACCACTGACCAGTAGCGGCAGCCAGTTGTCCTGCTGCGCAGGGGTGCCGTATTTCAGCAGGGGGCCGCAGCCCACCGAATTGTGGATGCTCATCAGCGCGCCGAGGGCACCGTCACCGGCCGAGATTTCTTCCACGGCCAGGGCGTAGGCCACATAGTCGGTATAGCTGCCGCCCCAGGTGTCCGGGACGACCATGCCCAGCAGACCCAGCTCGCCCATCTGCGCCACCACGGCGTCATCGATCCAGCCGGCCTTCTCCCAGGCCTGGGCATGTGGCGCGACTTCGCTGCGGGCGAAGTCGCGCGCCATGTCGCGGATCATGCGTTGTTCTTCGGTCAATTCGATATCGTGCATTGCAAAGTCTCCTGCCAATCAGGCGGTGCGAACGGGCTTGCCGGAGGCGCGTTCAAAGTCGTTGAAGAAGGCCTGCACCCGGGCAGGTGCCAGTTCTGTCAGGGTTGGCGGGCTCCAGCGTGGGCACTTGTCCTTGTCGATGATCAGGGCGCGCACACCCTCCATCAGGTCGCCCTTGTCGAACCACTGGTAGTCCAGATGCAATTCAAGGGCGAAGCACTCGGCCAGGCTCAGGTAACGACCACGGCGCAACAACTCGAGCGTCGTGGCCATCGCCAATGGCGAGCGGCTGTCGAGCAGCTTCACCGTCTGCTCGGCCCAGTCTTGCAGCTCGGGGCGTTGTTCGCGCTGCAGCGCGGCGTAAATGGCCGGGACATCGGGCAAGGCGAAATATTCGTCGATCGCCTGGCGACAGGCCTTGAGCTCGGAACCGGCAAGTCGCTCGGTGGCCATGTCGGCGAGCAGGTCCTGCAAGTCTTCAGCGGGCGCAGCGGTCCAGTTCAGGTGGTCGAGACAGGCATCCAGCTCGGCCAGCCGCTCGCTGGGCAGGTAGTAGTCGGCAAGGTTCGCATAGAGGGCATCGGCGGCACGCACCTGGCAGCCGGTAATACCCAGATAGGTTCCCAGTTCACCCGGCAGGCGCGGCAGGAAATAGCTGCCACCGACATCGGGGAAAAAGCCGATGCCGACTTCCGGCATGCCCATCCGCGTGCGCTCGGTGATCAAGCGTAGCGAGGCGGCCTGGGCCAGGCCCATGCCGCCGCCCAGGACGAAACCATCCAGCAGCGCCAACACTGGCTTGGTGTAGCCATGCAGGTATTCGTCGAGGGCGTACTCTTCCTCGAGGAACAGTTCGTGCTGGTTGTCGCCGGCCTTGTAGCTGTCGTACAGCATTCGAATGTCGCCGCCGGCGCAGAAGGCCTTTTCACCGGCACCGCGAAGGGTCACGGCGACGATCTCCGGGTCCTGCTCCCAAGCCCACAGGTGCCGGCAGAGCAGGCGCACCATGGGCAGGTCCAGGGTGTTCAACGCGCTTGGCCGATTCAGTGTCAGGTGGCCGACACGGTTGCGTACGCTGGCCAGCACCGGGGCTTGCTGCTCGCTCATGCTCAGGCTTCTCCGCGGAACAGGTTGATGATGGCGGAGAAATCCAGGCCGCCATGACCTTGCAAACTGAAGGTCTGGTACAGCTGCTGGGCTACCGCACCGAGCGCGACCGGCTGACGCGCGTGCCTGGCCGCTTCGGTGGCCAGGCCCAAATCCTTGAGCATCAGGTCACTGCCAAACCCGCCGCTGTAGCCACGCGAAGCCGGAGCGTTTTCCAGTACGCCCGGGAACGGGTTGTTGACCTCCGAGCTCCAGCAGCGACCGCTGGAGGTATTGATGATCCCGGCCAGCACCTTGGCTTCCATGCCCAGGGCCACCCCCAGGGCCATGGCTTCGGCGACGCCGACCATGGAGATGCCGAGCAGCATGTTGTTGGCGATCTTGGCCACTTGGCCGTTGCCTGCTGCGCCGCAGTGCACGATGTTCTTGCCCATGGCCGAGAGGATCGGCAGGGCCTGGTCGAACACACTGTCCGGGCCACCGACCATAAAGGTCAGGGTGCCTGCGGCCGCGCCTCCGGTGCCGCCGGATACCGGCGCGTCGAGCATCGGGTTGCCTTGGGCAAGGGCGTATTTGGCCACCTCGCGGGTGCTCAGCGGGTCGATGGTCGAACTGTCGATCAACAGCACGCCCGGGCCGATATTGGCCAGCAGACCATCCTTGCCGCGATAGACCTGCTTCACGTGCTCGGCGGTCGGCAACATGGTGATGATCACCTCAACCCTGGCCTTGGCCACGGCGGCGGGTGAGTCGGCGGCGCTGGCGCCGGCCTCCACCAGGGCGGCGACCGCCTGCGGGAAGGGGTCAAAGACGGTCAGGCTGTGGCCGGCCTTGAGCAGGTTGCGGGCCATTGGGCCGCCCATGTTGCCGAGGCCGAGAAATCCGATATGCATGTTGGCTACCTTTTACGATAGGGGGCAGTGGCGCGGGAAATCCTGCGCGCGCTTGTCGTCGGCCGACGCAAGGCGCCGGCCGGCAAAGGTCATTTCAGGGTGATGGTGGTGTTCACCGCGCCGCCGGTGTCATCTTCGTCGAACCAGCGCTGGGTGATCGTCTTGGTCTGGGTGTAGAAGGTCACCACTTGCTTGCCGTAGGGACCCAGGTCGCCTAGCTTGGAGGCGCGCGAACCGGAGAAGGAGAACAGCGGGACCGGTACCGGGATTGGCACGTTGATGCCGACCTGGCCGACGTCGATCTCTTCCTGGAAGTGCCGCGCGGCAGCGCCGGAACGGGTGAACAGGGCAGTGCCGTTGCCGTTCGGGTTGGCGTTGATGATCTCGATCGCCTCGTCCAGGTTGGCGGCGTGCATGACGCACAGCACCGGGCCGAAGATCTCTTCGCGGTACACCGACATTTGCGCGGTGACGCCGGAGAAAATGGTCGGGCCGACGAAGTTGCCGTCCTGATAGCCCGGCACGTTCGGGTTGCGCCCATCCAGTTCAAGCTTTGCGCCTTCTTCGATGCCACTGGCGATCAGGCCGTTGACGCGCTCCAGGGCGGCGCAGGAAATCACCGGGCCGATGTCGGTGCCTGGCTCGGTGCCGCCATTGATCTTGAGAGTCTTGGTTCGTTCGATCAGGTCCGGGAGCCAGGTCTGCGCTTCACCGACCAGGATCACCACCGGCAGAGCCATGCAGCGCTGGCCGGCAGCGCCGAAGGAGGCACCCAGCAGGTTGTTCAGGGTCTGCTGCCGGTTGGCATCGGGCAGGACGATGGCATGGTTTTTCGCACCCATCATGCACTGCGCGCGCTTGCCGTTCTGGGTGGCACGGTTGTAGACGTGGGTGCCGACCTTGGTCGAGCCGACGAAGGACACGGCCTTGATGTCCGGGTGGTCGCAGATCAGGTTCACCGCGTCGACACCACCGTGGATGACGTTGAGCACACCCTTGGGCACACCAGCCTCCAGCGCCAGTTCCACCAGGCGCATGGTCACCAGTGGGTCCTGCTCGGACGGCTTGAGGACGAAAGTGTTGCCGGTGGCAATGGCCATCGGGAACATCCACAGCGGGATCATTGCCGGGAAGTTGAACGGGGTGATGCCTGCGCACACGCCCAGCGGCTGCAGCAGGGTGTAGGTGTCGACGCCATTGGCCACGTTGTTGGCCAACTCGCCCATCTGCAGGTTGCCGATGCTGGCGGCGTGCTCGACCACTTCCAGGCCGCGGAACACGTCACCTTCGGCATCAGGCAGGGTCTTGCCCTGCTCGGCGGTGAGCAGGGCGGCCAATTCCTTGATGTTCTCGCGGATCAGCTGCTGGTACTTGAGGAAGACACGGGCACGGGCACCGATCGGGGTCTTGCGCCAGGTCTTGAAGGCTTGCTTGGCGCTGGCAACGGCGGCGTTCATTTCCTCGGCAGTGGCGAAGGGGACACGGGCCAGGACTTCCTGGGTGGCCGGGTTGACCACGTCGCGCCACTGGGTGGTGCGCGATTCGACGAATTCGCCGTTGATGAGAAGCTTGACGCTGGGAACGATGGAAGAGGTCATTTACGGGGCCTGCCTGCTTTCTTTGGGTCGAATGAGTCCCCTCGGCGTGATTGGCCGAGCGGTCGGGTTTGGATTCGGGAGGGCCGGCGTGCCGGCCCGGGGTTCAGCCTTTGAGTTGCGGGAAGTCTTCTTCGAAGTATTCCTGCGGGCCACGTGCGTCGCCCTGGCGACGCTGCACTTCCATTTGCCGCAGTTCCACCCGGCGGATTTTTCCGGAGATGGTCTTGGGCAGCTCGCTGACAAATTCGATGCGCCGTACCCGCTTGTAGGGCGCCAGGTGCTCGCGGGCGAACGCGAGGATGCTGCCGGCCAGTTCGTGGCTGCCGGGTTCATCATGGGCCAGGATCAAAAACGCCTTGGGCACGGCAAGGCGCAGTGGGTCCGGGCTTGGCACCACGGCCACTTCCATCACCGCCGGATGCTCGATCAGCGCGCTTTCCAGCTCGAAGGGGCTGATGCGGTAGTCGGAGGCCTTGAACACATCATCGGCACGGCCGACGAAAGTGATGTAGCCCTCTTCGTCGATCTGCGCGGTGTCCCCTGTGCGGTAAAAGCCGTCGCGCATCACTTCGGCGGTCTTTTCCGGGCTGTCCTCGTAGCACAGCATCAGGCCAAGCGGGCGTACGTCCAGCGGCAGGGCCACTTCGCCTTCGTTACCCGGTACGCCATCAGGATCGAGCATGGTCACCCGGTAGCCCGGCAACGGACGGCCCATGGAGCCCGGCTTGAGCCGCTGGCCAGGCGTGTTGCCGACCAGTGCGGTGGTTTCCGACTGGCCGAAGCCGTCGCGCAGCAATAGGCCCCAGGCGTGCTGAACTTGCTCGATGATCTCCGGGTTGAGCGGCTCACCGGCGCCCACCAGTTCGCGCAGGCGCAGGCGAGTCTTGTAACTGGCCAGGTCTTCCTGGATCAGCATGCGCCACACGGTAGGTGGCGCGCACAGGCTGGTGACGCCGTAGCGCTCGAGCACGCCGAGCAGGGCTGGCGCGCTGAAGCGTGCGGTGTTGTGGATAAAGATGCAGGCACCGGCATTCCACGGTGCAAAGAGGCAGCTCCAGGCGTGCTTGGCCCAGCCCGGGGACGAAATGTTCAGGTGCAGGTCGCCCGGCTGCAGGCCAATCCAGTACATGGTCGAGAGGTGGCCAACCGGGTAACTCTGGTGACTGTGCAACACCATCTTCGGCTTGGAGGTGGTGCCAGAGGTGAAGTACAGCAGCATCGGGTCGTTGGCCAGCGTGCGACCCTCTGTTTCGAACTGCTCGGAATGCTCGCTGGCGGCGCTGTGCGGGGTCCAGCCGGCGGGGGACGGACCGACGCAGATGCGGGTGCAGCCTTCACCCAGCCCGACGAACTTGTCGACATGGGCGCTACCGACCACCAGATGGCGAACATGGCCACGCTCGATGCGGTCGCTCAGGTCATCGGGGGTCAGCAGGGCGGTGGCGGGAATGACCACGGCACCGAGTTTGAAGGCGGCCAGCATGGTTTCCCACAGGGCGACGTCGTTGCCGAGCATCAGCAGGATGCGTTCGCCGCGGCGCACGCCGAGGGCACGCAGGTGATTGGCCACCTGGTTGGAGCGCGCGGCCAGTTGCTGGAAGCTGTAGCGTTGTTCGCTGCCGTCCTCTTCGACGATCCACAGGGCATTGGCCTGGTTGCCCTCGGCCATGGCGTCAAAGTAATCCAGCGCCCAGTTGAATTCGTTCAGTTGCGGCCAGCGGAAGTCACGCACGGCGGTGACGTAGTCGGTACGGTGGGCCAGCAGGAAGTCACGAGCGGCCAGGAAGGGTTGGCAGTTGTTGTTCATTGGAGTCTCCCGAGGCGCGCGCGGGTACCTGAAAGTGGGGAGACGACGGCAAGCAAGGATGGCTTCACGATGGGTGCCCTGTTTATTTTTATTGGGACTGACCTGGTTCATGACCAAGCGGTTGAATCGAGTATAGGCAGGCATAAATCAAATAAGAATGCTCAAAAAGTCCCGTGCGTTGTGCAAAAAAGCACAGCCTGCGGCATCCCGGATGCGCCAGAAATGCACAAGGCGGGTGCTGCTCGCACCGACATGCGATGTAAGCGGCACCCGCCTTGTACGGGGCTTACCAGAGCGCCAGGGTATAGCTGAGGATCAGGCGGTTCTCGTCGAGATCGTTACCGAAGTGGGCGGTGCGCACCGAAGCGTTGCGCCACTTGAGACCGAGGTTTTTCAGCGGGCCGCTTTGCACCACGTAGCCGATGTCGGTGTCGCGTTCCCATTCGCGACCGTCGGGCTTGCCGACGCCCAGGTCGATGCTGTCGCCTGATAGGTAGCGGGTCATGAAGGTCAGGCCGGGAATGCCGAGGGCCGCGAAGTTGTAGTCGTAGCGCGCCTGCCAGGAACGCTCGTCCTTGTTGGCGAAGTCGTTGATCTGCACGAAGTTGACCAGGAAGGCGTCGCTGCCATTGACGTAGGCAAAGCCGGTGTCGCCGCTCATGCGTTGGTAACCGAGACCGAAGGCATGGCCGCCGAGGGTATAGGTGAACATGGCGCCGAAGGCGTTGTTGTCGATGTTGCTGTTGCCATCGTCGGTGGAGCGGGCGTAGCGCAGGTCACTCTTGAGCGTCTGGCCTGCGCCCAGCGGCAGCACGTGGACCAGACTGAACTGGTGTTGGTGGTAGAAGTCGTCCAGGCCGCCGTAGTTGTAGCCCGTGTTCAGCCGGTCGGTCCACTGGTAGGTCAGGCCGGCGAAATTGAAGGCGTCGCTGCGGGCCTGGCCACTGACAATGCCCTTGGCGCCGGTGGTGGTGATCGTCATTTTCTCGTAGTCCGAGGAGTCGCGCTGGTTGACCCGATCCACGCGCCCCGCATCGACGCTCAGGCCTTTGATCTCCTGAACGTTCAACTGGCCACCGCGGAATGTTTGCGGCAACAGGCGCGAGTCATTGGCCAGCAGCACCGGCAACTTCGGGGTCAGGGTGCCGAGCTTGAGCACGCTGTTGGACGCTTTGAACTTGGCCGTCAGGCCCAGTTCGCCATACTCGTCCTTGGCGCGCCTGGGCGGCTGGCTGTCGCGCTTGAGCAGGCCGGAGCCGGCGCGATCGGGACTGGAATCGAGTTTGACGCCGAGCTGGCCGAGTGCATCGATACCGACGCCGATCATGCCGTCGGTATAACCGGATTCGTAGCGCAGCAGGAAACCCTGGGCCCATTCTTCTTGCTTGGACTGCGCGGCATTGGCCTGGCGGAAGTCGCGGTTGAAGTAGAAGTTGCGCGTTTCCAGTCTGGCCGTGCTGTCTGCCAGGAAGTCGGCGTGAGCCTGTGCGGCGAGGCCGCTGCCGGCCAGGAACAGGGTGAGGGTGGTGGGTTTCATTGGAGGCCTTTTGTTGTTTTTGTTGTCGACAAGCCGCTACCGCGCCGTTTCGGGTTGGCGAGGGAAGGGCGCTTTCGGGGTGTCCTGCGCCGAGCGGCGCAGGACGGGCGTAAAAAAGCGCGAAGCAAAGGAGCGGACTCGCGCTCGGGGCGTCAGCCCCGGAAAACTCAGCGTCAGTGACTGCTGGCCATGGCGGCTCCAAGGCCGGTCTGGGCACGGACGAACTGGTCGGCATAGGCAGCGCGCTCGCGGTCGGCGCGTTCGCTGCGGTCAAGCCTGGAAGCGACCACGATGACCAGGAAGGCCAGTGGCATGGAAAACAGCGCCGGCTGGTCGTAAGGGAAGAGTGCCTGGGCATGCCCCAGTACGCCGACCCACACCGACGGCGAGCCGATCACCAGGGCCAGTGCGCTGAGCAGGCCGGTCAGGCCACCGTAGAGGGCGCCGCGTGTGGTCAGGCCTCCCCAGTACATGGCCATGATCAGTACCGGGAAATTCGCCGAGGCGGCGATGCCGAACGTCAGGCCGACCAGGAAGGCGATGTTCTGGCCCTCGAACAGAATGCCGAGGGCAATCGCAACGATGCCCAGGCAGACGGTGGCGATGCGCGACACGCGCATTTCCTGTTTCTCGTCGGCGCAGCCCTTCTTCAACACCGAGGCGTAAAGGTCATGGGAGATGGCCGAGGCACCGGCCAGGGCCAGGCCCGCAACCACCGCGAGAATGGTGGCGAAAGCCACGGCAGAGAGGAACCCGAGAAACAGGTTGCCACCCACCGCCTTCGCCAGGTGCATGGCCACCATGTTGCCGCCGCCGATCATGGCCCCGCCAAGCTTGCCGTCGACGTAGTACTGCGGATCCGTGCCGACGATGACGATGGCGGTATAGCCCAGGACGCAGACCACCAGGAAGAAGAAGCCGATGAACACCGTGGCGAACAGCACCGATTTACGCGCCTCCTTGGCATTGGGCACCGTGAAGAAACGCATCAGGATGTGCGGCAGGCCAGCAATGCCGAAGACCAGGCCGAGGGATAAGGACACCGCGTTGATCGGGTCGGCCAGCAAGGTGCCCGGGCCCATGATCTGCACGCCGCTGGCATGCACGGCCACCGCCTGGGCGGCCAGCGTCTCGAAGCTGAAGTCGAAGCGACTCAGGGCCATCAGCACCAGGGTGGTGCCGCCCGCCAAGAGCAGGACCGCCTTGGTGATCTGCACCCAGGTGGTGGCGAGCATGCCGCCGAAGATCACATAGACCAGCATCAACAGTCCGACGACCACCACCGCCGTGCGGTAGTCGAGACCGAACAACAGTTTGATCAGTTGACCGGCACCGACCATCTGCACCACCAGATAGCAGCACACCACGGTCAGCGATCCGAGGGCGGCGAAGCTGCGCACGCGGGTCTGATCGAGCCGGTAGGAGACGATGTCGGCGAAGGTGTAGCGCCCCAGGTTGCGCAAGCGCTCGGCCATCAGGAAGGTGACGATCGGCCAGCCGACGAAGAAGCCGATGATGTAGACGAAGCCGTCGTAGCCCTTGGCGAAGACCAGGCTCGACAGGCCCAGCAGAGTGGCCGCCGACATGTAGTCACCGGCGATGGCCAGGCCATTCTGGAAGCCGGTGATGCCGCCGCCGGCGCTGTAGAAATCGGCGGCGGAGCGGGTGCGTCGTGCCGCCCACCAGGTGATCAGCAGGGTGGCGAGGACGAAGACGAAAAACATGCCGATGGCGTGCAGGTTGAGCGGTTGCTTCTGCGCAATGATGGGGTCGGCATGGGCCAGCACAGGGCTGAGGGCGAGAAGGGCGAGCAGGCGTTTCATGCGCGGGACTCCTGGAGGATCTGCGAGCTGAGCACGTCGAAGCGGGTGTTGGCGCTGTGCACGTACCAGGCGGTGAGTAGCCAGGACAACAGGATGATCGTCACGCCGATTGGCATGCCGAGGCTGAGGTGGCTGCCGTCGTACAGCGGCAGGTGCAGCCAGGCGGGAGCGAACGCCACCACCATGATGAAACTGTAATAGATCGCCAGGACCGCGCCGCTCAGTGTCCAGGCCAGCAGTGCACGTTGACGCGCGAGGCGTTGGAACTTGGGGTTGGCCCTGACCCGTGCGCAGGTCTGGACGTGGTTCGGATGGTCAGTCGTCATGGTGAGGCTCCGTTTTTCTAGTTGTTTTTGTTGTTCGGCCTTTTGAGGGGCGTACGGGTACCCGGGCAGCGACCCGATGCGGGACGCCACCTGAATGCTGATGTGCTGGAGTTATTGCCGCCCGGATGACCTTCCAGTGGTGAGGGGGCGGTGCGGGAGGGAAGCGGGGTGCCACGGATCGGGCCAACGGCGGACGAGAACCGTGGCCGCGATTGCGCTGTTGCGCAGCTGCTTGTGTCCGGCGTTCAAGCCGATGTTTATCCGTGCGCTCATGCTGCCAGCCCTCGATATTTATTATTCGGGTGGGGGGCTTTCCTGACCTGAAAACGACACTGGTCAAGTTGGGTGAGATGCGAGTATATAAGTGCATATTTCCCATATGTATTGGCGGAAAAGCCCGATGGATATGCAAAAATGCACAACGCAGCCTCCACTGAACTGGGACGACTTGCGTTTCTTCCTCGAAGTGGCCCGTGCTCGCACTGCCAGCGGTGCGGCCCGCCGCCTGGGAGTGGACTACACCACGGTGTCGCGGCGTATCCGCGCCCTGGAGCAGTGCCTGGGTGCCCTGCTGTTCGAGAAGTCGCGAACGTCCGGTTTTGTCCTGACCGTGGAGGGGCAGCGTCTGGTCGGCCACGCCGAATCCCTGGAAAGTACGCTGCTGGTCGCCTGCGAGCAGGTTTTCGGCACCACCGGGGGGCTCGCCGGGCATCTGCGCATCGGCTGTACCGAAGCCTTCGGAACCTGTTTCATCACTGCGCAGATGAGCCACTTCCTTGAGCACTACCCGAACATCTCGGCGGACATTTTGCCGGTCCCGCATTTCATCAACCTGTCACGGCGCGAGGCGGATATCGCCATCACCCTGGAGCGGCCCGAGCGCGGTCCCTACGTGTGCTCGCGATTGTGCGACTACCGCCTGCGCCTTTATGCGACGCCGGAGTACCTGGCGAACCATCCGCCGATCGGTTGCCGCGAGGACCTGGACGGCCACCCGTTCGTGACCTACGTCGAGGACCTGGCCTTCAGCTTCAAACTGCTCTACCTGAACGACCTGATGCCCGGAGCCAACAGCCGCCTGCGCAGCACCAGCGTGGTGGCCCATTACCACGCAGCCCTGGAAGGACGGGCGCTGGCGATCCTGCCTTGCTTCCTCGCCGGCCCCGATCCCCGCCTGTGCGAAGTGTTGCCCGGTGAAGTGGAGATCACGCGGCAATTCTGGATGTACTACAGCGAAGATCTGCGCAAGCTGAAACGGATCACCCTGGTGGCCGAGTACCTGCGCGCCTGCGCGGAACTCAATCGTCCGCTGCTGATGGGCGAGTCACGTGTGATGAGCTATCTGCCGTCACCCTGAGGGGAGGGGGAGTTGTGCAGCCAGAAGTAGAGCGAGGTGCTGGTTGGCGAAAAGACCAAAGAGTTAAGGCATTGCTCCGGTCCGAATACACCAGGCAATCAGGGGCGATCCATCACTCAGGCAAATGCAGCCTCTACAAATGCCTCTAGCGCCTTTTCTTCCAGTATTTCGATAGAGAAGTGCCCGAAGCGTTTGGGCAACCAGATGATGCGTGTCCCGGACGGGGATTGCAGGTTCGCGCGGGCTAATGGCTTTCCGTTTTCATCTTCTGGCTGAACACCGGCGACCATCAGTTCGTCATAGGCCTTCTCGATGTCCGGCGTCGAATAGCAGTGGCGATAAATCATCCCTTCACCCGAGGAGTCCAGCAGCTCCCTCAGGTTCCCGGCCAGTGGCTGTACCAACATGAAACGCTCTTGGCCGATCAGCGCGATCGCGTAGCGCACGTGCAGGCCACCTCGTTCCCAGACGAGCGTTCTGGAGATCCTGGCGTTCAGTATCTGTGCGTAGTAGGCACAGGCTTCGTCGAGATTATTGACCAGTACATCGATGTGACTGAACTTCAGTTCCATTGCATGCCTCCTGCTGTCCCTTGGATGAAAAGCCGTCTATGCCTGGCCTTGGCTTGACCGACCCTGCCAATCGCGCAGCCATTGCAAGCCCTTGGAGGTGTCGCCGCGTGGCCGGTACTCGCAACCCACCCAACCGGTGTACCCCAGTTGATCGATCAGCTCGAACAGGTAGGGATAGTTCAGCTCGTTGTTCATGTCCGGTTCGTGGCGATCCGGCACGCCTGCGATCTGGATATGGCCGATGTTGGCGAAATCCCGTCGCAGCTTCGTCGCCACGTCACCCTCGACGATCTGGCAATGGTAGACGTCGAACTGGACTTTGAGGTTGGCCTGGCCGACTGCTTTGCAGATGGCCTGGGCCTGATGTTGGTGGTTGAGGAAAAAACCCGGCATGTCGCGGGTGTTGATCGGCTCCAGCAATACGGTGATGCCAGCTTTGGCGGCTTGTGTCGCTGCGTGGCTGAGGTTTTCCAGGTAGGTTTGCTGGTGCCTGGCGCGATCCGCTTCGTTGGCCAGCAGCCCGGCCATGACATGGATGCGGTCGTTGCCCAGTACTGCGGCGTATTCCAGGGCCTGGTCGAAACCGGCACGGAACTCCGATTCACGGCCTGGCAAGGACACGGTGCCTTTTTCGCCCGCCGCGATATTGCCCGGTGGTGCGTTGAACAGGGCCTGGACCAGGCCATTGTCGTCGAGCCGCTGTTTCAATTGCTGTGGGCTGTAGTCGTAGGGGGACATGTATTCCACTGCCTGAAAACCATCGGCGGCGGCAGCGGCGAAACGGTCGAGAAAGTCATGTTCGGGGTAGAGCATGCTGAGGTTGGCAGCGAAACGAGGCATGAAGACTCCTGCGGTCAAAAAATCAATCGGTGGGTTATTACCACTGCACACCAAAGGCTTCGTGCAATTCATCCAGCGCCGCCTGGTGCATAGGAGCCGGTATCGGATTGCTCATCAGCCGTCGGTGAGCCGGGACGCTCATAGGCGATCAACGGTGGCAGGATGTCATCCTCGTGCCAGACACCGGCCAGCGTCAATGCCACCAGGTGGGTCGAGTGGGTGTGTACCACGCCTCGTCTCCGCACCTCTCAGTCGAGATGGCTGCCCACCACGTCGACTATCCGTTGAGCAATCTGCACGGCGTGGGTCTCCAGCGCGAAGTGGCCGGTATCGAGCATCTCGACCACCGCATTGGGGTTGTCACGCTTGTACGCCTCGGCACCTGGCGGAATGAAAAACGGATCGCCCTTGCCCCAGATCGCCAGCGTCGGCATTTGGGCATCGCGCAAGAATTGCTGGAACGCCGGGTACAGCTTGAGGTTGTTCCGATAGTCATAAAACAGATCGAGCTGGATGTCCTTGTTACCGGGCCGTTCCAGCAATAGCGCGTCCAGATGATAACCCTCGGGTGCAATGAGATCGGGGTTGCTCACGCCTTCCACATACTGCCAGCGCGTGCCTTCCAGGTGCAGGATGGCATCGTTGATCACCTGGCGATTGGCGGGCGACGGCTCGTCCCAGTACTGGCGGATCGGCGCCCAGGCATCTCCCAGACCTTCGAGATAGGCATTGCCGTTCTGCGAAACGATCGCGCTGATCCGCTCCGGGTACGCCAGCGCCAGGCGCAGGCCGACCGGCGCCCCATAGTCGAAGAAGTACATCGCATAACGCTTGAGGCCCAGCACATCGACGAACTGGCGGATCGTCTCGCCGAGGGCATCGAAGGTGTAGACATAGTTGCGTTCGGCGGACACTTCGGTGAAACCGAACCCGGGCAGATCCGGTGCAATCAAGCGGTACTTGTGCGCGAGCAGCGGGATCAGGCCCCGGAACTGGTGCGACGAGCTGGGAAAGCCGTGCAGCAGCAAGAGTACGGGAGCGTCGGCAGCACCGGCCTCGCGGTAGAAAACCCGGATGCCGTCGGCGTCGACGAATTTGCAGGCAATGGTGGTGTGCGGGAGCGTGGTCATGATGGATCTCCAATGTAACTTGTTAAAGTTATTTATACAGGTTACCTGTCTTTATTTTGCACGAACTTTGTAACTGGTCAAATAGTTTTTGTAGGTTACAATCCGTGCATTGATACCCGGGAAATTTCCATGACTGACGCCGTCACCACACCTGACTTGCCCGTACCGCTGGTGCTGGCCGACCACCCGGCGCTGGATCTGCTGAACACTCGAATGGTGGTCGAAGGCCAGCGGCGCGACCTGCTCAACAGCGATGCCGACGCGGCGCGCTGGCTGGAGCAGATCGGTTTCGGTCTGGCGACGGAAGTGGCGGTGGGTGACGGGCAGTTGCTTGCCCGATTGCGCAAGCTGCGCGACTGCATCGAGAGCCTGCTCGCCGCCCGTCGAGAGAACCGCGTGGCGGATCCGGCAGCGCTCAATGCCTTTCTGCTGCGGGTCGTGCCGCAACTGGTGTGGGAGGAGGCGGGCGCGCCGGTGCTGGATCGCTTGCACCAGGGGGATGCCGGCCACCAGCGTCTGGGCAGGCTCGCTTACGCCGCCGCGGAGTTGCTGGCCGAAGGCGATTTCAGCCTGGTACGCAAATGCGAAAGCGCCGAATGTTCACTGATGTTTTACGACCGCACCAAATCGCACAAACGACGCTGGTGCAGCATGGCGCTGTGCGGAAACCGGCATAAGGTCGCCGAATTCCGCAAGCGACGCCAGGGTGTCGCGGACTGAAGGCCATGACGCTGCGCGGAATACGGCCGAATATCTGTTGACCAGACTGTTTCGTACCAACAGACTTTCTCCTTTTGTGTGTTCCTAAAGGTCTGTCTGATGCGTAAGTCATTCACTGTTGTTGCATTAAGTCTTCTTGTATCGCAGTACTCCCTCGCTGGCGAAGCCACCAACACGGCTATCGGTGGCGGTGTCGGCGGCGCTCTTGGCAGCGTGGTCGGTCAGGCTATGGGAGGTAGCACTGGCGCTGCAATCGGAGCCGGCGTCGGTGGCGCGGCCGGGGGCGCAATGACCGCCAAGAGTGGCAAGAAGACCGAGTCCGCTATTGGCGGAGGTCTCGGTGCAGCGGGTGGCCAGGTCATCGGCAACAGTGTCGGTGGTTCCACCGGTGGCCTGATCGGCGCGGGTCTGGGCGGCGCAGCAGGTGGTGCGATCGGCAACAATATGGCCGATGATGGCGACGACCACCACGATTCGGGCTACAAGCAAAAGAATAAACACAAGAATAAACATAAACACAAACATCACGACTGATCGCGTGTGCCGAGACAGAGCATCTGGAATGCTTTGTTTCAAAAGGGGGAGCGGGCATGGCGCTCCCCCCTATGGGTGTTCTTTCAGGTCATGCCCGAGCCGCCTTGACGTCTCGGTGATCCCCGGGGTAGAGGCCTCTCGCCCATTTGCCCCTTATCCATGAGCCATTGGCGTTCTGCCGATGATTCGATTGCTTTCACACAGCGTTATCCATTTACGCCGGGTGCTGATGCGTCCCACCGTCGGTCGGCTTTCTGCTGCGCGGGTTGACCCGGAGCCAGAAAGGGCTAGCTTTCATCGAGTGGGAAAAAATCCCACGCCAAGATTTCAGGATAAACAACAAAGCTTACTCCCATGCCGCTCCCGGATTGCAACGCGGATCGCGTTGACACTGCTCGCGGTAAATCACCAGGAGAATGCACGATGAACACTTACCTGCTTTTCAAGAAAGGTTTATTGGCGCTGGCAATCGGTGGCGTCCTGTCGGCCTCCGTCGTTTTGGTACCGGACTCCATTTCCCATGACGCGACTGCCTATGCCAAGGATGGTGGTGGTGGTGGTGGTGGTGGTGGTGGTGGTGGTGGTGGTGGTGGTGGTGGTAATGGCGGTGGCGGTGGCGGCAACGGCGGTGGCGGCGGAAACGGCGGTGGCGGTGGTGGAAGCCACGGTGGCAACGGCGGTGGCGGTAGCGGCAGTGGCGGCCACGGTGGCAACAGCGGTGGCGGTAGCGGCAGTGGCGGCCACGGTGGTAACAGCGGCGGCAATGGCGGCAATGGCGGCAATGGCGGCAACAGTGGCCATAGCGGCAGCGACCATGGGAATGGCAATGGGAATTCAGGCCATGCCGGTACTGGAAACTCGAACTCCGGTCGCAGTGGCACCCATGCAGAAGCGGGTGACGACCATGGTGTCCACGTCGGCGGCGAGCCAGGTGATGACCATGGCGTTCACGTCGGCGGCGAGCCAGGCGATGACCATGGCGTTCACGTCGGCGGCGAGCCAGGTGACGACAAGGGTGTTCACGCCCGCGGCGAGCCGGGTGACGACAAGGGTGTTCACGCGGGCGGCGAGCCGGGTGACGACAATGGCGTCCACACCGGCGGCGAACCCGGCGACGACAACAGCCGGACCTGAAGCGGCCTGATACCCCATGCAAAACCCGGGAAACCGGTTTTGCATGGGGGCACGCAAAAAATACGGCCTGCATTCATGGGATTATTTCCCACGCAGCTATACTGGGGTTAACTGTCCGGGAATGCGCTGAATGCAATCATCTACCTTGCCCACCTCGCTCCTCAAAGCCCTGCGCCATGTCATGCGGCCGTTGGTACGCCTGATGCTGCGCAAAGGCGTCACGTACCTGGTTTTCGCCGACCTGCTCAAGGAGGTTTTCGTCGATGTGGCGGACCGTGAGTTCCGTCTGGACGACAAGGCGCCAACCGACAGCCGCATCAGCCTGCTCACCGGCGTGCACCGCAAGGACGTGCGGCGTTTGCGCAACAGCGGCGACCCCGCCACTTCCACGCTTCCGGAAAACATCACCTTCGGTGCGCAACTGGTCAATGCCTGGACCCGCGCACCCTTCTGCGACGACGCCGGCCAGCCATTGCCGCTGCCTCGTTTGGCCAGCGTCGGCGGCGACCGCTCCTTTGATGCCCTGGTGGCGAAGGTCAGTACGGACATCCGGGCGCGGGTGGTGCTGGACGAATGGCTGCGCCTGGGCGTCGTGCGCCTTGACGAGCAAGAGCGTGTGCACCTCGAAGCCCAGGCCTTCGTGCCGCAAAAGGGCTTCGATGAGAAAGCGGCTTACCTGGGGCATAACCTGCACGATCATGCCTGCGCAGCAGTACACAACTTGAGCGGCGAAGGTCCGGCCTTTTTTGAACGCAGCGTCCACTATGACGCACTGGCCCCGATGAGCGTCGAGGCGCTGCGCGAGGCCGTTGCCAGCGAGGGGATGCAGGCTCTGTTGAGCTTCAACCGACTCGCCGCCGAGCTGGAATTTCGCGACCTGCCCAGCCCCGAACCGCGTCAGCGCATCACGGTCGGCCTGTACTTCTACACTGAAGCTTCCGATCCCAACTCACCGCCGGCTCCCAAGCCATGACCGTCAATCTGCGCCTGATTCGAGCAGCCGCCCTCGCTCTGGGCCTCGGGCTTCCGATTGTGTTGCAAGCCGCGCCGGCCTGTGTCAGCCAGAATGAGGCGGGCAACAGTGAAGTGCCGCTCATAGAGGCTCCGGGTGGCACCGGCGGCACGGGCGCGGCGCCTGGCGGCATGGGCGGTACTGGCATCGACACCGACAACGGCGGAGTGGGCGGTACCGGCGCACCCCTGAACAAGCGCCCAGGCGGCATTGGCGGTACCGGTGCCGTCGCCGGCGGCGTGGGCGGCACGGGCATCAGCAACGACAACGGCGGGATCGGTGGCACCGGCATTGTCGGCACCATCACCGGGTTCGCCTCGATCTGCGTCAATGGCGTGGAAGTGCACTTCAACAAAAACGTGCCTGTCAGCGAGAACGGCATTGCCGCCACCAGCACCCGCCTGGCAGTAGGTCAGGTGGTTGCCGTGGAAGCGTTCAATTCCCGGCGCGGTCTGGAGGCCGGGCGCATTGCTATCCTGCATGCCTACGAAGGCCCTCTGACAGCCCTGCCCAGAGACTCCATGCCCATGCGCGTCATGGGCCAACCGGTACGCCTGGCCAACGGTGCTCAAGTCGCTCCCGGCCTGCGTGCGGGTGATCCCGTACGGGTCAGCGGGCTGCGCGATGCCCGGGGTGAAGTGGTGGCCAGCCGCATCGACCGCGCTCCCGGCCTCAAGGAGGCCAGCGCCATCGGCCCGGTCGATCGCAGCGGTTATCTGCTGGGGCTCAAACTCGGCAACCGTCCGGGACCGGCGCAGGAAATGCTGGTGCGCGGCCAGTGGTCGGGCCGCGAACTGGAGGTGAGCCAGAGTCGCCCCGACCCGAGCCTGCCTTTCATTGGCCGGGCACACAATGCGGTGATCGAGGGCCTGGTACAGGGCCGGCAGGACCGTCGCCTGGTGGTGGGTGGCTTTAATGTGACGATGGCGAGCGACACCGTGTTTGTCGGTGTGCAGTCTTCGCAGCTGACGCTGGATCGACGTGTGCGGGTCACCGGCGTGTTCAGCGGCGCACGGGAGGTACAGGCCACGCGTATCGAATTGCCTCGCGAGCGCTCCGATTCACCCGCCAGCAACCAGCACGGGCGGGTTCGAAACAGTGAGCAAAACACGGACGATTCAAGTGGTTCGGGCCATTCGGGCAGCTCGGACGATTTCAACAACTCCGGCGACTCGAGCGGCTCAAGCGACTCCAGCGGCTCCAGCGGCTCCGGTCACTCGGGGGATTCGGGGAACTCGGGCAGTGACCGGAGCGGCCGCTCCGAGAGCGTTGTCGACGATACTCGCCACGGGGGCAATGACAGTCATGGCGGTGGCGACAATATCGAACGCGTGGACGTGAACGTGGACAAGTCCGGCAAGTCAGAGCGTGTCGAGAAGGTCGAGCAATCCGGCAAGGTCGAGAGAGTGGAGAGGGTAGAGAAGGTAGAGAAAGTCGAAAAGGTCGAACGTCCGGAGAAAGTCGAAAAAGTTGATCGGCCAGAAAAGGTTGAGAAGGTCGACAAAGTTGATCGTCCGGAGAAAGTCGAGAAGGTCGAAAAAGTTGAAAAAGTGGAGAAAGTTGAAAAAGTCGACCGCTCTGGCAAGTCGGGTTAAACCGTAAAGGCATGATGCACTTGCGCCATAAGTCACTAGGCTGTGTAAGTCACGCAACAAAGCCTGCGTGTGGACTTCGATGACGCAAGACACGAGGTGAACATGGACCCCAAGCGCATCCTGCTCGTCGGTTGGCTGGCCAGCCTGGCCTTGCCGGCCCTGGCCGATACCTTCTCGACCTCGATCGGAACCGACTACTCCCGGGGCGATTATGGCACCGGCACTACTTCCGAAACCTGGTACGTCCCGCTGGTGGGCAAATACGAAACCGGTCCCATGACCTACAAGCTCACTGTGCCCTGGCTGCGCATCACCAATCCTTCGGTGGGCCCTGACGGCGAGCCATTGCCCGGCGGCTGCGGCAAAGTGGAAAGCGGTTTGGGCGACACTGTCGCCGGTGCCGACTATGCCGTGCTTGACGGCAATATTGGCGGGCTGTTCGTAGACCTGATCGGCAAGGTCAAGTTGCCCACCGCCGACGAAGACAAGTGCCTGGGCACCGGCAAAACCGACTATTCCGCCCAGGTCGATGTCGCCAAAGCCTTCGGCCGGGTGACCGGGTTCGCCACGCTGGGCTGGAAAAAATACGGCGATCCGTCGGGCTCCGACTTCGACAACCCGATATTTGCCGGCCTGGGCTTCGCCATGCCCGTATTCGCGCGCACCACAGCGGGGGTGTCCTACGACTGGCGGCAGAAGGTTGTCTCCACGGGCGACCAGATCAAGGAACTCACTCTCTTCCTCACCCACAAGCTCAATCAGAACTGGAAATTTCAGTTATATGCCGTCAAGGGGTTTTCCGACGCCAGCCCGGATGGCGAGGCTGGACTGGTGTTCACCCACACCTACTGATACCCACCTGTTTCCCGGCCCGGAGGCGTTTCTTCGTCTCAACCCCAGCCTGCGCCTGCTTCAGTCCGGATGGTCGGTCGTTGACACAGGGGCTGACAGGCCTAATCTAAAGGTGTGGGAAAATTTCCCACGTACGGATGCCGACTGGCTCTGAAGGATCGTTCGGAACCGCAGTTGCTTGTTTTTGCTGCAAATTAATGGCCGTGCCGGTTGGCTGGCCGCTCCAATGGGCGGCCGGGAACTCACTGGACATTGCGTTCGATACGGACATGACTACGCAACTCCAAGCGGAGGTGCATCATGCTTCTCAAAAAATGTTTGTTGGCCCTGGCAATTGGCGCAGTCCTGTCTGCATCGACTGTGCTGGTGCCCGATTACGTCGGTAGCTTCTCCAGCGTGTATGCCAAAGATGGCGGCAGCGGTGGTGGGGGCGGTAACGGAGGCGGTGGCGGTCACGGTGGTGGCGGCGGTGGCTCCGGAGGCTCCGGAGGCGGCGGTCATGGTGGTGACGGCGGAGGTGGCCACGGTGGCAGCGGTGCTGGTGGTAGCGGCGGCGGTGGCTCCGGCAATGGAGGCTCCGGAGGCGGTGGTCACGGTGGTAATGGCGCAGGCGGTAACGCTGGCGGTGGCCATGGCGATGGTGGCGGTGATGGTGGTGCAGGACATGGCGGCATGGGGCGCGGCGATGCTGACCATGGTGGTATGGCCGGAAACGCAGGCCCAGGCAATGCACGTGGTGATAAGGCCGATAAGGCTGACAAGGCTGATAGAGCTGACAAGGCTGATAGAGCTGACAAGGCCGATAGGGCTGACAAGGCTGACAAGGCCGATAAGGTTGACAGGGCTGACAACAATGCCGCAGATGCAGCCAGGGACGCTGCCAAAAATGACGCAGATGCAGCCAGAGACGCTGCCAGAGCTGATGCAGACGCGGCCCGGGATGCTGCGAAAGCGGATGCAGATGCAACCAGAGATGCCGCCAGAGCTGCGGCGGATGCTGCCCGTGACGCTGCAAAAGCCGCAGGTGTAGCGGGTGCAGATGCAACCAGAGATGCTGCGAGGGCCGCTGCAGATGCCGCCAGGGACGCTGCCAAGGCAGACGCAGATGCAGCCAGAGATGCAGCCCGGGCTGCGGCAGATGCTGCCCGGAACGACGCCAAAGCTGATGCGAACGCGGCCAGAGAGGCGGCCAAGGCCAAGGCGAGGGAAGCCAGAGAGGATGTGGCGGATGCCCCGGACGCACCAGATGCCGAGGATGCTCCAGACGCGCCGGATGTCGACGCGGTTGAGGTACAGAACTAGGCCTGCACGCTACGCAACGGCAGGCATACCCGTAGAAAACGTCCCGGGAAGTTGAAGGTCGTATCGAAAAAAAGTCGCAAACCCTGCAGGGTTTGCGACTTTTTTTGGTTATTCACGTAATGGCGGGGAACACCGATACCTGTAGGAGCTGCCGCAGGCTGCGATCTTTTGATCTTCAGCAATTTTCAGATCGCAAAAGCAAGATCAAAAGATCGCAGCCTGCGGCAGCTCCTACACGGATATTTCGTTATTTGTGTGCCCCGGGATTCCGTGAAGTCCCTTTTTTGCCATCGTGTTGCGCGGTCGCGCTACACGGATCAGCCGTTGCTGCGATTGCTTGCCTTGGCCTTGCTTTGAGCTACAGCGGCTTCAGCCTTCTGCTTCTGCGCAACCTGGAAGGCTTCCATCGAGACCTTGCGGGCAGACTCCATGCGATTGAATGTCTTGTCACCACCACCGGTGGCCATCGCCAGAGAAGAAGCGGTCAGCGCGGCGATTACGAACAGAGCTTTCATGGATTTCATTTGGATATCCTCAAGTGAGAAAGTGAGATAGGTAAATAGTTAAAAACGGAATTCATTGGCTGAGGCTGAACGGGCTTGTTCAACCTGACTTCACCAGCCAGCCAGAGCGGCGTTTCTGGTTCCCCAGGTGCCTTGCTCCATACGGCCTTCAGCGTTTTTGTTTTTCGCCCAGACGGTGAGCAGCACCATCATTCCAAAGCCACCGACGATGAGAACCGGATAGGCCGCCAGTAACTCGACCAGCGAGTATTTCCAGGCCAGCGGACGACCGACACCGAGCATGGCGGCATAGAACCACGACACACCGGAGAGCGCGCCTGAGAACAGCGCCAGCATGCGCAGGTTGAAGGAGAGTTTGAGTATCGAACCGGCTTTCTTCAGTGCCGGCAATACAGCGCTATGCAACAGGAAACCGTTAAAGGTCAACAGCACAACGATGCCGATTTTGGCTTGCAACTTTGGATTGAGGAAATATTCCATCCCCTTGCCGGCATAATCTATTCCGACAATAGCAATGCCTGTAATCCAAAGCGCTACAAGTGCAAGCGATACGGTTTTTTGAAGGCTTTCCATATGCGCGTCATCATGGTGACCCGACACATCCCCCTTCAGGAGTTGCTTGACCATTGCAATGTCACTGGTCAACACAAGCCCGATTGCAACGCAGCAGGCGATAAGATGGAAATAAACAACGCCCAAGCGAATATATTCCGCGGCTGGCGAAGTCAGTATACCAAGTTCCATGATTACCTCTTTGTACTCTTAGTGGATCAACATGACTTCAGCACGGCTAGTTGAATTTATCCGTTGCTGACTGCAGTCAGGATCCAGCAATTTCTATTATTTAATCTTGCGGCATTTTGCTGCGAAGAAAAAAGCGAGTTTAGCGAATGAACTTTTGATCATTCGGTTAGTTCCATTTTCAGGTAACAAAAAACCTCATTCGCACTGGGCGTCTATATGAGGTTTAACTTCCGCTTCTTGAGTCAGCTGAGCATCGGAGCCCGTGTGACTTGTTGCGTATTCTGAACGAAAAAAGCCGTCTGCGTTCATTTTTTGATCAATTTTGCTGACCAACGGCAGTGCCGAAACTGGTCGCACATTGCCATCACTGGAGGGCGCAGCCAGCACCATGACTGGCTTTCGGCGAGTCGGGAGGCGTATGAAAGCCCCGTCGATTTTTTCGTCTTTTTTTCCATATTCCAGGGTAAAAATCGGGGGTTATAAGCCAATCGGCCATCAAAAAAGCCCTGGTCGGGGTAAAAAACCAGGTCAATGCACTGCCATTTTTCCCTCGAAAAAAGCACATTCCGGACAGTTGATTGCGTCGGCATTAACAGGGCGGTCAGCACCGACTGGGAAGTAGTGCTGACCGTACTGTGTTTATCTCACCGAACCAGTTCGACCTCGCTCGGGCGCCACTCTTTCGTGAAGAACGACTCAAGGGGGCTGTAGAGGCGCAGGAGCATGAACCAGCCCTTGTCCGGCATGGTTTGTATCCAGTTGCCGGCTTTGGCGTCCGCAGGTTTGGAAGGGCCGAAGTAGATGGTCATGGAGCCATCCGCGTTTTCGACGGCCGCCGGTGACGGGTAGGTTTGACTGCCGGCACGGGGGTAGCGCTGTGGTGTCTGGAGCATGGAGCGCGTCTGGTTGTCGTAGACGGTGAAGGACCAGAATTTCGCCGCAGGGATCTTGGGTGGCAGGGTCACCTTATAGGTCTTTGCGCCATCGAAGGGATTCTTGTCGGCGTCAGTGAAACCCATGAGGTACTGCGAGCCCACGTTGGGCAGGCGCATGATCATGCCCGGCGAATCCATGGTGTAGCCGTAGTAGAAGGCCGTGCGCGAATCAAGCGTGCGCGCGCCAGTCGGTGGCAATGCCTTGAACAAGCCTTCCTTGGTGATCAACGGCGGCGGTGTTTCAAAATTGAAACCGCCTTGCCACAACATGTTGGCCCACATCGAGTTCGGGTAATAGGCCCAGCCGGGATACTCGGCGCCACGCCAGTTCAGCGCTCGTCCAGCGGCGTTACCCACGGCTGCCGCGTCGCTGAGGATTTTCTTCATTCGCTCGTCCGGAGCAAAGGGTTTGCCCTTTACGATACCAATGGCCGCCAATTGCCCCATGAGCTCCGGGCTGAACGAGGTGGCGGGTTCCAGCTGTACAAGCTTGTCGAGCATCTCGAAGTAGGAGAAATCGTTAGGCGGGATGGTGTTGAAGGACTTGCCACTGCCCTCGATGAATTTCGTTGGCGGTATCGGGGGGATGGGCTCCAAGCGGATTTTGCCTTCGAGTGCCGTGGCAATGCTGGTGCCGTGGCCACCCGGTGTGTAGGGGTAGATCTTCAGTTTCTCCTTGATGAGATCAACGGCAGGTTTCGGGTCGTTGTTCTCCATAAAGGCGCGAACGGCGTAGAGGACATGGTTGGTTTTGGAGCGGCCGACAAAGTAACCGCCATCAGGAACAGGACCCTCGTAGTCGGGCGGCAGAATCAGGTATTTACCCCCTTCACCGCGATCAGGTCCGGGCGCGCCGATGTCGATGATCCAGCCAAACCACATGTCATTGAGCGTGCCGAGGGCCTTGGGTGGCACCTCAACCACCAGTGGTCCTTTCGTCAGGTCGAGCGTGGCTACCGTGTAGATAGTATCGGCGTTGGCCGTGAGAAAGAGCGAGTTGGAGTCCATCAGCTCGGAGAAGATCACCACCGAGTTGTCTTCAGCGCCAATGCTGTGGAAACCCTCGCGAATCGCATAGGCCGAGGCGCCGGAAAAACTGTTCACGAAGGCATCGACACCCCGTGTGAACGCCAGTGTGTCGTAGACATTCCGAGCGGTTTCGGCGCTGGGCGCGCCATCCTTGAATTCCAGCACGCCGATTCGGGTCTCTACACGGTCCGGCGTCTTGACGGCGGGTGGAATGTCGGTGGCCGCCTGCGCCGAGGTCAGCACCGGCAACATCAGGGTAAAAAAGGACGTGAGTACGGCGATGGGTTTGAGAAGGTGCGCCATGGGTGTCTCCCGGGGGGAAGTTTGAAGTATTGATGACTCAAACTGAGGAAGGGCATGGCGCAAAGACTTTCGAAAGCCAGGCAAACCACAGCCTGGTTCCAGATCATCGGAGGTCTGCTGAAACTGATACGCCCGGATGACCTTTGGCGGATATTGCGCGCAGGTGACGGAGCAGCACGGAATGCTCGATCAGTTCTTCCAGCCGACCCAAGCATAGGTGCACATTTGCCATCGCTCCAGCCAGCGTCAACTGTTGGTCGATTGTTGCCTGTCTCGAAGGGGGGCAACCGGCCGATAGCCGCCAGACAGAATCATTCTAGGGTGTGGGTAATCCCGGTTCATGGGCTTCACGGCTGACGCTCATCTTGTCGCCAGCGAGAACGGGAGGGTGGCCGAGTAAACGTTCAGCAGCCTCCAGGCTGTCATTTGCGGGAACGAGCAATGCCTGCAGAGTGTCCGGGTCGATGACACCCCAGTTCGACAAATCAAAGCAACCGGAACCGCTACAGACAGCCTGATAGACGATTCGGGGAGAACCGTTCCTGTCCGTGTCGCATGTTCCGCCAATGAAATCGAAGTTGCTGTAACGCAGAAGCGTTGACCGGGGACCTTTTTCCACACTCAGTATGACGTCAGCACCCTCTGTGGAACGCCGGGGTGTGGTTGCATCGACGGCAATGGTCACGGTCGCGCCTGCACATTGGAAGACTTGTTTCGCCAGGACCGGCTGGGAGATGAGCATGGCAAATAAAGACGTGGCTGCAATCCGTAGCATGAGGAGTAGCTCAATCGTTTTTGGAGGGGGGATGCTAGCAGGGGCCTGAATAGAACGCATGATTGGCTGGCCCGGCCACTCAAATGTTCCACCGGCTGAAATGGACCCAAAGCCGAAGGTGGTGACAGGTAGTAATCGGCCAAGCACGGACTGTCTGGAGGCTCTGCAGGTATTGCGCCTGGCACAAAGCGACCAGGGCGGACGTTCACGGGGACAGCGCTCTGACCGCAGGCAACGGCCGTACTATAATTAATGTCTGTCAATGTTTGTGTGGCGAGCGCTCCAAGACGAATCAGGTATCCATAGTTAGCGTTCACCTGACAGGCAGAGGGCAGCACAGCAAAAGGGATGGACAATACGTCTGATTACTCGAGAGAGGGTTCAGCCATGAAAATTCACTCCTTCCAGCATTACTCTCATGGTCTGGAAATGGCCGTTCACGATGCATGGATTACCGCCAAGGTGAAGTCGACCCTGGCATTTTCCGATCCGACCCTTAGCCTGCATATCAATGTCAAGACCCATGCGGGCATAGTGGGGTTAAGCGGCCGCGTCAACACTCATAGACAGTGTGAACAGGTCATGGATCTGGCCCGTTCGGTTCATGGTGTCGCCGAAGTCGATGCCAGCGACCTGCAGACCCATGTGTTCACGCCAGGGAGTTTTCCAGAAGCACCCAACGCCGAAGAGAGCACTGAGCGCCGTCCACAATCGTCAACAAAGATGGACGACAAATGACAATGGCAACTTTGTAGGCGCCGCGCTCCCAGTCGGGAACCGAGAGCGCAGGGAAGCTGAATGCCTGTGTGCCCCAGAGTGAAACGCCCATGGTTTCGTGGACATTTCCGACTGGCTGCTTAGGCCGTTTTCTGCCTGTCATCCAGGGTAACGACCGTGTATTCAACCGATCGAGCTTCTGCTGCGCGTCATGTGTATGAGGGCCGATCGGCCGTTTCCCAAAGCAGGTCGCTCCTCAATGGCATAAGGCACAAATCCAAGCTTGGGGTAGAGCAGCAGCCCTGCCGTGTTTTCGTTGAAACAGGAAATCTGCACCTCGTTGGCTGCGTAACGCTCGAATGCCAAACCGGTCATCGTTTCCACGATAAACGTGGCCACTCCTTCGCCCCGGGCGCTCGGCGAGACGATGACATTGCCGATACAGCAAACGCCATTGCGTTCAGCTCGATAGAAATTGGCAAACCCAACGACAGTCCCATTGATCTCCACGACGGTAGAGTCGAAGCGTTGGGAGATCGCGGTATTCAACTGCGTTTCCGTTAGCGGGAAGTGCGCCTTCGGAAACATGAAATACAACTCTTGAGCGTTCTGAGGAAAGCCGCAGATCATTTTTACGTCGCTAGCCTTCACTGGCCTGTGGTTCAGTTTCATTGCTCGTCTCTAAGCTCCATGAATCAGTACTCTAGCTGAGCCCCAAGGCTGGCGCAGGGTCATCCTGAGTTGCGAAGGGGCGTGTCAGTTCGCGCCCAACTTGAATTTGATACTGTCTGAGGGCCACCAGGTCCACGATGGCGGCGGCGTGTAGCAGCCTGGCTGATTGGCGGGTGTCGCGTCACAGCGGACGGTGTAGCCCTTGTTGCTCATTTCTCTCCCGCCTTCGCCGGTGCCGCGCTCATTGTACGAAGAGCAGCCACCGAGCAAAGCGACAGCCAGTAAAACTGTTGTGTACTTCATAAATGCCTCCATGCGTAGAGCGTGCAGCTTAGCCATGAGTCCCGACTGGTGCGGGATTTTTTTGTCTAAAAGTGATGACTGCAACCGAACGAGAGCCCCGAAGCGCGTGGGCATTTGATGGGCAAGCATCCTTGATTCAACTGCCGAACGACTGTTATTGGCCGGAAGCGGTCCATTCTAATGGGCAACTTTTGGCCGAAGGGTGGCAGCATTCACAGGTTGGTAGACCAGGACGCGAGGAGCCCGGCAGGCTCGAACGCCCCTTGTGCATAACCACCATAAAACCGGGACGAATGAACGCCACAACGGTGTGCTGTCCCCCTTTTCGTCTTGAACTCATCAGCCCAATACGACCAGCAGAAATCATTCCCCGGAATCGGCGCCAGTTCGACGGCGGCCTCAAGTATGAGAATGAGTGGCTCGACTGCGAAATCACACTCGGCTGTTCCCTGGAGCAAGCGACACAGGTGGCGTGTTTCCACGGGGTATTCCAGATACGATTTCGACGATATAAGGGGCGAAACATGATCAAACCACAGTGGGCCGCAACTCGTGCACCAGTTCAATCAGCGCGCGCAATCGCGCCGGCACGAAGCGATGGCCCGAGTAGTAAAGCCTCAATCCGCCAAACGACGGGCACCACGGCATCAGCACTGGCACCAGGGCGCCGCTTGCCAGTTCTTCGTGGATGAACCACTCGGAAATGAAACCGATGCCAAGGCCCAACAACACGGCCTGTTTGATGGCCGGCAGCTCGTTGGAGGCCAAGCGCACCGGCAGATCCATCTGCAGCTTCTGGCCGTCGCGCTCCAATTCCCAATGGTAGAGGCCTCCGTGGGCCATGCGCATGCCGATGCTCTGGTGGGTCAGTAGGTCTCGCGGGTGCTCGGGCACGCCGTGGCGTTCGAGGTACTCGGGCGTTGCCACCACGAGCATCCGGATGTCACCTGACAGTGCCACGGCAATCATGTCTTGCGGCACGGACTCTGCCAGGCGAATCCCTGCGTCGAAGCCTCCGGCGACGATGTCGATCATGCTTGATTCGCTGACGATGTCGATGCGCACCTCGGGATAGCGCTGAGCGTACTGCTTGAAGAGCGGCTCCAGCAGCAGGCAGGCCGCGCCATGCGGTGCATTGATGCGCAGTGTGCCGCTGGGTTCGTCGGGGCCGACGCTGGCCTCTTCGCCGGCACTTTTGATCTGTGCCAACGCAGGGGCGATGCGTTCCACATAGCGTTGCCCGATGTCGGTGAGGGCAACGCTGCGCGTGGAGCGATTGAACAGGCGCACCTTCAGGCGCGCTTCCAGGCCGGCCACCGCGCTGCTCACGGCGGTGGTGGACATGCCCAACTCCTGTGCTGCGCCACGAAAACTGCTGCGGCGCGCAACGGCCAGAACCACTTCCAGCTCGGTCATTCCTGTTCTGTGCATGGATTGTCCTAAAAATACGGATGTTTCATAAGCCAAAGGATAGCTTATCGGAACAATGATCCCCTCTTAGACTTCGCATCACAGAGGCTCGATTCAGGCGAGTCATTTTGAGCGAGGAGTCGCCATGCAACGCATTGAACACATCTACATCAACGGCGAGTTCGTCATTCCACACGGTCAGGAATGGTTCGACCTTCATAACCCGAGCACCGAGGAAGTCATCGGTCAGGTTCGGCTGGGCGATGCACTGGACGCACAGCGTGCCATCGCAGCCGCCAAGGCTGCGTTCCCGGCGTGGTCTCGTAGCAGTCGGGAGGAGCGTATAGCGGCACTGCAACGCGTGCACCGGGCCGTGGCGGCCAGGGAGGAAGAACTGCTGGAAGCCATCCTCGTGGAGTACGGCGCACCTGCGGTCCGCGGCCGCTGGATGGCGACTTATCCGGCTGACGTGATTGCGCAAGCAATCGATGCACTGGAGGCGTTCGATTTCGAGGAACAGGTCGGCATTGCCAGGGTCATTCTGACGCCCGTGGGCGTTAGCGGTCTGATCACACCCTGGAACAGCAATGCGGGCTTCATCTGTAACAAGCTGGCCACCGCGCTGGCGGCAGGCTGCACCGCCGTCATCAAGCCAAGTGAGATAAGCGCGTTGCAGACGCAGGTCGTGGTCAGGGCGTTGCACGAGGCGGGGCTGCCACCGGGTGTATTCAATATCGTCAACGGACGGGGCGATGTGGTCGGCGAGGAAATCGCCCGTCATCCTGACGTTGCCAAGATCTCTTTCACGGGTTCGTCCGCTGTCGGCCAGCATCTGGTAAAAACCGGTGCCGACACCATGAAGCGCGTGACGCTCGAACTCGGCGGCAAGTCGCCCACCGTGGTGCTTGACGATGCGGATTTCCAGGCGGTCATGCCGTTGGTGCTGCAAGCCGGATTTCTCAACAGCGGCCAGGCTTGCATTGCGGGTACTCGCATCCTTGTGCCGCGCAGCCGGCTGGCAGAGTTCGAGCGGATTGCGAAGGAGAGCGTCTCACAGGTTCAATCGGGCGATCCGCGCAACGCCGACACCGACATCGGCCCGATGGTGAGCCAGAAACAATGGGAACGGGTGCAGCGCTACATCCGTATCGGCCAGGAAGAAGGCGCAAGGTTGCTGGCGGGTGGCGAAGGTCGCCCGGAAGGCTTGCACGCCGGATGGTTCGTGAAGCCCACGATCTTCACTGATGCCAACAACCGGATGCGCATCGCGCGTGAGGAAATCTTCGGCCCCGTGCTGACTATCATCCCCTACGAGGGTGATGCTGATGCGATCCGCATTGCCAACGACACGGACTATGGGCTGAGCGCCCTGGTGCTGGGAAAGAGTTCCGAACGCTGTATGAACGTCGCCCGTCAGATCGATTCGGGACGCGTGCTCATCAACACCCTGACCCACGAACCGCGTGCCCCTTTCGGTGGATTCAAGCATTCAGGCCTTGGGCGCGAAATGGGGAGGTGGGGGATGAGCGCATATCTGGAGCCGAAGACGTTGATCACGTATGAACCGTTGAAATGACCGGGTCGGGTTCCTGTCTGGGAGCACTGGGCGGGAATGGCAGACAGTGAAGCTGAGCCAGTCACTGGTGCGTACTTGGACGCAAGCGTATTGTTCGATGCGCTTCACCTCTCTCGGAAATCTTCAAAAAGGACGACGAACATGGATGTTGAACTGGCTCATGAGATTGAAGCCGCAGAAAGCGAGTATTTACGTTCGCGTGTTGAGAACCTGGCAGGGGTAAGCGGAAATCCTTATGGCGCACGTGTTTTTTTCAACGCAGACTTTCCATGCTTTCAAGTTAACGCATCGCCAAGTCCAATGTTCAACCGCATCTACGGTGACATCGTCGGCGATCCGCTAGCAGTGTTGAAATTGCTGACTGAGTCAGCGGAGCATTCGACCGTAACCCCTCTTATCGGAAAACCTTCGGCGCTGGAGCAATACGCTTTTGTGGGCGAAGCACGGCTTGAGCGTTTGAGGGGGTGGACTCACTTGCAATTCGCTTGTGCCATTGAAAAGGTGGTTTTGAGTCGTCACTCATTCGAAATTGAAGAGGTCACGTCGAAAACTCTGGCTTTATTCGCAGATGTGCACGCGGGCGGCTTTCATACCAAGCCGGAACATCGGCTGCTGAATCAGGCTTCCTTTGCAGGGCAGACGCCTAACGGACGTCTGAAAATCTACGTCTTGAAAGCGGAAGGGACAGTGGTAGCAGGGGCTTCGATGTACTTGGCCAGCAATGGCATTGCCTACCTTGGAACGGCTGCAACCCGAAAGGATGCCCGGGGCTATGGCTACCACGGAGGACTGATTTCTCACCGAGTAGAGCAAGCTAAGAAGCATGGCTGCCACTGGGTCGCTTCGACCGCGCTGGCCAACTCCCAAAGCCGCCGAAATCTGGAACGTGCCGGGTTAACGGCATCCCATGCCCAAGCACTATACCGCCTGACCGATAGCTGAGATAAACGGCTGAGTATGACCGTCCGATTCTGGCCGAGGCTGTGTAAAAACGTTTTTGATCGTAATAGGTGGCTGGATTCGACACAAAAATTGCGTTCCTACGCAAATTTCAGGTCTGCTGAGTTGCCGAGTGCCAGCCATCCTAGAGCTCCACTTTGTTGTTCGCGGACTGCGTCAAAAACTCGGTGATCAGTGACGTAACCTGCTGTTGGATTACTTCGCGCGGGCGAGCATTGTCGCCATCCCCGCAAATGATGCCATCGCCAGGAATGTCCTCTTCGAGCAATGCCACTGCACCTGGTTTGCAAATCGGCAAGAAGCTGAAATGGCTGGCGTCACTGATCTCGACATAGCGGCTGGACGCTTGGGGCAGGCGTGTGGCCAGGTTGGCGGACTCCAACTGAGCAGGCAGTTCCACCGATGGTGCGCCGGCAGCGATAACCAGCACCGGCACCGGCAGTGCCGCAAGGCTCTCATCTGTCATCCCGCGCGAGAGTCCCAGGTCCAGAGAAACCACAGCGGTGACGCGTTGATCGCGCAAATCGCCGGCCAGACCAGCCTTTAATGCCGGAGTACTCTCAGGGTTGATCTTTTGATAATTGGTGCAACTGGATAACTGCGGATGGAGTTTGCAGTCACGGGCAAACAGGTCGGGGTCGAAACGAGCGCCGGCGATCTCCATTGCAGTCCAGCCGCCGAGTGAATGGCCCACTACAGCAATTTGACGCTTTGTGACCACGCCAAACTTTTCAGGTTGAGTGGTGACCGCCTCAATGGCCCGATGCAGGTCAATGGGCCGCTGCCATAACTGCGCCGCCGCTTGCGGGCTTCGATCATGGGTCGTGGTGCCGGGGTGGTTGACCGCTGCGACAATGTAACCCTTATGGGCCAATGCACTCGCCAACCAGATCTGATTGTTCCAATTGCCTCTGAATCCATGGGAGAGCACCACCAATGGGTGCTCGCCAGCAGAGGGTGGCGCGTTGCGAACCGCAGAAGCACCGACAAACACCACATCGTCGCCTATCAACTGTGGGGTGACGGTCGTTGTACTGGGATACCAGACGACCATCTCCAGCGGACGCTCATTGTGTGGGTCCGCCAGGGTGTAGGATTGGAAGCCGACAGAGTTGACGTCAGCGAGAGCGCTGGTCGTCAGACAGGTTAAAAGCAGGGCGCCGTGAGCTGTTTTCAATGGGTTGTCTTCCTTGATTTAGATAGGGGTTCCGAACCTGGAACCCACCGATAGCGTGCATCACATCTCGCAAATTATAGAAATGATGCGCCGTGAGCAGGTGAATCTGCACCGACATTAAAGCCGATACTCCGACTGACATGTATAGTTTTCGTTATCTGCATTGACCGGTCAGCAGCCGGGCTTGCGGGGCAAGTCCGAAGGGCCGCTATTGGCCCAGAGTGATGAAGGCGCTGTTGGCATAAGTGCCATCCGCGTCAGTCCAGTGGCAGCGATATCGTCAATCTCGTTCCTTTGTCCGGTGCGCTGTCGATCGAGAACTCCCCACCCAGCATGCTGATGCGTTCCTTCATGCCGACCAACCCGAACGAGTTGAGTTTTTTGCGATCCGTCATGCCGACGCCGTTGTCCTTGATCTGCAGGTAAAGCTGGCGACCCTCCCTGTAGAGTTCGATATGCACCTGTGTCGCTTGCGCGTGCCGGGCAATATTCGACAGTGATTCCTGCACGATGCGGAACAGCGTCGTGGCGGATTTTTCATTCAGGTCGCAGCGGAAATTTTCGTCTTTCGCCGACATCGTGCAATCGATCGCGCTGCGCTGGCGGAACTCTTCAAGTTGCCACTCGATCGCGGCCTGCAATCCCAGGTCGAGTACGGGTGGCCGAAGATCATTGATGATACTGCGCACACTGCGGATGGCGGTATCGAGGTGATTCAGCGCATCGCTGGCCTTTTCGTTGAGCCTGGGGTGCAGGGTGCCGGTGCGCGCCTGCAGCATGGAGACATCGATGCGCAACGCCAGCAGACTCTGTCCAAGCTCGTCGTGGATGTCGCGTGCGATGCGCTTTCGCTCTTCTTCCTTGATGTGCTCTTGATAGGAGGCCAGTTCACGCAGCTGCCGTTTCGATTGCAGCAATTCTTCGGCCTGTATCGTCAGTTTGCGCTGCAAGTAGAACAGGTCGACAAACACCTGGATCTTGGCGCGAAGCACCTCGGCCACAATCGGCGAGAAGATGTAATCCACGGCGCCGGACGTGTAACCGCGGAAACGCTCGGAATCCGTGTCGGCCTCTGCGGTGACGAAGATAATGGGGGTATGGGCCGACTTCGGGCGGCCGTGAATGAGTGCAGCGGTTTCAAAACCGTCCATCGCCGGCATTTTCACGTCGAGCAGAATGACGGCGAAGTCGCGCTGCAATAGCAGGCGCAGCGCCTCGCGTCCGGAATTCGCCGTGGCGACATCGAGGCCCATGTCGGTAATCACCGCGGCGAGCGCCGTGAGCTTGGCGGGATTGTCATCCACCAGCAATACGGAGGCTGGCACGCCATCAGGCGGGGCAGGGTGCCGCACCTGGGCGCTCTCTTTGAATACCGGAGGTTGCTTCATCGATAGAGCCATTTGCGCATCAGCGACAGCAGCTGGTCGGTATCCACCGGCTTGCTGACATAATCCGAGGCGCCTGCCTCGATGCACTTTTCACGGTCACCCATCATCGCCTTGGCCGTCAGCGCAATCATGGGCAGGGCTTCAAATCGTTTGAAGGTACGGATCTGGCGCATGGTTTCAAAGCCATCCATCTCGGGCATCATGATGTCCATCAGCACGATGTCGGTATCGGGCTGCTGCTGCAGCAGTTCTATGGCGGTCCGGCCGTTTTCGGCCGTGGCCACCCGCATGTTGTTGCTCTCGAGCACGCTGGTCAGGGCAAAGATATTGCGCACGTCGTCGTCGACCACCAGGGCCTTTTTACCCTCGAGGCTGTCCGAGCCCTCATAGAGTTTTTCCAGCATCCTGCGCTGGGTCTGCGACAGCCTATCGACGACACGGTGTAGAAACAGTGCGGTTTCGTCGAGGATGCGTTCGGGAGACTGAACGGCCTTGATCACGCCCGTGCCCAGCAGTGTCCGGAAACGCTCGTGTTGCGGCTTGGTCAGTGTCTCTGCACCGTAGACGACGATCGGCAATTCACGCCTGGCCTGGTCTTCCTGCAACGCCTCGAGGAGCTTGATGCCGGATGCGTCGGGCAGTTCGAGATGGATTGCCATGCAGTCATAGCGTTTCTTTGCCAGTTTCTTCAAGGCTTCAGCGCCGCTGGCGGTCGTTTCGATCTTCACGTCGGTGTTACCGAGTAGATCGAGGATGCGGGCGCGGTTCGCTTCGTCGCCGTCGACCAGCAGCAGGTTCCTGGTCTTGCGCCCTGCGAATGCGACGATGCCGACCAGCGCCTGTTGAATCTCGTCGGCTGTGACCGGCTTGAGCAGATAGTCGAAAGCGCCATAGCGCAGCCCGCGTGTGCGGTCGTCAGTGTTCGAGATGATCTGGACCGGGATATGACGTGTGGCGAAATTTCCCTTCAACTGCTCGAGCAGCAACCAGCCATCGATGTCCGTCAGGCCCGGGTCCAGCGTGATCGCGGCGGGTTTGAAACGTTCGACCAGCTCCAGTGCATCCGCGCCACGGGTCGTGACGATTGCCCTGAACCCCTTCTGGTGCGCGGCCTCGAGCAGAATGCCGGCGAATCGGGCGTCGCCCTCGAGCATCAGCAGCACCTGGTCGCCGGGTTGGACCGACTCGCGGTCGTCGAGTATCTGTGCAGTCGGGCCTGACAGGAGGTCGCGCCTGACCTGGCCTGGCATTGCCTCTGTCACTGATTCGTCCAGCGTCTGACGCTGGGCATCCTGCGTACGCAAGGGCACGTACAGCGCGAACGTACTGCCCTTGCCGATCTCACCGGGGATCAGCCGCAGCTCACCGCCCAGCCGGTGTGCGAGCTCGCGGCTGATCGACAGGCCGAGGCCGGTGCCACCGTATTTTCGTGAGGTTCCGGTATCGGCTTGCTGGAACGCCTCGAAGATCAGCTTCTGCTTGCCGGCCGATACGCCAATGCCGGTGTCGGTGACCACGAAGGCGACCACCGCATCGGCGCGATTCAGTTCGCTGTGATCCACACTCCACCCGGACGCAACGGGCGCGATGCTGATCTTGACGCTGCCTTGTTCCGTGAACTTGAAGGCGTTGGACAGCAGGTTCTTGACCACCTGCAGCAGGCGCTTTTCGTCGGTCCACAAGACGGGGGGCAGGGTAGGCGCCAGTTCAATCGTGAAGGTCAGGCCGCGGCTTTCGGCGACCGGCCGGAAGGTGCGTTCGATCTGGTCGTGCAGATCGGCGAACCGCGCTTCATTCAGATCCAGCGTGACCGTACCCGACTCGATCTTGGACAGGTAGAGAATCTCGTCGATCAGCTCCAGCAGGTCTTTGCCCGCGCTGCGGATGGTCTTGGCATATTCGACCTGCCTGGGGGTGAGATTGTGTTCCGCGTTGTCGCTGAGCTGTCGGGCCAGGATCAGCAAGCTGTTCAATGGCGTTCTGAGCTCATGGGACATGCTGGAGAGGAATTCGGACTTGTACTTCGAGGTCAGTGTCAGCTGCTCCGCCTTCTCCTCCAGCGACAGCTTGGTGATCTCGACTTCGCGGTTCTTGCGCTCGACTTCGGCTTTCTGCTCCGCCAGCAGTCCGGCCTTGTCCTCCAGTTCCTCGTTGGTCTGTCTCAATTCCTCCTGTTGCCTTTGCAGCTCGTGCGCCAGCGATTGCGACTGCTTGAGCAGTTCTTCGGTGCGCATATTCGCTTCGATCGTGTTGAGCACGATACCGATCGATTCGGCCAACTGATCAAGGAAGGTTTGATGAATGATGCTGTAGCGCGTGAACGAAGCCATTTCGACGACGGCCTTGACCTTGTTCTCGAACAGGATCGGCAACACGATGATATTCAGCGGGGCGGCAGCACCCAGTCCCGATGAAATCGCGACGTAATTGGCCGGTACATCGGTCAACAGGATGCGCCGCTTCTCGTAGGCGCATTGCCCGACCAGGCCCTCGCCGAGCCGCCACTCATCGTTGACATTGATGTTGCCCTTGTACGCATAAGCGGACAGCAGCTTGAGTTTCGCCGGATCCGGCGGGTTCTCGTCCATCATGTAGAACACACCGTGCTGGGCGTTGATCAGCGGAGCCAGTTCAGACAGCACCATCTTGGAGACTGCCGCCAGATCGCGCTGGCCCTGCAGCAGGCGGTTGAATTTCGCCAGATTGCTCTTGAGCCAGTCCTGCTCCGCGTTTTGCCGCGTGGTTTCCCGCAGGTTGCGGATCATCTCGTTGACGTTGTCCTTCAGTTCCGCCACTTCACCCTTTGCTTCCACCTCCACGTAACGGGTCAGATCACCCTTGGTCACGGCCGTCGCCACATCGGCAATTGCACGTACCTGGTTGGTCAGGTTGGCCGCCAGACCGTTCACGTTGTCAGTCAGGTCGCGCCAGGTGCCGGCAGCACCCGGCACGTTGGCCTGGCCCCCCAGCTTGCCCTCGACGCCCACTTCACGCGCCACCGAGGTCACCTGGTCGGAGAACAGCGCCAGCGTATCGGTCATACCGTTGATGGTGTCGGCCAGTTCGGCGATCTCACCCTTGGCTTCCAGTGTCAGCTTCTTCTTCATGTCGCCGTTGGCGACGGCGGTCACCACCTTCGCGATGCCTCGCACCTGGCTGGTCAGGTTGGCCGCCATGAAGTTCACGTTCTCGGTCAGATCCCTCCAGGTGCCGGACACGCCTTGCACCTGTGCCTGCCCCCCGAGCTTGCCTTCGGTGCCGACTTCGCGCGCCACCCGTGTCACTTCAGCGGCGAAGCTATTGAGCTGGTCCACCATGGTGTTGATGGTGTTCTTCAGCTCCATGATTTCGCCCTTGGCTTCCACGGTGATCTTGCGTCCCAGGTTGCCTTTGGCCACCGCCGTCGTCACGTCGGCGATGTTGCGCACCTGATTGGTCAGGTTGGCCGCCATGCTGTTGACCGAGTCGGTCAAGTCTTTCCAGGTCCCACCGACGCCCGTCACCTTGGCCTGGCCGCCGAGTTTGCCGTCAGTGCCCACCTCGCGAGCCATGCGCGTCACTTCGTCGGCAAAGGTCGAGAGCTGGTCCACCATGGTGTTGATGGTTTCCTTGAGCTGGAGAATTTCACCTTTCGCTTCGGCTGTGATCTTGCGCGACAGGTCGCCGTTGGCCACCGCCGTCGTCACGTCGGCAATGTTGCGCACCTGGGTGGTCAGGTTTGCCGCCATGCCGTTGACCGAATTGGTCAAGTCCTTCCAGGTACCGGACACGCCGGTGACTTCGGCCTGTCCGCCCAGTTTGCCTTCGGTGCCGACTTCCAGCGCGACCCGTGTCACCTCCGAGGCGAAGCTGGAGAGCTGGTCGACCATCGTGTTGATGGTGTTTTTCAGTTCGAGAATTTCGCCCTTGGCTTCAACGGTAATTTTCTTGCCGAGGTCGCCGCGCGCCACCGCCGTCGTCACCTGTGCGAGGTTGCGCACCTGGGTGGTCAGGTTGGCCGCCATGCCGTTGACCGATTCGGTCAGGTCGCGCCAGGTGCCTGACACGCCGCGCACTTCCGCCTGGCCGCCCAACTTGCCTTCGGTACCGACTTCCAGCGCCACGCGGGTCACCTCCGCAGCGAAACTCGAGAGCTGGCCGACCATGGTGTTGATGGTGTTTTTCAGCTCGAGAATCTCACCCCTGGCCTCGACGGTAATCGTCTTGCCCAGATCGCCTTTGGCCACTGCCGTCGTCACGTAAGCGATGTTGCGCATCTGGGTGGTCAGGTTGGCGGCCATGTCGTTGACGGAGTCGGTCAGGTCTTTCCAGGTGCCGGACACCCCTTTGACATTGGCCTGCCCACCGAGAATCCCCTCAGTACCGACTTCCCGCGCCACGCGGGTGACCTCGGAAGCGAAGGAACCCAGGCGCGTCACCATGGTGTTCACGATCTCGGCGGATTTGAGGAACTGGCCCCGCAGTTTCAGACCTTCGAGTACCGGCGGTACCTGCTGGCTCAGATTACCCTCGGCCACCGAACCTACCACGCGAATGATCTCGTTCATCGGGCTGATGAGGTCGCTGGTGAGCGCATTGCTGGAGTTGACGATCTTTTGCCACGAGCCTTTCATCATCGGCAATTCGATACGCTCATCGACCTTGCCCTGCTTGCCGATCAGTTGCGCCACGCGCTCGAATTCGGTGGTGGTCTCGGCCGCCATGTCGATGATCTCGTTGAGCGTGTCGGCGATCTTGCCCGGCATGCCGGTCCAGTCTTCCGGCATACGCGTGGTGAAGTCACCTTTGCGCAACGACTTCAGCGCTGCCAGCAATGTCTTCATGTCCAATACTTCGATCGGTGTCGTCACTGTGGCCATGTCTGTGTCCAGTCAAAATGGATGCCGCGGGCAAGGCATCAACCTTTGCCGCAGGAGCCGGCATTGCAGTATTTACCCTGTCGAAAACTGAGCGCTGGCTTACGAAATACTAGCAAGGTTGGCGCAATGCCCCGGATCCCGGGGGAAATTGTCATATTGCAGTGCAATCCCGACCTGCTAACGTAGAACCCGGCAGCAGATTCAATGGCTTGCTGGCCACTGGCCGCAGGGTTAGTGTGGGAATGCATGAGCGCGCGCCTCTGTGTCGGCGGGGCCTGTGGGTTCAACATCATCTGTGCATCGAGACACGATATGGCCAGGGCCTTGCGGGTGCGAATGGAAAAGACAGATGACTGACCACAAAATCAGAGTCTTGCTGGTGGATGATCACAGCATCGTGCGTAGCGGCGTGCGACGCATGCTGGAGACGGCCGGCGAGATCGACGTAACGGGTGAAGCCGAGACGGCACAAGACGCCATGCTCCTGGTCCGCGAGCAGGATTTCGATGTGGCGCTGGTCGATATTCAGCTTCCCGACAAGAACGGCCTCGAACTCCTCAAACTCATGCGTGCGCACAAGCCCAAGCTCGCCGTTCTGATGTTGAGCATGCATTCGGTCGAGGCCTATGCGTTACGCGCAATCAAGCACGGCGCAGCGGGATACCTCACCAAGGATATTTCCGCCGCCACCCTGGTGGCGGCCGTTCGCAAGGTGGCCTCAGGCGGCAAGCACGTCAGTCCCGAGCTGGCAGAAAAACTGGTCAACGCGATCGGCAGAGGCGACGAGGCACCCCACGAAGCGCTATCCGACCGGGAGCTTGAAGTACTGAAGCTCCTCGCTGCAGGCGAAAGAATTGTGCGCATCGCTCAGATACTGCATTTGAGTCCGAGTACCGTCACAACGTACCGGGCACGCATCCTGGAAAAAACCGGGATGGACAGCAACGCGAAACTGGCCCGCTATGCACTTGAAAACGGCTTGTTAACCTAGGGGGACTGCTTGTAGTGGAACCACTACAAGCTTTCGGTCGATATCTCCACAAAGAACTCCTGCTAACGTCGATAGCGGGGGCCGTCCCAATCAAGCATATTTACCCCTCGGAGAATTTTGGTCCGCTCTATGGAGTTGTCTACGTCAACGAGTCAGAAAAGACTCCGGAATGGATATTCACAAGTTGAGCACTGAGTGCACGCTGCATTCATGTTGAATCAACGTTCAAACTGGAGGGAGTCATGATGATAGGTTATGGGTTATGCGCATTACTGTGGGGTGTGGTGCTGCTGGAGGAAATCCAACTCATGCCCCGTCAGGAATGGAAAGAAGAGGGTCTGAAAAAGGTTCTGTTGCTGCGCCGGACCAGAACACGGACTGGCTACTTTATTGCGTTGATCGCAGGCGCCCTGTGCCTTTACAGCGAAATCCTGGTGGCACCGGTCGATCAGAGTATTTTCAATCCGGAGCTGATACTTGCCGTATGTGGTGTTCTTTGGGGGGCCTATCTTTCCGTAGTCTGCATGAAGGGGAAGCGATAGAGGCCGCGGGATCTCGTTTAAACCGGCGTTAGCAGCACCGTTTCCGTACTGCTAACAGCGGGTTTTATTGGCTGAAGCCGAACTTCCTTGTTCAGCCGGGCTTTACCATCCAGCGAGGGCGGCGTTTCCTGGAGCCCTGAAGCCTTGCTCCATACGCGCTTCGGTGTCTCTGTCTTTTGCCCAGGCAGTGAGCAGGACCATCATCCCGAAGCCGCCGACGATGAGAACCGGATAGGCTGCCAGCAACTCGACCAGCGAGTACTTCCAGGCCAGCGGACGACCGACACCGAGCATGGCGGCATAGAACCAGGACACGGCAGAGAGAGCGCCGGAGAACAGCGCCAGCATGCGCAGGCTGAAGGAGAGTTTGAGTAACGAACCGGCTTTTTTCAGCGCCGGCAATACAGCGCTATGCAACAGGAAGCCGTTAAAGGTCAGCAGTACAACGATGCCGATTTTGGCTTGCAGTTTTGGATTGAGGAAATACTCCATCCCTTTACCGGCATAATCGATCCCGACGATACCAATGCCAGTAATCCAAAGCGCTACAAGTGCAAGCGATACGGTTTTTTGAAGGCTTTCCATGTGCGCGTCATCGTGGTGACCCGACGCATCCCCCTTCAGGAGTTGCTTGACCATTGCAATGTCACTGGTCAACACCAGCCCGATTGCCACGCAACAGGCGATAAGATGAAAATATACAACGCCCAAACGCACATATTCCACGGTGGACGAAGAGAACATACTAAGTTCCATGGTGACCTCTTTTATTCAATAGTGAATCAACTTGGCTCGCGACACGGCATGATTGGAATTTACCGTTGCTGACAGCCATTCAGATCCAGCCATTGTTATCAATTAATCCTGGGGCAACACGCCACCAAGATAATAGTGAGTTTCGCGAATGAACTTTCAGTCATTCGAATATGTCCATTTTCAGGTAACACAAAACCTCAATCGCACTGAGTGCACAGGAGGTTTAACTTCCGTTTCTTGTTGGGGGGGGCGGCTAGGCCCGGAACCCGATCGACGAGTTGATCAGGCAATGCTGGTAGGGTCGGCAGGGCTTCCACCCCATTCGAGGAAACGGATCTTGTGAATCTCGCCCTCGCTGTCTTCGTAGACCAGGGTCACCGGTACTACGCCGGTCTTGTCGGATGTATCGGTGCGCTGCAGCACCCGTTTCACATCGATGTCCATACCGTAGTGGTATTCGACGGCTGAGACATGCGCACCGGGGTCTTGCAGGTTGTTCTGGTCAAAGACACTGGGTGCGAGACTGGAAATCACGGCACTGACGATCGTGGCCATGCTCATAAGGCTGTACCTCCACTGAAGTTCACTTGACAAGGACTTAATGTGACACGTGACGAAAGTGAAGTTCACTTCACCACGACGAACGTGCCCGTCTGAAAAGCCTGTAGTGGCTGCAAACTCTCTGCAATTCCCCGCGCTTGACGCCTCTCGACCATTCGTCCTAAAACCCCTGAATTTGTTGGTTAAAGTCCGTTTTTGAAGGAGGTCATAACATGTCATGACGGATTTTTACGCAGGGTGAATCAGTGCCTTCAAATCAGTTGGCCGAGTCCTTCGTGACAGGCAGCAATCGGCTGTGGATTCAACCGGTGATCACCACAATAGAGCCCGGCGGTTGGCGGGGCATCCGTCTGGCGCGCGGGCTGCAGCCATTAATTCCATTGGTTATGGAAGTCAGAAGCATTCGTTCTATTGCCCGTGGCATGGGTGGCTAATCTACGGAGGTTGAAGGAGGGCAACCTTCAGAACGGTGCAGCCATATGGACGAAAATCCGATTGAAACCGACTACCTGGTCATCGGTGCTGGCGCGATGGCCATGGCCTTCGTCGATACGCTACTCAAGGAAACGAATGCACGCATCGTGATGGTGGATCGACACGAACGCGCTGGCGGGCACTGGAATGATGCCTATCCCTTTGTCCGATTGCACCAGCCCTCGGCCTTCTATGGCGTCAACTCACGGGAACTGGGCAGCGGAACGAAAGACACGACGGCACTGAACGAGGGCTTGTATGAGCTGGCCTCCGGTGCCGAGGTGGTGAGCTACTTCGATCAGGTGATGAATCAGCAGTTTCTGCCGTCAGGTCGAGTCCGTTTTTTCCCCATGTGCAACTACACCGGCGACCGCATTGACGATCACCGGTTTACCTCGCTCGTCAGCGGCGCAGACCATCAGGTCCGAGTGAGCAAAAAGGTGGTGGACGCCACCCATGCCCGGACGGCCGTGCCCTCGACCCATCCGCCCAGGTACAGGGTGGAACCCGGCGTGCAATGCGTGCCACTGAACGACTTGCCGAAAATCCGCCACCCATACGCCAGCTACGTCGTGGTGGGATCGGGCAAGACCGGGATCGACGCTTGCCTGTGGTTGCTGCAAAACGGTGTTGCGCCCGCAACAATCTGCTGGATCATGCCGAACGATCCGTGGTTGATCGACCGGGCCAACATGCAACCCGGTCTCGACAGCTTCGAACGAACCATCGGGGGGCTCACGGCACAGTTCGAGGCCATCGCCGCCGCAGACTCGATCCCGGACCTGTTCACCAGGCTTGAGGCGACAGGTCAGCTCCTGCGCCTGGACACGTCCGTCGAACCCACTGCCTACCGTTGCGCCAGCGTCACACAGGCGGAACTGCGTGAGCTGCGACGCATCGACAACATCGTGCGCCTGGGGCGGGTGCGGGTGATCGAGCCAACGCGCATCGTGCTCGAGCAGGGCAGTATCGCCACGGGCCCAAATGCTCTGCACATTGATTGCAGCGCCAGTGCCATCCCGACACTCCCGGACATGAAGGTGTTCGATGGCGGCAAGATCAACCTGTGGATGGTCAGCAGTTGCCAACCCGTGTTCAGCGCGGCCTTGATCGCCTATGTGGAAAGCCACCTGGTCGATCAAACGCAGATGAATGCGCTCTGCACAATGGTCCCCCCGCCTCACGTCCCCACGGACTGGATCAGAATCTGGGCGGTCTACCTGGGTAATCAACTACGCTGGGGAGAGCATGACGGCCTGGCCCGCTGGATCAAGCAGTCGCGTTTGTACTTCATGACGGCGGTGGTCAGGGGTTTGCAAGAAACCGACACCGAGAAACTGGCACAGCTGCATCGACTCTATGTCAGCAGGCAGCAGGCTGTGGCGAGTTTGCCACGGTTGCTGGGGGCCATCGCTTGAATCGCAGGAAGCGCACATGAACGAGCCACACCTCGAACTGCTCGACATCAATGGCATCCGCATGCGGATAGCCACGCAAGGTAGCGGCCCGCTGGTTTTGCTATGCCACGGTTTTCCGGAGCTGTGGTATTCGTGGCGCAACCAGCTTGCGGCGCTGGCGGCCGCCGGCTACAGGGCGGTAGCGCCCGACATGCGCGGCTATGGCGGCACAGATGCGCCGGCCGAACCCGACGCCTACACCACGCTCCACCTGGTAGGCGACATGGTCGAGTTGGTCAACGCACTCGGCGAACGGCAAGCCGTGATCGTCGGCCATGACTGGGGTGCGCAGGTGGCCTGGAGCGCCGCATTGCTGCGACCCGATATGTTCCACGCAGTGGTCGGCATGAGCGTTCCCTTCTCGCCGCCGGCGCGCGTGGAGCTCCTCAGCGCGCTGGTCTCGCGGGGTATCAGCGACTTCTACATCCAGTATTTCCAGGCGCCGGGTGTGGCCGAGGCCGAGCTGGAAAGAGACGTCGAGTCGTCGATCCGGTGCATCTACTTCAGTGGCTCGGGGGACGCGCCCGAGGGGCCGGTGTTCGGCCGGCTGCAGCCGGGCCAGGGCTTCCTGGGCGCGATGATCGAGCCTGAAACCCTGCCAGGCTGGCTAAGCCTGGAGGATATTGCCTACTACACCCGCGAATTCACCCGCAGCGGATTTCGCGGCGGCTTGAACTGGTACCGCAACATGACGCGCTCATGGGCACTGCTGGCACCCTGGCGCGGTTGCATTATCCGCCAGCCTTCGATGTTCATTGCCGGGAGCCGCGACGCCGTGCTGAAGTTTCCGAGTTCCCCGCGGCAGATCGAAGCCTTCGCGCAGACACTGCCGGAACTGCGCGGGTGTCATATCCTCGAAGGTGCCGGCCACTGGATACAGCAAGAGCGGGCGACAGAGGTCAATGAGCTGCTACTGGGGTTCCTGAAAAAACTATGAACGGATCGAAACCGGAGGGTCCCATGAGCAATCTCATCGCCACCGACGAGCCACCTGAAGCCGTTCGCCTGATGGTCAAGGTTTACGCCTGCTTGCTGCTCGCAGGGTTTTCGCTTGTTCCGGCGTATCTGATTGGCTACTTGTACTTTTTTCAGGACCCCACGCTTTTATTCGAAAATCACCTGTTCCATATCTTTGCGATCACGGCAGCCACCCTGGCAGGCCTGTTTGTGACTTACGTCACGTGGCGCTGTTATCAGTCATCGGGAGAGCCGCTGCTGCGATGGATGACGCTTGGATTTCTCGGCTTTGTAGTGATCTACGCGTTGCATGGTGCGTTCACCGGGCTTGCACACCACAATATCTGGCTCTTCCTGCTTTATGGACCGGCCTCTCGACTGGTCATGTCGATTTTGCTGTTAATCGGAATGCTGTCGTACCACCGCCCACCGGATGCCGCGGACCAACGAATGAAGGCCCGCCCGTGGTTGACCTGGATAGGACTGTTCCTGGTGGTTGACCTGGCAGTGGCGTACGTCGCGAATTTGCCGATCGCCGGTAATCTCGCGGTGCGCCTCTCGATGGAGGGGGGTGCCCTCGTTCTTTCCACGTTGACCGTGACAATACTTCTGCTGCGCCGTATCCGTTCGCCGCTGATGACCATTTTCATCATCTCGGTCACCGCGTTCGCGCTGTCCTCCCTTGCCTTCATCCTTGCACGTCCGTGGAACCATATGTGGTGGCTCGCTCACGCGATCTTCGCCGGTGGATTCTTCATGTTGAGCTATGGGGTCGGGCAAGCGTTCCTTACCACGCGGTCGTTTTCCAGGATCTACAGCCAAGAGGAGTTGATGGTGCGTCTTGCCGAAGCGATGGCGTATGCCGAGAGCGCCCTGCAGGAACTCCAGCGCACCAATCAAGAACTCGGGCACCTTGCGGCGACCGATCCACTGACAGGCGCTGATAATCGGCGTCGGTTCATGGAGCGGGTCGAAGGCGAAATTGGCCGGACCAAACGTGGCGATGCGCCGTTCTCCGTGTTGGCACTGGATCTGGATAATTTCAAGTCCATCAACGACCGCTTCGGGCATCAGGTGGGCGATGACATCCTGAAGAGTTTCGTGGAGAAATGCCTCGATTCGATCCGGCCGTATGACGGCGTGGCCCGAGTGGGCGGAGAAGAATTCATGATACTGCTGCCTCAGACTTCACTTGAAGGCGCGCACGAAATCGCCGAGCGTCTGCGAAGCACCGTTGCCAATAGTTCTTTTCATGGCCTGCAGCGGCCAACCGTGGTCACAGTGAGCATCGGCGTATCGCAATCCGGTCGCGATGGCGACACCATCGAGGCCATTCTGCGTACAGCCGATCAACGCCTGTATCACGCTAAACACGAAGGCCGTAACCGTGTGGTCACTGCCTTCAAGACCAATCTCCAACCTCTGCCCTGACCGTCGTCTCGACGTCGCCGAAAGCGTCGGCACCGATACCCGGCTTTGCGCCACGGTATCGGCTGTCATTCGCAGGGTTCAGCCTGTTTCACCGGCATTATCCGATGACGTTTCGCCGCCCATACGACCCCGCCCACCAGCAACACGATCGAGACCACTTCCATCAAGCCAGGCATGCGCTGGCTGAACAGAAAACCGTAAACGCAGGCAAACAGCGTTTCGAACACGATCATCTGGCCGCTCAACGACGCGGGCATGCGACGCGAGCAAGCATTCCAAAGCCCATTGGCCAGCCATGAACCACAGAGTGCCAGGAACAGGCATACCCACAGGAAAGTCGTCCAGCGGCTGCTTTCAACCTCAGAGGGCACCAGGTTCGGGAACAGCATTAAAGCCGCGATGCCGAACACGATCGCCACGATGCCTGTCACGATGCCGGTCAGCGTCGACCATTCGCTGCTGTTGAAATGGCTTTGTTTGAGATACCGGGCGTTGTGGGTGGCGTACCACGACCAGCAGGCCACGGCACTGAACCCGCACGCCAGGCCCAGTAACCGGGAAGACAGCGAGGTGCTCTCCACCTGCACGCCGGTATGTTCCAGACTGACCGATACGATGCCCAGGAATACCAGCAGCAAGGGGAGCTTGAGCCTGGTCAGGGGCAGGGACCCTGCATCGCTACGCCCCAGAAAGGTGATGGCGACCGGCATCATGCCGTTGATAAGGGCGGCCGCGGTCACCCCGCTCAGTTGTACGGAAGCGCCCAGGAGCGCGTAGTTCAGGACATTGCCGGTCAGTGACAGACGCAGCAGCATCCAGACATCGCGGCGCGTCAAACGCGACAGCAGCCGGGACGCGAAGGGCAAGGCCACGAGGAGCGAGATCATCCCGTACAGGGCAAACCTTACGCTGCTGATCAGCACGGCATTGAATTCCGGCAGCAACGAAGGGCCGATAATCACGCCACCCCAGATGGCACCCGCCAATATCGCAAATACAACGCCACTGTTCATCATCTTGGCTCTGGCAGGCTGTTTAGCCGCATTCTAGCCATGGCAGATAAGCGCCACCTGCGATATAAAGTTGGTCACCCATTCCGCAGGGGAATGTCTTGCAGCAATCGCCAGTCCTGGAGATCCGTCATCAACCGTTATCTGCGTACCTTGCCCCCATTGGAGACCCTGATCACGTTCGAGGCCGTGGGACGACACGCCAGCTTCACGGGCGCCGCCGGCGAACTGTTTCTGACCCAGAGCGCCGTGAGCAAACAGATGCGCCAGCTTGAAGACTGCATGGGCGTCCCGCTCTTCGAGCGCAAACCGAGAGGGGTCAAGTTGACCAGCGCAGGGGATGAACTGCTGATGACAGTCAACGTGCTCCTCACCACGATGTACCAAAGCGTCACGCGAATTCGCAACGTTCATCAGTCCAACGCCGTCTCTGTGCTGGCGACCCATGCCCTGGCCCAATTCTGGCTGTTCCCGAAACTGATCGAATTCAACAAGGCGTACCCCGACATCGCCGTGCACGTGCACGCGATGAATGAATTCGATGAGGCCAGCCTCAATGATTTCGACGTGGGTGTTCTCTACGGTTCTGGCCAATGGCCTTCGCTGGACAGCGATTTCCTGCTGCCGGAAATCGTCTATGCCGTGGCTCATCCTTCTCTGGATGTCTCGGGGGTTGAGACGCTGGAACAATTGGCGCAAGCCAACCTGGTGCAGATCGACACCTGCGCCTGGCAGTGTCTGGACTGGCATCAATGGTTCGGCCACTTTGGTATCGACTTCGTCGCGCGCGACAAAGCCCCGGTCTTCAACCAGCTGACGTTGGCGTATCGGGCCGTTCAACAAGGCATGGGCATCGGCCTGGCCTGGACGTTCATGGCCGATGAGGCGCTGGCCAAGGGAGAATTGCAGCGGGTGACGCCTTTCGAATGCGTGACAGGCAATGGCGAATTCCTGGTGTCGCTCAAGCATCGTAAGCGTTCTGCCGCTGCCGAGATATTTCGCCAGTGGCTCCTGGGGTCGATGGGTGACTGATGGCCGAATCAGCACCCTGGAAAAGTGGACATCAACATTCAGCCGCGCACGCTTGGCGATTACCCGGTCCTATAGACAGTACTGGCTGGTAGGCAGCACGTCGATCTTGTCGAAATCAAGGAATCGGCTGCAGCTGTCCATCATCGTCGCCAGGTTACGCTGGAATTTCGCTTCGTCGCCCACGGCATCGAAAAAGGCCCGGGGATCGGTCATGGCAGCGGGTGGGAAACATTCTTCGACTATGGCATCGATCCTTGGCGCACCGTGCGACAACGCCAACACCACCAGGTTTTGCACGTATTGGAAGTTGTCCTGCGTGTCTACGGCCACCTCAGTGTGATGGTTGCGCCAGATGTCCAGCCAGGCTTCGTGCGTCAGACGCGGAGGTCGGGTCAGCAGGGCCAACTGGGCGAACCCGTGAGTACGTTCACCGGGCGTTGACGGGAAGCGAGTATTGGCGATGGCTACCGACTCGCATACCAGGTAGGCAGCCATGCGTGCCGTTGCGGCCGTGATGACGCTGTCGAAAGGACGACGAGCGGGACCGTTGGCACTGTCCAGCCACAGCGACAGGCTGGCATCGGGCAGTGGTCGGTTGTTTTCCTGGCGCAGCCCGGCTGCGGGCTGCACATCGACATCGGACAGGTTCAGTTGCACGCTACTGGCACCGAGTGCCAGCAATTGCCCGGCGACTTCACTGCGCAGGCGATGGCTGAAGGTATCAGGACTGACTTGAGCATCACGCCACAGCAGATAGATGACTTTTTCCATAGCGATCAAGCGCCTCGTTGTGATTGATGGATGAAGCAACCGTGCAGACATGTGGGGAAAATACTGGCGTCATGGTTGATCAAACTCAGCCCTCGGTAATACCTCAAACAGACTATTCAACAAAAATAGGCGGGGAGATGCCGGCGCTTTGGGGGCGGGCCACGCTCGACTGTCCGCTTCTGGCTGTGGATTCAACCGGCTGAACAGCGACGTTGTCTCTCGCCCCCGAACCCAATGATAGAATCTCGTTTTTGAAAAAGGAGTTTCATCTGTGGAGGCTGGAAAAAAGAATTGCTCCTATTGCGCGGAAGTCATCATGGCTGAAGCCATTTTATGTAAACACTGCCAATCCGACCTCAGGCAAAAAATACGAATCCCGCCCGGGTGGCCAATACCGTCAGAAAATAAAATGGGCCGGGTCGGCAAGATCGTCGTTGGACTCACTGTCGCAATCACCTTGTACCTGGCAGTCGGTTTTTATGTCAGCAACACATCGCAAGACAAGGAAAGCATGCAGGCCCGTGAGGCCGCCGAACAATGCCGCGAGGAAATAGACAGCTACTCCGGCCCGGCAGTCGGAAAAAGCATCATCGCGGAGGTTTGTCGAAAGCTGGAGGACGATTTGCGCAAGGGTTTGAGCCGCGTGCCATAAAAAAGCCGATTACGAAGCCCGCCATTGAGCGGGCTATTTTGCCCTTGGCATCTGGCAGTCCGGATCAGACCATGCCGACAAACGACAGGATAAACAGGACGATCACGACGGCGCCAACGAGGTAGATAATATTGTTCATGACTTCACCGCTTCATTTGGGTTGAGGGAAGAAACAGGGGTGTCTAAACAGCTGACACCCTCGTTCACGTTTCCGTTCCGTTACCCTTGCAGCAGGAGCGATCCAGAGGCTTTCGGCTTGCCGGCGCGTGACCGTGCACCGAGTGCTGGTGCCCGACGGAGCTGCTCGCGACCGGGCATCGAGCTAAAGCCTGAAAAGCACGAACTCAATCGTCTGGCGGTATGGCTCAGTTTTTCTTCTTGATTAATTTGTTCATGTAGTACTTGAGGCTGAAACGATCTTTGGGTCTTGGTTTGTAGTGGGTTTTGTTTCTTTGCGCGGGATCGATCGCCAAGGTGCCGGCGGTGTAGTAATAAAGCGCTATAGACCTGCGAGTGATGTGCTCTGGGGTCGTCAAAGGCTCCGGGTGCCCATGGTTGCTGTCTTTGTCTGTATTGAAAACGACGCAGCGATTGTAAATGGGCAAGACCTTTTTAAGGCAGGTTTTCATGTTGACATCCCAAAGTTCCAGGTTGCCTCCATACTCCTCTTTCCAGTCTTCGTTCAGATAAATAATGATATTCAGCCTGCGCTCGACGTTAAGCTTCTTGTTGAGCCTGAAGTCCGAGTGCACCCCCAGGAAACCGCCGCTTTTCGTTTCATGCAAGCCACCACCGGTAAAGTAGGGGTCAGGTATCAAGCCTTCGATGCCGGTTAACTTCTCAAGAAACTGCAGCATGGGTGCCGAGTTGAAAGCATTGAAAACAGTCTTTAAAAACGGAGAGCATTCGTTGGGGCTGATTTGACGCTTTCGTTGCCCTTTATAGCCGCGCTCGTAGAGCATTTCGTTGTTGGTTGGCTCGACCGGGAAGTTCGAGCAAATGCTTGCAATCAGGTCTTCGTGCAAGAAGTTGTCGATGACGATGTGCGGAAATGGCGTGGCCTGCACATATTGGCCAGTCAATGACTCACCAAAGGCGCTGGCGTCGTTCTGGTCGAAATCAAGCTCCGGTGAGAGGGTGATGGGTAGTGCCTGAGTGATGACTGCCATTATTGCTCCGATAACTTGATATAACGACCTGCGGGTGACTGGCTTATGCGTGTCGGCGTAGCTTAAGCCTTGCCGTCACCCTTGTTCAGACGCTTAAGTATATTATTGTACATTTTGGTTCGTCTATGAGTCTTTCCATAGCCGCCAGCTGCTGCAACAGTCCCCGCCTGGATATGATCAAGATAGCTGAAGATTTTACGTGGCGATAAAGTTTCAACGATATAACCAAGTTGGGTCATTCGGTCTTGAAGAGTATACCCGGGAACACGATCATCCATCGAAAAGTGCATGCCGTGCTGTTTGACGAGTTTGCAGTTCCACAATGTAAAGAAGCTCTTCAAGTAGACTTCTTTGTAGGGTTTTGGTTCTCTGGAGCGTAATCCCATGGAGATTTTAAAGCGTCGATAGTGGTGTTTGAACAGTCGCGAGCTAAAGCGCCAAAGCGTTCTCGCGGTGCCACGATTTAATTGCTCTACACACCCGACGGCTGCGACTTTTTTATTATTGATGCACTTGTTCAGTATCATCGGAAAGACATTTTTATCGAAAACGAACGTGTCGGTATGCATCAGGATCAAATAATCGGTTTCGACTCGCTCCAGCACCATGTCGAGTGCCTTGCCGTGCGCGATATGGCCTGCTTCCGGTTCGGAAACGGATCGTTCGATTAAATTGATCCAGTCCAGTGTTCGCAAGTATTCAGTGCTTTCATCGGCCGAGTAGTTGTCAACCACCCAGATTGGGACGTTGTGGCCACCCACGTGCTGGTGCAATAACTCTAAGCATATCTTGGTGATTTCCGGTGTCTTGTAGTTCACGATGACGATGCTGAAATTATTGGGGAATTCAGTCGGGGGGCTAGTACTGTTCATTGTTCGGGTGCTCAATGATATTGTATTTATAGGTGGGGGCGATTGAGTCCGTGTCCGGTTTCGCGTATTTGCCCGCGCAAGGTTTTTCGTCTGTAAAGCTCAATTTTCAAGTCGCTTTGTCATGCACTAAATTTAGATGGCTTACTCGCGCCTGAGGGAGAGCAGTGGATGCGGGCCTCATCGTATAAGGATCCTCTCTATAGGTAAATATCCACGAAATAGTTCGTTACATCGGATGGGGCGATAAATGAGTCCATCCGGGGTGGGGGAACTGGCTTCAATCTCAAGGTGAATCGGCGCCGCGGTCCGGACAAGAAACCGCGGCGACCAATCGATCAGGCGGCGGGCAGCAGGCCTCTCTGTTTGGCGACATGGGTCGCCAGTGCGTCCATCAAGTCCGGGGAAAGGCAGTCATAAGGTTCCAGGCCGATCGAGCGCAAGCGCTCGCGGATAGCCTTCATTTGCGCTGGCGGTGTGCCGGTTTCGATGATGGAGGACACGAACGCCGCGAATCCCGGCGCCGCCCATCCGCGCTGTGGCGAAAGCTCGGTGTGGACGAAGTCCAGGCCATAAAACGCATGGTCCTTGTTCTCGATGCGCCCGAAGAGATGGGCGTGACACTGCTTGCAGGCGTGGCGCTGGATGGTGGCGGCTTCGTCGACAATCGCCAGTTTTTCGCCGTGGGCAATCACGCTGACCTTATCTCGAGGCACCACGGCGATGACGGCGAATACCGCGTTTTGTGGTTTCCAGCATTTGCTGCAGCCGCACGCGTGGTTATGCAGGGTTTGAGCGTCGATCCTGACCTCGACCTTGTCGGTCGCACACAGGCATTGCAGGGTGCCGCCTGTGAAATTCGCGGCGGCGGGTTGGATACCATTGTCCAGTGCAGGGTGAAGTTGCAGGGTGCTCATGCTGGCGTCTCCGTTTCAGGGGGCAGACAAAGGTGCCTGGGGCCGTGCCCCAGACCGTTGGATCAGCAGATTTTGAAAAGGACACAGTGCATAAACGAGAGACCTCCTTCGGTGCGACCGGTTGGTTACCCAGATCAAGAATAGTCTGCGATGACGCCTTGAGCGCGGCCAGGTTCACCTCACCGCAGCCGCAAGGTTTCAAACAGTGCGCGGTCTTCTTTTTTTGCCGAGCGCGCATGGCGCCGAATGACCTGCAACAGGCATTCGGTGAAGCAGACTGCCGGGTTGCTCAGTGCGCCATTGCGGCGCGTCACGATGCTCAGTTGCCGGGGCTCGAACTGCTCGGTCAGCCCCAGGGATACCACGCGCCCCAGAAATGGCGGGGCGGTGCTCACGATGGAAGGCCCCCAGGTGCACATGTCGGCCCGCTCGACCATCATCTGCAAAATGGCCAGTGAATGAGCACGCAGGATTCGATTCTCGTCAATCTGCGCGCCGTGTTTCCAGAACAGTTCCTGCATCAACCCATCGTGCCCGTCCGGCGCGTAGTTCAGGGTCCAGTTTTCTTCCAGTAACTCGTGGATCGATCGCGCATGCTGTCGGGCGTGACCCTCGCGGACCAGCACTGAGGTCTGGTAATCGAGCAAGGTTTCGCAGGCGAATTCCTGGGTCGATTGGGTGGGATGGAGCTGGCCAATCGCGAAGTCCATGCTGCCGTCGCGCAACAGCGGTTGGGCAACGGCCATCAGGCTTTCGAACAGTTCCAGCCTGATTTGTGGCATCCGCTCGCGAAAAACCGACACGACTTCGGGCAGGAAGGTCAGGGCGACCCATGGGGTGATCCCGACGCAGAGCCGGCCCTGGGCCTTCCCACGCATGTGATCAAGCTCGGTCTGTGCGTGCTCCAGTTGCTTGATCACCAGCCGGGCATGAGTCAGCAGCACTTTGCCGTATTCGGTGAAGTTCAGACCGCTGGCGGTTCGGGTAAACAGCGGTAGCTGCTGGCTGGTTTCCAGCTCGCGCAGCGCTTTGGTCACCGCAGCCTGGGAAATCTCCAGCGAACGTGCGGCCGCGCGGATGCTGCCGGTTTCGGCGCTGGCAATCAGCGCCTGTAATTGATGCAGTTTCATCTGCTCACCCTGGTGACAACTCATGGTTGTCATCATAACCAAACTGCGCCTCCCCAGCCCAGCGCCAGTTCCCTAAGATCGAGCCCAACAGCGCTTTCGCTGCCGCACAGCCCTCGAAGGAGAACACTCATGAATGCCGGTTTGGTCCTGCCTGGTATTGCCGCGATGCAAGATGAAATGATCGCGATACGTCACAGCATTCACGCGCACCCTGAGCTGGGTTTTGAAGAATTCGCCACCAGTGAGCGGGTTGCCGCGTGTCTGACTCAGTGGGGCTTTGAGGTCAGCACCGGGGTGGGCAAGACCGGGGTCGTTGCCACCCTGAAAAATGGCGAGGGTCGGTCCATTGGCTTGCGCGCCGACATGGATGCGTTGCCGATCCAGGAAACCTCCGGTTTGCCTTATGCCAGCCGGATAGACGGTGTCATGCATGCCTGCGGTCACGACGGTCATACCGCCATCCTGCTGGCGGCGGGTCAGTATCTGGCGCGGACACGAGCATTCAACGGCACCGTGCACCTGATTTTCCAACCTGCGGAAGAGGGGCTGGGTGGTGCCAGGAAAATGCTGGAGGAAGGACTGCTCGAACGGTTTCCGTGTGACGCGATCTTCGCCATGCATAACGTGCCGGGTTATCCCGTCGGGCATTTGGGTTTTTACAGCGGACCGTTCATGGCGTCTGCCGATACGGTGAACATCAAGATCATCGGCAACGGCGGCCATGGCGCGGTGCCGCACAAAGCCGTCGACCCGGTGGTGGTCGGCGCCTCGATCGTGCTGGCCCTGCAAAGTATCGTCTCGCGCAACGTCAACCCGCAGGAGATGGCGATTATCACCGTGGGCTCCCTGCATGCCGGGAGCGCTTCGAATGTCATCCCGTCCAGCGCCGACTTGAGCCTGAGCGTACGCGCCCTGACCCCCGAGGTTCGCCGTTTGCTGGAGGTCAGGATCACCGAATTGGTCAAGGGCCAGGCCGAGAGTTTCGGCGCCCGGGCCCACATCGATTACCAGCATTGCCATCCGGTGTTGATCAACGATCCCGAACAGACGGCATTTGCCCATGAAGTCGCCCGCGAGTGGCTGGGAGATGAACACCTGATCGATGACTTGCGGCCATTCACGGCCAGCGAGGACTTTGCCTTTGTCCTGGAAAAGTGCCCTGGCAGCTATCTGGTGATCGGCAACGGCGAGGGCGAAGGCGGGTGCCTGCTGCACAACCCCGACTATGACTTCAATGACGGCTGCCTGCCGGTAGGGGCGAGCTATTGGGTCAAGTTGGTGGAACGTTTTCTGAGTTGAGACGGCGCATTTTCACTCGTTGTGCCGGTAAAAAATCTACGGTCTGAGAGGAATAAAAATGAACAAGATGATTGCAGCCGTTTCCCTGGTGTTCCTGACGGCCTCGAGCCTGGCGGGGGCGGCCGACTGGTCAGGTAAAGTGTTGAAGCTGGGAGTGGACCCGACGTACCCACCGCTGGAGTACAAGAACCAGGATGGCACGCTGACCGGCTTCGGGGTCGACATCGCCGAGGCGTTGTGCGCCGAACTGAAAGCCCGCTGCGTCTGGGTGGAAAGCAGTTGGGACGGGATGATCCCGGCACTGCTGGCGCGCAAGTTCGATGCGGTGGCGTCCTCGATGACCATCACCCCCAAACGCCTTGAGCAGATTGCGTTTACCGACAAGGTGTCCAATGCACCGGCACGCCTGGTGGCCAAACGTGGATCGGGATTGCAGCCGACCCTCGAATCGCTCAAGGGCAAGCGCATCGGTGTGGAGCAGGGCTCGACCCAGGAGTCCTATGCCAAAGCGGTTTGGGGTTCCAAAGGCGTGGACGTTCTGTCCTATCAGAATCAGGACCAGGTGTACGCCGACCTGGTAGTGGGGCGACTTGATGCCTCGTTGCAGGGTTCCATTCAAGCCAGTTACGGCTTCCTGAAAACAGCGGCGGGTCAGGACTATGAATTTGCCGGTGCCACCCTGGAGGACCCGGGCTTCTTCGGCGTCGGCGATGGCCTTGGTCTGCGCAAGGGCGATGTCGCGTTGCGCGAAGACTTGAACAAAGCCCTGGCCACCATTCTCGCCAACGGTACTTACGCGCGGATCAACGACAAGTACTTCGATTTCGACGTCTACGGCGTCCGGTAACGGCGCCCGGTAACCCGTCGTCGTGACCTTGAGCAGGGCGCTCGTTCGAGCGCTCTATTGCCCCCTTCACCTCACCCTAACAAGAACAAGGAGAGTGAGATGCTTCTGGAAGGTTTTGGCCCGCAGATTCTGTTGGGCACCCTGGCTACCGTCAAACTGGCGCTTTGTTCATTGCTGATCGCCGTCCTGGCCGGGCTGATAGGCGCCAGTTCCAAGTTGTCGTCCAATCGATTGTTGCGCGCACTGGCTGCGGGGTATACGACCGTGATCCGCAGCATGCCGGACCTGGTGATCATGTTGCTGCTGTTCTTCAGCCTGCAGATGTTGCTCAACCGGATCACCGATTGGCTGGGCATCACGCAGATTGACATCGACCCGTTTCTGGCCGGTGTCGTGACGCTGGCGTTCATTTACGGGGCCTACTTTACCGAGACGTTTCGCGGCGCCTTCCAGGCCGTCCCGGCGGGGCAGATCGAGGCGGCGAGGGCTTACGGCATGACCCGTGGGGAAACCTTTCGCAAGGTCCTCTTTCCACAAATGCTGCGCCACGCCTTGCCGGGCATTGGCAACAACTGGCAGGTGCTGATCAAGTCGACGGCCCTGGTGTCGATCATCGGCCTGACCGACGTGGTCAAGGCCACGCAGGATGCGGGCAAGGGCTCGATGCAGTTCTTTTACTTCACCCTGGTCGGCGGCCTGATTTACCTCGCCATTACCACGGTCTCCAATGGCGTGTTGCTGTGGCTTGAGCGCCGCTACTCGGTAGGCGTCAGGAAGGCTGCGCTATGACCGCCATTCTCGAAAGCTACTGGCAGTCTTACCTGTGGAGTGACGGGCCGCACTTTTCCGGGCTGGTGGTGACCTTGTGGTTGCTGATTCTGGCGGTGGCGATGGGCTTTTTGCTGGCGGTGCCGTTGTCGATGGCCCGTGTCAGCCACAATCCGCTGCTGCGCCTGCCGATCTGGTGTTACACCTACGTGTTTCGTGGCACTCCGTTGTACATCCAGCTGCTGTTCTTCTACACCGGGGTGTACAGCTTGCATGTGGTGCGGTCCCAGGACTTTCTCAACGCGTTTTTCCGTGACGGCTTCAACTGCACGGTGCTCGCGTTCGGGCTCAATACCTGCGCCTACATGACCGAGATTTTTGCTGGCGCTATCAGGGCGACCGCCCACGGTGAAGTCGAGGCTGCCAGTGCCTACGGAATGAGCCGGTTCACGCTTTATCGGCGGATCATCCTGCCGTCGGCGTTGCGCCGCGCGCTGCCGTTTTTCAGCAATGAAGTGATCCTGATGCTGCATTCCACTTCGGTGGCCTTTACCGCCACTGTGCCCGATTTGCTGAAGATCGCCCGGGATGTCAACTCGGCGACCTATGCATCCTTCACGGCCTTTGGCATTGCCGGGGTGTTGTACGCCGCCTGTGCTTTTTTCCTGATCTGGCTGTTTCGACGCGGCGAACTGCATTGGCTGGCCTACCTCAAACCGCGCACGCACTGACCCCTATCGGACTTGCTCGAATGTATAAATTGATCGTTGAAGATATCCATAAAAACTACGGCAACCATGAAGTGCTGAAAGGGGTTTCGCTCAAGGCCAGGGCGGGTGATGTGATCAGCATCATCGGCTCCTCCGGCTCCGGGAAAAGTACCTTCCTGCGTTGTATCAACCATCTTGAACAACCGTCGGCCGGGCGCATTGTCGTCAATGACGAAGAGTTGCTCACCCGCAGAAACTCAAGGGGTGAGTTGTGTGTGGTTGACCCCGGGCAGCTGCGGACCCTGCGCAGCCGGTTGTCGATGGTGTTCCAGCACTTCAATTTGTGGAGCCACATGACCGTGCTGGAAAACATCATCGAGTGCCCGATGAGCGTGCTCGGTATCAGCCGGGCGCAGGCACTGGAGCGGGCGCGTCATTACCTTGCCAAGGTCGGGCTGCCACAAAAAGTCGAGGCCCAGTACCCGGTGCATTTGTCCGGCGGCCAGCAGCAACGGGTGGCCATTGCCCGTGCGCTGGCCATGGAACCCGAGGTGATGCTGTTCGACGAACCGACCTCGGCCCTAGACCCTGAACTGGTGGGTGAAGTGCTCAAGGTCATGCAGCAACTGGCCGAAGAGGGCAGGACGATGGTGGTCGTCACCCACGAAATGGCGTTTGCCAGGCAGGTGTCGAACCACGTCATGTTTCTGCATCAGGGGCGGGTGGAGGAGTCGGGCGCGCCAGGCACGCTGCTGGAACAGCCGCAAAGCGAGCGGTTGCAGCAGTTCCTGGCCGGGAGTCTCAAGTAGCTGCCCGTTAATCTGCGAAAGAAAGGCACCGCATCGCCGGTCTCATCGAACATGAGTTACTTGTACGTGGCCTGTCAATTCGGCCCTGCCTGTCGGCCATACCGTTGAAGTGATAGCACTGTAAGCACCTGCGTTCAATTCCGGGTGCTCAGGGGAGACAGACTTCACAAGGGGGATTTCTGACTGCAGTGCCGAGAGAGTATTTCGACTTTCCAGGCGTGAAGGATAATTTCGAGTACTAACGCCAGCACAGCAACCGACTGGCTGCTTTTGGCCGATTGCAGTCTGTGGCGACAGGGAGTTTTGGAAAGGAAGTTTGACAGGCATATTGATCAGCAAATTCTTGACCTGACAAGCACAGCCGGAAGCGCGCCATTGTCAGGTCAAGTCGCTGTTTATACTGTCAGTAGCGTGCAGCAGTATTACTCTCAATCGCCTCCGCAGCTGCCAGGGTGTTCTTCATCAAACAAGCAACTGTCATGGGGCCAACGCCGCCGGGAACTGGAGTCATGGCCGCTGCGATGTCCTTGGCAGAGTCGAAATCGACATCACCGACTAGAACCGATACTCCACTTTTCTCGACTCTGTTGATGCCAACGTCAATGACCACTGCACCTGGCTTTATCGCCCTTGCATCAATAAATTCCGCCCGCCCGATTGCGACCACTAGGATGTCGGCTTGGCGACATTCAGTGATGAGATCGCGCGTTCGGGAATGCACAATCGTGACCGTGCAGTTTTCTTGTAAGAGCAAACTCGCCATTGGCTTTCCGACGATGTTGGACCTGCCGACAATCACCGCTTTTTTGCCACTGAGGTCACCGATCTGATCCTTCAACATCATCAAGCATCCCAGGGGAGTGCAGGGAATCAGTTTGGCTTTCCCCTGACCTAGCAGACCCACATTGATCGGATGGAAACCGTCGACATCTTTGGCCGGGTTGATTGCCGCAATAACCTTCGACTCATCAATATGGGCGGGCAACGGGAGCTGCACCAAAATCCCATGTACATAGCGGTCATTGTTCAGCTTATCGATCAGGTTCAGCAGGTCCGCTTCGGACGTATCGCTTTCGAGTAGGTGAGGGAAGGAGTCAATCCCGGACTCAAGCGCCTTTTTCATTTTGGTTTTCACGTAAACCTGGCTAGCAGGATCGCTCCCGACTAGGACGACAGCCAGCCCCGGTGCCCTACCGCGCTTCTCCCTGAAGGCCCTTGCACCGACTGCAACATTCTTGCGCAAGATTTCGGCAAACGCCTTCCCATCGATTATGGAGGCCTCTGCATTGGGCGCGTTATCCAAAGGTTGTGTAGTGGTCATTTCGTCCTACCCATTAGCGGTCAGAAAGCTGCCTCCAGGTTCTTGAAGGCAGTTGCATAATCAAGATTTCAGGCGTTCGCCTTTCGGGTCGTAAAGGCATCCACGAATGACTTTCGCGGAGCATTCTTCACCCAGAATTGTGATGGTGAGTTCAGTATCCAGGGATGCAAGTTCGCGCTTGATGAAGCCCATGGCCAAACTCTTATTAACGCGATAACCATAGGCTCCGGATGTGGTAAGCCCTACCAGTTTCCCTTGATGGAAAATGGGCTCGCTACCCAATGCATCAGCTGGGCCCGCTTGAACTTCCATCAGCACGAGACGGTGGGTGCTCGGCTTCTCTTTTTCCGCCAGCACTGCCGCACGCCCTTCAAAATCACTTTTATCGGTCTTGATGAAGTAGCTCATGTTGGCAGCCAGCGCCGAGTACTCTGTTGTCAGCTCGCGGCCCCAGATTTGATAGCCCTTTTCGATACGCATCGAGTCCATGGCCCGCAGCCCGAAGTCGACGATTCCATGTGCTTCTCCCGCCCAGACGAGGGCTTCGTATAGAGCTTGCTGATGTTGGAGTGGGTGGTGAAGTTCCCACCCCAGTTCGCCGACAAAGTTCATCCGCAATGCTCGAACGGGAGCGCCGACAACCTGGATCTCCTGGCCGGTAAACCATGGGAACGCCTCATTGCTTAGATCGGCGTCGGTGAGTTTTGCCAGTACTTCTCGTGCTCTAGGGCCTGCCAGGATTAGCGTGCCCCAATCCCTAGTGATGTTCGCGATGGAGATATCTGCGTACTTTGTTGCCCGTTGCCGCAGCCAATCTTCAATTAGCAGCTCACAAGCCGCCGGGCACATCAGGTAAAATGCGCCGCTTTCCAGCAGCGTCATGGAGAACTCCCACGCCACGCTACCTGATGGGGTGAGTACATGGGCGAGAGCTATATCCCCGCACTTGGCAGGAACCTGGTTGGGGCTGATCCGATCCAGAAATGAACGAGCATCCTTTCCAGAGATCTCGAATTTTGTGAAGGCGCTCAGATCGAGGATACCTACACGATTCTGCACGGCTTCGCATTCCGACCGGACTGCCGCATCCCAATTGCCCCGGCTGTAGCTGAAGTTTTCGACAGGGGCATTGGCAGATTGTGCAAACCAGCTGGCACGCTCCCAGCCGTAATAAGCGCCGAACACGGCATTCTTGTGCTTGAGTATTTCGTAAATCGGCGTGGTCTTCACTTCGCGACACGCCGGGCGCATCGCGTATTCGTTCGGGCAGCTTAGTTGGTATTCGTTGGCGTACAGCTCAAGCGATTTGGTGACGGTGTAGGAAAGATTGGCGTAGCTACCAAAGCGTCGGGAATCCAGCTCCCAAAGTTCAACCTCGGGGTGCCCGTCGATGATCCACTGAGCAAGATAACGGCCTGCGCCGCCGCCCTGGGTAATTCCGAAACTGAACCCCGCGCAAGCGAAGTAGTTGTCGTAGCCGTGCACGGGACCGAGCAGGGGAAGGCCATCTGGGGTGTACACGATAGGCCCATTGACCACGGTCTTGATCCCACCGTCACCAATAATTCCCACCTGTTCCATCGCTGCACCGATGATGCCTTCGAGACGGTTCAGTTCTGGTTGCAGCAGTTCCTGACCGAACGTCGTTGGAACCCCATCGACTGCCCAGGCCACCGGCTCTCTCTCGTACGGGCCGAGGATCAGCCCCTTGCCCTCTTGGCGAAGGTAGTAGGAAATATCGGGATCACGAAGCAGGGGAAGGTGGTGGGCTCTGTCCACCAAGGCTGGAATATTGTCGGTGACCAGATACTGATGTTCCAGGGAACAGATGGGGAATTGATGGCCGATCATCGCAGCCACTTCATTGGCCCTGAAACCTGCGGCGTTCACGATAATGTCCGCGTGAATGACACCTTGTTCGGTAGTCACTTCCCATTTTTTGTCGGCGAGTTGAGTAATCGCGGTAACCGGATTGTGCCGAACAATGGTAGCGCCGTAACCACGTGCCAATTGCGCCATGGCATTGGTCACGCTGGTCGGATCAATATGACCGTCATACGGGTCCCAAAGCCCACCCAGCAATCCGGTGGTGTCCAGGAAGGGATGCAGTTCCTTCAGTCGCTCATTGTCGACAACTTCTACGCCACTTAAACCTGCAAGCGTAGCGAGGCCTGCGACCCGTTTGAACTCATCCAGACGTTCCTTGGTATGCGCGAGCCGGATCGAACCTGTTTGGTGGTGACCGACCGATTGACCCGTCTGTTCCGCGAGTTGTTGGTACAGCTCGATGCTGTTTTTCTGAAGCTTCATGATGTTCAGGCTGGTGCTGAACGAAGGAAGGTTGCCCGCGGCGTGCCAAGTTGATCCAGATGTCAGTTCAAGCTTCTCCACCAGCATGACATCCGTCCAGCCGGATTTGGCCAGATGGTAAAGCGTGCTCACACCAGTAATACCACCACCAATCACTATAACTTTGGCTTCCGATTTCATCTCGGGGGGATCCTTTGACGGGTCAATTGGAGACATGATTCGCCGGGGCTCCGGGCGTCTGGATTCGATGCTAAGGTGCTTGAGATGGCACTACAAACGATGTATACCGGTGTCATTTATAAGTAGGGCTTATGCCGGGGTGCCGCGATGTCGTTGACCAATCTTCAGCTCAACTGGCTTCGGACGTTTGAATCAGTAGGGCGACATTTGAGCTTTTCGGCTGCGGCGATTGAACTGAACATGAGCCAGTCTGCGGTCAGCCAGCAGATAAAATTGCTCGAACACAAACTTGGCAAGGCGCTATTCCTAAGGCAAACACGTTCGATCCAGCTGACCGTATCGGGGCGGGCGTATTTGGCAGTGGTCCGGGAAGGCCTTTGGCATATGCACCAAGGGATGAACAACATCTTCAGCTCGGTCGCCCAAGGCGTACTTGAATTGAGCGTAAACAACTCCTTTGCGCAGTTGTGGCTCGCCCCCCGTATGGAGCGGTTTGCTGAGCTGTATCCGCAAATTTCTCTTCGCATGTACGGCGTTAACTGGGAGGCAGATGCTCCACCTTCCAGCGCAGAGCTGGAGATTCGCTACGGTGCGGGTAACTGGCAGCAGTACGACATCCAACAGCTGCTCTCGACTGAGCTGAAACCGTACTGCTCATTGGACGTTGCTGCCAAACTTCGGAGTGCCGGGGGATTGCTCAGCCTGCCCTTGATCGATGTGTTGGGTACACCCAATGGCTGGAGCGACTGGCTGGCGAATTACCCGCAAGGCGAGGCAGAAAACTATCAGCGTTTCTACGTCGACAGTTACGCAATTGCGGCGAGTATGGCGATTGAAAACGCAGGCGTGTGTCTGCTTAACGAGGAACTCGTGGAGAAATCCAGGCTGCGTGGACAGCTCGTGTCGCCGCTCGATCAGAGCATTGAGTGTCTTGCCGGGTTCTACTTGCTGAAGCCGCACAACAAGCCGCTATCAGGGGCTGCACAAGCCTTTTGCACTTGGCTGGAGTCGGAGCTTCGCTAATCTCTGCGGACTGGGTGAGGAGTCAGGAGCCCGCCATAGGCGGGCTCCTTTCCCTTAACCGTTACTTGGAAACGCGAACTGCGCAGCCTCATGGCTGGCACGTTGCGGCCATCGCTGTGTGATAGCCTTGCGACGCGTGTAGAAACGAACACCATCCGGACCATACGCATGAAGATCGCCAAACAGCGAGCGCTTCCAGCCGCCAAAGCTGTGGTACGCCACCGGAACCGGTAGCGGAACGTTCACACCCACCATGCCGACTTCGATTTCGTCACAGAACAAGCGCGCAGCTTCACCGTCGCGAGTGAAGATGCAAGTACCGTTGCCGTACTCGTGATCGTTGATGAGTTGCATGGCCTGTTCAAGGCTCGCTACGCGTACGATGCACAGCACGGGACCGAAAATCTCTTCCTTGTAGATGCGCATTTCAGGCGTCACGCGGTCGAATAGGCATCCACCCAGGAAGTAGCCATTTTCGTTGTTGGTTACCTGAAGCCCACGACCATCTACGACCAACTCGGCCCCGGATTCAACGCCTTCGTCCACGTAGCCCTTCACTTTGTCACGGTGGGCGCCGGTGATCAGTGGTCCCATGTCGAGACCGCAAGATGTGCCGGCGCCAATTTTCAACGCCTGGATCTGCGGTACCAGCTTATCGATCAAAGCATCGGCGATTTGGTCGCCCACACAAACGGCGACGGAAATCGCCATGCAGCGTTCGCCACAGGAGCCGTAAGCTGCTCCCATCAGGGCGCTAACGGCATTGTTCAGGTCAGCGTCCGGCATTAGCACGGCATGGTTTTTAGCGCCGCCCAAGGCCTGGACACGCTTGCCGCGTTTGGTGCCTTCGGCGTAGATGTATTCAGCGATAGGCGTCGACCCTACGAAGCTCAATGCTTTAACTTCAGGCGCCTCGATCAACGCATCGACGGCTTCTTTGTCACCGTGAACTACGCTCATCACCCCTTTAGGCAAACCCGCTTCTATCAGCAACTCTGCAATGTAAAGGGTCGAGCTTGGGTCACGCTCCGAAGGCTTCAGGATGAAGCAGTTGCCGCAGACGATGGCCAACGGATACATCCAGAGTGGAACCATCGCCGGAAAGTTGAACGGCGTAATACCAGCCACCACGCCGACGGGTTGAAAGTCGCTCCACGCATCGATGTTCGGGCCAGCGTTGCGGCTGTACTCACCCTTCAGGATTTCAGGGGCCGCGCACGCAAACTCGACGTTCTCGATACCACGTTTGAGTTCCCCGGTGGCGTCTTCAATTGTTTTGCCGTGCTCTTCGCTAATCATCTGCGCGATTTTGGCTTCGTTCTGCTCCAGCAACTGCTTGAAACGAAACATGACCTGAGCGCGCTTGGCGGCCGGTGTCTTGCGCCATGCTGGAAAGGCGGCTGTCGCGACGTCAATGGCATGTTGAACGGTGGCGCGATCCGCGAGTGAGACCTGATGGATGACCTCACCCGTGGAAGGGTTGAACACGTCTGCAGTGCGGCCGGCGGTGGCGATATGTTCGCCGTTGATCAGGTGTTGAATGATGCTCATGGATGAAAACCTGCAAGATTGAAACTAGAAGTGATGCTGGCGGAGTTGACCCACCAGCTTGCCTGTACGTTGTTGCGTTAATCGATGTGGTTCAAGGCTTCCCCGACGGCGTCAAACATCCGGTCAAGATCTTCAGGTTTAGCGTTGAAGGTCGGTCCGAACTGAAGGGTGTCGCTACCGAAGCGCACGTAGAACCCCGCTTTCCAAAGCGCCATGCCCGCCTCGAACGGGCGAACAATTGCATCACCTTCGCGGGGTGCAATTTGAATAGCGCCTGCGAGGCCGCAGTTCCTGATATCAACGATGTGTTTTGCGCCCTTGACGCCGTGCAATGTGCGTTCGAAATGCGGCGCCAGGTCAGCTGATTGCTGGATGAGGTTTTCCTTCTCCAGCAGATCCAATGTTGCGAGGGCCGCAGCGCAGGCAACCGGGTGCGCCGAGTAGGTGTAGCCATGGCCAAATTCGACCGCGTATTCCGGACTCGTCTGATTCATGAAGGTTTGGTAGATCTCACTGGAGGCGATCACGGCGCCCATTGGAATGGCTCCATTGGTGATTTGCTTGGCCACGTTCATGATGTCCGGCTTCACGCCGAAATACTCCGCGCCGCTCCAGGTGCCCATCCGCCCGAACCCGGTGATCACTTCGTCAAAGATCAACAGGATGTTGTGTTGAGTGCAGATTTCACGAAGGCGCTGTAAGTAGCCTTTGGGAGGCACGATGGCACCTGCGGAGCCCGACATCGGCTCGACAATAACGGCTGCGATGTTCGTCGCGTCATGCAGTTCAATGAGTTTGAGCAGCTCATTTGCCAGTTCCACACCACCGGTTTCCGCCATTCCTTTGGTGAAGGCCAATCCCGGCTGCAACGTGTGGGGCAGGTGGTCGACATCCATCAGCTGACCGAACATCTTGCGGTTGCCACCGATGCCACCCAGGCTCGTGCCCGCGATGTTCACGCCGTGATAGCCGCGTGCTCGACCGATCATTTTGGTCTTGGTCGACTGACCCTTGAGGCGCCAGTACGCCCGGGCCATTTTGACCGCAGTGTCCGCGCACTCGGAGCCCGAGTTGGTATAGAACACATGGTTCAGGTCGCCGGGCATGAGGTCAGCGACGCGCTCTGACAACATGAACGATAACGGATGGCCATATTGAAATGCAGGCGAGTAATCAAGCGTGCCCAACTGAAGGGCTACGGCCTCCTGGATCTCCTTGCGCGAATGGCCTGCACCGCAGGTCCACAGGCCTGACAGACTGTCGTAGACCTTTCTGCCGTCGGAATCTGTCAGCCAGCTGCCTTGCGCAGAAACGATGAAACGTGGGTCACGCTGAAAGTTGCGATTCGAGGAGAACGGCATCCAGTGTGAATCCAGTTTCAGCTGGCTGGCCAAGGGAAGTTCGTGAGCCTGTTGTGTGTTCATGAGCAGTGGTCCTCGTGGAGAGATACTCATCGTGGTCAATCGGATAGATGGCCTTGTTGAGCGTCCTGAAATGGAATTCAAGGCTTGCCTAGAAACTGACACGCGCTTAGATTCGATAAAACACACCTTTCGATACCATTAGTTTCAGGTTGCCTAAACTATGAAAGCGCGCCGTCCCAATCCAGTTGCTCAAGTCACTGATTTTGATATTCGGATGCTCAAGATATTTCGCAGTGTCGTGGAGTGCGGGGGATTCTCCGTTGCAGAGAGCGTTCTCGGTATTGGCAGGTCCGCAATCAGTCAGCAAATGACAGAGCTTGAGCAGCGATTAGGCTTACGGTTATGTCAGAGGGGACGTGCCGGGTTCTCCCTGACGGAGGATGGGCAGCAGGTGTATGAGGCTTGTTTACGCTTGTTGTCGGCGATGGAGGGATTTCGAAGCGAGGTCAACGGGATGCACAGTCATCTCCGGGGCGAGTTGATCATTGGCTTGACGGATAACCTGGTAACGATGCCTCACATGCGCGTCACGGATGCATTGGCTTCCCTAAAGAAAAAAGGGCCTGATGTTCAGATCCAGATTCGAATGAGTACACCTGGTGAAGTGGAGCAAGGCGTGCTGGACGGCCGTCTGCACGTAGGCGTAATCCCTCAGGTCGGTGCGCTTTCAGGCCTTGAATACCAGCCGCTGTATAGCGAGCGTTCTCAGCTCTATTGCGGTGTTGGCCATCCTCTGTTTTTCGTCAAGGATCTGGATTTAAGAGAGCAGCGTATTCAGGAGCAGGACGCCATAGCCCCGACATTCCGCTTACCTGCAACCATCCAGGAGCATTATCAAGCGCTGAACTGCACGGCCAGCGCATCGGACAGAGAGGGAATGGCATTCCTGATTCTTACTGGCCAATACATTGGGTACCTGCCTGATCACTACGCGCGGAGCTGGGTTGCAGAAGGTAGGCTCAGAGCGTTGAAGCCCTACTCCTGTTTTTACGACCTGACGCTGGCTTCTGCCACCCGAAAAGGTCGCCGTCCCCATTTGGTATTGGAGACCTTTCTCGAATCCCTCGCGATGAGCGGCTGACGGATTGTGGAACCCTCAACGTGGCAACCTACGAATCAGTACAGCTTATTAATAAGCACCTGATACATCGTTTGTTGTGGGTGTAAAACCGCTCGTACGATTCACTCCAGAGGCTATGTTCGATGCCTGTGGAGGTTTTTGATGCAACGCGAGTCTATGGAATTCGATGTCGTCGTAGTAGGAGGAGGGCCTGCCGGGCTGTCTGCTGCCATTCGCCTGCGTCAATTGGCAATGGTAGAAGGCCGGGAGTTATCAGTATGCCTGGTCGAGAAAGGCGCAGAGGTCGGTGCGCACATCATGTCCGGTGCAGTGTTCGAACCTTCCGCACTAAATGAATTGTTTCCCGACTGGCGAAACATGGGCGCGCCACTGAACACCCCGGTACAGTCAGACGAAATCTTCTATCTGTCGTGCTCACACCGTTCCATTCGGGTTCCCGGAGTATTTGCTCCTAGTACGATGCACAACAATGGGAACTATATCGTTAGCCTTGGCAATGTATGCCGTTGGCTGGGTCAGCAAGCTGAGACTCTCGGTGTCGATGTGTTTCCAGGCTTTCCTGCATCCGATGTCCTATATGACGAGGAGGGCAGGGTCAGGGGCGTTGTGACCGCTGACATGGGTGTCGGTCGAACTGGTGAGCAAAAGGGGGGCTTTACGCCAGGCATCGAGCTGATCGGTAAGCAAACCGTCTTCGCTGAAGGTTGTCGGGGACACCTAGGAAAACAACTGATTAGTAAGTATTCCCTTGATGCCGAATGCGACCCTCAACATTACGGGTTAGGCATCAAAGAAGTTTGGGAGATACCTGCTGAGCAGCATGTTCCAGGGCTTGTGATTCATAGCACTGGATGGCCATTGAGCGAGAGTGCCACTCAGGGCGGCGCCTTCATGTATCACTTGGAAGACGGCACAGTAGTAATTGGGCAGGTGGTAGATCTCAATTACCGCAACCCCCATCTTTCGCCCTTTGATGAGTTTCAACAGCTCAAGCATCACCCTCTTTATGAGCAGTATCTGCGTGGTGGCTCGCGCATCAGCTACGGCGCGCGAGCTATTGCGAAAGGCGGGCTTCAGTCGTTGCCGAAGATGCACTTTCCGGGTGGTCTGCTGATTGGGTGTGATGCAGGTACCTTGAATTTTGCAAAGATCAAGGGTTCCCACACAGCCATGAAGTCCGGGCTGCTGGCGGCTGACACCATCTATGAAGCGCTTGCTGTCAATCAATCGGCCGGTCAGGATCTGGCAGCGTATGCGGAAAAATTCAGAGCGTCATCAATTTACGACGAGCTATACCAGCAGCGTAATTTTGGTCCTGCCATGCACCGATTTGGCAATTTAGTCGGAGCCGTATACTCCTGGGTTGATCTGAATCTTTTGAAAGGGAAATTGCCTTGGACTTTCCATGACAAGCGCCCCGACTACTCGACTATGGCTACTGCCGATTGGGCTCCGGTTATTCACTACCCGAAACCCGACAACGTCCTGAGTTTCGATAAGACCTCCTCGGTCTATCTGTCGAACACAAACCATGAAGAAGATCAGCCCTGCCACCTGACACTCAGGGACTCCTCGGTCCCCATCGCGTTCAACCTGCCCACCTATGCCGAACCGGCGCAACGGTACTGCCCTGCCGGTGTGTACGAGGTTGTGGAGGATGCATCAGCGAGCCGATTCCAGATCAATGCGCAGAACTGTCTGCATTGTAAAACCTGTGACATCAAGGACCCGAGTCAAAACATCATTTGGCGCGCACCCGAGGGAGGCGGGGGGCCCAACTACACCAGCATGTAGAGGAGAAAGAGTCGCTACGCGATTGAGCGACCGAAGCGTGACTAGTGCGATGCGTGGAACAAAACAATAACGACTCAATGAACACACTGCCTTCCTTACTAGAAATCTATCGGGAGCATCATGAAAAAATTAGCGTTAGTCCTCGTCTCTGGCTTGACCTCCTTCGCCGTGATGGCGCAAGAAAACCTCACGGTTGTCACATATGGCGGGAGTGTCGCAGCGGCTCAGCAACAGTCCTCGATCAAACCCTATGCCGATAAAACAGGCGTCAAGATCCGTACCGAAGATTACTCAGGGGGTATTGCCCAACTCAAAGCTCAGGTTGACTCGAAAAAAGTGGCTTGGGATGTAATCGATATGGAAATGCCGGATGCCGTGCGGGCCTGTAATGCCGGCCTGTTGGAGCGTATCAACCCAGCGAAAGATCTTGCCCCCGCGCCCGATGGCTCCACGGCGACGGATTTTCTACCAGGTTCGCTGAACGATTGCGGGGTCGGTGCCTACATTTGGAGCACGGCGGTGGCATACAACACCAATGCCTTCAAAGGGCAGCCCCCCGCAACACTGGCTGATTTCTTCGACCTCAAAAAATATCCTGGTAAGCGTGGCTTACGCAAAGCGCCCCAGGCGAACCTCGAATGGGCTCTGCTAGCGGATGGTGTTCCTCGTGATCAGGTGTACGCCACTCTGGAGACCGATGAGGGGCTTCAGCGTGCTTTCAAAAAGCTCGACTCGATCAAGAGCCAGGTCATTTGGTGGGAAGCTGGTGCGCAACCTCCGCAGTTGCTGGCAGATGGTCAGGTCACGATGACTTCCGCTTGGAATGGTCGGATCTGGGCCGCACAGGCGAAAGAAAAACAGCCATTCAAAATCATCTGGGACGGTCAGATGTATGACATCGATGTGTGGGCCGTGCCGGTGGGTGCTCCCAATAAAGCCAAGGCCATGGATTTCCTGCGTTTCGCAACCTCGACTCAAATTATGGCTGACCAAAGTCAGTACATCGCTTATGGCCCTACACGCAAGTCGTCCCAGCCACTGGTTCACGCCGATATGAAGTCGAGTATGCCGACAGACCCGGCCAACTTTGCGACGGCATTGCAGGTTAATTCCGAGTGGTGGGGCGATCATGCTGACGAGCTGAACGAACGGTTTAATGCTTGGCTTGCAAAGTGATCCTCTGAATTTAGCCGTTAAGCCGTGTGGGTAGGCTTGCCATCGAAGTACCAGATTCGGTGATGGATAGCGGCTATTAGCCGAGCTGATCAAAGGAATTGCTCTCTGCTTGGTGCACTTTGCCCGACGCTTGCGTCGGGTTTTTTTATTTCAGCGCAAAAACAAAAAAGTGACCTGCAAGACGTATCGACGAATAAGTGCTGCTTATCCATGTGCTCAATATAGATCGTTTGTAAGAGGGTATAGGGGCTTATAGCATCGGATTCCAGAGGTTTGGACTTATTCGGAGGTTGCTATGAAGGTGCTGGTGGCGGTGAAGCGTGTCGTAGACGCCAACGTCAAAGTCCGTGTCAAAGCGGATGAATCTGACGTTGAGTTAAGCAACGTAAAAATGTCGATAAACCCCTTCTGCGAGATCGCTGTGGAGGCCGCACTTCAGTTGAAGGAAAGCGGGCAGGCCAGCGAAGTCATCGCTGTATCGGTGGGCCCTGACGTTTGTCAGGAACAGTTGCGAACCGCCCTGGCAATGGGCGCAGACAGAGCCGTGCTGATCAAGACGGGTAACGATCTGGAACCCCTTGCGATTGCCAAGCTTCTCTACACGGTCACCCAGCGTGAAGAACCCGGCATTGTTCTCCTGGGCAAGCAATCCATCGATGGTGATAACAACCAGACCGGTCAAATGCTTTCCGCATTGATGGGCAGCGCTCAAGGCACCTTCGCTTCGCAAATCAACGTCGTCGGTGACTGGGTCAATGTCATTCGTGAGGTCGACGGCGGGCTGGAAACCAGAAGCCTGCGTTTGCCAGCAGTGATCACCGCTGACCTGCGCCTCAATGAGCCGCGCTACGCCTCACTTCCGAACATCATGAAAGCGAAGAAAAAGCCACTGGAGGTGATTGATGCCAGCGACCTCGGTGTCGATATCGCTCCTCGTTTGAAAGTCATCAAGGTCTCGGCGCCGCCTGAGCGCAAGGCAGGTATTCGTGTGAATAGCGTTCAAGAACTGGTCGAGAAGCTGAAGAACGAAGCGGGGGTGATCTGATGGCTGTTTTATTGATTGCTGAGCACCACGAGGGGACTCTTAAGTCAGGCACCTTGAACGCTCTTTCAGCGGCTGCGAGCCTTGGAGCCGACATCGACGTTTTGGTAGCAGGTCAGCAAGCGGGCAGTGTCTCGGAGACATTGGCTGCGTTTGCAGGTGTGAGTTGCGTACTGATTTCAGATGCGCCTGAGTATGCCGATCAAGGTGTCGAGAATGTGGCCGCTCTGGTTACCGAGCTGGTGAGGACCTCGACCTATGGTCATGTCATTGCCGCCTCTACGGCGTACGGCAAAAATTTGCTTCCTCGTGTGGCTGCATTGCTGGATGTCGCCCAGGTCAGTGACGTTGTGGAAATCGTTTCCCCGAACACATTCGTTCGGCCGTACTACGCCGGTAATGCCCTGGCGACCGTTGAAAGCTCTGACGCAGTCAAGGTGCTGACCGTTCGGACCACAGCGTTTGCAGCTGCCGAACGGATGGGGGCATTGGCGCCCATCAAGACCATTTCCGTCACTCACGACACCGGTCTTTCCAAATTCCTGAGTGCCGATTTCAGCGTCTCTGACCGCATCGAATTGACCTCGGCCAAAGTCGTCATTTCCGGCGGTCGCGGCATGGGCAGTGGCGAAAATTTCGCCCTGCTGGAAAAAGTTGCCGACAAGTTGGGTGCCGCGGTGGGTGCCTCTCGCGCAGCCGTCGACGCCGGTTTCGTCTCCAACGATATGCAGGTCGGCCAGACAGGCAAGATCGTGGCGCCTGACTTGTACATCGCTGTCGGCATCTCGGGTGCCATTCAGCATCTGGCGGGCATGAAGGATTCCAAAATCATCGTCGCGATCAACAAGGACGAAGAAGCACCGATATTCCGCGTTGCTGACTACGGTCTGGTTGCCGATTTGTTCGAAGCCGTTCCGGCTCTTGAAGCTGCCCTGTCTTAAGGAGTCTGAAATGAGCGCCAAGCGTACCTATACATTTGCTTTCGATTGTCCGGATCGGGTGGGAATCATCACCCGCACGGCGGGTCTTTTCGCCAGTCATGGCGGCTGGGTTGAGGAGGCCTCGCAGTTCTCTGACGAAGAGAGCAATCGCTTCTTCAGTCGTATGGTTGTTCGCGCGGAGACCTTGCCGTTTGACATCGAAGTGTTGAAACGCAAAGTCGAACCGCTCGCACAGGAGATGTCGATGAACTGGCGTCTGGTCGACAGTGACCAGCTCAAGCGAGTGGTGTTGATGTGCAGCAAAGGCTCGCACTGCATGACCGATTTGCTGGACCGCTGGAAGACCGGTGACTTGGTCTGTGACATCGCCTGTGTGATTTCCAACCATGAGGATTTACGCAGCCTGGTTGAGTGGTACGGCATTCCATTCGAATACGTACCGGTCGACAAAGACAACAAGGCAGCAGGGTTTGCCAAAACCGAACAACTGATCGATGAGTACCGCGCGGACTGCATCGTTCTGGCGCGTTACATGCAAATCCTGCCGCAGAACCTGTGTGAAAAATACCGCCACAAAGTGATCAATATCCATCACAGCTTCCTGCCCTCGTTCATCGGCGCAAAGCCGTATCACCAGGCGTCCCGTCGTGGAGTAAAGCTGATCGGCGCGACCTGTCACTACGTGACCGAAGACCTCGACGAGGGGCCGATCATTGAGCAGGACGTCGCGCGCGTCAGCCACGAACAGTCTGTCGATGATCTTGTGCGGTTAGGCAAAGACGTCGAAAAAACCGTATTGGCCCGTGGGCTTCGAAACCATCTCGAAGATCGCGTGCTCGTGTACGGCAATAAAACCATCGTGTTCTAAGCACCCCCAATCGTCGAGCCAGTTGCCCTGCCTGGGGTGCTGGCCCTGGAGTTTAAAATGAGTAATACCGTTCCGAGTTCGGCTCGTGTCGTCATCGTCGGTGGTGGGGTTATCGGGTGCAGCGTTGCATACCACCTGACCAAACTGGGCATCAAAGATGTCGTGCTACTGGAGCGCAAGACGCTGACCTGTGGCACGACGTGGCATGCCGCCGGCCTGGTGCCGACCCTGCGTGCGACTTACAACATGAGCATGCTGGCGAAGTACAGCGCTGGTCTGTACGAGGGCCTTGAAGCAGAAACCGGCCAGGCCACTGGCTTCGTGCGTAACGGTTCCTTGAGCGTCGCGACTCACCAGGAGCGTTTCACCGAACTCAAGCGCGGCGCGTCGATGGCCAAGCTCTGTGGCTTTCCATGTGAAGTGGTTAACCCTGAGCAAGCGCTTGACCTGTGGCCACTGCTGAACATCGAAGACATCGTCGGTGGCGTGTATTTGCCATTGGACGGTGTGGTCAACCCGGTTGACGTCACCCAGGCACTCGCCAAGGGCGCTCGAATGGGCGGCGCTAAAATCATTGAAAATACCCAAGTCCTGGATATCAAAATCAAGGATGGCAAGGCCGCAGGCGTCGTCACGGCTCAGGGCGATATCGACGCTGAGTTCGTGGTGAACTGCGCCGGTATGTGGGCGCGTAATTTCGGCAAGAAAGCCGGGGTCAACATTCCCCTTCATGCCGCAGAACACTACTACGTGGTCACGGAGCCGATGCCGGAAATCAACGGCATCATGCTGCCGACATTGCGTGACCTGGACTACTACAACTACTTCAAGACCGACGCCGGCAAACTGTTGATCGGCACCTTTGAACCCAACGCCAAACCTTGGGGGCATGAAGGCATTCCTGACAGCTTCAGTTTTGACGAGTTGCCACCTGATTTCGATCACCTGGAACCCTACCTGGAAGCGGCCATTCGCCGAATCCCTGCGCTGGAGAAGACCGGGCTGCAAGTGTTCTTCAACGGTCCAGAAAGCTTTACCCCCGATGACCGCTACCACTTGGGCGAAGCACCTGAGTTGCGCAACTATTTTGTCGCCGCAGGCTTCAACTCGGTGGGCATCCAGTCAGCGGGTGGCGCCGGCAAGGTGCTGGCCGAGTGGATCGCTAAAGGTCATGCTCCGATGGATCTGTGGGACGTCGATATCAAGCGTAATTTGCCTTTTCAGGGCAACTCTCAGTACCTGTATGACCGCACCACTGAAGGTTTGGGCCTGTTGTATGCCATGCACTGGCCATTCCGTCAGTTCGAGTCCGCTCGCAACGCACGCAAAAGCATCCTCCATGACCGTTTGGTGGCCGCCAATGCCTGCTACGGCGAAGTGGTCGGCTGGGAGCGCGCGAACTTCTTTGCACCGCAGGGTCAGAAGCCGGAATACGGGTACAGCTGGGGCAAGCAAAACTGGTTCGAGTGGTCGGCAGCCGAACACAACGCGGTGCGCAAAACCGTCGGCCTGTTTGATCAAAGTTCCTTCGCCAAGATCCTGGTCCAGGGCCGCGATGCGATGTCGGTGCTCAACCGGATCTGCAGCAACAACATTGATGTCGAGCCGGGCAAGATCGTCTACACCCAGTGGCTCAATGAGCGAGGTGGTATCGAGGCCGACCTGACGGTGACACGTCTTGAGAAGGAGTCGTTCCTCATCGTCACCGGTCCATGGACGCAGACTCGCGAGCTGAACTGGCTGCGCCGCAACACGCCGGACGAGGCGAATGTGGTCTACACCGATGTCACCTCGTCGATGGCCGTGATCAGCGTGATGGGCCCTAACGCCCGCAATTTGCTGCAACCGCTGACCACCGACGACCTCTCCAACGAGGGCTTCCCGTTTGCCACCTCCAGGGAGATTGAACTCGGCTATGCCCGTGTACGAGCGTCACGGATTACCTACGTGGGCGAGCTGGGCTGGGAACTGTACATCCCAACTGAATTCGCTCCGGATGTATTTGACCGAATCGTTGCCGCGGGCGAGCCACACGGCCTTAAGTTGTGTGGTTATCACGCCCTGAACTCCCTGCGTATCGAAAAGGGCTATCGCCACTTCGGCCACGACGTGGTGGAGGAGGACACCCCGCTGGAAGCAGGACTGTCGTTTGCCTCGGACTTCAACAAGGCCGGCGGTTTCATCGGCAAAGAGGCTTTGCTCAAGCAGAAAGCCGAAGGCGTGAAAAAACGCATGGTCCTGTTCAAGTTCCTCGATCCGGAAGCTACCAACTATCACGAAGAGCCGATCTATCGGAACGGAGAGATCGTCGGCCGCACGACCTCTGGGATGTACGGCCATTACATCGGCGGCAACGTCGCCATGGGGTATGTCTGCAACGCCGAAGGTGCAACGACTGACTGGGTGAAAGAAGGCAAGTACGAGATTGAGGTGGCGACGAAACGGTATGAGGTTGAGGCCAGCCTTCGTGCGTTCTACGACCCTGAAATGAACAAAATCAAGTGCTGACCCCCCTGGGCCAACCGTATTAACGGCGGTCAGGCACGGTATAGAAACCTCATAACAACAAGTCGATTGAGTCGCGCAGTGCCCGGAGGTTCGACTCCGGGCCAGGCGCAAAAATCGCCGGAGACAACCATGAATGCAAAATGCATCGTCAGGTCGAAGTCGTCGACAATCCAACAGGGTTCGCCACTTCGTGCCGCTCCATCACACCTTATCGATTCCGGGCTCGCCCTGAGCCTTTTCTGCCGAAAGATTCCTCTTGAGTTTGCCGCGTTGACCAACAGACACGGGCGTCCGTACGCCTGATTGATGGCTGTCCTGAGTCCACGCGAACAAGAGAAACCGTGTGAGCGCCGTTTAGGACGGCTTCGCACTTAGCTGATCAAAGAATTGCAGAAGGGTGTTCACATGCAAACAGAATCCTTTGTGAGTTTTCGCAATGTGCAGAAGAGCTACGACGGCGAAAACCTCGTGGTCAAAAACTTCAATCTGGATATTCAGCGTGGCGAATTCATCACCATGCTTGGGCCGTCCGGCTCTGGAAAGACAACGTGCCTGATGATGCTGGCGGGTTTTGAAACCGTCACTCACGGGGAAATCTCCATCGACCGCCTGCCGGTCAACGACATCTCGCCACAGAAGCGGGGTATCGGCATGGTCTTTCAAAACTATGCCTTGTTCCCGCACATGACCATTGCTGAGAACCTGGCTTTTCCGCTCAAGGTTCGCGGCCTGTCTTCAAGCGACATCCAGGGCAAAGTCAAGAAGTCCCTGGACATGGTCGCCATGGGCCCGCTGGGCAATCGCATGCCGGCACAACTGTCCGGTGGGCAGAAACAACGAGTGGCCCTGGCTCGGGCGCTGATTTTTGAACCTCGCCTGGTGCTCATGGACGAGCCGCTCGGCGCGCTCGATAAACAACTGCGCGAGCAAATGCAGTACGAGATCAAGCGCCTTTCCAAGCAACTGGGCATTACCGTTGTTTACGTCACCCACGATCAGACTGAAGCACTGACCATGTCCGATCGCATTGCGGTGTTCAACGATGGTGTGGTTCAGCAACTGGCCAATCCGTCCGACCTGTACGAGAAACCCGAGACCGCCTTCGTTGCCAGCTTCATCGGTGAAAACAACCGGCTGACGGGGGAGGTCATCGAGCGCGACGGGGATTACTGCCAAGTGCAAATCGGCAACCTTCGAGTGAAGGCCGTTGCGGCGAAATCCGCGAGTACCGCCCGTGGCACGAAAACCACCTTGTCGATTCGTCCGGAGCGCGTCTACCTCGATCCAACCGAGGGTCAATGCGACAACCGGCTACCGGCAAAAATTCAAGAGCTGATCTATCACGGGGACCATCTGCGTCTGCGGTTGAGCGTCGCGGACCAGGATGACTTCATCGTCAAAGTGGTCAACGGCGTCAACCAGTCGACGCCGACTCCCGGCGCCCTGGTGACCGTAGGGTGGCGTGCTGACGACTGTCGAGCGCTCAACACCGTTATCTAACTTTCGTCACCGCTCACACGGAGATCACTCCATGAATCGCCCTGTAATGTCTGAAGGGCCTGCGGATCGGCTGTTTGTGCAGCCGAAGGTTGGCCAGTCAATAAAGGAAAGCCTGGACAAGGCCGAGCGTCGGAACAAGTTCAAGTCCGTGCTCCTGGTGTTACCACTGCTTGCGTTTATCGCCGTGTTTTTTCTCATGCCTATTGGCGACATGCTGATGCGTAGCGTGCAAAACGGCACGCTCGCAGACTACATGCCGAACAGTGCGGTTGAGTTGAAGCAATGGGATCGGCAGGCACTGCCTGAAGAGAAGACGTTTGCAGTCCTCGGCAACGATATTCTCTCCCTGCTCAAATCGCAGAACCTGGATCGGGTTGGGACTGACTTGAATCGCGTGCAAAGCGGCATGAAGCTGCTGTTGAACAAGACGGCGAGAGGTCTGGAAAAACAGAGTCAGGCTGGGATCACCGAATTCAAGCCGCTAATGATCAGCATCGACAAACGCTGGGGTGAAACCGCGACGTGGTCGCAGCTCAAGGTAATGGCGCCCTCGATTTCCGCAGTGCATTACCTGGCGGCGGTGGATCGTCAATACGACGATAACGGCGACATCGCCCAGCAGCCGGAAAGCCGGCAGATCTATGTCGACAACCTGCTGAAGACGCTGGCGGTCAGTGTCGCGATCACCTTCATTTGTTTTCTATTGGGCTATCCGCTGGCGTACTTCCTGGCCAGCTTGCCGGACCGCTTCAGCAACTTGCTGATGATTCTCGTGCTACTGCCGTTCTGGACATCGTTGCTGGTCCGGACCAGCGCCTGGATCGTGATTCTCCAGTCAAACGGGGTTTTCAACGATGTCCTTCGCAGTCTCGGCATCATCAATCAGCCGCTCGATCTGATGTACAACCTTTACGGCACGATCATCGCTATGACCCACATCCTGCTGCCGTTCATGGTGCTGCCGCTTTACAGCGTCATGCGTGGTGTCGACCAGACCTACATCCGAGCTGCGCACTCAATGGGCGCAAGCTCCATGCGCACTTTTTTCAAAATCTACTTTCCGCTGTCCCTACCGGGCGTCAGTGCGGGGGGGATTCTGGTCTTCATTCTCGCGGTGGGCTACTACATCACGCCCGCACTCGTGGGCGGCCGAACCGGCCAGATGATCAGCAACTTCATCGCCTATCACATGCAGACGTCCTTGAACTGGGGCCTGGCTTCGGCAATCGCCAGCCTGCTTCTGGTGGTGGTGCTGCTGATGTACTGGGTCTACGACCGATTCGTAGGCATTACCAATATGAAGTTGGGGTGAGCCATGAGCCTTCCAAAATACATCGGACCTTTCGAACGCTGCTGGTTTTTCACCGTGCGCGGATTTGCCCTACTCGTCCTGCTGTTTCTGGTGGTGCCGATTCTGGTCATCATCCCGTTGTCCTTTAACGTCGAGCCGTATTTCAGCTTCACGTCGGACATGCTTCATCTGAAACCGGAGGCATTTTCCCTACGCTGGTATTACCAGCTGATCAACGACCCCCTTTGGGTGCTGTCGATCAAGAACAGTTTCCTGGTGGCGTGTGGTGCAACGGTGATCGCTACCGCACTCGGTACTCTCGCATCCATTGGGCTGAGCCGCGCTGACCTGCCGTACAAGCGCCTGCTCACCGGCATTCTGATTTCGCCGATGATCGTCCCTGTGATTATTTCAGCCGCTGGCATGTACTTTTTTTACAGCAAGTTGGGGATTGGCCAGAGCCTGCTCGCGCTGATCCTGTCGCACGCTGTGCTGGGTACGCCTTTCGTGATTCTGACCGTCACCGCAACGCTCGTGGGGTTCGATCATTCACTGACCCGTGCCGCCGCCAGCATGGGGGCATCGGCGACCTATACGTTTTTCAACGTGACGTTTCCCCTCATTCGCCCCGGCATCATTTCAGGCGGGCTGTTCGCATTCATCACTTCGTTCGATGAGGCGGTGATCGTTCAGTTTTTGGGTGGGGTCGAGCAGCGCACCATCCCTCGTCAGATGTGGTCCGGAATGCGTGAGCAGATCAGTCCCACGATTCTCGCCGCTGCAACGTTGCTGATCATTTTGTCTGTCCTGCTGTTGCTGTCTATCGAAGTCCTGCGCCGTCGTTCGCTCCGCGTTCGTGGAATCACTAATTGATCTGAGATCTAGGGAAGCAGTTATGAAAAAGATGTTGATATGCGCGGTAACAAGCCTCGCGTGTGTGTCTGCGATGGCGCAGGAGAATCTGACGATTGTCACGTACGGTGGCTCATTGGCTGCTGCCCAGACCAAGGCAGCGATCAAGCCATTCAGCGAGAAAACCGGAGTGAAAACCACGCTGGAGGATTACTCCGGTGGCATCGCTCAGCTCAAGGCTCAAATCGATACCAAAAACGTCACCTGGGACGTTGTCGACATGGAATTACCGGATGCCGTCCGGGCGTGCAATGCGGGGCTGTTCGAACGTATCAACCCGAGCAAGGACTTGGAAGCGGGGACGGGCGGCGCCCCGGTTGACGTGGACTTCATCTCCGGCGCCGTCACCGACTGTGCGGTGGCAAACATCATTTGGTCGACGGCGGTCGCTTACAACGTCAACGCGTTCAAAGGTGAGCAGCCCGCAACGCTTAAGGATTTCTTCGACCTGAACAAATTCCCTGGCAAGCGTGGCTTGCGCAAGGCGCCTCAAGGCACGTTGGAGTGGGCACTGCTGGCTGATGGGGTGCCTCGTAATGAAGTGTATTCCACCTTGGAAACCGAGGCGGGTATCGAGCGGGCATTCGCCAAACTCGACTCGATCAAGAGTCAGGTGATCTGGTGGGAAGCAGGTGCCCAGCCGCCGCAGTTGCTTGCGGACGGCCAGGTCGTAATGACCTCGGCATGGAATGGACGTATCTGGACGGCCCAGACCCAAGAGAAGCAACCGTTCAAGATTATCTGGGACGGTCAGCTGTACGACATGGATGTGTGGGCTGTGCCGGCCGGCAGCAAGAACAAAGCGCGGGCCATGGAGTTCCTCAAGTTCGCCACGAGCACCCCGGTGCTGGCTGAGCAAAGCAAATACATCGCCTATGGCCCGACGCGTAAATCTTCGCAAGCTCTGGTCAGCGAGGAGATGAAACCGCATCTGCCGACCTCCCCGGAAAACTTCAAGACAGCATTACAAATGAATGCCGAGTGGTGGGGGGACCACGCCGACGAACTCAATGAACGCTTCAATGCCTGGCTGACAAAGTAAACCTTTGCCTTTACAGCCTTCTCAGGAGTCCAACGCCATGTCGACTTTGATTTACCTCGGGCTAGGGAGTAACCAGGACCGAGATCATCATTTGGGGCTGGCGTGGGATTTCCTGGCCGCATTGCTAGTGGATGTTCAGTGCTCCCCGGTCTATTCCTCCGTGGCTGCCGGCTGCGTGGGCGACGATTTTTTTAACGTTGTTCTTTCCGGTCGCACTGATCTAACACTGGACCAGTTGAGTGATGTTCTAAAGCGTTTTGAGGCCAGGTACGCACGGGGACTGGCTCCTCGAATCGTCTTGCCGGTGGATATCGATATTTTGCTGTACGGGGATTTTGTGGGTGTTTACGAGCATGGGGTGCTCCCAAGGTCGGATCTCATCGATAGACCTTACGTGATGATGCCGCTTGCTGTGCTCGCCCCGGATGGAGTGCATCCCGTCACCGGTAAAACCTATAAAGCCACCTGGCTTGAGTTCGAGCGGGACATGCCTGCCGAGCAAAAACCTGTCCTTGTCGCCAGCGACGTGCTGACCCTGCAAGCCGCTGAGGCGGATGATTTTGTGATGGCGCAAACGCTCAAATCAATACGTCTTCGACAGGGCCTTACACAGCGCAAGCTCGCCGAAAAAGCACGGGTTACCCATAGCTCCATATCAGTCATAGAAAAGAATCAAGCAAGTCCTGGGGTTAATACGCTGGGCAAGATCCTGTCCGCGCTGTCGACGTCACTGCCTGAGTTCTTTGCAGAGATTGAGCGAGGACGTGCAGAAGTAAAAACCAAGAAGAGAATTCTGGAGTTTTAAACACATAGGGTTGGAGTGGTTTTAATTCATCAAATCTGAGGTCGAAGACAATGAAAATGGTACCCAGACTGACAATGGCTGATGCTCAGCACATCATGCAAGCTTGCCTTGCGAAAGCCAAGGAACTGGCAGTTGATATGGACATCGCCATTACCGATGACGCGGGACATCTGATCATGTTTCAGCGCATGGACAATGCGCGGATCACCAGTATCGACATTGCCATCAGCAAATCCTTCACGGCTGCGGCCGCACGTAAATCGACGCGCGCCTATGGCGACATCAGCGTGCCAGGCAAACCGGCCTTCGGCATCAATACCAGCAACCAGGGTCGCTTTTCCATTGTCGCCGGCGGGCTGCCGCTCTTCATGCAAGAGTTTATCGTGGGTGGGGTAGGGTGCAGTTCCGGTACTCCCGATCAGGATGAAATTGTGGCGCAAGCAGGCGTCAATGCTTTTACGGCCTATACGAGCTGATCAACTAAAAACATTCCCAAGTCGTTCATCCAGCGCGTTCACGTTCGCTGTTGGAAGCGTTTCTGCGCGCTGGATTTCCTGATCCGAACAAAAATAAAAGTTGAAGGAGAGATAAACAATGTTCAGCCAGCAAGACCAGATTCAGGGCTACGATGATGAACTGCTAAGTGCGATTGATGCCGAAGAGCGCCGTCAGGAACAGCACATCGAGCTTATTGCTTCAGAAAACTACACCAGTCAGCGTGTGATGGAAGCCCAAGGCTGCGGGCTGACCAACAAGTATGCTGAAGGTTACCCAGGCAAGCGTTACTACGGCGGCTGCGAGCACGTCGACAAGGTTGAGCAGTTGGCGATCGACAGAGCCAAGGAACTGTTTGGTGCAGATTACGCCAACGTTCAGCCGCACTCAGGTAGTCAGGCCAACGCCGCTGTTTACTTGGCGCTCCTCCAGCCGGGTGACACCGTATTGGGGATGAGCCTGGCCCACGGTGGGCATTTGACCCATGGTGCCAAAGTCAGTTTCTCCGGCAAGCTCTACAACTCGGTGCAATACGGTATCGATACCGTCACGGGATTGATTGATTACGACGAGGTGGAGCGACTGGCGGTCGAACATCAGCCGGAGATGGTCATCGCCGGGTTTTCCGCTTACTCGAAAACCCTGGATTTTCCGCGGTTTCGCGCCATCGCCGATAAGGTCGGCGCCTACCTGTTCGTCGATATGGCCCACGTGGCCGGATTGGTAGCGGCAGGGCTGTATCCGAATCCGCTTCCCTATGCGCATGTGGTCACGACTACCACTCATAAGACGCTGCGCGGCCCCCGTGGTGGCTTGATTCTCGCCAAAGGTAATGAAGACCTTGAGCGAAAACTTAACGCCGCAGTCTTTCCAGGTGGGCAGGGTGGCCCATTGATGCATGTGATCGCCGCCAAGGCTGTGTGTTTCAAGGAAGCGCTGGAGCCAGGCTTTAAAGCCTATCAACAACAGGTCATCAAAAACGCCAGGACGATGGCAAACGTATTCATCCACCGAGGTTATGACGTGGTTTCGGGTGGAACCGACAACCATCTGTTCCTTGTCAGTCTGATCCGCCAGCGCCTAACGGGCAAGGATGCTGACGCCGCCTTAGGTCGGGCTCACATTACCGTGAACAAAAATGCCGTGCCGAACGACCCACAGTCGCCTTTCGTTACTTCCGGCCTGCGCATAGGAACTCCTGCGGTGACTACGCGTGGATTCCAGGAGCCAGAATGCAGTGTCCTTGCCAGCTGGATCTGCGACATCCTCGATAAACTCGGTGATGCCGACGTAGAGGCCCGCATCGCTCGCCACGTTTCAGAGCTGTGCGAACGCTTTCCGGTCTACAAAGCCTGATCATCCACCAGCGTTAGCTACGGAATAAGTTTGCCGCTGGAGTGTTTTTGATCTGTTAAAAGTTGGCATCGGTCCTTCCAGTTCGCACGCTGTCGGGCCGATGCGTGCAGCCGTGTGCTTTGCAGAGGGCCTGAGGGACCAAGGCTTGTTGAAGCAAGTGGAGAGTGCTTATCGGCTTGACCTGAGAGCTAAGCCACTGCCCATGCTGTTCACTCCCGGTATCCAGTACCCGCGAACTACATTAAGCACCGCCCGTTATCGGCCAATCTTCAATTTCCCCTTTTGGCCGTTTTCTGCCCGTCGCAAGAGGCAGAAAACCACTGTGGATTCAACCCATGGCTGTCAGTGACGGCCCGGGTTTGCAAGGCAAATCCACAACGCAATCACTTCTTCGCAGGTTTGCCGCTGGCAGGGATGTGCAGGTACGACATCACGCTTTCAGTCAGTTCGGTTGCCAGTTTGACCGCTTCCTTATTACGCGCCATCACGCCGGCGACCAGGCCTTCGATCAGGGCCAGCACGGCGATGTTGGAGCTGGTCAGCACCGGGTGGTCGCAAGGGGCAAACAGCGTGTGCTCGGCAATGCCGGTGAGCGGCGAGGCGGGAGAGTCGGTGATTGCCAGCACGGATGCGCCGCGTTCATTGGCGAAGCGTGCCAGTTGCAGGGTGTCGAGGGAGTAGCGGGGCAGGGAGATCGCCAGCAACACGTCCTGATCGGTAATCGCGGCCAGGCGGTACGCGGCATTTTCGTTGCCACCCTCCATGCTGATGGCCGTGGCCTCGGCACAGAAGGGCATCAGGGTCGACGCGGCGAGGCCGGCGAAGTAAACACTGTTGCCGAACCCCAGGATGTAGATTTTGCGTGCCGTGGTCAGGCGAGTGACGAAGGCTTCAAAGGTGTCGGCGTGGTTGTTGGTCACCGCCGTGGCCAGGTTGCTGCTGGCGCTCTGCAGTTGTTCATGCAGGCCAAACGCGCCGCCCGGACGATGGGCCAGTTCGTTGCGCAGTTTGTCCACCGGCGACACCATCTGCTGCAAGGTGGCGACCAGCTCGGCCTTCATGCCGCTGTAGCCACCGAGGTCCAGCGCTTTGGCCAGGCGGTTGACGGCGGCGGGCGAGGTCAGTGTTTCTTGAGCCATCTCCTCGATGGTCAGCGTCGCGGCCTTGAGCGGGTGACGCAGGATGAAGTCCGCTACCTTGCGCAGTGACGGTGGCAGTTCGGAAACGATTTCCGTCAGTTTGCGCATGACCGGCGCGGCATAGACGGTGGTGTCTTTCGATGGGGTTGGCATATCCGGCTCAACGTTTCCTGAAGGTGAGAGAAGGGCTGTGCCTGATGCCCTGACAAGGTTGGCCGGAGTGTATCCCAAGCCTGCCTTGTCAGGGCAGCGCCGAGCAGTGGACGGGTGGCGGTCTTACTTCAGGCTCCCGGCCAGAAACTGCCGCAGGCGTTCGGACTGCGGGTTGACCAGCACCTCACGCGGGTCGCCGCGCTCTTCGACAATGCCCTTGTGCAGGAACACCAGTTGGTTGGAAACCTCGCGGGCAAAGCCCATTTCGTGAGTCACCACCACCATGGTGCGGCCTTCCTGCGCCAGGTCCTGCATGACTTTAAGCACTTCGCCGACCAGTTCGGGGTCGAGGGCCGACGTCGGCTCATCGAACAGCATCACTTGCGGTTCCATCGCCAGTGCACGGGCAATCGCCACGCGCTGCTGCTCGCCACCGGACATGTGCGCCGGCCAGGCGTGCATGCGGTGCGCTACACCGACTTTGTCCAGGTAGTGCTCGGCCTTTTCCCGTGCCTCTTTCTTGCCTTGGCCCAGCACATGCACCGGGGCTTCCATGACGTTTTCCAGAGCGCTCATGTGCGACCAGAGGTTGAAGTGTTGAAACACCATCGACAGCTGCGAACGCATGCGCTGCAACTGTCTGGGTTCGGCCGCTTTCAGCCCGCCAAGTTTGTTGGCCACCAGCTTGAGCGGTTCGCCATTGAGCACGATATCGCCCGCATTGGGTTGCTCCAGCAGGTTGATGCAGCGCAGGAAGGTACTTTTGCCGGAGCCGCTGGAGCCGATGATGCTGATCACGTCGCCGGCCTGCGCTTGCAGGGACACGCCCTTGAGCACCTGGTGTGCGCCGTAGCTTTTATGCAGGTCCTGAACTTCAAGTTTGTACATGGTTTGAACTCTCTGGAATCAGTCGCTGAGCAAGCGACCCTGGCGAATGGGGGTGACGCCTGCCACTTTGGCCAGCCACAATCCAGGCTGGGCAAAACGCAGGCGTTCGCGGGCATAGAGAATGCCGTCGGTGCTGGCGCTTACCACGCTATGGCGGTCGGTCAGCGGGTCGATGACCTCGAACAGCGGATCGCCGACCTTGACCTGCGCGCCCAGCGGTTGCAGAAAGCTCACCACACCGGGATGGGGCGCACAGGCGTACTGGGCGCCGGCGAATGGCATGGCCTGGCAACGGCTCGGTGGTGCCGCTGGCCAGTCACCGCTGATCAGGCCCTGTTCGGCGAGATAGCCGAGAATGGCTTGGGCGCTGTCGACGCATTGCTCGCGCTCGGTGTCAGCCATGCCGCGCAATTCGATGGTGGTGGCTGCGCACGCCAGGGGAATATCGGCTTCGGGAAACCGCTCGGCCAGGCGCAGCCAGGCAATGGCGCAGGCTTCGTCGAAGGCGCTGCCGCCGGCACCTTCGGCCAGCAATGTGACTTGCGCGCCGAGGCGTGCGGCCAGTGACTGCAGGCGTGGCCAGTGTTGCGGCATCGCATACAGCAACATGATCGATTCGAAGTCGCAGTGCAGGTCCAGCACTACATCGGCGTCACAGGCATGCTGCAGCAACAGGCGGCGCAGGCCGTCGAGTTCCGAGGCCGGTGCCGGCATGGCTGCGAGGGCATCGCCCATGGCGCGGCGGATCAGGGCGATGTTGGCGTCGGCATCGTCTGTCAATTTGCCTTCCAGCAGCGGTGCAACGGCATCGACCAACTCCGGGAAGTCGCGATTGAAGTTCTTGCCGCTGGAGAACTCAAAGCGCCCCTGATGGGTGGCCTGGAACATCTGGGCGATACCGATCGGGTTGGCCATGGGCACCAACTCGATCACCCCGGTCAGGCGGCCTTGAGTCTCCAGTTCCAGCAGACGGCGCTTGAGTTCCACGGCGACGCGCATCCCCGGCAACTCGTCGGCATGCAATGACGCCTGTATGTAGGCTTTGCGTGGTCCACTGCCAAAGCGGAACAGCGACAGCGTGCGTTCGGTGCCCGAGGCACTCCACGGCAACAGGTGTTGAATGTGCTCCATGTCAGCTCCTTAGTGCTTGCGCGGTGCCTGGTACGCCAGCCAGCGGCGCTCGGCCAGCTTGAACAGACGCACCAGAATGAAGGTCAGGGCGAGGTAGATGAGGCCGGCGGTGATAAACGCCTCGAACGGCAGGTAGTACCGTGAGCTGACAGTCCGCGCGGCCCCGGTGATGTCGACGAGGGTGACGATGGAGGCCAGGCTGGTGGTTTGCAGCATCATCAGCACTTCGTTGCTGTACTGCGGCAATGCCCGGCGCAAGGCCGACGGCATGAGAATGCGCCGGTACAGGGTCAGGCGTGACATGCCCATGGCCCTGGCGGCTTCGATCTCACCATGGTTGGTCGATTTCAGACTGCCGGCCAGTAGCTCTGCGCTGTAGGCACTGGTGTTGATCGCGAAGGCCAGGCAGGCGCAAAAGGTGGCGCTGGAGAGGTAAGGCCAGAGCACGCTTTGGCGCACCGCTTCGAACTGCGCCAGGCCGTAATAGATCAGGAACAACTGCACCAGCATCGGCGTGCCGCGAATCACGTAGGTATAGAGCCAGGCCGGGAAGTTGATCAGCGGCGATCGCGACACCCGCATCAGCGCCAGCGGAATCGCCAACACCAGGCCCAGGGCCAGGGAAATCAGCAGGACTTTGAGGGTCAACAAGGCGCCGTTGAAGTACAGCGGCAGGTTTTCCCAGATCAGGTTGTAGTCGAGAATCATGGGTGGCTCCCCTCACAATTCGGCGGCTTTGATGCCGACCGAATAGTGTTTTTCCAGATAGCGCAGCACCAGCAAGGACAGGCTGGTGAGCATCAGGTACAGCGCCGCCACCGAGAGGAAGAACGTGAAGGGCTCGTGTGTGGCATCCGCTGCGTTCTTGGCTTTGAACATCATGTCCTGCAAGCCGATCACCGAGATCAGCGCAGTGGATTTGGTCAGTACCAACCAGTTGTTGGTGAACCCGGGAATGGCGAAACGAATCATCTGCGGTACCAGGATTCGCCAGAACACCTGCGCACCGCCCATGCCATAGGCCACGCCGGCTTCGGCCTGGCCCTTGGGGATCGCCATGAAGGCGCCGCGAAAGGTTTCCGAGAGGTAGGCGCCAAAAATGAAGCCCATGGTGCAGACGCCGGCGATGTAGGGGTTGATGTCGATATAGCGGGTGTAACCGAGCGCAAGGGCGAGGCGGTTCACCAGGTCCTGGCCGCCGTAGAAGATCAGCAGGATCAGCACCAGGTCTGGAATGCCGCGAATCAGGGTGGTGTAGCTTTCCCCGAGCATGGCCAGCCATTTGAGTGGCGACAGCCGAAAGGCCGCACCGATCAGGCCCAGGGCAATCGCCAGGGACATGGAGGTCAAGGCCAGGTTGATGGTCAGCCAGGCGCCATCGAGAATGCTCGATCCGTAGCCGTGGAGCATGATGAAGTTCCTCAAGCGAGCGCCGCGAGGCGCGCAGGACAAGCCCCGGCAGACGCCTGCAGGGGCCGGCGCCGGGGTCAGGTTTCAGGTTTCAGGGCGCAGGCTTACTCGCCGTAGATATCGAACGCGAAGTACCTGGCCATCACTTGCTGGTACTTGCCGTTGGCGCGAATGGCGTCGATCGCGGCACTCAGGCGCGCAACGTTGGCACTGTCGCCTTTGCGCACGGCGATCCCGGCGCCCCGGCCAAAATATTTCGGGTCGTTGATGTCGGGCCCGGTCAATGCGAAACCCTGGCCGGCCGGTGTCTTGATGAAGCTCTCATCGGTGTTGACGATGTCGGCGAGGGTGGCGTCCAGACGACCCGAGGCGAGGTCGAGGAAGGCTTCATTCTGCGAGGAGTAGCGCACCACGACGACGCCGGCTTTTTCCAGTTGCTCGGTGGCAAAACGATCGTAGGTCGAGGCGCGTTGCACGCCGAGTTTCTTGCCCTTGAGGTCGACCAGAGGGTCGTTGATCACGTTGCCGGCCTTCATCGCGAACTTGCCCGGCGTGTGGTAGTACTTTTTGCTGAAGTCCACGGACTTCATCCGGTCTTCGGTGATGGACATCGACGACAGCACGGCATCGATCTTGCGCACTTTGAGCGACGGGATCATGCCGTCGAACTCCTGAATGACCCACTCGCACTTGACCTTCATTTCTTCGCACAAGGCGTTGCCGATGTCGTAATCGAACCCGCTGACGTTGCCCTCCGGTGTCTTGAAGGAGAAGGGCGGGTAGGCGGCTTCGATACCGATACGCAGGCTGTCTTCGTCGGCATGTGCCAGAAAGCTGAAAGCGCATAGCGCCAGAGCACCTAGAAGTTCTGTCTTGTTCATATTGTTGACTCCCTGGAGGGCATTGGGGGGAACGGGTGCCCGCCATCCGGGTTGGCGCGGTGGATCAGTCCTGTGATCGGCGAGGCTATAAATGACACAATAAAAATCCATATGCAAGATAACTGAAAAAAAACATATCAGATTCGGGCGTGACTGTAGGGGCCAGCTTGCTGGCGATGGACGCCAGTGCGCCGTGTTTATCCAGTTCGCACGCGTTATCGTTAACGACCATCGCTGGCAAGCCAGCTCCTACAGGGGGTGTGCCCACACTGAAACTGTGGGAGCCAGCTTGCTGGCGATGGACTCCAGTGCGCCGTGTTTATCCGGTTCGCACGCGTTATCGTTGACGACCATCGCTGGCAAGCCAGCTCCTACAGGGGGCCGCGTTTATCCGGTTCGCACGCGTTATCGTTAACGACCATCGCTGGCAGGCCAGCTCCTACAAGGGGGTTGCCCACTCTGAAACTGTGGGAGCCAGCCTGCTGGCGATGGACTCCAGTGCGCCGCGTTTATCCGGTTCGCACGCGTTATCGTTAACGACCATCGCTGGCAAGCCAGCTCCTACAAGGGAACGTGCCCACGCAGAAAATGAAGTGACCTCCAAACCAGTGAAAGCACCAAAAAAAGATTGTTTGGGGGGGAGGGGGGGCGTGTCGAGAGGGGCGGGACGGATGGCGAAAGTCTCTGTGCCATCCGCTCCCGGGGTACTGGCGGTTATTACTGGCTGGAGCGAACGGCCCCTCCGTCAATCAACAGGTTCTGCCCGGTCAGGTAGCCTGCATGGCTGCTGCAGACGAAGGCACAAAGCGCACCGAACTCCTCGGGTGAGCCGAAGCGTTTGGCAGGAATTTCGCGACGGCATTCGTCAAGGAATGCCTCACTGTCTTGCCCCATTTCGTGGGCAGCGGCGACCAGGTTGTCGCGCAGTCGATCGGTGTCGAACGAGCCCGGTTGCAGGTTGTTGATCGTCACATTGCGGTTGGCAATGTTTTCTTGCCGGGCCAGCCCCGCAACGAACCCCGTCAGGCCACTGCGCGCGCCATTGGACAGGCCCAGGCTTTCGATCGGGGACTTCACGGCGCTCGAAGTGATGTTGATGATCCGGCCAAATCCGCGTGCCGCCATGCCGTCTACGGTGGCCTTGATCAGCTCGATAGGGGTCAGCATGTTGGCATCCAGCGCCTTGAGCCAGGCGTCGCGATTCCATTCGCGGAAATCCCCGGGAGGAGGGCCGCCGGCGTTGTTGATCAGGATATCGAAATGCTCATGGGCCTTGAGCGCTGCCGCCCGACCCTCGGGCGTGGAAATGTCTCCGGCCACGGCGATGACCGTCACTTCAGGATTGATCGCCCTGAGCTGACGGGCTGTTTCATTCAGCGTGTCCTCGCCCCGTGCGGTGATCACCACGTTCACGCCCTCGCTGACGAGTGCCTGTGCGCAGGCTTTACCCAGGCCTTTGCTGGCGGCGCACACCAGCGCCCAGCGTCCTGCTATTCCAAGATTCATGCGTGTGTTCCTGACAGAAAGAAGCTCATGTAAAACGCTTGCCTGTTCATGCGTGATCCACCGCTGCTGACAGGTTTGGCGATCGGGCACCGATACCCATGAAGCGTCGTACCCTCTCACCTTCAGCTTCGCAGCGAATGGTTTCAGGGGCGGCATCGAGTTGAATGTTGCCGTTCTCCATGAAAATCACCCGATCGGAGATCGACATGGCAAAGTCCATTTCGTGGGTCACGATCAGCATGGTCATGCCTTCCCTGGCCAGGTCGCGGATCACGTTCAGCACGTCGTTGACCAGCTCCGGATCGAGGGCCGAGGTCGGCTCGTCGAACAGCATGATCTGCGGCTCCATGGCCAGGGCCCGGGCGATCGCCACGCGCTGTTGCTGGCCGCCGGAGAGCTGGTGCGGGTACTTGTGGGCATGGGCCAGCAGGCCGACCTTGTCCAGCAGCGCATAGGCACGATGCTCGCTCAGCTCGCCCGGCTGGCCGTGGTACCGCGGTGCCAGGGTGATGTTGTCGAGGATGGTGCGGTGCGGGAACAGGTTGAAGTTCTGGAACACCATGCCGATGTGCCGCACGCCTTTGCGCAGGCGCGAGCTGTTGGGTTTGTCCGAGGCTTCGATGAACGTTTCGCCGAACAACTTGATGTCGCCGGTATCGATGCTTTCCAGGCCGTTGACGGTGCGGATCAGCGACGTCTTGCCGGAGCCGGATGGCCCGATGATCGAGACCACCTGGCCGTAATCGACATTCAGGTCGATACCCAGCAGCACCTTGTGGGTGCCATAGCTCTTCTGGATGTTGTTCAGTTGCAGGATCGGCGTTGTGTTGTTGCCCGCGGCTTTGCGCGCAATGTCCGGCAAGGCTTCGGCGCTGGCCTTGAACTTGGCAATAGTGGCGGCGTCGAGGGTGTGCGGCTTGCGGAAGTTCAGGTCCAGGTAGCGCTCCAGGCGCTGCAGGAAATAGCCGAATACGGTGACGATCAACACGTAGTAGACGCCCACCGCCGCCAGGGTTTCCATCACCAGGAAGTTGGTGGCATAGAGGCGTTGGCCGACCGTGAGGATTTCAGTCAGGGAGATCACCGAGACCAGCGAAGTCAGCTTGACCACCGTGATGTATTCATTGATCAGGGTGGGCAGCGAAATACGGAACGCCTGGGGGATCACGATCAGCCGTTGCATGCCGAGCACGCCGACACCCAGCGCGCGCCCGGCTTCCTTCTGGCCCTTGGCCACGGAAATCAGGCCGCCACGATGGATCTCCGCCATGTACGCCGCTTCAGTGACCACCAGGGCCAGCAACCCTGCGTAGAAGGGGTTGGACAGAATCGGTCCGCTACCGGGAAACAACTGCGGCAGGTTGTAGACGAACACCACCAGCACCAGCAAAGGGATGCTGCGGAAAAACCAGATGTAGACCGCTGCGGGAATGCGCAGCAAGGGCGATTGGGACAGCTTGGCCGTGGCCAGGACAAAACCCAGCAGCATGCCGATGAACCAAGCCAGGGCACTGAGCTGGATGACCGTGACGCAGGCATTCCAGAAGTCCGGCAGGGAGAACAGGGAGAAGAAATACGACCAATCGAATTGCATGGGACACCTCGATCTGCCGCCCCCGTGCAGGGGCGGCAGATAACCAGACTACAAGGACAGATTCTTAGTTGGCGGTCGGTTCTTCCAGGCCATACTTCTTGAGGATTGCTGCGTATTCTCCGCTCTTTTTCGTTTCCTCGAAGGCCTTTTGCACGGCCTGGTAGGTTGCGTCGTTACCTTTCTTGACGAAGATGCCCAGGGTTTGCTGATAGATCGGGTGCTCGGTGGTGATCACGACCCGGCCATTGGTCTTTTCCGCGATCATTTTGGCGGCGCCGGCGATTTCAACTTGGGCCTGGATGTTCTTGGACAGCAAGGCCTGGGTCACTTCGGGCGCCGAAGGGTACTCGCTGACGGTGATGGCGCCCTTGTTGTTCGGCACGCAGTATTCGTCGGACAGCTTCCTGAATTCCTTGACCCAGGTCGTGCCCTGTTCCAGGCCCAGCTTCAGGCCGCACAGGTCTTCAGGTTTTTTCGCATTGATCTCGCTGCCCTGGGGCACCATGACCGCGGCACCGGTATTGGCGTACGCAATGGTCTGGGCTTGAGTCTGGCGCTCCGGCGTGATGTACATGCCGGAAATGATCGCGTCGTACTTGCCTGAGTTCAGGCCCAGGATCAGGCTCGGGAACTTGGTGTCGACAAACTCCACCTTGGCGTTCATGTGCTTGGCCAGTGCGGTAGCCAGTTCGGGGTCCGAACCCACCACATTCTTGTCCTTGTCATAGGACTCGAAAGGAGGGTAGGTGATCTCCATGCCGACCTTGAACGTATCTGACGCGGCCATGCTCACCGAGGCACCGAACATGCCGGCTGCCAATACAGCCAGGCACAAAAGGTTCTTTTTATTGTTTTTCATTTTTACTGACTCCGGCGTAGGTAGGGGGTTTAGCTGAAAACTTCAATCAGGTCGGTTGCACCTGATTTTTCAAATGTCCGAAACTGGCGGGTTTACGTGCCTTGCCTGGCAGTTGAACGTCCCCGTTGGCCACCCTCTGGCGCAGATATTGATAGGTCTGCAGCGCCTGGCCATACATGTGTTCGCCGATCGTGATCTCTTCGTAGTCGTTGCCGGCCTGGGCGAACCCGGGCAGCGGTTTGATCTGGGTGTGGTAGTCACAGGCATAAAACAGCGGGAAGGAATAACGCTCCTCCTTCACGCTGCGCACCCGGTGCGCAGTGGCAACGAATGCGCCCGCCGTCATCACCTCCAGCATGTCGCCGATGTTGACCACAAAGGCATCGGCAATCGGTGGTGCATCGATCCATTGGCCAAGATTGTTCATCACCTCAAGGCCGGGTTTGTCGGCCAGGAGGATGGTGAAGCACTCGTAATCAGTATGGGCGCCAAGACCCGGTGCGTCATGGGCAGCACCGTCGAACGGGTAGTGGATCAGGCGCAGTTTGGACGGCGGACGGGTGACCAGGCTGTCGAAGTAGTTTTCTTCCAGGCCCAGGGTCAGGGCGAAGCCGCCGAACAGGCGCCGGCCCAGGGCGAAGATCGCTTCATAGTAGGCCTGCACCGAGGCCTTGAAGCCTGCCAGCTGCGGCCAGTCGTTGGGCCCCAGCAAGGGGGTGTTGGCCAGCACCAGCGGGTCATCGGCCGGGACTTCGAAGCCGACGTCGAAGGCCTCCTTGTGGTCCGGCTTACCCTTGGAATAGACCTCTTCGCCTTCGGGCACAAAGCCCTTGTGGGTTTGTGAGGTGCCGATGTAGTGGCGCATCTTGGTGTCGAGGGGCTGGTCGAAAAAGTCCTTGGCAGCCTTGCGCAGGTTGGCGATCAGTTGCGGGTCGATACCGTGATTGGTGATATAGAGAAACCCGACTTCGCTGGCGGCGCGCCCCAATTGTTCGGCCACGGCCAGGCGGTGTTCCAGTTCAAAGCTGAACAGGCCGGCGATGTTGATCACCGGGATGCTGTTGAAGTTGGCTTTGAGTGTGTCAGTGCTGGCGCTGTTGTTTTTATTGTCAGGCATGACGCATCGGCTCCCTAAGGATGGCTTGAGTGGTGGAAACGCTCGAAGTGTTTGCGCTCGGTCTGGCCCATCCACACGTTCAACGACCACAGGTCGGCGACCGGGACATTGGTGAAGGGCAGGTGATGCAGGTAGCCGTCGGCACCGAATTCCGGCGTCAGGGTGCTGACCTGGTAGCCGCGGGCCTGCTGCGAGCGCCAGATGCTTTCCCAGTGCTGCTGATGGAAAGCCAGTTCTTTTGCATATTCGGGCGCCGCCGGGTGCGGAACTTGTGGTCCCTGGTCATAACCGACCCGGGCCTGGATATGGTGAACCCGCTCGATGAACGCACTCAGGTCGTCGGCCGGATCATTCAACAGACGCTCGCAGGTCACGACCCAATGGCTGATGTCACTGGTGAACAGCAGATCGGGCAGTTGCCGGATCAACTCCAGGGTCACCCAGGGGTTGAACAGCGAACGCGAGCGATGGGTTTCGAAACTGCAGACCTGACCGTGCTTGCGCGCCAGCTCCAGCGCCTGGCCAAAAAACTCCACCTGTTGCGGCAAGGACCAGCGGTCGTTGCCCGCCAGCACGTTGACGAAGCGCGGGGAGAGTTCAGCGGCCCAGGCGAGCTTCTGGTCGAGGTCATTGATGTGGACGGCAGGCGTTGCCGACTGATCCGGCAGCACGTCGTAGGCGCTGAAGACGGTGCTGATATAGCCCAGGCGGTTGGCCTGGAGAAAGACACCAAACTCAGCCCGTTCGCGGGCGTCCAGTGGCAGACGCGCTTCCATGCCATCAAAGCCCGCTTGCAGCAACTCCTCGAGCGCCTGAGCCTTGCTGGCGGTGTAACCCCACAGCGTACGGAAAATTTCCAGCTTCATCGGTGATCCTCAAAAATCCCAGGGCCTGCTGCAAAAGCACTTCGACGGCACCAGGCGGCCAAGCGATCAGTGGTCGGTGGCGGCAGAGGACTTCGAAACCGGATCCCTGCGTAACCTGATCCCACTGAGCGATGCCGAGGCTGGTTCGCTGTGGAGCCGATGTTAGGCACAGGCCGAGTGGCGAAAGAATCCGAAAGTTCAAATGAATACTTCAGACTTTCGTCAACCAATAGCTGGCTATTTATCCCGCTGGCGAGGAGGGGTTTTGTGGGCGAGTGCGTGTCTACGCTGGTTGCTGGCGAGGGATGCCTTTACTACGACATCATTTTGAAGACTGCCAAGCGACATCGGGCCGCGAGGGGGGCTAGCCGATTGCTGACTGACTACCTCGGGGCGTGAAGCGGACAGTCGATTGGCGTGGTTCCTGGCCGCCGAGCGTCCGGCTCTTCGAGACAAATGCCCGCCTGTCAGCTACGGTCGATCTGCTGCATGTGCATCTCAGACATGCGCTCCCCATACACCGTCAATTGTGAGAACTGCTGCTCCATGGCCAGCAGGTCGTCGCTGGTCAGCTGAATGTTCAGCGCGCCAAGGTTTTCGCTGAGGTGATCGACTCTGCGTGTGCCGGGGATGGGCACGATCCAAGACTTCTGTGCGAGTAACCAGGCAATCGCGACTTGTGCAGGTGTTCCGCCTTTTGCCGTGGCAACATTTCTCAGGATATCCACGACCGGCATGTTCGCTTTCATGTTTTCAGGGAACATGCGGGGGAATGTTCCCCGGAAATCAGTCTTTGGATCGAACCTGGTGTCAGCGTCCATTTTACCGCTCAGATAGCCTTCACCCAGCGGTGCCCATGGAACGAAACCGATCCCCAGCTCTTCACATGCCGCGAGTACCCCGTTGTGCTCCGGGTCCCGATGCAAGAATGAGTATTCCGTCTGGATTGCAGACACGCGCTGCACCGCATGAGCGCGGCGAATGGTTCTGGCGCTGGCTTCAGACAAACCAAAATGCAGGATCTTGCCTTCTGCGATCAGGTCCTTGATAGCGCCGGCCACCTCTTCAATCGGTACGTTTGGATCGACACGATGCTGGTAATAAAGATCGATACGGTCCGTCTGCAATCGCTTGAGCGATTCTTCGACCACCCTTTTGATGTGCTCCGGGCGGCTGTTCAGGCCGATGGTGCCGTCGATGGCGAAACCGAACTTGCTGGCGATTTTCACTTGGTCGCGAAAAGGCTTGAGGGCTTTGCCCACCAACTCTTCATTGGTATAGGGACCGTACACTTCTGCGGTGTCGAAGAAGGTGACGCCTTTGTCGAACGCCGTTCGAAGCGTGTGAATGCCTTGATCAATATCAGCCGGTGGACCGTAGTTGGCGCTGATGCTCATGCAACCTGCGCCGATGGCTGAAACCTCTAAATTGCCCAGATGACGTTTGCTCATGTTTCCAGTTCCTCCAGAAGGCTTTTGCGAGTTCTGAACCGCTGTGGGCGGGACCGATGACCCAGCCCATGCCGAAGCGCCGACTACCAGGGCGGCTCCTGTCAGCGCGGCTTTGGTCACGAACTCGCGACGGCCAAGAGTGGTGAAGAAATCAGAACCTGTTACCGGCCTGTCGCTATTCATAAAAACTCCTGAATGAGCATGCACTTCTGGTCAGTCCGATCATGAATCCCAAGGCTGCTTGTCCGTTGAAGTCATGGATGGGTTCATGAAATGAAGCCGCACTGAATGTGGAGCCAATCTAGCAGCGCATCCGACAAATGATTAGATGGTATGGTAGGAATGGACCTATATCAGTTGGATATCAATCATGCGGGACAGCATTAATGACCTGGTTGCATTCCTGACAGTTGCCCGTGAGCGGAGCTTTACCAAGGCAGCGGCTCAATTGGGGACGTCGCAACCAGCACTGAGCCGAACGCTCAGACGTCTTGAAGAGCAATTGGGTGTGCAGTTGCTGACTCGCAGTACTCGCAGCGTTTCACCGACAGAGGCTGGAGATCGCTTGATTGGCTCCATCGGACCCCACTTTGAAGGCATCGAAGCAGGGCTGGCGGATCTGTCCGAACTCAGCGGAAAACCGGCAGGCACCCTGAGAATCACCTCGGTAGAGCACGCTTCTGCAACGATCCTGACGCCAGCGGTCAGTAGGCTCATGCTGGATTACCCGGAGGTGCGGGTCGAAATCACCAATGACTATGGGTTGGTGGATATCGTCGAGCAACGGTACGACGCGGGGATTCGTCTGGGCGAGCAGGTGGCCAAGGACATGATCGGGGTTCGTATAGGTCCTGACTTTCGGCAGGCCGTGGTTGGCTCGCCCTCATACTTCGAGCACAGGGCCAAACCCGTTACGCCTCATGATCTGACAGCCCATATCGGAATCAACTTGCGTCTGCCTACATCAGGCGGGCTCTGGTCCTGGCCGTTTGCAAAGAAGGGGCGGGAGGTAAGGGTTCGCGCGGAGGGTCACAGGGTGTGCAACACGATCCCCCTGATGCTGGACTTTGCGCTTGCCGGCGTCGGTCTTGCCCATCTCCCCGAAGACATCGTTGAACAGCACATCCTGGAAGGCCGTCTGATACGTGTATTAGATGATTGGTGTCCTGCGGTGACCGGCTATCACCTCTACTATCCAAGCCGCAGGCAGCCAAAGCCCGCGTTCAGAATTTTGCTCGACTTGCTGCGTTCAGGTGTTTGATGGGGCATTGACAAGAGCCAAGCGCGATTCGCCGTCAGCGGGGATGACCGCTCCAGCCAGTTGCTGCCCTTCGTGACAGGCAGCAATCGACCCGAAGCTGACGGTGGAGGCAGTCTGAAATCGGCCAGTTTCGAACCCTCATCCTTTACAGTGCGTCGCAAACTGGTTTCGTCCAAGTGTCTTGGCGCTATACAGCGCCTGATCTGCGGCTTCGATTAAACTTTGCAGTTGGTCCAATCGGGAACCCGCGGCAGTGGCAATCCCTATACTTACACTCACTCGACCCAATGGGCTGGCTTCGTGGGAAATACTCTCTTGTTTCAACCGGCGCAGGATTAGTTGCGCCACAACCTGCGCACCATCAATGTCCGTATCAGGCATGATTACGCCCATCTCTTCACCACCATACCGCGCCACTAGATCCGATGGTCGGCGTACACATTCCTCCACGACCTTACCAACGCTCTGCAGACAGATGTCGCCGGCAACATGTCCTTTGGAATCGTTGAACAGCTTGAAATAGTCGATGTCAATCATCAGAAGTGCCAAAGACGTCCCCTCGCGCTGTGCTCGTCGCGCCTCCATGGCCAATGTCACATCAAAGTAGCGCCGATTAGCCAAACCGGTTAGGGCATCCTTCATCGCCAGTAGCTCCAGTTGCCGATTCGATGAGAGCAATTGCTCCTGAGTGCCCCTCAACTGACCTTCTACCTTGGTACGCCGACGGATATCCAGGATCAAAAGCCAACCGATGAGGCCGGTGAGCCCCAGCAGCCCCGTCACCACTACCGCCGACAGCAGTGCCTCCATTCGCCACGCAGTGAGCGCTTCTCGCTTCCCGAGAGCGACGGTGGTTATCAGCGGCAGCTTGTCACTCTTTCGGAATGCATAGAGCCGTTCCACGCCGTCCAGGCTGGAGGTGAACGACGCGGTGCCGACGGATCGGTCCACAAGATATTTCGCATAGATCGGCGACTTCGAAAAGTTGCGCCCCATGTCCTGCTCGCGGAAGGGATAGCGAGCTAACAACGTACCATCGGTATAGGACAACCCGATGGCACCTTCTTGCCCTACGTCGATCTTTCCAAACAACCGCAGGAAGTTTTCTATCCCCAACGTTACCGCCACCACCCCGGCAAATTCTCCGCGAGTATCATTGAAGCGCCGGCTGACGGTGATCACCCACTCCTGATTTGAACGGCTTTGGATTGGCGGACCGATAAAGATCTCACGGGATGGATCGTCGCGATGATGAATGAAATAGGCACGATCACTGCTGTTCGCCCCGGCCGGAATCGGCCGATTGGAAGACATCAACCAGCGTCCCTGATTGTCGTAGATGGTGATACCACTGAGCTGTGGCATCAGGGGTTGCTGTCGATTGACCAGCGCACTTAACCGCCGGATCTGTAGGGGGCCACTACCTTCAGTTTCCAGGCGTTCGACAAGTCCGAGCAAGAGCAGGGAGCTTTGGCGGACAATGCCTTCGGAGTAGGTAGCGAGCGCCTGAGTAAGATTCAACCCGTGGACATTCACATCCTCCAGCGCTCGATCTCGGGAGGCCAGCACCTTCCAGACAGTCAGTGACGCCAGGGAACAGCCGATAAACAACAGCAAAAGTACAACCAGGTGGGTATCACGCTTCACATCACTACCTTATGGAAAGTCCAGTTTTCCGTTCCAGCTACTATTGGGCCAAGGCCATAACGGCAGCTGTTCTTCCTTGTCTTGAATCAGGATACAAGTTGTTACGCATAGTTTCAGCACGCTCATCGCAATACCCAGTCTATTGCCGGGCATTCAAAAAGTGTTTTCACATAATCCGATCAGCGCCCTGGGCCGGCAGTGCCCAGGGCAGGATGCCTTCCTGGAATTCACAAGTTCGGTACGTGCTGCGGGCAAGATGAGGGCTTAGTTAACCATCACCTCGTCCAGTGCTTGCTCGAGGGTGCTGACCGTGCGCTCGATATTGTGCAGCTTTTCGAGTCCGAACAGACCGATGCGGAAGGTCTGGAAGTCCGCCGGCTCGTCGCATTGCAACGGCACTCCGGCGGCGATCTGCAGGCCGTGGTTGGCAAATTTCTTGCCGCTCTTGATGTCTGCATCATCGGTGTAGCTCACCACTACGCCAGGGGCCTGAAAGCCGGCAGCGGCCACGCTTTTGAAACCTTTGCCGGTCAACATTGCGCGCACCCGATCGCCCAGCGCCTGTTGTTCGTCGCGGACCTTGTCGAAACCGTAGGCTTGCGTCTCTTTCATCACTTCGTTGAATCGCGCGAGGGAATCGCTGGGCATGGTCGCATGGTAGGCATGTCCGCCCTGTTCGTAGGCCTGCATGATCTGAAGCCACTTTTTCAGGTCGCAGGCGAAGCTGCTGCTTTGCGTCTGTTCGATACGGCCAAGGGCCAGGGAACTGAGCATCACCAGGGCGCAGCAAGGGGAGGCGCTCCAGCCTTTCTGCGGTGCGCTGATCAGCAGGTCGACTGCGCATTTGTGCATATCAACCCAAATGGTGCCTGAGGCGATGCAGTCCAGCACGAACAAGCCACCCACCGCATGCACGGCGTCGCCGACGGCCCGCAGGTACTCGTCGGGCAGGATAATCCCTGATGAAGTTTCAACGTGGGGGGCGAAGACTATCTGCGGCCTCGAAGCCGCAATGGCTGCCAGCACTTCGTCCAGAGGGGGTGGGGCGTAGGCAGCCTGGCGACCCGTGTCGACCGGTCGGGCTTTCAGCACCGTGGTGGCCGCCGGGATGTTGCCCATCTCAAGGATCTGGCTCCAGCGATAACTGAACCAGCCGTTGCGTATCACCAGGCATGGCTGGTCGGTGGCAAACTGTCGCGCCACCGCTTCCATGCCGAATGTTCCGCTGCCCGGGACCACCGCAACCGCCTGGGCGTTGTAGACCTGTTTCAGGGTCGTGGAAATGTTCTTCATCACGCCTTGAAATGACTGCGACATGTGGTTGAGCGAGCGGTCGGTGTAGACCACTGAGTACTCGACCAGCCCCTCGGGATCGATACTGGGATAGAGCTTTGACATGGGGTGACTCCTTTGGCAGGGATCTCAGTGGTATCGACCCTGCCCTAAGCCTCGGCAAATGACAAGATTGCTCGGAATTGAATGGCGACTTCTGTCGAGCGGTTGACACCATCAGGTCGATTACCGGGCGTAGCAATGCTCGCAGGTGAATGTGGGAGCGAGCTTGCTCGCGATGGCATCGACTCGATTTTCCGACTTGCCCCAAAACTTTCCTGGCATTTGCCGGCGCATTGTCGCTTTTTAAGCTTGCTGAAACGTTTCTTCAAGGCTATAAAAATGGCACAACTCCAAGAAAGGCTGCTGCCATGACCTCGCTCAAACTCTTTGTTGCCCTCAGCGCACTGTCCGCTGCCTCCCACGCCATGGCCTGGGATTACGTTCTGCTCGACACCGACAAAGCCGCCCAGAACTGGCAGATCACCAGCCAGCAACTGGGCATAACAACCGACAAACCCTTCAGCGTTGCCCTGCGTACCTTGCACGGCGGTCGGCAGGAGGGCGTCAGCATCGTCGACATCGATAACGGCACGATGAAACTCTCGGTAGTGCCGACTCGCGGAATGAACGTCTTGCAGGCCTCGGTCGGCAATGTGCGCATGGGCTGGGATTCGCCGGTCAAGGAAGTGGTCAATCCGTCCTTCATCGAACTCAATGGCCGAGGTGGTCTGGGCTGGTTGGAAGGTTTCAATGAGCTGGTCACCCGCTGCGGATACGAATGGGTCGGCCACCCGGGCGTCGACAATGGCGAACTGCTGACCCTGCACGGTCGGGCCGCCAACATTCCTGCGAACAAAGTCACCCTGCACATCGATGAAAAACCACCGTACGCGATCACCTTGCGCGGCGAACTGAAAGAGCAGGCGTTCAAGAAGGTCGACTTCTCCGTCGCGACCGAACTGGTCACCGAACCCGGCAGTGTAGTGTTCACCCTGAACGACACCCTGACCAACAACGGCGACTATCCGAAGGAATACCAGGCGCTGTATCACAGTAACTTCAGCACTCCGTTCCTGGAGCAGGGCGCTCGTTTCGCCGCGCCGGTGAAACAGGTGTCGCCGTTCAACGACAAGGCCAAGGGCGATCTGCCCGACTGGCAAACCTACCGCGCACCGACCAAGGACTACGACGAAACGGTTTACAACGTGGTTCCGTATGCCGATGCCAAGGGCGATACGTTGACCGTGTTGCACAACAAGGCCGGCAGCCTGGGCGTTTCGGTCGGCTTCAACACTCAGACACTGCCCGTGTTTTCCCTGTGGAAAAACACCGATACCCAAGGCCAGGGCTATGTCACGGGGCTGGAGCCGGGGACAAGTTTTTCCTACAACCGCCGTTATCAACGACCGCTGAACCTGGTACCGACAATTGGGCCGAAGGAGCACAAGCAGTTCCGCATCAGCTATAGCTTGTTGGCGGATAAGGTGGCTGTGGACAAGGCCTTGAAGCAGGTGAGCGATATTCAGGGCGGGCGGGAGACTGAGGTGCGGCAGACGCCGTTGGTTGATCTGACCAAGGGGTGACACCGGCTAGCGCATTGCGACTCGCTGATCGCACCAGCCTGTTACTGTTTGCCAGCTCTCGACTCATAGCTGTCAATCACCCAAGGCGCTAGCTCAACCCATGCGTCAGTCCTGATTTTTTTTGAACTCGGGCTGAAAGCGCTTATCCAAAAAATATGTGGGAATGTTTCCCACGCAACGATGCCAACTGGCTCTGAGGGATCGTGCGGATACCGCAGTAGCTCGTCAATGTTGCAGATTGATGGCCGTGCCGGTTGGCCGGCTGCTCCAATGGGCGGCCGGGAACTCACTGGACATTGCGTTCGATACGGAGATGAGTTCGCAACTCCATGCGGAGGTGCATCATGCTGCTCAAGAAATGTTTATTGGCTCTGGCCATCGGTGGCGTCCTGTCGGCATCGACTGTCCTGGTGCCCGATTACATCGGTAGTTTCTCCAGCGTGTATGCCAAGGATGGCGGCAGCGGTGGAGGCGGTGGTGGTCACGGTGGCGGTGACGGCGGCGGCCACGGTGGTGGTGACGGCGGTCACGGTGCCGGCGGCCATGGTGGAGAGGGTGCCGATCATGGTGCTGCAGGCCATGACGCTGACCATGGTGGTGTAGCCGGGAACAAAGGCCCGGGCAATGCCCATGACAACGACGCGGACGAGGCTGACAACGATGCCGCGGATGCAGCCAGGGACGCTGCGAGGGCTGATGCCAATGCCGCCCGGGATGCGGCAAAAGCAACTGCAGATGCCGCCCGGGATGCCGCAAAAGCGGCTGGCGTAGCGGACGATGACGCAGACGCAGCCAGAGATGCTGCCCGTGCCGCTGCAGATGCCGCTCGGGACGCGGCCAAGGCCGACGCAGATGCCGCCAGGGATGCTGCCCGGGCTACCGCGGATGCCGCTCGGGACGCCGCCAAAGCCGACGCGAAGGCAGCCCGGGAGGCCGCCAAAGTTGAGGCGAAGGACGCCAGAAAGGATGTGGCGGATGCTCCAGACGAAGCGGATTTCGACGCGGTTGAGGTAGAGAACTGAGCCTGCACGTTCGGCAATGAACACGGCAGGCATACCGTAGAAAACGTCCCGAGAGCTTGAGGGACGTATCGGCAAAGAGTCGCAAGCCCTGAAACGTCATGGGGTTTGCGACTTTTTTCGGCTATCGAGCCAAATCTCCAAAGTCAGATCGACCGCTGATTCACGCGCTGAGTCAGCGCTTGCGCAGACTCTTTGCGTTCCGAGTAGCGGTCAACCAGGTCGGGGCGATCCCGTAGCAGCAGGGTGAATTTCACCAGCTCCTCCATGACGTCTACGACCCTGTCGTACAGCGATGAGGGTTTCATGCGATTGGCGTCGTCAAACTCCAGAAAAGCCTTTGGCACGGAAGATTGATTGGGGATGGTGAACATGCGCATCCAGCGTCCCAGCACACGAAGCTGATTCACCACATTGAAGGACTGGGAGCCGCCGCAGACTTGCATGACCGCGAGGGTTTTACCCTGGGTTGGGCGAATGGCCCCCAACGCCAACGGCACCCAGTCGATTTGCGCCTTGAACACTGCAGACATCGAGCCGTGGCGCTCTGGCGAGCACCAGACCTGTCCTTCAGACCACTGCATCAGTTCGAGCAGTTCCTGGACTTTCGGGTGATCGGAAGGCGCGTCGTCCGGCAGCGGCAGGCCTGATGGATTGAAGATCCGCGTCTCGGCGCCGAAGTGTTCGAGCAACCGGGCTGCTTCCTCGACCAGCAGGCGACTGAACGACCGCGCACGAGTCGAACCGTATAACAACAGGATGCGCGGCTTGTGCTGGTCGTTGCGTCCATGGGCGATGGGAGGGGTCAGTGCCGTGTCGAGATTGGGCAAGGAATGAGTCATAAGGGCTCCGTTCAAAGCGTGCCGATGCGTTCGAGTTCGCGCTTCAATGCATCGCGGTCAAGTTGTGCAAAAGGCAGTTCGAGGAACGCCCGGCAGCGCGTTTCGATGCGCGCCAGGGTTGAGTGGAACGCCGCCGCTATCCTTGCCTCATCGCCCGTTATGTCCGAGGGGTCTTCCAGGCCCCAGTGAGCTTTCAGTGCCGGCCCGAAGTACACCGGGCACGCCTCGCCGGCAGCCTTGTCGCAGACCGTGATGACGATGTCCGGCGGGTTGGCTTCGAAAGCCTCGTTGCCTTTGCTGCTCAAGCCGTCGATGGCAATGCCGGCCTCTTGCAAGGTGCTCAGGCTGCGGGGCAGCACTTGTCCCTTGGGGAAGCTGCCGGCGCTGATCGCCTCGAAGCCTTCTGGCGCGAGATGGTTGAACATGGCTTCGGACAGGATGCTGCGACAGCTGTTGGCGGTACACATAAACAGAACGCGCATGGTGACTCCTCTTTACGGTCGCACAGGGCTAGACGCTCAGGCGCAAGGCCAGGGCAGACAAGGTGATAAGCAGGATCGGCAGCGTCAGGACCACGCCAACCTTGAAGTAGTAACCCCAGGTAATGCGGATGCCCTTGCGCTCCAGAACATGCAGCCAGAGCAGGGTGGCCAGGCTGCCGATGGGGGTGATCTTGGGGCCCAGGTCAGAGCCGATGACATTGGCGTAGATCATGGCTTCACGCACTACGCCGGTGGCGTCACTGGCTTGAATCGACAGTGCGCCCACCAGCACCGTGGGCATGTTGTTCATGCCCGATGACAGCAAGGCCGTGAGCAGGCCGGTGCCCAGCGCGGCGCCCCAGATGCCGAACTCCGCCATGCGGTTCAGCGCCATGGTCATATAGGTGGTCAGTCCGGCGTTTTTCAGCCCGTACACCACCAGGTACATGCCCAGGGAAAAGATCACGACCTGCCAGGGCGCTTCACGCAGTACCCGGCGGGTGGAAATCACATGCCCGCGTGCCGCCACGGCGAACAGCAGCGCGGCACAGACGGCTGCGATGGCGCTGACCGGAATGCCCAGGGGCTCCAGGGCAAACAGCCCGACCAACAACAGGGCCAGAACGATCCAGCCGACGCGGAAGGTCAGGGGATCACGCACGGCGCGTCGCGGATCCATCACGTCATCGAGCGCGTAGTGCCGGGGAATGTCACGGCGGAAAAACCGGTAGAGCACCACAAGGGTGGTCGCCACGGCAACCAGATTGACCGGCACCATGATGGCGGCGTATTCGGCGAACCCCAGGTCGAAGTAGTCCGCCGAAACGATGTTGACGAGGTTGGACACCACCAGGGGCAGGCTCGCCGTGTCGGCGATAAAGCCGGCCGCCATGACGAACGCCAGGGTGGACGCTGGCGAAAAACGCAGTGCGAGCAGGATTGAAACAACGATGGGGGTCAGGATCAGGGCGGCGCCGTCATTGGCAAACAACGCGGAGACGCCGGCCCCCAGCAGTATCGTGAAGACGAACAGGCGTCGCCCGTCACCCTTGGCCCAGCGTGCCACATGCAAGGCGGCCCACTGGAAGAACCCGGCCTCATCGAGCAACAGACTGATGATGATCAGCGAGATGAAGGTCGCGGTGGCGTTCCAGACAATGGCCCACACCAGCGGAATATCGTGCAGCGTCACGACGCCTGCCAGCAGGGCCAGAACGGCGCCCAGGGAGGCGCTCCAACCGACGCCCAGACCCTTGGGTTGCCAGATGACCAACACCATGGTGAGCAGGAAAATGGAAAACGCAGTCAGCATGTGGATTCTCGACGGGTTGAAGGGTCAGCAGCAGGCGGCAGTGTTGAGAGGGCGGTCGCCCATGGCGTTCAGGCGGGTGCTGTTGTCCTTGAGCCAGTCGGCGTTTGCTGCCAGCGTGGTCTGCAGAACATCACGAACCCACACGGGCAGATCAGGGTTGAGCCGGTAATACACCCATTGCCCCTGGCGGCGGTCCAGAAGCAGGCCGCATCCGCGAAGCTGGGCAAGATGGCGGGAAATTTTTGGCTGACTATCGTCCAGGGCACAGACCAGCTCACACACGCATAACTCGCCTTCACGGGCGATGAGCAAAGTGGCCCGGGCGCGGGTTTCGTCGGCCAGGCATTTGAATACGGCGGCAGGGTTGAGCATTGGCGTGGCTCTGTACATATGGTTATTCGAATATACGTTTATCCATATGTTGTAAGCAAGTCGCTCGCACTCGAAAAGGGCAAGGTGGTTCAGGTATGCGATAGACTTGCGCTGTTTCGACACAAGGCAAAGGAGATGCAGTGCATGGAATCGTTTAGCATTCGCGAGCTGAAAAAGACTGACACTGAAGCTTTACTGGCGTTCGAAATCCGCAACCGTGAATGGTTCGAATCGCATATCGATGCGCGCGACCCTGCGTTTTATTCGTTGCGCGGTGTCGTCGATCATATCGATAGCTATTTGTCCGGTTTAGCCAGCGGCGCCTGGCACCCGTTTGTCATCGAGGACTCAAGCCAGACAATCGTTGGTCGAGCCAATCTGAAAAGCATCGACCTGGTGATGGGGTCCGCCGAAGTGGGTTATCGGATCGATCAGCGCGCGTGCGGGCAGGGGTTGGCAACTCTTGCACTGAGGCATCTGATCCAGCAGGCACGGGTGCGCTGGGGACTGGCGCAACTGGTGGGCTATGCCTACAGGGAAAACCTGGGCTCCAGAAAGGTACTGGACCGGTGCGGATTCAAGCTTGAGCAGCCTTGCCGTGACGACAGCACGGGCAGGGAAGAGCGATTCGTCCTGTCGTTTCAATAGTTCTGCAAGCCCGCAGCAGGTTGCTGCGGGCTACTCCTGATCCTGATCTGCCGCCACCTCTTGCCAGCTGTCATCCGGGTCAAAGCGCTTCATCGCCAGCGCCAGTTTTTCACCTTCGGGGCCCAGGTCTTTTTCGAACACCTGGCCTTCGTGGCTGATCATGAAGCTCATCACCCCGGTGTCGTTGTATTTCGCCGGCCAGGCGATCAGGGCAAAGCCGCGGCTCATCTTGTCACCGATGAGGTAGCTGTAGGCACCACCCGGTGCCGACGGCCCCTGGCCATGAAGGATGCGGAAGCGGTAGCCATGCCATTCTTCGTCGGCAATGGCTTTGCCGAACGAAGGCCCCAGCGGGCTGATCTGGCCGCTATCGTCTGGTGCCCAATAGAGTCCGTCGTGCTTGCCGGGGGTGCTGAAGATTTTCTGCGCATACTCGAGTGCGCCATCACCGTCCCGATCGACTGACGCATAGTCCATCTGCGCGTCGTGATAGGCCAGCACCGATTGCACCGCGTCGAGTTCATTGCGGCCGATCTCGCGTGCGCGGATCTCGGCACTGCCGGCCTTCATGTCGAAGCGCCAGCCGCTCGCCACTTTGACCAAGGGGATCGGCAGTGTCCAGTTCTCGGGGCCGACCGCCAGGATGCCCTTGTCGTCACCGCTTTTTTCAATGTGGTGTTGCTCGCGGTACTGCTGCAAAAACGCATCGACGTCTTTGCGCTGCACGCCTTCACGCGGGATGTAGTTGTGCCAGTCACTACCGAGCAGTTCCGTCAGGCGTGCCTGGTCGGCGTGTTCCGTACCCAGTGCCTGGACCAAGGCTTCTGCAGCCTTTTCCGGTGTTGGAAAGGCTTGCTGCGCCGTCGCCATGCATGACCAAAGCAAGCCGGCAGCTACCGCAAGGACAGGAGGCAGCAAGCCCATGAGTCCTTTCATTCGAGGATGGTTTTTCAACGACGGCCCCCCCTTTGACGCGCTGGTGGATTGGACGGCCGACTGACCTGGTGACCGGCCGAGCGGGCGGCACTGGGGCGATGGGCGGATGCCTGGCTGGCCCGGCCACGATTGGCCTGGACGTTGGCCTGGGACGGTGAGCGTGCGCCGGCGAACGCATTGTTGCGGGCACTGCCGGCACTGGCGGCCGGTCGTTTGTTCGGCGCCTGCCGCGTCTGCGCGGCGCCTTCCCTGCGCTGGTTCAACTGGGCGGTCTGGTTTCTGGGTTCCTGGCGGGCCTGGGGCCTGGGCTGCTGATTTTCCCGGGTATTTCTGGCGGTACCCTGGCCTCTGTCAGCCGCCCTGGGCCTGTCCGCACCAGCCTGTACCCGATTGCCGTCCGCGGCCCCGGACTGGAGTTTGCGCGTTTGATCACGGGCTTCGCGGTTGCTGGTGGCGGGGCGTTCGATACCGTGCTTGTCCATTGAACTGCGGGCATTTTCACGAGCCTGGGCGCGCTGGGCAGTGTCCCCGCGATAGGCTTCACGCTGGTTGGCACCGTTGAGTTGGCGGCCGTACTGTGCGCGGCTCGCATTGTCTCGGTAGGGCACGCCATTGCGGTGCACCGGGTTGTGCTGCCATTTGTTGTTGGTGATCCGGTTGTTGCCGTTGATGTTGTTGTAGCGATTGACGTCGATGTCGACGTCGTTGTTGCCCCAGTCACATTCACCCCACAACGATCCAACGATCGCCACACCGGCGCCAAACGCGAGTCCGGCCATCAGGGCCTGACCCGGGTAATAGGCCGGTGGCGGTGGATAGTACGCCGGCGGCGACGCCGGGTAAGGCCAGGTACCGTAGGTGGTTGTCGGGTTATACGTGGGGACGTACACCACCTGCGGATCGGCAGGCTGAATGATGATGGTGGAGCTGCTGGCCGGCGCCGGTTCCGCAGCAGGCGCTGGCGCCGGTGCCGGTGCCGGTGCCGCATTCGTGGTTGCAGGTGCTGGCGCCGCGACATTCTGGATCGTCACGTTCTGATACTGGTTGCTCTGCAGATTGCCGGCTGCCTGTGCCTGGCGCCGCAAGCGTTGCGCGCTTTCCATGACATCGTCGGGCTGCGCCAGGAAGGCGTCACCCAGGCGTTGCACCCAGACGGGGTCCTGCCCCAGCGTTGCCAGAACCTGCGGGAAGGCGACCAGTGCCTGCACGCTCGGGTCCCAGGGCTGGTTCGCCACCTGTTTGACCGCGTCGTCACCCTTGGCGTCCGGGTGCGCTTTGGACCAGCTGACGGCCTCGCCGACTTCCCCGGGGTAGGTGGTGGCCATCAGCACCTGTGCAAACAGAGGGTCCGGGTAAAGCGCAATGGGCGCCAGCATCTGATCCAGCTGTTCCTGGTTAAACACCGGATCCTTCGTCACTTGGGCGGCGGGCGCTGCAGTGGGCGCGCTAGCCGGTGCGGGGGCTGCGGCGGGTGCCGGAACCGGGGCGGGTGCGGCAGCGGTCTCATTCGCACCCAGTGCCAGGCTGGAAGATCCGCTCAACAACAGTACGGCCGACAACGCGTAAAGTAATGGAATGTGCATTGCACCCCCCATGTGGTCAGGCAGGCTTGAAATGAGTGGATCAATCCGTGGCAGGTGAAAGCCGACTCTGCAAGCCACAGAGCTGCGCCTTGACACCGCTTCCTAATGGTAGCAGCTCATTTGAAGGACCCCGGCTGGCTTTGAAACGCTGTGATCCAGGTCCTGATTCTGATCAGTGTGCGCTGGCATCGCTTTCGTGTTCTTCGGCAAATGCCATGAACACGTCCAGGTCCAGTACATCCAGCCTGATCCGGGAAATGAACGCGGAGAAGGCCAGGTTGGCCGCCAGCAGACGCAGATCAGAGGCCCAGGCCGGAAGGTAGGTCGGTCCCTTGAGCCAGCCGGACTCGAACAGTGGCGCCAGGCGCACGGTGTCCGCCAGGCTGAGGCGCCCTGCAAACAAATGCCCGATCAGTTCCGGCCGGTTATCGCGGATTGCAATGCGCAGCAGGGTGTGGACGCCGAGCAGCCCGGTCAGGTAAGCGGCATCCTTGGTAAACGCTGAACCGCCCCGCAGATCGGCACCGCGGAACACCCGTTGGGTTGAGCGGAAGGATTCCTCTTGCGTCTGCCCGGCCGCCAGAAAACCTTCGAACACCTGGATGAAGTCGGCGCCTTCCAGCGCCTGCTGGACCGCCAGCACGCGCAGGGCCAGGCGACGCAGGCGGTTGATGTCCATGCTGCCGGTGAACAGTTCGGCCAGGGTGGCAATGCCCTCCTGGGTCTGGGTTGTGCGCGGTGCGCCCAGGCCCAGGCTGGTGAGGTTGGGCTGCCGCGCGCCGTTCTGTGCGGTGGCGACATGCACGAAGGCCTCATGTTGCAACAGCTGATGCTTGTCCAGCTCCGTGAACAGCGCACTGGCCCGCAGGCGAATGCGGCTCGATCCGGCGATGGCCTTGGCGGCCAGGTTCGGATCGAGCACGACCGTGATCTGCCCGGCGCCGAAGAAACGGTCCAGTTCCGGTTGAATCCAGGCGGCGAACACTTTGGCCGGAATCTCGGCGGGGCTGGGTGGAATGCGTGCACCCCCGAGCAGGGCGTCGGTGGTCTGGAGGAAGAATCGGGCCGCGTCGAGCATGCTCAGCTGCAGGCGCGAATAATAGAAGTCCGGACGCCGGTACAGCGCTGACGAGTATTGGGTAAAGGCGGGAGTCCCCATGGCCCCCAGCATGTGCCCGGCCGTGGCATAGCTACGGGCGGTCAGGGCCAGGAAATTCCCGGCCGGATGCCCCACATCGCAATGGCTGATAAAGGTTTCCAGGGCGGCGATGTCGGCGCTGTGGTCGCGGGGCTGCAACTTGACATTGGGCAGCGTGGCGCGCCCGCTGCGCCATTTCGCCAGGAAGTCCTCCTCGACGCCATCGGGCCAGGACAGCGCATCGAGCACGCGGATCTTGCGGGTCAGGCCGGGCAGGGCGGCATCGAGTTCGGACAGGGCAGCGGCACTCATGGATAGCTCCTTGAGGGACGAGGTGAGGTTACAAAAGCTTAGTCGTCGCGGGCGGTTGCGTGTTGATCCGGGATTACTCCATGACCGGTCCCGGCTCTTCATGTGCCTGGGCTTTTGGGGTCTTGATAATCAGCAACAACGGCATCACCGCCAGTGACAACAGCATCAGCAGCTTGAAGTCGTTCACGTAGGCGACCCAGCTGGCTTGCACATTGACCAACGCGTCCAGGGCGGCGCGGCCGGGCGCGGCCATCGGGTCCAGGTAATTCTTGATCGACCCTGCGTCGAAGGCGCGGTTGAAGGGCGTGACGTAGGCGCCGATCTGCTCGTGGTTGGCCTGGATGTTCTGGGTCAGCAGCACGGTGACAATTGAGATCCCGACACTGGACCCGACGTTGCGCGACAGGCTGTAAAGCCCGGTGCCTTCGGCGCGCAAGGAGGCGGGCAGGGTCGCGAAGGCAACCGTGGTCAAAGGCACGAACAGCATGCCCAGGCTGGTGCCCTGGATGAAGCCGACCCAGATGACGGTTTGCATCGACACATCCGGCGTCCAGCCGGTCATCAGCCCCATCGACAGTGCGGACAAGCCCAGGCCAATCAGCAGTAACAGGCGGGTATCGACTTTGCCCAACAGGCGGCCGGCGAGGAACATGGTCAGCATCGTGCCCAGGCCACGGGGGCCCATCACCATGCCGGCGGTCAGTACCGGATAGCCCATCAGGGTTTGCAGGTAAGGGGTCATCAGCGCCAGCGAGGCCAGGTAGGTGATGCCGACGATAAAAATAAACACGACGCTGATCGAAAAATTGCGGTCCTTGAACAGCTTCGGGCTGATGAAGGGTGTGTCGGTGGTGAAGGTGTGGACCAGAAATACATACAGGGCGACAGCGGCCACTATGGCTTCGACGAGGATTTCACCGGAAGCGAACCAGCCCAGTTGCTCGCCCCGGTCGAGAAACAGTTGCAGGGCCATGATCGCCACGCTCAGCGAGCCGAAGCCGAGCCAGTCCAGGCGGCTCGAGGTGTCGGTGGTGGTTTCGCTGACGTAATAGACGATCCCGGCCAGCGCGAGCATACCGATGGGCAAATTGATGAAGAACACCCAGCGCCAACTGAAATTTTCCGTCAGCCAGCCGCCGAGCATCGGCCCCAGCACCGGACCGACCATCACCGACACGCCGAACAGCGCCATGGCTGAACCGCGTTCCTTGAGGCTGTAGATGTCCAGCAGAATGCCCTGGGACAGCGGCACCAGCGCCGCGCCCGCCAGGCCCTGCAGCAGGCGGGCGAGGATGATTTCTTCCAGCGATTGCGCCAGGCCACACAGGATCGACGAGATCACGAAGCCGACAATCGCCCACAGCAGCACGCGTTTGCGCCCGAAGCGCCGGGCCAGGAAGGCCGACGGCGGGGTCATGATTGCGGCGGCGACGATGTAGGACGTCAGCACCCAGTTGATCTGGTCCGAACTGGCCGAGATGCTGCCTTGCATGTAGGGCAGGGCGACGTTGGCGATGGTGGTGTCGAGCGCCTGCATGATCACCGCCAGCACGACGCAGGCAGTGATCATCCCGCGATGGGCCACCGGGTCGATCGGCGCCGGGTTACTCATGAGCCAGGGCCGGGGCCTTGCTCGCCAGCAGCCCCGAGAACAGGTGCGGCAGGCCACGGGCCGAGCCGGTATCGATCTCGGCCTGCACACTCATGCCGGTGCGCAGCGGCGGTTTTTCCCCGGCATCATCGATGCTGATGCGCACCGGAATCCGTTGCACGACCTTGACCCAGTTGCCCGTGGTGTTTTGCGCGGGCAGCAGCGAGAAGCTTGAACCCGACGCCGGGCTGATGCTGTCGACGGTGCCGTGCCACTGCACGCCGGGGTAGCTGTCGACACTGATCTCGACGGGCTGGCCGGGTTTCATGTGGGTCAGCTCGGTTTCCTTGGGGGACGCAGCGACCCACAGGCGATCGGCCGACACCAGGCTGATGCCCGACTGGGGTGGCTGCAGGTAGGAGCCGACCTGCAGCGAATCGACGTTGGTCACGACACCGTCGAACGAAGCCCTGACCACCGAGTTGTCCAGGTTGCGCCGGGCTTCGTCGACGGCGGCCTGGGCGATCAGATATGTGGACTGGTGCTCGACGGGGGTGTCGATGGTTCCGCCCAGTTGCGCCAGCACCATTTGCGCCGTGGCCCTGGCCACTGTGATTTTCTGCCGGGTGCTGTCCAGCGCGTGCTTGGCATCGTCGTAGTTGGTTCTGGACACCGCAGAGACGCTGAGCAGGGTTTGCTGGCGCTGGAAGCTGGCCTGGTAGTAGGCGAGGTCGATTTGCGCCTGATCGATCTCGGCCTGTGCTTGCCTGTAATTGGCCTGGAGATTGAGGATCTGATTGCGCACGTTGTTCAGCTGCGCCCTGGCACTGGCCAACGCAATCTCAAAGGGCTCGGGCTTCAGGGTGAACAGGACCTGACCCTTGACGACCCGCTGGTTGTCCTTGACATCCACCGAGGCGACCAGCCCCGAGACATCGGTGGAGACGCCGACATGATCGGCCTGTATGTAGGCGTTGTCGGTGGAAATGATCTGCCCGCCGGTGACATACAGGTAACCGCCGACCACCAGCGCGATGGGTAACAAGGCAAAGAGCGTGGTGCGCACGAGCTGGCGCTTCTCAATCATGACAATGACTCCGGCTCTTCAACGGGAAGACTGCAGGCTTCGATCAGGTTCGACCTCATCCGCTTCATCATCTGCAGCAGCAGTTGTTCCTCCTCGGCAGAGAATCCGCGGGTGGCTTCCTGGCGAGTCGTCCGGCCCATGTCGCGCATGAGCTCCAGAAGCGGGTGAGCCTGTTCCGTCAAGAACAGCAGGGACAGGCGCCGGTCCGTGGGGTGACGACGTCGCTCGACCAAACCGCGCTCGGCCATCTTGTCCAGCAGGCGCACGAGGGTGATCGACTCCAGTTCCAGCAGGTCCGCGAGCCCCTTCTGGTGGATGCCTTCATGGGTCGACAACATGGCTAACACTTGCCACTGCGAGCGAGTGAGGCCGACATGCCGCGCGCGTTGTTCGAACCGCTTGCGCATCAGCCGGGCGCTGTCATGCAGGGCAAAACCAAGGGTCAATATGTCGGTCATGGTGAAATCTGCTGCGGAGGAGTTAGCTCATCATAGTTGAGCTTGTAATTAGTCAGCTATCTATATTTGCCGAATAATTAAGGTGAATCGATTCCGTGAACAACCAGCAACCCCTGTAGGAGCTGCCGCAGGCTGCGATCTTTTGATCTTGATTTTGGCTCGTTAAAAGTCAAAAGATCGCAGCCTGCGGCAGCTCCTACACGGAAGGTCAGGTGCGCATCCGTTGACCAGCACTGGGATGCCCAGAGCGCCGTTTTTTTACATCTGCCATACACCCCTGTAGGAGCTGCCGCAGGCTGCGATCTTTTGATCTTGATTTGAGCCCGTTAAAAGCCGAAAGATCGCAGCCTGCGGCAGCTCCTACAAGGTCCGTGCAGAGGTTCATCTCAGAGCAGGCTCCACGACACCCCGACGTACATCGCCATGCCCTCGCCGGGTGTGGAGCGTGCCGCGTCCAGCCCTTTGTCGTCGTAGCCCGGCGTGACCGTGGCGGCATAGTGCTTGTCGGTCAGGTTGCGCAGGTCCAGCCAGGTCTGCCAGTCGCCCTTGGGCGCGTTGTAGCCCAGGGTCGCGCCGAATATGGCGTAGGGATCGGCGTAGTAGCTGTTGGCGTAATCGACCGCGACCTTGGACGCCCATTGGGTGTTGATCGCGGCGAAAAAGCCTTGTGGCCAGTCGTAGCGCAGTTCGCCCTGGTAATAGTGCATCGGCAGGCCGGGCAGGCGGTTGTCGCCGAAGCGGTCATCGTCGCGGTAGTGGAAGTCACTGAAGGTGTAGCTCTGGCGCAGGCTCAACTGGCCGCCATCACCCGGCGACCAGAGCGGGCTCAGCAGGCTGGCTTCGACGCCTTGGTGCACGGTAGGGCTGGCGTTGAGCTCGTACGGCGTGGTGGCGTTGGCGTCCGGCAACACCGAGAGCAACTCGTGGTGCACCTGGGCGTAGTACCAGGCCAGGCTCCACTGGCCCAGGGTACTGTCACCGCGTCCACCTATTTCCAGAGTGGTGGCGGTCTGGTTTTGCAGCGTGACCGGATCGCGCTGGGCGCCTGTGGCGGGGCCGCTGCCGGCGGGGAAGCGAATGTTGGAGCTATAAATCAGCGACCAGGGGTGCGGCGCCTCGACAGAACGACTGAGATTGCCGAACAGTTGCAGGTCAGGTGTCAGCTGGTAGCGCAAGCCCACGCGCGGTGCATAGTCCCAGTCGTGCAGGCTGGTCTTGCCGCCCTCCTGCGGATAGGTGACGTCGCTTTCACGGCGGGTGTAGATGGCGGCCAGGCCGGTGGTCAGCCACAAATCGTCGGCGATCTCCAGGTCGTTGCCGACATGCAGGACCGTGTCCGAGCCCTGGTAGGTGAAGTTGCGCATCAGCGTGCCCGGTGCGTAACCGGCGGTGTTGCCGGTGGGGATGCGCACGAACTCGCTGGCGCCTGAGTTGGGCAGGTGTTTGGTCACTCGCAGGCCCAGGGTGCTCTGGCTTTGCAGGCCCCAGAGCGTGTCGCGGCGCTGGTAGTCGAACGTGCCGCTGACGTCCGTGTACGCCACCTTCAGGCGGTTGGGCCCCTCACGCAAGTCCATGGGGTAGTCGTGGTAGACCAGGCCGGTCTGGATGCTCGAATCGTCATCGAGGTACCAGGTGGTCTTGTTGCCGATAAAGGTGCTGCCCGGTTCGTCGCGGCGGTCGTCCCGCGCCACGTAGGCGGGGTTGGCCGCCCGTGGATCGTGCTCGATGGAGTGCTTGGTCACCCGTCCCGCGAGGTCGTTGTCGGTCTGGCGCTGACGCAGGTAGAAGCGCGTTTCCAGGTTCGGGTTGAAGCGATAACCGAAGTTGGCGATCACGCCCTGGCTCTCGCTGGCCGTGTGGTCCTGGTAGCCGTCGGCGTTTGCGTCGGTCATGGCCACGTAGTAATCGAAGTCCCCCAGCACCTGTCCGGAACTGACCTGACGCTGCTGATAACCGTGACTGCCCGTTGCGTAGCGTACCTGCAACTTTGGCGCGTTGTAGCCGGTATGGCTGACGTAATCGATGGCCCCGCCCAAGGCCAGGGCACCGCGATCGAAACCGTTGGCACCGCGCAACACTTCCACATGGTCGAGCCACAGCGGTTCCAGCAGTTCATAGGGCGTGCCGCCAGGGCCGGTCAGCGGCAGCCCGTCGAGCATGGTGTACAGCCCCGAGGCATGGGCACCCGGCGCACGGTTGATGCCCGATCCGCGGATCGAGATCTTCACCCCCTCATTGCCCGCCGACTGGGCATAGATCCCGGGCTGATAAGCCAGCACATCCTGGTTACTCGCCACACGGCCCTGCAGCGGACGGCGCATGTCGACCACATTGGTACCGCCGGGTACCTGGGCCAGACGGGCCCTGGCGTCCTCGATCCCCTGGTCTTCGTCACTCTGGTCCTCGGCCCCGATCAGCACTTGCCCCAGTTCAAGGCCCTGAGCCTCGGTCATCGCCGGACAAACAAGGGCCAGGCCCAGCAGCGCGGCGGGCAAGGAATTAGGCGAGGGCATTGGGGAAACTCCAGACGTACAGGGAACGGACAATGAACAGTGCGACGCAAGAATGAACGAAGGGAGCACATGGCAATTTGGTTTTTTGCCCACCGGATATTTCCAGTGGCGTTAAGGTCACTGCAACGCCCGGGTCCGGGTCTGGCTGAGCAACACGATCAGATGGCGGGACAGTCTCAGGCGATATAGCCGCCGATGCCATCCCAAAGCAGCTTCACGGCGGTGACCACCAGCAAGCCGTAACAGGCGCGGTACATCTGGCGTTGATCCAGTCTGGCGTGCAGGCGCCAGCCAAGCCAGACACCGCTGGGAACCGCGAGCAGGCAAATGAGCATGAGGCTAAGCACGTTTCCAGTGGGTTTGGCCAGGAGCAGCCAGGGCACCGCCTTGAGGAGATTGCCCACCGTGAAGAACAGGCTGGTGGTGCCGGCATAGAGCTGCTTGCTCAGACCCAGCGGCAACAGGTACATCGCCAAGGGTGGTCCACCTGAATGCGCGACCATGGTCGTGATGCCCGAGGTGACGCCTGCGGCCACCGCCTTGGGCGATGAGCGCGGGCGTACGCTGACTTCTCCACCGGCCTTGAACCAGAGGCCGACAAAAATCAGTGTGATCGCTGCCATCACAATGGCGACCGCGCGGTGGTCCATCACGCGAAAGAGCCAATAGCCGACGCCAATGCCGACGACCAGGCCGGGGACCAGCAACCCAAGGTCCGGTTTTGACCAGGTGGACGGCTTCCAGTAGCGCAGGCCGAACAGGTCCATGGCGATGAACAGCGGAGCGAGCAGTCCGCCGGCGGTGATCGGGTCCATCACCAGCGACAGCAACGGGATGCCGACAATGGCAAAGCCGCCACCGAACGCGCCTTTCATGAAGCAGATCAGAAAGACGCCGGCGAAGGTGACAAGGAGTGTGGTGGCGGTCAGTTCCAGTTCCAAGGGGCGGTCTCCTTGCAGTGGTCGGTTGAAAATGGGGATTTCATTCCGGGTGGTCGGGTATCCATAATGTCGACCACGACCTGCTTCACAGAAAGTGCCAGTTTTGAGGTTTTTCCATGGGCCAGTTTTCAGATGGGCCGGATGCATCCTTGCGCGGTGCGCAACGCCGTATCTATGCCAGGCTGCGGGCGCAGATCGAAGACGGCACGCTCGCAGCGGGTGCGAAGCTGATGTCGACCAGGGCGCTGGCGGCCGAGCTCGGCGTGTCGCGAACCACGGTGACGGCGGCGTACGAGCAACTGGCAGCCGAGGGCTTTGTCGCGACATCGACGGGTAAGGCTGCCACGGTCGCGAGCATGATCAGTCCCTCGTCCGGGCCCGCCAGGGGGAATGCGGTGCGGCACAAAGCGCTGCCACCTGCGCTTTCCCTGTACGGGCAGCGTGTTGCCGACCTGAAGCCCTACAGCATGGCATCGCCGGGTACGCGCATCGATTTCCGCTACGGTTCGGTCGCATCGAGGGACTTTCCGGCCCTGGGCTGGCAGCGCGCCTATCGTGCCGAACTGGTCAAACGCCAGCCGAGCCTTGCGTACGGGCAGCCCGAAGGGGAGGCGCGTTTGCGCAGCGCCCTGCAAGGCTATCTGCAACGGGCGCGAGGCCTGACGTGCGATGCGGAGCAAATCCTCGTCGTGCATGGCTCGCAGCAGGGACTTGACCTGTGTGCCCGGCTTTTATTGAACCCCGGCGATGGGTTCGTCTTCGAGGAACCGGGTTACCGCATGGCCAGATATTGCTTTGAGGCCGTGGGCGCCATGGCGCTGCCCCTGTCCGTCGACACCTTTGGGCTGAATACCGGCGCCCTGCCGGAAGATGATCACGTGCGCCTGGCCTATGTGACGCCGTCGCACCAGTTTCCCATGGGGGCGGTGCTGCCTGTCGCACGTCGCCTAGAACTGCTGGGGTGGGCGAGTCGACATCGCGCGTGGATCATTGAGGACGATTACGGCGGCGAGTTTCGTTACGGTCAGCGACCCATCGACGCGCTGCAATCGATGGACACGCAAGCCCGCGTCATTTATGTCGGGACCTTCTCCAAGGCACTTTCACCGCAGCTCAGGTTGGGCTATCTGGTGCTGCCACGGGAGCTGGTACATGTTTTCCGTGAAGCCAAACGGCTGACCGATCGTCACTCACCGCGCTGGGAGCAAAACGTGCTCGCTTCGTTGATCGAGAGCGGTACCTATGAGCGCCACGTACGCCGCCTGCGCCGGGACAATGAGCAGCGGCGAAGGGCTTTGCTGGAGGCCGTCGAGCAACATCTGGCGGGGCACGGGCAACTGGTCGGCATGGCGGCGGGCCTGCATGGCGTGCTGCTGTTATCGGCACTGCGCGCTCAGGATGAGCCCAGGCTACAGGCGCTGGCGCTCGAACGCGGGGTGGGCGTTTATCCGCTCTCGCCGCTGTTTGCCGAGCCCTCGTGCGCAGAGCATGAGCGACCCGCAGGACTCATTCTGGGCTATGCCGGCCTGACACCGCAGCAGGTTCATGACGGGGTCCGCATTCTGGGTGCCGTGATTCGGGACGTCGAGGAGAAAAGCTGACTCATGCCTGCACACATTCGCCTGGCTGTACCCGATGATGCTCCGTTGCTGCCCCCTGTTGAGCGTTGCGCCGCTCAGGCATTCCGCTCGATCGATGAGCTGGGTTGGCTGGCGGACGCTGCCCCTATGACAGTCGATCGTCACAGGCAGTTGATCGCGTTATCGACATGCTGGGTGGCTGTCGATGCGCAAGCTCGGCCCATGGGGTTCCTGAGTGCAGAACGCCACGGCAGCGATTTTCATATTTATGAACTGTCGGTCAAACAGTCCGTGCAGGGGCAGGGCTGGGGACGAAGACTGGTTGAAACGGCGATGGAATATGCACGCTTGAATCAGTTGGCTTGTGTCACGCTGACGACCTTCACACAGGTCCCGTGGAACGCGCCCTTTTACCAGCGGCTGGGGTTTGAAGTCACCGCTGGGGCAACGCTGGGCAAGCGCCTTGCAGACATCCTGGCGCAAGAGTACGGCTGCGGTTTTGAACCCGGGAGCCGCTGCGCCATGTCGTGGCGGGTACCCCAGGTCCCGTAGCCGGCATCAAACCGGACCCGCCGGGAGGGTGATCTTCTTCACGCATTCCCGGAAAACTGTAGGAGCCAGCCTGCTGGCGATGGACTCAAGTACGCCGCGTTTATCCAGTTTACCCGCGTCATCGTTAACGACCATCGCTGGCAAGCCAGCTCCTACAGGAGACCGCGTTTATCCGGTTAACACGCGTAATCGTTAACGACCATCGCTGCGATGTGGCGACCCGACAAGCCAGCTCCCACAGGGGACCCTGCCACGCTAAAACTGTAGGAGCCAGCCTGCTGGCGATGGACTCAAGCGCGCCGCGTTTATCCGGTTAACACGCGTTATCGTTAACGCCCATCGCTGGCAAGCCAGCTCCTACAGGGGACCGTGTCCGCGTCCAAACCAGGGAAAGAACCGATCAAAGTGTCGGCAATTGCCCGATGCGGCCCATCATCTCGGTCACGATCTGCAAGTCCAGCAGGAACTGCTCGGTCGTCTTGAACTCGTTGTCGTTGTGACCGGTGTACTTGACGTCCGGCATGGCCAGGCCGAATTGCACGCCGTTAGGCAATTCATGCACGGACGTGGCGCCGGCGGAGGTGCCGAATTTGTGTTCCATGCCGAGGTTTTCGCTGGCCACCGCCAGGAGGGCCTTGACCCATTCACCCTCGGGGTTGCGGTACATCGGTTCGGCAATCGACAGGTCGAAGGTCGGTGCGATCCCGGTCTTCTTGCTCCAGGCGTCCAGCTTCGCGGCGATTTCGGACTTGAGCACCTCCGGCGTCTTGCCCTTCGGCACGCGCAGGTTGACGGCGAGCTTGAAGGCTTTGTCATCCATCCCGACATACGTCAGGGACGTGGTCAGCGGGCCCATGAACTCATCGGCAAAACCGACTCCCAGCTTGCCACCCAGGTAGTCCAGCCCCCAGTTGTCGGCGGCATAACGGGCGGCGTCGGTGATCTGGTTGTGCTTGAGCGCGACCTTGCCGTCGAGGCTATTGATGAAGTCGAGCATCCTGGCCACCGGGTTGACGCCGGACTCGGGCTCGGAGGAGTGGGCGGAAACGCCAGTGACCGTCAGTTTGACGTCCTTGCCGTCGGCCTTGGCAGCCACTTCGAAGTTGCCGCCATTTTGCTTGGCGTACTCAGTGCCGGCCTTTTGCAGGCTGGCAGCCAGTTCGGCGGGCTTGTCGGTCACCAGGGTCGCGACCGATGTCGACGGAATCTGGTTGGTGGCCAGGCCGCCGGTCATCGAAATGATTTCTGCGCCTTTGCCCTCGCCAGCACGCTTGGCGAAGTTCGCCATGACGGTGCCGTAGCCTTTCTCGGCGATCACCACCGGGTAGCCGCCATCCAGCGCCAGGTTGTAGTTGGGTGTCGGGTTGCGCTCGAAGTAGTAGGGGATGGCATCACCGGTGGTTTCTTCGGTGGTGTCGACCAGCAGCTTGAAGTTGCGCGCCAGCGGCAGTTGCTCCTCCTTGATGATCTTCATGGCGTAGAGCGCCACCACGATGCCGTTCTTGTCATCTTCGGTGCCGCGGCCATACATGCGATCGCCGACCAGGGTGACCTTGAACGGATCGAGGCGGGTGCCGTCCTGCAGCACCCAGTTCTCCGGCGTCACCGGCACCACATCGGCATGGGCGTGAATGCCCACGACTTCATCGCCCTTGCCTTCGAGGGAGATCTCGTAGACGCGGTTGTCGATGTTGCGAAAGTTCAGGTTGAACGCCTGGGCAAGGCCCTTGATCTTCTCGGCGATCTTGAGGAATTCGGGATTGTCGTGCTGGTCAACGCCGTCCACGCGCACGGTCGGAATGGCCACCAGCTCCTTCAGGGTTTCGGTGGCCGCGCTGCCGTACTTCACTCGGGCATAAAGCCCCAGCAAGCGATGGATTTCGTTCTGCTGCTCAGCGGACAGCGTCTTGTTGCCGAGGAAGGCACTGATGGCCGGGCCGAGGTCGTCGGTTTTGGCGACATCGCTCTTGGCCAGGGTTTGCAGGAACTGGCGGAAATCCTTGACCGAAGCATCATTGAACGTCTTGAGGATGATCGCGTTCTGTTGTGGTGTGATGTTGGCGTGGGCAGCGCTGGTGAACGACGAAAGGCTGGCGAGCATGAGGGTGGTCGCAGCCAGGTGCTTGAGTGAAAAATCCATTGCTGGGGGCATTCCTTTGCAGGCGGGTTGTAAGAAATATCTGATCGCTTGATCAGAAACATTTCAAAACTAACACCATGCGCGTGTGAAACGGGAGCCCCTGAAGTGGGATCTGTCGCACAGAAATGCAAAAGCGACGCAGAAACGAAAAAACCCTCTATCAGTGTTTACATTCCGCCAACACCACTTGGCAGGTATTCGGCGTACCGCCCGATCGGCCGGCATAGCGGATGCAGTTACTCAGGGATTTCTGGCGAGCCATGTTCAGCGTGTCGCCCCAGGCGAGGCCACCTTCGCCGACAGTGGGGAGGGCTTTTGCATAGCAGGCTGAGCCGGTGTTTGAGGCTGAATAGCGCGCGGTGGTGGTTTTGCCTGAGCATCCGGCTGTCAGCGCCAGATTGGCGGCGAGGAGGGAAAGCAGGAGCCATGACGAGCCTTGGCGTGCAGTCTGTCCCGTCATTGCGTTTCCCCTGTATCAAGAGGCGATCAAGGTCGTGTCTATTCAGATTAGGCCTGTTTCAGGACATCCTCCACCTTCGGCTGGACCTGTCTCAATCAATAGAGTTATGTGTTTTTGGTATTACTGCTATCCGATTGGGTCTATTCATTAATTAGTTCCCCTCGTTGTTTGGTGGTGCACGCGTTCCCCTGTAGGAGCTGCCGAAGGCTGCGATCTTTTGATCTTGATCTTCAGCAATCTCCAGATCGCAAAAGCAAGATCAAAAGATCGCAGCCTTCGGCAGCTCCTACAGATATTTCGTAATCTGTGTTCCCCCGGGATTTCCAGAAAATCGACAAGTCCCGTCCTCAAGCCGATGCCGCCTGCGCCGAGCCTTGTTGAACGAAGCGTTCAATCAACCATCGCGCCGCCGGCCCCGGTGGCACATCCGTGCGGTAGATGACGTCGAAGGAATATTGGCCGCTTTTGTATTCCGGAATGTTCAGTTGCACGAGTCGGCCGCTCTGCAGATCTTCCTGGACCATCGGGGCCGGCATGTTGCCCCAGCCGATGCCTTCACGCAGCAGCATGTGCTTGGCGCCCAGGTCCGCCAGCCGCCAGGTGCGGTTACTGAGCACGGCGAAATCCTTGTCCTTGGTCAGCACCGAACGGTCGGACAGTACCAATTGCGTGAACTCTCGCCCGGCGCCCGGAACATTCGAATCGCTCGATGCCAGTGGATGATTCGGGGCTGCCACCGGAATCAACTCGACACTGCCGACGCCCATTCTTTCGATGCCATCGATGCCTTCATTCATTGGCCCACTGACGCCGATGATCGCGCCACGGTTGATCACCAGCTCAGTGACGGCGCCGAGGGCTTCCATATGCAAGTGCAGGGCAACGGTGGGGAACGCTTCGCGAAAGGATTTGAGCGCGTCCACCACCCGGTCGGGGGGAAGCATCACATCGAGTACCACGTGAACCTCGGCTTCGAGCCCCTGGAGCAAGCCCTTCACTTTGGCGCGCAATCCATGAATACCGTTGGCGATGGTCCTGGCTTCAGCCAGCACGGTGCGGCCGGCATCGGTGAGCTGGGGTTTGCGGGTGGTCTGACGGTCAAACAGCGACACGCCGAGCTGCATTTCCAGGTTGGCGATCGAGTAACTGATGACCGAGGTGGCCCGGTGCAGTTTTCTGGCCGCTGCGGCAAAACTGCCGACTTCCACGACCGTCAGGAAAACGCGCAGCTGGTCCAGTGTCGGTGTTCCGGGGTCAGAGATCATGTGTGTTTCCTTTTCTAATTTATCGAATCTAATGATCTAAATTAGTCAGCTATTCAGGTTAGCTGACGAGGCGCAACATTTCCTCACCAGGGCGGTTCAAATCGAATCGCACCCATTTGAAGGAAATACCTCATGACTGCTTCTGCAAACATCGCTCAACCGTCCGCCTCCGAACAGAACCCTTCTGACGTTGCACAAGCCTCGGCCTCGTTGATCGGCCGCGTACTGCTCAGCGCAATCTTCATCCTCTCCGGTTTTTCGAAACTGGCCGCTCCGGCCATGATGGTCGGCTACATCAGCTCTGTGGGTCTTCCCCTTCCGCAATTGGCGCTGGCGCTGGCGATCGTCGTTGAGATCGGTGGTGGCCTGGCACTGATCGCCGGTTACCGCACCCGCACCGTTGCCGCTGTGCTTGCGGTGTTCAGCGTGTTTACCGCACTGGCCTTCCATAACGCCCTGGGCGATCAAAACCAGTTCATCCACTTCTTCAAGAACATCGCGATGGCCGGTGGCCTGCTGCAGGTCGTGGCCTTTGGTGCCGGTCGTTTCAGCCTCGACGCTCGCCGTCGTTGATACCCCCGCGCTGCGAAGGCCAGCCCCTCGCAGCGCAATGTTCTTCTCCCTTCTTTTTCGATAGTCGAGACCGCCATGAAAGCCATACGCGTGTACGAATACGGCAGCCCTGAAGTATTACGTCTGGAAGACATTGCCGACCCGGTGGCCGGTGTCGGTGAAGTACTGATCGATGTCGCCGGAGCCGGGGTGAACCCGATTGACTGGAAGATCCTCTCCGGTGCCATGAAAGCGTTCATCCCTTTGCCGCTGCCCTTTACCCCGGGGGTTGAAGTGGCCGGTACCGTGATAGCGCTGGGGCAGGGCGTCACTGAGTTCAGCATCGGCGATGAAGTGTTTGGCTTCATCAACATCGTCGGGGGTTATGCGACCAAAGCCGTCGCCCAGGTTGCAAAACTGGCGCTGAAACCCACATCACTCAGTGCCTTGCAGGCCAGCACTGTCCCCGCCACGGCACTGACGGCCTGGCAGGCCCTGACCGAACACGCGGGTGTGCAACGTCGGCAAAAAGTGTTGATCCACGCCGCGGCCGGTGGCGTAGGCAGCATGGCCGTGCAGATGGCCAAGTACCTGGGCGCCGAAGTCTACGCAACGGCCTCCGCGCATAATCATGCTTACCTGAAAGACCTCGGCGCTGATTACACCATCGACTACAGGACCCAGGCATTCGAAGAACTGGTGTCCGGTGTCGATGTGGTACTGGACCTGGTAGGCGGCGACACACAGACCCGTTCGTTTGCGGTGCTGAAAAAACACGGCGTGCTGGTATCGCCCGTGAGCCTGCCGAACATGTCGCTGGCCAACGACTACGGTGTGACCCCCGCCAACTTTGCGACTCGCTCGGATGGCCGGCAGCTTTCGCTGATTGCCGAACTGTTCGACAAGGGACACCTCTGCGTCGACGTCGAGGCATTCCCATTGAGTGACGCGAAAGTGGCGATCGAGAAAAGCATGGGCCGGCATTTACAGGGCAGGCTTGTCCTCGACGCAACGAAGTAAGGTGTTCCCCGACAGGATCAGGCAAGTTGTCAGAAGGATCTGACTAACTGGCCGACCGTCGTTATTCCTAATCTGGACTGGCAGCGAGACACCGCTCTCGCGTCACCAGACACTCAAGTGAGGGAATAGGGTCATGTCGAACATCTCGAAAAAAATCGTTCTGATCACCGGCGCGAGCAGTGGTATAGGCGAGGCGACAGCGCGCCTGTTGGCCAGCAAGGGCGCGCATGTCGTGCTCGGGGCACGTCGTACCGAGCGCCTCGAAATACTCTGTGGCGAGATCAACGCGAGCGGTGGAGTCGCTCACTTCCAGGCATTGGATGTCACCCGCCGAGACGACATGCAAGGGTTTGTGGACTTTGCGTTGAAGCTGCATGGCCGGGTCGATGTGATCGTCAACAACGCCGGGGTGATGCCGCTGTCGAAACTCGAGGCGCTCAAAGTCTCCGAGTGGGACCGGATGATCGACGTCAATATTCGCGGCGTGTTGCACGGTATCGCGGCCGGTTTGCCGCTGATGCAGAAACAGCAATCAGGCCAGTTCATCAATATCGCCTCGATCGGTGCCTACACCGTCAGCCCGACGGCGGCGGTCTACTGTGCGACCAAGTTTGCCGTGCGCGCCATCTCGGAAGGGTTGCGCCAGGAGGTCGGCGGGGACATTCGTGTCACCGTGATTTCTCCTGGCGTTACCGAATCCGAATTGGCCGAGAGCATTTCCGATGAAGACGGGCGGGCGGAGATGCGCGAGTTCCGCAAGATCGCCATCCCTGCAATGGCGGTTGCTCGTGCGATCGCTTACGCCATTGAACAACCTGCCGATGTGGACGTCAGTGAACTGATTGTCCGCCCGACCGCCAGTGCGTTCTGAACGGAGGACCTGAACATGACGATGAAAAAATCCGCTGATCAGGATAAGTACATCGGTCTGTGGGTCACTGCAGACGGGCTCATCCGCCATGAGCTGTTACCGGGTGGCCGGTACGATGAAGCCCGGGGCCGCAAGACGAGTGCCTACCAGGGCCAGTATTGGCTGGAGGGTGACCACATCGAGTACGTCGATGACACCGGCTTTACGGCTGACGGGGAGTTCCGCGACGGGATCCTGTATCACGCGGGCATGATTCTTTACCGCCAGATGTAGACGCCTGACGCCGCAGTGGCGGGTGCTCATTCGACTAAGAGTGAGCACCGCCGCCATCGGTCATTGCGCATTGCGCCCGTTATGCGTGTACTGACCTCACCACTCGCCTCACATGGCTCAACAGGTGATCGACATCCTCGGCGGTGGTGGCGAACGAGGTGACAAAACGCACGATGTTGGGGCCCCAGCGATCATGGTAGAAGACGAACCCGGCCTTCAACAGTGCATCAATCACGGCAGGGTCCAGCCGACAGAACAGGATGTTCGCCTCGGTGCCGCCCAGCACTTCTACGCCGCTCAGCCCGGTAAGCCCCTGCGCCAGACGCTGAGCGGCATCGTTGGCCTTGCGGGCATTGCGCAGCCAGAGATCATCGGTCAGGTACGCATCGATCTGCGCCGAAAGAAAACGCATTTTGGAGAAGAGGTGACCTGCACGCTTGCGGCGGTACCTCATCTCGGTGGCGAGCGAGGGGTTGAACAGGACGATGGCTTCCGCCGCCAGCACGCCATTCTTGGTGGCGCCAAACGACAGGGCATCCACGCCGGCCTTCCAGGTCATCTCTGCCGCCGAGCAATCCAGGGATACCAGGGCGTTGGCGAATCGGGACCCATCCATATGGAACCCGAGGGAAGCCGACTTGCAAACCTCACCGATGGCTGCGATTTCGTCCAAGGTGTAAATGCTGCCGACTTCGGTGGCCTGGGTGATGCTGACGCAGGCGGGCTGGGTCGTGTGCACGTCACCCAGTTTTTCGCGGGTGCGCTCACGCAGTCGAGTGATGTCCAGCTTGGCCGAGGGGCCGTCGATGGTCATCAGCTTCGCGCCGTTGGAGAAGAACTCGGGCGCGCCACATTCGTCGTTGTTGATGTGACTGGCGGGATGGCAATAGATATTGCCCCAGGGTGGTGTCATCGCGCTCAGGCACAGGCCGTTGGCGGCGGTGCCGGTGGGCACGAGAAGGACCTCCACGTCGCGCTCGAAGATCTCGCTGAATTTGCGCTGGACCTGCGCCGTCAACTCGTCGGTGCCATAGGGGCCCGCCTGGCCCGTGCTGTGTTTCACGAGGGCGTGTGCCACCTCCGGCGATGCGCCGGCGATGTTGTCACTTGAAAAACCCAGGGCGGGCGGTCTGCTTGTTTCACCGTTCATCATCCGGTTCTCGGTTGCGCAGGCGAAGGTGTTTCGCCTGGATTGGCGCATCCTAGGGAGAGGGACGGTTGTCGCGCTTGTAAAAAATTGACGGTCTCCTGATGCGCCGCCCTAAGTCCTGTAGCGCGAGGGTGCGACGCCGAATGCCTGGCGGAAGGCGCGGTTGAAATGGCTTTGATCGTAAAAGCCGACGGCGTGGGCGACATCGACGATCGGTTGGCCGCTGCGCGATAGCAGGCCACACGCCCGTTCAAGACGCAGCCGAAGCAACCACGCGTGCGGCGTCATGCCGATGGTCCGCTTGAACTGCTTGAGGAACGGGAATCGGCCCAGACCGCACAGTCCGGCAAGATCATCGAGCGTGATTCGCTGATCGATGTGGCTGAAACAATAGTCCCTGACGCGCGACCATTGCAGGGCTGAGAGCGATCCGGGAATGCTTTCGGGCGTGATTGCCCGTGACTGGCGCAACAGGCGTTCAAGCAGGGTGATCCATTGCGTCTGCACCGCGAGGCTGCCGGGGCCAACGGCCTGCTGCATCGCTTCGTGCAGCCCGCGCAGGTTGCCGACAAGCCGCGGGTCTTTGAGCAACACACTGGTCAACTCAAGCTCTCTCGGTTGACCGCTGATCTCCTCGGTCATGCCCGCGATCAGTGCCTGCGACAGACGGAACGTCTTGAGCGTATAGGCGCCGCCACCTTCAGACGCACCATCGTGAATTTCGCCGGGCGGCATCAGGGCAATGCGTCCCGGCCCCAAAAGAAACGACTCGCCTTTCGAACGATGACGCTGGATGCCTTCGGTGACAAAGCCAATGTGGAAATCGAGGTGGTAATGGCGATCGAAGCCGATATCCGCAAAGCGTGCGGAACCCAAGACCAGGCCTGGTACTTCGGACACGTGATGGTACTTGGCATGCTCAGTCATGGGACCTGTTCAACAATCGGCGAGGAGGGCAGGGGCGCACAAAGTTTAGGTGCTCCCACGGTTCAGATCCATGGGGTGCCAGTAACGGGGGTGGTTACTGAGGCACCTGCGGTGAGTCTGCCGTATTCATCTTCTGGATCACCAGCCCGATGAATGCCGATACCGCCGGCGGTAGCTGCCGGCGGCTCGGATACAGCACGTTCAGGCCATAGCCTTTGGGTTGGTATTGCGGCAGTACCGGGATCAGCGCGCCGGTCTCTACCTCGAGCCTGGCCATCACGGGCGGCAGCAGCGCGATGCCGAGCCCGGCCACGGCGGCCTTGCGCAATGCCTGGGCGGTATTGCCGCTGAAGCGCCCGGCAACCTGCACTTCTTCCTCGCCCTCGGGACCGACCAGGCGCCAGGTGGCGTGGCCACCCGGCTGCGCAGAGATCACACAGTCGTGGTCCGTCAGGTCCTGCAAGGTGCGGGGGGTGCCACGCGCTGCGATGTAGGCCGGACTGGCCACCATGCCGACGCTGCGCGGGTCCAGGATCTGGCGGCCGACAAAGCCCGAATCGCGCAAGGGGCCGCCGCGAAAGGCGACGTCGATCTGTTCTGCGATCAGGTCAGCCTTCGCATCGCTGAGCACGAAGTCGAGCCGCACGCGCGGGTGCGCGGCCAGAAACCCGCTCACCCACTCCATCTGGAAAAAGTCGAAAAAGTCGGCGGGAGCCGCCACGCGCACCAGCCCGCTGGGTTCGTTGCTGCCGGTCACCAACGCTTGTCCCGCTTCGAGCAGGCCATCGACGGCTCCCACGCAACGCTCGTGAAAGCCTTGGCCGGCACTGGTGAGCGTGAGCTTGCGGGTGGAGCGTTGCAGCAGCCGTGTGCCCAGGTGCGCTTCGAGCTGCTGGATGCGGCGACTCAGGGTATTGGGCGGCATGCCCAGCCGGCGCGCCGCCTCGGCAAAGCTGCCGCAGCGGACCACCTGGACAAACATCGCGATGTCGTTGAGGTCGAGCATGGCCGGTCATTCCTGACATGGGTGGACGAGTGCAATCCAATTGTACCGGCTAATCAAGTAATCGGCCTCGCAATATTGTCTGGGGTATCGGGCCGCGAGGCCTCCTGCTTAGAGTGATCCTGATGAATGTTCAGCCACAGCCTTACAACGCGGTTGCTCCGGCCACTGCGCGCGAAACCGACACTTACCGGGCGATCAGCTACCGCACCACAGGCAGCGGGCATGGCGCCATCGTCCGGTTGATGAGCCCTGGTGATCTTGGCCACCTGATCAAGCCCTTTGTGTTCCTGGATCTGTTCGAAGGTGAGAGCTCGTTCATCAACGGCATGCCCATGCACCCGCACTCGGGCATCGCCACTGTCACCGTCATTACCGAAGGCAACCTGCGCTTCGAGGATGCGGATTCGGGCAAAGGCATGATCGACTACGGCGGTGTCGAGTGGATGCGGGCCGGAGGCGGAGTCTGGCACGGCAAGGAAATGTCGGTGGGGACATCGAAACGGATCCAGGGTTTTCAATTGTGGGTGGCGCTGCCGCCGGCGTTGGAAAACGCCAGTGTCGACAGCCAGTACCTGGAGTCGAGCGCGATGCCCGAAGTGGGGCCGGCGCGGGTGATTCTCGGCACGTATCAGGGCGTTCAGAGTCCGGTCCGCGCTCCCGCCGGCATGAATTATCTGCTGGTCACGCTGCGTGCCGGGGAATCCTGGCGTTATGTGCCGCCCGATGGACATGAGTCGTTGTGGTTGAGTGTCAGCCGCGGATCCCTTGGCGCGCCCGGGGTGGTCATGGCGGGAGAAATGGTCATCTTCGAGCCAGGTAGCGGTGCCGTCACGCTCAAGGCCATGCACAAGGATACGGTCTTCGTGATCGGCTCGGCGCAACCCCATCCCCATGAACTGGCACTGGGCAACTACTCGGTGCATACCAACCCGCAAGCCTTGCGGGCGGGGGAGGCGAAAATCGCCGAGATTGGCGCCCGGTTGCGTGAGTATCTGAAACAGCCCGACGGCTCAGGCAGCGTGCCGGTTTTCAAGTAACCCTGACGCGTGCCTGGCCGTTCGAGAACCGAAGAGACGGCCGCTAAAGACCACTGAACAGGCTGATGATCACGGCGTTGACCAGGTCAATGAAAAAACCGCACACCAGTGGCACGATCAGGAAGGCTTGGTGCGCCGCGCCGTACTTCTGTGTCACGGTCGACATGTTGACGATGGCTGTCGCCGTGGAACCGAGGGCGATCCCGCCGAATCCGGAAGCGATCACGCTGGCTTCGTAATCGCGCCCCATGAAGCGGAAGACCACAAAATACGTATAGGCGACCGTCAGCAGAATTTGCAGGGTCAACGCACACAGAATGAACAACAGCGCGCCGCTGAGCTGCCATAGCTGAAGCCCCATCAGGGCCATGGTCAAAAACATGCCCAGGCAGATATCGGAGATCAGCGACAGGCCCAGGCTGGCGCCGCTCCAGCTTTTCAGGCGTTGATCACCCACAAAGGCCAGCACAAGGTGGTGAATGACGATGCCCGCGAACAGGCAGCTGACAAATTTTGGCAGGGTGACGCCGGCATCGACCAGCAGCAGGTTGAGCCCATAGCCGAGCATCAGGGTCAGGTTGAGCCACATCCACGCCCAGAGCACGTCGTAGTAGTCCAGCGCCTTGCTCGGTTGTTGCTCGAGAATGCCGACTTCCAGCTCCGCATCCCTGGACGGCGTCAGCCGATAACGACGTATCAGCCGGTTGGCGATAGGGCCGCCGATGACGCAAGCGGCAATCAGGCCGACGGTGTTGCTGGCGATGCCCAGTTCATGGGCGTTACTGATGCCCAGTTTCTCGACGAAAAGCGGTGCCCAGGCCAGGGTGGTACCCACTCCGCCCGTGAGGGAAATGGAGCCCACCATCAGGCCCGCCTTGGGATCAAGCCCGAACGCCTGGGCCACACCCATGCCCAGCGAGTTCTGCAGGAGAATGAACACAGCGGCGAGTAACAGCAGGATCAGCAACGGGCGCCCACCCTTGAGCAGTTGGCGCATGTCCGATTTCAAGCCAATGCCGGCGAAGAAATAGAGCAGCAGGGTGTCGCGAACCTGCAGATCGAATTCAACCTGGATATTCAGGCCGAAGTAGAGCAGGGACGTCACCGCCGCACAGACGAAGCCGCCGACGACCGATTCGGGGATGCAGTACTGACGGAGAAAGGCGTTGTGCTGGACGAGGGTTTTGCCGAGGAAAAGCAGGAGGATGGCAAGGGTAAAACTCACGAGGCCGTGAACCTGGAAGAGCTGTGAAGTCATTTAAGGCCTACCTGAGAATTGAAAAATCATTATCAGTATTCGGTCATTCAATGTTTAGACCTGGATCAATGAATGGTCGATACAGCCACTGCCAGCCTTGCTCGTCCAGATAGCCCCATCACCAGCTACGTCTGTGCGCCAGGAGTGAGGACAGCCTAGCCTGAATGGGAAAACCCACCAGTATTGGCATAGGCCGCCATCACGCTCCCGATGGCCAGTCAAACGGCTGAGTCTAGCGCTTGATCAGGGAAATCTTCGTTCCCTCGATACTGACCCCCGCCATCAACCCTTGCTGGTCGAAGATGAACGCGTAGGCGTCGTCTTTCAGCGTCGAGCTGGACAGGTTCTTCGCCACCCCTTCATCAACCACGACAACCGTTGGCCCCACACCGATTTCCCAGCCCTTGGTTTCGGCTACGTATTTCACGGCTTTATCGGTCATCAGGAAAACCGCATAGCCGTACGACTGGGCGCCGGCCTGCAGCCCCCATGAACCGCTGACGGAGTTGTAGTAATTTTCGACTTTGGTGCCTTTCATCAGGACGCCTTCACCGTAGCTGCCACCGAACACAAGGCCCGCCTTGATGATTTTCGGGAAAACCAGCACCGCTTTGGCTTCGTGCGAGATTTTTTCGGCAAAAGGATGGGCCTTGTAAAGCAATTGCAAGGCTTGTTTGGCATCGGCATTCAGATCCTCGGCGGTGGCCGCTCCTGCAGTGTTCAGGAAACCGGTCGATGCCAATGTTGCAGTGGCGAGGAAGAACGAGAGGAAGAACCGCATTGATTGAGTCATTTGCATACTCCGTTGAGGGAGCATTGGATGAGAGCAGCGGGCCTGCATTTGGCAGGAACTGAATCCGCTGAGGTTATCCGGCGCACCCTGAAATGTGTGAATTCAAGCTTCGCTTTTGTATGAAGCAGGTTCTTGACCAGCTGTCATTTGCGATGCCATCAGATGTTGTGACCACTGCGTAATGGTGGTGTTCGTTCGCCAGGCTTTTCTTTGGGATTCTGTCGAGTAAAAAGATGTGCGGTAGAACTTTTGTAAAAGTTCACGCAGGGGAAGCCTTAAATATTTCCAAATGTTTCATTTGGTCGCCGTGGGGGTAGTCGCTTTTCAAACCCTGCTGCCTTGGAACACCCGAAATAGCCGTATGGCGGCGTTGGAAGGTGGGTGAACGCTCCGCAATACACGTCTGCATTCGCGATAAACGGTGAGGCCGAAATGGCGCACTTGTCACGCCTTGAGCTTGTCTAATTTTCCTCAACCCGCTGTAACGCAGTTAACGCTTACCATTTCCTTTAATGGAGGGTAGTACCATGGCTGTTATCAATGGGACTGAACAAGGTGACTTCATATTTGGCAACCCGGAGGCTGATCAGATCTTCGGCCTGGGTGGCGACGACTTTATCCTGGGTGAAGGAGGCAACGACACGATAGAAGGTGGTGACGGCAACGATGAACTCGTCGGTGGTGACGGCGATGATCTCCTTCGCGGTGGCGCCGGACTCGACAGCCTCACGGGCGGTGTCGGTGCCGATACCCTGACCGGGGGCGCGGATAATGACTCTTTCAACTGGTTTGTCGGCAATGGCGTGGAATCCTCTTCCGTGGCCCGCGACACGGTGACCGACTTCCAGGGTGCCGGCGTTGCCGGTGGTGACAACCTGCTTCTCTCCGCGAGCAACCGCCTGGTTTTCGAGGGGGCTCGCACCACGGTGCCGACCCTGGGCGCTACGCTTGGTTTCGGCGGCAACGGCTTTACCGAGGTCTTCTATGTCGCAGGTGCCGCCAGCACGCTGCTGTTCGCGGACTCCAACGACAACGGCGTGTTTGACGCCACGGACTTCTCTGTACAACTGACGGGGCGGCACAACCTCGTAAAAGCCGATTTCGGCACCACGCCCTTCGTCGTGCGTGGCACCGAAGGCGGTGATGTGATCAACGGCACCGCAGAGATCGACAGGATCTTCGCGCTCGGTGGAAACGATGTGGTCAACGCTGGTAACGGCAATGACATCGTCGACGGCGGAGCCGGCAACGACATTCTGAACGGTGGCGCGGGCAACGATCTGCTGACCGGTGGGCTCGGCAATGACATCCTGAACGGTGGCGACGACCGCGATAGCATCACGGGCAACGACGGCGCCGACATCATTGACGGTGGTGCCGGTAATGACCCGCTGCTTGCCGGCGGCAACGGCAATGACATAGTGAATGGCGGCGCAGGCAACGACACCCTGGACGGCGATGCCGGCAACGACCAGCTCTCCGGCGGCATCGGTAACGACAGCCTGTTTGGCGAAGACGGCAACGACCAGATGTTTGGCGATGACGGCAACGACGAACTGTTCGGCGATGCCGGCAACGACCAGTTGTTCGGCGGCAATGGTGACGACGTGCTCGAAGGCGACGCCGGGGCAGACCAGTTGAATGGCGGTGCCGGCAATGACGAGTTCGAGTTCTTCCTCGGCGCGTTCAACCCGAACTCACCCTTCGCGACCTTCGATACGGTCCAGGACTTCCAGGGCGCAGGCGTGGCCGGGGGCGACACGATCGAACTGGTCGATGAGTTCGTATTTCGTGGCCAGGTCACGCTCAATCCACAGCTTGGCGCGGTACTGGTCGGCGGCGGCAACGGCATCACCGACCTGCTTTACACAGTCCGCCAGGGCAACACCTGGCTGATAGCGGACGAGGATGACAACGGACGGCTCGACAGCACCGACTTCACGGTGAAGTTCCTCGGCGTCAAGAACTTCACGGTGGACGATTTCGGTAACAATACCGTCTTCGTTACGGCCGGCACCGATGGCAACGACATCATCGTCGGCACCGATGGCGACGACAAGATCTTCGGCCTCGGCGGCAACGACCAGTTGTTCGGCCAGGCAGGAGAGGACCTGCTCGATGGCGGTACGGGTGACGACGTGCTGCTCAGCGGCGCAGGCCTGGATAATCTGTTCGGCGGCGAGGGTAACGACACGCTCACCATCGAGGATTTCGGCAGTGCCTTCGGCGGAGCCGGCAACGACCTGGTGATCGGCAGCAGCGCCGCGTTCGCCTTCCAGACGACCCTTGAGGGCAATGAAGGCAACGACACACTGCAATCGGGCAGCGCAGGTGCCTTCATGATTGGTGGCACGGGGGACGACCGGCTGGTGGGCAGCGCGGCGGATGACTTCATGGTCGGCAGCATCCAGTTCGAACCCGGCCTCGATGCGGACAGGTTCCAGTTCGGTGCCCTCTGGGGAACGGACACCATCGCCGACTTCGAGGACGGCACTGACCTGATCGACCTGAGCGCCAGCGGTCTGACCTTTGCTAACCTTACCGTTGGAGAACAGCTCGGCGAGGCCGTCATCAGCGTCACGGGCCAGCCGGGGGTGGGAACCATCACCTTGAGCGGCGTGCCACAGGCCGCCATCACCGAGTCGGACTTCGCCTTTACCTGAGTGAACGACGCATGCTCACGCCGGGTGATGGCGTGAGCATGCGTCAGGCCGGGCGACGGGCCCCTTCAAGCGCCAGGGAGACATCATGACCGTCAAGCGCATGGACAACATCGGCATCGTTGTAGAGGACATCGAGGCTGCCATTGAGTTCTTCACCGAACTGGGCCTTGAGCTCGAGGGGCGCGCACCCATCGAGGGTGACTGGGCAGATGGCGTCACAGGATTGCGCGACATGCGCGTCGAGATTGCCATGATGCGCACGCCGGACGGTCACAGCCGGCTCGAAATTTCCCGATTCCTCGCACCCCCCGTGGTCGCCGATCACCGCCGCGCCCCGGTGAACGCGCTTGGTTACCTGCGAGTCATGTTCACCGTGGAAGACATCGACGACACACTCGCCAGGCTCTACAAACACGGCGCAGAGCTCGTCGGCAAAGTGGTTCGGTACGAAGCGATGTATCGCCTCTGCTACATCCGGGGCCCCGAAGGCATTCTCATCGGGCTTGCCCAGGAGCTTGGGCAGCACGCTTCTCGATGACACCTGCGACAGTGGCTGAGCGTCACCACCAGGACCGGTTGCAAGCGCGATATATGCCTCGACAGCGTGTAGACTTTCGCGCTTCGAACCTGGGAGCCTTGCATTTCGCGCTCCTGCCAGTCTCAGTATTGATTAAGGCGTGCTTATGGATCTGCGTCAGCTCGAAGCGTTTGCTGCTGTGATGTCGGCGGGCAGTGTCACCGCAGCAGGAAAGATGCTCGGTCGTTCCCAGCCATCGGTGACCAGGGTCATTCAGGAGCTGGAGCAAGAGCTGGGCTTCGCGTTGTTCGAGCGCAGCGGGCCAAAGGTCATGCCGACCCAAAAGGCGTTCATGATGTACGGCGAAGTCGAAAGCGCACTGCTGGGGATTCGCAATATTCGCCAGCGCGCGCAGCACATCGCTCGGGAAGAGAGCAATCAAATCAAACTGGTAGCGATTTCGGCGCTGGCGGCAGGGCTGTTGCCTGTGGCGTTGTCGCGATTGCCTGACAGCCTTCGCCCGCAGCAGATCCAGCTGCAGAGCATGTCGCCGGAAAACGTAGTGCAGGCGGTGCTGTCGAAAACCATGGATCTGGGCGCGGTGAGTCTGCCGCTGGAGCATCGCGGACTGGATATTCACTGGATCGGCGAGGCGCCCTGTGTCGCGGTGTTGCCGGCCAGCTCAGAACTGGCGGTGCACGAGGTGCTGTCCATGGAACTGCTGGCGCAGCAGACCCTGATCACCATGGCCAATCCGTATCGTTTTCGGCGCCGCGTCGACAAGGCTTTCCAGGACGCAGGAGGCGCGCCGCCCCGCATGCTCGACACCAACACATCGTTGATTGCGATGCAGATGGCCAGAGTCGGGCTGGGCGTGGCCTTGGTCGATCCCTTTACCGCCAGGGGAGTGCCATTGGAAGGCGTGGTGGTGCGGCCGATTGCCTGCAACATCCCGTTTTTCTTCGGTTTGATTTCGGCGTTCGCCAGCCCGTTGTCCGATGTGGCGCGTGCGCTGATCGGCGAGATCGCCGCTTCGGCAAAGCTGTTGCTGCCGCAGATGGTCATGCATGAAGCCGGCGTCCATGATGCCTTGTTGCAGAGCATTTACGCCGAGTAGGGCGGCTGAGCCACAGTCGCGGGTTGCTTTCTCTAGAGTCTTATAATTCCATTTGTGAATATCATTATGTTTTTTTGCGCATTGCAGGAATAAAAGGTCCCTTTTAGTATTCGCTTTAAGCATTCAATAGCTATAAGAATTCATTTATAGCCGTTCAATGTTGATGGAGTGATTTCAATCAAGGGTCGAGTGATTTGCTCTCGATCGTCATCGAGTAGCGATCAATGTCCGATGTAAAGCCACCCGCAGGCCTTGCGGCACTTGAAGCACGCTTGCGCCAGGACCTGGCCTGGCTCGACCTTCCCGCCAGTCCATGGGTCAAGCCACGTGTGAGCGAAGGCACGCCGGTGCTCGAGGTGGCGATCATCGGCGGCGGTATGGCCGGCCTGGCCCTTGCCGCCGAACTGCGCCACCTCGGTGTGGCAGCGGTGGTGTTCGATCAGTCGGTGGCAGGCTTCGAAGGGCCCTGGGCAACCACCGCACGCATGGAAACCCTGCGTTCACCCAAACACCTGACCGGGCCAGCACTGGGATTGCCTGCGCTGACTTTCCGCGCCTGGTTCGAAGCGCAATTCGGCGCTGAGGGTTGGGCCACGCTGGACAAGATTCCGCGTCTGCAATGGGCCGACTACCTGCGCTGGTATCGCAAGGTATTGACGCTGGACGTGCGCAACGAGCATCGCGTCAACCGGGTTGCGCCCAGGGCAGACGGGCTGGTTGAACTGGATATCGTGACGCCGGCGCAGACGCATCATCTGTTGGCGCGCCATGTCGTGCTTGCCACCGGGCGCGACGGCCTGGGTGGACCCTGGGTGCCTGAGTTCGCCCGGCAGCTGCCGGGTCACTTGTGGGCGCACTCGGCGGACGGTTTGCAGGATGCGTGGTTTGAAGGCAAACGCGTCGCGGTCATCGGTGGCGGGGCGTCAGCCATGGACAGTGCCGCCACCGCGCTGGAAGCGGGTGCGACACGGGTGGACCTGTTGATCCGTCGCGCCGAGTTACCCCGCATCAACAAAGGCAAAGGCGCTGGCAATCCGGGCATGGTCCACGGTTACTGGCGCCTGCCGGACGCCTGGAAATGGCGCATTCGCAACTACCTCAATACGCAGCAAGTGCCTCCGCCACGCAGCAGCACGCTCAGAGTGTCCTGCTCGGGCCGGGCGCGGTTCCTGTTGAGCAGCCCGGTTGTCGCGGTGGAAGAAAATCCGGCTGGCGGTCTGTGGCTGTACACGCCCACAGCCCGGATCGAAGCGGATTTTCTGGTGTTCGCCACCGGTTTTCGCACTGACTTTGACCAGCGTCCGGAGTTCGCGCCGTTCTCCCGGCACATCCGCACCTGGCAGGATCGTTTCGAGGCCCCGCCCACTGAACGCGATGCCGAACTGTCGGAACTGCCGGACCTGGGCAGCTGTTTCGAATTCCAGGAAAAGACACCCGGTCTCTGCCCGGGGCTGAGCCACATCCATTGCTTCAGCTATCCCGCGGCACTGAACTATGGCGCGGTGTCCGGCGACATTCCGGCCATCAGCGAAGGCTCCAAACGCCTGGCCCACGCCTTGGTCGGCCAGTTGTTCAACGAAGACATCGCGCTGCATTTCGAGTCCATGCGCAGCTATGCAGACCCCGAACTGCTGGGCGATGAGTGGGTGGCGAGCCAGCCGACCGCTGAGGAGTTGCGGCCATGATCGGCTGGGCACTGCGGCGTATGACTCAGTCGCTGCTGGTGATTGTGCTGATGACCCTGGTGGTGTTCATCGGCCTGAACGCCATTGGCAATCCCATGGACATCCTGGTGGGTGAAGACCTCAACCAGGCCGAACGCTTGCAGGCCATCGCTCACCTGGGGCTGGACAAGCCGTTGTGGGAGCAATACCTGATTTTTCTCAAGGGGGTTGCCCACGCCAATCTGGGGCAGAGTTTTGTCTATCACGAAGACGCCATGCGCCTGATCCTGCAACGACTGCCGGCCACCTTCGAACTGGCCTTCTGCGCGCTGTTCCTGGCGGTCGTGATCGGCGTGCCCTTGGGCATGTTCGCCGGGGCCTATCCCGATCACCCGTTATCGCGTCTGATGATGGCCGCCAGCATCGTGGGTTTTTCGCTGCCGGCGTTTTGGGTGGCGTTGATGATGATCATGCTGTTCTCGATCAAGTTGGGATGGCTGCCCGCCAGTGGACGCGGCGAGACCCGCGAGTGGCTGGGCGTGCAGTGGTCGTGGCTGACCCTCGATGGTCTGCAACACCTGCTGCTGCCGGCGCTGAACCTGGCGCTGTTCAAGATATCGCTGGTGTTGCGCCTGACCCGCGCCGGCGTTCGGGAAGTGCTGCCACAGGAGTTCGTCAAGTTCGCACGGGCCAAGGGCCTGTCACCGATGCGGGTGATGTGCATGCACGTCATGCGCAACACCATGATTCCCCTGGTCACGGTGCTGGCGATGGAGTTGGGGTCGACGATTGCCTACGCCGTGGTCACCGAAAGCATCTTTTCCTGGCCCGGCGCCGGGAAGCTGATCCTGGACAGCATCAACACCCTGGATCGTCCGGTGGTGGTGGCCTATCTGATGGTGGTCGTGGTGATCTTCGTCGTGCTTAACCTGATTGTCGACGGCTTGTACTACCTGCTCGACCCCCGCGTGCGTATCGAGGCCTCCCGATGAATGCCGTTCAGAAAGTCTTGACGACCCGCGTGTGTCTACAGGCCCAGTCGCCGTGGAGGAGGGTGGCCGTCGAGTTCATGAATTCGCCGACCGCCGTAGTGGGTCTGCTGGTGTTGCTGGCCATCGTGCTGGTCGCGGTGTTGGCCCCGTGGATCGTGGTGCAAAACCCCTACGACCTGATGCAGCTCAACGTACTGGATGCACGCCTGGCGCCGGGCAGCGCCAACATGGACAGCGGCTATACCTACTGGCTCGGCACCGATGGTCAAGGCCGCGATCTGGTCTCAGCCATTCTGTATGGCTTGCGGATCAGTTTGTGGGTGGGCATCGGTTCGGCGTTGATCGCCGCCTTGATCGGTACGCTGCTGGGGCTGGTCTCGGCCTATGCCGGCGGTTGGGTGGACGCTTTGTTGATGCGTCTGGTGGATCTGCTGTTGTCGTTCCCGGTGATTCTCATGGCGCTGATGATCCTCGCCTGGCTCGGCAAGGGTGTCGGCAATGTGATGCTCACGCTGGTCCTGCTGGAGTGGGCCTATTACGCCCGCACCGCCCGCGGCCAGGCATTGACCGAAAGTCGCCGCGAATACGTTGACGCCGCACGGGGGCAGGGTATTGGTCCGTGGCGCATCGTCGTCGGGCACATCCTGCCTAACTGCCTGCCGCCGCTTATAGTCATCGGCGCCTTGCAGATCGCTCGCGCGATCACGCTGGAAGCGACCTTGTCGTTTCTCGGCCTCGGTGTGCCGGTCACGGAGCCTTCCCTGGGCCTGCTGATCGCCAACGGCTTCCAGTACATGCTCAGCAACGAATACTGGATCAGCCTGTTTCCGGGGCTGGCGCTGTTGATCACCATCGTCGCCATCAATCTGGTCGGTGACCGGTTGCGCGATGTCCTGAACCCGAGGTTACAGCGATGAGCCAGCCTGAAGTGTCTTTACCACCGTCGGCTGCCGAGCAGCCAACCCTGGAGGTGCGGGGGCTTTGCACCTCGTTCTACACCCGGGCAGGCGTGCTGCCGGCGGTGCGCGACCTGTCGTTGCGTGTACAGCCGGGGCGGATCCTGGGGCTGGTGGGCGAATCCGGGTCGGGTAAATCGGTGACCGGGTTTTCCATTCTCGGGCTGGTGGATGAGCCCGGTCGTATCAGTGGCGGTCAGGTGTTGTTCAAAGGCCGTGACCTCACAAAACTGTCGGGTTCTCAACTGCGCGCTTTGCAAGGCAATCGGATCGCGATGATTTTTCAGGATCCGATGATGACCCTCAACCCGGTGCTGCGGGTCGACACGCAAATGATTGAAGCGGTGCGTGCCCATCGTCCACTGAGCAAGCGCGACGCGCGTGAACACGCCAGCCGCACCTTGGCGCTGATGGGCATTGCCAGCCCTGAAGAGCGTCTGCGCGCCTATCCCCATCAGTTGTCCGGCGGCATGCGTCAGCGGGTGGCGATTGCTATCGCGCTGCTGCATTCACCTGACCTGATCATTGCCGATGAGCCCACCACAGCGCTGGACGTGACGATCCAGGCGCAGATCCTCAGTGAAGTGCAGAAACTGGTGCGCGAGCAGGGCACGTCGCTGATCTGGATCACGCATGACCTGTCGGTGGTGGCTGGGCTGGCCGACGACGTGGCCGTGATGTACGCCGGACGCATCGTCGAACAGGGTTCGGTCGCCGACGTGCTTGATCGTCCGCAACACCCCTACACCCAGGGTTTGATCGACAGCCTGCCAAGCCGCAACCAGCGCGGTCAGCGCCTGCGACAGATTCCCGGGATGGCGCCGGACTTGCTGTCGATGCCTGCAGGCTGTGCATTCGCCGCGCGCTGTGCGCGAGCGTCGCAGGCCTGCGCACAGAGTCCTGAACCACGCGAGGTCGAACCAGGCAGGACGGTTCGTTGTTTTCATCCGGGAGCCGCCCATGCGTACTGATCAAGTCCCCCTCATTGAACTGCGCCAGGTCAGCAAAACCTTCGGCAAGCCAGTGGATCAACATTCAGTCCGGCATTGGCTGCAACGGTTACACCTGACGCGCCCAAGGCCGGTGACCCAGGCGGTCGATCGCGTGGACTTGCGCATCGCCCGTGGCGAAGTGGTGGGCCTGGTCGGCGAATCCGGCTGCGGCAAATCAACCCTGGGGCGCATGGTGGCGGGGCTGTTGCCTGTGTCGTCGGGCAGTGCGTGGGTGGACGGCCAATCCCTCGACAACATGACCGCCGATGAGCGCCAGGCCGTGCGCCTGAAGGTGCAGATGATCTTTCAGGACCCGTCGTCGAGCCTCAATCCGCGTCTGCGGGTCGACCGGATCGTGGGCGAGGGCGCGCTGCTGCACGGGCTCACCGACAAGCAGGGTTTTGACGATTACGTCAGTGCGCAACTGCAACGCGCCGGGCTTAGCCCGCAGCTGCGTCAGCGCTATCCGCACCAGTTCAGCGGCGGTCAACGTCAGCGCATCGGCATTGCCCGAGCGCTGGCGGTGCAGCCACAACTGCTGGTCTGCGATGAGTCAGTGGCGGCGCTGGACGTGTCGATTCAGGCGCAGATTCTCAATCTGTTCATGGATCTGCGCGATGAACTGGGCCTGACCTATCTGTTCATCAGCCATGACCTGGGCGTCGTCGAGCACTTGTGCGACCGCGTAGTGGTGATGTACCTGGGCAGGGTGGTGGAGAGCGCGTCAGTCGATGACCTGTTTGCCCGCGCCAACCATCCCTACACCCAGGCGTTGTTGGCGCAGATCCCGCGTTTTGATGTCCGCAGTACCCGTTATGACGCGATCAAAGGGGAAATCCCCAGCCCGCTGAACCCGCCCGCCGGGTGTCATTTCCACCCTCGTTGCCCGCACGCGTCAGCGCGCTGCCGCAACGAAGCTCCAGCGCTCAGGGAGGTTTCGCCGAACCACCTCAGTGCGTGTCACCTCAACGACCACTTTTGAGCGAGCGCTAAGACGTTCGTCATGCCCATTGCCATTGCGTACAAGGAATTACCCATGAAACCACTTGTTCGTTCACTGTTGACCTCGGCCCTTATCCTCGCGACCGGCAGTGCTGCCGCGCAGACCCTGCGCATCGGTTATGCCGATCCTGTTTCGTCGCTTGATCCGCAACTGAACAACTACGCCGGTGACCGTTCGGTGGCGCTGCATGCCTTCGAATCGCTGGTCAGTCGCCGCGACAACAAGACCCTGCCGGGCCTGGCCAAGAGCTGGAAAGTCATCGATGACACCACCTGGGAGTTCGCCCTGCGCGACGACGTCAAATGGCAGGACGGCACGCCGCTGACCGCCGATGACTTCGTGTTCTCGTTCGAGCGTGCCCGCAATGTGCCGGGCAGCGTGGCTTCTTATGCCGGGTCCACACGTACCGTGGAGTCGGTCAAGGCCAAAGACGATCACACGCTGATTATCAAGACCCGCACCCCCAACGCGAACCTGCTGCCGGATGTTGATTCGATCTACATCGTCAGTCGCCACGCCGGCGCCGATGCCAGCAGCGCCGATTACAACTCGGGCAAGGCCATGATTGGCGTGGGGCCGTACCGTTTCGTCTCCTACGTGCCGGGTGACCGGACGATCTTCGAGCGCAACGATAGCTATTGGGGCGCCAAGCCGACTTGGGACAAGGTCGACTACCGCTTCATCGCCAACGCCGCCAACCGCACTGCCGCGTTGCTGGCCGGTGACGTGGACGTGATCGACAAGGTTTCGCCGACCGATGTCGAGCGTCTGCGCAACACCCCGGGGGTCAATGTCTACGCCTACCAAGGCCTGCGTGCGCTGATCATCCAGCCAAGCTTTCGCGAAGGCCCCAACGAGTTCATTCGTGATAACGCCGGCCAGCCGCTGCCCGAGAACCCGCTGCGTGATGTGCGTGTGCGCAAGGCGTTGTCTCTGGCGATCAACCGCCAGGCCATCGATGAACGCATCATGCAAGGCACCGTCACCGAGGCCAATCAATGGATGCCGGCCAACACCTTCGGCTACAACCCGGACGTGAAGAACATTGCGTACGACCCGAAACAGGCCAAGGAACTGTTGGCGCAGGCAGGCTTCCCGGACGGCTTCCAATTGACCGTGCATGTACCCGGCGACCGCTATCCGCAGGCGCCGGAAGCGATGCAGGCGGTGGCGCAGTTCTGGTCGCGGATCGGCGTCAAGGTCCAGCTCGAAGTGTTGCCGTGGGCGGTGTATGCCGGCAAGGCCAACAAGAATGAACTGGCGGTCAGCGTGATTGCCTGGGGCAACGGCACCGGGGAAGCGGCGTATGCGCTGACCAACATTCTGACCACGGTGGACAGCAGCAAAGGGCAGGGCGCCTCCAACTGGGGTCGTTACAGCAACCCGCTGGTGGACAAGGCGTTGGTGGATTCGACCGCCGAGTTTGATGAAGCCAGGCGCCGCAAGATCCTCCAGGACTCGGTCAAGGTGGTCAGCGATGACGTCGGCATCATCCCGCTGTTCCACTACCAGAACATCTGGGCCGCACGCAAAGGCCTGAAAGTCGAACCGCTGGTCAGCGACCGCACGGCGGCGACCATGGTCACCGAACTGCCTTGAACCGGTTTGCGCCAGGGCCCACCGGGCTCTGCGCGCAATGCTCGCCAACAGCCCTATAGGAATTGTCATGACCTCGACCGCTGAACACATCGCCGAGCCGGATTTGCTCGACCGTTTGCTGGACATCCAGACGGGTACACATCTGCACGCCATGCGCCATGCCCGGGCCAAAGTGGCCTCGGCCACGCAAGGCAGCCAGGATCTGTTTTTTGATCCGGCACTGGAAAACAACCTGTCATTGGGTGAGCGCCTGTGGGTGGCTTACTACGCCGCGCGACTGACACCGCAGGCGACACTCACGGCACATTACCTCGAGCAATTACAGGCACTGGGCCTGGATGAAACCGTACACGCCGCGGTCGATTCCGGCGCCATCGGAACGCTGGAAGACGCTCGTCTGCGGGTGATCCTGGGGTTCACTCGCACGCTGATCGAATCACCCGTCAATGGCGATCAGGTGGCGTTGCAAGCGCTTCAACACGAAGGCCTGAGCACGGCTGAAATTGTCGTGCTGGCGCAGTTGATTGCCTTCCTGTCCTATCAAGTGCGTTTGGCCGCCGGGCTCGGCGCGTTGCAGTCCGCGGGAGCCGCCTGATGAGCGAACTGATTCGCAGCAATGGCTTCACCAACGAAGTGCTCGGCTGGAAAGCCTGGCTGCCTACGGTCGACCTCAACAACGCTACGGACGAGCAAGTGGCCGTGCTGCAAGAGAGTCATCCGCAGGCCATGACGTCGGACTACTACCTGACACTGGCCCATCATCCGGACATCCTTCGCCAGCGCTCACAGGCATTCAACGCCATCATGTATGCACCCGGCGGATTGTCCCGTGCCGAGCGCGAACTCGCGAGTACCGTGGTGTCGCGGATCAATCGGTGCGTGTACTGCGCCTCGGTGCATGCACAACGCTTCGAGCAACTGGCCAAGCGCAACGACGTGATCAGCGAGGTGTTTGCCGACCCGGCAACGGCCGGCACGACAGATCGCGAAAGGGCCATTGTGCGGTTCGCCATCGACCTGACCCTTGAGCCAGCCTCGCTGAATGCCGGGCACATCCAAACACTGCGCGAACAAGGGCTGGACGATGCACAGGTCCTGGATCTGATCCACGCGATTGCGATTTTCGCCTGGGCCAATCGATTGATGTTGAATCTGGGTGAGCCTGTGTTTACCGCCCCATAACCCCCATCGGGCCTGGCCGATCAAGAGTCGGCCACGGTTTCTACGGCAGAAAAGTATCTCCTGTGATCGATTCGGGAGCAGGAGCTTCGTGCTTCTGGGGATTCACTGATCTTGACGATTGAAGCTCTGCATTAACCTGGTTGGCTTGTCGGATTTATTATTTATTTTCCAATAATTAAACAGTCAGTTTTGTATTTAATGGTCTTGTGTCGCATAAAAATCTAGCAGATATCGCATATTGACAGGTAGTCAAGCCAAAATTACCATCCGGCGCCATGAACTTTAAGGCAGCTAATCACGGGTATCTTGCATTTGCTCCGACACCCGGGTGGAAATATATATTCATGTGCGCCTGTTGTGTCTGCAGTATTGCTGAATGCCGAGCCTGTCAGATTCAAACTAAATGTGCGTTAAGGCGAGCCAAAGTGAAAAAGTCACTCATCCTGTTGACCCTGCTTGCCCCCCTTGTCGCCATTGCTGGCGAACCTGATCATCTGGCCATCTGCAACAGGCTCAAGCCAGATATCACTCGTAGTTACGGCGTGCACAACTTGGTATTGGTGGATAACGGTAGTTCATACGTATCCGGCGAAGGGGTTGTGCTCTGTGTATATGACGGCATTGTCCAGAAGTTCTACGCCGATAGTTCTGTCAGGGTTATGGCAACACTGAATATCGCCAACAATAAATACAACGTCCTGTTCTAATGGTGGGTTGTCACTGACGAGCTAGAGGTTCTGACACATCTTATGCTGGTTATTGAAACCATGCTCTTTCATCAGGCGCTCCAACCCGGCTTGTTGAATATTACGCTCTGCCCTTTAACCTGGTGAGTCCAATGGCTTCGTATAAAACCTGGCGCGCGTGGCCAATGAGTTTTTTTATCAGGTAAAGGAGCGCAGAATGAGCAGCCCGGCGTTCGAATGAAGTGCCGCAGGCGGGGCTGGCGTGTAGTCATCTCGAGCACCAGGGGTAGGGCCTCTCTCGGCGATGATGAGCGCTTGCTGACGAAGGCAAGGGCTGGAGACGCGCTTTGAAACCATTCCCGCTCAGACCTGGCGCCTCAACTCTGGACATGTTTCTTCAAGCGTGTCTGCCACGTCGTGACGCTGTTCCGCCAACCTTGACGGAAAGAGCGGTCATCCCCGGCATTCCCAATGCTCGCTACAGGCTGGACCACGACCTGACGCCTTTCATTGAGGATGCGGTTCAGTCCAACAAGCGTGAGAGCGAGGAGCTTGCCAAGGCCGGGAAGTCGAACCATATCCTTCCGCTGGCCAATATGCTGGCGGTTTCCGGTGGCGGCGATGCGGGCGCCTTCGCAGCGGGACTGATTGCGGGATGGACGACGCATGGGACTCGCCCCCAGTTCAAGGTCGTCACCGGCATTAGCGCGGGTGCCCTGGTCGCTCCGTTCGCTTACCTGGGGTCCGATTACGACAGCGTGATTCGGCATGTCTCCAACGCAATCGGTCCCAAAGACATTTTTCATTCACGAAACGTATTAACCCGTTTCGCCAGCGACGGTATAGCGGACAGCAAGCCACTGTCGCGGCTCATCGCAAAATACGTCACGGCACAGATTCTTGCGGCGATCGCGACGGAGTACGCCAAAGGACGAATCCTGCTGATCGGCACAACCGACCTTGATTCGGGGCGGCCCGTCACCTGGAACATGGGCGCGATTGCCGCAAGCCAGGCACCGGGAGCGCTCGACCTCTTTCGCAACATCATGCTCGCGTCAATGAGCATTCCCGGTGCAGTCTCACCCGTCATGATTGATGTGGACGTTGACGGCAAACAGTTCCAGGAAATGCACGTGGACGGAGGGGTCATCACCCAAGTGTTTCTTTACCCACCCAGCACCGTGATGGCGCTGAGCAAAGCCACCGGAGCACCGTTGCGATTCGACCGACATTTCTATGTCATTCGTAACGGGACACTGGAGCCGCAGTGGTCCGGGACCAAGCGCCGCACATTGAGCATCGGCGGCCGGGCCATCAGCGCCTTGATTCAAACCCAGGGGATCAGCGACCTGGAGCGTATCTACCGTATGGCGCAACAGGATGGGGCGGATTTCAATCTTGCGTACATTGGCTCCGACTTTAACTTTGCGCACGATCGGAAATTCGATGGCGAGTACATGAAGCGTTTATTCGATTACGCCTTTCAACTCAGCGCGAAGGGCTATCCGTGGCATAAATTGCCGTACCTGGAAAACGCTAAACGATGAAACAAGCGCGTCATCGAACATTCAGATTTTTTCCGGGGAAACCACCCACACGCTGCAGGGCAACTTGTACAGCAGATGTTCCACCGTACTGCCAACCAGCCGCTCCATGCCGCGATGACCAATGCGCCCCATGACAATCACATCGATGTCGCAGGTCTGCGCGTAGCTGGATAGCACCTTGACTGGACTGCCCATGATCATGTGCTGGTGCTCCGGCGGGATACCGTTGCGCTCAGAAAGTTCGCGAAACGCATCAGCCTGCGCTTCGAACAGCGACTTGGCTTTTCCCGAGGAGAAAAACGCCGATCCATTGCTGAAACCGAATTCGTCCGCACTGATGCTGGAAAGGTCATGGGCGTAGATCACGTCCAGTTCTGCATTACAGGTGCTCGCCAGTTTGGAGGCCTCGCGCAGAATGCTGTCGTTGAAGCCTTCGTATTTGCCATCAGAATGGAAAGGGTCAACGGCGGCGACGATCTTGCGCGGCAAAGCGTTGTGCACATGACTGACAAAATGCAGGGGCACCGGGCATTCATGTAGCAGGTGGATATCCAACGGCGTAAACATCAGGCGTGACAGCAGCGATTCGTGTTCCAGCGCCTTGATCAATACGGCCATCGGCTGTTCTTTGAGATGAATGAGGATTTCCTGCAAAGGCCTTTCGACCCAGACGACCTCCGTGGTGACGTGCACACCGATCTTGCGCAACGGGCGGGCCTGGTCTTCGAGCCACTGACGATGGCGCTCGACATAGCCCAGCCGCATCTGTTCCAGCGCCTGTCCATTGACCAATCCGGCAGTCGCCAGCCCTTCAAGATAATCGAACGCCACGATGTGCAGGGCAGCACCTGAAGCCTTGGCCAAGGCAGCGGCCCGGTCGAAGACGGGGCTGTTTTCCATCAACGGCGAAACGACCAACATGAAGCGTAATTGATCGGACATGACAGATCTCCGGTAGGTAGTCGCGCAATCGCTTGCCCCTAGCCTGCCGCTGTTCGGGGCGCCGGGTTTGATCTTTGTCAAATGGAAGGGAACGGATGGCGTTGCCCGACGTGCGGTTGTCCGGGCTTCGTCCAGTGACGAAATTGTTGACCGTTATCAATTTTTCGTCCGACTCCCCGGCGCAATCTTTGGGCTCATGCTGAACTGCGGCATACGTACGGTGGAGGAGGGAGCACCACGCCAACCATGAGAGCGGCTGTATTCGTCGAAAGGAACTGGACCATGCATTCTCGAAGCAGTACGGAGGACTCTATGATCATTGATATCAAGGCAAAACCGGCAAGCCATTGCTGGGTTGTGTGCATGGATGCCTTGAAAGTGAACTTCAACACTCTGGGAGAAGCACAGGCATTTGTTGGCCAGCTCACGGCGCGTATCGAGGCGCCCCATGTCTGGCCAAGCGGCGCTAGCCTGGCAGGGGCAGCGCCGCTTCGCCGCTTGCGTGATCCGGGGCCAGGTGTTGCTGACCCTGGCGTTATGGGCGGGTATGGGGCTGTTCTGATGGATATCGCGTGCGCAACTGATAAAAATCAAGTGGTCGGAACAAGGAGCAATCAATCTGTGGGTCTACTCCCGGATTGAAATGGCCGCGTGCCGAGGTGCCCCATGACGCAATCTCAGCGTTTACTCTTGATTGCTCCTTCAGCCATGACTCGGACACCGGCATTCGACCGGGCTGCTGCGCTGGCGCTCGCGATGCAATTGCCGTTGCATATCGTGGCGTTCGACTATTCCCAGGCCCTGGCGGTGGCCGGGTTGTTCGCCCCGGAACAATTCAATCGGGCTCGGGACGGCTATCTGCAAACCCATCGCCAATGGCTCGTGGATCAAGCCGGATTGTTGAGCAAGCAGGGTGTCGAGGTCACCAGCGAAGTGGTGTGGGTACAGCATCCTTATGAGGAGATTCTGAACTTCATCACTGAGATGCCGCTGGCGCTGATCATCAAGGACGCCCAGGAAGAGTCGGCGTACAAGCGAGTATTTTTTACACCGCTGGATTGGCAGCTGCTGCGCGATTGTCCTGTGCCGGTGCATCTGGTGACGACTGCGCTGAATGCCCGACCACGCAACGTGCTGGCCATCATTGATGTGTTGCGCGATGAAGATCAGGACCCTGTGTTCAACGACCAGATTATCAGCGCCGCGGCGAAACTGGCGGCGGTCTGTGATGCCAGTCTTGAGTTGCTGCATGTGTATGACTGGACGGCTATATATGTCCAGGACATGGGCATTGGCGCATTGCCGCTGGCCAGCGGGATCCATGAAATGTTGGGAGCGGCTCAGCATGAGGCATTTGCGGCCATCGCTGAACGCCACGGCGTGTCACCGCAGCGTCGTCACTTCATAGTGGGGGCACCCGTGCCGAGTATCTGTGAATTCGTCTCGGACCACCGTACCGATGTGATTGTCATGGGCACGGTACAGCACAAGGGCCTGAGCAAATTAATCGGAACCACCGCCGAGCACCTGCTGCATCGGGCGCCGTGCAGTGTGCTGGCGATCAAGCCGGGAAGAATGCTGCAATCCTGAGGGCTGGATCGCCCCGCGACGAACCGGTGGCCGGAACATCGCGCAGCGTTTGTTCTACAGGTAAAGACGATGGATCACCTGACGGCTGTCGTCGGGATCATTGTGCGTCTCGAATCCGAGCGCCTTGGCCAGGTCGCGCATGGGGGTATTGCTGGAGGCGTCCACCGAATACATCTGGCGAAAGCCGTTTTTGCGCGCCGCCTTGATCAGATGCTCCATCAACAACGTGCCCAGCCCCAGATGCATCCATTCATCGGCGACCGTGACGGCACATTCACACTCATGCTCGCGGGTGGCCGCGTAACGGCTGATGCCGATCTCGACCAGATCCCCTTTTTCATGGACCAGGGCGACATAGGCCACACGCTGTTTATTGTCCGTGTCCATCAACTGATCGAGCATCGCAGCGCCGGGTTCGCTGATCTGCGCGAGAAAGCGCATATGACTGGATTCGGGAGACAGCCGTTTGATGAAGGCGTATTCACGGTCGCGATCCTTCTGCGCCAGTGGTCGGATCAAAACGTGGCGACCGTCCCTGAGCGCTTCTATCCAGTATTGGCCGTCGACCGCGGCATAGGTGGCCGCGGCCCGATCGTTGTGGTCTTTGACGGTAAGCATGGGGTGTTCCTCCAGTGCGGTTTGCAAGATTGGCATGCGGAAGAAAATTCGCGTTTGAGTTCTTTTCTACTCCGCTGGCGACGTTTGAATCTGATCTGGATCAGACAGCTGTGCCGGCGGCACCGGTTTGCGTGGGCTTGATGTAAATCAAACCGCGCCAGGTGATAGAGCGCAGTCTTGAAAGCATCCCGGCACTGTACGACCGGAGTCGAACGGAGGTGTGTGATGGGGCAATATCAACGTTTTCTGCTGATCGCTGATCAAAACCTGCATCAGTCTCCCGCCCAGCTGCGTGCCGTCGCATTGGCCAAGGCAGCCGGGGCCGTACTGGATGTACGGGCCTTTGTCGAACCGGCACCGGTGGTGCATTTATGGCAAGAAAAAGTCGATGACGCAGAGCAACAGCGGTATTTGCGTCGCTACCGCCGCTGGGAGGCCGAAGAGCTCGATCGACTCAGCGACCTGGGGCTGCAGGTGACGGTCAAGGCCGTCTTCACCACCCATGCACTGCTGGATATCTTGAAGACGGTCGAGGATCTCAAACCCGACCTGTTGATCAAGGATGTAACCCTTGAGCCTGTGCTCAAGCGAGTGTTCATCACCCCGCTTGATTGTCACTTGTTGCGTGAATGCCCGATCCCCGTGCATCTGGTCAACCACGTTCGTTACAGCTTGCCGCACCGAATCGTGGCAGCAGTGGATCCGTTCGATCCGTCGACACAATTGAGCGGTTTGAACGACACCATCATTCAGACCGCTAACGCCCTGGCCCTGCAATGCGATGCGCCGTTGCACCTGCTCTACGCCTATGACCTGTCGCCGGCTTTCAACAGCGACGCGCCATTGGCCGGGGGCGGTTGGGGCGTGGATCTGAGCGAAGAGCTGCGTCAATCCTTGCACCAGGCGTTTGTTGCACTGGCGCAGCGCTACAGGGTGCCAGCGGAGCGACGGCATTTCGTCATGGGACTGCCGGTGCCGGTGATCAGTGAGTTTGTCGAGCAATACCTGGCCGATGTCGTGGTGATGGGGACTGCGAATCGGGTGGGGCTCGATCGGTTGATCGGCAGCAACACCGAGCGGGCGTTGTACTCTGTGCCGGGCAGTCTGTTGGTGGTCAGGTCGCGTGCCAGGGAGTGAGCGCTATCGCACCGTTGAACTGACCTGTGCGCAACAGCGCCAGCCAGCACCATGGCACGCATGAAGATTCTCCAGGCTTCAGGTGTCAGTGGAGGTTGCGATGGCAGCCCACGTTCAGTTGCTTGAGCCCGTCCATGTTCAGGATCTTGACGTCGCGGCCGCTTATTTCCACCAGTCCCTGGTCTCGCAGGTGCGCGATGCCCCGACAGATGGTTTCAAGGCGCAGGCCCAGGTAGGAGCCAATTTCCTCCCGACGCATTTTCAGCACAAAGCTGCTGGACGAATAACCGCGGGTATTCAAGCGCTGCGACCAATTGAGGAGAAAAGCGGCCAGTCGTTCATCCGCGTTCATGTTGCCCAGCATCATCAGCATGTCGTGATCGCGAACGATTTCCCGGCTGAGGATTTTGTTCAGGTTGTGCTGCAACGAAGGCAGTTCCCGGGCAAGTTTTTCCAGGTGAGCAAAATGGATGGGGCAGACCTCGCTATCTTCCAAAGCAACGGCATTACACGCATGCAGATCGGTGCTGATGGCATCCAGACCAAGCATTTCGCCGGGGATTTGGAACCCTGTGACTTGCTCGCGACCATCGACCGACAGCACGCTGGTCTTGAACGAACCGATTCTCACCGCATACAGCGAACGCAACGGGTCGCCCGCGCGGTAAAGCGTTGCGCCCTTTTTGACCTTGAATCGTTGCACGATCAGTGTGTCGAGACGTTCGATTTCCGGACCGGTCAGGCCAAGCGGCAGGCACAGCTCCAGGACGCTGCAGTTGGAACATGCAGACTTGAGGTTTTGACTTTGAATCTGCATGGCTTCAGACATGACATGTCTCCGCACGAATAGGATCAGCATACGCGCTAGCAGCCCAGGCCACCCTTTGTTCCAACTTATAGTGGATGTAATAGACGAACGGGTGAATGCCTCGTTGCGTCTGCTGGACCAATGCCCATTGCCTGTGCGTCATTCAGTCAATACGTACTTTCTGAGCGTTGATGTAAATCAAGTCATGAGCGCTGCAGGCGCTCAGAATCGAGAAAAACCTGTTGGTGGCCTGATCCGCTAGCGGAGAAGTTCAAGAGCGATTTTTCGTGTGCCGGGCAACTGCAGGCACATGACGTCCAGGCTGAGCCGGTAATGGCCACAGTACTCAAGCGAGCCTTCTTCACACCGTTGGATTGGCACTTATTGCGTCACTGTCCGGTGCCGGTTTTTCTGGTGGGCGGGAGCAGCTTCGTTTTGCCTCGCAAGGTAGTAGCAGCGGTCGAGGTACCGGATGTCGAGTCTACCGACAATGAATTGAACGACCGAATCATCAAGCAGGCTTGCAGCCTTGCGATGCAGTGCAACGCCGAGCTGCATTTGCTGTATGCCTGTGATATCTCGGCCGCTCTTCTGGCGGACATGGGCGGCCCGGTGACGGTGTCGAGTGAGTTTGCCAATGAACACAATGTGGATGTGATCGTGATGGGCAGAGTCCAGTCCCATGGCGTGGACAAGTCCTGCTGCGTTCTGGCGGTCTGGATCCTGTCCGTACCAGACTTGATCCAGACCGTCAGTTGAGTCTGATACGAGTCAGAGAGGGGATTATTTGCGCTTCCAGTACTTTTGCATTTCCAGAAACAGGAAGGATGCGGTCCATGTGATGAGCACCAGCCCGGTAAGGGCTTGTAGACCGGTCAAGTATTTGAGGTTGCCCACAGGCGAAATATCGCCGAAGCCGATGGTCGTGTAAGTCGTAAAGGAAAAGTAAACGCAGTCCATCAGCGAACCGTCGAAGTTACCCGTCAGGCTGCCCCATCCCCCTGAGTGCAACATCAGGTAATAGACCAGCGCAAAGCACCAGACCTCTATGGCGTGGGCCAGGAGGGCGCCGAATACGCCAACCACGATTCTGAAGCGGTGCCACACCTTGAGCCGGGGCAGCCAGTCATTCAGGCGTAACAGGCATTCGTAATGGATCACTACGGCGATGACCACCACCAGCGTATTGATCAGCGTGACTGCCAGCATGGCAAATCTCCAGCGATAGGGGAGGCAGTGCATCTGCGTAGTTCTACGCGAGGAAGCCGGAAAATCGTTGAGCTGAATCAACAAGGGTTTAAGTCATCGAAAGCCAGTCGCTCCGTTAACGATAGCTGTTGATTAGTTGATAAAAGTCAGATCCCCCACGGTATAACGCCAAATAATCGAACTGCCGCTTTCCGGTCGCAACAAGTCGACAGGACTTTTTGCTGGCTGCAGTCACGAGTTCGCTCGAAGTAACAAACGTTTGACACAAGGCTCGACAGCCAGGCGGGTTTGCAATCAGGCAGGTTTCAGGGCGAGGTATGTGATGCTCAAACTCAAACGCATTCTATTGATAGCACCCAGCGAAATGACCCTGACCCCGGCGTTTGAGCGTGCACATGCCTTGGCTGGTGCAACCGGTGCCTTATTGCACATTGTCGCGTTCGATTATGTCCAGGCCCTGGCGGTAGCCGGTCTGCTTGACCATGACGCGATGGCACAGGCACGAGAAGGCTATCTGCAGGTTCACCGTCATTGGCTGGAGCAGCAGGCCCGGTTTCAACGATGCAGCGGCATACAGGTGACCACCGAAGTGGTCTGGGCCAGGTCGAGCCTGACAAACCTGCTGGAATACGTGAACGATTTTCTTCCGGACCTGGTGATCAAGGACACCCATTATGTGCCGGCGCTTGACCGTGCCTTTCATCGGCCCGTGGACTGGCGATTGCTACGCGAGTGTCCGACCCACCTGCACTTGGTGACCAGCGCCCAAAATCCCAAGCCCTTGAAAATTCTCGCGGCGATCGATCTGTCCCATCTAGAGGAACTCACTCAGGGATTGAATGACCGAATACTTGACCTGGCCTCTACTCTGGCGGCCAGTTGCGGTGCGCAGTTGCACTTGCTTAACGTCAGTCGTTGGTCAGAGATAAGCGATGCGCCGATGAGTGTACCGACAGGCAGTCTTGATGAGAATTTGAGAAACGCTATCGAGGATGCCCAACAAGAGGCTTTCGATGTGCTTGCCGAGCGCTACTGCATCAAGGATGCCCACCGACATTTATTGACGGGCTCCCCCCACAAGGTAATCGCGCGGTTCGCTCAACAGCATGCTTTCGACATGGTGGTGCTGGGCACGGCTTATCACCATGGGCCTGAGGGCTTTATCGGCGATACCGCCGAGAGTGTGTTGAACCGGGCACCGTGCAGTTTGATGATCGTCAAGCCATTATCGGGGGGCAGGATGTAGGAAGGCGGGAAATCGGGAGGGTTTTGTCATGCTTTGAGTGTGGTCGTGTATTCGCCAAACCCCGGAAACGACAAAGCCCTGAATAATCAGGGCTTTGTCGTATAAAGATGGCGGAGGCGATGGGATTCGAACTCATGGACCTGTTACAGTCGACGGTTTTCAAGACCGTTGCCTTAAACCACTCGGCCACACCTCCGTTTGCGTTGCGGGCGCCATAATACCTGAATGAAACACACTGTCAAACTCTCTGCATAGCTAGTTACAGAGCGTCTGTTATGATCTTTGCGACTGAACGTTTCAAACCAACAGGAGTGTCGCCATGCGCGAACAGGATTACGCAGTTAATAACAGCGTGCAGGCTGAGCAGCTAGAGGTTAGCCGCGTCCTGCGCAACACATACGGCTTGCTCGCCCTGACCCTCGCATTCAGCGGTGTAATGGCCTACGTTGCCCAGCAGATGCGTGTTGGCTACCCGAACGTTTTCGTGGTGCTGATCGGCTTCTACGGTCTTTTCTTCCTCACCAACAAACTCCGTGATTCGGCCTGGGGCCTGGTGTCGGCATTTGCCCTGACCGGTTTCATGGGTTTCCTGCTCGGCCCGATCCTCAACCGTTACCTGGGTATGCAGGGCGGCGCTGAAGTGGTCAGCTCGGCCTTCGCGATGACCGCGCTGGTGTTCGGCGGCCTGTCGGCCTATGTGCTGATCACCCGCAAGGACATGAGCTTCCTTGGCGGTTTCATCACGGCAGGCTTCTTTGTGCTGCTGGGTGCGACGCTGGCGGGCATGTTCTTCCAGATCAGCGGTCTGCAACTGGCGATCAGCGCAGGTTTCGTGCTGTTCTCCTCGGTCTGCATTCTGTTCCAGACCAGCGCCATCATTCATGGCGGCGAGCGCAACTACATCATGGCCACCATCAGCCTGTATGTATCGATCTACAACCTGTTCGTCAGCCTGTTGCAGCTGTTCGGCATCATGGGCCGTGACGATTGATCGTCGGCCTTGAAGTAAAAAACCCGCTCAGGCGGGTTTTTTATTGCCTGGAATCCAGGGTTATTCGGTAATGACAATGCTGCCGTCGGCTTGCTGGCGGTAGAGGGTGTAGGGCAGCAGCAAGGTGTCCAATGCGCCGGACACGACCACGTCGAGCAGCACGATGGCGGGGGCGGGGCCATGTACCTGCGCATCCCGACCGTTTTCGAGGGGCGCGTTGAGGTAGCAGAAGTCGTAGGTCACGCCGCTGTAGATTCGCGGTACCGCACCGCAGTAACTCTTTTGTTTCTGGAGACTTTTCGAGGCCACTTCGTCACTGCGCACAACCGTCTGAATCGTGCCGCAACCCGCAAGCATCATTGCCGCCAGTAGCATTGCCTGAATTTTCATGCCGTCAATCCTTCGCCGGAAACCATCAATCTACTTCAGCCTGAAGCAAATATCACTCACGCCATGGGCGGTAACCGGCGCTTGACCGGGGTTTTCTTGACGATGGCCGTGTTGGTTTCGGCGTGGGTGTTGAGGCGGTCGAGCAGGGTGTCCAGTTGTTCCATCGAGCGCACGTGCAGGCGTGCGATGAAACAGTCGTCGCCGGTCACCTTGTCGCACTCGGTGAATTCGGGAATGGCCATGATTTGCCGCTCCACTTCTTGCAACTGGCCCGGCAACGGGCGAATACGCACGATGGCCTGGAGTTGATAACCGAAGCTTTTCGGGTCGATTTCAACGGTGTAGCCCTTGAGCACGCCACGTTCTTCCAGGCGGCGCAGGCGTTCGGCAACACTGGGGGAGGACAGGCCGCTGATTTGCGCCAGGGCCTTGAGCGAGCGTCGCGAGTCTTCCATCAGGGCCGTGATCAGCACTTGGTCGATGTCATCGGTCATGGCGAAACCCTCTGTTAGGCATTTTTTCAAAACTGCCTTCATAAAAAAGGCCGATTCAGAGTTTAGCCTGCTTTTTGCTATGGAGTAGCGCTGTGGTGCATCGGCATACTTTTGCCACAAACACAGGAGTCTGATGATGGACAAATCCCTACGCCGCGGTTCGTTTGAAATGACGGCCGCCATGCTGATCTCCGGCACCATCGGTTGGTTCGTGCTGGTGTCCGGGCAACCGGTACTGGATGTGGTGTTCTGGCGCTGCTTGTTCGGTGCCGGCACCTTGCTGCTGATTTGCGCCGCCTTCGGCTTTCTGCGCCCTGGCATTCTGACCCGCACCACGTTTTTGCTCGCCGAGCTCAGCGGGGTGGCGATTGTCGGCAACTGGGTGTTGTTGTTCGCGTCCTATTCCCGGGCGTCGATTGCCATCGGCACCGCCGTCTATAACGTTCAACCGTTCATGCTGGTCGGGCTGGCGGCGCTGTTTCTCAACGAAAAGATCACGACGCAGAAAATGCTCTGGCTGGGCGTGTCGTTTCTCGGGATGCTGGCCATCGTCAGTGCCCATGGCAGCCAGGGCGAGAGCGGTAGCGATTACCTGACGGGCATTGCCCTGGCATTGGGCGCGGCGTTTCTCTATGCGATTGCCGCGCTGATCATCAAGCGTTTGACGGGGACGCCACCGCACCTGATTGCGCTGATCCAGGTCAGCACCGGCGTGTTGTTGCTCGCGCCATTCGCGAATCTTTCGGTACTGCCGCAGGCGCCGAGCGCATGGGCCAGCCTGGTGACACTGGGCATGGTGCACACCGGTGTGATGTATGTGTTGCTGTACGGCGCCATTCAAAAACTGCCGACTGCGCTGACGGGGGCGCTGTCCTTCATCTATCCGATTGCGGCGATTTTCGTCGACTGGTTTGCCTTTGGCCATCGTCTGGAGCCGCTGCAGTGGATCGGCGTCGCGGCAATCCTGCTGGCCGCCGCCGGTATGCAGCAAGGCTGGTCACTCAAGTTTCGGCGCAGGGTGACGCCGTAACCCGCCTCACCGGCTTCAAATGTTCCAGCGCGGTGCGTTCCTGGCCAGGCGCTGGCGCATCTCGCCGATGTTGGCCGCCAGTTGTTGAGTCAGCAGGCGATAACCGTCCAGCGCGTTGTAGACCGGTGCATCGAGGCTGACCAGCGGCACCTCCATGGGCCGATCGAGGCGCTGGGCGGCGCCTGATTTCAACGCCCGGGCCATGCCGATCAATTGCACGCGGATCTGTCGATGTTCGGCTTTCAATGCCGTTTGCAGGAGCGTCATGGCCTCGGGGTCATTGGCATCCGGTCGGGTATTGCCAAGGATTTCCAGGGTGCTGACGCACATGCGCAGGTTGCGCTGGATGGCATCGAGCTCGGTCATGGAAATCTTCACTTCCTTGGACACCGACGGCATCAGTGAGCGCAGTTGCACCATCGCCGCATTCAGGCGCGTCATGAGCTTGAGGTGTTCGTCGGCGGTGATGGCCTGGCCGTCAATGATGCGTCCGTAGACTTTCGCGCAATCACGCAGCGCATCGGCCAGGTTGTAGCGCCAGGAATACACCGCGTACAGCGGCAGGGCGAAGGAAAACGCCAGGGCCAGGGCAATGCCGATCAGGATATCCACCCCGCGCCACAAGCCATCGGTGACCGGGTTGTCGCCATGCCCGGCGACGATGAACACGGTAATCGCCGACAGCAGCGCGGTGTAGCCGCCCTTGCCGATGGCGTGATACGAGAAAAACCCGCAGACCACCGACATCGCGAAATAGGTCAGCCAGGGCATTCCGAGCCAGGCCTGTTGTGCCACCAGCGCCAGGCCGACACCGGCGCCGATCAAGGTGCCGATGGCACGCTCGGCGGCTTTCTTGCCGATGTTGCCGTGGTGCTGCAAGCCGCCGATCACCACCAGCATGGTCACCGACGCCCATTCACCGTGGGGCAGTTTGATCCCGGTGGTCAGCAGGATCGTCGCCAGCAAGCCGAGCGACACCCGCACCGCATGGATCACCCGCGCATGGCGGTAGCGCCGGTACGGGTCCAGCAACGGACGCAGCAATCGGCGCAGCAGCGGTGGCAGTCGATCGGCTCTGGATGTACTCAGGCTGGCTCTCCTCAGAAGATGTAGTCGGTGGTCAGGAAACTCGAACTGCGGCCACTGATGATCTCGCTGATCAGGTCCTTGTTGGTCTCCTGGAACTTGGTGGCCACCAGCGTGCGGATCGAAAACACCCGCAGTGCGTCATGCACCGAGAGGGTGCCTTCGGCCGAGTTCTTGCGACCATTGAAGGGGTAGGTGTCCGGGCCACGCTGGCACTGGGCATTGAGGTTGATGCGCCCGACCTGGTTGGCAAAGGTGTCCACCAGCCGGCCGACCGCCACCGGATTGGTGCCGAAGATGCTCAACTGCTGGCCGAAGTCCGACTCCAGCACGTAATCGATCACGGTATCCAGATGACGGTACGGCACGATCGGGATGACCGGGCCGAACTGCTCTTCCTGATAAACCCGCATCTGCGGCGTGACCGGGTACAGCACTGCCGGGTAGAAGAACGACGCCCGGGCCTCGCCACCGTTGGGGTTGACCACCCTGGCGCCTTTGCTCTCGGCATCCGCCACCAGTGCGTGCAGGTAGTCGACCTTGCCCGATTCCGGCAGGGGCGTCAGGGCGACGCCACTTTCCCAGGGCATGCCGGGTTTGAGGTTGGCGAGCCTGGCATTGAATTTGTCGATGAAAGACTCGACCACGTCTTCGTGGACAAACAGGATCTTCAGGGCCGTACAGCGCTGGCCATTGAACGATAGCGAACCGGTCACCGCTTCACTGACTGCATTGTCCAGGTCCACTTCCGGCAGGACGATGCCCGGGTTCTTCGCATCCAGGCCCAGCGCCGCGCGCAAGCGGTGGGGTTTTGGGTGGAGTTTTTTCAGGTCGCTGGCGGCCTTGTTGGTGCCGATGAAGGCGAAGATGTCGATCTTGCCGCTGGCCATCAGCGCGCTGACCGTCTCGCGGCCGCTGCCATAGATGACGTTGATCACCCCGGCCGGGAAGCTGTCGCGGAAGGCTTCCAGCAGCGGACGAATCAGCAGCACGCCGAGTTTCGCCGGTTTGAACACCACGGTGTTGCCCATGATCAGCGCCGGGATCAGCGTGGTGAAGGTTTCGTTCAACGGATAGTTGTAAGGCCCCATGCACAGGGCGACGCCCAGCGGCACACGGCGGATCTGGCCGAGGGTGTCCTGTTCCAGTTCAAAACGGCTGGAGCGGCGATCGAGCTCTTTCAGCGCGTTGATGGTGTCGACGATGTAGTCGCAGGTGCGGTCGAATTCCTTTTCCGAATCCTTGAGGTTCTTGCCGATTTCCCACATCAGCAACTTGACCACGGCGTCGCGCTGCTCGCGCATGCGCCCGAGGAAGGTTTCGACGTGCTGGATGCGCTCGGCCACGCGCATGGTCGGCCACAATCCCTGGCCACGGTCGTAGGCGCGCACGGCAGCGTCGAGGGCGGTCAATGCGGTGTCGGCATCGAGCAGCGGCGTGCTGCCGAGTATCACTTGCTCGTCGCCGTTGGCACCGTTCAGGTACACCGGGCTGCGGACCTGGGCCAGTGGCCCGTTCCAGGTTCTCAGTACGCCATCGACCAGGTACTCACGCTGTTCGGTCTGGCCGTCGAGGCGGTACTTTTCCGGGATGTCGGCGGGGCTCGGGAACAGGTTCTGGAGAATATTGGCTGTGGTCATGTCGCTACCCCTCTGGATTGGGTGATGCACTGATGAATCGTTTTAGCAGACCTCAGCAACCCTTGTCATGACTCATCTCAGCGTTTTGCCGTTCGCGGATTTATCGGCGCCCTCCGTCATGGCCTCAGAAGCGCCCCTTGTTGGCCCCCAATGCCCTCAACCCGCCCGCGTGGAGTGCCTTAGTGTTGAGCTCTCCTTGAGCACAACAAAAAAGCTGCACCCGGCCGACCGGGCAGCCAATGAGAGGACAGCCATGCGGGCAAGCCGATTAACTGAAAAGCCTAGCCTTTGTTTGGCCTTGGCGGTGGGTGTCTTTGCGGCGTTGCTGGCGGGGTGTGGCGAAGAGCCGAAAAACCCGCCGACCCGCAACGAAGCTGGTGCCGCGAGGCCCGCCGACGCCGAGCTGGCGCAGGTCTACGACAACAGCTGCAAGCTTTGCCACGCCAACCCGGCGGCCGGGGCACCGCTGACCGGCGACATCAAGGCCTGGGAGCCACGGGTGCTGCAGGGCGCCGACTCGCTGCTCGATCACGCGATCAACGGCTACAACGGCATGCCGCCGATGGGCATGTGCATGCAGTGTTCGCAGGAACAGTTCCTGGCGCTGATTGCCTTCATGTCCGGCCAGCAAATCCAATAACAAGAACGGCAGGGTGCGATTCATGACGATGGACCTGACACGGCGTCAGTTGTTGCAACGGGCGAGCGTCATCGGCGCCTTTACCGCGCTCGGCTCAGCCCCGGCGCTGGCCGAGCTGCTGCGCGCGCCACGGTTGATTCCCTGGCGCAACTGGTCGGGCGGCCAGAATTGCCTGCCGGCGGCGCGGCTGGCGCCGAAGAACCTGGATGAATTGACCCAAGTGGTGCGCCAGGCCCCCGGCAAGATCCGTCCGGTGGGTTCGGCACATTCCTTCAGCGCGCTGGTGCCCACCGATGGCACCTTGCTGTCGCTGAGCTATTTCTCGGGGTTGCTCGATCACGATCCGAACACCCTGCAAGCCGAGTTCGCCGCCGGCACGCCGATGTCACGCATGGGCACACCGCTCAAGGACATCGGCCAGGCCCTGCAAAACATGGCCGACATCGATTACCAGACCCTCGCCGGCGCGATCTCGACCTCGACCCACGGTACCGGCAAGCACTTTCAATCCTATTCGGCGCATGTCTGCGGCTTGCAGTTGGTGACCGCCGGGGGCGACGTGCTGGAGTGTGACGCCAATCGCCATCCTGAGGTGTTCAGCGCCGCCCGGGTGTCCCTGGGGGCGTTGGGCGTGGCGACCCGGGTGCGCCTGCAAAACCGCCCGGCGTATCGCTTGCGGGAGCGGCAGTGGATCGCCAAAACCGAAGAGTTGCTCGAAGACCTGGACAAGAACACCCGGGAAAACCAGCACTGGGAAATGCTTGTGGTGACCCATTCCGACTACGCCTTGTCGATCGCCCTGAACGAAACCACCGACCCGTCCACACCGCCGGTCCCGGCGGATGAGGAGGGCGGCAACGAGTTTGTCACGCTGATCGAGAAGATCGACAAGTACGCCAGCGACTTCCCGGACCTGCGCCGCACGATGCTCAATAACCTGCGCCACCTGGCCAGCTTCGATGACCGGGTGGGCGATTCGTTCGACATCTATGCCAACGTGCGCACGGTGCGCTTCAACGAGATGGAATACTCCGTGCCGGCCGAATACGGCCCGGCCTGTTTGCGCGAGATCCTCAAGCTGATCCAGGACAAAGACCTGCGCACCTGGTTTCCGATCGAATACCGTTACGTCAAGGCCGATGACATTCCCTTGAGCATGTTCGAAGGCCGCGACAGCTGTTCGATTTCGGTCCACCAGCATTACCAGATGGATCATCACAACTTCTTCGCCGCCATCGAGCCGATTTTCTGGAAGTACAACGGCCGGCCGCATTGGGGCAAGTTGCACACGCTGAACGCGAAAAACCTGCAGCTGCTGTACCCGCGCTGGCAGGAGTTCATTCAGGTGCGGCAGGCACTCGACCCCAACGGCAAATTCCTCAATGCGCATTTGTCATCGATCCTGGGGGTGAGCTGATGGCCGTCAATCGCCGTAATTTCATGCTGGGTGCCGCAGGCGTCGGCGCCTTGTTGGCGGGTGTCGGGGCGTGGCTGCGGCCGGGTGACCGAGGTGCGCCCTACAGCGACTATTTCCGCCTGCTCAACCGCGAGCTCAAGGACCACGGGCCGATGCGTCCGGTGATGCTGATCGACCTTGATCGGCTGGATCACAACATCGACGTGGTGATGCAATCGGTCAAGCGTGGCGGCAAACACCTGCGGCTGGTGGAAAAGTCGCTGCCGGCACCGGGGCTTCTGGCCTACATCATCCAGCGCGCCGGCACGCAACGCCTGATGTCGTTTCACCAACCCTTTCTCAATCATGACGCCGTGCAGTTTCCCGAGGCTGACATTCTGCTGGGCAAGCCGCTGCCAGTGCGTTCGGCGCAGTTGTTCTATCAGTCGCACAAGGGGCCTTTCGACCCTTCGAAGCAATTGCAATGGCTGCTCGATACGCCAGAGCGTTTGCAGCAATACCTCGCCCTGGCTCAGGGGCTGGACACGCGATTGCGGGTGAACATCGAACTGGATGTCGGGCTGCATCGCGGAGGTATCAGCGACCTTGGCGTACTCGGGCAGATGCTGACGCTGATCAGCCAGCACCCGCAGCACCTGGAGTTCGCCGGATTCATGGGCTACGACCCGTTCGTGGGCATGGGCGTGCCGGGGATTCTGGGCTCGCCCGAAGAGCTGTTCGCCAAGGTGATGGTGATCTACAAGCGCTGCGTCGATTTCACCCGTCAGCAATATCCCGGTTTATGGCGAGAAGGATTGACCATCAATACGGCCGGCAGCCCGAGCTATCGCATGCATGAGCAAGAGCAGCTCAGCAGCGAAGTGTCGGTGGGGACGGCGATGCTCAAGCCCACTCACTATGACTTGCCGTCGCTGGTGGAACATGTGCCGGCAGCTTACATCGCCACGCCGGTGCTGAAAAGCACCGGGGCGGTGAACATTCCGGCGCTGGACGACAAGTCCAGGCTGTTTGCCTGGTGGGACGCCAATCAGCGTGAGACGTTTTTTATCTACGGCGGCAACTGGATGGCCGAGTTCGAATCGCCACCGGGGTTGCAGAGCAATGGTGTGTATGGCCGCAGTTCGAACCAGGAGATGGTCAATGGTTCGGCGGCGGTGGGGCTTGGGGTTGAGGACCAGGTGTTCTTGCGGCCTGCCCAGACGGAGGCGGTGTTGTTGCAGTTTGGGGATTTGCTGGCGGTTCGGCGTGGGCGGATTGTGGATAGCTGGCCGGTGTATTCCTGAAGGATCTTTTGTGGAGGTGCCACCGCCTTCGCGAGCAAGCCCGCTCCCACAGGGGAATGCATTCCAAATGTGGGAGCGGGCTTGCTCGCGAAGGCGTCAGTTCAGTCAAAACGCATAGGGAATACTGACCTTGGCCCAAAGCATTTCCCCTTCAGGCCGGTTTTCCACGTCGAACTCCTTGGCCCAGCGAATCTCCGCGCTGGCGTACTTGAGAAAGGTCCAGTGCAGCGCCGGACCAATCGCAAACACCTGGCCGCGCACCCCGTCGTTCACGTCCTGACCGTTGAACTGCACGGTGTGGCCGAACTGTTTGTCATCGGTGGTTTGCTTGAGGTAGTAGCCGTTCAGCCCGAACATCAGGTCGTCGGTGATCTTGAAACTGGCCGAGTAGTCGATGTGGAAAATCTGCCCCGACTTGTAATCGGTGTCCTTGTTTTTCTCGTTGAAACTGTAGGTGGTCTTCATCGACACCTCGGTTCTGTCCGTCGGCAGCCAGGTGAAGGAGAACAGCGGTTTGTAGGTGTAGAAGTTGTTGCTGGTGTTGGCCAGGCGATCGACGCTGTATTCGCCGGTCGGCACCGTGACTTCAATGGCGGCGCCGAGGGTCAGGTTTGGGCCCATGTCCCAGAGAATGATCGGCGCGACGGTGGTGTCGCCCATGCCTTCGCGGGTGTCCTGCGGCAGGCCGAACACCGAGACTTCCTGCTTGAGCCATGGCTGCGCGATGTAGCCGGCCAACCGGCCGCCAAACACCCGCACCGGGCTGAGGTAATCCAGGCGCGGAATGACGGCCGTGGATTCGATCTCGACGTTCGGCACCTTGCCGCCGAGGGAGCTGATGTTCAGATTCGTGGATTTGTAGTGGTTGTAGTAGAGGTTGAACGCAACCATGTTGTCCGGAAGGCTGTCGGGCGAAAGCGGCAACATGAAAAAGCCGTCGGTACCGGGGCCGATGTTGTCCACGCCAGCCTCGGTGGCCAGGGCCGGTTGCAGGGCGCAGACGCCGGCCAGGCTGATGGCCATCAGGGAAAGTGTCGTGCGAGTCGCGATCATGGGTGTACTCATTATTATTGTTAGCGGGCTGTCCGGCATCCATACGAGGGCCGCCCCATAGAAATAAGCTGTCCGCGCCCTGCAAGGCAGGGTATTGGCGGCCATTTAGGGGGACTTCTGCGGACAGCCTTTAAACGCTGTGCTAACTTCCTTCGACATAACCGGTTACAAAAATAAGAATGCTGCTCGTCCCGGAATGTATGGCCCCATGCAAATGAAAGTGATCGATCCCACCTTTGAACTGGCGCTGGTGTCGCCGTTTCTCCTGCAAACCCTGGCCGAAGTCGCCGAGCAGAAAGGCATCAACCCCCAGAGCCTGTGCCGAGGGTTGGGGTTTGACTTTGAAGACCTTCAGGATCCGGCGCAGCGCATTTCCTATCGCCAGGCCGTGGCCATGATTCAGCGTGCGCTCAAGGCCTTGCCCAATCAGGGGCTGGGCCTGTGGGTCGGCGCGCAGAACGTGCTCGGCACGCTGGGGCTGTTGGGGCATGTGTTGTCGCTGTGCAAGACCCTGCGCGATGCTTTTGAACTGGGCATCCGCCATCAACACACCTCGGGCGGCATTGTCGTGTCCAGTGTGGAGGAGGCGGGTGACCGGGTGTTTGTCGACGTTGAATGCCGCTTGCCGTTCGCCGACGTGCAGTTGTTCGCGGTCGAGGAGTTTTTCGCCAGCCTGCTGGTGTACGGCCGGGCGCTGGTCGGGGCGGATTTCAAGCCGATGGCCGTGGAGTTCATCCATGCGGCGCCGGACTATCTCGGCGAATATTCGCGCCTGCTGGGTCCGGATGTGCGTTTCGGTTGCCTGCAAAACCGCATGGTGATCGATGGGCATTGGCTGGACGTCCAATTGCCCAATCACCACTCCCTGGCCCTGCGTCAGGCCGTGAAACTGCTCGAACTGGAAGCCGCGCAGGTGCACCAGAAAATGGACCTGATCCAGGCGGTGGAACGGGCGATTGCCCGGGACCTGACCGAGGGCAGCCACATCGAGAAAATCGCCAGCGACCTGAACATGAGCAGCCGTACCTTGCGTCGGCGCCTCACCGAACACGCGCTGACGTTCGAAACACTGCTGGAACAAGTGCGCCAGGCCCGCACCATGAGCCTGCTGGCCAACCCGGACATGTCCATCGAACGCATCACCGAGGAAGTCGGCTACAGCGACGTGCGCAGCTTTCGCCGGGCGTTCAAGCGCTGGACCGGCATGAGTCCGAGTGCGTTCCGCAGCGAAAGCCCCAGCGTAGTCTGATCCTTCTGTGGTGAGCACCACAGAAGCCCCCCTTTGCCACAGGTTCCTGACCTCCGACGGCACACAAAACCTCACACACCGGTTAAACTCCATGCTCTTTTTCAAGGAGTTCATATGAGTCATTACCAGCCGGGCATTCTCGCCACCCCCGTTCCACCTCAAGCCCGCCATATGTTCTTCGCGCTCGAATCCGCCGCTGCACTGCCGGCCGCGCTCGATAACCTGCAAGGGCTGGTGGACGGCAAGTCGGTGGTGGTTGGCTTCGGCGAGTCCCTGGTCAAGGCGCTGGACGGGCAGATCGAAGGTCTGCGGCCGTTCCCGGCGCTGACGGGCGTCGGCGTCGACAATCCGTCGACCCAACACGCGCTCTGGTGCTGGCTGCACGGTGAAGATCGTGGCGAGTTGCTCAACCGCAGCAACGCCATCGCCGCGGCATTGGCCCCGGCGTTGCGCCTGGTGCAGATGAACGAAACCTTCCGCCACATGACCGGCCATGACCTGACCGGCTACGAAGATGGCACCGAGAACCCGCACGACGAAGCCGCAGTAGCCGCCGCACTGGTGGCTGAAGGCGCGGACGGTATGGTGGGTGGCAGCTTCGCCGCGATCCAGCAGTGGCAGCATGACTTGAAAGGTTTCCATGGGCTGTCGGCGGATGAGAAAGACAACATCATGGGCCGCCGCCTGAGCGATAACGAAGAGATCGACGATGCGCCGGTTTCCGCCCACGTCAAACGCACCGCCCAGGAAAGTTTTGCGCCTGAGGCCTTCGTGGTGCGCCGCTCGATGCCGTGGATCGAAGGTGACCGCGCCGGCCTGATGTTCCTGGCTTTCGGTTTCTCCCTGGACGCCTTCGAAGCCCAGCTGCGCCGCATGAGTGGCCTGGAAGACGGCATCACCGACGGTCTGTACCGCATCAGCCGTCCGGTCACCGGTGGCTACTACTGGTGCCCGCCGCTCAAGGACGGTCGACTGGACCTGCGCGCATTGCGTATCGACTGAACGGCAAGGAGAGCCTATGAACCTGGTGCGCTGGGGCATGATCGGTTGTGGCAGTGTCGCTGAACGCAAAAGCGCGCCGGCCTTCTACAAGGCGCCCGGATCGGCGTTGGTGGCGGTGATGGGGCGGCGCCTGGAAGCCGTCACCGACTACGCCGCGCGCCACGGCATCGCGAGGGTTTATACCGATGCGCAGGCGCTGATCAACGATCCCGAGGTCGACGCCGTATACATCGCCACACCGCCCGACAGCCATCATGCCTATGCCTTGCAGGTGGCCGCCGCCGGCAAGCATTGCTGCGTCGAGAAACCGATGGCGCTCAATGCCGGGCAAAGTCGCGAGATGCAGCAGGTGTTTGCCGATGCCGGGCTGCACCTGTTCGTGTCCTATTACCGGCGTTCGCTGCCACGCTTCCGGCAAGTGCGGCAATGGCTGGAGGAGGGGCGGATCGGTCAGGTCCGGCACTTGAGCTGGACCCTCACCAAAACCCCGTCGGCAGCGGATCTTGCGGGCGCGAACAACTGGCGCACCGATCCGGCGATTGCCGGTGGTGGCTACTTCGCCGATCTGGCCAGCCATGGCCTGGACCTGTTTCAGTACCTGTTCGGCGATATCGTCGAAGTCGCCGGGCTCACCGCACGGCAGGCCGGTTTGTACGCGGCCGAAGATGCCGTCAGCGCCACTTGGCGGTTTGCCAGCGGGGCACTGGGGATGGGCTGCTGGAACTTCGTCGCCGATCGCCGCGAAGACCGGGTCGAAGTGATTGGCAGTCAAGGCCGGATCAGCTTTTCAGTGTTCGATGAGCACCCGGTCGAGTTGCACGCCGGCGAGCACCTCAGCCTGACCATCGAGCACCACGCGCACATTCAGTGGCACCACGTGTTGGGCATGAATGCGCATATTCGTGGTGAGGCGCAGCACCCTGCGGTGGCCGCAGAGGCGCTGAAGACCGATTGGGTGATGGACCGGATCCTCAAGCGCGGCTGAGCGGGGTCAAAAGATCGCAGCCTGCGGCAGCTCCTACAGATACACCCAATCCCTGTAGGAGCTGCCGCAGGCTGCGATCTTTTGCTTAACCTTATTCTCAAACAGTATTTCTCAAGCCCCACACGGCCTCTCTAAGATCACGTCATAACTCGTTATAACAAGTGATCTGCCATGACCGATAACGTTCTATCCCTGAGCAGCGTCCCGCTGCACACCCAGCTGCGAGACGTGCTGCGTGCCCGCATCCTCGACGGCGAATACCCGCAAGACAGCCAGATGCCTTCCGAAAGCGAGCTTGGCGCCTTGTTCAAGGTCAGCCGCATCACCGTGCGCCAGGCCTTGGGTGACCTGCAAAAGGAAGGGTTGATCTTCAAGATCCACGGCAAGGGCACTTTTGTCGCCAAACCGAAAACCTTCCAGAACGTCAGCACCCTGCAAGGCCTGGCCGAGTCCATGACCGGTCGCGGCTATGAGGTGATCAACCGCCTGCGCAGCTTCAAATTCATTGCTGCCGACAAGCTTGTCGCCGAGCGTTTGCAGGTCGACGAAGGCGAGGTCGTGGCGCAGATCAAACGGGTGCGCCTGATCAATCGCGAACCGATTTCCCTGGAAATCACCTACCTGCCCAAGGATGTTGGTGAGCGCCTGGAAAAAGCCGACCTGGTCACCCGCGATATTTTCCTGATCCTGGAAAACGACTGCGGCCTGGCGCTCGGTCACGCTGACCTGGCCATCGATGCGGTACTGGCCGACAGCGACCTGACCCAGGCACTGAACGTCGAACCCGGCTCGCCGATCATGCGCATCGAGCGTCTGACCCACGACGCCGAAGGCCGGCCAGTGGACTTCGAACACCTTTACTACCGAGGCGATGCCTTCCAGTACCGCCTGCGGATCGACCGGCAAAAAGGGGATCAGGCATGACGCGCAGCACGTTGGAGCAGGAATACGACATCGTCGTGATCGGCGGCGGTACCGCCGGCCCGATGGCGGCGATCAAGGCCAAGGAACGCAACCGCGACCTGCGGGTGTTGTTGATCGACAAAGCCAATGTCAAGCGCAGCGGCGCGATCAGCATGGGCATGGACGGCCTGAACAACGCGATCATTCCGGGCCATTCGACACCGGAGCAGTACACCAAGGAAATCACCATCGCCAACGACGGCATCGTCAACCAGGCGGCGGTGTACGCCTATGCCACCCACAGCTTCGAAACCATCGAGCAACTGGACCGCTGGGGCGTGAAGTTCGAGAAGGACGAAACCGGCGACTACGCCGTGAAAAAAGTCCACCACATGGGCGCTTACGTGTTGCCGATGCCGGAAGGGCACGACATCAAGAAAGTCCTGTACCGGCAGTTGAAGCGCGCGCGGGTGAGTATCACCAATCGCCTGGTGTGCACGCGTTTGCTGACGGACGAGGAGGGCGCGGTCAACGGCGTGATGGGTTTCGATTGCCGCACGGCGGACTTCCATGTGATCAAGGCCAAGGCGGTCATCCTCGCTTGCGGTGCCGCCGGACGCCTGGGGCTGCCGTCCTCGGGCTACCTGATGGGCACCTACGAAAACCCGACCAATGCCGGCGACGGCTACTCGATGGCCTACCACGCCGGGGCCGAGCTGGCGAACCTTGAATGCTTTCAGATCAATCCGCTGATCAAGGATTACAACGGCCCGGCCTGCGCCTACGTCACCGGCCCCCTGGGTGGCTACACCGCCAACAACAAGGGCGAACGCTTCATCGAGTGCGACTACTGGAGCGGGCAGATGATGTGGGAGTTCCATCAGGAGCTGGAAAGCGGCAACGGCCCGGTGTTCCTCAAGCTCGATCACCTGGCCGAGGAAACCATCCAGAACATCGAAGAGATCCTGCACAGCAACGAGCGTCCGAGCCGTGGCCAGTTCCATGCCAATCGCGGCACCGACTACCGCACGCAGATGGTCGAAATGCACATCTCGGAAATCGGTTTTTGCAGCGGGCATTCGGCGTCGGGGGTGTGGGTCAACGAGAAGGCCGAGACCTCGGTCAAGGGCTTGTACTCGGCGGGGGACATGGCGGCAGTGCCGCACAACTACATGCTCGGTGCGTTCACCTATGGCTGGTTTGCCGGCAACAACGCGGCGGATTTTGTCGCCAGGCGTGAGTTTTCCGCGCTGGATGCCGCGCAGATCGAAAGCGAAAAACAGCGGGTCTATGCACCGCTGGACCGCGAACACGGCCTGCCACCGGCCCAGGTCGAGTACAAGCTGCGGCGCTTCGTCAACGACTACCTGCAACCGCCGAAAGTGACGAAGAAGATGCAGATCGGCCTGCAACGCTTCAGCGACATACAGCGCGACCTCGACCAGATCAAGGCCCACAACGCCCACGAACTGATGCGCGCCATGGAAGTCAGCATGATCCGCGACTGCGCCGAAATGGCCGCCCGCGCTTCATTGTTCCGCGCGGAAAGCCGCTGGGGGCTTTACCACCATCGTGTCGATCACCCGCAACGCAACGACCGCGACTGGTTCTGCCATTGCCACCTGAAGAAGGACGAAAACGGTTTGATGAGCAGTTTCAAGAAAGCCGTCGAGCCTTACATCATCCCGCTGGATGCCGACGAGATGCAGGCCTACGACCGGCTGCGGGTCGGTGCCGATGCGGCTTGATGCCGACAACCAGAGAGAGACCGAACATGGCTTACCAACCCCAGGAAATCTTCTTCCGCTCCAACGCACCGGTCACGGTCGATGAAGACAAATGCATCGCCCACAAAGGCTGCACCGTGTGCGTCGACGTCTGCCCGATGGACCTGCTGGCGATCAACCCGGCCACGCAAAAGGCCTACATGGCGTTCGACGAATGCTGGTACTGCATGCCCTGTGAAAAGGACTGCCCGACCGGGGCCGTGAAAGTCGAAATCCCGTATTTGCTGCGCTGAAACACCGTCCCTGTGGGAGCGGGCTTGCTCGCGAAGAGGCCGGCACAGGCGACATCTCCATTGACTGATCGGACGCCTTCGCGAGCAGTGAATCGAGTTCAAACAACCCAAAAAGCCATCCGGCAACCACCGGACGCCTGATCCAGAACACCCCCTCGTTTCCCACCACGCCCTGATCGTGGCGGAGACGAACATCCAATAAATGATTCGAGGGGAAACACTCATGATGTTGCGTGCAGCTTTGGCCGGTCTGGTACTGGCTTCCTTCACCCTGTCGGCTTCGGCCGAAACCATCCGCATTGCCATCGGCACCCAGGACACCACCATCAACTGCGCCGCCGGTGGTCTGTTGATTCGTGAACTCGGCCTGCTGGACAAATACCTGCCCCACGACGGCCCCTACAAAGACGCCCAATACGAGGTGCAGTGGAAAAACTTCACAAGCGGCGCACCGCTGACCAACGAGATGGTCGCCGGCAAACTCGACTTCGGCGCCATGGCCGATTTCCCCGGTGCGTTCAACGGCGTGGCTTTCGAAACGGCGGGCAAGCACAGTCTGTTCATCAGCGTGTTGTCGGGCAGCACCAAGGGCAGTGGCAACGGCATCGTGGTGCCGAGTGCGTCGGGCGTGCAGTCGCTGGCCGAACTCAAGGGCAAGACCATTTCCGTGCCGTTCGCTTCCACCGCCCATGGCATGCTGCTGCGCGCCGTCGCGGCCCAGGGCTGGGACCCGCTCAAGGACGTGAACATCATCGCCCAGCCGCCGGAAGTCGCCGGTTCCGCGTTGCAGGCCGGCAAGATTGATGCTCACGCCGACTTCGTCCCCTTCGCCGAGCTGTTTCCCAGCCGTGGTTTCGCCCGCAAGATCTATGATGGCTCCCAGGCCGATGCGCCGACCTTCCACGGTGCGCTGGTCGATCAGGCCTATGCGAAAAAGTACCCGGAAATCGTCGTCGCCTACCTGCGGGCGAGCATCGAAGCCAACCAGCTGCTGGCGGCTGAACCGGAGAAATACAGCGAGTTGATCGCCAAGGTCACCGGGGTCGATGCCGAGGTCAACTACCTGTTCCATGGCCCCCTCGGCGTACAGACCCGCGACCTGAGCTGGAAGCCGGAATACCGCCAGGCCGTGGGCACCGCCATCGATACCCTCAAGCTGTTGAAGAAGGCCGATCGCGGTCTCGATCTCAATACCTTCATCGACGACCAGTACATCCGCGCCGCCTTCAAGGCCTCGAACCTGGACTACAGCGCGCAGCTTGGGAATTACCAGCAGACGCCGCTCAAGGCCGTCGATGCGGCAAGCGGCAAAGCCATCACCGACTTCAGCCATGTGGCGGAAATCTGGGTACGTGGCGAGCCGAAAGTCCGTCAGTACGCCTCCGCGGAGTCGGCATTTACCGCGCTGACAGCATTGAAACAGGAAGGCAAGAGCATCCGTGCGGTGTACACCCAGGCCAGCGACAGCGGGATCAAGTTGCTGGCGGATCAGGCGTGGTTTGCCACCGACGGAAAAGGGCGGCTGAGCGCGTTCCTGCTCAAAGGCCAGGCCCAACAGTTCGCCAGCGCCCAGGGCGGGAAGGTATACGACTTCACCGATGCCACCACACAGGCCGTGGCCGCCCGCTAACCCCCAAACACCACGGTTCCCTGTAGGAGCTGCCGAAGGCTGCGATCTTTGCTCTTCGGCAATCGTGAAACCGTCAAAAGATCGCAGCCTTCGGCAGCTCCTACAGGGGTTGTGATTGCCATCGGGAAATGTGTATGTCTGGATCATTCTTACGCTGGATTCCCAGAGCCGCTTCACTGCTGCTCTGCCTGCTGTTCTGGCAACTCGCCGCCAGCCACCACTGGAACCTCGGCCTGGTGACCTTCGCCAACGTCCCGACACCCTTGGCGGTCATTGAGGCCGCCCTTGGCCTGGGCGACTCGGGCAAACTCGCCCAGCACTTGGGCAGCAGCCTCGGCCGGGTATTCGCCGGCTACCTCGCGGCGCTGATCATAGGCGTCGCCCTGGGCCTGGCCATCGGCCGCTCGAAATGGGCCGAAGATCTGTTGCTGCCGCCCCTGGAAGTCCTGCGGCCAATCCCGGCCGTGGCATGGATTCCCCTGGCGATCCTGATGTTTCCCTCGTCGGAACTGTCGATGGTGTTCATCACCTTCACCGGCGCCCTGTTCCCGATCCTGCTCAACACCGTGCATGGCGTCGAAGGCGTCGACCCACGGCTGATCGCCTCGGCGAAAAGCCTCGGGGCAGGGCGCCGGGCCATCCTGCTGGAAGTCGTTCTACCGGGCGCCGCGCCGAGTATCATTACCGGCCTGGCCATCGGCATGGGCACCTCGTGGTTCTGCCTGGTGACGGCGGAAATGATCTCCGGCCAATTCGGCATCGGCTATTACACCTGGGAGTCCTACACCATCCAGAACTACGCCGACATCGTCGTCGGTATGTTGCTGATCGGCGTGCTCGGCATGGGTAGCAGCCTGTTGATCAAGCGTCTGGGCGGGCTGTTCACGCCTTGGCATCGACCACGAGGAAAAGCCTGATGAGCGTTTTTCAACACCTGGAAGGGCGTATCGATATCCACGGGTTGTCGATCAGCCTAGGCGAGGGCCCTGGGGCTTTCGAAGCGTTGCAGGGCCTCGACTGCCAGATCGAACCGGGGCAGTTCGTGTGCATCCTCGGGCCGTCCGGTTGCGGTAAATCCACCTTGCTCGGGGCGCTGGCCGGCCATCTGCAACCGCGCACCGGCAGCTTGAGCGTGGATGGCGCGCCGGTGTCGGGACCATCGCCACAACGGGGCATGGTGTTCCAGCAGCACACGCTGTTTCCGTGGCGCACGGTGCGTGACAACGTGGCGTTCGGCTTGAAAATGCAAGGCATCGGCAGGTCCGAACGGCACAAGGCGGCGGATGAAATCCTCGCCCTGGTGGGCCTCGAAGGTTTTGCCGGGCGCTGGCCCGATCAACTGTCCGGTGGCATGCAGCAGCGGGTGGAAATCGCCCGGGTGCTGGTCAACCGTCCGCGCCTGTTGCTGATGGACGAGCCCTTCGGCGCCCTCGATGCCCTGACCCGGTTGAACATGCAGGAGCTGCTGCTGGACATCTGGACGCGCATCCGCACCACCGTGGTGTTTGTCACCCATGACATCGACGAAGCGCTGTTCCTCGCCGACCGCTTGCTGGTCATGAGCTCGCGCCCCGGGCGAATCATCGAAGACCTGCGCCTGGACTTCCCCCGGCCGCGTAGCACGGAACTGATGACCCGCCCTGAATTTTCGCATCTGAAACGCCATTGCCTCGAACTCCTGCGGCACGAAGACGGCCGGCAACTGCCGCGCCTGAACCCGCTCGGACTTCCCCCTGAAAACAAACTGCCGCGATTTGCCCTATGACCTCACTATTCGATGTAACCGATAACGACGACATTCTGGCTCTGCAACCACGCCTGACCGATGACGACCCCGGCGTACGCCGGATCGCGCTGATCGAACTGGCCGATCTTGAGGAACCGGACGGCCTGCAGTGGTTGATCGATCGACTGGCCGAAGACCCGATCGCCGAGGTGCGCGCCGAAGCCGCCCGGTTGCTGGAAGCCTGGGAGGACGCGCCCGTGGTCGAAGCCTTGTGCCAGGCCCTGACGGATCCATCCCCGGCGGTGCAGGCGGCCGCTGCGCAAAGCCTCAGCCTGCTCAAGAGCGAAGCGGCGGGGCGGGTCATTCTGCCGTGGACCGGGCACGCCGACAGCGGCGTACGCATTGCCGCGTTCAGGGCGTTGCGCGAGTTGCGCTGCCCCGATGCCGCCGATGCGGCGGCCCGGGCATTGGACGATGAAAGCGCCAGCGTGCGCCGCGAGGCGGTGGGGGTGCTCGGCTGGCTCAAGCAACTCGAGGCCTTGCCGGCCCTGGCGCGGTTGGCCAGTGCTGACCCGGACACCGACGTGCGGCGAGCCGCCACCGGGGCGCTGGGCCTGGCGTCTGACGCCCAGGTGCTGCCGGCCCTGCGCCAGGCCTTGCGGGACGCTGCCTGGCAAGTCCGCGAAGAAGCCGCCACCACCCTGGGCAAGGTCGGCCACCCCGACGCCGGCCCGGCCCTGGTCGACGCCTTGGGCGACGATTACTGGCAGGTGCGTCTGCGCGCCACCCGCAGCCTCGGTCGCTTGCGTTATGTACCGGCGCTCGAAGCGCTGATCGACACCCTCGGCCATCGCATCAGCAACCTGCGCAAGGAAGCCGCGCTGGCCCTTGGCGAACTGGGCGACCCACGGGCCATTGCGCCATTGCAGGCCGCGCAACACGACGGCGACCCTGAAGTGCGCAAGGCCGTGCGCATTGCCTTGAGTCAACTGCAATGAATCCGCTGGCGGTGGGTAATTCGCAGAGTAGGCAGCAGCTGCGATTGAACTGGCCCGATGGCCGCGAACAACTGCTGGACCACGCCGAGTTGCGCCGGCAGTGCCCGTGTTCGCAGTGTCGAGCGTTTCGGCTGCGGGGGATGGTGCCGTTGGTGGATGCCCGGGTGCGGGTGATCGAACTGAACCCGCAGGGCTATGGCCTGCAACTGGTCTTCAGCGATGGGCATGAGCGGGGGATTTATCCGTGGGCGTATCTGGCTGGACTTACCGACTGAATCGAATTTCATTCCTCATCGGGAGCTGTCGTGGTCTGCGGCAGCTCCCCCGTGCGCTTCCAGTGATTTATGTTGCGAATACAGGTTCAGTAACGGCCCGGATAAACGCATCGTCCACAGTCTTTACTCCATACTTTTGCATGAATTCACTGCCGTTGTTAAAGCGATTGAAGCGTTGCTGGCTGATCATATAAAAATAATCACAATGGTTAATGACTTCATCAACATTGTGCGAGGAAACCAGAATGGCGGTGCCCTCCCTGGCAGCGCCGTGAAGACATTGCCAGATATAGTGACGAAATTCTGGATCTACGCCGGCAGTAGGTTCGTCGAGAATTACAAAGTCTGCAGAAATTGAAAGAAGAGAAAGCGTAAAGAACCAGCGTGTCTCTCCGTAGCTGCATAGTGATGACTTTTTGTTCCATATATCCTGGTATCGGTCAACTATCGCTGGGCTCCAGGTACTTAGTTTTTTCAGGGTTTTATCTTGTGTCATGGGGTCGTTTGATGACAGCGCCGATACCATTTTAAAAATGTCACGCATGCGCAGCGGTGGGGGCGTGGAGATGATTTGAGAAAGGTATAAAAAATGATTGAAGTCGTTTTTTATGAGGCCGGATTTTGCTTTTTTAAGGTCGCAGACGATATCGAAAAAAGTTGTTTTTCCAGATCCGTTGGGCCCCAGAATGCCGACAATGTCGCCTTGAGCAACCTCAAGAGATGCCCGGGTCAAGAGGGGCGTATCTGTATAGGAGAAGTCAATGTTCTGCGCCGTGAATTTTTTCATCAGTACCGGCTCCATACGGGATTTATTCTTAGGTGCTTGAACGTTTTGTACAGTGCAAAAATAAACAAAAGAACTATTGCAGTTGTGATGAGTTTGTTGGGTCCAAGGCCTTGTTCCATTATCTGGCTTGCAAGTGTCAGTGGGTTTGCGAGGTTCAAAGCGTCGGTGATGGGGTTTGGTCTGCTGGCACTCATTACACCGAGGATCAACATGCAGAACGAAAAAATGGAAAGCAAAGTGTTCGAGTTCTGGAAATTGATCGGTAGCAATGAGAAGGCAGCCCCGAGAGCACAAAACATCATAAAGCAGATGTAAAAGCGTAGTGCGAGATTCAGTAGTTCATTGAGGGCGTAGTTTCCAAATGGAAGCTTGGTCGTCAAGTAAAAGGTTGCGCAATAAGATATTGATATTAGCGAGTAGGCAATGAAGTGCGATAAAAGAAAAATCAGTTTCGATTCCCTGGAGTAAATAAATGATCGGGTGAATCCGCTTTCCCTTCTTCCGATTATGTAAAAGGCGAATCCGAATAGTGCGACACTTGAAGAGATGTAGGCATAAAACCATGCCGAAATCGTAATGTAATTGCCGGAGAAATAGTTGGGGTCTTGCCTGGTTGTTGAAAAAAAATAGAACATTGCACAAGGGGATATCATGATCCAGAAAAAGGCGATGGGTTCTTTTAGTTGTTCTTTGATGAATATGGGGGTTAGGGAGAGCACTCTGGGTAAAATGTTTTTAGTCATTGAATGGTGTCACCCTGAGGTTGTTTTTTTAATTCGCTTTCGTTTGTGGTTTGCTGCCGGGTATTGATTAGTTGATTTTGGCGTTGGGTGCAAGTGATGTTGTAGGGGGTTTCTTATGGCTTTTTAAGATATCTCCTACATGTGATTGGGAAGCTTAATGGTGCTAGTGGGGGCGGGTTCAAATGTGGATCCGTGGAATTCCTTTTTGAAACGGTGTTTTAGTTTTCGGCACACAGAAATGATCTTGCTATTTTGAGTAAAGTATTTCTGTAGGAGTCAGTGCGCGTTTTATACTTTTTTATGGATTTTTATTTTCTTCAAATGCTGATTTTTTCAGAAAGGCGACGAGCGGCAGGTTTTATCCGTGGACTCCCTGACTGAACCGGCCTCCTGTAGGAGCTGCCGCAGGCTGCGATCTTTTTGCTCTGGCCTCAAGAGATCGCAGCCTCGTTTCACTCGACAGCTCCTACAAGTCCTTGCCAGGTAAATGCTGAAAGAGTACAAATGTACTCCATGACGACTCTGACTCCCCGCCGTACCGCCATCCTGACCTTCATCCGCGATCGCATCGCCGAGCACGGTCAGCCTCCGAGCCTCGCCGAGATCAGCGAGGCGTTCGGTTTCGCCTCCCGCAGTGTGGCGCGCAAGCATGTGCTGGCGCTGACCGAAGCCGGGTTTATCGAGGTCAACCCGCATCAGGCCCGGGGCATTCGCCTGCTCGGGCAGCCGCCGCGTCCCGAGTTGCTGGACATCCCGGTGCTTGGTCGGGTGGCGGCCGGTGCGCCGATCGGGGTCGATGCGCAAGTTCATAGCCGCTTGCTGCTAGATCCGTCGATTTTCTCGCGGGTGCCGGACTACATGTTGCGGGTGCGCGGTGATTCGATGATCGAGGACGGCATTCTCGATGGCGATCTGGTGGGTGTGCACCGCAACCCCGAGGCGCTCAACGGCCAGATCGTCGTGGCGCGGCTCGACGGTGAAGTCACCATCAAGCGCTTCGAGCGGGTCGGCGATGTGGTTCGCCTGCTGCCGCGCAACCCGGCCTACCAGCCGATCATTGTGAACGCCGATCAGGACCTGGCCATCGAAGGCGTGTTCTGTGGCCTGGTGAGGCAAGGCTGATGGGTGCCGTCGTTGCGCTGGATACGCTGTTCAATGGCGGCCAGGTCTGGAGGGGCCGGCCTGCGCCGCCGGCCGCCAGCCCGCAGCCTACCGGGCATGCGGCACTGGACGCGGCATTGCCCAGCGGCGGCTGGCCGGAGGCGGCGCTGACGGAAATCCTGCTGGCCGGGCAGGGCGTGGGCGAGTTGCAACTGGTGTGGCCGACGCTGGCACGGCTGTCGGCGGCGGGCGAACGCATCGTGCTGGTGGCGCCGCCTTATGTGCCGTATCCCCAGGCGTGGCAGGGCGCCGGGGTCGATCTGCGTCAGTTGTCGATCATCCGGGCCAGCGAGCGCGATGCGCTGTGGGCCGCGGAACAATGCCTGCGTTCGGGCAGTTGCGGCGCGGTGCTGTGCTGGCCGCACAAGGCCGATGATCGTGCCTTGCGCCGTTTGCAGGTGGCGGCGGAAACCGGCCAGACCCTGGCCTTCGCCTATCGCCCCCTCAGTGAAGCGATCAACCCTTCGCCGGCGGCCCTGCGCATCGCCATCGATGCCCGGCCTGCACAACTGCGCGTGCTCAAGTGCCGCGGCGGCCTGGCCCGTTCGGCGCCGATTGCCTTCGCCGTGGGGCATTGAGGTTGCCATGCGCTGGGTCTGCATTGTTTTCCCGCAACTGGCGCTGGACGCGGCATTGCGTCAGCGCGCCGATCCTGATGAACCCCTGGCGTTGCTGACCGGCCCGGCCCAGCGCCGGGTGCTGCAGGCCGTCAACGCTGCGGCGCGGGCGCTGGGTTTGCGTCCCGGCCAGTCCATGAGCGCGGCACAGGCCTTGAGCAAGGGTTTTGCCACGGCTGAATACGACGCCAGTGAAATCGAGCGCTGGCAGCAGTTTCTCGCCGCCTGGGCCTATCGCTTCAGTTCCCAGGTCAGCGTGCATTACCCCCGGGCCGTGGTGTTCGAGATCGAATCCAGTCTTGGCCTGTTCGGCGCCTGGCCGCAATTCGAAGCGCTTTTGCGCCGTGAACTTGGCGAACTGGGGTTTCGGCACCGCATCGTGGCCGCGCCCAACCCGGTGGCGGCGCGGGTGCTGGCCAACGCCTATGACGGCCTGGTGGTCCCGGATGATCAAGCCTTGCAGCATCACCTGGGGCAGATGCCCGTCGACCGGATCGGCCTCGAAGCACAGGTCGCCACGGCCTTGTCGCGCATGGGCCTGCGCACCTTGAGCCAGGTGCAGGCGTTGCCCCGGCAGAGCCTGGCCCGGCGTTTCGAGGCCCAGGTGCTCAAGCATCTGGATGCCCTGTTGGGTGTGCGGCGGCTGGCGCTGGCGTTTTACCTGCCGCCGGACCGCTTCGATGTGCGTATCGAGCTCAATTTCGATGTGCAGTCCCATCAAGCCCTGCTGTTTCCGTTGCGCCGGTTGACGGGCGACCTGTCGGCGTTCCTCTGCGGTCGCGACAGCGGCGTACAGCGTTTCGATCTGCATCTGGAGCACGCCGGGTTGCCGGATACGCTGATCAAGGTCGGCCTGCTCAGCGCCGAGCGTGATCCGGCGATGCTCTTCGAACTGGCCCGGGGGCGGCTGGAGCAAGTCCAGGTCGAGGCGCCGGTGCGCGGCTTTCGCCTGTGTGCCGAGGATTTGCCGAGCTTCGTGCCCCAGCATCAGGAGCTGTTCGACGATCGCCCGCAGCAGTCCTTGCCCTGGGAGCAACTGCGCGAACGCCTGCGGGCACGGCTGGGGGATGACGCGGTGCATGGCTTGCGCTTCCAGGCCGATCATCGCCCCGAGTGCGCGTGGCAGGCCAGTGCCGACAGCCAGCCTTGCGCAGCGCTGGGTGCCGTGAAGCGGCCGGGCTGGCTGCTGACCGAGCCGCTGGCCGTGCATCAGGGTTCGGCGCGCATCCTCATGGGGCCGGAGCGTATCGAGTCGGGCTGGTGGGACGGTGACGACGTACGCCGCGACTATTACCTGATCGAAACCCGCGCCGGCCAACAGGGCTGGGCCTACCGGGCGGTCGGCGAGGACGGCCCGTTGTGGTTGCAGGGCTGGTTCGCATGAGCCGCGACTATGCCGAACTGCACTGCCTGTCGAACTTCAGTTTCCAGCGCGGTGCCTCCAGTGCCCTCGAGCTGTTCCAGCGCGCGAAAAAACAGGGTTACCAAGCCCTGGCGATCACCGACGAATGCACCCTGGCGGGCATCGTTCGTGCCTGGCAAGCAGCGAAGTCCGTGGAGTTGCCGCTGATCATCGGCAGTGAAATACGCATCGAGAACGGTCCGAAACTGGTGCTGCTGGTGGAGAGCCTCGAGGGCTATCAGGCGCTGTGCCGATTGATCACCCGCGCCCGGCGCCGTACGCAGAAAGGCCAGTATCAGGTGCTGCGCGAAGACTTCGGCGAACCGTTGCCGGGGCTGTTGGCATTGTGGGTGCCGGACGCTGTCGATGCCTTTGCACAGGGCCACTGGCTCCAGCAGGTCTTCGGCGAACGCCTGTGGCTGGCGGTGCAGTTGCATTGCGGTCAGGACGATGGGCAACGCCTGAACGATCTGCTCACACTGGCTCGGGAGCTGCGAATTCCAGCCGTGGCCAGTGGCGATGTGCACATGCACGCACGCGGGCGCCGGGCCTTGCAGGACACCATGACCGCGATCCGACACCACCTGCCGGTGGCCGATGCCGGGTTGCGCCTGCACCCCAACGGCGAGCGCCATCTGCGCAGTCTCGATGTGCTGCAGGCGCTTTATCCGCCAGACTTGCTGGCGCAAACACTGGTCATTGCCCGGCGCTGCACCTTCGACCTCGGCCAGCTGCGTTATCAATACCCCCGCGAACTGGTTCCGCAAGGGCACTCGGCCACCTCGTGGCTGCGTCATTTGACCGAGGAGGGCATCGAGTGGCGCTGGCCAAAAGGGCCGAAAAACGAAGTGTTGGTACAGATCGATAAAGAGCTGCAACTGATCGCCGAACTGGGCTATGAAAGTTATTTCCTGACGGTCCACGACATCGTCCGCTTTGCCCGCCAGCAACAGATTCTTTGTCAGGGGCGTGGTTCTGCCGCCAACTCGGCAGTGTGCTTCGCCCTGGGGATCACCGAAATCGATCCGGATCGCACCACGTTGCTGTTCGAGCGCTTCCTGTCCAAGGAACGTAACGAACCGCCGGACATCGACGTCGATTTCGAACATGAACGCCGCGAAGAAGTCTTGCAGTACGTGTTCCAGCGTTATGGCCGGGCCCGCGCCGCGCTGACGGCGGTGGTCAGCACTTACCACGCCGCCGGTGCGGTACGGGATGTGGCCAAGGCATTGGGCTTGCCGCCGGACCAGATCAACGCCCTGGCCGATTGCTGCGGTCACTGGAGCGATGAAACGCCCCCTGTCGAACGCCTGCGTGAAGGTGGTTTTGACCCGGAGAGTCCGCTGCTGCACCGGGTGCTGAGCCTGACGGGGCAGTTGATCGGCTTCCCCCGGCATTTGTCCCAGCACCCCGGCGGTTTCGTGATTTCCGAGCAGCCGCTGGACAGTCTGGTGCCGGTGGAAAACGCCGCCATGGCCGAGCGCACCATCATCCAGTGGGACAAGGATGACCTCGACGCAGTGGGCCTGCTCAAGGTCGATATCCTGGCCCTGGGCATGCTCAGCGCGATTCGTCGATGTTTCGATCTGCTGCGCCGGCACCGGGGCCTGGACCTGAGTCTGGCGACCATCCCGCCCGAGGATGCGGCCACCTACGAAATGATCGGTCGGGCCGACACCATCGGCGTGTTCCAGATCGAGTCCCGGGCGCAGATGTCGATGTTGCCGAGGCTCAGGCCCAAGACGTTTTACGACCTGGTGATCGAGGTCGCCATCGTTCGGCCAGGGCCGATCCAGGGCGGCATGGTGCACCCGTACCTGCGGCGACGGAACAAGGAAGAGCCGGAGGCGTATCCGTCGCCGGAACTGGAAGTGGTGCTCAAGCGCACCCTTGGCGTGCCGCTGTTTCAGGAGCAGGTCATGCAGATTGCCATCGTCGCCGCCGACTACAGCCCCGGCGAGGCCGATCAGCTACGCCGCTCCATGGCCGCCTGGAAACGTCATGGCGGACTCGAACCGCACAAGGAACGGCTGGCCGCCGGCATGAAGAAAAACGGCTACACCGCCGAGTTCGCCGCGCAGATCTTCGAGCAGATCAAGGGCTTTGGCAGCTACGGTTTTCCCGAGTCCCACGCCGCCAGCTTTGCCTTGCTGACGTACGCCAGTTGCTGGTTGAAATGCCACGAGCCGGCGGCCTTCGCCTGTGCGCTGATCAACAGCTGGCCGATGGGGTTCTACAGCCCGGACCAGATTCTGCAGGACGTTCGGCGTCATCATTTGCAGGTTCGCCCGGTGGACGTGCGAGCCAGTGACTGGGACTGCAGCCTGGAACCGATCAGCGGTGCCCAACCGGCGATTCGCTTGGGGCTACGCATGATCAAGGGCTTTCGCGAGGACGATGCCCGACGCATCGAAGCGGCCCGCTCGCAAGGCGCGTTCGCCGACATCGCCGACCTCGGCGAGCGGGCGCGACTCGATGCCCGCGCCCAGGAGCAACTGGCCGATGCCGGTGCGTTGCGTGGCCTGGCCGGCGACCGCCACCGGGCGCGCTGGGAAGTGGCGGGGGTGCAAAAGCAGCTGGGTTTGTTTGCCGGCCTGCCGAGCCAGGAGGAGGATGCGGTGGCGTTGCCCAAACCTACCGTGGGCGAGGACCTGCAAGCCGATTACGCCAGTGTCGGCACCACCCTCGGGCCGCATCCGCTGGCCCTGTTGCGGGGTGAGTTGAAGGCACGGCGCTGCCGCAGTTCGAAAGAATTGCTGGACGTCGAGCACGGTCGGCCGGTCAGCGTCGCCGGCCTGGTTACCGGCCGGCAACGCCCGGCCACCGCCAGCGGCGTGACCTTCGTCACCCTCGAGGACGAGTTCGGCAATGTCAATGTAGTGGTGTGGCGCGACCTGGCCGAGCGTCAGCGCCAGGTGCTGGTCGGCTCGCAGCTGCTCAAGGTCGATGGGCGCTGGGAGAAGGAGGGCGAGGTCCGGCATCTGATAGCCGGGCGCTTGAGTGACCTGAGTGCGTTGCTCGATGGCATCACTGTGCGTAGCCGGGACTTTCATTGAGTCACAGGGCTTCAGATAGTTGAGTGTCGGCAGCAAAGTCGGTGAGTAGCTGCCCTGTTGCCACAGGGCGTTCGATCATGGGCAAGTGGTTGCAACCTTCAAGGGTGACAGCCTGTCCGCCCCGACCATCGGGCAGACCGTTTTGCAGGGTCTCCAGGGCGGAGATATCGATCACCTTATCCTCGCGGCAGCCGATGCCAAGTACCGGCATGGTGAGCTGCGCCAGCCGAGGGTCCAGCGCGAGCCATTGGGACGGTGGACGGATCTGCGCCAGGGAGGACTCGATAAAGCTGCGCTGGCGCCGATTGCTTGCAACCGCATCTTCCACCTCCTGATCAGACATTTCGGGAGGATCGAGATAGACAAGTCGGGCAGTGCGTTCGACGCCGGCACGGTCATCGTAGATAAACGGGTTGTCACCCGCATTCAAGGCCCGGATGAAATCGTTTTCGGCAAAGCTCAATCCCAGCGGGCTGATCAGCACCAGGCGCGCAATGCGCTCCGGCCTCTGGGCGGCGAACACTCCGGCAATGGCACCCCCCATGGAGTGGCCGACCAGATTGATTTCACGCAGGTCGAGCGCAAGCAGAAAATCATTGAGCCGTACGGCTTGTGCATCAATGTCGTAATTTTCACCTGCAAGGCGCGTTGACTCGCCCCAGCCGGGAAGGTCGGGAATGATCACATGAAAGCGTGCGCCGAGGTCCTCGCCCAGCGTGCGCCAGACCTCCTTGTTTGAAGAAAAGCCATGTACAAGCAACAGTACCGGACCGTTTTTTGCGCCCTCGTAGTACGACCAGGTCGTGTCACCTGCCAGGATCGACCTGGTCTTCAAGGGGAAGTCTGTCGGGGTAGTTGCCTGGGCGGCGCCCAGGACTGCGAGCGTGGTAGTGGCGACTATTGCGCTGAGCAAGCGGGTGAGTCGCCGGCTTCGTGTCTGATGGCGAAGCGTCGATCGTTCAAGGGCATCCATGTCTTTGAGATCCTGATGATGGGTGAGCTGAGAAGCAAGAGGGAGGATTTGAAAGGGGGATGGGGTACGGCGGCAATGCTGGCACCTGAAAAATGTACGACCTCGAATTTCAGATGCCAACGCAGGTAGTCAGGCGGGTTCTTGGCCTGCCATTGACCCACCGCAACCTCTGTAGGAGCTGCCGAAGGCTCGGGCCGCGTTCGGACGATCTTTTGATCTTCAGCGGTCATGAAACCGCCAGGAATCAAGATCAAAAGATCGCAGCCTTCGGCAGCTCCTACATGGAAGGGGTGCATCTACAGAAATTATTTGGCCAGTGGCCAAAACCGCTCGCCACCGCCCGGGGCATCCGTCCACGCCTGCAGCGAGCGCGTCGGCAAATCGAAGTAATCCCGCGTGCGCGCATAGCCATGTCCACCCATGCGTCCGATGGCATCGAGCCCCAACTGATCGATGTACAGGGTTTTCGGGTCGATCAGTTCGTCACGCACATGCGCCATCAGCACCTCCCCAAAGATGATCTCCCGGGATTGGCCGATGGACAGCGCCATCATCCGCCGGCACTCCAGCGCCACCGGTGCTTCGCCGATGCGCGGGCATTTGACCGTGGTGCCGGGGATGGCGGTGAGGCCGGCGGCGGTCAGCTCGTCGAAGCCGGGGGCGAAGGGCACAGCACAGACATTCATGGCCTCCACCAACGCGTCACTGACGATGTTCACGGTGAATTCCTGATTGAGCTGGATATTGCGGGTGGTGTCCTTGGGGCTTTGGTCGCCGTAGTTTTCCACGCCAAGGGCGAGGATGGGCGGATCGGCCGACAGCGCATTGAAAAAGCTGAACGGCGCCGCGTTGATCCGGCCTTCGCCGTCGACGGTGGTGACCAGGGCAATCGGTCGTGGCACGACGCTGCCGATCAGAATCTTGTATTTGTCCCGTGGGCTCAGTGTGCTGAAGTCAAAGCTTTGCATAGGCAGAATTCCCTAAAGGAGAGGCTCGATCACGCTCAGCGGCGTCTGTGCGCTGTAGTCGTCGGCGAACGGGATGGCCGGCTGGAACAGGCTTTTCCAGTCCGGTTGGCCGAAGGCCCGGTCGCTGTGGCTGCGCATCAGTTTTTCGAATTGGCGTTGGGCCTGCCGTTGCAGGGCGGGGTAGTCGACGCCCTCGACCTGGCCGTTTTGCATCACGCAGCGGCCATCGATGTAGCTGGCGATGCAGTCGTCGCCGCGACCGGCCAGTACAAGATTTTTCAGCGGGTCGAACAAAGGCCCCAGGTGCATCCCGCGCAGGTTGAACACGCTGATGTCGGCCTTGCACCCCGGTGCCAGTCGGCCGAGATCGTCGCGACCCAGTGCCCTGGCGCCGCCGAGGGTCGCAGCGTTGTACATATCCAGTGTGCTGGTCAGTGAGTTGCCGCCCTCCATCAGCCGGGCGATGTTCAGGCCCTGGCGCATGTTGTCGAGCAAGTCCGCCGGCCAGGTGTCGGTGCCGAGGGCGAAGTTGACACCCTTGGCCCGATAGCGGCCAAACGAATTCAATGCCTCGCCGTCCCGGGCAAACACCACCGGGCAATGCACCAGGCTCGCGCCGCCATCTATCACACGTTGCAGGTCGTCATCGCCGTGGGTGTAGATGCCGTGGGGCAGCAGGCTGCGTGGAGTCAGTAGCCCTAGCTGCTGTAACCAACCCAACGGCGAGGTGCCGTGCAGTTGCTCGACCATCGCCACTTCACCAAGGCCCTGGCAGCAGTGCAAACGCATCGGTGCGTTCAGTTCCCGGCTCAGCGCGGCGGTGCGTTGCAGCAGCGCCGGGGTGCAGGTCTGGATGCGGTCGGGCAACAGTGCACCACGAATCAGGCCGTTGTTCGCGCCGTCGAAATCCCGGAAAAACCGTTCGGCGGCATCGAGGCCGGCCATGCCCCGGGCTTCGTCCCAGTGGTGCGCCAGGGTGCCATCGGCGCGCCAGTAACTCATGCCACTCATGTAGCAGGGGCCCAGGTAAGTGCGCAGCCCCAACTCGGCCGCCACGCCGGCTACCGCCGCAAACTCGTCGTAGGTCTCGGCCCACTCGCGGTAATACATCGAGGTGATCGGCATGGCGGTGGTGATGCCGTTGCGGATCAGTTGCGTGAAGGCATAGCGGTATTTGAAGACTTCTTCTTCGGGGCTGTAACTTTCCCGCGATCCACGCGCCAGATACTGCGCCGACCACATGCGGCCCATGTCGCGCTCGTCGCCGTTGTCCAGGGTCAGTACCGTGGAGTCGAGATCGCCAAGGGCATCCAGATCGATGAAGCCGGGGCCGATCAGCGCGTTGCCGTAATCAACCCACTGATCCACCGGGCCCAGATAACCGCGCCCGACAAACTCGATGCGCGAGCCTTCGAACACCACTTCGCCGTCGCGCCACAGCACATGCTGCGTGCCGTCGAAGCCGACCACGCAACTGGCCCGCAAGCCGATGCGCTTCACAGACGGCTTTCCAGCAAACGACCGCCCGCAGCGATCAAACGACCCGCGCGATAGACTTGACGCGGCGGTCGCGAAACCACCGCTTCACCCAACGTTTGCACAGGCATCAGCAGGAAGTCCGCCGGCTGGCCAATCTTCAGGCGATTGGCTGCGCAACCCAGCGCCTGGGCGCCGTTGACGGTCGCCGCGTCAAACACCGCAGCCAGTTCTTCGTCCTTGTTCAAATCGAAACGGAACGCCAGCAGCATCGCGCGCTCCAGCATGTCGCCGTTGCCCATGGGCGACCAGGCATCACGAATGCCGTCCGAGCCCAGGCACAGATTCACGCCGGTTTCGCGCAGGGCCAGGAACGGTGGCACCGCGCAATCGGCCGGGGCCGAACTCATCAGCGAAATACCCAGTGTCGCCAGGCGCTCGGCCACCGGTTTGACCTGGCTCCATGGCAGCATGCCGAGGCAGTAGGCATGGCTGATCATCACCCGGCCTTGGCGGCCGAAGCGCTCGGTGTAGTCGGCAATGAGCGCGATCTGCCACAGGCCCAGCTCGCCCTTGTCGTGCAGGTGAATGTCGACGCCACGGTCGAATTCGCTGGCCAGCTTGAAGACGAAATCCAGTTGGGCGATCGGGTCGTTGTCGATGCCGCACGGGTCCAGGCCACCGACGTTCTCCACGCCCAGGGCCATGGCTTCGCGCATCAGTTCGGCGGTGCCGGGGCGACTGATCAGCCCGGTTTGCGGGAACACCACCAGTTGCAGGTCGATCAGGTCGCGGTATTGTTCGCGCAGTTGCTGCATGGCCTCGACATGCCGCAGGCCGAATTCCGGGTCGATGTCGACGTGGCAACGCATGGTCAGCGAGCCGCGGGCGATGCAGTTTTCCAGCAGGGCCCCGGCCCGTTGCGCAATCGGTGTGGTGACTTCGCGCAGGATGCGCCGTTCGTTGGCGATGTAGTCCTTGAGGGTCGGACCGGCGCTGTTAGGGCGCCAGGGCTGGCCCCAGAGGGTTTTGTCCAGGTGTACGTGGCTTTCCACCAGGGCGGGGGTGAGCAACTGGTTCTGGCCGTCGATGTCGGTGGCGCAGAGGGCCTCGTTCGAAGCCGGACGGCGTTGAGTGAACCGGCCGTTTTCGATCAGCAGGTCTTCGGCGGGGGTGCCGTAGGGGCGCACGTTGCGCAGCCAGCGGGGTTGGGTCATTTAAAACCTCAAATTCTGTGGTGTTTGGGAGGGCCTCATCGCTGGCAAGCCAGCTCCTACAGTGATTTGTGTTGGGCACAAAATTTGTGAACACCACCAAACCCTGTGGGAGCTGGCTTGCCAGCGATGGCCGCGACTCGGCTTCAAGTCAAACAATCAGCCCTTGAGCTTCGCCCAGATCCTGTCCTGCAGCTCCCGCGCCTTGTTGCTGCATTCCTTTTCAGGACGCAGGCGCGAGGCGAATTCGTCGGGCATGTTGATGGCATCCATCACCCGCCATTTGGCGTCGATCAGCTTGTCGCTCTGGATGCCGTTGTCGTAGGCGATCGCATTGGACACGGCGGCGGCGTTTTCCGGTTTCATCATCCAGTCGATGAAAATCTTCGCGTTGCCGGGGTGGGGCGCGCTCTTGGGTACGGCGAAGTTGTCCTGGAACATGGCCAGGCCTTCCTTCGGATAGACGTACTTGATGGTGCTCTTCTGCAGGGTGGCGCGGGCAGTGGAGCCGTTCCAGTTCTGCATCATGATCACTTCGCCGGAGGCCATGCGGTCGACGGTGTTGTCCGAGCTGTACATCTTCAGGAAGGGTTTCTGCTTCTGCAGCAGTTCGAGGATGCGTTTGGCGTCCTGCGGGTTTTCGCTGCATTCGTCGACATTCAGGTAGTGGCTGGCGGCGTTGATCACGCTGCTGGAGGTGTCAAGGGCCGCGAGCTGGCCTTGCAGTTCCTTGCGCGGCTCGAAGAACTCTTTCCACGAGTCGTCGAGCTTGCCGCCGGGCACCCGGGCGCTGTCATAGGAGAAACCGGTGGTGCCCCACAGGTACGGTGCCGAGAACTTGCGGCCCGGGTCGAAACTCGGGTCGCGGAACGCCGGTTTGACGTACTGGAAGTTGGGTAGGGCCGAGGCGTCGATTTCCAGCAGCAGGTCCTGGTTGATCAGGGTGCGCATGATCGATTGCGACGGCACGATCACGTCATAGGCAGCGCCGCCGGCCTGCAACTTGGCCAGCAGGGTTTCATTGCTGTCATAGCCATCCATGGTGACCTTGATGCCGGTCTCCTTTTCGAACTTGGCCAACAGGTCGACCGGGTAGTAATCGGTCCAGTTGTAGAAGAACAGCTCCTTGGGCTCGGCGGCCTGGGCGCTGGACGCAGCGAACGCGGTGAAGCAACTCAAGGCCAGACTGGCAACGGCGAAACGCATGCTTTTCACTTTATTGCTCATAAAAGTAACCTCCAGGCTCATTGTTGTTTGCCGCGCTGTCCCAGCCAGAAGGCCAGCACCACCAGCACGATGGAAATCACCAGCATCAGGGTCGAAATCGCATTGATCTCCGGCGTCACGCCGGCCTTGATCGCCGAGAAGATGTACACCGGCAAGGTGGTCGAACCGGGGCCTGCGACGAAGAAGGTCATGATGAAATCGTCGAGGCTGACCACGAACGCCAGCACCGAACCGGACAGCACCGCCGGCCACAACAGCGGCAAGGTCACCCGGCGAAACACCTGCCAGGGGTTGGCGTACAGGTCGTTCGCCGCTTCCAGCAGGCTCTTGTCCAGGTCATTGAGCCGCGCACGGATCGGCAGGTAGGCAAAGGGGATGCAAAAGCCGATGTGGGCAACGATCACCGTCAGCAGACCGAGCTTGATCCCCAGCGCCATGAACAGCAGCAGGGTGGCGACGGCCGTGACGATCTCCGGCAGGATCAGCGGCAGGTTGATCCCGCCTTCGACCATTTTCTGTCCGTAGAACGGCCGGTAAGTCGCCAGCGCCGCGAGCAGGGCAATCGCCGTGGCGCAGACCGTGGCGATGCTGGCAACGATGATCGAGTTCAATGCCGCGGTCTGGATCGACGGGTTCGCCAGGATGCGTCCGTACCAGGCGAACGAAAACTCGGTCCACACCGTCGCCGAACGGTTGGCGTTGAAGCTGTAGGCGATCAGCACGAAGATCGGCAGGTACAGATAGGCCAGCATCAACAGGCTGACTTCACGGGTCAGCGGCAGTTTCTTCAGGTGCAGGGCAATCATGCTTGGGCTCCTGGGCGTTGGGTCTTGGCGGCATTGCGGCTATAGAGGGCGTAGAGCACCAGGGACAGCAACATGATCCCCAGCAGCAGGAACGACAGCGAACTGCCCAGCGGCCAGTTGCGCGCGGTGCCGAACTGCTGCTGGATCAGGTTGCCGATCATCAGCGTCTTGCCGCCACCGAGGATCGCCGGGGTAATGAAGGCACCCAGGCTCGGCACGAATACCAGCAAGGCACCGGCAATCACCCCCGGCATCGACAGCGGCAGGATGATCCGCCGCAAGGCGTGCCAGCGATTGGCGCCCAGGTCGTAGGCCGCTTCCACCAGGCGCCAGTCGAGTTTTTCCAGGGTCGAGTAGATCGGCAGGATCATGAACGGCAGGAAGCTGTAGACCAGGCCGACGCTGACCGCGAAATCGTTGTAGAGCAGGGTGATGCCGCCGGCCTGGGGGAACAGCGCGTTGAGGCTCTGGGCGACCCAGCCGTGTTCGCGCAGGATGATCAGCCAGGCATAGTTGCGGATCAGCAGGTTGGTCCAGAACGGGATGGTGATCAGCAACACCATCAGGTTGCGTCGGCGCGGCGTCAGGCTCGACATCCACAACGCCACCGGAAAGCCGAACAGGAAGCACAGGACCGTGGTACCGCCGGCCTGGAACACCGAGCGCAACAACGCTTGGGCGTAGACCCAGTTCAGTTCCAGTTCGCCGTCGAAACCTTCCTGAAAGAACAGCTGCACATAACTTTGCAATTGCCAGTTGGCCTGCCAATCGACGCCGCCATAGACGTTGCGCGGCAACAGGCTGATGTAGCCCATGATGCCCAGCGGAATGGCGATCAGGGCCAGCAGGGTCAGGACGACCGGGCTGAGCAACAGCGCGCGGTTGAGGGCCGGGGAAGTGCTGCTGACGCTCATCTCAGGCCTCCATCAACAGGCAGGCGTGAGGCGGCAGGTTGACCGCGACGCGATCGCCCACCACCCGCCCGTGGCTCAGGCCTTCGTTGTTCTCGCGCAGCATGACCTTGATGTCGTTGTTCAATCGGCACTGATAGAGCGTGGCCGTGCCGACGTACAGCACGGCCTCGATCACGCCGCGCAGGTGATGGGGTTGCGACGGTTCGACCAGTTGCGAACGCTCGGGGCGGAACGCCAGTTGTACCTTGCTGCCGTCAAAGCCCTGGGCCGGGCAGGGGATTTCCACGGGCATGCCGTTGGGCACGAAGAGCTTTTCGTTCTGCTGGCCACGCTTGAGATGCCCGGGGAGGAAGTTGATGTCGCCGATGAATTGCGCGACGAACTGGTGCTGCGGACGCTCGTAGATCTCGTTGGGCGTGCCGATTTGCAGGATCTTGCCGGCGGACATCACGGCAATGCGATCGGACAGGGTCAGCGCTTCTTCCTGATCGTGGGTGACGAAAATGAAGGTGATCCCGGCTTCTTTTTGCACGCGCTTGAGTTCGACCTGCATTTCCTTGCGCAGCTTGAGGTCCAGCGCCGACAGCGGCTCATCGAGCAACAGCACTTTCGGTTTCGGCGCCAGGGCCCGGGCCAGAGCCACCCGTTGCTGTTGACCGCCGGACAGTTCGGCCGGTTTGCGTTTGGCCAGGTGCTGCATTTGCACCAGCGCGAGCATTTCCTCGACCCGCTGCGGGATCAGTTTGCGATCAAGGCCCTGCATCTCGAGGCCGAAGGCGATATTCTGCGCAACACTCATGTGCGGAAACAGCGCGTAACTCTGGAACACCGTGTTGACCCGACGCTTGAACGGCGGCAAATCGTTGACCGGCTCGCCCGCGAGGCGGATCTCACCGTCGCTGACGTGCTCAAAGCCGGCAATGGTGCGCAGCAGGGTGGTCTTGCCACAGCCGGAGGGGCCGAGCAGGGTGAAGAATTCGTTGTCGGCGATGTCGACAGAAACATTGTCGAGGGCTGGCGCCAGCCCGGGGTCGTCGGAATATCGCTTTGAGACGTTTCGCACTTCAATTGCAACTGGATGACCCATAATGGTGCATTCCTCTAATTATTGTATGCAAAATCTGGATGCAATTTAGAAATACCCGGATTAATCTGCTCGTGCAAGCCCCTTTTTCAAAGGCTGATCATTCGCCAGGGTTGTTTGCACAGGGCGCAAGGAGTTGATGAATGACGGAAAAGAAACTGGAAACCACGGTGGACCGCGTCTACCAAGGGGTTTACGAGGCGATCAGCAAGCGTTCGTTGCGTCCGGGGATGAAGCTGGGCGAAGCCTCGCTGGCCGAGCTGTTCAACGTCAGCCGTACGTCTGTGCGGGCCGCGCTCAAGCAATTGGAGGCCGATGGGTTGGTCACCACCGAGCCCAATAAGGGGGCATCGGTGTCATTGCCCAGTGACGAGGAGATCCGCTCGCTGTTCGAAACCCGGCGTCTGGTCGAGATCGGTATCGTCAGTGAACTGTGCCGTCGCCGTGATACGGCGGTGACCCAGGATCTGCGCGATCACCTGCTGCTGGAAGATGAAGCGCATCAAAGCGGTGATCACGAACGGCTGATTCACCTGCTCGGCGAGTTCCACATCAAACTGGCCCGCAGCCTGAACAACCCGGTATTGCTCGACTGGTTCCAGAAGCTGATTTCCCGGGCCTCGCTGTATGCCGCCGCGCTCGATGACGACAGCCACGAAGCCTGCCGCGACGATGAACACCTGCGGTTGATCGAGTACATCGAAGCGGGCAACCAGAGCGCGGCCATCGAGCTGACCTGCATGCATTTGAATGGCATCGAGAAGGCCATTCTCGATGTCGCGGCGACCCTGAAAAGCAGTTACAACCCGCTCAAGCATCTGATTGAGGTGTAGGAGCTGCCGAAGGCTGCGATCTTTTGATCTTGTTGTTAAAAATCAAAGTCAGAAGATCGCAGCCTGCGGCAGCTCCTACAGGGGTAGCTATTTCATCGCATCAGCTATACCTCTATGAAACGAATCGCGCCCAGAGTGCTCGAAACAAACGGGTGCCATTTACCGGGATAGAGCCAGCCGATGCAGTTTCTAGCGGATAGCCACGGGTGTGCCGGGTGGAACGGCGAAATGGCCGGGCGCATTCGTGCGTTCGACTGGAGCCAGACCGAACTTGGCCCGCTCGACTCATGGTCCAGGAGCCTGACCAGCGCGGTGCAGTTGATGCTCGCTTCGCCGCTGCCGATGGTGATGCTCTGGGGCCAGTCCGGGTACATGATCTATAACGACGCTTATTCCAAGTTTGCCGGTGGGCGTCATCCGTACCTGCTCGGCTCCGCCGTGGAACTGGGTTGGCCCGAGGTCGCCGAATTCAATCGCCACGTGGTCGACACCTGTCTGGCGGGCGGCACCTTGTCCTTTCGCAACAAGGAACTGGTGCTGCTGCGTGACGGGGTTCCGGAAGATGTCTGGATGGACCTCTACTACAGCCCGGTAGCCGACGATGACGGACGCCCGGCCGGGGTCATGGCCATGGTGGTGGAAACCACGGATCGGGTGATCTCCGAACATCGGCGACAGGCGGCTGAAGACGCCTACCGCGCCGACAACGAACGGGTGCGCCTGGCGCTGAACGCCGGTGCATTGCTCGGCTCCTTTGTCTGGGACATCAAGGCCAACGTGCTGTCGGGCGATGAGCGTTTTGCCCGCACGTTTTCCTATCCCCACGGGCAAGACCTGGAAAACCTGTCACAGGAAACCGCAGAAAGCCGCATCCATCCAGATGACCGCAGCTGGGTCCGGGAACGCGTCAGATTGTCGGTGGAGACGGGCGAGCCCTACAACGTCGAATACCGGATCCGGCGCCCCGACGGCAGTTACCTCTGGATACTCGCCAGTGGCTGTTGCGAGTTCAATGAACAGGGCGAGGCGTTTCGTTTCCCCGGCGTGCTGATCGACATCCACGAACGCAAGACCGCCGAAGAGTCCTTGCTCAAGTTCACCCGCAACCTGGAGCAGCGGGTGGCCGATGAGGTCGAGGCGCGGCTGGCGGCGGAAGATCAATTGCGCCAGTCACAGAAGCTGGAAGCCATCGGCGGCCTCACGGGCGGTGTGGCCCATGACTTCAACAACCTGTTGCAAGTGATCGCCGGCAACCTGCACTTGCTGGCGCGCCATGAGCGGGGTAACGCCAATGTGCAGCGCCGGGTCTCGGCGTCGATTGCCGCCGTCGAGCGCGGTGCCAAGCTGTCCTCGCAATTGCTGGCGTTCGCCCGCCGCCAACCGTTGTCGCCCGCGGTCTTCACATTGCGGCAGATTTTCGATGGCCTGGCGGAGTTGTTGCTGCGTGCCCTGGGTGAAACCCTTCAGGTGCACATGACGGCACCTGAGGATTCCTGGAATGTGTTTGTTGATCGCAACCAACTGGAAAACGCCATTCTCAATCTGGCGATCAATGCCCGTGACGCCCTTCAAGGCGAGGGCAGGATTGACCTGTGTGCGGAAAACCTCGTCCTCGATCGCAAGTTTTGCGTCGGTAGGGGCATTGCCCCGGGGGACTATGTGCGGGTGTCCGTGACGGATACCGGCGTCGGCATGCCGCCACAGGTGCTGGCCCAGGCGTTCGAGCCATTCTTCACCACCAAGGCCGACGGGCAGGGCACCGGCTTGGGCTTGAGCATGGTGTTTGGCTTCGTCAAGCAGAGTGGCGGTCATATCGAAATCGCCAGTGACGTGGGGCGGGGGACCCGGGTGCAGTTGTACTTTCCGCGCACCTTGCGCGCGGTACCCAGTGAGACGCCGGGCCCCGATATGCCGCCACGGGGCGGGCACGAACGCATCCTGGTGGTCGAGGACAATGAGGCCGTGAGAGTGTCGGCGGTGGAGTTGTTGGGCGAGGAGGGTTATCAAGTCCTCACGGCCGCCAACGCAGACGTCGCCATGCAAATGTTGCTGGATGGGGTGACGGTGGACCTGATATTCACCGACGTGGTAATGCCTGGTCTGATCAAGAGTTCGGACCTGGCGGCCTGGGCGAAGGTGCAGGAGCCGCCGGTGGCGGTGCTGTTCACTTCGGGGCATACCCGCGACATCATCTCGCGCAATCACCAGCTGAGTCCGGATACCCATTTGCTCAGCAAACCCTATAGTCCTGAAGCGTTGACGCAGATGGTGCGGACGGTTCTTGGTGGCTGACAGAATTTCTTGTGGGGGCGAGCCTGTGTTGACTGTGTACATATCCGTTTCTTCGGTAACGGCGGCTTATGGTTTCGCCCTTACGGCGACTCACTTTTTTACAAGCGCCTAAAAAAGTAAGCAAAAAACGCTCGCCCCTTACGTGCGGCCCCTCGCCTAGGCTCGGGGTTCCTTCGCTCCGGCATTCATCCGGGGGCATTGCCCTCCGGTCGGCTTCGCTTCGACCTACATGCAATGAGTTCGACTACGTCGAACGGCGCTGCGCGCCCATCCCCGGATGAACACCTCCGCTCAGCCTGCCGAGGGGGCGGGTGGATCAAGATCAAGAGCGGCAGGCGAGCTAACGCTCGGCCTGTTGAGTGGTGAGAAGCGGGTGTTCGCAACTCTGCTGTTCTGGGAGCTGGCTTGCCAGCGATGGCGGTCTGACAGCCGATCAATTTCTTGGGGCTGTACTCGGCACCTGTGGGAGCGGGCTTGCTCGCGAAGAGGCCGGTACATCCAATAGAGATGTTTGCTGACCTGACGCGTTCGTCGGATCGACTCCCGGAGCAAGCGCCGTCCCACAAGGATGCATGGATCACGCAGCTACTTGCTCGGATGGGCGGCCTGGAGTTTTTTCGCCATTTGCAGGTGTTTTTCCAGCGCCGGCAGCATTTTTTGCGCAAAGCCCTTGAGCGCGGTGGCACCTTTGACCCGGTCGTCCGTCACCGTATTGGCTTCCTTCTTGAACAGGTCGATGGTTTCTTCATGGGCCTTGACCTGGTTGTCGGCGTAGGCCGCGTCGAAGGATTCGTCGCGCATGTCGAGGATTTTTTCCTTGGCTTGTTTGGTCAGCGTCGTGCTGTCCGGCACTTCGATGTCGAATTTTTTCGCCAGGGCGGCCAGTTCATGGTTGGCCTTGGAATGATCGGTAATCATCATCTTGGCGAATTTCTTGATGTCGGCCGATGCACTTTTTTCCAGGGCCAGCCGGCTGGTCTCGACTTCGGCGATGCCGCCGGCGGCCGCTTTGTCGACAAAGTCATTGGAGGTGGCAGCCAGGGCACTGCCCATGCAGCTGCTCATTGCGATAACCAGGGCCAGGTGACGCACGTTGAGTCCGTCCATTGGTGATTCTCCGCACAGGTTTTCTAAGGTGATCAAGTGATCGTTAACCAGTGGAGGCAGCGGCGCAGGCAAAGGTTTTATCGCATTTGCGACAGGACGACGAACGGGCACCGCTGGTCTGACAGGTGGTCGACAGAACGGGCCAACCGAGGCCATTCTGATAGTTGGTGAACGCAATCAGTCGGCGTTTGCTACCGATTAACAAACGGAGGTGTTCCATGCCGGTGCCCCATGACCTTTTTCAGGATCTGAGTTGCACAAAGGAAGAAATCCAGCAGAAACGCACCACGGATCCGTTACTGGATTCACTGATCAACAAGTATTCCCTGGCTGATGCCGAAGTGGTGAAAGCGGAGGAAGCCAAATCCAGCGATGATGCGGTGACGAAGCTCAAGGCGAAGCGCTTGGAGGTCAAGGACAAGATCGTCAAACAACTCCAGTTGCGGTCCTGATCCAGCGTGCCTGCCACCGACGATCGGTGGCTGAAAAGTTGGAACGGCCACCAGAACCGGCACCTCGAATGCTCAGAGACCGATATCACGGCTCTCAACGAGGTGCCTCATGACCCAGCCCAAATATCCCAGTGAACAACAGGGTGGCTACGACCCGATACCCACTCATCCCGAACCGCTGAGCCCCGAACACACCACGGTCAATCCCGAGGAAGAGCCGGGCATTGATGAATGGCCGGAGGATGAAGGTGTCGACATCGATCCAGAGTGAACACCGTCCTCTGTAGGAGCGAGCCTGCTCGCGATAGCGGTGGGTGAGTCGATATAAATGCGGACTGGTCGGGCGCCATCGCGAGCAAGCTCGCTCCCACATTGGTGCTTGGTTGAACTCAACAGATCATTGCAACGCCTTGCTCAAAGGCAACCGCGCCATGTTCTGCGCCTTCAGTGAACCGAAATACAACCAGTCCCCATACTCGCGCACGGTGGTGATCGGTGAGTAGTTGTCGCTGCTGCCGTCCTGCAGGTTGGCGATCACCTTGCCTTCAAGGTCCAGGCCCAGGGCGAACCCGCGCTTTTCCACGGGTTTGGGCAGGACAGTCATGGCCCGCACGATCATCTTGCGCACGAACGGATGCGCCGCCGTGCCATCGAGCAGGGCGTTTCGGGGGGCATACAGCGCCACCCAGAACCGATCGTGACCATTGAATGACAGGTTGTCCGGCAGGCCCGGCAGGTTGTCGATGAACAGGTCTTGGGTGCCGGCCTTGGGGCCGCTGAGCCAATAACGGCTGATACGGTAGGCGCCGGTTTCATTGACCAGCACGTAGGCATCGTCCGGTCCCAGGGCCACGCCGTTGGCGAACTCCAGCTTGTCCAGCACAACCGCCGTTTTGCCGGTCTGGAAGTCGTAGCGCAGCAATCGACCGTCACCACCGTGTTCGAGCACGGCCTCACCGTCGTGGCCATAACCGAAACGGCTCGAAGCGTCGCTGAAATAAGCGTAGTGACCGGGTTTGTCGATGACCACATCATCGGTAAATCCGAAGGGAACGCCGCCAGCCTCTGTGGTCAAGGCCACCAGACGACCCTGGGCGTCGAGAGACAACAAACCTTTGACGGCATCGGCGATCACCAGCAGACCATTGGGATGCCGGGCCAGGCCCAGTGGCCGGCCATCGGTGTCGGCCAGGACTTTGGTGGTCTTGCCATCCAGGCTGGTGCGGATCAGGCGCCCGTCGTGCAGGCCGGTGATGAGCGTGTCGTTTTCCAGCAGCAGGGCTTCCGGCCCGTCGATGTCGGCGGCACCGACGCGCTCCACGCCTTTGAGGCGCTGATTGTCGGCGTAGATGCCGCTGGAGAGGGATGGCGCGGGTTGTGGCGTCCAGGCCACCGGTCGCACCTTGGTCGGCATCAGCAGCAGGAAGGCGCCGATGACGACAATGACCAGCAGCAGGCATTTGAGGATTCTGCTCACGCGTTGACTCCGGTTGCCACCAGGTATTTCTGCGCCATCTCGCGCAACGCTTGCATCGACGCCGCCGATTCCCGGTCGATGCGCCGCTTGAGCAACAACCGGTTGGCAATCCGCATCGCCAGACCGCTGAATCGGTATTCCAGGGTACGGACGAAACGTGTGTCCTTGCCCAGGGCTTCGCATTCGTAGGTCACCACCAGCGACAGGCCATGGTCACCCTGGGCACGCGCGCTCCAGCGTTGGCCGGGCAGGTACTGCGCCACTTCCCAGCTCAAGTGTCCTTCACGGCCGCCGGCGCGGATGTCCTCCTCGAAACGTGCGCCGGCATGCAATGGACCTTTGGGCCCATCGATGTGCAGCGACGACGGGTGCCATTGCGGCCAAAGGGTCACGGTGCTGGCGTAGGCCAGTACATCGGTCGGGTGTCCGGCAATGACAATCTGATGCTGCATGCGGGTCATGGGCGTTCTCGTCGGGTTGAGCGGCGCAGGTTCCGGCTCCCAATAGAGGGTGCCGAACAGGTAGTCCATCAGCGGGAAAACGATGTTGAAATTGCGCTCCTGCATCCGTTCGCGGCGGTGGTGCAGTTCGTGCAGCCGGCGCATCTGGCGGATCCACGGCAGCCGTGTGAGCGGATTGTGCGACGGCAGATGCTCGCAGGCATGGAACACCTCGTAAGCCAGGTAGCCGAGGACAAGAACGCCGCCGACCAGTCCGGCGACGTTGCTATCGAAGTGCTTGAGCAGCCACCAGAGGGGCAGGGCCACGGCGAGCGTGTGCAGTACGATCAGCCATGCGGGAAACAGGATCACCCGCCAGTCGCGGGCGCTGTCGTAGGTCATGTGGCCAGGGGTGAAGAAACTGTGGTGGTCGCCGGCGTGACGGGCATAAAACAGCCGGGCGAAGCGCTTTTTATGATGCCCCAGGTGGCGATGCACCACGTACACGCCGAGGTTGAACGCTAGCAGCGTGACGGGTACCGCAAGCCATTCCCTTGGCTGTACCTGATGCACGTTGCTCCAGAAAGCGCTGATCGCCAGCGCCCCGAACAACAGGACAAAAGCGCCGTGCAGCCAAGGGTTGTATAGCGGATGAATGGCAGCGCGGTAATGGCTGCGGAATCCTTCGGTGGTCTGCCTCACTGCAATCACCTGTGGTTATTGTTATCTCCTGCAGATTAGTCGATTCCGCTGTTTTGGCGGGGTGAACCTTGAGGACACAACGGCCATGATCCGGTGCAAACCGGTCTCAGGTCAGCGGGTCCCAGCGTTGCGACCAGTCTTCGTCGGAATCGATCACCTCGCGCAGCAGGTCGAAGGCGCGTTGCAGCGTCGGCGAGTCACGATCGCGGGAGTAGACCAGATAGGTCGGGTAGCTGAACTCCGGAGCCTTGGGCACCCGTTCCAGGGCGCCGCTATCGAGATAACTCTGCACGACACGGGTGCGGAAGTAACCACTGCCGCCGTTTTCGAGAAGGTACTGCAAGCCCAGCGGGCCAAGATTGAAACTCAGCGCAGCCTTGGCTTTTTCCGGCAGGGCGGCATCGTGCTGGCGCCGGAATTCGGCGCCCCAATCGATGTACACATAAGGATCGGGCCTGTCGGCGAGGCGCACGAGGATCAGTTTTTCTTCGAGCACCTGCTCGACCTGCAAACGCGGCCAGTACTCGGGCTGATACACCAGCGCAGCATCCAGAACGCCCAACTCCAGTTGGCGCAGGAGGTTTTCTCCGTCATGGATTTCCATGCGCAGGGCGTGGCTGGGGATGTGCTTGCGGATTTCGCCGGCCCAGCCGAGCATCAGCGGGTTACACAGGCTCACCTCGCCACCGATATGCAGCACATCGCGATAACCCTCGGGCAAGGGCAGATCACGCCGTGCGGCGTCCCAGGTTTGCACCAGTTGGTTGGCGTACACCACGAACGCTTCACCGTTGGGCGTCAGGCGAGCACCGGCACGGTTGCGCACGAACAGGGTACTGCCCAGTTGGCTCTCGAGTTTCTGCACCCGTGCGGTGATCGCGGTCTGGGTGACATGGAGCTTTTGCGCGGCGGCAGCCAGGCTGCCATGGCGGACGATTTCGAGGAAAGTGCGGGCGAGGTCGATGTCCATGGGGCGGCCGGTGTGGGGAGTGTGAGCATTGTAAGAGCACCACAGAACTTGTGGCGAGCGAGCTTTCTCGCGTTGGGCTGCGCAGCGGCCCCGAACCGAGTGCTGCGCAGCCCAACGGGACGGTGCGGCAATCCGACAAGCTTCCTCGCCACACAGAGCGTCTTTTTAGAACCCTGAAACGACGAATCCCGCCACTAGGGGCGGGATTCGTTTGCAGCAGGCACGCTCCCGAAGGCCGGGAGCCAGGTGCTTACGACGGGAACAGCTCGGACAGTTTCATGGCCAGCATCATGTCGCCTTCAGCGCGCAGTTTGCCGCCCATGAACGCTTGCATGCCGTCAGTCGAACCGTCGACGATGCCTTCCAGGGTTTCGCCGTCCATCACCAGAGTCACCTGGGCGTCCGGGTTCTCGCCTTCCTGCAGCTCGCAAGTGCTGTTCTTGACGATCAGCGAGAAGTTCTTGGTGTCGTCGATGCGGAAACCGAAGACCAGGTCCAGACCGGCAGCAGCGGCTGGGTTGAACTTGGCTTTCATTGCTTGTACGGCGTCTGCTACGGAGGTCATGGTTCAATCCTTTCTTGGGTAATAAGAGCTGGGTGATTACAGCCAGGGTCACAATAGTCCGGACTCAGCGAAACGTGATGAGTTCCGGGGCCTTCAACAGTTGCAGGTGCGCATGACTGTTGAAGGAAGCCAGCGTCACCTCGCGACCACGAAACTTAAGCTGGTTGAGCGAGGTGTTGACGATTTGCCAGTTCAATTCAAAGGCCTGCCGGGCAGGCATTTGCGTAATCAGGTGGAGCAGGGCGGTGATGGTGCCGCCGGAGGTGAACACGGCGATTTTCTGGGTGTTGTCGGCCTGGTCGAGGATGCGATGCAAGCCGGCCCGCACCCGCTCGACAAACCCCAGCCAGCTTTCCAGGCCCGGTGTGTCGTAGGTACCGGCGAGCCAGCGTTCGATGATCAGGGCGAAGATGCGCTGGAACTCACCACGGTTTTGCGCGGCGTTGCGCAAGATGTTCAGCGCCTCGGGTTCGTCCGGCAACATGGCCGGCAACAGCGCGCGGATCACCGCGTCGGCGTCGAATTCGTTGAAGGCGGAGTCGGTTTCCAGCAGCGGGACCGGCAGGCCCACCGCGGCGAATTGTTCCAGCGCGCTGTTGGCCGTGTGCTGCTGCCGGCGCAGATCCCCTGCCAGGCAGCGGTCGAAGCTGATCCCGAGTTCGGCCAGGTGCCGGCCAAGGATTTCAGCCTGCCGAATGCCGGTCGGCGACAGGACGTCGTAGTCGTCTGCACCGAAGGAGGCCTGGCCATGTCGAATCAAATAGATACTGCCCACGTCCGCGTCATCCCGGTACGTTGAAGGTTTGGCGAGGTTATGAGGATGGCGGTGAGCTGTCAATGAAAAAACATACGCTTGTTTGAAATGCTCGTTACAGGCCCGTTGCCAGAGGTTTCACGGCTGGTCGCAAGGTCGGCGCATGGGTATGCTGGAGGTATCCCGCGCGTTCAAGCCGCGCATCGTTTGAGGAGTCCCCGTGGAGTTTTTTTCCGAGTACGCCATTTTTCTGGCCAAGACCGTGACCCTGGTGATCGCCATTCTGGTGGTCCTGGCCAGTTTTGCGGCCCTGCGCAGCAAGGGGCGGCGCAAGTCGTCCGGCCAGTTGCAGGTCAGCAAACTCAATGATTTCTACAAAGGGCTGCGCGAACGCCTGGAGCAAACCTTGCTCGACAAGGACCAGCTCAAGGCCCTGCGCAAGACCCAGGCCAAGACTGACAAGAAGCAGAAGAAAAAGCCCGAGGCCAAACCCCGGGTGTTCGTGCTCGATTTCAACGGTGATATCAAGGCTTCGGCCACCGAGAGCCTGCGCCACGAAATCACGGCCTTGCTGACCCTCGCCACACCCAAGGACGAAGTGGTCCTGCGCCTGGAAAGCGGCGGCGGCATGGTTCACAGCTACGGCCTGGCCTCCTCGCAACTGGCGCGTATCCGCGAAGCCGGCGTGCCCCTGACCGTGTGCATCGACAAGGTCGCAGCCAGCGGTGGCTACATGATGGCGTGCATCGGCCAGAAGATCATCAGCGCACCGTTCGCGATCCTCGGCTCGATTGGCGTGGTGGCGCAGTTGCCCAACGTCAATCGCTTGCTGAAAAAGCACGACATCGACTTCGAAGTGCTCACCGCCGGCGAGTACAAGCGCACCCTGACGGTGTTTGGCGAAAACACCGAGAAGGGCCGGGAGAAGTTCCAGCAAGACCTGGACATCACCCATCAACTGTTCAAGAACTTCGTGTCGCGCTACCGTCCGCAACTGGCGATCGATGAAGTGGCCACCGGCGAAATCTGGCTCGGCGTCGCGGCGCTGGACAAGCACCTGGTCGACGAACTCAAGACCAGCGATGAATACCTCGCTGAGCGCGCCAGCAAGTCCGAGCTCTATCACTTGCATTACGCCGAACGCAAAAGCCTGCCGGAGCGCATCGGCATGGCCGCCAGCGGCTCGGTCGATCGCGTGCTGTTGAGTTGGTGGAGCCGTTTGACCCAGCAACGTTTCTGGTAACGGGCCAGGAAATTTTGCCAAACATCCAGCCGGGGCATTTGCCCCGGTTTTTTTTGGTGTTTTCACTGGTTTGGAGGGCGCTTCATTTTCAGCGATGGTCGTTAACGATAACGCGTGTGAGCCGGATGAACGCGGCGCGCTTGAGTCCATCGCCAGCAGGCTGGCTCCTACAGTTTCAGCGTGGGCGCGGTCCCCTGTAGGCGCTGGCTTGCCAGGGATGGTCGTTAACGAAAGCGCGTGTGAGCTGGATGACCGCGGCGCACTGGAGTCCATCGCCAGCAGGCTGGCTCCTACAGTTTCAGTGTGGGCGCGGTCCTTTGTAGGAGCTGGCTTGCCAGCGATGGTCGTTAACGATAACGCGTGTGAGCCGGATAAACGCGGCGCACTGGAGTCCATCGCCAGCAGGCTGGCTCCTACAGTTTCAGTGTGGGCGCGGTCCTTTGTAGGCGCTGGCTTGCCAGGGATGGTCGTTAACGAAAGCGCGTGTGAGCTGGATGACCGCGGCGCACTGGAGTCCATCGCCAGCAGGCTGGCTCCTACAGTTTCAGTGTGGGCGCGGTCCTTTGTAGGAGCTGGCTTGCCAGCGATGGTCGTTAACGATAACGCGTGTGAGCCGGATGACCGCGGCGCACTGGAGTCCATCGCCAGCAAGCTGGCTCCTACAGGTTCCCGGTAAGGGGTGAAGAACCTTTTTTTGCCTGCGAACGCTTGCCCGATGTCTTCCACGGCACGGCGAAATCTCTGTAGTCGGCAGGCGATCGTTCCTGCTTTCGGCAACGCGGCGGCTGGTTATGTTGGTGTTCCAAAAATAGTTGCCATGGAATGCACATGAATGACCACCAGACACCGCTAAACCCCCAGCCTGCGCCATTGCGCGAAACACTGCAGTCTGTGGTGAGCGCGGCTTTACCTCAGTCTCCCGAGCAGTTCGGTGCACAGTTGATCAAGGAGAAATGGGGGCTAGACATCGACCCGCAAACCGCGCTGTTGGTCACCCTGGATTACCGCTACCACGGGCACCCGCCGCAGGACGGTATCGAGCAGGGGCAGGTGGTAAGCACCCAAACCCTGGTCCAGGCGTTGCTGGAGAACTACCAGACCGTCGGCGACGGGCGCTTCGCCGAAAGCGCGTTTGGCTTGTACACACCGCCCGATGTCGGCCCGTCCATTCGCATCGTGGAGCATGTCGATGAATTCGCCGACCACGGCAATGGCAACCACCATACCTACGAAGGCATCTATCGCCAGACCACGCCCCAGGTGTATGGACCGGCAACGCAAATTGCCCTCAGGCCGGCGGCGTTCAAACAGTGGGTGTGGGAGCTGGATTTGCAAACCCGCTATCAGGCATACCTTGATCGTGCCTGGCCCTCCGATAAGCGAATCGTCCAGGCGCAGCCTTACGACCTGAGAACCTCGGCCAAGGCCGCCTTTATCATGAGCGCCTGCCTGCAACACCAGGAGGGCAGTTTGAGTCAGGAAGGCCTGGCCCTGGCCATGCAGGCCGCCGACTTGCCAGCGGGGCAGGCATGGAGTGCGCTGACCCTCGATCAGCTCCAGGCGCCGACTCGTGTCAGCGCACCGATCGAGGCCGGACGGCTGACGATCTATCGCTACACGTCGGACGATATCTGGTGTTATCGCCACCGTCACAGCGGCCGGGTCCTGCTGAACATCCCGGGCAACTCCTCACCCTTGCATGAATTCACCGACTGGCGGCACCTGCGCCAATGGATCGTGGCCCAAGGCAAGGTGCCGGCCACACGCCAGGCGCTGCTCGCGCATTTTGCCGAGAACGATCGGGAAGACGGCACCTTCCATGCGGGCGTGTCGACCGCGTTGGAGGGCATGGCGGTTTACCCGAACGAACACTGGCTGAAAAGGAGCGCCGGGCTGTTCAACGACGACGGTTTCTGGAACCCGCAGGATTACATCGATCTTGAGCGCCCGCCCTCAGGCACCGATCCGTTCGCGCAACTGGTGCTGACCATGAAGCAGGCCTCGATGGCCAGCGTCAAAACCATCCGTGACGATGCCCAGGTCAATCGCGACAACCTGAGCGCGGTGGTGGAGCCGCTGGTGCGCTGGATCAACCGGTTGGGGCCATTGGCATTGTTCATTCCGGGAGGCGAGGGCGTCCTGGTGCTGGCCGGCCTGATCGACGCCGGTTATGGCCTCGACCAGGCCATCAACGGCAAGACACCGGAGCAGCGCTCCGAGGGCGTGTCGCGCACTGTGTTCGGCTTGCTCAATGCGCTCCCGCTGGTCGGGGCCGTGGTGGCACTCAAGGGCGAAGAAAAAATCGCCGGAACCCTGCACGAGCCTGGAGAACCCGCGAGCGAGCCGCATCCCGGAACGCTGGCCAAGCCCGTAGCCGGATCGGTTCCGGCGCCGGTGTCGACCCGCGTAGCGCTGTTGCGTGAGGTGTGCGCACCCCATGCCGCTTTCAGTGATGAGGTGCTGGGGCAGATCGCCCGGGTCAGCACGGTCGACGACGATATGCTGCGCCTGATGCAGGCGGGTCGTCCGCCAACGCCGTTGCTGGCCGATACCATCACACGCTTCAAGCTCGATCAGGAACTCGAAGCCGTCACCGATGCGCAAGCACGGGCCGGATTGTTCAACGCCCGCTATCAGACGCTCCAGCACTCGGAGCGCGAATGGGTTCGCCTGTTTCAGCGCGAATACCAAGGATTGCCGAAAAGCGCCGTGGAGCAAATCCTCGACCGTTCGGGAGTCGACATCCATCGGCCCTTCGACGCTGACGAGGCGCTGCAATTGCTTAAGCGACTGGACAACAAATCGCGGGAATACCAACAGCATGTACGACTCAACCGGGCCTATGAAGGCTTGTATTTGCGTTCGGTCCGGAACCCCGAAACCGATGTCCTGGCACTGCACTCTCTGCCGCGCCTGCCCGACTGGCCGCAAGGCCTGCGTATCGAGGTGCTCGACGGGGCAATCAGCGGCCGTGTCCTCGACCGCTGCGGTCCGCTCGATTCCACGGATTGCCGGCGTTTGATCAAGGTTGGTGAGCGCTATCGATACACCGCAGTGGCGGCTACCGATGACGAGGGTTCGGATCTGTTTACCGCGCTGGTTGACCTATTGTCCGTGGAGGAACGTACGGCGATGTCGCTTGACTCGCAGGATGCTGCCAGCGAGTTGCGGTTGCGCATTGGTGATCATGCCTTGGCCCGTTCCGAGTTGATACTCGGCTTGAATCGAATGGATTCGCGGTTGCCTTTCGAAGCCGGGGGATTGCGCGGTGGCGGCTTCCCGAACACGCCACAGGCCGCAGCGCTGACCCATGGCGTCATGCGTCTGCAGGTCAAGGATCTGTATCCGGATTTCACCGATGCCCAAGCGGATGAGTTGCTGTTTGACGCGGGTGCCGGGGCTCAGGCACTGGTGGATCGCCTGATTGCGCAGATGCAGCAGTTGCATGCCGATCTACGCCAGTGGATCGACCAGTCCGTGCTGGATGCCGATGACATGGACATCGATTTTCTGGCCGTGGGCGATGATGATGCAGCGGGCATGAGCCCCGGGCAGGTCGAGGCACACAATGTCGAACTGCTGCAAACCGTGATCGATTTCGAGCGTGAAACCCGGACCGAACTGGGCGATGAACTGATGAGCATCTGGCAAAAATGCGCGCCCCGGATCAATAGAGTGATGTCGGGTGAGGCGTTCTCCGGGTACAGGCTGGACCTGGCTTTCGAGGACTACCATCGGTTGCCGACGATGAACGTACGCTTCAATGAGGTCGTCGAGTTATCGATGCTGGGCCTGCACCTGATCGAGCGCGAGAGCCTGAGCGCCTTTCTCGAAAGTTTTCCGAACCTGCGTTCCCTGAGCCTGGAGCGTGTCAACCTGCGTCGACTCAGCGCAGACGGCGCACTGGAAGGTGTGTTGCCTCCACCGATTCGGCAAATGACCCGTCTCACTACGCTGAACCTGAGCTCCACTCTGCTGCAGTTTCAGGAGAACACGGCTGCACAGTTTGGTGATCTGGTGAGCTTGCAAACGCTGGACCTGAGTGACAACCCCTTGACCGTCCCGCCCGTTGTGCTGGGTCTCAATGAGTTGCGTGTATTGAACCTGAGAAACACCGGGATCAGCCGTTGTCCGGTAGGCATCGCCGATCAGCCGTACCTCACCTCGCTCGACTTGCGAGGCAACCGGATCAGCCGGGTTCCCCAATCGATACTGAATCAGGCGGTCTCCCGGGACCGGGTGAAACTGTGGGGTAATCCGCTGACGGATGAAGATACCTTGCTGCGCCTGGTCGATCATCGCGAGCGTACCGGCATCAATCTGTGGCTGAGTGAACCGGGTGCCGACTACGGCAGTGCGACGCCCTGGCTGGAGGAGGGCGATGAAAGCGTGCGCGAGGCGCGGCAACAGATCTGGCAACGACTGGCCGTCAAGCCATCGGGCAGTACGTTGCTGCGGGTCATGGATGGATTGCGCCTGACGGCGGATTTCCAGGTCGGCTATCGGTCGCTGCAGGCGCGCGTGTGGCGCTTGCTGCACGAAGCGGATACGTCAGAAGAGTTGTGGGGCTGGTTGCGTCAAAGTGTCGATACGCGGGTTGGCGATGCGGAAAACCCGTTCAGGTTGTTCATGGTGCTGGAGGATCGAGTCCGGCTGTACCGTGACTGGGTGGCCATGGGGCGGCCGATTCCGCTGGTGGAACATCCGGTGTTCTAGCGTCAAGGATAAAGCCCCTTGAACCCCGGGGCCGGGGTTCAAGGGGTGACGGTCAACGGCGACGGAACAGCGGCAGCGGTTCGTCGGTCGCGGCCTGATAGCTCACCGAGAAGTCCTTGAGACCTTCCAGGGCTTCGTGCGGATCCTTGTCGGGGCGAATGGCGAACGCGTCGAAACCACAGCGATGCATGTAGAACAACTGGTCACGCAGCACGTCGCCAATGGCCCGCAATTCGCCCTTGAAACCGTAACGGTCACGCAGCAGACGGGCGTTGGAGTAGTTGCGGCCATCGGTGAATGCCGGGAAGTTCAGGGCAATGACCTGGAACTGCGCGACGTCTTCACCGATTTCCTCGGCTTCCTCATCGGCATCCAGCCAGATGCCCAGGCCGCCATCGCGGGCCAGGAGCATGCGACTGTGTTCGCGCCACAACTGCAGGGGGACGATCAAGTCGTCGCAGTTGCTGATTTCGTCGATGTTGAAGTCCTTGGGCAGCAGGTGCCAGGTCTCGTCGACGACCTCGTTGTTCTTAATGATTCGCTGCATAGACACGCTCCTTGAAGAGGTCGATACCAATACGCTGATAGGTGTCGATGAAGCGTTCGTCTTCGGTACGTTGTTCGATGTACACGTCGATCAGCTTTTCGATCACGTCAGGCATGGCTTCCTGGGCAAAGGACGGGCCGAGGATCTTGCCCAGGCTGGCGTCACGGCTGGCGCTGCCGCCGAGAGAAACCTGATAGAACTCTTCGCCTTTCTTGTCCACCCCGAGGATGCCGATGTGGCCCACGTGGTGGTGGCCGCAAGCGTTCATGCAACCGGAAATGTTCAGGTCCAGCTCGCCGATGTCGAACAGGTAGTCCAGGTCGTCGAAACGGCGCTGGATCGATTCGGCGATCGGGATCGACTTGGCGTTGGCCAGGGAGCAGAAGTCGCCACCCGGGCAGCAGATGATGTCGGTCAGCAAGCCGATGTTCGGCGTGGCGAAGCCTTGTTCGCGCAGCTCGCCCCACAGGACGAACAGCTTGTCCTGCTCGACATCGGCCAGAATGATGTTCTGCTCGTGAGAGGTACGCAGTTGACCGAAGCTGTAACGCTCGGCCAGGTCGGCCACGGCGTCGAGCTGTTTGTCGGTGATGTCGCCCGGTGCGACGCCGGTTGGCTTGAGGGACAAGGTCACGGCCACGTAGCCCGGTTTCTTGTGGGCCAGGGTGTTGCGTGCGCGCCAGCGGGCAAAGCCCGGGTGCTGCAGGTCGAGCTCGGCCAGGGCGGCGGACTGGTTGTCCAGCGCCTTGTAGTCCGGGTCGACGAAATGTTTGGCGACGCGCTGCACTTCGGCTTCGGTCAGCGTGGTCTGGCCACCGCGAAGGTGCTCCATTTCCGCGTCGACTTTCTGCGCGAAGACTTCAGGCGTCAGCGCTTTCACCAGGATCTTGATCCGCGCCTTGTACTTGTTGTCGCGACGGCCATAGCGGTTGTAGACCCGCAGGATGGCGTCGAGGTAGCTCAACAGGTCTTGCCATGGCAGGAATTCATTGATGAATGCACCCACCACCGGCGTACGGCCCAGGCCACCACCGACCAGAACACGGAAGCCCAGTTCGCCAGCGGCGTTGTACACCGGCTCAAGGCCGATGTCATGGACTTCGATGGCGGCGCGGTCGGACGTCGAACCGTTGACGGCGATCTTGAACTTGCGCGGAAGGTAGGCGAATTCCGGGTGGAAAGTCGTCCACTGGCGCACGATCTCGCACCATGGGCGCGGGTCGATCAGTTCATCGGCGGCGACACCGGCAAACTGGTCGGTGGTGACGTTGCGCAGGCAGTTGCCGCTGGTCTGGATCGCGTGCATCTGCACGGTGGCCAGTTCAGCGAGAATGTCCGGAATGTCTTCCACGGCCGGCCAGTTGAACTGCACGTTCTGCCGGGTACTGATGTGGGCGTAGCCCTTGTCGTAGTCCCGGGCGATTTTGGCCATCATTCGCATTTGCCGCGAAGTCAGTTGGCCGTAAGGCACGGCGACTCGCAACATCGGTGCGAAACGCTGGATGTAAAGGCCATTTTGCAGGCGCAGGGGGCGGAATTCTTCTTCGCTCAGCTCGCCTGCCAGATAGCGTCGGGTCTGATCACGGAACTGCTTGACGCGGTCCTCGATGATCCGCTGATCGTATTCGTCGTATACGTACATATAAGTCCTGTTCTCAGGCTTGGGCCGGTCGGAAACAGCGGCGTTTTTTGGCTGGCTGGCGTCCGATAAAACCTCGGCAATTCTGCGCGCACGGCCGCGCACTCCCTACGGAGCCGGGGCAAGATACCAGTTTGCAGTTATGCGTAAAAGTGATGTTTGAGCATATGTAAAGAACCAAATCGCCTAATGAGAATCGTTGTTGCAAAGACCCTGTTTGTGATGCGGGCAATCGTCGTCTTTACTCTGCTCGAGTCTTTATGCAATCACCGATAAAACCGACAAGAGGCGATGCAATGAGCAACCCAACCAAAGCACGGAAAAGCGATAGCACCGTAGATGCCTGGGCAATCTTGTTCCTGATCATCCTGGTCGTGGGGACGGCGGTTTTCTGGGTCAGCCACCAATAAACGACCCGTCCGGGCCCGGTTCCGACGATTGTCCGACAAAAACCGGAAAAATCGCCGTTTTACGGACTTTCGCTGGCTATAATGCGCGGCGAATTTCCGGGGGCTCGGACGACCAATGTTGAAGTTTCTGTATGGCGTATTGCTGACGCTGGGCATGGTCGTGGGACCTTGTGCCCAAGCGGCGTCAGTGCTGTTCCTGAATCCGGGGACCCCAACGGAAGCTTTCTGGGCGAGCTACTCGCAGTTCATGCAGGCTGCGGCGACGGACCTGGGGATGGACTTGCGTATCCAGTATTCCGACCGCGTCTCCGAAAACACCATTCACCAGGCTCGTGAAGCCCTTCAGGGCTACCACCGTCCCGACTACCTGGTCTTCGTCAACGAGCAATACATCGCCCCCGAGATCCTGCGGCTGGCCAAAGGCAGCGGGGTGAAGCTGTTCATGGTCAACAACGCCCTGACGGCGGATCAGATGAAATTGATTGGCGCGCGGCCTGACAAGTATCCCGATTTGCTCGGCAGCCTGGTGCCCAATGACGAGGAGGGCGGCTACCTGATGCTCAAGGAACTGATCCGGCAGCACGGCCCGGCGGCCCCCGGCCAGACGATTGAACTGCTGGCCTTTTCCGGTTTGAAGATCACCCCGTCCGCGCAATATCGCGAGAAAGGCCTGCGGCGTGCCTTGGCCGAGCACCCCGAAGTGCGTTTGCGCCAGCTGGTGTACGGCGGCTGGACCCGGCAACGCGCCTACGAGCAGGCCAGGTTGTTGTTCAAGCGCTACCCGCAGACGTCGCTGGTCTGGGCCGCGAACGACGAGATGGCGTTCGGTGTGATGCAGGCGTACGTCGAGGCCGGCGGTGTGCCAGGCAAGGGCGTGCTGTTCGGCGCGATCAACAGTTCACCCGAGGCGTTGCAGGCACTGCTGGACCGTCGCCTGAGTGTGTTGCTGGGCGGGCACTTCAGTCTGGGTGGCTGGGCGCTGGTGCAATTGCATGACTACGATGAGGGCGTGGACATCAGCCAGTACGGCGGCCGTGACCGCCAGATTCCGTTGCTGCAGCTGATCGACCGGGCACAGGCCAGGCGACTGCTGGCGATGGGTGCCACGCAGGACTTCGGTGTGGATTTTCACAAACTCTCGGCCAAGGGCCGTCCCGCGTCCTGGCGGTACCCGTTCACCCTGCAAACCCTGATGCACCGAGCCGCGTCAAACCCCGGCCAGGAGTAGCACCAGCTTGACGATGCCGAACAGCGTCAAGGCGAACACCACCGTGAACAGGATCCCCAGAATCACGAAATGACTGGGCTTGCCGTGCGTGAAATCACGGGCCCGGTTCTTCCCGCTCTGCACCCCGAACGCCGCCGCCATGACGCTGTGCAGCATTTGCCAGAAGCTCGGCGGCTTGTTGTCGGCCGGATCGTCCATAAAGCCCTCGCCACGAATGTGTGTGAGGCAAGCATAGACAATACACATCAAAAGATCGCAGCCTGCGGCAGCTCCTACAGGGTTATATATTCCCTTGTAGGAGCTGCCGCAGGCTGCGATCTCTTGATCTTGCCTTAGTTGTCGTAACCCAGGTTCGGCGCCAGCCAGCGTTCGGTCACGCTCAACTCCTGGCCTTTGCGCGAGGTGTAGCTCTGTACCTGGTCCTTGTCGACCTTGCCCACGGCAAAGTACTGCGCCTGCGGGTGAGCGAAGTACCAGCCGCTGACCGCTGCTGCCGGGAACATGGCGTAGTGTTCGGTGAGGAACACGCCGCTACGGCCGGCGCGCATTTCCTGGGCCTCTGGATCGAGCAGGGCGAACAATTGGGCTTTTTCGGTGTGATCCGGGCAGGCCGGATAACCCGGTGCCGGACGGATGCCGGTGTATTGCTCCTTGATCAGCGCTTCGTTATCCAGCACTTCATCCTTGGCGTAGCCCCAATAGTCTTTACGCACCTGCTGGTGCAGCCATTCGGCGCACGCTTCGGCCAGGCGGTCGGCCAGGGCCTTGACCATGATCGAGTTGTAGTCGTCGCCAGCGTCCTGGTAGGCCTTGGCCACCTCTTCGGCGCCGATGCCGGCGGTGGTGATGAAGCCACCCACGTAGTCGGTCACTTCACTGTCTTTGGGCGCAACGAAGTCGGCCAGGGAGAAGTTCGGCTTGCCGTCGGTCTTGATGATCTGCTGGCGCAGGTGGTGCAGCTTGGCCATTGGCTTGCCGTCATCGCCATAAAGTTCGATGTCGTCGTCATGCACCTGGTTGGCCGGCCAGAAACCGAACACCGCGCGGGCGCTGATCAGCTTCTCATCGATCAGTTTGGTGAGCATTTCCCGGGCATCCTTGTACAGCGAGGTGGCCGCTTCGCCGACCACTTCATCCTGAAGGATGCGCGGGAATTTGCCGGCCAGGTCCCAGGATATGAAGAACGGCGTCCAGTCGATGTACTCGGCCAGAACGTTGAGGTCGATGTTGTCCAGCACCCGCGTCCCGGTGAAGGTCGGTTTGACCGGCGTGTAGCTCGCCCAGTCGAACTGTGGTTTCTTGGCGATGGCCGCGCCATAACTCAGGCGTTCGGTGCGGGCACTGCGGTTGGCGGTGCGCTCGCGAACCTCGATGTAGTCCTGGCGGGTTTTCTCGACGAAACCGGCCTTGAGCTCCTTGGACAACAACTGGGTCGCCACGCCGACCGCGCGGGAGGCGTCGGTAACGTAGATCACCGCGTCGTTGCTGTACTTCGGCTCGATCTTCACCGCGGTGTGCGCCTTGGAGGTGGTGGCGCCACCGATCATCAACGGCAGGTGGAAGTCCTGGCGCTGCATTTCGCGGGCGACATGGACCATCTCATCCAGCGACGGGGTGATCAGGCCGGACAGGCCGATGATGTCGCACTTCTGCTCCTTGGCCACCTGGAGGATTTTCTCCGCCGGGACCATCACGCCGAGGTCGACGATGTCATAGCCGTTGCAACCGAGCACCACGCCGACGATATTCTTGCCGATGTCGTGCACGTCGCCTTTGACGGTCGCCATGAGGATCTTGCCCTTGGCTTCCGGCTTGTCGCCTTTTTCCAGTTCGATGAACGGGATCAGGTGCGCCACGGCCTGTTTCATCACGCGAGCGGATTTCACCACCTGGGGCAGGAACATTTTGCCGGCACCGAACAGGTCGCCGACGATGTTCATGCCGGCCATCAGCGGACCTTCGATCACTTCGATCGGGCGAGCGAAGGACTGGCGCGATTCTTCGGTGTCTTCGACGATGTGGGTGGTAATGCCTTTGACCAGCGCGTGTTCCAGGCGCTTGTTGACGTCCCAGTTGCGCCACTCTTCGGTCTCCGCTTCCTTGACGCTGCCGTCGCCCTTGTACTTGTCGGCGATGGCGAGGAGGGCGTCGGTGCCTTCCGGGGTGCGGTTGAGGATCACATCTTCGACGGCGTCGCGCAGTTCCATTGGGATCTGGTCGTAGATCTCCAATTGCCCGGCGTTGACGATACCCATGGTCAGCCCGGCGCGAATGGCGTACAGCAGGAACACCGAGTGGATCGCCTCACGCACCGGGTTGTTGCCGCGGAACGAGAACGACACGTTGGACACGCCACCGGAAGTCAGCGCGTACGGCAGCTCGTCACGGATGTAGGCACAGGCGTTGATGAAATCGACGGCGTAGTTGTTGTGCTCTTCGATGCCGGTGGCCACGGCGAAGATGTTCGGGTCGAAGATGATGTCTTCCGGCGGGAAGTCCACTTCGTTGACCAGGATATCGTAGGAGCGCTTGCAGATTTCCTTCTTGCGCGCTTCGGTGTCGGCCTGGCCGGCCTCGTCGAAGGCCATCACCACCACCGCGGCGCCGTAGCGCTTGCACAGTTTGGCGTGGTGAATGAACTGCTCGACACCTTCTTTCATGCTGATCGAGTTGACGATGCCCTTGCCCTGGATGCATTTGAGGCCGGCTTCGATCACTTCCCACTTCGAGGAGTCGATCATGATCGGTACGCGGGAGATGTCCGGTTCGCCGGCAATCAGATTGAGGAAGGTCACCATGGCCTTCTTCGAATCGAGCATCCCTTCGTCCATGTTGATGTCGATCACCTGGGCGCCGGCCTCAACCTGCTGCAGGGCGACTTCCAGGGCTTCGGTGTAGTTGTCCTCGCGGATCAGCCGGGCGAACTTGGCGGAACCGGTGATGTTGGTCCGCTCGCCGACGTTGACGAACAGCGAGCTGCGATCGATGGTGAAGGGTTCCAGGCCCGAGAGGCGGCAAGCCTTGGGAATGTCCGGGATCTGGCGCGGCGCATAACCGGCCACGGCCTTGGCGATGGCTTCGATGTGGCCCGGCGTGGTGCCGCAGCAGCCGCCGACAATGTTGAGGAAGCCGCTTTGGGCGAACTCTTCGATGACCTTGGCGGTTTGCGACGGCAGTTCGTCGTACTCGCCGAATTCGTTCGGCAGACCGGCGTTCGGGTGCGCCGACACGTGGGTGCCAGCCTTGTTCGACAGTTCTTCGAGGTACGGGCGCAACTCGCTGGCGCCGAGGGCGCAGTTCAGGCCAACGGAAATCGGCTTGGCATGGGCCACGGAGTTCCAGAAGGCTTCGGTGGTCTGGCCCGACAGGGTGCGGCCCGAGGCGTCAGTGATGGTGCCGGAAATCATGATCGGCAATTCGACGCCCAGCTCTTCGAACACGCCTTGCACGGCGAAGATCGCGGCCTTGGCGTTGAGGGTGTCGAAGATGGTTTCGATCAGGATCAGGTCGGCGCCGCCCTCGATCAGGCCTTTGGTGGATTCGGTGTAGTTTTCCACCAGCTCATCGAAGGTCACGTTGCGGTAGCCGGGGTTGTTCACGTCCGGGGACAACGAGCAGGTGCGACTTGTAGGACCGAGCACGCCGGCGACGAAGCGTGGCTTGTCCGGGGTTTCCAGGGTCTTGGCGTCGGCGACCTTGCGTGCCAGGCGAGCGCCTTCTACGTTTAATTCATACGCCAGGCCCTGCATGCCGTAGTCGGCCAGAGAGATCTGGGTAGCGTTGAAGGTGTTGGTTTCCAGAATGTCGGCGCCAGCGTCGAGGTAGGCTTTCTCGATGCCGCCAATCACGTCCGGGCGAGTCAGTACCAACAGGTCGTTGTTGCCTTTGACATCGCTCGGCCAGTCAGCGAAGCGTTTGCCACGGTAATCCTGCTCTTTGAGCTTGTAGCTCTGGATCATCGTGCCCATACCGCCATCGAGAATCAGGATGCGCTCTTTGAGGGCGTGCTTGAGAGCTTGAAGGCGAACGCTGCGATCGGACATTTGGACTACTCGGTAAGACCATGACGAAGGGCCGGGATGATAGCAAACCTGTGCGCTTTTAGAGCATGACTCGGTTTTGCATGAATATCGTTCATGTTGGTAGGGGTGGCAGACCGGTAGAATCGCGGCGTTTTTTCAGGATCCAGGACCAGGGACATGTCTCATCGCTTCGTCATCAGCAGTGTGTTGATGCTTTTAAGCTGGGGCGCTGCGGCGCAAAGTCCGGCGAATTCCTCTGCCATTTCCTACAGTCGAGACATTCAACCGATCTTCACTGAAAAGTGCGTGGCCTGCCACGCCTGCAACGACGCCGCCTGTCAGCTAAACCTGGGCAGCGGCGAGGGCGCGGCACGCGGCGCGACGAAAGTCCCGGTTTACGACGGTGACCGCACTAAAGCGGTGGCACCGACGCGGCTGTTTCTGGACGCCTCCGGAAAAGCCGCCTGGCAGCAAAAGGGCTTCTTTTCGGTGCTCGATGCACAGGGCAGCCAGGCCGGGTTGATGGCGCGCATGCTTGAACTGGGCCACAACACCCCCTTGCAACCCAACGCCAGGCTGCCACAAGACATCGTCCTGGGCCTGAACCGGGAGAACATGTGTTCCATGCCCGCGCAGTTCGATGGCTACGCCGCTTCGCATCCGAAGGAAGGCATGCCGCTGGCGGTAACCGGCCTGACCGACCCGCAGTACCAGACGCTGCAACGCTGGCTGGCCGCAGGCGCACCCATCGATCAACAGGCCCTGGCTCCGAGTGCGAAGGAAGCGCAGCAAGTGATCCTGTGGGAAAACCTGCTCAATTCGCCGGGCGCCCGGCAAAGCCTGGTGGGACGCTGGCTGTATGAACACTGGTTCCTCGCCCATATTTACTTCAAGGAAGGTGAGCCCGGGCATTTCTTCCAGTGGGTGCGTTCGCGCACGCCGCCCGGCCAGCCGATTGACCTGATCAATACCCGGCGCCCCAACGATGATCCGGGCACCGAGTTTTACTACCGCCTGTGGCCGGTGCAGGGCGTGATCGTGCACAAGACCCACATCACCTATCCGCTGAGTTCGGCGAAACTGGCGCGGGTCAAATCCCTGTTCTACAGCGGCAACTGGGAGGTCAATGCATTACCGGGCTACGGGCCGAAGAGCCGGGCCAACCCCTTTGCCACCTTCGAAGCGATTCCGGCCCAGGCTCGCTATCAGTTCATGCTCGATAACGCCGAGTACTTCGTGCGCACCTTTATCCGTGGGCCAGTGTGTCGTGGGCAGATCGCCACGGACGTGATTCGCGATAACTTCTGGGCGTTGTTCCAGGCACCTGAACACGACCTCTACATCACCGACCCGAACTATCGCGGGCAAGCCACGCCGTTGCTGGCGATGCCGGGGCAGAATGATGATGTCGGCAGCGTCTTGACCCTGTGGCACGACTACCGCGACAAACGCAACGAATACGAGGCCCTGCGCCGCGACAGTTACGCCGACGAGCCCGCACCGAGCTGGTCGACCCTGTGGGCCGGCAACGACAACGCACTGCTGAGCATCTTTCGCCATTTCGACAGCGCCTCGGTGACCAAGGGCCTGATCGGTGAGGTGCCGCAGACGATGTGGCTGTTCGACTATCCGCTGCTGGAGCGCACCTACTATCAACTGGCAGTCAATTTCGATGTGTTCGGCAATGTGTCCCATCAGGCCCAGACGCGCCTGTATTTCGACCTGATCCGTAACGGCGCCGAGCAGAATTTCCTGCGCCTGATGCCCGCCGATTCGCGGGAGGGCTACCTCGACGACTGGTATCAGAACAGTGGCAAATTCAAGATGTGGCTGGACTACGAGTCCATCGACGATGACACGCCGACGGCGCTGAAGCTTGATCCGCGGGATCCCAAGCGCGATTTCGCCCAGCAATTGCTGGCCCGTTATGGCGACCTCAATGCCAGGCCCGACCCGATCAACCGCTGCGATGGCGCCTACTGTTCGCGGCCGAACATTGATCCGGACCTGCAAAATGCCGAGCAAGTGTTGAGCCGCCTGACTTCGCGTCCGGCGGCGGGGTTGAAAGTGATTGATCAACTGCCGGAAGCGACCATGCTGCGTATCGAAACCGGCAGCGGCAAGCGTGAGGTCTACAGCCTGCTGCGCAACCGGGCCCATAGCAACGTGGCGTTCCTGCTCGGCGAATCGCTGCGCTATCAGCCGGGGCTCGATACCCTGACGATTTTCCCGGGTGTGCTCAGCAGCTACCCGAACTTCATGTTCAACATTCCGGCCGGGCAAGTGCCGGCGTTCGTGGATGCGATGGAGAACGCCAAGGATAGCGACAGCTTTGAAAAAATCGTCGAACGTTGGGGAATACGCCGCAGTCATCCGCAATTCTGGCAGTATTTCCATGACATGAGCCGCTACATCCAGGAGACCGATCCGGTGGAAGAGGGCGTGCTGGACATGAACCGCTTCGAGAACCTCTGACCAATCACCGAACCCTTGTGTAGGAGCTGCCGCAGGCTGCGATCTTTTGACTTTGATTTTTAAAAGACAAGATCAAAAGATCGCAGCCTGCGGCAGCTCCTACACAGGGGGGGATCGTCGGAATCTTTCCCGACAAAAATACTGGGACTTTGTCCGGCGCGCCGATTGGCGTAAACTGCGCCCAAGCCTGCGAGGAGTTTCCATGACCGCTATTACCATTACCGACGCCGCCCACGATTATCTGGCTGATCTGCTCTCCAAGCAGAACACCCCGGGCATCGGCATCCGCGTCTTCATCACCCAGCCTGGCACCCAGTACGCCGAAACCTGCATTGCCTACTGCAAGCCGGGCGAAGAAAAACCGGAAGACACCGCGCTGGGGCTGAAAAGCTTCACCGCCTACATCGACCATTTCAGCGAAGCCTTCCTGGACGATGCCGTTGTCGACTACGCCACCGACCGCATGGGCGGCCAGCTGACCATCAAGGCGCCAAACGCCAAAGTACCGATGGTCAACGCCGACAGCCCGGTCAACGAGCGCATCAACTACTACCTGCAAACCGAGATCAACCCGGGGTTGGCCAGCCACGGCGGCCAGGTCAGCCTGATCGACGTGGTCGAAGACGGCATCGCCGTCCTGCAGTTCGGCGGTGGTTGCCAGGGCTGCGGCCAGGCCGACGTGACGCTGAAGGAAGGCATCGAGCGCACCCTGCTTGAGCGTATTCCCGAGCTCAAGGGTGTTCGCGACGTGACCGACCACACGCAGAAAGAAAACGCCTACTACTAAGGTGTTCGCTGCGAAATAATAAACGGCGCCCCGTGAGCGCCGTTTTTTTATGCCCTATCGAAACCCCTATGTAGGAGCTGCCGCAGGCTGCGATCTTTTGACTTTGATTTTTAAAAGACAAGATCAAAAGATCGCAGCCTGCGGCAGCTCCTACACCGGGTGATTACGGTCTGTAGAGATGCGCATGCCCCGCGCGATACAGCGATGACTCACTGAAGTGATCACTGCCCAGCACCCGTCCCACCAGAATCAACGCCGTGCGCCGAAACCCTTTGGCGGCAACCTTACCGGCAATGTCCTCGAGCGTTCCCGTCACCCAGTCCTGATCCGGCCAGCTCGCGCGGTGAACCACCGCAATCGGGCAATCGGCGCCGTAATGCGGCAACAGTTCCTCAACGATCTTCGGCAGGTGATTGACCCCCAAATGAATCGCCATGGTCGCGCCGTGCTGGGCCAGGCTGGCGAATTCCTCTCCGGGTGGCATGGCGGTCTTGTCGGCGTAGCGAGTCAGGATCACGCTCTGTGAAACGTCCGGCAACGTCAGCTCTGCACCCAGCAGCGCTGCACAAGCGGCGGTGGCCGTCACGCCCGGGACGATTTCGAACGCAATGCCCAACTCCCGCAGATAGCGAATCTGTTCGCCAATGGCGCCATACAGGCTCGGGTCGCCGGAGTGTACCCGGGCCACGTCCTGGCCTTTGGCGTGGGCGGCCTTGAACAGGTCGATGATCTGTTCCAGGTGCAGTTCGGCGCTGTTGACTACCTGCTCGGCACGATGACCTTCCAGTACGGCGGCTGGCACCAGCGAGCCGGCATAAATGATCACCGGGCAACTGCGAATCAGCCGCTGGCCCTTGACGGTAATCAGTTCGGGGTCGCCGGGACCTGCGCCAATGAAGTAGACGGTCATCGTCGGTTCCTGTGGGGATAAAAGGGGCTGAACAGGGCTTCAGATGAAGAATGTTCATGATCGAGGCGGGGATTATCGGGGATTTTATGCCGCGCCGGCCAATGCCAGGGTTGCCTGGGCATATTTTTGTCGGGGAATCAGCAGTTTTGCCGGTGCCTGGGCCAGTTGTTCGGCCAGGGCCAGTGCGGCGCTTTCCGCCACGCCGTAGCAACCGGTGCGTTCAAACGCTATTTGCGATTGATGGCTGAGTTGCGGCTCATAGGGGGCCAGTTGTTCACTGCTGAAGTACATCAATTCCAGGCCAAGCTGCTGAGCCAGTTCGATCAGTGCGGGTTCGTCGCGCTTCGAATCGATGCTGGCCAGGGCCTTGATTTCATGGCGCGCAATCTGGTGCGCCTCCAGTGCCTGGTCGAGCAGCGCCAGCAAGGTACTGACGGGGCAGCCCTTTTGGCAGCCCAGGCCGACCACCAGGGTCGGCGCTGTGCTGACGTCAGTCATGCGTGGTATTGGCCATCGCTTTTGCGACGGAACAACCAGGCGCTGATCAGGCCCAGGGCCAGCCAGAACGCCACGTTGGTCAGTTGCGAAGCGATTTTGAATTGGGTTTCCAGTGCCTCCGGAGCGAGCATCGAATGCACTTCCGGTTGCGGTGCGCCAATCACATGGGGAACGGCAAGGATTGCCGCACCGAGAACTTTCATCAGCCAGTGACGGCTGAACACGATCAGCGCGATACCGACGGCGGTGGAGGCGGCGGTACCGATCCACCACAGTTGCCGTTGTGCCAGATCGGCGGCGGCAGTGCCTGGCAGTTCAGGTGGCAGGCCGAGGGTCGGCGCGAGCACGAAGGTCGCATAGCCGGCCAGGCCCCAGAGCAGGCCCTGGGAGGTTTTGGTCGGCGCACGCAAGGTGTACAGGCCAGCCAGCATCAGGGCGAAACCGACGGCCACCACCAGGTTGCCGCCAGTGGTCGACAGCACGCGCTGCCAGCCGTCTTCCGGCTCCCAGGCTTCGGCGTCGTGGGTGTGGGCAGCCATCGCGCCATCGGCGTGTTCATGCATTTCAACGGCAGCCGGTTCGGCTTTTTCGTAGGTTTCGGCCTGCAGAATCAGGGGGGCGACCCAGAAGCTTTGCAGCAGGGTCAGCAACAGGGCGGCCAGCAGCCCGGTGAAACCTGCGGTTTGCGCAATACGCTTGATCATGTCAGCAGGTCTCAATGGCACGGGAACGCGGAGCTGTGACGGGTATCGTGGGCGGCATTGTGCACCGCTTCGATGTGCGAGAAACCGGCGAAATACACCAGGCACGCGCCCAGGATCGACGCGCAGACGGCGGCGGTCAGACGTTGAGTCAGGGTAGAAGTGGTGCTGGCTGTAGTGTGGCCGGTGCTGCTGATGATCGACATGGCGTTTCCCTCTGGTCTGTCAGCGGGGAATCAAGAGCGCATGCAAAAACCTGCACGACCAGGCGCGCAGGGTTTCAAACAGCGCCCGCCCACCGCGGGTTTGTTGTTTCAGTGATCGTTATGGTCACTTTATGTTGCGGGCCGGTCTCCGGGCTCACGAGGGGCAAAGGCTTGGGCCTGAACCTGAAAACATCACCTTCCCATGCCGTAGTGGCACAGTGGATTTGATGCTTCGCTCGCTTACCGTTGCGGGGGCAGCACCGGACTGACATGGCTTTAGAGTAAAGCACATGATTCACCGGTTTCCCGTTTCACCCTGTGAAGGGCACCCGTAACAAGGTGCGTAGGAGAGCATGGACGAGGGTTGGGCGTCAATTGGCATGGGTTCTCACTTGAAGCGCAATGATGCCCGGCTCTTTGTAGGAGCTGCCGCAGGCTGCGATCTTTTGATCCTGTTTTTACAAGCAAAATCAAAAGATCGCAGCCTGCGGCAACTCCTACAGTGATTGACCGGTCTTCCTACCATGCGTAGCCTTGCGCTTTCGAGGTTCTTCGGCGTTTGTCGAAGCTAAGAAGGGAACGCGGTCAATGCCGCGGCTGCCCCCGCAACTGTGAACGGTGATGTTCGTTGCCACGCCACTGCAGGCTCAATCCATGAGGCCGGCGGGAAGGCGCAGCGAATGCCAGGCCCAAGGCCGGCACACCGTCAGCCAGGAGACCTGCCTCGACACAGATTCTCAAATTCAACCGGGCGGGGTGATCCGGTGGCGAACTCTTCAGGCACGCGCATCTGCGTTGCCGGTCGTCGTCCCGTATGCCCGCCACCTAGCCATAGGGCATCCGATGAAAACACTGGCCAAACTCCCCGTCACCATCGTCACAGGCTTTCTCGGCTCGGGTAAAACCACGCTGTTGCGGCACATGCTCGACAACGCCCAGGGTCGCCGCATCGCGGTAATCGTCAACGAGTTTGGCGAGCTGGGCATCGACGGCGAAATCCTCAAGCAGTGCTCCATCGGTTGCACCGAAGAAGAAGCCAACGGCCGCGTCTATGAACTGGCCAACGGCTGCCTGTGCTGCACCGTCCAGGAAGAATTTTTCCCGGTGATGCGCGAACTGGTGGCTCGTCGTGGCGATCTCGACCACATCCTCATCGAAACGTCGGGCCTGGCCTTGCCAAAACCGCTGGTCCAGGCTTTCCAGTGGCCGGAAATCCGCAGTGCCTGCACCGTTGACGCGGTGATCACCGTGGTCGACAGCCCGGCCGTGGCCGCCGGCACCTTTGCCGCCTTCCCGGACCAGGTCGATACCCAGCGCAAACTCGACCCGAACCTGGACCACGAATCGCCATTGCACGAGCTGTTTGCCGACCAGTTGGCCAGCGCCGACCTGGTGATTCTCAACAAATCCGACCTGATCAACCCGGCCGACCTGGCCCGTGTGCGCCTGGAAGTCGCCGAAGAATTGCCGCCAGCGGTGAAAATCATCGAAGCCAGCAGCGGTCGCCTGCCGCTGGACGTGCTGATCGGCCTGGGTGCCGGCTCCGAAGAACACATCGACAGCCGCCACAGCCACCACGACCATCATCACGATGGCGACGACGATCATGACGACCACGATCACGACGCCTTCGATTCGATCTCCATCGAACTGCCGCAAGCCGACGAAAGCCTGCTGATGGATGCGCTGACCCAACTGGTGGTTCAGCACGGCATCCTGCGGGTCAAGGGTTTCGCCGCCGTTCCGAACAAACCGATGCGCCTGCTGATCCAGGGCGTGGGCACGCGTTTCGACAAACACTTCGACCGCCAGTGGGGTGCCGAAGAGGCGCGCATCACCCGTCTGGTGCTGATCGGCCAGGAACTGGACGCCGCCGTGCTCGAAGCGCAATTGCGCGCTGCGCTCAGCGTGTAACCCATGCACCTGCTCAGGACCCAGCCCGGCGGTTTCGTGTCGGATGACAACATCGCCGACCTTGGACAAACCCCCGCCGAGCTGGTGGTCCTGTGCAGCGGCGACTCCAGCCTGGCGCTGCTCGCCGAGGCGGCGCAGCAGTTGCCCGAGGATTACCCCAGCGTGCGCCTGGCCAACCCGATGCAGGTGCAGAACCATGCCTCGGTCGATTTGTACGTCGATGAGGTGTTGCGCCACGCCAGGGTGATCCTGATTTCGCTGCACGGCGGCATCGCCTATTGGCGCTACGGCATCGAGCGCCTGGTCGAGCTGTCCCAGCGCGGCGTGCAGGTGATCCTGGTGCCGGGCGATGACCGCCCGGACCCGGAGCTCAGTGACCTGAGTACCGTCGGTGCCGAGGACCGCGACCGGCTCTGGCAGTTTCTGCGTCAGGGCGGCATGGGCAATGCCCTGGATTTCTTCCGCTGCCTGGCCAACCGCTGGCTGGCGCGCGATTACACCTGGGGCGAGCCGCAAACCCTGCCGCGCACGGCGATTTACCATCCGCACAAACACTCTGCCGCACTGAGCGACTGGCAGGCCGACTGGCACGCCGATCACCCGGTGGCGGCGGTGCTGTTTTACCGTTCGCATTTGCAGGCGGCGAACACTGCTTTCATTGATGTTTTTTGCCAGCGTTTACAGGCCGCGGGGTTGAATCCGTTGCCGATTGCGCTGGCCAGTTTGAAAGAACCCGGCTGCCTGGGCGCGGTCGAGGACTGGCTGGATGAAGCCGGCGTCTCGGTGATCCTGAACACCACGGGCTTCGCCCAGTCCAGCCCCGAAGCGCCGCACCTGCGGCCGTTCCGGCGCAATATTGCGGTGATCCAGGCGATTTGCGCCCAGGACAACGAACCGGGTTGGCGCGCCAGTGAACAGGGGCTTGGCCCGCGCGATCTGGCGATGCACATTGCCTTGCCGGAGCTGGACGGGCGCATCATCAGCCGCCCGATCAGCTTCAAGGACCTGGCGTGGCGCAGTGAGCGCAGCCAGTCGGATGTGGTCTGCTACCGACCGCAACCGGAGCGCATGGACTTCGTTGCCGAACTGGCGCGGCGCTGGGTCGAACTGGCGCGGGTGCCCAACGCCGAAAAACGCATCGCCTTGATTCTCGCCAATTACCCGACCCGCGACGGGCGCATCGGCAATGGGGTCGGCCTCGACACTCCGGCCGCGGCGCTGAACATCCTGCGGGCACTGCATGCCGAAGGTTATCCGCTGCCGGCCAAATTGCCGGACAGTGGCACCGCGCTGATCCAGCAGTTGCTGGGTGGTGTCAGCAACGATCTCGATACCCTCGACCTGCGTCCGTGCCAGCAAAGCCTGGGAATGGACGACTATCTGGCGATGTTCAATGCACTGCCCGAAGCCAATCGTGCGGCGGTGCTCGAACGTTGGGGCGCGCCGGAAAACGACCCGATGTGCCGCAGCGCACGGATGATGATCGCCGGTCTGCGCTTTGGCCTGACCTTTGTCGGCATTCAACCGGCGCGGGGTTATCAGGTCGATCCGAGCGCGGTGTATCACGACCCGGACCTAGTGCCGCCCCACGGCTACCTGGCGTTTTACTTCTGGCTGCGCCACACCTATGGCGCCCACGGCGTGATCCACGTCGGCAAGCACGGCAATCTCGAATGGCTGCCGGGCAAGGGCGTGGGGCTGTCGGAAAACTGCTGGCCGGATGCGCTGCTCGGGCCACTGCCGAACATCTATCCGTTCATCGTCAATGACCCGGGCGAGGGCGCCCAGGCCAAGCGGCGCACCCAGGCGGTGATCATCGATCACCTGATGCCACCGCTGACCCGCGCCGAAACCTATGGCCCGCTGCGCAACCTCGAACTGTTGGCAGACGAGTATTACGAAGCGCAGTTGCTCGACCCGCGCCGCGCCCGCGAGTTGCAGCGCGACATCCTGCAACTGGTGCGTGACTCGCACATCGACCGTGAACTGCAACTGGACGAGCAACTCGACAGCGATGCCGACGCAGCGATCTGGCTGCCGCGACTCGACACTTACCTGTGCGACTTGAAAGAGTCGCAGATCCGCGACGGCCTGCATGTATTCGGCGAATCGCCCACCGGGCGTTTGCGTATCGACACCTTGCTGGCGTTGTTGCGCATTCCACGGGGCGATGGCCGAGGCGCGCAATCGAGTGTGCTGCGGGCGTTGGCCAAGGCGTTTGCGTTGGGCTTCGATCCGCTCGATTGTGCATTGGCGGAGCCGTGGACCGGGCCTCGACCGGATGCCTTGTTGTCGATCAGCACTGAACTGTGGCGCACCACCGGCGATACCCGCGAACGCCTCGAGCTGTTCGCCACACAACTGATCTCGCAGGCATTGGCTGACCCCTGTGGGAGCGAGCCTGCTCGCGATGGAGTATCAGTCACACTGATGTCGACTGACACTCCATCGCGAGCAGGCTCGCTCCTACAGGGGGCCGACTGGATTGAGGTGCAAGCCATCCTCGACAGCCTGCGCGAAGTGGTCGCGCCAAGGCTGGACGCCTGCGGCCCAGCGGAAATGCGCGGTCTGCTCGACGCCCTCAGCGGTCGCTTCGTCCCGGCCGGCCCCAGCGGTGCGCCGAGTCGCGGTCGCCTGGACGTGCTGCCCACCGGGCGCAACTTTTACTCGGTGGACGTGCGCAATTTGCCGACCACCACGGCGTGGCGCATCGGTTTCCAGTCGGCCAACCTGATACTCGAACGGCACCTGCAGGACCACGGCGATCATCTGCGCCAGCTCGGTCTGTCGGTGTGGGGCACCGCGACCATGCGCACCGGCGGCGATGACATCGCCCAGGCGATGGCGTTGATGGGCGTGCGTCCGGTCTGGGCGACCGGCAGTCAGCGGGTCGACGATTTCGAGATTCTGCCGTTGAGTTTGCTCGACCGTCCTCGGGTCGACGTGACCTTGCGCGTGTCCGGTTTCTTCCGTGATGCGTTTGCCAATCTGATCCGCCTGTTTGACGCGGCGGTGCAAGCGGTGGCCGACCTGGATGAGCCGGACGACCGCAATCCGTTGGCGGCCAAGGTGCGTGCCGAGCGTGCAGCCTTGTTGCAGGCGGGGCTGGATGAAGACGCTGCGCGACGGCAGGCCGGCTGGCGGATTTTCGGGGCCAAGCCCGGTGCCTACGGTGCAGGCGTGCAGGGCGCCATCGACGGTCGCCTGTGGCAAACCCGAGAAGACCTGGCCGAGGTTTACCTCAACTGGGGCGGCTACGCTTACGGCGGTTCCGACGAAGGCACCGCCGCCCGTGAACAGTTCAGCCATCGCCTGAGCCAGGTACAGGCGGTGCTGCAAAACCAGGACAATCGTGAGCACGATTTGCTCGACTCCAACGATTACTACCAGTTCCAGGGCGGTATGCTCGCGGCGGTGGAAAGCCTGAAAGGCGAGGCGGCGGCCAGTTATCATGGCGATCACAGTCAGCCGGACCTGCCGAAGATTCGCACCTTGAAGGAAGAGCTGAACCGGGTGATCCGCTCCCGGGCGGCCAATCCGAAATGGCTCGATGGGGTAAAGCGCCACGGCTACAAAGGTGCGTTCGAAATGGCCGCGACCGTCGATAATCTGTTCGCCTTCGATGCCACCACGCAGTTGATCGACGATCACCAGTACGCGTTGCTGGCCGACGCCTATTTGCTCGACCCTGACACCCGGGATTTTGTCCGTGAACACAATCCCCATGCCTTGCGCGACATGACTGAACGCATGCTCGAGGCGCAACAACGCGGGATGTGGAAGGAGCCGGGCGAGTACCGCGAGGCATTGGAGAATCTGTTGCTGGATATAGAAGAAGACGGCTGACACGCTTGAACCTGTGGGAGCGAGCCTGCTCGCGATGAGGGAGAGTCAGCCGATATTTATGCTGGCTGACACACCGCCTTCGCGAGCAGGCTCGCTCCCACAGAGATGAAGGCAACTGTGATATTTGTAAATTGATCACCGACCATGACCGAGATAGAACAATGACCGACACCCCGCATTTCCCGCTCTCCGCCGTGGTCGGCGCCGACGATTTGAAGCTGGCCCTGTACCTGACCGCCATCGACCCGAAAATCGGCGGAGTCCTGATCGAAGGCCCGCGCGGGATGGCCAAGTCGACCCTGGCCCGTGGTCTGGCGGACCTGCTGGCCAGCGGTCAGTTCGTCACATTGCCGCTGGGCGCCACCGAAGAGCGCCTGGTCGGCACCCTCGATCTCGACGCGGCGCTGGGTGAAGGTCGCGCACAGTTCTCGCCTGGCGTATTGGCCAAGGCTGACGGTGGCGTGCTCTACGTCGACGAGGTCAATCTGTTGCCTGATCACCTCGTTGACTTGCTGCTCGATGTGGCCGCCAGCGGCATCAATGTGGTCGAGCGTGACGGCATTTCCCATCGGCACTCGGCGAAGTTCGTGCTGATTGGCACCATGAACCCCGAAGAGGGTGAATTGCGTCCGCAACTGCTCGACCGTTTCGGCTTGAATATCGCCCTTGGTGGCCACACAGCACCGGCCGAACGAGGCCAGATCATCCGCCGTCGCCTGGATTTCGACAGCGATCCGCAAGGTTTCTGCGCCGAATGGGAATCGGCGCAGGCGTCTCTGCGTGAACGTTGCCAGCACGCACGCAACGCCCTGGCGAGCATTCCCCTTGACGACCAGGCGCTGGCCCTCATTACCGAGCGCTGCTTTGCCGCTGGCGTCGATGGTTTGCGCGCCGACCTGGTATGGCTGCGTGCCGCCCGGGCTCACGCCGCCTGGCGCGGGGCGAACGCTATCGCCGAAGAAGATATCGACGCCGTCGCCGAGTTCGCCTTGCGCCATCGTCGTCGCGAGCATTCAACTGCGGCGTCTCAGCCATCCCACGCGCCGCAGCACTCCGCGCCGCAGCACTCCGCGCCGCAGCACGCCAACCCGAGCGAAGGGCAGGGCCAGTGGGGCGAATTGCCTGCCCAGGCACTGGCGACTGGCGTCCGACGTGAAGTGCCGAGCTGGCCAAAAAAGCCCTAGGCATTCGCCCTCGTTGCGACGCGGGGGCGAATGCCAGACCCCGAGCCGGGCGACTGGACCATGGCAAACAGGGCAAGCGTCACGCCGCCCGCAGTGGCTCGGTCAACTGGCCCGGCACCTTGCTCAATGGCCGGCCGCGTCAGCGCGACGACCTGATGTTTCAACTGCGCACGCGTTCGCCCCATGAACTGTGGCTGGTGATAGTCGATGCCTCCGCGTCGACCCGCCGTCATCAGGCATTGAGCGATGCCAAGGGCTTGCTGGCGCAGTTGTTCGACGATGCCTATCGCCAGCGCGCACGTCTGGCCTTGCTCACGGCCAGCGGTGCTGCTCCAAGGTGGCAGGTGCAGGGGTTGAAGGCTTCCACGGGGCTGCGCCATTGGCTCGACGGCCTGGGTGCCGGTGGCGGCACGCCGCTGCTGGCGGCATTGAGCGAAGCCGGGCAGTGGCTTGCTGCTCGGCAGAAACGTTTTCCGGCAGAGCAGCAGCGGTTGCTGTTGTTGACCGATGGCCGGCTGAAGGACTGGTCGTTGCTGCCCGTGCTGGAGTGCCCCGGAGTGCTGATTGACATCGAGCGCGGACCGATTCGGCTCGGGCGCAGCAGGGTGTTGGCGGCGCAGTTGCAGGCCGAGTATCGGCACATCGACGAGTTGCTGCCTGGTTGAGTTCTGTTTGGCAGTTCCGGCCTCTTCGCGAGCAGGCTCGCTCCCACAAATGATCTGTGTTGAACACAAACTTTGTAATCGCCCGAAAAACCCCTGTGGGAGCGAGCCTGCTCGCGAAAGCGGTGTACCTGCCAACCTCAAATTTGAATCACTTGCCCATCGTCTGCCGATACTGCCGGGTACGCTTGCCAATGTACAACCGGTCGACAATCAACGCCCATAGCGCCGAAACCTCAGGTCGGGTTTTGCGCCCACGGCTCAAGCGATGCAGCTGGAACTTCACCACCGCCATGCTCGCCAGCGCCGCCAGGGGTTTGCGCTTCCAGCGGATCGGCGGCAGTTGTGGGTGGCTGTTCTTGCCTTCGCGCCAATGTTTGACCAGGTGCGGCTCCACGGCCAGCGCGGTGCCGATGCCCGCCATGGCGATGCCGCTGTCGAGGACCTGTTCGACGATTGCCAGACGCCGGATCCCGCCGGTCACCATCACTGGCATGCGTGCCACGCTGGCCAGTTCACCGGCCATTTCCAGAAAGTACGCCTCCCGGGCCAGGGTCCGGCCGTCGCGCGCTTCGCCTTGCATGGCCGGTGCTTCGTAACTGCCGCCGGAGAGTTCGAGCAGGTCGATCGGTTGCTCGTTGAGCCACTGGATCACTTGCCGTGCATCATCGGCATCGAAACCACCGCGCTGGAAATCCGCTGAGTTGAGCTTTACCGACACACAAAATTGCGGCGACACCGCCTGGCGAACCGCCTCGACGACGGACAGCAGCAGGCGCGCGCGATTCTCCAGCGAACCACCCCAGCGATCAGTGCGTCGATTGGTCAGCGGCGACAGGAACTGGCTGAGCAGGTAGCCATGGGCGGCGTGGATCTGCACGCCGGTAAAACCGGCTTTCTCCGCCAGTGCGGCACTGGTGGCGAAACGTCGGATCACCTCCTGGATGTCGTCCTCGTCCATGGGTTTGGGTTCGGCGAACATCTTCGAGAACTGGCCGAGATCCAGCGCAACCGCCGACGGCGCCAGTGCTTGCTGGCCAAGGTTGGCCATGGTCTGGCGGCCAGGGTGGTTGAGTTGCATCCAGAAGTGCGCACCGCCGGCCCGGCCGACACGGGCCCACTGGCGGAAGCGTTCCAGGTTTCGCTCGTCCTCCAGTGCGACACCACCGGGGCCGGTCATGGCGCGGCGGTCGATCATCACATTGCCGGTCAGCAACAAACCGGCTTCGCCTTCGGCCCAGGCCTGATACAGGCGAAGCAGCGCCTGATCGGGTACCTGGTCGGTGTTGGCGAGGTTCTCCTCCATCGCGGCTTTGGCTATGCGATTGCCGATGGTCTGGCCGTTGGGCAAATTCAAGGTTTGGAAGGGTGACATGCTTGACTCCTCATACTGATGAGCAGAGGCTAAGCTTAAAGTTAACTTTAATGTCAAGCAGGCAAATGAGGCCGCAATGAAAATTGGTGAATTGGCGCAGTTGAGTGGCCTGACCGCATCGCGCATCCGTTTTTACGAGTCTCAGGGCTTGATCCGGCAGGTCGAGCGTTCTGCCAACGGGTATCGGCGTTACTCGCAACAGGCGCTGCAAACCCTGCAACTGATCCAATGCGCACAACAGGCCGGTTTCAGCCTGGAAGAACTCAAGCAGTTGCTCCCGGATAATGTGACCGGTGCGTTCAAGCACGATGAGTTGATGGCGGGCCTGCATCGCAAGATCGAGCAGATCGAAGAGATGCAACGGCACCTGGCCCATAGCAAGGCGCAGTTGTTGGGGTGGATCGACACCATCCAGGCCAAGCCGGAGGGCATGAGTTGCGATGAAAATGCCGAACGGGTGATGACGTCATTCAAGCACTAGGTCAGAACGGATTGCTCATCAGCGTACCGGCCCTCCAAACGCCCGGTTGTGAAGCGGATACCCGCCATATGTAGCCAACGGTAGCGGTCAAGGTTTCGTGCGGTTGGTAACGCTTTTTTCTGTCTGCACGCATCCCTCTGATTCAAAACAAATTTCAATCCCCCTCACATTCCCTCCACTTCCTGTGGCACACTTTCTGCTGTCTATTCCGTTGTTACATACCACGTTCCGGTATAGCGGAATACACATCACCCTGGAGTGCTTGCCATGCATCGCCGACCATCCTTGTTCAAAGCGTGTGTTTTTCTTTTCGCAGCTTCAGCCGCTGCCATGGGCGTGGCCCAGGCGGCGGACAGCAAGCTCGATAGTGTTCTGGCCCGCGGCAAACTGATTGTGGGCACCGGCAGCACGAATGCGCCGTGGCACTTCCAGGGCGCGGACGGCAAGTTGCAGGGGTTCGATATCGATATCGGGCACATGATCGCCAAGGGCTTGTTCAACGATCCGACCAAGGTTGAATACGTGGTGCAGTCGTCCGATGCGCGGATTCCGAACCTGCTGACCGACAAGGTCGACATCAGTTGCCAGTTCATCACCGTGACCGCCAGCCGCGCCCAGCAAGTGGCGTTTACCCTGCCGTATTACCGCGAAGGTGTCGGCCTGCTGTTGCCGACGAACAGCAAGTACAAGGAAATCGACGACATGCAGGCCGCCGGTGACAGCGTCACCGTGGCAGTGCTGCAAAACGTCTACGCCGAGGAGCTGGTGCACCAGGCGCTGCCCAAGGCCAAGGTCGATCAGTACGACAGCGTGGACCTGATGTACCAGGCTGTGAACTCCGGTCGGGCCGACGCGGCGGCCACCGACCAGTCTTCGGTGAAGTACCTGATGGTGCAGAACCCTGGCCGTTATCGCAGCCCGGCCTACGCCTGGAGCCCGCAGACCTATGCGTGCGCGGTCAAGCGCGGCGACCAGGACTGGCTGAATTTCGTCAACACCACCCTGCATGAAGCCATGACCGGTGTTGAATTCCCGACTTACGCGGCGTCGTTCAAGCAGTGGTTCGGTGTCGATCTGCCGTCACCGAAGATTGGTTTCCCCGTCGAATTTCAATGATCCCGTGAGAGCGGGGCGGTGATGAATCGCCCCGTTCAGGTACTGCTGACCATGAACTATCAGTTGAACTTTGCCGCCGTCTGGCGCGACTTCGACACCTTGCTGGCGGGGCTCGGCCTGGGCCTTGAACTGGCGCTGGTGTCGATCGCCATCGGATGCGTGATCGGCCTGATGATGGCGTTTGCCTTGCTGTCCAGGCACCGCGCATTGCGGGTGATGGCGTCGGTGTATGTCACGGTGATTCGTAACACGCCGATCCTGGTGTTGATTCTGTTGATCTACTTTGCCTTGCCAAGCCTTGGCATCCGCCTGGACAAGATCCCCTCGTTCATCATCACCCTGTCGCTGTATGCCGGGGCCTATCTGACCGAAGTGTTCCGCGGTGGATTGCTGAGCATTCCCAAGGGTCAGCGCGAAGCCGGGTTGGCCATCGGGCTGGGCGAGTGGCAGGTCAAGGCCTACGTCACCGTGCCGGTGATGCTGCGCAACGTGTTGCCGGCCCTGTCGAACAACTTCATTTCGCTGTTCAAGGACACCTCGCTGGCGGCCGCGATTGCGGTGCCGGAGCTGACCTATTACGCGCGCAAGATCAATGTCGAGAGTTACCGGGTGATTGAAACCTGGCTGGTGACCACGGCGCTCTATGTGGCGGCCTGTTACCTCATTGCCATGATGCTGCGTTACCTCGAACAGCGTCTGGCGATTCGCCGATAGGAGCTCCCCATGTACGAATCCCCGAGTTGGTTGCATGAGTTGTGGGTGGCGCGGGAAGTGCTGTGGCAAGGCTTTCTGACCAGTGTCCAGGTGTCGGTGCTGGCGATTCTGCTCGGCACGCTGGTGGGTGTGGTCACCGGGCTGGTGCTGACCTACGGCAAATTCTGGATGCGCGCGCCGTTTCGTTTTTATGTCGATGTGATTCGCGGCACACCCGTGTTCGTGCTGGTGCTGGCGTGCTTTTACATGGCCCCGGCGCTGGGCTGGCAGATCGGCGCGTTCCAGGCCGGTGCGCTGGGTTTGACTCTGTTCTGCGGCTCCCACGTCGCCGAGATCGTGCGCGGCGCCTTGCAGGCATTGCCGCGTGGGCAGATGGAGGCGAGCAAGGCCATCGGCCTGACGTTCTACCAGGCGCTCGGCTATGTACTGTTGCCCCAGGCGTTGCGGCAGATCCTGCCGACCTGGGTCAACTCGTCGACCGAAATCGTCAAGGCCTCGACCCTGTTGTCGGTGATCGGCGTGGCGGAATTGCTGCTCAGCACCCAGCAGATCATCGCCCGGACCTTCATGACCCTGGAGTTTTACCTGTTCGCCGGTTTCCTGTTCTTCGTCATCAACTACGGCATCGAGTTACTCGGCCGGCACATTGAAAAACGGGTGGCTTTGCCATGACTCAGACTCAAAACCCTGCACAAAATCCTGCTCAAAACGGCCAACCCCTGCTGGACATTCGCGGCCTGCACAAGCGTTACGATCAGCTCGAAGTGCTCAAGGGCGTCGACCTGAGCATGCAGCGCGGCAATGTGGTGACCTTGATCGGTTCCAGCGGCTCGGGCAAGACCACATTGCTGCGTTGCGTGAACATGCTCGAAGAGTTCCAGGGCGGGCAGATCCTGCTCGATGGCGAGTCCATCGGCTATGACGAGATTAACGGCAAGCGCGTGCGTCATCCGGAAAAAGTCATCGCCCGGCATCGCGCCATGACCGGCATGGCGTTTCAGCAGTTCAACCTGTTCCCGCACCTGACCGCGTTGCAGAACGTCACCCTGGGCCTGCTCAAGGTGAAGAAACTGCACAAGGACGAGGCCGTGGCCCTGGCCGAGAAATGGCTGGAGCGCGTCGGCCTGCTGGAACGGCGCGACCACTTTCCCGGTCAGTTGTCCGGTGGCCAGCAGCAGCGCGTGGCGATTGCCCGGGCGATTGCGATGAACCCGAGCCTGATGCTGTTCGACGAAGTGACCTCGGCGCTGGACCCGGAGCTGGTCGGCGAAGTGTTGAGCGTGATCAAGGGCCTGGCCGAAGACGGCATGACCATGCTGTTGGTGACCCACGAAATGCGCTTTGCCTTCGAGGTCTCGGACAAGATCGTCTTCATGAATCAGGGACGTATCGAAGAGCAGGGGCCGCCCAAGGACCTGTTCGAGCGCCCGCAATCGCCACGACTGGCGGAATTTCTCAAAAGCACCCGTTTTTGATCCTTCAATTTTCAATCAGGAGAAACACTCATGAGCATTACTCGTTACGGCACCGGCAGTACCGCCGCTGGCGGTCAGCCTCGCCCTTTCGCCCGCGCCGTTGAAGCCGATGGCTGGCTGCACGTTTCCGGGCAGGTGCCGGCGGTGGACGGCGAGATCATTACTGGCGGCATTGTCGAACAGACCCACCAGACCATGAAGAACCTGATCGCGATTCTCCAGGAGGCCGGTTATGGCCTGGAAGACGTGGTGCGTGCTGGCGTGTGGCTGGAGGATCCGCGGGATTTCACCAGTTTCAACAAGGTCTTCGCCGAGTACTTCAAACCCGAGCACGCCCCGGCACGGGCCTGTGTGCAGGCGAACATGATGGTCGACTGCAAGGTCGAGATCGACTGCATTGCGTACAAGAAAAAGGCCTGATCGGCTGTTGCTCTTGTAGGAGCTGCCGAAGGCTGCGATCTTTTGCCGTTTTTTGTACGGGACCAAAGGCAAGATCAAAAGATCGCAGCCTGCGGCAGCTCCTACAGGGCATCATTGAGTGAGCATACTGAAATGACCGAAGACACCATCAAGCGCCGGGCACGCGGTCTGGACCGGGCGTTCGATATCCTCGATTTCCTCAAGGAGATCGGCCAGCCCTTGCGCCCGAACGACATCGCCAACGGTATCGGCAGCCCCAAATCCACGGTCTACGAACTGGTGGCCTCGCTGCTGGAACGGCGGATCCTGGAGCCGGTGGGCAAGGACGGTCATGTCTACCTTGGTCGTCAGCTGTACTTTCTCGGCCAGGCGCACCTGCGCCATTTCGACCTGACCCGCGAGGCCGATCACGCCTTGCAGGACATCGTCAGCCAGACCCATGAAACCGCGCAGATGTGCCTGCTCAACGGGCGCAAATACACCGTGGCGCTGATGAAGGAAGGCGAGCGGCACTTTCGCATTTCCTCGGACATCGGCGAAAACGCGCCCATCCCCTGGACCGCTTCCGGGCGCCTGTTGCTGGCGCACCTGAGCGACCAGGAGATCGTCGACCTGATCGACCACGACGACTTCATCCTGCCCGATGGCGAACGCTTGGAGCTTGCGCAGTTCCTCAAGGAAATCCGTCAGGCCGGTATCGATGGATTCTTTTCTTTCGATAGCGTCGCCGACACCTTTACCCATTGCTTCGCCGCGCCGGTCAAAAACCCCGACGGCGTGGCCATCGCGACCCTGTGCATCGTCGCCCCACGGGCTGATGCGAAGAAAAACTACAACGACTACCGCCGGGTGCTGATCGCAAGTGCCAATAGCCTGGCCCGTCGCATCAACGAATAACAGTGGCTGCCTGCAGCCGCGTGAACGAGGAGTTCGACCATGTCTTCTGCCCCCCATACTGCCAACGTGGATAAAGGCGCGGCGCCCATCGGTGCCAGCCTGGTGCGTGATGTCAGCCTGCCTGCGCTGGTACTGCACCGCGAGGCGCTGGAACACAACATCCGCTGGATGCAGGCGTTCGTCAGCGACAGCGGCGCGGAACTGGCGCCCCATGGCAAAACCAGCATGACCCCGGCGTTGTTCCGTCGCCAACTGGACGCCGGTGCCTGGGGCATCACCCTGGCTAGCGCCACGCAAACCCGCGCCGCCTACGCCCATGGCGTGCGCCGTGTCCTGATGGCCAACCAGTTGGTCGGCACGCCGAACATGGCATTGATCGCCGACCTGCTGGCCGACCCGACGTTCGACTTCTATTGCATGGTCGATCACCCGGACAACGTCGCCGACCTCGGTGCCTACTTCGCCTCCCGTGGCGTGCGCCTGAACGTGATGATCGAATACGGCGTGGTCGGCGGGCGTTGCGGTTGCCGCAGCGAACAGGAAGTGCTCGACCTGGCCAAGGCCATCGCCGCGCAACCGGCCCTGGCCCTGACCGGCATCGAAGGCTACGAAGGGGTGATCCATGGCGATCACGCCGTGACCGGTATCCGCGATTTCGCCGCGTCGCTGGTGCGCCTTGCGGTGCAGTTGCAGGACAGCGGCGCCTTCGCCATTGCCAAGCCGATCATCACCGCGTCGGGTTCGGCCTGGTATGACCTGATTGCCGAGTCCTTCGAAGCACAGAACGCCGCCGGACGCTTCCTCAGCGTGCTGCGTCCCGGTAGCTACGTGGCTCACGACCATGGCATCTACAAGGAAGCGCAGTGCTGCGTGCTTGATCGTCGCAGTGACCTGCACGAAGGCCTGCGCCCGGCGCTGGAAGTGTGGGCGCACGTGCAGTCGTTGCCGGAGCCAGGGTTTGCGGTGATTGCCCTCGGCAAACGCGACGTCGCCTACGACGCCGGGTTGCCGGTGCCTTTGCGGCGCTACAAGGCGGGCGTGGTGCCGGCCAGCGGCGATGACGTGAGTGCCTGCAAAGTCACCGCGGTCATGGATCAGCATGCGTTCATGACCGTGGCACCTGGGGTTGATCTGCGGGTGGGCGACATCATTTCGTTCGGCACTTCGCACCCGTGCCTGACGTTCGACAAGTGGCGTGTCGGCTGTCTGGTCGATGAGCAGTTGAACGTTATCGAGACCATGGAAACCTGTTTCTAAGGTTCAGGACCGAGGTGCGGCCTTAGCGAGCAGGGGAACGCATTCCAATGTGGGAGCGAGCCTGCTCGCGATGGCGGCGGCCCAGACAACAAAGAAACACCAGAGACCCCACAACAATGAACACCATCAACACCCTCGGCCCCAACACCCCTCGCATCGCCCTGATCGGCGAGTGCATGATCGAGTTGCAGCATCGCGCCGACGGCAGCCTGCAACAAAGCTTCGGCGGCGACACCTTGAACACGGCGGTGTACCTGTCCCGGGAATTGGGGGCGAGCGGCACCGTGGACTACGTCACCGCCCTGGGCGATGACAGTTTCAGCGACGCGATGTGCCAGAGCTGGGCGGCGGAAAACATCGGCCTCGAGATGGTCCAGCGCCTGCCCGGACGCCTGCCGGGTTTGTATTGCATCCAGACTGACGCCGCCGGTGAGCGACGCTTTCTGTACTGGCGCAATGAAGCGGCGGTACGCGACTGCTTCACCACCCCGGCCGCCGCACCGATCCTCGCGGCGCTGCCGGACTACGATGTGCTGTATTTCAGTGGCATCACCCTGGCGGTACTCGGCGTGCAAGGTCGGGAAAAACTCCTGGAAACCCTGATCGAAGCCCGCCAGCGCGATGCGCGGATCGTGTTCGACAACAACTACCGGCCACGGCTCTGGGCATCGGTCGAGGACGCCCGGGCGGCGTATCGCAGCGTGCTGCCGCAAGTCGACCTGGCGTTGCTGACGGTGGATGACGAGCAGGCGTTGTTTGGTTATGCCGATGATGACGCGGTATTTGCCGCTTACGCTCAGATCGGTACGCCGGAAGTGGTGCTCAAGCGCGGCGCGCAAGCGTGCCTGATTCGTTGTGATGGCGAGTCATTCGAGGTGCCGGCGCAGAAGGTCGAGCGGGTGGTGGACACCACGGCGGCGGGGGATTCGTTCAGTGCTGCGTACCTGGCCAGTCGGCTCAAGGGTGGCAGCCCGGTTGAAGCGGCGCAAGCGGGGCACCGGTTGGCGAGCCAGGTGATTCAGGTGCCCGGGGCACTGATCCCCCGCACCTGAACAAACCCTTGTAGGAGCTGCCGAAGGCTGCGATCTTTTGACTTTGCTCTACGACGGATCGCTACCCAACACCACATTCAACGCACTACGCGCATCATCCAGCTGCACCAGCGTCGCATGCCGCGCACCCAGAGCATCACGGTTCTCAATGGCGGTGAGAATCGCCTTGTGCCGCGGCAGCGCCCGTTCATGCAGGTTCGGTCGCTGGTTCGAATGCTTCAAGGCTTCGGCAATCGCCACCGAGAGCATGTTGCACAGGTTGGCCAGCAAGTCGTTGTGCGTGGCGTCGGCGATGCGACTGTGGAAGTCCAGGTCCGGCTGCAACAGCGCCTCCGGTGTCGGTGCGGCTTCCATGCGCTGGTAGGCCTCACCGATGGACGCGATGTCCGCCTCGGTGGCGAATTGCGCGGCGAGGGCGGCAGCGGCCGGTTCGATGATGCTGCGCACACTGGTCAGCAGGTCGAAAAACTGGCTTTGCGGACTGCTTTGCATCAGCCAGTGCAGCACGTCCGGATCGAGCATGTGCCAGTCCTTGCGCGGCTTGACCACGGTCCCGACGCGCGGGCGGGAATACACCAGGCCCTTGGCGACCAATACTCGCGTGGCTTCGCGCAGCACCGGCCGGCTAACCGCATATTCTTCGCACAACAGCGCTTCGGCGGGCAGTTTGTCGTCCGGCAGGAAACGTCCCGAGACGATCTGCATGCCCAGTTCCTGGACGATGCGCGAGTGCATGCTTTTGCGGTCGGAGGGTTTGCGGTAATCCATGGGGAACGGCGCGGTCCAGTGCGAATAGGTGTCGCGCATGATAGCAGGCGCGCTCCCACCTTGGGTTGGGGCACTATGAGCTATCATTGGCGCTTTCCCATTCAAAGATTGATTGCCATGACTGCCCCAACCAACACCTTGCTCAATGCCCTCGAACACTGCGGAATGGTGGAAATCGATGGCTTGCACGCCTTCGAATTCGCCCTCGACGAGTTCGATAACCTGCATATTGAATGCATGGATGGCCGTGCGGCCAAACACTGGGAGTTCACCCCGGCGCAGGTCCAGGCCGCGACCTTCGACTCCACGCTGCAAAGCTGGTTGATCACCGGTGACTCGGGCGAACACCGCTTGGTGTGCCTGGGCGATGTCGTCAGCGGTGACAACGAAGATGATGACCAAGACGATGCGTAACCTCTGGCCACTGTTGATGGCCGGCAGCATCGGCGCCATGGGCGTGCAAACGGCGATGGCCGAGCCTGTCGAATTGCTGGTGGGCTCCTACACCGCCGGGCAAAGCCAGGGGATCTATCGCCTGGCATTCGACAGCACCACCGGGCAGATCAACGCCAGGCCCTTGCAAGTGGTGAAAAGCGAAAATCCATCGTGGTTGACCCTGTCGAAAGACCAGCGACACCTGTTCGTGGTCAACGAAAACGGCCCGGGCCAGGCTGATCCGGTTGGGCGTGTCAGCAGTTATGCGATAGATCCCAAGACCCATGCGCTAAGCCTGATCAGCCAGGTGCAAAGCCTCGGCAACGAGCCGACCCATTCCAGTCTCAGCGTCGATGGCAGCCATTTGTTTGTCAGCAATTACTCGGTGGCCGAAGACCCCGGCGGTACCCTCGCGGTGGTGCCGGTGGCTGCCGATGGCAAGCTCAAAGCGGTGGTGCAGATGAGCAGCCACCCGGCGAGCCGGGTCAATCCCGAGCGCCAGGCCTCGGCCCACGTGCATTCGACCATCCCGTCACCGGATGACCAATACGTGTTCGCCAATGACCTGGGCGCCGACAAGGTGTTTGCCTATCGCTTCGACCCCAAGGCCAATCCGCAGCTGCCATTGACCCCGGCCAACCCGGCATTCGTGCAACTGCCGCCCGGTAGCGGACCGCGTCATCTGCTGTTCAGCCGCGATGGCAAACACGCCTGGCTGACCATGGAAATGAGCGCTCAGGTGGCGGTGTTCGATTACCACGACGGCACGCTCGAGCAGACGCAGATTGTCGACCTGGCTGCCGGGCAACCCCTCTCGGACAAGGCGGCCGCGGCGCTGCATGCCTCGGCCGATGGCAAGTTCCTCTACGTCAGCAACCGTGGCACGGCCAATCAACTGCTGGTGTTTGCCATTGACCCGGTAACCGGACGCCTTACCGAGCTGCAACGCCGGGCGGTAGAAGGTGACCATCCACGGGAGTTCAGCCTCGATCCGAGCGGCAAATTCCTGTTGATCGCCAACCAGAAGAGCAACCAGATTGTCGTCGTCGAACGCGATGCCAAGAGCGGTCTGTTGGGTAAAACCGTGCAAAAACTGCCGATGGACGCCCCGAGCGACCTGAAGTTTCTGCTGCGTCAATAAGCCGCAGGCCCCGGTTGATGGGGCCTGCCTGCTTTTATCAATGGCGCTGATATCTGGTACTGCTACAAAGCATTTCAAGGCATGAACCCTCGAGGGTTAAGTTTGCTTCACGGCCCCACCGGGCAAGCAAGCCAACTGAATCCGAGGAATACCGCCATGAACTTCAACATCTTCTCTGTTATCGCCGCTTCCGCCATTTCTGCCACCGTTGCGCTGCCAGCCAGTGCCAACGTTGAAATCAGCGACAAAAAAGCCCACACCCAGAGCTACACCCAGAAATACCTGCAACAGAGCGCCAACTTCTACGCCGCGCTGGATCACAAGACCCAAGCCTGAACTTTCCCCCCTGCCTTTATGCAGGAGCGAAGTCACTGATGATCGTTGAAAACGATCAGAGTGATGTCGCTCCTGCATAACGCATTTGCGACAGCATCAGTTTGCTATCAATGTCGCGCTTGATATCACATAGCCATACGTTTAAATTGACGCTGATTTTTTGACTCCTCCTCACGGCAAGGATCGGCAGCATGGTGACGCGTCTGGCATTGGTTCTTCTGTTTCTCTATTCCACCCCTATTTTGTCGGCATCCGACGCTGTTTCCGGTGAACCGGATACTGCGCGCGAGCGCTTGATGAGTTTTATTGAAGACTGAAATAGTCTGGCTTGATGATCAACGAAGCTGATGATCACTATGGATAACCCTGAGTGGTGACCCAGGCTTTTTTGATCGATTCTGTGGGCATTGCAACATGCCTGCGGAGAACATCATGGCCAGCGCAATTCTCACTTCTGCCAAACACGGCGCTTATGTAGCGATCGGCCTGTACCTTGCCATGGTGCTGTTGGTCAGCCTGTCATCCCAGTCACAATCCACCTTCGAAGCGCCGATCCAGGTCGCTCATCCCGGCATCCAGTTTGACCACCGTGCGCAAAACGCCAGCGTTGATCAGGCTGAACTCGCAGGAGTCGCCGGCGCATGAAAGGGCACAGACTTTGGGTTATCGCCTTCCTGGCGTTCATGACCAACGGATCCTCCCTGCTGGGGATCGGACAGGGCTCGGCGGGCTCGGTGGCGCGCGCCATCGAAGCCAATCACAACATTGCCCGCAACATCGAAAATGCCAACGCGCAGGGTATGCTGGCTGGCAATCCGCCGATCAGGAGCGAAGGGGTGGTTTTCGGCCCGTTCCAGGTCGATTGCTCGGCGATCGGGATGTGTGAGGTGTTGGCTTGAACTCTGCTGGTCACTGAACCCTTTGTGGCGAGGGAGCTTGCTCCCGCTCGGCTGCGCAGCAGTCGTCAACCGGTTGATTTGGTTTACCTGAAGAATTGAGTGCAATGGATTTGGGGCTGCTTCGCAGCCCAGCGGGAGCAAGCTCCCTCGCCACAGTGTCGGTGTGCTTACTTGCGCATCACACTGGTAAACAGTTCAGACTCCAGAAACCGCTGCAACCAGTCCTGCAACCGCCGATACGGCGTCTGCGCAAACCATTCACGGTCGACGTGGGCGAACTGGCGCACGAAGGGCATCAGCGCCACGTCGGCCAGGCTTGGATGGTCGGCCAGCAAATAGTCGCGTCCCTCCAGCAACTCATCCAGCCTTTGCAAAAACACCTCGCCCTCGGCGCGATACGCCTCCATCGGCTGCTCGGGATAACGCTCGGCGTACTTGTAGCGGTTCAAGTGCACCTTGAACACCTGATCGTTATGGTCGATCAGCGGGGCGATCTGTGCCGCTGCATCAGGATCTTCCTTGAGCAACCAGTCTTGCGGATCGTTCTGTGCCAGCGCCCAGCGCATGATGTCGAGGCTTTCGTCGATCACCCGGCCGTCGGCGCTCAGCACCGGCACCGTGCCTTTGCCCGACAGCGCGAGCATCTCGGCGGGCTTGGCCTTCAGGCTGACTTCGACGATGTCCACGGCCACTGCCGAATAACGCAGGGCCATGCGTGCGCGCATGGCGTACGGGCAGCGGCGGAAGGAATACAGCGTGTTCATTTCACCTCCAGGGTACTCAGGCCGTTGCCCTGACGGCGGACCTGAATCTGCACCGGAATCCGTTCATGCATTTCCTGTACGTGGGATATCACCGCGACCTTGCGGCCCTGAGCCTGCAAGCCGTCGAGGGCGTCCATGGCCAGTTGCAGGGACTCCGGATCGAGGCTGCCGAAGCCTTCGTCGATGAACAGCGACTCGATTTTCAGCGTGCTCGATGCCATCGAAGCCAGGCCGAGGGCCAGTGCCAGCGATACCAGGAAGGTCTCGCCACCGGACAGCGAATGCACCGAACGCAGTTCGTCACCCATTTCGGTGTCCATCACCAGCAACCCGAGCATGCTGCCGCCGCGCTTGAGGCGATAGCGGCGCACCAGTTGGCGCAATTGCACGTTGGCGTGATGCACCAGCAGGTCGAGGTTGTAGGCCTGGGCGATCTTGCGGAAGGTGTCGCCGGTGGCGGAACCGATCAACGCATTCAGGCGTGCCCAGCGTTGATACTCGTTGTAGGCGTCGGCAATCTGTTGGGCCAGGGCCTGATTGGCGTTCTGCCGGCGCTGGTCCTCGACCTGCTCGGCGCGCAGTTCGGCGCAGTGTTGCTCGCTGACGGCGAACTGATTTTGCAGGTCGGTGAGGGCGGTGGCGAGTTGCTCGGCATCGAGATGGCCGTTGTGCTGGGCTTGATGGTCGAGCAAGCGCTGATCACGCTCCTGCAGCAGCACCTTGGCCTGTTCGATGGCTTTTTCGTTGTGTTGCAAGCGTTGGCGCAGTTCGCTGACCTGCGTATCGTCGATCCGCAGCAGATCTTCGAGGCCACCGTCATCCAGCTCAGGATGACGGCCGCGCCAGTCGGCGATTTTGTCGGTGAGATCGCGATCTTCGTTTTCCAGCGCTTGCAAACGCTCCTGCTGTGCCTTGAGTTCGGCGGCGATCTGCACCCGTTGCGTACGTACCTGCTGCAGCTCCTGCGCCGTTGTTGCCTGGGCATTGCGTGCTTGCTCTACAGCGTTTTCCAGCCCTTTCTGCCACTGCTCGGCGCTGCTGTGCTCGCCCAGCAGTTGTGCAAGTTGGTGCTGGCAAGCCCGTTGCTGTTCGGCCAGTGCACTGAATTGCTGCTCGGCGATTTGCAGTTGTTGCACGCGGGTTTGCTGGCGATCCTGTTCTTTCTCTAGCGTTTGTTGACGCTGTTGCTGCTCGGCAAGTTCTTCTTTCTGCTGATCGAGCTGTGTGAGGCGTTCGGCGATCTGCCGATCCAGCTGCATGAACGTTGCAGCAGGCTCCATCCGTAGCGCATCGAGGGTTTCGGCCGGCAGGAGACTGCCGAATGCGGCGAGTTCCTCGTCGAGCCGTTGACGGTCGCTGCCCAGTTCGCGCTGCTGGTTGCTCAGGTGCTGGGCCGCTTGCTGATGCGCGGTTTCGGCATGGCGCAATTGCTGGGTCAAGCGCGCGGCGTCCTGCTGCAGGGTGAGCAGGGCGCGCTGACGTTGTTCGTCCTGAGCGATGCTCTGGTTCAACTGATCGTTCTGTCGGGTCAGCCAGGCGTCGCGCTTTTCGGCGTCCTGATCCAGAAGCTGTGCGGCCAGTGGGTGAGCGTCGAGACTCGGAGCCAAGGCTTGTTGCTGGGCGTCCAGTTGCTCCTGTTGTTGCAGCAACTCCTTTTGCTGAGCGATGACGCCCACCACCTCGGCGCGCAATTCGGTGAGCTTTTCCTTGAGCTGGTCGACCGCTTGCTGCGCGTGGGCCTGTTCGTTTTCGTCGTGGCGACCGAGGCTTTGCAGCAGCGCTTCGGGCTGATGGTAAGGATGCTCGTGACTGCCGCAGACCGGGCACGGCTGGTCGTCCTGCAACTGCGTGCGCAACTCTTCGACACTCGCACTGCGGGCCAGACGTTGGCGTTCCAGCAGTTCCCGGGTGACGTTGAAGGTTTGTTCGGCGACCGTCAGTTCGGCTTTGGTTTTCACCCCGTCCTGAGTCAGGCGCTCACGTTCCTGTTGCGCGGCGAGCTGACGTTGTTGCAGTTCGGCGCCGCGCTTGTCCAGTTCCTGCTGGCTGGCCCACAGCCGCGTCAGGTCTTCGATGGCGCGCAGCTGTTTACGGTTGTCCTGCAACAGGTTGCCGAGGATGCCGATCTGCTCGGCCACGGCGTCCGGCTCCGCGCCGGCCTCTTTGAACAGCACTTCAAGTTGCTGTTTTTGCAAGGCGAGTTCTTCGCCGTAGCGGGTGGCGTTTTGTTCGAGGGTCGCCAGCTCGGCCTGGCCTTTGTTCAAGCGGTTGCCGATCAACATCAACTGTTGCAGGCGATCCCGGTAGGCATTCCACGCGTCGCTGAGCGGGGCCAGATGGCCGCTTTGCTCAAGCTCGGTGGCGATACGCTGCAAACGTTCGGCAACCTGATTCTGCTTTTCCAACAAGGCTTGAATGGCGCTTTGGCCCTGGATGCAGGCTTGTTCTGCGTTGTGCTTCGCGTCGGCGCTGAGGGCAGTGTCCTTGGCCAGGCGGGCGAGGGTGCTTTGTTCCTCGAAGGCCTGACGCAGTAGCGGAGCATTGTCGGTTTGTCGTTGCTGGGCTTCGCTCAGGGCGATTTGTGTGGCAGAGAGGTTCTGCTCCAGCAACGTCTGGCGTTCAGTCAGCTCGTGTTGCTGCCGGGTATGGGTAGCAACCTGTGCGGCCAGTGGCGTCAGCAGTGCATCGAGTTCGGTTTTGCGGGCGAACTGGTGCCGTTGTGGGCCGAGTTGTTCCAGCCGTGTGAGCTTCAAGCGTTCGCCGGTCAAACCTTCCCACTGCTGTTGAGCACTGTGAAGTTGCTCGGTCGCTGCGAGTTGAGTGTCCTGCAACTGACGCAGCTCCTTGAGCCAGGTGTGCTGCTGCTCAAGCTGTTTGAGTTGCGCCTGCTGCAACTTCAGCTGTTGCTGCGCGGCATTGAAGCGCTCATCCAGTTCCGCACGGGCCTGCGGCGCCAGCGGCGTCACTCCGCTGGCTTGATCCTGCAGCAGTTTGTGAACCTCGCGAGCCTCCTTGGTCTTGTCGAAGGCGCGACGACCGAGGCGGGTGTAGAGCGCCGTGTCGGTGAGTTTCTCCAGCAGTTCGCTGCGGTCGTTGTCGTCGGCCTTGAGGAACGCGCTGAACTCGCTTTGCGCGAGCAGCACGGCGCGGGTGAACTGTTCGAAGTTCAGCCCCAGCGCGGCTTCGAGCTGAGCCTTGTATTCGCCTTTCTGGCTGGCCAGCAACTGGTCCTGATCGATGTCACGCAAGCTCTGGCGGCTGGCCTGCAGTTTGCCGGCGGCCTTGTCCCGGGCGCGATTGGCTTCCCAGCGGGCGCGGTAACGGCGGCCGTCGACTCCGACGAAATCCACTTCCGCGTAGCCTTCACCCGTGCCGCGACGCAACAGGGTGCGTGGGTCGCCGGTGCCGATTTCGCCGTCGGCGTCCGGCACTTTCGCGTCGCGACCGGTGTTGTTCAGGCGTGGTACGGCGCCAAACAGCGCCAGGCACAACGCATCGAGCAACGTACTTTTACCGGCGCCGGTGGGGCCGGTGATGGCGAACAACCCGGCACTGGCCAGGGGTTCGGCGGTGAAGTCGATTTCAAAGGGGCCGGCCAGGGAGGCGAGGTTTTTCAGGCGGATCGCGAGAATTTTCATGGCTGTTCGCTCTCCATCTGCACGTCTTGCAACAGCTCGGCAAAGTCCTTGAGGGTCTGCTCGTCGACCTCGCTGCCGTAGTTGTCCTGCCAGGCGCGGCTGAACAGCTCCTGGGGCGTGAGCTGGTCCAGCTCGATCAGCGTGCTGCCTTCATCGGCACCATCACGGCCGCCATTGCCGGCGTACTCGGCGGCAATGCGCACCAGGCGCACGGCCTTGCCTTGCAGGGCGGTTTCCACTTGATTGCGCAGGTCGGGCTGCGGTTCATCGAGGCGCACCCGCACCTCAAGCCAGGGTTGGCGCTGGATGTCGGCCAACAGGTCGATGTTCGGCAGGTCCGCCAGTTGCAGCAGGATCTCGCTCAAGGGGGCCGGACCGATGCGTTGCAGGTTGACCGCGCGGGGAATCAGTTTCGGCTCGACGCTCACCAGGGTTTCGCCGTCGAGCTTGATGTCGAGAATCTGGTGCTGATAGCTGATCTCGGAGAATGACAGCGGAATCGGCGAGCCGCTGTAGCGGATGCGGTCCTCGCCGTTGACCTTCTGCGGTTTGTGCAGGTGGCCCAGGGCAACGTAGCTGATGCTCGGCCCGAATAGGCTGGCGGGCAGGGCTTCGGCATTGCCGATGATCAGGCTGCGCTCGGAGTCTTCCGACACCGAGCCGCCCGCCATGTGCGCGTGGCTGATGGCGATCAGTGCCTGGCCTGGCGTGCGCTTGACGTTGGCCGCTTCGATCAGCCATTCGTGAACCTGACCGATCCCGCGCAGATAGTTGTCGCCCAAATGCGCGCCGGTGACTTCCGCCGGGCGCAGGAACGGCAGCGCCAGGCACCAGGCGGCGATCGCACCACTGGCGTCAGGCAAGGGTAGCAACAGGCGCTCGGCATCCAGCTGCCCGTCATCCAGCCACAGCACACGGCCGAGCGCATGGGTGCGCAAGCGGCGCATCAATGGCGCGGGCAGTTCGATCCGTGAACCGGAATCGTGGTTGCCGGCAATCATCACGATGGTCAGCGACGGCTGCTGCTCGTGGGCGCTGACGATGAAGTCGTAGAGCCGCTCCTGGGCTTTGACCGGCGGATTGACCGTGTCGAAGATATCGCCGGCGATCAACAGCACATCCGGCTGATCCAGTTTCAGCTGGCGCAACAGCCAGTCAAGAAAACAGCCATGTTCGAAATCGCGATCCTGGCCGTGCAGGTTTTGCCCCAGGTGCCAGTCGGAGGTGTGAAACAAGCGCAAGGCGAACTCCGGTACAAAAATAGGTGATGGCCGCGTGAAGAATGAAGGCGGCGAAAGGGGGGAGAGTTTACTGGTAAAAGGACGGGAATGCAGAAGGCAAAAAAAAGCAGCCTGCGACAGTTCCTACAGGTTATGCGCATGTCCCATGTAGGAGCTGCCGCAGGCTGCGATCTTTTGATCTTGTTGTAGGTAGAGGGGCCTGCTTGGTCGAGGTACATTGGCCCTCGGAACATCTGGTGTTGATGGTGACACAAAATCTTTCGACGTCGATCAGGGCCGGCATGCTGTTCGAAGGTCATTTTCAAATGTGGGCAGGTGCTGTTGCGCACCATCAGGGAGTGGTTCAGTGCCTATCGGGCCGATTGCATAAGGAAGTGTCATGACTCAACGGTTACTTCAGCTTGATCAAGTGTCCTTCAACCTGCCCGACGGGCGCGTGTTGCTCGATCACTTGAACCACACCTTCAGTCCCAAGGCCACGGGGATCGTCGGCGCCAATGGCTGTGGCAAGTCCTTGCTTGGCCGGCTCCTGACGGGGGAGCAACAGCCCACCAGCGGCATCGTCCGTCGCGAAGGGCGGGTTTACACCGTTGCGCAGTTACTGGAACCGGAGCGCTATCCCAGCGTTGCCGCGCTGGCCGGGGTCGCCCCTATTCTGGCGGCGCTGGATCGCATTGCCCAAGGCAGCGTCGACGATAACGACCATGCGCTGGCGGTCGACCAATGGGACTGTGCCACTCGTCTTGAGGCGCAGCTTGCGCAGATCGGGCTGGGTCATTTGAACGCCGACTCCCGTACCGACGCACTCAGTGGTGGCGAGCGACAGCGGGTGGCACTACTGGGGGCGTGGCTCTCCAGAGCCGACTGGCTCATTCTCGATGAACCCAGCAACCACCTCGATAGGGATCAGCAACACAAGCTCGCGCAGCAGATCGATCGCTGGCCGAGCGGCCTGGTGTTGATCAGTCACGACCGAGGGCTTTTGGAGCACATGGACGAAATCGTCGAGCTGTCGCCATTGGGGCTGGCGGCTTATGGCGGCAACTTCAGTCAGTATGCGGCGGCGCGCGAGCAGGAGCAGCAGGCGTTCCAGTCGACATTGCAAGGTGAGCGGGCGCAGGCCAAACGCGAGCAACGCGAGATGGTCATACAGATGGAGCGTCAGCAGCGACGTAATGCCCGTGGCGACCGTCAGGCTCGCGATGGTAACCAGACCAAACTCATCACCAACGCCCAGAAAGAACGCAGCGAAAACAGCCAGGGCAAGTTGCGCCTGAACCAGCAGTTGGCCCGGGAACAGCAGCAACAACGAATCGCCGAGGCCAGGGCGCGGTGTGCGCCCGACATTCAACGCATGATGCTGTCTCCGGAAAGCGTAGTGCCCAATGGCAAGCTGGTTGTGCAACTCAACGACGTCATTCTCCCGTACGGTTACGCAGCACCGATCAATCTGACGCTGACCGGGCCTATGCGCATGGCGATTTTGGGCGCCAACGGCAGCGGTAAGTCGACGTTGTTGCGAGTGATCGCCGGCCAACTGCCGGTGTGCGAAGGCGAACTCATCCGTAGCTGCCATGTCGGCTGGCTGGATCAACACGCCGGGTTGCAGCACCCCGAACGCACGGCGGTGCAATGGCTCTATGAAAGCAATCCTGAGTTGCCTGAGGCCGAGGCGCGGACCCGCCTGGCGCAGATGGGGATAGATGCAGATCGTGCGATGCTCAAGACCTGCCAGTTGAGTGGCGGCGAACGCCTGAAAATAGCGCTCGCTGCGCAGTTGTATGCACAGCGGCCACCGCAATTGCTGTTGCTGGACGAACCGGATAACCATTTGGATCTGCCCAGTAGAATCGCGCTGGAGCAGATGCTTGATCAATACCAAGGGGCATTGATCGTGGTTTCTCACGATTGCGCTTTTTTACACGCTATTCATCTGGATGCTGAGTTTCATCTCTAAAGCTTAAAACAATCACTTCGGATAAAGCGGCGGCAACCCACTGTCACCAACCGGATCCTGCACCCGTTCGGCCAGCGGAATCGCCTTGATCGCCCGCCACAATTCGTCGCCTTGCCAGTACTGGCCGGTTTCGCTGTAGAGCGCGCCGTTCAAGCCGTCGAGGGCGTTGGACAGGGGCACGAAGCGGGCGGCCATGTCGGCCAGGGTTTCCGGTTGTTGCCGGGCCCAGGCGTCGAGGGCCTGGCGGGTGGCGTGGGAATCGTTGGCCAGGCAGGCGCGCTTGAGGTCGTCGAGTACGGTGCGCGGGCTCGGGCCGGTTTGGGCAGTGCGCGCCACCGCCGGTTGCCAGCGGCCACGCCACCAGAGGCCGAAGCCGAGCAGGGTGGTGCAGGCCAGGAACAGGGTGCTGAGCTTCCAGCGCCACAGGGCTTCGCTGTCTGCGCCGGCTTCGACCGCAGACGCGCCGGCCGGGGTGTCGACCACCAGGCTCGGATTGGCCGCCACATGCAGCGTGCGGGCAGGCAGGCTGCTGTGTTCCAGATGGTCTTCGAAAGTGTTCCACCAGATCACGTCGACGGTGGGCAGCTCGATGGCGCCGGTCCGTGTCGGCACCAGGGCCTCGCGGTCTTCACGGCTGCCGACCAGGCCGCGTTCGCTGTTCTGGTTGCCGAGTACCGGTTGATCCGGGTAGCGGCGCAGCCCGCCGACATCGGTGCCGGGCAGCGGTGGCAGTTGGGTGCTGGATAAGCCTTCGGCCGTCACCGTCAGGCTGCGGGTCAGTGAATCGCCGACCTGGGCGTGGTCCGGCTCCGGGTTCCAGCTTTCGCTCAGGGTCAGGCTGCGGGCAGGCAACCAGGGCGCATCGGCCGGCCAGGTGATGGGCTTGGCCTTGACCGTCAACAGCAGTTCGGTCGAGGTGACGCGCATCTGCTTGCCGGTTTTCGGCCCTTGGGTGGTGTCCTGTGTCGGTTGCGCATCGACCAGCGCAGCGTTGAAGATCTGTGCCGGAATGATCAGTTCGCCACTGTGTTGCGGGTAGATCGCGTAGCGCATTTCGATCACACCGTGGCGCAGGCCATCGATGTCTTTTTCGTAGGTGCGTGAGTCGCCCAATTGTTCGATGCGTGCGTCAGGTATCTGCAAGGGTGGCAGGCTGCTGTCGTCGTACAGCGACACCGAGTGGTAGATGCGCAGGGTCAGGACTGCCTGGGCCTGAACGTACACGCTGGTTTGATCGAGGCTGGCATCGATGAACACCGGGGCGCGTTTGTTCGGGTTGTCTGGTGTTTCGCTCTCGACCACTTGCAGGGTGATCGGCTGGCTCTGCAGTTCGCCCAGTTGCAGTGGCGGGATCACGACGCTGCCGTTTTGCCGCGGCAGGAGGGTGATGATCCAGCGCGTGGCGGCCTGGTTTTCACCGCTGAGGGTGTTCAACTGGTTGACCTGGCGGGTGCCGCGCACTTCGAACAACGGCTCCAGCGGTGTCAGGTCGGGTTTGCCGAACTGAGTCACGTCGGTGGACTCCAGGGTCAGCTCGACCGTCTCGCCTGAGCTCAGGCGACTGCGGTCCACACTGGCGGCCAGCTCTGCAGCCTGCGCCTGGACAGAGCAGAACAACAGACCATGCAACAGCGCGAGCAATAAAACGGTGAAGCGGGTCATCGAGTTTTTTCCTGATCCTGATGTTGTTGCTGTTCGTACCAGAATTTTCGCCGCAGCAGCTCGCCGGGGTCATCCGGGATCTGCCGCAACCACTGCTCCAGTGCCTGACGCTGTTCACCTTCGATACTGTCGGTGGCAGGGCGCAAGGGCGGCGTGGTGTGCTGTTCGTCACCCAACTCGCTGCCGGGCACTTCATTGGCACCCGGTCTGGGCGGTGACACCGGCGGTTGCGCGGTGTTGGAGTCGGCCGGCGGTTCCTGCGCCTGCGGCTCGCCGCTGTCCGAAGACTGCGATGAGACGCCCGGTGGCGTCTGTTGTTGCATGGCCTGGGGTTCGTCGCTGGAAGGGTCCGGTTCCGGGGCGGACGGGCTGTTTTTCTGCTTGAGCAGCTCTTCCACCAGCGCTTTGTTGGTCAGCGCCGGGCGCAAATCCGGTTGACGTTCCAGAGCCTGTTCGTACGCGTCCAGGGCCGCCTCCAGCTCACCGCTTTTGGCCAGGGCATTGCCTCGATTGTAGTGGGCGTGGGCATCGTTGCCTTCTGCGAACCGCTCGGCGGCGCGGGCATAGTCTGCGGCTTCATAGAGCGCCACGCCTTGCCACTGGTGGTCTTCGAAGCGCCGGGCGGCTTCGGCCGGGCGCTTTTGCTTGAGCAGGTGCACGCCTTGTTGGTCGGGACGCAACCACAGGTCGACGAGGTCGAAGGCGTAGCTCGGTTGAGGCAGCGCCAATAGCAGCGGCAGGCATAGCAGCCAGCCGCGACGCCCCGCGCAGGCTGCCAGCAACAGCAGCGGTAGCAGCAGCCAGTAACCTTGATCGGCCCAGGTGTCCAGGCGCAGGGTCTGACCGTCGTTGCGCAGGTGGCGTGGGCCGTCGAACAGGCCAAGGGCATGCAGGTCACTGTCGTCCAGGCGTGCCTGGCGAAAGCGTCCATCCAGGTCGTTGGCAAAACCCTTCAAGCCGGGCTCGTCCAGGCGCGGCACGAGAATGGCCCCTTGTTCATCCTTGAGGAAACTGCCGTCCTCCTGGGTGATGGGCGAGCCTTCGGCGGTGCCGATGCCAAGCATCAGAAATTGAGTCGATTTGCCGTTGAGCGCATGACGGATGCCCAGCCGTTCCTGTTCGGTCAAGGACGAACCGATCAGCAGGACCCGGCCGTCGCCCAGCGCCGCTTGTTCGAGCAGCGCCAGGGCCTTGAGCACCGCCAGATCGGCGCGATGCCCGGCCTCTGGCATCAACGACGGTTTCAGTGCGTCCAGCAGATTGCGGCTGGTGGACAGATCATCCGACAGCGGTACCAGCGTGTGGGCACTGCCGGCGTAGACGACGATGGCGGTTTGCGCGTCGCTGCGAATCTGCAGCAGATCGAACAACTTGCGTCGAGCCTGTTCAAGCCGGTTGGGCATCACGTCGGTGGCGAGCATTTCCGGGGTCAGCTCGAGCACCACCACCAGCGGGTCGGCGGGCTTTTGACTGGTCTGCTCGACACGCTGCCAGCCCGGACCGAGCAGGGCGAGCACGGTTAACAGCCACGCGAGACCGAGGGCGATCCAGGGCAGTTTACTGTCACGGCCACTGCCGCCACTGAGCAGTGCGGCGTGAAAGGCCGGTGGCAGAATCATTTGCCAGCGCCCGGCGCGCTTCTTGCGGTGCCAGAGTTGCCAGAGCAACCAGCCAAGCACCGGCAGCAACAGCAGCCACCAGGGGCGGAACCAGTACGGCCACAGCGCACTCATCGACGCCTCCGCAGGCGCAAGCGTTTGAGACGCTGGCGCCAGTCAGGCAGCAGTTGGGTTTGCAAGAACAGATCCTTGGTAAACAGGCGTTGCAAGGGGTTGTCCGGCCAGAGCACGGGGGCCACCAGGAGCATGCTCAACCACAGCGCCAGGGCCAGTGGCCAGTGGTACAGCGCTTGGGTCGGGCGGGCCTGGGTGGGTTGCTGGGCCACGGGCTCCAGTTGGTCCAGGGTGTCCTTGATTGCCTGCAGCTCTTTGCCGTCGCGAGCACGGAAATACTGGCCACCCGTGGCCTCGGCGATGGCCTTGAGGGACGGTTCGTCCAGGTCCAGGCTCGGATTGACGCCGAGAAAGCCGACCGTGCCACTTTGCTCCGGATCGGCGCCGATGCCGATCGGGTAGATTTTCACGCCTTCCTTGGCGGCGAGTCGCGCAGCGGTGAGCGGGTCGATTTCACCACCATTGTTGGCGCCGTCGGTCACCAGAATCAGCACGCGGCTGGTGGCCGGACGCAAACGCAGGCGTTTGAGGGCCAAACCGATGGCATCGCCGATGGCGGTGTTTTTGCCGGCGATGCCGATGCGCGCCTCATCGAGCCAGACGCGCACGGTGTGGCGGTCGAAGGTCAGCGGTGCCTGCAGGTAGGCCTGGCTGCCGAACAGGATCAGCCCGACCCGGTCACCTTCGCGGCTTTCGAGAAAGTCTCCGAGCAGATGCTGGACCAGTGACAGGCGACTGATGTCTTCGTCCTGCCATTGCATGTCAGGGAAATCCATGGACCCGGAAACGTCCACTGCCACCAGCAGGTCACGGCCGCTGGCGGCAATCGGCAGGGGTTCGCCGAGCCACTGCGGGCGAGCCGCCGCGACCAGCAGCAACAGCCACAGCAGAATGAACGGTGCCTGCTGGCGCCAGGCTGGCAGGTTGGCCCGGGCGCGTCGCCCGGCGAGGCCTTCCAGATCGCTGAGGAAGCTGACCTTGAGTGCCGGTTCACCACTGTCGGCCACCGGCAATACGATGCGCATCAGCCACGGCAGCGGCGCAAGGGCAAAAATCCACGGCCAGGCGAATTCAAACATGTTTGCGAATCCACGTATCGACGGCTTGGGTCAGGCCGGCTATGGCCTTGTCGTCGAGTTTGCATTCGGGTTTGTAGGCGCCTTCCACGAGCACCATCCAGCGGGTCAGGCCGGCCGCCGGGCAGCGATTGTCGAGGAACGCCAGCCATTTGCGGCCGTTGAGAGTATGGCTCTGACTGTAGGGATAGTGGTTGCGGCACAGACGCTTGAGCAGGCCGTTGAGTTGCTGCAGCCAGGCACCGGCCGGCGCACCGTCATAAGGCTTGGGCATCAGTGCCAGCTCGGCCAGGGCTGCAAGGCGTACCGGGTCAAGCGGCTGTTCGGCACGTACCACGGGGCGTTTTTGCGGAATGAAGCGACGCAGCTTCCACAGGCCCAGAGCGATCAGCGGCACCACGAGGAGCAGCAGCCACCAACCCGGTGCCGGAGGCCAGAATTCCACCGGTGGCGGGGATATCAGCGGTTGCAGTTGATCAAGGCTGCTCATCGGCCTTTCCCCGGTTTCTGTGGGTTCAGGTATTCGCGCAGTTGCTCGACCATCTCGCTCTGGGTGCTCAACGGCATCATCAGCACCCGTAGCTTCTGCGCGAGCAGTTCCCAGCGAGCGATACGTGCTTCGGCCTGGGCCCGGTAAGTCTGGCGCAGGTCGAAATTCAGCGTGTCGAGCTCCAGTTGCGCGCCGCGTTCGGCGAAACGTAACAGGCCGGCGGCGGGAAGGGCATGGTCCAGCGGATCGGACAACGGCAGCAGCAACAGGTCGCAGTGGCGCGATAACAGGCTCAGCTGTTGCTCTGCGCTGTCCGAAAGGGCGCGTTCGTCACAGATCACGATCACCAGGCTGCCAGGGCGCGACACTTCCCGGGCGCGGCGCAGGGCAATGCCAAAGGCGTCGCGGTCCGGCTCGCTTTCGCTGTTGAGCGACTGATTGACCCGCACCAGCCGGTTGAGCAACTGCAGCAGGCTTTGTTTGCTGCGCCGAGGCTTGATTTCGTAGTGCTCGTTGTCGCCATACACCAGCCCGCCGACCCGGTCGTTGTGCCCCAGGGCGGCCCAACCGATCAGGCTTGCGGCTTGGGCGGCGAGCACCGACTTGAACATCAGGCCCGAGCCGAAAAACAGCCGGCGGCTTTGTTCGACCATGATGAAGATCGGTCGCTCACGTTCTTCGTGGAACAGCTTGGTGTGGGGTTCCTGGGTACGGGCCGTCACGCGCCAGTCAATGGTGCGCACATCGTCGCCGGCCTGATAGACCCGCACCTGATCGAAGTCGACGCCACGTCCGCGCAGTTTGGAGTGGTGCAGGCCGATCAGCGGGCTGCGCTGGCTCGGCGTGGAAAACAATTGCACTTCACGCACGCGATGGCGCATCTCGATCAGGTCGGCGAGGCTGACACGGATGCCCGGCTCGGGCGGCAGGCTGGCGTTCATCGGGGTCAAGCGACGGCTACGACGTCGAGAATCCGCTGGACCACCCGGTCCTGATCGATGCCAGCGGCTTCGGCTTCAAAAGAAAGAATGATGCGATGGCGCAACACGTCAAACAGCACGGCCTGGATGTCTTCCGGGCTGACGAAGTCGCGGCCGGCCAGCCAGGCGTGGGCGCGGGCGCAGCGGTCCAGGGCAATCGAACCGCGAGGGCTGGCGCCATAGGCGATCCACTCGGCCATCTCCGGGTCGAACTTGGCCGGGATGCGGGTGGCCATGACCAGCTGCACCAGGTATTCCTCCACGGCGTCGGCCATGTACAAGCCGAGGATTTCCTTGCGCGCGACAAAAATCGTCTGTTGAGTCACCCGACGCTCAGGCTTCGCTTCGCCGTTCAGTGCTTCTCCACGGGCTTGCTGCAGAATCCGACGCTCAACCGTGGCATCGGGAAAACCGATTTTCACGTGCATCAGGAACCGGTCAAGTTGGGCTTCCGGCAGCGGATAGGTACCTTCTTGCTCGATGGGGTTTTGCGTGGCCATCACCAGGAACAGCGGCGACAGCTCATAGGTGCTGCGCCCGACACTGACTTGCCGCTCGCCCATGGCCTCGAGCAAGGCCGACTGAACCTTGGCCGGGGCGCGGTTGATTTCGTCCGCCAGTACCAGGTTGTGGAAGATCGGACCTTGCTGGAACACGAAGCTGCCGGTTTCCGGGCGGTAGATTTCCGTACCGGTAATGTCGGCCGGCAACAGGTCGGGGGTGAACTGGATCCGGTGGAACTGGGCCTCGATGCCTTCGGCGAGTTCTTTGATGGCCTTGGTCTTGGCCAGGCCAGGGGCGCCTTCGACCAGCATGTGGCCGTCGGCGAGCAGGGCAATGAGCAAGCGCTCGATGAGTTTTTCCTGGCCGAGAATCTGCGTTGAAAGAAAGGTTCGCAGCGCGAGCAGCGCTTCACGATGTTCCATCGATGACTGTTCCTGCAAAAGGGTGGCCGAGGACGTTCGACATACGCCAGGGCTGGGGGCGTTACTTTAATCCATCGCGGGGGGCGGCGACTAACGGCATTTTGCGCAAAGTGCGGGAAATGGTTGGGGCGATTGCTGGATTTTCGTAGCTGGGGAGTGATTGGGTGGCTGTGCCGGCCCTATCGCGAGCAGGCTCGCTCCTACATTGACGGTGTACGACGATCAATTGTAGGAGCGAGCCTGCTCGCGATGAGGGCAGATCAAACACCTTAAATCTGGCTGATATAGGTGCCAGTACCCTTGAGAATGTTCTGCAAGGTTTCTTCCACTTCAGCCAGATCCGTCATGTCGGCATCAAAGGTGATCTCCAGCACATCATCCCCATTGAGCGCATCGGCATCTGCCGCCGCAATTTCAATCTTCAGCAGGGAAGGGCTCAGGGTGACTTTCACGCCCTCCAGGGTCGAAGGCTCGCCGTCGAGGGTGATTTCCAGTTCGTCTTCATCCGGGTAACGGCTCATCAGGAACATTTCGCCGTTGTCGCTATGGCAGCAGAGCATGGCCATATTGTCTTCTTCGTCATCGCACGGGTTGACGATCAAAAGGGCGGTTTTCATTTTCATGGGGATTTCCTGGCTCGACGAGCGCTGCGAAGTCAGACAAAGGCACAATTCTGCCAGCCTTTAAAAAAACCTGCTCGGCTACAGGTCCTTTTGCGTAGCGATAGCAACAACAACGACACTTCTCTGGGCAATTGTCTTCAGTGTAAGTACCAAGGATTAGAAAAGTGTGACCAGTCGTCGGCACTGTAAATTTTGACAGTAGCCACTCTTCGGTTTGCAGCATTCACTGTAGGCCGAGCAATCGATGAATAGCAGTCGAGTTTGTTCTGTATTGCATGGGCCAGTGTTGGTGTTGCTGGAAAGTGCTTTATTGATTTTTGCAACAGTTGCGAGGTGTAGACATGAAGTCGATGAATAAATGGCTGGGTGCTATGTTGTTCTGTGTTGCTTCGTTGCCTTTGCTGGTGAGTGCGGCCACTCCTGATTATTCGAGTGTGATGATATTGGTTAAACGCGGTGTTTTATCTTCGGAAAGTCACAGGCAACAAGGCTCCAGTGATGAATCGTTAAAGGCACTCAAGCTTCTTGTGCCTGATATACGGCCGCTGGTTCCGGCTTCCCGAGAGAGAACCAATGCCCAGTTACAGGCACTGCAGAGGCATCGATTGGATCGTTACTTCATGGTTGATACCCACAAACTGACTGAAAATCAGGCTGAGTCATTGCTTGATAAATTAAGACAGAGTCCTTTGGTCGAAAGCGCCGAATTTGAGCCCCGTGTAGAAGGGATGCATGAAGATAATGGTAAGCCTATTAAAAAGCTCGCACGCAAAAGTATTCCTGATTTCACGGGTCAACAAAACTATCTGCAAGGCAAAGCTACAGTAACCCCTTATAAGATTGGTGGCGTGAACGCGGTTGAAGCCTGGAAAGTTTTGGGTGGCAGAGGTCAGGACATGCAAGTGGTCTCCGCAGAAGTAAATCGTTGGGCGGAGGAGCATGTTGATTTACCAAAAGCCAATTTGGAAATTGATGTCGGGGCCGTAACAGGCGCTCATGACACGGCCAGTGCAGGCATTATTGCATCACAGCAAAATGGTTTTGGCACTACCGGGATTGTTCCCCGTGCCAAGTTGGGTTATTTGCACTGGGGTACGGATAGATTGCTCCAGTTGGCGGATAAGCTACGTGAGGGTGATGTAGTGCAGATAGGTGTTCATATCAGAAAAAAGGAGCCTTTTAGTGAGGTTGGCTGCACGGTTAACTGTTTTGTGCCGATCGAAGATAATAGAACAGTGCGCGATATTATTACTTATCTTGTTGAAGAAAAAGGCGTGCATGTGGTGTTGGCTGCGGCGAATGGCAATATAAATTTGGATCATCCATTTTTCAATGGTTACTATGATCGTAATGCTTTCGATAGCGGTGCAATTTATGCGGGGGCTGTTGACCCAAAAACTGGCCTTAGAGCGAGCTTTTCCGAATATGGAAGTCGCGTCGATTTGTTTAGTTGGGGTCGCAATGTCACAACGACGACATGGAGTGTGAGCAATCCAACCACGAACTATACGCATACGTTTAGCGGCACCTCTTCAGCGAACCCAATCATTGCCGGTGTTGTTGCCTCGTTACAAGGAGTAGCTCGCGCCAAGGGACTAGGCAATATTCCACCGAAAGAACTCCGTAAACTCCTCGTCGAAACAGGCTACCCGCAGATCAACGGCGATAGTACAGAAATAGGCGTTCAACCCGATCTGGAGGTCGCAATCAAGAAAATGTTGGAGGACAAACCGCCTACAGGACGGCTTGCCGTGCCAGAGGAAGTCGCATCGGGCGAGATATTCAGCGCACATGTCTATGCGGGGTCTCCAGCAAACAAGCCCCTGAATTATCTTTGGACCGCCACCAGATTCGCGCCTCCGATAGGTAGTACGGAAACGATGTCCTTCACAGCGCCGACAGTCACTGCGGATACTAGAGGTACCCTTTCTGTAGCCGTTTCTGATGGCACGCATACCCTTACGCTAACTGAGCATATCAATATCAAAGCACCTGCCGGGGGAGGTGAGTGCGGCGAGATCCCGGCCTGGGATGCCGGCAAAAAATATGTAACTTATGACGAAGAGGTGGCGCACAAAGGGAAAAAATACAAACAAAACTACAAGAGCGTCAATAAGCCACCGGATCTCTATTCAGCTCCGTTTGGACAGCCTTGGCACCCAGGGGTTGATTGCCCATAACAAGGTACTTGCAGGGCATGTGTTGTGGTCTCTGCCGAAATCTTGAACTTCCAGTGAGCACTGAAGGACCCGTGCTCACTGGCACCTTTGACCCGCTCATCTTCGTTGATCACCGCACCTGACGCCGCCAAGCCTCACCCCCCCCCCCAAAAAAAAACTGTGCTCGTCCGAGCGGTCAAGCTCATGTAGCGAACACCCAGTGTGTTACCGGTCATTTCTGGTACGAAGGTCCCGTAAATCCGGGCGCAAAGCCGTCATTTTCCTGTACGACTGCTAGTGTTGTTCGATGCGCGTGCCTTGAGCAGCGTGCCGATGACCGAATATGTCGCAGCACCGCAAGCACGGGCCTTGCCGCACTGGTTAAGCTGCGCAACCAATGGATACCTGTAAAGACATTGGAGCAACCCGTGGCCAGTCGTTTTTGCAGATGCCCATTCACGGAAGGTGAATGTGACCCGAGTGTCTCGTCCAGCTTCACCCACCTGTCACCCTGTTTCCTCTGCCCGAGAATCAGGAGCAGGGTGACGGGTAACCCCGAACAGGGGTTTTGCACGCGACGCTTTCATCAATAACAAGCCCAAGCGGAGTACCACAGATGGCGTTCTTCACCGCAGCCAGCAAAGCCGACTTCCAGCACCAACTGCAAGCGGCACTGGCGCAGCACATCAGTGAACAGGCACTGCCACAAGTGGCGCTGTTCGCTGAACAATTCTTCGGCATCATTTCCCTTGACGAGCTGACCCAGCGTCGGTTGTCCGACCTTACTGGCTGCACCCTTTCTGCATGGCGCCTGCTTGAGCGCTTCGATCACGCGCAACCGCAAGTGCGCGTCTTCAACCCCGATTACGAACGCCACGGCTGGCAGTCGACCCACACGGCGGTCGAAGTGCTGCACCACGACCTGCCATTCCTGGTGGACTCGGTGCGTACCGAGCTGAACCGCCGGGGCTACAGCATCCATACCCTGCAAACCACCGTGCTGAGCGTGCGTCGTGGCAGCAAGGGCGAGTTGCTGGAAATCCTGCCCAAGGGCACCCAGGGCGACGACATTCAGCAAGAATCGCTGATGTACCTGGAAATCGACCGCTGCGCCAACACCGCCGAGCTCAACGTCCTGAGCAAAGAGCTGGAGCAGGTGCTCGGTGAAGTCCGCGTGGCCGTCGGCGATTTCGAGCCGATGAAGGCCAAGGTCCAGGAGATCCTGACCAAGCTGGACAACAGCCAGTTCGCCGTCGATGGCGACGAGAAGAACGAAATCAAGAGCTTCCTGGAATGGCTGGTGGGCAACCACTTCACCTTCCTGGGCTATGAAGAGTTCACCGTGGTCGATCAGGCAGATGGCGGCCATATCGAATATGACCCGAACTCCTTCCTCGGCCTGACCAAGCTGCTGCGCACCGGTCTGACCAACGAAGACCGGCACATCGAAGACTACGCCGTGAACTACCTGCGCGAACCGACCCTGCTGTCGTTCGCCAAGGCCGCGCACCCAAGCCGCGTACACCGTCCGGCTTACCCGGACTACGTGTCGATCCGCGAAATCGACGCCAACGGCAAGGTCATCAAGGAATGCCGTTTCATGGGCCTGTACACCTCGTCGGTGTATGGCGAGAGCGTGCGGGTGATCCCGTACATCCGCCGCAAGGTCGAGGAAATCGAACACCGCTCCGGCTTCCAGGCCAAGGCTCACCTGGGCAAGGAACTGGCGCAGGTGCTCGAAGTGCTGCCGCGCGACGATCTGTTCCAGACCCCGGTGGACGAGCTGTTCAGCACCGTGATGTCGATCGTGCAGATCCAGGAACGCAACAAGATTCGCGTGTTCCTGCGCAAAGACCCGTACGGCCGTTTCTGCTACTGCCTGGCCTACGTGCCGCGCGACATCTACTCCACCGAAGTGCGCCAGAAGATCCAGCAAGTGCTGATGGATCGCCTGAAAGCCACCGACTGCGAGTTCTGGACCTTCTTCTCCGAGTCCGTGCTGGCCCGCGTGCAGTTGATCCTGCGCGTCGACCCGAAAAACCGTCTCGACATCGACCCGCTGCTGCTGGAAAAAGAAGTGGTACAGGCCTGCCGCAGCTGGCAGGACGACTACGCCGCACTGACCGTCGAGAGCTTCGGTGAAGCCCAGGGCACCAACGTCCTGGCCGATTTCCCGAAAGGCTTCCCGGCCGGGTACCGCGAGCGTTTCGCCGCGCATTCCGCTGTGGTCGACATGCAGCATCTGTTGAGCCTGAGCGACAAAAACCCGCTGGTGATGAGCTTCTATCAGCCGCTGGGCCAGGTCGCCGGTCAGCGCCAGCTGCATTGCAAGCTGTACCACGCCGATACGCCGTTGGCACTGTCCGACGTCCTGCCGATCCTGGAAAACCTCGGTCTGCGCGTGCTGGGTGAGTTCCCGTATCACCTGCGTCACAGCAATGGCCGCGAATTCTGGATTCACGACTTCGCGTTCACTGCCGCCGAAGGCCTGGAACTCGACATCCAGCAGCTCAACGACACGTTGCAGGACGCGTTCGTCCACATCGTGCGTGGCGATGCCGAGAACGACGCGTTCAACCGTCTGGTACTGACCGCCGGCCTGCCATGGCGTGACGTGGCACTGCTGCGTGCCTACGCCCGTTACCTGAAGCAGATCCGCTTGGGCTTCGACCTGGGTTACATCGCCAGCACCCTGAACAACCACACCGACATCGCTCGCGAACTGACCCGGTTGTTCAAGACCCGTTTCTACCTGGCGCGCAAGCTGACCAGCGATGACCTGGACGACAAGCAACAGCGTCTGGAACACGCGATTCTCAGCGCCCTGGACGACGTCCAGGTGCTGAACGAAGACCGCATCCTGCGTCGCTACCTGGACCTGATCAAGGCCACCCTGCGCACCAACTTCTACCAGACCGATGCCAACGGCCATAACAAGTCGTACTTCAGCTTCAAGTTCAACCCGCACTTGATTCCCGAGCTGCCCAAGCCGGTACCGAAGTTCGAAATCTTCGTGTACTCGCCGCGCGTCGAAGGCGTGCACCTGCGCTTCGGCAACGTTGCCCGTGGCGGCCTGCGCTGGTCTGACCGTGAAGAAGACTTCCGTACCGAAGTCCTGGGCCTGGTAAAAGCCCAGCAAGTGAAGAACTCGGTGATCGTGCCGGTGGGCGCGAAGGGCGGCTTCCTGCCGCGTCGCCTGCCACTGGGCGGCAGCCGTGACGAGATCGCGGCCGAGGGCATCGCCTGCTACCGCATCTTCATTTCGGGTCTGCTGGACATCACCGACAACCTCAAGGACGGCGCACTGGTACCGCCGGCCAACGTCGTGCGTCATGACGACGATGACCCGTACCTGGTCGTGGCGGCGGACAAAGGCACCGCGACCTTCTCCGACATCGCCAACGGCATTGCCATCGACTACGGCTTCTGGCTGGGTGACGCGTTTGCGTCCGGTGGTTCGGCCGGTTACGACCACAAGAAAATGGGCATCACCGCCAAGGGCGCGTGGGTCGGCGTACAGCGCCACTTCCGCGAGCGCGGCATCAATGTCCAGGAAGACAGCATCACCGTGGTCGGTGTCGGCGACATGGCCGGTGACGTGTTCGGCAACGGCTTGTTGATGTCTGACAAGCTGCAACTGGTCGCAGCCTTCAACCACCTGCACATCTTCATTGATCCGAACCCTGAGCCGGCGTCGAGCTTCGCCGAGCGTCAGCGCCTGTTCGACCTGCCGCGATCGGCCTGGTCGGACTACGACACCAGCATCATGTCCGAAGGCGGCGGCATCTTCTCGCGCAGCGCGAAGAGCATCGCGATTTCCCCGCAGATGAAAGAGCGCTTCGACATCGAGGCTGACAAGCTGACCCCGACCGAACTGCTGAACGCCTTGCTCAAGGCGCCGGTGGATCTGCTGTGGAACGGCGGTATCGGTACCTACGTCAAGGCCAGCAGCGAAAGCCACGCCGATGTCGGCGACAAGGCCAACGATGCACTGCGCGTGAACGGCAACGAACTGCGCTGCAAAGTCGTGGGCGAGGGCGGTAACCTGGGCATGACCCAGCTGGGTCGTGTGGAGTTCGGCCTCAATGGCGGCGGTTCCAACACCGACTTCATCGACAACGCCGGTGGCGTGGACTGCTCCGACCACGAAGTGAACATCAAGATCCTGCTGAACGAAGTGGTTCAGGCCGGCGACATGACCGACAAGCAACGTAACCAGTTGCTGGCGAGCATGACCGACGAAGTCGGTGGTCTGGTGCTGGGCAACAACTACAAGCAGACCCAGGCCCTGTCCCTGGCAGCCCGTCGCGCCTTGCCGCGGATTGCCGAATACAAGCGCCTGATGAACGACCTGGAAGGCCGTGGCAAGCTGGATCGTGCCATCGAGTTCCTGCCGTCGGAAGAAGCGATCAACGAGCGTGTCGCGCAAGGCCATGGCCTGACCCGTGCCGAGCTGTCGGTGCTGATCTCCTACAGCAAGATCGACCTCAAGGAGCAGCTGCTGGGCTCCCTGGTGCCGGACGACGACTACTTGACCCGCGACATGGAAACCGCTTTCCCGCCAACCCTGGTGAGCAAGTTCTCCGTGGCCATGCGCCGTCACCGCCTGAAGCGCGAAATCGTCAGCACCCAGATCGCCAACGATCTGGTCAACCACATGGGCATCACCTTCGTTCAACGACTCAAAGAGTCGACCGGCATGAGCCCGGCGAACGTGGCCGGCGCCTACGTGATCGTGCGTGACATTTTCCATCTCCCGCACTGGTTCCGTCAGATCGAAAACCTGGATTACCAGGTTTCGGCCGACGTTCAACTGGAGCTGATGGACGAGCTGATGCGCCTGGGCCGTCGCGCCACGCGCTGGTTCCTGCGTGCCCGTCGCAACGAGCAGAACGCTGCCCGTGACGTCGCGCACTTTGGTCCGCACTTGAAAGAGTTGGGCCTGAAGCTCGACGAGCTGCTCAGCGGTGAGATCCGTGAAACCTGGCAGCGCCGTTATCAGGCCTACGTCGAAGCCGGTGTGCCGGAGTTGCTGGCGCGTATGGTGGCGGGTACCTCGCACCTGTACACCCTGCTGCCGATCATCGAGGCTTCCGACGTGACTGGCCAGGATCCGGCTGAGGTAGCCAAGGCTTACTTCGCCGTGGGTAGCGCGCTGGACATCACCTGGTACATGCAACAGATCAGCGCTCTGCCGGTTGAAAACAACTGGCAGGCCCTGGCCCGTGAAGCGTTCCGCGATGACGTCGACTGGCAGCAACGCGCGATCACCATCTCGGTCCTGCAACAGGGCGACGGCACCCAGGACGTGGAAACACGGCTTTCCCTGTGGATGGCGCAGCACGAAAGCATGATCGAACGCTGGCGCGCCATGCTGGTGGAAATCCGTGCCGCCAGCGGCACTGACTACGCCATGTACGCGGTGGCCAACCGCGAACTGCTGGACCTGGCGTTGAGCGGTCAAGCGGTAGTGCCTGCCGCCGTCGCCGCCGAGCTGGAACCGGCGGCCTGATCAGGCGTTGAATGAAAAAGCCCCGCATCGAAAGATGCGGGGCTTTTTTTATCTCGCGCTGCCAGTATTGCCTTTTGGATGTGGCTCACTAAGGTGAGTGTTATCTATTGTTCAGGCGTAATCTGCCGGACTTTTCGGCGTTGCGACCTCTCTTTCAAGGATCGTCAGCTGAAATGCAGAGATATCTCCGCTCTTGTCAGTAAATATTGCTTTATTGATCGGCTTACCCCAGATGCTCTTTTTGATAATTTCTGCGTTCCGTGCCTTAAGATAAATGGTCGCCTCGTTTGAAGCTAAATCATCCAATGTAATGATGTTGTGGTTGTCGTCCAACAAATTGAATGATGTTGTTTCCCCCCCGCTGCAGGGAAAGCCCCGAGGATACCTTGACTGTCTTTGCTGAAGTATTTTAGGGAGTACGGCTCGTTGAGAATTTGCAGGTTGTAGTAATCGTCATAGCACCGGAAATGTACAATAAGTTTAGGCGTGCGCCGGTCGTTTGCCACCGGGAATAGTTTGCCATCAAGGACAAACTCGTTTGTTGTGATGATGTTTGGTGGATACGGAGAGGAAAATCCGGAAGAGTTAAACAGGTTGGAGTCCAACTGTTGGTCAAAAAAGCTCATGTTGCTGAAATCGCTAGAGAGGCGAGCAACGAAGGACCGTTCTTGGTCTTTGTTCATAAATATTCCTTTATTTCGAATTAAGTTGAAGTGGCTTTTGTGCCAATTCAAAGTAATGGTATCCAAACTGTGAGTGAAGTGCTCGATGATTTCTTGATGTGACTAAACAGCTCCTTGATCCAGGTTCTGACGTTTGTGGGCGGCACAGGTGACCGAATTCTTCCAGGCGAGTTCGATCACCAGTGGTAGGGAACTTGCTCGCGACAAGTTTTCAGTGTTAATAAAATTTTTTCTCTGTTTTAGAGTCGAGTTTTGATATTTCCTTTGAGGAGGTTGTCAATAAGTCGCTGAGCGACTGGTCAAACTTCTGCAGTGCCCTGACTTGCACATTCTGTTGTTCATTGATGTCGGCAACGATCTCTTCGCTACGTTTGTAGTCAGCCCACACGGGACTAAGTGCTTTGGCGTCATGCCCTTGTGCAGTACCGAGATAGTTAAAGTTCTTGTCGTAAAAGTCCGCACTGACATCTGACTGGATATCTGAACTGCGCGATGTAATCAGTTGGCTGCGGGTGTCGACCACCGCCATCACGTCCGGCTTCGCCGCCCTGAGGCTCTGCATGTCCGGATACACGGTCACTGAACCGAATTGCCGCTGCAGGGAGGTCTTGACCCAATCCACGGCCAGGTCTGGCTTGGAAGTGGCTACATAGGCGTCATGAATTGGCTGCACCAGCAGGCTCTGGCCGAAACCGGTGCCGGCGTTGGCCTGGTAGTCCCGCAGATAGGCGCGGTTCGTCTGGGTATTCTGGCTGTAGACGATGCCCAACGAGACCTGGCTACCGTTGTTAATCAGGGTGGCACCGCTGCGGCCTACCGGTTCGGTGAAAATGCCATTGAGCGGAGAGACCGCCGTGGGCGCAGTTGGGATCGAGCAGCCGGTTAAAACAATCGTTAGGGTAAACGTACTGACAAGTGCAAGTTTCATGGTGTTTCTCCAGTGAAACAATTCAGTCGAAAGTTAAAGTTGCCGGTGCTGTGCCGGCGGTGAATAAAGACTAAACCCTGGCTGTTTCATTGAAATAGCGAATGTCCGCACTTATTCGGTGGCCTATAGTTTTGTTTGGCTTAACAGTTTGCGGTTAATTGCCTCGGGAAATAAAAAGGTTCGAATTCGAAATTCGAGCCTTTTTATTTATAGCTGTACGTTCAGCCATCAGTTTTCCAATGGGATCAACACTTTCTCGTCGGGGGCCAAGACCATGAACACCAACAGCTTCGCCGGTTCGGTTGTACTGGCGTTTTTCGAGACCAGGTGTTCTGAACCTGCGGGTTCGTACCAGTACTCACCGGCCTTGTAGGTGACCGCTTTTTCGCCTTTCACCTGAGAAGTGATTGACCCCGAAAGCACATAGGCCATGGCCGTACCGTCGTGCTTGTGGGCGATGGACGATTGGCCTGGCTGGTAGTCAACCTCGATCATCAAAGCCTTTTTGCCCGGGGCATTTTTCAGCATCTGGTCCTGCAAAACGGTGACTTTTTCCGAAGGGTCATGGGCAAAGGCCGATGCGGACACCATCAGGGCCAGGGCGGCGAGGGAGGCAGCACGCAAACGCAACATGTTCATGGTTCTTTACCTGCGGTGGTTAGTTGTTGCAAACCACAGTAGTGCGCAAGCGGTAGCGGTTAAACAGCCAATATTGCGGAAGGCGAGGGGACCAAAGCAAAGATCGCAGCCCGTGTAGGAGTTACCGCAGGCTGCGATCTCTTGATCCTGTTTTCAGACGATAGGAAAGCTGTTGAAGTCCACGGCATTGGCCAGTTGGCTGTCGATCAGGCCGATGAAACCTTGGACTTCGGGGCAGTTGAAATGCGATTTCATGGCCGCTTCCGATTGCCAGCGGGCGCTGACGGTCCAGCGATTGCTGTCCTCTGGGCAGCGGTCGACCATATAGGATTCGCAGCCCGGTAGTTCACGCAGGGTTTCGACAATCCTTTGCAGTTGCTTACCCAGTTCATCCGAGCGGCCGGCGACGGCACGTACCTGTACGGTATTGATCACTTCATGGGACATTGCTCACACTCCTGAATCAGGCCGGACGAATCCTGCTCATTGAGGGTTAACGCCTATGCAGGATAGGCCTGACCCTGCGGACCGCCAATAGCCAATCGCCGGATAAAGCCGCAGGCCAATCCGTCAGGCCACCTGTTGCAAAATGTCGCGCACACGGTCCAGGGCGGTGTCGATGTCCAGGGTCTCAATGGCGCCAAAACCGAGAAAAAACCCGGCCTTGGGCGCTTGCTGATAGAAAAAGCTGTCGATGGCATAGAGCCCGACTTCGACTTTTTTCGCCAGTTCGATCACCAATGGAATATCCAGGGGCACTTTGCACATCACCACCATGTGGAAGCCGGCGGTGGACGGCACCGCCTCCAGCCAGGGTGAGAGGTCGCCGGCCACGCGCGTCAGGATCCGTTCACGGCGCCCGGCATAGATGGCATGGCAGCGGCGAATGTGCTTGAGCAGGCAGCCTTCGGCGATGAACTTGGCCAACGCCCACTGCGGCAGGGTCGACGTGTGCAGGTCGGTGAGCTGTTTGGCGCGCACCACGGCCTCCAGGATCGCCGGCGGCAGGATCCCATAGCCAAGCCGCAATTCCGGCAGCAGGGTTTTGGAAAAGGTCCCGACGTAAGCGACGATCCCCCGTTCATCCATGCTTTGCAGGGAATCGGTAGGGCGGCCTTCGTAGCGGAACTCGCTGTCGTAGTCGTCCTCGATGATGATCGCGCCCAGCTCATGGGCCTTGGCCAGCAGTGCTTCCCGGCGCGCTTGGCTCATCGGTATGCCCAGCGGGAACTGGTGCGACGGGGTGACGTAGATCAAGCGCGTGCCGCGAGGAATCTGCTCCACCACGATGCCTTCGGCGTCCACCGGCACGCCGATCACCGTGGCGCCATGGGTGCCGAACAGCAGCCGCGCCGGCGGGTAGCCGGGGTCCTCCATGGCGACCAGGCTGCCCGGACTGATCAGCACCCGCGCGATCAGGTCCAACGCCTGCTGCGCGCCGTTGCACACCACCACATCCTCATCCTGGCAATTGACCCCGCGGGAGAACGCGATGTGCCGCGCAATGGCGTTGCGCAGAGCGGGCAAGCCCTCAGGCAAGCTATACAAGCCCTTGGAGCCGGCAATCTGGCGCAGCGCGTGGGAGGTGCAGCGTCGCCAGTCATCCTGGGGAAACTGGCCCTTGCTGGTGGCGCCACCAATGAAGTCGTAGCGCAGCGAGCCTTCCAGGGTCGGATGACGCAGGAATACCGGCAGGTTGCGCCAGGACTCGATCACCTCAAAGCCGCCAAGCTCCGTGTAGTTCTGTTTACGCTGTACCTTCGACGAGCGCGCATTGACGTAAGTGCCTTTGCCGACCACGCCGGTGAGGAAGTTTTCGTAGGTCAACTGGGCGTAGGTATCGGAAATGGTCTTGCGCGAAATACCCAATTGTTCGGCCAGCAAACGACTGGGCGGTAGTTGCGTCCCGGCGGCCAGGCGTCCGGACTCGATGGCGCTGCGCAGTTGGTTATACAACTGGCCGGCCAGGTCCTTGCGGCCGTTGATGACAACATGTAGTTCCATGCCGGCGAGACTCCGGGGCTGTTGAGGCGCGTGTGCGTCGCGCAAGATTACCCTTATCCGCTCGGTCGGCAGAAGTTGCGCAGTGGAAAAACCGTCAATTGGTCTGCGGGCCTTGGTCCACGGGGAAATCGCGAAATTGGATCTGTCATGCTCCCGCGCCAGCGATTACCGTGAAAATCAACTCAAGGCCGCACGAGAACGCTCCATGAAGCCCCGCCTGGATTATTACAGCGCGTCCCCCAAAGCGATGAAGGCCATGATCGCCATGGAGGCCCTGACCAGCAGCCTGAGCATCGAGCAGGGCCTGCTGCACCTGGTCAAGATTCGCGCCTCGCAACTTAACGGCTGTGCCTTCTGCACCGACATGCACTCGGTGGATGCAAGGCGCCTCGGCGAAAGCGACCGCCGCCTGTATTCCATCGTGGTCTGGCGCGACAGCAACTTTTTCAATCCGCGGGAAAGAGCCGCGCTGGCCTGGACCGAAGCCGTCACCTTGCTCTCGCAAAGCCACGTCCCGGACGATGTCTACGCGCTGACCAGGGAGCAGTTCAGTGAAACCGAAATGGTCGACCTGACCATCGCCGTCACCACCATCAACAGCTGGAATAGCCTGGCCGTGAGCTTTCGCCAGACACCCAGCGCCTGAGTCATTGTCACAGCAGGTTCATCAATGATCCGCAGGATGGCGCTGTCAGTGTCATGTCGACAGGGAGTCCTCGATGTCAGTCATGGAAACCAGCGCCCACCGGGGTGCTGCCGAGTATCGTGTAGCCATCGATAAAAATGCGTCCTGGCGCCAGTTGGCCGCGGGTATCGACCCTGAACTGGCGCTGAGCTTCACCGTCAGTGCCCGTTGCGGTTGTTTCATGCAGGCCGCGCGCAGCCTGAACATCAAGGCCACCCGCCTGCGCAGGCAACTGGCGCTGCTGGAAACACAGTTGCGCTGCTCGCTGTTCAACCCGTCAGACAATGGTTTGAGCCTCAGCCGCGATGGCTTGCGCCTGCACGCACAGTTGATCGCCCTGGCCCATGAGCGCGATTTGCCGGTGATCGAGCAGCCGTTGATTCGCCTGGCCGTGGCCGATTCGATCCTGCATGACATTCTCGGGCGTGACCTGGTGGCGCTGCTGCGGCGCAATGCCAGCGTGCGCCTGGACATCAAGACGCTCGACAGCGAATTGTCCCTGCAAGCGGTCAGCGCCGACGTGGTGGTGTGGCTGGGCGAAACCGGATCGCCGTTGCCGGGCCCGAGCTTTGCCACCACCGAACCCCGGTCTCTGGCACAACTGGAGTACCTGCCACACATTGCCAAGCGTTACTCACGGGTGGCTTCCAGGCCGGAATGCCTGGAGGAACTGGCCGATTTCCTCCTGGTGCAATGGCAGCAGGACTGCCAGGTTGAAAGCTTCCGGCCATGGAATGCACTGGTGGACCAGCGCCTGGCCGGAGCGGTGCAGTTGCAATCCTACGAACTGATGCTGGAGATGATCCGTTGCAGCGCCTGCGTCGGCCTGCTGGCGCACTACATGAGCCACTTCGACCGCGGCCTGGTTGCCTTGCCGGGCCTGTTCGAGCGGCCGATGCGGCGTCAGGTGTGGATGGCGGTCAACGCCGAGTCACAGGGTGAAGCACAGGTGCGGACGGTGGTCGAGTTGATTGAAAACACCTTCAGCGAGCGTCGGGAGTGGTTCGAAAGCTGAGTGCGATCAAAATGTGGGAGCAACTGCCTTCACCATGCCACTCGTCACCGCCATCGCGGGCAAGCCCGCTCCCACAGGGTTCGTGGCTATCCGCAAAATCCCCGAGCAACCAACAAAACTGTGGGAGCGGGCTTGCCCGCGATGAGGCCGGCACCGAATGGCGGTGACGAGTAGCAGGGGGAAGACAGTTGCTCCCACATCGGTTCTCGCCACACTGGACGGTAGCGTTATAGAGTGAACGGCCATGTCTGCTTCAAGGATGATTCACCCATGCCGACCACCGAACCCGTTATCACGTTCGAGCGCTTCAACGAGTCCCATATCGAAGGCATTACGGCGCTGTACAACGATCCCGCCATCGCCCGGCAGACCCTGCAAATGCCGTTTCAGTCCACCGAGCTCTGGCGCAGTCGCCTGGCGCCGGATAACGAACGCCTGGTGAAGGTAGTGGCCCTGCATCAAGGCACGGTCATCGGCAACATTGGCCTGGAGCAGTTCTCGCGCATTCGTCGCAGCCATGCCGGCAGTTTCGGCATGGGCGTTGCGGTCGAGTGGCAGGGCAAGGGCGTGGGTTCGAAGTTGCTCGCGACGGCGCTGGATATCGCCGACAACTGGATGAACCTGCAACGCGTCGAGCTTTCGGTGTTTGCCGATAACGAAGCGGCCATTGCCCTGTACCGCAAGTTCGGCTTCGAAACCGAGGGTCTGTTTCGTGATTACGCCGTTCGCGATGGCGTACTGGTGGACACCTTGAGCATGGCGCGCCTGCGTCGCCCGCCCAGGGCCAACTGAGTCATTCGCCAGGGCGAACGCCACTGCAGCTGGCGCATGCTGTGCTCCGTTTGTCAGGTGAAGTGCGCACCTGCAGTGCCCGCGTTTGCGCAACGGTGCAAACTGTCGTCAGGTTTTAGTCGTACGCAGCGTGCGGGCATCTGCCATGCTTCAGGTCCGCAACACCGGTCTATTCAGGGAACACCGCTATGGACGATGTACAGCAACTGGGCGAAATGCTTCGCCACTACGCCGAAAGCGAAGCGCACAAAAAACAAGTGTTCGAGTCGCAATCGGCCGAGTGGGCGAAGCGCATTGGTGCGCTGTTCGATGAGATCCAGCAGTGGCTCGAACCGGTCAAGGCACCTGACCTGCTCGAAGTGAACCGCGAAGTGTATGTCGCGTCGGGGCCCAGTGTTCCGGTGGAGACCTCTCCCTTCAAGACTGAAAAGCTGAGCATCCTGATCGCGGGCAAACCGGTGGAATTCGTGCCGGAGGTGATGGGTGTCGGCGGGCAGATTTCCGTGGCGGTGATGGGCTTTACGGCAGCCCGTTATGGCAGCGTGTCACTGGTGTGCCTGCCGCCATCCACCGGCTGGCAGTGGCGCAAGACCAATGGCTTGAAAGACCCGGACACGTTTGAGTTCGATGCAAACTTCCTGGCGCAACAACTGCAAAGCCTGATTCCCCGGGAACGTGCCTGAAGTCTCGACCTACAACCCTGTGGGAGCGAGCGTGCTCCCACAGTCATCGCAGCTGCATCAGATATCGAGGGTTCCCCAATCCGCCTTCGCCTCTTGCGGCGGGAGTGTCTTGACGGTTTTTCCGGTCGCCAACTCCACCCGCCGCGCCACTTCCGGGTCATCCGCAAACGGGATCAGGCTCGCATCGTCCAGGCTCTCGGCGGTCTGGTGGCGCAGACAATACTCGATGGCGAACCACAAAAATGCCACCCCCGCCATGTTCAACATGACTTCAATCATCAGGCCAACTGCGCCTCGCGTTCGGCCATCGCCACGTCCGCTACCCGCACCGTGCGCCACACGTTGTAGGCCATCAGCAGCATGCCGCTGAGGAAGAACACCCCGCCGGCAAAGCGCACGACGAATCCCGGATGGCTGGCCTGCAAGGCTTCGACGAAGGAGTAGGTCAGCGTGCCGTCATCGTTGATCGCGCGCCACATCAGGCCCTGGGTGATGCCGTTGACCCACATCGAGGCGATGTACAGCACGGTGCCGATGGTCGCCAGCCAAAAATGCAGGTTGATCAGCGGCGTGCTGTGCATCCGATCGCGTCCGAATACCTTCGGCACCATGTGATAGGTCGCGCCGAAGGTGATCATCGCCACCCAGCCGAGCGCGCCGGCGTGCACGTGGCCGATGGTCCAGTCGGTGTAGTGGGAGAGGGCGTTGACCGTCTTGATGGCCATCATCGGCCCTTCGAAGGTCGACATGCCGTAGAACGCCAGGGATAGCACGAGAAAGCGCAGGATCGGGTCGGTGCGCAGCTTATGCCAGGCGCCCGAGAGCGTCATCATGCCGTTGATCATCCCGCCCCAGCTCGGCGCCAGCAGGATCAGCGACATGGCCATGCCCAGCGACTGCGCCCAGTCCGGCAGCGCGGTGTAGTGCAAGTGGTGAGGACCGGCCCAGATGTACAGGGTAATCAGCGCCCAGAAGTGCACGATCGACAAGCGATAGGAATACACCGGGCGGCCGACCTGTTTGGGCACGAAGTAGTACATCATCCCCAGGAAACCGGTGGTCAGGAAAAAGCCCACGGCGTTGTGTCCGTACCACCACTGGACCATGGCGTCGGTGGCCCCGGAATACACCGGGTAGGACTTGAACCAGTCCACTGGAATCGACAAGTGATTGACCACGTGCAGCATGGCGATGACCACAATGAACGCACCAAAGAACCAGTTGCCGACGTAGATGTGCCTGGTCTTGCGTTGTACTACGGTAGTGAAGAACACCACGGCATATGCAACCCAGACCACGGTCATCCACACTGCGCCGGTGAATTCGATTTCGGCGTATTCCTTGGTGGTGGTGTAGCCCAGCGGCAGGGTGATCAGCATCACCACGATCACCGATTGCCAGCCCCAGAAGGTGAACGCGGCGAGCTTGTCGGAAAACAGCCGCACCTGGCAGGTGCGCTGTACCGCGTAGTAACTGGCGGCAAATTGCGCGCTGCCGGCAAAACCGAAAATCACCAGGCTGGTGTGCAAAGGGCGCAAGCGGCCGAAGGTGGTCCAGGGCAGGTCCAGGTTCATCTGCGGCCACACCAGTTGCGAGGCGATCCACACGCCCATGGCCATCCCCACGACGCCCCAGAAGACGGTCGCCACCACGAACTGGCGCACGACCTTGTAGTTATAGGCCTGACTGATAGTTGTTGTGCTCATGCTCAATGCTTCCACGGTTGCAATGCCGTGCACTGTAGAAACCCCGATGGAAACAAAACAGGCTCAGGAATATTTCATTTAGGCGGATCAGATTTGAGTGCCGCCTGCGGCCATCTGCCGTGCTCTGATACGGTTTTTATGCGCTCAGGTGAATCTGTAATGCGCTGAGCCGCACGTCCATAGTCAACCTCACACAACAACCGCAAACCCACCGACCCGTAGGAGCTGCCGAAGGCTGCGATCTTTTGATTCTGTTCTTTAAGATCAAAAGATCGCAGCCTTCGGCAGCTCCTACACAGGGGAATGCGGTGAATCCTGATGAGGTTGCCACATGTATCAGTACGATGATTACGACCGGGCACTGGTGTTCGAACGGGTTGCGCAGTTTCGCGATCAGGTCGAGCGCTTCATGGCCGGTGAACTGAGCGAAGAAGAGTTCCTGCCATTGCGCCTGCAGAACGGCCTGTACCTGCAAAAGCACGCCTACATGCTGCGGGTGGCGATTCCCTACGGCACACTGAGCGTCCGGCAGATGCGTACGTTGGCGAGCATCGCCCGGGATTACGATCGCGGCTACGGCCATTTCACCACCCGGCAGAACATGCAGTTCAACTGGATCGAACTGGCCCAGGTGCCGGACATCCTCGAACGCCTGGCCGAGGTGGAAATGCATGCGATCCAGACCTCCGGCAACTGCGTGCGCAACATCACCACCGAAGCCTTTGCCGGGGTGGCGGCCGACGAAATGATCGACCCGCGACCGTTGGCGGAAATTCTGCGGCAGTGGTCGACCATCAACCCGGAATTCCTGTTCCTGCCGCGCAAGTTCAAGATCGCTATCTGCTCGGCCGAGCAGGACCGCGCGGCGATCATGATGCATGACATCGGCCTGTATCTTTACCCAGGCTCCGACGGGCACATGCTCCTGCGAGTCATGGTCGGCGGCGGCCTGGGGCGCACGCCGATCCTCGGCTTGCAGATCCGCGAAGGCTTGCCGTGGCAGCACCTGCTGTCTTACGTAGAGGCGGTGCTGCGGGTGTATAACCGCCATGGTCGGCGGGACAACAAGTACAAGGCGCGAATCAAGATTCTGGTCAAGGCCCTGGGCATCGAGGCCTTCGCCCGGGAAGTGGAAGAAGAGTGGCAGTACCTCAAGGACGGCCCGGCGCAACTGACCCTTGACGAGTTCGAGCGTGTGGCCAGCGCGTTCGTCGCACCGCCTTATCGCGATCTGTCCGACACCCATCTCGATTTCGGCACGCACCTGGCCGAAAACCCGGCGTTCGCTCGTTGGGTGCAGCGTAACGTGCAGCCGCACAAAGTATCGGGTTATACCAGCGTGGTGTTGTCGACCAAGCCCGGCGCCGCTGCGCCACCGGGCGATGTCACTGCCGAACAGATGGAGGCGGTGGCCGAGTGGTCCGAACGCTTGGGCTTCGGTGAAATCCGCATTGCCCATGAGCAGAATATCGTCCTTCCGGACGTGTCCAAGGCCGATCTGTTCACTCTGTGGCGCCTGGCCTGCGGACACAATCTGGGCAGCGCCAACGCCGGATTGCTCACCGACATCATCGCCTGCCCCGGAGGCGACTTCTGCGCGCTGGCCAACGCCAAGTCGATCCCCATCGCCAAGGCCATTGCCGCACGCTTCGAAGACCTCGACTACCTGCACGACCTGGGCGACATCAGCCTCAATATCTCCGGCTGCATGAATGCCTGCGGTCATCACCACATCGGCAACATCGGCATTCTGGGGGTCGATAAGAACGGCGCCGAGTGGTACCAGATCACCCTGGGTGGCGCCCAGGGCAAGAACAGTGCGCTAGGCAAGGTCATTGGCCCGTCCTTCAGCGCCGCGCAAGTGCCCGGGGTGATCGAATGCATTGTCGACACCTTCGTGCGTTATCGCGAGAGCGAAGAACTGTTCGTCGACGCCTTCCAGCGGATCGGGCTGGAGCCGTTCAAGGAGGCGGTCTACGGGAAAGTGCCGCAGGTGTCGGCATGAACAATCTGTTGCGGCTGGAAGCGGGCGTGGCGCGGATTGTTGCGGATGATCCTTGGGAGCTCGTGCGCGACCCGCAAGCACCGCTGCCCGTGGGGGCCGCGATTCTGCCGCTGAGCCGTTGGCTGGAAAACCCGTCGCAAAACGGCGTGTGGCTGGGGCCGGACGATGAAGTGGAAAGCCTCCAGCCATGGTTTGCCCAACTGCCCTTGATCGCCCTGGATTTTCCGAGCTTTCGCGATGGCCGCGGGTACAGCCAGGCGTATCTGCTGCGCACGCGATTGGGCTGGGGCGGCGAGTTGCGCGCCATCGGCGATGTCTTGCGCGATCAACTCAGCCACATGCGCCAATGCGGTTTCGACAGCTTTGCCGTGCGTGAAGACAAATCCGCGGAAGATGCATTGAAGGGATTGGCGGGGATGAGCGTGTTGTACGGGCGTTCAGTGATTGAACCGCGGCCGTTGTTCAGACGCCGTGTAGGCGCGAGCTTGCTCGCGATGGACGTCAACGAAAACGCAAATATTCTGGATAAACGCGTCGCCTGTAACGCCATCGCGAGCAAGCTCGCTCCTACAAACGCGGTTTCGACTGATTTGCCGTGCGTGAAGACAAATCCGCTGAATATGCGTTGGTGATTGAGCCAATACCGCCCCTGTAGGAGCGAGCCTGCTCGCGATGGACGTCAACGAAAACGCGAACATTCTGGATAAACGCGTCGTCTTTAACACCATCGCGAGCAGGCTCGCTCCTACAAATGAGGTTTCGACAGCTTTGCCGTGCAAAAGGGCGCATCCCGAACGGCGGAATGCGCCGGGTGATGTCAGTTGATGCGAACCAGCGAAGCGCGCTCGCCTGGCGAAAGCTGGTCGATTTCCAGCAGTGTGAGATTTTTTGCTGCTTCGCCGGCCAACGGACTGCCGAGGTTACCCGCGGCGTCCTCGGGAAGTTTGTACATTGCGCCGGTCAGTGGATCGACTACCAGCATGCCAATCAACCCGCCAAGCAGAATGTTGCCCCAGTACCAACCGCTCATGCTGGTATCCAGAGTGGTACTGGTATCGGCATAACCCTCTTTCTTGAAGGTGATGGTGTAGGCCTCACCCTTGAAGTAACCACGACCGGAAGGCAGTGTCACGGTGTTGGGCGTGGAGCCGTTATGTACGACGACACCGGCTTTGTTGGTGATGGTGAAGTTGGCGCCGCTAGGCGTGCTCGATACGTTCACCGGATATTTGCTGTCACCGACGATGCTTGCACAGCCCGAAGTCAGGAGTGCTGTGGTCAGGGCTGTAACGGTGAACAGCTTGCGGAGAGCTTCCATGGTTGATCCTTGCGACCGGTCATTGCCGTCATTGGCCGAGGCTTGCTTCATGTCGCCTCGAAATGTAATGGGGGAGGTTTTTCAAGCGCCGCGAACCTTATCACTAGTGGCGTAGTGATATCACTAAAAATTCAGGGGATTCGCATTGTTTGCTGACCGATACAGGGCAAACGGGGAAGGGATATGCCAGGGATGGGCGTTGCTCGCACGGCCGTCTTCGCGGGCGCGCCCGCTCCCCCAGGGTTAGTGTCGTACACGGATTCTGTCGACGACGCTAACCCCGTGGGGGCAGGATTGCCCGTGAACGGGCGTCCGGTTCAGCCCGGATCATTTCAATGCCGGGTCCCCCATATTCATCTTCTTCCAGCCCTGCAACAGCACCTGGGCCTTGGGCTCCTGGCCGTTGGCCAGGTAATACTGGATCAGCGACAAGCGGGCATTGCGGTTGGCCGGTTGCTCTTTCAACAGCCGTTCCAGTTCTGCGCAGGCTTCGTCAATCTTGCCGCTGTCATGCAGGGCCACTGCCAGTACGTAGCCGAATTGCCCGCTCTGCGGTTCCAGTTTCGCCGCCTGGCGCAGGTACGGCATGGCTTGAGCCGCCTGGCCGGCACGAATCAGCGCCAGGCCCTGGGTGTATTGCAGCAGGCCCGAGTCAGGATGGTCCTTGAGGCTTTGCGCCAGCAGGGCATGACCTTCCTGGCTGCGACCGTTGGCCTCCAGCCACTGCACCAGGGTGACCAGCGCCGGGTAGAAGTCCGGATCGCGCTGCAGGGCCGTGCGCAGGAATCCTTCGACTTCTGCGTTGCGACCGCTGGCCTGATACAGCATCGCCAGGTTGAGGTTCGCTTCGGCGCGTTCGAGCAGGTTTTTCTGCACCGCCTCGTATTCGGCGATGGCGGCATTCCAGCTGTCCTGGGCCGTGCCCAGGCCGTTGCGCGCGACACTGAGCAGATCACGGGCGGCGGCGATGCGCACGGCTCTCACAGGGTCACTCAGCAAGGGTGTCAGCAGTGGCGCACGTTCCGCTGGCGGCAGGAATGCGCTGAGTGCGCGGATGGCGCTCTCACGGACTTGCGGCGACAGGTTGTTGAGGTCCCTGGTGGCCAGTTTCAACGCTTGCTCGCTCGGATACTGCGCCAATTCGCCAAGCAGCGTCGCGCGCTGGATCGCCGGCAGGTTGCTGCGTTGCAGTTGCTCGATCAAGGCCTGTGCGGCACCGGCCTGACCGTTGCGAATCAGCCACAGGCTTTCGTCGTAGCGAGGGGCTTGTACCGCGCTGGCGTTGGCGGTGTTCCACAGCTTGAACTGCTCGGTGACCTTGTCGCCGGCCTTGCCCTGGTGGCAAGTCAGGCAGGCATCAGGTGTACCGAGTTTCTTTGCCCGCTCAGGGTTGGGGATGCTGAAACTGTGGTCATGCCGCAAGTCATTGCCCATGTAGAACTTGCCGGGCATGTGGCAATCCACGCACTGCGAACCCGGTTGGCCCATGGTGTGGCGGGTGTGTTCGATGGAGTCGTAGTTTTTCGCTTGCAGGCCTTTGCCATCGACACCTTCCACGGTGGTTTTGCCGGCTGTGTTGTGGCATTGCAGGCAGACACCGTTGCCTGGCGCTTTCAATTGAGTGCTGTGCGGGTTGTGGCAGTTGCTGCAACGCACACCCTTGTCGAACATTTTGCTCTGGGCAAAGGAGCCGTGTTCGAACACTTCGTCCTTGATCTTGCCGTCCAGCGCGTACAGCTCGCGGGTCAGGACGCTAGGCAGGTAGTCGTCCATCAGCCGCTTGCCGACCGTGTAGCCGTCATCCAGAGGCGCGCGGCGCGAGTGGCAGCGGGCGCAGGTTTCGATTTCGACGGTGGCGTTCTTGTCCTTGAGGTCGACGGCAAAGCCGGCATGGATCAGGTCGGTCTTCTTTGCCGTCCATTCCAGGTGATTGGATGCGGGGCCATGACAGGCCTGACAGCCGACACCCAGGCTGTTCCAGTGGCTGTCGAAGGTGTTTTTTGCCGCATCGAAATTGCGCTTGAAGCCAGTGGTATGGCATTCGACGCACATGAAGTTGGCGTTCTGGCTCGGCTTGCTCCAGTGCAGCGGGTTCTTGAAGTTCACGCCTTGGCCCGGGTAGAGGTGAAACCAGCGGTGCTTTTCGGTATCCCAGGCAATCCCAAGAGCCTGCAACCGGCCTTCGCCGACCTCGATCAGGTACTGCTGCAAGGGAGCGACGCCAAAGGCATAGGCCACCTTGAAATCGGCATTCTTGCCATCGGTACCCGGCGTGTTGACCCAGAATTCGTCGCCTTTGCGCGAGAACACTGTGGTTTCTTTTTCGGCCTTGAAAGTGACGTTGTTGAAGTCGCCGAGCATCGTGTCGGCGTTGGCTTGCTGCATCGCCAACTGGTGGTGGGAGCCTTGCCAGTCCTTGACCTGCTCGCCGTGGCAACCCTGGCATTGCTGCTCGTCGACCATTTTTGCTGGCTCCATGGCGACGGGTTGCGGTTGGGCCGGTTGGACAGCAGGGGGGCTGACGGTGACCGGCTTGGGCGTCGTCGGTGTGCTGCTCAGCAAAAACCAGCCAATACCCGCCACAGTCAGCAACAGGATGCCGATGGTGACGGGGAACAGATAACGGTTGATCAGGGTCGGTTGCGAATTTGGGTTTGGCTGTGCAGCTTTGTTTTTATTTGTCGGCATTACGACTTCCATGGTCCAGGTGCGATTGCCGTCAGGCGCGCGTTGAAGCTTGATGCAGCTTTGCCGGATGGTCGGCGTCTGTCAAATAACGGATGCGGTGAAGTCGATGGCCCCTTCGCGAGCAGGCTCGCTCCCACAGGGGAACGCATCCCCATGTGGGAGCGAGCCTGCTCGCGAAGGCGGCCAATCAATCCCCGACAAACCACCGGTAATACGGATTCCCGGAATCCCCGCGCATCACCTCACGCATATCCCTGGCCCAAGCGTCACGGTTTCCGTCATAGGCATGCAGGCTGGCCCGGTAGAACTGCATCAGACGTTGTTGCTGGGTGTTCATGCGCTCGATGAATCCGGCGTCGGCGTTCACCAGCGTGGGCGACTGATGCAAGTCGAGCAGGGCCGGCAGCACCCGTGTGATCTCCTTGGCCCGAACCCACGGCGCGTATTCGATGCGCGGCTGATCGTCCGTCACCGGTTGCGCTTGCCCAGCGAAGCGTTCCAGCCCCGTACGATCAGTCACCCAGGTGGCGAGCAATGCTGCGGCTGAGCCGATGCCGACATCCTGCAAGGTGCTGCGGACGCTGTCCTGCTGGAAGCGTGCGTTGATCTTCGCCGCATCCAGCTCAATCGGCTCCATCGAACCCACCAGCAGCATCTCGTGGAACTCGCTGGTCCACAGGGTCGCGTAGGGAAACACGTCGAGGAAGCTGCGCACCAGTGAGCGCGAGTCGTCGATGTTCTGCGTCGGCAGCGGCAGCCATTGGGCGACCAGGCCCTGTTTCTGCAAACGGCTGGCGGCCAGTTGGTAGAAGTCCCGGGAATACAGGTTGACCACGCCGGCAGCGGAGGGCGGTGGCGGTTCAAGGGTGATCAGGTCGTAGCGCTGGGGATTGCGCAAGAGTTCCTGGCGACCGTCGCGCAAGCGCACATCGACACCCGGATCGGCCGCGGCATTGAAATTGCCCTTGAACAAGGGGGCCGCCTTGACCACCGAGGGCAGCAGTTCGGCGACCACGCGATGGTCCAGGCCGGGGTAGCGGGTCAGGGCGCCGGCGGTGATGCCGGTGCCGAACCCGATCACCAGCGCCGAACGCGGTTCACCGTTGTGGATCAACAGGGGCAGCAGCGCCTGAATCCGCATGTAACGCAACGACGGCATGGCGTCGCCGGTATTGGACACGCCCTGGATGTACAAACGCTGGAACGCCCGTTCGCCCTTGCCCTGGGTGACCACGGCGACGGTCCCGCCACGGCCTTCTTCGTAGAACGTCAGCGTGCCATTGCGCGCGCCCGGCAGCAGGCTGGCGAGCTTGTTGACCGGCGTGAACACGGCCAGTGCGAGGGACACCAGGCCAATGGCAATCACCGCCTGACGCCGGCCTTTCTTCACGCCATGGCCCTTGCGCACGGCGAGGTACGCGATACCGGCGGCGATGATTGCCAGCAGTCCCAGGGTCCGTACCAGACCCAGCATCGGGATCAGGACAAAACCGCAGAGCATCACGCCGATGATCCCGCCAAGGGTATTGAACGCGACGACTTCGCCAACGTTGCGCCCCACCTGTGCGCCGCCGACGCTCAAGCGCAGGGCCAGCGGGAACGCCGCACCCAGCAACAGGGTCGGTACAAATACAATGCTCAAGGCAGCCACCGCAAAGCGCGTGCTCATGCCCGCCAGTTCACTGCCGCCCCATGACAATACCCAGGATTCGGCCAGGGTCTGGGCGAACACCAGCCAGCGTCCGAGCAACGCCACTTCCAGCAGGGCAATTGCTCCTGCTGCGGCAATCAGCAAACCGAACACCCCCCAGGGATCGCGCAGGCGATCGACCCGACGGGCCAGCAGCATGCTGCCCAGGAACAACCCGGTGAGGTAGGTTGCCAGCACCACGGCAAAGGCGTAGGTACGGGTGCTCATGAACTGCACGATCGATTGCGACCACACCACTTCGTAGCCCAGCGCTACGCCACCGGCAATGGAGTACAGCCACAGGGCCAGGCGGTCGGGGGCTTTTTGAACGTGTTGTTTCGCCGCCGCATCGACGGGGGCCACGCGCCGGCGCTGAAACCACAGGGCCCCTGTGGCGGCCAGCAAGTTGAGCATGGCGGCGGCCAGCGCACTGCCGCGCACGCCGAGGGTGGCAATCACGAACGCGGCGAGCAGGGTGCCGGCGATGGCCCCGGCGGTGTTCGCCGCATACAGTTGCCCACCGGCCTTGCCCAGGTGTTGTGGGTCAGTGGCCAGGGAGCGAACCAGCACCGGCAGGGTGCCGCCCATCAACAGCGCGGGAATGCCTACCAGCGCGAACGGCAGCACCCAGGCCAGCAAGCCCACCTGTGCTTCAAGCCAGGCAAACGGGCCGGCCGCCAGGCTCATGGAGAAGGTCGCAGCGACACCCAGCAGCGCCACCAGCACTTCCAGCACGGCGTAGAGCACAACCGGTTGCTGCATCCGGTCCGCCCAGCGGCCGAACAGCAAGCCGCCCAAGGCCAGCCCGGCAAAGAATGCGCTGATCCCGGTGGTGATGGCGTAGACCTCGACGCCCACGACCAACGACAGCTGCTTGATCCACAGCACCTGATACACCAGCGCCGCGGCGCCGGAGACAAACAGCAGCAGGGCGGGGATCAACAGCGCCGGGGAGGCGACTTGCGGGGCAGGTATGGCCGACGACTTGCTGGCGACACGTGAGGTCATGGGTCTGTTGCCTTGTGCGAATTTCGAATTAGAACCAAGCCCTGTAGGAGCTGGCTTGCCAGCGATGGCTGACTTCCAGCCACCCAAGAAGTTGCCTGAGCCATCGCCATCGCTGGCAAGCCAGCTCCTACAGTTGGAATGTGTTCGCATTCCGGAAAAAAGTCCGCTCGCCGGTGAGGGCGAGCGGTGGTCTTACTGTGCAGCTTTCATTTTTTCAGCGATCTTGGCATCTACCGCAGCACGGATCTGGTCAATGCTGAAGCTGGCCGGTTTCTGGCTTGGCGGGTATTCGATGAACGTCTGCAGGAACCCGGCCGATTTTTGTACGGCTTGAGCGGCCAGGTAGACGTTTTTGGTCTGCCAATCGTAATACTGATCGGAAACCACATCAGCGCGCTCATAGGGGTCCATCCTCAGGTTGAGGATTTTCGGTACGCGCAGGCACACGAACGGTTCGCTCCAGACTTTAAAGCCACCAGGCGCGCGTTGTTCGCAGAACACCACTTTCCAGTTATCGAAACGCATCGACACCAGCACGCCGTCATCGTTGAAGTAGTAGAACTCCTTGCGCTCGCCTTTAGGTTGTTGGCCGGTCAGGTAGGGCAGTTGGTTGAAACCGTCCAGGTGCACTTTGAAGTTGTTGCCGCCCGAGGTCGGTGCCCAACCCTTGAGCAGCTTTTCCTTCACGTCGGCATCGCCAGCGGCGGCCAGAAGGGTCGGGAACCAGTCCATGCCCGAGAACATTTCGTTGGAGACTTCACCGGCCTTGATCTTGCCCGGCCAACGCACAATGGCCGGCACGCGGTAGGCGCCTTCCCAGTTGGAGTTCTTCTCGTTACGGAACGGCGTGGTCGCCGCGTCCGGCCAGGAGAACTGGTTCGGGCCGTTGTCGGTGGTGTAGACGACGATGGTGTTGTCGGCGATTTTCAGATCATCGAGGGTTTTCAGCAGTTTGCCGACGTCGCCGTCATGCTCGAGCATGCCGTCCGCATACTCGTTGCCGGGCATGCCGCTCTGGCCCTTCATCGAATCGCGTACGTGGGTGAACACGTGCATGCGCGTGGTGTTCATCCAGACGAAGAACGGTTTGTCCGCCTTGGCCTGTTTCTCGATGAACGCCTGCGCCGCAGCGGTGGTTTCATCGTCGATGGTTTCCATGCGCTTGGTGGTCAGCGCGCCGGTGTCTTCGATCTTGCCGTCGGCGAAGCTGTGGATCACGCCACGTGGGGTGTTGGCCTTGACGAACTCGGCATCGTCTTTTGGCCAGTACGGGCGCTCAGGTTCTTCCTCGGCGTTGAGGTGGTACAGGTTGCCGAAGAACTCGTCGAAACCGTGGTTGGTCGGCAGGTACTCATCCTTGTCGCCCAGGTGGTTCTTGCCGAACTGACCGGTGGCGTAGCCCTGGGACTTGAGCGCCTGGGCGATAGTGATGTCACGCTTTTGCAGGCCCACCGGTGCGCCCGGGATGCCGACTTTCGACAGACCGGTACGCAAAGGCGTCTGACCAGTGATGAACGAAGACCGACCGGCGGTGCAGCTGTTCTCCGCGTAATAGTCGGTGAACATCATGCCTTCTTTGGCAATGCGGTCGATGTTCGGCGTCTTGTAGCCAACCACGCCCATGGAATAGGCGCTGATGTTGGTCTGGCCGATATCGTCGCCGAAGATCACCAGAATGTTGGGTTTATCAGCGGCTCCGGCTGTTGCCGAAATCGCCATCACCGAGGTTGCCACCAGGGCGAGTTTCGGTAGCCACTTACCTATGCGAGTCATCTGACTGGCTCCTTTTCACTACGTCGCTGAGTGCGACAAACGTTTATTGCGGTCCTGCGTAACGCCTTTTTTTATTGCACTTGCTCAGGTGTGGCGGCGTCGTACGGATAGATCCGGCGCCATTCGGCCGCCATGTCGACGACTGTCCAGCCACGTTTGTTCGCTTCGTCCAGGGCCTTGTCCAGGCGACCGATCTGCGACTGTCTGTCATAGGCCCATTCGCGTTTGGCGTCGGTGTGGTGCACCAACCCCATGAATCGTTTGCCGGGACCAGCGGCGGTCCACTGGAGCATTTGCAGGTCACCGTCGGAGTTGCCGAACGCTAGGATCGGTCGTTTGCCGATGACGGCATTGATGCTTTCCGGTTTGCCCGGGCCATCGTCGTTGTGGGCCAGTTTCGGTGTGCGCAAGATCGACGCCTTGCCGTCCTTGTACTGGAACGCGGTGACGAAGGTGGTGCCGATGACTTGTTCCGGTGGAACGCCATAGACCTTCTCGGCAAAGGCGCGCATGAACCCGGTATCGCCACCGGAGACGATGTAGGTCTTGAAGGCGTTACCGCGCAGGTAGTCGAGCATCTCCAGCATCGGCTGGAAGATCATTTCGGTGTACGGCTTACCGGTTTTCGGATGCCTGGCCTGACTCAGCCAGGTCTTGGCGTAGTCATCGAACGCTTCGCTGGTCATGCCGGTGTGGGTCGCCCCGAAGATCTTCATCATGCCTTCCATGCCGCTGGCGGCCAGTGCCTTGTGATCGTTTTCCAGCACGGCCTGGAACGGCTGGGTGGTTTTCCATTCCGGGTGCTGCGCCGCGGTGCGTTTGACTTCTTCGAGGGCGAACAGCATTTCGAAGTACATCGGCTGCTCGCTCCACAAGGTGCCGTCGTTATCGAACACGGCAATGCGGTCTTCGGGTTTGACGAAGTCCTTGCTGCTTTGATCGGTCACCGCCTGCACGAACTCGATGATCTGCTTTTTCGACGGCCCATCGTTCCACGAGGGCAGCGGTTCGGCTGCCTGGACCAGCAGCGGCAGGCTCAAGGCCAGGGTCAGCAGGAAGCTGAATACGCGAGGATGGCGTAACGATATCGAATTCGTCATGGGAAACCCTTCTCTTGAACGGGGTTGAGCGGATGAAGAGCAGAAGAGACTGATTCTCTGTTGCACTCGGCCTGACTATGCAGCGTAGACAAGGATTCCCTGATTTGGCGCAGGGCCTGCTCTTTGTCCGGTTCGCGGCCGTAACAGGCTCGCAGGAAGCTTTGCAGGCGCGGGCCGAGACCGGTCAATTTCAGGCCCCGGCGGCTGCGTCGGGTCCACAGGTACAGGGCGCTCAATTGCGCCGGCTTGCTCTCCAGTTGTGCCGGAATCTGCTGCCATGCGTAGTCGGCGGACTCGAGCCAGGCGGCGTGCCGGGCGCGGCGTCGGGCCTGCCAGTTAAGGTATGCGCGGTGTACGAGCGGGCGACTGAACCAGCCCACGGCCACCACCGCCAACGCCAGTGCCAATAGTCCGAACCAGTGCCCGGAAAGGTGCAGGCGATTGTGCTGACCGAGTTCTTTCAGGTCTTCGGTGATTGAAAACACCGGCTTGTAGGCGCTGTTGGCCGCGGCGTCGAAGGTCACGCCGGGCACTGTGGCCGTGCGGGTTTGCCGGCTGCTGGCATCCCACCATTTCAGCTCGACGGCTGGCAGATTGTAGTGGCCTTCGGTGTCGATTCGATACGTCACGCTGTCGATGCGCTGGCCGCCATTGAAGTGGCCGCGACCGTCATCCAGATTGCGGATTTGTGGGGCTTTCGGGTAACGGCTCAGGCCCTTGATGGCCTCCAGCGCCGGTGTCGGCAGTGACATGGAGAGGGCACCGTCGGCCTGTAGCGTCAGTTCCCGGGTGATGCTGTCGCCGACCTTCAACGGTGTCGCTGAATTTATGGTCTTCTGGGTGAAGCGCAGGTTCTGCGCCACCAGCACCGCCTCCCCGGGCTGGAATCCTGGCGGTTGTGCGGCGTTGAAGTGCAATGGCTGACTTTGGGCGCTGAGTGCGTGGCTGGCCTGGCCCGGTGTGGCTTGAACGGTTAGTGCCGGAATGTCGAAGCCCTGGGCCAGGTTCGGGGTGATCAGGTAGCTGTAGCGCATGCCGCTGAAGGATTGGCCGTCGAAGGTCTGGTTGATGTGCTCGGCATGGCCGTCCGGCGGCATCACCAGTGCGCCGGGCAGTTTCAGGTCGGGCAGGGTGGGGGCGTTGGTGAACCAGGTGTCGGTGAAGACATCGAGTTGCAGTTCGATCAGGCTGCCGACCATGACAGGGTCGGCGGGTTGCAGGGTGGCCTGGACTTTCAGTTGAGGGTCGGCGGCGAATGTGTTGAGGCTGATCAGGCCGATGAGCAGGGCTCCGAGATTTGTGGTGAGTGGTCGGGCCCTTTCACGAGCAGGCTCGCTCCCACAGGGGGTTTGTGGTGCGCCAGGATCAAATGTCGGAGCGAGCCTGCTCGCGAAGGCCGCGACACGGACTTTCAGGCTGATCACGGTTTAGCCCCCGCCTGATCCTGCAGACTGAACTTCTGCTTGAGAAACTTCGCCGGCGACGTGGTCAGGTTCTGCAGCCACTGCTCATCCGAAGCCGCTTGTTGGGTTTCCATCTTTTTGCTTTGGCCTTTACCCGGCGCCTTGTCCATTTTGATTTCGTCGGGTTTGACCTCCGGCGTGTTTTTCTCAGCGCTTTCGGTGTCTTTCTGCAAGGCGATGGCCAGGGCCAGGTTGGCCGTGGCTTCCGGGAACTGCGGTTGCAACTTCAGCGCCTGCTGATAGGCCGCGATGGCCTGATCGAACTTGAACCGGCGCACGTAGATATTGCCCAGGTAGAAATACGCCTGCGGTGTATCGAGCCGCGCGAAGCTGGCCAGTGCCAGGTCGAAATCGGCCGCGTTGTAGGCGGCCACGCCTTTCCAGTACGGATCGACGAACAGCGCCGCCGCCTGAGGGTAGTGCTGGTGTTCGAAGGCCCAGCGGCCTTGCTGGTCGCGGGTGAAAAAGGCATCGGTCAGTGCGTTGGCCTGTGCCGGCGCCGGTTGCAGGCCCAGGCCCACCGCCAGCAGCAGTCCCGCCATCCAGTTCACGCTCCAGCCCTTGCGTACGCTGAAGAAGGCGAACAGCAACAGCGGCCAGCACAACCAGTAACCGGCGTCTTTCCAGCGCAATTCACGCTGTTCGTCGCTGGCTGACTGGTAGTGCTGCTCGGCGTGCAGTTCGATCCAGTCCAGATCGTCATCGTTGAGGGTCAGGCTGCCCAACGGGGCATTCAACGTTGAGGCAAGCTGCTTGAGGGCGTCCGGGTCGAAGCTGCCGAGTTGCGGGCGACCATTGCTGTCGATGCGTGGCTGGCCGCTGGCATCGCGGATGATTCCGCCGTCGGTGCTGCCGGCCGCCAGAATCAGCACTTGCAACGCACTGTCCGCCAGTCGTTTGTCCAGGCCGGCCAGTGCCGAGGTGTCGGCGCCATCGGTGATCAGCAGCAGGGTACCGGGTGTTTTCTCGGCGGCGAGCAGGCGCTTGGCCTGATCGATGACCGCAGCGACATCTTTCCCCGGTTTGTTGATCAGGTCGGTGCTCAGGGCCTGAATGAAGGTGTCGAGCAGGGCCGGGTCATCGGTGGCGGGCAACACCAGGTGCGCACTGCCGGCATAGGCAATCAAGGCGTTGCGCGAGCCGGCGCGGCGCTGGATCAGGTCGTGGAGCTTGTGCTTGACCGCTTCCAGGCGACTGGGTGGAACGTCGCTGGCGTCCATGGACGGCGACAGGTCGACGGCGATGATCAGCGGCGCGCGGTTTTCCAGAAAGTCCGGGCGATCCTGTTCCCAGGTTGGTCCGGCGGCGGCGAGGGCGCCCAGTACCAACAGCGCACACAGCAGATGTACCGGGCGCAGGCGGTGCCGGTCTTGCGGGGTGATGAGCAGATGCGGCAGCAGGTGCGCCGCGATGTTGCTGCGCATGCGCCGTTGCAAATCCTGGCTATGTCGCCACAGCACTGGCAGCAGTGCGCCGAACACGGCGAGCAACAGCCACACAGGGCGCAGGAAATGGAAGTCGCCGAGGTTGATGTCCATCTCAGGCCTCCTGCCGTTGACGGGCGAGCATCAACCGTGGAAGCAGCAGGGCGCCCAGGTGATACATCGTCAGCAGCGCGAGGGCCCCGCCCAGCGGCCACCAGAACAGATCGCGTTTGGGCTGATGGCTGAGGGTTTTCACCTGATGCGGGGTGAGCTTGTCGAGGGTGCTGTAGACCTGATCCAGGGCGTTGCGGTCTTCGGCGCGGAAGAAGCGTCCGCCCGTGGCCTGGGCAATGTCCTGCAAACCTTGCAGGTTGACCTTGGCTTCGCCTTCGGCGTTCGGGTCGCCGATGCCGATGGTGTGAATCACCACCCCTTTGGCGGCAGCCATGGCGGCCGCGTGATCCGGGGTGATGGCGCTGCTGGTGTCGTTGCCGTCGGTGAGCAGGATCAGCACTTTTTCCTGCTCGTGGGCCTGCTCCAGCAGTTTCAGGCTCAGGCCGATGGCGTCGCCGATGGCCGTGTTGGGGCCGGCCATGCCGATGCCGGTGTCGTCCAGCAGCAGTGACAGGCTGGCGTGATCGAGGGTCAAGGGTGCCTGCGGATAGGCGCCGGTACCGAACACGATCAGTCCGATTCGATCGTCCTTGCGCTTGTCGATGAACCCGTGCACCACGTCCTTGACCGCGGCCAGGCGGTTGATTTTCTGGCCGTTGGCGCCGGTGAAGTCGGTGGTTTCCATCGACTGGGAAATGTCGATGGCCAGCATCAGGTCACGCACCGGCTGCTGGCGCTCGATGGGTTGTTCCACCCACACCGGCCGGCTCGCCGCCACCAGCAACAGTGTCCAGACCAGCAGGTTCAGCAGCAGCTGCCAGCGGTTGCTGCGGGTACCGGCCTGGCTGGGTGCCTGGCCGACAGCACGGCTCATGGCGCCGAAAAACGGTACGCGCACGGCACTGCGCGCCTCGCGATAGTCAGGCAGGTAGCGATAACCCAACCATGGCAATGGCAGCAGGATCAGCAACCAGGGGTAATCAAGCTGCCACATGATGACGCTCCACCCAGGTTTTGCAGGTGTTGAACAGTTGCTGTCGCTGTTCGCTGGGCATGTCCCGCAAGGTGGTGTCCGGCGCATAGGCAAGCCGCGCCAGTTGCTGGCTGAAATCGGCCGGTAAGGGCTGTTTACTGTGCCGCTGCAAAAACACCTGCCAATCCTCGTTCCCCAGCGCCGCAGGAGATCCCTGTGGGAGCGAGCCTGCTCGCGATGAGGACGTTACATCCAAAGGTTGTGTCGACTGACCTGACGCTTTCGCGAGCAGGCTCGCTCCCACAGGTTTTGTGTTTTGCCGGAAGGGCATCGAGAGGGCCACACGCTTGAGCAGCTCCGGAAGTTCGCGCAACGCATTCAGGTCATTGCTGCGTTGCTGCAACTCCGCCAGCCGTGCCAGCGCCTCGCGCCGATAGCGATCGCGCCGCCATTGCCAGTAACGTCGGGCACTGACCAGCAACAGGCTGAGCACCAACAATGTCAGCAACGTCCACCAACCCCACGTCTGCGGCGCATAGCTGACCGGCGCCGGCAGGGCCATTTCCTTGAGTTGGTCGATGCTCGGGATAGCGGGGTTCATCGGCGTCTCCCGGCGAGCTTGCCCAGTTCGTCGCGCAGTTGTTCGTGGGCTTCGGTGGCGGTGCTGAACATCATCAACGGCACCTGGCTACGGCGCAGCAAAGTGGCGACGTCCTTGAGCCGACCGCTGAGAAAATCCCCCAATGGCTGATGCACCTGTTGCCGATCCACCGCCAATTCCACCTGCAATTGCCCCTGGGTGATCAGCACGCGGCCGTTTTTCGGCAGGTTCAGCGCCAGCGGGTCATAGACCTGCATGGCGATCACATCGTTATGGGCCGCCAGTTGCCGCATCAGTTGCAAGGTGCGTTCGCCGGCCCCGGCAAAATCACTGACGATGCAGATCAGGTGATCGTGACCGGCCACGGCCAGGCAATGCTGCAGGACCTTGTCGAGCTGGTCTTCGCCCTCGGCATCCGGGTTGCCCGCATTGAGTGCCTGGTTTTGCTTGGCAATGCGGCTGCACAGCGCTTCGACGCGTTTGCGGCTGCGCAGCGGGGCGATGCTGTCGATGCGTTGATCGTTGAATACCAGCCCACCGACGCGGTCGCCGGCGTTGAACACCATCCACGCCGCCAGGGCACCAAGCTCGGCGGCGACGGCAGATTTGAAGCTGCGTTGCGAACCAAAGAACATCGACATGCGCTGGTCGACGAGGATCAGCGCCGGGCGGTCGCGCTCTTCGGTGAATGTCCGTACCACCGGTTTGCCGGTGCGCAGGGAGGCGCGCCAGTCGAGATGACGCAAATCGTCCCCCGGCTGATAACGGCGCAGCTCATCGAAGTTCAGACCGCGGCCACGCAAGCGTGAAGCGTGATTGCCCGCGAGGATGCTGCCTTGAGGTTGGCGAGCGACAAAACTCAGGTCCCGGGCCTTGAACTCCAGGGCCATCAACTGCGCCAGAGAGACATACACCAGGCCGTCGACGCTGTTCATGGGCATCAGGCCGGGATCGCGACTTTATCGAGCAGACGGTCGAGCACCTGGTCGGCGCTCACGCCATCGGCCACCGCGTCGTAGCTCAGTTGCAGCCGATGGCGCAGCACCGGGTGCACCACGGCGCGCACGTTGTCCGGAGACACGAAATCCTGGCCCTGCAACCAGGCGTCGGCCCGGGCACAACGGTCCAGGCCGATGCCGCCGCGGGGGCTGGCGCCGATGCTGATCCAGCGCCCGAGATCGGCGTCGTAATCGGCCGGATGGCGCGTGGCATTGATCAGGTCGATCAGGTAGCGGTCGATGGCCGGGGACACGTGCACCGCACTGACTTCCCGGCGCGCGGCAAAGATCACGTCCTGGGCCAGGGCGAACCCTTGCACCGCAGCCGTTTTGGCGCCGAGCGCCTGCTCTTCTTCGCGCAGCAGGCGCAGCACCTGGCTTTCGTTTTCCGCGCTCGGGTAATCGAGCAGCACTTTCATCAGGAAGCGGTCCATCTGCGCTTCCGGCAGCGGGTACGTGCCTTCCTGTTCGATCGGGTTCTGGGTCGCCACCACGATGAACAGTTCCGGCAGGGCATGACTGTTGCCGGCCACGGTGATCTGGCGTTCTTCCATGGCTTCGAGCAACGCCGCCTGGACCTTGGCCGGCGCACGGTTGATTTCGTCGGCCAGGATCAGGTTGCCGAACAGCGGGCCGGGCTGGAAGCGTATTTCGTTCTTGCCTTCGACCTGATGCAGCACCTCGGCGCCGGTGATGTCCGACGGCAGCAAGTCCGGGGTGAACTGGATGCGACTCATCTTCGCGTCCAGGTGTTTGGCCAGTGCTTTCACCGTGCGGGTCTTGGCCAGGCCGGGCAGGCTTTCCAGCAGCAGATGCCCGTTGGCCAGCAGGCCGACGAGGATCTGCCGGATCACCTGGTCCTGACCGAGTACCGCTTCGGCGATGCTGGCTTGCAGGGCGTTGAGGTCGTTGAGTGCGGTCATGAAAGGATCCTGCAAAAGGTCGAACGGGTGCTGATGGCCATCCCTGGCTACCTCTTAGAAAAATGCCAGGGTCAGGTTGACACTGATGCCATTGCCTTCGGGCCGGTTCTTGGTGTCGAACTCCGGCACCCAACGGGCACTGATGTTGGCCTGGGCGTCGGCGAACTTGCCGCTCCAGCCTACCGTCGGGCCCGCGCCCACCGAGCGTCCGCGAAAACCGCTGGTTGCGCCGGATCCGGAGTCGTCGGTGACCTGCTGGATATAGCCTGCCACCACGCCGGCGTTCCAGCCGTTGCCGAAGCCGTGGGTCCACAGGGCGTCGAGGGTGAAAATGTTGCCGTTTTGATAATCCGTGGCGTCGTTCTCGGTGTAGAACTCCAGGCCGCTCGACAACGTGAACTCGCCGCCCTTGCCGTCCAGATGGGTGAACGCCACGGTCGGCATGAAGGTGTAAGTGTTCTGCCCGGGGTTGGCCAGGCGATCGTCGTTGTAGGCACCGGTCGGCACGTAGATCGGCAGCGAGAACGCGATGTGGTTGAGTTCGTCGAAGTGATAACCGGCGGCAATCGGCGTGACCAGGATGTCGGCGAACTGGGTGCCAGTGTCTTCGGTGCCCAGGGTCCTGCCGCGAGGGCCGGTGATGCTCGCGGTAATGTCGGTGTACTGCACCGGTACACCGATGGCCGAGGCGTAGTTCCAGCGACCCTTGCCCGTGTCCCAGACGCGAGTGAAGTTGGCCATGGTGTAAGACACTTTCATGTCCAGCCCGGTACTCAGGGCGCCCACGATCGGCACCTGGGCGTTGCCCTTGAGGTCGCCGTCGTACCAGATGCTGGTCAGGGACATGACCCAACCCGGCTCCGGGGGCACGATCCCGGCATCGGAAAACACTTGTTGGCCGGTGATCGGGCGACCGACACCGCCTTCGGCCGCCAGGACCCATGGACTGACGCTGACCATGCACAGCGCCAACAAGGGGCGCACTACGAAAGGCCTGATCATGAACGACTCCGCTTATTGTTGTGTGGTGGCTGGCGTCAGCAGCGGCAGTTTCCACTGGCCGTTGTTGACTTCCGGTTTTGGCAGGTACAGGCGCAGCACGCCGTAGAACGGACCATTCGGAGCCGGCAGCCAGTTGCTTTGCAATGCCTTGGCCGGTGCCTTGTGTTGCACGTAAAGGGTCAGGCCACCATCGGCATCGAGCTTGAGGTCGGGCAACATCCGCGAATTGATCAAGTAGCGATTGAGCGGGTTGGCCACCAGTAGTTTGTTTTTGCCGTCGTACATGGTCAGGGACCAGAACGCATCGACCGGGGGCAGGGCGTCCTTGTCAAAATGCAGGGTGTAGTCGGTTTTCGACGCGTCGACCGGTTTTCCGTCCTTGTCGACGAAATAGCCGAAGTAGTTCGCCTCTTCGGCAGAGTTGCCGAAAATCCCCATGTTGGCACCTGCATAGCGGTACAGGTAGTTGCCCTTGAGGTGGTCGCGACTGCCGAACAGGTCACCGCTGCTGATCTCATGGGTGTCGACTTTGGTTTTCTTGAATTCGGCGAACTCGGCCCTGGCGTCACTGATACCGTCTTCCAGCGCCTTGCGTTGTTCGGCGGTGAGGTCGCTGAGCTTGAAGGGTTTGCCGGCCTCGACGCCGATTTTCGCGAAGCGCGCCAGCAGGTCTTTTTCCACGTCCTGGGCCGGGGTGAATGCCAGCATGAAATTCAGGTAGCGAAACAGGTCCGGGGTCTCGCTCATGGTTGGCGTCGGTTTCGGCCAGTCGATTTTCGGTGCGGCAGCCGGAGCTTTCTGTTTGACGTAGTGACTCAGGGATTCGACCTTGTAGCCTTTCTGGATCTGCTTGACCTTGGCCAGGTCTTTTTCATCGAACAATTGCGTGCGGTACAGCGCGTAAGCGATGTTGCTTCCACTGCGGACCATGCGGTCGATGTCGACCGGTTGCTGACCCTGCCAGTTCGGGCCGGCAATCATGTAGTGACCCCCGTTGTTGCCCGTGCTGCGAGTGCCCAGATAGCCAAAGTTCTGGGTGTAGGCGTCGATCAGTTGCACCGAGTAATAACGGTGTTCTTCGATGGGCGGCAGGGTCAGCACCAACGGCTCGGCGCGCAAGTCCATCCAGACAAAGGAGTAGGGCGTATCGGAGTTCGGGGTGACGAACGCCGTGTCCTTCGCGGTAAACGCCTTGGCGGTATTGCCGATCTGGTTGAACGGTGCCTTGAAATTCGGGCTCTTCTTGTCCACGGCCTGGGTGTAGAGGGTCTTGTACATCTCCACCACCGGGAAGCCGTACAGATAGGCCTCCTTGGCAATGGCCCGGGCTTCGTCCGGGGTGGCGGTGAAGTCGGCCCAGGCGTTGGTGCTCAGAGCCAGTGCCAGGCCGGTGAATACGATGCGGTAGTTCATAGTGTTCCCTGTCTCGGCCTTCATTGCACAGCCGTGATGTCGTCGAGTTTCCAGCTCTTGTCGAAATACGCCTCGGTCGGGGCGTACAGGCGGAAGTAGCTGAACCAGTGCTTGCCCGGCAGGGTTTGCACCCAGTTGTCTTCAAAGCCTTGCGGCGCCGTCGGGCCGAAGTAAAGATCCACCGAACCGTCGGGGTTTTTCTTCAGGTTCTGCCGGGACGACAGGTCGGCCTTGCGCTGCGGGTTGTCGATCAGGCAACGGCTGTCGATGTCGTACACGGTCATCGACCAGAACTGTTTGGCCGGAGGGTTGGCGCCGACGTGCAGGCGATAGTTCTTGCTGCCGTCGAGCCAGTTACCCTGGTTGTCGGTGTAGGCGCCAAGGTAGGTCTGGCCCAGCCCCGGGGTTTTCGAGACCATGCCTTTGGTGTTGGTCACCGCCTCGTAGAACCAGGCACTGCGCTCCCACAGCTGGTCGTAATAGGCGACACGCTGGGACGGCTCGGCGATGTTCAGCACGGTGTCCCATTGGCGATCCGGCCAGTACTGGGCGTCGGGGAAACGCTTGGCGAAGGTGTTGGCCTTGGCGATCAGTTCGCCGACCTGCGCACCCTGTTCCAGGGCAGCGCGTTGCTTGTCGTCGGGATTGAACGGCTTGTCCTTCTCGATGCCCAGGCTGGCCAGCATGGCCATGTAGAAACGGTCACGTTCGTTGACCGGCTCCTTCTGAATGATCTGGTGCAAGCGCTCCCAATACGCCAGGCCTCGAGGCTGGGTACCGGACCAGGCTTTGCCGCCGGGGGACAACAACCTGGTCCTGGACGGTTCTGCACGCTTGGCATACGGGTACATCTTGAATTGCTCGACCAGCGCCTTGCCCTTGGCCGGGTCTGGATCGAGTACGCGGAAACCGACCAGCACGTTCATGGTTTCCGATTTGGCCAGGTAATACTTGCCGGCATCGGCCGGTGGCTCGGCACCCGGTGGCAGCACCAGGTATTTGCCTCCCTTGCCTTTGTCCGGGCCTGTCTGGCCCATGTCGATGATCGCCCGCTGCCAGAAATCGCCCACGCCACCGGCGGTCGGGCCCGGTGGCAACTCAATCACCAGTGGCCCGGTTTCATTGAGGTCGACAAAGCCAAGGATGTAAGGTGTGGTGGCGTTGGCCGTGATCACCCCTAGCTTGTCTTCGTAGCTGTTGAGCACCATCAGGTCGCCGCTGTGGGCACCCAGTTTGTCGCGAAACTCTTCCTGCCATTGGGCGTAGGACACCAGCGGCAACGCCCACAGATAGCTTTGGGTGGCCTGCTGGAAATCCAGTTCGGCGTAAAGCCTGGCGATCGATTCGTGGGCCGGTAGTTCGCCTTGCATGGCAATTTTGCCGATACGTGTATCGAGATCCTGGGCGCCCACACCACAACTGACGAACATTGTCATCAGGCTGAAACCGGCTGCGCGAAGTGCACCGTGCATACAAAAGTCCTTATTTACCGAAGGTGACATTGATCCCGGCGAACAGTGTGAATTGCGGCAAGCCGTCGCCTTTTCGGTCAACGGTCCACTGTGGCTCGATAAAGGCATTGAGGATATTGGACCCGGACTTCCAGGCTTTGCCGCCACCCAAACCGAGTGGAATGTAGTGAGTGTTGTTCTTCAGGTCGAACGTCCAGATGCCGGTCGAGCGCAGGTACCAGCCTTTTTCCAGGTTGTGGATGATGAACGGCTGGAAGGTGGCGGACTCGACGTGAGGACGGTCGTGATCGCCGGCGAACGAACTCTGGTACTGCACCAGTGCGCCAAGGAGTCCATGCGGCGAGGAGTCGATGGCGATGGCGGACAGTCCGGCCTGCCATTTGCCGGTTCCCAACTCATCCTGCTCGGCGGTCGGCGCGGTAATTTGCGGGCCGACGCCCAACTGCACGCCTTCAGTCTTGAGCAGGAAAATATCGAACAGGTTCAGGTCACCGATGCCGGTGCTGTAACCGTTGTGGGGATCGGGGCGGGTGCTGACGGGAAGGGTGACGCGCAACAGTTGCGGGACGCCAATGTAATCATTCGGCGCCATGGGCAACGCGCCACGCAGCAGCGCGTCATTGGTATGAGCGTTGGTGTCGAACAACCTGGGGGTGTAGTAGTCCTGAAGGTTGACGCCGGGCGCCAGGTTCAGCGGGTTGTTGCTTTTGTTGGCCGTCTCGGCGTTATCGGCGTGAGCACAAAAAACAGGCGTGAGTGAAGTCACCCAGACGAAGGCGTACTTCCCCAATTTCTTTGACATCATTCCCCCGGTTCCTTGGTGGCTGATTGGGCATGCGGCCGTTATGTTTGGCCGTAACTGCGTAATCCCTTTCCGATCAAGCCTGTAGGACTCGTCGGATGAAGTTAGCAGTTAACCACGGGTTAGCCAGTCCTATGGATTAATTCTTTCGTTTTGTGTGTGGATTCTCCTTATTTTTGTGTACTAAGAAGTTAATACGAAACAACGAGTTGGGAGTATTAACTAAAGGAGCCGTTGCGTTGAGAGTGGTTGCAAGCCATCAGATAGCTCATTGATCCCGTAGTCCGACCGCATCCCATAAATATGTACCGCACCTGATCGCTGCTACGTAGACAAGCTGTGCCTTACAGACAAGGAGAGACTGTATGGCACAACGAACATTCAATGATGGGACGTCAGGAGACGTAGTAATCAGGTCCGGACCGCCGGCTTCGGGTGGCGGTGGTGGTTCATGGGGAGGCGGTGGTTTCGGGGGTAATCGTGTCGGCGCGTCCGGCAATTTTGGTGGCCCGGGCGCCAAGACCATTGCGCTCAGGAAAAAGGCCAAACAGGAGCGAAAAGAGAAGGCGGCCAAAGATGCAGCAGACGCTGCAGCTCGGGCGCAGGAGCAGGCCCGTGTACAGACGCGGCAACAACTGCTTGCAGGGCAGGCCCAGCGTCATGGCATCGTGAGGGCTGAGATTGACCAGGGCTTTGCGGCCAAGACTGCTCAGCTATCGTCATCACTTGAACACGAGATATCGAGCGCAAGACAACCTCTTGACAGTGGTTCGAGCAGCGAACGCTGGCAACTGTATTTGCTCAGCAAAGAAAAAAACGAAATAGATGGGCTGATCGCCCGCAAAACATCGGAACTCAATGCAAGGAATATCGCTGCCCGATCGTTTGATGGGCACGATCCTCTCACGCGTACGCCAGCTGATTTTCTGGTGCGACTGGACCAGTTCGGCGATGCGCTCGACAGTGGTTATCAGGCTTGGGAAAACGCCTATACAGCTGCCCATGAATCCCGGCTGCTATCCACTCAAGTTACTTCGCTCACCGAAAAGTCAAACAGGCTAGCCAGTCATCATGCTGAACAGACCATTGTCTGGCGTGAAAGGGAAGCTCATTGGGAGCGTCTTCGGCAGATTGCCGAGCAACGTGATGCACGCATCCGTTTCAAGCAACAGGCAGATGCGGATACGCGCATTGAGCGCGTCAGGCAAGCCAACACACTGAGGTTACCTGCCACTGCGCTGGCCGCAGGCGGTGTGGTGTTGACACCACAAGGCCTGCTTGTTGCCCAGGAAGTTGCAGCAGTACTCGAAAATGCAGTTCAGGCTGGCATCAAAGGTCTTATCGATCTCGGCCGCATCGCGCTAAAAACAGGACCGGTGTTCATTACGGGGATGCTGGAGTCACCCGTCCTGGGCAACGGTGAGTTGACTCCGGAGCAACGAGATCGCTTGTTCTACGCCGTCGGTGTACCCGCGAGAACATTGGAGCTTTACGACGCTCAGGAACTGCAAGGGATTGCTGACGAACGCGGCTCGGTAGAAGCAGAGTACCGGCTCAAGCCCTTAGCCATGTCGGAAGGTGTTGCAATTGTCATCGCCAGTACTGGCGGCGAGATCGATTCCCGGGTTCCGGTCGTCAATGCAATACTCGACCCTCTGACAGGGCTCTACACCGCCGAGGTCCCTGGATCGCCAACCCGGCACCTGCTGTTCACTGCCGATACCCCTTCCCAGGCTGCGATACCTGGCCGGACGCCGTTGGCGGTGATGGAGCCCCAGGCTCAAGACATCCCGTCAGGCGTCGATCTGCGCATCCAGGATTGCATTGTTTGCGTGCCTGGCCTTGAGCCGATCTATCTGTCTTTCGGCGTCCCGCCTATGGGCACAGGCGTCGTTACAGGAACAGGTCAGCCGCCGACAAAAGAATGGTGGAATTCGGCGACTCAGACTGCGGGTGCGGCTATCCCGACTCAAGTCGGAGACCAGTTCCGAGGTCGCGAATTCAAATCGTTCGAGGCCTTCGATGAAGCGTTGTGGCGAACGATAGGAGAGCATCACCCACTTGTCTCGTCATTCGATGAGGTGAACAAAAAACGCGTCGAACAAGGTTTCGCCCCCTACGCGCCGAAAAGCACATGGGTGGGTGAAAGCCATGAATTCGAACTGCGTTACCAGGAGCGTTCGGAGTTCTGGTCTGATCCTTTCAACCTCGACAGAATCAGCATCAAGACGCCGCAAGCTGCCGAAGGATGGCTCGGGATCCTCCCTGCGGTTGTTCCTTGGCCGATTCCTCCGGCCAGCAGCTGGAAACCCGTGGTGCCGCCAAGCAGCGAACACATCGGGTCGACGACATCGCCGATTACACCGACCGATCCGTTGATTTATCCCGGTAGCCCGGCCATCCCCGTCCTACCGGAAAACGAGACATTTCCGGCTGTTGATGTAGGGGAAGTTGGTGCGAGTATTCCGGGGTATCCGGGGGATATGGAACTGCCCTCGCCGGACGCTTTGTTTCGTGATCGACGGGACGATCCGGGGGTTGCAACCGGGGTGGGGCAGGTGGTTTCGGGGGGATGGTTGGGTGAAGCTGCGCGAGGAGAGGGGGCGCCTATACCTTCGCGTATTGCGGATCGGTTGAGAGGGGTTGAGTTTGCCAATTTTCACCGGTTCAGGGAGGCGTTTTGGAAGGCTGTTGCGGCGGACGTATTACTTAGTGAGCAATTTTATAAAGGTAACCTCGAAAGAATGCGAAATGGTTCGGCTCCATTTCCCAAGGGGACTGATCAAGTCGGGGGGCGTAAGGCGTTCGAACTTCATCATCGAATTGAAATAGCAAAGGGTGGTGCTGTTTACGGCTTGGATGACTTGTTTGTAATGACCCCGAAGCGTCATATTCAACTGCATAAGGGACAACATTATGATTTTTTTTAAAGAGAAACTAGAGGACTACACCGAGGCGGAATTTCTGTCTTTTTTGGGTGAGTTCTTTAATCACACAAGCGGTTTAAAAGGACGGGCGCTCGAAGAGTATTGGGACAGGCTCTTAGAGCATTTTGAGGCAGTCACTGAGCACCCGGGACGCTCAGACGTCATCTTTTACCCAAAGGAAGGCCAGGAAGACAGTCCGGAAGGCATCCTGAAAGAAGTCAAAGAATGGCGCGCAGCCAATAACAAGCCCGGCTTCAAACCAGAATAACCTTCTATCAACACTTGCCGGCACTTGCCCCTGATCGAGCAAGTGCCCTTGTCTACGACAGCTTGCCCCAAGGGCTCAAGGAAGAACCAGGATGGAACTTAAGGCCACACTCAAGGATTACACCGAATCGGAATTTCAGGCGCTGGTCAACAAGATCTGGGCTGTGGATTTATCCAAGCAGGATCATGACAGGCTTATCAACCATTTCGACCAGATTGTCGGTCATCCCAAGGGGGCTGACCTGCTATTTTACCCGAATGAAAAATTCAACTCGAACAGCCCCGAATCGGTGGTGGATTACGTCAAGGACTGGCATCGCAATCAAGGAGGTACTGCGTTCAAAGAAGAATCAGTTTTCGTACCCGCACCATCGCCAGTGATGACACCTCTTGCACGCAGCTTTGCGCAAGTGCAAAAAATTGCTGCAGATGTGGCAGCGTCGGAAGTAGCCGTTGAAAAAGCGTTTGGTCTGTTCGGGCAGGGTATCCAGCAACTGCGCGACCAGCTAAATGGCAGCAAGACGGTTTCTGATCGAGAAGCAGATATCCGCGCACTGGAACATGTTCAACATTCAGTGGTGATCGCGGTCAGGAAGTTCGAATTCTGGAAAATGACTGTGCAGTTCGCCAAAAATGATGCCCAGCGTAACCTGACCTATGCACGTACCGAACAGGCGCAGTGGCAAAGTCTCGCTCAGCAGATCAACGCATTGCAGGATCGCTACACCGGGCAATTGGCAGCTTTTAGCCAGCGTCATCGATCTTTGCATGACGAGGTCGAGGCGTTGTTGATAAAGGCACAGGACCAATTGATTCGTTCCCGTCGGCTGGCGAGGGCCGAACCTGGTCAGCCGGGCTACATGATCACGGCCTCATTGGCCTTTGCCCACAAGCGCCCCGAGGTTTTACTGGAGGGTGGTCCATCCGGTTTGCAGTTGAGCCAACAGATTGATTTGCAGGCAGCCATTCGTTCGGTTGTTGCCGAATTTACCTGGAGGAACACTTCAGGCGAACCGAGCGATGAGACACTGTGCGCCGCCGTGATGCAATTTGAGTTTTCCAGCCGTGCGGATACTCAGGTCTACGGGCTCTGTGTTCCGTTGGTCGAACTGACGCCGCTCGAGGGTCAGGATTGGCTTTCGTTGGCGATGAAAGAGTCCGAGATTGATCTTCCTTTCCGAATCGGGACGACTACAGTGCCCGCAAGACCGGGAACGATGTTTCAGGGCTTGCGCGAGGTGAAAACACTGGCGCAGGTTTATATCACTCCGACCCCAAGCGCTAACGTGCCGGCCAAGGTCAGAGTGCGGGCGGCGCAGTTTGATCAGCAACGGGGCGCCTTTGGTTTCACCATTGATGGCACCACCCCCGTCACTGTTTGCTGGTCTACCCCAGTCCCCCTTGTGCGTCAGACTCCCGCAGCACAGCCCCCAACGCGTCGCTTGGGATTTGTGCAGTCTTTGACCGTACCGCTTGTCGAGCCCATCACAGCCGAAGGAGCAACAGCCCGGTTCGCCGATTACATCGTGGTTTTCCCGGATGATTCAGGGTTTGATCCGCTGTACGTCATGCTCAGCACTTCTTGATTTGCCCGAACAACCGCTCTTCCTGCTCACGCAATTCGGGAGTGAACTCGGCGCCAAAATCTTCGGCTTCAAACACCTGGCGAATCTCGATCTCGGCCTCGGTGCCCGGCATCGGGTTGGGGCAGCGCTTGACCCATTCGATGGCTTCTTCCCTGGACTTCACTTTCCACAACCAGAAACCGGCAATCAGTTCCTTGGTTTCGATGAAGGGGCCGTCAATCACCGAGCGTTTGTCACCTGAAAACTTTACACGAGCGCCCTTGCTGCTCGGATGCAGGCCTTCGCCCGCGAGCATGATGCCGGCCTTGACCAGTTCTTCGTTGTAGTTGCCCATGGCGGTCAGCAGTTCCTGGCTGGGCATGACGCCGGCTTCGGAATCCTGGCTGGCCTTGATGATGATCATGAATCGCATGGTGTCGTCTCCGTTGCAGTTGAGTGATTCGATTTATAGTCGAACGACGGTGGAGCAATTCGACAGAGTGCTAAAAAAGTTTTAGTCGAAGACGTGTCGCGTACCTTTCGTCATGAACATCGGGAAGCGGCGGGTGAGGGCGTACTCTGTACTTTTGCCGACTTGTTCGGCTAACAAGCGAACCCTGTGGGAGCGAGCCTGCTCGCGATGACGTCAGATCAGTCGCCAGCGATGTTGCATGACATTGCGCTTTCGTCGGATCGCCGCCCGGAGCAAGCCCGCACCCACAGGGTTATGGGTTGTATCCAGTTTTGTGCGCTGATACATGACAATTTATGTTTGACCGTAGGTCGCAGGACAATTTCGTGGTTAACTTCGGCCTCGTCAAAATTCTCCACCACAACGTTCAGAAGGACTCCGTTCATGGCTCAAGTCACTCTTAAAGGCAACCCGGTTCAAGTCAACGGCCAACTGCCACAAGCCGGTTCCAAGGCGCCAGCCTTTTCCCTGGTTGCCGGCAATCTGTCCGACGTTACCCTCAAAGACTTTGCCGGCAAGCGCAAAGTGCTGAACATCTTCCCAAGCGTTGACACCCCGACCTGCGCCACCTCGGTACGCAAGTTCAACGCCCAGGCCAGCGACGTGGCCAACACCGTTGTGCTGTGCATCTCCGCTGACCTGCCGTTCGCCCAGGCCCGCTTCTGCGGCGCCGAAGGCCTGGAAAACGTACAGAACCTGTCGACCCTGCGCGGCGCCGAGTTCATCCAGAACTACGGCGTGGCCATCGCTGACGGTCCGCTGAAAGGCCTGACCGCCCGTGCCGTGGTCGTGCTGGACGAAAACGACAATGTGCTGCACAGCGAGCTGGTTGGCGAAATCGCTGACGAGCCGAACTACGAAGCGGCACTTGCTGTTCTGAAATAAGCGTACCTTTACAATGTTTAACGGCCTGGCCCTGTCCAGGCCGTTTTCATTTGTGCTTCAGTGTCTTACACAAAACTCCTGTTACGTAAGCCGAAAGTAAATTGCCGGTAAAGGCGCTTTGCTTAAAACCCGCCAGTGCTTATCGTTCAGCCTCATGTAAAAAAGCCCACGCGCCCAATGGTTGATCACTCAATGCAATCCTCCGCTTCCCGTAGTCCCCGTCGCTGGCTGTTCGGCCTGCTTGTCCTGTTGGTCATCGCCGCCCTGTGCTGGAAATTCTGGCCTGGCAGCGCTGCACCCAAAGAGGCCGCGGGGCAGAAAGCCGTTGCCGGGCATACCGGTCGATCGGGGGGCATGCGTCCGGGGTTCGGCGGTGCCTCAGGGCCGGTACCGGTGCGCGTGGCTCCGGCCGTCACCGGTGACTTCCCTCTGTATTTCAAGGCGCTGGGCACGGTCACGGCGCTGAACACCATCAACGTCCGCAGCCGCGTCGGCGGTGAACTGGTCAAGATCTTTTTCGAAGAAGGGCAGATGGTCAAGGCCGGCGACCTGCTGGCCGAAATCGACCCGCGCCCTTACCAGAACGCCTTGCTTCAGGCCGAAGGCACCTTGCTGCAGAATCAGGCGCAACTGAAAAACGCCCAGGTCGATGTCGAGCGTTATCGCGGCCTGTACCGCGAAGACAGTATTGCCAAGCAGACCCTGGACACCGCCGAAGCGCTGGTCGGTCAGTTCCAGGGCACGGTCAAGACCAATCAGGCAGCGGTCAACGATGCCAGGCTCAACCTTGAATTTACCCGGATCCGCGCACCCATCACCGGTCGCGTGGGCCTGCGTCAACTGGACGTCGGCAACCTGGTGGCGGCCAACGACACCACCGCCTTGGCGATCATCACCCAGACCCAACCGATCAGCGTGGCCTTCACCCTCCCGGAAAACAGCCTCGACACCGTGCTCGCCCGTTATCGCAGCGGTGCCCAATTGCCGGCTGAAGCCTGGGATCGCGGCGATACCAAGTTGCAGGCCACTGGGGTACTGCAGAGCCTGGACAACCAGATCGACGTCACCACCGGCACCCTGAAATTCAAGGCCCGTTACGAGAACCGCGATCAGTCGCTGTTCCCCAACCAGTTCGTCAATGTGCGCCTGCTGGCCGACACCCTCAAAAACGTAGTGCTCGCACCGTCCGCCGCGATCCAGTTCGGCACCAACGGCACGTTCGCCTATGTCCTGGACGGTGACAAGAAGGTCAAGATCCGTCAGTTGAAAGTCGGCGCCAGTGACGGCCTGAACACCGTGGTCACCGAAGGCCTGTCCGCGGGCGAGCGGGTCGTACTGGAAGGCACTGACCGTCTGAAGGACGGCAGCGACGTGGAGGTGGTCAACGACAGCCAGGACGTGCCGACCACGCCAACCGAACACCTGCAAGGCAAGTCGGCGGTCAACGCGGCTGAGCCCGCGACCACCGACAAGGCGAAAAAGGGCGGCGCATGAATCTCTCGCGGCTGTTCATCCTTCGCCCGGTAGCCACCACGCTGAGCATGCTGGCGATTATCCTGGCCGGCGTGATTGCCTATCGGTTGCTGCCGGTGTCGGCGCTGCCCCAGGTCGATTATCCGACCATTCGTGTCATGACCCTGTACCCCGGCGCCAGTCCGGATGTCATGACCAGCGCGGTGACCGCGCCGCTTGAACGGCAGTTCGGGCAGATGCCCGGCCTGACACAAATGGCGTCCACCAGTTCCGGCGGCGCGTCGGTACTGACGTTGCGGTTCAGCCTCGACATCAACATGGACGTGGCCGAGCAACAGGTGCAGGCGGCGATCAACGCGGCCACCAACCTGCTGCCCAAGGACCTGCCGGCACCGCCGGTGTACAACAAGGTCAACCCGGCCGACACGCCGGTGCTGACCCTGGCCATTACCTCCAAGACCATGCTGCTGCCCAAGCTCAACGATCTGGTCGATACGCGCATGGCGCAGAAAATCGCCCAGATCAGCGGCGTCGGCATGGTCAGCATCGCCGGTGGTCAACGCCAGGCCGTGCGGATCAAGGTCAACCCGGAGGCCCTGGCGGCCAATGGCTTGAACCTGTCGGACGTGCGCACCCTGATCGGCGCCTCCAACGTCAACCAGCCCAAGGGCAACTTCGACGGCCCGACCCGGGTCTCGATGCTCGATGCCAACGATCAACTGACCTCGCCCAAGGACTACGCCAACCTGATCCTGGCCTATGCCAACGGCGCGCCGCTGCGGCTCAAGGACGTGGCGGAAATCGTCGACGGCGCCGAGAACGAACGCCTCGCGGCATGGGCCAACGAGAACCAGGCCGTACTGCTGAACATCCAGCGTCAGCCGGGTGCCAACGTGATCGAGGTGGTGGACCGGATCAAGGCCTTGCTGCCGAGCATCACCGACAACCTGCCGGCCGGCCTCGACGTGGTGGTGCTGACCGACCGCACCCAGACCATCCGCGCCTCGGTCAAGGACGTGCAGCACGAATTGCTGATCGCTATCGCCCTGGTGGTCATGGTCACTTTCCTGTTCCTGCGTCGCGCCAGCGCCACGATCATTCCGTCGGTGGCCGTGCCACTGTCGCTGATCGGCACGTTCGGCGTGATGTACCTGGCCGGGTTCTCGGTCAACAACCTGACCCTGATGGCCCTGACCATCGCCACCGGTTTCGTGGTGGACGATGCGATCGTCATGCTGGAGAACATTGCGCGCTTCATCGAGGAGGGCGACAGCCCGCTGAACGCGGCGCTCAAGGGCGCCAAACAGATCGGTTTCACCCTGATTTCCCTGACGTTGTCGCTGATCGCCGTGCTGATCCCGCTGCTGTTCATGGCGGACGTGGTCGGGCGCTTGTTCCGCGAGTTCGCCATCACACTCGCGGTGGCGATCCTGATTTCCCTGGTGGTTTCCCTGACGCTGACGCCGATGATGTGCGCGCGGTTGCTCAAGCGGGAACCCAAGGAAGCCGAGCAGGGGCGTTTCTATCGCGCCAGCGGTGCGTTCATCGACTGGATGATTGCCGCTTACGGACGCAAGTTGCAGTGGGTGCTCAAGCACCAGCCCCTGACCTTGATGGTGGCCATTGGCACTCTGGCGCTGACGGTATTCCTCTACATGGTGGTGCCCAAGGGCTTTTTCCCGGTGCAGGACACCGGGGTTATCCAGGGTATTTCCGAAGCGCCGCAATCGATTTCCTTCGCCGCCATGAGCGAGCGTCAGCAGGAGCTGGCCAAGGTGATTCTGGCCGACCCGGCGGTCGAGAGCCTGTCCTCCTACATTGGCGTGGACGGCGACAACTCAACGCTCAACAGCGGTCGTTTGCTGATCAACCTCAAGTCGCACCACGACCGTGACCTGAGTGCAACGCAAGTGATTGCTCGCCTGCAACCTGAGCTGGACAAGCTGGTCGGTATCCGTCTGTACATGCAGCCGGTGCAGGACCTGACCATCGAGGACCGGGTCAGCCGCACGCAGTACCAGTTCAGCATGTCGTCGCCGGACTCGGAGCTGCTGAGCCTGTGGAGCGGTCGCCTGGTGGAGGCCTTGGCCGACCGCCCGGAATTGACTGACGTGGCCAGCGATCTGCAGGACAAGGGCTTGCAGGTTTATCTGGTGATCGACCGCGATGCGGCGTCGCGGGTCGGGGTGTCGGTGTCGAACATCACCGATGCGCTGTACGACGCCTTCGGCCAGCGGCAGATTTCCACGATCTACACCCAGGCGAGCCAGTACCGCGTGGTCCTGCAATCGCAGTCCGGCGAGAAGATCGGCCCGGATGCGTTGAACCAGATTCACGTCAAGACCACCGATGGCGGGCAGGTGCGCCTGTCCAGCCTGGCGCACATTGAGGAGCGTCAGGCGCAACTGGCGATCACCCACATCGGCCAGTTCCCGGCGGTGATGATGTCCTTCAACCTCGCGCCCGGCGTGGCACTGGGGCATGCGGTCGAGATCATCGAGCAGGTGCAGAAGGACATCGGCATGCCGATTGGCGTGCAGACCCAGTTCCAGGGTGCGGCGCAGGCGTTCCAGGCTTCGTTGTCGAGCACCTTGCTGCTGATCCTGGCGGCGGTGGTGACCATGTACATCGTGCTGGGCGTGCTCTACGAGAGCTACATCCACCCGATCACCATTCTCTCGACCTTGCCGTCGGCGGCGGTGGGCGCCTTGCTGGCGTTGATCCTCAGCGGCAACGACCTGGGCATGATCGCGATCATCGGCATCATTCTGCTGATCGGCATCGTCAAGAAGAACGCGATCATGATGATCGACTTCGCCCTCGACGCCGAGCGCAACCAGGGCATGGACCCGCAAACGGCGATCTATCAGGCCGCCTTGCTGCGTTTCCGACCGATCCTGATGACGACCCTGGCCGCGCTGTTCGGTGCCGTGCCGTTGATGCTGGCCACCGGTTCCGGCGCGGAACTGCGCCAGCCGCTGGGCCTGGTGATGGTCGGCGGTCTGTTGCTGAGCCAGGTTTTGACCCTGTTCACTACGCCTGTGATCTACCTGTATTTCGATCGTCTCGGTCGGCGCTTTGGCAAGACCGGCGCTCAGGAGACGGCGGTATGACGGCCTGCATAACCTGTGGGAGCGAGCCTGCTCGCGAAGGCGCCGGGTCAGTCGCCAGGGATGTTGAATGCAAGGCCCTCTTCGCGAGCAGGCTCGCTCCCACAGGAGGGCTGCAGGGCTCGTGGGTTGGTGCCGGGAGCAGTCATTAATGAATCTCTCGGGACCTTTCATCAAGCGCCCGGTCGCGACCATGTTGCTGAGCCTGGCCATCATGCTGCTGGGCGGCGTGAGCTTCGGTTTGCTGCCCGTATCGCCGCTGCCGCAAATGGACTTTCCGGTGATCGTGGTCCAGGCCAGCCTGCCCGGCGCCAGCCCCGAAGTCATGGCGTCGACCGTGGCTACGCCGCTGGAGCGCTCCTTCGGCGCCATCGCCGGGGTCAACACCATGAGCAGCCGCTCCAGCCAGGGATCGACCCGGGTGATTCTGCAATTCGACCTCGACCGCGACATCAACGGCGCGGCGCGGGAAGTGCAGGCGGCCATCAACGCCTCGCGCAACCTGCTGCCCAGCGGGATGCGCAGCATGCCGACCTACAAGAAGGTCAACCCGTCCCAGGCGCCGATCATGGTGCTGTCGCTGACCTCGGATGTGCTGGAAAAAGGCCAGCTCTATGACCTGGCCTCGACGATCCTGTCCCAGAGCCTGTCCCAGGTGCAGGGCGTCGGCGAGGTGCAGATCGGCGGCAGTTCGCTGCCGGCGGTGCGTATCGAACTCGAACCGCAGGCGCTGAACCAGTACGGCGTGGCCCTGGACGACGTGCGCAACACCATCGCCAATGCCAACGTGCGCCGGCCCAAGGGTTCGGTGGAAGACGATCAGCGGCTGTGGCAGGTCCAGGCCAACGACCAGTTGGAAAAGGCCAAGGACTACGAGTCGCTGATCATCCACTACAACGGCGGCGCGGCCCTGCGCCTCAAGGACGTGGCGAAGGTCAGCGATGGCGTCGAGGACCGCTACAACAGCGGTTTCTTCAACGACGACGCGGCGGTGCTGCTGGTGATCAACCGGCAGGCCGGCGCCAACATCATCGAGACGGTCAACGAGATCAAGGCGCAGTTGCCGGCGTTGCAGGCGGTGTTGCCGGCCAGCGTCAAGCTGAACCTGGCCATGGATCGCTCGCCGGTGATCAAGGCCACGCTGCACGAGGCGGAAATGACCTTGCTGATCGCCGTGGCGCTGGTGATCCTGGTGGTGTTCCTGTTCCTCGGTAACTTCCGCGCCTCGCTGATCCCGACCCTGGCGGTGCCGGTGTCGCTGGTCGGTACCTTTGCCGTGATGTACCTCTACGGCTTTTCGTTGAACAACCTGTCGCTGATGGCGCTGATCCTGGCCACCGGGCTGGTGGTGGACGATGCCATCGTGGTGCTGGAGAACATTTCCCGGCACATCGACGAAGGTGTGCGGCCGATGAAGGCGGCCTACCTCGGTGCCCAGGAAGTCGGCTTTACCTTGCTGTCGATGAACGTGTCGCTGGTGGCGGTGTTCCTGTCGATCCTGTTCATGGGCGGGATCATTGAAAGCCTGTTCCGCGAATTCTCCATCACCCTGGCGGCGGCCATCGTGGTTTCGCTGCTGGTGTCGTTGACCCTGACCCCGATGCTCTGTGCCCGCTGGCTCAAGCCGCACACGCCGGGGCAGGAGAACCGCCTGCAACGCTGGAGCCGACGGGCCAACGACTGGATGGTTGGCAAGTACGCCACCAGCCTCGACTGGGTGCTGCGCCACAAACGCCTGACGTTGCTCAGTCTGTTCGTGACAATTGGCGTTAATATTGCACTGTATATTGTTGTTCCTAAAACATTTTTACCTCAGCAGGATACCGGTCAGCTGATCGGTTTCGTGCGCGGCGACGACGGCCTGTCGTTCAGCGTGATGCAGCCGAAGATGGAGATTTTCCGTCGGGCGGTCTTGAAGGATGAGGCGGTAGAAAGCGTCGCCGGCTTCATCGGCGGCAGTAACGGCACCAACAACGCCTTCATGCTGGTGCGCCTGAAGCCGATCAAGGAGCGCAACATTTCCGCGCAGAAAGTCATCGAACGCCTGCGCAAGGAAATGCCCAAGGTGCCCGGCGCACAACTGATGCTCATGGCCGACCAGGACCTGCAGTTCGGTGGCGGGCGTGAGCAGACCACCTCGCAATACTCCTACATCCTGCAAAGCGGGGATCTCGGGGCGTTACGCGAGTGGTATCCGAAAGTCGTCACCGCGCTCAAGGCCTTGCCGGAACTGACGGCCATCGATGCGCGGGAAGGTCGGGGCGCCCGGCAAGTGACCCTGATCGTCGACCGCGACCAGGCCAAGCGCCTGGGTGTCGACATGGACATGGTCACGGCGGTGCTGAACAATGCCTACAGCCAGCGGCAGATTTCGACCATCTACGACAGCCTCAACCAGTATCAGGTGGTGATGGAGGTCAACCCGAAATACGCCCAGGACCCGATCACCCTCAAACAGGTCCAGGTCATTACCGCCGATGGTGCGCGGATCCCACTGTCGACCATCGCCCATTACGAAAACAGCCTGGAAAACGACCGGGTCAGCCACGAAGGCCAGTTCGCCTCGGAAAGCATTGCCTTCGACATGGCCGAAGGCGTGACCGTGGAGCAGGGTGGTGCCGCCATCGAGCGGGCGATTGCCAAGGTCGGGCTGCCGGAAGAGGTGATCGCGAAAATGGCCGGCACAGCCGACGCTTTCGCGGCAACCCAAAAAAGTCAGCCGTGGATGATTCTGGGGGCGCTGGTGGCGGTTTATCTGGTCTTGGGTGTGCTGTACGAAAGCTACATTCATCCGCTGACCATCCTGTCCACCCTGCCGTCGGCCGGGGTCGGCGCGTTGCTGTCGATCTATGCGCTGGGCGGTGAGTTCAGCCTGATTTCATTGCTGGGGCTGTTTCTGCTGATCGGCGTGGTGAAGAAAAACGCCATTCTGATGATCGACCTGGCGTTGCAGCTGGAGCGGCATCAGGGCATGGCACCGCTGGAATCGATTCGCAGTGCCTGCCTGCAACGCTTGCGACCGATCCTGATGACCACCCTGGCGGCGATCCTCGGTGCCTTGCCGTTGCTGCTGAGCCGCGCCGAAGGGGCGGAAATGCGCCAGCCGCTGGGCCTGACCATCATCGGCGGGCTGATCTTCAGCCAGGTGCTGACGCTTTACACCACGCCGGTGGTTTACCTCTATCTCGACAAACTGCGCCATCGCTTCAACCAATGGCGTGGAGTGCGTACCGATGCTGCTCTGGAAACTCCGCTATGACTGAACGTTCGCTTTTCAACCTGGCTGCACCGCTGATCACGGCTCGAGGCTCGCGTCTGCTGAGCCTGTCACTGTGCATGGCGATGCTCAGTGCCTGCGCCGTCGGCCCGGATTACCAGCGCCCGCAAACCGCGGAGCCTGCTCAGTACAAGGCAGCAGAAGGCTGGCGCCAGGCCAACCCGAGCGATGCCCTGGCGCGCGGCGCATGGTGGGAGCTGTACGGCGATCAACAGCTCAATGGCCTGATCGAGAAGCTCAACAGCGCCAACCAGACCGTCGCCCAGTCCGAAGCCCAGTACCGTCAGGCCCAGGCCTTGGTGCGCAGCGCACGCGGGGCGTTTTTCCCGACGGTCGACCTGAACGTCAGCAAGAACCGTTCAAGCCAGGGCACCGGCAGCAGCAACTCCAGCCTGAGCAGTTCGTCCAGCGGTATTCGCGACACGTATTCAGCCCAGGCGGGCGTCAGTTGGGAAGCGGATGTGTGGGGCAAGCTGCGCCGTGGCCTGGAAGCCGACACCGCGAATGCCCAGGCAAGCTTTGCCGATCTGGCGGCCATGCGCCTGAGTCAACAGTCGGAGCTGGTGCAGAATTACCTGCAATTGCGCGTGATCGATGGCCAGAAACGCCTGCTGCAGGACACGGTCGAGGCTTATCAGCGCTCCCTGAGAATGACCGAGAACCAGTACCGCGCCGGCGTATCCGGCAAGGACGCCGTGGCCCAGGCCCAGACGCAGCTCAAGAGTACCGAAGCGGACATGATCGATCTGATCTGGCAACGCGCCCAGTTCGAGAACGCCATTGCCGTGCTGATCGGCCTGCCGCCAGCGGAGTTCAGCCTGGCGGAAAGCCAGGACATTCCGCAGTTGCCGCAAGTGCCGCCGGCCCTGCCTTCGCAACTGCTGGAGCGTCGCCCGGACATCGCATCCGCCGAGCGCTCGGTGATGGCTGCCAACGCCAACATCGGTGTGGCGAAGGCTGCCTATTACCCGGACCTGACCCTGAGCTTGAACGGTGGTTACAGCAGCAGTACCTCGAAAGACTTGTTCAGTCTGCCGAACCGCTTCTGGTCGGTCGGACCGCAATTGGCCATGACCCTGTTCGACGGCGGCCAGCGCTCGGCGGAAGTCGATCGCAGTGAAGCGGCCTATGACGAAACAGTGGCCAAGTACCGCCAGACCGTGCTGGACGGATTCCGCGAAGTGGAAAACTTCCTGGTGCAGCTCAAGGTGCTCCAGGACGAAGCCGTCGTGCGCCAACAGGCGCTGGACGCCGCTCGTGAATCGTTGCGCCTGACCCAGAACCAGTACAATTCCGGCTTGATCGCGTACATCGATGTGGTGGTGACCCAGGCCGCGGCGCTGAGCAATGAGCGCAGCAACCTGGACCTGTTGCAAAGCCGCCTGATCGCCAGCGTGCAGTTGATTGCCGCGCTGGGCGGTGGCTGGGACGGGCAGCTTGAGGTGAGTGAGAGCCGATAGCGCAATCAAACGGACACTGCAATCCCTGTGGGAGCGAGCTTGCTCGCGATGGCTGAGTCACATTCAGCATGGATGTTGCCTGACCCACCGCTATCGTCGGAACGCCGCCCGGAGCAAGCTCGCTCCCACAGGTTTTGTGGTGCCAGCAGCTTGATGCGACTTAATGTAAAACCTTAAAACAGACGTTTCATCGGGCTGATGGCCCTTTGCTCATTTTGTGAGTGCGTTCTCATTCGGAATCAGTACAATCGCCGCATTTTCCCCCGGCGAGAATCAATACCATTAACGGGGGCATTCGCGAGAAGTCCCCATGCTCATCGGTAGCTATTCCCCCACCCTGGTTATCATTTCGCTCTGTGTCGCGATTCTCGCCTCATATACCGCACTCGACTTGACCGGACGCATTGCCACTGCCAAAGGCCGCGCCGTGCATTTGTGGACCGCAGGCGGGGCCATTGCCATGGGCATCGGTATCTGGTCGATGCACTTTATCGGCATGCTCGCATTCAAACTGCCGATCGATCTGGGCTATGACGGCGCAATCACCCTGTTGTCGCTGTTGATCGGCGTGCTCTCCAGCGGTTTTGCGCTGTGGCTGGTCAGCCAGCCGCAACTGCCGGCCTGGCAACTGGCCTTTGGGGCGCTGGTCATGGGCGCCGGCATCAGCGCGATGCACTACACCGGCATGGCTGCCATGCGCATGCAACCCGGCATCGACTATGACCCGACGCTGTTCGGCGCGTCGCTGATGATCGCTGTCGGTGCCTCGGGCGCGGCATTGTGGATCGCTTTCCGATTGCGCCAACACACGCCTTATGTCCGTCTGATCCGTGGCGGTGCCGCCGTGATCATGGGCATCGCCATCGTTGGCATGCACTACACCGGGATGGCCGCTGCACGCTTTGCCGACGGCAGCTTTTGCGGAGCAGCGGTCGATGGGTTGAGCGGCAAGGGCCTGGACAACCTGGTGCTGATCACCACGCTGGCGGTGCTGAGCATCGCCTTGCTGACCTCGATCCTCGATGCACGCCTGGAGGCCCGCACCGCGAGCCTGGCCCAGTCGCTGACCGAAGCCAACCGTGAACTGACCCAACTGGCTCTGCATGACACCCTCACCGGGTTGCCGAACCGGACGTTGCTCGCCGACCGAATCGATCAGGCCATGTCGCGGGTTCGTGAAGAGGGTGGTTGCTTTGCCCTGATGTTCATCGACCTGGACGGCTTCAAACCCGTCAACGATGCCTTCGGCCACCACATGGGCGACTTGCTGTTGCGCGAAGTGGCCCTGCGCCTGCGCGAGGACTTGCGCAGCCAGGACACCCTGGCGCGGATCGGCGGCGATGAGTTCGTGTTGCTGGTGCAATTGAGCGAACAGAACGATGCCTTGAACCTCGCAGCCCGTCAGGTCGGGTTGATCGCGCAGGCGTTCCGGGTTGCCGAACATGATTTGCACATTTCCGCCAGTGTCGGCATCGCGCTCTATCCAGGTAACGGGCAGTCCGCCCACGAATTGCTGATGAACGCCGACGCGGCGATGTACCACGCCAAGGGCGCCGGTAAAAACGGCTACAGCTTTTTCGATGCCTCGATGAACAACAACGCGCGCAAGCAACTGCAATTGCTGCAGGACTTGCGCAATGCCGTGGAACATCAGCAATTCAGCCTGCATTACCAGCCCAAGTTCGATGCCGCCAATGGCCGGCCGGTGGGCGCCGAGGCCTTGTTGCGCTGGGAGCACCCGACGCAGGGGTTGCTGTTGCCGGACAAATTCATCGAACTGGCGGAAAAGACCGGGCTGATCATTCCGATCGGCGAGTGGGTGCTCAACGAAGCGTGCCGTCAGATGCGCGAGTGGTACGTGCTGGGCTACACCGATTGGCGCATCGCAGTGAACCTGTCGGCCATCCAGTTTTGCCATGCCGGACTGGTCCAGAGCGTCGCCAAGGCGCTGGCGACTCACCATCTGCCGGCCAACAGCCTGACCCTGGAAATCACAGAAACCACCGCCATGAGCGATGCCGACGCGAGCATGACGGTGCTTCAGGAACTCTCGGAAATGGGTGTCGACCTGTCCATCGACGATTTCGGCACCGGTTATTCGAGTTTGATGTACCTCAAGCGCCTGCCGGCCAACGAGCTGAAGATCGACCGCGGTTTTGTCCGCGACCTGGAGCGCGACAGCGATGACGCCGCCATCGTTTCGGCCATCGTGGCGCTCGGCCAGGCGCTGGGGTTGCGCATCGTTGCCGAGGGGGTGGAGACGGGCTCGCAGCAGGACTTCCTGACGCAACTGGGCTGCGACTCGCTGCAGGGTTACCTGCTGGGGCATCCGCTGCCGGCCGCAGGCTTCATGATGGAAATCCATCGCGGCGAGGCACTGGTTGCCAGTTGACCCGTGGCGAGGGAGCTTGCTCCCGCTGGGTCGCAAAGCGGCCCCCGCTTTTCAGCCTACAGCGTCAACTGAAATCCCGACTGCTTCGCAGCCGAACGGGAGCAAGCTCCCTCGCCACAAAGCACTGCCCAAGCCATGCAAAAACCACCAATGGCGGTTATTCTTGCCCCCGACCGCTTAAGCTTTGATTGGGGGAAGGCTCGCATGGACAAAGTCATCGTCATCACCGGCGGCAGCCGCGGCATTGGCGCCGCCACCGCACTGTTGGCCGCCGCGCAGGGCTATCGGATCTGCATCAACTACCAGGCGGACGAAAAGGCCGCACTCGACGTGCTGGAGCAAGTCCGCGCCCTCGGTGCGCAAGCCATTGCAGTACGGGCCGACGTCAGCATCGAAGACGAAGTCATCGCGCTGTTCCATCGGGTCGACAACGAACTGGGCCGGGTCACCGCGCTGGTCAACAACGCCGGCACCGTGGGGCAAAAGTCCCGGGTCGACGAAATGTCCGAGTTCCGCATTCTCAAGATCATGAAAACCAACGTCCTGGCGCCGATCCTCTGCGCCAAGCACGCGATCCTGCGCATGTCACCCAAGCACGGCGGGCAGGGCGGCAGTATCGTCAACGTCTCCTCGGTCGCTGCGCGGCTTGGCGCGCCCAACGAATACGTCGACTACGCGGCGTCAAAGGGGGCGCTGGACACCTTCACCATCGGCCTGTCCAAGGAAGTGGCGGGAGAGGGGATCCGTGTCAACGCCGTGCGCCCGGGCTACATCTACACCGATTTCCATGCCTTGAGCGGCGATCCGGACCGGGTCAGCAAGCTGGAATCGGCGATCCCGATGGCACGGGGCGGGCGGCCGGATGAAGTGGCGGAGGCGATTGTCTGGTTGTTGTCGGACAAGGCTTCCTATGCGACGGGGACGTTTGTTGATCTGGGTGGAGGTCGCTGAGTTGAGCCCGCCAGCGTCCACCTGTTATTTCTGACAGTAGACGCTGCTGACAAGGGCGCCTAGATTGGCGACGAGCCACGCAACCGAACACGGCGTGTGGTGAAGCCTCTCAAAGTCGGGCGCCCTGTGCATGGACATTCACACACCAACGCTGAGCGCCGTCGACCCTCGGGGTTTAGCTGTTCGTGCGGTGGCTTATCAACGTCGCGTGGCCGAAGAGCCAGCCGAGTCTCGGATCACGCATCAACAGTATGACGGGGCTGGCCGTCTTGCTCGGCAACGCGATCCGCGATTGTTTGCGTTGCTCGATGCGCCTTCAAACCTGTCCACCACTTACAGCCTTTCGAATCAGCCGCTGTGCAGCGACAGTGTTGATGCCGGGTGGCAACTTGAGTTGCCGGGTGCCGCAGGGCAGGCGCTTGAAGCATGGGATCAACGCGGCTGGCATCGTCGCACTGAGCATGATGCGTCGCTGCGGCCTGTAGCGATGTTCGAACAAGTTGTCGGTGAGGTGGAACGCTGCGCCGAGCGCATCCAATGGGGCGCTGCGACGGAAGAAGAGGCCCGGCACAATCGCTGTGGTCAGCCGATCCGACAGGACGACCCGGCAGGCAGCCGGTTGATGGCCGACTATGGGCTGTCGGCGTTGGTGCTGTTTGAGGTTCGGCATTTCTTGAACAGTATTGATCCGCCCGATTGGCCCCTTGTAGAAACGGAGCGCGACCGTCTGCTGGAACCGGGCGAGGGCGCACAGGCATCCTGGTCCTTCCTGCCTTCGGGCGAGCTCTCGCATCAGACCGACACCAAAAGTCACACCCGACATTTCACCTATGACCGCGCCGGGCAACTGCATTCGGTCGGGCTGCAACGGGCTGGTCAGTCCTCCGCCGACACGCTGGTCAATGCCATCGAGTACAACGCTTTTGGCCAGATAGAACACGAGCGGGCAGGCAATGGCATGCGTACTTCCAGCAGTTATGATCCGGCCAATGGACGCCTGACAAACCTCGATACCCAAGGCCCCGCTCAGGGATTTCTGCAGAAGCTCAGTTATGGCTACGACCCGGTTGGCAACATCAGCGAAATCGCCGACGCGGCGCTGCCCATTCAGCATTTTGCCAATCAGCGCATCGAACCGGTGCGGCGCTTCACCTACGACACTCTGTACCAGTTGATCAGCGCCACCGGTTGGGAAACCGCCAAGCCGTCGTTAGGGCCAGCATTGCCCGGGTGGCAGGGATTCGGCCCGCCGGACGCCAGTCGCTGGTGCAATTACACAGAGACTTATTATTACGATGAAGCGGGCAATCTGCTGCAACGTCTGCATCACGGCGCGGTAGACGACACCTTGACCATGCGCGTGGCATCGCACAGCAATCGCAGCGTCAAAACCCGATCCGGCCAGCCCGGGATCGACGAGCTGTTCGACGCTCGCGGCAATCTCTTGGAGCTGCAACCTGGGCAGGCCTTGCAGTGGAATGGGCGTAATCAGTTGGCCCAGGTCACTCAAGTGGCACGGATTGAAGGCGCCGACGACATCGAGAGGTATGTCTACGACAGCGAAGGCGCTCGCCTGCGCAAATACCGGGAGGTCACCGCGAAATCCATCGTGCATACGCCGGAGGTACGTTACTTGCCGGGCATCGAACTGCACGCCAATAGCGCCACCGGAGAACGGCTCCAGGTGATCAGCGTACAGGCCGGGCGCTGCAGCGTGCGCCTGCTGCATTGGGACAGCCCGCCGCCAGCAGGACTGGACAACGATCAGTGGCGTTACTGCTTCGACGATCACTTGGGATCGAGTGCCTTTGAAGTCGATGCGCAGGCTAAAACCATCAGCCAGGAAGTCTATTACCCCTTCGGCGGAACGGCGTGGTTGGCGGGGCGGCATGAAGTGGAAACCAGCTACAAGACCATTCGTTATTCGGGCAAGGAACGGGATGCGACGGGGCTTTATTACTATGGCGCGCGGTACTACGCGCCGTGGTTGCAGCGGTGGTTGAATCCGGATCCGGCGGGGGATGTGGATGGGTTGAATTTTTATCGGTTTGTCAGGAGTAGTCCGGTTAATTTTGTTGACCAAATAGGGTGTAATTCGTTGTTCGCTTTCATTAATGATTTTCGGGTGGAGCGAGACAAAGGCTTGCGTCATATGGTTGAACAGAGAGGTATGAAAAATATCAGAAAGAATTTGCCTGAAGTAGCTGACTTGTTAATCGAAGCGTTTAGCCGAGCAAAAGATGTCTTGGAAAATGTGGTGGCAGAACTGGAGGGAGGGGATTTCAATTCGGATATAATAAAATCGTACTTTGGCACGATATCTTCGGATGATACGGAGTATTTGATCAAGGGCTATCGTGGGCTGTTGTCTGACATGGAGCATATTGAAAAGAAAACAGGTAAAGTTGTGATTTTTGCTGGCGTTGGGGAGTTGGTGGATACGGAGGCGCTTGTAAACCATAATGATAGAAGAAGAAAGATCTATTTTAATTCGCTGCGGGTAAAGGCAGGCACTGATGAAAGTGTTGGTTCGATAATAATTCATGAATTGAGTCATAGAAATTTACTGTTTAAATCTAAGGATTATTGGTATTCAGCAATTCCAATTTATGAAAATCAGTATAGAGCTTCTTCAAGCAACCCACAGTTCTCTCTGATGGATGCGATGCAGCATGTAGGCACGGAGGCGATATCAAAAAAACTGATGGGTGGCGTAGTCGAAGAGAGTGATATTGATCGGAGCCTGAAGCAAAAATTTATTCTAGGAGCCGGTGCGAGTAACTTAGACGAGGCCATGCATAAATTTAGAAATTCCCCCCGGATTAGAACAGATATGGCCCTCGCTAACGCGGATACGCTAGCGGCTTTCGCTGGCGCGATGAGTCGATACAGGGAAGATCGTAAAACTGCTCCTTGATTATGACTTTGGTTTGCAGTGTGAATATCGTGAGGTTGTTCCATTTAAAACGACCGCACAATCCGCCCCAACGTCTCCATCGCCTTCTCCGCAGCCTCATCCCACGGGCTCCCATAATTCAACCGAATACAATTCCTGAACCTTTGCGTCGGCGAAAAAATCGGCCCCGGTGCAATGCTGATCCCCTGCGCCAGCGCCATCTGAAACAGCTTCAACGAATCCATCTGCTCCGGCAATTCCAGCCACAAAAAGTACCCGCCCGCCGGTTGGCTGACCCGGGTCTGCGCCGGGAAATAGCGGGCGATGGCGGCAAGCATGGCGGCTTGCTGGTCTTCCAGCGCATGACGCAATTTACGCAGGTGCCGGTCGTAGCCGCCGTGTTGCAGGTAGTCGGCGATCGCCGCCTGCGCAGGCATCGACGCGCACAGCGAGGTCATGAGTTTCAGGCGTTCGATCTTCTGCGCATAACGCCCGGCGGCGACCCAGCCGATGCGGTAACCGGGGGCCAGGCTCTTGGCGAACGAGCCGCAATGCATCACCAGGCCTTCGGTATCGAATGCCTTGGCCGGTTTCGGCGCTTGTTGACCGTAATACAGTTCGGCGTAGACATCGTCTTCGATCAGGGGTACCTGGTGGCGGCGCAGCAGTTCCACGAGCTGCTGTTTCTTCACCTCGGGCACGGTGGCGCCCATGGGGTTCTGGAAGCTGGTCATGCACCAGCAGGCCTTGATCGGATGACGCTCCAGGGTTTGTTCGAGCACGCCGAGGTCGATGCCGTCGCGCGGGTGCACGGGGATTTCCACGGCTTTGAGTTTCAGGCGTTCGAGCACTTGCAGGCAGGCGTAGAACGCCGGGGCTTCGATGGCCACCAAGTCTCCAGGTTGCGTCACCGCTTGCAGGCACAGGTTGAGGGCTTCCAGCGCACCGTTGGTGATCAGCAGTTCTTCCATGGGCAGCATCAGTCCGCCGACCATGTAGCGCAGGGCGATTTGCCGGCGCAGCTGCGGGTTGCCGGGCGACAGGTCGGTGACGACCATGCGCGGATCCATCTCGCGGGTGGCACTGGCCAGGGAGCGGGACAAGCGTTGCAGGGGGAACAGTGTCGGGCTGGGGAATGCCGAGCCAAAGGCCACGGTGTTCGGGTCCTTGATCGAGTCGAGTACCGAAAACACCAGTTCGCTGACGTCGACTTCGGTGGATTCGTTGACCTGGCTGCTGATCACCGGCTCGGAAAACGGTCGTGGCGCATGGGCATTGACGAAGTAGCCCGAGCGCGGACGGGCGCGGATCAGTCCACGACGCTCCAGCAGGTAGTAGGCCTGGAACACCGTCGACGGGCTGACGCCGTAGGTCTGGCTGGCGTAGCGCACTGACGGCACACGCTGGCCCGGTCCGAGAACGCCGGAGCGGATCAGTTCTGCGATGTCGTCGGCGAATTTTTCGTAGCGTTTCATCAAAAAGCCCGGTTGGGTGTCTTTTGGAAAGAAGTGAAGGTGGTACCGCCAAGATCGCAGCCTTCGGCAGCTCCTACAATGGATCGGCTCGCTTGCGTAGGAGCTGCCGAAGGCTGCGATCTTTAAAGCTCTGCATCTTAAAGGCTCAGCGATTCATTGGCGCAACAAACCGGCTCTTCGCCACGCTGTAGACGCCAGGCTCATCGCTGTCGATCACTTTGAAGCTGATGCTCTGCGAACTGCTGGCCGGACGCTCCGAGAGCATCGCCACCGACACCGGCAGATCGACAATCTCGCCCGGCGCCAGGCTCAGCACGGTCTTGCCCTGCAACTCGAAATCATCGGCATCGACCAGACTCAATTGATAGTCCTGACGCTGCTGGGTCTTGTTGATCACCTTCAGGCTGTAGATGTTTTCGATCTGGCCCCGGCTGTTTTCGCGGAACAGGCCCCGGTCCTTGCTGACGTCGAGCGAGACCATCGGCCGTTCCATCAATGCCACCACCAGCGCGGCAATCATCACCAGCAATACGGCGGTGTAGCCGATCAGGCGCGGACGCAGCAGGTGCGTCTTGCCACCTTGCAACTGATGTTCGGAGGTATAGCTGATCAGTCCCCGGGCGTAACCCATTTTGTCCATGATCGAATCGCAGGCGTCGATGCATGCGGCGCAACCGATGCATTCCATCTGCAAGCCATCGCGGATGTCGATGCCGGTCGGGCAGACCTGTACACAGAGCTGGCAATCGATGCAATCGCCCAAACCGACCTCGGCGGGTTTGACCTCGCGTTTGCGCGGGCCACGGTTTTCGCCACGGGCCACGTCGTAGGAAATGGTCAGGGTGTCTTTGTCGAACATCACGCTCTGGAACCGCGCGTAAGGGCACATGTGCATGCACACCGCTTCACGCAGCCAGCCGGCATTGATGTAGGTGGCACCGGTGAAAAACAGCACCCAGAACAGGCTGACGCCGCTCATTTGCAAGGTCAGCAGTTCTTCGGCCAGTGGCCGGATCGGGGTGAAGTAGCCGACGAAGGTCAGGCCGGTCAGCAGGCTGATGGCCAGCCACAAAGTGTGTTTGGCCGAGCGACGCATCAGTTTGTTCACGCCCCACGGCGCGGCTTGCAGCTTGATCCGTTGGTTGCGCTCGCCCTCGGTGATTTTCTCGCACCACATGAAGATCCAGGTCCACGAACTTTGTGGGCAGGTGTAGCCGCACCAGACCCGGCCGGCAAACACGGTGATCGCGAACAGGCCGAACGCGGCGATGATCAATAGCGCCGACAGCAGGATGAAGTCCTGCGGCCAGAAAGTCGCGCCGAAGATATGGAATTTGCTCTCGGAAAGATCCCAGAGCACCGCCTGGCGGCCGCCCCAGTTCAACCACACGGTGCCGAAAAACAGCAAAAACAGAAAACCCGCGCCGCTGATGCGCAGGGTTCGGAACAGCCCGGTGAAGCTGCGGGTGTGGATCAGGTTATCGCTGGTTCCGGTCTTCGTCTTAGGACGCGAAGGCTCGAATGTTTCTACGGTTCGGACGGGGATTCTTTCGCTCATGGTCTTTCGCTCATCAGCCTCCATCAGGCATGAGCACTATGAGCGGCGATCTGTTTGCATAACAGACTCAGGTATTGCATTAAAAAGCGGATCAGATGGCCGTGTTCGCCCGGCCTGCGACAACTTGAAGCACTCGTCGCACAAAGGTGCAAACGCCTATGCAAAACAGCTGCGGCGGGTGTTGACCAACGTCAGTCAAATCACCGAATCACTGTCGCTGGCTTTCAGGTGCCGGCGTCCATCCACCGCGCCTGCGACGGTCAACGCATCGGCTTCCGCCTCGGTGATGTAGATGCGCTGGCCTTCGATGTCCACCGCCGACATGGCTTTGCGACCATCGGTGACGATGGTCACGTCAGGACACAGACGAATTTCTTCGCCATTTTCAGTGGTGAAAAAGCAGGTCTGGTTCTCGATGCGCACGGTCATGGCGGAATCCTTTTTCAGGGGTATCTAATGTTTCAGGCCGCCACTGCCGGTCATCGTTCTGTGCAACCGATTAATGGTCGCAGCGGTCCACTCTCCATGGTTCCTCACAAGGACAGCACCATGAACGCCTGGTGGCACGAAGTCTGGGTGACGCTGCAAGCCGAGTTCGCCGACATCACCGATGCCTCGCAATTGACGCGGATGACCGTGCGTCTGCTGATGGCCGCCGTGCTGGGCGGAATTCTCGGGTTCGAACGTGAACACCAGGGCAAGGCCGCTGGCGTACGCACCCACATGCTGGTGGCGATGGGGGCGGCGCTGTTCGTGCTGGTGCCGCAGATGTCCGGTTCACAGGCCGATGCCATGAGTCGGGTCGTGCAGGGCGTGATTGCCGGGATCGGCTTTCTCGGGGCCGGCACCATCCTGAAAAACCACGAAGGCGACGAAAGCGACGTCAAGGGCCTGACCACCGCCGCCGGCCTGTGGATGACCGCCGCCATCGGCGTCGCCGCCGGCCTGGGCCGGGAAGCGACGGCGGTGCTCAGTACGCTGTTGGCGCTGGGGGTGTTCAGTGTGATGCCGAGAATTGTGAAGCTGATTGACAAAGATCATCGACCCTAGGAGCTGTCAGGGATTTGCCCCGCCTGTGCAAGTCGCTTCACAGCCCGACTCCAGCTCGTCGCTCTGCGTTTCCGAAAGTTCGTGCTGGCTGTAGTCCATATCACCGTGCAGCAGATGTTTCTCCAGCTCCCTGATGATTGAGCTTTTGGTTGATTGTTCAGAGGGATTGCGTTCGGCTTTGAAGCAAAGAAATTCGTAGTTGAATATTTTCAAGGGATGGCCAGCCGTCGGTGGGTCGTTCACGGTTTAGCGCGTGGTGCTGTGCGCTAGCTCTGTTTGCGAACTCGCTGACGCTGGAAAAAAACGTTTTCATGGCTAACCACACTCAAGGCTGAAGAAGTGATGGCTATATAAGGCGCGGGGTGTGAGTTTCGTAAAGTGACGGACGGGCAGAATTGGCGCTTTAGGATCGGTACTACACGTACTTGGGAAGCGTCATTCATTTTCGATGATCGTTCCTGGTGTCGAGGCAGGAACGATCAACTGTCTTCATTCAGGATTCACAATCACCGGCGGCATCGTCGCTGGCGGTTCTTCCCTTGGCGGAGGGGTTGTGCCGGGCGGGTCCTGTTCGGGCACCGGTTGGGGTTCGCTGGGGGGGATCACCGGGTTGTCGATGTTTGGATCGGGGGTTTCAGCCGGGAATGGATTGTTCATTGGTCAGGCCTCCGGTGGCACATGGCGTGAGTCGTGCTTTAGTAGGTTGACTGCTGTGCGAACGATTTGATTCCGCAAATTGCTGATGAACTTTTCCCGCCAGCTATCGCTCGGAACCTAAGTGAGTACGTTCCGGGGCGGATGGCCCAACGGGATGGCGACCAGACACAAGCGCGTCCATGGGGCGTAAGGAGAGAGGCTCGATGACGGCTGAAAAACCGACTGAGTTGAGCTACAACCCGCACATGCCGCTGTCGCAGGCGCTGTTGCTGCCGCGCATTGTCATAGAAAACATCATGCCGACTCTTGAAGGCGGGCAGTTCGCGGTCAAGGCGGTGGTGGGCCAGGATGTGGTGGTGACGGCCAAGGTCTTTGCCGACGGGCATGACAAGCTGGCGGTTCGCGTGCGCTGGCGCGCCGAGGACGAGGACGTCTGGCAAAGCGCTGTCATGCACGATCTGGGCAACAACGGCTGGCAGGGGCAGTTCCGGGTGAACAGTCAGGGCCGTTATCTGTTCTGTATCGAAGCCTGGATCGATCAGTTCGCCAGTTTTCGCTACGAACTGGAAAAGAAGCATGTGGCAGCGGTGCCCGTCAGCCTCGAATTGCAGGAAGGGCGGATCCAGGTGCAGCAAGCTGCCGAGCGCAGTGAAGGGCAACTCAGTGAGCAGTTGGCGGCATTGCACCATGAACTGGCAGGACTGCTCGAAACCGAGCAGGTCGCACTGTTTTTGCACCCGCGTAGCGCCGACCTCATGGCCCGCGTCGATCATCGTGCCTACCTGAGCCTGAGCCCGGAGTACCCGGTGGATGTGGAGCGCGAGCTGGCGCAGTTCGCCAGTTGGTATGAATTGTTTCCGCGTTCGATCACCGACAGTCCGGAACGCCACGGTACTTTCAACGACGTGCATTCGCGGCTGGCGATGATCCACGACATGGGCTTCGACGTGCTGTATTTCCCGCCGATCCACCCGATCGGGCGCAGCTACCGCAAAGGCCCGAACAACTCACTGACGGCAGGCCCCGATGATCCGGGCAGTCCGTATGCGATCGGTAGCGAGGAGGGCGGCCACGAGGCGATTCACAAACAGTTGGGGACTCGCGAAGACTTCCGGCGACTGGTGTCGGCCGCTGCGGCCCACGGCCTGGAAATCGCCCTCGACTTCGCCATCCAGTGCTCCCAGGACCACCCATGGCTCAAGCAGCACCCCGGCTGGTTCAACTGGCGGCCCGACGGCTCGATCAAGTACGCGGAGAACCCGCCGAAGAAATACCAGGACATCGTCAACGTCGACTTCTATGCCCCCGAGGCGATTCCGAGCCTGTGGGTGGAGCTGCGCGACATCGTGGTGGGCTGGGTCGAGGAGGGCGTGAAGATCTTTCGCGTCGATAACCCGCACACCAAGCCGTTGCCGTTCTGGCAATGGCTGATCGCCGATGTACGGGCGCTGTACCCCGAAGTGATCTTCCTGGCCGAGGCCTTTACTACTCCGGCAATGATGGCGCGCCTGGGCAAGGTCGGTTATTCCCAGAGCTACACCTATTTCACCTGGCGCAATACCAAGGCCGAACTGGCGACCTACTTCACTGAACTCAACGAATCGCCGTGGCGCGAGTGCTACCGGCCGAATTTCTTCGTCAATACGCCGGACATCAACCCGGCGTTCCTGCATGAATCCGGGCGTCCCGGGTTCCTCATCCGCGCCGTGCTGGCGACCATGGGTTCGGGTCTGTGGGGCATGTATTCGGGTTTCGAGTTGTGCGAGTCGGCACCGGTGCCGGGCAAGGAGGAGTACCTCGACTCCGAGAAGTACGAGATCCGCCCCAGGGACTTCAATGCGCCGGGCAACATCATTGCCGAGATTGCCCAGCTCAACCGCATCCGTCGGCAGAACCCGGCGCTGCACACGCATCTGGGCCTGAAGGTCTACAACGCCTGGAACGACAACATCCTGTACTTCGGCAAACGCAGCTTTGATGGCAGCAACTTTATTCTGGTGGCGGTCAGCCTCGATCCGCACAACGTGCAGGAGGCGAACTTCGAGTTGCCGCTGTGGGAAATGGTTTTGCCTGACGACGCCAGCACCCAGGGCGAAGACCTGATGAATGGCCATCGCTGGACCTGGCATGGCAAGCATCAGTTCATGCGGATCGACCCGGCGTACCAGCCGTTCGGGATCTGGCGCATTACCGCCTCTTGAATGCGCCGCCCCCCTGTAGGAGCTGCCGAAGGCTGCGATCTTTTGCTTTAAAGAAAGTGAAGATCAAAAGATCGCAGCCTGCGGCAGCTCCTACAGGGGCGTCTGAGAGCGGCCTTTATGAATTCACCAGGAGTTTCACATGGCGAAGAAACCCAAGGCAGCCACGTTCATCAAGGACCCGCTCTGGTACAAGGATGCGGTGATCTATCAAGTACACGTCAAATCGTATTTCGACTCCAACAACGACGGGATCGGCGACTTTCCCGGCCTCATCGCCAAGCTCGACTACATCGCCGACCTGGGCGTCAACACCATCTGGCTGTTGCCCTTCTATCCCTCGCCACGGCGCGACGACGGTTATGACATCGCCGAGTACCGCGGCGTGCACAGTGACTACGGGACCATGGCCGATGCCAGGCGTTTCATTGCCGAGGCACACAAACGCGGCCTGCGGGTGATCACCGAACTGGTCATCAACCACACCTCAGACCAGCATCCGTGGTTCCAGCGCGCACGCAAGGCCAAACCCGGGTCGGCGGCGCGGGACTTCTATGTGTGGTCCGACGACGATCAGAAATACGACGGCACCCGCATCATCTTTCTCGATACAGAGAAGTCCAACTGGACCTGGGACCCGGTCGCCGGCCAATACTTCTGGCACCGTTTCTACTCCCACCAGCCGGACCTGAATTTCGATAACCCGCAAGTCATGAAAGCGGTGCTGTCGGTGATGCGTTACTGGCTCGACATGGGCATCGACGGCTTGCGCCTGGATGCGATTCCCTACCTGATCGAGCGCGACGGCACCAACAACGAAAACCTGCCGGAAACCCACGACGTCCTGAAACAGATCCGCGCCGAAATCGACGCCAATTACCCCGACCGCATGCTGCTGGCGGAGGCCAACCAGTGGCCGGAGGACACCCAGCTGTACTTCGGCGACACCGACAAGAAAGGCCTGAACGGCGACGAGTGCCACATGGCCTTTCACTTCCCGTTGATGCCGCGCATGTACATGGCGCTGGCCCAGGAAGATCGCTTCCCGATCACCGACATTCTGCGTCAGACCCCGGATATCCCTGCCAACTGCCAATGGGCGATCTTCCTGCGCAACCACGATGAACTGACCCTGGAGATGGTCACCGACAAGGAACGCGACTACCTGTGGAATTACTACGCCGCCGACCGTCGCGCGCGGATCAACCTGGGGATTCGCCGGCGCCTGGCGCCGCTGGTGGAGCGTGACCGACGCCGGGTCGAACTGCTCAACAGCCTGCTGCTGTCGATGCCCGGCACGCCGACCCTGTATTACGGCGACGAGATCGGCATGGGCGACAACATCTACCTCGGCGACCGCGATGGCGTGCGCACGCCAATGCAATGGTCCATTGATCGCAACGGCGGTTTCTCCCGCGCCGACCCGGCCAGCCTGGTGCTGCCACCGATCATGGACCCGCAATACGGCTATCTGTCGGTCAACGTCGAAACCCAGGCCGGCGACCCGCATTCGCTGTTGAACTGGACCCGGCGCATGCTCGCCGTGCGCAAGCAGTCCAAGGCCTTCGGGCGCGGTACATTGAAGATGTTGTCGCCGAGCAACCGGCGGATTCTGGCCTACACCCGTGAATACACAGGGGCGGACGGCAAACGCGAAGTCATCCTGTGCGTGGCCAACGTGTCGCGCAGTGCCCAGGCCGCCGAGCTCGACTTGTCGGCCTACGTCGGCATGGTGCCGGTGGAGATGCTCGGGGGGAACGCGTTCCCGCCCATCGGCCAGCTGAATTTCCTCCTGACCCTCGCGCCCTACGGCTTTTACTGGTTCGGCCTCGCCGCGGAAAACCAGATGCCCAGCTGGCATGTGGAGCCCGCACAGAGCCTGCCGGACTTCACCACGCTGGTGCTGAAAAAACGCATGGAGGAACTGCTTGAAGCGCCGTCACGCCACACCCTTGAGCAGAGCATCCTGCCCAGCTGGTTGCAGAATCGTCGCTGGTTCGCCGGCAAGGACGCTGCCATCGAGCAGGTCGATCTGGCCTACGGTGTGCGCTTCGGCGATGCGCAACATCCGGTGCTGTTCAGTGAGATCAATGTCACCAGCGGTGGCCAGAGCAGTCGCTATCAGTTGCCGTTCGGCTTTATCTCCGAGGATCAAGTCGGTACACCGTTGCCGCAGCAGCTGGCGCTGTCGCGGGTACGGCGCGGACGCCAGGTCGGCCTGATCACCGATGCCTTCAGCCTGGAATCCTTCGTGCATGCCGTATTGCAAGGCATTCAGGCTGGTACCGTATTGGCCTGCAGCGATGGCGATATTCGCTTCGAGTCCACCGCCGAACTGGAAAAGCTCGGCCTCAATGCCGAGTCGCCGGTGCGCTACCTGTCGGCGGAACAGTCCAACAGCTCGGTGGTGATCGGCAACAGCATGGTGCTCAAGCTGATCCGCAAGGTCGCCAGCGGCGTGCATCCTGAACTGGAAATGAGCGCCTGTCTGACCGCAGCCGGGTTCAGCAATATCTCGCCACTGCTGGGGGCCGTGGTTCGCCGGGACGGGGCGGGTGAAGACAACCTGTTGATGATCGCCCAGGGCTACCTGAACAATCAGGGCGATGCCTGGGAATGGACGCAAAACAACCTCGAACGGGCGCTGCGCGACGAACTGGCCGACGCCATGTCCGAGCAGGAGCAACACTACAACGCGCTCGGCGAACTGAAAGATTTTGCCGGTATGCTGGGCCGGCGCCTGGGGGAAATGCATCAGGTGCTGGCAACGCCGAGCGCCAACCCGGACTTCCTGCCGCAGGTCACCACGCAGAAGGACGCGCTGGCCTCGGCCAGGGATGTCGCAACGCAAATCGAGCACGCGCTGAACTTGCTCAAGCAACATCAGAATCAACTGACCCCGGCGGACCAGACCCTGGTCGGCCATTTACTGGACAACAAAAAAGCTATTCTCGGACATGTGCAAGCGTTGGGCAAAAAGACCGCGGGCGGCTTGCGCATTCGTGTGCATGGCGACCTGCATCTGGGCCAGGTGCTGGTGATCAAGGGCGATGCGTACTTGATCGACTTCGAGGGGGAACCGGCGCGGCCCTTGCATGAACGTCGGGGCAAACACAGCCCGTACAAGGACGTCAGTGGCGTGCTGCGTTCCTTCGACTATGCGGCGGCAATGGCGACCAACGTGCACAACGTCGATAACACGGCGGCGGCCGATGCCGCGCGTGTGCGGGTCACCGAGCGCTATTTGAGTGAAGCGCGAACAGCATTTGTCGACGCCTATCGGCTGGCGGCAGCTAGTCTTGCCCATGCATGGCAAGATCCCGAAGGCGAGGACGCTGCGCTGGCGTTGTTCGGTCTGGAGAAGGCGGCGTATGAAGTGGCCTATGAGGCGGAAAATCGCCCCACCTGGTTGCCCGTGCCGTTGCACGGTTTATATGGATTATTGAGTGGGCTTAAACCCTTTTCCGATCTTGGTGGAGAGTAGTCATGAGTGTCTCGAACAAGGAACAGGGTCATCACAAAGAAGCGCTGCTGCCCGGCGCACGGGATATCGATGCCTTGGTGCGCGCCGAGCATATCGATCCCTTTGCCATACTTGGCCCCCACGGTGATGGTGCCGGTGGACAGTTCATCCGCGCCTATCTGCCGGGCGCCCTGAGTGTAGAGGTTCTGGCCAGGGACTCGGGCGAAGCGCTTGGGAGTCTTCAAGCCACAGAGACGCCGGGGTTGTTTGTGGGGCATTTCGACCGCGCGCAAGCGTATCTGCTGCGCACCCGTTGGGCCGGCGGCGAGCAGACGGCCGAAGACCCTTACAGCTTCGGCCCCTTGCTGGGCGACATGGATTTGTACCTGTTTGCCGAAGGCAATCACCGCGACCTCAGTGGGTGCCTCGGTGCCCAGCTCAAGACCGTGGACGGCGTCGATGGTGTGCGTTTCGCGGTGTGGGCACCCAATGCCCGGCGGGTGTCGGTGGTGGGTGATTTCAACGTCTGGGACGGGCGCCGCCATCCGATGCGCCTGCGGCATCCCACCGGGGTCTGGGAGTTGTTCATCCCGCGTCTGCAAGCGGGGGACGCCTATAAATACGAAATTCTCGGTGCCCACGGCATCCTGCCGCTGAAGGCCGACCCGATGGCGCTGGCCACCAGCCTGCCACCGGACACCGCCTCGAAAGTCGCCTCGCCTTTGAGCGTCGACTGGCAGGATCAGGACTGGATGATGGCCCGAGGTGACCACCAGCGGGTGACGGCGCCCTTGTCGATCTACGAATTGCACGCCGGTTCGTGGCAATGCGAGCTGGACGACCTGGGTGAAGTGGCCCGCCAGTACACCTGGCCGGAACTGACCGAGCGACTGATTCCCTATGTCAAAGACCTGGGCTTCACTCACATCGAACTGATGCCGATCATGGAGCATCCGTTCGGCGGTTCGTGGGGTTATCAGTTGCTGTCGCAATTCGCACCGAGTGCGCGTTATGGCACGCCGGACCAGTTCGCCGCGTTCGTCAACGCCTGCCACCAGGCCGGCATCGGGGTGATTCTCGACTGGGTGCCGGCGCATTTCCCGACCGATACCCACGGCTTGGCCCAGTTCGACGGTACGGCCCTGTACGAGTACGGCAATCCGCAGGAAGGTTTCCACCAGGATTGGGACACGCTGATCTACAACCTGGGGCGCACCGAAGTGCACGGCTACATGCTGGCGTCGGCACTGCACTGGCTCAAGCATTTCCACGTCGATGGCCTGCGGGTCGATGCCGTGGCCTCGATGCTGTACCGCGATTACTCGCGCAAGGCCGGCGAGTGGGTGCCGAACCGCCACGGCGGGCGCGAGAACCTGGAAGCCATCGACTTCCTGCGCCACCTCAACGATGTGGTCGCCCTGGAAGCACCCGGTGCCCTGGTGATTGCCGAGGAGTCCACCGCATGGCCAGGCGTCAGCCAGGGCACGCAACAGGGCGGCCTGGGCTTTGCCTACAAATGGAACATGGGCTGGATGCACGATTCGCTGCATTACATCCAGCAGGACCCGGTGTACCGCGCCCATCACCACAACGAGCTGAGTTTTGGCCTGGTGTACGCCTGGTCCGAGCGCTTCATCCTGCCGATCTCCCACGACGAAGTGGTACACGGCAAACACTCGCTGATCGACAAAATGCCCGGCGACCGCTGGCAGAAGTTCGCCAACCTGCGGGCCTACCTGAGTTTCATGTGGGCGCATCCGGGCAAGAAGCTGCTGTTCATGGGCTGCGAGTTTGGCCAATGGCGCGAGTGGAACCACGACCAGCAACTGGACTGGTACCTGCTGCAGTACTCCGAGCACAAGGGCGTACAGAAACTGGTCGGCGACCTCAACCGCCTGTACCGCGAAGAGCCGGCCCTGCATGAACAGGACGATGTGCCGCAGGGTTTCCAATGGCTGATCGGCGATGACGCGATCAACAGCGTTTATGCGTGGTTGCGCTGGAGCAAGGACGGCCGGCCTGTGCTGGTGGTGGCCAACTTTACGCCGGTACCGCGTGAGGCTTATCGGGTTGGGGTGCCGTTTGCGGGGCAGTGGAACGAGGTGCTCAACAGCGATTCGTCGATCTATGCGGGGTCCAATTACGGCAATAGCGGTGGGGCGATGGCCGAGGACACGCCGAGCCATGGGCAGGCGTTGTCGTTGGTGTTGAATTTGCCGCCGTTGGCGGTGTTGATGTTGCGGCCGGAGGGGTGATGAGGGGGCGTTGATTATAGGCAGACCCCTTCCTGCAGATGCTGACCTGTAGGAAAGGGGGCTCGCCTTGATGGCATCGGGATTATCGACGACCTGTTGTTGCTCCGGGATATCCGTTCTGTTTCCAAGCTGAAGTTATCTTGAAGGCTTCCTCAGCCGTTTTTTTAACTTCAGGCACGCCCTCTAGTTTTAGTTTGTCTGGGTGTGTAAGCAGTGCTATCGCCTTGTATCTTTGTTGTCTACTGCTTTCGTCTTCGGCAGGAAAAATAGCGCGAATATTATTTTTATTATTGATGATGTCGATGGCCATGTTGTATCCCTTGATAATGTTTTTATCTGTTTGCGGTGGCAGTTCAATGGGAGTTACAAACGGATTTTCCGTTGGTCTCTGAGTGTTGCGCGAATGGGAAGCCCCAGGTTGCTGGCTTGATTCAAAATGCTGCCGCCCTGAATGTGTTCGTTCAGAACTACTCGGCCTACCACTCCCTGAAAATCCGGGGGAGGGCCGTCCAGCCCCTTTAAAAAGGTCGAACTCAGGTACCGTCCAGGCTACATAAGTTTCACTGGTTGTAGATTTAAATCCCTGTGCAGACTCGAAAAATTCATCAGTCAATCTAAAAATATCTTCCCCAAGCCTTTTTTTTCATTTTTAAGTTCTTCACGTATCTTAAGTATTCTTTGCGAAAACTTTAGAAAGTGCTTGTGTTTTGATATCGATTTTGTCTTGTTTATTTTTTCAAGAATTTTCTGTATTTTTATATTGTCTTTAATGGCGTCTATTATAAGTGTCGACTCCTCAAGCTCTTTTTTAAAATTTTTTAAATCTTCATCATTGTATTTTTCGCCTTTTTCTCCATTTACATCCAGTAAGGTGATCGGATTGTTGCTGACCATGCAGTAATAGTTGAGCCCGTCGATAGGGCCCGCGGGGTCTGGATTGATCCAGCGTTGTAACCACGGCGCATAGTAGCGGAGGCCGTAGTAATAAAGCCCCGTCGCATCCCGTTCCTTGCCCGAATAACGCACGGTCTTGTACTTGGCTTCTGTGGCCGACCGGGCAGCAAAACAAGCCGTACCACCAAACGGGTAATACCATTCCTGGCTGATCAGGTCAGCGTTCTGGTCCAGTTCCAGGGCGCTGGACTGCAAGTGGTCGTTGAGGTTGTAGCGCACTTGATTGTTGGCGATGCCCTCGGGCTGTCCGGCGACCCAATGCAACACCTGCACGCTATTGCTGCCCGCGCTGGCGGTGATTACATGAAGGACCTCCCCGGTGCCACCATGACTACGGATTTCCACACCGGGCAGGTAGCGCACTTCGCTGATCAGCGTGCGCGCATTGGTCTGGTTCGCGCGGAGCTTGCGTACACGTTGGCCACCGCCATCGTAGACATAGCGTTCGTAGTCATCCTCCGCGTTGTCGCGCACCACCGGGCGCACGACGGTGAGTTGATTACGCAGGTCCCATTCCATCGACTGGCCAGCTTGCAGCTCCCGCAGGTTGCCATTGGCATCGAAGCCGGCAGCGATTTCCGCTTCCGTCGGTGGCCGGCCGTTGCGCTCGGGCAGGCAGCGGTTGCTGTATTTGGCGCGAGTCAAAAGGCGGCCGGGGGCCTGGGCGCCGACGTGCACCAGGTCCAGCAGGTTGCCGCCGGCGTCGTAATGGTAGGTCTGGGTGTAGTTGGCGACCTGGCTGGGGTCGGGGGGCAGGTCGGGCAGGGCGGGGCCGCCGCTGCCGGTTTTGGCTTCCCAGCCGCGGGCTTCGATCAGTTGATCGAGGGTGTCATAGCGATAGGTCTTGAGCGGTTCGATGCGCTGGTTGTTGAAGTAGCGGATCGGTTGGGCGGCGTCTTTGAGGCTTAGCACATTGCCGATGGCATCGTAGCTGTAGTGCAAGTCTTGAAGGGGCGTGCCATCGGCTTTGTGCGCGCTCAAGCCAATCAGGCGTCCGTCCGCGAGGTCGTAGCGATGGCGGGTGATGACGCGGTTGCCGGCGGTTTCCGCCTCGATCTGGCCGAAGGCGTTGTAATGGAGGTCGCTGACCAGCGTCGTCTCGTCCTTACCGACCAAGGTCAGCCAAGTGTTTTTCAGTTCGCCAGCGACGGTGTAGGCAAAGCGCTGGCGGTTGCCCAACGCATCCGTTTGCTGGAGGGGTTCGGCGCCTGGCGAGTAGACATGGGAAGTGGTGGCGCCATCGCCGGTTTCGAGCAAGGCGTCGCGGGCGGCTTCGCTCGCAGGCCAATCCGGTGTGTCGGCATCGCGCAAGAAGTGCCGGGTCTGTTGCAGCACCGCACCGCCGAGCCCCATCTCCTTCAGGTGCAGGGTTCCGGCCGGATCGTCATGGCGGATCAGTTGGCCGCAGAGGTTGTGCGCAACGGCATCGTCATCGATCTCCGCATAGGTAAAGCGCTCAACGACCAGTTCCACGTCATCGCCACCATGCTCTCGCACAGCCACGGGGCGCAACAGTGCATCGAATTCAGTCAACGAACGACTACGACCGTCCCAGCGTTCAACGATTTGCCCGGCAGCGCCTTGCAACGCGACCCGCCAGCCAGCGTCCACGCTGTCACTCGCCAACGGCACGCCGGACAAACTGAACACCTGGCTGAGGTTGACCGGAACCGATGCATCGTCCTGCGCCAGGGCAAACAGATACGGATCCTGACTGGTCACCGGCCGGCCGGCGGTGTCGAAGCGTTGATGCGTTACCCGCGCCTCGAGCGGATCGACTGCCTGCCGCCGGTGGTATTGCACCGCTCTGATCGCCAGGCCTCGCGGGTCCATGACGGCAAGGATCGGCGTGCCACGATGCGGATGTTCCAGACCCTTGGTCAGCATCAGAACTCCATCCTTATTCCGAGTGTCGCCTTGCGTCCGTTCAGTGCATTGCTGTCAAGTTGGGTCTCGTAGCCAGCCTCGCCATACAGGCTTAAAGTGCTCGAAACCTGTACGGTCATGCCCATGCTCAGGTCCGTGGTCGTGGACTTCTGCTGCGTGTCGATCGCCGTGAAGTTGTTGAAGGTCACCCGGTCGGTACCGGACAAGGTGTGCCAGACGTTGCTGCGCACGTAGGGCAGCACGGGCATGCCGGCCAATTGATAGGTACCGCGCAGTCGGGCACCGAGTCGAGCGGTCACGCTGTTGTCGGCATCGAAGTCGACATCGGAGATGCCGTCGTTCTGGCCGTCCAGGGCACTGTGCTGGGTTATCAGTTGCACCTGCGGCTCAAGAACCCAGGACTGGTAAACCTGCAGTGGATAACCGGCCTCGACGGATAACGTCATGGCGTGGCCGCGGGTGTTGAGCTTGACGGCGCGATTGGACTCGCTGTTGATGTCCAGACCCGTCCACATCAGCACGCTGTCGATGTACCCGCCGTAGGGGGCGATGAGTGTCCAGTACAGGCCCACGCTATTGCCGCGCAACGTACTCTTGCCCGCGTCACGGTGCTCGAATCCGCGGTTGAAGCCGTCGATGTCGCCTTGCACTCGGCTGTGACCGACAAAGAATCCGATCTTTTGGGTCTGTTCATCAGCGGTGGTCCAGCCGTACAGGTCACTGCCGACCTGATAACCCGTCATCGAACCGTCCAGACGCGGGTTGACCGTGCCAGCAAAGGTCTGGCGGCTGTTGCTGGCATAGAACCGACCCCAGCCGGCCGCCATTGTGCCTGCCTGATGTTGTTGGTTCTGATCGCCCTGGCGCTCATGGAAGGTGCCAAGGGCGGCCAGGGTCATCTGCTTGACGGCAGGCAAGAGTGCGGAATACACCGGGACTTCCGGGCGATAGAGCGGAATGGGCGGTTTGCCGGGTTCGGTTCCCGGTAAATCCGGTCGAGTCGGCAGAATTGTGCCACCCGGACCGTCGACGACACCTGGCAGGGGTACGTGAGGGTCCTCCGGATTGGGCAGGGGTACGTGAGGGTCCTCCGGATTGGGCAGGGGTACGTGAGGGTCCTCCGGATTGGGCAGGGGTACGTGAGGGTCCTCCGGATTGGGCAGGGGTACGTGAGGGTCCTCCGGGGTGGGCAAGGGAACGTGAGGGTCTTCCGGGTTGGGAAGTGGCACAGGAGGGGCTTCCGGTTCGGGTCGTGGAGGCGCCACGACGGCGGAACGCAAGTACCAGTTCTGGGCTGTGCCCGGGGTGACGCCGCCCTTGAACAGATAGTAATCATAGGCTCCGGCGGAAACGGGCCCGGAGGAGGTGAACGCCAGGTCACTGCCCGTGGCGCCATTGAGTGCTTGCACCACCAGGATGCCGTTTTGCCGTGTCAGATCGCCAGGACCGGCGAGGTTGACGATGTCGAGTTTGGTGGAACCTTGCAGCGTACCTCGCTCTACCACCAGTTTGTCGCTGGCAGCATCGTCGCCGGCCAAAACACTGTGCAGGCGCAGCTGCCCATTGTCGCCAAAGTAATTGCCCCGGACCGTAAGTCGGTTGGTCGCAGTGGCGTTACCGCTGGTCATGTCGATCAGCCCCTTGTTGTTCAAGGTCGCTAACTGTCCGGTACTGAACGGTGTGATGCTACCCTGGTCGACCAACAACACACTACCGCCGTGAACGTTGAACGTACCGGTGGCGGAAACGCTATCGCCGAGGACGAAATCTCCATTCAGGTTGAAGCGCGAGCCGTTATCCAGATTCACGGTTTCCCAATGGGGGTAGCGTCCAGGGCTGGCGGATTGGCTGTTGTCGAACGTCAGGCTGTCGTTACCCGGCCCACCATCGATGCCCGGTGTGGACGACAGGCTGGTTTCGGTGAGATTGTGCAGCAACGCTTGATCGTTGCCCCCGCCCATCAGGATGGCCGAGTGAATCAGTCCACCGGTATCCCAGGTGAAAATGTCATTGCCGCTGCCACCACGAACCTGGCCATTGATCTCGCCTGCGCTGACCGTGATCACGTTACCGCCGCCACTGACAATAATATTTCCGCCAACCGTCCCGCCCTTGATGTTGACGGTGTTGTTGTCGATCCCGGCGTCCAGGTCGCCGACGATCCGGCCGCCCAGCATTTCGAATGAGTTAAGGTTCAGATTCATCGCGACCCTGCCAATGCTCCCCCCACTCATGAGAGCCTCTTCACCGTCTTCAACGCTACCGGTAATGGCACCGGTGCTCATCTTAAAGATGTCATGGCCAGCGCCTTGGGACAGGGAGGTGATGTTGCCTCCGCTTATGGTGAAACTGTCGTTGCCAGCGCCCTGGGTAAAGGTGGTGGCTGAACCGCCGCTGACCTGTACGATGTTGTTGCCATCGCCTTGGTGGACTGAACCGCTGATGGCCCCATTGAAGAGCTGCAAGATGTTTGCGCCGCCACCCATGTCCACAGCGCCAATGATGCTGCCTGAACTCATTTGCACAAGATCATTGCCAGCGCCAAAGGTGACATTGCCATTGATGGTGCCGGTACCGTTTTGCGGAAAGGTCAGGCTGTTATTGCCGCTCGGGTCCGCGAGCCCGGAGCCGGTGCTGCTGCTGCAAGTAAAGCTGTCATCGCCGGCAGTAGGCACGAGTGTACAGTCGGCGTGAGAAATGAGCGGCCAGCCCGCCATGATCATTAACGACAGGGTGCCGGTGACCAGGTACTTCAGTGACGAAAGTGCTCTACTCATGATCCATCCTCGCTCGATGGGATGCTCCGTGCCCGCTCCTGCGGGGCAGACCATGGCAATGTCGAAAGCGATACGGATCAGGGACTGCTGGTTTCCTGCATCGGAAAACATCGGGCTATGCAACCAGTTGACATGGCTTTTTCGACTGCACATCACAATGCACAGCGCGGTTTCCACGGTATCAACAGGTCGGCCGATGCGCTACTGTCAGAAATAACAGGTATTCAGGGAGGAGAACGGTTCCAGGTACGGCGCGTGCGAGGGGACGTCTACCGAGGAAACACCGAGCCTTCAGCAGACGTCCACCCTGTAACTCCATCTTTCGAGGCCCATCCCTCACCAACGCATCCGCACACCCAGGCTGCCAATCAACCCATTCAAATCATTATCGTCCACGTCGCTGCTGTAGTCGGCGCTGACGTACAGACTCACGGTCGGGGTGACCCTGGCGACCAGACCCAGGCCCAGTTCGACGGTCGAGGACTTGCGGCTGCTGCTGATCTTGTCGACCTGATCGAGGGTTACGGTATTGCCGGTGTACACCGTGTGCCACAAGTTGGTCCGCACGTAGGGTTCGACCGGCATCCCGTTGATATCGTAACTGCCTTTCAAGTGCGCACCGACCCGACCGCTCCATGAAGTCAGGTCACTGGAAGACGCGTTGCCCGAGCCGGCATACGGGGTGTCCAGGGTGATGCGCTGATTGATCAATTGCGCCTGGGGTTCAATCACCCAGTTTTCACCCAGGCCGATAGGGAAACCGCCTTCCACCGACAGCGTCATCGCGCTGCCTTCGGTGGCTCTTCGCGTCCCTTGCTCATTGCGGCTGACGCCGCTGACCCGGCCACCGCTGGCGGTCAGGTCAACGTGCCAGCCTTGTGGACCGGTCAGGCTCCAGTAGGCGCCGAGGCTTTGCCCCTGAAGGTTGAGCGTGTTGTGGTTGGGGGCGGACATCGCCGGGGTGATCGGCGCGCCCTTGTTGTTGAGCGGGTACTGACTCGTGCCGCCGACCAGACCGACCCTTTGCGTATGGCCGCTGGCACTTTGCAGGGTGAGGATCGCCGGGCCTTTGAGTTCGTGGGTGCCGGGAACCGCCATTCGCTGGGAAAGGTAATCGGTTTGTGCCTGGCGGGAGGGCTGGCCGTAGAGTTGGTCCCAGGCCGTGGGCGCGGCGTCTTCAGTGGTCAGGCTGGAACTGCGCAGATCGGGATGGGCGCTGAATTGACCGGGCCAGGTTGCTGCAAGGGTAGTCAGACCGAGTGTCGGGATGTCCTGGCGATACCACGGCGTTGTTTCCTGCTCGGCAGTGGCGGCGAGCAATTCAATGGAGGAACACAGGAGGAGGGAACTCGATACAGTGCAAAAAGTGACTTTGATCTCTTGTGAGGTGAGTGACGTTTTCATGGAGGTCTGCCTTGCAGTCGCATGCGGTATCTCGCTCTGGCGTCTCTCCTACCCGAATGAGGGGCGACCGAATGGATTAGGCGCCGTCACGGGCTGCCCGTTTTTACGGGAGCCCGCGGCTGGTCCTGGTAGTGTTTCCGGGGGTAGTAACGTGAAGTCAAGAAGACCGAAACAGTCGAGTCAAGAAGATGGCCGATCAGTGGTAATGGTTTAAAAGGGGCTGTTTAATGGCGTGTCTCCAGGTACTTGTTTATTCGAGCAATCGTCAAAAAAACCTCGGGATAGAGCAGTTTCAACCCCTCACCACTTCACCCGAACCCCCACGTTACCGAATGTCCCCCGTTGTTGGTTGCTGTCGATATTGCTGGTGTAGTCCAGTCCTGCATACACACTGACCGAGGTGGCAACGCTCAGCACCATGCCGATACCGAGGTCGGCGGACGAGGCTCGTTGTTGGGTTTCGATCTGATCGACATGGTCAAAGGTGACCGTATCGGTACCGGTAAAGGTGTGCCAGATGTTGGCCCGCAGATAGGGTTCCAGCGGTCGGCCACTGACTTCGTAGCGCCCCTTGAGACGTGCGCCGACGCGGCCGGTCCAGGCGCTGTCGGAATCGAACGAGACATGGGAGATGCCGTCGTCCTGGCTGTCGAGTTTGACCTTCTGATAAATCGCCTGGGCCTGGGGTTCGACTACCCAGTTGCCTGCCACGGTGATCGGGTAGCCGACTTCTGCCGATAACGTCGTTACGTGGCCGTCATTGTCGATCTTCAGGCCACTTTCGGAGCGGTTGTCGCCATTGAGCCAGGTGTACATGGCCACGGCATCGAAATAGGCGCCGGCAGGATCGGTGAGGGTCCAGTACACGCCAAGGCTGTCGCCTTTCAACTCGACGTTGCCGGAGCGTTTGCCTTCGAAGCCCTGATTGAAACCGTCGACATCCCCTTGCAGGCGACTGTGGCCGATGAAGAAGCCGCTGCGCTGGGTTTGTCCACCCGCCAGTTGCGAACTGAACAGGTCATTGCCGACCTGGAAGCCATTGAGCGAACCGTCCAGTCTTGGTGTGACGGTGCCGGCCCAGGTCTGCTCGAGGTTCTTGTCGTAGACCCGGCCCCAACCGGCGCTCAAGGCGCCGGTTTCGGTCAGCAGACGCTGATCGCCCTGACGGTCATGAAAGGTACCCAGTGCTGTCAGGCTCAATTGTGCTGCAGCCGGTGGCACCACCGACCAGGTAGGCACCGCCTCGCGATACAGGGGGATAGGTTCTGCGCCGGGTACGGCGGCCGGTAACACAGGCGCTTCGAGCGTCACGACGCCTTCAGATCCTTGAACCCCGGTAGCCACGACCACAGGCGCGGCGACCGGCACTGCCACGATGGGCACCAGCGTCGGCGGCAAGGCGGGATCCGGGTTGGCGACGGCAACCACGGGCGGCGCCACCACCGAGGAACGCAAGTACCAGCTGTTTTCGCTGCCCGGTGTGATGCCGCCTTTGAACAGGCGGTAATCGAAGGCGCCCACCGACACCGGGGCTTTGAGGGCGAATGCGGTGTTGTCGCTGACCGCCGTACCTTGGGCCTGTACCAGCTGGATACCGTTTTGCCGAGTCAGGGCACCCGCGCCGCCAACGTTGGTGACGCTGATCAGGGTGCTGCCGGTCAGCGTTCCGTTGTTGACCACCAGCTTGTCGCTGGGGGAGCTGTCATCGCCCACTGCACTTTGCAAGAGCAACTGGCCGCCGTTACCCACGTAATTGCCTTCAACCGTCAGGGTGTCGTTGGTACGCGAGTTACCGCCGGCAAGGTCGATGACCCCACTGTTGTTCAAGGTCGCGAGGCGGCCCGCGGTCGAAGATGAGATGCTGCCCTGGATTGACGTGAGCGTACTGCTGCCGTCGATGTTGAACACGCCGGTGCCCGTGGTGCTGTCCCCCAATTGAAGATTGCCATCGAGATCCAGGCGCGAGCCCTTGACCAGATTGAGGGTTTCCCAATTGATATACCGGGCGGCGCCCGATGAGGTGGAGTGATCGAAGGTCAGCAGGTCATTGCCATTGCCGCCATCGATGCTCGGGGTCAGGGCGAGGGTACTTTCGGTCAGATTGCGCAAAGTGGCGCGATCGTTGTCTGCCCCCAGCAGGACTTGCGAGCGGATGATCCCGCCGCCGTCTCACACCAGCGTGTCATCGCCGTTGCCGGCGCGAATCTCGCCGACGATTTCTCCGCCGGTGATCGTGATGCTGTCGTTGCCGTTGCTGACACTGATGTTGCCGCCGATATGCCCCCCGGAAACGATGATGGTGTCGGTGCCCAAACCGGTTACCAGGTTGGCGAGGATCTGCCCACCGGACATATCGAAGATATTGTTATCGAGTTTCATGTCGACCCGGCCGATGGTACCGTCAGTCATTTTGGCCACGTCGCCATCTTCGAAGGCGCCGACGATGGTGCCGCCGGTCATCAGGAAGGTATCGCGGCCGTCCCCTTGGGCCACGGACTGGATGGTTCCGCCAGACATGACAAAGTTGTCGATGCCATTGCCCTGACTGACCGCCCCGGTGACTTGCCCGGCGCTGATCGTAAAGCTGTCGGCCCCGTCGCCCAGATCTACGGCGCCGGCCACGGTGCCCGAGGCCATGTTCACAGCGTCGGCGCCGGCACCGAAGGTCACATTGCCGTTGATCCTGCCGTTGCCATTGGCGGGGAAGGTCAGGGTGTTGTTGCCCGACAAATCGGTCAACGGCCCGCTGGTGCCGCTGTCGCAGACGAAGTTGTCATTGCCGGCGGTAGGGGTGAGTGTGCAGGTTGCGTAGGCGGGTTGGGGCCAGTTCGCACATAACCAGATCGAGAACAGGCAGGCGCCATAACGGTACTTGGACAGATCTGTCGAAAACTCCATGTTGCCTCCGCGATGGGATCAACGTCCGTTCCTTTGGTCGTCATCGATCGCCAGGAACCAGACGTGCTTGGCAGCGCGAGTTGCAAGACGACATCGGCAGGAACTATGACCCGCAAGTACCTTCGGCAACCAAGGCGCTACGTGTGTGTCGCAAGCCCCTGCGGATTTCCGTCAGGGCGGCAACAACGTAGCAGGCACCGATACAACGTGGCTACTGTCAGAAATAACAGGTGGGGGACAATTTCTCGGTACTTCACACTCAATCCCCGCGATTCAAAGATGCACTTCCACCGCCAACGGCAAATGATCGGAAAGGTGCGTCCACGGCTTGTTCCCGAGTATTTTCGGCTCATGGCTGCTGGCATTGCGCAGGTAGATGCGATCCAGGCGCAACAGGGGGAACCTCGCGGGGTAGGTTTTGGCCGGGCGGCCATGGTGGCGCTCGAAGGCTTCGTGCAGGTAGTCGCGGCGGGCAAGGGCGGCATTGCCTTGCATCTGCCAGTCGTTGAAGTCGCCGGCAATGATCACCGGCGCATCATCCGGCAGGGACTCGAGGAGCTGGCAGAGCAACTGCAATTGCAGCTGACGATGGCTTTCCAGCAGGCTGAGGTGCACACAGATGGCGTGCACTTCGCTGTGCCCCGGCACGTCTAGCACGCAGTGCAGCAAGCCGCGGCGTTCCGGGCCGGTAATGGAGACATCCAGGTTCCGGTATTCGCGGATCGGGTATTTCGACAGCAGAGCATTGCCATGGTGACCGTCGGGATAGACGGCATTGCGTCCATAGGCGAAGTCGCTCCACATGCTGTCGGCAAGGAATTCATATTGCGAGGTCTGTGGCCAATCGTTGTAGCGGGAGGAGTGGCGGTCGTGCTCGCCGACCACTTCCTGCAGAAACACCAGGTCCGCCGACGTACTGCGCACGGCTTCACGCAGTTCGGGGAGGATGAAGCGCCGGTTGAGCGCGGTAAATCCCTTGTGGGTGTTGACCGTCAGCACGCGCAGTCGGTGGATGTCCGGGGGAGTACTCAACGGCACCGATTCAGCTGATTGCCGCTTGGAATGACTGGCCACGTTCGCTCCTATGATTGGGGGCTGCCTATGCATGCGACTGGCGCATGGACGGGCAGTTCAGTTTGCCTTTAACGCCAACGCGCCAGATCTGACACTCTGCGGTGATCTCTCCTACGGGGTTTGTGTTTTCAGCATCGGCGGCCAATGCCCCCTGTAGGAGCGAGCTTGCTCGCGATAAACCTGAGAGCACCGCGGGGCGCCTGCCAACCAGCGTTATCGTTGACGACCATCGTCGGATCGCCGCCCGGAGCAAGCTCGCTCCTACAGAAAAGCGCAACGGGCTTAGACGAAGACGATTTCATAAGGCAAACGAATGCGCTCCAGCAGTGTGCGCGGCAGCAACGGCGCAAGGCCGATCGCGGGTTCACCGTCGAGTTGGCTGGCGTAGGCGTGGGTGGCGTGGCTCTTGCGGGCGACGGTCCAGGCATCGAGGCGCACCTTGCGCGCACGATGCCAGGGGATCAGCTCCCGGTCCCGCGCCGGCCAGTGCCAGGCCCGGAACGGCACGTCGTTGTAGGTGGCTCCAACACTGGCCGCCGCCCTGGCACTGGCGCGGCCGACGGTGTCGTGGTCGACGTTGCCGTCCTCGCACCAGGTGCTGAACACCACATCACCCGGGCGCAGGTAGCGCCCGATGAATTGGGCGATCCGATCTTCGTGTTCCACCAGGGCGTTGTCGGTAAACCCGCCACGGATCCACTTCAGGCTGTGCATCGGCAACCCAAGTCGGCGGATGGCTTCCACGCTTTCCTGGGGACGAAATACGCTGAGGCGTTTTTCCGACCACTGTCGAGAGCCGGGATGGCTGGCGCTGCCGTCGGTGATCGAGATCAATTGCAGCGGGTGGCCCAGGTTGCTGAGCAATTGCAGCAGGCCGCCGCAGGTCACGACTTCATCGCCTGGGTGCGGCGCAATGAGCACGGCGCGTGCACCGGCAGGCACCAGGGATTGGGTGTTGATGACCGCAATGCTGTCCAGTTGCGGGGCGCTGTTCCAGATCTGGGAGGGCAGGCTGGCTTCGCTGAGGGAAACGGATTTCATGGGTATTACGTCCTTGTGCTGCTTCGCCTTCAGTCGTGCGCGGGACAAGCCCGGCCGACCCGTGAGGGCTGGTGGATAGCGAGGTGCGACAACCCCAACCCTGGATCGCCGCGAATCGAGTATTGCTCATGCAACGCTATTCGTCGCGTCGCGAGCCCGGCCAAAATGATTTTTCCGCTCTGCGGCAGTCGCGCGCTGAATGCCTGGACCTCGTCGTCACTCCTCTTCCTCATGCTGCAACTCGAACAGCAGCAATGAGCGGCCGGTAACCGAGTACTCGTGGCCGAACTCGAAGCGCTCCTGGCCACGGATCGACGGCTGGTTGGTGTCGATCATGCACGTCCAGAAACCGCCGTCAGGCACTTCGGGCAGGCGGAAATTGACAATGTCGTGATGCGCGTTGACCACCAGCATCAACGTCGCGTCGGCGCCTTTGCGGCGAATGCCGGTTTCCTGGGCGCGGCCATCGAGCAGCATGCCCAGGCAGCGATTGTGCGCATCGTGCCAATGCCTGGTGGTCATTTCCGTGCCGTCCGGCGCCAGCCAGGTCACGTCCTTGACGCCGATGTCCTCGTTGTAGCTGCCCACCAGAAAACGCCCGCGGCGCAGGATCGGGTAGGTCAGGCGCAACTTGATCAGGCGTTTGACGAACTTGAGCAAGGCCTTGCCGTCTTCGCTGAGGTCCCAGTTGACCCAGCCGATCTCGCTGTCCTGGCAATACGCATTGTTGTTGCCGTCCTGGGTGCGGGCGAACTCGTCGCCGGCCACCAGCATCGGCGTGCCCTGGGCCAGCAGCAGGGTGGCGAAGAAATTGCGCATCTGCCGATGGCGCAGTGCGTTGATCTCGGGATCATCGGTGGGGCCTTCGACGCCGTGGTTCCAGGACAGGTTGTTGTTGCTGCCGTCCTGATTGTTTTCATCGTTGGCCTCGTTGTGCTTGTCGTTGTACGACACCAGGTCGTTGAGGGTGAAGCCGTCATGGGCGGTGACGAAGTTCAGCGATGAGTAGGGGCGGCGACCCCGTTCATTGAACATATCGCCCGAAGCGGTCAGGCGGCTGGCGAAGTCCGCCAGTTGACCGTCGTCGCCCTTCCAGAACGCGCGCACGGTGTCGCGAAACTTGTCGTTCCACTCGACCCAGCCAGGCGGAAACCTGCCGACCTGATAACCGCCGGGCCCACAGTCCCAGGGTTCGGAGATCAACTTGACCTGGCGCAGCACCGGGTCCTGGCGGCAGGCGACGAGGAAACTGTGGCGCTCATCGAAACCGTCGTGATAGCGCCCGAGTATGGTCGCCAGGTCGAAACGGAATCCGTCCACGTGCATTTCCGAAGCCCAGTAGCGCAGGGAGTCGGTGACCATCTGCAGCACGCATGGATGACTCAGGTCCAGGGTGTTGCCGGTGCCGGAATCATTGATATAAAAGCGCTTGTCATCGGGCTTGAGGCGGTAGTAGGACGCGTTGTCGATGCCACGCATGGACAGGGTCGGGCCTTGCTCGTTGCCTTCGGCGGTGTGGTTGTAGACCACGTCGAGGATTACTTCCAGATTCGCTTCATGCAGGTGCGCGACCATTTCCTTGAACTCGGCAATCTTGCCACTGGCCAGGTAACGCGGATCGGGGGCGAAGAACGCGATGCTGTTGTAGCCCCAGTAATTGGTCATGCCCTTGTGCAGCAAATGCTGGTCGTTGACGAACGCGTGGATCGGCAGCAACTCCACGGTCGACACGCCGAGCTTGCGAATGTGCTCCAACACGTCATCGACCATCAGTCCGGCAAAGGTTCCGCGCAGGTTTTCCGGGACCGAAGGGTGACGCATGCTGAAGCCGCGTACATGGGTTTCATAAATGATCGTCTTGTCCCACGGTACGCTGACGCGGTGGTCGTGGCCCCAGGTGTGCGCCGGGTCGATCACCTTGCACTTGGGTACGAAGGGTGCGCTGTCGCGTTCATCGAAACTGAGGTCGGCGTCGGGGTGGCCGATGGTGTAGCCGAACAGCGCTTCGGACCATTTCAACTTGCCGACCAGCTGTTTGGCGTAGGGGTCGATCAGCAGTTTGTTGGGGTTGAAGCGATGACCGTTGGCCGGGTCGTACGGACCGTAGACGCGATAACCGTAAATCAACCCGGGATGAGCGTCGGGCAGGTAGCCGTGGAAGATCTCGTCGGTGTATTCGGGCAGTTCGATGCGTTCGAGCTCCACCTCGCCGCTGTCGTCGAACAGGCACAGTTCAACCCGGGTGGCGTGGGCGGAAAAAAGGGCGAAGTTGACTCCCAGTCCGTCCCAGGTGGCACCCAGCGGGAAGGGCAGGCCTTCACGGATTCGCGTGGCTTCAGCGCGGGGGGCTGGCGCGGGGGCTTTCTTTGGGCTGGTCATAAGTGCTCCTGCAAACTAGAAATCTATGGCGACTGCCATGCCGCCATCGCGAGCAGGCTCGCTCCCACATTGATCGGGAACGGGCCGCAAATTTTTGAACGACACAGATCCCATGTGGGAGCGAGCCTGCTCGCGATGAGGCCATCAGGCTCGACGTTCATGGTGACTCTTCGCAAGCCTTGCCAGGACTGTCTCAAACCGCGGGCGGTTTTCGCGCCGCACGGGGCTTTTTCTCGACGGCCTTTTCTCCCGGCGGGATCACTTTTGAAGTCGCCGCCGGTTTGGCTTTGGCTTTCGGCGCGGCGGTCTTGCCATTGAGTGACTTGTCGGGGCCAAGTTTTGCGTCGCCGGTTTTCTTTGGCGCTGCCTTGCTGGCGGCGGACTTCGCAGGCATTTTCGGGGCCAGGGCTTCGGCTTCCGCCAGTTTGCACGCCATCTCCCAGTGGCGGGCTTCCTGACCTTCGGGTTTTCCTTCGGATTCCCAGATCTGATAGGCGAATTCGCGGATGCGTTTATCGTCGGTACTCATCGCAATGCTCCTGAACTGAACTCAAGTGTGGGCAGTTTGAATAATGAGATTGACCGGGAAATCCCCCAGCGCGGCGCTGATCAGCAGCTCTCTGTGTTTTGTGACTGTGAGGCCGGTAAAAAGTCCCTTCAGATGTTCGTCCGCAACGGTGAACGGCAGTTTGACCCGGGTATCGCCCCACAGCGGCGCGTGGACCTGGGGTACGGCACTGTTTTCCAGCAGTTCGGCACAGCGTATTGGCACAATCACGATGGCGCGTTCTCCCTCCCGTTCGCGGACAAAACCCAGCACTCGATGGGCCTCACTGCCCAGTACTTCCAGGGGCTGGTAAGTGCCACGCCGAAACAGCTCGGCATGTTCGGCGCGCAGACCCAGGGTGCGCGCAATCAGGGCTTGCTTGATGCGCCCGTCCTGCCAGTTCGACAACAGGTCCGGCAGGTCTATCGTGTGCTGCAGTGCCTGTTGGCGGCTGGCGTAATCCACGGGGCGACGGTTGTCCGGGTCGACCAGGCTGAAGTCCCAGAAATCGTTGCCCTGATACAAATCCGGCACGCCGGGCACGGTCATGCGCAGCAAGGTTTGCGCCAAACCGTTAAGGGCACCCGGGGCGGCAATCGAGCGGGCCGCCTTGGCGAGGGCCGCACGCAGCAGCTCACCTTCGGGGTTGAGCAACAGGCGCTGGATAAAGTCCTCGGTCGCTTGCTCGTAAGCGTCATTGGGCGTGCTCCAGCTGCTTTGCAGCTTGGCTTCGCGCAGGGCCTTGCGCTGCCATTGCCAGAGGCGTTTTGCGTAGTCCTCGAGCGCCGGTGGATTATCGATAGCCAAACCCAGTGGCCAACTGCCGAGGACCGCCTGGTACAGAATCAACTCATCACCCGCCGACGGCACTTGATCGTCTTGGCGCAATGGCCGGGCGAGGGTGCGCCACAGGCCGATCTGCTCGCTGTACCAGCCGCTGCGCTCACTCAGTACCGCCAGCCGCGCGCGTGAGTCTTCGCCACGCTTGTGGTCGTGGGTGGCGCTGGCCAGCAGATTGTCCGGGAAGGTTTCAAGGCGCTCGATGCAGGCCCGATGAAAGTCGGCCACCGGCGCACTGAATTGCTCGGTGCTGAACCCCACGTCATTGCGCGAAAGCAGGACGGCCGAACGATAGAACGCGGTGTCTTCCACCGCTTTCGCCGCGGCTGGCGAGGTCAGTTGCTGGAAACGTACGCACGCGTGCTTGAGGCGTTTGCGCTGACGACCGGCCGGGCGTTGCCGCCAGGGCTCGCCACCGAGCCAGCCGGCTAGGCAGTCGAGCACCGGCCAGTCTGCCTCGCCCAGGGTTTGGCGGGCGCCGTCCATGGCCTGCTGGAAAAACACCTCGTCCTGGCCTGTCCGGCCGAGGGAGCTGATGTAGGTGCGGTACACCGGGAAATGCACGATCAGCGCCTGCAAGGCCCGGCGAATCGCACCGAGGGTCAGGTCGCGGCTCATGAGATTGTCCCGGGCCACTTGCAGCAAGGCCTGGGCGACGCTTTCGAAATCCCCGGCCAGGGAACCGTTGAGAATTTGCTGGCGGGCCAGCTGTGCTTCCGGGGAGAAGTCAGCGGGCCGCTCACTGTGGCGCTGCCAGAGTTCGGCCAGTGTCTGCGCGCCCCGTGGGTCGTGTTGCAGCAGTGACAATTGGTTCATGAACTCGTAACCGGTGGTGCCATCCACCGACCAGTCGCGATGCAGGGTCTCGCCTTCACCGAGGATTTTTTCGACATAGATGGGCAGATGGCGGCCCGAGCACAGACTGTCGACCCGGCGCCGCAGCTTTCGGCAGTAGCTCCGCGGGTCGGCGAGGCCGTCGATGTGGTCGATGCGCAACCCGTCGATCAGCCCCTCAGCCACCAGTTGGAAGATCTTCGCGTGGGTGGCTTCGAACACCGCGGGACGCTCGACGCGCAGTCCGCCGAGTTCATTGATATCAAAGAAGCGCCGCCAGTTGATGTCATCGGCGGCCGTGCGCCAGCTGGCGAGGCGATAGCTCTGACGCTCCAGCAGGTTGTGCAGGCGCTGGAAGCCTTCGTCGGTCAGTGAGTCGTAGTTCTTCAGGTGCCGGTCAATGGCTTGAGCAATAAGCGGATCGCTGACCAGATCGCGCAGTTCCTCTTTCAGCGGTATGGCCAGGCTGTGGGCGTCGGTCTGGTAGCTCAGGGTGCTGAAGCGATCGGCCAGGTTTTTCAGTTGTTCGGCCTGCTCCGTATCGAGCGCAGCATCGGTCTTGAGCAGTTCGCCGTAATCCCAGGGGCAAATGGGGAAGCGATGTTCGTAATGCTCGACATGGAAGGTGCCGTGCCAGGCGTCGAAGCGCAGGGGCAGCGTGCCGTCCTGCAACGCCACGCCGTAATCGCTGCCCAGGAACGGCAGAAGCAACTGGCCTTCCATCAACGGATCGGAAGAGTGCCACTGGATGTCGAAAAACTCGCCGTAGGGGCTCAGGCGTCCCCACTCCAACAGGTCCAGCCACCAGGGATTGTCAGCGCCGCCAACCGCCATGTGGTTGGAGACAATGTCTAGGATCAACCCCATGTCTTGCTCATGCAAGGCGTTGACCAGGCTGCGCAGCGCCACTTCGCCACCCAGTTCCGGGTTGACCCTGGTCGGATCCACCACGTCATAGCCGTGCATCGATCCGGCTCGGGCACGCAGCAACGGGGAGGCGTAGACATGGCTGATGCCCAGGCGTGCGAAATACGGCACCAGCGGCACCGCGTCTTCCAGCGTGAAGCCTTTATGAAATTGCAGGCGCAGCGTGGCGCGCAGTGGGCGGGTGGACTGCCGGGTCATCGGTCACGCTCGGCCGCCTGCAGTCGCGCACAGGCGAGCAGTTCCAGGCGCCGCGCGGCATCCGGTCCATCGAGCAGGGCTTCGCTGTAGCCGGGCAAGCGCCGCGACCAGTTCGGGTGGGTGTCGATGGTGCCGGGCAGGTTGGCCTGTTGTTCCACGCCAAGGGCATCCTCCAGCGGCAGCAGCACCAAGGGTGCCCGGGTATGACCGAGAAAACGCACGCTGGCGTCGAGCACCTGGTCGGTTTCGTGGGATTCTTCGCGGAAGTTCTGCGGGTCCTGGCTCAATGCCCGGCGCAAGCCCTCGCGCTCACGCTCGCGATGCTGGCGCCATTCGATCTCACCGCTGGCGTCGACCATGCCGAGCCGGGCGTTCCAGTCGATATCGCGGCCATGCCACCAGCCGTTGAGGGTGGGCAGGTCATGGGTGCTGGTGGTGGCCAGGGCGTTGTCCGGCCAGTCGAGGATCGGCTTGAAGTGCGTATTGTCCTGCTCGAACAGCAGTACCCGCATGCCGAGCATCGAACGGGCAATGAGTTTCTCCCGCAGGCCGTCCGGCACGGTGCCGAGGTCTTCGCCGAGGACGATGGCCTGGTGCCGATGGGATTCCAGGGTCAACAAGCGCAACAGGTCGTCCACCGGGTAATACAGGTAGGCGCCATCGGCCGGTGGCGAGCCGTTGGGGATCACCCACAGACGCTGCAGCCCCATGACGTGATCGATACGCAAGCCACCGCAATGGGCGAAATTGGCCCGCAGCATTTCGATGAACGCGCGGAAACCATTGCGCACCAGGCCTTCAGGGGAGAACGCGGAAATCCCCCAGCCCTGGCCAGTGCGGTTGAGTATGTCCGGTGGCGCGCCGACGGTGAGCGCGGCGAGCAGTTCGTCCTGCCGGCTCCACGCCTGGCTGCCGCCGCCATCGGCACCAACGGCCAGGTCGGCGATCAGGCCGATGCTCATGCCGCTGGCGCGGGCGGCGGTTTGCGCGCGCTCCAGGCAGCGAGTGATCAGCCACTGGCAGAAAGCGAAGAAGCCGATGCGCCCGGCATTCTCTTCGGCAAAAGCCGCCAGTTCGGCGCTGCGCGGGTTGCGCCAGGGTTCGGGCCACAGTCGCCAGTCGAGGCCTTCACCACGGGCGGCGCGTGCCTCCTGGATGGCTTCGAAGCGACAGTGGTTTTCCAGCGCTTCGCCGGCAGCGTGACGAAAGCTGCTGAAGTCTTCGTGCAAGGGGTGTTCACCCTGGACGAAACCTTCGTATAGCGACTGCAACAGCCGATGCTTGGCTTCGGCGGCGGCCGGCCAGTCAATCAGCGCACGCTCCTCCAGCGCCTTGAGTTCAATGGCCAGTCCGGTTGCATCGATGGCGGTGCGCAGGGCGCGCTCGCCGAGAATGGTGCCGGGGGCGCAATAAAGGCTGTTGAGAAACAGACGGCTGGACGGCGAATACGGGCTGTAGCGTTGGGCGTCATTGGAAAACATCGCATGCAAGGGGCTGATCGCCAGCGCCTCGGCGCCACGTTCACCGGCCACTCGGGCGAGGTCCTCCAGCGCCTGGGTGTCACCAAAGCCGCCATCGCCGGGACGGCGCAAGGCATACAATTGCACGCTCAGGCCCCAGGCACGGGGGATCGGGTTATCCACGGCATCGGCGACGCTGTAACAACGGGATGGGGCCACCGCCAGGGTGAAGGTTTGTCCGTCGATGCTGACCTGTTGATAGCCGACCGGTACCAGCCCCGGCAGCTTTGCGTTGGCGTCCAGTTTCAGGTTGAGGCGCGAACCGTCTTCGAGGTGGATTTCGCAAGGGGTTTCAGGTGCAAAAAAGCGTGCCAGATCCAGGCCCGTCCCGACATCGGCGGTGATCAATGGCGGCAAGTGATGGGTCTGTTGCACCGCTTGCAATTCCAGCAGGCTGGCGTCGATTTCCTGGGCGCTGCCCGCCGGGTGACCCAGGCCGGTCAGCACATTGCGCAACACGGAGGGTGCGACTTTTTGCGGGCGGCCGTTGGCGTCGATCCAGTCGACCGCGAGGCCGGCACGGCTGGCCAGAATTTCCAGTTGCGCATCACTCATGGACGCTCTCCATACGAACTAGCAAAGGGGCTGCGGCGGTGAGGCTGACAAGCGCGCAATACGGGGCAAGGGTGCCCTGGTCCAGCAGATCGGCGCTCTGTGGCGGGTATTCGAACACCCGCGCAGCACCGGTCTGTGAGGTGTGGACTACGGGCTTGTCGCTGAGGTTCAGGTCAATGCGCAGCTCGCTGCCATCGCCCAAGCGCCAGGCGGCACTGACCGCGCCTTCGCCCAGCTCGTCAGCCCCCAGTGCCTGGGTGCCCGGCAAGCGGGGGATGAGGAGCCGGTGACGGATCTGCAACAGCCGGCGATACAGGTCGTGCATCTCAGTATGGCCGGTCGAAGGCAGGACAGGGCGGGACGCTGAAAATGTCTGCGGATCGTTCGGGTCAGGAATGTGTTCGCGCAGGAGTGGGTCGGCAAACACGCTGAATGCCGCGAACTCGTTGCGCCGGCCGTCTCGTACCAACTTGGCCAACTCACCGTGATGGCTGGTGAAAAACAGGAAGGGTTGCTCGACGGCGAATTCGTCACCCATGAACAGCAGCGGAATCATCGGCGACAACAGCAGCAACACCGTGGCGGCCCGCAGCGCTTGCGGGTGAGCGAGTTGATGCAGGCGCTCGCCGAAGGCCCGGTTGCCGATCTGATCATGGTTCTGCAGGAACAGGATGAAGGCGCCGGGTGGCAAGTGCCCGCTGGGTTCACCGCGTGCCACGCCATGGCGATTGATATGACCCTGGAACACGAAACCCTGGCTCAGGCAACGCGCCAGTTGTTCGGTGGGGTTTTGCGCGTAGTCGGCGTAATAGGCCTCGGTTTCGCCGGTCAGTAACACATGCAGGGCATTGTGGCCGTCATCGTTCCACTGCGCGTCGTAACCCTGTTCGAGCAGTCCGGCCTGATTGTGTTCGTTCTCCACCATCAGCCACACATGTCGCGCCGGTCCCGTCTGCTGGCGCACCCGTTGCGCCAGTTCCTGGAGGAAATCCGGATCTTCAATGGCGTGCACCGCGTCCAGGCGCAAACCGTCGAAACGGTATTCGAGCAGCCACATCAAGGCGTTTTCGATGAAGAAGTCCCGTACTTCGCGGCGGCGAAAATCGATGGCCGCGCCCCACGGCGTCTGTTTGTCTTCGCGAAAGAAGCCCTTGGCATAACGATGCAAGTAATTGCCATCCGGACCGAAGTGGTTGTAGACCACGTCGAGAATCACCGCCAGGCCATGACCGTGGGCGGTGTCGATCAAGTGTTTGAGCTGCTCGGGTGACCCGTATGAAGCCTGGGGCGCGTAGGGCAGGACGCCGTCATAGCCCCAATTGCGCTCACCGGGAAACTGCGCAATGGGCATCAGTTCGATCGCGGTGATGCCCAGCTCGACCAGGCGCGCCAGGTGCTGCTCGACGGCACTGAAGCCGCCGAGGGCACCGACGTGCAATTCGTAGATCACCGCTTCGTTCCACGGCCGTCCCGACCAGGCACTGTGTTGCCAGGCATAGGCCAGCGGATCGATCACCACGCTGTGTCGGTCGATATCGCCATCCTGAGCGCGGGAAGCCGGGTCGGGCACTTCCAGTTCGCCGTCGATGCTGTAGCGGTAACGGGTGCCCGCCGCGCATCGGATGTTGCTCACGAACCAGCCGTCGGCCTGGGGCAGCAACGGCAAGGACTGTCCATGTTCCAGTTCGACACTGACGTAAAACGCATCTGGCGCCCACAACGCGAATCGCGTGTGCTCTGCGTCCAGCATGATTGCGCCGTGGGGCCAGGTCTCAAGGGTCCGTAACGGCATCTTGAAAGCCTCTTACTGTTTGTTCGATTTCCCCAACGCTTTCGCCACAAGCTGTTCATAGAGTTCGGCGTAGGGTTCGACCGCCTTGCACCAGTTGAACGGCGCTGCCATGGCCCGGCAGCGCATGGCGTGCAGCAGGTCGGGGAAGGCGAACACCTTGAACGCGCGGCTCAGGGCTTCCTGGTAGCTCTGCACCGTTGATTCATCGAACAGGAAGCCGGTCACGCCGTTTTCGATGGTGTCGGCCAGGCCACCGGTATTGCGCGCCACCGGCAACGAGCCGAAGCGCTGGGCGTACATCTGGCTCAGGCCGCAAGGTTCGTAACGCGAAGGCATCAGCAGAAAGTCGCTGCCGGCGAACATGCGCCGGGCATCGGTTTCATTAAAGCCGATGCGCACGCCGATCTGCCCGGGGAAACGCAGGGCCAGTTCGCGCATCGACTGTTCTTCTTCCGGCTCGCCACGGCCGATGATCGCGATCTGGCCACCGGATTTGACGATGTATTCGGAGACCGCTTCGGTCAGGTCCAGGCCCTTCTGATAGACCAGGCGCGACACCACGGCAAACAGCGGCCCTTCGGAGTCTTGCAGGCCGAACAGTTCGCGCACATGGGCGGCGTTCACCGCCTTGCCATCCCAATCGCCGATGCTGAACGGGCAGAACAGGTGCGGGTCGGTCGCCGCATCCCAGCTTTCATCGATGCCGTTGGGAATCCCGCTGAGCAGGCCTTGCTGGGTCTTGGCAGCGAGGAAACCGTCGAGTCCGCAGCCGAAATCCGGGGTGGTGATTTCCTGGGCGTAGGTCGCGCTGACGGTGGTGATGTGGCTCGAGTAGGCCATGCCGGCCTTGAGGAACGACATCTTGCCGTAGAACTCCATGCCTTCCTGTTGCAGCGCGTGATGGGGAATGCCCAGTTCGGGGCACGAACCCAGGCTGGTCACGCCTTGATACGCCAGGTTGTGAATGGTGAACAGGGTTGGTGTGCGTTGTCCGCGCCAATGCATGTAGGCCGGGGCCAGGCCGGCCGGCCAGTCGTGGGCGTGCACCAGGTCCGGGCACCAGTGGATTTGCGCGAGGTTGGCGGCGATGTCGGCCGCCGCCAGGCCCAGTCGGGCGAAACGGATATGGTTGTCCGGCCAGTCGCGGCCGTTGTTGGCGCCGTAGGGTGAACCTTCGCGCTCGTAGAGTTCGGGGCAGATCAGTACGTAAATGACCAAACCATCGGGCATGTCCATGCGCCCGATCTTGCACGGTGGCAACGCGGCATGACCGCCGAGTTCACCGATGATATGAATGGGGTTCTCGCTGTGCAGCACCTGCGGGTAACCCGGGATCAACACCCGCACATCGTGCAGATGGGCCATGGCCCGTGGCAGTGCAGCGGAAACGTCGCCCAGGCCACCGGTCTTCACCAGGTCGGCAATTTCCGAGGTCACGAACAACACTTTCTTACGGTTCGGATTCTGGTGGGCTGCCGGGGTCAGGGGCCTGGTGCCGGGCACGCTGACGGGTTGGGTGTTCGCGGCAGTTACGGCGCTCGATTCGCCGACCTGATGAGCACGTTCTCCCTGTATTTCCAAAGCCGTACTGATCATATGAATCTCCCGTGCTGTTGATCTAATTCTTAGGTCTGGCAAACGGTGTTTCATGGCCAATTCCCGTGGCCGGGCGCAAAAGCGCTGCGCATCAGTGAGCAAGCGCTGCCCGATGCGTCGAAGCAAAAGGGGTGAATGAGCCGTTGCAAAGATTGCACCAGTCGCAACGCACCTTCTTGTCAGAGGACCGATCGGGAATGGAAAAAGTTTCGACTATTTTTCCACTTTATGACCGCCCGGTTTCGCTTTGAGAAAATGAGTCTAGGCCAGAACTTAGAGCGGTAAAGGGCAGATGGCAAAATTGTTCGACAATCGGTTTGTAACGGTACGGACGTGCCTGATCGAGGTGCAAACGCCCCGACGAAGTGCATGTTTTTTTGCGTTTTGGCCTCAAAAAGTCACCGGGCAGTCACATGAATGTGCGACGTGATCGGGCGGTCGCGCACCAATGTGGTGCGCGCGCTAAGTCCCGGATTTGGCTGAACCACTGCCTTACTGCCGGTCGCGATGCCTTGTTATAGTTCGGGCCTCGTTTTCTGCCCGCAAAAGGATCAATGGAATGTCTCAGTACAGCGCGTTCAACGTCGAACTGGTCGATAAAATCGCCCATGTGCAGATCAACCGACCGGAGAAGATCAACTCGATGAACGCTGCGTTCTGGAGCGAGATCGTCGAGATCTTCCAGTGGATCGATGACACCGATGAAGTGCGCGTGGTGGTCCTCAGCGGCGCAGGCAAGCATTTCTCCTCGGGTATCGACCTGATGATGCTGGCCGGTGTGGCCAATGAACTGGGCAAGGACGTCGGCCGCAATGCGCGCCTGTTGCGGCGCAAGATCCTTACCCTGCAAGCGTCGTTCAATGCCGTCGACAACTGCCGCAAACCGGTGCTTGCAGCGATTCAGGGCTACTGCCTGGGTGGCGCCATCGACCTGATTGCCGCGTGCGACATGCGTTATGCCGCCGAGGACGCACAGTTCTCGATCAAGGAAATCGACATCGGCATGGCCGCCGACGTGGGTACGCTGCAACGCTTGCCGCGGATCATCGGTGACGGCATGCTGCGCGAACTGGCTTACACTGGTCGCACCTTTGGCGCCGACGAAGCGCGGAGCATGGGCCTGGTCAATCGCATCTACAGCGACAACGCCAGCCTGCTCGACGGCGTCATGGGGATTGCCCGCGAAATCGCCGGCAAGTCGCCGATCGCCGTCACCGGCACCAAGGAGATGATCAGCTACATGCGTGACCATCGCATCGATGACGGCCTCGAATACATCGCCACCTGGAACGCCGCCATGCTGCAATCCACCGATCTGCGCGTGGCCATGGCCGCCCATATGAGCAAACAGAAACCCGAATTTCTGGATTGATTAACCATGATTCCTCGCTGGACCACTGCAGTACTGGATACCGACCAACCCGGCGGCTGGGCCGTCGCGCGCAGCCCCGAAGGCTTTCTGTTCGATGACAATGGCGCACTGTTTCCACGCGAATGGTTGAAGCGTCAGGACCTGTCGATTCTCGCCGAGCATGGCATCGGTCATCTCGATGGCGAGCCGGTCTATCTGCTGGAGCTGCGCAGTCAAAGCGAAGTGCCGGGCTGCAACTGGAAAGGCTTGCGGGCGTTCATGCTCGAAGGCGATCACACGGTCTACAAGGTGCTCGGTTACGCCGCACAGATCGGCACCTGGGCCCGCGAACACCGCTTTTGCGGCAATTGCGGCCAGGCGACCCATCAGGTGGTGCGTGAGCGGGCGATGTACTGCGAGCCGTGTGACTTGCGCTATTACCCGCGGATTTCACCGAGCATGATCGTACTGGTGACCCGTGGTGACGAGATTCTGCTGGGGCGTTCGCCACGGTTTGTGCCGGGGGTCTACAGCACCCTGGCCGGGTTTGCCGAGCCGGGCGAATCGGCCGAGGACTGCCTGATTCGCGAGGTTCGTGAAGAGGTGAGCATCGAGGTCAGGAACATCCAGTACATGGGCAGCCAATGCTGGCCGTTCCCGCACTCGATGATGCTCGGCTTTCATGCCGAATACGCCAGTGGCGAGATCGTTTGCCAGGAGGACGAGATCGAAGACGCCCAGTGGTTCAACGTGCACGCGCTGCCGCCGTTGCCGGCGTCGCGCTCGATTGCCCGTTACCTGATCGACGTCTACGTGGCGCGGCGTTTAGGCCACGCTGAACCAGTGCTGCCAGGCTAGGCGCACGGTCAGGCCCAACACCACGGTGATGAACACCGGACGAATGAATTTCGCGCCGCCGCTGATGGCGGTGCGGGCGCCGAAGAAGGCGCCGACCATCAATGACGAGCCCATGCACAGGCCGATGATCCAGTCCACCTGACCGGAAAAGATGAAGATCGACAGCGCCGCCGCGTTGCTGACGAAGTTCATGCTGCGCGCCACGCCGCTGGCCTTCACCAGGTCGATGGGGTAGAGCAACAGGCTGCTCACGGTCCAGAACGCGCCCGTGCCGGGACCGGCCACGCCGTCATAGAAACCGAGGCTGAAGCCCTGGGTCGACTGCCACTTTTTCTTGATCGGTGCATCGCTGTCCGTTGGCGCTTTCGGCGTACCGCCAAACAATAGATAGACACCGCAGGCGAAGACGATCACCGGCAGCATTTTGTTCAGCCATTCCGCCGGCAGGTAGTGCGCGACCACGGCACCGGTCAGCGCGCCGACCAGGGTACCGACGATGGCGTGCACCCATTGCGCGGGGTGGAACAGCTTGCGGCGGTAGAAGGTGAAACTGGCAATCGCCGAGCCGAAGGTCGAACTGAGCTTGTTGGTGCCCAGCACCAAGTGCGGCGGCAGGCCGGCGGTCAACAAGGCCGGGGTGGTCAACAGACCACCGCCACCGGCGATGGCGTCGATGAAACCGGCAACAAAAGCGACAAGGGCCAGGATGGCCAGGGTGGAGAGGTCAACGCTGAGTTCGAAAGGCATGGGATCGGCTTATTCGGCGGGTGCAGAAAGGGCTGCAGGGAAGGGGCGACATATTACCCATAACCCCTTCCGACGGCGACCGCTTAGCTCGCGATCCGTCGATCCCACTGCATGGGATCTGTCGATCGCTCTGTATGTAGGAGCTGCCGCAGGCTGCGATCTTTTGATCTTAAAAAATCAAGATCAAAAGATCGCAGCCTGCGGCAGCTCCTACAGTGAGTGTTTACAGACCCAGATCCGACAGGCTCGGATGATCGTCAGGCCGACGCCCCAGCGGCCAGTGGAACTTGCGCTCGCTTTCCTTGATCGGCATGTCGTTGATGCAGGCGAAGCGGCGGGCCATCAGGCCGTCCTCGTTGAACTCCCAGTTTTCGTTGCCATAGGAGCGGAACCAGTTGCCCGAGTCGTCGTGCCATTCATAGGCATAACGCACGGCGATGCGGTTGTCGGTAAAGGCCCAGAGTTCCTTGATCAGTCGATAATCCAGCTCCTTGGCCCATTTGCGGGTCAGGAAGCCTTTGGCTTCTTCGCGGTTATAGGCGAACTCGGCGCGGTTTCGCCACTGGGTGTCCAGGGTGTAGGCCAGGGACACGCGTTGCGGATCACGGGAGTTCCAGCCATCCTCAGCCAGGCGAACTTTTTCAATGGCCGATTCACGGGTGAAAGGGGGCAATGGCGGACGAACTTCGGCATTAGACATTTCAAGTCTCCGTATCAAGTTAAAGTCAAAACAATTGTCGAGCTTGATCAGGTTGCTACAGGTCCAATAACTTGCGCGCCATGCATTGCGCATTATCGGCGGCACTGTGATCACCCGTTACAAGCGCCACGGTAATGGCACCATCGATCAGGATCAGCAGCTGTCTGGCCAGCCTCTGCGGATCCTCGGCGCCATGTTCGGTACACAACTCGCACACGTAGTCGAGCAGCTTCTGTTTATGCTCTTTGGCGACCAGGCGCACCGGGTCTTGCGGGTCGCCGGTTTCGCCACTGGTGTTGATGAAGGCACAGCCACGGAAGCCTTCGGAGGCGAACCACGACTTGAGTACGGTAAACAGGTTCAGCAGCCGCCCGGCCGGGGTCGGTGCCTGGCCGACTTCGCTGCGGTACCAGTGCATCCAGCGCTGATCGCGGCGTTGCAGGGCGGCCACGACCAGTTCGTCCTTGTTGGCGAAGTAGCGGTAAATGCTTTTTCTGGAGACACCGGCGGTTTTCACCAGGAGATCCATGCCAGTGGCGGCAATGCCACTTTTGTAGATCAACTTTTCGGTGACATCCAGAATGATGTCGCGTGTGTCGTTGCTATTGATTTCGCTCATGGGGCTAACAGTAGAACGATCGTTCTCCTTGGTCAATTGTTATTTTTGCGCGACCTGAAGATTGTCATCGCTGGCAAGCCAGCTCCTACAGATTGACCGCGTTCCCCTTGTAGGAGCCGGCTTGCCGGCGATGACGTCAGGGCAGACAGCAACAAGACCCGAACCCAGCGATGGTGTAAGCTCTCAGGTTCTTCGGATTCGACCCATTGCGAGCCCTATGCCGTCGCTTTTCAAACGCTCCCTGCTGCCCAAGCTGCGCAGTTTCCCGCTGACGGCCGATGCCGTCGGCATTCTCTCCGGCGCTGCCGAATTCCGTCGTTGCCTGCTTGAGCAAATCGCCAGCGCGACCCGGCGCATTTACATCGTTGCGCTGTACCTGCAACAGGATGAAGCCGGCCAGGAAATTCTCGATGCCTTGCACGCGGCCAAACTGGCGCGTCCGGAACTGGACGTGGTGGTGGTCGTCGACTGGCTGCGCGCCCAGCGCGGCCTGATCGGTGCCGGCAAGCAACCGGGCAACTCGGCCTGGTACCAGGAGATGACCCGCACCCACGCAAGTGAAGTGCCGATCTATGGCGTCCCGGTACAAACCCGCGAACTGTTCGGTGTGCTGCACCTCAAAGGCTTCGTGATCGATGACTGCGTGATCTACAGCGGCGCGAGCCTGAACAACGTGTACCTGCACAAGCTCGACAAGTACCGCTACGACCGCTATCACCTGCTGCGCAATCGCGAACTGGCCGATTCGATGCAGCACCTGGTGCAGCACGGCCTGGTGGCCTCCAAAGCGGTGCACCGCCTCGACCTGCCGAACCTGCCGACCACCCGTAGCCTGCGCAATGACATCGGCGACCTGCGCAGCCGGCTCAAGCACGCGGCGTACGACACCACGCGAGGCTCCACCGACCGGACCGGTCTGTCCGTCAGCCCGCTGCTCGGCGTCGGCAAGAACAATCCGCTGAACCGGGTGATCTGCGAGCTGATTGCCAGCGCCCAGCAGCAACTGACCATTTGCACGCCGTATTTCAACCTGCCACTGGCGATCATCCGCGAGATCAACCGCGCGCTGGCCCGTGGGGTGAAGATCGACATCGTGGTCGGTGACAAGACGGCCAATGACTTCTACATTCCGCCGAGCGAACCGTTCCGGGTCATATCGGCGCTGCCGTACCTGTACGAAATCAGCTTGCGCCGGTTTGCCAAGCGTCATCAGCGCAACATCGACAGCGGTCAGTTGAACCTGCACCTGTGGCGTGATGGTGACAACACCTATCACCTCAAGGGCATGTGGATCGACCGGCGCTATACCTTGCTGACTGGCAATAACCTCAACCCGCGGGCGTTCCGGCTTGATCTGGAAAACGCCTTGTTGATCGATGATCCACACGGCGAATGGCTGGAGCCGCGCCGCCTTGAACTGGCGGAGATCTTCCAGCACACCCGGCGAATCGAGCACTTCCAGAACCTGGAAACCCTTGCCGAATATCCGATGGGCGTGGCCAAGTTCCTCAAGCGCGTGAGTCGTGTGCGGATCGAGCGGTTGCTGTACCGGATTCTTTAAAGATTAAAATCAAAAGATCGCAGCCTTCGGCAGCTCCTACACAGGTCAATGTAGGAGCTGCCGAAGGCTGCGATCTTTTTACCGACAACGCGGACTGTCAGTTCAGACCCAGCTTGCCACGCAACGTGGACAGATCTTCAGCCAGGGTATTGACCGGCCCGACCAGTGCCTTGCGGTCGGCATCCTTCACTTTGTCGTAGGTCTCGAATCCGCCGTCCGAGGTTTTGTACTTGGCCAGGATCCTGTCCACGGTGGCGAAGTTCTTGTCGACCTTGGCCACGAACGCCGCATCCTGCTTCCCGATTTGCGAACGGAACAGGTCGACGATCTTCTTCGCGCCGTCGATGTTGCCCTGGAAGTCATACAGGTCGGTGTGGCTGTAGCGGTCTTCTTCACCGGAGATCTTGGTCGCCGCGACTTCTTCGAGCAGCGCGGCGGCACCGCCCACGACTTTCTCGGGCGGGAAGGTCAGACCGGCCACGCGGGTTTGCAGGTCTTTCACGTCTTTGTCCAAGCCGTCCGCCAGTTCGCCCAGGTCCTGGGTGCTTTTTTCCGAGAACAGCGAGTATTCGAGGCGGTGGAATCCGGTGAAGTCTTCGGCCTTCACGCCTTTTTCGTGATCGTCGACGCGGGAGTCGATGGACGCATCCAGGTCACTGAACAGCTCGGCAATCGGCTCGATCGACTCGTAGTAGACGCGAGTCGGCGCATAGAGTTTTTGCGCGGTGGCCAGGTCGCCTTTTTTCACGGCGTCGGTGAATTGCCGGGTGTGGCTGGCCAGTTCATCCAGTTGCTCGGTCACGTAAATCTTGTAGTCCGAAACCGGCCCCACCAGGTCCAGCGGCGCCGTTGCAGCGAAAGCCGAAAGCGGAGTGTTGAGCAAGCCAAGGGTCAGCATTAGCGCGAGGGGTGACTTCTTCATGGGACGGTTCCGTGAGGGTTGTTGTGGTCAGGCAGTTGTTTTCGGGGACGTGGCATCGAGCAGCGAACGACCGATGAAATCCTGGTCGCTGGTGACACCGGGCAAGGTGAAGAAATAGCCGCCGCCGACCGGCTTGAGGTATTCCTCCAGTGGTTCGCCGTTGAGCCGCGTTTGCACGGTGATGAAGCCTTTTTCCAGGTCGGCCTGATAACAGATGAACAGTAGGCCCATGTCGAGCTGGCCGTTCTTGTTCACGCCGTTGGAGTAGTTGAACGGCCGGCGCAGGATCAGGTTGGCCCGGGACGCGGCAGTGCGCGGGTTGGCCAGGCGAATGTGCGCGTCGAGTCGGGTCAGCTTGCCTTGCGGGTCTTTGCCGTAGTCCGGCACTTCGGATTCGTGGGCTCCGCCCATGGGTGCACCGGTGCTCTTGACCCGGCCGAGAATGCTTTCCTGTTCCTGCAACGGCGTGCGGTCCCAGCGTTCGACGAAATTGCGGATGATCCGCACCGCCTGATAGCTGCCGTTGACGGCCCACGCCGGTTCATCGCTACCGGGCTGCACCCAGACGATGTGCTCCATGGCCTTGGCGTCGTTGGAATCAGGGTTGGCCGACCCGTCGCGGAAACCGAGGAAATTGCGCGCGCTCTGTGCCGGCACACCGGGTTTCGCCGGGGCCTGGGGCGGCACGCTGCCTTCCTGTTTCCAGCGCACCAGCAGCAGGTCCGGCAGGTTTTTCACGATGTCACGCAGGGCGTGGATGTTGGTGTCGGTGGTGTTGGCGCAGAACTGGATACTCAAGTCGCCATGGCAGTAATCGGCTTCCAGCGCGTCGTTGGGGAAGCCGACCATGCGCACCAGCCGCTTGGGCTTGGCGTCGGCCAGTCCGAAGCGCTCATCGAACAGCGATGCGCCCACCGACACCGTAACGGTCAGGTTGTCCGGGGTCACGACCGGCCCGAGGATGCCCGAGTCCACCGGCGGCAGCTTCGGGTCGACCTGGGTCACCGGGCCGCCCTGCATCAGGAACGCAATGCGCTGGTTCAGGGTGCGGAACAGCCGCTCAAGGTCTTCACGGTCGCTGGCCAACACATCGAAGGACACCAGCATGCCGGCCGCCGGGCGCGGGGTGACGATGCCGGTCTGGTGCTGGCCATGGAACGCGTGGCGTTCGAAGGTTTTGTCGCTGCTCGGCGCTTCGGTGACTTGCGCCGAGCTGGCGGCCATGGCCGGGCAACTGAGCGCTGAGCCGGCGAGGGCGACACCGGCGGCGCCCATGCCCATCAGGACGCGACGGCGCTGGAGGTTGAATTGCTCTGGATCGTTCATCGGTTAACGTCTTCTGCTTACAGGCCGGAAAGGCCAAGGGCGGGATCGATTCCATCGAGTGCGGCGGCCAGTGCCTTGGCCTTGTCGGCGACCTGCTTGCGCTGTTCGGCGTCGACGCTGTCGTAGCTGGCGTAACCGTTGCCGACCTGGAGTCCATTGAGTTCGGTGTCGAAAGCGTTGAGGGCCTCGTCGATGTCTGGCAGCAAGCCGGCCGCGGATTTGCTCAGCAACGGACGCAACAGGTCGACGACTTTGCGGGTGGCGTCGAGGTTGGCGGCGAAGCCGTTCAGGTCGCTATGGCTGTAGCGTTCTTCTTCGCCGCTGCCGGCGCGTACATCGGCCAGGCTGTTGAGGTTGCGCACCATGATGCTGACCAGTTGCTCCGGTGGCAGTGACTGGGCCAGCAGTTGTTGTTTGAGCCTGGTGACGTCTGTCAGCAGACGCTGGGCAATCGGCGCCAGACCTTCAAGGTTGCGTTGTTGGAACAGCGCGTACTCGAGGCGGTGAAAACCGGTGAAGTCCGGGTCCTGCTCGCGCTTTTCGAAATAGTCGGCGCGGGCATTGATGGCGTTGTCCAGTTCCGCCAGGCGTTGCGCGGCAGGCGCCACCTGCTGATACGCGATGCGCGCCGGCACATACAGGGCTTGCGCCTGGCTCAGGTCTCCGGACTCGATGGCTTGCTGCAGGGCGGTGACCGCCTTGATCAGTGCGTTGCTCTGGCTGTTCAGGTACACGCGGAACTCCGACAGCGGCCCGACGAACGCCAGCATCGACGGCCTGGCGTTGGCGGCAGCGTCGGAGGCAGCCGTTGGCGTGACATGCAAGGTCCCGCGCGGGTTACTCAACAGGCCGCAAGTGATGCTGTAGTCACCGGGTGACAGGTTGGCGTTGATGACCTGGCTCAAGCCGGGGGCGATGTTTTCCCGTTCTTCGATCACCAGCACGCCGTCGAGGATTTCCCATTCCACGGCGCGGTCGGAGCGGTTGACGATGCGAAAGCTCGCACGCCCGGCCGCAACGGTCAGGGCATTGGGTTCGCAACTGTGCGGGTCAATGGTCACCAGCACTTCATCGTGATTGGCCTGGCGCTTGGCCGCCGCCCTTTGCGCGGCGTAGTAGAACAGGCCACCGGCGGCGATCATCAGGATCACCGAGCCGGCCACCGCCCAGCGCAAGGCGCGGGGCGGGGATGCCTGGGGTGTGGCTTGATTTGGCATGGGAGCCCTTACTGGCTGGAAGCGGAAGAGGGTTGCCTGGCGGGTGCGCCGGCCGGGGAAAAGAACATCACCAGCGCCACCAGCAGATAGATCAGATACGCACCCAGGGTGCTGACGGTCGGAGCGTCCTGGTACCCGAACATGCCGGCCAGCACCGAGCCCATTGGGCCGTCCATCGGCAGCGTTGCGCTGAAGTCGAACAGCACGGTTTGCAGGTGGTTCCAGAGCCCGGCTTCATGCAGCGCCTGCACCGAGTTGGAGAGGATGCCGGCCGCTACCACGAGGATGAACAGACCGGTCCAGCGGAAAAACGCCGCCAGGTTCAGGCGCATGCTGCCGCTGTAGATCAGGAAGCCGATGACGATGGCCAGGACCAGGCCGAGCAGGGCGCCAATCGGTGCCGCCGGGCCCTGGCTTTGCTGGAATACCGCGAGCAGGAAGAACACCGTTTCCAGGCCTTCGCGGGCCACGGCGAAAAACACCATGGCGATCAGCGCAATCACCTGGTGCCCGGAGCCGGTCAAAGCGTGGTCGAGGGACTGGTGCAGCGAATGCTTGATCGAGCGCGCCACCTTGCGCATCCAGAACACCATGGAACTGAGAATGCCGACGGCGACCAGTCCAACGATGCCTTCAAACAGCTCCTGTTGTTTTTGCGGAAACTCGGCACTGACCAGTTCCAGGCCACCGCCCACCAGCAGGGCGAGCGTGACGGCAAGAAACACCCCGATCCACATCGCCAGCAGCCATTGGCCGCGACCGGTCTGTTTGAGGTAACTGGCGATGATGCCAACGATCAACGCAGCCTCGACACCCTCGCGCAGCATGATCAGAAAAGGAACCAGCATTGAGCGGCGTCTCGAACTTAGTTAGGGAGCTAAGTTGTAACATAATGACATTCATTCCTATATGGTATTGATTGACAATTACCTGAACCTAAGCTGAACGATCCTGAAGATCAGTGCCGCCTCCTGTGGGAGAAGATCAAAAGATCGCAGCCTGCGGCAGCTCCTACGGGGTTTTTGTTCGTCCACCATATTGGCGGTGTACCCGGTCAATGTAGGAGCTGCCGCAGGCTGCGATCTTTTGATCTTCTTGCCCCCTCGTGAGGCCGAACGTCCATCGCGAGCAAGGGGGATCTGCGTTCAATGGGCGGTTTCAGCTAATATGCCCCCACTCGAACAAGAACAGGGCTTGCCGCAATCCATGTCGGAAAAAGACACCATCTCCATCCAACTGGTGCGTGAAGCACTGTTGCAAAGCTGCGCACCAGGCATCGACAAGGACGAGGTGTTGATCAAGGTCGGCATCGACCCGCGGCTGTTGGATAACGCCGACGCCCGGGTTCCAGCCACCGCTTATGCGCGCCTGTGGCGGCTGCTGGCACGGCGTGGGGATGACGAGTTTTTTGGCATGGACCCACGCAAACTCAAATCCGGCAGCTTCGCATTCCTGTGTCGCAGCGCCATGCTCCAACCCAACGTGGCGGCGGGACTGGCTGGCGGCCTGGCGTTTCTGTCGCTGATCCTCGAACACCTGCCGGCGCAGTTGGTGCGTCAGCAAAGCCTGGCGGAAATCGTCTTGCTCGAAGACGACAGGGAGCCACGCCGGGCCTTCACCTATTTCACCTACTGGATGATCGTCCACGGCGTTGCCTGCTGGCTGGCAGGGCGGCGGATTCCGATTCTGGCCATTGAACTGCGCTGTTCGAAACCGGATTTCTGTGATGACTATCAGGTGATGTTTTCCGAGAACCTGCGTTTCGACCGGCCGCGTACGCGGATGATTTTCTCCGCCGATTGCCTGGATCTGCCGATCAAGCGCAGCCCCGAAGAGCTCAAGCGATTCCTGGCCCTCGCGCCGGCGAACATCCTGGTGAAATACCGTGATCCGCAGAGCCTGGCCAGCCGTATCAAACACGATCTGCGTCACCTGCCGGCCGAGCACTGGCCGGAAACCGAGGCCTTGGCGCAACGCCTGTGCATGTCGGCATCGACCTTGCGCCGCCGGCTGGCCGAAGAAGGGCAAACCTATCAAGGTCTAAAGGACAGCGTGCGCAAGGAGCTGGCGATCGTCTGGCTGGCCGAGCCGGCGATCAGCTTCAGCGAAATCGCCACGCGGCTCGGGTTCGCTGACACCAGTTCGTTCTACAAGGCCTTTCGCAAGTGGTCGGGGTCAAATCCGGGGCATTACCGCAGCCTGATTCTCAATGACGTCGAGTAGATTCAGCGCCAGCCTGACCCTCTATCGCTAGCGGCTGCCAGTGGTCGATCCCGGCAGATTGAGTGTACCGCTGTCGACGAAACGCATCGTGTTGAACAGCCCGCCCGACAGCTTGCCGCGCAGGATGTAAGGCATGTTGTTGAGGGTTTTCATCTGGCTGATGCCATAGGTCTGGCGGATGAACGAAAATGCCGAAACGCTGACCGGCACGCTCACGACGGTGTCGGAAAAACGCCCGATCTCGCCCCTCTCATCGGTGACGCCCGAGGCGAATGGCTGGCCGTTGATGTCCAGATCCAGGGCGACGCCGCTGTAGGTGAGGTTGTAGTCATTGGGGTTCTGCACGCGGATTGTCACGGCAAAGCGTACTTCCATGCCCTCGCCCTGCAGGGGCTCGATACCCACGACGTTGATTTTCAGCGGGTCTCGATTGGGCAGCGAGGAACAGGCGCTCAGGCAGAGCAGGAGGGAAATCAGGACCGCGTGAACGCTGCGCATGGACGTGCTCTCATCTGAAAAGGGCTGTACCGCCACCGGCTCAGCCCCTGAGCCCGTCCGGCGGTTTTACGGTGCGACCACCGCAGCCTTTGCGGGTTCATCCCTGGTGGTCACATCGGGGTTCTGCATCACCTGAAGCACGGAGGCCTCCGGATCGAATTCGTCCTCTTCCAGCTCGATGAACTCCTCAGGCAGGAAGATATTAAGAACGATAGCGCACAGCGCGCCGACGGTGATGGGCGATTCGAAAATGTTGTGCAGGGCCTTGGGCAGTTCACGCAAGACTTCCGGCACGGCGGCCACCCCCAGGCCCATGCCGATGGAAATCGCTACGATCAGCATGTTGCGCCGATGCAGGCCGGCCTCGGCGAGAATCTTGATCCCGGCCACGGCGACGGTGCCGAACATCACCAGCTCCGCGCCGCCCAGCACTGGTTTGGGCATCAGTTGCAGTACCGCGCCGATCATCGGGAACAGGCCCAGCACCACCAGCAAACCGGCAATGAAAAACGCCACGTAACGACTGGCCACGCCCGTGAGCTGGATCACCCCGTTGTTCTGGGCGAAGGTCACCATTGGCATGCTGTTGAACACCGCCGCCATGGCCGAGTTGAGGCCATCGGCGAGCAGGCCGGACTTGATCCGGCGTATGTACACCGGGCCTTTGACCGGTTGCCGGGAAATCATCGAGTTGGCCGTGAGGTCACCGGCCGCCTCCAATGGCGAAACGAGGAAGATCACCGCCACCGGAATGAACGCCACCCAATCGAAGGAAAAACCGTACTTGAAAGGCACCGGTACGCTCATCAGCGGAACTTCCGGCAGACCGTTGAAATCCACCTGGCCCGTGAGCCAGGCCACCCCGTAACCGAGGGTCAGGCCGATGACAATCGCCCCCAGGCGCAGAAACGGCACGTCTACCCGGTTCAACACCACGATGGTTCCCAGCACCAGCGCCGCCAGGGCCAGGTGACTGGCAGCCCCCAGGTACTGGGCGCCAAACCCGCCGGCGATGTCGGTCATGGCCACCTTGATCAGCGACAACCCCATCAGCGTGATGATCGTCCCGGTCACCACCGGGGTGATCAGCATGCGCAGTTTGCCGATGAACTGGCTCAACACCACTTCAATGAACGCGGCAAAAAAACACACGCCGAAGATGGTCGAGAGAATCTCGTCGGTGCCGCCGCCCCGGGCCTTGACCATGAAGCCGGCACTGAGAATCACACTGATGAACGAGAAACTGGTGCCTTGCAGGCACAACAGGCCCGAACCCACCGGGCCAAAGCGCCGCGCCTGGACGAAGGTGCCCAGGCCTGAGACGAACAGCGCCATGCTGATCAGATAGGGAATTTCGCTTTGCAGGCCCAGGGCGCTGCCCATGATCAGCGTCGGGGTGATGATGCCGACGAAACTCGCCAGCACGTGTTGCAGGGCGGCGAAGACGGTGGCGGTCAGGTGCGGGCGGTCATCGAGGCCGTAGATCAGGTCATTGTTACGTGGCGCGGGGGCTTTTTCGGAGGCGGTCATGGTGGTTTGCGTGCCAGAAGGCGGGCCGGGTCGGAAAATGGAGGCGCAGGATGCCAGAACCGCCCGGCCACGGCAAAAGATCCTCCAGAACAGTAATGCTGTTTACTTAAGAGATAGAGCGAACAATAAGCTCCCTCGCCACGGATACAGTGTTCATCCTTAAGTGAACCGCATTGCACCAGAACAGGGGCTTACGGACGCGGGGCGAACACCTCGGCGACGCTGCGGCGTTTGGCGTGCAATTGGCTGGCCTGGATCAGTTGTTCGAGGTCCTCGGGCGTGACGTCATAGAAGGCTTCCATGTCAGCCAGCGCCAGTTTCAGGTCTTCGGCGGTGATGGCCTGACTGTCGACTGGCGGGTGATCGGCCGGGATCATGACGGCCGGTTCGCTGCTGCCCTTGGGGTAACGAACGCGGGTCAGATTGTTGTAGGCAAGCGCGCAGAGCAGCATCGTCGCTGCGCTGAGCATGACCGGCTCTATGGCTTTCCAGTCCATGGCAATGGTCACCGGATCCGCCAGCACCAGGGTCAGGGCCAATGCCCCGGCCGGTGGATGCATGCAGCGCAACCAACACATCAGCAACACCGCCATGCCCGCCGCCAGACAGGCGCTCCCCAGGGTTCGCCCCAACACATGGGCCACCAGCAGCGCAATCACTGCAGCACACAAGTAGCCACCCAGAATCGACCAGGGCTGTGCGAGCGCTCCCGAAGACACGGCAAACAACAGCACCGCCGAGGCCCCCAGCGGGCCGATCAGGTGCTGGGCCACCTCAATGCCAAACACCTGGCTACAGAGCCAGACGCTGAGCAGCGTGCCCAAGGCCATGCCGATGGCGGCGCGGCTCCATTCGGTGGGGCGGGTGTTGATGGCGACGGGCAACCAGCGGGCAAGCATTGCGAGAAAACTCCGGCAAAAAAAATCGAGGTAAAAAAGTTTTTTTTCACGCAATCGCGGGAACTGTAGGAGCCAGCTTGCTGGCGATGGACTCCAGTGCGCTGCGTTTATTCAGTTCACACGCGTTATCGTTAACGACCATCGCTGGCAAGCCAGCTCCTACAAGGGATCGTGTGACCTCCCGCCAGTGAAGAACCTAAAAAAAGGGCTTAGCTGGGAAACCCAGAAAGCCCTTGAAGGTGTTCCAACTGTTGGGGGAGGAACAGGCACAGTGTGCCGTTCAATCCAGCTACTGACAAATTCATATTAATGATCTTTCAGTGCATTAATTTTGCTTTAAATGGCCCCTTCGGCCACTCAGGTAGCAGAGCAGGCCGCCCAGTGCTGCGAGCGCACTCAAGGCATAAAACATCGTCGGTGCCGGGGTGTGCATCAGCATGAAGCCGCAAATCACCGGGCTCACCGCGCCGCCAAGCGCAGCAAGGTTTTGTGCGCCGTAGTAACTGCCCCGCAGTTCTTCCGGAGCCAGGGTGTCGACAAAGAGAAACTCGGCCGGGTAAATGATGATTTCACCCAGGGTGAAGATGAACATTGCCACGCACCAGCTCACCAGACTGTTCGCCAGGCTGAAACCGATCAGGCCGAGGATGAACAGGCCGGTGCCAGCCACAATCCACTGGCGCAATTGCTCACGTTTGAGAAAACGCCCGACCTGGTATTGCAACAGGATCACGCTGATGGCGTTGCAGGCGAGCAGGGCGGCCATGATTTCCATGGTGTGCCGGGGATTACTGGTCACCAGCAGGTACTGCGACAGGTAAAACGTAAATCGCCCGTGCACCACGGTGCTGAGCAGGCAACCGGCGGTGAACATGATCAGGGTGCGGTCGTTTTTCAGGGTGATCAGGGTTTTCAGAAAACTCTGCGCCTGACCGGCAAGAGGTACCTTGGCCGGATCCGCGGGAATGCCGGTCATCAGGAAAATACTGAAAAAAGCGATGGCCGCCGCGATCAGGAATGGCGCACTCGCAAAGGCACCGGCAATCAGCACGCCAAGCATCGGCCCGACAGCGTAGCCAATGTTGGTGAGCGTATAGCTCAAGGAAAACGCCTTGGCCCGCTGGCCCACGGGCAAGTTGTCGCTGAGAATGGCTTTCGAACCGATCAGGAACAGCGCCGAGGCGGTTTCGGTGACGATCAGGGTGATCGTGGTCAGGTAGAGGTTTTCGGCAAAGGTCAGTAACAGCAGGCCGACCGCGCTGGACGCCATCGACAGCACAAGCAGTCGGCGTTTTTCGAAGCGATCGATGATGTAGCCGCCGTAGAGGGAGAGCAGGGTGGCGACGAACACCGCAATGCCGAGCAACAAGCCGACGTCCTGCTGGTTCAGGCCAAGCTTGTCGCTGACGAACAACGTGAGTAACGGGCTGGTGATGGCGCGGCTGACGACGATGGTCAGTGAGCAGATCAGCAGGCGGCGGATGAGGGGGGAGTAACGGGTCACGACGTGAATGTCCTTATTCGATCGGGCCGGCATCAGCCCAAGGTCAGCGCTACTCTAGCAGTCGGACACCCGGTCGTTGCTACGGGATTGACTTGAGGTGCAGCAGCACGAAATCATTCTTGTCGAAACGCCCGCTCAACACGGGTGGCAAGGCACCGATAGCCGTGCCTTGCAGTGTCCTGTAAACCTTCAGGTCCATCATTAGCCACGCCGGACCCTCGAGGGCATCAAGTTCCTGGGGGGAATCGGTGAACTCCGGTTGCAGGCCTTGATTGATGTTGACCATGAACTTGATGGCTTTGGCATCCTTGCCCATCGCGTGCATCACCAGGGGGGCCGGGTCTTTTTGCACGAGTTCGAACGCTTCGTGGCTGAAGGTCCGGGTGTCGTAAAGCTGTCGCTGGATGGGCTCGAACTGCAGGATGTATAACGACCACAGTGCCAGGACCGCGCAAAGAGCGAGAGTCTGTGCACGCCAGCGGGGTTGCTTGAACGCTGCCACGGCGACCGTTTGCAGCACGCCGAGAATGATGAACAACGAAGCGAGGTGAGCCACGTCTTCGGGGAATCTTCGCTGTACCACCAGCAAGGTCACGATCAGCAGCCCCGGGATCAGCAGCCATAAGCCCTGCATCAATACGCGCAGCCAACTGAACAGCCGACCTTGCACCGCGTAGAACGGGTAAGCCGCAATGATCGCCGCCATGGGCAGCATCGGCAGCAGGTAACGGGCCTTTTTCGCCTGTGGGACGGAAAGGCCGACCATCACGATCAACCCGGCGGCTGCGCAGTACAGCGTCAGGCGCAATGCCGGGCCTGACTGTTGTCGACCAGAAGCTGCGACCGCCACCAGCGCCAGCACTGCCAAGGGCCAGGCCAGTGCGTAATTGCCTATCGAGCTGGTGAAGTAATACAACACTTCGTTGGAGCCTTCACTGCCGTCCATGCGTCCCATGAACTGCATGCGAATCACGTCCTGCAAGAAGGCCGGGCCGCCGCTGACGTCGGCCAGCCACAGCAACAGACCGACACACATCGCCAACAGCACCGATGCCAGCAATCCGAAGACAAACAGCCGCCGCCATTGGCGGTTGACCAGAAAATAGCTGCAGAGCATTCCCGCAGGAATCACCAGGCCGATGGGGCCGCGAATCCAGAAGCCCAGCATCAGCAAGGCAAAGATCAGGCCCCGGCGGCGCGGTGCCGCGAAGTGATCGGCGGCATAACCCAGGTAGAACACGCTGAACGCGACGGCCGCCAGCATCAGGTCGAGGGAAACGGCGCGGGTTTCGGTGATGAAGGTGTTGGTCAGCAGCATCAGGGCGATGCTCAGCAGCGCCCAACGCGTGGAGTAGGGCGCCAGCAATCGGTACATCAAGGTGACGATGACCGCTGCGGCGATGGCGCTCGGCAGCCACGCGGTCAGGCTGGTGACCTGGCCGAGCGGCAGTGAAAGCAGCCAGATGAATACCGTTGAAAGGCCCGAATAGTCTGCGTAGGGCTGGCCGTAGGTCGTCGGAAAAAATGACGGTCCGTTGCGCAGCATTTCCTGGGCGAACAGCACGAAGCGCGAATCGAAGCCGATGGCCGGCTGCTGATACATCCCTGCGCAGAACAATATCAGCGCCAACAGACCCAGCGCGAGGGACTGTTGGCGCAAGTGGGGGAGCATGACGTTTAAGCGACCACTGATTCGGTCAGCCATTGCTGGTAAGGCATCGGCAACTTGCGCGACTCACCCCGACCGATCGGGAAGTAGGTAAAACCGATGCGCGCCAGTCGGTCCGCGTCGTACAGGTTGCGGCCATCGAAGATCACCGGCGCGTTCAGGCGTTGGCGGATAAACTCGAAGTCCGGCGCCTTGAACTGTTGCCATTCGGTGCAGATGATCAGCGCATCGGCGCCGGACAAGACTGACTCAGGCGTCCCCATGAGCATCAGTTTCGACTCATCCGGGTACAGCTTCTGGGTTTCCTGCATGGCTTCCGGATCGAACGCGCGGACATTCGCCCCGGCGGCCCACAACGATTCGAGCAACACCCGGCTCGGTGCATCGCGCATGTCGTCGGTATTGGGTTTGAAGGCCAGGCCCCAGACCGCAAAGGTCTTGCCACGCAAGTCGCCCTTGTAGAACGCGTTGATGCGCTCGAACAGCTTGTGCTTTTGCCGCTCGTTGATGGCTTCCACCGCTTGCAGCAGGTCGCTGGAGCAATGGGCCTCTTCGGCGCTGTGGATCAGGGCGCGCATGTCCTTGGGGAAGCACGAGCCACCGTAGCCGCAACCGGGGTAGATGAAGTGGTAGCCGATACGCGAGTCGGCGCCGATGCCCAGGCGTACCGATTCGATGTCGGCACCCAGGTGTTCGGCCAGTTCGGCGATCTGGTTGATGAAGCTGATCTTGGTCGCCAGCATGCAGTTGGCGGCGTATTTGGTCAGTTCGGCGCTGCGCAGGTCCATGAACATGATGCGTTCGTGGTTGCGGTTGAATGGCGAGTACAGGTCACGCATCACGTCACGCACTTCATCGCGCTCACAGCCGATGACGATACGGTCCGGGCGCCGGCAGTCGGCCACGGCCGAACCTTCTTTCAAGAACTCCGGGTTGGAGACGATATCGAACTGCAATACCCGCCCGGCGCTGAGCAGGCATTTGTCGATGTGTGCACGCAAGGCGTCGCCGGTGCCGACCGGGACGGTGGATTTCTCCACCAGGATCGCCGGTTGCTCGCGATGACGCGCCACGGCTTCGCCCACCGACATCACGTAGCGCAAGTCCGCCGAGCCGTCGTCCCGGGAGGGAGTACCGACTGCGATGAACAGCACCTCGCCGTGCTGGACGGCGAATTTTTCGTCGCAGGTGAACTGCAACCGCTTGGCGTCAAGGCCTTCGCGTACCAGGCTGGCCAGGCCGGGTTCGAAAATGCTCACGTGGCCCTGTTGGAGCAGTTCGACTTTCTTCTCGTCAACGTCCATGCAGACCACGTCGTGGCCGACTTCCGCCAATACCGCTGCCTGCACCAGGCCAACATAACCGCTACCAAACACACTGATTTTCATGGGGCACTCCTTAATTCGGGCGCACGAGCAGGTCGGGAATTGATGGTAATGACGCCGAGGATGACCAATGCCACGCCAAGGCTTTTTGTAAGGCTGAACGCTTCGCTGAACAGCGGCAGACTGGCGGCCAGCAGGTACACCAGCGCGTAGCTGATGCTCAGCAACGAGTAGGCGCGGCCCAGGGGCAGGTCCCGCAGGGCCGCGAGCCAGCACAGCATCGACAAGGCGTAGGCGAGGATGGCCACGAGCACCACGGCAACGGCTGTCAGGTCGATGTGCGCGCTGAGCCACTGTTCTGGCGATGGCAGGTGGCTCATGCTCCAGCGCATGCCCAGTTGGGCGGCACTGACCAGCAACACGCTGCCCAGTGCGAAGGTGATGCCGCGCCTGCGGTTCATGCGTGTTGCCCCAACAGAGCCACGCCACCGATCACCAATGCCACACCGACCCAGTGGCGGCGGTCGATGGTTTCGTGGAACACGAAACGCGCAACAAGGGTGATCAGCACGAAGTTCAGGCTCAGCATCGGATAGGCAACCCCGACTTCCAGGCGTTGCAGCACCAGCAGCCATACCAGCAGGCCCAGGCCCAGCGCAGCCAGAGCCAGCCAAAGCCAGGGCGAGCGCAGTTTGTCCATCCACCCGGAAGGTTCGCCGCGCCAGCTTTCCACCGCATATTTCTGGGCGATCTGGCCCAGGCAGGTCAGCAGGCAGGCCACCAGTAGCAATAGCAGGCTCATGGTGCCGCCTGCGGGATAATCAAAATCACCAGGTTGCCTTGTTCATAGCGCTTGCCCTCTTTGGGCAACTGTTCGAGTTCATGCAGCTCTTCCTCACCCTTGACCCGCATGACCACACCGACCGAGCCTTGCTGGCGGGCATCGTGCATCCACTGTTGCACCTGGTCCGGGTCGACGCGCTGCTCAAGCGAATCAGGATAGGCAAGGCCATATTTCAATTCGCCTATCGTGTTGAAAAAAGCCACGTGCGGCCGTTTCATTCGCCAGGACAAGGCCGAAGCAGCGCCCAGGTCGTTGCTCAGCAATCTGGCGCTCTGGCCGAGTTCCTGGGCGTGATCGAGGATGAACTGGTCAGGCGTTTTGTTGGCGACTACGGAATTGGGCAGGCCGGCAGGCAACAGGCCGGCGAACAGCAGGCTTCCAAAGGCCGGGGCGGCCCAGCACTGCAATGGGCGGAAGGCTTGCAGCAGGTTGGCCATGATCCAGCCGATCAAGCCGATGAACACCAGCACCAGGTTGTGCAGTTCATGATCGTAGATCGGCTTTTTCAGTTGCACGTAAACCAGGGCCAGCAGGGTGACCACGCCCACCACCAGGTTCAGCAGGCCGTTGATGCCCAGCAGGCGGCCTTGTTCGAGCTTCAATCGGTCAGCCAGCGCATGGCCGAGCAACAAGGCCAGGGGTAACAGGCACGGCAGGATGTAGGCCGGCAGTTTGCCTTTGCTCAGGCTGAAGAAGATCAATGGCATCCATAGCCACAGCAGCAGGAACCCGATATCGGACTGGCGTCGGGTTTGCCAGGCTTGCTTGAGTGCGGGCGGCAGCAAGGCAACCCACGGCATGCTGAAAGCCACCAGCAACGGCAGGTAGTACCACCAGGGTGCGTTATGCTGGGCGTCGTCCCCGGCAAAACGGCGGATGTGTTCGTGCCAGAAGAAAAACCGCCAGTAGTCGGGCTCCTGGGCGTGCACGGCGAGCGCCCACGGCAGGCTGACGGCGATGGCGACCACGACCGCCACCGGGCCGTAGACCAGTAGTTCACGCCAGCGCTTTTGCCAGATCACCCAGGGCAGGGCGACCAACACGGGCAGCAACCAGGCCAGGAAGCCCTTGGTCAGGAAACCCATGCCACAGGCCAGACCCAGCACCGCCCACGCCACCAGCCGTTGACGGCGGCCGACGCTGTCCAGCGCAAACCACAAGGCGACCAGGCTGAGGTTGACCCAGAAGGTGAATTGCGGATCGAGGTTGGCGTACCCGGCCTGCCCGGCGATGACCGTAAAGCTCATGTAGAGCAAGGCACAGGCGAAACTCTTGCGCGGTTCGTTCCACAGGCGGCGGGCGATCAGGTAGCACAGCAGCACGCTCAAGCCGGTGCTCAGGGCCGAGGCGAAGCGCACCCCGAAAAGGTTCTGGCCGAACAGCGCCTGCCCGATGGCAATCATCCAGTAGCCGGCCGCCGGTTTTTCGAAATAGCGTACGTCCATGAAATGCGGCGATACCCAGTTGCCGCTCAGGAGCATGCCCTGGCTGATCTGGGCGTAGCGGGTTTCGTCGGGAATCCACAAGCCATGACTGCCCAGTGGCAGCAGGTACGCCAGCGCCACCATGGCCAGCAACAACGGCAAAGCCCAGCGTTTGCTCATTCTCCTTGCACTCCCAGCCAGCCTTCGCGACCTTCGAGCGCACCGCGTACCACGCGGCCGACCGGCAGACTGTCAGGGGCCTGGGGCAACAAGTCGCCCAGGGGTTGAAAACGGATGTCCCGCTGACGCGCATCGCTCAGCAGTTGACGGAAATCGTTGGCCATCAGAATCCCTTCTACCTCGGCATGGATCGTGTAGACGTTGAGTTTTTCCGGAGTGAACCGGTCCAGGATGAACCTGTTGAAGTCCTTGGCGGCGACGCTCGGTCCGACCACCTCGTCGAAGGTCGGCAGGTCCACCGGAATTTGCGGTGCGCCCAGGCAACCATTGGCCAGTCGCGGCTGGAACAGGCTCTGGCCACGGCAATCGCTGTTGTAGCGAAAGCCGAACCCTTGCTTGGCCTCGATCACACGCTCATCGGCACGCCAGCCGGCGGAGGCCGAGCAGGTGATCTTTTCCCCGAGAATGTCGTTGAGGGTGTCCACGCCACGGCGTATCTGGTCGACCAGTTGTGCATCACTCCAGCGCCCGGCATTGGCTTGCCAGCCGTGGTGGTCCCAGGCGTGCAGGCCGACTTCATGCCCGGCATCCCGAGCCTGCCGCATCAAGTGCCCCAGGTCGCGGCCGATCGGTTTTCCAGGCCATGCGGTGCCCGCCAGCAGAATGTCCCAGCCATACAGGCCGGCTGCATTGGAACGGAGCATTTTCCAGAGAAACTGTGGACGGATGAGACGCCACAAGTGGCGCCCCATGTTGTCCGGCCCGACACTGAAGAAGAACGTCGCCTTGACCTGGGCTTCATCAAGGATTTCCAGCAACCGGGGCACCCCTTCACGGGTGCCTCGGTAGGTGTCGACATCGATCCGCAGTCCCGCCTGCATCAGCGCTTGTCCGCGATTTCGAGCATGGCCTCACGCAGGAAGAAGTCCAGCGTGTTGCCGATGGTTTCGCTCATCTCAACGGTTGGCGTCCAGTCCAGCAGGCGCTTGGCGTTGGCGATGCTTGGCTTGCGGTGCGATACGTCCTGGTAACCGGTGCCGTAGAACGCCTTGCTCTCGATATCGCGGAACCCGGCGAACGGAGGGAAGTTGTGGCGCAGCGGATGAGCTTCGAACTGGCGCAGCAACTCTTCGCCCAACTGACGGATGCTGGCTTCGTTTTCCGGGTTGCCGATGTTGATGATCTGGCCGTTGCAGACGTCGTTGTCGTTGTCGATGATCCGTGCCAGGGCTTCAACGCCGTCGGCGATGTCGGTGAAGCAGCGTTTTTGCTCGCCACCGTCAAACAAGCGAATCGGCGTACCTTCCACCAGGTTCAGGATCAACTGGGTAATCGCCCGGGAGCTGCCGATACGGGCCGAATCCAGACGGTCCAGGCGCGGCCCCATCCAGTTGAACGGACGGAACAGGGTGAAGTTCAGGCCTTTCTGGCCGTAGGCCCAGATCACCCGGTCCAGCAGTTGCTTGGAGACCGAGTAGATCCAGCGCTGCTTGTTGATCGGGCCGACCACCAGGTTGGAGCTGTCTTCGTCGAAGTTAGGGTCCTGGCACATGCCATAGACTTCCGAGGTCGACGGGAAGATCACGCGTTTGTTGTACTTGACGCAGTAGCGAACCAGTTTCAGGTTCTCTTCGAAGTCCAGTTCGAATACGCGCAACGGGTTGCGGGTGTATTCGATTGGCGTGGCGATGGCCACCAGCGGCAGTACCACGTCGCACTTCTTGATGTGGTATTCGATCCACTCGGAGTGGATGCTGATGTCGCCTTCGACGAAGTGGAAGTTCGGGTGGCTGCGCAGGCGCTCGATGGCATCCGAACCGATGTCCAGGCCGTAGACTTCGTAGCGGTCGTCACGCAGCAGGCGCTCGGACAAGTGGTTGCCGATGAAGCCGTTGACGCCGAGGATCAATACGCGGGTGCGACGCGGGGCACGACCGGATTCGGCACCGCGCAGCACGGAACCGTCCACCAGGCCCAGTTCGTTGGCCAGTTGCGGACCGCTCAGGTACAGGCCGTTGTCGTTGCGCTGGCCGGCGTTGATGATCAACGAGTCTTCACCGCAGGCGATGCGCAGCGGATCGACGCTGATCACGCGGCCCGGCGTCAGGCCTTCGTTGCCCTTGGCGACTTCGGCGCTCCAGACAATCAGCTTGTGCTCGCCTACCGCGCAGAAGGCGCCCGGGTAAGGCTGGGTCACGGCGCGGACCAGGTTGAACAGTTCCTCGGCCGGCTTGGCCCAGACCAGTTTGCCGTCAGCCGGCGTGCGACGGCCAAACACCGTAGCCTTGGATTCGTCCTGTGGTGTTTCGCTGACTTTGCCTTGCAGCAGCGCCGGCAAGGTATCGCGCAGCAGATCAGCGGCCGCCGTACGCAGTTTTCCGTGCAGGCTCAGCGCTGTGTCGCTGCGCTCGATCGCGACTTTTTGCTGGGCAACGATAGCGCCGGCATCGGCACGCTTGACCATGCGGTGCAGGGTCACGCCGGTTTCGGTTTCGCCGTTCACCAGCACCCAGTTGGCCGGTGCGCGACCACGGTAGCGCGGCAGCAGCGAACCGTGCAGGTTGAACGCGCCCTTGCGCGCCGTGGCCAGCAGCGGCTCGCTCAGCAGGTTGCGGTAGTAGAAGGAGAAAATGTAGTCGGGATCGAGCTTGGCGATACGTTCGATCCACAACGGATGGTTGGCGTCCTCCGGTGCATGCACGGCAATACCGTGGCGGGCGCACAGTTGCGCGACGGAACCGTAGAAGGCGTTCTCCTTCGGATCGTCGGCGTGGGTGAACACCGCAGCGATCTCGAAACCGGAGGAGAGTAGGGATTCGATGCCGGCACAGCCAATATCGTGATAGGCGAAGACAACAGCTTTTGCACTCATGAAGGAACCTGATCTGAAGAAGTGGAAGTAAGGCCGTCGACGGTGACAACGGAAGCGGGGGAGGCGGGCTGGCTGCGCAGCACCTTTTCAATGAAGAAGCGCGGGCGTGCGCGCACATCGCTGTACATGCGGCCCAGGTATTCACCCAGCAGGCCCATGCCGATGAATTGCCCACCGGTGAAGACGAACAGCACGGCGAACAGGACGAAGGTACCGCCACCGGCCCAACCGGCGCCGAACACCAGGCGCAGCAGGACCAGGGCGATGGCGAACAGCATGCCCAGGGCCGCCATGCCGACGCCGACGATGCTCAGCAGTCGCAGGGGCGTGGTGGTCATGCAGGTGACCAGGTCGAACATCAGGTTGATCAGGCGCATCGGGCTGTACTTGGAATCGCCGTGTTCACGCTCGGCGTGGGTCACGAGGATTTCCGTGGTGTGGCGGGCAAAACTGTTGGCCAGGATCGGAATGAAGGTGCTGCGTTCACGGCAGGCGAGCATGGCGTCGACGATGGTGCGTCGGTAGGCGCGTAGCATGCAGCCGTAGTCGCTCATGGCCACGCCGGTGGAGCGTTGCACGGCGAGGTTGATCAGCTTCGATGGCCAGCGGCGCAACGCCGAGTCCTGGCGGTTGTTGCGCACCGTCGCGACGACGTCATAACCCAGTTCGGCCTGTTCGATCAGCCGCGGAATTTCTTCGGGCGGGTTTTGCAGGTCGGCATCGAGGGTGATGACGACATCGCCCTTGCACTGTTCGAAACCGGCCATGATCGCCGCGTGCTGGCCGTAGTTGCGGTTAAGGATGACGGCCACCACCGGGCTGCCTTCGCGGGACGCGGCGTCTTCCAGGATCTGTGCGGAGTCGTCGCGGCTGCCGTCGTCGACCAGTACGATTTCGTAGGCATGGTGCAACTGCTGGCAGGCTGCTTCGGTGCGACGAAGCAACTCCGGCAGGCTGTCCTGTTCGTTGTAGACCGGAATGACGATCGACACGAAGTTGATTGGGTAAGGTCTCAAAGGCTTCTATCCATGCAGTTTTCAATGGCGCCGACGACGCGCTGGACATCATCGGTGGTCATGTCGGGGAACAACGGGATCGAACACAGCCGAGCCGAATTCCATTCGGTGTTGGGCAGGTACAGGTTGGGGTAACGCTGGCGGTAGTAGGTGTGCAGGTGGGTTGCAATGAAGTGAATGCCGGTGCCGACATTCTGTTCTTGAAGGGCTTTCATGAACGCTTCGCGATCCAGCCCGCACTGCTCGGCATCAATGCGCAGGATGAACAGGTGCCAGGCGTGTTGTTGCGAATAAGCGGGGACGGCCAACGGTTGTACCGGCAAACCTTCCAGGCGCTGCAAGTAGGCCTGGGCCAGTTGAGTGCGCTTGGCGTTGATCTCGTCCAGGCGTTCCAGTTGCACCAGGGCAATGGCCGCGTTGATATCGGCCAGGTTGTATTTGAAGCCGGGCTCGACCACCTGGGCCTGGGGCTTGCGGCCGTGGGTCAGGCGGTCGTAGGCATCAACCCCCAGCCCATGAAACTTGAGCATGCGCACCCGGGACGCCAGGGCTTCATTGTCGCTGACGAACATGGCGCCCTCGGCGCAGGTCATGTTCTTGATCGCGTGGAACGAGAAAATGGCCGTGCCTTTGGCGCCGACGTGACGACCTTTGTAAAACGTGCCTGCGGCGTGGGCGGCGTCTTCGATCACGGCAATGCCGTGTTTGTCGGCCAGGGCGTAAAGCGGATCGAGATCGAATGCCGCACCGGCGTAATGCACCGGGATGATGGCTTTGGTGCGCGGCGTGATCGCGGCTTCAATCATGGCCACGTCGGTCATGAGCGTGTCGCGGTCGACGTCGACGAACACCGGTGTGGCACCCAGCAGGGTGATCATGTTGGCGGTGGACACCCAGGTCTGCGACGGCGTTATGACTTCATCGCCGGGACCGATGCCCAATGCCAGCAGGGTGATGTGCATGCCGCCCGTGGCCGAGGAAAGTGCCACGGCGTGTCGGCAACCGACGTAGTTGGCAAAGTGTTCTTCCAGTGCCTGGTTCTTCGGCCCGGTAGTGATCCACCCGGAACGCAATACTTGCTCGACGGCGGCGATTTCTTCGTCACCGATACTGGGACGGGAAAAAGGGAGAAACGCCTGACTCATGGGCACCTCTGGGGCTGAAAACGTAAATAGCCTTTGAGGCTAAAAGGGATCCAAAAATCAGCATAGACGCTAAAACAGAATTTGCATCAAATCAACTAGTTACCGGTTGGCGGTAAAAAACTGCATCGGTTGACTTTTTTCGCCGTGGGCGGCAGGTTGGACGTCCATTCGGGTTGCGCCGACTTTATAGGAGGTTATGCCCGATTTTGTGAAAGGAACATGAAAAAACGGTTGGGGAATCATTTTATCTGAAGGCCATTAAGCCGCTGTTCAGACTTCTTCCGTTTATCGCGAATGTTAGGAAAAGTCCTACATCTGTAGCGTCTTTTAGATCATCGTTATTTCTCTTCTTAGTTGCTTCATTGAACTGTTTACATTCAAGGCCGTTTCGTTTGATTGACTTACCTGGTACTGATCCACGCACATCTCTCACCAATCCGCTGACCCTGTATCTGGCGCGACTGGCACCCTCCAGCCAGCTGACCATGCGCTATGTGCTGCAGGACGCCGCCGACCGCCTGGGCTTCGAAGACTGCGATATCGAGGAGATACCCTGGCACAACCTGCAGCCCGAAGACGTGATCGCACTCGTGGCCACATTGCGTTCAGACGGCTATGCGCCGAACACCTCTTCACTGTATGTCAACGCGGTGCGCGGGGTAATGAACGAAGCGTGGCGCATGAGCCTGATCTCTCAGGAGCACCTGTTGAAGATGCGCTCGGTGAAGGGCATCGCCGGTTCACGGCTGTCCCAGGGGCGCAACCTCAGGCGTACGCTGATCCAGGAGCTGATGGCCGTCTGCGCCGCCGATCCGCGGCCACAAGGCTTGCGGGATGCCGCGATCATCGGGATTTTGTACGGCTCGGGAATGCGCAAGTCCGAATCGGTGAACCTGGAGCTGAATCAGGTCGACTTCACCCAGCGCAGCCTGCAGGTGACCGCCAAGGGCAACAAGCAGTTGATCAAGTACGCGCCGGCCTGGGCCTTTGCCAAACTGCAAGCCTGGCTTGAACTGCGCCGTTCGTTGCTCAAGGAAGGCGAGTCGGACGATCCGTTTCTGTTCAACCGCATCCGCCGTGGCAGCCACATCACCCGTGAGCGCATCACCAAACATGCGATCTACTACATCGCCCGGCAGCGGGGAGCGCAGGTCGGGGTGAAGATCATGCCCCACGACTTCCGGCGTTCATTCATTACCCGGGTGATCGAAGAGCATGACTTGTCGATTGCGCAGAAACTGGCACACCACAGCAACATCCAGACCACGGCCAACTACGATGTGCGCGACGATAACGAGCGGCGTCGGGCAGTGGATCGTTTCGACCTGTAAACGATTACAGCTCGCTCAACACGTGGGCGTGGCCAATGGTCGAGACCTGAACCGCGCTGCCGGCGGGTGGTGCATACATGCCGGAACTGCGCACCAGCAGTGAGCGGCCCGGTTGCTCGCCGCTGGTCAATGACTGGAGCTCGACCGTCAGCGTGCAAGTGTTGCCGCTGAAATCCCGATCGGTGACCACGGCCCGGCAACCACCGGCTTCCGGGTCGCTGGGGAGGATACTGGTCAATTGCAGTTGTTCGGGGCGCAGCATGATCTGCGCCGAGTTGTTGTTGCGGTGGTTGTTGACCGGGATCCGCCCCAGGTCGCAATGAGCCCAACCGGCCTCGATGCGTGCCGGCATCACCACCGCATCCCCCAGGAACAGGGCGGTCTGTTCGTCTTCGGGATAGCGGTAAAGGTCCAGCGGATGCCCTGACTGTACCAGTCGACCCTGGCGCATCACCGCCAACTGGTCTGCGAACGACAGTGCCTCACTCTGGTCATGGGTGACCAGAATGGTGGTGACGCCCGCGTCTTCCAGCAGCCGCGCGACCATCTTGCGCATCGCGGCGCGCAATCCGGTATCGAGCGCCGAGAACGGCTCGTCCAGCAGCATCAGCCGTGGCTGTTGTGCCAATGCCCGGGCCAGGGCCACGCGCTGTTGCTGGCCACCGGACAATTCGTGAGGCCAGCGCTCGGCCATCTTCGCGTCCAGCGCCACGCTGTCCATCAGTTCGGCGACGCGCTGTTGTTTTTCAGAACCCTTGGTCGACAAGCCGAAGCCGATGTTCGCCGCCACGGTCATGTGCGGAAACAGGGCGCCGTCCTGTGGCACGTAGCCGATCAGGCGTTGATGGGCCGGCACTTCGTGGGTGTCGTCGACCAGGGTCTGGCCATTGAGCGAAAGACGTCCGGAATCGGGGAATTCGAAGCCGGCAATCATTCGCAGCAAAGTGGTTTTGCCGGAGCCGGACGGGCCGACGATGACCGTGCGGCTGCCGCTTGGCACCGACAGGCTGACATTGTCCAGCGCGCAATGGGTGCCATAGGATTTGTAGAGGGCATTGAGTTCAAGAGTGTTCATCGGCCAGCCGTTTTTTTCGATTGGTGATAAAGAAGTCCGGTCAGCGGCAGCGACAGCACAACCATCAATAGGGCGTAGGGCGCCGCGGCAGCGTAATCGATTTCGCTGGTCATGGCCCAGAACCCGGTCGCCAGGGTGCGCGTGCCGTTCGGGGCCAGCAGCAGGGTAGCGGTCAATTCGTTGGTGATCGCCAGGAACACCAGCGCCGCACCGGCAGCTGCCCCCGGCGCGGCCAGGCGCAAGGTGATCAGCCACAGTGCCTGGGCCGGCGAACGGCCAAGGCTGCGGGCAATGTTCTCCAGTTCCACCGGGGCCTGGGCAATGCCGGCGCGCAGGCTGACCAGGGCGCGTGGCAAAAACATCAGCAGGTACGCCAGCAATACGGTGAAGGTGGTCTGGTAAATCGGCCGGGCAAAATGGATCGTGACCGTTACCAGGGCCAACGCCACGATAATTCCGGGCAAGGAACTGGTGATGTAGTTGCAGCTTTCCAGCACGCGTTGCATTCGGCCGGGGTAACGGATCGACAGCCAGGCAATCGGGATCGCCGCTAACGTTGTCAGCGCTGCACCGGCGACGCCGAGCAGCAGGGTTTGCTCCAAAGCAGGCAACAACTCGCTCGTGTCCCAGACCTCCACGCCGCCGGCGATCAGCCATTTGCCCAGGGTGATCAAGGGCACGCCCAGGGCCAGGGCGCAGGTCACGATTTGCAGCATCAACGAGAGCAGGGTGGATGCCGGTTTCAGGCACACGACCCGTTGCTCCCGGGCGCTCCCCGAGCCGACGCGAGCATATCGTGCCGAACCCCGGGCGGCGGATTCGGCCGTCAACATCGCCAGGCAACACAGCGCCAGCACACTGGCCAGCATGTGCGCCGCTGCGCCGTTGAAGGTCGATTTGAACTGGTCGAAGATCGCGGTGGTAAAGGTGTCGAAGCGGATCATGGCGTACAGGCCATATTCGGCCAGCAGGTGCAGGCCGACCAGCAACGCGCCGCCGCAGATCGCCAGGCGCAATTGCGGCAACACCACACGGAAAAACACTTTCCAGGGTTTGAGCCCCATGGACTCGGCGACGTCTTCGATGGCCGGGTCGAGCCGGCGCAACGTGGCCGCCACCGGCAAATACAGGAACGGGAAGTAGGCGATGACCGAGACCAGGACGCCGGCAAACAAGCCGTGAATCGGTGGCACCAGGCTGACCCAGGCGTAGCTGTGAACGAACGCAGGCACCGCCAGCGGTGCGGTGGCCAGCAACGACCACCAGCGCCGCCCCGGCAGATTCGTGCGTTCGGTCAGCCATGCCAGCGTCACGCCCAGTGCCACGCACAATGGAATCGTCAGCAGCACCAGCAACACGGTGTTGACCAGCAGTTCACCGACCCGAGGGCGGAACACCAGGGTCACGACGGTTGACCAGCCTGTCTGCAGGGACACGCCAATAACGTAAGCGATCGGCAGCAGTGCCAGTAACGAAACCAGCACCGACAAACCGATCACCCATACACCGCCACGCCCGGCGAATAGTCCGCGGGAGCGTCGACGCAATTGTGCGGGAGTCGCCTCGGCGACTTCCGCAGGCAGGGTTTCAGGCATCAATTAGAGCAGTCCGGCCTGTGTCATCAGCTCTACGGCTTTTTTGCTGTCGAGTTTTGAAGCATCGACAGTCGGCGCATCGAGTTGATTCAGAGGCACAAGTTTAGGGTTGGATTCAGCGCCTTTGCCGACAGCGTATTCAAACGACTTGCCGTTCTTCAGCACCGCCTGGCCGTCCTTGCCGGTAATGTATTTGAGGAACGCCTGGGCTTGTTCCTTGTGTTGGCTGGAAGCCAGGACGCCACCGCCGGAGATGCTGACAAAAGCGCCCGGGTCCTTGTGCTTGAAATAGTGCAGGGCGGTGTTCTTGCTGTTTTCGCCGGTCTTGGACTGATCCACCAGGCTGTAATAGTGGTAGATCACACCGCTTTCGATCTGCCCGGCATTCACCGCCTTGAGCACCGCGCTATTGCCACGGTAGCTGGTGTAGTTGGTTTTCATCGCTTTGAGCCATTCCAGCGTGGCGGCTTCGCCCTTTTGTTGCAGGATGGCGGCAACGATGGCCTGGAAGTCAGCACCGCCTGGCGACGCGGCCCAGCGACCTTTCCAGCTTGGGTCGGCCAGGTCCATGATCGATTTCGGCAGGTTGGTTTCCGAGAGTTTGCTCGGGTTGTAGACAAACACCGTGGAACGCGCGGCGATCCCGACCCATTTGCCGTGGGCCGGACGGTAGGCCGGGTCAACCTGCTCCAGCGTGGTTTTATCGACAGGCGCGAACAGCCCGGCGTTGTCGACCAGCACCATGGCCGGGGAGTTTTCGGTCAGGAATACGTCCGCCGGAGAGGACGAACCTTCCTGCACGATCTGATTGCCCATTTCGGTGTCATCGCCGTTGCGCAAAGTGACAGGGATACCGGTCTCCTGGGTAAAACCCTCGACCCAGGCCTTGGTCAGGCCTTCATGTTGCGCGTTGTACACCACGAGGCCGACGGAGTCAGCGGCATAGGCCTGGCCAGCGCTCAGCAACGCGGTGGCCAGCAGGGCTTTTTTCAAGAACGAAGGGATTTTGGGAATCATTCTGCGGGCTGCTCCTGGTGCATTTTTTGAAAGTCATGCGCATTGAAACGCCAGTTAACCAATGCGAATCATTTGCATGTCTTTTGAGTTGCGGGAAATGTAGAGATCCAAATGAGAAAATAACGTCAAAAAAACCGTTAATACATGTAATTGTCATTCAGATTAGCAGCAGTGTGCCAGCCGTGGTGCGACTCGTCGATTAAACGATGTCGTCGATCAGGATAGGACGCTGCCCCCGACTGTCTTTTTCAATCACCCGATGCCAGTTGCTGCTGGCCCCGCGTGGCGTTCATCGGGGTTGCGAAAGGATAGCTCGGTGATTGCCGGCGTGCCGGGGAACGGGTTCAGCCGCTTCCACCCATCGTCAACGGCTCCACCGGGGGAGCGTAGGGCAGAGGCCTTGCGGTCCTTTTTCTGGCCTGCCTGTCAGGGCTGGATTGGCGGGAAGATCAGGACCTGCATATTGCCGCGCTGATAACGCGTGCCGTCGGCAGGTAGTGCCTCGACCTCCTGAACCTCATCGACGCTGTTGACCCGCATTACCACCCCGACCGAGCCTTTCTTGCGCGCCTCGGCCATCCATTGCCCGATATCTTGCAGGGTCACCTTGCGTTCGGCGGCAGCGGGATCCTGGAGGCCGTATTTCATTTCACCGGCGACGTTGTAGAGCGCTACTTCCGGTCGCCGGGTCAGCCACGACATGGCCGAAGCTGCCCCCAGGTCATTGCTCAGCAGCGTGGTGGTCTGGTTCAGGCTGTCCAGGTGTTCGGAGATAAACCGGTCGGGCATCTTGCTGTCGACGATCTGAGCCGGCATGGCGGCGGGTAGCAGCGCCACCAGCAGCCAGATGCCGAGGGCCGGCATCGCCCATAACGTCAATGGCCGCAGGATTTGCAGGGCGTTGGCGATGATCCAGCCCAGCAATACGATGAATGCCAGGGACAGGCTGAACATCTCGGTATTTTCGAAGATCTCTTTGCTCAGTTGCAGGTACAGCAAGGCCGTCAGGGCCGTCGTGGCAATGACGACGTTGAGCCATCCGTTGAAGCGAATCGTCCGTCCCCGTGCCTGTTGCAGCAGGCGAGTCAGGGCATCCCCCATCAGCAGCGCCAGCGGCAACAGGCACGGCATGATGTAGGTTGGCAACTTGCCGCTGCTCATGCTGAAAATCGCCAATGGCAACAACAACCAGAGCAGGAGAAAACCGCTGACGGGCTGACGCTTGTTATTCCAGGCCTGGATGAGGGTTGTTGGTAACAACACAGCCCAGGGCAGGACAGAAACGACCAGCATCGGCAGGTAGAACCACCACGGACGGGCGTGTTGCGCATTGTCGGCGGCGAAGCGGCGTACATGTTCGTTCCAGAAAAAGAAATTCCAGAAGTCCGGTTCCTGATAATGAATGACCAATGCCCAGGGCAGGCAGACGGCCGCGGCGACCACGACAGCCAGTGGCCCGTAACGCAACAGCTCGCCAATACGACGTTGCCAGAGCATGTAGGGCAGGGCGATCACCGCCGGCAGCAGCCAAGCCAGGAAGCCCTTGGTCATGAAGCCCATGCCGCAGGCGATGCCCAGGACCACCCAGGCAACCAGGCGGGCACGCGTGGTGCGGCTGTCGATGGCAAACCACAGGGAGACCAGGCTCAAGTTCACCCAGAGGGTGAATTGCGGGTCGAGGTTGGCATACCCGGCCTGACCGGCAATCAGCCCGAAACTCATGTAAAGCAGCGCGCAGGCAAAACTTTTGCGCGGATCGCCCCAGAACCGGCGGGCAATCAGCCAGGTCAGCCAAACACTCAGCCCGGTGCTCAGCGCCGACGCGATGCGCACCCCGAACAAGTTGTCGCCAAACACTGCCTGACCGATGGCAATCATCCAGTACCCGGCAATCGGCTTCTCGAAATAACGAAGGCCCATGAAGTGCGGCGAGATCCAGTTCCCGCTTTGCAGCATTTCCTGGCTGATCTGCGCATAACGGGTTTCGTCGGGAATCCACAGGCCGTGGCTCATCAGGGGTAGTAAGTAGAACGCTATGAACGCCAGAACCAGGGCGAACAGCATCCAGCGCTCATTGGCAGGTGTCGTTGGTGCGAGCAGGCGGGAAGAATGGCCGACAAAATCCGGCAGTGGCTGATTTGACGTCATGTCTTGACCTTGGCGCTGAAAAGGCTGATTGAAGAAGGATGTGCAAACTTGCAAGAGAGAAAAGCGGGATGATATTGAACGGCGAGAAGTTCATTCATGTTTCTCGCCGTTTGTTCAGCTGTTATTCAGTCAACTTTGAAGTAACTTGTTGCCAAAGTTTTCGCTGAGTAATGACTCAGTCTTTTTCTTGTCGCAGAGTATTCCAGTCTTCGGCATTCACAATGCCGAGCACTTGCAGCTGCCCATTACCATCGATGTGGACAAACAACGAGCTGCCGTACTCGGCGTCCTTCGCCGCGTGTTTGAGGCCAGTCTGCTGTTCAAAGTCCGCGATACAACCGCTGTGGGTCACCAGCACCAGGTTGCGATGGGCCACCTTGTGCGCCACGACATCGTTACGCAGGGTCGTGCCGCAGGTGGCCAGCCATTCCTGGGTCCGAGGGTCGCTGTTGAACATGTAATGCGCGGTCTGCACAGTGCGTGTAACGGGGCTGGACAGGATGTCGGTCTGCGACAGACCCAGGTGTGCCAGACCTTGCCCGACAACGGCGGCCGCTTCACTGCCGGCACGGGTAATGCCGTCAGCCGGCCCCAGGCAAGGATTGCTGGAACGGTCGCACCGCTCGGCATGGCGAACCAGCACCGCGATCTCGCCGGCGTTCCATTGTTGCAGCAGTTGGGCCCGGGCTTGCGCACCTTCCTCGGCCAGGTTGTTCGGGGATTTCGGCCACAGGACAAAGCCGGTGACCAGCACGGCGATGGTCAGTGCGCTAATGGCCACGACCGATTTGGACAGGCGCGAAGACGGTTTACGCAAGACGGAGTCGACCAAGTTTGTCCACCATTGAAGCGCCAGGGAAAGTGCTGTTGAACAAAACCTGAAACAGCACAAAAAATTTCGCCGAAACCAAGTTCAGCGAATTAACTGGAGCCCAAGTTAAATCTGCGCAGGTGTCGGAACGGTGAACAGAATGTGAAAAAATTGCAGAGGGGGTTGTGGCAGGTAATTAGTCAACTACTGGAAATTGTTATCTTTTACTCTTGCGTGGGATGGCAGCGCTAAAAAGAGGTTCTTCGCGCAATCCCGGGAAACACCAATAACGCAATACCTGTAGGAGCCAGCCTGCTGGCGATGGACTCAAGCGCGCCGCGTTCATCCAGGTCACACGCGTTATCGTTAACGACCATCGCTGGCAAGCCAGCTCCCACAAAGGACCATGCCCACGCCGAAACTGTAGGAGCCAGCTTGCTGGTGATGGACTCAAGCGCGCCGCGTTTATCCAGGTCACACGCGTTATCGTTAACGACCATCGCTGGCAAGCCAGCTCCCACAGGAGCCAGCTTGCCGGCGATGGATGGCCTTCAGGACGAAGGGCAGCTCGCCTGTGGTCGGGTGGCCGCCTGGCTGATCAGCGCGGCCAGGCGTTTGATATTGTTTTGCTGGGCCAGTACCAACTCATCGACACTCGCGCCTGACGGCGTTTGCAAGGTGCTGCGGCAAATCACCTGTGCCTTGTTGCCGGGCTCTGCACTGCGCAGACGCCATATCACGTCCATCAGCGCATATTGACCGGGGACAGAGTCAAAACGCTGCACATCGACCCGTACCGAATACTTGCCCTGTACGGGACTGTTGCTCAGTTGATCGGCCAGCGCACTGCGCAATTCCTCCACGAGGGTTGCGCCCCACCAATGGGTTTCGAGGATCGCCAGGGTACTGTTGCCCTCGCGAATGACGATCTGCGCCCGATCGACCTGAGGCGGCAAGCTTATTGTCTCGATCTGAATCACCCCGACGGTGGTCGTGGAATGATTGCCCACCTGGGCCGGGGTCAGGGTGTGGAACTGAATCGGGTCACTGCGGCAGGCGGCGAGCAGCAACAACGCGGTGAACACGGTGAACTTCAGCGGAAAAGCCATGGGTGTTGCTCCTGTGCTCAATTGCGCGGTGGCCCTTGCAGATCCATGGGCGCGGCATTGTTCGGGCGGCCGCGAAGCAGCGACTCCGGATGCCGTCCCAGGTAATCCGAAAGATCACGCAAGGATCTCGACGTGCGTCCCAGTTCATCCAGGGTCTGCCCCAGTTTTTCCCGTTGCGGCGAGTCGTCGGCCAAGGTCGAACCGGCGGATTGCAGGGTCGTATTGGCGGTTTCCATCGTCTTGCTGAAGTCCGACAGAGTGCTTTGCACGCCAGGCAGGATCTTGCCGTTGAATTGCGCCATGCCCTTGCGCAGTTCGACAAGATTGCCATCGAGATTGCCGGCGATTCGCTCGATCGGCAGTTTGTTGATCTTGTCGACCATGGCTTCGAGTTTTTCCTGCAATTGCTCGAGGCTGCCCGGAATGGTCGGAATCATGACCGGACGTGCCGTTGCATCGAAAGCGACTTTTTCTGCCTTGGGGTAGAAGTCCAGGGCGATGTACAACTGGCCGGTCAGGAAGTTGCCCGTGCGCGCCTGGGCACGCAGGCCATTATCGATAAAGGTGCCGATCAGGCGTACGCCAGCCGCTTCGTCATTGGGGTCATGATTGAGCGCCTTGAGCATCTTGTCATGGGCCTTGCCCAGGCGTTGTGGGTAAATCACGATGCCGACGTTGACCGGAAAGGACCGAATCTTCTCGTCGTAATCCAGATTGACCGACACCACCTTGCCGATTTCCACACCAAGGAATTCCACCGGAGCATCCACCTTGAGCCCGCGCATTGCCTGGTCGAAGCGCATGGCCAGGTACTGCGGCTTGCCGTTTGGCGGGGCGAGGGCGGTTTGCTGGTCGTCGAACAGTTCGTAGGCGTACTCCGCAGCGGCCGGTTTATCGCCTGGGCTGTAGTCGGGTGCACGGAAGGCAATGCCGCCCACCAGCAGGGAGGACAACGATTCGGTCTTCACCGCAAACCCGTTGGCGCCGACGTTCACGTCAATGCCGCTGGCGTTCCAGAATCGGGTGTTTTCGGTAACGTACTTGTCGTTGGGGGCGTGGATGAACAGCTCGATGTTCACGCCTTTGCCATCCGGGTCCAGCGCGTAGGCCACCACCTGGCCCACCGGGATCTTGCGGTAGTAGACCGGCGAGCCGATATCCAGCGACCCCAGGTCCTGGGTGAACAGGGTGAAACGCTTGCCTGGCTCGCCGTAGGTGATGGGCGGCGGGTTTTCCAGCCCCGTGAAGCGTTTTGCCCGGCCGTTGGCCTGGCCGATATCGGCACCGATGTAATCGCCCGACAGCAGCGTATCGATACCGGACACGCCACCCGCGCCAATGCGCGGGCGCACGACCCAGAACTGCGAATCCTCGCGGGTAAAGCTTTCGGCCTGCTTGGCCAGCTTGATGGTGGCGTTGACACTCTTCTGGTCATCGCTCAGTTCCACATCCGAGACTTGGCCAATCACCACATTACGGTACTTGACCTCGGTTTTATTCGCCGTCAGGCCGCTCCCTGTCTTGAACGTGACAACGATGGTCGGGCCTTGCTGCAGAATGCTGTGAACCACCAGCGAAATACCCACCAGCACCGCGACGATGGGCACGATCCAGACCAGCGAAACGCTGAAACGGCGGGTCTTGATCGGTGCCTGCCCAGGGGCTTGCGGCCCGTCAGTGGCTTGCGACTTCATCCGTGACCTCCTCATTGTGTGGGTTTTCCCGCTCTTTATCCCAGATCATGCGTGGATCGAAACTCATTGCCGAGAGCATGGTGAACACCACAACCAGACCAAAAAACAGAATGCCCGGGCGCGGCTCGATGTCGGCCAGGGCCTGGAATTTCACCAGCGAGGCCACCAGGGCGACCACGATCACATCGAGCATCGACCAGTAGCCGATGACCTCGACGAAGCGGTACAGCGTCGAACGCTCTTTACGTGCCCACTCGCTGTCGCGCTGCACGGTGATCAGCAGCAAGGTGATGGCGACGAACTTGATGCCCGGCACCGCGATACTGGCAATGAAAATGATCAGGGCGATGTCCCAGGCCCCGGCTTCCCAGAACTCCAGCACGCCGCTCATGATCGTGCTGTCGGCGCCGTGGCCGACCATTTCGGTGTTCATCACCGGCAACAGGTTGGCCGGGATGTAAAACACCAGGGCCGCGATCATGTAGGCCCAGGTGCGGGTCAGCGAATTGGTTTTGCGCCGGTGCAGCGGCGCACCGCAACGCTCGCATTCGTGAGGCTCGTCAGTCATGTCGCAAGCCAGGCCGCAGGTGTGGCACAGGCACAGGTTGAGCTCGTCGGCGTACGGAGGCGTGCTCATACAATGTCCCACAGTTCGCGGATGTCGCGCCCGGCGATGCGGATCATCATCAGGCTCAATACGGCCAGGGCAAACAACCCGATACCGGGCAGCACATCAAGCAGCCCGGCGAGTTTGATCACGGCGACCATGGCGCCCAGCAAACAGACTTCAAGCATGCTCCAGGGCCTGAGGGTTTCCAGCCAGCGCATGCAGAACTTGAATCCGGGTGAGCGTTGTCCGGAGAGTGCGAAGCCCAGCACCCAGATCAACAGCAACAACTGGAAGATCGGCGCGATGATCATGGCGATCGCCGCCACCATGGCGATGAAGGTGATAGGCCCCAGGCTCAGGGCCAGCACCGAGTCCCAGAGGGTGGCGCTGTGCTTCGAGCCTTTGAGGCTGATGCTCATCACGGGATAGAAATTGGCGAAAATCCACAGCATGAGCGCGGTAAAGGTCAACGCAAGACGCTGCTCCACCGTGAGGCCGTTATAGCGCTGAAGCACGCCGCCGCAGCGCGTACACAGGGTTTTCTGATGTTTGGCGAGCGTGACTTTTTGGTAAACGCTGTCGCAGTGCTCGCAGATGATCAGTTGATCGGTAGTTGCCATGGGTCAAGCTCAACAAGAGGCAGGAAATTCAGAGCACCCCCTCAATATAGAAGTGCCTCGCAATTGAGCAAATCGAAAGTCGAAACAAGGGGATGGAGGGCGTACCGGATGTTGCCCAAAGCATTGTGGGAGCGAGCCTGCTCGCGAAAGCGGTTTATCAGGTAGCCATTCTTTTGCTGCTAAATCGTCTTCGCGAGCAGGCTCGCTCCCACCGGATGAATCTGCCTTTCAGGAGAATTGTGTCAACCCAGCATTTCCCGCATCCGATACCAGAACATGCCAAGGGCCAGCAGTGGTGAGCGCAGGGCGCGTCCGCCGGGGAAGGTCATGTGCGGCACGGCGCTGAACACGTCGAAGCCTTTGCTGTGCCCGGCATGGATCGCTTCGCCCAACAACTTCGCGCACCAGTGGGTGACGTTCAGGCCATGGCCGGAGTAGCCCTGGGCGTAGAACACGTTCGGGTGCTGGCTCAGGCGCCCGACCTGCGGGAAGCGGTTGGCCGAGATGCCGATCATGCCGCCCCACTGATAGTCGATGCGCGTTTTGGCCAGTTGCGGGAACACCTTGAGCATCTGCGGGCGCATGTAGGCCGCGATGTCCGCCGGGTCGCGCCCGGAGTAATGACAGGCACCGCCGAACAACAGACGCCGGTCAGCCGAGAGCCGGTAGTAATCCAGGCCGACTTTCTGGTCGCACAGCGCGACGTTGTGCGGGATCAGTTGCCTGGCGGCGTCTTCCGACAAGGGTTCGGTGGCGATGATGTAGCTGCCCGCCGGGAGCACCTTGCCACTGAGCTTCGGTTCCAGCTCTTCCAGGTGGGCATTGCAAGCGAGCACCAGCGTGGCCGCACGTACGGTGCCACCGGCACAGCGCACCTGCACCGTGCTGCCATGGATCAACTCCAGCACCGGGCTTTGCTCGAAGATCTGCACGCCAAGGGACTCGGCGACTTGCGCTTCGCCCAGTGCCAGGTTCAGCGGATGCAGGTGGCCCGAGCCCATGTCGACCAGGCCGCCGGCATAAACGCTGGAGTCCACCACGTGCTCGCGGATCTGGTCAGGTTCGATCAGGCGGGTTTCATGGGCGTAACCGGACTCGAGCAATTCGGCGTGTTCGGCCTTCAGCCCGGCAAAATGCGCCGGGGTGTTGGCCAGTTCACAGAAGCCCCAGCGCAGGTCGCAATCAATGCCGTGTTCGCGGATGCGATGGGCCACGACTTGCACCGATTCGACCCCGGCCTGTTCCAGGTACTGCACGCCTTCGGCGCCCACATGTTTGGCAAAGCCGCTGACGTCATGGCCGATGCCGCGTATCAGCTGGCCGCCATTGCGCCCGCTGGCGCCCCAGCCAATCCGCCGGGCCTCCAGCAGGACCACCGAGAGCCCGCGCTGGGCCAGCTCGATGGCGGTGTTGATGCCGGTGAAACCCGCGCCGACCACGCAGACATCGGCCACCAGGTCCGAGGCCAGCGCGGGACGCTGCCTCATGCCCTTGGCGGACGCCGCGTAATAGGAGTGGGTATGTTCCTGGGTGTACTGATTCATTTGTTGGACTTCACTTTGCTCCACGAGCGGGTCATCAGACGCATGATCGACTGTGGCGGCGTGGTGGAGATGTAGAGTTTGTCGAGGACCTCCTGGGGCGGATACACCTCGGGGTTGTTGACCAGCTCGGGGTCCATGTACTGCTTGGCGGCCGGGTTCGGGTTGGCGTAGCCGACCGACGCGCTGACCTTGGCAATCACTTGCGGGTCCAGCAGGTAGTTGATGAAGGCGTGGGCCTCTTTCGGATTGCTGGCGTCGGCGGGGATGGCCAGCAGGTCGAACCACAGGTTGGCGCCTTCCTTGGGAATGGCGTAGGCGATGTTCACGCCGTTCTTGGCTTCCTTGGCGCGGTTGGCGGCCTGGAACACGTCACCCGAGTAACCGAACGCCACGCAGATGTCACCGTTGGCCAGGTCCGAGACGTACTTGGAGGAGTGGAAGTAGGTGATGTAAGGACGGATCTGCAGCAGCTTGGCTTCGGCCTTCTTGAAGTCCTCAGGGTTTTCGCTGCGCGGGTCCATGCCCATGTAATTGAGGATTGCCGGGAACACCTCATCCGCCGAGTCCATCATCGACACGCCGCAGGCGCTGAGCTTCTTGATGTTTTCCGGTTCGAACAGCACAGCCCAGGAGTCGATCTTGTCGATGCCCAGCACGGCCTTGACCTTGTCGACGTTGTAGCCGATGCCGTTGGTGCCCCACAGGTAGGGCACCGAGTGGGCGTTGCCCGGATCGTTTTTCTCCAGCAGCGCCAGCAGTTTCGGGTCCAGGTTCTTGAAGTTCGGCAACTGCTCGCGATCGAGCTTGAGGAACGCGCCGGCCTTTACCTGGCGGGCGAGGAAGTGGTTCGACGGCACGACCACGTCATACCCGGTGCGACCGGCAAGCAGTTTGCCTTCCAGGGTTTCGTTGGAATCGAAAACGTCGTAGATCACCTTGATCCCGGTCTTGGCCTGGAAGTCGGCGAGGGTGGTTTCGCCGATGTAGTCGGTCCAGTTGTAGACACTGACCTGGGGTTGGGCCTGGGCAATGGCGCTGAACAAGGCTGCCAGGGCGAGCGGGACGACGGATTTCAATAGACGCATATCGATACCTTCTTGGAATTATTGGATTCTTCAGGCAATTCTTTGGTGTTTGAGCGGCCGTCTTCGCGAGCAGGCTCGCTCCCACAGGGGAATGCATTCCAATTGTGGGAGCGAGCCTGCTCGCGAAGGGGCCCTTGAGAACAGCGCAGGCCTCAGACGCTCAGCATCAGGAACTCACGCTCCCACGAACTGATCACGCGCTTGAAGTTCTCGTGCTCGGCGCGTTTGACCGCGACGTAGCCCCGTACGAACTTGCTGCCCAGGTAGCGGCTGATGGTGTCGCACTCTTCCATCTGGGTCAGAGCGTCTTCGATGGTGATCGGCAGGCGCAGGTTGCGACGCTCATAGGCGCGGCCCTGTACCGCGGCGCTTGGCTCGATGCGTTCGACCATGCCCAGGTAACCGCACAGCAGGCTGGCGGCGATGGCCAGGTAAGGGTTGGCGTCCGCGCCCGGCAGGCGGTTTTCCACGCGCATGGCGTCCGGGCTGGAAGTCGGTACGCGCAGGCCGACGGTGCGGTTTTCTTCGCCCCATTCGACGTTCACCGGTGCCGAGGTGTCCGGCAGGAAACGGCGGAACGAGTTGACGTTCGGTGCGAACATCGGCAGCACTTTCGGGATGTACTTCTGCAAGCCACCGATGTGATGCAGGAACAGCTCGCTCATGTTGCCATCGGCATCGGCGAAGATCGGCTGGCCGGTGGCAATGTCCACCACGCTCTGGTGAATGTGCATGGCGCTGCCAGGCTCGTCGCCGACCGGCTTGGCCATGAAGGTTGCCGCCACATTGTGCTTGAGCGCCGCTTCACGCATGGTGCGCTTGAACACGGTGATCTGGTCGGCCAGGTCCAGTGCGTTGCCATGACGGAAGTTGATTTCCATCTGCGCCGGGCCGTCTTCGTGGATCAGCGTGTCGAGGTCCAGGCCTTGCAGTTCGCACCAGTCGTAGACGTCTTCGAACAGCGGATCGAACTCGTTGGCCGCGTCGATGGAAAACGACTGCCGACCGCTTTCGGCACGGCCCGAACGGCCCATCGGCGCCTTGAGCGGCAAGTCCGGGTCTTCGCAGCGCTGGGTCAGGTAGAACTCCATTTCCGGCGCGACAATCGGCCGCCAGCCTTTGTCGGTGTACAGCTGCAGGACTTTCTTCAGCACGTTGCGCGGCGACAGCTCGATCGGGTTGCCGAACTTGTCGAAGGTGTCGTGGATCACGATGGCGGTCGGCTCGATGGCCCATGGCACCACGTAGACGGCGTCGGCGTCCGGCTTGCAGACCATGTCGATGTCGGCCGGGTCGAGCAGGTCGTAGTAGATGTCGTCGTCGACAAAGTCCCCGGTTACCGTTTGCAGAAGGACACTTTCCGGCAGGCGCATGCCTCGCTCATGCAGGAACTTGTTGGTCGGTGCAATTTTGCCGCGTGCAATGCCGGTCAGGTCGCTGACAACGCACTCGACTTCGGTAATCTTGTGATCTTTCAGCCAAGTGAACAGCTGATCGAAAGGGACATTCATAAAGACCTCGTTATTGGTTTTATTAACGCCAGGAGAGGCCGGTTTCATCCGCCGGACACTTCCCCTGTAGCGCGTTGAGGTCTATCTTGGGCGAGCCTTGCGGTTCCATCTATCCACTTTAAGCAGCACAAAGCGCACCAAAAGAGTGCGTAAGGTCACCCATGACAGGTTCCAATTCCCTCCAGGTCCAAGCCTTCAACACCGCCGATGTCGCCGAGCAAATCCGCGCCACACCGGGTTGGATTCAGCATTACCAGCAGATGTCGCCGGGGCATTTCGCGGGGTTGGTGCGCTATCTGGATCTGCAGGGCGTGGAGATTTACGAAGAGTCGATGAACACCCGGGTCGAGCAGAATTTCAGTGCGCCCCAGGGCTCGTTGTCGTTCTGTTTCGATCGCGGCGACAACGCGCTGTACGTGTTGAATGGCGAAAGTCGCAACATCTGGATCACCCCGGAGAACTACCAGGAAATCGCCGTGGTGTTCGGGCCGGAGTTCGTAAAACGCCACAGCCTCGACATCGCCCGGCTCGAAGGGCTGTTCATGGCGCCGCTCAACTCGCAGCAGAACGCGCTGTTCTGCCGCTGGCTCAGCGGGACCCTGACGCGGCTGTCGCAGACCTTCGATCCACCGAGCCGCGAAGCGCTGACCCAGCAATTGCTGGAAGACTGTCTGTTCATTCTCGACAACGCCTGTGTCGGCCTCGACCAGGGCGCGTTGCAGCGCCGTGCCGGAGAGCGGGCGATCATGAAGCGGGTAGGGGAATGGGCGGCGGACACCCCGGAAGAACACCTCAACCTGCTGGAACTGTCCCAGGTGGCCGGGGTTTCACTGCGCCAGTTGCAGCATGCATTCAAGACCTACACCGGCATGGCGCCGACCCAATGGCTGCGCCTGCGCCGCCTCAACAGCGCCCGCCGCGAACTGCTGAACCGCACGCCCACGCAAACCACCGTGGCCGAAGTGGCGATGCACTGGTCGTTCTGGCACCTGGGGCGATTTTCCAGCAGCTATCGCGCGCTGTTCAAGGAACTGCCGAGCGACACCCTCAAGCGTGCGAGTGTCGCGCAGCCCATCGGGCGCGGCCGGCGTTAAAACGTCGGCGGCGTAATCACCCAGATCACCACCGCGTCCACATCGCCGGGGTTGCCGTAGCGGTGCGGTTCCTGGCTGGAAAAGCTGAAGCTGTCGCCTTCATTGAGCTGGAAATGGCGCTCGCCAACCCACAGTTCGAAGCTGCCGGACAGCAGAAACCCGGCTTCTTCGCCTTCATGGCTGTAGCTTTGCTGGCTGTAGGTGCCAGGCGGGAACCGTGAGTGGAGCATTTCCAGTTGGCGGTTGGCTTGCGGGGTCAGCAACTGGTCGACGATGCCGTCTTCGTAATGCACGTTCAGGCGACTGTTCTTGCGCACCACCACGCCATCGTCTTCAGGGGCGGTAACTGCTTCACTGGCGAAGAACCACTGGATGGTGACACCGAGGCTGCGGGCAATGTTGAACAGCGCCGGAATCGACGGGTAGGCGAGGTTGCGCTCCAGCTGGCTGATGTAGCCGGCCGTGAGTTCGCTTTGTTGCGCCAGTTCCGCGAGGGTCATGCCCCGGCGTTTGCGCAGGCCGCGAATGCGTGTGCCGAGGAAATGCGGTTCGGCGCTGCCGGTTTCGGACGGTTTCTTGCTGTTATTGCTCATGCTGAGTTCCAAACCCGGGTCTTCGCTACACCCCTGTAGGAGCTGCCGCAGGCTGCGATCTTTTGATCTTGCTTTTCAAAAACAAGATCAAAAGATCGCAGCCTGCGGCAGCTCCTACACAGAGCGATCATGTGTATGTAAAGCCCCGGAGTATAAACAGCCTTAAAGCTCCCACGCGACTTTCAGGCCTTCATAAATCGCTTCTTCGGCGGTGCGCGGCGCCAGGCAGTCGCCGATGCGGCGAAACTCCACCAGCCCTTGCAGCTCGGCACCCAGCGTATCCACGGGTTGGTGACCCTGACACAGCACCAGCGTATCGATGTTCTCCATCAGCATCGGCTCGCCGCTGGCGGTGTGTTGCAGGTAGACCGTGTTGTCATCGCAGCCATACAGCCGCGCGTACGGCGTGATTGGCACGCCCAGTTTATGCAGCTCGCCAGCCAGTTGATCACGCACGTACAGTGGCAGGTTTTCCCCGCAATGGGTGCCGTTGACCGCCAGTTGCACCTGATGCCCGGCGCGTACCAGGCGCTCGGCGATGCCGGGGCCGATCCAGTCGCAGCGCCAGTCGATCACCACCACCGAGCGGCCGATCTGTACCTCGTCGCGCAAGACCTGCCAGGCATCCACCACCTGCAATTCACCGCCACGCTCGAAGCTTGGCCAGTAGGGCTCGGCACCGGTGGCGACGATCACCATGTCGGGTTTTTCCTGCTCCACCAGCGCCCGATTGACCCGCGTATTGCGCACCACGCGTACCCCGGCCAGCTGCATTTCCCGCTGCAGATTTGTGCTGGCGCCGCCAAACTCACTGCGCCGTGGCAGCAACTGCGCGAGCAACACCTGGCCGCCGAGTTGTGAACCGGCCTCGTACAGGGTCACGTCATGTCCGCGCTGGGCGGCGACAGCGGCTGCTTTCATCCCGGCCGGGCCGCCGCCGGCGATCATGATGCGTTTGCGATTTATCGCCTGTCGGCGTTCGGCAAAAATCAGCTCGCGGCCGGTTTCCGGGTGCTGGATGCAGGAAATCGGCAAGCCCTTGTGAAAGTGCCCGATGCACGCCTGATTACAGGCAATGCACGCGCGCACGTCTTCGACGCGGCCGGTGTCGGTCTTGTTGGGCATCTGCGGATCGCAGATCAGCGCCCGGGTCATGCCGCACACGTCGGCCTGGCCGCGAGCCAGAATCAGCTCGGCCTCCTGGGGCTGGTTGATGCGCCCGGTGACGAACAGCGGAATGTTCAAGCCGGCCTTGAACGTCCCGGCTTCCTTGGCCAGGTACGCCGCCTCGATCGCCATCGGCGGCACGATATGCACCGCGCCGCCAAGGGAGGCCGAGGTGCCGGCGACGATGTGCACGTAATCGAGCTGCGCTTGCAGTGACTGTACGGCAGCCAGGGATTCGTCTTCGGTCAGGCCCTCGGGGTCGCGCTCGTCGGCGGAAATGCGCAGGCCGATGATGAACTGTTCATCGGTCGCCGCACGCACGGCTTCGATGACTTCGCGCAGAAAACGCAAGCGTTGTTCCAAATCTCCGTTGTAACCATCGGTGCGCCGGTTGACTCGCGGATTGATGAATTGCGCCGGCAGGTAACCATGGCTGGCAACTACTTCGACGCCATCGATCCCGGCCTGATGCAGGCGGCGGGCGGCAGCGGCATAACCGGCGACGATCTCGTCGATCATGGCCTGATCGAGGGCGCGGGGCATCACCCGGAAACGTTCATTGGGCACCGACGAGGCCGAATAGGCCACCGCCAGCAGGCCATCGCTGGACTCCATGATCTCCCGCCCCGGATGGAACACCTGGGACAACACCACGGTGCCGTGGGCATGGCAGGTTTGCGCCAGTTTGCGATAGCCCTCGATGCACGCATCGTCGGTGGCCATCAGCACATGGGAGGTGTAGCGCGCACTGTCGTGCACACCGGCCACTTGCAGCACGATGAGCCCGGCACCGCCTTCGGCACGTGCCCGGTGGTAGGCGATCAATTGCTCGTTGACCAGATTGTCGGTGGGCATCGAGGTGTCGTGACCGCTGGACATGATGCGGTTTTTCAGGCGCTTGCCACGGATTTCCAGGGGGTCGAACAGGTGCGCGAAGGCAGGTGTCGAGGTCGGCATGGTGCGGGTACTCCAGGCAGGCTGACCTGTGTAGGAGCGAGCGTGCTCGCGATGGACGTTAACGATAACGCTGGGTACCTGACACCCCGCGGCGTTCTCAGGTCCATCGCGAGCAGGCTCGCTCCTACAGAGGCATCAGGTTTTCGGTTGTTATTATTGTGCTATAGAAATTTACCTTCAGTAAAAAATCAACTTGTTTTTTTACTGCGGCGTGGAGTAATTTCATTTCGAGCCCGCTCCCGGGCCGTACCTCACAACAATAAAAAAAGGGCTGCGCCGACCTCTGTCCGGGCGGCACCTGCAAGAGGAACCCTCGATGAAATCGCACACGCTCAAGCACGGTTTTTATCCCTTGGTGTTGTCCGTGGCCATGGGCCTGGGCAGCGCTCAGGCAGCATCGGACATGGTGGTGGTCGGATACGGCGGAGCCGGACAAAAAGCCCAGGACGTGGCGTTCTTTCAACCCTTCGCCGCCGTGGATCAAAGCAAGGTGATCCAGAGCGAATACAACGGCGAGATGGCCAAAATCAAAGTGATGGTCGACACCGGCAACGTCGACTGGGACGTGGTGCAGATCGAAGGCCCCGACCTGATGCGCGGCTGCGAGGAAGGCATGTACGAGCGCCTGGACTGGACCCGCCTGGGCCACGCCGACCAGTTGATCCCGCAAGCGGCACAAGAATGTGGTTCCGCCGCACTGGTGTGGAGCGTAGCGATTGCCTACGACACCGACAAACTGGCCCAGCCCCCGACCTCCTGGGCAGACTTCTGGGACGTGAAGAAGACCCCCGGCAAGCGCGGGCTGCGTAAACGCGCGGTGTACAACCTGGAATTCGCCTTGCTCGCGGACGGCGTGAAAACCGAAGACGTCTACACAGTACTCGGCACCCCGCAAGGCGTGGACCGGGCATTCGCCAAACTCACTGAACTCAAGCCTTACATCCAGTGGTGGGAGGCGGGCGCGCAACCGCCGCAGTGGCTGACCGCCGGCGACGTGGTGATGACCTCGACCTACAGCGGACGCATCGCCGACGCCGCGCAGAAAGGCAGTCACCTCGGCCTGGTCTGGCCCGGCAGCCTGTACGGCATGGACTACTGGGCGATCATCAAAGGCTCCAGACACGTGGACCAGGCCAAGCGATTCATCGCCTTCGCCAATCAGCCGGACGCCCAGGTCAATTACGTACAGCAGATCCCTTACGGCCCGACCAACATCCAGGCCGCCGCACGGCTGGACGACAAGCTGGCGCAATGGGTGCCCACCGCACCGCAGAACCTCAAGGGCGCGCTGTCGATGAACGTCGGCTTCTGGGTCGATCATGGCGAAGAGCTGGAAGAGCGCTTCAACGCCTGGGCCAGCAAATAACCTGGCGCGGACTTTGTAGGAGCTGGCTTGCCAGCGATGACGATCTCATGGTCCGCGCAAGTTTCAAGGCCGCCTTCGCTGGCAAGCCAGCGCCTACAGAAAAGCGTTAGTGGGCGGCTGTACACTAGCGCCCAGCCACTCAGCCTGGAGAACCACGACAATGAACAACATCGCCAGCCACCTGGCCCCTGAGCGCAGCGCCACCGAGCAGCGCCTGCGTGAGGAACTGGCGGCCTGCTACCGCCTGATTGCGCACTTTCGCATGACCGACCTGATCTTCACCCTCATCTCGGTGCGCATTCCGGGGCCGGAGCATCACTTTCTGATCAACCCCTACGGGCTGATGTTCGACGAAATCACCGCTTCCAACCTGGTGAAAATCGACCTCGATGGCCACGCCGTAGAGCCATCGCCGTACCCGGTGAACCCGGCCGGTTTCGTGATCCATAGCGCCATCCATGGTGCTCGGGAAGACGCGCAGTGCGTGCTGCACACCCACACCAAATCCGGTTGTGCGGTGGCGGCGTTGAAGTGCGGGCTGTTGCCCGTGAACCAGATTTCCATGGAGTTCTACGGCCGCGTCGCCTATCACGACTACGAAGGCGTAGCGCTGGACCTGAGCGAGCAACAACGGCTGGTGGCGGACCTGGGCGACAAGTCGGTCCTGATGCTGCGCAACCACGGTTTGTTGACGGTGGGCGAAACGGTGAGCCAGGCGTTCCTGCGCATGTACTATCTGGAAAAAGCCTGCGAAATCCAGTTGGCCGCGCAAGCGGCCGGTGAAATTGTTTTGCCGTCGCACGAGGTCTGCGCGCACACCGAACGGCAGTTCAATGATCCGGGGCGGCCGTTGGAAGAGGGCGAGTTGAACGATCCGGATGCCATGCAACTGGCCTGGGCGGCGTTGTTGCGGATGCTGGACCGAGTGGCGCCGGGTTACCGCGACTGATCCAGATCCTATGTTGTCTGAGCGAGCTTGCTCGCGATGGGCGCGCCACGGTCTGCCAGACTGGCAACTGACTGGAGACAAGGCCCTCTCTTGCTGTACAGTCGTTCAGCCCATCGCCAACCCGCGCAGGCCCAAACGATTGAACCAAGGAGCGTGTCGCCCATGAACCAGGAAGCCCGTTTTTCCCGCATGGAACCGGAGTTGCGCAAAGCCAACCTGATCGAGGCGACGCTGGTGTGCCTCAAGCGTCACGGCTTCCAGGGCGCGTCGATCCGCAAGATTTCCGCCGAGGCCGGGGTCTCGGTGGGGCTGATCAGCCATCACTATTCCGGCAAGGATGAACTGGTGGCCGAAGCCTACATGGCGATCACCGGGCGGGTCATGACCCTGTTGCGCGACGCCATGGAACAGGCCGCACCGAATGCCCGGGAGCGATTGTCGGCGTTTTTCCGCGGTTCGTTTTCCGCCGAATTGCTCGATCCGCAGCTGATCGATGCCTGGCTGGCGTTCTGGGGTGCGGTGAAAACCGCCGAGGCGATCAACAAGGCCCACGATCATTCCTATGGCGAGTATCGCGCCATCCTGCGCAAGGTGCTGGCGGAACTGGCCCAGGAGGAGGGGTGGGAAAACTTCGACGCCGACCTCGCCGCCATCAGCCTCAGCGCCTTGCTCGACGGCCTGTGGCTGGAGTCCGGGCTGAACCCCGGGACCTTTACCCCGGAACAGGGCATTCAGATCTGCGAGGCCTGGGTCGATGGTTTGCAGGCCGGTGGACGCCAGCGCTTTTGCGTGCAGACGAGCGACTGTTGATCAGTTGTTCAACACTGGATACTCTCTGGCGCCGATGCGGGAAAACACTCTAATAAGAAACTGGCCTTCGGGCCTGAGCCGGACACCAAGCGATGACTCCTCGGGTACTGATCGTCGATGACGATCCGCTGATTCGCGATCTGCTGCACGCCTACCTGTCCCAGGAAGGCTACGACGTCCATTGCGCCGCCACGGCGGAACTGGCGGAAACCTTCCTCGCCAGCCAGGCCGTCGACCTGGTGATGCTCGACATCCGCCTGCCGGGCAAGGACGGCCTGACCCTGACCCGCGAGCTGCGGGTGCGTTCGGAGGTCGGGATCATCCTGATCACCGGGCGCTTTGATGAAATCGACCGCATTGTCGGCCTCGAATGCGGCGCCGATGACTATGTGATCAAACCCCTCAATCCAAGGGAACTGGTGTCCCGGGCGAAAAACCTGATTCGCCGGGTACGTCATGCGCAAATGCCACAGCCGGCCGTTGCGCTGGCTAAACCGGTCAAGCAGTTCGCCGATTGGGCGCTGGACACCGACCGTCGGCGCCTGATCGATCCATCGGGCAACGAAACCCTGCTGACCCACGGCGAATACCAGTTGCTCAGCGTGTTCCTGCGCAACAGCGGCCACACCCTCAGCCGCGATCAATTGATGGACCAGATCCGCAACCGCGAATGGGTGCCCAACGACCGCTCCATCGACGTGCTGGTCGGACGCCTGCGTCGCAAGCTGCACGACGACCCGGCCGAACCGCAGTTGATCATCACCATTCACGGCGCCGGTTACCTGTTCACCGCCGGCGTGGCGGCCTGAACCGGATGGCGCGATGGCTTTGCCTGCTGGCGCTGCTGGTGACCGGCCATGCTGTCTCGGCGGAAAGGGTTCGCTATTGCGACTACCCGGTGTACCCGCCGATTTCCTGGAGCGATGGCAAACAGGTGCGCGGCCTGGCGCCGAGCGTGGTGAAGCACCTGTTCGGTCAGTTGGGTTATGAGGTCGAGGTAGTCGTGCTGGGCAACTGGAAACGCTGCCTGCTGGACGCCGCCGAAGGCCGGGTCGATGTGGTGCTGGCCTACAGCACCGCACAACGGGAGCAAAGCATGCTGTTCTCGACGGTGCCGGTATTGCGTGAAGAAGTGGCGCTGTTCATCAACCGTCAACACCCGGTGAAATTCGAACAACTGGACGACCTGGCCCATTACCGTGGCGGCCTGTTGTTCGGTGAGAGCTATGGGGTGGAGTTCGATCGCATGGTCGCGCGCAACAACAACATCGAATGGGTGTCCGACAGCCACCAGAACTTCGGCAAGCTGATTCGCGGGCGCATCGACTTCATCACCCAGGAGCGGCGCACCGGCCAGTTGTACGTGGAAAACCTGCCTGGTGGCCAGGACATCGTCGCCTTGCCCAAGGCCTTGAGCGTGGACTATCTGCGGGTTGCCGTGTCGCGGCGCTCGCCCCTGGCCAATCGCATGCCCGAGATCAACGCGCAATTGCAGCGCATGGTCGATGCCGGCGACATCGAGCGCTGGCTCAACGAAAGCGAAGTGACCTACCGCGACATGATCAACCTGCCGGCGGATGCGCAATGATTCGCGCGCGTCCCGGTGGACTGTTGCGACGCCTGTTGCTGTTCATTCTGTTATTCAGCCTGTGCTTCACCGTGCTGGCCAGCAGCGTGCAACTGTACATCGAGTATCGACGGGAAATGCGCGACATCGATTCGCGCATGGAACTGATCCGCGCCGGCTACCTGGCCAGCCTGGAACGCAGCCTGTGGGACTTGAACCAGGAGCAGCTGAACGTGCAGTTGCGCGGGCTGGTGGACTTCTCCGACGTCGCGCGGGTGCACTTGACCAGTGCCGATTTCGACCTTATACAGGGCAACCCCGAGCCGGTCGGACCGCTGCGTATCGAGCGCTTTGCCCTGGACTATCAGCCGCCGTCCGGCCCGTTGCGCCACTTGGGCGAACTGGAAGTCAGCACTGATCTGGGGGCGGTTTACCAGCGTCTCTACGCCACCGGTTTGACCAGCCTGTTGTGGATGGCGGTGTTTCTCTGCGGTCTGGCCGTGGCGTTGTCGGGCTTGTTTTATCGCCTGGTGACCCGACACCTGAAAGTCATGGCCGAGTTCGCCCGGCGCATCGCCGCCGGTGAATGGCAGGAACCCCTGCAACTGGACAAGCGCCGCGGTAGCGACGAAATCGATACCGTGGCCCATGCCCTGGACGACATGCGCCGGGCGATCCTGCACGACATCGAGCGCCGGGAAAGCGATCGCCTGGCCTTGCAGGACAACCGTGACGAACTGCTGAAAATGGTCGAGCGCCGTACAGCCAGCCTGATGCGCGCCAAGGATGAAGCGGAAGCGGCCAACCTTGCCAAGTCGCGGTTCCTGGCGACCATGAGCCACGAACTGCGCACGCCCCTCAACGGCATCCTCGGCATGGCCGAACTGTTGCGCGGTGCGCGCCTGGATGCCCGGGACGGCAAGCGCCTGGATGCCTTGCACAAGGCCGGCGAAGGCTTGCTGACGATCCTCAACGAAGTGCTGTATTTCGCCAAGCTGGAGGAGGGCGTCAGTCATCCCGAGCCGGTGGATTTCTCGCTGCGCCAGTTGCTCGACGAGGTGCTGACACTGCTGGAACCGCGAGCCTTGACCAACGACACGATCCTCAGTTGCCGGGTCGACCAGCGGATTGCCGAGCATCACCATGGCGCCGAGCAGTTCCTGCGCCAAGTGCTGAGCAACCTGCTGGCCAACGCGATCAAGTTCACCGAAGGTGGCGAAGTCAGCGTCCAGGTGGCGCTTCTCAGCGAAACCGGCGAACAAGTGGGACAGCGGCTGCGGGTCAGTGTCACTGACGACGGCATCGGCATAGCCCCGGCGATGCAGGCGAAGATTTTTGAGCGTTTCACCCAGGCCAGCGAAGAAGTCGCGCAACGTTTTGGTGGCACCGGGTTGGGGTTGGCGATCTGCAAACACCTGGTGGAACAGATGGGCGGCTGCATCGGCGTGGACAGCGAAGAGGGGCGCGGCAGTTGTTTCTGGTTCGAGCTGTCCTTGCAGCCGGCCAGCGGCGTGGCTGAGGCCCCGCCGGTTCGGGCGGCGGGGCCGGCACTGGATATCCTGGTGGTCGAAGACGTGGCGCTCAACCGCGAAGTGGCCAAAGGTTTGCTGCAGCGAGACGGCCACCAGGTGTGGCTCGCCGAAGAGGCGGATCAGGCGCTGCAACACTGCGCGACGCAGGTTTTCGATTTGCTGTTGCTGGACGTGCATCTGCCGGGCATCAGCGGTGTCGAGTTATGCCGGCAGATCCGCCACAGCGACGGGCCGAACCGCCATACGCGCATTTTCGCCCTGACTGCCAGCGTGCAACCGGCACTGGTGCGCGGTTATCTGGAGGCCGGCATGGACGGCGTCCTGGCCAAGCCCTTGAAGCTGGAAAACCTGCGCCAGGTGCTGGAAGGGCGTACTCACAGCGCCGGGGCGCTGATGAGCGATGAAGCGATGGACTGGCCGCTGTTGCAGACCCATCGCACCTTGCTCGGTGAGCAGAAGGTCCAGGGTCTGCTGGCGGTGCTGCGCGACTCGATCCTTCAACACCGCGATGCGCTGCATGAAGCCATGGCCGCCGATGACTGCACAGAAGTCGCGCAACTGGCGCACCGTCTGGCCGGCAGCTGTGATTCCCTGGGTTTCAGGGCCTTGGCCAGCACCTTGAGGACGCTGGAAACCCTGGCGTTGGCCAACGATGAATCGGACATCCAGCGCATGAGTCCCGCGCTGGATGAGCAATTGCAGCACTCGCTCGATACCCTCAAAGGCCTGTTGCAGAGCTGACGTACAAATTTGTTACGACTTTGTACAACTTCGATCTTTACGGTCAACGCGAACTTACATGGCTTTCCAATAATCGACGCAACCGCCGCAGCGCGGTCTTCGAAGCTTATTGGAGATAATAATAATGAATTGCCGTAAAGCTGATCCCTCCCTGCGCCGTGACGTCCTGTCATGCGCTGCGCTCCTCACTGACTGCTGAGGTGCCGACATGAACGAAAATACAGATCGCAGCACCCAGCAAAAAGGCATACAGCTGACCCGCGCCCTCAAGAGCCGGCACATCTTCATGCTGTCCCTGGGCGGCGTCATCGGTACCGGGCTGTTCATGGGTTCCGGTGTGACCATCAACCAGGGTGGCCCGGTGGGGGCGATCCTGGCTTACCTGGTCGCGGGCTTCCTGATGTACCTGGTGATGGTCTGCCTGGGCGAACTGTCGGTGCAGATGCCGGTGTCCGGTTCGTTCCAGACCCACGCGACAAAATACATCGGCCCGGCCACCGGGTTCATGATCGGCTGGGTGTACTGGATGAGCTGGGCCACCACCGTCGGCCTGGAATTCACCGCCGCCGGCATGTTGATGACCCGCTGGTTCCCGGCGGTGCCGATCTGGTACTGGTCGGCGCTGTTCGTGGTGGTGCTGTTCGGTATCAACGCCATGGCCACCCGCGCGTTCGGTGAAGCCGAATACTGGTTCTCGGGGATCAAGGTCGCGGCCATTCTCGGTTTCATCGTGGTCGGCGTGCTGGTGATCTTCGGCGTGATGCCCCTGAGCAGTGGCGCACCGGCACCGATGGCGACCAACCTGATCGGCGATTCGCTGTTCCCTAACGGTCTGTCCGCCGTGTTCGCGGTGATGATGACCGTGGTCTACGCGTTCCAGGGTTGCGAGATCATGGGCGTGGCCGCCGGTGAAACCGACCAGCCGGAAAAGAGCATTCCCCGCGCCGTGCGCAACGTGGTGTTCCGCGTGCTGATTTTCTATGTGCTGGCGATTATCGTGCTGTCGGCCATCGTGCCATGGCAGCAGGCAGGACTGATGGAAAGCCCGTTCGTGCAGGTGTTCGACATGGTTGGCATTCCCTACGCCGCCGACCTGATGAACTTCGTGATCCTCACCGCGATCCTGTCGGTGGGCAACTCCGGCCTCTATGCCTCGACGCGCATCCTGTGGGCGATGTCGAAAACCGGCATGGCGCCGAAAAGCCTGTCGCCACTGAGCAAGCGCGGCGTGCCGTTACGCGCCCTGAGCATCACCTTGTGCTTCGCGCTGGTGTCGCTGATGACCAGCTTCGTCGCCGCCGACACCTTGTTCATGGTGCTGATGGCGGTGAGTGGCATGTCCGGCACAGTGACCTGGATCGTCATCGCCCTGGCGCAGTACAAGTTCCGCAAGGCGTACCTGCGTGACGGCGGCAAACTCAGCGACCTGAAGTACCGCGCACCGTGGTTCCCGGTATTGCCGCTGATGTGCATCACGCTGTGCTGCTCGCTGTTCGTGTTCCTGGCCCTGGATGAAACCCAGCGTCCATCGCTGTATTGGGGCTTTGGCTTCATTGCGCTGTGCTATGGCGCGTACTTCCTGATTCATCGCAAGCGTCAGGGCGTGCTGGCACCGAGCTTGCCGACTGTTTAATTCCTTCAATCCAACACATTCCCTGTGGGAGCGAGCTTGCTCGCGATGGCGGCATCAGGTTCAACATCACTGTTGACTGATCCACCGCAATCGCGAGCAAGCTCGCTCCCACAGTGGTTTTGTGTTCCCGACAAAATCAAAAGATCGCAGCCTTCGGCAGCTCCTACATTGCTCGGGTACGCCTGTATCCCTGTAGGAGCTGCCGCAGGCTGCGATCCTGGCGTCATCGTGTCCACAGTTGTTCAAAGTTGTAACAAGGCAACCAATGCATCCTCCAGAAAAATAATTAAATCCAATAAAAACAACAGGTTGACTCTGTTTTCAAGCTGTTACAGCCCATTTCCCCACCGATTGCCGCCTTACTGAACACTCGTTTAGTATGGCCTCAAGTCGCATCACCTCAGACCAATCACAATAATTCGAGGATTCCCATGACCACTCAATCGTCGCTGCTCAGCCAGGTCGAAGCAGGCGTTGCCTGGATCACCCTCAATCGCACTGCCCAGCGCAATGCGCTGGATGTTCCGACGCTGAAAAACCTGCACGCCTTGCTCGACGGTTTCAACGCCGATCCAGCGGTGCGCGTGGTGGTATTGACGGGCAGTGGCCGCAGCTTCTGCGCGGGTGCCGACCTCGATGAATGGGCGGATGCCGAAGCCCGGGGCGCACTGGAAACCTACGGCTGGACCGAGACCGCCCACGCCTTGATGACTCGCCTGCACAGTCTGGAAAAAACCACTATCGCCGCCATCAACGGCACCGCCGTCGGTGCCGGGATGGACCTGACCCTATGCTGCGACCTGCGCATTGCCGGCCAGTCGGCACGCTTCAAGGCCGGCTACACCAGCATGGCGTACTCGCCGGATGCCGGCGCCAGTTGGCACCTGCCGCGCCTGATCGGCAGCGAAAAAGCCAAGCGCCTGCTGTTCCTCGATGAGCTGTGGGGTGCTGACCGTGCCCTCGACGCCGGCCTGGTCGGCGATGTCTGTGCCGACGATCAGTTGCTGACGGTCACCAGCGAACTGGCCGCACGCCTGGCCGCCGGGCCGACGTTCGCCTTCGCCCAGACCAAAAAACTCATGCGTGAAGGCGCCGATCGCAGCCTGGCGGAACAACTGCAAGCCGAACTCGCCGCGGGCCTGCTCTGCGGTCGCAGTGAGGACGGCAACGAAGCCCTGCGCGCCGCCATGGAAAAACGTCCGGCGAACTTTGTCGGCCGCTAATCGCAGCCGGCCTGTAGGCGCTGGCTTGCCAGTGATCGCCTTCAGCCTCGCACACCATTCTTTTTGAACGAACAACAGGTAGCACCATGAATTTCCAACTGACCCAAGAACAAGAAATGTTGGTGGACTCGGTACGCAGCTTCGTCGAGAAGGAACTGCTGCCCTATGAAGAGCAAGTCGACCGCGCCGACGAGGTGTCCCCGGAGCTGGCGGCGCAGATTCGCGGCAAGGCGATCGCTGCCGGGTTCTACGCCTTCAACATGCCCGAAGAAGTGGGCGGCGGTGGCCTGGACTACCTGTCCCAGGCGCTGATCGAACGTGAGCTGTCCAAAGTGTCCTGGGCGCTGCACGTGTTCGTCGCCCGGCCGTCGAAAATCCTCATGGCCTGCACCGGCGACCAGATCAACGACTACCTGTTACCGTGCATCCAGGGCGAGAAAATCGACTGCTTCGCCCTGACCGAGCCGGGCGCCGGTTCCGATGCCAATGCGATCAAGACCCGCGCCGTGCGTGAAGGCGACGACTTCATTCTCAATGGCAGCAAGCATTTCATCAGTCACGCCGGGCATGCCGACTTCGCCATCGTCTTCGCCGTGACCGACACCTACGAACACAACGGCAAAAAGCGTAACGCCGTGACCTCGTTCCTGGTCGACCGCAACACCCCGGGCATGACCATCCGCCGTGGACCCAAGTGCGTGAGCAACCGGGGTTACCACACCTTCGAAATGTTCTTCGACGACTGCCGCGTACCGGCCAGCAAAGTGCTGGGCGAAGTCGGCAAAGGCTGGGATGTGGCCAACGCCTGGCTGACCGCCGGGCGCGTGATGGTCGCGGCCAACTGCGTCGGTCAGGCCCAGCGTGCACTCGACGTGTCGCTGCAATGGGCGGCGGACCGCAAGCAATTCGGCCAGCCGATCGGTACTTACCAGGGCGTGTCGTTCAAGTTGGCCGACATGGCCACGCAAATCCGCGCCGCCGAACTGCTGACCCTGCACACCGCGTGGAAAATGGACCAGGGCACCATGACCGATGGCGAAGCCGGCATGGCCAAGCTGTTCGCCAGTGAAGTGCTCGGCCGTACCGCCGACGAAGCGGTGCAGATTTTCGGTGGCATGGGCCTGATGGACGAAGGTCCGGTGGAGCGCATCTGGCGCAACGCACGGATCGAACGGATCTGGGAAGGCACCTCGGAAATCCAGCGCCACATCATTTCCCGCGAGCTGCTGCGGCCGCTGCTGCGCTGATCGGCCCGGAGAATTCCTATGTCCCAAACCATTCGTGACAACCTCAAACGCATGCTCGCGCCGCAACACGTGGCGTTTGTCGGCGGCCGCAGCATGGCGCGCGCCCTCAAGCGCTGTGCTGAGGGCGGCTACCCAGGGCAGATGTGGCTGGTCAATCCGCAGCACGACAGCCTCGAAGGCGTACCCTGCGTGCGCAGCATCGCCGAGTTGCCTTGCGGCCCGGACGCGGTATTCATCGCCACCAACCGCGAACTGACCCTGACCTGCGTGGCCGAACTGGCCGCCATCGGCGCGGGCGGCGCGATCTGCTACGCCTCGGGTTTCGCCGAAACCGGCGCCGAAGGCCAGGCCCTGCAACAGCAATTGCTCAAGGCCGCTGGCGACATGGCGCTGCTCGGCCCTAACTGCTACGGCGTGCTCGACTACCTGCACAGCTCCGCGCTGTGGCCGGTGGCCCATGGCGGCAAAGCGGTGGAGAAGGGCGTGGCGGTGCTGACCCAGAGCGGTAACTTCGCCTACAACCTGTCCATGAGCGACCGCTCGCTGCCGGTGGCCTACATGGCCTCGGTGGGCAACCAGGCGCAACTGGGCGTGGCTGAGTTGATGGACGTGTTGCTCGACGAACCGCGGGTCACCGCCATCGGCCTGCACCTCGAAGGCCTGAAGAACGTCCCGGGTTTTGCCCGTGCCGCGCACAAGGCGCTGGAGAAGGGCATCCCGATCATCGCCCTGAAAACCGGCGTGTCGCAGATCGGCGCCGAACTGGCCTTGAGTCACACCAGCTCGCTGTCCGGCTCCGATGCGCTGTACGACGCGCTGTTCGACCGTCTCGGGGTGATCCGCGTCAGCGGCCCGGTGAGTTTTGTCGAAACCCTCAAGGCCGCGGCCTGCGGCAACCTGCCAGCGGGTAACAGCCTGATCGCGCTGGCCTGTTCCGGCGGTGACGCCGGCCTGATTGCCGACTACGCCGAGCGCAACGAACTGGGCCTGCCGAAACTCGATCAAGGGCAGGTCGGCGAACTCGCGCACGTGCTGCCGACCTACGCCAACCTGGTCAACCCGCTGGATTTCACCACGGCGATCTGGGGTGACGGCGAAGCCTTGAACCGCATGCTCGACAGCGCCCTGCGTACCGAAGCCGACGCGGCGATGCTGGTGCTCGACTACCCGTCGGAGTTCACCGGCGAGCGCAAGGAGTGCGACCTGCTACTGGAGCTGTACTGCGCGGCACTGCAGCGCCACGGCAAGACCGGTTTCGTGACTTCGGCCTTCCCCGAATTGCTGCCGGCCCATGCCCGTGAGCGTCTGCACGCACAAGGCGTCGCGGCCTTGCAGGGCGTGGAAGACGGGCTGGCCGCGTGGGGCCGCATCGCCGGTTATCAGCGCAATCGCCAGGCCTTGCTGGCTCTGGGCGAATCGGCGCTGGTGCCGCTGTGCCCGCATGCGTTGGAAGGCGAGGGGCGCTTGCTCAATGAATGGGATTCCAAACAGGCGTTGAAAGCCTTCGGCCTGCCGACGCCAAACGGCGTATTGAGCACCCCGGAACAGGCCCTGAAGGATGCCGAGTCACTGGGCTATCCGCTGGTCTTGAAAGCCGTCAGCGCACAGCTGCCGCACAAGACCGAGGCCGGCGCCGTGGCGTTGAACCTCAAGGATGGCGCGGCGTTGAGCGCGGCGCTGGAGAAGATGCGCGCCAGCATCGCCGCCTACGCCCCGGGCGTAGCCTTCGATCAACTGTTGCTCGAGCCCATGGCCAAACCGCCACTGGCTGAGCTGATCGTCGGCATCAAGCGCGAAAACGATTTCGGCCTCGCGCTGGTGATCGGTGCCGGCGGCATTCTGGTGGAGTTGCTCAAGGACAGTCGCAGCCTGTTGCTGCCGACCACCGACGGTGCGATCCGCAATGCCTTGCTCAGCCTGCGCAGCGCCGCGTTGCTGCAAGGCTTCCGTGGCCGTGAGTCTGCTGACTTCGACGCCCTGGTGACGGCGATCCGCGCCGTGGCCGACTACGCCTGCGAAAACGCCGCGCAACTGCTGGAACTCGATGTGAACCCATTGTTGGTCGGTGCCCAGGGCACGACTGCGGTCGATGCGTTGATTCGCCTCGGCCACGAGTGAGGACATGAACATGCAAAGCAAAACCTTGACCGGCGGCCAGGCCCTGGTGCGCCTGTTGGCCAACTACGGCGTCGATACCGTGTTCGGCATCCCCGGCGTACACACCCTGGAGCTGTATCGCGGCTTGCCCGGCAGCGGCATTCGCCACGTGCTGACCCGTCATGAGCAGGGCGCCAGCTTCATGGCCGACGGTTATGCCCGGGTCAGCGGCAAACCCGGCGTGTGCTTTGTCATCACCGGCCCCGGCGTGACCAACGCCGCCACCGGTATCGGCCAGGCCTATGCCGATTCGATTCCGATGCTGGTGATTTCCAGCGTCAACCACAGCGCCAGCCTGGGCAAGGGTTGGGGCAGCCTGCACGAGTGTCAGGATCAACGGGCGATGACTGCGCCGATCACGGCGTTCTCGGCCGTAGCGCTGACCGCCGAAGACCTGCCGGAACTGGTCGCCCGTGCCTACGCGGTGTTCGACAGCGAGCGGCCGCGCCCGGTGCACATCTCGGTGCCGCTGGACGTGTTGGCGGCGCCGATTGCCCGTGACTGGAGCAACGAGGTGGTGCGTCGTCCGGGCCGTGGTCCGGCATCCGCCACTGCGCTTGACCAGGCCGTGGCCAAACTCAACGCGGCCAAACGCCCGATGATCATCGCCGGTGGTGGTGCACTCAATGCCGTGCAGGAACTGAGCGAACTCAGCACGCGTCTCGCTGCACCACTGTTCACTAGCGTCGCCGGCAAGGGCCTGCTGCCACCGGATGCACCGCTCAACGCCGGTTCCTCCCTGTGTGTGGAGCCGGGCTGGAACCTGATCGCCGAGGCCGACGTGGTGCTGGCGGTTGGCACCGAAATGGCCGACACCGACTTCTGGCGCGAACGCCTGCCGCTCAAGGGTGAACTGCTGCGTGTCGATATCGACCCGCGCAAATTCAACGACTTCTATCCCTGCGCAGTGGCCTTGCATGGCGATGCACAACAAACCCTCAGCGGTTTGCTTGAGCGCCTGCCATCGGACGTGCGTGATGCCGGCACTGCGATAGCCTCGGTTGCCGCGTTGCGCGAAGCGGTCAAGGCCAGTCATGGCCCATTGCAGTCCATCCATCAGGCGATTCTCGAGCGTATTGCTGCTGAACTGCCGGAAAACGCCTTCATCAGCACCGACATGACCCAGCTTGCGTATACGGGTAACTACGCCTTTGACAGCCTGGCCATCCGCAGCTGGCTGCACCCGACCGGCTACGGCACCTTGGGTTATGGATTGCCGGCGGGGATCGGCGCCAAGTTCGGCGCACCGCAACGGCCCGGTCTGGTACTGGTCGGCGACGGTGGTTTCCTCTACACCGCGCAGGAACTGGCGACGGCCGTCGAAGAGCTGGACAGCCCGCTGGTGGTGCTGCTGTGGAACAACGACGCCCTGGGGCAGATCCGCGACGACATGCTCGGCCTGGACATCGAACCCATCGGCGTACTGCCGCGCAATCCGGATTTCGCAGCCCTCGCGCGTGCGTTCGGTTGCACGGTGAACCAGCCGCAAAGCCTGGCCGAGTTGCAGACCGACTTGCGCCACGGCTTCAAGCGCAACGGCGTGACCTTGATCGAACTCAAGCATGCCTGCGCGCACTGATCTGTATTTGAAGGGGACGAAGCCATGCGCTTTTCCGATCTGACTCAACGTATTGCCGGTGATGGCGCTGCCGCGTGGGATATTCACTACCGCGCCCTGGCGCTGCGCGAGCAGGGCCAGGACATTTTGCTGCTGTCCGTGGGCGACCCGGATTTCGACACGCCACAGCCCATCGTGCAGGGCGCTATCGACAGCCTGCTGGGCGGCAATACCCATTACGCCGAGGTGCGCGGCAAGCGTGCCCTGCGTGAGGCCATTGCCAGGCGTCATCAACAACGCAGCGGCCAAAGCGTTTCGGCCGATCAGGTCACCGTGCTGGCCGGGGCGCAATGTGCGCTGTTCAGCGTGGCCCAATGCGTGCTCAATCCCGGTGACGAGGTGATCGTCGCCGAACCCATGTACGTCACCTACGAAGCCGTGTTCGGTGCCTGCGGCGCCGTGGTGGTGCCGGTGCCGGTGCGTTCGGAAAACGGCTTCCGGGTGTTGCCTGAAGATGTCGCCGCACGCATCACGCCGCGCACCCGGGCCCTGGCGCTGAACAGTCCGCACAACCCGTCCGGCGCCAGTCTGCCGCGCAGCACCTGGGCCGCTCTGGCCGAGTTGTGCATTGCCCACGACCTGTGGCTGATTTCCGACGAGGTCTACAGCGAACTGCTGTTCGAAGGCGAGCACGTCAGCCCGGCGAGCCTGCCGGGCATGGCCGAGCGCACCGCGACCCTCAACAGCCTGTCGAAATCCCACGCCATGACCGGCTGGCGCGTCGGCTGGGTGGTGGCGCCACCGTCCCTCGCTGCGCACCTGGAAAACCTCGCGCTGTGCATGCTCTACGGCTCGCCGGATTTCATTCAGGACGCTGCCGTGGTGGCCCTGGAAAGCAACCTGCCGGAACTGGAGGCCATGCGCGAAGCCTATCGCCAGCGTCGCGACCTGGTGTGCGACAGCCTGGCCGATTGCCCAGGCGTGCGGGCGTTGAAACCTGACGGCGGCATGTTCGTGATGCTCGATATCCGCCAGACCGGGCTCAGTGCCCAGGCGTTTGCCGACCGTCTGCTGGATCGCCACGGTGTGTCGGTATTGGCGGGCGAGGCCTTTGGTCCGAGCGCGGCGGGGCACATTCGACTCGGTCTGGTGGTCGGCGCCGAACCGTTGCGCGATGCCTGCCAGCGCATTGCCCGTTGTGCCCAGGAATTGATGGAGGCCCAGGTTCATGCTTAATCACAATGCACTGTTTATTGATGGCCGCTGGCAAAAACCGTCGGGGCAGGGTATCGCCGAGGTGATCAACCCGGCCACCGAGGAAGTCTGCGGCAGTGTTCCGCTCGGTGATGAACTCGATGTCGAAAACGCTGTGGCAGCTGCGCGCCGGGCCTTCGACTCATGGTCACGCACTCCCTCCAGCGTGCGCGCCGGTTACATCCGTGCACTGGCCGATCAACTGCGCAATCGTGCCGATGAGATGGCCGCGGTCATCACCACTGAACTTGGCATGCCAGTGCAATGGTGCCGCTCGGTGCAGGTCGACGGGCCGATCGCTGGCCTTGAGCAGTACGTCGAACTGGCTCATCTGATGGACGAGGTGCGCGAAGTCGGCAATTCGCTGGTGATCCGCGAGGCCGTGGGTGTCTGCGCGTTCATCAACCCGTGGAATTACCCGCTGCACCAGTTGATCGGCAAACTCGCCCCGGCTCTGGCCGCCGGTTGCACCGTGGTGGTCAAGCCGAGCCAGGAAACCCCGCTGCATGCGTTCCTGCTGGCGCAGATGATAGAAGACATCGGCTTGCCGGCCGGGGTGTTCAACCTGGTCAGTGGGCCGGGCTCGAAAGTCGGCGAAGCGCTGGCCAAACACCCTGACGTGGACATGGTGTCGTTCACCGGCTCCACCGGCGCGGGCGTTCGCGTCGCACAAGCGGCGGCGCCTTCAGTGAAGCGTGTGTGCCTGGAACTGGGCGGCAAGTCGCCGCTGCTGATTGCCGAGGATGCGGACCTGGACGCGGCCGTGCGCTACGGCGTGCAGGACGTGATGATCAACTCCGGCCAGACCTGCACCGCGCTGACCCGCATGCTGCTGCCGGCCAGCCGCTATGCCGAAGCCGTGGAAATCGCCCTGCAGGAGACCCTGAGCCTGCGCATGGGCGATCCCCTGGATCCGCAAAGCTTCCTGGGCCCGATGTGTTCCGCGGGGCAAAAACGCACAGTGCTCGATTACATCAAGGTCGGCCAACAGGAAGGCGCACGGCTGCTGTGCGGCGGTGATGCGCCGTCGGCATTCGAGCGCGGCTTCTATGTCAGCCCGACGCTGTTCGCCGATGTCGACAACCGCATGCGCATCGCCCAGGAAGAAATCTTCGGCCCGGTGCTGTGCCTGATTCCCTACGCCGACGAGGCGCAAGCGGTGCAGATCGCCAACGACTCGCCGTTCGGCCTGTCCAGTGGCGTCTGGGCCGGCAGTGCCGAGCGTGCCTTGCACCTGGGCCGGCAGATGCGTGCCGGCCAGTGCTTCCTTAATGGCGCGGCGTTCAATTACCAGGCGCCGTTCGGTGGCTACAAACAATCGGGCAATGGCCGGGAGTGGGGTGAGGAGGGACTCAACGAGTTCGTCGAAGTGAAGGCGATCCAGGTGTGACGGTTGGCGATTCAAATGTTGTATGCACCGGGCCCTGGCCCGGTGTCTTGCGTGGTTTTGAACCGGTAATTCATTAGCTTTTTGATCAGGGGCAATGCAATGAGCGATAACAAAAACAAGATTACTCAAGCGAACCATGAATTCAGCTTCCCGCGCAGGGACTTCCTGAAGTACAGCGCGGCAGCCGCGGCGGTGGCCGGGGCGTTCTCCATGGGGTTGCCGTTTGGCGCCTTTGCCGGGGAGGCCACACCAAAACCGGGTGGCGTGTTGCGTCTGGGCCTGGCGGGTGGCAGCACCACGGACTCGAAAGATCCGGGTTCCTGGTCTGACACCTTCACCTTCGTCGGCTTCTCGGCGGTCTATAACACCCTGACCGAAATTGCCGTCGACGGCAGCGCCATTCCCGAACTGGCCGAAAGCTGGACCTCGACCCCGGACGCGCGCGTCTGGACTTTCAAGATTCGTCAGGGCGTGACCTTCCACAACGGCAAGACCCTGACCGCGGAGGACGTGGTGGCGTCGATCCAGCATCACCTCGGCGAGAAATCCACCTCGGCGGCCAAGACCGTGCTGGGCGACGTGGCCAAAGTCAGTGCCAACGGCAGCGACAGCGTGGTGTTCGAACTGCATTCGGGCAACGCCGACTTCTCCTATGTGGTTGCCGATTACCACCTGGCGATCATGCCGAGCAAGGACGGCGCGGCGGACTGGCAGGCCGGCGCCGGCACCGGTGGCTATCGCCTCAAGGACTTCGAGCCGGGCTTGCGCATGACCCTGGAACGCAGCCCCGATTACTGGAAACCGGGCCGCGCGCACTTCGCCAGCGCCGAGTTGATCGCGATCTCCGACGGCGCGGCACGGGTCAATGCGCTGGTCACCGGGCAAGTGGATGTGATCAACAAGGTCGACCTGAAAACCGTCGCGCTGCTCAAGCGCAACCCGAACCTGGTCATCGAAGAAACCAAAGGCGCCCAGCACTACACCTTCCCGATGCTCACCGACAGCCAGGTATTCCTGAACAACGACGTGCGCCTGGCGATGAAGCACGCGATCAACCGCGAAACCCTACTGGCTTCGGTGCTGCACGGCTATGGCCTGGTGGGCAACGACCACCCGATCCAGCCCGGCAGCCGTTTCATCAACACCGCGCTGGAGCAACGCACCTACGATCCGGACAAGTCGCGCTTCTACCTGAAGAAGGCCGGTCTGGATTCGCTCAAGGTGCGCCTGCAAGCCTCCGACGCGGCCTACACCGGCGCGGTGGACGCCTCGGTGCTGTTCAAGGAACAGGCGCGAGCCGCCGGGATCGAGATCGACGTGGTGCGCGAGCCGGCCGATGGCTTCTTCTCCAACGTGTGGATGAAGCAACCCTTCACCACCTCGTTCTGGTACAGCAGCCTGACCGCCGACCGCATGTTCAGCATCGGCTACGCCAAGGGTGCGGCCTGGAACGAAACCCACTGGGACAACCCGCGTTTCAACCAATTGCTCAACGCCGCTCGCGGCGAAATGAACGACCCGCTGCGCCGCGAGATGTACAACGAAATGCAGGCGCTGTGCCGGGACGAAGGCGGGGCGATCGTGCCGCTGTTCGCCAGTTCCGTGGCAGCGCGTTCCAACCGGGTGGTTCACGGCGGGCAGACTGCGCCCTACGGTGAACTGGATGGCCTGCGGGTGATCGAGCGCTGGTGGCAGGCGTAACCCCGGGAACGATGGAAATCCCCTGTAGGAGCTGGCTTGCCAGCGATGACGGTCTGGAGTCTTGCATCGAAAATGAAGACGTCATCGCCGGCAAGCCGGCTCCTACAGTTGGATATTTGCAGTCTTCAAAGGCGTGCCCACTTCAAGGAACCGCACGATGAGAAGTATTTTCAAACTGTTGGGACAGCGCCTCGCATTAGGCCTGCTGTCCCTGTTCGCCGTTTCAGTGATCATCTTCCTGGCCGTCGGCATGCTCCCGGGTGATATCGCCCAGGCCATGCTCGGCCAGTCGGCCACCCCGGAAACCGTGGCGGCCTACCGGGCGCAACTGGGGTTGGATCTGCCGCCGCTCACCCGTTTCGGCCACTGGATCTGGCAGCTGTTGCACGGTGACCTTGGCGTATCGCTGGCCAACCAGCGGCCCATCGCAGAGCTGGTGGGCTCGCGCCTGGGCAACACCTTCAGCCTCGCCTTGCTGGCGGCCCTGGTGTCAGTGCCACTGGCATTGTGTCTGGGGATGCTCGCCGCGCTGTACCGCAACAGCTGGTTCGACCGCTTGCTCAACACCTCGGCCCTGAGCGCGGTGTCGTTCCCCGAGTTCTTCGTTGCCTACATCCTGATCCTGGTGTTCGCGGTGAAGCTCAACTGGTTCCCGAGCATTTCCAACCTGGCGCCCGACGCTTCGTTGGGCACGGTACTGGAACGCTCGGTGTTGCCGGTGGCGACCCTGAGCCTGGTGGTGATCGCGCAGATGATGCGCATGACCCGCGCCTCGTTGATCAACCTGCTGGCCAGTCCGTACATCGAAATGGCCCGGCTCAAGGGCATCAGCCAGTCGCGGATCATCTTGCGCCACGCCTTGCCCAATGCCCTGGCGCCCATCGTCAACGTGGTGGCGTTGAACCTCGCGTACCTGGTGGTCGGCGTGGTGGTGGTCGAGGTGGTGTTTGTCTATCCGGGGCTCGGCCAGTTGCTGGTGGACTCGGTGGCCAAGCGCGACATCCCGGTGGTGCAGGCCTGCAGCCTGATCTTCGCCGCGACCTACATCCTGCTCAACACCAGCGCCGATGTGCTGTCGATTGCCAGCAACCCACGCCTGATGCATCCGAAGGGGTAGACCATGAGCCTGTTAAAACACGTGTGGCGGGCGCCCCTGAGCGCCCAGTTCGGTTTGTTGATGATCCTGCTTTACGTGCTGGTGGCGGTGTTTGCGCCAGTGTTGGCGCCGTTTGGCGAAACCCAGGTGGTGGGCGACGGCTTCACGCCGCGGGGCGGGCAGTTCCTGTTGGGCACCGATAACCTGGGGCGCGACATGTTCAGCCGCCTGGTCTATGGCGCGCGCAACACCCTGGGCATTGCCTTCCTCACCACGGTACTGGCGTTTTTGCTCGGTGGGTCCTGCGGCTTGATCGCGGCGATCAAGGGCGGCTGGGTCGATCAGGGTTTGTCGCGGGTGGTGGACATCCTCATGGCCATACCTCAACTGATCTTCGCCTTGCTGATCCTCAGTGTGGTCGGCACCACGGCGACGTCGCTGGTGTTGGTGATTGCGCTGCTGGATGCGACCCGGGTGTTTCGCCTGTCGCGCGCGGTGGCCATGAACGTGGTGGTGCAGGACTTCGTCGAAGCCGCGCGCCTGCGCGGTGAGGGCCTGTGCTGGCTGGTGACCCGCGAGGTGCTGCCCAACGCCGCGGCGCCGCTGATTGCCGAGTTCGGCCTGCGTTTCTGCTTCGTGTTCCTGTTCATCAGCGCGTTGTCGTTCCTCGGCCTGGGCATTCAACCGCCCACCGCCGACTGGGGCAGCATGGTGCGCGACAACGCCGTGCTGATCACCTTCGGCGACATCAGTCCGTTGCTGCCCGCCCTGGCCGTGGCCTTGATCACGGTCAGCGTCAACTTCGTCGTCGACTGGATGCTGCACAAATCCAGCGGCCTCAAGGAGTGCTGAACATGACGACTGCAAAACCTTTGCTGGAAATCCGTGAGCTGCACATCGAAGGCCATTACGAAGACGCCTGGCATCCGCTGATCAAGGGCATCGACCTGACCCTGCAACGGGGCGAAGTGCTGGGGCTGATCGGCGAGTCCGGCGCGGGCAAGTCGACCCTCGGCCTGTCGGCGATGGGCTACACCCGCGACGGCTGCCGGATCACCGGCGGCTCGGTGCACTTCGACGGCATCGACCTGCTCAAGGCCAAGCCTGAAGCCCTGCGCAAACTGCGGGGGCTGCGCATTGCCTATGTGGCACAGAGTGCGGCGGCCTCGTTCAACCCGGCCCATCGACTGATCGACCAGCACGTCGAAACTGCGGTGAAAAACGGCGGCATGAGTCGCGAACAGGCCATGCGCGAGGCGGTGGAACTGTATCGGGTGCTTCGCTTGCCCAATCCCGAAACCATCGGCCAGCGCTATCCGCATCAGGTCTCCGGCGGCCAGTTGCAGCGGGTCATGACCGCCATGGCCATGGCTTGTCACCCGGACCTGATCATCTTCGACGAACCGACCACGGCGCTGGACGTCACCACCCAGATCGAAGTCCTCGCCGCCATTCGCGATGCCGTGGCGACCTATGGCAGCGCGGCGATCTACATCAGCCACGACCTGGCGGTGGTCGCGCAGATGGCCGACCGCATCATGGTGCTGCGCCACGGCAAACTGGTGGAAGAGGCCGAGACCCGCAAGATGCTCGGCGACCCGCAAGAGGACTACACCAAGTCACTGTGGGCGGTGCGCAGTTTCCGCACCGAGCCCAAGGCAAGTCCGCAACAGGAACAACCGCTGCTGGAACTGCGCAACAGCTTTGCCAGTTACGGCCGGCAACCGGTGCTGCACGACGTATCGTTGAAGCTGTATCGCGGCCAGACCCTGGCGGTGATCGGCGAATCCGGTAGCGGCAAGAGCTCCACGGCGCGGCTGATCACCGGCTTGCTGCCGCCAACTTACGGCCAGGTGCTGTACAACGGCGAACCCTTGCCGGCGGACTTTCGCCAGCGCAGCAAGGAACAACTGCGGCGCATCCAGATGATCTACCAGATCCCCGACACCGCGCTGAACCCGCGTCAGCGCATCGTCGACATCATCGGTCGGCCATTGACGTTTTATCTGGGCCTCAAGGGCAAGGCCATGCGCGCCCGGGTCGCCGAACTGCTGGAGATGATCGAACTCGACCCGGCGACCTTCATGGAGCGTCAACCCCGGGAGCTGTCCGGCGGGCAGAAACAACGCATCTGCATCGCCAGGGCCCTGGCGGCCGATCCGCAACTGATCATCTGCGATGAAGTGACCTCGGCATTGGACCAACTGGTGGCCGAAGGCGTATTGAAATTGCTCAACCGCATCCAGCAACAACTGGGTGTCGCCTACCTGTTCATCACCCACGATGTTGCTACTGTTCGGGCGATTGCCGATGAGGTATTGGTGATGCAACGGGGCAGGGTGGTGGACCACGGCTCGCGCAGCCAGATCTTCACCCCGCCGCATCAGGACTACACCAGGCTGCTGTTTTCTTCCGAACCGCAAATGGACCCCGACTGGCTCGACCGCTTGCTGGCCACACGCGCTTGCACACCTTCAACCGATACGCTGGAACAAGTCTAAGGAACCACCATGAAAGTACTGATCGTCCACGCTCACCCGGAGCCGCAATCCTTCACCGCCGCTCTGCGTGACCAGGCTGTCGCCACGCTCGAAGCCCAGGGCCACGAAGTGCAGGTCAGTGACCTGTACAAAATGAACTGGAACCCGGTGGCCAGCGACGCCGACTTCTCGAATCGGGAAAACCCCGAGTACCTGGTCTATGCCCTGGAACAACGCCTGGGCGTGAAGAGCCAGTCGCTGGCGCCGGACATCCAGGCCGAGCTGGACAAACTGCTGTGGGCCGACCTGCTGATCCTCAACTTCCCGATCTTCTGGTTCTCCACCCCGGCCATGCTCAAGGGCTGGATCGACCGGGTGCTGGTGTCGGGCATCTGCTATGGCGGCAAGCGCTTCTACGATCAGGGCGGATTGGCCGGCAAGAAAGCGCTGGTGACCGTGACCCTGGGCGGTCGGGAACACATGTTCGGTGAGGGCGCGATCCACGGTCCGTTGGAAGACATGCTGCGCCCGATCTTGCGCGGCACGCTGGCTTATGTCGGTTTTGATGTGCTGGAACCCTTCGTGGCCTGGCATGTGCCGTATATCAGCGAAGAGGCGCGCCAGCAGTTCCTGGTTGATTACGGCCAACGCCTGCAACACCTGAGTGATGACCAGCCGTTGGTATTCCCGAAGCTGTCGCAGTTCGATGACAAGCTCTATCCGCTGAGCACCAAGGCCTGACTAACACCACACCCCCCTGTGGGAGCGAGCCTGCTCGCGAATACGGTGGCACAGTCAACATTGATGTCGGCTGACCCACCGCCTTCGCGAGCAGGCTCGCTCCCACAGTTTGATCTTCAATGCATTCGAATCCCCGCGCCATTGTTCTGAATACGCAAACACTGAAGTCGCCGAGAATGGAATTGTTGGTGCAGTGGCGGGCTTGTAGCCTCCATTACGCCGAACACCACGATCCGCCAACGACCGGGTGGAGCTCAAGCCAGGGCTCATCAAGACGTCATACCTTGCTTTCGGCCTCATGCCCCTTCGGGGGATTGGCGCCTAATAAAAATAAGGAAGGCAGGTATGAGTATTCGTGCATGGGTTTGCGCAGCAACCCTGTTCGCGCCCGTTCTGGGTGCCGACGTTTTGTTTCCCTCAACGGCTCTGGCAGCAGACGATCCCATGGGTTCGCTGGTGCGCAATGTCTTCGGCGACAGCCTTGAGCGCGAACACGGGATCAAGATCTACGGCTGGGCTCAGGCCGGTGTGATCTATAACAACAACGGCACGGATGACGTCAGCAAGCAAAGCTTCTTCAATACCGACGAAGGTGTGAACCTCAACCAGTTCGCCCTGGCCGTGGAGAAGAAACCCAAGAGCAATGTGATCGGCCGCGTCGGACCGTTTCCCGGGGCGATGCCGCAAGAAGCCGATTGGGGGTTCAACGTCACGGCGCTCTACGGCAAGGATGCGCGCTTCTTCAAGACCTACGGCTGGGACGAAGACCTGAGCGTCAACCGCGACAACAAGCCTGAAGATCCGGCGTTCACCGTCGCCCAGGCTTACGTCAACTTCTACTTCCCCGTGCTGGGGGGCTCTGAGTTGATGGTCGGGATTTTCCATACGCCGCTGGAAAACGAAATCGGTTTCGCCTTGCCATCTCCGGCCCCGACTGACTTCTACTCCCACACCTATTCATTCATGCACGGCCCGGCCAAACATGCCGGGGCACTGTACTCGTTCAAACTGCCTTCGGAGCCGGGCGAAAGCATGCTCGGTTTCGAACTGGGCGTGGTCCAGGGCTGGAACAACCTGCAGGACCCCAATCATTCGCCGGACGTGATTGCCAACGTGCGCTGGCGCTCGGCGGACTTCGGCACCTGGATCGACTGGGAAAACATCTACGGCAATGGCGCTGGCGACAGTTTTGCCGAATGCAGTTGTGGCTCGCCGCTGCCGGCGGGCACCAAGGATGACGACTACAAACGCCTGGCGTCCTACCTGACCCTGTCGCAAGTACTCGACCCGAACAACCGCGTGGCGCTGGAGTTGAACTACGGCAAGCAGGAGCAGGGCGCCTTCGCCGGGTTCGCCAACAAAAACGACGCGACCTGGTATGGCACGGACGTGAACTGGTACCACAAACTCAGCGAAAACCTGATGTGGAACAGTCGAGCCGAGTGGTTCTACACCGACGCCCCGGTCCACGTAATGATGGCCAACATCGACCCGAACACCGGCATTCCCGATCCGACCTGGGGTAGCTTCTACGGCGTCACCACCAACTTGGCCTGGACGCCGACACCCAACGTGCGCCTGCGCCCGGAACTGCGCTACGACATCCATTCAGGCTCCGGCCGCGATGCCTATGCCGACGGCGAAAAGGATTCGCAAGTGGTCGCGTCGTTCGACGTCAGTTTCTTTTTCTAAACGGATTTCCCTGCTTTATCCCTGACCCTGCGTGATGGCCCGGCCACACGTGGCGACCCCGTTCGTCCAGGCTTTTGGAGTACTTACATGACAGACAACAACGATAAAAACCTGTTAGGCCGCGACTTCTCCCGCCGTGATTTCCTGCGCAGTACCGGTATTGCCGCCGGTGGCGTGGCACTGGCAAGCATGCCGTTCACCTTTGCCATCGGCGGTGAGCGGGTGATCAAGCTCGGCTACGTCAGCCCGCAGACCGGGCCGTTGGCGCCGTTTGCGGCGGCCGACAACTACATCATCGAGTCGCTCAAGCAAGTCTTGAAGAACTCGATCAATGTCGCAGGCAAGGCCTATCGCCTGGAGGTCATCGTCAAGGACAGCCAGTCCAACCCCAACCGCGCGGCGGAAGTGGCGAGCGAGCTCATCCTGTCGGACCAGGTCGACCTGATGCTGGTGTCGTCGACCCCGGAAACCACCAACCCGGTGTCCGACCAGTGCGAAATCAACGAGATTCCCTGCATCTCCACCGTTGCCCCTTGGCAGCCGTGGTTTTTCACCCGGGGCGGCAAGCCGGATCAAGGCTTCGAGTGGACCTACCATTTCTTCTGGGGCCTGGAAGATGTGATCGGCACTTACAGCGCCATGTGGGGAGCGATGCCGTCCAATAAAGTTGTCGGCGGTCTGTTCCCCAACGATGGCGACGGCAATGCCTGGGGCGACCAGAAGCTCGGGTTCCCACCAGTACTGGCGCAAAAGGGCTTTCAACTGGTCGACCCTGGCCGCTTTCAAAGCCTGACCGACGATTTTTCCGCGCAGATCGCCGCGTTCAAAAAGGCTGATGTCGAGATCGTTACCGGCGTGGTCATCCCGCCGGACCTGAGCACGTTCTGGACCCAGGCCCGGCAGCAGGGCTTCAATCCGAAAGCCGTGTCGGTGGGCAAGGCCTTGCTGTTTCCGACGGCAGTCGAGGCATTGGGCAAGGCCGGCAACAACCTGTCGACCGAAATCTGGTGGAGCCCGACGCACCCGTTCAGCTCGTCATTGACCGGCGCCAGTGCCGGCCAATTGGCCCAGGGCTTCACCCAGGCCACCGGCAAGCAGTGGACGCAACCGTTGGGGTTCGTGCATGCCCTGTTCGAGCTGGCAGTGGACATCCTCAAGCGCACCGAAGAAATCGGCAACGCCCAAGCGGTCCGCGATGCCTTGCTCAAGACCCACCTCAACACCGTGGTCGGCCCGATCAACTGGAATGGCGGACCGGTGAAGAACGTCGCCAAGACGCCTCTGGTCAGCGGCCAGTGGCGACTGGGCAAGGACAATAAATACGACCTGATCGTGACCAGCAATGCCACCGCCCCGGCGATTCCGCTGGGCGGAGAGATGCAGGCCATTACGTATTGATCGCGCAACAGGACACGGGTGCACCATGCAACAACCACTTCTGCAAATGACCGATGTGCACAAAAGCTACGGCTCGGTGAAGGTCACGGACGCCATCGACCTGACCCTGCAACCGGGTGAAGCCCTGGGCATCATCGGCCCCAACGGCGCGGGTAAAAGCACGTTGTTCAACCTGATCGCCGGTGGCGTAGCGGCGGACAAAGGCACGATTCATTTCGAAGGCCGCAACGTCACCCGCGAACCGGTGTTCAAGCGCTGCCAGCAGGGCATCGGCCGCTCCCATCAGATTCCGCATCCGTTCGTGAAAATGACCGTGTTCGAGAACCTGCTGGTAGGCGCAACCTTCGGTGCACGGCTGCGTGACAACGAAGCCAGCCAATGGTGTGCGCAGACGCTGGAACTCACTGGCCTGATGCGCAAGGCCAATGTGCTGGCCGGCTCACTGACCTTGCTCGACCGCAAGCGCCTGGAAATGGCCCGGGCCTTGTCGACACGGCCGCGCCTGTTGTTGCTCGACGAAATTGCCGGAGGCCTGACCGAACCGGAATGCCTGGCACTGGTGGAAACCATTCAGGGCATCCACAAGTCGGGTGTCGCCATCATCTGGATCGAGCACATCGTGCACGCCTTGCTGGCGGTGGTCAGTCGCCTGACGGTGATCAACTTCGGCGCCAAATTGGCCGAAGGCGAACCGCGCAGCGTGATGGCCGACCCTCGAGTCCAGGACATCTACATGGGCATCGGGAGCTGACGCATGCTGACCATCGAAAAACTCTGCGCCGGCTATGGCGACTTTCAAGCGCTGTTCGACATCAGCCTGACCCTTGAGGCCGGTGAAACCGTGGCGATCATCGGCTCCAACGGCGCGGGCAAATCGACGTTCCTGCGCTCCTTGGCCGGGTTGATCAAGAACCAGCCGAGCGCCATTACTTTCAAGGGGCAGACCATTGGCGACATGGCAGCCAATCAGGTGCTGGAGCGCGGCATCGCGCTGGTGCCGGAGGGCCGAAAGCTGTTTCCGTCCCTGAGCGTGGAAGAAAACCTGCTGATCGGCGCCTACAGCAAACGCCCGGGACCGTGGACGCTCAAGCGCATCTATCAGCTGTTCCCGGTGCTGGAAAAACTGCGCAAGCGTCCGGGTACCGCACTGTCTGGCGGCCAGCAGCAAATGGTCGCGATTGGCCGGGGCCTGATGGCCAACCCGCACTTGCTGTTGTGCGACGAAATCAGCCTGGGCCTGGCGCCGACGACGATCAAGGACATCTACGCCGCATTGCCCTCGATCAAGGCCGACGGCACCACGGTGATTCTCGTCGAGCAGGACATCAATCAGGCACTGAGTGTGTGCGACCGCTTCTATTGCTTCCAGGAGGGGCGGGTGTCCCTGACCGGCCGGCCAGGGGATGCGGACAAAGCACAAATCAAAGCCGCGTATTTCGGGATCTAGTGATGGAATGGCTCAATACTTTGCTTCAAGGCATGTTGCTCGGCGGCTTGTACGCGATGTTCGCGGTGGGGCTGTCGCTGATGTTCGGCATCATGCGACTGGTCAACATCGCCCATGGCGACTTCATCGTGCTGGCGTCGTACCTGGCACTGCTGGTGGTCAATCACCTGGGGTTCAGCCCGTTGGCGAGCTTGCTGATCGTGGTGCCGCTGATGTTCTGTTTCGGCTATCTGCTGCAACGGCTGTTGCTCAACCGCACGTTGGGCACGGACATCCTGCCGCCGTTGCTGGTGACGTTCGGCCTGTCGATCATCGTGCAGAACGTGCTGCTGGAATTCTTCAGCGCCGACAGCCAGAAACTGGCTCAAGGCGACCTGGAGGTGGCCAGTGTCGGCATGGGCAGCCTGAGCGTCGGCGTGATGCCGCTGATCGTGTTCTGCAGTGCGCTGCTGATCATTGGCGGCCTGCAGTTGCTGTTCTACAAAACATCGTTGGGCCGGGCGTTTCGCGCCACCTCTGATGACCAGCACACCGCACGGCTGATGGGCATCAACAACGCGCACATTTTCGGCCTGGCCATGGCGCTGGCGATGGCCGTGGTATCGATTGCCGGCGTGTTCCTGGCGATCCGCACCAGTTTTGATCCTACGGTCGGGCCGGCGCGGCTGTTGTACGGCTTCGAAGCAGTGATCATCGGTGGCCTGGGCAGCCTGTGGGGCACGCTGGCCGGAGGAGTGATTCTCGGCGTTGCGCAAACCCTGGGGGCAAAAATCGATCCCGGCTGGCAAATCCTCGCTGGTCACCTTGTGTTTCTGCTGATCCTGGTCGTGCGCCCGCGTGGCCTGTTTCCCCGGAGTGTCGACTGATGAATGCCTTGAACAACCCCGCGCTCGCTTATCGCGTACAACGCACGACCACCAGCAGCACCATCGGCCTGTCGTTACTGGGCCTGTGCGTATTGGTCTTGCTCAGTGCACCCTTGTGGGCCGACCGGGCGAGCCTGCGCCTGGTGGTGGAGTTCGCCTACTACCTGGCGTTGGCGCAAATGTGGAACCTGCTGGCGGGCTACGCCGGCATGGTTTCGGTAGGGCAGCAGGCCTTCGTCGGCCTGGGCGGCTATCTGCTGTTCATGCTGGCGAGCCAATTCGGTGTGCCGCCCTTGGTCGCGGTGCTGCTTTCAGGCATGTTGGTGGCGTTGCTGGCGATTCCCACGGCGCTGATCGTCTTTCGCCTGCGCGGCGCTTACTTCGCCATTGGTACCTGGGTGGTGGCGGAGGTCTTCCGTCTGGGCCTGGCGCAGATGAGCAGCCTGGGTGGCGGGTCGGGGCAAAGCCTGCCGGCAGCGATTGTGCGGCAAATCGGCAATGACCGGGACGGACGTGAAACGCTGATCTACTTCACCGCGATGGCCATCGCCATTGCCGCCGTGGCAGTCGTGTATTTTTTGCTGCGCTCGCGTCAGGGGCTGGCCCTGGCGTCGATTCGTGATTCCGAGCCGGCATCCGGCAGCCTCGGTGTAGATACGTTTCGCACCAAACTGATGGTCTATGTACTGGCCGCGGGTTGTACGGGCGTGGTTGGAGCGTTGATCTTCCTGCAAAAGCTGAGGATTTCCCCGGACGCGGCGTTCAACCTGCAGGACTGGACGGCGGTGGTGATCTTTATCGTGATCATTGGCGGCATCGGCACCCTGGAAGGGCCGTTGATCGGCACGCTGATTTACTTCGTATTGCGCGGTTGTCTGGCGCAGTATGGCGCGCTGTACATGATCATCCTTGGCGTGGTCGCGGTGGTGATGATGCTCAAGGCGCCGCAAGGGGTGTGGGGGTTGATCAGCGAGCGGCTGGGCTGGCAGGTATTCCCGATGCAGCGACGATTGTCCGCCCGGCCATGACCTGTAGGAGCGAGCCCGCTCGCGATGGACGTTAACGATAACGCTGAGTACCTGACACCCCGCGGAGTTCTCAAGTCCATCGCGAGCAGGCTCGCTCCTACAGGCAGGTTTTCGCCCTGGAAGTGGAGCGACAGGCTAACCTCGCTGTTCATACAAGAACAAAAAACATCCAGAGTACCTGCCCATGGATCGTTTACTCAGTGTCGAAGCCTTTGTGCGGGTGGCCGAAACCGGCAACTTCGCCAAGGCGGCCCAGCAACTGGGGGTGACCCGTTCGGTGATCACCCACCGCATCCAGCAACTGGAACAATTCATCAACGCGCCGCTGTTCCACCGCAGCACGCGCCATGTGCGGCTTTCCGAAGTGGGCGAGACCTACTACAAGGAATGCGCCGACATGGTCGCCGGTTTCAACTCGCTGACCGAACACATGCGCGAACTGCGGGCCAAGCCCACCGGCAAGCTCCGGGTGCAGATGCTGCCGGGGTTTGCCATTGGTCACTTCGGCCGCATGCTGGCCGAGTTCACGCGCCTGTACCCGGACATCGAAGTCGACGTGATCGTCAACGACCGGGTGGTGGACCCCATCGAAGAAGGCTTCGACGTGGCGTTCCAGATGTTCCCGCCCATGGCCGAAACCCTGATCGAGCGCAAGCTGTTCAGCGTGCGCCGATTGTTCTGCATGTCCCCGGATTACGCCGGCGAGTTCGGTGTACCGACCCATCCCCAGGAGTTGCTGCAACACAAGATCGCCCTGTACGAAGGCTATCCGTCGCGCAATCGCTGGATCTTCACCCGCGACGACGAGCAAGTGGAGCTGAGCCTGCCGGGCCAGGTGCGCTCCAACTCCGTGCATTTGCTGCGCGATTACGCGCAGACCGGGGTGTGCATTGTCTGCCTGCCGACCCTGGTGGCCAGTGATGACTTGCTCAGCGGTCGGCTGATTCCGGTGCTGCCGGAGTATGCGCTGTCCTCGTTCAACTTCTCGGCGGTGTATCCCGCCACCCAGCGCCGGGCCTTGAAAGTCCGTACGTTGATCGACTTTCTGGTGGACAACTTCGGCGATGAGCCATGCTGGGACAAGCCCCTGCTGGAGCGTGGCTGGGTGCGCTGATGACCACGTACTCCCTGTAGGAGCTGTCTCGTGCAACGAGGCTGCGATCTTTTGATTTTTTAAAGCAAGATCAAAAGATCGCAGCCTGCGGCAGCTCCTACAACAGTGTTCGCGTTTCGCAAACACTGTTGTCGCCGGTCCTCTAATTGTTCGCCGAGGTGGTGCGACGTACTGTTGGCTCACTGTTACTACAACAACAAAACGGTGAAAACCATGAGTAGCGCTGCAATCGAAACGGTCTTCGGCTCGCTGGACAACTACACCAAAGGGTCGGTTGAAATCATCAGCGGCCAGGCCAGCCACTACGCCTTTTCCAACATTTTCGAAGTGGCGGATAAGTCCCTCTCTTATGAAAAAGTCGTGGTGGGTTTCAACCTCGGCTACGTCGTTGAGTCCATCCGTGCCGAAGGCCAGTCGCCCTGGTACACCGCAGCACACGATGAATTCGCCATCGTCATGGACGGTGAGGTTCGCGTGGACTTCCTCAAGCTCGATGCGCCGTTGAAAGCCGGCGAGGGCACGCACCTGGCCGGTGACGTACCGGCCGGCAAACCGATGGGTTATGTGTTGCTCAAGCGCGGCCATCAGTGCCTGTTGCCGGTCGGCACCGCTTATCGCTTCGAAGCCAGCCGCCCGGGTGTGATCCTGCAGCAGACCATCAAAGGCCCGTTGTCGGTCGAGAAGTGGGCCGACATCTGCTTCAAGTGATCTGCCACATCCGACCGCCCCCCCACAACAACAAGAGGAATTCCGCCATGGCCATGCTTGAAACCGCTGCCGACACCGCCCACCTTGCCGACGATGAAGTCCAGGCCAGCGCGCCCCATGCCGTCACCGGCTACCGCTCATTCAAGCTCGGCGCCTTCGAACTGTCGCGCGACGAGTATTTCGCCCGCATCACCTGGCCGGCCAAGGGCCAGACCCGCTCGCACCTGATTCCGGTCGATGCCTTCCTGCGCGCCATGATGCGCGACGTGGCCTGGGGCTTTTTCTATGGCTGGGTCAACTTTGACCAGGTCATCGGCACCCGCAACTACTACGGCAAGGTCGACCTGTACGCCGGCACCTTCAACGGCACGCTCAAGGCGGCCGGGGTCAATTACACCGAAAACTTCGAAACGCCGCTGATCATGGCCACCTTCAAGGCCATCCTGCGGGACTGGACCAACGCCACCTTCGACCCCTTTGCCGCCCCGGAAGAAACCGGCAGCGCATTCGGGCGCAAGAACGGCAACAACATCGAAGCCATCGAGCGCTCGCGCATCGCCACCAAACGCATGCCGGGCCTGAAGGATGACTCGCCGCTGCGTGACGACCTGCCGGTCAACCGCCAGTTCATCGATGTGCCGCAGGACGAACCGGAGGTCCATGCCGCCGAAGGCTTCGAAGGCGAACTGCATGCCTTCAACCTGTTCAAGTACCTGTCGCGCTCCGACGTGACCTGGAACCCGTCGGTGACTTCGGTGTGCAAGGCCAGCCTGTTCTGCCCGACCACAGAGGAGTTCATCCTGCCGGTGTTCCACGGCAACGACCGCATCGAGTGGTTCCTGCAGATGTCCGACGAAATCATCTGGGACGTCGGCGACAAGGACGACGGCAATCCCCGTGCGCGCATCACCATGCGTGCCGGCGACATCTGCGCCATGCCCGCGGACATCCGTCATCAGGGCTACTCGACCAAACGCTCGATGCTGATGGTCTGGGAAAACGCCACGCCAAACCTGCCGCAACGCTACGAAAGCGGTGAGCTCAAGCCGTATCCGATCGAGTTCTAGGACCTCGTGTCCGGCCCGGCCCAGCGCCGGGCAAAGCGTTCAGCAATCACTTCGTCAAACACTGCGCCAGCCGCGCGGTGCGAGGAAACCATTATGCAAAATCAGCTCTATATCGATGGCCGCTTCGTGGATGCCGTCGGCGGCGGCACCATCGACGTCGTGTCGCCCCATGACGGTTCGTTGATCACCCGCATCGCAGCTGCCGAAGCCGCTGACATCGACCTCGCCGTGGCCGCCGCCAAGCGCGCCTTCCCGGCCTGGTCGGCGCTGGGCGCTGCCGAACGCGGACGCCTGTTGCTCAAACTGGCGGACCGGATCGAAGCGTGCGGTGAAGAACTGGCGCAGCTCGAATCCCTCAATACCGGGCATCCGATCCGCGATTCCCGTGGCCTCGACGTGCCGCGCACGGCAGCGTGCTTCCGTTATTTCGGCGGCATGGCGGACAAGATCGAAGGTTCGGTGATTCCGGTCGAGGCGGGCTTCCTCAACTACGTGCAACGCAAGCCGATTGGCGTGGTGGGGCAGATCGTGCCGTGGAACTTCCCACTGATGTTCACCAGCTGGAAAATGGGCCCGGCACTGGCGGCGGGCAACACCATCGTGATCAAGCCTTCGGAAATCACACCGTTGTCGACCTTGCGCATTGTCGAGCTGATGACGGAAGTCGGCTTCCCCAAGGGCGTGGTCAACGTGGTGCCGGGCTACGGCCATACCGCCGGGCAAGCGCTGGCCGAACACCTCGATGTGGGCAAGATTGCCTTTACCGGTTCGACCGCCACCGGGCGGCGGATCGTCGAAGCCTCCCAAAGCAACCTCAAGCGCATCCAGCTGGAACTGGGTGGCAAGGGCGCGAACATCGTGTTCGAGGACGCCAACCTGGACGCGGCGGTCAATGGCGCGGCCTGGGCGATCTTTCACAACCAGGGCCAGGCCTGCATCGCCGGTTCGCGGCTGATTCTGCACAAAGACATCGCTGATCAATTCCTTGAGCGTTTCATTGCGTTGGCCAAGTCCATTCGCCTGGGCGACCCGCTGGATCCGGACACCGAAATGGGCCCATTGACTTCGGCGCTGCACCGCGACCGGGTGATGGCGTACATCGACATTGCCATCGAGCAGGGCGGCAAGGTCCTGGCCGGCGGCAAGGCACCGGATGACAAGGCGTTGGCCAATGGGTTCTACATCGAGCCGACGGTGGTCGAGGCCAGGCCTGGTGACCGCGTTTGCCAGGAGGAAGTCTTCGGTCCGTTCGTGACTGTGGTGCGCTTCAGCACCGACGAAGAGGCCCTGGCCATCGCCAATGGCTCCGAATACGGGCTGGGCAGCGGCCTGTGGACGCAGAATTTGAGCCGCGCGCACAAGATGGCCGAGGCGATTCACGCCGGCATGTGCTGGATCAACTGCTACAAACGGGTCAACCCGGGCAGTCCGTTTGGCGGTGTCGGTCAGTCCGGTTATGGCCGGGAAATGGGCTTCGAAGCGATCCACGACTACACCGAAGCCCGTTCGGTCTGGGTCAATGTCGACGCCAACATCCCGCCGTACTACAAACGCTGAGGCCAGCCATGAATCCCTTTGTCTATCAAAGCCTGCCGACCCGTGTGGTGTTCGGCTGGGGCAAGCTCTCGGCGCTGGCCGAGGAAATCGAACGGCTGGGTGCGCGGCGTGCGTTGATCCTGACCACACCGGAACAGCAGGGGCTCGGCGAACAGGTCGCGGCGTTGCTCGGTGATCGTGCCGCCGGTGTCTATCCAAAGGCCGTGATGCATGTCCCGCTGGAAGTGGCGCAAGCGGCGCGCCTTGAGGCGGCGCGGCTGGATGCGGATTGTTGCGTGGCCATTGGCGGTGGCTCGACCATCGGCCTGGGCAAGGCGATCGCGATGGATTCCGGCCTGCCCATCGTGGCAGTGCCGACCACCTACGCCGGTTCCGAGATGACGCCGATCTACGGGCTGACCGAAAATCGCCTGAAAAAAACCGGACGGGATCCTCGGGTTTTACCCAGGACCGTGATCTACGACCCGCAATTGACCCTGACCCTGCCAGCGCACATTTCGGCCTGTTCGGGCATGAACGCCATGGCCCACGCGGTCGAGGCGCTGTACGCCCAGGATGCCAACCCGATCATCGGCTTCATGGCCGAAGAGTCGATTCGCTCGCTGGCGCAGGCCTTGCCGGGTGTGGTCAAGCATCCCGATGACCCCGAGGCGCGCAGCCAGGCGCTGTACGGCGCATGGCTGGCAGGCATTTGCCTGGGTTCGGTCGGCATGGCCTTGCACCACAAACTCTGTCACACCTTGGGTGGCACGTTCAATCTGCCCCACGCCCAGGCGCACGCTATCGTCTTGCCCCACGCCGCGCATTACAACCGCGAAGCAGCGGCGGGGCCTTTGCAACGGGCTGCGCGCGCGTTGGGTGGGAGTGAGGCGAGCGAGGTCGGTGCCTTGTTGTACGCGCTGAACCAGAAGCTGGGTATTCCACTGGCCCTGGCGGACATCGGCTTCCCGGCCAACGGCCCGGCCGAAGCCGCGCAAATCGCCTGCGCCAGCCCTTACTACAACCCGCGGCCGTTTGAACAAGGCCCGATTGAGGCGCTGCTCAACCGTGCTCTGACAGGTCTGGCTCCCGCCTGATCTGCCAGCCACTCTTATCCTCGTCGGAATAACAACAATGACCGATCAAGACAAAACCATGGAATCACTGATCTCCCAGCAGGCAGTGAACAGCTTCAACGATGCGCCGAATGCGCGTTACAAACAGATCATGCAAAGCCTGGTGCACCACCTGCATGCATTTGTCAGCGAGGTCGAGTTGACCGAGCAGGAGTGGTTCGAAGGCATTGGCTTTCTGACCGACACCGGGCACAAATGCGATGGCCTGGTGCGCCAGGAATTCATTCTGCTGTCGGACACCCTTGGCGTTTCGATGCTGGTCGACGCGATCAACCATCGCCACAGCGCAACGGCCACCGAGACCACGGTGTTCGGGCCGTTCTACATCGATGGCATGCCGGATCGCGAGTTCGGCGAAAACATGGCCTTCACGCCCGGGGAAACCGCACTGGTACGCGGGCGCGTGGTCGACATCCATGGCAATGCCTTGGCCGGCGCGGTGCTGGACGTGTGGCAGACCGCCGAAAACGGCATGTATTCCGGACAGGACACCGAACAGCCGTTCGGCAACTTGCGCGGGCGCTATCGCACCGACGCGGATGGCTGCTTTGCGATTCGCACCATTGTCCCGGTGGCCTATCCGATACCGACCGATGGCCCGGTAGGGCGCATGCTCGATGCCGCCAATCGCCATGCGTGGCGGCCAGCTCACCTGCATTTCATGATTGATGTGCCGGGCTATCGCAAACTGGTCACGCACCTGTTCAACCACGATGATCCGTACCTGCAATCCGATGCAGTGTTTGGGGTGAAACAGTCGTTGCAGGTGATCTACGAAGACTTGACCTGCCACGACGATGTGTCCGCCAGGCTGGGTATGGACGTGCCGTTCAAGCGTGCATGTTATGAATTTGTCATGGAATCTGCGTGAATCATGGGTCAGTTCTTTGCGGTGTTTGCCACTGATCACTCGGACTGCCAGGCGCTGCGCCAGCGTCTGCGGCCCAGTCACCAGGCGCATTTGCGTGCGACCGGGGATCATCGGGTCGTCGTGCGCCTCGGCGGCCCGATCCTTGATGATGCCGGCGCGGCGATGACGGGTACCTTGCTGGTCATCGAGGCGGGCAGCCTGCCGGAGGTGGAAGCGTTCATGCGCGACGATCCCTATGTCCAGGCGGGACTGTTCGCCAGCCTGCAGATTCGTCCTTGGCACTGGAGCCTGGGCAATCCCGAACTGCGCGGTTTTCCATGACCAGCATTCCCTTGTGCCGACTGGACGACATCGCCGACGGCGGGGCGTTGGGATTGCCACAGCACCAGCAACTGCATCCCGCCGGGCTGGTGGCGGTGCGTCAGGGCGAGCAGGTGTGGGTGTACATCAATCGCTGCCCGCATTTCTCGGTGCCGCTGGACTTCAATCCGCAGCAGTTCTGCACCTGGCGCGGCAAGGTCCTGATGTGCGCCCATCACAGTGCGATGTTTCGTTACGACGACGGGCACTGCATCGACGGCCCGTGTAAAGGCGCGCAACTGGAGGCCGTGCCGGTACGTTGGGTCGAAGACCAATTGGTCATGGAGATCGAGCTCACCGCCGGTCAGTAACCGGGTGGCTGATGGGGGCTGATCTAAACTCCTGTTGGGGGTGAACCAGGTTCATCCGGAGGTCATCATGAAAAAATTCTCACCCATCAGTCTGTGTCTCGCCTTGTCGGTTTTGAGCGCCCCGGGATGGGCGCAAACGGTAGTGCCGATGAAAGGGCAAAGCTCGCAACAAACCCAGGCCGACATCAACGAATGCAACAGCATCGCCGCCAGCCAAAGCGCATCGACGGCTTCCACGCCTTCCGGCGGGCGGGTCAAGGGTGCTGCTGCCGGGGCTGCCGCTGGCGCGGTTGGGGCCCAGGTGCGCGGCAATCAACATGACGAGGTTTATGATCGTGTCGACGATGACAGGAAACAGGACTATCGCCAGAACCGCGCCAAGGAGACAGCGGCAGCCGGCGCCGTAGTCGGTGCGTCACGTCAGCGCCAGGAACGCCGGGAGCAATCGAAAACCACGCAGGCGAACACCACGTCGGCTTACACCAGTTGTTTGCAGGGCAAGGGTTACCAGGTCAACCCTTGAATCAGGTATTGAACACACCGTAACTGTAGGAGCGAGCTCGCTCGCGATGGTCGTCAACGATAACGCGGGTTGGCAGGTGCCCCGTGGTGTTCTCCGGTTTTTCGCGAGCAGGCTCGCTCCTACAGGGGGGCATTGGCTGCCGGTGAAAACACAAACCCTGTAGGAGCGAGCCCGCTCGCGATGGTCGTCAACGATAACGCGGGTTGGTAGGTGCCCCGTGGTGTTCTCCGGTTTATCGCGAGCAGGCTCGCTCCTACAGGGGGGCATTGGCTGCCGGCGAAAACACAAACTCTGTAGGAGCGAGCCCGCTCGCGATGGTCGTCAACGATAACGCGGGTTGGCAGGTGCCCCGTGGTGTTCTCTGGTTTATCGCGAGCAGGCTCGCTCCTACAGATGGCATTGGCTGCCGGCGAAAACACAAACCCTGTAGGAGCGAGCCCGCTCGCGATGGTCGTCAACGATAACGCTGGCTGGCAGGTGCCCCGCAGTGCTCTCCGGTTTATCGCGAGCAAGCTCGCGCCTACAGAAGCACCCATCTGACAACCGTTCATCGGTGAGCTACGCTGCGGTACGTGCACTCGACCAGAAATTTGTGAAGTAGGGATCTGACAGATGCGGAGCAGGCTGCTCGTTGTATTGTTCACTGTTTTCGGGTTGTTCTGGTCGTTGCAGCTGTGGGCCGAGGATTCACCCAAGGTGGTTGATGCCCCTGCTGAACTGAAAGTGGCCAACCGCAGTGTCGTGGTGTTTCGCGCGACCCTCCTTGGTGAAGCCCCAGCCTCGCGGGTCAAACGGGCGAAAGCGGTGATCGGTGAGGCGCTGGACGAGGCCGACGACCTGAAGGTTACCCTCGATCCGATCATGAAAAGCTACATGGTGCTGCTCGGTTCTCGCCGCGCTTTCATCGTTACGCCCAAGGATTTCGACGCCACCGAATTCGACTCGGTGCAGCAAGCCGCCGAAGCCGCAGCTGAAAAACTGCGTCAGGTGGTGGCCGAAACCCAGGAAGCTCGCAGCCTGCACTTGATACTCCGGTCGGTGGGCGCCGCGCTGCTCGCCACCGGTATCTATCTGGGCCTGCTCCTGGCCATGGCTTTTCTACGGCGCAAACTGCTGAAAAAACTGCCCGACCTGATGCATCGGCACACCCAGGCCCTCAAGGTCGGGCGGGTTCCGCTGATCGACGCCAACTTTCTCTATCCATTGGTCAGCCGCGTGCTGGAAGTGCTGCGCTGGGTCATCGTGCTGCTGCTCAGCTACGAATGGCTGGGGTTTGTCCTGTCGCGTTTTCCCTATACCCGGCCCTGGGGCGAGAGCCTTAACAACTATCTGCTGGAAGTCGCCGGTTATTTGCTGCAAGGGATTCTCGGGGCCATCCCCGGACTCGGCGTAGCGCTGGCGATTTTCTTCATTGCACGAGGCGCCACAGCCTTCTCCCGCCGGATACTGCGGCGCATGGCCACGCCCGGCACCTTCAACTGGCTGAACCACGAAACCCTGAAACCCACCCAGCGCCTGACGTCACTGGCGATCTGGCTGTTTGCCCTGGCCATGGCATATCCCTACTTGCCGGGTGCAGGTACCGATGCATTCAAAGGCTTGTCGGTGCTGGTCGGCCTGATGATCTCGCTGGGTGCTTCCAGCGTCGTCGGGCAGGCGGCGGCCGGATTGATCCTGACGTACACCCGGACCCTGCGTCCCGGTGAATTCGTGCGCATTGGCGAGCACGAAGGCACGGTCACTGAACTGGGCATGTTTACCACCAGCATTCGTACAGGCCTGGGCGAAGTGCTGACCCTGCCCAACTCAATGATCACCGGCACGGTCACCAAGAACTACTCACGGGTCGTACAAGGCCCCGGTTATGTGGTCGACACCGTGGTCACCATTGGCTATGACACCCCCTGGCGGCAGGTCGAAGGGATGTTGCTGGAAGCCGCCAAACGCACGCCCGGCGTCCTCGAAACCCCACCGCCGCAGGTGTTCCAGACGGCGTTGTCGGATTTCTACCCCGAGTACCGGCTGGTGGCCCAGGCCATTCCCAGCCAGCCACGGCCGCGAGCGGTGCTGCTGAGCATGCTGCACGCCAACATCCAGGATGTGTTCAACGAGTACGGCGTACAGATCATGTCGCCGCACTACCTGGGTGATCCGCAACAGGAGAAGTGGGTACCCAGGGACAAGTGGTACATGGCGCCGGCGCAAGAGTCGAAGGAGCCTTGATTTACGCCTGACCGCTAGTCCGCCCCCCGGTTATTGGCCCCGCTGCCACACCTTCACGTAGTCCACGCTGAAGGTGGAAGGCAGGTCGGCGTCGTCCACGACGCCGAACCAGTTCCAGAAGGCCTCGCTGTCAAACACGATTTGCATCGGGAAGTGCCAGTGGGTGTTTTTCGACTCCCTGACCAGCACGCCGTCGACGTACCAGCGCAGGGTGTCGGGTTGCCAGTCGAACCCGTAGACATGAAAGGCGCTGGCCAGGCGCCAGGGTGCGGTCCAGGTGCTGCCATTGGCCAAATGCTCGGCGCTTTGTGGCGTGGCCCATACATGCGCGTTCATGTTGTACAGCCGGTCGAAAGCACCGCTTGCGGTTTTGCCGCCGATTTCGAAAATGTCGATTTCAGTGGCGTTTTCGGGCAGCCCCGTCCACGCCAGCCAGAACGCGCTGGAGCCGGCCGAATTCATCGGTTTGGCCCGGACCTCGTAGTAGCCGTACAAGCGTCGGTCATGGGTGTGCACCATCGCCGAGGTGTAATCCTTGAAGCCCAACTTGATGTATTTCTCCGGCAAGGTCTGCTTGCGGAAAACGATATTGAGGTTGCCGTCTGCGACGCTGGCATTTTCCGGCGTGAACAGGGCCGGTCGACGTCCCAGCGAGTCGGTGCCCGTGCCGTTGTTGACGTACCAGCGCTCACGGTCAAGGGCATCGCCGTTGAAGTCGTCGCACAGTGGCGTGTCGAGCACCCAATGCCCGGCATTGGCCTGATCCGACAGTGGCAGGCTGGCATGGGTCGATGCAGGCACGGCGCCCAGCGGACCCACCCGGGTCCAGACATTCGCCTGCTTGGGAATGGCGACCGACCATTTGTTCGCCAGGTACTCGAACACGGCCTGGCGCTCCTTTTGTGTGATCAGCGGACGGTCATAAACCAGTACTTCAGCAATGTCGCCACGCAAGACTTCGGTGCTGCCGACCACGTTGCGCGCCACGGCGTAGGGGCCGATGGGCACATCATTGAGTTCCAGAAAGGCCAGGGTCGGCTCGAACGCCGTGGTCTTTTCCACGCTGAGCGCGAAGTTGGGCGCCTTGTTGTCGTTATCGGCCAGCTGCGGACGCGAGCTGAACTGGCGCTGCCAGGTATCGCCGCCGGCCTGTTCGGGCAGTCGGCGTGACACCAGAAACACCGTGACCGGCCCCTTCGCCACGCGGATTTGCTTGCCGATGAATGCCGAAACCCCACTGAAACGCACCACGGCGTTGCCATTGATCCCATTGTCGATGCACTGTGGCAGCGACGTGGCGTTCGGGTTGTCGACACTCGCATGGTTGGACTTGCCCGATTTGTCGTGCCAGCGCAGGATCCCGTTTTGCCGGTCCAGGGACATCGCTGACCGATCGGCGCCATCGAGCCACAGGACCAGGCCCTCGGTCGCCGGACGCGAAGGCGCAGCCTGGGCACAACAGGCCATCGCGGCCAGTAGCAAGACCAGCCAAAATTCCCTGAGCATGGGAGCCCCCTGAAAGGCCTTGGAGGAGTGACGCGGCCGTCACCTGGCCAGGGCGGCCGACAACTGAACAGCGTGGCCGTAGCCGAATGGATTGCTCGATTGCCAGCGCCAGCTGTCCTCGATCATCTGCGCCAGGTTGCGCCGGGCACACCAGCCCAGTTCGCGCCGGGCCTTGCTGGCATCGGCCCAACATTGAGCAATATCGCCGGCCCGGCGCGGGGCGATCTGGAACGGAATGCTGACGCCGGTAACGTCTTCGAAACTGCGGATCATCTGCAGCACGCTGTAGCCGATCCCGGTGCCGAGGTTCCAGATGTGCAGGCCACCGTCACTGTGCAACACCTGCAAGGCCTTGAGATGCCCTTCGGCCAGGTCGACCACGTGGATGTAGTCCCGCACGCAGGTGCCGTCGACGGTGGGGTAGTCGTTGCCAAACACCGTCAGCTCGGGGATTCGGCCAATCGCCACTTGGGTCAGGCAGGGCAACAGGTTGTTCGGCCGACCGTTGGGGTCTTCGCCGAGCAGCCCGCTTTCGTGTGCACCAATCGGGTTGAAGTAGCGCAGCAGGGCGATGCTCCAGCGCGGTTCGGAGAGGGCAAGGTCAGTCAGCAACTGTTCGACCATCAGCTTTGAACGCCCATAGGGACTGGCCGGAAAGCCAGTGCCCGAATCCTCGAGGATGGGCGTGTGTGCCGGTTCGCCGTAGACCGTCGCCGAAGAACTGAACACCAGTTTGAACACATTGAAGCGCGCCATGACCGCACACAGGTTGAGGGTGCCCACGACGTTGTTGGCGTAATAATCCAGGGGATGACTCACGCTGTTGGCCACGGACTTGAGGCCGGCAAAATGCACCACAGCGTCAATGTCGTAATGACTGAAGAGGCGCAAGAGCAAGGCCGTATCGCGGATATCGCCTTCAATGAAGTCGACCCGGGCATGGGCCAGGTGCTCCAGGCGCTCTATGGACTCATGGCAACTGTTGCTCAGGTTATCCAGCACCAGCACGTGTTGGCCGGCGTCGATGAGGGTCAGCGCGGTGTGGGAACCGATGTAGCCGGCGCCGCCCGTAATCAGTGTGGTTTTATGCATTTTGGGCGTTCCTGTTTGAAAAAATCAGGGTCAGCGGGCGGTGAAAACCAACTTGAATTCTTGCGGCCAGCGCGGGTGCAGCACGCTGTAGGCCAGCGCATAGGTCAGGGCACCGATGGCGATGTTGCAGGCCAGGTGCAAGAAGCCTTGCAAGGCCAGGTGCGGGGAAACCGAGAACACCGTGACCGCCATGACCAGCGAGGCGATCACGCTGCGGTAGCCGGACTCGAAGAACGCGCCCCAGCCGTAACCGATGGCGGTGTTCAGCCCGCGGACCTGCAACGGCGTGATGAGCAGCATGCGCACCAGCAAGGCCAGGGCAGCGCCCATGCCTCCAAAGGTCGGGCCCAGCAGATAAACCAGCCCGAGGGCGAGCAGGGTGGTGGTCACCTCGGCCTTGAGGGTGACGCGGGTGTGGTTGACCGCCACCAGTGCCGTGGTGGCGTACATGGCAAGGTTGCCGATGGCTGCGGTGATTGCCAGTACTTGCAGCATGGGAATGGCGTCGGCCCACTTGGCGCCGAAGATCAACAGGACGATATCCTCGGCCGTCAGCGCAATCCCCAGGAAAAACGGCGTGAGCAGAAAACCGCTGATCGCCGTCGAGTCGCTGATGATCCCGATCAGTCGCAGCGGGTCGCTGCTGCGCCGGGCGAACACCGGCAAGGCATAGCTCATCAGACCGTTGTAGATCGCCGAGCGTGGCAGGTCGATGATGCGCATGGCCAGGTTGAACATGCCCACCACATGGGCCCCGGCGGTCATGCCCAGTACCACGTTGACGCCACGTTGCAGGGTTTGTGTGCTGAGCGTGTTGATGGCCACCGGGGCTCCGGTCTTGAGCAGTTCCCGCAGGAAAGGCCCGTCAATGCACAAAGCGATGCGCCGCCTGTCCCCGTTCATCAGCACCAGGACGCAGACAAATTCCATGATCAGCGCCTGCGCGATCACTGCCCACGCACCGAACCCCCAGAGCGCCACGACAATCCCGCCGGCTCCCCCAACGATTTTCCCCAGCAGCGTGCGCGACGCCAGTCGCTTGAAGTTGCTGGTGCGGCGCATTTGCACGACATACACCCGCGCCATCATGGTGAAGAGAATCTTCACCGAGGCCACTGCCGTCATCCATTGCAGTGCCGGGGAGGGTGTGTACAGCATCGCGGCCAGCGAGATGACGACGATGGATGCGAGGCTGATCAGCACGGCAAACCAGAACGCAGTGCTGATGTGCCTGTCTTCCAGGCGCTTGGCCCGGACCAGTGGATCTTCCAGCACCGATGAATAAAGCAGCCCGACCATTTCCACAATCGCGATGATCACCGTGCCCACGCCCAGTTCCGTGGGCGTGAGCAACCTCGCGTAGACGACAAAGGTGATCATCGACAGGAAAATCAGGCCGAATTTCTCGGTGAAGATCCAGAGCAGGGTAACCAGACGATGGTTGGCCATGGTGGGCACCGGTTCAATGGGCGGTGGTTGACTCGGCGGTCCGGCCCAGGGCTCTGGCGCACGCATAGAGGTAGCGCAAGGTCGGTTTGCCCCGGTTGAAAATCAGCGTCTGCCAGGAGTGCGCCAGCATCCGCCGATACACGGTGATCACCTCGGCATGCTCGCCGCAGCGGGAAAAGGCACCGAGGAAGTCCGCGTGGTTGCCCAGCACGAAATCGATCCGCTGTTGCGGGCTCAATTGTGCGCCATAACGGGCGAGGAACAGCTCGATGAACCTGAGCTTGTGCGGGTAGTATTTTTTCGGCTGGGCGGTGACGTTGCCGTCGTTGACCGTCCGCCGCACGAGGAATTGCGGCACCGTGTGGATTTCCCAGTGTTCGGCGATCCGGGCCCACATCATCCGGTCTTCGGAATAACGCAGGCTGGTTTCGAAGCCACCGAGTTGTGTGAGCAGATCGCGGCGGATCAGTACGGCGGAAACGCCATTGACGATGTTGCAATGGATGAAATCGTGGAAATGCATGCCGCTCTTGTAGCGGTCTTCCACAAGCCGGGTGCCGTCGCTGTAATCAATCGTCACGTTGCAATCGATCAGCCCTACCGGCCGTCCCTGGCGGAGCAGGTCGTCATACAGCGCCAGTTGCTTTTCGAGCTTGTGCGGATGCCATTGGTCATCGGCATCGAGAAACGCCACCAGGGTTTCTTCCGTGTGTCGCAGGCCATGATTGCGGGCGCTGGCCGGGCCTTCATTGGCTTGATGCAGCAGCGTCAGGCGAAACGGCGCCGCAAAATCCTTGACGCGTTGCGGCCCGTCATCGCTGGAACCGTCGTCGATGACGATGACGTGATCGGGCAACCGGGTCTGGCCGGTCAACGAGGCCAGCGTCTGCTCTATGCTGTCTGCACTGTTGAACATCGGGATCACGACGCACACTGAATGCCCTGAAGCGGAGGGTTGCTCTAGCACGAGGTTTTCTCCTTGGGATACGCCTTCGCCGACCCGGGGAAGCGGGTCCGGCCTGTTGCCGGTGACTGTTGCGGGCGAGTGGCGTGAGGGGACCGAAACGACAGGGCCAGGGTGCAGAACACCAGGAACTCGGCGCTGCGATAGTTGGGAATCACATACGCCACGTAGTTGGTCATGACGAACAGCCCGATGATCACCAGGGCACAGGTGCGCACCCGGGCCGACTGTTCGGACGTGATTGACCGGTATTGTTTGATCAGCGCCTGGCCAAACAGCAGGAACAGCGCCGTCAGTTGAATCACGCCGCCGTTGAGCAGGGTTTCCAGGTAGCCGCTGTGGGCGTTGCCGATGTAGCCCCAGCGCTTGATGAAAATCTCGGCATCATCACTGCCCCAGAATGCTCCGTATCCGTAGCCCTTGAGGAATTTGGCATCGATGAATGGCGAGAGCAGTTCCCAGATCAGCGTGCGGTCGGTGAGTGACGAGTCCCGCCCGAGCAGGTCCAGCAACAAGTTGTAATTGCCGTACAAAAACACGCAAATCAAGGCATAAACCAGTGTGGCGCCAAAGAACGCCATCATCGAACGATTGATGCGTAACCGCACCAGGGTCAGGAAGTACCAGTAGCTCGCCGCGCCGGCCACGATCAAGGCAATCGCGGTGGCGGACTGCGCCAGGCCGATGGCTATCAGCGAGAAGAGTGCATACAGGATGGCCAACGGGTTGCGTTGCCTGATCGTCGGCAGCAGCAACAGGATGCCGATGGCATTGATCCGCGCGCCGGCGTTTTTCTCGGCAAAGATCCCTTTGAACGCCCCGTCACGAATACCGCCGGCGATGAAGGCGATATCGGGCCTGAACACGGCGAAAATCAGCCCCATCAAGGCTATGGCACCGATGAGACAACCGAGCATGAAGGCGATTCTTTCGATGCGGTAGTTGTAGACAATGAACCCGGCGAAGGACACCACACTGAGCATCGCGATATAGCGCTTGAAGCTCAGCATCGGATCGTCGGACCAGAAGATCGACGCCGCCACGCAGATCAGGAACGCCAGCAAAAAGAAGTTGCCGCGGTAAAAGCTTTTGCTCAGGAACACCTTGTGGCGCACGAACAGGAACAACGGCACCAGCAAGGTGATCAGGCCGCACACCTGGTTGAGCACGTTGCCTTCGAGGTCTTTTGCGACATCGTCGATGTCGACCGCATTGCCCAGGCCGAGAAAAAACGACGTCACCTGGAAGTAAAACAGCAGGCCAAACAGTGTGAAGGCATCGCGCAGCGTAGAAAACCTGACTTCCAGCTTGTTCATGACGACTGCCTCCCAAGCAGTGCGGCGAGGTAGGTCTGCACGGCGCGGCTGCTCATGAACCGTGCGGCGGCATCAATGCGTGTCTGGCGGTGCCGACCCCTTGGCTGGGCCAGCTCGATGCCGATGGCCTGGGCCAGTGCTTGCGGGTCATCGACGCTCACCAGCGGCGCCACTGCGCCGTCTTCGAGAATGTCCTGCGGGCCATAGGGGCAGCGGGTCGAGACCACCGGCGTGCCGGTGGACAGGGCTTCGACCAGGGCGTTGGGGCTGCCCTCGAAACGCGACGACAGGACAAAACAATCGGCGGCGGCCACTTGGGCCATGGGGTCGTCGGCATAACCCGGCAAATCGAAACGGTCCGCCACGCTGAGGCGCGCGGCTTGTGCCAGCAGGTCGTCCCTGAGCGCGCCCTCGCCGAAAATGATCAGCCGGGCGTTGCGAACCGGTAGCCGGGCAAACGCCTCGATCAGGGTGTCAAAACCCTTCTGCGGTGCCAGGCGTCCCACGGCGACAATCACCGGGGAGGTCTTTTCCTGAAGCCAGCGATGCGTCGGGCAGCCCGGTGGTTTGTCGCGAAAGTCATTGTCCAGTACCGGATTGTCGGCAATGGTGACGTCCTGCGTGCGGGCAACCGTGGTTTCGACCAGATCCTGGGCCACGCCGCGCGAGACGCAAATCACCGGGTTGGGGATCAGCCGATACAGCAGGGGTGCCAACCAATAGGCCAGGCGTACGCGTAATGAAGAATTGACGTGTTTATCCCGGGAAAACGCATTGCGCTCGCTGACGTGCAACCGTGCCAGCGTCCCCGACAGCGCAGCGGCGGCAATGGCCACCACGTTGACGTGGGTGAGGGCGGCCAGTTGTGCGTCGAAGTGGTTCTGGCGCAGAAAACTGGCCAGCGCGGGCACCGCGCTGGCGCTGCGGGCGCTGCGCAATTCCACCTGTTTGACCCGAGGGTCGACCAACGCCACGTTGACTCCGCCACCCGTGAGCATCAGCAACGTCACGTCATTGCCGGCGTCGACCAGCGCACCGGCCAGGCGCGCCATCATTTTCTCGGCCCCGCCTGCGCTGAGGTCGTGCAGGATGATCAGCAGGCGTTTCATTGAGCCCACACCGCGTAGTAGGCGTGCGCGGCGTGCACGCTGGTGTACGGACGCACGGTGCGAATCATCGATCTTGCGCTGTGCGCCCTGAGATACAGACTTTGCTGTAGCGCTTGCGCCAGGTCTGACACATCGTTGACTTTCACCAGTTGACCCAGTCGCCCATTATCAAGCAGCTCCCGGGGGCCGGTGGGACAGTCGCTGGCAAGCACGGGTGTACCGAGTGCCATCGCCTCGATCAACACGGTGGGCTGACCTTCGGAAAAAGAGCTGAGGATCAACAGACGTGCACGGCGGATCAGCGGGTAGGGGTTTTGCAGGTGGCCGGTAAAGTGCACCCGGTCGGCGATGCCCAGTTGCCGCGCCTGAGCGGTCAGTGCCTCGCGCTGCGGGCCGTCACCGACAATCACCAGGTCGGGAACGTCCGGGTTGTGATTCACCAGGGCATAGGCCTGGAGCAACAAATGAAAACCCTTGAGCTCGACCAGGCGGCCCACGCCGATCCAGTAGTCATGGGGCATGTCCTGGGGCAGCGGCGCCCGAGAGGCGATGTGCAGTTGCTCGTTGACCACCGCATTGGGGCAGTAGCGGATACGTTCGCGTCCCCAGGGCATCAGACGGGCAATGGTTTGATGCAGGCCATGGGAGACCGTCACCACTTTGCCGCTGCCACACAAGTACAAGGCGTAGAGCAGGCGCAGGCTGTGCACACCGGTTTTTTGTTCTGCGCAATCCAGGGCCGTGTGCCGGGTGTAGATGACCTGGCAACGGCTGCCGAGGGTGGCAACCCAGGTACAGAGGTTGGCTTGCTCCTTGGCGCTGATCAGGTGCGTCACGCCCTCATGGCGAATGATCCCGCGCAGCAGCACAATCGACTTGATCAGGCCCAGGAGTCCGGTACCGCCGCCGCCGGTGATTTGCGCGCCCTCTACATCCGGTGTTTCACCGTTCATGACGAAAAAACTCACGCGCTGCCCATCCTTGAGAAACTGCCCGGCCAAGAGTTGCTGGACGTGCTCGACACCGCCACCGAGCTTGAAATCCTTGAGAGTGAACATAATGTGCATGGCCATTCTCCGGCGCTCAGGGCGCAGTGATGTTGATCGCGACTTTGTGGCGCAGAATCATCGCCGCCAGTTGCAAAAAGTTTTTCGGGTAGTCGATCGCGTAGCGCCTGATCGTGTGCGGCTCGCGGTACATGCGATAGAAGGCCCGCAAGTGCAGACGATTGATTGCTTCGGGGTAATAGACACCGTTGGCCATGGCTTCCTGGCGAATGAAACCGCCGCAGGTGAACGCCACACCGGTGAAGCCGGCATTCAGTGCGCTTAGCGCGAAGCGCTCCTGCAAGCCGGCACCCAGGCCCACGATCAGGACGTTGGCACGACCCAGGCGAATGTCCGCCTGGATTGCCGAGAGCTGTGGGGCATCGAAGTAACCGTTGTGGTAACCGGCAATCGGCAGCCGTGGGTAGCGAGCGTGCAATTTGCAGATGAACAGTTCCAGTTCGTTTTGCGTGGCGCCAACGATGTACACCCGCTTGCCCTGTTTTTCGGCATCGCTGAACACGGGGCCGGCAATCGAAGTGAAGTCGAAGCTGACCCGGTCGATGGTTCGTCCGGTGACTTTCGACATGAAACTCGACATCAGCATGCCGTCGCAAAAGTAGGCAATGGCGTCAGGCGGGTGCTGGAAAAAACTGCCGATCGACGCGAAGTTGATAAAGGAAAACGCCTTGTTGGTCTCGAGCATGGCCGGCGAATACTGGCCGATCAAATCCAGCCGGATCATGGCCTGTCTCCCGGTGGCATCAGCGGTGAAGAAGGCGGGCGGCCCACCGACACATAGGTGAAGCCGCGTTTGCTCAGGCGCTGCGGGTCGTACAGGTTGCGCCCGTCGAAGATCAGCGGTTGCTTGAGTTGTGTGGCCAGCAGTTCGAAGTCCGGTGCACGAAAGGCTTGCCATTCGGTAACGATGACCAGCGCATCGGCATTTTTCAGCGCCGCTTCCTTGGTGCCGGCCAGGGTCAGGTCATCCCGGGCGCCGTACAGACGCTGGGCTTCTTTCATGGCTTTGGGGTCGAACGCCTGAACGCTGGCTCCGGCTCGCCACAAGGCCTCCATCAGCACACGGCTGGGCGCCTCGCGCATGTCGTCGGTGTTGGGCTTGAAGCTCAGGCCCCACAGGGCGAAGGTCTTGCCGTGCAGCGCGCCGTTGAAATGCGCATGGATCTTGTGGAACAGCGTGGCTTTCTGTTCGTTGTTGCGTGATTCCACGGCCTTGAGCACGCGTGCATCAAAATCGAGACTGTTGGCGGTATGGATCAGCGCCTTCACGTCCTTGGGAAAGCACGAGCCGCCGTAGCCGACACCGGGGTATATGAATTGGTACCCGATGCGCGGGTCCGAACCAATGCCGTGGCGGACCATCTCGATATCGGCGCCCAGTCGCTCGGCGAGATTGGCCATTTCGTTCATGAAGCTGATCTTGGTCGCCAGCATGCAGTTGGCGGCGTACTTGGTCAGTTCGGCGCTGCGGATGTCCATCACGATGATTTTTTCGCGATTGCGATTGAAGGGCTCGTACAACTCGCGCATGACCTCTTCAGCGCAGGGGCTGTCGGTGCCGATGATGATGCGGTCCGGGCGCATGCAGTCTTCTACCGCGCAACCTTCCTTGAGAAACTCCGGATTGGAGACCACGTCGAATGTCAGGTCGCTGCGATTGTTGTCGGCCAGCACCTGGGCGATGCGCGCCCGCACCAAATCGCCCGTGCCCACCGGTACGGTGGATTTGTCGACGATGGTTTGATGGCGCTGCATGTGTAAACCAATGGTCTGGGCCACGCTCAGGACGTATTGCAAATCGGCCGAGCCGTCTTCGTCGGGCGGCGTACCGACGGCGATCAACTGCACATCACCATGCTGCACGGCACCGGCGAGGTCGGTGCTGAACTGCAGGCGACCGCTTTGATGATTGTCCCGAACCAGGGCTTCCAGACCCGGCTCATAAATGGGCAGCGTGCCTTCATTCAGCGCCTGGACCTTGTCGGCGTCGACGTCCACGCACATCACGGTGTGACCGACCTCGGCCAGCGCCGCACCTTGTACAAGTCCTACATAGCCAATGCCAAATACACTCACATTCATGGGAAACCCTCAGGTTTCGTGGGACCGATCCAGGACCGGGCACGAGGTCAGTAGATATTTTTCGAGAACAGGGTGAAGGGCGTCTTGAGCAGAATCTTGATGTCCAGCCACAGCGACCAGTGATTGATGTAGTTGAGGTCCTGGGCAACCCGCAGCTGCATCTTTTCCAGGGTTTCGGTTTCGCCCCGGTGGCCGGTGATTTGCGCCAGTCCGGTGATGCCTGGCTTGAGGCGATGGCGGGCCATGTAGGCGCGGACTTTGCCGGTGTAGTAGATGTTGTGCGTCACCGCATGCGGGCGCGGGCCGACCAGGGCCATTTGCCCGAACAGCACGTTGAACAGTTGCGGCAGTTCATCGATGGAGCTGCGACGCAGAAAGCGTCCGAGGGGTGTGATGCGATCATCGTTCCGGGTGGCCTGGCGGACTTCGCCGTCGTCGTGAACGCGCATCGACCGGAACTTCCACACCATGATCACCTGGCCGTCGCAGCCGTGGCGGTTCTGCTTGAACAAGACCGGACCCGGCGATGTCAGCTTGACCGCCAGCGCCACACACAGCAGCAACGGGCCGAGCAATATCAGGGCCATAGCGGCCAGGCTGCGTTCGAGCAGGTCCTTGCAAAACAGGCTGCCGGGGTGGGACGTGAGCAGGCTTTCGTTGAGGTAGATGGCGGGCATTCGCTCGATCTCCGAGATCGAGTGGTTGAGCAATACCATGCTGCCGAAGTCGGGAATCCAGACTACGTCGACGTTCATGTCCAGCAAGTCGATGTACAGTGCCTCGATGGTCGCGGCTTCCGCCATCGGCAACACGATGTAGACCCGGCGCACCTCCATGCGCGTGATGAGTTCGCGTATGTCATCGACGTGACCCAGCAGCGGCAGGATGCTTGGGGCAGGGCCATGATGTTCCTTCGCGGCTATGAACCCCAGCAGTAGCGCGCGGTTGGGGCTGCTCAGTTTCTTGGCCAGCTCATGGGCGGTCGGACAGGTGCCGATGATCACCGAGCGACGCTCGTTGAAGACTATCCGCGAGTACAGCCGGGCAAAGTAGTGCAAGGGCAGGAAGCTGGCGGCCTGGACGAGGAAGCCGGCGACGGCCCAGACGATGATGACCTGTCGCGAAAACAGGGCGCTGGTCTGGGTGACGAAGGCAATGGTGATCAACACCGACAGCAAGACCAGCCAGCCGGCCAGCAGACGACTGAGCCCGACCAACAGGCCATGACGCTTGTGGTAGACCTGCATGAGGCTGTAGATCGGCACCGAGCCGAGGACAGTCAGGATGATAAGGACTCGGTACTCGGGGGTCAGGCTGCCGACGCGCATCTGTACCAGCAGCATCAGCAACAGGTTGACCAGCGTCATCGCACTCAACCACTGGCCCCAGAAAGTCACGCCCCGGCGGTGCGCCATTTGAGCGGTAAGTATCGGAGTCATGGGCTCAATCTCCAGGCATGGGGAGTCATTCCAAGCCGTATCGGACGGCCCGGCTTCAATGCGCACACGGGTGATGAGTTAGCGCAGCCAGGGCTGCTGCCCGTTGTTATCGGAGGAGATTTGGGGGGAGCTACCGGGGCTGGTTACCGGGGAGCGAAGTCATAGTCGTAGAAGGATCTGGAGTGGCTGTTGCCGTACTTGCGCGCCTTGCGCAGGTCGACCTGGTTGAGCACCACGCCAAACACCGGCGCATGGTTCTGTTGCAGCATCGCCAGGCTTTTTTGCACCTGGTCGATCGGCGTGCTCTGGGCTTTCACCACATAGATCACTGCATCGGAATGCTTGGCCAGCAATAGCGCATCACTGACCATCTCGGCGGGTGGAGAATCGATGACGATGTGCCGGTAGCGCGACTTGAGCACGTCAAGCATGCGTGCCACCCGCGGCGAACTGAGCAGATCCTGCGCGGGTGGCTGGCGCAGCGTGTCGAGCGGATCGTTCGGCGAAGGCAGGCGAGGGGTGTCGAACAGGTCCAGCGCGGGCGGTGAGACACTCCCGGCCGGCAGCATGTCGAGATTGCCCACGGTACGAATGCAGTCTTCGAGACGGGCGGTCCCGGCGATCACGTTGGCGAAACCCGGGCTGTCCGGCGGAAAGTCGAAGTTCAGCGACAAGGTCGGCTGGCGCAGATCGGCATCGATCAACAGCACCCGCTCCAGTGGGGCCAGCGAGGAGGCGAGGTTATTGGCGATGGTGCTTTTGCCCTCTCCCGGTACGGTCGAGGTGACCAGCACCACCTGCGAAGGCGCCTCGGTACTTTGCAGCATCAGCCAGGTTCGCAGATTGCGAATGGTTTCAGAGAACCGCGGGTTGTCGTTGTCTTCGAACAGCCGCGCCAGTTGCCGGCGACTTTTTTTCATGACCAGCGGCACCACGCTCAGCAACGGCACGTTGAGAATGCTTTCGATGCTTTCGTCGGTCCTGAAGGTATTGCTCAGGGTTTCGAACAGGAAGGCCAGCGCGACGCCGATGATCGACGCAACCACCGCGACAATCGCCACAATCAGGGTTTTATGCGGCTTGCTGGGTTCCACCGGGGTGATCGCCGGATCGACGACGCGGGCCTTGGCAGAGTCCATGTCGGAGGTGGCGGAGGTTTCCTTCAAGCGAGTCACGAACGTTTCGTACAGTGCACGGGAGCTGTCGACTTCCCGTTGGTACTCGCGCAGCTGGAATTCTTTACGTGAAATGTTCTGGATCTGCGCCTTGTTGGTGTTGAAGGATTTCTGCAGGGCACCTTCGCTGGCCACCGCCAGTTGATACTGTCGCTCGATGCCGGCCACCACTTGCTGCACTTGCAGGCGCAAGCTGGTTTGCGCCGTACGCAACTCCGATTGAGCGGAGATCAACGCCGGGTGTTTGGAACCATATCGTCCGGAAAGCTCCTCGACCTTGGCTTGGGCCTTGGCCACCTCCGCCTGAAACTGCTGGATCAACGGGTTGCTCAATACCGCCGGCACACTGGACAACCGACTCATGTCGCCGTTGCTCAGCGACTGGGCCTGGCGGAACTGGCTTTCGGCTTCCGCGCGATTGCGCCGTGCATCGATCATGCGGTTTCCGGTCATTTGCAGCTCGTTGGCGCTGATCGTTGCCACGCCGTCGACGTCCACCAGGCCTTGCTCTTCCCGATAAGCTTGCAGTTTGTCCTCGGCGGCGCGCAAGTTGCTGCGTAACTCGACCAGGCGAGTGTTCATCCAGTTGGTGGTGGTTTGCGATGACTTCAGGCTGGTGTCGAGCTGGCTGTCGATGTAACCCAGGGCCAGCGCGTTGGCGGCCGCCGCCGCGAGATCAGGGTCGGGTAACTCGACGGCAATTTCGATCAGTTGGCTCTTGCCGACAAATTTGACGGTGGTGTGCAGCATGAGGTTCTGCGTGACGTCATTGAATATGTCCTGTTCCGTGGGCGCGGGTTTCTCCGGGGGCAAATAGGCCAGCCAGGGCAGCCATTGACCGGCATTGAGATCGCTCAACCATTGACGAGGCTTGAACCAGGCTTGCGTTTGCTGGCGCGGATCGGTAACCGGGTGGGTGGTGAGACTGAGTTTCTTCACGACCCGTTCCGCCAGATCCCGCGATTGCAGGAGCGCTTGCTGGGTTTGCAGATAGTCTGTGGTTGTCGATGCGCCGGAGTCGGAGACTTGCTGGAAGGTCAGCACCGGTGGGGTCTTTTCCTTGATCAGCAGCGTGGTGCTGCCCAGGTACTGGGGCGTGATGAAGGACAATACCGCCACCGCAAGGGCGCAACAAAGCACCACAAACCAGGCGATGTTCCATTTGGCGTACCAGATGACTCTCCACAGTTTGAGCAGATCAATGGTGTCCGACTCTTCGCTGTGCTGCGGATGCAGATGCGCCTGGAGCGGACGTTCGACGTAGGTGCTAGGGCTGTTGTCCATGATTAGAAAAAGCCTTGTGCAATGGAAATGGTGTCACCGGGGGATATAACGGTGGTCCTGGAAATGTTGTCTTCGAGCGGTGGACCGCCGTCGCCGCGCAGGATGGTCACGCGTTTCATCGAGGCGCGTTCGGTCAGGCCGCCGCCCAGGGCAATGGCTTTTTCCAGGGTCAGGCCGGGCACGAAGGCGTAGCTGCCGGGCTTCTGCACTTCGCCATTGATGTAGAACGGGCGGTATTCGATCTGGCTGATGCTGACTTTCGGGTCGATCAGGTAGCCTTGTTTGAGCCCGTCGACGATCTTTCTCTCAACCTGGTTCGGGGTCAGGCCCTTGGCGACGATTTCACCCAGGAACGGGTAGGAAAACGTCCCCGCATCATTGAGTCGGACTTTCTTGATGCTCAATTCGGGCTCCCCGAACACGGTGATGCGCAACACATCACCGGCGGCCAGTTTGTAATCGGTGATGGGGTCTGCTGCATAGGAGAGGGGAGCGAGCAACAGCCATAACAACAAACCAAACAGGCGCGGGTTCATATGCATGTCCTCCTACAGGCTGACGTTGAAACCGAGTTGAAACACATTGCGCAAGAAGCTTTCGTTGTCGGCATCGGAGTTGTTATCGCGCAATCGATAACCCAGCTCGATGTCCAGCCAGCGACGCATCTGGTAGATCACCGCAAGGTTGTATTCTTGAAGCTTGTCGGTGCGGTTTTCACCCTCGTAGACTTTGTGCCCGTAACCGGCCTGCGCGACGGTGGTGATCCGTTCGGTCCAGCCGTGGCGCCAGCCAATCTGGGTGAAGGTTGCCTTGACGGCGTCCGAACCATCGTCACCTTCGGCCAGGGCCTGGCGGGCGAGGAAAGTGAAGGTCGAGTAGGTGCGGGGTTTCCACTGCAGATCGATTTGCCAGGTCGGGTTGTCCAGGTCCTTGGACGTGCTTTCATCGAAGTTCTTGCGCTCATAACCGATACGGACCTTGCCGGTCGTGCGTGCTGTGATGTCCCACTCTGCACCGGCCAGCAGCGCGTCGGATTTACTGCTGCGCGGGCTGTTGGACTGCAAGTAGTCGAAACGGGTGTGGTCGTATTCCAGCAAGCCACGGGTCTTGCTGCCGATGCGGTGATACCAGGTCGTGGTCAAACCGGTGGTGTTGCGTTCTTTGTCGTCGTTGACGCCGTCGGCATTGTCGTAGCGCAGTTGCGCGTAGTTGGCGCCGACGTCTATCTGGTTGGCGGCGCTTTTGGCGCCGTACGTATAGACGCCCCCCACGCGTTTGTTATTGATCTTGTCGTTGACGCCTTCGACGGCGGTATCGGTCGTACGCTCGAACTTGCGGTACTCGGCCTCGAGCTTCAGGCGGTGGCGGTCGGTGAATTCCATGATGCTGTCGGCCCGCAGGCGCTGCGAGGTGCTCGATGCATCGGACTCCGAATGATAAATGTAGCGTGTCGGTTGCCAGATGATGCGGGTGGCGCTGTTGCGGTCTTCAGCCTTGAGTTCGAAGGAGGGCGCAATTCTGGTCACCATCGAGGACTGAGCGTTGTGCTCGACCTCCCGAATGTTGTCGTCGTAACTTTCCGTCAAGCCGAAAGTGGGGATGAACTGGAATCCGTAAACATCAATGGATTGCGGGACAATACTCCAGGCAATGCCGGGATACAGGGAGGCCAGGAACAGAGCAAAAGGGCAATGCGACTTGAGGGGCATATCGTTTTTCCCGAAAAGTAAACAAGCCAGGCTGTTGTTGGTTTTGTCGTTGCTAACGTTGGCGCTCGAGATAGCTGAGCGGCACGCAGACGTGCTGCTGCCGGTTCAGGAACTGTAGCAGGAGCATGACCCGTTCGGCGCCGAGCATAGACAGGAACACGCCTTCGAGCGGCGCCAGCGGGCCGTGGACGATTTGCAGCATTTCCCCGGGCTCGATTGTCTTGCAGGTTTGCAATTGATCCAGCGATTGAATGCTGCGCACGCGCAAATGCTCGATGATCTCGTCGGACACCTCTGCGGGGACATGGTTGAATTCAACGATACGGCTGACGCCGCGAGTAGAGCGTATGGGTGCCCAGTGATCACGGGGACTTAGCTGTATGAAGAGGTACCCTGGAAACAGGGACTCCAGCATCCGGTGGCGCTTGCCGCGAACCAGGCGTTCACTCACGTGTTGAGGGCGAAACGTGACGTAGTCCTGTTGCAACAGGTTGAGCTGGGCTCTTTCGTCCTGACGGGGTTTGCATTGCAGCAGATACCAATGAGCGCCGTTGGGGCTATTAGTCAGCATTCTGGAGAACTCCGTACATAGCTTGGTCTTGAGCACGGCAGACCCGAGAAGAGGGGAGGAGACTCCGTCGTGCTGGCTAGTAGGTAGTAGGCCTATCCGGCCTTTTAAGAATTAATACCAAAAACATCATGTTTTTTATTGGGGGCTTTATGTGTTTCACAAGTGAGCGTATATGTGTTTCAGAAATGAGCGTATATGTGTTTCAAGTGTGAGGCAGTTCGGCGGGGGTGTATGTAGGGTCGTGTGTGGAATAAGAACCCTGCAACTTTCACTGGCTCAAAGCTACCGCACGGTCCGCACTTGGCGTCCTGTATACAAAGGTGATTCACGTGTTGCCCGGACTCTTCGGATATTTAGTACTGCTGCACTCACGAAGTATCCATATGGGTCGGTATATAGTTATCGGCCTCTCTAATCGGTCTGTCAAAACATAAGAAGTCAAAAAGCATACCTTTTATCTGTTTTTGAATAAGCTGATCCTAATTGATTGTTTTTATAGGTAAATTGAATTCTGTCGGAAAAATTAAACTTTCGCTGGCATTGAGGGTCACCGGGAGGGGAGTTCATAACTTAGTTGAGAGGGGGTAGTGTATTTGTTAGTGATTGCTCGTTGCGAATGATATTTTTTCGCACGTTTGGAGCATTATTGGTGCATGGCTTATGAGTGGGTTGCATAAGAGCCCCATAATGTTTCATTTGTTCAGAGGGGGTTGCTGTTCGATGGCTCTTTGAAAAGCGTCAGAACTTGGGTGTGTCGCTATTTCTTTACACGCTGTAGTTACAAGAGTCTTGATACATTTTCAGCCGCAGAGTGTGCGAAGTAATAGCGGGGCCAGGCTGGGTGGGGGACGAGCGTCGCGCAGAGTGCGTTGAGCGACCGGCAAGGTCGCTCAGTTGCAGCGGTGTTAAAAAAGTATATAGGCAGATGCAGTTGTCTGATTCAGGTCGATCTCTCCGACCTCCAGAATTTCGTATTCAGCGCGCAGGCCGATGTTGCGAAAGACATCGAGCTCCACGCCGACGCCGTAGGTCAGGTCAACCCCGGTATCGTCGTCGGTGGCATTGCCGTCGGCGTCCCAGGCGTGAGCACCGACACTGCCGAATACTCGCAACCGATCACCCAGTGGAAAGCCGACATGGGCGGCAGCCTGAACCGACTTGCCGTCGAAATCGATGTTCTTGTCCTTGAATTGACCGAGATCGACGTAGGCGCCTTCGAAGGCCAGGTAGCTGTTGACGCGATAGCCTGCATAAACTTTGTAGCTGGTGTCCTCGTCGTCCAACTTGGATTCGTCGGTCTGGATGTTGCTTACGCCAGCTCCAAGATACAAACCTTTGTCATCAGCGAGCGCCTGGAAAGACAGCAGCGATAGCAGTGAAGCGAAGCCAAGGTTTCGAAGTAGCATGTGTAGTGGAGTCCTTGTACAGGTTTGTCAGGTGTTAGGGTTCGGCGAGCATTTGAGGGGCCATGAGGCGTTAATAGAAGTCATTGATTGATATTTTCGGGTCGCAAGGCGGGTTGTTTGCCGGGCATTGAAAGTAGCGCCTGGCCAACGCCTGGGCAGGCAGCGCTTTGGAGAACAACCAGCCTTGTGCCAACAGAACGCCCTCCGAGACCAGATGCGGCAGTTGCTCCGCAGTCTCGACACCTTCGGCCACGACCTTGAGTCTTAGCGACCTGGCCAACTGGGCAATGTGTCGCCACAGGGCATCCTCGGCTGCGATCTTGTCGCCGGCGATGAACGAGCGATCTATTTTCAGAATGTCGAAAGGCACTGAATCGAGGAGCGAGAGGTTGGAATAGCCGATACCGAAGTCGTCCACGGCAATGCGGTGACCACAGGCCCGAAGCCGTCGCAATTGCATGGCGGCAGGCTTCTGGTCGAGCATGGTTCTTTCGGTGATTTCAAAGGCCATGGCTGACACAGGCATGTTGTAGGTTGCCAGCACGCTGGCCACATAATCTGGAAAGTCCGGGTCCTGAATATCCTGGGCGGACAGATTGACCGTAATGTAGAAATCCTTGCACGCCCAAAGGTAAGTGCTGTAATCCTCCGCTACCTGTCGAATCACCGAACGCGTCAGTTTGCAGATCAGGTCAGACTTCTCCGCCTGCGCAATGAACACGTCCGCAGGCACGGGGGTGCCATTGTCGCTCCAATGAGAAAGTGATTCGGCGCCAACCAGATAACCTGTCGTCAAATTGACGATCGGCTGATAGTGAACGCCCAGTGTGTTGGCTTTCAGGGCTTTGCGAAGACGTACGGCAGTAGAGGTGTAATGCCGTTGGATACACCTTGCGAGCAAGAGCAACGCTGCGAACACGCACACAAGGCCAATGAATAATTTGAATTTGAGCGCTGTCAGGTAACTCGACGGAAGCGAAATGACCGAGATCAATTCATTTCGATTGCCCGCAAAGGCGATGAGGGCCTTGTCTGCCGCGGTAACCAGTTCTTCAAGGTGGAACGGCTTCAGCATCTGCAGCGGCTTGAGGCCAGTAGAGGCAATGGGTACTGCGCCGCCGGGGCCGATGAGGTCCAGTTGCAGGTCCTCGGGAAACTTCAAGTTGTCGAGCAGGATCTTCTTGTTTGCCCAGACGTAGATCGACTGTTCCGACACGATGATAAAGTCGGTGTCTGCAGAAACGGCGTGGCCGGAATCGACCCAATAGGTTCGCTTACCAACGGAGAACTTGCGCTTCTCATTACCGGCCAGTATCGACGGGAGTTCTTGTCCATAGGAGGAGCAGATCTTGCCATTGGGCAACTGGATTGCCGCTTGATCAACAAATCGCAGGTCTTTGACCAGGTCGGCCAGTTGTGAATACTGCTCGACGGAGCATTCCTGACCTGAGCGATCAAGATCGCCGAGGGCTTCCAGTACCTTGTCGATCTGCGCATTGGGCTCCACTTGAGCCGCACGCAGATCGGCATAAACGTTATTCAACTTCCGTGCAATGACTGACTCCGCCAGACCTCCGGCACAGAACCATGCGGCCCAACCCGCTGCAGCAATCAGACATACAGTGATTGCGTGCCTTCCAAATAACGCTTTATATACGGCAATCATCGAAAACCCCGAGGTATCATTATTTCACTGTGCACCTTGCAGTCGCGAGTTAAACTTCTTCAGTACCAATCAATGACCCAGGCCAATAAGATGCCGCTGACATAGGCGGCCATGCACAGGAAGATTTTCTGCTTGAGTGGCAGCGTGTTTATTCGATGAAGCATGCTTATCTCCTTGAGTGGGAAAACAAGCAATTGTCGGCATCCATCGTTAATCAACGGAAATTATTAATCCTCATTTTTCGGGGCTTGGTGGAAACGTGCCAACGACCTGATTGTAAAGGGATGAGGTCATGTTCCTGGGCCTGGCTGAGTTGCGCCTGGCTGTTTCTGACGGTGTCTCTCCGTAAGCAGTCTGATAGGCCTTGGAGAATCGGCCCAGATGATGAAAGTTCCAGAACATCGCGGTTTCCGTCACGGTGGGCCATGTTTTATTAATCAGGTCGCGGCGGGCACTGGCGAGTCTCAGATTTCTGATATAGGCGATTGGCGACATCCCGAATGTCTCGATAAAGCCAAAATGCAGGGTGCGGGTGGTCGTCTCAAGTTGCCTTACGAGTGACTTGATGGTGAGCGTTTTCTTGATGTTTTCATGAATGTACTCGATGGCTTCTATCGCCACCTTCCGTCTGGTCGGGACTTTACGGCTGAAGCCGCCAGCGGGGGTCAATGATTGCAATACAGACGCCAGTACCGCAGTTTCAATCGTTGAACGCTCTGCTTCAGCGTACTGTGGTGAGGCTGCGTCATTGATGTCGACACAGCAAGCGCTGATGGCTTGAATGGCAGACTGTATGAATTGAAAGTTATCAACCTGGTAGCTGTGTTTTGTTCTGTTCGCCAGTATGTCTTTGACAGGGTGAAGTTGGCGGCACCGGTCATAGTGCTCCAGTGTTGTGGTGATGGTGAACAGTGTTTCATTCGGTTCGCAGGTGTAATGCACCGATTCGTCGCTGTGCAGTACGATGATTTCGTCAGGCCGTAGTTTGTGATTGTTCACGAGGGGGCGGCCAATCGGGGCCTGCGAGATGGCGAATGTGACGAATCCGGCGGGGACAGAACTGACCAGGGTGACGGAGGAGTCGAACTCGAGGCGACTGCACTGCAGTGCAGGGCTGTGAAAGAGCCTATGTTGCCGGATGCGCGCCTCGTGCTCGGTCGGGATAAGGCTCATTTCCCAGTTGCCTATTGTTCTGTTCAGTTGGCTTGGCGAGGCAGAAGACAAATGAAAGATTTCATCGGGAGGTGCGATACTCATGAATTGAAAGCTCACCTGTTAAATGATTAGGGTCAGGCAATGACTGTCCGTGCGGCGATGACGGTCACATGCCGGATGAAGGTACAGACGCGTCGAGAGGCTTGTCAGAGCCCCCGGATTATTTCCAGTTCCGCTGAAAATGCGTAATTGCTGTGCGATGGTGAGTCGTCCAGCTGCTGTACGTTGCGCGAGTCAACCATCGGACTGAAGATTTTCGATGGGGGGTTCATCGGGTCAATGGCTGCCGCTGTAAAGGAATAAAAGTCGTCAATACGGTAACCCGTTTTTACCTCATAGCCAGTTTTCACAGAATCCGGAGCCTTCTTGTTGGTTTCGACACTCGTCAATTTTGCACTGTAGATACCCTTGTCGTCGGCCATGGCCTTGAGAGAAAGCAATAAACCAAACGACACGGTGACGAAGTTTTTCAGTAGCATCGAGGCGATTTCCTTATTTACAGTTTATTCAGGCAGAACCTAGTGTCAGCTGCATCTCTGCCACGACTTGGTCTGCGAATAATCTCACCCCGACTGCGCCTTCCAAAGTCAATAACTCATATTTGCCAGGTCGTCAGAAGAGGCCAATCGCCGCTTGCGATGGCAAATACCGCGCTGTTCAAAGTAATATGAGCGAGGTGGCGTAACTCATTCCGGTCTCACTTTGTGGCGGAGGAGAGAGGGCTGAATCACTATCCTGATCGTCCGTATGATACTCATTCTCACTATGGATTTTCAGATGCGATAGTTTCTGAGTGTCATCCGGGTTTGTTTGAATTTCATAATATTCAATGGTCGTGCTTTCGACGGAGTGCTCGTCGTTCGCTAACGAACAAAATGGCAGGGCAGACAGTAATAGAACCGCCAGGCATCCGAAGGTCGTCGATTTATTGCTTCGCAGGAAATGCATTGTTTTCACTTGATTCCCCTGTGTAGGGCATTGTCCCGGACGAGAATCAAGCAGGCTCGATTCCAGAGATTATTGGCGGGGGATTTTTTTCCGGGACGCCATCTGATTCAACTCAATAACTGTTATTTTTATCAGGAGTAATCTTTGATGTGAGCCTGTGCCAGGTGGGTGTTGAGTCAATCAATGGTTCATGCAGCGCAAACGGCCAAGATCATGTATGTAAAAACACACGGTGTTTTTGTTCTGCGTCGGAATCAATTCGTAGTTCAGGATGGCGCCTTCTTGCAAGACGTATTGGCGTCTGAAGAACAGGTCAGGGGTCTTTTCAATGGCAAAGAGTTCATTGTCCTGGCTGAGTTTGACGTTACTGATTTTGATCTGTACCTGCGTTTTGCTTTCTCTGATTATATTTGCCGATAGGGTTGCATTACGGATTTTCCCATTCAGGCTTTCCAGCGTGGTCCCGGTGAGTCGGCCATGCCCGATAGTGAGATATTCTTCGGTGTTGAGTTGATTGAGATCTTCCAGCCATTGCCTGGCTTTTGTTTGATAACTGGTATTTTCCATGTAGTGCGAAGGAGAATAAAAAAAGGAGAAAATGCAGAGTGCATTGATCAAGGCTATAATCGGCCAGTGAACCGTTTGCGGAATTTCAAACTTCATAAGGTGACTTCCAAGCATTGACGAATCATCATGGCGAGGTCTCTTTCGCTGCTGTTTAATTGTAAATTTGCAGTGCTTAGATCCGGGCGAATGCACGAAACGGAATAATTGGTTTTATACAGGTTGATCCAGACTTGACCCTTCAGGTTGGGTGGAAGCTGTTCTGATTGTTTGGCCGACAGCTCCATCAACGCTTGTGCCTCGGCAAGATCATTGCCTACGGCGTGGATGATCAGTCCATTCTTGTCGACGCTGGAAATTTCAATTTTTGGTGCGTCGAAGTCGAACTGAAAGACAGTCAAGGCAACGACTGCCAAGGTAACGATATAGGCGATCAGTTGGGCCTTGGTAATGCGGGTGGGTTTTTCGGTTTTACTCGAGGGCGCCAGCGACTCATCGCTATCTGGCTGCGGTCGTTGTCCAGGAGTGGCTGCGGGTGGCTGCACAGCTTCTTCTGAAGGTGCCGGTGCGTCTGCTGCTGCATCGACTACAAAGTGCCGGTTGAAGCAATATCCCCGGCGAGGAACAGTCATCAGGATCTCGTGATCCCGACTGTCATTCAAAATGTTTCGTAGTGAGAAAACGGTTTGATTCAAACTGCCGGAGGCAACCACGCGGTCATTCCAGGTGTAGTCGATGATTTCATCGCGGCTTTTGGTGACTCCTGGTTCCATGAGCAGCAGGTCCAATAGACGCGACTCGGCTCTGCCTAGCGTGGAATTCTGTACATCTCCATGGGGGGTTGTAAGGGTGAGCATGGCGCTGTCCGGGTCGAATATCGCCACGGCGCCATTTTTCAACTTGAAGGTGTAGCTCATAGAAATCTTCCGATCAGGCGTACTGGCCTGAGTATAGGGGCCGGAGTTGGCTCGGTACATTCTGGACTGGGAGGTGAAAAAGATGAGGGCCAGGCGCAAGGCGCGCTGTGTCGCCTTTACGATGCGGGACCGGCTCGACTCAGGAGCGCGCAGTGCGGTAAACAGCCCTGCCTGTCAGAGGTATCAGTTGAATCAAACGAAGGAAAAGCATTGCTGGATGACCCACGGTTTTTGATTTTGACAGCATGAATAATGCTTTGAATGGATGTTCTGCGCTATCCGAAAACTGCAAGCTCTGGCGGGTGAGTTGCGCGTAGCCAGGGTCCGAGAGGATTGCCTGCGCTGTCCAGGCAGGCATTAGTTGCTCCTGAACGGGTCGAGTGTTTTCACAATACAAGTCAATGATTGTTGTTTGTGCGCACGGTCAACTGCAGATTATTTTTGATTCCAATTAGCTTTGAACCAGGCTCGTTAGCGCTTTTAATGGATCTCGAGGAGCGTTGACACTCATCGCGTTCATGCGTTGCCTGACGCGGCGTAAACGATCCTCACCTCTCGTTCAACGGCATTTGCCCCGCGCCCTTCATGGAGGACGCGGGGTTTTTTTTGGTTTTTTTCACGCGAGCCCGGGAAATTGCAGGAGCTGGCTTGCCAGCGATGGTCGTTAACGATAACGCGTGTGATCTGGATGAACGCGGGGCCACTGTAGGAGCTGGCCTGCCAGCGATGGTCGTTAACGATAACGCGTGTGACCTGGATGAACGCGGCGCACTGGAGTCCATCGCCAGCAGGCTGGCTCCTACAGGCTCCCGGGATTGCGTGAAGAACCTTTTTTGCGGGGTATATCGGCGTTAGAGGCATTCCTGCGCGGCACGCTCGATGCTCGATGGCCTGAAGGCCGAGGCCAACAATTGGCGCTCGTACAGATACACCTTGCCCCCATCCTGTGCCCTGTGGGTTTCCAGCACGGTGTCTACGGCAACTTTGCTTGAAACGACAACCCGGTAACTGCGTTCGCTCCCGGATACGACCGGGCTCATCGCGTTGTCCTTCAACTTCGGTACTAGGCAGTCGACATACTGCTCGGGCGATTTGTCCGTTTGCAACGATGAAGTCGGGTTGTTAGGGGAGGCGGCGCAACCGGCCAGGAGCCAGTAAGCGAGGATCACGACAGGAACACCTGCAAGGCGCATCGGTGAAGCCCTCAAATTCGATCGGTTCGTTGAGTCATGGTGAGGAAGGTCGGCCAATGTTTCAGGTCATTGTCACCGCCGATCAAGGCAAGACATCGTAGCCACGCTGCTGCAGGCAACTGCTATAGACGGAATTGTTGGCGGTGACGCTTTGCTCGCTCGCCGCATTATTCTGCCGGCGCGCCTGGCGTTGCCTGGAAGCCCCGACGACGGCGCCGGCCGCCGCGGCACTGCGCGCGTGGTTCTGGCGATAGTCTTGCCGGGTGTCGTCGTCGATCTGGTCATAGACGTTTTCATGTTGGCGGCCCCGGACCTCAGCCGCGGTCGCCCCGGCTACGGCGGCGGTTGCGGCGCCCTTTGCCCGACCACCGGATGGCACGGTGCTTTGTACCGGATGTTGTGCGTTGGCCTGGGATTGGCAGGCACTGGTGTCCTGCGCGATGGCCTGGGAAGTCTGACCTTTGAGGGGGATCACCGTCACTGCCAGGGCGCTGGTGCTCAGCAACAGCATGAGCACCGCCAGGGTATGGGCCAGTATTTTCATGATGGGGTCTCACGTCAGGCGTCGATACGGCTGACGGTTTGTCAAGGAACAAGCGCGGTTGAAACCCCATGCCAGTCTGCGTGCAATGGGGTTTATCCGGGCATCAGTGCTTGAGGAGCAGGGCCTGCATATCGTCTGTCATGCTTTTGAGCGCGACCTTGAAGTCACTGGCAAGCACCGGCTGTTGGGCATTGTCGAGTGTCGCGCCAAACACCTTGCGAACCATCTTCGCGACCGGCAAACCGGTCTTGGCATCGATCAGGTTGGCTTCGATGTACATCTCGGCAGTCTGATCCCGATGCCCGGTGGCTGCTTGTGTTGCCCCGACAATGGCGCCGATCGGCACGGCCTCATACCAGTGCATGCCTTCGTTGTTGGCGCTGACGTGAGTGATAGCCGCTTGCAGGATCAGCGATCGCGAATCGGTCGGTGCCAGTTGTGGATAAGGGACGATCGCATAGCGGCGGGAAAAGGCGAGCTTGACGCTGTTGCTGGCCATCAATTGCAGGTCTTGCAGGGTCTTCAGGCTGACGCGCGCGGTCGGCTTCGGCGCCGGATACAGCTCCATCTGCCTGAACACTACAGTGGAGTAGGCGCGAGGATCGAACCCCGGCGATACCCAGCGCAGGACCTTCTGTTCACTCGGTGTCGTTTGCTCCTCCAGGCCCTGGTAGTTGCCCAGGAAGCCCGAGTATTGCTCCTGTTGCGCCACTTTCGAGACACAGCCGACCTGAAATACACAGCTCAAAGCAATACCCGCAATCCATTTATTCGACATGCCCATGTGTTCGGTTCTCACGTGATGAAAGTTGTCATTCGGGTACAGGTGTTTGCACGCCGGTCAATGCGGGCCGAATGCTGCCTGCCGCAGCGGGATAATCCGAATCAAAAACTCTCAAAAACCGTTAAACACACGGCCAGCGAGGGGCAGGGCCGGGTTGCACATCGATCACAGTTGCCTACGCTAACCCTTTGCAACGCCGGTTTTTGACAACGACAGGTGAGCGAGATGGATTTGAAAGCAGGGTGGATGGGTAGCGCGTCGACACTCGTCGTTGCGTTGGGTTGCATCCCAATGGCTCAGGCCGAGGATTCGGCAGAGTTGGCAAAAAAAGCCCTCAACCCGGTCGCCGCGATGTACAGCCTGCCGGTACAGTACAACTGGGACCAGAAAATGGGGCCGACCGGGGAGGGCATGCACAGCGTGACCAATATCCAGCCGGTGCTGCCGTTTGCCCTGAACGAGGACTGGAATCTCATCTCTCGCACCATTCTGCCGATCATCGACCAGCACGGCCTGGCCCCCAATGGCGCGGCGGACAAAACCGGCACCGGCGATATCACCCAGAGTTTTTTCTTCTCGCCGACCAAGCCGACGGCAAGTGGCTGGATACTCGGTGCCGGCCCGGCGTTGCTGATACCGACCGGCAGTGACGAATTGCTCGGCAGCGAGCAATGGGGCCTCGGCCCGACGGGGGTGGCGTTGAAACAGTCCAATGGCTGGACCCGCGGCATTCTGGCCAACCATATCTGGGGCCTGGACGACAGCCCGCCGGACGACAAGGAAAAGGTCAACCAGACCTTCCTTCAACCCTTCCTCTCGTACACCACCCATACGCTCACGACCTACGGGGTCAACACCGAGTCAACCTACAACTGGCAATCGCGGGAATGGTCGGTACCGGTCAACCTCACGGTCACCCAATTGTTGAAGATCGGCGGTCAACCGCTGACGGTGCAGGCCGGCCCGCGCTACTGGCTCGACAGCCCGGAAGACGGCCCGCAAGGCTGGGGCTTTCGCGCCGCCGTGACGTTCCTGTTTCCACGCTGATACGCCGTTTCGGACGGCCTGGAGGAGATACCCCATGGACCGATTCACCGGCGGTTGTTTGTGCGGCAAGGTGCGCCTTGTTGCATCGGGGCGCCCGTTCCGGGTTGGCGTTTGTCACTGTCTCGACTGCCGCAAGCATCATGGGGCGCTGTTTCACGCCTCCGCGATATTTCATCAGGATGCCGTGACGATCGAAGGCGAAACACGTGACTACGCCGGGCGGCATTTCTGTCCGCACTGCGGTTCGTCCGTGTTCGCGCGCAGTGCAGACGAAATCGAAGTGAACCTCGGGTCGCTGGATGCCCCGGATCAACTGACGCCAACCTATGAGAGCTGGCTCGTGCGTCGTGAGGCCTGGCTGCCGGCGTTTGCGCTCACACGACGCTACGAGCGCGATCGGGATTCCACGGGGCGTTTCGAGGACTAGCGGGCACGCATTGCGGTACGCCAGGTCTTGAGGCTCCGGGTGTCCGGCTCAGCGATCAGTGAGTTTTCAGCACCGCACAGAACGATCGATGCAGCGAATCTCTCGCCGCTAATCCAGCAACTGATCGATCAGCACCGCGTTGGTATAAATCAGGCTGCCATCGCTCGCACGATGCCCGACCATATGAAACTGACCGCGTTCGTGGTGCAGATAGACACGCATCTGACAGTCGGACAAGGGCGCGAATCCCTCGGGCATTTTCAAATCCATCGAGTCCATATCGACATCGACCATGGCTTCACGCTCGTGGCTCTTCTGCAGGCGCTCTTCGGCCTGTTCCAGACGGAGATGGAGAGGTCCGTCGACGTTGAAATGGACTTCCCCCATCGGGGTGGACTTTTGGTCGCCGCTGGTTTTGCACCAGCCTTCGATCGTCAGGGCACTCATGACGAAACCTCCCAAGTGGATTGCTGGACTGTGTGGCTGTCGTCCCTGCTCAATGTCACCACATTTGTTTGACGACTCGACAAGGGCAGGGTTCGAACTTTGCGGTGCCGAACTCTGCCATCCGTCATCAGCACTCAAGTATAGCTGGCAACCGGAACTCACTTGCCGGCCTCACGTTACAAGCCGATCGCTCTATACTTCTTACTGACTTTAACGCCCGGACGGGTGGTATTTGTCGGCCCTGCTTGGACGTCAGTGGCGATGCTTATTGCATAACCAATGAACAACAGGAATAGGATGAAGAGCAAATGGCAATAGCAATTGTCTTGATACTCATCGTTATTGCATCCGTGCTATTCCACATACTGGCGCCCTGGCATGCGACACCGGCCGCTTCCAACTGGGGATCCATAGACACCACCCTGTTCATCACCCTGATCATCAGCGGAATATTTTTCATTGCCATCACGGGATTCATGGCGGTAGCGCTGATTCGATATCGTCACAAGGTGGGTGCCAGGGCGGCCTACCAGCCGGAAAACAAAAAACTGGAAACATGGCTGATCATCGTTACCTCGGCAGGTATCGCCGGGATGTTGGCGCCAGGTCTGGTTGTCTACAACGATTTCATCCGGGTGCCGAAAAATGCCTACGAACTTGAAGTGGTCGGCCAGCAGTGGCAGTGGGCCTATCGTTTTGCCGGGCAAGACGCAAAGCTGGGCAAGTCGGATATCAAGTTTGTCGACTCCACCAATCCCCTCGGCCTTGATCCCAAGGATCCAGCAGGCCAGGACGATGTGCTTGTCATGAATAATGAAGTTCGCCTTCCGCTCGATCGGCCGGTGAAAGTTTTATTACGCTCCAAAGATGTCCTGCACGATTTCTATGTACCGCAAATTCGCAGCAAGATGGATATGGTGCCAGGGATGGTGTCGTACTTCTGGTTTACGCCGACTAAAACCGGAAAATACGAAGTCCTATGCGCTGAATTTTGTGGCGTAGGTCATTACAACATGCGCGGCCATATGATCGTGGAAGAGCAAGCCGTCTTCGATCAATGGCTGAAAGGCCAACCGACTTTTGCGCAGACATTGACCACAGCTGCCAAACCCGGTGGCGACAGCGTGCTGGAAAAAGGCCGCCAGTTGGTCGAACAGCTAGGCTGCAAGGCCTGCCATAGCCAGGATGGCAGTGCCAGTCTCGGCCCGGGATGGAAGGGGCTGTACGGCCGCACTGAACAGCTTGCCGATGGCACCAGCGTGCTGGTCGACGAGGCCTACCTGAAAGAGTCGATTCTCGATCCGAAGGCTCGACTGGTACAGGGCTACCCGCCGGTGATGGTGGCCTATACTCTCAAGGACGACGAACTGGGTGCTGTCATCGCCCTGATCAAATCACTGGGTGCTGCCCGGCAAGACGATCAACCTTCGACCGGCGAAGCGTCGAGCCCGGGTGAAGACCTGGTGGCGCAGGGGCAGCGAGTGGCCGGGTCGCTTGGCTGTCTGGCCTGCCACAGTGTCGATGGCAACAAGGGCGTCGGCCCCAGCTGGCAGGGGCTGTATGGCAAGACAGAAACCCTTGCCGACGATACGGGCGTAAAGGTCGATGAGGGCTATTTGAAAGAATCGGTTCTTCATCCCAATGCCAAAATCGTCAAGGGCTATCCAGCCGTCATGCCGACCCTGGCGCCGAGTGACAAGGAACTGAGTGCACTGATCGCTTTTATCAAATCCAAAGCGAATACTGACGCTGATGCGACCAAGGCGGAGCCAGGGAAGTAGCCGTAAAGCAGCCAGAAACACACTGAAACTTCGGAACGAGGATGACGTGATGGCCTATGCGGAACAAGCCGAAACAGAAGCACTGCACGAGCCCAAAAGCTTCCTGACCAAATACATCTGGAGTCAGGACCACAAGGTCATAGCCATTCAATATTCCTTGACGGCTCTGTTCGTGGGGCTTGTCGCGGTGGTGTTGTCCGACTTGATGCGCATGCAGATAGGCTTCCCCGGCAGTTTGGCGTTCATGGATGCCAGTACTTACTATCAGGCGATGACCATGCACGGCATGATCATGGTCATTTACTTGCTGACGGCCTTGTTTCTGGGGGGCTTCGGCAACTATCTGATCCCGCTGATGGTGGGCGCCCGCGACATGGTCTTCCCCTATGTCAACATGCTCAGCTACTGGTTTTACCTGGTGGCGGTAGTGGTGTTGCTCAGCAGTTTTTTCGTCCCGGGCGGCCCCACGGGTGCCGGCTGGACGCTCTATCCGCCACAGTCCATCGCCCAGGGGACACCGGGAGTCGAGTGGGGCATTGTCCTGATGCTCGTCTCACTGGCGATTTTTATCGTCGCCGCCACCATGGGCGGGTTGAACTACGTCACCACGGTGTTGCAGGCGCGCACGCACGGCATGACTTTGTTTCGCATGCCGCTCTCGGTGTGGGGCATCTTCATGGCCTCGATCATGGCCTTGCTGGCCTTCCCGGCGTTGTTCGTCAGCGCGGTCATGATGCTGTTTGACAAGCTGTTGGGCACCAGCTTCTTCATGCCGGCGATGGTCTCGCTGGGGCAGCAACTCGATCACCAGGGTGGCAGCCCGATATTGTTCCAGCACTTGTTCTGGTTTTTCGGCCACCCGGAAGTCTACATCGTCGCTCTCCCTGCATTTGGCCTGGTCTCCGACCTGATCAGCACCCATGCGCGTAAAAACATCTTCGGTTACCGAATGATGGTGTGGGCCATTATTGCGATCGGGGTACTGAGTTTTGTGGTCTGGGCGCACCATATGTATGTCAGCGGAATGAATCCGTACTTTGGCTTTTTTTTCGCCGTCAGCACCTTGATCATTGCGGTGCCGACCGCGCTGAAAGTCTATAACTGGGTACTGACCCTGTGGCGCGGCGACATCCATCTGACCGTGCCGATGCTGTTTGCCCTGGCCTTTATCGTCACCTTCCTGGTCGGCGGTCTGACCGGGTTGTTTCTCGGCAATGTGATCGTGGATATACCGCTCTCGGACACCTATTTCGTCGTCGCCCATTTTCATATGGTCATGGGGGTCGCACCGGTACTGGTGGTGTTCGGCGGTATCTATCACTGGTATCCGAAAGTCACCGGGCGCATGTACAACGACACCCTGGGCAAGCTGCATTTCTGGATTACCTTTCTGGGCACCTACGCCATCTTCTTCCCCATGCACTACCTGGGTTTCCAGGGCATGCCTCGCCGTTACTACGCCTATGAAAACTACGCGTTCATCCCGCAGTCGGCGCAAGAGCTGAATGCCTTCATTACGGTGGTCGCATTGACTGTCGGGGTTTCCCAATTACTGTTCGTGTTCAACATGGCCTGGAGTGCATTCAAGGGCAAGCCCGCCGGCAGTAATCCCTGGGGCGGGGCCAGCCTGGAATGGCAAACGCCGAACACCCCGCCGATACATGGTAACTGGGGAGAGAAATTGCCGGTCGTGCATCGCTGGGCCTATGACTACAGCGTGCCGGGGATAGAGCAGGATTTCGTGCCGCAAACGGTCTCCGCCGAGGAGTTGGAGCACATGCGGCAACTCAGTGCCGGAACCTGGAAAGCGGACGTCAAGACATGAACAGGCTGCTATTGAGAAACGCCGACGGCGCTGACCCCGGCGGCAGTTGGAATCGCGACCCTGAGGGCGTTCACGACGCCGAGGGTGCCAATAGACGTCAAATCGCAAGAGTGGGCTTGCGCTTGTTTCTGGTGGTGGTGAGCTCGTTGTTCTTCCTGTTCCTGATCGCCTTTGTTGCCCGTTCACAAATGGCCGACTGGCTACCTCTGACAGAGCCTTTGGCGCCGTTAAGCAATCTGCGGCCGCTATGGCTGAATTCGGCTTTTCTTCTATTGAGTTGCATCGCACTGCAGTGGTCGCGCATGGCCGCCCGACAGGCTCGACTGGGCGCAACCGTGATGGGTTTTGCATTGGGGGGCATCTTTGCAATTGCCTTTCTGGCGGGGCAACTCTGGGTCTGGCAGCAGTTTGTCGCCTGGGGCTACTTTGTCGCCAGCAATCCGGCCAACAGTTTTTTCTATCTGTTGACCGGGCTGCATGGGCTCCACCTGCTGGGCGGGCTGATCGCCTGGTGCTGGATCGTCGCCAAATTTCTACGCCATGTGCCCGTGGCGCAATTGAGCGCCAGCGTAGACCTCTGTGCCATCTATTGGCATTACTTGCTGGGACTCTGGTTCGTGCTGTTCGCTCTGCTGGCCAGCACGCCGCAAACCTATGAAGCCATCGCCAGATTCTGCGGCCTGAGGTGAAAAGCCATGGCATTGCATCCGCAAGCCCAAACCCAAGTCCAAGCCGAGACTGGTTCATCCAATCCCCCAGGTTCGCCAACTGCGCCGGGATGGCAAGGCATCGCCAGCGACTGGTCCTCGGACAAAGAGGCCTTCAAGCAGGTGCCCTGGGGCAAGGCGATGATGTGGATATTCCTGCTCAGCGATACGTTTATATTCACCTGTTTTTTAACCGGCTACATGTCAGTACGCATGACCATCACCACGGCCTGGCCGAACCCGAGTGAAGTGTTTGCCTTGACGATCGGAGGAAGGGAAATCCCGCTTATTCTGATCGCCATCATGACCTTTGTGCTGATCAGTAGCAGCGGCACCATGGCCATGGCCGTTAACTTCGCCTATCGCCGTGATCGTACGAAAACGACTGCCCTGATGCTGGCGACCGCTGCCTTGGGTGTGACTTTCGTCGGCATGCAGGCATTTGAATGGAGCAAGCTCATCGCAGAAGGCGTGCGTCCGTGGGGGAACCCCATGGGGGCGGCGCAATTTGGTGCCAGCTTCTTCATGATTACCGGTTTTCACGGACTGCATGTGTCAATCGGCGCCATCTACCTCAGCATTGTGGCGCTGAAAGTTTTGCGCGGAGATTATGAACGCTCCGGAAACTACCAGAACGTCGAGATAGCCGGGCTTTACTGGCACTTCGTGGATTTGGTGTGGGTGTTTATTTTTGCTTTCTTCTATTTATGGTAGAGGAGCACGGGTGATGGCACATGCTCAGGGTCAGCAACATCCAATCAGTTTGTACCTTAAAATCTGGGGGCTGTTATTCGTCCTCAGCACGCTGTCGTACCTGGTCGACTATTTCCACTTCCATGGCTACCTTCGGTGGTCCCTGATTATCACTTTCATGTTGTTGAAGGCAGGTTTAATTGTCTCCATCTTCATGCATATGGCCTGGGAGCGGTTGGCTATGGTCTACGCCATATTGGTGCCACCTTTGTGTTTGCTGGTGCTCGTCGGACTTATGGCCACCGAGGCTGACTATATTTTCCTCAGCCGGGTCATTTTCTTTGGCAAGTAAGCCGTGTGCGGATGGCCTTGAGTCGCCAGGCGCTAACCCGATATCACTCGCTTGAACTGATGCCATTTGTGCTGCCAGGCCACTGTCCAATGGGGGGCTGCCGCGCCAGTGCCGGCTATCTCCAACTGTGGATGTTGTCTGATGACCTGATCCAGTACCGATTCCTGGTTGGGCTCAACATCGACGAAGAAGATATGTTTGCCCTCGGTTACCAGCTGTTTGAAATTGCGGAAGTGAGTGTTCGTCACCTGGAAGCCGAAAAAACCGCCTTCCCAGATGCAAAAGCCCAAAATGACAATGGAAAGGAAGATAAACGGCATCCAGCCTGCGGCGGATTCGGTCCAGCCCATCCAATAGGCGCCACCCAGAACCAGTGCCGCCAGGGGCAAACCGATCACCGCGCCAATCTCGCCTGAGTGAACAGCATCCTGTTCCAATAACGAGTTAACCTCGTGGAGGTGATGTTGTTCGACATCAGCAACTTTTTCACTGAGCACATGAATCTGTTCAGAGTTGATGCCGCTGGCTTCGAGTTCATATTCAACGCTTTCAAGATCGTTGAGATTGTCACTGATGTAATAGTGCCGATTCATGCCACACCTCCCGACTCGAGTTTGCTGTAGACCTCCTTTGTCCGGCAGCGATTAACCTGGATTTGCAGTCGGTGCCTGAACCGTGGGGAACGTTGCACACTTCATGCAATCTGAAAAAAAGTATAGCACTCGCCACCCTGCGGACCGGTCGCTAGTTAATTTGCACAATGACCGGACCTTCCGTCACGATCGGCGGGTTCGCATGAATATGCGAAGTGTTTTTCTGAATCCACTCACGCGCAACTTTCAGGCTCGCATCACTGCCGGCCTTGTCCGTGCACACAGTGATCGAAGTACCACCATCACCCGTATTCAACAGTGTGTAGCTGACAAGGCCAGGTACTGTGCGCAAGGTCGCTTCGATGTCGACGTTGCGCTCTTCCATAAGCTCGAATAGCTGCTTGGCTCCAGCACCCAGGTAGGTTCTTATCACCGCATACATGGTCGTCTCCTTTGAGAGTACCGTCTTGATGCAATACAGATCCGTTGATGTCCGCAGTCCCCGGGTTTCAGGTCGCCCTGATTCAGTAAGCTTAGTCAAACGCCGGCGACAATCGACACGCAACGACCACCGGCCACATGGGGTCGATTTCGGCCTCTACGATCGAAGGCGAAACACGAGCTACATCGAACATCTCGATATGTTTAAGCAACATTTCACGGTTTTTCCGATAACACCCTGTCGCGATAATCCGCCCTCTAAAGTGACGGGCAGGACAGCGTGATGGCGAAGGAAGGAAGTTATACCGGTACAGCCAAGTGGCTGCATTGGGGCATGGCCCTGGTCTGGCTGGGTGCCTGGGTCATTGGAATTGTGGCGACGCATTGGCGCGACGAATTCAATGCCCACCATGAACTCACCTACGTGCACAAGGCGATGGCCAGCACGCTGCTGTTTCTCATTGTCGTGCGTATCGCCTGGCGATTGAGTCACGCGGCACCGGCGTTACCCGACTCGATGGGCCCGACGATGAAGCGTGGTGCGCTGGTCGGGCATGTGCTGCTGTACGCCATGGCCTTGATCGGGCTGCCGTTGTCCGGCTGGTACTGGAGCTCGGTCGCCGACAAACCCGTCATGGTGGCTGCGCTGTTCATGCTCCCGCCGATCGTTGACCCGGATCAGAGCCTGTACGATCTGGCAAAGGCGGTTCACACCAACATGTCGTGGTTGTGCGGTGCGCTGGTCGGTGGCCATCTGCTGGTTGCGCTCAAGCATCACTTCGTTGAAAAGGATGATGTGCTCAAGGGCATGCTGCCCGCACGCGACCGCTGATTTTCCTGTCGTTTCATTGTTGACGCAATTGCACCGGACTCACGCCAAGGCGTTGCCTGAAGGTGGTCGCCATGTGCGCCTGGGAATTGAAACCGCAGGCGTAGGCGATTTCAGCCAGCGTGGCGGTCGAGTCACGCATCAGGGCGCGGGCCCTGGCGAGGCGTCGGTCGATCAGGTAAGCATGGGGGCTTTTGCCGGTGGCGTTTTTGAAGGCCCGCATGAAATAGCCTTCGGACAAGCCGAGCAGGCCCGCCATCGCCGGTACGCTCAACGGGCCATCGAGGCCCGCGTCAATGAACTCATCGAGCAAGCGCATCCGGCTGCCGGTTATCGAGCCATGGGGCGGTGTCGACACGGCTTCACCAGCCGTCGCGCGCTCGGACAATGCCAGTGCCCAGGCCTCCCAATCGTCCTCCACGCCAGGGTGCAACAGCGCGGCGCGCATGCGCCATGCGAGGGCCGTGGCCTGCCGGTCGATGCGATTGTTGAAAGCGCGATTGCCCTCCAGTGCCATACCGTCAGTGCGTATCACCCGCAGATATTCACCCCCCTTGGGCGATTCGGACAACACGTCACACCCGACCGGAACGAACGCCAGGCCGTTGGGCATGGCATCGAAGGGTTGTACCCGGTCGCTGCCGATCGCGTGCAGGCCTCGCTGGCTGTCGAAGGCAAAGCCGATTCCCGCCTGGGTCGCTACGTATCGGGTCGCGTAGGCGCAGCCGGGGAGCAATTCAATCGCCCAGGGGCCGGCCTCGATACGGCGGACCGGTTCGGACAGCAGGGGTGGATGCAGACGGTTTCGATGGCTCATGAGCACCATAGTAGTGAAGAGGGGACACAAAAGTCAGGTCGGTTTTTTGAAAGCCTGCGTACTGCGCCCCTGTTCAGACTGGGAAAAAATCCCGGGGAGACCACTCATGCACACACTGACTCGCGACGACATCGAACAGGCCGCACGTAACGTGTACCAGGTCATGCCCGCCACCGCCCAGTACCCTTGGCCCTTGCTGGCCAGGCGGTTGGGTTGCACGGTGTGGGTCAAGCACGAAAATCACACGCCTACCGGTGCTTTCAAAGTGCGCGGCGGCATCACGTTCATGCACTGGCTCAAACGCGAGCATCCGGGCGTGAAGGGCATTGTCAGCGCGACCCGCGGCAACCATGGTCAGAGCCTTGCACTGGCGGCTGGCGCACTGGGCTTGCGGGCGCTGATCGTCGTGCCGCAAGGCAACTCGGTCGAAAAGAACAACGCCATGCGCGGCTTTGGCGCTGAAGTGGTCGAGTATGGCCGCGATTTCGATGATGCCCGCGAAGAGGCGGCACGCCTTGCCCAGGAGAATGACCTGTTCCTGGTGCCGCCGTTTCACACCGAGCTGGTCAAGGGCGTCGCCACCTATGCGCTGGAGTTGTTCAACGCCGTGCCGGATCTGGACACCGTCTATGTACCGATTGGCTGTGGATCGGGGATTTGTGGCGTGATCGCCGCCCGCGATGCACTGGGCCTGGACACCCGGGTGGTGGGCGTGGTTTCCACAGAGGCGGCGGCCGCGCAGTTATCGTTCGATACCGGAGCGCTGTGCGAAACGGCCTCGGCGACCACCTTTGCCGACGGTCTGGCCGTACGCAAGCCAATACCTGAAGCCTTTGCCGTCTATGCCGCAGGTGCGGCGCGGATCGTTGCGGTCAGTGACGCGCAGATAGCCGAGGCCATGCGCGTGTATTACACCGATACCCACAACCTGGCGGAAGGGGCCGGTGCGGCGGCGCTGGCGGCGCTCATTGCCGAGCGTGAAGCCATGTCGGGAAAAAAGGTGGGGGTGATTCTGTCCGGTGGAAACGTCGACAGGTCGGTGTATGCGGGCGTGATCGCGTGAAGGGAGCTGTGGCCGTGGTCGCATAAATTTGAAATGCACGGCATTGCCCGACACAATCGCGCCCCGATCCGGGCAAAGGCTCCGGACGTTCGTGGTGAGAAGGGGCCGCAGTTGAACGAACAGACATTGTCCATGCGCCTGGAACGCGTGGCGGCGCATGTGCCGGCCGGTGCACGCCTGGCCGATATCGGCTCGGATCACGGCTACCTGCCGGTGGCGTTGATGCGCCGTGGCGCCATCACGGCGGCGGTGGCCGGGGAGGTGGCGTTGACGCCGTTCCGCGCGGCCGAACGCACCGTGCACGACAACGATCTGGAGCAACGGATCAGCGTGCGCCTGGCCAACGGCCTGGCGGCAATCCTGCCTGGGGACGGGATCACGGCGATCAGCCTCTGCGGCATGGGCGGCGAAACGATCCGCGACATCCTCGAGAGCGGCAAGGCGTACCTGAGCGGGCAGGAGCGCCTGATCCTGCAACCCAACGGCGGGGAACAGCCTCTGCGCCTGTGGCTGATGGAAAATGGCTATCGCATCCTCTGCGAGGAAGTGCTGCGGGAAAATCGTTTCGACTACGAAATCATCGTCGCCGAGCGCGCAGGGCCGGTGATCTACACCGCAGAAGAGTTGTACTTCGGCCCGTTGCAGATGCAGGCCCGCAGCCCGGCGTTCCTGGTCAAGTGGCAGCGCAAACTGCGCCAGAAGCAGAAGACCCTGAGCCAATTTGCCGGGGCGCAGCGGGCCGTGCCTGAGGAAAAGGTGCAGGACATCGCGCGCCAGGTGCGGTGGATCAACCAGTTGCTGGCTTGAGAAAACCAGGCCCACCGCGCCCAGGAACCTCGATTCAGGTTGGGGGCGGCAACCTCGAGCGAGACACATCAACGCGATGGTTCGGCCTCATCACTCTTCTTCCCTGAGTGCATGGATCCGCCCTGACTTTTCTGCCGCCAGCAGCGTGGCATGGTCTTTCGCATTTTGATTGGCGTAGGCAATGGAAAATTTGCCGATGGCCTGGTCGAAGGAGTCCGTCTTGCCCAGGTAGCCACTGATGAGCGCGGCATCTCCGGATTTGGCATGGGCACGGGCCAGGGTATGCCCGCACCACTCGGCGTACATCTTCATTCTTGCGGCGCAAATGCCTTCGATGGGGGCTGACATTTTCATGTCGCGCAACTGGCGTACAAAGAAATGCCGGCCATTTTGTCCGCGTGTCCAGCCCAGAAAGATGTCGCTGGAGGACTGCATCAGCCGTTGCCCCGTGACCACACGCTGCCCCTGGTTTTCGTATTCGCTGTCGCCTGCATAAGGCGCCAATACCGAGGGGCAGGCTTCCTTGAACTGCAGGAGCAAGGGGTGGTTTTCTGCAGAAAAGAACAGGCCGACGAAACAGTAGGTGCCCACGCTGCCGATGCCGACAGCCTTGACGGCAACGTCTTCGAGGCGGTACCGATCGAAGAGCACGCGTCGTTCATGGGGCAGCGACAAACGATAATCCTGCAGGGCGATTCGCACTCGCTGCTTGAAGCCCTTTTCATACACATGAAAAAGCAGCGGCGGTTGATCGATCAGTCGCCGTCGCCCGCCGACTTCGCTGCTGATCTTGGGGTAGAGGTAATCCCCCAGACGCATTTTCGCCTTTGCCACCACTTGCTCGCGAATTTTCCTGATCTGGGCATTGGGCGCCATGTCGATGATCGCTTGGGCATCCAGACGGTCATACCAGACCTCCAGCGGGCCCATTTTCGAGAACTTGCGCAGGCCCTCGCGGTAAGCACAAACGCATTTGACGGCAATGCCCCGTGCCTCTTTATCGGTGAGCCGGTTATCGCGTGCCGCCACGACAAAGCTGATTGCCAGGCGTTTGACATCCCATTCCCAGGGGGCAGGGAGTGTTTCGTCGAAATCGTTGATATCAAAAATCAGATTGCGCTCAGGTGTCGCGAACAATCCGAAGTTCATCAGGTGACAGTCCCCGCAGGCCTGCACCTCAATGCCTGTGTTTGGGGTAGTGGCCAGGTCATGGGCCATCAAACCCGCAGAGCCGCGTAAAAAGGTGAACGGGCTGCGCAGCATGCGTCCGTAGCGCAGCGGCACCAGGTTGGGCAGTCGATAGCGGTTGGATTCTTCGAGGCGTTCGATAGGGTCGCGGTGTTTGCCCGGCGGTTTCCATTCGCCGTGAACCGAATGGGGCAAGCGTTCGCGTAACTGCTCGCCTGCGAACAGGCGCTCCTTACGCGAGAGAAAATCTGAATCGTCTGCACTGTCGTCCGGTTGTTTTGCCGGGCCGTCGGCAGACTTGCTTTTACGGGGGGGCATGTCCACTCCTTTGCTCAACGAAGGCTGACTCCCTCGGGCACAGGATCTGCTATTGCGACTGTTCCATCAGCCTTCAGGGCGCGCCTGTACTGGTGTTTCGGATAGAGTCGAAGCCGTTGTTCAAGCGTAGCAGTTCCGTTCCGAGATGCTGTATTGCCAGCATTGAATGGCGTGACCGCGTGCGAGGCGAAATTCGCTGTTTGCGGGGTCAAACAGTGTGAGTTCCGCGCGAAATCCGCTTTTTTTCGGCATGAAAAAATGAAACGATTCAGCCGCTTGGCAACGGTGGTTTCAGCCAATGAAACCGGCCTTTTTGGGGGGTGTCGGGAGTACCGTTTGTCGAGGTTTCTGTTCGAAAAATGAACGATCGCGATATGCTGGGCTCTGATCTTCCAGCAGGCGGATCCCTTGAGCTTCGCACTGCAATCCCTAGTAAAATGGACGAATACCTCATCTGCATTGAATGGAATGCACATGGGGATTTTTTTTACCTGAGACCTGGAGTGATAGTATGCCGTCATCACTGACTCGCGGGGCGAGTCGCTCTCTCTTGTAATACCCAAACTATTTTAGTTGCTTCAATCAATGTGAACTTTGATTGTGCAGGCGTGATTATTTAATTCGCGTGCCTGGGGCATGGTCAATTCACACTGCCGCAATAAGTGGAGATGTAAACGTGGATATTAATACAATGATCGGCCTGCTCGGCCAGAAAGAATCCATGGAGTTTATGCGTTTAGGAGTTGTATACGTACACCTGTTGGCTTGCTGCGTAGCCATTGGCCTGGTGTTTGCCAGCGATGTCGCCATGGTCAAGGATTTATTGAAGGGCCGTGTGTCTTCCGGGCACGATAATGATCATATGGCCAGTCTGCAGAAGTCTGTTTCCAATGCGTTGCTATTCTTGTGGATCAGCGGTGCGGCGATTATAGGCATTGATTATCTTGATAAAGGGATGACCTATTTTGCCAACCCGAAACTTCAAGCCAAAGTTATTATCGTCTTGTTGCTGACATTCAACGGCATGTTGTTGCACCGCTATGTATTGCCCGCCATGCTCAAGGCCGGTTCCTTGCTTGACCTGCCTATCAATGTGCGAATGTTTGCCCTGTTCTCCGGTGCACTGTCAGGCGTTTCCTGGCTGTATGCCGCGATGCTCGGTGTAGGCCGACCGCTGGCCTGGAAATACTCGTTGACCGAGTTGCTGATGGCCTATCCGGTATTGATCGTGCTCGGCTTTGCGACGATGGTGGCGCTGACCCAATGGGCGCGCAATCGCAACGCCGCAGCGCCGGCCGAGGAGACTACCTGGCTGTTCGCTGGAATTCCTGCGCGATGAGCTGACGAAAGTCCAGGTGAAGACGGGTTAAACCGTTAGAACCCTGCAAACACCAGACCCCCTCCCAGTGAGGGGGTTTTTTTTGCGGGTTCTTCACGCATTTCCGGGGCATTGCAGGCGCTGGCTTGCCAGCGATGGTCGCAAGCTGGCTCTTACAGTTTCAGCGTGGGCACGGTCCTTTTGTGGGAGCTGGCTTGCCAGCGATGGTCGTTAACGATAACGCGTGTGAACTGAATAAACGCGGCGCACTGGAGTCCATCGCCAGCAGGCTGGCTCCTACAGTTTCAGCGTGGGCATGGCCCCTTGTAGGAGCTGGCCTGCCAGCGATGGTCGTTAACGATAACGCGTGTGACCTGGATAAACGCGGCGTACTGGAGTCCATCGCCGGCAAGCTGGCTCCTACAGTTTCAGCGTGGGCACGGTCCCCTGTAGGAGCTGGCTTGCCAGCGATGGTCGCTAAAGATAGCGCGTGTGAACTGGATGAACGCGGCGCGCTGGAATCCATCGCCAGCAGGCTGGCTCCTACAGTTTCAGCGTGGGCACGGTCCATTGTGGGAGCTGGCTTGCCAGCGATGGTCGTTAACGATAACGCGTGTTAACGGGATAAACGCGGCGTACTTGAGTCCATCGCCAGCAGTTCCCGGGAATGCGTGAAGAACCTTTTTGTCCGATGCCGAATGTTGTCCGCTCATCCCTTGGTTCGGGGAGGGGGAGGGCAGCACGGTCGGCTGCGAACCTGCCGCTCATCGCCAAGGCATAAAATAAACTTTGACATCATTGGGGCTTTGGTTGAATATTCATCAATCGCATGCGATCAAGTCGAATGCGATAACAAATACAGACAACCCTTGCCGTTTGGAGATTCAGCCATGAACACCGGAAGCCGCCGCACCCTGTTGATCGCTACCGCTCAAGCTTCCCATGGCCACAACGGCAACAACTGGATCGTTGCACAGGCCAATTGACGAACGATGTCTTTTTGAATGTCACATGCATCGCACACGATAATATCGTACGAACTTTAAACCCTGAGGAAATCCCCATGAGCAAAATCGAAAAAGTACTGGCTACCGGCAAAACCCACACCACCCGCAGCAGTGTCGGCGGTCACAACGGCAACCTCGATATCGTCCTGTCGTCACCGGGTTCCACCCAGCCAGCCCACGTCTTTGCCGCCACACAGCCGCATCCGAAAGCCGAGCAACTGTTCGCCGGGGCCTGGTCGGCCTGCTACACCGCAGCAGTGGGGCTGGTGGCGCAGGAACGCAATATCGTTTTGCCGGCGGACATGGCCGTCGACATTGAAGTGGACCTGGGCCAGACTGGTCCGGCCTACTTCCTTCAGGCCCGACTGACCCTGCGCGTGCCAGGGCTGGCACAGGATGTCGCGACCGAACTGGCGCACATCGCCGACTCCATCTGCCCTTACTCCAAAGCGACACGCGGCAATATCGATGTTGCCCTGAACGTGATCACGGCGTGACGCGCAGACGCATCACCAATATCGCATACGATGCAAGCGCATACGAATTTAACTGATTGTAATCCTGAGGGAATCATCATGAGCAAGATCGAAAAAGTACTGGCCAGCGGCAAAACCCACACCACCCATAACAGCGCGGGCAATACGTCGCGCGGTCATAACGGCAACCTCGACATCGTGCTGTCGTCCCCCGGCAGCGACACACCGGCACACGTGCTGACTGCCGTCCAGCCGCACCCGAAAGCCGAGCAACTGTTCGCCGGAGCGTGGTCGGCCTGCTACATCGCAGCGGTGGGGCTGGCCGCCCAGCAAATGAAGGTGACACTGCCGACCGACACGGCCGTCGACATTGAAGTCGATCTGGGCCAGACCGGCGCGGCTTACTTCCTCCAGGCCCGCCTGACGTTGCGCGTGCCGGGACTGGATCATGGGGTGGCGACTGAACTGGCCCATAACGCCGATGCAATCTGCCCGTACTCCAAGGCCACACGCGGCAACATTGATGTCGACATCAATGTCTTGACGGCCTGACCCGCTGCACGGCCGGCTCAACGGGGATTTTCCCGGTGAGCCGGTCGTCGGTGTTTATGCACACTTCCGATACCATCGCGTACGACGTATAGTTTCAGTCTTGCGAGACTGACCCCTGAGAACGTCCATGAAAAACACCGACAAGACATCCGCCCTGGATCTCAAACTCTCCGACTTCCTGTGTTTTGCCGTCTATTCCACCAACCTGGCCTTCGGCAAGGCCTACAAGCCGATGCTCGAACGGCTCGGCCTGACCTACACGCAATACATCACCCTGGTCGCGCTGTGGGAAGAAGACAATCAGACCGTCGGCAGCCTTGGCGAAAAGTTGTTTCTCGAATCCAACACCCTCACGCCGATCCTGAAGAAGCTCGAGGCGATGGGTTATCTGCTGCGCCAGCGCGACCCGGAAGACGAACGCCAGGTGCGGATCAATCTCACAAAAGAGGGGCGAACGCTGCGTGAAGGCCTGCGCGAAGACGGCTTCCCGCAAACCGGCCTCGATCCCGACGACTTCGTGCAAATGCAGAAGGCCATCGTGAAGTTACGGGGCAATCTCATTCGGACGACGAAAGACAGGGATTAATGGGGATCGACTCAAGACGATGAGTGGCCCCCGATTTCGGTGTGAGCGTCCCCACAAACGGGGCGCAATTCCCCAGCAGTATTCACGCCAGCATCAGCACGGCATTTCAACTTTCGACGAATGTTTGCAGGCACATTTCGCTCCTCGCACATATTTTGTTACAGCGATGGCAGGGTAATTGCTCAGTGAGCTTGTCCCGTTCATGAAAGGTGCAGCGGCGGCAAGCTGTGGAGCTGTAAGTACCCCATTGAGTGATTGCATGTAACCATCGGTTTGCATCACGAAATACCCCTTGGCTACTCAATAGAAGTACTGCAGTCCTCCTCTGCGAACCGTCCAGAGGAAATGCTATGAGCCACTCCAGATCAACGTGTGCACAGTTGGCGCTGCACGGGCTATCGGCCTTGATTGTTCTTTGGACGATCAGCGCCGGGTCTTACATGGCAATGTTCAACGTACCGCCAGGCGTCAAGCTGGCTATTGTCGACTTGAACATTTCCCTGGCGACATTGTTCATACCGTTGTTCCTGGCACTCAGGCCTCTGGCTCGCCGTATTTTGTTCTTCCTGGCCTGCCTGCTGACGGTGACGCTGGTGGCAGCCGACGAACCGCAGAGCAATAACAATCAGGGCAATGACAATCAGAGCAATGAGAAGTGGCTGGAGCCAGCACGCTCCAGGCTCATGCATGTGAATGGCGGGATGCCGTTCTTCCCTCACCGGGCCAATACCACCGGTAACCTGGTCTTGAATGTGAAGGACTTCGACAATGCCCAGGTCTGTGGCGCTTGCCATACGGAGATCTACAAGCAGTGGCGCTCGTCGATGATGTCCCAGGCCTGGGATGAACCCATCTATCGGGCCTTGCTCAAGCGTGCGAGTTCGGCTACCGAGGGCAAGGTCGATAACTTCTGCACCGGCTGCCATACGCCGATCGGTCTCACGACCGGGCAGATCACTTCGCAAGTCAACCGCTCCTCGGTTGAAGACAGCGCGAAGAACACTCCGATGCCCGGGGTCGATTGCGAAACCTGCCACAACATCAGTGCCCGCACGGGCCTGGACAATGGCGCCTATGTTCTGAGCCCTCGGGCACACGGTAAACCGACCAAGTTCGGCCCGCGCAAAGACGCCGTCTCGCCTTATCACGACACTGTGTATTCGGCTTTGCACACCCGCTCGGACTTTTGCGGCACCTGCCACAACGTCACGCACCCGTTCAGCAGCGTGGCGGTGGAGCGCACCTATGACGAATGGCAGGAGAGCACCTACAGCCTTAACGATGTCACCTGCCAGAGCTGCCACATGCCGGGTTTCAAGGGTAAGGCCGCGATCATGGGGCCGGATCGCGAGGAGGTCGCCTCGCATTGGTTCAGCGGGGCTAACGCGATGATGCTCAACCATCTCGGTCAGGATGAGGGCGCACAACGGGCTCGCAACATGCTCGCGCGCGCGGGGGAAATAACCTTCGAGCAATTGCCGGCAGCGATCGTTGCCGGGCAATACACCTCGGTCGCCGTCAAGGTTTCCAATGTCGGCGCAGGGCACAAGCTGCCGACCGGCTTTCCGGAGGGACGGGAGATGTGGATCGATTTCCGGGTGCAGGATGCCACGGGGCGCGAGATCTACCGACTGGGCTCGATCAAGGACGGCAAGACCGAAGTCAACACGCGAAATTTCAAGGTGCACATAGGCGACAAGGACGGCAACCCGCTTGACGTCGAGGTCTGGAATGCCACGCAAATTCTCTCGGACAACCGCATTCTGCCCAAGGGCTACGATATCGGGGAGTTCTCCTTCCTGGTGCCGGCCGACGCCGTCGGGCCGCTGACCCTGACGGCCGACCTGAACTACTGGCCGTTTTCGCAGAAGCTGGCCGACTACCTGCTCGGCAAGGACAAGGTGCAGGTGGAGATCACCCGGATGAGCAACGTCACGCAGAGCGTACCCCTGTCGACCAGCCTGCCGGTTGCCGGGGCGGATACGGGTGCAGTCTCGGCGCCCGGGCTGGCCCCGGTCCTGCAAGGTGACAATCAGAAGACCACTGATGCGAACCGTTTTGTCACCTTCAGACTTCGTTAAGAATTGTCTTTGATACTGCTCCCCCATTGATCCGGGGAGATGTTTTTCAATGTCCGCTTTCAACTGGAACGTTCAGTTGCCCCTGCGCTTTGGCTTGACCGAAGCACAGCAGATGCATCTTGTCAGGGCCTTGCCGGACGCCCCGCAAAGGTGTGTCTTCGAAGCCTTTATCCAGCAACGGTTTCGTCGGGCCCACGGTGCCGATGTTCGCCACTTCATGCCGGAGCTGTTTGGCATGAGCGATGCGTCCGGCACGCTTTGCGCGGTGGTTGGCGTGCGTCTGGCGAGCAGTGGACCGCTGTTTCTGGAAGGTTACCTGGATGAGGCGATCGATCCGCTGATCAGTGCCGCGGCCGACCACACCGTAAGCCGCTCAGCCATCGTCGAGGTCGGCAACCTGGCTGCCAGCGACACCGGCAGCGCGCGGATGAGCATCATCGCGATGACCTTCCTGCTGGCCATGGGGGGGCTGGAATGGGTCGCCTTTACCGGAAACGTGGGGCTGGTCAATAGCTTTCATCGCCTTGGCTTGAAGCCCGTGACCCTGTGTGCTGCCGATCCGGCGCGCCTGGGCGACGACCGCCACGCCTGGGGCAATTACTACGAAAGTAAGCCGTGGGTTCATTTCGGCAATATCCGCTCCGGGTTCATTCATTTGCGCAACATCGGCCTGTTCAGTCGCCTGGGCTTGCCGACCTCCATTGAAGGTGCCTGCCATGTCGCCTGAAATGGAGCATTTCAAACAGACCCTGCGTAATCATGCTGAGCAAAAAGCCATCGCCATTGCCCTGTGGGACGATCATCGCAAGCTCGACTACGCCACGCTCTATACCGAGGTCATTTATCGTCAGCAGCGCCTGCGTGATGAACGGGTCAGGGTGGTCGCCCTGGCCCTGGACAATGGTATCGAAGCCCTGCTCTGGGACCTGGCCGCGCTGTTCGAGGGGTTGACCTGCGTGGCCTTGCCGCCTTTTTTCAGTCCGGCGCAACGCAAGCATTGCCTGGAGCAGAGCCAGGCCGAGCACGTCATTGCCGAGCCGCCATTGCAGGACGAACTGCAAGCCGCTGGATATCTGAAGTGCGGCGAGTTCTGGCACCGCACGTTCAGTGGCCCGAACCGGATGCCTGAAGGCACCGCGAAGTTGACCTTCACCTCGGGCACCACAGGCACACCCAAGGGCGTGTGCTTGAGTGCCGACAGCATTCTGCGGGTCGCTCGCGAGCTGGATCTGGCCAGCCAACCCACCGACCCGCAACACCACCTGGCGCTGCTGCCGCTGGCCATTTTGCTGGAGAACATCGGTTGTTACGCCGCTGTGTATGCCGGGGCCACCTTGAGCCTGCCCAGCCAGAAAACCCTGGGGATTGCAGGCGCCAGCGGTGTGGAAGTGCCGAAACTATTGGGTTGCCTGGCCAGCCGCTCCCCCCAGAGCCTGGTCCTGGTGCCGCAGTTGTTGCTGATGCTGGTCGGTGCTGCCGAGCAGAAGGCTTTCGACCCACAGCACCTGCGTTTTGCCGCCGTGGGCGGTGCCCGGGTCAGTGAAGATCTACTGCATCGCGCTGAACGTGTGCGCATACCTGTCTATGAAGGTTACGGGTTGTCCGAGTGCGCATCGGTAGTGTGCCTCAATCGCCCGCAAGCTCGGCGCCCCGGCAGTGTCGGACGGCCATTGCCCCATGTGGAGATTCGCCTGGCAGATGACGGAGAAGTGCTGATCAAGGGTTCAACCTTGCTGGGCTATCTGGGAGAGGCGCCGCACACCGCGCAGTGGTGGCCCAGTGGCGATCTCGGCGAGTTCGACGCCGAAGGTTTTCTCTACCTCAAGGGACGCAAAAAGCATCAGTTCGTGACCAGTTTCGGGCGCAATGTGAATCCCGAGTGGGTGGAAGCCGAATTGACCCAGCGCGGGCCTGTCGCCCAGGCCTTCGTCTATGGCGAGGCGATGCCCCACAACCATGCGCTGCTGTGGCCGCATCGCCCGGATTGTACCGACGAACAACTGGCCGCCGCCGTGGCCCAGGCCAACGAGTCTTTACCCGAGTACGCCCAGGTCCGCCACTGGAGTCGGCTCGACCAACCCTTCAGTGCCACCAACGGTTTGCTCACCGCCAATGGCCGGCCCCGCCGTGACGCCATCATCGAGTGCTACCGGCGGCAATTGACCGAATCTGTATTTTCCGAGGAATCCGCACCATGAGCTTTTTTGACACGTTGCAACAAGCCACTGAGCAAGAACGCAATGAGCTGTTCAACCTGCCGATCATCCGTGATGCGCTGCAGGGCGACGTCAGCCTGGAAAGTTACCGGGCCTTTCTGGCACAGGCCTATTACCACGTACGCCATACCGTGCCGTTGATGATGGCCTGCGGGGCGCGCCTGCCATTGCGTCTGGAATGGCTGCGCGAAGCGGTCTGTGAATACATCGAGGACGAATATGGCCACGAACAATGGGTGCTCAATGACATTCAAGCCTGCGGCGGTGACAGGGACGCTGTACGGGACGGGCGCCCGTCATTGCCGATCGAATTGATGGTCAGTTTCCTCTACGACCTGATTGCCAGGGACAACCCGGTGGGACTGTTCGGCATGGTCAACGTGCTAGAAGGCACGAGCATCGCCTTGGCGACCCACGCCGCCGGCAGTATTCGCCAGCGCCTGGACTTGCCGGAAAGCGCCTTCAGCTACCTCAGTTCCCACGGTTCGCTGGATATCGAACATATGCAGACCTACCGTCGACTGATGGACACTCTGGATGACCCGCACGACCAGGCCGCCGTCATTCATGCCTCCAAAGTGGTGTACCGGCTCTACGCCGATATGTTTCGTGGCTTGCCGCGTAACGGGGAGAACCTGCATGCGCCTGTCTGAAGCCCGCGTCGTGTTGACCGGTGCCAGTGGCGGCATCGGCCTGGCCATCGCCACTGCACTGTGCGCCAGTGGTGCCCAGGTGCTGGCCGTGGCTCGTCATCGAGAGCCCCTGGTGCCGCTGCTTGAGCGATATCCCGATAATCTGTGTTGGATCCGTGCAGACCTGACGTTACTGTCCGACCGCGGTAAGGTGCTGATTCGGGCCCAGAGCGTCGGCGGAATCAACCTGTTGATCAATGCCGCCGGGGTCAACCATTTCGCCATGCTCGAACAACTCGACGACAGTGAAATCAATTCGATGCTCGCGGTGAACATCAGTGCGCCGATATGCCTGACAAAACTGATGCTGCCACTGCTCAAGCAAGCCGACAGTGCCATGGTGGTGAACGTCGGTTCGACCTATGGCTCCATTGGCTACCCCGGCTACGCCAGTTACTGCGCCACCAAGTTTGCCCTGCGCGGGTTCTCCGAAGCCCTGCGCCGAGAGCTGGCGGACACCCGGGTCAGTGTGCTTTACGTCGCCCCGCGAGCGACCCGTACCGGCATGAACAGCCCGGCAGCCCAAGCGCTCAATGATGCGCTCAAGGCCAATGTCGACGATCCGCAAACCGTGGCGGCCGCGGTGATTCACGCCATTGCCGGTGACCGTCGCGACTTGTACCTGGGCTGGCCCGAGCGTTTTTTTGTACGCCTGAACAGCTTCCTGCCCCATCTGGTGGACCGTGGGTTGCGCAAGCAATTGCCACTGATCCGCCGCCTGAGCCAGAAACCCGACCAGGAGAATCTCGAACCATGAAAAAGATCATCGCTTGCCTGTTGCTGAGCGCATTGAGCCAAAGTGTCTGGGCGCTGGATGCTGCCGACCAGCAGCGTCTCAACGGTATCCAGCAAAGCTGGGCGCACATTCAGTACGAGTTGCCCGAGGGACAACGCACTGCGGCTTTTGAAAAGCTGGCCGCCCAGGCTTCGAGCTTCAAGCAGGAACGCCAAACGGTGGCGGAGGCGTGGATCTGGTCTGGCATCGTCACCAGTAGCTGGGCGGGCGCCCAGGGAGGGCTGGGTGCGCTGAGCAAGGTCAAGGATGCCAAAGTCGATCTGGAAAAAGCCCTGGCCCTGGACCCCAAGGCCCTGCAAGGCTCTGCCTATACCAGTCTGGGGGCCCTGTATGACCGCGTACCGGGCTGGCCCATCGGTTTCGGCGATGCGGACAAGGCCGAGCAGTTGCTCAAGCTGGCATTGCAAATAAACCCCAACGGCATCGACAGCCTGTACTTCTGGGGCGATCACCTCTACCGTCAGAAGCGGTATGTCGAAGCCAGGGCAGCGTTGCAAAAAGCCTTGCAGGCAGCGCCCCGACCTGGCCGCGAGAGCGCTGATGCCGGGCGCCGCAAGGAGATCGAAGCGCTGTTGGTGGACGTGAACAAGAAACTCGGCTGACAGGAGACCCTGTGCGTTTATTACTCGTAGAGGATGACGTGGCGCTCGGCGAGGGCATTCATCAGGCCCTGCGCCGTGAAGGTTATACCGTCGACTGGTTGCAGGACGGCAACAGTGCCTTGCACTCGCTGCTCAGTGAAATCTTTGATCTGGCGGTGCTCGACCTTGGCCTGCCACGCATGGACGGTCTCGAAGTGCTCAGGCGCTTGCGTGACAGCGGCTCCAACCTGCCTGTGTTGATCCTGACGGCGCGCGATGCCACCGAAGACCGCATCGCCGGCCTGGATGCCGGCGCCGATGACTACCTGATCAAGCCTTTCGACCTGGCAGAATTGAAGGCGCGCCTGCGTGCGTTGCTTCGGCGCAGCGCCGGGCGTGGGCAATCGCTGATCGAGCACGCGGGTATCAGCCTGAACCCCGGCACCCAGCAAGTCAGCTACAAAGGCGAACCGGTGGCCCTGACACCCAAGGAATACCAGTTGCTCCACGAACTGCTCTCGCCACCGGGGCGGGTAATGACTCGCGATCATCTGATGCAGTTGCTGTACGGCTGGAGCGAGGAGGCCGAAAGCAACACGCTGGAAGTGCACATCCATCACCTGCGCAAGAAGCTCTCCACCGACCTGATTCGCACCGTCCGCGGTATCGGTTATCTGGTGGAGGAGCGTCGATGACCTCGATCCGGCGTCGCACCCTGACCCTGATCATTGGCCTGATGCTCGCAGGTCTGGCGGTGATCAGCGTGCTGAACCTGCACGACAGCAACCATGAAATTGCCGAAGTCTATGATGCCCAACTGGCCCAGAATGCTCGCCTGCTGCAAGGCGTCATGCGTATGCCCATGGTGAGCAAGGATCACGCAGACCTGTACCAGGCTTTCAACCAGGCCTTGAACGAGGCGACGCCCAGGGACGAGGGGCATCCGTATGAAACGAAGATTGCGTTTCAGGTCTGGAATGCCAGGAGTGAAGTGCTGGTACATACCGCCAGTTCTCCGTCCTTCAGCCAACCCCCGGTCACACCAGGCTTCAGCGACGTCGTCGACCTGAACAACCGGCATTGGCGGGCCTTCCTGCTTGAAGACAAGCAGAACAACCTGCGGATCTGGGTGGGCGAACGGGACGATGTGCGAATGGACCTGGTGGACCGCATCGTACGCCACACCTTGTGGCCTAATATTCTGGGGAGCTTGATACTGGCCGCCATGCTCTGGCTGGCCATCGGTTGGGGATTGAAACCGCTGGTCAACATGGCTGCAACACTGCGCGCGAGGCACCCCGGTTCACTCGAACCCCTGCAATTGACACCGCTGCCTACGGAGCTTGAGCCGATGCAGGCGGCCCTTAACCGTATGCTTGCGCAGATTCAGGAAGTCATGGGACGTGAGCGACGTTTTATCGCCGATGCCGCCCACGAAATGCGCACCCCCCTGGCCGTGCTCAGGGTGCATGCGCAGAACCTGATGGAAGCGGGGAGCGAAGGGGAGCGTCGTGCGTCGCTTGAGCACTTGATTGCCGGAGTGGACCGTACCAGCCGGCTGGTTAATCAATTGCTCACGATGGCCCGTATCGAGCCTAAAGCAGGCGCGCAACCGCCTGTACCTGTCGATCTGGCAGCCACGGTTCGCGACAGCCTGGTCCAATTGACGCCCTGGTTGTTGAGCAAGGACCTTGAACTGGTTTTCGATGTCAGCGACGACATCGGCCTTGCGAGGGTCGACCCTGCGGCCATCGACATTGCCTTGAACAACCTGGTCACCAACGCGGCGAACTTCTCCCCCCGGCACGGAGTGATCACGGTAAAACTGGTCGAAAAGAGCAAGGGCTACGAACTGTCTGTCGAAGATGAGGGACCTGGTATCGATGAGCAGGATCGTGATCGGCTTTTCGAGCGTTTCTACAGTCGCGCAAATGATCAGGGGGCAGGGTTGGGGCTGACCATCGTCAAGGCCATTGCGGTTCGCCTGGGTGGACAGATCAAACTGGAGAACCGCATTGCTGGCGGGTTACGCGCCACGTTGGAAATTTGTCGCGTTTGACGTCGGGCCTGGTTATGCCGGGTGCTTTGGTCGCCTGTACCCAAGTGTTGCAGGGCGACTGCTGGTCGGATTGAAGACGGATCCGGATTTTATGAAGGTTTCAGTTTTTTTGTATGCTCAAACCCATTTAAAACAAAGCGTTGAAATAGAAATATAAAGTGCTTTGTAAGATTTTTTACTTGTTCAGGTTCTGATTGCATCCGACCTAAGTCGAATATCCGGACGACTGGAGCCCGGTACATACGACTGATGACCGGCGGCTTCACGGGTTCCCTGCTATTAATCAATGTGTATCCGAATGCTTATTCTTGCGGGAGCGTCTCATGAGTCCATTCATTCGCATCGGCATTGCCGACGATCACCCGATGTTGCGTGAGGGTGTGGCCAATACGTTGAGAAAACGGGCGGATCTTCAGGTCGTGGAGCAAGGTTCCAATGCGCAGGATGCCATGGATATTGCGCAGAAGGAGCGTCCGGACGTGATGTTGATGGACGTCAATATGCCGGGTGACGTGTTCGCCGCGGTGCGCTTCATTTCCACACAGCTGTCGGATGTGAGGGTGCTGATGCTGACCGTTTCGGAGTCCGAGGATGATGCCTTCCTGGCACTGGAGGCCGGGGCACGCGGGTATGTATTGAAAGGTGTCAGCGGGCCGGAACTGGTGCTGGCGATCAGGACGGTTGCCAAGGGTGAGTCGTATATCACCCCCGAGTTTGCCAACAAACTGCTGAGCAACATCAAGAAGCACGAAGCGGAAACCCGCAAGTTCGATCTGACCCACCGCGAGGAAGAGGTCATTCGTGAAGTGTCCAAGGGGCTGACCAACAGGGAAGTGGCGGACAAGCTGTTGATCAGCGAAAAAACCGTCAAGCACCACATGGGCTGTGTGATGCAGAAGCTGAACGCGCGAAATCGAGTCGAAGCGGTCACGGCTCTGCGCCACTACCGGGAGCGCGAAGCTATCGGCCACCTTCACATCGGCGCGGCGAAAGCGCCAATGGATGCCGAAGCGGCGCCTGACTAGAGTTTGAACTGTGCATTGACCGACGTACCCGTGTCGCAGGAGTCGATGCTGAACAACCCGCCCAGCGATTCGACGCGATAACGCAAACCGGCGAGTCCCAATCGGGTTCTACCGGATTTCTCGAGCTGCATCGCGTCCGCGGCCATGCCTGGGCCACTGTCCCTGACGCTGATGTTCAATACGCCATCGATGTACTTCGCCAGGATGACCTGGCCCTCGCCGTTGGCGTGCCGGTAAGCGTTGTTGAGGGCTTCTTGCACAAACCGGTACAAACAGAGTTTGAGCGGCAATGGCGCGGCCTTGGGTAGCTGCCCCAGGGTCAATGTGACCTTGGTGCCAGTGCGTTGCTCGTGCCGTTGCGCCACCAGTTGCAACTCTTCCACCAGGCTCACGTCGTTGATTTCCGGAAGTGCCAGGCCTCGTGATAAATCGCGGACCTCACGCAATGCGTCGGTGGCGGCGGCACGGATGGTTTCCAGCGATTCCTGATCGACCGCCGTGCAGTTTTCGGCCACGTCGTCGAGCCGGATCAGAATCAAGGTCAATAGCTGCGCGGGCCCATCGTGCAGGTCTGCGCCAATGCGCCTCAAGGTGAGCTCGTTGACTCGGGAAAACTCCTGGGTAGCCGTTGCCATCTTGTGCTGGAGTTCAGCATTGCTGATGTGCAAACGGGTTTGTTCGATCAGCCGCAAGTGCAGTGCCACCTGCTGTTGCTGGATAATCTTGTCGCCGCGTCGCACGATGAAGAAAAGCAGGGTCAGCATGGCCAGTGTCGCGGCGCCGACGACCCCCCATACCTCTTCCCGAACCCGATTGATCTCGCGCCTGAGGCTGTCGGCCTTTTCATAGAATTCGCCCACCGCGATGATTTTCCCGGAGCGCGAATCCCGCAGGGGCGCGTAGATTTCATAGAGCGGGACGTTGAGCTGGCGCTCGAACACGTTCTCATCCTGGGTCAGTTCTTGAAGATCGGTGACCACTTTGCCCTTGAGTGCCTCGGTGATCTCATCCAGCGGGAATTGAACGTTAGTGATGTCTTTGTTCGTGCTGTAGACCACCGTGCCATCTGCTCGCCAGATTTTGATCGAGACAATGTGCTGTTTCAGCGAACGACTTTCCGTGAGGCGGTCCAGGGACTGGATACTTGCAGCCGATAAGGTGTTGTCCTGGCTCAACTCCTGCACAAAGGGCTCCAGAAACGTATCCATGTACTGAGCGCCTGCTTCTGCTGCGCTATGTACCGCGGCACTTTCTATGCGCACGCTCACCAGATTGCCGACGAAAAACATGGTCAGCCCCAGGATCACCGCAGCGGCAATGACAAACTGGGTCGAGTGACTCAGCTTGCGCGCCCGGCCCCTGATCCATGTACGCCAGAGGCCATTGCGATTCACATCGCCAACAGGGGCTGGTTCGTCCTGCGCCTCGGCTTGCCGCGCGGTGAACGTCTGGTTTTCGGATTCCGCTTTTGCATTTTTTGCCATAGGTCCGGTTCCCTGATCATCGAGACAGGTCGGTTGCAAACCCGGCAGTTCAACGCCCATCTGGAGATTGACGCCAAGCCTATGACTGACAGTAGATCACTGCATGACGATCCGACAGCTTCACGGGTGGAATACCCGCCACATCTGATGCTGGCGTCGGTGCGGCGGTAACCGGGAGGCACCGGTTACCGCCGCACGGCGTTGCATTGCAACACGTATAAAGCTGGCTCCTACAGTTTTCAGCGTGGGCGCAGTCCTTTGTAGGAGCTGGCTCGTCAGCGATGGTCGTTAACGATAACGCGGGTGAACTGGATAAACGCGGCGCACTGGAGTCCATCGCCAGCAGGCTGGCTCCTACAGTTTTAGCGTGGGCACGGTCCTTTGTAGGAGCTGGCCTGCCAGCGATGGTCGTTAACGATAACGCGGGTGACCTGGTTAAACGCGGCGCATTCAAGTCCATCGCCAGCAGGCTGGCTCCTACAGTTTTAGCGTAGGCATGGTCCTTTGTAGGAGCTGGCTTGCCAGCGATGGTCGTTAACGATAACGCGGGTGAACTGGATAAACGCGGCGCACTGGAGTCCATCGCCAGCAGGCTGGCTCCTACAGTTTTAGCGTGGGCACGGTCCTTTGTAGGAGCTGGCTTGCCAGCGATGGTCGTTAACGATAACGGGTATGAACTGGGTAAACCCGGCCTATGTTCAGGCTTGCGCGGCGCTGAGCTCACCAGTGACCGTGGCGTTCTTGCGCACCGCTTGATACAGCAGGCTCGACACCATGAATCCGATAATGGCTAGCAGGCTCATCAACGAGAAGACGTAGTTGTAGCCTTGTTGACCCGGGAAGTGGTCGAGTATCGCGCCATAGATGACGTAGGCAAACATGCCCGGCGCATAGCCGATCAGGCAACCAATGCCAAAGGCCGAGCCCGTGATGTGCTGGGGAATGCCGACTTCACCCATCGGTGCCCAGAACACACCGCGCATGGAAAACACGATCAGCGCGAAGGAGAGGGTGGCCGCCATGCCTGCGTAGATGAAACCCGGGCTTTTCGGGATGAGCATGATGACGCCCATCAGCGGCAACAACGCCAGGAAGGCCCACTTCAGATAACGACTGGAACTCTTGAACTGCTTGTCGGCAATGAAGCCACCAGCGGGGCCACCGAGGATCTTGAGGAAGTACTGGTTGATGATCCCGTAAGCGCCCACCAGGGCCACGGGCAGTTCGTACATGTCCTTGAGGTAGGGAATGAAATAGGTCAGGCCGCAGTAGACGATGTAGACCATGAACACGTTGAGGCTGACCAGCCAGATGCCCGGCACCTTGATCGCCTCGAGCAGGTTCGACAGTCCGTTCTTCGGCTTGACGGTCGACTGGGTTTTGCCGCTCTTGAGCAGCAGCCAGGTCAGGGTGCCGGCAAGAATGTCGATGACCGAATAGAACAGGATCGCCGACTTCAAGCCGTTTTCACCGGAGCCCATGGCGACGAAGACGCCCAGCGCAGAGAACGCGACCAGGGTATCAATGACGCCACGCCCGCCTTCGAGCAGGCCGAACAGGCGCCCCTGTTCCTTATCGTCACCCAGGTTGCGGATGGCCTTGAGCAGCGAAGGCCAGAAGATGCAGTCGGCACACACGGCCAGCAGGCAGAACACAACCAGCAGATTGCTGAAGGGCGGAAAGGTCGCCAGGTAAAGCCCCAGGCCGCCGGTACCGATCAGGCCGAGGGGGATCAGCTTGCGCGTGTCGTACCGGTCGCCGAGCATGCCGCCCACCACGAACAGCGCGGTGGCGATGATGGCGTTGGCGCTCAGCAGCACGCCGATTTCAGTGTGGGACAGCCCCATGAATTCCTGCATGGGGATGTAGAAGGCATCTTTGAGATTCGCCAGCTTGTAGATGGTGCCGCCACCGAGGATGAGAATCAGGAATCTGAGCCATTTGGCCTTGTCATGGGATGTCATTATTGTTCTCCAGGCGTATTGGGGTAGGCAGTGCCGCTCGGCACGTCAGGTTCAGGCGTCAGCGCAATGGGCCAGGGTCAACTCGGCCAGGGTTCGGAACTCGGCCAGCAGACCTCGTACATAGGCGACCTGGTTGTTTGCCCAACGGTGTTCATCGGCCAGCATTCGCTCCAGCGAGAAGCCTTGCGGCAGCGCTGTTTCACTCATTTCCCGGTACGCAATGAACGGGTCGGTGGCTTCGTCGAGCTGGCGGAACGCCGGTGCCACGTAGTGGTTTTCCTGCTCGAGAATGAAGGCGATCACTTGCGGGGTTGATTCGCCGAGCATCAGCAGTTCGAACAGCATGCGTGCGTTGGGCAGGTCGTCTTCGTCACTGCCTTGCAGCACGCCGTAATGCCCGAAGCCGTTTTGCTCAGGCACGATGCGCACACCCTTGAGGTGGGCCTGGCGTATGTGCGGGGCCAGGGCGCGCAGTGCCGCAAGGGGCTGCTCGCAGGCGTTGATCATGTTGCCGAAGTCGAACAGGGCGTGCAGGCGCGGGTGGTTCAGCCGGCTCAGCAGTTGCGCGATCTCGCCGCTCTTGAGTTCCTCGTGCTGCTCGAAGTCGAAGAACAGGTCGTGTTTGTCTGCCTGTTGCGCGAGGTAGTGCAGGTCGGACTCGATCACGTCCATGACCCGGGACAGTGCCCCTTCGTAGCGTGAGTAGACACGGATGTTGCGGGTGCCCAGCGCCTTGGCAATGGCGATTACTTGATCGATATCTTTTTTCAGGGTGCTGCTGATTTCCAGATGCACGTCCAGCCCGAGGGCATTGGCCTTGGCCGCGAAGGCCTGAAGCTGCGCGTCTGTCATTTGACTCAGGCTGTTTTCCTCACCGTCGAGCAGGTGCAGGCTCAGGCCCTGGAGTTCGTGGCGATAGGCGAAGTCCAGCAGGTCGCCAGGGGTGACACGGCCGTGGGTCAGGTTGGTCAGCAAGGGGTAGGCATGGGCAAACAGGCGCAGTTGCCCAAGTCGGTCGAGCAACTGGCGCGCCAGTGCCTCGGTCAGTAGCGGGGGAGCCTCGGCCTCGACAGCCTTATGGCTGAGCAAGGCGTTGAATCGTTCCTGGATCTTATTGTTCATTCGAGTCGTTCCTGGTTCAGACACCGGGTCTACCGGCGCAGCCTTTATCGCGCCAGTCAGGAACTCTCGATAGATCCATTATCAGTTAAATCATAAGACCACTTGCCCGGCGTCAAGTGGCCGGTTGTAGGTAGCCCATTTTGTCCAGGGCCTGGGCCAGCGCTTCGACCCGCGCCTGGGCCTGGTCCTCGGGGGTGCTGGCAAAGCCGATCAGCAGCGCCGGCGGCAAGACGTGCTCCAGGCAATAGTCGCTCAGGGGATAGGTGTGAATGCCATGCTGGCCGAGCTCCCTGGCCAGGGCGTCGTCGTCGAGATGCGCGGGTAACCAGGCGATCAGGTGCATGCCGGCTTCCACCGGGGTGATCCTGAAGAAAGTCCCCAGCTGTTTCTGCAGCTGTTCGACCAGCGCCTGCTGGCGAGCCTGGTACAGGGCGCGCATGCGGCGAATATGGCCGAGGAAGTGGCCTTCGCGCATGAAGTCCGCCGTGACGGCCTGAAGCAGGGTGGGCGGGCTGCGATCCATCACCGCCCGCAGGGTGCAGAAGGGTTCGACCAGGGCGTTCGGCAGTATCACGTACCCCAGTCGCAGCGAGGGGAAGAGCACCTTGCTGAAGGTCCCGGCATAGATGACCCGGGCCCACTGGTCCATGGCATAGAGTGCCGGCAAGGGGCGGCCGTTGTAGCGAAACTCACTGTCGCAATCGTCCTCGATGATCCAGCTTTGATTCTGCGCGGCCCAGTCGATGAGTTCCTGGCGTCGCCCATAACTCATGGTGACGCCCAGGGGATGCTGGCGAGAAGGCGTGGTAAACACCAGGCGGGCGTCAGGACACAACGCCAGGCCTTGCCGGACATCGATCCCCTGTTCGTCGATACGCAACGGCACGACCTGGCCACCCTGGGCCTGGAGCGCAATGCGCGCCGCGATATGCCCCGGATCTTCCATCCAGAAACTGTCCTGTGGATTGAGCAAGAGCATACCCAGCAGGTTGAAGGCTTGCTGGGCGCCGGACACGATGACCACCTGCTCGGCACTGCAATCAATGCCGCGGGCATCGAAGACGTACTCGGCAATCGCCTCGCGCAGGGCCAGCAACCCCTGCAGTTCGCCATAGCCGAGCATGGCCTTGGTCGGCTTGTGCAGGTGGCGGTTCAACAGGCGCTTCCAGACCGATTGCGGGAACGCATCGTAGGCGCTGTGACTGGGCAGGAACGACGTCGGGCTGCCGGTCGCCCAGTCGGCATAGGAAACGCCGCGAAAATGATCGCTGCGCAACGACAGCATCGACTGGCTCAGGTCGGACAGGCGAGGCGGCTGGCGCGGGTGCTCGTCATCAATGCCGCGGCCTTCCCATTCATGGCCGACGTAAGTCCCGGCCCCGGTCCGCGACGTCAGGAAGCCTTCGGCAATCAGTTGATCGAACGCATTGAGAATGCTGATTCGCGACAGCTCAAGCTCCTTGCTCAGGGTCCGCGTGGACGGCAGACGCACGCCGCCCTGAAGCCTGCCACTGAGAATCTGTTTGCGAATCTGCAAGTAGAGTTGGCGGTACAAGGGGATGGAACTGGCACGGTCCAGCTCGATACGCGACAACAGCAAACCTGCGGAGGATTTCATTTTTCGTTCGTCTGGATGGAATGTGGTCTGGCCTGAATCGCTGTCAGGCACCCGGATGCGAAAGGGTAGCGAGGGGTGCTGGATATGTCATCCACCCCGGCGTCACAATAGCAAGAGTGCCGGGTGCGGCATTGCACTAACCGGTTTTGTCATGGTCCATAACCCCCGCACGACCCTCAGCGGTCGAACCGACCGGCCCCGCATCGGTCATTTGATCAAGGACAGTGAAAGCATGCTCGCCGCCACATAATCAGCCCCCCCCTCCACCCGGCTCCGTGAATCGGGACTCGCCGTACGTTTACCCCTCAATTCCTTTCGAAGATTTAACTCATGCACCTACGCAAAATTGCAGTTGGGCTGTCGGCCCTTGTTTTGCTCTCGCCCGGGGCGCAAGCCCGCAGTCTGCTGGACCTCCTCAAGCCACCCGCCGCGCAACACGAACAAGCGTCCCGCTCAGGCTCGATCAGCCAGAGCGCGGCCCTGGACCTCTACTCAAGCAAACAGAAACAGGCCTCGTTCGATGGCTGTGCAGAGCTGTTCCCGGCAGCGAAACCGATCAACACCGCCACTGTGCCTGCATCCATGAAACCCCTGGCATTGTGTTCCGACAATTTCGCGGTGCTGTACTCGCAAACCAGCAAGACTCCGCTGGTGGTGGTCGAACGCCTGAATGCGGCCCAGTTGCGGGATGCCAAAGGGGAGGAGCGTACCAACCAGTTCTACCCGGACCCACGCATTCCCAAGGGTGGGCGTGCAGAGTTGAGCGACTACCGCAGCCAGCATCCGGCCGTGGACCGTGGCCATCAATCCCCGGCAGCCGATGCACCGAACCCCAAGGCAATGGCCCAATCCTTTGCGCTGTCGAACATGGTGCCGCAAGACCCGACCAACAACCGCAAGATCTGGAGCAAGGTCGAGTCGGATGTCAGGAAGTTTGCCACGCGAGCCGATGGCAACGTGTTTGTCTTTACCGGCCCACTCTTCGATCCAGGCCACTCGACCATCGGCGACAACCAGGTCTGGGTGCCGACGCGCCTGTTCAAGCTGGTGTACGACGCTTCGTCCAAACGTGCCTGGGCCTACGTACTGCCCAATGCTGAAACCCGTATCCAGAAGCCGATGGACTACGACACTTTCGTGAAGAGCACCGGGCTCAAATTGCTTGGGAACCTGCCCGTTACAGGTTCCGCAGGGCGCACCTGACGGCTGGATGAGCAGCACCCCACAGGTTGGACGCAACCTATGGGGTGTTTCATTCAGCAAGAAGTAACAGATTGTAAATTTGAACTATACCCAATAGGGCAATCGCTCCTGGCCCCGGGACATGATGCCTCCACAGATATTCGTCCCAGGAACCTCAACGTCGGACAGACCGAGAAATTCTGGTGATGAACGCTTTGAAAATCCCTGCCAGCAATGCGGTGCGTTTACAGGTTCAAGGTCTGATCAAGCATTAGCCCTGTCCGGCCGCGTACTGCACGTCGCCAGGCCCAGGTTCAAAACTCTGAACAAGGCAAGGAGTTTGCGATGGCTGATTCAAGCAAGAAAATGAGCCTGATGGGGCTCACGACGCTGGTAACGGTCAACATGATGGGCTCGGGCATCATCATGTTGCCCACCAACATGGCTCAACTGGGTGCGGTCTCGCTGCTGTCATGGATCTTCACGGCGATCGGTTCGATGGCCATTGCTTACTGCTTTGCCCAATGCGGAGTCTTCTGTTCGCGTTCCGGCGGCTTGTCCGCCTACACCGAAGAAGCCCATGCGAAGTCGGGGTTTTTCCTCTGCTCCTATCTGTACTTCCTGTCCCTGGCCATCGCCAACGTGGCCGTGGCCATTTCCGCGGTGGGCTACATGACGGCCTTCGTGCCCTGGCTGGGCACGGGGGCCATTCCACTGTGCATCGGCACGATCTCGTTGATCTGGCTGACCACCTTCGCCAATTTCGGTGGCCCGGGCATCACCGGCAAGATCGGCGCGTTCACGGTGTGGGGCGTGATCATTCCGGTCGCGGGCCTGAGCATCATCGGCTGGTTCTGGTTCAAGCCCGATGTGCTGGCCGCCGCCTGGAACCCCAACAGCCTGCCGATTTCAGAAGCCATCAGCAAAGCCATCCCCCTGACCCTGTGGGCCTTCCTGGGCATGGAGTCGGCGGCCCAGGCCACCGATGCCGTGGAAAACCCCAAGCGCAACGTGCCGCTGGCCTGCCTGTTCGGCACCCTCGGTGCCGCCGTGGTCTATGTGCTGTCGACCACCGTCATCCAGGGCATCATTCCCAACGCCGAACTGGCCAAGTCCTCGGCGCCTTTCGCGCTGGTCTACGCCACGATATTCAGTCCGATGGTGGGCAATATCGTCATGGCCCTGGCGGTCATGGCCTGCGTCGGCTCGCTGTTGGGCTGGCAATTCACCCTGGCGCAAACGGCGAAGATGACGGCTGACCAGAACCTGTTCCTCAAGCTGTTCAGCAAGGTCAACTCGATGAATGCGCCTGTCGTCGGCATGATCGTCTGTGGCGTGTTGCAAACCCTCATGGCCCTGTCGACCATCTCGCCCGACGCCGCCGCGCAGTTCAGCAAGCTGGTCAGCCTGGCGGCGGTCACCAACCTGATCCCCTACATCACTGCGTTGACCGGCCTGCTGGTGATCATGCACAAGGCCGGGGTCTCATCAGCGATTCGCACGCGTAACGTGGTGGTCTTGCTGATTGCCGTCACGTACTCCCTGTACGCCCTGTATGCCTGCGGCAAGGACGCAGTGATGGGCGGCACCCTGGTACTCGCTGTCGGCTACCTGCTCTACGGATTCCTCGCCAAGCGCTTCACCGAAGTGCCAGCGGCCAGCCAGGCCAGGCCTGCAAACCCTCAGGCGTAGCCATCAGGACTGCACAGACATCTGCATACGGGGAAACCGGACATGAACGTACCATTTGCCACAACCACCAGACTGCTGCTTGCCTTCGCACTCTTGACGCTGCCGCTGGTGGCCGGCGCCAACACCCTTGAACGCGTACGCAGCAGCCACACCTTTACCCTGGGCTACTTGCCGGACCTGGCACCCTTCAGCAAGCAGGAAGGCGACAAGGCCAGCGGTTACGCCATCGACCTGTGCCTGAAAGTCGCCGACAAGCTCAAGAGCGAGCTGGGCCTGCCCGACCTGCAAGTGCACTACCAGCCGGTCACGGTTGCGGACCAGGTCAGTGCCGTGAGCCAGGGCAAGGTGGATATCCTCTGCACGCCGACCGCGCCCACCCTGGAACGGCGCAAGATGATCAGCTACTCCATACCGGTCTACACCGCCGGTCTCTCGGTCGTGGTGCGCAAGGACGCTGGCGAGCCGTTGCTCAAGGTGCTCAACGGCGAGGTCGCCTACAACGGACCGACCTGGCGTGCCAGCATCAACAATGGCCTGTCCAACCAGACCTACGCGACCCTCGAGGGCGGGGTGACCGAAGACTGGATTCGCGAACGCATGCGCCTGCTCAACGTGATCGCCTCGCTGGTGACCGTGGCCAACAATGACGAGGGCGTCAAACTGGTCGCCGAGGGCAAGGCCGATGCCTTCTTCTCCGAACGCATGCTGCTGCGAAATGAAGTCGCCAAGGGAGGTGCGGCGCAGAACCTGATGATCCTGGACCGCATTTTCGAGTACTCGCCGGTAGCGATGATGGTCGATCGCAACGACGAAGACTTCCGCTTGCTGGTCGATACGGCCCTGAGTGAAGCCTATTACTCGGGCTTTGTGGAGAAGGCCTACGACCAGTATCTGGGCGGGAGCAACCTTACCGTGAAGAGACTGTTCAGGGTGTATGCATTGCCCTGATGGGTTTTGTAGGAGCGAGCTTGCTCGCGATGGTCGTTAACGAAAACGCGTGTTTACTGGCTAAACGCAGCGTCTTTGAGTCCATCGCGAGCAAGCTCGCTCCTACAGTGAGCGGCATCACGCCTGCAGGCGGCATCGGATTAATGGTCAGCATCAATTGGCGAAGACCATGGCGAAGTAGCCGAGGACTGTCAGCAGGATTCCCGAGACTGCAAAGGCTACCGGAAAACCAACCCAGGGCACGTTGCTGCCGATCTCCGCCGCGGCTTCCAGGCACGGTCCGGAATGACTGCGGGCGCCGGCCATGCCGCCCATCAATACGGCCGGGTTGATCTTCATCACGTGATAGCCGACCACCCAGACGGCGAACGGCGGCAGCATGCAGCCGACGAAGCCTACCAGGAAGATCTGCACGGCGAGCGTCCCCGTCAATTGCGCGAGCAGGGTGGCGCCGGCATTGATCCCGACAATGGCAACGAACACCAGCAGGCCCATGTCCTCAAGGATGTTGCGCGCGGCGTTCGGCGTATTGCCGAAGAAGCGCAGGCGCGAGGACAGTGACGAGACGATGATGCCTGACACCATCAGGCCGCCGGCGCTACCGAGGCCCACAGAAGCGCCAAAGGCGGGGAACTGGATAAGGCCGATCAGCAGCCCCAGGGTCATTCCGGCAAACAGTGTCAACAAATCGGTCATGCTGCTGGGACGGGCGATGACGCCAAACAACTCGCCCGCGCGTTGCACGGCGCCGGACAGGCCGGTGACGAAAAGCACGTCGCGACGTTGCAACGAAGTCTCCGGGCCGACGGGTAGCGGTACACCGCCGCGCTGGATGCGAGTCAACTGAAGCTGCCCGGCCAGGTCCAGCGCTCGGAACTCCTTGAGCTTCTTGCCGATGACGGCTTTCTCGGTCACCAGGATCTCCGCGTGGTCCAGGGGTACGGCGAGTGCCCTGGCGTCATCGACCTCCGGGCCGATCAGGCCGATGTTGGCCGTCAGCCCCTTGCGTGTACTGCCTAGGGTAATCACATCGCCCAACTGCAGCTGGATGCCGGGATCGGCGCCTGTCGATTCATCGTCGCGGTGCACATTGACGATGCGGTATTCCGGGTATCGAGCGAGAAATTCGCGGATGGTGAGGCCGGCAGTCGTGGGGTTTTCCAGGCGGTAGGCGCGCAAGCCAAAGGCCTTGTCTGCGGTCAGGCCATCGTCCTCGAGATCATGCATCCCATGCTGTTCCTCATAGGCACGGGCTGCCGCTTTCGCATCGACACCCCACCAGCGCGGCATGTATTTGCACATCAGTACGATGCCGATGGTGCCCCAGATGTAGGTAATGCCATAGGACAGGGTAATCATCGCCGACACCCCCTCGACCGTGTCGCCCGGTGCGAGGTGCACGGCACCCGAGGCAACCGCCTGTTCCGCCGAGCCGATGGCGGATGACATGGTCGTGGCCCCGGCGAGGATTCCGCCCGCCGCGCCAGTCGGCAAATTGAAAAGACGCGTACCCAGGACCACCACGGCCAGACTGACCACACTGCAAATGACCGCAAGGACAGTGAACTTCAGCCCGTCATCCTTCAGGCTATTGAGGAAGGAAGGACCGACGCGCAACCCGACCCCGTACATGAACAGGTAGTAGAAGAGGTTCATGGTGAACGTGTCGAGCTTGAACGTGATGCCATAGAGGGAGGCGGCGATGGCTACGCCACAGCCGACCACGATGGCGCCTCCGACTGTACCCAACCCATAACCCTTAATGGTGAAGCGGCCGATCAGCACCGCCAGGCTCACCACCAGGAACAGCAACATGTAGGGGTTGGCATTGAGAAACGCGAAGAGTGCCTGCACGGATTGATTCCCCCATTTTCGCTACGTTAATGCCTGATGGCAGGAAAGCTTCAGGCAGTAGCGTAGCGTGTGAATCCAAACGGGGTTGACCGATCCTTGCAGGTGCTAACGGTTAAAACGCTCGGCCAGGCTGTGCAGGTAGTCGGCCATGACTTCAAGATCCTGGCTGATCGCGGCGCCTTGTTTGGCCTGCCCGGCGCTGTGATCACAGAGTTGGGCAATACGCGTGATCTGCTGATTGATGTCTTCAGCCACATGACTTTGCTCTTCAGACGCCGAGGCCATCTGCTGGCTCATCCCGGTAATCCGGGTGACCGCCTGACTGATGCCGATCAGCGCCGACTGCACCGCCTCGACACGCTGCATGCTTTCGCGGGAAATCTGCTCGCCACGGCTGGCCGTTGACACTGCGCGATCGGCACCGTCGTACAGCGAAGCAATGATGCCGTGGATCTGTTCGGTGGAGGTGCGAGTGCGTTGTGCCAGGGAACGCACTTCATCGGCAACCACGGCAAAACCGCGACCTTGCTCACCGGCCCGGGCCGCCTCGATCGCCGCATTGAGCGCCAGCAGGTTGGTCTGTTCGGCAATCGACGTGATGACATCCACGACACTGCCGATCGATTGCGTTTCACTGGCCAGTGCGTTGACCGCCTTACCGATCTCGTTGACCGCCTCATGCATGGTTTCCATGGCGCTCAGGCTTTGCCGGGCCAGCTCACTGCCCTCACGCGTCAACTGGTCAGCCTCCGATGCGGCATGCGCGGTGCTGATGACGTTCTGGGTGACTTCCTGGATGGTGGCGGCCATCTGTGAGATGGCGGCGGCTGACTGATCGGTTTCACTGCGCTGACGATCCAGCGACTGCGCCTGCGAACCGGAGAGTTCGGATGACTGCGCGGCCTTGGCCTTGACATTGACCCCGGCATCGACAAGTCGGCTCAGGGCGGTCTGCAAGCGCGCTTCCTCACTGACCATGGCCATGTCCAGACGACCCTGGGGACCATGGTTGTCGCTGTAGGTGAGCGCGACCAATGGATCGGAAAAGGCTTTCGGATGCTCGGCCAGGGTACGCTCGATAGCTCTGCGATGCCGGGAGTCGATCAGGTACCAGGCCATACACAGGCTCGCCACCAACAGCCCCTGTGCCGCCGCATTGGGCAGCCACTGCTCGGCGAGCAATGAAACTGCGCCAGTGATCAGCAACGGCCAGCCGTGTTGCAGCGGCCGGGAAATCCGCGTGCTCAGCGAAACGATGGGCTTGCCGGCCCGCATCCGTGCATAGAGTGCTGCTGCCCGACGAACCTGGTCGCGGCTGGGCAGTGAACGAACAGACTCGTAACCACTCAGGCGTCCGTTTTCATGAATGGGCGTGACGTAGGCACTGACCCAATAGAAATCACCATTTTTCGCGCGGTTTTTCACAATACCCATCCAGGGTTTGCCTTGCTTGATGGTGTGCCACATGTGAATGAACACCCCGGGAGGCATGTCGGGGTGTCGAACCAGGTTATGGGGCTGGCCCACCAACTCGTCGTAGGTGAAACCGCTGATGGCAACAAAGGCCTCATTGCAGTAGGTGATCCGGCTATCGAGATCGGTCGTGGAGATCAATCGTTGTTCGGCGGGAAATACTCTTTCATGCTCGGTTACGGGTAAATTCACGCGCATACGATGCGGCCCCTCGGATTATTATTATGATGTTGAGCCTGTAAACCAGAACGGGCCCGTCGTCAGATCACGGGATTCAACGCGTGCGGGCCCGAAGAGGAATTTATGGAGGGGGGAGGTTGACGGAGATTCATTCGACGACAATTTCTTTTCATTTCATGACAAGTCCACGATGTCGCTGTGGAATCATGCGTGACGTCGAATTGAGTCGGTTTCGGGGCGCGAGGCATGACCTCGGGTGACGGATGTCGTCGCCCCTCTATTCAAGGCAGGTTCCAGGCATTGCGGGCAAGCCATGGAGAAAGGCGGCAATCTGCTGGCTATTGCGCAAATGCACCACGGGAATCCGCGGGCCCATGGCCAGGCGCACCGCTTCGATACCCGGGCGGTAGCCTCGATCAAAATTCCACACGAACTCAAGGAACGTCAGGAACGCCCGGTCGAGCTTCTCTGCGCAGCCGGCTGCAAGGTCAGGGCGAGGACGGTTCATGAGGCTGCGCAGGATCACCCGGGCGAAGCAGGTGAGTCGCGGCGTATCGAGCCAGATGATCAGGTCGGCCCGGGGCAGGCGCAGGTCGAAGGTGCGCCGGGCATAGTTGCCTTCACAAATCCAGCTATCCGCTGCGATTGCTGCGCTAACCCGCGTGCGGAACTGTTCCGCGTCGGGTTCGACCCAGCCGGGCTCCCAGAACAAGGTATCGAGGTGCACCACGGGCAGGCCCAGACGCTTGCCGAGGGCGCGGGCGAGGGTGGATTTGCCGCTGCCGGCATTGCCCAGAATAACAATCCGTTGCACGAGTGACGTCCTGTCGAAAAAAAGATTCTTTACGCATTCCCGGGGAACTACTGTAGGAGCCAGCCTGCTGGCGATGGACTCAAGCGCGCCGCGTTCATCCAGATTACCCGCGTTATCGTTAACGACCATCGCTGGCAGGCCAGCTCCCACAGGGGACTATGCCCACACTGGGAAACTGTAGGAGCCAGCTTGCTGGCGATGGACTCCAGTGCGCCGCGTTTATCCAGATCACCTGCGTTATCGTTAACGACCATCGCTGGCAAGCCAGCTCCTACAGGAGCCGCGTTTATCCAGTTCACCCGCGTTATCGTTGACGACCATCGCTGGCAGGCCAGCTCCTACAGGAGCCGCGTTTATCCAGTTCACCCGCGTTATCGTTGACGACCATCGCTGGCAGGCCAGCTCCTACATGGGACCGCGTTTATCAAGGTCACACGCGTAATCGTTAACGACCATCGCTGGCAAGCCAGCGGCCTCCAAACCAGTGAAAGCCCCAAAAACAGCCGGCAATTGTGCAGGGTTTTGCTGGCCAGTCAAAGGCCGCAGAGGGAAACCTCGTTGACATGACGGCTGCCGGCTCGTTTCGTGTGTCAGGCGGATGCACCTACGCCTTCGGCTTTCTCCTGCGCCACCACGTCATGCAGGGAAATCCTCGAGGTTTCCGGCAATGCCAGTCCACCCGCCAATGCAAGCAATGCGATCGCGATCAGGTAGAACGCCGGCGACAGGTTGCTGCCGGTGGTGCTGATCAGCCACGTCGCCACCAGCGGCGCGGTGCCGCCGAACAGGGTGTACGCCATGTTGTAGGTGATGGCCGAGGCGGTGTATCGAGTGCGGGTCGGGAAGGTTTCCGAGAGCAAGGCCGCCGTCACCACGCCACACAACACCGCGCCAATCGCCAGGAGCATTACGCCGACGACGGACGCTGCGAACGAGCCGGAGCTGGCCATCAGGAACGATGGATACACGACAACGATCAACAGTGCGCAGGCCGTCATCACCGTCATGCGACGCCCGACCCGATCCGAATACAGTCCGGCCAGCGGGCAGATCGCCGCGGCGAACAGCAATGCAATCAGTGACACCAGCAACGCGGTTGCGCGACTCAGGCCACCGGCGACTTGCAGGTAAGTCGCGAAATAGGTGGTGAACATATAAAACGACAGGGCGGTCAGTGACACGAAGGCACCCAGGCAACAGATCGCCGCCCCATGGTTGCGCAAGGTGTCCTTGAGCGGCGAGTGGGCGACCGCATGTTCCTGGGTCACCGCCTGGAATGCCGGCGTCTCGTCGAGCTTCCAGCGCAAGTAAAGCCCCACCAGGCCCAGTGGCGCAGCAATCAGGAACGGCAGGCGCCACCCCCAACTGCCCATGGCTTCGGCCGACAATGACGCCTCGAGCGCGTAGGCCACCACGGCTGCCGCGGCGAAGGCGGAAAATGTCGACACCGGAATGAAGCTGCCGTACCAGGCACGTTTGTCGCTCGGTGCATGCTCCATCAGGTAGGCACAGGCACCTGCGTATTCGCCCCCGGCCGAAAAGCCCTGGGCGCAACGGATCAGCGACAGCAGAATCGGCGCCATGACTCCGATCGCCGCATAAGTGGGCAGCAGACCGATCAGGGTCGTCGCACCTGCCATCAGCAGAATGGTCATCGCCAGGGTTCGCTTGCGGCCGATCCGGTCGCCCAGCATGCCGAAGAAAATCCCGCCAAGGGGCCGAAACGCGAAGGCCACGGCGAACACCGCAAAGGTCTTGAGCAGCGCCGCACTGGCATCGCCGCTGGGGAAAAATTGCTGGGCGATGGTCGTGGCCAGAAAGCCATAGACGGCAAAGTCGAACCACTCGACGAAATTGCCGATGCCGGCGGCGACGATCACTCTTCTCAGTGTTCCCGGGCTGACTTGTTCCATATTTGCGCTCGTCATGCTTGACCTCGACAGTTCGTCAGTAAGCTATCGATTATCGGGGCAGGCACGGCGGCGGCTCACTTCAAAAGTGTCATCCACATAGTCAGCACCGACTTCATAGCCTTGAATGACCCATGATTGGCGCCAGATCGGCCGTGCCGTGTTTTTCGTGAATTTGTAAAGCAGCGGGGGTATTGTCGGTCGCCAGGATCAGATCGATAGGGAAGGGATGAAGATGACATTGACTGCCGAAAGCCTGGTCAGGATCGCAATGACCAATCCGGTCAACGCACAAATTTACACACGCTTGCCCGAGCTCGGCTTGAACCAATGCATGCTCACGGCCGGTTGCCTGTTCCAGGCCGTCTGGAATCATCAGTCGCAGCGACCGCCAGAATGGGGCGTGAAGGATTACGACGTCTTTTACTTCGATGACGATCTGTCCTGGGAGGCAGAGAATGAGGTCATCCAGTCAGCCCGGCATCTGTTCAACGACCTCGACGTGAACGTTGAGGTCAAGAATCAGGCGCGCGTTCACCTGTGGTACAGCCAACGGTTCGGCGGGGATTATCCCAGGCTTCAGTCTGCCCGAGACGGGATCGACCGCTACCTGGTTGCCGGTACCTGCATAGGTTGGGATGTCGCCACCGGCGAGGTCTATGCCCCCAACGGCCTAGCCGACACAGAGCAAGGGTTGCTTCGAATCAATCCAGGGAATCCCAGGCCGGACTTGTTCGATCAGAAGGCCAGGAGTTATCAGGCTCGCTGGCCGTGGCTCAGGATCATCGCGCCGCACAGTTGAAGGCAAGCAGCTGAACTTACCGATTCGGGCCTCAGATCCTTTGAGGCCCTCGTCGCTAAAGCCAGGTTGAAGCTCAGTTCTTCACTACCGGCACCGTTACGGTTTTGCCGAAGGCCGACTTGATGGTCGCCGTCGGGGCAGGCGACGGGCCGCTGCCGACGGTTGTCACCGCTATAGTCCAGCGCGCGCCCGTAGGCGTAGTGGTCAGGGTGGCGGTGCCAAGGTTCACCGTACCGGTTGTTGTCGTGGCCGTCGCCGTGATGGTATTGCCCGTGCCACGCGAGGTGGTGCCGGAAAGTACCCAATACCAGCGGCTGTTGCTGCGGGAGGTGACGGTAGCGCCGGTGACGATCAGGTTCTCGACGACCCCTGCCGAGACCGCCACGGTTACCGTCGCCAGTGCCGATTCCGCACCCTTGGCATCGGCGGCCTGATAGGTAAAGGTCGCAGTGAATGGCGCGGTGACCGTGGCTGGTGGCGTGTAGATCACGCGCAGGCCATCGGTGCTGACCGAGCCCATGCCGGAGTCCGGTTGTGCCAGGCCCACTACTTTAAGCGGCACGTTACCGTCAGGGTCGCTGTCGTTGGCCAGCACGTTGATGGTCACCGGTTGGCCGGTGTTGCTGATGGCGCTGTCGGGGTTGGCGATCGGTTTTTGGTTATCGTCGTTGGTACGGGTATCACCCGTGCGGAAGGTAGGCAGCGCAGCGGAGTTGACGTAGGTCACGCCATCCCAGCCTGGCAGGGGCGTTGGCATCAACTGAAACTGGCCCGGGTTCTCGGTATCCCAGCGCAGCAACATGGAGGTGTCCTCGTGCTGGGTGTTGTGGCAGTGCTCCATGTAGGTCCCGGCGAATTCACGGAAACGGATCGCGATGTCCACATCCACCGTACTGTCGATGCCCTGGCCGATCAGATAGACGTCCTTACGTGCCCATTTTTCCCATTCCGGCGGTGCCTTGCCGTCGCGGCTGAGGACGACGCCTTCTTCGAAATGCACGTGTACAGGGTGGCTCCAGCCGTTGCCGCCGTTCTTGATTTTCCACACTTCCAGGGTGCCATCACCGGAGAACCCGGCAGGGGTCGGGCCGGTGGCCAGTTGCGGCGCGGCGCTGATCCGACGAAGGTCCGCGCGGTTGCCGAAACCACCGTCGGTCTTGATGGTCCAGGGTTCTCCGTCGGTGCCGTCGGAGCGGCCGAAGATGAACTCGCGATGCCGCACGGTCTTGAGCTTGGCCTGCATCGTTGGATCGTCGCGGTTGACCGTCAACGGAATCATGACCTTGCCGACCGGTTTACCCGGTTTGGCGGGTTCGTAGTCGGCGGGGTTCATGCTTACGTCCTGGCCGGCATAAGGCTGCACCACCATCTGCATGAACTTGCCAACCGCCGGGTCACCCAAGTCCCACTCCAGCCCCTTGCTGCCCAGTTTGAGCACGGCTTTGTATTTGCCGGACAGCACATCGGCCAGGCTCAGCGCAATATTCTCCGGACCCTTGCCGTTCTGGTGCTCCATCAGGTTGACGAAGTACAGCTTGTCACCGGTCTTGATCCCGTATTTCGAGAAGTTGACGATGATATCGAAACGCTCGGCAATGCCCTGGGTGGGCAGGATGGCGTTGTGGTCCTGTACATCGCCGTCGGCGTCCAGGTCCATGCTGCCGTCGAACGGCACGGCGTGTTCCATGAGGTTGCCGTCGTTGGCGATCATGTGGAACGGCACGCGGGTATAGGACAGGCCGGAACCTGCCGGACCGGGGAATTCGCCACCGGTGCCGACGACTTCACGCACCAGCGCGATCCTGAAGAAACGCGACACCGAGCCGTTGAGGATGCGGAAGCGATAGCTGCGCGCGCGCACGTTCAAGCGCGGCTGGTACTGCCAGTTGACCAGGATCTGATCGCCGAGGAAGCCATCGGTGTTGAACGGGTTGAACCACAACTGGCCATTGGCATCCCAGGCCTTGTCGGCCACCATCAGGTTGACGTCGTAGTCACGGTTGCCCCAGGGCAACGCCGAACCGCTGGGCAGGCGCAGGTTGACGCCGTCTTCCATGGCTTCGTTACCGCGGTCCATGGCGCTGTAGTAGTTCATCATCACCGCGTTGCCCTTGTAGACGTTCTGAGCGGTGAAATCGAGCATGTGGTCGTGGAACCAGTGGGTGCTCATGGTTTCGCGCCAGTCGCCACGGATCTTGATGCTGCCGTTGTTGCAGGTCTTCAGGCCCGGAGTGGCGTCGTTGACGAACAGGGTTTCACCCGGGGCGCAGGGGAAGGCCGCGCGCGGATCCTGCGCAGTGGTATTGATGCTGTCATAGCCGGCCAACTGGATCGGCCAACGATAGTCGTAGTACTGCCCCGGAAAGAAAAACGCATTGGCATAGCCGTCGCTTTCGGCTGGGGAGTGGCCGTTGTGTTCGTGGGTGCTGAGGGTGTGCAGACCAAAACCCATGTTGGCCGAGGGATCGATCGGCAGGGCGTTGTAGTGCCGCATCAGCACCGGTTGGCCGTAACGCACCATCAACAGTTTTGGTGGAAAGGTGCCGTCGAAGGTCCAGAGCGCCTTGTGGTTCTGAATCGGCATGTTGGGGTGAAAACGCGTGTCGATGCCTTTGGTGGTGCCCGCGATGACCGGGGCGTCCGAAGTCTGGTTGTAGAGCCCGCCTGGCCCGAATTCACCGACGGCGTAGTTGTGCAACTGGCGGCGGTCGCGCATGCCGCCGTTGAGCTTGGCGCCGGCTTGGGCGGTCTTGAAGGCGACCTGTGGGTAGAACTCGTTCCAGCGCTGGTGCGACCAGCCTTTTCCTGGCGGCCGCCCCTCGGCCGGCGAGCCGACCGGATGGCGGTTGAGGAAGGCTTCTACCTGCGCTTTCCACGGGTTACGGTCCAGCACGTTGGAATACTGTGACGGAAACGGGTACAGCCCGGGCTGGCGCATGAAAGCTTCGAGCGACGCAGCTGAAGGGCCGCTGCGGGCGATGCTGTTCGGGTCCTGGGTGGGCGCTGGGCCGACAATCGGCGGCGGGAACGTCAGGGGCGGCGCTGGCAGTGTGGGGTCGAGTTTTTCCGTGCCGAATTCTTCGAACAACAGCAGTTGCTGAGTGTACGGCTGCGCCCCGAACAACGGGCTGGGCTTGCCGTTGGTGGGGATCTTGAACGATGTCTGCAGCGCTGGCGGCAGCACGTTCTCGGCCCGTGGCGTGTACCGGTCGCCAAACACACCGTTGGGCAGGGCGATGGCGCCCTGGTTGGTGGAGGGCATGGTCAGAATGGCATCCAGCGCGGCCTTGGGGTCGGCCGGCGGGTTGGTAAACGCCGAGGGGTCCGTCGGTGGCGGCTGGCTGACATCGTCAAGCGGCGCGGCGTCTGCCGTGGCCAGGGAAAGGAGCATCGCACAAGGCAGGCTTGATTTACGCAGCCGGTCGAAGGAATTGCGTTGTGGTGTCGCGCTGTTCATTTTTTTTACCCCTCGGCTGATGTCCCGTCGTCTCCATGTCCGGGACGACCGCTGTGGTGGGCACAAGTGGGGGGAGTGCAACTAATGAGCCATCACCCGGGAAAAGAAAAAATCCAGGTAAATGAACAGGTTGTTGACTGGGGCATGGGCGACAGATGCGGGGGGTATTCCTCCAACTTGGTGGTGATTGCCCGGAAGGGTGGGTGAAGTAACCCAGTTATGGGGAACGTGGCAGCCCGGCCTGAATGGTTAAGCTGATATCATTCAAGAAATACCGGTTGAGCAGAACAACATGAATCGTCGCAAGAAAATAAATCAGTTGTTAAAGGCTAACGCCAAAAAGGCGAGTGCCAAACTGGCACCGAAAAGCAAGGATAAGTACATCAGCAAGGCTGACCGATTGAAGCTGGCTGCCGAAGCGGCTCAAGACCCGGTTGTTGCCAGCGAGAGCTGATCCGCGCAGCTCACGCCCCCTTTTTCCCATCAGGGGGCTCTGCCACCACGAACTCAGCGAATACCGGCGCCCGCCATGGACTCCGGCACCCACTGCGCCGTCGATAGCGGCTCGATGTAGCGGATGCCTCCATGAGGACCGACCACGCCATTGATGTTGTAGGTGCCTTTCGACAGGTCGTACGTCATGAAGGGCGTGGCATCCGGGACTTGCTGGTCATAGCTCTGGCTGAAGAAAGCGAAGGAGCCACGATACAGCTGGCCACGGGTGTCGTATTGATCAGAGGCCACTGCGGCCCAGGTGTCTTCATCCAGGTAAAAGCGACGCTTCTGGTAGATGTGCCTGGCGCCGGGCTTGAGGTTGCCCTCCACGACGTAGACCCGGTGCTTTTCCCAGCGAACGAAATCCGGGGCAATGAAATTCGGCGTGGTCAGGGATTTGGCGTCGCGAGCGTAGGTGAGCTTGTAGGTGTTGTAGGGCACGATCATTTCTTGCTTGCCGACCAGCGTCCAGTCATACAGCTCGAGCGCACGGGCAGTACCGGGGTTGGGTGTGTCGTAGGCCAGGATCGAAATCTGTTTGACCCGGCGCTGGGCCGGCATGTACTGCCAGGCGCGGCCGGGAAACTCCGTTGGATTGGTGGCGTTCTTGAGCATGATCGACTCGCCGGCTCGGCGCGCAGGCCCGGTATAGGACAGTTTCAACTGATAATAAATGTCCGAGCTGTTGAACGGCTTGGACATGTTCTCGTAGATGGGGAAGGAGACGAATGCCTCGCCGGTGACCGCCAGGCTCGGTACGCCAGCCGTGTCGACCGTCCAGGAGTCGTACTTGGAATGGATGTTGACGCCCTGGTAGCGCAGCAGGAAGTTCCACATTGCCTCGGCGCCCGATTGCGGGATCGGGAATGGCACCCCGGGCATCACATTGTCGATGGCGATCCCGCCGTTGAGGGACTTGGCATTGGTAGCATTCCGGCGGCTGTTGTCCAGTACCGCCTGGGGCAGCGATGCCGTGCGGTGGGTCGGATACACGTCGATGCGAAAGCCGGGGTAGCGCCTGGCCAATGCTACGGTGGTGGCGGTGAGCATGCCTTTGTACGAATCGACGTTCTTGCCGTTGATCACCAGCAGCGGTTTTTCGCCGGCAAAAGGGTCCGGACGCATGCTGTCGCCGGTCTTGAAACCGGGTGGGGCAGTGGTCAGGCCACCGTTGTAGGGCGGAATGGAGCCATCGGCATTACCGGCCTTTTCGGCTCCCACCCACGTCAGGCTGCTGCCCAACCGGGCGGCTTCCTGGCTCGATACATAGGCTTGGGCATCGATGGCCAGCGCCATGAAGGGTGCGGCAGCCAGAAGAGTTTTCACGAATTTCATATTGTTGTTCTCCTGCCTGGTGTTCCAGGCAACTCGTGACTCAGGCGCAACGTCGCTTACGTCGACTCGTCGCCAGAGACCTTTTCAGTACTGCCATTAGATAACCCCCGTGTCAGGGGCGCTTTTCATTCGACGACAGCCCCTTGGCTATTGATGACAGGCCCGGTGGGCCTCGGCGGGCATTTCGATGGCGTGATCGCTGAGAGTGACCGTCACTTGTTTGTATTTCCCAGCGGAATCATTGAGTTACTGAATGGTCATAGCCATGGCTGAACGTTTCGAGCAGCCGTGACCCTTCCATAATCCCGACACTCAGGACGTTTTCATGAATCGCGCAGTAGTTTTGATCGTGGCCATTTCCAGCGCCGTGTTGTTGGGAGGCTGCGGCCCGCATTGGGATGACGGAGAACGGTACGGGCGATATCACGATCATGATCATCGACGTGGTGACGACTGGAGAGGGGGCGATGATCGAGGTTATGACCGTGACGATGAACGTCGTGGCTATGATCGTAGCGACTATGATCGCGATCACCGTCGCTACCGTGATCGCGATGACAATGACGACTGATAGGTCGCATTGAAATGCGGGGGCTAGTGGGGAGCTGCTGTGAAACCTGGCCCGCCGCAGAGCTTGTGCCTGAGGCTGGAGAACAGAAAATCGAACATCTCTTTCTTGCAGGCATCCAGCGGAATCGCTTCGAGTGATAGAAGCCAGAGATCCGATCCTTGCCCTGTCCCCGTCATGAATCCCGGAAGCTGAACAAGCCCCGGCTCGGGCTCGGCAAAGGCTTGCCACATCAGCGCGACATTTTGACCCGCTTGTGTGGCCGCCTTGAGCGCGGCCCAGGAATCTACCCAGCTACCGGTCCGGGCGTCTTCCTTGAGATGACGGGTCATCCAGCTTGCCAGCATGCAGCCGTTCATGTCTTCAGACCACCCAACCCAGGTTGAGTGCTCCGGGTCCACACGGGGGCGAGGGGGACTCGCGGCGCCATAAACCGCGAGTGACAATCTACCCAGGCAAAGCCCTGTCAAATACTCAGGCCTTGCCCTCAAAACGCCCAGGGCAATGTCAGCTTTACGTTGGGTCAGAGCGATTGCCGGGTCGCGTACGCTAGAGACTTCAACGGTCACTTCGGCATGGGTCTGTTGAAAACGCATGATGTCGGGGAGCAGATCGCTGCCCAGTTCCGCTGCGACGGCAACGCGAACATGCCCCTCCAGTGCGCCTTGTTGCTTGACGAGTGTGGTTGACAACTGCGCGACATGTTTTTCGAGTTGCTTAGCACACTTCAAGACTTTGACGCCTACTTCAGTTGGATGATATCCGGACGCCGATTGTTTGAAGAGTGGACTGCCGATGCGTTTTTCCAGTGCTTCGACACGACGACCTACAGTTGTTCGATTAACCCCCAACGCTTTTGCGCCGCCCAAATAGGAGCCCGCTTCAACGGCGGCGAGGAAATAACGTAGATCGTCCCAGTCCAGCATTCTCGAGGCTCCTTTTTGTTCTAATAGTATTGGTTCGTGCAACCCGATCTTTCCCCTCAAGCACGGGTTTTACTTATGCTTGATCAGTATCGGGTTGAAAGGGGCGAAGCTGTGCATAAAAGCACGTATAGGTGCAGCGATCAACCATCGGGTAAAACCCCGAACTCAAAGTAGCCTCATGGCGCCTGCGGTGTACGCCTGCACTAAAGCAACTTGATTGCAGGGTGCGAGAATGCACTGTTGCGTGCAAATTTGAACCTTTACACAGCGTTCTTGCACTACTAGTTTTCTTCACATTCATCTGTATAGCAGTTGGCCCTGGAAGTGAACTTCATAGAGGAAGGAAGATGGTTGATTTTGCACGGATAATCTCGAAGTTGCCTGATCGCTATGCACGTGGCTGGCATTGCTTTGGACTTGAAAGAAATATCAAGCTGGGCGAAATAACTTCTCTTGAGGCCTTTGGGACAGAACTGGTGGCGTTCCGTGGTGAGGACGGACAGATTCGGGTTTTCGACGCTTACTGTCCACATATGGGAGCGAACCTGGCAAACGGTACCGTCAAGGGAAATACCCTGGAATGCCCATTTCACTCATGGCAGTGGGGCGATGGAGGCTACTGCGAAAAGATTCCTTACTGCGAGAAAATCCCGCCCAAAGCGCGGATCCGGCAGTGGGAAAGCATGGTCGAAAACGAACTTCTGTTTATCTGGCACGATCTCGAAGGACAGGGTCCGATTGCTGAACAGAAAATACCGGCACACAGGTGTTGTACCGAAGATGGCTGGTCGGACTGGGCCGTTATCAGCAAGCCGGCGAATACCAACTGCCGGGAACTGATCGATAACCTTGCCGACGTGTACCACTTTGAACCTGTCCACGGCTCACCCGTCAGTAGTTACCTTAATGTTTCGCAAGGACATACATACTGCCAGATGCTGACGGGCGGAAATCAGTTGATTGGTACAGGCGATTCGTTACGTAGTATTGCCTATTACTATGGGCCGTCCTATGTAATTGCGGACATGGAAGCCGAAATGTGGGGCTATAAACTTGAATGCATCATGATGATTGGCAATGTTCCGATTAATCATGATCGTTTCATGATGCACTTCGGGATGAAAGTGCGGGCGCTGGAGTGCTTGTCTTTTTCCGAGAATCAAAAGCTCATCGCTGAATACATTGCCAACGGGCAGGAAACTTTCTTTCAGGATCTGCGTATCTGGGATAACAAAAAACGCGTGGACAATCCAATTCTCTGCGGCGGGGACGGGCCGGTATATCAGTTGCGCGAATGGTATGACCAGTTTTATCTGGACCGCGAACAAGTGCCCCTTAAGTCCATCGAGAAAAGAGTGTTTGTTTCTCGCGAAAGAGAGGATACGGCGCAATGGCTTCTGGATGTTCATGGTGTCGGGCTCGACGGCCAGGCAATCAATCCAAGGGAGGGGGTGCTGTCTGGTTCCGAGGCATAGGGTGGCGCGCAAAAAACAATAAAAGCCTGGAGATACAACCGTGAAAAAAGACTTTTTTTCTGAACGATTCCCCAAGGGATGGTTTGGTGTGCTCTTTTCAAGTGAGCTGGCCGCAGGGGAAATAAAATCGTTCAAGTACTTCAATCGGGACTACGTGGCTTTTCGGGGTGAAAACCAGGAAGTGGCGATACTCGATGCGCATTGCCCTCACCTTGGCGCCCACCTTGGCGGCGGCAGTTGCGTAGGAAATACCATTCGCTGCCCCTTCCACGGATGGCAGTTCGATCAGGAGGGAAAGTGCACCGCCATACCGTACTCGGAGCGTATTCCACCCAAGGCGAAGGAAGGCGCGCTGAAATGGCACCACGTCCGGGAACTCAACCAGATGATTCATCTCTGGTTCGACCCTGAAGGTGGCGAGCCCGAATGGGAGGTTCCGCGGTCAGCCGAAATGAGTGGAGAGGAGGGCTGGACGCGTTGGTACTTCAAGCGCTGGAGGATCAAGACCCAGGGTAAGGAAATCATCGAAAACCTGGTGGATACCCCGCACTTCGCCATCGTTCACCAGTCGCCCATCGACAAGATCACCGTTGAGTACGACAGGCACATCGCGCGGCAGATTTCCTTGATTGGCCAGCACCCCACACTGGGCAGTCAACTGGAGACGGTGGCCACCTACTTCGGACCCGGCGTCATGCACGTTGAAATGCAGGGTACCCACGAAAGCCGTCAGGTCAACTTCCATACGCCGGTCGATCACGAGAGTCTGGACCTTTGCTACGGATTGAAGCTGCGCCATGATCATGCGATTGCGGATATTGACGCCATTGCCGAGGAATACGCCGGGTTTGCCCATAAGGCGTTCTACGAGGATGTCGAAATCTGGGAGAACAAGGTTTATCGCGAGTCGCCGCTGTTGTGCCAGGCGGACGGTCAGCTGTTCGAATTGAGAAAGTGGTATCGACAGTTTTTTGTTGATGCGCCACCTCAAGCCAACATTGCCTGATCAATGGTCCCCTCCATAGACAGCACTACAAGAACGCCACTCGCTAGAGTGGCGTTTCTTTGTCTGGGCCGGTTGATGGAACGCATCCCCGTAAAGACGCCGGCCCGGGCAATACGCAGCGAATAATTTGCAGCCCGTCTCATACCTGATACTAAAGTGAACAAATCATTGCAAAAAACGCTATAAGCTATAAATAAGATGATAGGTGGCATATTGCTAGCAATCAGTCAGTGAGTGTCGGCGGTTTTTGGCTAAGGGAGCCCTGATGAGTTTTCGTACATTGACCGACTCCCGGCGGCATTCGAGCCATTGCGAAGTGGCCGCACTCCAACCCATAGAGAATCCGGATACTGTCGGCATGGCTTACGCTGGCAACGACGACTCGATCGAACACGTGCTGGACTCAGCGCGCAACTGGGCCCACAGCACTGCCTGGGTGTTCTACCGCGCCGGCGAACAAATGCATTGGGTCGGGCAAGGCGACCCGCGGGCGCAATGGCCTTCGAGCATTGCCAATGAGGCGTTTGAAGCCTTTTGCCGGACTTCGAACCTGCACCGTTGGCCGACCGGCAGAGGTGAAAGTGAGCTGGGTTGGCTGCTCGCACCCGTCAATGATGCTGCTGAACCTGCGTTCGCGGACTTTGCCCAGCGCCTGGGCATCGAGCTACAGACCAATACCCTGGCCCGTGCGCAGATCACCCAGCGTGTGCTGTATGAAATTACCTATCTGGCCAGTTCGACCCGTGACCGTTCAGTGTTCCTGGTGGGGGTTCACCGGCTGCTGGCCAGCCTGATCGACGCCGAGAACTTCTATCTCGCGCTGTATAACCCGCACACTGGCAAGATCGATTACCCGTATTACGTCGACATCATCGACGTCGATGCCCTGGAATCGGAAAACTATGAATACCTTGACCCTTCGCGCCTGTCGTTGACCGGGCAGGTGTTGACCAGTGGCCAGCCATTGCTGATCGATTCCGCCGGCATTCTCGCGGCCCAGGCACAAAACCGTTTCCACTGCGTGGGTGATCGTCCCGAGTTCTGGATGGGCGCACCGTTGAAAAATGCCTCGGATGACGTGTTTGGCATGCTGGCGATGCAGGTCTACGACGTTTCGCGTGTCTACAGCGCTGAAGACCGCGCGTTGTTTCTGGTGGTCGCCCGTCATGTGGCCATGGCGCTGGACCGGATTCTGCACCGAGAGGACCTGGAAGAAACGGTGATGCGTCGGACCCTGGAACTGTCCGCGCTCAACGATGCATTGCGCCAGGAAGTGGCAGACCGGGAACGCGCCGAACATCTGCAGAGCGCGCTGTTCCAGATTGCCGAACTGTCCAGCCAGCCCGGTGACATGGCCGAGCTGTTCAAAACCCTGCATGGCATCGTCGGTGATCTGCTGTTCGCGCAGAACTTCTATATTGCGCTGTTCGACGACGCCACCGGCGAAGTGACTTTTCCCTATTACGTGGATGAGCGGCAGACGACCTGCCCGCCGGCACGGCGAGGGCGCAGGGGCCTGACCGAATATGTGATCCGTAAGCGTCGACCTTGCCTGATTGATGTCGCCGAGGCCGAACGATTGTCCGTTCAGGGTGAAATCGAACTTGCCCATGAGTCTGTACGCTCTTACTCCTGGCTGGGCATTCCCTTGTTCGAAGACGACGCGGTGCGTGGCGTGCTGGCGGTGCAAAGCTATACCTCGCAGGTGCGCTATACCCAGCGTGACCAGGAACTGCTGACATTCGTGTCGCGGCACATCGACACGGCGCTGTCGCGACGCACGGCCGCTGAAGCGATCCATGCCGCCAACCTCCAGCTGGAAGCCCGGGTGCAAAGCCGCACCCGCGAACTCGATCACGCCAACGCCAAGTTGCAGCACGAAAACGCCCACGATGCGCTGACCGGGCTACCGAATCGCACCTACCTGCAACAGCGCCTCAATCTGGCCTGGTCGCGGTTCGGCCGCGAAGGCGGGCATCTGGCGGTGATGTTCATCGATCTGGACCGTTTCAAAATGGTCAACGACAGCCTCGGCCACCACTTTGGCGACCTGCTGTTGATGCAGGCGGCCCAGCGTTTGCGCGGTTGTCTGCGCGAGACCGACATGCTGGCACGCCTGGGGGGCGATGAGTTTTCGGTACTGGCGCCCGAGGCCCCGCTGGACGTGATGATCGAAATCGCCGAGCGGATCCTGGTGGCGTTCGACCTGCCGTTTTTCATCAACGGCTATGAGGTTTTTTCGTCCTGCAGCATCGGTATCGTCAGCGCCGACAGTCAGTTCCATCACGAGCCCGCCGACTTGCTGCGCGATGCCGATGCGGCGATGTACCGGGTCAAGAGTGCCGGGCGCGACAGCTACGCGGTGTTCAACCAGGAAGTGCGCCGTGAAGTCTCGGACCAGGTCGAGCGTGAAGGGGCCTTGCGCAACGCGCTCAAGCGTACTGACGAACTGCTGCCGTATTTCCAGCCGATCGTCAGCGTCGAAACCGGCGAGCTGCTGGCCCTTGAAGCGCTGATCCGTTGGCATCAGCCGGGCGGCCGGGTGATCGCGCCGGGCGAGTTCCTGCCGGATGTCGAAGGCTTGCGCCTGATCGGTCGACTGGACCTGTACATGCTGACCAGCATTGCCCAGATCCTCGCGCAGCCCGAGCACGCCAATTGGCCTGCGGTGCACGTCAACTGTTCCAGCTACAGCATGACGCGCCCCGACTTCGCCAGTGAGGTGCTGGAACTGCTGGCGCAGCATCGGGTGTCGCCGTCGCGGATCTGCCTGGAACTGACCGAAGGAGCGCTGGTCGCCGAGCCGGCGATTGCCCGACAGACCATGCAGCAACTGGCCGACAACGGCATGTCGGTGGTGCTCGACGACTTCGGCGCAGGGTTTTCTTCCCTGAGCTATGTGCATCAGTACCGTTTCAGCGGTTTGAAAATCGACAAGTCGTTCATCCTCGAACTGACCACCAGTTCCCGCAGTCGCGCGATTGTCCGGGCGATTGTGCGGATGGCCGAGTCGCTGGACCTGAGTGTGGTGGCCGAAGGTGTCGAAGATGAAGCGACGCTGGATCTGCTGCGTGAAATGGGCGCAGGGCAGGCCCAGGGTTATCACTTTGCCAAGCCGATGGCGTTGAAAGCGCTGTTGGCGAGTGAACTGCTCGGCCGCCAGGGATCAAGCGGATATCATGGCGCAAGCCAACACGGATGAACATTTTTCAAGGGAGAGACTCATGGCATCAGGGCAATGTCTTTGCGGGGCTGTACGCTTTTTCCTGGCGGTAGAACCACGTTTTTTCTATCGCTGCCATTGCACGCTGTGCCGCAAGCAAACCGGGGTCGGCCATAATCTCGCCACACTGGTCAATGCTCGCGACTTTCGATGGGAAGAAGGGCAAGAGGCGATCACCGGTTGGCGCAAATCCACCGGGTACAGAAATGACTTTTGCTCGCGATGTGGTTCGACCGTGCCTAATGTACTTCGCGAAACACCTTATTTCTGGATTCCGCTCGGACTTCTCGACGCCGAGCTGAGCATGGAATGCATTGGAGATTTCTGCACCGATGACGCGAGGCCATGGGATGAACAACGCTCGGAAAAAAGTCATTGCGCAGCCCCGGAATCATTGGGTTTTCTTCTGCATGAACTCCAGGTCAATGCCTGACCCGGAAACGGTTCACCACTGTCCGCTGCCCGGAGCGCCGAATGCCGCCCATCACCACACCTCTGGTGGCGCTGTTTGTTCTTTGCCTGGCACTTGAAGTGCCGGCCCGGACCAGCGACTGCCCGGCTGGCGAGAGACAGGTGTGCCTGGACGGCTGCATCTGCCTGCCGGACGTGGTGCCCGAGGACGTTTACCAGATCGCGACACCGGCCCTGGCGCTGTGGTTGACCCAGGCCCGTGATGAAGCCGCCATCGCCGGTACCCAACCCATTCCACCGCACATCCGTGAGCAACTGCTGCCCTGGTACGACCCCGGCGTCCTCGATGCCGCGCGCTACAAAATCAGCGACAACGGCCAATTCAGCGCCGCCACGGCCATGCTGCAGAACCCCGATGTCGGTGCCGTGACGCTGATCGACATCATCCTCTTCCGCGACCCCCAAGCCGCAGAAACGGACGTCGCGCTCTGGGCTCACGAACTCAAGCATGTGCAGCAATATCAGGAATGGGGTGTGCAGGGATTTGCCCAGCGCTATACCCATGACTTCAATGCCGTGGAGGCACCGGCCTATGCCATACAGGCCGAGGTCAGGCGGGCGGTGCGCAAAGGGGCTGACTGAAGCCGTCCCGACTCAGCCCCGGTTGGCGCAGACGATGATTTCTACCCGCAGCGCCGGGTCTGCCAGTTTCGCCTCGCCACAGGCACGGGCGGGGGCATGGCCCGCCGGTACCCACGCATCCCAAACGGCATTCATGGCGGCGAAATCCGCCATGTCAGCGAGCCAGATGGTCACTTGCAACATCTGCTCCCGTGACGAACCGGCCTGTGCCAACAAGTCATCCACCCGTGCAAGGGCATCGCGGGTCTGACCGGTGATGTCGTGACGCGCTTCCCCCACTTGCCCGGCCAGGTAAACCGTATTGCCGTGGATGACGATCTGGCTCATGCGCTGGTTGGTCTGCTTGCGTTCGATTGTTTGCATCAATTGCACTCCTTTGGAAGGCATTGCTCAGAAGCGTTGCACGGAAAAGCTGTCGAGCCATTGGGGCGCCTTGCCGGCGATACAGTCAGCCACCAACTGACCCGTCGCGCCGGCCAGGGTCAGGCCCAGATGCTGATGGCCGAAGGCATAGATCAATCGCGGTTCGTTGGGTGACGGACCAATGACCGGCAACGAGTCAGGCAGGGAGGGGCGGAACCCGAGCCACTTGCGCGCGACCGGCTGGGTCAGGCCCATGACCCGGCGTACGTGGCGCTCCAGGTAGTCGAAGCGTTGCGGATTGGCCGGGTCATTGATCGAGCCCAGTTCCACTGTGCCCGCGACCCTCAGGCGACCCGCCATGGGCGTCATGTAGAACGCACTTTCCACCGGGCAGCAGGGGCGGTTGAGCAGGGTGTCCTGCAGATCGAATTCGATGTGGTAGCCACGTTCGGTGTCCAGTGGTATGTGATCACCCACCTGACGTGCCAGTGCCGCGGACCAGGCGCCGCCACACAGCACGACGCGATCGGCGCGCCAGCTTTTCCCTTCGGCACTGCCCAGGTACAGGCCGTCACTCTTGCGCTGCACGGTGGTAATCGTCGCCTGATGCACTGCGCCTTCGGCGATCAGTGGCGCGGCCAGCGCTTCGATGAAGGCGCGCGGGTCATCCATGTGCGACGACTCGGGAAACAGAATGCCGCCGACCGCTTTGCCTGCCAGCGCAGGCTCCAGTTGTTCGATATCCGCCGCGTTCAGCACTTGCTGGGCAATGCCCATGGCGCGGCGCAATTCGATCGCCGGTCGCGCACCGGCCAGACCTTGCTCGGTGCCGTAGGCATAGATGCAACCGTTGTGACGCAAATGCCGGTCGGCCAGCGGAGCGTCGGCCAGCAGCGGCGCATAGCCGCTGTAGGTGTGCTGGAGAATGTTGCTCAGGGCCTGGGTGTTGGCCTCACAGCGCGAAGCGCGACATTCATTGAGAAACCGCAGTAGCCAAGGCATCAACCTTGGCAGGCGTGCCCAGTTGATGACGAAGGGCGACTCCTTCGAAAACAGCAGTGACGGAATCGCCTTCAGCAGCGACGGCTGGGCAATCGGCATCACGCCGTACGGTGCCAGGGTGCCGGCATTGCCATAGGACGCGCCGCTGGCAATCGCGTCGCGCTCCAGCAACACGACCTGATAACCCTGGCGGCGCAGCCAGAGTGCGGTGGCAACGCCGACAACGCCGGCACCGATAACGGCAATTTCGCAATGAACGGGCTGTGTCATGTCCTCAGATCCGGTTGTGCATGTGGAGGTGACCCTGGCGTGCCAACTGGCTGATGATGGTCAGGGCTTTGATCAACTGCTCCCGTGACAGGGCCGCAGAGATATTGATGCGCACGGCTTGCGGCGAGAGTTCCGGACGCAAGGTGAAGGCACCGCCGGCCAGCAGCACCACACCGCGGTCCTGACACAGGCGGGCGAAACGCGAGCCGGTCCAGGGTTCCGGCAGTACCAGCCAGGCGTGGGTGCCGGTGGCGCTGTGCTGGAACTCCAGGCCTTCAAGGTGCGTGGCCAGCAGCGTCTGGCGAATGCGCAGTTCTTCGCGTTGTTCCGACACCAATTGCTCGGCATGACCGTCCTCGATCAACCGGGCGGCAATCAGCGCCGTCAGGGGTGACGTACTCCAGCAGTCGATGCGCTGCATGGCGGCGATGTCCTGCACCAGGGGTTGCGGGGCCATGACAAAACCCATGCGCAGCCCCGGCGCGATGCATTTGGACAGGGCCGAGATATAGATCGTGCGCTCCGGCAGCAGCGCGGCGAAAGGCGCCGGCGACTTGTCCAGCAGGGGACGATAGACGTCGTCTTCGATGACCAGCAGGCTGGTTTCTCGAATGACTGTCGCCAGTTCTTTGCGGCGCTCGGCATCGAGGGTGATGGCGGTCGGGTTATGGATCGACGGCACCAGAAACAACAGGCGTGGCTGATGTTCGACACAGGCCTGGCGCAGAGCTTCGGGGGACATGCCGCGTTCATCGGCGTCGACCCCGACCAGAATCAGCCCCAGCGAACGGCACAAGGCATTGATGCCTTGATACGTCACGCTGTCGGCCAGCACGGTATCGCCGCTGTTGGTCAGGCTGCGCAAGGTGCTGGCGATCCCGTGCTGGGCGCCTTCGCAAATCAGCATCTGCGAGGCCTGGGCCTCGACGCCGGTGTGGCGCAGCCATTGCGCCGCCGCTTCACGGGCCCACAGCGGACCTTCGGACGGGTGATAGTCCTTCATGTCGGAAAAGCGCGGATCGCTGGCAAGGCGCGGCAACAGCTGCGCCAACACCCGGTTGAAGCCATGGGTGGCGGGGCGATTGACGCTCAGGTCGACGGTGCCCGGGTCATTGCTGGGGGCCGACTGAAATTGCGCCGCCGGATGCCGCGGCTGTGCAACTTGCGTCCCGCGGCCCGGGCGGCTTTCCACCAGTCCTTTTTGTTGCAGCACGGCCATGGCTTTGGTCACCGTCGTGATGTTCACCCCCAGTGCACTGGCGAAATCGCGATGGGGTGGCAGGCGTTCGCCGGGCTTGAGTTTGCCGTTGCCAATCGCTTCGGCCAGCGATTCGGCCAGTTGGGCATAAAGGGTTTCTGCCTTGTCGCGTTGCAACGCCGCGCTGGCTTTGAGTTCGTCCAGCAGTTGTTCGAATTGACTCATGGTGCTTTATCCCTGCTTGTCATGCTCTGAGCCAGACAATAAGCGAATTTGTATTGCTTTTTATCCGATACAAAGCCCATTGACAAGCTAAAAAACCGTGATTAGTGTGTGAGTTGTAATGCTTGTCATGCAACACAATAAGAAAATGGCTGGCGATGACCAGCCCAAACGGGTAAGCACATGACTCATAAAACCTTCCAGCCGGGCTCAGCCCTGGCTACCCGACACCAAAGCCTCTTGCCCCTGAGAGTGGGCGGCACAGAGTATCCGGTGAGTTGTCCCCCTCGCGCAAAGTCTTCGATGAATTTATCCGGTCGATCGACCCTATCCACCCCAGCGGAGGTCCTCCGATGAGCAACGCCCAGCCACGCAAGACAACATCCGGCCAGCAACGCCTCAGCGGGGCACTGCGTCAGCGCCATATCACCATGATCTCCCTGGGCGGGATCATTGGTGCCGGCCTGTTTGTCGGCAGCAGCGCAACGATTCAGGCAATCGGGCCCGCCGCGTTTCTCAGTTATCTCGCTGCCGGCATCGTGGTGATGCTGGTGATGCGCATGCTCGGTGAAATGGCCGTGGCCTTGCCCGGCGTCGGCTCCTTTACCGAATACGCACGTATCGGCCTGGGTAATTGGGTCGGGTTCACCAGTGGCTGGTTGTACTGGTACTTCTGGGTGATCGTGGTGGCGGTGGAAGCGGTGGTCGGCGCCAATATCCTTGAACAGTGGATACCGCTGCCGGCCTGGATGATCGGGCTGAGCCTGCTGGCGATCATGACCGCCATCAACTGCCTGTCGGTGAAATCCTATGGCGAGTTCGAGTACTGGTTCGCCTCATTAAAGGTTTTCGCGATCATCGTCTTCATCTTTGTGGTGGGCGCCTACCTGTTCGGGTTCGCGCCGAGCACCAGCGCGCTGCTGGGCAATCTGGTAAATGACCGCGGCTTCATGCCTTACGGCGTGAGTGCGATCCTGGCCGGCGTGCCGACGGTGATCTTCGCGGTCGGCGGCGCCGAGATCGCGACGATTGCCGCCGCCGAGTCCGACGATCCATCGAAGAACGTCGCCAACATGACCCGTTCGGTGATCTTCCGTGTCATCACCTTTTATGTCGGCTCGATCTTCCTGATTGTCTGCGTGGTGCCCTGGGGCCAGATCGTCGCCGGTCATTCGCCGTTCGTGGCAGCGCTGGAGGTCATGCGCATTCCCGGAGCGGCGATGATCATGCAGGCGGTGGTGCTGGTCGCTGTGCTGTCGGCGCTGAACTCCGGGCTGTATGTGTCTTCGCGGATTCTGTTCGGCCTCAGCCAGCGCGGTGACGCCCCGGCAAAACTGTCGGTGCTGACCGGGCGCAAAGTGCCCAGGGCCGCCGTACTGCTCAGCAGTGTGATCGGCTACATCGCGATCATGGCGGCGATCATTTCTCCGCAGGGCGTGTTCCTGTTCCTGGTCAACGCTTCCGGTGCGGTGATGCTGTTCGTGTACCTGGCGGTAGCACTGGCGCAGATCAAGGTTCGACGCCAGGTCGAAGCCACCGCGCCGGCCCGGCTGACCCTCAGGATGTGGCTGTTCCCATGGCTGTCCTATGCTGTGGTGGCAGTGATTGCGGGTGTATTGGTGGCCATGGCGTTCCAGGAATCCTTGCGTACACAGTTCCTCGCCAGCCTCGTCAGCCTCGCTGTGGTGTCTGTCGCTTACCTGGTCCTCAGGCGCCAACGGCAAACCGCCGCCACCCCCCACGTCAATGCCATCGACATCCTCGCGGGTCTGCCGACACGGTCATAAATCACGGGAAGCATCGCGCCACGGACGGCGGTTGAGTAGCAAGGCTTGTTCCGGTCACAACAATAATTTGCCTATAGGTGATGTATGTCCGACTTCAAGTTCAATACCCAGGGTGTTTCCCGGCGCGCAGTGCTCAAGGCCGCAGGCTACGGTTCGTTGGCGGCAATGGCTGCCAGTGCCACGGGCCCGATGTCGTTCGCGTTCGCTGCCGACAAACCAATCAAGACCGTACGTCCCGGTTACCTGACCGCGGCCTGCCTGGGCGACATGCCCTTGGGCGCGCTGCGCGAAGGCGTCCCGGTCGGGACCGATCTGGAGTTGCTCAAACTGATTGCCGACCGCCTCGAGCTCAAGCTCGACGTACTGACCATGGGTTTCCCGGCGGTGGTCGAAGCCGTGCGGTCCGGGCGTGCCGACTGGTTTGGCGGCAACTTCGCGTGGAACCCCATGCGCTCGAAAATCCTGCTGTTGACCGACCCGGTGTTCTACACCGGTGCCTACGTGATCATGCGCGACAGCGAACCGTTCACCGACTCGATCACGGTCAACGATGTGAAGGGCCGCACCATCGGCGCCATCACCGGTTATTTCACAATCCCCGACATGAAGAAAATCGAGGGCGTGAAGGAGGTCAAACTCTACGACAACACCGATTCCTGCCTGCGCGACGTGCGCGCCGGGCGCCTGGATTTCGCCGTGCTGGATGCGCCGACCATCGACTACATGATCCTTCAGGACCCCAGCCTCAAGCTCAAGCAGATCCCCATGGCCTACGACGAGAAATTCCCCAGCCTGACCGCCAAGTTCGAGGCGATCTGGGGTGTTCATCCGCAGAACCAGGACCTGTTCGATGGGGTGAACCAGGGGCTGCGCTGGTTGAAAGCCACGGATCAGATCAAACCGGTGCTGGCCAAGTACGGCATCAAGAACCCGGACTACCTCGTACCGCCCGCCAAGGACCCGCGCATCGGTGTGGACCGCGACGAGAAGGGCAATGTCATTGGACCCTTCGAGCATCCAGCCCGTGATTTCAGTCAGGCCTTTGCCTGAATCGAGGACCTGACCCATGGCTGAATCCACTCCACTGGTGCGTATCGAAGGGCTGCACAAGTCCTTCGGTAGCCTGGACGTTCTCAAAGGCATCGACCTCAACGTGCAGCAGGGCCAGAAAATCTCGCTCATCGGCCCCAGCGGCTCGGGCAAGACCACCTTACTGCGTTGCGTCAACTACCTGGAAGAGCCCACCAAAGGCGACATCTACATTGACAACGAACTGATCGGCCAGCGCCTGGTGGGCAGTCGAAAAGTGCCCATGAGCGATAAGGAACTGGCGCGGATGCGCGCCGAAATCGGCATGGTGTTCCAGCGCTTCAACCTGTTCCCGCACCTGTCGGTGCTGGAAAACATCATCCTCGGTCCGCTCAAGGTGCAGCAGCGCAATCGCGCCGAAGCGGTGGAGCTGGCAGAGGATCTGCTGAACAAGGTCGGCATGTTCGCCAAGCGCGATGCATTTCCCGAGCAACTGTCGGGCGGGCAACAGCAAAGGATCGCCATTGCCCGGGCGCTGGCGATGAAGCCCAAGTTGATGCTGTTCGACGAGGCGACCTCGGCGCTGGACCCGGAGTTGGTCGGGGAAGTGCTGGGCGTGATGCGCAGGCTGGCGGAGGAGGGCATGACGATGATCATCGTGACCCACGAAATGAGCTTCGCCGAAAGCGTTTCCGACCAGGTGATCTTCATGGCCGACGGCAATATCGTCGAACAGGGACCGCCGCGGCAGATTTTCCGCGAGAGCCAGGTCGAACGTACCCGCTCCTTCATCCGCGCCGTGCAGGAGCATTGATCGATGTTCGATACCACTGCACTGAACAAAGCCATCGAGATGCTGCCGTACTTCTTGAACGTACTGGGCGTCGGCGCGCTGACCACCATCGGCCTGACGGCTGCTGCGTTTGTGGTGGCGGCGCTGTTGGGTTTTTGCCTGGCGTTGATGCGGCTTTCGCGCAGCCGCCTCCTGAGCCTGATCGCCAGCGTTTACCTGGAGATCTTTCGCAACATACCGATCCTGACCCAGTTGTTCATTCTGTACTTTGGCCTGACCTATATCGGCATTACCCTGCCGGCGATCGGTGCGGCGATCATCGGCTTCGGTCTGAACGGTGCGGCCATTCTGTCGGAGGTTTTCCGGTCGAGCATCCGCACCATTGACCGTGGACAAAGCGAAGCGGCGTTCTCCATCGGCATGACCCGGTCTTTGGCGATGCGCATCATCGTGCTGCCACAAGCGTTCAAGGTGGCGATTCCGGGGATGGCCAACTTCGCCATCGGCCTGCTCAAGGACACCTCCCTGGCGTCTGCGGCGGCAGTGCCGGAGTTGACGTTCAAGGCGAAAATGCTGGTCAGCGAAACCTACCAGACCAACCTGATCTACTTCCTGCTGGCGATGATCTACCTGATCCTGAGCCTGGTGCTTTCCCACTGGGCGGCGCGCACCGAACGCCGTCTCAAAGTCGTCAAGGAGAATTGAGATGGGCTATGGCGAGTTGTGGGACGCGACCCATGTCGAATTGCTGGCGGCCGCCTGGGCCACACTCCAGTTGGCGTTCGGTGCGTTGGTCATCGGCTTGATCGTCGGTTTGCTGGTGGCGCTGGCACGGCTTTCCGGCAACCGCGCATTGCGGCGCGCCGCGCTCTATTACATCGAGCTGTTTCGTGGCACCCCGGCGTTGGTGCAGTTGTTCATCGTCTATTTCAGCCTGACCGAAATCGGCGTTCATTTCAGCTCGTTCCAGGCTGCCATGATTGGCCTGGGACTGAACGCGGCGGCGTATCTGGCAGAGATATACCGTGCGGGGCTCGAGGCCGTGCCCAAGGGGCAGGTGGAAGCGGCGAAAGCGATTGGCATGGCACGCCACAACGTGTTGCGCTGGGTCGTGTTGCCCCAGGCCATCCGCATCGTGCTGGCGCCCATAGGCAACGTCGCGATCTCGCTGTTGAAGGATACGTCCGTGGCTTCGCTGATCGCGGCACCGGACTTGATGCTGCGGGCGCAGGATTTGAGTTCGGTGTATTTCATGCCGCTGGAAATCTACATTCTGGTCGGCGCGATCTACTTTGCCCTGTGTTATCCGCTTTCACTGGCCGTGCGCATGCTCGAGCGCAAGACCAGGCACTGAGGTTATCTGGCGTAGCGCTGCCTGTGCCAACGCCAGGTGATCAACCACAGCACCAGGGCCGTCGCACTGATCGAGGCACCCAGCAGGCTGACGGCTGTCCAGCCCCAGTGCGCATACACCTGGGTCGCGGCCGCGGCTCCCAGTGCGCTACCCACCGAGTAAAAGCACATGTAGGCGCCCACCATGCGGCTCTGGGCGTCGGGGCGTGCGGCAAAAATGAGGCTCTGGTTGGTGACGTGTACGGCTTGCACCGCGAAGTCGAGCAGGACCACTGCGCACACCAGCGCGATCAGTGACGTCGGCGCAAACGCGATGGGCATCCAGGACAGCGTCAGGATCACCAGCGAAATGCCGGTCACGCGTTGCCCCAGCCCCTGATCGGCCCAACGACCGGCTCTTCTGGCAGCGAGCGCACCGGCGACGCCAGCCAGACCGAACAGGCCGATGGCCGTGTGCGACAGCGACAGTGGAGGCGCGCTCAGTGGCAGCACCATGGATGTCCACAACACCGAAAACGCGGCAAAGATCAGCAAGGCCAGCAAGCCCCGGATGCGCAAGACCGGTTCGGTCATGAACAACCTGAACATCGAGCGGATGAGTGCCGGGTAGGTGTTTCGGTTGCGTGGAGACTCTGTGGCAGGAAGCACTTTCCAGAACACCGCCGCGAGGGCCAGCATCAATCCCGAAGAAACGAAATACACGGCGCGCCAGCCCGCCAGATCGGCGATCAGCCCAGAGGTAAACCGCGCCAGAAGAATGCCCAGGACAATGCCGCTGGTGACGGTGCCCACGGCCTGGCCCCGTTGTGACGGCGTTGCCAGCACGGCGGTATAGGCCACCAGCACTTGAACCATCACCGCGAGCAAACCGACGATGACCATGGCGCCCAACAGAGTCAGCCATTGCTGCGCTGCGCCGACTCCCGCCAGTGCAACCGCAGACAGCAGCACTTGCGTCAGGATCAACCCCTTACGGTTGAGCAAGTCGCCCAACGGGACGATGAACAGCAACCCCAGCGCGTAACCGACCTGGGTAGCCGTGACCACGACCCCGATCATCGATGAGGCAACCCCCAGGCTCTGCGCCATTGAATCGAGCAGGGGTTGCGCGAAATACACGTTGGCGACTGCAAGCGCGCAGGTGACGGAAAACAGCAGTGTGAGTGACGCAGACAGCCCGGCAGAGCTATCTGCGCGGGCGCTTTCCCCATTATCCGCATCGGGCAGGCCTGAAGCCTGCTGGGCGAAGGGGCGGGTGGCTGAATCGGCATCGGCTGTCACAGGAGCCTCCGTGGCGCTAAACTGGTTTCAATTAAAAACTGGATTGAATTGTTATCGAAACAGGTTTAAAATTGCAACCACTTTGCTCGAGATTGCACGGCAGGCCCGGCAATCCTTATCCGGAAGGTCAATACGATGGTCGAAGACACTTCATCGCACAGCAGCGAATGCCCGGTAGCCAGAACACTGGAGGCCATTGGGGATCGATGGTCGCTGATGATCATCCGCGACGCATTCGACGGCATTCGCCGATTCAGCGAATTTCAAAAAAGCCTGGGCGTGGCCAAGAACATTCTGGCATCGCGCTTGAAAATGCTGGTTGAGGTCGGTGTGTTCGACGTACAACCCGCGTCAGACGGCAGTGCCTACAAGGAGTACGTCCTTACGGACAAAGGGCGGGAGATCTTTCCGGTGGTGGTCAGCCTGCGGCAGTGGGGTGAACGTTTCCTGTTCAAGCGCGAAGAGACGCGCTCTGTGCTGCTGGACAACGAGCGCGGCCAGACCCTGATGCCGATTGAAGTTCGCTCCTCCGGCGGTCAGAAGCTTGGGCCGTCCGACTGCCACAGAGTGAGAGTGGTTGCCGACGAGTCGTGAACAAGGGCAGCCAATCCCCTGACCACTGTTGAATATTCAACAGTACTTCAACAACAAGTGTCCGGCTGGCGATTTCACTCTTCATTGAAATCTATATGTTATTGATATTTAACGAATAAATATCATGGCATGGATCATGCTCTATCTGGGTAAGGCTCCGTACCGACAGTCATTTGCAGGACTGTGCGGCCGTTGGCGGAGCCACCGTTAGAGTGAGGAATCCATGTCAGTTGCAGCCGCCTACCCGATCAATCCACCTTCGGCCCATGTGATCCGTGATGACGCCGAAGCCATACGTATTGCCCATGAAATCGCCGCGTTGTTGCAAGTCGGTGCCTCCGAGCGCGATCAGACGCGTCAGGTGCCGGTCGAGGTGGTCGATGCTTTTTCCAACAGCGGACTGTGGGGCATTACGGTGCCTCGGCAGTACGGTGGCGCCGAGGTGTCTTACGCGACCCTGGCCCACGTCATCGCGATTGTCTCGGCGGCCGACCCATCCCTTGGCCAGATCCCGCAGAACCATTACTGCCTGCTGGAAGACATCCGCTTGCAGGGTAGCCACGACCAGAAGCAGTTCTTCTTCGACCTGGCCCTGGCGGGCAATCGTTTCGCCAATGCGCTGTCGGAAACCGGCGGCAAGAACGTGCAGGACATCCGTACCCGCCTGGTCGCAGACGGCGAGGGCTATCGCATTGATGGGCGCAAGGGTTATTGCACCGGATCACTCTATGCCCATTGGCTGGGCGTATTGGCCCTGGACAGCGAAGACCGTGCACAACTGGCCTTCGTACCGCGCCACACCGAGGGTTTGCATGTGGTGGACGACTGGGACAGCATCGGCCAGCGCACCACGTCCAGCGGCACCGTGCTGGTCGAGGGGCTGTGGGTGCCGGCCTTCAACCTGTTCCCGACCTACCGCTCCTACGAGCGCCCGACCCTGGCCGGCCCCTTTGCGCAGATCACCACGGCGGCCATCGATGCGGGCATTGCCCGTGCGGCGCTGCGTGACACCATCAGCTTTGTCCGTGAGCAGGCGCGGCCATGGATCGATGCCGGGGTGGAAAAGGCCAGTGAAGACCCGTTGACCATCATTCAGGTCGGCGCACTGGACATCCGTCTGGAAGCCGCCGAGGCGCTGCTCGAGCGTGCCGGCCTGGTGCTCGACCAGGCCCGCTCGGCGTCCGATGAACAGTCGGTTGCGCAGGCATCGCTGGCCGTGGCCAGGGCCAAGGTGTTGACCACCGAAATCGCCATCGAGGCCAGCAACAAGCTGTTTGAACTGGGCGGCACCCGCTCGACGCTGCGCAAGCACAACCTCGATCGCCATTGGCGTAACGCGCGGGTTCATACCCTGCACGACCCTGTGCGCTGGAAGTACCACGTCGTGGGTAACTGGTTGCTCAACGGCATCAAGCCGCCTCGCCATGACTGGTCCTGAGGACGCGCAGATGCCCAAGCAAATTCGTCTCAACGCCTTCAGCATGAATACCGTCGGGCACTTGTCGCCCGGCCAGTGGCGCCACCCCCGTGATCAGTCCACACGCTACACCGACATCCACTACTGGATCGAGCTGGCGAAAACCCTGGAACGCGGCAAGATCGACGGCCTGTTCATCGCCGATGTGCTCGGCGTCTATGACGTCTACCAGGGCAGTGCCGACGAGGCGCTGCGCAGCGCGGCGCAAGTGCCGGTCAACGATCCGTTGCAACTGGTGCCGGCAATGGCCGCAGCGACTCGCCACCTGGGTTTTGGCGTCACCGCGTCGGTCTCGTTCGAGCATCCGTTTCCGTTCGCCCGGCGCATGTCGACCCTCGATCACCTGACGTCGGGGCGCGCGGGCTGGAACATCGTCACCTCGTACCTGAGCAGTGGCGCGCGAAACCTGGGCCAGGAGCGGCAGTTGTCCCACGATCAGCGTTATGCGCTGGCCGAGGAATATCTGCAGGTTTGCTACAAACTCTGGGAAGCCAGCTGGGAAGAGGGCGCGGTGCAGGCCGACCGCGCCAGCGGGGGTTACGCCGATCCGCGCAAGGTGCACGGCATCGCTCATCAGGGCGAGTTTTTCAGCGTGCCCGGTTTCCACCTCAGCGAGCCATCGCCACAGCGCACGCCGGTGATCTACCAGGCCGGCGCTTCCAGCCGCGGTCGGGTCTTCGCCGCAGCGAATGCCGAGTGCGTGTTTGTGGCCGCGCCGAGCAAGGTGGTGCTCAAACAACAGGTCGCGCAATTGCGTGCGGCGGTACAGGCGGCCGGTCGCGAGGCCGATCAGGTGCTGGTGTTCGAACAGCTCACGGTGATCGTCGCCGCGACGGACGCCGAGGCTCTGGAGCGCTTGCGCGAGTACCGCGAATACGCCAGTGCGAGCGGCGCATTGACCTTGATGTCGGGTTGGACCGGCATCGATTTCGGCGAGTACAGGCCGGACCAGATTCTGCGAGAAGTGCCCAGCGATGCCATCCAGTCGGCCGTAGAGGCGTTTACCCGCGCCGACCCGAATCGGACATGGACCACCGCAGAGATTGCCGATTACTGTGCCATCGGTGGCGATGGCCCGGTGCTGGTGGGTTCGGCGAAAACCGTGGCCGATCAGCTCCAGGAGTGGGTCGAGCAAACCGACGTCGACGGCTTCAATCTGGCCAGCGTGGTCGCCCCGGAAACCTTTGAGGCGGTGGTCGATCTGCTCGTGCCGGAGTTGCAGGCACGGGGCCTGTTCAAGCGCGAGTACGAGGACGGCACCCTGCGCCATAAGCTCTTCGGACAGGGCGATCGCCTGGCGACGCCCCACCCGGCGGCGGCCTTGCGCGTGGGAGAGCGGCGATGAACGAGTGGTTCGCTCATGTCAATTGGGGCGAGGTGGCCGAGGCTTGCCTGGACACCTCGAGCATGCTCGGTGCGGCATTGGCCTGCACGGTGTTGCTCGGGTTGCCGCTCGGCGTGCTGTTGTACCTGACGGGCCAGCGCCAGTTGCTCGAATCGCCGCGGCTGTACCGGCTGTTGTCGGTGGTGGCCAACGTGTTGCGCTCGATGCCGTTCATCATTCTGTTGATCGTGCTGATCCCGGTGACCACTCTGGTCACGGGCACCTCGCTGGGCGTGCGCGGCGCTATCCCGCCCTTGGTGGTCGGCTGCACGCCGTTCTTCGCCCGGCTGGTGGAAAGTGCCTTGCGCGAAGTCGATCGCGGTCTGGTTGAAGCCGTGCAGTCAATGGGCGCCAGCACCCCGCAAGTCATCCTGCATACCTTGCTGCCCGAAGCCCGGACCGGGCTGATCGCCGCGGTCACGGTCACCGCCATCGTGCTGGTGGACTACACCGCCATGGCCGGCGTGGTGGGCGGTGGTGGCCTCGGGGACCTGGCGATCCGTTTCGGTTACCAGCGTTTCCAGACCGATGTGATGGTGGTCACCGTGCTGCTGCTGATCCTGCTGGTGCAGGCCTTGCAGATGAGCGGCGATCGTCTGGTCCGGCATTACACACGGCGCTAAGCGCCTGATCTACCCGAACGCAGCAGCCGGGTATCGCTGCTGCAGGCCCTACGTCCACCTCACGACGGCCACTTTCCGATCATTCTGGAGTCATGAGCATGAAAAAGACCCTGGCCGCCCTCGCTGCCGTTTTATCCCTGAGCGCCCACGCCAACGAAAAACTGGTGGTGGGCGCCACCCCGGTGCCCCACGCGGAGATACTGGAGTTCGTCAAACCGGTGCTGGCCAAGGAGGGGGTCGATCTGGACATCAAGGTCTTCAGCGACTTCATCCAGCCGAACCTGCAACTGTCCGAGAAAAACCTCGACGCCAACTACTACCAGTACCGGCCGTTCCTCGATGACTTCAACAAGACCCGGCACACCGACCTGGTACCGGTAGTGGGCGTGCACATCGAGCCGTTCGGCGCCTATTCGACCCGGATCAAAAAACTCGCCGATCTGCCCGAGGGCGCCAGTGTCGCCATTCCCAACGATCCGGTGAACACCGGGCGCGCCCTGGTGTTGTTGCACGAAGCCGGTTTGATCAAGCTCAAGGACCCGAGCAATACCCTGGCGACGCAACACGACATCGTCGAGAACCCGCACAAACTGAAGATTCGTGAACTGGAAGGCGCCTTGCTGGCCCGTGCGGTCAGCCAGGTGGACCTGGCGTTCGTCTTTGCCAACTATGCACTGGAGGCCGGTATCGACACCAACAGCGCGTTGATCGTCGAGAAGGGCAAGGACCTGTACGTCGAGTTCCTGGTCGCCCGTCCGGACAACATCAATGATCCGGGTATCCAGAAGCTGGCCAAGGCCCTGAATTCGCCGCAAGTGCGCGATTTCATCCTGACCCGCTACAAAGGCCAGATCGCTCCGGGCTTCTGACCGGTAGCCAAGACGAACACTCTTTCTGTGGCGAGGGAGCTTGCTCCCGTTGGACTGCGTAGCAGTCCCATCTTTTGGGGCCGCTTCGCGGCCCAGCGGGAGCAAGCTCCCTCGCCACAGGGAACATGGTCACTTTTGTTTGTTCAGGACTTTCGTTCATGGTCAGTTTCAATCCACAGGCCCTGGCTGCCGCCGTGCATATACGGCTGGTGGGCCTGGGTAAGCATTACCGGGTCGGGCAGCAGAGCGTGCAAGCGCTGCACGACATCAACCTGGACATTCGCCGCGGTGAAGTGTTCGGTATCATCGGTCGCAGCGGCGCGGGTAAATCCTCGCTGCTGCGCTCGCTCAACCGTCTGGAACAACCGAGCAGCGGCCAGGTATTGATCGAGGGCGAGGACATCGTCGGTTTCGATCGTGCACGCCTGGCAGGCTTGCGTCAGCGCACCGGGATGATCTTCCAGCACTTCAACCTGATGGCCTCCCAGACCGTCGGCAACAACGTCGGCCTGCCGCTGCGGCTGGCGGGCATCGGGCGTGCCGAGCGTGAGCACCGAGTCGACGAGCTGTTGCAGCTTGTGGGGCTGCAGGACAAGCGTGACGCGTACCCGGCGCAGCTCTCCGGCGGGCAAAAGCAGCGGGTCGGCATTGCCCGGGCGCTGGTGTTGCAGCCTGATCTGTTGCTGTGCGACGAGGCGACCTCGGCACTTGATCCGCAGAGCTCCCAGGCGATTCTGGCGTTGCTGCGCGACATCAATCGCCGCCTGGGGCTGACCATCGTGCTGATCACCCACGAGATGGAGGTGATCCGCGACCTCTGTGACCGTGTGGTGGTCCTGGAGCAAGGCCGGGTGGTCGAGCAAGGCGACGTCTGGCAAGTGTTCGGTGACCCGCAACACGACGTCACCCGTGCCTTGCTTGGCACACTGCAGCCAGCCGGGCATGACGTTCCGTCAGCGCAGGCGTCGGCCGCGATCCTGCTCGATCTGCACTACACCGGTGCCAGCGGCCACGAGCCGGAGTTGTCGGCCATCGCCGCGCTGTTCGGTTGCCGTACGCACCTGGTGCAAGGGGGTATCGAGCGCATCCAGGGCCGTGCGTTGGGTCGCCTGCGGGTGCGCGTGGAAACAGCCGGTGGCGGAGTGGACGTATTGCTGCAACAGGCACGACAGATCGCTGATCGGGTCGAGCGGGTCGGCGTCTGAGTCAGTATTGGCGGCGGCAGTGACGGGCAATCATATCGATAGCTGGATCACCCGATGGTCTGGCGCGTCATCGACGGCACGACGCTTGTTGACCACCAGCTCGCCGATGGCAATCAGGCGTGCCCGGGTCACGTTGCGCGAGAGTCCGAGCAGGCTGGCGGTATGTACCTGGTTGTGATGACAGAACTGATAGGCGGCGCGCAACAAACTGTCCTCGACCTGCTCGTAAAGCGCGCCCTGGTGTTCTTCGAATAACCGTTTGAACGCGCGCTGCAGGAGCGCCTGGGCAGATTCTTCAGTGGTACTGGTTTTTTCCGCCTGGCGTTCGATACGCAAATGCGACAGGCGCAGATCCTCCTGCCGCACGAGTCCGTCCCGGCAGATCAGCAAGGTGTGGTGGATGACGTTTTCCAGTTCGCGAATGTTGCCGGGCCAGCCATAGTCGGCCAGTTTGCGTTCGGCGTCGGCACTGAGGGCGATCTGTCCGTATCCCAGACGTTCGCTGTAGGTGCGGATGAAGTGGCGGGCCAGCGGCAGAATGTCGCCGGGGCGGTCACGCAGCGGATGCAAGTGCAGGCTGACCACGTTGAGGCGGTAGTAGAGGTCTTCGCGGAAATGTCCGGCGTTGATCGCTTTTTCCAACTGCACATTGGTGGCGGCCAACACCCGGACGTTGATCGCAATGCTCTTGCGCGACCCCAGTCGCACCACCTCACGCTCCTGCAGCACACGCAGCAGCTTGACCTGGATGGGCATCGGCAGATCGCCGATTTCATCGAGGAACAAGGTGCCGCCATTGGCCTCTTCGAACCAGCCCGGCTTGGCACTGATGGCACCGGTGAAGGCGCCTTTCTCATGGCCGAACAGTTCGGCCTCGACCAGTGATTCGGAGAAGGCGCCGCAGTTGACCGCCACAAAGGGACCCTGGCTGCGCCGGCTGAGGTTATGGATATGGCGTGCGACCAACTCCTTGCCGGTGCCGGTTTCACCGATGATCAGGACGCTGGCCTCGCTGGGCGCGACCTGTTGCAAATGGGCGAGCAGGGCCTGGGACTTGGGGTCTTCGAAAACCTGGGCGGTGGCGCGGATCGACGTGGCCAGCGACGGGGATGGGGGCAGAGTCAGCAGTTGCATGGGGCTCCCTCGCTTATGAGTAGAAAGTGGGAATAGGGCGGTTCTGGTTCAGCGCCCAGTCACCCAACTCGTGAATTTTGTAGTCCACCGGGTCATGCAGCGTCTGGGTGCGCAGGTTGCGCCAGTAACGATCGAACCGCAGCGAGGCGTGAGTCGCGCGCGCCCCGGTGACTTCAAACAAACGGGTGCACAGGTCCAGGCCGGTACGGGTCGCCGTCACTTTGGCGCTGGCGATCGACAGCGCCAGTTGCGCACGCTCCTCGCTGCCCAGGTTGTGGCCCTTGCGCCAGGCTTCGTCGAGCTGTGCCGCGGCGCGTTCAACCAGTACACGGGTGCTTTCCAGGCCGACCCAGAACTCGCCATAGTGACGCAGGATGTAGGGGTCTTCGCTGACATGGCGGACCTTGGAGGTGAACCACGGACGTCCCTCCTTGAGCGTGTAATGACGGGCTTCCTCGAAAGCCCCTTCGGCGATGCCAAGGAAAATATGGGCAAAGTGCAGTTGGGCGATCAGCGGGCGCAGGCAGGCAAAGGGGGTGCTCAAGGGACCCGGATCCAGCAGCAGCTCCGACTCTTCCACCCGCACACGCTCAAAGGTTGCGCTGCCGCTGTCGGTCTGGCGCTGGCCCATGTTGTCCCAGTCGCCATGCAGGGTAATGCCGGTACGTCCACTGGGAATGGCGGCGATCAGCAGCTTGCCGCCGGCGCTTTCGTCGACCGCTGAAGCAATCAGCATTTCCGAGTCGCTGGCACCGGAGCAGAAACTTTTCCTGCCGGAAAACTCACGCCAGCCATCGAACTTCTTCACCACTGTGCGGGTGTCGAGCGGGTTGAGTGCATTACCCCAGAACCAGTTGTTGCGGGCGGTCTGTTCAAACCAGGGCTGCCACTGCTCGGGCCGCGAAAACAGTCGCACGGTGGCCAGCATCAGGTGCTGGAAGCCGAAGACGTGGGCGATCGAACTGTCGACCTTGGCAAACTCGCGAACCACGCCGAGCGTCTCGCTCCAGTCGGCCCCCAAGCCACCGAACTGGGTCGGAATGCTCAGGGCCAGCAAGCCGCTGTGACGAAGGGCGTCGCGCTCGGCCTTTGGCGTGCCACCGTGCTCGTCCCGTTCAGCGGCCGTTTCGGCAAAGGTGGCGGCCAGTTTGCGCGCGATCTGCAAGGGGCTCAGGACAGCAGTCTGTAGTTGGGTGCTCACGCGCAATTCCTCGATTGTTGGGTGGTGCCTGCCAGGCAGGTCGCTAACGTCAGGCTCATGGTGTGTGTGTCCGTGGCAGGACATCGTTGGCGATCATTTCGCCAAAGGGGCCGGTGAGATTGGTTACGCCCCGACCTGCCAGGCTGGCATAGGGTTCGGGCAGCAACGGGAAGACCAGCTCGGCAAAGCGATAGGCTTCTTCGAGATGCGGGTAACCGGAGAAAATGAAGCTATCGATGCCAAGGTCGGCGTATTCCTTGATCCGTGCAGCCACCTGTTGTGGATCGCCGACCAATGCTGTGCCTGCGCCACCGCGTACCAGGCCGACGCCGGCCCACAGGTTGGGGGAGATTTCCAGATTGTCCCGGCGACCGTCATGCAGCGCGGCCATGCGCCGCTGGCCTTCGGAGTCGAAGCGTGCGAATGACCTTTGCGCGGCGGCAATGGTCTCGTCGGATATGTGCTCGATCAGTCGGTCGGCGGCCTGCCAGGCTTGGTCTGCGGTCTCGCGCACGATCACATGCAGGCGGATACCGAACTTCACGGTCCGCCCGTGCCGGGCTGCCCGGGCGCGGACATCGGCGATCTTTTGCGCCACCGCAGCCGGCGGCTCACCCCACGTCAGGTAGACATCCAGCTGCTCGGCCGCCAGGTCATGGGCCGCATCCGAAGAACCGCCGAAATACAAGGGCGGGTAGGGCTTCTGAACCGGTGGATAGAGGGCCTTGGCGTTTTCCACCTGGAAGTGCTTGCCATGGAAATCCACGGACTCGCCTTGCAGCACTCGGCGCCAGATCTGCAGGAATTCATCGGTGACTTCGTAACGCTCGGCATGGCTCAAGTGGATGCCATCGCCGCGGTTTTCGTCCGGATCCCCCCCGGTCACCACATTGATCAGCAAGCGTCCGCCGGATAATCGGTCAAGGGTAGCGGCCATGCGTGCCGATACCGTCGGCGAGATGATCCCCGGACGAATCGCCACCAGATAACGCAGGCGTTCGGTCAACGGCGCCAGCGCCGATGCGATGACCCAGGAGTCCTCGCAGGAGCGCCCGGTAGGAATCAGCACCCCGTAGTAACCCAGGCCATCCGCCGCCTGGGCGATCTGCTTGAGGTAGTTGAGGGTCACCGGGCGCGCGCCCTGGCTGGTGCCAAGGAAGTGGCCGTCGCCGTGGGTCGGCAGGAACCAGAAAACATTCATCGACATGCTCCTCAGGCGCTCTGGCGCAGGCGTTGGTGGCGGCTGAAAAAGGGCAGGGCGCGTTCTACGGCCAGGCCGATGCGCGCCTGCAGCAGCTCGCAGTCGATGCGGTAATCGCGGAAGTCCGATTCGCTGGCGTACACACCCAGCGGCAGGGTCAGCGACTGGAAGAAACTGAACAGTGGCCGTAGCTGGTGATCGATCACCAGCGCGTGACGAGGGCTGCCACCGGTAGCGGCGAGCAGCACCGGCGTGTCGATCAGGGTGTCCTGACCGATCAGGTCAAACAGGTGCTTGAGCTGGCCCGGATAGGAACCGCGATAGACCGGCGAAGCGACAATCAACAGGTCGGCGTTTTCGATGGCTTGCAGTTGCGCCTCTACCTCGGCCGGCAGCTCCTGGCGGCTGAGGGCACCGCCCACGTCGCGGGCGAGGTCGGCCAGCTCGATGACCCGGCCCACCATATTCAGACGGTTGGCGAACTCGTCGAGAATGGCCTGGCTGAGTACCTGGGTGCGAGAAGGGCGGTAGGCACCGCCGGATACAGCGATTACGTTCAAGGGGGCAGTCATGTTCAATTCCTGTGCTGTCGCTCTACAAACAGAGTCGGTGGCAGTGCTCAGCAAGAACCGAACCAGTTTTTATCTCCATGAAAACAAAGGGATTTATTTTGTTTTTTTGGTTGGTGTGTTGCTGTCAGGCAATTTTTGTTGAATCGCTGTTTGCCTGGAAACACTTGCGAGGTGTTCCATTTCGGACAGTTATAGGAGATTGTTTATATTCTTCAAAGGAATTAATAATTATTTTAATATTCCTTTAGGGTATTTATGACGCGAAGGGAGAGCGGTGCCTGGCAGATGAATCAGTCGAGCAGTGATACCAGCCGAGGTTCGATGGACTGTGCAGACAGGTCCAGCAGCGCCAGGGTGACCGGCAACTTGAAGCGTCGACGCCCGGCGCTGCCCGGATTCAGGAACAGTCGTGCGCCGCGCCATTCGATGCCTGGTTTATGGGAGTGGCCGCAGATCACCAGGTCGACACGCTCATCAGGATTGATTGCAAGGTCGGCGATGTCATGCACCAGCAGCACCTTCCAGCCGTTGAGGTCCAGGCGCAGACAGTCGGGCAGTTCGCGCGCCCAGGGCGCGTCCAGGTCGTTGTTGCCACGCACCCCGTGCACCGGTGCAATGGCCGCCAATTGGTCGAGGATGTGCGCGCTGCCGATGTCGCCGGCGTGAATGATGCAATCGCAGCCCAGCAGGGCGGCGATGGCTTCGGGCCGGAGCAGGCCGTGGGTGTCGGAGATGACACCGACTTTCATCGCGGGCGGGTCGAGCGGCATTCTGACGGGCCTGTCCGGTGAGCGAAGGTGGCCGCCACTAACTTTGCGGTACTAACTTTGCGGTACTACCCGCGCTTCGTTACCGGTGCCCTCGACATAAACGTTCATGCCTTTTGCCAGCGCCGGATTGATTGGCTGGGTCACCTGAACCAGTACGCCGCTGTGGGTCCGAACGACGATCTGCTGAGCGTCCACGGGCTGATCATACTTTTTCTTTTCGATGTAATTGCCGCCTACCCCGCCAGCGAGGGCACCGGCAACCATCGCCACATCCCGACCGGTCCCCTGGCCGACCAGGCTTCCCAAGGCTAAACCGCCAATACCACCCAATATGGCGCCGACGCCGCTATCGTGATTGGTCTGCATCTGGGTGAGTGTAATCTGCTCGATTTTCCCCGAACGAATCTCCGTCTCGCCAGCGCCACCGCTCCCGGCGCCGACCGCCGAACAGCCGCCGAGCACCAGCCCAAGAAACGTAACCGACAGCCAGGAAGCGATAGTTTTCATCGTCGAACTCCATTTTCAGGGGAATAGATCATGCAAACGCTTCAATTCACGTTAGACGAAAAAGCCTGGTGCATTCGGTTCTTTTACCGGGCAAGGATCGGCAGAAAGCCGGCACCGATGCTGGACGACTATCGGCAAGTGCTGGTCGAGACCGATACCTTCGTGGTGACGGACAACCTGGAAGTCGTGGGGTTGCTGGTGATGCGTCAGGAGCAAGCGGAAATGCCCCTGATCAATGTCGCGGTATCGCCACGATGCAAAGGCAAAGGCTTTGAAAAAAAACTGATGGCGTTCTGTGAGCGCCATGCGCTGGACACAGGATGCGAAGCGGTACGGCGGCCAGCAGATGCACGCCAATCATCGCTTCGTTTGTGACTCCCGCCATTCTCTGGCCGCTACACCATAGAATTCCCGGAAGACCCGGCTGAAATGGGAAAGGTCATTGAAGCCCCAGCGAAAGGCAATGTCGGATATTCGATGCGCTGTATTGATCGGATTGAGAAGATCGCTGCTGCAGCGCTCTAGTCGCCGACGCAGCACGTAGCGCATCAGGGAAACACCTTCCTGTTCGAACAGCTTGTTGATGTAGCGAACGGAGACCCCCGTTGCCAGGGAAACTTGCTGCGCGCTGAGTGTGGGGTTGCCCAGGTTGTCGTTAATGTAGATTTTGACCCGCATCAGTGTCAGTGCCTGTGAGCGCGAATGCTCAGAGTCCATGGGCTGCAGATGGCCGAGTGTCAGCGCGATCAAATGTGTAATCGACTCTGATAGCCGTGCCATTTCAATTGGAGTGAACTGCCCGATCTGCGAGGCAATGCTCTCCAGGAAGGAGCGCATGACCCTTCCCACAGGGCTGTCAGTGGATATCCGCGTTGCCGTGCGGCACTCCATGTTTACCACCAACTGATTGATGCAGGTTCGGGGTACGCTGACGATGATCTGCCTCCAGTCATTCTCGAACGTCAAGTAATGCGGCCGCGTTGCATCGTAGATGGAGAAATCGCCAGGCCGGATCACCGCTCGGTTGCCATCCTGTTCCAGGCACTCCGTGCCTTCAAGCATCAGTACCGCAAAATATCTGTCCTCTTCCCGGCACGTAGGTTGTAAGTGCCGTCGATTCACAGCTTGTGCTGCGGCTCCGACATCGCTCACGCGGAGGAACTCACACTTTTGCGAGCGAACTTTTCCGAAGAAATCGGGGTTCGGGATTGCACCGATTTCCACGTCGGCGAACAGTCGCAAGATCATTTCCCGCCAGTAGTCCACCCGGTCATTGAAAGAGTTGGTTTGAGTCGTGAGGTCAACGCTTTCGCTAGACCAGTCTGTGCCCGCCAGAACCTTTCGACCGGTTTGCGGAATCACTATGGAGTACTCCCGAGCGTCTTTGTTCAATTGCAATGTACCCCTGCTTTTTTGAATTTATTTTCAGGATAGATCCATAGTTTGCTTCGCTTTTTCTGTCAGGCGGGGCTCTTTGACGGTTAGCGAAGCTCCCTGTACGCAACGGCCTGCAAACGCCTTGGGACAACTTTTACAACAGCCTCCAGCTACTCGCCAGCTACCTGAGACGGAAGGGCCGTCTGAGCATATTTTTGGTTCCGTCTGAGCCAAGAAGTGTGATGCACGGCGGCCTCATCCTTGAGTCAGCGACAAACACATGCGGTGTGAATGGCCGTTGGATGTCGACCCGTACGCCAGGCATGCCCGGCGCACGACCAGGAAGGTCAAAGACCCAAGTTCCCCGTGAGGGGTTTTCCGAGCAAGGCAGACATAATGAAAACAATAAGACTGTTGCTTCCTGAGGTTAAAAAATCGGTATGGGCAGCGCTGACGCTTATCGGCGTTTCCTTTTCCACTTTGGCCGTGGAGGTGGCGCCGGGTGACTACGAGCAATACCCCGCGGGTGCCACCATCGGCGTGGTCTATTACCAGCACGCTACCACTGACTCTCTGCGCGTCCATGGGCGTGAAGCCAGTTCAGATTTCAACCTGACCTCTGACATCGGCATCCTGCGTCTGCTGCACGTCTATCAGTTGAGCGATTCAGTCACCATCGACCCACAGTTCCTTTTGCCTTTCGGTCACGTTTCCAGCGGCGGCGACGCTTCCGCACTGGGAAATTCCAGCGGCACCGGCGACCTGATCCTGACAGCACCGATCAAGTTCTTGCTTAACAGCGCCCGCGATACTTTCAGCCTCAACGCCTACCTGTACGTACCTACCGGCAGCTATGACAAGGATGATCCGATCAACCTCGGCGAAAACCGCTGGAAGGTCGATTTCCAGACTGCCTATATCAAGCACTTCAGCGACAAGTGGGCGATGGATCTGGTGGGTGATGCGATCTGGTATGGGAGCAACGATGACTACGGTCCCGGTTCGGATGTTCTAAAGCAGAAAACTTCCTACGCTGCGCAACTGATGGGGCGTTACATGCCGGACCCGGCAACTTCATTGGGCGTCGGCTTCGGGCAGACGTGGGGAGGTGAAGCCGAGATCGATGGCGCTGACCTGGATAGTGCCATGCGCACCACCAACTTCCGCCTCACCGCAACCCGTTTTTTCACCCCCAAGGACCAGTTGCAACTTCAGCTGGGCCGGGACCTGTCTGTTGAAAACGGCCCGCGAGAAGACTTCCGGATGAATCTTCGCTATGCGCGGGTGTTCTGACCTCGCTTTAACCAACAACAAGAGCAAGCCATAGGCCATGCCGCGCATCGGCGGTCAATGGCAATCAAAAACTGTGAGGAAACCCATGGAATCAGCAATCGACAAGCACCTGATGTGCCCTCGTACTCGCACCCGGCGCATCGACGACAGTTACACCCCTCCATTCCCGGCCTGGGTAGGACGCGCCGATGCTTCAGTCACCCAGTTCGTAATGGGTTACTTCGGTGTCCAGTCAAAAGGTGAGAGCCAGTTGAGTGCTGCGTGTGCAGCCCTGCGGCAGATCATGACCAGCTTTACCCTGGACGATGGCCCTCATCACCATGACCTGTCTCACTACGTCGATGCTGCCGGCTACGACAACATGCTGGCCATCGCCTATTGGGACGATCCCGCCGCTTTCGCTCGCTGGGAAGCGAACATGCAGGTTGCCAGCTGGTGGAACGCTGAATCCCGTGGCAGCGATGGCTTGGGTTATTTCCGGGAAATCCTGATGCCGGGCGTTGAGCGCTTCGAGACACTCTATGCCATGCCAGAGGGCATGGAAGGTGTGGGCGTTGTCATGGCGACCCGTAGCGACGAGATTCAGGAACATGGCTACTGGGGCGCCATGCGCGACCGGATCGCGCTTTCACAGACCGATGGCATGGCGCCAACGGGGGACCTGGTGGCAGAAGAAAGGCCTTCCCGTGTGATTGTCAGGGGGCATGAAAACCTGGTGGTCATTCGCTCTGGTCAGGACTGGACCGAAACAGTTGGCAAGGAGCGGGAGCTGTACCTCGGCGAGATGGAGCCCGTGCTGCGCGAAGGCATGAATTTCCTGAGAGATGAAGGCCAGCCTGTCGGTTGTTACAGCAATCGTTACATGCAGCACATCGACGCCAGCGGGCAACTTCAAGAGAAGAGTTTTTCGGTCAGCCACTGGCGCTCCCTGGCGCACCTTGAACGCTGGTCAGAATCCCATCCCACCCATATCGAGATATTCGGGACCTTCATGCGCATGGTGCAAACGCTCCAGGCCGATCTGAAGTGGAAGGGCTACCACGAAGTGAGCGTCATGCGCGCCGAGGACCAGCGCTATGAATACATCAACTGTCACGCCGGTACAGGGCTGATGTGTGGAGCATGAACTGCTCGGTGATTCGCCAAGAGGAGAACGATCATGAGTAACACCCTGAACAAGACTGCGGCGCCGGCATCCGCTCGCGCCTATGCCCTGAAAAATGCACTCCAGGAACGCGAACTGCTGCCCGAAGGCTATGTCGAGAAATTCACCGAAATCATGGAAAACGATTTCGATCCGGCCAATGGCGCGCGAGTCGTGGCAAGGGCCTGGGTAGACCCCGCCTATCGCGAACTGCTGCTGCGGGACGCTACCGCCGCCTGCGACCAATTCGGTTACACCGGCGTGCAGGGTGAATACATCGTCGCCTTGGAAAACACACCGACACTGCAAAACGTAATCGTCTGCACGCTCTGCTCCTGCACTGCCTGGCCTGTCCTCGGCCTGCCACCGGATTGGTACAAGAGCTTCGAGTACCGCGCGCGGGTCGTACGGGAATCGCGCACGGTCCTGCGTGAAATGGGCCTGGACCTGCCTCTCGACGTTGAGATCCAAGTCTGGGATACCACTGCCGAAACCCGCTACATGGTCCTGCCATTTCGGCCGGCGGGTACGGAAGGCTGGTCGGAAGAGGCGTTGGCCTTGCTCGTCACCAAGGACGTACTGATCGGAATCGCCCGACCTGAAGTCCCGGCAAGCCTTGAGCGTATGGGCCGGGAATGATCCGGTAGCTACTACTTCCATCATCTGCAGCGAGTGAATGAAAAATGGATGGCATACATGATCTCGGTGGCCTTCAGGGCTTCGGCCGGGTACAGCACACCGCCAACTCCCTGAGCTACAAGCCGGTCTTCCACGAAGACTGGGAAAAACTCGGCTACAGCCTGCTCTTCCTGGGCGCAGCCGAACTCGGCCTGTTCAATGTTGACGAACTGCGCCATGCGATAGAACGCATGGAGCCGCGCCAATACCTGACGTCCAGCTACTACGACAGGATCATCGTCGGCGTGGCGTCCTTGTTCGTCGAGAAGGGAGCACTCCAACAGCAACGCCTCGAAGAACTGGCCGCAGGCGCCTATCCACTGGCCATGCCCTGGGTCGCGGGGCGTGCCCCCAGTCCTCCTGAACAGCCGTTTCAGGTGGGCGATCAGGTGCTCGTGCGTAATGAGTTCGTTTCCGGGCATATCCGCATGCCCGGTTATGTTCGCGGAAAACGCGGTGTAGTGGTGCACCGCACATCCCAGGAATGGCCATTCCCCGATACGGTCGGCCATGGCCATTCCAGTCCATCCGAACCCACCTACCACGTCCAGTTCACGACCCAGGAACTTTGGGGAGACCAGGCGGACGCGGGAAAAGTGGTCGTGGACTTGTTCGGCGGCTATCTGCTCCCGGCCTGACGAACGACTTTTCGGTGCGACGAAGCAGCTAACAGACGTTCAGCTTCTGCGTGTCGCTCGGCGCACCCTTTTTCAGCACGGACTTCCATGAGGACACTACATGGCCATTCTCAGACCCGGCAATGAACAAATCGGTGAAATCGCCGCCTCCCTCGGCATCACCTTGAGCCCTTCGCAGATCGAGGATTATCAGGTCGCGCTACAGGGTAATTTCGACGCGTACGACCAACTCGAAGCGCTTCCGGATTTTATTCCAGAAGTCCGCTACCCACGGCAAGGGGTTCATTTGCCGGGCGCCGAGGAGAACCGCTATGGCGCCTGGCAATGCAAATCGCAGATCCGCGGCAGGAGCGACGGCCCGTTAGCGGGTAGAAGCGTTGCGATCAAAGATAACATCGCGGTCGCCGGGCTCCCCATGCTCAATGGCTCCTTTACGCTCGACGGCTATGTGCCGGACGTCGACGCCACCGTCGTTACCCGTCTTCTGGATGCGGGCGCGACTATCGCCGGCAAGGCAGTCTGCGAAGCGCTGTGCTTCTCGGGCGGCTCCCATACCGCAGCCAGCGGCCCGGTGCACAACCCACACCGGCACGGATACTCCGCTGGCGGGTCTTCGTCGGGCTGCGCCGCGCTAGTCGCGGCGGGCGAAGTTGATCTGGCCGTCGGCAGCGACCAAGGCGGTTCGGTTCGCATCCCGGCCTCCTTCTGCGGCGTCTACGGAATGAAACCCACCTATGGGTTGATACCCTATACCGGCGCCATGCCCATCGAAACGACACTCGACCACCTGGGGCCGATCACCGCTGGCGTCCGGGACAACGCGCTAATGCTGGAGGTGCTGGCGGGTGCGGACGGCCTCGACCCTCGCCAATCGACCCCGACAAAGGTGGGCGGCTACGTCGAGGCGCTGTCACGTGGCGTCGCTGGCATGCGGATCGGCATTCTCAAGGAGGGCTTCGGCCTGGCCAACGCGGAAGTCGTCGTGGATCAGGCGGTACTGGAGGCCTGTGGGACCTTCCGTGCACTCGGGGCTTCGGTTGAAGAAGTATCCCTTCCCATGCACACCATGGGTGCGGTTATCTGGCTGGCAATTGCGGCCGAAGGCGCCACCCAGCAAATGATGAAAGGCAATAGCCACGGCTTCAATTGGCGCGGCCTCTACCTGACCGACATGATGGAACACCATGCGCGATGGTGGGGGCAGGCAGACAGCCTTCCGGACACCGTCAAGACAACAATGATCCTCGGTGAGTACCTCAGTCGCCAGTACCAAGGCCGCTATTACGGAAAAGCACAGAATCTCGCCCGTCAACTGCGCCTGGCCTACGACGGCCTGCTCGAACATTTTGACCTGCTGCTGATGCCCACGTTGCCGATCAGGTCGACGCCACTACCGAACGCGGATGCCGCACTGCCGGATTTCCTGGGTCGTGCCTTCGAGATGCTCGGCAACACCTGTGGCTTCGATGTGTCGGGCCATCCAGCGATGTCGATCCCTTGTGCCATGCGCGATGGCCTGCCCATTGGCCTGCAACTGGTCGGCAAGTACTTCGGCGAAGCCGACATTTACCGGGCGGCCCATGCTTTCGAGCAGGCTGCTGACTGGCGATCGCGCTGACCCATGAGACGCGTGGGGCGGACACTGCGCCAATCACCCGTCCGTTCCCACCGGGATTCGTAAACTTGTAGACACTCGGATTCGCCGAGCGCAACGCTCTAGTCCGTGCCTTCAGGCAACCACTGTCGTGAAACTGTAATATTGCGGTCATAGAATTGACATGACTGCTTACATTTACTACAGATGGCCCTTGGCCTTTTCATGGATGAGCAAGCCTTATGCGTCGTGTCGTATTCAATCAAAAAGGCGGCGTTGGAAAATCCAGCATCGCCTGCAATCTTACGGCTGTCAGTGCTGCCGAAGGGTACCGAACGCTGCTGGTTGATCTCGATCCCCAGGCAAACTCGACTCACTACCTCACCGGGCTGAGCAACGAGCATATTCCTGCCGGCATAGCCGATTTCTTCAAGCAGACTTTGTCCGGCGGTTTCGAAGGCAGGCGCAATCGGGTGTGCATCACCGAGACCCATTACAACAACCTCCACCTGGTGACGGCGAGTCCCGATCTGGCAGACCTGCAGTCAAGACTCGAGAGCAAGTTCAAGATCAACAAGCTACGCAAGTTGCTGGTTGAACTGTCTGAGGATTATGAGCGCATCTATATCGATACGCCGCCTTCACTGAACTTCTACACCTTCAGCGCTTTGGTGGCGGCAGACCGGGTGCTGATTCCATTCGATTGCGACAGCTTTTCTCGCCAGGCGATGTACCGGGTCATCGCTCAAGTGGAAGAGCTGCGACTCGATCACAATGAGTCGCTTGAAGTGGAAGGGGTGGTGGTGAACCAGTTCACCGGGCACACCGGGTTTCACCAGAATCTCGTTAATGAGCTGTTGGCCGAAGGCTTGCCAGTGCTGCCGGTTTACCTGAGCAGTTCCGTCAAGATGCGCGAGTCTCACGAAGTGTCTGTTCCCATCGTGCATCTGGCCCCGCGCCACCGGCTCTCACTGGAGTACGCGGGCTTGCTGGATGCACTGGAGCGGGCGGCCTGACAGCGCGTCAGTGTCTACGCGCTATTACCAGCCGCCCGTGAAAAACCTGTGCCCCGATCAGAAGTATTTGAGCCAGCCAATATCACGACGACGAGCCTTCAATGCGGCAAACCAGCGTACAGGTAGAAACAGCGTTGTAGCCAAGAGCGCGGCCGTCAGCCACACCGCCCAAATGCTGTCGAAACCGAAGTAGTTGCCCTGATTCAAACCGAACAACGCCACATGGGTCAGATACAGCATTTTCAGCGCGTAAAGATGGAGCAGGTAGAAGAACATCGGCGCCGCGCCAAATACCGCCAGAGTGCTGATCCAATTGCGTTGGCGAGCCCGCTCCAAGCCAAGCAGCAGCAACAGGCCTACCCCTAGCGTCAGCGAGAGGAACAGCAGGGACGGTGGGTATTTTGTGGTGTTGAAGAAACTCATGAGGCTTTGTGTGGTGCTTTCATAGAGCCCCCAATGTGCCTCGCCATAACCGTTAACCAGGCGCAGTGCGATGAAACCGGTCAATGCGCTGGTCCCGGCCAGCAAAAGATAACGCTGACGCACGGTGGCCGAGGCTGATTGTGCGAACCAGGGGCCGATGCAGTAACCCAGGGCGATGACACCGATCCACGGCAGCAGGGGATAGGAAGTGCGCAGGCGCAAGCTGTCGGAGAATTCGATCCAGCCGCGATCATGCAAGATTGCCCAGGGCAGGTGCATCGCTGATCCGACCGGGAAGTGCAGAGAATCGAGCAGGTTGTGTCCGGCGACGATGACCAGGCCCAGCACACACAGGAGCGGCCGAGGTAGCCAGACCAGTGCAGCGAGGGCCGTCATGCTCAGGCCAATCGCCCAGATCACCTGCAGGTAGATCACATTGGGCGGCAACTGAAAAGTCCAGGCGAAATTCACCAGGGTGAACTCCAGCAGAACCAGGAATAGGCCACGCTTGAACAGGAACATCGACACGGCTTTCTTGCCCTGGTGCTTTTCGCCGTATAGATAAGCGGACAGTCCAGTGAGAAGAACGAACACCGGCGCACACAAATGGGCGAGGGTTCGGCTGAGAAACAGCGCCGGTTCGGTGGTGTCGATGACCATCGGGTCGGCTACCTGGCGGTGTAGAAAGAACGTCTCGCGCACGTGATCCAGCAGCATCAATAGGATCACCAATCCCCTGAGGGCATCGATGGATAGCAGGCGTTGGCTTACGCTTGTGGTGGGCGGAATCTGATTGAAGTTTGTCATCGAAAGTCGCAGGCAGAGAGGGTGGAGAGCTCTGCCAGCAGCCACCGACAGATTATGTATGGTTACTATATAACATAATAAATGCCTGCTCCGTGAACGTTCCAGCCATTGATTCGATATAGCCTGAAGCGAGCCTTATATTCCATAAAGAAAGTACAAATGATTTTTATAGTGCGTTTTAATCTATTCAGGCTTTTTGAATTGATTGGAGCATTTGTCTTTGAAAACTATGGCGCTTTTACCCTTTGGCTTGGCGTTGCTCGCTACCTGCTCAACGGCTTTCGCGGGTGCGACCCTGGATCGCGTGACACAAAAAGGGGAGCTGACCGGCGTCCTGATGGAAAGTTATCCGCCGTTCTCGTTTCTCAATGAGCAGAACCAACTCGACGGGTTTGACGTGGATGTTGCCAAGGCTGTTGCGCAACGCCTCGGGGTCAAACTCAAGTTGGAAACACCGTCCTGGGATGTGATTGCTGCTGGCCGCTGGAGTGGGCGCTATGACATCTGCGTCTGCTCGATGACCCCGAGCAAGGCACGCGCCGAGGTGTTTGATTTTCCGGTCGAGTATTACCAGTCGCCGGCAGTCATCGTGGTGAACGCCAAGGACAAAGACATCACGGCGGGCAAAGACTTGTCCGGCAAAAAAGTCGGTGTGATCAGCGCGTCGACTTACGAAGCCTACTTGAACAAGGATCTGGTGATCGAGGGCGCCGAGGACAAGCCGTTGAACTATCCGTTCGATAACGTCCAAGTGGCCCCTTATGACAATGAAACAGTGGCCTTCCAGGACTTGGCGCTGGGAACTGGCGTGCGCCTTGATGCCATGGTCACCAACCTCATCACCGCTCGCGAGCGTATTGCCCAGGATCCGCGCTTCAAGATAGCCGGCGACACGTTGTATGCCGAACCGAACGTCGTGGCCATTGAAAAGGGCGACCCGCAATGGAGTGCCAAAGTCACCGAGGTCATTACTCAACTCAAGACTGACGGTACGCTGAGCAAGATTTCGCAGAAGTGGATCGGTGCCGACATCAGCCAATGACAGCCCTCAACCCACACCCGGCCAAGGCGACTGCCGCCCCTGCAATCGAGACGCGCCGCCTTAGCCAATTGTTTGGATTTCGCACTCGCCTGTATTTGACGTGGGCGGCGTTGTCTGGATTGTGCGTCCTGTTCTTCATGAGCTTCGATTTGAAGTTTTCGATCATCCTGGAGAAATGGCCCAATCTGGTCGGCCTGCACCTTGGGCCAAACGGTTTCCTGCAAGGCGCCGCGCTGACGTTGTTCCTATGCTTGTGTTCGATCTGGCTTTCATTGCTCCTTGGCTTTGTGACGGCGCTGGCGCGACTGTCACGCAGCGCAGTGGCATTCGGTATTGCCAGTTTCTATGCGTCTTTTTTTCGCGGTACACCGCTGCTGATCCAGATCCTGCTGATCTATTTGGGCTTGCCGCAGTTGGGCGTTGTACCCGGTGCAATCAGCGCGGGGATCATTGCGCTTTCGCTTAATTATGGTGCCTATCTGAGCGAGATCTTTCGTGCCGGCATCCTGGCTGTAGCACCCGGGCAGCGCGAAGCGGCGAAGGCGCTGGGTCTTGGGCCGAGGGCGACCTTTGTGCACATCATCTTGCCGCAAGCCATGCGCACGATCATTCCGCCGACAACCAGCCAGTTCATTTCAATGCTCAAGGACTCATCGCTGATTTCGGTGATGGGTGTGTGGGAGGTCATGTTCCTGGCGCAGTCCTATGGGCGCTCTTCCTATCGCTACATCGAAATGCTCACCACCGCAGCGGTCATCTATTGGTTGCTGTCCATCGGGCTGGAATTGATACAGCACCGCCTTGAGCGCCACTACGGCAAAGGTTTCAAGAATCAGCGGTGAACCGCCCCGTTTAATGACTTTATCTACAGGAACCACGATGTCCGATCCAAAACCTCTTTTGTTTGCGCTCTATGAGCAAGCCAGTGTGGGCTGTGGCGGCGCGCCAAGCCTTTGGACCCATCCCGCTGACGAACGACTGGCGATCAATTCTCTGGGCTATTGGTCGAACCTGGCACGCATTGCCGATCAGGCTCACCTCGACATGCTGTTTTTTGGTGATGTGCTGGGCTTCTACGATGTATTTGGTGGCAACGCCGATGCGGCGATGAAGTGGGCCGTGGAAGCCCCGGCGAACGATCCGTTGATGATCATTCCGGCATTGGCCGCCGCTACGGAAAACCTGGCCTTTGGCGTTACCGTGACCACCAGCTACGAACATCCCTTTACCCATGCCCGACGCTTCAGCACGCTGGATCACCTCACCAACGGCCGGGTCGGCTGGAACATCGTCACCTCCTACCTGTCCAGCGCCGCCCGCAACTTCGGCCTGGAGCAGATGATCAAGCACGATGACCGCTATGAACGTGCCGAAGAGTTTCTTGATGTGGTCTACAAACTCTGGGAGGGCAGTTGGGCCGACGACGCCGTGGTCGCGGACAAGGCGCGCCAACTCTACGCTCGGGGAGAGCGCGTGCGGCCGATCAATCATGTGGGTGAGCATTACCGGGTGGCCGGGCCGCATTTGACGTCCCCATCGCCGCAGCGGACGCCTTTGTTGATTCAGGCGGGCTGGTCGGGGCGCGGTCGTGAGTTCGCCGCCAAGCACGCCGAATTGATCTTCATTGCCAAGTCCAACCCGCAGGAAATTCGCCTGGGGCTGGAGGAAATCTGGGCCAAGGCTCAAGCACGTGGCCGTCAGCGTGATGATGTGAAGTCCCTGACAGTACTGCGTATCGTCACCGCGAAAACCGAGATTGAGGCTCAACGCAAATACGACGAACTGCAAAGCAACTATCACTTGCAGGCGCAACTGGTCAGTTACGCGGGCGACACCGGCATTGATATCGGCCGCTATGCCGACAGTGAGGCGCTTTCCACCCACACCGAGGGCATGACCTCCTATGTGATGCATCCCGACGGCAGTGGTAAACCGTTGACGGCAGGTGACGTCAAACAGCGTTTTGCCAACGTCACCCGAGGCAGTGATCTTATTCTCGTGGGCACCCCTCAACAGGTGGCCGAACGCATTGAGGAACACGCAAGGATATCCGGTACCAGCGGTTACATGATTAACCCGCTGATCAGCCCGGGCAGTCTTGAGGATTTCGTAGAACTGGTGATCCCTGAATTGCAGAAACGCGGGCTCTACCGCACCCAACCGCAAAGCGGCACCTTTCGCTCGCGATTACGGGGTGACGGTTCGAACCATTTGCCAGCGTCGGCTTATGGCGCTTCGTTCCGTTTCAATGAAGGTTTGTAGTGCCCAGGCCTGGAGGTCACTTGTGGGAGCTGGCTTGCCCGCGACGGGCGTTAACGATAACGCGTTTGAACCGGGTAAACGCGGTCCTTTGTAGGAGCTGGCTTGTCGGGTCGCCGCATCGCAGCGATGGTCGTTAACGATAACGCGTTTGAACTGGATAAACGCGGCGCACTGGAGTCCATCGCCAGCAAGCTGGCTCCTACAGGACGCGGTCACTTGTAGGAGCTGGCTTGCCAGCGATGGTCGTTAACGATTACGCGGGTGAGCTGGATGAACGCGGCGCACTTGAGTCCATCGCCGGCAGGCTGGCTCCTACAGTTTCCCGGGGATGCGTGAAGAACCTCATTCCATGAAACCCTGGGCAATTCACTACTCAGGAAACCAGCGCTGGTGAAGCCTCTCAAGCACACCGTTGGCCTCGATGCGTCGATAGCCCTCGTCATACATTTCCAGTGCGCGCAATCCGTCTGGATGGGACAGGCTAAAACCTATCGTCGAGTCCACCAGGCCGCAATTGAAGGCGAAGCGCACGGTATCTTCTGTCCCGGACTGCTGAGCCTTTCGGTTTCTGACCTCGAGGTCGTTGCTCATGATCACGGCTGCCTGAAAGCGTCGAGCAGCGAGTTTTTGGAGGCTCGTCAAGTCTGAAAGGGAATTTTCGAACTCGACCCCTGAAGCCTGGAGTGCCATGACCTGGGCTGAGTATTCGTAATCTCTGGTGATGCCGACGACGGTGCCGGGCGGCAAATTACATTGACCGTCCGGGGGCTTCGGCAAGGGGGTCTTGATGGATTCAAAAACATCGTTACTGACGTTGAATATCGGTCGCGCCGCCAGTTTGACCTTGCCCTGGAATTCGGGTTGCCAGCTCATGTTGAAGCAAGCAGCGACCTGGCCGTTGAGCACCATGTACTTACAGCGTGAATAGGGCACTACTTTTAACCTGGCTTCCACGGCCATCTCTTTGAAGGCGGCGAGGACCACGTCGTTGGCGTAACCTGTACCGTCGCTGTTTGACCAGGGCGCGGCAGCATCTTCTACCATGATCGTCAGCGTTTCATGCGTCTGCTGTGCGGCGTTGGCGCTCGATGCCAGCAGTTGGAGGATGCACGTCAGAAGGGTCGGAGCAAGATGTGGCCACATTCTGCGATAAGTCCTTTTTTAACCCTGGACGCTTCATTGAGTGCTTCATTCCAGCGCTGGCGGTCAGGTATTCAATTGTCGTGTTTCTGTTCGTTCTTGCTGATTATAACAAGCCCGTTGTGGTCGACCCGACGGATGATCTGCGAAACTCGCAAAGATCTGCTCGTTGACGGAGTATCCGGCCTATGCCGTTGTTTGACGACTGCCCGGATCAAAAAGGACTGCACATGACCCAGTATCTTGCCTTGCTTTTTGTTGTTGCCACCACGGGATTTGCCCAGGCGCAATCCCTATGCTCTGACGCTTGGTACCAAGCGATCGACAAGAGACTGCAAACCGCCGATGCGCAAGGGCACGGGCCTGATATTGGCTCCGACGAATGGAAATCGGTGATCGAATTCAAAGCAGGGGTTCGTGGTGGGGCAGACGTCCCTGAACGAAGCTCCGAAGAGTGGTGCATGTACATTGACCAGCAGACCAAGGCGATGCAGGCGACCGGGAGCGACGCCGGAAAACCCCTGACGGTCAATGTGACTCCTGGCCCTTCTTACGATTGCGCCAAGGTGGAGCCCGGGGGTATCGAGGCTATGATCTGTGAAGACAAGGACTTGTCCGCACTCGATCGCAAGCTGTCGCAAGTTTATGCCAGTGCGAGTATCAAGGCCGGCAACGAGCATCCTCCCACGCTGAAAGCAGAGCAACGTGGTTGGATCAAGGGGCGCGATGACTGCTGGAAGAGCGATGACGCGGGTGCCTGCTTACGCCTGGAATACCAGCGCCGCATCGCCGAGTTGCAGGCACGGTACCGACTGGTAGCGGACACAGGGCCTGTTTACTACGAGTGCGACGGCAACCCGGCTAACGAGGTTACGGCCATGTTCTTCAACACCGATCCGCCGACATTGATCGCCGAGCGTGGCGATAGCGTATCGCTGATGTACCAGCAGCCAGGCGGCAGTGGCATTAAATACCTTGGGCGCAATGAGACCCTTTGGGAGCATCAGGCCGAGACGACAATCACGTGGGGATACGGTGCGCCCGAGTCGCACTGCAAAAGAAAACCTTGAACCTGCGCGCTTGATCAAAGCGCGCAATCAAACTCTGAGGTCAACGCAGTCGCCCGCTAGACCACTGCGCCAAACACGTGCCCCACCAGTGCCGTAATCCCCATGGCCAGAGCCCCCCAGAATGTTACCCGCCAGGCGCCGGTCATGACGTTGGCCCCGCCAGCCTTGGCGGCAATGGCGCCCAATGTCCCGAGAAACACTAATGACATGGCCGATATCCAGGGCCCGACGCTGTGCGCCGGGGCGAAAAAAGTCACGGCCAGGGGCAACGCGGCGCCCACCACGAAACTGGCGGCGGAGGCCAGGGCGGCCTGCAAGGGTTTGGCGGTGAGGGTGGCGCTGATGCCCAACTCGTCCCGGGCATGAGAGCCCAGTGCGTCATGGGCCATCAATTGATCGGCCACTTGATGCGCCAGTTCGGGTGATACGCCGCGATGCATGTAGATGTTGGCAAGCTCGATGTGCTCGGCTTTCGGGTCGCTCGCCAGTTCTGCCCGTTCCCGGGACAGATCGGCCCGCTCGGTATCGGCCTGGGAGTGCACGGAAATGTACTCGCCAGCGGCCATGGACATGGCACCGGCCATCAGCCCTGCCATACCGGTAACCAGCAACGTGGCGTGGCTGGCGTTGGCGGCCGCGACGCCGATCAACAGGCTGGCGGTAGAGACAATCCCGTCGTTGGCCCCAAGGACGGCAGCGCGCAGCCAGCCGATACGATCGCTTCGGTGTGCCTCGGTGTGCCTGTGCATGAATTTCATTGTTTAACGGGACTCACTGTCGTTAGGCGGTTCACATCGGACGGGTTCGGAGCGGGCCGGCACTCGGCGTCAGCGGGTTTCAATCTGCGCCTGCAAACGGCCGCCGACAATGGATACTTCTTTGAACTGTGCACCCTCGCGCAGCACGAACAGCGCGTCCATCCCGCGTTCTTGAGCCAGACGTGGGCCCTCGGTTTCGCCCAGCACCATTAACGCCGTGGCCCAGGCATCGGCGAGCATGCACGAGGCTGCCACCACGGTGACGGCGGCGAGCGGGTTGCACAGCGGCGTGCCGGTGGCCGGGTTCATGGTATGAGCATAGGACTGACCGGCCACATCGATCCAGTGTCGATAGTCCCCGGAGGTGGCGATTGCGGCATCGCTAAGCTCCATCACGCCCATGACTTCTCGCACGCCCCGATTGGGCTTTTCCAGGGCCACGGCCCAGCACTGGCCGTCAGGTTTGACGCCCCGGGCGCGCATCTCGCCATCGATGCCGACCAGATAGCGGTCGATGCCCAAACCTTCCAGGCAGCGGGCCAGTTCATCCACGCCAAAACCTTTGGCGATGCCACTCAAGTCAAGGTTCAACGGCGCGCGCTTGCGCGCCTGATTGCGTTGGGGCTCAACCACCAACGCGGCGCTGGCTGACAGTCGGGGGCGCGGCGCAATCGAGCCCATCGCCTGCTCCGTGACCCTTTGCTCCCCGGGGCCGAACCCCCAGGCGTTAACCAGGTCGCCGACAGCAATGTCGAAGGCGCCGCCGGATTGCTGACTGACGCGCAGTGCTGCTGACAGTACCGTGGCCAGTTCCTTGGGCACGGGCACCCATTCCTGCTCGGGGGCGGCATTGAGGCGGTTGAGGTCCGAGTCGGGTTTCCAAGTGGACATTTGCTGGTCCACCCGGGTTACGGCACGCGCCAGGCGATGGCCAATTTCGTCGGTATCGATCCCGGCTTCGGCATAAAACAGGGCGGTGTAGCGGGTGCCCATGGTTTCGCCGTTCAGGCTGTAGCGTTGCAACTCAGTAGACGTCTTCACGGTAGCGTCCTTGTGCCTTGAGGGTCAGCACACTCAGGTTCAGAGGCGCCATCACTTCATCGAGGGCCTGCATCACGCCCTTGGCCATTTCGCGACTGCCACAAACCAGCACCTGGGCACCTTTTTCAATCAACCGGCGCAAGGCCAGGGCATCGCCGATCAGTCGGTCTTGCACGTAGCAACGGTCCTGAACCTGAGAGAAGGCCGCGCGCAGTGCCGTCAGGCGTCGGTCCGACAAGTATTGGTTGAGCTCCGGTTCATAGAGAAAGTCCGAGGCCGGGTTGCGCCCGCCCCAATACAGGTGCATTGGGTGTCGGGCTTTGTTGTTGCGAATAAACCCGGCCAGAGGACCAATGCCGGTGCCGGCGCCGATCAGGATTACCGGGTGCGTGCCCGATGCCGGCCGAAATTGCGGGTTGGGCTGGATGAAAGCTTCGATGTGCGCGCCGATGGTCAGGCCATGAAGGAATTCCGAGCACATGCCACCGTTGTGTTTACGCACACAGATCTCCAGCACGCCGTCCTGGGAACCGCTGGCCAGCGAGTAGAAACGCGGGATCGGGCTGCCCGGGGGCAGAATCCCGACCAGGTCACCGACCAGAAAGCCCGGCAGCTCGCCGCAGGCTTTGAAGCGCAGTACGTGGGTCGGCGCATTCACCTGTTCGCCATAGGCAATCCGCTCTGTCAGCTGCAATTGATGCTTGCGCGGCGGCTGCGGGGTGTGAACCAGCACCAGATCCTGCCCCAACACTTCGCCCAGCGAGTGGCCCCAGCGCGCAAATTCCTGAGGTGACTGGCGGTTGACGGTTTCCAGCCCCAGCAAGGGCGAGCCACCGGCCTGCAACATCGCGTCCTGCACTTGATGGGCATACTGGCAGAACTGCGCAAACTGGCGGTCGCCCATGCCCAGCACTGCATAGGGCAGGCCCGGCTTGAGGCCGGTTTTGGCCAGCCGCGCCAGGAACCGCGAAGCCGAGGCCGGTGCATCGCCGTCACCGTGGGTTGCGGTGAGGATGAACACCCGTTGGGCATTGCGGCAATCGCCGCTCCATTCATTCATAGCCGCGCTGTGCACCTGGTGGCCACTCTGGTGCAAGGCGTCGTGCAAGGTTTTGGCAAAACCCCAGGTGCTGTTGTTTTCGCTGCCCACCAGAATCACGCTGTCGGCGCAGTGGGCCGGGCTGTTGTGGCGGATGTTCGGGCCAGACTTGCGGCGTCGCCACCACAACAGAATGCCGGTCACGCTCATCAACGGTACGCAGAGGGCACAGAGCCCGAGCGGCAGGCCCAGCCACCAGAGACCTTCGCCGGTGTGCAGCTGATAGATCAATTGGTAGAGGTTGTGCATCGAGTCGTGAGCTTGATAGGACAGCAAGGCGCCGCTGGCCTGATCCACGTAGCCGTCGCCCTGGGCCGTGCGCAGGGAAAACACGTCCCTCGGGTTGCCGGGACTCGGAAAGACCAGTTCGCGCAAGTCATTCAGGTCGGTGGCCTGCAAGGCTTGCAGGTTCGCCACCGGCAAGGCCGGGCCGGCGCTGACATGGGCGGGGAAGGCAGGTTCACTTTGACTGCCGTCGGCGATAAAACCAAAAGTGGTGGCGGACATGTAGAGCCCGCTCAATGCTGACAGCAGCAGCCCGAGCAGTGCCAGTCGCCCGACTTCAGCATGCCAGCGCTGACTGAAGGTGCCCCGCAGTGGCTGCAGCAGGTTACGCCAGCCGCCCAGGCGCCGGGCCAGCAATAGCGCACCGGACACCGACAGCATCAGCATGAACAGCGCACCGACACCTGACACGCCATGGCCCGGCGTGCCAAGGAACAGCGAGCGGTGCAGGTCTTTCACCCAACGTGAGAACGCGGATGGCTCGTAAGGTACGAGGCCTTCGCCGGTCAGTGGGTCGACCTTTTCCGCCCCGGCCTGGCCGTTCTGGTTGTAGTAAACGATCACCGTGCCGGACGCCGTGCGCTGGATCTGCTCCACGCCCGGAAAGTGGCTGGCAACGCGCCCGGCCAGTTGGCCGACGTTTTGTTGTCCGGCAGGCGAGGGCGTGCTGTGCAGGCGTTCCAGGGCCGGGTCGACAGACAGGATCGCGCCGCTGATGGCCAACAGCATGACCAACAGGGCGGCGATCAGGCCAGGCAGGGAATGGAACTGACGAAGCATGTTCAGCCTCCAGAATTGGCGGGTGCTACAGATCGTAAGTAAAGGAGTCGACGTAGCTACTGCCGGTTGCCTGCTTGCCTGCGCCCTTGGACGTCAGGGGCACGCTGACATCGGCGCGGGCGTCACGTTTGTCCTCGACGGCGCTGTCGATACGGATCTGATACCCGGCATCAATCAGGGTGTCTGCCAGTTCGACGCTGACTTTGAGCGTGCGCCCACTGCCGACACTGGCGCCGCTGACGCCGTCAAACTCGCTCGGGTTCATCCCACTGCCACGAACCCAATCGCCCAGGTGTTTGTAATATTTGGCCTTCTTGCCGGCCACCCAGAGGGTTTTCTGGTATTGGCCATTGGCGTCGGTGACGTAGATCGCCAGATAGGCATCATTGCCGCCGTAGTCCTTGAGCTGTGTGGTCAAGGTCACCTCACGGGCCTGGGCCAGTCCCGGCAGGGCAATGGCCCCTGCGAGGCAAGTTGCTGTGATGATCTTTTTCATGGCGGTGTCCTTTTGATCGTTAGGTCGAGAGCCTGGACCTGCTTGCTGACAGCAACCTGAAGCGCAGGAAAAACTCATCGACAGGCGAGGTGTCATTCGGTGAGCGGGCTGCCGAGGTAATCCCTGGCATCGCCGTCGTCCCGGAAATGGATCTCGAGTGTGTGCAGGCGCAGTGATGCCGGTGAATAGCTGGCTTCGATGGCATTGCCTTTGCGGTCCAACCCCTTGAGCTCATAACAACCGTCGTCGACCTTGATGCGCTGCACGCTCCAGCCATACTGTCGCTCTACCTGCTGACGCAAGGTTTCGCGCGGTTGCCAGTCGCTCACCGGGTCGCTGCAGTCGTCATCGGCCAGGGCGTAACCGCTGAGCAGCAGGCTCACCAGCGTGGCATTGGCAATAAAAACTGATTTCATGATCTGTCTCCCGTCGAGGTCGGCGTCTGTGGCATACCCTAAGGTGCATTCCTGACAACCAGCTGAATCTTCAGATTCACGTCAGGTAAGGCGATTAAGGTGCTGCACGACAACCATCACAGGAGGGGCCAGATGCGGGTTTTATTGGTCGAGGACGCACCGGGATTGGGGGAGGCGGTGCGCGAGCAGATCGCCGATGACGGCCACGCGGTCGATTGGGTGCAGCGCCTGGACCATGCGCGCAACAGCGTACGCACCACGCCTTACGACCTGATCCTGCTGGATCTGATGCTCCCGGACGGTCGCGGGCTGGATTTTTTGCGTCAGCAACGCTCGGCAGGGGATGTGACGCCGGTGATTATCCTGACTGCCCAGGATCAGATTTCCGATCGTATCGCGGGCCTCAACGCCGGAGCCGACGACTACCTGGTCAAACCGTTCGACCTGTTTGAGCTCTCGGCCCGTGTGGCGGCGGTGGCCCGGCGTTACAGCGGCAACCCCAATCCACAGATCAAGCTCGGTGATCTGCAGGTCGACATGAGTGCACGCACAGTGCAGCGGGCTGGCGCGACGGTGGACCTCACGGCGCGCGAGTGGGCGCTGTTCGAGGCATTTGTGCAGCGCCCCAGCGCGCTGCTGTCCAAGTCGCAGCTGGAAGAGCGGCTATATGCCTTCGGCGCCGAAATCGAGAGCAATACCATCGAGGTCTATATCAGCCGTCTGCGTAAAAAACTCGGGCGCGACCTGATAGAAACCGTGCGGGGCATGGGCTACCGGTTGGTGTGCGCATGAAGCCGTCGTCAAGCCTGCAAAAACGTCTCGGCCTGGGGCTGACCTTGGGCACGACCTTACTGTGGCTGGCGGCAACCGTCGGTGCCTGGCTGGTGGTGCAACATGAATTGAACGAGGCGTTCGACAGTGCGCTGGAGGAGACCGCGCAGCGCATCCTGCCCCTGGCGGTGCTGGAAATCAGCAACCGGGAAAATCCCCGTGAGGCACAGCATGTCGCCACCCTGAAAATGCACAAGGAATACCTGACGTATCTGGTGCGCGATGCCAAGGGCCAGATCCTGATGCAGTCCCACGACGCCAACCCGAAGATCTTCAACCAACAACCGGCCGAAGGCTTTTCAACCACTAAAAAATACCGCCTGTACGCCGCCAGCGCGCTGCGTCAAACGGTGTTTATCGAAATTGCCGAACCGCTTGAGCATCGCCGTGAAGCGGCACGCGAAGCGTTGCTTGCCTTGTTGTTGCCGTTATTGGCGTTGATTCCCATCAGCCTGTTTGGCACCTGGATGTTTGTGCGCATCAGCCTGCGCAGTGTATTGGCCTATCGCCGTGCAGTGGAGGCTCGGGGCGTGGGGGATCTGTCGCCGATCCAGGTGGCCCGCCTGCCGGCCGAAATCAATCCGTTGGCCGAAGCGGTCAACCACCTGCTGGAGCGTTTGCGCAAGGCCTTGGAGACCGAGCGCAGCTTTACTGCCAACAGCGCCCATGAACTGCGCACACCACTGGCCGCGACCCTGGCGCAGATCCAGCGTTTGCGTCACGAAGCGCCCGAAGGCCCGTTGCGGTTACGCGCAGCTAAAATTGAAAGCGCGTTGCGCGAACTGACGCGGCTCTCGGAAAAACTCATGCAACTGGCCAAGGCCGAGGGGGGTGGGCTGTTGTCCGAAGCGCCCCAGGACCTCATTCCGTTGTTGGCGCATGTGGTTGATGAGTGGAACCACAGCGGTGGGCACCGAATCGAGTTGCACCTGCCAACCCGGACGAGCGTGTACTCGACGATTGATCCGGACGCTTTTGCAATCCTGTTGCGCAACCTGATCGAGAATGCGCTCAAGTATGGCACCGCGGATCAACCGGTCGAAGTCAGCCTCACCGACCAGGCGCTGCTGCGGGTAGTCAATGGTGGCCCGCCGGTGCCTGAGCCGGTATTGCAGAGGCTCACCGAGCGCTTTGTGCGGGGAAACAGTGAAATCAGCGGTTCAGGGCTGGGGTTGGCGATTGCCAAAACCATAGTGCAGGGGGTCAACGCGAGAATGAAATTGATCTCCCCTGCAACAGGTCGACGGGACGGATTCGAAGTGTGCGTCTGGTTACCGCTTGCATCGACTGTTGAATGCTGAGGAAGTGATTAACCCTGTGCTTTCCTGAGCCCTTTCAAGCGCACATTCGCCCGTTGCACAGCGGCCATTTTTTCAGGCCGCTTCATGCGTTTCCACTTTCTGATGTCTTCCTTGCTTCGCCCGCAACTGACACACAGATCACCACTGAGTTGGCAAACGGCAATGCACGGGTTTTCGATTTCCTTAGCCATTTTCAGTCACCTTTGGCCATCCGTGATTGAGCCAGGCGACTTTTCCAGTCGCCGCCGTGAGTGCGTTGGCACTCTTGCTCAGAGTCGAAGCGGACAGTGCGGTCTGAAGGGGTCAGGTCGATGTTGGCCTCATTCAACGCGATGGCCGTCAACTCAAGGATGCGCGCCTTCGCGTCAACCTGGGCGAGCTGCCTGTCAGCCAGAGTTTCGAACACCCAGATGACCTTCAGGGTTTCAGTCAACGCATTCAAGTCAGCGGTGTGGGTGAGCCAGGTAAAGCCTTTGATTTCACCTTTGGCTGTTTCGCACGCTTCGGTGAGCGTGGTGATCAACCGGCGTTCGATCCGCGCCAGTTCACGTTTCCCTGGTGGCATTATTAGGGGTTCCTTTGGAGACAAGAGTGGGGAGATGCGGGATCAGGCCGGTCGAAACTCGACCGTCAGGTGGCTGACTTCGTGCACAGGTTTAAGACGTTCACGAATGCTGTCGGCGCTCGCCGTGGCTTCGCCAAGGACGCTGACGATGGCCGCATGGGCTTGCGGCCCGATTCGCCAGACGTGCAAGTCCGTGATGGTGGCATCCCCCGGTTTCTCGACCCGTTCGCGGATTTCCTCGGCAACGTGCGCATCGGTCTGATCGAGCAGCACACCTGCGGTGGTCCCCATCAAGGTCCAGGCCCAACGCGCGATAACGATGGCGCCGACGATGCCCATCACCGGGTCCAGCCATACCCAGCCCAGATACCGGCCGGCGAGCAGTGCAACAATGGCCAGCACCGAAGTCAGCGCGTCTGCGATGACATGGACGTAGGCGGATTTCAGGTTGTTGTCGTTGCCGTGATGGGCATGGGCATGGGCATAGCCGTGATCATCATGATCGTGCCCATGACTGTGCCCATGACTATGATCGTAGCCCAGCAGCAGGGCACTGATGACGTTGACGATCAGACCGGCAATCACGATGAGCGTCGCGGTGCCGAACTGAACTTGCGTTGGTTGCAAGAGGCGCATGACAGACTCAACGCCGATGCCCAGGGCGACCATGCCGAGGATCAGCGCCGAGGCGAACCCGCCCAAGTCTCCAACCTTTCCGGTACCGAAACTGTAGCGCTGGCTGTAGGCATGGCGCTTTGCGTATCCGTAAGCGGCCGCCGCGATGCCCAATGCACCGGCATGGGTTGCCATGTGAAAACCATCGGCCAGTAGCGCCATCGAGCCCGTGATGTACCCGGCGGTGATCTCGCCAACCATCATCACAAGGGTCAATGCCACAACCCAAAGCGTGCGCCTGGCATTTTCGTCGTGCGCCGGGCCAAGGAACACGTGGTCGTGCCTGTAGTTGATGTGGGGGCTGCTCATGATGTCTACCTGGATATGTTCACTTGGAGTAACGGCGAATGGCTTCAAGCAACTCCTCGACGCCCTTGTTGCGCTCTGCTTCGCTCAGGGCAGGGTTCGCGACATGTTCACGCGCGTGGTCCTCGATGATTTCTTCCATCAAGCCGTTGATGGCGCCGCGAGTGGCGGCCACAAGGTGCAGTGTCCTGGCGCAATCGAGATCCGATTCCAATGCGCGTTCAACGGCCTGGATTTGTCCGGCAATACGTTTTACACGCTTGAGAAGATCGTCTTTGTTTGCTGCGATATGGCCCATTGGATGGATACCCCCCCTACCTATGCTTTGCGCATGATAGGCATACCCCCTATACCTATGCAAAAAAATAAGCAACCTGTGGCGAGGGAGCTTGCTCCCGCTGGGGCGCGTAGCGGCCCTAATGGGACTGCTGCACAGTCCAGCGGGACGGTGCGGCGATCCGACAAGCTCCCTCGCCACAGTTACAGTGTTCGTCCTTAAGTATTACGGCTGTAGACAGGACTTCGCGACCGGGCAGGCGTCAGGCTGCCATATGGGTTGCGGCCCATTCCTTCTTGCAACTGGCTTTCATCGCTTCCATTTGCTCGCCGAGGTCGTCGAGCCTGGATTTTCCCAATAGTTTTTTCGCCTGAGGAAACATTTCGGTTTCCTCCTCTTCAATGTGGTGCTCCAGCAGCTCTTTGACGACCTTCACCCGCCCGGCAAATTCCGGCGTGCCCGGATCAGTCTGCTTCAGATCCGGTAATACCAGCGAGTCGACGGTGCGATGTTCTTCCTTCGCTTCGAAGTACAAGACGTCCTGCTCCTTGGTCCCGGCCGCCTTGAAGGCTGGGTAGAGGATTTCTTCTTCCAGTTTTGTATGGATGGAAATCTCCATCTCCAGCTTATCCAGGAGGTCAGTGCGTTTCTTGATCGCTTTATCAGTCGATTCGCTCAATTGAGCAAGAATGGCTTTCACGGTTTGATGATCGGCTTTCAGAAGGTCAATCGCGTTCATGTTGGCTGCCTCAGCTAGCGTGGAATTGAGCCTCAACGGGGTGTGGCATTGAGGCGTCCCGGTAGCTATCGCATTTCCTGTGCCAAAGGCATCGGCCAGCCAATACGCCGGTAAACAAGGACTTGCGATCCGTGTTCATCCACTGGGGCGTGCAGTCTGCAAGAAAGTGCGATTTGAGCATTGCAGATAGCAGAGGTGATTCAGTACTCGAACCTCCAGACCCGGCCTTACAGCGAAGCGTTGAGTTCGTCGATCAGGCTTTCACGATGTTTCAACGCTGAAACGGACGCCTCGCCCAGCTTGCTGGCAACGGCACTCAACAACGCCTGCGCCAGCAACATGAAGGCGCACATGCTGTTGCTGAAGAACAGACTGTGGTTGGGTACATAGAAGCTGTGCAATGCAACCTTGGCCAGCGGCGAGCTGGATGAGTCGGTCAGCGCAATGACCCTGATCCCGTGGCGGGCAGCCACTTCGGCAGTGGCGAGCACGCTGGGGGTGTAGGGAAAGCAGCTGGACACCACCAGTACATCGCCCACATCCAGTTGCGCAAGGGCATCCGCCACACCCTGGCGACTGGAATCAAGCGCCGCCACATCCGGGCGCAACATGCCCAGGCCGTAGGACATGAAGAGCGCGAGCGAATTGAATTGGCGCATACCGTGGATCCGTACCCGGTGGGCACTGGCCAGCAACTCGACGGTCTGGACAAACACGTCGGGATCAACCTGCTCGATCATGCTGGCGATGTTTGCGCTTTCCTGACGACCCAGGCGAGTCAACTGATTGAGGATGTCCTTGTCACCCGCATTGACCACCAGTTGCGAGGCCTGGTCACTGTAGAAATGCTTGCCTTCGGTGATCTCCCGGCGAAAGACGTCCTGCAATTTGCTGAAGCCGCCATAGCCCAGGCGTTGTGCCAGCCGGGACAGCGTCGAGGCGTTGACGTCCAGTTGCTCCGCCAGCTCACTGATCGAAGATACAGCGGTGCGTTGCGGCGACTCGATCAGCGCCATCAATACGCGCCTGGAGCTGCTGCCCAAGGCGATATCCACCTCGCGCCGTTCGATGGCTTCGAGCAATTGCTTGAGGCCATTCAAAGTGTCAGGTAATTCTGCCGGGGCAATAGTCATCAGGGGCATCCATAAGCTGTTGGGCGGTCGCCACTCGACCTTGAGTGCTTGGGAAATCGGTGCTGCGACGCGTGAAAACTGGTCATTCTACCGCGCCAGGGGTCATCGCGAAGACTACCCCTGGCGTGGTTTTCACCAGAGTGCCCGGGACAGCTTTTCTCCGGGGCATCCTGTTTTTCTCATAGCGCTAACTTTGGCCGAGAGGGTTGAGTACTACGCCCTCGATATCGGGTCGGCCGGTGTCTGGCTTTGTATGAATCCGCCACTTTACAGCGCTGGCGCTGATCAGGAAAACCCCGGTGGCCAAGGTGTTTTCATCGTCCGGATCATCGGCGGCGGTGCGGTACACAGGCAGGTGCCCACCCGAAGTGTCGCGCAGTATACCCAAAGACAAATCCGCATCCAGATCGCCAGGTACCTGCTGCAACTGTTGGTCTACGCATCGTTGCCGGGCGCCCGAGCTGGCGGTGATGCGTTGAGGGACCCGGTTCAGCGACGGTGCGATCAGGTGGTTCGAATGCCCGCCCGGCCTGCGCACCTCCCTGATGGCACTGCCTTCGGCGCTGGCCTCGACACTGACGACCCGATGGCTCCCGGCCTGGCCGAACGTATGGTGAAACGCACCGGCGCGGTCGGTTCGGGTCACTATCGCAATCGCTTCCTGGAGGGTGTGGGCGTCAAGCGTTGCGCGGCCCAGGATCTGTCGAGGGATGCCGGCTGGAATGCTCGCTGGGCGAATGTTGTTGACGGTCGCCACCAGTCCGCGCTCGTTGACGGCCAGTGTATGTCCAGGCAAAGAACCCGGATAGACAAAGCTGCTGAACGCCAGGCCTGACTCGGGTTTGACATGGGCGAATGCGCAGCTTCCCCTGAGTTGTGGCAAGCCGTCCTCATTGTGAGCGATCAGCGTGCCGCCCCCAGCAGGACCGAACACCGTGGTGCAGCCATCCACGCTTTGCGGGTGAACGAAGTCACCCCGGCAGTTCCACATGAACACTTCATTGAACGGCAGTTGCAAGCCAGCGGCCAGTCCTTCGATTTCCTGCCAGTAACGAGGAAACGCTGTTTGCACGGCTTGACGCATCTGCGCGGCGGCTGGCGTTTGCGCCAGCGAAGCCAGGTATTGCCAGAGTGCCAGTGGACGCAAGTGCCGATGCACGGCATCACGCCCGAAGACACCGAGGCCATGACCTATCGCGTGCGCGTCGCCTTCAAGATGAATTTGGGACAACGTCATGACGTCTCCTCAGGATACGTGCTGTAGAAATTCCCGCAGGCGCGGGCTGGGAGGGTTGGCGATCAGCGTGGCGGGTGGCCCGTCCTCGGCGATTCGGCCCTTGTCGATAAAGATCAGTCGAGTGGCGACCTTGCGGGCAAAGTCCACTTCATGGGTGACGATCACCATGGTCATGCCTTCCTCGGCCAGCGACTTCATGACGGTGAGCACTTCATGACGCAACTCCGGGTCCAGTGCCGAAGTCGGCTCGTCGAACAGCATCAGCTTGGGCTTGACCGCCAGCGCACGGGCAATGGCCACTCGCTGTTGCTGACCACCGGACAATTCGGACGGGTAGTGATTGGCCCGCTCGGCGAGGCCGACTTTTGCCAGAAGCCCGGCGGCGATTGCCTCGGCTTCCGCACGGCTGGCGCCACGCACCCGCACCGGGCCGAAGGCCACGTTCTGCAGTGCGGTCATCTGCGGGAACAGGTGAAACTGCTGGAAAACCATTCCGGCTTCCTGGCGAATCAGCCGCTCATCGACCTTGGGGTTGTTGACCTCCAGTCCATCGACGATCAACTGGCCCGCGCTAATCTCTTCGAGCTTGTTGATGCAGCGCAACAGCGTCGACTTGCCTGATCCAGACGGGCCAATGATCACGACCACTTCGCCGCTGGAAATCTTCAGGTTGTCATGCAGCACTTGAGTACTGCCAAAGTGCTTGGAGACACCTTTGAACTCGATCATAGGATTTTCAACCTCGATTCCATGCGCCGCAGCACGTAACTCAATACCAGGGTGATGATCAGATAGATGATGGCCACCGCCGACCAGATTTCCATCGCGCGGAAATTACCGGCAATGACTTCCTGCCCCTGGCGGGTCAGTTCAGCGACACCAATGACAATGAACAGTGAAGTGTCCTTGATGCTGACGATCCACTGGTTGCCCAGCGCCGGGATCATCCGCCGGAAGGCCAGCGGCGCAATGACGTAGCGCAGCGTGTCTCTGCCGGATAATCCCAGCGCCAGTCCGGCCTCGCGAAATCCACGGTTGATCGACAGCACCGCACCGCGGGTGATTTCGGCAATGTAGGCGCCGGAGTTGAGCATGATGGTCACCACCGCCGCGCTGAACGGATCGATGCGCACCGGCACCATCATTGGCAGGGCGAAGTAGATGAACATGACCTGCACCATGATCGGAGTGCCACGAATCAGTTCGATGAAAACGAGCGCAACACGGCTGCTGAGAAAACCGCCGTAGGCGCGGGCAAAGCCCGCGACTACGCAGATGATGGCGCCACCGATCAGACCCAGGATCGAGATCCACAAGGTCAGCTTGGCGCCCTCGAGCAGTACCGGCAGCGCATCCCAGATGGCGCTCCATTGGAAATGCATGCTGAATTCTCTTTTTTAATGAAGGGCAGGGGAGTTACTGCGGATCGGTGCCGAACCACTTGCGGTAGATCTGCGCATAGGTGCCGTTGTCACGGACCTTCTTCAGTGCCGCATTGACCTGTTCGCGCAACTCGCTGCCCTTGGGAAACGCAATGCCATATTGCTGGGCCATCATCTGTTGGCCGACGGCTTTGACCTGGCCTTCACCCGCCGTCTTGATGTAGTACAAAACGTTTGGCGTGTCGTGCATGGCGGCGTCGACGCGACCGGTGCGCAGTTCCAGATAGGCATTGTCGATATTGGGGAACTGTCGCAGATCGCTGGCCTTCAGGTTGGCCTTGGCATAGTCGGCTGCCGAGGTACCGCTCTTCACCGCCAGGGTCTTGCCGGCGATATCCGCTTCTCCCTTGATCGCGTCATTGTCGCTTTTGACCATCAACAGGAAGCCGCTGTCGTAGTAGCCGTCGCTGAAATCGATGGCCTGTTTGCGTTCTTCCTTGATGGTGATGCCGGCCAGCGCAACATCGACGTTGTGGGTCTGCAGGGCGGGAATGATGCCGTTGAAGTCCATCGGTTTGAGCTTGTAAGTGACGCCCATTTCCTTGGCGATCGCTGCCCACAGGTCGATGTCGAAACCGACGTATTCGTTGCCCTGTTTGAACTCGAAAGGTACGAACGCCGTGTCCGTTGCCACGAGCAGTTCCTTGCCAGCGGCAAAGCAGCCCGATGCGCCGACCAGTGCCATTACAGCCAGTGATGCCTTCAGAAGGTTTCTCATGCGTGTTTTCTCTTCAGGTGAGTACAAACCCCAGGGCAATCCCGGGGCGGTTGGGGTAGCGGCAGTCTGTTTTTCGAGTGATCCAAGGCGATTCACTCCACTGTTTTTGTTGTAGGCCCGGCTAGCCACCTGGAGAGGAGGCGCACGAAACGTATGCTTTGATGCAAAATATACGTGCAAATATTATAACTGCAAATAAATTTTGCGGATGATTTGGCACCTGCAATTACAGGGCATAACCAGATTTTATTGGTCTTTGTGGCTATTTTTGCAGCGATCGACCGGATTCTCCAGAGCAAAAAAATATTGCAATTGAATTTTATGCACATATTATTTGCGAAAATCATCCGGAGGGGATCATGAGCCACGTCTTTCATCGCAGCCTTACACAAAGCTATCCAACGGCCGTTCAAGGCGATGGCCCCTACTTGATCGACAGCGATGGTCGTCGCTACCTCGATGCCAGCGGCGGTGCTGCTGTGTCGTGCCTTGGCCATAGCGATCCCGAAGTGATTGCCGCCATTCGCAACCAGGTCGGTCAATTGGCCTATGCGCACACGTCATTCTTCACCACGCAGGTGATGGAGGATCTGGCGGATTTCCTGGTAGCGCGGGCACCTGAAGGGATTGAGTCGGTGTACTTCGTCTCGGGTGGTTCCGAAGCCGTGGAAGCGGCATTGAAACTGGCCCGCCAGTATTTCATCGAGATCGGTCAGCCGCAGCGCAAGCACTTGATCGCACGCCGTCAGAGCTATCACGGCAATACGCTCGGTGCGCTGGCCACGGGGGGTAACGCATGGCGGCGCAAGCAGTTCGAACCGCTGCTGATCAACGTCAGCCATGTCAGCCCTTGCTACGCCTACCGCGAACAGAAGACCGGAGAAACGGCCGAGGCAATGGGCATGCGCCTGGCCGCTGAACTTGAAGATGAAATTCTGCGCCTGGGTGCCGAAAACGTCATGGCATTCGTCGCCGAGCCCGTGGTTGGCGCGACCTTGGGCGCTGTCGCCGCCGTGCCTGGTTATTTCAAGCGGGTTCGTGAGGTGTGCGACCGCCACGGCGTGTTGTTGATCCTTGATGAGGTCATGTGCGGCATGGGCCGGACCGGGACTTTGTTCGCGGCCGAACAGGAAGGGATCACCGCGGACCTGATCACCATTGCCAAAGGATTGGGCGCAGGTTACCAGCCGATCGGCGCGACGCTGGTGAGCAAGAAAATCCGCGATGCCATCGCCCATGGCTCGGGGTTCTTTCAACACGGCCATACCTACATTGGCCATGCCACGGCATGCGCCGCCGCGCTGGCGGTGCAGCAGGCCATCGAGTCGCGCAACTTGCTGGCTCGCGTCAATCAACTGGGCGAGGGACTGCGCACGCGGCTGCTCGACCAGTTGGGTAACCATCCCCATGTGGGTGACATTCGCGGGCGTGGCCTGTTCCAGGGCATCGAGCTGGTAGCTGATCGCGACAGCAAGGCGCCGTTCGATCCAGCGCTCAGGTTACACGCCAGGCTCAAGAAAGCCGCCATGGCAGAAGGACTGATGTGTTACCCGATGGGTGGAACCGTCGACGGTCAGTACGGTGATCACATCCTCCTGGCCCCGCCGTTCATCCTGGAAGACCATCATCTGGACGAGGTCGCGGACAAGCTCCTGCGTGCCCTGAACATTACGCTCAAAGGTCTCTAAGGAATCATCGCCATGGCTATTCAATCGCGCCTGACACCCCTTGACGAAGCACAGATGAACGAGGCCCAGCGCGCCGTTCTCAACGAAATCCTCAACGGCCCGCGCGGCAACCTCGACGGGCCTTTTCTGGCCTGGATTCACAGTCCCGAACTGGCCAACCACGCACAGCGACTGGGCGCATTCTGCCGTTATGGGACTCGCCTGGAACTGCGTTTGACCGAGCTGGCGATCCTCTACACCGCGGCATGGTGGCAATCCCAGGCCGAGTGGCAGATCCATGAACCCATCGCACGTTCTGCCGGCCTGACCGATCCGATCATCGAAGCATTGCGTCAGCAAAGCTTCCCACCCTTCACCCGAGCAGATGAACTGCTGGTTTATCGAGTGGGCAAGTCGCTGTACGAGGCACGGCGTGTCGACGACCTGCTTTACGCCGACGCTGTCAAAGCGTTCGGCGAGCCGGCTGTCGTCGAGCTCATTGGGGTCTTCGGTTACTACGCACTGGTGGCGATGACCCTGAACGTCTTCGCCGTTCGCCGCGATAGCGATGCACCGCTTCCATTCGATGAGCCTGCAGAGGGCAGAAGTGCAGAGCAAAAAACATCGCGATGAGTCCTTCAACGACTGACCGAAGAGGAGTTGATCATTGCGCAACCCGATGGTTACGCAATGAAGGCCGTGGCGAGAGCGGCGCTTCAGGAACCATCACTTGGCTTGCACGCCAATAACGAAGATTTTTTCTGAAGTGTTCATGGCAATGACTCCGCTAATTCAAGCGTCTGGCAGAGCAGGCCGTCAGTGTTACTTGACGGCCTGCGCCTGCATTGTGCAGCTGAACATCAACTGTATTGACTTGCCGAACCAGCAGACAGTTTGCGCTTCCTGGAATGGGTCAAACGGTAGGCAATTGCCAACCAGATGAACCACCCCGGCATGACCATTAAAGCGATACGGGTGTCAGGTCTGAGTGCCAGCAGGCAAAGAACAAAGCCCAGGAACGCCAGGGAGAACCAAGCCATCGGTACACCGCCAGGCATCTTGTAGGCCGATTGCGCATGCAAGTCGGGTCGGCTTTTGCGATAGGCAATGTACGACGCGAGGATGGTTGACCAGGTGAAAATCACCAGGATTGCCGACACGGTAGAGACGATCGTGAACGCGGTCATGACTTGCGGAACGATGAACAGCAACAGCACACCCACCAGCATCAACAGTGTGGTGAACGCCAAGCTCGCCAGCGGCACGCTATTGCCCGACAACCGTCGAAAAATCCCTGGCGCATTGTCGTGACTGGCCAGTCCGAACAGCATGCGGCTGGATGAAAACACGCCACTGTTGGCCGATGAGGCCGCTGACGTCAGCACCACAAAGTTGACGATACCGGCTGCCGCGGGAAACCCTGCAACCAGAAACAGTTCGACGAAGGGGCTCTTGCTGGGCGAAACCTGTTGCCAGGAAGTCACTGCAATGATGCAGGCCAGTGCCAGTACATAAAACAGGATGATTCTCAGCGGAATCGAGTTGATGGCTTTAGGCAGGGTCTTCTCGGGGGAACGGGTTTCAGCGGCGGCAGTGCCGATCAGCTCGGTACCGGCAAATGAGAAGATTGCCATCTGGAATCCGGCGAAGAAACCTAGCAGGCCGTTGGGGAAGGCTGCCTGTTTATCCAGCAGGTGGTTCAGGGATGCAGTGACGCCATTGGGTGAGACAAAGGAACTGGCAATCATCACCATGCTGACGCCGATCAGAGTGACGACAGCAATGATCTTGATGATCGCGAACCAGAACTCCACTTCACCGAAAAGCCTGACGGTCAGTACGTTCAAGGCGAACAGCGTCAGTAGCATGCCGATGGCCGGTATCCAGGCGGGTACATCGGGGAACCAGTACTGAAAGAATCCGCCGACCACGACCGCGTCGCCCACCACCGCGACGCTCCAGCTCAGCCAGTATGACCAGCCGAGGAAGAACGCCGCTCGCGGGCCGAGGTAGGCACCGGCAAAGTCCGCGAAGCTTTTGAAGTTCAAGTTGGAGAGCAACAGTTCGCCCATGGCGCGCATGACGAAGTAAACGAACAGGCCGATGATCATGTAGATGAGGATGATCGACGTGCCGGAGAGGGCGATGATCTTCCCGGAGCCCATGAACAGGCCTGTCCCGATGGCGCCTCCCATGGCCATTAACTGAATGTGACGATTGCTGAGGGTGCGCTGCAGCGCGGGCTGTTCAGGCAGCCCGGACGGAATCGATTTCATTACAAAACCTCTTGATTTTATGTTTTTGAGTTTTGGCAGAAAAGTGGGTGTCGAGGGTTCTTGTTTGGGATGCAACGGCTAGTGAGGGTGCTGATTTGCGGGTGGCAGGGTGGGCAGGGGGCGAACCTCCGGGCTACTTGCACAGGGGCACCCCCTTTGGGTTATCAGAGGACTGTGCGCAACCGCGAAGGCGCGATGGCCGGCGACTGATCAAGCAATTGGTAGAGATTTTTTATGTTGGCCGGAGTCGGCACGAGGTGGATGCGCTCGCCGATGGCATGCTCCCGCGCCAGGTCGTGCACGTAGCGCAGTGACGAAAAGTCTTCCAGGGCAAAACCCACCGAATCGAAAACGGTGACCTGTGCGTCGTTCTCGCGGCCCGGGACTTCGCCCTGAACAATCCGGAAGAACTCGACGACGGGAAAGTCGGCTTCCAGTTGTTGAATATCGCCTTCAATCCGGGTCTGAGGTTCAAACTCAACGATGACTCGGGCATTGCGCAGGATGTCGGCGTGCAGTTCGGTTTTCCCCGGGCAGTCACCGCCGACGGCATTGATATGCATGCCGGGCTCGATCATCTCGGGCGTCAGGATCGTTGCGTAGGCTTTGTCTGCGGTGACGGTGGTGACGATATGCGCGCCCTTGACCGCTTCCTGCACCGAACTGGCCAGGATCACCTCGATATCCGGGAATGCGGACAGGTTGTGTTTCAACTTGAGCGAGGCGTCACGGTCGATATCGAATATGCGCAGTTCCTTGATGGACAGCATTTCATGGAAGGCAAGTGCCTGAAATTCGCTCTGGGCGCCATTACCGATGATTGCCATGATGCTTGCATCCGGGCGCGCCAGGGACTTCGCGACCAGGGCAGAGGTAGCAGCGGTGCGCACTGCGGTGGTCAGCGTCAGTTCACTGAGCAGGGTTGGATAGCCACTGTGGACATCGGCCAGGACACCGAAGGCCATGACCGTCAGCAAGTTGCTTTGACCGTTGTCCGGGTGACCATTGACGTATTTGAACGAGTACTGTTGACCATCATCGGTCGGCATCAACTCGATCACACCGTCGGCCGAGTGATTGGCGGTGCGCGGCGACTTGTCAAACTGCGCCCAGCGTGAATAGTCAGCTTCGATGTAAACGGCCATCTCGCGGATTGCCCGACGGATTCCCACGCTGGCGAACAAGCGTGCGGCATGGTCGACGTCTATAAAAAGAGTCATGTTGTTATTCTCCGGTTCAGTAATGGCAACGTTGTGGGGCAGGGGATGACTCAGGCGCGCTTGCTCTCGTAACCATGCAGCACGTTGACCGCATTGATCCCGATTTCATCGACCATGTAGCCGCCCTCCATCACGAACAGGGTCGGGCAGCCCACACCCGCTATCAGCTCGCCGATGCCGATGAAGTCTTCGCTTTCCAGCAGGAAATGGCTGATGGGGTCGTCCTTGAACGTGTCGACGCCGAGTGAAATGACCAGCACTTCAGGGGCGAACTGCTGAAGTTTTTTGCAGGCGTGGAGCAGGGCGTTGCGGTAGCTTTCCCAGGTGGTGTTCTTCGGCAGCGGATAGTTCAGGTTGTAACCTTCGCCGTGCCCTGCGCCGACTTCGTGGCTGTAGCCCGAGTAGTACGGATAGGACACCGCAGGTTCGCCGTGCAGCGAGACAAACATGACGTCGCTGCGCCCGTAGAAAATGTTCTGCGTGCCGTTGCCGTGATGAAAATCGACGTCCAGTACCGCAACACGCCGGGCGCCTTGGGTAATGGCCTGCTGTGCGGCAATGGCGGCGTTGTTCAGATAGCAGTAGCCGCCCATGTATTCACGCGCAGCGTGATGGCCGGGCGGGCGGCACAGGGCGAAGGCACTGTCGTGGCCTTCATCGATCAGCGCGAGGCCGGTGAGGGCGATATCGGCACTGGTTTTTACCGCTTGCCAGGTAGTGGCGGTAATGGGCGAGCCGGCGTCCATGGCATAGAAACCGAGCTTGCCGTCGATGAACGTCGGCACTTGTTCGCTGGCCAGATCCCGCACCGGCCATACCAGTGGCAGGGCATCATGGGTACGTCCGGTTGCACACCATTCTGTCCAGGCGTTTTCCAGGAAGCTGACATAGCGCTCGCTGTGTGCGTTGACGTAACACGAGCGGCCAAACACACGCGGTTCGACGATCTGGCCAAGGCCGACCTGCTTGACTCGACTATGGACGGTGTCGGCTCGGCTGGGCTGTTCGAAGGACGGCTTGAGCACGCCATCTTTCAATTCGGTGCCATGGTGCAAGCGGTGAGAGTCACTGAAAACTGTAAACATTCTGCGCATCCGTTATTGTGAACCAGTGCAAACATTCTGTTCTGGCCGGGATGCGATTTCTTTGCTTTGTTTTCGCGGTTGTGCAGATTGTTCGGGCGTTTTTACTCAGGAATGGCGTAATGCAGAAAAAATCATCCAAACGCATCAGTCTCGACGAGACCGACCTGGCGATACTCACGTTGTTGCAGGAAGATGCGAGCATTTCCAACGCCGAGCTCAGCGAGCGCTTGTCGTTAAGCCTGACGCCTTGCTGGCGACGGCGTAAAAGAATGGAGGAAGCGGGTGTCATCAAGGGCTATCAGGCCAACCTCGATCGACGCATGCTGGGACTGGACATCATGGCGTTCGTGCACATCCGTTTTTCCACCCACGCCGATCACGCTCCGGACGCCTTCGAAGCCGTGATCGCGCAACTGCCCGAAGTGCTGTCCTGTCACAAGATCACCGGTGATTCCGATTACGTGCTGCAAGTGCTGGCAGAGGATCTTGATAGCTACAGTGACTTTATCGAACAGGTGCTGAGGCGTCAGGTGGGTATTGCGTCGATTCAGTCCAGCCTGGCTTTGCGCGAGGTCAAGACCAGTAGTCGAATTGCGATTCCCAAGTTGAGCAAGGACTGAAAGGGACGGGGGAAATTGTACTTCTTGTTGCCTGGGTAGGGGGCCTGCAAGACCTTGTAGGTCGTCTCCTGGCTTTGGTACGGCACCTCCAGGCTCGTGATACCTCGCCGCTGCATGTTGGCGAGGACGTCTCAGCCAGTAATGGTTTGACACTCTGCAACTCGCATCCAGCCATTAAAAAAAGCACCCCTTACTCCCAGATATCATGATTTTTCACAAGCTTGAGCCTTCCTTATAGTCCTCCCAAGCCCACTTGGAACACGGTCGTGTTTCCCTTGATGCGAGACAATTTAATGGAAAACAAGAAACGCGCCGTCCAGGCTTCAGAGGTTGGGATGGGGACTCGAGTGGTATGGGGAGGAGAGCAAGTTCAACATCCCTACAATGCGACCCAGACCCCCATCGTGGTCAGTGCCGCCTATGGCTATGACGATATCGATAAGTGGTATGACGTGGCCTTGGGAAAGGAGCCTGGCTTCATTTACAGCCGGATGAGCAATCCCACTGTCTCTGTCCTGGAAGATAAACTCTGCGAGCTCGAAAGCGCGGAGTCCGCTGTCGCTTTCAGTACCGGAATGGCCGCAATCAGCGGTGTGCTACACACCTTCCTGTCCTATGGGCAGCGCGTGATATCTACACGTGACAGCTACGGTGGCACGAACAAGATTTTTGAGGAGTTTCTTCCACGCATGGGCGTGGAAGTTACCCTTTGCGATACGCTCGACACTGTGGTTCTTGAGCAGGAGATCGCGAAAGGCTGCAACGTCCTGTACCTGGAAACACCCACGAACCCAACGCTGAAAATCGTTGATGTTCGGCGCCTTGTGGCCGCGGCGAAGCAAGTGGGTGCTTTGGTGGTTGCGGACAATACATTCGCGACGCCTCTGAATCAGAATCCGCTCGCTTTAGGGGTTGATGTGGTTGTGCACAGCGCGACCAAATTCCTGTCCGGTCATGGTGATGTACTCGGTGGCGTGGTGTGCGGCGCCGAACATTTGATGTCTCAGGTTCGCCATTACCGCGAAATCAATGGGGCCTCGCTGGATCCTTTTTCGGCGTATCTGATTATCCGGGGCATCAAGACTCTGGCCCTGCGTCTTCGCCAGCAACAGGCGAGCGCACAACTTTTGGCCGAGTACCTCTGCACCGAACCGCTGGTGGAGTCGGTGAATTATCCGGGGTTGCCTCAACATCCAGGTCATGACATCGCTTGTTCGCAAATGAACGGGTTCGGCGCCATCGTCAGCTTCGTACTCAAAGGAGGCATGGACACCGTGACTCGTTTGCTGCCGCTGCTCAGATATGCGCATCGGGCGGGCAATCTGGGCGCTGTCGAGACCATTTATGGGCCAGCACGGACGACCAGTCACGTGGAAAATACCCTGGAAGAGCGTCAGGCACTTGGCATTTCCGAAGGTTTGGTTCGAGTGTCCGTAGGTATTGAAGATTCGGCAGATTTACTGGCTGATCTGAAACAAGCCTTCGCTTTAGTGCGAAGTAAACAAGGTGATGCAAACCTTCACGCTGACAGTGCCCAACGTTTCATTGAAGTAGAAGCCTGAATACGGGCAGGACTTTCGATATTCATCTTAAGCCCTTCATGAAGAATGAAAATAATAAAATCCAGCGACGACAAAATTGTACTGCCCAACAGCCGGTTACAAGGTGTTTGTCCGAACATTTCATGAGAATAAAACTATGTCCACGCATATCGAAGATAATCAGCCCGATCCAAACTCGCGTTTCAAAAAGGAAATGCAAACACGCCACATCGTGATGTTGGCACTGGGCGGTGTGATTGGTACGGGATTATTCCTGACCTCCGGTTACACGGTTAATCAGGCAGGGCCGCTTGGTGCGGTGATCGCTTACATCATCGGCGCGGTGATGGTGTATCTGGTCATGGTCTGTCTCGGTGAGTTGGCTGTGCAAATGCCGGAAACCGGATCGTTCAGTAGCTACGCAACGCGATACCTGGGCCCAGGCACAGGCTATACAGTGGCCTGGCTTTACTGGCTCACATGGGCAGTAGCGATCGGTTCGGAATTTACCGCTGCGGGCATACTGATGGTTCGGTGGTTTCCTGACACACCGGTCTGGATCTGGAGTGCGCTGTTTGCCCTTGCAGTCTTCTTCAGCAATGTCGTCTCTGTGCGGTTGTTTGCGGAGACTGAGTTTTGGCTTTCGCTGATTAAGGTTCTGACCGTTATCACCTTCATTGCGATCGGCGGAGCGGCCATTTTCGGCCTTTTGCAAGTCCAGAGTTTGCAGGGGGCGGGACTTTCCAACTTCACACGTGAAGGGCTGTTCCCCACCGGGTTCCTGCCCATTGCCATGACCCTCCTGGCGGTCTCCTTCGCATTTTCCGGAACCGAGCTGATCGGGATTGCGGCAGGTGAAGCACAAGATCCACAAACCAGCGTGCCCAAGGCTATCCGCACGACAGTGGTACGTTTGGCGCTGTTCTTCGTGGGGACAATTTTCGTCCTTGCGACGTTACTGCCACGGGAGCAAGCGGGGCTCGTAGAAAGTCCATTCGTCATGGTGTTTGAGCTGATTGGCATTCCTTACTCTGCCGACATCATGAACTTCGTCATTCTCACGGCACTGATTTCCGCCGCTAACTCGGGGTTGTATGCAGCCTCGCGCATGCTGTGGACATTGAGCGATCAAGGACATATGCCCAAGCGCTACGCCAGGCTTTCCAGTCGTGGCACACCGGTGAACGCCATCGTGCTTAGCATGGCGGGTGCAGCGGCTTCTCTGCTCAGCAGTGTGTTTGCCCCTGACACGGTTTACTTGGCCCTGGTGTCCATTTCCGGTCTGGCGGTCGTCGTCGTGTGGATGAGCATTGCTGCAAGCCAGATCGCGTTCCGTCGCCAATACGTCGCTAATGGCGGACGAGTTGAAGACCTGCATTTCCGTGTGCGCGGCTATCCATGGGTGCCGATCGGTGCGCTGTTGTGTTGTCTGCTGGCCTGTGTGGGTATCGCTTTTGATCCTGAGCAGCGTGTGGCGCTTTACTTCGGTCTGCCCTTTATCGCGTGGTGTTATTTCGTGTACTGGATCACCCGAAACAAGAGGGCCGAGCGGTTGGCTTTGGCCGCAGCTGCTCAATCCTCTGGCACCGCGTGAATTTCTCAGGCAATGATTGAGCATAGATAAAGCCCTGATGAGGTTGCGCCGATGAGTCAAAAGTCACTACCACCCTTGAACTGGTTGAGGGCGTTCGAAGTATCGGCGCGTTATCTGAACTTTACCCACGCCGCGCAAGAGCTCCATTTGACGCAAGGGGCTGTGAGTCAGCAGATCCGTCAGCTGGAAAGTCACCTCGGGGTGGCGCTGTTCAAGCGCTTGCCCCGAGGGCTTGGCTTGACCGAGGAAGGGCAGTCGTACCTGCCTGTCGTCCAGGACGCGATCAGTCGCCTTGCCGTCGGTACCAACGAGATTTTCGGCCAGCACAATCGAAGACATTTGAAGGTGCGTGGCAGCCTTTCCTTTCTTCACTATTGGTTGGCGCCAAGACTCGCAGATTTTTGTCGGGAGTATCCCCAGATTGATATTCGATATATCAGCAATATCTGGGTGAAAGAACCGGACGGCGAGGATGACCTGGAGATTCGCTGGGGATGCGGTGAGTGGTCGGGCTTGCACGCTCAGCGATTGACCTGGGACATCCTCCAGCCTGTTTGCTCCCCACAGCTCATGGCCAGCTCACCCATACATGAGCCACGCGACTTGATGAACCATTCCCTGCTTCACGTATTGGGTTACGAAGAAGGTTGGGGTTACTGGTTGAAGCGAGTGGGAGCAGACGACGTCGATTATTCCCGTGGCCTTCAGTTTGACACGCTGATTTCCACGATCCGCATGGCCGAACTGGGGCAGGGCGTTGCGCTGGCACGGTCTTCGGTGGTTGAGGATTTGCTCAAGAATGGGCAACTGGTTGCGCCATTCAACCACCGAATCGAGGCCAGCGAATCTTTTTATCTGGTGCACGAGCAGAGCGAAGCGCTATCGCCTGATGCCGCAAATTTTTCTACCTGGCTGGTGGCTCAAGCCCATCGCCTTTTGTAATACCGATTGGGAGTGGTCATGGATTATGTAAGCACACGCGGCGGTGACATGCGGGCGGATTTTCGCAGTGTGGTTCTGTCGGGGCTCGCCGAAAACGGTGGTCTCTATGTCCCAGCCAGTTTGCCGGTATTCACTGAGAAACAGATTGCCAGCTGGTCGTGGCTGCCGTTCGATGAGTTGGTTTGGCGAGTGATTTCGCCTTTTGTTGGCTCTTCCATAGACGAAAGTACCCTGCGTGGCTTGCTCAGTGACAGCTATCGACAATTCAAGCACCGCGCCATTACGCCGCTTGAGCAGATAGGGCATAACGAGTGGATACTCCAGCTGTTTCATGGCCCGACCCGTTCCTCCAAGGATTTCGCCGCGCAATTGCAGTCGCGCCTGGTCGAGTATTTTCTTAAGGAGGTCGGTAAAGAAGCGTTGGTGGTGGGGGCAACTAACGGTGATACGGGCCTTGCTGCGCTTGAAGCCTTTACTGACTGCCCGTTCGCCCGCATGGCGATACTGTATCCGCGCGATGGTCTTGCGCCTGAGCAACTCAGTGCCTTGCAAGCAGCCGACCCGCAGCGAGTCCAGCTCTTTGCGGTTGACGGTAATTTCGATGATTGCCAGCTGCTGGTCTCCCGACTCTTGCGTGAGTGGCCGTTGGACGCCGTGATGCCGATCTGTTTCAACTCGACCAATTGGATCGGCGTCCTGGCCCAGATCGTTTTTTACTTCCACGCGGCCTTGCAACTGGGCGGTGGCTCGCGTCCCGTTGGCTTTAGCGTTCCAGCGGCCAGCTCGGCCGAGATCTACGCCGGCTACATTGCGCAGAAAATGGGATTACCCATCAATCAGGTGATCATTTCGACCAACAGCAATGATGCCCTGCACCAGTTTTTTCATTGCAATCGCTACTCCACCCGGATGACTGATCGAACAGTATCGCCGGCGATGGACTTCTCGTTGTTTTCCAACCTGGAGCGGTTTATCTGGGAGATTTACGAGCACGATGGCGGCTCGACAAAAGCGCTGATGGAGCATTTTGAACGTTGCGGAGAAATGAGCATCGGCAACCAGCAATGGCTGCGTGCTCGCGTACTCTTCGATTCCTATGCGGTAGACGAATCCCAGGTGCGTGATGAGGTCGTCGAACTGTTCCGCGAGACGGGCTCTGCCATCGATCCTCACACCGCTGTCGGTGTACTGGCTGGCAGGCTTCATCGACGCAGCCTGGGCGCGCCGATGGTCACCTTCGGGCAAATTGCGCCGGCCAAGTCGGCGGCGCTGTTGGCCGAGCTGGGCGTCTGGCAAGCAAGCGTTCCGACTACCGTCGAGGTGCTCGCGCAACCACCGTACCTGGCCAAGGGCGATCTGGACGGGCTGTGCCAGGCGCTTTGTCTGGCGCAGCAGAGGCTTGTATGAAGCGCATTCTGGATCCGTTGGATGAACGCATACTGGCCGAACTGACCGCCAATGCGCGAATAGCCCATATCGAACTGGGTGCCAAGATCAACTTGTCGCGCAATGCGGTGCGCCAGCGCATCGAGCGTCTTGAACGCGACGGTGCGATCCAGGGCTATACGGTACTTCTCGGTGAGTCGCGGCGGCCTGCGTCGCTTATCAGTGCGGTGATCTTCGTCTACCGCTACGACCGCATGCGTGGCGAAGCCGTATTGGCTGCGCTGCGCTCCATTCCCGAAGTCGTGCAATGTGAAGTACTCAGTGGTGAGTTCGATTTAATGCTGCGCGTGAATGCCGCCACACCTGAACGTGTCCATCTTGTGTGGAAAGAAATCGCGGCCATGCCAGGGGTGGAAAACACCGTGACCTCGTTCGTCCTTTCTGCAGTGTTTTAAAGAAAATGAGTTTGGGCAAAATGCCCAATTAATAGAGCAGACTGCCATATTCAACTGCCAAAGCCCGGCTCTTAGGATGTTCCTGTCGAACAACATCAATAAAGGAACAGCTTTCATGACTGAGTACAAAATTGCCTTGGTAGGGTTTGGTGGCGTGAACCGTGGCTTCGCCCAGTTGGTCGCCGATCGTAATGCCCAGTGGAAAGAGTCCCTGGGCTTCACTATTAAAATTGTCGGTGTCACCGATCTATTCCTCGGCTCCATCGTTGCCAAAGACGGTCTGGATGCAAAGCAGTTGGTCGCGCTACCGATCGAGAAAGGCGCTCTCGCTCAACTGCCCGGCGGCAATGCCGAGGCCTTCAACGAAGCCGTGATCAAGCATTCCGGTGCCGACATCATCGCTGAGGCCACCTTCACCAATCCGGTGGATGGCGAGCCCGCCACGACCTTTTGCCGCTGGGCCCTGGAAAGTGGCATTCATGTAGTGACCACCAATAAGGGCCCAATTGCGCTGCACGGTGCCGAACTCAAGGCGTTGGCTCGTCGCAACCAGGTCGCTTTCGAGTATGAGGGGGCGGTGATGAGTGGCACGCCCGTGATTCGTCTGGCCAAGCAGGCCTTGGCGGGTGCCAACGTACAAGGCTTCGAAGGCATCCTGAACGGCACTTCCAACTATGTGCTCAGCCAAATGAAAGACGGCCTGGCGTTCAACGATGCCGTCGTACAAGCGCAACAACTCGGTTACGCCGAGGCAGATCCAACCGCCGATGTGGAAGGGTTTGACGTACGCCTCAAGGTGGTCATCCTGGCCAACGAACTTCTCAATGCACGACTGAATGTCAGTGATGTAGCCTGTTCAGGCATCAGCAATATCAGCGCGCAAGATATCGCTCAGGCAAGTGCCAATGGGGAGAGCTGGAAACTGATTGGCTCAGCCGATCGTGAAGCCGATGGTTCGGTTCGAGCGAGTGTTGAGGCCCGGCTGCTGCCGAATTCGCATCCCCTGGCGGGTATTGCCGGCGCCACGAATGCAGTGTCGTTCAATACCGAGTTGCTGGGAGCTGTCACGGTGTCCGGGCCTGGAGCAGGGCGTATCGAGACGGCCTTCGCATTGCTGTCGGACATCGTCGCCATCCACACCGCCCACGGCAAATAACAGGAGATAGTCATGAGCGTATCCAGCATGGCCAGTATCCAGCTTGTTGAAGCCAAACAGATTGATGTGTTCAGTCCATTCGATGGTCGCTTGGTAGGGAGTGTCCCTTGCCTTGATGCAGCCGCCGTTCCTGGCTTGCTGGAACGCGCGCGAATCGGCGTTCGCGAAAGTGCGGCAATGCCTCGTCACCTGCGTGCACGCATTCTTGAGGATGCCGCCCGGTGTGTGGAGCTTGAGTCTGATGCATTCGCCAGGTTGATCGTTGCAGAGGCGGGAAAAACGCTGCGACAGGCAGAGAAGGAAGTGAAGCGTTGCGTGAACACGTTGAAGTTATCGGCGGAGGAGGCGCGTCGTAACGCCGGGGAAGTGATTCCATTCGGGGCTTATGAAGGATCGGAATCGCGTCAAGGTTGGTTCACGCGGGAACCCTTGGGACTTATCGTCGCAATCACGCCCTATAACGATCCGCTGAATCTGGTCGCCCATAAACTCGGCCCGGCAATCGCCGGTGGCAATGCCGTGATTTTGAAACCCTCGGAGCTCGCGCCGCTGTCTGCTCTCAAGCTCGTCGAGTGTTTGGTGAAAGCGGGTCTTCCACCCTCTGTGATTACCCCGGCTACGGGTGGCGTCGACTTGGGTAAAGCATTGGTGGAGATTCGCGAAGTTCGGATGATTTCCTTCACGGGTGGTTTTGCAACAGGAGAGGCCATCGCTCGTAGTGCCGGGTTGAAGAAGCTGGCAATGGATCTCGGAGGAAATGCGCCGGTTCTCGTGCTTGAAGATTGTGATATCGAACCGACCGTGGAGTCCTGTGTGTCTGGTGCCTTTTGGGCAGCAGGGCAGAATTGCATCGGCACTCAACGCATCCTTATTCATAGCTCTATTTATGCGGACTTCCGTGAGCGTTTTGTCAGCCAAACGCGCGCCTTGGTCGTGGGTGATCCTCACCAGCGAGCAACGGATGTAGGCCCGATGATTACCGAGCAAGCGGCGCGTCGTACCGAGCAATTGGTAAATGAAGCGCTGGCCGAGGGGGCGGTTCTGCTGTGTGGGCACCATCGCCAGGTGGGAAGCTATGCGCCGACCGTACTTGAGCACGTGAGCCATGGCAGTACGATTTGGCAGCAGGAAGTCTTCGCGCCGGTGGTTATCCTGGAGCCTTTTGACCATTTGGAAGACGCCATTGCTCTGGCCAACGCAACAGAGTACAGCTTGCACGCAGGTCTTTTCACACGTGACCTTTCCAAGGCTTTGAAACTGGCGCGTCAGATTGAAGCGGGTGGCGTGATGATCAACGACTCTTCCGATTATCGTTTCGATGCCATGCCTTTCGGTGGTTTCAAGTACGGAAGTCTGGGTCGCGAAGGTGTTCGATTTGCGTATGAAGACATGACGCAGCCTAAAGTGGTGTGCATCAGCGAATTGGATTAGACCTGCGAAGTACATTGTCATCGACTGATAAGGGCCTGAGAGGGCCCTTTTTGTTGCCCGGATTTCATTCGGAGCCGATCTTGACTTGTTCGCTTATAAGCTGGGCAAGTATCCGCACGGGTTCGGTAAATGTCTGCGCAGATCTATGTACGAGTCCGATATCACGGTGGAAGGTGTGCTGTCCGAGGTCGAGCGCTCGCACCCCCGCTGGCCATTCCTCGCGTGGTGCTGTCTGCGGCACCAACGCAACACCTACACCATTTCCGACCAGCTTGATGATGGCCTCCAGTTCATCCAGCTCGCACACCTCACGCAAAGTGAAATGCATCTGCCGCAGGAAACGATCTACCTGCCTGCCCCCGAAGGATGATCTGTCGTACCGAATGAAAGGATGGCTGGAAAGTAGTTTCGACCAGTCTTCTCCAGGTACGTCGCGAGGAACGATCAGGCGATAGGGCTCAAGCGCCAATGTCGTCCAACGCAGATCACTCTGAAGGGAGAAGGGCGGGCGAATTATTGCTGCCATGTCGATCTCGCCGGCATCCACGAGGTTGACCAGTTCCATGGACAGACCTGGGATTACTCGTGTCCGGCATTGCGGGCATTGTTGGTGAAACTTGGCTAACGCGTCTGGCAAATAAGAGCGCTGTACGGAAGCGATAGCGCCGATATTCACCAGGATGCTGGCAGGAAGTCCGACTGTGGTGGAGCCCAGACTGTCGTAGAGCCTAAGCAGCTCTTGCGCTTGCAGGAGTATCTGGTGGCCCATTCTATTGAGATGGGCGGAGCGGCCTTTTCTGTCGAAAATCTCGAAGCCGAGCTCGGCCTCCAGACGCTGAATCTGAGCACTGACCGCTGCCTGGGTGAGACCGATTTTGTTCCCGGCAGCGGCAAAGGTGCCTTCCCGTGCTACGGCAATGAGAGTCTTGAGTTCTTTGATCATTAACAAATATTAATTGTGTTTCTAAGAAATATATATTGATTTTTCTGGTTTGTTTTCCGCCCTACGATGTTTCCATCCCCCGGCAACGGCTGAACCCGGCAGGTCGATGTCGGTGGGACGTCTGAGCTTGAAGCATCGTGCACTGCCAGCATCAGTACTCATGCGCTGCTCAGTTGTTCACCAACAAAAATTATTTTTGGAGTTCTGATGAGCCTTTCGCCTTTCCACCTCGCAATCCCCGTTTACAACCTGGCTTCGGCACGCACCTTTTACGGTGAGGTCTTTGGCCTGGAAGAGGGGCGTTCCAGCACCCAGTGGGTCGACTTCAACTTTTATGGCCACCAACTGGTGATTCACGAGCATCCAAAAACCGATTCCCAAGAGAGTGTTCACAGCAACCCGGTCGACGGGCACGACGTTCCCGTTCCGCACTTCGGCATCATTTTGGGCTGGGAAGAATGGGAGGCGTTGGCTGAGCGCCTGAAGTCGTTTGGCACTGAGTTTGTAATAGAACCCTACATTCGTTTCAAAGGGCAAGTCGGCGAGCAAGCGACCATGTTCCTGTTTGATCCATGCGGGAACGCCCTCGAATTCAAAGCCTTCAAGGATATGGGCCAGCTCTTCGCCAAGTAACGAAAGTAATGGCACAACAGCGTTGTGCCATTTGATCTCAAGTGAGCTGGAAGCTCGTGACTCTAGCAACTGCCAATAAACGCAGACCTTTCATTCCAACAAGAAGGCTAGACATGAAACGTATTCCCTTGGTGTGGCAAATCGTTGCCGGGCTGTTGCTTGGCGTGCTCGTCGGTTGGTATTTCAATACCCATCCGCAGTATCAATCGTGGGTTAGCGCAGAGATTCTGAAACCGCTTGGCGATATTTTCATCAAGATGATGAAGATGGTGGTTGTGCCGATCGTGTTTTGTTGCATGATCCTGGGCATCGCAGGAGGCGGAGATAACAAGTCATTTGGTCGTATGGGTGTAAAGTCGCTGGGCTATTTCTTTGCGATCACGGGCTTGGCGATTGTGATGGGACTATGTTTCGCAAACATCCTCGAGCCTGGCACTGGCACCGATATTTCAGGCATTACACATAGTTCTGCGTCCATCACAATGGAGCCCTCGAAGGGCGCCCTGGTGATTGTGCAGAACATCGTCCCAGATAACGTATTCGTGGCAATGTCGGAAGCGAAGCTGCTTTCGGTGTTGTTCTTCGCCGTGTTGTTTGGCATGGCATTGAACTCGCTCCCCAGAGAAAAAAGCGCGCCCGTAGTTGCGGTGGTTCAGGGTATTTCTGATGCAATGTTCAAAGTCGTCTCAATCGTCATGGCTTACGCGCCAATAGGCGTATTTGGGATGATCGGCGCTACCGTAGCCACCTTTGGCTTTGCCTCGCTATTGCCCTTGCTCAAACTGATTGGTGTGGTCTACCTGGCACTGATTATCTTTGCGTTGGTGGTACTCGGCGGTATTTGCTATCTGATCGGCGAGAACATTTTCAAGCTGATCAAGTATTTCCGAAATGAGCTGATCCTTGCGTTCTCGAGTGCCGCATCGGCTGCGGTTATGCCGCAGTTGATGAGCAAGCTGGAAAGCTATGGCGTTCCGCGCCGAATCGTCAGTTTTGTGGTGCCGGTGGGTTACGCATTCAATCTGGATGGTGCGTCGATTTTCCTGGGCGTTGCGACTATTTTTGTCGCTCAACTCTATGGGATCGAACTGTCACTGTCCCAACAGATTCTCCTCGTCGTCACCATGGTACTGACCTCTAAAGGCGCTGCTGGTGTGCCTGGGTTTGCCATCATCATTCTCTCCGCGACATTGGCATCCGCAGGCCTACCGTTGGAAGGGGTGGCACTGATCGCGGGGATTTTCAGGATTATCGATAGCGGCACAACCACGCTTAACGTACTGGGCAATGCCATCGCACCGTTGGTTATCGCCAAGTGGGAAAAGGCTGCCCTTGAGCCTTCAAAAGTCGAGCGAGTTTCGCAGAAAGCATAGAAACCAACAGGAGCCATCAGCCCTCAAAAGGCAATGGCTCCTCTCCTTTGCCAGTGAATCAGATGCGTTTGACCTAATGAATCAATCACGGAGTTTAAGCATGAGTGGTATCACATACGTCCAAGAGTACAACGCTGTTGTTGAGGTGCTGAACAAATACTCTGAAGGAGGAGTGAAGGCGAAAAGCGAAATCATGAAGCCAGCCTTCAGTGATAAAGCGACGATGTTCGCTGTAGATAGTGGAAAACTGGTAGGCGGAGGCATTGAGGGGCTTTTTGAAGCGATCGATACCCAATTTAAGCCATCTCCCGACGCCCGATCGGCTGTCGTCAGCATCGACATTGTCGGCACGACAGCCAGCGCCAGAGTTGACACCGACAATCTCTCGGGTTTCCGCTTCACTGATTTTTTCCACCTGCTCAAGGTCGAAGGGGAGTGGACGATTGTGAGCAAGATTTATTACTCACACCGAAATACGTGATCGGGAACCCGAAAGCGCTCACCCAGGGCTTGGTCGGTAAAGGGCTGCCAAAGTCCTTACTCCGGCGAAGTCGTCGAAACCAAAGGCGGCAATCACAAAGCGCTGAAGGAATGGAAAGCAGAACACGGCTCCGAGCACGCTCATCGCTCGCTTAACCGAGTTAGCATATGAGGAAACCGTCGACCCCATATCACAGATATCAAGACTGGCTCTTAGCTGCGCCTTGATTAGTTCGATTCCGCGAGTGCACATAGAACTGTACGTAGTGCGTCGAAAGTCAGAGTAAAAGCGCAAGGGTAGGCTTGGAGTGCGGGAATGCAGCACGCTTTGGGCCATAAGTGGTCGGTGACAGGCGAGTGGCAAACGAAAGCCAGTGGGTGAGCTATCACCAAATTAACCAATCCTTATAGTGATGCCCTGACCACCAATGGACAATCAACTGGCTGGGTTCCCGATACCTCAATGGTCTCGATCAGGTGCTGGGCAGCCTTACGACCGATCTCGTAGTACGGCAGTTGCACCGTCGTCAACGGCGGGATGAACAGCTCAGCGATACCGATCATATTGTCGTAGCCGAGCACGGCGACATCGTCGGGGATTTTCAGACCTCGGCCCAACAACAGCTGATAGGCACAAAACGCAATGCGGTCGTTGCCACAGATCAGAATGTCGAACTGGGGACGACCATCAATGATATGCCGGTCGAGGATGCCTGCGGTTTCACCATAGGCATCATGATCGGAAAGGTTGTATTGCAGGAGCGCGTCAGGCGCCAGTCCGAATGCCTGACAGGCACGCTGCAGGCCTTTTTGCCGCAGGCCCCAGGCCAGACTCTGTTTTGGCAGATTGATGCACAGAGGGCGCCGATAGCCCTGGCTCAACGCATGATGTACCGCTCGATACTGCCCCGTTTCGTCGTCTGGCACATAACTCACCAAGCGACTGTCATCTGCCAGGCAATTAGCGAGTACCAGGGGTTTGCTCTTCAAGCGCTCGGGAATGTTCACGTGGCGAAACCCCATGGCGCTGAAGATCAACCCGTCGGGACGGTGCGATAGCATCAGGTCGATATTCTGGTCGGTGGGCGGGTTGCTTAGCAGGTTGAGGATAAATACATTCCAGCCTGCTTGCTGCGCGGTCTGTTCGATGGACAGCAGCAACTCGACCGCGAACGGTGTGGTCGCGGTGTCCAGCGCGAACACACCGATGGTTCGGCTCTGGAGGTTGTCGCCGCGCATCTTGCGCGCCGACAGGCTCGGTACGAATTGCAGTTCATCAATGGCGCGACGCACCCGCAGAAGGGTTTCGGGACTCAGTTTTTCCGGATTATTGAGCGCTCGAGAAACCGTCATCAGGGACACGCCGGCCAGCTGTGCAACATCTTTCACTGAAGTCATGCGAGGCGAGGCCGGTCAGGTTGACGCAGAATCATGACACATGGCCTGCGCTTCTCGCGACTCCAATGACGTTGCTCATAGCCATCCGCCCTCACAGCCATCCAGAGCCGAGAGGCCATGCCTTGGGAATCGAGACTCGCCCGCCACTCCCACTTGCAAGGAGCTTCACACCCAGACTGCCGGGCTGTGGGTAGAGGCGACTGCTGAGGCTGAAGCGCCCGTTCTCGTCGAACACCTCGATGGACGAGCGATCGAGAAAAACACGCAGGTTCAGTCGCTCTTGTGTCGGGTCTATCGCCACGCTGCGTTGACCTGTGACTTGCGCACCCGAGCGGCTGCGGTCAAGCACAAGCCGCTGCAGTGACGCATCGTAGTAGAGCAGCGTTTCTTCCTGGCCATCGACGCTGCAGCGCAAGGCGATTCCCAAGTGGCCGTCGGTACAGCCGAGCACATCCAGATGCACATGGATTTCGAGCATGTCGCCATACACTTCCGGCACCCACCGGGTTCCCGACTCCTCCCACCACGGCGTACTCGGCAATAGAGTCATGCGCAGAGCGGTGAGCTCTCGTGCCGGATACACTCGGAGGCGATCTGCGCACAGTTCAAGTTCGCGTGGCAATCCGAGCATGCCGCACCAGTGATGGGCCTGGCTCGGCATCGGGCTTTCCCACATGTCGAGCCACGCCCACACAAGGCGCCGACCATCGGCAGCCAATAGCGTCTGCGCTGCATAGAAGTCGTGGCCATTGTCCAACTCGATAAAAGGCCCGCCGGTGAAGTTCCACTCGTTGTCGAGTCGGCCCACTCGGTAACCAGTCTGGTACTTGTTGAGCCGTTCGTAACCTTGGGATGACATACCTTGGGGGGAGTACAACAGCACATCGCATCCGTTCAGTCGAAACAGATCCGGGCACTCCCACATATAGCCATCACCCTCCCTGCCACCGGATACATAGTTAAGGAACTCCCAGACGCGCAGATCCGTGGAACGGTACAGCGGGAGCAGCGGCAGATCGCCCAGACGTGCGCCGGCAATGAGGTACCAATAGTCATCCTCCTGCCATACCTTGGGGTCACGAAAGTGCATGATCGCGTCTTGCGGCGCGGTCTCGATGACGGCGCCGTGCTTGACGAATCGGATGCCATCGATGCTGGTGGCCAGGCACTGGACTTGACGGATCGAGCGTTCGTCTCCCACGTCCCCCAGCCAGGTGTGGCCGGTGTAGATCAGTGCCAAGGTATCTCCACACACCACTGCGCTACCGGAAAAACATCCGTCACGGTCGAAGTCATCGCCGGGTGCCAGCGCAATGGGCAGGTGCTGCCAATGAACCAGATCGGCACTCTTGGCGTGGCCCCAATACATCGGGCCCCATTTCGCGTCGAAGGGGTAATGCTGATAGAACACGTGATATTCGCCACGAAAGTACACTACCCCGTTAGGATCGTTCATCCAGCCTGCCGGGGGGGCAATATGATAACCGGGTCGATAGTCGTGGATGACGCGAGTCAGACCATCACTCAGCGCATGCTGCGCAAGGTCAAGGGCGGAAGACATTGGGTCGTTCATAGGATTCAAATACACAGTCATAGGGCGCTTGCTCGTGCCGAACGCAGAGAGACGCCATCCGGAAGGGTTTCAATGGCTTTTGGGTGGCGCCTCAAGGCCGTGCCCTCGGCGTCGAACAGGTGCAGGTTGTCAATGTCCAGCTGTAGTTCGACCCGATCGCCCACCCGCCATCCGGCGTTGACCTCACAGCGACAGATCAGTGGGTCGTCCTGACCTGTCTCGAGGTGCACATACGTTTCGCTCCCCAGGTATTCGACCCCGGTCACGACGACGCCGGCAGTTCCCTGCGCCGCTTTGAGAGACACGTGTTCCGGGCGAATCCCCAGGCTCAGCGGGGCCTCCGCCGCCAGGTGCGAGCTGTCGAAGGGCAGGGAGGTCATACCCAAAACGGGAGTATCGACCAGGCTGGTTTCGGCTGGGGCGTGCAGGCGCGCCGTCAGAAAGTTCATTCTGGGCGAACCGAGAAAACCGGCGACAAAGCGGCTCGTTGGGCGCTCATAGAGTTCGCGCGGTGAGCCGACCTGCTCTACGCGACCGCCATTGAGCACAACAATTTTGTCGGCCAGGGTCATCGCTTCCACTTGATCGTGAGTGACGTAGATCATGGTCGAGCCTAGTCGATCATGCAGCCGGGCGATTTCGTTGCGCATCTGCACCCGCAAGGATGCATCCAGATTGGAGAGTGGCTCATCGAACAACAAAATGTCCGGCTCACGCGCCATGGCTCTGCCCATTGCCACACGCTGGCGCTGCCCTCCAGACAGTTCTTTTGGCTTGCGTTGCAGCAGTTTGTCCAACTGAAGGATTTGCGCTGTTTTCAGCACGCGCTCACGCAGGCTGGTCTTTTCCGTCTTGGCCAGTTTGAGGCCAAAACTGATGTTGTCGTAGACGCTCATGTGCGGGTACAGCGCATAAGACTGAAACACCATGCCGACGCCACGCTCGCGCGGCTCCACGTCGTTGACCCGACGCCCGTCGATCAGCAGGTCGCCGCCGCAGATCGAATCCAGTCCGGCGATCAGTCGTAGCAGGGTCGACTTTCCGCAGCCCGAAGGGCCGACGAACACCACGAATTCACCCGCTGCGATTTCCAGGCTGACGTCGCGAAGAATCCGCGCGCCGCCCAATTGTTTGTTCACGTTGTCCAGTTTCAATTTGATCACGATGCTGTTCCTTGTCTTTGTTGGGCATCAACCCTTTAACGCGCCGGCGGTGAGACCGGAAACGATTCGGCGCTGGAAGATCAGCACCAGAATCACCAGTGGGACGGTGACCAGCACTGATGCGGCCATCAACAACCCCCAAGGCAACTCATGTGGGCTGCCGCCGGAAATCAAGGCGATGGCGACCGGCACCGTGCGTTGTGTGTCGGTGAGGGTGAAGGTCAGGGCAAACAGGAATTCGTTCCAGGCGGCGATGAAAGCCAATAAGCCAGTGGTGACCAGTGCGGGCCAGAGCAGCGGCAACAACACGCGGGTCAGCGTGACCCATGGGGACGCGCCATCCATGATTGCCGCTTCTTCCAGTTCATGGGGCAATTGGCCCATAAACGTGGTCAGCACCCAGACGGTGAAGGGCAGGGTGAAAATCGTGTAGCTCAAGATCAACGCCAAGGACGTGTTGTACAGACCCAGGGCGCGGATCACTTCGAACAGCCCCGACAGTACAGCGACTTGGGGAAACATCGACACGCCGAGAACCATCATCAATACCGTGCCACGTCCACGGAATTTCACCCTGCCCAAGGCATAGGCGGCGGTCAGGCTGAGGAATAGCGCCAGCGTCACCACGCAAAGCGCAACCACCAGCGAGTTACCGATAGCCCGCAGGAATGAGGCTTGGTGGAGTACCGCCGCGTAATTGGAGAAGTCGGGGTTTTCGATCCAGTAGCTCACCTCGAACAAGGCACTGGACGGCTTTAGCGAAGTCACGATGGCGTAGTAGAAAGGGAAGACCGCATACAGCAGCAACACCCCGATCAGACACCAGAATCCGAGGCGCCACAGCGCTTTTTTCAGTAGGCGCTGGTTCATGACCGAACCTCCAGTTGACGGCGTCCGAGGTAGAGATAAAGCATGGCGATGACCGCAACCACCAGAAACAGCAGCGTCGAGGCCGCGCTGCCATAGCCAACGTCCTGGAACTCCACCAGGTGCTGACGGGCATAGACCGACATGCTCATGGTGCTCGAAGAGTTCGAGGTCAGCACATAGATGACGTCGAAAACCCGCAGGGAGTCGAGGATGCGGAAGATCGCCGCTACCAGTAGTGCGGGCATCAGCAGGGGAAGCGTGACACGCCAGAACACCTTCAGCGGATGAATGCCATCGACCCTGGCGGCTTCGTAGCAATCGCTCGGCAACATCTGCAAAGCCGCCAGCATCAGCAGCGTGACAAAAGGGACGGTCTTCCAGACGTCGACGATGATCACCGCCCACATCGACAGATCCGCATCTGCCGTCCAGGCCAGGGGCGCGTCAATCAGGCCGAGACTCAGCATCATGTGATTGATGATGCCGAACTGGTCGTTGAGCATCCATGACCAGATCTTCGCCGAGACAATGGTGGGAATCGCCCAGGGAATCAGAATCAACGCGCGCACCAGAGAACGGCCGGTGAACTTGATGTTCAGCAGCAACGCCACCAGCAGCCCCAATACGACTTCCAGGCCCACTGACACCACGGTGAAATGCAAGGTGTTGCGCACCGCGTTCCACCATTGCGGATCGACCAGGATGCCCGACCAGCTGGAGCCGTTGTGGAACAGATAATTGCTCAAGCCGACGAAGGATCCGCCACTGGTATCCGACAGGCTGGCGTCGGTCAGGCTGAACCAGAATGTGCGCAGCAGCGGCCAGGCCGCCACCAGGGCCAGACACAGCAACATCGGCGTCAGAAACAGCCAGGCGGCGCGTACCCGGCGACGTTGTACGGGCGTTTCCCTGGTGAGCAGGAACTCGTCACAGGGATCATGGGTAGTAGAGACAGACATGGTGATTTCCTTCCTTGTGGCTTACCAGTTCCGGCGTTTGATGCGCGTGAGTTCGCTTTCCAGTTCGGCCAGCGCCTGATCGACAGGCAACTCGCCCGCCAGCACGCCATGCACTCGATCGAAGAACGCATTGGAGACGCGTGGATAGCGATCGGCGGTTATTGAGGCGGGGCGCATCACCCCATCGTTGAGAATGCTGTGCAACTGAGCGTAATAAGGCATTGCCGCGAGCAGTTCGGGATCCTGATACAGCGACTCGATCACCGGGTTATAGGCGGCAGCCAGAGCACGATGTTTTTGCTGTTGGGCACTGGTCAGGTAGCTCACCAGTTCTGCGGCAAGTTTTGGATGGGCGCTGTATCGCGACACCGCCAGGCCCCACCCACCGAGGGTGGAGGCATGGGTACCGGTCTTGCCGCCACGGGGCAGGGGAGCGACCCCGACCTTGTCTTTTACGGCACTGTCCTGGCTTTGTACCAAGGCCCAGACATAAGGCCAGTTACGCATGAACAGCGCATTTCCCGACTGGAATACGCCACGACCTTCTTCCTCGGTGTAGTTGAGTACGCCACGCGGGGAGATGTCACCTACCCAGCTTTTCGCCAGGCTCAAAGCCGTTCTTGAGGCTTGACTGTTGACCACGATGTCGCCTCGTGGGTTGATCATTGCGCCTTCCGGTTGGCTGCTGATCCATTCCAGCGCATTACACGTCAGACCCTCGTAGGCGCGCCCCTGAAAGATGTAACCCCACGCATTGGGGTTCCCGGCATTGCGCTCAGCCTGTTGAATATTCCTGGCGGTAGCAGTCATCTCCTCCCAGGTCTGGGGAACCTGCTGGTTGTACTTCTCGAGCAAGTCCTTGCGGTAATACAGCAGGCCCGAGTCGGTGAACCACGGCATCGTCACCAGCCGTCCGTTCACCGTGGCGTTATCCACCTGTGCCTGGAAGTAGCCTTGGGTCGCGTTGGCGGGAAGCACCTCGCGCAGATCCATCAGATGTTTTGCCAGCATCCCTGGCCACACCATATCGATTTGAATAATGTCGATGTCGGCGGACTGCGCACTGAGGATTTGTTGGTAGAACGACAAACGCTCGGTCGCCGAGTTAGGCGTGGAAACCACCTCGACGTTGTTGCCGGTCTGTTTCGACCACGCCTCGACAGCCTCCTTGCAGAGCTGCAACTCCGCACCCACCGCACCACACGAGATCGTTAAATCGGCTGCGCTCGAGAGGCATGGAAATCCGGCACAGAGGGTGAGTAGTGCGGCTGGAAGGAGAGATTTTAGCTGTTTCATAAAGCCCTCTTTATTTTTGTTTTTAGAAAAGTTAACGTTAACATCGCCAAATGTAGCAGCGAATTTGCGATGAGGCATCCTTTTTTTCGTCGATTGCGACAATTCACAACTCACGAAAAATGGCCGGTCGCGGGAACAAACAATAAAAACAAAACAGGGAAATCCACATGCAGAAAGCACCAGGCTGGCTACTCGCAGGCGTGCTCGGCACATCGGCGGCAACCTCTCAGGCCGCTACTCTGGAAGAACGCATGGCCGCGTTTGAAGCCCGTACCAGCGCAGCGGAAAGGCGTGCGGCCGCAGCCGAACAGCAAACCCAAGCACTTGCCAGGGAGTTGCAGCAGATCAAACTCGCCACTGCTCCCTTGCAGCCCGCCGCGTCTACTGCGGCAGTAATTTCAGCGCCCGCTTTGGATACCCGACTGGCAAAACTCGAGGCCCGTCAGCAAAGCCTGGAGAAAGAGGCCAGTACCGGACACCTCACTGATGGGTTCAGCTTCAACGGCTACGCCCGCTCCGGATTGCTGATCAACGATCGGCTGGGTGGTGGTCGTGGCGGCCCTTATGAAACTCCTGCCGGTTCAGTCGGTGGTGCAGTCGGGCGACTCGGTAACGAAGACGACACCTACATGCGTATAGACCTGTCGAAAGAAATCTATGCGCAAAACGGCACCCGCTCCAAATTCACGGTCTCCATCGCCGATGGTGTGGAAAGTTCCAATGACTGGACGGCTGACGAAAGCAAACTGAACGTGCGCCAGGTATTCACAGCGCTTGACCATGTCGCTGCGTTCAAGGGCAATTCAGTGTTCGAGAACGCCACCCTGTGGGCAGGCAAGCGATTCGATAGAGATAATTTCGATATCCACTGGCTGGACTCGGACGTTGTCTATCTGGCCGGCACCGGGGGTGGAATCTACGATATGCAGATGAACAAGAATTGGCGTTCGAACTACTCTTTGATCGGGCGTAACTACGGGGATTTCAGTCAAGGCGATCTTAGTGCCGATGTGGAAAGCTACATCCTGACCTCCAACCAGTTCTTCGAGGATGGTCAGTGGCAGTGGATGTTCAATGCCATCGGCGCAAAGAAAAACGATTTCGCTACCCGCACCAATGCAGCGGGTTTGACGCCTGCGGATTCCGGCTTGCACAGCATGCTGGCCAATCACCAGAAAAACTTTTTCGGCAGGGAAGGCTTCTTCAAAACGGCGCTGCTCTATGGGCAAGGTCTGGGCGCTGAGGTCAAGAACATCGGCTCAGATGGCGAACTGATTGATGATGCCCGCGCTCTGCGTCTGGCACTTTACGGTGAGACACCCCTTGCGTCTGACTGGCGTATCGGCCCCAGCTTGCTGGCCGAACAGAGCAAGGATAGATACGTCAAGGGTGACGACTACCGCTGGCTGACCCTGAACGTGCGCTTGGCCAATAAAATCAACAGCAATTTCGAGATGGCCTACGAAATAAGCTGGCAAACCATGAACCTCGACCCGAAGGACTATCTACAACGTAATGCGGTCGACGGTAACTTCTGGAAATTCACTGTCGCCCCGACATTCAAACCTGAGGTTGGAGATCTTCTTACACGTCCCGAATTGCGAGTGTTCGCAAGCTTCATGAACTGGTCTTCGGATCTGGACAGATTCAGTACCACAGACTCCTTTGGCATGACGGACTTCAAAGCCGGAGGTGTATGGCAATACGGTATACAAATGGAAACCTGGTTTTAATGTTTGAACGCGTGCGGCCAACATCTGCTTTGAGGTTGGCTATGAGAACTTCAACAGACCCTGCCTTTCATCAAAGCGCATTGAGTAAGTGATTACCGGTCGAATCTGATCAACCAGCAGTTATCCCTACGACAAAAAATTGAGGAAATGACGATGGTATTGCCTCGCGCAGTAGTATTTGGCGAAGCCCTGACCGACCTTGTCCAAGGGACTCCTGGACAGTGGAAGGGCTACCCGGGTGGTGCTCCCTGGAACGTTGCACGAGCGCTAAGTCGCTTGGGTGTCAGCAGCGCTTTTGCTGGGTCGGTGAGCATGGATTCACTGGGTGACGAGATAGTTTCGCAGTCGCAAGCGGCAGCATTGGATATGAGGTTTATCCAACGGGTAGACCGAGATCCTTTGGTCGCCATCGTTCCATCGAGCCGTCCTCCAAGATACTTTTTTGCTGGAGATGCCGATCTGTTTTTTGATCCGGATCTGATGCCCGAAGGATGGATCAATCAAGCAGAGCTGTGTCATTTCAGCTGCATCAGTTTGGCTCGACAGCCACTCGCAGACAGGCTGGTTAAAATTGCTCAGCAGGCCAAAGAAGCCGGTAAACGGATTAGCTATGATCCGAACTGGCGCAATTTAATGGATAGCCATTATCGGGAGCAGACCTTCCCTACGATGACCACCCTTGCTGACATGATCAAGCTTTCCGACGAAGACCTTCGGCAAATTTATCCAGGGCTGACAGAGCGCCAGGCAATGGATGAGCTTCGCGCTCTTAATCCTCAGGCGCAGATCCTTTTTACCCGAGGGGAACACGGGATGATCCTACACACCCCGAATAGCCAACTCGATCAGCCGGCTATTGCCGTGAAGGTGGAAGACACGGTTGGAGCAGGAGACGCTTGTATGGCTGGTTGGCTGGCTGCGGATTTGCTGGGGATCGCAGACTTGAGAGAACGCCTGCGATTTTCAGCAGCTTGCGCATCCATATCGTGCCGCCATGCCGGAGCCCATGCTCCTGCGCTAGCTGATGTAGAAGGTTTACTGAAGCAGCTAATACATACCTGACCGTGGTTGCCGGCGCTGCAAGCCGGGAGCCAAATTCAAGATAAATAAACTGCGCCGGCTGCTCGACGAAGTGGCACCAGACTCCGACCGGTGGTGCATCGATACGCCTGCGGCAATGAATTTCTATGCGTTCAGTGCAATGATCGCGGCGGATGCGGTTTTGATTCTATTCGATTGCGATATCTTGGCTCGCCATGCTCTTAACCAGGTGCGGACACAAGTGGCAGATCTCAAGACCTACCAGAACAAGTCGCTAGTCGACGAAGGGATTGTCATCAATCACTATTCGAGCGTCACTGGCTTCCACCAAAAACTGGTCGAGGAGCTTATCGCGGAAGGGCTGCCGGTGCTTCGTCTCTTTGCGGATAGACAGCAATCGACCCAATATAGCCGATCACGTGTCTACGAAATCAGGGGCGATTCACGTCCCGAGTTCCAGTTATCGAGTGTCAGTTGTAGTCATATGAGCTTGATGACCACCTTGCCTTTGGCTCTGCCCCGTTCGACATGGCTCAATGCCTCAGCCGTTGACTCGAAAGGGAAAGCTCGGTCGATCACAGGCGTGATAACTCCGGACTCGACAAGCGCAGCGATTTTCTCCAATTGAGCACCGCTCGCACGCATGAACACGAACGCATATCTGACGTCCTTTTTGCGGGCTTTTCTGCGTATGCCGCTGCTTAACAGACGCATTACCCAACCCAGTCCCCAGAACAGCTTTTGTTCTTTTGCGAACTCTGCCGTTGGTGGCCCAGAGATGGAGATAAGCTGGCCACCAGGCTTGAGAATGCTGAGTGATTTTTCCAGCTCTACAGGGCCGAGGCTGTTCAACACGGCATCGTAGTCGCGCAAGACGTTTTCGAAATTTTGCTGTTTGTAGTCGATGACGACGTCGGCTCCTAACGCCTTGACCCAATCCACGTTACTTGTGCTGGTCGTCGTGGCAACGAACGCCCCCAGATGCTTTGCAAGCTGGATGGCAATTGTGCCGACACCACCTGAACCCGCGTGAATAAAGACTTTTTGCCCCTGTTTCAACCGGGCTGTTTCAACCAGCACCTGCCAGGCGGTCAACGCAACCAAGGGAAGAGAAGCAGCTTGCTCCATAGTGAGATTTTTGGGTTTGAGCGCGAGGGCACTTTGCTCCACCGCAATCAGCTCGGCGAAGGTGCCAATGCGCGATTCAGGTGGGCGTGCATAGACTTCGTCACCCGGCTTGAAGTGGTGTACGCCCGACCCCACGCGAACCACAACGCCAGCCAGGTCATTACCCATAATCAACGGGAATGAGTACGGCAGGATCAGCTTGAATTCACCTTTGGCAATCTTCGAATCCAGGACATTGACGCTACTGGCATGCACTTTAACCAGGACGTCGTTGATTCCAGGTTCAGGTTCCGCTACCTCGCCAATACGTCCATGACGCTTGCCGTAACGGTCGATCAAGAAAGCTTTCATGATTCAGTTCTCATGGTTTCAATGGGATGGCAGCATGCGCAACCCAGCGTGCTGCTTTAAGGTGAGTCGAAGGTGCTCAGCCATTCAAGAATGCCGTCGCTCTCGTCACGAAATCAGCGTGATATTGGAAGATCCCGCCATGACCCGCATCCTGGTAAATGATCAGTTGTGAATTTGGAATACGGTTTGCCAACGCCGCAGAGTTCACAGTGGGAACCATGATGTCGTTATCACCGTTTACGACCAGCGTGGGTATCTGGATACGGCCGAGATCCTGTGGCGGTTGCCGGCCCCAGGCGTGAATCGCCTTCAGTTGCCGCATGAAGGCGCCAGGCGCTGGTTTTTTGTCTCGGTCTTTATCACGCTCCTTCAGGCGAACTAAAAAATCCCTGGCAGCTTTTCGCCCATTGGCCGTAGCGGTGAAGAACAGGTAAAACTTTGGGTCGCGCAATGTCAGGAGCCCCTTGAGCATCAACGGCCACGATACTGACCACACCTTGTCGATACCTTGGCCGCCCGCCGGCCCGGTGCCGGTCAGAATGAGTTTGCGCACCAGCTCTGGGGCTCGCAACGCAATGTCCTGTGCGACGAACCCACCCAATGAAAAACCCAGCAGGTCGACTTTTTCGAATCCCAGGGCGCGGATCATGGCGATGGTATCGTTCGCCATCTCGCTGACGGTCAAAGGGGCGTTTCCACCAGAGGCGCCGATTCCCCGATAGTCAGTGGCAATGATTCGCCGGGTGCGGGCAAGTCCATCGACGATGCGTGGGTCGAAGTTATCCAGGACTGCGCCCCAATGATTCAACAGAACGAGCGGCAACCCGTCTCTCGGCCCCAAGTCCCGGTAGGCAAATACTGTTCCTTCGACAGTTACGCGCTGGTTCGCGGCGCAGACGAACTGCGCTGGCAATCCAAGGTCACGATTTATGGCTTCAACGATCATGTGCACACCGTGCCCTGATGAGGGGTGGATGAGTGAGTGCAAGAAAATCTGCAGCAAGCGCCTTTACATCCAGGAATGCGTATCAGCGCTTGCAGCGTGACAATCACGCCTGCGCTTGATAACGCTCGGCTACTACAGACTGGCGAATCTCTGAAAGCAAACCTTGGCGGGCAGCCTGCAGAGCATCCCAACGGGCAGCGTCTTGTAACGGCGGAATGGTCACCGGCTCGCGACGATCAAAACCGACCAGTGCAGCATCGACCAGCTCGTCCACGCCCATCACTTCGCTCAGGGTATTGATATCGATGCCCGCACGTTCCCAGATTTCCGTGCGGGTGGCCGCTGGGAGAACAGCTTGCACGTAGACGCCTTTTGGCGAGAGCTCAAGGCTCAGACCCTGCGATAGAAACAGGACAAACGCCTTGGTCGCGCCGTATACGCTCATCCCGAACTCCGGTGCCAGTCCCACGACCGAGCCAATGTTGATAATCGCGCCATTACCGGCTTGTGCCAGGCGTGGAGCGATTGCGCTGGCGAGTCGCACCAGTGCGGTGGTGTTGAGCGCGACCAGGTTGGCAACGCTGTCTGTGGATTGCTCTACGAAGTTGCCGGATTGGGCGGCTCCGGCATTATTCACAAGGATGCCGATATTGGCGTCATCACGCAGGCGGGCTTCGACAGTCGTCAAATCACTGGTTTGAGTCAGGTCAGCCTGGATGACGTCAATGGAGACGTCATATTTATCACGCAGCCGGGAGGAAAGTGCGTCCAACCGGCTTTTGTCGCGGGCAACCAACACCAGGTTGTGCCCGCGTTGGGCGAAGCGCTCGGCGTAAGTGGCGCCAATGCCCGTCGAGGCGCCGGTGATGAGTACGGTTTCAGGGAGGCTCATAATTGGATGCTCTTGAATGGTTGTCGATATGCGATTGAGTTTTTACGACTGTTCAGCCCTGCGCGGAGCTGGACTCGGCAAGCGTCGGATAGTCGATGTAGCCCGCTGCACCGCCGCCATACAGCGTCGTTGGATCAAATGCGGATAAAGGCGCATCAGCCATGAGTCGCTCTGCCAAATCAGGGTTGCCAACAAACGGACGCCCGAAAGCAATGAGATCGGCTTTGTCTTCTTTCAGTGCCGAGGTAGCCAGATTCAGGTCGTAGCCATTGTTGGCGATGTAGGTGTTTTTGAAGCGTCGGCGCAGGGAGCCAAAATCGAAAGGGGCGACGTCGCGCGGCCCACCCGTGGCACCTTCAACCACATGCAGGTAAACCAGGCCCAAGACATCGAGCTGATCGACCACGTAGTCAAATTGCTGCTGCGGATCACTGCTTGAAACGCCGTTGGCAGGTGACACTGGGGAAATACGAACGCCCGTTCGATCAGCACCGATCTCGTCCACCACTGCAGCACTGACTTCGAGCAGCAAGCGAGCACGATTTTCAATCGAGCCACCATAGGCATCAGTGCGAATGTTGGAGCCGTCCTTGAGGAACTGATCCAGCAAATAGCCGTTTGCGCCGTGGATCTCTACGCCATCGAACCCCGCAGCGATGGCGTTTTTCGCCGCTTGGCGAAAATCATTGACGATCCCGGGAATCTCGCTGAGATCAAGCGCTCGCGGCTCTGAAACGTCCACGAAGCTATTATTGACGAACACCTTGGTCGCGGGACGGAGGGCGGAAGGTGCTACCGGAGCGGCACCGTTCTCCTGAAGGTCAACGTGCGATACGCGTCCGACATGCCACAACTGCAGGAAAATTCGTCCGCCTTTTGCGTGGACTGCATCGGTGACCTTGCGCCAGCCATCGATCTGCGCCTGCGTGTAAATACCGGGCGTATCCTGATAGCCCTGTCCCTGCTGCGAGATCTGCGAGGCTTCGGAGATCAACAGGCCTGTAGAGGCTCTCTGGCTGTAATAGGTTGCAGCGAATTCGCTCGGGACGAGGCCTTCTCCGGCACGGTTACGCGTCAGCGGAGCCATCACGATTCTGTTGGAAAGTGTCAGCGAACCGAGCGTGTACGGCTCAAACAACGTCTTATCGTTCATTTCGTTTCCATACTCGTTGATTAGTGGAGGCGACATGCGCCGTGCCAGGGAATATTCGCGTTGGCGCTTTTATGATGTCGATCGTACTCAATACTGTCAACGCTTTTGATTATGATCGACATCAGAGTATGATGGGGCATTGCTTTGAGATGCAGAGGCGCAGGAAATGAAGATCACCAAGGCACAATCACTCGCCAATAGAGCTCACATCGTTGAGACGGCTTCAGAGCTGTTTCGCGAGCGTGGCTACGATGGCGTGGGGGTGGCTGAACTCATGGCCGCAGCCGGGTTTACGCAAGGCGGTTTCTACAAGCACTTCGGCTCCAAGGCTGATTTGATGGCTGAAGCGGCAGCGAACAGTCTTTCGCATTCGCTGACCAGTTCCGAAGGTCTCGAAGTTGCTGAGTTCATCGATTTGTATGTGTCGAGGGATCACCGAGACGGCAGGGGCAGCGGTTGCACCATGGCGGCCCTTTGTGGAGACGCTGCGCGTCAATCAGATGAGTTGAAAGCCACCTTTGCCAGCGGGGTAGAAAGCACGCTGGCAGCGCTCGAAGAAAAGTACAAAGCGAGGCAAGACGCACCGCAGGATGGGGTGCGGGCAAAAATGATCGACATGCTGGCGCATGCAATCGGTGCGGTTATGTTGTCGCGCGCCTGCCCGGATGATTCTTCTCTGGCTGATGAAATACTGAAGGTTTGCCACGCTGAAATAATTGCGTCATTGCCGTTGTCGCCAGTCAGCCAGGGCGCTGATCGCGGATTCGAGGGCTGATTCAAGGGTATTGGTTTGTCACCTGGCCGTGACTCATGAGTTCGCCAAACTGTCCCACCAACAACAGCGGTCGATAATGCCCGGAAAGATTCGGCACCTGGCTCGGGTGGGCATTCATCGCAAGCGGCAAAAACAACTCCAACATGGCCATACAACATGCACCCGTTACGACAAAGCCTGCACAACGAACTACACGCGCGCCCGTCACTGTATTTCGATGAGCCGGCCCATGTGTTTCATCTGGCTTTCCTCGGCAGCGATCAGGCGTGCAATGCATTCCTTGAACAATGCTGCCTTGGCACCCTCGACCTGAATGCCGCCCAAGGCATTACCCAACTCGATGGCCATGCACTGAAATGGGAGCGCCATGCCGAGTTTTTCACCCTGACACTGGTGGTCACTTCATCCTCTGACGACTTGTCCTGGACAACGCTGCCCGAGGTGCTGGCGTCAAAGGTCGAAGTGCATTTGCCGGCCCTGATCAACTCGGTGCAGATTGTCGTGCGTGGTGAAACCGGCCTGGATCTGTCCCGGTACGGCTTCAAGGATCCGAGCGGTTCGTGCGTGGGCGGTGGCGATGCCATGGTCTGGAGCGATTTTCGCCTGAGCGAGGAGGGCAACAACCACATGTTGTTCGTCAACCGGCGCCTGAATGCCTACCGCCAGGGCCGGATGATACGCCGCCTGCTGGAAATCGAGACCTACAGGATGATGGCCTCGTTATCCTTGACCATGGCCAAGGACTTGAGCGCGCAGCTCGATGTTTTCGACAAGACCCTGGTCACCCTGTCCGAACGCAACGCCGACCCGCACGGCAGCAATGCGAAAGCGCTGCTTGCGGATATTTCCAACCTCTCTGCGCAAGTGGTGAGCAGCGCTGCGAAAACCCGGCACCGCTTCAGTGCCACGCAAGCCTATGCGCAATTGGTGTTCGAACGCTTGGGTGAGCTGCGCGAAAGTCACGTAGGTGATTGCCAGCGCCTGGGCGTATTTATCGAGCGCCGCTTCAAGCCTACCGTCAGATACTGCACCGCCACCGAACAGCGCCTGGAGCACCTGGCCGAAAGCGTGGCCAACCTGGGCGATCTGTTACAAGCACGGGTTCAGGTAGAGATGGAGGAACAGAACTCGGAAATCCTGAAAAGCCTGAATGCTCGCGCCGATGCCCAGATCAAGATCCAGCGCGCAGTGGAGGGGTTGTCGATTATTGCCATTACCTACTACCTGCTCAGTTTGCTCAAGCTGGGTTACTCAGGGGTGCACCTGCTTGGCGTTGAGGTGGCCCCGCGAGAGGCCATGCTGGTCATGGCGCCGCTCGCGATCGGTATTCTTGCGTTGATCGTGCTGCGTATCAGGAAAGTCAAAGAGCATTGAGGTGGTGGCCTGCAATGTCCATGAAGCGTTGGGCTTCTCGTTGCCAGCAAATCTGAGGCGATCGGTGCCTCTGTGCGGCCAATATCTTGATGGCCTACATTGCCGCGCATGTTGGCGCTGATTGAAAACTGACCCACCCTGCCGATTGAAAATTGACCCAGGGCGGATTGCTGATTTTTGCCCCAGCAATTGTGGATAAGCTTAGCAGCAGTGTCCTGGTTGAAGACGCATCGGGC
>NZ_NIRS01000013.1 GCF_002934665.1 Pseudomonas laurylsulfatiphila | reverse complement strand
CCCGAACTCAGAAGTGAAACGATGCATCGCCGATGGTAGTGTGGGGTTTCCCCATGTGAGAGTAGGTCATCGTCAAGATTAAATTCCGAAACCCCTATCTGCGTATGCAGGTAGGGGTTTTGTTTTTAGTAGAAGTCACCAGTTTTCACTGGCACGTTGATGTTTTAACGGGCTGGTCACAGAATTTCTTGACGACCATAGAGCGTTGGAACCACCTGATCCCATCCCGAACTCAGAAGTGAAACGATGCATCGCCGATGGTAGTGTGGGGTTTCCCCATGTGAGAGTAGGTCATCGTCAAGATTGAATTCCAAAACCCCTGTCTGCTAACGCAGACAGGGGTTTTGTCGTTTCAGGAGTACTGAAAAGCCCGTTGTGGAGCCTCTCCACAACGGGCTTTCTCACGTCTTGCACTTGCCGCTGCGGTTTACTTCGGCGTGTTTCTGGCCTGGACTTCAGGGCTGTTGAGGTAGCGCGTAATGACCTCGACCCCTCGGTTCAGATGATGTTCGAGCAGCTTCACGGAGCGTTCTACGTCCCGTTCCTCTGTGGCCCGCAACAGTGCCTGGTGGTCGTCCTGGGACAGTTTGCCCAGGCCCATGGCTTCCAGGTTGAAACGCAGGAAGCGCTCTTCCTCGTTCAGGCCGTCTTCAACCAGTTTCAACAACCGGCGATTGGGCGCTCGGCTGTAAAGCGCCATGTGGAACAGGCGATTGAGCCGACCCATTTCGGTGTAGTCGCTTTGCCTTTCGAGTTCGTCGATGTAGCGGGCAGCCTGCTCGAGATCTTCGTCCTGGAGCAATGGCACCGAGAGACGCAGGGCCTCGGACTCCAGCAGGATCCGCAGCGCGTAGGTTTCCACGGCGTCTCCCTGGACCAGTGGCGCGACCACGGCGCCTTTATGGGCCACCACGGTGAGCAACGACTGTGCTTCGAGCTGGCGCAAGGCTTCGCGTACGGGCATGCGGCTGACGCCGAACAGGTCGGCGAGGTCCTGCTGGCGCAGGGCCGCGCCGCAAGGGATGCGCCCGTCAAGTATTGCCGCGCGCAGGGTTTCTTCGATCACCGAGCGTGCCAGATGTGCGGGAATCGGCCCGTTGACCTTGATACTGCTAAGAGGGTTGGGCTTTTGTGTCACTAAACGCACCCTGAATAATGAATTTTTTTTGGATCCAAATGACACTAGTGACTGCCTGACAGCTTGTCAAACAAGTGAACGAATGCCTTTCCTGCAGTTTAGCGCGCCGCCAGTGATCTCATCGTGCCATTGTCTTTTTCCGGACTAACCTTCACCATCCGAACGACTCTCTCCTGACTATCCAGGATGCCTCGCATTGGCGGCATGTTTAACGATCCCCCGGATTTTACGCTGGCTGTGCAGCGCCTTGCTGCTGGCTGGCGTGATGCTGGGCAGCCTGAGTGCCGATTGGGACTTTTCCCTGATCAGCCGGCGGGCGCAGGCATTGTACGGACCTTTGGGAGAGGGTCAGCAACGCATTGACGATTGGCAATACTTGTTGGCCAGTCAGAAGCAGATCAGCGAGTCGGAACAACTCAACGTTGTCAATCGCTTCTTCAACAAACAGCTGCGATACGTTGAAGACATCGATCTGTGGCATGAAGTCGACTACTGGGAAACCCCGATCGAAGCCCTGTGGAAAGGCGCAGGCGACTGTGAAGACTACGCTATTGCCAAGTACTTCAGCCTGCGTCACCTCGGTGTAGCCAGTGAAAAGCTACGTATTACCTACGTCAAGGCACTGACCCAGAACCGCGCGCACATGGTGCTGACCTACTACTCGAGTCCGGAGGCCGAGCCCCTGGTGCTCGACAGCCTGATTGATGCAATCAAGCCGGCCAGCCAACGAAAGGATTTGCTGCCGGTCTACTCTTTCAACGCAGAGGGATTGTGGTTGCCGGGTGCCAAGGGCAACAAAAAGGTCGGCGATACCAAACGTCTGTCGCGCTGGCAGGATGTATTGAAGAAAATGCAGGCCGAAGGATTCCCGGTCGAGACGACTAACTAGGAGCACGTGCTCAGATGTCTTTGTTCAAACAGCTGTTGATTGCTATCTGTCTGTTCCTGGTGGTCGCCTTCACCGGCAGTTTCATGGTCAGTCTGGAGAGCTCGCGCGCTCAGTACGTCAACCAGTTGCGTTCCCATGCCCAGGACGCCGCGACCGCGCTGGCGCTTTCCCTGACCCCGAATATCGACGACCCGGCGATGGTCGAGTTGCTGGTCAGCTCGATCTTCGACAGCGGTTACTACGCGAGCATCCGCGTGGTCGATCTGAAGACCGACCAACCCCTGGTTGAGCGCACGGGCATTCCGGCGGTCAACAACGTTCCGGACTGGTTCGTCAAACTGATCGGCCTGGAGCCCGCCGGTGGTGATGCGATCGTCAGCCGCGGCTGGGAGCAGGCTGCCCGGGTCGAGGTTGTCAGCCATCCGATGTTCGCGCTGGCCAAGTTGTGGCAAAGCGCCTTGGGCAGTCTGGGCTGGTTGCTGCTATGCGGCGCCGTCAGTGCGGTGCTCGGCGCGCTGTTGCTGCGCCAGCAATTGCGACCGCTGGATTACATGGTCAAGCAATCCCACGCCATCGCCCGACGGGAGTTCCTCAGCCTGCCGGAATTGCCGCGCACTCCCGAGCTTCGCCGGGTCGTGCAGGCCATGAACCAGATGGTCGAGAAGCTCAAGGCGCTGTTCCAGGAACAGGCCGAGCGTAGTGAGAAACTGCGGGTCGAGTCCTATCAGGATTCGTTGACCGGGTTGGCCAACCGGCGCTATTTCGAGATGCAACTGAATGCGCGGGTGAGCAACCCGGAACAGGCCAGCTCCGGTTATCTGCTGCTGTTGCGGGTCAAGGATCTGGCCGGCCTCAACCAGCGTCTCGGTGGCCAGCGCACTGATGAAGTGCTCAAGGCCGTGGGTGAGCAACTGACTCGCGAGTGCGCCAAGTATCCGGAAACCCAGAACCTGGTGACCCGTATCCGTGGCGGCGAATTTGCCGTGCTGGCGCCGGGGCTGGTGCGCGAAGAAGCGCTGCAACTGGCGCAAAATCTCGATAGCGCCCTGGCCAGTCTGCACGCTACCGGCGCCACTGATGTGGCTGCCGTGGCGTCTATCGGCCTGGCGCCTTTTGCTCACGGTGACTCGCCGCAAGCCGTGCTCAGCCTCGGTGATCAGGCGCTGGCACAGGCCGAAGGCCAGGGCGAGCAGAATTGGGCCTGCCTCGAACACAGCCTCTCGGCCAGTGTCGGCGACGATCACCACGCCTGGCACCAGATGCTCGACCAGGCGCTGACACAGCGGCGTTTCGAGCTGTATTTCCAGCCGGTAGTGGCCGCTCAGGACACGCAACTGGTACTGCATTACAAAGTGCTGTCGCGACTGCTCGATGAACACGGCCAGACCATCCCCGCTGGGCGTTTTCTGCCTTGGCTGGAGCGCTTCGGCTGGACCGCGCGCCTGGATCGACTGATGCTCGAACGGGTGTTGGCGCAAATGAGCGAACATGAGGAGTCGCTGGCGCTGAATCTGTCGTCGGCGACCCTGGGCGACCCCCAGGCGCAAAACAAGATCTTCGAGCTACTGCGTGCGCATTCCAACCTCGGCCCGCGTCTGACCCTGGAGATTGGCGAGGAGCAACTGCCTGATCAGGCGGTGCTGGAGCAGTTGACCCAGCGCCTGCGCGAACTCGGCTTCTCCCTGAGCCTGCAACGTTTTGGCGGACGCTTCAGCATGATCGGCAACCTGGCACGGCTGGGGCTGGCGTACCTGAAGATCGATGGCAGCTACATTCGCTCGATTGATCTGGAGAGTGACAAACGCCTGTTCATCGAGGCGATCCAGCGAGCGGCGCACAGCATCGATTTGCCGCTGATCGCCGAACGGGTCGAGACGGAAGGCGAGTTGTCGGTGATTCGCGAGATGGGGCTATACGGTGTGCAGGGCCAGTTGTTCGGCGAGCCCAAGCCCTGGCGCTGATGTGATTGCTCCCACGCAGCGCGTGGGAATGATCGCTGGGGGGTGTCAGATCAGCCCGGTCTCTTCATCATCGATCAAATGGCTCAAGCCACCCAAGGCTTCACGGGCCTGGTCTCGGTCCATGAGTTTGGCCTGGGCCGCCGTCGGCAGGTCGGTGACGCGGATCACGCCTTTCTGGGTCAGCACCTGAATCAAGTCATCGAGTACCCGGATCATTTCCAGGTCACTTTGCTTGAGCTGTTTGAGGCTGTTCTCCACAGCCGCATTGGCAAACCAGGCCTGGATTTCATGATTGTCAGCCGGCAGCGTTTCCGTGGCCTCGGCGTAGGCGGCGGGTTCCACGCGTACCAACAGGCCCTGCGCATCGCGTTGCACGTAAAACATTGAGCATCCCTCAGAATTGAAGCAGCGTCATGCTGTCAGCAGCATAGGTCAACTGCGCGCCAGTATGTGGCGCAGCGACGAAATCGTCACCGGGCAGTGGACACAAACGTGACGACCGCCCCAGAAGGGGCGGCCGTTTTCATGCATCAGCTGTTGTTGTGATCGATTTTGATGGTCGGGTCGCTACCAGCAATCAGGTTGTGCAGGTTGGCGCTTGACCAGTTGTTGCCCTCCAGCTTGATCGTCACGTCCGGCGTGGCGGCTGCGGCGTTGCCAGAGTTGAACTGGCCGGTCGAGCTGACTTGCAGCGACGACACGCCATCGACCGTGGTGATCTTCAGGAAGTTGTCGATGGTGCTGCCGGTTTCGCCCTGCAACAGATCGCGCAGGTCGATCCGGTCACCTTCGTTGGCCTTGAAGTCCTTGATCACGTCGTTGCCGGTGTCGCCCGTTTTCCAGACGAAGGTGTCGCCGCCCAAACCGCCAGTCAGAGTGTCATTACCCTTTCCGCCCAAGAGAATGTCATTGCCGTCGCCACCGTCCAGCAAGTCGTTTCCGGTACCGCCGAGCAGAATGTCATTGCCAGTGCCGCCGTAGAGTTTGTCGTCGCCACCCTGGCCGAAGATGATGTCATTGCCGGCACCACCGAGCAGCGTATCGGCGCCATCCTGAGCGCCAGACACATCGAACACGTTGTAGTGCTCGGTGATGTACTGGTGCACATTACTTGGTGTGATCAGGTTGGTCTCGACCCCGGTTTGCAGGCCGACAAAAGCCTGCAGCGAAGCGTAACCCTCGCCGGTGACGCTATTGAAGCTCACCAGGTCGCCGAAGATGATGTCATTGCCATCACCACTGTTGACGGTGTCGTGACCCGGTAGCGTGGCCTCGCTGTGGCCGAGAATCGCGTTGGCCAGATCCGAAGGGTTGATATTGGCCAGCGGCTTGCCGTCGGTGGTGTTGTACGGCGCCAGATCGCTTTCCTTGACTTCGCCGTTCAGGCCGATGGCTTGCACAGTGGAGTTGGCAGCCGCCAGCAGGGCAAATGCCGCCGCGGCATTCGAGGCACTGGTCCAGTCGACGTAACCATCGCCATCGTTGGCCGACAGCTCATAAGTGCCGTCACCTTGCGCATGAAGTGTCAGGCCACTGTATTTGGAGGAACTCCAGTTGCCCTTGCTGTCCTCACTCCATTTGTAAACGGCACCATTGGCATCGACCAACGTACGAGACACACCGCCGATCACTGTATTGAACGCATAGCCAGGCTTGTAGTCACCCAGTTTCAACAGGCTGTCCAGGGTCAGGTCCGCGGCGCTGTTCGACTTGAAGTTGACGACGACCGGGTTGGTCTGTTCACTGGTGGTATAAGCGGTTGGTTCACCGTCGGTAATGAAGTAGGTGAGATTGATCGCATTAGGGTTGCTCTTCGCATCAGCACTGTAGAACCAGTTGGCGGTGGTCTTGAACACGTCCTCGTAGTTGGTGTATCCACCCGATTTCATGCCGTCGAGAACCGACTTCAAGTTCGCCAGGGCATCCTTGCTGGACAGGTCGATCGAAATCGACTGTTTGACCGTCGTGTCGAAGTCCACGAGGAACACTTTCACAGTACCCGGATTCGCGTCCTTCGAAGTCGCACTGGCGATCAACGAAGTAAACACTGCCTCCAGAGACTTCTTCGCCGCCGACATGGAGGCGTCGCCCATACTGCCCGAGCTGTCGACCATGAAGGCGATATTGTAGTTCTGCCCTGGTGCGACCGTCAGCCCGCCGATATCCGACACTACGATGTCATTGCCACTGGTGCCGGTGACGGTGTCGTTACCGGCGGTGGCAGTGAGCGGGTTATAGACCGCAGGATTGATCGTGATCGGAATCTGCGTCGTATTGCTGGCCGAATCACCCTGGCTCTCGGTCGAGACGGCCGTCACGGTCAGCGTGTTGGTGCCGGTGGCGTACGGTGCCGGGGTGTAGCTCAACTTGCTCACGTCCCACCCGCTGAGGTTGACGACGCCGTTACCGGTTGTGCCGGTAAAGGTGTGCGTGCCATCGGTCAGGGTCGCACCTGCCGGGATGCCGCCGATCGAGGTAATGGTCTGGGTTTCAGAGCCATCAGTGTCCACTGACGTTACCTTCAAGCCCAACGCGATGCTGCTGTTCTCGGCCACCTGAGACGTGGTGGCTGTCACGATCGGTGTATCCGCGACCGCGGTCACACTGATGTCCAGCGTGGTGCTTGAACCGGTATTGGTGGTGTAGGTCACAGTCGGAACCTTGCCACTCCAATTGTCGGCAGGGGTAAAGCTGTAGTCACCGTTGGCACCGACTGTCAGCCTGCCCACGTTAGCGATGGTGGCAGTCCCCCCCGCGCTGTACTCGATGCCACCAATAGTGAACCTGGTCACGCTGAGAGCGTTGTCCACATCGCGGTCGTTGGTCAGTACGTTACCGGTGGCGATCTGGTCCTCAAGGGTGGTTTTGAGGTCCGCAGCCAGCACACTCGGGTCATCGACTGGCGTGACGCTGATATTCAGGGTCGAGGTGACGTTGGGTCCCAAACCGTCGGTGACGGTGTAGGTGACGGTTGGTACCGTCCCGTTGTAGTTGGCGGCCGGGGTGAAGGTGTAGGCACCGTTGGCTGCGATCACCAGGGTACCGACATTGGCGATGGTCGCCGTGCTGCCGGCCGTGTAGGTGGTCGAACCAATGGTGAAGTTGACCACGCTGACCGCGCCATCGACGCTGCTTGTGCCGGTGAGCACGCTGCCGCTGAGGGCGGTGTCCTCCAGGGTCGAGACCGATTCGCTGGCGTCGGTGAAGCTGTCGTTGACCGGTGTGACGCTGATGTTCAGGGTCGAAGTGTCGTTGGTTCCCGAACCGTCAGTGACGGTGTAGGTAACCGTTGGCACTGTGCCGTTGTAGTTGGCGGCCGGGGTGAAGGTGTAGGCACCGCTCGCCGCGATCACCAGGGTACCGACGTTGGCAATGGTCGCGGTCTGGCCGGCGTTGAAGGTACCCGTCACACCGTCGATGCTGAAGTTGACCACGCTGACCGGGCCGTCAACGCTGCTCGTGCCAGTGAGAACGCTGCCGGTCAAGGCACTGTCTTCCAGGGTCGAGACCGTTTCGTTGGCATCGGTGAAGCTGTCGTCGACCGGCGTGATGCTGATGTTCAGGGTCGAAGTGTCGTTGGTTCCCGAACCGTCAGTGACGGTGTAGGTGACGGTCGGCACCGTGCCGTTATAGTTGGCGGCCGGAGTGAAGGTGTAAGCGCCGTTCGCCGCGATCACCAGGGTGCCGACATTAGCAATGTTCGCCGTGGTACCGGCCGTGTAAGTGGTCGAACCAATGGTGAAGTTGACCACGCTGACCGCGCCATCGACGCTCGAGGTGCCGGTGAGGACGCTGCCGGTCAGGGCGGTGTCTTCCAGGGTGGAGACTGTTTCGTTGGCGTCGGTGAAGCTGTCATCGACCGGGGTAACGCTGATGTTCAGGGTCGAAGTGTCGTCTGTGCCGGAACCGTCGGTGACGGTGTAGGTGACGGTCGGCACCGTGCCGTTGTAGTTGGCAGCCGGGGTGAAGGTGTAGGCACCGCTCGCCGCGATCACCAGGGTGCCGACGTTGGCGATGGTCGCGGTCTGGCCGGCGGTAAAGGTGCCAGGAACACCGTTGATGGTGAAGTTGACCACGCTGACCGGGCCGTCGACGCTGCTCGTGCCACTGAGGACGCTGCCGGTCAGGGCGGTGTCTTCCAGGGTGGAGAGCGTTTCATTGGCGTCGGTGAAGCTGTCGTCGACCGGTGTGACGCTGATGTTCAGGGTCGAAGTGTCGTTGGTTCCCGAACCGTCAGTGACGGTGTAGGTAACAGTCGGCACTGTGCCGTTGTAGTTGGCGGCCGGGGTGAAGGTGTAAGCGCCGTTGGCCCCGATGACCAGGGTACCGACGTTAGCGATGGTCGCGGTCTGGCCGGCGTTGAAGGTACCCGTCACACCGTCGATGCTGAAGTTGACCACACTGACCGGGCCGTCAACGCTGCTCGTGCCAGTGAGAACGCTGCCGGTCAAGGCACTGTCTTCCAGGGTCGAGACCGTTTCGTTGGCATCGGTGAAGCTGTCGTCGACCGGCGTGATGCTGATGTTCAGGGTCGAAGTGTCGTTGGTTCCCGAACCGTCAGTGACGGTGTAGGTGACGGTCGGCACCGTGCCGTTATAGTTGGCGGCCGGAGTGAAGGTGTAAGCGCCGTTCGCCGCGATCACCAGGGTGCCGACATTAGCAATGTTCGCCGTGGTACCGGCCGTGTAAGTGGTCGAACCAATGGTGAAGTTGACCACGCTGACCGCGCCATCGACGCTCGAGGTGCCGGTGAGGACGCTGCCGGTCAGGGCGGTGTCTTCCAGGGTGGAGACTGTTTCGTTGGCGTCGGTGAAGCTGTCATCGACCGGGGTAACGCTGATGTTCAGGGTCGAAGTGTCGTCTGTGCCGGAACCGTCGGTGACGGTGTAGGTGACGGTTGGCACCGTGCCGTTGTAGTTGGCGGCCGGGGTGAAGGTGTAGGCCCCATTAGCACCGATCACCAGGGTACCGACATTGGCAATGGTCGCCGTGGTGCCGGCCGTGTAGGTGGTCGAACCAATGGTGAAGTTGACCACGCTGACCGCGCCATCGACGCTCGAGGTGCCGGTGAGGACGCTGCCGGTCAGGGCGATGTCTTCCAGGGTCGAGACTGTTTCGTTGGCGTCGGTGAAGTTGTCGTTGACCGGCGTAACGCTGATATTCAGGGTCGAGGTGTCGTTAGGTCCCGAACCGTCGGTGACGGTGTAGGTGACGGTTGGCACTGTGCCGTTGTAGTTGGCGGCCGGGGTGAAGGTGTAAGCGCCGTTCGCCGCGATTACCAGGGTACCGAGGTTGGCGATGGTCGCCGTGCTGCCGGCGGAGTAGGTGGTATCACCGATGGTGAAGCTGACCACGCTGACCGGGCCATCGACGCTGCTCGTGCCACTGAGGACGCTGCCGGTGAGGACGGTATCTTCAGCGGTTGTCACGCTTTCGTTGGCGTCGGTGAAGTTGTCGTTGACCGGTGTGACGCTGATGTTCAGGGTCGAAGTGTCGTTGGTTCCCGAACCGTCAGTGACGGTGTAGGTAACAGTCGGCACTGTGCCGTTGTAGTTGGCGGCCGGGGTGAAGGTGTAAGCGCCGTTCGCCGCGATCACCAAGGTGCCGACGTTGGCGATGGTCGCGGTCTGGCCGGCGTTGAAAGTGCCAGTAACGCCGTCGATGCTGAAGTTGATCACGCTGACCGGGCCGTCAACGCTGCTCGTGCCAGTGAGAACGCTGCCGCTGAGGGCAGTGTCTTCCAGGGTCGAGACCGTTTCGTTGGCGTCGGTGAAGCTGTCGTCGACCGGCGTGACGCTGATGTTCAGGGTCGAGGTGTCGTTAGGTCCCGAACCGTCGGTGACGGTGTAGGTAACTGTTGGCACCGTGCCGTTGTAGTTGGCGGCAGGGGTGAAGGTGTAAGCGCCGTTCGCCGCGATTACCAGGGTGCCGACATTGGCAATGGTCGCCGTGGTACCGGCCGTGTAAGTGGTCGAACCAATAGTGAAGCTGACCACGCTGACCGGGCCATCGACGCTCGAGGTGCCGGTGAGGACGCTGCCGGTCAGGGCGGTGTCTTCCAGAGTCGAGACCGTTTCGCTGGCGTCGGTGAAGTTGTCGTTGACCGGTGTAACGCTGATATTCAGGGTCGAGGTGTCGTTAGGTCCCGAACCGTCAGTGACGGTGTAGGTGACGGTCGGCACCGTGCCGTTGTAGTTGGCAGCCGGGGTAAAGGTGTAAGCCCCGTTGGCACCGATCACCAGGGTACCGACGTTGGCGATGGTCGCCGTGCTGCCGGCGGCGTAGGTGGTATCACCGATGGTGAAATTGACCACGCTGACCGGGCCGTCGACGCTGCTCGTGCCGGAGAGCACGCTGCCGGTCAAGGCGGTGTCTTCCAGGGTGGAGGGCGTTTCGTTGGCGTCGGTGAAGTTGTCGTTGACCGGCGTCACGCTGATGGTCAGCGTACTGCTCGAGCCAGTATTGGTGGTGTATGTCACCTGTGGAACGTTGCCATTCCAGTCGGCAGTCGGCTTGAAGGTGTAGTCGCCGTTGCTGGAAATGATCAGCGTACCGACACCCGTGATGGTCGCGGTCTGGCCCGCCGTGAAACTGCCGTTGACCCCGTTCACACTGAAGCTGGAGACGCTCAGGACATTATCGACATCGTGGTCGTTGGTCAGCACGTTGCCAATCGCGTTGTGATCTTCTTCGACGGTGCTCTTGTCCACCTGCAGCACGCTGGCGTCATCAACGGCAGCCACGTGTACCACCAGTGGCAGCGAGGTGCTCGCGCTTGGGGCATCGCCGTCTTTGGCGGTGGCCGTTACGGTCAGGGGAATGTCGCCATTGAAGTTCGTCGGTGGTGTCAGCTTGAGCGTGGACAGGTTCCAACCCGTAATGTCCACCGACGTCGAGCCGTTGGCAGCATTGAAGGTGTGGGTGCCATCGGTGAGGCTGGAACCCGCCGGCAAGCCGTTCAGTGTGAGGGAGAGCGTTTCCGAACCGTCGGCGTCATTGGTGTGGGCCTGGATGGTGGACAACAGGATCGCGTTGTCTTCAAGGCCCGAGTTGAGCACCTGAGTGACATTGATGTTGTCCAGCAGGCCGCCCAGGCTGTTGCTGTCCCCAGCGCGGAACTCGAGCTTCTGGTTGCCATCGGCCGTGACCGGAATGTCGAAGCTATAGTGCTGCATGCCCGTGGTCGAGGTGTTCAAGGTGCCAATGAGTTGACCGCCCCAGTACACGTTGATGAGCGAATTATCTACGCCGGCACGCGGTGCATAGTCGAACGACACGTTGTACGTGGTGCCGGCCTTCGCATCGATAGTGGTGTAGAGGTTGCTCGCATCACCGGTATTACGCTCAAGTTCGATGACCTGGTTATCGCCGCCGGCACCGTAGACGCTGGCTTTGCCGATTTCGACCATGCCACCGCGGTTGTCAGTGTGCCAGGCGCCGTTGCCGAGCTTGCTGACATCGACGTCGATACTCGTAGCGACTTCCTGGAAGTCGGTCGAGGCAACCATACCGCCACCGGTCAGCGACAGGCTCGGGGTATCGGTGACTGGCGCGACGACGATGGTGCCGGTCGCCGAAGCAGCAGAAGGCAGGCCCCCGTTGTCGGTCGCGCTGTAGGTGAAACTGGTGGTGCCACTCCAGTCGCCGGTGGGTTTGAAGTAAATCGTTGAACCATTGGCCGTAGCGGAGATTACGCTGCTGGTGGTCAGCTCGATGGTCCCGGCGGCGTCTGCGTAAAACTTGCCATTGGCCGGCAGGCTGGTCAGGGTGAAGTGATTGACGCTGCCGTCAATGTCATTGCCGCCGAGTTGCACGGAGATCAAATGATCTTCATCACCCCTGGCCGAGGTGGCGTTAACGGTCGGAGCGTCGTTGACCGGGTTGACCTTAATGTCCAGCGTACTGGTGGATTGGGTGTTGGTGGTGTAGCCGATCTGTGGAACCGTTCCGTTCCAGTTCGCGGCAGGGGTGAAACTGTAATCGCCGTTGGTGGCGATAGTCACAGTACCGACGCCGGTGATAGTCGCGACTTGACCCGCGGCAAAGGAGCCGGGAACGCCTTGTATGGTGAATGTCGCGACACTCAAAGCGTTGTCGACATCGATGTCATTGCCAAGCACGTTGCCTGTCGCAGCGTGGTCTTCATCGACGGTCTTGGTATCTGCAATCAGGACGCTCGAGTCATCGACCGGGGTGACGCTGATATTCAGGGTCGAGGTGACATTGCTGCCGGAGCCGTCGGTGACGGTGTAGCTCACCGTGGGTACCGTGCCGTTGTAGTTGGCGGCCGGGGTGAAGGCGTAGGCGCCGTTGGCCCCGATGACCAGGGTGCCGACGTTGGCGATGGTTGCGGTCTGGCCGGCGACGTAGGTGGTCTCACCGATGGTGAAATTAACCACGCTGACCTGACCGTCGACGCTGCTCGTACCGGTAAGGACGCTGCCGCTGACGGCGGTGTCTTCAGCGGTGGTCACGCTTTCGCTGAGGTCGGTGAAGCTGTCATCGACCGGGGTGACGTTGATGGTCAGGGTCGAGGTGACATTGCTGCCGGAACCGTCGGTGACGGTGTAGCTCACCGTGGGCACCGTGCCGTTGTAGTTCTCGGCGGGGGCAAAGGTGTAGGCGCCGTTGGCCCCGATGACCAGGGTGCCGACGTTGGTGATGGTCGCCGTCTGGCCGGCGTTGAAAGTCCCAGGAACGCCGTCGATGGTGAAATTAACCACGCTGACCAGACCGTCGACGCTGCTCGTGCCAGTGAGGACGCTGCCGCTGATGGCGGTGTCTTCAGCGGTGGAGACCGTTTCGCTGAGGTCGGTGAAGCTGTCGTCGACCGGGGTGACGTTGATGGTCAGGGTCGAGGTGACGTCGGTGCCCGAGCCGTCGGTGACGGTGTAGCTCACGGTCGGCACCGTGCCGTTGTAATTGGCGTCCGGGGTGAAGGTGTAAGCGCCGTTGGCTGCGATCACCAAGGTGCCGATGTTGGCGATGGTCGCGGTTTGGCCGGCGGTGAAGGTGTCAGGAACGCCTTCGATAGTGAAATTAACCACGCTGACCTGACCGTCGACGCTCGAAGTACCCGTCAACACGCTGCCGGTCACGGCCGTGTCTTCAGCGGTACTCACGCTTTCGCTGAGGTCAGTGAAGCTGTCGTCGACCGGGGTGACGTTGATGGTCAGGGTCGAAGTGACATTGCTGCCGGAACCGTCGGTGACGGTGTAGCTGACGGTCGGCACTGTGCCGTTGTAGTTGGCGTCCGGGGTGAAGGTGTAAGCACCGTTGGCTGCGATCACCAAGGTGCCGATGTTGGCGATGGTCGCGGTTTGGCCGGCGGTGAAAGTGCCAGGAACGCCATCGATAGTGAAATTCACCACGCTGACTTGGCCGTCGACGCTCGAAGTACCCGTCAACACACTGCCGCTGATGGCGGTGTCTTCAGCGGTGGTCACGTTTTCACTGAGGTCAGTGAAGCTGTCATCGACCGGGGTGACGTTGATGGTCAGGGTCGAGGTGACGTCGGTGCCCGAGCCGTCGGTCACGGTGTAGCTGACGGTTGGCACGCTGCCGTTGTAATTGGCGTCCGGGGTAAAGGTGTAAGCGCCGTTCGCCCCGATCACCAGGGTGCCGACGTTGGCGATGGTCGCCGTCTGTCCGGCGGCGTAGGTGGTATCACCGATGGTGAAATTAACCACGCTGACCTGACCGTCGACGCTGCTCGTACCGGTGAGGACGCTGCCGCTGATGGCGGTGTCTTCAGCGGTAGTCACGCTTTCATTGAGGTCGGTGAAGTTGTCGTCAACCGGGGTGACGTCGATGTTCAGGGTCGAGCTGACATTGCTGCCTGAACCGTCGGTCACGGTGTAGCTCACGGTCGGCACTGTGCCGTTGTAATTCTCAGCGGGGGTAAAGGTGTAAGCGCCGTTCGCTGCGATCACCAAGGTGCCGATGTTGGCGATGGTCGCGGTTTGGCCGGCGGTGAAAGTGCCAGGAACGCCATCGATAGTGAAATTCACCACGCTGACTTGGCCGTCGACGCTCGAAGTACCCGTCAACACACTGCCGCTGACGACGGTGTCTTCAGCGGTGGTCACGCTTTCGCTGAGGTCGGTGAAGCTGTCATCGACCGGGGTGACGTCGATGGTCAGGGTCGAGGTGACATTGCTGCCGGAACCGTCGGTGACGGTGTAGCTGACGGTTGGCACCGTGCCGTTGTAATTCTCGGCCGGGGTGAAGGTGTAGGCGCCATTGGCGCCGATCACCAGGGTGCCGACGTTGGCGATGGTCGCGGTGCTGCCAGCAGCGTAGGTGGTATCGCCGATAGTGAAATTAACCACGCTGACTTGGCCGTCGACGCTGCTCGTACCAGTGAG
>NZ_NIRS01000012.1 GCF_002934665.1 Pseudomonas laurylsulfatiphila | reverse complement strand
ACCGACTGCTGGTACATGGCCTTGTAGGTCGCCTCGTCGGTCAGCGTATTGGCCAGAACCTCGGGACGAACGGGATACAGGGAAGCCGCACTCATCTTTCTTACCTCGGTGGAATAGTTGTTTTTGTGATCTGTTACGGGTTTGCAGCTCAAGCATTCGGGCAAATGCACATTCAAATCCGGAAGCGACTCAGTAGTTTGTCTTGCTGGCCGACGTGCTCCACCATTGCTGAGCATTGGCGAGCCTGCTTGTCCGCGCTGCCGGATACTTCAATACTGATGTCGCGGATATTGGTGGTGTTGCGGTTGATTTCTTCGGTCGTAGCGCTTTGTTCTTCTGCCGCCGCGGCAATCTGCAGGTTCATGTCATTGATGCGGTAAATGGCCTCGCGTATGCGTTCGAGGGTGTCATTGGCGGCATTGGCATCCCCGGCCGTTTTGCTGGCCGTGTCGCGGCTCTGCTGCATGCGTGCCTGGGCATGTTTTACCCCGGTCTGCAGCTGGTCGATCATTTCGCGTATTTCCTGGGTGGATTGCTGGGTGCGCGAGGCCAGGGAGCGCACCTCATCGGCCACGACCGCAAACCCGCGTCCCGATTCGCCGGCACGGGCTGCCTCGATGGCGGCGTTGAGGGCGAGCAGATTGGTCTGGTCAGCGATGCTGGTGATGACCGCCACAATCGATCCAATGCTTTGACTGAGGGTGGACAAGTCATTGATCGCATGACCGGTGGCGTCCATCTCCTCGGCCAAGCGTTTGATGGCCCCGGTAGACCGGGAAACCAGAGCGACGCCGTCGGCGGTTTCTTCGTTAGCGGCAATCGCCGCTTCGGCAGCGGTTTGCGCGTTGCGCGCGACATCCTCGGCGGTCGAGGCCATCTCGGTCATGGCGGTGGCCAGTTGATCCAGTTCCTGCAACTGCACCTGGACGCGGTTGGCGGCCTGATCCGCTTCGCATGAGGTCGCGGTGGTGCTCTCGCGCACCTGTTGCGAGCTGTTTTTCACGTCGCCAATGAGCGCCTTGAGGTTGTGCAGGAACTGGTTGAACTCGCCAGCAACCAGCGCGATTTCATCATTGCCGACCACCGGCAGTTGGCGGGTCAGGTCGCCTTCACCGCGATTGATGTCTGCCAGCGAGTCCTTCAGTTGTTCCAGCGGCCGCAGCAGTCGCTTGACCAGCAGGCCCAACACCAACAGGCTGAGCAGCACGCCCAGGCCGGTACCGATCACGGCTCGCCAACTCAGGGTATGGGCGGCGGCCATGACGATGTCCTGGTCCAGGACCACGCCGATGCACCAATCCATGCCCTTGAGATCGGAGAGGGGGATGAAGGACACCAGGAGGGACTTCCCACCGCTGTGCACCTCTTGAAGCTGACCGTCGAGGGGCAGGGCGCTTCCGGCAAAAAGCTGACTGTAGGGCTTGCCGTTCAGTTCGGCGTCCGGGTGGGAAATGATGTTGCCGCTTTTACTGAGCAGGAACGCATAACCGGCCCCGCCGAAATCCAGGGTATTGATGGCATCGGCCACCGTGGTCAGGCGGATGTCACCGCCAAACACCCCGAGCAGCTGTCCCGCGTCGCTGATCCGGGCAACGGCCGAGATCAGGATTTCACCCGTGGTGGAGTCCTTGTAGGGTTCGGTCAGGACGGCTTGGCTGCCGGTCTTTCCCGTTGAGTACCAGGGGCGGGTGCGACCGTCATAATCGGGTTTCGGATTCCATGCCGCCGTGTTCTTGATGGGCTTTCCATCTGACTCAAGGGCGCCGAACACCAGCTTGAATTCGTCTTTCAGAATGGGCGAGTCGATGATTCGTTGGGTCGCTTGCACACTGTACTGGCGATCGATCGCCTGGGAGGCCAGGTCCATCAAATGAAGCTTGCCGTTCAGCCAGTTCTCGATCTGACGTGCCACCGCATTGCTCGATTCGGCAATGCTCGCCTCGACCTGGTGACGCAAAATGCTACGGATCTGCTCTACCTGAACCAGCGATAGAAGACTGGTGGTCACCAACAGCACGCAAGCAGCCACAAGGCTCACCTTGTAACGGATTTTCATCGAGGGCTCCAAAGGGGCGATCAGGAGGAACAGAAAAAATTCATGTCTTCGAGGACGCCATCGCCAGCAAGCCGGCTCCTACAGATTCACGCGGTCTGTAGGAGCCGGCTTGCTGGCGATAGCGGTTACGCGGTCAGAAGAAGCCCAACGGATTGATGTCGTAGCTCACCAGCAGGTTTTTGGTCTGCTGATAGTGGTCGAGCATCATTTTGTGGGTTTCACGGCCGACGCCGGACTTCTTGTAGCCACCGAACGCGGCGTGCGCCGGGTACAGGTGGTAGCAGTTGGTCCAGACACGACCGGCCTTGATCGCCCGGCCCATGCGGTAGGCGCGGTTGATGTCGCGGGTCCAGAGGCCGGCGCCGAGGCCGAACTCGGTGTCGTTGGCGATGGCCAGGGCTTCGGCTTCGTCCTTGAAGGTGGTGATGCTCACCACCGGGCCAAAGATTTCTTCCTGGAACACGCGCATCTTGTTGGTGCCCTTGAGCAGCGTCGGCTGGATGTAATACCCGCTCGCCAGGTTGCCCTCGAGTTTTTCCACCTTGCCGCCGGTCAGCAACTCGGCACCTTCGCCCTTGGCGATTTCCAGGTACGAAAGGATCTTGTCGAATTGCTGCTCGGACGCCTGGGCGCCGACCATGGTGTCGGTGTCCAGCGGGTCGCCGCGTTTGATTTGCAGGACCTTCTTCATCACCACTTGCATGAATTCGTCGTAGATCGACTCCTGCACCAGGGCACGGGACGGGCAGGTGCAGACTTCGCCCTGGTTGAAGAACGCCAGCACCAGGCCTTCGGCGGCTTTCTCGATGAAGGACGGTTCGGCCTTCATGATGTCTTCGAAGAAGATGTTCGGCGACTTGCCGCCCAGCTCCACGGTGGACGGGATGATGTTTTCCGCCGCGCATTTCATGATGTGCGAGCCGACCGGGGTCGAGCCGGTGAAGGCGATCTTGGCGATGCGTTTGCTGGTGGCCAGCGCTTCGCCGGCTTCTTTGCCGAAGCCTTGCACGATGTTCAGCACGCCCGGTGGCAGCAGGTCGCCGATCAGTTCGACCAGCACGGTGATGCCCAGCGGGGTTTGCTCGGCAGGCTTGAGCACCACGCAGTTACCGGCAGCCAGGGCCGGGGCGAGTTTCCAGGCGGCCATCAGGATCGGGAAGTTCCACGGGATGATCTGGCCGACCACGCCCAACGGCTCATGGAAGTGATAGGCCGCGGTGTGTTCGTTGATTTCCGCCGAGCTGCCTTCCTGGGCGCGGATGCAACCGGCGTAGTAGCGGAAGTGGTCCACCGCCAGCGGGATGTCGGCGTTCAACGTTTCACGCACGGCCTTGCCGTTGTCCCAGGTTTCAGTGATGGCCAGCAGTTCGAGGTTCTGCTCGATGCGGTCGGCAATTTTCAACAGCGCCAGGGAGCGGTCCTGCACCGAGGTCTTGCCCCAGGCATCGGCAGCTGCATGGGCAGCATCCAGGGCCTTGTCGATGTCTTCGGCCGTGGAGCGCGGGAATTCGGCAATCGGTTGGCCATTCACCGGCGAGGTGGTGGTGAAGTATTGACCTTTGACCGGTGCGACGAACTCGCCGCCGATGTAGTTGCCGTAGCGGGACTTGAAGGAAACGATGGCACCGGGAGTGCCTGGGTGGGCGTAGTTCATGATCGGGTTCTCTTGTTGTTTTGGGGTGTGACCGCCCACAGGACGGTCACTGTCAGGTGCGCAAGCCGTGCAGAGTCAGGAGTCCTGAGGGGTTTCGCCACGAGCCAGGCGTGCATTGATGTCTTCAATGACGGCCGGTAGATCGACGATGGTGTCGATCAGGTAGTGCGGGCGCGAACCTTCGAACATCCTGGTGATGCGGGCGCGCTCTTTGGCCAACTTGTCCGAAGGCAAGTCCCTGAACTGGTCATAGGTCAGCCCCAGTGCGTTGCCGGAGCAGGTCAATGCGACCGTCCACATGCCGGCACTGCGGCCTTCAAGGATGCCTGGCCAGGTGTCGTCGACCTTGACGCAAGCGGCCACATCGCTGATGCCCAGAGCGATCACGTTGGCCAGGGCCTGGGCCGGGTGCGGGCGGCCATTGGGTACTTCGTCAGTGGCCACGACGTGGTCGGCGACGTAGCCGTTCTTGCGCGCAAGCTCGACGACTTTCTCCATGACCACCGCCGGGTAACCCGAGCACGAACCGATTTTCAGACCCTTGTCGCGCAAGGCATCGATCGTATCCAGCGCACCTGGAATCAGCGCCGAGTGCAGGGCGATCTTCTCGATCTGCAAGGGCATGAAGCGCTCATAAAGGGCGGTGACATCGTCATCCGTCGGCAGGCGTCCGAAGGCGGCCTGGTAACGTGCGGCGATCTGTGGCTCGTTGCACAACGTGCGGATGTGGTCCCACTTGCCCATGCCCATCGGACCCCGGGCTTCTGCCAGGGAGACCGCTACGCCAAACTCGGCGAAGGCTTCGACAAAAATCTGCGTGGGGGCAAAGGAACCGAAATCAACGACGGTGCCCGCCCAGTCCAGAACCACGGCTTGCAGTTGGGAAGGTTGTTTGTATTGCATGATGATTGCTCCAGGGAAAGGTGAGTGGGTAGTACGAATTCAAGGCGTGGTGCCGACAATGACCGGTTGTACCGGGGTCGATACCAGCAGCGGGTTTTCCAGTGTTTTCGGCCGGCTGTTCCAGAAGGGCACCAGCATCAGGCTGGCCAGGAGTGCGGCGCCGGTGAACACCAGGAACACGGTGATGGTGTCGAAGTAGCCTGGCAGCAGGCCGCCAAGGACCGCACCGATCGAACCACAGCCGTTGACGAAGCCCGCGGCGGAGGCCGCCCCGTCCTTGCTGCCGAAGTCGATGGCCGCCGAGCCGCTGATCATCGAGTCCGGCCCGTAAAGCGTCAGGCCCATCATGAACAGCAGGCCGACCACCATGTACAGGCTGCCGCTTTGCATGGCGGGAACGAACAGTCCAAGGCAGACTGTGAGGACCACTAGGCTGAGCACGCAGGCTGGTATGCGACGAGCGCCGAAGTATTTGTCCGATGCAATACCGATGAGGATGGGGCCTACCAGACCTGCCAGTTCAAACGAGGTGGGGACGATGGCGGACGCGACCTTGCCGATCTCGGGCATGCGTTCGTAGATGATCACCGGGCCCCACAGCAGGATGGCGTAGCGCGCGGGCTTGAGCATGAAATAGGCCAGGCCGAGAAACAGGACGGTGCGATTTTTCATCACGGTCCGTATGCCGGCCCACATGCTTTCGCGGGGCACCACGACGTTGCTGACAGGTTCGATCTCGATTTCGACAGCAGGCAGGCCTACGTCTTCCGGACGGTTGCGTTGCAGGAAATAGAACAACACCGCCACCACCAGCACGACAACGGCACTGCTGATGAACGCGATGCGCCAGTCGTGATAGGCCTGATAAGCCCACCAGCCGGCAAACGGCGTGGCCACCAGACCGCCAAAGGCGTACGAGGTGCTCCAGTAACCGAGGACGCGGCCACGTTCTCCGGTACTGAAGAAACTCCCGACGTTCTTGCACAGGCCCGACCAACCGGTGGATTGGGCAAGACCCTGCACCAGCATGCAGGAGACGAAGATCGGTAGCGTGGCGTAGGTCCCCATCAGGAGCGCCGCCGCCGCCGAAATGACCAGGCCGCTGAGGACCACCACCCTTGGGCCGAACCGGTCGGAGAAGTTGCCCCACAGGAACTGGCCCACGGCGTAGGCCGTCAGGTACAGGGCGTCGAGGTTGGCCATCATGGCCTTTTCGAGCATGAAGTTCGGGTCTTCGCCGATACCCAGCTTGGCGACGGAGAACGCTTTGCGGGTGAAGTAGAAGGCGGCATACGCCACCCAGGTGATCAGGAAAATCTGCACGCGCCAACGCTGGAGGGATTTCCAGCCGGTGGCGAGGGGGCTTGTCGTGTTGTTCATGGTGTACTGATCCCGTATGTGGTGCCAGACAGCGCAAATTGGTCGGTTTTTGTTTTTGTTTTCGGTGCACAAGTCTGTCCATTCGCACGACATCGACAGATGAACATGCGAATGGCATCAGGCTTTGATTCATGAATTACGCGATCGCTGACTCCTGCCCGGCGCTGCCGAGCGGTACGTCATCGAATCCATGGTTTAAAAAAAGATCCCTGCCCAAAGGCGCTACCCATTGCACCTTCGCTCGAATCGGCAGAGACCTTTAAAGGGGTCGATCAGGCCGCGGGCTTGAACATGTCCACGTCCATGGCGACCAGGCTGTCCGCGATTGCGCGGAGCAACTGGTGGACGATGTATTCGTCGATCTGGCCGATGCAGCCGATGCGGAAACTCTCGGCAACGGTCAACTTGCCGGGGTAGATGATGAACTGACGGGCCTTGAGTTCTTCATAGAAACGCGTGAAATCGAAATTGGGATGTTCAGGGCTGAAGAACGTGGTGATGATCGGCGACAGCCAACGGTCTTCCAGCAGCGTCTTGAACCCCAGTTCGCGCATGCCGGCAACCAGCACGTCGCGGTTGCGGGTGTAGCGCGCCAACCGGCCATGCACGCCACCTTCGTCGCTGTGTTGTTCCAGTGCCTTGTGGAACGCCACCACACTATGGGTCGGCGGTGTGAAGCGCCATTGGCCGGTGCGCTCCATGTAGGCCCATTGCTCGAAGAGATCGAGGGACAGCGAGTTGGCGCGGCCTTTAGCGGCTTCCAGCACGGAACGGCGGATGATCACGAAACCGAAGCCCGGGATACCCTCGATACACTTGTTGGCGGAGGACACCACCACGTCGAAGGCAATTTCATTCACCGTCAGCGGCACGGCACCGAAGGAGCTCATGGCATCGATGATCAGGCTCTTGCCGTGGGCCTTCACGACATCGGCGATTTCACGCAGCGGGTTGAGGATGCCGGAGCTGGTTTCGCAATGGACGACGAAGACGTTGGTGACGTCAGGGTTGGCCTTGAGCAGGGCGTCCACTTCTTCGGGCTGGGGCGGCAGGTAATCGCCCTTGTCCAGGGTAATGAACGCGCGACCGAGGTACTCCAGGGTCTTGGTGGCGCGCTGGCCGTAGGCACCGTTCATCAGCACCAGGGCCTTGCCGTCACGGGGGGTGGCGGTGGCCAAGGCGGCCTCGACCGAGTAGCTGCCGCTGCCTTGCAGTGGCACGCAGGCGAAGCTGTCATCCTCTACGCCGGCCATGCCCAGCAGTTTCTGGCGAACTTCAGCGGTGACCTGATTGAAGGCACCGTCCCATGATCCCCAGTCGCGCAGCATGGCTTCCTTGGTGGCTTTGGAGGTGGTCAGCGGGCCCGGGGTCAGCAGGTAGGGTTCACCCAGGGCTGGGGTTGCCAGTGGCTGGGTAGTCGGGAATTCGGCTTTGGTCATGATCTTCTCCGGCGGTGTTGTTTTTGTGGGGGAGTGATGCATGGGTTGATAAAAACATTTGGCATGAAATAACTGAAATCGATTTATCACATGTCACAAACAAGCTGTGCTTATAACTGAGGTGGCACGTGGCCTGAGCCTGGAGGGTTCATCAGCAGCAGGCATTCAAAGGCAGCAGAAAGACCCCGCGCGGTGAATGACCGGGCGGGGTTTTCTGTTCGTTAGCGTGAAATTTCGCTTCGGGGCGGTGCGCTTATCCCTTGTCCGCCTTGCCGGCGGCCGCGGCAAATTTCGCCAGGCGCACGTCAAGTCGACGGGGAGGTCGGTTGTGGTCTTCAGCATGCTCCTTGCGGCGAATGGCGTTACGCACCATCAATGAGCCCAGGTAGCGGACCGGCTCCGGCGGAAAATGCCCAAGCGGACCTTGCACCAGCGGCGAGCGCGTCCAGGGGTTGTCCACCCCGAGCACCAGCGACGACAGGATCTGCCCACCCATATGGCACGGACCCACGCCGCTGCCGGAATAGCCGAAGCCATAGAAGACGTTGCCGCTCGCGCCCATGCAGCCGAAGAAAGGCAGGCCGGTGACCGAGCGATCGGAAGGGCCGTTCCAGGTGGCGGCGATACCAACGTCGGCAAAGTCCGGAAAGAACTCTGTCAACGTGTTGCGCAACAGCCCTGCGTAGGGCGATGGCTGGTCGAACACGGGCAGGATGCGACCGCCGTAGGCAAAGGTGTTGCCCCCTTTGCCGAGCATGATCCGGCCGTCCGGGGTGTTGTGGTAGTAGTGCACGAAAATCCGCGAGTCGAGCACGGTGACCCCGCTGGTCAGGCCGATCCGCTCGAGCAAGTCCGGTCGCGGCTCGGTGATGATCATGTCGCTGGAGACAATGGCCACCGAACGCGAGAACTGTGGAAAGGCGCGGGCCATCCAGGCGTTCATCGCCAGCACGACCCGGTCGCAGGTCACTTTGCCGTTCGGTGTATTGACGCTGGCGGGCATGCCTTCTTCCAGACCGGTCATCGGCGTGCCCTCGTAAATGCGCACGCCCAGTTCCAGTGCCACCCGGCGCAGCCCGCGCACCAGCTTGCCCGGTTGCACACTGGCAGCCGCCGGCGAGAACCAGCCCTCGATGTGCCGGGCCGAGCCGGCCATGCGTTGCACGTCAGGTAGCGCACGTTTGGCGAAAGAGTTGATGCCATGGCGCTCCAGCGCCGCGATCACCCCGTCGGTCGAGCCGACCTGGGCGCGATTGGTCGCTGTGTAGAGCGTGCCGTCGAGACGGTAATCGGCATCCACCGCGTACTTTTCGCAAAAGGTGCCGATGGCGTAGATGCTCTGCTCCGATTCCTTGACCAGGCGTATCGCCTCCTTGACGCCGAACAAGCGCTCCAGGGTGAAGTACTTGGCCGACCATGACAGCGCGCAGCCGCCATTGCGCCCACTGGCGCCGGCACCGCAGATGTCGGCTTCGACGATGACCACGTCCAGCTCGGGATTCTGTTCCTTGAGCATGATGGCGGTCCATAAACCGGTATAGCCACCGCCGACGATGCAGACGTCGGCGCGGGTGTTCTGTTCCAGCGCAGGGCAGGGCGCAGCGGGTTGATTCTTCAGGGCCTGGTCCAGCCAGTAGGGGCGCATGGGGTCATCTCCGTTGGATCGGTTCGAGGCAGGGTTGAGGACGCAATCAGCCGCACGCGGCGACCACGATCATTTCCACGCGCCAACCGGGGTCGATCAGCTGCGCCAGGGTGCAAGCACGTGTGGGGGCATGGCCTTCAGGGAAAAACTCGTCCCAGACCCGGTTCAGTCCCTCATAGTCTTCGCGATGGGCCAGCAGGATGCGCACCGAAAGCACCCGCTCGCGACTGCTGCCCGCGCCGAGCAAAAGCTGCTCGATAGCGGCCAGCACCTCGCGCGTCTGTGCCCCGATATCGCCACTGAGATCGGTGGCAACCTGGCCACCGATGTACAGATGGTTGTCGTAGCGAACCATGTCCGAACGGCGTTTTGTTGCAGAGAAACGTTCGATTTCCATAGAGCAATCCTGGTGAGTACGAGGGGAAGCACTTGTGAAAATCATGCTTGCAGTTCACTGTTCATAAATAAAATCGATTTATCGTATGAACGAATAGGTTGAACCTATAGCAAGGTGCACCAATGACGATTTCCCATACCCAACTCAAGGCGTTTCACGCCGTCGCCATGAATGGCAGCTTCACCCGGGCGGCCGAGCAGCTCTGCCTGTCGCAACCTGCGGTATCCGATCAGGTGCGCAAGCTCGAGGATTATTACGGGGTGATGGTGTTCTACCGCGACAAGCGCCTGGTGCGCCTGACAGACGTGGGCGAGCGGCTGTTCGGCCTGACCCAGCGCCTGTTCGATATCAGTGTCGATGCCCACGACATGCTCACGGACTATCGCACCCTGTCCACCGGGACCCTGAACCTTGCCGTGGATGCGCCGGTGCACGTCCTGCCCTATGTCTCACGCTTCTGCAGCCGTTACCCCGGTATCGATGTGAAGATCGAAACCGCCAATACCGATGAGGTCCTGCAGCGGTTGTTCAGCCACCAGGCCGACATCGCTCTGCTGGGGCGCGACATCGAAGACGACCGCTTGATGACACTGCACTTGCGCAGCGATCCCATGCTGGCCTTCGTCGCCCATGACCATCCCTGGGCGCAACGAGAGTCCATCTGCCTGGCCGACCTGCACGACACGCCCATGGTCTTGCGCGAGCAGGGCTCGGTCACGCGCTTATCCCTGGAGGAGGAGATGGCAGCGGCGGGCCTGCACATCCGCAAGGCCATCGAAGTGGAGGGGCGTGAAGCCGCGCGCGAGGCGGTGGCGATCGGCATGGGCGTCGGGGTCGTCTCGGCCGCCGAACTGGGCTCGGATTCACGGCTTCGCGGCTTGCCGATCGTTGACTGTCAGCGGCACTTCACCGAGACATTGGTGTGCCTGCGCGCACAGAGCACGCGGCGTATCTTGACGACCTTTTTCGACATGGTTCGAGAAGGTCTGGACGAGTGAGGTTTATCGTTCCAGCCATCCCCCTTGCGAGGGATGGCTGCGCTCGAAGGGCGCTACTTGACCGCTTCAACCTCATAATTCACATAGCCGAATTCGTTGCTGCGAGCCGCCACATACTTGCCGTTCTGCTCGAACACCGTGGCCTCGAAAGGCGAGCCGCCGAGTGTTGTCAGCAGGTGCCCGTCCTTGATTTCATACTTGGCCGGTACGCCGAACTGACCGCCATGCAGCATGTTCAGGTATTCCCCCTCGGCGGGCGGCTTGCCATCGACGCTGGCGACCAGGCGTTGGCCGTCGGTGCCATAGACGATTTCGAATGTCTGGCCGGTGACGGTGTTGCGCACCTTGATGGTTTTGCCCACCACGAAGGTTTGCAACTGCTCGTTGGTGAGCGCTTTGGCACCTTCGGTTTTCAGTTGATCAATGGTTTTACCGCCAGCGACAGTCTTGCTGTCCTCGGCTGTCGGCGTGTACCAGATCGGTGAGGTCCACGCGCGCTCCTGGACGGTGGGCGAGACGTCGGCCGGTGGCGGTACTTGCAGCTTGGCCGCGTCATAGGTGCTCCAGCGCGGGGTCGGGATCTGTAGCGCACGGGCGTAGTAGAACGCGTGCTGGGCCGGATCGAAGTCCGGATCGACCCAGACTTTTTTCAGCTCGGTGGCACCGATGGTATTGGTGTAGGTCGCCTTGGAAACATCGACTGTCGAGCCCACCGCAGGGACTTTGCCGGTGACCGGATCCGGTTGGCGATCACCGGCCCAGGCGACGTCGTAGACCTTCTCGAAGGTCTGGCCGTTTCTGGTCCAGCCCTTGATGATCTGGATGCGGTCGAGGTTGCCATCGTCGGCATCCTTGACCGCCCAAACCACGAAGGACGGTGCCTGTTTACCCGGTTTTGCCGGCAAGTCGCCGCCCATGGGAACGCCCTTGGCGTAGGCGGCATGCACCCAGTCTTTTTCGTTCCACAGACTGCTGTCGAAGCCCCAGCCACCAAACATGCGCACGGGGATGCGCACGCCGCTGGTGCCGTACACCTCTTTACGCTTCATGGCGTCGAAGATCGATTCACGGGTGTTTTCTTCCGCCCAGACGCCGGCCAGGCCGGAGGTACTGGTTTGCAGGGCCATCATGCCCGAGTTCTGTTTGCCGGAAAGCCGCGCCGCCGGGGTGCTGTCGGTGAAACCGTGGGAGCCGAAGTTGTTGCTCTGCGAATAGGGAATCACCCCGTTGTGCGAGTCGCTGGCGCCGACCACGCCCATCTTGTAAGGGTTGTAGCCGCGGGCTTCCTGCATGGCCATGCCGTTTTGCCAGGCTTGCCTGATGTAGCTGCCGTTGAGTTTCGAGGTGCTGTTGTCGATGCCGATCAGGAAACTCATGATTTCATAATTGGCAAATTCGTCGGTTGGCGACAGTTCGGGGTGAGTTTCGGAAGTGCCCTTGACCTGGTGAATTTCGGTGAGGGATTCATTGCGCATCCGCGCCTCTGCCCAGGCGGCATCGATGGGGCGGCCACGGTCATCGACGTCCACCGGAAACATCAGGCCGTTGCTGAGGTTGGCGTTGTGGGAGATCGCCAGTATTTCGTTGCCCTTTTTCCGTTGATCGTCCATCCAGCTCCACAAGTCCTCGGGTTTGTTCGAGTCGAGGGCCGTGAAGGGCAGGTCCGGCACCTTCTTCGAATCGCGGAAAAACACGTTGCGGTGCATGTTCTGATTGTTCGGTGCCGAGGTCCATTCATAGGCGACGAAGGTGGTGAACTTGCCGGGCTTGTAGTACTTGTCGGCGATGGCGATGTTCTGCTGCCAGATGTTGCCGGCCACCTTCGGATCAATCAGTTCCTTGATGGGATTGTTCAAGCTGCCGGCAATCCATTTGAACACCCGGTTGAAATCTTCCGGGGTCTTGACCATCAGTTTTTGCGCGATGGGCAGTTTGCTGAAGTCAGACTTCGGATCGTTGGCCAGGGCGATAACGCCCACGTATTCCGAATGATCGGTCACGCCGTGGAAGTCCAGCGGTCGGCCTTTGAGCTGCACTTCAAACCCCATCGGGTGCTTGACCGGCATGCCAAGCGAGTATTGGTAGGCTTGCTCGGGATCGACCTGATGGTTGCCGATTAGGTAGGCATCGATCGACCAGGAGCTGTGCGAGTGCGTCTGGCCAAAGTAAACCTCGCGGTCCGGATTGCCCTCTGCCAATGCCAACGAGCTGACAGTGAGCACGGCGCAACCGAGCAGTGACGGCGTGGTGAAGTGTGTTGGGGTTTTCATATTCCACGTCTCCGGAATACGGCAGTGACAGGGTGAAGTTCAGGTCCAGAAACTCGAGACTCGTTCGAAAAACCAGAAGGCCGCCAGTGTTCCCAACCCGTAGGCCGCAACCGGTCGGGCATACAGGAGCGCGGACCGTGGCAGCCGACAACGCAGCAACAGCGCTCGCAGGCACAGCACGGCGGCGACGAACATCAACTGGCCGATTTCGACGCCGACATTGAAGGTGAATAACGCCAGCGGCAGGTCGCGCTGGGGCAAGCCGATTTGCGCCAGCGCACCGGCAAAACCAAAGCCGTGCAACAGGCCAAAACAGAACGCCACCACCCATGGCCATTGGATTGTGAAGCTGACGTCGCCACGGTTCTTGCGGGCGATTTCCACCGCCAGCAACAGGATGCTCAGGGCAATCGTCGCTTCCACAGGCGGACCGGGAAGCCGCACCGCGCCCAATGCTGCGAGCGCCAGGGTGATGGAGTGGGCGAGGGTAAACGCAGTGATGGTCTTCACCAGCATCCAGCCATTACCCACCAGCAGCAGGAGACCGAAGACGAACAGCAAGTGATCGAAGCCCCCCAGGATGTGCTGGATGCCATGGACCAGAAACGCACCGGCCACCGAGAACATTCCCGGCGTGGCAGCGATTTCTATCCAGGGTTGCGCGGGGTGGACGAGGGTGGTGGTCAGGCTGCCGTCCAGGCGCGAGACACGCACCAGCACATCGGTGATGCTCGCTTGCAGGCCGACAAACTCGATGCGCTGCCCGCCCAGGCCGGCGGGACCGGCATCAATGCCCCGGCGTTCGATCAGTGAATCGTTCAGTTGGCTTTCCACCGGGTCAACGACAGTGCGCACACCTTCGGCAAACCGCAGCGCAATCGGCAAGCGCATGCCTGACAGCACCGGTGTGCGCCACAGTACGTCATAGCGCCCGGCAGCCGTTTCGTTGAGTTCCAGGTACGCGGGGCGCGACTCATGGGCCATGGCGCTCAATGCCATGCACCCGAGCAGCAACAGCAGCCAGACCCTGCGCCTCATCACGGCCGCTCCGTCTGGATAGCGGCAACGTCAGCGGCGGAAGCAGGCATCATCACCACGACTTCATAGCGTGCTTTGAGTGCATCGAAATTCGCGCGTTTCGATTCGCTGCGTTGCTCGGACAACCAATCGGACTTGACCTGCTGGGCCACGGTTTCGAAAGCCGGTGCCGGTGGCTTGGCCAGCGTATCGATCCACACCAGATGCCAGCCAAAACCTGACTCCACAGGCCCCACCCAACGTCCTGGCGTTTGCTGGAACAACGAAACGGCGAACTTTGAACCGAAGACCCGCGCCACTTGATCCTGTGATTGCTCCGTGTAGGCGCTTTTAAACATGAACGCATCGCCTTCACCGCTGTTCCTGTCAGTGAGGCCTTTTAGCGCGGCTTGCGCCTGGACCTGCGCATCCGCACCACGCTTGTCCAGGGCGAAGAACACATGATGAAAGGTCGCCAGGGGTGGCGGGGCATATTGGTCCTGATGCTGGTTGTACCAGGCCTCCAGTGCACCCGGGGCCGGTTCGCGAAGTGAGGCGACATCCTCGGCGAGGAAATCCATTTTTTGCGCCAGTCGGCGGCGAATGATGGTGTCGTCTTTGTCCAGGCCAAGTTTCAGCGCTTCGCGATAGAGGATTTCCTCTTTCACATAGTCATCAATCAGGGCCTGCAACTGTTGCTCCGACGCGGGGCGTTGCCATCGTGCCAGCCAGGAGATCGCGATCCGCTGAACAACTTCAGGGGTAATTTCGATGCGTTGTGGATCTTGATTGACCGTTGAACGGTGCAAACCTCCGTACAGTACAAAGAGTGCAAAACCGGCAACTAAAAAGTGCAGTAACGGCTGGCGCAGGCATCGCTTGATTAACGAAAGTCGAGATTCTTTCGCTTCGCAGACGCTCAAGTTCATGACTTATTGCCCCACGCTATACTCGAATGGTTTTCGAAACAGAGTGGAGTATTGCTGCTGGGCCGGAACTTTCCACTGAGGTTAATCACGATAAGCACTAAGCATTAGTCGCAATCGGATTAACCCATGCCCCGGCCCCGTGCAGTTTTGTGACCATAGAGCCCGGGACGGAGCGTCCATGTCATGAAAGGACTGCTGGTTTTCGCCGCGATCATCGAGGCCGCCACTGGCGTGGCGTTGATACTTGTCCCATCGCTGGTCGGGCAACTTTTGCTTGGCATCGAACTGACGGGCGTCATCGTCCGCGTGGCCGGGATCGCCCTCATTGCCCTGGCGGTCGCCTGCTGGCCCGGACCAGCAATGCTCGGCATGTTGATCTATAACGCAGCCGTTGCACTTTATCTCGCCTACGTTGGCTTCTCGGGCGAATCGAGTGGGGTTCTCCTGTGGCCAGTGGTGATCTTGCACGCCGTCATGACGGTACTGTTGATTTGTGCAATGACCAGGAAAACCACCCATTGAGTCCCATCATTATTGGCCCCATCGCTTTCGCCTGCCTGTTCCGGCCGCGCTGGTACACAGCGGCAATCCAATGCCCGCCTAAGGCGAAATGAACCGCTTGTTCATGTCCGCAGCCTGCGCCCGGTAGGCTTTGGGCGCGCAGCCCTGGGCGTTGTGGAAAAAACGGCTGAACGCACTCAGGCTGGAAAAACCCAGCACCTCAGCGATCTGTGAAAGCTTCAAGTCGGTCTGGCTCAGGTATTTGCGGGCCAGGTCCAGCTTGGTCTGCTGCTTGATGGCCTGGAAGGTGGTGCCGCTGCCGGCCAGCCTGCGTTGCAGGGTGCGGCGGCTCTGCAGTTGATTGAGGGCGACGGCGTCCAGGGGCGCACCACTGCTGGACAGCAGTTTGCGCACTGAATCTTCGGTTGCCGAGGCCGGGCTACGGTTGCGGCGCTGTTGGTTTTCCCGCTGGTAGTCAAGCAGGGCGGGGCGGGAGAAGGGCTGTTGCTCGTTCAGTGGATGTGCCAGCACCTGGTGGCTGAGCAGCATGCCGTTGCACTCCTGATTGAAGAACACGTTCTGGCCGAACATCCGTGTGTAGCTGGCGCGGCTATGCGGTTCCCGGCAACGCAGCATCACGCGTTCGGGCGACCACTGCGGATACAGCGCGCTGCGCAGTTTGCGCGCGAGCAGGGCCAGGCCCAGGTGGACGGACTGGGTTTCGTCGATTCCGGCCGTCGCGGTCACCTCGTAGTGCACGGTCACTCCCAGTTCGTGTTGCTCCAGGTGCACCAGGGCACCGGACATCAACACATGGAAGTAACGTGACAGGCGTTCGAGCCAGTCGCCCACCGTGGTCGCTTCGCTGACGATGTCGAGCAGCGCACTGCCCAATACGCCCATCCCTTGCTTCTGTGCCAGCAGCAACCCGAAGTCCTCGCGACCGGTTTCCCGGGCGGCCAGGTCGAGAAACTGCACCACCTTCGGCACCGGCAGGAGGACGTCCAACTGGTCCAGCGACTGCGAGGCAATCGATGCCCCATGGGCCACTCGCCACGGGTCGCCGTGCAGATCGGCGATCAGTTCGCGGGCACCGTACAGGCACATGCTGCGAATGAGATGAGTATCCATGGCGCACGCCTTTGAGGATGAATGGCGCGAAGTATCAAATGATTGGCGCATTTTATCAAATAAATGCCCGGCGCCTGCGCAGAATACAACCGCCCGAACCTTACAAAAATCACAACGGAGCGATTGCCATGCTGGGTCTGATGCAGGATCACCCCTTACTCATTTCTTCGGTACTGGAGCACGCGGTGTGCTCGCACCCCCAGGTCGAGATAGCCTCGCGCTTGCAGGACGGCTCGGTGCATCACTGCACGTATGCCGACATCGGCCGGCGTGCCAGACAATTGGCCAATGCCCTGACAAGCCTCGGCGTACAGCCCGGTGAGCGGGTCGGCACCCTGGCCTGGAACGGCTACCGGCACATGGAAATGTTCTATGGCGTCTCGGGCATGGGCGCGGTGCTGCACACCATCAACCCGCGGCTGTTTGCCGAGCAGATCGAGTTCATCGCCAACCATGCCGAAGACCAGTACCTGTTTTTCGACCTGTCGTTCGCGGCCCTGATCGAGCAGCTTGCGCCACGACTGACCACGGTCAAGGCGTTCGTCGCCCTGGCCGAACGCAGCTAGATGCCGCGCATCGTCGTGCCCAACTTGCTGTGTTACGAAGACCTGATCGGCGATGAACCCGAGACCTTCGCCTGGCCCTGCCTGGATGAGCGCATGGCGGCCTCCCTGTGCTACACCTCGGGCACCACCGGAAACCCGAAAGGGGTGTTGTACTCCCATCGCTCGACCCTGCTGCATTCGATGGCCACCTGCACGTCGGACGGGTTCAACCTGTCTTCGGCCGATACGGCGCTGCTGGTGGTGCCCATGTTCCACGTCAACGCCTGGGGCATGCCCTATTCGGCGGCGATGTGCGGCGCGCGTCTGGTCCTGCCCGGCGCGGACCTCGACGGGGCCAGCCTGTATGACTTGATGCAGCGCGAAAGAGTTACCCTGGCACTGGGCGTACCCACGGTGTGGATGAGCCTGCAGCAGCATGTGCAAAACGCCGGGCTGATGCCGACCGCGGACCTGTGCCTGAACCGGGTCGTGATGGGTGGGGCTGCGGCGCCGCGCAGCCTGGTGGAAACCTTCGAGACTCGCTTTGGCGCCCGGGTGCTGCAAGCCTGGGGGATGACCGAGATGTCGCCTTTGGGCACGGTTTGCAATGCCTTGCCCAAGCACCGCGACGCTTCGCTCGACGCGCGCATCGACCTGCAGGCCAAGCAGGGCCGGGTGTTGTTCGGGGTAAGGATCAAAATCGTCGATGCGGACGGTGCCGAACTGCCCCGTGACGGCAAGGCGTCCGGCCATTTGCGGGTCAGGGGGCCGTGGATCGCCAGCCAGTATTACCGGGGCGAGGGCGGGGACTTGCTCGATGAACAGGGTTGGCTGGTCACTGGCGATATCGCAACCATCGACCCCGATGGCTACATGCAGATCACCGATCGGGCCAAGGATGTGATCAAGTCCGGCGGCGAATGGATTTCCTCCATTGACCTGGAAAACGCTGCCTGCGGTCACCCGGCGGTAGCCGAAGCGGCGGTCATCGGCGTGCCTCATCCCAAATGGCAGGAACGGCCATTGCTGGTGGTGGTGCTCAAGCAGGGCATGTTGGCGACGCGGGACGAGTTGCTCGGCTTTTTACAGAACCACGTGGCCAAGTGGTGGCTGCCCGACGCGGTGGCTTTTGTCGAGGCACTGCCGTATACCGCAACGGGTAAAGTGCAAAAAATGAAATTGCGCGAACAGTTCCGGGACTATCGTTTATAACCAGCGATACTTTGTACCCCAGTCCAAAGGGCCTCCCATGGATCGCATTGCACCGGAACTGGTCCTCAAGACCACGCCACCGCGAAGTCAGAAAACCGCTCACATGCGTGAGCGGCTGAGCATCGACTCCGCGGCCCTGGCGGACAAGATGGCCATTGCCGTGCAAGGCCCGGCGGGGTTCGGCAAGACGTTTCTGCTGGCCCAGTGGCGCCGGGAGTTTCTTTCCCGTGGGGCGGTGGTGGCCTGGTTGACGCTCGATGAACATGACGACGGCGTTCGATTCGCCCGGGGGCTGGCCGCGGCCATGGCCGTGGGCAGCGGCCGGGCAACGTTTGCCGGGTTCCTGGAACGCATGCCCGGGCGCGACGAGCTGGAAGGGCTGACCGACTGGCTGGCCGAGGTCGCGGACCTGGGCGGCGAAATCGTGCTGATGCTCGACGAAGCCGACCGCCTGCCCGAAGCCACCGTGCGCCATTGCCTGGCCTACCTGCTGCACAATGCCCCGGCCAACCTGCGCATCATCATGGCCTCTCGTGGGCGCTTGAACCTGCAGGTGGCCGACCTGCAAGCCCGCGGCTTTTACGTCGCCATCGGTGCGGACGCCTTGCGCCTGCGGGTGGAGGAAACCGTGGCGATCCTCAGCAGCCGCTTCGGTCATCGTATCGATCCGGACCTGTGCGTGCGCTTGCATGAGGCCACCGAGGGCTGGTCACTGGGCCTGCAACTGGCGATCGCTTCCATCGAAAAAAGCCCGAGCGTGGTCGCGGCGGTCGAAGAGCTGTCGGCAGGGACCGGGGATATACGGCGCTATTTCGTCGACACCCTGATCGCCCACCTGCCCGCCGAACAGATTGAATTTCTGATCAGCATTGCGCTGCTGGAGATGTTGCATCCATCCCTGTGCATCGCCTTGAGCGGCGACGAGCAAGCCGGTTTGCGCTTGCAGGAGCTGTGCGTGGCGACGCCGATTTTTGTCGAAAGCGTGGACAGTGAGTGGGTGCGTATCCACCCGCTGGCCCGGGAGTTCCTGCTCGGGCGCTTTGCCAGTCTGCCCGAGACCCGACGCCTGGACCTGCATGAGCGGGCGGCCAGTTGGCTCGAGGCCCATGAATTCCTAGAGCAGGCGGCTCGTCATTATCTGTTGGCCGGGCGCACCCGCCAGGCGTATCAGATGATCGAGCAATGCCTGTACGAAATCATGTTGCGCGGGCAGTTCAGCCGGGTCCTGGAATGGGTCGAGGAACTGCCGGCGCAGGAGGTCGAATCGCGCTCGCGCATGTGCCTGGCGGCTGCCTGGTCCCTGGCCATGAGCGATCGGCATGAGGAAGCGGTGCGCCTGGTCGCCGGTCTCCGGCAGGATCCAGCATCCGATGACAGCACACGCTGCGAGGCGGACATGATCCTTGCCACGGCCGCCTATTTCGCCGACCGGCCGGACGAAATCTTCACGCTGTTGACCCCTTGGCTGGATTCCTTGCCGACGGGCGAGATCAAGTTACAGGCCGTGGTCGCCAACCATATCTCGCGCCTGGCCCTGTTCCAGGGCCAGCCGGAAAAGGCCCGGCGGATCTTTCAACGGGCCCCCTTGTATGCCTGGAGTTCCGGTCTGGACGCGATTCGCGGTCTGGGCGAATGGGTCGTGGGCCTCAGCTACCTGTCCGAAGGCCGCCTGGTGCCGGCCGAAAGGGCATTGCGCGACAGCCTGGCCCGCGCCGAGCAGGATATCGGACGACGCAGCCCGGTGGCGGTGATGCTGGCCAGCGGGCTGGCCACGGTGTTGCTCGAGTGCGATCAGCCACAAGAGGCGGCCACGGTACTGGCCAACCGTCTGGACGTGGTCGAGCGTCTGGCCTCTCCGGATGCGATTGTATTGGGTTTTGTCACCGCCTCTCGCCTGGCGGTGCTGCAGGGCCAGGGCCATCGAGGTTATGACTTGCTTGAGGCGCTGTTCGTGCTCGGCGAAGAGCGCGGCATAGCGCGTTTCTGCATTGCCGCCCTGGCCGAGCAGATTCGCCTGCACGCGCTGCAAGGCCGGGCCGATACCTGCCTGGCATTGGGGCGCCGGCTCGATGCCCAGGTGCCGCAGGTCGCGCGTGAGCAAACAGGCTTGCTCGGGCCGGAACTGGCCTTGATGGTGATGCTGGCCAAGGCCTACATCGCCCATGTGCAACGTGACTGGCAAGGGATGCTGGAGCTGTTGGAGCGTGCCGGCGATACAGCCGAGCGCATTCGTCGCGGCCGTGAAATCGTGCAGATCAAACTGCTCAAGGCATTGGCGCTCCACGAGTCGGGCGGCAACGGCCTGGCCTGCCTGCGTGAAGCGATCAGCCTGGCCGAGGAAAACGGCCTGCGGCGGATTGTCGAAGACACCCACCCGCAATTGCTCAAATGGTTGCGCCAGATCCGGCACGAGGTACCCCCGGCCGCTGCGCAAGACACACCACCACCCGCGCCGGCGCCACTGGCGACCAGCACGGTGTCGCCCAGCCGGTTGTTGACACCCAAGGAGCGCGAAGTCTTGCAATTGCTCGCACGTAACCTGTCGAACAAGCAGATCGCCCTGGCACTGAATGTCGGCGAAGAAACCGTGAAATGGCATTTGAAGAACCTGTTCGGCAAATTCCAGGCCGGCACCCGCAAGCATGTGGTGGATCGTGCCTACATGCTTGGCATCCTCGATCCAGCCAGCTGAAATTCTACTCGCACGTTATTGCCGAGCCGCGGCGGCTAATGCTGCTCACCTCCTGTAGGAGCTGGCTTGCCAGCGATGGTCGTTAACGATAACGCGGGTTAACTGGATGAACGCGGCGCACTGGAGTCCATCGCCAGCAGGTTGGCTCCTACAGTTTCAGCGTGGGCAGGCCCCCTTGTAGGAGCTGGCCTGCCAGCGATGGTCGTCAACGATAACGCGTGTGAACAGGATGAACGCGGCGCACTTGAGTCCATCGCCAGCAGGCTGGCTCCTACAGTTTTTCTGTGTGGACGCGGCCTTCTGTGGGAGCTGGCTTGCCAGCGATGGTCGTTAACGATAACGCGGGTGAGCTGGATATACGCGGCGCATTTGAGTCCATCGCCAGCAGGCTGGCTCCTACAGTTTCAGCGTGGGCATGTTCCCTTGTAGGAGCTGGCTTGCCAGCGATGGTCGTCAACGATAACGCGGGTCAACTGGATGAGCGCGGCGCGCTTGAGTCCATCGCCAGCAGGGTGGCTCCTACAGTTTCAGCGTGGGCATGTTCCCTAGTGGGAGCTGGCTTGCCAGCGATGGTCGTTAACGATAACGCGGGTCAACTGGATGAGCGCGGCGCGCTTGAGTCCATCGCCAGCAAGCTGGCTCCTACAGTTCTCCGGAAATCTTTTTTACCCCCCTTGTTCTTCCTCCCCCCCTGACGATGGGGGGGTTGGATCGCGCCTGACCGATAGTCTGGACCTCACTTGAACCAACCCGGCCGCGCGGATGTTCCGCTCGCCGAGCGTTGCTCGAAGACAAGAGAGGATCGGCATCAGCCGACTATCGAGGTAAGGCGTATGAGTCAAAGCGTGCTGATTGCGGGGGTGGGCATGTCTGCGTTCGTCCCGCTGGGCGCTGGCGACAGTGTCGCTGCGTTGGCGGGCAGGGCGATCCGCCAGGCGCTCGACGATGCGCGCATTGACTATGACCTGGTCGACCAGGTGTTCAGTGCCTGCGTCAGCAGCGCAGTCGGTTGCACGGAGCAGGTCCTGGCCCAGATCGGCCTGACCGGTGTCCCGGTGTTTTCCCTCGCGGACGGCTGCACGGCAGCCAGCAGTGCCTTGCAGCTGGCGCGTCACAGCGTGTTGTCCGGTCAGGCCGAATGCGCATTGGCACTGGGCTTCGAATGCATGCCAGCGAACGTTACCCACCGCGCCTTCTTTGGTCTGGACGATAGCGCGCCGCAGGCCTGGGACGGCCTCGGCCAGCCCGATGCCTGCCAGGCTCATTTTGCCCGGCGCGAGCATCCGGCCGCGCTGTTCGCGGCCCAGACCAGTTGGTTGCTGACCCGCATGGGTGTGGCCCAGAGCAGCTTCGAACAGGTACTCAGCCAGGCCCGGAGCAAGGCCATGCTCAACCCCATGGCCGTGCTCAACCGCTGCACGGCACTCGATGGCTGGCGGGCTCGCTACCTTTGCCCGCCGGCGAGCGGGGCGGCGGCGGTGCTGCTGTGCACCCCGGGTTTCCTGGCCCGCTACGGCGCCCGCGGTGGGGTGGCCGTCAGGGCCTGTGTGCGCGGTAGCGACCTGGCCTCCGAGCAGGAGTCCGGCTGTGTGCTCGATGTGCTGGGGCGCGCCACGACCCGGCGGGTTGCGCAACTGGCGTATGAGCACGCCGGTATCGGTGCCGACGAGATTGAGGCCGTGGAGCTGCATGACCAGAGCGTCGGCGACTTCATGGTGTACAGCGCCGCCCTGGGATTGTGCCGGGAGGAAGGTATCGACGGCTTCGTGCGCGAACGACGCAACAGTCGCGGCGCCTTGGTCGATGTCTGCGCCTCCGGCGGATTGCTCGGTCGCGGCCATGCCCCGGGAGCAACGGGGCTGGCGCAAATCACTGAATTGGTCTGGCAGTTGCGCGGCACGGCGCCGTCCAGGCACGACAACGGTGTCCGGACGGCCCTTGCGCACAACGCGGCGCTGGGTCGTTCGGTATCGGTAACCATCCTGCAGCGCACCTAAGGACAGCGTCGCAGTGCCGTTTCAATGCGTTTTCATGAACCACAGAGAAGGTGAGCCCGTTAGATGAACAACAACAATAAGATCTGCCATGCAAACCTGCGTCGAGGGCTTTTGGCTACAGCAATCCTGGCCGGGATGGGCATCGCGCCCGCGCAAGCCCTGGAAATCGATACGGGCAACGAAGACCTGTCGGTGCGCTTCGACAACACGTTCAAGCTCAACTATGGCCAGCGCGTGGAAAGTGCCAACAGCAAGCTGGCCAACAGCTGGAACAACAATGATGGCAACCGCAACTTCTCATCGGGCAGTGCGGTGTCCCAGCGCCTGGACGTGCTCTCGGAACTGGACGTGGTCTTCAAGCAGAAGGCCGGCTTTCGCGTCAGTGCCAACAGCTGGTACGACCATGCCTATGACAATGTCGGCAGTGCCAACGCCTCGACCAACCAGCTCAACAACGGCGTACCGGACTCACGCCATATCAGCGGTTATGCCGACCGTTACTACAACGGACCGTCTGCGGAAATCCTCGATGCCTTCGTGTTTGGCAGCACCGAGGTCGGTGACGAAACCCTGCTCAGCGCCAAGCTGGGCAGCCATACCCAGTACTGGGGCGAAAGCATTCTGGCCTTCGCCCACGGCAACAGGGGCGCTCAGGGAACGTGCTCGGCGATGTACCGGGGCAGGGCTTCATTCAGTTGATGAGGGAACTGGCCTGGGAGCGCTTGTCGATTGCCGTCAGCAGCATTTCCGGTGCCCAGGCCGTGCTCGATCACACCATCGACTACACCCGTGGCCGTACCGTGTTCGGCAAGCCGATCATCGATTTCCAGAACTCGCGCTTCAAACTCGCCGACCTGAAAGCCGAGATCACCGTCGGCCAGACCTACGTCGATCGCTGCATGGAACTGTGCCTGGCGCACAAGCTGACCAGCGAAGCCGCGGCGGCGGCCAAGCTGTATTGCTCGGAACTGTATTCGAAGGTGGTCGATCAGTGCCTGCAACTGCACGGTGGCAACGGCTACATGCTCGAGTACCCGGTAGCGCGGCATTACCTGGATAGCCGCGTGACGCGCATTTATGGCGGTGCCAACGACATCATGCGCGAGCTCGTGGCGCGCACGCTCTGAGACTGACAGCGGTTGCGCAGCGCCAGGCCGCCGCGCAACCGCCAAACGATGAACAGACAGGGTAAGTGCAATGAATGATTTGAACGAAGCGAACCGGGCGCGTTACGGCGTGGAACAGGGTTGGTGGTTCGCCAAGGAACTGGAGACGCGCTGGAGCGACCTGGATCCTTACGGCCATGCCAACAATGGTGCGTACCTCACCTGGTGCGAAGAGGCACGGGTCGGCTATCTGACCGAAATTGGTGTGCCGCGCCTCACTGCGGATACACCGGGGCCGGTGATCAAGGACGTCGGCTTCACCTACGACCGGCCGGTGTTCCAGGGTGAAAAAATCCTCGTGTGCGCGCGGATTGCCTGGATCAGGAAAACCAGTTTTCGCATGGAGTTTTCGGTGTGGAACGGCTCACTGGTCGGTCACGGCTATTCGGTCTGCGTCTGGCTGGTGAACCAGACCGGTGAGCGCGTCACCGTACCGGATCATCTGCGCAGCAGGATGGTCGAGGTTGATGGCTGTGAGCTGCTGTCGGCGACATCGGCGTAACAGGCATCTCCATTCGCCTTCGAGCCGGACGGACCTGCCTCTTTTTTCATTGAACGACAGGAAGAGCTCAACGATGAAAATTTCATGTTCCTCCCTCTCACCCCTCGTCCTTGCGCTGATGCTGACACCGGCACTGGCTAAAGATGAAAAAACGATCCCCCCTGTAGGCGACTGGCAAGAACAGTACGCTTACTCGGTCGGCGTGCAGGCGTATATCTACGCCTTCCCCATCCTGCAATTGGCGACGTTGCGGCACAAATGGGCCACTGATGCGGCGTCCTTCCCGTATGCGGCCCCCAACCATTTTTACCACTTCAGGGACATCGTCGATGCCGACTACAAGGATGGCGGCTCGCCCAACAACGATACGCTGTACTCATGGGGCTTCTTCGACCTGAGCAAGGAGCCGGTAGTCCTGGCCCATCCTGACATGGGCGAGCGTTATTTCGTGTTCCAGCTGGCGGACATGTACGCCGACAACTTTGGCTATGTCGGCAAACGCACGACGGGATCGAAGGCGGGCGCGTTCCTCATCGTCGGCCCCGACTGGCAGGGGGAAACTCCGGCCAACGTGCAAGGTGTGATTCGAGCCCGCACGCCCCACGCGTTGGTGTTCGGACGCACCTTTGTCGAAGACCGCAATGATGTTGCGGCCGTCAACAAATTGCAGGACCAGTACCAGGTCGTGCCCCTGAGTTTGTGGGACAAGCCCGGCGCGACGCTGCCTGAAAATCGCGATGTACAGGTGCCCGCCGACAGCCAGCGCGACCCACTGGCGGACTGGAAGACGATCAACCAGTCCATGGCGCAGAACCCGCCTGCGGCAAAGGACAAACAGCTGCTCGAGCTGTTTGCGACAGTGGGTATCGGCCCCGGCCTGAATGGCCAACTCGACCTGCTTGATGAGGCGAGCAAGCGCGGACTGGCTCGCGCTGCGCAGGGTGGTCGACCCATGGTCGGTGGAATGTCTGCGGCAGGCGTGGCCAACAAACCCGTCAATGGCTGGCATTTCTCGCGCAAGAACGGTGGACGCGCCGGCCTTGAAGATGACTTCCGTGGCCGGGCAATCTGCGCCGCCGGGGGCATCATCTGTAACGAACCGCAGGAGGCGACTTACATTGTGGCGTATGCCGATGTCGATGGTCAGCCGCTTGACGGCAACAAGCGCTACATCTTGCATTTCGCCAAGGGCCAACTGCCGCCGGTCAAGGAATTCTGGTCACTGACCCTGTATGGCCCGGATAAAAACCTGGTCGACAACCCGATCAATCGCTATGCGATTCGGGATCGCACGCCAGGGGTCAAGCAGAATGCCGATGGTTCGATGAGTCTCTATCTGCAGAATGATTCGCCGGGCAAGGACAAGGAATCCAACTGGCTGCCTTCACCCAGGCAGGGGCGTTTTTACCTGGCGCTCCGGGCCTACGTACCGGACGACGCGGTGCTGAACCAGACCTGGCAACCACCGACAGTCAAGCAGATGGATTGATTGACCCACGAATGTCCTCACTCGGCGGTATCCCGCCACGCGTTACGTTGCCCTATAGAACAACAACCACAAAGGAGTGATTTATGCCGCGTTTCCCGCTGTCTCCACTGTTCGTCGGCCTGCTCGCCGCCAGCGTCGCGCTGCCTGTCCTGGCCGACGAGTCACTGTTCATGGGTGCTCCGGTTCAGGTGGGGCACACCACCAGCGGTGCGCTGATCAACCAGGCGGTCATCGACAATGCCAGGCTCGTCAGGCATCAGAACAGTGAACCCTACAAACTCACCGAGGGGGTGTGGATTCTCCCTGGCCTGATGCTCAATTCGGCCGTGATCGAAGGCCCCGACGGGCTGATCGTCTGGGACACCGGCGAAGGCCTGGCCGATGGCAAGCGCTACCGGGAAGAGATCCGAAAATTCAGTGACAAGCCGATCAAGGCCATCATCTACAGCCACTCTCATTACACCAAAGGTGCCCGCACACTGGTCGAGGGCGAGAAGGATGTGCTGACCATCGGCCATCCCAAGCTCAATGAGAATATGCAGATCAGCGGCCTGGGGTCGTACTACTCGGAGGTCGAACCGCTGCCGCGTGCCCGCGCGTACCAGCACGCGCAGATCGCCTTGCCGGAGCAAGGGCCGGATGGCAAGGCCGGTTTCGCGGTGTCGATGGGTGAAAGCGGCTTTATTCCGGTGAACACACCCGTGCAGCATGGCCAGGAAATGGTGGTCGCAGGGGTGCGCCTTAAATTCCTCACCCGTGGTGGCTCCGACACTGACGATACCATTGCCGTCTGGCTGCCGGACCGCAAGGTCGCGCTGAACAACCCGGTGTGGCCGTGGATGCCCAACTTCTACACCCCGCGCGGTGCCAAGTACCGCGAGCCGCGCGACTGGACCCTGGGCCTGCAGGACCTGATCGATCTTCAGCCCGAGTACCTGATCAATCAACATTCCCTGCCGGTTTCCGGCAAGGAAAACGTGCTGCAAACCCTGGGCAACTACCGGGATTTCATCAACCTGGTGCTCGACCAGACCCTGCGTGGGATTCTCCAGGGCAAGGGACCGGAAGACCTGCGCGATTTCATCCGGCTGCCCCGGCACCTGGCAGAAGACCCCTGGATGTTCGAGTCCTACGGTCAACTGGATTGGTACGCACCCGCCATCATGGAGCATGCACTGGGTTGGTGGGACGGCGATGCTGCAAGCCTGGTGAAGCTGCCGCCGCAGGCCAGTGCAGAGCGGCTGGTGCCGTTGCTGGGCGGGCGCGACAAGGTGCTCGCCGAGGTGCGCAAGGCGCAAGCGAAGGGCGAACTGGCGTGGGCCTTGGAACTACTGGGGTATCAGTTCCGCCTGACACCAGACGATGCGGAAGTCAAACAACTCAAGGCTGACCTGCTGCGACGCAGCGCCAATGTGGCCACCGCGAGCATCACCCGCGCGTTCATGCTGAACCAGGCACTGGCGTTGGAAGGCAAGATCAAGCTGCCCCGGGTGATACCGCCCAATGCGGCACAGATTACTGCCAATCCGCCGCGCTTCGTCGACGAGTTGCGGGTGCGTGTCGATCCGGTCAAGGCTCAGGACACCGATGCGGTGATGCGCTTCGATTTTGTCGACGGCACTCAATCCTCGGTGGCGCTGCACGTGCGCCGAGGCGTGGCGCAGTTCGTTGCGGCGCCGGCGACTTACTCGCAGAAGGCTGATTACGTGCTGCGCCTCGATGCAGCGACGTTCGCCGCGCTGTTCCTGAACAAGCAGGGGCTGTCCGAGTTGCAGGGGAGCGGCAAGGTCGAGTTGACCGGAGACGAGAAGGGCGCCTCGGCGTTTCTCGCGTTGTTCGATCCGTACAAGGTCTAGTCGGCGAATGCTGCTGCGCAAGTGGCAGACAAAACAAAGCAGGATCAAAAGATCGCAGCCTTCGGCAGCTCCTACAGGGAAACGCATTCCAATGTAGGAGCTGCCGAAGGCGGCGATTTTTTGATCCTGGCTGCTGTCCAGCCACATCGACTCGGCAAATATCCCCAATCCCTGTGGGAGCTGGCTTGCCAGCGATGGCGGCCTGACAGCCGACCAATACCGTCACAGCCAAATCAACACCAGGATCAAAAGATCACAGCCTTCGGCAGCTCCTACAGGTGTACGCGTTTCCATGTAGGAGCTGCCGAAGGCTGCGATCTTTTGATCTTATCGTCAGGCCCACGGAGAAGGACCGGCACAAGAGCATGCCGGTCCACAATCAGCCTAGAGCCCAAGTGAACAGTTGCGGGTTCACCTGCAACCCGTCAATCAACGCAACCCATCAGTACGCAAGGCCGCCGGCGTGTAGTCAAACACCTTCGCCGTCAGCCCATACTGCGTATTGCGCGCCTCTTCGTTGCGCAAGCCCAGGACCAGATAGCGTCCGGAAATCACGTCGTACAGCGTTTCAGCGGCAGCGTACGTAGTCTGCTGGTCGTAGCGAAACAGCGGATGACCTTCAGCGACACGCCACAGTTGGCCACGGCCGTCATAGTGATCGACCTCGACGATTTGCCAGGTGTCCTCGTCGATATACATATGGCGCTTGGAGTAGATATGCCGTGCATCCGACTTGAGTGTCGCCACGACTTCCCAGACGCGGTGCAACTCGTAACGCGTGTGGTCCGGATTGATGTGGCCGGCCTTGACGATGTCATCGTATTTCAGCGCAGGGGATTCCAGTTTGTAGCTGTTGTACGGGATGTAGATTTCCTTTTTGCCCACCAGCTTCCAGTCATAACGGTCCGGGGCACCGTTGAACATGTCCAGGTTATCGGCGGTGCGCAGACCGTCGGAGGCTGAACCCGGGCCGTCATAGGCCAGTTGAGGCGCGCGGCGTACCCGGCGTTGCCCGGCACTGTAAACCCAGGCCAGACGAGGTTCCTTCACCTGGTCGAGCGTCTCGTGGACCAGCGCCACGGTGCCGGCCAGTCGCGCCGGCGCGGTGACTTGCTGCTTGTAGAAGTACAGGAGGTTGTCGGCGCGCTCCGCCGGCAGATCCTGGACGCTCTCCGGATAGATGGTTTCTTCATCGAAACGCACCAGGGTGTAGTCACCGTCTACCTGTGGAGTGGCCTGGACATAGCTGCGGCGTGCACTGCCACCCAGGTAGCGGGTGATGTGGTTCCACACCACTTCTTCACCGTTCTTCGGAATCGGATAGGCGAAGTAACCATGGAAGTTCGCCACGCCGTCACCCTTGTTGGTCGGCTCAACTTTCAACGCATTCTGCTTGGCCTCATCGGCGATGGCCTGTGGTACCGACGCCGTACGATGCGTCGGGTAGACCGGGATTTTGTAGGTCTGCGGATAACGCTTGAACAGCGCCATCTGGCCATCGGTCAACTTGGCCTGGTACTGCGTGGCATTGGCGGCAGTGATCACGAACAGCGGTTTTTCCGCAGCGAACGGGTCGGAGACGAAGCCGTTGGCCGATACCTGGCCCGCCGTCTTCGGCAAGCCACCGGTCCATGCCGGAATGCTGCCGTCGGCATTGCCCGATTTCTCGGCACCGAGCGGAGTGAGTTCAGTGCCAAGCTTGTTGGCCTCGCCAGCGGGTACAGCCGCCATGACATGGCAAGCCAACAGGCTGAGTGCCAGGATGCAACTTTTCTGAATTGTCTTGTTCATTATCAAGCCTTAAAAGTTAACGCCGAAGCTCAGCGCCACGAAATCGCGGTCGACCGAAGTGTTGAAATCGCCACCGAAGTTGTTGGTGTAACTGAGGCTGGCGGTGTAGGTGTTGCGGTAATCGGCATCGAGACCCAGGCCGACAGACTTTGAACCCTCGGTAAACACCGGGCTGTAGCCGGAAACGTCATGGGACCAGAACAGGTTCGGGGTCAGGTTCACGCCGGCAAAGACGTTGGTGTAGGCCAGCTTGGCGTAGGCGCGGTAGCCCCAGGACGAGGTGGTGTAGTAACCGTTGCGTCCGCCCTGGTTGATGTCCCCGTAGACTGAGTCCCGGCCGTAACGCTGCTTGTTGAGCGACTCGAGGCCGCCGATGTGGGTAACGCCGATTTCGCTGGCGACGCTCAGGTAGTCAGCACCCAGCATCGGGTCAAAGATATGCACGAAAGAGGTTTGCGCCTGGGTGACTTCCTTGCGGCGGTAGCCCTGGATGACCTGGCCTTCTTCGCCGTCGACGGTCGATTCGGCATTTGCACCGGTCAGCGCGCGGAAGGCCGGGTTCAACAAACCACCGCCAAGGTCGGCACTGTTGATCGTTATCGGGGCATTGGGCCGGTAGCTGATCTCGCCGCTCCAGGCGGTGCCATCGGGCAGCGTGGTCGCGAAGCTCAGGCCGTAGAGGTGGATGTCTTCCGGGTAATCCAGGGAGTAGCTGCCATTGCCGGCAGCGGTCGCCAGGCCCAGGGCGAATTGTTCGTCCGGGCCCAGGCCGCTGGCAGGCAACACGTTGTTGATGAAGTTGGTCACGCCACTCGCCGGGCGCAGGGCCAGGGTCGGGGTGCGCGAGTGGTAGTTCATGTAGTAGGCACCGTATTCAGTGCCGTCACCCAGCCAGTGCAACGCCAGGCCGAACTGACCACCGTCGCGCGCCTCGTGGTCTTTGCCCCGCGGGACGAATACACCTTCACGGCCATTGAAGCCAAAGCCCAGCCCTGCCGCGGCGGCGATGGGTTCGAGCGGCTTGACTTCAGCCAGACCGGCGGTGAAGTTGTTGTTGCAACCCTTGGCGATCGGATCGGCGCCGAAGAAAGTGCCGCAGTTGTCCAGGGCGTAGGGTTGCCATTCGAGCTGGTAGAAGGCCTCGAGATTCAAATTGTCGGTCAGACCTTGCGACACGTAGAGCATGTTGACCGGAATCAGACCTTCCTTGATCTCCGCGCCCGGGCGACGCAGGGCCGCGACATCGAGCGGGTTGATCGAGTTGATCGAGTTGCCGATGAACAGGCTTTCCCCCCAGCTCACGACTTGTTTGCCCAGGCGAACATCCCCGGAGCGATCGGCAATGGAGTATTTCTGCGCCACGAAGGCGTCGAGTATTTCTGTGCCGGAAGACCGCGCGGACATGTCGCGGCCGTCGTCACTGATTGGCTTGAACGGACGGTTCTCGTCCTTGAGCTCGAAGTCGTACCAGTATTTGCCCCGCACAAAGGCGCGGGTGTCTCCGTAGGTCAACTGAAGGTCATGCACGCCCTTGAAGATCTTCGAGAAGGTCTCGCCTTTCTTGAAATTCTGTCGGCCGTCGTCGCCGCCGGAGGAGAAGCCGCTGCCGCCATTGGTGGTGTCGATCAGCTTCTGGCTCGGCGCCTGGGTGCCCCAACTGGCACCGATCGACAGTGCTGAGTCGAACTGACCCTGGATCTCGCCGATGTTGAAATCGACCGCGAGCGCCTGACCCATGGTCGCGGCCGAAACCCCGGCCGCCAACAGGCAGCGATTGAATGTTTTGCTGTGCACTGGGTGTTCCTTATTGTTGTTGTCTTGTGTTGTTGAGCAGAGGGCAGTGGCTGCGCGTCAGCTCTTGGTCTGCAGGAAACACAGCACTGCCTGGCGTTCCTCGGCCTTGCGCAGGCCGCCAAAGGCCATGGCGGTTTCGGGGAATTTCTTTGCCGGGGCTGTCAGGAATTGGTCGAGTTGCTCGACGTTCCACGTTGACTTTGCAACGGCCAGGCCTGCCGTGTAGGTGAAGCCCGGCACCGAGCCGATCGGGCGACCGACGACCGCGGCCAATTTGGGCCCCACCCGACTTTCGTCGAGCGCATGGCAAGCGCTGCACTTGGTCTGGAACACTTGTTGGCCAGCACTGGCGTCGCACTCCGCGGCCTGGCTGATGCCATGTGCCATTGCGAAACCGCTGGAAAGGATGGCCAATGCCAATCCGCGAATGGTTGTCTGCATCGTGTATCCCACTGCTAACCGGGTCTTACCGCCGTTGTGGAGTAAGTGCGGATAAGGTGGCAGTTGAAGGGGGCGGATGAATCGCTGGATGGCGACAGGGTTTCTAGCTTTCGGCGCCAATCATCAAAATCAAAAGATCGCAGCCTTCGGCAGCTCCTACAGAGGATCGCGTACACCTGTAGGAGCTGCCGAAGGCTGCGATCTTTTGATGTTTATTTCGGTGGGCTGTACGGATCCGGTGTCCCGGCTTCAATCGGTGGATACTGTTTGAGGCTCGCCTTCAAATCCCCGACGATTTTCATCATTGGCCTCACGATCCAGGTGTTCTGCGCAAGGACATCATGCTCCTCGCGCAGGTCGGTCAGCAGGTTGATGCCTTTCGCCACGGGCAACACCTGCGGTGGGTCGTACATGTTCTCCTGCCAGATGAAGTGCAATTTCCAGTTGCGCCATTTGACAGCCGTCAACCGGTCGGCCACATAGGCCGGGAAACCTTCGCGGCTGGATTTTTCCTGTTTGCCGGTGAAGAAGTCCAACTGATCCACCCCGTCAATCGGCCGATCCTGCGGCACTTGTGCGCCCCCCACATGGGCGAGGGTGGTGTACAGGTCGACAATGTGCACGACGTCATTGGTGACGCGGCCACCGCTGATTTTCCCCGGCCAGCGCAGGATGAACGGCGCGCGCAGGCTTGCTTCCATGGCGGTGAAGTAGCTGCCGCGCCAAGGGCCGTTGGCGCCTTGCCAGGGGTAGGTCGCCTCACCGCCGTTGTCGCTGGCGAAAACCACCAGGGTATTGTCTTCAATGCCCGCCGCCTTGATCGCATCGAGAATCTGCCCGCTGCGATGATCCATCTCGGCCAGCGCATCGGCCCACGAACCATTCCCGGTCTTGCCGGCGAATTCCGGGTTGGGAAGGGTGGGCATGTGCACCAGGGAGAACGGTACATAGGCAAAGAAGGGTTTCCCCGCCTTGGCATTACGCTGGATGAAGTCCACCGCGCGGGTGGCGACTTGCGCGTCGAGCGTGCGCCGGGTCACCAGGTCCAGCCTGGCCACCTTGCGGGCCGGCTCGCCCTTGCGTGCTTCATAGATGTATTGCGCAGGTGCCAGTGACTCGTCCCAGCCCTGATTGCGCCCAATGGCCGGCTGTTCGTTGTCGGTGTCATCGGCGGCCGACCACATCGCTTCGTCATAGGTGCGCGGTATCCCGTACCACTCATCAAAACCCTGGTGAGTGGGAAAACGGTCCTCGTTGCTGCCCAGGTGCCATTTGCCCCAGATTCCGGTGGCGTAGCCGCGATCAGACAGTAACTCGGCAAGGGTGACTTCCCATTGCGTCAAACCATCCGGCGCACCGCCGCCGACCACTTTGTAGGTACCGGAGCGAATGGGAAAGCGCCCGGTCATCAGCGCCGAGCGCGAAGGCGTGCACTGCGGTTCGACGTTGAAATTGGTGAAGCGCACGCCTTCGGCGGCCAACTCATCGATACGCGGTGTTGGCGCACCACGCAGGATGCCGCCGCCGTATGCGCCGAGTTCGCCGTAGCCCAGGTTGTCCATCAGTATGACGACGATGTTGGGACTGGCCGGCTGTGCGAAGGCCGGCGCAGGGACGTTCAGTAGCGCTGCCGTGAGCGCAGCAATGGACGCTATGGAGTTCATCGACATTCCTTCGGGATCGGATTTTCTCGCTGCCGATGCGTCACCCGAATCGCCTTGCCTTGCCTGCAAGACGATTCGTCCAACGCTCGGCACTCAGGATGTGATGCGTCAGCCCAGCAACGTCTGCGTGCGCTTGGCGGCCTTGCCACCGGCGCTGATCGCGCCGTCGATGAAGCCGCGCCAGCCTTCGCCATGGTCGCCCTGACCGAAGATGACCCGACCGCGATCCTGCTGGAAATGGTCGTAGTATTTGCCCAGCCAGTTGGGTCTGTAGCTGCAGTAGGTGCCGCGCGAATAAGGGTCGAGCGTCCACTCGTAGCTGTAGCATTCCGTGACTTCGATGCCCGGGAAGAAGCTTTCGAAGACCTGCTGCACGGCGTCGCGGTCCTGGACGTCGAGCTTGTCCGGGTCGCTGCCGAAGCAGGCGAAAAGGGTGTGGTCATCGGCCTTGGCATAGGTGGTCACCAGGCTGAGCGGCTGCTGCGAGTCGGCGATGCCCGTGTATTTGCCTTCTACAGGCAGCTTACCCTTGGTCCGCACGAACACCTTCATCCCGCTGCCGGTATGGGTCTCCTTGGCGGCCGCCACCAGAGCAGGGTCCAGGGCAGGGGAGAACGCGATGCGCGGCAGCACGTTCATCGGCACCGCGACGATCACGGCGCCGGCCACGATGGTGTCGCCCTGTTGGGTGGTAATCAGCACCCGATCGCCCTTGTCTTCAACTTTGGCCACTGGAGTCGACAGGCGCACTTCGGGTTTACCGTCCGCGATCATTGCGTTGATCAGACTGATGGTGCCGTTCTTGAAGGTGTAGCGGCCAAGGGAATCGCTGAACTGCGACAGCTCCCAGCCCGGCAGAGACCACCAACGCAGCACGTCGGCATAGGACGCTTTGTCGCTCGTGGTGTGCGAAATGCCGGCGATGTAGGCGTCCACCACGGTGCGTTGCAGCGGCGTGAGCGAGAGCTGCGCATAACGGTCGGTCGCGCTCATCGCGTCCACGGCGCTGAGCTGATTCCAGGTGTACTTGGCGTCGTAGGGGCGCTCCCACAGCTTGCGAGCCTCGGCGAAGTAGGCATAGATCCCTTCGACGGCGCTCATCAAGTCCTTGCCCGCGAGTTCGATGCGTTTGCCCTCGTGGATCACCGACAAGGTGTCCTTGCCCGGTACGTGGTGCTCGGGGGTTTCCTTGAGTTGGAGGCCGTAACGCTCGACCTCACCCCAGACAAAAGGTTGGGTCCAGTGGATCCAGGTGCCGCCCAGCTCGATCTTGTGGCCGGCGAATTCGCTGCTGAACGTACGGCCACCGAGGCGATTGCGCGCCTCCAGCAGCAACGTCTTGTAGCCGTGCTTGCTGCTGTCGCGGGCAGCGGTCACCCCGGCGAAACCACCGCCAATGACCACCACGTCGTAATCGCAGCCAGCGCTCTTGCAACCCTGGTTGTTTTCTTGTGCCTGCACGCCATCGATGTGCGCCGCCCCCACAGCCACCGCCGCGCCAGCTGCACTGACGACCCCGGCATCGCGCAAAAACCTGCGCCGACTGACGCCACACTGGGTGTTCACTTCACGCTCCGTCATAGCCCAACCTCTTTATTGTTGCCATCGCCCTCGGGCGTTTAGCGCACAACGGTGACAGAGAGGCCCCGCCAAGAATCGCCTAACGGCGCCAGTCAATCTGACATCTGACGCCAGCCACAACGCACCGGGATATTTGCGTCTTCGCTAGTCCCCTGTAGGAGCGAGCCTGCTCGCGATGAACCCCGGAACACCGCGGTTATCCAGCAAGCGTGCGTTAACGTCAGCGACCATCGCGAGCAAGCTCGCTCCTACAGAACGATGACACCCCGAGGGGCGAGGGACGCCCCCCTTTTATTAGGGGTAGAGAGGTGGCGATGTTTGGAGTGTAATGGCTCGTGTTTCAAGGCGATCCGAGCAAGAGGCCCATCATGTCTCATGGCAACTACACGGTGTTTAGCGAGACGCTGCTGCAACGGCATAGCGAGATCTTCAGGCCCTACCTGGAGTCCGTTGGCTTGAGTCAGGATGTCGTCGATCGCGCAGACAGCGAGGTACCACTGAGCAGTTACGTTCAGCTTCTGGAGACGACTGCCGAACATGTCGACCCCTGCCTGGGGTTGCGCATGGGCCTGGGGCAGCTGAGTCCGCCGACTTCGGGAAGCTATCTGGGCGCCTTCGGACACGCTGCACGCAGTGCCAGGGATGTCCGCGCCATGCTCAACTTCATCAGCCGCTACCTGGTGGTACATGCCCACGCCAATGAGCTGACCTGGTACTTGCGCGGTGGACGTGTGGAAGTCCACTACCAGCTGACCGACCCGAGTATTACGCGGCGCCGACAGGATGCCGAGTTTGCGATGGCCGGGCTGTACGCCACACTGTGCAAAGTCACGAATAACAAGTTCGCCCCGCTGCGGGTCGATTTCGCCCATCCACAGCCCGCCGACATCAGCCTCCACCAGCAGGCGTTCCAATGTCCATTGCGGTTCGGCCAATCCATCAATGTGATGATCTGGCCAGGCGCAATGCTCGAAGAGCCTTTGGTCACGGCCGATGAGCGCCTCTTCCAGGCGTTACAGCCGTTTCTGGAAGAACAGCGCAAGAAGCGCATGGCGGATACCGAACTGACGTCACGCATCAGTCAGACCATTGCCGGCAATCTGCGAGCAGGCCACGTCGGCCTCGACGCGATCGCCAAGCAACTGGGTTTCAGTGCGAGGACATTGCAACGCCGCCTGCAAGAACAGGACCTGGAGTTCAACACGCTGGTCGAGGAAATCCGCATTGCCAAAGCGTTGGAATACATGGAGAACTCAACCCGCAGCATCAACGACATCGCGCTGGGGCTGGGCTACACCGAGGCCAGTTCGTTTACCCGGGCTTTCCGTCGCTGGACCGGGCTCAGTCCGCGCGAGTTTCGTCAGCATATTCGCTAAAACAACGAACAGCCCCTAAACGACAATGCCCGTATCCTGCGATACGGGCATTGTCGTTGTGGCGTTGCCTCAGAGCCAGTCGCGCAGCACCTGTTCAGTGTGCTCGCCACGTACAGGCAGCGGGCCCGGCCTGCCAGCCGGCGTACCACTGAAGCGAGGTGCCGGGTTGGCCTGGAGCATGCCATTTTCGCGGTCGAATACCTTGCGAGCCTGAAGGTGAGGGTGGTCCGCCGCCTCATCCAGGTTCAGTACCGGGGCGAAGCAGGCGTCAGTCCCCTCGAGGATTTCACACCATTGCTCGCGGGTACGCCGGGCGAAAATCGAAGCGAATTTCTCCCGCAGCTGCGGCCAGGTTTTCGGGTTGTAGCCGTTGGCGGTTTCCGGGTCGTCGCCCAGGCCAAGCTTCTCCCGCAGCAATGCATAGAAACGCGGCTCCAAGGACCCCACGGACACATACTTACCGTCGGCGCAAAGGTAAGTGTTGTACCAGTGCGGGCCATCGAGCCCGCTTTGCCCGCGCTCGTTGGGCAATTGACCACCGGCCTTGGCGCTCAGCAGCAAATTCTGCATGTGGGCGCAGCCATCGACGATCGCGGCATCGATGACCTGGCCCTTGCCGGTAGTGCGAGCGTTCATGACGCCGGCGAGCAAACCGATGGCCAGGTAGAGCGCACCACCGCCAACGTCACCCACCAGACTTGGCGGTGCAATCGGTGCCTGCCCGGGCTGGCCGGCATACCACAGCGCACCGGCCAGCGCGATGTAGTTCATGTCATGCCCGGCGGCCTGGGCCAGCGGACCATCCTGACCCCAACCGGTCATGCGGCCGTAGACCAGACGCGGATTGCGCGCCAGGCAAACATCCGGTCCGAGGCCCAGGCGTTCCATTACGCCGGGACGCATGCCTTCGATCAGGGCGTCACAGCTTTCTACCAGGCTCAGTACGGTCTGGATGCCTTCCGGGCTTTTGAGATCAACCCCGACGGAGCGTTTGCCGCGCTTATAGATAGCACCTGCGCCCATGTCGATTTCGTCAGCAGTCTGTGCGCCACGCTCCACCAGCACCACATCAGCGCCAAGATCGGCAAGCAGCATTCCACAAAAGGGTCCGGGCCCGAGCCCCGCAATTTCAAGAACCTTAAGGCCCGACAGCGGCCCTTGTTTCGTCTGCATAGCGCTCTCCATTGAAAGTTCAGTACGGGCCGATGATAGCGTTCGGACAAAACGCCCAACCCCACTCATTGGGGGTGGGTGGCAGTTCACGGCACTGGTTCAAGCTGCAAGCGATAACACGCCCATGGCCAGTCTGAAGAGGTAAGCATTGTGAACCGTAGCATTTCCACCTTGATCGGTAGAAACACCAAACTTGACGGTGGCATTGTCTTTGGCAATACGCCGCGTCTGCGCTGGGCAAACTGGATCAAGCCGGACCAGGACAACCTGGTGGACCTCGCCACGCGCGGCCTGCTGGTGCAGCAGGCCGGCAAAAATATCCTGATAGTCGCCGGAGCCGAGGCGCTTCTGGCTCCACCACCACGAACCTGCCGTTGTCAGCCGCGTGCTCCGGGGTTGCTGGACACCCTGGCCAAACTCGGGCTTGGCGAAGGTGATATCGATGCGGTCGTACTGCCTCATCTGCATGCGCAGCTATCAACTGAACTGGCTGGCCTGGTCAGGGAAGGGGAGATGCCGCGCCTGCTGTTTCCAAATGCGCACTACATCGTGGGTGAACGCCATTGGCAGCGTGCCCGGCACCCGCATCCGCGTGACAGAGGCCAGTTCGTCTCGCCGATCATTCACCGCCTCGAGGACAGTGGCCGCCTGGTGCTGGTCAATGGCGGCCGCTGTGACCAGCTCGGCGATGGCTGGCAGTTGCATGTCTGTGATGGCTATACACCGGGACATCTGGTGCCTGAAATCGCTATGCCGGGCGGTCCGGTGGTGTATGCCGGCGACCTGATCCCGGGCATCCATTGGCTTGACCTGGATATCACCAGCGCCTACGACCGCAATCCAGAGTGCGTGGTCGGCGAGAAGGAGCGCCTGCTCGACCACCTGGTGGCCAGCGGCGGTCGGTTGTTTTTTTCCCGGGATCCTGAGATCGCCATGATCAAGGTCACGCGCGATCGGCAGGCACGTTACACGCCCTTCGACCAGCACGCTTCGTTCAGCCGATTCGAGGCCTGAGCGAGGCTGCAAAAAAAACGCCGCTTATCTCACGATGGCGGCGTTTTTTTCTTATTGCAGTGCAGTATCAGGCCTGAACGACCAAGCGGCCAGCCAGCCCTGTCTGGCAAATAAAAAGTAGGGGCAGACCATTTAGCCGAGGAGGGTGACCGCCCGCACCGCCAAAATGGAACCTGCACCTACGAAAACTGTAAGTCGCTGACAATCAACAGGCTGGTACCGAACTTGATATATCGACGCTTTTGTTTCGACTTGATGTAAGCACCAAGCCGGACAGTTCCCAATTGTTGGCCATCACAGCGATGGAAACACCACCTTTTAAGGGGGGTAGCGCTTGAAGAACACCACTCAGCTAGCAGTAGGGTGCTCGTTTCTGCGCTGGTAAAGTATATAACTCAACTAAATGGTTGTTTAGTTTAGTTATAGGAATTACTTATATAAACGAGCAGGGCAAAGGGACGTTTCTAACTGCAAACAGCCAACCAGATCGTATGCCCACCACAAGCCGGATCTTCCGTTGTTTGCTCTACGACGCTAAAACCATGGGCATCGAGCAACGCAACATATTCATCGTGGTCCAGGCTGGCATGATAAAGCGTTTCACCCTCGAAGCTGCCCAACGCAATGCCATGGGCCGTTCCGCTGGTAAACATCAGAGCGGCACCAGGTTGGGCATGGGCCTGGAAAATCGGGAACATTCGACGCTGATCCTCAGGCGTCAGGTGAAAGAAACTGTCCCATGCCAGAATGCCAGCGTAACGCTGTTCAAGCGCCAATTGGCGCATGTCGGCCACATGCCAATCGTGCTGCGCAAAACGTTGCCGACACAAGGCGATCATCGCCATGGACGAATCAATGCCAGTCACAGTGTGTCCCGCGCCGATCAAGTAACCAGCCATGGGTTCGGCACAGCCACAGCCGATGTCGAGGACATGACCAGCCGCAACCGGCATGGCCTGGCGAAAACGATCCAGCCAGGATTGTTCGACCAGACGCCGCGAGCGAACACGATCCCATGTTTGAGCGTGACGTTCGTAGAGATCGATGATCTGATGGGCTGCTTCATGCATGAGGGAGAATCCTGGGGGGTGTGGTCGAGGGATGTGGCTGGGGTTTGAAATGTACCTTGGAGACGGCCTGTGTGGAATACCTATGAGTACGCATAATGTATATTATGTTAAATCAGGTATTATTTTGAAATGGTCAACCCGCTGTGACCGTTACTTAAAAATGATAGAGATGGCAGGAAAAAATGATACCGAGAGATCAATAGCTTAGATGGCTGCTTTGATTACCCCCCTTCGCTTGGTTACTTAAATGGGATAATCACGGATTGCTGCGGCGTAGGTGTTGCCGCTGACCGAAAACTGACCCAGTAATGGCTGTTCTGCCGACTGAAAACTGACCCAGGTGTTCAACTGCTTCTGCTCACTTTTCGAGCAGGAGAACACAGGGTGATCAGCATGGAAATGTTG
>NZ_NIRS01000011.1 GCF_002934665.1 Pseudomonas laurylsulfatiphila | reverse complement strand
CAACATTTCCATGCTGATCACCCTGTGTTCTCCTGCTCGAAAAGTGAGCAGAAGCAGTTGAACACCTGGGTCAGTTTTCAGTCGGCAGAACAGCCATTACTGGGTCAGTTTTCGGTCAGCGGCAACAACAAAGCAAGCTTTCAGCTTTCTAGGATTCGCACTAATGCCTGACGCACAAGCGTTTACATTCCGGCTCGGACACGAAGTGGCAGATGCTGCCTTGTCAGCTAAAAAAGGACCTACAGACTACCTCTCAGCTCTCATCAGAACTTTAGGGATCAGGGACCTCGCCTTTATCACAGAGTTTCTCTGCAGTGTCAGCGAAGAAAACCATGGTTTCCACATTCATGGCATCGCTCGCATCCCGGTTGCCCTTTCTATTCAAACCATCCAAGAGCTATTGGCTCCGAAACAAAACTTGAAACTGGCCCGCCCGATAAAAGGCTATCGCCAGCGTGGAGACAATAAAGCCATTGTAGTGAGTGAGCTTCAAACTCCGGGAGCCTGGGCCACCTACAGCATCAAAGAGTTCGACTTTACCGCCCACTGCCTGCAATCCAACCCGGACTATGCGAGCCGATCAGCGACCAACGCAGGCAGAGAACTCTATGAGTCTATGAGAACTTGGCTTGCCACTTAGCTCGACTATAGAGCTGCAGCTTTCGCAGCCCTAGCGGGGCAGGCCAGAACCCTCTAGAAGGCTCTCAGAGGGCCGCTGACACGACGATTGACCCTTTGGGTATAGAGGGGGCGCTTACGCATGTAACAGGCGGTTTGAGGCTGTGCCATATGCCTCAGCCCGCAGGAATGCAATTGATATAACCAAAGCTGAACCGTTGCTCTGAAGGGATTAGCTTTCCGGGGGTGGCTTTAAGTCCACACTGATGCCATAGGATAGCTAAACCACCATCAGTCAAAGCTATACTTAGTACAGTTGAACGCCAAAACCTCACCATCAAAACCTCGCAAGCAAGAAACAATCTTCCCGCTCTTCAGATAGTAACGGTACTCAGCCATTCCATTAACAGAGGAAGGATTCACTGCAACCTTAGTAGACTTTGCTGAAAGTTTCTTATGCTCGCTGTCGGCATACTCTTCCATGCGCCTGTTCTCCCGATCAATTTCCCTAGCTCTTTCTCGACGGGCCTCAAGCAGAGGATCAACCTCGACCTTAGCGGCAGCATACACCTTTGGCTTCGAAGCATCGGAATCCTCCGGCATGATATAAATATAAAGAGGACAGACGACCACTATCATAAACACCATCATCAAAAATGAAGACGTACCATCCTCGCTCTTAGTCTTCATTGCTGAGGTAATGGATGCAATCAGGATAGACAAAACACCAACGGCCCCAAGCCCCCACAAGAGCATCTTCAAGAAAAACATACGCACTCCTAGTTAAGTATAATTTCTTCACCAGCCTAGCCCAGCAAGCCGCATACCCCTCAAATCCTGCCACCGTTTGAGCATGGCCGCATGGCTCGTAATAATTTTTCATCATTAGTTGAGGCGACCTGCATGGCGCTGTACACCAGCGCCAAAAGTGCAGCAAAGATAAAGCGGCAAGAAGGGACAATCAGAGACGCTCCTTGTCAGGGGGAAGATGGACCTGCTTAGCGAAATGCTAATCATAGTATGTCGAACGATAGTATGCAGGCAGCCAAATTTGCAAGCATGACTATCAAGCCTTATGACTGCCCTCTCGTTGCTGTATTCGCCGAAAATGTCCGCCGTAGGCGTTTAGAGCTTGGCCTCTCTCAGGAGGCGCTCGCTGAGCGTGCTGGCGTACATAGAACCTACATCGGGATGATCGAAAGATCAGAGAAAAACGTCACGATCTACAACATCTGGCGCTGCGCCAATGCTCTGGGTATGGCAGCTCATGAGCTCCTCAGGCCCCTAGAGTAGGTCTGGAACAATCTGCCTGGCCCGTTTAATGCTGCCAAAAATGGTTTGTCATTGCGGGTCGATCCGGGATGAGCGGGCACCTAAACCCGCCAACAGAGAAACAGATACTCATATCCGCTCTCACTATGAGTGAGGCTGAGCGATGATCGCTCCTCCACAGCCCTGCAAACTATCTCGCTGAGATCATCAAGCGAACCTTCGCGAAGCTGGGCATAGAGACTGATCTAGCCTTTAACCTGGAACTCAACCATACCGGCAGCACTGAAAATCATCCTCTCCACATCCACGGAGCGCTAACCATCCCGGACGACAGGGTAGATGAGGTTACGAAAGCTCTCAGAAGCGCGCTGGCTGAAGGTTACAGGCAACGCTACAACAACCTTGCGGTACACATAGAACAGCCTTGGAGCGCCCGCTGGTGGGCTGTCTACTGCATCAAAGAATACGCCATCACAGCTATCAAGCTGACAACACAACGGGGACGAAAAAGCCGCCCGGACTACGCCACTCAGAAGCTCACGCAGCAGGCAAAAAACTTCTACAAGGGGATAGGGGCTTGGCTCGTCGCTTAGTAAATCCGACTCCAATTTGACCTTAGCCTCCCTAGTCGTGAGCCCGCAGGATTCGCAATCGACACGACATATATTTGCTACCCCTAGTCCTTATGCTATACAGAACCTGTCAAATGCTTTGTCAAATGGGGTAGGATGCGCGCCCAATTGGGCGTCTATTGAGGAGATATCATGACTGAGCGAGAAGGTGTGCTGCGCAAGGCACCACTAATCTATGCGTTGAGCGTCTTGAGATTCTCTCCGGTACTGATGATGCCCAAGCTGGTGCCTGCGATTCACCATGCTATACGGAGCTCCTTGCCAGAATTTTTTCAGATGATCAAAGGGGTGCCGGGAGCGCCTCAGGCATCTGAGCCGAATTCGTGGGCATTCCTTGATAAGGAGCTTCAGAACGCGTGCGTGCTGTCTCAAGACTACTTAATTTTGCAAAGCATGGATTACCTACATTTTGATCGCCATGCGGATCTATTTAGCAGATGCGTGGACGCCGTATTGCGTGAGACGGGTGGGTTAGATGTAGCTGGCATAGGGATGCGCTACGTTGACCGGGTCGAGCCACTTGAAGGTGAATCGCTTCGAGACTATCTCCCAGAAGCGTTACTCCCTTTGCAAAACGAAGCAATATCCAAGCTAAAGGGAACGGAGCCTAAAATACCTCTAGGCGTATCCACCACTACCTATCATTTTGACCCAGAATTCTTGCATATTAGATGCTGGCGCCAGCCAGGTATGTGGGTTCCAGACGATTTAAATGAACCTGCCTTCGTTTTTGAGATAGCAAGGCAGACCCGCCAACAGGCGTCTGGTCAGCGGTTTGAGGCTCTACCATCAGCTGTCCAGCCTCTAAGTGCTAATGGTGCGCTACTTGATACAGATGCGTACTGGCCACTACCTATTACTGAGCGTTTGTCGCACGACGAAATTAGCCTTAGGCTTAAGCACCTACACACGATAGCTAATACAGCCTTTCGGGATGTAGCGACGGAGCATGCTTTCCAAATATGGAATGAGCAAAAATGAACGGACAAACTGTTAGTCAATGGACAGGCAGAGAACGGGCGAACTTGCCAAACCCTAGCATGTGGGTTCGGCCGGAGCTAAACCCGAGAACCGCCACCAGCACGTCAAATCCTCTTTTGGCGATGCCGCTTGCTGCATTGATGGCAGCCGTTCCGCTGCAAGACATTGGCTATGACGTTCAGCAGGCCCGCATTGTAGAGGCGAGGCCTATCAGCTCCGGCGCCAGCGCTCAGCTAGTGTCACCGCGCATGCAGTGGGTTCAGGTTCACACTAATGACGTCGTCGACGAAAACGTAACGCCTACACTGATTGACCAGTTTCGTAAGAAATTCGGCCTTTCTGATAATTCGCTTGGCGAGATTTTTGGGGTATCCCGTCAGACGATTTACAACTGGCGAACCAAGAAAACTGTGGCAGATAACCCTGACCGGGTGAGAGCCCTTGCAGAAAGCCTGGGCGAGATTAGCTCACGCGATATTTCTTACATCCAACGCGCGCTGTTTTACCCAACAGCAGATGGCCGACTGATCCAAGATGTGTTGTCTGATGAAGGCTGGGTAGCGGGAGGCGAAAAAGCTGTTCGTGAGCTCATTCTCGAGCTGGCAGGCAAAGCCCAGCAACTGCGTGAACGTGATGAGAAGACTATTGCTCGGCTAGAAAAAACTAATTCTCAAGACGCAGGCTCAAATGCCTGATCTTGATGACGTAGTCAAAGAGATTAGCCGTCAAGAGTGGCTACAAGGAGATGTCGTCCTTAGTGACGCTTTAGCTCCGCACATCCCTGATGCCGTCATTGCGAACCAGCTTGACGGCAACTTGCCTACGCATTGGGTGCTGGTTTCCCATTCGTGCACGGTCCACGCACGAAAATACGCCGACGCGCCAATTGTCGAATGGATCGCTTGTAAACTTGTCAAGAAAAAGCCTTTTGGCAAATATCTGAACGCCCTTAACCCTCGTCAGCTTCAAATACCGCTAGGGGAAAAACTTTTCCTTGATTTGAAATTGCAGCGCCGGGTTTGGACTTCAAGGTCATTGCTGCCTACTCTAGAGCGGTCTCCTGACGGCGTACGCTTAGATCAGGATCAGCGCGGCACACTCGTCTATTGGCTTGCCCACGGTTATACGCGTGTCGCGATGCCGGATAAGCTCGTTGAGCGACTCAAAAAATATAACGACGACAATACCCCTTTTGGAGTCGGCGTTCAGGTCGATGCGTTTTTGGAAAAAAATGCTCAGTATCTGGATAGCGCATGGGTCTCGTTTTTCCCAAAAACCGAACTCGATGCCACTACTGAGCCATATGAAATTGGCTTTCGTTTTCTGGTAAAACGAGAGTTTGTTCGCCAGCTGCCCACGCTTCAAGCTGAGCTGGCCGACGCTCTAGCTGCGAACCCTCATCATGATGAAGGTCTGATTTTGGGAGAAGCAGAAGTGACTCCCTTGCAGGATTTCACGATGCTCGATGCGCAGGATTACATCCGATACAACGTCCACGACTGGCTGAGTCTGGGTGAAGAAGCTGGGGAGGATTGATCGTGAGCATTCGGCCCGGCCAAGAAGCCACTGAACCGTCTCTCGACCCGAAAGTCTCAGCAATTCCCTCCTCCCTACGCCGCAGAGGCAAACAGATTTCAGGCCTAATCTTGCCTCTGAACTGACTTGGTATGCGTTCTTTTATCCCAAAGGATTCTGAGCTTCCGGAGTGCGGCTTTGCATTGCTCGTTAACTCCAAAAACCGCCTTACCAAATTTCAACGCCAAGGCCAGCACTAGAAAAAAAGGCCATAATTTCAACTGAAAACTATAGAGCCCGAGATCAACGACGGTCTTAGCTTTTTCTATAATTTGGTTGAACTCCTGGATACGTTGCTCTGTAGTGAGTTTTTTATCTGTCCATTCATTCAGTTTCTGAAGCTCACTGTTTCGTGTTTCTAGACATGGTGTCAGCCCCTTGAGTATGATCGTTGCGTTATTGATCTGCACACTCATCACCTCTCTAAAAAAGTCGCCGGCCTCAGCATTAAGATACCCCCCTTTATCGAGAGCTCTCAGCTCAGACTGGCTTTCGATTTTTATTACCTCATTGGCACGATCGACTTCATACGCTGCCCCCAAACCCATATTTTTTTGGGCTATCGCTTTGTAGTTGCCTATCAGTTCGCGAGAAGTTGACGGTAGTAGCTCGCCGGACGCTTCAAGCTCCAGCAACATCGACTCCGCTGCGTTGCAGGTATTCAGCAAGCGTTTTTCTACCGGCAGCTCAGCATCCGCATTGGCGCTATCCAGGAATTTTTTGATCATCGGAGAAAGCTTCAGTGCCGCATTACAGGCTGCTGATGAGCTCGCCTCAGTGCAAACGGCAGCCAACCCAGGAATTGTTCCTATTAAGGTGATGTAACTCGAATATAGAGTCGAATCGATATCGATGTGGACACGAGGTTGATTGGCGATATCCCTCACCAACTGCTGCTGCAGTAATTGCTTGTCCTGTATCGCCTCGATCTCTTGCCGCTGGCCGCTATTGTTGTGAAAAAGCAAAATAACCCCGATTGCGGCCAATGGGTAATACAGGCAATCCACCCAAACCCATACCCCTGACTTGTAGCGAGAGAAGCCCCAAACGCACGCGGCCAAAAAAACTATTGCGGTAAAAATGAGTAGTACCAGCATTGATGCCTCTAGATGGGATGAACGGGGTGTACGAGTAACATCGGATACCAATAGGTAAAACTTTAACGCTGCCGGTACAAATTTTGTGGCTTGCCTCTCGTCGAGTCGATGGATAACGTAGTGGGACATCCACCAGCCCCACTAAGGTGTGACACTGCCGTATCAGCCCTGCTTCGGGCCCCTAGATTCTGGGTGAATACCATTGATGGGTTCGAATCCCGCCTGGTGCACCATACGTTGTAACGAGAAAGCCTCAGGCCTTATGGGTCTGGGGCTTTTTTGTGGGCGTGTGTTCGCCGTCCTGGATGCGGCCACCCTTCTAGAGAAACTCCCCCCCGAACGTTGCGCATAACGACGCGCTACCCGGCTCCTGCCTGGTACACCTGCTCCTCCCTCGCTCCAAACTTTTCTTGGCCTTACCTTCTTCAGTTTGATTAGAATAGTGGCACATTGCCTCAAATCACAATGGATTGTCCCGCTCGGGATTTCTTACGCTCATAGAGATATTGGAAATGATGATGTTAAAACGCTGCCTGGTGCTTTCGATTGCTGCTGTTCTTGCTGGCTGCCAAACGTCCGGTGAGGAGTATCAAGCAGATGTATTCGACGCCAGTCAGGTAAACAGCCAGCAGGAAGCTAAAACCGTAAAAATCCTTACGATTTCGCCGAGCAAGATAAAAGTCAGCAACGAAAAGAACAAAAAAGCCGCCATGATGGCGGGCGGGGTGCTGGGTCTGATCGGTGGTGCCGCACTGGGCAACACGAAAAACACTGACACGGCCATTGTCGGCGGTGTCGCCGGTGGCGCTGCAGGCGCCATGGCAGGCTCGCTGGTCAATGACACCACCCTGGTACCGGGCGTGCTGATTGGTTATTCCGAAAGCGGCAAGATCTACACGTCTGCCCAGGTGGGTCGCCCTTGTGAGTTCAAGGTTGGCGAAATCTCCCTGATGGTGATGACGGTCTCCAACGAAACACGCATTCAGCCGAATGCGACCTGTCCAGAACCCAAGAAGAGCTAAGGGGTCGGACATGAAACATATTGTTCTGGGCTCCGCCCTCGCACTGCTCACCCTGCCGGCATTGGCAAACCAGTTCGACAGCCTGTATCAAGTCGAACAGCAGACCAAACAGACTGAAGCAGCCGCTCAGGCCGAACGCGTCCGCCAGGCGGCAGCCGAACGGGCACGCGAGGATGCTCGTATCGCTGCTGATCGTCGGCAACGGGCAGCGGCACAGCAAGCTGCGCAGCAAAAGGCCCTTGAGCAGCGCAAGTCACAGGAACTTGAACACAAGCGTGTTCAAACCCGTGAAGAAGGCTACGAAGACGAGCTACGCGCACTGGAGCTGGAAGAGCGCCGCCTGGCACTACAGGCGAAACGCGCGCGCACCGCACGCGCCAACGACTACATCGATGCGGAGTTGCGTGACAGCGCGGCACGCACCGATGTGATCCAGTCTGAAGCCGACTCGGCACGCAATGTGACCTCCGGTGCCAAGTCTCTGCTGGAAGATTCCGGCAAGGCTGAAGTCAATCGCTCCAGCCGCTTGTTCGGCGAGTAATCTTCCTATCGATCTGCCCCGGACCTCGGTCCGGGGTATCCGTTATCAGAGATGAATTCCCATGCTGCGTTTATGTACGCTGATTGCCGCAGGCCTGCTCCTGAGCGCCTGTTCCAAAGAAGATCCCAAAGCCCAGGTTCCAGCTGTCGACCTGCACGGACGCTTGGTGGTGGATCAGGAGATGACTGACAGTCGTCAAGCCCAAGGCATCAATGGTGAGTATTACAAGCGCGTCCTCACCGTTAATGGCCAGGATTTGATCTTTGCCGATTTCATCAAGCAATATTGCTCCGACCCCAACACCCGCGACGAAACTTGCCTGAAAGCCTTTCGCATCAAGAAAATCGATGATGTCAGCGGCGCAACCAAGTTTCTCCCCAACGGGCTCTGACACTTGTAAGTACGCCAGTCACAGCACATCAGGGCTTTTGCCTGGACCCAAAAAAAACCGCCAAAGGCGGTTTTTTTCATTCTGTGGTCCAGTCGAACTCGTCGTACTCATCATCATCCTCGTCGTCCTCGAAAAACGCCTCTTCAAGGTCTTCGTCTTCAACAACGTCTTCTTCCGGCTGGTTCAGCAGAAAATCCTTGCGACTCTCGGTAATCGCTCGCCGTAGTTCCTCACCCTTTTGCGGGCAGTTGAGCATTTGGGCGATGCGGTCGATTTTTTTTGCCACGGCATCCTCCAACGCATCGGCTATGGCCTGATAGTGCGCGCTTTCGGGGGCGGATGCCAAATCCCCGCCATGCTGCGCACTTCAGTTTTCTGCAAATCCGCGTTTAGCGGTGATAGCGCCGCACCACGCTGCTGTTTCTCAGGACGTGACCTTTGATTTTTTCCAGCAGCTGCGCACGGGTCAGGCCGGCGGGCAAGGCGTCCGGGGCCAGGTCCAGGGCGTAGATCTGGATGATGTAGTGGTGCGCGCTGTCGCCAACGGGCGGGCAAGGGCCGATGTAGCCGGTGGTGTTTTTGCTGTTGGTACCGCCAACGCCCTCGAGGCCGGGTTTGCTTCCGGCACCGGCCGGGATCTGGTGGGTGCCGGCCTTGATGCCGTAATGCACCCACTGATCGATGCCCTGGCCTTTCTGGCCGTCCGGGTCGTGCATGACGATGGCGTAGCTTTGGGTGGCGGCCGGGCCGGTGTTCCAGTTCAATGCCGGGGAAATGTTGTGTCCGCCACAGCCTGCGGAATCGCTCGCAGCGGCCGATGTGAACAGACGGTCATCGGAAACTCCGGGAATGTTCAGGGTGAAGCGTTCCTGGGCCTGAGCCGGGAACTGCACGCAAAGGGCGACAGCGGCGGCTGCGAGCCAAGCGTTGATTGAGGTCAATCGGGTCATACCGGAGCACCTTGTGCGTGTTGGGCCGTCGTCGGCGTGCAAACTATAGCCGGACCGTTCACGCCGTGGCAGGGGGGAATTGGCTGAACCTCGCGATAAGCACCAGACTCATAAGTAAACGTCTGTCTGGAGAGCAATCATGACTCTGCATCGCGTTGCGCGTGTCACCAATGTGCCCGAAGACCGGGGTCTGGAAGTGCAAGTCCAGGGCAGCAAGATTCTCCTGTTGCGGGCCGGTGAGCAACTTCGCGCTTATCAGGCCGAATGCCCGCATGCCGGCGCCCCGCTGGCTGACGGTGCGGTATGCAACGGTCGCCTGACCTGTCCGTGGCACAAGGCGCAGTTTCGGATCGAGGATGGCGGCCTGTGTGAACCGCCGGCCCTGGACAGTCTCAAGCGCTATCCCCTCGAAGTCCGTGACGGCGACATCTGGGTCGGCGACCAGCCATTATCGGACGCCCACACGCCACCGGCCGACGATCCACGAACCTTCATCATTATTGGCGCTGGCGCGGCAGGCACGGCGGCAGCCGCGGCGTTGCGCGAGAAAGGTTTCGGTGGCCGGGTGCTGTTGATCGACCGCGAAGCCGATGCCGGATACGACCGCACCGCGCTGAGCAAATACGTGATCGCCGGGGAAATGCCGCCGCAGGAGGTCCCGCCGCTGCGCGACGAGGCGTTTTACCGCGAGCAGCGGATCGAGCGCCTGCAGGGCGAAGTCGCCAGCCTGGACGCATCAAACCGCACACTGCAGCTGACTGACGGCCAATCACTGACCTACGATGCCGCGCTGCTGGCCACCGGCGGCATACCCAACTTGTTGACGCTGTCCGGCGCCGACTTGCCGCAGGTGTTCGTTTTACGTTCCAGAGCCCATGCGCAGCAGATTCTGCACAGCGCCAGCGCCGGCCAACGGGTGGTGATCATCGGCGACAGTTTCATTGCCATGGAGTCCGCCTCGTCCCTGCGCCAGCTTGGTCTGGACGTGACTGTGCTGGCCCACCACGTAGTGCCTTTTGCCAAACAGTTCGGCGAAACGGTCGGCAAGGCCATTCGCGCGCGGCATGAAGCCCATGGCGTGATGTTTCATACCCAGGGCAATGCGGCGCAGATCGAAGGAACGGACAAGGTCGAAGCCGTGCGTCTGGACAACGGCCAACGCCTGGCGGCCGATCTGGTGCTGGTCGGCATTGGCGTCACGCCGGCCACCGCCGCCTTCACCGGGCTGGCGAAAGAGCAGGATCAGTCGCTGCGTGTCGACGGCGCAATGCGCGTGGCCGACGGCCTCTGGGCGGCTGGCGACATCGCCACCTTCCCACTGAACAACCAATACGTGCGCATCGAACACTGGCGACTGGCCCAACAACAGGCGCGGATCGCAGCGGCCAATATGCTGGGCGGGGACGAGCATTACCTCGACGTGCCGTTTTTCTGGACCTGGCATTTCGGCAAGACCTACGACTACCTCGGGCACGCCGAGGCCTGGGATGAGGTCGAGTTCAAGGGCGACCCATACGATCCGCCCTTCATAGGCCTGTTCGGAAAAAATGGCGTGGTGTCGGCGGCGCTAGCCTGCGAGATGGACCGGGCCATGGCGATGCTTGCCGAGCGGATGAAACAACCGTTGCCCTGGGATGAGGCATGGCGCCTGATCCGTGACGTTAACTAGCGATGCCGGACAGCAAAACGCCCAGCGTCTGCGCAATGCATAGGCCGGGCGTTTCCGGGTAAACGGCCGCCGTTATTCGGTGGCGCCAGTTTCCGCAAACTTGCTCATGACAAAACCGGCAAACTCTTCGACGGTCATTTTCTGGCCGTTGAAGTCCACCTGATTATTGGCGTAACGCAAGGTGGTGACGATGTTGTTGCCGTCCAGTTTTGCCAGTTGGCTGCCGACCGCCATGCTGCTGAACATGTCTGCGGTGGCGGTGGCCTGATCGGCAATCAGCTTGGCGTCGGTCTGACCGTCGATTTGCGACTGCACGGTGAGCACATCGACCAGCATGGGTTTGGACACTTGCAGTTTGAAGTCCAGCAGTGCGATCAGCTGCCTGACCAACTGATCGGTCGGCAGGTCGATGGCTTGTGGCTTGGTCAGGTCGAGCACCATGTTGGCACGGCTCTCGCCGTTGGCGGTGTTGAACGACAGGTTTTCCAGAGCCACTTGCGGCCCGGCCGCCAGCAGTTTTTCCAGGCTGGATTTGAGCAATGCCTCTTCGGCTTCGGTCAGTTTCAGTTCCGGTGCCGGCAGGCCCGCTGCCGTCGCTTCGGCCGCCGCACGCTCATATGGCTGCAGTTTGCTCTGGTAGACCTGCATCAACGACATCGTGGCCGGAATGTCGAGGTTCTTCACGCTCATGGCCAGAGCACCGGAACCGATGGCCTTGCCGTTCAGGGACACTTCGCCAACTTTGTAATCGGCACGCCCTGAAGCGTTGCTGCCCTTTTCTTCCGTCAGGTTCTTCATCTCGAATTTCTTGAAGTCCAGCACCGACTGCTTGACGCCAAAAGTCGATTTGCCGCTGGCCAGTTCAAGGACGTTCTCGCCGATATAGAAACCGTAGGTACTTTTGGTCAGGTTACTGGCCAGGGTCAGGCCGTTCAACTCAACCTGCACCGGTGCCTGGTCTTCAGAAACGGTGGTCACTTTCAGGCTGTCCATGTAGCCGCTGGCCTTGACCTTCTGCGCCTTGGCGCTGGCGTCGACGTCCATGCTCAGGCCGGAGAATTTCATGCTCGACTTGTCATCCAGCGCCATTTCCAGCGGCTGCAACTCGAAGGTGCCGTTGGTGGCGTTGTCATAACCGATGTTGACCACGCCGGTCAGTGGGGATTTGTCCTTGGCGGCGGCAAACCACTTCTCGGTGAGCGGGGTCTTTTCCAGTTCGTAGTGACTGGTCGCCAGGACCGGCAGCCACTTCAGCGACATCAACCGCGAGAACGGCAACGGGCCGTGTTCGATGTGATCGACAAACAGCAGCTCGACCGGTGCTTCGCCGAACATTTCACCTTCGCCCTTGAGGCGATAGTGCGCGGTGCTGCTGAATACATGACGCTCCAGCGATATCAGTTCCAGCGACGCGGTGCCGTTGGAACCGACCATGGCCGCTTGCAGCTCCTTGTTGGCATCGGCAATCGAGCTATTGAGTACACCTTCAAGCTTGGTGCCGGTGAACCAGGCTCCGCCTGCGCTGATGGCACCGATTGCGACAACAATTCCCAGTAGCACGCCTGCTGATTTGTTCATGTATGACCCGTTCAATGTCCGTTGTTGAAAGTGTGGTCGTCTTCCCTGAACCCATGACGGGTTGCGGCTCGACTGCGCTGAAAGTGGAATGCAGATTAGCATCAGGCGCGACGAACGGCCCAATGATTAAAGGTGAAGGAGTGTCGTGGGGGGGCAGCTGTTCGATCGCCTTCGCGAGCCTGCTCGCGAAGGCGGTATAACAGCCAACACAGAATCAGGAATACTGGACTTCGATCTCATCGAGTTGATGATCAAAGCTCTTGAGCCGCGCCGTCCAGGTGTACACCAGCACTTCGAAGTCGCGGTTGATCACCGCTCCGCCCGTCACTTCCGCGCGCGGGTCGCAGACATCCAGTTGATAACGTTCGCGGGCCATGGCCGTTGCGACATCCGCCAGCTCCCGGGCATTGCTGAGCCAGTGCCGACCGTCGTCCGCCACTTGCCGGTCGAGCGCCAGGCACTGTTTTTTCAGGGTATCGAGGCTTTTTTCCAGCGGCGTGCCGGTCAATTCGCCCATGACTTCCTGAAACGTGCGCCCCGGTTGCCAGTAACTGCCCCAGAAATAACGGTCGAACACCGTTTCGACACGACGCAACGCCACCTTGGTATCCCAGATCAGGACCAGGGTCTTGCCTTGTTCGAGTTGTCTTTTTTTGATGCGCTGATTCTGGACCGACGCCCAGGCCACCACCGCAACGGACATCACGGCTATCAGCGCGACGGCACTGTCGAGGAACGCCAGAGCCTTGTCGATCTGGTGGGCCAGCATGACGCCGTAGAAATAGGTGGCCGACAGCAGCACCAACGCCACGACGGCGCACCAGAAGCCGAGAGCATAAGGGTTTTTCATTGTTGGTTTCCCCCTGACCTGCGCGAGCCTTGTGCGAAGAAAGGGCGCTTTGCACGAGGCGCCCTTCCAACACTTCAAAGCATAGCAACGGCCTCAGGGTTTGCCGGAGTTCGACGCTTGCGTTCGTCCGCTTTCCCAGCCGCCGCCCAACGCCAGGAACAAATCGATCTGGCTGGCGGCCACCTGGGTGTTGGCAGCGGCCAATTGCGCCGTGACATCCGTGTAGGTGCGGGTCGCTTGCAGGTCCGCCAGAAACGATTCGCGGCCGGCCTGGAAGAAGCGATGGGTCTGTTCTGCCGCCAGTTTGGCCGATTGCTCGGCATCGGCCAGGGCGTCACGGCGTTGCAGCAAGGCCGTGTATTGGGCAAGGCTGGTCTGGGTTTCACGAATCGCGTTGAGCACCACCCCATCGAAATGCGCCAGCGTCGCCTGGGTCACCGCTTCGGCTTCGCGGATGCGCGCCCGGGCGCCGTTGGTCGGCACCTTCCAGGTCAGCGACGGGCCGAAGCCCCAGCGGTTGGTCGACGGGTCGCCGAGATCGTCGAGGATGCCGACGGTACCGATGGTCGCGCCGATGCTGATGTTCGGGTACAGCTCACCCGTGGCGACACCAATACCGGCCGTCGCGGCCGCCAGCCGCCGCTCGGCCTGCCGCACATCGGGGCGACGCTTGAGCAACGCGGCGCCATCGCCCACCGGGACCAATTGCGCGATTTTCGGCAGCTCGTCGCAGGTGGCGGTGCCGGCCGGCAGTTGGTCCACCGGCTTGGCCAGCAACATCGACAGGCGATACAGCCCGGCCTGACGTGAGGCCTCATAACGCGGCATGTCGGCGCGCAGGGATTTGAATTGGGTTTGCGAGCGGGTGACCTGGGTTTCATCGCCACGCCCGGCATCGCGCAGGCGCTGGATCAGTGTGGTGCTTTGCGCTTGCAGGTCGAGGGAGTGCTGGGCGATTTCCCGCTCTTCATTGGCCGCGCACACCTGGGTGTAGGCCCGTACCACGTCGGCCACCACGGTGATGCGTGCCGTATCGGCGGCGGCCTGCGTCGCATCGGCATTGGCCTTGGCCGCTTCGATACCGCGTTGCAAGGTACCGAACAGGTCGAACTGGTAGGACGCGCTGATGCCGATGTCGCCAATGTTGGCCACCGGCACTTTTTCCGGTATCAGGAACGCCTGGCCGGACTCCTGCAAGCGCTGGGCCCCCATCTGCACGCCGCCGCTCCAGCCGCCTGCCGCTTCGGCCTCATCCACCTGAGCGCGAGACCGCAACAGACTGGCTGCCGCCACGCGCAAATCGGTGTTGGAGGCCATGGCCTGCTGTACCAGCTGGTCGAGTCGCGGGTCCTTGTACAGGCGCCACCAATCGGCCGGCACCGGTGCGGACACCACCGTTTTGCCGTCGACCGCCAGATCGCCCTGGAAGTCTGGACGATGGACAGCCGCCTCTTCGGGCAAATGATAATCCGGCCCGACCATCTGGCACGCCGACAGCAGCAAACCTAAACCGGCGACCGCCAAACCCGAGGCCTTGCTCATTGCGTCGGCTCCCGTTGCTGATCGTCGATGATCGATACAGTGGCGGTGCGCCCGGCGATCATGCGGAAATCTTCCGGCACGTCATCGAAGGCGATGCGCACCGGAATCCGTTGGGCCAGGCGCACCCAACTGAAGGCCGGGTTGACGTTGGGCAGCAGGTTGTTGCCGCTGGTGCGGTCACGGTCTTCGATGCCGGCAACGATGCTTTCTACGTGCCCGCGCAAGCGCGCATTGTCGCCGATCACCCGGATGTCGACGCTCTGGCCGATATGGATGCCGTTCAGTTTGGTTTCTTCGAAATAGCCGTCGATGTGGAACGAGTTGCTGTCGACCACCGACAACACCGGACGCCCGGCGCTCACGAACTCCTGGGCCCGTGGCGCACGGTCGTTGACGTAGCCGTCCACCGGGCTGCGGATCACCGAGCGGTCGAGGTTGAGCTGCGCGCTGTCCACCGCCACCTGGGCCTCCATCAGGGCCACCTGGGCGCGGGCCACTTTCGACTGGCTTTCTTCCAGTTGCTCACCCGGCACCAGGTTACCGAGGCCTTTGTTTCGCTTGGCCTCACGCTGGGCCTGGGCCAGGGTTTCTTCGCGGTCGGCGACAGCCGCTTTCGCTTGACGCAGGGCCAGCTTGAAGCGGTCCGGATCGATGCTGAACAGCACCTGGCCGCGCTTGACCAACTGGTTGTCGCGCACCTCCACTTGCTGGATCAGTCCGGAGACATCCGGCGCGATTTGCACGATGTCGGCACGGATGTGCCCATCGCGGGTCCAGGGCGCGAACATGTAATACATCACCATGCGCCAGACCACGACCACGGCGAAGCTCACGATCAGCAGGGTCAACACCACGCGACCAAGGGTTAGAAAGGGTTTTTTCATGTCATCAGGTATCGACTGAGTGAGTCCACGGCGCCAAGCAGCAGGGCGTAGAGGGCCACGTTGAACAATGCCCGGTGCCAGACCAGACGGTAAAAGTGCAGGCGCGTCAGCACCCCGTGCACCAACAGGTACAACACATACGTAATGCCCATCAGCACCAGCAGCGTGGGCAGAAACACCCCGCTGACATCCAGGTCACCGATCATAAAGGCGCTCCATCAATGCCATGGGGAAGCGGTTCTTCGGGCTCGGCGGCGCCGACGAATTCGACGCCGGGCAACAATGCCAGGCGCAGGCCGCTCAGGGCGTGCAGCAGATGCCGACGGGTTTCGTCATCGCCGGCACCGCTGAGGGCGCGACGCGTGCGGTCGAGGGTCATCAGCAGCGGGCTTGGTGCCTGCAAGCGCTCACCGGCCTTGAGACAGGCCTTGAAGTACTCGCCAACCTCGGCCACCACCTGGCGCAGCAGCACCTGCGGCACACCGATGACACGCGGCGTATAAGCGAGCAGGTCCAGCAGATTCAGCGCCACCCGCACTTCCCGCAGTGCCACGCCGGAGTCCTGGCCGGTCATGGCCAGGCGCGGCAGGTGCTGCATCAGCCGATCGAGCATCTTTATGCCCAACAGCCGATGTTCGGACAACGTGGCCGGCTCGGAGAGACCAACAATGTCACGCCAGCTGAAACGGGTCAGGCGCTTGGCTGCCAGCTCGGCCCCGAACGGCCGGGCGATCAGGGTCCAGATGAACGCGAACAGCAGCCCCATGGGACCGGCCAGGTTGGAGTTGGCGAAACTGAGGAAGTCGGCGTCGTAGGCACCCTGAATGCTGATGAAGGACGAGGTGTTGACCAGCGTCAGCAGCATGCCCAGGTAAAACTGCGGCTTGACCGTCAGGGTGCCGACGCAAATGAACGGCACGGCAAACGCCAGCACCAGAATCGGAAAGTCATGCAGGTTGGGCAGCACCAAAAACAGATAAAGGCTGGCGAACACCACCGACATCGCCGTCCAGAAAAAGAACCGGTAAATCTGCGGCGCCGGGTCGTCCATCGAGGCGAAGAAGCTACACGCCACCGCCGCCAGGATCACGGCGCTGCCGCCATCGGTCCAGCCGAGCAGAATCCACAACACCGAGGCCACGATAATCGCGGTGACGGTGGACGCCGCGGAGTACAACATCAGGCCGCGATCCAGAAACGGGGAGAGCCGCCCCAGCCGCCAGTGCCGATACACCGCGCGCCAGCTGTCCTGGCTTTCGCACTGGATGGCGTATTGCAGACTGCGGCAGTCCTGCCACAAATCGATCCACTCGCCGAGACGATAAATCGCATTGGAGAACAGCAGTTGCTTGCGGTCATCCAGCGCTTCGGGGGCGGGTTGCAGGGCTTCCAGTTGATCCTTCAGTACTTGCCAGCGGTCAAGGTCGGCATCCTTGTGCCCGAGCCATTCGGTGGTGGCCGTCAGCAACGGCGCGAACTTGTCCACAAGCTCGGGCGTACGTCGTTCCAGGGCATAAAGCGCGTCGTCGAGGGCATCGACTACCGGCAGCAGGTGAATCATCCGCCCACGCAACTCCTTGGTGTTGCGCACCGTCTGCGGACGCGAACCTTCGTGGGGCAACTGACCGATCATCAACTCCAGGGAGTTGAAGGTGGCGACCATCGATGCGCGCAACGCACTGACTTCTTCAGGCTGCACGTTGCGACTGAGGAAACGCAGGCTGTAGGTCGACGCATCGGTAAACCATTTGCTCACCGAATCATTGAACACCGGTGCCAGGCGCCGCGGCCAGAACATGGCACCGACCACCGCGGCCACCGCGATGCCCAGAAAGATTTCTTCGGTCCGCGCCTCGGCCACGTCCCACACCCCTAGCGGGTTGTTCACCACCGGCAGGGCGATCAACGGCAAGGTGTAACCGGCGAGCATCAAGGCGTAGTTGTTCGCGGTGCGCAAATGCAGGGACAGAAACAGCAGCGTGCCGGTCCACAGCGCAATCACCACCACCAGCACGTAGGGACTCTGCACGAACATCGGCACGAACAGAACCGCCGCCGCAGCGCCGATAAAGGTGCCGACTGCCCGGTACAACGCCTTGGAACTGGTAGGGCCGAGAAACGGGCTGGAAACGATGTACACCGTGGCCATCGCCCAGTACGGACGCGGCATTTGCATGAGCAGGGCGATGTACAGCGCGATCATCGATGCGGCGAAGGTGCGGACCCCGTAGAACCAGTCTCGCGCCGGGGGCATGCCTGCGAAAAATCCGTTCAAGAGTTGGCCACCGATGGCGGCGTGGCCGCTTCAAAAGCTCTCAGTACCCGCAGCGTAGCTTCCAGATCACCCTGGTCAATGCCTTCAAGGACTTCCTGGCGCAAGCGCACCAACTCCACTTCGACCGCCTGCACCAGCTCCCGGCCGGTTTCGGTCAGGCTCAGGCATTTGGCGCGGCGATCCTGGGTATCTTCGGTCCGGCAGACGTATCCGGAATGGCACAGTTGATCCAGCAGGCGCACCAGCGATGGACTCTCCATCCCAGCGGCTTGCGCCACCGTCACCTGGCGCACGCCCTCACCCAGGCGCCCGATCATCAACAGCGGAACGGCGCAGGCTTCGGAGATTCCATAGTTGACCAGCGTGGTCTGGCAGATTTTGCGCCAATGCCTGGCGGCCACCACCATGGCGCTGCTGATGTTCATCTGGAGAACGTCGAGGTTGTTCGGCACGAGGGAAAACACACACTGTTAGTTTGCTAACTATCAATATTGCATTGGAGAGGATTTTCCGTCAAGTTTTGAAACAAATACGTAACAGCGACCTGCCGAGAGCCCTCAACGTTTCCTGGCGCGCTCATACACCTCACTGCGTTCACGCTTTCCTACTGCAACGACAGAAACAACAATGCGCTCATCTATCACCTCGTAGACGAGTCGATACCCCGATGACCTCAGCTTGATCTTGTAGCAGTCAGGCATGCCATGCAGCGCATCAGACTGGATTCGAGGCGCCTCAAGCCGCTCTGACAGCTTCTTTTTGAATTACTCACGCACGGTGTGCCCAGCTTGTCCCATTCTTTGCGTGCAGACGGGAGAAATTCGAGCTTATAAGTCATCCAGCGTTACCGGGATCGGCGTTTCATGACGACGAGAACGCACGAGTTCCGCCAACTCCAAATCATCAAGGCGCTCCATCATGGCTTCGAACACATCGGCAGGAACCATGTAGCCCATGACGCGATTGTGATTGAGCACCGCGACAGGCCCTCCATGGGCACCATTCAAAACGGCAGAGGGGTTTTTCTTTAGTTCAGACACGCTGACAGCCATATCGGCCAAAACATTTTGCATAATTAAGACCTCAAATAAGGTCTTAATTTTGGTCAATTAGTATGATCAGAGCAACCTCTGTGAACCGCCGCCTATCCGTTATTTATACCCCCCGCCCCTTCCTCAACATCACATCCAGTTGATCCACCACCTCCGCCCAATCCGCGTCATCGAGAATCTCCTCACGCAGAAGCTCCGCCTGGCTCGGGCTCCAGAAAAATGCATCCGCAAGGTGCAGTTCCGGTTTGAGCGGTGAATGGGTGGCGATGAATTTATCGATGCTTTCGGCGTCGTCCGGCAGGCCGAGTTGTTTGAACAGGGATGGCAGGTTGTGGGTCGGGCTTTCCATGTTGAACTCCTGGGGACCAATTTAGGGGGACCGCTGCGCGGTCAATCGCGGGCAAGCCCGCTCCCACAGGTTTTGTGATTGACACCAAACCCTGTGGGAGCGGGCTTGCCCGCGAAGACGTCAGCATTGACGATACAAAACTCAATGACTCAACTCCCGCACCTCCGCATGCGGCACCATTTTCAGGAACTCGGGCATGTCCATGCGCACCAGGTTGACGTGGTTGCCGGCCTCCAGATAGATATCTTTCTGCCGGGTCAGCAACGGGTCGATGATCACCTCCAATCCATAGGACTCACCCAGCGCCGGTACGGCACCGCGTTCGCAATCGTCGAACAGGTGCGCCAGGTTGCTTTCGCGGGAAACCTGCCACTCACCGCTGCTGCGGACCTTGCTCAGGTCAAGGTGACGGCTGGCGGGCAGCACGGCCATCAGGTAGTGCCCATGGTGATCGTCGAGAATCACCGATTTGGCCACCCGTTCGGCAGGAATACCGGCGACCCGCGCCGTTTCGAGGCTGCTGGCCGAGTGGGGGTGGCTGACGATGTCATATTCGCATTGAGCCTTTTCCAGGCTTCGCTGCACGGTTCTTGCCATACGCATGATGCACCTCGGTGTCCGCCGTAATCGCTGGCAGACGATGGTTAAAGCGTTGCTTGCGTAGTAAAAGTCTAGGCCCGCCGGCGTGATCCGGCGGGAAATCCGCCCATCGGCCGACGACGACAATTGAGCAAAATTCATACAGGCCGAGGCTCAACTAAACTGTACTCAGAGCCACTCCACGACTCTCCCGGAGGGTCAAGTGAACACGCGTTGCTGTGCAGTTGCGTTGCTGTTGGCGTTGAGCGGATCGGCCTGCGCTGCCGACACGGTTGTATTGCTGCTGCCCAATCCCGTGGGGATCTGGCTGATCACCTTCGGCATCGCGTTCCTGATTGCCGAGGCGGCCCTGCCCAATTACGGCGTGATCGGCCTGGGCGGCATCGTGATGTTCGTGATCGGCGCGGTGATCCTGTCCAACACCGAAGTGCCCGTGCCGTTGATGATCGGACTGGCAGTGGTCAGCGCGTTGCTACTGATCTACCTGGTGATTCACGCCCTGAAGACCCGACCGCGCCACACCGTCAGCGGTGATGCCGGGTTGCTCGGCAGCGTGACGGCAGTGACGTCATTGCAGGCCGGCAACGCCTATGGCGGCTGGATTCATCTGCAAGGAGAACAATGGCAGGTACTCAGCGCAACGCCGCTGCAACCCGGGCAACGGGTGCGGGTGGTGGGGCGCAAGGGCTTGCTGCTGCAAGTGGCCGCGGCTGACGCGGCGCCGGGCGGAGAATAGTCATGGGTTTGCAATTGGGTCTTGTCGCGCTGCTACTGTTGCTCATCGCACTGGCGGGATCGACGTTCCGCATCCTGCGCGAGTACGAGCGCGGGGTGGTGTTCCAGCTCGGACGCTTCTGGCAGGTCAAGGGCCCCGGTTTGATCCTGCTGATTCCGGTGGTCCAGCAAATGGTCAGGGTCGACTTGCGGACCGTGGTGCTGGACGTGCCGCCGCAAGACGTGATCACCCGCGACAACGTGTCGGTCAAGGTCAACGCGGTGCTGTATTTCCGCGTGCTCGATCCGCAGAAGGCCATCATCCAGGTCGAAGATTTCCTGGCCGCCACCAGCCAATTGGCGCAAACCACGTTGCGGGCGGTGCTGGGTAAACACGAACTGGACGAGCTGCTGGCCGAACGCGAACGGTTGAACCTGGACATCCAGCAAGTGCTCGATGCCCAGACCGACGCCTGGGGCATCAAGGTCGCCAACGTCGAGATCAAGCACGTGGATCTCAACGAATCGATGATCCGTGCCATCGCCAAGCAGGCCGAAGCCGAACGGGAACGGCGCGCCAAGGTGATCCACGCCGAAGGCGAGTTGCAGGCCTCGGAAAAACTCATGCAGGCCGCCGAAATGCTTGGCCGCCAACCGGGGGCCATGCAACTGCGCTACATGCAGACCCTGAGTTCGATTGCCGGCGACAAGAGCTCGACCATCGTCTTTCCGTTGCCGATCGAGTTGCTCAAGGGCATGGCTGACTTGTCGTCGAAACCCTGAAGGTTGCGATGTCGTCACTCATTGCCCGGCATTGCCGGACAGGTACAACCTCGCGGCAACACCACCGGCTTTCATCTGACGAGCGATATGCCATTGCGCCGGCAACGGTGCAAACTCGTCCGGTACGTCGGCGGTACCGATCAGCCAGATTCTTCCCGTGCCCTTGGGCAGATCGCTCAAGTGGTCCAAATATACGTCTGACGTCGTCAAGGTACCGAAACCATAGTCGTTCGGCTGGCTCGAAGTGCCATCGGCCCGCGGCGGGGTGTACAGCAGGGGCTGGGTATTGGTGCGGTTGTAGTAGACGTAACTCAAGTACCAGAGCATGTCACTGGTGACGATCCGGTCGCCCGGCTGAAAATGCAGATTGACGTCTTCCACCAGGACATTGACCTGATCATGGACGTCTACCGTCGCATTGTTTTTCAGGCCCACCAGTTCCACACCGACGAACAGCACCAGCACCGTCAGGGCCAGTACCCGGGAGCCGCTGTACAGGCGATCGATCGCCAATGCCGCCAACAACGGCAGGCCAAGCGCATAGGCGGTGAGGTATCGCTCGATGAATATCGGCGAAAAAAACGACACCGCGAACACCAGCAGCATCGGGACAAAGGTGTAGACCGCGAGCAACGCACTGCCGCGGGACACGCTTCGGTCACGCGCCAGCGCCACCCATGCCAGCAACGGCAAGGCCAAAGGCAAGGCAATGAAAAGCAGTACTGGCAGGCTTTCGCCGTCGTCCTGAGTCAGCAACGACCAGACCATCGACGGTAAGGAGTCCAGGCTGACGGGCAACTCCCAGCCAACATCGCCATTGGCCCTGAGCTGATCCAGGTGCCGAAGCAGGTCGACAAACCCCGGCAGCCAAGGCAGATACAATGCCACGATAGCCACATTGGCCAGCCACCAGTCACCCCGCTGGATGTGCCGCAGACGATGCCCCGGCTGCACGCGGATGATTCCCAGATACAACCAATGGCAGAGCACGCACAGGGCCGTGAAGTAATGGGTGTAAAACGCCGCGCTCATCAGCACGACATAGATCACCAAATAGCGCCGGCGCTGCGGCTTGCGGATCCAGTACACCAGCGCAATGGTTGCCCCCAGCAACCACAGTCCCAACAGCGAATACATTCGCACTTCCTGGCTGTAGCGCACCGCCGTGGGCAGCAGGGCCAACAGGAAGCCGGCCAATATTGCGGCTCGGCGGGTGGCGAGCCGATCGACCAGCCACACGCCGAGCCCGACCGAGGCAATCCCAGGCAGAGCACTGAGGCAGCGGATCGACAATATGCCGTCGCCAAACATCGCGATCCAGCCGTGCAGCAGTATGAAGTACAGCGGCGGGTGCACGTCGTAGGCGGCGTGCACCCAGATGTCAGGTAATGAATAACGGGCCAGCAGCAGGCTGGAGCCCTCGTCGCCCCAAATCGCGGCAGCGGTCAGATCGTAGAATCGCACCAGCGCGGCCAATACCAGAATCGGCACCAGCCAATGCTCCCGCGCCCAGCGGATCAGCGGTTGCGCGCCCCTGGCGAAACCAGGATTGGCGTGCGGTCCCTGAGTGTCGCCCATCGGCGTTTCTCTGCGCGCCTCCATTGCCTCCCCTTGTAAAGTTGAGTGAAGAGCCCGATTGTTTGCGCATCACTTTAGACCTTCAAGCCGAGCAACGTCGATGCCGACCCGCTGATGGAGCGATAGCCGGCGGCTGCACCGTCAGCGCTGCGCCGTCTCGGCCAACGGATACACCGACTCCCACCCCCCACCCAACGCCTTATACAACCCGACGGCCGCCAGCGACACGCCGGTCGAACTCTCGACCCACTGCTCCTGCGTGGCCAGCAACGCCCCTTGCACGGTGAGTACGGTGACGAAATCCACCACGCCCTCAACGTACTGCTGTTGCGCGGTGTCCAGCGCAATGCGGTTCTGACGCACGGCTTCGGCCAGGCTGTCGCGGCGCAACTGGCTGGCGTTGTAGGCGGTCAGTTGGTCATCGATTTCATGCCAGGCGCGCAGCACGGTTTGCTGATAAGCGATAGCGGCTTCCTGTTGTTGTGCTTCACGCAGTTGGAGCACGCCACGCAAACGGCCACCGTCGAACAGCGGCAAGCTGAACTGCGGGCCGATCCCGAACGAACGCGAACCCCAGGAGCCAAAATCGCTCAATTGCAGGGCCTGGGAGCCGATGTTCCCCGACAGGGTGATGCGCGGATAGAAATCCCCCTTGGCCACGCCAATGCTGGCCGTGGCGGCATGCAGTCGCGCTTCGGCCTGGCGAATGTCCGGCCGACGCTCAGCCAGTTGCGAGGGCAAGCCAATGGCGACCTGGCGCGGCGTTTGTGGCACCGGGGCGTCTGTGGATAACTCCGCCGCCAATGCCTGGGGCGCTTCGCCCATCAACAGGCTCAAGGCATTGATCAGTTGCCACTGACGCTGCTCCAGCGCGGGCAGACGCGATTCGATGGCCGCCACCTGCGCGGCGGCTTCGGCGACATCCAGATCCGTCGCGACGCCGTCGGCCAGGCGCAGTTGCGAGAGCTTCAGGCTATGGCGGGCGACGTCGAGGTTCTGTTCGGTGACGAGCCGGGTGTTCTGCACACCGCGCAGTTGAATGTAGTCCTGGGCGGTTTCGGCCAGCACCGACAGCAGCACACCACGCCGGTCGTTCTCGGCGACCTCCAAAGTGGCGTCGGCCGCTTCGGTTTCCCGACGCACGCGACCCCAGAAGTCCAGCTCCCAGGAAGCGGAAAAGCCGGCATTCCACAGGTTGAAAGCCGATTGGCCGTTGTGACCCGACGGATCGCTCAGACCTTCACCACTGTTGCGATTGCGCCCATAACTGCCACTGGCGGCCGTGTTGGGGTAGCGGTTGGCAGTGATGACCTGGCGCACCGCACGACTTTGCTGCAAGCGGCTGCCGGCCAGCTTCAGGTCGAGGTTGTCGGTCAGGGCGCGCTGGCTCAAGGCCGAGAGTTTCGGGTCGTGGAACACTTCCCACCAGCGCTCGGCCATTGTTTCGGCGATGGCCTGGCTGGTGGCTGCCTTTGATGGTTTTGCCCATTCGGTGATTTGCTGTGCATCAGGCTTCTGGAAGTCCGGGCCGACGGTGCAGGCGCTGAGACTCATGACGAGCAAGGCACTGAAGGTGAGTGGCTGCCACAGGCCTCTTCGCGAGCAGGCTCGCTCCCACAGGGGAATGCGTTTGAATGTGGGAGCGAGCCTGCTCGCGAAGGCGCCAGCGCGATCAACGGAAATCCTCATCGCTGAACAACCTCTTTCGCCTTGGCGGTGGCCGTATCAATACTAGCCTCCACCGACATCCCCACCCGCAAACGCTCGGCCAGCGGTTGTCCCGGCTCCAGCACGATCTTCACCGGTATCCGCTGCACCACCTTGGTGAAGTTGCCAGTGGCATTGTCCGGCTTGATCGCAGCGAACGTCACCCCGGTGGCCGGTGCGATGCTGTCGACACGACCGTTGAGTGCCGCACCGCCCAGGCTGTCGACGCGCACCTGCACCGCCTGCCCCGGCTGCACATCCGTCAGTTGCGTTTCCTGGAAATTGGCCATCACATAAGCCTGCGCCAGCGGTACCACGGCGAGGATCTTGCTGCCCGGCGTCACGTAGGCGCCGACCCGCACCGCGCGTTCTCCGACCATGCCGTCCTGTGGCGCCACGATCCGCGTATAGGACAACTCGTAGCTGGCCATTTCCAGCTTCGCTTGCGTCCGCTTCAGACCGCCTTCTGCCGCATCGCGCTGGGCCGTCAGGATCTCCACCTGCTTGCGCTCCGCCGCCAGCACTGCCGTGGCGTTAGCCAGACGTGCGCCAGCCTGGTCGATGCGTGTTTGCGCCTGTTGCGCATTTTGCACCGTGCCGGCGCCCACCCCGGCGAGGTGCTTGTAGCGGTTCAATTCATGCTCGGCAAAGGCCATTTCCGCCTTGGCCGAAACCACCGAAGATTGCGCCTGGGCAATCACCGAGGCCTGGCGCTCCAGGGTCGCCCGGGCGTTTTGCAGTTGCGCCCTGGCCACCAGCGTTTCGGCGTCGGCGGCCTGGGCGGCGGCGCGCAAATCCCGGTCATCGATCAGCGCCAGCAATTGCCCCGCCTTGACCTGCTGGTTGTCCTCCACCAGCACCTGCTTGATAAACCCGGCGACCCGCGGCACGACCAGGGTGAAATCCGCCGAGACGTAAGCATCGTTGGTGTTTTGCTGGGTACGCTGGCCGAACAGGCCGGGCATTGCCAGGTACAACGCCCCACCGACGGCCAATGCGACGGCCACGGCCACCGCGACTTTCTGCTTTGCTTGGGTGTTCATAAAAACCTTCTGTTTCAGTGGAGCATTCAGATCGGTGTGCGCGGCGGATAGATCCGCGTCGGCAGCCAGAAAATCAGCAGGATCAAGGTCACGGCGATACCGGCCATGCACAGGTAAAGATCAGAGGACGTGAGCACCAGCGCTTGCTCATGCAAACGGTGAGCGAGACTTGCGCTGTCGCGCTCGGCCAGCGGCGAGTTGCCGAGACGATCGACCAGCATGGTCGAGTGAAAATGCAGACGGGCCGTGGTCAGCGCTTCGATCACCCCGGTGGCGATGACCGCCGACAGGCCTTTGACGGTGTTGAACCAGGCCGATGCGAACGGCCCTTGCATCGGGTTGATGCTGCCGGTGGACAGCATCAACAGCGGCAGTACCGCCATGGGCTGACCGAAAATCTGCAGCCATTGCAGCACATAGAAATCGTCGCGAATCCACGCGGACGTCAGTTGCGAGCCGCCGACGCACGACAACGCCAGCATGCTCAGGCCGATGCCCAATACCCAGCGGCAATCAACCCAGCGAAAGTTGCACAGCGTCGCCACCAACGGCAGCGCAATCAATTGCGGCAGCGCCGCCAGCAGCATGATCGGAGCGGTCTGTACCGGGCGATAACCCTGGACCTGCGCCAGGTAGCTGGACGGGATAATGATCACCGCCTGCAACACCACCAGCACGCCCGCCAGGGTCAACAGGGCAAAAGACAAGTTACGGATGCCGAGCATCTGCATCTTGAAAAACGGTATCGGCTGCGACCACTCGCCGGTCAAAAACAGCACCAGCAGCAACAGCCCGCCACCGAGCAATCCGCAGATCAGGTTCGACTCGAACCAGTCCAGGCGGTTGCCCTGCAGGATGCCGATCACCAGCATGCAGATGGCGGGAAAGCCCAGCAGCAATCCGCGCCAGTTGAAGGATTTGAAGCGCTCCAGGCGCAGCGGGTCCTGGGGCAAGCCGTACGCTACCGCGGCCATGGCAATCAGGCACGGCGCGATGATTTGCCAGAAGGTCCATTGCCAGCCGACGTATTCGGTCCACAGCCCGGCCAATGGCGTGCCCAGGCCCGGACCGAACGTCGCCGTCAGGGCATAGCCGGCCAGGCCATACAACTTCACGTTGGCGGGCAGAAACCGCAGGGCCACGGTCATCAACATGGGGGGCAGTGCGCCGCCCGCCAGGCCTTGCAAGGTGCGCAGCAACAGCAGGCTTTCGTAATTCGGGGCGAAGGGGCACAACACACCCAACAGGGTGAACAGGCTGATGGCGCACAGGGTGAAGCGCCGCAACGAGAACGTCACCGCACACCACGGCGCAAACGCCATGGCCGCCACCGACGTCGCGGTATAACAGGCGACCAGCCAGGTGCCTTCGTCGTAGCCGATGGCCAACGCACCGCGGATGTCGGCGAGCGCGACCTTGGTCACCATCTCGTTCAGGCCCGACACCAGCACCGCCAGTAGCACGCCCACCAGGCCGATGATGATCCGCGGTCCGAAAACCGGCGGTGCGGCTGCCGTGCTGGCCGCCGCGACAGGTGCCGTGACCGTAAGGGAAGTCATGTACTGCGAGCTCCGGCGTGGAAAGACCGAAGCATTCTAAAAAGCGTGATGCCTGACGAAAATCAACTTATTGGCAGGTTATAAGTGCGTCAGACGCAATGATGAAAGACCTCTGTGGGAGCGAGCCTGCTCGCGAATGCGGTTTATCATTCAATATTGATACTGACTGACCCAACGCCTTCGCGAGCAGGCTCGCTCCCACAGGGTTATGCGCAGGAACTCAGTCCGGCTGCGCAGCCAGCCACGTTTCATCGCAGCAGGTTTTCAGGGTTTCACGCAGCCAGCGGTGCGCCGGGTCCTTGTCGAAGCGCGGGTGCCAGGCCTGGGTCAGCATCAGGGTCGGCAACGGAATCGGCAGGTTGAACGAGCGCAGTTTCAACCCCAGCCGCCGCACGCTCAGCAAGGCTTCCTTGGGCACCGGCAGGATCAGGTCGGAATCGGGCAAGGCAAACATCGCCGCATGAAAGCTCGGCGCGATCACCGCCACCCGCCGCTCCAGGCCCAGGGCATTGAGCGCGGTATCGATCGGCCCCCGGGCAATGCCACGCCGGGACATGCTGATATGGGAATAACCGGCATAGCGCTCTGCCGTGATCTCTTCGTCCAGCAGCGGATGATCCTCGCGCACCAGGCCGACGAAGTGGGTGGAAAACAGGTTCTGAACCTTCACTTCCGGGGTCAACGGCCGTGTGTTGCTGACACTCAGATCGATGCGACCTTCGCGCAAGGCCTCATCATCGCCATCGCCTTCCGGGACGAAACGCAATTCACAGTGCGGCGCCTGCCGGTCGAGGGTGTCGAACAACCTGCCGCCGTAAACACCGACAAAGAAGTCGTTGGCCCGAATACTGAACCGCCGCCGCAGCGAACTCAGCTCCACCACATCGGCCGACCGAAACAACAACCCGGCCTGCTCGACAACGCTGCGCACTTGCTCGCGCAATTCCAGCGCCTTGGGTGTCGGCACCAGACCACGGCCGGCGCGCACCAGGATCGGATCGCCAATGGCTTCGCGGATGCGCGTCAACGTCCGGCTCATGGCCGCCGGGCTCAGGTTCATCCGCCGCGCCGCCCCCACCACACTACCCTCGTCGAGCAAGGCGTCGAGGGCGACCAACAGGTTCATGTCCGGGAGTTGCATGCAGGGCACTCATGGCCGATCAGGATTGATCCAGATGCAATGCTAGCAGATCAAAAGATCGCAGCCTTCGGCAGCGCCTACAGAGGAATGCGATCTTTTGATTTCCGATCAGCGCTGCATCCCCCAGCGCTTCACCGTCACCCGCTCCAACGAATCAAACACCAGATTCTCCACCAGCAACCCAATCAGAATCACCACCGCCAAGCCGGCAAACACCTTGTCGGTGTACAGCTCATTGCGATTCTGAAAGATGTACCACCCCAACCCACCCTTACCGCTGGTCGCGCCAAACACTAACTCGGCAGCAATCAACGTCCGCCAGGCAAAAGCCCAGCCGATTTTCAACCCGGCGAGGATCGACGGCAGCGCCGCCGGGATCAGGATGAACAGCACAAAACGCATGCCCTTGAGGCCATAGTTGCGCCCGGCCATGCGCAGTGTTTCCGAGACGCCGAGAAACCCGGCGTAGGTGTTGAGCGCCAAGGCCCAAAGCACCGAATGCACCAGCACGAAAATCAGGCTGTTCTGCCCCAGGCCGAACCACAACAGCGCCAGCGGCAATAGCGCGATAGCGGGCAACGGGTTGAACATCGAAGTCAGGGTACTGAGCAAGTCGCGACCGAATTGCGTCGACACCGCCAGCGTCGTCAGGCCAAACGCCAGGACGATGCCGATCAGGTAACCCTTGAGCAACACCACCAAGGAGATCCACACCTTGCCCAGCAGCTCGCCACTGAGCAGGCCGTCGTACAACGCGTGAGCGGTCTGCAAGAAGCTCGGCAGCAGCAGATCGTTGTTCTGATAGCGCGCAACGGCTTCCCAGAGCACGGCGAGCAACACCAGGATCAGGCTTTTACGCAACCAGCCCTGTTGCCACAGGCGTTGGCCAAGAGGCAGTTCACGCTCCAGCGGCACGCTGGTCAGTGGCTGCAAAACCGTTTCGAACGCTTCACGCGGGGATGATAAATGGCTCATCGGGCCCTCCTCTCAACTGGCTCAATAAGCGATGCGGATGTCAGCGAAATCCAGCTCATGCTCGGCTTGCAGTGATTGACCTTCGTCGAACAACAGCCGGTGAATGCGGCGCGCCGATTCCTGAAACGCCACACCGCCGAGGCTGTGCAAATCGTATTGGTGGCTGTGCACTTCCGCCCGCACTCGCCCCGGATGCGGAGACAGCAACAGAATGCGGTTACCCACCACCAGCGCCTCTTCGATGGAGTGCGTGACGAACAGCAGCGTGAAGCGCACCTCTTCCCAGAGCAGCAGCAGTTCTTCCTGCATCTTGCGTCGGGTCAGCGCGTCGAGGGCGGCGAAGGGTTCGTCCATCAAGAGGATTTTCGGCTGCATCGCCAGCGCCCGGGCGATGGCAACCCGAGCCTTCATGCCACCGGACAAGGTGTGCGGATAGGCATCGGCAAACGCCGCCAGACCGACCTTCTCCAGGTAGTGCAACGCCCGCGCTTCAGCCTCTTTGCGCTTGAGGGTTTTCGAGGCGAGCAGCGGAAACATCACGTTCTGTTTGACGGTTTTCCACGGTGGCAGTTGATCGAACTCCTGGAACACCACGATCCGGTCCGGCCCCGGCGCATCGACGCGCTGGCCTTGCAGACGGATCTCACCTTCCACGGGCTGGATGAAGCCGGCAGCGGCCTTGAGCAATGTCGACTTGCCGCAACCGGACGGCCCGAGCAGGACAAAACGGTCCGCCGGGTCGATCTCGAAACTGACTTGATGGGTCGCCCGCACCACCCGCTGCGGCGTGCGGTACTCGAGGCTGACGTTGTCGACCGACAGCAGCGCCTGGGCTGCCGCGATCGGATTGCTGACCGTGTGGCCTTGCAAAGGGGCGTTCATTTCGGTCAGCTCCCTTGCAGCGGCTTGGCGTCCTGGAAGAAGTAATCCTTCCACGAATCCGGTTTGTTTTTGATCGCGCCGACGCGGTAAAGGAACTCGGCCAACGGGTAAGTGTTTTTCGGCGTGACGCTGAACTCGAACTGCGGGTTGTCGATGATTTTCAGCAACGCGGCGCGGTCGATTTTGGCCTTGGTCACGCGGATGTAAGTGTCCGCCGCTGCGCCTTTATCGTTCTGCGCAAACTGTGCGGCCTCGGTCAGCGCTTCGACGAAGGCTTTGTAGGTTTTCGGGTTCTCGTTGCGGAATTTCTCGGTGGCGAACAGAACAGTCGGCGAGTTCGGACCGAGCAGGTCATAGGTGTTCAGCACCACGTGTACATTGGGATTTTCCAGCGCTTGATCCTGGAATGGCGGGTTGGAAAAGTGCCCGGTCAACTCGGTTCCGCCAGCAATCAGCGCAGCCGTGGCATCAGGATGCGGAACAGCGATGGTGTACTTGTCGAGGCGATTGAATTCCTTGTCGCCCCACTGCCTGGCGGCCGCGTACTGCAGGAAGCGCGACTGTACCGACACGCCCACTGCGGGCACCGCGATGCGGTCCTTCTCGGTGAAGTCGGCGATGGTCTTGACCTTGGGGTTGTTGCTCACCAGGTAGTACGGGAAGTTACCGAGGGAAGCCACGGCCTTGACGTTCTGCTTGCCATGGGTGCGATCCCAGATGGTCAGCAGCGGGCCGACACCGGCACCGGCAATATCGATCGAGCCGGACAGCAGCGCATCGTTGACCGCCGCGCCGCCCGAGAGCTGGGTCCAGTCGACCTTGATGTCGATACCTTCCTGCTTGCCGTACTTCTCGATCAGGTTCTGATCGCGCACCACGTTGAGCAGCAGGTAGACGATACCGAACTGCTCAGCGATGCGGATTTCACCTTCGGCGTGGGCCACGGTCGGCGCCACCAGGCTGCCGGCGATCAGGCTGAAACCCAGGCCGATGGCGGCGGCCAGGGGGGCAAAGGGCAGACGTTTGGACATGATCAAATCTCCGGCAATTCAGAAAGGCGCGTCGCCCTGGATGGTGGTGCGATACAGCTTGCGGCGCAGATGGCTGGGGCAGCCGGCGGCGAGGTGGATCAGCGAACGGTTGTCCCAGAACACCAGGTCATGGGGCTGCCATTGATGGCGGTAGATGTTTTGCGGCAACACGCTGTGGGCGTAGAGCTCGGCCAGCAGTTGCTGGCTCTCGTCCTCCGGCAGGCCAACGATGCGGGTGGTGAACCCCTCGCTGACGAACAAGGCCTTGCGGCCGTTTTCCGGGTGGGTACGCACGACCGGGTGGACGACTTCGGCGACCTGGGCCAGTTGCTCCGGGGTCAGGGTCGGGCGCCAGTTGCCTTCGAATTTGGTTTCGCTGTATCGCGCCGTGTAGGAGTGCGCGGCCGAGCGGCCTTCCACCGCTTTGCGCAGCGCCTCGGGCAGGTTGTCCCAGGCCTTGTGCATGTCGGCGAACAAGGTGTCGCCACCCTCCGCTGGCAGCTCCTGGGCATGCAGCATCGAGCCCAGGCTCGGCAGTTGTTTGTAGGAGAGATCGGAATGCCAGAACTTGCCGGCGTCGCCCAGGCCGATGTTCTGGCCGTTTTCGACGATGTTGGAAACGATGAGGATTTCCGGATGCCCTGCCAGCAGGAACTGCTTGAGCACGTGAATCTGCAATACGCCAAAACGACGGCTGAAATCGATGTGCTGTTGCGGGGTGATGCGCTGGTCGCGGAACACCACCACATGATGGTCCAGGTGCGCGCGGTGAATGCGGGCAAAGTCCTGATCATTGATCGGGCGGGACAAATCGAGGCCGAGGATTTCGGCGCCCACCGCTCCGCTGAACGGGCGGATTTCAAAGAATTGTGGCGCGATGCTTGGCGAAGCTGAAGCTGCAGACATAAATCACTCCCACGCACGGCACGCTCAAGGGCGCGCGCGTCGATCAGAAACTCACGGATGTCCCGTGTTGGTTCGTGTCGTGCGGCGCGCCGATTGGTCGGCAGGTACGCAGGAGATTGACTTTATAGGTATAAGAATCGAAATTTAAATACCATTAATGAATAACGATATGGCGATTGAAAAGGGACTGTATGGATTGAGGAGTGACGTTATTTGTCACTTACTGACGGGATTGTGGTGTTTCCACTGACGCCATCGCGAGCAGGCTCGCTCCCACAGGGGATCTTCGTTGGGCACAAAATTGTGATCCAGCAAAAAACGGTGTAGGAGCGAGCCTGCTCGCGATGGGGCCATCAGCCTCAATGACGAATTACCGCTCGTGCAGCGCCTCGGCCCGCGCGCGGATGATCGGCTTGAGCAGGTAGCTGAGGATAGTCTTCTTGCCGGTGATGATGTCCACGGAAGCCACCATCCCCGGAATGATCAACAAGGGTTTTTCGTCGGTGCCCAAGTGGCTGCGGTCGGTGCGCAGCTTGATGATGTAATAGGTGGTTTTCTTGTCATCGTCGGTAATGGTGTCGGCACCGATCTGTTCCAGCTTGGCCTTCATCCCACCGTAGATGGTGTAGTCATAGGCGGTGAATTTCACCGTCGCTTCCTGCCCCGGATGCAGGAACGCGATGTCCTGCGGGCGAATCTTCGCCTCGACCAGCAAGGTGTCGTCCAGCGGTACGATTTCCACCAGGTCGCTGCCTGGCTGGATAACCCCGCCGATGGTATTGACCAGCAGCTTGTTGACGATACCCCGCACCGGCGAAGTGACCAGCGTTCGGCTGACCCGGTCTTCCAGGGCCTTGCCGGTGGCCTGGGCCTTGTTCAGATCGGTCCGTGCTTCATTGAGTTGGGTCAGGGCTTCGCTACGGAACTTGCCGCGGGTTTCGTCAATTTTGCGCTGTACTTCCTTGATCGCCGACTCGGCTCGCGGAATAGCCAGGGTGGTGGCGTCGAGCTGACCACGGGTCTCCGCTTCGGCACGCCTGAGGCGCAGAACCTCCACCGGCGATACCGCGCCCTGGGCCACCAATGGCTCGGACATGCTGATTTCCTGACGCTGGAAGCCCAATTGCTGACGGTACTGCGCCTGCTTGGACGTGAATTCGCGCAGTTCCTGCTGGCGCTGGATCAACTGCTCCTGCAAGCCGCCAATCTCGTCGAGCAACTGCTGGCGGCGGCTGATATAGAGCGACTCTTCGTTCTTGGCCTGACCCGGCACGGCCTTGAGTACATCCTCGGGGAAGTTCAGTGGACGATCTTCCAGCTCGGCGTTCAGGCGCTCGACCCGCAGCACCATCGACAAGCGATCGGCCTCGGTTTCACCGACGTTCGACGCAAATCGCGTGTCGTCCAGGCGAAGCAGCGGTGCACCGGCTTCGACGATCTGGCCTTCCTTGACGAACAGCTCGGAAACGATACCACCCTCAAGGTTCTGGATTTTCTGGATCTTCGACGACGGAATCGCCTTGCCATCGCCCTTGGTCACTTCGTCGATGACCGCGAAGTTGGCCCAGAGCATCAGGAAGACGAAGAACGCGATGATCGCCCAGATCGTCAGCCGCACCACACGCGGCGCATCTTCGATCAACGCCTTGTTGACCTCCGGCAGCGGCTGGCCCTCAAGCGAAGCAGAACCCTTGAAGTAGCGAAGGATCGAACCCTTACCCGACTTAAGCAACACTGATCTGCCCCTTCTTCAACGCTTCCATCACCGCGGCTTTCGGACCGTCGGCGAGTATCTGCCCGCGGTCGATCACGATCAGCCGATCCACCAGCGACAACAGCGATGCCCGGTGCGTCACCAGCACCACGGTCTTGTTTTCGATCACGGCTGCCAGGCGCTGCTTGAGGCGCTCTTCACCGGTGTTATCCATGGCACTGGTCGGTTCGTCGAGCAGCAGGATTGGCGGATTGAGCAGTAACGCACGGGCCAGGGCCACGTTTTGCCGTTGGCCACCGGAGAGGTTCTGCCCGCGCTCGCCCACTTGCAGCTCATAACCCTGCGGATGCAGGCGCGCATACTCGTGGACTCCGGCCAGCTCTGCCGCTTGCAGCACCAGTTCATCCTCGACATACCGCGCACCGGAAACCAGGTTGTCGCGCAAGGTGCCGGCGAGCAGTTGAATGTCCTGGGGCACGTAGCCGATGTTGTAGCGCAGCTCGCTGACGTCGATCTGGCGGATATCCACGCCATCGACCAACAACGAGCCATCATCCGGCTGATAGAGCCCTACCAGCAGTTTGGCCAGCGAGCTCTTGCCCGAGCCACTTCGGCCAATGATGCCGATCTTCTCGCCGGGATTAATCGACAGATTGATGTTCTTCAGCGCCAGGTTCTGCTGTTGGGGGTACGTGAAATTGAGCTGGCGGCATTCAATGCCGCCTTGCAACACCTTGCGGCTGAGCGGGCGCTCTTCGAAATTGCGCTCCTGGGGCAGTTCCATCATTTGGTCGACGGACGTCATGGTCACCCGTGCCTGCTGATAGCGGGTCAGTAACCCGGAGAGCGACGCCAGCGGGCTGAGCGCACGACCACTGAGCATGTAGCAGGCAATCAGGCCGCCCATGCTCAGGTGACCGTCGATGATCTGGTACACACCGAAGACGATCATGATCACCCCGGCCAGTTGCTGGATCAGCAAGGTGATGTTCATCGCCAGGCCGGACAGCATCTTCACCCGCAATTCAAGGCGACTGAGGGTGCCGATGGTCTGTTCCCACTGATACTGGCGCTCGCTTTCGGCGTTGTTGACCTTTACCGCATCCAGCCCGGCCAGGGTTTCGATCAGGCTCGACTGACGCTCGGCCCCCAGCGCCATGGTCCGCTCCATGGTCGCTACCAAAGGTTTCTGCAACGCATAGCCGATGGCCAGGGCGATCGGGAATGCCAGCACCGGTATCCACACCAGATGGCCGCCGAGGATCGCGATAACCATGAATATCAGCAAGGTGAACGGCAGGTCGATCAGGCTGGTGAGGGTCAGCGAGGCGAGGAAATCGCGCAGGCTCTGAAATTCATGGATGTTCTGGGCAAAACTGCCGACCCGTGCCGGCCGGTACTTCATGGTCATACCGACGATACGCTCGAACAGCGTGGCCGAGATAATCAGGTCGGTTTTCTTGCCGGCCAGATCCAGGCACAGGCTGCGCAGGCTTTTCAGGATCAGGTCGAAGAGGTAGGCACCAGAAATGCCGACTGCCAGCACCCATAGCGTCGCTTCGGCCTGGTTCGGCACGACACGGTCGTAGACGTTCATCACGAACAACGGCGCGGCCATGGCAATGATGTTGATGAGAAAACTGGCGGCAATGGCGTCGGCGTACAGCCAGCGCGAACGCTTGAGAGTGTCGCGAAACCACGAGCGCGCACGCGGAATCAGCGTGCCGTGATTGACGTCGAATTTGTGCTGCGGCTGGGCAAAAAAGACTTTGCCGGTGTAATCGTCAGCCAGCAGCTCGCGGCTGACCAGGGACTCGCCACCATCGCTTTCGCTGAGCAGCACCCGCACCTGATCTTCGCCTTGCCAGCCAAGCAGGACGGCGCTGCGACCGTCCTTGAGCAGCAACAATGCCGGCATGGCAATCGCCGGAATGTCCCCCAGCTTGCGCTGCAGCACCCGACCTTGCAGCCCCGCGCGAGCCGCCGCACGTGGCAGCAGCTCGACACTCAAACGCTGCTCGGGCAGTGGCAGGCCGGTGGTGAGCATGGCCGCGCTGGCCGGTTTCTGGTGCAGCATGCAAAGAGCAAGCAGGCCATCCAGCAACGGATCGTCATGCAACGCGCGCGGATCATGAATGAGTTGAACCCGACTGACTTCTGATTCCACGCTCGGCACTCTTGGCTGACAATTGAACAAAGAAGGTCCTGCTCAATTCATACCGGGCAATTGGACCGTCGGCTTCACGTCGTTCTGCACAACGGATGCCAACGGTGCGACCACTCCCTGGCTCTTGAGCAACTCGCCCATGGTCGCCTTGATTCGGTACTGAGTAAATAACTGAATATTCTTGATCTCCGCCAGACGGCGAGAAGAGGAGAACAACTCGTTCTCGCTGTCGAGCAAATCGAGCAGCGTGCGCTCGCCAAGGCTGAACTGACGCTGGTAAGCGGTGCGCACGGCGGTGCTGTGATCAACGTACTGCTGGGCGATCGGCACCTGGGCATTGGCGTTGTTCAGGGCGTTCCAGGCCAGGCCAAGTTCTTCATTCAACTGGCGCAGGGCGTTGTTGCGGATGTCCAGCGCCTGGTTCGACAGGTAGGCCTTGGATTCCAGGTCGGCCTTGTTGCTGCCGCCGGCATACAGGTTGAAGCGCATGCGCAGCATGGCCTGCCATTCGTTGTTGTGGCCATTCTGACCATCGATATCGTTGTCTGCGGTGCGACCCAGCTCAGCATCGAAGCGTGGGTAGAAGGTCGACTTGGCCGTGTCGTACTGCTTTTCGGCGGCGGCGATGTCGGATTCGGCCGAGCGCAGGATCGGGCTGTTTTCCAGCATCTGCGCGCGGGCTTCATTCAGATTGGCCGGCATCAGCGCCAGGAAACTCGCCGGGCGCTCCAGTTGATCGGGCATCTGGCCGACAGCGGACAGGTAGTTGGTCTCGGCATCAGCCAGGTTGGTCTGCTCGGTGATCAGGTTGTTGCGCGCCTGGGCCATCCGCGCCTCCGCCTGATCAAGATCGGCGCCGCTGCCGACACCACGCTGGGTGCGCAGCTGGATCTGGTCGTAAATACGTTGATGGCTCTTGAGATTATCCTCGGCCAGGCGCACGAATTCGCGACGGGTCAACACGTCGAGATAGACCTGGGCCACGGTCAGCCCGGTACGCTCGGAAGTACTCAGCAGCGAATAGGCACGGGAGTTGACGGCGGCTTGTTGACGCCCTACTTCGCTGGTCGTCGCAAAACCGTCAAAAACCATCTGAGTCAGTCGCAAGCTCGACTCAGTGCGGTTCAGGGTTTCCCAGTGATTGTTGCTGCCATCCCCGCGCGTCGTGACGCTGTCGGTGCCTTCACGGCCATAACCGCCCAGCAGGTCGACCCGTGGCAAGTACCCACCTTTGGCAGCCTTCAACTGATAATCAGCCGCCAACCGGCTGTTGACGCCTGCCTGGACCTCTGGATGGACATACAGCGCTTGTTGCATGGCTTCTGGTAAGGATTGCGCCTGGACGAAAGACGCGGCGAGGGCGAAAGGTAGAGCCATGAACAAAGGCGAACGCATTGTAGGAATTTCCCAGGACTTCTTGTCTTGAATCACGACTGAAAGGCGTGCGGTGTCGGAAGATGGCAGCGGAATGACCGTATGTCGGAAAGCTCAAAAGCGGAACTGGATCACATACCGAAGACAGGGTCACAACTTAAATATCAATGTGACATTACTGGGACGATTGTTTAGGATGGCTTCAAGAAGGTCAATAGTTTGGCATAAAGTTAATAGCGAAAAAATATAGCCAAAATATTGACGAATTAGGCCGTCAAACTTGTGCATCTATTTTGCAATGTAACGTCCAGACTGGTCGGCGCAGACGCCATCAGGTCTATGGAAGTCAACTGAACGTGACACCCCGGAGAGTCTTCAATGAGCAGTGTTGTTGCCATCGTCAAAAGCATTGTCGGTCAAGTTTTCGTGGTGTCCCCAGAGGGCATCCGCCGCGTTCTCGTTGAAGGCGACAAACTGTTCGCCGGGGACCAGATCGACACTGGCCTTTCCGGTGCCGTGTCTCTGGAACTGGCCGATGGCCGCACCCTCGACCTGGGCCGCGATACCCAGTGGAGCGCTGACGCGCCGGACTCCAGCGCTGACCTGGCAGCCGCCACCGCACAAGCCGCGCCGTCCGTTGAAGAGCTGCAACAGGCCATTGCCGCCGGTGCCGACCCGACCAAAGACCTTGAAGCCACCGCCGCCGGCCCGACTGCCGCAGGTTCGGGTGGTGCCGCCGGGGGCGGTCACAGCTTCGTCATGCTCGACGCCACGGCTGGCCGCGTCGACCCGACCATCGGCTTCCCAACCACCGGTCCTGAGTCCACGGCTACTCCCACTACGCTCGATACTGGCAACCAGAACATCACGACCATCAACGCTCCGAGTGTACTGACCGCGGATACGGGCACTCTGGCCGAAGACAGCGTCGCGACGGGCAACGTGCTGAACAACGATAGCGATGCTGAGACGCCGCTCAGCGTCACCAGTTTCACCATCGCCGGTGTCACCGGCAGTTTCACCGCAGGCCAGACAGCGACCATCGTCGGCGTCGGTACGTTGACCATCGGCACCAACGGCAACTACACCTTTACTCCGGACGCCAACTACAACGGTGCCGTACCGCAAGTCACGTACACCACCAACACCGGCTCGAGCAGCACTCTGGACCTCACCGTGACAGCGGTCGATGATCCGAGCGTTTTGACTGCCGACACCCAAATCATTGCTGAAGACACCGCTGCGATCGGCAATGTGCTGAGCAACGACAGCGACATCGATAACGCCCTGAGCGTGGTCACCTTCACCATCGACGGTGTTCCTGGTACCTTCACAGCCGGCCAGACGGCGACCATCGCCAATGTGGGCACCCTGGTGATCGGGGCCGACGGCGCCTACACCTTCACCCCGGACGCCAACTACAACGGTACGGTGCCGACCGTGAGCTACACCGTCACCGACGGTTCCAACTCGACGCTGAACATCGGTGTTACGCCGGTTGATGACAGCTTTATCGATGCCAGCGAAAGCGTGACCACCGCTGAAGATGCCCCGGTGACTGGCAGTGTGTTGACGGGCACCTCGAGCGTCGACGGTCCGGTCAGCGTGGTGAACTTCACCATCGGTGAGACCACCTACACCGCTGGCAGCACCGCGACCATCGCCAATGTCGGCACCCTCGTGATCGGGGCCAACGGGACCTACACCTTCACCCCGGCCGAGAACTACAACGGCAGCGTACCGACGGTCAGCTACACCGTGACTGACGGTTCCGGCACGGACGTCACCTCGACCCTGACCATCCACGTCACCCCGGTCGACGACAGCTTCACTGACCTCAGCGAAAGCGTGACCACCAGCGAAGACTCCGCCGTCAGCGGCAGTGTGTTAACGGGTACCTCAAGCGTCGACGGCCCGGTCAGCGTGGTGAACTTCACCATCGACGGCGTTCCTGGGACTTTCACCGCCGGTCAGACGGCGACCATTGCCAATGTCGGCACCCTGGTGATCGGGGCCAATGGCACTTACACCTTCACGCCTGCCGAGAATTACAACGGCACAGTGCCGACCGTGAGCTATACCGTCACCGACGGCTCTGGCAGCAATGTCACCTCGACCCTGAACATCGACGTCACCCCGGTCGACGACAGCTTCACCGACCTCAGCGAAAGCGTGGCCACCGCCGAAGACACCGCCGTGACCGGCAGCGTCCTCACCGGCACTGCGAGCGTTGACGGTCCAGTCAGCGTGGTTAATTTCACCATCGACGGTGTTCCTGGCACGTTCACCGCCGGCCAGACGGCGACCATCGCCAACGTCGGCACCCTGGTGATCGGGGCCAACGGCGCCTACACCTTTACCCCGGATGCCAACTACAACGGCGCGGTGCCAACGGTGAGCTACACCGTCACCGACGGTTCCGGCAGCAATGTCACCTCGACCCTGACCATCAACGTCACCCCGGTCGACGACAGCTTCACCGACCTCAGTGAAAACGTGACCACCACTGAAGATGCCCCGGTGACCGGCAGCGTCCTCACCGGTACCTCGAGTGTCGACGGTCCTGTCAGCGTGGTGAACTTCACCATCGGCGAGACCACCTACGTCGCCGGCCAGACCGCGACCATCGCGAATGTCGGCACCCTGGTCATCGGGGCCAACGGCGCTTACACCTTCACCCCGGACGCGAACTACAACGGCGCGGTGCCGACGGTCAGCTACACCGTCACCGACGGCTCCGGCAGCAATGTCACTTCGACCCTGACCATCAACGTCACCCCGGTCGACGACAGCTTCACTGACCTCAGTGAAAACGTGATCACCGCTGAAGACACCGCCATCAGCGGCAGCGTCCTCACTGGCACGAGCAGCGTCGACGGCCAAGTCAGCGTGGTTAATTTCACCATCGATGGCGTTCCTGGCACTTTCACCGCCGGTCAGACCGCGACCATCGCCAATGTCGGCACCCTGGTCATCGGGGCCAACGGCGCCTACACCTTCACCCCGGACGCGAACTACAACGGCGCAGTGCCAACGGTGAACTACACCGTCACCGACGGCTCCGGCAGCAATGTCCCCTCGACCCTGACCATCAACGTGACGCCGATCGACGACAGCTTCACCGACGCGAGCGAGCGCGTGACCACCGCTGAAGACACGGCCGTCAGCGGCAGTGTGTTGACGGGTACCTCGAGCGTCGACGGTCCGGTCAGCGTGCTCAGCTTCACTATCGACGGTGTCACTGGCACTTTCAACGCCGGCCAGACCGCGACCATCGCCAACGTCGGCACTCTGGTCATTGGCGCCAACGGCGCTTACACCTTCACCCCGGACGCCAACTACAACGGCGCAGTGCCAACGGTGAACTACACCGTCACCGACGGCTCCGGCAGCAACGTCACTTCGACCTTGAACCTCAGCGTGACGCCGGTCGACGACAGCTTCACTGACCTCAGCGAAACGGTCTCCACCCAGGAAGACACCGCCGTCAGCGGCAGCGTGTTGACGGGTACCTCGAGCGTCGACGGTCAGGTCAGCGTGGTCAATTTCACCATCGGCGAGACCACCTACGTCGCCGGCCAGACCGCGACGATCGCCAATGTGGGCACCCTGGTGATCGGGACCAATGGCGCCTACACCTTCACCCCGGACGCCAATTACAACGGCAGCGTGCCGACCGTCAGCTACACCGTGACCGACGGTTCGGGCACCGACGTCACCTCGACCCTGACCATCAACGTCACTCCGGTCGATGACAGCTTCACCGACCTCAGCGAAAAGGTCTCCACCCAGGAAGACACCGCCATCAGCGGCAGTGTGTTGACGGGCACCTCGAGCGTCGACGGTTCGGTCAGCGTGGTCAACTTCACCATCGGTGATACCACCTACGCTGCCGGCAGCACCGCGACCATCGCCAATGTCGGCACCCTGGTGATCGGGGCCAATGGCGCTTACACCTTCACGCCTGCCGAGAATTACAACGGCACAGTGCCGACCGTGAGCTACACCGTCACCGACGGTTCGAGCACCGACGTCACCTCGACCCTGACCATCAACGTCACCCCGGTCGACGACAGCTTCACTGACCTCAGTGAAAGCGTGACCACCGCTGAAGACTCCGCCCTCAGCGGCAGCGTCCTCACCGGTACGAGCAGCGTCGACAGTCAGGTCAGCGTGCTCAACTTCACGGTTGGCGGCACCCAGTACCAGGCCGGTCAAACGGCGACCATCGCCAATGTGGGTACCCTGGTCATTGGCGCCAACGGCGCCTATACCTTTACCCCCGCCGAGAACTACAACGGCACAGTGCCGACCGTGAGCTACACCGTGACCGACGGTTCCGGCACCGACGTCAGCTCGACCCTGAACATCGACGTCACCCCGGTCGACGACAGCTTCACTGACCTCAGTGAAAGCGTGACCACCGCTGAAGACACCGCCGTAACTGGCAGCGTCCTCACTGGCACGAGCAGCGTCGACGGCCAAGTCAGCGTGGTGAATTTCACCATCGATGGCGTTCCTGGCACCTTCACTGCCGGCCAGACCGCGACCATCGCCAACGTCGGCACCTTGGTGATCGGCGCCGACGGCGCCTACACCTTCACCCCGGCCGAGAACTACAACGGCACGGTGCCAACCGTCAGCTACACCGTGACCGACGGCTCGGGCACCGACGTCACCTCGACCCTGAACATCGACGTCACCCCAGTCGACGACAGCTTCACTGACCTCAGCGAAAGTGTGACCACCGCTGAAGACACCGCCATCAGCGGCAGCGTGTTGACGGGTACCTCGAGCGTCGACGGCCAAGTCAGCGTGGTTAATTTCAATATCGGTGATACCACCTACGCCGCCGGACAGACGGCGACCATCGCCAACGTCGGCACCTTGGTCATCGGGGCCAACGGCGCTTACACCTTCAACCCGGACGCCAACTACAACGGCACGGTGCCGACCGTGAGCTACACCGTCACCGACGGTTCAGGCAGCAATGTCACCTCGACCCTGACCATCAACGTCACCCCGGTCGACGACAACTTCACCGACCTCAGCGAAAGCGTGAGTACCGCTGAAGACACGGCCGTCAGCGGCAGCGTGCTCACTGGTACGAGCAGCGTCGACGGCCAAGTCAGCGTGGTTAATTTCACCATCGGTGATACCACCTACGCTGCTGGCAGCACCGCGACCATCGCCAACGTCGGCACCCTGGTCATCGGCGCCAACGGCGCCTACACCTTCACCCCGGCCGAGAATTACAACGGCAGCGTGCCGACCGTGAGTTACACCGTCACCGACGGTTCCGGCACCGACGTCACCTCGACCCTGACCATCAACGTCACCCCGGTCGATGACAGCTTCACTGACCTCAGTGAAAGCGTGACCACCGCTGAAGACACCGCCGTGACCGGCAGTGTGCTCACTGGTACGAGCAGCGTCGATGGCCAAGTCAGCGTGGTCAATTTCACCATCGACGGCGTTCCTGGGACTTTCAACGCCGGCCAGACGGCGACCATCACCAACGTCGGCACCCTGGTCATCGGGGCCAACGGCGCTTACACCTTTACCCCAGCTGAGAACTACAACGGCACGGTGCCGACCGTGAGCTACACCGTCACCGACGGTTCCGGCACCGACGTCTCCTCGACCCTGAACATCGACGTCACCCCGGTCGATGACAGCTTCACCGACCTCAGCGAAAGCGTGACCACCGCTGAAGACACCGTCGTCAGCGGCAGTGTGTTGACGGGTACTTCGAGCGTCGACGGCCAAGTCAGCGTGGTGAATTTCACTATCGATGGCGTTCCTGGCACCTTCACCGCCGGCCAAACCGCGACCATCGCCAACATCGGCACCTTGGTGATCGCAGCCAACGGCGCTTACACCTTCACCCCGGACGCCAACTACAACGGC
>NZ_NIRS01000010.1 GCF_002934665.1 Pseudomonas laurylsulfatiphila | reverse complement strand
TGTAGGAGCTGCCGCAGGCTGCGATCTTTTGCTTTCAGGAGCTGACTTTTTTACGCGGCACGATCTTCTTCAGCAACAATTTCGCCTTCCCGCGTAACCGCGCCAAACCCGAATCCTTCCCCGGCGGGGTCAAACCCTGCTGCCTCACCCAGTCCTTCCAGCGAATTCGTTCATCGCGCACCAGCCAGCCTTCCTGTCGGGCAAAACTCTCGGCCAGGTACAGGCCACGCGTGCTGGCCGGGTACAGTTGATCCTTTTTCAGGGTGTAGAGCTCAGCCATCGGATGGCCGTCCTGCAAGGGCATCAAGTACAGATCGGGGCGCTTGCGGTCGAGGCGGGCGACGAGTTGATCGCCTTCCAGCCGTTCATCGACATGGAACAGACTCAGGGACTTGGCTTCCTTGGGAACGTCCAGGCGCAGGTCGTAAATCAGTTGCAGCGACGCCGTCGGCAAATGCACGTAAGCCCGCGGACGCTCCATCAACGTCAGGTTGGCGCAACGCACCGGCCGCGCCGAGCCGGACAGTGGCGACAAGCGAAACGGCAGGGCTTCGCGGTAATGCAGGGCAGCCGAGTAGGGCGCCGGCAGCCAGGTGTCATTGAACCGGCCACCGAGCCAGCCTTCCGGGGTTTCCAGCAGGCATTCTTCGGCAATCTCCTGGATCGCTGTGTGCAGGGGGAGGTTCAGTTCGTGGGCCGGCACGTAACCGGAGATCAGCTTGAGCACCACGTCGCCACGGTCCTGCCGACGCTGACGCACCAGCACCCAGTAGTCGCGATTCTGCCAATGCAGGGTCAGGCGCACCGAGACCCCGAGATTGGCCAGTTCCAGGGCAAATCGTTCGCTGTCGCCGACCGTGACCGGCCGACGACGTTGCAGGGTCTGGGAGAAATTCAGCGGCCTGCCGACGCTCTGGTAACTCAGGCCTTCAGGAGTCGCTTCGACGAATAACGGCAGGGTCTTGAAGTTGCTCGGGTTCTTTCTGATGAGCGTGCGCGACATGTCGGCTCCTGCTTAAGGCCGCGTGAGCGGCGTCAGTGGCTACGTAGGACCTGGGCAACGGTCGCGACATTGTGGGCGAGGTGCAGCGGATTGATGGTCCCGACAATAGCACTGGCAACGCCCGGATGTTCAAACAGCAACTCGAAACTGGCGCGCACCGGGTCCACGCCCGGACTCAGGCATACGTGACCGCTGGCGAGGGCTTTCTTGACCAGAATGGCTTTGCCGTGTGCAGCAGCATAGTCAATGACGGCCTTCTCGTTTTGTTCGTTCAGATTGTAGGTGACCATCGCGCAGTCGCCTTGCTCCAGCGCCTTCAATCCGCCTTCGACGGTCTTGCCGGAAAACCCGAATCCGCCAATCTTGCCTTCGGCCTTGAGTTCGGCGAGGGTTTCGTAGACTTCGCAGTCATTGAGGATCGCCAGGTCGTTGCCATCGGAGTGCACCAGCACCAAGTCGATGAAGTCCGTTTCCAGGCGTTGCAGGCTGCGCTCTACCGACATGCGCGTGTGTGCCGCGCTGAAATCGTGACGAGACTGGCCGTCGGCAAATTCTTCACCCACCTTACTGACAATCACCCAATCCTGACGCTGGCCGCGCAGCAATGGGCCGAGGCGTTCTTCGCTGCGGCCATAGGCCGGGGCTGTGTCGATCAGGTTGATGCCCAGGTCGCGGGCAAGCTTGAGCAGCATGCGCGCTTCATCGTCATCGGGAATCCGGAAGCCGTTGGGGTATTTCACGCCTTGGTCGCGGCCCAGTTTCACTGTGCCCAGGCCCAGGGGTGAGACCAGCAGGCCGCTGCTGCCCAGGGGGCGATGCAAGTCATGCAGGGTCGGTTGGCTCATGGTAGCAGTTGCTCCCAGGCCGGTACGCCCATCGGCGGCTTCGGCAGTTCAGGCAGCGCTGCCGGGTGGCCTGGCTGGATGCCGTCGCGGGTCAGGTTGGCGATGACCCGGTCAGCGAAGTCCGGCGCCAGGGCGAGTTTGGTTGGCCAGCCCACCAGCAGCCGGCCTTCTTCTGCGAGAAACGCATTGTCGGGGCGGGTCAGGCCCGATTGCAGGGGTTCGGCGCGATCCACGCGCAGGGTGGCCCACTGCACCGTGCTCAAGTCGATCCACGGCAGCAACTGGCCGAGTTCTTTCTGTGCGGTGGCGATTTGCTCCGCAGGCTCACGGAGCACGCCTTCGCTTTCGGCGATGTCGCCACCCATGTACCAGACCCATTGACCGTCGGCGGCCGGGTGGGTGGTGACGGTAATGCGCGGTTTGGTGCCGCCGCCCAGGCAATGGGCGTACAGCGGTTTGAGGCTCGGCCCCTTGGCGATGATCATGTGCAGCGGTCGACGCTGCATCGCCGGCTCGCTGAGACCCAATGCTTCGAGCAGTTGCGCCGTGCCCGCGCCGGCGCTCAAGACGATGCGCTGGGCGCGGATCTCGCGCTCATCGACGATCAGGCCGACCAGTACGCCACCCTCCAGCAGCGGTTCGATTTTCTGCCCGGCGAGCAAGCCATCACCGGCGAGGTCGGCCAGGCGCTGGACCAGGCTCGGCACATCGATCACCAGTTCCGCCAGGCGATAGACCTTGCCCTTGAAGCGCTTGTCTTGCAGCGCGGGTGGCAATTGGTCGCCCTTGACCTGATCGACGCGACCGCGCACGGCCTTGCTGGCGAAGAAACTGGTCAGGTTGCCGGCGAGGGTGCCAGGGGACCACAGGTAATGGGCTTCGGAGAGCAGGCGCACACCAGACAGGTCCAGCTCGCCGTCACCGGCCAGGGCTTCACGCCAGCGGCGCGGCATATCGGCGATGGCTTCCGAAGCGCCGGTCAGGGCGCCGTGCAATGCGTACTTGGCACCACCGTGGATAATGCCCTGGGACTTCACGGTCTGCCCGCCACCGAGGCTGGCGCTTTCCACCAGCACGGTCGAAAAACCCTGGCGGCGCAGGCGCGCGTTCAGCCAGAGGCCGGCGACACCAGCGCCGACAATCAGAACGTCGGTGGAAATAACGGATGGCATGCAGCGACCTCTGTGTTCAAGACGAGGGCGCAGTATACAGAGCTGAGACGGGAAAAAAGATCGCAGCCTTCGGCAGCTCCTACAGGTGGCGCACGCATTCCCCTGTAGGAGCTGCCGAAGGCTGCGATCTTTTCTTTCAATGACCTGCGGTTTTGGAAAAGAGTTGAATCACCACAACCCCCAGCACAATCAACGCCATCCCCAGCATGGCCGGCACGTCCAGCTTCTGCTCGTAGATAAACAGCGCCGCGACGCTGACCATCACGATCCCCATGCCGGCCCACACGGCATACGCCACACCCACGGGAACGCTGCGCACCACCAGGGTCAGCATCCAGAAGGCAATGCCGTAGCCAAGGATGACCAGCACCAGTGGCAGCGGAGTGCTGAGGCCTTTGACGGCTTTCATCGAAACAGTGGCAATCACTTCGGCGCAGATGGCAATGGCCAGGTAGTAGTAAGCGGTCATGGGTCAATCCTCGTGTGAAGTGTTGCTCTCTGAGGTCGGCATTCTAGTGATTTGCCAGATGCGGTAAAGTCATTACCTATCTGTTCAAGAGATGGGTTGAGCCATGAGCATGCAATGGAATCTGGAACAACTGCGGTTGTTTGTCAGCGTAGCGGAGCAGCGTTCGTTTTCTGCCGTGGCGCGGGATCAGCGCAAGGCGCAGTCGGCGGTCAGCAGTGCGATAGCGTTGCTGGAGGATGACCTGGGCGTCAGCCTGTTTGACCGCAGCAGCGGTCGTCAGCCGAAGCTCACTGAAGCCGGTACCGCTTTGCTGGACGAAGCACGGGAAGTGTTGCGTCAATGCGAGCGGCTCAATGGTCGGGCATTGGCGATGATGCGCGGCCAGGAGGCACGACTGCGCGTGGCGCAGGATGAAGCGATGCCTTATCAGCCGATCATCGAAAGCTTCGAGGCCCTGGCGGAAAAATTCCCCAGCCTTGAAGTGCAACTGACCAGTGCCGCCCAAGGCGATGTCGCGCGCAAGCTGGTGGAGCGGCGCGCCGATCTGGGGCTGCTGTTCTTTCACGATCAGATTCCCGAGGCGCTTGAGCGTCGCGTGCTGGGCAGCGTGGAAATGGTCACGGTGTGCGGCAAGGATCATCCGTTGGCGAGCAAAGGCACAGTGGACGGCCAGCAGTTGGCGCAGCATCGGCAGTTGTTGATGTCCACGGAGTCGAGCATTTATCCCGGCAGTGATCCCGCCAGCCCGCAAGTCTGGCGCGCCGACAGTTTCTATGTGATGGCCGAATGGCTGGTGCGCGGCCTCGGCTGGGCGTGGTTGCCGCGCCACGTGGTGCAATACCCGACTTATCAGAACCAGATGGTCGAACTGGTCAGCGAATGGACCCCGCCGGCCCTGGTGGTGGAGCTGGTATGGCGCCGGGACGAGCCGCTCGGTCCGGCCGCGCGCTGGCTCGCCGAACGTTTTGCCGTGCACTTGCAGACGATTGGCGAAAAAAGCCGATAAACTCCGCCGCCATGAATAGAACTCTCTACACCGCGCTGTTTTATCTGGGGCTGCCATTGGTAGCGATTCGGCTTTGGCTGCGCGCACGCAAGGCGCCGGCGTATGCCAGGCGCATCGGCGAGCGCTTCTCCTACGGGATGCCGGCGATGAAACCGGGCGGCATCTGGGTGCATGCCGTGTCGGTGGGCGAAAGCATTGCTGCCGCGCCGATGATCCGCGCCTTGCTGGCGCGTTACCCGAATCTGCCGATCACCGTGACCTGCATGACGCCGACCGGTTCGGAACGCATCCTGGCCCTGTTTGCCAATGAGCCGCGCATCCAGCACTGCTATCTACCTTACGATTTGCCGTGCGCAGCCCGGCGCTTCCTCGATCGGGTCCGGCCAAAACTGGCGGTGATCATGGAAACCGAGCTGTGGCCCAACCATATCCATCAATGTGCCAAACGCGGGATTCCCGTGGCGCTGGCCAATGCACGACTGTCCGAACGTTCGGCCAAGGGCTACGGCCGCTTGCGCAAGCTGACCCAGCCGATGCTGGCCGAGATGAGCCTGTTCGCGGTGCAGACCGAGGCCGAAGCCCAACGCTTCCGTAATCTGGGTGCGCGTTCGGAGACGGTCGAAGTGACCGGGTCGATCAAGTTCGACCTGACCATCGACCCGCAACTGCTCGAGCGCGCCAGCCAGTTGCGTGGGCAATGGCAGGCGCTGGAGCGACCGGTGTGGATCGCGGCCAGTACCCATGACGGCGAAGACGAGGTCGTGCTGGCGGCTCATCGTCAGTTGCTGGCCAGTCACCCCGATGCGTTGCTGATTCTGGTGCCACGTCATCCGGAACGCTTCAATTCGGTGTACGGGCTGTGCCAGCAACAAGGGTTTGCCACCGTCCGGCGCTCCAGTGGCGACGCGGTCAGTGCCGATACTTCAGTGTTGCTGGGCGACACCATGGGCGAGTTGCTGTTTCTCTACGCGCTGGCTGACAGCGCTTTCGTCGGCGGTAGCCTGGTGCCGAACGGCGGGCATAACCTGCTGGAACCGGCGGCCCTCGCCAAACCGGTGCTGAGCGGGCCGCATCTTTTCAACTTCCTCGAAATCGCTGCGCAGTTGCGCAGTGCCGGGGCGTTGCAGGAAGTGGAGGATGCCGAAGGGTTGGCGGTGGCGGTGCAACGGCTGTTCGAACTGCCGCGTGATGCGCAGCGCATGGCAGAGGCAGGGTTGAAGGTGATGCGCGCCAATCAGGGGGCGTTGCAGCGCTTGCTGGACGGGTTGGGGCGGTTGATCGAGCGGTAGACTGAGTCGTCTGGCAGAAAAAGATCGCAGCCTGCGGCAGCTCCTACAGCAGGCTGCGATCTTTTGCTTTATTGCTCCGGTCGCGCCTTCAACTGTTCCTCTGCCGCCTTGGCCAGATCCGGTGGCAGGAAATCCTTGTCCGGGTTGTAGTTGGGATTGAGCCAGCGTGCCAGGTTTTGCAGGTCCCCCGGATTCAACGTGCCGGCCTGTTGCTTCAAGCGCAGGTTGTCGAGGATGTAGTCGTAGCGGGTGTTGTTGTAGTCGCGCACCGAGTTGTAGAGCGAGCGTTGCGCATCCAGCACGTCGACGATGTTTCGCGTCCCCACCTGATAGCCGATTTCAGTCGCTTCCACCGCGCTCTGGTTGGAGATGATCGATTGCTTGCGCGCCTGTACCTGCTCGACATCGGTGTTCACTGCGCGGTGCAGGTCGCGGGTGTTTTCCACGATGCTGCGGCGTAGGGCTTCGCGTTGCTGCTCGGTCTGGTCCAGTTGTGCATACGATTGGCGCACCTGGGAGTTGATCAGGCCGCCGCTGTAGATCGGGATGTTCAGTTGCAGGCCGACGGTGGTTTGATCGACGTTGCCGCCGTACGCCTGGGGCAGGTTGTTCGGGTTGCTGAAGCCCAGTGCATCGTTGTCGCCTTTCTCGTACTTGGCGATCGCATCAACCGTTGGCAAGTGCCCGGACTTGCGCTGCTTGAGGGTTTGCTCGGCGGCGCTGACGGCATAGTTGCTGGCCAACAGATTGAGGTTCTGCCTGCCCGCCGTTTCGACCCAGGCCTTGGCGTCGTTCGGTACTGGCGGCAGGATCGGCAGGTTATGGCTGATGCCCCAGATCGAGTTGTACTGACGGTTGGTCAGGGTGATCAATGCTTCAAAGGCGTCGTCCACCTGGCGCTGCGCAACGATGCGGTTGGCGCGTGCGGTGTCGTAGCTGGCTTGTGAGTTCAACACGTCGGTCTTGTCCGAGAGGCCGACATCGAAACGCTCGTTGGATTGATCGAGCTGGCGCTTGAACGCCGCTTCTTCGGCCTTGGTCGAGGCCAGGTTGTCTTGGGTGCGCAGCACGTTGAAATAGCTGTCGGCGGTTTGCAGGATCAGGTTCTGCTCGGTCGCCGAGAGTTGCAGGGCGGCCTGTTCGTTGACTTCCTTGGCGGCCTGGAACTGGAACCAGCGGTCTGCCCGGAACAGCGGCTGCGCCAAAGTGGCCTGGTAGGAATGGGCATCGCGGTTGGACGTGCCCGACGGTTGATCGAGCGACGTACGCACCTCGGAAACATTCGCGCCGCCCGAGAGGTTCGGCAGCAGCCCGGCGCGAGCCTGGGGGACGACTTCCTTCTGCGCGCCGTATTGGGCGATGGCAGCCGCCAGATCGGCGTTGTTGTTGACGGCTTCCTGATAAACGCTGACAAGGTCCGTCTTGTTCGATAAGGGCGCATCTGCTGCCCAGGCCAATCCGTTGGACGCACAAGACACGGCAAGGGCCAGTGAGAGTTTGCGCAGCATAGACGATCCCTAGAATTGATATTACAAAGGTAATTTGAGCGCCAAGGCTAAGGCTCTGCTTCGACAGCGTCAATGCGCGGCTCAGCGTAGCGAGTGTAGTTGCGCATTGGGGTGGCAACAATCCTGATACTGCGTGTTATTACGCCATTCATCATGGTATTTGCCGGGGGGTTGGCGTTCTTTGCCAGTTGTGTCTAGACTGGCCGGGTTCTTGTCGGGGTGCCTTGCTATGAGGCTGAGATCGAATAATTTCGGATCCCGTTGAACCTGATCAGGTTAGCGCCTGCGTAGGGAACAAGATTTCTCGTCACCCGGCGAGTCCTCTTGTGCTTCGTCCGGGAAATTGTTCGACAATCGAACGCTCCCCGTGTGACGACGCACAGCACCAGTCCTGGTGCGTCCGTGCCTTTCAGGTTCTGCTCCGACAATCCACTGCCTGGATGCTGTCTGGAGAGCCCGTGATGACCATAAAAGCAAAAAACGCGATCAACCTGAGTGAGTCGGCCAAGGTCGATGAACAGTCGGTTCAACCCTTTACCCGTTCGCAAAAAATCTACGTCCAGGGCTCTCGTCCGGACATCCGCGTGCCGATGCGCGAAATCACCCTGGACGTGACGCCGACTGACTTCGGTGGCGAAATCAACGCCCCGGTGACTGTCTACGATACCTCGGGTCCCTACACCGATCCCAACGTGGTGATTGACGTACGTAAAGGCCTGGGCGACGTGCGTTCGGCGTGGATCGACGACCGTGGTGACACCGAACGCCTGAGTGGCCTGAGCTCGAACTTCGGTCAGGAGCGCCTTGCCGATCCAGAGCTGACCAAACTGCGCTTTGCCCACGTGAACAACCCGCGCCGCGCCAAGGCCGGGGCCAACGTCAGCCAGATGCACTACGCGCGCAAAGGCATCATCACCGCCGAGATGGAATACGTCGCCATCCGCGAAAACATGAAGCTGCAAGAGGCCCGCGCCGCCGGCCTGTTGAAGCAACAGCACGCCGGCCACAGCTTCGGCGCGAGCATCCCGAAAGAAATCACCCCTGAATTCGTCCGCGAAGAAATCGCCCGCGGCCGCGCGATCATCCCGGCCAACATCAACCACACCGAACTGGAACCGATGATCATCGGCCGTAACTTCCTGGTGAAGATCAACGGCAATATCGGCAACAGCGCCCTGGGTTCGTCCATCGAAGAAGAAGTGGCGAAACTGACCTGGGGCATTCGCTGGGGTTCGGACACGGTCATGGACCTGTCCACCGGCAAGCACATCCACGAAACCCGTGAGTGGATCATCCGCAACTCGCCGGTGCCGATCGGTACGGTGCCGATCTACCAGGCGCTGGAGAAGGTCAACGGTGTGGCCGAAGACCTGACCTGGGAGCTGTTTCGCGACACGCTGATCGAGCAGGCCGAGCAGGGCGTCGACTACTTCACCATCCACGCCGGCGTGTTGCTGCGCTACGTACCGATGACCGCCAAGCGCGTGACCGGCATCGTATCCCGTGGCGGCTCGATCATGGCCAAGTGGTGCCTGGCGCACCACAAAGAGAACTTCCTCTACACCCATTTCGACGAAATCTGCGAAATCATGAAGGCCTACGACGTCAGCTTCTCGCTGGGCGATGGCCTGCGTCCGGGCTCGATTGCCGACGCCAACGACGAAGCGCAGTTCGGCGAGCTGGAAACCCTCGGCGAGCTGACCAAGATTGCCTGGAAACACGACGTGCAGTGCATGATCGAAGGCCCGGGTCACGTGCCGATGCAGTTGATCAAGGAGAACATGGACAAGCAGCTGGAGTGCTGCGACGAGGCGCCGTTCTACACCCTCGGTCCGCTGACCACCGACATCGCGCCGGGCTACGACCACATCACCTCGGGCATCGGTGCGGCGATGATCGGCTGGTTCGGTTGCGCCATGCTCTGCTACGTGACGCCGAAGGAGCACCTGGGCCTGCCGAACAAGGATGACGTGAAGACCGGGATCATCACCTACAAGATCGCCGCGCACGCCGCCGATCTGGCGAAGGGACACCCGGGTGCACAGATCCGCGACAATGCCTTGAGCAAGGCGCGTTTCGAGTTCCGCTGGGAAGACCAGTTCAACCTGGGCCTCGATCCGGACACCGCGCGTTCGTATCACGACGAAACCCTGCCGAAGGATTCGGCCAAGGTCGCGCACTTCTGCTCGATGTGCGGGCCGAAGTTCTGCTCGATGAAAATCACCCAGGAAGTCCGCGAGTATGCGGCCAACCAACGGATCGAAGCGGTCGACGTGGACGTCGCCCAAGGCATGGCTGAACAGGCCGAGCGCTTCAAGCAGGAAGGCAGTCAGCTTTACCAGAAAGTTTGATCTGACAGGTCGGCGGTGTACTCACCGCCGTCTTCGCGAGCAGGCTCGCTCCCACAGGGGATTTGTGAACGACGCAAACCTAATGTGGGAGCGAGCCTGCTCGCGAAGGCAATCAAGAAAACAACAAATGTCCCTCTGAGATAACACCCTTGAGCATTCAACCCAGCACTTACTCCCCCGACATCGCGGTGCCGACCGACAAACGTGTGTTCGGCGGTCGCGATCTGTTTTCCCTGTGGTTCTCCCTCGGCATCGGCCTGATGGTATTGCAGACCGGTGCATTGCTCGCGCCGGGCCTGGGCCTGTCCGGTTCGTTGCTGGCGATTTTCCTCGGCACCCTGGTCGGCGTTCTGCTGCTCGCGGCGGTCGGGGTGATTGGCAGTGACACCGGCCTGTCGTCGATGGCCGCCCTCAAGCTCAGCCTCGGTACCAAGGGCGCGAGCCTGCCGGCGGTGCTGAACCTGCTGCAACTGATCGGTTGGGGTTCGTTCGAAATCATTGTCATGCGCGATGCCGCCAGCCTGTTGGGCGCGAAGGCCTTCAGCGACGGCAGCCTGCTGTCGAATCCGCTGCTCTGGACCCTGTTCTTCGGCGCCCTGGCGACCCTGTTGGCGGTCAGCGGCCCGTTGACCTTCGTCCGGCAGATCCTGCGCAAGTGGGGTATCTGGCTGCTGTTGGCCGCGTGCATCTGGCTGACCTGGAACCTGTTCGCCAAGGCTGACCTGGCTGCATTGTGGGCCCAGGCCGGTGACGGTTCGATGCCGTTCGCCGTGGGTTTCGACATCGCCATTGCCATGCCCCTTTCCTGGCTGCCGCTGATCGCCGACTACTCGCGGTTCGGCAAACGGGCGAAAAACGTCTTCGGTGGCACGGCCATCGGATTCTTTATCGGTAACTTCTGGCTGATGAGCCTGGGCGTGGCCTACACCCTGGCATTCGCGCCGAGCGGTGAAGTCAATGCATTGCTGCTGGCGCTGGCCGGTGCCGGCCTGGGGATTCCGCTGCTGCTGATTCTTCTGGATGAATCGGAAAACGCCTTTGCCGATATTCACTCGGCAGCGGTGTCCAGCGGGATTCTGTTGCGTGCCAAAGTCGAGCATCTGGCCCTGGCCATCGGCGTTATCTGCACGCTGATTGCCCTGCTGGCGCCATTGGCCCAGTACCAGAACTTCCTGCTGCTGATCGGTTCGGTGTTTGCGCCGTTGTTCGGCGTGGTGCTGGTGGACCACTTCATCCTGCGCAAGCGCAGCGGCCAGGTGGCTTCAGCCGCTTTGCGCTGGCCGGCGCTGCTGGCCTGGCTGGGTGGGATCAGCACTTACCATCTGCTCGCCAACCTGTATCCGGACGTGGGTGCGACCCTGCCGGCGCTGGTCCTGGCAGGGTTGCTGCAGCTGGTACTGGGCCGGGCCTTCAGTTACGGCCGGGAAACAGCTCGGGCTTGATGATGCCGTTCAGGCGAGGGTAGGGGATCTTCAGTTCGACATGGCCCAGCGCGTAAGGCGCAATGGTGCTGGTTTCGTACTTGAGGATCACCCCGCCGTAGGTCAGCGCCACGTTCTGGGTTTTCTGGAACGGCCAGCTCTTCACGAACTCCGGTTCCTGATCGAGCTTGGTGCTGATCAGCCAGCTGTTGTGCGCCACTTGCGCGGCTTTCCAGAATGCGTCTTCCTGCCCTGGCACCAACATGTCGGACAACGTCAGCACTTTATGCTGCTGGCGCGAGTAGTTGATGAAACCCCGCCCCGGCGTGCCATGGGCTCCGCCGGTGTCCAGGTAGCTGGACAATTCGATGATCACCAAGCCGTCATGCTGCTCACGTACCTTTGCTTGCAGATAGCTGCTGTTGCGCGGGCCGGCGGTGCGCAGGAACTCTTCGCGATAGGCCGCCAGGGTCGGTGCGACCGGCGCGTCGGGCGAGGTGCGGGTCATTTGCAGCAGGCGTTTTTCGATGATGCCGTCCAGGGCAGGCTCGTCCGGAAAGTGCAGGGTGTCGATGTTGACCAGCGGGCATTCCGGGTTGCTGCAGCCGGGCTTGAGTTGCTCGGAAGCGTCGCGGGTGGTTTCCAGCGGCGTCCGGTAGTTGGGCTGGAACAGGCTCGCGCAAGCGCCCAGGGTCAGGGCGATGGCGGCCACGGAGGCGATTTTGAAAAGCGACATGGGCGTCCTTTCTGAAACAGGGGAAGGCAAAAAGTTACCGGCTTCGACTCTCAACAAAGCAATCAGTTCGCCACTAAGCTAATTAGAGAGGGTTTCGCCTTCACCGTCCATCCCGCTGACGGGAAAGGGGCTGCATCAAACATCACGGGCGCGTTAGGATGGCGCGAAGTCGAGGCCCAGGAAGAAAGCAGCCTCGTTCAGGATTTGCAGTAACGAGGATAATCATGACGGATTTTGCCAACGCCATTCCGACCGCCGTTGATATCGTGCGGCGCGAAAAATGCTACGAGGGCTTCTACAAACTCGAACGCGTGCACTTGCGCCACGAATTGTTCGCCGGGGGCATGAGCCGTGAGATCAATCGTGAAGTGTTCGTTCGCCATGATGCGGTCTGCATGCTGCCTTACGATCCGCAGCGCGATGAAGTGGTGCTGATCGAGCAGTTTCGAGTCGGCGCCATGGGCAAGACCGACAACCCGTGGCTGATCGAACTGGTCGCTGGTCTGATCGACAAGGATGAAGTGCCGGAAGCAGTTGCTCACCGCGAAGCGCAGGAGGAAGCTGGGCTGGAAATCGGGGCGCTCTGGCCGATGCTCAAATATTTTCCATCGCCGGGCGGCAGTAACGAGTTCGTGCATTTGTACCTGGGGCGTTGTGATACTACCGGGGTAGGCGGCCTGCATGGGCTGGAGGAAGAGGCAGAAGACATCCGCGTCACGGTCTGGGCTTTCGAAGATGCCCTGCAAGCCGTGCGCGACGGGCGTATTGCCAACGCGGCGAGCATCATTGCCTTGCAATGGCTGGCTTTGAACCGCGTTGAAGTGAGGGGGTTATGGTCGTAAACAAGCTGCGCGATCGCTATCGGGTAGATCTGGTGGGGCTGCAAGCGTCCTGCGAGGCGAACTACGCGCGCCTCATGCGACTGCTGCCGGACATGCGCAGCGAGCCTGCCGCGCGGCGCATCGCCGTGACCCATGGCGACCAGATGCTCGGCGTGCTGGCCCTGGAGGTATTGCTGACCTGTCCTTACACCACGACCCTGCAAGTGCGCCAGGAACACAGCCTGCCGTGGCTGCCGGTGCCGCAACTGGAAGTGCAGGTCTATCACGATGCGCGTATGGCCGAAGTGGTGAGCGCCGAACATGCACGACGCTTTCGCGGCATCTATCCTTACCCGAACGCCTCGATGCACCAGCCGGACGAAAAGGCCCAGCTGAACATGTTTCTGGGCGAATGGCTGAGCCATTGCCTGGCGCTGGGGCATGAGTACGAAGTCGTACGTTAACGGCGAAGCGCAGATGTGAACTGCGTCAGGTTCACGGATTTCCCCTTTCGATCGTCCCCCAGCATAATTGCGGCACTTACCCATCCCCGTGATCACGCCCTGGGAGAACGCCTTGCCGAGCGTATCCACATTGACCACCGCCGATCCGGCGTTGCTGGTGCAACTCTCCGACAGCCATCTGTTTGCCGAAGCGGACGGTGCGTTGCTGGGCATGAACACCCGCGACAGCCTGCAAAAGGTCATCGAGCTGGTGCGCGCGCAACAGCCGCAGATCGATTTGATCCTGGCCACGGGTGATCTGTCCCAGGACGGGACGCTGGCGTCCTACCGGCAATTTCGCGAGATGACGCGCCAGCTCGATGCGCCGGCGCGCTGGATTCCCGGCAACCACGATGAGCCACAGATCATGGCCGAGGCGGCGGTGCAGAGCGCTTTGCTCGAACCGGTGGTGGATATCGGCAACTGGCGGGTCACGATGCTCGATTCGGCGGTACCGGGCTCGGTGCCGGGATATTTGCAGGATGAACAGCTGCAGTTGCTCGCCCGCTCGTTGAGCGAAGCGCCGGAACGCCATCATCTGGTGTGCTTCCACCATCACCCGGTGTCCATCGGTTGTGCCTGGATGGAACCGATTGGCTTGCGCAATCCCGAAGCGTTGTTCGCCGTGCTGGACCGTTTCGAACAGGTGCGGGCGGTGTTGTGGGGGCATGTGCACCAGGAAATCGATCAGAGGCGCAATGGTGTGCGATTGATCGCCTCGCCCTCGACCTGCATCCAGTTCGAGCCGGGCAGCGAGGATTTCAAGGTCGGGGAACAGGCGCCGGGCTATCGCTGGTTGCGGCTGCTGCCCGACGGGGGGCTGGAAACCGGTGTGGAGCGGGTCACCGGATTCGATTTCACTGTGGATTACGGTTCCAACGGCTACTGATACATCCCTTGTAGGAGCTGTCGAGTGCAACGAGGCTGCGATCTCTTGATCTTAAAAAATCAAAATCAAAAGATCGCAGCCTGCGGCAGCTCCTACAGGGATCGCATTTCATCGGCACCCAACGCGCCCGAGTCCCTGTAAACTCCGACTCTTTAGCCGACGCACAGGGAACTCAAATGTCCGGTTCGATCCTTTATATCCACGGCTTCAACAGCTCGCCGTTGTCGAAGAAGGCCTGCCAGTTGGTCGAGGTGATGGAGCGTCTGGGCCTGAGTGAACACTTGCGCGTTCCGGCATTGCACCACCACCCGCGCCAGGCTATCGAGCAGCTGGAGCAGGCGATCGCCGAACTGGGACGGCCACTGCTGGTCGGCAGCTCCCTCGGCGGCTACTATGCCACTCACCTGGCCGAGCGCCATGGCTTGAAAGCCCTGTTGATCAACCCTGCCGTCAGCCCGCACCGGATGTTCGACGGCTATCTGGGGACGCAGAAAAACCTGTATACCGAAGAGGCCTGGGAGTTGACCCACGACCACGTGACGGCCCTGGCCGAGCTGGAAGTGCCGGCACCCCGGGATCCGCAGCGTTATCAGGTATGGTTGCAGACAGCTGACGAAACGTTGGACTATCGTCTCGCCCAGCAGTATTACCGGGCATGCGCCTTGCGTATCCAGGCCGGTGGCGACCACAGTTTCCAGGGTTTTGCCACGCGACTGCCGGCCATGTTGAGTTTTGCCGGCATTGGTGCCGATTTGTATCAGGCAATCGATTTCAGCGCATTGTGAGCGATAGCCCCATGAATTCTTTTTTCACCGAACACTGACGACGAGACCCCATGGCCACTCCCAGCGCTAGCTCTTATAACGCCGACGCCATCGAAGTCCTCTCGGGCCTCGACCCGGTGCGCAAACGCCCCGGCATGTACACCGACACCAGTCGGCCGAACCACCTTGCCCAGGAAGTCATCGACAACAGTGTCGACGAAGCCCTGGCCGGGCATGCCTCATCGGTACAGGTGATCCTGCATGCCGACCATTCCCTGGAAGTCAGCGATGACGGCCGTGGCATGCCGGTGGACATTCACCCCGAGGAAGGTGTTTCGGGCGTCGAGTTGATCCTCACCAAGCTTCACGCCGGTGGCAAGTTTTCCAACAAGAACTACCAGTTCTCCGGCGGTTTGCACGGGGTGGGTATTTCGGTGGTCAACGCCTTGTCCACCGAAGTGCGGGTGCGGGTCAAGCGTGACGGCAACGAGTACCAGATGACCTTCAAGGATGGCTACAAGGCCACCGAACTGGAGATCGTCGGTACTGTCGGCAAACGCAACACCGGCACCAGTGTGTTTTTCGCACCGGATCCGAAATACTTCGACTCCCCGAAATTCTCCATCAGCCGCCTCAAGCACGTGCTCAAGGCCAAGGCCGTGTTGTGCCCGGGGCTGCTGGTCAGTTTTGAAGACAAGGCCACCGGCGAGAAAGTCGAATGGCATTACGAAGACGGCCTGCGCTCCTACCTGGTGGACGCGGTCAGCGAATTCGAGCGCCTGCCGGACGAGCCGTTCTGCGGCAGCCTGGCCGGTAATAAGGAAGCGGTGGATTGGGCGCTGCTGTGGCTGCCCGAAGGTGGCGACGCGGTACAGGAAAGCTACGTCAACCTGATCCCGACCGCACAGGGCGGTACCCACGTCAACGGCTTGCGCCAAGGCCTGCTCGACGCCATGCGCGAGTTCTGCGAATTCCGCAGCCTGTTGCCGCGCGGCGTGAAGCTGGCGCCGGAAGACGTCTGGGAACGTATCGCCTTCGTACTGTCGATGAAGATGCAGGAGCCGCAATTCTCCGGCCAGACCAAGGAGCGCCTGTCGTCCCGTGAAGCGGCGGCGTTCGTCTCTGGTGTGGTCAAGGATGCGTTCAGCCTGTGGCTCAACGCCCACCCGGAAACCGGCATGCTGCTGGCGGAACTGGCGATCAACAACGCCGGCCGTCGCCTCAAGGCCAGCAAGAAGGTCGAGCGCAAACGCATTACCCAAGGCCCGGCGCTGCCGGGCAAGCTGGCCGACTGTGCCGGGCAGGACCCGATGCGTTCCGAGTTGTTCCTGGTGGAAGGTGATTCCGCCGGCGGCTCGGCCAAGCAAGCGCGAGACAAAGAATTCCAGGCGATCCTGCCGTTGCGCGGCAAGATCCTCAACACCTGGGAAGTCGACGGCAGCGAAGTGCTGGCCAGCCAGGAAGTGCACAACATCGCCGTGGCGATCGGTGTCGATCCGGGCGCTGCCGACATGAGCCAACTGCGCTACGGCAAGATCTGCATCCTCGCCGACGCCGACTCCGACGGTCTGCACATCGCGACCTTGCTGTGCGCCTTGTTCGTCCAGCACTTTCGCCCGCTGGTGGATGCCGGTCACGTCTACGTGGCCATGCCGCCGCTGTACCGCATCGACCTGGGCAAGGAAATCTACTACGCCCTGGATGAAGCCGAACGCGACGGCATCCTTGATCGTCTGGTAGCCGAGAAGAAACGCGGCAAACCGCAGGTCACCCGATTCAAGGGGCTGGGTGAAATGAACCCGCCGCAGCTGCGTGAAACCACCATGGACCCGAACACTCGGCGTCTGGTGCAGTTGACCCTGGAAGATTTCGAGGCTACCTCGGAAATGATGGACATGCTGCTGGCGAAGAAACGCGCCGGTGACCGCAAGACCTGGCTGGAGTCCAAGGGCAACCTGGCCGAGGTGCTGGGCTGATGCGTCTGGGCTTTGCCCTGGCCTGTGCGTTGCTGCTGACGTCGATTACGGTATCTGCCGAGCCGGCGCCACAGCTGCGCCTGTTGTCCGGGCATGTCGTCGACAGCATGCGCGGTGGCAACCTGTCCGGGCTGGCGCAGTGCGGCAATGACCTGTGGGCAGTTTCCGACCGCGACGATGATCAGATCTATCGCCTCGATACCAGCGGACCTGACTGGCAGGCCGAAGCGGTGCACATTGACGTGCCGCCGGTGCCTGACAGCGGCTTGCCCTGGGGGTTGAGGTCTAGTGTCTGGGGAGCTTCGTTCGTGCGTGGCGGCGATCTGGACTTCGAAGGCATCTCCTGCGACAGCGCCGGCAATCGCTACATCGTCAGCGAAGGCCATGCCGCTGTCTTGCAAGTGCCGGCCACGGGGCCTGCTACCTGGCTGAAAATTTCGCCGATGATGGTTCGCGAGGCACGGGCCAGAGGCCTGTTACTGCAATTCAATGCGCTGTTCGAAGGGCTGGCGGTCAATCCGGCGGGCGATCAGATGTGGCTCGCCGCCGAGCGTCAAGGCCGCGGCCTGCTGATGATCAAACGCAAGCAGACGTTGTGGGATTGCGACGGTGGCTGCGTGCTGCTGAGCGAGGCGGGCATGGAAATGCAACCCGAGCAGTTTCCCCACGCCAGAGCTGTCTCGCAGGATTTTTCGGACCTGTCGCTGTTCAACGGCAAGCTGTTCGCCCTTGAACGCAACGCCTATCAGATTTGTCGCCGGGATCCGCAGACGGCCAGGGTCGAGCGCTGCTGGTCGTACGCCGCCGAGTTGTTGCAGGAAAACCGTCGTTATCCACAGGACTACGGGTTGGAAGAAGCGTTGATCGTGGATGCCGATGGTGCCTGGATCGGTGTCGACAATAACTTCGGTGCGCGCGCCGATGGTGAAGTGCGTCCGGTGGTCTGGCGCTTCGCTGCACCGGAAGGTGGCTGGAGTGCCAAGCCATGAGCCAACAAACGCCGGGTCAGCGCATCGGCCGGGTGTTTATGGTGCTGGCCTGGTGCGCAGCGCTGTTTCTGGCCACGCGGTTTTTCGGCCAGTGGGAAGCGCGGCAGCAAAATCCGAATGTGGTGGTCAGCTCGGAGCAGGGCGAAGGTTTCATCGAGGTGAAACTGGTCAGCAATGTGCAGGGGCATTTCGTAGCCAGCGGCCAGATCAACGGCCAGCCGGTGGACTTCATGCTCGACACCGGGGCGACCGATGTGTCGATTCCGGCGGACCTGGCCAAGCGTTTGAAGCTCGAAGAAGGATTCGGCGTGACCCTGAGCACGGCCAATGGCCTGAGCCAGGGCTATCGCACCCGTATTGAACGCCTGCAACTGGGCGACATCGTGCTGCGGGATGTGCGCGCACTGGTGGCCCCGGGGCTGCATGGCGATCAGGTGTTGCTCGGCATGAGCGCACTGAACAAACTTGAATTTACCCAGCGCGGTGGCACCATGCTGCTGCGCCAGACAACGAACCGATGAGGCCCGCATGAGCGACTCCCTTGATCTCAGCCTGGACGGTGTAGAACGCCGGTCACTGGCTGACTTCACCGAAAATGCCTACCTCAACTACTCCATGTACGTGATCATGGACCGTGCCCTGCCGCATATCGGCGACGGTCTTAAACCGGTACAGCGGCGTATCGTCTACGCCATGAGCGAGCTGGGGCTGGACGCCGATTCCAAGCACAAGAAATCGGCGCGTACCGTCGGTGACGTGCTCGGTAAATTCCACCCCCACGGCGACTCGGCCTGCTACGAAGCCATGGTCCTGATGGCCCAGCCGTTCAGCTATCGCTACACGCTGGTCGACGGCCAGGGCAACTGGGGTGCGCCGGATGATCCCAAGTCCTTCGCCGCCATGCGTTACACCGAAGCGCGGCTGTCGCGTTATTCCGAAGTGCTGCTCAGCGAACTGGGCCAGGGCACGGCGGACTGGGGGCCGAACTTCGACGGCACGCTGGACGAGCCGCTGGTCCTGCCGGCCCGTTTGCCGAACATCCTGCTCAACGGCACCACCGGCATCGCCGTGGGCATGGCCACCGACGTGCCGCCGCACAACCTGCGCGAAGTCGCCACGGCGTGCGTGCGTTTGCTCGATGAGCCCAAGGCTACGGTCGAACAGCTCTGTGAACACATCCAGGGCCCGGATTACCCGACCGAAGCGGAAATCATCACCCCGCGCGCCGACCTGCTGAAAATCTACGAAACCGGTCGCGGCTCGGTGCGCATGCGCGCCGTGTATCACATCGAAGACGGCGACATCATCGTCACCGCGTTGCCGCATCAGGTCTCGGGCGCCAAGGTGCTGGAGCAGATTGCCGCGATGATGCAGGCCAAGCCGTCCAAGGCCCCGCAAATCGCCGACCTGCGCGACGAATCCGACCATGAAAACCCGTGCCGGATCGTGATCATTCCGGGGGCGCGCAAGAACTTCGACCACGATGCCTTGATGCAGCACCTGTTCGCCAGCACCGAGCTGGAGTCGAGCTACCGGGTCAACATCAACATCATCGGCCTGGACGGCAAGCCGCAGCTGAAAAACCTGCGCGCGTTGCTGGTCGAATGGCTGGAGTTCCGGGTGCAGACCGTGCGTCGTCGCCTGCAATTCCGCCTCGACAAGGTCGAGCGTCGCCTGCACCTGTTGGACGGTTTGCTGATTGCCTACCTCAACCTGGATGAAGTGATCCACATCATCCGTACCGAGGAACAGCCACGGGCGAAACTGATCGAACGCTTCGCCCTGAGCGAGATCCAGGCCGACTACATCCTCGACACCCGCTTGCGTCAACTGGCGCGACTGGAAGAGATGAAGCTGCGTGCCGAGCAGGATGAATTGCTCAAGGAACAAGCCAAGCTGCAAGCCCTGCTGAGCAGCGAAGCCAAGCTGAAAAAGCTGGTGCGCACCGAGCTGATCAAGGACGCCGAAACCTACGGCGACGACCGTCGTTCGCCTATCGTCGAGCGCGCCGAAGCCAAGGCCCTGACCGAGCACGATCTGCTGCCGAACGAGAAAGTGACGGTTGTACTGTCGGAAAAGGGCTGGATTCGTTCCGCCAAAGGCCACGAGATCGATGCCACCGGGCTTTCCTACAAGGCCGGGGACGGGTTCAAGGCGTTGGCCGCCGGGCGCTCCAACCAGTTTGCCGTGTTTATCGACTCCACCGGCCGCAGTTATTCGGTGGCCGCCCATACCTTGCCGTCGGCCCGTGGCCAGGGCGAACCGCTGACCGGTCGCCTGACGCCGCCACCGGGAGCGAGTTTCGAATGCGTGCTGATGCCCGAAGACGACGCGTTGTACGTGATCGCCTCCGACGCCGGCTACGGTTTCGTGGTCAAGGGCGAGGACCTGCAAGCCAAGAACAAGGCGGGCAAGGCCCTGTTGAGCCTGCCGAACAACGCCAAGGTCATGCTGCCGCGCCCTGTTGCCGATCGTGAGCAGAACTGGCTGGCATCGGTGACGACCGAAGGTCGCCTGCTGATCTTCAAAATCAGCGACCTGCCACAATTAGGAAAAGGCAAAGGCAACAAGATCATCGGGATTCCCGGTGAGCGAGTGGCCAGTCGCGAAGAGTATGTGACGGACATCGCCGTATTGCCGGACGGTGCAACACTGGTGTTGCAGGCCGGGAAACGTACCTTGTCACTGAAAGCGGACGACCTCGAACACTACAAGGGTGAACGTGGCCGTCGCGGCAACAAGCTGCCGCGTGGCTTCCAGCGGGTAGATGCGCTGCTCGTCGAAAACCTCAATTAGGCCTCCTGGAGGTGCCGAACTACGAATTAACCCGTAGTTCGGCGCTTTGCGCTGGAGTCGGAACGCATATTCACGGATGATATGGCCTTTCAAGCGCCGGCACTGCCGCGCGTTCTTCATATTTATTGAGTATTTTCACTGTGATCAGCCTTTTATTGATCACCTGGATGGGACGATGACTGCTCTGCGCCTTCCTTTTATTCTTATGCTCGCCGGCATTCTTGGCCTGGCGGGTTGCAGCGTTCACCAACCGGTGTCGCTGTATCAGCTGGACGCTGGAAACCCGGTTCAGCCTGCGCAGAACGCGGGCATGGCGGTATTGTTGGGCCCGGTCACCGTGGCCGACTACCTGCAGCGCGAAACCTTGTTGCAGCGTCAGCCGGATGGCAGCTTGCAAGCATCGACCGACGGTCGTTGGGCCGGCAGCCTTTCGTCGGATATCGATCAGTTGCTGCTGCGTCAGGTCGCAGGTCACCTGGACAGCCAGCGCGTAGTGCTGGCCCCGGCAACATTGGGGTTCACCCCGGACGTTCAGGTGCTGCTGACCATCACGCGCCTGGATTCGGGTGCAAAGCAACCGGCGATCCTCGATGCGCAATGGCGGCTGATCGACCGTCGCGGGCAGGTCCGCGACAACCGCATCATCCATTTGCAGGAACAGCATGCCGGTAGTACGGCGGCTCAGGTCCAGGCACAGGGCGTGTTGTTGCAACGCCTGGCCTCGGAATTGTCGGTGGCGCTCAAGCCGCTGGCCAATCAGCCGCCGATCGCCGAAGTCCCGCGTAAAGCGCCAGCCAAAGTGGCTGCACCTGCGGTAGAACAGGAAAAGCAGCCGAAGATCCCGATGGCCGCGCCTATTCGTACGGATATGGAAGTGTTCCGCTTCTAAGCCTGGACTGAAGCTGTTCCCCCATAAAGCCCGCCTTGTGCGGGCTTTATTGTTTCTGCCGGCTGGCGATCTTTAGTGTGGCTGGTGGCCTCATCGCGAGCAGGCTCGCTCCCACAGGGGGTCCTCAGTGAGCACTCCGTTGTGGTAACCCGGATCAATTGTGGGAGCGAGCCTGCTCGCGAAGGCGTAGGTACAGACAACAAAAAAGCCCGCAGACGATCACTCATCTGCGGGCTTCATTGTGGCCGGGCCTAAGGTTTAAGCCCGGCGCTCGTGCATCCGCGCCAGTTGCCGCTCAAGCATCGATGGATACGGCTCCATCAACCGCTCCACGCAGCATGCGCCTTCAGGGCTGGCAATCGGGCGGATCCGTGCGCGCTGACGGATCAACGCGTCGTCGCTGATCTTGCGTTCCACCAGCAGCAGGTTGCGGCTGTGCTGCGACAGGGCCAGGGCGTCCTGGGCAGGGTCGGTCAGCAACAGGTCGATCTGGCTCAGGCCGAACAGTTCGTCGCCGAGGGTCAGGCCCAACTGCAATTGCAGGGTGATGCCGCTGTCCGCGACTTCGATCTGCAACTGGTGGCCCAAGGCCCGTAGCAACTCGCCACAGCAAATGGCGTTGGTCAGGTAATCGTCGCCGCTGTCTTCGGTGTGGAACAGCATCAGCGTGCTGCCATCGTTCAAGGTCTCCACTTCGCCCTGATACAGCGATGCGGCCTGGTCGAGGCAATCGCGATAGCGCTCCAGCAGTTCTTCAAGGCGCGCCCGCGGCAAGCGTCGCAGTTGCTCCTGGGAGCCCAGTTGCACCGCCAGTACCGCGCTGTGTTGCGGCACGCTCGGCGTGGCCTTGCGAATCACCGGTTGCGGGGGGCTGTCCAGCGACTCGTCGCGCAGGTCGGCGAACGGGTCCTCGTCATCGTCGTCTTCGACGGTGCTGACGATCTGCCGTGGCGCTGGCTTGAGCGCCGCTACCGGGCGGCTCTCGTCGAAACTCGGATCGCGCAGGTTACGGACTTCGAAGGCCGGGTCGGCCTCGTCATCGACGTCGTCGAATTCCGGTTCCGGTTCCGGCACAGGGGCAGGCTCCGGGGCGAAGTTGGCGTGCAGCTGGCGCGCCAGGTCGCCGATTTCGTCCTGGCGGTCGGTGGCCGGGGTGTATTCATCGATATTGCGCAGCCACACCCGCAATTGCAGCAGGGGTGTTGAGAGATAACGCCCCATGCGCAGGCTCAGGGCCAGGGACAGGGCCAGCAGGATGGCGCTGAGGATGCCCATGCTTTGCAGGCTGATGGTCATCGGCTGCTGGAACTGGTCCATGTCCAGGCTGATGCGCAATTGCCCGGCGGTCACGTCCTGGAAGGTGATCTTGCTCTGGTACATGCCTTCGGCCTCGCCCAGCAGGCCATGCTTGGGACGCTGGCCGGATTCGGCAAGGATGCGGTTGTCCGGGCTGTAGATGGCGGCGTGGGCCACCAGCTTGTTCTTGGTCAGGTTATTGAGCAGCACATTGAGGCTGAGGATGTCGTTGGACACCAACAGCTCCGTGGCCGAAGTGGCCGTCTGCGTCGTCAGGCTTTCGCCCAGCGCATCCGCCTGCTCGTGCATGGCCTGCTTGAACTGCAGGCCCATCACACCGGCATAGATGACCAGGGCCAGGGCGACCAGGATCACGTTATGGCTGGCGATGCGCAATGCAATCGGTACACGGCGGTGGCGCAGTGCCCGGAAGATCAGCAGGAAGAAGTTATCGGTTTTTACTGGCGTGGGCCGGTTCACTTGAGCTCGGCTCTTTTGTCCGTGAAGTTGACGCGCAGTATAGCGACAGGCCCTAGACCGTCAAAGCGCTCACGGTGCCCGATGGTCACTGAAAGTGGGTAGAATGCGGTTTTTTTCCACCTGCGGGGGTGCGCCTTGCGCGAAATCGTCCTGATAAACATCACGGGAGTCGACCGTCCGGGTCTGACTGCGGCCATTACCGGCGTTCTGGCCCAGGGTGGTGTGAACATTCTCGACATCGGTCAGGCGGTGATCCACGACACCTTGTCGTTCGGCATCCTGGTTGAAATTCCCGATACCGAACAAGGCAAGTCCGTGCTCAAGGACATCCTGTTCAAGGGCTACGAGCTCGATCAACAGGTGCGTTTCACGCCGGTGTCCGAACAGGATTACCAGCAGTGGGTCGGCAACCAGGGCAAAAAGCGCCACATCGTGACCCTGTTGACCCGCAAGGTGACAGCCGGGCAGTTGCAGGCCGTGAGTTCGATCACTGCCAAATATGGCCTGAACATCGACCACATCGATCGTCTGTCCGGGCGCATGCCACTGGACACCCCGGCCGACAAGGGCAAGGGCTGCATCGAGTTTTCCGTGCGTGGCGAGGCGGCTGATCCGCAGGCACTGCGGGCCGAATTCCTCAGCGTCGCCCAGGAACTGAACGTCGACATCGCCTTCCAGGAAGACTCGCTGTTCCGTCGCAACCGTCGTCTGGCGGTGTTCGACATGGACTCGACCCTGATCGAAGCCGAAGTGATCGATGAGTTGGCCAAGGCGGCTGGCGTGGGTGACAAGGTTTCGGAAATCACTGAGCGGGCGATGGCCGGCGAACTGGATTTTCGCGCCAGCTTCAAAGAGCGCCTGGCCCTGCTCAAAGGTCTGGACGTTGGCGTGCTGGATTCCATTGGTGCCTCGTTGCGCCTGACCGAAGGGGCCGAAACCCTGTTCGCCGAACTCAAGCGCCTGGGCTACAAGACCGCGATCCTGTCAGGCGGCTTCACCTACTTCGCCAAGCAATTGCAGGCCAAGCTGGGAATCGACTATGTGTTTGCCAATGAGCTGGAAGTGGTCGACGGCAAAGTCACCGGCGTGGCGGTCGAGCCGATTGTCGATGCACAGCGCAAGGCGGATTTGCTGAAGGAACTGGCACACAAGGAAGGCTTGCGCCTGGAGCAGACCATTGCGGTCGGCGACGGTGCCAATGACTTGCCGATGCTGGCGATTGCCGGGTTGGGCGTGGCGTTCCGCGCCAAGCCGCTGGTGAAGCAGTCAGCCAAACAGGCGATTTCGACGCTGGGGCTGGATGGCGTGCTGTACCTGCTGGGCTTCCGCGATCGCGACGGCCAGTTGTAACGCGCAAACCCACTGTAGGAGCGAGCCTGCTCGCGATGAACCTGAGAGCGACGCGGGCATTCAGAATGCCCGCGTCATCGTTAACGTCCATCGCGAGCAGGCTCGCTCCTACAGTGAATAGCGGTGTCTATCAGGCTTTTGGTGAGCCCATGCCCTGACCCATCTGCACCGCTGTACCGGCAGTCATTTCCTCAGCCCACTTCACCTGATCCGGCCCGAACAGCACGACGGCGGTCGAACCCAGCTTGAAGCGACCCAGTTCCGCACCTTTTTCCAGGTGGATCGGCGCGCGCGCGGCTTCGTCGTAGCGGAAGGTTTTCAGCTCGCGCTTCGGCGGCGTGACCAGGCCGGCCCAGACGGTTTCAATCGAAGCCACGATCATTGCGCCTACCAGCACCACGGCCATCGGCCCGCGCTCGGTGTCGAAAATGCACGCCACGCGCTCGTTGCGGGCGAACAGTTCCGGAACGTTTTCAGCGGTGGTCTGGTTGACCGAGAACAGACGGCCCGGGATGTAGACCATCTCGCGCAGGGTGCCGGCCAGCGGCATGTGCACGCGGTGGTAGTCCTTCGGCGACAGGTAGATGGTCGCGAAGTCACCGCCCATGAACGGCGCAGCATTCGCCGCATCGCCACCCAGCAGTTCCAGCACGCTGAAGCTGTGGCCCTTGGCCTGGAAAATACGACCGTGCTCGATCGGGCCGAGCTGGCTGATCGCGCCGTCGGCCGGGCTGAGGATCGCGCCCGGCGTTTCGTCCAGCGGGCGGGCGCCGTCTTTCAGTGCGCGGGTGAAGAACGCGTTGAAGTGCTCGTAGGCAGTCAGGTCTTCGACCAGCGCCTGGGACATGTCCACCTGATAGCGCTTGGCGAACCAGGCGGTAAAGGCATTCTTGAACCAGCGCACGCGGCATTCGGCGATGCAGCCGGCCAGTCGCGAGAGCAAGTTGTGGGGCAGCAGGTACTGGCCGAGGAGAAACAGACGCTTGTTCATTAACAGTCCTTAAAAATCTTAAATTTCTACCGGGGTATCGGGATGGTTGCCCCATTCGCCCCAGGAGCCGGCGTAGCCCTTGACCCGCGGATAACCGAGAGCCTTGGCCACCAGATAGGTGAAGCCAGAGCGGTGGTGGGTCTGGCAGTGGGTAATCACTTCTTTGTCTTTGCTGATCCCGAGTTGTTCGAGGATCTGCGGCATGTCGGTGCGGATGCGCAGCTGGCGCGACTGATCCATGCCGGCGGTCCATTCGAAATTGACCGCACCGGGAATGTGCCCGCCCTTGGCCGCCAGGACTTTCTCGCCGGAATACTCCAGCGGCCCGCGTGCGTCCCAGATCGCCAGGTCGGCGGCGCCGAGGCGGCTTTGCAGGTACTCACGGGTGGCGGTGGGTTCGTCGTGCAAGGTCAGTGAAACCGGGCCGCCCACGGCTGGCGGGATCTGGATCGACATGGGCAAGCCTTCCGCCAGCCAGGCCGTCAGGCCGCCGTCGACGTAGTGGTACTTGCTGTGGCCGATGACATCCAGCAGCCAGATGAAGCGCCCGGCCCAACCGCCGCCTTCATCGTCATACACGACATAGACCGCATCGGGATTGTGTCCCAGCTCGCCAAACAGCGTTTCGAGCGCTGCCTGCGGGGGCATCAGTCCCGGGGCGGGTGCCTGCCCCAGTTGCGTGCGTTTCGGATCGACAAAGCGCGCGCCGGGAATGTGTCCCTCGGCGTAGCGGGCGGCACTGGTCAAGTCCACCAGAATCAGTTCGCGAGCGTCGAGGCGAGGGAGCAAGTCGCTCGGCTCGATCACCAGCGGCAAGCCAGAGAAGTCAGACATGTGAGGTCTCCAGAGCACAAAAGGGAGGATTGTAGCGCAGCCTTATTGGCCACGGTGGCTAAAGCTGTGCAGGGCTTTCTCGATGCACTGCGCGGTTTTACCGAAGGCCTGTACGGAAATTTCCGAAAACGGCCCGCCGCCCTGATCCGCCACGACGATCATGATCACCCGGCCATTATTGACCAGTGAGCGCAGCAGCAGGTGTTCGCCGCTGAACTGTGAGCGCAGGCTGTTGGGCAGCAGGGCCGAGAATTGCGCGTTGTTGGCCGGCGTCAGGCGGACCTGGGCCTGTTGCGCGAGCAGGCGTTGCAAGACGTTGCTCTGGCTGACCACAAAGTTCAGCCCGGCCGTTTCCTTCGGCAGGCCGGCCGTCTGGTGCACGCGCAGGTTGGCATGGGTACGGTCGGCCATCAGGATCATCACCCGACGCATGCCGCAGGCCACCAGAGCATCGCGGGCGGCGATGGTCAAGTGCATGGCGTTGGTGAAGCGACTCGGCTCGACCAGCAATTCGGCGCATTGCTTGCGCCATTTCGCCAGATCTTCGGCAGTGGGGCCGGCGGCCGGTAGCAGTCCGGCGTGGATACGGTTCATACCCCACGGCCAGATCAGCGATTCAGCGGGGTGCCAGAGGTCGGGCATGGAGTGATGGCGCGCGCTGTTGGCGGCTTGCTGGTGCAGTTGTTGTTGCACCTCATCCATCGGCATTTGCAGGTAAAGGCTGGTCAGGTACTGCCAGCGTTCACTGTGCGGGCTGTCCCAGGCGTGTTGTGCCGACAGCGCCAGCCCGTTGGCCAGCAGCACCGTATTGGCCGGTTGGTTGAGCCAGCGGCGCAGGGTCGGATCGTCATCGAGGCGGTTCTGCTGGCGCAACGGGTGCTCGCTGTCACGGGCGATGCGCAGGACTTTCACCAGCTCCCGCTGCTCGGTGAGCAACAGGCGATAGCCCTGTTGCACCCAGATCGGCAAGTGCCAGACCTCCACCAGCGCCTGGCCGATGTCCAGCAGGCGTACGCCAAACAATTGCTTTTCTACTTTACGTGCCGATTCACCTTTATGGATGACCCGCAGCTCCCAGTCTTCGAGCAGTTCTGGATGGGTCAGCGCCAAAGGCCACAGGGGCGAAAGAAACAGCAGGCTACCCCAGTGGATGTCCTGCCACAGGCGAGCCAGGCGACTGGCAAAAAAACCATTGGCCTGTTGCGTGGCGTGCTGGCTGATCATCTGCAGCTGACGCAAGGCTTTGGGGATTTCGGACTGGGGGTCGGCGGGCAGGCGCGCGAGCAACTCTTCGGTGCGTTTCAGGCCCAGGCGATTGATCGCAACCTCAAGGTTTTCCGCAGGCTCGGCCATGCCGCCGTGGGTGTGCCGGTTGGCTTCGCGAATCACGCTCAAGGCCAGGGCGGGGCTGCCTTGCATGAGGTCGGCGATATCGCGCAGTGAGCTTCGATTGTCGCGGATGGCCTTGCAGACCCGGTCGTGGCTGGCTTGCGGGACGGGAAGGCGTACGCCATCGAGCAGCTTGACCCAGCCTTCGAGCGTCGTTGGTTTTGGTGTTGGAACGTTCGTTTCGTTAACCATGGTGGGAGGCGATCATCGTCAACAATACCTGTGCCCGGAAGGGGTCAAATTAGCTTTTCGCCTGAACTGGCTATAGTCTGGCGCAGTTTTGCCGATAAGTAGAAGAAGAGATTTTTTAACTTCCGAATATGACCTTGAACCCGACTCAGTAAGTGCTCTCCTAACCTATGGCTAAAATTATCGGCATCATCGTCGTATTCGCGAGCGTGCTCGGCGGATACGTGCTTTCCCACGGCAAGATTGCCGCCCTGATCCAGCCTTTCGAGGTCATGATTATTGGCGGTGCAGCCCTCGGCGCATTCTTGCAGGCCAACCCCGGCTACATGACGATGCACGTGCTCAAGAAATCCCTGGGCATGTTCAGTTCGCGGTTCAACCACGCCTTTTACCTTGAAGTGCTGGGCCTGATCTACGAGATCCTCAACAAGAGCCGCCGCGAAGGCATGATGGCCATTGAGGGCGACATCGAAGATGCCGCCGCGAGCCCGATCTTCGCCAAGTACCCGACGGTCCTCAAGGACGAGCGCATGACCGCGTTCATCTGTGATTACCTGCGCATCATGTCCTCCGGCAACATGGCCCCGCACGAGCTGGAAGGCCTGTTCGACATGGAGCTGTTCAGCCTCAAGGAAGACCTGGAACACCCCTCCCACGCGGTCAACGGCATCGCCGACGCCATGCCAGGTTTCGGTATCGTCGCGGCGGTACTGGGTATCGTGGTGACCATGGCTTCGCTGGGTGAGGGCGACCAGAAGTCCATCGGCCTGCACGTCGGTGCGGCACTGGTCGGTACCTTCTTCGGTATTCTCGCCGCCTACGGTTTCTTTGGCCCGCTGGCCCATTCGCTGGCCCACGATGCCAAGGAAGAGCTGAACGTCTACGAAGCCATCAAGGCCTCGCTGGTGGCTTCGGCGTCCGGCATGCCGCCATCGCTGGCCGTCGAGTTCGGGCGCAAGGTTCTGTACCCGGCGCACCGTCCTAGCTTCGCCGAGCTGGAACAAGCGGTTCGCGGTCGTTAAGCATGGAAAATAATCAGCCGATAATCATCAAGCGCGTCAAGCGCTATGCCGGCGGGCATCACGGCGGGGCGTGGAAGATCGCCTTCGCCGACTTCGCTACGGCGATGATGGCGTTCTTCCTGGTGTTATGGCTGCTGTCCACCGCCACGCCGGAACAGAAGATTGCCATCGCCGGTTACTTCAAGGACCCGATCGGCTTTTCCGAAAGCGGCACGCCGTACATCATCGATCTAGGCGGCACGCCGACCATGGCGCCGGAAAACACCCTCAACCCTGAGGTGAAGTCCCAGCCGCAGCCGGACAAGGTCACCGTCGATACCGACCAGGTCGAAGGCATGGCCGAGCAGGTCGAAAAGGAGCGCCTCGAACTGTTGCTGCAGGAACTGCAGACCAAGGTTGAAGAGAATCCGCAGCTGCAGAAATTCAAAGACCAGATCATGTTCGAGATCACCCCGGACGGCTTGCGCATCCAGATCGTGGACGCGGAAAACCGCCCGATGTTCGACTCAGGCAGTGCCCGTCTGAAGCCGTATTTCGAAGACATCCTGCTGGCCATGGCCGACACCATCAAGGCGGTGCCGAACAAGATCAGCATCAGCGGCCACACCGATGCCAAACCGTACACCGGCACCGGTGATTTCGGTAACTGGGAACTCTCGGCCAACCGTGCCAACGCCGCACGTCGTGCGCTGGTGGCGGGCAGCTATCCGGATGCACAGGTGGCGCGCGTGGTCGGTTATGCCTCTTCGGCGTTGTTCGATCGCGAGCACCCGTTCAACCCGGTTAACCGTCGTATCGACATCGTGGTGCTGACCAAGAAAGCCCAGCGGGCCATCGAAGGCTCGCAAGGCGCGGAGCCAGCTCCCGATGCGCCGCAAGGTTCGGCTGCACCAGGCGCAGCACCGACCACACCGGTCGACCCGAACGTGTTGCCGGCGGACAAGGAGCCGCTGCCGGCCCACGAACTGCGCGAGCGTTTGAATCTGTTTGATGATCCGGCACCGAAACCGGGTGAGCCACCCAAGCAGTGACGTACAAAAAAGCCGACAGCGATGTCGGCTTTTTTGTGCGGCTTTCACTGGCTTGGAGGGATCCCCTGTAGGAGCCGGCTTGCCGGCGATGGTCGTCAACGATAACGCGTGCTGCCTGGATCCACTCGGCGTACTTGAACTCATCGCCGGCAAGCCGGCTCCTACAGATGATGGGTGAGAGAAACCCCGGAGTGACGTCAGAAGCCGCGGATGATTCGGGACTTGAGCTCGGCGTGAAAGCGATCCGCATTGGATCTGTTGACGCTGCGCACCGACTCGCTGCCGGTCACCGATTCCAGCGACATCGAGCGCTTGAGCGTCGCTTCGTTGCGGTAGGCATCGATAAAGAAGTCGATGTCCCGGTCGCTGGTCAGCTTCGGCCATTTGTCCAGGTACAGTGGCAGCTCGGTCGGGCCGGTCTTGAACGAGCAGATGCGTCGGTTGGTGATGGTCGCCTCGCCGATTTCGAACGGTACCCACCAGGACAGTGCGGTTTTCTCCGAGACCACCGCCAGCAGGTGCGTGCATTCGCTGATGTTGCGGGTAATCACCCCGGTGATGTCGTCGGTGGTCTGGGATTCGGCATCCAGCACATCAAGGTAGGTCTTGATGTTGGCCTGGATCAGGCGCGCGTTGATCTTGACCGCGTGGGCGCGGTCCATGTGGCGGTAGCTGATAAACACTGGCATCAGAAATGTCCCTTGATCGCGAGTTCGCGGTAATAGGCGCCGAGGGCGGTGAGGCGGCAACCGGTGGAGTGGATGGCGGCGTAATACATGTGCTCGGCGTCCACCGGTTCGATGAGGCTGTGACGGTTGCACTTTTGCAACTGGGCGAAGACGTCGCCGTGCTCCGGGTTGAATTCAGGCTCGGTGGGCTCAAAGCTGGGGGCGAGGGGGTACACCGACTCCGCTTCGGCAAACCATTCGGGGAGTTTGCGCAGGATCTCCTTGGGGATCAGCGGCGACACTTCGCGCAGGGAAATGAACTGCGAGACGTTGGTCTTGAACACCGGGCGCTGTTCCCAGGCATCGAGGGCGTTGTCGACAAACGAATAGAGGCTGCCGGGTGTGATCTTGCCCAGGATGTTCGCTGCTCCGCCGTGCAGGGCCTGGAGCAATAGTCCGGTGAACACGCCGTGTTGCGCGCCCTCCATCGCCGGCTCTTCCTTTTTGCAGGCAGTCAGAATGGTCATGCCTTCGCCGACCACGCTACCCTCGCTGCGCAAGGCGCGCAGTTCGCCGGCCGAGCCGCTCTGGCAACAATCGAGGATGATCACTTTGTTTTTGATCTTCGTGGCTTTGCTCGCCCAGTTAAGAATGTCGCTGAGGCGAATCCCGTCCTTGGCGCTCTTGTAATCCTGCGGGATCAGCATGCCTTCGTCGGTGTCGGTGTCGAAGCTGCCGTGGCCGGCGAAATACAGCAGCGCGACATTGCAGTCCCCGGAAAACAGCTCGCGGATCTGGTCTTCGAGCTTTTCCCGGCTCAGGTAGTCCTCGGCGGAGGTCAGCACGATGTTCTTGAAGTTCGGATCGCCATTGGCGTCGGTCTTGAGCACGGAAGCCATGGCCATGGCGTCATTGCTGCAACCGCTGAGCCGCGAAACGTGGGTGTAGTCGTTGATGCCGATAAACAGTCCTTTGCGCATGGTTACACCGCCGTATGCTGGCGAATTGCGCTGATGATGCTGTTGGTGTTCCAGGCACACTCGGCATGTGCCGCCTCACGTACCGCCGTGGAAATCCGCTCGGCGCCGAACGGTTTGATCGCAATGATCACCTTGCCCATGCGCTTGGCGATCTCGATTTCCTTGTTGATCCACTTGCTGTAGGTGGAATACATCCCGGCCATGATCAATACCGCCGAACATGGACGGATCTTGTTTTCGATGGCCTCCTCAAGTTGTTTGTCGGTTTTCGCGCCGACAATCGGGTTGTCCGGTGGCACCGAAAAATTCTTGTAGGTGAAACCGGGCTTGGCGTTGAGCAGGCGCACGAGATTGTCGTGGGCGTCGGAGTAGTTCCACGAGTGGCTGATGAACAGATGGTAGGTTTGCATGGGTGTCCCTCGGTGTCGCTGGAGTGCGAAGAGGGTTTGAAACTAGGTGATTACAGGGCGGCTACAAGAGGCCGGCGCGGAAAGAGAAATGCCCTACAGGCGAGCGTGCGCACGTCTTACAGAAAGGTCTGATGTTTAAGCGGGGGACGATCCAGCCGCCGACCACCCCGCGTAAAGCTAGGTGGTCGGCATCTCTGTTTAGTAGCCGTTTTCCGGCAGGCTGGCGATGATCGAGCGGTAGCTGTTCATCCGTTGCTGCTGCACGCGGCCATCTTCAAGGGCCTTGAGCAGGGCGCAACCGGGTTCGCGGTCATGCTTGCAGTCACGGAAGCGGCAGGTGCCCAGCAGGTCGTTGAACTCGATGAAGCCGGCTTCGACGTCGGCACGGCTGACGTGGCCCAGGCCGAATTCGCGGATACCCGGGGAGTCGATCAACTCACCGCCGCCGGGGAAGTGGAACAACCGCGCGGTAGTGGTGGTGTGGGTGCCCTGGCCGGACAGCTCGGACAGCGGGCCGACGCGGGTCTCGACATCCGGCAGCAGGCTGTTGACCAGCGACGACTTGCCGACACCGGACTGGCCGACGAACACGCTGATGCGTCCGTCCAGCTGCGTCTGCAACTGCTCCATACCGTTGCCGTGATGCGCCGACACTTCCAGCACCGGGTAACCGAGTGTGCGGTATACGGCGAGCAAGGCATTCAGTGCAGGGGCGTTGTTTTCGTCGATCAGGTCGAATTTGTTCAGCAGCAGCAGCGGCTTGATGCCCGCATGTTCGGCCGCCACCAGGTAGCGGTCGATCAAGTTGGCGTGGGGCTCGGGCAGCGGTGCAAACACGATGACGATCATGTCGACGTTGGCCGCCACCGGCTTGAGCTGACCACGGCTGTCCGGGCGGCACAGCTCGGTGTTTCGCGGCAGTTGTGCCACGATTACACCGATGCCCTGGTTGCCGGCGCGCCACACCACCTGATCACCGGTCACCAGCGCCGGCAGGTTCGCGCGCAGGTGGCAACGGAACACCTGGCCGGCCAGTTCGCCGTCGCGGGCCTCGACCTCGACCTGCACACCGAAGTGCGCGATCACCAGACCGTGCTGTTCCGGGCCCAGATCGCCGCCCTCAAGTGCCTCGACAGCTGAGGACTCGCGTTTGGCGGCGCGGGCAGCGCGTTCGCCCTGAATCTTTTCGATGCGCCAGTTTTGGCGGCGATTGAGTTGGCGTTTGGCCATGGGTGTTCCGTATAAAGAATGCAGCGATTAGGTAAAACGGCCGCGAGTTTAGCACGCCCGGCCACCGGCCTAGGCTAAACTGCGCAGCATTGCTTAGGAGCCGAACATGCAAAATCCGCAGAACCTGATCTGGATCGACCTGGAAATGACCGGTCTGAACCCTGATACCGACGTCATTATCGAAATGGCCACCATCGTCACCGACAGTGACCTGAACACTCTGGCCGAAGGCCCGGTGATCGCCATTCACCACAGCGACGAAATCCTCGCCGGCATGGACGAGTGGAACACCCGCCAGCATGGCGGTTCCGGGCTGACCCAGCGGGTTCGTGACAGCCGTATCAGCATGGCCGAAGCCGAAGCCGAAACCATCGCCTTCCTGGAGAAGTGGGTGCCGAAGGGCAAATCGCCGATCTGCGGCAACAGCATCTGCCAGGACCGTCGCTTCCTTTATACCCACATGAAATCCCTGGAAAGCTATTTCCACTACCGCAACCTCGACGTGTCCACCCTCAAAGAGCTGGCGGCGCGCTGGGCACCGGACGTGCGTGACAGCTTCAAGAAGGGCAGCACCCACCTGGCGCTGGACGACATCCGCGAATCCATCGCCGAGTTGCAGCACTACCGCAAGCACTTCATCAAGGCCTGATCGGACTCCTCTGTAGGAGCTGCCGCAGGCTGCGATCTTTTGATCTTGAATACCAAAGTCACAAGATCGCAGCCTGCGGCAGCTCCTACAGGGTTTGTGGGCCTTGGTGAATTGGGTAGACTGCGCGCCTTTTCGCAAGGACCGCCACCATGTTGCTGATGCTCTACCTGATCGCCATCACCGCCGAAGCCATGACCGGCGCCCTGTCTGCCGGGCGTCGTGGCATGGATTGGTTTGGTGTGGTGCTGATCGCTTGCGTCACGGCGTTGGGGGGCGGTTCGGTGCGCGATGTGCTGCTCGGGCATTACCCGCTGACGTGGGTCAAACACCCGGAATACCTGGTGCTGACCACGGCTGCGGCGATGATTACCGTGTTCACGGCACGCTGGATGCGGCATTTGCGCTCACTGTTTCTGGTGCTCGATGCCATGGGGCTGGTTGCCTTCACCCTGATCGGCTGCATCACCGCCCTGGAAATGGGCCATGGCATGTTGGTCGCCTCGGTCAGCGGTGTAATCACCGGAGTATTTGGCGGCATCCTGCGGGACATTTTCTGCAACGATATTCCGCTGATCTTCCGGCGTGAGCTGTATGCCAGCGTCTCGTTTGCGGCGGCGTGGTGCTACATGCTCTGTCTGTACCTGAACTTGCCAGGGGAACAGGCGATTCTGATCACATTGTTCGGCGGGTTCCTGTTGCGCTTGTTGGCGATCCGTTTTCACTGGGAAATGCCCAAGTTCGTCTACAACGACGAGGCTTGACGCCGCGATCCCCCTACACGAGGCCGTGTTGTTTCAGGGCCCACTCGACGTGTTCGCGGACCAGTTCGGACGGATGCTCGCGTCGCGCCTTCAACGCCTCCAGCACCGGAATCGTCGAAGGCGCATTGCCCAGGCCTACCGCCAGGTTGCGCAACCAGTTTTCGTAACCGGTCCGACGCAGCGGCGAGCCTTCGGTGCTGCTCAGGAATTTCTCCTCATCCCACATGAACAGCTCCGCCAGTTCGGCGTTGTCCAGGTTGTGCCGTGGCTTAAAGTCGTTTTCACCGGACGGGCGGGCGAAGCGGTTCCAGGGGCAGACAATCTGGCAATCATCGCAACCGAACACCCGATTGCCGATCAGCGGCCGCAGGTCTTGCGGGATCGCGCCTTTGAGTTCGATGGTCAGGTAGGAAATGCAGCGCCGGGCATCCAGCACGTAAGGGCCGACGAAAGCATTGGTCGGACAGATGTCGAGGCAGGCACTGCACCGACCGCAGTGTTCGGTGGCGTGGGGCGGGTCTACCGGCAGCGGCAAGTCAACGAACAGCTCGGCGAGGAAGAAATAACTGCCTGCCTTGCGGTTCAACACCAGGGTGTTTTTGCCAATCCAGCCCAGTCCGGCCTGTTCGGCGATGGCTTTTTCCAGCACCGGTGCACTGTCGACAAAGGCACGGAAACCAAACGGGCCGATTTCTGCCTGAATCTTGTCCGCCAGTTGTTGCACGCGCTTGCGGATCAATTTGTGGTAATCGCGACCCAGGGCATAACGCGAGACGTAGGCTTTTTCCGGTTGGGCGAGCATTTTCGCCATGTGGGTGTCGCCCGCCAGGTAGTCCATGCGCAGCGAAACCACGCGCAAAGTGCCGGGCACCAGCTCCTCCGGGTGTGAGCGTTTGCTGCCATGGGCGCCCATGTAGTCCATCTCGCCGTGGTAGCCGGCGGCGAGCCAGTGCTCCAGGTGTTGCTCGTGCTCGCCCAAGTCGAGGCCGCTGATGCCGACTTGCTGAAAGCCCAGCTCGCGGCCCCAGTCCTTGATGGATTGGGCGAGGGCAGGCAGGTCTGTGGTAATAGCGGGCATGATGCGAGAGAAACCGGAGCTGAGGTGCGTATAATTCTGCCAGACATCGGAGCCCGAAGACGCATGCCGCACACTAAAGATGAATTACCCGACGCGCTGTACAGTGCCGCGCAAGTGCGAGCACTCGACGCGAGCCTGATCGCCGCCGGCACACCGGGCTTCGAATTGATGCAGCGCGCGGCGCGGGCGACGTGGCGCGCGCTGGTGCGGCAATGGCCGACAGCGAATGAACTGAGTGTACTCACCGGCCATGGCAACAACGCCGGGGACGGGTATCTGGTGGCCGTGTTGGCCTTGCGCGCAGGCTGGTCTGTCCGGGTATTGGCGGTGGGAGATCCGCAGCGCCTGCAGGGTGACGCGGCCTTGGCACATGCCGAGGCGGTGTCTGAAAAAGTGCTCATCGAGCCCTGGACCGCACAATCCGGATTGCGCGGCATCGTCCTGGATGCTTTGCTTGGCACCGGGCTGAGCGGCGAGGTGCGTGAGCCGTATGCCAGCGCCATCACCGCGATCAATATGAGCGGGTTGCCGGTCGCGGCGGTGGATATTCCTTCAGGGCTGTGCGCCGATACCGGTCGTATCCTCGGCGTGGCGGTGCAGGCCGACCTGACAGTGACCTTCATCGGCTTGAAATTGGGATTGTTCACCGGGGAGGCGGCTGATGTGGTCGGCGAACTGCTGTTCAACGACTTGCACGCAGACCCACAGTTGATGGAAGGCGCTGCTTTCACCGCCCGTCGCCTGACTGCGGCTAACCTGCCGCGTCCAGCGGCGCGGGCACCGGCTTCCCACAAAGGCAGATTTGGCCATGTGTTGCTGATTGGCGGCGACCGCGGGTTGGGTGGTGCGATTCTGCTGAGCGCGCAAAGTGCGCTACGCAGCGGGGCGGGCATGGTGTCGGTGGCGACCCGCAGCGAACATGTCGCGGCCGCACTGGCGCGGATCCCCGAGGCGATGGTGCTGGGCACTTCCTCGGCCAATCAGCTGATGAATTTGCTGCAAAAGGTTTCCGTGCTGGTGGTCGGTCCGGGGCTGGGGCAAGCGGGTTGGGGGCGCAGCTTGTTGTCTGCCGCTGCTAACGCAGCGTTGCCGCAAGTCTGGGACGCCGATGCGCTGAACCTGCTGGCCGAGGAGCGTGTGAGTTTGCCCAGGGATTGCGTGATCACTCCGCATCCGGGCGAAGCGGCGCGTTTGCTCGGAATGAGTACGGCGCAGGTTCAAGCCGACCGACCGGCAGCGGCCCATGCATTGAGCAAGAAATATTCGGCGGTCGTGGTGCTCAAGGGGGCCGGGAGCCTGATTGCCTGTCCCGACGGGCGGCTGGCCGTCTGTCATCAGGGCCACCCGGCGATGGCTACTGCCGGTTTAGGCGATGTTCTGGCCGGTTTGCTCGGCGCATTGCTGGCCCAGGGCATGGAACCCTTCGACGCGGCCTGCCTGGCGGTCTGGCTGCACGCCAATGCCGGCGAGCAACAAGGAAAATTCGGCCGTGGGCTGGCGGCCAGTGATCTGATTCCAGCCATTCGTCAGTTGTTGGAGGAGCAAGCACCGTGTCTGAAGTAACCCTGTACCTGGCCGATGAGCAGGCCATGAGCGACTTTGGCGCACGCATTGCCCGAATCACCCAAGGCCATGGCCTGATCTTCCTCGAGGGCAACCTGGGGATGGGCAAAACCACGTTGTCCCGAGGCATCATCCGCGGCCTGGGGCATGTCGGGGCGGTAAAAAGTCCGACCTTCACCCTGGTTGAACCCTACGAGATTGGCGACATTCGCGCCTTCCATTTCGATTTGTACCGTCTGGTCGATCCGGAAGAGCTGGAGTTCCTCGGTATCCGCGACTATTTCGAAGACGATGCCCTGTGTCTGATCGAGTGGCCCGACAAAGGTGCAGGCTTTTTGCCAAAGCCGGACCTGACCATTACCATTAGCCCGCAAGACAGCGGGCGTTCGCTGAAAATTTTATCCCAGGGCTCGCGTGGCGAGGCCTGGTGTGCCGCTTTGGCATTGGAATCCAAATAAATGATGGGGTTAGGTATGCGCTTTCGCGCGTTGGTTGCTGCCGTAGGGGTGTTGTTTCTGGCGGTGACCGTCGACGCTGTGGCCGATTCGAAGGTCAACAGTGTTCGTCTGTGGCGGGCACCGGACAACACACGTCTGGTGTTTGACCTGACCGGCCCGGTGCAACACAGCGTCTTTACCCTGACCGCGCCGGATCGCCTGGTCATCGACATCAATGGTGCGACCCTCGGTGCGCCACTCAACGTCAACACGTCGAACACCCCGATTACCGCCATGCGCTCGGCTCAACGCACGCCGACCGACCTGCGGGTGGTCATCGACCTGAAAAAGGCGGTGACACCAAAAAGCTTCTCCCTGGCGCCGAACGCCCAGTACGGCAACCGCTTGGTAGTCGATCTGTTCGATAACGCCGCGGATGCAGCGCCTCCTCCAGCGCCGACACCGTCGGTCGCCACGATGCCCGCCGTGCCAGTCACGCCTGTGGAGCCTGCAATCAAGCTGCCGCCGGCCCCGCCCGGCAAGCGCGACATCATTGTGGTGATCGACGCCGGACACGGTGGTGAAGACCCGGGTGCATCGGGTTCTCGCGGCCAGCGTGAGAAAGACGTGGTGTTGCAGATCGCCCGCGAATTGCAACGCCAGATCAGCGGCATGAAAGGTTTCCGCGCCGAACTGACCCGTACCGGCGATTATTTCATTCCGTTGCGCGGCCGTACCGAAATTGCCCGCAAGAAAGGCGCCGACCTGTTCGTCTCGATCCACGCCGACGCAGCGCCTTCTGCCGCCGCTTTCGGTGCCTCGGTATTTGCCCTGTCCGATCGCGGCGCGACCTCGGAGACGGCCCGCTGGCTGGCTGACAGCGAAAACCGTTCCGACCTGATCGGGGGGGCCGGCAACGTCAGCCTCGATGACAAGGACCGCATGCTCGCCGGCGTGCTGCTCGACCTGTCGATGACGGCATCCCTGACGTCCAGCCTGAACGTTGGCCAGAAGGTGCTGAGCAACATTGGCCGGGTCACGCCTCTGCACAAGCAGCGGGTCGAACAGGCCGGGTTCATGGTGCTGAAGTCGCCGGATATTCCGTCGATCCTGGTGGAAACCGGGTTCATCTCCAACGCCAACGAAGCCTCGAAACTCGCGGCATCGAACCACCAGCAGGCACTGGCGCGTTCGATCAGCAGCGGCGTGCGCCAGTTCTTCCAGCAGAACCCGCCGCCGGGCACTTACATTGCCTGGCTGCGCGACTCCGGCAAGATCGTGCAGGGGCCACGTGACCACCGCGTCAACCCGGGCGAGACCCTGGCGATGATCGCCGTGCGTTATCAGGTGTCGCCCGCGACCCTGCGCAGTGCCAACAACCTGTCGAGCGATGAGCTCAAGATCGGTCAGCACCTGACCATTCCGGGCACTGAACTGGCGGCCAAAGAATGAATCAGGTCGTGAACAACGGCGCGCGAATCGAGCTGTTAAGCCCGCGACTGGCGAACCAGATTGCCGCGGGTGAGGTGGTCGAGCGCCCGGCTTCGGTGATCAAGGAACTGTTGGAAAACAGCCTCGACTCCGGTGCCAGGCGCATCGACGTCGATGTGGAGCAGGGCGGCGTCAAATTGCTGCGGGTGCGCGACGACGGTAGCGGCATTTCTGCCGATGACCTGCCGCTGGCGCTGGCCCGCCACGCCACCAGCAAGATCCGCAACCTGGAAGACCTCGAACAGGTCATGAGCCTGGGCTTTAGGGGTGAGGCCCTGGCATCGATCAGCTCCGTCGCGCGCCTGACCCTGACCTCCCGCACCCGCGATGCCGATCAGGCCTGGCAGGTCGAGACCGAGGGCCGTGACATGGCGCCCCGCGTGCAGCCTGCGGCGCATCCGGTGGGCACTTCGGTTGAAGTGCGCGACCTGTTTTTCAACACGCCGGCGCGGCGCAAGTTTCTCAAAACCGAAAAAACCGAATTCGATCACCTGCAGGAAGTCATCAGGCGTCTGGCCCTGGCGCGCTTCGATGTGGCGTTCCATCTGCGCCACAACGGCAAGACCATTCTCAGCCTGCACGAGGCCCATGATGATGCGGCCCGTGCCCGGCGCGTGGCGGCGATCTGCGGGCCGGGCTTCCTGGAACAGGCCCTGCCGATCGAAATCGAGCGCAACGGCCTGCATCTATGGGGCTGGGTCGGCCTGCCGACCTTCAACCGCAGTCAGGCCGACTTGCAGTATTTCTTCGTCAATGGCCGTGCCGTGCGCGACAAGCTGGTGGCCCACGCGGTACGCCAGGCCTATCGCGATGTGCTGTTCAACGGTCGGCACCCGACCTTCGTGCTGTTTTTCGAAGTCGATCCGACCGGCGTCGACGTCAATGTGCACCCGACCAAACACGAAGTGCGCTTCCGCGAAGGGCGCATGGTCCACGATTTCCTCTACGGCACCTTGCACCGTGCCTTGGGCGATGTGCGCCCCGATGATCATCTGGCGGCACCGGTTGCCACGGCCATCGTCCGGCCTACCGGCCTCGAAGCCGGTGAATTCGGGCCCCAGGGAGAAATGCGCCTGGCCGCCAATGCCCTGCTGGAACAGCCTCAGGCCCAGCCGTCGTTCAATGCGCCGGCAGGTTCGGGTGCTGGCGCGGGTTATCAGTATCAATACACGCCGCGCCCGCAGTCCGGTGTGCCTGTCGCCGAAGCGCAGGCCGCCTACCGCGAGTTTTTTGCGCCGCTGCCCGAGGCCAATGCCGTTGCGCTACCGGCCGGGCAGGACGACATCCCGCCGCTGGGTTATGCGCTGGCACAACTCAAGGGCATCTACATCCTTTCGGAAAACGCCCAGGGCCTGGTGCTGGTGGACATGCACGCCGCGCACGAGCGGATCATGTATGAGCGTCTGAAGGTGGCGATGGCCAGCGAGGGCCTGAGTGGTCAGCCGTTGTTGGTGCCGGAGTCCCTGGCCGTTAGTCAGCGTGAAGCCGATTGCGCCGAGGAACATGTCGCCTGGTTCCAGCGCCTGGGCTTTGAGTTGCAGCGCCTGGGCCCGGAAACCCTGGCCATCCGACAGATCCCGGCACTGCTCAAGCAGGCCGAAGCCAACCGGCTGGTCGCGGACGTCCTGGCGGATCTGATGGAATTCGGCACCAGCGACCGCATTCAGGCGCACCTGAACGAGTTGCTCGGGACCATGGCCTGCCACGGCGCGGTTCGGGCGAACCGGCGTCTGGCCCTGCCGGAAATGAATGCCCTGCTGCGTGACATGGAAAACACCGAGCGCAGCGGTCAATGCAACCATGGCCGACCGACCTGGACCCAACTGGGCCTGGACGATCTGGACAAACTGTTCTTGCGCGGTCGTTGATGAGCCAGCTCCCACCTGCGATTTTCCTGATGGGGCCGACCGCCGCCGGCAAGACCGACCTGGCCATCGAACTCACCAAGGTCCTGCCTTGCGAGTTGATCAGCGTCGATTCGGCGCTGGTCTACCGTGGCATGGACATCGGCACCGCCAAGCCTTCCAAAGAGCTGCTGGCGCAATATCCGCACCGTCTGATCGATATTCTCGACCCGGCCGAGAGCTATTCGGCCGCGGATTTCCGCCGTGACGCCCTGGAAGCCATGGCAGAGATCACCGCACGCGGAAAAATTCCGCTGCTGGTAGGCGGTACGATGCTCTATTACAAGGCTTTGCTTGAAGGCCTGGCGGAGATGCCGGCCGCCGACCCGCAAGTGCGCGCACAGATCGAAGAAGAGGCTGCACGCCTTGGCTGGCAAGCCCTGCACGACCAATTGGCAGTGATCGACCCGGTTTCTGCCGCGCGTATTCATCCGAACGATCCGCAGCGTCTGAGTCGAGCACTGGAAGTTTATCGGGTAAGCGGTCAGAGCATGACTGCGCTACGCTTGCAACAATCTGCGCAAAGTACCGAAGCAGCCGCTTCGGGACAGCAACAATTGCCCTATACTGTCGCGAACTTGGCTATTGCCCCGGCAAATCGCCAGGTACTGCACGAGCGAATTAAACAAAGATTCACTTTAATGTTGGAACAGGGATTCATTGACGAGGTCGTAGCCCTGCGTAATAGAGGTGACCTGCATGCCGGGATGCCGTCTATACGTGCAGTAGGCTATCGCCAAGTCTGGGACTACCTGGATGGCAAGCTGACGTCAGCCGAGATGCAGGAGCGTGGAATCATTGCCACGCGCCAATTGGCGAAACGCCAGTTCACCTGGCTGCGCAGTTGGACTGACCTGCATTGGCTGGACAGTCTGGATTGCGACAATCTGCCGCGCGCCTTGAAATACCTTGGGACCATCTCCATATTGAGCTGAGTCCTTGCAATTGCCGTCTATCCTTGGGGGTGTGGCGGCTAAAGCCACCTGTTTACCTATTTTTTTATATTGAATCCTTAAAGGAGTGCGGCACATGTCAAAAGGGCATTCGCTACAAGACCCTTACTTGAATACTTTACGTAAAGAGAAAGTTGGGGTGTCCATCTACCTGGTCAACGGTATCAAACTGCAAGGAACGATCGAGTCGTTCGACCAGTTCGTCATCCTGCTGAAAAACACCGTAAGCCAGATGGTCTACAAGCACGCTATCTCTACAGTGGTACCGGTTCGTCCAATTCGTCTGCCTAGCGCAACCGAATCCGATGCAGGTGACGCTGAGCCAGGTAACGCCTGATAGGAGTCTCCTTTGTTCTTTGAGCGCCACGGTGGTGGTGAGCGAGTGATCCTCGTTCACTTGGATGGACAGGACCCTGAGGCGCGCGAAGATCCGCAGGAGTTTCAGGAATTGGCTAATTCGGCCGGCGCCGAGACCGTTGCGTTTTTTAACGTGCCGCGTCATCGGCCAACCGCCAAATTTCTGATTGGCAGCGGCAAGGTCGAGGAGCTACGTGATCTGGTCCATGCCGAAGAAGCAGACCTGGTCATCTTCAATCACGTCCTCACACCCAGTCAGGAACGTAACCTCGAACGTGTCTTCGAGTGTCGCGTGATCGACCGCACCGGTCTGATTCTCGATATTTTCGCCCAGCGCGCCCGCACCCATGAAGGCAAGCTCCAGGTAGAACTGGCCCAGCTTGACCATATGAGCACCCGGCTGGTTCGTGGCTGGACCCACCTTGAGCGCCAGGGTGGCGGTATCGGCATGCGTGGCCCGGGTGAAACCCAGCTGGAAACCGACCGCCGTTTGCTGCGGGTTCGCCTGCGACAGATCAAGGGCCGGCTGGAAAAAGTGCGCAGTCAGCGCGAACAGTCACGACGCGGCCGTTCACGTGCGGATATTCCTACCGTGTCCCTGGTGGGCTATACCAACGCCGGTAAGTCCACGCTCTTCAACAACGTGACGAAATCCGACGTGTACGCGGCTGACCAGTTGTTTGCCACGCTGGACCCGACCTTGCGCCGTCTGGAACTGGACGACCTGGGGCCGATTGTCCTGGCCGACACTGTGGGTTTCATCCGCCACTTGCCCCACAAGCTGGTCGAGGCATTTCGGTCTACGCTCGAAGAGTCGAGCAACTCCGACCTGCTGCTGCACGTGATCGATGCGGCCGAACCGGATCGCATGTTGCAGATCGAGCAGGTGATGGTGGTGCTGGGCGAGATTGGCGCCCAGGACTTGCCGATCCTCGAGGTCTATAACAAACTCGATTTGCTTGAAGGCGTTGAGCCACAAATCCAGCGCGACGAAAACGGCAGGCCCCAGCGGGTCTGGCTCTCGGCACGTGATGGCACAGGTTTGGAATTGCTTGAGCAAGCCATTGCCGAGTTGCTGGGCAGTGAATTGTTTGTCGGTACCTTGCGCTTGCCTCAGCGCTTTGCGCGTCTGCGTGCACAGTTTTTCGAGCTGGGCGCGGTACAGAAAGAAGAATACGACGAAGAAGGTGTCAGCTTGCTGGCCGTTCGATTGCCGCGCTCGGAGCTCAATCGACTGGTCAGCCGTGAAGGCGTTGTGCCGACGGAGTTTATCGAGCAACACACTTTGCAATAAAAGCCTGAGAAAGCGGTTGTGCCGTGGTGACAGGCATTCTGTAGCATTGGTCGGCGCGCCGTGGGTGCGTCTTTGCTTTATCAGATGGAGAGCGCTATGGCTTGGAATGAGCCGGGTGGCAACTCGAATAATCAGGATCCTTGGGGTGGCAAGCGTCGTAACAACGGCGACCGCAAGGGGCCACCGGATCTCGACGAGGCCTTCCGAAAGCTGCAGGAAAGCCTGAACGGTTTGTTCGGTGGTGGTAAGAAACGTGGTGGCGACGACGGCGGTGGTCCGGGCAAGAGTGGCGGCTTTGGCGGCCTGCTCGGCATCGGCCTGGTCGTGTTGGCCGCCGTTTGGCTGTACAGCGCGGTTTATGTCGTCGACGAGCAGGAGCAAGCCGTGGTGCTGCGCTTCGGCAAGTACTACGAAACCGTGGGTCCGGGCCTGAATATCTATTTCCCGCCGATCGACAAGAAGTACATGGAAAACGTCACGCGTGAGCGTGCCTACACCAAGCAGGGCCAGATGCTGACCGAAGACGAGAACATCGTCGAAGTGCCGCTGACCGTGCAGTACAAGATCAGCAACCTGCAGGACTTCGTGCTGAGCGTCGATCAGCCGGAAATCAGCCTGCAGCACGCGACCGACAGCGCCTTGCGCCATGTGGTGGGTTCCACCGCAATGGACCAGGTACTGACCGAAGGTCGTGAGTTGATGGCCAGCGAGATCAAGGAGCGTCTGCAACGCTTCATGGACACCTATCGCACCGGTATCACCGTTACCCAGGTCAACGTTCAGAGCGCAGCGGCACCGCGCGAAGTCCAGGAAGCCTTCGATGACGTGATCCGTGCCCGGGAAGACGAGCAGCGTTCGCGCAACCAGGCCGAAACCTATGCCAACGGCGTCGTGCCGGAAGCCCGTGGTCAGGCCCAGCGCATCCTGGAGGATGCCAATGGTTACCGTGACGAGACCGTCTCGCGTGCCAAGGGTGAGGCCGATCGCTTCACCAAGCTGGTTGCCGAGTACCGCAAGGCGCCTGAAGTCACCCGCCAGCGTCTGTACCTGGACACCATGCAGGAAGTCTTCAGCAACACCAGCAAGGTGCTCGTGACCGGCAACAAGAACGGCCAGAGCAACCTGTTGTACCTGCCGCTGGACAAGATGGTCGAAAGTGGTCGCAACACCAGCACTCCGGTGACCAGTGCGGCAGCCACCAGCAATGAAGCGAATGCGCGTGCGGCAGCTGATCTGCAGCAACAGCAAGCACGTACCAGGGAGAGTCGCTGATGAGCAATAAATCGCTGATCGCCCTTATTGTCGGCGTCGTCGTGGCGATCGCTGCCTGGAACTGCTTCTACATCGTGGCTCAGACCGAGCGTGCGGTGTTGCTGCAGTTCGGTCGCGTGGTCCAGACCGATGTTCAGCCAGGCCTGCATGTGAAAGTGCCTTACGTTAACCAGGTGCGTAAATTCGACGCACGCCTGATGACGCTGGATGCACCGACACAACGCTTCCTGACGCTGGAAAAGAAAGCCGTGATGGTCGATGCCTACGCCAAGTGGCGCGTGAAGGACGCAGAGCGTTACTACACCGCGACTTCCGGCCTCAAGCAGATCGCCGACGAACGTCTGTCCCGTCGTCTCGAATCGGGCCTGCGTGACCAGTTCGGTAAGCGCACCTTGCACGAAGTGGTCTCCGGTGAGCGCGATGCGTTGATGGCGGACATTACTGCTTCGCTGAACAAGATGGCTGAAAAAGAACTGGGCATCGAAGTGGTCGATGTCCGGGTCAAGACCATCGACCTGCCGAAAGAAGTGAACCGCAGCGTGTTCGAACGTATGAGCACCGAGCGTGAGCGTGAAGCTCGCGAGCACCGCGCCAAGGGTAACGAGCTGGCCGAAGGCATCCGTGCCGACGCCGATCGTCAACGCCGCGTGCTGCTGGCTGAAGCCTATCGTGAATCCGAAGAGGTTCGCGGTGACGGCGATGCCCAGGCCGCTGCGATCTACTCCAAGGCCTACGGTCAGGATCAGGAGTTCTACGCGTTCTACCGTAGTCTGCGTGCCTACCGTGAAAGCTTCGCGAACAAATCCGACGTCATGGTCCTCGACCCAAGCAGCGACTTCTTCCACTACCTGGAAAAAGCCAAGCCTTGATACGGCGTTGACCTGATTTATCCCCCCGCCGGGCGGCTAAAACCTCTGGCGGGGTGATCCTTTGGGAAAACGTGTGTATGATGCGGCAGCCGGGAAATTCCCGGCTTTTTTGCGTCTGCATGTTTGATTGCTGTTTTAAAGCAGATGCCGGGCCGATTGGCTCGACAGTTTTTCGAGGAAAGTGGTTGGCGAAGCCGGTAGAAGGGCTTTTCGCTCCGTCGCTCATGCGCGTGGTTTGTGCGCAAGCCGATCATTTTCTGCTTCACTCAAGGCTCGCCGACAGGCTGGTCGCCCGGAGATAGGGGAAGGCGTAATGGCAACGGTAGACCGCTGGCTTCTGCCAGATGGCATCGAAGAAGTACTGCCACCGGAAGCTGCGCGTATTGAAGTCGCGCGTCGTCAGGTGTTGGATCTGTTCCAGAGCTGGGGTTACGAGTTTGTCGTGACTCCCCATATCGAGTACCTGGAATCCCTGCTGACCGGCGCGGGCCAGGACCTGGATCTGCGCACCTTCAAGGTCATCGACCCGCAGTCGGGCCGCCAGATGGGTTTCCGTGCCGACATCACGCCACAAGTGGCGCGCATCGATGCGCATACCCTGCGTCGCGAAGGTCCGAGCCGCCTGTGCTATGCCGGCAGCGTGCTGCATGCCCAGCCGCGTGCCTTGTCGTCCTCGCGCAGCCCGATTCAGCTGGGTGCCGAGTTGTACGGCGACGGCAGCCCGAGCAGCGACGTCGAAGTCATCAGCCTGATGCTGGCCATGCTGCAACTGGCCGATGTGCCGGATGTGCACATGGACCTCGGTCATGTCGGCATCTATCGCGGCCTGGCCCGCGCCGCCGGTTTGTCCGGTGAAGTCGAGCAGCAGTTGTTCGATGCCTTGCAACGCAAGGCCATCGACGAGGTCATTACCTTGACCGAAGGTTTGCCTGCCGATCTGTCGGGCATGCTGCGGGCGTTGGTCGACCTGTGTGGCGGTCGTGAAGTGCTGGCTGCGGCCCGCGAGCGCCTGGCCAAGGCGCCTGCCCCGGTTCTGGCGGCGCTGGACGACCTGCTGGCGATTGCCGAGCGGCTGTCCGTGCGTTTCCCTGAGCTGCCGCTGTATTTCGACCTGGGTGAGCTGCGTGGCTACCACTACCACACCGGTGTGGTGTTCGCCGTGTTCGTGCCGGGTGTTGGCCAGTCCATTGCCCAGGGCGGTCGTTACGACGACATCGGCGCCGACTTCGGTCGTGCCCGTCCGGCGACCGGCTTTTCCACCGATTTGAAAACCCTGGTGACCCTGGGGCGTGCTGAGATCGAGCTACCGTCTGGCGGTATCTGGATGCCTGACAGTACGGATGCGGCACTCTGGCAGCAGGTTTGCCAGTTGCGCAGTGAGGGTCAGCGTGTCGTTCAGGCTTTGCCTGGACAACCTTTGGCCGCCGCCCGTGAAGCGGACTGCGACCGGCAATTGATTCAGCAGAACGGGCTTTGGCAAGTATCGCCACTGGCTTCTTGAGTTTTCCCGCCGGCTGCCGCCGGCACCAAGTTTGCGCGAATGAGGACAAGTGTTATGGGTAAGAATGTCGTAGTCCTGGGCACCCAATGGGGTGATGAGGGCAAAGGCAAGATCGTTGATCTGCTGACCGAACATGCTGCCGCCGTAGTGCGCTACCAGGGTGGCCACAACGCGGGTCACACTCTGGTGATCGATGGCGAAAAAACCGTCTTGCACCTGATCCCGTCGGGCGTGCTGCGCGAAGGCGTGCAGTGCCTGATCGGCAACGGCGTGGTGGTTGCACCTGACGCCCTGCTGCGCGAGATCACCAAGCTGGAAGAAAAAGGTGTGCCGGTGCGCGAGCGCCTGCGTATCAGCCCGTCCTGCCCGCTGATCCTGTCCTTCCACGTTGCGCTGGACCAGGCCCGTGAAAAGGCCCGTGGCGAGCTGAAGATCGGTACCACCGGTCGCGGCATCGGCCCGGCCTACGAAGACAAGGTTGCACGTCGTGGCCTGCGTGTGGGCGACCTGCTCAACATGCCGCGCTTTGAAGACAAGCTGCGTGAACTGGTGGATTACCACAACTTCATGCTGGTGGGTTACTACAAAGAGCCAGCCATCGACTTCGACAAGACCCTGGCCGAGTGCAAGGAATACGCTGAGCTGCTCAAGCCGCTGATGCTGGACGTGACGGCCGAGCTGCACGACCTGCGTCGTGCTGGCAAAGACATCATGTTCGAAGGCGCCCAAGGCTCCCTGCTGGACATCGACCACGGTACCTACCCGTACGTGACCAGCTCCAACACCACCGCTGGCGGCGTTGCTACCGGTTCGGGTGTCGGCCCTATGTTCCTGGACTACATCCTGGGCATCACCAAGGCTTACACCACGCGTGTAGGTTCGGGTCCATTCCCGACAGAGCTGTTCGACGAAGTCGGTGCGCACTTGGCTAAACAAGGTCACGAGTTCGGCGCAACTACCGGCCGTGCTCGTCGTTGTGGCTGGTTCGACGCTGTTATCCTGCGTCGCGCTATCGATGTGAACAGCATCTCGGGCATCTGCCTGACCAAGCTGGACGTGCTCGACGGTCTGGAAACCATCAACATCTGCGTCGGCTACAAAGACGCAGAAGGCAAGGCCGTTGCCCCGACTGATGCTGACAGCTACGTGGGCCTGCAGCCTGTGTACGAAGAAGTGCCGGGCTGGACCGAGTCGACCGTGGGTGCCAAAACCCTGGAAGAGCTGCCAGCTAACGCCCGTGCCTACATCAAGCGCGTTGAAGAGCTGATCGGTGCACCGATCGACATTATTTCGACGGGCCCGGACCGCAACGAAACCATCGTTCTGCGTCATCCGTTTGCTTGATAAGTCGTTGATGTAAAACACAAAGGCTCCTTAATCGGGGCCTTTGTCGTATTTGTCTGTAGGACGGCATGACCTTTGCTGTAAATATCTTCAAAAGAATGCCATCAAATTAATGGCGTCCAAGTAGAGGGATTCACAGTGTCGGCCGTTCTCTCACTGTTACAAAGCCGTTTGTTGCGGCCTGTGTTCGTTACCCTGGGTATCGCCCTTTTGGTGCAGGTGCTGGTGGCTGTTGCTCTGACCCGGAGCACGGTGACGGCGCTCGAAGCCGATCTGGGCACACGCCTGGGCGCGGACAGTCAAAAACTTTCCGCCGAGCTCGAGCAGGCCGGGCGTGAAGTCACGTCCAGTCTGGACAGCCTTTCTACCAGTACACGTCAGCGCCTCACGGCCGGTTTGTCCTCACGCCTTGAGGAAGAGCAGGCGCAACTGCGTTCGACCCTGGAAAAGGACCTGAAGGACTCCGCCAACGATATGGCGCAGCTTCTGGCTTCGGTCGCGCCCCGCGCCATGTGGGACAACGACGTTCCGACGCTGTCCGAATTCGCCCGCCGGGCCCAGCGCAATCCCAATGTGCTGTTCGTGGTGTATGACGACGCTACCGGTCAGCACCTGACGCGCTACCTCAACCGGGAAAACCCGATCAACAAGGCACTGCTGGAAAAAGGCCAGGGCGAGCGGGCGCTCGACAAGGTGCTGGATGCAGCGAAGAACGATCCTTCGGTCTTCTACATCGAGGCCTCGATCAACCCCAATGGCGTGGAAATCGGCAAGGTCCTGATGGGGGTCTCGACGGCTTCCGTGGAGACTGATCTCGCAGCCCTCGACAAGCGCTTCTCGGCCTTGATCGCCAGCAGCGATCAACTGGTCGGCGACAGCCTCAAAGGCGCGGCTGCCGACAGCGCAACGGCGATGCGCGCGCGTCTGCAGTCCGCGCAGTCCACAGCGGCTGAAATGAAAGCCAACACCACCAGCACCGTACAGGAAGCGGCTGCAACATTGCGCTGGCGCATCGGCGTGTGTCTGGCAGTCGTGGGTTTTGGTGTCCTCCTGTTGCTGGCGGTGGTGCTCGGTCGTCGAGTGGTCAATCGCCTGAAAATGCTGATCGTTGCCATGGATGACCTGGCCGCGGGCGAGGGCGATCTGACCAAGCGTGTGCAGATCAACAGCAAGGACGAAATCGGCGACATGGCCTCGGCGGTCAATCGCTTTGTGGATAAGTTGCAGCCGATCGTGCGTGAGGCGGGCGATGTGGCTCAGCGTACCGGCGTCGAGATTGGTGCCATGACCCTGCGCAACGCGGGTGCGGACGCAGCGGCTGGCATGCAGCGCGACGAAGTGGCGGAGAGTTTGCGTGCCCTGTCGCAAATGGCGGATGAGGCGCAGTCGGAAAGCCATGCCATGCAGGCGGCGCTCAAGCAGGTGGTGGAGATTCGTCAGGCCACCGATGAAAACACCCGGACCTCGGCGAAAGTCGGCAGCCTGATCGAGGAGCTGGCGGGGCAGGTCAATACCGGCGCCCAAGTGATCGAGCGCCTGGCGCAGCAAAGCGAGCAGATTGAAGTGGTGTTGACGGTAATTCACGGCATCGCCGAGCAGACCAACCTGCTGGCGCTGAACGCGGCGATTGAAGCGGCGCGTGCCGGTGAGACCGGGCGCGGGTTTGCGGTGGTGGCAGATGAAGTGCGGGCACTGGCGAGCAAGACGCAGAGCTCCACCGGCGATATCCAGGCGCATATCGTGGCATTGCAGCAGGGCGCGCGCGAGGCGGTCGCGGCAATCGGTCAGGCCGGACGCCAGGCCAACGAAGGTTTGGTGGTGCTGCGTGACAGTGCACGGTTGCAGCAGTCGGTGCAGGCGTCGGTCGAGCAGGTGCATGCGGCGATCGGTCTGGCGACCCAGGCTGCGGCGCATCAGGCTCAGGGCGCACAGGCGGTGCGTGGTCGGGTCGAGACCATTCATGCTCAGGCTGAGAAAGCCGCACAAGCTGTGGTGGAGACCACGGCCAGCGGTAAGGTGCTGGATGGGTTGGCGGCGCAGTTGAAGGCGAGCCTGGGGCAGTTCAGGGCTTAGGGTTTGTGTTGAATGGTCTGGCGTCATCGCGAGCAGGCTCGCTCCCACATTGGAATGCGTTTCCCTGTGGGAGCGAGCCTGCTCGCGAATACGGTTTTAGCGACTCAGATACATCCGGGTCGTCAGCAGATAGACCGGTAATCCCGACACCAGAATCAGCAACGCCGCATAAGGCGCCGCCGCGGCAAATTCCACATTCGCGGTATGCGCCCAGACTTCCGTCGCCAGCGTATTCAGCCCCGTCGGACTCAACAGCAAGGTCGCCGTCAGTTCTTTCATCGCATCCAGGAACACCAGGGCGAAAGCTGCGCCGAGTGCCGGGAAAATGATCGGCAGTGTCACTCGACAGAACGCACTGAAAGACGAGGCGCCCAGTGTGCGTGCCGCTTCTTCAAGCTGCGGTGCCGCCTTGTTCAGGGCGGTGCGGATCGGCGCCTGGGCCAGCGGCAGAAACAGCAGGGCGTACGCGATCAGCAGCAATGCCGAAGTCTGGTAAAGCATCGGCACGTAGTGCAGGGCGAAATACACCAGGGTCAGGGCAATGACCAGTCCTGGCAGGGCGTGCAGCAGATACGGCAAACGCTCGGCCCAGATCGCCAGTTGGCCCTTGTAGCGCACGACCAGCAGGCCGACCGGCACCGCCAGCACCAGGCACACCGCAGCGCCACCCAACGACAGCGCGAGGGATGACAGCAATGCTTCGCCGATGGCTGCCATTGGAAAGGCCGCCGATGATCCGACGGCCAGCCAGTAAGCCAGCATCCCTAACGGAATCCCGCTGCCAATGATTGCCAGCAGCAGGCAATAAAGCTGTCCTGCCACCGCCCAGGGGCCCAGTTGAACCTGTTCTGCGCGGCGCGCCGCACCCTGACCGGTGCGCACGTGTCGACCCTTGCCCCGAACGCGCAGCTCCAGCCACAGCAGCGCCAGGCACAGCATCAGCAGCACGGCGGAGAGCATTGCCGCGTTGGCATTGCTGAACTCGAGCTCGAACTGTTGATAGATCGCGGTGGTGAAGGTTTGCAGGCCGATAATCGACAGCGCGCCGAATTCCACCAGCATGTGCAGGGCAATCAGCAAGGAGCCGGCGAGCAGCGACGGCCAGAGCAGGGGCAGGGTGACCTTGAAGAACACGCCCCAGCGGCTCTGTCCCAGGGTGCGCGCCGACTCTTCCAGCGATGGGTCGAGATTGCGCAGGGTCGCCGCCACCGGCAGGAAAATCAGCGGGTATTTAGAGAGCGTCATCACCAGAATCGCCCCGCCGAGTCCCTCGAAATGAGCGCTCAATGAAACCCAGGTGAAACTGCTGACAAACGCCGGTACGGCAAAGGGCAGGCACAGGATCACGCCCCACAGGCGTCGCCCCGGCAGACTGCTGCGCTCCAGCAGCCACGCCAGCGACAGGCCGATCGCACCGCAGGCCAGCGTCACGCCGACCATCAGCGCCAGAGTGTTGCGCAGCAGTCCGAACACATAGGGGCGCCACAGCAAATGCAGCGCCTCGGCCCAGCCTGCCTGCCAGGCCTTGAGCCCGACATAGGCCAACGGCAGCAGGCTGAGCACCACCAGTAGCAAAACCGGTAGGACCAGCCATATCGACGGCCGCTTGCGCCGCGGCATGTACCCGCCATGCGCGGAAAGCGATGCGCTCATCAGTTCAGGCCAACTTCACGTTCCAGGTCCAGGGCTTCTTCGGCATTGCCCAGGTCGGCTGGCGTGACTTTCGGTGCTTGCAGCTCGCTGAATGGCTTGAGCCCGCGATCAGATTCCATGCCTTTGTGCAGCGGGTATTCGGCGGTGGTCTGGGTGATCACGCGCTGGCCTTCCTCGCTGGCCATGTAGGCGAGCAATTGCTGTGCTTCTGTTGGGTGTTTGCTGGATTTCAGGACTGCTGCGCTGGACACGGTGATCAGCCCGCCGACGTCGCCGCCGGTGAAGTAGTGCAGTTTCGAATCGAGCTGGCCTTTTTCATGCTGCAAGGCGAACCAGTAATAGTTGTTGACCAGCACGGTGGCCACTTCGCCATTTTCCACGGCTTTGAGCGCGACCATATTGTTGCTGTAGGTCTTGCCGAATGCGCGCAGCCCGGTTAGCCATTCTTCGGCAGCGTCCATGCCGTGCACTTTGATGATTGCCACGGCTTGTTCCTGAAAGGCGCCGCTGGTAGGCACGAAGCCGACCTTGCCTTGCCATTTGGGATTGGAGAATTCCATCACCGAGGTCGGCAGGTCTTTTTCATCAATCAGCTTGGGGTTGTAGGCGACGACGCGCACCCGGGCAGTCACGCCAATCCAGGTGCCATTGCTGGCGACGTATTCCTTGGGCAGAACGGCCAGCGTGGCGTCATCCGCCTTGGCTAGCAGGCCTTGTTCGCCAAGTTTGTTCAATGGCGGCGATTCTTCGGTGTAGATCACGTCGGCAGGGGAGCGATCGCCTTCTTCGACGACCTGGCTGGCGAGCTGGTTGCTGCTGCCTTTGCGTACATTGACGTGGATCCCGGTCTTGGCTTCGAAGGCTTTGGCGACCGCGTCGCCGACTTCTTTGTGTTGGCCGTTGTAGAGCGTCAGGGAAACCGGGTCGGCGGCTTGGGTGAGGGGGGTGGCGAGTGTCAGGCCGAGCAGGGTGATGGTCAAGCCGCGGCGCAGGGTATTTCGAAACATCATTCGCAGGGTTCCTCACTGTCGCATTGCAAAAACTTGCAACAATGATAAACGATATTGTTTCTCAAGTGCGCCTTGCGGGTTGGATTTCCTTTTGGTACAGGCTGCCGATGACCCTGTAGGAGCGAGCCTGCTCGCGATGGTTTTCAACGATAACGCGGGGTGCCTGCATGCCAGTGTTGTCTGGGCGTGCATCGCGAGCAGGCTCGCTCCTACAGAAGGGCGGTAGAGAACATTTCTGGAGGTCAGAAACGCAAAAACCCGCTTTCGCGGGTTCTTGTGAAATTCAAGGCCGTAACCTTGAACTTGAATTGGTGCCCAGAAGAAGACTCGAACTTCCACGACCGTAAGGTCACCAGCACCTGAAGCTGGCGTGTCTACCAATTTCACCATCTGGGCATTCATCTTCAGCGTTGCCGCTGTTGATGTGGCGCACTATACGGAGAGCGTTTTGATCTGTAAACCCCTGATTTTAAAAATTAATAAACCAGTGGTCGAGAATGCAAAAACCCGCTTTCGCGGGTTTTTGTGTGAGCCTTGAAATTGATCTAATCTCAAGCTCGAAATTGGTGCCCAGAAGAAGACTCGAACTTCCACGACCTTGCGGTCACCAGCACCTGAAGCTGGCGTGTCTACCAATTTCACCATCTGGGCAGTATCGGCAACGTCTCCGTCGTCGATGGCGCGCACTATACGGAGCGTCTTTTTAACTGTAAACCCCCGACACCAAAAAAACCTGGAAAATTTCACCAGCGGTCTTCAAATCAGCTTTGCGGTGTCGATACAGGGCTTTAGATGGGTCGTCTTAGCTTGAAATTTCCCGTTTCATTACGCCTATGCCAAACTAACCCGCATATAGACAAGGTGAAAACTCTCTAATGGCCGATTGGCAGTCCCTCGATCCCGAGGCCGCTCGTGAAGCGGAAAAATATGAAAACCCTATTCCTAGCCGCGAACTGATCCTTCAGCACCTTGCTGATCGGGGTTCGCCTGCTAACCGCGAGCAACTGGTCGAAGAGTTTGGTCTGACCACAGAAGACCAGATCGAAGCCCTGCGCCGCCGCCTGCGCGCCATGGAGCGCGATGCTCAACTCATCTATACCCGTCGTGGCACTTATGCGCCGGTGGACAAGCTTGACCTGATCCTGGGCCGCATCAGCGGTCACCGCGATGGCTTCGGCTTCCTGGTGCCGGACGACGGCAGTGACGATCTGTTCATGAGCCCGGCGCAGATGCGCCTGGTGTTCGACGGTGACCGTGCCCTGGCGCGTGTTTCCGGTCTGGATCGCCGTGGTCGCCGTGAGGGCATGATCGTCGAAGTGGTATCCCGTGCGCACGAGACCATCGTCGGTCGCTACTTCGAAGAAGGCGGTATCGGTTTCGTCGTCGCAGATAACCCGAAGATCCAGCAGGAAGTGCTGGTGACGCCGGGCCGTAATGCCAACGCGCAGATCGGTCAGTTCGTCGAAGTGAAGATCACTCACTGGCCGACGCCACGCTTCCAGCCGCAAGGCGACGTGGTTGAAGTCGTGGGCAACTACATGGCGCCGGGCATGGAAATCGACGTCGCCCTGCGTACCTATGACATTCCTCACGTCTGGCCTGACGCCGTGCTCAAGGAAGCCGGCAAGCTCAAGCCGGAAGTCGAAGAGAAAGACAAAGAGAAGCGCATCGACCTGCGTCATCTGCCGTTCGTCACCATTGACGGCGAAGATGCCCGCGACTTCGACGATGCGGTCTATTGCGAAGCCCGTCCGGGCAAGCTGCGTCTGTTCTCGGGCGGCTGGAAGCTTTATGTGGCGATTGCCGACGTATCCAGCTACGTGAAGCTCGGTTCGGCGCTGGATGCCGAAGCCCAGGTTCGCGGCAACTCGGTGTACTTCCCCGAGCGCGTGATCCCGATGCTGCCTGAGCAGCTGTCCAACGGTTTGTGCTCGCTGAACCCGCAAGTCGATCGTCTGGCCATGGTTTGCGAGATGACCATCTCCAAGTCCGGCGAAATGACCGACTACTGCTTCTACGAAGCGGTGATCCACTCCCATGCGCGCCTGACCTACAACAAAGTCAGCGCCATGCTCGAAACGCCGAAGGCCACCGAGGCGCGCAAGCTGCGCGGCGAATACACCGACGTCGTGCCGCACCTCAAGCAGCTGTACTCGCTGTACAAGGTATTGCTGGCGGCCCGTCACGTTCGTGGCGCGATCGATTTCGAAACCCAGGAAACCCGGATCATCTTCGGTTCCGAGCGCAAGATCGCCGAAATCCGTCCGACCGTGCGCAACGATGCACACAAGCTGATCGAGGAATGCATGCTGGCGGCCAACGTGGCCACCGCCGAATTCCTGAAAAAGCACGAAATTCCTGCGTTGTACCGCGTTCACGATGGTCCGCCGCCGGAGCGTCTGGAAAAACTGCGCGCCTTCCTCGGCGAGCTCGGCCTGTCCCTGCACAAAGGCAAGGATGGTCCGTCGCCGAAGGATTACCAGGCATTGCTGGCCGGTATCAAGGATCGTCCGGATTTCCACCTGATCCAGACCGTCATGCTGCGTTCGTTGAGTCAAGCGGTGTACAGCGCTGATAACCAGGGCCACTTCGGCCTGAATTACGAAGCCTATACCCACTTCACCTCGCCGATCCGCCGCTACCCGGATTTGCTCACGCATCGCGCAATCCGCAGCGTGATCCATTCCAAGCAGAACACCCCGCACGTTCGCCGTGCCGGTGCGATGACCATTCCGAAGGCGCGCATCTATCCGTACGACGAAGCGGCCCTGGAGCAACTCGGCGAGCAGTGCTCGATGAGCGAGCGCCGTGCCGACGAAGCGACCCGTGATGTGGTGAACTGGCTCAAGTGCGAGTTCATGAAGGATCGCGTGGGCGAATCGTTCCCAGGTGTGATCACGGCCGTGACCGGTTTTGGTCTGTTCGTCGAGCTGACCGATATCTACGTCGAAGGCTTGGTGCATGTCACCGCGCTGCCGGGCGATTACTACCACTTCGATCCTGTGCACCACCGTCTGGCCGGTGAGCGCACCGGTCGCAGCTTCCGCCTGGGCGACACCGTGGAAGTGCGAGTCATGCGCGTCGACCTCGACGAGCGCAAGATCGACTTCGAGATGGCTGAAAAAACCATCAGTGCGCCTATCGGCCGCAAAAAGCGCGGTACCGAAAGTGCAGCGCCTGCAGCGAAAGTCGAAGCAGAACCGGCCCCGGCGAAAACCGGTCGCCGTCCTGCCAAGGAAAAGGCTGTCGAGGCCTATCGCCCGAGCGATGCCGCGGCGAAAAACGCCGAAGTGCGCAAAAGTCGTGAAATGAAACAGGCGTTGCTGGCCGGTGCGAAAAGTGGCGGTAAAGCGGCGTCTGGGGGAAAGACCAGTCGGTCGGCGCCTGACAAGGCCGTCGGCGGCAAGCCAGCCAAACCGAGCAAACATCGTAAAGGCCCGCCAAAAGCGGGCTCGGCTCCAGCCAAGAGTGGCGGGGCGCGTAAACCTAAGGCCAAGCCATGAGTCAGTTGGAAAAGATCTACGGCGTTCATGCTGTAGAAGCGTTGTTGCGTCACCACCCGAAACGCGTCAAGCAGATCTGGCTGGCCGAAGGCCGCAATGACCCTCGGGTCCAGACGCTGATTGAGCTGGCCAACGAAAACCGGGTCCAGGTCGGTCAGGCCGAGCGTCGCGAAATGGACGCCTGGGTTGAAGGCGTGCACCAAGGCGTGGTCGCGGAGGTGAGTCCGAGCCAGGTCTGGGGCGAGGCAATGCTTGACGAACTGCTCGATCGCACCGACGGCGCGCCGTTGTTGCTGGTGCTTGACGGCGTGACCGATCCGCACAACCTCGGTGCCTGCTTGCGTTCCGCCGATGCGGCGGGCGCGCTGGCAGTGATCGTACCGAAGGACAAGTCGGCTACCCTGACGCCGGTTGTACGAAAAATCGCCTGCGGCGCGGCGGAAGTGATTCCGCTCGTTGCCGTGACCAACCTGGCGCGCACCCTGGAAAAGCTCCAGCAGCGCGGCTTGTGGGTTGTCGGTACGGCCGGCGAGGCTGAGGTCAGTCTGTATGACCAGGATCTCACCGGTCCGACCATCCTGATCATGGGCGCCGAAGGCAAGGGCATGCGTCGCCTGACCCGCGAGCATTGCGATTATCTGGTGAACCTGCCGATGGCCGGTAGCGTCAGCAGTCTCAACGTTTCCGTGGCGACCGGCGTTTGCCTGTTCGAAGCGCAACGCCAGCGCAGTGTCAAAGCCAAGGCTGCCGCCAAGAAAGCCTGATCCGGTTGCAGTCCCTGTGGGAGCGAGCAAGCTCGCTCCCACAGTGTTTTGTGGTGTGGCATGAATGTGTGGTTGTTCAAATAATCACCAATTACCTTGCGCCTCTCTCGCCCCTTCTCTACAATTGCGCCCCTTGCTGTGATGGCAGGCACCAACGTGTCTAGCGTCCGCAAGTCCATAAGTGTCATTCACTCCTTGTCTGACCGCTTTTGAGCGGCAGGCTACAACCCGTAAGGAGCATTCATGCGTCATTACGAAATCATCTTTTTGGTCCACCCGGATCAAAGCGAGCAAGTCGGCGGCATGGTTGAGCGTTACACCAAGCTGATCGAAGAAGACGGCGGCAAAATCCACCGTCTGGAAGATTGGGGCCGTCGTCAACTGGCCTACGCAATCAACAATGTTCACAAGGCTCACTACGTGATGCTGAACGTTGAGTGCACTGGCAAGGCCCTGGCCGAGCTGGAAGACAACTTCCGCTACAACGATGCAGTGATCCGTAACCTAGTCATCCGTCGCGACGAAGCCGTTACCGGCCAGTCCGAGATGCTCAAGGCTGAAGAAAACCGCAGTGAGCGCCGTGAGCGTCGCGACCGTCCTGAGCACGAAGGCGCTGAAAGCGTTGACAGTGATGACAGCGACAACAGCGATAACGCTGACGAGTAATCCACGGACCTTTTAAGGAGCCTATCAAATGGCACGTTTCTTCCGTCGTCGTAAATTCTGCCGCTTCACCGCTGAAGACGTGAAAGAGATCGATTACAAAGATCTCAACACTCTGAAAGCCTACGTATCCGAGACCGGCAAAATTGTTCCAAGCCGCATCACCGGTACCAAAGCTCGTTATCAGCGTCAGCTGGCCACCGCTATCAAGCGCGCCCGCTTCCTGGCCCTGCTGGCCTACACCGACAGCCACGGCCGCTGAGACCGGGCAGTCGACACGTAGCAAAGGATTGAATGCATGCGGGCCATAGCTGAGTTCATCATGCGCGGCCGTATGCAGGCCACTCTGGTAGTGGCTGGATGCGCGGCATTGCCGTTGTTGTATTGGTTGGGTGCTGCCGCCGGATGCCTTGTGCTCCTGCGGCGCGGATTGAGGGACGCCCTGGGCGTTCTTGCTCTGGGACTGCTGCCGGCATTGGCCTGGTGGCTTTACTCCGACGACCCACGTGCACTTCTGGTGCTGCTGGGGTCTGCGAGCCTTGCGTTGGTTTTGCGCGCAAGCGAGTCCTGGAACCGCGTGCTGCTGGTCAGCATAGCGATGGGAGTGGTGTTTTCAGTGGTGTTGGGGACAGCTTTTGCTCCCCAGATCGAGATGCTGGCGCAGGCTTTGATCAAAGTCATGCCGTCGCTACTCGGCGATGTCTACCAGAAGTTGTCGGTAGACGAACAAGCGCGTTTCGCGTCCCTGATTGCACCGGTCCTGACCGGCCTGATTGCGGCGTTGTTGCAAATCGTCAGCTTGCTGAGCCTGCTTGTCGGGCGCTACTGGCAGGCGTTGTTGTACAACCCGGGCGGTTTTGGTCGCGAGTTTCGCGCCATCCGCTTCCCGCTGTTGCCGGCGATGTTGCTGCTGGCGTGCATGCTTCTGGGGCCGAACATCGGTCCGCAGATGGCCATGTTGACGCCGTTGTGCAGCGTACCGCTGGTGTTCGCCGGGCTGGCCCTGATTCACGGGCTGGTGGCGCAGAAGCGACTGGCCAGGTTCTGGCTGGTGGGGTTGTACGTGACGCTGTTGCTGTTCATGCAACTGATCTATCCGTTGCTGGTGGTCCTGGCCATCGTCGACAGCCTGATTGATTTTCGCGGTCGTTCGGCACCGAAAGATGCCGATAACGCGAACGGTGAAGGTTAAAAGTTAAGAGGATTTTCACATGCAACTGATCCTTCTGGAAAAAGTCACCAACCTGGGCAACCTGGGTGACAAAGTGAACGTTAAGGCTGGTTACGGTCGTAACTACCTGCTGCCTTACGGCAAAGCTACCGCTGCGACCCCAGCCAACCTGGCTGCGTTCGAAGAGCGTCGCGCTGAGCTGGAAAAAGCTGCAGCAGATCGCAAAGCATCGGCTGAAAGCCGCGCTGCCCAACTGGCCGAGCTGGAAGTGACCATCACTGCCACCGCTGGCGACGAAGGCAAGCTGTTCGGTTCGATCGGTACTCACGACATCGCTGACGCACTGACCGCCTCCGGCGTTGAAGTGCAGAAGAGCGAAGTTCGTCTGCCGAACGGCACCATCCGCAACGTAGGCGAATTCGACGTAGCCGTGCACCTGCACGCCGAAGTTGAAGCCACCGTACGCGTTGTCGTGGTAGCAGCTTAAGCAGCACTTGTCGGCTGGCACCCTCGGGTGCTTGCCGGTAACATCGGGCACGATCCTGTTTACAGGTCGTGCCCTTTGTCTTTCTGGCATCCCAGTTTTTACATTCCTGCTTTCCAAAAAAAACCAAGTGGCCATGAACGAAATCTTAGCTCCCGAGCAATACGACCTGCAAACCGCCGCGCTGAAGGTGCCGCCGCATTCCATCGAGGCCGAACAGGCTGTGCTCGGTGGTCTGATGCTGGACAACAACGCCTGGGAGCGCGTGCTCGATCAGGTCTCCGACGGCGATTTCTATCGGCATGACCACCGTCTGATTTTCCGTGCGATCGCCAAATTGGCCGATCAGAACATGCCGATCGACGTCGTGACCCTGTCCGAGCAACTGGACAAGGAAGGTCAGACTTCACAGGTCGGCGGCCTCGGTTACCTCGGCGAACTGGCGAAAAATACGCCGTCCGTCGCCAACATCAAGGCCTATGCGCAGATCGTTCGCGAACGGGCGACATTGCGTCAATTGATCGGCATCAGCACCGAAATCGCCGATAGCGCTTTCAATCCGGAAGGCCGTACCGCCGCCGAGATTCTCGACGAAGCCGAGCGCCAGATCTTTCAGATTGCCGAAGCGCGGCCAAAAACCGGTGGCCCGGTGGGCGTCAACGACCTGCTGACCAAGGCCATCGACCGCATCGACACCCTGTTCAATACCGACAACGCCATCACCGGCCTGTCCACCGGCTACACCGACCTCGACGAGAAAACCAGCGGCCTGCAACCGGCCGACCTGATCATCGTCGCCGGCCGTCCGTCCATGGGTAAAACCACCTTTGCGATGAACCTGGTGGAAAACGCCGTGCTGCGCAGCGAGAAGGCCGTCCTGGTGTACTCCCTCGAGATGCCAGGCGAATCGCTGATCATGCGTATGCTGTCTTCCCTCGGCCGCATCGACCAGACCAAGGTGCGTTCCGGTCAGTTGGAAGACGACGACTGGCCGCGCCTGACCTCGGCGGTCAACCTGCTCAACGACCGCAAGCTGTTCATCGACGATACCGCGGGCATCAGTCCGTCGGAAATGCGCGCCCGAACTCGCCGTCTGGTGCGCGAACACGGTGATGTCGGCCTGATCATGATCGACTACCTGCAGCTGATGCAGATCCCGGGTTCAAGCGGTGACAACCGGACCAACGAGATTTCCGAGATCTCCCGATCCCTGAAAGCCCTGGCCAAGGAATTCAACTGCCCGGTGGTGGCGCTCTCGCAGCTCAACCGCTCCCTGGAACAGCGGCCAAACAAACGCCCGGTGAACTCCGACTTGCGGGAATCCGGAGCGATCGAGCAGGACGCCGACGTGATCATGTTCGTGTACCGCGACGAGGTGTATCACCCGGAAACCGAGCACAAGGGCATTGCCGAGATCATCATCGGCAAGCAGCGGAACGGGCCGATCGGCTTTATCCGCCTGGCCTTTATCGGTAAGTACACCCGATTCGAGAACCTCGCGCCGGGCAGCTATAACTTCGACGACGACGAGTAACTGTTGATGCGGGGCCTCTGTGGCGAGGGAGCTTGCTCCCGCTGGGCTGCGCAGCAGCCCCAATACCTGCAACGGTACTGATTCAGACACACCGCATTTGCTGGTTTTGCGACTGCTTCGCAGTCGAGCGGGAGCAAGCTCCCTCGCCACATGGGTTGCGTGTGCCAGAGCTTCCACCAATTTCCGACCACAGCCGTCGGAATTGGTCAAAATTTGTGCTATATTCCGCGCCCGCGAAATTCAATGAAAGCCAACACCGGTTATCGACATGCAAGCAGCCAAGCCGTTATTTGACTATCCCAAGTACTGGGCCGAATGTTTCGGGCCAGCGCCGTTCCTGCCAATGAGCAGGGAGGAGATGGATCAGCTCGGCTGGGATTCCTGCGACATCATCATCGTCACCGGTGATGCCTACGTCGATCACCCGTCGTTCGGCATGGCGATCATCGGCCGGCTGCTGGAGTCCCAGGGCTTCCGCGTCGGGATCATTGCCCAGCCGAACTGGCAGTCCAAAGACGACTTCATGAAGCTCGGCGAGCCGAACCTGTTCTTCGGTGTCGCGGCCGGCAACATGGACTCGATGATCAACCGCTACACCGCGGACAAGAAAATCCGTTCCGACGATGCCTACACGCCAGGTGGCATGGCGGGTAAGCGTCCGGACCGCGCCAGCCTGGTCTACAGCCAGCGCTGCAAGGAAGCCTACAAGCACGTGCCGATCGTGCTCGGCGGCATCGAAGCGTCGCTGCGCCGCATCGCTCACTACGACTACTGGCAGGACCGCGTGCGCAACTCGATCCTGATCGACGCCAGCGCCGACATCCTGCTCTATGGCAACGCCGAGCGCGCGATCGTCGAGGTCGCCCAGCGTCTGTCCTACGGTCACAAGATCGAAGACATCACCGACGTGCGCGGGACGGCGTTCATCCGTCGTGACACGCCGCAAGGCTGGTACGAGGTCGATTCCACGCGCATCGACCGTCCGGGCAAGATCGACAAGATCATCAACCCGTACGTGAACACCCAGGACACCCAGGCCTGTGCCATCGAGCAGGAAAAGGGGCCGGTTGAAGATCCGCAGGAAGCCAAGGTCGTACAGATCCTGGCGAGCCCGCGCATGACCCGCGACAAGACCGTGATCCGTCTGCCGTCGGTGGAAAAGGTCCGCAACGACGCGGTGCTCTACGCCCACGCCAACCGTGTGTTGCACCTGGAAACCAACCCGGGCAACGCCCGCGCGCTGGTGCAGAAGCACGGCGAAGTCGATGTCTGGTTCAACCCGCCACCGATTCCGATGACCACCGAAGAAATGGACTACGTGTTCGGTATGCCTTACGCCCGCATTCCGCACCCGGCGTATGGCAAGGAGAAAATCCCGGCCTACGACATGATCCGTTTCTCGGTGAACATCATGCGTGGCTGCTTCGGCGGCTGCACCTTCTGCTCGATCACCGAGCACGAAGGGCGGATCATCCAGAACCGTTCCCACGAGTCGATCATTCGCGAAATCGAAGAAATTCGCGACAAGGTTCCCGGTTTTACCGGCGTGATCTCCGACCTCGGTGGCCCGACCGCGAACATGTACCGCATCGCCTGCAAGAGCCCGGAAATCGAATCCGCGTGCCGCAAGCCATCGTGCGTGTTCCCGGGTATCTGCCCGAACCTGAACACCGACCACTCGGCGCTGATCCAGCTGTACCGCAGTGCCCGTGAATTGCCGGGTGTGAAGAAGATCCTGATCGCTTCCGGCTTGCGTTATGACCTCGCGGTCGAGTCGCCGGAATACGTTAAAGAGCTGGTGACCCACCACGTCGGCGGCTACCTGAAGATCGCCCCGGAACACACCGAGGAAGGTCCGCTCAACCAGATGATGAAACCGGGCATCGGCAGCTATGACAAGTTCAAGCGCATGTTCGAGAAGTACTCCAAGGAAGCGGGCAAGGAGCAGTACCTGATTCCGTATTTCATCGCCGCCCACCCGGGCACCACCGATGAAGACATGATGAACCTGGCCCTGTGGCTCAAGGGCAACGGTTTCCGTGCCGACCAGGTGCAGGCGTTCTACCCGTCGCCGATGGCCACCGCCACCGCGATGTACCACTCGGGCAAGAACCCGCTGCGCAAGGTCACCTACAAGAGTGACGCGGTGACCATCGTCAAGAGCGAGGAGCAGCGTCGTCTGCACAAGGCGTTCTTGCGTTATCACGACCCGAAAGGCTGGCCGATGCTGCGTGAAGCACTGACCCGCATGGGCCGCGCCGACCTGATCGGGCCGGGCAAGAACCAATTGATTCCTTTGCACCAGCCATCGACTGACAGCTACCAGAGCGCCCGTCGCAAGAACTCGACGCCGGCCGGCAGCCATAAAGTGGCCGCGAAAGAGAAGACCACCAAGATCCTCACCCAGCACACTGGCCTGCCACCGCGTGCCAGCGATGGCGGCAACCCGTGGGACAAACGCGAACAGGCCAAGGCGGCGGCGTTCGCCCGCAACCAGCAGGCGGCCAAGGAGCGCAAGGACGCGGCCAAGGGCAAGGGGCCGAAGCCGGCTCGCAAACCGGTCGTCCCGCGCTAAACCTCGCCTGCGCTGAACAGAACGCCAACCTTCGGGTTGGCGTTTTGCATTCCGGGAAGAGTAAAAGCTGTATCACAGCCCGAGAGTGGGTTATGGCAACTGGCCTCTTCGCGAGCGGGCTCGCTCCCACAATGAAATGCATTTCTCCTGTGGGAGCGAGTCTGCTCGCGAAGAGGGCGGTACATTCACCAAAGAGCTTCCCAGGCGAAACCCCACTCGCCACATTTACGTGCAACATAATCAACCCATTTTCCTGCATCGCCCGGTTTTGGTGCTGTACTGCCTCAGGCAACCGAAGAAAGCGCCAGTAATGCGCGATGGCATAAGTCTTGCGCGCTTTCCCATACGCTCAAGGCTCGCAGGAGGCACGCCGTGTCGATTCATGTCGCATTGCACCATGTCACGCATTACCGCTATGACCGCGCTGTCGAGCTGGGTCCGCAGATTGTTCGCCTGCGTCCTGCCGCCCACAGCCGCACGCGGATTCTGTCTTATGCGCTGAAAGTCTCGCCCGAGCAGCACTTCATCAACTGGCAGCAGGACCCTCAGGGCAATTACCTGGCGCGGCTGGTGTTCCCGGAAAAAACCGAAGAGCTGCGGATCGAGGTCGATCTGCTGGCGGAGATGGCGATCTTCAATCCGTTCGACTTCTTCCTCGAACCCTACGCGGAAAAGATCCCCTTCACGTATGCCGCAGATGAGCGCAAGGAACTGGCGCCGTACCTGGAAACCCTGCCGCTGACGCCGAAATTCAAGGCCTATCTGGACGGCATCGACCGCACACCGTTGCCCGCCGTGGACTTCCTCGTCGCGCTCAACCAGCGCCTGAGCGAAGACATCGACTACCTGATTCGCATGGAGCCCGGCGTGCAGACGCCGGAACACACCCTCGAACACGCCTCGGGTTCCTGCCGCGACTCGGCATGGTTGTTGGTGCAACTGCTGCGTAACCTGGGGCTGGCAGCGCGCTTCGTGTCGGGTTACCTGATCCAGCTGACCGCCGACGTCAAAAGTCTCGACGGTCCGTCCGGCACCGAAGTGGATTTCACCGACCTGCACGCCTGGTGCGAGGTGTACTTGCCCGGTGCCGGCTGGATCGGCCTGGACGCAACCTCCGGGCTGTTTGCCGGTGAAGGACATATTCCGTTGGCTTGTAGTCCCGATCCGTCTTCTGCGGCGCCGATCAGTGGCCTGGTGGAACCGTGCGAGTGCGAGTTCAGCCACGAAATGTCCGTGGAGCGGATTTGGGAGGCGCCACGGGTCACCAAGCCCTACACCGAAGACCAGTGGCTGGCAATTCAAGCCCTGGGCCGACAGATCGATGCCGACTTGCTGGAAGGCGATGTGCGCCTGACCATGGGCGGCGAGCCGACCTTTGTGTCCATCGATGACCCGGACGGCGCCGAGTGGAATACCGCGGCACTGGGGCCGGATAAACGGCGGTTGTCCGCCGAACTGTTCCAGCGCATGCGTAAACACTACGCGCCCAATGGGCTGGTGCATTTCGGGCAAGGCAAGTGGTACCCCGGCGAGCAACTGCCGCGCTGGTCGCTCAATTGTTACTGGCGCCGCGACGGCGTGCCGATCTGGCACAACAGCGCGCTGATCGCCGACGAACAACAAGACTACGGCGCCGATGGCGCGCTGGCCGGACGTTTTCTGGCGAGTGTCGCCGAACGCCTGAAACTTCCGACACGCTTCGTTTTTCCAGCCTACGAAGACAATTTCTATTACCTCTGGCGCGAAGGGATGCTGCCGCAAAACGTCAGCGCCGAAGATTCCCGTCTGGAGGAGCCGCTGGAGCGGGCACGTCTGCGCAAAGTGTTCAGCCAGGGGTTGGACAAGGTGATTGGCCAGGTTCTGCCGCTGGCGCGCACCGCCAAGGGCGATCAGTGGCAGAGCGGCCGCTGGTATCTGCGCGACGAGCACTGCCGACTGGTGCCGGGAGACTCGCCGCTGGGCTATCGCTTGCCGCTGGGGTCGCAACCCTGGGTGAAAGCGGCGGAATATCCATTCATTCATGCGCAAGATCCGAATCAGGCGTTCCCGCCGCTGCCTGACACCGGCCAGCTTCAGAGGCAGGGCGCAGCAGTCGCAGAAGAGCGCGCGCCCAAAATCGACGAATCCGCCGACTGGCTGACCCGCACGGCCTTCTGTGCCGAGGCGCGGGAAGGCCGGTTGTACCTGTTCATGCCGCCGCTGGAGCGGGTGGAGGATTATCTCGAATTGGTCGCGGCCATCGAAGCCACCGCTGAGGAACTGATGTGCCCGGTATTGCTGGAGGGCTATGAGCCGCCGAGCGATCCCCGCCTGAGCAACTTCCGCATCACCCCGGACCCGGGGGTGATCGAGGTCAACGTGCAGCCGTCCGCGACTTGGGATGAATTGGTCGAACGCACCGAGTTCCTCTACGAAGAAGCGCGCCAGACCCGCCTGACCACCGAGAAATTCATGATCGACGGCCGGCACACCGGTACGGGCGGCGGTAACCATTTCGTGCTGGGTGGCGCGACCCCGGGGGACTCGCCGTTTCTGCGTCGCCCGGATCTGCTGCGCAGCCTGATCAGCTACTGGCACAACCACCCGTCCTTGTCCTACCTGTTTTCCGGACTGTTCATCGGCCCGACGTCCCAGGCGCCCCGCGTCGACGAAGCGCGCAACGATGCCTTGTACGAACTGGAAATCGCCTTCGCGCAGATGCCTGAAGCGGGTGAGGAGTGTCCGCCATGGCTGGTGGATCGACTGCTGCGCAACCTGCTGATCGATGTCACCGGCAACACCCACCGCGCCGAGTTCTGCATCGACAAACTCTATTCGCCGGACGGCGCCACCGGCCGCCTCGGATTGCTGGAGCTGCGGGCATTTGAGATGCCGCCCCATTCCCGCATGAGCCTGGCGCAACAATTGTTGCTGCGGGCGCTGGTGGCACGGTTTTGGCGCGAGCCCTATGCACCGCCAAAACTGGCGCGCTGGGGCACGGAACTGCACGATCGCTTCCTGTTGCCGCACTTTATCGAGCAGGATTTTGCCGATGTCATCGTCGACCTCAACGCCGCCGGTTATCCGGTACGGGCTGAATGGTTCGCCGCGCATCTGGAGTTCCGTTTTCCCAAGGTGGGCGATTACGCCGTCAGTGGTATTGCCCTGGAACTGCGCCAGGCGCTCGAGCCCTGGCACGTGCTGGGTGAAGAGGGCGCCATGGGCGGCACGGTGCGTTACGTGGATTCATCGCTGGAGCGTTTGCAGGTCAAGCTCAGCGGCTTGCCGCCCCAGCGTTACCTGCTGACCTGCAACGGTATTCCTGTTCCATTGCAGCCCACTGGGCGTGTAGGCGAATTCGTCGCGGGCGTGCGTTTTCGTGCCTGGCAACCGGCCAACTGCCTGCAGCCGACTATCCCGGTTCACGCGCCGCTGGTATTTGACCTGCTCGATACCTGGATGCAGCGTTCGCTGGGCGGCTGCCAGTACCACGTCGCCCATCCGGGCGGGCGCAATTACGACAGCTTGCCGGTCAATGCCAACGAGGCCGAGAGCCGGCGGATGGCGCGCTTCTTCCGCATCGGACACACGCCGGGGAAACTGCCCGTACCCCATCTGGACATTAACGATGAGCTACCGATGACGCTCGATTTACGACGTTTCTAAACCGTCCGCGACGCTCGGATTTTTCGTATATCCGGGCGTCACGAGCCTGCGCTAGTCTGACCGATCATTGCTGTCTGCCGAGCTTTCCATGCCTGACCTGCTAGACCGCTACCCGCTGACGGCGGGCACCTATCACGAACTGCTCGACGCCAGTGGCGCCGTGCGCCCGCACTGGCGCCGGCTGTTCGAGCAGTTGCAACGCAGCACGCCGGCACAACTGGTGCAGCGTCAGGCCCTGTTGACCCGGCAGATCCAGGAAAACGGCGTTACCTATAACGTCTATGCCGACCCCAAGGGCGCTGACCGGCCGTGGGAGCTGGACCTGCTACCCCACGTCATCGCGGCTGATGATTGGCAGCAGTTGTCGGCCGGAGTCGCGCAGCGGGCGCGTTTGCTCAATGCCGTGCTGGCTGACCTTTACGGTCCGCAACGGCTGATTGCCGAGGGGCTGCTGCCCGCCGAGCTGGTGTTCGGTCACAACAATTTCCTTTGGCCCTGTCAGGGCATCAGCCCGCCTGACGGGGCCTTTCTGCATCTGTATGCCGTGGATCTGGCGCGCACACCCGATGGCCGCTGGTGGGTCACGGCGGACCGTACCCAGGCGCCTTCGGGTGCCGGGTATGCGCTGGAAAACCGCACCATCGTGTCCCGGGCCTTTCCCGAGCTGTACCGCGATATGAAAGTGCAGCACTTGGCCGGGTTCTTCCGCACCTTGCAGGAAACCCTGGTCCGTCAGGCCCCGAGTGACGGGGATGCGCCTTTGGTGGTGCTGCTGACACCAGGACGTTTCAACGAAAGCTATTTCGAACATCTGTACCTGGCTCGACAGCTCGGTTATCCGCTGGTGGAGGGCGGTGACCTGACGGTGCGCGATGCCACTGTCTACCTGAAGACCCTGAGTGGGCTGCGGCGGGTGCACGCGATCATGCGTCGGCTCGACGATGACTTCTGCGACCCGCTGGAACTGCGCACTGATTCGGCCCTCGGCGTGCCGGGCCTGCTGGAAGCGGTGCGGCAGGGGCGTGTGCTGGTAGCCAACGCGCTCGGCAGTGGTGTGCTGGAGTCGCCAGGTTTGTTGGGTTTCCTGCCGAAGATCAATCAATTCCTGTTCGGCGAAGAATTGATCCTGCCGTCCATCGCCACCTGGTGGTGCGGTGAAGCGCCGGTATTGGCCCAGGCCCTGGAAAAACTGCCGGAACTGCTGATCAAACCGGCATTTCCGTCCCAGAGCTTTGCACCGGTATTTGGCCGCGACTTGAGTGAAAAACAGCGCCAGGAGCTCGCCGAGCGCATGCAAGCGCGTCCTTATGCCTATGTGGCGCAAGAACTTGCGCAATTGTCCCAGGCACCGATCTGGCAAGCCGAAGACGGTCAACTGCAACCCCGGGCCATCGGCATGCGCGTGTACGCGGTGGCCAGCCGCGAGGGATATCGGGTGTTGCCCGGTGGCTTGACCCGGGTCGCCGCGCAAGCCGATGCCGAAGTGGTGTCGATGCAGCGCGGCGGCGCCAGCAAGGACACCTGGGTCCTGGGCGATCGTGCGCCCAGCGGCGAACAATGGAAGGCCCAGCGCAACATCGGTGTGCATGATCTGGTGCGGCGCGATCCGTATCTGCCATCGCGGGTGGTGGAAAACCTGTTCTGGTTTGGTCGTTACTGCGAACGTTGCGACGACAGTGCCCGTTTGCTGCGCATCATGCTCGCGCGCTATGTCGACGGCGACGACCCGCAAGCCTTGCAGGCCGCAGTCGATCTCGGCGAACGGTTGATGCTGCTGCCCGATGAGGGCGAATTACCCGAACGCCTGTTGGCAGCATTACTCGGTGACGACTGGCCGTTCAGCCTGCGGTCCAACTTGCAACGCTTGCAGTGGGCCGCTTCGCAAGTGCGCGGCAAGCTCTCGCGGGAAAACTGGCAGGCGCTGGTGGAGTTGCAGCGCGAAGCCATGGAGCTGGAAACCGAAGAACCGGACTTCGGCGAGTTGCTGGATTTCCTCAACCGTCTGGTGATGTCCCTCGCGGCGCTGTCCGGTTTTGCCCTGGACGACATGACCCGGGATGAAGGCTGGCGTTTCCTGATGATTGGCCGGCGGATCGAGCGCCTGCAATTTCTCAGCGGCAGCCTGGCGGCGTTCCTGCGAGGCACCGGGGTCTTCGATCAGGCCGGGCTGGAATGGTTACTGGAACTGGGCAACAGCAGCATCACCTACCGGTCGCGCTATCTGGCGGTCGCGCAACTGGTCCCGGTGCTCGACCTGTTGTTGCTCGACGAGCAGAACCCTCACGCCGTGTTGTTCCAGTTGAAACTGGTGACGCGCACCCTCAAGCGTCTCAACGACGACTTTGGCGTACCGCGTGAAACTGTACTGCCGCAATTGGTCGAGCGTCTGGCGCGATTCGATCTGGGGTGCCTGGAAAACCCTCTGTTCGGCGACGCCAGTGTTCGCGCCGCCATCGAAGGGCTGGCGGCACTGTTGCAGGAGATCGCCGATGCCAGCGGGCAAGTTTCCGATCGCCTGGCGCTACGGCATTTTGCCCATGTCGACGATGTCAGCCAGCGCACGGTGTCCGTCTGATGAGCGCCCGCTACCAGATTTTCCACGACACCCATTATCACTACGACAGCCCGGTGTCCCTGGCCCAGCAACTGGCGCATTTGTGGCCGCGGCCTTGTGCCTGGCAGCGCTGCACCGACCGGCAATTGCAGATCAGTCCGCAGCCGAACTCACGTCGCGATGAGCTGGACGTATTCGGCAATCCGCTGACCCGGCTGGCGTTCGAGCGTCCCCACGATGAGTTGCTGGTCAACGCCAGTCTCACCATCGAAGTGTTGTCCCGACCTGTGCCGGACTTCAGCCGGTCTCCGGCGTGGGAACATACGCGAAGCGCGCTGACCTACAGCAGCCAACCGTTGTCGCCAGAATTGCTCGAAGCCTGCCGATACCGGTTTGAATCGCCGTATGTGCATTTGAAGAGAAACTTCGTCGAGTTCTCGCAAAGCTGTTTTCCACCCGGTCGACCGTTGTTGCTCGGCGTGCAGGCGCTGATGGAGAAAATCTTCAGCGAATTCACCTTCGATGCTGAAGCTACCCAGGTGGCGACGCCATTGGTGGAAGTGCTGGAGCGCCGACGTGGGGTCTGTCAGGACTTTGCTCACCTGATGCTCGCTTGCGTACGCTCCCGTGGATTGGCCGCGCGCTACATCAGCGGCTACCTGCTGACCCAGCCACCGCCGGGCCAGCCACGGCTGATCGGTGCCGATGCGTCCCACGCCTGGGTATCGGTGTTTTGCCCGGTGCTGGGGTGGGTGGATTTCGATCCGACCAACAATGTGCAGCCGGCACTGGAGCACATCACCCTGGCCTGGGGCCGGGATTTTTCCGATGTGTCGCCGTTGCGGGGCGTAATCCTGGGAGGAGGGAACCACGACCCGGAAGTTCGGGTCACCGTGATGCCACTGGAATAGCCCCCCCCGATCCTTGTAGGAGCTGCCGCAGGCTGCGATCTTTTGATCTTGTTTTTTTAAAAATCAAAGTCAAAAGATCGCAGCCTGCGGCAGCTCCTACAAGGGGGGAATGTATAGCGATTCTGGAGAGGGGTATTTCAGATCGGCCTGTGAGGATCGGCAGCCAAGCTGCCAATCCATTACACAGATCCGGTGGGCCAGATCAGATCAACCGGCCCGGAGGTTCTCAGGCGTCGGGCGCCGAGTCTTTCGGTGCATCAACATCGTCTTCTGCCGCCACTTCACCCTCAGGGTTCAGTGCCGCTTCTTCAGCTGTAGCTTTCTTGCGCTGAAGCTTTTCCTCTTTCTTCTGCTCCTTGGCCAAGTCTCTCTGACGTTTGGCGAAGGAATAATTAGGTTTAGCCATGGGCGATCCTCTGGGGTCGAAGGTGAGGTTGAGCGGCGCATATTCTGCCCTGTATCGGTGCCGAGCCGTTAGCTGGGTTTTTGCTCGGCCCACTTTGGCGCTACGGACGGTTGCCAGGCATCCAGAGCATCGAGCAGGTTTTGCGGCGATTCGCTCACCTGCAGCATGTCACGGTGCTGCCCGCGAACGAAGCCTTCGCCGACGATGTGATCAAGAAAAGACGTCAATTTGCTGTAGAAACCGTTCACTTCCAGCAATCCCAGCGGTTTTCCGTGGTAGCCGAGTTGGCCCCAGGTCCAGACTTCGAACAGTTCTTCGAGGGTGCCAAGGCCACCGGGCAGCGCGATAAAGGCATCGCTGAGTTCGGCCATCCGGGCCTTGCGCGCGTGCATGCCATCGACAACTTCCAGGCGGGTCAGGCCGCTGTGGCCGATCTCCTTGTCCTTGAGGCTTTGCGGGATGATGCCGATCACTTCACCGCCGGCCGCCAGGGCCGCATCGGCGACGATTCCCATCAGGCCCACGGCACCACCGCCATACACCAGGGTCAGCTTGCGTTCGGCCAGAGCCCGGCCAAGGGCCACGGCTGCTTCGCGGTAAGCCGGGTGGGTGCCGGTGCTGGCGCCACAAAATACACAAACGGATGTTAAAGACATGCCTTGCTCCATGGTCGATCAGGGCCACAGAGTAAAGGCAGGCGCGCGACACTCCAAGGGCTAGACTTGGTGTTTTGGCGTTTCGTACGTACCGCTGGCGCCGCAGGCGTAGGCGGCCAGCAAACTGCACAACAGGCTGTTGATCGACATGACAGGCATTCCATTTGAAGGGGGACGGCCTGATGATAGGCCCGGGCCAGACACTTGGCCGGTAGATATTTCGTATCGGTGCCATAGCGCGAAAGTTGTATACAATTTTTGATTCAAGTCATATGAACTTGCGAAGTTTTCAGGCAGTCTTCTGTTTATTCGCGATTTCGCTAACCCTGCCTTGGAGATTCACCATGTTTGCCAAACTTGTTGCGGTATCCCTGTTGACACTGGCCAGCAGCCAATTGATGGCTGCCGAGTGCAAAGTCACTGTCGACTCCACCGACCAGATGTCTTTCGACACGAAGGCCATTGAAATCGACAAGAGCTGCAAGACGTTTACCGTGGAACTCAAGCACTCCGGCAGCTTGCCGAAGAACGTCATGGGCCATAACTGGGTGCTGAGTAAAGAAGCCGACATGCAGCCGATCGCCACCGATGGCCTGAGCGCCGGCATCGACAAGAACTATCTGAAAGAAGGCGACGCCCGTGTGATCGCCCACACCAAGATCATCGGCGCTGGCGAGACAGACTCGGTGACCTTCGATGTGTCGAAGCTCGATGCGGCGGAAAAATACGGTTTCTTCTGCTCGTTCCCGGGCCACATCTCGATGATGAAAGGCACCGTGACCCTGAAGTAATCAGGTAAACCGCGTCATTGTTCTTCGCGAGCAGGCTCGCTCCCACATTTAGGCCGCGATCAAATGTGGGAGCGAGCCTACTCGCGAATGGGCCATCTGCATCAATAAATGTGCTGGCCAAAGAAAAGCCCGCTGAGGATCACTCTTCAGCGGGCTTTTTCATTCACTCACGCCTCAAGGCGCAAACGGCATCACACGCTTGTGATGGGTCTTGTTGTAGGTATCAACAATGATCTTGAACGCTTCCTCACGCACCGGATGGCCGTGCAGGAACGCGTCGATCTCGGCGTAGGTCACGCCGTGGGAGGCTTCGTCCGGTTTGCCGGGCGAAAGGTCTTCCAGGTCGGCCGTCGGGACTTTTTCCACCAGCGATTCCGGCGCGCCGAAGCTGCGGGCGATGGCGCGGACCTGGTTTTTCACCAGGCCGCTCAGTGGCGCCAGGTCGCAGGCGCCGTCACCGAACTTGGTGAAGAACCCCATCACCGCTTCCGCCGCGTGATCGGTGCCGATCACCAGGCCATGGGCCGCGCCGGCGATGGTGTACTGGGCGACCATGCGCATGCGCGCCTTGGTGTTGCCGAGCACGAAGTCCACCGACACCGCATGTTTGCCTTCGAAGGCCGCCACTTCATTGGCCAGGGATTTGACCGCCGGGCCGATGTTCACGGTGTGGCGCTCGTCCGGCTTGATGAAATCCACCGAAGCCTGGGCGTCGTGTTCATCGAACTGGGTTTCGTAGGGCAGGCGCACGGCAATGAATTTGTACGCGGCATCACCGCTGCGCTGGCGCAGTTCACGCACGGCTCGTTGGGCCAGCAGGCCGGCGGTCAGGGAGTCGACACCGCCACTGATGCCCAGGACCAGGGTCTTGAGCCCGGAGTTGACCAGGCAGTCCTGAATGAAGGTCACCCGCCGGGCGACTTCGGCCTCAAGGGCGGCTTCGTCGGCGAATGGCGGCTGGACCTTGAGCTGTTCAGCAATCTCACGCTGTACGGCTTGCATGAATTCACTCCTTGCTTGATGGACTTGAAAGGGCGGCAGGTACTTGGAAAACGTGTCGCAAGTACGCGACGAAATTCGGGTCTTTGCAGTGCGTCTTGCCGGGCTCGTCGGAGATTTTTGCCACCGGCTGGCCGTTGCAGGCGGCCATTTTAAGCACGATGCTCATCGGTTCGACACCCGGAATGTCACAGGTCAGGTTGGTGCCGATGCCGAAGCTGACATTGATCCGACCGCGCAGCGCTCGGAATATCTCCAGGGCCCTGGGCAGGGTCAGGCTGTCGGAGAAGGTCAGCGTCTTGCTCATCGGGTCGATGCCGAGCTTGTGATAGTGGGCAATGGCTTTTTCCGCCCAGACCACCGGATCGCCCGAGTCGTGGCGCAAACCGTCGAAAAGCTTGGCGAAAAACAGATCGAAATCGCCGAGGAAGGCATCCATGGTGATGCAGTCGGTCAGGGCAATCCCCAGCAGGCCACGGTATTCGCGGACCCAGCAATCGAGTGCGGCGATCTGGCTGTCGATCAGCCGCGGGCCGAGCTGCTGGTGGGCCATGATCCATTCGTGGGCCATGGTGCCCAGCGGTTTCATTTCCAGCTCCCGGGACAGGTGCACGTTGCTGGTGCCGACAAAGCGTCCGGGGAAGTCGTGCTTGAGCACATTCACCACTTCTTCCTGAACGCGATACGAGAAGCGGCGGCGCGTGCCGAAGTCGGCCACCTGCAACTCGGACAATTCATCGCTGCTGGCGTTGGCGCTCAGCCAGTCGAACTTGCGGTAGAGCTGCTCGCGGGCCTGCTCCAGCACGACTTCGCGGTAGCGATAGCGATTGCGTACCTCGCTGACCAGCGCCAGCAGCGGCACTTCGAACAGGATCACATGCAGCCAGGGGCCGCGCAGGCGGATGACCAGCTCACCATTTTCGATACCGGTGTGGAGGTAGCGCAGGTTGAAGCGAAACAAGCCGAGAAAGCGCAGGAAATCCGGCTTCAGGAAGCTGATGCGTTCCAGAAAGCTCAATTGATCGGCGCTCAGGCTCAGTTCGGCCAGGCGCTCGATCTGGAAACGGATCTCCGCCAGGTACGGGCGCAAATCCTCGCCGTTACGGCAACGAAACTCCCATTCGACTTCGACGTTGGGGTAGTTGTGCAGCACCGCCTGCATCATCGTCAGTTTGTAGAAGTCGGTGTCGAGCAGGTTCTGCACGATGCGATCGGCAAACACACTCTCGCTCATAACGGGAATCTCCAGCGTTGCAGCGGTATTGATCAATGGCGCTAGTGGCGCATATCACGGACAAGGATTACCAGCATTTTTTAGACTAAGGCAGGCCCTTGTAGGAGCTGGCTTGCCAGCGAAGGCGGACTTTCAGTCAACATTGTTTTTGAATGTGCCGGCCTCTTCGCTGGCAAGCCAGCTCCTACAAGGCGATGGCGCCCATCAGGTCGCCTCCGGGCTATCAACCTGCTCCAGCATCCACTTCACAAAGTCCCGCACCTTGGGTACTTCCGCCGAGTGCTCCGGGTATGCAAGGTAATAGGCATCGCTGCTGGGCATTGCATGCTGCCAGGGAATGACCAGCTTGCCATCGGCCAGTTCCTCTTCCACCAGAAAGCGCGGTAGCAGCGCCACGCCGCAGCCAACCTGGGCGGCACGGATGCACATATAAAAGGTTTCGAAACGCGGGCCGTGGTAGCTGTGCTCGGTGTGGTAGCCCTGGTGGTCGAACCAGTCATGCCAGGCCTGGGGCCGGGAGGCGTTTTGCAGCAGGACCAGGTCGGTCAGTTGCGTCGGGTCGGTGAACGGCGTGTCCGGCAGGCTACCCGGGGCGCACACCGGCACCAACTCTTCGCCGAACAGCTTCAGGCATTCGGTGCCGGGCCGCGAGCCCTGGCCGAAGTAGAACGCCAGGTCACTGCGACCTTGCAGCAGGTCGTCGGCTTCCTGTTCGCTGCACAGGTCCAGATGGATCGACGGGTGCCGCAGACGCCAGCCTTTCAGGCGCGGTACCAGCCAGCGCGCGCCGAAGGTGGGCGGCGTCGAAACCCGCAGGACTTCGGTTTCGCCACCGTAGGAACGCAGGTAATGGGTCGACATCTCGACCTGAGTGAGGATTTTTCGCACCTCAACCAGGTACAGATCGCCGGCCGGCGTCATCTGCAGGCGACGGCGCACCCGACGGAACAGCAGGTGCTGCAACAGCTCCTCGAGTTGTGCGACCTGTTTGCTCACGGCGCTCTGGGTCAGGTTCAGCTCTTCGGCAGCCCGGGTGAAGCTCAAGTGCCGGGTGACGGCTTCGAAGCACTGCAACGCAGCGATCGATGGCAGGTAGCGTTTATTCAGCATGGGCGGTCCTTGGTTCTTGTTTCTTATTGCCAGCAATGCACTGCATGAATAAACGGAATGATATCTCTCTTAAAGGTCGTTTGTTGAGTAACCTCCGGGCAGCTAAAACTACAGCTCTGATCAGCCGTGATTTTCCGGCTGCACGTGTTCTGTCTTTTGCTTGAGGAGTGACCCATGGTTGCCGCATTGCTTGATCGTCTAGGTGTGAACCCGGCCCTGTACCAGAACGGCAAAGTGCCGGTGCATTCGCCGGTCGATGGTAGCAGGATCGCCGCCGTGAACTGGGAAGGCGCGGCTGAGGTCGAGCAGCACATCAGTCGCGCAGATCATGCGTTCGAACTGTGGCGCAAGGTTCCGGCACCGCGCCGTGGTGAGTTGGTGCGTCAATTCGGTGAAGTGCTGCGCGAATACAAGGCCGACCTCGGCGAGTTGGTGTCCTGGGAAGCCGGCAAGATCACTCAGGAAGGCCTGGGTGAAGTTCAGGAAATGATCGATATCTGCGACTTCGCCGTCGGCCTGTCGCGTCAACTGTACGGTTTGACCATCGCTTCCGAGCGCCCTGGCCACCACATGCGTGAAACCTGGCACCCGCTGGGCGTTGTCGGGGTGATCAGTGCGTTCAACTTCCCGGTCGCGGTCTGGGCCTGGAACACCACGCTGGCACTGGTGTGCGGCAACCCTGTGGTGTGGAAGCCCTCGGAAAAGACCCCGCTCACCGCGCTGGCTTGCCAGGCGCTGTTCGACCGCGTCGTGAAGAACTTCAGCGATGCGCCTGCGAATTTGTGCCAGGTAGTGATCGGTGGTCGCGATGCAGGTGAGGCACTGGTGGACGATCCACGTGTAGCCCTGATCAGCGCCACCGGCAGCACCCGCATGGGCCGCGAAGTGGCACCGAAAGTGGCCGCGCGCTTTGCCCGCAGCATTCTCGAACTGGGCGGTAACAACGCCATGATCCTCGGCCCGAGCGCCGACCTGGACATGGCCGTTCGCGCGATCCTGTTCAGCGCCGTCGGTACCGCCGGTCAGCGCTGCACCACCCTGCGTCGACTGATCGCTCATGAATCGGTGAAAGAAGAAATCGTCACCCGCCTGAAAGCCGCGTACTCGAAAGTGCGTATCGGCCACCCGCTGGAAGGCAACTTGGTCGGCCCGCTGATCGACAAGCAAAGCTTCGAAAATATGCAGGATTCGCTGGAGCAGGCCTTGAGCGAAGGCGGCAAAGTCTTCGGCGGCAAGCGTCAGTTGGAAGACCAGTTCCCGAACGCTTACTACGTGTCGCCGGCCATCGTCGAAATGCCGGAGCAGAGCGATGTGGTCTGCCACGAAACATTCGCCCCGATCCTGTATGTGGTCGGCTACACCGACTTCCAGGAAGCGCTGCGCCTGAACAACGCCGTGCCACAAGGCCTGTCCTCGTGCATCTTCACCACCGACGTGCGTGAAGCCGAGCAGTTCATGTCGGCGGTGGGCAGCGACTGCGGCATCGCCAACGTCAACATCGGCCCGAGCGGCGCGGAAATCGGTGGCGCGTTTGGTGGCGAGAAAGAAACCGGCGGTGGTCGTGAATCCGGCTCCGATGCATGGCGCGGCTACATGCGCCGCCAGACCAACACCGTGAACTATTCACTGGAGTTGCCGTTGGCGCAGGGCATCACGTTCGATTAATTGTAGGAGCGAGCTTGCTCGCGATGATCGTCAACGATAACGCGGGCTTGCTGTTTAAACGCGTTGCCATGACGTTTTTCGCGAGCAAGCTCGCTCCTACAGTGATTTGTGTGTTGGTTAGGTTTCTGTTGGAGTCTGGCAATGCCGTTACGCGAAGAGTGTCTGTGGGAAAAACTGACGCCGCAGAGGCCGGACAATTCGGCCCTCAAGGGTGAGGTCACGGTGGATGTCTGCGTCATCGGCGCCGGGTTTACCGGTTTGTCGGCGGCGGTGCATCTGCTGGAGCAAGGCAAGACCGTTTGTGTGCTGGAGGCCCATCGCGCCGGCCATGGTGGCTCGGGGCGCAATGTCGGGCTGGTCAATGCCGGGATGTGGATTCCCCCGGACGAGATCGAAGCCGGGTTCGGCACTGAGGTCGGCAGCCAGCTCAACCGCATGCTGGGCGCGGCGCCATCCCTGGTGTTCAGCCTTGTCGACAAATACAACATCGATTGCCAGTTGCGCCGCGAAGGCACGCTGCACATGGCGCACAACGCCCGTGGCGAAGCCGACCTGCGCAGCCGTGAAGAACAATGGAAGCGCCGTGGGGCGCCGGTAGAGCTGCTCACCGGTCAGGCCTGCGAGCAAGCCACCGGCACCAAAAAAATCGCCGCTGCGCTGCTTGATCGCCGCGCTGGCACGCTCAACCCGATGGCCTACACCACCGGGCTGGCCAAGGCGGCCATCGGCCTGGGCGGTCAATTGTTCGATCATTCCCCGGTCACCCGGCTCGAACGCCAGGGCCAGCGCTGGTCGGTGCAAACCGCCCAGGGTTCGGTGATGGCCGAGAAGGTGGTGATTGCCTCCAATGCCTACACCGAAGGCGACTGGACGGAACTGCGGCGCAATTTCTTCCCCGGTTATTACTATCAGGTGGCCTCGGTGCCGCTGACCGAAGAAGCCGCCCGGCAAATTCTGCCCGGTGGCCAGGGTTCCTGGGACACCCGACAGGTGCTCAGCAGTATCCGTCGGGATAAAGACGGTCGCCTGTTGCTTGGCAGCCTGGGTAATGGCAATCAGAAGCCGACCTGGTTCCTCAAGGCCTGGGCCGACCGGGTGCAGCAGCACTATTTCCCGTACCTCAAGCCGGTGGAATGGGAGTGCACCTGGACCGGTCGCATTGCCTTCACCCCCGATCATTTGATGCGCCTGTTCGAGCCAGCGCCCGGTTTGGTGGCAGTCACCGGTTACAACGGGCGGGGCGTGACCACGGGAACGGTGGTCGGCAAGGCCTTTGCCGATTACCTGTGTAACGGAAATCCTCAAGCGCTACCGATTCCTTTCGCGCCCATGCAGCCATTGGCCGGGGTGGGGTTGCGCAGCTGTCTGTACGAGGCGGGATTCTCGCTGTATCACGCAGGCCAGTGCTTGCGGATCGTGATCTGAATGTTGATTTTTGCAGTGGGGAAGCGGCGCTTTTTCGATCTGCAGCTAGCCTGTAGTGGTGCGGGTTGTAGCAGTCTCGCACCAGCAGTGTGCACTTCGGTGACGCACGTTGTTACAGGCTGGTTGCACGTCGTTTAAAGCTGCGGTTGCAATGATGGCGCAGGCGGGTTGCGCCTCAAAAAAATAATGGTTTTACCTTCCGCGGTTTAGACGGTTGCACGCCCAATGAAAATGGGCCCGAAACAGTCGAAATAACAAGAAAGCAGCGACTTTTTTCAGAATAAAAAACCGATGGCACGGCCCTTGCTCTGAGCATTCAGTGAAGTCGCAGTGCCAATTAAAAAAAACCATGGAGCACCACCTCATGTCCCAGACGTTTTACAAGAAAGGCTTTCTGGCCCTCGCAGTAGCAACTGCGCTGGGTGTTTCTGCGTTTGCTCAGGCTGACATCAAGATCGGCGTAGCGGGACCAATGACAGGCGCCAACGCGGCATTTGGCGAACAGTACATGAAGGGTGCGCAAGCGGCGGCCGATGCGGTCAACGCGTCGGGCGGGGTCAACGGGGAAAAAATCGTATTGGTCAAGGGCGATGACGCCTGTGAACCGAAACAGGCTGTGACGGTCGCCAAGGACCTGACCAACCAGAAAGTCGCCGGCGTGGTCGGTCACTTCTGCTCCTCGTCGACCATCCCGGCCTCCGAGATCTACGACGAAGCAGGCATCATCGCCATCACTCCTGGCTCCACCAACCCGGCTGTGACCGAGCGCGGCCTGAGCGCCATGTTCCGTATGTGCGGGCGTGACGACCAGCAAGGCATCGTGGCCGGCGACTACATCGTCGACGTGCTCAAGGGCAAGAAAGTGGTCGTGCTGCACGACAAGGACACCTACGGTCAGGGCCTGGCGGATGCCACCAAGGCTCAGCTTGAGAAGCGTGGCGTGAAGCCTGTGCTGTATGAAGGCCTGACCCGTGGCGAGAAAGACTTCAGCACCATCGTGACCAAGATCCGCGGCGCTGGCGCTGACGTCGTCTACTTCGGTGGCCTGCACCCGGAAGCTGGTCCTCTGGTGCGTCAACTGCGTGAACAAGGCCTGAAAGACGTCAAGTTCATGTCCGACGACGGCATCGTGACCGACGAACTGGTGACCACCGCAGGCGGTCCGCAATTCGTTGACGGCGTGCTGATGACCTTCGGCGCCGACCCACGCCTGCTGCCAGACAGCAAGACCGTGGTAGACGCCTTCCGCAAGGCCGGTACCGAGCCTGAAGGCTACACCCTGTACGCCTACGCTTCGGTCCAGGCCCTGGCGGCAGCCTTCAACGGCGCCAAGTCCAACAAGGGCGAAGAAGCGGCCGCATGGCTGAAGAAGAACCCGGTCAAGACCGTCATGGGCGAGAAGACCTGGGACAGCAAGGGCGACCTGAAAGTCTCCGACTACGTGGTTTACCAGTGGGACAAGGACGGCAAATACCACCAGCTGGAAAAACAGAAGTAAGGGCTGACTCGATCGGCTGAACCCCACTGACCCCTTGTGGGAGCGGGCTTGCTCGCGAAAAACGTCAACGATAACGCGTGCTTGCTGGTTCAACGCGTTGTCCTCAGGTTCTTCGCGAGCAAGCTCGCTCCTACAAGGGGCAGTGGTGGCCAGCCTGATCGTGGGTGTCATTGCTCCGACGTATATCTGTATTTTCCTTAGAAGAACCGCACAGCCACATGTGCAGGTTCTCATTGCGTGAGATTGCGTTATGGATGGTATTTTCCTGCAGCAACTGGTCAACGGCCTGACCCTCGGGTCGGTCTATGGCCTGATCGCCATCGGCTACACAATGGTCTATGGCATCATCGGCATGATCAACTTCGCCCACGGCGAGGTTTACATGATTTCCGCTTACCTCGCGGCAATCAGTCTGGCTCTGCTGGCTTACTTCGGTATCGAATCCTTTCCGCTGCTGATGCTTGGCACACTGATCTTCACCATCGTCGTTACGGCGGTGTATGGCTGGGTCATCGAGCGTGTCGCCTACAAACCCCTGCGCAACTCCACTCGACTCGCACCGCTGATCAGTGCGATCGGTATTTCCCTGATCCTGCAAAACTACGCACAGATCTCCCAGGGCGCGAAGCAACAAGGCGTTCCGACTTTGCTCACGGGTGCCTGGCGCGTTGATATCGGTACCGGTTTCGTTCAGTTGACCTACACCAAGGTCTTCATTCTGGTCGCAGCGTTCGTCGGGATGGGCCTGCTGACCTACGTCATCAAGTACACCAAGCTCGGCCGCATGTGCCGTGCAACCCAGCAAGACCGCAAGATGGCTTCGATCCTGGGGATCAACACCGATCGGGTGATTTCCTACGTGTTCATCATCGGTGCAGCGATGGCGGCCCTGGCCGGCGTGCTGATCACCATGAACTACGGCACATTCGACTTCTATGCCGGCTTCATCATCGGGATCAAGGCGTTCACCGCCGCGGTGCTCGGCGGGATTGGCTCACTGCCCGGGGCGATGCTCGGCGGGATCATTCTCGGGATTTCCGAGTCGCTGTTTTCCGGTCTGGTGAACTCGGACTACAAAGACGTTTTCAGCTTCTCGCTGTTGGTCCTCGTTCTGGTCTTTCGGCCTCAAGGCCTGCTCGGCCGTCCTCTTGTGTCGAAGGTGTAAGCGATGTCTTCAACCACTAAAAAAACCATTGATATCAAAAAAAGTCTGGTTGACGCGATTCTTGCCGGCCTCATTGCCCTGATTGTGTTCGGGCCGATTGTCGGCGTCGTTCTCGATGGCTATGGCTTCAACCTGGAAACCACCCGGGTGGCGTGGATCGTGGCGATCGTCATGGCCGGACGTTTTGCCCTGAGCATGTTCCTGCAGACAGCCAAGGGCCTGAAAATCCTCGAAGGCTTTGAAACGACAGGCTCCGGGGTGCATGTGCTGGCGCCGGACTACAAGTCGCGGTTGCGCTGGATCATCCCGCTGATGATCGTCATCGCCGTGGCGCTGCCGTTTTTCTCCAACTCCTACCTGCTGGGCGTGGTCATCCTCGGGCTGATCTACGTACTGCTGGGGCTGGGACTGAACATCGTGGTCGGCCTGGCAGGCCTGCTCGACCTCGGTTACGTGGCGTTCTACGCCATCGGCGCCTACGGCCTGGCACTCGGTTACCAATACCTCGGGCTGGGCTTCTGGACGGTGTTGCCACTGGCGGCGATCATCGCCGGCCTGGCCGGTTGCATCCTCGGTTTCCCGGTGCTGCGCCTGCACGGTGACTACCTGGCGATCGTGACCCTGGGCTTCGGTGAAATCATCCGCCTGATCCTCAACAACTGGTTGTCGCTGACTGGCGGCCCGAACGGTATGCCGGCACCGCTGCCGACCTTCTTCGGCCTGGAGTTCGGCAAGCGAGCCAAGGACGGCGGTGTGCCGTTCCATGAGTTCTTCGGCATCGCCTACAACCCCGACGTGAAGTACTACTTCATCTACGCGGTGCTGTTCCTGGTGGTGCTGGCTGTGCTGTACATCAAGCATCGCCTGACCCGCATGCCAGTCGGCCGCGCCTGGGAAGCCCTGCGTGAAGACGAAATCGCCTGCCGCTCCATGGGCTTGAACCACGTACTGGTCAAGCTCTCGGCATTCACCATCGGTGCCTCGACGGCCGGTCTGGCCGGGGTGTTCTTCGCCACCTACCAGGGCTTCGTCAACCCGACCTCGTTCACCTTCTTCGAGTCGGCGTTGATCCTCGCCATCGTGGTACTGGGTGGCATGGGTTCGACCATAGGCGTGGTGATTGCAGCCTTCGTGCTGACCGTCGCCCCGGAACTGCTGCGTGGCTTCGCCGAGTACCGCGTGCTGCTGTTCGGCATCCTGATGGTGTTGATGATGATCTGGCGACCGCGCGGACTGATTCGGATCAGCCGTACCGGTGTGACGCCGCGTAAAGGAGTAGCGCCATGAGCGAAGTCGTACTCTCCGTAGAGAAGCTGATGATGCACTTCGGCGGCATCAAGGCGCTGAATGATGTGAGCCTGAAGGTCAAGCGCAACTCGATCTTCGCCCTGATCGGCCCCAACGGCGCCGGCAAGACCACGGTGTTCAACTGCCTGACCGGGTTCTACAAGGCCTCCGGCGGCAAGATCGAACTGAACGTGCGCGGGCAAAAAACCAACGTCATCAAGTTGCTGGGCGAATCGTTCAAACCGACCGATTTCGTTTCGCCAAAAAGCTTCATCACCCGGTTACGCTACAAGATGTTCGGCGGCACCCACCTGGTGAACCGTGCCGGCCTGGCGCGGACGTTCCAGAACATTCGCCTGTTCAAGGAAATGTCGGTGCTGGAAAACCTGCTGGTGGCCCAGCACATGTGGGTCAACCGCAACATGCTGGCCGGCATCCTCAACACCAAGGGCTATCGCAAGGCCGAAAGCGATGCGCTGGACCATGCCTTCTACTGGCTGGAAGTGGTGGACCTGGTGGATTGCGCCAACCGCCTGGCCGGTGAACTGTCCTACGGCCAGCAGCGCCGCCTGGAAATCGCCCGCGCCATGTGCACCCGTCCGCAGATCATCTGCCTCGACGAACCGGCCGCCGGCCTCAACCCTCAGGAAACCGAAGCGCTGAGCGCGATGATCCGGCTGCTGCGCGATGAGCACGATCTGACCGTGGTGCTGATCGAACACGACATGGGCATGGTAATGAGTATTTCCGACCACATCGTGGTGCTGGACCACGGCATCGTCATCGCCGAGGGTGGTCCCGACGACATCCGCCACGACCCGAAAGTGATTGCCGCGTACCTGGGCGCCGACGAAGAGGAGGTGGTATGAGCAAGCCCATCCTCGAACTCAAGGACCTGGACGTGTTCTACGGCCCGATCCAGGCCCTGAAAGGCGTCTCGCTGCACATCAACGAAGGGGAGACCGTCAGCCTGATCGGCTCCAACGGTGCCGGCAAGTCGACCCTGCTGATGTCGATCTTCGGCCAGCCACGGGCCGCCGACGGGCAGATCCTTTATCAGGGCGTGGACATTACCCACAAGTCGTCCCACTACATCGCCTCCAACGGCATCGCGCAGTCGCCGGAAGGGCGGCGGGTGTTCCCCGACATGACAGTCGAGGAGAACCTGCTGATGGGCACCATCCCCATCGGTGACAAGTACGCCAAGGAAGACATGCAACGCATGTTCGAGCTGTTCCCGCGGCTCGAAGAGCGGCGTACCCAGCGGGCGATGACCATGTCCGGTGGCGAGCAGCAGATGCTTGCCATCGCCCGCGCCCTGATGAGCCGGCCCAAGTTGTTGCTGCTGGATGAGCCGAGCCTGGGCCTGGCGCCGATCGTGGTGAAACAGATCTTCGCGACCCTGCGAGAACTGGCCAAGACCGGCATGACCATCTTCCTGGTGGAGCAGAACGCCAACCACGCCCTGCGGTTGTCGGACCGGGCGTATGTGATGGTCAACGGCGAGATCCGCATGACCGGCACCGGCAAGGAACTGCTGGTCAACGAGGATGTGCGTAACGCCTATCTCGGCGGACACTGATCCTCAACGTTCAAAAAAACGCCCTGACGCTCTCAGCGTCAGGGCGTTTTTTTATGCGCGCTGTAGGAGCTGCCGCAGGCTGCGATCTTTTGATCTTGTTTTCAAGCGCCAGGATCAAAAGATCGCAGCCTGCGGCAGCTCCTACAAGAGCGGCGGTGTGAGGTAAAGGAAATTGTGGAAAACAATATTCAGGAGCTCCCGAAGCGCGACATAAAGCCGCTGCAAATAGTTGTTTTGTCACGGTTTTGACTTGTCCCCGTTTGCTGTGGAGCCGGCTGTGAATAACGTGGGAGTAGCTGGCTGGAGGCCTTTTAAACCGTGGCCTGCAGGGGTGTGTTCAGTTTTTGATCAAGTGTTTTTGCGCAACTTGAAGACCGCTTTGTCAACCTTTTTGTTCGAGATGAATGTGTGTGGAATCAGCGTGGACAAGCCTGTGGATAAGTCTGTGATTAAACTCTGGAAAGACCCGGCTGAAGGCCGTGGTTACTGGCTTGGCGCCATCGCTGGTTTGACCCGTCAGTCATGAAAATTGCCAGGGGCTACACGGCAGGCTATTGAGGGTCAAGCAAAAAAGTTTCAAAAAGCCGCGCAAAGCCTTGTGGACAGCGGCTCGCAGCTTTTTCACTTGCCCCCAAAGACTGTGGACCGGCCTGTGGATAACGTGCGCGCACATGGCTGCAAGCCAGGCTGGCCGAGGGCTTGCGAGGATTGTTCGTTTTTTGTACAGAAAGTGCGGTTGCCGCTATGGGCAAGGCCGGGCATTCTGCCTGCTGATTTACCATTCCAATGGCTGGCGATCAGCCGAAGCAAGGAGAACACGATGTCCAACACCCTGTTTATTACCGGCGCGACCTCCGGTTTTGGTGAAGCCTGTGCCCGTCGTTTTGCCGACGCTGGCTGGAAATTGGTGCTGACAGGCCGTCGTGAAGAGCGCCTCAATGCGCTGTGCGCCGAGCTGTCGAAGCAGACCGAAGTCCATGGCCTGGTGCTCGATGTGCGTGATCGCAAGGCCATGGAGGAAGCGATTGCCAATCTGCCGCCATCCTTTGCCAAACTGCGTGGGTTGATCAACAACGCCGGGCTGGCCCTGGGTGTCGATCCGGCACCCAAGTGCGACCTGGACGATTGGGACACCATGGTCGACACCAACGTCAAAGGCCTGATGTACAGCACCCGTCTGCTGTTGCCACGCCTGATCGCCCACGGTCGTGGTGCCGGTATCGTCAACCTGGGGTCCATCGCCGGCAACTACCCGTACCCGGGCAGCCACGTGTATGGCGCGACCAAGGCGTTCGTCAAACAGTTCTCCCTGAACCTGCGCTGCGACCTGCAGGGCACAGGCGTACGGGTCAGCAACATCGAGCCGGGCCTGTGCGAGAGCGAGTTCTCGCTGGTGCGTTTTGCCGGTGACCAGGAGCGCTACAACGCCACTTACGCCGGCGCCGAGCCGATCCAGCCGCAAGACATCGCCGAGACCATTTTCTGGGTGCTCAATGCGCCTGCGCATATCAACATCAACAGCCTGGAGCTGATGCCGGTTAGCCAGACCTGGGCCGGGTTTTCGATCGAGCGCAAGTCTTAAGATCGAGTCACGGCCATTCGCGAACAGGCTCGCTCCCACAAGGATTGCACTGTACCTGTGGGAGCGAGCCTGCTCGCGAAGGGGCCGGAACTGGCAGTGCAAGACATCAGCTAGACTCCTCACCCAACAACCCCGCCGCAACCTGCGGTCTAGAGGTTCCAGAGGAGATCCAGTGAGTAATCGAGGCGAGCAGTCACTGCTCAAACAATCGACCTTCCTGATGCTCGCCGTGACATTCGCCGGGATCATCACCGGTTTTGTGTCGGGCGCCCAATCCATCCTGTTCGATGGCTTCTTTTCGTTGATCGCGGCCTTTATCAAGGTCCTGATGCTGATCACCGCCCGGCTGATTGCCAAGGAAAGCAACCAGCGCTTCCAGTTCGGTTCCTGGCACCTGGAACCCATGGTGCTGGTGATCGAAGGTAGCTTCATTTTCCTGGTCGCCATTTACGCCTTTCTCAACGGCGTGTTCGGCATCATCAGTGGAGGCCGCGAGGTCGAACTGGGGCTGGTGATCTTCTACGCGGCGTTCTTCACTGTCGTTGAGCTCATTTACTTTTTCTACGTCCGCCAACGCAATCGCACGCTCAACTCATCGCTGATCCAGTTCGACAACATCAGTTGGCTGGTGGACGCGATGCTGTCGGCGGGCCTGCTGGTGAGTTTCCTCATCGCGCTGCTGCTCAAGACACAGGGGTACGACAAGTGGGCGGTGTATGTCGACCCGATGATCCTGATTCTGCTGGCCTTGGGCATGCTCCCCCCAGCCTTCAAAATCCTCGGGCCGGCCTTGCGCGATGTGTTGGGGATCGTCCCGGATCAACTGGACGACAAGGTTCGTCAGGTGATGGAGGTGGCGAAGGTCGAGCATGGGTTCGACGACTACATTTCCTACGTGCAGAAGCACGGCAGGGCGTGTTTTATCGAGATCCACATCGTATTGCCGAAGGATTACTGGCTGGACGGGGTGGGGCAGCTGGACAGTTTGCGCGAGGAAATTTCAACAAAGCTAGGCGAGCCGGATGCCGCACGATGGCTGACCATCAGCTTTACCGGGGATCGCAAGTGGATTGAGTGACAGCCAGGTGACCTCTTTGAGGTCATTCGCGAGCAGGCTCGCTCCCACATTGAAATGCGATCAACTGTGGGAGCGAGCCTGCTCGCGAAAGCAATCAAACAGTCAGCCGAGATATACCGCCAACCCGCGATAACAGGTCGCCAGGTGGTAGGGCGTGGTCGACGGCATGTCGCGGCGGCTGACTTCACCGTGCTCATCACGACACTCAAACCAGCCTCCTGCGTGCAGCGAACGCTGCTGCAGCGCCTGCAATTGACGCAACACATCCGCTTCGCTGTCCGGACGCAGCGTCAGGGCGCGCAAGTATTCGGCTTGGGCCCATATACGCTGTGTGGCATCCCGGACGCCGCCAGCTGGTTCGAGGTCGAGCATGGCTCGCACCGCACCAGTCTGTTGATCAACACCCAACTGCTCGGTAAAGGCGAAGGCCCTTTCCAGATCGGCATGCAGGGTCGAAGTGCGCAGCAATGCCGAGGATTCCAGCAGGAAATACCACTCGAACTGATGCCCCGGTTCAAACCAGTTATCCACAGACCCCAGCGGCTTTTCCATCAACGCGCCGTGCTGCGGATCGATGAAGCGCGCGTGCATGGCTGTGCATAACTCGATGAGTGCGTGTTGTACGTCGAGATCTTCACGCACCGACAGGGTGGCGAGGAAGGCTTCGGCCAGGTGCATCAGCGGGTTTTGCAAGGGGCCGCTGCCCAGCGATGCCCAGTCGCGGTCGAGCGTGGCTTCGTACAGACCGTCGTCCGTGGCGAAACGCTGCGCGATCACTTCCAGCGAGGCGTTGAGTACCGACTCCACCAGCGGCTCGCGGACCTTGTCCCAGTAATGGGCGCAGGCGAACAGGATGAACGCGTGGGTGTAGAGGTCCTTGCGCTGATCCAGTGGCGCCCCTTGAGCATCGACGCTGTAGAACCAGCCACCGTGCTCGGCATCGTGGAAGTGCCGCTGCAACGAGCGGAACAAGGCGGCGGCACGCTCTTCGGCGCCCGGCACCTGACCGATCAGGCTGGCAAACAGATACAACTGCCGCGCACAGGCCATGGCCCGGTAGCGTTGCGGTGGCAGCGGTTGGTGTTCGGCATCCAGCGCCTCGTAGGGCAACGCCATGTCGGCATTCCAGCCCGGACCTTGCCAGAGCGGCACGATGACGTTCAGGAAGTGCTGTTGCACCGAAGCGAACAGGGCGGTCAATTCAGGCTGGGAGGCGGAGCGGGAAACAGGTGGCATTGGCTGGCGTCGTCACGGCAGGGGCGATTGCGCGACATGTTAGCAGAGAGGTCGGCCTGAGAGAGGCTGTGTCTGTCAGGCCGCTTTCGCGAGCAGGCTCGCTGCCACAAGGGATCGTAGTACACGGGACCCATGTGGGAGCGAGCCTGCTCGCGATGGGGCCATCACAGGCGACAAAAAATCAACCCGCCAACAACCACACCCCGGTCGCCGCCGAAGCCGCGCCCGCCAGTCGTACCAGCGGTGCCGCTGCCTGTGGCAACACCCGCACCAGCGCATAACCCGCCGCATGCAACACCGCCGTCGCTGCGACAAAGCCTGCAGCATAGGTCCAGGGACTCGACATCTCCGGCAGTTCCAGCCCATGTGCCACACCATGAAATAGCGCAAACAACGCTGTCGCACCCACCGCCATCACCAGCGGTGGACGCACAGCCAGCGCCACCACCAGCCCCAAGGCCAATACGGAAGCGGCAATCCCGCTCTCCAGTGCAGGCAGGTTCATTCCTTCAAAGCCCAGCATCCCGCCAATCAGCAGGGTCCCGACGAAGGTGCATGGCAGCGCCCAGCGCGCAGCACCTTGTTGCTGTGCGGCCCACAGGCCGACCGCGAGCATCGCCAGCAGGTGATCGAGACCGCCAAGCGGATGGCTGATACCGGTGATCAAGCCATTGTCGCCGTGCCCCGGATGGGCGAGGGCAAGGGCTGGCGTCAGCAGCAGGGCCAGGGCGCCCAGAATGCGTTTCAGTGTCATGGAAAGCTTCCTTGTTGAAGGGGTGATCAGGCCGCGGTCAGCAAGCCCTGGCGTTCGATGAAGGCGATGATCTGTTCCAGACCCTGGCCGGTTTTCTGGTTGCTGAAGACAAATGGCTTGCCGTTGCGCATGCGCTGGGTGTCGCTGTTCATCATCTCCAGCGAGGCACCGACCAGCGGCGCCAGGTCGATCTTGTTGATCACCAGCAGGTCGGATTTGCAGATCCCCGGCCCACCCTTGCGCGGCAGCTTGTCGCCAGCGGAGACGTCGATCACGTAGATCGTCAGGTCGGACAGTTCCGGGCTGAAGGTCGCGGAGAGGTTGTCGCCACCGGACTCCACGAGAATCAGGTCCAGCCCCGGAAAACGGCGATTGAGTTGATCCACGGCTTCAAGGTTGATCGAAGCGTCTTCGCGGATGGCCGTGTGCGGGCAGCCGCCGGTTTCCACGCCGATGATGCGTTCCGGTGCCAGGGCTTCGTTGCGCACCAGGAAGTCGGCGTCTTCGCGGGTGTAGATGTCGTTGGTCACCACGGCCAGGTTGTAGCGCTCGCGCAGGGCCAGGCACAGGGCCAGGGTCAGGGCGGTTTTGCCGGAACCGACCGGGCCGCCGATGCCCACGCGCAGAGGTTGAGTGTTCATGTGATTCTCCAAAATAACAGGCCCTAGGAACGGAACAGACGGCTGTACTGGCGCTCATGGGCCATACACGCCAGGGACAGGCCGAAAGCGGCGCTGCCGTAGTGATCGGGATCGATTCGGGTGGCGCTCTGTTGCGCCTGTTGAAGCAGCGGCAACAGTTCGCTGGTCAGGCGTTGGGCGGCTTGCTGACCCAGTGGCAAGGTCTTCATCAGCACCGCCAACTGGTTTTCCAGCCAGCTCCATAGCCACGCAGCCAATGCGTCCTGGGGGCTGATCTGCCAGGCGCGCGCGGCCAAGGCCCAACCCAGAGCCAGATGGGGCTCGCTGCGTTGTTCGAGGAAGGCACGGGCGGGGGTGTCGAGTTCCGGCAAGCCGTTGAGCAATTGCTGCAACGAGTAACCCATCTGCCGGCTTTCCTGATGCAGCTCGCGGGTTTCGCGACTGGCGCGGTGTTCCTCGCAGCGTTGCAGCAATTGGCCCCAGTTGTCCTCGCTGGCGGCCACGCAATGGGCAAGCAGCAACGGTGCTTCGAAGCGTGCCAGATTCAACAGCAACTGATCGCTGATCCAGCGTCGCGCACTGTCGGGGTCGCTTACCCGGCCGTTATCCACAGCCATTTCCAGCCCTTGGGAGTAGCTGTAGCCGCCAATCGGCAATTGCGGGCTGGCCAGGCGCAGCAGCGCCCAGGCCGGGTTCATGGGCGTACGCCGAACTGGTGCAGTTTCGGCGCGTAGTTGAAGTCTTCATCGCCGTGGCGCGAATGATGATGGCCACCGCCGTAGGCGCCATGTTCCGGCTGGAACGGTGCTTCGATGTGCGAGGCAATGGCACCGAGTTGTTCGAGCATGGCCTTGAGCACGTAGTCGTCGAGCAGTCGTAACCAGCCGTCGCCGACTTGCAGGGCGACATGGCGGTTGCCCAGGTGATAGGCCGCGCGGGTCAGTTCGAAGGCATTGGCGCAGGTGACGTGCAGCAGTTGTTCGGGGCGGGCGCAGACACGCACGATCCGCCCGTCTTCGGCTTGCAGGCATTCGCCGTCATGCAGCGGCGGTTGGCCACGCTCCAAAAACAACCCGACGTCTTCGCCCTCGGCACTGAAACAGCGCAAACGACTTTTGCTGCGGGCTTCGAACGTCAGGTGCAGTTCAGCGGCCCAAACGGGTTGAGGCTCGATTCTGCGATGAATCACCAGCATCGGAAGGCTTCCAGCAATGGACGATGCTCAGGCTAGAGCAAGGGGCTTGCCAATCGACATGATGCGTAGGAAATGGCTGACGGACGCGTAGGAGGGGTATCGATTGAGTAAGTTTTTTGGTTGAAGTTGGTGCGCTGGTTTTTTACTGCGCACCAATTTAAGGCGGATTTTGATTTTTGTGGGAGCGAGCCTGCTCGCGATAGCGGTGTGCCTGTTACATGGATGTTGAATGTGTCGATGCCATCGCGAGCAGGCTCGCTCCCACAGGGTCTTGATCCAGACTGAAGGTTAAGGGTTACTCGGTGCTGCCGAGCCCTTGCCAGTGCTTGAGGCCGATAAAGATAAACCGCAGCTGCTGGGTGATTTTTGCCTGGGGCGTCAGGTGCTCTGGCAAGGCCTCGGCGGGCGGATCGATGATGTCCGGCAGGGTGGCGAACACGCTTTTGACGATCAGATCCGCCATGACGCTCAGGTCGGCGATGTCCAGGTGCTGCAGTTTCGGCATCAGTGACAAATCCGCCGCCAGGTCCGAACTGATGCCTTCACGCAGACGGCCAATGGCCTGGCGCACCGGCAGCGAACCGCCGTATTGCTCGCGGGCGAGAAACAGGAACTGCGAGCGGTTGGCGCTGACCACGTCGAGAAAAATCCGCACCGAGGCATCGATGATGCCGCCCATCACGAATTCGTTGTGCCGTACCAGGCGAATGGTTTCGCGAAAGGTCTGGCCGACTTCGCTGACCAGCACCAGGCCCAGTTCATCCATATCGGCAAAATGGCGGTAGAAACCGGTCGGTACGATGCCGGCGGTTTTCGCGACTTCACGCAGGCTCAGGCTGCCGAATCCTCGGCCGCCGTCCATCAGGCGCCGGGCAGCGTCCATCAGGGCATTACGGGTCTGTTGTTTCTGTTCGGCGCGGGGCAGCATCGCAAGGGCGTTTTCTGGACAGGGACGCGGCGCACTCTAGCAAATCGGCTTTGCCGGCGTCGAACGACAGTGAGGGATCAAGCGGGGAAGTGCGTTATCTATCAAGCGCAGTGCTGAAAAGTCAAAAGCCCAATCCGTGGATTGGGCTTTTTTTCTGGGCGGCCATGGGGCTTAGCTCAGAGCGCTGTTGCGTTCGAACACACGGTCACCACCGCCTTCAGCGAGGGTTTGACCTTGTGGAGTGCGATCCGAACCATCAGCGGCCAGGGTTTGACCTTGTGGGGTGCGATCCGAACCATCGGCAGCCAGGGTCTGGCCTTGTGGGGTGCGATCCGAACCGTCGGCAGCCAGGGTCTGGCCTTGTGGGGTGCGATCCGAACCATCAGCGGCGAGGGTCTGGCCTTGTGGGGTGCGATCCGAACCATCGGCAGCCAGGGTCTGGCCTTGTGGAGTACGGTCCGAGCCATCCTGAGTGATCAGGCCTTTTTCTTTCAGACGATCATTACCGCCTTCGGCAAGGGTTTGACCCTGAGGAGTACGGTCGGAGCCATCGGCGGCGACGGTCTGGCTGAACACCGAGTGGTCTTGTTTCACTTGTGGGGTGGCCTGGTCAGCGGCTGGCAGGGCAAAAGCAGTGCTGGCCAGCATCGAGAGTGAAAGGCTAAGCAGTAATTGGCGTTTCATGATTGTTGTGCTCCTCGGGGGTGCGAAAAAGTGGGTACGAGGGCAATGCTACTCTCGATAAATCGATATAAAAGTTCATAAACGCAATGGTAATAATCAACGGAATTGATTGTTTGCTGGGGAGGCTCTAGACCGGGCGTTTCCGGCGAGTTGTCTTGCACCGGTTTGGGTATTTTCGACCCATCTTTGACGTGTAAAAGTGCGGGGCCGGTAACGCTGTTCGACTGATGGGTCAGTATCGGACTGGCTGAATTCGGCGAAATCGGTCTATCGATTAAACCTGCCGGGTTTTTATCAGTCGTAGACTTCATGGCGAGCCGCTTCCGGCTCACCGTTTCACCTGTGCGTCGCAGTCGGGGCGCTCAGTCGTATCAGGAGCCCTGTGCAATGACGCGCACCCAAAAGACGTTTGTCTGGACCCTTTCCACCTTCCTTACCTTGTTGGCGTTGCTGGTGCTGATCATCGTGTTCTTCGACTGGAACCGGATCAAACCGCCGCTCAATGCCAAGGTTTCCGAAGAGCTGCACCGCGCTTTTGCCATCAACGGTAATCTGTCGGTGGTCTGGCAGACCGAGCCCGATGAAAGCGGCTGGCGCGCTTGGGTGCCTTGGCCTCATGTGGTGGCCGAGGACATCAGCCTGGGCAACCCGGACTGGTCGAAGCAACCGCAGATGGCCACTCTCAAGCGTGTCGAGTTGCGCATTTCACCCCTGGCTTTGCTGGCGCAGCGGGTAGTGATCCCGCGTATCGACCTCGCCGAGCCGAATGCGCAACTGCAACGCCTGGCTGACGGACGCGCCAACTGGACGTTCAAATTCGACCCCAAAGACCCGAACGCCGAGCCTTCCAGTTGGGTGGTGGATATCGGGGCGATCGGCTTCGACAAGGGCCACGTCACCCTCGACGACCAGAGCCTGAAGACGCAGCTCGATGTGCTGATCGATCCGTTGGGCAAGCCGATTCCGTTCAGCGATATCGTCGGCGACAAAGCGGCGAAAGCCGCGCAGGAAAAGGGCTCGTCACCCCAGGATTATGCGTTCGCCCTCAAGGTCAACGGCCAGTACCACGGCCAGAAACTCGCGGGCCAGGGCAAGATTGGCGGGTTGTTGGCGCTGCAGGACGCGGCACGCCCGTTTCCGCTTCAGGCACAGGTGAAGATCGCCGATTCCAGCGTCGAACTGGCTGGCACCCTGACCGATCCGCTGAATCTCGGCGCCCTGGACCTGCGCCTGAAATTGGCCGGCACCAGCCTGGGCAACCTCTACCCGCTGACCGGCGTGATCCTGCCAGACACGCCACCCTATGCCACCGACGGCCATCTGATCGCCAAGTTGCACGAACCGGGTGGCGCGGTGTTCCGCTATGAGGAATTCAACGGCAAGATCGGCGAGAGTGACATCCACGGCAGTCTGACTTACGTGGCCAGCCAGCCACGGCCAAAACTCAGCGGCTCGCTGTTGTCCAATCAATTGCTGTTCGCTGACCTGGCGCCGCTGATTGGCGCCGATTCCAACGCCAAACAGAAGGCCCGTGGCGGTGACAGCAAACAACCGGCGGACAAAGTGCTGCCGGTCGAAGAGTTCAAGACAGATCGCTGGCGCGATATGGACGCCGATGTCGAGTTCACCGGCAAGCGCATCGTGCACAGCGAAAAATTGCCATTCAACGACCTCTATACCCATCTGGTGCTCACCGATGGCGTGCTCAGCCTCGAACCGCTGCGCTTCGGCGTGGCCGGCGGCAAGCTGGACGCGCAGATTCGCCTGAACGGCCACACCGATCCCCTGGAAGGCCACGCGAGGCTTACGGCGAGGGGCTTCAAGCTCAAACAGTTGTTCCCCGGCTTTGAGCCGATGAAGACCAGTTTTGGCGAGCTCAATGGCGACGCAGATATCAGCGGGCGCGGCAATTCGGTGGCCAGGCTGCTGGGCAGCGCCAATGGCAATCTGAAAATGCTGATCAACGATGGCGCCATCAGTCGCGAATTGATGGAGCTGGCAGGCCTGAACGTCGGCAACTATGTGGTTGGCAAGATCTTTGGCGACAAGGAAGTGAAGATCAACTGCGCGGCCGCCGACTTCGGTATCCAGTCCGGCCTGGCCACCACCCGGCTGTTCGTATTCGACACCGAGAACGCCATCGTCTACATCGACGGCACCGCTAACATGGCGACGGAACAACTGGACCTGACCATCACCCCGGAATCCAAGGGCTGGCGCCTGATTTCATTGCGTTCGCCGCTGTATGTGCGTGGCAAGTTCATCAAGCCCGATGCCGGGGTCAAGGCCGTGCCGTTGATGCTGCGCGGCGCCGGAATGGTGGCGCTGGGGGTGATTGCCGCGCCGGCGGCAGGATTGCTGGCGCTGGTGGCACCGAGCGGTGGTGAACCGAATCAATGCGCACCGTTGCTGGAACAGATGAAGTCGGGCAAGGCGCCTGTCACCGTCAAACCGGGTAAATAATCGGGTGGCTGTAGGGGCCCCATCGCGAGCAGGCTCGCTCCTACAGGGGATCTGTGCATACAGGGTTATTGTGCGAGCTTGCTCGCGATGGCGGCCTGACAGGCGCAACCATTCTCACGCCAGAGCATGCCCCGACGCCAACGCCTCTTCACGCAGCCACGCAAAAAACGCCCGAACCGGTGGATGGCGTTCGCGTCCCGGCACGCACAGTGCGCTGTAGCCGGCGCCATCGACCTGGATGTCTCCCCGGTACGGCAACAAAAGGCCGCTGGCCACGCTTTCCGACACCAGAATATTGCTTGCCAGCACCAGACCCTGCCCGGCAATGGCCGCTTGCAGGGCGTAATGCTCTTCGTCGTATTCGCGCACCGCTGGCCGACCGCTCAGCCAGGTTTCGCCCGATTGCGCGCACCAGGCCTCCCAGCCGTGGGCGTAGAGTCTGGAGTTGTGCCAGCGCACGCTGATCAGCGTCGGGGCACGATTCAACGCCAGCGCCACTTGTTCGGGCGAACCGTAGACACCGAAGGACTCATCGAACAGGCACTGGCCGTACAGGTTGGGGTAATTGTCGAGGCTGTAGCGCAGCACCAGATCGACACTGGCGTCCTGATGCAAATCGATGACTTCGCAGTGGGTGTCGAGGCGCACGTTGATGTTCGGGTGCCGGGCATAGAAGCGTCCCAACCGAGGCACCAGCCACAGTGCGGCGAAGGCCGCGGTGGTGGAGACCGTCAAGTTCGCGCCGCTGCGCTGCGGGCGCAGGGTATCGACACTTTGCGCCACTTCGAGGAACGCCCCGTGCAGGCTCTGGAACAGCCGTTCGCCGCATTCGGTCAGGCGCACCTGGCGTGGCAGGCGTTCGAACAGCGGCACGCCGAGCCAGCTTTCCAGGGAGCGGATCTGATGGGACACCGCCGTCGGGGTGACGGCCAGTTCTTCGGCGGCGGCCTTGAAACTCAACAGGCGTGAGGCGGATTCGAAGGCGCGCAGGGCGGTCAAGGGCAGCGAGGCGAACATTGAAAACTCCACAGGTGAAATAGATTCACCTTGGCTGATTTTTACTCATTTGAAGGGGTGCAGCCGCGAGCTTCAAGCTGCAAGCCACAAGCCGTTCGAGTTTAGTCCCTGAGGAGGTTCAGATGAGTAAAATTCTTGCCGTTCATGCCAGCCCCCGTGGCGATCGTTCGCATTCCCGGCGTTTGGCCGAAGTGTTTCTGACGGCCTGGCAGGCCCGTCATCCACACTCGCCACTGACCCGACGCGAAGTCGGTCGGGCGCTGATCCCGCCGGTCAACGAGGCATTCGTGGCCGCCGCGTTTTACCCCGAGCCCGACGCTCGGCCACTGTCGATGCAGGCCGATCTGGCGTTCAGCGACGAACTGGTCGGCGAACTGCTCGGCCATGATGTGCTGGTGATTTCCACACCGATGCACAACTTCAGCGTTCCCAGCGGCTTGAAGGCCTGGATCGATCAGATCGTGCGGGTGGGGGTGACCTTCGATCACACCCTGGACAATGGCGTGGCCCAGTACGAGCCATTGGTGCAGGGCAAAAAAGCCCTGATCATCACCAGCCGTGGCGGCTTCGGTTTTGGCCCGGGCGGCGAGCTGGAAGCCATGAACCATGCCGACACGCTACTGCGCACGGTGCTCGGATTCATCGGCATCACCGATGTCACAGTGGTCGCTGCCGAGGGCGAGGAGTCCGCCGAGCGCAGCTTTGAGATCTCTGCCGCCGAGGCTGAGCAGCGCTTGCTGGCGCTGGCCGGGGAGTTCTAGATGGCCTGGCTTTTTCTGCTGGTCGCCGCCGGGTTCGAAGTCACCTTCGCCATGGGCATGAAATACGCCGAGGGCTTCACCCGGCTCTGGCCTTCGCTGATCACGGTGGTGGCCGCTGTGGGCGGGATCTACTTCCTGACCCTGGCCATGCGCGAGTTACCCGTGAGCATTGCGTACCCGATCTGGACCGCCATCGGATCGCTAGGCACGGTGTTTCTCGGGTTCGCGCTGCTGGGGGAAAGCCTGAGCGTGATCAAGCTGGTCTCGGTCGGGCTGATCGTGGCGGGCGTGGCGGGGTTGAAGTAGGGCGGATGACATAGACTTGTCGTCGAGTTGTCATCTTCGCTGGCGATGCTTGGCGGATGTCTTGCATTGCGCCTTGCGTCACCACCCGACCACAAGGATGTCCACCCATGTCGCAAGGTTCTGCCCCGCGCTACCCGCTGGTGCTGGTCCCGGGAATGCTCGGGTTCATCCGCTTGGTGCTTTATCCGTACTGGTACGGGATCGTCGAGGCGCTGCGTCGTGGTGGGGCCGTGGTGTTCGCCGTGCAGGTCTCGCCGCTTAATTCGAACGAAGTACGCGGCGAGCAATTGCTGGCACGTATCGACGAAATCCTGCGGGAAACCGGGGCCGACAAGGTCAACCTGATAGGCCATAGCCAGGGCTCGCTGACCGCTCGTTACGCCGCGGCCAAGCGTCCGGACCTGGTGGCGTCGGTGACCTCGGTGGCGGGGCCGAACCATGGTTCGGAGCTTGCCGATTATCTGCACAAGCATTACCCCCATGACAGCGTCCGTGGTCATCTGCTCTGTTTTTTGCTGCGGATGGTCAGCGCGCTGATGGGGTGGCTGGATACCGGTTACCGCGGGCCGAAGCTGCCGGTGGATATCCATGCGTCCCATCTCTCCCTCACCAGCGCTGGTGTGGCGCTGTTCAACCGGCGTTATCCACAGGGCTTGCCCGAAACCTGGGGCGGTCACGGGCCGGAAGAGGTCAACGGCGTGCGTTATTACTCCTGGTCCGGCACCTTGCAGCCGGGCATTACCGATCGCGGGCGCAATCTGCTGGACGGTACCAACCGCAGTTGCCGGTTATTCGCTAAAACCTTCGTCCGTGAAGCCGGGCATTGCGACGGCATGGTCGGGCGCTACAGCTCGCACCTGGGCACGGTGATTGGCGATGAGTATCCGCTGGATCACTTCGATATCGTCAACCAGTCGCTGGGGCTGGTGGGCAAGGGGGCAGAGCCGGTCCGTTTGTTTGTCGAGCATGCGGCGCGACTGCAAGCGGCGGGTCTATAAGATCAAAAGATCGCAGCCTGCGGCAGCTCCTACAGGGGAACGCATTCCAACTGTAGGAGCTGCCGAAGGCTGCGATCTTTTCAATCAGGCAACACCGACCTTACGCCCCAACACTGTCGTCCAGCGCTCGGAAACAATCACCCCACCCAGCGTCAACACACCACCCACCAGGTGGTACATCGCCAGTTGTTCATGCAGCACCACCGCTGCAATCAATGCGGTAATCAACGGCAACAAATTGAAAAACTGCGTGGTCCGGCTCGGCCCCAAACGTACCACCGCCTGCATCCACGCCAACGGCGCGACCATCGAAGCCAGCAGGCAGGCGTACAGCACCAGCGGAATGTTCTGCAGGGTCGGGCCGACTTTCGGTGAGGCGAGGAACAGCGGAAACAGCACCACCACGGCCACCAGCACCTGCAGATACAAGAGCACCAGCGGCGGCAGTTTCAGCTGCCATTTTTTCAACAGGGTGCTGTAGACCGCGTAGGCCAGGGTGGCGATCAGCATCATCGCGTCGCCCAGGTTGACCCCGTGTTCGAGCAATGTGCCCAGGCTGCCGGACGACACCACTACCAGGACGCCGGCGAACGACAGCACCGCACCGGCCAGGGCACCCATGGTCAGGCGTTGGCCGAGGCTGATGATCGCCATCGCGAGCGACATCAGCGGCATCAGCGACAGAATGATGCCCATGTTGGTGGCCGAGGTCAGGTTCGCGGCGAAGTACGCCAGGCTTTGATAGACCGCCATGCCGAGAACACCGAGGACAAAGATCTTGCCCAGTTTCGGGCGGATCAGCGGCCAATGGGCGAGCACCGGTTTGAGCATGAAGGGCGTGAACAGCAAACCGGCCAGCAGCCAGCGGTAGAAACCGATCTCGGCGGGGAAGATCGCCCCGGCCGACATTTTGGTGATCACGGTATTGCCGGCCCAGATGAAAATGGCCAGCAGGGGATAAGCGTATTGCATCGGGAAAAACCAGAACGTTAATGAAGTGCAATTATCCGCTTGTCTGGATGCAAGCCTATACTTCGATCCGGACAACTCGCCCCTGATGACGGACAGCATGAGCAGTAAACACATCGACCTGCTGGATTTCAGCGAACTGCCGTCGGCGGTGTACTTCCGCTACGCCGATTTCGACGCCCACGAATACGCAGCCCCCCATCGACATCCCTGGGGGACGCTGGAATATGCAGCCCACGGCGTGCTGCACATGGACGTCGAGGGCAGCCGCTTCATGTCGCCTCCGCAATACGCGGTGTGGGTACCGCCAAAGATCGAGCACAGTTTCTATAGCCACCAACCGGTCAACTACCGCGCCGTGTGCCTGGCGCCCAAGGTGTGCGCCGATCTGCCGTCGCGAGCCTGTACCTTGGCCATCAGCGACATCCTCAAGGCGATCCTCAAGGACTTCGCCGCCCGGGACGTGCAAATTCCCGAGCAGGCCGCCGACCAGCGTCTGGCCCAGGTATTGGTGGATCAACTGCAACAGGCCCCGGTGCACGAGTGCTACCTGCCTTACGCCAGCAGCCCCGGATTGCTGGGGATTCTGGAAGCATTGCAGGCCGAGCCCGGGGATAACCGGCCATTGGCGGAATGGGCCGCACGCATCCATGTCAGCGAACGCACCCTGGCGCGGCAGTTCGTGCGGGAGTTGGGCATGAGTTTCGGCGAATGGCGCCAGCGCCTGCGTTTTCTGGCGGCGATCGAAGCGCTGGACAGCCAGCGCAGCATTCAGGAAATCGCTTTCGACATGGGCTACAGCACCGGCTCGGCGTTTATCGCGATGTTCCAGCGCCAGGCCGGATGTACGCCGGAGCAGTATCGGCGCAGCCATCTGGAGAACAGGAAGGTGTAACAGGGGTTGTCTACACTTCAGTACGAGGCCGCGCCCCTCGGTGTGGCGACCAGGAGAAAACTCCATGAAGAATTTGCGTGTCCCTTTGTTGATGATCGGTTTGCTGCTCTGCTCCCAGGGCTTCGCCGCCACAGCCCAACAGGAAAAGATGACTACCTGCAACGCCGACGCCACGGCCAAAAGCCTCAAGGGCGACGAGCGCAAAGCCTTCATGAGCACCTGCCTGAAGGCTACTCCGGCGGCAAACGATGCCGGCAAGGCCTTGACGCCGCAGCAAGAGAAAATGAAAACCTGCAACGCCGACGCCGCCACCAAAGCCCTCAAGGGCGATGAGCGCAAGGCGTTCATGAGTGATTGCCTGAAGAAAAAATAAACATAGGGCTGAAAAATGTGGGAGCTGTGAGGGCCCCATCGCGAGCAGGCTCGCTCCCACAGTGGAACTGGGCACGCAGGACAAATGTGGGAGCGAGCCTGCTCGCGATGAGGCCGGTCGGGGCACGGCAAAAGAACCTGAACCCCCACCAAGGTCGACCCACACAATCCTAGTGCTCGCACCGGATCGCTGGCAGACTGCCAATCCTTTTTACGCCGTTCGTTTTTGAGGCTGTATGCCAACGTTTTCTCAGCGTCAAATTTTGCTGGTCATCAGCTGGGTCATCATTTTTGGCGGGCTGCTGCTGGTCCTGCCGCTGCGGTTGCTGCCGAGCCTGCTCGCCGGGTTGCTGGTGTTCGAACTGGTCAACATGCTCACCCCGCAACTGCAACGGCTGATCGAAGGCCGGCGTGCGCGCTGGCTGGCGGTGGCATTGCTGGGGACTCTGATTGTCAGCGTACTGTCGCTGATCTTTGCCGGTGCCTTCAGCTTCCTGCTGCACGAGGCGGAAAACCCTGGCGCTTCCCTCGACAAATTCATGGGGGTGGTCGACCGCGCGCGCGGGCAACTGCCGCCGTTCATCGACGCCTATCTGCCGGCCAGTGCCGCCGAGTTCCGTGTGGCCATTGGCGAGTGGGTCAGCAAGCACCTGAGCGAATTGCAACTGGTGGGCAAGGATGCGGCACACATGTTCGTGACCTTGCTGATCGGCATGGTGCTGGGCGCGATTATTGCGTTGCAGCGTGTACCGGATCTGACCAAGCGCAAACCGCTGGCGGCGGCGCTGTTTGATCGACTGCACCTGCTGGTTCAGGCGTTTCGCAACATCGTGTTCGCCCAGATCAAGATTTCCCTGCTCAACACCTTCTTCACCGGGATTTTCCTGGCGGTGATCCTGCCGATGTTCGGCATCAAGCTGCCGCTGACCAAAACCCTGATCGTGCTGACGTTCCTGCTCGGCCTGTTGCCGGTGATCGGCAACCTGATGTCCAACACCCTGATCACCATCGTCGGTCTGTCGTTGTCGATCTGGGTCGCCGTCGCGGCGCTGGGTTACCTGATTTTTATCCACAAGCTCGAATACTTCCTCAACGCGCGCATCGTCGGCGGGCAGATCAGTGCCAAGTCGTGGGAGTTGCTGCTGGCGATGCTGGTGTTCGAGGCCGCGTTCGGCCTGCCGGGAGTGGTGGCGGGGCCGATTTACTACGCGTATCTGAAGAGTGAGTTGAAGCAGGTGGGGATGGTTTGATCCGAAAGATGTATTGCCTGATCTGACGCTATCGCTGGCAAGCCAGCTCCTACAAAGGGCGTCACAATACCTGTAGGAGCTGGCTTGCCAGCGATGGGGGACACAGCAGAAACCGGATCAGTCCATCGACCCGTAGCGTTTCGCAGCCTCGATCGCCAGGCCGCTGCCGATACTGCCAAAGATGTTCCCTTCCACATGCCGCGCCTTCGGCAGCATCGCCGAGACGCTGTTGCGCAGCGCCGGGATGCCGCTCGAACCGCCGGTGAAGAACACCGTGTCGACCTGATCGACCCGAACATCGGCGTCTGTCAGTAATTGGGTGACGCTGTTGCGCACCCGCTCCAGCAGGTTGTCGATGGCCGACTCGAACAGCGCACGGCTCAAGTCCACGCTCAGGCCCGCTTCAATGCGGTCCAGCGGCACGTGGCGGTTGTCGGCGTGGGTCAGCTGGATCTTGGTTTCTTCCACTTCCATCGCCAGCCAGTGCCCGGCGCGCTGTTCGATCAGCTTGAACAGGCGATCGATGCCGCCAGTGTCCTCGATGTCGTAGCGCATGCTGCCCAGGGCCAGTTGCGATTTCTGCGAGTACACCGAGTTGATCGTGTGCCAGGTCGCCAGGTTCATGTGGTGGCTGGTGGGCATGTAGGCGCCGCTCTTCATCCGGCTGCCGTAGCCGAACAGCGGCATCAGGCCGGCCAGCGAGAGTTGTTTGTCGAAGTCGGTTCCGCCGATGTGCACGCCGCCGGTGGCGAGGATGTCGTCCTGGCGGTTATCCACAGCACGACGTTCCGGCGACAGGCGTACCAGGGAGAAGTCGGACGTACCGCCGCCGATGTCGACGATCAGTACCAGCTCTTCTTTCTCGATGGTCGACTCGTAGTCGAAGGCCGCGGCAATCGGTTCGAACTGGAACGAGACTTCCTTGAAGCCGATCTTGCGCGCCACATCGACCAGGGTGTCTTCGGCTTCCTTGTCGGCCATTGGATCGTCATCGACGAAGAACACCGGGCGACCCAGCACCACTTCTTCGAATTCCCGACCGGCGGCGGCTTCGGCACGGCTCTTGAGCTGGCCAATGAACAGCCCGAGCAGGTCCTTGAACGGCATGGCCGTGCCGAGGACGCTGGTGTCGTGCTTGATCAGCTTGGAACCCAGCAGGCTCTTGAGCGAGCGCATCAGGCGGCCTTCGTAGCCTTCCAGGTACTCGTGCAGCGCCAGCCGGCCGTACACCGGGCGACGTTCTTCGATATTGAAGAAGACCACTGACGGCAGGGTGATCTTGTCGTCCTCCAGCGCGATCAGCGTTTCCACGCCGGGGCGCAGCCAGCCGACGGTGGAGTTGGACGTGCCAAAGTCGATACCCACGGCACGGGCTGGAGATGCGTTGTTCATGTCTTTCAGGTTCCGGTTAAAAAACGGCCGCGCAGTGTATGCCAGTGCGCGCCAGATTCGAAGGCCGGTTATCTGCTAATTCTTCGCAAACAATGCCTTGAAAGATGGGGCATTCCCCCCAAACTACCCTGCATCAACCGGACAGCGGCGGGCGTGCTCGCAAGAAGCCCCGCCGGCTGCCGATAAACTTCTGCTGCGCCGCCCGGTCACAAATTTGAGATCGGTCAAACCAACGGCTGCAAACAAGCGCATGCTATGGCCCGTGGCGCGATTTGATAACGGATGGTGATTCCCGCGATGGACTTCAAAGACTATTACAAGATTCTCGGTGTGGAACCGACCGCAGACGATAAGGCGATCAAGGCCGCCTATCGCAAGCTGGCGCGCAAATACCACCCTGACGTCAGCAAGGAAAAGGACGCCGAGGCCAAGTTCAAGGACGCCTCGGAAGCCTATGAAGCGCTGAAAAGCGCCGACAAACGCGCCGAATACGATGAACTGCGCCGCTACGGCCAGCATGGTCAGCCGTTCCAGGGACCACCGGGCTGGCAGAGCCGTGGCGGTTTTGGTGGCGGCGGCCAGGACACGGGCGATTTCTCGGACTTCTTCAGTTCGATCTTCGGCAACCGTGGGCCTGGTTTCAGTGGTGGTGGACAGTCGCGTCGCAGCACCGGACGTCGAGGGCAAGACGTGGAAATGGAACTTGGGGTTTTTCTCGAAGAAACACTGTCGACCGAATCGAAGAAGGTCACCTTCCAGGTACCGCAGTACAACGCGGCCGGCCAGCATGTGAGCAACACCAGCAAAAGCCTGAACGTGAAGATTCCGGCCGGTGTGGTCGACGGCGAGCGCATTCGCCTCAAGGGGCAGGGCGCTCCGGGTGTGGGCGGCGGCGCCAATGGCGACCTGTACCTGACGATCCGTTTCGCACCGCACCCGAAATTCGACGTCGAAGGCGATAACCTGATCATCACCTTGCCACTGGCTCCGTGGGAGCTGGCGCTGGGGGCCGAAGTCGCCGTGCCGACCCTGACCGGCAAGATCAATCTCAAGGTGCCGGCCGGCAGCCAGAACGGCCAGCGCATGCGCGCCAAGGGCCATGGCCTGATGAACAAGGCCGGTGAACGCGGTTACCTGTTCGTGCAATTGAAGGCCGTGATGCCGAAGAAATCCGACGATGACATCAAGGCCCTGTGGCAGGAGCTGGCGAAAAAAGCCGCGTTCGACCCGCGAGAGCATTTTTGATCCCTTAGAACCAAGGAGCCACTGACAATGAGCAGTCCCCTGATCGTTCAACTGGACATGGCAGAATTCTGTGAGGCGACCGAGCTGTCGGACGTCTACGTGATCGAAATCGTCGAACACGGCATCCTCGAACCTCAGGGCGCTCAGCCCAAGGACTGGGTTTTCAACGACTATGAGCTGACCCTGGCCAAGCGCGCCGCCAAGCTGCGGCGCGACCTTGACCTGGAGTGGGAAGGCGTCGCCCTGGCGCTGGACCTGCTCGAAGAGGTGCAGCAGCTGCGCGCCGAGAACCGCATGCTCAAGCAGCGATTGGGGCGGTTGCTGGTGGAGTAGGAGCTGCCGCAGGCTGCGATCTTTTGATCTTGTGTTTCATTGCTCCTGCTGATGCAAGACTTCAAAAGCAAAATCAAAAGATCGCAGCCTGCGGCAGCTCCTACACGGGGGGGCTTCAGGTTTTGCGTGGCAATACCACGGTGAAGGTCGTGCCATCCCTCTCACTGGAACTGACTTCAATCGTCCCCCGGTGGGCGTCGACCACTTCCTTGACGATAAACAACCCCAATCCAAGGCTGGTAGTAGGCTCGCCGAGTTCTTCGCTGGCACTGCGCACCAGTGGGTCGAAAATGGTCGGGATCGCATCGCCAGGGATGGGGACTCCATTGTTCTGCACTGTCAGCCGAACGCTGTCGGCCTCGCCCTTGAGGGTCAAGGTCACTTCACGTTTGCTTGAGCCATGCTGCAAGGCATTGCCGATCAGGTTTTGCAGCATCTGGTCGAGCCTGCGCGGGTCCCAGGTGCCGCGGGTGTCACCCTGTACCGTCAGGGTCGGATCGCACTCCGGTTGACCGGCACAGGCCCGCGCAATCGCGTCCCGTGCCGCTTCGGCCAGGTCCATGGGCGCCGGTTCGATCGGCAGGTGCTTGCCCAGGCGACTGCGCACCAGTTCCAGCAAATCCCCGACCATCACTGCCAGATGTCCGGTGCTGCGCTGGATATTGATCGCGCACTTGAGCGCATCACCTTCCAGCGCGGCTTTGCGCATTAGTATTTCGGTGGACATGCTCACCGCCTGCAGCGGCGCGCGCAGGTCATGACCCAGGATCGCGAGGAAAATGTCCCGGGAGCGGTTGACCATTTCGGCATAGGCGGCGGTGGATTCAGCCAGGGCTTCGTCGATGGCTTCGTTGAAACGGATCATGTCCTGGAAGTAGGCCAGGTCAGGCGATTGCAGACTGTTGACCCACATGCGGATGACACAGGCGCGCAAATGACGGAATTCACTGGTCATCTGCACCAGGTCAAAACCCACGGTATGGCGCAACTCGCCATGGCTGGCACCGGCCTCGTCGAGGCTCGGGGTTTTCTCCGGGCCTTCGCCGCGTGCCTTGGCCGCTTGCTCGGCGGGTGTCTGGGGCTTGCACATGTCCCGGGCTGCGGCCAGCAGGATCGACCGGGCATGATCGCGCAAGGCGGCGCTGTCCATGGACTCCGCGGCCGGGGTGATGGTTTTGGCGAACTGCTCCCACTCATCGACGATGCGATCAACCTGTAGCACGATGAATTCGGAAAGACGCATGGTGGTTACCTGAGCGTGAATCGGGGACAGCGAATCGAATAGTAGTCCCTTTGCCGGAAAAAACACGACCGCTCGTTCGGTGGCATAAGTCCAGGCCTCATTGGCGGTACTTATGTATTGAAGGCTCTTTGAATTTCGAACGGTGGAGGCCTTTTTTCAGGGGTGGCCCAACGGTTTTTTGGGCTTTTGTTTGGCGGGCGGGTTGGCGAAGCTGTGGGTTCAAATCCAGCCATCAAGGTGTTGTAACAGTGTCTGAATTGCATGGAAGCCATTCACAACAAACCATTGAAACCACAGGCGTCGAACACCAGGGCGTGCATTACCGTCGCGTATTCAACGGGATACCGGGCGTCCTGAAAAATGCCCCTCTTGCAAGGCTCAAATCCCTCGAAACCCTGAAGCCGGCGATGCCCGAGTGGTACAGCGGCGCACGGGCCATTGACCGTCAGTACCTGAAGCAGTTGATCGAGGAGCGCTGGCGTGTGCAGGGCATACTGGACAAAACCCTGGGCAGCTTGCAACACGACATTGAAGCCTTCGCCGAACCACTGCTCAAGGAGATGTTGCAGGCGAATTTCAGCTCGGTTGAACGCGCCGACGAACTCAGCGTGCAGCTCGAGGTGCCCAGTACGATCATCTTCGGCATCGACACCGGTGCCAGTCGCGTCCGCCAGTCCACCTTGCTGGAGGCGGCGCTGCACAACTTCGAGGAAGCTGAAACCGTCGAAGAAGCGTTCCGAGACAGTTCCGGTATTTACCGCAAGGACAGTCGGGGCAGTCTCAGCCTGGAGCCGGCCATTGCCCTGCCGGACTTTGCCGCGTTGTGCCGCAGCCTGGACATCGGCGGGCAATACCAGCGGCACATCAAGTCCGTCCTGTTGCCCGATACCCCGCAAGCACAGCGAACCTTGCAACAAGACTCGGTGGCCAGTGAACAGGCGGCCTTTCATGTGGCCGCACTGATTGCCCGATTGAAGGGCGATATCACTGACTATGCCTACGGCAAACTGGGCCAGGTGCGTGAGGGGCAGGCAAACATCACGCTGTACGACCGGCCGTTGTATGGTCATCGCTTGTCGCTGATGGGTTTTCGGTTGACCGGCATCGTGTTGTTCAGCGCGGTCAGCGAGCCATCGCAAATAAAGCGCGAAGTTGAAGCGTTGACGCCGGCCCTGTTGAGATTCTGGACCGACTGGTCGCACCGCGTCCCTGTTCTGCCGGGCCGGGAATACGATCAATTCAAACTGCTGCAAGCCTTCTTCGCCAATGGGCCGCAGGGGTTGAACGATGAGCTGTTGCGCCGCGAGGATATCTATCAACAGAGCCGTGTAAGCGGTCCGTTGATCGCCTATGTGCCCGATGATCCTGACCATCCGTTGAAGGAGTATCCCTCGCTGACCGCATTCATGAAGGCGCTCCTGGGTCAGTTGAGAAGTACCGATTACCAGGCCTTTTTCAGCCGGTTTGTGGCGCAGAAGGACAAAGGGCAGTTTTTCGCCCGGGTCAATGAGCGTCTCACGACCTACACCTGGCATGAGCGCGAACCGCTGGACATGGGCCCGTGGTGGCGTGAAACGGCGGTCGAAAATCCCGATGCGGAACCGGTGACTAACCAGGTCGCGGATGATCTGTGGATCACCCTGTTTGTGGAGCGGCGTAACAAGGCCATCGCCGATGCCCGGCTGATCGCCATACCGACCGGCGACGAGGATGCCAACGCACGCTTCAAGCGCCTGACCGGTTACCTGTCGATCGGCTGGAATGTATTCAATTTCGCCGCAATGCTGGTGCCGGGGCTGGGGGAAGCCATGCTCGGCATCATGGTCGCGCAAATGCTCGCCGAGGTTGCCGAAGGCGTCGAGGACTGGAGCAAGGGTGACAAGGAGCAGGCGTCGGCGTACTTCAACGGGGTCTTGATCAACTTCGCGCAACTGGCACTGATGGGCGCCGGCCATGTGTTGCCCGGCCCCGCTGTCGCACCCATCAAGGTGTCGCCGTTTGTCGAGGGGCTCAAGCCAGTGGAAGTCGGCGGCAAGGAGCGGTTGTGGAACCCTAACCTTGCGCCCTATGAGCAATCGATCACATTGCCCGATGGGGCGAAGGCCGGTGACACAGGGCTGTACCGTCATCAGGAACAGGACCTGCTGCGGCTCGATGACAAATGCTATGCCGTCAGGCAAGACCCGGAAACCGGCCAGCATCGGCTGCAACACCCGACTCGCGCCGATGCCTATCAGCCGCTGTTGGAGCACAACGGTGCCGGCAGCTGGAAGACCGAACTCGATCAACCGCTCGAATGGGATCGGCGCGTAGTGCTCAGGCGTCTGGGCGCTTCGGTGGAGGGGCTGTCCGATGAGACCCTGGAGCAGGCTTTGACTGCCAGCGGCGTGCATGAAAACACCTTGCGCCGGCTCCATGTCGAGCATGAAACTCCGCCCGCGTCATTGGCCGATACCCTCAAGCGCTTCAAGGCCCATGCCGATGCCGAAGCCGGTGCGCAACAGATTCTGGCCCATCGGATCGGTAGCGATTGGGCGGATTACTCGCTTCGACTCATGACGGAATTGCACGGCTGGCCAGGCGACAAGGCCATTGAAGTCTTCCAGGGACCGGGCCTGACCGGTGTATCGATCAAGGAGGGCTACGCTAATGCGTCAGCGACCAATACCTTGCAGATGACCTGGTCTGAACTGCTTGGGGGTGAGTTGCCTGAACGGGTGGTCGGTTTCCTTGACGAAACAGCGCTACGCGAACTGCTGGGAGAAGGGTATTCCGGTGAACAAGCGAAACGTGTCCAGGCACTTTGTGATCAATGGGCGGCGCTGGCGCGTCAGCGCAAAAGTCAGTTGTTCGACCTGTTGTACAAGCGCCGTACTCGGTCGGACGATCCGTTGGTGAACATGCTCAAGGATGATGGGGCTGATATCTCTGTCAGTCAGGCGCAGGAGTTGCTGAGTGAAACGCATCCCTCGGATGTGCAGCATTTGAAGGAAAAAAAACGTGTTCCGTTGAGACTGGCTCAACAAGCTCGAGAGGCAGCGGAACAACTGCGTGTGACACGGGCTTATGAAGGCTTGTACCTCGACGTACTGCACAATCGCGATACCGCACGCCTGGAGCTGCACTCGCTGGCCGCATTGCCGGGCTGGCCGGCGGATCTGCGTCTGGAAATCCGTGAGTATTCATTCACGGGATCACTGACCGACAGTCTCGGCCCCGTCGACGCGCCGACCCGCAAAGTGCTGGTCCTGGGTGAGGATGGCCAATACGAGGCACGGGATGGCAGCGATCAACATCTGCACGGTGCGGACAATCTGTACGCGGCGGTGCTGCATGCCTTGCCCGACTCTGAGCGCACAGCGCTTGGCTTTGAAATCCATGAGTCTTCACGCCTTGAGCAAGCGGTCAGGGCGCAGCCGCTGGATCGATCCCGGTTTGAGCTGATTCTGCGGGACAACCCGATCACCAGGCCGGCTTACGACCCGAGCGTCATGCGCTTGCGTGGCGGCATGCGTGGCTATGCCCGACAAGCACCGCAAGGCGTGGGGCTGCGACGACGGGCTCATGCACTTTATCCGGATTTTACCTCGGAGGAAGTCGAGACACTGCTGGCGGGTTTCGGTCAGGGTGAAGGGGCGGTGCATGAACGGCTGACCGTGCTGGAGGCCGAGTTCAACCAGTTGAACCGCACCCTGCAACGCTGGATGAATTCGCCGACACAATCCGCTCGGTTTACCCCGGCGGGCGTGGCGGAGTGGCATGCGCGAAACAACATCTACAAAGCGCTCAGGCAATGCTGGCAGCGCACCGGGCCTGAGGGAATCGAGGTTTCCGGGGTAGTGCGGCCGCAGGCGTTGAATCTGGACAACATTCCCAGGCTGAGCCGACTGCTGGAAACCCTGCCGAGACTGGAGGCCAACTTCGATCATGTCACCAGCCTGAGCCTGCGCGGTGGGCAGTTGCGTTCCGGGAACCTGTCGTTCCTCGACCCGTTCCATCAGGTGCGCTACCTCAACCTGCAAGACAATCTGCTGACCGCTGTTCCGCCGGTACTGAAGGACATGCGTCATCTCACCGACCTGTTCCTCAACGACAACCGCATCGAGCTGGATGTATTGGCGGTGGATCGCCTGAAGAATCTGACACGCCTGAGGTCGTTGGCGCTGCGCGGCAACCCGCTGAAGCTCATTCCTGATATCAGCCGGATGCCGCATTTGCAGGTGTTGGTATTGAGCGATGCCGGACTGGACAGTTGGCCTGTCGGTCTGTTTTCCCAGTCGCGGCCACGCAGTATTTTCATTGAATTGAGCCGCAATCCGATCAGCCGGATATCGCAAGTCGCGCCCGGATCGTTTCGCGCCGAGTTGCTGGCACGCACGGTGATCAGCCGGGAGCCGCACTGGATATCACCGGAAAACCTCGACACCCTCAGGTTGTACATCGAGTCGGTCGGCATGGACCCGGACCGCCCATACCCACCCCGAGGTCTGCTCGACAGCGCGGATTGGTGGATGGGCATGACTGAGCGGCAATGGCAGGAAAAGCAGGAAGTCTGGAACGACGTTGAAGACGAGTTTGGTTCGGTGCCGTTTTTCAATGAGCTGCGCAAGCTCACCCAGTCCGCCGACTTCAAGGACGGCGGTGCCTATCAGACGGAACTGACGACCAAGGTCTGGCGCATGCTCGAAGCCATGGCCAGCGACAGCGAACTGCGAATCAAGCTGTTCAACGAGGCGGCAACGCCCACCGAGTGCGTGGATGGCGGCACGCAACTGTTCAATGCCATGGGCGTGCAGGTGATGGTGCACGAAGCCTACGCCCTGGTGCGTGCGGACCTGATCGAGGCGCAATTGCTGGAACTGGCCCTGGGCAAGTCCCGGCTCGATGAGCTCGGCGCCATTGCCCGTTCGCGGGTGTCCGCGCGGTTGGCTAACGGCGAACGGTTCCGTCGCTACGACGCCAATGGCGATGTGATCGGCACTATCGATGAAGTGGAGGTGCACCTGGCCTACATGACCGATCTGGCGGAGCGTCTGGATTTGCCGTGGCAGGCGCGGGGCATGCAGTTTCGCAAAATCGCCGGTGTGAGCAAGGATATGACCGAAGCAGCGTTCCAGCGGATCAAGGCGCTGGAGGAAGGTGATCTGCTGATTGATCGCCTCTTCGAGCAACCGCTCTGGCGAACCTGGCTGGAGTCTACTTACCGCGAAGAATTGAACGGCTTGAAGCGCAGGATCGACGCCACTACCGATTTGCAGGATGCGTTGCAGCGTCGGGCCGAAGGTACGCGGCTCACTGCCGAGGGAAAGGCGGCGGTGGAGACGGAAATCAAGGGGTTGTGCAGTGAGTTGGGCAAAAGTGAAACTGACTTTGCGGACGGCAAGCTGATGACTGACGAGGAATATGTTCAAGCCTTGGATGACATCGATCTGCAGATTACGCAGTTGCTGAAAAAACTGACACGGGAAGCGATGATTCGGGCCAAGCTGGATCGGCTGCGGATTGAATCCGTTCAGTAATCACGGAAAAAACAAAGGCCTCGACACCGGGTGTGCGAGGCCTTTGCTCGTGTCGTGGTTGCCGGTTCAGAACAGGAAGTAACGCTGGGCCATCGGCAATGTTTCAGCCGGTTCACACCACAGCAAAACCCCATCGGCCTTGACCTGATAGGTCTGCGGATCGACGTCGATTTTCGGCAGGTAATCGTTGTGGATCAGGTCGGTTTTCTGCACGTCGCGGCAACCTTTGACCACAGCGATTTTCTTCTTCAAACCCAGCGCTTCAGGCAAGCCGGCCTCCTGCGCCGCCTGACTGATGAAGGTCATGCAGGTGGCGTGCAGCGAGCCGCCATAGCTGGCGAACATGGGGCGGTAGTGCACCGGTTGCGGTGTCGGGATCGAGGCATTGGCGTCGCCCATCAGGCTGGCCGCGATGGCGCCGCCCTTGAGAATCAGCGTCGGTTTCACGCCGAAAAATGCCGGACGCCAGAGCACCAGGTCCGCCCATTTGCCCACTTCGACCGAACCCACTTCATGGCTGATGCCGTGGGTGATCGCCGGGTTGATGGTGTACTTGGCGATGTAGCGCTTGGCGCGGAAGTTGTCGTTGCCCTCACCATCGCCGGGCAGCGGCCCGCGCTGTTTTTTCATCTTGTCGGCGGTCTGCCAGGTGCGGGTGATGACTTCGCCGACCCGGCCCATGGCCTGGCTGTCGGAGCTGATCATCGAGAACGCTCCGAGGTCGTGGAGGATGTCTTCGGCGGCAATCGTCTCGCGGCGGATGCGGCTTTCGGCGAAGGCCACATCCTCGGCAATGCTCGGGTCGAGGTGATGGCAGACCATCAGCATGTCGAGGTGTTCGTCGATGGTGTTGCGGGTGAACGGCCGTGTCGGGTTGGTCGAACTCGGCAGCACGTTGGTAAAACCGCAGGCCTTGATGATGTCCGGCGCGTGACCGCCACCGGCACCTTCGGTGTGATAGGTGTGAATGGTGCGGCCCTTGAAGGCGGCGAGGGTGGTCTCGACGAAGCCGGATTCGTTAAGGGTGTCGGTGTGGATCGCCACCTGCACGTCGAACCGGTCGGCCACGCTCAGGCAGTTGTCGATGCTCGCGGGCGTAGTGCCCCAGTCCTCATGCAACTTCAGGCCGATGGCACCGGCCTTGACCTGTTCGATCAACGGCTCCGGCAAGCTGGCGTTGCCCTTGCCGGTGAGGCCGATGTTCATCGGGAAGGCGTCGGCGGCCTGGAGCATGCGCGCCAGGTGCCACGGCCCGGAGGTGCAGGTGGTCGCATTGGTGCCGGTAGCCGGGCCGGTGCCGCCACCGATCATGGTGGTGACACCGCTCATCAATGCCTCTTCGATCTGCTGCGGGCAGATGAAGTGGATATGGGTGTCGATGCCGCCGGCGGTGAGGATCATGCCTTCGCCGGCGATGACTTCGGTGCTGGCGCCAATGGCGATGTTGACGTTGGGCTGGATGTCCGGGTTGCCAGCCTTGCCGATCGCCGCGATGCGCCCGTCCTTGAGGCCGACGTCAGCCTTGACGATACCCCAGTGATCGATGATCAACGCGTTGGTGATCAGGGTGTCGACCACGTCAGCGGCCAGCAACTGGCTCTGACCCTGGCCGTCACGAATGACTTTACCGCCACCGAATTTCACTTCTTCGCCGTAGGTGGTGAAGTCCTGTTCCACTTCGATCCACAATTCGGTATCGGCCAGGCGCACCTTGTCACCGATAGTGGGACCGAACATGTCGGCGTAGGCTTGACGGGAAATCTTCATTCGTTCGCCCTGAGATTCAATTGAATTTGGTACCGCTCGCGTTGCTCGCTATCGCAGCCTCGCTTCGCTCGACAGCTCCTACAGGGGGCCGCGATCACATTGGAGAATTCTGTAGGAGCTGTCTCGCGAAGCGAGGCTGCGATCTTTTGATCTTTAATCGAGATCGCCCATGATCCTGCCGGCAAACCCGAACACCCGACGATGCCCCGCCAGATCCACCAACTCCACCTCGCGACTCTGCCCCGGTTCAAAACGCACCGCCGTGCCGGCGGGGATGTTCAGGCGCATGCCGCGACTGGCGGCACGGTCGAACGCCAGGGCGTCGTTGGTTTCGAAAAAGTGATAATGCGAGCCGACCTGGATCGGCCGATCACCACTGTTGGCCACCTTCAGGCTGATCGTGCGGCGGCCGACGTTGAGTTCGATGTCGCCGGACTGGATCTGGTATTCACCGGGAATCATCAATGGGCCCCCTGAAGAATCTTGTAGTAGAGGGCGGTCGGTTTGTAGCGGCCGCTCGGGTCGCAGGCGTAGTCGGGGATTTCACCGGCACGGGTATAGCCCAGCGATTGGTAGAAGGCTTCGGCAGGCGAACCGGCCTCGGTGTCGAGGTACAGCATGCCGCGCTTGTGCTGCAGGGCGGCCGCCTCCAGAGCGCTCATCAGTTGCTGGCCCAGGCCGCGACGCCGGGCATGTTCGCGCACCAGCAGCTTTTGCACTTCGGCGCGGTTCAGGCCGTTGGCTTTCTGGCACAAACCCAATTGCACGCTGGCCTGCACCTGTTCGTCCTTGACCACCACCCACAGCAACAGATTGCCCTTGTTCAGGTTGTCCTGGACCTCATCGAAATAGGCGTGGGCCTGGGTCGCATCGAGGCCGGCCATGAAGCCGACACTGGCGCCATAACCGACGGCATCGAGCAGCAGGTCGATCAGGCCCTGACGATAGTGCGCAAAGCTTTCAACGTTGACGCGTCGCAGTTGGGCGGCGTTCATCGGGCATTACTCCTGGTTGACGCTCGGCGGTTGCGCGCCGGGGTTGAGGGTCAGTTGCATGAAGGTCAGGTCCAGCCAGCGGCCGAACTTGGTGCCGACCTGGGGCATTTGCCCGGTGGTCACGAAGCCAATGCGCTCGTGCAAACGAATGGACGCAGCGTTGCCACTTTCGATGGCGGCGACCATCACATGCTTGCCGCAGTCTTTGGCGCGTTCGATCAGCGCTACCATCAGTTTCGGGCCGAGGCCGTTGCCACGCTGGTCACTGCGCACGTAGACCGAGTGCTCGACGGTGTGGCGGAAACCGTCGAAGGGGCGCCAGTCGCCGAACGAGGCGTAACCGAGCACCGAGTTGTCGGCATCGACAATCACCAGAATCGGATAACGCTGGGTTTGCCGGGCGCTGAACCAGGCCTGGCGGTTGTCGAGATCGACCGCTTGCTCGTTCCAGATCGCGGTGGTGTTGAGCACCGCGTCGTTGTAGATGTCGCGGATGGCCGGCAGATCGGCATGCTCGGCATCGCGGATGTGGTAAGTCATGGCGCGGCCTCAGGCGATGGGTTGGTGGACGGTGACCAGTTTGGTGCCGTCGGGAAAGGTGGCCTCGACCTGGATTTCCGGGATCATTTCCGGGATACCCTCCATCACTTGTTCGCGGGTCAGCAGGGTGGTGCCGAAGTGCATCAGGTCGGCCACGGTCTGGCCGTCACGGGCGCCTTCGAGCAGGGCCGCGGAGATATAGGCCATGGCTTCCGGGTAATTGAGTTTCACGCCGCGCGCCAAACGCCGCTCGGCCACCAGGCCGGCGGTGAAGATCAGCAGCTTGTCTTTTTCGCGTGGGGTCAGGTCCATTGTTGGCGTCCATCCGGGCAGATAAAAAATATTCGGATCTGTAAATACATAACCTGTAGGAGCTGGCTTGCCAGCGATGGGGACCTCAAGGCCGCCAAAAGCATCGCTGGCAAGCCAGCTCCTACAAGGGATCGGTGTTCAGGTGTTCCATATTCTGGGTGGCACGGCCTCGCGACCCAGCAGGGCAGGGCGTAACAAGCGCCACAAATCAATCAGCCAGCCCCGCGCCAACAACGCCTCACTCGCCAGGCTCCGTGCAACCAGCAACCCCGGCAACTGGGTCAAGTCCCCGCGCACGTCGTTGCGCAGCGAGCGGCAGCGCTCCAGCAGTTCGCTATCGATCTCACCCGTCACCAATAACGTGGCAAACACCGGTTGCCCGTCGAGCCCGATGGGCGAATCAAGTAAACCGTCCGCTCCGACAATGCGCTGACGTTCATGCCAGAGCAACTGGCCGTCGCGGCGGACATCCAGTCGTGCCTGGAAATGCCCAAGGTCGAAGCGCTCGCCACTGGCCGGACGGCCCAGGGCCACGACGTCCCAGTAGAACAGGCGCGCATCGCCTTCAAGGTCGATGGAGGTGCTGAGTTCAGCCTGGGCCGCACTGAAAATGATCGTCTCCTGGGGCAGCCACTCCAGTGTCGCACCGGCCGCCACCTTCAGATTCAGCTGCTGATAGGCGGGACCAGCGGCGCGATACCACTTGGCCGCGCCGGGGCTGGTGATTTGCGCCCAGGCATCGCACTCGACGTTGGCCGAAATGTCCAGTCGATCGCCGCCGGCAATGCCGCCGGGTGGGTGGACGATGATGTGCTGGCAGACTTCCGGCCCTTCGGCATACAGGTGTTTTTGTACCCGCAGCGGGCCTTTGTGCCGGCGCTGGACCGGGCGCGTGGTGTTGTCGAATCGGGCGTAGCCCAGTTCCAGTTCGGCGTGCCAACTGGGGGTGAACAAAACGCCTGAAGCCGGAAGAGTCATAGTCAATGCTTGTCGAGAGGTCGTCAGGATGTTTGCAAAGGCTGTGCCGCAAGGATTTTCAGGCAGGAGGTGGCTGTTGAGTGTTGGGGTGCACCAATAGCGTGCACGGCTGCAGCTTCGGCGCGACAAATTGGTGCCTAGTCAAATGGAGCGGACCGTGACGCCTCAGATGGTAACGAGCCCACGCACGCCTTCTGCTTCCATGTTTTCACCGCGCCCCTGTTGCACGATTTCGCCCCGGGACATCACCAGGTATTGGTCAGCCAGTTCGGCGGCGAAATCGTAGAACTGTTCCACCAGCAGAATAGCCATGTCACCCCGGGCCGCGAGTTTTTTGATCACGGCACCGATCTCCTTGATCACCGACGGCTGGATGCCTTCGGTGGGTTCGTCGAGGATCAGCAGGCGAGGGCGACTGGCCAGCGCGCGGCCGATGGCCAGTTGCTGTTGTTGGCCGCCGGACAGGTCGCCACCGCGCCGCTGCTTCATTTGCAAGAGCACCGGGAACAGTTCGTAGATAAACGCCGGGACTTCCTTCGCTTCGCTGCCGGGAAAACGCGACAGGCCCATCAGCAGGTTTTCCTCGACGGTCAGGCGGCCGAAGATTTCCCGGCCCTGCGGGACATAGGCAATGCCGGCATGCACACGCTGGTGCGGTTTGAACGTGGTGATCGGCTTGCCTTCCCAATTGACCGCGCCTTCTTTGGCCGGCAGCAGGCCCATCAGGCATTTGAGCAGGGTGGTCTTGCCCACGCCGTTACGCCCGAGCAGACAGGTGACTTCGCCGACTTTCACGTCAAACGTCAGGCCGCGCAGGATGTGGCTTCCGCCGTAGTACTGGTGCAGTTTTTCGACTTGGAGCATGTTCAAATTCCCCTCAATCCCTTGTAGGAGCTGGCTTGCCAGCGATGAGGCCATGACATTCAACATCAATGTCGAAAGATCCATCGCTATCGCTGGCAAGCCAGCTCCTACAGGTTCTGTATTCGCAACCTCAGCGACCGAGATACACCTCGATCACCCGCTCGTTGTCCTGCACCTGCTCCAGTGAGCCCTCGGCCAGCACGCTGCCCTGATGCAACACGGTGACGTGGTCGGCAATCGAGCCGACGAAGCCCATGTCGTGTTCCACGACCATCAGCGAGTGCTTGCCGGCCAGGCGCTTGAACAGCTCGGCGGTGAATTCGGTTTCGGCGTCGGTCATGCCCGCCACCGGTTCATCGAGCAGCAGCAATTGCGGGTCCTGCATCAGCAGCATGCCGATCTCGAGGAACTGCTTCTGGCCGTGGGACAGCAGGCCGGCCGGGCGATTGACCGAGCTGGTCAAGCGAATGGTCTCCAGCACTTCGGCGATGCGGTCTTTCTGCTCGCCATTCAAGCGCGCCCGCAGGCTGGCCCACACCGACTTGTCGGTTTTCTGCGCCAGTTCCAGGTTCTCGAACACGCTCAAGGCTTCGAACACCGTCGGCTTCTGGAACTTGCGCCCGATGCCGGCCTGGGCGATCTGCACTTCACTCATCTGCGTCAGGTCCAGGGTTTCGCCGAACCAGGCCTTGCCGTGGCCGGGACGGGTCTTGCCGGTGATCACATCCATCAGCGTGGTCTTGCCCGCGCCGTTGGGACCGATGATGCAGCGCAGTTCGCCGACGCCGATGTACAGGTTCAAATCGTTCAGCGCCTTGAAGCCGTCGAAGCTGACGCTGATGTCTTCCAGGGTCAGGATGGTGCCGTGGCGTGTATTCAGGCCTTTGCCGGCGCGCTGGCCGAGACCGATGGCGTCGCGGCTGCTGCCGGCGTCCTTGTTGGGTTCTACGGGGAAAAACGCCGGTTCGAGCATGAATTCAGCGGTTGCCGTGACTCTCATGATTCACCTCTTTTCTTCAGCAGACCGATCACGCCTTTGGGCAGGTACAGGGTCACGACGATGAACAGCGCGCCGAGGAAGAACAGCCAGTACTCGGGGAAGGCCACGGTGAACCAGCTCTTCATGCCGTTGACTACGCCGGCGCCGAGCAACGGACCGATCAAGGTGCCACGACCGCCGAGGGCGACCCACACCGCCGCTTCGATCGAGTTGGTCGGCGACATCTCGCTCGGGTTGATGATGCCGACTTGCGGCACGTACAGCGCACCGGCCAGGCCACACAACACCGCGCTCAACACCCAGACAAACAACTTGAACCCGCGCGGATCGTAGCCGCAGAACATCAGGCGGTTCTCCGCATCGCGCAGTGCGGTCAGCACCCGACCGAACTTGCTCTGCGCCAGGCGCCAGCCGATGTACAGGCTCGCCACCAGCAACAGCACCGTGGCGAAAAACAACACCGCGCGGGTGCCGGGCTCGGTGATGCCAAAGCCGAGAATCGTGCGGAAGTTGGTGAAGCCGTTGTTGCCGCCAAAACCGGTTTCGTTGCGAAAGAACAGCAACATGCCGGCGAAGGTCAGGGCCTGGGTCATGATCGAGAAGTACACGCCCTTGATCCGCGAACGGAAGGCGAAGAAGCCGAACACCAACGCCAGCAACCCCGGCGCCAATACCACCAGGCACAGGGTCCAGAGGAAGCTGCTGGTGCCGGTCCAGAACCAGGGCATTTCGGTCCACGACAGGAAGGTCATGAACGCCGGCAGGCCATCGCCCGAGGCCTGGCGCATCAGGTACATGCCCATGGCATAGCCGCCGAGGGCGAAGAACAGGCCGTGACCGAGGGACAGCAGACCGGCGTAGCCCCAGACCAGATCGAGGGCCAACGCGACAATGGCATAGCAGAGAATCTTGCCCACCAGCGTCAAGGTATAAGCCGAGACGTGCAGTGTGCTGTCCGCCGGCAACAGCGACAGCAGCGGTAACGCCAGCAGCACAATGAGGATCACTGCGCCGATGGCAATCGAGACTTTGGGGCCGGCTTTTTGGGTCGCGGTAACGAGCAGGGGCTGGTTCATCAGTCGATCACCCGTCCTTTGAGTGCGAAGAGGCCTTGCGGACGTTTCTGGATGAACAGAATGATCAGCGCGAGGATGAGGATCTTGCCGAGTACCGCACCGATCTGCGGTTCGAGAATCTTGTTGGCTATCCCTAAGCCGAACGCCGCCAGCACGCTACCGGCCAACTGGCCGACACCGCCGAGCACCACCACCAGGAACGAGTCGATGATGTAGCTCTGGCCGAGGTCCGGGCCGACGTTGCCGATCTGGCTCAGGGCCACGCCACCGAGGCCGGCGATGCCCGAGCCAAGACCGAAGGCGAGCATGTCCACGCGCCCGGTGGGCACGCCGCAGCAGGCGGCCATGTTGCGATTCTGGGTGACCGCTCGCACGTTCAGGCCCAGGCGCGTCTTGTTCAGCAGCAGCCAGGTCAGCACTACCACAAACAGCGCAAAGGCAATGATGACGATGCGGTTGTAGGGCAGCACGAGATTGGGCAACACCTGAATCCCGCCCGACAGCCAGGCCGGGTTGGCCACTTCGACGTTCTGCGCGCCGAACAGCAACCGAACAAGCTGAATCAGCATCAGGCTGATGCCCCAGGTGGCGAGCAGGGTTTCCAGTGGACGACCATAGAGGTGGCGAATCACCGTGCGCTCCAGCGCCATGCCGATGGCGGCGGTGACGAAAAATGCCACGGGTAGCGCGATCAATGGATAGAACTCGATGGCCTGCGGGGCGAAGCGCTGGAACATCAGTTGCACCACATAGGTCGAGTAGGCGCCGAGCATCAGCATCTCGCCGTGAGCCATATTGATCACGCCGAGCAGGCCGAAGGTGATCGCAAGGCCCAATGCCGCGAGCAGCAGGATCGATCCGAGGGACATGCCGCTAAACGCCTGGCCCAGCATTTCGCCGACCAGCAGTTTGCGCTTGACCTGGGCGAGGCTGGTTTCAGCGGCGGTGCGCACCATCGCATCGGTTTCAACGCCCGGCTCCAGCAGGCTTTCGAGGCGGGTGCGGGCCAGCGGATCGCCGGTTTCACCGAGAAGGCGTACCGCGGCGAGGCGCACGGCCGGATCGCCGTCGACCAGTTGCAGATTGGCCAGGGCCAGGCTGAGGGCTGCGTGGACGCCTTCATCCTTTTCGTCCGCCAGTTGCCGGTCGAGGAATTTCAACTGCGCCGGTTTGGCGCTCTTCTGCAATTGCTGCGCGGCGGCGAGACGGATTTTGGCGTCGGCGGCGAGCAACTGATGACTGGCCAGGGCCGAGTCGATCAGACCCCGCAGGCGGTTGTTCAGGCGCAGGGTTTTCGGTTGCCCGTCGATGGTCAGTTCGCCTTGCTGCAGGGCATTGATCAATTCGATACGGGCCGGATCGGGCTGCGCGGCCCAGGCTTCCAGAAATTTGGCTTGCTGCACGGGATTGGCGGCGACGAAGTCTTCGGCGTCGCCGGCGTGGGTGGCCATCGGCAACAGCAGTGCGAGGGCGAGGATGAAGCGGTAAAGGGCGGTGGGCATGTCAAATGTCCTGGTCATGCGCGGACCCTGTAGGAGCCGGCTTGCCGGCGATGGCGGTCCATCAGGCAGAGCCGTGTGGTGCTGATCGCTGGCAAGCCAGCTCCTACAGGTATTGTGTCGGCCTGGGCTCCATGCCCGGGCCCGACATCCTGTGGCTTAGTTGCTCTTCACCGCATACTCCGGCTTCTTGTCGTTGCCCTGGATGAACGGGCTCCACGGTTGGGCGCGGATCGGTCCTTCGGTCTGCCACACCACGTTGAACTGACCGTCAGACTGGATTTCACCGATCATCACCGGCTTGTGCAGGTGGTGATTGGTCTTGTCCATGGTCAGCGTGTAACCGGACGGCGCGGCAAAGGTCTGGCCGGCCAAGGCTTCGCGGACTTTGTCGACGTCGGTGGATTTGGCTTTTTCGGCGGCTTGCGCCCACATGTGGATGCCGACATAGGTGGCTTCCATCGGGTCGTTGGTCACCGCTTTGTCGGCGCCCGGCAGGTTGTGTTTTTTGGCGTAGGCTTTCCAGTCATCGACGAACTTCTTGTTCACCGGGTTCTCGACCGATTCGAAGTAGTTCCACGCGGCGAGGTTGCCCACCAGTGGCTTGGTGTCGATGCCGCGCAGTTCTTCTTCGCCGACCGAGAACGCCACGACCGGAACATCGGTGGCTTTCAGGCCCTGGTTGGCCAGCTCTTTGTAGAACGGCACGTTGGAGTCGCCGTTGACGGTGGAGATGACGGCGGTCTTGCCGCCCGCCGAGAACTTCTTGATGTTGGCGACAATGGTCTGGTAGTCGCTGTGACCGAAGGGGGTATAGACCTCTTCGATGTCCTTGTCGGCCACGCCTTTGGAGTGCAGGAACGAACGCAGGATCTTGTTGGTGGTGCGCGGGTAGACGTAGTCGGTGCCGAGCAGGAAGTAGCGCTTGGCGCTGCCGCCTTCTTCGCTCATCAGGTATTCAACGGCAGGGATCGCCTGCTGGTTCGGCGCGGCGCCGGTGTAGAACACGTTCGGCGACATTTCTTCGCCTTCGTACTGCACCGGGTAGAACAGCAGGCCATTGAGCTCTTCGAACACCGGCAGGACCGATTTGCGCGACACCGAAGTCCAGCAGCCGAACACCACGGCGACCTTGTCCTGGGTCAGCAACTGACGGCCCTTTTCGGCGAACAGCGGCCAGTTCGACGCCGGGTCGACCACCACCGGTTCCAGCATCTTGCCGTTCACGCCGCCCTTGGCGTTGATCTCGTCGATGGTCATCAGCGCCATGTCTTTCAACGACGTTTCGGAGATCGCCATGGTCCCGGACAACGAATGCAGAATACCGACCTTGATGGTCTCGGCGGCCTGGACGGTCCAGGTCATGCCCATTGCGGCAATGGATGCCGAGAGAGTGAAAGCCTTGATCAAACTGCGACGCTTCATTGTGCGATCTCCATGAACTTATGAGTTTTCTTGGTTGGCAGATGCGGACTACTGAAGGGTCTTTAGCAAGGGCTGTGCCCGGTCGGGGAAAGGTACGGGAATGGCGTTTTAGAGCGGTTGTGCGGATTGGTGGCGCACCATGAAGGATCGCGGCAGGCGTGTTGGTGCGAAGCGTTGCGCCAGATTGGGGCGGGCAGCATCGCTCAATTGTGGGAGCGAGCCTGCTCGCGAAAGCGCTGGGTCAGACAACATCTGCACCGACAGAAAGACCGCCATCGCGAGCAGGCTCGCTCCCACAGGGTCAGCGGCGCATCGGTTCAGCTTTTGATGCAGGTTTCAAAACCATGCCCGCCACCTTCGTACTCCGGGCCGTAGTAGTACTTGGTGAATGAAGTTTTCCCGTCGGGCGTGGAAGCGAAGTTCGCAATTCCGACACCGTAATCCTTGAGCGACGGATCCGTATGGGCAAAGTAAATCGCCAGGGAACTCGAGTTGGCAGCGGCAAAGCCGTCATACCGGGAGTTGTCGAGCAACGTCAGGGTAAAACCGTAGGCGCCATGTTCGCCGGTACTTTGTTCGGCATTGAGTTTCATGTCGACCACACCTTCAAACGCACCGATATGGCTGTCCATTCCGGTGCATTGATATCGGCCGCTGTGGTCAACGCCAGTAAAGGGTGGCTTGGCTGCCCATGCAGGTGTTGAAACAAGTGCGATGGATATGATGAGTTTTTTGAACATGGTTACCTCTTTCCGCTCTTGTAAGAGTTGTGACGATTAAGGTGTAGGAATAATCGTCATTGAAGTGCGCGAGTGTTTTTTATTATTCAACTCGCGGGGGCGGAGTATGAGCGTGGTAATGGATTTGTTAAGCGTTAACTCAATACGGGGTTTTTCCAGGCATACATGCAGTTTTGAAGTTTATTTTAATTAAACATGGCGTTAACGACGTCGCATCAAACCGATGAAGAACAACCCGCCAATCGCCGCCGTGGCCACACCAATAGGCAAGTCCTCCGGAGCAATCATCGTCCGGGCAGCAACGTCGACCCAGACCAGAAACACGCTGCCGAGCAACACGCACACCGGCAACACTCTTCGGTGTTCAGCCCCGACCAGACGCCGCGCGATGTGCGGCACCATCAGCCCGACAAAGCCGATCGAGCCGCTGATCGACACCAGCACCCCGGTCATCAGCGATGCAATCAGAAATACCCGCAGGCGCACGGTGCGCGCATTCAGGCCCAGGGTCACGGCCGTCTGCTCACCGGCCATCAGCGCATTCAACGGTCGCGCCATGCCCAGCAGCAACACCAGCCCGAACAACACACTGGCTGTCGGTACCGCCAGCAATTCCCAGCGCGCCAACCCGAGTCCGCCGAGCATCCAGAACATCACCGCCGAACTGGCTCGATGGTCGCCCAGGAACAGCAACAAATTGGCGATCGCCATCATCACGAACGACACCGCCACGCCGCACAACAACAGACGGTCACTGTCGAGGCGACCGTGGCGGCTGGCGATCATCAGAACCACCAGCATGCTCAGCAATGCACCGATGAAGGCAGCGATCGGCAAGGTCAGCAGGCCAACGATTTCTCCGACATGCAACACCACGATCACTGCGCCCAATGTCGCGCCGGACGTGACGCCGAGTAAATGCGGGTCAGCCAGCGGATTGCGCGTCACCGCTTGCAGCACCGCGCCGATCAAAGCCAGCCCGGCGCCCACCAACGCGCCGAGCAGCATGCGCGGGACGCGGATCAGCCAGACGATATGCTCCTGCCCGGGATTCCAGTGCGGCACACCGAAGCCGAACAGTTTGTGCAACAGGATGCGCCACACCACGTCCAGCGGTACCCGCGCCGGGCCGAAACCCAGGGACACCACGCACGACACCAGCAACAGGGCACCGAGGGCGATCAGCAACAGGGCGTAGCGACGGTTGATCATTCGCTGTGGAAGCCCTTGGCCAGGGTGGCGACCGCCAGCACGTTATCGATCCCCGGCGTGGCCTGCACGTACGGGATGACGATGAAGCGCTGGTGCTTGATCGCTTCCACCGATTGCAGGGCCTTGTTGGCCAGCAGGAACTGAATCTTCTGTTCGGCGGTGATTTCGCTGTAGTCGACGATCACGATCACCTGCGGGTTGTGTTCGACCACGCTTTCCCAGTTGACCCGGGTCCAGCTTGCGTCGACTTCCTCGAGGATGTTGCGCCCGCCAGCGGCGTCGATCAGTGCTTGTGGCATGCCCAGGCGGCCTGAGGTCATGGCTCGGTCTTCGCCGCTGTCGTACAGGAAGACCCGCGGTCTTTGCGCGGGCAGGGTTTTGCGAATGTCCGCCACTTGCGCCTGCATGTGGGCGACCAGGGCGTTGGCGCGGTCCTGCACGTCGAAGATCCTGCCGAGGTTGCGCAGGTCGTTGTAGGTATCCTCGAGGCTGGCCGGTGGGCGCTTCATCACGAAGGCGCAGGATTCGCTCAGCTCGTACACATTGATGCCCAGCGGCTGCAGGGTCTGCGGAGTGAGATCGCCGCCGACGCGCATGCCGTAGTCCCAACCGGCGAAGAGGAAATCGACGTTGGCATCGAGCAGGGTTTCCACCGACGGGTACTTGGCCGCCAGCTCCGGCAGACCGTCGAGCAGCGACTGCATGTCGGATGTCACGGCCTTCCAGCCACTGACGCCGCTGTAGCCGGCCATCCGCGGCTTGAGGCCGAGGGCGAGCATCATCTGGGTCATGTTGATGTCGTGGCTGAGGGCGTGTTGCGGTGCTTTGGTGAAGGTCACTTCGCGGTTGCAGCTTTTGACTGTCAGCGGGTAATGGGTGGCTTCGGCCAAGGCTTGGCCGCAGCCCGACAGCATCACGAGACAGAGGCCGGAGCGCAGCAGGGAACGCAAATTCATGGTTGGGTTATCCAGGTGATTCGTGGGTAGCCGTGCAGCGGATGGTCATCGATAAGCGCTTCGACGCCAAACACGTTGCGCAGCAGGGCGGCGGTGAGCACCTCTTGCGGCGTGCCGCTGGCGACGATGCGGCCATGGTTGATCACGTACAGCCGATCACAGAAAGCCGCCGCGAGGTTGAGGTCGTGGATGCTCGCCAGGGTGCCGATGTTCAAGCGCCTGACCAACTTCAACAGCTCAAGCTGATAGCGTGGGTCGAGGTGGTTGGTCGGCTCGTCGAGGATCAGCAGTTGCGGTTGCTGGGCCAGGGCGCGGGCGAGGATTACCCGCTGTTTTTCACCGCCTGAGAGGGTGGCGAACTCATGGTCATCGAAGCCCTTGAGGCCGACGGACTCCAGCGCCTGATGAATGAGTGTCGAGTCCTCGAGCGTGTCGCCATCGAACAGACCTTTGTGCGGCGTGCGGCCCATCGCGACCACTTCCTCGACGGTCAGGCCGAAGGCGTCGGGAAACTCCTGCAAGACCACGGCGATGCGTTGCGCACACCAGCGTGAAGACTGTTTCCAGACATTCTGGTGATCGAGCCTGACCTCGCCGTACTCCGGTTTACTGAAGCGCCAGGCACAACGCAACAGGCTGGTCTTGCCACTGCCGTTGGGGCCGATCAACCCGACGAACTCGCCCGCGGCAACGTGCACGGAGGCATCGCGCAGCTGGAATTGGTGGTGGCAACGGCCGTGGCCCAGGGGCGCCCAGGAAATGTTTGCGAGGTTCAGCGAGGTCATGCAAATGCTCTTGGTACATCGGTGGTGCGGCTGACCCCATCGCGAGCAGGCTCGCTCCCACATTGGAACGCGGTCAAATGTGGGAGCGAGCCTGCTCGCGAAGAGAGCCGAGGTGACATGCGGGGGAGTTTACAGCCCCTTGAGCCCCGCGCATCTCAGCTGTTTCATGATGAAGATGAGGCGCTCTCAGTCTGCCGGGTAAAACGCGACAGCAGCACACGATCCAGCACCCACACCACCACCAGCGAAGCGCCCACCAACGGGAAGGCCACCGCGAGGGCGAACATGATCACCATGGCGGTTTTCCATTTCGGCAGGTCGTGGCGCAGCGGTGGTACGCCGAGTTTTCCTTGCGGACGACGTTTCCACCAGATCACCACGCCGCTGACCGCGCTGAGCAGGATCATCAGGCAGATCAGCAACACGATGAGCTGATTGAGCGTGCCGAACATCTTGCCTTCGTGCAGCATCACGCCGATTTCCGTGGCGCGGGCGACGGCGCCATATTGCTCGTAACGTACATCGGCAAGGACCTTGCCGGTGTACTGGTCGATGTGCAACGTGGCGTCATTGCGCGGGTCATCGGCGAACACGGCGATAGTGAACACACCGGTGGCGGTCGTTGGCAAGGTGATGCTGTAGCCAGGCTCGACCTTGCTTTGGGTGGCGATGTTTTGCACGTCCTGCAGGCTGATGGTCGGTGTGGCCGGGCCGGCTTGCGCGCCATCGTGGGCCATGTGTTCGGCGTGGTCGCCGGACATTGGCATCGGCGTGTTTTCCATGGCCCAGGGCACGGTCTGGCGGGTGGCGCTGTTGAGGCTGCGCGCCTCGACGTCGGACTTCGGTACGTTGTCCCACATTGCCGTCGGAAAGACGTTCCACACGGCCGCGTATTGCTGGCCCCAGAAGCCGGTCCAGGTCATGCCGCTGAGCAGCATCACCAGCAGCAGGGAGGCGCCCCAGAATCCGGTGACGGCATGCAAGTCACGCCAAAGCACCCGCCCGCGACTGCTCAGGCGTGGCCACAGAATGCCGGCGGCCTGACCGCGCGGCCACCACAGGAATACCCCGGAAACCACCAGCACCACACCCCAACCGGCGGCCAGTTCGATCAGCCGATCGCCGACGGTGCCGATCATCAGCTCGCCGTGAATCGCGCGCGCAATGGCTTGCAGGTTCTTCTTGGCATCTTGCTCTCCGAGGATGTCGCCGTGGTACGGATCGACAAAAACGTTCAGCTCGTTGCCGTCATTGAGCACGACAAACTGGGCGCTGCGTTCGGCATTGACCGGTGGCAGGTACTGTTTGATCGTTGCCTGGGGATACGCGTCTTTCACCCGCTTGAGCAGGTCGTCGGCCCGTACGGTGTGATGACCGGCCGGCACGTTGAGCAGGCTGCTGTACATCAGCGAATCGAGTTGTGGCTTGAACAGGTAAAGGGTGCCGGTCAGGGCCAGCATCACCATGAATGGCGCAACGAACAATCCGGCATAGAAATGCCAGCGCCAGGCCAGGTTGTAGAAATTCACTTTGGGCTGTTTCATCACGTGTGCTCCGCATTGGCTGGATCTTTTAGTTGTTTGTTTTTTGCGGTTGCTGCGCAACCGATCGCGGGCAAGCCCGCTCCCACAGGTTCAACACTGTCCATGTGGGAGCAACTGTCTTCCCCCAGCCACTCGTCACCGCCACTCGGTGCCGTCCCGCAACATGGCATTCAGCCTGATCAGTAGGATCCGCATGCAGGCGATGAGCGCGACTTTCGCGCTCTTGCCTCGCTCCCGAAGAGCGTCATAACGTGCCTTGAAGTCTGGCTGATGACGGATCACGACCCAGCAAGACATGTAAAGCGCACGTCTGACGCGGGCTCTGCCTCCGTAGATTTGACGTTTTCCGCTGTGATTGCCACTGTCGTCGTTGTACGGCGCAATTCCCGCCAAGGCCGCCACTTCACGACGATCAAGCGCTCCCAATTCGGGCAGATAAACCAGCAAGCTGGCTGTGGCCACCGTACCGATGCCTTTAACGGAAATGAGTCGCTCGGCTTTTTCGGCATCCAGCTCATGCATGCTCTGATGGATGGTTTTATCGAGCTGCTTGATCTGCACTTGCAGGTAGTGAACAAGACCTTTGATCGCCACGGTAACAGCGGGTAGTTGAACTTGCTGAAGCCGGCGCTTGTTGTCGTCTCGTTGCTGAACAAACTGCTCGCGCAACTGGATCAGCTCGCGCAGCGCTTCACGTTCCGGCGAAATGATCTTGTCGCGGGATGCATGCAGCACTTCAGCGAAGTCCGCCAGCACGGCCGCGTCGATGGGGTCGGTCTTGGCATTCTTGCCCATGGCCACGGCGAAGGCTCTGGCCCGGCGGGGATTGATTCTAAGCACTTTGAAGTTGGCGCCTTGCAGCGCCGCCATGACCTTGCATTCGTACCCACCGGTGGCCTCCAGCAGAACCCGGTCAACCTCGTACTGGCTCAGGCGCTCAATCAGCTCAACAAAGCCTTCTGACGTATTGGGAAGGTCAAAACCTTCACCTTGAGGTTGAACCCATACAACCAGGTTTGATTTGGAGATATCGATGCCGACCCAGGAAATCATGGCAAAACCCTCTTACACTCAGGAGTGAGAGTGCTCTGGCTTTGCCCACGCTTGTGATTCGAGTGGCGCTCGTCCAACTGTTCGGGCTTATGGGCCAGAGTGGAAAGGTGGATGGCAGCTTGGCTCCCACACGTGCTTTTAGCACCGCGGACTCACAGCTTGCCATCCACCTCTCTCACCCCAGAGTTTATCCCTAGATCTAGACACAAGCGGGCTTGCCCGCGATGCTCTTAAAAGCTCATATCCACCTTGGTCCAGAGCGTGCGCCCCGGCTCCTTGATGGCTTGCGGGTCATTGGCCGGGTAGCCGAAACCTGCGTTGCCGGCCAGGTTCAAGTGCTCGGCGTAAGCCTTGCCGAACAGGTTGTCGACGCCGCTGCTGACCTTCCAGTTGCTGTTGATCCGATAGGCACCGTTGAGGGAGAACACGCCGAACCCCGGCGTCTTGCCGAAGTCCTTGCCGACCACGTTGCCCTTGTTCTGGTCGATACGGTTTTGTGCGGCGACCACTCTCCACAGTGCGCCGGCACTCCAGTTGTCTTCGCTGTAGGTCAGGCCGAAACGGGCATCCAGCGGCGGCATCTGCGGCAATGCAGAGCCATCGCTGCTGTTCTTGCCCCAGGCGTAGGCCAGGGTCGCATCGGCTTTCCAGCGTTCAGTGAGGCTGTACGCGGCGCCCAGTTCGCCGCCCATGATTCGTGCGTCGATGTTCTCGGCTTGCGAGGTCGTGCCCATCATCGTCGGGGTGTAGTTGAACAGGATGTAATCGCGCACCTGCCCGACATAACCCGAGGCCCAGGCTTCGAGTGTTTCGGTCTTGTATTGCAGGCCGAAATCGAGCTGGGTGGTTTTTTCCGGCTTGATCGAATCGAAGGCATTCACCGAACCGGCGGGGCCGGAATTGGGCGAAAACAGCTCCCAGTAATCCGGAAACCGCTGGGTGTGACCGAGGCCCGCGTACAAGGTGGTCGGGCTGTCGGCCAGGTCATGCTCGTAGCGGATGAAGCCGCTTGGCAGGGTGTCGGCGCGGGTGTCGTCGGCGGTCGGATTCGGGCGGGTCATCATTCCCGAGCCGATGGTCTGCCGATAGTCCTTGGCCGAGGCGCGGTCCAGGCGTGCGCCGCTGATCAAACGGTCACGGTCCGCGGCGTACCAGGTCAGTTCGCCAAACACACCGTAGTCATGGAAGTCGGCATCCTTGGTGTAGGGCAGGTCCTTGTAGGCGTCGATGCCCATGGCGCTGCGCTGGCGATGTTCGTTGGTCTGTGCGTCGATGCCGCTGATCAGTTGCACATCAGCCCAGCGCCAGGTGGCCTTGATCCGCGCGCCGAGGGTGCGTCGGTCGACGTTGGAGGCCATGGGGCCGGCCATCATGCCGGTACCGGACGGCGTGCGCAGGGTGTAGTTGTCCATCACGTGGTCGGCGTAGTTGTAGTAGACCTGCGCCTCGACCGTGTCCAGCACATCGCCGATGTTGGATTTCTCGAAGCGCAGGCCGAGGCTTTCGCGCAGGAACTGCGAACCGTCCATACTGCGCCCGGCGTAGCGCGCTTCACCGTCACCCTTGCCGGCGGTCAGCTCCAGCAGGGTATCGGCATCCGGGGTCCAGCCGAGTGCGACGTCGCCGTTCCATTTGTCGTAGCGCGATGGGACGGTGTCGTTGTTGCCATCCTGGTAGTCGTCTGCATGTGCGGTGTTGCCGATCACCCGCACGTAGCCCAGTGGCCCGCCGGCAGCGGTGTCCACCAGTTTGTCGAAACGCCCGTTGGAGCCGGCCAGCACACTGGCGTTGACCCGTGTGCCGAGCTCGCCGAAGTGTTCCGGCTCGCGGTCGAACAGGATGGTGCCGGCCGAAGCGCCCGGTCCCCAGAGCACGGTTTGCGGGCCTTTGATCACGGTAAGCTTGTCGTAGGTTTCCGGCGAAATGTAGGAGGTCGGGGCGTCCATCCGGCCCGGGCAGGCGCCGAGCATCATGCCGCCGTTGGTGAGGATGTTCAGCCGCGAGCCGAACATGCCGCGCAGCACCGGGTCGCCGTTGGTGCCGCCGTTGCGCACTTGGGCGAAACCCGGAATGGTTTTCAGATAATCCGAGCCGTCGCTGGCCGGCACCGGTTGGCGCGGGTCCTTGGGGTTGGTGACGATGGTCAATGGCGAGCTGGGGGCAACGGCGGTAATCACCGTCGGGCTCAGTTCTTCAGTGTGACCGGCGTGTTCATCGGCCAGCGCGGAAGGCGCCAGCAATGCACTGCACAAAATCGCAGTGGCGTGCCTGAAACGAATGCCGGATTCGTTTTGGGCCATGGAGACTTGAGCTGGGCTCAAGCGTGTGTCAGCAGAAAACCTGGACATGAAATTTCCATCGAACAGTCGTAAACGACACGGCCGGCAGCCTGAAGCTTTCCCTGTGTTAGCGGGCTTTGGCTGTCTTGCGGACCGTGCGAAATCAGCAGTGAGTGTTTACGCGACGATGAACGGCGGTGCGCGGGTGCGGGCGCCGGGGAAGAAGGTTTGCCGGGCATGGCCCAGGCGCGGAGAGGGCGTGGTGAAGGTGTTGACGGGTGGAATGACGAAGTTGGCGAAGGACACGCCACCGGTCAGCGCCGGGCAATTGAACAGCAGGCTGCAATAGCCGCACTTTTCCCATAGCACATGGTGCCCCGGGGCAGGCGGGCAATGCTCGGCGGAGGTTTGCTTGCCGTGGTCGGCATGCTCCATTGCCGACATGTCCATGCTCATACCCGCAGGCATGCTCATCGACATGGCGCGCGAATCCATCGGCATCGACTGGGAAATCAGCGGACCGATAAAGATCATCAGCATGGCGAACAGGCTGATCCAGCTGCCGCGTGTCAGGCTCAATGCCTGACTGCGTGGCCTGGATGACCTGGCGCTAAGCGGGCGCATGGGCGTTTTCAGCTCAGGCGATTACGGATTGTGCACGTGCGCTTGCATGCCGTCCGGCGCCTGCTTCTGCACCGCGACTTCGACCGTCACGTCACCGGCCTTCTCGAAGTGCAGCGTCATGGGGAAGCGCTTGCCGTCAACCAGCAGGCTGCGGTCCTTGAGGCCCAGCAACATCACGTGATAGGCCATCGGTGCGAAAGTGACCTCGCCACCGGCGGGCACTTCCACGCTCGGTACGTGCTGCATTTTCATCATGTCGCCTTGCATCACGTGCTCATGCAATTGCGCTTCGCCGGCAATGGGGGTGTCGACGCTGAGCAGGCGGTCGGCGGTCTTGCCTTCATTGTCGATCACGAAATACGCCGCAACGGTGGGCGCATTGGGCGGCAACTCCTGGGACCACGGATGAGCGATTTCCAGTGTGCCGACCTTGTATTCGTGGGCATTGGCAAAGCAGGCAGGCAGCAGCAACGCAGCCAGAACGATGAGTTTGTTCAACATGGCAGTTCTCCGGAACGATTTAAAACGCAGTCAATTGCGAGAAAAAATCACACCAGAGGGGACGCGCGGGGGTTGAGACTCGGCCATTGCTGGCGCGGTGACGGACTGGTGAGCGAGGAGGCAGGCAGGCTTCGGTTGGATTCGAAGTGCGCGAAATACAACTGTGGCGAATGCCCCGGCAACGCCACCAATGGCGCAGAACCCGAGCAGCACCAGCAATGCTGCATATTGGAATGATCGTCGTTTTGCGGGGCTTTCTGTTCAAGGTCGCCGATGGACGTCGCCACCATCCTGGTGCCGCTGGAACTGCAGAAGCTGCCCCACAACAACTGTTCGGCAGGTGACTTCGATGTTTGCGCCATCGCTCCGGACATCGGCATGGCGAGCAGGTTGAACAGCACTGCGAAGCAGGCTATCCAGGCAATTGCGAGCCGTTGTCGGGACATGGGACAAAATCCGTTTGGGTGGGCGATCAGGCGCGGGCTATTTAGCCTGATCAGGGCCGATAAGTAAAAACGCGGCGTGCGGTTTGGTGTCGCAGCGCGTTGCGTTCATTGATTTCATCATAGCTGCGAATTTCAGAATGCCAGCACCGCTTAAACATTGTTCAGAATCTCAAGATAGTCAGTCGTTCCTTAAAGATTTGTACGTAAAGTCTGAGTGACTGGCAGGTTCCAGTCTTTGCGTTACCACTGATGACGCTTTCGCGGGCAAGCCCGCTCCCACAGGTTTCTTTGTCTAGCCCTGGATTTGTGCATAGTGAGGTCCACTGTGGGAGCGGGCTTGCCCGCGATGGCGTCCTGACGTGTTCGCAAAAATCAGATCAATTGCTGCTCTGCCATTACCTGCAGTATCTCGGCCACCGCCGCAAACTCCCGATCAACCTCCGGCAACTCCGGCCGCTTCAAAACAATCACCGGCACCCCACGCTCACGCGCCACTTCCAGCTTCGGCTCGGTCGCCGTGCTGCCGCTGTTCTTGCTGATCAATACGTCGATCTGTCGACGTTCGAACAACGCGCGTTCATCGTCGATCAGGAATGGCCCACGTGCGCCGATCACTTCGCAGCGCTCGTTGCCCGGATAGACGTCCAGCGCGCGCAGGGTCCAGAATTGCTCCGCAGGAATTTCACCCAGGTGTTGCAGGGGCTCGCGACCGAGGGTGAACAGCGGTCGGCGGAAGGGTTTCAGGGCTTCGATCAGTTCGGCCCAATCGGCAACTTCCCGCCAATCGTCTCCTGCCCGGGCTTGCCAGGCCGGACGCCGTAGCGCCCAGCAGGGAATACCGCTCAAGTGCGCGGCGGTCGCCGCGTTCTGGCTGATTTGGGCGGCGTAGGGGTGAGTGGCGTCGACCAGCAGTTCGATACCTTCATCGCGAATGAATTGCGCCAGACCCTCGGCACCGCCGTAACCGCCGACGCGGATCTGACATTGCAGGTCCGTCGGCACCCGACCGATACCGGCCAGGCTATAGATGTGCTGCGGCCCCAGCGTGCGGGCAATGGCCAGGGCTTCGGTCACACCGCCGAGCAATAGGATGCGTTTCATTGAAAAGCGCCTGCATGGCCGACAATCCCGCCCTGGCGATCGATGGCAAAGACTTCCACCTGAACCTGCGCCGGCACCACGCTGCGGGCAAAGTCCAGGGCGTGCTGGCAGACTGCATCGCCCAGGGCGACCCCGGCTGCGGCGGCCATGGCCAGTGCCTGCTGGCTGGTGTTGGCCTCGCGGATGCTTTGCTGCAATGCCGTATCGGCGCCGACCTGTGCGGCCCATTGCGCCAGTTGCGGCAGGTCGATGCTCGAATGACGACTGTGCAAATCCATATGCCCGGCCGCCAGTTTGCTGATCTTGCCGAAACCACCGCACAGGCTGAGCTTGTCCACGGGCACCTTGCGCAGGTGCTTGAGTACGGCACCGACGAAGTCGCCCATTTCGATCAGAGCAATTTCCGGCAAGTTGTAGACCTGGCGCATGGTGTCTTCGCTGGCGTTGCCGGTACAGGCCGCGATGTGCAGGTAACCGTTGGTTTTCGCCACGTCGATGCCCTGGTGGATCGAGGCGATGTAGGCCGCGCATGAAAATGGCCGGACGATGCCGCTGGTGCCGAGGATCGACAGTCCGCCAAGAATGCCCAGGCGCGGGTTCATGGTTTTCAGTGCCAGTGCCTCGCCATTCTCGACATTGACCGTCACGTCGAATCCACCGGCATAACCGAGCTCGTCGGCCAGCCGGGCCAGGTGATCGCCGATCATTTTACGTGGCACCGGATTGATAGCCGGTTCGCCGACACCCAGCACCAGCCCGGGCCGGGTCACGGTGCCGACGCCGCGGCCGGCATGGAAGCGAATCCCCGGTTCGGCGCTCAGGCGCACCTGCGAGTAGAGCAGGGCACCATGGGTCACGTCGGGATCATCGCCGGCGTCCTTGAGGGTTCCCGCTTCGGCACCGCCCCCGGTGAGGCGGCAGAACTCCAGGCGCATCTGCACGTGCTTGCCTTTGGGCAGCACGATGTCCACCGCATCGGCCGTTACACCTGCCAACAGCAAGCGTGCGGCAGCGAGGCTGGTAGCGGTGGCGCAACTGCCGGTGGTCAGGCCACTGCGCAGCGGGGCGGGTTGTTCGGCGGTTTCGTCACGCATCGAAAGGCTTCGTCACGTCCAGCAAGGTAATCGGCAGGGCCTGGCGCCAGGTGTCGAAGTCGCCCAGCGGTTGAGCCTGCGCGATATGAATCCGCGTCAGCTCTCCGCCGTGTTGCTCGCGCCAGGCCATCAGGGTCATTTCACTTTGCAGGGTGACCGCATTGGCAATCAGCCGGCCACCGGGCTTGAGTTCGGCCCAGCACGTATCCAGCACGCCTTCACGGGTGACACCGCCGCCGATGAAAATCGCGTCCGGTCGCTCCAGGCCGGCCAAGGCCTGTGGAGCACTGCCGCGAACCAGCTGCAGGCCGGGAACGCCAAGGACATCGCGGTTGTGTTCGATCAACGCCTGGCGGCCGTCATCCGCCTCGATGGCCAGTGCGCGGCAGCCGGGGTGGGTGCGCATCCATTCGATGCCGATCGAACCACTGCCAGCACCGACATCCCACAACAGTTCGCCGGGGATCGGGGCCAGACGCGCGAGGGTGATGGCGCGCACATCGCGTTTGGTCAATTGGCCGTCGTGCTTGAAGGCGGAGTCCGGCAGTCCGGCCAGTCGAGACAGGCGAGGTGTATTCGGTTCAGCGATACATTCGATGGCGACCAGGTTCAGGTCGGCGATCGGCGAATCGTTCCAGTCGCTGGCGACACCGTCGATACGCCGCTCGGCTTCGCCGCCCAGGTGTTCCAGCACGGTGAGACGACTGGGACCGAAGCCTCGTTCGCGTAACAGTGCAGCGATGGCAGCGGGGCTGCGGCCGTCGTTGCTCAATACCAGCAAGCGCATGCCGCTGGACAGCTGGGCGTTGAGTGCGGCGACCGGCCGGGCCACCACCGAAAGGGTGACCACGTCCTGCAAGGGCCAACCCATTCGCGCAGCGGCCAGTGAGCAGGAGGAGGGCGCGGGAAGCGTCAGCATGTCGCTGGCAGGGAGTTGTCGGGCAAGGCTGGCGCCGACGCCATAGAACATTGGATCGCCGCTGGCCAGGACGCAGACGGGCTCGCCACGTCTGGCCAGGAGCGGATCAAGGGAAAAGGGGCTTGGCCACAATTGCCGTTCGCCACGGATGCAGGCTGGCAGCAGATCCAGTTGTCGTTGACCGCCAATGATCCGCGAAGCCTTCAGCAGAGCATGTCGGGCATTTTTTCCAAGCCCCTTGAAGCCTTCCTCTCCGATGCCTACTACTGTCAGCCAGGGGGTCATGCTGTTCCTCATCTATCAATCGAAGCCAAATCACGGAGCCGGTCCGTGCCGGGCTGGCGGTTGCGCATCATACCGCGGCGCGGCATTCGCCTGTTGTCATCGGGTGAAGGCGTGCTTTTGACCGTGATGACACCGTTCAAGTGTCAGGATATTCAATCCTATGATGGTTTGCGCAGTTCGAATCTCTTCATGGTGATCTCGCGAAGCTTTTTTTCAATCAGCGGTTTTATACTTTCGAGTTTGTATCTGTCCAGTTTAAGACTGGCCCGACGCTGGGTGATTTGTGCATCCTGATCTTCCCAGTTCCAGAACAAAAAACCATTTTTTCTTGTAGTGACTTCCAATTCAAGATTAAAGACGGCTATTTCAAGGAAACCCTTTGAATCGTAGCGTGCAGGTATTACCTGAAAACCTTCTCCCATAAGACTCTCTTTATCCAGTGAAAACAGCGCCGATTTGTCGGGCTTCAGCGCGTCGAGCGTGTCTATCATGGCATTGCCTTGTCGGGAGTCCCGCATGCCTTCAGCGCTTTGCACCAGAAAGTGCGCAACGCTTTGTGAAATGACACTACGGGTGCGGGTGAAAATCGCGTTTTCAAAGACAGACCAACCCAGGAAATCCAGCGTATTTACATATTCATGCAGCCACTTTGACGAATCAGTGAAGCGACTACAAAGCATGTCAGCGGATTTTGTGGCTATTTGCGTGCAATCGGTAAGGTCTTTGTGATCTTGCAGTGAAAGTTCGTCTATGCATGAAGTAAGGCTGTGTCCGGTCAATGCTCCAGACAGGCTATTTTTGCTCATTGGTTGCTCCTGATAGTTAGCTGTTTGATATGTTTTGCTATTTTTGTTTGCGAATTAAAAGTACAGGAGTCGATATAGGGTTGAAATAAGAGCGGGTTGTGAAGTTGATTTTTGTTGTCAGTATTTTTTGCGGCGTTTATGCCTGACATGAGCCAGTACGACTCGTGCGCCAGAATAAATATTCTGACGCCGGAGCCGGGCGCTTTTCGTCGTCCATCTGCCTGGACTTTTCATCCCGCCTGACAAAGCAGGCATAATGCTGCCCTTCGCCTCGTACCGGTCATCCAGTGAATTCTCGTCAGAAATCCAACCCTTTACGCCCTTCGGCCTGTCCCGGATTGCTGCGTATCGTCCAGGCGTTGGACGGCGGCATTTGCCGAATCAAACTCAGCAGTGGTTCCATCCGCGCACAGCAGGCCTTCGCGGTGGCCGATGCAGCCGAGCGATATGCCGGTGGCGTGATCGAGGCGACCAACCGCGGCAACTTGCAGATTCGTGGCATCGGCAACGAACAGGCCGCCTTGATCGACTGCCTGCTTGCCGCAGGATTGGGCCCGAGCCATGCGGCGGGTGACGATGTTCGCAATCTGATGCTCAGCCCCGCCGCCGGGTTCGATCGGCAGATGCTGTTCGATACCCGTGCGCTGGCCGAACGGATTTTGGCCACGGTGCAACAGCACGAACGCTTTCACGATCTCAGCGCCAAGTTCGCCGTGCAACTCGATGGCGGTGAGGCTCTGGCGATGCTTGAGCATCCCCACGACCTGTGGCTCGCCGCTTTCGAGCGAAACGGTGAGCGACGGCTGGCGTTTGGGTTGGCCGGATGCCCGACGGACACACCGGCGGGTTCGGTCGCGCTCGACGATGGCCATGCCCTGGCGGTCGCGGTGCTTGAGTTGTTCCTTGAATGGGCGCGCGCCGAGCAGACGCGGATGCGTCATTTGCTGGCCGAGTACTCGATCGAACACGTCCTGCTTCGGCTGGCTGAGCGTGTGTCGATGCAAGCGGTTGTCGATTGGCAGCGGGTTTCGGCTGGCAGCGATTTGCACATCGGCGCCCATCCCCAGGCCGACTCCGGCGTTGTCTATGTGGGGGCTGTCCCGCCACTGGGACGGCTCGATCCGACGATGCTGCGGGGCGTGGCGCAAGTGGCCTGCGAGCTCGGTGATTCGAGTCTGCGTTTCACACCCTGGCAAAGTCTGCTGGTGCCCAATGTCCGCGCGGAAAATGCCGCTGAGGTCATTCGGCGACTGCAGTGTCTGGGTCTGCAGTGCGAAGCCGATCAGCCAATGTCCCGGCTGATCGCCTGCACCGGCTCAATCGGTTGCGCCAAAGGCCTGGCCGAGACCAAGGGCGATGCCCTGCAATTGGCCGCGCTGCTGCGCCGCCACGGACCGGCGCTGAACATACACCTGAGCGGCTGCCCACGTTCCTGCGCCGCCGCGCATATCGCGCCCGTCACATTGCTGGCCGTCGCCCCCGGTCACTACGATCTATATTTTCGCGATGCAGCGCAGCCGGGTTTCGGCGCTCTGCACGCACGCAACCTTACTATTGAAGCGGTCGCGGCCTTGCTCGACGCCCGCTCACGGAGCCCCCTTGATGCTTGATTACATCCGCGACGGTCAGGAGATCTATCGCAACTCCTTCGCGATCATTCGCGCCGAGGCCAACCTCGACCGAATTCCGGCCGATCTGGAGAAACTCGCAGTCCGTGTGATTCACGCCTGCGGCATGGTCGAGGCTATCGACGGTTTGCAGTTTTCCGAAGGAGCGGGCAAGGCCGGGCGTGATGCGCTGGCGGCCGGCGCGCCGATTTTGTGCGATGCGCGAATGGTCTCCGAAGGCGTGACCCGCGCGCGGTTGCCGGCGAACAATCCGGTGATCTGCACCTTGCGCGACGAAAGCGTTCCGGAACTGGCCCGTGAGTTGGGCAACACCCGCTCAGCCGCTGCGCTGGAGCTGTGGCGTCCCCATCTGGAAGGTAGCGTGGTGGTCATCGGCAATGCCCCGACGGCGCTGTTCTATTTGCTGGAAATGCTCGACGCCGGTGCGCCGAAACCGGCGCTGATCCTCGGCTTCCCTGTGGGTTTCGTCGGCGCCGCCGAATCCAAGGCAGCGCTGGCGGCTGACAGCCGTGGCGTGCCGTTTGTCATCATGCAAGGTCGCCTGGGCGGTAGCGCCATGGCTGCCGCCGCCGTCAATGCCCTCGCCACGGAGATCGAATGATGCAGCAACCTGGACGTTTGATCGGCCTCGGTGTCGGTCCCGGTGATCCGGAACTGATTACCGTCAAGGCGCTGCGGTTGCTGCGCGAGTCGCCTGTAGTGGCGTACTTCGTCGCCAAGGGCAAGAAGGGCAACGCCTTCGGTATCATCGAAGCACACCTGCAAGACGCACAGAATTTGTTGCCACTGGTGTACCCGGTGACCACCGAAGCCTTGCCGGCGCCGTTGTCCTACGAGCAAGTGATCAGCGACTTCTACGATGACGCTGCCGCAGAACTGGCCGCGCATCTCGACGCAGGCCGCGACGTAGCGGTGATCTGCGAGGGCGACCCGTTCTTCTATGGCTCCTACATGTACCTGCACGACCGGCTCGCCCAGCGTTATCAGGCTGAAGTCGTGCCTGGCGTGTGCTCGATGCTCGGCGGAGCCTCGGTGCTCGGTGCGCCACTGGTGTATCGCAATCAGAGTCTGTCGGTGTTGTCCGGTGTGCTGCCGCACGACGAACTCAAGCGTCGCCTGGCCGATGCCGATGCGGCGGTGATCATGAAACTGGGACGCAACTTTCCCAAGGTTCGCCAGGTGCTGGAAGAACTCGGCCTGGCTGAGCGTGCGCTGTACGTCGAACGCGCAACCATGGCCAATCAGAAGATCGTGCCGCTGGATCAGGTCGAGCCGATGTCTTCGCCGTACTTCTCGTTGATCATTGTTCCCGGTGAAAGGTGGCAAGGCTGATGACCCGTCCAGTTCCGGCGATTGTCATTCTCGGCAATGGCAGCCTCGCGACCGCGCGCAGGATTCAACAACTTTATCCCGATGCGCTGATTCACGGCCTGGCTGAACGGGTTGAAGGCGCGGATCGGGTCTATCACGAATTCGGTGCGACTCTGCGCGAGCTCTATCAACAGGGCACACCGGTGATTGCCCTGTGCGCCGCCGGGATCGTGATCCGCACGCTGGCGCCGTTGTTGCTGGAGAAAGGTGCAGAGCCGCCAGTGCTGGCCGTTGCCGAAGATGGCAGTGCCGTGGTGCCGCTGCTCGGCGGTCTGGGTGGGGTCAACGTCATCGCCCGCGAAGTGGCGGCGCACCTGGATGTGGCGCCGGCCATCACCACCAGTGGTGAACTGCGTTTCGGTACCTGCCTGCTGAATCCTCCCCAAGGGTATGCCTTGGGCGACCTAACGTTGGGCAAGCGCTTCGTTTCCGATTTGCTGGCCGGGGAAACGGTGCGCATCGAAGGTTCGGCGCCTTGGTTGGCAGACGCGCAACTGCCCGAGAATGAACAGGCGCGGCTGACCGTTCACGTCGGTCATGCCCGGCGCGAGCCGGCCGCCAACGAATTGCTGATCTATCCGCGCAACGTGCTGGTTGCCGTGGCAGGCGAATCGACGCCTGTGTCAGGGGCCCTTCACGAGGCATTGCATCAGGCGGGAATCGCCGTGCAATCGGTGGCTTGCCTGTTGGCCGCCGACACCGAAATGAGCAGCTCCTCCTTGCGTGAAGTGGCGCTTGAATTGGGTGTGCCGTTGCGTTTTGTCAGTGCCGCCGGTGTGGGCAGCGAACTGGTGCGGCAGGCCATCGGGCAAGCTGTCTCCATTGTCGGTGATGACGCTATTGCCATTGCTGTCGCCGAACAGCCGCTGGACCCCATGCAGATAGGCCGCCCTCGCGGACGCCTGGCGGTGATCGGTCTTGGGCCGGGAGCTGCGGAGTTGATGGTGCCGGCGGTGAAAGCGGAACTGGCTCGCGCCAACGATGTGCTCGGCTACGAAACCTACGTGCGCATGGCCGGCCCGTTCCGGGCAGACCAGGTCCTGCACTGCACCGATAACCGTGAAGAAATGCAGCGTGCCCGACACGCCTTCGAACTGGCGGCTCAAGGGCGGTCGGTGGTGGTGGTTTCGTCCGGCGACCCAGGTGTTTTCGCCATGGCAGCCGCTGTGCTGGAGGCGCTTCACGAGTCCAGCGATGGCGCATGGCACGGCGTCGATCTCGAGATCTTGCCGGGTGTCTCTGCTTCGTTGGCAACGGCTGCCCAGGCCGGTGCGCCTTTGGGTCATGACTTCTGTGTGTTGTCACTGTCCGACAACCTCAAACCGTGGGAGATCATCGAGAAGCGCCTGGATCTGGCCGCTCAGGCCGACCTGGCACTGGCTTTCTACAATCCGATTTCGCGTTCGCGGCCGTGGCAATTGGGCCGGGCGCTGGAGATTGTCGGCCAGCACCGTGAGCCGGCGACTCCGGTCGTGCTGGGGCGCGATATTGGCCGCCCGGGTCAGACCTTGCGGGTTACAACACTGGGTCAACTGAGTGTCGATCAAGTGGATATGCGCACGATGGTGCTTATCGGGTCTTCGACAACACGTGTATTCCCTCGCCCGGACGGGCAGCTTTGGGTGTATACACCGCGTAGCTATGGCGACAAGCTTACGCCCATCCAATAGTTGCTGTTTCTAAAAGCCGGGTCGTTATTGATTGATAATGATCCGGTTTTTTTATGGGCGGTGGCGTGCAAATACATATGTTGTATTTTGTTATGTTTGATGGTTGGGTTGCTTCGCGTTAGTTTAGAGGTGTTCCTGGATGGAACGCTTGTTATAAATAAAAGGAGTGTTATTTGTGGATATTTTTGACGGTTCGGTAGATGTTTCGAAAAGTTCTGATTTTGTAAGGTCCTGCATAAACAAGCGTAAACGTGTCACGGCCGAAATGCTGCGCACAAGTTCATTGGCATCAACGGTTGTTTCGAGTCCTACCAAGGAGCTCGACGCGCTGGTCCTGGGTAATAGTCTCATTGCTTTCGGCGACAAGATTACCCTCGAAAATATGGCGGTCATGGAAAATCTGATCGCCATGTCGAAGATGGAGGCAAATTACGAGGTGCCGGGTAATAAAGATCCCAAGGCCTGGTACCACGCTTTTATCAACTGTATGCATGAGCTTGGGTGTTTCGTGCCCGATAACGGCTATTCAAAATACAGTGCCAGTTCGCTGCAAGTAACCATGGATAACATAGTGGTTGATATTGTTCAGGCCGCCGTCGAGGCCGCAAAAGCTGCAATTCCAGGCGCCTCCGTGCTCAATGCGATAACCAGCTCCACATTGGGTGCATTAAAGAAAGAGAAGGAAGCGCTCAACTTGTTGAATGTTGAGTCGAAGAATACCGAAGGCGTGCGCTTGACCACCATTCCGTGCGAGCAAATGGCGAATGGTATTCTCCTGGTTGCGGCTGTGGCGATTGATCATCAGGGTAAGGGCAGGGATGGCGGTGTACTGTTTGTCGACTGGAAAACTTCTTCCCTGGAGATCTTTCATGGAAAGTCATTCATGACGTTCAATCCTGCCCGTTATGCGGAATTCAAGTCTTTAATCGAAGAGTACCTCGATATGCACCGTAAGGACGTTTTGCTCAAGCGTTTCAGTCGACGTAAGTGAAGGAACAAGGTCAGAGGCTTTGTGTCTCTGACCTTGCTGAAGCAAGGTAAGGACGTTCTACGATCAGCAAAATCCCTGCAGGAGAAATGTCGAGCTAGGGAACCAGATACCCCCTCACTCCGGTGAAGATGATCTGTGCCGCCAGTGCGCATACGAATAGCCCCATCAAACGGCTGACGATCTGTAATCCCTGATCACCTAGAATGCGTTCGATTCGACTGGACAAAAACAGCACCACGCCCACGGTAAAACTGGCCATGGCAATGCCGACAATGGCCGTGAGTTTGTCGTCCCAGTGCGGCTGACTCACGCCCATCACCAGCAAGGCACCGATGGTGCCGGGGCCGACGGTCAGTGGAATGGTCAGCGGGACGATGGTCACATCCTGCTGCACGTTGTCGGTCTGTACCGCCGATTTGCCTTGTGCCATCCCCAGCGCCGAGATGAACAGGACGCTACCGGCGCCGATGCGGAATGCGTCCACGGTAATGCCGAAAACACTGAAAATCACTCGGCCGAACAAGTACAGCAGCACACTGGAGACCAGTGTGGCGACTGCAACTTTCCAGGCCAGTCGACGCTGTTCCTTGCGCGAATAACCACGGGTCAGGCTGATGAAGCAGGACAACACGAAGAATGGGCTGTAGAGCACCAGCATCTTCAGGTAAACGCTGAACAACACATGGAGCATGGTGCCGGGCTCACTGGCGAGGGAAGTCGATGGGGAGTCTATCAGGGGTTGCGCAGTCTGTCGGCTCAGGACGTTTGGGTCGTTGCGCGATTCTGCTGGTCACGCTGAGCGACCCAGTGTTCGATCAATTCACGTAGTTGTGACAGTTCGACCGGTTTGGCCATGTGTCCGTCCATGCCGGCCTGGCGCGCACGCTCTTTGTGTTCGGCCAGGATATGGGCGGTCAATGCCACCACGGGGGTGCGGACCCGCTGGTTGCCGACTTCCCAGGCACGCAATTGCTGGGTGGCCGAGAAGCCGTCGAGGATCGGCATTTCGCAGTCCATCAGCACCAGGTCGTAACGTTGGGCTTTCATCGCCTGCAAGGCTTCTTCGCCGTTGCAGGCGGTATCGGGTTGCAGGTTGAGCTTGCTCAGCATGCCGCGGATAACCTTGGTCGAAATGCTGTTGTCTTCGGCCACCAGGATGCGGAAATCGCTGGGGACCTTGACCGGCGGGGGCGGGCCGCTTGGCAGCGATTGCGTGACGACCTGGCCTTTGTTGCGTTGGGTCAGTTCGTCGGCCAGGGTGGTCTTGAGGGTGTAGCCGGCCACCGGTTTGGCGAGGATGCGCTTGATCCCGGAGTTGCGCGCAATGATCTTGCTCGGCGCGTTGCTGATGCCGGTGAGCATGATCAGCAGGATGTCATGGTTCAGGCTCGGGTCTTCCTTGATCTTGGCCGCCAGTTGCATGCCGGTCATTCCGGGCATGTTCTGGTCCAGCAGGACCACATCGAAGTAATCGCGCAAATGCGCCTTGGTGCGCAGCAGTGCCAGCGCTTCCTTGCCGGAAGGCGCGGCGCTGACGTTCAGTCCCCAGGCGCTGCATTGCTGCACCAGCACCTTGCGACAGGTGTCGTTGTCGTCCACCACCAATACCCGTGCACCTTGCAGCGGGCCGTCGAGGTCGGAGGTCGGGTGTTCGAGGCGATCCGGATCCAGCGGCAGGGTCAGCCACAGGGTGCTGCCCTGGTTGCTGCCACTCTTGATGCCGAATTCCCCTTGCATCAAGCGTATCAGTTGCCGGGCAATCACCAGGCCCAGGTTGCCGCCCAGGTGGGTGGCCGACAGAAAATGCCGGCTGTGCAGTTCGGCGTGCATCAGGGCGTCGCGTTCTTCGGCGTCCATCGGCTCGCCGCTGTCCTGCACGGCGATACGCAGGCGCGGTTTGGTGTTGCGCTCGTCTAGCGCCACGACGATCAGGATTTCGCCTTCATCGGTTTTTTTCAGGGCGTTTTCGAGCAGGCTCAACAGGGTCTGGCGCAGGCGTGTCGGGTCACCGCTGATCACTCGAGGCACTTGCGGCTGGATGAAGCTGATCAACTCGACGTTTTGCTGCTCGGCCTTGGCGCGGAAGATGCTCAGGCAGTCTTCGATCAGCGCGTTGAGGTCGAACTGGACATCGTCCAGCTCGATCTGCCCGGACTCGAGTTTGGAAATGTCGAGAATTTCGTTGATCAGTGTCAGCAGCTCGTTGCCGGCGCTGTGGATCGTCTGCACATAGTCGCGTTGCTTGACCGACAGCGGTGTGCCCAACAGCAGCTCGGTCATGCCGAGAACACCGTTCATCGGGGTGCGGATTTCATGGCTGATCTTCGCCAGGAACTCGGCCTTGGCGTTGACCTCGGCATTGCTGGCCGCCAGGTCGCGGCTGATGCTGAAGCGGTCTTCGGTGATGCGGCGCTGGCGCTCGCTCAACGCGATGCTCATCAGCAGGCCGCTGATGCAGATGAACACCAGCAAGGTGGTGATCAGGCCATGGGGTTCGACCAGGGTCAGCCCCAACAGCGCAGGCAGGATGACCAGGGACCCGAGGTTGAACACCACCATGGCCGCCACGAAGAGACGGGCCGGGCGATAGCCTTTTTGCCAGTGGTAGGCGCTGATGAACAGCATGGTCAGGCCAGCCAGGGCTACCAGGCCGTAGGTAATGAAGTTCAGCGGCAAGGTATTGACGAACAGCAGCATCAGGCCGCAGGCGGTGATCAGCAGGACCTCGCCGAGCAGCAACCGGTTCAGCGGGTGCGGCCCGAGCGGAGAGAAGAAGCGATAGGCAAGCATCAGGCCGCAGGGCGCTGTCAGCAGCAATGCCAGGTACGCCCCCGGCGTTTGCAATGCGTGCCAGTCCGGTAGCCAAGGGCCGGCGAGGTTCAGCAACAGCAGCAGGCTGAGCATCAACAGCCCTTCGCACGCTGCCAGCCAGAGGGCGCTGTGCGAGCGGGTGTAGGCGTAGCGGATGAGGTTGTGCAGGATCAGCATGGCGATGCAGCCGAACAGCAGGCCATAGATCAGCGTCTGGTTCTGGTTGGCTGCCGCGATGACCGCCGATTGCAGGGTGATGTAGGGTCGTAACTGGTGGTCGGAGGCCAGTCGCAGGTAGACGTCCAGGGGGCTGTCGCTTTGCGGCAGGGGCAGCATGAAGTCGCTGCTGGGCAATGGACGCTCGGATTGGGGCTGTTCGTTGCCCGTGCTGGATTGATCGATCAGCTTGTCGCCGTCCAGTACGTACATGTTGAACTGGCGCAGGTCAGGCGCGAACAACCGCAGCACCTGTTCGTGCTTGCCCGGTGCAAGCTTGAATCGCAACCATAGCGCTCCATCGGGTTCAGCCGCGGTAATGCGGTCGAGTTCGATGGGGCTGAATTGATTGGTGTAGCGTGCGGAACGGATGTCGCTCAGTTGCAGGTCGCCCTGTTCGTCGAGCAATACCGCCCAGCCACTGCCTTGTGCGGCCTGGGCCGGTAGCATGCAGAGCAGGGTCAGCAATGTGACGGTTAAGCTTATGGCAATCCTGAGCCAGCGCACGGCGAAATCCCTTCGTTAGGTTGATGCCAGAATATAACGATGCGCGGCGCCGGAATAGCCAGGCAATGAACCCTGTTCATTGCCTGGCGCGGTGTCTACCTTATTCCTGGCTTTCGCCACGCTCGCGGGCAATGGCGCGGTAGCCAATGTCCTTGCGATAGAAACAGCCTTCCCAGTCAATCGTTGCCGCCAGCTTGTAGGCCTGCTGCTGTGCGGCGTCGACGCTGGCACCCATGGCTGTGGCGCACAACACACGACCACCGGCGGTCACTACCTGACCGTCCTTGAGCGCCGTGCCGGCGTGGAAAACCTTGCCTTCCAGTGCAGCGGCTGCATCCAGCCCCTTGATGGCTGTGCCCTTGGCGTAATCACCAGGATAGCCGCCAGCGGCCAGAACGATGCCGACGCTCGGACGTGGATCCCATTGCGCTTCAACTTTGTCCAGCGCCTGGGCCAGGGCGGCTTCGACCAGCAACACCAGGCTCGACTGCAGGCGCAGCATCACCGGTTGGGTTTCAGGGTCGCCGAAACGGCAGTTGAATTCGATGACTTTTGGGTTACCAGCCTTGTCGATCATCAGGCCGGCGTACAGGAAACCAGTGTAGATGTTGCCTTCTTCGGCCATGCCGCGCACGGTCGGCCAGATCACCAGGTCCATGACGCGCTTGTGCACGTCGGCGGTGACCACTGGCGCCGGGGAGTAAGCTCCCATGCCGCCGGTGTTCGGACCGGTGTCGCCGTCGCCGACGCGTTTGTGGTCCTGGCTGGTGGCCATTGGCAGCACGTTCTTGCCGTCGACCATGACGATGAAACTGGCTTCTTCGCCGTCCAGGAACTCTTCGATGACCACGCGCGAACCCGCATCGCCAAAGGCATTGCCCGCCAGCATGTCGCGCACGGCGTCTTCGGCTTCGGTCAGGGTCATGGCGACGATCACGCCTTTACCGGCGGCCAGGCCGTCGGCCTTGATCACGATCGGAGCGCCTTTTTCACGCAGGTAGGCGAGGGCCGGCTCGATTTCGGTGAAGTTCTGGTAGTCGGCAGTCGGGATCTTGTGGCGAGCCAGGAAGTCCTTGGTGAAGGCTTTCGAACCTTCCAGCTGCGCAGCGCCAGCGGTCGGGCCGAAGCAATCGAGGCCGCGGCTGCGGAACAGGTCCACAACACCGGCTACCAGTGGCACTTCAGGGCCGACGATGGTCAGGGAAACGTTTTTCTCGGCAAAGTCTGCCAGTTGCTCAAGCGCCAGTACGTCGATGGCGACGTTCTCGCACTTGGCTTCGATGGCGGTACCGGCGTTGCCCGGTGCCACGAACACTTTCTGCACGCGCGGATCCTGAGCCACTTTCCAGGCCAGGGCGTGTTCACGGCCACCGCTGCCAATGATCAAAACATTCATTTCAAAAACCTCGGATGACGCAAATTCTGTGGGCAGCGCTGAAGCTGCTTTTCTGTGGGAGCGAGCCTGCTCGCGAAAGCGGTGTCTCAGTCACATCACTATTAAATGTGCCGCCGTCTTCGCGAGCAGGCTCGCTCCCACAGTTGATCGTGTACTTAGTGACGGAAGTGGCGCATGCCGGTGAAGACCATGGCGATGCCGGCTTCGTCAGCGGCTGCAATCACTTCGTTGTCACGCATCGAGCCGCCAGGCTGGATCACCGCAGTGATGCCGACCTTGGCTGCGTTGTCGATGCCGTCGCGGAACGGGAAGAACGCGTCCGAGGCCATGACCGCACCCTGCACCTGCAAGCCGGCATGTTCAGCCTTGATGGCAGCAATGCGCGCGGAGTTCACGCGGCTCATCTGGCCGGCGCCGACACCGATGGTCTGGCGATTCTTGGCGTAGACGATGGCGTTTGATTTCACGTACTTGGCGACTTTCCAGGCGAAGATCAGGTCGTTGATTTCCTGTTCGGTCGGTGCGCGCTTGGTCACCACTTTCAGGTCGTCGGCGCCGATCATGCCGATGTCGCGGCTCTGCACCAGCAGGCCACCGTTGACGCGTTTGTAGTCCCAGGCAGCTGCACGGTCAGCCGACCACTCGCCGCAGGCCAGTAGGCGTACGTTGGCTTTGGCGGCAACAATGGCGCGGGCTTCTTCGCTGACGCTCGGGGCAATGATCACTTCGACGAATTGGCGCTCGACGATGGCCTTGGCGGTCTCGGCGTCCAGTTCGCGGTTGAAGGCGATGATGCCGCCGAAGGCGGATTCGGTGTCGGTGGCGTAGGCCAGGTCGTAGGCCTTGCGGATGCCGCCTTCGGCGTCAGGGCTGACAGCCACGCCGCACGGGTTGGCGTGCTTGACGATCACGCAAGCCGGCTTGACGAAGCTCTTCACGCATTCCAGCGCGGCGTCGGTGTCGGCCACGTTGTTGTACGACAGTTCCTTGCCTTGCAGCTGGGTTGCGGTGGCGATGCCGACTTCGGCAGGCTTGGCTTCCACGTAGAACGCCGCGCTCTGGTGCGGGTTCTCGCCGTAGCGCATTTCCTGGGCCTTGATGAACTGGCTGTTGAAGGTGCGCGGGAATTCGCTGCGGCCTTCTGTGCTCAGGGTGTCGGCCGCCTGGTTCACGGTGCCCATGTAGTTGGCGATCATGCCGTCGTAGGCGGCGGTGTGTTCGAACGCCTTGAGCATCAGGTCGAAGCGCTGAGCGTAGGTCAGGCCGCCGGCCTTGAGGTTTTCCAGGACGCTGGCGTAATCGCTGGCATTCACCACGATCGCTACGTCTTTATGGTTTTTCGCGGCCGAACGAACCATGGTCGGGCCGCCGATGTCGATGTTCTCGATGGCGGTCGGCAGGTCGCAGCCCGGCTTGTTGATGGTGGCTTCGAACGGGTACAGGTTGACCGCGACCAGGTCGATCGGCTTGATGCCGTGTTCGTTCATGATCGCGTCGTCGATACCGCGACGACCGAGGATCCCGCCGTGGATTTTCGGGTGCAGGGTTTTCACCCGGCCGTCCATCATTTCGGCGAAACCGGTGTAATCCGCGACTTCCACTGCGGCAACGCCGTTGTCCTGCAGCAGCTTGAACGTCCCGCCGGTGGAGAGGATCTCGACGCCTAGGGCTTCAAGCTCCTTGGCGAATTCGAGGATCCCGGTCTTGTCGGAAACGCTGATCAAGGCGCGGCGGATCGGCAGGCGGGTAGTCTGGTCGGTCATCTCAATTTCCATCAAAAGCAAAGGAAGTCAGCAAAAAAGGCGACCGGTTTTACGCGGGCGCCTTTCTGGTTTGATTGAATGCTTACAGCAAATCGTACTGCTTGAGTTTCTTGCGCAGCGTGCCCCGGTTCAGTCCGAGCATCTCGCTGGCCTTGGTCTGGTTGCCCTTGACGTAGTTCATCACGCACTCGAGCAGGGGAGCCTCGACTTCGGAGAGCACCAGGTTGTACACATCAGTGACGGCAGCGCCCTCAAGGTGGGCGAAATAATTGTGCAGCGCCTTCTCGACACTCCCGCGAAGGGTCTGGCCCTCTTCGCTCGGTGTATTGAGGTGCTGTTTCAAATTCACGTTGTCGCTCACGGGTGTTGTTCCACTCACTAAAGTCTCGGTCATCATCGTCATGCGGCCACCCACTCTCCGTCCCCTGTCAGGCTCTTGTAACGCTCGGCGAAAAACGCCCGAACGTTGGCGCATTGTGCATCCGTACCATCCAAACGATTGAAGTGGGCGCGAAACTCCCTGGCGCCCGGCAGGGTTGCGAGATACCAGCCCACATGCTTTCGAGCAATGCGTACACCCATGACATCGCCATAGAAGGCGTGCAGGGCAGCCAGATGCTCTAGCAGGATGCGTTCCACCTCGATCAGTTCCAGCGCCGGGAGTTTCTCGCCGGTACGCAGGAAATGGTCGATCTCGCGAAAAATCCATGGCCGCCCCTGGGCAGCCCGGCCAATCAACAAACCATCGGCACCGGTCGCGTCGAGCACGTACCGGGCTTTTTCCGGCGAATCGATATCGCCGTTGGCGAAGACCGGAATCGACACCGCCTGCTTGATCGCGGCAATGGTGTCGTACTCGGCTTCACCGGTATACAGGTCGGCACGGGTGCGGCCATGCACTGCCAGCGCCGTAATGCCTGCCTGCTCGGCGATCTTCGCCACCGTCAGGCCGTTCTTGTTGTCCCGGTCCCAGCCGGTCCGGATCTTCAGGGTAACCGGCACATCGACCGCAGCCACGACGGCCTGCAGGATCTCGGTTACCAGGGCTTCATCCTTCAACAGTGCGGAACCGGCAGCCTTGTTGCAGACTTTCTTGGCCGGGCAGCCCATGTTGATATCAATAATCTGCGCGCCCATTTCAACATTGGCACGGGCAGCGTCCGCCAGCATCTGCGCGTCCCCACCGGCGATCTGTACCGAGCGTGGCTCGGGATCACCTGTATGGATCATCCGCATGCGCGACTTGCGGGTGTTCCACAGACTCATGTCGCTGGTGACCATTTCCGAGACGACCAGTCCCGCGCCCAAGCGCTTGCACAGCTGACGAAAGGGCTGGTCGGTGACACCCGCCATGGGGGCGAGAATCAAGCTGTTATGTAATGTGTATGGGCCGATGCGTACCGCCGACATAGGACTTCCCTGTTGTGGGGCCGGATCATGAGAGTTCGAAAAAGGGTTGGCATGATACCCGCTCTCGATGACTGGATAAAGGCTGAATTGAACAAAATCTGAACAGTTATTCTGTTATTACCCGTGGTTTGGTTGGCCAGGGGGAGTCAGAAAGCCGACGTCAATCGGGGAGCGATGACGCGCTTCACTCCGGAGAGTGAAAGCTCAGACTGTAGTTCACGGCCTTGGCGCCGGGGTCGAGAATGTCCAGGGCGATGTGGATCGGCGTCTGCGGAGGCATTTCCGCCATGCCTTCGAGATCGCCATTGAGGTACTCGCCTGGCTTGAAACGGCGGCTGGCGATCAGATGGCCATTGAGGTCGGCGAAGCGCAGTTCCAGCAGCGGGAAGGGCTGGGAAAAGGGTGCACGGTTATAGATGATCGCATCGACCACCAGCGCGCCATTGAATTCGGGATGGCTGCGTACCACCAGGTTGCTGCTTTTGATTTTTGCAATGTCGACTTTGGAGGGCACGGTGCAGCCGATTTGCGGGCACAGTTGCTGGAACCACGGGCGATATTGGTCCTGTCTCGCCAGTTCGTCGAAATGGTAGGCGATGTACTGGCCGGCGAGCGCGCCCGCGGCGATCAGCACCAGCAGCAACCACAGCAGCCGTCGGCCCCAGGGTGAGCGGCGTTTTTGCCAGTCCAGTTGCAGCGGGTCGTCGGTCAGGTCTTGCAGCACTTCGGCACGCACGCCCGTCTCGCTGCGTTCACGTCGCTTGCGCAGCGGTTCGACCGAGGGCAGGTTGTCGTCGATTTCGTTCTCGTCGGCGGCCGACAGGCGTTCGTGGTGCAGCGGCGCATCGAGCGGGTCGTGCAAGCGCAACTGGGGTGGCTGCAGTTCGTCGTCGAGATCGACCGGTTCCAGGGACAGCGAAGGTTCGGTGCGCGAGGCTTTGCCCGGTTCGACCGTTGGCTCTGGCGATTCAAGGCTGTCGAACGGTTCGTCGACTTGCGCACGATCGGCCGCCGACTCACTGAACAGGCTGTCGGACCACGGCTCCTCTTCATCCTGCCCGGTGCTGTCGCGGCGGGCGCTCAGCGAGTCGTCGCGATGGCGGCCGAGCTCGGTGGCCGGCTGGATCTCCCGCTGTTCGAGCCGGGCGAGTTCTTCGTCGAGGTCAAGACTGTCCAGGTCCAGTTCGGTCGCGCTCCATTGCTTTTGGCTGATGGCGCGCGGTGCCGATGGCTCGAGCGGTTCGGCAGGCTGCACAGGCGGTAACGGCGCCACTACCGGTGGTTCCTTGCCGGCCTGCTCAAGCAACTGCCTGGCGGCATTGAACACCTGCAGGCAGGAGCCGCAGCGAACCACGCCGCGAGCCACGCTCAATTGGGCATGGCTGACGCGGAAGCTGGTTTGGCAATGCGGGCACTGAGTGACGAAGCTATCGGTCATGCGGCGTTCCGGATTATGCAGGCGGCCATTCTAGCGCCGACGGCCAGTGATGCGCACCCAGCCATCGCGATTGGCGATCGGATCCAGATCGAAGTCCTTGGCGTAGGCGGCAGCGACATCGTCGCCTTGTTCGGCGAGGATGCCCGACAGCGCCAGGCGACCGCCCGACTTGACCAGGCCGGACAGCTGCGGCGCCAGGGAAACCAGCGGGCCGGCGAGAATGTTGGCCACCAGCACGTCGGCCTGCACCTGTGGCAGGTTTTCCGGCAGGTACAGCGGGAACAGGTGTTCGGCGATGTTGTTGCGCCCGGCGTTGTCACGGGAGGCTTCCAGCGCCTGCACGTCGATGTCGGTGCCCACGGCTTCCCTGGCGCCCAGCAACAGCGCGGCGATCGCCAGGATCCCCGAACCGCAGCCGAAGTCCAGTACGTTGCAGTCCTTCAGGTCCTGACCGTCGAGCCATTCCAGGCACAGTGCGGTGGTCGGGTGGGTGCCGGTGCCGAACGCCAGGCCCGGATCAAGCAACAGGTTCACTGCGTCAGGTTCCGGTGCGGCGTGCCAGCTCGGCACGATCCACAGGCGCTGGCCGAAACGCATCGGCTGGAATCCGTCCATCCAGCTGCGTTCCCAATCCTGGTCTTCGATGACTTCGCTGTGGTGTTCAGGCAGCGGGCTGCCGGTCAGCAGCTCCAGGTGGGCCAGTACCGGGCCGGGCTCGGTGCCACCTTCGAACAGGGCCAGCAGGTGCGTGTGCGACCACAGTGGCGTGGTGTTGAGTTCCGGCTCGAAGATCGGCTGGTCTTCGGCGTCCATGAAGGTCACCGATACGGCGCCCACTTCAAGGAAAGCGTCTTCATAGGTTTCGGCTTGTTCTGGGCTGATGGCGAGACGTACTTGCAGCCAAGGCATGGCGGGCACCTTTGAAAAATGTTGATTGCAGCCTAGCGGGCTGCGAGAAGCGCGCAAGTTTACGCGAGAGCGGGGCTTTTGTGGGAGTGGGTTGCCCTGTACATCGACGCATACCCCTGTGGGAGCGAGCTTGCTCCGGGCGGCGTTCCGACGATAGCGGTGACGAGTGGCAGGGGGAAGACAGTTGCTCCCACAGGGATTGTGCAAGGCCACCTATCCGATGAAATGTCCAGATACAACAAAGCCGCCCGAAGGCGGCCTTGTTGATGGGGTCGAAGCTTAGTGCTTCTCGCCAGCCAGCTTGTGCTCGAGGTAGTGAATGTTCACGCCCCCTTTGCAGAAGCCTTCATCGCGGGTCAGGTCGCGGTGCAGCGGGATGTTGGTCTTGATCCCGTCAACCACGATCTCGTCCAGCGCATTGCGCATGCGCGCCATGGCTTCGTCACGGGTTGCGCCGTAGGTGATCAGCTTGCCGATCAACGAATCGTAGTTCGGCGGAACGGCATAACCGCTGTACAGGTGCGAGTCGACGCGAACGCCGTTGCCGCCTGGAGCGTGGAAATGCTTGACCGTGCCAGGGCTCGGCATAAAGGTTTTCGGGTCTTCGGCGTTGATCCGGCATTCCAGCGCGTGACCGCGGATGACCACGTCATCCTGGGTGAACGACAGCTTGTTGCCGGCGGCGATGCTGAGCATCTCCTTGACGATGTCGATGCCGGTGACCATTTCCGAAACCGGGTGCTCTACCTGGACACGAGTGTTCATCTCGATGAAGTAGAAACGACCGTTTTCGTACAGGAACTCGAAAGTGCCTGCGCCACGGTAGCCGATGTCGATGCACGCCTTGACGCAGCGTGCGAGTACTTCTTCACGTGCGTTTTCGTCAATGCCCGGTGCCGGCGCTTCTTCAAGAACCTTCTGGTGGCGACGTTGCAGCGAGCAATCGCGGTCGCCCAGATGGATAGCCTGGCCCTGGCCATCGGAAAGAACCTGGACTTCCACGTGGCGTGGGTTGGTCAGGAATTTTTCCAGATAGACCATCGGGTTGCCGAACGCCGCGCCTGCTTCGGAGCGGGTCAGTTTCGCCGAGGAAATCAGGTCTTCTTCCTTGTGCACAACGCGCATGCCGCGACCACCACCGCCGCCAGCGGCCTTGATGATCACCGGGTAACCCACTTCGCGACCAATACGCAGAGCGGTTTCTTCGTCTTCCGGCAGCGGGCCGTCAGAACCCGGAACGGTCGGTACGCCAGCTGCGATCATGGCGTGCTTGGCCGATACCTTGTCGCCCATCAGGCGAATGGTTTCGGCTTTCGGGCCAATGAACGCGAAGCCGGAATTCTCGACCTGCTCGGCGAAGTCGGCGTTTTCCGCAAGGAAGCCGTAGCCCGGGTGAATGGCGGTGGCGCCCGTCACTTCGGCTGCGGCAATGATTGCCGGAATGTGCAGGTAGGAGTGGGCGGCCGATGCCGGTCCGATGCAGACGGATTCGTCTGCCAGGCCCAGGTGCATCAATTCCTTGTCAGCCTTGGAGTAAACGGCGACGGTCTTGATGCCCATTTCTTTGCAGGCGCGCAGGATCCGCAGGGCGATCTCACCGCGGTTGGCGATCAGAACTTTTTCCAACTTCGCAGTCATCAAAGGCTCTCCGCGGTTCAAACGATGGTGAACAGCGGTTGGTCGTACTCAACCGGCTGGCCGTCTTCGACGAGGATGGATTCGATCACACCGCTGGTTTCAGCTTCGATGTGGTTCATCATCTTCATGGCTTCAACGATGCACAGGGTGTCGCCTTTCTTCACGGTCTGGCCGACTTCAACGAAGGACGGCGAGGTTGGCGAAGATTTGCGGTAGAACGTACCGACCATCGGCGAACGGGCAACGGTGCCGTTCAGCGCTGGTGCGGCGGCAGCAGCAGGTGCAGCAGCGGCAGCCGGAGCGGCGGCAGCGACAGGCGCGGCAGCCGGAGCAGGCATTGGAGCCGGTGCGTAGTACTGCTGAGCCGGGGTCTTGCTATGACGGCTGATGCGTACGGACTCTTCGCCTTCCTTGATCTCGAGCTCGTCGATGCCGGACTCTTCCAGCAATTCGATCAGTTTCTTAACTTTACGGATATCCATGAATCATCAACTCCCAAGGGTCGGTCAGGGGCGGTTAACTTGTTGTTCAAGCTGTTCCAGGGCAGCCTCCAGGGCCAGTCGATAACCGCTGGCGCCAAGGCCGCAGATCACTCCCACCGCTACGTCGGAGAAGTAAGAGTGATGGCGGAAAGGTTCGCGTTTGTGCACGTTAGACAAATGCACTTCGATGAATGGGATGCTCACCGCCAGCAGCGCGTCACGTAATGCGACACTTGTATGTGTAAAAGCTGCCGGGTTGATCAAAATGAAGTCCACGCCTTCGCTGCGGGCAGCGTGAATACGGTCGATCAATTCGTACTCGGCATTGCTTTGCAGGTGCAGCAGGTGGTGACCGGCTTCGCGGGCACGGCGTTCCAGGTCCTGGTTGATCTGCGCCAGCGTCGTGGCGCCGTAGGTGCCCGGTTCACGAGTGCCGAGCAAGTTCAGGTTGGGTCCGTGCAGAACCAGTAGGGTCGCCATCGGCTGTTCCTTTATTTTCCGTGAGCAATTGTCAGAACCCGGCGACTATGCCGCAAAGCCTTTGTGACTGTCCAGTTCTCTGCAATAGGCAGCACGATGACCGATGTTTGCGCGAAATATATGACTGCTTGATTAAATGTGGTCATTCGCCCTGGTAACACGTTCGGCGAAGTCTTTGGCGTTGATCTCGCCGATCACCCGCACATCGGCGCGTTCGACACCGTCCTTGCCAAAAAACATCAGGGCCGGGGGGCCGAACAACTGGTAGCGGTCGAGCAGGGCGCGTTGCTCGGCGTTGCTGGCGGTGATGTCGAAGCGGATCAGCCGGTAACCCTTGAGGCGTTCGATGACGACAGGGTCCTCCAGCACCTCACGCTCGATGACTTTGCAACTGATGCACCAGTCGGCATACCAGTCGAGCAGCAGCGGTGTGCCGGAGGAGCGTGCGTCGGTGAGTGCGCGGTCCAGATCGGCCGGCGTGCGGACGGTTTGCCAGGCGCTGGTGGCTTGCTCCTGGCCGCGGTTGTCGACGATGCGAGGCTGGCCTATCGGGTTGAACGGGTCAGTCTGGCCGCTGAACGCGCCGTACCAGCAGGCCAGCGCGTAAAACACCAGGAACGTGCCGAGCAACTGTCCGAGACGTTTGCGTGGTGGTTTATAGACGAATTCCAGCGCCCCCATGAACAGGCCGACACCGCCGGCCAGCAAACCGATCAGCAGCAAGGTGACCTGGCCCGGCAGGACGCGACTGAGCAAGCCGACGGCCAACCCGAGCAACAACACGCCTATCGCGTTTTTCACGTAGACCAGCCACGGACCGCTTTTTGGCAACCAGGCTGCGCCACCGGTGGCCACCAGCAACAGCGGTGCCCCCATGCCGAGGCCGAGCATGAACAGTTTCAGGCCGCCGCCCAGCGCATCGCCACTGGCGCTGATGTACAGCAACGCGCCGGCCAGTGGTGCCGAAACACAGGGTGAAACCAGCAAGCTGGAAACCACGCCCAACACCGCGGCGCCCCACAGTGACCCGCCTTCGGTGCGACCGGCGATGCGGTCCAGGCGACTGCTGATGGCGTGCGGCAGTTTCAGTTCGAAGACGCCGAACATCGCCAGCGCGAACAGCGCAAAAAACATCGCAAAAGGCACCAGCACCCAGGCCGATTGCAGCCGCGCCTGAAGATTGAGCTGGGCACCGAACAGGCCCATCAGCGCACCGAGCAGGGCAAAGCACGCGGCCATCGGCAGCACATAGGCCAGTGACAGATTGAAACCGCGCCAGCCGCCGACCTGGCCGCGCAGCACCACCCCGGACAGGATCGGCAGCATGGGCAGCACGCAGGGTGTGAAGGTCAGGCCCAGGCCCGCGAGGAAAAACAAGGCCAGTTCGCGCCAGCTCCATTGAGATGCCGTCGTCGTCGTCGTCGCCGCGCCGCTGCCGTCGATGCTCAGGCGCTCGGTCTCCGGCGGATAGCACAGGCCTTTATCGGCGCAACCCTGATACGTCACGGCCAGCGTGAAGGCCCGCTGATCGGTACGCGGTAGTTCGACGTCGAGAATGCCGTGGTAGACCTCGACGTCGCCGAAGTACTCATCGTGCTTTTTCTGGCCATCGGGCAGTTTCGCCGCACCGAGCACGACTTCGGCCGGATCGGCGCGAAACTGGAAGCGGTGACGGTAGAGGTAATAGCCTTCAGTGGCGACGAAGCGCAGCTTGATCGATTGCGGCGTGCTTTCTACCAGGCTCAACTGGAAGGCTTCGCGCACGGGCAGGAAGTCGGCGCTGTTGTTGATCGAGCCCAGGCTGGCGCTGGGACGATTTTCCAGCAAGCCGGTGGCGCTGGCCGGCAGGGCGAATACTAAAAGCAGCAGGCAGAGCAAACGGCGCATGACGATCTCGCGTATCGGTATTGGGGGGATGATAGCGGACAGCGGCGGGGTGTGCAGAGCAGGAGTCTTGCGGTGAATGTTCTGACGCCATCGCGAGCAGGCTCGCTCCCACAGGTCAACATTCCAATGTGGGAGCGAGCCTGCTCGCGATGGCGGCCTATCAGACGCGGAAGGCTTGAACGGCAGTGTGCAATCGTCCACCCAGCACCAGTAGGTTCTCCCCTTGCTCACGCCCTTCGCCGATGCGCAGCAAGTTATCCCCACCCAACTGATGAATCCGCTCGCTGTGATCACGGATCTCGCTGACCGCGCCGCTTTGCTGGGCGGTGACATCGGCGATGCGCACCGCCGTGTCGGAAATGGTCTGGATCGCCCCGACGATTTTATCCAGCGCGCCATCAGCGGCCTGGGCCTGGCTGGCCGTGGCTTCGGCATGTTCGACCTGGGCACGCATGCCTTCCACCGACTGCCGCGCGGCGGTTTGCAGCCCGGCGATCAGCGTCTGGATTTCTGCCGTGGCCCCGGCGGTACGTTGCGCCAGTGAGCGCACCTCTTCCGCCACCACGGCAAAGCCGCGGCCCATTTCCCCGGCCCGGGCCGCCTCGATGGCCGCGTTCAAGGCCAGCAGGTTGGTCTGGTCGGCGATCGAGCGGATCACCGTCAATACGCCGCCGATGGTGGCCGACTCCTCGGCCAGGTGTTCGATCATTTGCGCATTGCCTTGCACTTCATCCACCAGCGCATGCAGGCCGGTGAGGCTCAGACCGATGACTTTCTGGCCGTGTTCCACGGCCAGGCCGGCGTGGCGGCTGGCGTCGGCAGCCTGGCTGGCATCGCCGGCGACCTGCTGAATGGTCGCTTCCAGCTCGCTGAGGGAGTCGCGGATCAGCGCTGTGTCGCCGGCCTGATGTTCCGCACCGTCATGCAAATCGTTGCTCAGGTCGGCCAGGGTGCGGCTGCTGCCGGCCACTTGCTCGGCATTGAGGCGAATGGTCCCCACCAGGTCCACCAGATAAGCGCGCAGGCGGTTGAGCGAGGCTTCAATGTCATGCAATTCGCGGTTGGTGTTGCCCAGTTGAATGTCGCGGCTGAAGTCGCCTTCGGCCCAGGTCGACAGGGCCGGGGCGAGGTTGGTCAGGGTCCGGGCCAGTTTGCGCTGCAGGGTGTCGATCAGCAGCGCGATCAACAGGATCAAGCCGATCATCACGCCTTGCATCAGCCGCACTTCACCCTGGATCTGCCCGTGCTGGGCGCGTACCACCGGCTCCAGCCCGGCAATGGCCTGTTGCACGTCGGCGATTTTCAGGTGAGTCGCGGTGCCCAGGTCAGCGCGTTTGCCGATTTGATCACGGGTGCGCGCGAGCTCGGCCGGGTAGCGGGTGAGCAGGCTGTTGAGTTCACGCTTGAGGCCGACGCCGGCATCTTCGGCGACGGTTTTTTCCTTGTTCTCAAGGCCCATCATCGAGGCGAAATCATCGGTGTTCGATTCGCTGCTGGAGGTCACGCCCAGCAAGGGCAGGGCATCGAGTTTTTCCGCCTGGGTGCGGATGTTGGTCACTTCGCGTTCGACGTCGGCGGCCAGCTCGCTGCGTCCACTGCTGACCAGCTTTTCCCGCGCCAGGGACAATTTGCCCAGGTGCAGCGATGCGCTGAGCAGCGGTGTCAGATAGGCGGCATTGCCACTGGCGTACTGGCTGAGCTGATCGAGACTGGCTCCCAGTTCCCGTTCGGCCTGCAACAGCAGGGCTTGCGGATCGCCGGCCAGTTTGCCGGCTGCCAGCAGGTCGGTTTTGCTGAACTCTTCAAGGGTCGACAGGCTCGGGCGCAAGGTCTCGGCCAGGGCGGGTGGCAATTCGCCGAGTTGTTTTTGCAGGCTGTCGATGCCTTGGGCGGCACTGCTCAGGCGCAGGGCATCGCCGCTGCCAAGGTAATCTTCGACGCTGCGGGCGACTTCATTCTGAAACTGCTGCGACAGGCCCAGGTAGCGCTCCATTAATAGATACGGACGCTCAAGGGCTTTTTGCGACCACCACAGCGTGGCGCCGAGGGCCACGCACACGGCCACCAAAAGGAGGGTATTGAGATTGGTCAGCAGCTTCAGGCGCATTACGGACTACCAACGACAGAAATGGTAAGTGCCTGAAGTTATTGCGTTTCTGTTACAGGGTTATGACTGTATCGGTCGATTCCGATGAAAAAGTGGCACTTTGCTTTGATGTGCGAGCGGCCTGTACGCGATTGCGTCCGCCGCCCTTGGCCCGGTACAGCGCCTCGTCTGCCAGGCTGGCCATCATCAGGCTGTCGGAGCTTTCGCAGAACTCCACCACCCCGGCACTGAAGGTGCACCAAAGGTCCTGGGGTTGAGCGGGGTAGTGAATCTCGGCAAAACGCTGGCGGATTTCATCGAGCACGTTGTAGGCCGCTTCGATATCGGTATCCGGCATGACAATGGCGAATTCTTCGCCACCGTAGCGGCCGATGAAGTCGGTTTTGCGCAGGCGTTGCTTGAGAAACAGCGCCAGGCTCTTGATCACCCGGTCGCCCATGGGGTGGCCGTGGCTGTCGTTGACCCGTTTGAAGTGGTCGATGTCGAGCATGGCAAAGCTCAGCGGCTTGTTCTCGCGACGGGCGCGGAACGAGCAGTCTTCGAGCAATTGCAGGATGTGCGTGTGGTTGTACAGGCCGGTGAGGCTGTCGCGGACCATCCGTGCCTTGAGGTTGCGGGCCCTTGCTGCACGGTTGCGCACGGTGGTGATCAGGTGCCGGGGCTTGATCGGTTTGGTCAGGAAGTCATCGCCGCCCTCGCTCATGGCGTCGAGTTGCTTGTCCAGGTCGTCTTCGGCCGACAGGTAAATGATCGGCACGCTGACATAACGGTCGTTGTGACGGATCACCTTGGCCAGTTCCGTACCGGTGCAGGCCGGCATGTACATGTCGAGGATGATCAGGTCCGGCTGGAAGTCCGCCAGTTCGGCCATGGCCTGGATCGGCTCGATCAACGTCCGGGTGACGATCCCGGCACTATTGAGCAGGCGCTCGGTGTGCAGGGCCTGGGCGCGAGAGTCGTCGATGATCAACACTTTATAAGGTTCGTACTGGGCGACGCAGGTCAGGACTTCGATTTTCTCCAGCAGGCTCGACGCTTCGAGGGTGCCGGTGAGGAACTCCTGGCCTCCGGCGCGCACGGCGGCGAGGCGGGTCGGTGTGTCGGTTTCGTGCAGGCTGAAGAACAGCAGCGGCAAACGATGGTCCAGGCCTTCCTGGGCTTCGGCGGCCAGCTTCAGGCCGACACCGGGGCCGCTGAAGTCCACGTCCATGACAATCGCCGCCGGCAAGCGCTCGACCATCGACGAGCGAAACGCGTCTACGCTGTCCAGGGACTGGGCGCTGAGCCCGAAGAATTCCAGTTGTTTGGCCAGGCGTTCGGCGCGGTCGTGATCCTGCAGCATCACATAGATGGGCTTGCGCAGCGGCGGCAGGAAGGTTTGATCGAGTTGATCGCCATGGCGCAGGCCGGTGCGTGACAGGCGCTGCATCAAGCGATTGAGGTCGGTGATCAGACCGCTGCTCAGGCGTCCGCGGTTGGCGTCGACCGCCTCCAGGGATTGACCGATATGACGCGCCAGTTGCGTGTGTTCCGGTTGCTCGAAGCGCTCGGCGAAACGCAGCAGGCGCAGATTGGCCTCGCTCAGTTCCGACAGGTCGGCGGTGGACCACTCGCTGCGTTGCAGGCGCTGCCATATCTCAAGAATCTGACGAGCCTGATGAATTACCCGCTGGGCAAAGTGGTGCTTGAGGCGCTCGCGGCTGGGGTCTTCTGGCTCGGTCATATCCTGACTACTAGTTAGGGTGCACACTGAGGTCGACTGGTGGCTCTATGCTAGCACCACTTTTCCATTACATGAGTGCTGTACGTCAATAATCTGCAATGCGACCTCATTCAGTTTGTGACCGGTCGGTCCGCTTCGAGCCTTCAAAGTCGCGGCATGCGGGGACGAAGTGCTTGAAACGGGGCACATGACGGGCGCGGGGTGGCAAGTGGTGCGTGACTGATAGTGGGGCATTCATGACGTTTGGCCCGTGCTGATCGGGCTGTTTTTTTGGCTTCAGGGGATCAGGGATTCCCTTAGAGGGTGTGATGCAAGCTATCAGGGGGATTTCGACGGCCGCCGCGTCGTCGCGTGGGTAGAAACACTTTTCATCCACAAGCCCGGTAATTTCCCCCATTGATGCAATGGCGGGTGCCGGGCCAAGGCACGTTGTTGTATGGTTGTGGTCGAACCGTTGAACTCAAGAGATTGAAAGGATATCGCCATGCTGGACTGGAAGAACCGCACAGGCAGTGCGCCTGAACGTACCGCTGAACCGAAGTCGGAGGCCCGCAGTTACCTGGGCGGTCTGTTGTTCAGCCGGGCGCTGGCCACTCTGCTGGGCATCTACCTGTTGGTGGCGTGTGTCCTGGGCTGGTACTGGAGCCAGGAGCCGGCGCTCTTCCCGGTCCAGCAAACCGCACAACTGGCGGCCGAGAAAGAAGGCAAGCAGATGGTCGTCGGCTACACCACGGTGGAAACCCTCAAGACCGTCGCCGGCACTTTGCTGACCAAGCCGGGCGGCTATATATCCAACGACCGTTTCCCGCCAGGCCTGTGGATGGACAACATGCCGAGCTGGGAATACGGCGTGCTGGTGCAGGTCCGCGACCTGAGCCGGGCGTTGCGCAAAGACTTCGCCCGTTCGCAGTCGCAGTCCGCCGAAGACGCCGACCTGGCCAAGGCCGAGCCGCGTTTCAACTTCGACAACAAGAGCTGGGTGCTGCCGTCCAGTGAGTCCGAGTACCAGGAAGGCATCAACTCCCTGAGTCGCTATCAGGCGCGCCTGTCCGATCCGAACCAGAAGAGCGCGCTGTTCTATGCCCGTGCCGACAACCTGAACAACTGGCTGGGTGATGTCGGTACCCGCCTGGGTTCGCTGTCGCAACGGCTGTCGGCCAGTGTGGGTCGGGTCAAGCTCAATACCGCATTGAAAACCGAAGTCGTGGCACCGGGCGAGGTGCCGCAGGTCGACGAGGAAATCGTCGAGACGCCGTGGATGCAGATCGACAACGTGTTCTACGAAGCCCGCGGCCAGGCCTGGGCGCTGTCGCACCTGTTGCGCGCCATCGAAGTCGACTTCGCCGATGTGCTGGCCAAGAAAAACGCCACGGTCAGCGTGCGCCAGATCATTCGTGAGCTGGAAGCCTCGCAGGAGCCGGTATGGAGCCCGATGATCCTTAACGGCAGTGGCTTCGGCGTACTGGCCAACCACTCGCTGGTCATGGCCAACTACATTTCCCGGGCCAACGCCGCGGTGATCGATTTGCGTCAACTGCTCAATCAGGGCTGAGTCATGGTCGAAAACACCAGGGAAGCCGCACACCGTGCGGCGTCCGATGCCGAACACATCGCCTGGGTCGACGAGCAGGACAACCTGCTGGGCGCCCTGGTCCGTTCCGATTTGCGCGAGCGCGGGCTGATCGGGCGCGGTACCTATATCATGTTGTTCAATTCCGCTGGCGAGCTGTGCGTGCATCGCCGCACCCTGAGCAAGGCGATCTATCCCGGTTACTGGGACGTGGCAGCGGGGGGCATGGTGCTCGCCACTGAAACCTACGCCGAATCGGCGGCACGGGAACTGGAAGAAGAACTGGGCGTGAGTGGCGTGGAACTGACCGCCCATGACCATTTCTTCTTCGAGGACACTGGCAATCGCCTGTGGTGCTCGGCGTTCTCGGCGGTGTGGGACGGCCCGTTGGTCCTGCAACCGGAAGAGGTGCTCGAAGCACGCTTTATCCCCATTGATCAGGTCATGCTGGAGATCGAGCAAAAGCCTTACTGCCCGGACTCTCTGGCGGCGTTGAAGCGCTATCTGAAGGCTCAACAAAGCAACGTCGCAAAACAGCTATAAATTGGCGCCGATTGGCTCTTAGCAATCGGCGTTTTTGCCGTTACACTGCGCGACCTTTTCAAACTGAACCGGTATTGCTGGTTGTTGCTGTAGGAGCGAGCCTGCTCGCGATGGACGTCAACGATTACGCGGGCATCCAGAATGAACGCGTCGCCTTTGAGTTCATCGCGAGCAAGCTCGCTCCCACAGTGAAGTGAATGTTGTACCGTTTCAGTAGCGCTGCCCCTGCCTGAGTGGGGCTTCGCGGTCGATAGCCTTCCCAAGTGCTGCGACCAGTCTTTGTCCTCCGAAGAGGATTGCCGGTGGCCAAAAAAGCCGCATCCTTCGCCGCCTTGGGCGGCCTGGTATTTTCCACCGACGCAGGTCGTCATTGCCCGGAATGCAGTAAACCGGTGGACGCCTGCATCTGCAAACAGACCGTTATCCCGGCCGGCGACGGCATTGCGCGCGTGCGTCGCGAAAGCAAGGGCCGTGGCGGCAAGACGGTGACCACCATCACCGGCGTGCCATTGGCTGAAGATGCGCTCAAGGAACTGGCCACGACGTTGAAGAAGCGTTGCGGTACCGGTGGGGCGTTGAAAGACGGTGTCATCGAAATCCAGGGCGATCATGTCGAGCTACTCTTGGCAGAACTGATCAAGCTCGGTTTCAAGGCGAAGAAGTCCGGCGGCTAGCAGCCTCTGTGAAAACCACCCTCGGCTTGACCCGGTCCTGATGGCATTCAGGCCTGGCGCCGTCCACATGGTTTTCACAGAGCCTGTTCATGACCGGTTTCTAAACTCACTGCGGTCGGCGGGGTCTATTGCCTCGTTGACGAACCGTCATTTTCATTCTTTAGACTGCGCCGGCCTGAACCCAGGCGACGCACTATGACTTCTTTATAGGGGACTTCGATGTCCGTACGACGCACACGCAAAGACGATGGCAGCCAATGGACAGTTGCGGACAGCCGCAGTGTTTACGGGATTCGCCATTGGGGGGCCGGGTATTTCGCGATCAATGACGCCGGTCGCGTCGAAGTTCGTCCGAACGGTCCGAGCAGCTCGCCTATCGACCTGTTCGAGCAAGTCGACCAGCTGCGCAAAAGCGGCCTGTCCTTGCCGTTGCTGGTCCGTTTCCCGGACATTCTGCAAGACCGCGTGCGTCAGCTGACGGGCGCGTTCGATGCCAACATCGAGCGTCTGGAATACCAGAGCAAGTACACCGCGCTGTATCCGATCAAGGTGAACCAGCAGGAAGCGGTGATCGAAAACATCATCGCCACCCAGAACGTTTCCATCGGTCTGGAAGCCGGGTCCAAGCCCGAACTGCTGGCGGTGCTGGCCCTGGCGCCGAAGGGCGGCACCATCGTCTGCAACGGTTACAAGGACCGTGAGTTCATCCGCCTGGCGCTGATGGGCCAGAAGCTCGGCCACAACGTGTTCATCGTGATCGAGAAAGAATCCGAAGTCGGCCTGGTGATCGAAGAAGCGACCTCGCTCAAGGTCAAGCCTCAGGTCGGCCTGCGGGTGCGCCTGTCGTCCCTGGCGTCGAGCAAGTGGGCAGACACCGGCGGCGAGAAATCCAAGTTCGGCCTGTCGGCGGCGCAACTGCTGTCGGTGGTCGAGCGTTTCCGCGCGGCCGGCCTGGACCAGGGCATTCGCCTGCTGCACTTCCACATGGGCTCGCAGATCGCCAACCTGGCGGACTACCAGCACGGCTTCAAAGAAGCGATCCGTTACTACGGCGAGTTGCGCAACCTCGGCCTGCCGGTGGACCACATCGATGTCGGTGGCGGCCTGGGCGTGGACTACGACGGCACGCACTCGCGTAACGCCAGTTCGATCAACTACGACATGGACGATTACGCCGGCGTCGTGGTCGGGATGCTCAAGGAATTCTGCGATGCGCAGAGCCTGCCGCACCCGAACATCTTCTCCGAAAGCGGCCGTTCCCTGACCGCGCACCACGCCATGTTGGTGATCCAGGTGACCGACGTCGAGAAACACAACGACGACGTGCCGCAGATCGAGAACAAGGAAGCGCTGCCGGAAACCGTGCAGTGGCTGGTGGACCTGCTGGGCCCGACCGACATCGAGATGGTCACCGAAACCTACTGGCGCGCCACGCACTACATGAGCGATGTTGCCTCCCAGTACGCCGACGGCAAGCTGACCCTGGCCGAGAAAGCCCTGGCCGAGCAATGCTACTTCGCGGTGTGCCGTCGCCTGCACAACTCGCTCAAGGCGCGCCAGCGTTCCCACCGTCAGGTGCTGGACGAACTCAACGACAAACTGGCCGACAAGTACATCTGCAACTTCTCGGTGTTCCAGAGCCTGCCGGACACCTGGGCCATCGACCAGGTCCTGCCGATCATCCCGCTGCACCGCCTCGACGAAGAGCCGCTGCGTCGTGCGGTGCTGCAAGACCTGACCTGTGACTCCGACGGCAAGATCAACCAGTACGTCGACGAGCAGAGCATCGAAACCAGTTTGCCGGTGCACGCGCTGAACGAAGGTGAAGACTACCTGCTGGGTGTGTTCCTGGTCGGTGCCTACCAGGAAATTCTTGGCGACATGCACAACCTGTTCGGTGACACCGACTCGGTGAACATCTACCAGAACGCCGACGGCAGCGTGTACCACGCCGGTATCGAAACCCACGACACCATCGAAGACATGCTGCGTTACGTGCACTTGTCGCCGGAGGAGTTGATGACTCACTACCGCGACAAGTGCGCGAGTGCCCGCATCAGCGCCACCGAGCGCACGCAGTTCCTCGATGCCTTGCGTCTGGGGCTGACCCGTTCGTCTTACCTGTCTTCCTGAGGTAAGCGCCACGCTCATCAGGTTGTCTGAAAATTTTCCTTTTGCCTCGGAAATTTCAGATGACCTGGTGCGGCAATTCTCCGATTCCACGCGAAATTACCTGCGTTTCGACTACCCAGCGCATTTGGTCTTCTTTTCGCGTAGGTTATTTCCTAATTTGTATTTCGGCACTCTACTCGGCCATGTCTCTCAGCGAGAATCCCCGGCCGCCCCTCCCGTAGAGAAACGCCGATGTTCAACCCAGTCAGCGAACCGCCATTTCGTCTGGATGTTGCAGGTTTGCCCGACTCCTTTGAGGTCCTGGCCTTTACCGGTAGAGAAGCCATCAGCGAGCCGTTTGTGTTCGACCTGGAGCTGCTGATCGATGACCCGGTGCTTGACCTTGCCAGTTTGCTGTACCGCCCGGCCTCCTTGCATTTCGGGCCAGCCGGAAACCATGTGCATGGGCAATTGCATGAACTCGTCCAGCGTGATCATGCCTCGGGGCCCCGACTCTGCCAGGTGCGCCTGGGACCAGGACTGGCTTGTCTGGCCCAGCGCTTCAGCCAACGAATTTTCAGCGCCCGTTCGGTGCCGCAAATCCTCGATCAGGTGCTCAAGGAGCACGGCATTACCGGTAAGGATCGACGCCTGGCGCTGAGCGGCGACCACCCGCCCCGGGATTTCTGCACGCAATATCGAGAGTCGGACCTGCAATTTCTCCAGCGACTGTGTGCCCAGGAAGGACTGCATTTCCACTTCGAAAACCGGGTCGGGGGGCACTGCGTGGTGTTCAGCGACGATCAGCAACATTTTCGAACCGCAGAGCCTGCGATAATGCGCAGCAAGGGCGATCGGCCGGCAGTGCGGCAGCTCGAACGCCAGCGTAGCGCTGCGACAGCGGCGCAAAGTGTCGAATGCCGGACAGACCTGGCGACCTTGCGCAGCGGTCGGGTGATGCCGCTGTCCGGTCATCCGGTTGCCGATTGCAATCGGCTCTGGCTGGTGACCCGCATTGAACATTGGGGCCGTCAGGATACGGCGACGCCGTACCACAACCAGGCCCGTGCCCTGCAATGGCCTGCCCGCTTCGAGCCGCCCTGCGCGACGAGCAAGCCACAGATGCACAGCCTGCAGCGGGCGTGGGTCGTCGAGGTCGATGAACAGGGCCCCGATCCGGCAAGGCCGGTATCGGTGCAATTCGACTGGCTTTACCAGGGCGAAGGGGCAGCGCCCAGTCACTGTTGGCTGCCATTGGCCGGGCCGTTGCAGGCCGAGACGTACTCGCCATTGCGCGAAGGAACCGAGCTGGTCGTGAGTTTTGTCGAAGGTGATCCCGATCAGCCGCAGATATCCGGGGTGCTGCATGCGCCGGCAACGATCGAGGGGACGAACGCGGACACCCCCCAGGCCTTCTGTACCCCTGATGAGGGCCTGGAGCAATGGTTGCACTCGGCAGAGCCGCTGCTGATGCTGTGCCTGCTGCCCGGCGGCGGCAGTTTCAATCATTGCGCACAGGCGTTGTGCACCTGTCGTCTGGCGACGCAGCTTGGCCAGAGCTCTGGAGCATGATCGTCACGCGCACGCCCGAGGCGCCCCCGCAGTGGTTGTTGCTGGATGTACCGGGCACGCCGCAGGCGGGTGTCACGCTTCGGCAGATGTTTGCACAAGTCCGGTGGTCCGGGTTGTTCGAAGGTACGGAGTGGCATGCGCTGCGTGAGCAGGGGCCGGTCCTGGTCGATCTGCGCACCTGCCCGGCACTGGCCGATCTGTGCATCGTCGACGGCCAACGCTGGCCCGGATTGCTGATGGTCAGCGAGGCCGGCGCTGCATCGTTGCTGGCGCATTTACGGCGCATGCTCACGGTTACGCTTGGCTTGCACCGGGCCCTTTTGAACTACTACAACCCGATCACGGCCAGCTATTTTTTCGATGCTTGCGATGCCGCTGAACTGAGTCGCTGGCTAGGGCCGATCCAGCAGATGCGTTGGTTCGGCGGCAGCTGGGCAGATCGCGCAACGGGATGTGAGGGGTGGCAGCGCTTGTCCAACCCCGGGCTGGCGGTCAGCCCGTTGGCAGTCGAGGAGAGCCTCAGTGCCGGGCAACAGGGAAAACTGCAAACCTGCCTGCTCGAACAACATGCCTGGCGCTGGAACCGATCCACCGGGGCCGATTTCTCCCGCCTGTGGGCCCATGTGCAGGAAGGACTGGCGCTGGGTTTCAGCGAGCGCCCGGTGCTTGATGGCTGGATATGGCTACGCTTGCAGTATCCCGACGCCGTCCCCGTGCAGCCATTGCCGGGCAGGACTCAGCAGGAGCGCTTCGAAAGCCTGCGTCGCCTGTGGCAGAACAACCCACCCTGGCCATGAGGTCGATCCGCTCAGTGAGTGCTGCCGGCAAACCAGCCATCGTGACGGCGCAGGCGCCAGGCGATCACGCCGAGTGTCAGGCTGCGCAGCAGCATGAACAGCAAAAAGGTCATCCACAGGCCATGGTTGCCCCAGCCTTGCAGTGCCCAGCCGAAAGGCAGCACCAGCACCAGGGTCAGCACCATGCCGTTGCGCATTTCCCTGGCGCGGGTGGCGCCGATGAAAAGGCCGTCGAGCAGGTAGCTCCAGACGGCAATCAGCGGCAGTACGGCGAGGTAGGGCAGGTAGATGAACGCGGTGTCGCGCACACTCTGAATGTCGGTCTGCATCTCGATGAACAAATGCCCGGCGAACAGAAACAACGCGGCAAAGCCCAGGCTCGCCAGCAACGACCAGCCGCCCGCCACCACCAATGAACGACGCAGGGCATCGCGGTCGCGGGCGCCGAGGGCATGCCCGCACAGCGCTTCCACGGCGTGGGCCAGGCCATCGAGGGCGTGGGCGGTCAGCAGCAAACCGTTGAGCAGCAGGGCATTGGCCGCGACCGTGGCGTCGCCCAGCCGCGTGCCCTGCACCGTGATCAGGAAAAACACCGACTGCAGCGCCAGGCTGCGGATGAAGATGTCGCGGTTGACCGCCAGCAATGGCCGCCAACTCTGCCACAGCGCCAATGCCGCCCAGACGATATGCCCGGGATAGGCACGCAGGGCCTTGCGGGTCATCAGCAAGCCGATCAGCGCCCCCGTCCATTCGGCAATCACCGAGGCCCGGGCCGCACCGACCACGCCCCATTCGAGGCCGAGGACGAACCACAGGTTCAGGGCGATATTGATCAGGTTGGTACTCAGCAAAATCGCCAGCGGCGCCCGGGCATTCTGGGTGCCGAGAAACCAGCCGACCAGTGCATAACTGGCCAGCGCCGCGGGCAGCCCGAACAGACGGGTGTGGAAAAACTCGCGGGTCAGTTGATCGAGCTCCGCCGACGGTTGCATGAAGTGCAGCGCCACTGTGCTCAACGGCACGCCTACAGCACCCAGGACCAGGGCCAGGCCGAAGGCGAGCAACAGGCCTTGCAACAGAATCTGGCGCAAGGCCGCACCATCTCCGCGCCCGGCCGCCTGGGCGGCGAACCCGGTGGAGCCCATGCGCAGAAAACCCATGGCCCAGGCAAGGAAGGTATACAGACTGGCCCCGACCGCGACGGCGCCGAGTTGATGGGCGTGGGGCAGGTGACCGATGACGGTGCTGTCGACCAGTGCCACCAGCGGTACGGAAATGTTCGAAAGAATCATCGGCGCGGCGAGTGCCCAGACCCGGCGATGGGTAGGGCGGTCGCGCCAGTCGGCGGTCAGGTTGGACATGCAGGCTCCTTGGGGGAGCGGGCATTGTAGCGGCACATCAAGAGCAAGCCGCGATCAATTGTTGGGGTCAGTGGATGATCCAGCTGAGCAACCAAAGCCCCAGCATCAACCAGATGATCCCCATGATGAACGACGCATTGAGAAAGGCGCGGATCGCCGACCACAGCAGGATCAGCCCGAGGATCAAGGTCACGATGCTGACGACGGAGGTATCCATGCCCAGCGCTCTGGACAAGCCTTCGACAAAATTGCTGCTGGCGTTGCTCAACAGATTGAACAGCCCACTGAGGCCATCAACGATGAAGCGGATGATCGAGCCGAGTACCTGGCCGAGCCATTCGAAAAAACCTTCTACCTGCATGGAGTGAACGTCCTGATTAAAGAGAATTGAGCCTTGGGCTGTCGATCATGCTGCCGAGTTCCCACAAGCATAGAGCGTGCACTGTAACTGTGGGAGCGAGCCTGCTCGCGAAAGCATTGGATCAGACACATCAATGTTGGATGTGCCGCCGCCTTCGCGAGCAGGCTCGCTCCTACAAAAAACAAACGGGACACTGAGCCGTTGTCACTTGCCTTCACTCGTCATCCCCCCGAAGCTATACGTCTTCAGGAGAGCCCGATGAACCTTGTTGAACTGACCGAACGCCTGCACGCCATCCGTGACCGCAATGACTGGCGGCAATTTCACAGCCCGAAAAACCTGGCCATGGCCGCGAGCGTGGAAATGTCCGAGCTGGTGGAGATTTTCCAGTGGCTGACCGAAGACCAGTCACGCCAGTTGCCGGCGGACAAACTCGCCCATGCCGGGCAGGAAGTCGGTGACATCGTGCTTTATCTGTTGCTGTTGTGCAGCGAGCTGGGCCTGGACATGGAGGCTGTGGTACGCAGCAAGCTGGCGGACAGCGAGCGGAGGTTCAGCTGATGAGCGACCGTCATTTCGATCAACTGGCGACCCGTTTCGCTGAAAAAATCTACGGCGGCGCCAAAGGTGCGATCCGTCTGGCGGTGTTGCAGGCCGATCTGGCCGAAACCTTGCCCGACCGCCCGCTGCGCGTGCTGGACATCGGCGCTGGCCTTGGCCACATGTCGTTGTGGCTGGCCCAGCGTGGCCATCAGGTGACCCTCGCCGAACCTGCCGAACCGATGCTCGAAGGCGCCCGCCAACGTTTTGCCGAAGCCGGGCAGAGCGCCACCTTCATTCAGGCACCCTGGCAGGAACTGCTCGGGCAGCTCACCGAACCCTACGACCTGGTGCTGTGCCACGCCGTGCTGGAGTGGCTGGCCGAACCCCACGCCATCCTGCCGGTGCTGCATCAACTGACCAAGGCGGACGGCTGGCTGTCCCTGGCGTTCTACAACCGCGACGCGCTGATTTATCGCAACTTGCTCAAGGGCCATTTCCGCAAGATGCGCAAGAACGACATGGCCGGCGAAAAGCAGAGCCTGACCCCGCAGCAGCCCCTTGATCCGCGCGAGCTGGCGGCGCAACTTGAAGGTCTGTGGCGGGTCGAAACCCAGAGTGGCGTGCGGGTTTTTCACGATTACATGCCGGTGGAATTCCAGGCCCGCGCCGAGCTGGTGGACCTGCTGGAAATGGAACTGGCCCACCGCCGTCATCCAGCCTATGCCGGGCTTGGGCGTTACTTGCACTGGATCTGTCGGCCTGTCTGATCGGAGCACGCAATGAAAAGTCATTCAGGTGTACTGCTGTTCTGCCTGGGGCTGGCGGCCTGTCAGGGCAGCAACCCTTATGTCGCCACGTCCAACCCCTTGCCTCCGGCACCGCCCCAGGCCGCCAAGACCTTCGACCGCAGCGCTTACCCGGCAGCACCCCGTGATTATGGGCGCTACCGCAGTTGGGCCTGGCTCGACGGGCACCTGCCACCGGGCACGGCCTGGGCTGATTCCGCACAGATTGCCGAAGCGGTCAGCAATGCGCTGGACCAGCGCGGCTTGCGCCCGTTGCACGACAATCGCCCGGCCGACCTGTTTGTCAGCGCCGACCTGCGCCTGGAAACCCGCTTGCGTCAGGTTCAGGACGACTATTACGGCGGCGCTTATGGCGGCTACAACGGCTACGGCCCTGGATATGGTGGATACGCCACCGTGCCGATCATCCGTACCTATCAGGAACAGGTCGTGGTGGTTCAGGTGGATATGTATGACGCCAAAAGCGGTCAGCCGATATGGAGCTCCAGCGCTGAAACCGGCAACCGGGGCAGCGAAAGCGAGCGCGCCGATGCCATACGGGAGGCTGTGGAAAAGGCGATGTCGGCGTATCCTCCTAGTTAGCTTCTGTAGATAAGAAGCATTTCGCAGGAGAACCATCATGTTCCGCCGTTTCCTTCTACTGGCCATGGTCGCGCTGCTCAGTGCCTGCGCCGCCAACCAGGTCAATCATGATTTTGACGCCAGCCGCGATTTTGCTGCCTATCGCAGCTGGGCGTGGAAAGAACCCGCCGTGCAATATCGTCCCGATGATCCACGGATCAAGAGTGACCTGACCGACCAGCGCATCCGTCAGGCGGTTGCCGATCAACTGGACCAGCGCGGTCTGCGCCCGGCCGCCGCGGGTGCCAAGGGTGACTTGAATGTGCAGACCTACCTGATTGTCGAAGAGCGGGAACAGCAGGTGACCACCAACTACGGCGGCGGGTGGGGGTACCCGTGGTATGGCTACTATGGCGCGCCCATGTATAACGAAACCCGTAATGTCAGCTACAAGGTGGCCACCATCCAGATCGACCTGCTCGATGGCAAGGACGGCAAATTGGTGTGGCGTGGCAGTGACGAACAGATACTCAGCCGCACACCGAACCCGTCGGATCGTCGTGATGCCATCCTGGAAACAGTCACGCGGATATTGGCCAACTATCCACCGCACGCCTCCTAGAATCATCCGCCCATAAAAACCCCTGTGCCTCACAGGGGTTTTTTATGGGGCTTTCACTGGTTTGGAAGTCACTTCATTTTCGACCCGGACGCGGTCTCATGCAGGAGCTGGCTTGTCGGGTCGCCGCATCGCAGCGATGGTCGTTAACGATAACGCGTGAGAGCTGGATATACGCGGTGCATTTGAGTCCATCGCCGGCAAGCCGGCTCCTACAGTTTTCCGGAAGTGCGTGAAGACCCTCTTTTTTATCGTCTGCGCTGGCGAGTTGCCAGCATTCTCGGTAACCCTTGTCTACACTGCCTTTCACCAACGGAGGTCGCGCCCGGCCGTGCGCCGGCAAAGGAGTGCGCCATGTCTCCCCGCATGCAGTTTCGCGGCCCGGCCCGGCAACGGGGCGCGATCGGCTTAATGGCCGCGTTGACGCTGACGCTGGCGCTGGGGTTCATGTTGCTGGTGGTCGATACCGGCAGGTTATACCTGGAGCAACGCAAGTTGCAGCGCATCGCCGACGTGGCGGTGCTGGAAGCGGTCACGCGCAACGGCGATTGCCTGGTGCCGGCGGCCACTGCGGCGACATATGCCCAGGCCAGCGCCACCCGCAACGGCTACGACGCCGCCGACAGCATGACCCTGAACACCACCTGCGGCACATTGCAGACGGGGGCCAACAACCTTCGGACCTTCCTGGCTGATGCCGGTAAAAAAGACGCGGTTCGGGTGATTGTCACCCACACCGTGCAGACCAGCGTGGCGGCGGGTATCTATGCGCTGATGGGCCCCGGCCCCGTCAGCCTGACCACCCAACTGACGGCGACGGCGGTCAGTGCGCCGGCGGTCCTTCCACCCCTGGCGATGTTGACCATCGGCAGTACGGCGCTGCTGGTCGATTCCAGCCAATCAGCGGCCTTGAACCTGCTGCTGGGGCAGATGCTCGGTGGCAGCCTGAACCTGAGTGTTGCCGGGTGGCAGGGGCTGGTTGATACGCAGATCAGCCTGCTCGGTTATCTCAATCAACTGGCCATTGATGCTCACGTCACCGCCGGGGACTACACCACGCTGCTGAGCAAAAACATCGCCCTGACTCAACTGCTGGACTCCGCCATCACGGTACTCCAGGCCGGTGGCACGAGCACCAGCCTGGCGGTCAGCGGCCTGACCGGTCTGAAGGTGGCTGCGGGCAGTACGTCGCTTGTTCTGGGGCAATTACTGCAACTGCAAACGGGCACGGTGTCGTCGGCTCTCAATACCAATTTGCAGGTGTTTCAGTTGGTCGAGGCCTTCATCCAGTTGGCCAACAGCCAGAATGCCGCCGTCGCCAACATCCCGTTGAGCATTCCGGGGCTGGTCAATGGCGGGGTCAAGGTCAAAGTCATCCAGCCACCGCAGTTGTCGGCCATTGGCAACCCGGCGCTGGTCACTGGCCAGCTCAATGATCCCAACCGGATTTACGTGCGCACCGCCCAGGTGCGCACGGTGCTGTCGCTCAATTTGCCAGTGCTGTCCGGCATCAGTGGTCTGGCCAGCGCCATCACCAGCAACGCCTTGGTCAGCGGGCTGACGGATACGTTGAATAATCTGTTGCACTTGAACCTGGCCGGTACGCTCAGTTCGTTGCTTTGCACATTGACCGGCTCTTGCGACAAAACCGATCTGAAGATCCTGCCCACGCCAACCATCGACATTTCCCTGGAAGTGGCCGCAGCCGATAGCCATGTCACTGCCTACACCTGCGTCAGCGACGCCACCAAAACCCTGACCACCCAGACCAACACGTCGCTGGTGAAACTCAAAGTCGGCAAGATCGACACCGCCAATGCGTTTTCATCGTCGGCCGATGTCAGTGTTCAGCCCCTGGCGTTGATTGATGTCGGCAAGGTCAGTTGTGTGTTCGGGTTTTGCAATCAGAGCACTCGCGTTCCGTTCTATGGCGGGGGACTAGGGGTAAAAGTCGACACTTCAGTCGCCAGCACCCAAAGCAACCACGTGTACAACCAACCACCGGAAATCAAGCAGCCGCCGCTGGTCTATAGCCTGGGCACGCAAGGCATCGTCAACAGCCTGAAAAGCACGTTGGGGGGGATTCAGGTTGAGGCCTACAAGCCGACCGGGTCGAGTTTGTTGGGGGACTTGCTGGTCGTTGCGGCCGGTACCCTCAACGGTGTGCAAAGCACGCTGGGCGTTGCGATCCAGGGCTTGCTCAGCCCCTTGGTCGACCCCATTCTCGACAGCCTGCTGGCCAACCTCGGGATCACCTTGAACACGGTCGATGTCGGCGCCAATCTCAGTTGCAAACCGCCCGGACGCCCCTCCCTGGTGATCTAGTCCGGTACCACAATCGGTAATTCGATGCAGAACCGCGCACCCTCGGTGGAGTTCCTGACACTCAGTCTGCCGCCCATGTTTTCGACGATGCCGTAACTCACCGAGAGTCCCAGACCGGTACCGACGCCCACCGGTTTGGTGGTGAAGAACGGCTCGAAAATCCGCTCCAGCAAACGCGGGTCGATACCGCCGCCGTTGTCCTCGACCCACAGGCGTACCGTGTGTGTATCCCGTTCGGCGTACAGCGAAATCCACGGTTTGAAATCGGGGTTGGCCTCGCGCTTGCCGAGCAATGCATCCCGGGCGTTGACCATCAGGTTGATCAGCACCTGCTCAAGCTGATCGACGTAGCCGCGCACCAGCACTTCAAAACCGGTCTCGCTGATGCGCAGGTCGACGCCTTTGCCGCGCATCCCCTCGGACAACAGCGCCAGCGTGCCTTCGATGGCCTGGGCAGGGTTGAACGGTTGCTGCTCGATTTCCGAGCGGCGGCCGAACACCCGCATGTGGTCCACCACCCGCGCGGCGCGCTGCACCTGGGTGTCGATGCGGGTGAGCTTGTCGATCAGGTAATCGACCTGCACGTCGCCGTTGTTGAGGCGCTTGAGGACATTGACGATGGCCATGCGCATCACGTTCAACGGCTGGTTGATCTCATGGGCCAGGCCGGTGGCCATTTCACCGAGGGTGGCCATTTTCGCGCTTTGTGTGAGCTGCTGCTGCGAGCGTCGTACCTCGGTGTTGTCGCGCCCCACGGCCTGGACCTCGAGCAGGCGGCCCTGTTCGTCGAACACCCCGCGATCGGACCAGACCCACCAGGCGTGTTCGCGGCCGGGCAGTTGCAGGTTGATCTCGGCGGTGCTGACTGGAAACTCCGGGCTCAAATGGTTCAGCCGCCGGGTGAATGCCTCGCGCTGTTCCCCGGACATCCAGTTGCCCAGATTCACCCCCGGCAATTGTTCGGGCGCCAATTCCAGATAGCTGGCCAGCGGGCGGTTGCCGAAAGTCAGGGTCAGGTCCGGCTGGTAGCGGCAGATCATCGCCGGCGAGTCTTCCACCAGAATCCGGTAGCGTTCCTCACTCTGCCTGACCTGCTCGGTCGCCAGGGTCGCTTCGGTGACGTCCAGCCACAGGCCCACGGCTTCCACCGGCAAGCCGAGGTCGTCGCGCAACAACTTCGCTTCATCGAGCAGCCAGTGATAGTCACCGTGACTGTCGCGCAATCGATAGCGGGCGCGCACCGAGCCTTCACGCAGCAACAGCCGCGTGCGCTCGAAATACTGCAGGCGGTCGTCGGGATGCACCCGCTCCACCAGTGTTCCGGGTGCGCAGTCGGCCAGGGTCCAGCCGAGCAACGGGAACAGGCTGTCGCTGAAGAACACCGGTTGCAGAGCGCCTTCGTCATAGCGCTGTACATAAATCACCGCCGGTGAACTGGCGATCAGATTGTCCAGCCGTGCATGGGTGGCAGCGGCGCTCTGTTGCTGATTCTTGATGTCGCTGATGTCGTGCATGAAACCCACCAGCCGACGGTTTTTGCCCACGCCCAGCGCCTGGCCTTGCAGGCGATACCAGACGGGTTCGAGTCCATCGTCGGGGCGATACAGGCGCACGCACAACAGCAGCGGCATGCCCGACGCCTGCAAGTCCTGCAGGCAGATGCGCAGCTCTTCGCGGTCGGCGGGATACACCTGGTCGAGCCAGTCCTGTACGGGTAAACGCGATGTTCCAAGGTTCAGGGTCGTTGCCAGCGAAGGTGCCAACTGCACCTCTTCGCTGTCGCTGAAAACTTCCCACCAGCCTGTGCCCAGCAACGCTTGCAGCGATTCCAGGCGTTCCAGTTGCAGGTGATGCCGGTGCTCGCGCAGGCGTTCGAGCAAGGGGCTGGCGAGCGCGGCGGTGATTTGCAGCCAGTCGCGTTCGGTGACATCGGGGGCGCGTTGTTGCGGCGTGTAGAAACCGCACAGCAACCAGGCGACCACCCCTTGCGCATCGTGGTAGGGCACGGCGAAGCCATCGGTATTGCCGAACATGCCTTGCAGGCGCGGGTGTTCGCGCGGGGTCAGGTACTGGGGGGCCGAGCCGCTCAAACTGTCCAGCCCCGTGCCCAGGCGCTGGTCGTTTTGCCATAGCTGGGGTGCATCGAAAGCCGTGTAGTGCTGGTGAATCTGCCAACCCTGTTCCTGCTCATCGAGCAAGGCCAGGGCAATGCAGGGGATCTGAAAGCGCTGGGCCAGGCTTTGCAGTTGTTCGCCCAGCATCTCGGGCAGGCGTGTCAGGCTGCACAGGCGCAACTGTTCGGCGATTTGCAGCGCCAACACCTGGCATTGCTCGCGGTTGCGTGATTGCCGGCGCTCGAGCAACAAGTCGCCGATGTCGAGCATCTGCAACAACCAGGCATCGGCCAAGGGTTGCACCCAGCCGCGCAAATGCAGGGGCGGACCATTGAGACTGTAGAAGTCCAGGTCCAGGGTTTGTCCCTGCCATTGCGCCGGCGCGCCTTCGATGATCAGGCCGCTGTGGGGCAACAGGAAGTCGAGCAGGTGCGGTGCCAGTGCGCCGGGGGTTTGCTGGGCCAGCAAGTGGCGCAGCGGACCGCTCAATTGAACGACACGCCCATCGGCATTGAGCTGCATCTGCAAGCCGAAGCCGGGCACCCGCAGTGCCTCCGGCGGCTCCGGTGGGGGCGGCGGGTGGCGGTGGAGCAGGCGCCCGAACAATTTGTCCCCGGCACTCAAAATTGCAGGCTCGCACTGGCCGTGAGAGTGGCCGGCAGATTGGGTACCCGACCGATGCCCGGCAGGGTCAGGAACGGGATCACCGCGTTGATTTTATTCGAGGGGTAATGAATGGCGACGGTCAGCAGTCCGCTGGTGTACGTCGTGGAGGCATCGGTGGCGACATTGAAGTTCAGTGCCGCGGGAATCCAGGCCAATTGCGTACTCAGTTCCGTCGTGGCGCGGTTGATCAGTGCGGCATCGTAACCGGGGGTAGCCGGGTCCAGCGCCACGCTGCGGCGCACGGCTTCGGCGGTCGACTGGTTGAATGACTGCATCAACAGCAATGGCAGGCTGTAACTGATAATGCCGTAGAACACGCCAAAGAAAATGATGAACACCAGGGCGAATTCAATCGCGGCGGCGCCTTTTTGTTTGTGGGGGAGGCTGGCTTTCATGAGTGCGTCTACCCTGACCAACACTGAGTAATGTCAGCATAGAATCATTCAGCCAAAACGGACGTTTTTTACCGAATGCAGAGCTTTGTCCTATTGATCTGGCTGGCGCTTTGCGCCGCACAGGATGCCCGGCAACGGCACATCGCCAATGGTCTGACCCTGGGCGCCGGCGCCCTGGCCCTGGCGTGGTTGCTGTGGAGCGGCACGACCTGGTTGGGGGCCGAAGCGCAACAGGGCGGCTGGGCTTTTTTGTTGGCTGTGGGCTTCACGCTACCGGGCTACGCCATGAAGCGAATGGGCGGCGGGGACGTGAAACTCATGGCCGCCCTGGGTCTTGCGACGGACGGTATGCACGTGCTCGGCACGTTTATTGGCGCCGGATTGGCCAGTGTTTTCTGGCTGCTGCTGGCGCCAAGAGTCTGGCTCCATATGAGTCAAGGGCTTAGAACCCATCTTTTTTACATGGCGCCTGAAATGTCAAAGAGGCAGCCATTTGCACCCTTCGTGCTGGCGGGGCTGATGCTGACATTGGCGTGGCTCCACTAGTCGACCCTTTTGTGTACATAGCCGGAAACTGCGTCTACTTTTCAGACAGAAGTTGTACAGCCACTGGCTGTCGGTGTGGGACGGGTCAACCTTTGACCTGACAGGGAGTTACTCGTGAGCAAGTTTACTTCGGCAGTAAAAGTCCTTGTGGTCGACGATGCGCCATTGATCGTTGAAGAGCTTTGCGAATTTCTGGAGGGCAAAGGTTACCGCTGTGTTCCCTGCGAATCGGGCTATCAGGCGATCAAGCGTTTCAGCGAAGACCTCGATATCGGTCTGGTGCTGCTGGACTTTCACATGCCCGGCATGGACGGTATTGCGCTGATGCAGGAGCTGCAACGACTGTCGGGCAAGCACCGGGTGTTCGAGGCGATCATGCTCACCGGGTGTGCCGACAAGCAGGACGTGATCAAGGCCCTGCGCGCTGGCGTGTCCGACTATTACCAGAAACCGATCGATCTGAATGAGTTGTTCGAAGGTTTGCAGCGGCAGGAAGTGGCCTTGCAGGAGAGGCACAAGAACCTGCAGTTGGGGCATTTGAACCAGAAGCTGCAGTATTTGTCCGAGTCGATCGATGATCTGTACCAGGACCTGGACAAGGTTCGGCGCGGGCCGCAGGCGGCAGACGCGGGTGGTCGGGGTGTCGCTGATTCTGATGCGGTGGAGATTCCGGCGATTTTCAACCAGCTGTCTCCGCGGCAACTGGAAGTGGCGCGGTTGGTGGGCAAGGGGCAGACCAATTATCAGATTGCCTGTGAGTTGGGGATTACCGAGAACACGGTGAAGTTGTATGTGTCGCAGGTGTTGCGGTTGACGCATATGCATAATCGGACGCAGTTGGCGTTGGCTTTGTCGCCCAGTGGTTCGGGGGGGCGGCAGCGGGTTACGGCGCATTGAGGCTTGGCTGCCTCTGGGCCGACCATGCTGGTGGTTTAAGTTGAGTACATATCCATTCCTGCGGTAACGGCTGCCTACGGTTCCGCTCTTACAGCGGGTCACTTTGGCAAACGCCCCAAAGTAACCAAAGGTCTCGCCCCTTACGTACGGCCCCTCGCCTAGGCTCGGGGTTCCTTCGCTCCGGTGTCCATCCGGGGGCATTGCCCTCCGGTCGGCTTCGCTTCGACCTACATGCAATGAGTTCGACTGCGTCGAACGGCGCTGCGCGCCCATCCCCGGATGAACACCTCCACTCAGCCTGCCGAGGGGGCGGGTGGATCAAGATCAAGAGCTGCAGGCGAGCTAACGCTCGGCCTGTTGAGTGGTGGGGAGCGTGGGTGTACGCCGACCGGCCTTTGCTCTTCTGTGGGAGCGGGCTTGCCCGCGATGACGTCCTTCCAGCCGACACATTTCTGTGTGGTTTTCCTCAAATCCCTGGGAAACCTCCGACACGCTTTTCAGGTTGTCCGTCGGAAGCGCGATCTCTAGCCTTTGTCGGTCGCTGAAAGTTCAGCGTCCGGGCGTCGCGGCTCGATTCCTAAGGCATAATCGCTCCACCTGACGACAACACTTTCTTGTGTCTGTCGTCCTGTGTCATGGCGACTGTGCGCGGGATACCTTCGGGTATGCCGAGCTGCCTCTGGGATCGGTCCGCGAACCCGCGTACAGCTGCCACCCCAATTTGCTTCGCGGCAATTTGGACGTGGCTCCATTTCATCCCAGAGGTGCAACGATGATCAAACCCACCCCCAATCCCCCCAAACAACCTACCGCTCACAAACCCAGCACGATGTTCGTCATCGCCCCCAACATCGACACCGAGACCCTGCTGGCCCATGCCTGTGAATCGCTGGCATCGGCGAGTGTGATGGCGAGTGATTTTGCGGGGTTTCTCGAAGGCTCGCAGCGCAACACCCTGCTGGGGATTGCGCAGGTGATCATGCTGGGGGAGCTGGCGGTGAATCGGGCACTGGATAATCTCGATCCGCAAGACTGAACACGACCCCTTGTGGCGAGGGGGCTCGCCCCCGTTGGGCTGCGAAGCAGCCCCAGGTCCGGGAATTGCGTTTTTTCTGACTCACCACATTGGCCCGTTTAGCGGGTGCTTTGCACCCGAACGGGGGCAAGCCCCCTCGCCACAATGAGTGGTCAGCCAGCGATCACGATCCGCCCCCCGACCCGCCGCTATAGACCTTGCCCCCGGCGTCCTGGTCCCAGAATTGCGGGATCTCATGCTGGAAGCTTTTCAACCAGCGCTGCATGGCCAGTTCGCGCTCGGTGGCGCTGGAGGTTTGCGGTTTGTCGGAGGCGACTTTGTTGCGGGCCTGCAGTTGCAGCCAGCCTTCGGTTTCCTGTTGTTGCGGCGAGGCCGGGCCGGCGTCGATGGCGTGGGCGGTGAGGGGCAGGGCCAGCAGGCCGAGGCAGTAGAGGGTGGTCGGTTTCATCCTGTGCGCTCCCTATTGAAGGGTCGATGGAGAGACGGCGGCGACTTGCGCGGCAATGCTCTGGCCGGGCCGGGTCGCAGTCTTGAGTTTTTCGGCGCGGGCCTGGGCTTCGGTGACCTGGGCCGGGGTCAGGCCGACGCGGCTGACCAGTTCGGCGGCGCGGCTCCAGTCGTCCTGATAGAGCAGCAGGGTCACCAGATTCACGGCCGCCAGTTGATCGCTTTGCTTGAGTTCGATGGCGGTGAGGAATTCGAATTTGGCGTCTTCGACCCGCAGCTGATTGAGGTACACCACGCCCAGGTCGTTGCGGATTTTTTCGTCGGTGGGCGCCAGTCGTGCGGCCCGTTGCAGGTGGGCCTGGGCCTGGCCGTTATCGCCACTGGCGGCGGCAAGTTGCCCCAGGCCATGTTCGGCTTCGGCGGCCAGGCAGGTGCCGAGCAGGCTGCGGTACAACGGCTCGGCTTCGCTGCGCCCCAACTGCCGATAGACCTTGGCCTTGCGCAGGCGTACGTCGGCGAGGTTGTCCGGCAGGTTTTGCAGGTTGGCCAGGCTGGCGTGCAGTTTGCCGTCCCTGGCCATGTCATCGGCCAGGTTCATCGACAGCTGCTCATCGGAGCTCAGCTTGCCGCAACTGGTAGTGCTGGTGAGGGCGCTCCAGGGTGTCTGGCCGTTGCTGGCGCAGCCGCTCAGCAGCAGCAGACTCAAACCGGCTATCAATGCTTTCATCAGGTTCCCTCTAGGAAGCAAAGGCCCGGGACAGGGCAGTGAAGCCCGGGCCGGCCAGGACGATCAACAACGCCGGGAAGAGAAACAGCATCATCACGACGGACATTTTCGCGGACATCTTGGAGATGTATTCCTGCAGGCGCGTCAGGCGCCGGTCATCGAGCAACTGCTTGAGCATCAGCAAAGACTTCATCGCGCCACCGCCCTGATGGATCAACTGTTGAAGGATCACGCAGGTGTCGGTGAACTCGTCTACCGAGAGTAAGCGGGTGCTCTTGTTCAACTCTTCGCCCAATTCCAGACCGGAATCGACACGGGTCAGGATCAGGCGCAATTCATGGGTCAGCGCTGGCAGCAACTGCTTGCCCTCCTGGCTCAGCACGCGCAGGGATTGCTCAACCGCCATACCGGATTCGAAGAGGATGCGCAGCAGCGCAATGAAGGTCGATATCTCGGTGGCCAGTTGTTTTTGCCGACGCAGTGCAGCGGCGGCCAGCAAGCGTTTTGGCAACAGATAACCGATGCCGGTGGCGAAGACCGGGGCGATCCAGTGATTCGCTACCTCCGGGTAGAACAGTCCCTGGATCAGCAGGCACAAAGACAGTGCCAGCACCGGCACGCCCACCTGCAAGGCGGCGAACATCGAGCGTTGACGTACGCTGCGCCAGCCCAGGCGGTTGAGCAGGGCCTGGGTTTCGTTGTCCATTTTCATCGACTGCTGCCCCAGGCGGCTGGCACCCAGGGCTTGCAGCAGTTGACTGAAGCGGCTATCACTCGGCGCCTTGCCGTCCAGCCGCTGGGCCACCTGGCGCTTGCGTCGCTGTTGATCCAGCACGGCGCTGAACAGCAACAGGGCGGCCCCGAGCAGGAGCAGCGCACTGACCAGCAAGGGCATCTTCATATTCATAGGCTACGCAACATGCGCCACAGCGCCAGGCAACCGATCACCTGCAAACCGAAGGCACTCGCCAACAGAGTTTGCCCCGAGCTGTCGTGCCACATGGATAGCAGATAGGTTGGATTGGTCAGCAGGAAGTAGCCGGCGACTGTCACCGGCAACAGGGCCAGGACCACTGCCGTGATACGGGTTTCGCCGGTCATGGCTTTCAGCTGGCGGGCCGCCTGCTCGCGTTCGCGGATCATCTTGATCAGGTTTTCCAGCAGCTCACTGGCATTGCCGCCGTAACGGTGGTTGACCTTCAAGCCCAGGGCGAACAGGCGCAGTTCATCTCTCTCGTACAGCTCGGCGAAGTCCGAAGCGGCGTCCGCCAGGCTGACCCCCAATTGCACATTGCGTTGAATCCGGCCCATGGCGTTTTTCAACGGGTCTTCGGTGGCATCGATGGCGCCGAGCACGGCATCGGCCAGGGTCCGCCCTGACTTCAGGCTGCGCACGGCATGGTCGAGCAGCATCGGCAGCTGTTCGATCATGCGACTCAGACGCCGTTGATATCGCCAACTGACGAACAGTCGCACCAACGCTGGCGGCACCAGTAGCAACAGCAATGCGCCAATCCAGCCACCCACGGCAAAGCCCGACAGCACCCCGAGTATCCAGAACGCCAGCCATTGGCCAAGGCGTTCGGTGGGGCGTCCGAGACCGGCGCGCAGGAAGGCGCGTTCAAGGCCGGTCCACGACGTTTTTTGCACCACCCGCTGCGGTTGCCCCTGGCTCAGGCGCCCAAGAATCCGTTCAGTACCGCTCTGGCGTAAACCGTTATAGAGCAGGCGCAGCGACAGGCCGAGAAAGATCAGGCAAACGAGGATGAGCAGCGCGGGTTTGAGCATGCCGTGGCCTCAGTAAACGGAAGGAGAAAGCACCGAGTCCCGGCGCAGTTTGTCGCCCGCCGGGTTGACCGCCTCGCGCAGGAAACCGAAACCGCTGCGGCGGTCGAGACGGAACAGCGTGTTGGTGACATACACGTCGTCGCGCACACCGACGACCTCCACCACTTCGCTGACGCAGCGGCGGCCGTCGGGCATGCGCGTGAGCTGGATGACCACGTCGAGCGCCGCGCAGATCATCTGCCGCAGGGTGCGCTCGGCGATGCTGCGGCCGGTCAGGCCCACCAGGGTCTCCAGGCGCAGCAGCGCATCCTGGGCGTTGTTGGCGTGTACGGTACTCATGGAGCCGTCGTGGCCGGTGTTCATGGCGGTCAGCACGTCGACCACTTCGACGCCGCGAATTTCGCCGAGGATGATCCGGTCCGGGCGCATCCGCAGGGCATTGCGAATCAGGTCGCTGGCTTTTACCTCGCCATGGCCTTCGGCATTCGGTGGCCGGGTTTCCAGGCGCACAACGTGAGGGTGGCCCAATTGCAGTTCGGCGACGTCTTCGATGGTGACCAGGCGTTCGTGAGGGTTGATCAACTGGCTGAGTATGTTCAGCAGCGTGGTCTTGCCGGTGCCGGTGCCGCCGCTGATCAGGATGTTGCAGCGCTTGCCCACGGCTTCCTGAATGAATTCGAAAATCGCCTGGTCGATGGTTTGCATCGCCATCAGGTCGGAGCTTTTGAGCATGTCCTTGCGGAACTTGCGGATCGACAGGCACGGGCCATCGAGGGCGATAGGCGGGATGATGGCGTTGACCCGGCTGCCGTCCGGCAGGCGGGCGTCGACCATCGGTGAGGATTCGTCGAGCCGCCGGCCCAGCGGCGCGAGAATCCGTTGCATGACACGTTCGACGTGGTGTGAATCGATAAAGCGCAAGTCGCTCAGGTGCAGCACGCCATCGCGTTCGACAAATACCCGGTGCGGGCCGTTGACCAGAATCTCGGTCACCGCCGTGTCGCGCAGCAGCACTTCCAGCGGGCCGAAGCCGGTGAGTTCGTCGACGATCTCTTCGGCCAGGCGCTCCATTTCATAGCGGGAAATCGCCAGGTGCAAGCGAGCGATGTACTCGGCCACTTTGTCGGTCACGAACTGCGACAGCACCTGTCGCGAACCTTCCAGCAGGTTTTTTCCGGACTCTTCGATGGCGTCGATGATGTAGCGGTGCAGCACCAGCTTCAGGCCTTCGTGGTCGGTATTGCCGACCGCGCCGCGCTGGGGTGAACCGAAGAGTTTTTCACTGCTCATTGCGCACCCCTCAAACGGTTGAACCAGCCGGTCTTGGGTTTGACCAGGCCTTCGGAGCGCTTGGCCAGGCGGTCGCCGAGGGCGCGCAGGCTCTGGGTGAGGCTTTCGCGTGGGGCCAGTTCGAACAAGGTCAGGCCCTGGTTCTTGGCGTTGAGCCGCACCTCAGGGCTGTAGGCGAGGGTGGCGATGATCTCCAGGCCAAACGTCTTGCCCAGGGTTTCGGAGTCCGGGGCGACGCTGCGCAGGTAGCGGTCCACCAGCAACCTGGCGTGATCGAGCTTCATGCCTTTTTCGCGCCACAGATTGAGCACCGCCAGGTTGCGGCGGCAGTCGAGCACGTTCTGATCGGTGTACCACAGCAGTTTGTCGCAATGGCTGACGAAGGTGCGCAGCGCTTCGCTGTCCGGCTGCCCGGTGAGGTTGACCACGATGTGCTGGAAGTGTTGGCGCAGGGCGCTGAGCAGCATGTACAGCTCGGCGGCGCTGGTGTGCTCCAGCGGTTCATCGCCGGTAGCGTAAGCGAGGATGCGCAACCCCTCCGCGCAACTGGTGAAGGCACTGTCGATCAGCGTCGCGTCCAGCCGCCGCAGGTGACGCAGCGCATCGCCGAAATGAAACGAGCTCTCCAGACCGAGCAACGCCAGGCTGTCGCCGCGAGGTAAACCGAGGTCCAGGAGCAGGGTGTGCTGACCGCTTTTTTGCACCACTTGCGCCATGTGCGTGGCCAGTAGCGCGCCGTCGGCGCTGCTCTGCACGCCATACAGCACGGTCAGGCCGCCCAGGTGTGTGCTCGGCGTGACGGCGGGCAGGCGTTTGCCCAGGCGCCGCACCAGCCCCGCGACTTCACTGGAGCGCGACCCATAGGCCACGAAGTCCCGGGCTCCGGCACGCATGGCATTGAGTACCAACTGGTTGTCCATGCCGTCGCCCAGCGCGACGATCGCCAGCATCGGCTTGGCTTCCAGCGCGCCTTCGATCAATGCGCTTTGGGCCACCACGTGGTCACGGTCCAGGCCGATGAACACCAGGCTGGCGAAGGTCACGTCCACCAGCGCCAACAGTTCATCGAGGCTGCCGCCACCGGCGCTGACCACCTGGCCCAGGGGCGCGAGAGCACCTTGCAGCCATTCCAGGTCGGTGCTGTTGCGCGTGATGGCGAGGAAGGTTTGATTCAGGTTCTGGCTCATTGCGATAACCCGCTGCGTTTATCGAAGTTGCCGTTTTCGAGGAAGTACAGGCGATACCAGTTGGGGTCGTAGTTGCGCAGTTGCTCACCGGGCAGCGACGGCAGTTGTGCATTAGCCGCCAGCGGCTGCACCAGATGCGGCGTGACGATCATCAGCAGTTCCCGTTCTTCGCGGTTGATCGACGAACTGCGAAAGAACGCGCCGAGTATCGGGATATCGCCCAGCCCTGGAAACTTGTCCACCTGCGAAGTGTTTTGCGTGCTGATCAAACCGCTGATGACAAAACTCTCGCCATCGGCCAGGGAGATGCTGGTGTCGGTGCGGCGGATCGTGAAGGCCGGCACCGTGGTGCCACCGATGGTGACCGCGTTGTTGTAATCCAGTTCGCTGACTTCGGGGGCGACCTTGAGGGCGATCTGGTCGTTGCTGACTACGGTGGGCGTCAGCGTCAGGCGGATGCCGAATTCCTTGTATTCGATGGAATAGCTGTTGCTGTTGGCACTGGGGATCGGAATCGGGATTTCACCGCCGGCGAGGAAGCTTGCACTCTGTCCGCTGATCGCCACCAGGCTTGGTCGCGCCAGGGTGTAGGCGAAACCGCTGCTTTCCATGGCATTGATGATGGCGAGGAAGTTACCGCCGCCGGCGACGATGTTGTACATGTCGTTGGCCAACGGAATGCTCGGCACGGCAATGCGTGGATCGAGGTTGCGCAGCGGGAATACCCGGGGTGTCACAGCGGTGTTGGGGACGGTGCCGGGCGAGCCGAACAGGAAGTTCGAGTTCTTGCCGTAGATCGAGGTGCTGGCTTCCTTGAGTTTGGTGCGGCTGACTTCGACGAAGCGGATATCGGTCTGTACCTGGGACGGCAGCAGCGGGTTGTCGGAGGGCAACTTGCTGGCGCTGGTCATGGCGGCGGTGGCTCGACCCTGGACAAATATCATGCTCTGGCGCGGTGCACTGGCGCAGGCCGTCCAGACCATCAGGCTGGTGGCGCCGGGGGCCATGCCGGTGAGCAGCAAGGCCTGATTGCCGTTGACCCGCACGTCGGCAATTTTCGGATCACCCACCGCCACACGAGTGACGGCCACCGGTGATTGCAGTTCCTGTTGCAGCCCTTCGCCCACTTCCAGCGCCGCCGGCAACGAACCGAGCGCGGCGCAATTGCCCACCGCCGCCGAGACCGCACTGGCTGGCAGGCCGCCGAGCAACGCGACCCAGATCATGCCTTTGAACAACGGCGTAAAACGTCTGCGCATGGAAAGGCGTCCTTGCTCGAATCAGGGGGTTTGTCGGGTGATTTCGTTACCGCGAATGACTTCCACGCTCGGCTTGCGCGGCGCGGCTGCAGAGTGGCTGGCGACAGGTTGGGGCGGCGCAGTCATGGCCAGTTGGCTGAATTGCAGTAACTCGCGGTTGGCATTGGCCAGGCTGGCAGCCGAGGTGCTTTCGCCGGCCCAGTAGCGCGCCAGGCGTTTTTCATCGGCGCTGCGTACGGCCAGGCGCAATACGCCGGCCTGGGTCGCGAGCATCAGGCGGCTGACCAATTGTTCGGGCACGGCGAGCAACACGGTCCGGGCCGTGGCGCGTAATTGATCCTGCTTGAGTTTTTCTTCGTTGCTGCGTGCCGGGCTGGAAGGCTGGCCGTCGTTGGTCAGGCCCAGTTGTTCGCCGACGCCGAGCACCCGCAAGGCCGGCACTACAAGTTGTGCCGTTGGCTGAGGGTTGAGGGTGTCCATGCGCAGGAACAGCAGCACGTCGACATAGTCGCCGGGTGTCAGTTGCCCGCCGGCATTGACGACTTCGTCCACGGCAACCGCCAGGGCGCGCTCATCAGGGCGGATCATCCGTGACAGCTTGCTGCCGGCTTCGAAGCTTTCATCATTGAGCCAGCTCCCGGCGCTGAGGGCGCGCCAGGGTGTGCGGCCAATGGCCTGGTCGAGGCTGGTCAGGCTGCCGGCGGGCACCCTGTGCAGTTTTTCCAGGCTGACATCGGCGGCGGTGATCGGCGCATACGGCGCAACATCGTGGATCAACACGACCACGGGATGAAGGGTAGGGTCTTCTGCCGGAACGGGCGTCTGGACGTTGGCGAGCGGTGCACTGACGGTGGGTTGGGCAACGGCTTCGGAGGCCGGTTGACGGCTCAATGTGAGCCCCCAGTAACCGGCAATGACGGCGCCGACCAGAAACAATCCGGCGAGGCCCAGAGTGACACGGCTGTTCATGAAGGCTCTCCCTATCCTGCTGCGTAAAACCCCGTCAAATCCAACGAGACAACTTCGCAATCAGGCAGCAATGAACATGGAACTATTTCGCTATTTGACCGTAGCGCAGGTAAAGCGAAATGCCATTACTGCGGGGGAAATATCTAACGAAAGTGCAATGTTGCGATGAGATCTCACCTTTTTTTGACGTCAACGAAACGGTTAATACTTTCGTGTTAATGCGTATTTACAGTTGTTGGGCCGGGGAATGCCGACAATGCTGGTGCTGGCACTGGGGAATCATGTTGCGTCCGTGCAACACCCGTCGTCGTCCAGGAGAAATGCCATGTCTTTTTCCAAGCTTGTTGAGAAGGTCAAATCCGGGATCGTTTTTTATAAAAACCTCGCCAGGGATACCGAGGGGGCCTCGGGCATTGAGTACGCCATGATTGCCGGGATGGTGGCGGTTGCATTGGCCGCTTTCGTGACACCGATCAAGACGGCGGTCACCACGATGTTCACCACGATCTCAGGGGCGCTGTGACAGGGGGAATCGGCAACTTGTTTTTGCTTCAGACGGACCCTTACGTCAGCGCTTCGTCCCTTGCAGGTGTGACTTCATGAACGCTCACGCACAGCCACGCCAACAGCTGCTTCTGGTGGATGACGACGAGGACGCATTGCTTGAGTTGGCGGAGTTGCTGGAGGGGGAGGGGTTCAATTGCTTTACCGCCACTTCGGTCAAGCTTGCGCTGCAGCATCTGACCCGGCATCCCGATATCGCTTTGGTGATCACTGATTTGCGCATGCCGGAGGAGAGCGGCATGTCGTTGATCAGACGGTTGCGCGAGCATACGTCTCGCGAGCATTTGCCGGTGATTGTGATGTCGGGGCATGCGGGCATGGATGATGTCAGTGATATGTTGCGCTTGCAGGTGCTGGATCTTTTTCGCAAGCCGATTTATCACGTGCGGTTGTTGGAGACGTTGAATAATCTGTTTCCGTTGCCGCAGGTTTATTTGGTCAAGGGTTGAGTTGAGTACATATCCGTTATTTAGGTAACGGCGGCTGGCGGTTTCGCCCTTACGGCGACTCCCTTTTTTACAAGCGCCTAAAAAAGGAAGCAAAAAACGCTCGCCCCTTACGTACGGCCCCTCGCTGAGGCTCGGGGTTCCTTCGCTGCGGTATTCATCCGGGGGCATTGCCCTCCGGTCGGCTTCGCTTCGACCTACATGCAATGAGTTCGACTGCGTCGAACGGCGCTGCGCGCCCATCCCCGGATGAACACCTCCACTCAGCCTGCCGAGGGGGCGGGTGGATCAAGATCAAGAGCTGCAGGCGAGCTAACGCTCGGCCTGTTGAGTGGTGAAGAGCGTGGGGGTACACCGATCGTCCTTTGCTTTTCTGTGGGAGCGAGCCTGCTCGCGAAGGCGGCCTAGCGGCCGGTCTGATATCTGGATCTACAGCCCGGCGGGAGCAAGCCCCCTCGCCACAAACATCAGCCTTATCAGGCCACCGGCCGCCAATGCCCGACCATGTGCTCCAGCTCTCCGACACCCACCAACTGAAAGTCCCCGCTCGCCCCCGGCTCGCTGGCGAGCAACGTCACCTCACTGGGCAGCCGTACCGGCTTCTTGAACTGCACTGCGATCTCGACGTTCGCCACAGGCAGGTGCCCGGCCAGTGCCGCCAGTGTGCGGGCCTTGTTCCACAGGCCATGGGCGATGGCGGTCGGGAAGCCGAAGAGTCGGGCGCTGGCCGCGCTCAGGTGGATCGGATTGTAGTCGCCGGACACCTTGGCGTATTGCCGACCGATGTCCGAGGGCGCTTTCCAGTGCTCGACTTCGTTCATGTCCAGATTCGTTACCAGGTTCTCCTCAAGCGGTTCGCCCTCGAGTTTGACGCCGCGGCAGAGCATCCGGCTTTGTGCCTCCCACAACGGCCCCAGTTGATCGTCGAGGGTGGTCAGTAAATCGAACGTCGCGCCTTTGGCGTGGGGTTGCAGGTTCTGCACCTGCACGCTGACTCGCGCCCGATTCACCCCGCCCATGGGACGTAGCAGACGAATTCGATTGCTCAGGTGAATCAGGCCCAGCAGCGGGAACGGGAAGTCCCTGGTCGTGAGCAATTGCATCTGCAAGGCAAAGCCGAGGATATGCGGATAGGTCGGCGGCAACAGGCCGTTGTCGGCGAAGCCACAGACCTTGCGATAGGCCGCCAGGCGTTTGGGATCGACGTCGACCCAGCAGCGCAAACCCGAATCGGGCAGGGTGGTGCCGGTGATTTTTCGCCGTGTCGCCGCTCGTGCATACAACCCCGGGAGGCTGGGTTCGCGGTTGAGAGTGTGCCAGTCGGTGATCATCCTCAAGCCCCCAGAGCGCTTTGCCCGCATACGCGCAACGCTTGCCCGGTGAATGCGCCGGTACCCGGTTGCGCGAGCCAGGCCACGGCTTCGGCGACATCCTGTGGCAGGCCGCCCTGGCCGAGGGAGCTCATGCGCCGTCCGGCTTCGCGCAGGCCGAAGGGTATGTGCGCGGTCATTTGTGTTTCGATGAATCCCGGTGCCACGGCGTTGATGCTGATGCCACGTTCGGTGAGCAGCGGCGCCCAGGCTTGCGCCAGGCCAATGAGCCCGGCCTTGCTCGCGGCGTAGTTGGTTTGCCCGCGATTGCCGGCGATGCCGCTGATGGAGGCCAGCAGAATCACCCGGGCATTGTCGTGCAGGGCGCCGCTATCGAGCAGGGCTTTGGTCAGCACTTGCGGTGCGTTGAGGTTGACGGCCAGTACGGCGTCCCAGAAGTCCGGTGTCATGTTGGCCAGGGTTTTATCGCGGGTGATGCCGGCGTTGTGCACCACGATGTCGAGGCCGTCGGGCAATTGTTCGATCAACTGCGCGGCGGCATCTTCGGCGCAGATGTCGAGGCTGATGCTGCGCCCGCCGAGGCGTGCGGCGAGGGCATCGAGGTCGGTTTTGGCCGCAGGCACATCGAGCAGGATGACGTCGGCACCGTCACGGGCCAGGGTTTCGGCGATGGCGGCGCCAATGCCGCGTGCTGCGCCGGTAACCAGTGCCTTGCGCCCGGCGAGCGGGCGCGTCCAGTCGCTGACGGGCGTCGAGCACGGAGCCAGGCGAATGACCTGCCCGGACACGAAGGCGCTTTTGGGCGAGAGGAAAAACCGCAGCGGGCCTTCCAGTTGCGCCTCGGCCCCTTCGCCGACGTAGATCAATTGCAGGGTGCCACCGCTGCGCAATTCCTTGGCCAGGGAACGGCTGAAACCTTCCAGGGCACGCTGCGCACTGGCGGCGAACGGGTCACGCAGGGTTTGCGGATCGCGTCCGAAAATCACCAGGTGCGCACAGTGATCGAGGTTCTTCATCAATGGCTGGAAGAACTCGCGCAGTTGCTTGAGCTGATCGGTGTGCAGCAGGTCACTGCCGTCGAACACCACGGCCTTGAGTTTCGGTCCATGGCCGGGAATCCAGGCCGTGGCCACCGAAGGTTCGGTGCCGTAGCTGTAGATCGCGTCGGTCAGGCGGTTGGCGAAGGCGCTGACGTGTTCTGCCAACGGCCCGCCGCCGATCAGCAGCGCACCTTCCACGGGCCGCAGCCGGCCTGCCTGCCAGCGCTCCAGTCGAGTCGGTGTCGGCAACCCCAGGGCACCGACCAGACGATGGCCGATGGACGAATTGGCGAAGTCGATATAGCGGTCAGACATGGAACGCGCTCCGAAAGCTGGGGTTCAAAGTGTGGACCATGAATGGCGATCAGTCGTTCGATCCACGAGATAAGGCCTACGCTTGGTCATTGTAGGAGCTGCCGAAGGCTGCGATCTTTTGACTTTGCCTTTTAAGATCAAGATCAACAGATCGCAGCCTTCGGCAGTTCCTACAGGGGTAGTTTCAATTTCCTTTTTCATCAGGAGTTCTTATGACCCAACTGCGCCGCGTCGCGATCATCGGCGGTAACCGGATTCCTTTCGCCCGCTCCAACGGCCCCTACGCCACGGCCAGTAACCAGGTAATGCTCACCGCTGCCCTCGAGGGCCTGATCGAGCGTTACAACCTGCATGGCCAGCGCATCGGCGAAGTGGTCGCCGGGGCCGTGCTCAAGTTGGCGCGGGACATGAACCTCACACGCGAGTGCGTACTCGGCTCGCGGTTGTCGCCCGCCACCCCGGCCTATGACATCCAGCAGGCGTGCGGCACCGGGCTGGAAGCGGCGTTGCTGGTGGCGAACAAGATTGCCCTGGGCCAGATCGATTGCGGCATCGCCGGTGGCGTGGACACCACCTCGGATGCACCGATCAGTGTCAGCGAAGGCCTGCGCAAAATCCTCCTGCAAGCCAACCGCGCGAAAACCACCGGCGACAAACTGAAAACCTTCCTGCAATTGCGTCCGAAGCATCTGATCCCCGAATTCCCGCGCAACGGCGAGCCGCGCACCGGGTTGTCCATGGGGCAGCATTGCGAGCTGATGGCCCAGACCTGGAACATCCCGCGCGAAGCCCAGGATCAATTGGCGCTCGAAAGCCATCAGAAACTGGCGGCGTCCTACGCCGAAGGCTGGCACAACGACCTGATGACGCCGTTCCTGGGGCTCACCCGCGACAACAACCTGCGCCCGGATTCGACCCTGGAAAAGCTCGCCGCACTCAAGCCGGCCTACGAGAAAAGCGCCAAGGGCACCCTGACGGCGGGCAACTCCACGCCGCTGACCGACGGGGCGTCACTGGTGCTGCTGGGCAGCGAGGAATGGGCGAAGGCGCGAGGGTTGCCGATTCTTGCCTACTGGCGTGACGGCGAGGCGGCGGCGGTGGATTTCGTCAACGGTGCCGAAGGGTTGTTGATGGCGCCGGTCTACGCCGTGCCACGCTTGCTCGCGCGCAATGGCCTGACCCTGCAGGACTTCGACTACTACGAAATCCACGAAGCCTTCGCCGCGCAGGTGCTGTGCACATTGAAGGCCTGGGAAGATCCGCAGTACTGCAAAACCCGTCTCGGGCTGGATGCGCCGTTGGGCTCGATTGACCGCAGTCGGCTCAACGTCAAGGGCAGTTCATTGGCGGCGGGGCATCCGTTTGCCGCCACCGGTGGGCGCATCGTCGCCAACCTGGCGAAGTTGCTGGATGCGGCGGGCAAGGGGCGGGGGCTGATTTCGATTTGCGCGGCGGGCGGGCAGGGGGTTACAGCGATTATTGAGCGTTGATGCAAAAAAGATCGCAGCCTTCGGCAGCTCCTACACCTACCCTGTAGGAGCTGCCGAAGGCTGCGATCTTTTATCTTTTTAGTTTCAGGTACGGAACCTGCGCACCAGCCCGTCCAGCTCGTTCGACAGCCCGGCCAGGCTCTGGGAATCCAGGCGTGCCGAGTTGGCCAGTTCCGCCACCAGTTGCGCATCGCCATGGATCTGGCTGATGTGCCGGTTGATGTCTTCGGCCACTTGATGCTGTTGTTCCGCTGCCGTGGCGATCTGGGTGTTCATGTCGCGGATCACGTCCACCGACTCGCGAATCTGCCCGAAGCTGTTGCGCGCCTCACCGATGCGCGTCACCGATTGCTGGGACACTTCCAGGCTGGCGTGCATCTGTTGGGTCACCTGGCTGGTGCGTTTGGCCAAGTTGCCCAGCAGTCCGTCGATTTCCGCCGTGGAGTCGGCCGTGCGCTTGGCCAGGGCCCGTACTTCGTCGGCCACCACGGCAAAGCCGCGACCCTGTTCACCGGCCCGGGCCGCTTCGATCGCGGCGTTCAGCGCCAGCAGGTTGGTCTGTTCGGCGATCGAACGGATGGTCCCGAGGATCGACTGAATGTCGTTGCTGTCGCGCTCCAGCTGTTGCATCGACTGGGCCGACTGTTCGATTTCCTGGCTCAGGCGATCCACGCTGTTCACCGCCGCGTCGATCTGTTGCTGACCTTCGCGCGCCTGGCGCTGGCCACTGTCGGCGGATTCCGCCGCCTGGCTGCAAGAGCGCGCAACTTCGTTGGCGGTGGCGACCATTTCGTGGAACGCCGTGGACACCATGTCCACCGCTTCACGCTGGCGTCCGGCGGCTTCGGCCATGTCGCTGGAGACCTGGGTCGAACTCTTGGACGTGGCGAGGATCTTGCCCGCTGCGCCGCCGATGTTCTGGATCAGGTTGCGAATCGCGGTCAGGAACTGGTTGAACCAGTTGGCCAGCTGCGCGGTTTCGTCGTTGCCACGGATTTGCAGGTTCTGGGTCAGGTCGCCTTCGCCTTGGGCGATGCCTTCCAGGCCGCTGGCCACGCTGCGGATCGGACGCACGATGAGGCTGGCAAAACTGGCGCCGACGATGGCGAAGATGACGGCCAGGACGGCGGCGATGATGGCGATCAACCAGGTCAACTGGGTCGCGGAGCTCATCACGTCGTTCTGTTTGATCAGGCCGATGAAGGTCCAGCCCAGTTGCTCCGACGGCCAGACGTTGGCCATGTAGCGCTCGCCGTTCAACTCCACTTCCACCAGGCCCTTGCCGGCCTTGGCCAGTTGCGCGTAACCCTCGCCCAGGCTGTTCAGCGGTTTGAAGTTGTGTTCCGGTTGTTTCGGATCCACCAGGACCGTGCCGGTGTTTTCCAGCAGCATCAGGTAGCCGGTTTCGCCGAGCTTGATCTGTTTGACGATTTCGGTGAGCTGCTTGAGCGTCACGTCGATGCTGACCACGCCACCGTTGGTGCCCAGCTTGTTGTCGATGGTGCGCACGGTGCTGACGTAGGTCGCGTCGTCCTGGGCCCAGTAGTAGGCCTCGGTGCGGAACGGCTTGCCCGGTTTGGCCTGGGCGGCCTTGTACCAGGGGCGCTGGCGCGGGTCGTAGTTGCTCAGTTTCGGATCATCCGGCCACGACACGTAGCCGCCCGCCGCCGTGCCGAGGATGGCATAGGCGTAGGACGGGTGGCTGTTGCCCAGGTCCTGGAGCAGGGTGAAGACTTTCTTGTCCATTTCGCCCTGGGGAACGCTCTCGGCGTTGGCAGCCATGTAAGTCTTGAGGCTGTCGTCGGAGTTTCGGATCAACGGCTGCTTGGCCAGGTAATCGACGTTCTGGCTGATGCCGTCAAAGAACAATTGCATGGCGTTGCTGACCTGACGAATCTCTCGGGCACTGCCGTCGATAAATTCGTCCCTGGCATCACTGCGCAGGTTCAGCACAACGAGGGTGGCGACCAGCACCACGGGCAGGCAGGCGATGATTGCAAACGCCCAGGTCAACTTCTGTTTGATGTTCATCCGCGCTCCAGATTTTCTTGTAGGCCCACGCAGTGCAGATGACTCGCGGTTTATTGGCAGCCGTAATCGTTCTTGGTCAACCCGGGTCCTTGAGTGCGGCATCGCTTTTGTTGTGGCAGCGATTGTCGGACATATCACTTTGTCACTAAGGACTTCGGCTGTTGTTGGAGGAAATTTAGGTCTGTTGAGAAAAATCCTACGGAAAGCTTCAGAAGTGGTGTCAGCTTCTGTCGCAATTGCCTTCAATGTCCTTGCACAACAAGTGATGCAGGCTCGGCTATGATCCGGAGCGACCCGTGGCGGTCGTCGGTTTTACCTGTTGAAATCGGCACATTGTGTGCTTGTGCAATGTTCATAAGTCGGCAACCCCTCCCCCCCGTGAGTGGATTGCCGTATAACGAATGACTTTCGCGTGTTTGGTAATAAAGGACCCACAATAAAAGCTGATGAAGACTCCAAAACGCATTGAACCCCTGATCGAGGACGGTCTGGTCGACGAGGTGCTGCGCCCACTCATGAGTGGTAAAGAAGCAGCTGTTTATGTGGTGCGCTGCGGTAACCAGTTACGTTGCGCGAAAGTCTACAAGGAGGCGAATAAACGCAGTTTCCGTCAGGCGGCCGAGTATCAGGAAGGCCGCAAGGTGCGCAACAGCCGTCAGGCCCGGGCGATGGCCAAGGGCTCCAAGTTTGGCCGCAAGGAAACCGAAGACGCCTGGCAGAACGCTGAAGTGGCGGCACTGTTCCGTCTGGCCAATGCCGGCGTGCGGGTGCCCAAGCCGTACGACTTCCTCGAAGGCGTGCTGCTCATGGAGCTGGTGGCCGACGAATACGGTGATGCCGCGCCGCGTCTGAACGATGTGGTGCTGGAGCCGGACCAGGCACGGGAATATCACGCGTTCCTGATTTCGCAGATCGTGCTGATGTTGTGTACCGGTCTGGTGCACGGCGACCTGTCCGAGTTCAACGTGCTGCTGACGCCGACCGGCCCGGTGATCATCGACCTGCCACAAGCGGTGGATGCGGCGGGCAACAACCACGCATTCAGCATGCTGGAGCGCGACGTGGGCAACATGGCGTCCTACTTCGGGCGGTTTGCGCCGGAATTGAAGAAGACCAAATACGCCAAGGAAATGTGGGCCTTGTACGAGGCCGGCACCTTGCACCCGGCCAGCGTCCTGACCGGTGAGTTCGCCGACACGGAAGAGCTGGCCGACGTGGGCGGTATCATGCGCGAAATCGAGGCTGCACGCCTGGATGAAGAGCGTAAGCAAGCGGCACGCGCGGCGGACGATGCGCCGCCGGGCAAGACCGAAGAACCGCCTCCACCGTGGATGCAGTGATCGGCTAAAGAAAAACCCGGCTTCGGCCGGGTTTTTTATGCCCCTCTGTAGGAGCTGCCGCAGGCTGCGATCTCTTGATCTTGATTTTTTAGAAGCAAGATCAAGAGATCGCAGCCTGCGGCAGCTCCTACGGGGAGGGGGCGCAGCAGCCGGATTCCAGGTTCTTCAGAATCGGGCAATCCGGCCGATGGTCGCCATGGCAGTGCTCAACCAGATCCTGCAGCGTATCGCGCAACTGCCCCAGTTCACGGATCTTCCGGTTCAGCTCATCGATATGCTGACGGGCTAAAGCCTTCACATCGGCGCTGGCGCGCTGGCGGTCTTGCCAGAGGGTCAGCAACTTGCCGACTTCCTCCAGGGAAAACCCCAGGTCCCGCGAGCGCTTGATGAACGCCAGCGTGTGCAGGTCATCATCGCCATACACCCGATAACCGCTGTCGGTGCGATGAGCCGCCTTGAGCAGGCCGATGGATTCGTAATAACGGATCATCTTTGCGCTCAGGCCGCTGTGGCGGGCCGCTTGGCCGATGTTCATCGGTTGTCCTCCAGGTCCTTGGGTTTCCAGGTTTTCAACAGTAGCGCATTGCTCACCACGCTGACGCTCGACAACGCCATGGCTGCACCGGCCAGCACTGGATTGAGGAAGCCAAACGCCGCCAGCGGGATGCCGATCAGGTTATAGACAAAGGCCCAGAACAGGTTCTGCCGAATTTTGGCGTAGGTCTTGCGGCTGATCTCCAATGCAGCCGGTACCAGTCGCGGATCGCCGCGCATCAGGGTGATGCCGGCCGCGTGCATGGCGACGTCGGTGCCGCCACCCATGGCGATGCCGATGTCGGCGGCGGCCAGTGCCGGGGCGTCGTTAATGCCGTCGCCGACCATGGCCACCACGCCGGTTTCTTTCAGTGCGGTGACGGTGGCGGCTTTGTCCGCCGGCAACACTTCGGCATGCACGTCCTGGATGCCCAGCGCCTCGGCCACCACCTTGGCGCTACCGCGATTGTCGCCGGTCAGCAGGTGGCTGCTGATGTTCCGTGCGCTCAGTTGCTGCACCGCTTGCAGCGCGCCGGGCTTGAGGGTGTCACCGAAGGCGAACAGGCCCAGCACCTGCGGTTCGGGGGATTGTTCGATCAGCCAGGACAAGGTCCGGCCTTCTTGTTCCCACGCGATCGCCGAGTCGGCCAACGATCCGGCGTTCAAGCCGCTGTCCTCCAGCAGGCGACGATTACCCAGGGCCAGGCGACGACCCTCCAGTGTGCCGGCAATGCCGCGGCCGGTCAGGGACTGGCTGTCGCTGACGTCGGCCACCTTCAAGTGGCGTTCGGCGCAGGCATCCAGAACAGCCTTGGCCAACGGATGCTCACTGCCGCGTTGCAGGGCGCCGGCCAGTTGCAGCAGGCTCGCTTCATTGCCGTCGATGGCACTCAGATGAGCAATGCGCGGGGCGCCGGAGGTCAGGGTGCCGGTCTTGTCGAATACCACCGCGCTGACTTCATGGGCACGCTCCAGGGCTTCCGCGTCCTTGATCAGAATCCCGTAGCGTGCCGCCACGCCGGTGCCGGCCATGATCGCCGTTGGCGTGGCCAGGCCCAGTGCGCAAGGGCAGGCGATCACCAGCACCGCCACGGCGTTGATCAGCGCGGTTTCCATCGGCGCGCCATACAGCAGCCACCCGATCAAAGTCGCCAAGGCAATCACCAGCACGGTGGGTACGAATACCTGGCTGACTTTATCCACCAGTTTCTGGATCGGCGCCTTTGCGGCCTGGGCGTCCTCCACCAGGCGGATGATCCGTGCCAGTACGGTTTCCGCACCGAGGGCCTGGGTACGCACCAGCAACCGGCCTTCACCGTTGATCGCGCCGCCAGTGACCTTGTCGCCGGGCTGTTTGGGCACCGGCAGGCTCTCGCCACTGATCAGGGCTTCGTCGGCGTGGCTCTGGCCTTCTATCACTTCGCCATCGACCGGGAAGCGCTCACCGGGTTTGACCATCACCAGGTCATTGAGGCGCAGGGCGCTGATGGCGACTTCCTGCTCGCGACCATCGAGCACCTGAATCGCTCGCTCCGGGCGCAAGGCTTCGAGGGCGCGGATGGCGCTGGCGGTCTGGCGCTTGGCGCGGCTTTCCAGGTACTTGCCCAGCAATACCAGGGCGATCACCACCGCCGAGGCTTCGAAATACAGGTGCGGCATGCGCCCGGCGGCGGTGGCCCATTCATACACACTCAAGCCATAACCGGCGCTGGTGCCCAGGGCCACCAGCAAATCCATGTTGCCGGCTCCGGCGCGTACGGCTTTCCAGGCCGCGACGTAAAACCGTGAACCGAAGATGAATTGCACCGGCGTGGCCAAGGCGAATTGCGCCCAGGCCGGGAGCATCCAGTGCACACCGAACGGTTGCAGCAGCATCGGCAAGACCAGCGGCAAGGCGAGGGTGATGGCCATGATCAAGGCCAGGCGTTCTCGATGCAGACGCTGTTGCTGATTGTCGGTTGGCGGGTGTTCGGCTTCCCATACGCTGGCGGCGTATCCGGCCTTGGTCACGGCCGCGATCAAGGTTTGCGGATCGACCTGGCCGAGCAGTTCAAGGTGGGCGCGTTCGTTGGCCAGGTTGACGCTGACGCTTTTCACGCCCGCCACCTTGCCCAGCGCCCGCTCTACCCGACCGACGCAGGACGCGCAGGTCATGCCGTCGATGCTCAGTTCCAGGCTCTGCTGCGGCACGCTGTAGCCGGCCTTGGCCACGGCATCCATCAGGGCCGGCAGGCTGTCGCTGGGTGCCTGGACCCGAGCCTGTTCAGTGGCGAGGTTGACGCTGACGGCACTGGCGCCAATGACTTTGCTCAAGGCGCGCTCGACACGCCCGGCGCAACTGGCGCAGGTCATGCCGGCAATCGGCAGATCGAACGTGGTGGATTCGGACATCGGTCGCACTCCCTGTAGTAGATGACCACAGGATCAACCTTGCCATGCTGGCAAGGTCAAGTGCCAATCTGAAACTCACCAGAGACTAAATGTGGGAGCGAGCCTGCTCGCGAAGGGGGTCTTTCAGGCACATCCATGTTGAATTTGCCACCGTCATCGCGAGCAGGCTCGCTCCCACAAGGGTTGTGGGTCAGTAGCCGAGACCGGCGCGCTTGAGGTACATCCCTTCCTGCGTCATCGCGATCCGGTACTTGAGTACATCACCGGCCTTGAGCTGGATGTCCTGCGACCCCGGCGCGAGCATGCCCGGATTGCAACCCGGCATCTGGCCCGGGAGTAACTTGAGGCGCAGCGAGACGATACCGGGCGGCAGGTTGAACGAGGTGCTCTGCTCCTGAAACAGCCGCGCCGCCAATTGATCCTGGATGTACACACCGATCTCGCAGCTGGTCGCGACTTCCAGGCGCTCGCGGGAAATGATCAGCACGCCATAATCCTGACCGGCAGCATTGATCGAAGGCACGGCGGCGAAAAGGCTGAGAAAGCCAAACAGGCTGAAAACCGACCAGCGCATGGCTGAATCTCCTGAGTTCGAGTCATTGATGGACGCAGCTTGGCCGAGCGTAGCGCCGATTGCCAGCCCGGCAGCTAACTTCAGAACTTGACCTTGCCATGGTGGCAAGCTCGAAACTGGACTCAACCCTCGGAAAAGGAGTCATCCCATGCAAGTGTTCAATGTTGAAGGCATGTCTTGTGGCCACTGCGTCAAGGCCATCACTCAGGCTGTGCAGGCCAAGGACCCGGCAGCCAGTGTGCGGGTCGATCTGGCGGCGAAAGAAGTCGGTGTCGAAAGTGCGCTGACTGCCCAGCAAGTGATCGAGGCGATCAGCGAAGAGGGGTATGGCGTCAAACTGGCCTGATTTTGATAGTTAGCGAGCTACCGGAATGTTCAAGGCGTCCATGCGCGGCTAGACTGTCGGGCTGCCGACTCCTGCCTCACTGGATGCCTGATGAACTTCCGTACCATTCTGATTCTCGGCGCCTTGAGCGCTTTCGGTCCGCTGGCGATCGATTTCTACTTGCCGGCCTTCCCGGCCATGGCGCTGGCTTTCGGCACGGACGAAAATCACGTCCAGATGACATTGGCGGCCTACTTCCTCGGCTTGTCCATCGGTCAATTGGCCTATGGCCCGGTGGCGGATCGTTTCGGGCGACGCATTCCGTTGCTCACCGGTGTCGGTCTGTTCACCGCTGCCTCGGTGGCGTGCGCCTATGCGCCGAATCTGGAATGGCTGATCGGTGCGCGTTTCGTCCAGGCGTTGGGTGGCTGCGCGGGCATGGTGATTTCCCGGGCGGTGGTCAGCGACAAATGTGATGCGGTGGGCTCGGCGAAAGTCTTTTCACAGTTGATGCTGGTGATGGGGCTCGCGCCTATCCTCGCGCCATTGCTGGGTGGGTTGCTGGTCAACACCACAGGCTGGCAGTCGATTTTCCTGGCCTTGACCGGGTTCAGTGCCTTGGCGGGGCTGGCGGTGGCCACGGGATTGCCGGAAAGCTTGCCGGCCCACATACCCCGCCAACCGCTGTCGGGCGCGCTGCGCCAGTACGGTCGGTTGCTGGCCGACCCGATATTTCTTGGCCACGCCTTGACCGGGGGCATCGCCATCGCCGGGATGTTTGCCTATATCGCCGGATCACCTTTCATCATCATCAAGCTCTACGGCGTTCCGGCCGAGCATTTCGGCTGGTTGTTCGGCACCAATGCGGCGGGCTTCATTCTGGTGGCGCAGGTCAACGCGCGGCTGCTGGCCAAACGGGGCCCGACGTTCTTGCTGGCGCGCGCGGTTTGGGTTTATCTCGCGGCCGGTCTGACCCTGCTCGCTGTCAGCGCGCTGCACACGGCCCACCTGTGGCCGCTGCTGATTCCATTGTTCATCTGTATTTCCAGCCTCGGTTGCATCAGCCCCAACGCCGCCGCCTGCGCGATGAGCGGGCAGGGCGCACGTGCCGGCAGCGCGTCGGCGCTGCTTGGTTGCCTGCAGTTCAGTGTGGCGGCCGGCGCCTCCGCCCTGGTGGGCATTTTGCACGATGGCAGCGCCGTGCCGATGGCCATGGTCATCAGCCTCTGCGGAATTCTGGTGGTGAGCGCTGCGGTGCTCACCCGGCGCTTGCAAAATGCCCGCGCGCTGGCGCAAGCCCAGGTTTGAGGCCGGAATCAGCCGGCAGCACGCTGCGGGTGGAGGATGGGAATCTGGTGAGGAGCCTGGATGCGGGCTTCGAGGGTACGCGTGAAAGCGCGAGCTTCTGCTTCGCTGCGGAACGTCACCGCATGCTGGTCTAAGCGGACTTGCCACTGGGATTTTGCCAATTCTTTTATCAGGATCTTCACAACTGATCACCTCTCGTAAAAGACGTTACGCAAAAGACTGCCTCGCAGGAGATTCGATTGTAGTCCTGAATACGAGCATCATTGTGACAAGGATCAACTGTCGGACTGACGGTTTGTAACTAAAAAAAACACGACTTTTCGAGGGCCTCCAAAGGGGTTGTCTGCGACCGGGACGCTCAGGTCGCAGACGAAAAAACGCAGAAACGATGAAACCTGAAAGGGTTTTTTCAGCGTTTCAAAACCCTTCCAGAACGATCTTGCCCTTGGCCTTGCCGCTTTCCAGCAGGGCATGGGCACGGCGCAAATTGGCCGCATTGATCGTCCCGAAATGTTCGCCCACCGTGGTTTTCAGTGTCCCGGCATCGATCAGCCAGGCGACGCGATTGAGCAGGTTGTGCTGCTCGATCATGTCAGCGGTTTCAAACAGAGAACGGGTGTACATGAACTCCCAGTGCAGTGACAGGCTCTTGCGCTTGAGCTTGGTCACGTCCAGCGACTTGGGGTCATCGATCAGCGCCAGCTTGCCTTGGGGGGCCAATGCCTCGACCAGTTGGTCCAGGTGCTGGTCGGTCTGGGTCAGGCTGGCGACGTGGGTGACCTGATCCACACCGGCCCGCTTGAGTGCTTCGCTCAGTGGCTGGCCATGGTCGATCACCAGGTCGGCACCCAGCTCCTTCACCCAGCTTTGGGTCTGTGCACGCGAAGCGGTGCCGATGACTTTCAGGGCCGTCAGCTGGTGAGCCAGCTGCGTAAGAATCGAGCCCACGCCACCTGCCGCGCCGACGATCAACAGGCTCTGACCTTCGTCGGTTTTGCCTTCGCGCACTTGCAGGCGTTCGAACAACAGTTCCCACGCCGTGATCGCGGTCAGCGGCAGGGCGGCGGCCTCGGCGAAACCAAGGGTCTTGGGCATGTGGCCGACGATGCGTTCATCCACCACATGCAACTCGCTGTTGCCGCCCGCACGGGCGATGGAGCCGGCGTAAAACACCTTGTCGCCGACCGAGAACAGCGTCACCTCACTGCCCACGGCCTTGACCACGCCAGCCACGTCCCAGCCCAGCACCTTGGCCGCACCATCTTCGGGCTGGACGTTCTGGCGCACCTTGGTATCCACCGGGTTGACCGAGATGGCTTTGACTTCCACCAGCAAGTCGCGAGGGCCGGCAACCGGCGCCGGCAGCTCGATGTCTTGCAGGGCTTTGTCATCACTGATCGGTAACGAGGTGTAGTAGGCAATGGCTTTCATGGACGACTCCTGAACACTAATAAAGAAGCGATTCGATGGGGGAGATGATTGGCTATTTCTCCTGAAGATAAAACCGGCTAAAAGAGCAGTCTCTTTCAATATTTTTTTGATAATAGGTGTTCTTGATGCTGCGTTTCGATGACTTGCAGTTGTTTGTCCGGGCGGCGGACCTGGGCAGTCTGTCCGCCGCCGCGCGGGGCATGGACATGTCGGCGGCGGTGGCCAGTGCAGCGCTCAAGCGCATCGAACGGCAACTCGGCGCCCGTCTATTGGCCCGTTCGACCCGCAGCTTGCGCCTGACCGCCGAAGGCGAGGGCTTTCTCGAATACGCCCGCGCGGCCCTGAGCAATCTCGACGAGGGCCGGCGATTACTGGCCAGCGGTCAGGACCAGGTCAGCGGGGTTCTGCAACTGTCGGCGCCGTCGGACTTTGGTCGCCATCTGCTGTTGCCCTGGCTTGACCAGTTTCAGCGCGAGCATCCGAAACTGACCGTGCGTCTGCTGCTGGGGGACCGCATCGCCGACCTGTTCCGCCAGCCGGTAGACATTGCCCTGCGTTACGGTGAACCGGAGGACTCCAGCCTGGTGGCGCTGCCCATCGCCCCGCAGAACCGCCGGGTGTTGTGCGCCGCTCCCGACTATCTGGCTCGCCACGGCGAACCGCGGCATCTGGAGCAACTGGCTCAGCACAATTGCCTGTTGTACATGCTCGGCAGCAGGGTCCACGATCACTGGAGTTTTCACGACGGCAAACGCGAAGTCAGCCTGACCGTCAGCGGCGATCGCTTCAGTGACGATGCCGATGTCGTTCGCCTTTGGGCCGTGGCCGGTGCCGGAATCGCCTACAAATCCTGGCTTGATGTCGCCGCCGATGTACTGGCCGGTCGCTTGAAGGTGCTGATGCCGGAACTGCTCTGCGAGCGCGCGCCGTTGAATCTGTTGTGCGCCCATCGCGCGCAATTGAGTAAGCCGGTGAACCTGTTGCGCGAAATGCTTGTCAGCCGATGCGCCCTGTTGAGCAGTCAATTTCCGGGCTTTTCGGATATCGATCATTAGTCGCACAAAAAAAGAGAAATTTCCCTCAGGAACGATCACCACCTATGCCTTGGGGAGGACAGGATCCGCCGACCAACCCGCATATACTAGCGCCCTCATCATATAAGTAGCGTCGATCCCCCAACGGCGGGTCCACGTTCGAGTCGGCCCGGCAGCACGGTCATCCTTCTGGCCTTCGCGGCATCGGCCAGGCAGCGCTAACGGGTGAGCAAGGCGTTGCCGGATTCATGGCAGTTTCCACGGATTGGCCGACGACACATTACTGGTCAAGATGTTTCTGGTCAGAAGACGAAACGATTCAACAGGGAGTGAATACATGGAACATGCACCTTGCATCAGCCAGATTGCCACATTGCTGGCTGACCCAAAGCGCAGCGCAATGATGTGGGCCTTGATGGATGGTTCGGCGCGAGCAACCGAAGAGTTGGCATTGCTGGCCGGCCTGTCACCGTCTTCGGCCAGTGCACACCTGGGACGTTTGTCCGCTGGAGGTCTGTTAAGGGTTGAAAACCGTGGCCGCAAACGCTTCTTCCGCCTGGCTGCCCCCGAGGTCGGGGCGGCAATCGAAGCGCTGGCCAGCGCGACCTTCGCCAGCGCGCCCCAGGATATTCCGGACGTGTTCAAGCGCAATGCGCCACTCGTCAAACCCCGGGCAGTGCGCTCGTCATTGCTGAGTGCCCGGCTGTGCGACGATCACTTGGGGGGTACCCTGTCCGCCGACCTGTATCAGCGACTGCTGGAAGCAGGCTGGATCGAACATTCGGATCAGCGGGTCACGGTCACGCTCAAGGGCGCGACGGAGTTGGCGGCGCGGGGAGTGTTCATCCAGGCGCTGGCTCATCACAACGGCAGGGTTGCCTGCGCGTGCCCTGACTGGAGCGAAAGACGCCCGCACATGGGCGGCTCGTTGGGTGCCGCCTTGTTGCAGCTGTTCATGCAGTCGGGGTGGCTGAGCCTGCCCAACGATTCCCGAGCCTTGCAGGTGACGGCCTCCGGGCAACGCGAAATTCATCGCTTTGCCCTGGAAACCGAGCTGGAAATGGCGCTCTAGGAGCCGGCTTGCCGGCGATGGCTGTGCCACATTCGGCATCATTGTTGAATCAGAGGGCGCCATCGCTGGCAAGCCAGCTCCTACAGTTGGATTTGCGGTGTTGCTCAGGGTTTTACCAACCGCGCATCGAGACTGTTCTGCGCCAGGCGTCTGGCCTGGTCCTGGGTCATGCCCAGGTGAGTGTGCAGGGCATGGAAGTTCTCCGTGACATAACCGCCGAAGTACGCCGGGTCATCGGAGTTCACGGTCACTTTCACACCGCGTTCCAGCATGTCGAGAATGTTGTGCTGCGACATGTGATCGAACACGCACAGTTTGGTGTTCGACAGGGGGCACACGGTCAGCGGGATCTGCTCGTCAATGATCCGCTGCATCAGGCGCTCGTCTTCGATGGCGCGCACGCCATGGTCGATGCGCTGGATTTTCAGCAGGTCGATGGCTTCCCAGATGTACTCGGGCGGGCCTTCTTCACCGGCGTGGGCGACGGTCAGGAAGCCTTCGTGACGGGCACGGTCGAACACGCGCTGGAACTTGCTCGGCGGGTGGCCCATCTCGGAGCTGTCCAGGCCCACGGCGACGAACGCATCGCGGAACGGCAGCGCCTGGTCGAGGGTTTTCTGCGCTTCGTCTTCGCTCAGATGGCGCAGGAAGCTCAGGATCAAACCGCTGGTGATGCCCAACTGCTGCTCGCCATCCTTCAGCGCGGCGGCGATACCGTTGAGCACCACCTCGAAGGGGATGCCACGGTCGGTGTGGGTCTGCGGGTCGAAGAACGGTTCGGTGTGAATCACATTCTGCTCTTTGCAGCGAAGCAGGTATGCCCAGGTCAGGTCATAGAAATCCTGGGAGGTGCGCAGCACATCGGCACCCCGGTAATACAGGTCGAGGAATTCCTGCAGGTTGTTGAAGGCATACGCCTTGCGCAAGGTTTCGACGTCGCTCCATGGCAAGGCAATCTTGTTGCGCTCGGCCAGGGCGAACAACAGCTCGGGTTCCAGCGAACCTTCCAGGTGCAGGTGCAATTCTGCCTTGGGCAGGGCGTTCAGCCAGTCATACATGATTCTTTTCTCATCAGGTGCAATGGTCGCCATTCTACAGAGGGTTGCCGCAACAATTGGTAAAACCTGACCAGGCGGTTCATCACCCCGCTTCCTGTTCCCGTCGATAGGCGTAGGTATCGGCGAAGCGCGAGAGCAGGAACCCGGCGCAGGTGGTGGCCGGGTATTTTGCCGGGTGCAATGCATCCTGACACCCGGGCAGGCATTCGATGCGGGTATCGGGGTGCGGCTCGGCGAAGAACGGCATCGAATAGCGATCCACGCCGAGCGGGCTGATCACCCGGTGCGGCGTCGACAGGTAACGGTCGTTGCTCCAGCGCGCCATCATGTCGCCGAGGTTGACCACGAACGTACCGTCGATGGGGGGTGCGTCGATCCACTCGCCTTTGACGTTGCGTACCTGCAAGCCACCGGCGGCGTCCTGATAGAGCAGGGTGATGCAGCCGTAGTCGGTATGGGCGCCAGCGCCTTGCTGCTCGGTGGAGCTGGCCGTGTGACGCGGCGGGTAATGGATCAGGCGCAACACACTGACCGGGTCATTGAAGCGAGTGTCGAAGAAATCGCGCTCAATCCCCAGCGCAATGGTCATTGCCCGCAACAGCATTTGTGCGAGGGCCTGCATGTCGACGTAGTGTTGCTCCATCAGCGCTTCCCAACCAGGCAGGGACGGATGGCGATTGGGGCCGCGCAAGGGTTTTTCCGCCAGTACGTCAGGGTGCCCGGCCGGCAGGTGCAGGCCCATGTCGAAGGTTTCCTTGAGGTCGCTGGGTTTGCTCGGGTCCAACTGTTCGGTGGCGATGGCGCCGTAGCCGCGATGGTGATGGCTTTGGGTGATGTCGATCTTGAGTTTTTCGGCGGTGGGTTGGGCGAAGAAGCGTTTGGCGTGGTCGAGCAGGGCATCGATGCGCGCGGCACTGATTGGATGGCCCTTGATGTAGAAGAATCCCCACTCGCGGCAGGCGTGGTCGATGTGTGTGGCCACGGCTGGCCAGGCGTTCTGGTCGTCGCTGTAGAGCGGTGCGATGTCAATGATGGGAAGGCTGGTCATGTTGCTTTCCTGATATGGAATGAGCTTTTGTAGGAGCTGGCTTGCCAGCGATGGGGCCATCCAATCCAAAATCATTGTTGAATGACACTACGCCATCGCTGGCAAGCCAGCTCCTGCAGGGGGCGTGTTACTTCGGTATTTCGGCCTTCATGCCTTCCACGTAGTAGTTCATCGACGCCAGTTCCGCCGTGGTCGCGCTCACGCCCGCCGGGATTTTTTCGACGCCGGCCTGATCCTTGATCGGCCCGGTGAACGGCTGCAGCGTACCGCTCTTGATATTGGCGATGAGCTGTTCGGCTTCACTTTTCACCGCTGCCGGCACCAGGTCGCTGATCGGCAGCTCAACCGTGCCTTCTTTCAAGCCGCCCCAGTAGTCCTGGGACTTCCAGTCATGATCGATCAGGCTTTGGGCTGCCTGAATGTAGTGCGGGCCCCAATCGTTGACGATGGAGGTCAGCACCGCCTTCGGTCCGAAGTGCGCCATGTCCGAAGCGTAGCCCACCGCATACACGCCGCGACGTTCGGCGGCCTGGATTGGCGCCGGGCTGTCGGTGTGCTGGAACACCACGTCCACGCCCTGATCGATCAGGGCGTTGGCGGCATCCGCTTCCTTGCCCGGATCGAACCAGGAGTTGACCCACACCACCTTGATTTCGGTACCGGGGTTGTACTTGTTCAGGGCCAGCTGGATGGCGTTGATGTCGCGGATCACCTCCGGGATCGGGAACGAGGCGACATAGCCGATCTTCCTGGTCTTGGTCATCTTCGCCGCGAGGAAGCCCCCGACGTAGCGACCTTCATAGGTGCGCGCCAGGTAGGTGCCGAGGTTCTTGTCCTGCTTGTAGCCGGTGGCGTGTTCGAAGGTCACCTGGGGAAACTGCTTGGCGACTTTCACGGTCGGGTTCATGTAGCCGAAGGAGGTGGTGAAGATCAGGTCGTATTTGTCCTTGGCCATGTTGCGGATCACCCGCTCGGCGTCGGCGCCTTCGGCGACGTTCTCCACGTAGTTGGTGGTGATCTGCGGACCGAATTTTGCCGCGAGCTCCTTGCGTCCCTGTTCATGCTGATACGTCCAGCCGTGGTCGCCGATCGGGCCGATGTAGACGAAGCCGACTTTCAGCGGGTCGTTGGCGCTGGCGCTCAGGCTGGCGCCCAGGCCGATGGCGGCGGTAACGGCGCAAAGCAGTTTCTTCAACGGACGGTTGTGCATGAATTGGAGCTCCATTTTGTTGTGTGGTTGGCAGGGGCAATGCAAATGGCTGACCAACCGGACAACAAAATTAAAGGCTGAAGGTTTTGCGGCGGTTGTGAGTGCGCTATCGCTGGCAAGCCAGCTCCTACAAAAGCCGGATCACCGTTCCCCTGTAGGAGCTGGCTTGCCAGCGATGACACACTCCGGTGCGCCAATGCACCTTCCTGCCTGCCCATGGTGCGCTAAGGTAAAACGAAACGTTAACGCCACCCCGCAGTCAGTAGCTCATCGGCACCACTCGGCAAAAAGGCTCGCCATGCTCACCACCCTCAAGCAAGAAGGCTTCCTGCTGTTGGCGTTGATCGCCGCGTGTGTGGCCTATCCGCTGGAGCACTGGATGCTGCACAGCGGCCAGGTCATCGCACTGATCAGCGGGCTGGTGCTGATTGCCTTCATCGTCGCCGCCTCCATGCGCGTTGCCCATCAGGCCGAGTTGCTGGCGGAGAAGGTCGGTGACCCCTACGGCACGATGATCCTGACCCTGGCCGCCGTGCTGGTCGAAGTGGTGATCCTGGCGATCATGATGAGCAACGAAGCCTCGGCCACGCTGGTGCGCGATACGATCTACTCGGCGGTGATGCTCGACATCAATGGCATCCTTGGCCTCGCGGCGTTGATGGGCGGGCTCAAGCATGGCGAACAGTCCTATAACGATGATTCGGCGCGCAGTTATAGCGTGATGATTCTCACCGCCATGGGAGTCTCGATGGTGGTGCCGGAGTTCATTCCCGAAGCGCGATGGAAGCTCTATTCGGCCTTTACCATCGGCACGATGGTGGTGCTCTACGCCTTGTTCCTGCGCATGCAGGTCGGGCCGCACAGTTATTTTTTCAGCTACAGCTACCCGGACAAGCGCCGCCGGAAGGAGTCAGGCGCGGAACCGCAGCCGGTCAATCTGGTGCTGAGTATCGGCACCTTGGTGTTCGGGGTGGTGGTGATTGGCGCACTGGCCGAAGTGATGTCCAGGACCCTCGATCTGGGGCTGGAAGGGACGGGGGCACCGCCGGTGATTACGGCGATCCTGGTGGCGGCGATCTCTGCGGCGCCGGAGATCTTGACCGCGTTGCGCGCGGCACTGGCCAACCGCATGCAGTCGGTGGTCAACATCGCCATGGGCGCGTCACTGTCGACGGTGATCCTGACGGTGCCGGTGATGGAGGCGATGGCGCTCTATACCGGCCAGCCATTCCAGATGGCCATGACCCCGGTGCAGACCGTGATGGTGTTTCTCACCCTGATCGTCAGCGCGATCAATCTCAACGACGGCGAAACCAACGCCATCGAAGGCATGACGCATTTCGTGTTGTTTGCGACGTTTATCATGTTGTCGCTATTGGGACTCTGAAGGCCCCACAAAACCAATGTGGGAGCGAGCCTGCTCGCGATAGCGGTGTGTCATACACAAAATATGTCGACTGACACGCCGCCTTCGCGAGCAGGCTCGCTCCCACAGTTTTAATCGGTGTTGTGTCAGGTCCCTGCAATCAACTGTCGCGCCGCCTGGCTGTGATCGGCAATCAAGCCCTTCAGATCCAGCCCCTCGACCTGCCCGTCAATCACCCGCCACTTGCCACCGACCATCACCCGGTCCGCGCGATCGGCGCCGCACAGCAGCAGGGCCGAGACCGGATCATGGCTACCGGAGAAGCGCAGTTCATCCAGCTTGAACAGCGCCAGGTCGGCCTGCTTGCCTACCGCCAGTTCACCGATATCGGTACGGCCCAACAGACTGGCCGAGCCTTTGGTCGCCCAGCCGAGCACGCGTTCCGGGGTGATCTTCTCGGCGCCATAGCGCAGGCGCTGGATGTACAGGGCTTGGCGCGCTTCGAGCATCATGTTCGAGGCATCGTTGGAGGCTGAACCGTCCACGCCCAGACCCAGCAGGGCGCCAGCGTCAGTCAATTCGATGCTTGGGCAGATGCCCGAGGCCAGGCGCATGTTCGAACTCGGGCAATGGCAGATACCGGTCCCGGCGGCGCCGAGGCGGGCGATCTCGTCCGGGTTGAAATGGATGCCATGGGCCAGCCAGGTACGCGGGCCGAGCCAGCCGACGCTGTCCAGATAGTCCACGGTGCGCAGGCCGAAGCGTTGCAGGCAGAAATCTTCTTCGTCGAGGGTTTCTGCGAGGTGGGTGTGCAGGCGCACGTCGAGTTTGTTCGCCAGTTCGGCGCTGGCCGACATGATTTCCGGGGTCACCGAGAACGGCGAGCACGGTGCCAGGGCGATCTGGATTTGCGCGCCGTCACCGCGCTCGTGGTATTCGGCGATCAGCCGCTGGCTGTCGGCGAGGATCACTTCGCCTTCCTGCACGGTCTGTTGCGGCGGCAGGCCACCGTCCTTTTCACCGAGGCTCATGGAGCCGCGGGTGAGCATGGCGCGCATGCCCAGTTCGCGAACGCTCTCGACTTGCACGTCGATGGCATTTTCCAGACCTTCCGGGAACAGGTAGTGATGGTCGGCGGCGGTGGTGCAGCCGGACAGCAGCAATTCGGCCAGTGCGACCTTGGTGGCGAGGGCGAGTTTTTCCGGGGTCAGGCGTGCCCAGACCGGGTACAGGGTTTTCAGCCATGGAAACAGCGGCTGATTGACCACCGGCGCCCAGGCGCGGGTCAGGGTTTGATAGAAGTGGTGATGGGTGTTGATCAGGCCCGGCAGGATCACATGCTCGCGAGCATCGAACACTTCATTGCATGGTGCGGAAGGTTGCTGGCCTGCGCCGAGCACTTCGACGATCAAGCCGTCTTGCAGCACCAGGCCGCCACGGGCATCGAGACCGTTGGAGGTGAAAATGGCGAGGGGATTCTTTAACCAGGTACGGGTCGCAGGCATGTCGGCCGGCTCCTCTGAAAGTTGGGTTCAGGGTTGCCAGCTCAGTGTTGCCCTGTCTGCTGATCCAGGTTCGCCGGGGAGGCGAGGTGGGCAGTTTCGATCAAAATGCCGTTATGGGCAAGCCCGGCCCGACAGAACAACTCAAGACCCTGTGGGAGCGAGCTTGCTCGCGATAGCGGTGTGTCAGTCAAATCGTTGTTGGTTGTGCCGCCGTCATCGCGGGCAAGCCCGCTCCCACAGGGTAGTGTGTTGGCGGTAATTACCAGGGAATGGTTTCGCCCCGGTAATTGATGAAGTGATGCCCGCCCTTGCCGACATACGCATTCACCTGATCAACCAGGCCACGGGTGCTGGTTTCGACATCGATGTCCGCGCCTTCACCGCCCATGTCGGTCTTCACCCAACCAGGGTGCAGCGACAGCACAGTGAGCGTTGTGTCGCCCAACTGAGTGACGAAGCTGTTGGTCATGGAGTTCAGTGCCGCCTTGCTGGCCTTGTACAGCGCCAGCTCCGGCGCATCGGGCATGGTCACGCTGCCCAGCACGGAACTCATGAATGCCAGCACGCCGGTGTCCGGGCGAATCTGTTCGACAAAACGCTGGGCCAGGTTGATCGGCGCCACGGCGTTGGTGAAAAACAACTGACCGACGTCGGCCATCGTCGCGCCACCGTTGGGTGTCTGGACATCCGGTCCCTTGACCCCGGCATTGACGAACAACAGGTCAAACACCTCGCCCTTGAGTTGTTGGCTCAGGGCGGACACCGCTGGCTGATCGTCCATGTCGAGCTGTTCGATCCGCACCTTGCCCAGGGCCTGCAAGGCCTCGGCTTTTTGCGGATCGCGCACGGTGGCGGTGACTTGCCAGCCATCGGCCAGCAGGGTTTTCACCAGCCCGAGGCCAAGCCCTCGGGAGGCGCCGATAATGAGTGCGGTTTTTGCCTTGGACATGAGTGGCTTCCTTGAAAATTCAGGATCGTGGATTCAATGGACACTGTTGCCCGAGCCGTTGTTGCAACTCTTCGCGTAGCGCGCCGAGTTCGGTCATGCGGGCTTCGATCAGTTTGAGTTTGTCTTGCAGCAGTTGCGTGACGGCGCTGGCCTTGGTTAATTCACCGATGCGCATCATGACGTCTCGAAGGGGCTTGACCCTGGAGCATACTCCAGGCTTTAGCCTTGTTGCTCCCTGAATTGATGGAGCAATGTCGATGTGGACTACAACGCAATATCGCCGGTTGGTGCAAGGCAGTGCCTGGTATGACTTGTTGGTGACGATGGCGTTTGTCACGCCGTGGAGTTTTGCGGCGTTGCATGGGGTTTTGACTGCGCTGAGCCAGGCGTTGAGTTTGCCTGGTGAGCTGCCACCGTTCGAACCGGTGCACATGTTGATGGCGAATCTGTTGGGCTCGATCGTCTGCGTATGGGCGGTGCTGCGGATTCGTGATCCGCAGCAGGTTTTCGGGCGTTATGACGCCGTGGCCAGATTCCTGTTTTCGGCCTGGCAGGCTTATGCCCTGATCCAGGGTGCGAGTTCGATTCTGGTGGTTTTTCTGGTGTTTGAATTGGCGTGGGGCGTGGCTCAGGTGTTGCCTGTTCGGGCCCCTTCGCGAGCGGGCTCGCTCCCACAGGGTTTGCGCCAGACTCGGTTATGTGGGAGCGAGCCTGCTCGCGAAGAGGCCCACCCAAACAACCACTAATGCCCGGCCTGCCACGGCTGCCCCAACGACACCGGCGCATACAACCGTGTCCGCAGCGCATCCCGTGACAACAGCACCAGCACTACTATGGTCGCGACATACGGCAGCATCGCCAGCAGGCTCGACGGAATCGCCAGCCCCAATCCCTGCGCCACCAGGTGCAGGATGCTGGCGAGCCCGAACAGGTACGCGCCGAGCAGCAAGCGCCACACCCGCCAACTGGCGAACACCACCAGCGCCAGGGCAATCCAGCCGCGCCCGGCGCTCATGTTCTCCGCCCACATCGGCGTGTACGCCAGGGACAGATAAGCCCCGGCCAAACCGGCCATTGCACCGCCGAATAACACCGCCAAAGTACGCACTGACAACACCGGCAAACCTATGGCACTGGCGGCAGCGGGATTTTCCCCGACGGCTTGAATGATCAGCCCGACTCGGCTCTTCAGAATGACCCAGGCCACCAGCGCAAACAGTGCGAACGACAGATACACCAACAGGTCCTGGGCAAACAGCATCCGCCCGATCAGCGGGATTTCGCTCAGATAGGGAATCGCCAAGGGTTCGAAACCCGCCAGCGGTTTGCCGACCCAGGCCGCACCGACAAAGGTCGACAGGCCCACGCCGAAAATCGTCAGGGCCAGACCGGTGGCCACCTGATTGGCATTGAACACCAGTGCCACCAGCGCAAACAGCGATGACAACAGCATCCCGGCGAGCATCGCCAGCACTACGCCGAGCCACAGGTGCCCGGTATTGAACGCGACGATGAAACCGATCACCGCACCAAACAGCATCATGCCTTCCTGGCCCAGGTTGAGGACGCCGCTTTTCTCGCAGATCAGTTCCCCCAGCGCCACCAACAGCAACGGCGTACCGCAGCGGACCATGGCGTAGAAAATATTGCTCAGCAGATCGATATCCATCACAACGCTCCTGCGTGTACGGCGGTGGCTTGGGCACGGCGGGTCCAGCGCAGGTTCAGGCGCGGCCGGTAGAGAATCAGCACATCGCTGGCCAGCAGGAAAAACAGCATCATGCCCTGGAACAATTGGGTGATCGCTTGCGGCAGGTTCAGGCTCATTTGTGCGCTTTCACCGCCAATGTACAGCAGCGCCATCAACAGGCTGGAAAACAGGATCCCGAGCGGATTCAGGCGACCGAGAAACGCCACGGTGATCGCCGCATAGCCGTAGCCCGGCGAGACCTGCGGCACCAGTTGACCGATCGGCCCGGTGACTTCGCACACACCGGCAAGCCCCGCCAGACCACCGCTGATCAACAGCGCGAGCCAGATCAAACGCTTCTCGCGAAAGCCGACGAAACCGGCGGCCCGCTTGTCCAGCCCGAGCACCTTGATCTGGAAGCCGACAAAACTTTTCTGCAACAGCACCCACACCGCCACTAAGGCGAGCAGGGCGAAATACACCCCGGCGTGAACCCGTCCATCCTCCATCAAGAGCGGCAAGCGGCTGGCATCCCCGAACATCGCTGACTCGGGGAAGTTGAACCCGGCGGGATCCTTCAACGGACCGTGAACGCAGAACAGCAACAGGTTCAGCGCGATGTAGTTGAGCATAATGCTGGTCAGGATTTCATTGGCGTTGAAGCGTGTGCGTAACCACGCCGTCAGGCCGGCCCAGGCAGCACCGGCCAGGGTGCCGGTGAGCAGGATCAGCACCAGCGCCCAGCGGCTTTGTACATCGATGATGTTGACCGCCAGCGCGCTGCCGGCCAATGCACCGAGCAGCAGTTGACCTTCGGCACCGATGTTCCAGATGCGCGCCTGGTAGGCGACGGCCAGGCCCAATGCGCACAGCAGGATCGGCAGGGCTTTGACCAACAATTCAGAGACGCCATACAGGTCGCTGACTGGCGCGATCAGCAACGTGTGCAAGGTCAACAGCGGGTCATGCCCGAGCGCGATGAACAACAACGATCCACAGCCCAGGGTCAGCGCAGCCGCCAGCAACGGCGAGCACCACAGCATCAGCCGCGATTGCTGGCCGCGGGGTTCAAGAGAAAGCAGCATGTGACACTCCGTTAGCGCGTGGCGGATGCGCGTGATTGAGGGGCAGCGAACTGGCCGGCCATCCAGCCACCGACATCGCTCAGGCGCGTATCGACCGTGGCGTGGAGCGCCGACAATCGACCGCCGCACAAGGCGCCGAGGCGGTCGCTGATCTGGAACAGTTCGTCGAGGTCTTCGGAGATCACCAGGATCGCCGCGCCGGCATCGCGCAAGGCAATCAAGGCGCGATGAATGGTGGCGGCCGCGCCGACGTCCACCCCCCAGGTTGGGTGCGCGGCGATCAGCAGTTTGGGTTGCTGAAGGATTTCCCTGCCGAGGATGAATTTCTGCAGGTTGCCGCCGGACAGGCTGCGGGCCGGGGTTTGGCTATCGGGTGTCTTGACCCCGAAACGGCGGATGATTTCCTCGGCCAGCGCTTCGACGCTGCTGCGCCGAATCAGACCCTTGCTCACCAGTCCTTGCTGGAAAGCGGTCAATAGCGCGTTGTCTGCCAGGCTCAACTCTGGCACCGCGCCATGGCCCAGGCGTTCGGCGGGGACAAAGCTCAGGCCCAGTCTGCGACGTGCGTCGGGGTGTAAATGGGCAGCCGGTTCCTGGCCAAAACGCAGGGTTGCGCCTTCGTTGCGATTGAGGCGTTGTTCGCCGCTGAGCAAGGCCAGCAGCTCGTCCTGGCCATTGCCCGCGACACCCGCGATGCCGACGATTTCGCCGCTGCGCACTTCAAGATTGATGTCCTTGAGCGAGCAACCGAACGGGTCCGGGTTGTGCCAGGACAATCCACGTACCTCAAGGAACGCATCACCCCCGGTCACCTTCGGATAGTTTGCGATCAACTGCGCCGCCTCACCGACCATCAGGCGCGCCAGTTGCTGATCCGTACAGTCGGCTGGCACGCAATGTCCGGTCACGCGCCCGCCGCGCAGTACCGTCGCGCTCTGGCATAACGCCCGGACTTCCCCGAGCTTGTGGCTGATGAACAAAATGCTGCAGCCCTCGGCGGCGAGCCGGCGCAGGGTGACGAACAAGTCGTCGGCCTCTTGCGGCGTCAGTACCGAAGTCGGTTCATCGAGAATCAACAGGCGGATGTCCTGCATCAGGCAGCGAATGATTTCCACCCGTTGCCGTTCTCCGATCGACAGGCTGTGGACAAGTCGCTCCGGTTCCAGCGCCATGCCATAACGTCGGGATACCTCGCGAATCTTCGGCTCAAGTTGTCTGGGTGTGCCTGCCGCCGCGCCCATGGCCAGGGCGATGTTCTGCGCCACGCTCAAGGTTTCGAACAGCGAGAAGTGCTGGAACACCATGCCGATGCCCAAACTCCGGGCCTGGGCCGGGTTGCGCAGGGTTACCCGCTGACCTTGCCAGATCACCTCGCCCGAATCGGCCTGGGTGACGCCGTAGATGATTTTCATCAGCGTGCTTTTGCCTGCGCCGTTTTCCCCAAGCAGGGCATGGATCTCGCCAGGGGCAATGGTCAGGTCGATGGCATCGTTGGCCAGGCAACCGGGGTAGCGTTTGCTGATCCTGCGCAGTTGCAGGCGCGGAACCGGATCCGGGATTGGAGCGTGATTGGGCATGACAGGCTCGGTGCTGTTGGACTTGTGCCTGTGGATAAAGCAATTTTCTGGCCATCAGGTCAGGAAAATCTTCAGGTCGTATGAGTCGAGGCGTTGAGTCCGCAGCTTTCAAATGTGTTGCACGGAGCCCGGCACCAGATGGGGGCAAGGGTGCAAATCAAGCCCCGATTTTGCTCGTGTGGTTTTGCTCAAAAAATGATCAATCGACCACAAGCCATACCGTGCAGGGTGCCGAGACGGCCATGAACGGGTTATCCACAGATTGCTCCACAGTATTTGTGCGCAAGCTCAAGGCATGGGCATAAGCACTGGGTGGCTTTCTTCTAAAGGTGATAAATCTCTGTAACTGTTTGTTTTTGCTTGAATTTGATGCGCTTGATGGCAGATTGGACGAAAATTGAGCAAAGTCCGCAAAGCCGCATGACAGAAGGGTTACAGCGGTATGTGCTCAGGTTATCCACAGCCGGGTGCACAGCAGATGTGGGCAAATATGGAATAAGTGGAAAAGCGGCGTGCCCCAAAAGATCGCAGCCTGCGGCAGCTCCTACAGGGGAACGCATTCCAAATGTAGGAGCTGCCGCAGGCTGCGATCTTTTGCTCTTGTTTTCAGCGCTGTAAAAGAATACGTCCACGACTCAAATCGGCCAGCTGTGACTGCAAGGTATCGATCTGCGCATCGCCTACCGCCAACTGCAACTCGACACCATTGGCGGTGAAGCTTTCATCCACAACCAGGCCACCTGCCTCCGCCACCCGCAGCTTGACCAGGGCCAGCTCGGCAAACCCGCAAGCGCAACGCAACGGCACCCGGCTGATCAACTCAACCTTTGGCGCCGCTTGAAGGCATTTGTTCGCACCTCCGCCATAGGCCCGGGCGAGACCACCGGTGCCCAGTTGGATGCCACCGTACCAGCGAATCACCAGCACCGCGACCTGATCACAATCCTGTGCCTCTATCGCCGCCAGAATCGGCCGACCTGCCGTGCCGCCGGGCTCGCCATCATCGGTGCTGCGATATTGATCGCCGAGCTTCCATGCCCAGCAGTTGTGCGAGGCATTCAAGTCGCTGTGCTGTTCAATGAACGCCTGGGCCTCGGCCGGGCTGGAGATCGGCGCGGCGAAGGTAATGAAGCGGCTCTTGCGAATCTCTTCGCGGTATTCGCAAAAACCGCTGAGGGTAAAAGGCATATGTATTTAAATGGCAGGTTGCAGGCCGCAGCCCTTGAGGATGATGCGGATCAGGTTGTCCCCGGCGTCTTCCATGTCTTGCTTGGTCAACTTGGTGCGCCCGGTGACGCGGCAGATCTGCGTGGCGAAGTCGGCGTAATGCTGGGTGCTGCCCCACAACAGGAAGATCAGGTGCACCGGGTCGACCGGGTCCATTTTACCGGCGTCGATCCAGGCCTGGAACACGCCCGCACGGCCCTGGAACCAGGCGCGATAGTCCTGGTTGAAATATTCGGTCAGGCATTCACCGCCGCTGATGACTTCCATGGCGAATATTCGCGACGCTTGCGGCTGGCGGCGGGAAAACTCCATTTTGGCGCGAATGTAACGGGTCAAGGCCTCGGTCGGATCATCCTCGGCGGTGAGGGTGTTGAAGGTGCTGTCCCACAACTCGATGATGTTGCTCAGCACCGCCACGTACAAACCGAGTTTGTTGGTGAAGTAGTAATGCAGGTTTGCCTTGGGCAGCTTGGCATTCTGGGCGATGGTGTTCATGCTCGTGCCTTTGTACCCGTGACGGGCGAACTCGTCTTCGGCGGCTTTGATGATGGTCTCTTCGTTCTTCTGACGAATGCGGCTGACGGGTTTTCCGCCGTGGGCTGGGACTTCAAAGATCATAGGCACTTCCGAACTGGTAGGTGGGTGCAACCAGTGCGTTGATAGCGTAAAACCGAAACCACCACAACCCTGTAGGAGCTGCCGAAGGCTGCGATCTTTTGATCTTGATTTTAAATACCTGGATCAAAAGATCGCAGCCTTCGGCAGCTCCTACAGGGGGGTAATTGTTCAACGCGTCGCGGCCAGGCTCTCGAGAAAACTCTCCAGCACCAGATGCGGTCGACGGCCCTTGCGTGTGACCGATGCCAGGCTCAAGTCATAGAAGCGCGTTTTAGCTTTCAACGCTCGCAAACGGCCTTGCTGTACCCAAAGACTCGCATAGTGATCCGGCAGATAACCGATATAGCGTCCGGTCAGGATCAGGAACGCCATGCCTTCGCGGTCCGAGGCGCTGGCGGTGCAATTGAGCGCCTGGTAGTGAGCCTGGATTTCCGCCGGTAAGCGGAAGGTGGGGGCGATGGCGTCCTGACTGTTCAGGCGCTCGTCGTCCAGTTGTTTGTCGTCGACATAAAACAGCGGATGGCCGACCGCGCAGTACAACAGCGATCGCTCGCTATACAGCGGTTGATATTCCAGTCCGGAAAGCGCGCTGGCCTGCGGCACCACGCCGACGTGCAGGCGGCCGTCGAGCACGCCTTGTTCGACTTCGTTGGGCGCGATCATGCGGATCTGGATCTGTACGTCCGGGCCGCGCTCTTTCAACTGCGCGAGGGCATGGGTGATGCGCATGTGGGGCAGGGTGACCAGGTTGTCCGTCAGGCCAATGATCAATTCGCCACGCAAGTGCTGGTGCAGACCGTTGACCTCGGTGCGGAAGCTTTCCAGCGCACTTAACAGTTGCAACGCCGATTGATAGACCTCGCGACCTTCTTCGGTCAGGGAAAAACCGGCGCGTCCACGTTGGCACAGACGCAGGCCGAGGCGTTGCTCCAGATCGCTCATCTGCTGGCTGATCGCCGAGCGACCAATGCCCAGCACGGTTTCCGCCGCGGAGAAGCCGCCGCACTCCACCACGCTGCGAAAGATCCTCAGCAGGCGAATATCAAAGTCGCTGACCTGGGCCAGCGGATCGGGACGGCGAGTGCTCATGCGGGCTACCAGAAAGTTTAGTGATTGGCTGACTGAACATTAGAAGAGTTGCATTTCACCGACTTTATCCCCGTGGCAATTTAGCTGCAACAACGGTTTTCAATCCTTACGCCGCTTATTGCCTTGCGAGGTTTTGCCCATGAACTTGCCTGAAAACGCCCCGACTTCGCTGGCCAGCCAGCTCAAGCTCGATGCTCACTGGATGCCTTACACCGCCAACCGTAACTTCCAGCGCGACCCGCGCCTGATCGTTGGCGCCGAAGGCAGCTGGCTGATCGACGACAAGGGCCGCAAGGTGTATGACTCGCTGTCGGGTCTGTGGACCTGTGGCGCCGGCCACACCCGCAAAGAAATCCAGGAAGCGGTCGCCAAGCAACTGGGCACGCTCGATTACTCGCCAGCCTTCCAGTACGGTCATCCGCTGTCGTTCCAGCTGGCCGAGAAAATCACCGACCTGACCCCGGGCAACCTGAACCACGTGTTCTTCACCGACTCGGGCTCCGAGTGCGCTGACACCGCGGTGAAGATGGTCCGTGCCTACTGGCGCCTGAAGGGCCAGTCGACCAAGACCAAAATGATCGGCCGTGCCCGTGGCTACCACGGTGTGAACATCGCCGGCACCAGCCTCGGCGGCGTGAACGGCAACCGCAAACTGTTCGGTCAGGCGATGATGGACGTCGACCACCTGCCGCACACTCTGCTGGCAAGCAACGCCTACTCCCGTGGCATGCCGGAGCAGGGTGGCATCGCCCTGGCTGACGAACTGCTCAAGCTGATCGAACTGCACGATGCGTCGAACATCGCGGCGGTATTCGTCGAGCCATTAGCCGGTTCCGCTGGCGTGCTGGTTCCGCCACAGGGTTACCTCAAGCGTCTGCGTGAAATCTGCGACCAGCACAACATCCTGCTGGTGTTCGACGAAGTGATCACCGGTTTCGGCCGTACCGGCACCATGTTCGGCGCCACCACCTTCGGCGTGACCCCGGACCTGATGTGCATTGCCAAGCAAGTCACCAACGGCGCGATCCCGATGGGCGCGGTGATTGCCAGCTCCGAGATCTACCAGACCTTCATGAATCAGCCGACGCCTGAGTACGCGGTCGAGTTCCCGCATGGCTACACCTATTCGGCACACCCAGTGGCTTGCGCGGCGGGCCTGGCAGCACTCGACCTGCTGCAAAAGGAAAACCTGGTACAGAGCGTGGCTGAAGTCGCACCGCATTTCGAAAACGCGCTGCATGGCCTCAAAGGCACCAAGAACATTATCGACATCCGCAACTTCGGCCTGGCCGGTGCGATCCAGATCGCACCACGTGACGGCGATGCGATCGTGCGTCCGTTCGAAGCCGGTATGGCACTGTGGAAAGCCGGGTTCTACGTCCGCTTCGGCGGCGACACCCTGCAGTTCGGCCCAACCTTCAACAGCAAGCCGCAGGACCTGGATCGTCTGTTCGACGCGGTCGGCGAAGTGCTGGGCAAGATCGACTGATTTCTCCTTCTATATACCTATAAACAACGGGCGCTCGGGAACGGGCGCCTGTGGACAACTTTTCAGGAGCTTCCATGAGCGTTATTCCGCATTTGATCAATGGCGAACTGGTGACCGAGAACGGTCGCGCGGTTGATGTGTTCAACCCGTCTACCGGTCAGGCTATCCACAAGTTGCCGCTGGCGACCCGCGAAACCATCCAGAGCGCCATCGACGCGGCCAAGGCTGCATTCCCGGCCTGGCGCAACACGCCGCCGGCCAAGCGTGCCCAGGTGATGTTCCGTTTCAAGCAACTGCTGGAGCAGAATGAGGCTCGCATCTCGCAACTGATCAGCGAAGAGCACGGCAAGACCCTGGAAGACGCTGCCGGTGAATTGAAGCGCGGCATCGAGAACGTCGAGTTCGCTTGCGCGGCTCCGGAAATCCTCAAGGGCGAGTACAGCCGCAACGTCGGCCCGAACATCGATGCCTGGTCTGACTTCCAGCCGCTGGGCGTGGTTGCCGGTATCACGCCGTTCAACTTCCCGGCCATGGTGCCACTGTGGATGTACCCGCTGGCGATCGTCTGCGGCAACTGCTTCATCCTCAAACCGTCCGAGCGTGACCCGAGCTCGACGCTGCTGATTGCCCAGCTGCTGCTGGAAGCTGGTTTGCCTAAAGGCGTACTGAGCGTGGTGCACGGTGACAAGACTGCGGTGGATGCGTTGATCGAAGCGCCGGAAGTCAAGGCGCTGAGCTTCGTCGGTTCGACGCCGATTGCCGAATACATCTACTCCGAAGGGACCAAGCGCGGCAAACGCGTTCAGGCCCTGGGTGGTGCGAAGAACCACGCCGTGCTGATGCCGGATGCTGATTTGGACAACGCTGTCAGCGCACTGATGGGCGCGGCTTACGGTTCTTGCGGTGAGCGCTGCATGGCGATCTCCGTGGCCGTGTGTGTCGGTGACCAGGTCGCCGACGCTCTGGTGGCCAAGCTGGTTCCGCAAATCCAGGCGCTGAAAATCGGTGCCGGTACTTCCTGCGGTCTGGACATGGGCCCACTGGTGACTGGCCAGGCTCGTGACAAAGTCAGCGGTTATGTAGAAGACGGCGTAGCCGCCGGCGCGACGCTGGTGGTGGATGGTCGTGGCCTGACCGTGGCCGGTCATGAAGAAGGCTTCTTCCTGGGGGGGTGCCTGTTCGACAACGTCACGCCAGAGATGCGTATCTATAAAGAAGAGATCTTCGGGCCAGTGCTGTGCGTTGTTCGGGTCAACAGCCTGGAAGAAGCCATGCAACTGATCAATGATCACGAGTATGGCAACGGCACCTGCATCTTCACCCGTGACGGCGAAGCGGCGCGGTTGTTCTGCGACGAGATCGAAGTCGGCATGGTCGGCGTCAACGTACCGTTGCCGGTGCCGGTCGCCTATCACAGTTTCGGCGGCTGGAAGCGTTCGCTGTTCGGCGACCTGCACGCCTACGGCCCGGACGGCGTGCGTTTCTACACCCGTCGCAAGGCCATCACCCAGCGCTGGCCGCAGCGTGCGAGCCATGAAGCTTCGCAGTTCGCGTTCCCTAGCTTGTAAGTAGAAGGGTGTAGAAGGCCGACCCGTTGGGTCGGCCTTTTTTGTTTTAGAGGCTTTTTTGGCCTATATGACAGATTTGTGAAAATAGGTGTTGACGGCAGATTTCAGATGTCTATAATTCGCCCCACTTCCGGCGCAGTCGAAACGGAAAACTCCTTGATAAACAAAGAGTTACGCAGTTTTCGGCAGCGGGTTGCTTCAGGTCATCGAAGCGTAAAGGAAGTTGAAAAGGAGGTGTTGACAGCAGCGAGTAACGCTGTAGAATTCGCCTCCCGCTGACGAGAGATCGAAAGCGCAAGTGGTTGAAGTTGTTAAGGATTCCTTGAAAACTTCTGAAAAAAATCACTTGACAGCAAAT
>NZ_NIRS01000001.1 GCF_002934665.1 Pseudomonas laurylsulfatiphila | reverse complement strand
TCGTTCTTTAAAAATTTGGGTATGTGATAGAAAGATAGACTGAACGTTACTTTCACTGGTAACGGATCAGGCTAAGGTAAAATTTGTGAGTTGCTCTTAGGAGCTCAATCGAATTTTCGGCGAATGTCGTCTTCATAGTATAACCAGATTGCTTGGGGTTATATGGTCAAGTGAAGAAGCGCATACGGTGGATGCCTTGGCAGTCAGAGGCGATGAAAGACGTGGTAGCCTGCGAAAAGCTTCGGGGAGTCGGCAAACAGACTTTGATCCGGAGATGTCTGAATGGGGGAACCCAGCCATCATAAGATGGTTATCTTGTACTGAATACATAGGTGCAAGAGGCGAACCAGGGGAACTGAAACATCTAAGTACCCTGAGGAAAAGAAATCAACCGAGATTCCCTTAGTAGTGGCGAGCGAACGGGGACTAGCCCTTAAGTGGCTTTGAGATTAGCGGAACGCTCTGGAAAGTGCGGCCATAGTGGGTGATAGCCCTGTACGCGAAAATCTCTTAGTCATGAAATCGAGTAGGACGGAGCACGAGAAACTTTGTCTGAATATGGGGGGACCATCCTCCAAGGCTAAATACTACTGACTGACCGATAGTGAACTAGTACCGTGAGGGAAAGGCGAAAAGAACCCCGGAGAGGGGAGTGAAATAGATCCTGAAACCGTATGCGTACAAGCAGTGGGAGCCCACTTTGTTGGGTGACTGCGTACCTTTTGTATAATGGGTCAGCGACTTATTTTCAGTGGCGAGCTTAACCGAATAGGGGAGGCGTAGCGAAAGCGAGTCTTAATAGGGCGTCTAGTCGCTGGGAATAGACCCGAAACCGGGCGATCTATCCATGGGCAGGTTGAAGGTTAGGTAACACTGACTGGAGGACCGAACCGACTACCGTTGAAAAGTTAGCGGATGACCTGTGGATCGGAGTGAAAGGCTAATCAAGCTCGGAGATAGCTGGTTCTCCTCGAAAGCTATTTAGGTAGCGCCTCATGTATCACTGTAGGGGGTAGAGCACTGTTTCGGCTAGGGGGTCATCCCGACTTACCAAACCGATGCAAACTCCGAATACCTACAAGTGCCGAGCATGGGAGACACACGGCGGGTGCTAACGTCCGTCGTGAAAAGGGAAACAACCCAGACCGTCAGCTAAGGTCCCAAAGTTATGGTTAAGTGGGAAACGATGTGGGAAGGCTTAGACAGCTAGGAGGTTGGCTTAGAAGCAGCCACCCTTTAAAGAAAGCGTAATAGCTCACTAGTCGAGTCGGCCTGCGCGGAAGATGTAACGGGGCTCAAACCATACACCGAAGCTACGGGTATCACCTTCGGGTGATGCGGTAGAGGAGCGTTCTGTAAGCCTGTGAAGGTGAGTTGAGAAGCTTGCTGGAGGTATCAGAAGTGCGAATGCTGACATGAGTAACGACAATGGGTGTGAAAAACACCCACGCCGAAAGACCAAGGTTTCCTGCGCAACGTTAATCGACGCAGGGTTAGTCGGTCCCTAAGGCGAGGCTGAAAAGCGTAGTCGATGGAAAACAGGTTAATATTCCTGTACTTCTGGTTATTGCGATGGAGGGACGGAGAAGGCTAGGCCAGCTTGGCGTTGGTTGTCCAAGTTTAAGGTGGTAGGCTGGAATCTTAGGTAAATCCGGGATTCTAAGGCCGAGAGCTGATGACGAGTTACCCTTTGGGTGACGAAGTGGTTGATGCCATGCTTCCAAGAAAAGCTTCTAAGCTTCAGATAACCAGGAACCGTACCCCAAACCGACACAGGTGGTTGGGTAGAGAATACCAAGGCGCTTGAGAGAACTCGGGTGAAGGAACTAGGCAAAATGGCACCGTAACTTCGGGAGAAGGTGCGCCGGTGAGGGTGAAGGACTTGCTCCGTAAGCCCACGCCGGTCGAAGATACCAGGCCGCTGCGACTGTTTATTAAAAACACAGCACTCTGCAAACACGAAAGTGGACGTATAGGGTGTGACGCCTGCCCGGTGCCGGAAGGTTAATTGATGGGGTTAGCTAACGCGAAGCTCTTGATCGAAGCCCCGGTAAACGGCGGCCGTAACTATAACGGTCCTAAGGTAGCGAAATTCCTTGTCGGGTAAGTTCCGACCTGCACGAATGGCGTAACGATGGCGGCGCTGTCTCCACCCGAGACTCAGTGAAATTGAAATCGCTGTGAAGATGCAGTGTATCCGCGGCTAGACGGAAAGACCCCGTGAACCTTTACTATAGCTTTGCACTGGACTTTGAATTTGCTTGTGTAGGATAGGTGGGAGGCTTTGAAGCGTGGACGCCAGTTCGCGTGGAGCCATCCTTGAAATACCACCCTGGCAACTTTGAGGTTCTAACTCAGGTCCGTTATCCGGATCGAGGACAGTGTATGGTGGGTAGTTTGACTGGGGCGGTCTCCTCCTAAAGAGTAACGGAGGAGTACGAAGGTGCGCTCAGACCGGTCGGAAATCGGTCGTAGAGTATAAAGGCAAAAGCGCGCTTGACTGCGAGACAGACACGTCGAGCAGGTACGAAAGTAGGTCTTAGTGATCCGGTGGTTCTGTATGGAAGGGCCATCGCTCAACGGATAAAAGGTACTCCGGGGATAACAGGCTGATACCGCCCAAGAGTTCATATCGACGGCGGTGTTTGGCACCTCGATGTCGGCTCATCACATCCTGGGGCTGAAGCCGGTCCCAAGGGTATGGCTGTTCGCCATTTAAAGTGGTACGCGAGCTGGGTTTAGAACGTCGTGAGACAGTTCGGTCCCTATCTGCCGTGGACGTTTGAGATTTGAGAGGGGCTGCTCCTAGTACGAGAGGACCGGAGTGGACGAACCTCTGGTGTTCCGGTTGTCACGCCAGTGGCATTGCCGGGTAGCTATGTTCGGAAAAGATAACCGCTGAAAGCATCTAAGCGGGAAACTTGCCTCAAGATGAGATCTCACTGGGACCTTGAGTCCCCTGAAGGGCCGTCGAAGACTACGACGTTGATAGGTTGGGTGTGTAAGCGCTGTGAGGCGTTGAGCTAACCAATACTAATTGCCCGTGAGGCTTGACCATATAACACCCAAGCAATTTGCATGCTTCGAGCTGAAAAGGCGAAAGAGCACCAGATTGCGGTGTGTGAAGACGAAACGAACCGAAAGTTCGAGATACTCACAAAACACCAGCTGTCACATACCCAATTTGCTGAAGCGCGGCCAACTGGCCACGACTCAGTACCCGAATTTCTTGACGACCATAGAGCGTTGGAACCACCTGATCCCATCCCGAACTCAGAAGTGAAACGATGCATCGCCGATGGTAGTGTGGGGTTTCCCCATGTGAGAGTAGGTCATCGTCAAGATTAAATTCCGAAACCCCTATCTGCGTATGCAGGTAGGGGTTTTGTTTTTGCGCGCGAAAAAACAGGAACGGCCCATTCAAGGTCAATTGTAAAAAAAATCACACAAACCGGACTCCCCGGGTTTGGTAAGGTGCAGCTCATTTTTAATGGACTGAGTCTGCGCCCACGGATCGGCATTCTTTTCAAAGAGTTGCTGCACAAGTGCCTGAACCGATACCGATCAAGGACCACGAAAAAGAAACACGCCTGGTCAACAAGAGACTCCTGGCCTGCGCCTTGTTCGTTGCCGCCATTACCTGCGCTCTGGTGGTACGCCTGTATGTCCTGCAGGTCGTCGAGTTCGACTATCACTCGACCATCTCCGAAAACAATCGCGTACATGTCCTGCCGATTACGCCTACCCGTGGATTGATCTATGACCGCAACGGCGTACTCCTTGCGGACAACCGCCCAAGCTTCAACCTGACCATCACCCGCGAACGTGCTTCCAATGTCAACGAAGAGCTGGACGAGGTCGCCAATCTCCTGCACTTGCCCGCTGAAGACCGCTCGCAATTCGACAAGGTGATGAAGCAGGCACGTCACCCCTTCGTACCGGTGACGCTGTTCTATGAACTGAGCGAAGAACAGATCGCCGTACTCGCCGTCAACGAGTTCCGTTTGCCGGGCATCGATGTCGAGCCGCAGTTCGTTCGGCACTATCCGTTGGGTGCGCACTTCGCGCATTCGGTCGGCTACGTCGGACGCATCAACGAGAAAGAGTCAAAGGCCCTGGATACGGTCGAGTACCGAGGCACCCAATCCATTGGCAAGACCGGGATCGAAAAATTCTACGAGACGCAACTGCACGGCCATGTCGGTTATGAGGAAGTCGAAACCAATGCCCAGGGCCGTGTGCTGCGAGTGCTCAAGCACACGGATCCGGTGCCGGGTGAAAACATTGTCCTGAGCCTCGACGTCAAGCTGCAGGAAGCCGCCGAACAAGCTCTGGGCGATCGTCGCGGCTCGGTGGTTGCGCTCGATCCGTCGACCGGTGAAGTGCTGGCCATGGTCAGCAACCCGAGTTTCGATCCTAATCCGTTCGTCACCGGCATCAGTTCCAGGGAGTACTCCACGCTACGCGACTCCGTCGACCGACCGCTGTTCAACCGAGTGCTGCGCGGCCTGTACGCGCCGGGTTCGACCATCAAGCCGGAAGTCGCAATCGCCGGCCTCGACACGGGTGTCGTCACGCCGCAGACCCGTGTGTTCGACCCCGGTTATTACCAACTGCCGGATTTCGATCACAAGTACCGCAACTGGAACCACAGCGGCGATGGCTGGGTGGATATGGACGCAGCGATCATGCGTTCCAACGACACCTATTTCTATGACCTCGCACACAAGCTGGGGATCGATCGCCTGCACGACTACATGGCGATGTTCGGACTGGGTGAGAAAGTCTCCCTGGACATGAACGAAGAATCCCCCGGCCTGATGCCATCCCAGGCATGGAAGCGCGCAACGCGTCGGCAGGCCTGGTTTCCGGGCGAGACGGTGATTCTCGGTATCGGCCAGGGCTACATGCAAGTCACGCCGCTGCAGTTGGCCCAGGCCACGGCGCTGATTGCCAACAAGGGCGTGTGGAATCGCCCGCACCTGGCCAAAACCGTGGACGGCGTCGCGCCGGTGGATGAGCATCCAATGCCCAATATTCTGCTCAAGGATCCACGCGACTGGGAGCAGGTCAACCATGGCATGCAGATGGTGATGCACGATGCCCGCGGGATTGCCCGGGCCGCTGCCGCGGGCGCGCAGTACCGTATTGCCGGCAAGAGTGGTACCGCGCAAGTGGTGGCGATCAAGCAGGGCGAGCGTTACAACCGGGAGAAAACCCGTGAGCGTAACCGCGACAATGCCTTGTTCGTCGGTTTCGCCCCGGCCGAGCACCCGAAGATCGTGATTTCGGTGATGATCGAAAACGGGGAGGCGGGTGGCCGCGTCGCCGGACCGGTCGTCCGGCAGATCATGGACGCCTGGCTACTCGATCAGGACGGGCACCTGAAGCCGCAGTACGCGGCACCGGGCAAGGCGCCGGGCGATCTTCACGTCTGAAGCGTCAGGGCTTCACAGCACAGGCTCGCGGATGCTGAGCATGTGCTGGAAGGCCTCGAGGAACACCGTTTCGGCCTGGCTCATCTTCTGTTCGCGATTCCACAACAACTGGATATCGAAATCCACCACACCGTCTTCCGGCGGCAGGCGCCACAGCAGACCTTGCTCGACATCCCGGCGCACCAGATGCGTGGGCAAGGCGCCTATGCCGTAACCCGCGCAGATCAGGCGGTAAATTTCTTCGAAACTGGTGGAAGACGCGACGATCTTGCCGGTGAAGCCTTGCTGATCGCGGAACAGCGTCAGGGGTGAAAGATTGCCGCCTAACTGGTCGCTGGTGAAGCTGACGAAGTTTTCCGCCGCCAGTTGTTCCAGGGTCAGATTCTCTTGCCCGAACAGGCGATGGCGCTGGCCACAAAAGTAAGCGTAGGTCTCGCGAAACAGCACCCGCTGTTCCAGCCGCGGCTGTGGCAGACGACACAGGCCGACCCCAATGGTCGCGGTCTTTTGCAGCAGCGAACTGATGATGTTCGAGCTGCCCATCACCTCGACTTCCAGCTCGATTTTCGGGTGGGTTTCATGGAAGTCAGCGAGGAAATCATCGTAATGCCGAGCCTGCACACCGCTGACGGTGAGGATACGGATCTTGCCCACCACGTCGTCGTGACGACTCTCCACCACCGTCCCCAGGCGTGAAACATCACCGTAGATATCGGCCGCGATGCGCAGGACTTCTTCCCCGGTTTCCGTCAGGTCAAAGCGTCGACCGCTGCGGGCAATCAGCACGCATTCCAGCTGTTCTTCCAGTCGTTTCAACGCCTGGCTGACGGCCGACTGGGTGATGTGCAGTCGCGCGGCAGCGCGGCTCATGCTGCCTTCCTGGCCGATGACCAGATAGGTGCGCAGCAGGTTCCAGTCGAGGCGGTCATTGAGAAAGCGCCGGCCGACCCACGGGTTGGAAGTGGAGGACATAAAACCTCATGCAGTAGCAGTGCTAATAGTAAAGATAAGGATTTGAAAATTGACTAATCCTGGCATGGAAGCGATAAAGCCTACAAGCGCCATAGAGCGCAACCGTCATCCGCCTTAACACCTGCCCAAAAACTATAAGTACACAGGGTCCTTGCATGCACACTACTCCCCAACCGCGCCGAGCCGCGGCCGCTGCCTTCATTGGCACGACCATCGAGTTCTACGACTTCTACATCTACGCCACCGCGGCGGCGCTGGTCCTCGGGCAAGTGTTCTTTCCCAGCAGCGACCCGGTCATGAGTACCCTCGCGGCATTTGGCAGTTTCGCTGTCGGCTTCATTGCGCGGCCCATGGCCGGGATGGTGTTCGGTCATCTGGGCGACCGTCTCGGGCGCAAGAAAATGCTCCTGGTGACCATGGCCCTGATGGGCATCGCCACCGCCGGCATTGGCCTGTTGCCCAGCTATGCCAGCGTCGGCATCTGGGCGCCGATCGGTCTGATCGTGCTGCGTTTGATCCAGGGCATTTCGGTCGGTGGCGAGTGGGGCGGGGCGGTGCTGATGGCGAGCGAACACGCGCCGGCCAGGCGCAAGACGTTCTACGCCTCGTTCGCCCAGCTCGGCAGCCCGGCCGGCTTGTTGCTGGCACTGATCGCTTTCCGCCTGGTGACGTCCCTTGAACCCGAGGAGTTCCTCGCCTGGGGATGGCGCCTGCCGTTCCTCGCCAGCGGCGTATTGATGATGGTCGGCCTGTTGATCCGCTCCGGGGTTCACGAGTCTCCGGAGTTCGCCAAGGTCCAGGACAACAACGAGACCGCCAAATACCCGGTGATGGACGTGATCCGCACCTGCTGGCGGCAGATCCTGTTCGCTGCCGCTGCGGTGACCATCGGTTCGGCCGGGTTCTTCTTCACCAACACCTTCATGATCACCTACGTCACCCAGTACCAGGGCATTGCCCGTTCGACGATTCTCGATTGCCTGTTTCTGGTGACGGTCATCCAGTTGCTCTCGCAACCGCTCTCGGCACTGCTGGCCGAACGTATCGGTGAAGGACGTTTTCTCAAATGGGTCGCACTGCTGTGCATGCTCACGCCCTACCCGATGTTCCTGCTGGTGGGCACGCAGAACATTCTGTTGATGACACTCGGCATCGCGTTGGCCGTGGTGATTCTCTCGGCGCTGTACGCGGTGATCGCCGGCTACATGACCCAGGCCTTCCCGGTGCACCTGCGCTACTCGGGCATTTCCATCGCCTATCAACTGGCTTGTGCCGTGGCCGGGGGCACCACGCCGCTGATCGGCACCCTGCTGGCCAGCAAGTTTTCCGGACAATGGTTGCCGCTGGCGGTGTTCTTCACCTTGCTCTCGGCCCTGTCCCTGATCGGTGTTTGCGGGTTGGCCCGCCTGCGCGCCAACCCGGTCGTCACCCACGCTGTCAAAGAGGTGTATTCGTGAGTAAACCTGCACACATCGACCCGGTTGAATGGCAAGCCCGTTGCGAACTGGCGGCGCTGTATCGACTGGTCGCGCACTTTCGCATGACCGATCTGATCGACACCCATATCACCCTGCGGATTCCGGGGCCTGAGCACCACTTCCTGATTAACCGCTACGGGGTGATCTTCGACCGTATGCGCGCCTCGGACCTGGTGCGCATCGATCAGGAGGGGCGGGTGGTCGACCCGGAGTACGCCGGCCATCGGGTCAACGCTGCCGGCTTCGTGATCCACTCGGCGATCCACATGGCGCGTCCGGACCTGAACTGTGTGATCCACACCCACACGGCGGCGGGCATGGCGGTCGCGGCGCAGAAGCAAGGCTTGCTGCCGATCAGTCAGCACGCGCTGAAGTTCTACGGCAAGCTGGCCTATCACACCTATGAGGGTATCGCGCTGTCGCTGGATGAACGCGAGCGTTTGATTGCCGACCTCGGCCCGCACCGGGCGATGATCCTGCGCAATCACGGCTTGCTGGTGGGTGGTTCCGGGGTGGCCCAGGCGTTCCAGGAAATCCACTTTCTGGAGCGCGCCTGTCAGGCCCAGGTGCAGGCGCTGGCCGGTGGTTCGGCATTGCATTACCCGTCGCCGGAAGTGTGTGCGCACACCGCCGAGCAGTTTGACCGTGATGAGCAGGACAACATCATCGACCTGGCCTGGGAGGCCGCCCTGACGTTGATCGAATCCCAGCGCGAGTCTTATTTGTCATGAACGCCGACATCAACACCGTGGTTCTGCTGTCCCGCGACACCTTGCTGCTCAAGCAATTGCAGGCGGCGTTCGCCCGCAGTGCGCCGCAGCTCACCGCCGTGCTGGCCGACGATTCGCGGGCAGCCCATGCACAGATGGCGGCGTGCTGGTTTCCTTTGCCGGGCAGTCTCGGTGCATTGCCGAACCTGCAGGTGATTCACTCGGTGGCCGCCGGTATCGACCACCTCGACCACGATCCGTCCTGCCCGGACCTGCCGATTTGCCGCGTGGTCGACCCGGGTCACCGCCAGGGCATGACCGAGTACGTGCGCTGGGCGGTGATCCACTATCACCGCGGTTTCGACCAGGTGTTGTCGCAACAACGGGAGCAACGCTGGGAGCGGCCGCTGCAACGGGCGGCGGGGCAGTTCAAGGTCGGTGTGATGGGGCTCGGATCGCTGGGCAGCGCGATTGCTCTGGATCTGGCCGCCGCCGGTTATGACGTGCGCGGCTGGGCGCGGCGCTGCAAGGACCTGCCGGGTGTGCGTACGTTCGCCGGGGCCGATGGGTTAAATCCGTTTCTCGACGGCGTCGAGTTGCTGATCAACCTGTTGCCACTCACCGGCGAAACCCGCGGCATCCTCGGCCGGGACACGTTCGACCGACTCGCCAACGGTGCAGCACTGGTCAACTGCGGCCGGGGCGGTCATCTGAACATCGACGATCTCGAACAGGCATTGGCCAGAGGACAATTGCGCGGTGCGCTGCTGGATGTCTTCGAACAGGAACCGCTGCCGGTCGATCACCGGCTCTGGAGCATGCCCGGTGTCACCATTACCCCGCACATGGCTTCGGCGGCGTCCCATGATTGTATTGCCGAACAAGTGGCGGAAAACTTCCGCCGATTGAATAGCGGCGAACCGTTATTGAACTGTGCGGACCGATTACTGGGTTATTGAACCCACCGCTCTCCAACCCATAAAAATGCCCTGCGAACTCGCCCGCTCAGTTGGGCGAGCCATAACAACAACCTTCGCCTCAACCGTTTTACTGCCAGTTAAAACAATTAAATAACGAGTTCTTGATGAATTCCTGGAGACAGTGATGAGCGATCTATCGTCCGCAGAAAAGTCCGGCGCACCACCGGAAGTTAATATCAGTATGAAAAAAGTCGCGGTGGCCAGCGTGATCGGCACCACCGTGGAGTGGTACGACTTGTTTGTGTTTGCCACCGCCTCGGCGCTGGTGTTCAACAAAGTGTTCTTTCCGGATTTCGTGCCGCTGATCGGAACACTGCTGGCTTTCGGCACCTTCGCTTCGGCGTATCTGGCGCGGATTGTCGGTGCGGCATTGTTCGGGCATTTCGGTGATCGCCTGGGGCGCAAGTCGATGCTGTTGATTTCGCTGCTGACCATGGGGGCGGCCACCTTTGCCATCGGCTTGTTGCCGGACTTTGCCACCATCGGTATCTGGGCGCCGATCCTGTTGTTGCTGCTCAGGGTCGTGCAAGGCCTGGCTTTGGGGGGCGAATGGGGCGGGGCGGTGTTGATGGCGGTGGAGCATGCGCCGGCCAACAAGCGTGGCCTGTACGGTTCCTGGGTGCAGATCGGGGTACCGGCCGGGACCATGATCGCCAACCTGGCCTTCCTGTTGATCGCGGCGTGGCTGTCCCCTGAGGAACTGTTGGCCTGGGGCTGGCGTATTCCGTTCCTGGCCAGCGTGTTGCTGATCGCCGTCGGTTTGTACATCCGCCTGAACATCGCGGAAACCCCGGCCTTCAACAAGGTCAAGGAGGCCGAGGTGCAGGTGAAAATGCCGTTGGCGGAAGTGTTCCGCAAGTACTGGAAGCAAGTGGTGCTGGGCGGTATCGCCACCATGTCCACGGGCGCTTCGTTCAACATTATCGTGGCGTTCGGTTTGACGTATGGCACGCAGAACCTCGGCTTCAGCCGCGGCGTGATGCTCGGTGTGGTGCTGCTGTCCTGCGCCTGGTGCATCGTCATGTTGCCGGTGTTCGGTGCACTCTCGGATCGTTACGGACGCAAGCCGATCATTGTCGGCGGCATCATCGCCGAAGCGCTGGTGGCGTTCCCGATGTTCTGGCTGATGGACACCAGGGAGCTGCCGATGGTGGTCTTCGGTTATCTGTTGTTGATGACCGCATTCGCCGCCAACTACGGGCCGATCGCGACCTTCCTTGCCGAACTGTTCGGCACCCGGGTGCGGTATTCCGGGTTGTCCATCAGCTACATGTTGTCCGGCCTGCTCGGCAGCGCGGCGACCCCCATCGTCACCACGGCATTGCTGGCCGCGACGGGCAAAGGGTCGTCGGTGGCCTGGTACATGATCGGTGCGGCCCTGATTTCACTGGTGGCGCTATTGCTGCTGACCGAAACCTTCAAGAAGGACATCAGCGAAATCCCGAGCGTCGCCCCGACCGACGATCCGGCCCCCGGCAAACCCTTCAAATCGGCTACGGCCTGACTTCCGGAGTTCAACAGCATGCGCAGAATTCAATCGGCCCCGGGCTACATCGGCCCGGTCGGCCCTTACTCCCAGGCCGTGGTCAGCGGTCACCTGGTGTTCACTGCCGGGCAGATCCCGGCTCACAGCGGCCTCGACGACCAGCCTGCCGATTTTCCCGAGCAGGTGCGGCAAACCTTGCGCAACCTCGAAGCGATCCTGATTGAAGCCGGGTCTGGTTTCAGCCACGTGATCAAGGTCAATGCCTACCTGACCGATCCCGCACAGCTGGAGCCGTTCAACGCCGTGTACCGCGAATTCCTCGGCCATGCGCCGCCGGCGCGCACCACGGTGTGCGTTGCCTTGTGGGGGGTGTCGCTGGAAATCGACTGTGTTGCCGAACTGATTGCCGGGGAGCCGCAACATGGATGAGTCGCAATTGATCGAACAGCTCAAGGCGGTGAGCTTTCCGACCCTCGGGCATTTTCTCGAAGAGGGTTTCGCCGACCCGCAACTGCGGGCCATGGTGCCCAATGTGAAAGTCGTTGGCCGAGCCTTGACCCTGAAACTGCTGGGCGCCGATGCCATTGCCGTCAACCGGGCCCTGGCGCAGATCAGGCTGGGCGACGTGCTGGTGATCGACACGGGAGGTGACCATCGGCACGCCCCGGTCGGTGCGGTGACCAGTTGCGCGGCACGCTGCGCCGGGGCGGTGGGCATTGTGGTGGATGGCGCGGTGACCGACCTGCTGGAGCTGCGCGAAGCCGGGTTGCCGGTGTTTGCCCGTGGCACCAGCCTGTTGACCACCAAGCTGCACGGACGCAATGACAGCGCGATCAATCAGCCCGTTCACTGCGCCGGCGTGACGGTGCAACCGGGGGATTGGGTGCTGGCGGACGACAACGGCGTGCTGTTTCTCGACACGGCATCGGCGCTGGCGGTCATCGAGCAGGCACTGGCTTCGGACCGTGCCGAGCCGCGCTTGCTCGAACGCTTGTGCGCCGGTGAGCCAGTGACGCAAGTCTTGCGCGTCTAGTTCGTCAGCCGTTGCTGCAGGCTTTCAAGAAAGATCGTCTCGGCCCGGCTCATGCGCTGTTCGCGGTTCCACAGCAAATGAATGTCGACATCGGCAATCCCTTCGTGGGGCGGTAGGCGCCAGAGCAATCCGGCGTCGACATCCGCCGCCACCACGTGCTCGGGCAAACAGCCGATACCGAAGCCGGCGATGACCAGTCGCCGGACTTCTTCCAGGCTCGGCGACGAGGCGACGATGCGCCCGCTGAAACCCTGTTGATCACGGAAGATCGTCAGTGGCGAGAGCATGCCGCCGATCTGGTCACTGGTGAAGCTGACGAAGTTCTCCCGTTGCAAATCCCCTTCGGCGACGTCCTGTCGGCCGAACAGCCCATGGTGCTTGCCGCAGAAAAACGCATAGCGTTGACGCAGGAACAAACGCTGCTCCAGGCGTGGCTGCGGGCGCCGATTGAGGCTCAGGCCGAGGGTCGCGGTTTTTTCCTGGAGGGCGCTGACGATGTCGGAACTGCGCATCACATCGACTTCCAGATCGACACGCGGGTATTGGCGATGGAAGTCGGCGAGGAAGTCATCAAAGCGCTCGGAGAAAATCCGGCTGATGATCAGCAACCGCACTTTGCCGATCACTTCATCGGCCGGTTGTTCCAGCACGCTGCTGACCTGGGACATCTGCCCGTAGATTTCCCCGGCCAGGGCGAAGATCTGCTCGCCGACTTCGGTCAGGGCAAAGCGTGGTCCGCGACGGGCAATCAGTTGGCGGCCCAGTTGTTCTTCCAGGCGCTTGAGTGCCTGGCTCACGGCCGGTTGTGTCAGGTGCAGGCGGGCGGCGGCGCGGCTGATGCTCAGCTCCTGGCCAATCACCCGAAAGGTGCGCAGCAGGTTCCAGTCCAGGCGGTCATTGAGCAGGCGTTGCATAGGCATTCAGCAGCCAGTCAGGGGCCAATGGGGAAAGTCCATGGCTTGCACACGCTGTGCGCAAGCCATGGGAAATCTACAGTCGCGGGATCGTAACACTGTTGGCACGCCGCAGCCGAGGCCAGTCGGATCCGGCAAAAAAGCGTCATGCGTAGGCGAGGTTTTTTTCTTCCAGCAGTTCCTCATACAACGCCGCCCATTTGCGACCCATTTCGTCCGCCGTAAACAAAGTCTGATAGCGGGCCTGCGCCTTCTCGCCCATTTGTGCCGCCAGCACCGGGTTTTCCCAAAGCGTGCGCATCGCCTCACGAAACGCCAGTGGATCACTGGGCGGCACCACCAGCCCGGTTTCGTTATGGATGTTGATGTAACTGGTGCCCGTGCCAATCTCACTGGAGATCATCGGTTTGCCATACATCGCGCCTTCCAGCAGTGAAATGCCGAAGGCTTCGGAGCGCAGGTGCGACGGGAACACGATGGCGTAGCTCAGTTGCAGCAGCGCCACTTTGTCCTCGTCTCCCAGACGCCCGAGGAAGTGAACATTGCGTAAACCCAAGGCGGCCGCCTGGGCATGAAGCTCTGCTTCGAGTGGGCCGGCACCGACAATCACTGTCGGGTAATCCAGGTCTTTCAGGGCGTCGAGCAGGATGTGCAAACCTTTGTAGTAGCGCATTACACCCACAAACAGAAAGAACTTGTCGCCAAGCTTCTGCCGCCAGTGGGCCGTTCGATCACTGTCAGGCTCTGGGTAACCTGCCTTGTTCAGTCCATAGGGGATCACTCGGGTCTTGTGCTGAAACTGTTGCAACACATCACTGGTGTGCAGGTAATTGGGCGATGCAGCGACGATCCGGTCGGCGCTGTGCAGAAAGCGATTCATCAGCGGTCGGTATAGTTTGAGCAGGTTTTTCTGGCGGATAATGTCCGAGTGATACGTCACCACGCTGGGTTTTTTCAGGCCGCTGGCGAAATGCACCAGGTCCATGAACGGCCATGGAAAGTGGTAATTGACCACGTCGGCCTCGGCCGCCAGCTCGCGAAACTGTTTGAAGACGCTCCAGGAAAACCCGGTGGAGGCGAACTGAATGTCGAGCCGGGCTCGATGGACTTCATGTTGAGCGATCTGCATCACCGGCGGTGTCGGGTCGGCACTGAGTGTCAGCACCTTGCCTTCAACGCCGTGCAGGGCACCGCTTTCGCACAACTGGAAAATCACTTGTTCGATCCCGCCGACCGAATCAGGCAGGTACGTCTTGAAAAAATGAAGAACTCGCATTCAATCTCCCATGGCCTGGCGATAGGCGCTGGCCGTGACTTGTGCACAGCGCTCCCAGGTAAAAAGCCTGGCCTGTAGCAATCCGGCTTCTCGGCATGCCTGCCAATGCGCTAGATCCTCGATCAGACGGTTCATTGCATCGCGCAAGCCGTCGGGATCATCAGGTTCAATATAGTTGCCCGCAGGGCCTGCCACTTCGGGCATGGCCGAGCGTCGAGTCAAAATGACCGGCGTGCCGCAGGCCATGGCCTCCAGCACCGGCAGGCCAAAACCTTCGTAAATCGACGGAAAAATCAATGCCCGTGCTCCCGCCAACAGCTTTGCAACGTGCTCATCAGGCAGATAGCCCAGCAAGCAGACGTAACCGCAAGCCAGGGCCTGCTGCAATTCTTCACTGAACTGCTCGCGCTGCCAGCCGGCCATGCCGACGATCAGCAATGGAAAACGCTGACGGACTGATTCCGGCAATCGGGCGTGGGCGCGCAGGGCCAGGGACAGATTCTTGCGCGGCTCCAGGGTGCCGACACAGAGGAAGTATTCCCGCACCTCGACGCCATGAGCCTTCAGTACAGTATCGATGGCCTCGGGGGGGCGAGGGTGAAAACGTCCGGCTACGCCCAGCGGCGCGACGACAAACTGCTCGGCCGGTAGCCCGAAATGTGCCTGGGCTTCGTCGGCAATGTATTGCGAGTCGGTCAGTATCAGGCTCGCCCGCTGCACGCCCTCGGTCACGCGCCGTTCGATTTCTCGCAAGCGCGCGGGCGGCTGCGTTTCGGGGTAGTGCAGGTGCGTCAGGTCATGCAGGGTGATGACGGTCGGGCCATCGAACGACAGCGGCCACAAGCTTGGTTCGTGGTAGAGGTCGATAGCCTGCGCGCGACCTTGATCGAAGCGTTTCTGTTCCAGCCACCGTCGGGCCTGATAGGCCCCCGGAATCTGCCGTAGCAAAGGTGTCAGCCGGGAATAACCGGGCATGGCCGCCTCAGGCAGCACAGAACTCCAGCCCCAGCCATGAAACAGCGCCAGCTCAACATCCGGTTCACCCGCCAGGGCGTTCGCCAGTTCGGCGACGTAGTGGCCGATGCCGGTACGTGGCGCCTGGAGAATCCGCGCGTTAAGGGCAATTCGCATGTTGCCTCTCTTCCATGAGCGGCACGTCTACAAGATTGCGCAGGGTGCGTTCAGCCAGTTGCGCACTGGCCTCACGCCAGCCGATCCAGCGCCAGTCTGCGACGTCGCGAGGGGCCGGGAATTGACCGCTGCTCTCGAAACGAACGACCAGATCAGCCAGGCTTTGTGGCTCGGCCAGGTCGAAATACGCCATGAACTCGCCGCCGATTTCACGAAAGACCGCAATGTCGCTGCCCATGGCCGGTAGTCCACGCTGCATGGCTTCTACCAGTGGCAAGCCGAAGCCTTCCACAAAAGACGGAAACACCAGTGAACTGGCGTGGGTGTAGGCATGTTCGAGGCTGGTGTCGCTCAGGTCATTGAACATGAACAGTCGTTGGTTCAGTTGCGGGTGATTGCGTACCCGGGCGAGCAGGGCGTCGCATTTCCAGCCGACTCGACCGGCGATACACAGCCGGGCCCTGGAGCCCGCCGCCCAGGCCAGCTCGAAAGCGTCCAGCAGGTAGTCGTGGTTTTTGCGCGGTTCGATGGTACTGACCATCAGGAATACAGGTTCCGGCGTCTCGAACAGCCGGGCAAGACGCGGTTCCACGGCGGCGGTGACTTCCCTCAGATCGAGTTCGGAACCCAGGTGAAAATAATCGAACCACAACTGGTTGGCCCTGGCAGTGCCCAGGCGCTGCTGAACCTCCTCTCGCACCTGGTCACGCACCGTGGCGGAAATGGCCACGTAGCCATCGGCGGTCCGGGTGATCCAGTCGAACCACTCGTTGAACACCTGCACCAGTCGTGTGTCGTAAAACTGCGGGTGAGTCAGGGGAATCAGGTCGTAGATCACTGAAACGATGCCCACGCCTTCGCGTTTGAGCTGTTCGGCAAACGGGAAAAAGTCGGTGTGCCAGGACGAGTCCAGCAACACCAGTTGATCCCCCGGTTGATGCTGCAACGGTGCGCAACGTTTGGGCAGTTGATACTGATCGAGCTGGTCGATCAGGCGCAACGGCACGCTGAAGCAGGTCAGTGCTGTCAGTCGATAAACCACGTACACCACGCGTCGGGCGAACCGCGATGTCAAACGTTGGTCGAGCCGCTGGTACCCTTGCCAGAAACGATGTGCCAGCCGGCCAAGTCTCCCGCCGAACATCATCAACTGATCGAAAAACGGAATGTTCAGCGCGCCGAGTTTCAGTACCCGATAGAGTTTGCCCTTGAGCATCACCACCGGAATGCATTCAACACCGTCGAGCGATTCCGGTAGCTGGTTGACGACGTTGCGCACTACCCGCTGAATGCCCGAATTGACCTTGGGGTGTTGGAATACGTGGGTGCATTCCACCAAAAGACGGGTCATGGCGTACTCCCCGAGGTGACCGGCGCGCTCGAGCGCGTGACGGTGGTCTTCGCGGCCAGCCACGAGCAGCCGACAAAATCTTCCTGGCGGTTGTTGATCACATGGAACACCAACCCGTAATCGCGCCACTCGAAGTTGCGGTCCAGGTGCGAATCCAGGCGTGACAAGCTCAACGCCACGGAATAGTTACCCTTGCCCAGCCCCATGACGAAAGCAAAGCGGTAGGTCACGCGCTCGCCAGCCTGCAGATCGGTCAGCGCCTGATCCTGGCGATGGGTGTTGATGCCGTACATGGCCTGGCCCAGGCGATCCTTGATCATGAAGCCCAGCACCAGCCGCTCGATGTCCTGGCAAACTTCGACATTCACCTCCAGCACCACCGGCTGGCCGACTTCGGCGGCGTCGATGGACCGCTCATGTTTGTCGAGCAGACGCACGTTCAGAATCCTGGCCTCACCCGTTCCCGAAATGGTACTCACCTGACCGCCAGAGAGCATTTCCTGGCGCACGGTCTGTCCTTCTCGCTCGGCGAGCAGGGCGTTGTAGTAATCCATGACGGCCTCGGGGGTGTCGTGCATGGCCATGTGGCCGTTTTCCAGGAGGATCGCCGAGTCGCAGATGGACTGAATCGCCGAGCGGTCATGGGAGACGATCAACAGCGTGGTGCCGGCTTTGCGAAAGCTGCGGATGCGGTCGAAGCTTTTGTGCTGGAAGTAGGCGTCGCCCACCGACAGTGCTTCGTCGACGATCAAAATGTCCGGGCGTCGTGCAGTGGCCACGCTGAACGCCAGACGCATTTGCATGCCGCTGGAATAGGTGCGCACCGGGTGGTCGATGGCGTCGCCAATTTCCGCGAAACGTTCGATTTCCGGCATCAATGCTTCTATTTCTTCGACCTGCATGCCCAGCAATTGTCCGGCCATGACCGCATTCTGCCGGCCGGTGAAGTCCGCATGAAAACCCATGCCCAGTTCCAGCAGGGCGGCGACGCGGCCTTCGAGCTCAATGGTGCCGCAGGTGGGTTGGGTGGTGCCGGTGATCATCTTCAACAAGGTGCTTTTGCCGGCGCCGTTGACCCCGACGATGCCCACCGATTCTCCGGGGGCAATCTGGAAAGTCACGTCTTGTAGCACCCAATGCTGGCGATGACGGATCGGCGAAAACGGGATCAGCCACTCGGCCAGTCGACTCCAGCGGGTAGGGTACTGTTTATAGGCCTTGCCCAGGCCGGTGACGCGTATGTGTCCCATCAGAGTTCATCCACCATTTCGCCGACCCGCTGTCGAAACAGGCGCAGTCCGATGACGAAGAACAAGACACTGGCGACCATGATCGGCAGCAGCGAACTCCAGACGGGCCATTGATCGTAAAGAAACAGGTTCTGGTAGCTGGACATCAGGTTGGTCAGAGGGTTGAGTTGCAGCAGGCGCTGCACCCAATCGGGCAGAATACTCATCGGGTACACGATCGGCGTCAGCCAGAACCAGAATTGCAGGCAAATGGCGAAAAATTGCCCGACATCGCGAAAGAACACATTCAGTACGCCAAGAATCATCCCCAACCCGGCACAAAACATCACCTGTAACGCGAGCAGAGGAATGAGCGCCAGCAGCGCCATGCCCGGCAGTCGCCCGGTGAGCAACAGAAAGCCGAGGAACAGGCCGATGATGATCGCGAAGTTGATGCCGGCGTTGAACAGCACGATGACCGGCAGGCAGATCCGCGGGAAGCTGATTTTTTTAAGCAGGTTGGCGTTGTCCAGAAACATGTTCTGACTGCGGACGGTGATTTCTGCGAACAAACCCCACGTCAGCAATCCGGCACAGAGGTAGACGCTGTAAGCCAAGCCGTCATCCACCCCAGGCAAACGGGCACGCATGATGTGGGAAAAGATCACGGTGTAGACGATGATCATCGACAGCGGGTTGAGCACGGTCCACAAGGCACCGAACAGTGAATTGCGATAACGCGCCTGGAACTCTCGCTTGACGCTACCGAGGATGAAACCCCGGTAACTCCACAGCGAGCGGTACAAAGAAAGCAGCATTCAAACTGTCCTGCCGTATTGGTCTTCGAAGCGGACGATGTCGTCCTCTCCCAGGTATTCGCCGCTTTGCACTTCGATGATCACAAGGTCGATCACGCCGGGATTCTCCAGGCGATGCTTGTGACCGGCGGCAATGAAGGTCGATTCGTTCTTGGCCACCAGGTGCGTGCCGGTGCCGTTGTTGGTGACCTTGGCCATGCCTTCGACCACCACCCAGTGTTCATTGCGATGGTGGTGCATCTGCAATGACAGCTTGGCGCCGGGCTTGACCACGATACGTTTGATCTTGAAGCGCGGACCCTCCTCGAGCACGGTGTAGGTGCCCCATGGCCGGCTGACCGTACGGTGCAGGCGATAGGCCTCGTGCTCTTTGTCCTTGAGTTGCCTGGCCACCCGGCGCACATCCTGGGCGCGGTCGGCGTGGGCCACCAGCACCGCGTCGGCGGTGTCGACGATGATCAGGTTATCCACGCCCACGGTCGCTACCAGGCGGTTGTCGCTCTGGACAAAGTTGTTGTGGCTGTCGATGAAAATCGCTTCGCCGACGGCGCGGTTGTTCTGTGCATCCGCCGGTACCAGCGCGGCCACCGCCCCCCAGGAGCCGATGTCGCTCCAGTCGAAACGGGCGGGCACGACGACCACCTTGTCGGAGCGCTCCATCAACGCGTAGTCGATGGAAATGTCCATGATTTCGCCAAACAGCGCCGGTGACAGTTCCTGTTGCACGCTACCGGCGTTTTCCACCGCAGCGCTGGCGGCCATGCAGGTTTGCGTCTGCTCCAGCAACGTGGGAGCGTGGGTTTGCAGTTCGGCCAGCAGGGTGGCGACCGAGAAGCAGAACATCCCGGAGTTCCACAGGAAGTTGCCGCTTTCTACGTAATGCGTCGCGGTTTGCAGGTCGGGTTTTTCGACGAAGCGCCGCACGCTGGCAGCGCCCCTGTCGTCCAGTGGTGTGCCGGCTTCAATGTAGCCAAAACCGGTTTCCGGAGCGCTCGGCACCACACCGAAGGTCACCAGGTGACCGCTCCTGGCCAATGTCACGGCATGCTCGACCGCGTCCTTCAGTGCCTCGACATTGACGATCAGATGGTCGGCCGGCATGACCAGCATGATCGCGTCGTCACCATGCAGGGCCTGGAGCGAGAGGGCGGCGGCGGCAATCGCCGGCGCCGTATTGCGCCCCGTTGGCTCGAGCAGGAAGTGCCCGCGATGACGGCCCAGGTGCGCGTCCCGAAAGTGATCCTTGCTCTGGAAGTAGTACTCGCGGTTGGTCACCGTGACGATATCGCCCCAGCCGTCGAGCAGGTCGGCGGCACGCCGATAGGTCTTGCCCAGCAGCGACTGGCCGTCAGGCAAGGCCATGAACGGTTTGGGATGGCCTTCACGCGACACCGGCCACAACCTTGTCCCGGCACCGCCGGAGAGAATCACGGGAATCAGCATGGCCTACTCCTTGGCGACGCGTTTCATGTCCGCATCCATCATCATGCGGATCAAGGTATCCAGGTCGGTTTTTGGTTTCCAGCCCAGCACACGCTGGGCCTTGGCCGGGTTGCCGAGCAGCACTTCCACTTCGGCCGGGCGGAAGAACGCCGGGTCGATCTTCACGTAGTCGCGGTAGTTCAGGCCCACATGATCGAAGGCGATCCGACACATCTCGCGCACGGTGGTGGTCACGCCGGTGGCCACCACGAAGTCGTCGGGTTTGTCCTGTTGCAGCATCAGCCACATGGCTTCGACGTAGTCGCCGGCAAAACCCCAGTCGCGCTTGGCGTCGATGTTGCCCAGGCGCAGTTCCTGCTGCTTGCCCTGTTTGATCCGGGCGGCGGCGTCGGTGACTTTGCGAGTGACGAACTCGATGCCGCGCAGCGGTGATTCATGGTTGAACAGAATCCCGCTGCTGGCGTGCAGGTTGAAACTTTCGCGGTAGTTCACGGTAATCCAGTGGCCATACAGCTTGGCCACGCCATAAGGGCTGCGCGGATAGAACGGCGTGTTCTCGTCCTGCTGTTCGGCCTGGATCAGGCCGAACATTTCGCTGGTGGACGCCTGATAGAAACGCGTGTGCGGACTGAACTGGCGGATCGCTTCGAGCAGGTGGGTAACGCCCAGTCCGTCGACGATGCCGGTGGTCACCGGTTGATCCCAGGAGGCCGCGACAAAGCTTTGCGCGGCGAGGTTGTAGACCTCGTCCGGCGCCGACTTGATCACCGCGCGTTGCACTGAACAGGCATCGGCCATGTCGCCATCCAGGTAGACGATGTCCGCCTCGACCCCCATCTCGCGCAGGCGCCAGCGCGAGTCGCTGCTGCGACGCGCGACCAGACCGTGGACTTTGTAACCCTTGTCGAGCAGCAGTTTGGCCAGATAGGCGCCATCCTGGCCGGTGATCCCCGTGATCAATGCACTTTTAGTCATACTTGTCGTACTCGCTTCTCCCAGTCGGACAGGATCGCCCGCAGGGATTGTTGTGTTGTGATTTCAGACTTCCATCCGGTGATCTGGGCCAGCCTGTCAGGGCTGCCACACACCCGACGCTGATCCGCGCGGCGGAGTCGCGCAGGGTCCTGGACCAGTTGCAGGTCGACCTGGGCAAGATCTGCCAATTGTTCGATCAAACTGCGAATGCTCTGCTCGCGTCCCGAGCAAATGTTGTAGACCTGCCCCGGTGTGCCTTTTTCCAGCAAGGCCAGGTAGGCCGAGACCACGTCCGCGACATCGAGGAAGTCGCGCGTGACGTCGATGTCCCCGACCTCCAATTGTGGCGCTTGCAGGCCTTGCTTGATCCGGCAGATCTGACGGGCGGCGCTGGCGATGACGAAGCTGTCCTTCTGCCCGCTGCCGATATGGTTGAACGGACGGGCGACCAGTACGGGCCAACCTTCGCTCAGGCCCCATTGCAGACTCAGGAACTCGGCCGACAGTTTGCTCACGGCGTAGGGGTTGCGCGGGCAGGGGGGGTGCAATTCAGTGATGGGTAGATGCCCTTCAGCGACCTGGCCATAGACATCACCGGAGCTGACGTACAGAAACGTACCGGTGAACCCGCGCGCCTTGAGGGCTTGCAGCAGGTTCAGGGTGCCCAGCAGATTGATGTTCAGGGTGCCGGCCGGATCACGAAAGGCCTCCGGGACGAACGTCTGGCCGGCCAGGTGGATCACCGCGTCGGGCATTTGCGGCCACAAGCCTTCAAGGCTGTCCGGCGCAGCAAGATCGTAGCGACAAGGAACCGGCAGCAGCTCCCATTCCGAGGTGTCAGCCTGCAAACGCGATTGGATGTGTTGTCCTACGAATCCGCTCAGACCCGTGACAAACAGACGTTTTTTCAAACAGCGACCCCTTGGTCATGCATTTCATCCATTTTCCACAGGCTCCATGGAAAAACTTGCGAGCGACATGATCGCTCGAACGACGGGTGAAATGTTTGTTGTAGTTGTTTGGTAGCCAATCTGTGCCATTTGCTCGGCAATTTCAACAAGTCCAATCGTGACTGATCAGTTCTCCTCAGCGTAGCCTGAATTATTCTCGCCAGGCGGTTCACGAACCCTCGATGGATGTGTTTAGAATGCCCCTCGTCACGATTACCCAGGGTTCGGCAGCGTCGCTTCGAAACTGCGAGAAACTGACTACTAAAACAAGAACGAAGACGGGCAGGAAAATGATGGACGAGCGCCAGCAAACACTGGCTCGAACCCTGTCCTCCCCGTCATAGCGTGAGGCTGCCGGGATGGCGGCGTCACCGTGGGATGCCATGAATTTCATTCTTTACTCGGACATCAACGACAGCTCCATCAGCCAGAGCCTCGGTCGTCCCGAATACAGTTACTACTTCGTGCTCAAGGCCTATCGCCCTGTGCTCGAAAGCCTTGGGCGAGTGCATGTGGTGTCCTCCACCGCCGAGGTCGATCCGCTCTACAAAAAATTATTGGCCGCCGGCGAAGACAGTCTGTTCCTGTCGTTTACGCCACCGCAGAAAACCCCGAACGACCTTGAGTGCCCGACGATCTGCGTGGTGGCCTGGGAGTTTGATTCGATTCCCGATGAGCAATGGGATAACGACCCGCGCCAGGACTGGACACAAATGCTCGCGCGCCAGGGCCGGGTGATCACGCTTTCCAGTCATACCGCCCGGGCGATTCGTCGGGCCATGGGCGAAGATTTCCCGGTGCTGGTGCTGCCGACGCCGTTGTGGGAAAACTTCGCCGACATTCGTAGTCGCCAAACCAGCGTCCCGATCAGCGCCGGCTCGACCCTGGACATCAAGGGTTGCATCTTCGATACGCGCACACTCGGGCTGAACGCCGATGCACTGATCCCCGTCGTGCCGACCGCCGAAGAACTGGCGGCGCTCGAGGCCGAGCTTGAGGCATTGAAGCCACCGCCGCTGACGCTCAAGCGCCGCTTTGTGATTGCTCGCCATTACCTGCGTATGTGGCGCCTGGACAAAGGTAAATCGCTGCCGGTCCCGGTGCATCGCACTCATTTTCTAAGCCAGTGGTATTGGGAAGGGGTTCGCGACCTGTTGTCGCAAGCCGCCCATGAGCGTCTCGCTGACTGGTTGCCGGCCATCGCCGGCCCGCAGACGATTGCAGTACCCGAGCCAGAACCGCGACAGTGGCCGGACACCACCGCCCAGGTCGAAACACAGGTTGACGGTGTGGTGTACGTCACCGTGTTCAACCCGCGTGACGGGCGCAAGAACTGGCATCAACTGATCACCGCATTCTGCTGGGCGTTTCGCGAAACGTCTGACGCGACGCTGGTGCTGAAGATTACCCAAAGTGATCTGTCGTCCTACCACGACGAACTGATGACGTTGCTCGCCCAGCTTTCGCCGTTCGCCTGTCGGGTGGTGGTCATGCACGGCTACCTGGACGACCCGCAATACGCCCGGCTGTACGAAGCCGCCAGTTACTACGTCAATGCCTCGCGCTGCGAAGGGCTGTGCCTGCCGCTGATGGAGTTCATGGCCAGCGGCAAACCGGTGATTGCCCCGGATCACACGGCCATGGAGGACTACATCGATGAGCGTGTGGCGTTTGTGGTCAAGTCCAGCGAAGAACTGACTATCTGGCCGCAGGACACTCGTATCATCTACCGCACCCTGCGTTACCGGCCGGATTGGGGTTCGCTGAAAACCGCTTACGAAAACAGTTACCGTCTGGCCAAGGAACAACCGCTGGAGTATCAGCGCATGTCCCTCGCCGCCATCGAGCGCATGCACGATTACTGCGCTTTCGCCCCGGTGCAGAAACGCATGGCGGATTTTTTCGGGCTGGCACCACAGTCTTTGCCGCCAGCCATCGTGACGGATAACGCCCCATGCTGATCATCATTCATTCGGAAACCAACCAGCACACCATTGCCCGGAACCTTGGCCGTTCGGAGTACAGCTATTACTTCGTGCTCAAGGAGTACCGACCTGTGCTGGAGCGGCTGGGGCGAGTGGTAGAAGTCAGCGACCCCCAGACCGAAGTCGATGCCTTGTACACGGACGCCTTGTCCCGTGGTGAAGCGTGCGTGTTCCTGTCGTTCTCACCGCCTCATCGTACGCCGGTCAATTTCACCTGCCCGACGCTGCCGGTGTTCGCGTGGGAATTCAGCACCATCCCCAACGAACCCTTTGCCGGTGACCCGCTCAATGACTGGCGCACGGTGTTGCGCGCAGCGGGTGCGGCGATTACACATTCCAGCTACACCGTGAATGCGGTGCGCGAGGCGATGGGTGCCGACTATCCGATCATCGCGGTACCGGCCCCGGTATGGGACCGGTTTTCCGAGCGTGGCGCCCACTTGAAGCGTCAGCCCTTGGCCAGTCAGGTGCGGTTGACGCTCAAGGGGTTGCTGGCAGACAGCCGCGAACTCGACTTGCGCGCCTTCGGCCCCGTGGCAACTCGCGAAGGCGTGGGTATTGATTTCCAGGCCCCGCCGAGAGAACACGAGTTGGTCCTCGACGGCGTGATTTACACCTCGGTGTTCAACCCCAGTGATGGGCGCAAGAATTGGGAAGACATGCTCAGTGCCTTTTGCGTGACGTTTCGCGAGGTGGACGACGCAACGCTGGTGCTCAAATTGACGCACCACAATGCTGAAGAAGCGCTGACCGACATCCTTCACCACTTGTACAAAAACCAGTCTTACCGCTGCCGGGTCGTGCTGATTTACGGCTATCTGGCTGACGCGGACTATGAGCAGCTGGTGCAAGCCACGAGTTACGTGGTCAACACGTCCTACGGCGAGGGTCAATGTCTTCCGCTGATGGAGTTCATGTCCTGTGGTAAACCGGCGGTGGCACCACGGACCACGGCGATGATCGATTATCTGGATGCCGAAAATGCATTCCTGATTGACTCCACCGATGAGCTGACGGCCTGGCCACATGACCCGCGCAGAGCGTTTCGTACCCTGCGCTATGTCACCAATTGGGCGTCGTTGTGCAGGGCTTACCAATCAAGCTATGACGTGGCCAAGGATGATCCCGAGCGTTATGCACAGATGTCCGCGCACGCAGTGGCCAGCCTCAGGAAATTCTGCAGCCAGGCCACTGCCGAACAGCGGCTTGAGACATTTTTCGAGCACCTGTTCGAGAACCGTGTCGTGGAAACCCCCGAGGCATGATTCGCGCATTGGTCAGACGTTTCTTTCCAGAGACGAAACCCGAGCCCCGGCCTGCGCCATTGCCGGTCGAGCAATCCCGCGTGTCGCCAAGAGACGTGGGTTTGCACGATGCAATGCATGACGGCTGGTTTTCGGGTGACAGCGGCGAACTGCTCAAAGGGTTTGCCATCACCGCCGACGACACCTTGCTGGATGTCGGCTGTGGCGAAGGCGTGGCGACCTTGTTTGCGGTGCGTCAAGGCGCTTCGGTGATCTTCACCGACAGTGAACACGACAAAGTCCGCGAGCTTGCCCGGCAAGTGGCGGCACAGTCGGACCAACCGAACCTGGGGCTGGTCAGCAACAGTTTGCCGCTGCCGCTAGCCGATGGTTGCGCGAGCAAAGTCGTGTGCATGGAAGTGCTCGAGCATATCGACCAGCCGGAATCCTTCATGGCCGAACTGGTGCGCATGGGCCGCCCCGGCGCGCAGTACCTGCTGAGCGTACCGTCTCCGGTGGGCGAGCATTTGCAGAAAGGCATCGCCCCGGCCAGCTACTTTCAATCGCCCAATCATGTGCAGATTTTCACCCCCGAGCGGTTCGCCGCGCTGGTGGAGGACGCAGGCCTGGTCATCGAACATCGCCAGGCCACCGGGTTTTTCTGGGTCATGGGCATGATTTTTTTCTGGGCCAGTGAACGGGCCGCCGGGCGCGACCTGGGTGGTGCGGTTCGCGACCGGATCCAGGCGCCGTACCCGCCGCTGATGGAGAGCTGGGCGAAAACCTGGCAGGACTTGCTGGCACAGCCCGACGGGTTGGCGATCAAGCAGATGCTGGACCGGTTCATGCCCAAGAGCCAGGTGATCATTGCTCGAAAGCCTCATGTCCAGGAGGGCGCATGAGCAACGAAAAACGGATCATGGACATCGAGCTGTTGCGTGGCATAGCGGTGCTTGGTGTGCTGTTTCATCACCTGCAGGACAGCCTGTTCGCGGCGGCTGTGCCCTTGCTGCAGACCATCACGCTGTACAGCCAGCCGTGGTGGGGCGTGGATCTGTTTTTCGCGATCTCGGGCTTCGTTATTGCCCGCAGCCTGATCCCGGCCATGCGCCGCTGCACAACGCGCCGGGAGTATTGGCAACAGACGCGCAATTTCTGGTTGCGCCGGGCCTTTCGATTGCTGCCGTCGGCCTGGTTGTGGCTGGCGCTGATGTTGCTGGCGTGTCTCTTTCTCAACCGCTCCGGCGCCTTTGGCACCCTGCACGCGAACATTCAGGCGACCCTGGCCGGCGTCGCGCAGTACGCCAATTTCCGCTTTGCCGACAGTTTCTATCGCTACGAATATGGCACCAGTTTCGTGTACTGGAGCCTGTCGCTGGAAGAGCAGTTCTATCTGCTGTTCCCGCTGATGATCGTGCTGTTTCGCAAACACCTTGTGTGGCTTTTGCTGGCGTTGGTTGCGGTGCAGTTGTTCACCTTGCGTACGCCGATCCTGATGGTGGTGCGCACCGATGCGCTGGCCCTTGGCGTGCTGTTGGCGATGTGGAGTACGCAACCGTCGTACCTGCGCTGGGAGCCGACTTTCCTGCGTCGTCCATGGGCGGGTGTCGCCGCACTGATCACGGTGTCGCTGCTGCTCAGCTACATGGCCATGGATCGCTTTACCTTCACCCAATACCGGATCGGTGTGATCGCGGTGCTGTGCGCAGTGCTGGTCTGGATCGCTTCCTACAACCGCGATTACCTGTTGCCGCGCGGCGTGTTCAAGCACCTGATGACGTGGGTCGGCAGCCGTTCCTACGGGATTTATCTGATCCATATCCCGGCCTACTTGCTGGTACGTGAATTCATTTTCCGTTTACAGGCTGCCGGGCTGCCCAGCCCGGCTGGCCATCCGATACTGATGTTGCTGATGGCTGGCGGCCTGATCGTGCTGCTGAGCGAACTCAACTATCGCTACATCGAAATGCCCATGCGCAACCGCGGCGCCTCGCTGGTCAAACGCCTGGGCACCTCCCGAACAGCCGTCTCATCCTCTGGAGCCACCTCATGCTGAGCCTTTTGAAGAAACTCACGGCGGGCACGCCCGCGCCTGTGCAGCCAGAGATTGCGCCTGCGCCACCCGTGGCGGAGAAGGTCGACCCCTATATGCTCGGCCTGCATGACGCCATGCTCAGCGGCTGGTTCAATCAGCAGACCGGCGAACTGTTCAGCGGTTTCCCGGTGACCCCCGAGGACACACTGCTGGATGTGGGCTGTGGCGACGGCGGCAACGTGCATTTCTGCGGGATGCGCGGGGCGAAAATCATCATCGCCGATATCGACGCGGCCAAGGTCGAAGCGACCCGTCAGCGCCTGATCGATACACCGGCCCGCGACGTCGAATGCCACGTCACCGACTGCAACCCGCTGCCGATTGCCGATGCGACCGCCACGCGGGTGGTGTCGACCGAGGTCATCGAGCATGTGGACGATCCGGCCCAGTTCCTCGCGGAACTGGTGCGCGTCGGTAAGCCGGGTGCGTTGTACCTGCTGAGCGTCCCGCACCCCAGCTCCGAAGACCTGCAGAAAGACATCGCCGCGGCCGAATATTTCCAGAAGCCCAACCACATTCGCATCATCAGCGAAGCGCAGTTCAAGGCCATGGTCAGCGATGCCGGCCTGGAAGTGATCAGCCACAGCCAGTATGGATTCTACTGGTCGATGTGGATGCTGCTGTTCTGGGAAGCCAAGGTCGACTTCAGCAACCCGGACCATCCGTTGCTCAACCACTGGGCGGACACCTGGCAGGCGATCCTGGCTTCGCCACGGGGTACACAGATCAAGCAGGCGCTGGATGCCGTGGTAGCCAAGAGCCAGGTGATCATTGCGCGTAAACCCTGATTAGCCAACTGTGGTGGTGACGGTCTGCAACAGGCTGTCCGGCACCTCCATGGGTGGCCCTCCCGTAGCATCGCATCAAGCCGGATCAGCAAAGTCCGCCAGGCTGCGCGGGCAGGCAGACCCTGTTAAAAGCGGCCGGTGCAACAGCGCCGCCACTCTCTCCATAAATGGGGCATTACACCCACCCAACCGGGCACTTACCACCAAAGTTGAGGAATTTTCCCCCTTCACGCTTTTTCCCGTTTGAAACATTCTGAAACAGCCTGTTCATTAATCTGAGCTTTTTCTTCGCCCCAGGGTAATGGCTCATTTGTTGCACCACCCTCAGTCACCCGTAACAGCTGTCGTCCCGGACATCATGGAGACGGCAGGGTTTGCCGGATTCGGCTGGACGCGAGGGGTAAAAAATGAAACACGCGACACCAACTTTGAGCTCCATCGCCTCTCATGAGGAGCTTCTTATGAGTCCCACGATCAAGATTGGCATTGTTGACGATCACCCACTGTTAAGGGATGGGGTCGCAATGGCGCTGAAGAAAATAGCTGACTTTCAGGTGGTCGAGCAGGGCGGGTCGGCCGATGATGCCATGGAGATTGCGGCTCGTTTTGCTCCGAATGTGTTGCTGATGGATGTCAATATGCCGGGCGACAGCTTTGCTGCCGTGCGAGCGATCTCGGCGTCTTCGCCGGCCGTTAAAATATTGATGCTGACGGTATCCGAGTCCATCGAGGACGCCTATTCCGCCCTCGAAGCGGGCGCGCAGGGCTATGCGTTGAAAGGCATCAGCGGTCTTGAGCTTGTGCAAGCCATCAGAAATGTTGCCGGGGGTGAAACCTTCATTACCCCTAAACTTGCCGGCAGGCTGTTAAGCAATATCAGAAAGAACGCGGGTGACAAGCAAAAGGTCGAGCTGACCCATCGCGAAGAACAGGTTATCCGAGAGGTATCGAAGGGCCTGACCAACCGCGAGGTGGCTATCAAGCTTGAGCTCTGCGAGAAGACCATCAAACACTACATGACGAATGTCATGTACAAGCTGCGCGTTCGTAACCGGACGCAGGCGGTGGCTGCAGTGATACGGCATTGGGAGAGTGACCATATATCCAGCCTGTGTGGTGCTCTTCAGCGCCGCGACTGGAATGACAACAGGAAGTCGAATAACGAGCTATAAGCGCTGCGGTGACTTGGGCGCAACGATCAATCTGGTACGGGTTATCAGATTTTGAACTGCGCCCTGGCTTTGGTTCCGGCCTGGGGAGCCGATTCAATGATGAATACGCCGCCGAGGGATTCGACGCGATAACGCATGCCGACAAGGCCCAGACGAGTTCTACCTCGAGCTGGCACACTCGGTTTCTCGGTTGAAATACCCACTCCCGCATCCTCGACTTGCACTTCCAGCAGTCCTTCGGAGTGCGAGGCGCTGAGTTTTTGGCCTTTTCCCCCAGCGTGAACATAGGCATTGTTCAAAGCTTCCTGGGCAAAGCGGTAAATACCAATTTTAAGCGCTACCGGTACATCGTCCGGAAGCGTATCAAGCTGCAGATCGACTCGCGTCTCGGTTCGCTCTTCGTGGCGCTCGGCCAGCAATACCAGGGCATCGTGCAGGGTCAGGTCATTGACTTCCGGAAGTGCCAGGCCGAGTGATATTTCCCGCACTTCGTTTAAAGCATCCTGGCCGGCACGCCTGATCATTTCCAGGGCTTCTACATCCGAGACGCCTTCCGAAGATTCGAGCTCTTCAAGGCGAAGGAGAATAAGTGCCAACAGCTGGGCAGGACCATCATGCAGATCTGCCCCGATCCGCCGCAGAGTAAGTTCATTGATTCTGGAGAACTCGCGATTGGCTTTAGTGACTTTGCGCTGAAGGGCGGCATTGTTTGAGTGCAATCTGGTTTGCTCATCCATTCGCCATTTAAGTGCTGTTTCATGCTGTTTGATTATCTTGTCGCCACGCCGAACGATAAAAAACAACAGTAAAATCATGCCTGTCGTTGCTGTCCCAACAATCGCCCACACTTTCTTGCGAACGTTATTGATTTCGCGCTGTAACGCCTCCGCAGTTTCGTAGAACTCACCCACCGCAATAATCTTTCCAGTACCCGCTTCGCGCAGTGGAGCAAATATTTCATAGAGCGGAATATTCAGGCTTCGCTCAAAGGCATCTTCAACATCGTCCACCGCATAACTTCCAAGATCATTGTCGAACTCTGTATAGATCTTGCCGGTCAGCGCCTGTGAGATCTCCTCTGTCGGAAACGTTTTCTGGACCGTGGATTTGTCGGTGCTGTAGACAATGGTGCCGTCTGGCAACCAGATCTTCACCGAGACAACATGTGTACTGAGCGAGGTGCTGGACAGCAGGTGATCAATGGTCTGAATGGTTTCATCGGGGAGTTCCTTTGCCGTGGTCAATCCCTGGACGAAAGGTTCGAGAAAGTTCTGCATATAACGCGCGCCCGTCTCTGCCGCCGTTTGAACCGTTGCATCTTCGATGCTCTGGCTTACGAGGTTTCCAACGAACGTCATGGTCAAGCCCAGGATGATTGTGGCGCAGATCACGAACTGGGTTGAGCGGCTTAAATGGCGCAATTTCGCACCGGTTCCCTGTCTCCCTGGCCCTGCGCCATGGGACTTTAGGCCCATGTCCGATTCGACCAAGGTCTGATCGGATTCGTTGACCAAGGTCTCGGAATTTGGCTGGGCCTTCGTCTCTGTACACATCCGGGTAGCCCCTCAATACTCATTTTCAATGGAGTGTAAAACTGGTGTTTGAGGTTGAGGGCGGGAGGCGCGATGAGTATTTTAAAAAGATTCTCAAACAGACTGGGTAATCGCTACTTCCTGCAACAACAGCTGGGGGTTATTACCCATTGTGCTCCACTCAATCAGAACCAAACCCATGGTTTGAATGATTTCCTGACGCCTGCACCAGGCGTAAGCAACCACTCTCCAATACATACTAGTCAATTCGTAGTCGATGCCAGTTTTCTCATGGATAAAAGGCTTGTTGACGAAGCCGCATGGACGCAGAACCGTGCCATCACCCCTCAGGAAGTCCCGGACTCTGATCGCTGGATGTGTGGCATCTGTGACAAGCCCCCTATGCCTGAGAGTGCTCCATGGACAGATGCATAACGCCCCGATACGTGACGGGGCCATTAGCAAGTCACCCCTTCTATTCGACCTGCGTTCATGGGCCGTCGCCTCCTTGAAGCGCAATACCCGCCTGTAGATACGGTTGTCACGGGGAATCAATCCCCAGTCGAGCACTGCTGATTGCACGCAATTGGGCAAGGGTTCGGTGCGGCCGTGGTAGCAGGTCCCGTTGTTCAATTTTCGATTTTTTTGTTTATGGGTTTCAGCACTAAACCACGCGTTTACAACCGTGTTTTATGCGTGTGGTTTCCTGATTGCCAAGCATCGAGGAAACAGCCATGGCCAGCTTTATCAAGTCCGATCTCGAGTTCATTCTCGAACAAATCTTCATCTCCGAACGGCATGCGGCAGGCGAGAGTCTGATTGACATGCTGCCAAACGTAGAAGTCCCCTTCGGCCTGCGCACCGTCTCCGGCATCTACAACAACCTGGCCAATCCCCAGTTCGGTGCCGCCGACAACTTCTTCCCGCGCATGACGACGCCGGTGTTCAATACAGCGCAGGTCCATCCGGCCGGCTTCTTCGGGCCCACCGACCCTGGCGGAACCACGCCGACCTCCTACCTGCAGACCAGCGGTGCCGTCTTCGACTCGCAGCCGCGCACCATCAGCAACCTGATCGTGGACCAGACCGCCAACAACCCGGCGGCGGTCGCGGCCGCCGCGGCCAATCCGGATTCACAGGTCGTCTCCAGCCCCGGTCTGGATGGTCTGTTCGGCACCGCCGACGACGTTTCCGTCTTCCAGATCCCCAACATTACGCCGGACGCCGGCCTGACCGTGCCGTTCAACCAGTGGATGACGTTCTTTGGCCAGTTCTTCGACCATGGCCTTGACCTCGTGACCAAGGGCGGCAGCGGCACCGTCTTCATTCCGTTGCAGCCGGATGACCCACTGTTCGTGCCAGGCAGCCCGACCAACTTCATGGTGCTGACGCGCGCCACCAATCTGCCCGGCCCCGACGGCATCCTGGGCACCGCCGATGACATCCACGAGCAGAGCAACACCACCTCGCCATTCGTCGACCAGAACCAGACCTACAGCTCGCATCCCTCGCACCAGGTGTTCCTGCGCGCCTATGAACTCAACGCCGGCGGCGATCCGGTCGCCACCGGCAAACTGATCACCAATCGTGACCTGGGTGTCGATGGGCATTTCGGCACTGCGGATGACGTCGAAATCGGCGGCATGGCCACCTGGGCAGTCGTCAAGGCCCAGGCCCGTGATCTGCTCGGCATCAACTTGACCGATGCGGACGTGTTCGACGTACCGCTGCTGGCGACCGATGCCTACGGCAACTTCATCAAGGGACCCAACGGTCTCCCCCAAGTCGTGATGAAGGGCCTGGACGGCATCGCCGGCACCGCCGATGACGTGCTCGTCGAGGGTAACCGGGCCGCGCCGATCAGCCTGACGAACGCCGTTCGCACCGGCCACCAGTTCCTCATCGACATCGCCCACAGCGCCGACCCCACCGGCGGCCTGACGGCTGACGCGGACACCGTCATTGGCGGCCCGCAAGCACCCGGCACCTACGACAACGAGTTGCTCGACAAGCACTACATCGCCGGTGATGGCCGCGTTAACGAGAACATCGGCCTGACCACGGTGCATGAGATCTTCCACAGCGAGCACAACCGGCTGATTGACCAGACCAAGGAGACAGTGCTGGCTTCCGCCGACCTTGATTTCCTGAACAAGTGGCTGCTGCCCGACGGCCAACTGACAGCGCTGCCAGTGACGCCGGCCGACATCGCGGGCCTGCACTGGAACGGCGAGCGGTTGTTCCAGGCCGCCAAGTTCGGCACCGAAATGCAGTATCAGCACCTGGTGTTCGAGGAGTTCGCGCGCACCATCCAGCCGCAAGTGGACGTGTTCCTGGCCCCCATGGGCAATGACACCACCGTCAATCCGGCGATCGTCGCCGAGTTCGCGCACACGGTCTTTCGCTTCGGCCATTCGATGCTGCTGGAGACGGTCGATCGTTTCGACCCCAACTTCAACGTCGTCGGCGATGGCAATCCGGTTGACCCGGGCAATCAACAGACCGGTCTGATCGCGGCCTTCCTCAACCCTCTCGCGTTTGCTGCAAGCGGCCCCACGCCGGAGGAGGCGGCTGGCGCCATTGTGCGCGGCCTCACGCGGCAGGTCGGCAACGAAATCGACGAGTTTGTCACGGATGCTCTGCGCAACAATCTGGTCGGCCTGCCGCTCGACCTTCCCGCACTCAACCTGGCGCGCGGTCGCGACGCTGGCATCCCGTCGCTGAACGCGGCGCGGCGCGAGTTCTACCACATGACCGGCGACAGCCAGTTGACCCCCTACACGAGCTGGGCCGATTTCGTGCAGCACATGAAGCACCCGGAATCGCTGGTCAATTTCATCGCCGCCTATGGCACGCATTCGAGCATCATCGGCGCCACCACGCTGGCGGAAAAGCGCGCTGCGGCCGCAGACCTGGTGTTCGGCAGCGCCACGGCGCCGGCTGATCGCCTGGACTTCCTGAACAGTACCGGCGTCTGGAGCAGCAATGCCGGTGCGGACGGTATTCTGCACACCGCAGACGACGTGACCACCACCGGCCTGGACAACGTCGACTACTGGATTGGCGGCCTGGCCGAAGAGAAAATGCCCTTTGGCGGCCAACTGGGTTCGAGCTTCAACTTCGTCTTCGAAACCCAGTTGGAAAACCTGCAGAACGGCGACCGTCTGTACTATCTGGCCCGCACCGCAGGACTCAACTTCGGCACTGAACTCGAGAACAACTCGTTCTCCAATCTGGTGATGCTCAACAGCAACGCCACACACCTGGCGGCTAACATATTCCAGACTCCGGCCTTCACCCTGGAGGTCGACACGACGCACCAGTTCAACCCGAGTGTGGTGGCCGGTCCGGACGGTATCGTCGGCACGGCCGACGATCTGCCCGCCAACGCCGACCCGTTTGGCCCGTCAGAGCACCCGATCGGCTCACCAAGGATTGACCATATCACGCCGCTGGTGATCCGCGACAACCCGGACACAGTGGGCCCCGATACCAATTACCTGCACTACACCGGCAGCGACACAGTCGTGTTGGGCGGTACGGCCGGCAACGACATCCTTATTGCCGGCGACTCGGACGACGACACGGTCTATGGCGATGCCGGCAACGATCGGCTCGACGGTGGCTACGGCAACGACAACGTCTTTGGCGGTGCCGGCGACGACATCATCACCGACATCGGCGGCAGCGACACCCTGCGCGGCGAGGACGGCAACGACGTCATCCAGGCCGGCAACTCGACCCTCGGCCTCAACAACCTGGTCTTCGGCGGCGCTGGCAAAGACTTCATCATCACCACCGAAGACATCACGATGACCTTCGCCGGCGCGGGCGACGATTTCATCCTCGGCGCCAAGGTCAACCTCGCGCCGACCGGCAACGAAGGCGACGACTGGATCGAGGGCGGCACCCAGGACGGTGCACCGGGCGATAACATGAGCCCGACTCTGACCGACGATGTGCCCGGCAACGACATCTTCATCGGCACCGGCGGATTCGATGAAATGATCGGTGAAGGTGGCGACGACACCTTCGTCGCCAGCGATGCCCAGGACAAGATGGACGGGATGTCCGGGTTCGACTGGACCACCTACAAGAATGACAAGTACGGCGTGACCGTCGACATGGTCGTTCCTTTCTTCAGTCCCTACCACGCGGTGCCCAATGCTGCAGGCGATATCGTGGGCGCAGTGGGGCAATCGCCCGATGCGGTCTATGACCGGTTCGCGGAAGTGGAGGGCCTGTCGGGCTCGGCCTTCTCCGACTTCCTGCGCGGCGATGAACAAAACGCGGCCATCATCGCCAACATCACGGCCAGGGGCAGCATCCTCACCAACTTCGATCTTGTCAGCGGCCTGCGGGACTTTGTCGGCAGCGCCGGTTTCGGGGCCGACGGTGTCGGGGGCACGGCCGACGATCAGTTCGGCGCGGGCAACATCATCCTCGGCGGCGATGGCAGCGACATCATCGAAGGCCGTGGCGGCAGCGACCTCATCGACGGCGACAAGTGGCTCAACGTGCGCATCAGCGTGCATCAGAATCTGGATGGCACCGGGCCGGAGATCGCCAGCTTCGACAGCATGACGCAGATGATTCCGCTGATGTTGAACGGTACCTACAATCCGGGGCAACTCGTCGCCGTGCGGGAGATCCTGCCGGGCGTGGGTGGCTTCGACACCGTCAACTTCATGGGCCCGCTGGCGAACTACACCATCACCGTCAACGATAACGCCACGCCGCTCGATTTTGCCGACGACATCGTCACCGTGACCGACAATGTCGGCAAGGAAGAAACCGACCGTCTTACCCACATCGAACGGCTGCAGTTCTCCGATCAGTCCATGGTCCTCGTACCCGGGCTCAACGCTGAGCCGGTGGGCGCGCTGACAGTGGACAACACCGCGCCGACCGTTGGCCAGACGCTGACCGTGTCGGCGGCAGGCCTCACCGATGCGGACAACGCCGGCGGGGCGATCCACAATTCCATCAGTTACATATGGCAGTTTGAAGCGACACCGGGTTCGGGCGTGTTCGAGGACATCATCCTCGGGCCAGGCCGCATCGGTATCGGCTTTACCAGAGCGGATGCGCCCACGCTCACGGTGACGTCGGATCTTGCCGGCCTGGCTGTACGCGTCAAAGGCATTTATGCGGACGATCATGGCGTGACCGAGCAGGTATTCTCGGCACCGACTACGGCAGTAGTGGCCGCGGCGCCAACTCCCGCACCAGCGCCTTCGCTGATCGATCCGCAGACCAGTGCCCCCAGCAACGGTGTGCGTTACACGCAATCCGACCTGGCGTTCATCCTTGACCAGATCAAGATAGCCGAACACCACGCGGCCGGTGAGAACCTGGTTTCTCTGCTGCCGAACATACGCGTGCCCTACGGTTTGCGCACGGTCGAAGGGACGGAAAACAACCTGCTCCATCCCGAGTTCGGTGCCGCCGATAACGTATTCCCGCGCCTGACCACGCCGGACTTCCGCCCGGCCGACGCCGGCACGAGTTACACCCAGACCAGCGGCCTGGTGATCGACTCGCAACCGCGCACCATCAGCAACCTGATCGTCGACCAGACCGCCAACAACCCGGCGGCAGTCGCGGCCACATTCGATCCCGGCCTGGATGGCATCCTCGGCACGGCTGACGATGTCCTCAAGGTCGGCGCGCAGGTGGTGACCGGAACCCGCACCGACGGCTCGACATTCGAGACCTTCTTCGACCCGAACGTGAGTCCCGACGCGGGCCTGACCGCGCCCTTCAACCAATGGATGACCTTCTTCGGCCAGTTCTTCGACCATGGCCTGGACCTCGTCACCAAGGGCGGCTCGGGCACCGTGTTCATTCCGCTGCAGCCGGATGACCCGCTGTTCGTGCCCGGTAGCCCGACCAACTTCATGGTGCTGACGCGCGCCACCAATCAGCCCGGCCCCGATGGCATCCTGGGCACGGCCGACGACATCCACGAGAACACCAACACCACCTCGCCGTTTGTCGACCAGAACCAGACCTATAGCTCGCATCCTTCGCACCAGGTGTTCCTGCGTGCCTATGAGCTCAACGCAGCAGGCGATCCGGTGGCCACCGGCAAGTTGATCACCAATCGTGATCTGGGCGCCGATGGGCATTTCGGCACCGCCGATGACGTCGAGATCGGCGGCATGGCCACCTGGAAGGTGGTCAAGGCGCAAGCCCATGACCTGCTCGGGATCAATCTCACCGATGCCGATTTCAACAACGTGCCATTACTGGCAACCGACGCCTACGGCAATTTCATCAAGGGTCCGAACGGTTTTCCGCAGGTGGTGATGTTGGGCCCGGACGGCATTGCCGGCACGGCCGACGATGTGCTCGTTGAAGGCAATCCGGCGGCGCCCATCAGCCTGGCCAATGCCGCGCGCACTGGCCATGCCTTCCTCAACGACATTGCGCACACCGCCGTTCCGGTGGACGACCAGACCGGCGCGGCACTCCTGCCCGATGCCGACAATGTCGTTGGCGGTACACCTGCACCGGGCTTCTACGACAACGAACTGCTGGACGCGCACTACATCGCCGGCGACGGCCGGGTCAACGAGAACATCGGCCTGACCACCGTCCACTCCATCTTCCACCATGAGCACAACCGCCTGGTCGATCACACCAAGGAGGTGGTCCTGGCGACAGCGGCAAGCGGCGATGTGTCGTTCCTCAACGAGTGGCTGCTGACGCCCGTCACTGCCGTTCCGGCCGACACCTCGACCCTGGACTGGAACGGCGAGCGCCTGTTCCAGACGGCGAAGTTCGGTACAGAGATGCAGTACCAGCACCTGGTGTTCGAGGAGTTCGCGCGGACCATCCAGCCGATGGTCGATCCCTTCTTCGCCCCGGGCCAGGTGTACGACACCGCGATCGATCCGAGCATCGTTGCCGAGTTCGCACACACCGTCTATCGCTTCGGGCACTCGATGCTGCTGGAGCAGGTCGACCGGCTCGATCCGAACTTCGCCTCGAGCGATATCGGGCTGATTCAGGCCTTCCTCAACCCGCTCGAGTTCGCGGGTAGCGGCGCCACCCCGGAAGAGGCGGCCGGTGCCATCGTGCGCGGCGTAACCCGCCAGGTGGGCAACGAGATCGACGAGTTCGTCACCGAAGCCCTGCGCAACAACCTGCTGGGCCTGCCGCTCGATCTGCCCGCCATCAACCTGGCGCGCGGCCGCGATACCGGCATTCCGTCCCTGAACGCGGCGCGGCGGGAGTTCTATTTGCCCACCGGTGACGCAGAGCTCAAGCCCTACACCAGCTGGGCCGATTTCGTGCAGCACATGAAGCACCCGGAATCGCTGATCAACTTCATCGCCGCCTACGGCACGCACTCGACCATCACCGGCGCTACCACGCTGGCGGACAAACGCGCCGCAGCTGCGGACCTGGTGTTCGGCGGCGCGACCGCACCGGCCGACCGTGTCGACTTCCTGAACAGCACGGGTGCCTGGGCCAGCAACGCTGGTGCGGACGGCGTGTTGCACACGGCAGACGATGTGACCATCACCGGCCTGGATGCCGTCGACTTCTGGGTCGGCGGGCTGGCCGAGGAAAAGATGCCCTTTGGCGGCATGCTCGGCTCGACCTTCAACTTCGTCTTCGAGAACCAGATGGAGAAACTCCAGGACGGTGACCGCTTCTACTATCTGGAGCGCACCGCCTCGATGGACTTTGGCGCCGAACTGGAGAACAACACGTTCGCCTCGCTGGTGATGGCCAATACCGATGCCACACACCTTTCGGCCAGGGTCTTCCTGACGCCGGCCTACACGTTGGAGGTCAACCAGGCGAATCAGTACAACCCCAGTGTGATTGCCGGACCCGACGGCATTGTCGGCACCGCCGACGATCTGCCGGCCAATGCCGATCCTTTTGGTCCGTCGGACCACCCGATTGGCTCACCGCGCACTGACTTCCTCACGCCGCTGGTGATTCGCGACAACCCCAACACAACGGGCCCGGATACCAACTACCTGCACTACACCGGCGCCGATACGGTCGTGCTGGGCGGTACGGCCGGCAACGACATCCTCATTGCCGGCGACTCGGATGACGACACGGTCTACGGCGATGCCGGTAACGACCGGATCGATGGTGGCTACGGCAACGACCAACTCTTTGGCGGTACCGGTGACGACATCATCACCGACATGGGTGGCGATGACGTCATCCACGGCGAGGAAGGCAACGATGTCATCCAGGGCGGCAACGGCCTCAACCTGATCCTCGGTCAGGCCGGGCAGGACTTCATCGTCACCGGCGAAGACGCGGCCGACACCAGCGGTGGCCTGGGCAACGACTTCATCCTCGGCAGCAAGGCAAACGAATTTGCGCGCGGCGGTGAAGGCGACGACTGGATCCAGGGCGGATCCGCCGATGGCGTTGCCGGTGACAACTTCGACCCATTCGGCAACGATCCGATCAATGGCAACGACGTCTTCATGGGCGATGGCGGACCGGACAACTTCGACGGGGAGGGCGGCGATGACATCATGATCGGCAGCCCCAGCGAGGCGGACCGTTTCATCGGGTTCTCCGGGTACGACTGGGCGACCTACAAGGACGATCCGAGCGGCGTGACCATGGACCTCAACTCCAGGCTGCGCTTCTTCGATCAACCGGCGGTGCCTGGTTCCAACGCGTCGATCCTTGCCCGGCTGGACCTGGTGGAAGGGCTGTCGGGATCGGCCCATGCCGACTTCCTCAGCGGCGATGACTCCACTGCCGACTTGCTCGCCGTCGCTGGCGCCAAGGGCAGCGTGCTCACCAACTTCGACCTCATCAGCGGTCTGCGGGACCTGGTCGGCAGCGCCGGCAACGGCGCGGATGGCATTGCCGGCACGGCCGACGACAAGTTCGACGGGGGCAACATCCTCCTGGGTGGCGCCGGCAGCGACATCATCCAGGGCCGCGGCGGCGACGACCTGATTGACGGCGACAAGTGGCTCAACGTGCGCATCAGCGTGCGGCAGAACATCGATGGCACCGGTCCGGAAATCGCTACCTTCGACAACATGACGCCCCTGGTTCCGCTCATGTTGAACGGCACCTATAACCCCGGCCAGCTCCAGATCGTGCGCGAAATCCTGACGGCGACCGGTCCCGACTTCGACACGGCGCTGTTCTCCGGCAATCTGGCGGATTACACCGTGATCGAAAACGTCAACGGCACCTTTACGGTCACCGACAGTGTCGCTGGCAGGGACGGGACCGACACCCTCAGCCATATCGAGCGGTTGCAGTTCTCCGATCAGGCGCTCGTGCTCGGCGGTTTGAACGCGGCGCCAGTCGGTTCGCTGAGGATCGACGATCCTACGCCCGCCGTCGGCCAGCGGCTGACGGTATCGGCGGCAGACATCACCGATGCCAACAATACCGCGACCGGCGGCGCGATCACCGGGCCGATTAGTTACTTCTGGCAGTTCGAAGCGCGCCCGGGCTCGGGTGTCTTCGAAGACATCACCTTCTTTGCCGCCGGCGAGGTCGCGCGTGCAGAAGGCACGACCGTCACGGTGGGCTCGGAACTCAGGGTCCCACCACCGGCGACCCTCATCGGCGCCGTACCGGCTATCCCGGAACTCGTCGTGGCAGCCGGGCTGGCTCTGCGCGTCAGGGCGGTCTACAAGGACGCCAACGGCGTGCTGGAAGAGGTGTTCTCGGCACCGACCGCACCGATCGCGCCGGCCGGTACCGGCACCGTCAATGTCTTGCCGGTTGGAACGGTGCTGATCAGCGATACGACCCCGGCGAAAGACTTGGGCTTGACCGCTACGGATGCGTTCACCGACGCCAACGGGACCACGACCTCGGTGATTGCCCATCAGTGGCAGGCGGGGAGCGGTGCGATCTTTACCGACATCGCCGGCGCGACGGGCACGACCTTCACGCCCGGCCAGGCACAGGTCGGTCAGCAACTGCGTGTCGTCGCCAGTTACACCGATGACCTCGGCACACTTGAGCGAGTCACCTCGGCTGCAACGACAGTGGTCAGTGATGTGTTTGTCGGTACCGCCGGTGCCGATGTATGGACCGGCACGGCAGGCGACGACGTCGCCAGCGGAGGTGATGGCAACGACATCCTGAGCGCCTTGGGCGGCAACGACATCCTCCATGGTGATGCGGGCAACGACATCCTCATTGGCGGTACGGGTAATGACCAGATGGTCGGCGGAACCGGCAATGATGGCTACATCGTCGATTCAGTCGGGGACGTGGTGGTCGAGTTGGCGGGTGAGGGTCAGGATTCGGTACAGACCACGCTTGGCAGTTACACACTGGGCGCCAATGTCGAACATCTGCTCTACCTCGGCGTCGGCAACTTTGTCGGCAACGGCAACGCGTCGAACAACGTCATGACCGGTGGGGTGGGTAATGACATCCTCAACGGCGGTGACGGCAACGACACATTGCTGGGTGGCCTTGGCAACGACATCCTCACTGGCGGTGCGGGTAATGACGCGATGCTCGGCGGAGCCGGCAACGATGGCTACATCGTCGATTCAGCCTTCGACCTGGTGGTTGAGTCGTCGGGTGAGGGGCAGGACTCGGTACAGACCACGCTGGGCAATTACACACTGGGCGCCAATGTCGAACATCTGCTCTATCTCGGCGCCGGCAACTTTGTCGGCAACGGCAACGCGTCGAACAACGTCATCACCGGTGGGGTGGGTAATGACAGCCTCAACGGCGGTGACGGCAACGACACATTGCTGGGTGGCGCCGGCAACGACATCCTCACTGGCGGTACAGGTAACGACGCGATGGTCGGCGGAGTCGGCAACGATGGCTACATCGTCGATTCAGCCTTCGACCTGGTGGTTGAGTCGGCGGGTGAGGGGGCGGACTCCGTACAGACGTCGCTGACCAGCTACACACTGGGCGCCAATGTCGAGCATCTGCTCTACACCGGAGCCGGCAACTTCACCGGCAACGGCAACGCGTCGAACAACGTCATGACCGGTGGGGTGGGTAATGACAACCTCAACGGCGGTGGCGGCAACGACACATTGCTGGGTGGTCTTGGCAACGACATCCTCACTGGCGGTACGGGTAATGACGCGATGATTGGTGGCGTCGGCAACGATGGCTACATCGTCGATTCAGCCTTCGATCTGGTAGTTGAGTCGGCGGGTGAGGGGGCGGATTCCGTACAGACGTCACTGGCCAACTACATACTGGGTACCGATGTCGAGCATCTGCTCTACACCGGAGTCGGCAACTTCGTCGGCAGCGGCAACGCGTCGAACAACGTCATCACCGGTGGGGTGGGAAATGACTCCCTCTTCGGCGGCGATGCCAACGACACATTGCTGGGAGGGGCCGGCAACGACTTCCTCGATGGCGGTACCGGCAACGACAGTGTTGCTGGCGGGGCAGGCAACGACACGATGGATGCCAGCAGTGGTAACGATATCTTCGTGTTCGGACCGGCCTTCGGCAACGATCGGATCATCGGCTTTGATGCCAACGCGGCCGGAGGCCAGGATCTGCTCAATTTCGCCGCACTCAACATCACGGCTGCGACCTTTAACACCAGTGTCAACCTGGTCGATCTCGGTGCGGATACGTTGCTCAACTTCGGCGCCGGCTCCATCACCCTGGTAGGTGTGGCGGACCCGAACACCGTCTCGGCCGCCGACTTCATTCTGGCCTCTTGAGGTTCTGACAAACACTGTCGCAAGGAGCGTGGAGCACGGAGGGGAGGGCAATGGATGCCCTCCCTTTCTCATTCCGTTCAATTGCCCATGGGGCATCCGGGGCCGAACTCCTGGATTGGCCCGCGCATTCTGAATTCTGCTACCACCGTTTGACTGTCTGCTGAACGCTTACGCATTGCACATCGCGTTCGGCTGCCGCTGCCTTCAATTATAAGTTTGCGTAATACGTCGAATAATAAATAGAAAATTGACTAATCATGGTCCCGGAACGAAAAATCATCCCCAGACCGGCGCCGTCAGAGCGCCGCGGATTTGCCGTTTCCCTCCTGCCAGAAAAATAACCAAAGGAGCCCGACCCATGAAGCCTCAAGCTTCGTCCCAGCCGCGCCGTGCGGCAGCCGCTGCCTTTATTGGCACCATGATCGAGTGGTACGACTTTTACATCTACGCCACCGCCGCCGCGCTGGTGTTCGGCGCGCTGTTCTTCCCCTCCGACGACAAACTGTTCAGCACCATGGCCGCTTTCGGCACCTTTGCCGTGGGCTTCTTTGCGCGGCCGTTGGGCGGGATCGTCTTCGGCCATATCGGTGACCGCATCGGCCGCAAGAAGTCGCTGATCATCACCTTGTTGATGATGGGCGTGGTCACGGTGTGCATCGGCTTGCTGCCGACCTACGCGCAGATCGGCGCAGCGGCGCCGGTGCTGCTGATCCTGCTGCGCATCGTCCAGGGCATCGCCGTGGGGGGCGAGTGGGGCGGGGCGGTGTTGATGGCCGGCGAGCATGCGCCGAAAGGCCGGCGCAATTTCTTCGCTTCGTTTGCGCAACTGGGCAGCCCGGCGGGATTGATCCTCTCGCTGCTGGCCTTCAGCGCCGTCACCCGTCTGCCGGAAGAAGACCTGATGAGCTGGGGCTGGCGCTTGCCGTTCCTCGCCAGTTCGCTGTTGCTGCTGGTGGGCCTGGCGATTCGCCTGGGGGTGAATGAGTCGCCGGAGTTCCTCGCCAGCCGCGAGCAGGCCAGTAAAAACCAGCGCAAGGAACAGGCGCCGGTCATGGAGGTGCTGCGTACCGCGTGGCGTCCGCTGCTGCTGTGCATCGGCGCCAACACCCTGGGGATCGCCGGGGTGTATTTCACCAACACCTTCATGATTGCCTACACCACCCAGCAACTCGAACTTCCACGCTCGCTGATTCTGGAGTGCCTGTTCTTCGTCGCGATCATCCAGTTCTGCATTCAACCGCTGGCGGCCTGGATCGCCGAGAAGATCGGCGCGACCCGCTTCCTGTGCCTGGTGTCGCTGCTGGCGATGGCCTCGCCATACCCGATGTTCGTACTGGTCAGTTCGGCCAAGGCGCCGCTGATCATCCTCGGCATTGCCCTGGCGGTGGTGTGCATGGCGTCGTTCTACGCGGTGATCGCCGGCTACGTCAGCGGCATGTTCGAGACCCGCGTGCGCTACACCGCGATTTCCCTGGCGTATCAGATTTGCGGTGCGCTGGCCGGTGGCCTGACGCCGCTGATCGGCACGATGCTGGCGCACAGGTTCGCCGGCCAGTGGTGGCCGATGGCGGTGTTCTACAGCCTGATCGCCGCGACTTCGCTGCTGTGTGTCCTGTCCCTTGCCCGTCGCCATGCCAGCGCTGAACGCCTGGAACTGGCCAAGGCCTGAACATTTGAACGTGTAGGAGCCGGCTTGCCGGCGATGGCGGCGGAACAATTGTCATCGATGTCGCCCGACAAACCGCTATCGCCGGCAAGCCGGCTCCTACGGAAATCGTCGTTTTGAATTTTCCTGGAGAAACTCATGTTGAAGATTAATGGCGAACGCCTCTGGGCGAGTCTGATGGCAATGGCCGAAATCGGCGCCACCGCCCGGGGCGGCAGCTGCCGCCTGGCCCTGAGCGACGAGGACAAGGCCGGTCGCGAACTCTTTGCCCACTGGTGCCGCGAAGCCGGCATGACCCTGAGCGTGGATGCCATCGGCAACCTGTTCGCCCGTCGCGCCGGCACTGACCCTGACGCGGCACCGGTGATGATGGGCAGCCACCTCGACACCCAGCCCGAAGGCGGGCGGTTCGATGGCGTGTACGGCGTGCTCGCCGGCCTGGAAGTGGTGCGCTGCCTGAACGATCTGGGGATCCAGACCCGCAAGCCGCTGGAAGTGGCGGTGTGGACCAACGAAGAAGGCGCACGCTTCACACCGGCGATGTTCGGCTCGGCGGTGTTCACCGGCATCATGGCGCTGGACGCTGCGTTGGCGGTGCGCGACATCGATGGCATCAGCGTCGCCGAGGCATTGCAGCGTACCGGTTATGCCGGCGAGCGCCCGCTGGGGGGCGCGGTGGATGCCTACTTTGAAGCGCACATCGAACAAGGGCCGATCCTCGAAGACAACGCCAAGAGCATTGGCGTCGTCAGCGGCGGCCAGGCGATTCGCTGGCTCGACGTGCGGGTCGAAGGCATGGCGGCCCACGCCGGTACGACGCCTATGCCGCTGCGCAAGGACGCCTTGTACGGCGTGGCGCCGATGATCCAGGCCATCGAAGCCCTGGCGGCGGACTTCGCCCCCGAAGGCCTGACCACCGTTGGCGAGTTGAGCATCAACAAGTCTTCACGCAATACCATTCCGGGGCTGGTGAACTTCACCGTCGACCTGCGTCATCACCGTGACGAAACCATCGAGGCGATGGAGCAACAGGTCCGTGCGCGGCTTCAGGCGATAGCCGACAGTCGCGGTTTGAAACTGGCGATCACCCCGCACTGGATCAGCCCGGCCACGCCGTTCGACGCAGACTGCGTGGCGGCGGTGCAACAGGCCGTGGATGGGCTGGGCTACGCTCAGCAATCGATCGTCAGCGGCGCCGGGCATGACGCGATCCACCTGGCGCGGTTCTGCCCGACGGCGATGGTGTTCATCCCGTGCGTGGGCGGGTTGAGCCATAACGAAGCGGAAGACGTGTTGCCTGAAGATGTGCGGCAGGGTACCGATGTGTTGCTCAACGCCGTGTTGGCCCGCGCCGGGAAGGCCGACTAAACACAATCCCTGTAGGAGCGAGCCTGCTCGCGATAGCGGTAGATCAGTCTCCATCAATGTTGAATGTGCCGACCTCATCGCGAGCAGGCTCGCTCCCACAGTGGAATGCGGCCGGTTTCAAGATTTTTGTTAACTGACAGGTATTAATCCCATGCGCAGTTTTTTCCACCCCGAACAATTGCTCCACCATCCACGCAGTTACTACTCCCGTGGCCAGATGCGTACGCCGCAGGAAGTGCCGGAGCGTGCGCAGCGCCTGGTGCAGGCGTCTCATGCCTTGGGTTTCAAGGTCGAGCAACCGGCCGACGCCGGGCTCGATCCGCTGCTGGTGGTGCACGGCGCACCGTACCTGAGGTTTTTGCAGGAAGCCCATCAGCGCTGGAAAGAGATTCCCGAGGATTGGGGCGATGAGGTGATGTCGAACATCTTCGTCCGCGAACCGAATGCCCTGCGCGGGATACTCGCCCAGGCTGCGCGTTATCTGGCCGATGGCAGTTGCCCGGTGGGCGAGCAGACCTGGCGTTCGGCCTACTGGTCGGCGCAAAGCGCCATCGCCGGCGCCCGGGCGTTGCTCGATGGCGAGCCGGCAGCCTATGCCTTGTGCCGTCCACCGGGCCACCACGCCCGGGCCGAAGCGGCGGGTGGTTTCTGCTATGTGAACAATGCGGCCGTGGCGGCCCAGGTATTGCGCGACGGGTTCGCACGGGTGGCGGTGCTCGACACTGACATGCACCATGGCCAAGGCATTCAGGAGATTTTCTACGACCGTGACGACGTGCTCTACGTTTCGGTGCACGGCGATCCGACCAACTTCTATCCGGGTGTCGCAGGCTTTGCCGAAGAACGCGGTACCGGGGCGGGCGAGGGTTTCAACCTCAACCTGCCGATGGCCCATGGCGCCAGCGAGGCCGACTTCCTCGAGCAACTGGAGGTAGCGCTGAAGGCGGTGACGGACTTCGGTGCCGAGGTGCTGGTGCTGTCCCTGGGCTTCGATATTTTCGAGTTGGACCCGCAGAGCAAAGTGGCGGTGACCCGCGAAGGGTTTGCCGTGCTCGGCGAGCGGATCCGCAGCCTCGGGTTGCCGTGCCTGATCGTGCAGGAGGGCGGGTATCACCTGGAGAGTCTGGAGGATAATGCCAAGGCGTTTTTTGTGAGCCCTGAGGTGTGGCAGCTCTGAGTTGTGCGCTGCCCGGGATGCCGCCATCGCTGGCAAGCCAGGCTCCTACAGTTGACCGCGTAGAAGACTATATTGAAGCCAACGCAGAATCTGTAGGAGCTGGCTTGCCAGCGATGAACGATAACGCGGTCCACCTGACGGAACACAAACGCCCTACGGCACTTGCCATAGACCTTACGTTAACGTAAAGATTGAGGCAGGGCGCCGACGTATGAAGGCGCAAGGGCGGACGACCCGGAGCGCTTGATGACGCTAATAAAAACAAACTCCCCCAAACTGCATCGCGAAGCCCGGCTGGCCCGGGAAAAGCTGCACCTGGAAGGCGAAGTGCCGGATGGCGTCCTGCGTGCGGAAATCGATGCCTCGTGGCGGCGCAGCCTGAGCCATGGCGTGCATTTCAATGCCAAGCACGAGCTGGCGCTGGAATCGAGCGCCAGCCTGGACCTGTTGTTGGCCAGCAATCGCCTGCTGATCGACGCCGCGTTGCCGGCCATCGATTACCTGGCCGAGCGTCAGGGCAAGGAAGGGCTGATCATCCTCGCCAACTCCGACGCCACCATCCTCGCCGTCGAAGGCCGCGCCGACCGCCTCAAGGGCAGCGGCCTGCAGGACATCACCCTCGGCGCCTGCTGGAGCGAAGCAGTCCGCGGCACCAACGCCCTCGGCACGGCACTGGTGGAAGCCCGGCCGACCCTGATCGATTGCGGCGAACATTATCTGGATCGCCTCAGTGATTTTTCCTGCACTTCGGTGCCGATCCATTGCCCACAGGGCGACATCCTCGGCGTCCTCGACCTGACCCGCGAAGGCCCGCTCGGCCGTGCCCATGACAGCACGGCGCTGCTGGCCATGGCCGTCAGCCAGATCGAAAGCCGGGTGTTCAACGCCAGTTATCCGGACGAAATCGTCCTCGCCTTCCACAGCCGTCGCCAATACCTCGAATCCCCGTGGCAAGGCCTGCTGGCGGTGAGCCTTGGCGGGCAGATCCTCGCGGTCAGCGCCCAGGCTTGTCAGTTGCTCCACGCCGAGCGCTCGGCCCTGGTCGGTCGGCGCTGTGAGGAGTTTCTCGGCGTCGACGGTCTGCAATTGTTGGCGCGCCTGCATCAGGGCGGCACCGGCAGCCTGCAGACCGCCAAGGGTGAATTCTTCTATAAAACCCTGCGCGCGCCGCAACGCTCGATCAACGTCGGCAGCCCGCCGCGCACTGTCGCGAAGCCGGCCAAGGCGCAACCGAATCTGGAAGCGCTCGCCGGCAGCAACAGCCGTTACGCCCGTGCCTTGCGCATGGCCCGTCAAGGGCTGGCCAACGAACTGCCGGTCCTGTTATTGGGCGAAACCGGCACCGGCAAAGAGGTGATCGCCCGCGCCCTGCACATGGCCGGAACACGCTGCGACAAACCCTTCGTGGCGGTGAACTGCGCGGCCATTCCCGAGGGCCTGATCGAGTCCGAACTGTTCGGCTACCGCGAAGGCGCGTTCACCGGTTCACGCCGGGGCGGCATGGTCGGGCGCCTGCAACAGGCCCATGGCGGCACTCTGTTCCTCGATGAAATCGGCGACATGCCCCTGGCCTTGCAGGCCCGACTGTTGCGGGTGTTGCAGGATCGCAAGGTCGCGCCACTGGGCGCTGGCGAAGAGCAGGACATCGATGTCGCACTGATTTGCGCCACCCACCGTGACCTCAAGCGTCTGGTGCAAGATAAACACTTTCGCGAGGACCTGTTCTACCGGGTCAACGGCATCAGCGTGATGCTCCCGGCCCTGCGCGAACGCGAAGATTTCGCCGCGCTGGTCAGCCGTATGCTGGGGACATTGGGCGCACCCGCCGTGGTCCTGCACGATGATCTCGATCGCTTGCTCAGCGGTTATCACTGGCCGGGCAACATCCGCCAGCTGGAGATGGTCCTGCGCACCGCGCTGGCCATGCGCGAACCGGGTGATACCGTGCTGACCCTCGACCACCTGCCCGACAGCATGCTCGACGAATTGACCGCCAGCGAACGGCCCCAGGCCGGCAGCATCCGGGAAAACGAACTGGAGCTGATCCGCCAGTCCCTGGACACGCATCAGGGCAACGTCTCGGCCGCCGCCGACGCCCTGGGCATCAGTCGCGCGACCCTGTATCGCAAGCTCAAACAGTTGCGCTCCTGATGCAACGCCTGATCGTTCGGCTGATCGACAGCCAGAACCCCGAGGCCTTGCAGGCGTCGCTGCGCTGGCTGTACAGCTTCGTGCGCCCCCATCGCCTGGCGATTGCCGGGCTGCTGGGCCTGTCGGTCTGCGCTTCGGCGTTGGTACTGGTGCAGCCGTGGCTGACCAAACTGTTGATCGACGACGGCCTGCTGGCGCGCAACTTCCCGATGCTGGTGCTGATCGCCGGGCTGATGATCGTTGCCGGGTTGCTGGGCACGGCGCTTTCGGGCATCAACCGCTACCTGCACACGCGCCTGTCCGGGCGCATGCTGTTTGCCTTGCGCGATGACCTGTACCGGCATCTGCAAACCCTGTCGCCGAGCTTTTACGGGCAGCGGCGCATCGGTGACCTGATGTCGCGCCTCGATGGCGACGTCGCGGAAATCCAGCGGTTCGCTGTGGACTCGCTGTTCTCGGCAGTGTCGAGCGTGATTGGCCTGGTGGTTGCCATCGCGATGCTGGTGACGCTGTCGTGGAAACTGTCGCTGCTGGCCCTGGTACTGATCCCCCTCGATGTCCTCTGGCTGCGCTGGATGCGGCGCAAGGTCGAGCGCGATGTGCGGCAGTTGCGCGAGCGTTCGGCGGACATGTCGTCGTTCATGGTCGAGACCTTGCCGGTGATGAAGTTCATCCAGTCCGCCGGCCAGCAACAGCGCGAAGCGCGGCGCCTTGAAACGCTGGGGCAGGGCTACATGAGCCAGTTGCTGCGCCTGCAAGTCACCGAGTTTTTCACCCAGGCCGTGCCCGGCACGCTGACCTCGCTGTCCCGGGCCTGCGCCTTCCTGATCGGCGGATACTGGGTGGTGCAGGGCACCTGGCAGCTCGGTGCGCTGATTGCGTTTTCCACCTACCTGGGGATGGCCGTGGGGCCGGTACAGAGCCTGCTCGGGCTCTACGTGGCGATTCAGCGGATGACCGTCAGCCTCGGCCGGGTCATGGAGTTGCGCGGCGAACAGCCGACCGTGTCGACGCCTGCCAGACCACAGCCGATGCCCGATGGCGGCGATCTCTGGTTCGACAACGTGCACTTCGCCCATCCCGGTCGCCAATCGACCCTGCGCGGTATCGAAGCGCGGATTCCCTACGGTTTGAAAGTGGCCCTCAGCGGCGGTTCGGGCGTCGGTAAATCCACCCTGATCGACCTGCTGCAACGGCATCACGATCCGCAATCGGGACGGGTACTGCTGGGCGACGTCGATGTGCGCGAGCTGGACCTGTTCCAGTTGCGTCGACGCATTGCCATCGTCAGTCAGGACATCGTGCTGTTTCGCGGCAGCCTCGCCGACAACCTGGCTTACGCGGTGCCGGACGCCAGCCGCGAAGCGATTGCCGAAGTGGCGCGCCTGGCGCAACTCGACAGCCTGATCGAGTCCTTGCCCGAGGGCCTCGACAGTCCGCTGGGCGAGCGCGGCCAGCAATTGTCCGGTGGGCAGAAGCAGCGCATCGCGATTGCCCGGGCGCTGTTGCAGGACCCTTTGATTCTGGTGCTCGATGAAGCGACCTCAGCGGTGGACGAAGCCACCGAGCGCGAAGTCATCGACGCCATCGACCGCTTGTTTGCCGCACGCACGCGCATCCTGATCAGCCATCGCCCTTCAACCCTGGCCGATGCCGATCTGCGGTTCGAATTGCTCGACGGCGTGCTGACCTCGAAAACGGTGCTGCATGAAACCTGAGTTGCGCGTGGGTGTGGTGGACAGCGGCCATTCAGCGGCGCAAAGGGTGCAAGTGATCGCCGGTCGGCGCTTTTCATTGCTCGAAAATGGCCTGGCCGAGGGCGACTTGCGCGACGATCCGCTGGGGCATGGCAGTGCAGTGATCGAGGCGATTGGCCGGCGTGCACCCTCGGCGCTGTTTTGCGTGGCCCAGGTGTTCGACCAGCGCGGTGTCACCAGCGCCTTGCAGATCGCCACGGCGATTGACTGGCTGGTGGCGCAGAACGTGCGACTGATCAATCTGAGCCTCGGCCTGCGCCAGGATCGCAGCCTGTTGCGCGCGGCCTGCGCGGCGGCGGTGGCCCGGGGCGTTCTGTTGTGTGCGTCGAGTCCGGCCCAGGGCGAAGGGGTGTTTCCGGCCAACTATCCGCAGGTGTTGCGGGTGACCGGCGATGCGCGCTGCGCCGAGCAGGAATGGTCGTGGCTCAACAGCGCCCAGGCGGATTTCGCCGCCTGTGTGCATGGCACGTACCCGGGGCAATCCGGGGCGAGCCTCGGTTGCGCCGCGTTGAGCGGGCACATCGCCGGGTTCCTCGTCGAGCAGCCTGATGCCAGCAACGAGCAAATCATCGAGTGGTTGCGCGACCATGCCCGTTACCGTGGCCCTGAACGGCGCTTCGGGCCATGACGGATATCGTCATTCTTGGCGCCGGACCGGCTGGAGCCGCTGTCGCACTGGGGCTACGGCGGCTTGGCCATGGCGTCACGCTGATCAGCGAATGGCGCCGGTTTGCGGCGCTTGAAGGCGTGTCCGTGCGGGTTCTGGATGCCTTGCGCAGCGCGGGCCTGCATCAGGCGTTGACGGAGGCGGCGCTGCCTTCTCAACGCCAGGTGAGCTGGAACGGCCAGCACCATGCGCAGAACATCGAGTACTTGCTCGACCGTCCGGTGTTTGACCGAGGCCTGCGTGAGGATTTGCGCCTTGCGGGGGTCGAGCTGATCGAAGGCCGGGTGCTCAGGGTTCAGTCATCGGCCAATGGCCACCGAATCGAAATCGACGGACACGAACCGCTGCTCGCGCCGTTTCTCGTGGAAGCCCGAGGACGTCAGGCACCCGCTATCGGCAAGGGCTTGCGTGGCCCCGAGACCGTCAGTCTGCTCAATCGCTGGCAAGGTACGCCGGGCAGCACCGCCAGCGCCGTGGAAAGCCTTGCGGACGGCTGGGCATGGATGGCGCGAAGGGCCGACGGCCAGTGTTACTGGCAATGGACGGTGGACGTGGCCAGTGCCGGGTTGCCGGGCAAGGCCATGTTGCTCGATTACTGCCGGCAAAGACGTGGGGAGTCGGCGGTGGCCCGTGGTTTTTTCGGCGGCGAACCCGAGCTGGATCTACAGCTGCATGCCCGCAGCAGCACGGCGATTCTCAACCCGCAGGTGTGCGGCGATAACTGGATTCGGGTCGGTGATGCGGCGATGGCTGTGGACCCGTTGTCGGGCAATGGCATCTTTCAATCGCTCTCCTCGGCGTTGCAGGCACCGACGGTGATCAACACGCTGTTGTGCAAACCTGAGCGAGCGGCTCTGGCCCGGCGTTTCCACCAGCAGCGGGTGGAACAGCTGTTCCTGCGGTTCGCGCGGATCGGCCGGGATTTTTATGCCGATGAGCAGCGTTGGCTGGATCAGCCCTTCTGGCAGGCACGACGGCAATGGCCGGATGCTGAAATCGCCCATGCCGAGGCTAACTTCAATGCCCTGAGAATCGAACGCGCACCGGTGCTGCGCGATGGTTTTGTCGACGAGGCCGAGGTGGTGATAACGGTGGATCAACCGCTGGGGATCTGGCATGTGCAGGGGGTGGAGGTGGCGCCGCTGGTGCGGCGATTGCGCAGTGAACCGGCTGAGCAGGTGTTGGCTGGGTTAACCACAGAACAGGGAAGGATGGTCAGGAGTTGGTTGTTGGCTCAGGGATTCAAACCCTGACATTTGAGCCGTCTCGACCGGCCTCATCGCGAGCAAGCTCGCTCCCACAGTGGACTTGTGTTGAGCCATGATCCTGAGATCGACGCAAAACCCTGTGGGAGCGAGCTTGCTCGCGATGGCGGCCTAAAGAGCGCCGACTATCAAAGTTTGATCAACACCGACTTCAACTCGGTGTAATGCTCGATCGCCGCATACCCCATCTCACGCCCGACCCCGGACATCTTGTAGCCGCCGAACGGCAACGCCGGGTCCAGTGCGCTGTGGCAGTTGACCCACACCGATCCCGACTTGATGCGCGGAATCATCCGGTGCACCGCCGCCAGATCATTCGACCAGATGCTCGCCCCCAGGCCGTAGGGGCTGTCATTGGCCATGCGCAGGGCATCGGCTTCGTCGTCGAACGGAATCGCCACCAGCACCGGGCCGAAGATTTCTTCCTGCACCAATGAGTGCTTCTGATCGACATCGACAATCACCGTCGGCTTGACGAAGAACCCCGGCCCGAATTGTTCGCCCCCGCAGGCGATGGTCGCGCCGCTTTCCCGGCCCTTCTCGATGTACCCGTAAACGCGCTCCTGCTGGCGCGCCGAGATCAACGGTCCCATGTCAACGCTCGGGTCCAGGCCGTTGCCGAGTTTCATCGCGTTGGCGATTCCAGCGATGTCCGCCACCACATTGTCGAAATGCTTGCGCTGCACATACAGCCGCGAACCTGCGCAGCAGACCTGGCCCTGGTTGAAGAAAATCGCACTGGCAGCCCCGGCCGCGGCGGTTTTCAGGTCGGCGTCGGCCATGACGATGGTCGGCGACTTGCCGCCCAGTTCCAGGGTGACCCGGGTCATGGAGTCCATGGCGATCTTGCCGATCTGCTTGCCCACCGCGGTGGAGCCGGTGAAGGTCAGCTTGTCCACCAGCGGGTTGTGGGTCAGGGCGGAGCCTGCGGTGATGCCGGTGCCGGTGACCACGTTGAACACGCCTTCGGGATAACCGGCCTCCAGCACCAGCTCGGCGAGTTTCAGTGCGGTCAGCGGGGTTTCATCGGCCGGTTTGAGTACAACCGTGCAACCGGTGGCCAGGGCCGGGCCGAGTTTCCAGCAGGCCAGCAGCAGCGGGAAGTTCCAGGCAACGATGGCACCGACCACGCCCACCGCTTCACGACGGATGAAGCTGTGGAACTGATCGTCGGGCATCAGCGGTGCCGACACGTCAACCGTCGAGCCTTCGATCTTGGTCGCCCAGCCGGCCATGTAACGCAGGAAGTCGATGGCCAGTTGCACATCCATCACCTGGGCCACGGCCGCGCTCTTACCGTTGTTCAGGCATTCCAGTTGCGCCAGCAGTTCGGCGTCGCGCTGCATCAGGTCGGCGAGTTTCCACAACAGGTTCTGCCGCTCCCGGGGGCGGGTGCGGGTCCAGGACGAATCGTCGAATGCCTGGCGCGCGGCAAGTACCGCACGATCGACATCCTCCGGCGTTGCCCGTGGCACCACGCACAGCACTTCACCGGTGGCCGGATTGTGCAGGGGCATGGTCTGGCTGTCGGCGGCCTCGACCCAGTCGCCGCCGATGAGCATGCGCGGGGCGCGCTGGATGAATGCCGAAGTGGCGGGAAGCAGGTTTGGGAGCGACATGATGAAACCTCGTCTTGTTCGTGTGGCGAGGTCTTTCGCAATGGCTGTGCCAGTTTGCCGAAAGCGCCGCGTCAGCAGGCTTCGGCGGAAAAAGCAGCGCATGAGCGAGTGCTGGACTGTCGCAAACTGAGACGCCACTGACACACTCGCAGCACCCCGTAGGAGCTGGCTTGCCAGCGATGGTCGTTAACGATGACGCGTTCTTGCAGGGTGATTGCGTTGCCTGGGAGTCCATCGCTGGCAAGTCAGCTCCTACAAAAAACGAGCGAATTGATAGAAGGTCATCCGCCCTCCGCAGGCTCACCTATGCTCGTCTCAGAGTGCAACAGTTGTCGCGAAATTGAACGTGTTGCCGCGATGGCATGACTGGCAAAACCCCTGTTGATTCCGGCAAATCATTGATTCATTGAGGTATTCATAAGCTGGCACGCTCCGTGTATTGCTCATCGCAGACGTTTCTCTTGCCTCCGCCAGCGGTTCACCGCCGACGGCAGAAACCATAAAAACGATAGCCACAACAATAAGAACGCACCGTGCGAGGTTCGACGTTGATGAAGAGAAAACTCCGATCAGGCATGAGCGCCAGCCTGCTGGCCGTAGCCGCTTGTGTAGCGCTGCATTCGCCTCATAGCCTGGCAGCCCGCGACGCCCAGACCATCCTCAAGGAAACCTGTCAGGGCTGTCATACCCCCGAAGCCGATAACGGCCTGAGCCGCATCAGTCACCAGCGCAAGACGCCGGAAGGCTGGCTGATGAGCATTGCCCGGATGCAGACCATGCACGGTTTGCAGATCAGCGACGACGACCGTCGCACGCTGGTCAAATACCTGGCCGACACCCAGGGCCTGGCGCCGAGCGAAACCGACGGCGTGCGCTATGCGCTGGAGCGCCGGCTCAACACCGTCGAGAATTTCGATGACCAGACCAGCCAGATGTGCGGTCGCTGCCACTCCGGTGCGCGGGTGGCCCTGCAACGGCGTCCTGCCCAGGAATGGGAACGCCTGGTGAACTTCCACCTCGGCCAATGGCCGTCGCTGGAATACCAGGCGCTTGCCCGCGACCGCGACTGGTTCGATCTGGCCCGCAAAGAGATGGTGCCGCTGCTGGCCAAGCGTTATCCGCTGGACAACCCGGCCTGGAAAAAATGGCAGAGCGCTGCACCGAAAAGCGAGGCGCTGGCGGGTGACTGGAGCTTCAGCGGTCACTTGCCGGGCAAAGGTGAACTGGCCGGTGTCATGAGCGTAACCGCCGATGGCAGCGACACCTTCAAGGTCAGCGTCAAGGGCCAGTACGCCGACGGCAGCCCGTTCAATGGTGACGGCAGCGCGATTCTCTACACCGGCTATGAATGGCGCGGCAACGTGACCATCGATGGCGTGACCATGCGCCAGGTGTTCGCCGCGCAAGGCAATGCCATGCAGGGCCGCATGTTCGAGGCCGAACACGACGAGCGCGGCCTGGACTTCGTCGCCGCCAAACAGGGTTCCCAGCGTTTGCTGGCGGTGCAACCGGGCTACGTGAAAGCCGGCAGCGAAACCGAAGTGACCCTGATCGGCAGCGGTCTTTCCGGCAAGCCGAACTTCGGCAAAGGCGTGGAAGTGGTCGAAGTCGTCTCGCAGAGTCCGGAGCAGATCAAGGTCAAGCTCAAGGCCGCCGCCAATGCCCAGCCGGGCGCGCGTGCAGTCACCGTCGGTACGCTGAAAGGCCCGAGCCTGTCGGTGTACAGCAAGATCGATGCAGTCAAGGTCGTGCCTGAATTCTCGGTGGCACGGATTGGCGAGGGTGGCGGTTCGACGCCGAAGGTCCAGGGCCGATTCGACGCGGAAGCCTGGGGCAAGGGCGCCGATGGCAAGCCGTATCGCATCGGCGTGTTCCCGGCGCAATGGAAGGTCGAAGCCTTCGACGATCGCGCCAAGGAAGACGAAGACGTCAAGTTCGCCGGCACCATGCGGGCTGACGCGGGCGTGTTCACACCGGGCGATGCCGGGCCGAACCCGGCACGCAAGATGTCCACCAACAATGCCGGCAACCTCAAGGTGATCGCCGCCGTCGACGACGCAGGGAAATCCCTGACCGGCGAAGGCCACATGATCGTGACCGTGCAACGCTGGAACAATCCACCCATTCCGTGATGTTGAAACCTGAGCTTGGCTGACCAAAACGGTTTCAGACACTTTTTCGGAATGACCGCAAGCCCCGCAAACCGGGGCCTGCACAGGAGGTTTGCAATGGGCGCTATCTTGAATCTGGTCGAACGCAACCTGCACGAAGTGCAGGTCGATGCCGACCGCATGCTGTTTCACATTCCCAGCAGTTCGCTGTTCGCCAGCGATGAACTGACGGGCACCATCATCGATACCCTGCGCGGTCCCGGCTGCTCCTCGGACGACCTGATCCAGCGCCTGGCCGCGCGTTTCAATGGCGAGGAGATCACCGAGACCCTGCGCGAGCTGATGGCCCTGGAACTGGTCAGCGACGGCTCGCCGCTGACCCCGGACATCGCCACCAAACGGGTCGAGCGCACGGCGATCAACACCGTGGTGCTCAACGTCAATACCGGCTGCAACCTGAGCTGCACCTACTGCTACAAGGAAGACCTCGACAAGCCGTCGGCGGGCAAGAAAATGGACGTCGAAACGGCCATCGCCTCGGTGGAAATGCTGCTGCGCGAATCCCCGGATGAAGAGCGTTTCACCGTGGTGTTCTTCGGCGGCGAACCGCTGAGCAACCGCAAGCTGATCGAGTACATGGTCGATTACTGTGAGAAGCGTTTTCGCGAGGCCGGCAAATTCGTCGAATTCGTCATGACCACCAACGCCACGCTGCTCACCGAAGAAACCGTGGACTACCTCAACGCCCACCGTTTCGGGCTGTCGGTGAGCATCGACGGGCCGAAGACCGTGCACGACCGCAACCGCATCACCGTGGGCGGGCAGGGCACCTATGACGTGGTGCGGCGCAAGGCCGAGATGCTGCTGTCGCGCTACAACAGCCGTCCGGTGGGCGCGCGGGTGACCCTGACCACCGGCGTGACCGACGTTGAAACCATCTGGGATCACCTGTTCAACGAGCTGGGTTTCGCCGAAGTCGGCTTTGCCCCGGTGACGTCTGGCGACATCAGCACGTTCAACCTGACCAGCGACGAGTTGATCGAAGTCTTCGCCAGTATGAAACGCCTCGGTCGGCGTTACCTGGAAGCGGCGCTGGAGCACCGCAACATCGGTTTCTCCAACCTGCACCAGTTGATCACCGACATCCACGAAGGCCACAAAAAGGCCCTGCCGTGCGGCGCGGGCCTGAAGATGCTGGCGGTCGATCACAAGGGCGAGCTGAACCTGTGCCACCGCTTTACCGGTTCGAGCCTGCCGACCTTCGGCAACGTGCACAGCGGTGTCAAGCAGGTGGAGTTGAACGACTTCCTGTCCCAGCGCCTGGACCGCACCAACACCGGCTGCGAAGACTGTCAGATCCGCAACCTGTGCTCCGGCGGTTGCTACCACGAGAGCTACGCCCGCTACGGCGACCCGACGCACCCGACCTATCACTACTGCGAACTGATGCGTGACTGGGTCGACTTCGGCATCGAGGTCTACACCCGGATCATGGCCCATAACCCTGCGTTCATCAGCAGTTACATCACTCCGCGCAAGGCTCACTGATATGAAACATCTCAAGGCAATCAATAACAAAGCGTTGAAGCTGGATCAGGCCGCGGACGAGAACCGCATTGAGGAAGTGGTGGCCATGAGCTCCGTGGCGGGCTGTGCCTCGACCACCGACCCGGGCTGGGAAATCGATGCGTTTGGCGGTGTGTCGTCACTGTGCCAGCCGATGGAGGCCGACCTCTACGGGTGCTCCGACCCGTGCTGGTGGCCGGCCCAGGTGCCCGACATGATGAGCACCTACCCGGACTGGAACAAGGATGCCCAGGCGTCCAACGAAAACTGGCGCAACCTCGGCACTGTCTTCCCCAAGGACAAGTGATGCCCTTGAAAGCAGCGTATAACAAGAAGGATTCCAGCATGCACAGCATCAAAGCCTGCGGCCTGGCCGCGTTTGCCGTCCTGAGCAGTTGTTCGGTCAGTGTCCTGGCCGATGAAAACACCGCGTTGCAAGACGGTCACGAATACATGTTGACCACCAACTACCCCAACAACCTGCACGTGATCGACTTGGCCACCGACACCTTGTACAAGACCTGCAAGATGCCCGACGCCTTCGGCCCCGGCACCGTGCAGTTGTCGCCGGACCGCAAGACCGCCTACGTGCTGAACAACCACTACGCGGATGTCTACGGCGTCGAACTGGACAGCTGCAAACAGGTGTTCCACGCCAGCATCACCCAGAAGCCGGGGGAGAAAGCCAAGTCGATGTTCGCCTTCACCCTCAGCCACGACGGCAAGGAGCTGTTCACCATCGCCAACCCGACGCTGATGATGAACGACCGCTACGAAGTGCAGCAGCCTCGGCTGGACGTGTACTCGACCGACGCCGGGATGGATGCCAAACCGGTGCGCAGCTTCCCGGCGCCGCGGCAGCTGACCATCATGCAGAGTGGCGACGACGGCACCTTGTATGTGGCGGGGGCGGACGTCTACAAGGTCAATGTGCAGACCGGCAAGTTCGACGTGCTGATCCCCAGCCGTCACTGGAAACGCCCGAACTACAGCGCGCCGGACGTGCTCTACGTGTGGAACCAGCAGACCTACCGGCATGATTTCTCGCTGCTCTACACCGCCGCGAAATTCAAGGACAAGAAGCAGGACCCGGCCACCGCCGAATACCTGTACGGCCTGTTCAGCGTCGACCTGAAAACCGGCAAGACTGAAACCACCGACTTCGGGCCACTGACGGAAATCTATTTCAGCGGCATGCGCTCGCCCAAGGACCCGAACCTGATGTTCGGCGTGCTCAATCGCCTGGCCAAGTACGACATCAAGGAGAAGAAAATGCTCCAGGCGGCGACGCTTGATCACTCCTACTACTGCATTTCCTTCAACAAGGACGGCAGCAAGATCTACCTGGCCGGGACGTTCAACGACGTGGCGATCTTCGATGCCGACAGCCTGAAACAGACGGGCAGCATCAAATTGCCGGGCGGGGACATGGCGATTACCACGGCGCAGATATTTGTCCGGTAATTGCGGCGACTGAAAGGACGCCATCGCCGGCAAGCCGGCTCCTACAATGGATCCCTGTCTACTGACGATCTACTGTAGGAGCTGGCTTGCCAGCGAAGAGGCCCGCAAAAACACTGAAAATCTCAGCCCCCTGGCACCGGACAACTCATATCCCCCTCCTGGCACTTCAGGTAGTTCTTGAACGTCTGCACCCGCGCCTTGGTCAATTCCGTCACGCAATTGCTGTAGATCAGCGGATACACACTCCCGCCTTCCACCCCGGACGCCGAGAACTTGCACTCGGCATCGCGGAACGCAACCCACGCCCGCTGCGCACCCACCAGCAGTTTCTTGTTGTCCGGGTTGCCCTTGAATCGCGAAGTGATCTGCTGGTACAGCGCATTCAATTCCTTGTCGGCGGCCGCATTCTGCTGTGCCGCGCACTGGTTCATCGTCGCCTGGTTGCTGGCGTTGTCGCAGTCCACGGCGACAGCCATGGAGGTGAACAGCAGGGGCGTCAATGCCAATAGTAAGCGTGGGTTCATGCCGGATTACTCGCTGTGACCGAATGTTGAGGTGCAGTGTAGCCGTGTGACGGATTCAGCCCGCTACGCTTGCCACTGCGCATGCTTGTCCACCGATTGGTATTCAAGCCATGGCACATCATGAGACGTCCAGATATGCGCTTGGGGCGTCATCTGCGGATCTGCATCCAGTGTCGCCACACGAACAATCACGTGTGGCTGGGCCGGCCGTTCGGCCATCAGGTGTGAACCGCAGACCGAACAGAAATATCGAAACTTTCCCGGTGACGATTCGTAGCGGCTCAGGCGATCCTGGCCTTTGATCCAGCGAAAGTGCTCGCGCATGACCCCGGCGGTCGATGCAAACGCTGCCGCGTGAGCCTTGCGGCAGGTCTGGCAATGGCAGTGGCTGATGGGCATGTCGAGGCTATCGAGTTGGTATTCGATGGTTTTACACAGGCAACTGCCGCGCAGGTTTTTCATGGACGACTCCTTTCGTGGGGCGATCTGGAGGGAGAACGTTAGCAGTTTCGACCTCTGACTTTGTGATTGCCCCAGAATTTATCCCCGCAAATGCAACCGAATATCTCAGGCATGGTTGATTGCGCATCCCGATTGGTACAACTTTAGGGTTGGTCTTGTGGTCTTACTGGCCTACTGTTCAAGTACAGGAGGTGACTTATGAACCCAGCATCTGATCGCATCGAAAGGAAAATCCTGCTCAAGGCCAAGCGTTCGCAGGTCTGGCGCGTGCTGGCCAATGCCGAAGAGTTCGGACAGTGGTTTGGCGTGGCGCTGCAAGGCAAGCGTTTTGTGGCAGGCGAGTGGACCCAGGGGCAGATTACCTACCCCGGTTATGAGCATTTGCGCTGGAATGTACTGGTGGAGCGGGTCGAGCCGGAACGGCTGTTTTCGTTTCGCTGGCACCCTTATGCGGTAGAGCCGGAGTTCGATTACTCCCAGGAACCCACTACCCTGGTGAAGTTCGAGCTTGAAGACATGGATGACGGCACGCTTCTCAAGGTGTCCGAGTCGGGTTTCGACCACATTCCCCAGCATCGTCGCCTCAAGGCGTTCCGGATGGACAGCCGTGGTTGGGATGAGCAGATGAGCAACATCGAACAGTTTCTTGTGGAAAAGGCCAAGGCCCACGAGCTTCAGGGTGACTGACCAGAGCCTGGCCGTCGAAAGTCAGCTGGAGGCCTTTAAACTCGCGGCTTCCAGGCCAGGCACCTGAGGCGCCTAAGGGTTTTCGGAAGGTGGCTTATAGCGAATGTCTTACACGCGATGGTAGCGATATCGCCTGTTACAAATTGGATCCGATGCGTATTCTGGCCTCACCCACTGAAGCACAGGATGTGCTCAGGATCACGGATGATCGACCATATGCAAGGAACGCTGCGACAAGGAGTCGTCATGGTCTTGGAAAAACCCGCTTCGGCGGGTTTTTTTGTGGCCGCAGGAAAAGCCGGGGCGGCAGAAAGTGCGTTCCTGCCGCCACTTTTTACTGACGGTCGAGTTTCGCCGCCGCGCGCTCGGTGATTTCCGCCCGCAGCTTCAATGAGCCGGCAGCCCGCTGGCGAGCCTCCTCCAGCACACTGGCCGGCGCCGTCTCGGGGCTGCCCGCCGTAAACGGCGGAGCCGGAGCGTATTCCAGTTGCAACTGCACCAACTCGGCGGTGGCCGGGTCGAACAGCTCGGCGGCCAGGGTCAGGGCGAAGTCGATACCGGCGGTGATTCCGCCACCGGTCAACAGATGGCCGTCGCGAACCACCCGGTCCTTTACCGGGATTGCGCCCAGCGGCTTGAGCAACTCGTGATAGGCCCAGTGAGTGGTGGCGCGTTTGCCCTTGAGCAATCCCGCCGCGCCTAGCACCAGTGCGCCGGTGCACACCGACGTGATGTACCGGGCGTTGGCGGCCTGGGCCTTGAGGAAGTCCAGGGTCTGGTCATCTTCCATCAACGGCCCGACGCCGCTGCCACCGGGTACGCAGATCACGTCCAGTGCCGGGCAGTCCTCGAAGGTGGTCGTCGGTTTCAACAGCAGGCCGGTGCTGGCGGTGACCGGCATCAGGTCCTTCCAGATCAGATGCACTTTCACATCCGGCAGCGAGGCCAGTACGTCATAAGGGCCGGTCAGGTCCAGTTGCTGAACCTGTGGAAACAACAGAAAGCCGATCTGCAACGTCATGGTGTTTTTCTCGTGAAGTGGGTGGACGGTTTGACTGTAGGCTCGTAGGATTTGGCGTATACGCCAATATCCCCACGAATTACGCCAAATGTCGAAAACCATTCATGTACTCGCGTTCGCCAACGTGCAATTGCTCGACGTCACCGGGCCGTTGCAGGTATTCGCCTCGGCCAACGACATTGCCCGTCAGCAAGGCCTGCCGCCACCCTACGCGCCGACGGTGATTGCCGGCGGCGGCGGGGCGGTGATGTCGTCGGCGGGCCTGGCGCTGTTGGCCGAACCCTTACCGGATGACGGCACTGACACCCTGATAATCGCCGGTGGCTGGGGCGTCTACGCGGCGGCGCAAGATGCGTCGTTGGTCGCCTGGGTGCGCGAGCATGCCCGTGGCTGCCGACGGGTTTCCTCGGTGTGTACCGGTGCGTTTCTGCTGGCGGCCAGCGGCTGGCTCGATGGCCGGCGCGTGGTCACCCACTGGACCCGCTGCGAGCAACTGGCGCAACAGCACCCGCGCTTGCAGGTCGAACCCAACCCGATCTTCATCAACGACGGCCCGGTCTGGACCTCGGCCGGAGTGACGGCCGGCATCGACCTTGCGCTGGCCATGGTCGAACAAGACCTGGGACGCAACATGGCCCTGGAAGTCGCCCGGCAACTGGTGGTGTTTCTCAAGCGTCCGGGTGGCCAGTCGCAATTCAGCGTGACCCTGTCCCTGCAACAGGAAGGTAAGCGATTCGACGAACTTCACGCCTGGATCAGCGAAAACCTGACCAAGGACCTTGGCATCCCGACCCTGGCCTTGCAGGCCGGCATGAGCGAACGCAGCTTCGTGCGCCACTACCGCGCAGACACCGGCCAGACCCCCGCCCGGGCCATCGAACTGATCCGCGTCGAAACCGCGCGGCGCCTGCTCAGCGATACCGGTGTGCCGATCAAACGGCTGGCGGTGCAATGCGGCTTCGGCAGCGAAGAAACCCTGCGCCGCAGCTTCCTGCGGGCCATGGGAGTGACACCGCAGGCTTACCGGGAGCGGTTTTCGGTCAGTGCTGGAGTAGATCCAGTAGTGCCTTGAGTCACTTACTGCCTGAACTCGAACATTGTTTGATCCGTACTTACGGCTGCCAAACAACCTTCTCCCCACTCAACCTGCGGTCCAGAAAACACGCCGCACTGATCAACGCCAGATGCGTCAGCGCCTGCGGTGTGTTGCCCATGTGCCGCCCATGGCTGTCGAACTCTTCGGCATACAACCCCAGCGGGTTGGCGTACCTGAGCAACTGTTCGAACTCCAGGTGGGCCTTGTCGAGCTGGCCGGCGCGGGCCAGGCATTCGACGTACCAGAACGAGCAGGCGGCGAAGGCGCCTTCGCTGCCGGGCAGGCCGTCGATCCGGCTGTCGTCGTTGCGGTAGCGGTAGATCATGCCGTCGCGCACCAGGCTCCTTTCGATGGCTTGCAGGGTCGCCAGCCAGCGCGGGTCGCGGGCGCTGACAAAGCGCACCAGCGGCATCAGCAGCATCGAACCGTCCAGGCCGGTGCCGCCGATGTGCTGGACGAAATGCCCGTGCTCTTCATTCCAGAAGTTCTCCCAGATGTCGGCATGGATCGCCTGGCGGGTCTGGTCCCAGCGGGCGAACGGGGCGGGCAGCGAGCGTTTGGACGCGAGGCGGATGGCGCGGTCCAGGGCGACCCAGCACATCAGCCGTGAATGCAGGAAATGATACTGCTCGCCGCGCATTTCCCAGATACCGACGTCCTTTTGCTCCCAGGTTTCGCAGACCTGGTCGATGACTTCCACCGTGTGTTTCCAGCCTTCATGGGAGATGGCTTCGCCGTACTTGTTGACCAGGTAAATCGCGTCCATCAGCTCGCCAAAGATGTCGAGCTGGACCTGCTCGTACGCCTGGTTGCCGATGCGCACCGGTTGTGCGCCACCATGACCGGACAGGTGCGTCAGCTCGATCTCCGGCAACTCCTGGCGACCGTCGATGGCATACAGGATGTTGAGTTTCATCGGCTTGCCCTGACAGTCGCTGACCCGCCCGCGCAACCAGCGCATGTAGGCGTTGGCCTCTTCGACGAAGCCCAGGCGCATGAACGCATAGACCGTGAACGAAGCGTCGCGGATCCAGGTGAAGCGATAGTCCCAGTTGCGCTCGCCACCGGGGCTTTCCGGGAGGCCGAAAGTCGCCGCGGCGAGAATGGCGCCGTGCTTGCGCGAGGTCAGCAGCTTCATTGCCAGGGCCGAGCGGTTGACCATTTCGCGCCAGCGCCCGCGGTAGCTGGACTGGCCGATCCAGTCGCGCCAGAACTTCAGGGTGCGCATCAGGCACAGATCGGCGGCACCCTCCTTGAAGCGTGGGTCGCCAGGCGCACCGAGCAGGAACTGGGCGGTCTGGTCTTGCTCAAGGGTGAACTGCGCGACCGCCCCATTGGCATCAATGTGCATGGCTTGATCGGCGCGCAGTCGCAGGGACGGCTGGTCGGCAGCCTCGAAGATCACGTCATCCTTATCCATGCTCGCGCGGGTGCTGGCGCGGGCGTAGTCATGGCGCACGGCGCAACGCATGTGGAAGGTGGCGCGGCCGCTGACCACGCGGATCCGCCGCATCAGCAGTGGCAGGTCGTCTTCGGTGTCGCCGACGGGCAGCAGGTCGGTGACCTCGACTACCGCTCGGTCACTGAGCCAGCGGGTTTGCAGCACGTTGGTGTCGGGCAGGTAAATCTGTTCGCGGCGGGCGTCGGGCAAGTCCGGCGACAACTGGAAAATCCCCGCCTCGGGGGTGTCCAGTAGCGAGCAGAAGATCGACGGGCTGTCGAACTCCGGCCAGCAGAAAAAATCCACGCTGCCCTTGTCGTTGACCAGCGCCGCGCTGCGCATGTCGCCGATGATGCCGTGGGCGTCGATGGGGCTTTGGCGTTCGGGGTGATCAGCCATTGTCGCGGAACTCCGGGAACCTGGGGGCCTAAGTAGCTGACTGGTTTGGGGGGGCGAGAGTTCATTTGGCGGGGGCGTGCGTTGTCTGTACTGGCCCCTTCGCGAGCAGGCTCGCTCCCACAAAGGACGGCGTACAGCGATCAACTGTGGGAGCGAGCCTGCTCGCGAAGGGGCCTTCACATTCAATCAACAATTTGCTGCTTCCCCCGCAATCAGCCGTTATGGCAACGTGCAGTCCCCTGATGAGACCTGACCCATGGCAAACCCCTATCGCGAGTTGTTCAAAGCCCCAGGCAGCGGCGCATTCGTACTGGCGGGCATGCTCGCGCGCATGCCGATTTCCATGACCGGCATCGGCCTGATCACCATGCTCTCGCAGTTGCAGGGTGGCTACGGTCTGGCGGGCGCGGTGGCGGCGACGTTCGCCCTGGCCACGGCGTTTTGCGCACCGCAGGTCTCGCGGCTGGTGGATCGGTATGGCCAGGGACGGATTCTGCCGGTGGCGGCGCTGCTCGGCGGTGGGGCCCTGTTGTTGCTGTTGCTGTGCACGCGGTTGCAGGCGCCGCACTGGACGCTGTTTGTCTTCGCTGCGCTGGCCGGTTGCATGCCGAGCATGTCGGCGATGGTGCGGGCGCGCTGGACCGAGGTGTATCGCGGTCGCCCCGAGCTGCAGACTGCCTACGCCCTGGAATCGGTACTGGATGAAGTCTGCTTCATCGTCGGGCCGCCGCTTTCCGTTGGCCTGTGTGTGGTGGCGTTTCCCGAGGCCGGGCCATTGGCAGCCTTGCTGGCGCTGGCCGTCGGCGTCACCGCGTTCGTGTTGCAGCGCAGCACGGAGCCGCCGGTACATCCCCACGAAGATCACCATCAAGGCTCGATCATTCGCTCGCGCGACATTCAATTGCTGATGCTGTTGATGGTCGCCATGGGCACCATCGTCGGCGTGGTGGACGTGGTCAGCGTCGCCTTCGCCCAGCAGCAGGGTCAACCGGCGGCGGCGAGCATCGTGCTGTCGGTGTACGCCATCGGCTCGTGCCTGGCCGGTCTGGCCTTCGGCGCACTGCGTTCGAAAGTACCGCTGGCGCGCCTGTTCCTGTACGGCGGCGTGGCAACGGCGGTGACCACCTTGCCGTTGTTGCTGGCGGCGAACATTATCGGCTTGTCGCTGGCAGTGTTTGTCGCGGGGCTGTTTTTTGCCCCGACGCTGATCGTCGCCATGGCCCTGGTGGAACAGATCGTGTCGCCGGCCAAACTCACCGAAGGCCTGACCTGGCTGGTCACCGGACTGAGCATCGGCGTAGCGATCGGCGCCGCCGGCTCCGGCTGGCTGGTGGACGCCTTCGGCGCGCGCAGCGGGTTCTGGCTGGCGATTGCGGCGGGGGCGCTGGTGCTCGGCTCGGCGATCCCGAGTTATCGCCATCTGAAATGAAGATCGACCTGTGGGGCATTTCCCTGTGGGAGCGAGCTTGCTCGCGATGGCGGCGTGTCGGACACCAATGATGTCGACTGATACTGCGCTATCGCGAGCAAGCTCGCTCCCACAGGGTTACTCATATGGCTAATTCCCGGAACACCTCATCCGTTCTCCATACAGACAACTCTCGAGGAAATCCCGGTGACCCCGCTGACATTGCTGTGCCTGCCCTATTCGGGCGCGAGTGCCATGGTCTATAGCCGCTGGCGGCGCAAACTGCCGGAATGGCTCAAGCTGCAACCGGTGGAATTGCCGGGGCGGGGCGCGCGCTATGGCGAGCCCCTGCACACCGACATGCGCCGCCTGGCGCTGCAACTGGCCCACGAACAGAAGGCCACGCTCAAGGCGCCGTATGCGTTGTTCGGCCATAGCATGGGGGCGTTGCTGGCCTGCGAGATGGCCCACGCGTTCCGCTCGCTGGGTTACCCGGAACCGGTCGCACTGTTCGCCTCGGGCACCGCTGCACCGACCTTGCGCGCCGAATACGACCGCGGCTTTGCCCAGCCGAAAACCGATGCCGAACTGATCGAGCAATTGCGCACCCTCAACGGCACCAGCGAAGAGATCCTGGCCAATGAAGAGTTGATGAGCCTGACCCTGCCGGTGCTGCGCGCGGACTTCCTGTTGTGCGGGCGTTTCGCACCGATCCAGCGCCCGTTGCTCAAGTGCCCGGTGCACGTGCTCGGCGGCAAGGCCGACCGCGCCACCACCGAGCAATTGATCGGCTGGAGCCAGGAAACCCGCGGCAGTTTCTCGGTGGACATGCTGGCCGGCGGGCACTTCTTCATCCATGAGCAGGAGGCCAAGGTGCTGCGGGTGATCAAGGACCAGCTTGAGGGGCATCATCGGCGGCATGGGTTGATGGCGGTGGGCTGACCCTATTCTGAATTCACCACAAAACCTGTGGGAGCGAGCCTGCTCGCGAAAGCGATGTGTCAGACACCATTGATGTCGACTGACACGCCGTCTTCGCGAGCAGGCTCGCTCCCACAGTGGTATTTATCAACCTGTTTTTCCGCGCTTCACCTTTCGCCTGATCCGCTAATTTTTCCCGCCTGCATTCGTTTTATAGGGACGACGCGCCCTTGCGCCTGCTGCCTACTGATGCGGATGCCGATAGATGAATGCTGAAGACTCCTTGAAACTTGCTCGCCGGTTTATCGGGTTGCCCGTGGAAAAGCGCCAGATGTTCCTGGCGGCCTTGCACAAGGAGGGCGTGGATTTCGCCCGTTTCCCGATCCCGGCCGGCATCGAGGCCGAGGATCGCCAGGCGTTGTCGTACGCCCAGCAACGCATGTGGTTCCTCTGGCAGCTGGACCCGCACAGCGGCGCCTACAACCTGCCGGGCGCGGTGCGGTTGACCGGGCACTTGAACCTGTCGGCGCTGGAGCAGGCGTTCGCCAGCCTGGTGGCGCGGCATGAAACCCTGCGTACGCTGTTCCAGCGTCAGGTCGACGATAGCTTGCAGCAAGTGCCTGCCACGGCGCCGTTGCTGATCGAACAGGTGGATTTCAGTGCACTGCCCGCCGAGGAGCGCGAACGGGCCGTGGCGCACACCGCCGAGCAGCAATCGATGCTGCCGTTCGATCTGGCGACCGGTCCGCTGCTGCGGGTCACCTTGCTCAAGCTCGCAGAACTTGAGCACGTGCTGTTGCTGACCCTGCACCACATCGTCTCCGACGGCTGGTCGATGAACGTGCTGATCGACGAATTCATCCGCTGCTACGACGCCTTCGATGCGGGCACCCAGCCGCAGCTGGCAGCGTTGCCGATCCAATACAGCGACTACGCCCTGTGGCAGCGCCGCTGGCTGGAGGCGGGCGAGCAGGCGCGGCAACTGGCGTACTGGCAGGCGCAACTGGGCGATGAGCATCCGGTGCTGGAATTGCCCCTGGATCATTCGCGCCCGGCCATGCCGAGCTATCGCGGCACCCGTTATGAATTCGCGGTCGAAGCGCAACTGGCCGAACAACTGCGCAGCACCGCGCAGAAGCACAACATCACCTTGTTCATGCTGTTGCTCGGCGCCTTCAACGCGTTGCTGCATCGCTACACCGGGCAAACCGACCTCCGCGTCGGCGTGCCCATCGCCAACCGCAACCGTGCGGAAATCGAAGGCCTGATCGGTTTCTTCGTCAACACCCAGGTGCTGCGTACACAGCTGGACGGCCAGACCCGGGTCGACGACCTGCTGCGCGCCGTCAAGGAAACCGCCCTCGGCGCCCAGGCCCATCAGGACCTGCCGTTCGAGCGCCTGGTCGAAGCGTTGAAACTGGAGCGCAGCCTCAGTCACACGCCGTTGTTCCAGGTGATGTACAACCACCAGCCGCACGTGGCCGACATGGCCTCGGTCAGCACCGCCTCCGGCCTGATGCTGGGCAGCATCGACTGGCAAAGCCGCACCACCCAGTTCGACCTCACCCTCGACACCTGGGAGAAGGGCGGCAAGCTGCACGCCGCGCTGACCTACGCTAACGATCTGTTCGAAGCCGACACCATCGCACGCATGGCCCGGCACTGGACGCGCCTGTTGCAGGCGTTAGTCGACGACTCGACGCAAAAAATCGGCGAGTTGCCGATGCTGAGCGCCGATGAGCAGCAGATGCTGGTGCAGGACTGGAACCGCACCGCCGAGGTCTATCCCGTCGAGCAGTGCATGCATCAGCTGATTCAGGCCCAGGCCCGACGCACGCCCGAGGCAACGGCCCTGGTGTTTGGCGAGCGCCAGCTCAGCTATGCGCAACTCGATGCCCGCACCAATCGCCTGGCCAATTACCTGCGCAAGCAGGGCGTTGGCCCGGATGTGCTGGTGGGGATCTGCGTCGAGCGTTCGCTGGACATGGTCATTGGCCTGTTGGCCATTCACAAGGCGGGTGGTGCCTACGTACCGTTGGACCCGGAGTACCCGGCCGAACGTCTGGCCTACATGATCGACGACAGCGCGATTGGCGTGCTGCTCACGCAAAGCAACCTGCTCGGCGCGCTGCCCACCGACGACGTCAAGGTCATCGCCCTGGATCAGCCGCAAGACTGGCTCGACGGCTACAGCGAAGCCTGCCCGCAGGTCGAGGTGCATCCGTTGAACCTGGCCTATGTGATCTACACCTCCGGTTCCACCGGTAAGCCCAAAGGCGCCGGCAACAGTCACGCAGCGCTGGTCAACCGCTTGTGCTGGATGCAGCAGGCCTACGGGCTCGATGGCAGTGATTCGGTATTGCAGAAAACCCCGTTCAGTTTCGACGTGTCGGTCTGGGAGTTCTTCTGGCCGCTGATGACCGGCGCGCGTCTGGTGGTGGCGCCACCGGGCGCACATCGGGAACCGGCGCAGTTGATCCGCCTCATCGCTGACCACGGCATCAGCACGCTGCACTTTGTGCCGTCGATGCTCCAGGCGTTCATCCACGAGCCGGGCGTCGAGGCGTGCACCGGCCTCAAGCGCATTGTCTGCAGCGGAGAAGCCTTGCCGCTGGATGCGCAATTGCAGGTGTTCAAAAAGCTGCCGGGTGCCGGGTTGTACAACCTGTACGGCCCGACCGAGGCGGCCATCGACGTGACCCACTGGACCTGCGTCGACGAAGGCGCCGACAGTGTGCCCATCGGCCGGCCCATCGCCAACCTGCGCACTCATGTGCTGGATGCGCAATTGCTTCCGGTTCCGGCCGGCGTGGCGGGGGAGTTGTATCTCGGCGGCGCCGGGCTGGCGCGCAGTTATCACCGGCGTCCGGCGCTCACCGCCGAGCGCTTCGTGCCGTGTCCGTTCCACGACGGCGCGCGCTTGTACCGCACCGGTGACCGCGTCCGGCAGCGCGCCGATGGCGTGATCGAATACCTCGGGCGCCTCGACCATCAAGTCAAATTGCGCGGCCTGCGCATCGAACTGGGGGAGATCGAAACCCGCCTGATGCAGCATGAGCTGGTGCGCGAGGCCGTGGTGCTGGTGCAGGGCGGCAAGCATCTGGTGGCGTATCTGGTGCTGGAAAGCGCTGACGCCGATGCGCAGTGGCCGCAAACCCTCAAGGCCTGGCTGCTCGGCAGCCTGCCGGAATACATGGTGCCCACGTACCTGATGCCGCTGGATGCCTTGCCGGTGACCGCCAACGGCAAACTCGACCGCAAGGCCTTGCCGCCACCGGACGCTGCGCCGCAACAGGCGTTCGTCGCACCGCAGGATGCCATGCAGGCCATGCTGGCGCAGATCTGGCAGGACGTATTGGGCACGCAACCTGTGGGCCTCGAAGACAATTTCTTCGAACTCGGCGGCGACTCGATCATTTCCATCCAGGTGGTCAGCCGCGCCCGTCAGGCCGGCATTCGCCTCAGTCCGCGGGATCTGTTCCAGTACCAGATCGTGCGCAGCCTGGCATTGGTCGCGACGTTCGACAGCCGCAGCAGCATCGATCAAGGCCCGGTCAGCGGCGAGGTGATCCTGACCCCGGCGCAGCATTACTTCTTCGAACAGGCCATCGCCCAGCGTCAGCACTGGAACCAGTCGCTGCTGCTGACACCCCGGGAAGCGCTGGATCCGCAAGCATTGGAAAGGGCGCTGGTCGCCGTGATCAACCACCACGACGCCTTGCGCTTGCGCTTCATCGACGGTGCCCAAGGCTGGCAGCAACACCATGGGCCGCAGGTCGAATCCGCTAGGTTGTGGCTGCGTCGGGCCTCTTCGGCCGAAGCCCTGACTGCGCTGTGCGATGAAGCGCAACGCAGCCTCGATCTGGCCAATGGGCCGCTGCTGCGCGCCTTGCTGGTCAACCTCGACGATGGCAGCCAGCGCCTGCTGCTGGTGGTCCATCACCTGGCGGTGGATGGCGTGTCGTGGCGGGTGTTGCTCGAAGACTTGCAACAGGCTTACCGGCAAGTGGCGCTGCCCGAGAAAACCAGCGCCTATCAAGCCTGGGCCGCGCACCTGCAACAGCATGCCGGCATCTTGTCTGGGCAACTGCCGTACTGGCAGGCGCAACTGGCGGATGCCCGGGACCTGCCGTGTGACCATCCGCAGGGCAGCTTGCAGCAGCGCCACGGGCACAAGATCGTATCGACACTGGATGCCGAACTGACCCGCCAATTGCTGCAACAGGCACCGGCGGCCTATCGCACCCAGGTCAACGACCTGTTGCTCACGGCGTTGGCGCGGGTCATCTGCCGCTGGAGCGGGCAGGGCTCGACGCTGATCCAGCTCGAAGGCCATGGTCGCGAAGACCTGTCCGACGACCTCGACCTGAGCCGCACCGTCGGCTGGTTCACCAGCCTGTTTCCCGTGCGCCTGCAACCCGAGGCCGGGGCGGCGAATTCGATCAAGTCGATCAAGGAACAACTGCGCGCCATTCCCGGCAAAGGCCTGGGGTATGGGTTGCTGCGCTATCTCGGCGAGCCGGCGCAGCGCCAGACGCTGCAAGACTTGCCGGCGCCTCGCATCACCTTCAACTACCTGGGGCAGTTCGACCGTCAGTTCGATGAGGCTGCGCTGTTCGTCCCGACCGCGGAAAGCGCTGGTCAGGCCCAGGGCGATGATGCGCCGCTGGCCAACTGGCTGACCGTGGAAGGCCAGGTGTATGGCGGACAGCTCTCGCTGCAATGGGGTTTCAGCCGCGACATGTTCGCCGAATCCACGGTCCAACAACTGGCCGATGCCTACACCGAAGAACTCAAGGCACTGATCGAACATTGCTGCGCGACAACGCCAGGCCAGGTCACGCCGTCGGACTTCCCGCTGGCGCGCATCACCCGGGCACAACTCGATGCCTTGCCTGTCCCGGCACCGGCCATCGAGGACGTTTACCCGCTGACGCCGATGCAGCAGGGCATGCTGTTCCACACCCTGTACGAACCCCAGGCCGAGGCCTACATCAATCAGTTGCGCCTGGACATCCAGGGGCTGGAGCTGGCCGCATTCGGCCGGGCCTGGCAGGCGGCGATCAACCGACACGACATCTTGCGCAGCAGCTTCCACTGGTTGGGGCTTGAGTGCGCGCATCAGGTGATTCATCGCCAGATCGACCTGCAACTGCAAGTGATCGAAGTGGCCGATGTCGACCTCGATGCACTGGCCGCCGAAGAGCGCAGTCGCGGCTTCGAACTCAGCGCCGCGCCGTTGTTCCGCCTGGTGCTGGTGCGCCGAGGCACTGAAGACTGGCACCTGATCTATACCAGCCATCACATCCTCATGGATGGCTGGAGCAACGCGCAGTTGCTCGGCGAAGTGATCCAGCAGTATGCCGGGCAGACGCTGGCCAGGCCGATGGGGCAATACCGCGACTATCTGGGCTGGATTCAACAGCAGCCGCTGCTGGCCGCCGAACAGTTCTGGAAGCAAGCGCTGGCGCCACTGGAAACGCCGACGCTGCTGGCGCAAGCCTTGCCGACACCGGTCGAAGGGTGCGGCATGGGCGAGCATCAATTGACCCTGGAGAGCGCCGCGCTACAGCGCCTGGGCGATTTCGCCCGCCAGCAGAAAATCACCCTCAACACCTTGCTGCAAGGCGCCTGGGGCCTGCTGTTGCAGCGCTACACCGGCCAATCCTGCGTGGCGTTCGGCGCCACCATGGCCGGACGCTCCGCGCCGCTGCCGGGCATCGAGCAGCAATTGGGGCTGTTCATCAACACCTTGCCGATCATTGCCGCACCGCCGGCAGGGCAGTCGGTGGCCCAGTGGCTCAACCACCTGCAAGCACTGAACCTGAGCCTGCGCGAGTTCGAACACGTGCCGCTGTACGACATCCAGGGCTGGGCCGGGCAACAGGGGGCGCTGTTCGACAGCCTGCTGGTGTTCGAGAACTTCCCGGTGGCCGAAGCCCTCAAGCAAGGGGCGCCGGCGGGCCTGACCTTCGGCGCGCTGCGCAATCACGAAATCACCAGCTACCCACTGACCCTCGGCATCGAAGTCGGCGCCACCCTGCGTCTGGATTTCAGCTTCGACCGCAGCCGGTTCAGCGCGGTGCAGATCAGCCAGTTGGGCGCCAGCCTGTTGCGGGTGCTGGAGCAATTCGTCGCACAGCCACAGCAGGCATTGGGCGCGGTCAGCTTGCTGGATGCACAGGCTCAAGCAAAGGTGTTGAACGGTTCGCGTCCACCCGCGCCGCCACTCGATAGCCCGTTGCTGGCCCATCAGCGTTTCGAGCAACAGGCGGCACGCACGCCCGATGCACTGGCGGTGATGGTCGGCGACGAGTGCCTGACCTACGCCCAGCTCAATGCGCAAGCCAACCAGCTCGCCCATCGCCTGCGCGCCCAGGGGGTGGCACCGGGGCAGCGGGTCGGCCTGTCGGTGCGGCGCAATGCGCAGATGATCGTCAGCCTGATGGCCATCCTCAAGTCCGGCGCCGGTTACGTGCCGCTCGATCCGGATTACCCGGCCGAGCGCCTGGCCTACATGATCGAAGACAGCGGCATGGATCTGCTGCTGGCGCAACCGGGCTTGCTCGCCGATGTAGCGCTGCCGCAAGGTTTGCCGCGCCTGGGGCTGGAGGCGAGCGTTGACGGTTACTCCACCGAAAACCCGGAAAACCTCGCCAGCGCCGAAGACCTCGCCTACCTGATCTACACCTCCGGCTCCACCGGACGCCCGAAAGGCGTGTGCCTGGCCCACGCCGCGCTGCGCGAGTTTTGCGTGATCGCGGCGGACTATTCACAACTCACAGCGCAAGACCGTGTGCTGCAATTCGCCACCTTCAGCTTCGACGGCTTTGTCGAGCAGTGCTACCCGCCATTGTGCGTGGGCGCGGCGCTGGTGATGCGCGGCGATGAGTTGTGGGACACCGACACGCTTTATCGGCAAATCATCGCACGCGGCGTGACCCTGGCCGACCTGCCGGCCGCCTACTGGTTCTTGCTGGCTCAAGAGTGGGCTGCGCAACCGCAGCGTGACAAAGGGCGCTTGCGTCAGGTCCACGTCGGTGGCGAGGCCATGTCGCTGGAAGGCCTGAAGTTGTGGCATGCCGCCGGTCTGGGCGATGTGCGCCTGCTCAATACCTATGGGCCGACCGAAGCCACAGTCGTTTCCAGTACCCACGAATGCACCCTGGCCGATACCCGCAATCCCCTTGGCGTGCCGATTGGTCGCGCGCTGCCGGGGCGTGCGTTGTATGTGCTGGACAGCGAAGGCCACCTGCTGCCGACCGGTTGTGTCGGCGAGTTGTGCATCGGTGGTGATGCGGGACTCGCCCAGCGCTATCACCAGCGTCCGGGTTTGAGCGCCGAGCGTTTCATTGCCGATCCGTTCTCCGCCACACCGGGGGCTCGGTTGTACCGCAGCGGCGACCTGGCGCGTTATCGCGAGGACGGTGCACTGGAATACCTGGGGCGTATCGATCACCAGGTGAAAATTCGCGGATTCCGCGTCGAACTGGGTGAGTTGGAGGCGCACCTGCAAGGCCTGCCGATGATCAGCGAAGCCGCAGTGCTGGTGCACGAAGGCGTCGGCGGCAAGCAGTTGATCGGCTACGTGGTGCCGGCCCTGGATGAACAGCTGGACGCGGATGCGCGACAACTCACCGACACCGTACGCCGCGCCTTGGGCGAGCGCCTGCCGGACTACATGCTACCGACGCAACTGGTGGTGCTGGCCGCGTTGCCCCTCAACCGCAACGGCAAACTCGACCGCGCCGCGTTGCCGGCCCCGCCAGTCTGGGAGGCGGCAACCGGTAGCGCACCGCAGGGGGCACTGGAAATCCAGCTGGCGCAGATCTGGCAACAGGTGTTGCAGGTCAGTCGCGTCGACCGCGAGAACAGCTTCTTCGAATTGGGCGGGCACTCCTTGCTGGCGACGCAGATCGTCTCGCAGATCCGCCAGCGCATGGGCCTGTCGGTGAGCCTGCGCAGCCTGTTCGAACACCCGCGCCTTGAGGATTTCGCCGCACAGGTACAGACACTGCAACTCCGTTGTGAACGCCCGGCGCTGGTGGCGGACACCTCTGGCGAACGCCAGCCGCTGTCCTTTGCCCAGCAGCGCCTGTGGTTCCTGTGGAACCTGGAACCGGACAGTTCGATGTACAACATGCCGGGTGCCTTGCGCCTGCGCGGCGAGCTAAACCTCGACGCCCTGCGCCAGACCTTCGAAACCCTGGTACAGCGTCATGCGGTGTTGCGCACCACCTTCTACGAAGAAGACGGCCAGACCTGGCAACGGGTACACCGGCAATTGCCGTTGAGCTTCGAGGCCGGCGACCTGCGGCATCTGCCGGCGCCGGACGTCGAGGCGCAACACCTGGCCCGCGAGGAAGTCGCGCGGCCATTCGACCTGCGCCACGGCCCGTTGCTGCGGGTGCGGGTGCTACAGGTCGCGGATCACCAGCATGTGCTGTTGCTGACGGTGCATCACATCGTCGCCGATGACTGGTCGTTCCGCGTGCTGATCAATGAATTCGTCGCGCTGTATCCAACCCTCAACCGTGGCCAGACCCCGCAACTGCCGGCGCACAGCGTGCAGTACGCCGACTTCGCCAAATGGCAGCGCCAGTGGTTGGAGCAGGGCGGCGAGTTGCAACGCCAACTCGACTACTGGCAGCAGCGCCTTGCCGAGCCGCAAGCGGTGCTGGAGTTGCCCGCCGATGGCGACCGGCGCACCGCGCAGGAAGGTGCCAGCGCACATTTCACCTTCAGTGCCGAACTCAGCCAGCAGTTGCGCGACTTTGCCCAGCAGCGCGATCTGTCGCTGTTCATGCTGCTGCTGGCCGGTTTCACCCTGGTGTTGCGCCAGCGTACCGAGGTCAGTCGGGTGCGCATCGGCACCGATATCGCCAACCGAAATCAAGCCGAGCTTGAAGAAATGGTCGGCTTCTTCGTTAACCAACTAGTACTGCAAGTGGAAGTCGATGCCGGGCAGCCGGCCGCGCAATTGCTGGAGGCCTGTCGCCGGGCGGTGCTGGAGGCTTCGGACCACCAGGACCTGCCGTTCGAGCGTCTGGTGGAAGCCTTGCGCTTGCCGCGCCGGGCCGGACGTTCGCCGCTGTTCGACATCAAGCTGATTTACCAGGAAGGCGTCGGTCGCTTGCCCTCGATGGATGGGTTGCACGTGGAGGATTTCCCGTCCGGGCGTCAGGCCGCCGAGATCGGCATGGTCGCTGCGTTCTACAACGACGCGCAGCACATCCACCTGAGCTTCGAGACACCGGCCGGCCAGTACCTGCCGAGCACGCTGGAATGTGTATTCGAACAGATCCGGGCGGTGCTCGAGGCGTTGGTAAGCGCTGAGCCGTTGCAGGTCGGTGAGTTGCTGAACCTGGCCAGCGATGTCCAGCGCCGTGCCGATGCGCGCTTGAACGAGCAACGCAAGGCCCTGCTCGGCGGTGCCATGGCGATCAAGCGCCGCTCGGCGAACCGGGGCGCGTCGACCGCGCCAACCGCAGCGGACTGATACAGGCGACGGCGTCCTTTAGCGCCGCCGTCAACATTTTCTGGAGGGGTTTATGACCGTTTCAACGACCAAGTCCATTCCCAAGATGGGTCGTGGTGCCCGCAAAAGCCTGTCCACCGATCCGACGCGGCTGGTGAGTTTTGCGCCGATGTTCGAAGGCCACAGCATGCCGCTGGTGTGCCGTCCGGCCGTGTCCGGCGTGAACCTGGTGGAATGGGCGAGCCAGAATCGCGCGCTGATCGAAAGCAAGCTGCTGGAGCACGCGGTGATCCTGTTCCGTGGCTTCCAGGTGGCCGATATCGGCGAGTTCAACCGCTGCGTCGATGCGATTTCCGGCGGCGCCTTGGAGTACCTGTTCCGCGCCTCGCCACGTACCCAGATCACCGGTCAGTTCAAGATCTACAGCTCCACCGATTACCCGGCGCCGGAGAAAATCTTCCCGCACAACGAGCACTCGTATTCGCCGGTGTTCCCGCGTCACCTGTATTTCTACTGCGACACCCCATCGGCCACCGGCGGCGAAACGCCGTTCGGCGATACCCGCCGGATTCTCGCGCGGATCGACCCGGCGGTGCGCGAAGAGTTTGCCCGTAAACGCATCATGTACGTGCGCAACTACGGCGACGGCATGGGCCTGCCGTGGCAGACCGTGTTCCAGAGCGAGGACCGCGCCGAGGTCGAAGCCTACTGCGCCAAGATCGGTATCCAGGCCGAGTGGAAGTCCGGCAACCGCCTGCGCACCCGGCAGAACGGCCCGGCCATCGTGCGCCACCCGCTGACCGGTGAGCGCTTCTGGTTCAACCACGGCACCTTCTTCAACGCGCTGACCCTGCCGGACAGCATTCGCGACAACCTGCTGCGTGAATTCGGCCCGCAAGACCTGCCGCAGAACACCTTCTTCGGCGACGGCTCGCCGATTCCCGACGACGTGATCCGTCACCTGCAAGGCATCTACCGCGAGGTGATGGTCGAGTTCGCCTGGGAGAAGGGCGACGTGGTCCTGCTCGACAACATCCTCAGCGTGCATGCGCGCAACGAATTCACCGGCTACAGAAAAATCCTCACGGCCATGGCCATCGCGCAGAAAAGCGCCGACCTGGATCAGGAATAAGGACACCCGACATGAACACCACCGCCCTCGAACCTTCGACAGACGTCTTCCAGACTTCGGCCCAGCAGGCCTTTTATTTGCGCGTCCAGGACCTGGGCGCCCAGCCGCTGTTCGCCGCCCTGACATTGCCGGTCGCCAGGCCGGTGGATGGCCAGGCGTTACGGGCGGCGCTGGAGACACTGGGCCGGCGTCACGAAACCCTGCGCACGGTGTACCGCCGCTTGCCGGGCATGAAGTGGCCGGTGCAGAGCCTGTGCGAAGCGCTGCCACTGACGGTGCTGGGCGACCAGCCTTCGGTGGCCGAGGCCTTGAGCCGCAGCCGTGAAGTCTTGGTTGAGGATTCGAACCAAGTGCTGGTGGTGGCACAGGTCGAGGGCGAAGCAGGGCAATCCATCGTCACTCTGCTGACCCCGGCGTGCAGCTTCGACGAGGCCTCGCTGCGGGTGCTGTCGGCTGAACTCGCCAGTCTGTTGCGCGGCGAACCCCTGGTCGAAGACGAGGAGGCGCTGCAATACCTGGACTACAGCGCCTGGCAGCAAGAGCTGCGCGAAGAAGACATCGGTCACCAGGGCGCCGCGTTCTGGCGCAACCTGCAACAGCAGTTCGCCGTAGCCCATCGCTTGCCCTTCGAAAAAGCGCTCGATGTCACCTTGGTTCGTCGTCAGGCCACCTTGATTGACGCCCAATGGTTGGCTGGCGTGCAACGGGCCGCTGTTGATGCGGGCGTTGAGTCGGAGCAATTGGCGCTGTTGTTGTGGACCGCATTCGTTGCACGCATCGGCCAGCAGGAAAAACTGCTGATGGGCTGGCAGGTGGACGGTCGCAACGAGCAGACCGCCGCCACCCTCGGCCGATTCGCCCGGCGTCTGCCGGTGGCCTTCGAGCACCGTAGCCAGCAGACACTGACGCAAGCCTTGGCCACCTTTGCGGCCAGCGTTGAGCAGTCGCTGTCCTGGCTCGACTGCCTCAACGAGTTCGAACTGAGCGCCGAAGGCACCGCGCCGCTGCGTTACGGCTTCGTCTATCAAGCCGCCATTGATGCCGACATCGAGGTGGACGACGCCAACCCCGAAGTCCTGCGCCTGCGTGTCCAGGGCGAGCAGTTGCAGCTGTCATGTCTCGACGGTGCGCTGCCGGAGTCGATGCTGGCCGAATGGCTGGAGCAGTTTGTCGAGTTCAGCCGTGAATTACTGGCATCGCCCGAGCTGACCCTGGCTCAGGCGAGTCTGGTCAATGCGGCACAACTGACCCGCCTGATCGAGGGCTTCAACCCGAACGCCACCGGGCAGGCATTGCCGTGCCGCTTCCTGCAGGAGTTGTTCGTCGAACAGGCGCGCCTGCATCCACAACGTATCGCCCTGAGTATCAACGGTCAGCGCCTGACCTATGCCGAGCTGGATGCGCGCGCCAATCAGGTGGCCAATACCTTGCGCGCCCAAGGCTTGGCGGCGGATGAAATCGTCGCGGTCTACGGCCAGCGCTCGCTGGAAATCGTCATTGCCTTGTTGGGTACGCTCAAGGCCGGCGCTGCGTACTTGCCGCTGGACCCGAACTACCCGATCGAGCGCCTGGCGTTCATGCTCGCCGATACCGATGCGCGCCAGGTGCTGGCCTGCCAGCCGCTGCCGGACGCATTGCGTCATGAACGGATAATTTCCTTGATGCCGGGGGCCGACGTCTGGGCCGCCGCGCAAACCGAACCTGCGCCTCAGGGCGACAGCGCGAACCTGGCCTACGTCATCTACACCTCCGGCTCCACCGGCAAACCCAAGGGTGTGATGATCAGTCATGCCAATGCCGTGGCCTCGACCCTGGCGCGCACTGGGTTTTATCGCCAGCCGCTGCGCGCGTTCCTGATGCTCTCGTCGTTCTCCTTCGACAGTTCGGTGGCCGGGGTGTTCTGGGCGCTGGGGCAGGGCGCGACCCTGTGCCTGCCGGACGAGGACAGCTACAAGGATCCGGCCCGATTGGCCGAGTTGATCCAGCGCGAAGAGGTTTCCCACTACCTGACCTTGCCGTCCTACCACGCACAGATTCTCGAACACCTCGATCAACAGGCCCTGGCCTGCGTCATCGTTGCCGGCGAAGCCTGCAGCAACGCACTGGTGCAGCGACATCGCGAGGCATTGCCGGGGGTGGCACTGGTCAACGAATACGGCCCGACCGAAGGCACCGTGTGGTGCTCGGCCTGGGAATTGCCGCTCGGTCAGGACGCCGACAGCATTCCGATCGGCCAGCCGATTGCCGGCATGCGCATTCACGTGCTCGGCCCGGACCTGCAACCGGTGGCCGTGGGCGTCGAGGGTGAACTCTACGTCGGTGGTGCCGGCATTGCCCGGGGCTACTTGCAGCGTGCCACGCTGACGGCCGAACGCTTTGTCCCCGACCTGTTTGCAAAGACGGCGGGCCAACGCCTGTACCGCACCGGTGACCTGGCGCGCTATCGCGCCGATGGCGTGCTGGAGTATCTGGGCCGGGTCGATCACCAGGTGAAAATCCGCGGCTTCCGCATCGAGCTGGGCGAAATCGAAGCGGCCATGCGCAGCGCGCCGGGCATCGAGGATGCCGCCGTCATCGCCCGGGAAACCCCGACCGGCCCGCAGCTGCTGGGCTTCGTGGTGTCCCCGGCGGACACCGCCGACATCCGCCTCAACGAACTGCGCAGCCATCTGGCCGAGGTGCTGCCCGAGCACATGCAGCCGGCGCGCTTGCAGGTGCTGGAACGTTTCCCGCTGATGCCCAACGGCAAGCTCAATCGCCAAGCCTTGCTCGATCTCGATGTGCGCCGCAGCGCCTTCGTCGCGCCGCGCAACGACCTGGAAAAAACCCTGGCGGCAATCTGGGCCGAAGCGCTGCACGTCGAGCGCGTCGGTGTGCACGACAGCTTCTTCGAACTCGGCGGGCACTCGCTGCTGGCCACGCGCATTCGTGCGCGGATTCAGGACGAACTGAACCTGGCGATCCCGCTCAAGCTGTTTTTCGACGGTGACACCCTGGAACGCCTGGCGGCACAGATCGAGCAGTTCCGCGAGCAAAGTGAACACCAGGAAAACGATGTAGACGCCCTCGAAGCGTTGTTCGACGAAGTGGATGAGGAACACGCGCAATGAGTGCTGCACCGGACAGAATGATGACCCTGGCCCAGCGTTTCTGCGACTTGAGCGCGGACGCCCGACGTGCGTTGCAACAAAAGATGCACGCTCAGGGGCTGACCCTGGAATTACTGCCGATCCCGCCGCGGGACCGCACCGTCGACACGCTGCCGGCGTCCTACGCGCAGCAGCGCTTGTGGTTCCTCTGGCAGATGCAGCCCCAGGCCACGGCCTACAACCTGACCGGTGCCTTCCGCCTCAATGGCGAGCTGAACCGCGATGCATTGGCGCAGACCCTGGCGACACTGGTGCAACGTCATGAGGTGTTGCGCACCACGTTCGTTTTCGACGAACAGCAAGTGCTGCAGCACATCCACCCGCAGATGGACACCCCGCTGGTCGAGGTCACTGCCGCCGACGACATCGAACTGCAACGCCAGATCGCCCTCAACGCCGAGCAGCCGTTCGACCTGCAGCACGGCCCGTTGATGCGCTGCCGCTTGATTCGCCTCGATGCCCGGCAACATGTGCTGGTGCTGACCTTCCATCACATCGTCACCGATGGCGGCTCGCTGCCGATCCTGTTGCAGGAGTTCACCCAACTCTATGGACAACTCAGTGCAGGGCAGGCTGCGCAGCTAGCGGAGCCGGGCATTCAATACGCCGACTTCGCCCGCTGGCAGCGCCTGTGGCTGGAGGCCGGTGAAGCCGAGCGTCAGCTCGATTACTGGCGCGGGCAGTTGGGCAGCGAGCATCCACCGCTGAACCTGCCGACCGACCGCCGTCGCCCGGCGATCCCGAGCCAGCAGGGCGCCAGCGTCGAGCTGAAAATCCCCGCTGCGTTGACGGCGCAACTGCGCGAGCTGGCCCGCCGCGAAGGCTGCACCCTGTTCATGCTGCTGATGGCAGCGTTGCAAACGCTGTTGCATCGCTACAGTGGCGAACAGGACATTCGCGTCGGCGTGCCGATTGCCAACCGTACCCGCCAGGACGTGGAAAACCTGCTGGGCTTTTTCGTCAACACCCAGGTGCTGCGCAGCCAGCCCCGGGCCGACCAGCCGTTTGTGCAATTGCTGGCCGAGGTCAAGGCCGCAGCGCTCGGCGCGCAGGCTCATCAGGACCTGCCGTTCGAGCAACTGGTCGATGGCCTGGGCGTGGAGCGCAGCCTGAGCCACACGCCGCTATTCCAGGTGATGTTCAACCACCAGCGCCACAGTGGCGACCCGCAACGCTGGGACTTGCCGGGCCTGAGCGTCGAACCGCTGATCTGGGACGAAAAGACCACCAAGTTCGACCTGATGCTCGACACCGTCGAAAGCGACGAGGGCATCCACACGTCGTTCGTCTATGCCACCGAACTGTTCGACGCCGCGACCATCGAGCGTCTCGGCCGGCACTGGCTAAACCTGTTGCAGGCCATCTGCACCGACGCCGGTGTGGCCTTGGCCGACCTGGGCATGCTCGACGCCTCCGAGCAGCAAGCCACCTTGCTGGATTGGAATCGCAGCGCCGAAATCAACGCGCCAGAAGCTGCGAATGCCCTGTGTGCCCATCAACTGATCGAAGCCCAGGCCGCCGCGCACCCGAACAACATTGCCGTGACCTGTGAAGGCATCACCCTCACTTACGCCGAACTGAACAGCCGCGCCAACCGCATCGCCCATCGTCTGCGCGAACGCGGGGTCTGCCCGGACGTGTTGGTGGGCATCGCCCTGGAGCGCTCGCTGGAGATGATCGTCAGCCTGCTGGCGATCCTCAAGGCCGGGGGCGCCTATGTGCCGCTGGACCCGGATTACCCGCAGGATCGCCTGGCCTACATGCTCGCCGACAGCGGCACACGCCTGTTGCTGACTGACTCAGCCCTGATGCCACGCCTGCCGTTGAACGAAGGCATTGAAGTGATCTGCCTCGATCACGCCAGCGACTGGCTCGATGAGGCCAGCGCCGACAATCTGCCGAACCTGACCGCTGCAGCGAACCTGGCCTACGTCATCTACACCTCCGGCTCCACCGGCAAACCCAAGGGCACGCTGCTGCCCCACAGCAACCTGACCCGCCTGTTCAGCGCCACCGGGCACTGGTTCGGTTTCAATGCGGACGACGTCTGGAGCCTGTTCCATTCCTATGCCTTCGACTTTTCCGTATGGGAAATCTTTGGCGCGCTGTTCTACGGCGGCAAGCTGGTGGTCGTGCCGCACGCGGTCAGCCGCTCCCCGGAAGACTTCGCCCGCTTGCTCAGTGATGAAGGTGTCACGGTACTCAACCAGACCCCCTCGGCCTTCCGCCAGTTGATGCCGTTCGCCTGCGCCAACGCGCCAGGCATGGCCCTGCGCTACGTGGTGTTCGGTGGCGAGGCGCTGGACGTGGCCAGCCTGCGGCCGTGGTACGACGCCTTCGACGACCGGCAGCCATTGCTGATCAACATGTACGGCATCACCGAAACCACGGTGCACGTGACCTACCGCCCGCTGTCCCGCGCCGACCTCGATGGCGCCAACAGCTCGCCGCTGGGCGAGCCGATCGCCGACCTGCGCTGGTACGTGCTCGACCCGCGCCTGAACCCGGTGGCCAAGGGCTGCGTCGGTGAGCTGTACGTCGGCGGTGCCGGTCTGGCCCGGGGTTATCACCAGCGTGCCGATCTGACCGCCATACGCTTTGTGCCGGACCTGTTCGCCGCTGAGCCGGGCGCACGCCTGTATCGCACCGGCGACCTGGCGCGTTATTGCGCCGATGGCAGCATCGAGTACGCCGGGCGTATTGACCATCAAGTGAAGATCCGTGGCTTTCGCATCGAACGGGGGGAAATCCAGGACCGCCTGCAAAGCCACCCGGCCATCGAGCAGGCGCTGGTCCTGGCACCGCAGGTCAACGGCAGCCAGCAACTGGTGGCGTGGTTCACCGCGACCAACGACGACAAGGATTTGCGCCAGTCCCTGCGCGAACATTTACAGGGCGGTCTGCCGGACTACATGGTGCCGGCGCATCTGATCAAACTCGAGCACTGGCCGCTGACCAGCAACGGCAAGCTGGATCGCAACGCATTGCCCAAGCCTGATGCGGCGCTGGCGCAGCAGGCTTACACGGCGCCGATGGATGACATGCAGACCGAGCTGGCGGCGATCTGGCAAGACGTGCTCAAGCTCGAGCGCGTAGGCATCGATGACAACTTCTTCGAGCTGGGCGGCGACTCGATCATCTCCATCCAGGTGGTCAGCCGCGCGCGTCAGGCCGGGATTCGCATCACCCCGCGCGACCTGTTCCAGCACCAGACCGTGCAGAGCCTGGCGAAAGTCGCTGTGCGCAGCGCCGGGCTAATCATCGATCAGGGACCGGTGCGCGGTGACGTGTTGCTGACGCCGATTCAGCACTGGTTCCTCGAACAAAGCATCGAGGCCCGTCATCACTGGAACCAGTCGGTATTGCTGGAGCTGCGCGAGCCGCTGGATAGCGGTTGCCTGCAACAGGCACTGGCGGCGTTGCTGGAACATCACGATGCATTGCGCCTGCGCTTGCGTCAGGTCGATGGTGTCTGGCAACAGGCACAAGCCGAGCAGTGGAGCAGCGCTGATGTGCTGTGGCAGCGCCAAGCCGCCGATGCCGATGAACTGCTTGAACTGTGTAATGCCGCACAGGCGAGCCTGAACTTGCAGGACGGTCCGTTGCTGCGTGCCTTGCTGGTGGACATGGGCACGACAGGCCAGCGTCTGTTGCTGGTGGTGCATCACCTGGCGGTGGACGGCGTTTCCTGGCGTCTGCTGCTCGAAGACCTGCAAGCCGCCTACGCTCAGGCACGTCGGGCCGAGCCGCTGCGCCTGCCGGCCAAGACCAGCGCCTATCAGGCCTGGGCTGCACGTTTGCAACGGCATGCGCAAAGTCCGGCGCTGGCGCAGCAAGCCGCTTACTGGCAAGCCCAATACCACGACGTCGCGGTGCAACTGCCGGCGGACAACCCGCAAGGCAGCCTGGCCAGCCAGCACGCCATCAGCGTGGAAACCGTGCTCGACAGCACCTTGACCCGCCAACTGCTGCAAGACGCCCCCGCGGCTTACCGCACCCAGGTCAACGACCTGTTACTGACGGCGCTGGCGCGGGTACTGGGCCAGTGGACCGGTCAATCGTCGACCCTGGTCAAACTGGAAGGCCACGGTCGCGAAGACCTGTTCGACGACATCGACCTGACCCGCACCCTCGGCTGGTTCACCTCGATTTTCCCGGTCAAGCTCACCCCGGCCGACGACCTGGCCGCGAGCATCAAGGCGGTCAAGGAACAGCTGCGCGCCGTGCCCGACAAAGGCATCGGCTTCGGCATCCTGCGCTATCTGGCCGACGTTGGCCTTGAGGCTCTGCCGTCACCCCAGGTCACCTTCAACTACATGGGCCAGTTCGACGCCAGCTTCGACGAGCAGGCGCCGTGGCGTCCGGCGAAGGAAAGCGGCGGTGCCGAGCAGGGCGCCTCGGCCGAGCTGGACCGGGGCCTGAGCATCAACGGCCAGGTCTACGCTGGCCAACTGCGCTTGAGCTGGACCTTCAGTAGCGACCTGTTCAAAGCGCAAACCGTACAACACCTGGCCGATGCCTATGCGATGGAGTTGCAACGGCTGATCGAACATTGCCTGAGCGGTGCCGGTGGCCTGACCCCGAGCGACGTACCGCTGGTGCGCGTCGATCAGGCGCAACTGGATGCCTTGCCGCTGGCGGCCAGCCGCATCGAAGACATCCTGCCGCTGTCGCCGATGCAGCAAGGCATGCTGTTCCACAGCCTGTTCGCCCCGGATGCCGGTGCCTACGTGCCGCAGATGCGCGTGGATGTACAGGGGCTGGACGTCGAGGCATTCGGCGATGCCTGGCAGCAGACGCTGGCGCGCCATGAAGTGCTGCGCGCGGCGTTCTTCAGCGAAAGCAACGGCTCGCGACCGCTGCAAGTGATCCTGGCCGACGCCACGCTGCCGATGAGCCTGCTCGACTGGCGCGACCGGCCTGATCTGCCGCAAGCGCTGGAGCGACTGGCCGAGGACGATCGCCTGCGCGGTTTCGACCTGACGGCGGCGCCACTGCTGCGCCTGACCCTGGTGCAGACCGCCGATGACAGCCATCACCTGATCTTCACCAACCACCACATCCTGCTGGACGGCTGGAGCACCTCGCAGTTGTTCGGCGAAGTGCTGCAATGCTACTCCGGCGTCATGCCGGCGCTGGGTGTTGGTCGTTATCGCGATTACATGAGCTGGCTGGGCACCCGTGACCGCGCTGCGTGCGAAGCGTTCTGGCTGGAGCAATTGCACGCCTTCACCGAGCCGACCCGCCTTGCCGGCGCCTTGCCGGGGCCGGTTGCAGGACAGTGCAGCGGTCATCGCACCCTGCACCTCAACCTGGACCGCGCGGCCACCGAGCGCCTGAGCGGGTTCGCCCGTCAGGCCCGCGTCACGCCCAACACCCTGCTGCAAGCCGCCTGGCTGTTGATATTGCAGCGCTACACCGGCCAGTCGACGGTGGCGTTCGGCGCCACGGTGTCGGGGCGTCCGAGTGAGTTGCAAGGCATCGAGCAGCAGATCGGGTTGTTCATCAACACCTTGCCGGTGATCGCCACGCCGCACCCCGAGCGTACGGTCAGCCAATGGATCGATGAAGTCCAGGCGCTCAACCTCAGGTTGCGCGAAGTCGAGTACACGCCGCTGGCGGACGTGCAGCGCTGGGCCGGTCATTCCGGCGAGGCGCTGTTCGACACCCTGCTGGTGTTCGAAAACTACCCGGTGGCGCAAGCGTTGGAGGAGGGCAACAGCAGCGTGCTGAAATTCTCCGGCATCGATCACCACGACCAGACCAGTTTCCCGCTGGCCATTGCCGCCGAGTTGGGCGAATGCCTGGACCTGCGTTTCAACTACGACACGGCGCTGTTCAGCGCCGAGGCTATCGAAGGTTTGAGTTCGCGGCTGGTTGCCTTGCTTGATGCCATGGTCTGCGCGCCGCAGCAGCCCTTGGGGCGCTTGAGCCTGCTCGATGCTGTGCAAACGGCGCAGCAGGTCGAAGGCTTCAACCGCACGGTGCAGGGCTGGGCGGATGTGCGCCCGGTCTACCAGTGCTTTGAAGCCCAGGTGCTGCAAACCCCGGAAGCCCCGGCCCTGGTGTTTGCCGGCCGGACCCTGAGTTATCGCCAGCTCAACCAACAGGCCAACCGACTGGCGCACCTGTTGCGCCGCCAGGGTGTGGGCGCCGAAGTGTTGGTGGGCATCGCTGCCGAGCGTTCGCTGGAACTGGTGATCGGCTTGCTGGCGATCATGAAGGCCGGTGGCGCCTACGTGCCGATGGACCCGGACTACCCCCGCGAACGCCTGGAACACATGTTCGACGACAGTGGCGTGCACTTACTGCTGACCCAGCGTCATCTGCTTGAGCAGTTGCCGATTCCGGCCGCCACCACGGCGATCTGCCTGGACGACATGGCGCCGCTGCTCGAAGGGCTGAGCGACGAAAACCTGCCCTGCGTGGTCGAACTGCAATCTCTGGCCTACATGATCTACACCTCCGGCTCCACCGGCAAACCCAAGGGCGCGGCCAACCGTCACGATGCCTTGTACAACCGCCTGGCGTGGATGCAGGGCGCCTATCCGCTGGACGGGCGCGACACCGTCTTGCAGAAAACCCCGTTCAGTTTCGACGTGTCGGTCTGGGAGTTCTTCTGGCCGCTGATGACCGGCGCACGGCTGGCCCTGGCCGAACCGGGTGCCCATCGCGATCCGGCGCAACTGGTCAGCCTGATCGAGCAGTACCGGGTCAGCACCCTGCATTTCGTGCCGTCGATGTTGCAGGCGTTTGTCCAGGGCGAAGGCTTCGAGCGTTGCGCCAGCCTGCGGCAGATCATGTGCAGCGGCGAAGCCTTGTCGGCAGACTTGCAGCACAGCCTGTTCCGCGTCCTGCCGGACGTCGGCCTGTACAACCTGTACGGCCCGACCGAAGCGGCGATCGATGTGACCCACTGGACCTGTGTCGATGATGGCGGGTTCAGCGTGCCGATCGGTTATCCGATTGCCAACCTGGTGACCTACATCCTCGACGACAGCCTGCAACCGCAGGTGCAGGGTTGTGTGGGCGAGCTGTACCTGGGCGGCATCGGCCTGGCCCGTGGTTACCACAACCGTCCGGACCTGACCGCCGAGCGCTTCGTCGCCAGCCCGTTCGGTGAGCAGGGCGAGCGCCTGTACCGCACTGGCGATCTGGCGCGCTATCGCGAGGACGGCGTGATCGAATACGTCGGCCGCATCGACCATCAAGTGAAGATCCGTGGCTTGCGCATCGAGCTGGGGGAAATCGAAGCCTGCCTGCTGGAGCATCCACAGGTGCGTGAAGCCGTGGTGATCGCCCTCGATGTCGGCAAGTCCAAGCAATTGGTGGCTTACGTCGTAGGTGATGCCGCTGTTGATCGTCTCAAGCAACACCTGCGCAACGCGCTGCCAGAGCACATGCAGCCGAGCCACGTGTTGCCGCTCGATCAGTTGCCGGTGACACCCAACGGCAAGCTCGACCGCCGCGCATTGCCGCAACCGGACCAGCAAGTGCGCGAATACGTTGCGCCGCGCAACGCCGTGGAAGCGACGCTGCAAGCCGTGTGGCAGGCGTTGTTCGAAGTGCCGCAAGTGGGCATGCACGACAACTTCTTCGAGCTGGGCGGCGATTCCATCGTCTCGATCCAGGCCGTCAGCCGCGCACGCAAGGCCGGCTTGAGCATTTCGCCCAAGCATGTGTTCAGCCATCCGACCCTTGCCGAACTGGCGACGGTCGCCCAACCGGTCGCGGTGGATCAAGCCGTGCCGACTGTGGTTGCACCGGCAGCAAAAATCGAACTGAGTGAAGCGCAATATCAGGCGCTGGAACTGACGGCGGACGAAGTCGAGGACGTTTATCCGCTGTCGCCGATGCAGCAAGGCATGCTCTTCCATTCGGTGCAGGACGGCGATACGGGGCTGTACGTCAACCAGATCGAAGTGGGCGTGCGCGGCGTGGATGGCGCGCGTTTCCGCGAGGCCTGGGCCGATGCTGCCCGGCGTCACGGGATTTTGCGCACCGCATTCCTCTGGGAAGGCGACAAGGAGCCGCTGCAAGTGGTGCGGCGCAATGCGCCTGCGCTGCTGGCCGAGCTGGACTGGCGCGGGCTGGATGATCAACCAGAACGCGTCCGTCAACTGGCGCTGGAGGAGCGCGAACGCGGTTTCTCGCTCAATCGCGCCCCCTTGTTGCGTCTGTTGCTGGTGCGTCTGGAAGACGACCGCTATCGCCTGATCTGGACATACCACCACATCCTCATGGACGGCTGGAGCGTGTCGCGCCTGATCGGTGAAGTGCTGCGCCATTACAGCGGCGATGAGCACGAGCCGGTGGCCGCCTATCGCGACTACATCGACTGGCTCGGCCAGCAAGTCGCCGAGGCCAGCGAGGCGTTCTGGAAAGGCAAACTCGCCAACCTCGAAGGCGCCACGCACCTGGCCCGCGCCTTGCCGGTCAAGGCGCCGCAAGCGGGTTACCACGCGATCTACACGCACCTGAGTGCCGAGCAGACCGCGCGTTTGCAGGCGTTTTCCCAGCAACAGCAGGTGACGCTCAACACCCTGGTGCAAGCCGCGTGGTTGCTGCTGTTGCAGCGCTATACCGGCCAGCGCACGGTGACGTTCGGCGCCACCGTGTCCGGGCGTCCGGAAATCCTCAACGGCTCCGAGAACATGCTCGGGCTGTTCATCAACACCTTGCCGGTGGTCAACAGCGTGCCGACCGAGGCCCGCGTCGGTGACTGGCTGCGCGAAATCCAGGCCTACAACCTCGACATCCGCGACTTCCAGCAAACCCCGCTGAGCGATATCCAGCGCTGGGCCGGGCAGGGCGGGCAGTCGTTGTTCGACAGCATCATCGTCTTCGAAAACCAGCCGGTGGACCGCACCCTGCGCGAATGGAACGGCGACTCGCTGCGCTTCGAAGACGTGTCCGACTTCGGCCTGACCAGCTTCGCCATGGACCTGATGGTCAGCCTCGACGAGGGGCTGCGCATCGAGTACATGCACCAGCGCGATCAGTTCGATCTGGCGACTGTCGAAACCCTGCGCGGCCACATGGAAAGCCTGATGCAGCGTCTGTGCGACGACGCCGGGCGTGCCGTCGGTGAGCTGGGCCTGCTGACCCTGGACGAAGGCCGGGCGCTGGACGGCGAACTGCAAGTGGTGGCAGACGGTGACGAGACGCCGGTGCACGAGCTGATCCGTCAGCGTGCGCGATTGCAACCGGATCACACGGCGCTGGTGCTCAGCTATGCCGACCGTGACGCCGAGCACCTGAGCTACGCCGAGCTGGACCGGCGCTCCGATGCGTTGGCGGTGCATCTGCTGGAACAGGGCGTGCAGGTCGAAGACGTGATCGGCGTGTTCATGGAGCGTTCGCTGGAGTTGGTGGTGTCGCTGCTGGCGGTGATGAAGTGTGGCGCCGCCTACGTGCCGCTGGACCCGCAATACCCGCAGGAACGCCTGCGCTACATGATGGCCGACAGCGACATGCGCCTGCTGCTGACCCAGGAACGGCTGCGCGACACAGCGCAGTTGAATCCGGGCACGGCCATGGTCGCGGTGGACCGATTGAACCTCGACGTCGAGGTGCCGGCACCGCAACGTGCTGTGCACGCCGAGCAACTGGCCTACCTGATCTATACCTCGGGTTCGACTGGCAAGCCGAAGAGCGTCGCGGTCGCCCACGGACCATTGAGCATGCACGTACAGGCCATCGCCGAGCTGTACGAAATGGACCCGGGCAATCGCGAACTGCACTTCATGTCGTTCGCCTTCGATGGCGCCCATGAACGCTGGATCACCGCGCTGATCAGCGGCTCGACCCTGGTCATTCGCGACAATACGTTGTGGACCGCCGAACAGACCCTGGCCGTGCTGCACCGCCAGCGCATCAGCGTCGCCTGCTTCCCGCCGGCGTACCTGCTGCAACTGGCCGAGCACGCCGAACTGCAGGGCGGTGATCCGCCGCCGGTGCGCATCTACTGCTTCGGTGGCGATGCGGTGCCGGACGCCACGTTCGAGCGGGTCAAGCACACACTCAAGCCGCAATACCTGGTCAACGGCTACGGCCCGACGGAAACCGTGGTCACGCCGCTGCTGTGGAAGATCGCCGCCGACGGCCATTGCCAGGCGATGTACGCGCCGATTGGCCAACGCGTCGGCAGCCGCAGCCTGCACGTGCTGGACATGGACCTCAACCCGCTGCCGGTGGGTATGGTCGGCGAGCTGTACATCGGCGGACGGGGTGTCGCGCGTGGCTACCATCGTCATCCGTGGCAGAGCGCCGAGCGCTTCGTCGCCGATCCGTTCAGCCCTGAAGGCGGGCGCCTGTACCGCACCGGTGACCTGGTGCGCCGTCGCGAAGATGGCGTGTTCGACTACGTCGGGCGCATCGACCATCAGGTCAAGGTGCGCGGCTTCCGCATCGAACTGGGCGAAATCGAAGCCCGCTTGCGCGAGCAGGCCGGGGTCAACGATGCGCTGGTGGTCGTGCGGGACAACGGCCAGGGGCCGCAACTGGTGGGCTATGTGGTGGCGGCACAAGACGATGGCCTCGGCCCGCGTTGCCAGGCGGCATTGCGCGAAAGCCTGCCCGACTACATGGTGCCGACGCAGGTCGTGGTGCTGCCGCGCTTCCCGCTGACACCCAACGGCAAGCTCGACCGCAAGGCCCTGCCGGATCCGGCCTTCACCGGCCGTGACTACGTGGCCCCGCGCACGCCGCTGGAATGGGTGCTGGCGGACATCTGGCAACAGGTGCTGGGCATCGAGAAGGTCGGCATCACCGACAACTTCTTCGAATTGGGCGGCGATTCGCTGCGCACCCTCAAGGTGATCTCGAAAGTGCGTGCGCTGAACGAGCCGGATTTCCAGATCAAGCTGCGCGACATGATGGCCAAGCCGACGATTGCCGGGTTGTCCGGTGTCGATGAGCAGCCCGTGCGCCAGAGTCCGCAACCGCTGTTGCTGCTCAATCAGCTGGTGGCGGATCAGCCGGCATTGTTCTGCCTGCACGCCGGTTTCGGCACGGTGTTCGATTACGAGCCGTTGGCCCGGCGCCTGGACGGTGAGCGCACGGTGTACGGCGTGCAATGCCGGATGCTGCTCGACCGGCAATGGCACGACACCTCGCTTTCGCAGATGGCCGCCGACTACGTCGAGGCGATCCGTGCCAGACAACCCCAGGGGCCGTACCACGTATTGGGCTGGTCGCTGGGCGGGGCGTTGGCGTTGCTGGTGAGTGAGCTGTTCAAACGGCAGGGCCAGCGTGTGGCGTTCGTCGGTCTGGTGGACAGCTTTGTACCGACCCAGGCCAATGCCGTTGTCAGTGCGGATGAGTGGCGTGTGGATCTGGCCGAGTTCCTCGGTGCAACCTTGGGCATGGACGGCGAGGTGATCGCCCGGGCGTTGAGTACCGAGTCGGCGGGGGACCACGATGCCGTGGCGCGGATCATCCGCGCGGTGATCGACAGCCAAAGCGATCAGGCCAGTGGTTATGCGCTGCTCGGTGCCGATGAGCTGGCTCAGACGTTCATGGTCAGCACACGCTTGAAGGCACTGTCGCGGCAGGTCGACACCCTGCCGATTCCGCAAGTCGGGCTGCATTGCTGGTGGGCCGATGGCAACCCGACGGCCGAACGCGCCACGCTGGAGCGCCAGCAACCGCGGTTGCGACAGGTGCAAACGGTGAAGGCCGGGCACTTCGATATCCTGCAGCAGGATGAGTGCCTGAACGCCGTGGTGGCGCTGCTTGGCCGGGAGGTGGTGCCGCAGCTCTAGGGCGTGCACGCGACAAAAACAGGCTCGCCCTAATGAACGACCCTCCCGGTTCGTTTACCAGGGCAAGCCTGTTTATTTTTTGGAGACTACCGCCCATGGCACTGCACCCGGACATCGAAGGTTTTCTGGAACTGGCCGAGTTCGGCCGCCTCAGCGGCAAAAGCCAACCCATGCACGAGCTGACGCCTGGCGAAGCCCGACAGCAATTCGAACAGACGTCGCAGTTGCTCGATGCCACCCCGACGGGTGCATTGACGGTGACGGCGGTCAGCCTTCCAGCGCGGGACGGGCATGTGCTCAATGCGCGGCTGTACGCCAAACCGCAACCGCACAACGAGCCACGCCCGGTGTTGTTGTACTTCCATGGCGGCGGCTACGTGGTGGGCAGCCTCGATTCCCACGACACCCTGTGCCGGCGTCTGGCGCTGGCAGGAGAATTTGCCGTGTTGTCGGCGGACTATCGGCTGGCGCCGGAACACCGTTTCCCCACCGCTTACAACGATGCCGAAGACGTAACGCGTTGGCTGGCTGTTACCGGTGCCCAAGCCTTGGGACTGGACGCGAGGCGCATTGCGCTGGCAGGGGATAGCGTCGGCGGCAGCCTGGTGGCATCGCTGTGCATCGCCATGGCCCAGGACCCGCTGGGATGGCCGCTGGTGCCGCGCCTGCAAGTGTTGCTGTACCCGGTGATCGACGCGGTTAAAGAACGCCCGTCCCTGGCGCGATTCGCCGAAGGCTATCTGCTGGAAGCCACCACGCTGGAATGGTTCTACCAGCAGTACCAATGCAGCGAAGCGGATCGTGCCGACTGGCGTTTTTCACCGCTGTACACCGAGCGCGTGGAAAGCCTGACGCCGACGGTGCTGTGGCTGGCCGAGTACGATCCATTGCTCGATGAAGGTTTGGCCTGGGCCGAAAAACTGCGGGCCGCAGGGCAACCCTTGGCGCTGGAGGTGAAGGCCGGCATGACCCACGACTTTGCGCGCATGGGCGAAATGGTCCAGGAAGTGCCGGGGATGCTGGTGCAACTGGCGGCGCAGATCAGCGAAAGCCTGGTCTGATTTGTGGGAATTGCCCTGAGGTCGATCAGTTAAGCACAACCCCTGTGGGAGCGAGCTTGCTCGCGATAGCGGTCGTACATTCAACATCTATGTGTCTGACCCAACGCCATCGCGAGCAAGCTCGCTCCCACAGGTCTATCGGTGATCTGGATATTGTGGTCAGGGCGGATCAAGCCGATCCAGCGCCCGATTCACCGCCAGTTCCCCCAGCATGATCACCTGCGCAATCCCCAACAGCGCATTGCGACTTGTCCCCTGTAAATGATCCACCAGATCGTTGGCCATGACATTGGCCGACGCCAACGACTCACAAGCGTGCACCAACAGGGTTTCGGTACTGAGTTCGGGGTTCACGATGAACATGGTACTGAGTGTGCGCGGGGTGGCCATGATGTTGGGGCCTGGATCGAAGGCGCATTCGGCGGTTTCGTGGACTTGTCTTGATTCGGGACTTTCGTGTGGGGAGGCCGGGTCGGAATCCGGCGGATTGGGTGTGGGCTTGAACATGGATGGTAAACCTCTCAGTTGAGCCGCACCTGTCTCGCTACTAAACGGAAGGGTGGCGGCTGTGCGCAAGTTAGTAGACCGGATTACCACCCAAATCCGGCGCACCCGAAGGCGCCATGCACACAGCCACCATCAAATGCAGGCGGACACCTGATTGAAGGACGCTTATGCAACCGATTTTGGATGGTAAGACGGGCTACTAAACCCGATCACTGACAATCAGTGACCCGAACCAAGTTACCGACCACCCCCAAGGCGCACAAGCCGGCGGATTCTGGCGTACCTGTAGGCAACGACGCAAGGCGTTGTGGCTTTCATGAAGTAACCTGTAGGCCGCTTAACACGGATAACGCAATACCTGTAGGAGCTGGCTTGTCGGGTCGCCGCATCGCAGCGATGGTCGTTAACGATGACGCGTGAGAACTGGATAAACGCGGCGCACTTGAGAACATCGCCAGCAATCGAGCGTCGACCGGCTGCTCCTACAGGTACTGCGTGAAGAACCAAAAAAAGCAGTCCCTCGACACTTCACTCAAAACTGCTAAATTCATCGCCCGATTGGCACGACAAGGAGTGTTCGTTCATGAAATTTGGCTACCTGATCATCTACGTCAAGGATGTAGAGGCCTCTCTCAAGTTCTTCTCATCGGCCTTCGGGCTCAGCGTTCGATTCCTCCATGAGTCAGGCACTTATGGCGAACTGGAAACCGGCGAAACCGCGCTGGCATTCGCCGCCGATGAACTGGCCGCATCGAACTTCAGCACCGGTCATGTCCCGGCGCACTCATCCCTCAAACCGTTAGGCATCGAAGTCGGGCTGGTAACCGAGGATGTCCCCGCGGCCCATGCCAAAGCGATCCGAGCAGGCGCTAGCGAAATAGCTGCCCCGACTGCCAAGCCCTGGGGGCAAACCGTGTCTTACGTTCGATGCCCTGACGGAACGCTGGTTGAGCTGTGCACACCCGTAAACGCTACCGAGAGTGAGTCTTGAAAGCCGGGCGCGAAGCGAACCAGGCAGATAAGTCTGGCAGTAACCTGCAAGTGGTCACACCAACAGAGCAATTGGCGATACTTGAAATCTCAGGGATTACGCCGCAACTCCGGGAGTTGGAAACGGAGGCCGTTGCAGAGGGCTTCAGGTTCCTCTCCCGGTTGATCGAGGAATGGGAAAGCGGTGCCAATCGATTCGATCAGCAGGGTGAGTGTCTTTTCGGGGCGTTTCGCAACGGGCGGCTGGTTGCCATAGGCGGTCTTTCGTCAGACCAATTTGCCGAATCGGATGTAGGGCGATTACGGCGGGTCTACGTCGCACGTGCATCAAGGGGCCAGAATGTGGGCAAAGCGTTGGTGCAGCAACTGCTGGAACTGGCGTCCAGGCATTTCCGCGTTGTGCGACTGTCCACGGACACACCCGAAGGCGCTGCCTTTTACCTTCGCTGCGGGTTCCAGCCGATACAGGATGATTTCGCCACGCATATGAAGTCGTTGGTGGAGTGACATAGCCGATGCGAACTTTTAGAAAAAACCTCATCAGTTGCCTGATATTCCCCATCGCCCCAGTCGCCGTCATTTATCTCACCGCCGCCCTGTGCAGGGACATCTGGGTGGAAAGTTTCTACACGCCCGGCGAGGATGGCGGGGAAGTCGAACTCACGTTGACGCTCTACATCTTTCCGCTGCTGCTGATTATTTTTGCCCCTTTGCTGGCGGGGCTGACCGTGTTGACTCGTTGGGGCGCGCGGCGCTTTGCACCTGGTGCCTGGTGGCGGTGGGGCATGGCGATTCCACGTGTCATCCTGGCGGCCATTCCATTGTTTATGTTTCTGCTTTCGACCGGTTTTCTGATGGGGGATGTACTCGGCCCTTTCAGGCATTGGCAGGTGGCGTGTGCGTGGGTAGCCTGCGCGGTCACCGTAGGAGCATTTGTGGTTCAGCAATTCTCACGCCTGAAGGAATAGTTCTCAAGCCACGGAGGGGGTTGCCGAGCTATCTTCCGCATCGCGTATCGGCTATGTAATATCGACATCGGCCCGATGCTACCCGCCGTTCACTCCCGCCGGGAAAGAGAAAAGCGTCTCCTCCTTATTGATCAGCCGTTGCGATCCGGTGCGACCTGACCCGCTTTGAACCACCTGCTACTAGGATGAACACGCCATGACCACGCAGGACATTTCGCTTCAAGACATCGCCGCGCCTGAAGGCGTTTGTTATGGCTGCGGCAGCCAGAACCCGCACGGGCTGCACATCAAGAGCTTCTGGCATGAAGACGGGGTGCATGTCATGGCCGAGCATATGCCCGATGACAAGTATTGCGGCTGGCCGGGTCTGGTTTACGGCGGTTTGATCGCGATGCTGGTCGATTGCCACTCCAACTGGGCCGCGATGGCTTATCACTACCGCGCCGAACAGCGCGAAGTGGGCAGTTTGCCCCACGTCACCTGCGTCACCGGTAACCTGGGCATCAAGTACATCAAGCCCACCCCGATGGGCGTACGTCTGACATTGCGGGCAAGAGTCGAGGGTGATGTCGGGCGCAAAAGTCGCGTCATCTGTGAGATTTTCGCCGGGGATGTCCTGACCGCTGTCGGGGACTCCACGTTTGTCCGCGTCGATACCGAGCAACTCCGGGCTGCCGCGCACGACAGCAAGGTCGGTTCCTGACCCCGGCGCCTTCGCCGTTCGTCAGCGAGCCAGCACCTTTCCCGATGCCGGGTCTTCCAAGGTTTTACACCTCACCGGGGAGACCCAAATAATGAACAGGAAAATGCTCGCACTCATGGCTGCGGGCCTGCTGTCGACGGGTTCTTTTTTTGCGCTGGTCGCCGAGAGCGCGACGGCGGGTTCCGCTGTCCCGCCTGCTGCCGTTCCTGGCATCAACCAGCCGCAGGTTGCTGAATCCAAAGACGAGAAGGCTGACAAGAAGGGCGAGGAGGCCGCGGGCTCAAACTCCGGTGCCGATTCGCAAGCGGCGCAAAAGGATGCCGCGACCTCAAGTGGTTCGAAGGACGAAGTAAAGGAGCCCACGCAGTGACGGCCTGAATCGACCGGTTTTTCCCGGCCATTACGCGACGTCTACGCCATCACCCGGTTGCGCCCGCTCTGCTTGGCCAGATAGAGACGTTCATCGGCCAGCTTCAGTACGCTCTCGGGCATCGGGGTGTCCGCATTCCGGCAAGCCACGCCGATGGACATCGTCAGCCTTCCCACCTGCGGCACCTCGGTCTGCGCGATGTGCTCGCGTATCCGTTCGGCAATGACCCTGGCGGTATCCAGCGGCGTATCCGGAAGGATCAGCGCAAACTCTTCACCACCGGCGCGGCAGGCGAGGTCGCCGGTCCGGGAGTTCTGCTTGAGTATGTCAGCGACTGATTTCAGGGCCACATCACCGGCGTCATGCCCGAAGGTGTCGTTGACCTTTTTGAAGTGATCGATATCCAGCGCCAGCACCGAATAGGCTTGCCCGGTTTTTGCCAGCAGATCCAGTACGCCGCCCATGGCCCTTCGATTGGCCAGGCCGGTCAGGGGATCGCTTTGTGCTTCGTGGCTGAGCTGGCCAAGCTTTTGCTGAAGCAACTGCACACCGGTCAGCATGGCCTGGCGAATGGCCGATGCGTCGCGGTACCAGGCATGGACTTGCCGCAGTTGCTCGGTCGTTTGCGGGGCGGCCAACTGGTCGGCGGCTGCCGATAACTGGCGCAACGGGCGGGCGATCAGTGTGGTCCCGAGCAAAATCAGCCCCAGACCCAACAGCCCGGCAGGGATCATGTCCAGGACCATGTCGCGCATGAGTTGCCCAAGCGGCGCCAGGCTGAGGTCCCGGGGTTGTTGGGCGACAACCGCCCAGTTGGCGTCCGGCACCTGGGCAAAACCGGCGAGCATGGGCACACCCTTGTAGTTCGGGCCTTCCAGGGAGCCACGTTCGCCGCGCAAGGCCGCATCGACCGTCAGGCTCCAGCCCAGGACCTCACCGATGCGCTTCTGGTCCGGGTGATACAGCAGCCGCCGATTACCGTCAGCGATGAACGCAAAGGTCCCTTCGTGATGGAAGTGACGGCTGATGATCGTATGAAAGGTGCTTTGCTTGAGCAGGTAGACTGAGCCGCCGACGACGCCGAGGAACTCCCCTGACGGGTTGAAAACCGGTTGTGAAATGAACACCACCAGGTTGCCCGCCGCGGAAACGTAAGCGGCGCTGACCGATGGACGACGTTCCTTGAGCGCCTGCTGGATGCCCTCCGACGTCAACGTGGCGCCGACAATCTGCGAGGTATCCGGATAGGCCTGCAGGACTTTGCCTGTCGCATCCACAATGGCAATGGAGTTGAAGTCGGCATCCTGGGCTTGCAGGCGGATGGCTTCTTTGCGCAGCACTTCGGGGTCGTTCCAGTGCTGGCCGAGGGTCGTGGCACTGTAGTTCAAGCGACTGTGCGCCGAGTTCAGGAACTCACCGATGCTGGAAGCGACTTTTGCGGCATAGGCTGCGTTGGCCTCAAGCGTCGTATGGATCAGGGACTGACGCTGCACCCGGTAAGCGACGTAGAGGCTGTTGCACAGCGTCGCGAGGACCGACAGCAGGACGAAGAAAAGAATCAGCCCGCGCAGGTCGATGGGCAGGGGCCTGGACAGCTTCGCGCGGCTACCTTGTTCGTTGATGGCGCTGTTGGGGTCATCCGCTGGCGTCGCCATTTTCGATCCATGAATGGTGTGTTGTGAGGGGGGCAAAGACTGCCTTGCAGGATAGGCAGAGAGCGCCGAGTTGTCACATGCACACCACAGAAAACAGAACCGGGCAAGGCTTTGGCCGCTGCAACTTCTGTGGGAGCGAGCTTGCTCGCGATAGCGCAATGTCAGTCAACGATGATGTTGACTGTGCAATCGTCATCGCGAGCAAGCTCGCTCCCACAGGTTCTGCGCCTCGGCTGACAGGCAATAGCTGCCGGCAATCAGTACTGCGCGCGCAGGCTCAGGGTCACGGTGCGCGGGTCGCCGTAGAAGTTGGTGCCCCAGGAGGCATCGACGCGGTCGTAGTACTTGCGGTCGAACAGGTTGTTGGCGGTCAGTGTTGACGACAGGTTTTCGTTGAACTTGTAGCCGACCTGCGCCGTGGTGATGGCATAGCCGCCTTGCTGGAACTTCACGTCACGCTGGTAGTAAGTGTCGCTGACCGCCCGCACGCCACCGCCGACGCTGAAATCCTTGAGCGGACCGTCGGTGAACTCGTACTTGGTCCACAGGTTGAAGTTGTGTTTGGGCGTGATGGTGCTGAAGGTCTTGCCTTTGTTGGTCGCGTCGCCATCCAGGAACTTGGTGGAGGTGTAGGCGTAACCGGTGACGATGCTCCAGTTTTCGGTCAGGTTGCCGCTCAGCTCGGTTTCCCAACCTTCGCTGCGTGCCTTGCCTTCGGTCATGTAGGCACCGGAGCTGTTGTCGTATTCGGCGCGGTTTTCATCGTAGATGCGAAAGGCCGCGAGGCTGGCGTTCAGGCGACCGTCGTAGAACTCGCGCTTGAGGCCGATCTCGTACTGCTTGCCTTCGCGCGGGCCGACCGGCTGGCCGTCCGTGCCGATTTCGCTCTGCGGTTTGAACACGCCGGTGTAGCTGAAGTAGGTCGACAGTTCCGGGGTAATCTTGCCGATGATGGCACCGTACGGCACGACCTTGCGATTGATGCTGGTGTGGGCTTCGCCGAAGTTGTTGAAGAAGGCGTTGGCGTTCTTCGCGTCGGCTTCGTACCAGGTCACACGGCTGCCGCCGATGACGTCGAGCCAGTCGGTGACGTTGAACTTCGCACGGGTATAGACACCGTACTGGTCGGACTTGGACCAGTTGCCGTTGACGTGCGCATAGTCGTTGCGGGGAATGTCGATGCTGCCCGGATCCCACACGTTGATCGGGAAGTACTCGCCGCCGCCGTAGGTGAAGTCCTTGTCCAGGTGCTGGTACTCGGCGCCCAGGGTGAACTCGTGGCGGCGATCGGCGAACTCGAAGGGCGTGGTGACGAAACTGTCGACGCCGATGGTCTTGATGTGGGTGTAGTAGTCGTAGGCCACGGCCCAGCTGTCACCGGTGGCAGGGTCGACCGCGCCGTCGGCCCAGGTGAAGTTACGCTCCGGGGTTTCGGCATCGCGATAGGTCAGGGTGGTCTTGAACTGACCGCCGTTGTCCAGTGCGTGATCAACTTCGGCAAAGGATTCCCAGACCTTCTCGTTCAGGGTGTTCCACTTGGCGTCGACGAAGGTCGAGCGCGGAACGTCCAGCAACGTGCCGTCGGCATAGGCCGGCAAGCCGAACGCCGGGGTGGAGTTGTTCTTCTGGTAAGCGCCGCCGACAGACAATGTGGTGGACGGGTCGAGGTCGAATTCCAGGCGACCGTAGACCATCGGGCGTTCGTTCTGCGCGTAGTCGACGAAGGACTGGTTGTTCTCGTAGGCGGTGATGAAACGACCGCGCACGGTGCCCTGGTCGTTCAGCGGGCCGGTGACATCGACCATGGAACGGTAGTGATCGTAGGAGCCAGCGGCCAGTTCGCCACCGAGGGCGAATTTGCCCAGGGCGCGCTTGCGCACCACGTTGATCGTACCGCCGGGTTCGCCTGCGCCCTGGTACAGGCCCGACGGACCACGCAGCACTTCGACGCGGTCGTACATCGCCAGGTCGAAACTGGTGGCCATGTCGCCCTGGCCGGTGGGTTGCGAGACGCCGTCGACCTGCACCTGGTCGACGAGGAAGCCGCGCATGTAGACGTCGTTGAGGCTGGAGCCGGAGTTGTAGGTCTTGATGGTCACGCCGGTGACCTGGCGCATGGCGTCCTGCAGGCTGTTCATGTTCTGGTCGTCCATGCGCTGGCGCGTGACGACGGACACCGACTGCGGGATGTCCTTGACCTTGATGTTGCCTTTGCCGATGGTCACTTCATCGCTGGTGTAGGAATGCGTGCCTTCGGTGGTCGGGCCCAACGCCACGCCGGTGATGGACGTCGCACCCAGCTGCAATGCACTGGAGTCACCGACCGCTGGCACCAGCGACACGGTGTTGCCATTCAACTGAAAATTGATGCCGCTCCCCAGCAGCAAGGTTTTCAGTGCCTGTTCCGGTTCCATGTTGCCAGACACCGCCGTGGACTTGATGCCGTTGACCATGTCCTGGCTGTAGAGAATCTGCAGGTTGGTCTGCTGGCCCAGTTCGCGCAATGCACTGGCCAGCGATTGGGCCGGCACATTGACGTTCACCGGGGCCGCCTCGACCTGGGAAGTGCCCAGCAGCAACAGGGTCAACAGCGCACCCGGCACGACCGTTCGGAATTTCTTTTGCCGATCGATGGCTAATGCCAAGGGTGCGCGGGACAGAGTAAGGCTTTGCATTGCTCGAATCGCTCCAGAAGGGTGTGTGCAGTTTTTTAGTTAATGATAATTATTATTAGACGGGCCACTTTGCCTAAACCGGAAAACAAACTTCAAAAAAACAACAACCTGCGTGCAACCACCGTTGTCAGGCGGTCGCGCGCTCGGTGATGACCCGGCCCGACTCCATGCGCACCAGTTGATCGGCCATGTCGAAATAGCGGTCGTCGTGAGAGATGACGATGATGGTCTTGCCCAGGCGCTTGAGGTCCGGCAGCAGCTCGGTGTAGAAGATGCGGCGGAAGGTCGGGTCCTGGTCGGCGGCCCATTCGTCGAACACCAGCACCGGGCGTTCTTCCAGCCAGGCATTGACCAGCGCCAGGCGCTTGCGCTGGCCGGTGGACAGGTCGGTGGTGGTGAAACTGCCGTCCCTGACACTGACCTTGTGGGCAATTTCCAGGCGTTGCAGGTAGGCATTGGCATCTTCGGGGATGTGCTGGTCACCCTGCACCACGTCATCGAACAGGTAGTAGTCGGCAAAGATCGTGGTGAACAACTGGCGGTAGTCGTCTCGATTGTGTGCGTCGATGCCTTGGCCGTTGAGCAGGATTTCGCCGTGTTGCGGGGCGTAGAGGCCCAGCAGCAACTTGATCAGCGTGGTCTTGCCGCAGCCGTTTTCGCCGACGATGAAAATGATGTCGCCTTGCGCGATGCTCAGGTTCACCGGGCCCAGGCGAAACGCGTCGCTGCCCGGTGCGGCGGGGAAGGCGTAGCTGACATTGTTCAGTTGCAGGCTGTTGACCACAGCCGGCGGGGTGCCTTGGTCGTTGAGCAGCAGGTGCGGTTCCGGCGAGGAAAACCGGCTCGACAGTTCGGCGATGCGGCGGAAGGCGATGCGCGCCCGGCTCACGATCGGCAAGGTGCTGACCAGGTGCTCGATCGGGCCTTTCATGTACAGCAGCACCAGCACGAATCCGCTCATCACCGCTTTGTCGGCGCTGGGCCAGAAGGATTGCAGGGCCAATGCCAGGCCGATGACCACGAAGAACAGCATCGAGCCGAGGGTCTTGGCGATCACGAAGGTGTTGATCGAACGTACCTGGGTGTCGCAGATGAAATCGGCGGTGCCCTGGATGCCCTTGACGAACATGCGCTGGCGGCGCGGACGGTGGATGCGCAATTCCTTGGCGCCGCCGGCAATGGCGTTGTAGTGCTTCTGCAATTCGTCTTCGGCGTCGCGGGCGGCCATGAAACCTTGGATACCCTTGCCCTGCGCATAGAACTGGATGCCGGTGCCGATGACAATCGCCAGCACCATCATCAGGAACATCGGCCACGACAGCATCGCCAGGTAACCCATGCAGCCGAGGGTCACGGTCAGGGAAATGGCGAGCGGCGCGAAGGCGAAGGCGAAGTCGCTGATGGTGTCGACGTCGTGGGTCAGCACCGGGATCAGCCGGTGGCTGCGGTAGCGCTCGATCTGCTCGATGGGCGCCGACAGCACTTTTTCCCCCAGCTCTTTGCGCAGTTTGGCAATGATGTGCTGGCCGACGTAGTTGGTGCCGATGTCCGAACAGATCGAACTGCCCAGGGCCAGCAGGCACAGGCCGCCGAACAGCGCGACCACGCCTTGGGTCAGGCCGTCCGGCGAATGCAGCGCGTTGTTGATGGTGGCCAGCAGCACCGTCACGCTCAGGCCGCCGACCATGCCCAGGAGGATCGACAGACTGACGACGAGCCGGAACGGTTTCAGGAGGCTGAACAATTCATGAATTGCACCGCGCGTTGGCTGAGTCATGAGCAGAGGGTTCCTTGGGTCTTGAGGCAGATACCCAGTAGAACGTCTGATGGAGGGCTTAATTTAAAGGCGGGGCGACTGGTGGCTGGGGAGTTACATAAACCCCTGTGGGAGCGAGCTTGCTCGCGAAAGCGGCGGGTCAGAAAATTTTATGTTGGCTGACACGACGCCTTCGCGAGCAAGCTCGCTCCCACAGGGGGTGTGGAAGGGCTCAGAGGTTGGGCGTCAGGTCGCGTACCACGCGGAATCCAATCCAGTCGCCACGGGTCTGCGGGTCGATGTCGTTGCGGTTGCCCGAACGGGAAAACACCGGTGCTTCGCCCCAGTCGTTGCCACGGATGCGCAGGGTGTCGCAGTCGGGCTCGGTCCAGGCGCTGCCGTCGGTGGGCGCGCCGACGTAGTCCGGGTGGTAGCAGTCGGCGATCCACTCGTAGACGTTGCCGTGCATGTCATATAGGCCAAAGGCATTCGCTGGGTAGCTGCCGACCGGCGAGCTGTAGCTATAGCCGTCGGTCGGGCCGTAGGTGTTGGCGTGGGTGGCGATGCTGTACTCGGTGCCGGGGTCGAACGGGAAGGGGAACGCGCCCGTCGATCCGCCACGGGCCGCGTACTCGCGCTGGGCTTCGCTGACGATGTGGTAGTGCTGGCCGGTTTTCATCGACAGCCAGGCGACGTAGGCACTGACCTCGGCGAAGTTCATGCACACCGCCGGCTGGCGCGGGCCCTGGGGGTAGCTCGGCTTGCCGTTGCTGCACGCGCGGCCGGGGCGGGGGTCGCCATCGGGCAGGGTAATGCCGGTTTCCTTCATGTATTGGTTCCATTCGCCGGCGGTGATCTGGTAGCGGCTCATGGCGAAGGGTTTGTCGAACGTCACCTCATGCATCGGGCCTTCATCTGGCTCGCGGCCGACTTCGTTGTCCGGGGTGCCCATGGTGAAGGTGCCGGCGGGCAACACGACCATTTCCGGGCAGTCACGACAATCCTTGAACACTTTGCCCGGTAATGGCGCCGTATAGGCCTGGGCCAAGCCTGGCACGGTACTGCCGAGCAATCCCAGCAGGATCAGGGCGCCGAGGTTTTTGAGGGGGCTTTTCATACGAGTTCTCGCTGCTTGAAAGCGGTGGGTCAGAGCCGGCTGGCCATCAGTTCCATCAACCTGTCGATGTGCGCTTCGGTATTGAGCAACCCCGGCGACACTCGAATGATCGGCCCGACATCACGGTCCACGGCATCGCACACCACGCGCTGATCCATCAGGTAATTGGCGACTTCTTCGCAGTCGCGGTTCTTGATGCGGAAGAAGGTGAAACCGGCGGAATATTCCGGTGACAGTGGCGTCACCAGCTCCACCGACGGATGCTGCTGCAAGCGTTTTTTCAGGTAGCTGTTGATGTCGTGGATGCGTGCCGCGACCTCGGCCTTGCCCAGGTCCAGGTGCAACTTGAAGGCTTCGGTCAATGCCCAGCGGTGTTCGAACGAGTGATAGCCGCCGTAGGTCATCACCGTGGAAAATTGCGTGGCTTCGGAGAAGGTCGGGATGGTCGGCGTCACGTCCTTGAGCTCGTCGGAACGGGCGCAGATGATCCCGGTGCCCCGTGGGCCGAACATCCATTTGTGGGTGCCGGCGATGAAGAAATCGCAGTGCATGTCCGGGAAGTCGACGTTCTCCACGCCGAAGCCGTGGACGCCATCGATGACGTAGAGGATGCGGTCCTTGTCCTTGCGGCCACGGTTTTTCTCTTCCACCAGTTTGCCGATCTCGCCGATGGGCAGCTTCACGCCGCTGCCGGAGTGCACCCAGGTCATGCCCAGTACGCGGGTCTCGGGGCGGATGTTGCGTTCAATCGCGGCCAGCACTTCGGCGGTCGAGACCTTGTACGGGTCCTCGAACAATTTGATCTTGCGAACCTGGGTGCCGTCCTTCTGGGTGCGGTATTCGAACACGCTGTTGGCGGCGTAGTGCTCGTGATCGCTGGTGAGGATTTCCTGGTCCGGGCGCACGTGGATGCCGGCGTAGATCATCGCCAGGCCTTCGGTGGTGCTGCCGGTCAGGGCGATCTGCGACGGTTTGGCTTTCAGATAGCGCCCGGCCCAGACGCGCACCTCTTCTTCGCGGCGTTCGGTTTCGCCGCGATGCCAGTCCATGGCCAGGCCGGGGTTGCGATCGAGGTTGGCGCGGTGCATCTCGATGGCTTCACGCACCGGACGCGGGTGCGAGGTCACCAGGAAATTGGCGAAGTGCAGGTAGTTCGGGTCCTGTGTGAACAGCTGACGCAACTGGTCCCATTTGTCCTTGGGCAAGGGCGCCGGGGCAGCGGCCAGTGCCGGCAGGTTCACGGCCGAGGCCAGGGGAATGCCGGCCGCCAGAATGCCGGCCTGCTTGAGGAATGAACGACGGTTGGTCATGGGTTCGGTTCGCTATGGCAAAAAGGAAAAATCAGTTCTGGACCACGGGCCGGGAGGACTTTTGCACCTGGTCCCAGACCCGCAGGAAATTGCCGCCCCAGAGCTTGGCGATGTCGGCCTCGCTGTAGCCGCGGCTGATCAGTTCGGCGGTCACGTTGCGGGCTTCACTGACGTCTTTCCAGCCGTCGAGACCGCCGCCATCGTTGAAGTCGGAACTGATGCCGACGTGGTCGATGCCGATTTTTTTCACGGCGTAATCGATCGCGTCGCCGTAATCCTTGAGGCTGGCCTTGGGTTCCTCGTCGAGGATCGAATAGAGCTGGCTGGCGTATTCGCCGAAACGCTGCTCGGGCCAGACGGTGATCACCGGGTCACCCGGCATCAGCGCCATCTCCAGGCCTTGCAGCGGTTGCAGGTCGAAGCGCGCGCGCAGGTCGTTGAGCTTGTCCTGGGTGGCCTGGCTCAGCGGGCGGATGTAGGTCGGGAAACCGACAATCTGCACCACGCCGCCGCTGTTCTTGATCAACTGCATTTCCGCATCGCTGAGGTTGCGCGGGATGTCCACCAGGGCCCGCGGCGCCGAGTGCGAGGCGACCATCGGCGTGCGGCTCAGGTGCGCGACCTGCTCCAGGGCCTTGGTCGACATCTGCGACACATCGATGATCACGCCCAGGTCATTGAGACGCTGCACCGCTTGCTTGCCGATGTCCGACAGCCCGCCGAGGGCGTCCCGCGAATCATTGAAGAACGGCAGGGGCCGCGACGAGTCGGCCCAGGCGTTGTTGCCCACGTAGCTGAAGCCGAACATGCGCATGCCGCGCGCCGCCCACTTGTCCAGGGCGTTGAGGTCATTGCCCAGCGGGTAGGCGTTGAGCATGCTGATGAAAATCGCGAACTTGCCTTCGCCGTGCAGGCGACGGAAGTCGTCGGGGGTGTAGGCGATGGCGACTTGATGGGGGAAGTCGCGCACCATCGCGCTGATGATCTTGTAGCGGGTTTCCTGCTCGTGTCGGGCCTCGTCGACGAAACCGGCGGTCGGGCGATGGGGCGCGTTGGGGCCGTTCCAGATTTCCGGCCAGCCGAAAATCGTCAGCGCCGCCCCGGACAGGCGCCCGCGTCCGGTCTTGACCAGGTCGAACTGGCCTTCGCCGTCCTTGTCGACTTCGTTGCCGGCGGTGCCGAAGTCCATCGGTACGGTGATGTGGCTGTCGAACGAGAGGATACGCTCCTGCAGCTGATCGGCCTGTTTCATCACCTTCACCGGGTAGCCGGGATTGTCCCTGAGCCAGTAGTCCCAAGCCCCGAAGCCTGCCCCCGCGCTGATCGCCAGGGCCAGCGGCAAGCCGATGAAAAGAGCCTTTTTCGAACGTGGTTTTGTCATTGCCGTCTCAGTCAGGTTCGCCGTCGGGGATCAGGCGCGGGGGCCTTTGCTATCTGGGGGGAACGAGTGGCTGGCCATGGAATTTAGGTTGATCCAAAAAGATCGCAGCCTTCGGCAGCTCCTACAGGTGGGGCCCATGTAGGAGCTGCCGAAGGCTGCGATCTTTTGGGGGCGCCATAAATTTCCGGATGCAACAATCGTTCTAGCTTGGATAAAGCCTGCTCCATGGCTGACACAGGTAGGGCAATGACGATTTCTCGACGATGGTTCCTCGCGGGTCTGGCGCTGACCGGTGCCGCCGTGCCTGCGGCGTACTACGGGCATCGCGAACTGACCAAACCGGACCCGACGATCACCCCGGACGAAGCCTCGTTCGACGTGGCGGACGTGGCCGGCCAGCGGTTGGCGGACGCCTTGCGCGGGGTCTGGCAGATTCGGTTCGAAGGGCGTGACGCCGGTATCGAAGGCTTGCCCTTGGAGGGGCTGGAGGTCTTTCTCGACATCGGTCACAAAGGTCGTGGCGTCGTCGGTTTCTTCGACACCGCCGAGCGTTTGCGCTCCGCCGAGGAGCCCCGTTACCGGGTGCTCGGCGATCTGTCCGAGGCCAACCCGAAGCAGCTCGGTTGGCGACTGCTGGGCGCCAGCGGCTGTTGCGAGTACGAGTTCGACATGACCCTGGATGAGGTCTGGGCCGGTTTCGGTAACGCCGGCAGCGGCAGTCTCAGTGGGCGCGTGCTGGACCTCAAGCGCCCGCTGATGCTGACGGCCCAGGACAATCGTTTCATTGCCGTCAAACAGGTGTTCCCTGAAGCGCGCGAACGCACCGGCCTCAATCCGGCCCTGCTGGCCTGGCTGGTATCGCCGGAGCACCGTCTGTTTCACCAGCTCTGGCATGCCTCCCGGGACAAGTGGCACAAGCTGTCCGAAGACCAGCGCGGCGCCCTGCGCGGGCTCGGTTGGCAACCCGGTCCGCGAGACAGGGAGCGCGATGGCCGAGGTGCGCGCAAGGATCGCAACGGTTCGGGCGTGGACTTTTTCTTCATGCACCGGCACATGCTCGGCACGGCGCGTTCGATGCAGGACTTGCCGTCCTGGACGCACTTCCCGTTGCCGCAACCGGAGCTGGCGCGGGACCGGCCCGGCTTCGCCCGGTACTTCGACAACCACGACGGCACCGCACTGCCGCCAACCTGGGTGGCCGAGGACGATGACGAGTACACGCAATGGGTCAGTGACATCAAGACCGGCGATACGTATCACAGCAATTTCCAGGTCTGGGAATCGCGCTACCGTGATCCGCGTTACCTGTCGACGCTGACCCTCGGCCAGTTCGGCTCGGAGGTTGAACTGGGCCTGCACGACTGGCTGCACATGCGCTGGGCTTCGGTGCCGCGTGATCCATCGAACGGTCAGCCGGTGCCCTTTGCCCGTGATCCGGCAGATTTTTCCGCGCGCTGGTTCGCTGCGGAAAACGACTTCTTGGGCGACCCGTTTTCCTCCCATGTGAACCCGGTGTTCTGGCATTTCCACGGCTGGATCGACGATCGTCTGGAGGACTGGTTCCGCGCCCATGAACGCTTCCACCCAGGGCAGGTCAGTCGGCTGCAGGTCAATGGAGTGCCCTGGTTTGCGCCGGGGCGCTGGGTCGAAATCGATGACCCGTGGCTCGGCCCGGTCACCCATGGCTGCAGCACCACACCGGGGTTGCAGGCGGGCAAGTCAGTGGAAATGGACCCGGAAACCATGAAGCTGGCGTTGCGCATCACCTTTGGCGAGGACGAGAAGAAGCTGAAGGATTTGTTCCGCAAGGTGCCGCAGCGGCCGTGGTATGCGCGAAATCTGAAGGCTAAGCAGAACCAGGCTTGATACCGCGTTATCGTTCTTCGCGAGCAGGCTCGCTCCCACACTAGATCTTGGTCGTACACAAATTCTGTGCTCACTGAAGATCCATTGTGGGAGCGAGCCTGCTCGCGAAGGCGTACTCACTGACGACAAAAACTACAGAACCTGCCACCCCCCACCCAATGCCTTGTACAACGCAATGCTCGCCTGCATCCGCGACAAGCGCAGTTGCACATTCAAATCCTGCGCCGCATACAGCGTGCGTTGGGTTTCCAGGACCGTCAGCAAATCCTCGGCCCCGGCCTGGTAACGGCTTTGCGCGATGTTGAACGCGGTCTGTGCCTGGCTCAGTTCTTCACTCTGCCACCCGCGCTGTTCATCGAGCCCGCGAATGCTGTTGAGGGCTTTTTCGACGTCGGCGAAGCCGTTGATGATCGCGCCGCGATAGGTCTCCAGCAGTTCTTGCTGGCGCGCCGTGGCCTTGTCGCGCTGGGCACCGAGGCGGCCGTTGTTGAACACCGGCGCAAGCAGCCCGGCGGTGAGGTTGTAGAAGGGGCTGCGCAGAATATCGTCGGCCCGGTCGGCACCGGAGCCGATTTCGGTGGTGAGGGTCACGGTGGGCAGCATCGCGGCCCGGGCGACGGTGACGTCGGCCTGGGCGGCAGCCAGTTGCGCCTCGGCCCGGGCAATGTCCGGACGGCGGCTGAGCAACTGGCTGGGCACCCCGGCGTCGATAGCGGGCCAGGTTAGTTGATCGAAGCGTTCCTGACCCAGCGACAGTGCCTGCACCGGACGGCCGAGCAGGGCGGCGAGGCTGATTCGCGCCTCCTCGGCCTGTTGCCGCACTAGCGGCAGCTGGCGTTGCTGCGCCGCCACCAGGCTTTTTTGCTGCGCGAGTTCAAGGGCCGTGGCCGAGCCCGAATCGAAGCGGGTCTGCACCAGTTTCAGCACGTTTTGCGCATTGGCCAGGTTCAACTCGGCGATGCGGCTCTGTTCCTGCAGCGACAAGGCTTGCGCGTAACTGTTGGCCACGCCGCTGAGCAAGGTCAACTCCACGGTGGCCTGATCGAACTCGCTGGCGTTCAGACTGAATTGCGCACTGTCGCGGCTGGCTCGCTGGCCGCCCCAGAAATCGATTTCGTAGCTGGCCACCAGGTTCGCATTGAAGTAGTCGACGGCGTTGTTATCGCTGTCGGCATCGAGCTGACTGTAGCCGTTGCCCCGCATCAGCTTCTGGCGATTGGCATTGGCCGCGGCCTTGACCTCCGGCAGTTGCGAGCCGCCGGCGATGACCGTGTCGGCCTGGGCCTGGTGCACTCTGGCAATGGCGGCGGCCAAATCGTAACTGCCGAGCCGCGCCTGTTCGATCAGGCGACCCAGTTGCGGGCTGCCGAAGCGGTTCCACCATCGCTGGTTGTCATGGACAGCGCCTGCGGTATGTGGCGATTGCCAGGTGGCCGGCGGCTGGATGCCGCTGTCGGGGCGCTGGGCCGGGGTGCCGCAGGCACTGAGCAACAGGCACAGGGTTAACACACTGAGTGGCGGCTTCATCAATCGATCATTCACTGGTAAGGGCTGTGACCGGGTCGAGTCGGGCAGCTTTGCGGGCCGGCATAAAGCCGAAAACAACACCGGTGACCAGGGCGCAGCCGAAGGCACCCAGCACCGCTATCAGGGAGAATGCGACAGCCACTTCGCTGAAAATCAGCACGCCACCGACGATCAGCGCCAGGGCGATGCCGGTGAGGCCGCCCACCACCGACAGCATCACCGCCTCGGTGAGGAACTGGCGCAGAATGTCGCGCTGGCGTGCGCCGGTGGCCATGCGGATGCCGATTTCGCGGGTACGTTCGCGCACAGTCATGAGCATGATGTTCATCACGCCGATCCCGCCCACCAGCAGCGAAATGGCGGCAATCGAACCGAGCATCAGCGACAGGGTGTTTTGCGTGCGAGCCTCGGCCTGGATCATCGCGGCATTGTTGGTCAGTTCGAAGTCGTGCTTGCCGTCGTGCAGGCGCAGCATCAATTGCTCGATGGCCTTTTCGGTTTCCTTGACCTTGCGCGCGTCGTCGGCGGCGATGGCGATGTACTCGGGATTGTGCGTGCCGAACAGGCGCACACTGGCGGCGGAGTAGGGGATGGCAATGCGGTCGTCGCTGTCGGAGTCGCCGGAGCTGGCGCCTTTTTCGGCGAGTACGCCGACCACCTGGAAGGGTACGTTTTCGATCAGGATGTACTGGCCGATGGGGTTGGCCACGTCCTTGAGCAACTTGGTCCGCACCTTGTGCCCGATCACCGCGACCGCCGCGGCGTTCTGTTCATCGGCGTGGGTGAAGTAGCTGCCTTCGACCACCGGCCAGTTGAAGATCGCCGGGAAGTTGGTGTCGTTGCCACCGACATAGCTCATGTGATCAAGGTTGCCGAAACGCACTCCGGCCTCCTGGCCGTTGACCGGCATGATCCGCATCACCTGGGGCAAGCTGGCGATCGCCGCGACCTCGTCGAGGGTGATGATGCCCATCGGCGTGCGCGGATTGGGCGCCGAGCCGCTGAGGTAAATGATGTTGGAACCGAACGCGCCCATCTGCGCCATCACCTGGCGCTTGCTGCCTTCACCCACGGCCAGCATGACCACCACCGAGGCGACGCCGATGATGATCCCGAGCAGGGTCAGCGCGGTGCGGAACTTGTTGATCCACATTACCCGCCACGCCGCGTGCACGGCATCGACCAATTCGCCTTTCCAGGCGCCGGTGGCTTCAGCGCCTTCACTCAAGCGCTTGCGCAGGTCGACGGCTTGTAGCGCACCCGGGTTGGCCGAGTTTTGCGCGGTCGGGTTTTCAGCGGCGCTGTCACTGATGATCAGGCCGTCGCGGATCTCGATGATGCGTTTGGCCCGGGCCGCCACTTCGCGGTCGTGGGTGATGAGGATCACCACGTGGCCCTGGCTCGCCAGCTCGTCGAGCAGGCTCATGACCTCGGCGCCGCTGTGGCTGTCGAGGGCGCCGGTGGGTTCGTCGGCAAGGATGATGTGACCGCCGTTCATCAGCGCACGGGCGATCGACACCCGTTGCTGCTGGCCGCCGGAGAGCTGATGGGGGCGGTTGCCGGTGCGCGAAGCCAGGCCGAGGCGGTCGAGCAGGGCGGCGGCGCGGGCGTGGCGTTCGGCGGCCGGGGTGCCTGCGTAGATCGCCGGCATCTCGACGTTTTCCTGGGCCGAGCCGGATGGAATCAGGTGGTAGCCCTGGAACACAAACCCGAAGGCTTCGCGCCGCAGCCAGGCCAGTTCGTCGCTGTCGAGGGCGGCGACGTTTTCCCCGGCGAAACGGTACTCGCCTGAGGTCGGACGGTCTAGGCAGCCGAGGATGTTCATCAGCGTCGACTTGCCGGAACCGGAGGCGCCGACAATCGCCACGAACTCGCCGGCATGGATCGACAGATCGATGCCGCGCAATACGTGAACTTCAGGCGCGTCGCCACCGCCGTAGGCTTTGCGGATGTCCGAAAGTTCGATCAGGGGCGTCTGCATTCAGCCGCCACTCCCGTCGACCGGGCCGATCAACAGGTGATCGCCTTCTTGCAGGCCGTCGAGGATCTGCACCCGCAGGCGGTCACTGATGCCGGTGCGCACGTTGCGCTGTTCGATGCTGCCGTTTTTGGCGACCACTTGCGCGGTCTGCAGGTCTGGCTGCGCGCCGGCTTGCAGGGCGGCGATGGGTGCGGTGAGGACGTTCTGCGCCTGGTTGGCGACGAAGAACACCTGGGTGGTCATTTCCGCCATCAGCGCGTTGTCGGCGTTGTCGACGTCCAGCAGCACGGTGTACAGCACCACGCGGGCACTCCCGCTTTTGCTGGTGCTGGCGGGGCTGCCACCGCCCTGGCTGGTCTGGTCCAGGGGCTTGGGCGGCACGGGGAGGATTTGCCGCACGGTGCTGGTCCAGCGCCGGGTGCCGCCGCTCAGGGTGGTGAACCAGGCGTGCATGCCGGGTTTGACGTGGCCGATGTCGGCCTCCGAGACCTCGGCCCACACGGTCATCGGCGACAGCTTGGCGATGCGCAGGATCAGCGGTGTCTGCTGCTGGGCGTTGAGGGTCTGGCCCTCGCGGGCATCCAGCGCGACCACTGTGCCGGCCATCGGTGCATAAATCCGCGTGTAGCCGAGCTCCGCCTGATCGCTGCGCAGGCTGGCTTCGGCCTGGCGGATCTGCGCCTGGAACATGTCGATGCGCGCCTGGGTCACGCGCAGTTCGGCCTGGGCGGTCTGCACGTCTTCTTCGCGGGTGGCGCCGCCAGCGGCGAGGTTCTGCTGGCGCTGGTATTTCTGCCGGGCCAGTTCGTGTTGCGCCCGCTGCTCCTGCAGCTGCGCCTTGAGGTTTTCGATGGAGAAGCGTCCGGCATCGAGTTTGGCCTGTTGCGTGGACGGGTCGATTTCCACCAGCAACTGGCCTTCCTTGACCCGGTCGCCGACTTCCACGTGGATCTTGTGGATTTGCCCGGAGGCCTGGGCGCCGACGTCGACATAGCGTCGCGGTTGCAGGGTGCCCAGGGCGGTGACGCTGCTTTCAATGTCGGCACGGCTGACCTGGACGGTGGTGAACTGGTCGCGGCCCGGTGGGATGAACTGCCAGGCGGCGACGGCCACCACGGGGATCAGACAAAGTGCTGCAAGCAGGGCGCGTCGGGTCTGTCGGGGGCGTTTCATGCAGGGTTCCGGCCTTGGGAAATCGGCCCGTCCGGGCAGAGACGGGGAGCTGTCCTTAGGACGATGAAAGCCCCCGGGAATTTAGCCCCAGACACACGACGTAACACCTACGGGGGGGACTATTTATCGGGCGAGGTGAAGCAATACTTTAAATCTATATGAGAATTACTATAAATTACACCTCTCAAACTGCCACTATCGTGCCACTGCGTGTTCCAGCGGTCGCCGAGACGGCTCAAGGACAGCAACCGCACCCCCGTGCGGACGGGAGTCATGTTGGAAAACTACTATCGCGAGCTGGTGTGTTTCCTGAACGCCAGGCTGGGCAACCGTCAGGTGGCTGAAGATGTGGTGCATGACGCTTACCTGCGGGTCCTGGAGCGTTCCAGCGATACACCGATCGAGCAGCCCCGGGCATTCCTTTATCGCACCGCCCTCAACCTGGTCGTCGATGACCATCGGCGCAACGCCTTGCGTCGCACCGAGCCGCTGGACGTACTCGACAGCGAAGAAAGCTGCTTCACGCCTTCACCGCACAAGGTCCTCGATCACGGCGAGCGCCTGGATATGCTCCAGCGTGCCCTGGCGGAACTGCCACGGCTGTGCCGCGAGAGTTTTCTGTTGCGCAAGATCGATGGCCTGTCCCATCTGGAAATCGCCGGGCAACTGGGCATTTCCCGTGCGCTGGTGGAAAAGCACATCGTCAACGCCATGAAGCATTGCCGTGCGCGGATGCGTCAGTGGGAAGGCCACTGATCCCCCCGGGATTCATCCAGCCCCGCTAAATTTTGTTCCATTGTCCTCGTTCCTACTCAACAGACGACCTGTTGTGCGGCCCAAGGCCTGTCAGGTCACTTAGGTTCAATGCCCCGCTGTTGCGGGGAACATCCAGAGGACACTGGAAATGACACAGGCAATTGCATCGCCCCTCGTTCACGACCTGATCGGCGTCGGTTTCGGCCCGTCGAACCTGGCACTGGCCATCGCGCTGCAAGAGCGCGGGGCGAGCCAGGGCAACCTGGATGTGCTGTTTCTCGACAAGCAGGCCGACTACCGCTGGCACGGCAACACCCTGGTGACCCAGAGCGAGTTGCAGATTTCCTTCCTCAAGGACCTGGTGACCCTGCGCAACCCGACCAGTCCTTATTCGTTCGTCAATTACCTCAAGGCCCACGGGCGCCTGGTGGACTTCATCAACCTGGGCACCTTCTATCCATGCCGCATGGAGTACAACGACTACCTGCGCTGGGTTGCCGGGCAGTTCACGGCGCAAAGCCGTTACGGCGAAGAAGTGCTGACCATCGAGCCGGTGCTGCACAACCACCAGGTCGAGGCATTGCGGGTGATTTCCCGCGATGCGAGCGGCCATCAACAGATACGCACCACCCGTTCGGTGGTGGTCAGCGCCGGTGGCACGCCGCGTATTCCCGAAGTGTTCAAGGCGCTCAAGGATGACGGCCGGGTGTTCCACCATTCCCAGTACCTGGCGCAGATGGCCAAGCAGCCGTGCGTGAACAACCAGCCGATGAGCATTGCGATCATCGGTGGCGGGCAGAGCGCCGCCGAGGCCTTCATCGATTTGAACGACAGCTTCCCGTCGGTGCAGGTGGACATGATCCTGCGCGGCTCGGCACTCAAGCCGGCCGACGACAGCCCCTTCGTCAACGAAGTGTTCTCGCCGGAGTTCACCGACCTGGTGTTCCAGCAGCCCGACAGCGAGCGCGAGCGCCTGGTCAACGAGTACCACAACACCAACTACTCGGTGGTGGACATCGATCTGATCCAGCGCATCTACGGCATCTTCTATCGGCAGAAGGTCTCGGGGATCGCCCGTCATGCGTTCCATACCCTGACCACGATCGAAAAGGCCACCGCCAACGAACGCGGCGTCGAACTGTTGCTGCGCAACAACGCCACCGGTGAAGTCTCGGTGCGTCACTACGACGCCGTGGTCCTGGCCACCGGTTACGAGCGGCAGATGCACCGCAAGCTGCTGGCGCCGCTGGAAGAGTACCTCGGTGACTTTGAAGTCGACCGCAACTACAAACTGATCACCGACGAGCGCTGCAAGGCCGGCCTCTATATGCAGGGCTTCTGCCAGGCCAGCCACGGGCTGAGCGACACCTTGCTGTCGATCCTGCCGATCCGTGCCGATGAGATTGCCGGCTCTTTGTATGAGCATGGCAAGCATCGCGGGCATGGGCGGTCGGTGGTGGATCTGTTGTTGGCGACCGCGAGCTAAGTTTTTCGGCGCCTGACAGGCCGCCTTCGCGAGCAGGCTCGCTCCCACAATGGACCTGTGTTCACAGGACTACTGTGGGAGCGAGCCTGCTCGCGAAGGGGCCATTGAAATCACCCAAAACCCTCAATCCTGAACCCTTCCTGAAGAACCCCGCGTTTCCCCCTGCAAGACTTTGTAACGGGTTTACTCTCCAAACATCGGGGCGTAAGCTTCGCGCGTTTTCATCCATTACGGAGACCCACAGTGGGTACTTGTTCGAGTGACAGTTGTCGGCCGGTCTCGGTAACCGGCATTTTCTCGGCAAGATAACGCGCAGTCTCCTGTGCCGTTGTCTCGCCGACAAGCGAGCAGCGGCATCCTGATCATGGCCAGTCCCGGTCGTGTCTCGACGACCCTCTCATCGACACTGAACAGTGCGTGGTTTCGATTTTTTTGTCGTGGCCGCCGCTCTATCGACACGCCTGTCATTCGTGACCGGCGCGCCAGGCCTTGCCTTGCCGGTTGTTCCGGCGGCAAAGGCGTGGACCTGCCTGCTCGACGGTTTCCCGGCTGACCAAAGGGGCACCAGCCATGAAACTTACCCTCAAGGAATTCTTCGCAGGCTTCCTGCGTAACCGCCACATCGCCCGGCACTTCCGTCGCCTGGCGTTGCTGGAAACCTTCACCGACACCACGGTCAGCCGTGAAGTCCCGCCCACCCTGGCGCAAACCCTGGTGGCCGCTGCCGGCAGCGACACCGGCCAGTTGCTCAACACACTCGGCTCCCACACCGATGGCTTGAGCGAACCTGAAGCCGATGCCCTGCGCGAGCAGTTCGGCCTCAATGAAGTCGAGCACGAACAACCGCTGCCCTGGTGGACGCACCTGTGGCACTGCTACAAGAATCCGTTCAACCTGCTGCTGACGCTGCTGGCGGTCATCTCCTGGCTGACCGAGGACATGAAAGCCGCCATCGTGATTTTCTCCATGGTGGTGCTCTCGACCTTGCTGCGTTTCTGGCAGGAAACCAAATCCAACCAGGCCGCCGATGCCCTCAAGGCCATGGTCAGCAACACGGCCACGGTGATGCGCCGGGACCTTGAGGAGCACCGCGCGCAGCGCATCGAATTGCCGATCAAACAACTGGTTCCGGGCGACCTGATCGTGTTGTCTGCCGGGGACATGATTCCCGCCGATTGCCGGGTGCTCAGCGCCAAGGACCTGTTCGTCAGTCAGGCGGCCATGACCGGCGAATCGATGCCGGTGGAAAAATTTTCCCGGCAGCAGGACCGCGACACGCTCAACCCGCTGGACCTGGACAACATCCTTTTCATGGGCACCAACGTGGTGTCCGGCACGGCCATGGCGGTGATCCTCACCACCGGCAACAGCACCTATTTCGGTGCCCTGGCTCAGCGGGTCGGTGCGACGGATCGCGCGCCGACTTCGTTCCAGACCGGCGTCAACAAAGTCAGCTGGCTGTTGATCCGCTTCATGTTCGTGATGGCGCCGCTGGTGTTGTTTATCAACGGTTTCACCAAGGGCGACTGGACCGAAGCGCTGCTGTTCGCGCTGTCGATTGCCGTGGGTCTGACCCCGGAAATGCTGCCGATGATCGTCACCTCGACCCTGGCCAAGGGCGCGGTGTTCCTGTCGCGCAAGAAAGTCATCGTCAAACGCCTCGACGCGATCCAGAACTTCGGCGCCATGGACGTGCTGTGCACCGACAAGACCGGCACCCTGACCCAGGACAAGATCTTCCTGGCGCGCAACGTCGACGTCTGGGGCAACGATTCCGATGACGTGCTGGAAATGGCCTACCTCAACAGCTACTACCAGACCGGCTTGAAAAACCTGCTGGATGTGGCGGTGCTCGAACACGTCGAAATCCATCGTGAATTGAAAGTCGGCACGGCGTTTCGCAAGGTCGACGAGATTCCGTTCGACTTCACTCGCCGGCGCATGTCGGTGGTGGTCGCCGAGCGCGATCAGCCGCACCTGCTGATCTGCAAGGGGGCGGTAGAAGAGGTGCTGGCGGTGTGCTCGCGGGTGCGTCACGGCGAAGTCGATGATGTCTTGACCGAAGAACTGCTGGCGCGAATCCGTCAGGTCACGGCCACGTTCAACGCCGAGGGCCTGCGGGTGGTGGCGGTCGCAGCGCGGCCGATGATCGAAGGTCGCGACACCTACAGCCTGGCCGATGAACAGGCCCTGACGCTGATCGGTTACGTAGCCTTTCTCGATCCGCCGAAAGAAAGCACCGCGCCGGCCCTCAAGGCGCTGGCGGCCCACGGCGTGGCGGTGAAAGTGCTGACCGGCGACAACGAGCTGGTGACGGCGAAGATCTGCCGCGAAGTCGGCCTGGAGCAGCAGGGTCTGCTGATGGGCAACGACATCGAACGCATGAGCGACACCGAACTGGCGAAAGCCGTGGAAACCACCAACGTCTTCGCCAAACTGACGCCGTCGCACAAGGAGCGCATCGTCCGACTGCTCAAGGGCAACGGCCATGTGGTCGGTTTCATGGGCGACGGCATCAACGACGCCCCGGCCCTGCGCACGGCCGACATCGGTATTTCCGTGGACAGCGCCGTGGACATCGCCAAGGAGGCGGCCGACATCATCCTGCTGGAAAAGAGCCTGATGGTGCTGGAGGAGGGCGTGCTGGAAGGGCGCCGCACCTTCGCCAACATGCTCAAGTACATCAAGATGACCGCCAGTTCGAACTTCGGCAACGTGTTCTCGGTGCTGGTGGCCAGTGCGTTCATCCCCTTCCTGCCGATGCTGCCGATGCACCTGCTGGTGCAGAACCTGCTCTATGACATTTCGCAGATTGCCATTCCGTTCGATAACGTCGACGACGAGATGCTCAAGCAACCGCAGCGCTGGCAGCCGGCGGATGTCGGGCGCTTCATGCTGTTTTTCGGGCCGATCAGTTCGATCTTCGACATCACCACGTTCGCCTTGATGTGGTACGTGTTCGATGCCAACACCCCGGATCACCAGACCCTGTTCCAGTCCGGCTGGTTCGTGGTCGGGCTGCTGACCCAGACACTGATCGTGCACATGATCCGCACGCCGAAGATCCCGTTCCTGCAAAGCCGCGCGGCCATGCCGTTGCTGGTGATGACCGGGTTGATCATGGCCGTGGGGATTTTCCTGCCGATGGGACCGCTGGCGCATTACTTCAAGCTGCAGGCATTGCCATCGCTGTACTTCGCGTTCCTGCCGGTGATCCTGCTGGCGTACATGGCGCTGACCCAGGCGGTGAAGGGGTTCTACATCCGGCGGTTTGGCTGGCAGTAATGCTGCCAGATGTAGGAGCGAGCCTGCTCGCGATGGTCGTTAACGATAACGCGTGTTTACTGGCTAAACGCGGCGCTCTTGAGACCATCGCGAGCAAGCTCGCTCCTACAGGGGATCGTGTTTTTTTCAAGGGATTCATCATGCAAGCACTTAACAACCTCAACCTGACCTCTCTGCTCGACACTCTGGTCAGCCTCAGCGCGGCCTTCATCCTCGGTGGCCTGATCGGTTTCGAGCGCCAGTACCGGCAGCGCACCGCCGGCCTGCGTACCAACGTGCTGGTGGCGGTGGGCGCGGCGATTTTCGTCGACATGGCCAACCGGCTCGGCGGTGCCGACGGCGCCGTGCGGGTCGTTGCCTACGTGGTTTCCGGCATCGGCTTTCTCGGTGCCGGGGTGATCATGCGCGAGGAGGGCAATGTGCGCGGCCTCAATACGGCTGCCACCCTCTGGACCTCGGCGGCGGTCGGTGCCTGTGCCGGTGCCGACCTGCTGGCCGAGGCCTTGCTCGGCACGCTGTTCGTGCTCGCGGCCAACACCTTGCTGCGACCGATCGTCAACAACATCAACCGTCAACCGCTGGACGTGATTTCGGCGGAAGTCACCAACATCGTCTATGTCATCGCCCGGCGTACGCAGCAGAAAACCGTGCTGGCCTTGCTCGAAGCCGAGCTGGAGCGCAGCAACTATCCGGCCAGCGATGTCGATGTGCATGCCTTCGGCACGGATGAAATTGAAATCGAGGCCACCCTGGCGACCACCTCGGTCGACGGGGATGAGCTGGATGCGCTGGTGGCACGGATTTCGACCTCGACCCTGGTGGTGCAGGCGTTCTGGAGTCCGAGTACTACGGAATGAAGGCCAAGGTTTCCTTGGCAAGCGTCAGACTAACCGGCACTTATTTAGGAATATTCCTACATAAACCTAGGAGGGTCTTCCGTAGGCTTTGCGACCTCTTGAAACCGACATCCATTTGGAGGTCACCTTGCCGGATAAATCCTTGCGCATCCTGATCGCCGATGTGCAGCACTTCAACTGCCTGCGGATCGAGCGGCTGTTCAACCAGCTCGGCTACTTTCGGGTGGCGCCGGTGCACAACCTCGACGAGCTCCTTCCACTGGTGGAGTACGCTGGCGAGCCTCTGGATCTGGTGCTCGTCAATGGGGCGATGGCCAGCGAAGGGCTGGACCTGTTCAGTTTCCTGGCCGACAACCCGCAGGTTCATCACGGGTTTATCTTCAATGAACAGCAGGTGCCGGTGCCGCCCGTCGCGGGCAAGGTCCAGGTCAGCCAGGCCGTTCTGCCTGACCTTGCGTCAATCACGCAGTTGATGAGCGCCATTGATTGTGGGTTACCGTTCGTCGGAACTGTCATTTCTGTCAGGTAGTTCTTTCCAGCCTTCCATGCAAAAGTCTATGCGCAGCGTTGTGCCCAGCTGCTGCGGTGCCTGGAGGGCATTTTTTGCCCGATCGTGTTGTTTTGCACGGGAGTTGTCATGAAGTCAGCACTGATTGTGGAAGATCATCCGGTGGTTCGCTCCATGATCAAACTCGTACTCAAGGGCGAAGGATTCAAGCAAATTTACGAGGCCTCCCGTGGTGACGAGGTCCTGTCGTTGATCCGGGAACATCAACCGGATGTCGTGCTGCTTGATCTGGGCCTTCCCGGTGTGGCGGGGCTTGAGGTGATGGATCGCATCAAGGCCGAACCCCCCCGATGCCGCGTGGTGGTGTTCACCTCGCTGGAAGCGCAGTTTTATCAGGATCGCTGCATGCGTGCGGGGGCTGTGGCCTATGTTTCCAAGAGCAAGGACCTGGATGACCTGAAGGCGGCGGTAAATTCGGTGATGGCCGGCTACACCTATTTCGCTCAGATCCCTTCGAGTTCCGTGTCGATGGGGGAGTTGCAACGCAGTGAAAAGCAGCTGATCGACAAGCTCTCCAATCGTGAACTGACCATCCTGCAGTACCTGGCCCGGGGTTCGAAAAACCTGGAAATCGCCGAGATCATGCACCTGAGCTACAAGACCGTCAGTACCTACAAGACCCGACTGACCCTCAAGCTCAACATGAGTTCGTCGGTGCACTTGAGGGATTTCGCCCTGCGCAATCATTTGATCTGAATGAACGTACTCCGACGGCTGGCTGGTTGGGTGCTGACGGGCCTTCTTCTCTGGGCATCGACTGTCTGTGCGCAACAGTCGTTGACCTTGTTGGGACGCTCGAGTGCCGAAGGCCTGAGCGCCGGGTTGTCGGACACCGAGTTGCGCTGGCTGCAGCAAAAGGGCCGATTGGTGCTGGCCGTCTCGGCGCCGGACTATCCCCCCTTCGAGTTCAATACGGCGGGCAAGGTGTTCGAAGGCCTGACAGCCGATTACGCCGGGTTGCTCGAACAATTGTTGAACGTCGTCGTAGAGGTGCACTGTTATCCGTCGCGAGCCGACGCGGTGCAGGCCATCAAGGAAGGGCGGGCAGACCTGCTGGGAACGGCCAATCGATTTGAAGCCGAAGATCCACAGCTACAGATGTCCAGCGCCTACGCGGTCGATCAGCCGGTGCTTGTCACGCGTACCGATTTCCCTCCGGTGCTCGACCCGACCCTGGCCGGCAAGCGGTTGGTGATGCTGTATCACTACCTGCCCGAGTACAGCGTGCAACAGTTCTATTCCAGGGCGCAGGTCCAGTTGTTTCCCTCGACACTGGCGGCGATGGGGGCCGTGGCTTTCGGCCAGGCCGATGTCTACCTGGGCGATGCGATCAATGCCCATTATCTGATCAGCAAGAACTACCTGAACAACGTGCAACTGACCGACTTTTCGCCCATGGAGTCCGGTCGTTTTGCCTTTGCGATGGCCCGCGACGCCGATTCGCTGTTGCGCATCGTCAACAAGGCGCTGGCGGCCATCACCACCAATAAACAAATGAACATCCTGCGTCGTTGGGGGGCAAACGGGGTGTCTATCCCCGGCAGCCAGTCATTGCAATTGAGCGTGGCCGAACAGCTCTGGCTCGAGCGCCACCCGCGCGTGAGGGTCGCGATCAACGAAAATATCCCGCCGATTTCATTTATCGACAGCGAAGGCAAGTTTCGCGGCATCGGTGTCGATGTGCTGGCGAAAATCAGTGTGCGCACCGGGCTGCAATTTGACATCCGCGGCATGAAGTCGGTGGCCGAGATGATGGCCGGCATCAGGAATGGACAGATCGATGTGCTGGCCGGTATCGGCCTCAGTTCCCAGCGTGAAGATGAACTGCTGTTCACCCGGGCGTTTCTGAGCAGCCCTTCGGTACTGGTGATTCGCGTAGCCGCGGACAGCCCGAGGACGCTGGATGACATGGCGGGAAGGACGCTGGCGCTGACCCAAGGGAACATTGCCGGTGAGTACCTTCGCAAGCATTACCCGCTGATCCAGATGGTGGATGCGCCACTGTCGACGGACGCCATGGAAATGGTCGCCCAGGGCAAGGCCCACGGCGGCATCAACTCGTTGATCAGCGCCCGTTACCTGATTTCCCGGCAGTATCGCGATCGCCTGCAAGTGACCAGCACCGTGGGTACCGACCCTGCCCGAAGCACCCTTGCAACCAGTCGCGAGGCCACTGAGCTGCATTCGATCCTGGACAAGGCGCTGCTCAGCATCCCGCCCGAAGAAATCGACGAGCTGACCCAGCCCTGGCGCTATGACTCGATGGTCGAGCAGAGTTACTGGCTGCGACATCGGCAGGCGATCGTGCAGGCGTTTGCGCTGGCGGGTGTCTTGCTGTTGCTCGCGTTGGCCGGGATCGTCTGGCAGCGGCGGCAGATTCGCCAGCGTCAGCAATTGCTCGGGCAATTGCAGGAAGCCAAGGACGCGGCGGACGACGCCAACCGGGCCAAGACCACGTTCCTGGCCACCATGAGCCATGAGATCCGCACGCCGATGAACGCCTTGATCGGCATGCTCGAACTGGCGCTGAAGCGGGCCGATGAAGGGGTGACCGACCGCGCCGCCATCGAGGTGGCGTCCAACGCCGGGCAGCAGTTGCTGGATTTGATCGGCGACATTCTGGACGTCGCCCGGATCGAATCGGGGCATTTGTCGCTGGCACCGGAGCGGGTCAACCTGCATGCGCTGGTGGCGTCGGTCTGCCGGGTTTTCGAAGGGCTGGCGATTCAGAAGAATCTGCAATGGCGGGTCGATCTCGCCGAACACAGTGACCGCGATGTGATGCTCGATCCCGTGCGTTTCAAACAGGTGCTGTCCAATCTGCTGAGCAACGCCATCAAGTTCACCCATGAAGGCCAGGTGAGCCTGACACTGCGAGTGCGGCCGCAAGCTCCGGCGCATCTCGCCGTCAGCGTACGGATCGAAGACAGCGGCATCGGCATCAGCGCTTTCGACCAGCAACGCCTGTTCAGCCCGTTCGTGCAGGCCGATAACAATCAGCAGACTGCCCGGCAAGGGTCCGGCCTGGGCCTGGTGATCAGTCGTACCCTGTGCGAAATGATGGGCGGGCAGTTGCATCTCGACAGTGAGCCTGGGCGCGGCACGCGGGTGGACATCAGCCTGGTGCTGCCCGCCCTGCCAGCGTTGACCGCGGGGGAGGTGCCACGGGATTCGGCGCAGCTCACGACCCGGGCATTGTCAATCCTGGTGGTTGACGATTACCCGGCCAATCGCCTGCTGCTCTCGCGGCAGCTGAGCTATCTGGGCCACAGTGTGGTGCTGGCGGAGGACGGGGCGCAGGGGCTTGAACAGTGGCGCGGACAGAGTTTCGAACAGAGTTTCGAACTGGTCATTACCGATTGCAATATGCCGGTGCTCAGCGGTTACGAATTGGCCGGCGCGATACGTGAGCAAGAGCGGCTGCAGGGGCTGTCGCCGACGCTGATCCTGGGCTTTACCGCCAATGCGCAGGCTGAGGAGAAAGCCCGGTGTCAGGCGGCGGGCATGGACGATTGCCTGTTCAAGCCCATTCGCCTGGTGGATCTGCAGGCGTGGCTGGCCCAGCGGTTTTCCAGCGCACCCCCGGCGGCAAATGGTGTTCCAGGCTTGGCCGAGTTCGACTTGAGCGGGCTGGAGCGCTATGCGGATTCGGATCCTGAGCTGATCGATCAACTGCTGCACGATCTGGCGTTGACCAACCGCGAGGACCGCGTGCATTTGCTGGCCTTGCACACCAGCGGCAATCGCCCGGGTTTGCAGACACTCGCACACCGGATCAAGGGCGGGGCGCTGATGGTGCGAGCGCTTGGTCTGGTCGAGTGTTGCGAACGACTGGAGCACGCCTGCAATGACGGCCGCGCGACACTGATCGACGCCGCCGTCGACCAGTTGCAGCAAGCCATGGCCCGCCTGGACCAGCGTCTCGAGCAGGATTGAGGCTCAATCCCAGTTCGGTGCGATGCCTTTGGGGCTGGTCAAACGGTGGCCGTGATCCAGTGTTGCGATCAAGGCCATGTCGGCCTCGCTCAGGGTCAACCCGCGAGCCTTCAAGTTGCTTTCGAGGTTGGCCCGGCGAGTGGACGACGGGATCACCGAGTAACCCGATTGCATGGCCCACGCCAGGGTGACCTGAGCCGGCGTCGCTTGCAGGCGTTCGGCGATCTGCTGGATGAGCGGGTCCTTGAGGACTTCACCGTATGCCAGGGTCATGTAGGACGTGATGCCGATGCCCTGGCTCTGCGCGAACGCGACGACCTTGCGGTTTTGCAGGTACGGGTGCAGTTCGATCTGGTTCGTGGCGATGTGCTCGGCGCCGATGGCCGCAATCGCTTGCTGCATCAGGTCGAGGGTGAAGTTGGACACGCCGATCTGCCGGGTCAGGCCCATGCGTTTGGCTTCAAGCAGGGCGCCCATGAACTCTGCGACAGGCACTTGATCGTCCGGCGACGGCCAGTGGATCAGGGTCAGGTCCAGGTACTCGGTCTGCAGTTTGCCCAGGCTTTCCTTCAGGCTGTCGATCAGTCGATCGCCGGCCAGGTTGGCGACCCAGATCTTGCTGGTGATGAACAGCTCTTCCCGGGCGATGCCGCTGGCGGCGACAGCCTCGCCGACCTCGGCTTCGTTCTCGTAGATTTGCGCGGTATCGATCACCCGGTAACCGAGCGCCAGGGCGGTGCTCACCGAATCGATGACCACCTGGCCTTGCAGGCGAAACGTACCCAGGCCGAAGGCGGGAATGGACATTGATGACTCCAGAGGTTGCAGTGGGAATGGGCGGCAGTATCCGCGCCTGCATCCGTGAGAAAAACCGCTGGATTGGCAAAGCAATGTTTACCGTAAATCAAGAATCATCGGCAGGTTGCGGCATTGATGGTGTTTGTCCCGGCCTCATCGCGAGCAGGCTCGCTCCCACATTGGATCTGTATGCACTACAAATCCCCTGTGGGAGCGAGCTTGCTCGCGATAGCCATCACTCGGTCCAAACCCTTGCCCCGACCCTACGCAATATCACTGCGACTGAATTCCTCCCCGAGAAAATCAATCAACGTGCGCACCGACGGCAGCAAGCCGCGACGCGAAGGGAAGATCGCATGGATCACACCGCTCTTCGGTGCCCAGCCGGGCACCAGTTCCACCAGTTGCCCGGCAGCGATTTCATCGCGCACCACCACGCTGGGCAGGTGCACGATGCCGATCCCGGCGACCGCCGCATGGCGCAAGGCCAACAGGTCATCGGTGACCATGCGCGGGGCATGCCGGATCATCGCCGTGCTGCCATCGGCGCCGAACAGTTCCCACTGATATTCGCGCTGCGCCGCGCCCCAGTGAAGGCTCGGCAGGCCGCTGAGGTCGGCCGGGGAGGCCGGTGTCGACAGGCGCGATAGAAAGGCCGGGCTGCCGACCACGCTCTGGGTGCTGTTGCCCAGCACCTTCATCACCATGTCGGTGTTTTCCAGCGGAGGAAAGCGTACCCGCAGGGCAATGTCGAAGCCTTCGTGAATCAGGTCGACCCGGCGATTGGTGCTCTCGATGAACACTTCCACCAACGGGTACTTGAGCATGTAGCGGGTCAGCATCGGCCCGACCCAGGTGTTGAGCAGCGCCGTCGGACAACTGAGACGCACCATGCCCTGAGGCTCGGAGCGGTTGCGCTCGATCAGTTCGGCGGCGCTTTCCGCCTCCACCCGCATGGCCAGGCAGCGCTGGTAATAGGCCTGGCCGATTTCCGTCAATGAACAATGCCGGCTGGTGCGGTGCAGCAGGCGCACGCCTAGGCGTTCTTCAAGCTCGGCAATGCGTCGGCTGAGCTTCGACTTGGGCATGTCCAGTGCCCGGCCGGCCGCGGCGAAACCGTGATGCTCCACCACCTGGGTGAAGTAGTAGAGGGTGTTGAGGTCTTCCACCATCGTTCTCCAAATAGAACGCTAAAGCTGATTTTTGCAGTCTAGCGCAGCAAAGGTCACGGTTTTAAGCTTTGTCCATGGCTTCACCCCCCTCATCAGGAGACACCATGAAAAACATCATCGGTATCTACACCAGTCCACGGACCCATTGGGTTGGCGACGGTTTTCCGGTTCGCACGCTGTTTTCCTACGACAACCTGGGCAAACACATCAGCCCGTTCCTGTTGCTCGATCACGCCGGCCCCGCTGAATTCACCCCGACCACCGAGCGACGTGGCGTTGGTCAGCATCCTCATCGTGGTTTTGAAACCGTGACTATCGTTTACAAGGGCGAACTGGAGCACCGGGACTCCACCGGCAGCGGCGGCAAGATCGGCCCCGGCGATGTGCAATGGATGACCGCGGCCTCGGGGATCCTGCACGAAGAGTTTCACTCCGACGGTTTCGCCAAAAGCGGCGGCACCCTGGAGATGGTGCAACTGTGGGTCAACCTGCCGGCCAGGGACAAAATGGCCGACCCCGGCTACCAGACGATTCTCGATGCTGACATCCCGAACATCGCCTTGCAGGACAACGCCGGCAGCCTGCGCCTGATCGCCGGTGAGTTCGACGGCCACAAGGGCCCGGCACGTACCTTTACCCCGGTCGACCTGTGGGACATCCGTTTGAATGCCGGCAAGTCACTGACCCTGGACCTGCATGAAGGGCGCAACACCGCACTGGTGGTCTTGCGTGGCACGGTTCAGGTCAATGGCCTGGAACCGGTGCGCCAGGGGCAGTTGGCCCTGTTCGATCGCAAGGGCGATCAGATGACCCTCGAAGCCAGCGAAGACGCGGTGGTGTTGCTGCTCAGCGGCGAGCCGATCGACGAGCCGATCGTCGGTCACGGGCCATTCGTGATGAACACCGAGCAAGAAATCCACCAGGCCTTCGCCGACTTCCAGTCCGGCCGCTTCGGCCGGATGCACGCTTAATTCGCAGCGCTTCAACACCCGACTCTACACAGGATGAGTAGGCCGGTTTTCAGGCCAGGGATGGCTGTTGCCCAAAAGAAAGAGGAAACGCACATGAGTACTGTCTACGCGGCCAACTTCAACGGCCAGAAACCGACCATCGATCCCAACGACAGCGCGATGCTGTTGATCGATCACCAGAGCGGACTGTTCCAGATCGTCAAGGACATGGACGTGCCACAACTGCGCGCCAACGCCATTGCCCTGGCCAAGGCCGCAACCTTGCTGAAGATGCCAGTGATCACCACCGCTTCCGTTCCGCAAGGACCGAACGGGCCGTTGATCCCGGAAATTCACGAGGCCGCACCCCATGCGCAGTACGTGGCGCGCAAAGGCGAAATCAACGCCTGGGACAACCCGGAGTTTCACGCGGCGGTCAAAGCCACCGGCAAGAAAACCCTGGTGATCGCCGGCACCCTGACCAGCGTGTGCCTGGCGTTCCCGTCCATCGCTGCCGTGCATGAAGGCTACAAGGTGTTTGCGGTGGTCGACGCCTCAGGCAACCACTCGAAACTGGCCACTGACCTGACCGTTGCCCGCCTGGCCCAGGCCGGGGTGGTGCCGATCGACATCATGGCGACGCTCTCCGAGCTGCAAGGCTCGTGGAACCGCCCCGATGCCGAACAGTGGGCCGCTGTCTACGCCCAGGCCATGCCGCATTATCAATTGCTGATCGAGAGCTACCTCAAGGCCCAGCAAGTAGCGAACGAACACGAGGCGCTGGATTCCCAGCGCTAACCGGCTGCCCCACGCCGATCTCCAATCGGCATCGATAACCTGCGAGGATTACTGCAATGACCACTTCCTACAAGCGTCTGGACAAGGACAACGCCGCCGTTCTGCTGGTGGACCATCAGACCGGCCTGCTGTCACTGGTACGCGACATCGATCCTGATCGCTTCAAGAACAATGTGCTGGCCCTGGCCGACCTGGCCAAGTACTTCAAGCTGCCGACCATCCTCACCACCAGTTTCGAAACCGGCCCCAACGGCCCGCTGGTGCCCGAGCTCAAGGCGCAGTTCCCTGACGCGCCGTACATCGCTCGCCCTGGCCAGATCAACGCCTGGGACAACGAAGACTTCGTCAAGGCGATCAAGGCCACCGGCAAGAAACAACTGATCATCGCCGGCGTAGTGACCGAAGTCTGCGTGGCGTTCCCGGCACTGTCGGCGCTGGCCGAAGGCTTCGATGTGTTCGTGGTCACCGACGCGTCCGGCACCTTCAACGAACTGACCCGCGAATCGGCATGGAGCCGCATGACCGCCCAGGGCGCGCAATTGATGACCTGGTTCGGCCTGGCCTGTGAACTGCACCGCGACTGGCGCAACGATATCGAAGGGTTGGGCACGCTGTTCTCCAACCATATTCCGGACTACCGCAACCTGATGACCAGCTACAGCACGCTGACCAACAGCAAATAACTTCGGCACACGCATCCCCTCTGTGGGAGCGAGCCTGCTCGCGATGACGGAAGACCAGACACTGTTGCAGTGACTGTCAGTCCGCCTTCGCGAGCAGGCTCGCTCCCACATTTGTTTTTGTGGCGTTTGCAGAATCCCGCCAAATCAATTGCTCCTACACTAGTGCCAATCCATGCGATCTTCGCGTCATTGGCCCTGGATGGAGTTGCTTGATGTTGTCATTGCTCACTGAACACCCATTGATCTGCGCCATGGCGCTGATCCTGATCGATCTCGGGTTGTGGTATTTGCTCAGCGCCGCTGGCAGTGCCTGGCGGCTGCTGGTGCGGGTGGTGATTTTTTCGTTGTTCAGCCTCCTGTTGTTCAACGAAGGCCTGAACCCGATGGAGCCGCCGCCCTGGGCCGATAACGTGCCGCTGCACCTGGCCGCCACCGGCTTGCAGATCGGCTGGTGGTTGTTCGGTGCGCGGACCCTGACCGTGCTGATCGGCGCGGTGATGATGCAACGGGTCGGGCATACCGGGCGCTTGCTCCAGGATTTGCTCGGCGCGGTGATTTTCCTGATCGCGGTGATTGCGGCCCTGGCCTATGTGCTGGAACTGCCGGTCAAGGGCGTGCTGGCCACCTCCGGCGCGTTGGCGATCATCGTCGGCCTGGCGTTGCAAAGTACCCTCAGCGACGTGTTCTCCGGGATCGTCCTCAACACCACCAAGCCCTATCAACTGGATGACTACATCTCCATCGACGGCATGGAGGGCAAAGTGACCGACATCGACTGGCGCGCCACGCGCCTGCAGACTTCCCAAGGCTGCATGGCGGTGATTCCCAACTCCCTGGCGGCCAAGGCCAAGATCATCAATTTCAGCAGGCCGAACGACATGTTCGGTATCTCCGTATCCCTGGAAGTGAGCCCCCACGCGAGGCCGAACACGGTGATCGAAGCCTTGGAGCGGGCCATGCAAGGTTGCCGCTTTCTGCTGGAAACACCCTCGCCGAGCGTCGGCCTCAAAAGTGCCAGCAACACCGGTGTGGTCTACGAAATCAGCGGGTTTGTCGCGTCGATGGACGAGAAGCGTTCAGTGCGCAACCAGCTGTACGACCTGGCCTACCGGCACTTGCAGGCGTCCGGGGTGAATTTGTTGTCGAGCGTGGAACCCAGCCCGCCGATCAACTCGACACGCAAACGGGCGTTGCTGGACAGCTCGCCGATTTTCTCCACCTTGCGTCAGGAAGAGAAAGACACGTTCAGCCAGAACATGACCCTGCAAACCTTCCGCGCCGGTGAGGTGATCCTGGAAGCGGATGAGGTCAGCGATCACTTGTTCATTATCGAGTCCGGCGTGATCTCGGTGACCTTGATGCGTCACGGAACGCCCTACGAATCCGGACGCATGGGGCCGGGGGAGGTGATCGGCGAGGCGGGTATTCTCACCGACAGCGCGCTGCCGGCGCAGTTTACCGCCAAGACATTCTGTGGCCTGTACCGCATCGAAAAGTCCTACCTCAAGCCGTGCCTGGATGCCCGTCACGACATCAACGATGCGATGAAGGCCTTGCTCGATTACCGGCTGCAAAAAGCGAAAACCCTGACTCAGGACTTGCCGGTGACAGTGGCGAAAAAGGGCTTTTTGCAGTGGTTGCGCAATCGGGTTTGAGCTCGGTGGTGAATGGCCGCTGCGCGGATCGCGAGCAAGCTCGCTCCCACATTTGAGTGCATTTCCCTGTGGGAGCGAGCTTGCTCGCGATGACGGCAGTGAATTCACCAAAAGTGAAGAGTGAAACCCATCACACCCGCACCAATGGCCTCCTCGACTTCTGGAATATTGGCTATTTGTGTAGACCAGCCGAGGGACTAACGTAGCGACACACCTACTTGCCCTGGAGCACGTCATGCAATCCCGTATCGATTTCTACACTGCCAGCCCCGACGCCCTCAAGGCGATGATTGCCCTGGAAACCGCAGTGTCGAAGCTGCCGCTGGAAAAAAATCTGATTGAACTGGTCAAACTGCGCGCTTCGCAGATCAACGGCTGTGCCTTCTGCATCGACATGCACACCGCCGATGCGATCAAGGGTGGCGAAACCCCGCGTCGTCTGTTCGCCGTGACGGCCTGGCGCGAGGCGCCATTTTTCACCGAGCGTGAACGCGCTGCGCTGCTGTGGACCGAATCCCTGACCCAGCTCAGCCTGACCCATGCCCCGGATGAAGACTACGAAGTGGTCAGCGCACAGTTCACGCCCAAGGAAATGGTCGACCTGACCGTCGCCATCAGCACCATCAACAGCTGGAACCGCCTGGCGGTCGGCTTCCGTAAAACGCCTCAGGCCTGATGTTCAACAAACCGCCGATGCCTCAATGGGCATCGGCACTCGGCGCGGCCGGTGGTTGCACCTTGCGCATCAGGGGCACCATGGCCGTGGCGATGACGAAGCACACCCCGATCATCAGAAACGCGTCGCCATAGGTTTGTGTCTGGGCTTCGCGGTAGGTCAGCAACCAGAGTTGATGCAGGCTGGCGGTGACCCCGGCGTCACCGCTTTGGCCGAGGGCGGCGAAGTTGTTGCCGACCTGGGACAGCCATTGGTTGAGGGCCTCGTTGGTGCTGTTGAGGTTCTCCGCCAGCCGGGTGAAATGCAGGTTGGTGCGGTCGTTGAGAATGGTCGCACACGCTGCGATGCCGATAGCCCCACCCAGGTTACGCATCAGGTTGAACAGCCCCGAGGCGTGTTTGAGCCGCGCGGGCGCCAAGCCGCCGAGGGTCAGCGTCACCGCGGGCGGTACCGCCAGTTGCTGGGCAATCCCGCGAAAGGCTTGCGGCAACATCAACTCCCTGGCTCCCCAGTCATGGGTGATCGGGCTGAAATCCCACATCGATAACGCGAACAGCCCGAGGCCGGTCATCATGATCCAGCGCAGGTCGACGCGGTTGGCCAGAAAGGCATACAGTGGAATCGCCATGATCTGGAACACCCCGGTGGAGAAAACCGCCAGACCAATGTCCAGCGCACCGTAGCCACGCACCCGGCCGAGGAACAGCGGCGTCAGGTAAATGGTGGCGAACAGGCCGATGCCGGTGACGAACGAGAAGAAGCAGCCAAGGGCAAAATTGCGATCCTTCAGGGCGCGCAGATCGACTATCGGATTGGCCACATGCAGGGTCCGGCCGATGAACGCCAGCCCGGCCAGGCCGCTGATCCACGCGGTGGTCAGGATCGTGCGATCGCTGAACCAGTTCCAGCGCGGGCCTTCTTCGAGGGTGTATTCCAGGCAGCCGAGGAACAGTGCCAGAAACACCATGCTCAAGTAATCCGCGCCTTTGAGCAGCGACAGTTCCGGCTGGTCGATTTTCACCAGCATCGGCACGGCCACGGCGACAAAGATGCCGGGAACCAGGTTGATGTAGAACAGCCAGTGCCAGGACGAGATGTCGGTGATCCAGCCACCGATCACCGGCCCCAGTGTCGGTGCCAGGGACGCTACTGCGCCTATGGTCGCGGCGGCGATCACCCGTTGCTTGCCGGTGAAGAACACGAAGGCCGTGGTGAACACCATCGGGATCATCGAACCGCCAAGAAAGCCTTGCAGGGCGCGGAAGGCGATCATGCTCTGGATGTTCCAGGCCACGCCGCACAGCAGGCTGGTCAGGGTAAAGCCGACCGCCGATGCGCAAAACAGCCAGCGTGTGGAAAACACCCGGGACAACCAGCCCGACAGCGGAATCACGATGATCTCGGCGATCAGGTAACTGGTTTGCACCCACGCGGTTTCGTCGGTGCCGGCGGAGAGTCCGCCGCCGATGTCACGCAACGAGGCCGAGACAATCTGGATATCCAGCAGCGCAATGAACATGCCGATGCACATGCTGGCAAAGGCGAAGACCTTGGTGGCCGTCGCCATGTCCGCGGCATTGAACGGTTGCGCCGGGGCGGCGAGAGCGCGGCTCATGGCGCGCTGGCCACGGCTGGCGCATCAGGCGCCTTGCGCGTGTCCACTTCAGCGGTCACCGACAACCCTGGACGCAGGTGGCCGAGCACACTGTCGGCCGGGTCGAGGTGAATCCGCACCGGTACCCGCTGCACGATCTTGGTGAAGTTGCCGGTGGCGTTTTCCGGTGGCAACACACTGAATTGCGAACCGCTGGCGGGGGCGAGGCTGTCCAGGTGACCGTGGAACTCCTGCCCCGACAGCACGTCGGCACGGATCACCACCCGTTGCCCCGGCACCATGTGCGCCAGTTGGTCTTCCTTGAAGTTGGCGTCGACCCACAGGCCGCTGGCCGGCACTACCGAGAGCAATTGCGAGCCGGCCTGGGCATAGGCGCCGACCCGTGCCCGACGGTTGCCGATCACGCCGTCGACCGGTGCCTTCAGTTCGGTGTAGCCGACATTCAATTGCGCCAGATCGCGCTCGGCCCTGGCCTGGATCAAGGCGGCCCGGGCCTGTTGTTTCTGGGTGTCGATCACATTCAACTGGCGCTGAGCGGCCAGCAATTCCGCCTGGGCGCGGTTGCTTTGGGCCTGGGCCGTCTTGAACGTGGCATTGGCCCGCTGGGCGCTTTCCACCGAGACGGCGTTGGTGGACACCAGTTTTTTGTAGCGGGCATCGTCATCCCGCGAACGGGTGGCTTCGGCACCGGCGGCGTCGATGCCGGCACGGGCCTGGCCGATGACGGCCTGTTGCAGTTGTTCGGTGGCGTCGAGGTTGGCCAGCAAGGCTTCCTGGGCGGCCACTGCGCCTTCGGCCTTGGCCAGGTTGGCGCGGTAGTCGCGCGAATCGAGACGGATCAGCACATCGCCGGCCTTGACCTTCTGGTTATCGGTCACCAGCACTTCGTCGATATAACCCGCCACCTTTGGCCCGATCACCGTTACGTCACCGCCGATGTAGGCATCGTCGGTTTCTTCGATGAAACGCCCGGCCGTCCACCAATGCGCGCCGTACATCCCGGCCAATACCAACGCTGCGATGCCCATTGTTGGCAGAAGCAGGCGCTTGAGCAGGGGACGTTTTGCCGGTTGCGCCGGGGCGTCCAGATCGGGTTCAACGGTGGACATGCTCGTCATGGAGGGATACCTGTCAGGCGGCGTTTAATTATGATGCCTGTAATATGACGTATGTAATATTTTGTGGCAAATGGTTTTTGCTGCCGGTCGTCAGGTGGGTTGTTCCGAGAGAATGAGATTCTGTGTGCGCTAGAGAACCACTGTGGGAGCGAGCTTGCTCGCGATAGCGGTAGTCCAGTCAACAATGATGGTGCCTGACACGCCGCCATCGCGAGCAAGCTCGCTCCCACAGGGGATCGCGATTGGTTTACCGGAATGAAAAAGGCCGGTGATCTGCGCGATCACCGGCCTTTTTTGCGGCTATTGCTTAGACGCGTTCAAAAATCGCCGCAATCCCCTGGCCGCCACCGATGCACATGGTCACCAGCGCGTAACGGCCGCCGGTGCGGTGCAGTTCGTGGATGGCCTTGGTGGCGATGATTGCGCCGGTCGCGCCCACCGGGTGGCCCAGGGCGATGCCCGAACCGTTCGGGTTGACCTTGGCCGGGTCGAGGTCCAGTTCCTGGCTGACGGCGCAGGCCTGGGCGGCGAAGGCGATGTTGGCTTCGATCACGTCGAGGTCGGCGACGGTCAGGCCGGCGCGCTTGAGTGCCAGGCGGGTGGCCGGGATCGGGCCCAGCCCCATGAATTCCGGTTCGACGCCGGCGTGGGCGTAGCTGACCAGGCGGGCCAGTGGCTTCAGGTTGTTGGCCTGGACCGCGTTGCCGCTGGCCATGACCAGCGCGGCGGCGCCGTCGTTCAGGCCCGAGGCGTTGCCGGCGGTGACCGAACCGTCCTTCTTGAACGCCGGCTTCATGGCTGCCAGTTGTTCCAGGGACGTGGCGCGCGGGTGTTCGTCGACGCTGAACAGTTTGACGCCTTTGCGATCCTGGATTTCCACGGTCGCGATCTGCTCGCTGAAGTAGCCGTTGGCAATCGCGTGGGCCGCGCGATTCTGGTCTTCCAGGGCCAGGGCGTCCTGCATTTCGCGGGTGATGCCGTTGCGCGCGGCGACGTTTTCGGCGGTGATGCCCATGTGGATGCCATGGAAGGGGTCATGCAGGATGCCGAGCATGTAGTCGATGACCTGGGCGTTGCCCATGCGCGAACCCCAACGGGCCGAAGGCATCAGGTAGGGGCCGCGGCTCATGGATTCGGCACCGGCGCCGACGACGATGTCGGCATCGCCGAGCATCAGGGTCTGGGCGGCGTTGATGATCGCTTGCAGGCCCGAACCACACAGGCGGTTGACGTTGTAGGCCGGGGTTTCCTTCGGGATGCCGGCGTTGATCGCCGCGACGCGGGAGATGTAGGCGTCGCGGGTATCGGTCGGGATCACGTTGCCCATCACCAGATGGCCGACGAGCGCCGGGTCCACGGCGGCTCGTTCCAGGGCGGCTTTCACGGCCGTGGTCGCGAGGTCGGCCAGGGGCACGTCCTTGAGCGAACCACCGAATGTACCGATGGCGGTACGGGCGGCGCTGACGACGTAGATTTCCGGAGTGTTCATGGCTGGTTTCCTTTCGGTGGATTCTTGTCTGTACTGCGATTGAGCAGGGCGTTCAAGGCGGTTTTCGCCTCGTCGGTGTTCAGGCGCTGGATGAACAGCGTGTTTTCTTCGCGCAGGGTGGCTTCCAGTTCCGGCAACGTCGCCTGTTTCATCAATTTCCGGGACTGGCGCAAGGCCTCCTGGGGCAAGGCCAAAAAGCGTTGGGCGATTTTTCTGGCCGCTGCCAGACATTGCTCGCCATCGTCGAAGGCTTCGTTGGCGATGCCCCAGTTCACCGCTTCGTTGCCGTCCAGGCCGTTGCCCAGCAGGAGCAGGCTCGCGGCGCGGGCGTGGCCGAGCCGGCGGGGCAGCAACAGGCTGGCACCGAATTCGGGGCACAGGCCGATGTTGACGAACGGCATGCGCAGCTTGGCGTTGCGGGTGACCAGCACCTGATCGCAATGCAGCAACAAGGTGGTGCCGATGCCGATGGCCGCCCCGCAGACTGCCGCGATCAGCGGCTTTTGCAGGCGCGTGACGACTTTCATCAGGCGAAACGCCGGGGCGTCCAGATGCGTCGGCGGATTCTGGAGGAAATCCACCAGGTCATTGCCACTGGTGAAGCAGGCCGGGCCGCCGGTGAGGATGATCACGCCGGTCTGCGGGTCTTCGTCGGCGGCCAGCAACAACTCGGCCAGTTGCGTGTACATGGCGTTGTTCAGCGCGTTGAGCTTGTCCGGTCGGTCGATGGTCAGCGTCAACACGCCGTCGCGTTGCTCGTGTTTGATCAAATCTGTCATCGCAGGCTCCGCAGGGTCGGTTCAGGCTGCCACTTTAAGCGCCGGACAAATCCCGATCTATGGCAAAACGGGTCAACTGCGCTGCCGCTTTTTGCCATGCCGGTGTGCCAAAAACGACACACACCCATTCGGGGTATGGTTCCGCCCGGCCAATCGACCAATAGTGGAGGCATCCGCTCATCCAGAGCCGAACTCGCTATAAGGTGCATTTGCTATGGGCAAGACACTGCTTAAGGTGATTTCCAGTCTGTTTGTTGTACCGCTGACCTTTCATGCCTACGCCGCACAAGTGGACGAGAACAATACGCTGCGGCTGTATAACTGGGCGGATTACATCGGTGAAAAAACCATCGCCGACTTCGAAAAGGCCACCGGTATCAAGGTGGTCTACGACACCTTCGACTCTTATGAAACGGTACAGGCCAAGTTGCTCACCGGCCATTCCGGTTATGACCTGATCGTGTTGAACGCCTCGCTCGCGCCACCCCTGATCAAGGCCAAGGTGTTCCAGCCACTGGACAAAAAACAGCTGCCGGGCTGGAGCAACCTCGACCCGCAAATCCTCGAGGATCTGCAAGGCTATGACCCCGGCACCCAGTACTCGGCGCCCTACACCTGGGGCAGCAACGGCGTGACCTACAACGTCGACAAGATCAAGGAACGCATGCCGGACGCGCCGATCGGTTCGCTGGCGATGATCTTCGATCCGAAGATCGTCTCGCGCTTCGCCGACTGTGGCGTGACCCTGCTCGATGCGCCGACCGAAGTCATCCCCATGGCCTTGACGTATCTGGGACGCGACCCGAGAAGCGCCGCGCCGGAGGATTTGAAGGCCGCCCAGGACTTGCTGTTGTCGGTGCGGCCCTACATCCGCAAATTCGACTCGGTCAATTACCTGACCAGCCTGCCCAACGGCGATGTGTGCATGGCCATGACCTGGTCCGGCGATTACGCCACGGCCATGGCCCGCGCGGCAGAAGCCAAGAAGCAGATCAACCTGGCGTACTTCATCCCCAAGGAAGGCTCGCTGATCTGGTTCGACAACCTGTACATCCCGGCCGATGCGACGCACGTCGCCAATGCGCACAAATTCCTGGAATACCTGATGCAGCCGCAGGTGATGGCGGATGTGAGTGACTACATCAATTACGCCAACAGTAACGCAGCGGCCACGCCCCTGTTGAACGCCGAAGTGCGCGACAACCCGGCGATCTACCCCGATGCACAGACCCGCAAGCGCCTGTTCCCGCAGAAGACCCAGGACGCCAAGGACATGCGGGCGATTACCCGGGTCTGGAGCACCGTGAAAAGCGGCATCTGATTTGTTCGATCGTTAGTCATTTCGGTTAGAGGTTTATTTATGGCGACGCCAACACGCAGCGTTTTTTCCCCAGCGGACGAGTCCCGGCTGGTCAAGGCCGACAAGGCCCATCACATGCACGGCTACCACATGTTCGACGAACACGCCGAGCAAGGCTCGTTGAACATCGTTGCCGGCGATGGCGCCTACATCTACGACACCCAGGGCAACCGCTTTCTCGATGCGGTGGGCGGCATGTGGTGCACCAACATCGGCCTGGGCCGCGAGGAAATGGCCGAGGCCATCGCCGACCAGGTGCGCCAGCTGGCCTATTCGAACCCGTTTTCCGACATGTCGAACAACGTGGCGATTCAGCTGTGCGAAAAACTCGCCAGCTTGGCCCCCGGTGACCTCGACCATGTGTTCCTGACCACCGGCGGCTCCACCGCCGTGGACACTGCTTACCGGCTGATCCAGTACTACCAGAACTGCCGCGGCAAGCCGGAAAAGAAGCACGTCATCGCCCGGTTCAACGCCTATCACGGCTCCACCACCCTGACCATGTCGATCGGCAACAAGGCCGCCGACCGGGTGCCGGAGTTCGATTACGCCAACCCACTGATCCACCACGTCTCCAACCCGAACCCGTACCGCGCGCCGGACGGCATGGACGAGGCGCAGTTCCTCGAGTTCCTGGTCAAGGAATTCGAAGACAAGATCCTGGCCATCGGCGCGGACAAGGTCGCCGGTTTCTTTGCCGAACCGATCATGGGCTCGGGCGGGGTGATCATTCCGCCCCAGGGCTACCTCAAGCGCATGTGGGACGTCTGCCAGCGCTACGACATCCTGTTCGTCGCCGACGAAGTGGTGACCTCGTTCGGGCGCCTCGGCAAGTTCTTCGCTTCCTGGGACGTGTTCGACGTGCAGCCCGACATCATCACCACCGCCAAGGGCCTGACCTCGGCTTACTTGCCGCTGGGCGCGTGCATCTTTTCCGAGCGCATCTGGAAGGTCATCGCCGAGCCGGGCAAGGGCCGCTGCTTCACCCACGGCTTCACCTACAGCGGCCACCCGGTGTGCTGCACGGCGGCGCTGAAGAACATCGAAATCATCGAGCGGGAAAACCTGCTGGCCCATGTCGACACGGTGGGGGCCTATCTGGAAGAACGCCTGGCAACCCTGCGCGACTTGCCGCTGGTGGGGGATGTGCGCTGCCAGAAACTCATGGCCTGCGTGGAGTTCGTCGCCGATAAACGCACCAAGGCGCTGTTCCCCGACGAGATCAACATCGGCGAGAAGATCCACGTGCGGGCGCAGGCCCGGGGTTTGCTGGTGCGGCCGATCATGCACCTCAACGTGATGTCGCCACCGTTGATCCTGACGTTTGCCCAGGTCGATGAAATCGTCGAGACCTTGCGCGATTGCATTCTGGAAGTGGCGGCCGAGCTTGAGCAGAGCGGCCAGTACTTCGGCCAATGAACTCGCTGAACAGGCTTTTACCAAGGGCCTGCTCACCCGCTAGACTGCGGGGCATGAGCAAACCAGACGACGATACGCTGATCGCGATGCCCTTCGGGGCGTTGCACAAATGGCATGGGGGAATGCGCGAGGCATTCGCCCATGTCGATGAGCCTGACGCCCTGCAATACCTGGCGTCAGCGTTGGCGCAGCTGGTGTCCGTCGAGTCGATGATGATCAGCCTGGAGCGCAAGGACCGCGCACCACAGCTGCTGCATCAGCGCGGGATTGCCCAGGAGTATCAGGTCTCGATTCTTGAGCGCTATTTTTCCGGGGGCTATTTGCTCGACCCGTTCTGCCTGGCGGTGGAGCAGGGGTTGGCGCAAGGCTTCTATCACCTGGAGGAAATCGCCCCGGACAACTTCTTCGACAGTGACTACTACAAATCCTATTACCTGAAGGCGGGCTGTTCGGAAGACAGCTACTACATCGTCGATACCGGCAATGACACGAAGATTTCCGTCAGCCTCTATCAGGGGTTCGGCGGTGAATGCCTGAGCGACGAACAGTTGAACCTGCTGCGAGCCGTCGAACCGCTGGTGCGTGAGTTCATCAGCGAATTCAGCCAGCGTGGACTGCTGCGCAGTGCCGGGATCGAGCGTGATGACGAGCAAGGCATGCGCGACGATCTCAAGCATCGGGTGCAGGCGGCGTTCGAAAACTTCGGTTGTGAATTGCTCACCGAGCGCGAGCGGGAAGTGGCGCACATGGTGCTGCGCGGGCATTCGGTGAAGTCCACGGCCAGCCAGATGAACATCTCACCGGAAACCGTACGCATGCACCGCAAGAACCTGTACCTGAAGCTGGAGGTGGGTTCGCAGTCGGAGTTGTTTGCGCTGTTTATCGAGTGGTTGCGCAGCCACTGACTTTTCAGATTTCCCAATAACCTGTAGGAGCGAGCTTGCTCGCGATGGCGATCTGTCAGGACCCTTGATGTTGACTGACACTCCGTCATCGCGAGCAGGCTCGCTCCCACAGTTGTAAATGGTTGACCTCAGATTTTTCGACCAACCCAGAACCCTGTGGGAGCGAGCCTGCTCGCGATAGCGATCTGTCAGGATCATTGATGTTGACTGACCCGACGTCATCGCGAGCAGGCTCGCTCCTACAGGTGTTGCGTCAGTCTTCGCGTTTTACGACCAAGGTGAGAATGTCATAACTCGCCACCAGCTCACCCAACTGGTTGGTGACCTCCACATCCCACGCCACCACCCCTTGCGGAATCCCCTGCGGGCTCTTCTTGCCCTGGTCGATCTTGCGTTTGCAGGTCAGGCGCGCCTGGATGGTGTCGCCGATGCCCACCGGGTTGATGAAGCGCAGGGTGTCCAGGCCGTAGTTGGCCAGCACCGGGCCGACGCCGGGGGATACGAACAACCCGGCCGCCGCCGACAGTACGAAGTAACCGTGGGCGATGCGCTTGCCGAATTGCGACTCCTTGGCCGCGATGTCATCGAAGTGCATGTAGAAGTGGTCGCCCGACAGGCAGCCGAAGTTCACCAGGTCCGCTTCGGTGACGGTGCGGCGGTGAGTCAGCAGCGACTCGCCGATCTGCAGGTCCTGGAAATGGCGACGGAACGGATGCACGTCGGTTTCGATGACCTTGGCGCCGCGCACGTATTCGCCGGTGACCGCCGCCAGCATGGTTGGCGAACCTTGCACCGCCGCACGTTGCAGGTAGTGTTTCACCGCGCGCAGGCCGCCGAGTTCTTCACCGCCGCCGGCTCGGCCCGGGCCACCGTGCTTGAGTTGTGGCAGCGGCGAGCCGTGACCGGTGGATTCGCCGGCGCAGTGGCGATCCAGCACCAGCAGGCGCCCGTGCCAGGCCGCCGCCACCGGAATCGCCTTGGCAGCGATCTGCGGATCCTTGGTCACCAGGCTGGCCACCAGGCTGCCTTTGCCGCGCGCGGCCAGGGCCAGGGCTTCGTCGAGATCGTCGTAGGCCATCAGGGTGCTGACCGGGCCGAACGCTTCGATGTCATGGGCACCGCCCTCGGCATGCGGGTCACGGGCCTGAAGCAGGGTCGGGGCGAAGAAAGCGCCCTTGTCGACATTTTCACCACGCGGTTCGAAACCGTCGCGGGCGCCGAACAGCATGTCGCTGCTCTGCAACAGGGCTTCCAGGCGCTCGGCCACGTCCTTCTGCTGGTCGTGGGAAGCCAGTGCGCCCATGCGCACGCCTTCCACCGACGGGTCGCCGACCACCACTTTGGCCAGGCGATCACGCAGTCGGGTAGCGACTGCGTCGATGTGTTTGGCCGGCACGATGGCGCGGCGGATGGCGGTGCATTTCTGCCCGGCCTTGGTGGTCATTTCCCGGGCGACTTCCTTGATGAACAGCTCGAATTCTTCGTCGTCCGGGGTCACGTCCGGGGCGAGGATCGCGCAGTTCAGCGAGTCGGCTTCGGCGGTGAACGGCACCGAGTTGCGGATCAGGTTCGGGTTGACCCGCAGCTTGGCTGCGGTGTCGGCAGAACCGGTGAAGGTCACCACGTCCTGGCCCTGCAGGCGGTCGAGCAGATCGCCGGTGCCGCCGATGATCAGTTGCAGGCTGCCCGCCGGGAGCAGGCCGGATTCATCCATCAGGCGCACCACGGCTTCGGTCAGGTAGCTGGTGGCGCTGGCCGGTTTGACGATGCACGGCATGCCGGCGAGGAAGCTCGGCGCGAACTTCTCCAGCATGCCCCAGATCGGGAAATTGAAGGCATTGATGTGCACGGCCACGCCACCGCGCGGCACGAGGATGTGGGTACCGGCGAAGGTGCCCATTTTGCTCAGTTGCAGCGCCGGGCCTTCGTGGACGACGTTGCCCGACGGCAGCTCCCGCGAACCGAGGCTGGCATAGGTGAACAGCGTGCTGTTGCCGCCCTCGATGTCGATCCAGCTGTCGGCACGGGTCGCGCCGCTGTGGTGGGAGATCGCGTAGAGCTGTTCCTTGCGCTCGCTCAGGTACAGGGCCAGGGCCTTGAGACGCTGGGCGCGCTGCTGGAAGTCCAGCGCCATCAAGCCGCTGATGCCCTGGCGACGGCCGTGCTCGATGGCTTCGGCGAAGTCCGGGCGTTCTTCATGGGTACGGGCGATTTCATGGCCGTCGATGGCGCTGCGCAGGATTTGTGCGCCGTGTTGGCCGATCCAGCGACCGGCGATGAAGCTTTGCAGAGTTGCAGGTGAAGAGGACATCACGATTGCTCCAGGTGATGAAGGGTTGTGGCGCGGCCGCGACCGCGCCCTTTCGGAATTACCAAAGCGCCAGGGTGTAACCGACGATCAAGCGGTTCTCATCGAGGTCGGTCGTCAAGCCATTGCCGGAACGGAAGGTCACGTTGCGCCAGCGCAGGCTGACGTTTTTCAACACACCGCTCTGGATGACGTAGCTGATATCGGTGTCGCGCTCCCATTCGCGACCGTTGTCGACGCTGCCCGCCTTGACGTGGCTGCCATCGGTGTAACGGGTCATGAAGGTCAGGCCGGGAATGCCTTGCGCCGCGAAGTCATAGTCGTAACGCAGCTGCCAGGAATCCTCCTCGGCGCGGGTAAAGGTGTTGAACGTCACCAGGTTGACCACGTAGGGGTCACCGCCGTTGAGGAACGGAAAGGCGCTGTCGCCGGACAGTTGCTGGTAGGCGGCACTGACCTTGTGGGCGCCGTGGGACACCATGAACATGCTGTTGAAGTTGCGGTTGTCGATACGCCCGGCGCGCTCGGCACCGTCGCCCCGGCTGTCGAAGTAGCGCACATCGCTGCGCAGGTTGAAGCCGTTGCCCAGCGCTTGCGTATGCAGCAGTCCGGCGAATTGCTGGCGATAGATCTGGTCGAGCTTGCCGTAGTAGTAGCTCAGGTTCAGTTGCGGACTGAACGCATAGCTGCCACCACCGAAGTCGAAGTGATCGCTGGTGGCGGCGCCGTAGCCGATGTCATCGTTGCTGGAGGAGTCGCGCAGGTTGGCCTTGGTCAGGCGTCCGGCATTCACCGTCAGGCCGTCGATTTCCTGGCTGGTCAGCAAGCCACCTTCAAAGGTCGAACCCAGCAGGCGCGTGTCGTTGTAAGTGGCCACGGGCAACATGGGCTGCAAGGTGCCGAGTTTCAACACGCTTTTGGATACTTTCAATTTGCCGGTCAGGCCCAGTTCGCTGTACTCGTCGTCGGGCTCATGGCTCTGCGGGCCAAACGGCAACAGCCCGGTGCCACGGCGATCCGGGCTGGAGTCGAGCTTCAGCCCCAGTTCCCCCAATGCGTCGAGACCGAAACCGAAGGTGCCGTCGGTGAATCCGGATTCGACGCGCGCAGTGAAACCCTGGGCCCATTCCTCGGCCTTCGATTGCGGCGCGTTGTGCTGACGGAAGTCGCGGTTGATGTAGTGGTTGCGCATATCGATGCGGGCCTTGCTGTCGCCGATGAAGTCGGCCATGGCGCTCGGCGCGAACATGGGCAGGCTTAATGCGGCGGCCAGCGAAAACAGCGATTCACGAGATGCGTTACGTGCGGGCTTCATTATTTTTATTCCCTGCCAAAATTCAGTGTTTGCTGGCGCCGGTGGCACCGATGCCGGTCATCGAACGGATGAACTGCTCCAGATAACGACCGCGCTCAAGGGCTGCACGGGGCGAGGTGTCGGTGACGGAAAACAGCCATGCACTGAAGAACGCCAGGCTCATGGAAAACAGCGCCGGGTTGGAATACGGGAACAGCGCCTTGTCGTGATGCATCACGTTGACCCACACCGCCGGGCTCAGCACCAGCAGGACAATCGCCGAGACCAGGCCGGACAGGCTGCCGAGGACGGCGCCGCGGGTGGTCAGGCCTTTCCAGTACATCGAGAGGAACAACACCGGGAAATTCACTGACGCGGCGATGGCCAGCACCAGGCCCGAGAGGAAGGCAATGTTCTGCGACTCGAACAGCAGGCCGAGGATGATCGCCAGCACACCGATGCACAGGGTGGCGATTCGCGACACGCGCATTTCCTGCTGTTCCGTGGCCTGGCCCTTGCGCATCACGCAGGCATACAGGTCATGGGACACCGCCGAGGCACCGGACAGTGCCAGCCCGGCAACCACCGCCAGAATGGTGGCGAAGGCGACCGCCGAGATGAAGCCGAGGAACAGGTTGCCGCCTACCGCCTGGGCCAGGTGCACAGCGATCATGTTGCCGCCGCCGATGATCGCACCGCTGGCGTCACGGAACGCCGGATCGGTGCCGACCATGACGATGGCGCCGAAGCCGACGATGATCAGCAGCAAGTAGAAGTAGCCGATGAAGCCGGTGGCGTAGAACACGCTTTTACGCGCTTCCTTGGCATCGCTGACGGTGAAGAAGCGCATCAGGATATGCGGCAGGCCGGCGGTGCCGAACATCATGCCAAGCCCTAAGGAAATCGCATCGACCGGGTTGGACAGCAGGCCGCCGGGGGCCATGATCGCGTTGCCCTTGGCATGCACGGCGGTGGCGCCGGCAAACATGGCCTCGGTGCTGAAGCCGAAGTGCTTGAGCACCATGAACGCCATGAAGGTGGTGCCGAACAACAGCATCACCGCCTTGATGATCTGCACCCAGGTGGTGGCGAGCATGCCGCCGAAGGTGACGTAGAACACCATCAGCACGCCGACCAGCATCACCGCATAGAGGTAGTCGATACCGAACAGCAATTCGATCAGCTTGCCGGCACCGACCATCTGCGCCACCAGGTACATCAGCGCCACGGTCAGGGTACCGAAGGCCGAGGTCAGGCGCACCGGGGTCTGTTCCAGGCGATAGGACACCACGTCGGCAAAGGTGTATTTGCCCAGGTTGCGCAGGCGTTCGGCAATCAGGAACAGGATGATCGGCCAGCCGGCCAGCACGCCCAATGCGTAGAGCAGTCCGTCGTAGCCATTGAGGAACATCATCGCGGAAATGCCGAGGAACGAGGCTGCCGAGATCATGTCGCCGGCAATGGCCAGGCCGTTCTGGAAACCGGTCATGCCGCCACCGGCGGTGTAGAAATCGGCGGCGGAGCGGGTGCGAAGTGCCGCCCAGCGCGTCACACCGAGGGTGAACAGGACGAACACCAGGAACATGCCGATGGCGTTCCAGTTCAGCGGCCGGGAGACGCCGTCGGCGGCCACCGCGATATCAGTGACCACCGCCAGCGGTAGCAGGAACAAGGCGAGAAGACGGCTCATCGGGCGCACTCCTGCTTGAGTTTTTCATTCAACGGATCGATCACGTTGTTGGCGCGATAGACATAGAAACCGGTCAGCGCGAAGGCCAGCCCGACGATCACGACACCCACCAGCATGCCCACGGTGGTCACGCCGCCGCTCAGGGATTGGCCGAGGGTAGAAGGGGAGAAAGCCACCAGCAGCACGAAGCCGTAATAGATCACCAGCATGGCCAGGCTCAGTGACCAGTACAGCTTCTGTTTGCGACGAACCAGCTGGATGAAATCCGGGTGCTGGTGGATGAGTTCTATGTCTTGCGGGCTCATGGTGACTCTCCTTTGTTGTTTTTGTTGTGGGGGTGAAGCAAGTACGGCGCGAACTCTGTAGGAGCGAGCCTGCTCGCGATGAACCTGAGATCGCCGCGGGGTATCAGGCAACCCGCGTCATCGTTTACGACCATCGCGAGCAAGCTCGCTCCTACAGGGGGACGGTGCGGGCCGATCAAAGCTGATCGAAATCCAGCACCACCTTGTCGCTGATCGGGAACGCCTGGCACGACAGCACATAGCCGGCGGCCACTTCGTAGTCTTCCAGGGCGTGGTTGCTGTCCATTTCCACTTCGCCTTCGATCACCTTGCACTTGCAGGTCGAGCACACGCCGGCCTTGCACGAGTAGGGCAGTTCCGCACCTTGCTCGTTACCGGCGTCGAGAATGCTCTGGCTGTTGCGCGACAAGTCGAAGGCCAGGGCACGGCCGTCGCTGATCACGGTGATCTGGCTGACCGCCGCATCGACCTGGCGGGCGGCTTCACGGGCCGCGCGTTTTTGCTCGCTGCCGGCGGCGGCGAACAGTTCGAAATGGATGCGCTCAGGTGGCATGCCCTTGGCCTTGAGGCTGTCGCGCACGGTCTCGGTCATTTCCTGCGGGCCGCAGATAAACGCCGCATCGAGCGCCTTGACGTCGAGCCAGCGGGTGAACAGCTGCTCGCACTTCTCGGCGTTGATCCGGCCGTTGTACAGATCGACGTCCTGCTGCTCGCGGCTGAACACGAAGATCAGGTTCAGGCGTTGCAGGTAGCAGTTCTTCAGGTCTTCCAACTGCTCGCGGAACAGCGCGCCGGAGCTGGAGCGGTTGCCGTACAGCAGGGTGACGCGGCTGTGGGGTTCGGTTTCCAGGGTGGTCTTGATGATCGACAGGATCGGCGTGATCCCGCTGCCTGCGGCCACGGCCAGGTAGTTGCCGTGGCGAGCCGGGTCGAGTTCGACGCAGAAATGTCCGGCAGGCGGCATCACTTCCAGGGTGTGCCCGGCCTTGAGCTGTTCGTTGGCAAACGCCGAAAAGCGTCCACCGGCCACACGCTTGACCGCGATACGCAATTCACCGTCGTTGACCCCGGTGCAGATCGAATAGGAGCGGCGTACTTCTTCGCCGTCCAGTTGGGTGCGCATCACCAGGTGCTGGCCTTGGGTGAAATGAAAGCTGTCTTGCAGGTGCTGCGGAATCTCGAAGGCGATGGACACCGCGTCACGGGTCTCGACGCGCACGTCCTTGATGGTCAGGCTGTGAAATTTGCTCATTGTTGTTCTCCAGCTGGGACGGCCGATTCGCCGCTCAGATGCACTTGAAATAGTCGAACGGTTCCCGGCAATCGACGCAGCGGTACAGCGCCTTGCAGGCGGTGGAGCCGAATTCGCTGAGCACCTCGGTGTGGGCGCTGCCGCATTGCGGGCACACAACCTGCGGGCTTTCACCGAGCAGGCTGCGCTTGCTAGTGCTGCCCTCCGGCGGCGCGATGCCGTAGGCGCGCAGGCGTTCACGGCCGCTGGCGCTGATCCAGTCGGTGGTCCAGGCCGGTGTCAACTTGCGCTCCAATTGCGGCGCCTTGAACCCGGCGAGTTCCAGGGCTTCGCGGATATCGCTCTCGATCACTTCGGTGGCCGGGCATCCGGAGTAGGTCGGCGTGACCACCACGTGAAGGTGGCCGGCCTGCCAGTCCAGGTCGCGGACGATGCCCAGTTCAACCACGCTGACCACCGGCACTTCCGGGTCCATGACCTCTGCCAGAATCGCCCAGGCGGCGGCCAGGTCGGTCGGCCCCGCCGGCCGGGCGCCGAGGTCGCTGGCGATCAGCTCACCAGGTTGCATCGGGGTACGCTCGTGGCAGGCACTGCATTTCGGCCAGCAGGATGCCCAGGTGTTCGCTGTGCAGGCCCTTGCGTGCATTCAGGTAGAAATAGCTCGGCGCGGCAGGCACGGGCAGGGTGGCGCTGGTGAAAATCTGCTCGACCTTGGCTTGCCACTGGGCGGCCACACTGGCGATGTCCGGGGTGATGTCGGCGTCGTACAGGCGCTGCTCGCTGTCATCGGCGGCGATCAGTTCGACGGTGAAGCGCCAGACTTCAGGGATGGCCGCGAGCATGCGCTTGTGGCTTTCCTCGGTGCCGTCGCCCAGACGCTCGATCCACTCGCCGGAGCGGCGCAGGTGGTAGGTCACTTCCTTTACCGCCTTGGCGGCGATCCCGGCGATGCGTTCGTCGCTGGACTGGCTCAGGCCCTGCAACACCGGCAAGTGCCAGGCGTCGTAGAGGAACTGCTTGAGCATGGTCACCGCGAAGTCGCCGTTGGGTTGTTCCACCAGCAGCAGGTTGCGGTAAGCGCGCTCGTCGCGACGGAACGCCAGGTGATCGGCGTCGCGGCCGTCGTCCAGCAGTTCGGCGGCGTATTCCAGCCAGTTGCGCGCCTGGCCCACCAGGTCGAGGCCGACGTTCATCAGCGCCAGCTCTTCTTCCAGTGCCGGAGCCTTGCCGCACCACTGGCACAGGCGTTGGCCCTGGATCAGGGCGCTGTCGCCGAGGCGCAGCAGGTATTCGATCAGATCAGTCTTGTTGTCCATGGTCGACCTCACATGTGCCCGACTTCGGCCGGCAGCTCGTAGAAGCTGGCGTGGCGGTAGACCTTGTCGTCCGACGGATCGAACAGCGGGTCTTTTTCATCCGGCGATGAAGCGGTGATCAATGCCGAGGGCACCACCCACAGGCTCACGCCTTCACTGCGACGGGTGTAGAGCTCGCGCGCGTTTTCGATGGCCATGGTGGTGTCGGCGGCATGTACGCTGCCGACGTGCTTGTGGTTCAGGCCGTGCTTGCTGCGCACGAAGACTTCGAAGAGGGTCCACTCGGACATTTCAGTTACTCCACATTGAGGCTCTGTAGGAGCGAGCTTGCTCGCGATGTACCCGCGAGCACCGCGGGGTGTCAGGCAACCAACGTTAACGTTGACGACCATCGCGAGCGAGCTCGCTCCTACAGGGGGTACGGTTGTCTTAGGCGGCGTTCTTGTTTTGTTTTTTGCGGGCATGGGCGACGGCGGCCTCGCGAACCCAGGCGCCGTCTTCGATCGCCTTGCGGCGGGCGGCGACGCGTTCCTGGTTGCACGGGCCGTTGCCCTTGAGCACTTCGTAGAATTCGTTCCACTGGATTTCGCCGAAATCGTAGTGGCCGCGCTCGGCGTTCCACTTCAAGTCCGGGTCAGGGCAGGTGCAGCCCAGCAGTTCCAGCTGCGGGATGGTCTGGTCGATGAAGCGCTGGCGCAGTTCGTCGTTACTCTGGCGCTTGATTTTCCAGGCCATGGACTGGGCGCTGTTCGGCGAGTGTTCGTCGCTTGGGCCAAACATCATCAGCGACGGCCACCACAGGCGGTTGATCGCGTCCTGAACCATGTCTTTTTGCGCCTGGTTACCGTGGCGCATCATGGTCAGGAGGATTTCGTAGCCCTGGCGCTGGTGGAAGCTCTCTTCCTTGCAGATGCGGATCATCGCCCGGGAATACGGGCCGTAGGAGGTGCGCTGCAGCACCACCTGGTTGACGATCGCCGCGCCATCCACCAGCCAGCCCACCGCGCCCATGTCGGCCCAGTTCAGCGTCGGGTAATTGAAGATGCTCGAGTACTTGGCCTTGCCGCTGTGCAGCCTGGCGATTTCCTCATCGCGGTCGGCGCCGAGGGTTTCCATGGCGCTGTACAGGTACAGGCCGTGGCCGGCTTCGTCCTGGATCTTGGCCATCAGTTGCAGTTTGCGTTTGAGCGACGGTGCGCGGGTGACCCAGTTGCCTTCGGGCAGCATGCCGACGATTTCGGAGTGGGCGTGCTGGGAGATCTGCCGGATCAGGGTCTGGCGGTAGGCATCTGGCATCCAGTTCTTGGCTTCGATCTTGATTTCTGAATCGATTTTTTCCTGGAAGGCGCGCTCCTGGTCGGACATTTCCGAGAGGTCCTTGATGCGCTTTACGCCTGTTTCTACGAGCTGTGCGTACATTTTTGAGTTCCCGCCTTGAATCTGTTCTGGGGCATGGGGACTTTATAAGCGATACAGAATTTAATATCAAACACAAAATGACGTGTCGTATTTGTTTTTTGTATCGCTTTGGGGGTTGGGGGGCTTTGGGTGGGTGTGCATATCCGTTTCTTCGGTTGCGGCGGCTGGCGGTTTCGCCCTTACGGCGACTCACTTTTTTTACAAGCGCCTAAAAAAAGTAAGCAAAAAATCACTCGCCCCGAACGTACGGCCCCTCGCTGAGGCTCGGGGTTCCTTCGCTCCGGTATTCATCCGGGGGCATTGCCCTCCGGTCGGCTTCGCTTCGACCTACATGCAATGAGTTCGACTGCGTCGAACGTCGCTGCGCGCCCATCCCCGGATAAACACCTCCGCTCAGCCTGCCGAGGGGGCGGGTGGATCAAGATCAAGAGCGGCAGGCGAGCTAACGCTCGGCCTGTTGAGTGGTGAAGAGCGAAGGTGTACGCCGCTCTGTCTTTGCTTTTCTGTGGGAGCGAGCTTGCTCGCGATGGCGGTCTGCCAGTTGACTAGGTACCTCACAGACGAACGACCCCAGCGAACAGGCCGGCCGGTAGGCCGCCTCGGACGCTGTTGCGGTGTACGCCCCCTCGTGAGGCCGAGTGGAGGTTCTGCGCAGTGGGCAACCCGGCATGGATGCCGGGTTAGCCGCCCCCGGCCATGGATGGCCGATGGCGGCGGGCCCACGGAGCAGGACCGGAGCGAGGGAATGCCGAGCCACAGCGAGGCACCGAATGTCAGGGGCAAGAGCGTTTGGTTACTTTGCGCTTTTCAAAGTGACCCGCTGTAAGAGCGGAACCATAGGAGGCCGTTACCGAAGAAATGGATATGTACGCAATCAACAAAAGACAGGCCGGCAGTCAAGCCACCTTCGCGAGCAGGCTCGCTCCCACAGGAATAGGGCTCGACTCCAGAGTCGGTAAAGCCCGGCCAAAAAAAACCCCGCAATAAGCGGGGCCATAAAGGGTGCAGCAGTCATGCTTTCGGACGTTTATCCAACACGTGGCAAGCCTTGCCCTCGGATCGCTTGATCGAATGAAACGGCTGCAAAACAACCCGCGAACTGATCCCGATATACGTCTTGATGTGTTTGCTCAATTCCCCGCAAACAGCCTTCTGCTGTTCATCGGTCAGGTGCTGGTGCTCAGCCTTCAACTCGACATGCACATCAACGCTGTCCAGGTTGCCATTGCGATACAGATGGATCTCATAGCACTCGGCGAGTTGTTTGACTTTGAGTACCTGTTCCTCGATCTGTGTCGGAAACACGTTGACCCCGCGGATGATCAGCATGTCGTCGCTGCGTCCGGTGATCTTGTCGATGCGGCGCATCGGTCGCGCCGTACCCGGCAGCAGGCGCGTCAGGTCGCGGGTGCGGTAGCGGATCATCGGCAGGGCTTCTTTGCTCAGGGAGGTGAACACCAGTTCGCCCATCTGGCCGTCCGGCAGTACTTCGCCAGTGATCGGGTCGATGATTTCCGGGTAGAAGTGGTCTTCCCAGAGGGTCGGGCCGTCTTTGGTTTCGGCACATTCCATGGCGACGCCCGGCCCCATGATTTCCGACAGGCCGTAGATGTCCAGGGCGGTGATGCCCAGGCGCGCTTCGATGGCGCTGCGCAGTTCGGCGGTCCAGGGTTCGGCGCCGAAGATGCCCAGGCGCAGGGCGAGTTTGTGCGGGTCAATGCCCTGGCGCTCGATTTCGTCGGCGATGTTGAGCATGTACGAGGGCGTGACCATGATGATGTCCGGCTGGAAATCCTTGATCAGTTGCACTTGTTTTTCGGTCTGGCCGCCGGACATCGGGATCACCGTGCAGCCCAGGCGTTCGGCGCCGTAGTGCGCGCCGAGGCCGCCGGTGAACAGGCCGTAGCCATAGGAGATGTGCACCTTGTCGCCACGGCGGCCACCGGCGGCGCGGATCGAGCGGGCCACCACGTTGGCCCAGGTGTCGATGTCGTTCTGGGTGTAGCCGACCACGGTCGGTTTGCCGGTGGTGCCGCTGGACGCGTGCAGGCGCACGATGTCGTTCATCGGCACGGCAAACATGCCGTAGGGGTAGTTGTCACGCAGGTCGGACTTGGTGGTGAAAGGGAATTTCGCCAGGTCGTCGAGGGATTTGATGTCGTCCGGGTGTACGCCCAGCGCATCGAAGCGTTGACGGTACAGTGGCACGTTGTTGTAGGCGTGGTTCAGGCTCCAGCGCAGGCGCTCCAGCTGATGCTGGCGCAGCTCGTCGATGCTGGCGGTTTCCAGCGGGTCCAGCACAGGGTTCAGCACGGCTTGGGCAATTGGCATGTTCATGTGTTCACTCGAATTGTTTTTGTGTTCCAGCCCTTTTGCACAAGGGCTTTGAGTGCATGCCCCAAGGATACCTCTCGGCTCCTCGGGAATCGCGATTCTTTAGTGGGATAGACGCTCGATGATCAGCGCAATCCCCTGGCCGACGCCGATGCACATGGTGCACAGGGCGTAGCGGCCGTTACGTTCCTCAAGCTCGTGCAGGGCGGTGGTCACCAGTCGCGCGCCGCTCATGCCCAACGGGTGGCCGAGGGCGATGGCGCCGCCGTTGGGGTTGACCCGCGGATCGGTGTCGCTCAGGCCAAGCTCGCGCAGCACCGCCAGGCCCTGTGCGGCGAAGGCTTCGTTGAGCTCGATCACGTCCATGTCGGCCAGGCTCAGGTTGGCCACTTCCAGCACCTTGCGCGTGGCCGGCACCGGGCCGATGCCCATGATTCGTGGCTCAACGCCGGCAGTGGCCATGGCCACGACCCGGCCACGGGCGGTCAGGCCGTGGCGCTTGGCGACTTCCGGGCTGGCCAGTAGCAGCGCGCAGGCGCCGTCGTTGACCCCGGAGGCGTTGCCGGCGGTGATGCTGCCGCCTTCGCGGAACGGCGTGCCCAGTTTGGCAAGCTGTTCGAGCGTGGTGTCGCCGCGTGGATGTTCGTCGTGCTCGACCACTTTGGCCGGGCCTTTGCGCTGCGGGATTTCCACGGCGACGATTTCTTTCGCCAGGCGCCCGTTGGCCTGGGCGGCCGCTGCACGCTGCTGGCTGCGCAGGGCGAAGGCGTCCTGGTCGGCCCGGGAGATGTTGAACTGTTCGGCGACGTTCTCCGCAGTCTCCGGCATGGAGTCGATGCCGTAGGCCTTTTTCATCAGCGGATTGACGAAGCGCCAGCCGATGGTGGTGTCGAAGATCTCGGCCGCACGGGAAAACGCCTGCTCGGCCTTGCCCATCACCAGCGGCGCGCGGGACATCGACTCGACACCGCCAACCAGCATCAACCCGTTTTCGCCGCTGCGAATCGCCCGAGCAGCCGTGCCCACCGCGTCCAGCCCGGAGCCGCACAGGCGATTGAGGGTGGTGCCGGGCACGCTGACCGGCAATCCGGCCAGCAGGGCCGACATGCGCGCGACGTTGCGGTTGTCCTCGCCTGCCTGGTTGGCGCAGCCGTAGATCACATCGTCGACGGTGCTCCAGTCGACTTGCGGGTGGCGGCGCAGCAGTTCGCGCAGCGGCACCGCGCCGAGGTCGTCGGCGCGCACGCTGCTCAGGACACCGGCGTAGCGGCCTATCGGGGTGCGGACGGCGTCGATGATCAGGGCGTCATTCATTCGGGGTCTCCTGCGTCAGCACCGGGCCGCGCACTTTGTAGGATTTGCCATGGAACAGGGCGATCAACTGGCCCTGCTGGTTTTCAATGCGTACGTCGTAGTTGCCGGTGCGCCCGGAACGGCTCTGCTCGATGCAGTCGGCGTTCAGCGTGTCGCCCAGGCGGGCCGGAGCGATGTAGTCGATACTGCAACCGATGGCCACGGTGGCTTCGTTGTAGCTGTTGCAGGCAAAGGCAAACGCCGAGTCGGCCAACGCAAACAGATAGCCGCCGTGGCAGGTGCCGTGGCCCTGGGCCATGTCGGCGCGCACGGTCATGCCGACGCGAGCGCAACCGGGGCCGACCGAGAGCAGGCGCATGCCCATGGCCTGGCTGGCGGCGTCGCGCTGGAACAGCGACTGCGCGCACTCACTGGCCAGGGTCATGGCTTCATGGTTAGTCATGGAAGGTTCTCCCTTCGGCGACGCGACGGCGCAGCAGCAGCGACGGCCGGTAGCGTTCTTCGCCATAACTGGCTTGCAGGTTTTCCAGCACGTTCAGAATGTGCGTCAGGCCAATGGCATCGGCCCAGGCCAGCGGCCCCTGTGGATAATTGACCCCGGCGCGCATGGCCAGATCGATGTCGGCGGCCGAAGCCACGCCCTGCAGCAGGGCATCGGCGGCTTCGTTGGCGAGCATCGCCACGGTGCGCAGGACGGCGAGGGCCGGGCTGTCGCTGAGCAGGCTGACCTTGAGGCCGGCCCGTTGCAGCAGGGCCACGCCTTGTTCGAGGGCCTGCGGATCGATGCCTGCCGCATGGCTGATAGCGATGCGTTTGGCATTCGCGTAATCGAACGCAAGGTCCAGCAGTATCAGGTTGCGCAGCCCGTCTTCGCGAGCCCGCTGACAGGCCATGCGCCCATCGCTCAAGGCCAGAACGGCATCACCGACTCGCAGCAAGCCCTGACCATCACGCTGGACGATCTCGACGCCTTGTTCATGCAAGCGTGCGAGCAAGCCTTGAGCGATACCGAGGTCGCCTTCCACGGCACAGACCTCGACTTTCGCATCGCTGCTGATTTCAGTCGCTTGCGGACGTTCCGCGCCTTGGGCGTAGCGGTAGAAACCCTGGCCGCTCTTGCGTCCCAGGTGTCCACCGTCCACCAGTTCTTTCTGGATCAACGACGGCAGGAAACGCGTGTCCTGGTAATAGGCATCGAACACCGAGCAGGTCACGGCGTAGTTGACGTCGTGGCCGATCAGATCGGTCAGCTCGAACGCGCCCATGGCAAAGCCGCCGGCTTCGCGCATCAACGCATCCAGGGTCGGGCAGTCGGCCGCGCCTTCCTGCAGCATCCGCAGGCTTTCGGCATAGAACGGCCGGGCCACGCGGTTGACGATGAAACCCGGTGTGGAGCGGGTGTGCACCGGTTTTTTGCCCCAGGCCTCGGCGGTGTCGTACAGGCACTCAGCCAAGATGGGATTGCTGGCTAGGCCGGAAACGATCTCCACCAGCGCCATGACCGGCGCCGGGTTGAAGAAGTGCAGGCCGAGCAAGCGTTCTGGATGTTCAAGCTGCGCGGCGATGCTGGTGATCGACAGCGACGAGGTGTTGCTGGCGAGAATGCAGTGCTCGCCGCAGATGCCTTCGAGCTGACGGAGCAGTGCCCGCTTGACCTCGAGGTTCTCGACGATGGCCTCGATGATCAGGTCGCAATCGGCCAGGGCTTCGATGGCTTCCACCGCTTGCAGGCGTGAAATCGTCGCGCTGCGCGATTCGGTGGACAGCTTGCCGCTCTCGACCCGCTTGCCCAGTTGTCGATCGATGCCTTCAATGGCCTGGGCGGCGGTACCGGGGCGATTGTCCAGCAGCAACACCGGATGGCCGGCTTGCGCCGCGACCTGGGCGATGCCGGCGCCCATGGCCCCGGCGCCGATCACGGCGATGCGTGCAGAGGTGTTCAATGCGGTCATGACTCAGCGCCCCTTGAAGCTTGGGGTGCGTTTTTCCATGAAGGCACCGACGCCTTCGCGATAGTCCTCGCTGCGCCCAGCCAGGCGTTGCAGGTCGCGCTCCAGTTCCAGCTGTTCGTCGAAGCTGTTGCTCAGGCTGGCGTTGAGGCTGCGTTTGATCAGCGCCAGGCCGTAGGTGGGTTGAGTGGCGAGGTGGCGGGCCAGTTTCAGTGCTTCGTCGCGCAGGTCGGCGTCGTCCACGCACTGGTAGATCAGGCCCCATTGTTCGGCCTGTTCGGCGCTCAGGCGATTGCCAAGCAAGGCCAGGGCCTTGGCGCGGGCCATGCCGACCAGCCGTGGCAAGGTCCAGGTGCCACCGGAATCGGGAATCAGGCCGATCTTGCAGAACGCCTGGATGAAACTGGCCGAACGCGCCGCCAGCACCAGGTCGCAGGCCAGCGGAATGTTGGCGCCGGCGCCGGCGGCGACGCCGTTGACCGCGCAGATCACCGGTAGTGGCAGGTCGCGCAACTGGCGGATCAGCGGGTTGTAGAACTTCTCGATGGATTCGCCCAGGTCCGGCACGGCACTGCCCGGTGCGACATTGCGGTCGCTCAGGTCCTGCCCGGCGCAGAAGCCGCGACCTTCACCGGTCAGTAGTAAAACGCGCACGTCCGGGTTCTGCCGCACTTGCTTGAGAGCTTCTTTCACTTCGCCGTGCATCTGGGTGTTGAAGCTGTTGAGCTGCTCCGGCCGGTTGAGGCTGAGCAGGGCGACGCCGGCGTCGATGGAAAACAGGATGTGTTCGAAGTTCATGGTCTGGGCGTTCTCTTGGCAGTCGTTCGAATTCGTTGGATTACTGGCCGGTGAAGGTCGGCGCGCGTTTTTCCTGGAAGGCCGCAATGCCTTCGTCGCGGTCACGGGTGCCGGCCAGCACGGTGAAAGCGTGGCGCTCGAAGCGCAGGCCGCTGGCCAGGTCGGTGTCCATGGCCTTGAGCAGCGCTTCCTTGGCCAGGCGCACGGCCAGTGGCGCCTTGGCCGCAATGTTGCGGGCGATGTGCAGGGCGCGGTCGACGGTGAACTCCGGTTGAGTCACTTCGCTGACCAGGCCGGCGCGCTGGGCCTGGCGGGCGTCGATCGGCTCACCAGTGAGGACCATCTGCATGGCCATGGATTTGCCGACGGCGCGCAGCAAACGCTGGGTGCCTCCGGCGCCGGGCATGATCCCGAGTTTGATTTCCGGTTGGCCGAAGCGCGCGTCTTCGCCGGCAATGATGATGTCGGCGTGCATCGCCAGTTCGCAGCCACCGCCGAGGGCGAAGCCGTTGACCGCGGCGATCAGCGGTTTGCTGAAGTGGGTAATGGTTTGCCAAGAGGCCTGGCGCGGGTCGTCGAGGATGCCGACCAGGTTGCGTTCGGCCATTTCCTTGATGTCGGCACCGGCGGCGAAGGCCTTGCGGCTGCCGGTGAGGACCACGGCGCGGGTGTCGGGGTCGGCTTGTGCTGCGTTCAGTTCAGCGGCCAGTTCGCCCAGCAACTCGGTGGTCAAGGCATTCAGGGCTTGCGGGCGCTGCAGGGTAATCAGGCGGACGCCAGGCTCGATCAATTCGACGGCAAGGGTCAGAGGCATGGCGGATGCTCTCGCGGTGCACGCTCGGCGTGGTGCCGGCTCGTTATTGGATCGGCCGCAGGGGCCGGTTTTGCCCAAGTATAGCTACAACGTGATACGTAAATGCAATATGAAAATAGATTTAATGTGTCTTATTTGTTTGATTTTCAATTTTCTGTCTTCCTGCTTATGAGGCGCTGATAACGGGTTTTTCCCAGAATTCATTGGGTTTTGTAGCGTTTTTAGAGGCGCGCTGGCCTTCGTCGAAAAGGTGCGTTTCAAGTGATACGGTTTTTAGTCTTTGTGCTGGTAAAAGTGATGTGATACAAAATAGGCCATTATTTGCATCGCTTTGTGAGGGAACCTGCCATGACCTGCTACAGCCTTGATGGCCTGACTCCGGTGGTTGACCCGAGCGCTTATGTGCACCCGTCTGCCGTATTGATCGGCGATGTGATCATCGGCCCGCATTGCTATGTGGGGCCGTTGGCCAGCCTGCGCGGGGACTTCGGGCGGATCGTGCTGGAGGAGGGCGCCAACCTGCAGGACACTTGCGTGATGCACGGTTTCCCCGACAGCGACACGGTGGTGGAGCGCAACGGCCACATCGGCCACGGCGCGGTGCTGCACGGGTGCCGGATCGGCGCCGATGCGCTGGTGGGCATGAATGCGGTGGTGATGGACAACGCCCGGATCGGCCCGCGTTCATTCGTGTCGGCGGCGGCGTTCGTCAAGGCCGGCTTCGAATGCCCGGAGCAGTCGCTGGTGATGGGCGCACCGGCCAGTATCAAGCGCAGCCTCAGCGATCAGGAAGTGGCGTGGAAACAGGCCGGCACCCGGGAGTATCAGCAACTGGCCCAGCGTTGTCTCGAGCAGATGCAGGTGTGCGAGCCGCTGAGCGAACCGGAACCGGATCGCCCGCGTATCAGCGACAGTGGGTTGCGGCCCAAGGGCAGCGGTCAGTGAGTGCAGAATTTCCCTGTGGGAGCGAGCCTGCTCGCGAAAGCGGCGGGTCAGTCACCACAGATGTTGGATGTCAGACCGGTTCGCGAGCAGGCTCGCTCCCACAAGGGGATGCGATTAACTCGCAGACATTCGGTATATTCCTTTTCTTTTTTTGCACGGAACGCCCATGTCGTCCCTGACTCCCTTGAACCACCTGATTACCCGCTTCCAGGAGCAGACGCCGATCCGCGCCAGTTCCTTGATCATCACGTTGTACGGGGATGCCATCGAACCCCATGGCGGCACCGTGTGGCTGGGCAGCCTGATTCAGTTGCTCGAACCCATCGGCATCAACGAGCGACTGATCCGCACCTCGATTTTTCGCCTGACCAAGGAAGGCTGGCTGACCGCCGAGAAGGTCGGGCGGCGCAGCTATTACAGCCTGACCGGCACCGGTCGTCGCCGTTTCGACAAGGCCTTCAAGCGGGTCTACAGCACCACGATGCCGGCCTGGGATGGTTCCTGGTGCCTGGTGATGCTTTCGCAACTGACCCAGGACAAACGCAAACAAGTGCGCGAGGAACTGGAATGGCAAGGCTTCGGCGCGATTTCGCCGATGGTGCTGGCCTGTCCGCGCAGTGACCGTTCCGACGTCAACGCGACCCTGCTCGACCTCGGCGCCCAGGAAGACACCATCGTCTTCGAAACCACCGCCCAGGACGTGCTGGCCTCCAAGGCCCTGCGCCTGCAGGTACGCGAGAGCTGGAACATCGATGAGCTGGCCGCGCACTACAGCGAGTTCATCCAGTTGTTCCGGCCGCTGTGGCAAGCCCTGCGCGAGCAGGAAAACCTGCAACCGGCCGACTGCTTCCTGGCGCGGGTGCTGTTGATTCACGAGTACCGCAAGCTGCTGCTGCGCGACCCGCAACTGCCGGACGAGTTGCTGCCCGGCGATTGGGAAGGCCGCGCCGCCCGCCAGTTGTGCCGCAACATTTACCGTTTGATCTACGCCAAGGCCGAAGAATGGCTGAACGCTGCGCTGGAAACGGCCGACGGCCCGTTGCCGGATGTCGGTGAAAGCTTTTATCGGCGTTTTGGCGGACTGAAGTAGCACGTCATTGTTCAGGGAGTGGTGCGGTTCAGGAGACTTGAAGCATCCGGTGTCGTGTGGATTGACGTAGACAATAAAAATAAGCCTGCGTGAGGCCTGACATGATTTCTACAACAGCACAGCGCCATGATGGGTTCGACCAGTGGATCCATCAGATCAACCAGATCTGTGGCGCCTTCAACGCACAACCCCTGGGCAGCGAATTTTCCGGGCGCATCCGCGAATACCAGAGCGATGCGCTCAAACTCAGTTTCGTCGACGTGTGCCAGGCGCGTTTGTACCGTACGCCCCAGGAAGTCGCGGCGGGCGAGGGCGGCAAGTATTTTGCGGTGTTCCAGCTCGACGGCACGGCGGGCATGGCCCAGGGCGACGACAAGGTCTTGCTGTCCCCCGGTGACATCACGCTGATCGATGCCTCTCGACCCAGCGATTTCACCTACGGCGAAAACTCCCGGCAGTTGTCGCTGATCCTGCCGTATCAACTGGTCGAGCAGACCCTGCGCTTCAACCCGGTCAAGTGCGGCCACCGGATTGCCGCGACCTCGCCCATCGCCATGCTCTCGCACCGGCTGATCCTCGATGCCACCCGCCAGCAACACCTGACCCGACAGGAAAGCGAAGCGACCCTGGAGGCGATCGTCAGCCTGCTGCGCCCGGCGATCAGCCAGGCCGAAGACTGCACCGATGCCCATGAGCGGATCTTCCGTAAGACGCTCACTTGCATCGACGAAAACATTCGCTCCGAAGACCTGTGCCCGGAATGGCTGGCGCGGGAAGTCGGCATGTCCACCCGTGGCCTGTACCGGATGTTTGCCAAGAAAGGGCTGGTGGTAGCGCGCTACATCAAGAACCGTCGCCTGGACCTGTGCGCCGAATCCCTGCGCCAATCGGGCAAGGAGCAGAAGTTGTCGGTGCTGGGGTATTCGTGGGGGTTTTCCGATTCGAGCTACTTCTCCACCGCGTTCAAGTCGCGCTTCGGCATTGCGCCGGGGGAGTATCGCAAGCGATATGCCTGAACACCGATGAACCCTGTAGGAGCCGGCTTGCCGGCGATGGCGGTGTGTCAGACGGCAATGATGCTGTCTGACACACCGCCATCGCTGGCAAGCCAGCTCCTACAAGGGGTTTGTGTGCGGCATCCAACCTGTAGGACGATTCGCAATCTTGTTAACGCCAGGCGCCGCAGTTGCTTTTTGTGTTTAAAGGCCCTCAAGGTTACTTCGCGAAAGCCACAGCGCCTTGCGTCGTTGCCTACAGCTACGCCAGAATCCGCCGGCTTGTGCGCCTTGGGGCCGCTCGGTAACTTGATTCGTGTCACTGATTGTCAGTGATCGGGTTTAGTCGCCCGGCTAGTTTTCCTCGGTTGCATCAGTGTCATCCAGTCAGGCATCCGCCTGCACTTGATGGTGGCTGTGCGCATGGCGTCTTCGGGCGCACCGGGTTTTGGGAAACTTTACCGGTCGACTAACTTGCGCACGGCCACCACCCTTTCGTTTAGTCGCGAGATGGTTGTGGCCCTTACTGGAGAAAATTCCCATGTTCAAGGTCACACCGAATCCGCCGGACACCCCTCACGAACCCGCCGACCCTATTCCCTCAGCTGCCAACATCATGGCCACCCCGCGCAAACTCAGCACGATGTTCATCGTCAACCCGGAACTCGATACCGCAACCCTGCTGGCCCATGCCTGCGAGTCACTGGCATCGGCCAACGTCATGACCCTGGATCTGGCGGATCGAACGCAGGGGACAAGTCGCAATACCCTGCTGGGCATCGCGCAAGTGATCCTGTTGGGGGAGCTGGCGGTGAACCAGGCGCTGGACCGCATCGATGCGCTTGGGTAGAGGATCAACGATCGGGATGAGGCCTGACACACTGATGGACTCGCCTGACCACCGATGAACCTTGTAGGAGCCGGCTTGCCGGCGATGGCGGTGTGTCGGATGGCAATGATGCTGTCTGAGACACCGCCATCGCTGGCAAGCCAGCTCCTACAAAGGGGGTGTGTGTTTACTTCGGTGCGCTGAGGTTCAACGTCGGCGTTTCATCGAAGAAGTTCCACGGCTTGAGCAGCACATGCACCCACTCGGTCGGCATGATCGGCCATTCCTCGGCACGGGCGATGTGGGTGGTGCCGGTGGTCAGCCAGACCACATCGTCGGTGTTCTCGATGGAGTGATTGTCCTGGGTGAATTGCCCCAGGCCCGAGTCCTTGTCCGAGCGGTTCGGGTACTTGCCTTCCGGATATTTTTCCTCGGGATTGTATTGGGTCACCCACAGCTGCTTGTCCATGAAGCTCAGGCGGTGGTAGAGCCATTCGTCCTTGCCGAAGTTGGCGCCCTTGGCCACCGGGTGGGTGCCGCCGGCGTACGGAATCAACTGATAGGAAACCGGGTTGCCGACCTTGTTCTCCTTGCTGAAGTTGGTCAGCAGGCGCACGGTCGACGGGTCGAATTTCTGCGCCGCTTGCTGCTCGGTGCCGACCACTTTGGTTTCGGTCTGCATGGTGCTGGTGCGCGGGCCGCCACGGTCGTTGGGCAGCACCACCGGGTTCACTTCCACCAGTGAGTTCTGCTCGCCGTCCACGTCCATGTCGAGGCGGAAGTTGTAGATGTGCTGGTGCGTGGTGCCGACGATGTTGTGATCGAGCAGGGTGCCGTAGCGCGTGTCTTCCCTGGCGGTGTCTTCGTGCATGGTTTTGGACTTCACGCCCTTGACCGCTTCGATGCCGGTGGCGCCGGCGTCGATGCCGATGGTGCCGTTCTGCTGGAAGACCCAGTCGAAGATGTAGTCGTAGTTGCCGACGGTGCTGATCCAGCGCACCACCAGTTCACGACGCTCGGTGCTGAGGTTGGGCTGGCCCATTTCCTGGTGTTTGTATTCAGGGCCGGCGTAGCGCTCGAACACCGCCATGGCGCGGGGGATAGCGGTCGGTGCGCCGGTGTAGTCGGCGATGGTGGCGTCCAGCAGCACGGCGTTTTGCGGGGCGTCCTTGCCACGGGCAATCGGCGAGGTCAGGGTGCCCATGCCGTAGTCGCCGGAGTCGAGGTAGGCCTTGAAGTACCAGCCGATGTCCGGGTCGCCGTAAGGCACGATCATGCCGCCCAGCGAGCCTTCGTACATGATCTTGCGTTTCTTGCCCTTGTCGTCGTAAGTGACGGTGGACAGGATCGGCCCCACCCGCGAATCGAGGCGAACGTGGAAGTCCCAGTTCTGCCAGTGAATGCTGTTGCCGCTGATGGTGTAGTTCTTGCCCTCGGGTTCGATGATTTCCAGCGGCTTGACTGCGACGCCCTGGCGTCCGCGCCCGTCATACGGCGTCGGTTTCATCGGCACCGGAATGAGCGCGTCGTCTTCGATCTTGATCAGTTTCTTCTGTTCCAGGTCGACAATCGCCACCAGGCCCTCGATCGGGTGCGCCCAGTAGTTGCCGTCACCGGTGTTGAGGTAGCTGACGATTTTCAGCAGGCGCTTGTCCTGCGCCAGGCCGTCCTTGCCGTCGAAGTAACCGACGGTCAGTGGCGTGGCCACGACCTTCTTCACGTCGTTGATGCCGCGCTTGGCCAGGGCCTGGGCGTATTCCGGGCTGGTCTCGACGGCCGATTGCACCGTTGCGAAGTCGTCCAGCAAGACCATGCCGTGGGCGCCTTCGATGGGCTTCCAGGACTTGAGTGTTTTCGTGTCGAGATCCACCAGCGCTTCGATCACGTGTTTGCCGTCGAGCACCACGATCGAGGCCTCGCGCGGCTGGGCGACGTTCTGCCCGGTGAGGGCGAAGTTCCACATCTGATCCTTGGGCGGCGCCTTGACCGAGACTTCGGTGAAGCGGAAACCGGGCTGGTAGTTGTCCGATTTCTTGACGATGTCCACGGCCGTGGTGATTTCGGCTGCGCTCAAGGGATTGAGCGGGTTGGGGCGGGTCTCGACGACGAAGGTCTTGTCCAGCCCGGACTGGAACACCTGGTTGATGAAGTCGGTGGACATGAACGCCTTATGGTCCTTGAACACCACCGGCACCGTCAGCTCGATGCGCTTGCCGTTGAGCATGGCCACTTTGCTGTCGGGCTTGACCTTGAGATAGACCCCGTCCTTGGCAATGGTGAACAGGTTGGCGTAGTCGTCCCATTTCACCGTGGCACCAAAGGCCTCCAGACCCTCTTGCAGCGGCACCATGTCGGCATGACCGCCGTGGGCCTGGGCATTGCCCGCCCAGTAAGGCAGGCCAAGCGTGCCCAGCGTAATAGCCAGGGCGAGGCGGGCCAGCGGTTTTCTGTTTCGCAATGCAAGGGAGGTGAACATTCTGGGTTCCTTCGGAAAAGCCGATAACAGCCATGCCCGCACTTTGCTACAGCCGGTGAATGGCTGCATTGGGAATCCTGCCAAAAACCTTTGGATCTGTGCCTGATTGAGCGTAGTCGGGCGGATTTTGACTGTTTTGCTATCGGTTGTCGTACAACAATGAAGGGTCGATGACCCCTTTCAAAACTCATAAGGGAGCGAGTGGCGCGTCGCGGTACCAGGGCCCAAGAGCCTGTTTAACGGGTTTATTCGATTACATGTCGCATTTTCAGGGCGGTCAGGCCGTTCAGGTCTAAGGCGTTTTCTTGTTGACAGTGTCCCATGGGACTAGCTATAAATCTCCTAAGTCATACGACGACATATGACACGCACGTCCAAACTAAAAATAAAAAGAGTGTCGACCTCAACATGAATCCAATCGCCTCCCTCTCGCCCCTGAAGCTCCCGTGTTCAGCCATCGGCTTCTACGTGCACACACCTTTGCGCCCGTTACCTGAGACAACCCGTCACTGACTCGCGTAAGAAACGCGGGCTGAGCAATCAGTCTCTGTTTTCCAGTGAGTTGTCTGATGAGTTGTCCGAAATCAGTTGGCCCAATCCCTCGGCGGAATATGGCCCGTTTCGTCGTGGACTGATGCATTGAAGTGAAGCCCGGCGGCCCAATCGATCTCGTTTTACACCGAGAGATCATCACCCAAAATCTACAATAAAGTGATGCCATGAACTTGAACGAGCCCATTACTGCGCAACGCGTCAGCCAGTCTGTCGGTAAATACCGATGGACCATTTGTGCATTGTTGTTTTTTGCAACCACCGTCAATTACCTCGACCGCCAGGTGCTCAGCCTGCTGGCGCCGGATCTGTCGAGGCAGTTTGGCTGGAGCAACACCGATTACGCCAACATTGCCGCCGTCTTCCAGTTCACCTACGCGATTTCCATGCTGTTCGCGGGCCGTGTGGTCGACAAGATCGGCACCAAGGCCGCTTTTGTGGTGGCGATTTGTATTTGGTCGACCGGCGCCGTCATGCACGCCTTTGCAGAACCCATGGGCGAAGGTATCGCCGCCATCTGTGGCGCGCTGGGTATTGCGGTCATCCCGGTCTCGATCGCCGGTTTCATGCTGTCGCGCGCCGTGCTGGCGGTCGGTGAATCGGCCAACTTCCCGACCGCAATCAAGGTCACCGCTGAGTATTTCCCGAAGAAGGAACGCTCCTTCGCCACCGGCATCTTCAACTCCGGGGCCAACGTCGGCGCGATCCTGGCACCCATTTCGGTGCCGCTGATCGCTGGCTTGTGGGGCTGGCAGACAGCGTTCATCGTGATCGGCATGCTGGGCTTTATCTGGATGGGCGTATGGCTGGTGTTGTACGACAAGCCGGAGCAGCAGAAGCGCCTGTCGGCGCAGGAACTGGCGCACATCCGCAGTGATTCCCCCGCCAGCGCCGCTGTGCAGACGGGCGTCGACAAAAAGGTTTCGTGGTTCCAATTGCTGAAATATCGTCAGACCTGGGCGTTCGCCTTCGGCAAGTTCATGACCGACGGTGTGTGGTGGTTCTTTCTCTTCTGGCTTCCGACCTACCTGTCGGAGCAGTACGGCCTGAAAGGCGCAGCCATCGTGGTGCCACTGGCCGTGCTGTACAGCATGACCATGGTGGGCAGTATTGGCGGCGGCTGGTTCCCCAGCTATTTCATGGCACGTGGCGACAAGCCGTATGACGGCCGCATGAAAGCCATGCTGGTGATTGCCGTTTTCCCGTTGGTCGTGCTGCTGGCGCAGCCATTGGGTCACATCAGCGTCTGGGTACCGGTGTTGCTGATTGGTGTGGGTGCGTCGGCGCATCAGGCCTGGTCGGCCAACATCTTCACCACGGTGTCCGACATGTTTCCGCAAAAGACCGTCGCGTCCGTGGTCGGCATTGGCGGTATGGCGGGTGGGTTGGGCGGAGTCCTGCTGACCAAGATCGGTGGCTGGGTGTTTGACTACTACAAATCGGTGGGTGAAATCCGTACCGGCTACATGATCATGTTCGCCGTCTGCGCGCTGGCCTATCTGGTGGCGTGGAGTGTGATGAAGATGCTGGTGCCTCGCCACAAGGAAATTACCGACCTGTGAATGACGGCTTCGATGGCATCTTCGAGACGGAGTAACCTGTCGGATTGAACAAGGCCGCTGAGCAATCAGCGGCCTTTTTGCGTTTCGGGTTACGGGGGCCGTGTTTGAGGTGGGAAGCGATTGCTTTGGTTTAATAAGAAGCATTACTATTCACGCTCGTTTCCACAGCACACCGCAATGACCCTCAAGCTGCCCCGCAGACACGGCTTTTTCGAGCATTACGAAGAGTTGGTTGGTACCTGGACCCGTCGCCTGAGGAATCGTCAGCAGGCCGAGGACCTGGCCCACGATACCTTCGTGCGGGTGCTTGAGTCCGATTCGGCGCGGGTGGAACAGCCCCGGGCATATTTGCACCAGACCGCGCGCAACATTGCCGTGGATGGTTATCGGCGTGAGGACCGGCGGGGCGCCATGGAGTCAGAGGCGATCGATCTCAGTGAGTCGCCGACCGGCGACCCGGAGCATTTCATGCACGCGATCCAGCTGGCTGATTCCATCGAACGGGCGCTCACCGAGTTGCCGGTCAACTGCCGCAAGGTGTTTGTCTGGCAGAAAATCGAGGGCCTGACCCAGGCTGAAATCGCCGAACGCCTGGGGCTGTCCAAGAACATGGTGGAAAAGTATATGATCCGCACGCTTCGGCACCTGCGCGATCGCCTGGACGGGTTGCAGTCATGATCGGTCGCGCCATCTCCTCCCCAGCCCAACAGGAACTTCCATGATGGATACTCGTGATTGTGCGTGCGGGCAAACAACGGTTCGCGATGACGCGGCGCTATGGTTTGTACGTTTGCAGGAGCCTGTCGTCGATGTCGACGTGCGTCGCCGGTTTCAGGCCTGGCTAGACGAACACCCCCAGCACCGAAACGAATTCGACGTGCTCCAGAATTTGTGGAGCGCCGCCGATTTGCTGCCGGCGGCGCGTTTGCATGCCTTGTGTGAAACCCCACCAGCCCTGAAAAAACCTCGCCCTGTGCTGCGTTACGCGGTCGCCGCCAGCGTGCTCGCGGTGGCGCTCGGCCTGGGTCTGTTCAGCAGCCTGAATCATCCGGCACTTTACACCGCCGAGTTTTCAACGGCCCTGAATGAGCGCCGCCATGTGGCGTTGCCGGATGGTTCGGTGGTGGATCTGGACAGCCGCAGCCGGATTCAGGTGCGTTTTGAAAAGGGTCAACGCCACGTTGAGCTGAGCGAAGGCGAAGCGATGTTCAGCGTCGAGCACGACACCCGCCGACCCTTTGTGGTCGCGGCGGGCAGTGGCAAGGTCACGGTCACCGGCACCCGATTCGACGTACGCCGTGGCGCCAGCGAAATCCGGGTGGTGGTGGAGCAGGGCACGGTCAAGGTCCAGGGGCGCGAGGCGGCCGATAACGATTTCATCCATCTGACAGTCGGCCTGGGCACCCACGTCGATGCCCAGGGCAAGGTCGCGGCCGCCTATGCCGTCAACCCGGCGGAAATGACCGCCTGGCGCAGCGGCAAACTGGTGTTCAACAACGCCAGCCTGGCCGACGTCGCCGAGCAGGTCTCACGTTATCGGGAGAAACCGCTCAAGGTCGCCAGCGCAGCGGTCGGCGATCTGCGCCTGACCAGCGTGTTCAAGTCCGACAACACCGACGCACTGCTCAAGGCCTTGCCGAGCATTCTGCCGGTGGCCGTGCGCACCCTTGGCGATGGCAGCCAGGAAATAATTTCAAAATAAAATTCAGGTTTTTTTCGAGTTCATCGTCTTCCTGTTCAACTGCAACTGGTTTGCATTAACAAGCGCACACTTTTGCGATCCACAGGATTACGTTCGACGTGAAAAACTCCACCGCTAAAAACAACAAATTCCCCTGGTTGCCGCTGGCGCTCGCCCTGGCGGTCAACGTTGCGCTGCCCCAGGCCTTTGCCGCCGACGGCATCCACATTCCGGCGCAACCCTTGGGACAAGCCTTGAGCCAGTTGGGCCAGCAAACCTCGCTTCAGGTGTTCTTCAGCCCTGAGCTGGTCGCCGGCAAACAGGCTCCGGCGGTGGACGGCAATATTTCCCCGGAAGACGCACTGCGCCAGTTGCTGCAAGGCAGCGGCCTGCAATACCAGATCGATGAAGGTTCGGTGACCCTGATGCCGGCACCGACTTCGGCGGCCAACGGCCCGCTGGAGCTGGGCGTGACCGACATCAAGGTGGTGGGTGACTGGCTCGATGACGCCGATGCCGCCCTGGTGCAGAACCACCCTGGCGCACGGACGGTGGTGCGCCGCGAAGCCATGGTCGAGCAGGGCGCGATGAACGTCGGCGAGGTGTTGAAACGGGTTCCCGGCGTGCAAGTGCAGGACGCCAACGGCACCGGTGGCAGCGACATTTCCCTCAACGTCGGCGTGCGGGGCCTGACTTCGCGCCTGTCGCCTCGCTCCACCGTGCTGATCGACGGCATCCCGGCGGCGTTCGCGCCCTACGGTCAGCCACAACTGTCCATGGCACCGATTTCCTCCGGCAACCTCGACAGCATCGACGTGGTACGCGGTGCCGGCTCCGTGCGCTACGGACCGCAAAACGTCGGCGGTGTGATCAACTTCGTGACCCGCGCGATCCCGGAACAGGCCTCTGCGGAAATCGGCACCACCCTGGAAACGTCGCAGCACGGTGGCTGGAAACACATCGACACCGCGTTCATGGGCGGCACCGCCGACAACGGCATGGGCGTGGCGCTGTTGTACTCCGGCGTAAATGGCAACGGTTACCGTGAAAGCAACAACGGCAACGACATCGACGACGTGATCCTCAAGACCCATTGGGCGCCGACCGATGTCGACGATTTCAGCCTCAATTTCCACTACTACGACGCCAAGGCCGACATGCCCGGCGGCCTGACCCAGGCGCAGTATGACGCCGACCCCTTCCAGTCGGTGCGCGACTACGACAACTTCAGCGGCCGTCGCAAGGATGTGTCGTTCAAGTGGGCGCGGCAGATCGACGATCGCACCCAGGCCGAAGTGCTGACTTACTACACCGACAGTTTTCGTGGCAGCACCATCGCCTCTCGTGACCTGACGACTCTCAATTCCTATCCGCGCAGCTACTACACCTTCGGTATCGAACCACGGGTGTCCCATGTGTTTGATGTGGGCCCGACCACCCAGGAGGTCAGCGTCGGTTATCGTTACCTGAAGGAAGCCATGCACGAAGAGGCCAGCCGTGTGGCGCTGGTCAACAACGAGCCCGTCGTGCGTCCGGGGGCGGACGGCCATGTCTATCAGGACCGCACCGGTGGAACCGAGGCCAATTCGGTCTACATCGACGACAAGATCGACGTGGGCAACTGGACCGTCACCCCGGGTATTCGCTTCGAGCACATCAGTACCGACTGGCATGACCGCCCGGTACTCGACACGGCCGGTAAACCGGTGCCGGAGAAAAAGCGCAGCATCGAGAGCAACGAGCCGCTGCCGGCGCTGAGCGTGATGTACCACATGTCCGAGGCCTGGAAGCTGTTCGCCAACTACGAAACCTCGTTCGGCGCGCTGCAGTATTTCCAGCTGGGGCAGGGCGGTATCGGTAATGAGCCTGCCAACGGCCTGCAGCCGGAAAAGGCCAAGACCTACGAAATCGGTACACGCTACAACGATGACGTGTGGGGCGGTGAGGTGACGCTGTTCTACATCGACTTCGACGACGAACTGCAATACATCAGCAACGATGTGGGCTGGACCAACCTCGGCGCGACCAAGCACCAGGGCATCGAAACGTCGGTGCACTACGATATGGCGGCGCTGGACCCACGCCTCGACGGGCTGACCGCCAACGCCGGTTTCACCTACACCCGTGCCACTTATGAGGGGGAAATCCCGGGCTTCAAGGGCCGTGACCTGCCGTTCTACTCCCGTCAGGTGGCCACCGCCGGCCTGCGTTACGACATCAACCGCTGGACCTGGAACCTCGATGCGTTCGCCCAGTCGAAACAGCGCTCGCCGGGCACCGGGGTGAACGCCGACGGCAGCTTCAACGGCAACTACATCACCGAAGGCTCCGCCGACGGCCAGTTCGGTGATATTCCGGGTTACGTGACCTGGAACGTGCGTAGCGGCTATGACTTCGGCCCGCAGGTGTCGAACCTGAAACTGGGGGCGGGGGTGAAGAACATCTTCGACAAGCAGTACTTCACCCGCTCCAGCGACAACAACTCGGGCATGTACGTCGGCGCGCCGCGTACGTTCTTTGTGCAGGCCAGTGTGGGGTTCTGATAGACAGAGGTGAATTCATCGCTGGCAAGCCAGCTCCTACAAGGGATCCTGCGAGCACATTATTTGTGTACGACATTGATCAACTGTAGGAGCTGGCTTGCCAGCGAAGCTTTTCAGACCTTCAACACCCTCCCGCCAATGGCCACCGCCACCAGCAGCACCGCCATCAAGGCAAAGGCGAAACTCAGGCTGCTGCCATGGGCGATGAAACCGATGACGGCCGGTCCCGCGAGAATGCCCGCATAACCCAGGGTGGTAATGGCCGGCACGGCGATGCTTTCGGGCATGACCGTCTGCTTGCCCACGGCGGTGTACAGCACCGGCACGATGTTCGAGCAACCGGCGCCCAGCAGCGCGTAACCCACCAGCGCCGCCTCCCAACTCGAGGCGAACGTCGCCAGAAACAGGCCCGCGGCAGCCGTCAGCCCGCCGAACACAATCACCCGTGTCGCGCCCAACCGCCGTACGATTTTGTCACCGGTCAGGCGCCCGGCCGTCATGGTCAAGGCAAACGCTGCATAGCCGAGGCCCGCATACGCCGTGTCGATGCCACGTTCCTGGGCCAGGAATACCGCGCTCCAGTCCAGCGCCGCGCCTTCGGCGAGGAACACGATGAAGCACATGCCGCCGATGAACAGGACGATGCCATGGGGCACGGCGAACGCCGGCCCTGAGCTCTCACTGCCGTAGGGCAACAGGTGCGGCACGGCCTTGGCCAATGCGATCAGCAGCATCACGATCACCACCAGCGTGGCCCCCAGCGGCGAAATCCCCAGGCCCAGCAAGCCGCTCACGCCTGCCGCGCCGACTATCCCGCCGAGGCTGAACAGGCCATGGAAACCCGACATCATGTTTTTGCCGCTGGCGCGCTCGACGATCACCGCTTGCAGGTTGACCGTCGAATCCACCGTGCCGAGGCCCGCGCCGAACATGAACAGCGCCGCGATCAAGGCCGGAATCGATGACACCGTGGCCAGCAGCGGCAGGGCGGCACAGATCAGCAAGGTCCCACCGGTCGTCACCCGCCGGCAGCCGAAACGCGTGGCCAGGATCCCGGCCATCGGCATCGCCAGAATCGAACCTACCCCCAGACACAGCAGCAACAGACCCAGGGTGCCTTCATCCAGCCCGGCCCGGGCCTTGGCATAGGGCACCAGCGGCGCCCACGCGGCGATGCCGAACCCGGCGATGAAAAAGGCGATGCGCGTGGACATCTGTTCCAGGCGGCCGGGAACGAAGGCGGTTTGGCTGTTGAGGCTGGTCATATCAATCCCTGGCAAAAAACGTCGCGTCCTCAACGGACAGTGATCGACCGAGGAGGGTTCGATCAGTGCCCGGAAAGTTTTACGGTTAAACAGGGCGACATCCTTGCACAGCGCCGCTGTTTTTCGCGATATGTTGAGCCATTCCAATGACACACGGAGGGCGCCATGGCGCAGAGGTACGATGCACGGGGCAACATTTACATCGTGGTAGCGCCCGAAGAATTGCGCCGCCAGGGCATCGACTTGCCCGCTCAGGCGAGCCTGGCAGCACAAACTCGTCAGGCATGGGCTGCAGCGGCCATCGAAGCCTGCTGCAACTGGGCACCCGGCACACAACCGGCCGGCAGCAAGGATCATCGCAGCGACGGATTGCTGGTCGGACCGTTCCAGTCCTCGCCACCCTTTGACCTGCTGATCGTCAACACCGACGGTACCCTGGCCGAACGCAGTGGCAACGGGCTGACGATTTTTTCCCAGGCGTTGAGCGACCAAGGGCTTTTACCCCGCGACGAAGCCTGTCTGCTCAAGGTTCACCACGATAAATCCGACACGCCTTCCCCGGGGCAGACTTCGGTGAAAGTCGCTGAAGTCGAGGACGTGCAGGGTTTCTGGCTTGACCTTGGCCAGCCTGGTTTCGGGCCATCAGCGGTCAGTGCCGAGGGTGTTGAAACGGTGCTGTTGAATGGCCGCGAACTCAGCCACGTCAAACCGCTGTCGGCACTCAATGGCGCATGGTCACGTAGCCAGTTCGCGCGGGTCGGCAATCCGCATTGCGTGACGCTGGTCGAAAACGCCGACGACTTGCCGGGCAACGAGCAGATGCGAGAACCGGCGCTGGGTGAAGGGTTGATGCGAATTGCCTACGCCATGCCGGTCGGTGCAGGCAAACCCTGTCCGGCGGGGATCAATCTGCAATGGGCGATGCGCTTGTCCGAAGGACACATCGCCGCGCGGGTATTCGAGCGCGGCGAGGGGCCGACGGCGTCTTCGGGGACCAGCGCCAGTGCGGTGGCCTGTGCGGCCTGGCGCGTGGGTTGGGTCAGGGCCGGGGAAGTGAAGGTGACGATGCCGGGTGGCACGGCGCCGATCTTGCTGGAAGAGGAGCAGGGGGAATTGAGTCGGGTCAGTCTGTTTGGTACGGCTCGGATGATCGATTGATTTTGAAATAGCCTTCGCGAGCAGGCTCGCTCCCACAGGGGGTTTGTGAACAACATCAATCCAGTGTGGGAGCGAGCCTGCTCGCGAAGGGGCCAGTTCGGGTCAATGCAAATCTCAGCTCAGATCAGCGAACTCCACCACCGGCATCGTCCGCTTCATCAACACCTTGCCCTCGCGCACCGAGTACAACGGCAACCCCTGGCTGCGGATCACTTCGTAATCACTCTCCGCCGACAGAATCAGCAGGTTCGCCGGCCGCCCGCGTTCCAGGCCATAGCGCTCGCCGAGGTTCATGGCCCTGGCGCTGTTGTCCGTCACCAGGTCCAGCGCGCTTTGCAGGTTGCGATAACCGAGCATGTGGCAGATGTGCAGCCCGGCCTCGAGCACCCGCAGAATGTTGCCATTGCCCAGCGGGTACCACGGATCGACGATGGAGTCCTGGCCGAAGCACACGTTCATGCCCGCTTCCAGCAACTCGTTGACCCGGGTCACGCCCCGGCGTTTCGGGAAGTTGTCGAAGCGACCTTGCAGGTGGATGCTTTCGGTGGGGCAGGAGACAAAGCTGATCCCCGAATGCCCGAGCAGGCGAAACAGTTTGGCGCAGTAAGCGTTGTCGTAGGAGCCCATGGCCGTGGTGTGGCTGGCCGTGACCCGCGAACCCATGTCGCGGCTGCGGGCCTCTTCGGCGAGCACTTCGAGAAAGCGTGAATGCGGGTCGTCGGTTTCGTCGCAATGCACGTCGACCAGGCAACCGCTGCGTTCGGCCAGGTCCATGAGGAACTTCACCGAGCTGACACCCTGGTCGCGGGTGTACTCGAAATGCGGAATGCCACCGACCACGTCCGCCCCCATGCGGATCGCCTCTTCCATCAACTCGCGACCATTGCGGTACGACTCGATGCCTTCCTGAGGGAACGCGACGATTTGCAGGTCGACCAGGTGCCGGCTTTCCTCGCGCACTTCGAGCATCGCCTTGAGCGCGGTCAGTTGCGGGTCGGTGACGTCGACGTGGGTGCGCACATGCTGGATGCCGTGGGCGGCGAGGGCCTGGATGGTTTTTTTGGCGCGGGTCTTGGTGTCTTCCTGGGTGATGGTCGCCTTGCGCTCGCCCCAGCACTCGATGCCTTCGAACAGCGTACCGCTCATGTTCCAGCGCGGCTCGCCGGCGGTGAGGGTGGCGTCGAGGTGGATGTGCGGCTCGACAAAGGGCGGCACCACCAGATTGCCGCCGGCATCCAGGTCGCCAGGGCCCAGGGTCGGGGCCTCGATCTGGCGGGCGATGCTGCTGATCAGGCCGTTTTCCAGGTTCAACTCATGCAGGCCTTCCTGGTTGCGCAGACGGGCGTTGATGATGTGCATCGGGCGAGTCCTTTTAGCGATTCGTGTAGGCAATATCTCTACGTTAGCTCGCCAACGGCGGTCCCCGCCAGTGACATTGATCCAATGTGGGAGCGAGCCTGCTCGCGAAGGCGGTGTGTCAGCCAATTCGATGTCGGAGGTGACATTGTCTTCGCGAGCAGGCTCGCTCCCACAGGGGATTGGGTTTGTTCAGGAGGATTGTTGCAGGGGCAGAAAACGCATCAGCGCTGCGACTATGGCTTCGGGCGCATCTTCCTGAACCAGATGACCGGCGTTGGGTATCGGATGGAACTGCGCGCCGGGAATCATCTGCTGCAAGGCCCGCCCGCGTTCGACGGGAATCCACTGATCGTCTTCACCCCAGAGAATCTGCACCGGGCAGCGCATCGTCGGGTACAAGCCTTCGGCCTCACGGGTATAACGCTCGTCCATCTGCGCGATCTGCCGGTAGAACGCCGCTTGCCCCGGCTCCCCCAGCCACGGCTGAACGTAGGGGGCGAGTTCGGCGTCGGGGATGTCGCGCTGGATGGCCCCGCGAATATAGGTCGGCACGATGGCGCGCTGAATGTAATCGGGCAATCCGCTGAACGCCGCTTCATGCTGGCGCACATGCTGCACGAATGGCGAACCCCAGGGCGTCAACGACACCGGATCGATCAGCGTCAGGCTGCGGTAATCCTTGCCGTTGAGCAGGTGTGTGCGCAGGGCGGTGGCGCCGCCGAAGTCGTGGGCCACCACGTCGGGGCGATCCAGGCCCCAATGCTCCAGCAACTGTGACAGCAACTCGTTCTGCACACCCAGGGACACGTCACCATCGACTTTCTCGGATTGCCCGTAGCCCAGCAAATCGAAATAGTGCACCCGGTGCGTGGTGATGAAGTGCGGGGCAATCCGGTGCCAGACACAGGAGGAGAAGGGCGTGCCATGCACGAACACCAGCGGCGGGCCATCGCCGCGCACGGCGTAGCGCACGGCGTGCCCTTTGAAGCGATAGGTCTGGGGCAGTGGCCAGTCAGTCATGGGCTTGTCCTCTTGGTGGGGGAAGAGGCAAAAAGCATAGGCATAAAAAAACAGCCGATGAAGGCTGTTCTTTATTTCTCTGACCAACTGTAGGAGCGAGCTTGCTTGCGAAGAACGTCAACGATTACGCGTGGTATCTGGCAGCCCGCGGTGCTCTGGCGTCCATCGCGAGCAAGCTCGCTCCTACAAGGGGGCGGTGTCTTTATTCGCCGCGATAGATGCAACCGCTGGTGCAGGTTTCGTGGATACGAATCGCACTGAGCTCCGGCAGCAGGGGCTTCATCTCATTCCAGATAAACTTGGCCAGCACTTCACTGGTCGGGTTTTCCAGGCCGGGAATGTCGTTCAGGTAGTTGTGGTCCAGACGCTCGTACAGCGGCTTGAAGATCGCCTTGATCTCGGAGAAGTCGCGGATCCAGCCGGTGTGCGGATCAAGATCGCCGCTCAAATGGATCGCCACTTTGAACGAGTGACCGTGCAGGCGCCCGCACTTGTGGCCGTCCGGGACGTGGGGCAGGCGGTGGGCGGATTCGAAAGTAAATTCCTTGAAGATTTCCACAGTGTTTTCAGCTCTGTTCAGGTGGCGTTCGCCGCAGCGATTCGGGCAGGCGGCGAGTTTACCAGTTTGTCCTGACTAAAGGGTCAGCAAGCGCTCGCCGAGGCGACCGTTGGCGGCCAGTTCGAGGAATTCGTCGCCCATGCGGCGGCTTTCATCCATCGTCGTACGCCAGTATTTCTGCCGGCTCGGGGCGTCGCCCATGAAGCGCTTGAAGTCGTTACGGTCCGGCAGTTTGCCGTAGGGCAGGCGCGCCAGGTATTCCTTCGACGGGGCCAGCAGCAGCACGTTTTGCAAGCGGGCCGGGCAGGCGCGGCGCCATGGCAGGGTCTTGTCGAACCAGCCGGGAATCACCCGGTCGGTGAAATGTGGGTAGAGCACGATGTCATCGCCGCTGTAGGGCAGGTCCAGGTGATAGTCCAGCAGACCGCCGTCGCGGAAGGTGCCGGCGCCGGCGCCCGGCAGGTCGCGCACGCCTTCCATGACCATCGGGATCGAGCCCGAAGCCAGCAGGGCCTGGCGCAAATTGCCGGCATTGAGGGCGACGAAGCGCGACGGGAAGTCGTTCAAGGCGTCGACCGGCGGCGCCAGGCGGGGGTCGTGGATGATCAGGCGTTCGAAGTGCCGGGCCAGCCGCGCCCGGCCGCGCAGGTTGTCGGCGATGACCGAGGACAGCCCCAGCCCCAAGCGACCGCGATGGTCGTCGGCGAGCAGGCCGTGGCTTTTGACCACCATGATGTTCAGGCGGTAAGCGCTGTTGCCGAGGATCGAGGCATCACGACCGTCGAGCAGGTCATCGAGCATGCGCCGCGAGCTCTGGCTGATTTGCGCCATGGTCACGCCCTTGGCAAAGTTTTGCTCGGTGTACAGCTGCCCGAGACGCCGGATGCCCTCGGCGGCGTCCGGCAGGCAGGCGCTGGCGAAGCGCCAGGAGCCCACCGATGCACCAATCAGCGAGCGCTCCCGCGGTGTCGCCGGCAGCCACTCGCCGAACAGCGCCAGGTCCAGCCCTTGAATCCCCAGCGCCTTCGGACCGCCCGCCGCACCGGGCAGGGTGCCGACCTCGGCGGCGTTCAAGCCGCTTTCACGGATGCGCGCAAACGCCCGCGGACCAGCCTTGAGGGTCAGGGAAGGAAACTTGATGTGGATGGCCGTCATACCGGTCTCGAATGTTGGCAAGCGGGGAATTATAAACACCACATCCCCTGTAGGAGTGAGCCTGCTCGCGATGGTCGTCAACGATTACGCTGGCAACCTGACACCTCGCGGCGTTCCAAGGTCCATCGCGAGCAGGCTCGCTCCTACAGGGATGCGGTGTGGCCAATGATGGCAATTCAGTTTCAATTAAGTTCAGCGGGTTAAGGTGGCTCGCCTGGCCCCCCGACGCAACGCTGGTACCATTGTCGCTTTCGAGAAGCTCACACCACTCGCACTGGCCAGGTATCCCGGTAATCGGCAGCAAGGTATCGACCGGGTTCTGGAATTAGACCCGGTCAGCGGGCAGTGACTCAAGGATCATCAGGATTCGTAATGAAGGTGTTTCTACTCAATCGATGTTTCGCACGCAGGATGGCGCTGCTGCTTCTGGCATTTTGCTCGGCAGTGATGGCCCGCGACCTGGATCAGGATGAAGCCCTGCGCCTGCGTCAACAGGGCGTGATCCTGCCGCTGGAGCAGCTGTTGCAGCAAGCGATGGATCGCTACCCCGGCGCAAAACTGCTGGAAGCCGAACTCGAAGAGAAGCACGACATCTACCTTTATGATGTCGAACTGCTGACGCCCGAAGGCGTGGTCCGTGAGCTGCACATCGATGCGACTGACGGCCGATTATTGAAAGACAAGGAAGACTGATCCATGCGTTTGCTTCTGGTGGAAGACCATGTGCCCCTGGCCGACGAACTGCTGGCCGGTCTCAACCGCCAGGGGTATGCGGTGGACTGGCTGGCCGACGGTCGCGACGCGGTGCATCAGGGCAGCACTGAACCTTACGACCTGATCATCCTCGATCTCGGCTTGCCGGGCGTGCCGGGGCTTGAGGTGCTGGCGCAATGGCGCGCAGCAGGGCTGGCCACGCCGGTGCTGATCCTCACGGCCCGGGATTCCTGGGCCGAACGCATCGAAGGCCTCAAGGCCGGCGCCGACGATTACCTGACCAAACCCTTTCATCCCGAAGAGCTGTTTTTGCGCATCCAGGCGTTGCTGCGCCGCTCCCATGGCCAGGTCAACCAGCCGACGCTCCAGGCCGCCGGGCTGCACCTGGACGAAGGTCGCCAGTGCGTTGTCCGCGACGGTGCGGACATTCAGCTGACCGCCGCGGAGTTTCGCCTGTTGCGTTATTTCATGCTGCACCCCGAGCGGATCCTCTCCAAAAGCCACCTCGCCGAACACCTCTACGACGGTGAAACCGAGCGCGATTCCAATGTGCTGGAGGTCCACGTCAACCATTTGCGCCGCAAGCTCGGCAAAAGCGTGATCGAAACCCGTCGTGGCCAGGGCTACCTGTTCGGCGGGCAAGCCCGGTGAGATCGATCCAGCGTCGCTTGAGCCTGGGCCTGATCAGCGTGATGGTGGTCGTTGGCCTGGTGCTGGCGCAAACCAGCCTGTGGCTGTTCGAAATGGGTTTGCAGCGCTACCTCGAAGCCGGGTTGCGCAATGACAGTGAGAGCCTGCTGGCGGCGCTGGTGCGTGGGCCGCAAGGCTTGCAACTGGATGAGCGACGTCTGTCGCCGGCCTATCAGCGGCCGTTTTCCGGGCATTATTTCCGCATCGATTTCACCGATGGTCATTGGCGTTCCCGTTCGTTATGGGATCAGGAACTGCCGGCGCTCGATCACCCCGGCCTGCACGACGATCTGCAACTGGGGCCGGAAGGGCAACAGTTGCTGGTGCTGCGTACGGACTATCGACGCCTGGGGTTGCCGATCTCCATCAGTGTCGCCGAGGATTACACGCCGATACGCGAAAGCTTCCGGCGCGTGCAACAGCTCGGGTTGGGCCTGGGTTTGACCGGGCTGCTGCTGATTCTGTTGCTGCAACGGATTACCGTGCGCCGCGCCTTGCGTCCGCTGGAACAGGCCCGCGAGCAGATCGCGCAATTGCAACAGGGCCAGCGCTCGCAACTCGATGATCAGGTACCGCTGGAGCTGGAGCCACTGGTGGCGCAGATCAACCACTTGCTGGCCCACACCGAGGACAGCCTCAAGCGCTCACGCAATGCCCTGGGCAACCTCGGCCACGCGTTGAAAACACCGCTGGCGGTGCTGTTGAGCCTGGCCTCGAGCGAGCAGCTTGAGGCGCACCCGCAGCTGCGCAAGACCTTCAAGGAACAACTGCATCAGGTCGAGCAACGGCTCAATCGGGAACTCAATCGTGCGCGGTTATCCGGTGATGCGTTGCCGGGCGCGCTGTTTGATTGCGATGCCGAACTCCCCGGCCTGCTGGCAACCCTGAACATGATCCATGGCGAACACCTGGCGCTGAGCTACCGCGCTCCGGCCGGCCTGCAATTGCCCTGGGATCGTGAAGACCTGCTGGAGCTGTTGGGCAACCTGCTGGATAACGCCTGCAAATGGGCGGATGCCGAGGTTCGCGTGAGTGTCGCCGAGTTGGCGAACGGGTTTGAACTCAGTGTGGAGGATGACGGCCCGGGCATTCCCGAAGAGCGTCGCGATCAGGTGTTTGGCCGAGGGACGCGGCTGGATGAGCAGACTCATGGGCATGGCCTGGGACTTGGCATCGTGCGCGACATCGTCGATAGCTGGGGCGGGAAACTGTCGTTGCTGGAAAGCGAGTGGGGCGGGTTGAAGGTTGTCATCGAATTGCCCAGACACACTTGAAGCCATACCGGGAACCCTGTGGGAGCGGGCCTGCTCGCGAAAGCGGCCTGCCAGTCACATTGATAGTGAATGTGCTGCCGTCTTCGCGAGCAGGCTCGCTCCCACATTGAATGTCACTGCTCTTGTGAGGTTCCCCGGGTCAGGTGTGATGAATCTCCCGATCCTTGGTTTCCGGCATGAAGAAAATACCCAGCACGGCCGTCATCACCGCGATGACGATCGGATACCACAGCCCGTAATAGATATCCCCCGTGGCCGCCACCATGGCGAACGCCACTGTCGGCAGGAAGCCACCGAACCAGCCATTGCCGATGTGATAGGGCAGCGACATCGAGGTGTAGCGGATGCGCGCCGGGAACAGTTCCACCAGCCAGGCGGCGATCGGCCCGTAGACCATGGTCACGTAGATCACCAGGATCGTCAGGAGCAATAGCACCATCGGGTAGTTGGTCTTGGCCGGGTCGGCCTTCTCGGGGTAGCCGGCGTCCTTGAGGGCGGTGGCGAGGGTGGCGGTGAAGGCATCGTTTTTGGCCTTGAAGTCGGCGGCCGGCATGCCAGTGCCCTCGAAGCTCTCGATCACTTTCTCGCCGATGCGCACCTGCGCAACGGCGCCCGGCTCGGCGTTGACGTTCTTGTAGGGGATAGCCCGTTTGGCCAGCACTGTCTTGGCCAGGTCGCAGGAACTGGTGAATTTGGCCTTGCCTACCGGGTCGAACTGGAACGAGCACTGGTCGGGATTGGCGACCACCGTGACCGGGTTCTTCTCCTGCGCAATGAACACGTCGGGGTTACCGTATTGGGTCAACGCATGGAAGATCGGGAAGTAAGTCAGTGCTGCGATGATGCAGCCGGCCATGATGATGCCCTTGCGGCCGATGCGGTCGGACAGGCTTCCGAATATGACGAAGAACGGTGTGCCGATCAGCAGCGAGCCGGCAATCAGCAAGTTGGCGGTCTGTGGGTCGATCTTCAGCGTCTGCAACAGGAAAAACAGCGCATAGAATTGCCCGGTGTACCAGACCACGGCCTGGCCGGCGGTGCCACCGAGCAGGGCCATGATCACGATCTTGAGGTTTTCCCAGCGGGCGAAGGATTCAGTCAGCGGTGCCTTGGATGCCTTGCCTTCAGCCTTCATTTTCAAGAACACCGGTGATTCGCTCAGTTGCAGGCGGATGTACACCGAGACAATCAACAACAGGATCGAAAGCAGGAACGGAATCCGCCAGCCCCAGGCTTCGAAGGCTTCCGTGCCCAGCGCGGTACGGCAGGCCAGGATCACCAGCAGTGAAAGAAACAGGCCAAGGGTGGCTGTCGTCTGAATCCACGAGGTGAAGTAGCCGCGCCTGCCCTTGGGGGCATGCTCGGCCACGTAGGTGGCTGCGCCGCCGTACTCACCGCCTAGCGCCAAGCCTTGCAGCAAACGCAGGCTGATCAGGATGATCGGCGCGGCCACGCCTATGCTCGCGTAGCCGGGCAGCAAACCTACCACGGCCGTCGAGACACCCATGATCACGATGGTGATGAGGAAGGTGTGCTTGCGTCCGATCATGTCGCCCAGGCGGCCGAACACAATGGCGCCGAACGGCCGGACGGCGAAGCCGGCGGCGAAGGCGAGCAGGGCGAAGATGAAGGCAGTGGTTTCATTGACGCCGGCGAAGAAGTGCTTGGCGATAATCGCCGCGAGGGAGCCATACAGGTAGAAGTCATACCATTCGAACACGGTGCCCAGGGATGAGGCGAAGATGACCTTGCGCTCCTCCTTGGTGATCCCGTGGTGGGGCGCGCTGCCCGTGGTTGTATTGTCGATTGCTGCCATGAGTCTTCTCCGTTTTGCTCTTGTTGTAGGCCGGAGTTCTCACCAACACTTGCCGTACCCAGGCCCTGGGGCTGAAGTCATCGGATTACGTGGCTTGCATTCAAGTTGACGCCAGAAAAAGCTGCAAGGTTCCATGAAGCATAATCGGCTTGCGGCAGATATCCACTTGCCACCATTTCATTGAGCCGTGCGCAGAAAAAAATGTGGGAGCGAGCTTGCTCGCGATGGCGGAGTGTCAATCAACAAAAATGTTGTCTGACCCACCACCATCGCGAGCAAGCTCGCTCCCACAGGTATTTTGTTCGACCAGCAAGGCTTAAACGCGGAACTGGTCCATCAGACTCTGCTGCTGGTTCGCCAGGCTGTTGAGCGACTGGCTGACCCGTGCCGACTCATTGGCCTGGCCCGACAGCGACTCGGTCACGTCGCGAATGGTCGCCACGTTGTTGTTGATCTCCTCGGCCACCGCGCTTTGCTCTTCGGCGGCGCTGGCGATCTGCATGTTCATGTCGTTGATCACGGTCACCGCGTCGCCGATCTGGCGCAGCGCGGTCACGGCCTGGCCAACCTGCTCGACACTGCCCTGGGCCTGGCGATGGCTGTTGTTCATCGAGCCCACCACTTCCTGCGTGCCGCTTTGCAGTTGTTCGATCACCAGACGGGTTTCCTCCACCGACTCCTGGGTACGCCGCGCCAGGTTGCGCACCTCATCGGCGACCACGGCAAAACCGCGTCCGGCCTCACCGGCACGGGCCGCTTCGATCGCCGCGTTGAGGGCCAGCAGGTTGGTCTGCTCGGCAATCGCGCGGATCACTTCGAGCACCGTGCCGATCTTCTCGCTGTTGGCGGCCAGGCCTTCGACCTGAACCATGGCCGCGCTCATGTCGGCGGCGAGGTTGTCGATGCTGGCGGTGGTGCGGTCGATCACGGTCAGGCCCTGACGGGTCGCCTGATCGGCATCGCGGGCGGCATGTGCCGCTTGCGCGGCGCTGCGGGCGACGTCCTGGGCGGTGGCGCTCATTTCATGGGAGGCGGTCGCGACCTGATCCACCTGGCGGTACTGCTGCTCCATGCCGGCGCTGGTCTGGGTGGCGATGGCGGACGACTGGTCCGCTGTGCTGCGGGCGTCCTGCACCGAGCGTTTCACTTCGGCAATGATCGGTTGCAGCTTATCGAGGAAGCGGTTGAACCAGCCGGCCAACTGGCCCAGCTCATCCTTTTTGTCGTAGGCCAAACGGCGGGTGAGGTCGCCTTCGCCGCTGGCGATGTCCTCGAGCATGTTTGCCACGCCGAGAATCGGTCTGGTCACGCTGCGGGCCATCAGCCACACCAGCACCAGGCCCAGCAGCGCGGCGAGCCCGCCCAGGCCGAGCTCGACCAGTGTGCCGGCGGTGTTGCTGTCGTCCAGTTGCTTTTTCAGGGTTTCGGCGGGGCCGACCAGGACTTTCTCCGGCACGTCGAGCAGGACGCCCCAGGACTTGCCGCCGGGAATCGGCTGGAAGGGGGCCAGCACTTTCAATTGCTGATGGCTGTGCAGGCTGGCGGTTTTGCTGCTGGCGGCCAGCATGCGCAGCAGTTCGGTACCGCTGGCCTTGTCCACGGCATCCAGGCGCTGGCTGAGTTTGCTGGCGTCCGGGCTGTAGCCGGCGAGCAGGCCCGCCGGGCTGATGATGCTGACACTGGTCTGGCCGTCGTAGAGTTTCTTGCTGGCCCCCAGGCTGACCGCTTGCAGGCTGTTGAGGTTGATGTCCACCGACAGCGAGGCGATCACCTTGCCGTTGACCATCAGCGGAAAAACGATGCTGGTCATCAGCACGTTCTGGCCGTCGATCTCATAGAAGTAGGGTTCGATCACGCACGGCTTGAGCGTGGTGCGCGGGCAGGTGAACCAGGCGTTGGCCGCTTCGCCGCTGGGGCCGGTGCTGGTGTCGGCCATGTCCTTTTCCGGCAGCGCCATGGACGTCAGCTTGCCCGGCGTCGGCTGCGACCAGTAAAGGGCGAAACGGCCCTTGTCGTTGCTGCCCAGTTCCGCCTGGCCGGCGAACAGATCGTCCTTGCCGTCCAGCCCGTTGGGTTCGAACACCAGGGACAGGCCGAGCAGGTCCGGATTGGCCTGCAGAGCCGACTTGACCTGGCGGGTCAGGTCTTCGCGCAGGTCGAAGGCATCGAGGAAGCGCTTTTCGGCCTGCTCGCGCAAAAACAGCACCTGCCGGGAGAAACCGTGGCCGTACTGATAGGCGTCCATGAACTGCTGGCGAATCCCAAGTGCCTGGTTCTCGCCCTGGGACTCGATCCGGGCCTGGGCCGATTCGGTCAGCATCTCCATGCTCGAGGCTTTCACCAGCCCGGAGCTGTGCTCCATGCGGTACAGCGAAAGACCCACCAGCAGGGTCACGATGCCCGCCAGGCACAGCCCGGCCAGCAGGGTGATTTTCCATTGAATGGAAAGTTGTCTGAGCGACATGGAGGCGTCCTTATTCGATAAATATCTGAGACTTTGCACTGTAGCGGCCGCCGTTCGGCATTCTTTAAGCCGTCCACCAAATATCGAATCACCCCTGTAGGAGCTGCCGCAGGCTGCGATCTTTTGATCTTTGGCGTCTCTGCTGATGTTGAAGATCAAAAGATCGCAGCCTGCGGCAGCTCCTACACGGGTTTGTGTGGGCTTTGACAAGGCGGCAACGGTCCGGCAAAGTGCGCGCCCTCTAATAAAACCCATTCCTGTTATCCGCTGGCGGCTCACGCAGACTGCCGGCCGGACTCTTTCCGTTTGTCACGAGGTTACGAAATGAATGCAGTCATTGCCGCGGTCGGCATCATGCTGGTGCTCAGCCTGTCCCGCGTGCATGTGGTGATCGCCCTGATCGTCGGTGCGCTGGTAGGTGGCCTGACCGGTGGCCTGGGCATCGAGGCGACGCTCAAGGCTTTCAACAGCGGCCTGGGTGGCGGGGCGACGGTGGCGTTGTCCTACGCCTTGCTCGGGGCTTTTGCCGTGGCGATTGCCAAATCCGGCATGGCCCATGCGCTGGCCGACAAGGCGCTGGCGATGGTCGATCGCCAGCACGCCAGCGGCGGCGGCCAGGTCAAATGGCTGTTGATTGGCCTGCTCTGGGCCGTGGCCATCGCCTCGCAGAACATCCTGCCGATCCATATCGCGTTCATTCCGTTGCTGGTGCCACCGCTTCTTTATGTGCTGACCAAGCTGCAACTGGACCGTCGACTGATCGCCTGTGTCATGACCTTCGGCCTGATCACGCCCTACATGTTCCTGCCGGTGGGCTTCGGCAATATCTTCCTCAATGAGATCCTGCTGGCCAACGTCGCCCGCAGCGGTGTGGACATCAGCGGCATCAACGTGACCCACGCCATGGGCATTCCGGCGCTGGGCATGGTGGCGGGCTTGCTGATCGCGTTTGTCAGCTACCGCAAGAAGCGGGTCTACGACCTGGCAAAGATCGAGCAAGTCGAGCAAGTGGCGGTGCAATACAACCCGCTGAGCCTGATGGTGGCCGGCGTGGCCATCGCCGCGGCGTTCATCATTCAGTTGTTGCTCGATTCGATGATTATCGGTGCACTGGTCGGCTTCCTGATTTTTTCGGTGTCGGGCATCGTCAAATGGCGCGACACCGATGACCTGTTCACCGAAGGCATGAAAATGATGGCAATGATCGGTTTCATCATGATCGCCGCCTCGGGTTTTGCCGAAGTGATGAAGGCCACCGGTGAAGTGCAGACGCTGGTCGAGTCGTCGGCGTCGTACATCGATCACAGCAAAGGCATTGGCGCCTTGCTGATGTTGCTGGTGGGGTTGCTGGTGACCATGGGCATCGGCTCGTCGTTCTCCACCGTGCCGATTCTGGCGGCGATCTTCGTGCCGCTGTGCATGCAACTGGGCTTCAGCCCGTTGGCGATCGTGTGCATCGTCGGCACGGCCGGTGCCCTGGGCGATGCCGGTTCACCGGCCTCGGACTCGACCCTCGGCCCGACCTCCGGCCTGAACATCGACGGCCAGCACCATCACATCTGGGACACCGTGGTCCCGACCTTCCTGCACTACAACCTGCCGCTGCTGGCGTTTGGCTGGGTGGCGGCGATGGTTCTTTGACTTCACTTGCAGGAGCCGGCTTGCCGGCGATGGCGATTTCAAGGGCGCCATCGCCGGCAAGCCAGCTCCTGCGGTTTTGGTTTTGGGTGCCGTTAAAGCTTTTAACCACGCCAACAAAAACCAAAAGAGTGAACGTCATGCGCATGAGCCTCAAGGCCAAAACCCTGTCCGTTGCCGTCCTCCCAACGGCGGGAGCGAGCCTGCTCCCGGCTATGTTTTTCAATGCGAAGTGCTCTGGTTTTTATCGCTAAACAGTATTGAATGACTGTCAGGTTTGACAGTTGTCGGGTTTGGCTTATTGGACTTTTATTTCACTGAGGTAGCGAGGTAACTGAAAAGCTTTATAAAAAAACGGGGCCAAGTATGAGGTTTTCGCGACTCTCATGTTTCATCCTGGTTGGTGGCTGTGTTGTTTCGGTACAGGCTCTGGACATACCCAGCTCAGTGGACTGGCGTACCAGGGGAGCGGTTACCAGCGTGAAGCAATTGGGGACTTGTGGTTCCGGTTATGCTTTTTCAGCCGTGGGTGCCCTGGAGGGCGCATTGTTTTTGGAAACTGAAAAACTGGTTGAGCTTTCTGCGCAACAAATCCTCGATTGCAGTAGTGAGCAAGGTAATCAAGGTTGTGATGGCGGGCTGATGGATTACACCTATGACTATGTCAAGCAGAACGGTATTCAGTCAGAAGAGTATTACCCCTACACGGGCGGCGGTGGGCGCTGTGATGCTGGCGTAATCAGGGCTGTCGCAGCCAATACGGTAACCTATACGAACCTGCCTGCGGGCGATGAAGAGGCACTGCGTCAGGCCGTTGCCAAAGCGCCTGTATCAGCAGCGATTGACGCCTCTGACAACTTTCAAAATTACGCTGGCGGGGTATTGAACGATGATAGTTGCAATGAGGACGACTTGAATTACGCCGTGCTTATTGTTGGTTATGGCACCGAAGATGGCGAGGATTATTGGCTGGTGAAAAATAGCCGGGGGGCAGAGTGGGGAGAGGGGGGTTATATAAAGATGTCCAGGAATAAAGGTAATCAGTGTGGAATTGCCTCTTACGCGTCATTCCCAGTGGTTAACAAGCGAATAATTTATCAAGGACTCAAGTGAGCGATCGATCGCTCAATAAAGCGTCAACGGCAACACCTCTCCCCCAATAAATAACCCATCGGTTCCTGCAGCGGCGCTGCGCTTGCATTGAGCGGTGTCGATTGCGCTGTGGCAGTCGAGCCCTACACTGAACAGCACGGGTTGTATTTCATCTCCCCCGACGACCACCCACAGGAGTCAGACCCATGATTGACCGTGAAAGTATCTGCGATTGTCCGAAATGTTCCTGCAAACTCGGTGAACATCCGATTGCCCGTCACGGCAAGCATTACTGCTGTGAAGCCTGCGCCAAACACCATGAGCACGGCGAGGAGTGCGCTCATAAAGGCTGCAAGTGCTCCCATGGCTGACGGCATTCGCGACAAGCTATGAAAAGTGGAGCCTAGTCCGGCTCCACTTCCAGCCTGAGGCTGTCGTCCTCCAGGCGTTCGCTGTGGCGAACGGTGCCCTGCAAGCGCCGCCCTTCGACCCGCAGCACCAGGGTCCTGGCTTGCTCCAGATCTTCCGGCAGTGGCGCCGGGACGCGTACGGCGAAGCAAAACGGGTCATTTTCGACCGCTTCCAGTCCGATCCGGCACTCGGCGCTTTTGGTGATGCGGCCGAGCTGCGTGTCCAGGTCATAGTCCAGCTGTGCAGGGCTGTAGACGGATGTCGCACTCATATCGCTTCCCCCGGACCTGACGGTTGCCAGTGATTAGTTCGCCGGCCGCCACTTGACGTTTTCCACGCCGAATTTTTCAGCCATCGGCTTGCTGGTCTTTTGCACCTTCTCGCGTCCAAACCGGGGAATTCGCCCCACCCCCGCGTCACAGCTTGCCCAATGCCAGGCTTCTGCGTTATCCATTTTTTCCAGTCGGATAATGAATGATTTCGGAGTGCCATGGAGTGTGTACTCGATGACGAATAATTTTGCACTGTTCATAAAGCCCCGGTTCCTCCCTGTTGTACATAAAAGGATCGCGTGCCATCAGGAAAATTCACTCGGATTGTCGGATGCCGCTGGTTGCTGGCGACAAGTTCGGTGCCCCGTTACCATGGAATCTTCCCGAACCCCAATGAACATAGACCATGGCCCTCGCTGCACCGCCTGACCTGAGTGACACCGATGTGCCGGTGCAACCGCTGGCTCGCACCTATCCGCGTGGGTTGTACATCGAGCCTCATGAGCACGTCTGGGGCCAGTTGCTGTATGCGATGAGCGGGGTGATGTGGGTCGAGACGCCGCATGAGGCGCTGGTGGTGCCGCCGGGCGTGCCCCACGGGATTCGCGTGGTGTCTGACCTGCAAATGCGCAATATCTACCTGCGGCCGTCCCTGGCAGCGACCCTGGATGACAGTGTGCAAGTCATCGAAGTCGGCGGCTTGCTGCGCGAGCTGATCGTCGGTCTGGTGGAGCAGGGTAACGACGGAGCGCCCGAGTATTACGACGCGCTGGTGGGCCTGGCGCTGCTGGAACTCAAGCGGGCCAGGCGCTCGCTGCTGAAAATCCCGCTGCCGGACGATTCCGACCGGCGATTGATGAATGTGTGTCAGGCGGTCATGGCCTCGCCTTCACTGGATATTCCTTTCGAACACCATGCCGATAACGCCGGTGCCAGCGTGCGCACCCTGGCGCGGCTGTTCAAGGACGGTCTGGGCATGGGCTTCGCCGAGTGGCGGCGTCAGGTGCAACTGGCGACGGCGGTGGCCGGGTTGATCCAGGGCGTTGCGGTCAGCGCGATTGCCCGGGAGCTGGGCTATTCGCCGAGCAGCTTCAGTGACATGTTTCGTCGTGAACTGGGGGTTGCCCCTTCGCAGTTTCCTGTGGCGCAACGCCAGGGCTGAATTCGCCGACGCCATGCTTTGGCCGACATTCAGAAGCACTTGGCCGATGCTAGAAGGCGTCGCCCTCTAGACTCAGCGCATACCTCAATTGCTGCGGAATCTGCCATGAACTACCTCATGTCACTGGCTATCGGTCTGGGTGTCGGTCTGCTCTACGGCGCCCTGGATTTTCGTTCCCCCGCACCCCCGGCCATCGCGCTGGTGGGCCTGCTCGGCATGCTTGCGGGCGAAAAGCTCTGGCCGATGGGCCGCGAGCTGGTGGCTGGCTGGATCTCCTGAACCCTTTTCGACTCGATGGATACGCCCATGAAAGCTCTGCAATTCGATAAAACCGGTGATCTCTCGGCCCTGCGCTACGTGGAGGTGCCTACGCCTGTTCCGGGCGCCGATGAAGTGCTGGTCGAGATCAAGGCCGCAGGCCTCAACCCCAGCGATGTGAAGAACGTGCTGGGACGTTTTCCCTACACCACCTTGCCGCGAATTCCCGGTCGGGATTTTGCCGGGGTAGTCGTGGCCGGCCCGCAGGCGCTGATCGGTCAGGAAGTCTGGGGCACGGGCCGCGAACTGGGCTTTTTCGCCGACGGTTCCCATGCCCAGTTCGTCAAGCTGCCGGCCAATGGCGTGGCGCTCAAACCCAAGCACCTGAGCTTTGCCCAGGCTGCCAGCCTCGGTGTGCCGTACACCACGGCGTGGGATGCGCTGGAACGCAGCGTTGTCACTGCCCAAACCCGGTTGCTGGTCATCGGTGGCGGGGCGGTCGGCAGTGCCGCGCTGGCCTTGGCCAAGGTGCGCGGAGCCCGGGTACTGGCGGCCGCGCGGCGTCCGGAGCAGGTCAAGGACTTGCAGGATCAGGGCTATCAAACCCTGCAACTGGATAAACCCGAAGATCTCGCAGCCCAGGTCAATGCGGTCTATGCCGGCGGTGCCGAGGTGATTTTCGACACCACCGGATTCTGGTTGCCGGCCTCGGTGCCAGCCCTGGCCGCGTTCGGCCGCATTGCGATCATCGCAGCACCCGTGGACGGTCACGTGCAACTGCCGGCCCTGGCGTTGTATCGCAAGGGTGGCTCTGTCGTGGGGATCAATTCGCTGTTGTACGGTGTGCAAGCGTGCGCAGCGATGCTTGACCAGTTCGGAAAGTTCTTCGATCAGGATTTGTTGCCGTTGCCGCAGGGCTTGTTCGAGTCGCCATTGGCCGAAGGGCCGGAGCGTTATGCCGAGGTGAATCAGGGCAGCGGTGACAAGGTGATTTTACTGCCTTAACTGCGATCAATGTGGGAGCGAGCCTGCTCGCGAAGACGGTGGCACATCCAGCAATGATGCGACTGGCACACCGCTTTCGCGAGCAGGCTCGCTCCCACAGGGGGGCAGTACCCACCAGCGCATCTCCTGCAAAGAAAAAGGCTCGTTTGCTGTAGGATTAGTTACCTAGACTCCAAGAGGTGACCCTATGAGCGAGCCGATTCGCCTGACCCAATACAGTCACGGCGCCGGGTGCGGTTGCAAAATTTCCCCCCAGGTGCTGGAAGTGATCCTGGCCGGCAGCGGGGCGCAGAATCTCGACCCGAAACTCTGGGTCGGCAACGCCTCGCGTGACGACGCGGCGGTGTATGCCATCGATGAAGAACGCGGCGTGGTCTCGACCACCGACTTTTTCATGCCGATCGTCGACGATCCCTTCGATTTCGGCCGAATTGCCGCCACCAATGCCATCAGCGACATCTACGCCATGGGTGGCGATCCCTTGATGGCGATTGCGATCCTGGGCTGGCCGGTGAACGTGCTGGCGCCGGAAATCGCCCGGGAAGTGATCCGCGGTGGGCGTTCGGTGTGCGACGCAGCGGGCATCCCGCTGGCAGGCGGACATTCCATCGACGCACCCGAGCCGATCTTTGGCTTGGCCGTCACCGGTCTGGTGCAAAAGCGCCACATGAAGCGCAACGACACCGCAACCGCGGGTTGCCTGCTCTATCTCACCAAGCCCCTGGGTATCGGCATCCTTACGACGGCCGAGAAAAAGGGCAAGTTGCGTCATGCCGACATCGGCCTGGCCCGGGACTGGATGTGCACCCTGAACAAACCCGGCAGCCGTTTCGGCAAGCTCGATGGCGTGACCGCGATGACCGACGTCACCGGTTTCGGCCTGCTCGGGCACCTGGTGGAAATGGCCGACGGCAGCCAGCTCACGGCACGCATTGAATATGACCGAGTACCGCGTCTGCCGGGTGTCGAGTATTACCTCGAACAGGGTTGCGTACCGGGCGGTACGCTGCGCAATTTCGACAGCTACGCCAGCAAGCTCGGACGCCTTCAGGAGCTGCACAAACGTGTGCTCTGCGACCCGCAGACCAGCGGCGGCCTGCTGATTGCCGTAACGCCGCAAGGCAACGAGCAGTTTCTTGCCGTGGCCGCCGAACTGGGCCTGAGCCTGGAACCGATCGGTGAACTGGTCGAGCGACAGAGCAACGCGGTCGAGGTGTTTTGATGTCTCTCGATTGCACCGATTACCGCGACATCTTCCTCAACGACCGGCCCATGATGGACGCGCGCGCGCCGGTTGAATTCAACAAGGGTTCGTTTCCCGGTGTGATCAACCTGCCGTTGATGAATGACCATGAACGCCAGCGTGTCGGCACGTGCTACAAGCAGCACGGCCAGCAGGCAGCCATCGTGCTCGGGCATCAACTGGTATCGGGCGCGGTCAAGGCCGAACGCATCCAGGCCTGGGCCGACTTTGCCCGGGCGCATCCGGCTGGCTTGCTGTATTGCTTTCGCGGCGGCCTGCGCTCGCAGATTGTCCAGCAATGGCTCAAGGACGAGGCCGGCATCGACTATCCACGGGTGGGCGGCGGCTATAAGGCCATGCGTACCTTCCTGCTGGACACCCTCGATCAAGCGGTTGCCCAGTGCGATTTCGTCCTGCTGGGCGGGATGACCGGTACCGGCAAAACCGAGGTGCTCACGCAACTGGGCAACAGCGTGGACCTTGAAGGTCATGCCAACCACCGCGGCTCCAGTTTCGGCAAGCGCGCCACCGGCCAGCCTTCGAACATCGACTTCGAAAACCGCCTGGCCGTGGATGTGCTGAAAAAACGCGCCCGGGGTATCGAGCAGTTCGTATTGGAAGACGAAAGTCGTGCGGTGGGCAGTTGCGCGTTGCCGTTGCCGTTGTACCAGGGCATGCAGCAGTTCCCGATGATCTGGCTGGAAGACAGCCTGGAAGGTCGGGTCGAACGGATCCTGCGCGATTACGTGGTGGATCTGTGCGCCGAATTCATCGACGTGCATGGCGATGACGGCTTCGCACTGTTTTCCGAGCGGTTGCTGGAGAGCCTGAACAATGTGCAGAAGCGCCTGGGCGGTGAACGTCATCGGCGCATGCTGGTTTTGATGGAAGAGGCGTTGGCGGAGCAGGCCCGCAGTGGCGCGGTGGATCTGCACCGGGGTTGGATCGAAGGGTTGCTGAGCGAGTATTACGATCCGATGTACGCGTTCCAGCGGGAGAAGAAAGGTGCGCGGATCGAGTTTGCCGGGGAGCGGGGGGCGGTTCTCGAGTATTTGCGCGAGCGGGGCAGCCAGAAAGGTTGAGGGTGTTTTTGCCGGCCCCATCGCGAGCAGGCTCGCTCCTACAGTAAATCTTCGGTGATCACAGGTTTTGTGTACGGCGCAGATCCAGTGTAGGAGCGAGCCTGCTCGCGATGGGGCCCACTCAGACAACGCTTGCCTCAAGTCGGACAGGTTTCAGCACCATTATCCAGACCTTGCTTGTACACATGGCTCTGCAAACTGGCCTTGCCGTTGTGCCAGGTCAGGGTGAGCACATACAGCGAGTCGTAGTCGCTCGATTCCCAGTCTTCGGTGATGGTCGTTTTCTTGCCGGTGGCGTCGCCGGCCACCTTGTTGATCAGCTCCGGCAGGTAGCCGTGCGACCAGGCGGTGTAGATGACCGAGTTGTGATACTTGTCGTGAAGCAGTTCATCGGCCAGGTCGCTGGTGTCATTGGCGGAAAAATTGATGTTCACCGGCAGGCCCAGCTTGATGGCGCTGGGGCTGATGGTCATCAGGGGACGGATGTAGCTGTAGGAATTGTCGAACTCGCCTTCCTCGACGTTACGGGTCGGGTTCGCCGCAAACACGTAGTTGGCCTTGCCGAACTTTTCCGGCAGCAACGTGGCCAGGTCGATGGCGCGGTTCAGCCCCTGGCAATTGAGTTGGCCGAGGCCACCCTCGGGTTTTTCACCGTGGCGCAGGAAGACCAGGGTCTGGGTGCCATCCATCGGCTGGGCGCGACTCAGGCTGGATTCCAGCAACAGGAACACCGCGCTGACCGCCAGCAAGACGGGCAACAGCACGTAGGCGCGATGTTTAAAGCGTTTGGTAAAATTGAACAGATTCATGAATAAAGGGTTCTTCAGCGCAATTCGGTTAAGGCTGACAAACCTTTACACCACGACTTTCCAGCGTCGGGTGTGTTCCATGTCGTTGAAGCCGGTCCGTTTTCAAAGGGGGTGGTGCTCAGAGTCCCCTGAACCCGTTTGGTTCGATTCCGGCCAAGAGCGCAGCAATGTACCGGTAACCTTTAGCGGATTGCAGTGAAGGTTATCGACAGGATGTTGCGGATTTATGGACAGGCTACATCAGATGGTGGTGAAGCCGTCGTGATCTCTTTTGATCTCCTCTATCAGCGAGATTGATGGCTCCAGGGGATCGCTGAGCCGATATCTCCATTATGATCGTCACTCTCACTGTCTTCGTGGATCCTGCCCATGACCGATTTGTCCGCATTCCCCATCACCCGCAAGTGGCCTGCCCAATATCCGGAGTGGATTCAGCTGTACTCCTTGCCGACCCCCAACGGCGTCAAGGTCTCGATCATGCTCGAAGAGATCGGCCTGCCGTATGAACCTCACCGGGTAGGTTTCGACACCAATGACCAGATGTCCCCGGAATTCCTGTCGTTGAACCCCAACAACAAAATCCCGGCGATCCTCGACCCCCACGGTCCGGACGACAAGCCGCTGGCGCTGTTCGAGTCGGGAGCGATTCTGATCTACCTGGCCGACAAGAGCGGGCAACTGCTGGCCCAGGAATCGGCCGCGCGCTACGAAACGATTCAATGGCTGATGTTCCAGATGGGCGGCATTGGTCCGATGTTCGGCCAGCTCGGGTTCTTCAACAAATTCGCCGGCAAGGACTACGAAGACAAACGTCCCCGTGATCGCTATGTCGAGGAGAGCAAACGCCTGCTCAAGGTGCTCGACGGCCGGCTCGAAGGGCGCGACTGGATCACGGGCGAGCGCTACACCATTGCCGACATCGCCACCTTCCCGTGGGTGCGCAACCTGATCGGTTTCTATGAGGCCGGCGATCTGGTGGGCATTCAGAATTTCCCTAACGTCACACGGGTGCTGGAACGCTTCCTGGCACGGCCGGCGGTGGTGCGCGGGTTGCAGATTCCAAGCCCAATCGCTGGTTGAAATCATCCCTTGCAGGAGCTGGCTTGCCAGCGAAGGCGTAGTGTCAGGCCGCATTTGTATGACTGACCCGCCGCCATCGCTGGCAAGCCAGCTCCTGCATCTCGTCCTCTGATATCCAGGAATACCCATGTCCAGTCAGTTCCCCGAAACACGCCCACGCCGTCTGCGCCGCAATGCGAGCCTGCGCAGCCTGTTCCAGGAGACCGAGTTCAGCCTGAACGACCTGGTGTTGCCGATTTTCGTCGAAGAAGAAATCGACGACTTCGTGCCGATCAAAAGCATGCCCGGCGTGATGCGCATTCCGGAGTCGAAGCTGGCCGGCGAGATCGAGCGCTACGCCCGTGCCGGGATCAAGTCGGTGATGACCTTCGGTGTGTCCCATCATCTGGACAGCAGCGGCAGCGACACCTGGCACGACGACGGCCTGGTTTCGCGCATGTCGCGCATCGCCAAGGATGCGGTGCCGGAAATGATCGTGATGTCTGACACCTGTTTTTGCGAGTACACCGACCACGGCCATTGCGGCGTGCTGCACAACCATGAAGTCGACAACGACCAGACCCTGATCAACCTCGGCAGGCAAGCCGTCGCGGCGGCCCGCGCCGGTGCCGATGTGATCGCCCCGTCGGCGGCCATGGACGGGCAGGTCCAGGCAATCCGCCGGGCCCTCGATGACGCCGGATTTACCCAGACGGCGATCATGGCCTATTCGACCAAATTCGCCTCGGCGCTCTATGGTCCGTTCCGCGAGGCAGGCGGCAGTGCGCTCAAGGGCGACCGCAAAAGCTACCAGATGAACCCGATGAATCGCCGCGAAGCGGTGCGCGAGTCGCTGCTCGACGAACAGGAAGGCGCCGATGCGCTGATGGTCAAGCCGGCCGGTGCCTACCTGGACATCATCCGCGACATCCGCGAAGCCTCGCGCCTGCCGCTGTCGGCGTATCAGGTGAGCGGTGAGTACGCGATGATCAAGTTTGCCGCCCAAGCCGGGGCCATTGATGAAGACCGCGTGGTGCGCGAGAGCCTGGGGGCGATCAAGCGTGCCGGGGCAGACCTGATCTTTACGTATTTTGCGATGGATCTGGCGCTGGCGGGGATCTAAGAAACAGCGCAGTGCCCTGTAGGAGCCGGCTTGCCGGCGAAAGCGGTATGTCAGACACATGGATGCCAAATGTGCCGCCGTCATCGCTGGCAAGCCAGCTCCTACAAAGGGCTGGTGTTCTCAGGGCGTGCCAAAAAACGAGCGGATCCCGTGGTCACGGAAATACCGTTCGATCACTTTCGGGTCCGCGCACGTCTCGGCAATCGCTACATAGGTATCGGGCCGCAACAGATAAAAGCCGTTGCGCCCCAGGCCCGCCGCTTCGAACGCCGGACGCCAGTCGAACACATGCAACGGCAGATGGTGCTCGTGGCACCAGGCGATCATCTCGTCGCTGGTGTCGCCGTAGACATGCACCTGCCAGCTTATGCATTTGAGCGATTCAAAGTTGTCCCCCTCACCGTCATGGGCCCAGGGCAGGCGATCACCGCCATGCACGTGCCCGGCAACGCCTGTGCTCAAAGGCATGCCCCGATAATTCAGGGTGATCTGCGACACCGTGCGAAACAGGAATTGGCGGGAGGTTTCGAACGAGGTTATTTTCGGGATCAAGAACGGCGCCAGGCGCGTACGCAGCAAATCGGCCATCGGCCCGTCGGCGGTGACGAACGTGAAGACCCGGTCAGTGGTCGCCACCAGTTTGCGCGCGAAGGCGATGCGCTCGGTTTCATAGGTGTCGAGCAATCTGGCCTCGGCAGCGCCGCTCAGCACGGCCGCCAGTTTCCAGGCCAGGTTGATGGCATCGCCAATCCCGGTGTTCATGCCCTGGCCGCCCGCCGGGCTGTGCACGTGGGCCGCATCGCCGAGCAGAAACGCCCGGCCATTGCGAAAGTGATCCGCCACCCGATGATGCACGCGGTAGGTCGAGAACCAGTTCAGTTGCTCGATCTGCACCTTCATGTGCTCGATGGCCCGGCTGCTGACGTCTTCGAAGCACAGGGTCTCTGCGTGGTCGGCGCGCTCGTCGCGAACGGTGCCGATCAAGCGCGCGCGGCCACTGCCCGCCAGCGGGAACACGGCAAGGAAGTCCGCCTCGTCGAGGTCCACGTGCAGTTCACCGTTGAATGTCGGGCCGCTGCCCTGTACGTCGGCGACGTAGAAAATCTGCTGGTAAGTACCGCCGGGAAACCCGGTATCCAGGGTCTTGCGCACAATCGACCGGGCGCCGTCGCACCCGGCCAGGAAACAGGCCTGACAGATTTCCTGCTGGCCGTCTGGCAGATGCAGCGTGGCCGTGATGCCGTCGGCGGTTTGCTCGAAGCTTGCCAGTTCGGTGTTGCGTTCCACCGAGATGCCGAAGGCTTGCAGACGCTCGATCAGCAGCCGTTCGTGCTCATCCTGCGGGAAAATTTCCAGGAACGCGTAGGGTGTCAGTCCCGCGCCGACCTGGGTCAGTGGCAAGTGCGCCACGGGTTCGCCCTTGACCCAGAAGTTAGCGGCCGCCACCCGATGGCCGTATTGCACAACCGCGTCGGCCAGCCCGAGTTGTCGATACAGTTCCAGCGTCCGAGCCTGGACAGCCAGCGCCCGGGACGTGGTGCCAGGGGCCGAGGCCTTGTCGACAATCCGCACGCGCACGCCCAGTTTGCTCAGCCACAACGCCAGGACCAGCCCGGTCGGGCCGGCGCCGATGATCAACACATCGCTTCTGTGCATGAACTCATCCTCCTCGCTGGGTAGAACAAGTATGGACGACTCGGCCTTTGTAGGAGCGAGCTTGCTCGCGATGGACGAAAGAGCGCCGCGTTAATCCTGAAAGTACGCGTTATCGTTAACGTCCATCGCGAGCAAGCTCGCTCCTACAGGTACAGATACGGGCACTCGGTCCCCTGTAGGAGCGAGCTTGCTCGCGATGAACGAAAGAGCGCCGCGTTAATCCTGAAAGCACGCGTTATCGTTAACGTCCATCGCGAGCAGGCTCGCTCCTACAAATACAGGGCAGGGGGCTCCTCTATCAGAAGTCGATGGTGCCCGACAACTTCGCCGTGCGCGGTTCGCCCTGGGTCAGGTAACCCCCCTGGGCCGATTCCCAGTAGCTCTTGTTGGCGACGTTTTCCACGCCCAGGCGTACGGTCACGTCTTTTTCCTGGACTTTGAACGCGTAGCGGGCGCCGGCATCGAAGCGGTTCCAGGCCGGCAGGCTGAGGTTGTTCGCCGCGTCGGCGTATTGGCCGCCGGTGCGCAACATGCGTCCGTTCAGGGCTACGCCCGGCAGGCCCGGCACGTCCCAATCGACACTGGCATTGAACTGGAAGCTCGGCACGCCGATGGCCCGGTTGCCATCGTTGAGGCCGTCCTGGGTGTTCTTCAGTTCGGTGTCCATCACGGTCAGGCCGCTGAGCAGGCGCAGGCCGTCGATGGGTTCGCCGAAGACATTGAGTTCCACGCCCTTGTTGATCTGTTCACCGTCATGAACGAACACGGCGGTGGTGTCGTCGATGACTTGGGTGTAGCCGTCAGCCGGTTGTTCGATGCGGTACACGCCGAGGGTCGCACCATAGGTGCCCATGTCGACTTTGACCCCGGCTTCAACCTGTTTGGAACGCGACGGTGCAAACACTTCATTGCCGTTGACCACGACCCTTGAGCCGGAGGTCGTCGGAGCCGTCGGCCCCTGGGCCAGGCCCTCGATACGGTTGGCGTAGAAGGACACGTGGTCCCACGGCTTGAACACGATGCCGTACACCGGCGTGGTGATCGACTTGTCGTAGTTGGACGTGCGGTTTTGCGTGTCGTAGTCGTAGCCTTGAACGACCAGCTGTTGACGGCGTACGCCCAGGGTGACCAGCAGGCGATCATCGATAAAGCCCAGGGTGTCGGACACGGCGGCGCTGCGCATGAAGGTTTTGCCGGTGATGCCCGGATCGCCCAGGTCACCGCCGGAGAAGCCACCCGCCGGCGCCGGAACGTCAATCGGGTGGTAGATGTTGTTCGGGTATTGGGTCAGATCGAAATCGAAGGCGTTGCGCTGTTGGGTCCAGATCCCGGCCAGGCCGAAGTTCAGTTTATGGGTCACCGGACCCGTGGCGAAACGGCCATTGAGGCCGGCCATGGCGCTGGTGTTGTCTTCTTCGTGGGGAATGAACGAACCGCTGGTCACCGAGCTGCCATCGTTGCCCACCAGGGTGGTGGAGTCGTAGTTGCCGACTTCGCGGGTGTGCTTGGCGCCGCCGGCGGCGTAGGCGGTCCAGCTGTCGTTCAGGTCGTATTCGGCGCGTAGCATGCCGAAGGTGTCCTCGATCTCGCTGAAGCCCCACTTCTGCGCGTAGTTGGTGTCGGCGGAGGGCGCATCCGGGATGTGCGTGGCGTCGCCAAGGTTGACCGAGCTGCGGCCGCCGTTGATGCGTTCCTTCGAATAGACGAAATCGCCGGACAGGCGTAGCGCATCGCCGCGGTAGTCGAGGCCCAGGGCAAACAGTTTGGAGCGCTGGTTCTCGTCGTCGATGGCGGTGTCGCCTTCACGTTGGGACAGGTTCAGGCGGGCACCGAAGCGGTTGTCCTCGCCAAAGCGCTGTCCGATGTCCAGGTGTTCGCCGATGCGCCCGTCGTCGCTGATGTCCGTGGTGAACCGTCGCAGCGGCACGTCACTGGCGCGCTTGGGTTGCAGGTTGACGCCGCCACCGATGCCGGAACCGGTCGGGGTGACACCGTTGATGAAGGCGTTCGGCCCTTTGAACACTTCCACACGCTCCAGGGCATCGGTGGAAATGATCTGCCGCGGCAGGATGCCGTACAGGCCGTTAAAGGAAATATCATCGCCGTTCAGGGGCAGGCCGCGAATCATGAAGGTCTGGGCCTGGTTGGAAAAACCGGAAGCCTGACGCACCGAGGCATCGTTGAGCAGCACATCGCCGACGGTTTCGGCCTGCTGGTCGCGGATCAACGCTTCGGTGTAGGACGTCATGGTGAACGGAACGTCCATGATGTCCTGGTTGCCCAAGATACCCAGTTGACCGCCGCGGGCGACCTGACGACCGGCGTAAACCGGGGGCAGGTCGGACGTTATCGGGGCCTGGGCGTTGACATTGACGTCGCCCAGCACCAGCGGTTTTCCCCGGGTCTCGGTTGTTTCGGGCGTTGCGGCATGGGCCGTCAGTGACAAGGAGCAAAACAGGGCCAGTAGCGTCGGGCGAAAAGGCACGCGCAGTCGTGCTGGAGTGGTCATGATGGGTTCCTGGGCGGCGCGCGGCCGATTGGAAAGAGGGACGGCGCGGGAACTCCATGCGCAAATGCGACTCCTGATGCAAATGGTAGTAGTTCTCAGTAGCGTTGTGCAATGCGTTTTCTGCAAGGCACACAGGCATTTTCTGCACATGCAGATTTCGGATAACGGAGCTTCAGGGCCGTTTCAGTGGCAAATAAAGGCACATGGTGGACAACGGTCATAGCCGTTGCCCTGCCATTGCTCGTATGGTTAAGCCGGACCCAAGGATTAGATGGAACGACATGCAAGCCAATCGATTGATCTTCAGCATCGCCGCTTTGTTGATACTGGCCGGTTGCGGCAGCCAACGGACCCAGGAACCGGCGGCGCGTAGTCCGGCCCAGGTGAAGGCTGAGATTGTGCGATTGCTGCCGGCGAAAGCCGCCGATCCCCAGGGGTGGGCCACGGATATCCAGGTGGCGTTTACCGCGCAAGGCATCTCGCCGACCACGCAAAACCTGTGCTCGGTGCTGGCCGTGACCGAACAGGAGTCGACCTTTCAGGTCGATCCGAACGTACCGGGCCTGGGCAAGATCGCCCGCGACGAAATCGACCGTCGTGCCGCCAAGGCACACATTCCCGGCCTGCTGGTGAGCGGTGCGTTGAAGCTCGACTCGCCCAACGGCAAAAGCTACAGCGCCCGCCTGAATGCCGCGCGCAGTGAAAAGGAGCTGAGTGGTATTTTCGACGACTTCATCGGCATGGTACCGATGGGTAAAACCCTGTTCGGTGGTTTCAACCCGGTGCATACCGGCGGACCGATGCAGGTCAGCATCGATTTTGCCGAGCAGCAGGCCAAGGACTACCCGTACCCGGTGCAGGGCTCGATCCGTCATGAAGTGTTCACCCGGCGTGGCGGCATGTATTTCGGCATCGCGCACCTGCTGGGGTATCCGGCGAGCTACCCCCAGCCGCTGTACCGCTTTGCGGACTTCAACGCGGGTTGGTACGCCAGCCGTAACGCCGCGTTCCAGAACGCGGTGAGCCGGGCTTCCGGTATCCCGTTGGCGCTGGATGGCGACCTGGTGCGTTACGGTTCGATCATGCCCGGCACCACGGAACTGGCCGTGCGCACCCTCGGCAAGCAACTGGACATGCGCAATCCAACGATCCGCGAGCAACTGGAAGAGGGCAATACCCTGGCGTTCGAAGACAGCAAACTCTATCGACAGGTTTTCGAACTGGCCGAAAGGGCCGAAGGTCGGCCGTTACCCCGTGAAGTGTTGCCTGGGATCGTGCTGCAAAGCCCGAAAATCACGCGCAAACTGACCACCGCGTGGTTCGCCAAACGGGTCGATGAACGTTACCAGCGCTGCATGGCGCGGGCAGGGAAGTAATCGCGAGTTAAAAAAACGCATAAAAAACCCGGCGGGTGAGGCCGGGTTTTCGTCGAGTCCTGCGGTAAAGCCCTGCATTCAGACAGCGCGGCTTTCGATCAGACGATCCGAACCGCCTTCAGCGACGCGGTTCTGCAGCAGCTTGTCGGAGCCGCCTTCGGCAACGCGGTTTTCGATCAGGCGATCCGAACCACCTTCGGCAACGCGGTTTTCGATCAGGCGATCCGAACCACCTTCGGCAACGCGGTTTTCGATCAGGCGATCCGAACCACCTTCGGCAACGCGGTTTTCGATCAGGCGATCCGAACCACCTTCGGCCACACGATTCTCGATCAGGCGATCCGAACCACCTTCAGCCACACGGCTTTCAATCAGACGATCCGAGCCGCCTTCAGCGACCACAGGTTGAGCAGAGGTAGCGGCGAAAGCGTTAACTGCGAAAACCGAGAAAGCGATGCTGAGGAGGGTTTGGCGTTTCATGATGGTGTGCTCCGGGGTGCTTATGGGTTGGTATGGAGCAGATGTTACGCCGCGGATTTTTTAAGAGAACTTCATTGAGGTGATGGTGAACATCGATGGCAATGATAGGACCAGCGCCTTACCTATTGTGAGCTTGATGGTGCGATCGTCGGATGGTCGCTGTGTGGCAGGTGGCGGCTTCTACACTGGAAAGCTGGCGCGTTCCTCTGCCGGGACGGATGATGAGGCACTGCAGAGATCGCGGTGTGCAAGGAGACGATTATGTACCAGCTCTACGGCCATCAGAACTCCGGGGCCGCGGCCATCGAAGCCGCCCTTGAACTCTGTGATGTTCCTTATCGCTTCATCGATGTCGAGGCGTCCGCGGAGGCGGCCCATGCGCTGGAGAAACTCAATCCGCTCAAACAGATTCCGACCCTGCAACTCCCTGATGGCGCTGTCCTGACCGAGAGCGTGGCGATCCTGATTCACCTCGGGCTGAGCTTTCCCGCGTCGAGGTTGTTGCCCCAGGACCCGGCCGAGCGGGACCAGGCCATTCGCGCCATGGCGTACATCGTCAGCAATTGCTATGCGGCCATCGGCATCATCGATTACCCCGAACGCTGGCTGGCCGAGGTGGATGAGTCGTCCAGGCAGAACCTCATGGAGGGAACCCGCCGGCGCCTGCACTGGAGTTGGGAGGTGTTTGCCGACCAGTTTTCGGGCGAGTTGTATCTGGGCAGCGAGAAGCCAGGGGCTTTGGATGTGCTGACGGCGGTGATCTCGCGATGGGCGGGCAGTCGGGAACATCTGCGCACTGCGCGGCCCGGGTTTTTCGCCTGGCTGGAACGAATCGATCGTCACCCGGCACTGGCACCGGTGTTCGCCCGGCATTGGCCAGTCTGAAAGCACCACTTACCCTGTGGGAGCGAGCTTGCTCGCGATGGGGCCATGTCGGTCGACATCTATGTTGAATGTCTGGCCGCTATCGCGAGCAAGCTCGCTCCCACAGGTTTTCGGGTGAATGTTGTGTCCGGATTTACTCCCCGCGAATGTACTGCTCGAGCTGGCGAATCAGCTCCGCCTGTTCGGCAATCGCTTCCTTGACCAGGTCACCGATCGACAGCAGGCCGATCAATTTGCCGCCTTCGACCACCGGCAAGTGACGCAGGCGTCTATCGGACATGATGCCCAGGCAGGTATCCACGGTCTGATGGGTGTCGACGGTAATCACCGGTGACACCATGATGTCCCGCACGGGCGTGCCCACCGAAGAGCGGCCGTGCAGCACCAGTTTGCGCGCATAGTCCCGTTCGCTGATGATGCCCAGCACTTCATCGTTCTCCACCACCAGCAAGGCGCCGACGTTTTTCTCGGCCATCTTCATCAGCGCTTCGAGCACCATGTGATCGGGTTTGATCTGGTGCACTTCCTGATTCTTCTGATCTTTGAGCTTGAGCAGTTGGGCGACGGTTTTCATGGTGGTTACTCGGGTGTTGTCGTTGTCCTTGAAGAATCGTAGACGCAAGCGCTCAGGGCAAGGGCGAAAGCGGCAGATAACACGCAAAAAACGTCATTCGGCGGTTTTTCTTCGGTAAACCCCTTATTTCCGGCCAGCCCCTGACCTGTGGGATTTATGTTCATCCCGAATCCCGGGGCCATACGCGCTATCCCTGCCGATGCCGGGTAGAATCACCCTCTGAATCAGTTTCGAGGTTTGCAGTGGTGGATCTACAGCAGGGCTTCGTCCTGACCCGGCATTGGCGCGACACCCCGGCCGGTACGGAAGTCGAGTTCTGGCTGGCGACCGACAGCGGTCCCCGGCGTATCCGCCTGCCTTGCCAGCCCTCGGTGGCGTTCATCCCTGCTGCGCAGCGCCTGCAGGCCGAAAGCGTTTTGCATGACGAGAAGAACGTCGAACTCAGGCCCCTGGCCCTGCAGGATTTCGACCATCGCCCGGTCCTCGGACTGTACTGCCGGCAACATGGCCAGTTGATGCGCCTGGACACCGCGTTGCGCCGGGCCGGTGTCGAAGTGTTCGAAGCCGACGTGCGCCCGCCGGAACGCTACATGATGGAACGCTTCATCACCGCGCCGGTGCGCTTCAGTGGCACGCCGAATGCCGAGGGGCTGCTGCTCGACGCGCAGATGAAACCCGATCCCGACTATCGACCGAGCTTGAAACTGGCGTCTCTGGACATCGAGACCACGGCCCAGGGCGAGTTGTACTCGATTGCCCTGGAGGGCTGCGGCGAGCGTCAGGTGTACATGCTCGGCGCGCCCAATGGTGACGATAGCCAGGTGGATTTCCAGCTCGAGTACTGCGATTCGCGGACCCTGCTGCTGAAAAAACTCAACGACTGGTTTGCCCGGTTCGACCCCGACGCGATCATTGGCTGGAACGTCGTGCAGTTCGACTTGCGGGTGCTTCACGAACACGCCCGGCGCCTGGCGGTGCCCTTGAAACTGGGGCGTGGCGGCGAGGAAATGCAGTGGCGCGAACATGGCAACGGCAACCATTACTTCGCTTCAGCCGCTGGCCGCCTGATCATCGACGGTATCGAGGCCCTGCGTTCGGCGACCTGGAGCTTTCCCTCGTTCAGCCTGGAAAACGTCGCGCAAACCCTGCTCGGCGAGGGCAAGTCCATCGACAACCCGTACCAGCGCATGGACGAAATCAATCGCATGTTCGCCGAGGACAAACCGGCGCTGGCCAAATACAACCTCAAGGATTGCGAACTGGTCACGCGGATTTTCGCCAAGACCGAGTTGCTCACCTTCCTGCTGGAGCGGGCCAGCGTCACGGGGCTGCCGGCCGATCGCATGGGCGGTTCGGTGGCAGCGTTCACCCACCTGTACATGCCGCTGATGCACCGTCAGGGTTTCGTCGCGCCGAACCTCGGTGGCAAGCCACCTGAAGCCAGCCCCGGCGGTTTCGTCATGGATTCGCAGCCGGGACTGTACGAATCGGTGCTGGTGCTCGACTACAAGAGCCTCTATCCGTCGATCATCCGCACCTTCCTGATCGACCCCGTGGGACTGATTGAAGGGCTCAAGCACCCGGACGACAGCGAGTCGGTGCCGGGTTTCCGCGGCGCACGCTTTTCTCGCACCCGGCATTGCCTGCCCTCCATCGTCGCGCGGGTCGCCGAAGGCCGGGAAACCGCCAAGCGCGAACACAACGCACCGCTGTCCCAGGCGCTGAAAATCATCATGAACGCGTTCTATGGGGTGCTCGGCTCCAGCGGTTGTCGCTTCTTCGACACGCGCCTGGCGTCGTCCATCACCTTGCGCGGGCACGAGATCATGCTGCGCACCCGCCAGTTGATCGAGGCCCAGGGGCATGCGGTGATTTACGGCGACACCGATTCGACGTTCGTCTGGCTGCGTCGCGCCCACGGCCAGCAGGAGGCGGCGCAGATCGGCCAGGCGTTGGTGGCGCACGTCAATCAGTGGTGGCGCGAGCATGTGCAGCAGGAATACGGCTTGCAAAGCGTTCTCGAACTGCAGTTCGAAACCCACTACAAGCGCTTTTTGATGCCGACCATTCGCGGTGCCGAAGAAGGCAGCAAAAAGCGCTACGCCGGACTGGTGACCCGCGCCGATGGCAGCGACGAAATGGTCTACAAGGGCCTGGAAACCGTGCGCACCGACTGGTCGCCGCTGGCCCGGCAATTCCAGCAAGAGCTGTATTCGCGGATCTTCCTGCGCAAGCCCTATCAGGATTACGTGCGTGACTACGTGCGCAAGACCCTGGCCGGCGAGTTCGATGACCGGCTGGTTTATCGCAAACGCCTGCGCCGCACCCTCGATGACTACCAGCGTAACGTCCCGCCCCACGTACGCGCGGCGCGCCTGGCCGATGAGTACAACGACAGCCAGGGTCGCCCGCGGCAATACCAGAACGGCGGCTGGATCAGCTACGTGATCACCGTTGCCGGCCCCGAACCGCTGGAAGTGCGCAGCGCGCCCATCGATTACGACCACTACATCACCCGGCAACTGCAACCGGTGGCGGACGCGATACTGCCGTTTGTCGACGACGACTTCTCAACCCTGATTGGGGGGCAACTGGGCCTGTTTTGAGTCCATCAGCGACAAGGTCCAGTCATCCAGGATGCCGTGGAAGTACTGGTTCAAGGCTTGCTGGAAAAGGCTGTCGGCGGTATCGACCTGGGCGAACAGGGTCATCGAGGAATGAAATTTCAGGTCGTCGGGATGACCGAAAATCCCGGCCACCGAGCGCTCCCGGATGTTCAGCACTTCCTGGGTGCAGGTGCGCAGGCGGGGGCCGAGCAACGGATGCTCAAGGTAGGCCAGGGCCTCCTCCCGCGAGCGGATGGCAAAGCGGCGCGACATCTCGCTGTCGCCGAGCCCGGCAAACTGCGGAAAAATGAACCACATCCAGTGACTGCGCTTGTGTCCGTTGTTCAGCTCGTTTTGAACCCGGTCGAATACCGGGTCCTGAGCCTGGAGAAAGCGTTGCAGATTGAACGGGTCCAGGTGGTCGGTGCTTCTCATGGCGAAGCTCTCTGACTGCGTTGGCTCAGACCATGGCCAGCCGCTGTTTGCGTTGTGGCGCATGAAACGCCTGGTCCAGCGCCTCCAGATCCCCGGGTTCAAGTTGCAGCGTGGCGGCTTGGGCATTGAATCGCACATGCTCGGGCCGGACTGCTTTGGGGATGGCGATCACGCCGTCCTGGCGCATTATCCATGCCAGCGCCACCTGTGCCGGTGTGACGCTGTGCCGGGCGGCCACCTGCTTGAGCGTGGCATTGGCGAGCATTTTTCCACCCTGGCCGATCGGGCAGTAAGCCATGACCGGCAGCCGCTGTTGTTGGCTCCAGGGTAACAAGTCAAATTCTATGCCGCGCTGCTCCAGATTATAGAGCACCTGATTGGTGGCGCAGGCCGGGGCGTCCAGTTCCTGCAAGTCGTCGAGGTCGAAATTGGACACGCCCCAACGACCGATCTTGCCGGCTTGGCGCAGGCGCTCGAAGGCGTCGACGGTTTCCTCCAGCGGATACTGGCCGCGCCAATGCAACAGATACAGATCGATGTAATCGGTACCGAGCCTGCGCAGGCTGCGCTCGCATGCCTGGGGAATGCCATGGCGGCTGGCGTTGTGCGGGTACACCTTGCTGACCACAAAGACGCTGTCACGCTGGCCGGCGATGGCATCGCGGACCACTTCCTCGGCGCCGCCTTCGGCGTACATTTCAGCGGTGTCGATCAGGGTCATGCCCAGTTCGATGCCCAGGCGCAGTGCCGCGACTTCTTCCTTGTGCCGTGAGCGGTCCTCGCCCATCTGCCAGGTGCCCTGGCCGATGACGGGCACCTGGCCGCCAGCCAATTGAAGCGTGCGCATGCAAACCTCCTGTCTATATACGGTGATGTAGGAGTGTGTACCGTTTCATGATGTTCTGATCCGTTTTTTCTATGAACATTCCCCTGCCAGTGATCGATTGGTGTCGCCCGATACTGCACTTTTTCGAAATGTCCGGCTCTATCCATGGCAGCCTGCGGCGATCCCCACCGTCGGCCCATGCCCAAGTTCAACAACCCATGGCTCGAGTTTCAACCGCGATCACTACAAAAATCCGCCGTCATTGCCTGCTGCTTGCAGGTCTGTCGATGTTCTTCGTCACCGGTTGCAGCCAGCAGCAAGGCGGCGACATCATCACCCAGATGCGCGAAGGCCAACCCCAGGAGTTCCTGCAGACCAGTGTCGACCGCATGGCCACCCTGACCATGCGCGACAACCTCGACAGCCTTTACCTGCTCATGGGCAAGCTCTACCTGCGCAACCCCGATGAGCTGAAAAAGTCCGGTTTCCTCGATGCCCGTACGGCCGGCAAGCAAGTGCGCATGGCCATTGAACAGCAGCAGCCGTTACCGACCCTGGGCGGCAAAAAGGACCTGGCGGCCCTGCGTTTTGCCATGAGCCCGGAGTTTCTCGGCGATCGGGTCGGAGCGTTCATCTATGCCATCGGCAGCATGCTGGTGACCGCCCATGGCAATCGCACCGAGTTCTACATGACCGATACGATCAACCCGGTATTCGTCAGCAATGCCGCACGCAACATCGAGATTGCCACCTGGATCCTCAGCCAGCGACAAGACAAGGAAGGCCAACCCCTGCTGTTTTCCAACGAAATCTCGGAGGAGGGCAGCAACCTGAGCTTTGCCGTCGAGTTCGGCAAGATCGTCGCCCGGCTGGACCTGCTGACCCAGATGCTCGACGAGCGCTACCGGCGCATCGGCCTGAACTATGCCCAGAGCCTGCTGTTCCTGAATTTCCTGCCGGTGCAGTGAGTCCGACACGGAACCCTGTGGGAGCGAGCAATCTCGCTCCCACAGGGTTGCATGATGGTTCCGGAATAAAGATAGATCGCATCGATATAACTGGTTATAAGAAAAATCGCTATGCTGCGGGCCAGATTTCCCCTGCGATCTTTGTGGACGTATCAATGGATTTAGTGAACATCGGGTTGGTCGTGGCCGGGTTGGTGGTTGGCTTTATTGTCGGCATGACTGGCGTCGGTGGCGGGTCGCTCATGACCCCGATCCTGCTGTGGTTCGGTATCAACCCGGCGACGGCGGTCGGTACCGATTTGCTCTACGCGGCGATCACCAAGTCCAGCGGCGTACTGGTTCACCGAAAGAACAACAACATCGACTGGGCGATTACCGGTTGGCTGACCCTTGGCAGCGTGCCGGCGGTGGCACTGACGTTGTGGTTCCTGAGCACTTTGCACTCCAGCCCCGATGCAATGAACGCGATCATCAAGCAGGCCCTCGGCTTTGTGTTGTTCGCCACGGCACTGGCGATCCTGTTCAAGAAGCGCCTGCTCGACTTCGCCCACAAACGTGCTGGCGGCAACTACAACCCCAGCGGCTCGCGCCTCAATGTCCTGACGGTCATCACTGGCCTGGTCCTCGGCACCATGGTCGCGCTGACGTCCATCGGCGCCGGTGCACTGGGCACCGTGGCCCTGTTCATTCTCTATCCGATGCTGCCGACCCGCCGCCTGGTCGGCACTGAAATCGCCCACGCCGTGCCGCTGACCCTGGTCGCCGGCCTCGGCCATGCGAGCATGGGCAACATGGACTGGCAGGTCCTGGGTTACTTGCTGGTGGGTTCGTTGCCGGGGATTTACCTGGGCAGCCACCTGACCGGGCGCATCTCCGACGAACTGTTGCGCCCTTGCCTGGCGACCATGCTGTTGCTGATCGGCTACAAGCTGGCGTTCTGATTCAAGCTGCCACGCCAGCGTCACTCGCGGGTGAATATTTCCAGCAGATGCCCGTCCGGGTCATCGAAATACACCCGCCGTCCTCCCGCGTAATCATTGATCTCCTTCAGACGCTGCTTGCCCGGGTCGGCCCACCATGGCTGACCGTTGGCCAGCAGGCGCGCGAAGGTCGCATCGAAGTCCTCGTCGCCCATCAGGAATGCGTAGTGCTGAGACGCTATCGGCGGGTCGTTGTCGTAGAAATCCAGTGACACGCCGTTATCCAGTTTGACGATCAGCATCGGCCCGAAGGGCTCCGGGGCGGGCAGGCCAAGGAGGCCTGTCAGGAAATTCGCCGAAACCTGCTTGTCCCGGCACCAGACGATGGTGTGGTTCAATCGAGTGCTCATGCCCAGGTCCTCACGACGGATCAGGCGGGTTGTCATGAGTCTTCAGATTAGCCCAGCCTGTTGCGCAATGACCGCCCTGACCTAAGCTTGGGACAAGGCGAAAAAAATTGCGGTACGTCACCCGGAACAATCGCCGCGATGCGCAATCATTAGAGCGTGGATATCAAAAAGGAGATGCGCATGCTCATCAGGTCACTGACCATGGCTATCTTGCTGGCGATTGCCGGCACCTCGTTCGCCGCTGATGGCGACTCACCGCTGGACATGGACAAGGGCAGGGCCCGGCCACTGATTGTCATCGCTCCAAGCACTGTGGATCCGACCTGGGTCAGCCTGAAAAAGTCGCTGGATGAACCGGCCAATCGCAAGGGTTTCACCGACCGCAACATGGTGCTCTACACCGTGCTCAACCTGATGGGCCAACGCGACGGCAAAGACCTCGGGCCCCAGGACACGGCAGCGCTGATCCGCTCGCTCAAACTGGGTGCCGGCGCCAAGACCAAGGTGATTCTGGTCGGCAAGGACGGCGAAAAGAAACTGGAACAGTCGGACACCATCAAGCTGGACGAGATCTTCAGCGCAGTCGATCAATTGCCAGCGGCCGAGAAAGAATTCACCGCGACAGTGGCCGCTCCCGTCGCTGAAGCCGAGCCGGCGGCCAAAGGCGCCAAGCCCGGGAAAAACAGCAAACCGGCCAAGCCCGCCAAGCCGCCAGAAATGCCGGATGATTGATCCGGCCCTGAATCCTGCTGGTAAGCAATTAACCTGTGGGAGCGAGCTTGCTCGCGATGGGGACCTGACATTCAACATTTATATTGACTGTTACGGCGCCATCGTGAGCAAGCTCGCTCCCACAGGTTTCGTGTGTTAACTGATCAGTATTAACCTCCAGAGGTCGTCTTTTTTCTCTGGGAACGCAAACCAGGCTTACCGGGCAAGCGCACTCAAAATCTGATGCGCAATCCTGACCCGCTGCGCATTCGGGAAATTTTTGTTGGCCAGCATCACAATGCCGATCTCCTTCGATGGCACGTACACCACGTAAGCACCAAAGCCACCGGTTGAACCTGTCTTGTTGATCAGCACGTTCTGCGGCTGCGCTTGCGGCGGGTTCAGCCACTGGACTTCATGGGCCTGCATGGCCATCGGCGTGGAGTTGCCGTCCAGCAAGCGATCCAGAGTGATCGGGTAGCGATACATCTCCCAGCCCAGGCCCTGGGTCATGTCGCCAACGCTGTAGTAGGCGCTATGAGTCAAGGCGATGGCTTGCTGCAACGGCTTGTCCAGAGACGTCGGCTTCATGTTTGCGCCGACGTAGGCCAGCAAGTCAGAGGCGCTGGTTTTCACCCCGTACGCCTCGGAGTCCAGCGCCCCCGGAGTGACCCGCACCGGCTTGCCGTCCTTGTTGTAGCCCTGGGCGTACAGCGCCATCTGGTCCTGCGGTACATGCACATAGGTGTGCTTGAGGCCCAGTTTCGGCAGCAGGGTTTTCTCCATCAGGTCATCAAACGGCTGGCCCATGCTGTGGGCGGCGAGGTAGCCAAACAGGCCAAGGCTGGGGTTCGAGTACAGTCGGTGGCTGCCGGGGGCGTAGAGCGGTTTCCATTGTTTGTAGTAGCCGAGCATTTTGTCGGCCGAATCAGATTCGGCAGGAAATTGCAGCGGCAGGCCGCCGGCGCTGTAGGTGCCCAGTTGCAGCACGCTGATGTGGTCGAAAGCACTGCCGCGCAAGGCCGGCAGGACATGGCTGGCCTTGTCCGACAGTGACAGCTTGCCGGTGGCCTGGGCGTAGGCGGCGAGGGTGGCGGTGAAGGTTTTGCTGACCGAGCCGATTTCGAACAGGGTGTCCTGTGTGACGGGGCTGCCGGTTTCCGTCGAGGCGACGCCATAGTTGAAGTAGTGCGCTTGGCCGTTGACGGTGACCGCCACGGCCATGCCGTGGATACCTTCGGCCTGCATCACCGGTTGTACGGCGGCGTTCACCAGCGTCTCGATCTGATCCTGTGCCACGCACTGGCCTGCGGCAAATATCGCCATACCGGCGGCGATGGTTTTCAGCCTGTCCATGTGGGTTTCATCCGTCGTTGATTCAGTTGCGCGCCATTTTAGGGGGTTAAGCGCTATGCTCCGAGCGCTTTTTAAAGCGGCCGCCAACAGGCGGCCACACGCGACCCTTGAATCAACTCACTTGGCGATTCAACCCACTTGGCGTTTCAACGCACCAGGCACGGCCGCTTGTTGTCGAACGTCCAGCCGGGAATCAGGAACTGCATGGCCACGCTATCATCCCGCGCCCCCAGGCCCATGCCTTTGTACAGTTCATGAGCTTTGGCGACCTGATCCATGTCCAGCTCCACCCCCAACCCCGGTTTCTGCGGCACCTGCACGCAGCCGCCGACGATTTGCAGTGGGGCCTTGGTCAGGCGCTGGCCATCCTGCCAGATCCAGTGGGTGTCGATGGCAGTGATCTCGCCCGGCGCGGCTGCCGCGACATGGGTGAACATCGCCAGGGAAATGTCGAAGTGGTTGTTGGAGTGAGAACCCCAGGTGAGGCCCCATTCGTGGCACATCTGCGCGACGCGCACTGAGCCCTGCATTGTCCAGAAGTGCGGATCGGCCAGGGGAATGTCGACCGACTGCAACTGGATCGCGTGGCCCATCTCCCGCCAGTCGGTGGCGATCATGTTGGTTGCGGTTTTCAGCCCCGTGGCCCGGCGGAATTCAGCCATGACTTCGCGTCCCGAGTAACCGTTTTCCGCCCCGCACGGGTCTTCGGCGTAGGCGAGCACGCGGTGCTGATCGCGGCACAGGCGGATGGCTTCCTTCAGTGACCAGGCCCCATTCGGGTCGAGGGTGATGCGCGCATCGGGGAAGCGTTCGGCGAGGGCCGTGACCGCTTCGATTTCGGCGTCGCCGCTGAGCACGCCACCCTTGAGCTTAAAGTCCTTGAAGCCATAACGCGCGTGCGCCGCCTCGGCCAGGCGGACCACCGCATCGGCGGTCATGGCTTTTTCGTGACGTACGCGGAACCAGTCGTTGTCGGCGTCTGGCTCGTTGCGGTAGGCGAGGTCTGTTTCGTTGCGATCACCGACATAAAACAGATAGCCAAGCATCTTCACTTCATCGCGCTGCTGGCCTTCGCCAAGCAGGGCGGCGACCGGCACGTCCAGGTGCTGGCCGAGCAGATCGAGCAGCGCGGCTTCCAGGCCGGTGACGGCGTGAATGGTGATGCGCAGGTCGAAGGTCTGCAATCCGCGACCACCGGCATCGCGGTCGGCGAAGGTCTGGCGTACCTGGTTGAGAATCTTCTGGTAAGTGCCGATCGGGCTGCCGACCACCAGGCTGCGTGCGTCTTCCAGGGTCTGGCGAATGCGCTCGCCACCCGGCACTTCGCCGACGCCAGTGTGGCCGGCGTTGTCCTTGAGGATCACGATATTGCGGGTGAAAAACGGGCCGTGGGCGCCGCTGAGATTGAGCAGCATGCCGTCGTGGCCGGCCACCGGAACGACCTGCATGCTGGTGATGATCGGGGCTTTGGCGATGTCGTGTGCGGTCATGTTGTTATCCTTTTAAACCAATGATTCAGGCGTGGTGGGGCGCTGGTTTGCCCGGTGCGGTGACAGGGGCGACCTTGGGTTTGTTGCGTGCGGCAAAGACGATAATCGCGGCGATGATCGAGGTCGCGGCCAGGCCATAGAGTCCGCCCTGGATGGAACCGGTTCGCTCCTCCAGCAGACCGAACGTGGTCGGCGCGACGAAACCGCCGAGGTTGCCCACCGAGTTGATCAGCGCGATGACACCGGCGGCGATGCGTGCGTCCAGGTAAGCCTGGGGAATCGGCCAGAACAGCGACGAGGCCGATTTGAAACCCAGCGCCGCAAAGCAGATCGCGACGAAGGCGAAGACCGGCCCGCCGGTAGTGGACATGAACATCCCGGCAGCGGCGATCAGCAGGGCCACGGCGACCCAGGCTTGCTGATGCTTCCACTTGGCCGACAACGAGGCGAACGCATACATGCCGACAATCGACAGCAGCCACGGAATCGAGTTGAACATTCCGACCTGGAAGTCGCTGAGGTCACCCATCTTCTTGATGATGCTCGGCAGCCAGAAGGTCGCGGCGTAGATGGTCAGCTGGATAAAGAAGTAGATCACGCAGAACAGGATGATTTGGCGGTCCTTGAGCAATTTGCCCAGTGACGGCTTGATCGGCGTGGCGGCTTCGCGGGCCAGTTGTTCGTCGTCGATGGCCTTGACCAGCGCGTCCTGCTCTTCGCGGCTCAGCCATTTGGCATCGTGGGGTTTGGAATCGAGCCAGAACCAGACAAAAACACACAGACCCACCGAGAACATGCCTTCGATGAAGTACATCCATTGCCAGCCATGCATCCCGAATCCACTGATTTGCAGCAGCAAGCCAGACAGTGGACCGGAGATCAGCGAGGCGATCGCTGAGCCGCTGAGGAAAATCGCAATCGCCTTGCCACGCTCCACGCCAGGCAGCCAGCGGGTGAAGTAGTAGATCACCCCGGGGAAGAACCCGGCCTCGGCCACGCCCAGCAGAAAACGCAGGATGTAGAAGTGGGTTTCGTTCTGGATGAACGCCATGCCCGCGGCGACCAGGCCCCAGGTCAGCATGATCCGCGTCAGCCAGATACGCGCACCGACTTTTTGCAGAAGGATGTTGGAGGGCACTTCGAACAGCGCATAACCGATGAAAAACAGGCCGGCACCGAGGCCGTAGGCGGCAGCGCCAATGCCCAGGTCGTGTTCCATGTGGGCGCGGACGAAACCGATGTTCACTCGATCAATGTAATTGACGATGAACATGATGACGAACAGCGGCAAGACGTGACGTTTGACTTTGGCGATGGCGGACTTCAGCGCGGAATTGGCGTCGTCGTGCATCCCGGAGATGGATGTATTCACTGCGTTTTCTCCCACTCGTTATTTTTATGCGGGGTGAAGCTGAGTGCTGCGTTGTTGATAGACATCATACAACTAGGTTTTTTGATCTTGCAACCGCCTTTTCCCAATGAAATGGTGCGGTCAAGAAGGTTTTTTATTCTATTGGTGGTGGCGGGTGGGCTTCAAAACGAATCAATTTGAGCTTGTTGTTGAGTGTTGTCATACAAGTTGAGCGAGATTTTTCAGGATTCCCGCCCGGCGCGGTGCTACGATTCGATAGCCCTGATTTCCGGACACCTTCATGCAAGAAGACCTCGAAGCACCCGCCCGCAAGCGCAGCCACAACCTGGCCCATGACCTGGTGGAGAAACTGACCCAACGCATCCTGCTCGGCCAGATGTTGCCCGGCGACAAGCTGCCGTCGGAAAACACCATCGTTCAGGAACACGGGGTCAGTCGCACGGTGGTGCGCGAGGCGATCTCGAAGTTACAGGCCTCGGGGCTGGTGGAAACCCGGCATGGCATTGGCACGTTCGTGATCGAGCGCGCGCCGGAGCAGGGGCTGCGGCTGAATGTCGACACGGCGTTGGGGGTGCGCAGCATTCTGGAGTTGCGCATGGGCCTGGAAACCCAGGCGGCGGCGCTGGCCGCAACTCGCCGCACCGATCTGCAACTGGCGCAGATGCGTGAAGCGCTGGACGATTATCAAAACCTGCTGGCCAACAACGACAGCTGTGTTGAAGCGGACCGGCGTTTTCATCTGCTGATCGCCGAAGCCACCGGCAACGTCTGCTTCACCGAAATCATGCAGCACCTGGGCAGCGCCATGATCCCGCGCACCCGGGTCAATGCCGCCGAGCGGGGAACCGTGGACTTGAGCAAGCTCGGCGAGCTGGCCAATCTTGAGCACGAGGCGATCCTCAATGCCATCAAGCGCCAGGACCCGGACGCGGCGCGGGCGGCGATGTGGTTGCACTTGACCAACAGTCGTGACCGGTTTTCGGCTAGCTGACGGTCAGTGATACCGCGTTATCGTTCATCGCGGGCAAGCCACGCTCCCACAGGTTCTGGGTCGTGCTCAGGAACCGCGGCAACCATAAAACCCTGTGGGAGCGAGCTTGCTCGCGATAGCGCCAGACCTGACAGCGAAAAACCTGAATCAGGCCCTGACAGCCTGAACAACCACGGCGCGCCGCTCCAGATTCAACGCCAGCACACTCGTCAATACCACCAGCCCGCCGACCACGATCATCAACGTCGGCCGTTCGCCGAGCGCATAGGACGCAATCACCATCGCCGTCGGCGGCGTCAAATACAACGTCATGGTCGCCCGGCTCAAATCGACATGCGCCAGCACATAGGCCCAGGCCAGGTACGCCAGTGCGCTGGGGAATATCCCCAAGGCAATCACCGCCCACTGCACGCGCATCGGCGCCAGGGCGACTTGATCCACAAGGCCGGGCAGAAAAATCAACAGCAGCACCGTACCGGACCACACCGTGTAGCACACCAGCGTCAGCCCGTCGTAACGCCCGGTGTGATGTTTTTGCAGGGCAAAGTAGAGGCTCCAGGACACCGCCGCCAGCAGGATCAGCAAGCCGTGGGCGTCAATGCTGCCCAGGCCATGATCGCCCGCCACCACGATCACCACGCCAAACAACCCGAGCAGCACACAACCCCAGCGCCACAGGCTCACCTGATCCTTGAACACGAAGCGCGCGATCAATGTGCTGAACAGCGGCGTGGTCTGGGCCAGGACGCTCGAAGCGCCAGCGCTGGCACCCTGCTGCCCGAAATTGATCGCCACGTGATGCAGGCTCACGGCAAAGAACCCCAGGCCGAACATCAGCGGCAAGTCTCGCAGGCTGGGCAGGCGTATGCCTTTGATGACCGCGACCACGGCCATGAACACGGAGGCCAGCAGGAAGCGCAGCAGGGCCAGGTGCACGGGGTCGTAGGCCTGCAAGCCGATATGAATGCCGGTCGGGGAGTAGCCCCAGCACACCACGACAAACGCCATGGCCAGAATGATTTTCCAGGGTGAAACGGGGGAGGGTGTGAGCGGCGTCATGGTGGTGCACCTGTGGGCTGATGCACGGAGTATCAGAAAGCCTATCGTTCGCCACAACTGACTTATACTGCGCTAACCGTTCACTATAGGTGATGTATGGAGCTGGCACAGATTCGCATGTTCAAGACCGTGGCCGACGTCGGCAGCATTGCCCGCGCAGCCGAATTGCTGCATTGCGTGCCGTCCAACATCACGGCACGGATCAAGGCCCTCGAGGCTGAGCTGGGTGTCGCGCTGTTCCTGCGCGAAGGCCGAGGGCTGCGCATCAGCCCGTCGGGGCAGACCTTCCTGGCCTACGCCTCGAAAATTCTCGCCCTGACCGCCGAGGCCAAGCGCGCGGTCGATCCTTCGGCCGAACCCTCAGGGCCGTTGCGCATCGGCGCCATCGAGTCGTCGGCCACCGGGCGTTTGCCGCGCCTGCTGGCGAAATTCCACAAGCGTTTCCCGCAGGTGGCGCTGGAGCTGACCACCGGCGCCTGGGGGCAGCTGCTCGATGACACGCTCAATCACAAGCTCGACGGCGCCATCGTGGCGGTGGATGTCGAACGTTCGCACCTCAAGCGCACGCCGATGTACCGCGAAGAGTTGCTGCTGATCGCCTCGACGTCCCTGGGGCCATTGCGCGACATCAGCGATTTGCAGGACCAGACCGTGTTCATGTGGCCCCAGGGCTGTCCGTACCGGGCGGCGCTGGAGCATTGGTTGCTGCGACAGGGGCAGGCTCTGCCGATTGTCAGCCTGGCCAGTTATGGCGCGATTGTCGGTTGCGTCAGCGCCGGAGCCGGCGTGGCGCTGGTGCCCAAGGGGATCTTCGACCAATACGCCAAAGGCGCGGGGTGCGCAGGGTTTGAGTTCCCTGAACTGACCGCCGTCGACAACCTGTTTTACTGGCATGAAAACGCCGGGGTGCACCCGGCCCGCGAGGCGTTCGTGGCGATGCTCCGCGAGGAATTTGCCTGACGCATTTCCCTGTAGGAGTGAGCCTGCTCGCGATAGCGGTGCATCAGTCAATGTTGATGGTGACTGACACACCGTTATCGCGAGCAGGCTCACTCCTACAGGGGGATTGGGTGGATTTGGAGATCAAGTCACGCTGATATCTCGCATCAGCAGGCCAAAACCCAGATCCACCGCATCCGGTATCGGCAAATACACCGTATGCCCATCCCCCGGTGCAACGTCGATCGCTTCACCCTTGGCGTTCTGCAGCTGATGCAGATCGAAGTGGAAGTTGCCTTTGGGCGTCATCAGCTCCATGTGGTCGCCCACGCCGAAGCGGTTTTTCACCTTGACCTCGGCCAGGCGATCCCGGCGCTGCCCGGTCAGCTCACCGACAAACTGTTGCCGTTCCGACACCGAGCTGCCGTTCTGGTAGTTCTGGTATTCGTCATGCACATGCCGACGCAGAAAACCTTCGATGTAGCCGCGCTGGGCAAGGGATTCCAGGTCGGTCATCAGGCCGCGGTCGAAGGCCCGGCCCGCCACCGCGTCGTCGATGGCCCGGCGATAAACCTGGGTGGTGCGCGCGCAATAAAAGTGCGATTTGGTCCGGCCTTCGATTTTCAGCGAGTGCACGCCCATCTGTGTCAGGCGTTCGACGTGCTGCACGGCACGCAGATCCTTGGCGTTCATGATGTACGTACCGTGTTCGTCTTCGAAGGCAGGCATCTGTTCGCCGGGACGATTGGCTTCCTGCAACAGGAACACCTGATCGGTGGGCGCGCCGATGCCCAGGGTCGGTTCGGGATCGAATGTCTGCACGATCTCGCCCAGCTGGTTTTCCGTGGCCGGCTGCGCTGTGTATTTCCAGCGACAGGCGTTGGTGCAGGAGCCCTGATTGGCGTCGCGCCTGTTCATGTACCCCGACAACAGGCAGCGTCCGGAATAGGCCATGCACAACGCGCCATGCACGAACACTTCCAGTTCCATGGCAGGCACTTGCCCGCGGATCTCGGCGATCTCTTCCAGCGACAGCTCCCGCGACAGGATGATCCGGCTCAAGCCTTGCTGCTGCCAGAACTCGACGCTTGCCCAGTTCACCGTATTGGCCTGCACCGAAAGGTGGACCGGCATCTGCGGGTAGTGCCGGCGCACCAGCATGATCAGGCCGGGGTCGGACATGATCAGCGCATCGGGGGCCATGGCGATCACCGGTTCAAGGTCCTTGAGGAAGGTCTTGAGCTTGGCGTTGTGCGGCGCGATGTTCACCACCACGTAGAAACGCTTGCCCTGCGCCTGGGCCTCGCGAATGCCGAGGGCGAGGTTGGCGTGGTCGAATTCGTTGTTGCGCACCCGCAGGCTGTAGCGCGGCTGGCCGGCGTACACGGCATCGGCGCCGTAGGCGAAGGCATAACGCATGTTTTTCAGGGTGCCGGCGGGGGCGAGCAGTTCTGGCGCGGTGAGGTTCATGGCGGTGTCGGTCGTAAAAACCGCGCAGGATAAACGCTCCGTGCCGAGCGTTTATTGACCTGGATCCATGTCTGATCAACAAACAGATGGCACTCGCGCGAGCCGTAGCGGACTAAACATCAGGGCCCAAGTGTTGCGTCCCGGCGGGCATGGATCGGATATGAACGAAGAAACCCTGAAAGACAGATCGCTGACCGTCCTTCTGGCCCTGGTGAGCATCGCCTTCATCTGGATCCTGCTGCCGTTCTACGGCGCGGCGTTCTGGGCGGTAATCCTCGCCATCCTCTTTGCTCCGCTGCAACGGCGGCTGCAACTGAAGTTCGGCTGGGAGCGCAACCTCACGTCACTGCTCACGCTGAGCATCTGCCTGTTGATCGCGATCCTGCCAGTGATAGTCCTCAGTAGCCTCCTGGTCCAGGAGGGGGTCGCGCTCTACAAGAATATCGAGAGCGGCGAACTGGACATCGCCGGGTACGTGGCGCAGTTCAAGCACATCCTGCCGCCGTATTTCCAGCATCTGCTGGACCGCTTCGGCGTGGGTGAGCTGAACGGATTGCGAGAAAAAATCGTCAAGAGTGCAATGACCGGCGGGCAGGACCTGGCCGCCCAGGCCTTCATTTTTGGCCAGGGCACGTTCGAGTTCATCGTCAGTTTCTTCATCATGCTGTACCTGCTGTTCTTCTTCCTGCGCGACGGCGCGGAGCTGGCGCGCAAGGTCCGTGCGGCGGTGCCGTTGGAGGAGCAGCAGAAACGTCGTTTGCAGCTCAAGTTCAATCGTGTGGTACGGGCCACGGTGAAGGGCAACCTGCTGGTGGCGATCACACAAGGCGCGCTGGGTGGCCTGATTTTCTGGTTCCTGGACATTCCCAGCGTATTGCTCTGGGCGGTGTTGATGGCGTTTCTGTCGCTGTTGCCGGCGGTGGGGGCGGGGATTGTCTGGGTGCCGGTGGCAGCGTTTTTCCTGCTCACCGGGGCGATCTGGCAGGGCGTCGTGCTGGGCTTGTTCGGGGTCTTCGTGATCGGCCTGGTGGATAACGTGCTTCGACCGATACTGGTGGGCAAGGACACCCGGATGCCGGATTACATGATCCTGATCTCGACCCTCGGCGGCCTGGCGATTTTCGGGCTGAACGGCTTTGTCATCGGCCCGTTGATCGCGGCCCTGTTCATGTCCAGCTGGGACATTTTCATCGAAACCAAACCGCGGGTGCAGCTGCCTTAGGCGCTGAACCTGCCGGACTGGCCGGTGCCGATGCGTTGCGACAGCTCCCGGGCGGCGGGCAAGGAAGTCAGCGGGCCGCTGATCTGCACACCGTCCTGCACCAGATACCAGCACGCGAGCATGCCCAGCTCTCTGAGCTGTGCGGGGACGGCGCTACCGATAACGGACATGATCTGAACCTGGGACATGAAAAGTACCTCCATCAATCTGTGGAGCTACTTTAAAGTCCGGGTGCCTCGAGGAGTAATCAACGCTTTCAATAGTGGTCATTGATGCCAGCGGGGGCAAACGACCGTTGGTCGGTCAGTTGACCACCTGATCGAGCATATTTACCACTTCCTGCTCGTTGAGCAGGCCCTTGCGCACCAGGTTTTGCGTCAACAGCGAGAGAAACTTGGCGCTGCGATGACCTTCCAGGTGCTTGAGTTCGGTCAGTACGTTGTACACCTTGCTGGAGGTGCACAGACCGACGATGCGGTGCGGGTTTTGCGTTGGCATGTGGTCGTCCTTGTTGTTATCAACCTGTTTTCGACGGACAGCACCGAGCTTGCGGATCTGTCATGACAAAAATATGACCGTTTTTTGCCACACGGCAGAAAACCGGTCGAGTCCATCTTGCCCGTTTCTGCCGCACGCACTGTCCCGATAGCGACCTTGGCGAGATTTATCCAGACCTGCACCGACAAACGGGCATAAAAAAGGTTGTTCATGCAATTGCGGGGAACACCGATACCGCACTACCTGTAGGAGCCAGCTTGCTGGCGATGGAGGTCAACGATGATGCGGGGAGCCTGACACCCCGCGTTGCTCTCAGGTTTTTCTCGAGCAAGCTCACTCCTACAGAGCTCGCCGCGCTCGACCTCGTTGTTTGGTGGTGCACGCATTCCCCTGTAGGAGCTGCCGAAGGCTGCGATCTTTTGATCTTGATCTTCAGAAATCTCCAGATCGCAAAATCAAAAGATCGCAGCCTTCGGCAGCTCCTACAGATGCCCCGGGATTCCGTGAGGTCCCATAAAAAAAGCCCCGCTGTTTCAGCGGGGCTTGATGAGTTCGTTACCAGCGGCCGTAGTGAGGGCCGTAGTAGCCGCGTGGCGGGCCGTAGTAGCCACGGGGTGGCCCGTAGTAAACCGGGGCCGGGCGGTAGTAGATCGGTTGCTGCACGTAAACCGGGGCCGGCTGGTAGTAAACCGGTGGCGGTGGCGCGTAATAAACCGGAGGCGGTGCTGCGTAGACCGGTTGCGGCGCGACATAGACCGGGCGGTTGGCGTTGATCAGAGCCGAACCTACGATGGCAGTACCGACGATCGCGCCAAACACCGCCGGACCCTGCCAGTAATTACCACCACCATGGGCTTGCGCCTGTCCCGCGATAGCGAGGGCGCCGATCAGCAAGGCTACTGTGGGGATTTTACGGATCATGATAGTTCCTCGGTTCTTCAGCCCGGCGCCTGTGTCTGCAATAGATCCAGGGATTGTCGCGGGGATACTACTAAGACAGCGTTTTTTCGAAAAACAGCACGGCCGCCAGGTAAATTTTGTGTAAGGTCTGTACCGACTTTCTTACCGACCTGTTTAAGCCCGTGCGTCCCGGCTTTCATGATCGATCAGATCCCGATGGAGGGCTAATCCCGTCCATCCGAAAAGTGCATTTGAAGGAGCTTTGCCATGCAGATGAACCCCAACAAAGACACCCAGCTGTGCATGTCCCTTTCAGGGCGCCCCGGGAACTTTGGCCTGCGTTTTCATAATCATCTGTATGAACAACTGGGCCTGAACTTCTACTACAAGGCCTTTGCCAGCCAGGACCTGCCGGGCGCCGTCGCCGGCATTCGCGCCCTGCGCATTCGTGGTTGTGGCGTGTCGATGCCGTTCAAGGAAGCCTGCATTGCCCTGGTGGATGAACTCGACGCTTCTGCTGCCGCCATTCAATCGATCAACACCATCGTCAACACCGACGGTCATCTCAAGGCCTACAACACCGATTACATCGCCGTTGCCCAGTTGCTGGAAAAACACCAGGTGCCCAAGGACTCGACCTTTGCCCTGCGCGGCAGCGGCGGCATGGCCAAGGCCGTGGCGAGCGCCTTGCGCGATGGCGGCTACGAGAACGGCCTGATCGTGGCCCGCAACGAGCGCGCCGGGCAGGCGCTGGCGCAGTCGTTGGGCTATGAGTGGCAGGCAGAACTGGGGAGTCGTCGCCCGCAGATGCTGGTCAATGTCACCCCGATCGGCATGACGGGAGGGCCGGAGGCCGACCAGTTGGCCTTTGAGGGTGATGTGATCGAAAAAGCGGACACCGTCTTCGATGTGGTGGCGATTCCCTCGGAAACGCCGTTGATCGTGCGTGCCCGTGCCGAAGGAAAACGGGTCATCACCGGGCTGGAAGTGATCGCGATCCAGGCGCTGGAGCAATTTGTGCTCTATACCGGAGTACGGCCGACGGACGAGCAATTCCAGAAGGCCGTGGCGTTTGCCCGCAGCTAGGAGGTGTCCATGCATCCGCCCATTCTCAATCTGAACACTGTCGAGCTTGAACCGCTGCCCGAAGCGTTTGCGCCGACCGGTGAAACCGCCGGTCGCTATCAGCAGCGTCTGGCCCGTGTCGGTCAGCAACTGGGGGCGCAAAAGCTGGGATATCGCCTGTATGTGCTGGGGCCGGGCATGCGCGGCAGTCCGTTTCACAGCCATCGGGTCAATGAGGAAATGTTCTACGTCGTGGCCGGGGAAGGGCAGGTGCGTCTGGGAGGCGAGCGTTTTCCAATCCGCGCCGGCGATGTGATCGCCTGTCCACCGGGTGGGCCTGAAAAGGCGCATCAGATCATCAATACCAGCAACGGGGAGCTGCGGTATCTGGCCGTCAGCACCCAGCAATCGCCGGAGATCTGCGAATACCCGGATTCCGGCAAATATGCCGTGATGGATGACTTCAAGGTCGATGCCGATGGCAATGCTTCGGGATTTGTTGCGGTGGCCCGGCAGGCCGATGGGGTGGATTACTGGGACGGGGAGTAAGTTCTCACAGGTTCTGTGCCAATCACAAATGCCAGTCGGTCCATCGATCCACTGTGGGAGCGAGCCTGCTCGCGAAAACGTCGGCACATCCAACATTGATGTGACTGACAATCTGCTTTCGCGAGCAGGCTCGCTCCCACAGGTTTTGTGTCAATCACAAATGCCAGTCAGCCCACAGGTTTTGTGTCAGGCAAACATCCAGGCTATTCGAGCCGTGCCAACCGCTCTTCCAGCGCCGCAATCCGCGCCTCCAGCTCCTCGATCCGCTCAACCGAAACCCCGCTGCTGCCACGCTCGGACGGGTTCTGCCGTGCCGCCATGATCGCCTCGATATCTGCCGGATCGCCCAAGGCGTGGGTATAGCGGTCTTCGCGCTGGCCGGCCTGACGCGGTATCAGTACGGCCAGGCCCCTGGCAATCAGTCGTTCGAGTTGATGCACGACCTGTTCGGCGTCTTCGAATTCATGCATGCGGCCGCTACGGGTCAGCAGTTCATTGACGGTCTGCGGGCCGCGCAGAAACATCAGCCCGGTCAGGATCACCTGCGCCGGCACCAGTTCCAGGGCCTTGTCGACCTTGTGTTCCCAGCGGTCGGCACGGCTGCCCATCACCAGCCTTGTGAAGCCGCGCCCTTCGAGCGCGCGCAGGCTCTGGCCGACCTGGCCCGGCGTCAGGTTCATCACCGGCTCGCGGCTGGTTTTCTGGTTGCAGGCGATCACCAGCGCATTGAGGGTCAGGGGATAGGTTTCCGGGCTGGTGGCCTTTTTCTCGATCAACGAACCCAGAATGCGGATTTCCGTGCTGTTGAGCCGTGGTTCGTCAAAAGTCGTCTCTTGCTCAGTGCTCATGGTTCTGCATCCTTAGCCGATTCATGTTTTTCACTTGCGTGGGTGCACTTTAGATGGGCAGGCGCCAATCGCAACAGAATTCGCTGTGTCATCAGGGCAATGATGACAAAAAGTGCATGGAATATTGACGCGATTTTTACAAACGGCCGGGCACCGTGTGCGAGGTCGCGCGAGTGTGTCCACAGGAACGGGGCACTGTTGGCGTCATCGCCGTGAAAAGCTGAGTACTGCATCGAGTCGGCCGGTGTACGACACCTTGATTCGCCTCTGATAAAAGAAATCCAATAAAGGCGAGAGTGACTCCATGAGCCAAGACATTTTTGTATCCGTACTGATTCCCGCCAAGAACGAAGCGAACAACCTCAAGCCGCTGCTAGAGGAAATCCGCGTGGCGTTGGCCCATGAGTCGTACGAAATCATCGTCGTCGACGATGGCAGCACCGATGCGACCCTGCAGGAACTGCGGCAGATCCGCCACGACGGCTTGAACACCCTGCGCATCCTCCATCACGAGCGGTCGCTGGGGCAAAGCACCTCGCTGTACCACGCCGCCCGCGAGGCCCGCGGGCAATGGCTGGCGACCCTCGATGGCGACGGCCAGAACGACCCGGCGGACATTCCCGGCATGCTGGCGCTGGTGCGCGGCGAACCGGGCAAGGTCGATGTGCAACTGGTCGCCGGGCACCGGGTCAATCGCCGCGACACCGCGAGCAAACGCTACGCCTCGCGGTTCGCCAACAACCTGCGCCGCCGTCTGCTCAAGGACGCCACCCCGGACACCGGTTGCGGCCTGAAGTTGATCGAGCGCGCGGCGTTCCTGCGCCTGCCATACTTCGACCACATGCACCGCTTCATTCCGGCGCTGATCCAGCGTCACAACGGGCGCATGATCGTGCACCCGGTCAACCACCGACCGCGCACGGCCGGGGTGTCAAAATATGGCAACCTCGACCGCGCGCTGGTGGGCATTCTCGATTTGTTCGGCGTCTGGTGGCTGATCAAGCGCACTCGGCTGAACACCATTGCCCAGGAGATAGAAGGATGAATCTCTCCCGCGAAGCCCTTTGGCTGGCCGTCGGTTTTGTTGGTCAGATCGCCTTTACCGGGCGGTTTGTCCTGCAGTGGCTGTACAGCGAGTACAAGAAACGCAGCGTGATCCCGGTGAGCTTCTGGTACCTGAGCATCGTCGGCAGCACTTTGTTGCTGGTCTATGCCATTTACCGAGAGGACCCGGTGTTCATCGTCGGGCAGGCCTTCGGCTCCCTTGTCTATTTTCGCAACCTGCAGTTGATCGCCAAAAGTAAAAGCCTGAAGGAGTAGGTCATGCGCGGATCGTTATCGACCCGAAATATTACGTTGCTCGTGGCCATCGCGGTTGCGTTGCTGTTTTTCTGGGGACTGGGCAGCGTGCCGTTCCTCAGTGTCAACGAGGCCCGCCGCGCCGTTACCGTGCGCGAAATGCGCGAGGCGGGAAGTTGGCTGCTGCCTTACATGAACGGCGACTTGTATCTCTCCAAGCCGCCGTTTTTCTATTGGGCCGGCCTGGTTTCAACGGCGGTGCTGGGCAGCTTGTCCGAGTGGAGCGTGCGCCTGCCTTCGGCGCTGGCTGCCGCCTTGTGCTGTTTTGGCACCTATCTGTACGGCGTCCGGCAGGCGGGGCGGCAGGTCGGATTGTTCGCCGTGGTGTTCCTGGCCGCGAACGGTGCCTTCAGCCTGTTCGCACGGCGCTCGGAAATCGAGATGCTGTTGACCCTGCTGTGCTTCGGCGCGCTGCTGGCAGCCTGGCAGTTCATCTTCCTGCAGGGGCGGGCTTTGTGGAGTCGATTGAGCTACGTACTGCTGGGGTGCGCGCTGCTGACCAAAGGGCCGGTCTGCCTGTTGTGGGTGACGGCACCGATCCTGACCTATGCCTTGATCTACCGCGATGCCCGGGCCAAGGCTTATCTGTGTGACGGTTGGGGCTGGCTGATTGCCCTGGTGCTGGGCAGTTCCTGGTACGTGGCAGTGTCGGTGAGCCAGGGCTGGGGCATCTGGGCCTCGATCATCAGCGAAGACATCGTGAAGAAGATCGACGGGCAGGGCGCCGAGGCCTGGTATGCCTATCTGCTGTACCTGGCCGGTGATTTCTTCCCGTTCTGGCTGATCGTGTTTGTACAGCCGCGCAAGTTCTGGGCAATGATCCGCGCGCGCCGTGAGGCCGGCATGCTGCTGTGCTGCAGCCTGTTGCCGCTGCTGGTGTTTTCCCTGTTCACCGAAAAGCATGGCAAGTACCTGTTGCCGGTCTATCCGTCCATGGCGTTGCTGCTGGCGATGCACTGGTCGGCGCTGCTCGACGAGCTGAAAGGGCGCTGGCGCAAGGTCCTGGCCGTTGTGCCCTACGTGATGCTGGCCGGGTTTGTGGTGTTCTACATGTTCGTCGAAGCGCGGGTGTTGTCGCACCGGGTCGGCGGTCTTGAGCAGGTTGCCACGCTGGCCGACGGGCAGCCGGGGCAGAAGGCTTATACCCTTGGTGAGCCGGATATCCGCCTGGTCTATTACATGGGCCGGCCGGTGGCGCCGCTGACGGTGGCGCAGTTGCAATCCGAGTCCCGTCCGGCGGGGCTGCTGTTCCTGCAAGAGCCTCTCGCGGCTGAATTGCAGAACCTGGCGTCGTGCCAGGTCGGTGAAATCAACCCGTACCTCAAGCCGCACCGTTCAGCGCTGCTCGTGCGCATGGGGGGCGACTGTCGCTGATCGGCTTTCACGCCAGCACATCACCCGTTCGGACTAGGCAGGGCTAACGATTCTGCCGCGTCCGGGCGGCGCCAAACTTCATGCTCAAAGGGGTGTTGCGCCACGCGCGCCCCGCCAAACGAGCAGAAGGCGCCGCGATGGAGTTTGCATTCAGCGACGAACAGGAAATGATCCGCGCATCGGCCGAGGGTTTCCTCGCCGATGTCTCGGATTCTGCCGCCGTGCGGGCGGCAATGGTCAGTGAACGGGGCTTCGACGAAGCCCTCTGGCAGCGGTTGTGCCAGGAAATGTACTGGCCCGCCATTCATATCCCCGAAACCTACGGCGGCCTTGGCCTCGGCTTTGTCGAGCTGACGATCCTGCTCGAACAGATGGGCCGGCGTTTGCTGTGCTCGCCGTTTTTCGCCACCGCCTGCATGGCCACGCCCGCGCTGTTGCTGGCCGCCAATGATGAACAGAAACAGCGCTGGTTGCCGTCGATTGCCGATGGCAGCGTGACCGCGACCCTGGCGTTCAGCAGTGCCAACGGCTGGTCGGCCGACGATGTCCAGGCAACCGTGGTGGCCGAAGGCGACGGGTTCATCCTCGACGGTACCCTCAAGCATGTGCTCGACGGGCATGGCGCTGATCTGTTGATCATTGCCGCACGACAACCCGGAACCACTGGTGAAAAGGGCATCAGCCTGTTTGTCGTGAACGCGGCTCAGGTCGGTATCGAGCGGCAGATGTTGCCGACCATGGACCAGACCCGCCGCCAGGCGCGGATTCAGCTCAAGGGCCTGTACCTTGAAGCTGACGCACTGCTGGGTGAGTTCGGTCACGGCTGGCCGCACCTTGAGCGCGTCCTGCAACTGGCCTGCATCGGCCTGGCTGCCGAGCAGACCGGCGGCGCGCAGCAGGTGCTCGACCTCAGCGTGGCCTACATGCAGGAACGCCAACAGTTCGGGCGCCCGATTGCCAGTTTCCAGGCCCTCAAACACCGCGCCGCCGACATGATGCTGCAAGTCGAGTGCGCGCGTTCGGCCAGTTACTACGCCGCGTGCGTGGCCCAGGAGGTTCTCGACCCGCAGGGTGATCCGCAGGTCGCCGCCGAACTGCCGCTGGCGGCGGCGCTGGCCAAGGCGCAGTGCTCCGAGACCTATTTCCACTGCGCGTCCGAGTCGATCCAGTTGCATGGCGGTGTCGGTTTCACCTGGGAATACGACCCGCACCTCTACTTCAAGCGCGCCCGCGCCAGCGAGAGCTTCCTCGGGTTACCGGCCTGGCATCGCGAGCGCATTGCTTCGGTGATTCTTGGAGAGCAGCCATGAAAATCAGTTTCAGCGAACAGGACGAACGCTTCCGCCAGGAAGTGGCCGACTGGATGAGCGCCAACCTCTGCGGCGAATTCGAAGCCCTGCGCTTTCGCGGCGGTCCGGGCGACGAGCACATGTTTCCCGAAGAGCGCAAAGCCTGGGAGCGCAAGCTCGCCGAGGGTGGCTGGACCTGCGTCGGCTGGGCGCCGGAGCATGGCGGGCGTGGCTTGTCGATCACCCGGCAAGTGATTTTCCACGAAGAATATGCCCGCGCCGGCGGTCCTGGTCGCATGGGTCATATCGGCGAAGGGCTGGCCGGGCCGACCATTGCCGCGTTCGGCACGGTTGAACAGCAACAGCGCTTTTTGCCGGGAATCGTCAGCGGCACGTCGTTCTGGTGCCAGGGCTATTCGGAGCCGGGCGCCGGTTCCGACCTGGCCAACGTCAAGACCCGCGCCACGCTGGATGAGGCGAGCGGCCAATGGGTGATCAATGGCCAGAAAGTCTGGACCTCCCTGGCCCACGAGTCGGACTGGTGCTTTGTCATCGCCCGTACCGAGCCGGGCAGCGTTGGCCATCGCGGCCTGTCGTTCCTGCTGGTGCCGATGGCCCAGGCGCAAATCACCGTGCGGCCTATCGAGCAACTGACCGGCACCTCGGAGTTCAACGAAGTGTTCTTCGACGATGCCCGCACCGACGCCGCCAACATCATCGGCGCGCCGGGCGATGGCTGGAAGATCGCCATGGCGCTGCTCGGTTTCGAGCGCGGTGTGTCGACCCTCGGCCAGCAGATGCAGTTTCAGAACGAACTCAACGAAATCATCGCCATCGCTAAAGCCAACGGTGCCGACCGCGATCCGATCCTGCGCCAGCGCCTGGCCGAAGCCTGGAGCGGGTTGCGGATCATGCGCTACAACTCGCTGCGCATGCTTTCGGGTAGCCAGGACGGTTCGCTACGCAAAGAGGCGACCATCTACAAGCTGTTCTGGTCGACCTGGCACGCCAGCCTCGGCAAGTTGGCGATGGATGTGCTCGGCGCCGAAGCGGAGTTGCTCGAAGCGGCGCCTTACCAACTGACCCGCTTGCAGTCGCTGTACCTGTTCAGCCGCGCCGACACCCTGTACGGCGGCAGCAACGAAATCCAGCGCAACATCATCGCCGAGCGTGCCTTGGGCATGCCCAAAGAGCCGCGTCCGCGCGCCTGAAAGGAGAGAGTTCATGTCTGTACCTCAATATGTTGAAGGTCGCGGCCTGCTGCGCGGCAAGTCGGTGCTGATCACCGCGGCGGCGGGTGCCGGGATCGGTTTTTCCGCCGCCGTGCGCGCCGCCGAGGAAGGTTGCCGGGCGCTGATGATCAGCGACATCCATGAAGGCCGGCTGGCCGAAGCGGTGCTGAAAATTCGCGAAACCACCGGGCTGCAGCAGGTCTTCGGCCAGGTCTGCAACGTCGCCGACGAAGCCCAGGTGCAGCAGCTGATTGCCTGCGCCGAGCGCGACCTGCAAGGCGTCGACGTGCTGATCAACAACGCCGGCCTCGGCGGCTCGCGCCTGCTGGTGGAGATGGGCGACGAAGAGTGGAACCGGGTGCTGGATGTGACGCTCACCGGCACCATGCGCATGACCCGCGCCATGCTGCCGAAAATGATGGAGCGGCGTGCCGGGGTCATCGTCAATAACGCCTCGGTGCTGGGCTGGCGCGCGCAGAAAGAACAGTCGCACTACGCCGCGGCCAAGGCCGGCGTCATGGCGCTGACTCGCTGTGCAGCGGTCGAGGCGGCCGACTACGGTATCCGCATCAACGCGGTCAGCCCGAGCATCGCCCTGCACGATTTTCTGCGCAAATCCGCGCCCCAGGCGGTGCTCGATCAACTCGCCGCCAACGAAGCCTTCGGCCGCGCCGCCGAAGTCTGGGAAGTGGCCAACGTGATGATGTTCCTGGCCAGCGACTACAGCTCCTACATGACCGGCGAAGTGTTGTCGGTATCCAGCCAGAGGGCGTGACCATGCCACGTATTTTCGACACGCCGATGGCCTTGTTCGAGGCCGTCGGCGAATCGCTCGGTGTCAGCGACTGGCTGCTGCTGGAGCAGGACCGCATCGACCGGTTCGCCGACGCCACCGGCGATCACCAGTGGATTCACGTCGATCCGCTCAAGGCCGCCGATGGCCCGTTTGGTGTTTGCATTGCCCATGGCTACCTGAGCCTGTCGCTGGTCAATCTGTTCCTGCCGCAGATCGTCGAAGTCCGTGGCCTGGCCATGGGCGTCAACTACGGTTGCGAGCGGGTGCGCTTCCCCTCGGTGGTGCGCGTCGGTTCGCGGGTACGCGGCAGCGCGCAATTGATCGCGGTCGAGGAAGTGAAGGGCGGCGTGCAGGCGACCATCCGCGTCAGCGTCGACATCGACGGCGAGGAACGTCCCGGCTGTGTGGTCGACACCATCAGTCGCTATTACCCGGCCTGACCTTCAACAGCATTTTCGAGGAATCCAGCATGAAAGAAGCCGTCATCGTTTCGACCGCCCGTACTCCGATCGGCAAGGCCTTTCGCGGTGCGTTCAATGACACCGAAGCGCCGCAACTGGGTGGCCACGTGGTGCGCGAAGCCGTGCGCCGCGCGGGCATCGAGCCGGGTGAAGTGGACGACGTGATCATTGGCGCCGCGGCGCAGCAGGGTACGCAGTCCTATAACCTGGGACGCCTGTGCGCGATTGCCGGCGGCTTGCCGGCATCGGTTGCCGGGATGGCCGTCGAGCGCCAGTGCTCGTCGGGCCTGATGAGCATCGCCATGGCCGCCAAAGGCATCATGTGCGACGAAATCGACATCGCCGTGGCCGGTGGCCTGGAGTCGATTTCCCTGGTGCAGAACAAGCACAAGAACCTCTATCGCAACCAGTCGGCTTCGGTGATCGAGTTGGACCCGCACGCCTACATCCCGATGATCGAAACCGCCGAGATCGTCTCCGCGCGCTATGGCATCTCCCGCGATGAGCAGGACGAATACAGCTACCAGAGCCAGCTGCGTACGGCACAGGCCCAGAGCGCCGGGCGCTTCGACCGCGAGCTGGCGCCGCTGACCAGCCGCAAGGCACTGTTCGACAAGGCCACCGGCGAAACCAGTTATGAATCCGTGACCTTGCTGCGTGACGAATGCAACCGCATCGACACCACCCTCCAGAGCCTGAACGCACTTGAGCCGGTATGGCCGGGCGGTGAGTGGAGCGACAAGGGGCGTTTCATCACCGCTGGCAATGCCTCGCAGTTGTCCGACGGCGCATCGGCCTCGGTGTTGATGAGCGCCAAACTGGCCGAGAAGCGTGGCCTGGAACCGCTGGGGATCTATCGCGGCATCGCCGTCGCCGGCTGCAACTCCGACGAGATGGGCATCGGCCCAGTCTACGCCATTCCCAAGCTGCTCAAGCGCCACGGCCTGACCATGGACCACATCGGCCTGTGGGAGCTGAACGAAGCATTCGCCTGTCAGGTGCTGTACTGCCGCGACACCCTGGGTATTCCCGCCGAGCGCCTGAACGTCAACGGCGGGGCGATTTCCATCGGTCATCCGTTCGGCATGTCCGGGGCGCGGATGGTCGGCCATGCGTTGGTCGAAGGCCAGCGTCGCGGTTTGCGTTATGTGGTGGTGAGCATGTGCATCGGTGGCGGCATGGGCGCCGCCGCCCTGTTCGAGGTGGTCTGAATGATCAGTGCAGCGCAGATCCAGGCGACCATGGCGCGTTATGTGGAGCTGGTGGATGCCGGCGACATCGAGGGCATCCTCGCGCTCTACGCCAAAGACGCCACCGTTGAAGACCCGGTCGGCCAGGCGCCGTTGCAGGGCATCGACGCCATCGCGCGCTTTTACCGTGAAGGACTGGGGGCGATGAAGGTCTCGGCAACCCGGACCGGCCCGGTGCGCGCGACGCTCAACGGTTGCGGCGCGATGCCGTTCCGGGTCGATATGGAGTGGGGCGGGCAGCCGTGTTCGCTGCATGTGATCGACGTGATGGAGTTCGATGCCGACGGCAAGATCCGCTCGATGAAAGCCTACTGGAGTGAAGTTAACGTAACTGCGCGAGGTGAAGCATGAACCTGGAACAGCGGATCGTCCGTCTGGAAGCGCTGGAGGACATCCGCCAGCTCAAGCATCGCTACCTCAATGCCTGCGACCTCAAGCAGGTCGAGGTGATTGCCGACTGCTTTGCCGACGGTGAAGTGCTGATCGATTACGGTCCGCTGGGGATCTTTCGTGAGCGCGACAGTTTTGTCGCGCTGTACCGCGAACTGGCCTGCCATGAGCGGGTGATCGACCTGCATCATGGCGCCAACCCGGAAATCGAGATGCTGGACGAGGATCAGGCCCAGGGCCGTTGGGCCCTGTGGTATTTCAACCTGGATGGCGAGAGCGGGGCGACGCGGCAGTTGGGCGGCTTCTATCAGGACCGTTACCAGCGTATCGCCGGCCAATGGAAGATCGTCGCCACCTGTTTTACCGCACACTCGGAAGTGGCGCGTTCCTGAGGGGTGCTCACTCCAGAGGTGGCCTCTGTGGGAGTGAGCCTGCTCGCGATGGCGGTGTGTCAGACGGCATTAATGTTGGATGTGCCGACCTCATCGCGAGCAGGCTCGCTCCCACAGTTTTTGTGGTGAACCTGGCATTAGCGTACACCCCCATCCCCCTGTGGGAGCGAGCCTGCTCGCGATGGCGGTGTGTCAGGCAACATTGATGTTGGATGTGCTGACAGCCATATCCGCATTCTGCGTGCGGCCGGTTTCGTAGAAGGCCTTGAGGTTCTCGGCAATCTGCTGCACGACCTTGTTGAAGGCCTTGGCCAGCAACCACTCTGCCAACCTGCCACCGCGCAGGCTGTAGTGCATTTGCAAGGTGATGCGGGTGGCAATGCCTTCGGCTTGCAGGGCATAACTGAAACTCGCCTCGCGAAACGGAAAGGGCGAACCATTGCTGCCTTTGTGCAATAGCAGCACGAACCCCGTGCCTTCCTGCCACTGCATCACGCTTTCATCCAGGTACTGACCGCCCTTGCGCAACACCCGACGACTGGCTCCGAGGCCTTCCGTTGGCCCAGGATGAAACTGGCAACCGGTCAGCCCCGGTACGTAGTGCGGGGCGAGGCTCAGGTCGCGCAGTTTGGTCCAGGCGGCTTGTGGCGTGAGGTCGAGAAAAACACTGTGGCTGGCGATTGCGGGCATGTCGGAACTCCATTTGATTTTCGAATGCTTGAAAGATCGCAGCCTCGTTTCACTCGACAGCTCCTACAGAGATTGAGGTTCAACTGTAGGAGCTGCCGCAGGCTGCGATCTTTTCAGGATTGGGCCGCGTCGAGAAACGCCGGTCGCTCACCGGCACCATGTACCGCGATGTCCGCGCCGCTGACATAACGGGCCAAAGACGACGCCAGGTACAGGCAGGTATCGCCAATGTCCTCCGGGGTCGCCAGGCGTTGCAATGGAATGGTCGCCGCCACCCGGGCAATGCCCGCGTCGTCACCATAATGCATGGCGGCCTGCTCGGTGAGAATCAGCCCGGCGGTCACCGCATTGACCCGCACCTTTGGCGCCCATTCCACCGCCAGCGAGGTGGTCAGGTTCAGCAGACCGGCCTTGGCCGCACCATAGGCGGCGGTGCCGGGGGAGGGGCGGGTGGCGCTGACGCTGCAGATGTTGATGATCGCGCCGCCGTCGACTTGGGCCTGCATCACCTGGTTGGCCTGCTGGCACAGGTTCAGTGGAGCGATCAGGTTCAGGCGAATGATCGCTTCGCTGAAACGGGGAGACGCGGTGGCCGCGTCTGCATTCGGTGAGCCGCCGGCGTTGTTGACCAGCACATCGAGGCGACCGAAACGCTCGACGATCTGTGCGATCAAGCGCCCGGATTGTTCGACGTCCCGCAGGTCGCAGGGCACGAACAGCGCCTCGCGTTCGCCGCTGGAAGGCAAGGATGGCGGGGCTTCGCGACCGCAGATCACCACCTCGGCACCGCACTCGAGAAAGCGCTGGCTGATGCCGCGACCCACACCTTTGCCACCGCCGGTGACCAGTACCACTTTGCCGCGAAAGTCCATTGGGTCAAGCATGGGAATTCTCTTTTTGCCGCTCGGGATTGCCGTCGATGCTAGGTCTGTGGTCCCTGTAATCCAACGTCCGATAAGACTAGAGCCTTCTGTAGGAGCGAGCCTGCTCCGGGCGGCGTTCCGACGATGGACGTCAACGATAACGCGTAAAACCTGATGCCCCACGGTGTCCTGGCGTTTTTCGCGAGCAGGCTCGCTCCTACAAGGGCGTAGTCCTGTCGGACGATGTTGTGCACCCGGCCCGTCTGAATAATCCGACTACAACAACAGGCCGGGAGGACACCTTATGGGCGCTTCAGCGCAAGGGCACTTCGTTACGCTGCCGGATGGTTTGCAGCTGCGCTATGTGGATATAAGCGGGAAGGATGGCGGCAACGGCGAGCCGGTGATTTTCATCCATGGCAGCGGGCCGGGCGCCAGCGGTCACAGCAACTTCAAGCAGAACTACCCGGTGTTTGCCGAAGCCGGTTACCGGGTGATTGTCCCGGATCTTCCGGGCTATGGCGCCTCGGACAAACCCGACACCCTCTACACCCTGGATTTCTTTGTCGCAGCCCTGAGCGGTTTGCTCGATGCCCTCGACATCCAGCGTTGTGTGCTGGTCGGTAACTCGTTGGGCGGCGCGATCGCGATCAAACTGGCCCTCGACCAACCGCAGCGTGTCAGCCGTCTGGTACTGATGGCGCCCGGTGGCCTGATGGAAAAGGAACAGTATTACCTGCAGATGGAAGGCATCCAGAAAATGGGCGCGGCCTTCGCCAAGGGGGAGCTGAACGATGCGGCGGGCATGCGTCGCCTGCTGGCCCTGCAACTGTTCGACGAAAGCCTGATCAGCGACGAGACGGTCAACGAGCGCGTGGCCGTGGTGCAACAGCAGCCGGCGTGCGTGCTGTCGACCATGCAGGTGCCGAACATGACGTCGCGCCTGGAGGAGTTGCAGTGCCCGATCCTCGGTTTCTGGGGCATGAACGACAAGTTCTGCCCGTCCTCCGGCGCCCGGACCATGCTCGAAAACTGTTCCAGAATCCGCTTCGTGATGCTCAGCGAGTGCGGGCATTGGGTCCAGGTCGAGCACCGTGACTATTTCAACAGTCAGTGCCTGGCGTTTCTTCAGGAGGCCCGCGGATGAGCGTGCAATTGCGCCGCGAGTTCGGCGAAGAGCTTTATCAGGCGCTGCTCAGCGGCTCCACCCTGGCGCCGCTGACCGAACGTTGGCCGTCGATCAGCATTGAAGACGCCTATCACATTTCCCTGTACGCCATTGAGCGTCGGGTGGCGGCCGGTGACCAGATCGTCGGCAAGAAGATCGGGGTGACCTCGGCGGCGGTGCAACAGATGCTCAACGTGCATCAACCGGATTTCGGCTTCATCACCCGGCAGATGTCGTTCGATGACGATGCGCAAATTTCCCTGTCCGCCAACAAACTGATCCAGCCCCGCGCCGAGGGCGAAATCGCCTTCAAGCTCAAGCGCGATCTGGTCGGCCCGGGCGTCACCGAAGCCGATGTGCTGGACGCCACCGAATACGTGATGCCGTGCTTCGAGATCGTTGATTCACGGATTCACGACTGGCGCATCCGCATCCAGGACACCGTGGCCGATAACGCCTCCTGCGGCGTATTCGTGCTGGGCGACAGCCGGGTCGACCCCCGCGAGCTGGACCTGCCGAACTTGCGCATGCGTGTGTTCAAGAACGGTGAACCCCTGAGCGAAGGCCTGGGTTCGGCAGTGCAGGGCAATCCATTGACGGCGGTGGCCTGGCTGGCCAACACCCTGGGCGCCTTCGGCATTCCCTTCAAGGCCGGGGAAATCATCTTGTCCGGCTCCCTGGTGCCACTGGAGCCGGCCCGTGCCGGCGACCGTTTTTCTCTGACCATCGATGGCCTGGGCAGTGCCCGGGTGTCTTTCTGCGCCTGACTTTTGGAGTTTGACCCCATGAGCAAAAAACTCAGAGCGGCCATTATCGGCCCGGGCAATATCGGCACCGATCTGCTGATGAAAATGTGTCGATCGGAATGGATCGAGCCGGTATGGATGGTTGGTGTCGACCCTGAATCCGAAGGCCTGAAACGTGCCCGGGAAATGGGCATTAAAACCACCGCCGGCGGTGTCGATGGCTTGCTGCCGCACGTGCTCGACGACGATATTCGCATCGCTTTCGACGCCACCTCGGCCTACGTGCACGCGGAAAACAGCCGCAAGCTCAACGAGCTCGGGGTGATCATGATCGACCTCACGCCGGCGGCCATCGGCCCGTTCTGCGTGCCGCCGGTCAACCTCAAGGAGCACGCGTCGAGCCTGGCGATGAACGTCAACATGGTCACCTGCGGTGGCCAGGCGACCATCCCGATGGTGGCGGCGGTTTCGCGGGTGCAACCGGTGAGCTACGGCGAAATTGTTGCCACCGTGTCGTCCGGTTCGGTCGGCCCGGGTACCCGGCAGAACATCGACGAATTCACCCGCACCACGGCTGGTGCGGTGGAGAAGATCGGCGGCGCCCGACGCGGCAAGGCGATCATCGTCATCAACCCGGCCGAGCCGCCGCTGATGATGCGCGACACCATCCACTGCCTGACCGATGACGAGCCGAACCAGGATGCGATCCGTACCTCGGTGCTGGACATGGTTCGCGAGGTGAAGCGCTATGTGCCCGGCTACAAGCTGATCAACGGGCCGGTGTTCGACGGGCGCAAGGTATCGATCTTCATCGAGGTCGAAGGCCTCGGCGATTTCCTGCCCAAGTCCGCCGGCAACCTCGACATCATGACCGCCGCCGGTTTGCGCACGGCCGAGATGTTCGCCGAAGAAGCCCACAAGGGCACCCTGCAACTGCCTGTCCGTTGAGTGGAGAATTGCCATGAATTTGCAAGGTAAGAGCGTCCGTCTGCATGACATGAGCCTGCGCGACGGCATGCACGCCAAACAGCATCAAATCAGCATTGAACAAATGGTCTCGGTGGCCACCGGCCTTGATGCGGCCGGTGTGCCGCTGATCGAAATCACCCACGGCGATGGCCTGGGCGGTGCGTCGCTGAACTACGGCTTCCCGGCCCACAGCGACGAAGAGTACTTCGCTGCGGTGATCCCGCAGATGAAACAGGCCAAGGTTTCGGCCCTGTTGTTGCCGGGGATCGGCACCCTCGACCACCTGAAAATGGCCCATGAGCATGGGGTCTCGACCATTCGCGTGGCGACCCATTGCACCGAAGCGGACGTGTCCGGCCAGCACATCGGCATGTCGGCAAAAATGGGCCTGGACACCGTCGGCTTCCTGATGATGGCGCACATGGTCAGTCCGGAGAAGCTGCTGGAGCAGGCGCGGCTGATGGAAAGCTACGGCGCCAATTGCATCTACTGCACCGACTCGGCCGGCTACATGCTGCCCGATGAAGTGACGCAAAAGATCGGTGCCCTGCGCGCCGGCCTGAACGCCGGGACCGAAGTCGGTTTCCACGGCCACCACAACATGGGCATGGCCATCGCCAACTCCCTGGCCGCCATCGAGGCCGGTGCTGCGCGGATCGATGGGTCTGTAGCGGGCCTTGGCGCGGGGGCGGGCAACACGCCGCTGGAAGTGTTCGTCGCGGTGCTGGAGCGCATGGGCGTCAACAGTGGCGTCGACCTGTACAAGATCATGGACGTTGCCGAAGACCTGGTGGTGCCGATGATGGACCAGCCGATCCGCCTGGACCGCGATGCGCTGACCCTGGGTTACGCTGGGGTCTACAGTTCGTTCCTGCTGTTCGCCAAGCGTGCCGAGCAGAAGTATGGGATTGCTGCTCGTGAGCTGCTGGTGGAACTGGGCCGACGCGGGACGGTGGGTGGTCAGGAAGATATGATCGAAGACCTGGCGTTGACCTTGTCGCGGGCCCGTGGGGTATTGCCAACCTGATCCTTGAAGCTACGAAAAAACCACCGATGATTCGGTGGTTTTTTATGGCCGGTGAAATGTTGCGCTCAAGGCAACAGATTACGCACCAGCGGTGGATAGCAATTGATCGCCGTGCTCGCACAGCTGAAATACGCCGTGGTCGGTCGATAGGCTTCGTTTTTGAACAGTTGGCACAGGCTGGTGGACGCGCCTGCACAGACGATGATGAATAGAGCACAAGTGGATTTGCGCATGATGAGTCTCGACACGGTTTTATTGTTGTAGAGACAGGTTAGGGCGGTAGCGCGAGGGTGACTTCGTCCGAATGGACTAGCCGATCAATTTGAAGCTGCCCCGTCACCTTGTGGGAGCGAGCTTGCTCGCGATGGCGGCGTGTCAGGCACCATGGATGTTGGCTGTGCCGGCCTCTTCGCGGGCAAGCCCGCTTGTGTCTAGATCTAGGGATAAACTCTGGGGTGAGAGAGGTGAATGGCAAGCTGTGAGTCCGCGGTGCTAAAAGCACGTGTGGGAGCCAAGCTGCCATCCACCTTTCCACTCTGGCCCATAAGCCCGAACAGTTGGACGAGCGCCACTCGAATCACAAGCGTGGGCAAAGCCAGAGCACTCTCACTCCTGAGTGTAAGAGGGTTTTGCCATGATTTCCTGGGTCGGCATCGATATCTCCAAATCAAACCTGGTTGTATGGGTTCAACCTCAAGGTGAAGGTTTTGACCTTCCCAATACGTCAGAAGGCTTTGTTGAGCTGATTGAGCGCCTGAGCCAGTACGAGGTTGACCGGGTTCTGCTGGAGGCCACCGGTGGGTACGAATGCAAGGTCATGGCGGCACTGCAGGGCGCCAACTTCAAAGTGCTTAGAATCAATCCCCGCCGGGCCAGAGCCTTCGCCGTGGCCATGGGCAAGAATGCCAAGACCGACCCCATCGACGCGGCCGTGCTGGCGGACTTCGCTGAAGTGCTGCATGCATCCCGCGACAAGATCATTTCGCCGGAACGTGAAGCGCTGCGCGAGCTGATCCAGTTGCGCGAGCAGTTTGTTCAGCAACGAGACGACAACAAGCGCCGGCTTCAGCAAGTTCAACTACCCGCTGTTACCGTGGCGATCAAAGGTCTTGTTCACTACCTGCAAGTGCAGATCAAGCAGCTCGATAAAACCATCCATCAGAGCATGCATGAGCTGGATGCCGAAAAAGCCGAGCGACTCATTTCCGTTAAAGGCATCGGTACGGTGGCCACAGCCAGCTTGCTGGTTTATCTGCCCGAATTGGGAGCGCTTGATCGTCGTGAAGTGGCGGCCTTGGCGGGAATTGCGCCGTACAACGACGACAGCGGCAATCACAGCGGAAAACGTCAAATCTACGGAGGCAGAGCCCGCGTCAGACGTGCGCTTTACATGTCTTGCTGGGTCGTGATCCGTCATCAGCCAGACTTCAAGGCACGTTATGACGCTCTTCGGGAGCGAGGCAAGAGCGCGAAAGTCGCGCTCATCGCCTGCATGCGGATCCTACTGATCAGGCTGAATGCCATGTTGCGGGACGGCACCGAGTGGCGGTGACGAGTGGCAGGGGGAAGACAGTTGCTCCCACAAGGTTATTGGGTGTTCCCGGGATTTGCGTCAGGCCGTGACCCTCCGTGGGAGCGAGCCTGCTCGCGAAAGTGGTGTGTCAGGCGAAATGGATGTTGAAGGTGCCGACCCCTTCGCGAGCAGGCTCGCTCCCACAGGTTCTGTGTCGTGTCAGGTTCTTCGGGCGAGGGCGCCCATGGCCATGAACAGTGCGGCGATTGCCCGCGCTTCGTGCAGTTCGCCGCGGGCCACCAGTTCAGGGATCTGTGCCAGGGGGACTCGCAGGCATTCAAGGGGTTCGGGTTCGTCGCCTTCGAGTTGGCAGGGGCTCAGTTGTTCGGCCAGTACGACCCGGTAGCGATGGCACAAATGCCCCGGTGCCAGGGTCAGCTCGCCCAGTTCGGTGAGGCGTGCGGCGCGCAGGCCGACTTCTTCGCTCAGCTCGCGCTGCGCTGCCTGCAGGTAGTCTTCATCGGGCTCGGCGCCACCCTTGGGCAGGCCGAGTATGGTTTTTTCCACACCGACCGCGTATTCGCGCACCAGCAGCACATGCTCTGGATCAGGCATCGCCACCAGCATAACCGAGCGATATCCGGTGCCGCGCAGGCGTTCGTAGACCCGCTGCTGGCCGTTGCTGAATTGCAGGTGCAGGGCTTCGATTTGAAAGTGGCCGCTTTGCGCCAGCAGTTCAGTCTTGAGGATGGTTGGGCAGTTGCGCATGGGGCAGTCCCCTGTTTGGGATGAGGACACTGTGCGCTGTACAACGGGGGCCGCCATCGTCCGAGCGGACGAGGGCGGCAATGAGGGTCAGCCGAGGGTCGCCACGCTGCGCAGGATCAGGCGCACCAGCATGGTCTGGCGGGTCACGCCGGTCTTGGAGAAGGTCGAGCGCAGGTGTGCCCGCGAGGTGTTGCGGCTGATGCCCAGCTCTTCCGAGGCTTCGTCCAGGGTCAGACCGTTGGCCAGCAGCATCGCCAGCTGGGTTTCCGCCGGGGTGAAGTCGAACAGCGCGCGCACGATTTCCTGCGGTGCGGTGGACTGTTGTTCCGGGTCGCTGATGAAAATCACCACGGTCGGGCACTGCTTGCCTTCGCTCCAGTCGGTCAAAGGCACCGAACGCACGATGATCCCCAGGTCCGCTTTCCCGGACGGCCGCTGCACGCGCAGGGCTTCGACCACCGACGGGTTGCTGCTCTTTTGCGACAGCAGCGACTGCTTGACCAGGCGGCGGAACTCCTGGGTGTCCCGGGCCGTGCCCACCTGCAGGCCATCGTTGACCAGTTTGATGCCGTCCTTTTCCTGGATCAGCCGGTCGGCCACCTGGTTGGTCTGCAGCACCTTGCCGGACTCGTCGAGGATGATCGTGCCGACCGCCATCTGGTTCACCGCGCCGGCGTACAGGTTGCGCTCGGCTTCGATGCGGTTGAGCTGCATGTGGATCTTGATCGACCGCTCCAGGTGCGGAATGAAATGCGTGAGCATGGCCTTTTCTTCGTTGCCGAAAGGCTTGTCGTCACGTCCGCGGCTGATGCGAATGCGGCACTGGGCGCCGTCGACGGTGTTGATGTCGGCACCGAGGATGTGGAACACGTCCACCGGCTCAAGGAAGTTCTTGTAGAACTCGGAATGCTGCCAGTCGTCGTTGGAGACGAACTCGGCGAGGGTCACGACCTGGCGGTTGGGCAGGTCGACAAAGGGGTCGAGGCTGAAAAAGTGTTTGTTGTACGACGCGGTCGCCTCGGTCGAAGTGCCGGTGGTGTTGACCATCAAACCGTCCACGTGGGCGCTGGGCGGACGCAGGATGAAGGTCACGTACTTGCTGTTCAGATGCACATTGAGCTGATTGAGGAACGTCGCCCAGGGAATGTTTTCCAGCGGACCCTGATAGAGGTTGCCGATCAAATCACTGAACGTATCGAGGCTGAGGCTCTGCTGCATAGGGAAAAACCGTTTTTATTATTAGCGTTGGCGGTGGCCGAGAATAAGCGCCGGCATCGACTCCTTGCAACGCTCGGGCTCAGGGCCTGACAGGCGGCAGCCGGTCAGGCCCGGGGCGGGCGAAAAGCCGCTGGCGTCAGACCCGTTCGCTGGCGCGCACGACAAACTTCTTGTGTTCGGCAACGTCCGCCGACAGCGCCTCGACGTCGGTGTAGAACTGCTCGTACCAACGGCGCAACTGATAGACCGGACCGTCGCCGTCACACAGCAGCGGGTTGTCGACGCGGGTCTTGCTGTGCCAGATGGCCACGTCTTCGTAGAAGGCTGCCTGGGCCTGTGCCACATAGGCCTTGGCCATTTCCTGGTTCTGCTCTTCGCTGAGTCCCGGGATTTTTTTCACCAGCACGCCGTAGCGCAGGGTGAAACTGTCCAGATCGATCGGCACGTGGCAGTTGAGCAGGATCGAATGGATTGGCTGGCCGTTCATGGCGCCGTTCATTTCAGTGATCTGATAGGCCGGGCCGAAGTAGGTGGCTTCGGTGGTCAACACGCTGTCGCCGGACAGGCGTTCGCTGCGGGCGCGCATGATCTGGGTGGCCAGGTGGCCTTCGAAAATATTGATGAACTCATCGACTGGCGCACCGTGCACGGTGCCGAAGTGCGCCATGTCGGCGATGTTGTCGATCAGTTCGCGGCAGTTGGTGCCAATCTGCAATTCGGCGACTTCCCACTCGGCCCATTCGTCGCTGTAGCAGGCGTCGATGCGCGGAATGCGTTGTTCCGGCAGCGGCGCGTTGCCTTCGGGGTCATTCCAGACGAACAGCAGCTGGTTCTCTTCCATGATCGGCCAGCTTTTGATCCTGGCCCGTGGCGGAATGCGCTTGGCGTAGGGGATGTCGTCGCACACGCCATCGGCGCCCCAGCGCCATGCGTGGAACGGGCAACGGATCGAGTTGCCCTCAACGCAACCGGTGCTCAGGTCGGCACCCATGTGCGGGCAGTAGCCATCAAGAATATGCAGTTCGCCGTCTTCACCCTGGAACGCCACCAAGCGGGTGCCGAACACCTCCAGGCGATGGGCCTTGCCGTCGCGGTATTGCGCGGCCAGGCCCAGGCAATGCCAGCCACGGGCGTAACGGTCTTCCAGCAGTTTGGCTTCGATGCGGTGCAGGGTACTCATCTTATTATTCTCCCAAGGGATCACGGGGTTGGCGCATGTAAGGGATTCTGCCGCCCCTGTAAAAGCGGGCATCGTCTGAATGGACGATGGCTGCTTTAAGTAGGCCCGCTCTACTGGCGCCATTGGACCCATGGCAGGAGTTGGCGATGAGTAATGAACAAGGGCCGGTCGCGGTGATTACCGGGGCCGCCAGTGGTATTGGCCGAGGTCTGGCCGAGCATGCGGTGACACTGGGCATGCGCCTGGTGCTGGCGGATCGGGATGCGGCGGGCCTGCAAGCCCTGTGCGACGAATTGAAGGCCGGTGGTGCGCAAGCGATTGCCTGCGTCACCGATGTCGGTGAGGTGCAGCAGGTCGAGCGCTTGCGTGACCGGGCTGTCGAGCACTTTGGCGGGGTCGACCTGCTGTTCAACAACGCCGGCGTCATGCAGACCGGCTTCAGCTGGGAAATCACCGAGGCGCAATGGCAGCGCATGCTCGACGTCAACCTGGGCGGCGTGATCAACGGCATTCGCAGTTTCGTGCCGCTGTTGCTCAGCCAGGGCCGGGCAGCCCATGTGATCAACACCGCGTCCCTTGCCGGGCTGGTCAGCAGTCCGTTGATGGCACCGTACAACGTGACCAAGCAGGCGGTGGTCGCGCTCTCGGAAACCCTGCATTACGAACTCGCCATGCTCGGAGCGCCGGTGTCGGTTTCGGTGCTGTGCCCGGGGCCGGTGGCGAGTGAAATCATGGCGTCGAACCAGGTGGTGGACAGCGCCGGATCCGACTTCAGTCAACTGCTCGACAGCACCATTCGCCAGGGCATGACCCCGGCGGAACTGGCCGCGCAAGTGTTCGCCGCCGTCGCGCAAAAACGCTTCTGGATCCTGCCCCACAAGGGCTTCAAACCGGCCCTTGAGCGCCGGGTACAAAGCATCCTGGGCGAGACCAATCCGCAATTTCAAATGACCGACGTAGAGGACGATGCCCATGCCGCTCGATAAGCAGATCGCCGGGGTTCTCCAGCAATTTCGCGACCTCCCGGAACCCGATTTCAGCCAGGTCGATGCCGCTCAGTACCGGCAGTTCTCCGATAACCTGTTGCCGGCCATCCCCGGCGATCCGATGAGCGAGGTGCGCGATCTTAAAGTGGCCGGCGCGGACGGTGATCTGGATGCACGGCTGTACCGGCCATCGCAAGCGTCCGACCTGCCGTTGCTGGTGTTTTTCCATGGCGGCGGATTTGTCATGGGCAATCTCGATACCCACGATAATCTTTGCCGTTCGCTGGCGCGCCAGACCGAGGCGGTGGTGGTGTCCGTGGCTTATCGATTGGCCCCGGAACACCCGTTCCCGGCGGCGCCCCTCGACTGCTATGCGGCCACCTGCTGGCTGGTTGAGCAGGCGGCTGAACTGCGCGTCGATGGCAGCCGGTTGGCCGTGGCCGGCGACAGTGCGGGTGGCAATCTGGCGCTGGCGGTCAGCCAACTGGCGGCGCAAGGCAAGGGACCGAAGATCAGCTATCAGTGCCTGTTCTACCCGGTCACCGATGCGGGATGCGACAGTCAGTCCTTCGAGGAATTCGCCGAAAGTTATCTGCTTTCCGCCAAGGCGATGCGCTGGTTCTGGCAGCAATACCTGCAAGAGGATGGACAAGCGGATGATCCGTTGGCCTCGCCATTACGAGCCGAAAGCCTGGCAGGCTTGCCGCCGACCACATTGTTCAGCGCCGGATTCGATCCCCTGCGGGACGAGGGCGAAGCGTTGGCCGAGTGCCTGCGCGAAGCCGGTGTGGCGGTGCGCGTGCAGCGTTACGAGGGCATGATCCACGGTTTTATCAGCATGGCGCCGTTTGTTGAAGCAGCAGCACAAGCATTGACGGAAGCTTGTGCCGATTTGCGCGGGGCACTCAAATGAGCGGCCTGGTTTTCAACACGGTGCCGCAACTGATCGAGGCCATTGGTGCCGGTCAGATGGTGGTGATCACCGACGATGAACACAACGGTGAAGGCTCACTGCTGATGGCCGCCGAACAGGCAGGGGCCGAGGCCGTCACCTTCATGGCGGTGCAGGCACGCGGGTTGATTTGCCTGGCCTTGACCGAGCAGCGCTGCCGCGCGCTGGGCCTGGACCTGATGGTGCCCAACTCCCGGGCGCAACATGGCGTGGGGTTTACCCGCTCGATCGAAGCCGCCACCGGGGTGTCCACCGGCATCTCGGCGGCAGACCGGGCGCGGTCGATCCAGGTGGCGGTCGACCCGGCCAGCGTACCGGCGGACCTGGTGCAACCGGGGCATATCTTCCCGGTGCAGGCCTTGCCCGGTGGCGTGATGCAGCGGGCCGGACATGTCGAGGCCGCTTGCGACCTGACACGGCTGGCGGGGCGGCAACCGGCGGCGACCCTGGTGGGCATTCTCAACGAGGACGGCGAACTGGCCCGTGGCGCCGAGTTGCATGAATTCGCCCAGCGTCATGGCTTGCGGATCGGCACCATCGCTGACCTGATTCACTATCGCATCCTGCATGAGGGCACGATCGAGCGCGGTGGTGAGTATCCGTTACAGACTCGCCACGGCGAGTTCCAGGTGACGACCTATCAGGACACCTACCAGGGCGCGTTGCACCTGGCACTGGTCAAGGGCCGGATCGACAGCACACAACCGGTGCTGGTGCGGGTGCAAAGCATCGAGACGTTGCGCGACGTTCTGGGCTGTGAAAGCGAAGGCGGGACACAGCAGTGGACGCTCGAACGCTCGCTGGCGAGCATCGCCGCCGCCGGTGACGGCGTACTGGTGTTGCTGGCACAGAAGGAAACCGCCGACGGCGTGCTTGAACAACTGCGCCAGCGCAGCGGCGGCAAGCCGCGCACACCGCAGTTTCCGCAACGGACCCTGGGCATCGGCGCACAGATCCTGCGCGACCAGAACGTGCGCAAAATGCGCCTGATGAGCTCGCCGGTGCCCTACAAGGCCGTGTCCGGTTTCGATCTGGAAGTGACCGAGTTCGTGCCGTTTCAACCCACCCTCTGAAGCATCCATATACCCCTGTAGGAGCTGGCTTGCCAGCGATGGCGGCCTGTCAGGCAACATCAATGTTGAATGTGCCGACCTCATCGCTGGCAAGCCAGCTCCCACAAGGTTATTGGGCGCTCCCGGGATTTGCGTCTGTCTGCAATCGCCTGTAGGAGCTGGCTTGCCAGCGAAGGCGGCCTGTCAGGCAACATCAATGTTGAATGTGCCGACCTCATCGCTGGCAAGCCAGCTCCCACAAGGTTATTGGGCGCTCCCGGGATTTGCGTCTGTCTGCAATCGCCTGTAGGAGCTGGCTTGCCAGCGAAGGCGGCCTGTCAGGCAACATCAATGTTGAATGGGCCGGCCTCATCGCTGGCAAGCCAGCTCCCACAAGGTTATTGGGCGCTCCCGGGATTTGCGTCTGGCTGCAATCGCCTGTGGGAGCTGGCTTGCCAGCGAAGGCGGCCTGTCAGCCAACATCAATGCTGAATGTGCCGGCCTGCGGTTAAGGTTTGATTGCCTGCAACATCTTCTTCGCCTGATCCTGCACCGCCTCCGGTGCCGTCATGTTGCCGTCGATCACGGTGATCACCGCGTGGCCTTGCCACAGTTGGTACGCATCGGCCTTTTGCTGGGCTTCGGTCGGTGACGACGGGGCGGCCAGGTTGACGTGGACCACGCCGTCGGCGCCGCGCTGTGAGGTGAAGTTCACCCGGTCCCAGTTACCGATCGGGGCAAAGCTCACGCCCTTGACCTCATCGGGTTTCAGCGGCGGGTAGTTGAGGTTCAGGCCGCTGACACCCGGCAGGCCCAGCACGTTCAAATCACACGGATGTTTGCTCCTGGCACAGGCCTGTCTGGCTTCTGTACCGGCCAGGCTCGCCTGTTCTATCACCTTCACGGCAAAGCGCGCCGTGTCGTCCATCGCACCGAGGGTCTTGCGGACCCCGGCCTGCTGGTCGCGGATGATCAGGTCCATGTCGATGGCCGTGGACACCGCCACCGCCGGAACCCCTTTGAACATCGCCCGCACAGCCGCGTTGAGGGTGCCGGACATCTGCGTCAGCGGGCCGACGTTTTCGCCAAAGTTGCTGCCCGAGACCACCAGGTCCGGCGGCGAATCCTTGAGGATCACGTCGAGGCCGACGTTGACCGCATCCACCGGCGTGCCAATAGCGGAAGTCTTGCCGGCGGGCGGTGTATAGCCCTCCGGTGGTCCGACGCAATACCGACCCGGCGCCAGTTCGGTCACCGCCAGGGCCTGGCCGGGTACGACCACGCTGGCGGCACTGATACCGCTGCTGTCGTTCAACGGGCCGACCAGGGTGACTTTATGCCCGGCAGCGGTCAGGGCGCGGTACATCGCATCGATGCCGGGTGCGCGGCAGCCATCGTCGTTGGTCAACAGGATGTTCAGGGCATTGGCTTGCATCGACAGGCCAACGCTGGCCATGGCGATGACGCCGGTGAGGAGTTTGTTCATGGGGACTGTTCCGTGGGAGGCGCGGATTTTACAAAGCACAACGCCCCGACCGAAGAAATCGGTCGGGGCGCGGTGAGTTTAGCGGGTGCCGAGTTTGCGCAGGTTGCCAGGGGTGAATTCGTCTTCGGTGAAGGCGGTGGCGTTGAGCTTGGCCGGTTTCTGATTGACCAGCATGCGGTCAACCAGATAGGAGCCGGCGATCAGGTCGTGGTAGATGCCGAGGCGAGCGTGGTAGCGCTGCATCTCGTAGGCGTAGATCGAGGTCTGCATGTTGGTGCGCCACAACTGGCCACGGCTGTCGTAGTTGTCGGCCATGGTGGCCGACCAGGTGTCCTCGTCGAGGTACAGCACACGCTTGGCATACACGTGGCGGGCGCCTTCCTTGAGGTTGGCCTGCAACACCCAGACGCGGTGTTTCTCGTAGCGCATGTACTGCGGATCGACGTGGCCGGTGGTGTCCAGGATCTGGTCGACCGTTACGCTCGGGTCGTCGATCTTGTAGTTGTGGTACGGGATGTAGATCTCTTTCTTGCCGACGATGGTCCAGTTGTAGCGGTCCGGCGCACCGTTGAACAAACGGTCTTCGTCGTACACGCGAAAACCACCGGCACCGGTCGGTGAGTCGTAGCCCACGGTCGGTGCGCGACGTACCCGGCGTTGGCCCGGGCTGTACTGCCAGGCCTGGCGCGGGGAGGCGGTCGGGTTGATGAACTCGTGGCCGACCACGATTTCGCCTTTCTTGCGTACCGGTTCCAGGGTGGTGATCATGAAGTGGGTGAACACACCGTTGGCGGTATCCAGGGCTTTGTCCGGACTCGACCAGATCGAGAAGATCTTGTAGTCGACCTCTTCCAGCACCTTTTCCTTGTTGGAGTAAACCACTGCCTGGCCGTAGGTGGCCTCTTCAGTGCTGGCGCGCCCCTGCAAGGTATGGTTGAACATCAACTCGCTGCCGTTCTTCGGGATCGGGAACGGCGAAGCACCCCAAGCGTTTTTCGTGTCGTTGTTGTCATTGTCGAGTTCGGCAGTGACGGCGTTTTTCTTGATCTGGTCTTCCAGGCGCTGATCGAGGCGGAAGTCGCGGTGGCTCGGGTACACCGGGATCTTGAACGTATCAGGGTAACGCTTGAGCAGCGCTTTCTGGCCATCGGTCAGGTTGTCGGCGTACTTGTCCATGTTCTTCGAATCGATCACGAACAACGGTTTTTCCGCGGCGTACGGGTCCGGATACGGGGTGCCGGGGCCGGCGTATTTGAGGCCAGGTGGCAGACCGCGCCATTTGCCGGTCCAGGCCGGGATGCTGCCGTCGGCGTTGCCGGCTTTTTCGGCGCCCATCGGGGTCAGGTCCTGGCCCAGGTGGGCGGCTTCTTCGGGGCTGACCTTGGCGTAGGCCAGGCCACTGCCGAGCAGGCCGACGGTCAGCGCCGTGCTCAATAATGTTTGGGTGAATCTGGACATGCTGTGCTCCTCCGACAGGGGAATCAGAACCGGTACTTGAAGTTGAGCGCGACGTTGTCGCGGTCGGCCAACGGGCTGTTGTTGGCGTTGCCGAGGTATGCGTTGTAGCGGGCCTCGACGGTGAAGTTGCCCAGGTAGCGCCACGAACTGCCGATGCTGGCGCGGTTATCGTTCTGGCCGGCATTGATCGAGCCGACCATCGAACTGTCGCCGTGGGCGGCGGCGCTGAAGGTGACAGGCACCGACATGTCCCATCCGCTGAACACGTCGTTGTAGTCAAAGTTCGCCTGCACCGTGTAGCCCCAGGCATCGCGGTCATAGACCAGGCTGTCGGTTCCCGGCAGCGCGAAGCCCGGCGCCAGGGTGACCGGCTGCGACTTGTCGTTGCTGACCACGGTGTTGTAGACCACCTCGCCGGTCAGGGTGGTGTTGTCGGCGAAGGAGGTCGGGCCGAGCACGTAGATCATCGACGTTTGCGCCTGCACGGTCTTGCCACGCACAGGGCTGGAGAAACCGTTGTCGACCATCACCGGCGTGCCGTCGCGGTAGCTGACTTCACCGGCCCAGCTGACGTCGCCCAGCACGGTGGCGAAGCTCGCGCCGAACAGGTCGATGTTGTCGAAGTAGCGCACCTGGTAGCGGCCCAGTGTGGTCGCGAAATCCAGCGACGGGGTCTTGTCGTGATAGCGCGAGTAGTAGATGCCGAACTCGGTGTTGTTCAACGACTCGGCGGCGTAGGTGAAGGCCAGACCGTACTGGCCGCTGTCGCTCGGCTTGTCGTCCTTGAGGCGGGTGACGAAACCGGAGGCGTCGTTGAAGCCGCCCTCATCGATGAAGTCGGTGGTGGAGAAGTAGCTACCCACGCCGAACAGCTCGGTCTTTTCCCACTTGTATTGGTAGTACGCCTGGACACCCAGGCTTTCGGTCAGGGCGAACTGGGTGAACAGTTGGCCGACCGGCAGCAGGATTTCCTTGACCTCGACGCCCGGGGTGGTCGCCTTGGTTGCGTCGACCGGGCTCTGCGCTGCGGAAATACCCGGGTAGAACAGACTCTCACCCCAGCTGACGACCTGGTTACCCAGGCGCGCGTTGAGGGCGTGGCCGCTCACGTCCCAGGTGCCGTAGGCGTAGTAATCGAGCATGCGCAGTTCATTGCGATGCTGGTCGATGGTGTCCTGGGAGAAACGGTCGGGTTGGCTGCAATGGCCACCGGCGAAGCAGTTCGAGGTGCCGGTGGTGTTGTCGTTGCCCTGATCGTAGACGTTGTCGTAGAAGCCCGTCGCCCGGACGAACACGCCGTAGTTGTCTTGCCACTTGATGTTGGCTTCGGTGAGAAAGGCGCTGCGGTTGTTGATCAGGCTGCCTTTGTCGAACGCGTTGTCGCCGTCGTTGGCGTTGGCATCGGCGGTCAGTTTGTGATCGCGAGACTCGGTCCGCCAGGCGAGGCTGTACGTCAGTGTGGTGTCCCAGTCGATGCTCAAGTCTTCGCTCGGCTGAAAGCTCATGGCGTTAACGTGAGCGCTTAATCCGCCAGCCAGCAACAGCAATGCCAGCTGTACGCGAGGGTGCTGTGTTGGTGGGGCGATTATTGTTTTTATCATGTCGTCCTCATGGCCCAGGTCAGACCTGCCCGACCTGCATTTCAGGGGGGTGATTGGTGCTGTGGGCGACTATGGAGTCACGACTTGCGCGCAACATCGTCCAAGCGGACTAAGCGATTTGTACGGGACACAGCACTGTAGGAGCCGGCTTGCCGGCGATTGCGTGGTGTCAGGTTTCATCTCTGTTGATTGATGCACCGCCATCGCCGGCAAGCCGGCTCCTACAGAGGGAGAGTCGTCTTCGCCTTAGTCTTATCGGACGATGAACACCCGGCGCGTGCGGCGAACAATCCCGAGACCGACTGCACCGGGCGAAGATCCGGCGGTGGCGGTTTCTGCCTGATGGGCGCTGAACAAGGGTGATCGCATGAACGCTGCCGGGATCAAATGGGACGAGTGTTGTGATGTGTTGGTGATTGGCTCGGGAGCCGGGGGCATGACCGCAGCGCTGCGCGCCCACGACCTGGGATTGAATGCGCTGCTGATCGAGAAGAGCGGCGAGTACGGCGGTACCTCGGCAGTGTCGGGCGGCGGTATCTGGATCCCCAACAACCACAGGATCAATGCTCTCGGCGGCAGTGATTCGGCAGCCGAAGCGATTGCCTACATCCGCGCCGTGACCCACGGCGAGATCGACGACGGGCGCATCGAAGCCTATGTCGAACATGGCCGGGAGATGGTCGAGTACCTGGAAAAACACACCCGGGTGCGCTTCGAGGCGCAACCTCGCTACGCTGATTACTACCCGGAAGTTGCGGGCGGCAAACCGGGCTATCGCTCGATGGATCCGCAACCCTTCGATGCCGCCGAACTCGGCGAAGAATTCCTGCGTATGCGCGCACCGTCCCCCGGCACCCTGATGATGGGACGCATGGCGATGACCATGAAGGAGGCGCAAGTGCTGCTGTGCCGTGGTCCCGGCTGGTTGCGCCTGACCCTGCGGGTGATGTGGCGCTACTGGCGTGACCGCGAGGGTCGGCGTTTGTCCCGCCGCGATCGCTACCTGACCCTGGGCAATGCCTTGATCGGTGCCTTGCGCTGTTCGTTGCAGGATCGCGGAAAATCCCTGTGGCTCAACTGTGCGCTCGAAGAGCTGCTGTTGGTCGGCGACCGGGTCGGCGGTGCGCGGGTCAATCGCAACGGTCAGTTGCTCAACGTCAAGGCGCGCTACGGGGTGATCGTTGCCGCCGGTGGTTTCGAACGCAACCAGGCGATGCGCGAGCAGTACCTGCCGCAGCCGTCCCGGGCCAACTGGAGTGCCACGCCGCCGAACAATACCGGCGACGGCATTCGCGCCGGCCAGGCCATTGGTGCGCGGACCGCGTTGATGGAGCACAGCTGGTGGGCGCCAACCACTTACGTCAAGGGCGAAGAGAAGCAGCGTGCGTTGTTCGTCGAACGTACCTTGCCGGGGTGCGTGATGGTCAACGCCGCGGGCGAACGTTTCGTCAACGAAGCCGCGCCCTATACCGATATCGTTTATGCGATGTACGCCAACAACCGCGAAGGCGCTGCGAGCGTGCCGTGCTGGATGGTGTTCGACGCCGAGTTCCGCCGCAAATACCCGTGCGGTGCCTTGCTGCCGGGCTATGCCCAGCGCGACTGGCAATTGCCCGAGCATCTGCGTGACTACTTCCACAAGGCGTCGAGCCTGGAAGAGCTGGCGACGAAAATCGGCGTCGACGCTGGCGGGCTGCTGCGTACCGTGCAGCGCTTCAATGGTATGGCCGTGAAGGGCGTCGACGAGGATTTCCACAAGGGCGACTCACTGTTCGACCGCTACTACGGCGACCCGAACGTGCAACCCAATCCGTGTCTGGCGCCATTGCTCAAGGGGCCGTTCTACGCCGTACGCATCGACGCCGGCGACATCGGCACCAAGGGGGGGCTGCTGACCGACGTGCATGCCCGCGTGTTGCACGAAGACGGGCAACCGATCAACGGCCTGTACGCCATCGGCAACAGCGCCGCCTCGATGATGGGCCGCACTTATCCAGGTGCCGGCTCGACCATAGGCCCGGCCATGACCTTCGGTTACCTGGCTGCCAATCACATCAAGCGCCAGAGCGAAACCGCTTCGGCGAAAACCTTGTTCGGGAGCGTTGAATGAATCAGCCACGTCAACAGATTGCTATCGTGACCGGTGCCAGTCGCGGAGTGGGCCAGGGCATCGCCTTGGCCCTCGGGGCGGTCGGCATGACCGTATACGTCACTGGCCGCGCCCCGGCGCAGGGTGGATCGAATCTGTACGGACATGCCCTGCACGGCTCGCTGGAGGACACCGCCGCCGCGATCACCGCCGCGGGTGGACGCGGTATCGCGGTAGTCTGTGACCACGCCGATGATGCGCAGGTTCGGGCGCTGTTCGAGAGGGTAGAGCAGGAATGCGGGCACCTGGATTTGCTGGTGAACAATGCCGCGTTCATCCATGACCAGTTGATCGAACCGGGGCCGTTCTGGGCCAAACCGCTGGAGCTGGTACGGATTCTCGACGTCGGCCTGCGCTCGGCCTACATCGCCAGCTACTACGCCGCACCGCTGCTGCTGAAAAGTGCCCAAGGGCTGATTTGCTTCACTTCGTCCTTCGGGGCCGGGTGCTACATGCACGGCCCGGCGTACGGCGCGCAAAAGGCTGGCGTTGATAAACTGGCGGCGGACATGGCCATTGATTTCGAGGGGCAGGGCGTGGCGGCGTTGTCGCTGTGGCTCGGCCCGCAACTGACCGAACGCACCCGGATTGCCGGCGAGCAGCACGGCGAGCAGTACCAGGCGTTTCTTGCCCATGCCGAAACCCCGCAGTTCAACGGGCGGGTGATCCATGCCTTGCTCAATGATCCGCAACTGATGGCGCTGTCCGGGCAGACCTTGATCACCGCCGAAATCGCGCCCGGCTACGGCATCAGCGAAGCCGAAGGCCGCCAGCCGCCGTCGCACCGCGCCATGCTCGGCGATCCGCGCAAGCAACATCCGGCGCGGGTGGTCTGATCCACTGCTAATAAACCACACACCAAACCCTGTGGGAGCGAGCCTGCTCGCGAAGACGTCGGCAAATCCAACATTGATGTTGACTGATTCGCCGCTTTCGCGAGCAGGCTCGCTCCCACATGGGGTGTGGTTTAACTGACCGGCTGCAATGCCCACTCGCGCAACACATTCTTCGTCACTTTGCCCGCGGCATTGATCGGCATGCTCTGCAGCACTTGCACCCGGCGCGGCACCTTGTAGTTGGCCATCTGCTCACGGCACCAGGCGAGGAACCGCGCCTGCTCGATTTCCATTCCTGGTGCAGGCAACAGGAACGCCATCGCCACCTCACCCATGCGCTCATCGGGAATACCGATCACCGCGGCCTGGGCCACGCCCGGATAGGTCAGCAGGCACTGTTCGATCTCCGCCGGGTACACGTTGAAGCCACCGGTGATGAACATGTCCTTGAGGCGGTCGGTGATGCGCAGGTAACCCTGTTCGTCGAGCATGCCGATGTCGCCGGTGTGCAGCCAGCCGTCGGCGTCGAGAATTTCCTGGCTGGCGTCGGGGTTGTTGAGGTAACCCTGCATCAGGTTGTAACCGCGAATCTGCACTTCACCGGGAATGTTCGCCGGTTGACTGCGGCCCGTGTTGCCGACACAGCGCACTTCCACCCCCGGCATCGCCCGGCCACTGGTGTTGGCAACCAACTCTGCGGAATCACCGGAGCGGCAGATCGTGGCGAAACCGCAGACTTCCGTCAGGCCATACGCGGTGACGATGGTGGCGAATCCCAGTTCGTCGCGCATGCGGTGGATCATCTCCACGGGAATCGCCGCCGCGCCGGTTACCGCTACCCGCAAGGAGCCCAGGTCGAACTCGCTGCGTTGCGGATGGGCCAGTAACGATTGATACAGCGTCGGCGGCCCCGGCAACACGGTGATGCGTTCGTGCTGCACGCATTCGAGCACGGCCTGCACGTCGAACACTTGCTGCGGCAGGACGGTGCAGCCACGCATCAATGCGGCCAGCCAGCCAGCCTTGTAGCCGAAGGAGTGGAAGAACGGATTGACGATCAGGTAACGATCGCTTTCGCGCAGCCCGACGATGTCGCTCCAGTCGCGCACGATGCGCAGGTTCTGGCCGTGGCTGGTCATCACGCCCTTGGGCTTGCCGGTGGTGCCCGAGGTGAACAGCACATCGGACAAGGCTTGCGGGCCAACGCTTTGCTCGCGGGTGCGCAGGGCCAGTTGCGGCACGTCGGCCGCCAGATCCATAAACCGTTCCCAGGCCAGGGTGCCCGAATTGGCGCCGCGCAGGCTGACGATGTGACGCAGCTCAGGCAGGTCTTCCGACACCAGCATGCCGGGGTAGTCCGCACCGAGGAATTCGCCGATGGCAAACAGCACGCAGGTGCCGCTTTCGCGCAGGATGTAGCCAGCCTCGCTGCCCTTCATTCGGGTATTGAGCGGTACCAGGGCGGCGCCGACACTTTGCAGGGCGCCGGCGGCGACGATCCACTCCCATACGTTGGGCGCCCAGATCGCCACGCGGTCCCCAACCTGTACGTCGAGGGACAGCAGTGCGCGGGCAGCCTGGCGGCGCAACTGGTCAAGTTGTCGGTAGCTGATGGTGTGGCCCGCGTCCTCGATGGCCGGGCGGTCGCCGTAGGCCTGGGCAGCGTTGGCGAACAGTTGAGCGATGGTCAGTGCGGTGGCGACAGGCGGCATGGGGCCTCCCCGGTTAGAAGACAATGACGAAAAAGGGAGTAGGCCGGGCAGGGCGCCCGGCCGGATTGCGAATTACTGGGCGGGCGGGGCGAAACGGCGACCGGCGGAGAAACCACCGTCCACGGCGATCATTTGGCCGCTGACAAAGGACGCTTCGTCCGAGGCCAGGAACAGCGCGACATTGGCCACTTCTTCCGGTTGCCCGGAGCGGCTGAGCATGTGCTGTGAGGCGAAGAAGGCGTGGAACGCATCGTTGTCACGGACCATGCTGGTCATCGGTGTTTCGATCAGGCCCGGGCACAGGCCGTTGACGCGAATGTTGGCGTAGCCGTAGTCGATGGCCATCGAGCGGGTCAGCTGGTTGATGCCGCCCTTGGACACGTTATAGGCCACGTTGCCGTCGCAGCCTTGCAGGCCGAAGATCGAACCGACGTTGATGATCGAACCACCGCGCTGCTCCACCATCGACGCCAGCGCGTATTTGCTGGTGAGCATGCTGCCGGTCAGGTTGATGTCCATCACCCGTTGCCAGTTGGCGGTGGTGGTCTGGGTCACGCTGCCCTGGTCGGCGACGCCGGCGGCGTTGACCAGAATATCGATGCGCCCGAGGCGGCTGATGACGTCTTGCATGACCTGCTGCACCTGCGCTTCGTCGCGCACGTCGAGGGGCATGAACAGGCCGGGGAAGTCCGCCGGGGCGCTGCCGATGTCCAGCCCGACCACTTGCGCGCCTTCGGCAGCGAAACGGCGCACGCAGGCCAGACCAATCCCCGAAGCGCCGCCGGTGACCACCGCGACCTTGTTCTGCAAACGAGCCATAACTGCACCTCTTTATTGTTGTGGGCTAATGCTGTGGCCGAGTCTAACTGCAGACCGGGCCTGAGTGATCGTCCGTTGAGACTAAGCAACAGATCCTCCGTCCGGCACATTTCAACTGTAGGAGCGAGCCTGCTCGCGAAAAACGTCTTGGGACCGCGTTCATACAGACAGGGCGCGTTATCGTTGACGTCCATCGCGAGCAGGCTCGCTCCTACAGGGGGATGCGTATCTTCAATCCGGGAATTTCAGGCGTACCCGGGCACCCGTCGGGCGGCTCTGGCAGGCCAGCGTCCAGCCGTCGGCCAGCTCCTTGGGGGTCAGCACGTCGTTGCGCGCCAACTGGACTTCACCTTCCTTGACCACGCACATGCAGGCCCCGCAAAAACCTTCTTCACAGGACGACGGCACATCGAGGCCAGCCGCTTTGCAGCTTTGCAGCAAGGTGTCGCCTGGTTGGCAGGCAATTTCGTGTTGCTGGCCATCGAGTTCGACGATCAGCGCTTCACATTGCGAATCCATGGCCGCCGCTCGTGCCACTGCTTCTTCGGCCAACAGTTCATCGGGATCCGGTGGCGAGACGAAACGTTCGACATGAATGCATTCGGCCGCTTCGCCCAGTGCCAGCAGCGTGCGCTCCACGGTGTCCATGAAAGGACCCGGCCCGCAGATGAAGTAGTCGCCGCCGGTCGATCCGCGCAGCAGATGACGGACCTGATGGTCCGTCAGGAAGCCCTGCACCGAATCGAGGACGTGCACCACGTGCAGTTGATCAGGATGCGCCTTGATCAGCTGGCACAGCTCGTCCTTGAAAATCACCGACGCCTCATCGCGGTTGGCGTAGATCAACTTGATCGGCCGCCGACTGCCATGGAGCACTGATTTGAGAATGGAAAACACCGGGGTGATGCCCGAACCGCCCCCGAACAGGACCAGGGGCTTTTCGGTGTCCGCCTGCGGGTCAAGGTAGAAATGCCCGGCCGGTGGCAACACTTCCAGCCAGTCGCCGACCTGCACTTCGTTCATCCAGATCGACACCCGGCCACCGTCGACCCGTTTCACCGTGACCTTGGGCAGCGCATCCGCGAGGGGCGAGCTGGCCATGGAATAGCAGCGGGTCAACAGTTTGCCGGCGAAGGGCACGCGAAAACTCAGGAACTGGCCCGGTTTGTAGCGAAAGCGCTCACGCAGGGTTGGCGGTACGTCCAGCACCAGCGAGCGCGCGTCAGCGGTCTCGTCGATCACCGCGCACACTTGCAATGAGACGCTTGCCGTCGTGTTTTCGGCCGGGGTCAGGTTCTGTTGTTGCGTGCCCATGTTCACCTCGACCTCAGAGCCCGCTGATCAGTTGGGCGTTGTCGACGCGGATCTCGGCACCGTTGACGAACCGCGACTCGTCGGTGGCGAGGAACAGCACCACGTTGGCAATGTCCCGTGGCGCCGCCATGCGGTTCATCGGGTCCTGGTCCAGCGCTTCCTGCGGGATCGGCTGACCACCGGCCAGGGCCTGGGTCATCGGCGTGTTCACGCCATCGGGGTGCACGCTGTTGCAGCGAATGCGATAGCCCTGTTGCTTGCAGTGCAAGGCGATGGAGCGGGTCATCGCCGCCACCGCGCCTTTGGACGCCGAGTAAGCGCAGAACATCGGCATGGCGCCCAGGGCGGCGACCGACGACATGTTGATGATCGAGCCGCCGCCGCTTTCCTTCATCGCCTGGATGGCGTACTTGCAACCGAGGAAGTAGCCGTCGCCGTTGATCTTCTGCACCTTCTGCCACAACTCCAGGGTGGTGTCTTCGATGCTGCCCAGGGCCAGGATCGCGGCGTTGTTGACCAGTACGTCGAGGCGGCCGAAGTGCTCGACGGTGGTTTTGACCACGTGTTGCCAGTCACTTTCGCTGGCGATGTCGTGGCGGATGAACAGCGCGTTGGCGCCGATTTCTGCAGCCGCCTGGCGACCGGCTTCTTCGTTGAGGTCGGTCAGTACCACTTTGGCGCCTTCGCGGGCCAGCAGCAGGGCGTCTTCGCGACCGATGCCGCTGGCGGCGCCGGTGATGATGCAGACTTTGCCTTCTACACGTTGCATTGTTGTTCTCCTGATCGTGCGGTTTGAAGTGCGAATTGGTCGGCCACGTGGGCGGCAGCCCGGCGACCGGAATAGATGCAATCGGCCAGGGACAGGCCGGAGACATACAGGTTGGAGGCGACCCCGACCGCATTGCGGCCGGCGCTGTACAGGCCGTTTATTGGCTGACCGGCAGGGTCCAGTACCCGACCGCTGGCCTCGCAGACTTTCAACCCGCCCAGGGTGATGACCGGGCAGGGGAACAGTTTGCTGGCGAATGAAAGATCGAGGGCGTACCACGGGCCCTGGTCGAGGTTGGCGAGCATCGCCGCAGACTTGCCGAACTCGTCGGCGACCTCACCGCGTGCCGCGCGGCTATAGCGTTCGACGCTCTGGCGCAGCAGTTCCGGCGGCAGATGGCAGCGCTTGGCCAACCCGGCCAGGCTGGTGCTGCGTTTGGCGTTGAACAGCAAATTGAGCAGCACCGGCAGGCGCTGGAAATTCCACACCTTGCCGGGGCCGACCTGACGCAACGCTTCGCCGACCAGCGCGCGGTTGAGCACCAGAATGGCGCGACCGTCCTGTTCTTCGACCATGGCGTGGCCGAGGGTCGCGCCGTAGATTTCTTCGTTGGCGTAACGTTGTCCGCGGGCATTGACGATCAGCCCCCGGGCCCAGGCCAGTGGCGGATTGATGAAACGCCAGGCGCTGACCTTGTCCATCCGCGCCACGCTGCCACCGGCGCTCTGGCCCAGGGCGATGCCGCTGCCATTGCACCCGGTGGCGCCCAGCGGCAGACCGGCCAGGTACTGCGGCGCGTGCTGGCGCACCAGGTCGCGATTGAAGATGAAACCGCCGCTGCTCAACAGCACCGCCTGTTCGGCGCGAATCAATTGGCGGATGGCGCTGGTCTGTTCGATGCGACGCTGACGGGCGCGCAAGCGGTCGGCCAAGGCCGGAGCGTACATATGAATGGCCGCGGCCCAGCGTGACAGACGCGCATGTTGCCGGGCGGCGCGGCTACCCGACGGCAGTTGCCAGGCTTCGACACCGAGGACTTTATCGTCGAGGTCGAGCACCAGCCTGCGCACTTCGCACTGGCTGCGCAGGCGCGCACCGTGACGCAAGGCACTGGCCTTGAGCGGGGCGAACAGACTGGTGCCCGACATGCCCGGGCCTTTGGTGCGATGGCCACGGGGCGCCGGTTTGGCGCTGGCGGCATAGGCCGGCACGGCTTCGTTGCCCGAGTAATAGAGGTAGTACTGGTCGCTCGGGTATGAGGTCTTGTGCGGCGGTACGCTGGCTTCGAAGGCTGCGCCTTGTCGCTCCAGCCAGGCCAGTTGCTCGCGGCTGCCTTCGCAGAACGCCCGCAATGTCTCGTGGCTGACGGCTTCGCCGACTTCCTGACGCAGGTAGTTGAACATGGCGTCGCTGCTGTCTTCATATCCAGCCTGGCGCTGATACGGCGTGCCACCACCGGCGTAGACCACGCCACCGCTGAGTGCCGTGGCGCCGCCGCCTTCGAAGCGATCCAGTGCGAGCACCGACAGGCCGCGAGTGCTGGCTTCGATGGCGGCACAGGCGCCGGCTCCGCCAAACCCGACGATCAGCAAGTCGCAGCGGTCATCCCATGGCAACGGGTCGGCGCTGTTCACTCGCAACGCCGTCAACCGGTTCAGGCTGTCCATGTTCGGGCCTCAACCAGCGGCTGCGAGAGAAGGTGCGGGTTTGGCGGTGGTGGTGTAGCTGCCGTCGAGGTAGACCAGCGGGGTGATGGCGTCAGTGGTGTGGATCTGCAGGATGCGTCCGATGAACACGGTGTGGGTGCCGTAGCTGAAGTGGCCGTCCTGGCGGCAGAGGATCGCCGACTGTGCGTCGCCCAGGTAAGGAATGCCGCCGGGGCTGGTCAGCCAGTTGCCACGGTCGAAGCGCGCTTCGCCCTTGATCGCGCCGCTGCACAGGTTGGCCAGGTCTTGTTGTTCGACGCCGAGGATGTTCACGCAGAAGTCGGCGCCGGTCGCCAGTGCGGCGTGGGGCGAGGCGGTCTTGTTGACGCAGATCAGCAGCGATGGCGGCTCGGTGCTCAGGGAGTCGACCGCGGTGGCGGCCATGGCGAAGCGTTCGGAGCCGTTGCTGGTGCTGATAATGGTGACGGACTTGGCCAGGCGGCGCATGGCCTGGAGCATGTCGGCTTTGAGATTGGCGTCGTTCATCGCACTGGGCCTTTTTTGTTGGGGGTGGAGTGCGATGGATTCTTGCTCTGGTGTCTATTTGGAACATCGTCCGAGGGGACTAGGCCTTGGCGGCCTCTGGGCCGACCAGGCTGATGTTGTGTTGTGTACATATCCGTTTTTTTGGTAACGGCGGCTTATGGTTTCGCCCTTACGGCGAGTCACTTTTTTTACAAGCGCCTAAAAAAAGTAACCAAAAAAACGCTGGTATGACTCACCCACATAGGTAACAAAACAGTTCAAGCACATAGGTAACAGTTTTTAACTGGCACTGGTCGATTCCGAGGATCTGACCATGCCGTGGCGAGAGCTGAAACCTATGGACCTGAAAGTGATGTTCATTGCCGATTATTTGTCTGGTCGACTCAATTTCAGTCAACTCTGTGCGGCTCACAGCATCAGTCGCAAGACTGGTTACAAGTGGGTGGCCCGCTACAACGCGGACAGCATTAATGGCTTGGCGGAGTGCAGTCGCAAGCGACACTCCCAGGCTCAGGCCGTGCCGTTTGCGGTCAAGGAGGCCATTCTTGAGCTGCGCGGCCAAGGGCAAACCACACCGGGCCCGAAGAAGATTCAGACAGCCCTGAGTGAACGGTTTCCAGATCAGTCTCCGCCCTCGAAAACCACGATCTACAACGTGCTTAAAAAGGCGGGTCTGGTGCCCCCACGGCGTTTACGTCAGCGTGTCGCCATCTATCCCAAGCCACTTCAGAAAGCCGATCTTCCCAACCAGCTCTGGAGCGCCGATTACAAAGGCCAATACCTGACGGGAGACGGTGTCTGGTGTTACCCCCTGACAGTGATGGATCACGCCAGTCGCTTTCTACTGGCGTGTGAAAGCATGCCCAGCACGACTTTCAAGGACGCCAAGGCAACCTTCGAGCGGCTATTTAAGATGCATGGAATGCCCGAGCGGATCCGTACCGACAACGGTGTCCCTTTTGCTAGCGGTGGGCGTGCCGGGTTATCGCAGTTGTCCATCTGGTGGGCCCGTCTGGGCATCATTCACGAAAGGATTCAACCTGGTCGACCAGAGCAAAACGGACGGCATGAGCGCATGCACCGCACGCTGAAAAGTACGTTGCCAAGGCCGCCGGAAATTGAGTGGGGAGCCCAGCAGAAACATTTCGATCTGTTCATGCAGCACTACAATCATGAGCGTCTTCATGAGGCGCTGGGGCAGAAAACCCCCGGCTCTTGCTACACAAGCTCTTCACGACCTTATCCGGGCAAGCTGCCGGAGATGAGGTACCCAAGCCATGTTGAGGTTTACCGGACGGACTCCAACGGCGTGGTGAACAAAGGTAGGCTTAGAATCTATGTCGGCTACGTGCTCAAGCATGAAACGGTTGGGTTGGAGAGCGTCAGTGAGGGTGTTTGGGACATCATTTTTGGACCGGTAGTATTAGGCCGCGTTGATGAAAGGGATGCCAAAGACGCTTATCTGACGCTCAAAGTAATCAGAAATAAGTGATCAGGTGTTACCTATGTGACTGAACTCTTCTGTTACCTATGTGGTTGATCCCTTCACGCTCGCCCCTTACGTACGGCCCCTCGCTGAGGCTCGGCGTTCCTTCGCTCCGGTATTCATCCGGGGGCATTGCCCTCCGGTCGGCTTCGCTTCGACCTACATGCAATGAGTTCGACTGCGTCGAACGGCGCTGCGCGCCCATCCCCGGATGAACACCTCCGCTCAGCCTGCCGAGGGGGCGGGTGGATCAAGATCAAGAGCGGCAGGCGAGCTAACGCTCGGCCTGTTGAGTGGTGGGAAGCGTGGGTGTACGCCGATCTGCCTTTGCTCTTCTGTGGGAGCGAGCCTGCTCGCGAAGGCGGCCTGACAGCCGACCTGAACCTGGCGGATGTACCTCGACCCTGTGGGAGCTGGCTTGCCTGCGATGGCGGTCTGTCAGCCAGCATCAATGTCAGATGTGCCGGCCTCTTCGCGGGCAAGCCCGCTCCCACAGGTTTGGTGTGGTTCGAATAATTGGTGTTCACCGTAAATACTGTGGGAGCGAGCTTGCTCGCGATGGCGGCCGGCCAGTCGACATGTACCTCACAGACGAACGAACCCAACAACCAGGCCGGCCGGTAGGCCGCCTCGGACGCTGTTGCGGTGTACGCCCCCTCGTGAGGCCGAGCGCAGGTTCTGCGCAGTGGGCAACCCGGCATGGATGCCGGGTTAGCCGCCCCCGGCCATGGATGGCCGATGGCGGCGGGCCCACGGAGCAGGACCGAAGCGAGGGCATGCCGAGCCTAGGCGAGGCACCGAATGTCAGGGGCAAGAGCGTTTGGTTACTTTGCGCTTTTCAAAGTGACCCGCTGTAAGAGCGGAACCCTAAGCGGCCGTTACCGCAGCAACGGATATGTACACCCTCAAAAATCCATGCCGCCTGACACAAAGCCATCGCGAGCAAGCTCGCTCCCACAGTGATCTTCAGTGGCCACAAGTCTCGAGTAAAACAGGGAACTCAATGTGGGTCTGCCCGCGAAGACGGCCTGCCAGCAAGCACATCCCTTTCAGATACACCCCCAGAGACCAGTTCCGCAATCCCACATGGTCCGTTTGAGGGATGCCCGCCGCTTTGCGCATTGTTTGAATGCCAGCGTAGGGGCACTACACCCGCCCCGTTGCACGCGCGCCCCGGCGGATGGGGTGAACAAAGGAGAACAATAAAAATGCTCAACCAAGACCTGATTCGCCAGCGTCTGAGCCAACGTGCCCGTGAGTTGGTGCCGATCCTGCGTGAACGCGCCCTGAACGCCGCGCAAGCCGGGCAGTTGCCTGAAGAAACCCTGAAGGATTTCCACGACGCCGGGTTCTTTCGCATCCTGCAACCTTCCCGCTGGGAAGGCTATGAGCTGGAGCCCAAGGACTTCTTCGACGTGCAGATGACCCTGGCCGAGGGCTGCATGTCTTCGGCCTGGGTGCTGGGGGTGGTGGCGATCCACAACTGGCAGCTGGCGCTGTTCGACGATCGCGCGGCGCAGGATGTCTGGGGTAGCGATTCCAGCGTGCTGATCTCGTCTTCCTATATGCCGGTGGGCAAGGTCGAGCGGGTCGACGGTGGTTTCAAGTTGAGCGGCCGTTGGGGCTTTTCTTCCGGCAGCAAGCATTGCGACTGGGCGTTCCTCGGTGCGCTGGTGCCGCCGGAAGAGGCGGGCGGGGCGCCGGATTATCGGACGTTCCTGGTGCCGCGCAGTGACTACCAGATTCTCGACAACTGGAATGTCATGGGCCTGGAAGCCACCGGCTCCCACGACATTCTGGTGGAAAACGCCTTCGTTCCCGAGTACCGCACCCATCGCGCGCTCGACGGTTTCATGCAGAACAGTCCGGGCAACTCGGTGAATACTGCGCCCTTGTTCCGCCTGCCGTTCGGGCAGATTTTCGTGCGAGCGGTGTCGTCGTCCGCTATCGGTGCCCTGCAGGGTGCGGTGGATCAGTTTGTCGAGCACAACCGCGCCCGGGTCGGGGTCAATGACGGTCGCAAGATGGTTCAGGACCCGGCCGCGCAATCGTCACTGGCCAATGCCATGGTCTGCGTCGACGAGTGCAAGACCGTGCTGCATCGCAACTTCGCTTTGATGCTGGAACGCGCGCAAAAAGGCGAGCCGCTGAGCATGCCCGAGCGGGTGAAGATGCGTTACGACTCGGCGCTGGTGGCCGACAAGTGCGCCAAGGCCGTTGGCGACCTGATGTTCAACAGCGGTGCTTCGACGATCTTTCGCAGTCATGCGATCAACCGTGCCTTCCGCGACATTCACACCGGTCGCGCCCACGTCGCCAACAGCCCGGCCAAGTACGCCTGGAACCTTGGCGGCGTGAGCATGGGGCAGGACAGCAGCGACTTTTTCCTCTGACGCTTCCGTACAAATCGGCTAGTCCGTTTGCGTGATTCGAGCGCCCCGTCGATGCACGAGCATTGGCGGTAAGGCGAAGGTCTACGGCGCCGACTGCGCATCCAAATAAGCACAAGGATCAACCATGAAATTTTCCCTGATTTACGAAGCCCAGACGGTGGACTCCAGCCGCGAAGGCGACCGCAAGATTTTCGAAGACACGGTCGAGCAGGCCGTGCTCGCCGACAAGCTGGGTTTCGACACCTTCTGGTGCGTAGAGCACACCGCGCTGAGCAACTACTCGCACATGTCCGCGCCGGAAACCATGCTGGCTTTCGTGGCCGGTAAAACCGAGCGTATCGGCATCGGCCACGGCGTGGTCTGCCTGCCTCCGGCGATGAACCACCCAGTGAAGGTCGCCGAGCGCATTGCCACCCTCGACCTGCTGTCCAAGGGCCGTGTGCACTTCGGCGTCGGCAAGGGCGGCACCCAGCAGGAAGCCGGCACCTTCGGCTACGACCTGGCGACCTTGCAGCCGCAGATCGACGAGATGATGTACCTGATCCCGAAAATGTTCGTGCAGGACGAGATCGAGCACAACGGCGACTTCGTGCAGATCCCCAAGCGTCCGATCCATCCAAAGCCTTATCAGGACCCGCACCCGCCGATGTACCTGGCGTGCACCAACACCGAGTCGCTGAAGAATGCCGGCGGTCGCGGCATGGGCGCGCTGGTTCTGGGCTTCGGTGGCCCGGAAGAAATCGCCAAGAAGGTCGAGGTGTATCACACGGCCTACGACAACCGCGATGAGAAGAAGCAAGTGGGCTTCCGTCCTAACCGGCACATTGCCGCGCTGTGCCCGGCCATCGTGCTGGACGACAACGAAGAAGCGCGCCGCATCGGTATCCGTGGCCAGCGTTACTTCATGGAGTCCCTGGGCTACTGGTACGGCGGTGGCGAGCGTCCGGATCCTGAGAAGTGGAAGGATGATACCTTCGTCGACGGCAACGGCCAGAGCGTGATCAAGTCGCGCTTCGCCTCCGAAGAAGTCAGCGTCGACTTCTCCGACCCGACCATGGCCATGATGAACCCGAACCACGCCTACGGCACCGTCGAGGATTGCATCGGCTACGTGCAGCGCCTGATCGACGCCGGCGCCGACGAAATCCTGTTCATCTGCCAGATGGGCACCGTGCCGCAGTGGGCGCAACTGGAGACGTTGAAGAATATTGGCGAGAAGGTGATTCCGCACTTTCGCAAGGAATAACGGGTAAAGCACAAGGCGTCTAACAACGCCATCCCTGTGGGAGCGGGCTTGCCCGCGATGAGGGCATTACATTCAACATCTCAGTTGGCTGACAGATCGCCTTCGCGGGCAAGCCCGCTCCCACAGGTTCAGTGTCATACCCCATGCCACATTTTTGCAGGACTGGCACGGACGCCAGGCCACCTTTCCAACGGGTCCCCAAGGCCCGTTTTTTTATGCCTGCCGAATAAGATTGAACACCACATACCCCTTGTAGGAGCGAGCCTGCTCGCGATAAACCGGAGAACGCCGCGGGGTGTCAGGCTTTCAGCGTTATCGTTGACGACCATCGCGAGCAGGCTCGCTCCTACAGGTTATTGCGCAAGTTCGCGTCACCGATTTGGCCTTTAAACAGAGGTTGTTTAACGGCTGTCAGTGTTACTTGATGAAAGCTACAACGCCTTGCGTCGTTGCCTACAGGTACGCCAGAATCCGCCGGCTTGTGCGCCTTGGGGCCGCTCGGTAACTTGATTCGTGTCACTGCCCATCAGTGATCGGGTTTAGTCGCCCGTGGTCAATCGAAGCGCATTTGCATCCAGACAGTCAGGTCATTTCATGCCTGCACTTTATGGTAGCTGTGCGCAGGGCGCCTTCGGGCGCGCCGGTTTCGATTCTCCCCGGTCGACTAACCTGCGTACAGCTGCCACCTCTCGTTTAGTCGCAAGTCGGTGACGGCTCCACATTATTGGAGAGTCGTAAATGTTCAAGGTAACGCCCAATCCGCCGGACACCGATCCGGCATCCCCATACGAACCCGATTCCAAAAAACTCAACGAAGCCGCCGAGCGAGCCCTCGCTTACCACTTCCCCTCGACCGCCGACATCAAAGCCACCCCTCGAACAATCAGCACGCTGTTCAGCGTCGACCCTGAGGCTACGACCGAAACACTGGTGGTTTATCTGGTGGAGACGTTGGCCTCGGTGGATATGATGGTGCATCAACTGGTGGATCATCTGGAGGGCGGAGACCGTAATGCACTGCTGGGCATTTCCAATAGCGTGATGCTCGCGGAAATCACGGCAAACCGCCTGCTGGATCAAATCGAACAACCCGCCTGACACCCCCCTGTAGGAGCTGCCGCAGGCTGCGATCTTTTGATCTTGATTTTCATCGATGCCGAGAAGATCAAGATCAAAAGATCGCAGCCTTCGACAGCTCCTACACGGTTGAATCCGCTAGTCCCATTGGACGATGTTGACCCTCCCCGAACCCGTTTGAATAGGCCTTACATAAAGTCTCCCCCGGCAGTCGCCGAAGGGCGGCACCGCCTGAGTAAAACGAGGAGTGCATCCATGGATATCCGCGGTCTGGGTTACGTCACCCTGTTATCCAGCAACCTGGCGCAATGGCGCCACTACGCAAGCCAGGTGCTGGGCATGATGGTCAGCGACGACGATGAGCTTTTGTACCTGAAAATGGACGAGCGTCATTACCGCGTGCTGGTGCAGAACAGTGCCGAGAACGGCTTCGGGGCCTGCGGCTGGGAAGTGGCCGGCAAGGCGGCGCTGGAGCAGGCGGTCAGCGAGCTGCAACAGGCCGACGTGCAAGTGACCCGTGGCACCGCCGCCGAGGCCGAGCTGCGCAAGGTTCAGGAACTGGTGCACTTCAGTGATCCGGATGGCAATCGCCACGAAATTTTCTGGGGCCCGCTGCAGGACTTCGCTCGCTTTGTTTCGCCAGTGGGCGTCAAAGGTTTTGTCACCAACGACCTCGGCATGGGCCACGTGGTGCTGCCGGCACCCGCCTTTGAACGCTGCCGCGACTTCTACGAACAGGTAATGGGTTTTGGCCTGTCGGACCTGATGAAAGTCCGCTTCACCCCGGACCCGGCCGAGCCGCAAAAGCGCATCCACTTCCTGCACTGCAACAACGGTCGCCACCACTCGCTGGCGATTTTCGAGTGCCCGATGCCCCACGGCTGCGTGCACATGATGGTCGAGGTCAACGCGCTGGACGAAGTCGGCCGCGCCCTGGACCGCGTCCACGCCAACGGCGTGAAGCTGTCGGCCACCCTGGGCCAGCACACCAACGACCAGATGATTTCTTTCTACATCAAGACCCCGTCCGGGTTTGACCTGGAGTACGGCTGCGATGGCCTGGTGGTCGACTGGGACCGCCACACGCCGTTCGAAAGCACCGTGGTCAGCCACTGGGGCCACGACTTCAGTGTCGGTCGCCAATGAGGAACAAGACGATGGACAAGCAAATGACCACCGCCGAGATTGTCGGCCAACTGCGTGACGGCATGACCATCGGTATCGGTGGCTGGGGCCCGCGTCGCAAGCCGATGGCGCTGGTACGCGAGATTCTGCGCTCGGACCTCAAGGACCTGACAGTGGTTGCCTACGGCGGCGCCGATGTCGGCATGCTCTGCGCGGCCGGCAAGATCAAGAAACTGGTGTTCGCCTTCGTCTCCCTGGATTTCATTCCACTGGAGCCGTACTTCCGCAAGGCGCGTCAGGAAGCGGCGCTGGACGTGATGGAAATCGACGAAGGCATGCTGCTGCTCGGCCTGCGGGCGGCGGCGATGAATGTGCCGTTCATTCCGACGGCGGTGGGCCTGGGCACCGATGTGCTGCGCCACAACCGCCAGATCAAGTTGATCGCCTCGCCCTACGCCGATGGCAAGGACTGGGTGGCGATGCCGGCGCTGAAGCTCGACGCGGCGCTGGTGCATGTCGACCGTGCCGACAAACGTGGCGTGTGCCAGATCAGCGGCCCGGATCATTACATGGACGATCTGTTCGTGCGGGCCGCCACCCACAGCTACGTGACCTGCGATGAACTGGTCGACAGCGACTACTTCCATCAGGACAGCGCCCACGCCCATCAAGTGTTCTGGGAAAGCAACCTGACCACCGCCGTGGCCCACGTGCCGGGCGGTGCGCATCCGTCGTCTTGCGCGCCGCTGTACGGTTTCGACTTCGCGCACTTCAAGGCCTACAACGCCACCGTGCAGGCGGCCGATGGCTGGGAAGGGTACGTGCGCGACTACGTCGACTGCACCCACGAACAGTACCTGGACAAGGTTGGCGGCCTGGCTGCGATCCGTGAACTGCCGTTGCCGATTTTCTAAGGGAGCCTTCCGATGAGCACTACCACTTACAGCCTCGCCGAACTGATGATTTGCGCGGCCTCCGAAGCCTGGCGCGAAGACGGCGAAGTGTTGGCCACCGGCATCGGCGTGATCCCGCGCCTGGCGGCATCCTTGGCCATGCTCAGCAGCAACCCGCAACTGCTGATGACCGACTCCGAAGCCTACATGGTCGCCGAACCGGTGCCTTTGGGCGCACGCAAGGGCTACGAGCCCAAGCGTGACAGCTGGATGGGTTTCTCGCGGATTTTCGACAACGTCTGGGGCGGCAAGCGCCATGCACTGGTCGGCCCGACCCAGATCGACCGCTTTGGCCAGGCGAACATTTCCTGCATCGGCGATTACGCCAAACCCAAGGCGCAGATGCTCGGTGTGCGTGGTTTCCCCGGCAACTCGATCAGCCACGCCAACTCGTTTTGTGTGCCGAGCCACAACCGTCGGGTGTTCGTCGAAGGCGAGGTCGATATGGTCGCTTCGGTCGGCTACAACCCGGCCCGCCTGGCGCGTGGTTGGAAGCTGGACGACATCGACATCCGCCTGATCATCACCGACCTCTGCGTCCTGGATTTCCTGGGCCCGCAACGGCAGATGCGCATCCGTTCGCTGCACCCCGGCGTGACGGCGGCGCAGGTCCAGGACAACACCGGCTTTGAGTTGCACGTGCCGGACGACTGCCCGACCACCGCGGCCCCGACCAGCGAGCAATTGCAACTGATCCAGCGTCTGGACCCGCACAACCTGCGCGCCCTGCAGCTTAAAGACAATCCGCCAGGCCAGCGCTGAGCGCCCGCGTTTTCGGAGACAAGTGATGGCTGAACACAACGACAAGAACGAGGCCGAAGTGGTCCTGTACGAAGTGCGCGATGCGGTGGCAATCGTCACCATGAACCGCCCCGAGTACCACAACGCACAGAACTCGCAGATGACCTATGCGCTGGACGCGGCGTTTCGCCGGGCCTGCGATGACGATGAAGTGAAAGTCATCGTGTTGCGCGGCGCCGGCAAGCATTTCTCCGCCGGGCATGACATCGGCACCCCGGGCCGCGACGTCGACAATAGCTTCGATCGCGCCAGCCTGTGGTACGACCATGTGAACAAACCGGGCGGCGAGTTTCTCTATGCTCGCGAGCAGGAAGTCTATCTGGGCATGTGCCGGCGCTGGCGCGAGATGCCCAAGCCGACCATCGCCATGGTCCAAGGCGCGTGTATTGCCGGTGGGCTGATGTTGGCCTGGGTCTGCGACCTGATCGTTGCCAGCGAGGATTCGTACTTCGCCGATCCGGTGGTGCGCATGGGCATTCCCGGGGTCGAGTATTTCGCCCACGTGCATGAATTGAACCCGCGCATCGCCAAGGAATTCCTGTTCCTCGGCGAGCGCATGCCGGCACCGCGTGCCTATCAGATGGGCATGCTCAATCGTGTGGTGCCGCGCGACGAGCTGGAACAACAGACCCTCGACATCGCCGGGCGCATTGCCCAGATGCCGCGCCTGGGCCTGCAACTGAGCAAGCAAGCGGTGAACAACGCCGAAGACCTGATGGGCAAGCGCGCGACCATGGACATGGTGTTCGGCCTGCATCACTTCGCCCATGCCCACAACGAACTGGTGTCCGGTGACCGCCTCGGCGGCTACGACGCCAAGGCCATGGCCAGTTCCCAGCGCAAAACGGGCGAGGCGTGAGCATGGCGATTTCGTTGAATACCCGCCTGACCGAGCTGCTCGGTTGCCGCTACCCGATCATCCAGACCGCCATGGGCTGGGTCGCCGACCCGAAGCTGGTGGCGGCCACGGGCAATGCCGGTGGTTTCGGTTTTCTCGCCGGGGCGACCATCGAACCGCAGCAGATGGAAGCGGCGATCCTCGAAACCCGGCGCCTGACCGATCAGCCGTTCGGGGTGAACTTCCACATGTACCAGGCCAATGCCGGCGAGATCGTCGAGCTGGTGTTGCGCCACAAAGTCCGTGCGGTCAGCTACAGCCGTTCGCCGGGCAAGCAAATGATCAGCCGCCTGAAAGATGCCGGCGTGGTGTGCATTCCCACGGTCGGCGCACTCAAGCATGCGCAGAAAGCCGTGGAAATGGGCGCCGATGCGGTGACGGTGCAGGGCGGCGAGGGCGGGGGGCATACCGGTTCCGTGCCGACCTTGATGCTGCTCGATCAAGTGGTCAATGCGGTTTCGGTGCCCGTGGTGGCGGCCGGTGGTTTCAAAGACGGTAAAGGCCTTGTGTCGGCCCTGGCCTACGGTGCCGAAGGCATCGCCATGGGCACGCGTTTCCTGATGTGCGCCGACAGCCCGGTGCCGCAGGCGACGTTGGCGCGTTACCTGGCGGTCAAGGACCCGGCGGCGATCATCATCAGCCGCGCCATCGACGGCATGCCGCAACGGATGATCCGCAACGAATTGCTCAACCAGCTGGAAAACAGCGGCGGTCTCAAGCGCCTGTTGCTGGCCTTGCAGAGTGGTCTGGCCTACCGCCGCCATACGGGCATGAGCCTGACGCAACTGCTGACCAGCGCGCTGAAGATGCGCGGCAGCGGAGAGCTGACCGCCGCGCAAAGCATCATGGCCGCCAACGCGCCGATGGTGATCCAGAAAGCCATGGTCGACGGGCAACCGGCCGCGGGCGTGTTGCCCGCCGGGCAGATCGCCGCATCCATCGACAGCTTGCCCAGCTGCGCCCAATTGATTGAACAGATCGTCCGCGACGCCGAAGCGCGCCTGGGCGAGCTGTGCCGCCGTGTGTCGTGAAGGGGCCATGCATTGTGAAGGAAGGAAACCATGAAACCATTTAGCGTCAGCATCGATAACGGCATTGCCGAACTGGTGTTCAACCGGCCACCGGTCAACGCCTTCAACAACCAGGGCTGGGCTGATATCGCCAGCGAGATCGAGGGGCTGGGCCGCAACAACGATGTGCGGGTGATCCTGATCCGTGCCGAAGGTCGCGGCTTCTGCGCCGGGGTCGATATCAAGGAACTGGCCGCCGACGGCAACCTGATCGTCGCGGTGAACAAGGGCAACTACGACAGCTTCAAGGCCATCCACCGCAACCCGAAACCGGTGATCGTGGCCGTGCACGGCTTCGTGCTGGGCGGCGGCATCGGCATCTGCGGCGCTGCCGACATCATCGTCGCGTCCGAGTGCGCCACCTTCGGCGTGCCGGAAGTGGATCGCGGGGCCATGGGTGGCGGCGCGCATTTGCAGCGCCTGTTCCCGGTGCAGAAGGTCCGCCACATGTACTTCACCGGCGAGCCGATCGACGCCGCCGAGGCTTACCGTCTGGGCGCCGTGGAGCGGGTGGTCAAGCGTGAAGACTTGCGTGAAACCGCGTTGCAGATCGCCCGCACCATTGCCGCCAAGAGCCCGGGGATGATCAGCCTGGCCAAGGAAGCGCTGACCGGCATCGAAGACGGCAATCTGGAAGACAAATACCGCTGGGAGCAGGGCTTCACCCTCGAAGCCTACCGCTCACTGGACTCTCAGGAAGCACGCGACTCGTTCGTCGAGAAACGCGATGCCCGATTCAACGGCTGAAGGCATATCCATGGACCTGACCTATACCCCGGCCCAGCAGGCCTTTCGCGTTGAGGCGCGGACCTGGCTGGCGGCCAATGTACCGAGTGAACCGCTGCAATCGTTCGACACCGAACAGGGCTTTGCCGAGCACCGCGCCTGGGAAGCCAAACTCAACGAAGGCCGTTGGGGCATGGTCACCTGGCCGACCGAACTCGGCGGGCGCGGCTGCGACCTGATTGAATGGCTGATTTTCGAAGAGGAATACTACCGTTCCGGGGCGCCGGCACGGGTCAACCAGAACGGTATCTTCCTGCTCGGCCCGACCCTGATGGAGTACGGCAGCGAAGAGCAGAAAGCGCGATTCCTGCCGCGCATGGCCACCGGCGAAGACATCTGGGCCCAGGCCTGGTCCGAGCCGGGTGCCGGTTCCGACATGGCGGCGATCCGCTCCAAGGCGGAACGGGTGGGCGACCACTACGTGATCAATGGCCAGAAGACCTGGTCGACCCGCGCGGTGTGGGCCGATTGGGTGTTCGGTATTTTCCGCACCGATCCACAGTCCCAGCGCCATCACGGCCTGACCTTCATCCTGCTGCCGCTCAATACACCGGGCATCACTGTGCGGCCGATTCCGCAGCTCAACGGCTTGCCGGGCTTTGCCGAGATCTTCTTCGACGACGTCAAGGTGCCGGTGGAGAACGCCCTCGGCGGTGAAGGCATGGGTTGGCACGTGGCGATGTCCACCGCCGGTTTCGAACGCGGTTTGTTGCTGCGCTCGCCTGCGCGCTTCCAGGAAACCGCCAAGCGTCTGGTGCAGTTGTACCAGGCCAACCGCGAGCAGGCCGACCGCGACCCGGCTATCGGAGAGGCGGTGATGCGTGCCTGGCTCGATGCCGAGGCCTACACCCTGAGCACCTACATGACCGCCTCGCAATTGGTGCAGGGCGGCAAGATCGGGCCGGAGTCGTCGACCAACAAGATCTTCTGGTCCGAACTCGACCAGCGCATGCACGACACCGCCATGAGCATTCTTGGCCTGCGTGGCGAGCTGTTGCCGCAAGCCCCGGCCGCCGGTGACGTCGGCCATTGGCTGGAAGGTTTCCTGTTTGCCCAGGCCGGGCCGATCTACGCCGGCACCAACGAGATCCAGCGCAACATCATTGCCGAACGCATGCTCGGCATGCCGCGTGCCTGAGGAATAGACCATGGACTTTAGTTTCAGCCGCGACCAACTGCTGTTTCAGGACAACGTCCGCAGCTTCCTCATCAACGAAGTCACCCCGGAACGCATTCGCGAACTGTGGCAGAGCGATAGCGGGCGCAGTGAGCGACTCTGGGCGCAACTGGTGGAGCTGGGCCTGACCGCGCTGACCGTGCCCGAGGCGCAGGACGGCATGGGCATGAATGAATTGGATTTCGTGCTGATTGCCCAGGAATGCGGTTACGCCGGCCTGCCCGAACCGCTGGTGGACACCATGCTGGTGGGCGTGCCGTTGCTCGCCGCCCTCGATGAGCAACACATGGCGCTCAAGCAATACTGGTTGGCGCGGGTCGCCGAGGGCAGTGCACGGCTGGCCGTTTCCGAACCGGGTAACCCGCTGGTCAGCGATGCCCATGTTGCCGATCTGCTGTTGCTGGCCCATGGTGATGAAGTGCATGCACTGGAGCGCGATGCCGTGCGCCTGACCCGCAACGAGTCGGTCGACCCGAGCCGTCAACTGTTCCAGGTCGAATGGACGCCGACTCCCGCTACTTGCGTAGCCAGCGGCGAACAAGGCCGGCGCTTGTGGGCTGCCGCCTTCAACCGTGGCGCCCTCGCCAGCGGCGCGCAATTGCTGGGGCTGGCCAAACGCATGGTCGACCTGGCGGTGGACTACACCTTTGAGCGCAAGCAGTTCGGCAAGCCGGTCGGCTCGTTCCAGGCGGTCAAGCATTTGATGGCCAACGTCGCGGTACAGATCGAGTTCGCCAAAGGCCCGCTGTACCGCGCCGCTTATGCGCTGGCCGAGCAGCAACCGGGGCAGGACGTGCTGGTGTCCCACGCCAAGCTGGCAACGGCGGAAGCGGCCATGCTCGCGGCGAAGAACACCATCCAGGCCCACGGCGCCATGGGTTACACCTGGGAAGTCGACCTGCATCTGTTCATGAAACGCGCCTGGGCGCTGGACAAGGTCTGGGGCGATCGCGGCCGTCACAAAGGGCGGATTCGCGCGGCGCTGTTCGAGGGTAACCCGGCGCTGGGTGCGGGCAGTACGTTTTAACCCGTCAGTAAGGGTGACGCCCCCCCTGTGGGAGCGAGCCTGCTCGCGAAGGCGGCAGCACATTCAACATTTTTGTCGACTGAACTGACGCATTCGCGAGCAGGCTCGCTCCCACAGGTTATCGGCGCCTGATCTTAATTTTTATACCGAGGTAGACCATGCCTGAAGCCTATATCGTCGACGCCCTGCGCACCCCTACCGGGCGGCGCAAGGGTGGTCTGAGCCAGATCCACGCCGCCGACCTGGGCGCCCACGTATTACGCGCACTGGTCGAGCGCAATGACATTCCCGACGAGGATTACGACGACGTGATCTTCGGCTGTGTCGACACCATCGGCCCGCTGGCCGGTGACATCGCCCGCACCAGTTGGCTGGCGGCCGGCCTGTCGCAATCGGTGCCGGGCACCACCATCGATCGTCAGTGCGGTTCGTCCCAGCAAGCGGTGCACTTCGCCGCCCAGGCGGTGATGAGCGGCACCCAGGACGTGGTCATCGCCGGTGGCGTGCAGACCATGACCCAGATCCCGATTTCCTCGGCGATGATTGCCGCCGAGCCGTTGGGCTTCACCGATCCGTTCAGCGGCTCCGAAGGCTGGGTGCGGCGCTACGGCGCGCAACCGCCGACGCAGTTCCGTTCGGCGCAGATGATCGCCGAAAAGTGGGACCTGTCCCGGGCGCAGCTCGAAGCCTATTCGTTGGAGTCCCATCGACGGGCTCTGCAGGCCATCGAGCAAGGTCGCTTCAATCGCGAGATCGTGCCGTTGGCCGGTGTGCTGCACGATGAAACGCCGCGCCAGACCAGCCTGGAAAAAATGGCCGAGCTGGAATTCCTGTTCGGCTGCGACCGGGTCACCGCCGCGGTGTCGAGCCAGACCTGCGACGCGGCCAGCGCGATGCTGATCGTCTCGGAGGCGGCGCTCAAGCGTTACGGCCTGACGCCTCGGGCACGCATCCATCACCTGAGCGTGCGCGCCGAAGACCCGATCTGGATGCTCACCGCGCCGATCCCGGCCACGGCTTATGCACTCAAGCGCGCCGGGATGAAGCTGCAAGACATCGACCGTGTGGAGATCAACGAAGCCTTCGCTTCAGTGGCCATGGCCTGGCTGAAAGAGACCGGCTATCCGCACGAACAGACCAACGTCAACGGCGGCGCGATTGCCCTCGGCCATCCGCTGGGCGCCACCGGCACCCGTTTGATGTGCACCTTGCTGCATGAACTGGAGCGAAGTGGCGGTCGCTTTGGTATGCAGACCATGTGCGAAGGCGGTGGGCAGGCCAACGTGACCATCATCGAACGTTTGTAAACCAGGATGTACACCGATTCTGCAGGAGCGAGCCTGCTCGCGATGGACTCAAGAACGACGCGGTTATTCAGATACCCCGCGTATTCGTTAACGACCATCGCGAGCAGGCTCGCTCCTACAGGAAATTGTGTCGACCAGTAAAGAATTTGAAGGATGTAGAACATGAAAATCTGTGAAAACCGCGTCGTGATCATCACCGGTGCCGGCAGTGGTCTGGGCCGCGCCTACGCGATGGCCTTCGCCACCGAAGGCGCGAAGGTGGTGGTCAACGACATCAACCGCGAAGCGGCCCTGGCCGTGGTCGGCGAAATCCTCGGCCAGGGCGGCAGTGCCGTGGCCAACAGCGACGACATCACCCGTTATGACTCGGCGGGGCTGATCGTGCGCCAGGCCATCGAAACCTTTGGCGACCTGAACGTGGTGGTCAATAACGCCGGCATCTGCCGCGACCGCATGTTCGCCAGCCTCAGCGAAGCCGACTGGGACGCCGTGGTGGCCGTGCACCTCAAGGGCCACTTCTGCATTTCCAGCCACGCCGTGAAGTACTGGCGTGAGCAGGCCAAGGGCGGTGCCAGGGTCAATGCGCGGATCATCAACACCAGTTCCGGCGCCGGTTTGCAGGGTTCCATTGGCCAGTCCAACTACGCGGCGGCCAAGGGCGGTATTGCCTCGCTGACGCTGGTGCAGGCGGCCGAATTGCGCCGTTACGGGATCACCGCCAACGCCCTGGCACCGGCCGCACGGACCGGGATGACCGAGCAGGTGTTCGCCGACACCATGAAAAAGCCTGAAGAGGGCTTCGATTACTTCGCCCCGGAAAACGTCGCGCCGCTGGTAGTGTGGCTGGGTTCCGAGGCGTCCGCCGAGGTGACAGGGCAGATGTTCGAAGTCGAGGGCGGCAAGTTGTCGATCGCCGATGGCTGGCGCCGTGGCCCGCAACTGGATCGCCAGGGCCGCTGGGCGGTTGGCGAGATGGGCGATGCCGTCGCGCAACTGCTGACGCAAGCGGTCCCGGCGGCCAAAGTGTACGGCAGCTGAAAAAGACCGGTCTCGGGAGGGCGGCACGCGGCTATAATCGGCCCCTGATGCCGATCACCTGTAGGAGCGAGCCTGCTCGCGATGGACTTCGGCGCAACGCGTTCATCCAGACAGGACGCGTTTTCGTTAACGTCCATCGCGAGCAGGCTCGCTCCTACAGATGTACATGAACCACGTTCCCACACGAGACCTGCCATGACCATTTCCCTGTACGACGCTTCCGTGCCTGTTTTCCAGCAAATGCTCAACGCCCTGAGCGATGTTCTGAAAAAGGCCGAGGCTCACGCCACCGAAAAAAACATCGACCCTAACGCCTTCCTGCAAGCGCGCCTGTTCCCGGACATGTTCCCGCTGGTGCGTCAGGTGCAGATTGCCGTTGATTTCGCCAAGGGTGTTTCTTCGCGTCTGGCTGAAGTTGAAGTGCCGAAGTACGACGACACCGAAACCACTTTCGCCGAACTGCAAGCGCTGCTGAGCAAAGTTCTGGCTTACATCGGCGAGTTCACGCCGGAGCAGATCAACGGCAAGGAAGGCATCGAGATCGTCACTCGTCCGGGCACGCCTAAAGAGAAGCGCTTCAGTGGCCAAGCCTACCTGCTGACCTACGGCCTGCCGCAGTTCTTCTTCCATGTCACCACCACTTATGCACTGCTGCGCCACAATGGCGTGGAAGTGGGCAAGCGCGACTACATGGGCGCGTTCTAAACCGTCCGGGTACAAAAAAGCCCCCGCAACCTCAGGCTGCGGGGGCTTTTTCATGTGCCAGCATTCTTCACTTCACCGCAAACCTCTGTGGGAGCGAGCCTGCTCGCGAATGCGGTGTATCAGTCAACGGTTACGTTGAGGCTGACGGCCCCTTCGCGAGCAGGCTCGCTCCCACAAGTTTTGCGGTGTTAGTCAGGTCGCGTGTTGGGCCTTCTGCTCTTCACCCAGGCAAGCCGCCGCGGTGAACAGCACATCGGTGGAGGAGTTCAGCGCGGTTTCCGCCGAGTCCTGCAACACGCCGATGATGAAACCGACCGCCACCACCTGCATGGCGATTTCGCTCGGGATGCCGAACAGGCTGCAGGCCAGCGGAATCAGCAACAGCGAACCACCGGCTACACCCGAAGCGCCACAGGCGCAGATTGCTGCGACGACGCTCAGCAGGATCGCGGTCGGAATGTCCACGGCGATGCCCAGGGTGTGTACGGCCGCCAGGGTCAGCACGGTGATGGTGATCGCCGCGCCGGCCATGTTGATGGTCGCGCCCAGCGGGATCGATACCGAGTAGGTGTCTTCATGCAGGCCCAGGCGCTTGCTCAGTTCCAGGTTGACCGGAATGTTCGCCGCCGAACTGCGGGTGAAGAATGCGGTGATGCCGCTTTCGCGCAGGCAGGTCAGCACCAGCGGGTAGGGGTTGCGGCGCAGTTTCCAGAAGACAATGATCGGGTTCATCACCAGTGCCACGAACAGCATGCAGCCCAGCAGCACGGCCAGCAGGTGCGCGTAGCCGATCAAGGCGCCGAAGCCGGAGGTGGCGAGGGTCGAGGCCACCAGGCCGAAGATGCCCAGCGGGGCGAAGCTGATCACCAGGCGCACGATCACGGTCACGCCGTTGGATAGGTCGCCCAGTACTTCGCGGGTGGTGTCGCCAGCATGACGGATGGCGATGCCCATGCCGATGGCCCACGCCAGAATGCCGATGAAGTTGGCGTTCATCAGCGCGCTGACCGGATTGTCGACCACGCTCAGCAACAGGCTTTGCAGCACTTCGCCAATCCCGCCTGGTGCAGTGACCGCGACGTCCTGAGTCGACAGCACAAGGCTCGACGGGAACGTCATGCTGGCAACCACCGCGACCACGGCGGCGGCGAAAGTGCCCAGCAGATACAAAAACAGAATCGGCCGGATGTGGGTTTCCTGGCCGTGCTTGTGGTTGGCAATCGACGCCATGACCAGTACGAACACCAGAATCGGCGCGACGGCTTTCAGCGCGGAGACAAACACTTTACCGATGAACGCCGTGGACTTCGCCACGTCGGGGGCAAACAGGGCCAGGGCAATACCGGCGATCAGGCCGATCACGATCTGCGTGACCAGGCTCAAGCGTTTAAGGCGGTGCAATAGAGAAGGGGATGAAGCAGTCATAAAACAGCGTCTCTGATTTTTTATTAATGCATGGTTTCGCAGGTTTGCGGCAACAAACAGGGCAGGCCGCAGGCAGGAAACCGAGAAGGAAACACAGGGATCAATGTCTTTTAAGGTGTTGAACGTCGCATTTCTTGTGGGAGCGAGCTTGCTCGCGATGACGGTGGCACAGTCCATAGTTGCGTTGTCTGACAGTCCGCCATCGTCGGAACACCGCCCGGAGCAAGCTCGCTCCCACAGGTTTTGCCCTTAAATAATCGGCATTAACCACAGGGTGTACTTTTTCAGGGCGCGGACTTTATCACAGCGCAGGTACGATCCTTCAGGCCTGTGACGAACTGACGCCCTGGTCTTCAACGCGAATTGCAGGTTCGTGCAACCGCATCCGAAAACACTCTGTTAAGATTCGCCATCCTCATTTTCATGTCTGCCAGTGGGCCTTCGGGCTATCGCTGGTGTCGTCGTTTCTGGAGTTGTGCATGCGGTTGTTGCCCATTCTTCTGTTGTCTGCCGCCGGTTTCACGGTGCTGACCACGGAATTCATCATCGTTGGCCTGTTGCCGGCTATCGCCAGGGACCTGGAGGTCAGCATCCCGCAGGCCGGTTTGCTGGTGACCTTGTTCGCTTTCACCGTGGCCGCGTTCGGGCCGTTCCTCACGGCCTGGTTCGCCCGCTTCGAACGGCGCAAGCTGTTCATCTCGGTGCTGATCCTGTTTGGCCTGGCCAATACGCTGGCGGCGCTGGCGCCGAACATCTGGGTGATGGCGTTTGCCCGGTTGATCCCGGCGCTGGGGCTGCCGGTGTTCTGGGCGCTGGCCAGCGAGACGGCGGTGGACATCGTCGGGCCGGATTACGCCGGTCGCGCCATTGCCAAGATCGGTTTCGGCATTGTCTGCGCCACGGTGTTCGGCATTCCCGTGGGCACGCTGATTTCCGATGCGTTCGGCTGGCGCAGTGCCTTTGCGATTCTGGCGGTCATCGCCTTTGCCAAGGCGTTGCTGCTGTTTATCTATCTGCCCAGGACCAATCTGCACCAGCATCAGGTGAGCTTCCTGTCGCAGTTCAAGATCCTGCGCAGCCCGCTGATGCTCGGTCATGTGCTGCTGTCGGTGATCGTGTTCAGCGGCATGTTCACGGCCTATACCTATCTGGCCGACATCCTCGAGCGTCTGGCCGGCTTCAACGGTACCGTGGTCGGCTGGTGCCTGATGGGCTTCGGCGCGGTCGGGTTGATCGGCAACTCCCTGGGCGGCCGGGCAGTGGATCGGCATCCGCTGATGGCGTCGATGATGTTCTGCGCGTTCATGATTGCTGGCCTGGTGGCGCTGGTGCCGAACATCCATTCGCCGCTCGGTCTGGCGGCGGCGATGGGCATCTGGGGCGTGACTCAGGCGGCGTTGTTCCTGGTCAGCCATGTGCGCCTGATGAAAGCCGCGCCCGAAGCGCCGGCATTTGCCGCGTCGCTGAACATCGCCGGGGCCAACCTCGGCATCGGCCTGGGCGCGATGATCGGTGGCCGGGTGATCGACAGCGTCGGTCTGCAAGGCCTTGGCTTTGCTGCCGCCGCTTTCATCCTCGCTTCGATCCTGCTGGCCATCGCCCTGATGACGTTCAAGCCGCGCGAAGCGGTTACAGCGCTGTAAACAGCTCGCGTCGGGCACCTTCGGTAATGGCGACAATGCCGGGGTGCTTGACCTTGCGCTCCACTGAGATGGCATAGAACGACTCGCTCACCGCGTCGGTCTGGCCGATCACTTGCACGCCATACTGGCGTTGCACTTCATCGGCAATCACGCTCGGGCCGATGAAGATCCCGCTGCCGGATTGGCCGAAGGCCTGCATCAGGGCGCTGTCGTCGAACTCGCCGACAATCTGCGGCTGGATCTGCTGCTCGGCGAACCAGCGCTGCAAACGGCTGCGCACCACAGTTTCCGGACCTGGAATCAGCAGCGGCGCACCGTGCAGGTTGCGCGGGAAGTCCTGACCGAAACGGGCCGCCAGCTCAGGGGTAGCGAAGAAGCTGATCCCGCACTCACCCAGTTTCTGGCTGTAGCCCTTGATGTCCAGGTGCGACGGCATCGGGCTGTCGGAGATCACCAGGTCCAGGCGCTGGATCGCCAGGTCGGCCAACAAACGTTCAAGCTTGTCTTCGCGGCAGGTGATGCGCAGCGGTTCGCTCAACTCCATCGTCGGCGCAAGCAGGCGATAGACGATGGACTTGGGCACCACGTCGGCCACCCCGACGCGAAACAGAATCTGCTGCTCATTGGGTTGTGCCCGCAGCATCAGTTCCAGTTCACCGCCCAGCTGAAACATTTGCTCGGCGTAGGGCAGTGCCTGGCGTCCGGCCTCGGTCAGTTCGAGTTGCCGTCCGACGCGCCGAAACAACTCGATGCCAAAGGTCTGTTCCAGCAATGAAATCTGCCCGCTGATGGTTTGCGGCGTGAGGTTCAGTTGTTCGCAGGCGCGCACGATGCTGCCGGTCTTGGCCACCACCCAGAAGTAATGCAGTTGTCGGTAATTCAACATAGGTACGTAGTCCCTGTAGGAGCTGCCGAAGGCTGCGATCTTTTGATTTAAAGATCGCAGCCTTCGGCAGCTCCTACATAAAAGCAAGAAGGTCTGGATTCGTAAAAGCCGAAGTATAACCGCTGAAAATACGAATTTTCCTGAAGTGTTTGCTTCCCTAGAATGCATCGCTATCAACGGGCCATCGTTTAGGTCCCGTTCGTTCTATCGAGGGAGCATCATGAAAATTAAAGCCACGGCGCTGTTGATCACATCTTTACTGGTACTGGCCGGTTGCGACCAGGCCGAGAAAAGCGCCCAACAGTTGATGGGCAAGGCCGCCGAAAGCGCCAAACAGGCGATTGACGATACCCACAAGGCCGCCGAACAGGCGCTCAGCGATGCCACCGGCGGGTTGATCAGCAAAAAAGAATCATCGGAAAAAGAATCGGAAAAATCCGAATCTTCCTCCCAGGAAATCTAAACCGTATTACAACGAGTCAGGACTGACCCATGGACTACCTTTTACAACTTGCCGCCAGCCCCACTGCCTGGGTTGCCCTGGCCACCCTGGTGGTGATGGAAATCGTGCTCGGCATCGATAACCTGATCTTCATCTCGATCCTGACCAACAAGCTGCCCGAGCAACACCGGCAGAAGGCGCGGCGCATCGGTATCGGCATGGCGCTGATCCTGCGATTGGGCCTGCTGAGCACCATCGCGTTCATCGTCCAGTTGACCGCTCCGGTGATCGAGATTCTCGGCCACGCGTTTTCCTGGAAAGACATGATCCTGATCGCCGGTGGCCTGTTCCTGTTGTGGAAGGCGACCACCGAGATCCATCACAGCATGGACCCGGCCCCGGATGATCCGACGTCGAAGACATCCACCGTGACCCTGGGCTTTGCTGCGGCGATCGGCCAGATCCTGATGCTGGACATGGTGTTTTCCATCGACAGCATCATTACCGCTGTCGGCATGACCGAGCATTTGCCGATCATGATCATCGCGGTAGTGGTGTCGGTGCTGGTGATGTTGTTTGCGGCTGATCCGCTGGCCAAGTTCATCAACGACAACCCGACGGTGGTGATGCTGGCCCTGGGCTTCCTGATCATGATCGGCATGACGTTGATCGCCGAAGGCTTCGGCGCCCATGTACCGAAAGGCTACGTCTATGCGGCCATGGCATTCTCGGCTTCGATCGAGGTGTTGAACATGATGTCCCGCCGGGCCCGGCAGAAGCAGGTCAACGCTGACGCTTGACGGTAGATGAATGCGAAACGGCCGCCTGAACCCAGGCGGCCGTTTTCGTTTGTGTGAGGAAAGTCAGTGAGCGTTGGCGTGTTGGCTTCGCGTCTGGTCCGCCTCTGGCGCCGTGACGGGCGGGGCAGGGTGATGGTGGCGGCGAGTGATGCGCAGCACGCCCCACAGCATGGCGGCGGCTACCGCCAGCCAGCCGCAAATCAACATCACAATGATCATGGTCAGGCTCATCTGTGCCTCCTCTTTGCCCTGCTGCGGGCACACGCGCTTCGCTGTCGTCTCTTTAGCAATCAGTCTAGCCCTTGATGCATTTCAGACTATTGACCGAAAGTCGGCAGTCACCAACCAGTTCGCTCTATCGAATGCACTCGACTACCGTTTAGAGCTATACCCGGGCAGCGCGGCGACCTATGATCGACGACCGAGCCGGGAATGGGATTGCCTGGCGTCTGAACCTGAACAAGAGAGAGCTGATGGTGCGGGTATTTTCTCGAATTTTGTCGGCCATGCTGATGGCCGGTTGCGTGGCAAGTCTGGCGGGCTGCGCCGGGAGTGTTGCGCCCGAGATCAAGCGTTTGCCGGAGCGTGTCGAGCTCAGCGGCCGATTCTACCGGGGCGATGCGTATCAAAGCGGGCCGCAGGTGCTGGCCAGCATGCTGTCCCAGCAGGGCATCGTGATTACTCCAGGCTTGCTCGAAAAGCCCTTGCATTTGCCGGGGGGCGAAGCGCAGTTGCAACAGAACATGCAGAACCTGGCCCGTGAGTACGGGATGGTGGTTTATCCCCTCGACAGCAACCTTACGGCCCTGTTGACGCAGGTCGCCGCCGGTTATTCGGTGATGGTGCGCTTCACCGAGGGCTCGGCGATGTGGGCCGAACCGCGTTACGCCATTCTGGCCGGCTACAACCGCCAGAAGCAGACGGTCCTGTTGCGCGCGGGGATGGATCGCCGCGAACTGATGAGCTTCAGCGCCTTCGAGTCGGCATTCAAGGACGCCGGTGGCTGGGCCGTGCTGATCCAGAATCCCACGCAAATCCCGGCTCAGGTCGATCAGCAGCGTTGGCTCAAGGCCGCCAACGATCTGGCTCAGGCCGGGCAGGAGCAGGCTGCCGCCAAGGCGAAAAAGGCCTTGGCCGCACACTGAGTCCGTTGGTCACCCGGCGGGCACCATCGCTCGCCGCCAGCCTCTGATCTTCAAAGGCCCGGATCATTGTTCCGGGCCGAGATCAGGAGGCACCCATGGCTCACTCCACAACGCCCGTCGGTCCGCACTCGTCTGAACATTCCTCTGGCGATGAGCTGGGTTTCGATCCCGATTCCCCGGACCTTGCCGATCCTCAGGTCGACCCGATCGGGCCCGCCAAGGCACCGAGGGATGTGAAGCCGGGTGACAACCCCAAGGCTCCGGCCAAGCCCTACGATCCACTGGGTGATCTGAAACCTTAGGTCCAATGGAGGTGTGTATGTCTACCGATTCCAGTTTTGACGACAAAGGTCCGGAAACCGTCCCCACGACCCCCGAGCAAAGCACCGATCCGGTGATGGATCCGGACAGCCCGTTGAGGGATCCCCTGGCACGGCCAACGGTGGCGCCCACTGAAAAGCCGAAGGGTTGGAGAGATCCAAGTACCGGCGACGGCATCCCGGATGACGACCAGATGCCGCTGCCCAATGACTGAATAACCGGGTTCACCTGTAGGAGCTGCCGAAGGCTGCGATCTTTTGATCTTTTAAATGCAAGATCAAAAGATCGCAGCCTTCGGCAGCTCCTACAGATTGAAGTGCCAAAAAAAAAGCCCCGAGTGATCGGGGCTTTTTCATGTGTTTGCAGCAAGGTTACTTCGACGCTTCAACCACGCCGGTCTGCCGCTGCTTGAGGTTTTTGTCTGCCTTGTACTGCAAGGCTACGGAAGGCACCTCCGCGCTCTTTCCGCTCTCTACCCAATTACGCATGCGCGTGGCATCGGCAAAATGGGTGTACTTGCCATAGGCGTCAAGGATCACCAGGGCCACAGGGCGGTTGCTCATTCGGGTCACCAGCACCAGGCAGTGGCCTGCTTCGTTGGTGAAACCGGTTTTTGTCAGCTGGATGTCCCAGTCCGGCTTGCGGACCAAATGGTCGGTGTTGCGGAAACCCAGGCTGTAGTTCGGTTTGCGGAACGAAACGGTCTTTTCCTTGGTTGTACTCAGCTCGGTCAGCAACGGGTACTTGTGCGCAGCGATCAACAGCTTGCTCAGGTCGCGAGCGGTCGACACGTTGCGCGGAGAGAGACCGGTCGGCTCGACGAAATGCGTGTTGGTCATGCCCAGTGCCCGGGCCTTGGCGTTCATGGCCGCGATGAACGCGGCATAGCCACCCGGATAGTGGTGCGCCAGAGTCGCGGCGGCGCGGTTTTCCGAGGACATCAGGGCAATCAGCAGCATTTCCCGGCGCGGCAGTTCGCTGCGCAGCTTGACCCGGGAGTACACGCCTTTCATTTCCGGTGTGTCGCTGATGTTGACGTCGATGTATTCGTCCATGTTCTGTCGGGATTCAACCACGACCAGGCCAGTCATCAACTTGCTGACGGAAGCGATCGGCACCACCACGTCAGGATTGCTGGCATAGATGACTTTGTTGGTCTGCATGTCCAGCAGCAGGGAGCTGCCGGAAGCGAGCTTGAGTGTCTTCGTATCTCGTGGCGCTGCGGTGGTCTCGTCAGCACTGGCGAGGGGCGTGAGGAAAGTCCCTGTAACTGCAAAAAATAGGCTCAGGATGGAAAGACGGATTTTCACGCTGGCAGACTCACAAAGTGTTGATAAGCCGTTTTGTAACGGGCTATTTCTTAAAAAGCGCGACATTCTGGAGTATGGCTGAATAACTGTCGATGGTTGTTCAAACAACAGGCGAAAGTCCTGAGAAACATGAAAAAAATGTCATTTTCCGTCGGGTGGTCGAGCGTGTTTCACAGGCAAAAAAAACCCCGCCAAGGGCGGGGCTCTTCGATTCGCTGTCAGCGTCTGCGGTGAAACTCAGCTGTGCAGGGTTTCAGCGGCGTACAGGGTGTTTTCCAGCAGGCAGGCACGGGTCATCGGGCCAACGCCGCCCGGCACTGGAGTGATCCAGCCGGCGCGGGGCAGGGCGGTTTCGTAGATCACGTCACCGACCAGCTTGCCATCGTCCTGACGGTTGATGCCGACATCGATCACGATCGCGCCTTCCTTGATCCATTCGCCCTTGACCAGGCCCGGCTTGCCGGCGGCGACGACGACCAGGTCCGCACGGCCGACATGACCGGCCAGGTCCTTGGTAAAGCGGTGGGTGACGGTCACGGTGCAACCGGCCAGCAGCAACTCCATCGCCATCGGGCGGCCAACGATATTGGACGCACCGACGACCACGGCATTCATCCCGTAAAGATCGACCCCGGTGCTTTCCAGCAGGGTCATGATGCCTTTGGGGGTGCATGGGCGCAGCAGCGGGATACGCTGGGCCAGGCGACCGACGTTATAAGGATGGAAGCCGTCGACGTCTTTGTCCGGACGAATGCGCTCCAGCAGTCTGGAGGCGTCCAGGTGTTCGGGAAGCGGAAGCTGGAGCAGAACGCCGTCGATCGCGGGATCGTCGTTCAGGCGATCGATCAGCTCGGTCAGCGCTTCTTGAGTGGTTTCGGAAGGCAGGTCATAAGCTTGGGACAGAAAGCCGACCTCTTCACAGTCTTTACGCTTGTGCGAGACATAAACCTGAGAGGCAGGATCGCTACCGACCAGGATCACCGCGAGGCCGGGCGTGCGCAGGCCTTGCTGGCGACGCTCGGTGACACGTTGGGCGATCTGCTGGCGCAGGCTGGCGGCGATCGATTTGCCGTCGATTAGTTGTGCAGTCATTGCGCGTGATTAACCATCGAGAGGGGAAAAAAAGAGAACGCATTCTCGCATGTCATGCGGTGAGGGCAAAGGCGCTTGGTCTGCAAATTCCCCTAACTCCTTTAATTAAATGAATTTTTTTTAAAAAGGATTTGACGACCTTCGGGTGGCTCTATACTATTCGTCGCACTTGTCGGGCACAGCCTAGCACTGGTTAAGAAGGTTGAGCGGGATTACGGTCCTGCGAGACTGGAAAGCACTTAGTTTGTAGTCCTCCAAGGGTACAGCTAACAAGGCGCCCGTAGCTCAGCTGGATAGAGCATCCGCCTTCTAAGCGGATGGTCGCAGGTTCGAGTCCTGCCGGGTGCGCCATTAGGCAGCTTTGGCACAAGTAACGCGATATGGTGGGCGTAGCTCAGTTGGTAGAGCACGGGATTGTGACTCCCGTTGTCGTGGGTTCGATCCCCATCGTCCACCCCATATTTCGAAAGGCGCCAGATTAACAGTCTGGCGCCTTTGCTTTAAAGGCTTCACCCGCGGATGTGGTGGAATTGGTAGACACACTGGATTTAGGTTCCAGCGCCGCGAGGCGTAAGAGTTCGAGTCTCTTCATCCGCACCAATTAAAGCTTCACTCAGGCTGTTGGCCTGGCTGGAGCTTGATAAAGAAGTTTGTTTGGCTTCTTTAACAGGCAATATGGTGGGCGTAGCTCAGTTGGTAGAGCACGGGATTGTGACTCCCGTTGTCGTGGGTTCGATCCCCATCGTCCACCCCATATTTCGAAAGGCGCCAGATTGAAAAGTCTGGCGCCTTTTTTGTTTCGGCGGCCGCCGGTTCCGGGTCGCAGGGGCGGGGCGTTTCGTCGTATTTATGTTTCTCGATGATGCCGTCCTGCCCGCCGGCCTTGCTTGCGAGATCGGCTGTCAGGGAGATGATTGGCTGCCTTCTCTATATATGGAAAGGTTGGCGCAGAGCCCTGGCGTGATTGGTTGTATTTGCCATCGGGGCGAGGTGCATTCGTGCATTCGCACCTATAAATTGCCTGCTGCGTTTTTACCCGTTTTCAGTAGGGTGACTTCTTGAGTTTGACCCACTAGAATGCATGCCCTTGATTCTGGGGTCGGAAACGGCCGGCTAACGTCTGTGCAACGAGGAATATCCATGCAAGTTTCTGTTGAAAATACTACTGCTCTTGAGCGCCGCATGAGCGTCACCGTGCCGGCTGAGCGCATCGAGAGCCAGGTCAACAAGCGTCTGCAGCAGACCGCCCAAAAGGCCAAGATTGCTGGCTTCCGTCCAGGCAAAGTGCCAATGAGCGAAATCAAGCGCCGTTTCGGTGCTGACGCTCGCCAGGAAGCTGTAGGCGACGTGATCCAGTCTTCCTTCTATGAAGCTGTGGTTGAGCAGAAGCTGAACCCGGCTGGTCAGCCTTCGATCGAACCAAAATCCCTGGAAGCGGGCAAGGACCTGGAATACGTAGCCGTATTCGAAGTGTTCCCTGAGTTCACCGTTGCCGGTTTTGACGGTATCACCGTCGAGCGTCTGAGCGCTGACGTGACTGACGCCGATCTGGACAAGATGCTGGAAATCCTGCGCAAGCAGAACACCCGTTTCGAAGTGGCCGATCGCGCTGCCCAGAACGAAGATCAGTTGAACATCGATTTCGTCGGCAAGGTCGACGGTGAAGTGTTCGCTGGCGGTTCCGCCAAGGGTACCCAGCTGGTTCTGGGTTCCGGCCGCATGATCCCAGGTTTCGAAGATGGTCTGGTTGGCGCCAAGGCCGGTGAAGAACGCGTTCTGAACCTGACTTTCCCAGAGGATTATCAGAACCTGGACCTGGCTGGCAAAACCGCCGAGTTCACCGTAACCGTCAACACCGTTTCCGAGCCAAAGCTGCCAGAACTGACTGAAGAGTTCTTCGCTCAATTCGGCATCAAGGAAACCGGTCTGGAAGGCTTCCGTGCCGAAGTTCGCAAGAACATGGAGCGCGAGCTGCGTCAGGCAATCAAATCCAAGGTCAAGAATCAGGTAATGGACGGTCTGCTGGCCACCAACCCGATCGAAGTGCCAAAGGCGCTGCTGTCCAACGAAGTTGACCGTCTGCGCGTGCAGGCCGTCCAGCAGTTCGGCGGCAACATCAAGCCTGACCAACTGCCGGCCGAGCTGTTCGAAGAGCAAGCCAAGCGTCGCGTGGTGCTGGGCCTGATCGTGGCTGAAGTGGTCAAGCAATTCGACCTCAAGCCAGACGAAACCCGCGTTCGCGAGATGATTCAGGAAATGGCTTCGGCCTACCAGGAGCCTGAGCAAGTTGTGTCCTGGTACTACAAAAACGACCAGCAACTGAACGAAGTTCGTTCGGTTGTGCTGGAAGAGCAAGTTGTGGATACTGTTCTGCAGAAAGCTAGCGTGACCGACAAATCGGTCTCTTACGAAGAAGCAGTCAAGCCGGTAGAAGCACCACAAGCCGACTGATCACTTTTGCGGTAAGAAGCAAACACCATAAGCCAGCCTTCGTGCTGGCTTATGCGTATTCAAGACATAACTATTTGGGAGTGACTGCAGAGCATGTTCCGTAATTCGTATATTCAGCAGAACTCTGATATCCAGGCCGCAGGCGGCCTGGTCCCGATGGTTGTCGAGCAGTCCGCTCGTGGCGAGCGCGCCTACGACATCTACTCGCGCCTGCTCAAGGAGCGAGTGATCTTTCTGGTTGGCCCGGTAGAGGACTACATGGCCAACCTGATCTGTGCGCAACTGCTGTTCCTTGAAGCGGAAAACCCGGACAAGGACATCCATCTCTATATCAACTCCCCGGGCGGTTCGGTGACGGCGGGCATGTCGATCTACGACACCATGCAGTTCATCAAGCCCAATGTGTCGACCACCTGTATCGGTCAGGCGTGCAGCATGGGCGCGTTCCTGCTGACGGCGGGTGCCCAGGGCAAGCGTTACTGCCTGCCGAACTCGCGTGTGATGATTCACCAGCCACTGGGCGGTTTCCAGGGCCAGGCGTCGGATATCGAAATCCACGCCAAGGAAATCCTCTTCATTCGTGAGCGTCTCAACACGCTGATGGCCAAGCACAGCGGGCGCACGCTTGAAGAAATCGAGCGCGATACCAACCGCGACAATTTCATGAGTGCGGAAGCCGCACGTGAGTACGGGTTGATCGACGAAGTGATCAGTCAGCGCCCTGCTTAAAATAAGCAGCTCAAAATAAGGTTGGTCGGCGGGTCCGATCACCTGCGGGCTTGAAAAAGCCCGCAATAGCCTTCATCTTGTGTTGCAAGCCTATCGGATTTGGATCGAACGAATGACTGACACCCGCAACGGCGAGGACAACGGCAAGCTGCTCTATTGCTCCTTCTGTGGCAAAAGCCAGCATGAAGTGCGCAAATTGATTGCCGGCCCCTCGGTCTTTATCTGCGACGAGTGCGTCGACCTGTGCAATGACATCATCCGCGAGGAGGTGCAGGAAGCACAGGCCGAAAGCAGCGCGCATAAATTGCCTTCGCCTAAAGAAATCAGCGGCATCCTTGATCAGTATGTGATTGGTCAGGAGCGTGCGAAAAAGGTTCTGGCCGTAGCGGTGTACAACCACTACAAGCGCCTGAATCAGCGTGACAAAAAGAATGACGACGTCGAACTCGGCAAGAGCAACATCCTGCTGATCGGCCCGACAGGCTCGGGTAAGACCCTGCTTGCCGAAACCCTGGCCCGCTTGCTGAACGTTCCGTTCACCATCGCCGACGCAACCACCCTCACCGAGGCGGGTTACGTGGGTGAAGATGTCGAGAACATCATTCAGAAGCTGCTGCAGAAATGCGATTACGATGTGGAAAAAGCCCAGATGGGCATTGTCTACATCGATGAAATCGACAAGATTTCGCGCAAATCCGACAACCCGTCGATCACCCGGGACGTTTCCGGTGAAGGCGTGCAGCAGGCCCTGCTCAAGTTGATCGAAGGCACGGTCGCTTCCGTTCCGCCTCAAGGTGGTCGCAAGCATCCGCAGCAGGAATTCCTTCAGGTCGACACCCGTAACATCCTGTTCATCTGCGGCGGTGCGTTCTCCGGTCTGGAAAAGGTTATTCAAAACCGTTCCACCAAGGGCGGTATCGGGTTCAACGCAGAAGTGCGCAGCAAGGAAGAGGGCAAGAAAGTCGGTGAGTCCCTGCGTGAAGTCGAGCCTGACGATCTGGTCAAGTTCGGTCTGATCCCGGAATTCGTCGGTCGTCTGCCGGTACTTGCGACGCTGGACGAGCTTGACGAGGCTGCGTTGATGCAGATCCTCACCGAGCCGAAAAATGCTCTGACCAAGCAGTATGCCAAGCTGTTCGAGATGGAAGGCGTTGATCTGGAATTCCGTTCCGACGCTCTGAAATCGGTCGCCAAGCGTGCCCTGGAGCGTAAAACCGGTGCCCGTGGCCTGCGTTCGATTCTCGAAGGTGTATTGCTCGACACTATGTATGAAATCCCCTCGCAATCCGAGGTGAGCAAAGTAGTGATCGATGAAAGCGTGATAGAAGGCAAGTCCAAGCCACTGTATATCTATGAAAACAGTGAGCCGACCGCCAAGGCCGCGCCAGACGCCTAAGCGTCACGCAGCTTGAACAAAGAAGGGGCCTTCGGGCCCCTTTTCTTTTAGTGCGTTATAACACTGTCTTTGCGCTTGTTTTTTTTCAAGGCAGCCCCCATCTTGGTTTCAAGCTTACTTCCATCTGTTTACGGCCTTACGGCCGCCGTAGAGGCGAAATCATGAAGACCACCATCGAATTGCCTCTCCTGCCATTGCGTGATGTCGTGGTTTATCCGCACATGGTTATCCCGCTGTTCGTGGGGCGCGAGAAATCCATCGAAGCCCTCGAGGCTGCGATGACGGGTGACAAGCAGATTCTTCTGCTGGCCCAGAGAAACCCGGCTGACGACGATCCTGGTGAAGATGCCCTGTATCGCGTTGGTACGATTGCCACCGTTCTGCAGCTGCTGAAGCTGCCTGACGGCACGGTCAAGGTCCTGGTCGAAGGTGAGCAGCGGGGCGCCGTTGAGCGCTTCAGCGAAGTGGACGGCCACTGCCGTGCCGAAGTCTCCCTGATCGACGAAGTTGACGCACCAGAGCGCGAGTCGGAAGTGTTCGTTCGCAGCCTGCTGTCGCAGTTCGAACAATACGTGCAGTTGGGCAAGAAAGTCCCGGCTGAAGTCCTCTCGTCGCTCAACAGCATCGATGAGCCAGGCCGCCTGGTGGACACCATGGCCGCGCACATGGCCCTGAAGATCGAGCAGAAGCAGGAAATCCTCGAAATCATCGATCTGTCGGCCCGGGTCGAGCACGTTCTGGCGTTGCTCGATGCCGAGATCGATCTGTTGCAAGTCGAAAAACGCATCCGCGGCCGCGTCAAGAAACAAATGGAGCGCAGCCAGCGCGAGTACTACCTGAATGAGCAGATGAAGGCCATTCAGAAAGAGCTCGGCGACAGTGATGAAGGTCACAATGAAGTCGAAGAGCTGAAAAAGCGTATCGATGCCGCCGGCCTGCCCAAAGATGCCCTGGCCAAGGCGACGGCCGAACTGAACAAGCTCAAGCAGATGTCACCGATGTCCGCGGAAGCGACCGTGGTGCGTTCGTACATCGACTGGCTGGTTCAGGTGCCGTGGAAGGCCCAGAGCAAGGTGCGCCTGGATCTGGCGCGTGCCGAAGACATTCTGGATGCCGACCACTATGGCCTCGAAGAAGTCAAAGAACGTATCCTCGAATACCTCGCCGTGCAAAAGCGCGTGAAGAAGATTCGTGGTCCCGTGCTGTGCCTGGTCGGTCCTCCCGGGGTGGGTAAAACGTCCCTGGCGGAGTCGATTGCGCATGCCACCAACCGCAAGTTCGTGCGCATGGCCCTCGGTGGTGTGCGTGACGAGGCGGAAATTCGTGGTCATCGCCGTACTTACATCGGTTCGATGCCAGGAAGATTGATTCAAAAGATGACAAAAGTGGGCGTGCGCAACCCGCTGTTCCTGCTCGATGAAATCGACAAAATGGGCAGCGACATGCGCGGCGATCCGGCGTCGGCGTTGCTGGAAGTGCTCGATCCTGAGCAGAACCACAACTTCAACGATCACTATCTGGAAGTCGATTACGACCTGTCCGATGTGATGTTCCTGTGCACCTCGAACTCGATGAACATTCCGCCGGCGCTGCTCGACCGGATGGAGGTGATCCGTCTGCCGGGCTACACCGAAGACGAGAAGATCAACATCGCTGTGAAGTACCTTTCGCCGAAGCAGATCACTGCCAACGGTTTGAAAAAAGGCGAGCTGGAATTCGACGCCGAAGCGATTCGCGACATCATTCGCTACTACACCCGTGAAGCCGGTGTGCGTGGCCTTGAGCGGCAGATTGCCAAGGTTTGCCGCAAGGCCGTCAAGGAGCATGCGCTGGAAAAACGCTTCTCGGTGAAGGTCACCGCAGACATGCTGGAGCACTTCCTGGGCGTGCGTAAATTCCGCTATGGCCTGGCCGAGCAGCAGGATCAGATCGGTCAGGTGACCGGGCTGGCGTGGACTCAGGTGGGTGGCGAACTGCTGACCATCGAAGCCGCTGTGGTACCGGGCAAGGGCCAGTTGATCAAGACCGGTTCCCTGGGTGATGTGATGGTCGAGTCGATCACGGCCGCGTTGACCGTTGTTCGCAGTCGGGCGAAGAGCCTGGGCATTCCCCTGGACTTCCATGAGAAGCGCGACACGCACATCCATATGCCGGAAGGGGCGACCCCGAAAGACGGCCCTAGCGCAGGCGTGGGCATGTGCACGGCCCTGGTTTCGGCATTGACCGGCATTCCGGTGCGCGCGGATGTCGCCATGACCGGCGAAATCACCTTGCGTGGCCAGGTGCTGGCCATTGGCGGCTTGAAAGAAAAACTGCTGGCGGCCCATCGTGGCGGAATCAAGACAGTGATCATTCCTGAAGAGAATGTGCGCGATCTCAAAGAGATTCCGGACAATATCAAGCAGGATCTACAGATTAAACCGGTTAAATGGATTGACGAGGTCCTGCAAATTGCGTTGCAATACGCGCCGGAGCCCTTGCCGGACGTGGCTCCGGAGATAGTCGCGAAGGATGAGAAACGCGACGCGGATTCTAAGGAAAGAATTAGCACGCATTAGTACGTATTTGCCTGGGGGGGCTTCCTTGACAGTTTTTTAGAGCCCTTGTTATAAAGCGGCTCTTAAGTGTCTGTAGGCCATTCAGCACTCGTTTATGCTTTCACCAAAAAAACTTAGAATCATACTCAAATAGATATAAGGGGACTTAGAGTGAACAAGTCGGAACTGATTGATGCTATCGCTGCATCCGCTGATATCCCGAAAGCTGCTGCTGGCCGTGCGCTGGACGCTGTAATCGAATCCGTCACTGGCGCTCTCAAGGCTGGCGACTCTGTTGTTCTGGTTGGTTTCGGTACTTTCTCCGTTACCGATCGTCCAGCTCGCATCGGTCGTAACCCACAGACCGGTAAGACGCTGGAAATCGCAGCAGCCAAAAAACCAGGTTTCAAAGCCGGTAAAGCACTGAAAGAAGCTGTCAACTAAGTTCGATTCAGGTTTTTACCCATCCGGGTCGGGGTCATGCCTGACTTGGCAGCGGAGCGGCAGTCCTGACTGCAGGTCGCCGGTTCAAGACACCAAGGGTCGCCAGTTCGAGTCCTTGATCCGCTCCGCCAGTTACGAGAAGGCGCATCCTCGGATGCGCCTTTCTTCTATCCGGATTCTACCCACGCTCCACGGTTGCCTAATTTTGAAGTTCAACCGTTTCTGGGGGACGTATGCTGCAGAATATCAGGGACAATTCACAAGGCTGGATTGCCAAGACTATTATCGGGGTCATCGTTGTTCTGATGGCCTTGACCGGTTTCGACGCCATTTTCAAGGCCACGTCGCACAGTAATGATGCGGCCAAGGTCAACGGCGATGAAATCAGCCAGAACGAGCTGAGCCAGGCGGTCGATATGCAACGCCGCCAGCTCATGCAACAGCTGGGCAAGGATTTCGATGCTTCCTTGCTGGATGAAAAAATGTTGCGCGAATCGGCTCTGAAGGGCCTGATCGATCGCAAGCTGCTGCTGCAAGGCGCAGAGCAATCGAAGTTTGCCTTTTCCGAAGCGGCACTTGATCAGGTCATCCTGCAAACACCGGAATTTCAGGTTGATGGCAAGTTCAGCTCCGAGCGTTTCGACCAGGTGATTCGCCAGCTTGGCTATACCCGCATGCAATTCCGCCAGATGCTGGCTCAGGAAATGCTGATTGGCCAGCTGCGTGCCGGTCTGGCCGGTAGCGGTTTCGTGACCGATGCGCAGGTGCTGGCATTTGCCCGTCTGGAAAAGCAGACCCGCGATTTCGCTTCGCTGAACATCAAGGCTGACCCGGCGGCTGTGAAGCTGACCGACGAAGAGGTCAAGGCCTATTACGACGAGCACGCCAAGGAATTCATGACGCCGGATCAGGTGGTCATCGATTACCTCGAGTTGAAGAAGGCTTCCTTCTTCGACCAGGTCAGCGTCAACGACGAAGACTTGCAAGCGGCCTATCAGAAAGAAATCGCGAACCTGTCCGAGCAACGCCGGGCTGCGCACATTCTGATTGAAGTGAACGACAAGACCACCGAGGCACAAGCCAAGGCGAAGATCGAAGAGATCCAGGCCCGTCTGGCCAAGGGCGAGCAGTTCGAGGCGCTGGCCAAGGAGTTCTCCCAGGATCCGGGTTCGGCGAACAACGGCGGTGACCTGGGTTATGCCGGTCCTGGCGTCTACGACCCGGCGTTCGAAAAAGCCCTGTATTCGTTGGCCAAGGACCAGGTTTCGGGGCCGGTTCGCACCGACTTCGGTTTCCACCTGATCAAGCTGTTGGGTGTGGAAGCACCTGAAGTGCCAACCTTCGCCAGCCTGAAAGACAAGCTGACCCGTGGTCTGAAAACCCAGCAGGTCGAGCAGCGTTTCGTTGAGGCGAGCAAGCAACTGGAAGACGCCTCGTTCGAAGCGTCCGATCTGGCTCAGCCGGCGCAGGACCTGAAACTGACCGTACACACGTCCAAGCCGTTCGGCCGCGAAGGCGGTGAGGGTATTGCAGCCAACCGTGCCGTGATCACTGCCGCGTTCAGCCCGGAAGTCCTGGATGAGGGTGCGAACAGCACCGCCATCGAGCTCGATCCGGAAACCGTGGTCGTGGTGCGTGCCAAGGAGCACCTGAAGCCTTCGCAGCTGCCGCTGGAAAGCGTTGATGCGGCCATCCGCGTGCAATTGGCCAAGGAACACGCCAGCGCCGATGCCAAGACCAAGGCTGAAGCCTTGATCGCCAACCTGCGCGATGGCAAGACCCCGCTGGATCAGGCCGTCGACGGCCAGGCCTGGAAAGTCACCGAGGCGGCGACTCGCGCTCAGGAAGGGGTTGATCCTGCCGTGCTGCAAGCGCTGTTCCGCATGGCGAAGCCGGCGGCCAAGGACAAGCCGACCTTCACCAGCGTGACGCTGGCGGATGGCAGCCTGATGATCGTGCGCCTCAATGGCGTGAACGAAGCCGCGGCGCCTACCGATGAAGAGAAAGCGCAGTACCGTCGCTACCTCGCGTCGCGCATCGGCCAGCAAGACTTTGCGGCGTATCGCAAGCAGCTGGAAAGCCAGGCGGACATCAAGAAGTACTGATGCCTGACCAGGTTTAGCGCGACACAGGAGACCCCGGCCGAAACGCCGGGGTCTTTTTGTTTGGCCGTACGTCATTTGCCGCGGTGACGTTTACGCAAAACTGGGGTCAATCAGCCTGTAACCGTTTTAAGACACGATCGATGCTCCGCTAAGCATCGATCTGTTGCACAATACGCCCCGAACCGTTTTCCTCAGGATGTTCAATGTTTAAATCACTTCCCATGCGGGTTGTCGGGCTGGCAGCCGTGCTCGTCACAGCGGCTGGCTGTTCATCGAACAAAAGCGCCATCTACGAGCATGAGAACTTCGACGATTCCGGAACGTTTTCCCGCAATTACCCGGTCACCGATACCCAGAGTTGCGAAGCGGCTCGCCGCGCCTTGTTGAGTCAGGGCTACATCATCACCAGCAACGATCCGAAGCTGGTCAGCGGTCACAAGAGCTTCCAGCAGACCGGCGAGAACCACATGGAGATCAGTTTCAGTGTGGTGTGTGCCGATGATGGTAGCGAAGGGCACCACGCGACCGTGTTCGCCAACGCCCTGCAGGATCGTTATGCGCTGAAGAAAACCAACAACTCCGCCAGTCTTGGTGTGGGTGTGCTGGGTTCCGTGTCGATGCCGATCGGTTCCTCTGACGACTCGATGGTCAAGGTCGCCAGCGAAACCGTATCGTCTGCCAAGTTCTACGAGCGTTTCTTCGCACTGGTCGAGCTGTTCCTGCCGCCGGAAGCGAAAAAGGCTGCGCACATCACCGAAAAGCCGAAAACAGACCTGGGCATGCCTGAAGCCAAGGTGGCACCGGCTCCCCTGGCGCCCGCCGCGACCACTGCGCCGGCCGCAGAGCCAACCCCGGCGACCCCGGCACCTGCTCCAGTGGAACCCGCCCCAACGGTCTCTGAGCCGGTCATGCCGCCGCCTGAAGCGGCACCCATTACCCCGGTTCAGAACATGGATCCGGCACCGTCGGTAGAAACCATCACGCCACCGGCAAATCCGACCGACATGCCGCCGCCGAGCGAGGCGATTCCGGCGATGCCCGTCAGCGGCCAGTGATTGTTCGCGTTACGGGATCGGCCAAGGAGTCACGATCCCGTAGCGAGCGCATCGATTGATCCGCGTCAAACAAGGCCGCTGTCCTGCGGCCTCCCGCGAAAAAAACCAATGATAAATTCCTGACCAACTGCTACGTTTTATTCAGTAGCGACGGAGTGTCGTGTCCGCGTCATTTTTCTTTCATGCGGACACCTTATGCTCAAGGCATTGGTCATTTGATCAGACGTTTTTCAACACGGGTTGGGGGAATCAAAAATGGACGATTATCAAGAAGAACTGCTCGAGTACCAGGCTTTCGAACTGGACCCGCTGGAGCCGGCGGAAGACGCTACCGAGCTGTAGGCATCAGGCGGACTGGCGATGACTGCGGCGAAATTCGCCGGGTGTCTGCCCGTTCCAGCGTTTGAATGCGCGTTGAAACGCTTCGGCTGAGGCAAAGCCCAGCAGGTAGGCGATTTCCCCGAACGCCAGTTCGGTGTCGCGTATGTAGGTCATGGCCAGATCGCGACGGGTTTCATTGAGGATTGCGCGAAATTGCGTGCCTTCCTCGGCAAGTTTGCGGCGCAGGGTCCAGGTGGGCAGCTTCAGGCGTGCCGCCACTTCTTCCAGGTCGGGCTCCCGGCCACCATTGAGCAAGGGGCCCAGCAGCGCGATGATGCGCTCACGCAGGCTGCGGGTGCGTGTCAGTTGTTCCAGCTCCTGCTCACACAGTTGCAGCAAATGCCGCCAGGTGCTCGGGCAATGCTCGGGGTTGCGCTGGGCGAGACTTGCCAGGTTCAAGCGCAGTTGATTGCGTTCGCTGCCAAACTGGATCGGACAGTCACCCAGGACGTCATACGCCGCGCGGTAATCGGGTTCGTCGAATTCGATCTCGATACGTTCGGCGCGTAGCGGGCTGGCGCTGACGCTGGATAATTGCTGCAACCAGCCCGCAATGATCGAATCCACCACGAAGCGGTTGTAGGCGTTATAGGGGCTGATCGAATAGAAACGCAGCCAGGCGCCCTGGGCGTCTTCGTGAAAGCTTGATTGGCCGCGATAATTGGAACCGTACAAGGCTTCGAAGCGGATCAGGCAGCGCGCGGCTTCACGTACTGTGGGTGCCTGGGCGGCGGTGACCCCTGCGAGGCCGACCTGGCTCAGGCGACTGAGCTGCCCCATGCGCAAGCCAAGGGCCGGGTTGTCGGTCAGTTGGATGGCGCCGTGGCCCAGGCGCATGTAGCGCGGTATTGACAGGCGGGCACCGGCCTCGCTCAGTCGCGCTGTATCGAGGCCGTATTGATCGAGCAGTGGCTGCGGATCGACACCATGACTGCGCACGGCATCGGCCAGGCTATGAACAAAGCCCACCGACAGATCGCCGAGGCGCATCGGCTGCGGTTTCATGGCTTACAACCAGAGGTTCAGCAAACGCGCACCCTGGGCGTTGCCGTCGGCAAACTGCTGGCCGTTGCGGCTGAGGAAACTGTGCCCGGCGCTGCCCTGATCCCAGAATTGCCCCCGCAGGAACACACTCATGCCTGCGACAGCCTGGCTGGCCGGTACCCGGGTCGTGAGGGTCAGGCGCTGCCAAGCCTGGCCTTCGCTGACTTCTCCGGGCTTGAGGTTGACCGACGCCGGCTCCGATGACCCCCTGTAGCCACGCCACGGCTGCTCCCAGGTGCCACGGCCGGGAACAAAGGCCGGTACCGCAACCAGCTGTACGCTCTGGTCGTTGAGCCTGAGGTAGTTTTCCGGGTACCAGCTGTCGTGGCCGATCAATACGCCCAACTTGCCTGCGGGGGTATCCACGACATTGAGCGAGTGTTCGGCGTTCGCCTTGACCCCGTTCTGTTCTGCGAAGAACGGGTGCATCTGGCGCTGGGGCTGGCCGATCGGCAGGCCATCGTTGTTGAACACCACACTGCTGTTGTACAGCGCGCCGCGACCGATTTTCAAGGTGCCGTCGATGATGCTCGGTTCGGGCAGCACGATGGAGCCCGCGACCAGCGTCACGTGGAATTCCCTGGCCAATCCTCCGAACAATGCCTGGTAGTCTCTGGCCATCGCCTTGGCTTTCATGCGCAGGTGGGCATCGTCCAGACGGTTGCCACCCTCGGCGCTGATCAACGCTTTGGCGAACTTCAGGGGATTGCTCACCGCCAGCCAGTTCATGGCCTCCTTGAGGGTGCTGGCCTGATACAACTCATCCTTTTCGCCGCTGACCATCAGCCAGGTACCGACGTGTTCCGGCAACACGACGACGGTCTTGCCGTTCAACAAACCCTGGTCCCGGGCTGCTTGCAGATAGGCGGCGAGTTTGCGGTGCAAACGCTCGGGGCTTTGATAATCGGTAGGAAACAGTTCGGGCTGAATGCCCAGCAGATTGCCACGATCGGCAGGCGTACCCTGGTCGACAGCCAGGTTGATCCGCAGGTCCGAAAGGTAATGACCCACCGGCCGGTCTGCGGCCCACATCGCGTAGGTCGTGAGGGCGGCGAGCAATGCCATGGAGAATGTCAGGTACAAAAGTTTGCGCATGGGGACACAGTTTACAGCCTGGAGCCGGGCGTGGCTTTTCATTTGGAATCGGATCGAGCAAAAAGGGAATCAAGGGCTTGGTGGGCAAATTTCAACGCTGTCGGTTTTTTGCGGTCGGCGGCCTTTCTGCGTCGAGATGCAGTAATGAATGACCGGGTTGAACGCGAGGGAAATTGAAGGGGAGGGGGGGCGCACCGGTCAGCCACACTTTTGCTCGACCGGCCGGCAGGTGAACGTTATTTGGTGACCAGCAGTTCCGGGCCGAGGTAGTTGTTGATCTGGTCGATATCGTCGTCGCCCAGGCTGCCCACCGAAGAAGCCAGGCGCAGACGCGACAGCAAATAGCGCACTTTGGCCTCGAACAGATCGTGACGTGCAACAAAGAGCAGTTCTTCGGCATTGAGGACGTCCGAGTTGGTGCTGGTGCCGCCTTCCTTGAAGCCCTTGCGTGTCGATAACAGTGAGCGTTCGTTGGACACTACGGCCTTCTCCAGGGCGCGAATGCGTTTGGCGCCACTCAGTATGCCTTGATACTCACGGGTGGTTCCGGTGATGACTTCCTGACGCGCGGCGTCAAGCTCATCCAGGGCCTTGTTGCTATTGGCACTGGCCTGGCGTGTCAACGCGCTGACGCCGCCACCGCTGTACAGCGGGATATTGACTTCCAGCCCGATCGAGCCGTAGTGGTTGCGTTGGTTCAGCTCGGACAGTGATTGGCTCTCACCCGCGGTGTAGCCGGCAATGAAATCCAGTGTTGGCCAGTGGCCGGCGCTGGCACGCTTCACTTCTTCTTCGGCAAGGTCGCGGCTATAACGGCGCGCATGGATCAGCGGGCTGTCGGTCTGGGCTTTGACCAACCAGTCCTGCAGGTTGCTCGGCAGCAGCGGCGGTGTATCGAAGCTCGGACGCAAGGTGGTCAGGGATTCGGGCGTTTCACCGATATATTCCTCAAGCTTGGCGCGCGCGTTGACCAGATTGTCCTGCGCTTCGATCAGTTCGGCTTCGGCGAGGTCGCGGCGGGCGGCCGACTCGTCGATGTCGGTGATGGTGCCGGCCCCCAACTCCATGCGCCGTTTCGCCGAGGCGAGTTGCTCGTCGAATGCGCTCAGCTTGGACTTGGCCAAGGTGATGGTTTCGCTGGCCAGGAGCACGTCGAAATAGCTTTCGGCCAGGCGCACCGCGGCGTCCTGGCTCTTGGCATCGAATACCGCGTTGCTGTAGTCGGCACGCTGCTGACCCTGGCGGTACTCGGCCATCTTCTGTTTGTTGAACAGCGGCTGGCGCAGGCGCACGTTGGCGCCCTTCGAGTCGTAGTGCAGATCCCTCTCGATGCCACTCTGGCTTTGGGAGCCGTTGACCTTGTTGTCGTAGGCCGAGGCATTGATCTGCGGCAGCAGGCCGGCCTTGCCGATGGCGCGGTTTTCGCCGCCGGCTTCTTTTTCATGCACGGCGGCCTGGTAGATAGGGCCCTGGTACTGCAACAGATCCCAGGCTTGCTTGAGGTCCATTGCGTCAGCCGGCAGGGCCAACCCCAGCAGGCAGAAGAGCAAGCAATGACGTTCCATTTCATTGTTCCTTGAATGAGCTGTCCACGCGTTCGAGCATTGGTTTAAGAAGATAGCTCATCATGTTGCGTTCGCCGGTCTTGATGGTGACGCTGGCGGGCATGCCGGGGCGAATGTGATTGGTGCCAAGCAGGTTCATGCCGTCGGGCGTGACTTCCACCTGGGCCAGATAGAAGGGTTGCTTGCTTTCCTCGTCCATCAGGCGGTCGGCGGAGATGGTCATCACGCGGCCGGGGATGTTGGGCGTCCTGGCATGGTTGAAGGCCGGGAAAGAAATGTCCACGGGCAGGCCGGGGACCATCTTGTCGATGGCTTGCACGGGAATCATCGCGTCGACCTGCAGCGGTTCGTTGAGCGGAACGATTTCCATGATCTTGAAGCCGGGCTGAATGATCCCGCCGACGGTGGCAATGCTTAGGCCCTGGACCATGCCATCGATTGGCGAGCGAATCACCGTGTGGGTCACTTCATAGTCGAGCGCGCGCAAGCGGTCGGCCAGGGTAGTGTTTTCCTTGGCGGTTTCAGTCAGCTGCGATTCGACTTCCTTGAGGTAATCGTGCTGGCGCTGCAGGATGCGCAGCTTGATTTCAGTGGTCTGGCTACGCACGCGGGCGATGTTGTTGAGGTTCTCGGCCTGGCCGGCGGCGAGGTCGGCGTTGCTGCGTTCCAGCTCGAGCAGGCGATTGCGCGGCACATAGCCTTCAGCCGACAGCACGCGGGTGCCTTGCAGCTCCTGGTTAAGGAAACCGATCTGCGAGGCGCGGGCGCCGTAGACCTGTTGCAGGCCCTTGAGCTGCACAGCCGACGCTGCCAGGTTCTCCTGTAGGATGCTGATTTCGCCAGCGAGTCCGGCGCGGCGGGTGTCCAGCAGGCGCTGCTGCAGATCCATGGCGGACTCCAGGCGGTAATCACCCTTGAAGCGCTTGAGCAGATCGGGATCGTAGGTCACTACATCGCGACCGTCCCGTTCCGCTTCCAGGCGGTTTTCCACGGTCTTGCTGACGATGTACTGGGCGCTGATCGCACCTTCTTCGGCAGTGGCCCGCAACGAATCGAGGCGGACCACTTCCTGTCCTTTTTTCACCAAATCGCCTTCGCGAACGAGAATGGCCTCCACGGTACCGCCGGTGAGGTGCTGTACGGCTTTGCGATTGTTGGTGACTTTGACCGTGCCGGTCGCGACCACGCCCGCATCCAGCGGTGCCAGCCAGGACCACAGGAGGAAGCCGCCGAAGCCGGCGATCACCAGCCACACGCCCCATCGCGCGGGTCTTCCGACGTCCAGATCCACCATGCTGCGGGGATCGGCAGGAATCATCTCGGTATGTTGGCTCATTTGCATGATCGGTCACTCCCGTGCTTTGACGGAGGCCAGCGGAGTCGACGCGCCTGCAGGCATGACACTGGCCTTGCGCAGCGCTGCGAATACTTCATCGCGCGTGCCGAGCATCTGCACGCCGCCGTCACGCAGCATCAGCACCTTGTCGACGGCGCAGAGTACGTTGGGACGGTGGGAAATCAGGACCACGGTGGCGCCACGGCCCTTGAGTTCGGCCAGCGCATCGACCAGGGCTTTTTCGCCGATGTCATCGAGGTTGGCGTTCGGCTCATCCAGCACGATCAGATTGGGCTCGCCATACAGTGCGCGGGCCAGGGCAATGCGCTGCTTCTGGCCACCGGACAGCGGACTGCCATCGGTGCCCAGGCGGGTGTCATAACCCTGCGGAAAACGCAGGATCATCTCGTGCACCCCAGTGATCTTGGCGGCGCGGATGACCGCTTCACTGTCCACTTCGCCAAAGCGCGCAATGTTGTCGGCGATGTTGCCCTCGAACAGCTCCACGTCCTGTGGCAGGTAGCCGAGCCAGGGGCCCAGTTCGCCTTTGTTCCAGGTGAATATGTCCGCGCCGTCCAGGCGCACCTTGCCGGCCTGCGCCGGCCAGACCCCGACCAGCAGGCGGGCGAGGGTGGATTTGCCCGAGGCGGACGGACCGATGATGCCAAGGCTTTCACCGGGGACCAGGCTGAAGCCCACGCCGCGTAGAATCGTGTTAGTGGTACCTGGGGCACCGGCATACACATTCTCCACCGCCAGCATGCCCTGCGGCCGCTGCAGCGACATGCTCGGTGGCCGGCGCGGATAGTCGTTCAGCATTTCGTTGAGCCGGGACCAGGCCGAACGGCAACCGAGCAGTTGCTTCCACGAGGCGATGACCTGTTCCACCGGACCCAGTGCGCGGCCGGTGAGGATCGAACAGGCAATCATCATCCCCGGGGTGATCTTGCCTTCGATCGCCAGCAGTGCGCCGGCGCCGAGGATCAGTGACTGCAGCGTGATACGCACGAAGCGCCCGGTACTGCTGATCAAGGCGGCGCGGTCGGAGGCCAGGGTCTGCATTTCCAGAATGCGCAAATGGCTTTGGAACCAGCGCTTGCTGATCGACGGCAGCATGCCCATGGCCTCGATGACCTCGGCATTGCGCAGGTTGTTGTTGGCGTATTGGGCGGAGGACATGGCGGCCTGATTGGCTTCGGCCAGCGGTTTCTGCGTCGCCTTTTCAGTGAGATAAGCCAGGCCCATCAGAATCAGAGAACCGATCAGCGTGAGCAGTCCGAGCAGCGGGTGGATCAGATAGGCGACCAACAGGTAGATCGGCGTCCACGGTGCATCGAAGAACGCGAACAGGGAATTGCCGGTGACGAACTGACGAACCTGGGAGAGATCTTGCAGGGCCTGGGCCGGATTACCCCCGGCGCGGCTCAGGTTGCGTTCGAATGCAGCGTTGAAAATGCGTCGGTTGAGTTCCATGTCGAGGCAGTTGCCGACCCGGATCAGCACCTTGGTGCGGACCATTTCCAGCGTGGACATCAGCAAGAAAAGACCCACCACCAGCACAGTCAGCATCGTCAGTGTCGTGACGTTGCGACTGACCAGGGCTCGATCATAGACCTGCAACATATAAACGGCTGGCGTCAACATCATGACGTTTATGACGCCGCTGAACGCCGCCAGCATGTAAAAGCTGCGGCGCATGCGAAAAAGGGCGTCGGACAGTTCGGAACGGATGCTCGACTGCTTGGGCATGGTGATCCTCCCACTTCGAAAAGGCGGTTGCCCTAGGGGCGCAACAGCTAACAGTAAATGTAGTCCCTTAAACGACTTATGCACGCGCAGGCTGGTCGCTCTGTGGATGGCGAGTCTTCCGAAATCTCTGCGTTGCTCCCTTATGCAGGAGCGTAGGTCGCGTTGAAACACTCCGAAATAACATTTCGCTCTATACCTGCACTCAACTTTCTATATGTCTTTTAAAAACAGCTAGTTGTGACCACCAAACACCAGTCGTCTGTTTTAACGACGTAATATTGACAAAGATTTGCTATGGAACTTTAGTCTTAGTTATCGGGGGGGCCGCCCGCCGGAAGCTTGTCATCGTTTTGGCAACGCAAGGTGCGGTGATTTCCCGGAAGGAGCAGAGCATGTCGATCATTGCGTTCTTTTGCAGAGTGAAGGGGCTTACCAGCAAGTTTGCCTTTACCTCCTGTTTCCATGGCCCGCCCAGGGCGCGTACTCGCTCTGCCTGACCGTTCGGCGAGCCATTCACTACGCGAATTCCAGGCGCGTATCCCGGGTCCCGGGTAACGCCAGCTCTCTCGCTAGAAAACAAGACCAACAAACTGCACAAGCCAGCACGTGACTTGGCGCGGGTGGACCTTCTCGTCCCGTGCCTTTACCCAGACAGATCGAGGGCAATCCAAAATGGCCAATTTCAACAAGTCGGACCTGGAGTTCATCCTCAAGCAAATCTTCATCGCAGAGGCGAATGCCGATGGCGCCAGCCTCAGTGATTTGCTTCCCAACAGTCAGGTGCCATTCGGCCTGCGTACCGTCGATGGCAGCTTCAACAACCTGGTCAACGGCCAGAGTGAGTTTGGCGCCTCGGACAACGCCTTCCCGCGCCTGCTTGATCCTTCCTTTCTATCGCCGGCATACGCCGGGACCGGGACGGTGATCGACCCGCAACCACGGATTATCAGTAACCTGGTCGTCGACCAGACCGCCAACAACCCGGCGGCCTATGCCTCAGCTTTCGACCCTGGCTTGAACGGTCATCTCGACTTCGGTGTGGTGGGTGCGGGTAATGACGACGTACTCAAGGATGGCGTACAGATAGTCACCAGCCCCGGGCTGGATGGCGTGTTCGGCACGGCCGATGACAAGGACGTGTTCTTCATGCCCAACGTGTCGCCAGACGTCGGCCTGACCGCCAGTTTCAACTCGTGGATGACCTTCTTCGGCCAGTTCTTCGACCACGGTCTCGACCTGGTCACCAAGAGCGCTACCGACGTCGTGTTTATTCCGCTGCAGCCGGACGATCCATTGTTCGTAGCGGGCAGCCCGACCAACTTCATGGTGCTGTCACGTGCCGTGCGTACCGCAGGCGCGGACGGAGTCATTGGCACTGCCGATGATGGCCAGCCCAATACCACTTCGCCGTTCGTCGACCAAAGCCAGACCTACAGCTCGCACCCGTCGCATCAGGTGTTCCTGCGTGAGTACGTTCTCAACGCCGCAGGCGACCCTGTTGCAACAGGACGCTTGATTACCAACCGCGATCTCGGCGCCGATGGCGTATTCGGCACTGCCGATGATGGCGCCGGTGATGGCATGGCGACCTGGAAGGTAGTCAAGGCCCAGGCCCGTGACATGCTCGGCATCGACCTGACTGACGCCGATGTACACAACGTTCCGCTGCTGGCAACCGATGCTTACGGCAACTTCATTCGCGGGCCTAACGGCATGCCGCAGGTAGTGATTCGCGTCGGTAATGGTGCTGACGGCATCGCCGGGACGGCTGATGACGTCACTCAACTGGTCGAAGGCAACCGGGCTGCTCCGATCAGCCTGGCCAACGCCGTGAGCACCGGGCATGCCTTCCTCGACGACATAGCCCACAATGCCGCGCCGGTCGTCGTCGGCGGGGTTCTGCAGGCGGATACCGACATCGCTGTCGGCAATGCGCAGCCCGTTGGCCCGGGCGGCAACAACCTGACCTACGACAACGAACTGCTCGACTCCCACTATATTGCCGGCGACGGCCGGGTGAACGAGAACATCGGCCTGACCACCGTGCACCATGTGTTCCACTCCGAGCACAACCGCCTGGTCCAGCAGTCCAAGGACACCATCCTTGCCTCCGGCGACCTGGCCTTCCTCAATGAGTGGCTGGCTGACGACGTGACCGCGATACCGACTACACCCGCCGAGATCGCGGCGCTGGTGTGGGACGGCGAACGCCTGTTCCAGGCCGCCAAGTTCGGCACCGAGATGCAGTACCAGCACCTGGTGTTCGAAGAGTTCGCGCGGACCGTTCAGCCGCAGATCGACGGATTCCTTGCCCCCAACGGTTATGACACTTCGATCAACCCGGCAATCCTCGCCGAGTTCGCCCACGTGGTGTACCGCTTCGGTCACTCGATGTTGACCGAGACCGTCGATCGCTTCGACCCCGCGTTCAATCCGCTGCTCACTAACCCGGCCAACCCGGACTCGCAACTGGGGCTGATCGCGGCCTTCCTCAACCCGCTGGCGTTCGCCGGCAGCGGGGTGACTGCGGACCAGGCGGCAGGGGCGATCATTCGCGGTGTGACCCGCCAGGTCGGCAACGAGATCGATGAGTTCGTCACTGAAGCTTTGCGCAACAACCTGCTCGGTCTGCCGCTCGATTTGCCGGCCCTGAACCTGGCGCGTGGTCGCGACACTGGCATTCCCACCTTGAATGAGGCGCGCCGTGAGTTCTATGCATCAACCGGTGACAGCCAACTCAAGCCATACATCAGTTGGGCTGACCTGGCTGACAGCCTCAAGCACCCCGAGTCACTGGTCAACTTCATCGCGGCCTTTGGCACGCATAGCACGATCACGGCGGCGACCACGCTGGCAGAAAAACGCGCTGCAGCCATGGCGCTGGTACTCGGTGGTGCGGGTTCGCCGGCTGACCGCCTGGACTTCCTCAACAGCACCGGTGCCTATGCCAACGTAACGACGGTCGGCAAGGACGGGATACTGGGAACCGCAGATGACCAGACAGGTGTGACGATCACGGGCGTCGACGACATCGACTTCTGGGTCGGCGGCCTCGCCGAACAGAAAATGCCGTTCGGCGGCATGCTCGGCTCGACGTTCAACTTCGTGTTTGAAACCCAGATGGAGGCGTTGCAGAACGGCGACCGTTTCTACTATCTGTCGCGTACCGCGGGCCTGAACTTCGGCACGGAGCTTGAGAACAACTCCTTTGCCAAGCTGATCATGCTCAACTCCGATGTCACCCACCTGTCGAACACCGTGTTCCTGACGCCAACGTTCACCCTCGAAGTGGATCAGACCCATCAGTTCACCGGCCTGGGTGTGGGCGGCCGCGCCGATCCGACGGGCGGCATCATGATCGACGGCGTGGAGATCGTGCCGCTGGTGATCCGCGACAACCCGGACACCGTTGGTCCGGACACCAATTATCTGCAGTACACCGGTGAAGACCATGTTGTCATGGGCGGCACCGCCGGCAATGACATCATCATCTCCGGTGACGGCGATGACACCCTTTACGGCGATGCCGGGAACGACCGCCTCGAAGGCGGTGCGGGGAACGATGCGGTGCTGGGTGGCGCGGGTGATGACATCATCTCCGACTCGTTTGGCGACAACCGTCTGGAAGGTAATGCCGGTAACGATGTGATCGTGGCCGGCAGCATGCTGGTTGCTGGCAACCTGATCCTGGGGGGCGATGGCCAGGACTTCATCATCACCACCGAAGACATCACCACCACCTTCGGTGGCCAGGGTGACGACTTCATCCTCGGTGCCAAGACCAACCTGCCTCCTACCGGCAACGCAGGTGATGACTGGATCGAGAAGGGCACCCAGGACGGTGCGCCTGGCGACAACTTCTCGCCATTGCTCACTGACGATGTGATCGGCAACGATATCTTTGTCGGTGGCGGTGGCTTCGACGAAATGATCGGCGAGGGTGGCGACGACATCTTTGTCGGCAGCGATGCCCAGGACAAGATGGACGGCATGTCCGGCTTCGACTGGGTCACCTACAAGAATGACAAGATCGGCGTGACCGTTGACCTGAGCCTGGCCGCGCTGGCGCAGCCACACGGCAATGCACCAAACCAGAATGCCGGGGTGTTCAATCCGGTCGGCGCCTCGCCGGCCTCGATTCTCGACCGTTTTGCCGAGGTCGAAGGTCTGTCCGGTTCGAGTTTCGGTGATGTGCTCAAAGGCGATGATGTTGATGCAGTCACAATCGTCAACCACGGTGGTGCCACGGGCAGTGCGCTGACCAATGTGGCGTTGATCCGCGGACTGGACCAGTTCCTGGCCGATGCCGGCTTGCCGGTCACCGGTTTTGCCACTGGCAATATCATCCTCGGCGGCGATGGCAGTGACCTGATCGAAGGTCGCGGCGGCGATGACCTGATCGACGGCGACAAATGGATCAACGTCAGGATTGCCGTTTATGATCCGGCTGACGTCAACCATACCGGTCCCGAAATCGCCTCCTTCGACAGCATGGTCGATATGATTCCGCTCATGCTGGACGGTACCATTAACCCCGGTCAGCTCAAGGCCGTGCGGGAAATCCTGCCCGGCACTTCGACCGGCGGGGCGGCCTTCGACACTGCCATTTACTCCGGGCTTCAGAGCGAGTACACGGTGACCGTCGACGATCGCGGCACCGCCGATCTGGCGGACGACGTCTATACCGTGACAGACAGCGTAGCGGGCCGTGACGGCGCCGATACCCTGCTGCATATCGAACGCCTGCAGTTCGCCGATAACCAGCAAGTGCTGGTGGACGGGCTCAATGCCCAACCGACTGGCAGTCCGACTATCACCGATGGCAACGGCGGCGCGATCGTCGTGGGCGACACGCTGACTGTCAGCGTGGCCGGGCTGCGCGATGCCGACAACATCACGGCGGGTAATCCGCTGGGCTTGATCAACAGCTCCGTGTCCTACTACTGGCAGTTCGAGGCAACTCCAGGCAGTGGCATTTTCGAGGACATCATCCTGTTGCCGGCCGGTGACCTGGCGTTCCAGAGTGCCGATGGCACCTCGTTCAAGGTCTCTCCCGACCTTGCCGGGCTGTCGTTGCGCGTCAAGGCGATCTATCAGGATGCCCATGGCACCACTGAAATGATGTTCTCGCAGCCGACCTCCGTGGTGGCTCCGGGCACACCGGTCGTACCGACGGCGCCAGTACCGGTCGTGGATGCCACCGCGGGTGGCGCGGGCCTGCACATGGTTCGCTCCGACCTCAACTTCATTCTTGACCAGATCAAGATTGCCGAGGCTGAAGCGTCTGGTCAGGACATCCTCTCGCTGATCCCGAACATTCGCGCGCCATTGGGCCTGCGGGCGGTCGACGGGTCGAACAACAACCTGCTGAACCTCAACGGCAATAATCACACCGAGTTTGGTGCTGCCGACAACGTCTTTCCGCGCTTGAGCGATCCGGTCTTCAATCCTGCGGAAGGGGGAACGACGTATGCGAGCAACGGCGGCCTTGTGATTGACTCACAGCCGCGCACCATCAGTAACCTGATCGTCGACCAGACGTCGAACAACCCGGCGGCCTATGCCACGGCATTCGACCCGGGCTTGAACGGTCATCTCGACTTCGGCGTGGTGGGTGCGGGTAATGACGACGTACTCAAGGATGGCGTACGGATAGTCGCAAGCCCAGGCATGGATGGTCAGTTCGGTACTGCCGATGATCACGATGTGTACCTGTTCGAAAACACCGCGGCGGATGCGGGGCTGTCAGCTCCGTTCAACGCCTGGATGACCTTCTTCGGGCAGTTCTTCGACCATGGTCTGGACCTGGTGACCAAAGGCGGCTCGGGCACTGTCTTCATCCCGCTGAATGAGGATGATCCACTGTTTGTCGCAGGTAGCCCGACCAACTTCATGGTCCTGACCCGCGCGACCAACCAGCCAGGGCCTGATGGTGTTCTCGGCACCGCCGACGACATCCATGAGCAAACCAACACCACCACGCCGTTCGTGGACCAGAACCAGACCTACAGCTCGCACCCGTCGCATCAGGTGTTCCTGCGCGGTTATGAACTGACCGCCGACGGCCCTGTCGCGACAGGCAGGTTGATCACTAATGTTGACCTGGGGCTGGATGGCAAGTATGGAACCGCAGACGACACCGAAATCGGTGGCATGGCGACCTGGAAGGTGGTCAAGGCGCAAGCACGTGACGTTCTCGGTATCAATCTGACCGACGCCGATATCGACAGCGGTCCGCTGCTGGCGACTGACGCCTATGGCAATTTCCTCAAGGGGCCGAACGGCTTCCCGCAGATTGTCATTCGGGTCAACAACGGGGTAGACGGCATTGCCGGCACCGCCGATGACGTCACTACGCTTGTCGAAGGCAATCCGGCCAGTCCGGTCAGCCTCGTGAACGCAGTGCGCACCGGCCATGCCTTCCTTAACGACATCGCTCACAACGCTGTGCCGGTCGTTGTCGGTGGGGTTCTGCTGGCGGACGCTGACGCCGATGTCGGCAATACGCAGCCTGTTGGCCCTGGCGGCAACAACCTGACCTATGACAACGAACTGCTCGATGCTCACTACATCGCCGGCGACGGTCGGGTCAACGAGAACATCGGCCTGACCGCGGTGCATGCGATCTTCCACTCCGAGCACAACCGCCTGGTCCAGCAGACCAAGGACACCGTGCTCGATTCGGGTGACGTGGCCTTCCTCAACGAGTGGCTGCTCAATCCGGTGACCGCATTGCCTGCCACCCAAGCCGAGTTCGATGCGCTGCAGTGGAATGGCGAGCGCTTGTTCCAGGCTGCCAAGTTCGGCACCGAGATGCAGTATCAGCACCTGGTGTTCGAGGAGTTTGCGCGGACCATCCAGCCCAACATCGACCTGTTCTTCGCACCGACCCAGGTCTATGACGTCGACCTCGATGCCTCGATCGTCGCCGAGTTCGCCCACACCGTGTACCGGTTTGGCCACTCGATGCTGACCGAGACTGTCGATCGCTACGATATCGACTTCAACGTGATAGGCGATCCGGCCAGCGCCAATCCCGATCAGCAAATGGGCTTGATCGCGGCGTTCCTCAACCCGTTGGCGTATGCCGCCAGTGGCGTATCGCCAGAGGATGCGACCAGTGCAATCGTGCGTGGGGTGACTCGGCAAACCGGTAACGAAATCGACGAGTTCGTCACCGAGGCGCTGCGCAACAACCTGCTCGGCCTGCCGCTTGACCTGCCGGCGCTCAATATCGCCCGTGGCCGCGACGTGGGGATTCCTTCACTCAACGCGTTCCGCCGCGACATCTACAGTCAAACCGGTGACACCCAACTCAAGCCGTACAACAGCTGGGTCGACCTGGTGCAGCACCTCAAGCATCCGGAGTCGTTGATCAACTTCATCGCCGCCTATGGCACGCATGACACGATCACCGGGGCGACCACACTGGAAGGCAAACGCGCTGCAGCGCTGGCGCTGGTATTTGGTGGTGCGGGGGCGCCGGCTGACCGCCTGGACTTCCTCAACGGCAGCGGTGCCTGGGCCAACGTGACACTGCCTGGCAGGGATGGGATCGCGGGTACTGCCGATGACCTGAAGGGGGTGACGATCACAGGCGTCGATGCCATCGATATGTGGATTGGCGGCCTGGCCGAACAGAAAACTCCGTTCGGCGGCATGCTCGGCTCGACCTTCAACTTCGTGTTCGAGAACCAGCTGGAAAAACTGCAGGACGGCGATCGCTTCTACTACCTGGAGCGTACCTCTGGCCTGTCGATGAATGCCGAACTTGAAAGCAACTCGTTCGCCAAGCTGATCATGGCCAACACGTCGGCCACGCACTTGCCGGGCCTGGTGTTCTCGGATCCGGGGTTCTACCTGGAAGTGGACCAGGGCAAGCAATTCAACGAAGGCCTGGTCTCCGTTGATCCGCTCGGCCCGAACGGCGAGCAGGTGGTGTTCCGCGACAACCCGCTGACCGTGGGGGCAGACACCAACTACATCCGCTACAACGGTGCCGAGCACATCGTGCTGGGTGGCACCGATAACAACGACATCCTCATCTCCAGTGAAGGTGATGACACGGTCTGGGGCGATGGCGGCAACGATCGCATCGATGGCGGTGACGGCAACGACCAACTGCGTGGTGGTACCGGCGACGACATCATCACCGACACCGGTGGCGACGATAACATCCAGGGTGGCGACGGCAACGACGTGCTGCACGGAGGCAACGGCGTCAACCTGATCATTGGCGGGTTCGGCAACGACTTCATCGTGACCGGTGAGGACGCCTCCGAAGCCATTGGTGGCCAGGGCAACGACTTCATCCTGGGCAGCAAGGCCAACGAACAGGACATGGGTAACGAAGGCGACGACTGGATCGAGAAGGGCACCTCGGACGGTGCACCTGGCGACAACTTCGACCCACTCGGCAACGACCCTGTGATCGGCCACGATGTATTCGTCGGCGGTAACGAGAACGACAAGTTCAACGGCGAAGGCGGTGACGACATCATGGTCGGCAGTCTCGGCATGGGTGACCGCTATATCGGCGGCTCCGGCTATGACTGGTCGACCTTCAAGGATCTCGCCCAGGGCGTGACCATCGATTACAGCGATCGCTTCTTCGATGTGCCACCGGTGCCGGGTTCGGGTGCTTCGGCGCTGGTGCGGTTCGACATCATGGAAGGTCTGTCGGGATCGTCCCACGGTGACTTCCTGCGCGGTGACAACGAAGATGCGACATCGCTACCCACCGCGGGTGCAACCGGCAGTGTGCTGACCAACATCAACCTGATCAACGGTCTGGCGGGTCTGTTGCCAGTCGGAGCGACGTTCTTCGACGGCGGCAACATCATCCTCGGTGGCAGCGGCAGCGACCTTATCGAAGGTCGCGGTGGTGACGACATCATCGATGGTGACAAGTGGTTGAACGTACGCATCAGCGTACGGGCCAACGCTGATGGCACTGGTGCGGAAATCGCCACGTTCGACAGCATGGCGCCGATGGTCCAGGCAATGCTCAATGGTACTTACAACCCGGGCCAGTTGGTCATCGTGCGGGAGATTCTGACCGGCACTGACAACTTCGACACCGCGGTGTATTCCGGTAATGCGTCGGAGTACAGCGTCACCCTCGACGGCAATGCCGTCATCGTGACCGACCTGGTGGCGGGCCGTGATGGCGTCGATCGCCTGACCGGCGTCGAGCGTCTGCAGTTCGCTGACCAGGCGCAGGCGTCCGGCGTCGGCACCGCGGTAAACAGCGGTCCTGTGGGGCGTCTGGCGATCCTTGATAATGCCACCGGTGCGCGTGAGGATACGCCTGTCGCCGGCCAGTTGTTGCGCGTCAGCGATCAGTCGATCCGCGACCTGGACAACGTGGGAGCGGGCAATCTGACCGGCGCGGTTACCGGTCCGGTGGCTTACTACTGGCAGGTCGAAAACGTTGCGGGCTCGGGTGTCTATGAAGACATCACCTTTGTCGCCGCCGGCGAGGTATCGCGGGCGATCGGCGCCACCTATCTGGTGGCGGATGATGTCGCCGGTCTGAACATCCGTGTTCGGGCGGTGTATCAGGATGCCAAGGGTACGCTGGAGTTCGTCAGTTCGTCGGCGAACAACGCACCGACTGCCGGGCCGACCGTTACTGGCCTTGCGACGCAGAACCAGGTGTTGACCGCTGACCCGTCGACCATCATCGATGTCGATGGACTGAGCAATCCGCAGTTCACCTTCCAGTGGCAGGTGACCAACGGCGTCAACTTCGTCAACATCGCCGGGGCCACCGGTAGCACGCTCACGCTTGCCCAGGCTCAGGTCGGTAATCAGGTGCGGGTGGTGGTCAGTTACGTCGATGACTTCGGTGTCGCCGAAAGCGTTGCGTCCGATGCCACTGCACCGGTGGTCAACGTCAACGATGCACCGACAGGCGCGTTGCTGATCAGCGATACCACACCGACTCAAGGTCAGGTGCTGACCGCACAGACGGCCGGGATCGTCGATCCGGACGGGGTGGGCACATTCAGCTACCAGTGGCAGCAAGGTACCGGGACTACCTTCACCAATATCGCCGGCGCGACTGGCGTGAACTTCACCCCGGGCGCGGCGCAGATCAACCAGCAACTGCGGGTGATCGCACGCTACACCGATGGCTTCGGCACGCTGGAGTCGGTGACCTCTGCGGCGACGGCGCTGGTCGTGCTGCTGGGTGCGGTGCAAACGGGTGACGCCCTGGCGAACACCCTCAACGGTACCGCAGGTAGCGATGTGCTGTTTGGCTTGGGCGGGAACGATACGCTCAATGGCCTGGGTGGTGTCGACCAGTTGTTTGGCGGCCTTGGCAACGACCTTCTCAACGGCGGGGACGGCAACGACTTCCTCAATGGCGAGGAAGGCAATGACGTGCTCAATGGCGGTACGGGCAATGACGCGATGATCGGTGGAGTCGGCAATGATGGCTACATCGTCGATTCAGTCGGCGACCAGGTGGTCGAGTTGGCGGGTGAGGGTGAGGATTCCGTACAGACCACGCTTGCCAGCTTCACGCTGGGCACTAATGTCGAGCATCTGCTCTACCTCGGCGCCGCCAACTTCGTCGGCACCGGCAACGCGTCGAACAACGTCATCACCGGTGGGACGGGTAATGACACCCTCAACGGCGGAGCCGGTAACGACACCTTGATGGGGGGGCTCGGCAACGACCTCCTCATTGGCGGTGCGGGTAATGACGCGATGGTCGGCGGAGCCGGCAACGATGGCTACATCGTCGATTCAGCCTTCGACCTGGTGACTGAGTCGGCGGGTGAGGGTGAGGATTCCGTACAGACGTCGCTGAACAGTTACACACTGGGCGCCAATGTCGAGCATCTGCTCTTCACCGGAACCGGCAACTTCACCGGCAACGGCAACGCGTCAAACAACGTCATGACCGGTGGAGTGGGTAATGACAGCCTCAACGGCGGAGCCGGCAACGACACATTGCTGGGTGGCGCGGGCAACGACATCCTCAATGGCGGTGCGGGTAATGACGCGATGATCGGTGGCGTCGGCAACGATGGCTACATCGTCGATTCAGCCTTCGACCTGGTGGTTGAGTCGGCGGGTGAGGGTGCGGACTCCGTACAGACGTCGCTGACCAGCTACACACTGGGCGCCAATGTCGAGCATCTGCTCTACACCGGAGCCGGCAACTTCACCGGCAACGGCAACGCGTCGAACAACGTCATGACCGGTGGGGTGGGTAATGACAACCTCAACGGCGGTGGCGGCAACGACACATTGCTGGGTGGCCTTGGCAACGACATCCTCACTGGCGGTACAGGTAATGACGCGATGATCGGTGGCGTCGGCAACGATGGCTACATCGTCGATTCAGCCTTCGACCTGGTGGTTGAGTCGGCGGGTGAGGGGGCGGATTCCGTACAGACGTCACTGGCCAGCTACACACTGGGTACCGATGCCGAGCATCTGCTCTACACCGGAGTCGGCAACTTCGTCGGCAGCGGCAACGCGTCGAACAACGTCATCACCGGTGGGGTGGGTAATGACTCCCTCTTCGGCGGCGACGCCAACGACACATTGCTGGGAGGGGCCGGCAACGACTTCCTCGATGGTGGTGCCGGCAACGACAGTGTTGCTGGCGGGGCAGGCAACGACACGATGGATGCCAGCAGTGGTAACGATATGTTCGTGTTCGGACTGGCCTTCGGCAACGATCGGATCATCGGCTTTGATGCCAACGCGGCCGGAGGCCAGGATCTGCTCAATTTCGCCGCACTCAACATCACGGCTGCGACCTTCAACACCAGTGTCAATGTCGTCGATCTCGGTGCGGATACGTTGCTCAACTTCGGCGCTGGCTCCATCACCCTGGTAGGTGTGGCCGACCCGAACACCGTCTCGGCCGCCGACTTCATTCTGGCCTCTTGAGGTTCTGACAAACACTGTCGCAAGGAGCGTGGACCACGGAGGGAGGGCAATGGATGCCCTCCCTTTTTTCTTCCACTCAATGACCCATCGTGAATCGGGGTGCCAGCAGCGTACTGGAGCTCAACAAAGCAGGCTGGAACCGAGCTGCGAAATCAAAAAAATGGAAAAGGGGAACCTGGCCGTGAACATTTCAGCCATCTGCATCTTGAGCAGCCTACTGGTTTCGGTCGCGGCTTCTGCTACCGGGGCCGCTTCGGTCTTGGACCTGGACTTCACCAGGTCAGCCATGGAAACGCTGGAAAAACTGGATATCAATGACGCTTGCATTATCTCCGTATCAAGCCCTGCCGCGTTTACCTTCTGCCGAGAAGGATCGTCAACACTCTGGAAGTATCAGGTGCTGGATCTGGAGCAACAGGCGGCGATCCAGATGGGGCAAAAGCGCTCTTCGACGGACTATCAACGAATTACCGTTGTGCAACTCAATAGCGTTGCCTGCGAGCAGGATCACCTTGCAGCCTTGGCTAAACCGGCTATCAGGCGAGGACTTGCCCTTGGTCTGATCACCCTGTTTCTGTTGGTCGGCCTGCGGCAAACCTACCGGGCAATCAGGCTGGGTTATTACGTACAGGCCGGTGTTGCGAGGCCCGGTTTTCAGCGATTGAGCGAATCCGGGTTGCCGCAAAATTCAACGGTCATGGCGTTGCTCGCGTGGGGTATGGCGGCAGCCACGGCATTTGTGTACTTCGGCTTTTGAGTCTGAGGCGAACAGTATTCATCCATCAGGCGGTGTGAATTCGCTGGCTCACACGCTTGAGCACCTGCCAGTAAGTGGGCGGTGGCGGCACGATGCCGCGCTGTCGCAAAAGAGCATGCAACTTCGGCAGGCGAAAATACGGCACCGATGCCATCAGATGGTGCTCAATGTGAAAGTTGACCCGGATAGGCGCCACGCAAGCGCGGGCGATCAAACCGGCCTGTGTGGTTCGCGTATTGCGAAGGACGTCCGTGCCTGATTCCAGGCAGGCATGTTCCGCCATGGAGCGAATGCGGATGAACAACGGGAACGGCGTGATATAGGCCAGCACCCACACGCCGTACAACCACGCCTGTCCACTGATCCAGAATGCGGCAAGGAGCAGGCCGTTAGTGAGCAGCATGCCGCTGGCGTTTCTGAAGAAGGTCCGTGGGTAGTCCCACCAGCGACGACCTGCCTGCGGCAGGCGGCGGATATCGCTGGTGAGCGACCACTGCAGCACGCCGGCATCCATCAGCACGCGTCCCGCCAGGAACTTGAGGCCGGTAATACCTGAAAGATCACGCAGGCACTTGCGCATCATGGAGCTGCGCGTCGTAGGCAATCCGGCAACCAGGCAGAGATCGGGATCGTCGACGCAAGAGGTCTTGGCGTGATGAGTCAGGTGATAGGGACGATATTTGCGCAGCTCGTTCCAGATCGGCCGGGCGCACATCCAGTCGACCAGTACGTCATTGCACCATTTGCTCTTGAACAATGTCCCGTGCGCGGCGTCGTGCTGCAAAATGCCAAAGCACAACTGGCGTCCGGCAATAATCACGACAGCCACGATCAGGGCGAGACTGAATCCCCACCAGGGCAGGAGTTCGCGGGCCCAGGCCAGGCTTGTAAAGGTCAAGGCCAACACGCCCCAGGTAGACACCACCGCCCAGGCACCCCAGAGGTCTGAGCGTTCGCTGAAGGATTTGATTTCGTCGCGGCTGAGAATATCGCTGATTTTGGTTTTGTTATGCATGTCTATCCTCGACATCAAGGGCCAGGTACCGGTCCGGGTGATGAGTCAGTTGAGTCTTCAGGGCTGTTGCAGAAAGGTGCGCCAGATCTGGTGGCCGTGATCCACGAAACGCTGGGTGCAGGCAAAGAACTCCGTGCGCAGCGCCACATCGACCATAGGTTCCGGTAGCAGGGGATCGAAGACGATCTGGCGGATGCCTTCGCGGCCGAGGATGAAAGATTCGCGTGCGGCCATGTCCGGTTTCAGTTGCCCGGCGCGCAGCGTCCAGCTTTCCAATTGCTCGCAATGGCGGCGGTAGCTGTCGTCGAGCAACTCACCCTTCCACAGGTTTTGTATTCGCTGCGTCTGCGCCTCTTCGAAGCCCAGGGCCTGGAAAACCAGTGCTGCCGGTTCCAGGCCGAGTTCGATCAAACGTCGACGCAACGACTCGATATCAGGCGAGATATTGTTCGGGCGCGCGTACAGGTCTTTGTCCAGCTCCGCGAAACCCAGCATGTGCAGGGCACGTTCACGCTGGCGCAAGATGTTGCGATCACTGCGCCCCAGGGCGTTGCACGCCACCATCAGATAACTGCCGTCCCACGGCCGCAGATACTGCTCCACGTTGCGCCACTCGAACAACTGCGCCGAGATGTCCCTGGCCTTTGGCCCCAGCTGATAACTTCCTCGGCCCGCACCTTCCAGCAATGCTTCGATAGTGAGGCGCGCCAAGGTGACCCGGACGTTGTTTTCACTGATGCCGAATAGCTCGCAGGCGACGATGGCTTCCCTGACCTGCAAGGGAACGCCGTTTTTAGCCACCAGCAGTTCGAGCACCAGGCTTTTTACGCAAGGTTTCATTGTCTTTCCAGGTCATTACAGATTGCGAATGAATCTATCGTGCTGAGTAATATTACACAATGGTAAGTTAATTCATTTTTGTTGTAATGATTAGGTTGACGGCCTTATGTCATGCGCCGGCCTGGAAAACGCCTTCGCCGGCAAGCCGGCTCCCACAGGGTTTTGCGTCGCTCACAAAACGAGGGTGAACACGCGTTCTCTGTGGGCGCTGGCTTGCCAGCGAAGATACCTTGGGCTGCCTGATCAACGGCGGTTTACCGCTCCAGGCGTGGCCACTACCCGCCCTGTGGCAGCACCCGGGCATTATTCCCCGAGCCTTCGATGTAAACGTTCATGCCTTTGCTCAGGGCCGGATTGATCGGTTGGGTGATCGATACCAGTACGCCACTTTTCACCCGCACGATGACCTGCTGCGCCGCTACCGGCTGGTCATACTTTTTCTTCTCTGCGTAATTGCCGCCCACCGCCCCGGCGAGTGCGCCGGCGACCATGGCGACGTCGCGCCCGGTGCCACTGCCGATCAGGCTGCCGATACCGAGGCCGCCAAGGCCTCCGAGTACGGCGCCGACGCCACTGTCGTGATTGGTCTGCATCTGCGTCAGCGATATCTGCTCGATCTTGCCCGAGCGAATCTCCATTTCACCGGCACCGCCATCGTTCGATCCCACGGCGGAACAGGCACTGATCAAGACAGTCGCCAAAGTGACCGTCAGCCAGGACAGGATTGCTTTCATTGCTGTGCACCTCGTCATTGGTATTTGATGGCAATGCCTTTGAGCTTGCGGCCCTGGATCGTATCGATGTCGCGGTTCCACAAAGGACCGGTCACGTAAGCGGCGACGGGTTGGATTTGGTCGTAAACCACCACCACCGCGTCTGCACCCAGTTTGGCGCCTTCTTCGCGCAGCTTCTGTTCGACCTGGGTGATGGGAGGTGCCGGGTCGACACTGGCGTCGATCAGGATTTCGCCCAAACGCACACTGGGTCGCGTCGGTTCCGTGCGTAGTATCTGGACTTCGCTGGGCAGGGTCGGGGCAGGGTGCTCGACCCCGACGTAGGCGGTCGTCTGGGCATCCACCGTTGCGCAAGCGCTCAACGCAAGCGCGCTGGCGATGAGCGCTGCGACGATTAAAGGTCTGTGCAGATTTGTGAGTCGAAGCAATGCATGGGAAGCCATGTCAGCTATTCCTCTACTGGGAAGCGATTCAACCGCCAACGTCGATTGGCGGTTGAATCAGGGGTTCAACTGCGGATGAATGCCCAGAGATCGACGTTCAACTTGTCAATCGCCGCCTTGAAGTCCTGGGCGGTGATTTTCTGGGTTTCGTTGGACAGCTGCTTGCCGAACACCTTGCGCACGACCCTGGCCACGGTCTGGTTGTCTTTCGCGTCGATGAGCTCGGCCTCGATATACAGCTCGGTGTCCTGATCGCGGTGACCGGTGGCCGCCTGTGTCGCCCCGACGACGGCCGCGATGGGCACCACTTCATACCATTTCATGCCTTCGTTGGAGGCGCTCACACCGGTAATCGCGGCGCGCAGGATCAAGGTTTTCGAACCTTTTGGCGCGGCACTCGTGTGGTGGACCATCCGGTATTTCTGCCCCAGCGTCGCCTTGACCCTGTTGGACATGTAGTCCCGGATGTCATCGAGTGTCTGCTGGTTGACCCGCTCATTGGGCTTGGGCGCCGGATACAGTTCCAGTCGCTCGAACGCTACCGTGTCATAGGCATTGGGGTTCCACGACGGGCTCACCCAGCGCATCGCCGTGCCGCCGCTGGGCGTGGTGACTTCCTGCAGATTGTCGTAGTTGGACAGGTAGCCGGAGTACTGCGCCTGTTCAGTGACTTTGGAGGTGCAACCGCCGAGCAAAAGCCCGGCCACGGCGGCACCGATGAGCAAGTTTCGGGACAGATTCATGATGCAGTGTGCTCCTTGGCTGAAGTCGCTTTGGTGTGGCAAGAAACTCCCCGCACTGCGATATCGCCGAATTCCGACCGTAAAGGCAGGCAGTGCACCTATTCTGATTTGCATGGATCAAATCCCGGCAAGTGTGCATTTTCGAATAAAGGTGAATTAACGAACGTCGAAAAACCTGAATTACGTTTAACCGGCCTGGCGGGGTCACACATAAGTGGTAGTTCATATTCTCGATATTGGAAGGAACAACTTATGAATAGCACCATCCTTGCTCGTTATTGTTTATTCAGGGTCGCGAAGTAGAGCGCCAAAGCGCTTCACCCCGGCGCAGGATGAAGCGCAGCCCTTGTTGATTACTGCTGGGTGCCTGGCAGTAGTTCAAAGGTCGGGGTAAACGGGGTGATCGCCGCCATTAACATTTCGAACGGTTTGCGGTTGCCTTCGACGGTGGCCTTGCCGGCTGCGACGAGTTGATCGAATCCGGTCTTGCGGGCCATCACGCCTTCCAGATCAGCACGGTCAAGGGTGATGGTGAGGTCGGCATTGCTGGCTTGTTGCCCCTTGATATTGGTCAATGTCGAGTTGCTTAACTCCACCACGAACTGCTCGCCGTTATCGGGCGTCTTGAGATTGAAGATGAAGTGTTGATCGGCGACTTTACTGCCATCAAGGGCGATGCCCAGGTATTCGAGCCATAACTCGGTGCTCATGCCGCGAATCATGTCGGGGCCGCCGGTTTTTGGCGGCAGCCCCTTGGGCATGCCATGGCGCAGTTCATAGGCGGCCGAGAGGAAACTGTTGCGCACGCCGGCACTTTCCTTCTGATAACCGACTTGCTCATAGACATCCGCGAGCAAGTCCTTGGCCTTGCTGTTCTGCGGTTCGGCATACACCAGCTTGTTGAGGATTTCATAGGCTTCGCGGTACTTGCCCTGGTCGAACAAGGATTGCCCCTTGGCCATGATCTTGTCGGCGCCTCCCATCATTTCGACGTAGAGCGGGGCCGAGTCCTTTGGCGACAGCGGCATCAGCGTCGCCGGATTGGCATCCCAGTAACCCAGGTAACGGTTGATCACGGCACGACTGTTGTGTTCTTCAGAGCCGTGGTAGCTATGGGTGGCCCAGTTGTTTTTCAGGCTTTCGGGCAACTTGTAGACGTTTTGAATCTCGTTGATGGTGACGCCCTGGTTGGCGGCATGCAGCACGGCGTTGTTCAGGTTGGCATAGGCATCGCGTTGCGCGCGCATCACATCCTGAATCCGCTCGTTGCCCCAGCGTGGCCAGCTGTGGGAGGCGAACATGACGTCTGCCGTTTGACCGTAGCGATACAGGGCATTGTTGATGTTCTTCGACCAGACCAGTGGGTCGCGGACGAGGGCGCCGCGCAAGGTATAGATGTTATGGATGGTGCCGGTGATGTTTTCGGCGGCCCAGAACGCCTTGAACTGTGGGAACCAGGTATTCATCTCCGCAGGCGCTTCAGTGCCCGGCGTGCTCTGGAACTCCATTTCGATACCGTCGATGGTCAGTGTTTCGAAATCTTTGGCAATGTAACGGTTAGGCTCGATCAGCCCCATGTTGCCAATCGAAGCATTTTTACCAATGGCCATGTCGACATGACCGTACGGGCTGTGCGGCAACAGCAAGCCATATTGCAAGAACGCGCGCCGGTTCATGGCGTTGCCGGCATAGACGTTTTCAGCCACGGCATGCTCCATGAAGCCTTGCGGCGCAATCAGCGGGATCTTGCCGCTGCGCACATCGGCCTCGTCGACCACGCCGCGGATTCCGCCAAAGTGATCGGCATGGGAGTGGGAGATCACCACCGCCACGACCGGGCGCTTGCCCAGTTTTTCGTTGATGAAGTCCAGGGCGGCCCTGGCGGTCTCCTTCGACAGCAGCGTGTCGAAGACAATCCAGCCGGTGTCGCCCTTGATGAACGTGATATTGGCCAGGTCAAACCCGCGCACCTGGTAAATCCTTTCCGGAACGACTTCATAGAGGCCATAGGCCGTATTGAGCACCGCCTGACGCTGCAGCGACGGATTGATGCTGTCGTAATCCTTGCCTTCATTCAGGAAGTTGTAGCTCCCCATGTTCCACGCGACGTTCCCGGCGTCGGCCATGATCTTCTTGTAGGGCGGTGCGGCGATGAAGCCTTTTTTCGCTTCTTCAAGGTCGCGCTTGTCTGCAAAGGGGAGTGTCTTGCGCACAGTGTTCTGCATGTCGACCGTGTAGGACGAAGGCGCCTTGCCCTTGCTGTCGAAGTGCACGTTTTGCGATGGAGCCGGATCGGAAGCTGCGCCGTTTGCATCGGCAGCGAAAACGCAAGGGCTGATGCCACCGCCCAGTGCGATCGCCAGTGCCAGATGGAGGGTCTTGTTGTACATGAAAGGTTCCTGCGCCAGATGAAATGTCCAGGGGCGTCAAGGCAACGCAAGTGTTCTGCGTTCTCGGCTTGACCCGTCGAACCATGAATAGCATATTGATTTAATTCCGAAAAATTCTGTTTTAAAGGCTTTCGATAACATAAAGGTTATGAGATGACGCCGAACCGTCTACGTCAGTTTTTGGCATTGATCGAGCACGCACATTTTGGCCGGGCAGCGAAGGCATTGGGTGTTTCTCAGCCGGCGCTGAGTAAAAGCATCCAGTTGCTGGAGCGCGAACTCGGGGTCACGTTGTTCGATCGACGCACCGATGGAGTTGTATTGACTGCATTTGGTCATTTGCTTCAGGAGAAGAGTCGGCGCCTGTTGGTGGCGGAGCAGGACCTGCGGCGTGACATCGCCTTACTGGCGGGTGGGGATATCGGCGCACTGAAAGTCGCTTTCGGTCCTTACCCCAGCATCATCAGCGGCTACGCCGGCATCGCGCGGATGCATGCCCGACATCCGCAAATCAGGGTGACGGCCCATGTGGCCGGGTGGCGGGAGGTGGCTCACCAGGTCACAACCGGCGTGGTGGATCTGGGCATCGCTGAAATCAGCACGTTGCAAGGCCGGGAAGAACTCACCTGCGAGCTGTTGGGGGAGCATGAAGGCCGCCTGTTCTGCCGCCCGGACCATCCGCTGCTTGCGCAAAACCGTTCCCTGACGCTGGCACAAACACTCGATTACCCCTGGGTGGCCTCGCGCATTCCCTTGCGATTGGCGACCCATTTGCTTCCGGCAACGCTGGGCTGCGCCGGTGCCTATGATGCGCTGACCGGAGACTTCGTACCGGCCATCGAAATTGATGTCCCCATGCAAATCGTGAAGTTCGTCGAGAACAGCAACTCCCTGGCGCTGGGGAATCTGTCGACGTTCGAGCGCGAATTGTCGGCGGGTGAAATCGTGCCGTTACCTGTTCAGGACCTCGCACTGCGTACCCGGTACGGCTTCATTTATCTCAAGGAACGTTCGCTGCCACCCGCGGTAGAGGTGTTCATGAAAGAAGTGAGGGCAGTGGAGGCCGACGTTTGCCAGCGCGAAAGTCTGTTGGTCAAGATCATGGAGGCGTGAAAGCCAGGGACAGATGACACTGTCAGCGTTTCTTCTATTTTTTGCCTGATCGCCGGGTGACAGGTGCGAAGTTGTCCAATGCGGATTTATTGAGGTACAGCCCATTTATTAATGAGCTATACCCAATGTTCCCCCATGCACTTCTTCCACTTTTGGAGGTTGTTATGAATACCCGCATCGTTCCACTCGCGCTACTCATGGCAGGTCTTTTCGGTTGCAGCACGGCTTCAAACCATTCAATGAATCTGCCTCTGGCTGCCACCCACCGCAATGCGGGCCAGACGGGCAACGCCACACTGACAGCCGAAGGCAACCAAACCAATTTTGATTTCTATATCACTGGCGTTCCGACCGGAACCCTCCTGCCGCCGCGCATTTACACCTTCATCAACAAAGGCAGCTGTCAGCAACCCGGACCTGTCGCCTATGCAATGAACGATAAGGTCAATACAAAAAATGAAGCCGGGTCCAATGGTTGGAGTTTTTACCGTAATGCGCCTATCGCCACGTCAGAGTTGCTTTCCGGAAAATATTCCATCGTCGTGCGTACATCACCCGAAGATGGCAGCGTCGATATTTTCTGCGGCGATGTCGCGCAGGCAAAGCGCTGAAATGATGTGATCCATGGAGGGGCGGCTTTGCGGCCGACTCCTTGTAAAGGCGCGTCTATACTCACCATCCGGTTAATGGTAGGGCTGAACACTGGGTATGCATAGGACTGGAGCCAAACGCCATTGCGGTCAAAGCTCAACATATTTAAGGAAGCCGCACCCGTGACGGATGACCGTCAGTATTAAGGATGGGGCAGTTGAAGTTTTTGAGCCTTGAGAGATGAGAGCACGACGTATCCGAGATGGGTAGTTATGTGAATCAACTGGAAGAGGATCAAGTTCATGAAACTGAGAAAACTTGTACTGACGGGATTGGCGTTAAGCAGTCTTGCCGGTGCAGCCAGCCTGTCGACAGTGACTCAAGCGGCCGACAAGAAACCCAACATCATGTTCATCATGGCCGATGACATCGGCTGGATGCAGCCGAGCATCTATCACCAGGGCCTTGCAGTGGGTGAAACGCCGAATATCGATCGCATCGCCCAGGAAGGCGCGAAATTCATGACCTACTACGCCGAGCAGAGTTGTACGGCGGGGCGCAACGCTTTCTTTACCGGGATGCACCCGCTGCGAACCGGCATGATCCCGCCGCAATTGCCCGGCAGCCCGTCATGGCTGCGCCCAGGCACCCCCGCACTGTCCAAGTTCCTGCTAGATCTGGGCTATAACACGGGCGAATTTGGCAAGAACCACCTGGGTGACAATTTTGAGGCACTGCCGACTTCCCACGGCTTCCAGGAGTTCTGGGGTTACCTCTATCACCTCGACGCGATGCAGGGCGTGAGCTTTGTCGACATCAACAAGACGCCGCAGGTGCAGGGCATCGCCCCACCCTGCAAGGCCACACCGATCAACGGGCTGCCGGACGTGCCTGGCGCCATCGATCCGCGGGAAGGTACCTGCCTGACGCCACCTCGTCCGGTCATGTCCTGCGTCTCCAGCGACGGTACGCAGAAGAACACCACATGCAAGGACGAAGGGCCGCTGACGCTGGAACGCTCGAAGTCCGTGGATGAAGAAATCTCCGCCAAGGTCATCGACTTCCTCGACCGCAACGATCCGAAGAAGACCAGTAAACCCTTCTTCGTCTGGTACAACCCGGCACGCATGCACATCACCACGGTACTGCCACCCAAGTATGACGCCATGGTCGGTGAGCCCGGCGGAAAAGACTGGGGCACCAACGAAGCGGGCATGAAACAACTGGATGACAACATTGGTTATGTCCTGAAGAAACTCGAGGACATGGGCCAACTGGACAACACCATTGTCGTCTTCACCACCGACAACGGCGCGGAAACCATTACCTTCCCCGACGGCGGTACGACCCCGTTCAAGGGCGGCAAGCTGACCACCTGGGAAGGTGGCATGCGCGCTCCGCTGGTCATCCGCTGGCCTGGGGTGATCAAGCCAGGCACGGTCCTGACCGACATCTTTGCCTCACTCGACTGGGTGCCGACACTGGTCAGTATCGCTGGCGGCAAGAAGGGCACTGAGCTGAACGAGCAGATCATGGCGGGCAATTACCCCGGCATCGTCAAGACCAAGCTCGATGGCGTGGATCAGACGGACTACCTGACCGGCAAGTCCGACAAGTCGGCGCGCGACACCTTCTTCTACTACACCGGCTCGCAACCTTCGGCAGTGCGCTACAAGAACTGGAAGATGTACTACACCATGGTGCCGGATACCGCCACGGGCGGGTTGTATGGCGCGACCACTTTCCACTGGACCCAACTGCTCAACCTCAAGCGCGACCCTTTTGAAACAACCGTCGGTGCTGACGCCAAGTCCATCACCGGCTATGGCGGTGCCTTGGGCTCACCGGGTAACGCCTATATCTACAACTGGAACATGCTGCCGATCGGACAGTTGCTCTGGGAGAAGGAGTTGATGTCGTACAAGGACTTCCCTCCCATGCAGGCGCCGGAAACCTACAACCTGGACGGCATTCTCAAAGCCATGCGGCAGAGTGGTCATAACGGACACGATTAAACAGGCGTAAGGCCGATCAGTTAAGCGTGAGAAAACGGCAATCACTGTAGGAGCCGGCTTGCTGGCGATAGCGCTTGATCAGACGACAATTGTGTCGACTGTACCTGCGCAATCGCCAGCAAGCCGGCTCCTACAGGTTTATCTCCTTAACTGACTGACATTACCCAGACAGGCGCCCGTTTTTTTGCGGGAGAGCTTTCAGTCTTACTTCGCTACACCGTTGAGTAACACCCCATACGACTGGAGAAACTCCACCGTCCCGTGAAAGATCAGCCCCACGCCCATCGCCGAAACGAAGAAACCGACGATGCGGGTCGCGGCATCGATGCCTTGCGGGCCAATCTTCTTGAGGATGTTGTTGGCGTAGGCCAAAGAGAGGTAAGTGACCAGCATGGTGGCGCAGATCGCCAGCGCCACGACGGCGAAGGACAGTATGGCGCGGTCGGAGTCCTTGATGGTACTTGTCAGGCCAATCACCGTGGCAATGGCGCCGGGGCCGAACATGATCGGCATGGCCATGGGGATGAAAGATACGTCCTCGTCGCCTTTGCCACCGCTTGGAATCAGGCTGCTGTCGGGCGAGGGCGCAAAAAGCTCGAACCCGATCCGCATCAGGATCACCCCGCCGACCACCCGAATCATACTCAGCGGAACTTCAAACAAACGCAGCAGCAGGTTGCCGAAAATCAAAAAGAAAAACATCAACAGCAGCGCATAAAGGCAGGCCTTGCGCGCCACCTGACGCTGTTCGGCGGCATCCTTGTCTTGCAACAGACCCAGGAACACCGGGATGGCTTCCAGAGGATTGATGATTGCCAGCAGGGTAGTGAACATGCCGAAGAACAGGGTGAAGTAGGCGTTCATGGATGATCTGCCCAAACGGGTGGTTGACCCAGTTACCTTAGCTGATCAGGAACAAATCACCTCAAAGCACTGCCGCACTGTTCGGAACGTTTTGTACCGAAACCGCTGACCTCCAGCAGTAACGCCGAAGGTCTATTCGACAGCAGGATCACCCACTCGTGGACACCCAGTGCGCCGCGCGTTCGGCGATCATGATTGAAGCGGCGTTGGTGTTGCCGCCCACCAGCGTCGGCATGATCGAGGCATCCACCACCCGCAGCCCCTCGATGCCATGCACGCGCAATTGGCTGTCCACCACCGCATGCTCGTCGTTGCCCATCTTGCAGGTACCGACCGGGTGATAAATGGTGTCGGTACGCTGGCGCAACAGTTCGATCAACTGTTCATCGCCGTACAAGCCCGCGCTGAACATATCCTTCAAGCCATAACGCGCCATCGGCGCTTGTTGAATGATATTCCGGGTCATGCGGTAGCCCGTGAGCAGGGTCTCGACATCGTCGTCATGCCCGAGAATGTTCGGGTCGATGCGCGGTGGGGCGCTCGGGTCGTTTGATTGCAAGCCGACGCTGCCGATGCTCTTGGGCCGTAACACGCAGACGTGGCAACTGAAGCCGTGACCCCAGTGCAGCTTGCGGTTGTGGTCGTCGATCATCGCGATCACCGAATGCAGCTGGATATCCGGGCGTGCAAGTGTGGCATCGGTTTTCAGGAAGCCGCCACCTTCGGCGAAGTTGCTCACAAAAGGGCCGCGCCGATGACGGGCATAGTCGATCAATGCCCTGCCCATCTTCACACTGCCGCGCAGTGAGACACCCATCAATGACGTATCCTGGCTCCTGTAGCTGAGCACGACATCCGGATGGTCCTGCAGGTTTTGCCCGACACCGGGCAGTTCGTGCTGCACCGTGATGCCTTGGGGTTTGAGTTCCTCTTGCGGGCCAATCCCCGAGAGCATCAGCAATTGTGGGCTGCCGAAACAACCGGCACTCAGCAGGACTTCCCGGCGTGCTTTTATGGTCTGGCGATTGCCCTTGAGGCGCAGCTCGACACCGACGGCTTTTTTGCCTTCGAGCACAATGCGTTCGGCCGCGGCCGAAGTCAGCACCGTGAGGTTCTTGCGCAGGTGTCGAACCGGTTTGAGGAACGCGGTGGCCGTGCTCCAGCGCCGACCGTTGCGGATCGTCACATCGAACTGGCCAACGCCTTCCTGGTCGACGCCATTGAAGTCGGGATTGTGGCGGTGTCCGGCCATCTGACCCGCCTCGATGAACGCTTGCGTGACGGGATGCATCGGGTTCTTGCCGACATAGAGTTCACCCTGCGCCCCGTGGTAGTCGCATGCGCCGCGGTGGCTCATTTCACTCTTGCGAAAGTACGGCAGTACATCGGCGAACGACCAGCCGGGATTGCCCAGCGCCTGCCAATCGTCGAAGTCACTGTGGTGGCCACGGATATACACCATGCCGTTGATCGAACTGCTTCCGCCCAGGACCTTGCCGCGTGGCTGGTAGCCGCGACGTCCGTTCAAGCCGGGTTGCGGTACTGTGTGAAATGCCCAATTGACGTGTCGGCTCGGCAGGATCGCCGCGACGCCCACCGGGGCATGGATCAAAGGCGAGCGGTCTTCCGGACCGGCCTCCAGCAAACATACCGTGATTTCGGGATTTGCACTCAAGCGGTTGGCCAGGACACAGCCGGCTGAACCGGCACCAATGATTACGTAGTCGAATTCCATCACACAATGATCCCGAGCGAGCGAACAGGGGCTGCTTCACCAGGAAGCAACAAAGGTACCTGGGACCGATTGTTGGCTGAAGGCGGTAGAAAATTATTGACCTCTCATGCCAATTATTTGATCTTTGACGACATGACTACATTGATCAGATCAAGCTCGTTGACCGGATTCCGTGAGGTGGCAAGCCAGCTTGGCGGGCAAGCTGACCTCATGCTCGAGCGCTTCCGCATCCATCCGGACGTGCTGATGGACGAGGAGGCACGGGTACCGTTGCGTTCGCTGGTCGGGCTGCTGGAGTTTGCCGCACGAGAGCTGGATTGCCCTGATTTTGGCCTGCGCATGGCCGAGTACCAGGACTTGCACGTCTTGGGGCCGATTGCGGTCATCGCTCGGACGTGCGCAACGGCAGGGGAGGCGTTGGAGCAGATCATCCGTTTTATCGGCTACCACAGCCCGGGCATCCAGCTTGATCTGGACCTGAGCGAGAACCACGCGCCGCGCCTGTTGATCGACATCCGCCTGACCGGACCGACCCCGCGACGGCAAATGGTGGAGCTGGCAATGGGGGTGGCGCATAACGGTATGAAGTTGCTGTATGGCGACAACTTCGTTGCCCAGGCCGTTCTGTTTTCCGCCAATCACTCAGTGGCTCAAGCACGGTACCGGCGCTATTTCAAAACCGTGGTTTGCACCGGTCAATCCTGCAACGCCCTGGTACTTCGTGACGAACAACTCAATCAGCGGATCGAACAGCAAGCGCCCTACCTGCATCGCGCACTGGAACAGTATTTCCAGCAGTTCGACTTGCAAGCGACGTCGGATGTCGTCAGTCAGGTCGAGCGCCTGGTCTTGCGCATGATGCCGATACAGCGTTGCCGTTTGCCATTGATTGCCGAGCAACTGGGCATGCACGTGCGTATGTTGCAGCGAAGGCTGGCCGAGCAGGGGCGAAGCTTCGATGAAATCGTCGAGAGCCTGCGGCGTGACCGTGCCGACCACTATCTGGCGGAGCGGCACATGCCGATGTCCCAGGTTGCCGGTCTGCTCGGCTATAGCGAACAGAGCGTGTTCAATCGCGCTTGCCAGCGCTGGTTTTCCATGTCGCCGGGAGCCAGGCGCCGTCAGTTGTTCGAATGAAAGGTTATCGATCTTCGCGCGGGACCTGATGGCTGGCGACATCGAGACCGTCGCCGAAATGGCCGCTTTTGCGAATCACAGCCTTTAACCAGCGCCGCAGCCGCAAGACTTTGGGAGACATCTCATTGCCATTGAGACACAGCAGGCGGTAGGCAGACACTCGCTCCAGCCTCTCCTTGAAAGGCAGGACCAATTGGCCATTCTTCAGGTGCTTTTCGATAAGCCCCAGCGGAGCCATCATCAATCCGTGACCGTCAATGGCCGCCTGCAGGCCATCACTCAGATTTTCAAAAAGCAGCTCACGCTGTGGCGGGATATCCATGCGTCCGGCGGCTTGATTCCAAAGCGTCCAGACCCCAGGCGCCTGGGCTAGCGCAATGCGAGGGATACTCTCGATACGCTCCCCGGCAACGAGTCTTGCCCGTATTTGCGGTGCACAGACAGGCGCACCGGAAACATCCGCCAGTTTTTCCGAAAATACGTTGAATCGGGTTTGCGTGGTGTGGCGAATGGCAATGTCCAGCTCGCGGGCTTCCAGATCGGCCACTCTGGATGAAAACTCCATATGCACGGTGATATCCGGGTTCTCACGTTCGAACTGCGCCATGCCCGCACTCAGGTAGGTAGCCGCGAAACTGGGCGCCACACTGATGCGTAAAGGGCTGGTGTCACTGGCTTGTTTGACCGCCTGAAGCCCGATAGAGATTTCGGCCAACCCCCGGCTGACGTGAAGCTGCAGCTTGCGACCGCTTTCGGTCAATTCGATTTGACGATTGCGTCGAACAAAAAGCGCCACACCCAATACGCCTTCCAACCTTCGAACCTGGTGACTGATTGCCGAAGGCGTCAGGTGCAGGAACGTCGCGGCCTCTTGAAAGGAGCCCAGCCGCGCAGCGGCTTCAAAGGCATTGAGCGCGGGTAGTTGTCGCACGCTTTCCGCAGGGATGAGGATCTTCTTTTCACGTGACATTTTGTCATCCAAGTAAAACCAATGTCGTTTGTCGAGCTCACGACCCCGCTCGTACTGTTGTTCACGAGATCGATGACCCGTAAGGCGCACCAACGTGCCTCGGAACACGCGATGACCAATACCACGAGCGGGGTAAATACATGAATTCATTTCTGTCGCAAAGGCCTTTGGAAGTACCCGTCGGTTCCTTCGCGGGGCTATTTCTGGAGCGAATCCAACACTACGCAGACAACCCGGCGCTGATCGACGGGCTGAGCGGTGAACAACTGACCTATGCCGAACTGTCCCGGCATGTGCGTGTGCTTGCCGCCAACCTGATAGAGCGCGGTCTGGAGCCTGGGGAGGTCACCGCCATCATCGCGCCGAACAGCATTTGGTTCCCGGTGGCTCTGTACGGTATAGCCTTCGCCGGCGGCGTGTACTCCACACTCAATCCCATGTCCTCGCCGGAGGACGTGCGAGAACTCCTCAAGCTGGTGGGGGCCACGCGTTTGATCGTCACCCCGCAAGTCTTCGAAAGGCTGCGCGACACCTTGATCACGTTGCCGTTGAAAGACATTTTCGTGCTGGGTGTGTCTGAGGGCCTCACGCCGTTTGCCTCGTTGCTGGTGGGCAAGCCTCTGGCCGAAGAGCGCTGCCGTGATCTGCAAAAAGACCTGTTGGCCCTGATGTTCTCCAGTGGCACCAGCGGCTTCCCCAAGGCGGTGATGCTCAGCAATCGCAACTACGTCGCGGCGACCGAACAGGTGACCGCCGCCCAGGTTTTCCGCAGGTCCGACACCATCCTGGCGGCGCTGCCGTTTTTCCATATCTATGGACAAACCAGCTTCATAGGCTCGGCTCTTTCTCAGGGCGCGCGCTTGATCGTGCTGCCCGCGCTCGACCTGGAAGTGACTTTGCGCGTGATTCAAGACTACAAAATCACTGTCGCTCCGGTCGTTGCTCCCGTGGTGTTGCAGTTTGCCAAGCATCCTTTGGTCGATCACTTCGACCTGTCGAGCCTGCGCTTGGCTATCTCCGGTGCTTCACCCATCAGTGCCGACCTGCTGAAAAGCGCTGCCGATCGGCTGAAAGTGCCGGTGCTCAACGGCTGGGGCCTTACCGAATCCACCACCACCGGCGCTGTTTCCGAGCCAGGCATGCCGAAAGAGGCCGAAGGTTCGGTCGGCCGGGTGATGCATGGCATTGAGGTGCGGGTCGTGGAAATCGGCGGCAACCAGGACGTGGCGCCAGGTGCGGATGGCGAGCTGCTGATACGCGGTCCCAACGTGATGCTCGGCTACTTCAACAATCCGGCGGCAACCGCCGAAACGATCGATGCGCAGGGCTGGCTGCGAACCGGGGATGTAGGCCGGATCGATGAGCACGGCAATCTGCGAATCATCGACCGTGCCAAAGAGTTCATCAAGTTCAAAGGCTTCCAGATCAGCCCGGTCGAACTTGAAAGTGTGTTGTTGATGCACCCGGCGGTGGCGGATGCCGGCGTCGTGCCCAGCCCTGACACCGAATCCGGTGAAGTTCCCAAAGCCTTCGTTGTGCTGCGCTCACCTGTGACAGAAGCCGAACTGATCGACTTCGTCGCACAGCGTGTAACCCCCTACAAGAAACTGCGCGACATCGAGTTCATCGACTCCATTCCAAAAACACCTGCAGGGAAAATCCTGCGGCGGATCCTGGTGCTGCGCGAGCGCGAAAAACGCGAAACCCATGCCGTGTCCGGCGACCGCCTTGAGGATCGGGTCGTCATCACCCGCCACGGTAATGTGCTGTCGATCTGCCTGGACCGTCCGCGCAAGATGAACGCCTTCGACCGCGACATGTTCATCGGCCTGGCCAAGGCCATGGCGATCTACGAAGACGATCCAGGCCTGCGTTGTGCGGTGTTGCATGCCAATGGCCTGGTCTTCACTTCGGGCATGGACATCGTCAGTTCTGCGCCTCTCGCCGCGCGGGGAGAGTTGCGTATCGGCGATCCATCGTTGGTGGATATGCTCGAAATCGACCCGGCCGTTCGCCGCCGGAGCAAACCGGTGGTTCTCGCCGTTCATGGCAAGTGCATGAACCTGGGGGTGGAGCTGGCGGCAGCGGCGGACATTGTTATCGCCGCGCAAGATGTCACGTTCATTCAACGCGAGGTGGCAGTCGGGTTGTTCCCGTTCGGGGGTGCCACCGTGTTCTTGCCGGCAAAAATCGGTCTCGGTAACGCGCTTCGCTACATCCTGACGGCGGAAGAGTTCGATGCTCAGTCCGCTTGCCGGATGGGGCTGGTGCAAGAAGTCGTCCCGCAGAGCCAGCTGATGACGCGCGCTTTCGAATTCGCACGGCTGATTGCGCAGAACTCACCGTCCGGGGTTAAAGCAGCGCTTGCGTCGGTGCGCCTGGCCCGCGAAAAAGGCCCCGAGGCGGCGCTCGCAACGCTGCTAAGAGAAGTCGCCCGGTTGACCGGCGCAGAAGACTTCAAGGAAGGCGCTGCAGCCTTCCTGGAAAAACGAGCGCCGAACTTCAAGGACGCGTGAGCGCCACACCGGATGCATTGAATCCTTTGCAATAGAAGGGGGGCGGCTGCGCGACAAGCGTAGCCAACCCCATTTGCCGCTTTTCAATCACTACACAAGGACCTCGGCATGAGTGCCCTGAATATTGCCCAGCCCATCGTTCCCCCCGCCATGCAATCCTGCTTCGAGCACCAACGCGCCGCCTACCTCGCCACGCCCGAGCGCAGCTATGCCCAGCGCGTGGAAGACCTTAAAAAGTTGGCGCGGATGCTGAAGGACAACCGCCAAGCACTGATTGAAGCGATTAACCAGGACTACGGCAACCGTTCCACCTTCGAGACGCTGTTCGCCGAGTTTTTCGTGGTGCTGGGAGATATCAAATCCACCATCAAGCACCTGAAGAAATGGATGAAGCCGCAGAAGCGCCACATCGATCTGATGGTCTACCCCACCTCCAGCAACCGTGTCATTCCCCAGCCGCTGGGCGTGGTCGGCGTGATCGTACCCTGGAACTTTCCGCTGATGCTGTCGTTCGGGCCACTCACCGCCATCTTCGCCGCCGGCAACCGGGCGATGGTCAAGATGTCGGAAAACTCGAACAATCTGACGCGTCTTCTGATGTCCATCTCACCGAAATACTTCCCGCCGCAACAGCTTCAGTTCTTCGAAGACAGCAGCGCCAATGGCTCGGTGGGCCCGGCTTTTTCCTCGATCCGCTTCGACCATCTGTTCTTCACGGGTTCGGGTCAGACCGGCCGCGCCGTGATGGCGAATGCTGCGCGCAACCTGACCCCGGTGACACTGGAATTGGGCGGAAAATCACCCGCCGTGGTCGCGCCGGATTTCCCGATGACCCTGGCCGTCGATCGCATCATGTGGAGCAAGGCCTTCAATGCAGGCCAGATCTGCACCAACGTCGACTATGTCTTCATTCCCGCCGGCTCCGAGGCGGACTTCGAACGCGAAGCCCAGCGGGTAATAGCCGAGCGATACCCCGACATCAATCATGCCGATTACACGTCCATGATCGACCAGCGCGCCTATGACCGCATGCAGGCCACGCTGGATGACGCTGTGGCCAAGGGCGCGCGCGTGGTCAATCTTTTCCCCGGCCAGACGCCGGACAAGACCCTGCGCAAATTCCCGCTGACCCTGGTATTCGACGTCAGCGACGACATGGTCATCATGCAGCGCGAGATCTTCGGCCCGCTGCTGCCGGTCAAGACCTACACCAGCCGCGAAGAAGTGGCCGGTTATATCAACAAGCACGACAGACCACTGGCGCTGTATCCCTTCACCAGGGACCGCGCCCTGCAGGACTACTACGTGACCCACATCATGTCGGGCGGCGTATGCATCAACACCGCGCTGCTGCACGTGGCTCAGCACGACATGCCCTTCGGCGGCGTCGGCGCCAGCGGCATGGGCCATTACCACGGTTACGAAGGCTTTCAGACCTTTTCCAAAATGCGCCCCGTCTATCGTCAGGGCTTCTTCGCCGCCACCAGGATGATGCTGCCGCCCTACGACAAAGGACCGCTCAAGCCCAACAAGCTGATCGAACTGATCATCAAGTTGAAGGGCTGAAGCCCTGTGTACCTGACTGTTCCAAAACGTCTTCAAAGGAGTTTTCCATGCCCCTCTATGAATGCCAGACCGTCAAGGGAACGCTCAGTGAGCGTCAACGCCAATCGCTGGCCGAGTCCATCACATCCATTCACACCCAGGAGACGGGCGCGCCGGCCAGCTATGTGCACGTGCTGTTCAAGGAGCTTGAAGCGGGAAGCGCATTCACCGCCGGCCAAGTCGCGACCCCCGCGATAATTCGTGGCCAGATACGTGCAGGACGATCACAGGCGACGCGCCACGCCATCCTGCGCGCAATCACCGACGTTTACATGGCCGTCACCGGGGCCGATGCGAATGCAGTGGTGGTGGCAGTGGTCGACATTCCCGCTTCATGGGCCATGGAAGGCGGTCATATTTTCCCGGAACCGGAACAGCCCCCTGAAGTGGCCTGACACGCTTCGCTGCGACGAAAACATTTGCGCATTTTTTGACGGCCGACAACTTTGCGACCGTCGTAGGCACCCCTTACAAAAAAAAGGAATCACCCATCATGTCCAACGAAAACCCCCTGTTGATCACGCGCCACGGCGCCGTTATGTCCATCAGCATCAATGACGCACCGATCAACCGAATGAGCTTCGCTTTCATCGACGCTCTGGAAGCGGCGGTTGAAGAGGCCGCCACCGATTCAAGTGTACGTGCCCTGCTTTTCACGGGTGAAGGCGAGGCCAATTTCTCCGTTGGCATGGACCTCAAGGAGGCGATGCGCGAGGTTCCAGCCCGCGGTGGTTGGGACACCGTGCTCGACCAGCGCCTACGCGTTCTGGCGCGCATCGAGTCCATGGGCAAGCCGTCGGTTGCCACTATGTTCGGCTACTGCCTGGGCGGCGGGCTCGAATTGCCCCTGGCCTGCCATTTCCGTCTCGCCGCCGATACTGGCACTCAGATAGGTCTGCCCGAGATGGATCTGGGAACCGTGCCGGCATGGGGTGGTTCGGTGCGTCTGACTCGCTGCATCGGTCGTGACAACGCGCTCGATATGGTGTTGCGTGCCCGCAGGATTGACGGTCACGAGGCCTTGCGCATGGGGCTGGTGCGTTCCGTTCATCCAGTCGCCGAACTCAAGGCAGCAGCGATGGCGCTGGCGCAGGAACTGGCTGAGAAGGCGCCACTCGCCGTGGACGGTGTACTGCGCTGTATCGTAGGCGCCGACGAGAGGACGCTGGACGAAGGACTGCGTGAAGAGCGCAAGGCTTTCCTGCACTGCGCGGCGAGCAAGGATCAGGCTGAAGGTGCACGCGCCTTTTTCGAGAAGCGCAAGCCGGTATTTACGGGGAATTGACCTTATGGGGGGGGCCACTCCCGTCACCCCCTGTTGCTGCACATTTCGATCATTAAGTTGTCAGTTACGGTCATTGAGCGACGGCGTCGCGACTCTTAGTCTGTCGAACATGACTGATGGGGGCCGTAGAGCTCCTGCACTTTCCGTGATCGATCGATGTGGAGTTACCGATGACCGCCGCTCAATACCCGCACCTGTTGGCTCCGCTGGACCTGGGTTTCACCACGCTGCGCAATCGCACCCTGATGGGTTCGATGCACACGGGCCTTGAGGAGAAACCGGGTGGTTTCGAACGCATGGCGGCGTACTTTGCCGAACGTGCCCGTGGCGGTGTCGGCCTGATGGTTACCGGCGGTATCGGCCCGAACGACGAAGGTGGCGTGTATTCCGGTGCGGCCAAGCTGACGACCGAAGAAGAGGCGCTCAAGCACCGTATCGTCACCCGTGCCGTTCATGACGCGGGCGGTAAAATCTGCATGCAGATCCTCCACGCCGGCCGTTATGCCTACAGCCCGAAACAGGTTGCACCCAGCGCCATTCAAGCGCCGATCAACCCGTTCAAGCCCAAGGAGCTGGACGAGGAAGGCATCGAGAAGCAGATCAGCGATTTCGTCACCTGCTCGGTACTGGCGCAAACCGCCGAGTACGATGGTGTGGAAATCATGGGCTCCGAAGGTTATTTCATTAACCAGTTCCTCGCCGCCCACACCAACCACCGTACCGACCGCTGGGGTGGCAGCTATGAAAACCGCATGCGCCTGCCGGTGGAAATCGTTCGCCGCGTGCGTGAAGCGGTCGGCCCGAACTTCATCATCATTTTCCGTCTGTCGATGCTCGACCTGGTCGAAGGCGGCAGCACCTGGGAAGAGATCGTTCAACTGGCCAAGGCCATCGAGCAGGCCGGCGCGACCATCATCAACACCGGTATCGGCTGGCACGAAGCGCGGATTCCGACCATCGCCACCAAAGTGCCGCGTGCGGCGTTCAGCAAGGTCACGGCCAAGCTGCGGGGTTCGGTGAATATTCCGCTGATCACCACCAATCGCATCAACACGCCGGAAGTCGCCGAGCAGATCCTCGCCGAGGGCGATGCCGACATGGTGTCGATGGCGCGGCCATTCCTCGCCGACCCGGATTTCGTCAACAAGGCCGCTGAAGGTCGCGCCGATGAGATCAACACCTGCATCGGCTGCAACCAGGCCTGCCTCGACCACACCTTTGGCGGCAAGCTGACCAGTTGCCTTGTGAACCCGCGTGCCTGCCACGAAACCGAACTCAATTACCTGCCCGTGCAGCAACTGAAGAAAATCGCCGTGGTCGGTGCCGGCCCTGCCGGTTTGTCCGCCGCGACCGTGGCGGCCGAGCGTGGCCATCAGGTGACGCTGTTCGATTCGGCCAGCGAAATCGGTGGTCAGTTCAACATCGCCAAGCGCGTTCCGGGCAAGGAAGAGTTCTTTGAGACCCTTCGCTACTTCAACCGCAAGCTGCAGACCACCAACGTCGAGGTGTGCCTGAACACCCGCGTCGACGTGGCACAGCTGGTCGAAGGCGGCTACGACGAGATCATCCTGGCCACCGGCATTGCGCCGCGCGTGCCGGCGATTCCTGGCGTGGAAAACCCCAAGGTGCTGAGCTACCTGGATGTGATCCTGGAGCGCAAATCGGTCGGCAAGCGTGTCGCGGTGATCGGTGCCGGTGGTATTGGTTTCGACGTCTCCGAGTTCCTCGTTCATGAAGGTGTCGCTACCAGTCAGGACCGCGCCGCGTTCTGGAAGGAATGGGGCATCGATACGCACCTTGAGGCACGCGGTGGTGTTGCCGGTATCAAGGCTGCACCCCATGCGCCGGCCCGCGAGGTGTTCCTGCTGCAACGCAAGAAGTCCAAGGTCGGCGACGGCCTGGGCAAGACCACCGGCTGGATCCATCGCACGGGTCTGAAGAACAAACAGGTACAGATGCTCAACAGCGTTGAATACCTGAAGATCGACGACGAAGGCCTGCACATCCGCATCGGCGAAACCGGCGAGCCGCAGGTGCTGCCAGTGGACAACATCGTGATTTGCGCCGGGCAGGACCCGCTGCGCGAGTTGCATGAAAGCCTGGTGGCGGCGGGGCAAAGCGTACACCTGATCGGTGGCGCGGATGTCGCGGCAGAGCTGGACGCCAAGCGGGCGATCAATCAGGGTTCGCGGTTGGCGGCGGAGTTGTAACAGACAGGTATGTGGCGAGGGAGCTTGCTCCCGCTGGGCCGCGAAGCGGCCCCAAATCGGTAGGTCCGGCACATCAGAAGTATCGAGTGTTCCGGGTTTGCGCCTGCTGCGCAGGCGAGCGGGAGCAAGCTCCCTCGCCACAAATCAGGTGATAACATGCCGGCTCTTCACACAGAGCCGGCATTGATGCTTCTCCCTCCCGACACCTGGCTACCCCAGGCCCCCCTCGAACCCCTTCACCTCGACTGGCTCACCCGCGCCGGCATCGAAGTGGCGATCCTGCGTCTGGACCGGATCGACCCGCTGATCAGCGGCAACAAATGGTTCAAGCTCATCGAACACCTGAATATCGCCGACCGCGCGGGGGCCGAAGGCATCATCAGTCTCGGTGGCGCGCACTCCAATCACCTCCACGCCCTGGCGGCGGCGGGCAGGCGTTTCGGCTTTGCCACCGTCGGCCTGTTGCGCGGCCACCCTCAGCAAACCCCGACGGTCAAAGACTTGCAGGCGTTCGGCATGCAGTTGCACTGGCTGGGTTACGGCGGCTATCGAGCGAGGCATGAAGCAGGTTTCTGGCATCCCTGGCAAACCCGCTACCCGACCTTGCACTCGGTGCCTGAAGGGGGAGGTGGTTTGCCAGGTGCCCTGGGTTGCAGGCCATTGCGGGCTGCTGTCTGCGCACAATTGCAGAACCTGGGCTGGAACGACTACGACGGCTGGTGGCTGGCCTGCGGAACCGGCACGACGCTGGCTGGCCTGGTGCTCGCAGAAGCGGGGGATCACCCGGTGTACGGTGCCCTGGCGGTGCCTGACGATCATGGGGTGGCGCAGCAGGTCGAGCGAATCGTGCAGGAAGCCGGTGTGGTCGATGCGGCGTATGAGCTGTTTGAAGCCAGTCGCGGCGGCTTCGCGAAGGTCGATCCGCCACTGCACGCGTTCATCGAAAAGACCGGGCAGGCCAGCGGCATCCCCCTGGAACCGCTGTATACCGGAAAAGCGCTGCTGGCACTCAAGCAGCAAGTCGAAGCGGGCCGGTTCGCCCAAGGCACGCGGCTGATCTTCGTCCACACCGGCGGCTTGCAGGGGCGGCGAGGGTTTGATTCACAAGCCTGAAACGCACCGCAAATCAATGTGGGAGCGAGCTTGCTCGCGATGAGGGCATTGCATTCAGCACATTTGTCGACTGACACACCGCCATCGCGAGCAAGCTCGCTCCCACATTTTGGGTTGCCGTCAAGTTCAGCTATCGCGGGTTTCGCCTTTGGGCATCATCCGCAGCAAGGTGTTATCGCCCACCACATAGTGGTGATACAGCGCGGCCACGGCATGCAGGCCGATCAGCCAATAGCCGATAGTGCCGCCGAGCTCGTGCCAGTCCTGGAGTTGTTTGGCCAGGTCCTTGTTTTCCGCGATCGGCATCGGCAGGTCGAAACCGTAGAACATCACCTGGTTGCCTTTGGCGCTGGTGACCAGCCAGCCGAGAATCGGCGTGACGATCATGAAAATGTACAGCGCCCAGTGCATCAGCCTGGCCAGCGTCGTTTGCCACTGCGGCGAGGCGGGGAAGACTTGCGGCGCCGGGCCAAGACTGCGTGCGAACAATCGCAGCCAGACCAGGACGAATACGGTCAGGCCGAGCATGAAGTGTGATTCGACGATCAGCGTGCGCCCGCCACTGCCCTTGGGAAAGAGCCCGCGAAACTCGATACAGGCGTAAACCAACGCCAGCAGGACCAGCATCAACCAATGCAGCGTGATCGATACGGTGCTGTAGCGCGAGGCAGAGTTTTTCCACGGCATTCGGTGTTCCTCAGAGGTCCGGTTTAAAGCCACCGCTCTTGTTCGACGGCGTGCCTTAACTGTAATCCTGTTTCACCGGGTTTGCCTGAGGTGATCGATCGCTCGTTGCTCTGGATCAGGTAATTGACGGCAAAAACGCATCGGCCCCTGTAGGAGCTGCCGGAGGCTGCGATCTTTTGATCTTCAGGTCCCCAATGACGCCGAAAATCAAAAGATCGCAGCCTGCGGCAGCTCCTACAAAGGCGGTGCGGTTTTTAGCTCGATTGCGGCATTTCGCCGTTGGCCAGGCGCTTGTTGATGTCGGTGATCACTTGCGGCAGATCGGTGATGGTGTCGATCATGTAGTGCGGGCGCGAAGCTTCGAACATCCCATGGATGCGCTTGCGCTCGCTGTCCAGTTGGTCGCTGCCCAGCGCGCGATAACCTTCGTAATCCAGGCCCAGGGCGTTGCCCGAGCAGATCAGCGCCACTGTCCACATGCCGGCGCGGCGACCTTCGAGAATGCCTGGCACGGTGTCATCGATCTTCACGCACGCGGCGACATCGTCGATGCCCAGGGCGATGACGTTGGCCAGCGCCTGGGCCGGCCATGGGCGGCCATTCGGGACTTCGTCGGTGGCGACCACGTGATCGGCCACATAGCCGTTGGTGGCAGCGAGTTCGACCACCTTGTCCATGACCTGTTTCGGATAGCCGGAGCAGGAGCCGATCTTGATCCCTTGCTCGCGCAGGTTGGCGATGGTCTCCAGAGCGCCCGGAATCAGCGCCGAGTGTTCGGCGATTTTTTCGATCTGCAGCGGCATGAAACGCTGGTAAATCGCGGTGACGTCGTCGTCGGTCGGTGTGCGGCCGAACACTTTGCGATATCGCTCGGCAACTTCCGGCAGATCGCACAGGGTGCGGATGTGGTCCCACTTGCCCATACCCATCGGGCCACGGGCTTCTTCGATGGACACCTGGACGTCGAACTCGGCGAACGCCTCGACGAAAATCTGCGTCGGGGCGAAGGAGCCGAAGTCGACCACGGTGCCGGCCCAGTCGAGGATGGCAGCCTGGAGTTTGCTTGGGTTGGAGTAGTTCATGGTGATCTGAATCCTGTAATAACTGGCTCTTTAGGAAAACTGTTCTTTGTGGGAGCGAGCCTGCTCGCGAAGGCGGTATATCTGCCGACATTTATGTTGAATGTCAGACTGCATTCGCGAGCAGGCTCGCTCCCACAGGGGATCGGGGGGAATCAGATGTCGAGCACTTCCATCTCGCGCAACACCTCGCCGATCGCGGCCACGGCTTCGCGCATCTCGGCCGGTTGCACATGTCCGATGCACCCGACGCGGAAGGTTTCGACCTGGGTCAGTTTGCCGGGGTAGAGGATGTAACCCTTGGCCTTGACCCGCTCGTAGAATTCCTTGAACTGGTAGCGAGGATCTTTCGGGGCGTGGAAGGTGGCGATGATTGGCGCCTGAATGGCCGTCGGCAGGAAACTGCGCAACCCCAGGTTGCCCATCTCTTCCATGAGTGCCTGGCAGTTGGCGGCGTAGCGTTCGTGCCGGGCCGGCAAGCCGCCTTCTTCGTTGTACTGCAGCAGGGCTTCGTGCAGCGCCGCGACCACGTGGGTCGGCGGGGTGAAGCGCCACTGGCCGGTCTTGGCCATGTAGGCGTGCTGGTCCTGCAGGTCCATCGCCAGCGAATGCGAGTTGCCGGCGGCACTGGCCAGGGATTCTTTGCGAGCGAAAACGAAGCCCATGCCTGGCACACCCTCCAGGCATTTGCCCGAGGCGGCGATCAGGGCGTCGAACGGCACTTGTTGCGCGTCCACCGGCAGGGCACCGAAGGAGCTCATGGCGTCGATGATCAGGCGCTTGCCGTGTTCTGCAACGACCTGGGCGATCTCCGGCAGCGGATTGAGGATACCGGTGCTGGTTTCGCAGTGAATCAGGGCGACGTGGGTGATGCCGTTGTCGGCACGCAGCAGGCGGTCGACGTCGGCGGCGGTGGTCGGTTCGTCTTCGGCGGTTTCGAAGGTGCTGAAGGAACGGCCCAGCACTTCGCAGATTTTCGCCAGGCGTTTGCCGTAGGCGCCGTTGATCAGTACCAGAACCTTGCCATCGCGAGGCACCAGGGTGCCGATCGCTGCCTCGACGGCGAAGGTGCCACTGCCTTGCAAAGGCACGCAGTGGTGGGTAGCGGCGCCGTTGACGATCGCCAGCAATTGCTCGCAGAGGCTGGCGGTCAGTTGATTGAAGCGGTCATCCCATGAACCCCAGTCGATCATCATCGCCTGGCGGGTGCGGGCCGAAGTGGTCAACGGGCCGGGGGTGAGCAGGATGGGTTCGACAGCACTCATGTTCGTGTCCTCGCATTCGATGGGATGAAGCTACGGGGCTTAAATTGCAATTTGCCGAGCTATCAATCAAATTGTTTATTGTTATGCCAGCCATCAGTGAGGGTTATTCATGAACCTGTTTCAGCTCCGCGCCTTCGATGCAGTGGCCCGGGAAGGCAGTTTTACCCGGGCGGCGGCGCGGCTGTTCATCAGCCAGCCGGCAGTCACCGGGCACATCAAGGCGCTGGAAGAGCACTACCAGATCACCCTGCTGCGCCGCACCGCCCGACGTGTGGAGCTGACGGAGGAGGGCACCAAGCTGGCGGCGATCACCCGGGCGATGTTCGGCCTGGCCGAAGAGGCGCAGGTGATGCTCGAAGCCAACCGGCAATTGCTGACCGGGCGCCTGGAGGTGGCGGCGGACGGTCCGCACATGGTCATGCCGATGCTCGCCAGCCTGCGCGCGCGCTATCCGGGGATCACGGTGAACCTGCGCCTGGGCAACGCCCAGGAAACCCTGGCGGCGCTGCTGTCCGAACATGCCGACGTGGCGGTGCTGACCGAAGTCGAGCCGCGCAAGGGCTTGCATCTGCAGGCACTGAACGAATCGCGGATTTGTGCGCTGGTGCCCGACGGGCACCCTTGGGCGCAGAAGACCAATGGCGTACAGCTCAAGGAACTGGATCAGGTGATCATGGTGCTGCGCGAACCGAGTTCGATTACCCGGCGCACCTTTGATGAGGCTTGCGCCCAGGCCAGGGTCAATCCGCGGGTGCTGCTGGAACTGGACAGCCGCGAAGCGGTGACCGAGGCGGTGGCCGCCGAACTGGGGGTGGGGGTGGTGTCGTCGGTGGAAGTCAGCCACGACCCGCGAGTGGCGGCGGTGCCGATCATTGGCGAGGGGTTGGTGAACCGGCACATGATCGGGTGCATGGAGCGGCGGCGGGATTTGCGGTTGATTCAGGCATTCTTCGGGTTGGCGCCGAATCTGAATTGACCCATTCCCCTGTAGGAGCTGCCGAGTGAAACGAGGCTGCGATCTTTTGATCTTGCAAGTCAAAAGATCGCAGCCTCGTTTCACTCGGCAGCTCCTACAGAGGGTCAGTCGAGGCTTTCTCGTACCATCTCCAGAAACGTCGCCACGATTCGCCTCGAACTCTGCTCGCGCAAGCACACCAGCGTTTCAGTCAGCCGCCGTTTGCAATCGGTAATCGGCAATGAGCAAACCCGTGAGTCGGCGCCGAACTCGGCCGCCGACACCACGCCGATGCCAATCCCGACCACCACCGCTTCACGCGCCGCTTCCCGGCCTTCAACCTGGATCGCCGGACGAATGCGGAACCCGGCACCGGCCATTTCCTCCTCCAGGGTCTGGCGCGTCACCGAACCGATTTCCCGCAGTACCAGCGGTGTGTCATCGAGGTCGGCGAGGGTGATGGATTCACGGTCGGCCCACGGATGATTGCGCGACACGAACGCCACCATCGGGTCATTGCGCAGGGGCAGGGAGATCAGGCGTTCGTCACTGACGTCACGGCCCAGCAACGCCAGGTCGGCCTGATAGTTGAACAGTCGGAACAGCGACTCATCGGTGTTGCCGGTTTCGATCTTCACGCTGATTCCGGGGTAGCGTTCGCAGAATCGGGCAATCTGCGGCAGCACGTGCACCGGCGCATCCACCGCCAGAATCAGGCTGCCGGTCTGCAGGGCCTGGGAATCCTGCAGCAGTTCCTGGGCTTCGGCCTCAATCACAAAAAGCCGCTGGGTAACGCTCAGCAGGCGTTCGCCCAGATCGGTCAGGCGTACCGAACGCTTGTTGCGGTGAAACAGCAAAACACCGTAGCGCTCTTCAAGTTTGCGCACCTGGTCGGAAATCGCCGGCTGCGTCAGAAAAAGCCGCTCGGCGGCTTTGGTAAAGCTTCCATGTACCGCGACGGCATGGAACGCTTTGAGTTGGGCGTGGGAAACCGACATCGATATCTCCAGTAACAAGCAAAGCTTATTTTGGAAATACGATAAATCGATTTCACTTATTAAACAGTAATTGTTTTTATCACTCTCAGCCCCGCTGACCGGTCAGTCGAACCGCAGCGGGTGCCATGAGCCTGGGCGTGCAAAACAGGACTCATCTGACCGGTATCCGCCGTAGGGACAGGGCGATATCGCAGTGCTCAACAATAAAAAAACAGGCGTTTGCTTCCAATTCTGCCGGCACACTCACACCCTGAGGTCAGAACCACAATGAACAAGCACATCGGCACCATCAAGCGTTGGCGCGTGCAGATCTTCGCGATCACCTGGCTCGCCTACGCCGCTTTCTACTTCACCCGCAAAGCGTTCTCGGTGGCCAAACTCGGCATCGCCGAAGACCCGACCTTCATGCTCGACAAAATGGCCATGGCCAACCTCGATGCCATCTACCTGACGGCTTACGCCGTGGGGCAGTTCACTTGGGGCATCCTGGCCGACCGTTTCGGTCCGCGGGTGGTGGTACTCGGCGGCTTGCTGATTTCCGCTGGCGCGGCGCTGGTGATGGGTAACTTTGCGACGTTACCGATTTTTGCGACCTGCATGCTGATACAAGGCCTGGCGCAGTCCACCGGCTGGTCGGGATTGTGCAAGAACCTGGGCAGTTTCTTTCCCTCCGAACAGCGTGGTCGGGTATTGGGCCTGTGGAGTTCCTGCTACGCCTTCGGCGGGCTCGTGGCCTCGCCGTTTGCCGGCTGGTGGGCGTATACGCTCATCGGCACCTGGCATGCGGCGTTTGTTTCCAGTGCGGCGGTGGTTGGGCTGGTCGCCGTGCTGTTTTTTATTTTCCAGCGCAACAAACCTGAAGACGTGGGCTTGCCGGCTGTGGAGCCGGAGCCCGAACTGACCGCTGAAGAAGCCCTTGCCCAAAGCAAAATCAGTATCTGGGTGCCACTCAAGGAAATCCTGCGCAACCGCACGGTACTGGTGCTGGGGCTGGCGTACTTCATGCTGAAACCGGCGCGCTACGCGATTCTGCTGTGGGGGCCGGTGATCGTCTTCGAACAGATGCCTTCGGTGGGCAAGGTCGGTGCGGCGATCATTCCGACCTCGTTCGAGCTGGCCGGGTTGCTCGGGCCGATCATGATCGGCCTGGCCTCGGACAAACTGTTCGGCGCCCGGCGCATGCCGGCTTGCGTACTCAGTCTGTTGGCACTCACCGTGACCCTGGCATTGTTCATGGGTGCCCTGCATACCGGCAGTGTGGTCCTGGTGGTAGCGCTCTTGTTCGTCATGGGCCTGACCCTCTACGGGCCGGACTCGATGATCAGCGGCGCGGCGGCGATCGATTTCGGTACGGCCAAGGCCGGTGCGACGGCGGCCGGGTTCGTCAACGGTTGCGGTTCCGTCGGGGCGGTGCTCGGCGGATTGCTGCCGGGTTACTTCGACTCGGTCACCGTGTTCATTGTCTTCGCCGGTTGCGCGATGTTCTCGGCGCTGGTGCTGATCCCGCACTGGAACAGCCGCCCCGGCGGCCTGAAAACCAACCATCCCTCCGTGCCCAACCGGGCGATGAACATCAAACCCCTGCGTACCTGAATCCTGTTTCTCGTCGCCGATGTGTGCATCGTCGGCGGCGGTTACTCCGGGCTGTGGACCGCGATTATGCTCAAAGACGGTGGAGCAGCCAGTCAAACAGCAGGCGGGTATCGCCCCGGGGTTCACGGGGCGGGGGGTTCAGCGGTTGTGGCCGAGGGCCCAGCGCCGTACAGAGCACCGGGCGATCCGGGTCACTGTCGAGGAAAATCACCTGTATCTCACTGCCGGCCACGGGCAAGCGGGACGGATCGATCCAGTCCTCGGCAGTGGTCAGCGCCAAGGGCAACCACAAGCCGCTGGACAACGACTCTGTGGTTGAATCTGTGGCGGGCCAGAGGAGCACCCGAATCCGACCATCCTCGTCCACTGTAGGCGGTTGTCCGACCGGGCCGCACACCTGGCCGGGCTGATACCCGGGGACGCTCGGCCTGGGTTGTTTAAGCGCGGGCCTGAACACCGTCGACCAGGGGATGGCGCTGAATTGATTGCGGTAACCCGGGGCCATGCCCGCTGAGTCGTCGAGCAGAATCGATTGCTGGCCCCCCTGATGGCTTGTTTCGGTCACCAGCCATTGATCATTGAAACTCGCCAGGGGATGCCCGGCCACCTGCACGATCCGGCCGCTGCGTAATGCTCCCAGGTTGCTTTGACCGTGGATCTGCAGGTGCTGGCACCGCAGGCGTTCCAGTTGTCGCCGGCTGAGCTGGTCGCGATGCTGCTGTTCGCGAGCGAGAACCGGTCTGGCCGTGGTGAACGAGTGATTGGCTGCGCCGTCGCTGATGTCCGCTGCCCCAGGATTCCTCGCACCCGGGCGCACAGGGGGGAGCGAGGCATCATGGCGCTGGAACAATTCGCTGATCACGGGTTCGTGATCGTCGAGTGCGTCGCTGCGCAGCGGCATGAGCAGCGGCTCCTGGGGGAAACTCAGGCTGTCATCGGCCAGTACCAACACATGGCCGTCGCGTTGATGCTCGAAGTGGTAGTGGATGCCTTCTTCCTCACACAGTCGTTGCAACAAAGCGAGGTCGGTTTCTTCGTACTGAATGCAAAACGGGCGCTGGGGATAGTGCCCGGTTGCCAGATCAAAGCGATAACTGCTGGTGGGCAACCCATGTTCCTCGAGCAACTGGCGCAGGATCATGGGCACGCTGGCGCGCTGGAAAACCCGTCGGCGGCGTTGCTGCTCCAGTGCCTGGAGACGGGACACCAGCACCAGTTTGTAAGCGACCCGGTGTGCGCTTCGATGTTCACAACCAGCGCTGTGCAGCACGCCATGCAGGCCTTGGTCGTGGCCGAACTCGAGGAACGCCGGCTGGTGCAGCAATCGTTCAAGGTTCAGGGCCGGTGCCAGCCCGATAACCTCGATGTCGAATCGATAGGGCTGGTTGAGTGCTTCATGACCGCTGAACCGGACCACCTGGAAACTCAGGTCGTCATCGAGAAGCGTCAGGGTGGTGGGACTTTCCTTGTCGTTGTGCATCGAACACGCTGCTGCCGTTGAATAGGGTGCAAAGCGTACGAAACCCCGGCGCATTGCGGGCAGGCTAAAGCGGCATTTCAGAATCCCCCTACAACCGCTGGTGAAGATGTCGATGCCAGTCGGGATTTTTTGGTCGATTGCCAACTTTAGGCCGTATAAACTTGCGCAAAGCGTCGGCCAATGGTTGTCTCGACGCCACAGATGTCACAGATAAGAGAGTGAGAAATGGGCGCACAGTGGAAGGTTAAACACAAAGAAGCGGCAGCCAATGCCAAGGGCAAGATCTTCGGCAAACTGGTGAAGGAAATCACCATTGCTGCGCGCAATGGCGCTGATATTGCTACAAACGCACACTTGCGTCTGGTCGTTGAACAGGCCAAGAAAGCTTCGATGCCCAAGGAAACACTGGATCGTGCCATCAAGAAAGGCGCTGGCCTGTTGGGCGAGACCGTGCAATACCATCGCGTGACCTATGAAGGGTTTGCCCCGCATCAAGTGCCGTTGATCGTTGAGTGCGTGACCGACAACATCAACCGCACCGTCGCCGAAATCCGCGTGGCGTTCCGCAAGGGCCAACTGGGTGCTTCCGGTTCGGTGGCCTGGGACTTCAACCATGTCGGCATGATCGAAGCGTCGCCGGACACCCCGGACGCCGATCCGGAAATGGCCGCCATCGAAGCCGGTGCACAGGATTTCGAACCGGGTGAAGAAGGTGCAACCCTGTTCCTGACCGAACCGACCGACCTCGACGCGGTACAGAAAGCCCTGCCGGAACAAGGCTTCACCGTGCTGTCGGCCAAACTGGGCTACCAGCCGAAAAACCCGGTCAGCGGCCTGAGCGATGAGCAGATGGCGGAAGTCGAAGCCTTCCTCGAAGGGCTCGATAACCATGACGACGTGCAGGACATGTTTGTCGGGTTGGCGGGTTAAGCCGCATTGTTTTCGCTCTGACTTGTGGCGAGGGAGCTTGTCGGACCGCCGCACCGTCCCGTTCGGCTGCGCAGCGGCCGTCGCTTTTGGGGATGGCTACGCCGTCCAGCGGGAGCAAGCTCCCTCGCCACAGGTCCTGTATTTATTTATTGAGCCCAGCCAATTCCTGAACGATCGCTTCAAACCCCGGCCGCTCCAGCACTTGCGGCTGGCAGCAACGCCGCTCCAGATCTTCCAGCACCCCACGCCGTTCATCGCTCAACCCCGAGTCGATCCGCGCCAGCAATTCCCCCAGCAATACCCCGAACGCCCGCACTTCGATCCGCTGCAAGGCACGGCTTTCAAGGCTGTCGGATATCCCGTGGAACGAGGCCGCACCAAAGTCCCCCAGCAAGCAATCTCCCTGCTCATTCCACAGGATATTGTGCCCATAGAGGTCGCCATGGGTGATGCCATGGCTGTGCAGGTGTTCGGCCACCGAGGCAATGCCCGAGGCAATGCGCAACGCCACGGCCGCACAGAAGCGCAAATCGTCGGGGTAGATGTCGCGGCTGCACGACGCCAGGCTCGGCAGCGCGGCGAGGTTGCGGTAACTCGGTGTGATCAGTTGCATCACCAGCCCGGCGGTTTGCTGTGGGTGATCGACAATCCGCCCCTCGACGCGGATCAGGTTCGGGTGCAGGCCGGCGGTGATGCAGGCGTTCATCTCGTGCAGCGGTGAACCATCGCTGGTCATTTCGCCCTTGTAGAGCTTCACCGCAACGGCCATGGGCGGCTGCTCAGCCGGTTGCCAGACGGCCTGATGGATCACCCCGGACGCCCCTTCGCCGAGTTTTTTCTCCAGTCGCAATGCCGACCAGTCAATGCGCGGTGTCGCGTCGAGGGCCGCGGCGTCGGCTTCGGTTTCCAGCGGATTACCGGCGTACGCCAGCCAGGTCAGGCTCGGCAATTCCAGCAACCAATGCGGCAGCTCGGTCAACTGGTTGGCGGCGATGCGGATCAACTCCAGCCGATGGCACTGACGCAACGACTCCGGCAGCGCGTGCAAACGGTTGCCGGCGAGCATGAGCTTTTGCAGGCATGGCCGCTCTCCCAACTCGCTCGGCAGTGTCTCGATGCAGTTGTCGGTCAGGATCAGCCAGCGCAGCAGCGGTGGCAGCGCCGCAGCGGGCACGTGGGCGATGCGGTTGGCCTTGAAGCCGATCATCGTCAGTGCGGCGCATTGGCCCAGGCAGGCCGGCAACTCGGTGAAACGGTTATCGGAACAGAACAGCACGCGCAGACGGGTCAGGCGATGCAAGTCTTCCGGCAGGGCGCTCAAGGCATTGCCGCTGAGGTTGAGTACTTCCAGCGAGTCCGCCAGATCGAAAATTTCCCGAGGGAATTCGCTGAGGCCGTCGACCAGATCCAGCCGCGTGATGCCTGACAACTCGCCGGCACGCAATTGAGCAAGGGTATGCATGAACAGATTCGCCATTAGCCAAGGGGAGGACGCGTGGCCCTGGAAATGGGCGACATGATAGCGGGAAAGATGTGGCGCCTGTCAGACCGCTTTCGCGAGCAGGCTCGCTCCCACATTGGATCACTCCCGCCCGGGCAATTCGGTCAACTGTGGGAGCGAGCCTGCTCGCGAAGGGGCCAGTCAATGCAACAAAAAGATATCGATCAAACTGGCTCGCTGACTTCGACCAGTTGCCCCAGTCGACTGCGGGTGCGGGCCAGATCAATGGCATCGCCCTCCAGACTTTCGCGTAGGGCGTGTGGTCCGAGCAGTGTCAGGTGCTTGTCCTGGTCGTACAGTACGTCGATGAGGTTGATGAAGCGCTGTTGGGCGGCCATCGAGCACTCACCGAGCCGCGGCAGGTCATCGATGATCCAGTGATCGAAGCGGCGGCACAGCTCCAGGTAGTCCATCACGGCCACAGGCTGGTCGCACAGGTCGGCGAAAGTAAATCCGATGCGGCGCTCATCGCACAAACGCGCCCGGAAATGCCGGGTGCCCACGGGGAGCGACAGGGGCGGGGCGCCGCGATCCGGCAGATTCAATGAACGCCGCTGCACCGCGCTGGCCGGCCACACATACTGGCCTTGGGTGAACAGCTGTTGCGCGTGGCTGCGGACCTGGCTGCGATAGTCGTGCGGACCACCGACTTCCATGACCTGCATGCGTGCATTGATCAAGTCGATCACCGGTTTGAAGCGGGCGTGGTACAGCGGATTGGGCAACAGGCCTGCGGGTGGGTAATTGGAGGTGACCAGCACCAGGATGCCGCGCTGAAACAGTGCCTTGAACAACCGGGTGATGAGCATCGCATCGCCGATGTCGTGCACATGGAACTCATCGAAACACAGCACCCTGCAATCGCTGAGCAGGGCATCCAGGGTGATCGCCAGGGCGTCGGGCTGTTCGCGATGCTCGAACATGCCCTGGTGCAGTCGGGCGAAAAACTCATGGAAGTGCAGGCGTTGTTTTTGCGCGAGGGGAACGGCCCGGAAAAATCCGTCGAGCAGCCAGCTCTTGCCGCGCCCCACGGCACCATGCAGGTAAAGGCCCGGAAGGGTTTGCGCCGAAGCGCCCATCAACAGGCAGGCATGCCGGGCCATGCAGTCGATCACGCGTAGCTGGCTGTGACTGAGGGTGTAGCCCCGGGAATGAGCCTGGTGACGAAAGTAGTCGTGGATAGCCTCGCCTGCCTCGGTGCTGCCGGCGGTCGGTGCCTTGCCGAGAAGGCGACGCAACGATTGCCAGCGCGATTTGATTCGCGAACGATTGGGCGGTCGAACGGCCACTGAGATGTCACCTCTGGTGTGCGGGCAGGCTCCCCGAGCTGCGGCGGCATAGTGTAACCAGATGAGGGAATTTGCCTCCAGTTGTGTCGGCATATTCCGAGCCATCGTAACCGGGTTCAAAAGGAACACCGTAAACCCTGTGGGAGCGAGCTTGCTCCCCCAGAGGGGGATCAGAACTGCACGGTCTGCTTGAGCATCTGCGCCGCCGCTGTGTCCGCCGGGCTGACCATCGCATAGTTGTAGCCACCACCGGACCAGTACTCGGCCTGCAGGTCTCCATCGCTCCGGCTGCCACGGGGCAGCAGGAAGTTTTTCGGTCCTGGCGGGCGCACATAGAAACTGATTTTCTGCCCGCCCTGGTTCTCGTAGACCACCATGGCTGCCGGGCCTTGCTCGGTACTCAGCAAACGCCCGCTGGCCGGCTTGAACCCGGCACCCGAGAGGTTGGGCAGGCGATTGGCCCGGGTGAAGTAGCGGTCGAGCCAACCTTGCATGTCACCGTCGTCGCCGGCCTTGTAATCCGCCGGCAGGATGCCTTGCTGGGCAATCAGGCGATACGCCTGCAGGGCATCGGTCATTGGAAGCTGGGGGCTCGCGAGTGTCATCTCCCGCGCTTGCCAACCGCTGAAACCGCCGACGCTGACGGCGATGAGCAACACCGCGGCACTGGCCAGGTGTCGACGGGATTGGCGTTTGAGGCGCTGGCGTATGACCGCCGGATCAAGGTTCGGGTTAGACGGTTGTTGCAAGGCGCCACTCAAGGCTGCGCGCAGTGCCTGGGCATCCTGCTGCCAGGCGCGTACTTGCGCCGCCACCTGCGGGTTAGTGGCCAGAAAAGTCTCCACCAGGCGCCGGTCGGCGTCGCTCAGTTGGTGGTCGACGTAGGCGTGCAGGTCTCGCTCGCTGGGGGGCATGCTGATCATTTGAGTCTCCGCAGGGATGGGCGGTTGATTTCGCCATCGCTGAGTTGGCGCAGGGCCTGGCGAGCCCGGGACAGGCGGGACATCACGGTGCCGGTGGGGACGTCGAGAATCTCGGCGACCTCCTTGTAACTCAAGCCTTCTACCGAGACCCAGAGCAGCAGCGCACGTTGTTCGGTGGGCAGTTGATCGAAGGCATTGAGGGTCGATTGGGCAATGACGGTGCGCTCCACCGAGGGCTGGGCATCGTCGCGGCCGGTGAAAAAATCGAGCATGCGCGCGTAGCGCCGGGAGCGGCGGTGCGCATCGAGAAACTGCCGATACAGAATCGAGAACAGCCAGGCGCGCAAGTCGCCCTCGGCGCGTTTGCCAGCCCAACTCGACAGTGCCCGCTCCAGGCTCGCCTGCACCAAGTCGTCAGCGCTGCTCGGGTTGCGCGTCAGCGACACAGCGAACCGTCGCAATCGGGGAATGATTTCTCTGAGTTGTTCGTCGATATCGTTCATGAAGTCCTGACTAGTCACTACGCTGGACAGTGGACCAGGAAGACGCTCGGTATTCGAGGTTATTCCACGTCAGAAAAAATAAATACCGTGCGTGGGAATAAACCTGTGTGCGGTTCGTCTGCTTGATTCTTCTCACTTGTGGCCGATGGCCCTGGAGTCTTTCATGGTAGATCGATCATCACCGCCAACCCGGCCACCCTTGAGTGCAGGGAGCCTGACGTTGCGTCTGGCAGGCATTGCCGTGGTCGTTGCCGCACTGGCAGGGGCGTTTGCCTACGTCAACGGCACCTTCGACCCACAGCGCCTGACCCCGAAGAAACTGATCAACGTGCTGGAAACCAACAACGGCGTACATCCGGGTTTTCGCCGCAACCATTCCAAAGGCGTGTGCGTGATCGGGCATTTCGAAAGCAGTGGTGAGGCGCGCAGCTATTCCACCGCTCAGGTGTTCAATGAGGCGCAGACGCCGGTGGTCGGGCGTTTCGCCTTGCCGGCCGGCAACCCCTACGCGCCGGACAGTGCCGTGCCGATCCGCAGCATGGCCTTGCGTTTCACCCAGGCCAACGGCCAGCAGTGGCGCACCGGGATGAACAGCATGCCGGTGTTCCCGGTGGGCACGCCCGAGGCGTTCTATCAATTGCAAAGCGCCCAGTCGCCAGACCCGGCCACGGGCAAGCCGGACCCCAAGGCCGTGCCCGCATTCTTTGCTTCGCACCCGGAAGCGGCACCCTTCCTGGCCTGGATCAAAACCGCCAAACCGTCGGCCAGTTACGTGACCGAAAACTACAACAGCGTCAATGCGTTCTACCTGGTCAACGCGGCGGGTCAACGCCAGGCCGTGCGCTGGAACATGGTGCCTCTGGCCCAGGACGCACCCGGGGCCACGGCGCCGGAGGGCAGTGATTTCCTGGAGAAAGACCTGGTCCAGCGAATCGCCGCAGGCCCCTTGCGCTGGCAACTGAACATCACCCTGGCCAACCCCGGCGATCCGGTGAACGACGCCAGCAAGGCCTGGCCCGAAGGACGCAAGGTGTTGAACGCTGGCACGCTGGTGCTTGAAAAGACTCAGCCGCAACTTAACGGCGAATGCCGTGACATCAACTACGACCCGCTGGTGTTGCCTGCCGGAATCGAAGGTTCCGACGACCCGTTGCTCGCCGCGCGTTCAGCCGGTTACGCCAATTCCTACCTGCGTCGCACCAGCGAAGTCAGCCAGTTGCCCGCCGCCAAGCAGGAGGTTCAGCAATGAGCACCCAACCGAACCACTTCGCCCCGCTGGCGCGCCTGCTTCACTGGCTGATGGCGCTGATGATCATCGCCATGCTGTTTATCGGTGCCGGCATGGTCGCCTCGGTGTCCGAGCGGCATGAATGGCTGATCCATTTGCACAAACCCTTGGGGGTCGCGATTTTGCTGTTGGTGATTGTGCGTCTGGTGGTGCGCTTCTCCACCACGCAGCCACCGCTGCCGGCGGACCTGCCGGGTTGGCAAGCGCTGGCGGCCAAGGCTTCGCATGTCTTGTTGTATGCACTGATGCTGGTCTTGCCGCTGCTGGGCTGGGCGATGATTTCGGCATCGGGCGAACCGGTGATGCTCAGCAGTTCGTTGCAACTGCCGTCGATTGTGTCGGCGAATGCGCAGCTGTTTGCGTTTTTGCGCAAGGCGCATGGCTATCTGGCGTATCTGCTGTTTCTGACCGTGTTGCTGCATCTGGCGGCTGCGTTGTTTCACGGTTGGGTGCGGCGTGATGAAGTGCTGGACAGTATGTTGCGGGGTAAGGACCGCGGTTAATAGCCGCCTGAAAAAAGATCGCAGCCTTCGGCAGCTCCTACAGAGATACACCGATTTCTGTAGGAGCTGCCGGAGGCTGCGATCTTTTGATCTTGAAGGGTGATCAGCGCAAGGTATCGACCATATCGGCAAGCGTGGTCAGCACATCCTTGCCCAACTGCTTCGACCGCTTGCCCGACCAGCCCGTCAACGGATTCGGATGGTCGTCATGATCCTTGAACGGCATTTCCAGGGTCAGTGACAGGCAGTCGTACTTCTGGCCGACGCTGTTGCAGGCCAGCGTCATGTTGGCCTGGCCCGGTTCGTCGCGGGTGTAGCCGTACTTGGTCTGGAAGTCTTTGGTGGTGTGCTTCAGGTGGCTGCGGAAGTGCTCTTCGAGCTTTTCGATCCGTGGCGTGTAGCCTGGATTGCCTTCGCAGCCGGCGGTGAACACGTGAGGGATTTCCTCGTCGCCGTGAACGTCGAGGAACATATCGACGCCGTACTTTTCCATCTGCTGCTGAACGAACAGGACCTCCGGGCTGATTTCCTGACTGGCGCTCTGCCAGGCACGATTGAGGTCCTGGCCCATGGCGTTGGTGCGCAGGTGGCCGTGGAAGGCACCATCCGGGTTCATGTTCGGTACCAGGTACAGGTCGGCGCTGGCCAGCAGTTTGTTCAGCACAGGGTCGTCGTGTTTTTCCAGGCGTTCGATCACGCCTTCCATGAACCACTCGGCCATGTGTTCGCCCGGATGTTGCTGGGCGATCATCCACACCTTGCGTCGGCCTTCGGCCCCGGTGCCTTTGCGCAACAGCTGGATGTCACGGCCTTCGACGCTCTTGCCGGTGGCAAGCAGTTCGGTACCGGCCTTGCTCAGCGCCTGCTCGATCAGCCAGTCGTGACGGCCACGGCTGTAGGGTTCGAAGTAGGCGAACCAGGCGTGGGTCTGTTCGGCTTCGAGGCTGAAACGCAGGCAGTCGCCTTCGAAAATGGTGGGTACGCGGAACCAGTTGACGTGATCGTAGGACGCCACCGCCTGATAGCCGGTCCAGGCCTTGTTATAGGAGGATTGGCTGGCATTGTTCAGGCGAAACCAGTGGTCCTGGCCGACATGCAGGCCGCTGGCCTTGAAGTGGAACCACTGGAAATGGGCACTGCGGGTGTCCGGACGAATGGCCAGAAGCGGTTTGAGCGGATCGCTGATGTCGATGACTTGGATGTTGCCGCTGTCGAAGTTGGCACTGATGTCGAAAGAGGATTTGGCCACGGTCATAATCGGGTCCTGAATATGATTTTTATCGCGGCTACTTTACACGCAAGAGAGGGGTGAAACCGAGGGAAATTGCGGGGTGCAGAGGTGGGGGCGTCCTCCTTGACGCTGACGCAGCTTAGAGACTATGCGATTGATTCTCAAGTGCTATCTGTCGCTGGTTTGAACCCATGATGCCGGGCTTCTCTTGCCAACTGGAATTCTTTTGATATCATCCGCGCCATCGAATTTGCGGCACCCAAAGACTTCATTAGCCTGAAGCCAAAGCCAGAAAAAACTGGCAAAAAAAGACCCGGCAAAAAGCCGGGTCAAAAACCGTGATTAGCCTGATGAGGAGATAGTCCAGGAGACCGACCTAAGGTCACCTGGTCCATCGACTGATCTCGCGACCAGTTGATGCAATAATAATCATTCTCGTTTGCGGGTCAAGCGTTTTTACCTGCGCGACAGGAAAATTCTTTCCTGTCCTCTTGATCTGCCTTCTCACCTCAAGCGTTTTCATACTTTTCCAGCGATCGATCGACCATCGCCTTGGCCATGTCGATCATGTGCACCGTCGAAAACGCCAGGTCACGGTTTACGCCTTGCAGGTGACTGGCTGATTCGTACGCGGTGGCGGCAGCGCAACGCAACAGGTCCAAGGCATGGACCAGCGCCTCTTCGCCGCTGATGTTGCGGTTGACATCAAAAAAACGCGACTCGGCCACTTCCTCCGAAACGGCAGGTTTCAGGTAATAGTCCAGAGCGCGTTGTGCCGCCGCCGAGTCCAGGGATGAGGTGAGGGTAGTGTCGATTTGCATGTCCGGCAGGTCATTGGCGGGTGGGTTCATGGCGATGGCAAGCTCCGTGTTAGATTCAGATCCGTGAGTCGATCCTAATACGAAATGTATTTGTGACGAGGATTTAAATACTACAATTTGTGTTTTGATGGTCGGAGGCGCCCACGTATCGTGCCGCACATGGATAAATGGATTGAATTGGTCAAGGCCAAGATGAGTGAACTCAAAATCACTCAAGAGATACTCGCCGAGCGCCTCGGGATGTCCCAGGGCGGCATTGGTCACTGGCTCAACAAACGTCGTGAACCCGGCATCGAAGACATGAACCGTGTGCTGCAGGCGCTGGGCCTGGAGTTTCTCGAAGTGGCGCTGGTGATCCGGGAGCCGCAGGCGTCAGCGGAGGACGAAATCCCCCTGGCCCACAAGTACAACCCGTACTTTCGCTACCCGATCAGTGACTGGCACGAGCCTGCCGAAGTGCGCGACGGCGAGGTCCCGGTGTATGGCAAGGCGCGCTATGAACTGTCCGATTACCACGCCCGGGGGCCGGCATTCTGGTTGAGAGTGGCGGGCGATGCGATGACCGCGCCCAATGGCATCAGCATCCCGGAAGGCATGCTGATTCTGGTGGACCCGGCCATGGAAGCCGTGCCTGGCAAACTGGTCATTGCCCAGTGGCCGGACAGCGCCGAAGCCACGTTTCGCAAGCTGATCGAAGAGGGTGGTCAGCGTTATCTGGTTCCGCTCAATCCGACGTATCCAAAAACCTTGTACGCCGACGAGTGTCGAATCATCGGCGTAGTGGTTCAGGCAACAGCCAGGTTCTGATCAGATCGGTCCTGGCAATGCGCAGGACCGATCTTCATTTCACGCTTCTTCCAGTTCGACCAGCGCACTGCCTTCGCTGACCATCTCGCCTTCCTGGCAATACAGCGCCTTGATCACCCCGGCATGGGGCGCGCGAATGCTGTGCTCCATCTTCATCGCTTCCAGTACCACCAACTGCGCCCCGGCCTCGACCGATTGCCCGGCCTCCACCAGCACGCGGACGATGCTGCCGTTCATCGGTGCGGTCAGCCCGCCCTGATGGCTGTGGCTGGCCTCGACGGCGCTGATCGGGTCGTAGGCCTCGATGCGGTGCAATTCGCCATCCCACTGCAAATACACCTGCTCGCCACGGCGTATTGCGCGGTGTTGACGGCGCACGCCAGCCTGCTCGGTCAACAGATGCTCACCCTTGAGCCGCGCGCTGTGGGCATTGATGTCGCCCAGGGTCAACGCACGGTCCTGGCCTTCACAACTCAAGTGCAGAGTGATTTCTCTCGGCAAACCGGCACGCAGACCATTTGGCACCGCCCACGGTGAACCCGGGTCATCGGCACGGGTTGCGTGCGGCTGGCTCTGGGCAAATGCCTGGGCGGCGGCTTGCCAGAATTCATCGCCGAGTTCCGCTGGCGCCGGCAGCAACTGTTCCTGATAACGCGGAATGAAGCCGGTATCGAGTTCGGCAGCGGCGAACGCCGGGTGACCGATGATGCGCCGCAGGAAATTGATGTTGGTCTTCAACCCGCCGATAGCGAACTCGTCGAGCATGCTCAGCAGGCGCAACCGTGCCTGTTCACGATCCTCGCCCCAGGCAATCAGCTTGCCGAGCATCGGGTCGTAGAACGGCGAAATTTCATCGCCTTCTTCAACGCCGCTGTCCACCCGGCGCCCGGGCCCTGGGGCGGATTCGCGATACAGTTCCAGGCGACCGGTCGCCGGCAGGAAATCATTGCCCGGATCTTCGGCGTACAGCCGCACTTCGATCGCGTGACCCACCAGCGGCACCTGATCCTGAGTCATCGGCAACGCTTCGCCGCGTGCCACGCGAATCTGCCAGGCCACCAGGTCGAGGCCGGTGATGGCTTCGGTGACCGGGTGTTCGACTTGCAGGCGGGTGTTCATCTCCATGAAGAAGAATTCGCCGCGTGCATCCAGCAAAAACTCGACGGTGCCGGCACCGACGTAGCCGATGGCCTGCGCCGAACGCACAGCCGCTTCACCCATGGCGCGCCGCAGTTCCGGGCTCAGGCCCGGTGCCGGGGCTTCTTCGACGACTTTCTGGTGCCGGCGCTGAATCGAGCAGTCACGCTCGTTGAGGTACAGGCAGTTGCCGTGCTGGTCGGCGAACACCTGGATTTCCACATGACGTGGCTTGAGCAGGTATTTCTCCACCAGCATCCGCGAATCGCCGAACGACGATTGCGCCTCACGCTGGGCCGAGGCCAGGGCTTCGGCCAGTTGGCTGACGTCCTCGACCACTTTCATGCCTTTGCCGCCGCCACCTGCGGTGGCCTTGAGCAGAACCGGGTAGCCGATACGTTCGCAGGCATCGCGGAAGGTTTCCAGGTCCTGGGCTTCGCCGTGATAACCAGGCACCAGTGGCACGCCAGCGGTTTCCATCAAGGCTTTGGCCGCGGACTTGCTGCCCATGGCGTCGATGGCCGAGGCAGGTGGGCCGAGGAATATCAGGCCAGCGTTTTCGATGGCGCGGGCGAATCCGGCGTTCTCCGACAGAAAGCCATAGCCGGGGTGAATCGCCTGGGCGCCGCTGGCCTTGGCGGCGGCGATCAGCTTGTCGATCTGCAGATAGCTGTCGGCGGCTTTGCTGCCACCGAGGTCAACGCGAATGTCGGCTTCGCGGCTGTGCCGGGCGTCACGGTCGGTGGCGCTGTGCACGGCCACGGTCGTCAGGCCCAGGGCCTTGGCGGTACGCATCACCCGGCAAGCGATTTCGCCACGGTTGGCCACCAGCAGGGTGGTGAGGACAGGTGCGCTCATCAACGGGGCTCCTTGGTGGTTTCGGCTTGCCAGCTCGGCGGACGTTTTTGCAGGAAGGCACGCAGGCCTTCCTGCCCTTCGGGGCTGACGCGGATGCGGGCGATGGCGTTTTCGGTGTAGCGGCGCAATGCCGGGGTCAATGAGCCGTCGCCGACTTCTCGCAACAGATCCTTGCTGGCGCGCATGGCCGCCGGGCTGTTGAGCAGCAGGTTGTCGATCCATTGCTCGACTTTCTGTTCCAGCTCGGCACTGGCATAGCTCTCCGACAACAGGCCGATTTCCCGTGCCCGTTGCCCGCCAAAGCGCTCGGCCGTCAGGGCATAACGCCGGGTTGCGCGCTCGCCGATGGCTTGCACCACGAATGGGCTGATCACCGCGGGTGCCAGGCCGATGCGCACTTCCGACAGGCAGAACTGCGCGTCATCGGCACCGATGGCCATGTCGCAGCAACTGATCAGGCCCAGCGCGCCGCCGAAGGCTGCGCCTTGCACCACGGCCAGGGTCGGCACTTTCAGTTTGGCCAGGTTGTACATCAACTCCGCCAGTTCCCGGGCGTCATCGAGGTTGGTGGCGTAATCGAGTTCGGCCGATTGCTGCATCCAGGCAAGGTCGGCACCGGCGCTGAAATGCTTGCCACGACCGCGCACGATCAGGAAGCGCAGGCTGGCATCGCTCGCGACTTTGTCGAGGGCGATGATCAGTTCGCGGATCATTTCGGCGTTGAAGGCGTTGTTCTTTTCTTCACGGCTGAGCCAGAGAGTCGCAAAACCCCTTGGATCGCTCAGCAGTTCGAGGGTGTTGAAGTCGCTCATAGTGTCCGTCTCCACGGCTCTTGTGTAGGAGCGAGCTTGCTCGCGATGGGCTACAGGGCGGCGCGTTTTTTCAGAAACCACGCGTTATCGTTAACGTCCATCGCGAGCAAGCTCGCTCCTACAACAAAAAAATCACATCCGGAACACGCCGAAGCGGCTCGGTTCGATTGGCGCGTTCAACGACGCGGACAAGGCCAGGGCCAGTACGTCGCGGGTCTGGGCCGGGTCGATGACACCGTCGTCCCACAGGCGCGCGCTGGAATAGTAGGGATGACCCTGTTCTTCGTACTGGTCGAGGATCGGTTGCTTGATCTCGGCTTCCTGCTCGGCACTGAAACCATGGCCGCTGCGTTCGGCCTGTTCGCGCTTGACCTGCACCAGCACGCCGGCCGCCTGTTCGGCGCCCATCACCCCTATGCGCGCGTTTGGCCACATCCACAGGAAACGCGGATCGTAGGCGCGACCGCACATGCCGTAGTTGCCGGCACCGAAGCTGCCGCCGATGATCACCGTGAACTTCGGCACCTTGGCGCAAGCCACCGCCGTCACCAGTTTCGCGCCGTGCTTGGCAATACCGCCGGCTTCGTATTTCTGGCCGACCATGAAGCCGGTGATGTTTTGCAGGAACAACAACGGAATGCCGCGCTGGCACGCCAGTTCAATGAAGTGCGCGCCTTTCTGCGCCGCTTCGGCGAAAAGAATGCCGTTGTTGGCGAGGATCGCGATCGGGTAACCGTGCAGGTAAGCAAAACCGCAGACCAGCGTTGTCCCGAACAGCGCCTTGAACTCGTCGAACACCGAACCGTCCACCAGCCGCGCGATGACTTCGCGCACGTCGAACGGCTGCTTGGCATCGGCCGGAACCACGCCGTACAACTCGTCGCTGCTGTAGAGCGGGGCGATTGGTGTGCGTTGCTGAACCTCACCTTGCTTGCGCCAGTTGAGGTTGGCGACGCTGCGGCGTGCCAGTGCCAGGGCGTGCTCATCGCTCTCGGCGTAGTGGTCGGCCACCCCGGAAATCTTGCAGTGCACATCGGCCCCGCCGAGGTCTTCGGCGCTGACCACTTCACCGGTCGCAGCCTTCACCAGCGGCGGGCCGGCGAGGAAGATGGTCGCTTGCTCGCGGACCATGATCGCTTCGTCGGCCATCGCCGGCACGTAGGCGCCACCAGCGGTGCAGGAGCCCATGACCACGGCAATCTGTGGAATGCCCATGGCGCTCATGTTGGCCTGGTTGAAGAAGATCCGCCCGAAGTGCTCGCGGTCCGGAAACACTTCATCCTGACGCGGCAGGTTGGCGCCGCCGGAGTCCACCAGATAGATGCACGGCAGGCGGTTCTGCTGGGCAATGGTCTGGGCGCGCAGGTGTTTTTTCACGGTCAGCGGGTAATACGAGCCACCTTTTACCGTGGCATCGTTGGCGACGATCATGCACTCGACGCCTTCCACACGACCGATCCCGGCAATCACGCCCGCAGCGGGGACGTCTTCGCCATACACCTCATACGCCGCCAGTTGGCTGATTTCCAGAAACGGCGAGCCCGGATCGAGCAAACGGTTGATGCGCTCGCGAGGCAGCAGTTTGCCCCGTGAGGTGTGGCGCTCTTGCGCCTTCAGCCCGCCACCCTGCGCCACTTGGGCGAGCAGGGTGTGCAGGGCGTCGACCTGCTTGAGCATCGCCGCGCTGTTGGTGGCGAACTCCGCTGAACGAGGGTTGAGCTGGGTATGCAGGGTAGCCATGGACAGCTCCGTTTAGCGGGTTTCGTTGAACAGTTCGCGACCGATCAGCATGCGACGGATCTCACTGGTGCCCGCGCCGATTTCGTACAGCTTGGCGTCACGCAACAGACGGCCGGCCGGGAATTCATTGATGTAGCCGTTGCCACCGAGAATCTGGATCGCGTCGAGGGCCATTTGCGTGGCGCGTTCGGCGCTGTAGAGGATCACGCCGGCGGCGTCCTTGCGCGTGGTTTCGCCGCGCTCGCAAGCCTGGGCCACGGCGTACAGGTAGGCGCGGCTGGCGTTGAGCTGGGTGTACATGTCGGCGACTTTGCCCTGGATCAGCTGGAATTCGCCGATGCTTTGGCCGAACTGCTTGCGGTCGTGGATGTACGGCACGATCAGGTCCATGCACGCCTGCATGATCCCGGTCGGGCCACCTGAAAGGACGACGCGCTCGTAGTCGAGGCCGCTCATCAGCACTTTCACGCCGCCGTTGAGTACGCCGAGGATGTTTTCTTCCGGGACTTCGACGTCATCGAAAAACAGCTCGCAGGTGTTCGAACCGCGCATGCCGAGCTTGTCGAACTTGTTGCTGCGGCTGAAGCCTTTCCAGTCGCGCTCGACGATGAACGCGGTGATGCCGTGAGGGCCTTTTTCCAGGTCGGTCTTGGCGTAGATCACGTAGGTGTTGGCGTCCGGACCGTTGGTGATCCAGGTCTTGCTGCCGTTGAGCACGTAGTGGTCGCCACGCTTGTCGGCGCGCAGTTTCATCGAGACCACGTCGGAACCGGCATTCGGCTCACTCATGGCCAGCGCGCCGATGTGCTCGCCGCTGATCAGCTTCGGCAGGTATTTGGATTTCTGTTCGTGGTTGCCGTTGCGGTTGATCTGGTTGACGCAGAGGTTGGAGTGGGCGCCATAGGAAAGGGCCACCGAGGCCGAGCCACGGCTGATTTCTTCCATTGCGACCACGTGAGCCAGGTAACCCAGGCCAGCACCGCCGTACTCTTCCGGCACGGTAATGCCCAGCAGGCCCATGTCGCCGAATTTGCGCCACAGGTCGGCGGGGAACAGGTTGTCGATGTCGATCTGAGCGGCGCGCGGGGCGATCTCCTTGGCGACGAAGGACTGGACCTGATCGCGCAGCATGTCGATGGTTTCACCGAGGGCAAAGTTCAGGGATGGATAGTTCATGGGTCACCTTTTGGCTTTTTTGTCGGTTGGTGGGACTGTCAATGGGTTCTCACCTTTACGTTAACGTAAGCCTGTGACGAATGGCTGTCAATCACCCTTTACGTTAACGTCAACTTGAGCGAGAGTAGAGCCAGTTCAAGATAGAACGCGGATCAGTCCTGTAGGAGCGAGCTTGCTCGCGATGAACTTGAAGGCGACGCATTTTTCATGCGGTACGCGTCATCGTTGACCTCCATCGTGAGCAAGCTCGCTCCTACAAGAGACCGCCGGTAGCCCATAAATAAAGACAATAGGGGTCGTCATGGATCAACCCAGTGCAAGCCCGCAACGCAGTTACACCCGTGGTTCCCAGGACAAAGCCTTGCTGGCGATGACCATCGGCCAGGCGTTTGACAACACGGTTGCGCAGTACCCGGACGGGGAGGCGCTGGTGGTGCGCCATCAACAGCTGCGTTACACATGGCGGCAGTTGGCCGAGGCCGCGGACCTGCACGCCAGAGCGCTGCTGGCGCTGGGGCTGCAAGCCGGGGACCGCCTGGGGATCTGGGCGCCGAACTGCGCGCAGTGGTGCATCAGCCAGATTGCCACCGCGAAAATCGGCGTGATCCTGGTCAATATCAATCCGGCGTATCGCAGTTCCGAACTCGAATACGTACTCAAGCAATCCGGCTGCCAATGGCTGGTGTGTGCCGGCGCCTTCAAGTCGTCGAACTATCACGCGATGCTGCAGGGCCTGGTGCCCGAGCTGGCCGAGCAATCCATCGGCAAATTGCAGAGCGAGCGGTTGCCGGAGTTGCGTGGCGTTGTCAGCCTGGATGCCCAGCCTCCGTCGGGGTTCCTGCCGTGGTCGCAACTGGCTGGTCTGGCGGAGAGCGTGACGGTCGAGCAACTGCATGAGCGCCAGAACAGCCTGCATTTCGATCAGCCGGTGAATATCCAGTACACCTCTGGCACCACCGGTTTTCCCAAGGGCGCGACCCTCAGTCACTACAACATTCTCAACAACGGTTACATGGTCGGTGAAAGCCTGGGCCTGACGGCGGCCGATCGCCTGGTGATTCCGGTGCCCTTGTATCACTGCTTCGGCATGGTCATGGGTAACCTCGGCTGCATCACCCATGGCAGCACGATGATCTATCCGAACGACGCGTTCGACCCGTTACTGACCCTCGGCACTGTGGCTGACGAAAAAGCCACGGCGCTGTACGGCGTGCCGACCATGTTCATCGCCATGCTCGATCAACCGCAACGTGCCGAATTCGATCTGTCGAGCCTGCGCACCGGGATCATGGCAGGCGCGACCTGTCCTATCGAAGTGATGCGCCGGGTCATCAGCGACATGCACATGAGCGAAGTGCAGATTGCCTACGGCATGACGGAAACCAGTCCGGTGTCATTGCAGACCGGTCCTTCAGACGATCTGGAACTGCGCGTGACCACCGTCGGCCGTACCCAGCCGCAGCTCGAAAGCAAGATCATCGACGAAGCGGGCAACCTGGTGCCGCGGGGCACCATCGGTGAGCTGTGCACTCGCGGTTACAGCGTGATGCTGGGTTACTGGAACAACCCCGAAGGCACCGCAGAAGCCATCGACCAGGCAGGCTGGATGCACACCGGTGATCTGGCGAGCATGAACGATGAGGGGTACGTGTGTATTGCCGGGCGCAACAAGGACATGATCATCCGTGGCGGTGAGAATATTTACCCGCGGGAGCTGGAAGAGTTTTTCTTCACGCATCCGGCCGTTGCGGATGTTCAGGTGATCGGCATTCCATGCTCGCGCTACGGCGAAGAGATCGTCGCCTGGATCAAGTTTCACCCCGGCCACAGCGCTACCGAACAAGAACTGCAAGCCTGGTGCAAGGAGCGCATCGCGCACTTCAAGACACCGCGTTACTTCAAGTTCGTGGAAGAGTTTCCAATGACCGTGACCGGCAAGATCCAGAAATTCCGGATGCGCGAGATAAGCGTCGCGGAGCTCAAAGCGAAGCTGTAGGAGCTGCCGAAGGCTGCGATCTTTTGATTTTCAAGGGCAAGATCAAAAGATCGCAGGCTGCGCCAGCTCCTACAGATGTATGTCGGAAACCTGAATGCCAAACAGCACAAAGGGGAGCCGAAGCTCCCCTTTAATTTGTCGTTGCGCGTGCTCTTTTTTTATTATTGAGGGTCGGTCTGTTTTTGTTATTGGCAACCGTTGCCCTTTACCGCTGTTTTTGGCGATCCCCATCCGGGATCAAGAGCAAACGTATTTTTTTGAGCGCTGATCTGCTTTTTCGCTGAGCGATCCAACCAGTACGGGAGCTACCTGAAGGTAGTTTTATTATTCTCTGTCTGGCCGCGGGTCACTTCGAAAAGCACCCTGAAAAGCACATCTTCTCCAAAAAAATCTGTTAGCTGCGTCTCTGCCGTGTTGTTTTTGTTATGTCAGAGTCGTTACGTCTTGTTTTTATTAGGGTTGCCGCAATTTTTTTATTCTTGTTATGCGATAGATATAGCAGGAGCCGTGCCAACTTTTTAAAAGCCTTTAAAATCAATGCTTTGCGATTTTGTAAGGTTTTTCGCTTCAGGCAAAACCCTACATTTTGTTTCCGTGTTACTCGCTTGTGCCCACGTTTGAGTCTGCGCGGTAACACCCGGACACACTCAACGCACTCACTGTGCGCTGCGAGCCCTGGCCACGCGGGAACCGGTAGGGCGACCCAACACGGTGCAAATCTGTTGACCGGCGAGCATCAGGGCGTCGAGGTCGATTCCGGTGTCGATACCCAGGCCGTTCAGCAGGTAAACCACGTCTTCGGTCGCGACGTTACCGCTGGCTCCCTTGGCATAGGGGCAGCCGCCGAGACCGGCGATGGAGCTGTCGAACACCGAGATACCTTCCAGCAGGCTGGCGTAGATGTTGGCCACGGCCTGGCCGTAGGTGTCGTGGAAGTGCCCGGCGAGTTTTTCACGGGGTACATCCCTTGCTACCACTTCGAACATTTTCCGGGTCGCCCCAGCGGTGCCGGTGCCGATGGTGTCCCCCAGCGAGACCTCGTAGCAGCCCATGGCATAGAGCTCGCGAGCGACCAAAGCGACTTGCTCCGGGGTGACGTGACCTTCATAGGGGCACCCCAGCACGCAGGACACATACCCGCGCACGGTCACCCCCTGCTGTCTGGCGGCGTCCATGATCGGCGCGAAACGCTCCAGGCTTTCGCTGATCGAGCAATTGATATTGCGCTGGGAAAACGCCTCGGACGCTGCGGCGAACACGGCCACTTCCTTGACCCCGGCGGCGAGGGCATCTTCGAAACCGCGCAGGTTGGGAGCGAGCGCGCCATAGACCACACCCGGTTTGCGCTGGATCTGCGCGAAAACCTCGGCGGAGCCGGCCATCTGCGGCACCCACTTGGGCGACACGAAACTGCCGACTTCTATATAGCCGAGTCCGGCTGCGGTCAGTGCATCGACCAGTTGCACCTTGTCGGCAACACTGATGGGTTGGGCTTCGTTCTGCAGGCCGTCGCGCGGGCCGACTTCGACAATGCGTACGTGGGAGGGGAGGGACATGGGCTTCGACCTGTGCTGATTGTTCGGAGAACTCTGTAGGAGCGAGCCTGTTCGCGATGGGTTCTCAGGCACCGCGTTTATCCAGCAAACACGCGTTATCGTTAACGACCATCGCGAGCAGGCTCGCTCCTACAGGGGGCGGTGTGGATTTATTGAATCGATTCCTGGCTTTTGAGGGTCTGCTCCAGCGCCTGTACGCAGCGCTCTTCGGCAGTATCCAGCTCCAGTTTCATCTGTTCGATGTCCAGCAACTGCTGTTCAAGCTGCTCACGGCGCTCGCTGATTTTCGCCAGCATGCTGTGCAATTGTTTGGTGTTACCGCTGGACGGGTCGTAGAGCTCGATCAGCTCGCGGCATTCAGCCAGCGAGAAACCGATGCGTTTGCCCCGCAGGATCAGCTTCAGGCTGACTTTGTCGCGGGGCGAGTAAATGCGTTCCTGGCCACGGCGCTCGGGGCTGAGCAGGCCTTGCTCTTCATAAAAGCGAATGGCGCGGGTGGTGATGTCGAGCTCGCGGGCGAGGTCGGAAATGCTGTAGGTCTGGCTGCTCATGGAAGCGCTCGCAAAAGGTCATGGCGCTAAGCTAATGGCAGGTTGACGTTTACGTCAAGGGGCAGGGGTTTTCGTTGCATTTACTGGCCTCATCGCGAGCAGGCTCGCTCCCACAGGGGATCTTTGTAATACACGGATATTGTGTTCACTGGATATCTATTGTGGGAGCGAGCCTGCTCGCGAAGAAGTCACCGCGATATCAAGTCCTACACCTTCTCGAGCTTCTTCTCCTGCGCCGTCACCTGCTGGCACAGCTCGATCATCTGCTCGCGCATCCAGCGGTTCGCCGGGTCCTGGTCAGTGCTTTCGTGCCAGTAAAGGTGGGTTTCCACCGGCGGCACATCGTTGACCGGCAGATAAAAGGCGTGCAGGTCGTTGCGGCGGGCGAAGCGTTCCGGCACGGTCATGACCATGTCCGTCTGCTGCAACACCTGCGAGGCCATCAGGTAATGCTGGGAACGCAGGGCGATCTTGCGCTGGATGCCCATCTTGCCCAGCGCCAGGTCGACATAGCCGAGGCCGCTGCGACGGCTGGAAATATGGATGTGGGTCAGGCTGAGGTAATCATCCAGTGTGAGTTTTTCCTTGCCCGCCAGCGGATGCCCCTTGCGCATGGCGCACACGTAGCGGTCTTCCATCAACTTGACGTGACGTACCTGCGGGTCGGTGTTGAGCGGCGCGTCGACTGCAAAGTCCAGGCGGCCGGCCGCCAGCTCCTTGGTGGTCTCGCGGCGTTTGGACAGAAAACTCTCGATGATCACCGTCGGCGCCAGGCGGCGCAGGCGCTGGAACAGCGGCGGCAGGATCACCGCTTCGGTGAGGTCGGTCATGCTGATGCGATAGGTCTTGACCGCTTGCTGCGGGTTGAAAATGCGGCTTTCCTGCACCGACACGCGCAGCAGTGAGAGCGCATTGCGCACTGGGCCGATGATGTTCTGCGCCATGGGCGTCGGCACCATGCCCTGGGCCGTGCGTACGAACAGCGGGTCGTTGAAGGTCTCGCGCAGGCGGGCCAGAGCGTTCGACACCGCCGGTTGGGTGATGCCGACAATCTGCCCGGCACGGGTCAGGTTGGCTTCGGTGTAGATCGCGTCGAAGACGATGAAAAGGTTGAGATCGACCTTGCTCAGATTCATTACGCGGCTCTCTTATTGTGTGGGCGGGCTGACCTTGACGATCAGCCGATCATATATCGGTGATGAATGTTTATACACGCCGAGAATAGGCTAGGTAAATTTTCATGGCTGTTCTAGCATCGATTGCATGATCTAAACAACCTCCCCCAAGAAGGTATCTTGCTCATGGATTTCGCTTATTCGCCAAAGGTTCAGGAACTGCGTGAGCGCGTGACTGCGTTCATGGACACCTACGTTTATCCCGCCGAAGCCGTGTTCGAGCGCCAGGTTGCCGAGGGCGACCGCTGGCAGCCGACCGCGATCATGGAAGAACTCAAACTCAAGGCCAAGGCTGAAGGGCTGTGGAATTTGTTTCTGCCTGAGTCTGAACTCGGTGCCGGCCTGACCAACCTCGAATACGCGCCGCTGGCGGAAATCATGGGCCGCTCGCTGCTGGGGCCAGAGCCGTTCAACTGTTCGGCTCCGGACACCGGCAACATGGAAGTGCTGGTGCGTTATGCCAACGAAGAACAGAAGCAGCGCTGGCTCGAACCCTTGCTGCGCGGCGAGATCCGCTCGGCATTCGCCATGACCGAACCGGACGTGGCATCCTCCGACGCCACCAACATGGCCGCCCGTGCGGTGCGCGATGGTGATGAGTGGGTGATCAACGGCAAGAAATGGTGGACCTCGGGTGCTTGCGACCCACGCTGCAAAATCCTGATTTTCATGGGACTGAGCAATCCGGACGCACCACGCCACGCCCAGCACTCGATGATTCTGGTGCCGGTCGATACCCCCGGCGTGAAGATTGTGCGTCCGCTGCCGGTGTTCGGTTACGACGATGCGCCCCATGGTCACGCCGAAGTGCTGTTTGAAAACGTCCGGGTGCCGTACGAAAACGTCCTGCTGGGCGAAGGGCGTGGCTTCGAAATCGCTCAAGGTCGCCTTGGCCCGGGCCGGATTCACCACTGCATGCGTTCGATCGGCATGGCCGAGCGTGCACTGGAACTGATGTGCAAGCGCTCGGTGAGCCGTACGGCTTTCGGCAAGCCCCTGGCGCGGCTGGGGGGTAACGTCGACAAGATCGCCGATTCGCGGATGGAGATCGACATGGCACGCCTGCTGACACTGAAGGCGGCGTACATGATGGACACCGTTGGCAACAAAGTGGCCCGTAGCGAGATCGCGCAAATCAAGGTCGTAGCGCCAAACGTTGCGTTGCGGGTGATCGACCGGGCGATCCAGATCCATGGCGGGGCAGGGGTTTCCAACGATTTCCCGCTGGCCTACATGTACGCGATGCAGCGCACCCTGCGCCTGGCCGACGGTCCGGACGAAGTGCACCGTGCGGCGATCGGCAAATTCGAAATCGGCAAATATGTGCCGAAAGAGATGATGCGTAGCGGGCAGTAATACCGCGTCATCGTTCTTCGCGAGCAGGCTCGCTCCCACAAGGGAACTCTGTGGTCACAGATAGTGTGCTCACTGAAGATCCACTGTGGGAGCGAGCCTGCTCGCGAAGGCGTCCGTACATTCACCGCAGCGCTTTCAATACACCCAAACCTCAACCCGCCGATTCTTGATCCTTCCCTCATCGGCGCTATTGGCCGCCACCGGCATCTGCGCTCCAAACCCGCGAATCTCGCGAAACACCACACCGCTTTTCACCAACTCCCGCCGCACTGCCATGGCCCGCAGTTTCGACAACAGATCGGCGCGCGCCGGGTCGCTCTTGGCATCGCCAAAGCCCACCAGTGTTACCTGGCCATTGGTTTTGTCGTGCTGCTTTATATAGTCGAGTACCCGGGACAAGTCTTGTTGCGCCTTGTTGTCCAGCGTTGCGCTGCCTTCTTCGAAACGAAAGTTGACCGACAAACGTTGCGCATGACGGCTGAGGGCCTGATAGCCCTCGGGCATCAACGCATTGGGTGTCACGCTCATGGCCTGGACGGTCTGGGCGATGAAGCCGTTGGCGGCGACAATCGCTTGCCCTTCACTGCTTTGGGCGAACGCCACCAGTGCATCGGCCCAAGGGTTCTTTGCGCTCGGCGGCAGATAAAAAAACAGTCGACGGGACAGCGGATAGTCTTCCGTGGCAATCAGGTTGTTCAGTGGCGGCATGGCTTGTGATTGCCCATCGACAATCGCCACGGCTTTGGCCTGACGCACGTAGGGCAGGCCGATAAAACCAATGCCTTGTGGGTCTGCACTCACGGCGTCGGACAGTTGTTCACTGGATTCAAAGCGTTCCGCCGTGCTACTGAGACTTTTCCCTCGATCACTCAGGACCAGTTCCTTGAAGGTGTCGTAGGTACCGGACTGATCATCCCGCGCATACAGATGAATCGGCCCGCGGCGGCCGCCGATGTCTTCCCAGGTTCTGACTTCGCCACTGAAAATGCGCGCCAGTTGCTCGGTGCCGAGTTGAGTCAGCGGATTGTCCGGGTGAAGGATGATCGCCAGGCCATCGATGGCGATGACTTGTTCGGCCCCCGGGCTTTTCAGATCGCCCAGGGATTCAAGGCTCACCCGTTCGCTGTCCTTGATCGGGCGCGATGAGGCGGCGAGGTCGGCATTGGCGGTTTTCAGGGCGGCAAAACCAGTGCTCGAACCGTGGGCTGCGACTTCAACGACAACCCGGCTGCCCTGATCGGTTTCACCCACGATGCGCAGTTCGTTGGCGGTAGTCAGGGTTTCGCGGTGAATCCTGCGCAGGCCCTGTTCGCCCAGCAGGCCCTCGACCAGCGCCGGGCCCAGGGCCGCGCCGATGGTGTTGGAGCCCTGAATGCGCAGCACCGGGCCTTGTCCGGATGTCGGCAAATTGCCGGCAGCCGCCAGGTGTGGCAAGCCAAGGCACAACATCAACAGGAACAACACGCGCAGCGTCATGCCGGCACCTTATATAGCCAAAGGAGGTGTCGGGAGATTAAGTCAGTAAGGTTTCCAAAAAATGACACTTTCCCATGTGGGAGCGAGCCTGCTCGCGAAGAGGGCGTATCAGTCGACATCATTGTTGAATGACACACCGCTTTCGCGAGCAGGCTCGCTCCCACAGGGAATTGATGCAGCCGTCAGGGATCAGCTCAACTCAAGCCAGATCGGCGCATGGTCCGAAGGTTTTTCCATGCCGCGCAGTTCGTAGTCCACACCTGCGGCCTTCACCCGCGGCAGCAAGCCGTGGGAGGCGAGGATCAGGTCGATGCGCAGGCCTCGCTTGGGTTCGTCTTCGAAGCCACGGCTGCGGTAGTCGAACCAGCTGAAGGTGTCGGTCACGTCCGGGTTCAGGTGACGGAAACTGTCGACCAGGCCCCAGTTCTTCAGGCGGGCCATCCACTCGCGCTCTTCAGGCAGGAAGCTGCATTTGCCGGTCTTCAGCCAGCGCTTCATGTTGTCCGGGCCGATGCCGATGTCGCAGTCTTCCGGGGAAATGTTCACATCGCCCATCACCACCAGCGGCTGGTCGTTCTTGAACTGGCTTTCCAGCAATTGCTGCAAGTCGCCGTAGAAACGCTCCTTGGCCGGGAATTTGGTCGGGTGGTCGCGGCTTTCGCCCTGTGGGAAATAACCGTTCATGATGGTGACCGGCACACCGTTGGCGTCGGCGAAGGTGCCCCAGATGAAACGCCGCTGAGCATCTTCTTCGTCGGTGGCAAAACCTTTATGCAGGGCCAGCGGTTCCTGGCGCGAGAGCAGGGCGACGCCGTAATGGCCTTTTTGCCCGTGGAAATACACGTGGTAGCCCAGCGCCTGCACCTCGGCCAGCGGGAACTGTTCATCGTGGACCTTGGTTTCCTGCAAGCCGATCACATCGGGCTGGTGCTTTTCGATCAGCGCCGCCAGCTGATGGGGACGGGCGCGCAGCCCGTTGATGTTGAAGGAGACGATCTTCATGGTCGGCAGTCCTGGCAAAAGGGCGATGCTAGCTGACATGGGGGAATCGGGCCAGTGTGGGGTGAGGGGATTCGGATTTGCCAGTCAGTCTTGTGTTGGCAGTGATGGCCCTTTCACGAGCAGGCTCGCTCCCACAGGGAATGGATGGGGCCTGTACCCTTGTGGGAGCGAGCCTGCTCGCGAAGGCGATTTCATTGCCTACACTCATTTCGGATCTGTAAGGAACTGTGTCAGCGCCGATCAGCTCGTAACAACAAGAGCGCAGCCATCCGAGCTGTGCCGGGGAGATCAACCGTCATGCCCGAAACCTCGACCGCCATCGCCGATATTCACATGCTCGACAGCGGCTACGCCCGTGAAGCCCGCTCGCTGCTGTACCAGGCTTATCGACACGAACCGACCTTCGGCTATCTGTTCGAAGCCGAGCGCCCCGGTTACGAACAGCGGGTTCGCGCCACGGTGCGCGAACTGGTGACCCAGCATTTTCTCCAGGACCTGCCGGCCATCGGTCTGCTGGTCAACGACCGCCTGATCGGCATCGCCCTGATCGCGCCGCCGCAACGTCGCCTTGGGGTCACCGAAAGTTGGGCGTGGCGCCTGCGCATGGTGCTCAGCACGGGATTTCGCTGCACCCGTCGCTATCTGGAGTATCACGCTGCCGTGGAGGCCTGCGTGCCGAACGACTCGGTGCACGTCTTGCCGTTGCTGGGGGTTCACCCGCAGTTCCAGGGCCAGCATTTCGGCGAACAACTGTTGCAAGCCGTGCACAACTGGTGCGCGGTGGATGAAAACTCACAGGGCGTGATCCTCGATACCGGGAATCCTCGCTATCTGGAGTTCTATAAACGTCAGGGCTATGAGGAAATCGGTGAAGTCGCCGTAGGGCCGGTTCGCGAGCACGTGTTTTTTCACCCCAATCCCCAGGTGTTACAAACAGCAACGGCTTAGCCCACGAACTTTCTTTGCATGTCAGGCTCTATCACGCTTCCATGTTCATGAACCATGCTCGTGATAGCATCCGCGCCTATGAAGTTTCCAGGAAGATTTACCAGTGGCGTGCTCATGCTGTTATCCAGCTGCACGGCGCTGGCGCAAAGTGAATTGGATGTGCGGATCAAACCGTCCAACGATGAACTGAAGGCCAATATAGAGGGCTATATCGGCAGCCTCGGCGATCGTGACGAAGAAGCCTTGCAGCGCTTCAGTCGTGGCGCCGAGGAACAGGCGCGCAAGGCCGCCCAGGCCTTGGGTTATTACCAGCCGCACATCGACAGTGAAGTGAAGGGCGGCGAAAAGCCGCGCCTGGTGTTGAAGGTCGACCCCGGCGAGCCGGTGCACCTGCGCAATGTCACGGTGCGAGTCGAAGGACCCGCAGCGTCCCTCAAATCCTTTCGAATCCCCAAAAGCGACGCGCTCAAGCCCGGCGCCGTACTCAACCACGGGCATTACGAGGACGCCAAGCGCCTGATCCAGAATCAGGCTTCGCGTTATGGCTTTTTCAGCGGCCACTTCACCCGTTCGACACTGTCGGTCGACCCGCGGGCCGGCGTTGCCGATATCGAACTGATCTATGAAAGCGGTCCGCGCTATACCTTGGGCAAGGTCAGTTTCGAGGGCGATACGCCGTTCGATGACGAGCTGCTGCAACGCATGGTGCCATTCAAGGCCGGTATACCCTATGACTCGGAGCTGATTGCCGAACTCAATCAGAACCTGCAATCGAGTGGCTACTTCGAAGGTGTGCGCGTGGACGCGGCACCCGCGGCGTCAAAAGAGAATGCGATCCCGGTGGACGTCAAGCTCGAAACCCGCAAGCCACGGACCATGGGCCTGGGCCTGGGTTTCTCCACCGACGTCGGCCCACGGGCCAAGGCCAACTGGACCCGGCACTGGGTCAACGCGCAAGGGCACAGTTACGGCTGGGAGGCCGAAGTCTCGGCGCCTCGGCAGAACGTCGGGTTGTTCTACGACATTCCGCTGGACCCGCCGCTGACGGACAAACTGCGTTTTGCCGGCGGCTATCAGAATGAAGACATCGCCGGCACCGACACCCATAGCAAACTGTTGACCCTCGGCCCCGAATGGCACAGCAAACTGCCCAGCGGCTGGCAACGGGTGGTATCGCTGAAATGGCAGCGCGAGGATTACCAACTGGGCGATGACTCGGGACTCAGTACCTTGCTGATGCCCGGTGTGAGCTATTCGTTCCTCAAAAGCGACAACCGCATCGACCCGCACAACGGCTATCGCCTGCAATTCGAATCCAAGGTGGCCAAGGAAGGCCTGGGTTCCGACAGCAACCTGCTCTACGGCACGGCATTGGTCAAAGGCCTGACCACGGTGTTCGATAAACACCGCTTCCTCGGGCGGGTGCAGGTCGGCGGCAGTGCTACCAACGGCTTCAAATCGGTGCCGCCATCGTTGCGCTTCTTCGCCGGTGGCGATCAGAGCGTGCGTGGCTACGACTATCAGAGCCTGTCGCCGGAAAATTCCGACGGCGACCGCATCGGTGGCCGCTATATGGTGGCCGCCAGCGCGGAGTATCAGTATTCGGTCGCCGAAAAATGGCGAATCGCGACCTTTGTCGATCAGGGCAACGCCTTCAACACCCTCGAGCTGCCGAGCCTCAAGACCGGGGTCGGTATCGGCGTGCGCTGGGTCTCGCCGGTGGGGCCACTCCGCCTCGACCTGGCCCATGCGCTGGACGACGATGGCGGTATTCGATTGCACTTTTCCATGGGGCCTGAGCTGTGAAGCGTGGTTTGAAAATAACGCTGCTGGCGATAGCCGCACTGTTGATGCTGGTTGTCTTGTCGCTGGCCACGGTGCTCGGCACGGCGCCGGGCAGCCGCTGGGCCTTGGGCTTCGTACCGGGTTTGACCCTGGACAATTTCCAGGGCCGGCTGGGCGGGCAGTGGAGTGCCGACCGGGTGCTGTGGCAGCAGGACACCAGCCGGGTTGAACTGAACCAGGTGATTTTCGCCTGGTCGCCGTTGTGCCTGACCCGCATGACCTTGTGCATCGAGCAATTGCAGGCCGAGCAGGTCAGCCTGACATTCCCGCCGGGTGGCGAAGAACCGGACAGCGGCCCGATCACGCTCCCGGAGCTCAAGTTACCCTTGGCCATCGAACTGGGAGAGATCAAGGTCGGCAGCCTGGTGTTCAATGGCAGCGAGGAGCTCAAGGGCTTGCAACTGGCGGCGCACTGGACGGCTGCCGGTTTGAAGATCGATTCGGTATCGTTACAGCGCGATGACTTGAGCCTGAACCTGTCCGGCCTGCTGCAACCCAGCGGCAACTGGCCGCTCGGCGCCGAAGGTAAGCTGACCCTGTTGTCGACGCCTGAACCCTTGGTGCTGGCGTTGAAGGTCGACGGCGACCTGCTCAAGACCCTGAACCTGAAAGCCGATAGCAGCGGTTACCTCAACGGGCAACTGACCGGCGAGCTGCAACCCCTGGTGGACAACCTGCCGGCCAAGGTGCGGATCACCGCCGATGGTTTCAAACCCGGTCCCGATCTACCGGACACCCTGCAACTCAATCAGCTTGAACTCACCGGCGCTGGCGACTTGAAGAACGGCTACGCGCTGCTCGGCAAGGCCACGCTGCCCGCCGAGCAAGGGCCGGTCGCGCTGGCGCTGCAAGGCAAGGTCGATGCCAACGGCGCGCAGATCGCCGCGTTGGACCTGACCGCCAACGACAAGCAAAGCCTCAAGCTCACAGGGCTTGTGGATTGGAGCAAAGGCCTGAGCGCCGAAGCGAAAATCGACTGGCTGGACTTCCCCTGGCATCGTCTCTATCCATTGATCGACGAGCCGGAAGTGGCGTTGCGTCGCTTCACCGGGGAGGTGTCCTACACCGACGGCAAGTACCTCGGTCATTTTGAAGCCGCGGCGGATGGTCCGGCCGGCGCCTTCACCCTGGCCAGTCCGTTCGCCGGCGACCTGACGAAAATCTACCTGCAACAGATTCAACTCCAGGCCGGGCAGGGCAAGGCTGAAGGGCACCTGAACCTGCAGTTCGCCGACGGCATTGCCTGGGACACCGCGCTGGACCTGTCGGCGATCAACCCGGCGTACTGGGTCGCGGAGCTGCCGGGCACGCTGGCGGGGCCGTTGCGCAGCACAGGCGAACTGAAAAACGAAGTGCTCAGCCTCAATGCCGACCTGGACCTCAAGGGCAAACTGCGCGGCCAGCCGGCGGTGATCCAGGCCAAGGCCGATGGCCGTGGTGAGCAATGGAACCTCAACGCCCTGCAAGTTCGCCTGGGCGAGAACAGCATCAGCGGCAAGGGCAGCCTGCAACAGAAACTCGCCGGGCAGATCGATCTCAAGCTGCCGCGCCTGGCCCAGCTCTGGCCAGAGCTGCGCGGCCAACTCAATGGCCGCGTGGATGTCGCCGGCACGCTCAAGGCGCCCCAAGGCAAGCTTGACCTGCAAGGCTCGCAATTGGTTTTCCAGGACAATCGCCTGCAAAGCCTGAACCTGGACGCCACGCTGGACAGTGCGCAAAGGGCGAAAATCGACCTCAAGGGCAGCGGCATCCAGGCCGGTGACACTTCCCTGGGAACCCTGACCGCCAGCGGCCAGGGCGACATCAAGAACCAGAAGCTGAGCCTCGATCTGCAAGGGCCGAAGCTGAAACTGGCGCTGGGTCTGGACGGTGCGCTGGATAAAGGCAATTGGCGCGGACGCCTGGCCAGCGGTGATATCCAGGCCGGTGGCCAGGACTGGAAGCTGCAAGGGCCGGCGAAACTCGAACGTCTGGCGGACGGCAAAATCAACTTCGGTGCCCATTGCTGGGCATCCGGCCAGGCCAGCCTGTGCGGGGAAGACTCGCGGCTGATGCCCGAGCCGAAGCTGCGTTATCACCTCAAGCAGTTCCCGATCGACAGCCTCGCGCAGTGGTTGCCGAAGGATTTCGCCTGGCAGGGCCGGCTCAATGCCGACCTGCAACTGGACCTGCCGGCCAGTGGCCCGAACGGCCAGGTCAGTGTCGATGCCGGCGGCGGCACGTTGCGCATCAAGGAAAAGGACCAGTGGCTGGACTTCCCGTACCAGACCCTGAAACTCACCAGCAGACTCACGCCCAAACGTATCGACACCGAACTCGATTTCGTTGGCGGCAAACTCGGCGAACTGATGGTGCAGGCGCAGCTCAATCCGTTGCCGAAGAACAAACCATTGAGCGGCTCGTTCCGCTTGAGCGGGCTGGACCTGTCGGTGGCGCGACCGTTCGTGCCGATGGTCGAGAAGCTGGCCGGGCGCCTGAATGGCAGCGGCACGATTTCCGGCGGGCTTTTGGCTCCGCAGGTCAATGGCAGTCTGCAACTCAGTGACGGCGTGGTGGCCGGGCCTGAATTGCCGATGGAGCTGCAAAACCTGCACGTTCAGGCGATCATCGCCGGCGAAAGCGTGCAACTGAATGGTGGCTGGAACAGCGGCAAGGCCGGGCAGGGCAGCTTGAACGGCAACATCGCCTGGGGTCAGGCACTGGTGGTGGATCTGGCACTCAAGGGTTCGCAATTGCCGGTCACCGTCGAGCCTTACGCCAAGCTTGAAGTCGCTCCGGACCTGAAGATTTCGATGAAAGGCGATGAGCTGGCCATCGCCGGTAAGGTGCTGGTGCCCAGGGGCGAAATCACCATTCGTGAATTGCCGCCGTCGACGGTCAAGGTCTCCGATGACACGGTGATCGTCGGTCAGCAGACCGAGGAGGGCAAGCCACCGCTGGCGATGAAGATGGACATCGAAGTGCTGGTCGGCGAGGACAAGCTGAGCTTTGCCGGATTTGGCCTGACGGCGAATGTGCAGGGGCATGTGCACATCGGCGACAACATGGACACCCGTGGCGAGCTGTGGCTCAACGACGGGCGTTACCGCGCCTATGGCCAGCGGCTTTCAGTGCGCCGGGCACGTTTGCTGTTTGCCGGGCCCATCGATCAGCCGTACCTGGACATCGAAGCCATTCGCAAGACCGACGACATCATCGCCGGCATCCGTTTGAGTGGCAGCGCCGAACAGCCGACCACGCAAATCTTTTCGGAACCGGCCATGAGCCAGGAGCAGGCCTTGTCCTATCTGGTGCTCGGGCGTCCACTGAGCAGCAATGGCGAAGACAACAACATGCTCGCCCAGGCGGCCCTCGGGTTGGGTTTGATGGGCAGTTCCGGTGTGACCGGCGGCATCGCCAAGAACCTGGGCATCCAGGACTTCCAGCTCGACACCCAGGGCAGCGGCAACACCACCAGTGTGGTGGCCAGCGGCAATATTTCCGAGAAGCTCAGCCTGCGCTATGGCGTCGGTGTGTTCGAACCGGCCAACACCATTGCCTTGCGCTACAAACTGAGCAAAAAGGTCTACCTCGAAGCCGCCGGCGGCGTGGCCAGTTCGCTGGACATCTTCTACAAGCGGGATTTCTAGGCTCCCGTTTTCTCTCCAATCCGAGTCGCTGCCATCGCGAGCAGGCTCGCTCCCACAAGGGTTACGCAAGAACCTGTGGGAGCGAGCCTGCTCGCGAAGGCGTCGGCGTGGACAGCACAAAATCTGATGCCATTAGTCAACTATTTACCAAGCATGCTAACTATTGCGTTGACATTCGCTGCCTAGGCAGTAACATCTCGACATACATTCACTGCCTAGGCAGCTAACGGGTAATCAGATGAAGCATTTCTCTCCAGACGATTTCCACAATTGCCATCTCGGCCTGCTGCTCGGACGCGCCGCGCTGCTCAAGGACCGGATCATCGACACCCACATGGAACCCCATGGCATCACCGCCGCGCAGTTCAAGGTGTTGATCATCATGGCCCAGTACGGTGTCGATTCGCCGGGCGAGTTGTGCCGCCACCTGTCCCTGGACAGCGGCTCGATGACTCGCATGCTCGATCGTCTGGAACAGAAGGGGTTCCTCGCCCGCCAGCGCTCCGAGGCGGATCGCCGTCAGGTGCAACTGGTACTCACGGACGACGGCCAGAAGCTCGCCGGGCTGTTGCCGCACATCGGTGCCGAAGCCATGAATGAACTGGCCGGTGCCATCACTCCGGAAGAGCTGAAAACCCTGGAGATGATTCTGAAGAAGATTTTGGTAGCAGCCGGTGACTCGATCACCCTGCTGCGAGTAGGTGATAAATGAGCAGTAAACCCTTGCGTGCCGGCCTGAGCCTGGTGCTGTTGGCCATGAGCCTGGCCGGTTGCGCCAGTTACAGCGGCCTGAAAACCGAAGGTGTCAGCCTCGAGGCGAAAAACCTCAAGACCGGGCAATCCCTCGGCGGCGTGACCCTGTCGCCGGCCGCCTGGCCGAAGAGTGACTGGTGGAAAAGCCTCGGCGATCCGCAACTCGACGGTCTGATTCGCGAGGCCCTGCGCGACAGCCCGGACATGCAGATCGCCGACGCCCGTGCCCACCAGGCAAGCGCTGCCGCCTACGCCGCCGACGCCGCGCGAATGCCGACCCTGGATGCCAGCGTCGGTGTCAGCCGCTCGCGCCTGGCCCGGGACCAGGACCCGCTCGGGCAGGGTGACGCTTACGCCACCGTGCGTAACATCAGCACCAGTTTCAACTACAACTTCGACCTGTGGGGCGGCCAGCGTGATGCCTGGGAAGCGGCCCTCGGCCAGGCCCGTGCCGCCGAAGTCGACCAGCAGGCCGCGCAACTGACCCTGGCTGCCGACGTCGCCCGGGCCTACAGCGATCTCGGTCAGGCGCACATCGTCTATGACCTGTCCAACGAAGACCTCAAGCGCACCCGGCAAATGCTCGAGCTGAGCCAACGCCGCCTGACGGCCGGGATCGACAGCCAGTACCAGTTCCAGCAGACCGAAAGCCTGGAAGCCACCTCCCAGGCCAATTTGATCGACGCTGAAAAGCGCCTGAACAGCGCGAAGATCGCCCTTGCGGTGCTGCTCGGCAAAGGTCCGGACCGCGGCAATGAAATTGCCCGGCCGAACATTCTTCAGCCGAGCGCGGTAGCGCTACCTTCGGTGCTGCCGGCCGAGCTGCTCGGGCGTCGCCCGGACCTGGTTGCCGCGCGCTGGCGGGTCGAGGCAGCGAGCAAAAGCATCGACGCCGGCAAGACCCGGTTCTACCCCAACTTGAACCTCAGCGCCGCTGCCGGCGCCGAGTCCTTGTTGGGCGATGCGATGTTTGGATCGGCCAGCCGCTTCTTCAGCATTGCACCGACGATTTCTGTGCCGATTTTCGACGGTGGCCGCTTGCGCGCCGACCTCGATTCGCGCGACGCCGACTACGACCTCGCGGTGGCGCAGTACAACAAAAGCCTGGTGAAGGCGCTGGGGGATGTCAGTGACAGCATCAACCAGCTGCGCGATATCGGCCGGCAGATTGCTGCCCAGCAGCACGCCACCGACATCGCCCAGGATTCCTACAACACCGTGGTCCAGCGTTACGGTTCCGGCATCGGCAACTACCTGGACGTGCTCAGCATCGAGCAGCAATTGCTCCAGGCCCAGCGTCAGTTGGCCAACCTGAATGCCGAGCAGATCGACCTGTCGATCCAACTGATGCAGGCGCTGGGCGGCGGTTTCCAGCCTGAGGCCATCGCCTCGGCCAACCCCACGCCAGCCACGCTGACCCACTAATTCAAGGTACTCGTCATGGCCACTGCCGAAACAACTCAACCTCCGGAAAACACCCAAGGCAACCCCAACTCGGGCAAGCGCAAATTCATGCTGCTGGTCCTGGCTGCCGCCGTCGTGCTCAGCGGCGCGGGCGTCTGGGCCTACCACGAGTTCTACGGGCGCTGGAGCGAAAGCACCGACGACGCCTATGTGAACGGCAACGTGGTGGAAATCACCCCGCTGGTCACGGGTACCGTGGTCAGCATCGGCGCCGACGATGGCGATCTGGTGCATGAAGGCCAGGTGCTGGTGAACTTCGATCCGAACGACGCCGAAATCGGTCTGCAAAACGCCCAGGCCAATCTGGCGCGTACCGTGCGTCAGGTGCGCGGCCTGTACAGCGATGTGGATGGCATGAAAGCCCAGGTCAATGCGCAGAAAGCCGAAGTGCAAAAGGCCCAGGACAACTTCAGCCGGCGCAAGAACCTCGCCGCCGGCGGGGCGATTTCCCAGGAAGAACTGTCCCACGCCCGCGACGACCTGACCTCGGCGCAAAACGCCCTGGCCAACGCCGAACAAAAGCTCAAGACCACCAGCGCGCTGGTCGATGACACCGTGGTTTCTTCGCACCCGGACGTAATGGCCGCCGCCGCACAACTGCGTCAGGCCTACCTGAACAACTCACGCAGCGTCCTGATTGCACCGGTTACCGGTTACGTGGCCAAGCGTTCGGTGCAACTGGGTCAGCGCGTGCAACCGGGCACCGCGCTGATGGCGGTGATTCCGCTGGATCAGCTGTGGATCGACGCCAACTTCAAGGAAACCCAGCTGCGTGACATGCGCATCGGCCAACCGGTGGAGATCGAGACGGACCTGTACGGCAGCAGCGTCAAATACAGCGGCACCATCGACAGCCTCGGCGCCGGGACCGGCAGCGCCTTTGCCCTGCTGCCGGCGCAGAACGCCACGGGTAACTGGATCAAGATCGTGCAGCGCGTGCCGGTGCGAGTCCACGTCAATGCCGAGGAACTGGCCAAACATCCGCTGCGGGTCGGCCTGTCGACCATGGTCGACGTGGACCTGCACGACCAGAGCGGGCCGGTGCTGGCACAACAGCCGCCGCAGAAGGCGTCGTTCAGCACCAACGTCTACGACCGTCAGTTGGCCGAGGCCGACGCGATGATCACCCAGTTGATCCACGACAACAGCGCCGCGGTCAGCAAAACCGCGCAACGCTGAAATGCCATTACCTCGACCCTGTGGGAGCGAGCCTGCTCGCGATAGCTGACTGACATTCAACATCTATGTCGACTGAATCGACGCCTTCGCGAGCAGGCTCGCTCCCACAGGGTTAGCTGCGCCCGTCTGGTTTCAAAGGATTCGCCATGAGCAATAACGCCTCTTTCACGCCCCCCAGCCTGCTGCTCAGCACCATCGGCCTGTCGCTGGCGACCTTCATGCAAGTGCTCGACACCACCATCGCCAACGTGGCGTTGCCGACGATCTCCGGCAACCTGGGCGTGAGTTCGGAGCAGGGCACCTGGGTCATCACCTCGTTTGCGGTGAGCAATGCCATCGCCTTGCCGCTGACCGGTTGGCTCAGTCGGCGTTTTGGCGAGGTGAAGCTGTTTGTCTGGGCGACGCTGCTGTTCGTGCTGGCCTCGTTCCTGTGCGGGATATCCACCTCGATGCCCGAGCTGGTGGGTTTCCGGGTGCTGCAAGGGGTGGTGGCGGGGCCGTTGTACCCGATGACCCAGACGTTGCTGATCGCAGTTTATCCGCCGGCGAAACGGGGGCTGGCCCTGGCGTTGCTGGCGATGGTCACGGTGGTCGCGCCGATTGCCGGGCCGATCCTCGGCGGCTGGATCACCGACAGCTACAGCTGGCCATGGATTTTCTTCATCAACGTGCCGATCGGCTTGTTCGCGGCATGGGTGGTCACCCAGCAGATGAAAAAGCGCCCGGTGGTCACCAGCCGCCAGCCGATGGATTACGTCGGTCTGATCGCGCTGATCATCGGTGTCGGCGCTTTGCAGATCGTGCTCGACAAGGGCAATGACGCCGACTGGTTTGAATCCAGCTTCATCGTCATCGGCAGTGTGATTTCGGTGGTAGCCCTGGCCTTCTTCATCATTTGGGAGATGACCGACGAACACCCGGTAGTCAACCTGCGCCTGTTCGCCCACCGCAACTTCCGCTACGGCACCATCGTGCTGATCTTGGGCTATGCCGGGTTCTTCGGGATCAACCTGATCCTGCCGCAGTGGCTGCAGACACGCCTGGGCTACACCGCGACCTGGGCCGGTTTTGCCGTGGCACCGCTGGGGATCCTGCCGGTGTTGCTGGCACCCTTTGTTGGTAAGTACGCACCGAAATTCGACATGCGGTTACTGGCGGGCGGGGCGTTCCTGGCCATCGGCCTCAGTTGCTTCATGCGCGCCGGGTTCACCAATGAAGTGGATTTCCAGCACATCGCCATGGTGCAGCTGTTCATGGGGATCGGCGTGGCGTTGTTCTTCATGCCGACCCTGACCATTCTGCTCTCGGACCTGCCGCCGAGCCAGATTGCCGACGGTTCCGGATTGGCGACGTTCCTGCGGACCCTGGGCGGTAGTTTCGCGGCGTCGCTGACTACATGGATCTGGATTCGTCGTGCCGACCAGCACCATGCCTACCTGACCGAAAGCATCACCCCGTTCGACCCGGCGACCCGTGAAGCACTGAGCAACCTGGGCGGGGCGGGGGCCAAGGCCTACACGCAACTGGATCAAATGGTGATCAGCCAGGCGTACATCATGTCCACGGTGGATTACTTCACCTTGCTGGGCTGGATGTTCATGGGCCTGATCCTGATCGTGTGGCTGGCCAAGCCGCCGTTTACGGCGAAGGCCGGGCCTGCGGCGTCCGCCGGGCATTGATTCAGCTTTAAAAAGATCGCAGCCTTCGGCAGCTCCTACACAGGCATGTGTACACCTGTAGGAGCTGCCGAAGGCTGCGATCTCTTGACCTTCAAGGCGTTGCGAAATCAAACGGCGCCAGCGCAAACCCTTGTTCGTCGACCTGCAACGCCCAACCCTGACGATCCCAATCCCCCAGCACGATGCGCCGGGCTGCCTGGTCGCCCAACTGCAACTTGTGGATGGCCGGACGATGGGTATGCCCGTGGATCAAGGTCTTCACCCCGTACTCCTGCATGATCCGCGGAATCTCTTCGGGGGTGACGTCGACGATGTCATTGGCCTTCATCCGCACCTGGGCACGGCTTTCACTGCGCAGTTTGCGTGCCAGCTTGTGCCGGGTGCGCAAGGGCAGGTTGCGCAGGATGAACAGGGTGATCGGGTTGCGCAGGTAGCGGCGCAGCTTCATATAGCCTTCGTCGCGGGTGCACAGGCTGTCGCCGTGCATCAGCAGCACCGGCTCGCCGTTGAATTGCACTACACTCGGGTCTTTCAGCAGGGTGCAGCCGGCCTGCTTGCAGAAGGCCTTGCCGAGCATGAAATCACGATTGCCGTGCATCAGGAAAATGGCCGTGCCGCTGTCGCTGAGTTCGCGCAGGGCCTGGCAGATGGAACGCTGGAAGGGTGTCATGGCGTCGTCGCCAATCCACACCTCGAAAAAGTCGCCCAGGATGTACAACGCACTCGCCGAGCGGGCGCGTCCGGCGAGCAAATCCAGAAACGCCCGGGTAATGTCCGGGCGCTCCTCTTCCAGATGTAAATCTGAAATCAGCAATATCACTCAATGATCTCGGCTTTCTCGATGATCACGTCGTCTGCCGGTACGTCCTGGTGGCCGGACTTGGAAGTGGTGGCCACGCCTTTGATCTTGTCGACAACGTCGGTGCCGGCGGTCACTTTACCGAATACCGCGTAGCCCCAGCCTTGAACGTTCTTGCCGCTGTGGTTGAGGAAGCTGTTGTCCGCCACGTTGATGAAGAACTGTGCGGAAGCCGAATGCGGCTCCATGGTGCGGGCCATGGCGATGGTGTACTTGTCGTTGGAAAGACCGTTGTCGGCTTCGTTCTGGATGCTTGGACGCTTGTCTTTCTTTTCTTTCATGCCTGGCTCGAAACCGCCGCCCTGGATCATGAAGTTACCGATGACGCGGTGGAAAACGGTGTTTTCGTAGTGACCGGCTTTAACGTACTCGACGAAGTTGGCCACGGTGATCGGGGCCTTGTCGGCGTTCAGTTCGATGACGATGTCGCCGAAGTTGGTAGTCAGTTTGACTTGGGTCATGATCGGTACTCATTGAAGGAATTCGTGGTGTTGGAACATCATGCCCCGCCACCGGTTCAGCCTTTTTGGCCAAGGTGCGCAGTTTAGCGTGCCAGACGCGAATTTCGAGGCAGTTTTTTCATTTGCCGCCCATTAAATGCGACGGTTTACAGAGTGCGCTCTGTCAGGCACTTGACGGCATCGGCTATGATAGCGGCTTTGTTTTGTCCGGCCTTCATTACGGCCACGCACTTGTACGTTCAAGGATCCTATGAGCAAGCCCACTGTCGACCCTACCTCGAATGCCAAGACCGGCCCAGCCGTGCCGGTCAACTTCCTGCGGCCGATCATCCAGGCAGACCTGGACTCGGGCAAGCACACGCAGATCGTCACCCGTTTCCCGCCTGAGCCCAACGGCTACCTGCATATCGGCCATGCCAAGTCGATCTGTGTGAACTTCGGCCTGGCCCAGGAGTTCGGCGGCGTCACGCACCTGCGTTTCGACGACACCAACCCGGCCAAGGAAGACCAGGAATACATCGACGCGATCGAAAGCGACGTCAAATGGCTGGGCTTCGAGTGGTCCGGTGAAGTGCGCTACGCCTCGCAATATTTCGACCAGTTGCATGACTGGGCGGTGGAGTTGATCAAATCCGGCAATGCCTACGTCGATGACCTGACTCCGGAGCAAGCCAAGGAATACCGTGGCAGCCTGACCGAACCGGGCAAGAACAGCCCGTTCCGCGACCGCAGCGTCGAAGAGAACCTGGACCTGTTCGCCCGTATGAAGGCCGGCGAGTTCAAGGACGGCGCACGCGTGCTGCGGGCCAAGATCGACATGGCTTCGCCGAACATGAACCTGCGTGATCCGATCATGTATCGCATCCGTCACGCTCACCACCACCAGACCGGTGACAAGTGGTGCATCTACCCGAACTACGACTTCACCCACGGTCAGTCGGACGCCATCGAAGGCATCACTCACTCGATCTGCACCCTGGAGTTCGAAAGCCACCGTCCGCTGTACGAGTGGTTCCTCGAGCATCTGCCGGTGCCGGCCAATCCGCGCCAGTACGAGTTCAGCCGCCTGAACCTGAACTACACCATCACCAGCAAGCGCAAGCTCAAGCAGCTGGTCGATGAAAAGCACGTCAACGGCTGGGACGACCCGCGCATGTCCACGCTGTCGGGTTTCCGCCGCCGTGGCTACACGCCGAAATCGATCCGGAACTTCTGCGAAATGATCGGCACCAACCGTTCCGACGGCGTGGTCGACTTCGGCATGCTCGAATTCAGCATCCGTGACGACCTCGACCAGAGCGCCCCGCGTGCCATGTGCGTGCTGCGTCCGCTGAAAGTCGTGATCACCAACTACCCGGAAGGCCAGGTCGAAAACCTCGAACTGCCGCGTCATCCGAAAGAAGACATGGGCGTGCGCGCTTTGCCGTTCGCCCGTGAAATCTACATCGACCGTGAAGACTTCATGGAAGAGCCGCCGAAGGGCTACAAGCGCCTGGAGCCGGCCGGTGAAGTGCGTCTGCGCGGCAGCTACGTGATCCGCGCCGACGAAGCGATCAAGGACGCCGATGGCAACATCGTCGAACTGCGCTGCTCGTACGATCCGGACACCCTGGGCAAGAACCCGGAAGGCCGCAAGGTCAAAGGCGTGATCCACTGGGTGCCGGCCGCGGCCAGCGTCGAGTGCGAAGTGCGCCTGTACGATCGCCTGTTCCGTTCCCCGAACCCGGAGAAGGCCGAAGACAGCGCCAGTTTCCTGGACAACATCAACCCTGACTCGCTGCAGGTACTCACCGGTTGTCGTGCTGAACCCTCGCTGGGCAATGCACAGCCGGAAGACCGTTTCCAGTTCGAGCGCGAAGGTTATTTCGTCGCCGATCTCAAGGACTCGAAACCAGGTCAGCCGGTATTCAACCGTACCGTGACCCTGCGTGATTCGTGGGGCCAGTGATTCAAGGAAGTTAACGTGCTAACGATTTACAACACGCTCACCAAGAGCAAAGAAGTCTTCAAGCCGCTCGATGGCAACAAGGTGCGCATGTACGTGTGCGGCATGACCGTGTACGACTACTGCCACCTGGGCCACGGCCGCAGCATGGTTGCGTTCGACCTTGTGACCCGCTGGTTGCGCTTCAGCGGCTACGATCTGACTTATGTGCGCAACATCACCGACATCGACGACAAGATCATCAATCGGGCCAACGAGAACGGCGAGTCGTTCGAAGCCTTGACCGAGCGCATGATCGCGGCGATGCACGAAGACGAAGCGCGCCTGAACATCAAGAAGCCGGACATGGAGCCGCGTGCCACCGATCACATCCCGGGCATGCACGCGATGATCCAGACCCTGATCGACAAGGGTTATGCCTACGCCCCGGGCAATGGCGACGTGTACTACCGCGTCGGCAAGTTCATGGGCTACGGCAAACTGTCGCGCAAGAAGATCGAAGACCTGCGTATCGGTGCGCGCATTGAAGTCGACGAGTCCAAGCAGGACCCGCTGGACTTCGTGCTGTGGAAAGCCGCCAAGCCGGGCGAGCCGAGCTGGGAATCGCCGTGGGGCGCCGGGCGTCCGGGCTGGCACATCGAGTGCTCGGTGATGTCGACCTGCTGCCTCGGTGAGACTTTCGACATTCATGGCGGCGGCAGCGACCTTGAGTTCCCGCACCACGAAAACGAAATCGCCCAGAGCGAAGCGGCCACCGGCAAGACCTACGCCAACGCGTGGATGCATTGCGGCATGATCCGTATCAATGGCGAGAAGATGTCCAAGTCCTTGAACAACTTCTTCACCATTCGCGACGTGCTCGACAAGTACCATCCGGAGGTCGTGCGTTACCTGCTGGTGTCGAGCCACTACCGCAGCGCGATCAACTATTCGGAAGACAACCTCAAGGACGCCAAGGGCGCCCTGGAGCGTTTCTACCACGCGTTGAAAGGCCTGCCGAACGTGGCGCCGGCCGGCGGCGAAGCCTTCGTCGAGCGTTTCACCCAGGTGATGAACGACGACTTCGGCACGCCGGAAGCCTGCGCGGTGCTGTTCGAGATGGTTCGCGAGATCAACCGTCTGCGCGAGAGCGATCTCAATGCAGCGGCCGGCCTGGCGGCGCGTTTGAAAGAACTGGCCAGCGTGCTGGGTGTGTTGCAGCTCGAAGCCGATGACTTCCTGCAGGCCGGTGCCGAAGGGCGCGTGGATGCAGCTGAAGTCGAGGCGCTGATTGCCGCTCGCCTGGCGGCACGTGCCGGCAAGGACTGGGCCGAATCCGACCGCATCCGCGACCAGCTCACCGCCATGGGCGTGGTGCTGGAAGACGGCAAGGGCGGCACGACGTGGCGTCTGGCTGACTGATTGCTGCTTGAGTTACAGACAAAACCCGCCTTGTGCGGGTTTTTGTTTTTTCAAGATCAAAAGATCGCAGCCTTCGGCAGCTCCTACATATGGATTGCGTACACCTTGTAGGAGCTGCCGAAGGCTGCGATCTTTTGATCTTCGCTTTCAACCGTCCAACTGCCGCAACCGCTTGTAAAGTGTGTTTCGGCTAACCCCCAACAGCCGCGCCAGATACGAAATATTCCCCCCGACCGCCTGCAACTGCCGATTCAGTGCTTCCACATCATTCAAGTCGATGCCAAGCGGCTCCGGCGTCTCCACCGGTTCTATCTCCAGGTCGACAAAAAAATCATCCGGCAAGTGCTCTGCCCGCACCGGTTGCTCCTCGGCCATAGCCAGGGCCACCTGAATCACGCTGCTGACCTGGCGCAAGTTGCCCGGCCACGGGTGGCGGCCGAACAACGCCAGCACTTCCTGGCTCAAACCGGCCCATTGCGCCGGTTCGCGGTGCTGCTCCCACAGGCGCTTGAACAGCGCCTCCTTATCGCTGCGTTCGCGCAGGGGCGGCAGTTCCAAGGTCAGGCCGCCGATGCGGTAGTACAAGTCTTCACGAAACCGCCCCAGTTGTACTTGTTCGCGCAGCGAGCGGTTGGTCGCTGAAATGATGCGCAAGTCCACAGGGAACAATTCGCTGCTGCCCACTGGCTGAACGCAACGCTCCTGCAACACCCGCAACAGTCGCGCCTGTGTCGGCAGCGGCATGTCACCGATTTCGTCGAGAAACAGCGTGCCTTTGTCAGCCTTGCGGATCAGCCCGATGCTGCCTTTCTGGTTGGCGCCGGTGAACGCGCCTTTCTCATAGCCGAACAGCTCGGATTCCACCAATTCGGCGGGAATCGCCGCACAGTTGACGGCGATGAGCGCTTGTTTGCTGCGTGAGCTGGCCTGGTGCAGGGCTTTGACGAACACTTCCTTGCCGACCCCGGTTTCACCGTGGATCAGCAGTGGAATGTCTTTTTCCAGCAAGCGTTCGGCCTGGCGCACGGCTTTTTCCACGCGGCTGTCGCCGAAATGCAGGCTGTTGAGGCTGATGGCCGCAGGTGGAGTTACAACCGGCTCGGTGAACACTCGGGGTTGAATGGATGCCTGTTTCGGCCGCTTCAGCAGGCACTGGAAGCGGTTGCGTCCGGAGGTTTGCAAGGCGAAGGGCAGGCCTTCGGGTTGATTGAGCAGCTCCAGCAGCGAGACCTTGAACAGGCTCTCGACACTGACCCGCGACAGGCGGATGCCCAGCAGATTGTCGGCCCGGCGATTGGCCGACAGCACCTGGCCGCTTTCATCGAAAATCAGCAAGCCGGCCCATTGGCTGTCGAGGTTGTTCAGCCCGGTGTTGAACGTCAACTGGAAATGCTGGCCATGGAACAGGTTGAGGATCAGCCGGTTTTCCACGGTCTGGCTCATCATCTTGACCATGCCCAGGGTATGGGAGGGCGGCAGGTAGCTGTCGCTGGACACGTCCAGCACCGCGATCACCTTGCGCTCGGCATCGAAAATCGGCGCGGCGGAACCGGTCATGAAGCGGTTGGCCTTGAGGAAATGTTCATCGTGCTCGATGTGCACGGCTTGTTCGCAGGCCAGGGCGGTGCCAATGGCGTTGGTGCCGGTGCAACGTTCCATCCAGCTGGCGCCGGCGCTGAAACCCCGGGCCAGCTTCGGCTCGATAAAGCGCTGGGTGCCCCACGAGGTGAGTACCTGGCCCTGATGGTCGGCGAGCATGATCAGGCAATTGGAGTTGCTCAGGATGTTCTCGTAGTAGGGCAGCACTTCCTGATGGGTGGTTTGCACCAGTGAATGCTGGCTTTCCAGCAATTGCGCGATGCCCGCGGCCGGCAATTGGTCGAATGCCGGCGCGCTCTGATGACTGAGGCCGAACGCGCGGCAACGCGACCAGGAGTCCTGGATGATGGCGTCGTGGGACAGCGGCGATGCGGGTGCGGGCATGGCAGTCAGTCTCTGAATCAGCATTTTATTGTTGTTATGGCTACATGCACCCCCTGTAGGAGCTGCCGCAGGCTGCGATCTTTTGATCTTGTTTTTGAAGAGCAAGATCAAAAGATCGCAGCCTGCGGCAGCTCCTACAGATAGGCGTGAACGGTGTCTAGAGTGTTGTTCACTATTGTTCACTGTCAATGGGTGAACTGTTCAATTGTTCATTTCAGATTGTTCATTTGTGTTCAGCAACGAACGTCGACGGGCTGTGGTTTTCACTCATTTCAAGCTGAATCAAGGGCTTGGGATTTTTGGCACGGATGTCGCTTTATCGCTCCGGTCGCTTGATTCCAATAATAAAAGGCCGAGCCATGTCACTCACCCTGGAGCACGTCAGCCGCACCGTCGAGGGCCAGACCTGGATCGACGATGCCAACCTGAGTTTTGAACCCGGTTCCTTCAACGTTTTGCTGGGGCGCACCCTGTCCGGCAAAACCAGCCTGATGCGCCTGATGGCCGGTCTGGACAAGCCCGACAGCGGCCGCATCCTGATGAACGGCGTCGACGTTACCCAACGGCCGGTGCGCTTGCGCAATGTGTCGATGGTCTACCAGCAATTCATCAATTACCCGACCATGACGGTGTTCGACAACATCGCTTCACCGCTGCGCCAGGCCGGTGTATCCAGTGAGCTGATCCAGAGCAAGGTGCTGGAAACCGCGAAGATGCTGCGCATCGAAAAATTTCTGAAGCGTTATCCGCTGGAGCTTTCCGGTGGCCAGCAACAACGCACGGCCATGGCCCGGGCGCTGGTCAAGGATGCCGAGTTGATCCTGTTCGACGAGCCGCTGGTCAACCTCGACTACAAGTTGCGCGAGGAACTGCGCCAGGAAATGCGCGAGCTGTTCAAGGCGCGCCACACCATCGCGATCTACGCCACCACCGAACCCAACGAAGCCCTGGCCCTGGGCGGCACCACCACCATTCTTCACGAAGGCCGGGTGATCCAGAGCGGCCAGTCGTCCTCGGTTTATCACCAGCCGCAAACCGTGCTGGCGGCGGAGCTGTTCTCCGAACCGCCGATCAACCTGATGCCGGGGCGCATTGCCGGCAACGAAGTGAGTTTCGCCAACTTCGTGCACTTTCCGCTGAACGTCGATTTGCGCCCGGTGGGCGAGGGCGAGTTCCGTTTCGGCGTGCGACCCAGCCATATCTCGCTGGTGCCGAGCAATGACGATGACCTCGAACTGGCGGTGACCGTCGAGGTGGCCGAAATCAGTGGCTCGGAAACCTTCCTGCACGTGCGCAACGAGCATTTCCTGCTGGTGCTGCACTTGCCGGGTGTTCACGAATACGACGTCGATGCGCCGATCCGTATCTACATCCCGACCCATAAACTGTTTGTGTTCGATACGCAGGGCCGGCTGGTGCAGGCGCCGGGCCAGCGTGTCGCGAGGGTAGCCTGATGGCCGAAATCCGTTTGCAGAACCTCGCCCACAGCTACACCAAAACCCCGATGGGACCCGAGGACTACGCGATCCGCGAGATGGACCACATCTGGGAGCAGGGCGGCGCCTATGCGTTGCTCGGTCCTTCGGGCTGTGGCAAATCAACCTTGCTCAACATTATTTCCGGGTTGCTCAGCCCGTCCCAGGGGCATGTGCTGTTCGACGGCAAAGCGGTCAACGACCTGACGCCGGAGAAGCGCAACATTGCTCAGGTTTTCCAGTTCCCGGTGGTCTACGACACCATGACGGTGTTCGACAACTTGGCCTTCCCGCTGCGCAACCAGGGCATGGCCGAGGCAAGAATTCATACCAAGGTGCAGGAAATCGCCGAAGTCCTCGACCTGCAGAACCTGCTGAGCAAAAAGGCGCGCAACCTCACCGCCGACGAAAAACAGAAAGTCTCCATGGGGCGCGGGCTGGTGCGCGACGATGTGTCGGCGATCCTGTTCGATGAGCCGCTGACGGTGATCGACCCGCACCTGAAGTGGAAGCTGCGACGCAAGCTCAAGCAGATCCACGAGCAGTTCAACATCACCATGGTCTACGTCACCCACGATCAGCTGGAGGCCTCGACCTTCGCCGACAAGATTGCGGTGATGTACGGCGGGCAGATCGTGCAATTCGGCACACCACGGGAATTGTTCGAGCGCCCGAGCCACACCTTTGTCGGCTACTTCATCGGCAGCCCGGGGATGAACCTGATCGAGGTGCAGCCGCAACCGGGGGGCGTCGGGTTCGCCTCGACCCACCTGCCGCTGTCCGAGGCCATGCAGCAACGCATCGCCGAATCCGAATGGAAAACCCTGAAGGTCGGCATTCGCCCGGAGTTCATCCATGTGTGGGACGAAGCCTTTGATGATGCGCTGCGGGCACAGGTCGTACACGTCGAGGACCTGGGCACCTACAAGATCATGAGCCTCGACCTCGATGGCACGCCACTGAAAGTGCGTCTGGCCGAAGACAAACCGGTGCCACAGGGCACGGCGTACATCAGCTTTCCTGCGCAATGGCTGATGGTCTATGCCGATGATTTCCTGCTCGAAGCCCATGCCAACCAGGAGGCGCAGCCATGAACAAGGTGCAGAACAACAAGGCCTGGTGGCTGGTGCTGCCGGTGTTCCTGCTGGTGGCGTTCAGTGCGGTGATCCCGATGATGACCGTGGTCAACTATTCGGTGCAGGACATTTTCGACCAGTCCAGCCGCTATTTCGTCGGTGCCGACTGGTACAAGCAGGTACTGCTCGACCCTCGGCTGCACGACTCGCTGTTGCGCCAGTTCATCTATTCCGCCTGCGTGCTGCTGATCGAAATTCCGCTGGGCATTGCCATCGCCCTGACCATGCCGACCAAGGGCCGCTGGTCTTCGGTGGTGTTGATCGTGCTGGCGATCCCGCTACTGATCCCGTGGAACGTGGTCGGCACCATCTGGCAGATCTTCGGCCGCGCCGACATCGGCTTGCTGGGGGCGAGCCTCAAGGCCATGGGCATCAACTACAACTATGCGGCGAACACCGCGGACGCCTGGGTCACCGTGCTGGTGATGGACGTCTGGCACTGGACCTCGTTGGTGGCGCTGTTGTGCTTCTCCGGGTTGCGGGCGATTCCGGATGTGTATTACCAGGCGGCGCGAATCGACCGTGCCTCCGCCTGGGCAGTGTTTCGCCACATCCAGTTGCCCAAGCTCAAGAGCGTGCTGTTGATCGCCGTGATGCTGCGTTTCATGGACAGTTTCATGATCTACACCGAGCCGTTCGTGCTGACCGGCGGCGGCCCGGGCAATGCCACGACCTTTCTCAGCCAGACCCTGACGCAGATGGCCGTAGGGCAATTCGACCTGGGGCCGGCCGCGGCGTTCTCGCTGGTGTACTTCCTGATCATCCTGTTGGTGTCCTGGCTGTTCTACACCGCCATGACTCACTCTGACGCCAACCGTTGAGGCCCGCGCCATGAGCAAAAGAAAGCTTATCCCTTTGCTGCTCTACATCCTGTTCCTGCTGGTGCCGATCTACTGGCTGCTGAACATGTCCTTCAAGAGCAACAGCGAAATCCTCGGCGGCCTGACGCTGTTCCCGCAGGATTTCACCCTGGCCAACTACAAGGTGATCTTCACCGACCCGAGCTGGTACACCGGCTACATCAACTCGGCGTATTACGTGAGCCTGAACACGATCATTTCCCTGACCGTGGCACTGCCGGCGGCCTATGCCTTCTCGCGCTATCGCTTCCTGGGTGACAAGCACCTGTTCTTCTGGCTGCTGACCAACCGCATGGCGCCGCCGGCGGTGTTCCTGTTGCCGTTTTTCCAGCTGTATTCGTCGATCGGGTTGTTCGACACCCATATTGCCGTGGCCCTGGCTCACTGCCTGTTCAACGTGCCGCTGGCTGTATGGATTCTCGAAGGCTTCATGTCCGGCGTGCCCAAGGAAATCGACGAAACCGCCTACATCGATGGCTACAGTTTCCCCAAGTTCTTCATGAAGATTTTCATCCCTTTGATCGGCTCCGGCATCGGTGTGACGGCGTTCTTCTGCTTCATGTTTTCCTGGGTCGAACTGCTGCTGGCACGAACCCTCACCTCGGTGAACGCCAAGCCCATCGCGGCGGTGATGACCCGCACCGTTTCGGCATCCGGTATCGACTGGGGTGTACTGGCGGCGGCGGGGGTGTTGACCATCCTGCCGGGCATGCTGGTGATCTGGTTTGTTCGCAACCACGTGGCCAAGGGCTTTGCCCTGGGCCGGGTATGAGGAACTGATGATGGAATGGATGAGTTGGACCGCCCCCACAGCGGCGTTCTTCAGCGTGATTGGCCTGATCCTGGTGGTCATGACCACCTGGGAGTTGCGTTCGCCGAGCATCCTTCGGCGAGGTTTTCTACCGATTGCCACCACCCGTGGCGATCGCTTGTTCATCGGTCTTCTCGGCAGCGCCTACCTGCACTTGCTGGTAATCGGCGTCACCGACTGGAGCATCTGGGTGGCGTTCGCGTTGTCCCTGGTGTGGCTGTTGGCTGTGATGCGTTGGGGCTAGTCGAATCGCTCGGCACTGTTGCTCCGAAACCCTAAAAGGAGGTCTCTATGTTCGACAAAAACAATAAGCTGCGACATAGCATTTCATTGGCAGCCATGCTGGCACTCAGCGGTTTGAGCGCTTCGGCCTGGGCCGATGCCTACGAAGATGCCGCAAAAAAATGGATCGGCAGTGAATTCAAGCCATCCACACTGACGGCCGATCAGCAGCTGGAAGAATTGAAGTGGTTCATCAAGACGGCGGAGCCCTTCCGCGGAATGAGCATCAAGGTGGTGTCGGAAACCATCGCGACCCACGAGTACGAGTCCAAGGTGCTGGCCAAGGCCTTCACCGAGATCACCGGGATCAAGTTGACCCACGACCTGCTGCAGGAAGGCGACGTGGTGGAAAAGCTGCAGACCGTGATGCAATCGGACAAGAGCATCTATGACGGCTGGGTCAACGACTCGGACTTGATCGGTACGCACTTTCGGTACGGCAAGACCGAATCGATCACCGACCTCATGGCTAACGAAGGCAAGGACTTCACCTCGCCGACCCTCGACATCAAGGACTTCATCGGCATTTCCTTCACCACTGCGCCGGACGGCAAGATCTACCAGTTGCCTGACCAGCAGTTCGCCAACCTGTACTGGTTCCGTGCCGACTGGTTCGAACGCGCGGACCTCAAGGCCAAGTTCAAGGAAAAGTACGGCTACGACCTGGGCGTACCGGTGAACTGGTCGGCCTATGAAGACATTGCCAAGTTCTTCAGCGAAGACGTCAAGGAAATCGACGGCAAGCGCGTCTACGGGCACATGGACTACGGCAAGAAGGACCCGTCCCTGGGCTGGCGTTTTACCGATGCCTGGTTCTCCATGGCCGGTGGCGGCGACAAGGGCATTCCCAACGGCTTGCCGGTGGACGAGTGGGGCATTCGTGTCGAGGACTGCCACCCGGTGGGTTCCAGTGTGACCCGCGGCGGCGACACCAACGGCCCGGCGGCGGTGTTTGCCACCACCAAATACGTCGAATGGCTGAAGAAGTACGCGCCACCGGAAGCGGCGGGCATGACTTTCTCCGAATCCGGCCCGGTGCCGTCCCAGGGCAACATCGCCCAGCAGATTTTCTGGTACACCGCCTTCACCGCCGACATGACCAAGCCAGGCCTGGCGGTGATGAACGCTGATGGCACGCCGAAATGGCGCATGGCGCCGTCACCACGGGGACCGTACTGGGAGGAGGGCATGAAGCTGGGCTATCAGGACGTGGGGTCCTGGACCTTCATGAAGTCTACGCCTGAGAAGCAGAAACTGGCGGCCTGGCTTTATGCGCAGTTCGTAACCTCGAAAACCGTGTCGCTGAAGAAAACCATCGTCGGCCTGACGCCAATCCGCGAGTCGGACATCAACTCGCAAGCGATGACCGACCTGGCACCGAAACTCGGCGGCCTGGTGGAGTTCTACCGCAGCCCGGCCCGCGTGCAATGGACCCCGACCGGGACCAACGTGCCTGATTATCCTCGCCTCGCGCAGTTGTGGTGGAGCCACATCGCCGAAGCGGCCAGCGGCGACAAAACCCCGCAACAGGCGCTCGACGGCCTGGCCAAGGATCAGGATGCGATCATGACCCGCCTGGAACGTTCGAAGGCACAAGCCACCTGCGCACCGAAAATGAACCCTGAGCGCGATGCGCAGTACTGGTTCGATCAGCCGGGGGCACCGAAACCTAAACTTGAAAACGAGAAGCCTAAGGGCGAGACCGTGAGCTACAGCGAACTGCTGAAATCGTGGGCGGATGCGCGTAAGTAAGGGTTTGGGAGTGTGAAAAGCGAACGGCACCGAAAGGTGCCGTTTTCTTTTTTGCCTGTTGCGCCGCTTGCCTCCTGTCGAATGTCAGCTATTGCCCATCGCTTTGCAGGTTACTTCCTATAAAGAGGGGGGCACTGGAAAGCAAAAGATCGCAGCCTGCGGCAGCTCCTACAGGATGTACGCCTCCCAAATGTAGGAGCTGCCGCAGGCTGCGATCTTTTGACCTTGAAAACCCCCAAACGCAAAAACGGCACCCGAAGGTGCCGTTTCTGTTTGTTGCCGAGAGTCGCCTAAGCGATCAACCCGCCAGACCCGACTGTTGAACCAGGTTCAGCAGCGGTTGTGGGTACAGGCCGAGGAAGAACGCCAATACCGCGATGGCCAGCAGCATCACGCCGCCTGCACGTTGTTCCCAGTGCAGTTGCGCATCGTGGCGACGCAGGTTCGGTTCGATCAGGTACAGGGTGACCATCACACGCAGGTAGTAGAACACGCCGATGGCGCTGCCCAGTACCAGGGAGGCGACCAGCCACCACTGATGCGACTCGACGCCGGTGGCGATGATGTAGAACTTGCCGATGAAGCCGGCGGTCAGCGGGATACCGGCCAGGGACAGCATCATCACGGTCAGTACGGCAGTCAGGTACGGACGGCGCCAGAACAGGCCGCGGTATTCGTACAGGGCGTCCGCGTCACGGCCGTTGTACGGCGAGGACATCAGGGTGATCACGCCGAAGGCGCCGAGGCTGGTGATCACGTAGGTGACCAGGTACACGCCGATGGCTTCCACGGCCAGGCCCTTGCTCGCCACCAGGGCGATCAGCAGGTAGCCGAAGTGGGCGATGGACGAGTAACCCAGCAGACGCTTGAGGTTGCTCTGGGTCAGGGCCAGCAGGTTACCGAACAGGATCGACGCGATGGCGATGATGGTCAGTACGTTGCTCAGCACGCCGCTGCTCGCCGCTGGCGAGATCTGGAACAGACGCACCATCACCGCGAACACCGCCACTTTCGAAGCGGTCGCCAGGAACGCTGCGACCGGCGCCGGAGCACCTTCGTAGACGTCCGGGGTCCAGAGATGGAAGGGTACCAGCGACAGCTTGAACGCCAGGCCGATCAGCATCATGCCCAGGCCCAGTTGTGCCAGCGAGCTTGGCAGGCCGGTGGCCGCCAGCGCCTGGCCGATGCCGACGAAGCTCAGGGAACCGGAGTCTGCGTAGAGCAGGGCCATACCGAACAACAGGAACGCGGAACCGGCCGCCGACAGCACCATGTACTTGATACCGGCTTCCAGCGAACGCTTGTTGAAGAAGGCATAGGCCACCAGACCGTAGACCGGCACCGACAGCAGTTCCAGACCGACGAACAACCCGGCCAGGTGCTGCGCGCTGACCAGTACCAGGCCACCGGCGGCGGCCATCAGGATCAGCAGGTACAGTTCTTCACGGTTGCCCGGGTAACCCGAACCGCCATCGCCAAGGTAGGCGTGGGCGAGGGTCACACAGGCGAGGGTGGCGACCAGGATCAGCGCCATGTACAGGCAGGCAAAGGTGTCGATCTGCAGCAATGGGGTCACGGCCAGGGGCGCGACTTTCAAGGCAGGCAGGATCGACAGCAATGCCAGGTTCAGACCGGCCACCGACAGCAGGAAGGTCTGGGAGTGGTTGCGGCGCCAGGCGATCGCCAGCATCACCACGATGATCGTGGCGCTGGTAATCAACAGCGGCGCTAGCGCGATAAAGTGTTGAGTCGTGAATTCCATAGCGCTCTTACCGGGCCGAAGCGAGTTGAGTGAAGGCGGTACCGAGCCACTGCTGCACGCCATGCATCGTAGCGGCAGAGGTATCGAGGAACGGTTGTGGGTACACGCCGATGTAGATCAGCAGTGCAGCCAGACCGACCACCATGATCATTTCGCGACCGTCCATGCCATGCAGCACCGCGTCCGATTTGGCCGGGCCGAAGTAGGCACGATGGATCATGATCAGCGAGTAGACCGAACCGAACACCAGGCCGGACGTTGCGATGATGGTGACCCATGGGGCAATCGGGAAGGTACCGATCAGGATCAGGAACTCACCGACGAAGTTACCGGTACCCGGCAGGCCCAGGGACGCCGCCGCGAAGAACAGGCTGAGGGCCGGCAGGTAGGCGATCTTCGACCACAGGCCACCCATTTCACGCATGTCGCGGGTGTGAGTGCGTTCGTACAGCTGGCCGCTCAGGATAAAGAGTGCCGCCGCCGACAGACCGTGGGCCAGCATCTGCATCACCGCGCCCTGCAGTGCCAGTTGGCTGCCGGAGTAGATGCCGATCAGTACGAAGCCCATGTGGGAAACGGACGAGAAGGCGATCAGACGCTTGATGTCGGTTTGCGCGAACGCCAGGAACGCACCGTAGAAGATCCCGATCAGACCCAGGGTCATGGCGAACGGCGCGAACTCGGCCGACGCATTCGGGAACAGTGGCAGGGCGAAACGCAGCAGGCCGTAGGCCGCGGTCTTCAGCAAGATACCGGCGAGGTCGACGGAACCGGCGGTCGGCGCCTGGGCGTGAGCGTCAGGCAACCAGGAGTGGAACGGCACGACCGGCAGCTTGACCGCGAAGGCGATGAAGAAGCCGAGCATCAGGATGTACTCGGTGGTCGTCGACATCTTGGTCTTCAACAGGTCGGCGTAGTTGAAGGTAATCACGCCGGTGTCGTTGAAGTTGACCAGTACCAGGCCCAGGATCGCCACCAGCATGATCAGGCCGGAAGCCTGAGTGAAGATGAAGAACTTGGTCGCCGCGTAGATCCGGGTTTTCTTGCCGTCCGAAGAACTGTGACCCCAGAGCGCGATGAGGAAGTACATCGGCACCAGCATCATTTCCCAGAAGAAGAAGAACATGAACAGGTCGAGGGCCAGGAACACGCCGACGACACCGCCCAGGATCCACATCAGGTTCAGGTGGAAGAAGCCAACGTGACGCTGGATCTCTTTCCACGAGCAGAGTACCGAGAGGACACCCAGCAGGCCGGTCAGCATGATCATCAACAGCGACAGGCCGTCGAGGGCCAGGTGCACATTGATGCCGAAGCGCTGGATCCAGACGTGCTTGAACTCAAGCGCCCAGGTCGGATCGGCACCCGGTGCCGGAGCAAATGAATAGTCACCGTTAGCCCACAGCCAGAGGCCGAGGGAGAGCAGCAGGGACATGGTGATCAGCGCAATCCAGCGGGGGAGGGTGGCGCCGAAGCGCTCACCCATCCAGCACAGCAGGCCGCCGATGAAGGGGATCAGGATTAGCCAAGGCAGAATCATGACGGGTTCGTTTCCTTTCGCAAATTCGCAAGGTTCATATCAGACCGCTACCAGCACGACGGCGCCGATGACCAGCACGGCACCAGCAGCCATCGAGGCGGCATACCAACGCAGTTGACCGGTCTCGGTACGGCTCAGGGCGGTGTGACCGCCTTTGGCCATGCGCGGGATCAGACCGATGGTCTGGTCGAGCGGGTCTTTGCGCAGGATGTGGCTGATCGCCAGGTACGGCTTGACGAACAGTTTGTCGTAGATCCAGTCGAAGCCCCAGGCAGCGAACCACCAGGCCGAAAGGACACGGCCGATGCCGCTGTTGGCGATGGCCGTCACGAAGCGACGCTTGCCGAGGAACAGCAGCGCGGACAGCAGGATACCGGCCAGGGCGATGGCGCCCGAGGCGATTTCCAGGCTGTGCTTGGCTTCGCCGCCGGCATGGCCGACGCTCTCAGGCAGCACGCCGTGCAGTGGCGGCACGATCATGGCGCCGACGAAGGTCGACAGCACGATCAGTACCGACAGTGGCAGCCAGTGGGCAATGCCGTGGCCGGCGTGGGCTTCGGTCTTCGCTTCACCGTGGAACGCGATGAAGATCAGGCGGAAGGTGTACAGCGAAGTCATGAACGCACCGACCAGACCTGCGTAGAGCAGACCGTGGTTGCCGCTGGCGAACGCTTCCCAGAGGATTTCGTCCTTGGAGTAGAAGCCCGCGGTGACCAGTGGCAGGGCCGCGAGGGCCGCGCCGCCGACGATGAAGCTGGCGTAGGCCAGTGGCAGTTTCTTCCACAGGCCACCCATCTTGAAGATGTCCTGCTCGTGGTGGCAGGCAACGATCACCGCACCGGATGCAAGGAACAGCAGGGCCTTGAAGAAGGCGTGGGTCATCAGGTGGAAGATCGCGCCATCCCAGGCACCGACGCCCAGGGCCAGGAACATGTAGCCGATCTGGCTCATGGTCGAGTAGGCGAGGATACGCTTGATGTCGGTCTGAACCAGGGCTGCAAACCCTGCCAGGACCAGGGTCACGCCACCGACAATGCCTACCAGGTGCAGGATTTCCGGTGCCAGGGTGAACAGGCCGTGGGTACGGGCGATCAGGTAGACACCGGCGGTCACCATGGTTGCGGCGTGGATCAGTGCCGAAACCGGAGTAGGACCGGCCATCGCGTCCGCCAGCCAGGTTTGCAGTGGCAGTTGCGCGGATTTACCGACAGCGCCGCCCAGCAGCATCAGGGTGGCCATGACCATCCAGAAGTCGCCGGCCTGGAATTTCTGCGGTGCCAGCACCAACAGTTCCTGGACGTTCAGCGTGCCCAGTTGGGCAAACAGAATGAACAGGCCGATGGCCATGAACACGTCACCGATGCGGGTCACGATGAAGGCTTTGAGTGCGGCGTTACCGTTGTTGCGGTTGCTGTAGTAGAAACCGATCAACAGGTACGAGCACAGGCCCACGCCTTCCCAGCCGAAGTACAGGAACAACAGGTTATCGCCCAGCACGAGGAACAGCATGCTGGCGATGAACAGGTTGGTGTAGGCGAAGAAACGCGAGTAACCGGCTTCACCGCGCATGTACCAGGACGCGAACAGGTGGATCAGGAAGCCGACGCCGACGACCACACCGAGCATGGTCACGGACAGGCCATCCAGGTACAGGGCGAAGTTCGGCGTGAAGCCTTCAACTGCCATCCACTGCCACAACACCTGGGTGTAGTGGCCGCCTTCCGGCGGGGCGACGTTGAATTGCCAGATCACGTAGGCGGTAACGATCGCCGACAGACCGATGGAGCCGACGCCAATCAGCGCGGCCAGGTTTTCCGAGATGCGTCCACGGGAGAACGACAGCAGCAGGAAACCGATGAGAGGGAATACGAAAGTCAGATAGAGAAGGTTCATCCGCGCATCTCACTGGCAGCGTCGATATCGAGCGTGTGGAAGCGGCGATACAGTTGCAGCAGGATCGCCAGGCCAATGCTGGCCTCGGCGGCTGCCAGGCTGATCACCAGGATGAACATGATCTGTCCATCCGGCTGCGCCCAGCGGCTACCGGCAACGATGAACGCCAAGGCGGAGGCATTCATCATGACCTCCAGGCTCATCAGCACGAAAAGGATGTTGCGGCGGACCATCAGGCCGACCAGACCGAGGCAGAACAGGATGCCGGCGACCGCCAGACCATGCTCCATGGGGATAGCAGGCATCGTCATTGCTCCTTGGCTTCGTTGCGGCCCAAGTGGAACGCCGTGACGGCTGCGGCGAGCAGCAGCATCGAGGCGAGTTCAACCACCAGCAGGTAAGGACCGAACAGGCTGATGCCCACGGCCTTGGCGTCTACGGTGGTGTGGCCGACGGCCTGGCCGCTCTGGTGGGAGAACAGCACGTACAGCAGTTCCACCAGCAGCAGCGCGGCGAGGAGGACCGGGCCGCCCCATATGCCGGGCTTGAGCCAGACGCGCTCTTGCTGAACCGAGGCGGGGCCCAGGTTCAGCATCATCACCACGAACACGAACAGCACCATGATGGCGCCAGCGTAGGCGATCACTTCCAGGACACCGGCAAACGGTGCGCCGAGGGCGAAGAACGTCATGGCCACGGCGATCAGCGAAATGATCAGGTAGAGCAGGGCGTGCACAGGGTTGGTGTGGGTGATCACGCGAAGCGTGGACACCACAGCGATACCCGATGCGAAATAGAAAGCGAATTCCATCTTTCTTCCTTAAGGCAGCAAGCTCTTCACGTTGATCGGCTGGGCTTCGTTCTGCGCGGAGCCTTTCGGCTTCCCGGCAATCGCCATACCTGCAACACGATAGAAGTTGTAATCAGGGTTTTTGCCGGGGCCGGAGATCAGCAGATCTTCTTTCTCGTAAACCAGGTCCTGACGTTTGAACTCGGCCATCTCGAAATCCGGTGTCAGCTGGATCGCGGTGGTCGGGCAGGCTTCCTCGCAGAGGCCACAGAAAATGCAGCGCGAGAAGTTGATGCGGAAGAAGTCCGGGTACCAGCGACCGTCTTCGGTTTCAGCTTTCTGCAGCGAGATGCAACCGACCGGGCAGGCCACGGCGCACAGGTTGCAGGCTACGCAACGCTCTTCGCCGTCGGGGTCGCGGGTCAGGACGATACGTCCACGGTAGCGCGGCGGCAGGTAGACCGGTTCTTCCGGGTACTGCAGCGTGTCGCGCTTGCGGAAGGCGTGGCCGAAAATCATCACCAGGCTGCGAAGCTGGGTGTAGAAGCCATGCACGATGTCAAATATGTACTTCATGATTCTCTATCCTCACTGAGCCGCGACGGCGGGCGTGTTGAGCAACACGATCGCAGCGGTCACCAGCATGTTGACGAGGGTCAGCGGCAGGCAGAACTTCCAGCTGAAATCCATCACCTGGTCATACCGTGGACGCGGGATCGAAGCGCGCAGCAGGATGAACATCATGATGAAGAACGCGGTTTTCAGTGCAAACCAGATGAACGGGATCTGCGGCAGGAGACCAAACGGACCGTGCCAGCCACCGAAGAACAAGGTCACCAGCAGCGCCGAAATCAACACGATGCCGATGTACTCGCCGACGAAGAACATGCCCCATTTCATGCCGGCGTATTCAATGTGGTAACCGTCGGCCAGTTCCTGTTCCGCTTCCGGCTGGTCGAACGGGTGACGGTGAGTCACGGCCACGCCAGCGATGAAGAAGGTCAGGAACCCGAAGATCTGCGGAATGATGAACCACAGGTTCTGCGCTTGATATTCAACGATGTCGCGCATGTTGAACGAGCCGACCTGGATCACGATGCCCATCAGCGACAGGCCCATGAACACTTCGTACGACACGGTTTGCGCCGAGGCACGCAAGCTGCCCAGCAGGGCGAACTTGTTGTTGCTCGACCAGCCGGCGAACAGCACCGCGTAGACCGAGAGGCCGGCCATGGCGAAGAAGAACAGGATGCCGATGTTGATGTCCGCCACGCCCCAGGTCGGGGTGATCGGGATGATCGCGAAGGCAATCAGCAGGGCGCTCATGGCCACGACTGGTGCCAGGGTGAAGATCATCTTGTCGGCGAATGGAGGCGTCCAGTCTTCCTTGAAGAACATCTTGATCATGTCGGCGGCGATCTGGAACGCGCCGAACGGACCGACGCGGTTCGGACCGTAACGGTCCTGCCAGAGGGCGAGCAAACGACGCTCGACCCAGCTGAGCAGGGCGCCGCAAACCACCACGGCGAGCAGAATCACCACGGCCTTGAGGACCGCGATGATCACGTCGATCACTTCAGGAGTGAACCAGGTCATTGAGCTGCCTCCTGCAGACCGTCAACGGATTTGCCAAAGATTGCTGGCGGAATGCCGGCGATGCCCGCAGGCAAGGCCACCAGGCCTGCGCCCAGTTCTTCATCGATGCGCAGCGGCAGACGCAGGGTCTGGCCGGCCACGTTCAGGCTCAGCATGGCACCGTCGTTGACGCCCAGGCGGTCGGCTTCGGACTTGGCCAGTGCAACGTAGGCCGCCGGAATGCGTTCCTGAACCGGAGCGGCTTTCGAAGAGTTCTCTTCGCTGCCGAACAGGTGGAAGAACGGCACGACCTGCCAGGTGCCTGGAGCCGGGTTGAACGCGCGCGGAACGCTGGCGAACCAGTTCAGCGAGTCACCGGTGCTTTCGATCAGGCGGGTGCCCGGGTCGCCAGCGCGGATGTGACCACCGACTTCGTCCTGGAACTTGTTCCAGGCTTGCGGCGAGTTCCAGCCCGGAGACCAGGCGAATGGCACTTGCTGACGCGGTTCGGCCGAACCCGAGTAACCCTCCATGGAGAAGGCGAACGCGGTGTCCTTGTCCTGCGGGGTACGCGGTTCGTGCACGCTGATGTCGGCACGCATGGCGGTACGACCGGAGTAGCGCAGCGGTTCACGGGCCAGCTTCATGCCCTTGATGCGGAACGCGGCGGACGGTGCGGCGTCGACAATGCGGTTCAGGACCGGTGTGCTGGAAGCGACAGCGGCGGTGGCGTGGTCCAGCTGGGTCCAGTCGATCGGCTGGTTCAGCAGGGTGGCGCGCAGGGCATGCAGCCAGCGCCAGCCTTCGTGAACCAGGATGCTCGCGTCCATGTACTTCGGATCGAAGACCTGGAAGAAGCGCTGGGCGCGGCCTTCCTGGCTGACCAGGGTACCGTCGCCTTCAGCGAAGCTGGCGGCTGGCAGAACCAGGTGCGCGCGATCGCTGGTGGCAGTCTTCTGATGGTCGGCCACGATCACCACTTTCGCGGCATTCAGGGCGGCATCGACACGGGCTTTGTCGGTACGGGTGTACAGATCGTTTTCCAGCACGACGATGGCGTCGGCCTTGCCATCGATCACCGCTTGCAGCGCGGCGTCGACCGATTCGCCACCGAGCATGGCCAGGCCGAGGCTGTTGGCCTCCGGCACGATCAGGCTGATGGAGCCGTTCTTCTCGCGCAGCTTCAGGGCCTTGGCGATGTTCGCGGCAGCTTCGATCAGGGCTTTGGAGCCCAGGGAAGTACCGGCGATGATCAGTGGGCGCTTGGCCGCGAGCAGGGCGTCGGCAATGCGCTTGGCCAGCTCGAGGGCTTCAGCGTCCAGGCCTTCAACGGCCGGTGCGCTGGCGTCGAGGGCGTGAGCCACGGCGAAACCAATGCGGGCCAGGTCGTCGGGAGCGGCGTGAACGCACTCTTCGGCGATGTCGTCGAGCTTGGTTTCAGCCAGGCTGGCGATGAACAGCGGGTTCAGCGCGTGCTGGCCGATGTTCTTCACGGCGGCGTCGAGCCAAGGCTGGACGCGCATGGCGTCGGCCATGTCTTCGGCCTTGCCCTTGACCGATTGACGCAGGGACAGGGCCATGCGCGCGGCCGTCTGGGTCAGGTCTTCACCGAGCACGAACACGGCGTCGTGGTCTTCGATGTCGCGCATGTTCGGCACTGGCAGCGGGCTGTCCTTGAGCACTTGCAGGACCAGGCGGATGCGTTCCAGTTCGGACGCTTCGATACCCGAGTAGAAGTGCTCGGCACCGACCAGTTCGCGCAACGCGTAGTTGCTTTCGAGGCTGGCGCGAGGCGAACCGATGCCGACGATGTTGCGACCGCGCAGCAGGTCGGCGGCTTTATCCAGGGCTTCGTCGAGGCTCAGCTTGGTGCCGTTGGCCAGCAGCGGCTGACGTGGGCGGTCCTCGCGGTTGACGTAGCCATAGCCAAAGCGGCCACGGTCGCACAGGAAGTACTGGTTCACCGAACCGTTGAAACGGTTTTCGATGCGGCGCAGTTCACCGTAACGCTCGCCCGGGGAAATGTTGCAACCGCTGGAGCAGCCATGGCAGATGCTCGGCGAGAATTGCATGTCCCACTTGCGGTTGTAGCGCTCGGAGTGAGTCTTGTCGGTGAACACACCGGTCGGGCAGACCTCGGTGAGGTTGCCGGAGAACTCGCTTTCCAGGGTGCCGTCTTCAACGCGACCGAAATACACGTTGTCGTGGGCGCCGAACACACCCAGATCGGTGCCGCCGGCGTAGTCCTTGTAGAAGCGCACGCAGCGGTAGCAAGCGATGCAGCGGTTCATTTCGTGGGAAATGAACGGGCCCAGTTGCTGGTTCTGGTGGGTACGCTTGGTGAAGCGGTAACGGCGCTCGTTGTGGCCGGTCATTACCGTCATGTCTTGCAGGTGGCAGTGACCGCCTTCTTCACAGACCGGGCAGTCGTGAGGGTGGTTGGTCATCAGCCATTCAACAACACTGGCACGGAAAGCCTTGGATTCTTCATCGTCGATGGAGATCCAGGTGTTGTCGGTGGCAGGGGTCATGCAGGACATGACGATACGACCACGGGTGTCGTTCTCGTCGGTGTACTGCTTGACCGCGCACTGGCGGCAAGCGCCAACGCTGCCCAGGGCAGGGTGCCAGCAGAAATACGGAATATCGAGGCCCAGAGACAGACATGCCTGTAACAGGTTGTCTGCCCCATCGACTTCGAGCGCTTTGCCGTCTACGTGGATAGTGGCCATGGTTCAAAGTTCTTCGTTGGCCCGGTGTCAGCGGGCGTGGCTAATGGAATCTTGTTATCCGTGTGAATCAACACAGCCGCTTACGGCGTCATCACACGAAAAGCGAAGGGCACGGACCCTTCGCCTTTTTAAGCGGTTACGCGCCGACTACGATCGGCCTTGCCAGAGGGGGACGGCGGCGCTGACAGGCGCGATACCGGCTTCGAACTCATGGCGGAAGTATTTGATTGCGCTGCCCAACGGCTCCACGGCGCCCGGTGCGTGAGCACAGAAGGTCTTGCCCGGGCCGAGGAAGCCGACCAGACCCAGCAGGGTCTCGATGTCGCCTGGCTGGCCTTCACCGTTCTCGATGGCCATCAGGAGCTTGACGCTCCATGGCAAGCCATCGCGGCACGGGGTGCAGAAGCCACAGGATTCGCGGGCGAAGAACTGCTCCATGTTGCGCAGCAGGGACACCATGTTGACGCTGTCGTCCACCGCCATGGCCAGGCCGGTACCCATACGGGTGCCCACTTTGGCGATGCCGCCGGCATACATTTGTGCGTCCAGGTGTTCCGGCAACAGGAAGCCGGTACCGGCGCCGCCTGGCTGCCAGGCCTTGAGCTTGTAACCGTCGCGCATGCCACCGGCGTAGTCTTCGAACAGCTCGCGACCGGTGACGCCGAACGGCAATTCCCACAGGCCCGGGTTCTTGACCTTGCCGGAGAAGCCCATGAGCTTGGTGCCCATGTCTTCGCTACCTTCACGGGCCAACGATTTGTACCAGTCCACGCCGTCGGCAATGATCGCCGGCACGTTGCACAGGGTCTCGACGTTGTTCACGCAAGTCGGCTTGCCCCACACGCCAACGGCGGCAGGGAAGGGCGGCTTGGAGCGCGGGTTGGCGCGGCGGCCTTCGAGGGAGTTGATCAGTGCGGTTTCTTCACCGCAGATGTAACGCCCGGCACCGGTGTGGACGAACAGCTCGAAATCGAAACCGCTGCCCAGGATGTTCTTGCCCAAAAGGCCCGCTGCCTTGGCTTCTTCCACGGCACGGTTCAGGTGCTTGGCGGCGGTGGTGTACTCGCCACGCAGGAAGATGTAGCCACGGTAGGTTTTCAGCGCGCGGGCGCTGATCAGCATGCCTTCGATCAGCAGATGGGGCAGTTGCTCCATCAGCATGCGGTCTTTCCAGGTGTTCGGCTCCATTTCATCCGCGTTGCACAGCAGGTAGCGGATGTTGATGGATTCGTCCTTGGGCATCAGGCCCCACTTCACGCCAGTGGGGAAGCCTGCACCGCCGCGACCCTTGAGGCCGGAATCTTTCACGGTCTGGACGATGTCGTCCTGGGCCATGTCGGCGAAGGCCTTGCGCGCAGCGGCGTAACCGTTCTTGGCCTGGTATTCGTCGAGCCAGACGGCTTCGCCGTCGTCGCGTAGACGCCAGGTGAGCGGGTGAGTCTCGGCCGAACGCTTGATGCGGTTGGCTGGACCGAAGGAAGTCAGGGTCATACGTAGCCCTCGAGCAATTTGGCAACGCCGGCAGGCTGCACATCACCGAAAGTGTCGTCGTCGATCATCAGCGCCGGCGCCTTGTCGCAGTTGCCGAGGCAGCAGACCGGCAGCAGGGTGAAACGACCGTCGGTGGTGGTCTGACCCAGGCCGATACCGAGCTTGCTCTGGATTTCGCTGACCACGGACTCGTGGCCGCCGATGTAGCAGACCATGCTGTCGCAGACGCGAATGATGTGACGGCCGACCGGCTGACGGAAGATCTGGCTGTAGAACGTCGCCACGCCTTCAACGTCGCTGGCCGGGATCCCGAGGATCTCGCCGATGGCGTACAGGGCGCCGTCCGGCACCCAGCCACGTTCCTTCTGGACGATCTTCAGGGCTTCGATCGACGCCGCGCGCGGGTCTTCGTAGTGATGCAGCTCGTGCTCGATGGCCGAGCGCTCGGTTTCACTCAAGGTGAAACGGTCTGTCTGGATAAGCGTGCTGTTCATGCTTAGCGGTCCACGTCGGCCATAACGAAATCGATACTACCCAGGTACGCGATCAAGTCCGCGACCATGCTGCCTTTGATCACCGAAGGGATCTGCTGCAGGTGCGGGAAGCTTGGGGTACGAATCCGGGTGCGGTAGCTCATGGTGCCGCCATCGCTCGTCAGGTAATAACTGTTGATGCCCTTGGTCGCTTCGATCATCTGGAAGGATTCGTTGGCCGGCATGACCGGGCCCCACGAAACTTGCAGGAAGTGCGTGATCAAGGTTTCGATGTGCTGCAGGGTGCGCTCTTTCGGCGGCGGCGTGGTCAGCGGGTGATCCGCCTTGTACGGGCCTTCCGGCATGTTGCGCAGGCACTGGTCGATGATCCTGATGCTCTGGCGCATCTCCTCGACACGCACGATGCAGCGGTCGTAGGCATCGCCGTTGGCGGCCAGCGGCACTTCGAATTCGAAGTTCTCGTAGCCCGAGTACGGGCGCGCTTTACGCAGGTCGAAATCGCAACCGGTCGAACGCAGGCCGGCACCGGTGACGCCCCATTCCAGGGCCTCTTTGGTGTTGTAGTCGGCAACGCCGATGGTCCGGCCACGCAGGATGCTGTTGTCCAGGGCGGCTTTCTGGTATTCGTCCAGACGCTTGGGCATCCACTCGACGAAGTCCTTGACCAGCTTTTCCCAGCCGCGCGGCAGGTCGTGGGCGACGCCACCGATGCGGTACCAGGCCGGGTGCAGGCGGAAACCGGTAATGGCCTCGATCACCGTGTAGGCGCGCTGGCGGTCGGTGAAAGTGAAGAACACCGGGGTCATGGCGCCGACGTCCTGGATGTAGGTACCCAGGAACAGCAGGTGGCTGGTGATCCGGAAGAACTCGGCCATCATGATGCGGATGACGTCGACCTTCTCGGGCACCTTGATGCCGGCCAGCTTCTCGACAGAGAGCACGTACGGCAGGTTGTTCATCACGCCGCCGAGGTAATCGATACGGTCGGTGTACGGGATGAAGCTGTGCCACGACTGACGCTCGGCCATCTTCTCTGCACCACGGTGGTGGTAGCCGATGTCCGGTACGCAATCGACGATCTCTTCACCGTCCAGCTGCAGGATGATGCGGAATGCACCGTGCGCCGAAGGGTGGTTCGGGCCGAGGTTGAGGAACATGTAGTCCTCGTTCGGGCCGGAGCGCTTCATGCCCCAGTCTTCCGGCTTGAAGCGCGCAGACTCTTCTTCGAGCTGCTGCTTGGCCAGGTTCAGGGTGAACGGGTCGAACTCGGTGGCGCGCGCCGGGAAGTCCTTGCGCAGCGGGTGACCTTCCCAGGTTGGCGGCATCATGATGCGCGACAGGTGTGGGTGGCCTTTGAAGTCGATGCCGTACATGTCCCAGACTTCACGCTCGTACCAGTTGGCGTTCGGCCAGATGCTGGTGACAGTCGGCAAGCTGAGGTCGCTCTCGGACAAGGCGACCTTGATCATTACGTCACTATTACGTTCGATCGACATCAAGTGGTAGAACACGGAGAAGTCGACGCCGTTCGGCAGCCCTTGACGCTTGGTGCGCAGACGCTCGTCCACGCCGTGCAGGTCATAGAGCATGACGTACGGCTTGGGCAGGTTACGCAGGAAAGTCAGGACTTCGACGAGTTTGGCGCGGGCAACCCAAAGCACCGGCATGCCGGTGCGGGTAGGCTGGGCGGTGAACGCCTCCGGGCCAAAACGGTTGTTCAGTTCGACGACCACATCCTGGTCGTCTGCCTTGTAAGGCGGGATGTACAGAGCACTGCCTGTAGTCATGGTTATTTATCGCTTTCGGTCAACGTAAAGAATGAAGCCAGCTTCTCGTTTCTTTGAAACAGCAGATCTGGATCAGACTTCGTCGGGGCTGCGCAGGTTGGTTACCTGAATACGCTGTTCGCGGCGCTTTTCCTTCTCGGAAGGCATCTCGGCGCGATACACGCCTTGATCGCCAACGACCCAGGAAAGTGGGCGACGCTCCTGGCCAATCGACTCCTGCAACAGCATCAGGCCTTGCAGGAAAGCTTCAGGGCGGGGCGGGCAGCCAGGCACGTAGACGTCCACGGGCAGGAACTTGTCCACCCCTTGAACGACGGAGTAGATGTCGTACATGCCACCGGAGTTGGCGCACGAGCCCATGGAAATGACCCATTTAGGCTCGAGCATTTGCTCGTAGAGACGCTGAATGATCGGCGCCATCTTGATGAAGCAGGTACCGGCGATAACCATGAAATCCGCCTGGCGCGGCGATGCCCGGATAACCTCGGCGCCAAAGCGCGCGATGTCGTGGGGCGCCGTGAAGGCGGTGGTCATTTCCACGTAGCAGCACGAAAGACCGAAGTTATACGGCCACAGGGAGTTCTTGCGCCCCCAGTTGATCGTGCCGTTGAGCACGTCTTCGAGCTTGCCCATGAAAATGTTTTTGTGGACTTGATCTTCTAACGGATCGGAAACGGTTTCCCGCTGGCCAATCGGATACTGCTCGTTAGGAGCATCGGGGTCGATCCTGGTGAGATTGTATTGCATTGCCAAAGCCTCATTGTTTCAGCTTCGCTTGCCGCTTGCGCCGAGCTTCCGGAGCCCAGTCAAGGGCGCCCACTCGGAATAGGTAGACAAGGCCTGCCAACAGAATTGCTATGAAAACGAGAGCTTCGACGAATCCGGTCCAGCCGCTTTCGCGGACGGACACAGACCATGCAAAGAGAAAGAGGGCTTCGATATCGAAGATCACGAAGAGCATCGCGACCAGATAGAATTTGGCTGAGAGCCGCAAGCGGGCGCCACCTGTAGGTAGCATGCCGGACTCGAACGGTTCGTTTTTGCTGCGGCCCCAGGCTTTTGACCCGAGGAGGCTGGAGACGCCCAGCATGAAGGCGCAGAGGCCGACGACGCCTAGAAGGAAAATGGCAAAGCCCCAGTTGTGGGCCATGAGTCCTGTCGCTTCGGGCATGCTGGTAATCCTTAACAGAGAGCAAAGGTCTCTGAGCTTGAAAAGAAACAAAAGCAGTGACGATATGTCGCAGCAATCAATCCCGCTGATTTTATGGCTAAACACCCGGCAAGTAAAATTCCTATAGCGAAATTATTTATAGGAATAAGGACATAGGGAACCCCAAAAGCCCTGTGGCCCTTGGCCCGTGGGCATTAGCCGGCATTTCGTCAATTATGTTTTGTAAGGAATGTAACGAACATCGTTGCGGCTAAATGATAATCAATATTGTTTGGCTTGGTTTTTATACTGCTTGTCCTTCAGATACTCGGGAAGTTGTCTTATATGGGCATTACTTGTAGGAGCGAGCTCGCTCGCGATGGTCGTGAACGATAACGCGGGGAACCAGATTCCCCAGCGGCGTCCTTGAGTTTTTCGCGAGCAGGCTCGCTCCTACAGGGAGAGTGTGGTGTTGGTGAAATCGCAGGCAAAAAAAACGCCCCGAACCAGGCGGTCGGGGCGTCAGATGTGCAGCGCTGCGGTTAGCTTTCTATTCGGCCCGCAGCGGCTGATGTCTCAGGCGAAGCAGATCAGTGGAACTGTTCTTCTTCAGTCGAACCGGTCAGCGCGGTTACCGAAGACGAGCCACCCTGGATCACGGTGGTCATATCGTCGAAGTAGCCGGTGCCCACTTCCTGCTGGTGAGCCACGAAGGTGTAGCCCTTGGCGGCGTCAGCGAATTCCTGCTCCTGCAGCTTCACGTAGGCAGTCATGTCGTTGCGGGCGTAGTCGTGCGCCAGGTTGAACATGCTGTGCCACATGTTGTGAATGCCGGCCAGGGTGATGAACTGGTGCTTGTAGCCCATGGCGGACAGTTCGCGCTGGAACTTGGCGATGGTCGCGTCGTCCAGGTTTTTCTTCCAGTTGAAGGAAGGCGAGCAGTTGTACGACAGCAGTTGGTCCGGGTATTCCTTCTTGATCGCTTCAGCGAAGCGACGAGCCTCGTCCAGGTCCGGCTTGGCGGTTTCGCACCAGATCAGGTCGGCGTACGGCGCGTAGGCCAGGCCGCGAGCGATGGCCTGGTCCAGACCGGCGCGCACTTTGTAGAAGCCTTCCTGGGTACGTTCGCCAGTCACGAATGGCTGGTCGTACGGGTCGCAGTCGGACGTCAGCAGGTCAGCGGCGTTGGCGTCGGTACGGGCCAGGATGATGGTCGGAGTACCGGCGACGTCAGCTGCCAGACGGGCAGCGGTCAGCTTCTGTACGGCTTCCTGGGTAGGAACCAGTACCTTGCCGCCCATGTGGCCGCATTTTTTCACGGAAGCCAGCTGGTCTTCGAAGTGAACGCCGGCGGCGCCTGCTTCGATCATGCTCTTCATCAGCTCGTAGGCGTTCAGTACGCCGCCGAAACCGGCTTCAGCGTCAGCCACGATTGGCGCGAAGTAGTCGATGTAGCCAGCGTCGCCAGGGTTCTTGCCGGCTTTCCACTGGATCTGGTCGGCACGACGGAACGAGTTGTTGATGCGCTTGACCACGGTTGGAACCGAGTCTACCGGGTACAGCGACTGATCCGGGTACATCGATTCGGCGGAGTTGTTGTCCGCAGCAACCTGCCAGCCCGACAGGTAGATCGCCTGGATACCGGCTTTGACTTGTTGTACAGCCTGGCCGCCGGTCAGGGCGCCCATGCAGTTGACGAAATCTTTCTCAGGACGGAAGGCTGGCTTGGCACCCTGGGTGACCAGGTTCCACAGCTTCTCGGCGCCCATTTTTGCAAAGGTGTGCTCAGGTTGAACCGAGCCACGCAGGCGGACGACGTCAGCAGCGGAGTAAGTGCGTGTCACGCCTTTCCAGCGCGGGTTTTCAGCCCAGTCTTTTTCGAGGGCTGCAATTTGCTGTTCGCGTGTCAGTGCCATGGGAGATAAACCTCGTCGCGTCTTTATGAAAAGTTGTTCTGCGGTGGAAAATTCCTGCGCTCGCTGACCAGAAGCTTAAGCGGTCAAGTCGGATTCGGCGGGGAGGGCGACGGGATGAACGATGGGCTCGAGGGGAAGTGAGCAGGTAAAGGCGAACTGCGGGCGCATTCGGGCGTCGTGGGCCTTGGTACGAACATCAGTGTGCTGCCGGGTTACCTATTACGCTTCCGTCCCTCGGGACAACTTCGTTCCAGTCGACAACCTCGTCAAACACACCTTGTGGGCGGTACAGACACGAAGCGGTTCGCGGGGTAGGTGCGAACATCGCCTCGAAGGCCCTTGCCAGGGCCCCTGATTAGCGGGAGCGAGGCCATCATGCCTTCGCTTTTTAGGCTCGTCAAACGTTTTGTAGTGCTTTTTTTAAAGCACTACATCTTTGGTCTAATACGACTCGCCAGTCAGTTTTCGGTGGTTTAGTCCAAGGTGTCGACTTTCACCCGCAAAGTCATGTCGTTGCGGCCCTGGGTTGAGTAGCTGCGGGTCTGGCCCTGTTTGTCGGCCTGGGTCTGGCCATTGACCCCGGCCAACAGGATCCACTCACCGAGGTGGCCGGTGACGGTTGTGTCGGTACTTTGCACGTTCACTACATCCTGACGTTCCTGGCTCAGGCGGTCACGGTTGGTACTGATCGAGAGGTGAACGATGTCGCCGGTGACGTTTGCGGTGACGTAAAAGCCCTGGGTGACGTTGCGGTATTCGGTCTGGCTGCGCAGGTCGCCATAGGAATCGGTCTGCGAACTGGTCAGCGGCACGCTCTGGCCGACCTGGATCAGCGCCGGTGCGCCTTCGCTGGCCTGCACTTGCTGAATGCCGCCGTCGCGGCTGTCGGTGCTGTAGTTGATGATGCGGGTCTTGGCGCTGTTGGCTGAAGAACCCTGGTCACCCTGGAAGTTGTTGTCGCTGGTGTCGACAGTGATCAGCAGGCGCTTGGGTGCCGTGTCGAGTTGGGAAAGAAGGGCTTTAAGTTCGTCGATCTTGCGCTGATCGGCGTTGACGATGAGTTGATTGCCGTAGGCGCTGACCTGTCCGTCCTTGCCGACGAAATCCTGCGCCACCGGTAGAAGATCGGCACTGGTGTGGTACTTGAGGGGGACGATTTCTGTGGCTGCCATCACCGAAAAACTGCAGCCCAGCAGCAGGGTGGTGAGCAGGGTGCGTAGGGACATATCCGTTATCTCCGGCTTCGTGATTTGTGTAGGAGCGAGCTTGCTCGCGATGGTCGTGAACGAAAATGCTGGAAGCCTGACACCCCGCGGCGCTCTCAAGTCCATCGGGAGCAAGCTCGCTCCTACAAGTGTTGATAGTGCCAGTTTGTCGGCCCGGTGTGGCACTAGTTGAATCCTAGACAGCAAAACGCCCCGGTATCCGAAGATAGCGGGGCGTTTTGTGGTGTGCTGCATATAAAGATCGCAGCCTGCGGCAGCTCCTACAGGAGAATGTAAAACCCTGTAGGAGCTGCCGAAGACTGCGATCTTTTGATCTTAACTGTGCCGAACCATGTCCACATGCGGAATCCCGGCTTCCAGGAACTCCTCACTGACCAAGTGAAAGCCCAGGCGCTCATAGAACGCCGTGGCTTGTACCTGGGCGCTGAGCATCTGCTGCTTGAGTCCGCGCTCTTCGGCTTCACCGATGACCGCTTGCATCAGCGCATCGCCGACTTTCAGGCCGCGCCAGTCCTTGAGTACCGAGACCCGGCCGACGTGACCGTCAGGCAGTAAGCGCGCGGTGCCAATCGGAAAGTCGCCTTCGTAAGCGAGGAAATGCACTGCATCAATGTCATCGGCGTCCCATTCCAGTTCTGGCGGAACGGATTGCTCGGCGACGAACACCGCTTCACGAATGCGCCGGATCTCGGCGTTGTCCTTTTGCCAGTCTGCGACACGTACGTGAATCTTATTCATCGGCAAACCCCAGGCTTCCTTGCTTGACCAGTTCGCACAGCAGGCCGCGGCCGTCTTCATCGCTCAACCATTCGCCGAGGTTGTCGGCGTGCAGCGCGTCGGCGGCGCAGATCATCTTCAGCAGTTCGCGCAGTTTGCCCGGCAGGTAACGGCTCTGGCCGCTGGCGAACAGCAGCAGGTCGTCATCGACTTCGGACCACGCCAGGCGCGCGCTCGGGTTGCGAATCAGGATCGCGCCTTGTTCCAGGGCGGACATGAAGTCCTCTTCTTCGACGTCTTCCGGACCCACCACCAGTTCCGGGTAGCGTGGCTCGGTCATGAACTGGCCGAACCAGGTCAGCAGCAGGCGCTCGTCGCTCATGTGCTCAGCCAGCAGGCCTTTGAGGCGGTCGAGTGCATCGCGCTGGATCTGGTGAGGATCGGCAGTCGGCAAGGCGTCGGCGTCGGTGTAGCGTTCTTCGTCCGACAGGAACTGGCTGAGGAAGTCAGTGAAGTGGGTCAGCACTTCAGCAGCGCTCGGCGCGCGGAAGCCCACCGAGTAGGTCATGCAGTCATCCACGGCGACGCCACAGTGGGCCAGGCGCGGCGGCAGGTAGAGCATGTCGCCCGGTTCCAGCACCCATTCATCGGTGGCTTCGAATTCGGAGAGGATGCGCAGGTCGGCGTGGGCCAGCATCGGGCTCTCGGCGTTGCACATCTGGCCGATCTTCCAGTTGCGCTTGCCGTGGCCTTGCAGAAGGAACACGTCGTAGTTGTCGAAGTGTGGACCCACGCTGCCGCCCGGCGCGGCGTAGCTGATCATCACGTCGTCGATGCGCCAGCTCGGCAGGAAGCGGAAATTTTCCAGCAGTTCGCTGACTTCCGGGACGAACTGATCCACGGCCTGAACCAGCAGGGTCCAGTCACGCTCAGGCAGCTTGCTGAATTCATCTTCGGCGAACGGGCCGCGACGCAATTCCCATGGGCGCTCGCCATTCTCAATGATCAGGCGCGATTCGACTTCTTCTTCCAGCGCCAGGCCGGCCAGTTCGTCGGCGTCGATCGGGCTTTCGAAATCAGGAATCGCCTGGCGGATCAACAGCGGCTTTTTCTGCCAGTAATCGCGCAGGAATTCCCGTGCCGTGATGCCGCCCAGAAGTTGAAGAGGAATATCAGGATTCATGTGTAACCTATTGAAAAAATGCACTTTTCAGACGGGAATAAAAACGCCCGGCGCGGCCGGGCGTCTTCAAAGGGTCTAGCGATCGATCAGATGCGTTTGGCTTGTTCCACGGCATTGCCGATGTAGTTCGCCGGGGTGAGCAGTTTCAGCTCGGCCTTGGCGGCGGCTGGCATGTCCAGGCCGTCGATGAAAGTCTGCAGCGCTTCAGGGCTGATGCCCTTGCCGCGGGTCAGTTCTTTCAGTTTTTCGTACGGGTTTTCGATGTTGTAGCGGCGCATCACGGTCTGGATCGGCTCGGCCAATACTTCCCAGCAAGCGTCCAGGTCGGCGGCAATCTTCTGCTCGTTGAGCTCAAGTTTGCTGATGCCCTTGAGGCTGGCTTCGTACGCGATCACGCTGTGGGCGAAGCCGACGCCGAGGTTGCGCAGTACGGTGGAGTCGGTCAGGTCGCGCTGCCAGCGGGAGATCGGCAGCTTGCTCGCCAGGTGCTGGAACAGTGCGTTGGCGATGCCCAGGTTGCCTTCGGAGTTTTCGAAGTCGATCGGGTTGACCTTGTGCGGCATGGTCGACGAACCGATTTCGCCAGCGATGGTGCGCTGTTTGAAATAACCCAGGGAGATGTAGCCCCAGATGTCGCGGTCGAAGTCGATCAGGATGGTGTTGAAGCGGGCGATCGCGTCGAACAGCTCGGCAATGTAGTCGTGCGGTTCGATCTGCGTGGTGTACGGGTTGAAGCCCAGGCCCAGTTCGTCTTCGATGAAGGCGCGGGCATTGGCTTCCCAGTCGATCTCAGGGTAGGCCGACAGGTGGGCGTTGTAGTTGCCGACAGCGCCGTTGATCTTGCCCAGCAGCGGAACGGCAGCGACTTGAGCGATCTGGCGCTCCAGGCGGTAAACCACGTTCGCCAGTTCTTTGCCCAGGGTGGTCGGCGAGGCCGGTTGACCGTGGGTGCGCGACAGCATCGGCACGTCGGCGAAACGGATGGCCAGTTCGCGGATGGCGTTGGCGGTCTGGCGCATCAGCGGCAGCATCACGTCATCACGGCCTTCGCGCAGCATCAGGGCGTGGGACAGGTTGTTGATGTCCTCGCTGGTGCAGGCAAAGTGGATGAACTCGCTGACCTTGGCCAGTTCCGGCAGCTTGGCCGCTTGCTCTTTGAGCAGGTACTCGATGGCCTTGACGTCGTGGTTGGTGGTGCGCTCGATCTCTTTGACGCGCTCGGCGTGCTCCAGAGAGAAGTTTTCCGCCAGGGTGTTGAGCACAGCGTTGGCTTCGGCGGAGAACGCCGGCACTTCGCTGATGGCAGGGTGAGCGGCCAGGCGCTGGAGCCAGCGCACTTCAACCAGAACGCGGGCACGGATCAGGCCGTACTCGCTGAAAATTGGGCGCAGGGCCTGGGTTTTGCCGGCGTAGCGGCCGTCAACAGGGGAAACCGCAGTGAGCGAAGAGAGCTGCATGGGGTGTTCTCGGACAGTCGGGCAACGAAATGGGGCGCGTATCATACATGAAAAAATCCGCCGGTCCGTCGCCAACTGACCGGCGTATTACGCGTATTGCAGAGTTCGGTACTGTCGATGCGGGTTATTCGTTACGCATCAAGGGGTAAAGCTCTTTGAGCAATTTGCGACGGCTGATCACCAGCTGCCAGCGATGACCGCCCAATTGCCGCCACAGGCGTGCAGAACGGATGCCGGCCAGCAGCAGGGCACGAATTTTCGAGGCGTTGCTCGGTTGTTGCAGGTTGCGCATGTCGCCGTGCACCTGGATGCGTTGGCGCAGGGTGCTCAACGTGTCCTGGTACAGCGCGCCGCAGGCGGCGATCACATTTTCGTGAGCCGGGCCGAAGTGTTCGACCTGGGACTGAATCTGCGGCAAGCGCTTGCCGATCACCTCGAGCATGTCGCCACGTTTTGCCAGTTGGCGCTCAAGACCGAGCATGGCCAGGGCATAGCGCAGCGGCTCGCGCTGCAGGGCGCTCGGGTCGCGCTCGAGGGCGCCGATCAGGGCGCGATAGCCTTCACGCAGGTTGATGTCATCGCCGCCATAGACTTCCAGGGTGTCCTTGGGGTCGCGGATCAGAAGGCTGCCGAGCATGCAGGTCAGGCCGGCCTCGTTGGTCTGGCCGCTCTTGGCAATCCTGTCCACCAGCACCGCGGCGAGAAACACGCCGCCCAGTGCTGTCAGTTGCTCCTGAATCGGGTTCATAGGGCCTGGCCCTTGCTCGTCCACGGCTCGGCTACTTCAATCACACCACCGCCGAGGCAGATTTCACCGTCATAGAACACCACGGACTGGCCTGGGGTCACCGCGCGTTGCGGATCATCGAACGTCGCGCGATAACCGGTGGCGGTTTTTTCCAGGGTGCAGGGCTGGTCGCTCTGACGATAACGAACCTTGGCGGTCAGCTTGCGTGGCTGGCTCAGGTCGATCGGGTTGACCCAGTAGATATCGGAAGTGAGCAGGGCGCGGGAGAACAGCCACGGGTGGTCATTGCCCTGGCCAACGATCAGTTCGTTGTGCTCCAGGTCCTTGATCAGCACGTACCACGGCTCGTCACTGGCGTCTTTCAGGCCGCCGATGCCCAGGCCCTGACGCTGGCCGATGGTGTGATACATCAGGCCATGATGACGGCCGATGATTTCACCTTCGGTGGTCTTGATCTCGCCCGGTTGTGCCGGCAGGTACTGTTTGAGGAAATCGCTGAAACGGCGCTCGCCGATAAAGCAGATCCCGGTGGAGTCCTTCTTCTTCGCGGTCGCCAGTTCGTATTTCTCGGCAATCGCGCGCACTTGCGGTTTTTCCAGTTCGCCGACCGGGAACAGGGTCTTGGCGATCTGTTCGCCGCCGACGGCGTGCAGGAAGTAGCTCTGGTCCTTGTTCGGGTCCAGGCCCTTGAGCAGTTCGGTGCGGCCATCGATGTCGCGGCGACGCACGTAGTGACCGGTGGCGATCAGGTCTGCGCCAAGCATCATGGCGTAGTCGAGGAACGCCTTGAACTTGATTTCGCGGTTGCACAGGATGTCCGGGTTCGGCGTGCGTCCGGCCTTGTATTCGGCCAGGAAATGCTCGAACACGTTGTCCCAGTACTCGGCGGCGAAGTTGGCGGTGTGCAGCTTGATGCCGATCTTGTCGCACACGGCCTGGGCGTCCGCCAGGTCATCCATGGCGGTGCAGTATTCCGTTCCATCGTCTTCCTCCCAGTTCTTCATGAACAGGCCTTCCACCTCATAACCCTGCTCGATCAGCAGGAGGGCGGAAACGGAAGAGTCCACGCCGCCGGACATGCCGACAATGACGCGCTTCTTTTGTGTGTCAGAAGGGGCTGGATCACGCATAGGGATTCAATGAGTGTCTTGAAAAAGGACGCGATTCTAACAGGCTGGAGCCTGCATGGCTAAAGAGAAGGACGGATCAATTCAAGGTCGAAGTGAATGCCTGCCAGATAGTCGTCGATACAGCGGATGATCAACTCGCTGCGCCAGTTGTCGCGTTGTTCCATTAATTCGTCGCGGGTCAACCACTTGGCACCGACGATGCCGTCGTCCAGTTGATAATCCGGGTGGTGTTTCAGTGGTTTTGCGATGAAGCAGACCCGCTGGTAGGTTACGCCGTTGCTCGGGGCGGTGTAGAGGTAAATGCCCAGTACGCCGGTCGGTTCGACGTCCCAGCCGGTTTCCTCGAGGGTTTCGCGCACGGCGGCTTCGGTCAGGGTTTCGTTCGGGTCCAGGTGGCCGGCGGGCTGGTTCAGTACCAGGCGACCGTGCTTGAGTTCTTCGACCATCAGGAAGCGGCCGTTGTCTTCGACGATGGTGGCGACGGTGATGTGGGGTTTCCAGTCCATGAGATTTCCTCGGTATTCGGAATTGACAAGATCGCAGCCTTCGGCAGCTCCTACAAGGATCGGTGTAGGAGCTGCCGAAGGCTGCGATCTTTTGATCTTTGCCAGAAACACAAACCCCGGCACATGGCCGGGGTTTGTGGTGCTTCCTTACAACCTTAAACCAACGCTGCAACCGCTGCGTTGAAGGTTGCGCTTGGGCGCATGGCCTTGCTGATCAGCTCGGCGTCGGCGTAGTAGTAACCGCCGATGTCCACTGGCTTGCCCTGAACGGCGTTGAGTTCGGCAACGATGGTCGCCTCGTTCTCGGTCAGGGTTTTGGCCAGGGTCGCGAACTGCGCTTGCAGTGCAGTGTCTTCGGTCTGGGCGGCCAGGGCTTGAGCCCAGTACAGCGCCAGGTAGAAGTGGCTGCCGCGGTTGTCGATGTTGCCGACTTTGCGCGATGGCGACTTGTTGTTGTCCAGGAACTGGCCGGTGGCCTGGTCCAGGGTCTTGGCCAGTACCAGCGCCTTTGGATTGTCGTAGGTCGCGCCCAGGTGTTCCAGGGACGCGGCCAGGGCCAGGAATTCACCCAGCGAATCCCAGCGCAGGAAGTTCTCTTCCAGCAGTTGCTGAACGTGCTTCGGCGCCGAACCGCCAGCGCCGGTTTCGAACAGGCCACCGCCGTTCATCAGCGGCACAATCGACAGCATCTTGGCGCTGGTGCCCAGTTCCATGATCGGGAACAGGTCGGTCAGGTAGTCGCGCAGTACGTTGCCGGTCACCGAGATGGTGTCCTTGCCTTCGCGGGTGCGCTGCAGGGTGAACTTCATGGCGTCGACAGGCGACATGATCTGGATGTCCAGGCCGGCGGTGTCGTGGTCCTTCAGGTAAGCCTGAACTTTCTCGATCACCACGCCGTCGTGGGCGCGCATTGGGTCCAGCCAGAAAATCGCCGGAGTGCTGCTGGCGCGAGCACGGTTGACCGCCAGTTTGACCCAGTCCTGGATCGGTGCATCTTTGGTCTGGCACATGCGGAAGATGTCGCCGGCTTCGACCGACTGTTCCAGCAGCAGGTTGCCCTTGCTGTCGGTGACGCGAACAACGCCGTCAGCCTTGATCTGGAAGGTCTTGTCGTGGGAGCCGTACTCTTCGGCTTTCTTCGCCATCAAGCCAACGTTCGGCACGCTGCCCATGGTGGTCGGGTCGAATGCGCCGTTGGCTTTGCAATCTTCGATCACGGCCTGGTAGATGGTGGCGTAGCAACGATCCGGGATCACGGCCTTGGTGTCGTGCAACTGGCCGTCGGTGCCCCACATCTTGCCGGAGTCGCGGATCATCGCTGGCATCGAGGCGTCGACGATCACGTCGCTCGGCACGTGCAGGTTGGTGATGCCTTTGTCGGAGTTGACCATCGCCAGGGAAGGGCGAGCGGCGTAGACCGCCTGGATGTCAGCTTCGATGGCCGCTTGCTGTTCAGCAGGCAGGGCCTTGATGCGAGCGTACAGGTCGCCGATGCCGTTGTTCAGGTTGAAGCCGATCTGTGCCAGCACGTCAGCGTGCTTGGCCAGTGCGTCTTTATAGAACTCGGCAACGATCTGGCCGAACATGATCGGGTCGGAGACCTTCATCATGGTCGCTTTCAAGTGAACCGACAGCAGCACGCCTTGTGCCTTGGCGTCTTCGATTTCGGCGGCGATGAAGCTGCGCAGGGCGTTTTTGCTCATGACCGCGCAATCGAGGATCTCACCGGCTTGTACGCTGGTCTTTTCTTTCAGGACGGTGGCGGTGCCGTCCTGAGCGATCAGTTCGATTTTCACGGCGTCAGCGGCGTCGATCAGGGCGGCTTTTTCGCTGCCGTAGAAATCGCCGGTGCTCATGTGCGCGATGTGGGACTTGGAGTCCTTGGCCCAGGCGCCCATTTTGTGCGGGTGCTTGCGCGCGTAGTTCTTGACCGACAGCGGAGCGCGACGGTCGGAGTTGCCTTCACGCAGAACCGGGTTCACGGCGCTGCCCTTGACCTTGTCGTAGCGCGCCTTGGCTTCTTTGTCGGCGTCGCAGGTCACGGTTTCCGGGTAGTCCGGCAGGTTGTAGCCCTGGGCTTGCAGCTCTTTGATCGCCGCTTGCAGTTGTGGAACCGAAGCACTGATGTTCGGCAGCTTGATGATGTTGGCTTCAGGCGTAACGGCCAGGGCGCCCAGTTCGGCGAGGTGGTCGGCTACGGCTTTGTCACCCAGTTGCTCGGGGAAGCTGGCCAGGATGCGCCCTGCAAGAGAGATATCGCGGGTTTCAACGGCGATATCAGCCGAGGCGGTGAACGCCTCTACGATAGGCAACAGTGAATAGGTGGCGAGGGCAGGAGCTTCGTCGGTGAAGGTATAGATGATCTTCGAGCGGGTGGGCATATTCGGATTAACTCTCTCTTCTTTGCTAAAGCGTGCGCAGAAACTCGAGGGCGCCGGGTAAGCGCGTTCGTTCAAAGTCATCCATGAGCCGAATATCGAGGTTTCGTTGCTGTGATGTTGGGTGCATCAGTAGGGTGTCAAGTAGCCGGGCTGCGGTAACAGATCGGCTTTCGGCGGAAACGCTCGTCGCTTTTTATCAAGCGGCGGGCCGTTCAACCTGACGTGACCCTTTAGTCAGCGGCGGCATTATACATAGGTAGCTGGCAATCTGCCGATGGTTCATACGCAACGAATGTCGTCCATTGGTCTAAAGGTCGCAGGGGCGAGGAGGGCGTAAGGTCATTCGTCGTGCTTGAGTTTGGCGTTTTTCCCTTTGCTTTCAGGCTTGTAGGCCGCTGGTTGTGCGGCTTTGCGGCATATGGATAGAACATAGGGTTTGCGCGCCGATTCAACTGGGTTACGCTCGAACCAAGCCAGATGTTCAATCCAATCAATGGAGTTCAGCATGGGTTACAAGAAGATTCAGGTTCCAGCCGTCGGCGACAAAATCACCGTCAATGCAGACCATTCTCTCAATGTTCCTAATAACCCGATCATCCCCTTCATCGAAGGCGACGGCATTGGTGTCGACATCAGCCCGGTCATGATCAAGGTTGTCGATGCTGCTGTTAAGAAGGCTTATGGTGGCGAGCGCAAGATTTCCTGGATGGAGGTGTACGCCGGGGAAAAAGCGACTCAGGTCTACGATCAGGACACTTGGCTGCCTCAGGAAACCCTGGACGCGGTCAAGGATTACGTGGTTTCCATCAAGGGCCCGCTGACCACCCCGGTCGGTGGCGGCATCCGTTCGCTGAACGTGGCCCTGCGCCAGCAACTGGACCTGTACGTCTGCCTGCGCCCGGTGCGCTGGTTCGAAGGCGTGCCTAGCCCGGTCAAGAAGCCGGGCGATGTCGACATGACCATCTTCCGCGAGAACTCCGAAGACATCTACGCCGGCATTGAGTGGAAGGCCGGTACGCCGGAAGCCACCAAGGTCATCAAGTTCCTCAAGGAAGAAATGGGCGTCACCAAGATCCGTTTCGACGAGAACTGCGGTATCGGTGTCAAGCCGGTTTCGCTGCAAGGCACCAAGCGTCTGGCGCGCAAGGCCCTGCAATATGTGGTCGACAACGATCGCGATTCGCTGACCATCGTGCACAAAGGCAACATCATGAAGTTCACCGAAGGTGCCTTCAAGGAATGGGCCTACGAAGTGGCGGCTGAAGAATTCGGCGCGACCCTGCTCGACGGCGGTCCGTGGATGCAGTTCAAGAACCCGAAAACCGGCAAGAACGTCATCGTCAAGGATGCCATCGCCGACGCCATGCTCCAGCAGATCCTGCTGCGCCCGGCCGAGTACGATGTGATCGCGACCCTGAACCTGAACGGTGACTACCTCTCCGACGCCCTGGCGGCGGAAGTGGGCGGTATCGGTATCGCACCGGGTGCCAACCTGTCCGACACCGTGGCCATGTTCGAAGCCACCCACGGTACGGCGCCGAAGTACGCCGGCAAGGACCAGGTCAACCCGGGTTCGCTGATCCTCTCCGCTGAAATGATGCTGCGCCACATGGGCTGGACCGAAGCGGCCGACCTGATCATCAAGGGCACCAATGGCGCGATTTCCGCCAAGACCGTGACCTATGATTTCGAGCGTCTGATGGAGGGCGCGAAACTGGTGTCGTCCTCCGGTTTCGGTGATGCGCTGATCTCGCACATGTAAGAAAACGCAGGTACACAAAAACCGCCTGATTCAAGAAGTTGAGTCAGGCGGTTTTTTATGACTGGGCGACGGTGTGCGCTTAAGCTGTAACGGTTTGCGGCACAGTAGTCGAAGGAGTGATCGCCGTATCCGCAGGGGCACCGATGTTGACCGCATGCAGGCCTTTGGGGCCCTGGATGATGTCGAATACGACAGCTTGCCCGGCTTTCAGGGTTTTATAACCTTCCATTTTAATGGTCGAGTAGTGGGCAAACAGATCTTCTGTCTTGCCTTCCTCGTTGATGAAACCGTAACCCTTGGCGTTGTTGAACCACTTCACCTTGCCGACTGCCATACCCAACTCCCTCTGCAACAGACTCCATCACTGGAGTATCATCCAGTACATCCGCAGTCAAACCTGTAAATAAGTTTGACTCCGCGGACCTTTTTTACCCACTGTGGGCTCTATTGGTTGTAACACCCTTTTGCCGATAGTCAAGCTGACCGGCAGTCGGAGTTGAAATCGCTGATAGCCGCCCCCACCACTGTTTTTGAACAACTGACGAACCTTTCTTTCCATGCATGCAATCAGCCAGATTCGACTAACATTCAATCAGGATCGCCCTGATTTACACGACGACGATTCCGCAGGCATTGCTGTTCAGGAGGCAAAGCCTGCTCTACAGGCGCCGCCGATGTACAAGGTGGTTTTGTTCAACGATGACTACACACCGATGGATTTCGTCGTCGAAGTGCTCGAGGTGTTTTTTAACCTGAATCGCGAGCTGGCGACCAAGGTCATGCTGGCCGTCCATACAGAAGGACGGGCAGTATGTGGAGTGTTTACCCGCGACATCGCGGAGACCAAGGCCATGCAGGTCAACCAGTACGCCAGGGAAAGCCAGCATCCGCTACTCTGTGAAATCGAGAAGGACGGTTAATCGCCGACCACTTGGGTATGAGGTGAAGCTATGTTAAACCGCGAGCTCGAAGTCACCCTCAATCTTGCCTTCAAGGAGGCCCGTTCGAAGCGTCATGAGTTCATGACCGTCGAACACCTCCTGCTGGCCCTATTGGACAATGAGGCTGCCGCCACCGTTCTGCGTGCGTGCGGCGCAAACCTCGACAAACTCAAGCATGACCTGCAGGAGTTCATCGACTCCACCACGCCATTGATCCCCGTGCATGACGAGGATCGCGAAACCCAGCCAACCCTGGGCTTCCAGCGTGTCCTGCAACGTGCTGTGTTTCACGTACAGAGCTCGGGCAAACGCGAAGTGACTGGTGCCAACGTGCTGGTCGCGATCTTCAGTGAGCAAGAGAGTCAGGCGGTGTTCCTGCTGAAACAGCAGAGCGTTGCCCGCATAGATGTCGTCAACTACATCGCCCATGGCATTTCCAAGGTGCCGGGGCATGGCGATCACTCTGAAGGTGAGCAAGATATGCAGGACGATGAGGGTGGTGAGTCTTCTTCCTCGGGCAATCCCCTGGATGCTTATGCCAGCAACCTCAACGAACTCGCGCGCCAGGGTCGTATCGATCCGTTGGTGGGGCGTGAGCTGGAAGTCGAGCGTGTCGCACAGATCCTGGCGCGTCGGCGCAAAAACAACCCGCTGCTGGTGGGCGAGGCGGGCGTGGGTAAAACTGCGATTGCCGAAGGCCTGGCCAAGCGCATTGTCGACAACCAGGTGCCGGACCTGCTGGCCAACAGCGTGGTTTACTCCCTAGACCTGGGTGCCCTGCTGGCCGGTACCAAGTACCGTGGCGATTTCGAGAAGCGCTTCAAGGCGTTGCTCAATGAGCTGAAAAAACGGCCGCAGGCGATCCTGTTCATCGACGAGATCCACACCATCATTGGTGCGGGTGCTGCGTCCGGTGGCGTCATGGATGCCTCGAACCTGCTCAAGCCGCTGCTGTCTTCGGGTGATATCCGTTGCATCGGATCGACCACCTTCCAGGAATTCCGCGGCATCTTCGAGAAGGACCGTGCCTTGGCCCGGCGTTTCCAGAAGGTCGATGTGTCGGAGCCTTCGGTGGAAGACACCATTGGCATTCTGCGCGGCCTGAAGGGGCGTTTCGAAAGCCATCACAATATCGAATACAGCGATGAAGCCCTGCGCGCGGCTGCCGAACTGGCTTCGCGTTACATCAATGACCGGCACATGCCGGACAAGGCGATCGATGTGATCGACGAAGCGGGTGCCTACCAGCGCCTGCAACCGGTCGAGATGCGTGTTAAACGCATCGAAGTGCCTCAGGTCGAAGATATCGTCGCGAAAATCGCGCGGATTCCGCCAAAACACGTCACCAGCTCCGACAAGGAATTGCTGCGTAACCTCGAGCGTGACCTGAAGTTGACCGTGTTTGGTCAGGATGCCGCGATCGACTCGCTGGCAACCGCGATCAAGTTGTCCCGTGCCGGCCTCAAGTCCCCTGACAAGCCTGTCGGTTCGTTCCTGTTCGCAGGGCCTACCGGTGTCGGTAAAACCGAAGCGGCGCGTCAGTTGGCCAAGGCACTGGGGGTCGAGCTGATTCGCTTCGACATGTCCGAGTACATGGAGCGCCACACCGTATCGCGTCTGATCGGTGCGCCTCCGGGCTATGTCGGGTTCGACCAGGGCGGTCTGCTGACCGAAGCCATCACCAAGCAGCCACACTGCGTGCTGTTGCTCGATGAGATCGAGAAAGCGCATCCGGAAGTCTTCAACCTGCTGCTGCAGGTCATGGACCACGGTACCTTGACCGATAACAACGGGCGCAAGGCGGATTTCCGTAACGTGATCGTCATCATGACGACCAACGCCGGTGCCGAGACAGCTGCTCGTGCTTCGATCGGTTTCACCTTCCAGGACCATTCGTCCGATGCGATGGAAGTGATCAAGAAGAGCTTCACGCCGGAATTCCGCAACCGTCTGGACACCATTATCCAGTTTGGTCGCCTCAGCCATGAGGTCATCAAGAGCGTGGTGGACAAGTTCCTTACCGAGCTTCAGGCGCAGCTGGAAGACAAACGAGTGTTGCTGGAAGTCACTGATGCGGCCCGCAGCTGGCTGGCCGAAGGTGGCTACGACGCAGCGATGGGTGCTCGCCCAATGGCTCGCCTGATCCAGGACAAGATCAAGCGTCCACTGGCGGAGGAGATTCTCTTTGGCGAACTGGCCGAACATGGCGGTGTGGTACACATCGACATCAAGGATGGCGAGCTGACCTTCGAGTTCGAGACCACGGCCGAGATGGCCTGACGTTAAACCGCAACAAAGCAAAAAGGCGCCGAAAGGCGCCTTTTTGTTATCCCTGTAGGAGCTGCCGAAGGCTGCGATCTTTTGATCTTGTTTTTAAAAAATCAAAGTCAAAAGATCGCAGCCTTCGGCAGCTCCTACAGGGATCGGCGGCGAGCAAATCCCGCACAAACAAAAACGCCCGGCATAAGCCGGGCGTTTTGTATTGACCTGATTAACGGGCGCGGTAAGTGATGCGCCCTTTGCTCAAGTCATAGGGAGTCAGCTCTACGCGCACTTTGTCGCCGGTAAGAATACGGATGTAGTTCTTGCGCATCTTGCCGGAGATGTGCGCGGTTACGACGTGCCCATTTTCCAACTCCACACGAAACATGGTGTTGGGCAGGGTGTCGACGACAGTGCCTTCCATTTCGAAGCTGTCTTCTTTCGACATGCAGTAAAGCCCTCGGTGTCCAATGAATGGCCCGGTGCAACTGCGCCAGGCAAAAGCGGCGTGCATTGTGCCCGAAAAGTGGGGTTTAAGCCAAGGGTTTTAGGGCCGGCTCTAGTTTAGAACCACCCAGCGCTGATTAATCAGCAACTCAATAGGGCGATATTGAGTCTTGTAATTCATTTTTTTGCAGTTTTTGATCCAGTAGCCAAGGTAGACCGCTTCCAGCCCCAGTCGCTTGGCCTCGGCGATTTGCCACAGGATTGCATAACGCCCAAGGCTGCGACGCTCTTCGGCCGGTTCGTAGAAGGTGTAGACCGCCGAAATACCGTTCGGCAGCAAATCGGTGACGGCGACGGCCAGCAGTTGGCCGTTCAGGCGGAACTCATAAAACCGTGAAAACGGCAGGTCCCGCACCAGGAAGGTCGAAAACTGGTCGCGACTGGGCGGGTACATGTCGCCATCGGCGTGACGCTGTTCGATGTAGCGCTGGTAAAGCTCGAAGTACTCTTCGTTGAAGCGGGGCTTGGCCGGACGCACCTGCAAGTCCGTGTTGCGCTTGAAGATGCGTTTCTGTTGCCGGTTGGGCGTGAACGGCCCCACGGGAATGCGCGCCGGAACGCAGGCATTGCAATTCTGGCAATGCGGCCGGTAGAGATGATCGCCACTGCGACGAAACCCCATCTCCGACAGGTCTGCATAGACATGCACATCCATGGGCTGGCTAGGGTCGAGGAACAGGGTTGTGGCCTGCTCATCGGGCAGATAACTGCAAGAGTGCGGCTGAGTGGCATAGAACTTCAAACGCGCCAACTCGGTCATGATCAACCCTCGGGATAATGCTTTTGAATAAGTGTAAGCCACGCGCGCAAATGTCGCTCAGCAAACCCAGGTGGCATGGTTGGGTTGGTCCAGATATCCGGCCAGATAGCTGGCAAACTCACGGCGCGGGATGGCCCGGGCTCCCAAACTATGCAGATGATCGGTGGGCATCTGGCAATCGATCAGTACAAAACCCGAGTCTTTCAGATGCCGGACCAGGGTGGCAAAGCCGAATTTAGAGGCGTTGTCAGCGCGGCTGAACATGGACTCGCCAAAAAATAACCGGCCCATCGCCAGGCCATACAGACCGCCGACCAGTTCGTCCCCGTCCCACACTTCCACCGAGTGCGCGTGACCCCGCCTGTGCAACTCGATGTAGGCCTCTTGCATTGCTTCGGTGATCCAGGTGCCGTCGGCGTAATCCCGGGGGGCCGCACACGCGCGAATGACGGCGGCGAAGTCCTGGTCGAAGGTCACTTGATAGCGTTGCTGGCGCAGCAGTTTGTTCAGGCTGCGCGAGACGTGCAATTCGTCGGGAAACAGAACCGTGCGCGGGTCCGGCGACCACCAGAGAATCGGCTGGCCTTCGGAAAACCATGGGAAGCAGCCGTGGCGATAAGCCGAGATCAGCCGATCGGCGGACAGGTCGCCACCGGCAGCCAGCAGCCCGTTGGGGTCGCGCATGGCCTTTTCCAGCGGTGGGAAATGCAAGGTGTTGCGTTGTAACCAAGTCAGCATGGCATCCAGGCCTGCAGAAGGGGAGGGCAGTGGCGGGCGTTGGCCCGACATAAAGTTTGCCTTCAAACGGCAGGAATGTCGTCGAGGTATTTTTCGGCGTCCAGCGCCGCCATGCAACCGGCCCCGGCAGACGTAACGGCCTGGCGATAAACATGATCGGCCACGTCGCCGGCGGCAAACACACCTGCAATCGCCGTGGCGGTAGCATCGCCTTCGCTGCCGCCCTTGACCAGCAGATACCCGTCGCGCATTTCCAGTTGCCCGATGAACAGGTCGGTGTTGGGTTTGTGGCCGATGGCGATAAACACCCCGGCCAGCGGCAGCTCTCTGGTTTCACCCGTTTGGCTGTCCCGCAGGCGGGCGCCGGTCACGCCACTGGCATCGCCGAGCACTTCGTCCAGATTCTGGTTCCAATGCAGCCGGATATTGCCGTTGGCGGCTTTTTCGAAGAGTTTGTCCTGGAGGATTTTCTCCGAGCGCAGTTTGTCGCGTCGATGGATCAGGTGCACTTCCCTGGCGATGTTCGACAGGTACAAGGCTTCTTCGACCGCTGTGTTGCCACCGCCGACCACCGCGACCACCTGGTTGCGATAGAAGAACCCGTCACAGGTCGCGCACGCCGACACCCCTTTGCCGGCAAAGGCTTCCTCCGACGGCAGGCCCAGGTATTGTGCGGAGGCGCCGGTGGCAATAATCAGGGCGTCGCAGGTGTAGGTGCCGCCATCGCCGATCAGTTCGAACGGCCGTTGTTGCAACTTGGCGGTATGGATGTGGTCGTAAACGATCTCGGTGGCAAAACGCTCGGCGTGTTTTTGCATGCGCTCCATCAGGACCGGGCCGGTCAGGCCTTCGACGTCGCCTGGCCAGTTATCGACTTCGACGGTGGTGGTGAGCTGGCCACCTGCCTGTATGCCGGTAATGACAACGGGCTTGAGGTTGGCGCGGGCGGCATAAACGGCTGCGCTGTAACCGGCAGGACCGGAGCCCAGGATAATCAGGCGGGAATGCTTCGCTTCGCTCATAAAAACACCTCATAAGCCTTTGTCACAAAAGACAATGCATGCTCAAATTGAATAGCATGTCATGTGCTGTTGACTATGCTACACCCAAGGGTCTCAAGCATGGCGTCGTGCGTACAAACCCGTACAATGCCCTGCGTGTTACATATATTCAGTGCGCACCGTGTTTATAAAAACCGGGACGCAGTGTTAAAAGTAGTCCCGGTTACGTGTGTTAACTTTTTACCTGCCTGGATTGGGCAGTTTTTTAGACATTCAACAGATGGACGCGCCATTGGCGCAGGAAAAGTAGCGTTTTGAAGAAATCCACCGCAGCACCTAAACCAGCCGTCGTTCCGCTCTGGCGCCAGCACTTGCACTACCGACTAAAGGAAGGTGCGCTGATTGCCATCGGTGCCCTGTGCCTGTTCCTGATGATGGCCTTGCTGACCTATGGCAAGGATGATCCGGGCTGGAGCCATAACAGCAAGATCGACGACGTGCAGAATTTCGGCGGGCCCGCGGGCTCCTACAGTGCCGATATCCTGTTCATGGTGCTGGGTTACTTCGCCTACATCTTTCCGTTGCTGCTGGCGGTCAAGGCGTACCAGATCTTCCGCCAGCGTCACGAACCGTGGCAGTGGAGCGGCTGGCTGTTCTCCTGGCGCCTGATCGGCCTGGTGTTCCTGGTGCTGTCGGGTGCCGCGCTGGCCCATATCCATTTCCATGCCGCGACCGGTCTGCCGGCCGGTGCGGGCGGTGCGCTGGGTGAAAGCCTCGGCGAACTGGCGAGGAACGCCCTGAATATCCAGGGCAGTACGCTGCTGTTCATCGCGTTGTTCCTGTTCGGCCTGACGGTGTTTACCGACCTGTCGTGGTTCAAGGTGATGGACATCACCGGCAAGATCACCCTCGACCTGTTCGAACTGTTCCAGGGCGCGGCCAATCGCTGGTGGGCGGCCCGTACCGAGCGCAAACAACTGGTCGCCCAATTGCGTGAAGTCGATGACCGTATGGATGAAGTGGTAGCGCCGACCGTCACCGACAAGCGCGAGCAGGCCAAGGTCAAGGAGCGTTTGATCGAGCGTGAGCAGGCCCTGAGCAAGCACATGTCCGAGCGTGAGAAGCAGGTGCCGCCGGTGATTGCACCCGCGCCGCCAAAACCGGCCGCGCCGAGCAAACGCGTCGAAAAAGAGAAGCAGGCGCCCCTGTTCGTCGACAGCGCCGTGGAAGGCACCTTGCCGCCGATCTCGATTCTCGATCCCGCGGAAAAGAAACAGCTCAATTACTCGCCCGAATCCCTGGCGGCGGTCGGCCACCTGCTGGAAATCAAGCTCAAGGAGTTCGGCGTCGAAGTGACCGTGGACTCGATCCACCCGGGTCCGGTGATTACCCGTTACGAAATCCAGCCCGCCGCCGGCGTCAAGGTCAGCCGCATCGCCAACCTGGCCAAAGACCTGGCCCGTTCCCTGGCCGTGACCAGCGTGCGCGTGGTGGAAGTGATTCCGGGCAAGACCACGGTCGGTATCGAGATTCCCAACGAAGACCGGCAGATCGTGCGTTTCTCCGAGGTGTTGTCGACCCCCGAGTACGACAACTTCAAATCCCCGGTCACCCTGGCCCTGGGCCACGACATCGGCGGCAAGCCGGTCATCACCGACCTGGCGAAGATGCCACACCTGCTGGTGGCCGGTACCACCGGTTCCGGTAAGTCGGTGGGTGTGAACGCGATGATCCTGTCGATCCTGTTCAAGTCCGGCCCGGAAGACGCCAAGCTGATCATGATCGACCCGAAAATGTTGGAACTGTCGATCTACGAGGGCATTCCGCACCTGCTGTGCCCGGTGGTCACCGACATGAAGGACGCCGCCAACGCCCTGCGCTGGAGCGTTGCCGAGATGGAGCGACGCTACAAGCTGATGGCCAAGATGGGCGTGCGAAACCTGTCGGGCTTCAACGCCAAGGTCAAGGAAGCCCAGGACGCCGGCGAGCCGTTGAGCGATCCGCTGTACAAGCGCGAAAGCATCCACGACGAAGCGCCGCTCCTGCAAAAGCTGCCGACCATCGTGGTGGTGGTCGACGAATTCGCCGACATGATGATGATCGTCGGCAAGAAGGTTGAAGAGCTGATCGCCCGTATCGCCCAGAAGGCGCGTGCGGCCGGTATCCACTTGATCCTCGCGACCCAGCGTCCGTCGGTGGACGTGATCACCGGTCTGATCAAGGCCAACATCCCGACCCGCATGGCGTTCCAGGTATCGAGCAAGATCGACTCGCGGACCATCATCGACCAGGGCGGTGCCGAGCAACTGCTGGGCCACGGTGACATGCTGTACATGCCGCCGGGCACCAGTCTGCCGATTCGTGTCCACGGTGCCTTCGTGTCCGACGATGAGGTTCACCGCGTGGTGGAGGCCTGGAAGCTACGGGGCGCGCCGGAATACAACGACGACATCCTCAATGGCGTCGAAGAGGCGGGCAGCGGCTTCGAAGGCAGCAGCGGGGGCGGCGACGGTGACGATCCCGAGGCCGACGCGCTGTACGACGAAGCGGTCCAGTTCGTGCTGGAAAGCCGTCGCGCCTCCATTTCCGCGGTTCAGCGCAAGCTCAAGATCGGCTACAACCGCGCCGCGCGCATGATCGAAGCCATGGAAATGGCCGGGGTCGTGACGTCCATGAACACCAACGGTTCGCGTGAAGTCCTGGCCCCTGGCCCGGTGCGCGACTGACCCGAATTTGAAAGGGTGGCGCCCTTTGGCGCCGCTCGCACTCCCACGAATGTTATGAGGACTCCCATGCGTCTGATCCGCATGCTGTTGCTGCCGGTACTGGCTTTGACCACGCTCCAGGCTAACGCCGATGACAAGGATGTGGCACGCCTGACCCAACTGCTGGAAAAATCCCAGACCCTGACAGCGCGTTTCTCGCAACTGACCCTTGATGGCACCGGCACCCAGTTGCAGGAAACCGCCGGCGAGATGTCCCTGCAGCGTCCGGGCCTGTTCTACTGGCACACCGATGCACCGGCCGAACAGACCATGGTGTCCGATGGCAAGAAGGTCACCCTGTGGGACCCGGACCTGGAACAGGCCACCATCAAGAACCTCGACCAGCGCCTGACCCAGACGCCGGCCTTGCTGCTGTCCGGTGACGTGTCCAAAATCAGCCAGAGCTTCGACATCAGCGCCAAGGAAGCCGGCGGCGTGATCGACTTCACCTTGAAGCCGAAGACCAAGGACACCCTGTTCGACAGCCTGCGCCTGTCGTTCCGCAATGGTCTGGTCAACGACATGCAGTTGATCGACAGCGTGGGTCAGCGCACCAATATCCTGTTCACCGGGGTGAAGGCCAACGAGCCGATCCCGGCGTCCAAGTTCAAGTTCGACATCCCCAAGGGTGCCGATGTAATCCAGGAATAAAACGCAGAACCCTTGTAGGAGCGAGCCTGCTCGCGATGGACTCAAGGACACCACTGGGTGTCAGGCTGCCAGCGTTATCGTTAACGTCCATCGCGAGCAGACTCGCTCCTACAGGGGATAGAGAACCAGTGAGGTTTTGTAGATAGTCATGGACCTGTTTCGCAGCACCCCCATCGCCCAGCCCCTGGCTGCTCGCCTGCGCGCGGCCAATCTGGACGAGTACGTCGGTCAGGAACACGTGCTCGCTCGCGGCAAGCCCTTGCGCGAAGCGCTGGAGCAGGGTGCCCTGCATTCGATGATTTTCTGGGGGCCGCCGGGCGTGGGCAAAACCACCCTGGCGCGATTGCTCGCGGAAGTCTCGGATGCACACTTCGAAACGGTCTCGGCGGTGCTGGCCGGGGTCAAGGAGATCCGGCAGGCGGTGGAAATCGCCAAGCAGCAGGCCGCGCAGTACGGCCGCCGCACCATTCTGTTCGTCGACGAAGTGCATCGTTTCAACAAGTCCCAGCAGGACGCGTTCCTGCCTTATGTCGAGGACGGCACGCTGATTTTCATCGGCGCGACCACGGAAAACCCTTCGTTCGAACTCAACAACGCCTTGCTGTCGCGGGCGCGTGTCTATGTGCTGAAAAGCCTCGACGAAGCGGCCCTGCGCAAGCTGGTGCAGCGTGCGCTGACCGAAGAGCGGGGCCTGGGCAAGCGCAACCTGACCCTCAGCGATGAAGGCTTCCAGATGCTGCTGTCGGCCGCGGACGGCGATGGTCGACGCCTGCTCAACCTGCTGGAGAACGCCTCGGACCTGGCCGAAGACAACAGCGAGATCGGTACCGAGCTCCTGCAAAGCCTGCTCGGCGACACCCGTCGACGCTTCGACAAGGGTGGCGAAGCGTTCTACGACCAGATATCCGCGCTGCACAAATCGGTGCGCGGCTCCAACCCTGACGGCGCGCTGTACTGGTTCGCGCGCATGATCGACGGCGGTTGCGACCCGCTGTACCTTGCCCGGCGTGTGGTGCGTATGGCCAGCGAAGACATCGGCAACGCCGACCCGCGCGCCCTGAGCCTGTGCCTGGCGGCGTGGGAAGTGCAGGAGCGTCTTGGCAGCCCCGAAGGCGAACTGGCGGTGGCCCAGGCCATCACCTATCTAGCCTGCGCGCCGAAAAGCAACGCGGTGTACATGGGCTTCAAGACTGCATTGCGCGCGGCCGCCGAACACGGTTCGCTGGAAGTGCCGCTGCACCTGCGCAACGCGCCGACCAAACTGATGAAGCAATTGGGCTATGGCGACGAATACCGCTATGCCCACGATGAACCTGATGCTTACGCTGCCGGGGAAGACTATTTCCCCGAAGAACTCGACCCGATTCCGTTCTATCAGCCCGTGCCCCGTGGCCTGGAGTTGAAGATCGGCGAAAAACTCAACCACCTGGCAAAACTCGACCGTTTAAGCCCCCGGCAGCGGAGAAAATAGTGCTTCCCTTGATCGTTGCGGTTTCCGCTGGCGGGATGGCCGGCACGCTGTTGCGCTTTGCCACGGGTAACTGGATCAACGCGAATTGGCCGCGGCACTTCTATACCGCGACGCTGGCCGTTAATATCGTGGGCTGTTTGCTGATCGGCGTTCTATACGGTCTGTTTTTGATACGCCCGGAGGTGCCCATCGAGGTGCGCGCCGGGTTGATGGTCGGCTTCCTCGGGGGGCTGACGACTTTTTCATCCTTTTCACTGGATACGGTGCGCCTGCTGGAAAGCGGGCAAGTGCCGCTGGCCCTGGGCTATGCGGCGCTCAGCGTATTCGGCGGGCTGCTTGCCACCTGGGCCGGCCTGTCCTTGACCAAACTTTGATAAACGAGAAACCGACATGCTCGATTCCAAACTGTTACGTAGCAACCTTCAGGACGTAGCGGACCGCCTGGCATCCCGTGGCTTTGTGCTGGATGTTGCGCGCATCGAAGCGCTGGAAGAACAGCGCAAGACCGTCCAGACCCGCACCGAAGCACTGCAGGCTGAGCGTAACGCGCGTTCCAAATCCATCGGTCAGGCCAAGCAGCGCGGCGAAGACATCGCGCCGCTGATGGCGGACGTCGAGCGCATGGCGGGCGAATTGAGCGCCGGTAAAGTCGAACTGGACGCGATCCAGACCGAACTGGACTCGATCCTGCTGGGCATTCCCAACCTGCCACACGAATCCGTGCCGGTCGGCGAAGACGAAGAAGGCAACGTCGAAGTGCGCCGTTGGGGCACCCCGACTGCCTTCGATTTCCCGGTTCAGGACCACGTGGCTCTGGGCGAGAAGTTCGGCTGGCTGGACTTCGAAACCGCCGCCAAGCTGTCCGGTGCCCGTTTCGCCTTGCTGCGCGGCCCGATCGCCCGTCTGCACCGCGCCCTGGCGCAGTTCATGATCAACCTGCACGTCACCGAGCACGGCTACGAAGAGGCCTACACGCCTTACCTGGTCCAGGCCCCGGCGCTGCAAGGCACCGGCCAACTGCCGAAGTTCGAGGAAGACCTGTTCAAGATCGCCCGCGAAGGCGAGGCCGACCTGTACCTGATCCCGACTGCCGAAGTGTCGTTGACCAACATCGTCGCCGGCGAAATCGTCGATTCGAAACTGCTGCCGATCAAGTTCGTCGCCCACACGCCGTGCTTCCGCAGCGAAGCCGGCGCTTCGGGCCGCGACACCCGCGGCATGATCCGTCAGCACCAGTTCGACAAGGTTGAAATGGTGCAGATCGTCGAGCCGTCGAAATCGATGGAAGCGCTGGAAGGCCTGACTGCCAACGCCGAGAAAGTCCTGCAACTGCTGGAACTGCCTTACCGCACCCTGGCGCTGTGCACCGGCGACATGGGCTTCAGCGCGGTCAAGACCTACGACCTGGAAGTGTGGATCCCGAGCCAGGACAAGTACCGCGAAATCTCGTCGTGCTCCAACTGTGGTGACTTCCAGGCCCGCCGCATGCAGGCGCGCTTCCGCAACCCGGAAACCGGCAAGCCGGAACTGGTACACACCCTGAACGGCTCCGGCCTGGCAGTGGGCCGCACCCTGGTGGCGGTGCTGGAGAACTATCAGCAGGCCGACGGTTCGATCCGTGTACCCGAGGTTCTCAAGCCGTACATGGGTGGCCTTGAGGTCATCGGCTAAATGAAATATCTGCCGCTGTTTCACAACCTTCGCGGCAGTCGTGTGTTGGTCGTCGGTGGGGGGGAAATTGCCTTGCGCAAATCCCGCCTGCTGGCCGATGCCGGTGCGCAGCTGCGGGTGGTTGCACCTGAAATCGAAGCACAACTGCGCGAACTGGTTGCCGGCAGCGGTGGCGAGTGCCTGTTGCGTGGCTACTCCGAGGCGGATCTGGACGGTTGCGGGCTGATCATTGCCGCCACCGACGACGAAGCGCTGAACGCACAAGTCTCCGCCGATGCCCATCGGCGTTGTGTGCCGGTCAACGTGGTGGACGCGCCGGCCCTGTGCAGCGTGATCTTCCCGGCCATCGTCGACCGCTCCCCATTGATCATTGCCGTGTCCAGCGGTGGCGATGCGCCGGTGCTGGCACGCTTGATCCGCGCCAAGATCGAAACCTGGATTCCTTCCACCTACGGTCAACTGGCCGGTCTGGCGGCGCGTTTTCGCCATCAGGTCAAAGGCCTGTTTCCGGATGTGCAGCAGCGTCGGGCATTCTGGGAAGATGTTTTCCAGGGCCCGGTTGCCGATCGGCAACTGGCCGGGCAGGGCGCTGAAGCCGAGCGATTGCTCCAGGCGAAAATCGATGGTGAAGCTCCCGTGGCGACCGGTGAGGTCTATCTGGTGGGCGCAGGGCCAGGTGATCCCGATCTGCTGACGTTCAAAGCACTGCGTCTGATGCAGCAAGCCGACGTGGTGCTGTACGACCGTCTGGTGGCACCGGCGATTCTGGAACTGTGCCGCCGCGACGCCGAACGTATTTACGTTGGCAAGCGCCGTGCCGATCACGCGGTGCCGCAGGATCAGATCAACCAGCAATTGGTGGACCTGGCCAAACAGGGCAAGCGTGTGGTGCGACTGAAGGGCGGCGATCCGTTCATCTTCGGTCGTGGCGGTGAAGAGATCGAAGAACTGGCGGCCCATGGCATCCCGTTCCAGGTCGTGCCGGGGATCACGGCGGCCAGTGGTTGCGCGGCCTATGCCGGGATTCCGCTGACCCACCGCGATTACGCGCAATCGGTACGCTTTGTCACCGGGCACCTGAAGGACGGCTCAACCGATTTGCCGTGGGCCGATCTGGTCGCGCCAGCGCAGACGCTGGTGTTCTACATGGGGCTGGTAGGCTTGCCGATCATCTGCGAGCAACTGATCAAGCACGGTCGCGGTGCTGATACTCCGGCGGCGTTGATCCAGCAGGGCACCACGGTCAATCAGCGGGTCTTCACCGGAACCCTGGCCGACTTGCCACGATTGGTGGCGGAGCATGAAGTGCATGCGCCGACGCTGGTGATCGTCGGTGAAGTGGTGCAACTGCGCGAGAAACTGGCGTGGTTCGAAGGGGCTCAGGGTCAGGTCTGATTTCTGCGTTGGCTGTTGCAAAAAAGATCGCAGCCTTCGGCAGCTCCTACACGGGTATGGTGTACACCCTGTAGGAGCTGCCGAAGGCTGCGATCTTTTGCTTTTAGCTCTTTTCCCAAACCCCTTTGCCGCTCAACCGCTCCCGGTCATGCGCCACGGTAAAGTCCTGCGCCGGCCCCTTGGGCACCACACCCGTCGGGTTGATGGTGCGATGGCTGGCGTAGTAGTGGTGCTTGATGTGTTCAAAATCCACCGTCTCGGCAATCCCCGGCCACTGATAGATCTCCCGCAGCCAGTTCGACAGATTCGGATAATCCGCAATCCGCCGCAGATTGCACTTGAAGTGCCCGTAGTACACCGCATCGAAGCGAATCAGCGTGGTGAACAGGCGGATGTCCGCTTCGGTCAGGTATTCGCCTGCCAGATAGCGGTTGGCGTCCAGCAGCAGCTCCAGGCGATCCAGTTCGGCAAACACCTCATCGAAGGCCTCTTCGTAAGCCTGTTGCGACGTGGCAAACCCGGCACGGTACACGCCATTGTTCACCGCGGGATAAATCCGCTCGTTCAACGCATCGATCTCACCGCGCAGCGGCGCCGGGTAGAAGTCCAGGTCGTTACCGGTCAGATCATCGAAGGCACCGTTGAACATGCGGATGATTTCCGATGATTCATTGTTGACGATGCGTTTGTGCTGTTTGTCCCACAGCACCGGCACGGTGACGCGGCCGGTGTAGTCAGCGGTATCGGCGGTGTAGCGCTGGTGCATGAAGTCGAAGTGATCGAGCTTGTCGCCGGTGGAGCCGAGGGTTATGTCGAAGGTCCAGCCGTTTTCCAGCATCAGCCAACTGACCACCGAAACGTCGATCAGGCTTTCGAGGCCTTTGAGTTTGCGCAGGATCAGGGTGCGATGGGCCCACGGACAAGCCAGGGACACGTACAGGTGATAGCGACCGGGTTCTGCCGCAAAACCGCCGACGCCGGTCGGTCCCGGTTTGCCGTCTGCGGTCAGCCAGTGCCGACGTTGCGCCTGTTCACGCTGGAACGCGCCGTCCTTGCTGCTTTCGTACCACTTGTCCTGCCAGCGGCCATCGACTAACAAACCCATGTTCAAGACTCCAGAAGCCAATAATCGTTGGAGTCGAGTCTATTCCCATGGGTTCGAACAAAAAGCGCAAAGATCGGGCGCGAATGATCGGTTAAATCGATTTGTTGCGCGCGGCCCAGTATTGCCCGGCGGTTTCAAAGGCCTGGTCGCGGCTCTGGCCGAGTCCACGCAGGGCCAGGGCCATGGTCGAGATCAAGGCCATTTGCGGGTAGCTGTCGACCACCTCGCCACGCCACACCGCTTTCAAATGCTCGGGGTCGAGCGAGGCAGGTTTGACATGACGCTGCGCCGACAACTGCGGCCATTCCTCGTCCCAACTCTCGCCTCCAGTAGTGCCGTACAGGTGGCTGTCGGCGTCCGGGTTGATCTCGATCTCGCCGCCATCGCCCTTGATCACGATCGCGGTATCGCCGAGCAAGCCGCTGGCATCGCGATGCACAGCCTGATAGCCGGGGTGGAAAATGCTCTGCAGGCCGCAACGCGCGCCCAGCGGATTGAGAATCCGCGCCAGCGAGTGGATCGGCGAGCGCAGGCCGAGGGTGTTGCGCAGGTCGATCATCCGTTGCAGCTGCGGTGCCCAGTCCACCAGTGGCATGAAGGCCAAACCGCCGTTATCCAGCGCCGAGTCGACCTGTTGCCAGTTGCGGCACAGTGGGATGTTCAATTCACCCAGCAGTTGCTCGCTGTACAGGCGACCGGCGGTGTGGGCGCCGCCGCCATGCATGAAAATCCGCACGCCGTTTTGCGCCAGGCATTTGGCTGCCAACAGGTACCACGGCAAGTGCCGCTTCTTGCCGGCGTAGGTCGGCCAGTCCAGGTCAACCGCCAGTGCCGGAGGGTTCAGGCGTTCGCGCAAGGCTTCGGTGAACCCGGCCATTTCCTCGGCGCTTTCTTCCTTGTGCCGCAACAGCATCAGGAATGCGCCGAGCTGGGTTTCCTCGATCTTTTCATCGAGCACCATGCCCATGGCTTCGCGGGCTTCGATCCGGGTCAGGTCACGGGCGCCGCGCTTGCCTTTGCCAAGGATCCGCACGAACTGGGCGAACGGATGCTCGGCGGGCGTTTCGAGGGTCAGTGCAGGGTAATCGGTCATAAGCAATTCGTCGGTTTGGGCAGGCCCGCCAGCTTCGCGGCGAGTTTGGCGGGGGTGCCTTTGAACAGTCGGTTCAGGTGCAGGCTGTTGCCTTTTTCCGGGCCGAGTTTCAATGCGGTGTACTTGATCAACGGGCGCGTGGCCGGTGACAGCTGGAACTCGGCGTAGAAACTGCGCAGCAGGTCGAGGACTTCCCAGTGCTCGGGCGTCAGCTCGATGTCTTCGGCAGCTGCCAGGGCACTGGCCACATCGGCAGACCAGTCATTCAGTTCGACCAGGAAACCGTCCTTGTCCAGCTCGATGGCGCGGGCGCCGACCGTCAATGCATTCATAGCCAACTGTTGACCTTGTCATAGTGAATCGACAGTTCGACGAAGGCCGGGTAATCGATCGCCTGGGCCCAGTCCGGAACCACCAGCGCACGGGCCTGGGCATCTTCGGCCAGGACGAACAGTTTCAGGCCCTGGGTGCTGAGTGCCGTGAACGGCGCGGTGCCTGGCTGCAACGCATAGGCGGCATCGCCGGACAGCAGCAATCCGTCGTTGGCGCCGATCACGCGCAGGCAACTGGTCAGGCGTTCGTCGCCGAACGGGGAATGAGACAACACATGCAAAGTCGACATCAGAGGGTGATCACCTGGTCGTAGCGGTCAATGAGGGCGGTGATTTCGTGGGCGGCCAACACCCGGGCTTCTTCCAGCGCCAGGCCGCTCGGGTCGAGGCCGCGCCGGGTGATGCTGTCGCCACAGGCAAACAGTTCCTCGACACCGAACAGCGGCAGGGCTTGCAGGTTGGCGCTCAGGTCTTTCTGTTGCAAGGTCCTGGCGTTCTGGCTGGCGGCCAGCTGGAACACGCCGTCATCGAGAAACAACAGGCCAATCGGCAGATCGAAGGCGCCGCCGGCCAGCACGATATCCAGCGCTTCCCGCGCGCCCGGGCCGGACCATGGCGACTGGCGGCTGATGATCAATATGGATTTGGCCATGTCATGCGCCTCCGAAACAGATCAGGCGGTCGGCATCCTGCGCCGCGTCATGCAATTGGCCGAGGCCGGACAATTCCCACGGCGCACCGACGGCAACGGCCTCGCGCTGATAGCGCCGGGCCTCTTCCTCATTCAAGACACCACGCCGCAGGGCGGCGGCGATGCACACCACGCCATCGAGTTGATGGTCGCTGACAAAGGCGCGCCATTGCTTGGGCAAGTCCGCTTCATCCTGGGGCGTGACCACACTGGCGGACGCGTTGTAGACACCGTCCTGATAGAAAAACAGCCGGACAATCTCATGCCCGCCGGCCAGCGCCGCTTGGGCGAACAGCAGGGCGCGGCGCGAGGAGGGCGCGTGGGCGGCGGAAAACACGGCGATGGCGAACTTCATGACAGACTCGATCAGCGAAACTGCGGCCATGATAATGCTTTATCGGCGGGGCGGCCAAAGTAACCTGCCATATACCCGCAACCCCCCTGTAGGAGCTGCCGCAGGCTGCGATCTTTTGATCTTGTTTTTAAAAAATCAAAGTCAAAAGATCGCAGCCTGCGACAGCTCCTACAGGGGATTGAGGTGTTAGCGCGGCATGTACCCCAACTGCCAGCGTCGCGGGATCTTCAGCGACAACAACCCGAGCGCGGCAGCCAGCAGGCCACTGGCAAACAACGCCTTGAGTCCCAGGTGATGTTCCAGCACGGCACCGAGTACCGCGCCAGCGAACATGCCGGTCCAGGGGATCAGTTGCACGCGCCAGCCGTTACGGCGCTCGCCGAGCATATAGCGTCCCAGTCCGCGGCCGAAACGCGACAGGGCACCGGTGACGTAAGTCAGGCCTACCGGCAGGCCGTTCACTTCTTCCACCGCGGCGTTGAGCATGCCCATTGCGATGATCGCCGCCAGCAGGGCCGGCAGTTGCGCCTCATAAGGCCAGGCTGCGGCGGCGCACAGCAGGGTGGCGATGGACAACAGCAGCGGCAGGGCCCGACGGCGACCCAGGCGGCTGACGATAATGCCCAGCGCGTTGCCGACGATGAAGGTGGCGACGAGTATCACCAGGCGCAGGGTCAAGCCAAGGTCGCCAGCGCTGATGGCGACAGCCATCCGGGTGGTATTGCCGCTCATGAACGAGACGAAGTCGCCGCTGGCCATGAAGCCGATGGCGTCGGTCATGCCCGCGAGTACCGAAAGCATGGCCACCAGGCTCAGGCCTATGCGCCCGCGCCATTTCTGCGTGTGCAAGTGACCGGGGCTGGCGTGGGTCCTGGCGGTGTTGGGCAGCATTGGCGACGGCATCCTTGAACAGTGCTTAGGGTTTTAACCCATTCAACTCGCAATACTCCAGCCAGTCCATACCGGCCATTTCCGCGACTTCCCGGTGCACTTCCAGGCGCTGCGCTTCGTAGTCTTCGGCCGTAGCCGCCGTCAGTTGCAGCGTCAGCTCCCAGGCGAACAATCCTTGCCGTTCTGCCTCGGCTTCGAAGGCTTCGTGCAAGCGTTCGTCGCGGTACTGCGCCGGGGTTTCACCCTTGGCCTGGGCCTGCAACGGGTTGAGGTTGTCGAGGTCGTGGCGCAACTCGGGGCGTTCGTCGAGAAACCGCTTCAGTGCCTGTTCATGTTGCTGTTCGGTTGCCGCCATGGTCGCTCCTTGAGAACGGATTACGAGGGTTGCTTCTTGCTGGCCTTGGCCGCTGCTGCCAGGCATTCGAGGGCAAACTGCTCGGTGTAGGTCATCTGGATCGGCGTGGTTTCGCCTTTGACGGTTCTTTCGCCGTCGAGGATGTAGCGAATCCGCTTGTCGGTGACGCCGATTCGCTTGGCGATCCAGGACGGCGTCTGACCGATCTGGCTGATCAGCTTGTCGGCATATTCAGTGCTCGGTTTGTAGAACTCGGCATTAGGTGTCATCAGATTTCCAGTCAGGGGTGCGATGGGGCGTTATTGGCGCGACAGGGTGCGCGAATCGTTGTGCGCTGTCGCGGTATAAATGCAGTAAAGCAGAACGATACGGGCTGCCGGGGTGATAAAGTCCGCTTTTTCCCGATGAGTGAATGCAATGCGAATTCTGATGGTGGCGCTGGCTGTGACGTTGCTGGCCGGGTGCGCCAGCTCGGCGATGAACGACGCCCGCACCAAGGCCCCGTACAAAACCCTGAACTCGGAAAAACCGGGAAAGGACGTCGCCCAGTGCGTGCAGTTTTCCTGGCAGGACGAGGCTGTGTTCGGCGTTGATGCCGCCGCCTATCTGCAGCCTGGCGAGAAGGGCGGCACGACCGTTTATACCCGTTCGGCGGAGTTCTTCGTCGACGTGACCACCGATGCGTCGGGCACGGTGCTGAGCTTCTACGCACAGAAGGATGATTTCGTGGCCAAGCGCCGCTTGGCGGCGTTGGCGACTTGCCTGTAGGCAAATCAGGATCAAAAGATCGCAGCCTGCGGCAGCTCCTACAGAGGGCGCGAAACCTGTAGGAGCTGCCGCAGGCTGCGATCTTTTAGCTCAGGCGCTTCTGGAAGAAGAAGTGCTTGTGCCCCGGCGGGTAATCGGCAATGTGCCCGATCTCGCTGTAGCCGCATTTCTTGTAGAACTCCGGCGCCTGGAATTCGAAGGTTTCCAGCCACAGACCGACGCATTCCTTTTCGCGCGCAAGGTCTTCGGCCATCTGCATCAACTTGGTGCCCATGCCTTGTCCCCGGGCCTGTTCCGGCACCGCCAGCAAGTCTATGAACAACCACTGATAAAACAACCGGGCGTAAACGCCGCCGACGATTTCGTCGTTGTCGTCGCGTATCAGCAATGCGATATGTTCCGGTGGCGGGCTTGCAGACTTCGAGGTGTTGTAGGCGCGCAACGGCACGAGGATCGCCTCGCGCTCTTCGGTACTGGGGTTGTGCTTGCGTTCGATACGCAGGTTCATGGCTATATCCTTATGGCAGTGAAGCCGCAGCCTATCCCGGTTGCAGCGATTGTTCCATCCCCGGGAAAGTTGAACCGTCGCCAACGCACAGCTGTCATTCCTTAAGACGCGTCACTCCTGACGCCGCTGATGAGGACAACGCCCCGTGAACATTTTTGAAGCCTTGCGCGAAAGCCACGAACGCCAACGGACCTATGCCAAGGCGCTGATCCGTACCAGCGGCGATACGCCTGAGCGGGTCGAGGCGTACAAGCAACTCAAGTCAGAATTGCAGGCTCACGCGACGGCCGAAGAGCGGCATTTCTACATTCCGCTGATGAAGTTCGACAACGGGGTCGACCTCAGCCGTCATGGCATCGCCGAGCATCACGAAATGGACGAAATGATGGAGGCGCTGGATGACACCGAAATGTCCAGCCCGGCCTGGCTGGCGACCGCGAAGAAGCTCTCGGAGAAGGTGCATCACCACCTCGAGGAAGAAGAGCAGAAGTTCTTCCAGATGGCCGGCAAGCTGCTCGACGACAAACAGAAAGAGTCGTTGGCCGGGCAATACGAGAAGGAGTACAAGGCGCAGCTTGCTTGAGGAGGCAGGTTTTCACCTAACATGTGCACTCTCTGACAAATAACAGGACGCGTTGTCATGTCGAACACGGCCGAGCGGGTCAACATCCTGGAGTCCCAGGTGTTGTCCCACGACTGGTACCTGCTGAAGAAAATCACCTTCGATTACCAACGCAACAACGGCGAGTGGCAACGCCAGACGCGAGAGGTCTACGACCGTGGCAACGGCGCGGCGATTCTGTTGTACAACCGCGAAAAGAAAACCGTGGTACTGACCCGCCAGTTTCGCCTGCCGGTGTTCGTCAACGGTCACGACGGGCTGTTGATCGAGGTGGCGGCGGGACTGCTGGAAGGCGCGGCGCCTGAAGACCGCATCCGCGATGAAGCGGAGGAGGAGACGGGTTACCGCGTGCACCATGTGCAGAAGGTGTTCGAAGCGTACATGAGCCCCGGTTCGGTGACGGAAAAACTGCACTTCTTCATTGCCGAATACGACGCCAGGTCGAAAGTCAGCGACGGTGGCGGGCTTGAGTCGGAAACCGAAGAGCTGGAAGTGCTGGAGTGGGCGTTCGACGACGCACTCGAAGCGTTCTACCGTGGCGAAATCTGCGACGCCAAGACCATCATGTTGCTGCAGTATGCGGCGATGAAAAATCTCTTCAATCAATCCTGATCTCCCCGTAGGAGCTGCCGCAGGCTGCGATCTTTTGATCTTTTCAATGCAAGATCAAAAGATCGCAGCCTGCGGCAGCTCCTACAAGGTTAAAAGCCGGGCAGGCGCGCGGTGCCTGGCGTTTGCCCGCCTTCAAGTGTGAGCAACAACGCCTTCGCCTCAAGCCCACCGGCAAACCCGGTGAGCTTGCCCGACGCACCAATCACCCGGTGACACGGCGCCACGATCGAAATCGGGTTCTTGCCATTCGCCGCACCCACCGCCCTGACCGCCGCCGGGTTGCCGATCTGTTCGGCGATCTGGCTGTAGCTGCGGGTCTCGCCGAACGGGATGGTCAGCAGCGCCGCCCAGACCTTTTTCTGAAATTCCGTGCCGGCAAAGTCCAGTTCCAGTTCGAAGCGATCGCGGGTGCCGGAAAAATATTCGCGTAGCTGCGCGGCGGTGCGCACCAGGATCGGATTGTCCGGCGCCTCGCTCATCGGGCCGAGGCGCACCCGCCCGGGTTTGTCGTTTTCCCAGAGGATGGCTGCCAGTCGCGAACCGTTCGCCACCAGCTTCAACTGGCCGACCGGGGAAACCACGGTGATGCAGGTATAGGTCATGCCAGGGCTCGCGGGAAATGGCTGAACAAGCGTTAAGGATACTGTGTCGATGAGGAGGCGCAATACGTAATCCCGACCATACTTGCTCACTGCTTTTGAAGCGTTCCCCCCTGGTTAATAACAAGAAGAGACCGACTCATGAAGTACGAACCTTTTGCCAAATCGCTGATTGCGACCTCATTGGCTCTCAGCTGCCTGACTGCTCACGCCGCCTCCGTGGCCCCGGCGACGGGGGAAAACGGCATGGTGGTCACCGCCCAGCATCTGGCCAGCCATGTGGGCGTGGATGTGCTCAAGAACGGCGGCAACGCCGTCGACGCAGCGGTCGCGGTCGGCTATGCGCTGGCGGTGGTGTACCCGGCGGCAGGCAACCTCGGTGGCGGTGGTTTCATGACCATTCAGTTGGCGGATGGGCGCAAGACCTTCCTCGACTTCCGTGAAAAAGCGCCGCTGGCCGCCACCGCCAACATGTACCTGGACAAGGACGGCAACGTCGTTCCCGATCTGAGTACTCGTGGCCACCTGGCCGTGGGTGTGCCGGGCACCGTTTCGGGCATGGAACTGGCGCTGTCCAAGTACGGCACCAAGCCGCGCAAGGAAATCATCGCCCCGGCCATCAAGCTGGCCGAAGACGGTTTCGTGCTGGAGCAGGGGGATGTCGATCTGCTGGACTACGCCACCGACATGTTCAAGAAGGACATCAAGGATTCCGGCTCGATCTTCCTCAGCAACGGCGAGCCGATGCAGGTCGGGCAGAAGCTGGTGCAAAAGGACCTGAGCAAAACCCTGCGGGAAATCTCCGAGAAAGGCGCCGACGGCTTCTATAAGGGCTGGGTGGCGGACGCCATCGTCACTTCCAGCCAGGCCAACAAGGGCATCATCACCCAGGCCGACCTCGACAAATACAAGACCCGCGAACTGGCGCCCATCGAGTGCGACTACCGTGGCTACCACGTGGTCTCGGCACCGCCACCGAGCTCCGGCGGCGTGGTGATCTGCGAGATCATGAACATCCTCGAAGGCTATCCGATGAAGGATCTGGGCTATCACTCGGCCCAGGGCATGCACTATCAGATCGAAGCGATGCGCCACGCCTATGTGGACCGCAACAGCTACCTGGGCGACCCGGATTTCGTGAAGAACCCGATTGCTCACCTGCTGGATAAAAACTACGCGACCAAGCTTCGCGAAGCGATCAAGCCACAAAAAGCCGCGGTATCGAGTGAGCTCAAGCCTGGCGTAGCGCCCCATGAAGGCAACAACACCACGCATTACTCCATCGTCGACAAGTGGGGCAACGCGGTGTCGGTGACCTACACCCTCAACGACTGGTTCGGCGCGGGCGTGATGGCGAGCAAGACCGGGGTCATCCTCAACGATGAAATGGACGATTTCACCTCGAAAATCGGTGTGCCGAACATGTACGGCCTGGTGCAGGGCGAGGCCAACGCCATCGCACCTGGCAAGGCGCCGCTGTCGTCCATGAGCCCGACCATCGTCACCAAGGACGGCAAAGTGGTGATGGTGGTCGGCACCCCGGGTGGCAGCCGCATCATCACCGCGACCTTGCTGACCATGCTCAACGTGATCGACTACGGGATGAACATCCAGGAAGCGGTGGATGCACCGCGTTTCCACCAGCAGTGGCTGCCGGAGGAAACCAACCTCGAAGCCTTCACCACCAGCCCGGACACGGTGAAGATCCTCGAAAGCTGGGGGCACAAGTTTGCCGGTCCACAGGACGCCAACCACCTGGCGGCGATCCTGGTCGGCGCGCCGTCCCTGGGTGGCAAACCAGTGGGCAAGAACCGTTTCTACGGGGCGAACGACCCACGGCGTAACACCGGGTTGTCGCTGGGTTACTGAGGGTTGTGTCCGGAGGGGGACGGGCTTATGTTCGTCCCCTGAACCATCGACCGTTCAAGGAAGGAAATCATGACCACTGCGTTGTTAATCATCGACGTCCAGCAGGCCTTGTGTTCCGGTGAGTACGAGTGCTTCGAGATTGGACGGGTCATCGACACCATCAATGACCTGTCTGCCCGGGCGCGCAAGGCCGGCGTGACCGTGGTGCTGATCCAGCACGAAGAAGTGGGCAGCCCGCTGACGCATAAGGCTGCCGGTTGGCAACTGGCCGAAGGGCTGCAAACCTTGCCCACAGATCATCGCGTGCGCAAGACCACCCCGGATTCGTTCTACAAGACCAACCTGCAAAAACTGTTGCCGGAGCAGGAGTTCGAGCGCCTGGTCATCTGCGGCTTGCAAACCGATTACTGCATCAATGCCACCGTGCGTCAGGCCCTGAAACTGGGCTATGACGTGGTGCTGGCGCGCGACGCACATTCCACCGTCGACAACGGCAACCAGACCGCCGAAGACATCATCGCCGAACACAACAAGGACCTGAAGCGCCTGACCGGTTCCGTGGCGCGGATCGATGTGATCCTGGCCAAGGACATCCATTTCTGAAACCACCACATTTCCCCTGTGGGAGCGGGCTTGCCCGCGATGAGGCCAGCACATTCAACATTGATGCTGGCTGACCCACAGCTCCCACAGGGCCCTACACCGCTCCAAAAATCTCGATCAGCTCGTTGAGGAACGCACTCACCAGATCCTTTTGACGAGACGAATGCCGCACCGCCGCATGAAAGCTCACCTCATAGCGCAGCAGCTCCGGGTTCAGCGGGTGCAATTGCCCCAGCTGTTCATGCCGGGTCGCGTAGTGCTGCGGCAGAAACCCCAGGTGCTGGCCGGACAGGATCAGCAGGGCCGCGCCGTCCATGCTGTCGGTGAGCACGGTCAGGCGTTCGATGGAGGTGGGGGCCGGCATCTCCGGCAGCGGATGGCTCGGCCAGACCCAGTCAAAACCGCTGACATCTTCGCGGGTCAGTGCACCGACCTGGTCGAACAACGGATGCGAAGGCGCGCAGTAGGCAATCTGGGTTTCCGGGAACAGCGGGAAATAATCGATGCTGGGCAAGCGGTGCCAGAAGTAACCAATGGCCAGGTCGATATGGCCGTTGATGATTTTCTCTTCCAGCAGGGACGACGACAGCTCGGTGAAATGGAAGTACAGCCCCTCGTGCCGAGCCCGCAAACGGGCAATGGCCAGGCCGATTTTCTTGTTCGCCACCGGATCGATTTGCCCCAGCAGGCCGATGTTGATGCTGCCCGAGACTTTGCGGTTGATGTGCTGCACCTCGACCCGGAATCCTTCGGCCGCCGCCAGCAAGCGTCGGGCCGCCTCGATGAACTGCGTGCCTTTGGGCGTGACGGAAAACCCGCCACGCCCGCGTTCGCACAGACGAAAACCGACCCGCGCTTCCAGCGTCGCCAATTGCGCGCTGATCGTCGGTTGTGTGGCGTTGAGGGCGGTTTGCGCCGCCGAGATGCCGCCCGCCTCGACGACGGTCAGAAATACCCGGATCAGACGCAGATCCAGCTCCGTAACAGTTCCCAGCATGGGGCTCCCGATTCTCGATTACATAGGCGCTGATCTATGTGAACAGTGTGCCTGCGATATTTTATTGCCCGGACTCACACCCTACATTGCCGTGAAACCAGCGTCATCGTCAGCTTTTTCTGGAGTTTCACCCGATCTGGACGTCGTAGCGAGCGCTGTAACCACAAAAACAACAAACACCAGCATAGGAACAATCGTATGTCAGGTTCCCCAGTGTCTGCGCGCGCCGCCGAGGCGAGTGGCGGATTGGCCATCGAAGGCCACTCCATCGATTACATTCCGGAAAACGAACGTCACGCCAAACTCAGCAGCCAGGGACCGTTCTGGTTCCTGGGCAACTTCCACTTCTTCACCATCTCCATCGGCTTTGTAGGCCCGAGCCTAGGCTTGTCCGCACTGTGGACCATGCTCGCCGGTGCCCTGGGCATCATGTTCGGCACCATTTTCATGGCGTTCCACGGCTCCCAGGGCCCGGAAATGGGCCTGCCGCAAATGATCCAGTCCCGCGCCCAGTTCGGCTATCGCGGGGTGATCCTGGCGTTGATGGCGACGATGTTCGTGTTCGTCGGATTCAACGTGGTGAACATCTCGCTGATCATGAACGGCCTGGAACATGTGTTCGGCATCGACCCGACCATCGTCGCCGTCACCGTGGTGCTGATCGGTGCGCTGTTGTCGATCTACGGCCACGACCTGATGCACAAGGCGTTCAAGTGGGCCTTGCTGGCGACCTTGCCGCTGTACGCCCTGGTGACCATCGCCCTGATGTTCGGTGCGGGTCAGGAAGGCGTCACGCCGGCGACCGATCTGGGCTTCAACTGGGTGGCCTTCGCCACGCTGTTCGCCATCGGTGCCAGCTACAACATTTCCTATGCGCCCTACGTGTCCGACTATTCCCGTTACCTGCCGAAAAACACCAGCCGGGTGAAATTGATCGCGGCGGTGTTCATCGGTGCCTCGTTGTCCGGCAGCTGGATGATCGGCCTCGGCGCCTGGCTGGCGCAGCAGTTGAAAGCAGCGGATGCACTGGTGGCGTTGAATCAGGTCGGTTCTTCCATGGTGCCGGGGTTGGGCAATCTGCTGGTGATCGTCTCGGTGGCGGGTTTTCTGCCGATCATTGCACTCAACACCTACAGCGCCATGCTGACGCTGCTGACCGGTGTCGACTCGATCAGGAAAATCACCCCGACACCCCGCGCCCGCGTGCTGTCGATCAGTGTGATCAGCGTGATTCTGTTGACCTGCGTGCTGTCGATCAAAGGGGACGGCATCGCGCTGTTGAACACCTTCCTGGTGCTGTTGCTGTATTTCCTCGTGCCGTGGACCGCCGTCAACCTGGTGGACTACTTCTTCGTGCGCAAGGGCCGCTATGCGATCCCGCATTTCTTCACACCGAAGGGCATCTACGGCGCCTGGCAATTTCGCGGGATCGTTTCGTACCTGATCGGCTTCGCCGCGATGGTGCCGTTCTTCTACATCTTCGATGCCGCCGCCGGCAAAGAGGTTTTTGTCGGCCCGCTGGCTCGGGTGCTGGAAGGCGTGGACATCGCCTGGCTGGTGGGCCTTGTGGTCTCGGGGCTGACCTATTTCCTGCTCAGCCGTTCGATTGACCTGGCCGCCGAACGCCGGGTGATCGATGCACTGAGCGAGAGCGACATCGTCGCCATGACCCATTCATCTGCGGAGGCAGGGCGTTGAACAACGCAAAAAATACCGTGGTCGCCTGCTGCCAACTGGCACCGAAAATAGGTGACCTGGGCTACAACCGCACGCTCACCGAGCGCGCGATTCGCCAGGCGGCGCACCAGGGCGCGCAAGTCGTGGTGTTGCCCGAACTGGTGCAGAGCGGCTATGTGTTTGCCGACCGCGACGAAGCGCTCAGCCTGGCGGAAACCGTTGACGGTCCGACCTTGCAGTTGTGGCAGGCACTGGCCCGTGAGCTGAACCTGGTGATCGTCGGCGGCTTCTGCGAACGCCTGCCCGGCGATGAGCTGGCCAACAGCGCGGCGATGATCGACGCCAATGGCCTGCGCGCGGTGTACCGCAAGGCGCATCTGTGGGATGCCGAAAAGGACATCTTCACCGCTGGCGATGCGCCGCCGCCGGTGGTCGAAACGGAACATGGACGGCTCGGCATGCTGATCTGCTACGACCTGGAGTTTCCCGAGTGGGTGCGCCTGCCGGCGCTGGCCGGCGCCGATCTGTTGTGCGCGCCGGTCAACTGGCCCGACGGTCCGCGGCCGCAAACCGAGCGCCCGGCGGAAGTCTTGCGGGTGCAGGCCAATGCCTCGGTGAACCGCCTGTTCATTGCCGCGTGCGATCGCTATGGCCATGAGCGCGGGGTCGGCTGGGTGCAAGGGTCAGTCATCGTCGATGCCGACGGTTACCCCTTGGCCGGTCCGGCGGAGCAGGGCGGCGAGCAGATCCTGCTGGCGACGCTGAACCTCGCCGAAGCGCGCAACAAGCGCATCAGTGCCCGCAACGACCTGCATCAGGACCGCCGGCCACAGCTGTACGGGTTGCACAGCACTTTGTAACCGATGATGTCATTGCGTGCTGGACGCCCGTCAGGGGCCTATGGCATCGTCGAAACGAAAGGCCATGCAGTGAACGGGATCGCAATGATGGGGGCGGGAAATAAAGTCGACGGTGACGCAACGATGGTCACGCTCAAGGCGTTCAATCATTGCGTACTGCACCTTGGCCGGCTGGCGCGGGAGAGCGGGGCGTCGCGATTCATCGCCGATGGCCTGCAGGCATTCGGTCAACTGGTGCCCTTCGCCTCTGCCTGGTGGGGCGAAATGTCTGCGCCAGGTCCTGAGGTGCCCATGCAAAGCTGGATGCATGGCAGCATCAATCTTCCTGAATCCTTTGCCGCCGAATGGCATCCGGTGGCGGCCAACGATCAGTTCTCCTACGCCACGCTCAATCGTCCCGGTGAGGTGGTGTGCGACAAGGGTTTCACCGACCCTTGCGAGGCAGTCAATGATTTCGCCCGGCGCTTCGATCTCTATCACTTGATGAGCATCACCTACGAATTGCCCGAAAGCGGCCTGATGTTTTTCGTCTGCCTCTACCGGGGTGAGGATGAACAGGCGTTCGAGGAGAACGAAGCCGAGCTGTTTTTGGCGTTCTGCGATCACCTGTTCCAGCTGTGGCGGTTTCAGGTGCAGGACATGATTCGCTTCGACAGTGAAAACGGCGCGAGTGATTTTGGCGTCGCGCGTATGGACGGCAGTCTGCTCTATGTGGGGGCCAGGTTGTGTGTTGCCATCCAGCGCGAACTGCCTGGCTGGAGCGGTTCCACGCTGCCACCTGAGGTGATCGCGCAATTGTCCAAGGCCCCCTGCGTGATCCGCCTGGGCCGCTGCACCCTGACCCTGAGCCCCAACGCCGAACACGTCATCCTGTCCCTCGAAGCCCCCTCGGGCGGGGACGGCCTGGCACCTCGGGAGCGCACGGCGGCGATGCTGTTCGCCGCTGGCCACTCCTACAAGGAAATCGCCAGAATGCTCGCCTTGAGCCCGTCTACCGTGCGGACCTACCTGCGCAATTGCTACTTGCAGCTCGGTGTGAAAAGCAAGGTGGAGCTGGGCTCTGTCCTGCGTTCGCCGGGTGCGCTGACGGAGTCCGTGCGCCGGGATTAATCCCTGCCGTTTCAATTATTTGCCTGACCCCTCCTCATTTGCAGAGGTCCATTCGAACGCTGCGCCCTATAGGGTAGGCCCTGTCTATGCAAGGGCTTGTGCAGCCGTTCGGGCCGCTTCAAAACAATAAGAACAGGGGTGAGGCATTTGAGACTTTCCAGGCTTTTTGTCGCCATTGCGGCGACCACGACATTTTCCGGCATGGCGTTGGCGGCGACACCCGCCGACACGGTCATGCGCAATGGCTACGTTTACACGGTCGATGGCCAGAGTTCCGTGCAGCAGGCCATCGCCATTTCGGGCGGCAAGATCGTCTACGTCGGCAGCGATGCCGGGGTCGACGGCTATATCGGCAAGCAGACACAACTGATCGACCTGGCCGGGCGCATGCTGATGCCGGGCTTCGTCGACGCGCACATGCACCCGGGGGATGGCGGTCGCGCCATGACCTTGTGCGACCTGAAATACCAGACCATGACCCGCGCGCAGTTTCAGGCGAGCATCCAGGCCTGCCTCGATGCCGAGAAGGACAAGGGCCCGGATGTCTGGCTGGAAGTCGGCAGCTGGGACCGCATGGGCATGACCGGGCTTGACGGCGACGCCGACAAGTCGACCCTGGACGCGCTGAAGACCAAGCGTCCGATCCAGGTGCGCTCCACCGATTTTCACACCGTGTTGACCAACTCTCGCGGCCTGGAACTGGCCGGGATCAACAAGAACACCGCCGACCCCGAAGACGGCAAGTACCGACGTGACAGCGCCGGCAACCCGAACGGCATCTGCGAGGACGGCGCCGCCGAGTCGTTGGCCGCCGTGGTGCCGCCGGCGACCGACGCAGAAAAACTCAACCAGATGCGAGCGGCCCTCGACGCCATGCGCCAACAGGGCATCACCAGCTTCTTCGATGCCCTGTCGGGCCCGGAAAGCGGCAAGGCCTTCACCACTCTGCAAAAGTCCGGCGAACTGACCGCCCGGGCCCTGCTGGCGATCAAGCTGGACCCGGCCGCCGCGGCCGCCGACCCGGTGAAAACCATCGCCGAGGCCAAGGCCCTGGCCAGCACCTACGACCAGGGCGAGGTGCATGTCGCGCCGGGCGTGAGCATGCGCCACGTCAAACTGTTCATGGACGGCATCATCAATGCCCCAGCGGACACCGGCGCCATGTTGACCCCGTACCTGCACAACAGCGGCACCGACAAGGCGCCGAAGTGGACGCCGGGCAAGAACCTGGGCGAGCTGTACTTCCCGCCGCAAGTGCTCAATCCGCTGGTGCTGCAAGCGGTCAAGGCCGGTCTCGATCCGCACCTGCACGCCACCGGCGAGCGCGCGGTGCGGGATGCACTGGACAGCGTCGCCTATGTGCGCAAGGAACTGCCCGGTGCGGATTTCCGTCCGGCCATCGCGCACGCCGAGTCGGTCGACCCTGCCGACTATTCACGCTTCAAGGCGCTGGATGTCACCGCGACCATGTCGTTCCAGTGGGCGCAGCAGGCACCGTCCACGGTCGACGGCACCAGCGATCACCTCGGCGCCGAGCGTTTCGAGCGCATGGAGCCCTCGGGCAGCATCGCCCATGCCGGCGGCCGTGTGGCGTTTGGCAGCGACTGGCCGGTCGATCCCCTCGATGAGTTCCTGGCGCTGAAAGTCGGTGTCACCCGCTCCGGCGACCCCACCAACCCGCACAGCTATGGACCCAAATATGCCGGGCGACTCAACAGCGATCCGGCCATGTCGCGAGCCGAAGTGCTGCGCAGCATCACCCTCAATGCCGCGCAACAGCTGAAGCTGGAGGCGGTGCTGGGTTCGGTCGAAGTCGGCAAGTTCGCTGACCTGATCGTGCTCGACAAAAACTTCATGCAGGTGCCCGAGGAGGAGCTGGGCCGCAATGACGTGCTGCTGACGCTGGTCGGCGGCAAGGTCGTGTGGGCCAAGGCGCCGTTCCTGGGGCTTGCGCCGAACGTGGTTTCCCAGGCTGTTACTTCCCGATCCGCCCAATAAAAACTAGAGAGCGTTCCGATGCGATTGATTCCAAACCTGTTGGCCGCCGCGCTGGCCTTGTCGTCGGTGCAGGCGATGGCCGCCGCTGACCTGGTGCTGTTCAACGGCAAGGTCTTTACCGCCGAACCCGGCCAGGCGCTGGTGCAGGCTGTTGCGGTGCAAGACGGCAAGATTCTGAAAGTCGGCAGCGATGCCGAAATCAATGCCCTGGCCGATGCCGGGACCCAGCGCATCGACCTGGCGGGCAAGGTAATGATGCCAGGCATGATCGACACCCACAGCCACCCGGTGGTGGGGGCGTTCGACAGCATGAAGGCCAACCTGTTGGACGAAGTCAAACCGCTGCCCGAACTTGAGCAGTGGGTGATTGACGAGGACAAGGCCGGGCGTGCCCGGGCTGGCGATGTGATCAGCGTCGCCGGGGTCAGTTCGGCCTATTGGGAAAAAAGCCGTGAACTGGGCAAGGTGTTCAATCAGGGGCGCTGGGCTGATCAGCCTGTCGTTTTCAGCGGCATCGACGGCCACACCGGTTGGGCCAACAACGCGATGCTCAAGCGTCTGAACATCGACGCTGCACTGGTCAAGAGCCTGCCGGAGAAAGAGCGCGGTTACGTCGGCCATGAAGCGGACTTCACGCCGAATGGCTACTTTGCCGAATCACGCTGGGACGTGGTGCGCAGCGCAATTCCCGCGCCCAGCCAGGCGACCATGCTCAAGGCCGCGAAAGAGGCGGTGCGGGTCAACAACCAGTTCGGCATCACTGCGTGGATGGACGCCGCGGCGAACGGCGGCAGTGAAGACTCACTGTTCGATTTCCATGCCACCGCCGAAAGCGTCGGCGTCCTGCCGTTGTACAAAGCGCTGGCGCAGAACGGCGAACTCAGCGCCCACGTCGCCGCGTTGATGGTCACCAACCCGAAGAGCAAACCGGCCGACCTGGAAGTGATCGCCACGGTGATGAAGCAGTTCGAGGGGGTGCCCAACCTGACGTTCCCCGGCATCAAGGTCTTTGTCGACGGCATCCTCGAGTTCCCGGGGCAAACCGCTGCGGTCATCGTGCCGTACAAGAACAGCCACAAGGACGGACAACTGCTGACCGACCCGGCGCACTTCGGTGAACTGGTGGTGGCGGCGGAAAAACGCGGCTGGATCGTGCACATGCACGCCGTCGGCGACCGCGCGGTGCGTGAAGCACTCAATGGCGTGGCCTATGCGCGCAAGCTCAGCCCGACCCCGGTGCCGCACAGCATCGCGCACCTGCAACTGGTCAATCCCAAGGAGTTCCCACGCTTCAAGCAACTGGGCGTGATCGCCTCGATGCAACTGCTATGGGCCACCGGTGAGTCCTACACCGTCGAACTGGTCAAGCCCTACATCAGTGCCTTTGCCTACGGTTACCAGTATCCCGCGCGGTCCCTGCATGACGCCGGTGCAACGATTGCCGGTGGCAGCGACTGGCCGGTGTCGAGCGCCAATCCGTTTAACGCCATTGCCCAGGCCAGCACGCGCAAGGGGCCGTTGGGCGTACTCAATGCCAAGGAAAGCATCGACCGCCAGAGCATGTTCTATGCCTACACCCTCAACGCGGCGAAAACCCTGCGCCTGGACAAGCAGATCGGTTCGCTGGCTCCGGGCAAGCAGGCTGACCTGATCATCCTCGACCGCGACGTGTTCAAGGTCAGCGACGACGACCTGTTCGAAACCAAAGTCCTGAACACCTTCTTCGCCGGCAAGCAGGTCTACGCCCCCGCGTCCTGACCTGCGAACACCCGACACACGCAAAAACCGCCAGCCCCTCGCAGCGCGAGGGGCCTGGCATCGCCATGCCTGAAATTCCCCGTACGCCATAACAACAAGAGAACTGTATGAACGCACTTTCAGCATTGACCCTCGCCGCACTGGCATTGGCCCCCCTGAGCAGCCAAGCCCTGGCCCTCAACGATGACTTCAGCCTTGACATGACCCTGGGCGTGGTCAGCGACTACCGTTCCCGTGGTATCTCGCAAACCCTGGGGGATCCGGCCGTGCAGGGCGGGGCAACGCTGCTGCACAGCAGTGGCCTGTACATCGGCGCCTGGACCTCCAACGTGGATTTCGGTGGCGGCTTCGATACCCGGCAGGAGCTTGAGTACTACGCGGGTTACTTCTGGCAGGCGACCGAGGCCATCAGCCTGGACTTGGGCTACATCAAGTACGACTACCCGAAAAACTCCGAATTCAACCTCAGTGAGGTGTACGCCATTGTCGATGTGTATGGCGTCAAGCTCGGTGCCTATTACTCAAAGGACACGCCGAATTTCTTCGGCGAGGACCAGGACACCCTTTACACCTACCTGGGCTACAAAATCGATCTGCCGGCTGAAGTCGGCCTGGACCTGCGCTTTGGACGCAACGATGTGAAAGACCCCGCATTCTGGTCCGCCAGTGGCGATAACCGTGAGTCTTACTACGAGTGGGAGGCCAAGCTGACACGCGACTTCGTTGGCGTGACGTGGGGCCTGAGCTACGTCGACACGGACTTGTCGAAAAGCGAGTGCAGCAGTTGGTATGGCTATGATGACCTGTGCTCGGCCACGGTCGTTGCCAGTGCCACCAAGACCTTTTAAGTACACCCCCGACAACAAAAACAGTTCCTCAAAGGAAACACCGTCATGAGTGCGCAACGCAGTCCCCTGATCGAGACCCGCTCGATCGATTTCATCCCCGAGGCTGAGCGTCACGGCAGCCTCTACAGCCAGTTCACCCTTTGGCTTGGCGCCAACCTGCAAATCACCGCCATCGTCACCGGCGCCCTCGCCGTGGTACTGGGTGGCGATGTGTTCTGGTCGCTGATCGGCCTGCTGATCGGACAGGTGCTCGGCGGCGCCGTTGTGGCGCTGCACGCGGCGCAAGGGCCGAAGCTCGGGCTGCCGCAGATGATCTCCAGCCGCGTGCAGTTCGGGGTGTATGGCGCGGCGATCCCGATTGTCCTGGTGTGCCTGATGTACCTCGGTTTCAGCGCCACCGGCGCGGTGCTGTCGGGGCAGGCGATTGCGCAGTTGATCAGTGTCAGCGACAGCGCCGGCATCCTGATTTTCGCGGCGTGCATCGCGTTCCTGACGATCTTCGGCTATCGGGTGATTCACCTGGTCGGGCGGGTGGCCAGCGTGCTGGGCATCATCGCCTTCGCCTACCTGTTCACCCGGTTGATGACCCTCAACGACATCGGCTTGTTGCTCGACAACCGTCATTTCAGCTGGAGCACGTTCCTGCTGGCGGTGTCGCTCTCGGCGTCCTGGCAGATCGCTTTCGGCCCTTATGTGGCGGACTACTCGCGCTACCTGCCGAGCAAGACGTCGTCGTGGAAAACCTTCGCCGCTGTCGGTCTCGGCACGGTACTGGGGGCCCAGGCTTCGATGGTGCTCGGGGTGTTCGCCGCCGCACTGGCCGGAGCGAATTTTCGTGGGCACGAAGTGGCGACCATTGTCGGCCTGGGCAGTAGCGGTGTGATCGCCTCCTTGCTGTACCTGAGCATTGTCTTCGGCAAGGTCACGGTGTCCACCCTCAACGCCTACGGCAGCTTCATGTGCATCGCCACCATCATCAGTGGCTTTCGCCGCCGCCTGGAAATCAGCGCCCGCCAGCGCATGGTGTTTGTGCTGCTGATCGTCGCGGCGTCCACCGCGCTGGCGTTGCTGGGGCAGTACTCGTTCCTCAACTCGTTCAAGTACTTCATCCTGTTCTTGCTGACGTTCTTCACCCCGTGGAGCGCGATCAACCTGGTGGACTACTACTTCATCAACAAGGAACGCTACGACATCCCGGCACTGTCCGACCCGACAGGCCGCTACGGTCGCTGGAACGTGCTGGGAATCAGCGTCTATGTGATCGGCGTGTTGATTCAGTTGCCCTTTGTCGACACCCATTTCTACTCCGGGCCGATGGTTGCGCAACTGGGCGGCGTGGACATTTCCTGGATCGTCGGGTTGTTGGTGCCGGGTGTGATCTATTACGCGCTGGCCAAGCCGTCGATGAGTAGCGTGGTGGTTGAGCGGGGTTAACACCTGCATTTGTGGCGAGGGAGTTTTTGTGGCGAGGGAGCTTGCTCCCGCTGGACTGCGTAGCAGTCCCATCTTTTAGGGCCGCTTCGCGCCCCAGCGGGACGGTGCGGCGATCCGACAAGCTCCCTCGCCACAGGGGCCGGCGTTGACTAGAGCTTTGGGAGTTTCAAGCGCTCACGCAACTGCTCGTACTGTGCTTCAGGCAGTTGCACCAGCACCGGGGATTTGCCCGGGTCCAGCCAATCCAGCAGCCGCGCAATATCCGTCGGGTCCATGGCCGTACAACCACGGGTCGGCGCCGTGGGGCCGCGCCAGATGTGGAAGAAAATGCACGAGCCAGCAGCGGGAGAGGCCGGGGTGTTGTGCTGGATGAAAATGCCCTGGCGGTACAACTCATCCGGGCGGCGCATCCGTTCGGAGCTGTTCCAGTCTTTTTCGACGACCGCGCCGTCGACCAGTTCGTTGTAGCGACCCGATTGGCTGTCATCCACGCATTCGATGGTCGGTGTCAGCGACAGATAGGGCAGGCGGGTATCGGCCGAAGGCGCGTAGCCAAACGCCGTGCCCAGCTTGAACATGCCAGCTGGCGCCTTGCCGTCGCCTTCCTGTTTGACCGGTCCTCCAGGTGGCCCGCTGTCGAGCAGCCCCTTGCCCCAGCCCATGCCGTTCTTGCCGAGAACGACGGCAAAGGGCCCTTCGAATTTGCGCAAGGTCTGCCCGTGCCGTTCATAGCGTTGGGCAGTACCCTGGATGTCATTCCAGCCTTTACTGGTGACCACGATCAGTTGGTCGCTGCCGTCGAGTCCCTGGGCCATGGCGGCCAGCGGAAAAAACGCCACTAACAGGGCCTTGAGCAGAGGGTTCATGGCGTCAACGGCGTGATGGGGAAGTCCATGACGTCCGGCTTCGGCGGATTGCCGCTGTACGTGAAGTGCCACCACTCGGCCGAATAACCCACAAAGCCTTCCTTGGCCATGGCATCGGTCAGTCGCTGGCGATTGGCCCTGGCCGTGGCATTGATCAGCGCCGAGTCGGTGTGCGCCCGCTCATCGAAGCAGTCGAAACCGGTGCCCATGTCGAGCGCGCCGTCGTGCCAGCGCTCACCGTAAGGCGCCGTGCAATCCACCGGTTTCACCGAAGGCGTCCAGGTGTCGGCGGGCAGGGCGTCGGGGCCGGTCATCGTCAGGTCGACGGTGTTGCCCCTGGAGTGATTGGACACCCGGGCCACATACCCCAGGCGCCAGAAGTCCTGCTTGTCGACCCGTGGATAGAACTCGGTCTTGAGCGGGTCGCCGGGTTCGCTGGCGAAGCGGCCCATGTCCGCCACCGCGCGGGTCGGGCGATAGCAGTCGAATACCTTCAGCCCGTAGCCTTCGGCTTTCAGTGCGCTTTGCACTCGGGCCAACGCCTTCGCTGCGTCCTGCGACAGCAGGCACTCCGCCGCCTGGTAGCCGTCGAGCGGGTGCCCGGTGAAGTTGTGCGCGCTGGCGTAACGGATGTCCTGCACGATGCCCGGGTCGACGCTGCGCACATACAGCATGTGCCCGGGTTTCGGCTCGTCGGCCATGCACGGCAGGGCAAGGCTCAGGCACAGCAACAACAGACAGGGTGAACGCGGCATCGGGAACGGCTCCATGCATGACCAGTCACCTCATCATGGCTTGAAACCGCCGGCACCTCCATGAAGTTGTTGATCGGCATGATAGGACGAGCGCACCAGCGGCCCGGACGCCACGTTCTTGAAACCCATGCGCGTGCCTTCCTCGGCGAACCAGGCAAAGGTGTCCGGGTGCACGAAGCGCTGCACCGGCAGGTGACTGCGCGAGGGTTGCAGATACTGGCCGAGGGTCAGCATGTCGATGTCGTGCTCGCGCATGCGCTGCATGACCTCGATCACTTCCTCGTCGGTTTCACCCAGGCCCAGCATCAGGCCGGATTTGGTCGGTACGTGGGGCACCGCGTGCTTGAACTTCTGCAGCAGGTCCAGCGACCACTCGAAGTCCGAACCAGGTCGAGCGGCCTTGTACAGGCGCGGTACGGTTTCCAGGTTGTGGTTGAACACGTCCGGCGGCTCAGTGGCGGTGATCGCCAGGGCCACGTCCATGCGTCCGCGATAATCCGGCACCAGGGTTTCCAGTTGCACGCCGGGGGACAGCTTGCGGATTTCCCGCAGGCAATCGACGAAGTGCTGGGCGCCGCCGTCGCGCAAATCGTCGCGGTCCACCGAGGTGATCACCACGTACTTCAGGCGCAGCTCGGCAATCGCCACGGCCAGGTTCATCGGCTCGTTGACGTCCAGCGGCCTGGGCCGACCATGGCCGACATCACAGAACGGGCAGCGCCGGGTGCAGATGTCGCCCATGATCATGAAGGTCGCGGTGCCACCGGAAAAACACTCGCCGAGGTTCGGGCACGAGGCTTCTTCGCAGACGCTGTGCAGCTTGTGCTTGCGCAGCAGTTGCTTGATCCGTTCGACCTCGGGAGAGATCGGCATGCGCACGCGAATCCAGTCGGGTTTGCGCGGGAGTTCATCCGTGGGAATGATCTTCACCGGGATCCGCGCGACCTTTTCGGCGCCGCGCAGTTTGGTGCCGACCTCCACCTTGGCCGGGTGGTTGCCGGTCGATTCGACAATGGCGTTCATGGTGTTTTCCTTGTGCAACAGGGAGCAGAACCTGTGGGAGACCCTGTGGGAGCGAGCTTGCTCGCGATGAGGCCATTACATTCAGCATTGATGTTGAATGAAAGTCCGCCATCGCGAGCAAGCTCGCTCCCACAGGTTTTTTCCCACAGGGTTCTATGTTGTGTGCTTAGTCGCGGTAAACCGGGAAGTCCGCACACAGGGCCGCCGCCTGGCGGGCGACATTGGCTTCGATGTCGGCATCGCCGAGGTGATCGAGGATGTCGCAGATCCACCCGGCCAGGGCGATGCTTTGCGCTTCCTTGAAGCCACGGCTGGTGATCGCCGGCGTACCGATGCGCAGGCCGGAGGTCACGAACGGCGATTGCGGATCGTTGGGCACGGCGTTCTTGTTCACGGTGATGCCGGCACGCCCGAGGGCGGCGTCGGCGTCCTTGCCGGTCAGGCCCTGGCGGATCAGGCTGACCAGGAACAGGTGGTTGTCGGTACCGCCGGAGACCACGTCATAACCGCGCTCGATAAACACCTGCGCCATGGCCTGGGCGTTGCGGATCACCTGCGCCTGATAAGTCTTGAATGCCGGCTCAAGCGCTTCCTTGAAGCACACAGCCTTGGCCGCGATCACGTGCATCAGCGGGCCACCCTGACCGCCGGGGAACACGGCGGCGTTGAGCTTCTTCTCCAGCTCCGGGTTGGCCTTGGCCAGAATCAGACCGCCACGGGGGCCGCGCAGGGTCTTGTGCGTGGTGGTGGTGACCACGTCGGCGTAGGGCAGGGGATTGGGGTACAAACCCGTGGCCACCAGCCCGGCGACGTGGGCCATGTCGACGAAGAAGTAGGCGCCAACCTTGTCGGCGATCTGACGGAAGCGCAGGAAGTCCAGGGTCTTCGAATAGGCCGAGAAGCCGGCGATGATCATCTTCGGCTGGTGCTCGATCGCCAGGCGCTCGACTTCGTCGTAATCAATCAGGCCGGTGGTGGTGTCGATGCCGTACTGCACGGCGTTGTACAGCTTGCCGGAAAAGCTCACCTTGGCGCCGTGGGTCAAGTGTCCGCCGTGGGCCAGGCTCATGCCGAGCACGGTGTCGCCCGCTTGCAGCAACGCCAGATAAACCGCGGCGTTGGCCTGGCTGCCGGAGTGCGGCTGGACGTTGGCGTAGTCGGCGCCGAACAGTTGTTTGGCGCGGTCGATGGCCAGTTGCTCGACCACATCGACGTGCTCGCAGCCGCCGTAGTAACGCTTGCCCGGATACCCTTCGGCGTACTTGTTGGTCAGGCCGCTGCCCTGGGCCTGCATGACCCGCTGGCTGGTGTAGTTTTCCGAGGCGATCAGTTCGATGTGGTGTTCCTGCCGCGCATCCTCGGCGTTCATCGCCGCCAGCAGTTCGTCGTCGTAGCCTTTGATCTGGTCGTGTTTGCTGAACATGGTGTGGTCCTTTTTGCGGATTCGTGGGGGCTTCAAGCGTCGGCGTGTTCGGCGGTCAGGCGTGCATAGGCGTCTTGATCCAGCAAGTCGCTCAACGCCTCGACATCGACCGGTTTGAAGCGAAAGAACCAGCCTTCGCCCAACGGGTCTTCGTTGACCAGTTCCGGGGTGCTTTCCAGCGTGTCATTGACCTCGACCACCTCACCGTCCAGCGGCATGCCGATGCTGCTGGCGGCTTTCACCGACTCCAGCACCGACACTTCAGCGCCGGCACCGAAGGCGCCCAGTTCAGGCACCTGAACGAACACCACATCCCCCAGCGACTGCTGGGCAAACGCCGTGATGCCGACGGTGACCAGGCCATTGCTCTCAAGGCGCAACCATTCGTGATCGACGGTAAAACGCAATTGGCTCATATCAACTCCTTATTGTTTTAAGGCTCGTGGCGGGGCGACGAGCGGGGTTGGAGGAGTGATAGCAAGGGTGGTGCCAATGTTTATTAGTTGTTTTAAATCAATGGCTTGTAAAGATTTTTCAAAGTGGCGATGACTGACGTTGTACTGAAATCAATACAGACAGGTAACGCCTCGGACGCAAGCGCTGTGATTGCTGGCAGGGCAGGGTTGTCTTGATTTCGCTACGCTGTATCGATTCGCAGACATGGACGTCGCACATCGCGTAGGAGCTGCCGAAGGCTGCGATCTTTTGATCTTGATTTTCAGCGATCTTGAACGGATCAAGATCAAAAGATCGCAGCCTTCGGCAGCTCCTACAAAGGCCCGTGCGACGGCTTCAGGGTTTGCCGGGAATCCCATACTTGCGCAAGCGAATGGCAATGGCGCTATGGGACGTCTGCAACCGCGCAGCGAGCAACCGACTGGACGGATAGCTGCGGTAAAGCTGTTCCAGCAAGTTCTTTTCAAAGTCGCCAACGGCCTCTTCCAGGCTGCCGACTTCACCGTCGTTTTGCCGCTCGACGGCGGTGCGGGCGATGTCGAGGTCGTCGATGTCCACCAGCGGATTTTCGCAAATCGCCGCCGCGCGGAATATCACGTTTTGCAGTTGCCGCACGTTGCCCGGCCAGCGGTTGCCGAGCAGGGCGCTGAAGGTGCTCGGTGCCAAGCGACAGGCCGGCCGCTGGATCTGCGCGCAGGCCTGTTGCATGAAGTGATTGGCCATCAGCAGGATGTCGTGACCGCGCTCGCGCAGCGGCGGCACTTGCAGGTTGAGCACGTTGAGGCGGTAGAACAGGTCTTCGCGAAAACGTCCTTCGGCGACCATTTTTTCCAGGTCGCGGTGGGTCGCACTGAGCACCCGCACGTTGACCCGTACTTCCTTGTCGCCACCGACCCGACGGAAGCAGCCATCGCTCAAGAAACGCAGCAACTTGGCTTGCAGATAGGGCGACATTTCTCCCACTTCATCGAGGAATACCGTGCCCTGGTCGGCCAGTTCCAGCAGGCCGAGCTTGCCGCCCCGTTGTGCGCCAGTGAAGGCGCCGGGGGCGTAGCCGAACAGCTCGCTTTCGGCGAGGCTCTCCGGCAGTGCCGCGCAGTTCAGGGCCAGGAATGGCGCGTCGTGCCGTGGGCTGATGGCATGGCAGGCACGGGCCACCAGCTCCTTGCCGGTACCGGTTTCACCCTGGATCAACAGTGGCGCATCCAATGCTGCGACCCGTTGCGCACGGGCCTTGAGCGCGCGGATCGGCGGCGATTCGCCGAGCAGCGCATCGAAGCCTTCGGCATGGTCGTGGTGCAGCGCCGACAGGCGTTCGCCGATGCGATTGGGTTGATACAGGGTGAGCAGGGCGCCAGCGTCGGTGATCGGCATCGCGTCGAGGAGCAAGGTCTGGCCGCCAAGACTGACCTCGTGCATCGGCAGGCGGAAATGATGGGCGATCAGGGTGCGCTGCAAATCGGCATCGTCGAACAGGGCGGTCAGCGACTCACCGGCCGGTTCGCGGCCGCACAGGGCGATCAGCGCCGGGTTGGCCAGCAGCACATGACCACGGTCATCCACTGCCAGCACCGGGTCGGAACTGGCGGCCAGCAAGGCGTCCAGTTGCAGGCGCCGGCGTTGCCCCGGAAGGATGTCGACCAGGGTCACGGCCTGCACGCCGCGCACATCGAAAAGGGCTTCGCGCAACTCTTCGAGCACCTCGGCGCCGAGGGTCGGCGCATCGATGTAGACGTTCGGCGGGACCATCTCCACGGCGTCCAGGTTGAAACTGCGTCCACCGAGCAGGGCCAGCACTTCCTGGGTGATGCCGACGCGGTCGATGAAGGTGACGTGGATGCGCATGACGGGCCTGCAAGGTTGGCGAACTAAAATCAGTATGCCCGGCAAAATTTCAATTTGGCGAGTGCCATATCACGGCTTGGCGGTTTTACGGGCGCTGGCGGCCAGGTCCTCAAGGAACGCCTGGAGGATGGGTGGCGGTGCCGTACCGCGCCGGGTGATCACGTCGAAGGGTGACTTCAGGCGCAGGCTCGCGGCTGCCAGTTGATGCATCTCGCCGCTCTTGACCCACTGGCTGGCGAAGTGCTCGGGCAGGAATCCGACATAGGCGCCGGAGATGATCAGGATGGCCGAAGCCTCGATGTTATCGACGGTGGCGGCCGCCTTGCTCACGCCCAGGTGTTCGAGGTCGTATTGCTGCATGTAGCCACGCACGACGATGCGCCCGGCAGCGACTTCTTCGAGCAGTTCCTCACCTTCAGCCTGGCTGCCAAACAGCGGATGGCGCCGCCCGCAATACAAGCCCAGGGCTTCCTGGTACAGCGGCGATTGCAGGAGCCCCGGCACATGGATCGGGAAGTGCCCGATGGCGAGATGGAGTCGACCGTCGAGCACCCGTTCCTCGAGTTCCGCCGGGGTACCGACGTACACGTTCAGGTGAACGTCGTGGCCCCGTGAGACGAAGCGCTGGGTTGTGCGCGGGATCGGCGAGTCGGGGTCGGTGATCGTGGTGTCGATGATCCCCAGGTTGAGCTTGCCGCTGATGTGCTGCTTGAGCACGTCGGCGTCCATGCAGAAGTTTTCCACCGCCGACAGCAGGCGCTGGGTGGCTTCATGAATCGCCACGCCCTGTTCGGTCAGGCGAAAGCCGCTGCGCCCGCGCTGGCAGAGTTTGACCCCCAGGCGGGTTTCCAGGTGGGTCATCTGCTCGCTGATGGTCGACTGCCCGGCATTCAGCGCCGCCTGCGCGGCCGAGAAGCCGCCGCAGCGGACAATCGTGGCAAACACCCTGAGCAGTTTCAGGTCGACATCGTGCAGCTGGATCATCTTGGACCTCCGGCCGGTGAACGCATCGGGAATGCCGATATGAGTATCTGATGTTTAGCATTTTTTCCACGAAAACCTGCGCCCATAGTCTTTCCAACGGCGGTCGCCTTGCAGTCCGCCAGGCCGATAACAAGAAGTGGAGAGGCTAGAAATGTCGAACAACGGTTATGAATCCGGTCGCCTGAACCTGCCATTCGTGGGTCATTGCACCTTTGGCAAATCCCCGGTGTGCACCGATTGGGATGCACTGGATGCCGACGTCGCGGTGCTGGGCGTGCCCAACGACATGGGCACCCAGTGGCGCTCCGGCGCACGCTTCGGACCCCGCGGGATTCGTGAAGCATCGACGCTGTTTTCCTTCGGCCACGCCGGTGCCTACGATCACGAAGATGACGTGATGTACCTCACCGCATCGGATGTGCGCATGGTCGACGTCGGTGATGCCGACATCGTCCACACCGACATGGCCACCAGCAACAAGAACACCGAATACGCCGTGCGCAAGATCCTCGACGCCGGCGTGATGCCGGTGGTGCTCGGCGGCGATCACTCGGTGCACGCGCCGGTGATCAAGGCTTTCGAAGGTCGGGGCCCGATCCACATCATTCACTTCGATGCGCACTTGGATTTCGTCGACGAGCGCCACGGTGTGCGCTACGGCCACGGCAACCCGCTGCGCCGCGCTTCGGAAATGAACCACATCGTCGGTATGACCCAGATGGGCATCCGCAACGTGTCCTCGTCCAACCGTGACGACTACGAAGCGGCCCATGAAGCCGGCTCGAAAATCCTCTCGGTACGCGACGTGCGCCGCCTCGGCGTCGAGGGTGTGCTGGCGCTGATCCCGCAGAACATCAACTACTACATCACCATCGACATCGACGGTTTCGACCCGTCCATCGCCCCCGGCACCGGCACCCCGAGCCACGGCGGCTTCCTCTACTACGAAGTGCTGGAAATCATCCAGGCCCTGGCCAAGCGCAGCAAGGGCAACATCGTCGGCATGGACCTGGTGGAAGTGGCGCCTGTCTACGACCCGACCGGCATGACCTCGATCCTGGCTGCGCAACTGCTGCTCAACAGCATTGGTTTCATCTTCCACGAACGTGGCAAGGTGCGGGCCGCCGCCGAGAGCGAGTCGACTCCAGCCTGATCATCGAAACCACAAAAACCCGGCAGGCTCTGACTCCCGGGCAGAGAGAATAAAAATGGACACGATCGTCAAGAGTTACCTGCAGAAATTCGGCGTCAGCGAAGCCACCCAGGCCTTCCTCAGCAAGGTCCAGAAAATGTTCATCGGCGGCGCCTGGGTCGAAGCCAGCGACGGCCAGACCTCCGATGTCATCGAACCTTCGACCGAAGGCCTGATCACCCGCATTCCCATGGGCACCACCGATGACCTGGACCGCGCCGTGCAAGCTGCCCGCGCGCAGTTCGACGGCGGTGCCTGGCGTCAGGCCAAACCGGCCGAGCGCGAGCGCATGATGCAGCGCCTGGCCGACCTGATCGAACAGAACGCTGCCGAACTGGCGCAAATCGAATCGATCGACATGGGCAAATCCGTGGCCTTCGCCAAGGACGTGGACATCCAGGGCACTGTCGATACCCTGCGTTACTTCGCCGGCTGGGCCACCAAGCTGCACGGCCGTACCGTCGAGCCTTCGCTGCCGGGCAATTACCTGGCTTACACCCGCAAGGAAGCGGTAGGTGTGGTCGGCGCCATCGTGCCGTGGAACTTCCCGCTGCAGACCATGGCCTGGAAGCTCGGCGCGGCGCTGGCGACCGGTTGCACCGTGGTGGTCAAACCCGCCGAACTGACCTCGTTGTCGGCCCTGCGTTTTGCTGAACTGGTGCAGGAAGCGGGCATCCCCGACGGTGTGATCAACATCGTCACCGGGCGCGGCAGTGTGGTCGGTGCGGCCATGGCCACCCACCCCGGTATCGACAAACTGACCTTCACCGGCTCGACCCCGGTCGGCCAGACTGTCGGCCGTGCAGCGCTGGATGACATGAAGCGCCTGACCCTCGAACTCGGTGGCAAGTCACCGGTCATCGTCTGCGCCGACGCCGACATCCCGGCCGCCGCCCAAGCGGTCGCCAACGGCGTGTTTTTCAACTCCGGGCAGGTATGCGACGCCGGTACACGGGCCTATATTCATAGCAGCGTCTACGACCAATTCCTGGGTGAGCTGATCGCCTATACACGCACCCTGAAAATGGCCCCGGGCCTGGACCCGGACTGCTTCATTGGCCCACTGGTTTCGGCCCTGCAAAAGCAGCGCGTGACCGAGTACATCGAAACCGGCAAGGCCGAAGGCGCGGAACTGGTCTACGGCGGACAAGCGGTCGATGGCCCAGGCTTCTTCGTCGAGCCGACCATCTTCGCCCATTGCCGCAACGACATGCGCATTGTCCAGGAAGAGATCTTCGGGCCGGTGCTGGTCACCGCACCCTTCGACGATGAAGAAGAGGCCCTGGCACTGGCCAACGACTCGCCGTACGGCCTGGCTGCCGCACTGTATTCCAACGACCTGGGCAAAGTGCACAGCCTGATCCCGCGCCTCAAGGCCGGTTCGGTCTACGTCAACGCCCACGGCACCCTCGATCCGTCGATGCCGTTCGGTGGCTACAAGCAGTCCGGGTTCGGCAAGGATCTGGGCGCCGAGCAGCTCGATTACCTGCTCGAAACCAAGGCGGTCTGGATCACGCTCCCCTGAGTCAAGGCTGACTCAATCCCTGTAGGAGCTGCCGCAGGCTGCGATCTTTTGATCTTTGCTGTCCTGTCGGACGGCTGAAGATCAAGATCAAAAGATCGCAGCCTGCGGCAGCTCCTACAAGGGCGTACACCTATCTCGTCATGATCTTCCAACAATAAGAGACCATCATGAACACTAACGCCAAGTCAGCCCCGAGCGTGTCCGGCCTCGATGACAAACCCGTCGTCGAAAGCCATTCGATCGACTTCATCCCCGAGAACGAGCGCACCGACAAACTGTCGAGCCAGGGCCCGTTCTGGTTTCTCGGCAACTTCACTTTCTTCACCATGACCATCGGCTTCGTCGGCCCGAGCGTCGGCCTGACCGCGCTCTGGACCACACTGGCCGGCACGCTGGGCATCATGTTCGGCACGTTGTTCATGGCGTTTCACGGTTCGCAAGGCCCGCACCTGGGCCTGCCGCAAATGATCCAGTCCCGCGCGCAGTTCGGTTATCGCGGGGTGATCCTGGTGCTGCTGGCGACGCTGTTCGTGTTCGCCGGCTTCAACATCGTCAACCTGGTGTTGATGATGCAGGGGTTGCACACGCTGTTCGGTTTCAGCCCCGCGGTGATCGCGGTGGCGGTGACCATCCCGGCGGCGGTGCTGGCGATCCTCGGCCATGACTGGATGCACCGCAGCTTCAAATGGGCGTTGTTCCTGTCCTTGCCGCTGTATGGCCTGGTGACCATGGCGGTGCTGATGGGCTGGGTGCCGGATGCGGTGCTGCCGGCACTCGCGCAAGGCGAGGTGGCCCGGGAGCCGCTGGGTTTCAACTGGACCGGTTTCATTGCGCAGTTTGCGGCGGCCGCCAGTTACAACATCGCCTATGCGCCTTATGTGTCGGACTATTCGCGCTACCTGCCGAAAAACACCTCCAGCGGCAAGCTGATCGCGGTGGTGTTCCTCGGGGCTTCGCTGTCCGGTGCATGGATGATTTCCGTGGGTGGCTGGCTCGCCGATCACCTGCATTCCACTGACGTGCTGGTGGCCCTGGGGCAAGTCGGCAACACCGTGTCGCCACTGATGGGCACGGCGGTGGTGGTCGTCACTATCCTGGCGTTCCTGCCGGTGATCGCGATGAACATCTACAGCGCCAAGCTGACCACGCTGACCTGCGTCGACTCGATCAAGCACATCGAACCCACCCGCAAGGCACGCATCCTGGCCATCGGCTTCGTGATCCTGCTGCAACTGGGCGTGGCCCTGAGCATCCAGAGCTCCGGCAAAGGCCTGTCGGTGCTCGGGATCTACCTGGTGGTGATGCTGTACTTCCTGGTGCCCTGGACCTCAGTCAACCTCACCGATTACTTCTTCGTGCGCAAAGGCCGTTACGCCATCCCGCATTTCTTCATGCCCCACGGCAACATCTATGGCAGCTGGGGACTGCGCGGCATCGCCGCCTATGCCATCGGTTTTATCTCGATGATTCCGTTCTTCTACATCTTCGACGGCGTTGAACAGCGCGAGGTGTATGTCGGCCCGCTCGCCAAGGCACTGGGCAGCATCGACATCGCCTGGCTGGTCGGGTTGATCGTCTCGGGCCTGGCCTACTACTGGCTGAGCCGGTCGATCGATCTCAAGCGCGAAGAGGCGGTGATCCAGCAGATCGAAAAAACCTCCCCGCAATACACCACCGGCGACACGCTGACCCACAAACAGCAGCCACTGCCGGTATTCACTGAATCGACGGTCGGGAGATAAGCATGACCACGCAAAAATACGACTACATCATCATTGGCGCAGGCTCGGCAGGTTGTGTGTTGGCCAACCGCCTGAGCGAAGACCCGGCTACCTCGGTGCTGGTCCTGGAATTCGGCGGCAGCGACAAGAGCGTAGTGATCCAGATGCCCAGTGCCTTCTCGATCCCGATGAACACCAAGAAGTACAACTGGCGCTACGAGACCGAGCCGGAGACTTTCCTCAACGGCCGGCGCATTCACTGCCCACGGGGCAAGGTGCTGGGCGGTTCGTCGTCGATCAACGGCCTGGTGTACATCCGTGGCCATGCGCTGGATTTCGACGAGTGGGAATCCCTGGGCGCTGAAGGCTGGGGCTATCGCAACTGCCTGCCGTACTTCAAGCGTGCCGAGAGCTATGAGTCGGGCGGCGACAGCTATCGCGGGCAGTCCGGACCCTTGCACACCACCAATGGCAACCACATGAAAAACCCGCTGTACGGTGCCTGGGTCGAAGCCGGCGCAGAGGCGGGCTACATCAAGACCGAAGACTGCAACGGCTACATGCAGGAAGGTTTCGGCGCCATGCACATGACCGTGAAAAACGGCGTGCGCTGCTCCACGGCCAATGCTTACCTGCGTCCGGCCACGGGCCGTCCGAACCTGACGGTGATCACCCACGCGATGACCCGCCAGGTCATCCTCGAAGGCAAGCGTGCGGTGGGGGTCATGTATGACCACGGCGGCCAGACCCACCAGGTGCTTTGCAACCGCGAAGTGCTGATCTCGTCCGGCCCGATCGGCTCGCCGCACTTGCTGCAGCGCTCCGGCATCGGCCCGGCGGACGTCCTGCGCAAGGCCGGGATCGGCGTGCGCCATGACCTGCCGGGGGTAGGGGAGAACCTGCAGGATCACGCCGAGGTGTACATCCAGTTCGGCTGCAAGGAACCGGTGACCCTCAACAGCAAGATGGACCCGCTGAGCAAGCTGATGATCGGTCTGCGCTGGCTGCTGTTCAAGGACGGCCTGGGCGCCACCAACCACTTCGAGGCCGGTGGTTTCATTCGCTCCGAAAAAGGTCTGCGCTGGCCGGACATCCAGTTCCACTTTCTGCCGGCAGCGATGCGCTACGACGGCAACAAGCCGATCAAGGGCCATGGCTTCATGGTGCTCACAGGTCCCAACAAACCGAAAAGCCGTGGTTACGTGCGGGTTCGCTCGGCCGACCCGTACGAGCATCCGGAGATTCGCTTCAACTATCTGGAGCGGGAAGAGGACCGCGAAGGCTTCCGCCGCTGCATTCGCCTGACCCGCGAGATCATCGGCCAGAAAGCCATGGACCGCTTCCGCGACGGCGAAATCGCCCCCGGCGCGCAGGTGACCAGCGATGAAGACCTCGATGCCTTCGTGCGCGACAACCTGGAAAGCACCTACCATCCCTGCGGTTCATGCCGCATGGGCGAGGACGACATGGCGGTGGTTGATTCCGAATTGCGCGTGCGCGGCATCGCCGGTCTGCGGGTGATCGATTCGTCGGTGTTCCCGACCGAGCCGAACGGCAACCTCAATGCGCCGACCATCATGCTGGCTGAGCGGGCGTCCGACCTGGTGCGTGGCGTGCAGATGCTGCCGTCAGCGGATGTGCCGGTGGGGTTGGTGGAAGGTTGGGAAAGCAGCCAGCGTACATCGTTGCCAGGGCGTAACGTGCGGGTCTGATCCACAAGCAAAGATCGCAGCCTGCGGCAGCTCCTACAGGGAAACACATTCCAATGTAGGAGCTGCCGCAGGCTGCGATCTTTTGATCTTGCCTTGAAAAATATCCCTCTGTGCTACATCTCCATTGCTAGTCTGTAAATCCTTGAGACCGCAATGGAGCACCCTCATGGCTATTCAGGCCCTGCGCGCCGACGCATCGCATATCGACCAGATCGCCCCTCTGTTTGACGCCTACCGGATGTTCTACGAGCAGCCGTCGAACCTGGCGCAGTCGCGCGCCTTCATCGCCGAGCGCATTGCCCGGGATGAGTCGGTGATTTTTCTTGCCCGGGACACCGACGGTGAAAACCTAGGCTTCGTCCAGCTGTTCCCGACTTTCTCCTCGATCGATGCCCATCGCACCTGGCTGCTCGGTGACCTGTTCACCACGCCCGCGGCCCGGGGCAAAGGCGTCGGCACCTTGCTGATGAACACCGCCAGGGATTTTGCAAGGCTGGCCGGTGGCAAAGGCATGACCCTGGAAACCGCCACCGACAATTTCACCGCCCAGCGCCTGTATGAATCCCTGGGCTGGGTGCGCGACCCCGGTTACTACACCTACTGCCTGGATCTGAAAAAAGACTGAGTCAGCGAGCCTTTCAGGCAAACACCGGCCGCATGAATGAACGCTCGTAGCTGAGGATGAATTTCCGGTCTTCGGCGTATTTGAACGCCGCGATGCACGCCGGATCGTTCATCGATTGCTGCCGGTAATGTTCGTAGGCTGCCAGGCTGGGAAAGGTGAACAGTGCCAGGGCGATGTTGTTGGCGCCCTCCGAAGGCAAAAAGTAGCCGTGGTGCTGGCCGCCGAACTTTTCCACCAAGGGAATCCACAACTTGCCGTAGTGCTCGAATGCCTCGAGCTGGTAGGGGTCGAGCACGTATTTCAGGTAGCAGGTCACCATTGTTTCACTCCTTGATCAGGTTTTGGGGGCAGTCGCCACTGTAATCAACAGTGGGCGCCCGGCACAGCCGCTTGTTCGACATTGACCGGTAAGTTTGCGCCAGAGGCCTGTGCTGGCCCCGCCGCACTATTGGTTCAGTCAATAGTCACCATCAAGCATCGCAAGTTCTGTTTTTTGCGCAAAGGCGGAAAATTGCCGGCATTGAACACGCCGCTCAAGGAACCTGCGCGATGAAAATCTTGACCCGACTGGCTGTGATCGCCCTGTTGCTGGGCAGTGTTGCGTCTACCGCATCGGCCTTTGCCGAGGACGCACGCACCTGCCACCTGCCGCCCATCACCGGGAGCCAGGGCGGCTTGCAATACGGGCAGACGGTCGGGGTGCTCTACAGCGAAAACACCGTGGAAAACCTGCAATACCTTGAGCAATACCACTCGGTGGCCGTCAATGGCGCGAAGAACGCACTGGATGCGCGAATTCGCCAGGCCTTCGTCGACAGCTCCGATCCGCAACTGGCCATCGACTGGCTGATGAGTTCGTTGCACAAGACCTTTCTGTCGGTGACGGTCTACGACAACCTCGATGCCCTGGTGCAGGCCCATCCCGATGTCGTGGTGATGCTCGATACCCACAACCAGTTGCTGACCCAGCGTAACGACCGGGTCGAGGCGCGTTTTGCCGCGCGGTTCTACGACGCCAGCCTGCAATACATCGGCAAGGCCGAAGGCGCGGTGGAAAAACAGCTGCCGTCGGTGTGGGTGCATGACAAGGCCGCGCCCGAGATTGCCGCGCAAGTCGAACAGCAACGCGAGCTGCAACTGACCGCGTTGAAACAGTTCGATGCGTCGTTGAACGCGCTGGTCTCCGCCGGATTGACCGCAGCAACAAATTAACCATCCCGACGTCCGTTGAACGGCGGGCAAGCCCATTCACCGTAGATTGCTTTTCAGGACCTGATTCATGCGCACTTTTTTTGCCCCGACCCTGGCCTTCGCCTCGCTGTTGCTGGCCGGTTGTGCCACGCCGAACAATCCGACGCTGACCTTGCAGACCAGCAAGTCGCCCGAGGAGTACACCCATTGCGTGGTGCCGAAGTTGCAGCACGATGCACTGGCGCCCACGGTGTCGCAGACCCAGCGCAGCTACCGGATCGTCGTATCGAGCAAAGTGGCGGCAGACAACGTGCTTGAAACCTACAAGGCCTCGAACGGCGGCAAGGTGTTCCTGTACGAGCGCAAGCTGCTGGCGTCGACCTTCGTGCCGTCCAGTTTCGAGCGTGCGGCGCAGGAATGCCTGTAAGCGCAATTTCAGGCAAAAAAAAGCCGCCGGGAGAGGCAGCAGAAAGTTAAAGCACGCATTGGATGAGCTGAGTATGGCGCCCACTTCATGACGATTCGATGACAAATGAACAATTGTGGCGAGGGAGCTTGTCGGATCGCCGCACCGTCCCGCTGGGTTGCGAAGCGACCCCAAGACCATCCATCGCGGTTTTTCAGGCATACCGCGTGGTTCTGATTTACGACTGCTGCGCAGCCGAGCGGGAGCAAGCTCCCTCGCCACAGGTTTGAGTTGACCAAGCTGATTGTCAGTAAACCTCCGGCACGATGATTTCCTGCGGCACAGGCCCCCGCGAATAGTCTTTCTGGCGCTCGCGCTGCGGCAATTCGATCACCGGCAGTTCGACTTCTTCATAAGGCATTTGGCTCAGCAGGTGATGGATGCAGTTGAGCCGGGCCTTCTTCTTGTCGTCGGCCTGCACCACCCACCAGGGCGCTTCGGCGATGTGGGTGCGCTCGAGCATGATTTCCTTGGCCTTGGTATAGGCCTCCCAGCGACGGCGCGACTCCAGGTCCATGGGGCTGAGTTTCCACTGCTTGAGCGGGTCGTGAATGCGGCTGAGAAAGCGCAGGTTCTGTTCCTGGTCGGAAATCGAGAACCAGTACTTGATCAACTGGATGCCGGAGCGGGCAAGCATGCGCTCGAATTCCGGCACGGTGCGGAAGAACTCTTCGTACTGGTCGTCATTGCAGAACCCCATGACCTTTTCAACGCCGGCGCGGTTGTACCAGCTGCGGTCGAACAGCACGATCTCACCGGCGGCGGGCAGGTGCGACACGTAGCGCTGGAAATACCACTGCGTGCGTTCGCGGTCATTGGGCGCGGGCAGGGCGGCCACCCGGCAAACCCGGGGGTTGAGGCGCTGGGTGATGCGCTTGATCACGCCACCCTTCCCGGCGGCATCGCGGCCTTCGAACAGGATCACCACTTTGTGCCCGGTCTTGACCACCCAGCTTTGCAGCTTCACCAGTTCGCCTTGCAGGCGAAACAGTTCGGCGAAGTAACGGCGCCGGGCTTCTTTCTCGCTGCCATCCTCGATGTGTTCATCGAACAGTGCGTCCAGGTTGTGTCCGTCTTCCGATAATTCCAGTTCCAGCTCTTCATCACTGATATCGAGCAGCTCGCGGTGGATGCGCTGGATCAAGGTGTCCTGATTGGAAAGCATGGTGAGACACTCGCGTCATGGGTGGCACAGCCGATCCTAGTCACAGTTTGTTACGAAGTAGTGATGCCCGGTGGTGTCACATGGGTGTCATCGAAGCCATGGCAAGATCCTCGCAATCCGTCTTGAGTGCCCGACGGCCGTCAGTCCGTCGGCAGATGAATGTGCAAGGAACCCCGTATGAAAGACGCCCCGCTGTTTGCCGCCATCGACCTGGGCTCCAATGCGTTTCGCCTGATGATTGGTCAGTCGGTGAAACGAAACCAGCAGATGGTCATTCAGGAAGTGAAGACCCTGCGCGAACCGGTGCGTCTGGCCGAAGGCCTGCAGGGCGGGGCGCTCGATGAGTTGGCGCTGGACCGTGGCTGGCAGGCGCTGGCGCGGTTCGGCAAGAAATTGCGCGGTTTCGAGGCCGGACGCGTGCGGGCGGTGGCCACCAGTGCCGTGCGCGAGGCGGACAACGCGCCGCTGTTCCTGGCCAGTGCCGAGCGTCACCTGGGTTTTCGCATCGACGTCATTTCCGGTCACGAAGAGGCGCAACTGGTCTACGCCGGCGTGGCCCACACCTTGCCGGCGCAAAGCACGCGGCTGGTGGTGGATATCGGCGGTGGCTCCACGGAAATGATCATCGGCCGTGGCGACCAACTGCTGGTTACCGAGAGCATTGCCATCGGCAGCGGCACCTTCGGTGCGCATTACTTCCACGGCGGGCGGATCGTGGCCGAAGCGCTGCTGGAGGCCGAACGCGCGGCCACGGTGCAATTCGAACGCATTGCCCGCCGCTACCGCGCCATGGGCTGGCAGCAGGCGATCGGCTCTTCAGGGACGGCGCGGATGCTGGCCAAGGTGCTCAAGGCCAATGGCCTGAACGATGACGGGCTAAGCGGTATCACCTACGGCGGCCTGTTGCGCCTGTCGTTGCGCCTGCTGGAAGTCAAACATGTGAAACACCTCAAACTGGCCGGTCTGCCCACCCACCGCCTGAGCATTCTGCCCGGCGGTCTGGTGGTGATGCTGGCGGCGTTCAAGGTGTTCGGGATCACGCATATGATTGCGTCCGAACCGGGATTGCGGCTCGGCGTACTGCATGGATTGATGAGCAAACACTGACAACCTGCCAGCCGAGGTAAACCCATGACCGACCCACGTCGCGTGCTGTTCGTCTGCGCCAGAAACGATGTCCGCTCACCCATGGCCGAAGCCTTGCTTCGCCACACCGACCCTGCCGACTTCCTGGCCTTCAGCGCCGGGCTTGAGGCCACCGAGATCGATCCACGTACCTTCGAATCCCTCGAACATATCAATGTCGATGCCAGCGGCTTGCGCAGCAAGTCCCTCGAGGATTTCGAAGGGCAGGAATTCGACTACGTCATCACCCTGTGCGACAAGTCCCGGGAAGAGGCCGCGCGCATGCCGTTTACCGGCGAGGTGATCGTCTGGAACTTCGAAGACCCGACCACCAGCGAAAGACACGACCCGTTCCGCCATACCCTCCAGGAAATCGGCGACCGCATCAAAATGTTCATCACCGTGAAAACCCGCCCCGTGCCCCAGGCACCGTCAGTCAGCGATTCCTGAAAAGCCGCCAACAGCGTCTACCCTCATCGGTCACAACCATCATGATGAGGGTGCAGACGGTGATGAAAACGGACAAGGTTGAATCAAACGAAGCCTCGGCGCTGATCGACGAGCGAATCCGCGAACTGGCCGACTGGCGCGGCGAAACCCTGGCCCGCCTGCGCAAGATCATCCGGCAGGCCGACCCCGAAGTGATCGAAGAGTGGAAGTGGCGCGTGCCGGTGTGGTCCCGTGGCGGCATCCTCTGTACCGGCGAGACCTACAAGCAAGTGGTGAAGCTGACCTTCGCCAAAGGTGCGTCGCTGGACGATCCGTCGAAGCTGTTCAATGCAAGCCTTGAAGGCAATACCCGCCGTGCCATCGATGTTCGCGAGGGCGAGCAGATCGATGAAAAGGCGCTGACGGCGTTGATTCAGGCGGCGATTGAACTCAATACCTCGCACAGCAAAAAATAAGTCAGTACACAGATCCCCTGTAGGAGCGAGCCTGCTCGCGATGGTCGTCAACGATAACGCGGCGAGCCTGACACCCCACGGCGCCTTCGAATTCATCGCGAGCAGGCTCGCTCCTACAGGGGCCCTGCCCACCTGACCATTTTGGATATGCTCAGCTGTCATGTTCCAATAGCGAGCATTCGCAGACTGGAAACGCAACATGAAGAAAATCGCCGCCCTGACCCTCGCCCTGGCGCTCACCGCTGGCCTGTTCAGCACACCCACCCTGGCTGCGGGCGATGTCCAGGCCGGGGAGAAAGTGTTCAAGCGCCTCTGCAGCGGCTGCCATCAGATCGGCGAATCGGCTCGCGCCTTCTTCGGCCCGCAGCTCAATGGCGTGATCGGTCGCCACTCCGCCGTCACCACGGACTACGTGTATTCCGACGCAATGAAATCCGCCAACCTGGTCTGGGATCGCGAAACCCTGATCGCCTACCTCGAGGCGCCGAAGAAAGTGGTGCCCGGCACGCGCATGATTTTCTGGGGCCTCAGTGACCCGGAAAAAATCGAAGACCTGTTGGCCTATCTGCAAACGTTTCCGGCGCAGTAATCACTCCCCCAGGTTCTCCACCAGCCATTGAGTGAAGCTGCGCGCCATCGCCGTGTTCTCGCTGTCACGGTGGGTCAGCAGCGCCCAGTTCGGGCCGCGGATGGTTTGCTCCACCATCGGCTGCAACAGCCCGGTGGCCCGCGCCTGCCGGCTCAGCAACTGGCTCACCAGCGCAATGCCGAGCCCGGTGCAGGCGGCGTCCAGCAGCAGCCCCGGATCGGAAAAATTCAGGCCCTGATCCATCTGCCCCACATCAATGCCCGATTCCACCGCCCAATGGCTCCAGTCCATTTCCCGCTCGCCATGCAGGGTGGTGCGCTGTTGCACCGGCACCGCCAACAGGCTCGGGTGGCACGCCGGATAGAGGCGGTCGGCGTGCAGCACCTTGAAACTGCATTCGGCCTGGGAACTGATGTCGTCGCGCACCGCCAGGTCGATGGTCTGGCTGGCCATGTCCGGCACCTCATCGGTGCTGAAGATCCACAGATCGACCTGCGGATGCTGGCGACGGAAATCCCCCAGGCGCGGCAACAACCAGTGCCGGGCGAACGCCGGGGTGGTGTTGAGCACCAGTTGATTGGGTTTCTGGTATTGCCCCAACCGGCGAATGCCCACCGCCAGTTGCTGTAACAACGCCTGGGTGGTGCTGAGCAGATCGTGACCGGCATCGGTCAGGCTGACGCTGCGCCCGCTGCGATAGAACAGCGGTTGCTCCAGGTACCCCTCAAGGCTGCGGATCTGCTGGCTGATCGCCGACTGGGTGAGGTGCAACTCTTCGGCGGCCTTGTGAAAACTGCCCAGCCGGGCGGCGGCTTCGAAGCCGCGCAGGGTGCTCAGGGGCGGCCAGTGTTTGAGCATATTGATAAGTTCCTCTAATCAGTTGCCTGCAAAATCCATCGTTTGTTAGCCCGTTTTTCCAGTCGTAGCATGCATGCCAAGACCGCCAAGGGCGTTTTCATTGAACACAATGACTTAACTCAGAGGTACTTGTCATGCAGCAGAACGTTATTCAAAACAGTGGTTGGACGATGCCGGCCGAATGGGTCTCCCACACAGCCACCTGGATGGTCTGGCCGCACAACAAGACCCTGTGGGAGTCGGGCTGGCGGGTGACGCTGCCACAGGTTCAAGAGGACTTCGCCCGGGTGGCCAACGCCATCGCCCGCTTCGAACCGGTGAAACTGGTGGTCGATCCATCAGCGGTCGCCAGCGCCAAAGCCCTGTGCGGGCCGAACATCGAGTTGATCGAACTGGCGGTCAACGACAGCTGGTGCCGCGACTCCGGCCCGAGCTTCGTCTGCCACCCGCAGCAAGGCCTGGCCGGTGTGAGCTGGCGCTTCAATTCCTGGGGCGGCAAATCGGCCCACGATCTGGACGAAAGCCTGGCCCGCCGCGCGCTCAACCATCTGGGCCTGGAGTGTTTCGGCACGGCGCTGAGCAACGAAGGTGGCGCCATCCATGTGGACGGCGAAGGCACGCTGATCACCACCGAGTCGGTGCTGCTCAACCCTAACCGCAACCCGGGCGTGACCAAGGCCGAGATCGAAGAGATCTTCACCCGCCTGCTGGGCGTGAAGAAAACCATCTGGCTGCCGGGCGATCCGGACTACGTGACCGGTGACATGACCGACGGCCACGTCGATGGCGTGTGCGCCTTTGCCCGCCCTGGCGTGTTGCTGGTGGATGCGACCCACGACAAACAATCGGTGTACGCCGAAGTCGCCCGGGAGAACCGTCGCGCCCTTGAACTGGCCACCGACGCTCAAGGCCGCAAATTCGAGCTGATCGAACTCTATGAAGCCACCGACGCGGTGGACACCGAGGCCGAAGTGTTCTGCGCTTCCTACACCAATTTCTACATCGCCAACGGCGCGATCATCATGCCGGCCTACGGCATCGATGCCGACAAGGTCGCTGCCGAAGTGCTGGCGCAGGCGTTCCCCGGTCGCGAAGTGGTGCCGGTGCGGATCAACCATCTGGCCCATGGCGGCGGCGGTGTGCATTGCATCACCCAGCAACAGCCGGCCTGGCCGGTGCGGGGTTGATGCCATGACACTGTTGACCATCGCCACCACGCAAATGCCCTGCAGCTGGGACCTGAAACACAACCTCGACCAGGCCGAGCAATTGGTCCGCGAGGCCGCGGCCAAGGGCGCGCAGGTCATCCTGTTGCAGGAGCTGTTCGCCACGCCGTACTTCTGCATCGAGCAACACCACAAACACCTGGCGCTGGCCGAGGAGTATCGCGACAGCCACGTGCTCAAGCGCTTTGCCGCATTGGCCAAAGAGTTGGGTGTGGTGCTGCCGCTGAGCTGGTACGAGAAGGCCGGTAATGCCTACTTCAATTCGTTGAGCGTGGCCGACGCCGACGGACGCCTGTTGGGCGTGTACCGCAAGACCCACATACCCAACGCCATCGGCTATCAGGAGAAGGAATACTTCAGCCCCGGCGACAGCGGTTTTCGGGTCTGGGACACCGCGTTCGGGCGCATCGGCCTGGGCATCTGCTGGGACCAGTGGTTCCCCGAGACCGCCCGCTGCCTGGCCTTGATGGGCGCCGAAGTGCTGCTGTTCCCGACCGCCATCGGCTCCGAGCCTGGCTGCGCCACCCTCGATTCCCGCGATCACTGGCAGATGACCATGCGCGGCCACGCCGCCGCCAACCTGCTACCGGTAGTGGCGGCCAACCGTGTCGGCCGGGAAGCGGCGACCACCGACCCGACCCTGCAAATGAGCTTCTACGGCTCGTCGTTCATCTGCAATCACAAAGGCAAGTTGCTCGCCGAAGCCGACCGCGACAGCACCGGCGTGCTGGTCCACACCCTGGACCTGGCGGCCATGCGCGAAGACCGCCTGACCTGGGGCATCTACCGCGACCGCCGTCCGGACATGTACGGCGCCTTGCTGACCCAGGACGGTCGTCAGATCCATTCACGCTGGGCAACCCAAGGGGTGTGACATGAACACGATCAACAAGCTGTGCCTGGCCATGGGCCTGGCGCTGACCTGTGCGGTGCCTGCGCTGCATGCCGAGGAGAAAACCCTGCGGCTGTACAACTGGGCCGACTATTTTGCCGAGGACACCCTCAGCAGGTTCACCGCCGAAACCGGGATCAAGGTGATCTACGATGTCATGGACGGCAGTGAAACCCTGGAAGCCAAGATGCTCGCCGGCGGCAGCGGTTACGACCTGATCTTCCCCGGTGACACCGTGGCCGAACGCCTGGTGCGCGCCGGCAGCCTGCAACCGCTGGATCAGTCCAGAATCACTGCCCTGAACGATGTCGAGCCCGGGTTGCAGAAGCTGCGCTCGCACTATGTGCATTCGAGCAAAGCCACGGTCCCCTACACCTGGGGCACCATCGGCCTGACCTACAACGCCGAACAGATCACCCAGCGTGCGCCGGACGCACCGGTCAACAGCCTGGACATGCTGTTCAAACCGGAGCTGGCGGCGAAGTTTGCCGATTGCGGCATCTCGATGATCGACTCGCCGGACGAAGTGCTGGCGGTGGTGCTCAACTACCTGGGCCGCGACCCGCGCAGTGGCAAATCGGCGGACCTGGCGGCGGCCAGTGAGTTGCTGATGAAGGTGCGGCCGTACGTGCGCAAATTCCAGTCGCAACCGGTGACCGATCTGGTCAATGGCAACCTGTGCATGTCCCTCGGCTACAGCGGCGACATGACCCAGGCGCAGCGCACGGCCGACAGCGCCGGCAAGAAAACCACCTTCCACTACCGCATTCCCCGCGAAGGCACCACGGTGTGGATGGACACCATGGCCATTCCCGTCGACGCCCGGCACCCGGAATACGCCTACGCGTTCATCAACTTCGTGATGCGCCCGCAAAACATGGCGGCCATCAGCAACTTCACCGGCTACCCGACCTCCAACGCCAAGGCGCGGCCGGACGTCGATGCCGCGATGCGCAACAACCCGGACATCTACCTCGATGAAGCCACCTACGCGCGGTTGATTCCCGGAAAGGACATCCCCCAGGCCGACATGCGTGCGCGCATGCGCACCTGGACCAAGTTCAAGACTGCTACGGTCAATTGATCACCGGCCGGCCCGCGGGCCGGCCAAACCCCGGATTTCAGGAAAACACATGCCGACACGTCGAATATTCATCAAGCAGGTATCGGTCATCGCCGGGCTGGGCGCGGTGGCCTCCATGGGATTGGGCTTTGCCGCTCTGCCGGTACGAGCGGCCGGCAAAGGCAACGGGTACATGCCCGATGAAGGTGAAAAACACCAGCGGGCCTTCATCGCCTTCGGGGCACAGGCCGCGATCTGGGAGGACTTCACGCCCCACGTGCAAGACGCCCTTGGCCGGATCGCCCGCAGCATCGCCGAATACGAGCCGGTCACGGTGTTCTGTCGCCAAAGCGAACGGCGCCTGGCCGAAGCCAAATGCGGCAGCCGCAACACGACCTTCGTGATCACCGAACTGGACGACATCTGGATGCGCGACATCGGCGCCAATTTTGTCGTCGATGACAACGGCCACCTCGGCGCCGTGGACTTCAACTTCAACGGCTGGGGCAACAAACAGCAGCATGAGGACGATGCGCAATTGGCCGCCCTGGTCGCGCAAAACGCCAAGGCCGAGTACCAACGCAGCGAACTGGTGGGCGAGGGCGGTGGTATCGAAGTGGATGGCCACGGCACAGGGATCATGACCGAAAGCAGCTGGATCAACCGCAATCGCAACCCCGACTGGAGCAAGGCCGAGGTCGAAGCGGAGCTGAAGGAACGCCTGGGCCTGCGCAAAATCATCTGGCTGCCGGGCATCAAGGGCAAGGACATCACCGACGCCCACGTCGACTTCTATGCGCGCTTCGTCAAGCCCGGGGTGGTGATCGCCAACCTCGACAACGACCCAGAGTCCTACGACTACAAGGTCACTCGCGCCCATCTGAAGATCCTGGAAAACGCCACGGATGCCGATGGCCGCAAATTGCAGGTGCATACCGTTTCGCCACCGCTCAACCCGCGCAACAGCCAGTTCAGCAAGGACAACCAGGACTTCGCCGCTGGCTACATCAACTACTTCGTGATCAACGGCGCGATCATTGCGCCGCAATTCGGCGACCAGGAAGCGGATGCCAAGGCCTTCGACCTGCTGTCCGAACTCTACCCGGACCGCAAGGTGGTGCAGCTCGACATCGACGCGATCTCCGCCGGTGGTGGAGGGATTCACTGCGTGACCAGTCATCAGCCGATGGTGTAAGACTCCAGGCTGTACACAAAGCCTGTGGGAGCGGGCTTGCTCGCGAAAGCGGAGTGTCAGTCAACATCTCTATCGACTGGTGCACCGCCTTCGCGAGCAAGCCCGCTCCCACAGGGTAATTTGCTGACTCAGGCTTTTGTGGACTTCAGATACGCACCAAGGCGCCGCCCCATCTCCTCACCCAACGCCTGCAAGCCACTCAGCGGCCGCACCATCACTTCAAACTCGACAATCTTGCCCTGTTCGTTGAAGCGGATCATGTCGATACCCTTGAGCTCTTTCTCGCCGACCCTGGCGCTGAATTCGAGAATCACGTTCAAGCCATCCGCCGTCGCCAGCTCGCGGTGATAGGCAAAGTCCTCGAACACGTTCATGACCGTGTTGAGGATCATCGACACCACCGGCGCCCCCGGATACGGCGTGTGCGCCATCGGCGAGCGGAACACCGCCTGCGGATCGAGCAGTTCGGGCAAAGCGCTCAAGTCGCGGTTGCCGAGCATCGCGTGCCACTGCTTCAGGGACGCGGCGACATTAGGGTTCAGGTTCAGCTCAGACATCTTCAACTCCTGTTTTTATTGTTGTGGTGCTAAAACGTTGGCCGATAACCCTGGCGGCATCGTCGGCCCATTGACGATAAAGCATCGGCCCCGGATGAAAACCATCGCTGGCCATCAAGCCCGGTTCGGGCGTCAGCGGGGTGGTCAACATCGTACATTGATCCACGCCTGCGGCCAGATCCGCAAGCCGTGCGTTGAAACGACGCGCCCTGAACCCCAGAAACCAGCGCAGCGGCTGCGGCAGGGCGGGGAACAGGTGCATCGGCGGAAGCGGCGACAGCACAATCTGCTTCACCGCGAACTTATCGCACAACAGCGCCATCAAGCGCCGTTGCCGAGCGAGCCACTGATCTACCGCGAGTGTGCTGGTGACATCGTTGACGCCAATCGACAACAGCGCCACATCGAACGGCTCGGGGGCGTGCTGTTCGAGCAGCTCCAGCAACCCTTGCGAATCCAGACCGGTGCGCGCCCAGAGTTTCCACGACACCTGATAATCCTCGGCCAGGCGCTCGACCAGCCGACCGCTGAGGGCTTCACCTTGAGTCGCCGCCCCCACACCCGCCGCGGCGCTGTCGCCGACAATCAACAACCGCAGAACATCGCCGCTGCCGGCCTCGCCCTGGCGTTCACCTTCGGCCTCCGGCAGCCTCGGCGTCATTCGCCTGGTGTAGAGACCTTGCGCAAGCAACACCGGGCCGAGCAGGACTTTGGCGAGGGTTTCCTTATGGCTCATGGGCAGTTGCCTGATTGAAGAGTGAGAATTAGCCGGCGAACTCGTCATCGAAAATACGCTCGATAGGCAGCGCAAATGCCCGGGCAATCTGGAACGCCAAGGGCAGGCTGGGATCATAGCGGCCATTTTCGATGGCATTGATGGTCTGCCGCGAAACATTCAACAACGCCGCCAGATCGACCTGCGACCACTTGCGTTCGGCACGCAGTTCCTTGAGACGGTTTTTCATTGGTAGCGCCGCTTGGCCAGCCTGAGCCCGATCATCCACATCAGGCCCATCACTGGCCACACACAGACCCAGGATACGTGTGGAAAGCCGACATTCTCCAGAAAGCCGTAAGTGAAAGTCAGCAGCGCCGAAGCGGCAAAGGCAAAACCGAGCGCTTCGTACTGGATACGCAAGTGCATTTCGTCCAGCGTGCGCATGTTGCCCAACACATCAGCCCCGCAGGAATCACCGGCAACAGCGTGATAACGATCTTCAGCGCCATTGCCATGTCCTGCTGATCCTTGAGCAGGATGACCGACAGGATCAGCAGTACCGAGTACAGCGCTGCTGCGGCGCCCATTTCCATGTAATAGCGTTTCATTGCTTTTTTCCTGATGTAAAAGACCCTTTACATGATCGGCGGGTTTTTCAGCGGTGTAAAGGGTGTTTTACATTTGGCGTGCCCGCGTAAGGCCTGAACCCTGTAGGAGCGAGCTTGCTCGCGAAGGACTCAAGAGCGCCGCGTTTAGCCAGTAAACCCGCGTTATCGTTAACGACCATCGCGAGCAAGCTCGCTCCTACAGTAGGCAATGTCATCGACCAACGATGCACAGCTCCCCGGTCGCACGAATCATTGCCTGCCCATGCAGGTAATCCTTGATCAGCGCGGAGCGCTCGGTGGCCAGCCATTGCGGACAGTTCGGGTCTTTGCGGTAGGGCAGGAACGCAGCGTACTGATTGAGCAGCAGGTTCTGCAGCTTGTCGAGTTTGGGCCGGATGTCGTTGTTGAGGTCCGGTCGTGGCGTGTCCGGTGCCTTGTGCGCCGCTTGCCATTGCGCGAGCCGGCCGTATTGCACCAGTTTGCTGGCTTCGATCTGGGCAGCGATCAGGTCGGCGACATCGTCGGGGTCGAGCTTGCGCTGGTCCGCCTGCTTGCGCGCGTTGGCGATGACTTGCGCTTCCCGGGCATTGTCCTGGACCGGTTTGCCGCTGTCCCACTTGGTCAGCGCCACCAGCTCACTGATGTACAAGCGCTCATTCATCGTCGCCAGCAAGGGTTGCAGGGCATCGGGTGCCGGGGGCGTCGTGCCGGCCTGGGCAGCGCCAGCGAACAAACCGAGCAGGGTGCAGGCCAGCCAGGGCGATAGGCGTGGGGAACGGGGCATGGACGGAATCTCCTTGGACGCAAGAATCACTCCGGCTTGTGTATCACAAGTGCGGCCAGGGAACGACAGGTTGCGAATGATTCAGGCCAGCAACCGTTCAATCTGCGCCAGTTCCCAGGTGCTGAGCAAACTCACCGGGTCGGTGCCGAAGCGCTGCCCGTTGTCGAACGCATACTCGCGGCCATCGGGGCATTGGCCGTGCAGGCAGTGGCGCAAGTGGCCGGCGTCGACATCGAGCAACAGGCGCCAGCCGTCGATGTCGACCCGTACAAGGTTCGACGTGCAGTATTCATCGATACGCTTGAAGGTGCGAATACCCTGGGCGGCATCGCGCAACGGCTGGTAAACCTCGCGGGCGGTGAGGGCGGGCACAGGTGTCTCCGGGATGGAATCGGGGGGGAGGCACAGGATAGATCATCAGCCTGCAAAAAAGCCCGGCTGATCGGGTAATGCCGATCAGTTAAAGGTTTGAACACTGCAATCCTTGTGGGAGCGAGCTTGCTCGCGATAGCGATGGGTCAGTCAACATTGATGTTGAACTTTAGGCCCTCATCGCGAGCAAGCTCGCTCCCACAGGTTACTCATCATTCGCCTATTTCCTGTTCAACGCCGCTTCCGCCGCGGCAATTTCAGCCTGGCGCTTGACGATCATGTCGCCCACCGGTGGCCCCTGGAAGCGCCGGGCTTCAAAACCGAACCAGACGATGGCGGTCAGGACCAGGAAACCGATAGTGATGTACAGCGCCCAATCGTTCGGTGGCTGGATGCCGATGACGAATATGATGATCATCGACAGGATCGAGAGGATGGCGAACACCGAGTACCAGAATCGCCCCATGTTCCACGGCCCCATGGTCGGCCACTTCGACGTCCCGTAGGTAAACAGGCCGAGCACGATGGGGATGGCGAAGGAGAAGAACAGGAAGATCACCGTGCAGGACACCACGATCGTGTAGACCGGCGTTGCCCCGACCGAGATCACCGACGAGCCCCAGTCGAACAGGACGGCGAGGGTGGCACCGGTCCAGATGGCCGCCACCGGGCTGCGAAAGGTCGGCGAGACCGAGGCCAGGGCTTTGGAGCAAGGCAGGCCACCGTCCCGGGAGAAGGCAAAGATCATGCGTGAAACCGAGGTGACGGTGGCCAGCCCGCAGAGCACCTGCGAGACGAAAATCGCCACGTAGAGCACCAGTTTCAAGGTCGGGTTGACCTGGGTGTTCATGGCCCAGAAAAACACGTTCCAGCCTTGCTTGGCCGCCTCGTCCATGCTCGGCAGCATCAGCACGAACGCGCTGAGCATCAGCCAGCCGAACAGCAGCGACCAGACCACCGACATGACCATGCCGCGGGGCACCGACATGGCCGCGTTGCGGGTTTCCTCGGAGGTATGCGCCGAGGCGTCATAGCCGGTGATGGTGTAGATCGGCAACAGCAGGCCGAGCATGAAAACCCAGCCGTTGGAGACCTGCGGCCAGACGCTGCCGCCCGCTTCGCCGGAATAGTTGCCGAAGGTCCACAGCCTTGCGAATTCGTAGCTGGGTGCCGAGATCAGGCAGACGATGGTCAGCGCCAGCGCCGTGGCGAAGATCAGGTAACCGGAGAAGTCGGTGAGCTTGGCCGTCAGGCCGATACCCAAGTGGTTGCACAAGGCCTGAAGGCCCGTGAGGATTGCCAGGAAAATCACCCGGACCGTGGTCGTGTCCTCCATGCCCAGTGCCGGTCCGAAGGCACCGAAAAAGAAGTAATAGGTACCGACGTTGATCGCCCCCAGCACCGTGACCAGCCCCAGCAGGTTGAACCACGCGGTCAGCCAGCCGGTGAAGCGGTTACCGAGGATCGAGCCCCAGTGGTACAGGCCGCCAGCGGTGGGGTAGGCCGAGGAGATCTGCGCCATGGCCATGGCGAATACCCCGGAGATCAGGCAGCCGATCGGCCAGCCGATCCCGATGGATATGCCGCCCGCGCCCGAGGTGCCCTGGGCCAGTGAGTTGATGCCACCGGAGAGGATGCAGATGATCGAAAAGGAAATGGCGAAGTTGGAGAAAACGCCCATTCGTCGTGAGAGTTGCTGGGCGTAGCCCATGCTGTGCAGCACCTTGACGTCCTCGTCATGCGCCTCGGTGCCCGGCTGGCTTGTTGGGTTCATTGTTGTGTGCCCCTTTTCAGGTTTTGGACAGGCCGAACTGAGCCGCCGTAGGCTCGACCTTGGTTTTCTGTAGGAGCGAGCCTGCTCGCGATGGACTTGAGGACGACGCGGGGTGTCAGGCTCCCCGCGTCATCGTTGACGTCCATCGCGAGCAGGCTCGCTCCTACAGACGGCCGTGAAGTGCCGCGTCGAAAATCTTTGCCACGCCGTCCCGGGTCAAGGGCAGCGGGTTGCCACCTGCAGAGGGGTCGACAATCGCCATGTCCGCGATCAGGTCGGCCTGCCGGTCATCCACGCCCAGTTCAACCAGGGTATGGGGCACGCCGATGTCCTTGCGCAGCTTGAGGACGAAGGCCAGGAAACTGTCGAACCCCGGGGAGGGCAGGCGCAGGTACGCCGCCAGGCGGGTGATGCGCTCCTCGATGGCCGTGCGATTGAATTGCAGGACATAGGGCATGAAGGTGGCGTTGGTCATGCCGTGATGGGTGTCGTACAGCGCACCCACCGGATGGGAAAGCGCATGCATCCCGCCCAGGCCTTTCTGGAATGCCGTGGCGCCCATGGCCGCCGCCGCGAGCATTTGTGCGCGCGCCTCGAGGTCCGACGGCGTGTGTACCGCTTTCACCAGGGCGTTGGCCACCAGGCGCATGCCTTCCACCGCAATGCCATCGGCCAGGGGATGAAAACCGGGGGCGCAGTACGCTTCCAGGCAGTGGGATAACGCGTCCATGCCCGTGCCGGCGGTGACCTTGGCGGGCATGCCGACGGTGAGGGCCGGGTCACTGATGACCACCCGTGGCATCATTTTCGGGTGGAAGATGATGCGTTTGGTGTGGGTGCGCTCGTCGATGATCACCGCCGCACGACCGACTTCCGAGCCGGTCCCCGCCGTGGTCGGCACGGCTATGACCGGGGCGATGCGGCTGTCGTCGGCGCGGGTCCAGTAGTCGCCGATGTCTTCGAAGTCCCAGACCGGGCGCGTCTGGCCGCTCATGAAGGCAATCAGCTTGCCCATGTCCAGGCCACTGCCGCCGCCGAAGGCGATCACACCGTCATGTTTGCCGGCGCGCCAGGCGTCGAGCCCGCCGGCCAGGTTGGCTTCCACCGGGTTGGGCTTGAGGTCACAGAACAACGCCACACCCAGGCCGGCGGCGCGCAGCGCGTCCAGTGCCGCCGTGGTGATCGGCGCGCGCGCCAGGCCGCTGTCGGTGACCAGCAAGGGGCGCTCGATACCCTGGCTGCGACAGACGTCGGCCAGCTCGGCGATGCGCCCGACGCCGAACCGAACGCTCGTGGGGTAGTTCCAGTTTCCAGTCAGGTTCATGGTCTACACCTCGTGACGCAGATGAAAGGATTTGGCCCGGGTCAGGTGCTCGTAGCCCAGTGACGACAGAGTGACGCCACGCCCGCTGTTCTTCACGCCGGTCCAGGCCAGCGCCGGGTCCAGGTAATCGCAGCGGTTCATGAACAGCGTGCCGGTGGCGATCTGGTTGCCCAGGCGTTCGGCCGCTGCGAGGTCCCCGGTCCAGATGGACGCGCTGAGTCCGAACTCACTGTCGTTCATCAAGGCAATGGCCTCGTCATCGTTGGCCACCGGCATGATGCCGACCACCGGACCAAAGCTTTCATCGCGCATGACCGACATTTGATGGCTGACATCGACCAGGACCTGCGGCGCGAGGTAGGCGCTGCCCGGCACGTCGGCGCTGAAGGCCTGCGGATCGATCAGCGCCGTCGCGCCCTGGGCCAGTGCTTCGGCGATCTGGCCACGCACGAAAAAGGCGGCGCCCGGTGTCACCATCGGACCGAGGGTGGTGGCTTCGTCCAGCGGGTTGCCCAGCACGTACTGGCGGGTCAGTTCGGCGAAGCGCTCGACAAACGCCGGGAAGATTTTCTGGTCGACATAGATGCGTTCCACCGCGCAGCAACTCTGCCCGGAATTGAAGAAGCTGCCGTCCACCAGGTTTTCCACCGCATGCTCGAGGTTGGCGTCAGCCCGCACGTAGGCCGGATCCTTGCCGCCGAGCTCCAGGCCCACGCCGATGAAGCGTCCCGTGGCGGCGCTTTCCATGGCCTTGCCGGCATCGACTGAACCGGTGAAATTGACCTGCTGTACCCGACCCGAATCAATGATCGCGGCGGTCTGCCGATGATCGAGCAGCAGGTTGTGGAACAGGCCATCCGGCAGATGGGCGCGGCGCATGGCCTCGGCGAAACGCTCACCCACCAGCAGGGTCTGCGACGCATGCTTGAGGATCACGCTGTTGCCGGCCATCAGCGCCGGGATGATCGTGTTCACCGCCGTCAAATAGGGGTAGTTCCACGGCGCAACCACCAGCACCGTGCCCAGCGGCTCGCGTTTGATGTAGCGTCGAAAACCCGCCACTGGCTCCGGCTCTACAGCGGCCAGCGCTTGCGGCGCGATGGCGATCATGTGTCGGGCGCGTTCGGCAAAACCGCGCAGTTCGCCAGCCCCATAGCGCACCGGGCGCCCCATCTGCCAGGCCAGTTCCGGCACGATGTCGGCCTGCATCGACAACATCGCGTCCACTGCGGCGCTGCACAATGCTGCGCGTTCGCTCAGTGAGCGGCGTTGCCATGCCGCCTGTGCGCTGGCAGCGGCGGTCAGCGCCTGCTCGACCTGCGCCGCATCGGCCATCTCTCGTTCGACGTACACCCGGCCATCGACCGGGGAGATCAATTGCACCTTCGCAGTCATGATGTTCTCAATAGCGCTCGAAGCCGCGCTGCAGTTCCCAGTCGGTGATTCGCCGGTCGTACTCTTTCTGTTCCCACTCGGCGGTGTGCACGTAATGGTCGACCACCTCATCGCCGAACGCCTCGCGCAACATGGCGGAGGCCTTGAGGGCGGCGCTCGCCTCGCGCAGGGTCTTGGACACTTCCGGCAAATGCTCGTCCTGGTAGGCATCCCCTTCGAATGGCGGGACGAGATCGAGCTTTTCGTCGATGCCGGCCAAGCCCGCTGCGATCAACGCGGCGAAGGCCAGATAGGGGTTGAGGTCGGCGCCGCCGATGCGGCATTCGATGCGGATGGACTTGCTGCCTTCGGCACACAAGCGAAAGCCGGCGGTGCGATTGTCGCGGCTCCACACCGCCCGCGTCGGCGCAAACGTGCCGGCCTGGAAGCGCTTGTAGGAGTTGATGTAGGGCGCGAGAAAACAGGTGATGTCGTTGGCGTACTTGAGCTGCCCGGCGACCCAGGCACGCATCAGTTTCGACATGCCGAACTCGGCTTTCGCGTCGAAGAACAGCGGCTTCTTCGCGTTCTTGTCCCACAGTGAATTATGGATATGACTGCTGGAACCGGCGGCGTCGTAGCGCCACTTGGCCATGAAGGTGATCGCCTTGCCCTGCAACTGCGCGATCTCTTTGCAGGCGTGCTTGATGATGACGTGGTGGTCGGCCATGGTCATCGCATCGGCGTAGCGGATGTTGATTTCTTCCTGGCCCGGGCCCCATTCGCCCTTGGAGTTTTCCACGGGAATGCCCGAGGCCTGCAGATGCTTGCGAATCGCCCGCAGCACCGGCTCTTCGCGGGTGGTCTGGAGGATGTTGTAGTCCTCGATGTAATGGCCGGCGGTTTTCGGTTTGTGATAGTTGCGTTTGTGGATCGCCTCGTAGCTCTCATCGAACAGATAGAACTCGAGTTCCGAGGCAAACATGCCGGTATAGCCACGCTCGCGCAGGCGCTCGACCTGCTTTTTCAGAATCGCCCGCGGGCTGTGGGGCAGGTCCTGGCGATGGTGATGATCGAGCACGTCGCACAGCACCAGCGCCGTGCACTCAAGCCAGGGCACGCGCCGCAGGGTGGACATATCGGGCTTGAGCACGAAATCGCCGTAGCCCTTGCTCCAACTGGCTGCGGCGTAACCCGGCACTGGCTCCATGTCGATGTCGTCAGCCAACAGGTAGTTGCAGCAATGGGTTTCTTCGTGGCCGCTGTCGATGAAAAACTCGACCTGGAAGCGCTTGCCGACCAGGCGTCCCTGCATGTCGACCATGCAGACCAGCACGGTGTCGATTTCGCCGGCGGCAGCGGCGCGTTTGAGTGCATCAAAGCTGAGGAGGGGCTCGGTCATCACGGCAATCCTGCGTGAAAGGTTTTGGCCAGTCTGAGATCGCTGTTGCAGACGCTCTCCAGAAACACCCAAAACCTGCAGAACCGAGCATCATGAGCAACGAGTTGCTCAAAGCTTAGCCTACCGTAGCAATGTGCAACTATTGCCAGGTAAAAGCTAATGCACGACCTGGCCCCCTGTAGGAGCGAGCTTGCTCGCGATGGACTTCAGGACACCGCGTTTAATCAGAAGACCCGTGTCATCGTTGACGACCATCGCGAGCAGGCTCGCTCCTACAGGTCAAGGGTGGTCGCCTTTACTCCGGCAATCCCGCCAGGCGCAATCCCTCGACGAAACGGGCGAAATCCTCGGGCCGTTGAATGGGCAGCCAGTCCTTGAGGGCGCACAGGCGCAAAGAGGGATCCAGCGCTAGCAGGCGTTGCATCGCCAGATTCGCTTTGTCCATTCGACCGCCGAGCGCATGACTGGCCGCCACCAGTGCCGCGGCGACCAGCAGGCTGGGCAGGTTGCCCAGTGCCTTGTCCGCCCAGGCCGCCGCGGCATCGAAGTGCCCGGCGAAGAAATGCGCGAGCGCCATGCCGACCTGCATCCTGAACATTTCCGGGTCCAGCGGGCTCAAGCGAACCGCATGGTTCAGATGCTCGATGGCTGCGTCCGTTTCGCCGCGCAGCGCCCGCAGGATACCGCCCAGAAACCAGGCGGGGGCGAGGTTGGGGTTGAGCAGGCGCGCCCGGTCGAGCAGTGCAATGCCGCCGTCGACTTCGCCGGCGAGATGGGCCAGCGCATGTCCGCCCCGGGTCAACGCGACGGCATCATCGCGGCCGAGGGCCACCGCCAGCCGCGCCAGTCGTATACCCTCGGCGATTTCCGCAGGCCGATCGCCCATCCAGCCATTGAGCTTGCGCCAGAAGTGGCACCAGGCAGCCATGCCATAGGCCGAGGCAAATTCCCCATCGAGCTCGATGGCCTGGTAGAACATCGGCAGCGCCTGCTCGATGGCTTCCCGGCCGCCGCTGTGCAGTTTTGCCATGGCCCGCAGGTAGTAGTCGTAGGCGTCCAGGCTTTCCGTCGGCTTGCGCTTGGCGCGTTCGATTTCTGCCCGCTCCAGTTGCGGCGCGATCGCGCCGACGACGCTTTCGGTGATTTGGTCCTGCAGCTCGAAGATATCGTCCAGCAGGCCTTCGAAGCGCTCGGCCCAGAGGTGCGTACCGCTTGTCGCGTCGATCAGTTGCCCGGTAATGCGCAGCTTGTTCCCGCTCTTGCGCACGCTGCCTTCGAGCACGTAGCGCACGCCCAGCGCCTGGCCAACGCCTTGGGCGTCCACCGTCTGGCCCTTGTAGGTGAAGCTCGAATTGCGCGCGATGACGAACAGCCAGCGAAGACGCGACAGGGCGGCGATGATGTCCTCCACGACGCCGTCGGCGAAGTATTCCTGCTCCGGATCGCCGCTCAGGTTCTGGAAGGGCAGGACGGTGATCGAGGGTTTTTCCGGCAGGACCAGCGCAGGGGAGGGGGGTGGCTTCGGGGCGGCGGTCGGGTATTCATCGTTCTCGGGCTGTCGCGCTTGCCCGGTCGAGTCGCCATTGATCCGGCCAACGAAGCGGTAGCCTTTGCGGGCGACGGTGCGCACCAGGCGCTGCTCCTCACCGGTATCGCCGATGGCCTTGCGCACGGCATTGATGTGGCTGGTGATCGTCGATTCCGAAACGATCCGGTCGCCCCACACAGTCTTGAGCAGTTCGTCCTTGCTGACGACGCGGTCGGGATTGTTGACGAACAGCAGCAACAAGTCGAAGACCTGCGGTCCGACGGCCACGACTTGCCCGCGCAGGGTCAGCTCCCGGCGTTCCTGATCGAGTACGTAATCTTCAAAACTGAATGGCAAGACGGGCATCCCGGGCGGCTGGTTGTGACTGCAAAGAATGATACGGCAGCTCGTCAGTCGCTGCACCGTCAGCGGCAAGGGAGGCTGGACGACCGTCAGTTGCCTTGGACAAAAATCCAAGCGCTCGCCAAGGCAAACCCAAGCCCGGCGCAAGGACTTGCCTTGTGCGTGCAGGCAATCTCTCTACACCGACGCAATGGTTGCAGTCGACCAGTGGAGAACAGTCATGAAGATCGTCGTCATCGGAGGCTCCGGCCTCATCGGATCGAAACTTGTGAACACCCTTCGCGAGCGCGGCCATGATGCGCTCGCCGCGAGCCCCAGCACGGGCGTGAACAGCATCACCCGCGAAGGCCTGGCTGAAGCGATGGATGGTGCTGATGTGGTGGTCGACGTGGCGAACGCGCCGTCGTGGGAGGACCAGGCCGTTCTCGATTTCTTTGAAACATCGAGCCGTAACCTGCTGGCCGCCGAAGCCGCTGCCGGGGTTCGTCATCACGTTGCCCTGTCGATTGTCGGCAGCGAACGGCTTCCCGATACCGGTTATTTCCGGGCCAAGGTCACGCAGGAGGCCCTTATCAAGGCGTCCAGCATTCCCTACACCATTGTGCGTGCCACGCAGTTCTCCGAGTTTGCCGGCGGCATTGTCCAGTCGTTTGCCGTTGGCGATGAGATTCGTGCTTCGCCGGCGCTGATCCAGCCGATAGCCTCCGACGACGTGGTAGCGGCGCTGGCCGATGTCGTGCTGGCAGCACCGGTCAATGGCACGGTGGAAGTCGGCGGCCCGGAAACCATGCCGATCGACGAACTGGCCAGGCGCTATCTGCGAGCCACCCAGGACAACCGCAAGGTCGTGCCGGATGTACATGCCCGTTACTTCGGCGCCGTGCTCAACGATCAATCGTTGGTCACCGGCAAGAACGCACGCCTGGGCGCGATCCGCTTCGACGACTGGCTGGCCCGGTCGACAGCGCAGTAACGCATCGCACCTCACATATACCTACCCATCCAGGAGAAGTCCCATGGTTACCCGATTGCTAATGGCCGCTGTGTTCGCAGCGCTCTCGATCAGCGCCGCCTCGGCCGCCGAGCCGCCCCCCGGCAAGGTCACGGTGGTGTTCGACCGTCCCATTCCCAACATCCCTGGCAAAAGCATGAGGGGCGTGGTCGTTGAGTATGGGCCGGGTGCCGCGTCACCGGCCCACACCCATCCGAAAACAGCCTTCATCTATGCGACGGTGCTGGAAGGCTCGTTTCGCATCCAGGTCAAAGGCCAGCCGGAAAAGATCTACAAGGTCGGCGAAAACTTCGTAGAGGAGCCGGGTTCCGTGCACCTGGTCAGCGCCAACGCCAGTGACACCCAACCGGCACGCCTGTTGGCGGTGTTCGTCCTCGACACCGAGGAAAAGGTGCTCGTTACACCCATCAAACAGTGAGCCACGAAAAAGCCCGGCTGTTGAGGCCGGGCTTTTCGTTGAGTCCTGCGGTAAAGCACTGCATTCAGACAGCGCGGCTTTCGATCAGACGATCCGAACCGCCTTCAGCGACGCGGTTTTGCAGGAGTTTGTCGGAACCGCCTTCGGCGACGCGGTTCTGCAGCAGTTTGTCGGAACCACCTTCAGCGACGCGGTTCTGCAACAGTTTGTCGGAACCACCTTCAGCGACGCGGTTTTCCAGCAGTTTGTCGGAACCGCCTTCGGCAACACGTTTTTCCAGCAGACGATCCGAACCACCTTCAGCCACGCGATTCTCGATCAGGCGATCGGAACCACCCTCGGCCACACGGCTTTCAATCAGACGATCCGAGCCACCTTCTGCGACCACAGGTTGAGCAGAGCTTGCGGCGAAAGCGTTAACTGCGAAAACCGAGAAAGCGATGCTGAGCAGGGTTTGGCGTTTCATGATGGTGTGCTCCGGGGTGCTGATGGGTTGGTATGGAGCAGATGTTACGCCGGGGATTTTTTAAGAGAACTTCATTGAAATGATGGTGACTATCGATGCGGTCAATGGATCGCAGATCCATGTGGGAGCGAGCTTGCTCGCGATGGCAGTTTCACATTCAACATCTGTGTCGATTGACACACAGCAATCGCGAGCAAGCTCGCTCCCACAGGTTTTCATGTGCCTGACAACGGGGCTCAAGCCTCGCTGATCTGGCTGACGCTGGTGATCTGCCCATTCCAGACCATCTCGTAATGCGCCGCTTGAATGATCGAGGACACGGGCCTCGGCGTCATCAACGCCCAGCAATGACTGCCCGGCATCCGCACCGAGTGATAGCGCAACCCGGGACAACCGGCGTCCCGCACCGCCCGCCCCAGCACGCGGGAATGGCTGTAATCGTCCGACGCATACACCGGATCGGCCAACGGCAGGGCGGTGGCGTCCTTCATTCCGCCATCGCCAAAGGCACAGGCCAACCCGCGGAACACAAACCGCTCATAGTTCAGGCTCGGCACCTTCGACCAATACAGAGCCTGGTGATGCCGCACTTCGGCCAACGCCGCTTCCATCGAATCCGCCAGGTACAACACCCCGAAACTGCCGTCACTGAAGCGCGACCCCGCCGGATTGACATGGGTAAACGGCGCAATGGCGTAAGAGCACCCGGCAATCCCGAACGGGATCTCGCTGCGCGCAATCAACTCCAGCTGACCCACTTCATTCTTCAACCGCGGATTGGTCAGCGCCTGAATCTCGAACAGCACCTCAAACTCATCCGCGTCCGCCACGTCATCAAACAACGCAATCGGCGGAAACTTCGAATTGACCAGGCGATACGCCTGCAACGACTGACCGGCAAATACCGCCAGCTCACTCGCCATCACCATTGCGCACCCCGCAACATGTCGATGCGGCGGAAGGTTTCATACAGCGCAATCATGTCGCCCTGGGCCATGATCTCCAGCGGGCTGCGGCCATTGAAAAATTCGTTGTCGTTGGCCATCGAGGCAAAGCCGTACACGTTGTCCGGGTTGTCGAACACCAAGCGCAGCGTGGCGTGAATGTTCAGTACAAAACTGATGCGCTGCATCTGGTCTGCATCCAATGCCACCGCCCAGTCCGGGTCACGCTGACGGGCGCGGGTGTAGGTGCTGCGGGAAATGCGCAGGATGCGACAGGCTTGGTCACTGCTGGCCTGCCACTTTTCCAGAATGCTCACGGCGGCGCGCAGGCCGGTGACGCATTGGTTTTTTGTGAAGGATTGGGCTTGGATGGAGACGGCCATGCTTGCGTGCTCTATTTGAATCTGTAGATTCAAATGTAGATGTAATGAATCTATAGAGCAAATTTGCCGCGACCGGTGGACTGTCGTATCTCAACAATCGGACGCCCCTTAGGAGCCCGTTTTTATTGATGGCTCACCTCCAAACATCATTGATCCAATGCTTGCGTTACCGCTTGCCCGGCCACCGCCGTTTTCCCATAGGGAATAAACGCCGCACTGCCATTCTCATGCGCATGAAACAACCGGGCGCCGTTGTTGGGCTTGGTGGTAATCAGTTGATGGTCCGCCGTCAGATACTCCAGCGGCAATTGTTTCAGGTCCTTGTATTGCTCGACGATGATCGTGCGCTCGGGATTCCAGGTCTCGCCACTTTTCTTTTCCAGCCACGCCATCAGCGCCGCTGTGTCGCCGGTTTGTGGGATGTCCGAATCCGGGAGCACGTAGTAGAACGGCGAGCCATGATTCTGCAGGTACATGGGCAGCTTGTTGTCGACATCCACCAGCACCATGCGCCATTCGTTCCACGGCGCCGTCTTGACGGCTTCGGCGCGTACATCCTGGGTGAATTGCATGACACCGCCGGCGCCGCTGTTGGTCCAGGGATAGACGACGCCAAGGACCACAAACAGGAACCCGGCCGCCCCGGCAATGCCCTGGGTCCAACCGGGCCCGCCGGCTTTGCCGGCCGCTTCACGCGCCGCCATGCGCCGGGTGACCCACCAGGCCGCCAGCAATTGCGCGAACGGCACCAGCGGTAATACGTAATAGCTGCGCCGGCTGCCACTGGCGGTGAAGAACAGGAACAGCAACCCCAGGCCCCCGATGAGCCAGCGAACATTGGGTTCGGTGTGCTTCCAGCTGCGCACGGCCACCCACAGGCCGAGCATCCAGCAGGGCGCCCAGGGCAGGGTGTAGACCGGCAGATACAGCAGATAGGTGTAGATCGGGCCGATGTTGTCGAACGGCTTGAAAAACCGAACCACGTTCTCCTGAAACACCAGGCCCAATCCGCTCGGACCATAAGTCGGCGTGCCATAACGGTGTGACAGCAAGAACGGCAGCATGTAGACCACACCGCCCACCAGCATCGCCAGAAACAGCCGTGGATTGAGGTGGTTTTTCCAGCGCTTTTCGCTGAGCAGGTGCGGCAACAGCATCAGCCCCGGCAGGATGAACCCGATCAAGCCCTTGAACAGCGACGTCAGCGCCAGCATCAGGAAAAACACGTTGTAGCGACTCAGCCGGGTGTCGTCCGGCCCGCGCCAGTACCACCAGACAGCGGCCAACACTCCGCAAACCGTCAGCACGTCCGCCGTGGCGACCCGGGCCCAGAACACGAAAAAGAACGTTGTCGCCAGAAACCAGCCGGCCATCAGGCCGGTGCCTTTGCTGTACAACTTTTCACCGATCAAATAGACCAGCCAGATACTCAGCCACGCCGCCAACACAGAAGACAAGCGCAGTGACCAGTGCCCGAGGCCGCCCATCAGGTGGGCAGTGGCCGTAATCAACCAATAGGAAGGCAGCGGCTTGTCGTAATAGGGCATGCCCTTGAGGTAAGGGTCGAAATAGTCGCCGGTTTGCAGCATCTGCAACGCGATGTTCGCCCAACGCGTTTCCGCGCCCCAAAGCTCCCTTGCGCCCAACCCGAACAGCAATAGAAACGCCGATACGCCAAGCAGCAGGATCAGCGCACCCCGGTCACTTTTCAGAAACCTGACTATCGAATGGTTCATCATTATTTCGCACGTTGCGCTCACCGTGACGACGGAGAAGCGGCTGGAATAGCAAGGCTATCGGGCGAAATGTGATGGGATTGTCAGTAGATCGAGAACAAACCATTAGTGCTGATGGGACGGTGCGCGCCACATCCATTGAAATCAGGCCGTGATGGACAGGATGAAAAATTGTTCATGCCCATCACGGCTTCCTCATTGATGAAAGGTACGCCCCAGCGCATCCAGCCGCGTGGCAATCGGCGGCAGTTGACGACTGCTCGACGCCAGTGTCTGCACATCATCCGCCGTGTTCTGCGCGATGCTCTGCACCGACTGCAAGCGCCCGACAATCTCGACACTCGCCGTGGATTGTTCGCGGGTCGTCGTGAAAATTCGCCCGTTGAGTTCATCGATCTGCGAGATGTCACTGCCGATGGCCTGCAACATCGCCGCCGCCAACTGACTGTCCTCGACACAGCGCTCCACGCCTTCGCGGCTGTCCTGCATGGCCTCCACGGCTTTGCGGCTGCCTTGCTGCAAGGCCTCGATAATCGTCCGGATTTCCTTGGTCGACACCGCCGTGCGCTGCGCCAGGCTGCGCACCTCATCGGCCACCACGGCAAAGCCGCGGCCTTGCTCGCCGGCTCGCGCCGCTTCAATCGCCGCGTTGAGCGCCAGCAAGTTGGTCTGCTCGGCAATGCTGCTGATCACCTCCAGCACCGTACCGATCTGCTGCGCCTGCCCGGCCAGCACCTGCACGGTCTGGTTGGTGCCTTCCAGGCGCGAAGCCAGCTGGGTGATTTCCTGACGGGCACGGTGCACGCTTTCCTGCCCGCGGGTGATCTGCACACTGGCCTGGCCTGCATGCTCAACGGCATGCTCGACCTGCACCACGATGTGCTCCATCGCATCGCCCATGCGCTGCATCGACCCGGTCATCTGCGCGATTTCCGTCAGCTGATGCCTAGCGCCTTTCTCCAGCGTGTTGCTGGCCTTGGCCAACTCCTGGCCCAACTGGCCCAAGCCGTTGGAGTCACGCACCACACCGTCCACCAACGCGGTGATCTGCATCAGGAACTGATCGAACCGCTGCGCCAGCGACACATGCACCCGCGCCTTGTCACCCTTGCCGGGGTCGGTTGTCAGCTGCGAAGTCGCGGCGAGCATCTTGTCCAGCATGTCCTGGCTCTCTACCGCATCGGCCTGGCTGTGCAGCGCCAGATAGAGCAGTGCGACCGTCTCCATCAGCACATAAAAGGCGTGAACGAACACCATCGTCCAGCCACCGTGATGTGCCATCACAAACACCGGAAAACCCTGGTGCTGCAGCACATGGAACACCACGTGATGCAGCGCAATCGTCACCGCCGCCGCCAGAATCGGCAGCCAGTCCCGATAAAACGTAAGCACCGCCAACAACGCAAAAATCCCGAAGTGCGACTCAATGACCCCCTCGGCCTGATTGATGTGCAACGCCGCCATCACCATCAAGCCTGTGCCGAGCAAACAGCGCATCACCCGCGAGCCGCCGATGGCGCGATACAGCAGCGTCAACAACAGGCTGGTACCGCCACCGACCAACAGCGCCTGCTTGAAGGTGTCGTGCCAGAACGCCAGGCCCACCGCGAAAGCGAACATCAGCCAGATCAGGCCCAGCATGATGCGGTCGGCTTTGCGGTAGTGGTCGAGGAAGCGAGGGGGGAAGGGCATGTACGCGGACTCCATGTAATCGAACCGGGAAGAAGCTGGGGTTGGACTGATACCGGAAGACAAGCCTTTTATCGCTTGAACCATTGAGGCAAACCGGTTGCCGTCATGGTCGAGGTGTTGAGAAATCGTGAGGAGTGTAGCCGTTTGCCATCATCCCTGGATGGGTTGGCGGGGCAGGGGCGAACAATGTCAGATTTAGAGGCAAGGAATGCTGAATTGGCGGGGGGGAGGGGGCCGCATGCATGGACGCGCTGGAGCCTTTGGCGAGGCCGATATCGGTCTATGCAGTCACTCGTTACAAGCAGCGATCGGCTGCGGACTCAACCGCTCGATACATTGAGAAAGTGGCGATTTTTCTTGGCCCGAATACCCCCCACCATCGCACCCTGTATCGGGGGAAATTCCCCGTCATCGGGGCTTTCATCCTGGCTTCTCATACGCCTGCCACACGCCAAAAGACACGGAGAGCATGGCATAGAGCTATTGGTGACCTCCTGTCATTTTTGGCAGGGAAGTTGCGTCGTTACCATCCCGGCTCGAAATCAAGCGTTTCGCCAGCCGGGCTCGGCGCATTGGCTCGTTACACCTGCATTGCCACGCGCTCCGAAGAACCCGTCAGAGGTGTTTGCGATGAAACTGGATACCGGAAGGTTGAATCCTGGTGCATTGTCCAAAACCAGACTGGCGCTGAGTATCTCTGCTGCCGTGATCATGCTGGGGCTGGGCTTTTCCCAGACCCAGGCAGCCCCCCTCGACAACACCGATCCACCGCCTCCCACCGACCCGTCGGCGTTCACCAATCAGCCCGCCGACCCCAATGCCGCCTTGAGGGACTTGCTCAAGCTGCCTCGTGCAAACGTAGGCGCCTTCGACCTGCCCAATGGCGTGGTCGGTAACCGCAAGACCCCCTTGGCCGACAATGTGCTGCCACCCAATCTGCAAACCAGCTTCAACATCCCCACTAACGGAAATGCCAGCCCAGTGTTCGGGGCCCAACCGTTCACGCAGAAGCTCGAGCTTTTCGAGGAGTTCGGCTCGAACAAACTGAACGCAGCCGACCCGCCGTCACCCGTTCCGTTTCCGGTTCCGACGGTGGGCCCCGCACCGGCGCAAGATCCCTTGAAGGTGGCGCGTAGCGGCCCGTCGCCGGCTGCGCTGGATGCCTTTCTCAGGCAGCCGGCATTGACGCCTTTCCCCACAGAGTTCTCCAATGTGCTGGACCGCAACCCCTGGAAAGCGCAGATCGAGGATTTCCTCAATCGCCGGGTCGATTCGCCCGCAGAAGGCCGGCCGCCGGGAAAAGGCTGGTCGCACCAGCGTTTCAATGAGTTTTTCCCGCGCGACGCCTTCAAGACGGTGCAAGCCGGCGCGCACGTCAACAGCGGCTTGCGTGACCGTATGCAACGGCATAACTACGCCGTGGGGGAATTCGCGCCAGGCGGGCTCTATCACAACACCAACGGTAACCCGGCCAACGAGGGCACGACCAAGGGCATTCAAGTGCAGTTTCACCCCAACTTGCCTGTCCAGGACCATAATGCGTTGTGGACGTTCGACGGCACCTTTCCGCCCAAACTGCTCCAGGTACGTTATGGCCAGGCGATGCTGATGCGTCATTACGATGCCTTGCCCATTGACCCGTCGGCCAACCGGGGCTTTGGCTTGCACACCATCACCACCCATGAACATAACGGCCACTCACCTGCGGAAAGCGACGGTTTTACCAACGCGTTCTTCTTCCCGGGCCAGTACTACGACTATCGCTGGCCGATCCAGTTGGCCGGTTACGACAGCATCAATACCAGCGCTCAGGATCCGCGTGCGGCGTTCCCGTGCGATCCCGGAGAAAAGCTTTTCGTCAACGACGCCGCCCCCGGCTTCAAGACCTGCAACAACGGCACCATCAAGATCCGTGGCGATTGGCGCGAAACCATGAGCAGCCACTGGTTCCACGACCACATGCTCGATTTCACCGCGCAGAATGTCTACAAGGGCAATGCGACGGTGATGAACTACTACAGCGCCGTGGATCGTGGCAACGAGACGGTCGATGACGGGGTCAACCTGCGCTTGCCCAGCGGTTCGGCGCTGGGCTGGGGTAACCGCGACTATGACATCAACTTGACGATCGCCGACAAGGCCTGGGACCAGGCCGGCCAGTTGTGGTTCAACCCCTTCAACACCGACGGTTTTCTCGGTGACCAGGTGCTGACCAACTGGGAGTACAAGCCCTTCCTGGACGTACGTGCCCGCCGCTACCGTTTGCGCATTCTCAATGGATCGGTTTCCCGCTACTTCAAGCTGGCGCTGGTGCGTCAGGTCAATGGTAATGGTGGCGAGTTTCCCGGCCCGAAAAACTCCGGGGTTTCCTATAACCGGGTGCCGTTCCACATGATTGCCAACGACGGCAATATCATGGAACACGCGGTGCCGTTCGATGGCAGCCTGGACCTCGATGGTGACGGCGACAGGCAGGACAACAATGCCATTTTGCCGATGCTGGGCGTTGCCGAACGCTATGACCTCGTCGTCGACTTCGCGAAAAACGGCATCAAGCCGGGCGACAGGATTTTCTTCGTCAACATCGAGGAGCATGAAAACGGCAAGCGTCCCAATCGTGACATTCCATTGGCGGATGTACTCTCCGAGAGGTACCTGCCCGTCGTCAGGCAAACCAGCCACGGGCCACAGTGGATCAACGGTGACCCGGGCGTGGGCGTGTTCATGCAAGTGAACGTCAAGCCTTACACCGGCCAGGATGTCAGCATGAATCCGGTCGACTTCGAGCCCGCCAAGCCTGGCAAGCCCGAGGGCAGGTTCATGATCCCGCTGCCCTTGCACCGCGACGACCCTGCCGATATCGCCCGGCTCGCCCAGGCGCGGCACCGCACCTTTATCTTCGGCCGCTCCGACGGCACAGACTTTGCGCCCTGGACGATCAAGACCGATGGCGGCCCAGGCTTCAACATGGACCCGCGCCGGATTTCGGCCGCGCCACAACTGGCTACTGGACCGACACCGGCAGGGTTCAAGGGGGAAGGCACACTGGAAGTCTGGAAAGTCCAGAACGGCGGCAATGGCTGGGATCACCCGGTGCATGTGCACTTCGAGGAAGGGGTCATTCTCACTCGAGGGGGCAAAACTCCACCGGAATGGGAAAAAGGGGCGCGCAAGGATATCTACCGGATAGGCCCCGATCCGGACAGTGGCGACAATGTCGAAATGGCCATACGCATCCGTGAGTTTGCCGGTACCTACATGGAGCACTGCCACAACACACAGCATGAGGACACCTCGATGCTGCTGCGCTGGGACTCCGAGCACCCCGGCCAGATCCAGTTGATGCCCACGCCATTGCCCAGCTGGGACGGCGTGAAATTCGTGGGCTCGGTTGCGTTACCAACCTTCCGTACGGGAGATGGCGTCGGGCCACAGGTCAAGGTCAACAATGACCAGGGAAGTAGCAGTGGCAGTGGGAGTAGCAGTGGAAGTGGCAGTGTTAGCGGAGGCAAAGGCTAGCGTCGTCTATCAAGCCACTTTTCTCGTCGGAAAAAAAACGGGCGCGTTCTGCGCCCGTTTTCATTTACTGCGCCACCTGCGCCCGCAGCCGCCGACCAATCACATCCATCAAGTCACAACCATCGCGCAACGGAATGACCAGCAGCTTGGAAAAGTCTTCCAGCACCACCGTGTCGCAACCGAGCTCGGAACGGTAGGCGATGTTTTCCAGCACCTGCGTGACTGTCCGAATCCGGTAATCGGCCATGGCTTGCAGGACGTCGAGTGGGGCTTGGGTGTCGATGAGCAGGGAGGCCGGAACCAGGTCGATTCCGGTGAGAGGCATGTATCGATTCATTTTGAATGATCTCTGTTTGATGGGCTCAAGGCCGTCAGTTGGTCATTCTCTATGTTCAGGTCGCCAAACCCGGTCGCCATTCTGGGCGACGGCGCCGACTATAAGCCGCACGAGATCAGCGCGGGAAGGTGAGGCATTCCGAGCTTTGTGTAGGACCTTTGAGGATGAAACTTCAGACCTTTCACCTCAGGTTGCTGGAAATCCAGACACAGACCTGAGATGGTCATCGCCCCTTGGTTTCAGCCACCCACGCTATCCTTAATCATCGCTCCTGCCGTCGAGATGGATCTTCGCCCATGCAAACCCCCAACCCCCAACGCCCGCTCTGGAAAACCTACCTGTTTTTCCTCGCCCCGATGGTGCTGTCGAACTTCCTGCAATCCATGTCCGGCACGGTCAACAGCATCTACATTGGCCAGATGCTTGGCACCCAGGCGTTGGCGGCGGTGTCGGGGATGTTCCCCATCGTGTTTTTCTTCATCGCCCTGGTGATCGGCCTCGGTGCCGGCGCGGGGGTGTTGATCGGGCAGGCGTGGGGGGCGCGGGAGACGCATCTGGTGAAGGCGATTGCCGGGGCAACCTTGTTGTTGGGGGTGTTGATTGGGTTGACGGCGGCGGTGGTGGGCAGTGTGTTTGCGCGGTCGGCGTTGGTCGGGTTGGGGACGCCCGCGGATGTGCTGGACGATGCGGTGGCGTATGCCCATGTGATGTTGTGGATCATGCCGTCGCTGTTGGTGTTTGTGCTGTTCACGCAGTTGCTGCGCGGGGTGAGCGATACCTTGTCACCATTGTTGGCGCTGGTGGTGTCGACCATTGTCGGGTTGGCGCTGACGCCGGCGTTGATTCGCGGGTGGATTGGCTTGCCGCCGATGGGGATTCAGAGTGCGGCGATTGCCGGGTTGGTGGGTAACCTGGTGGCGATGGGGTTGCTGGCGTGGCGCTTGATTGGCAAGGGCCATCCGCTGGCGCCGGACCGCGAATTCTTTGCGGCGATGAAGCTGGACATGGCGATTCTCGGCAAGGTGCTGCGCATCGGTTTGCCCACCGGGTTGCAGATGGTGGTGTTGTCATTGTCGGAGCTGGTGATTCTGGCGCTGGTGAACCAGCACGGTTCCCAGGCGACGGCGGCCTATGGCGCGGTGACGCAGATCGTCAATTACGTGCAGTTCCCGGCGTTGTCGATTGCGATTACCGCGTCGATCCTCGGGGCGCAGGCGATTGGGGCGGGGCGCATCGAGCGCATGGGGCCGATTCTGCGCACGGGGTTGATGATCAACGTGTGCCTGACCGGTGGTCTGGTGGTGCTCGGGTATTTGCTGTCGCATTGGCTGCTGGCCTCATTCCTCACGGAGGAGGCGACGCGAACCATGGCTCAGCACCTGTTGCACATCATGCTCTGGAGCCTGTTGGTGTTCGGCTTCCAGGCGATCATCGGCGGCATCATGCGCGCCAGCGGCACGGTGATGGTGCCGGTGGCGATTTCCATTGTCTGCGTGGTGGGGGTGCAGTTGCCGGCGGCCTATCTGCTGGATGCGAAGTTCGGGCTGCAAGGGGTGTGGATGGCGTTTCCGGTGGCGTATCTGGGGATGCTGGTGTTGCAGACGCTGTATTACAAACTGGTGTGGCAGCATCAGAAGATTGAGCGGTTGGTGTAGGCGGCACGTAGAGAGCGGATAATGCTCTGCACCGAAACCTGTGGCGAGCGAGCTTGCTCGCGCTTGAGTGCGTAGCACTCACAAAACCCGGTCATCGTTATCGGTTATTTTGGGCCGCTGCGCAGCCCGGCGGGAGCAAGCTCCCTCGCCACAAAAGCCCTTGCTACAAAAGGCAGGTTTGGCTGAAGTTCGCAGGCGCAATCGCCTGGGGAGGTTTTCACATGAGCCCCTTGTCCCATTCCATCCTGCAAGACCGGCCAGCGGCCGGGCGGCGTTTGATCGAGCCGCTGCTGCCTTACGCCAATCGCCCCGATGTCATCGTTCTGGCCTTGCCCCGTGGCGGTGTGCCGGTGGCTTACGAGGTGGCCACGGCGCTGAAGGTTCGCCTGGACCTGATGCTGGTGCGCAAGCTCGGCGTGCCGACCCACCCCGAATACGCCATGGGCGCGATTGCCAGCGGTGGCATCCGGGTGCGTAATGAAGAGGCGCTGCGGATGCACCCGATTGACCGTGCGGCGTTCGACGCCGTGGTCGAACGGGAAAGCCGCGAGTTGCTGCGCCGCGAGCAGGTCTACCGCGGCACGCGGCCGCCGGTGCAGCTCAAGGATCAGGTGGCGATCCTGATCGACGACGGCCTGGCCACCGGCGCTTCGATGCGGGCGGCGATCCAGGCGCTGCGGGTGCAGGAACCTGCGCGCATCGTGGTGGCGGTGCCGGTGGCACCGATCGAGACGGTGGAGGCGCTGCGCCGCGAGGTGGATGAACTGGTCTGCCCGCTGATGCCCGAGTGGTTCACTTCGATTGGCCATTGGTACATGGACTTTTCCCAAACTGCGGATGCCGAGGTGATCGACCTGTTGCGACGGGCGTGGCAACGCGAGGCGTGCGGATAGCGCTGACGGTCATCGGCAGGTGGTCGCAAATCAACGGCTGAAGTGGAATAAACGCCGGTTGTTTGCTTTAGTCCATCTGGTGCCGGCCTTCGTGTGCGGCACGCCAACTCAACACGGGAGTCCTCCCGGAGAGTGCCATGAACCTTCGATCAGCGCGTTGCATCGCTCTGGCCGGCACGTTGGTGTTCGGCCTGGCGCCGTTCGCTGACGCCGTGGAATACAAGGAAGTCAACGCCAAGGCCAGTACCTTGAGTTTCACCTATGAGCAGATGGGCTCGAGAACCTACGGCACCTTCGGCAAATTCAAGGCCAATCTCGACTTCGACACCGATAACCCGGGCGCCGCCCACGCCGCGCTGACCATCGACCTGAAGAGCATCGACGCCGGCAGCAGCGACGCCAACACCGAGCTGCAAAAACCGCCATGGTTCGACACGGCGACTTATCCGGTGGCGACGTTCGAGTCGACGTCCATCAAGGCCCTCGGCAATGACCGCTACAGCTTCACCGGCAAACTGACCCTGCGTGGGCTCACTCGGGAAGTGAGTGTGCCGGTGCTGCTGAAGTCGGAGAGTTCCATCGGCATCTTCGATGGCCAGCTGGTGCTCAAGCGTGACGACTTCAAGATAGGCGAGGGCGAGTGGGCGGACAGCATGGTGTCCAACGAGATCAATATCCGCTTTCGGATGGTGGCGCCGCAGCGGTGACTGTGTGGCCGCCTTCGCGAGCAAGCCCGCTCCCACAGGGGATCTGCGTCGAGCATAAGCTCCTTGTGGGAGCGGGCTTGCTCGCGAAGGCGTTGTAACAGTCAATAAAAAGACTCTCGGTCCCCCCGCACGATCCGCAAAAAAAAGCGCCCGGTCCACATTGCATGGGCCGGGCGCCGATCAGTCCGCTCTAGTGCACTGGCACTGTCACGGTTTTGCCGAAGGCCGACTTGATGGTTGCTGTCGGGCTCGGCGAGGGGGCACTGCCGACAGTCGTCACCGCTATATTCCAGCGCGCGCCAGTAGCCGTAGGCGTCATGGTGGCGGCGCCAAGGTTCGCCGTACCGGTTGTGGCCGTGGCCGTCGCCGTGATGCTATTGCCCGGGCCACGCGAGGTGGTGCCGGACAGCACCCAATACCAGCGGTTGTTACTGCGGGCGGTGACGGTAGCGCTGGTGACGATCAGGTTCTCGACAACCGCTCCCGAGACCGCCACGGACACCGTTGCCGGTGCCGACTCCGCACCCTTGGCATCGGCAGCCTTATAGGTAAAGGTCGCGGTGAACGGCGCGGGGACCGTGGCCGGTGGTGTATAGATCACGCGCACGCCATCGGTGGTGACCGTGCCCTTGCCGGAGTCCGGTTGCTCCAGGCCCACCACTTTGAGCGGCACATTGCCGTCAGGGTCGCTGTCGTTGGCCAGCACGTTGATGGTCACGGGTTGGCCGTTGCTGGCGGCGCTGTCGGGATTGGCGATTGGTTTTTTGTTATCGCCGTCGGTATTGCGAGTATCGCCAGTGCGGAAGGTAGGCAGCGCGGCGGAGTTCACATAGTTGACGCCGTCCCAGCCAGGCAGGGGCGTTGGCATCAACTGGAACTGGCCAGGGTGCTCGATATCCCAGCGCAGCAGCATGGCGTTGTCCTCGTGCTGGGTGTTGTGGCAGTGCTCCATGTAGGTCCCGGCGAATTCGCGGAAGCGGATCGCCATTTCCACTTCCTGCGAGCTGTCGATGCCTTCGCCGATGCGATAGACGTCCTTGCGTGCCCATTTTTCCCATTCCGGCGGTGCCTTGCCATCGCGGGTGAGGACGACGCCTTCTTCGAAATGCACGTGTACCGGGTGGCTCCAGCCACCGCCGCCGTTCTTGATTTTCCACACTTCCAGGGTGCCGTCGCCGGAGAACCCGGCATCGGTCGGGCCGTTGGCCAGTTGCGGCGCGGCGCTGATCCGCCGTGGGTCCATGTGGTAGCCGAAACCGCCGTCGGTCTTGATGGTCCAGGGTGCCAGGTCGGTGCCGTCGGAGCGACCGAAGATGAACTCGCGATGCCGCACGGTCTTGAGCTTGGCCTGCATCGTTGGATCGTCGCGGTTGACCGTCAGCGGAATCATGACCTTGCCGGCCGCTTTACCCGGTTTGGCGGGTTCGTAGTCGGCGGGGTTCATGCTCACGTCCTGGCCGGCATAAGGCTTCACCACCATTTGCATGAACTTGCCCACCACCGGGTCGCCGGCGTCCCATTCCAGCCCTTTGCTGCCCGACTTGAGCACGGCCTTGTACTTGCCGGACAGCACATCGGCCAGACTCAGCGGTACACTCTCCGGACCCTTGCCGGTCTGGTGCTCCATCAAGTTGACGAAGTACAGCTTGTCGCCGACAGAGATCCCGTTTTTCGCGAAGTTGACGATGATGTCGAAACGTTCGGCAATGCCCTGGGTGGGCAGAATGGCGTTGTGGTCCTGCACATCACCGTCACCGTCCAGGTCCATGCTGCCGTCGAACGGCACGGCGTGTTCCATGAGGTTGCCGTCGTTGGCGATCATGTGGAACGGCACGCGGGTATAGGACACGCCCGAACCTGCCGGGCCGGGAAATTCACCGCCGGTACCAACGACTTCACGCACCAGCGCAATCCTGAAGTAGCGCGATACCGAACCATTGAGGATGCGGAAGCGATAGCTGCGCGCGCGCACGTTCAGGCGTGGCTGGTACTGCCAGTTGACCAGGATCTGATCGCCGAGGAAGCCATCGGTGTTGAACGGGTTGAACCACAGCTGACCGTTTTGATCCCAGGCCTTGTCGGCCACTATCAGATTGACGTCATAGTCGCGGTTGCCCCAGGGCAACGCCGAACCGCTGGGCAGGCGCAGGTTGACGCCGTCTTCCATGGCTTCGTTACCGCGGTCCAGGGCGCTGTAGTAGTTCATCATCACCGCGTTGCCCTTGTAGACGTTCTGCGCGGTGAAATCGAGCATGTGGTCGTGGAACCAGTGGGTACTCATGGTTTCACGCCAGTCGCCACGGATCTTGATGCTGCCGTTGTTGCAGGTCTTCAGGCCCGGAGTGGCGTCGTTGACGTACAGGGTTTCGCCCGGGGCGCAGGGGAAGGCCGCGCGCGGATCCTGTGCATTGGTGTTGATGGTGTCATAGCCGGCCAGTTGCACCGGCCAGCGATAGTCGTAGTACTGCCCCGGAAAGAAAAACGCATTGGCATAGCCGTCGCTTTCGGCCGGGGAGTGGCCGTTGTGTTCGTGGGTGCTGAGGGTGTGTAAGCCAAAACCCATGTTCGCCGACGGATCGATCGGCAGGGCGTTGTAGTGCCGCATCAGCACCGGTTGGCCGTAGCGCACCATCAACAGTTTGGGCGGAAAGGTGCCGTCGAAGGTCCAGAGCGCCTTGTGGTTCTGAATCGGCATGTTGGGGTGAAAACGCGTGTCGATGCCTTTGGTGGTGCCCGCGATGACCGGGGCGTCCGACGTCTGGTTGTAGAGCCCGCCTGGCCCGAATTCACCGACGGCGTAGTTGTGCAACTGGCGGCGGTCACGCATGCCGCCGTTGAGCTTGGCGCCCGCTTGAGCGGTCTTGAAGGCGACCTGTGGGTAGAACTCGTTCCAGCGCTGATGGGACCAGCCTTTTCCTGGCGGACGCCCCTCGGCCGGCGAGCCGACCGGATGGCGATTGAGGAAAGCTTCGATCTGCGCTTGCCACGGGTTGCGGTCCAGCACGTTGGAATACTGTGACGGAAACGGGTACAGCCCGGGCTGGCGCATGAAGGCTTCGAGCGCCGTGGCCGAAGGGCCGCTGCGGGCGATGCTGTTCGGGTCCTGCACGGGCGCCGGGCCGACGGTCGGAGGCGGGAACGTCAGGGGCGGTGCTGGCAGTGTCGGGTCGAGTTTTTCCGTGCCGAATTCTTCGAGCAGCAGCAGTTGCTGAGTGTACGGCTGGGCTCCGAACAATGGGCTGGGCTTGCCATTGGTGGGAATTTTGAATGATGTTTGCTGGGCTGGCTGCAGCACGTTGTCGGTCGTTGGCGTGGTGCGGGTGCCGTACATACCATTGGGCAGGGCGATGGCGCCCTGGTAGGTGGGTGGCATGGTCAGAATGGCATCCAGCGCGGCCTTGGGGTCGGCAGGCGGATTGGTATACGCCGAGGGGTCCGTTGGTGGTGGCTGGTTGACATCGTCCAGCGGTGCGGCGTGGACAGTGCTGAGGCTGAACAGCATCACAGCGGCGATGCCCGGTTTGCTGAAACTGAGCGGTTTGAGGTCAGGCAGGCTTTTCATAGTGTTTCCCTCGGGGCGCGCCGATGTGGCTGACGATCGCAATGCGGTCGATGCAAGAGCTACGCCAATCGCGAGGAAGTCTCGGAGGGTATGGAGGGCTGATTTGTATCAAGATATTGAAGACTTTTCTGCAGCGCCGAATTGGGTGGCAATCCTCAGGTTCGGGGGCCTTGACCCACCCACTTCCCCCAATCATCTGCCACACCCCCATCACCCTTCGGACCGCAGGTGTCAGGCGCGTTATGATAGGCGGCCCTTGCCTCCCGGAGCCTGTCACCGCAATGCCCCTGATCAGCCACTTCAAGACCCCATGCCCCGAGCACATCAATAGCCAGATCCTGCAGATGGTGGTCGACAACCTGACCGACATCAGCATGGTCGCGATCCCGCCCAGCAACCTGCTGTACAACCTTTATCAATACGCGATCGGCTATGAGGTGCACCTGTACCTGGAGGCGCTGAACGGTGAAAAGGGCATTGCCGTGGAGTTGATCGTTGCCACGGACGAAGACGATCCGCAGAAGGTGCTGGGCTTTGTGCTGTACCTGCCGGTGCAGGACGACCCCGACGCGTGTGGCGTGGCGTACATGGCGGTACAGGCCGAGTATCGGCGCCAGGGTGTGGCCCGACGGATGCTGCGGGAAATGGTCGGCCGCTATCCCCATGCCGAGCTGACCTGCGCGGTGGCCAAGGTGCCGTATTTCGAGGCGATGGGTTTTCAGGTGGTGGGCGTGCGTGCGACCCAGGTGTTGATGAACACCCGCGACCACAGCACCGGTGGCTTGATGGCGCTGCTGGACGTGGCGTCGATCTACAGCTCGCTGGAAGTGCGGCAGATTCATACCTACCTGCTGCAAAAGCACGGCAAGCGGGCCATGACCGACGCGGAAAAACAGCGCGACCGGCATCTGGACCAGTTGACGCGCAAGGCCAATGAATGTGTACGCGAGCGCTTGGGTGATGAGGCGGTACCGGCGTCTGGCCCCTGGCTGCGCCTGGTCTGACCACAGGCTCCCAAACACCACAAATCCTCTGTGGGAGCGGGCTTGCTCGCGAAAGCGGTGCATCAGCCAACATTTTTGGCGACTGACACACCGCCTTCGCGAGCAAGCCCGCTCCCACATTGGTCCGCGCAGTGTCAGGCCAGCTTCACATTCATGGTAATCCGCGCCGTGAATACCTTCTTGCCCTCGGCATCGTGAATGTCCACCGGCACGATCTTGTCGCCCTCGGTGGTCCAGTCCACTGCATCTCCTTCGGCTACAGCCGTCACATCGCTCTTGGCCTTGGCCAGGTATTCCACGGTCATGCCCTTGGGAATCCAGCGGGCGCCGGCGGGAATGGACACGTCGGTCATCATCCCGGCGGCCAGCTCGGCGGCGTTGCACATCGCTATCGCATGCACCGTCCCCAAATGATTGGTGATTTCCCGGGCAAACGGCACGTGCACGGTGGCCGAGCCTTTGCGCAAATCCTGGACCAGCGGGTTGATGGTGGAGAAGTAGGGCGCCACCTGGCAGGCCATTTTGCTGAACCCTTCTGGCCCGGCGCTGTTGAACATGCTGAGGAACTGACTCATTTTTTTGCCTCTTGAGGATGACGGTTTGCAGAACAGTCTTCCGTAACAGAATAATGTTCTGTGGCGGAACAGTATTCTGTCGAAAGGAAAACTGTCAACCTGAGGCCACTTGTTCGCTGGCAACCGCCAGCTTCCACCCATGACTTTTGCGGACTGTTTTTCAGCATGGATACCGCCGATCTGCTCGAACGCTGCTACCCCGGACGACGCGCCGAACTCAAGCGCGACATCTTCAGAAAGGCCCTGTGCCTGTTCAACGAACAGGGAATCGAGGCCACCACCATCGAAATGATCCGCGCCGAATGCGATACCAGTGTCGGCGCCATCTATCACCACTTCGGCAACAAGGAAGGCCTGGTGGCGGCGCTGTTTTTTACCGCCCTGGATGATCAGGCCCGCTTGCGCGACAGCTACCTGGCGGACGCACAAACCACCCAGGCGGGGGTGCACGCGCTGGTGCACAGCTATGTGGATTGGGTCGATAGCCAGCCGGACTGGGCGCGGTTCCAGTACCACGCGCGATTTGCCGTCACCAAGGGGCCGTTCAAGGACGAACTCGCCACCCGCAACAAGGCGCGCAACAAGCAGTTGCTGACATGGCTGGGCGCTCACGGCGATGAATTGGGGGATTTTCCGGCGGAGTTGCTACTGTCGCTGATCATCGGCCAGGCAGACAGTTACTGCCGCGCGTGGTTGTCGGGCCGGGTCAAGGGCAGCCCGAAGGCGTATCGGGACATGCTGGCACAGGCGGCGTGGCGGTCGCTGTGCCAATGACGACTCACTGTAGGAGCTGGCTTGCCGGCGATCACGGCGGTCCATTCGACGTGGATGTGACAGTCAGACCGCTATCGCTGGCAAGCCAGCTCCTACAGGGGGCGTTGTGTTGGTTTTTCAGAGGCAAAAAAAGAGCCTCAAAGCTCTTTGATGGGGAGGAAGTAGAGCCGAGAGGCTCAAGATGCGCATGAAGCAGGCGGTGAGCTTGGTAGGGGTTCAGTTCACTCACCACCTACGCAGCGGCTTGCACAAGCAAGCGACTGCGTAAGTTCATCCTAAAAAGACCGAGTGTTTCACTCAAGTACCGCTAGTCGCATCCCCCGGCCAGCCGGCGCGGCGCAACGCCTTGAGCAGGGTTTCGGCATCCAGCCCCGGCACCCCATGCCCGTTGCCTTCGGCGGTGTCGGCGGCGAGAAGGGCATTGATGATGGCTTCTTCCACGGCTTCGGTGGCGGCCAGGAACAGCTCGCTGATGTGGTCGTTGTTGACCATGCTCAGGTTGTTTGTGGTCGGCGCTTTCTTGCTTTCGTAGGCAGCCGGTGGCACGTGATCGTTACCGGTGGCGAAAGCGATGAAGATGTCGCCGCTGTGGTCTTCATTGCCGCCGCCGGTGCGGGCCAGGCCAAGGCTGGCGCGTTGGGCCAGGCGCGTGCACTGGTGTGGCAGCAGCGGCGCATCGGTGGCCAGGCAGACCACGATCGAACCCATGCCCGGATGGGGTAGCGAGGCCTTGAGGAACGGCGAATCGACCTGTTCCATGTAGCGCCCGACCGGATACCCGTCGACGCGCAGTTCGTTACGGATGCCATGGTTGGCCTGGACAATCGCCCCGACGGTCCAGCCGCCCTGGGCGTTGTTCAAGCGTCGCGACGCGGTACCGATGCCGCCCTTGAATTCGTGGCAGATCATGCCGCTGCCGCCACCGACATTGCCCTCGGCCACCGGGCCACCGACCGCCGAGTGCACGGCCTTGGCTACGTGCTCGGGTTTGACGTGAAAACCGTTGATGTCGTTGAGCAAGCCATCGAAGGTTTCCAGCACCACCGGCATGTTCCAATAGAGGCGTCCGTCATCGGCTTGCTGCTCGCGGTCGACCACGATCAGTGCATCGCGCACCACGCCCAGGCTGTGGGTGTTGGTGAAGGCGATGGGGCTGGTCAGCAAGCCCGCTTCGCGAATCCACTCCAGCCCGGTGGCATCGCCATTGCCGTTGAGTACATGCACGCCGGCAAAACAGGGTTGCTGACTGGTGGAACCGGCGCGTGGTTCGATGACGGTGACGCCGGTGAGGATGTCGCGGCCGTTGGCCGTGCGTCCTCGTACATCACAGTGGCCGACCCGCACGCCGGGGACGTCGGTGATGGCATTGAGCGGACCGGGTTGCAGTTGGCCGAATTGGATGTTCAGGTCGCGGGCGCGTGGTTTCATGGATTTTCTCATCTTCGATTCGTGGCAGAAAAAGTGCGGTCACCCCCTGTAGGAGCTGCCGAAGGCTGCGATCTTTTGATCTTGAAAGATTCCAAATCGACAAAAACAAAAGATCAAAAGATCGCAGCCTTCGGCAGCTCCTACAGGGATTTGGGTTATTGGCCGTTCTTGACCTTGCTCCAGATTCGCGTACGCACGCGCTCGGTCGCCGGCGGCAGGGGCTGGAGGGTGAACAGGGTGGCCATGGCTTCCGCTGACGGGTAGACGGCCGGGTTGTTGCGGGTCGCTTCGGCCACTAGCGTGGTCGCGCTGCGGTTGCCGTTGGGGTAGTTGAGGTGGTCGCTGACCGGGGCGATGACTTCAGGGCGCATCAGGTAGTCGATGAAGGCCATCCCTTGTTCCGGGTGCGGGGCGTCCTTGAGCAGCACCAGGGTGTCGAACCACACCGGCGCGCCTTCCTTGGGCAGGCTGTAGGCGATCTTCACGCCGTTGCCGGCCTGCTCGGCGGTGGTCTTGGCTTCAAGCATGGCGCCGGACCAGCCGACCGCCACGCAGATGTTGCCGTTGGACAGGTCGCTGATGAACTTTGACGAGTTGAAGTAGGCAATGTGCGGCCGCAGCTTGAGCAGCAGCGCTTCGGCTTTCTTGTAGTCTTCTGGATTGGTGCTGTTGGGCGGCAGACCGAGGTAGTGCAGGGCGACCGGCAGCATCTCCGACGGCGAGTCGAGCATGGCCACGCCGCACTCGCCGAGTTTGGCCAGGTTCTCTTCCTTGAACACCAGGTCCCAGGAATCCACCGGCGCCTTGTCGCCCAGTACCGCGCGCACTTTGTCGACGTTGTAGCCGATGCCGTTGGTGCCCCAAAGATACGGCACGGCGTACTGGTTGCCCGGATCATTGTTGGCCAGTTTTGCCAGCAGATCGGTGTCCATGTTCTTGAAGTCCGGCATTTGCGCCCGGGGCAGTGGGGCGAGGGCACCGGCCTTGATCAGGGTCGGCAGACTGAAGTTGCTGGCCACCACCACGTCGTAGCCGCTGCGGCTGGTGAGCAGCTTGCCTTCGAGCACTTCGGCGCTGTCGAAGGTGTCGTAGACCGGCGCGATCCCGGTATCACGCTTGAAGTCGTGCAGGGTCGTGGGGCCGATGTAGTCGTACCAGTTGTACACGTGCACGGTCGGGGCTTCGACGGCTTGCGCCGACAGCGACACCGCCAGACAGGCGCCAAACCCCAGATTGAAATACAAGCGGTGACGACTCATGATGCGGCACTCCTGGCCTGTTGCGGCCGGTGGTAATCAGGAGTTTGCAGCGTATCGACCGGGGTGGCCTTCACCCATTCCCATCATGGGTTACTCAAAAGGGGTAGTGCGTGGACGCGTTGTTGAAAGAGTTGCCGGTGCACCAGGGGCTGGCGCGGGTCTTCACGACGGTGGGGCGGGATGGTTTCTGGCGGGCGCTGGTCGATACCCTGCGGCTGTTGGTGCCGCTGGACAACGCGCTGGTGGCGTTGATGCGCTCGGGCCACGTACCGCACCTGCTGATTGATTTCGATGCCAAGGGCAACAGTGCCGAGCAGGAAGAACTGGCGGATTACCGCGCCGGCATGTACCTGCTCGATCCGTTCTATCAAGCCGTTTGCGCCGGCATCGCCGACGGCTTGCACAGCCTCGAATCGGTGGCCCCCGACCAGTTCCAGCACAGCGAGTACTACCTGAGTTACTTCAGCACCGTGGTCGGTGGCGACGAGTTGCAGTTCATGGTCAACCTCGACGGTGCCGTACTCGGCCTGTCCCTCGGGCGTTCGACGCGCTTCAGCCTTGAGGATCAGGGGCGCCTGCTGTGCGTGCGGGACTGGGTGCTGTCGGCGATGCGCCGACACCTGGATTTGCAGCCTCCGGAAGGGCCGGTCGCCGAACCGCCGGCCGGCGATCTGGCGACCTTGCTCGATCGCTTCGATGCCCGCCTGACGCTGCGGGAAATCGAAACCGCGCGCCTGATTCTCCAGGGCTTCTCCAGCAAGGCCATTGCCCAGCAAATGGGCATCTCTCCGGAGACGGTGAAAGTGCACCGGCGCAACCTCTATCACAAGCTCAACGTGAACGGGCATGGCGAGTTGTTTGCGCTGGTGTTGCAGCCGCGTTAATCCGGATTGTCTGGTTGACCAAGCCGTCGCCTTCGCGAGCAGGCTCGGTCCCACAGTTGAACTGCATTCCATTGTGGGAACGAGCCTGCTCGCGAAGGGCGCTATACGGTCTTCAGCCCTGCTGTTCCTGCCAATGCGCCTTGAGGTATTCGATGAACACTTTCACCTTGCGCGTGTTGCGCCGGTGGGCCAGGTACAGCACGTAGATCCACGGCCCGAACGCACTGGGTTCACGCCAGTACTGCGGCATCAACTCGACCAGTTCGCCACGCGCCAGATAGGGCGCGGCACTCCATTGCGGGATGAACTGCAAACCTTGCCCATCGAGCAGGCAGGCCAGCAGAAAATCAAAGTTGTCGCTGGCTACCCGCGGCGTCGGTTGTGTCAGCCGAATCCGTTGTTCGCCTTGTTTGACCCACCAGAAATGCCGGTTGAGCAGCGGGTGGCGGAAGATCAGCCAGTCGTGCTGCTGATAATTGTCCAGTGAAACATCCTCGCCCTTGCGCGCCAGGTAAGCCGGGCTGGCGCAGAGCAACATCTGATTTTCCACCAGCGGCTGCGCGATCACGCCAGGCAGGTCGATGGGGCCGTCGCGCAGGGCCAGGTCGTAGCCGCCGTCCACCGGGTCTTCGAAGTTATCGCTCAGGTCCACTTCCAGTTTGACCTGCGGGTGCGCGGTCAAAAAGCGACAGCACACCTGGTTCAGAAAAGCCGGTGCGAACGAGGGCGGGGCGGTGATCCGCAGGTCGCCGCGCAGCTCATGCTGCAACTGCTCCACGTCCTCGGTGGCCAGTTGCAGTTGCATCAGCGCCTGGCGTGCGCCTTCCAGGTAGATGCGACCGGCTTCGGTCAGCGCCATGCGCCGGGTGGTGCGGTCGAACAGGCGCGTGCCGAGTTCTTCCTCCAGTTGGGCCACGGCCTTGGTCAAAGCCGATGGGGTCTTACCGAGCAGGTCGGCGGCGCGGCTGAAATTACCCTGTTCGGCGGTGGCGACGAACATGGTCAGGGCACTCATTTTATCCATTTATCTATTCCTGATAGGCACAGAAGTTGTGCGGGAGCAGGCATTCAGTTCTCGATTCGGCTTGGATAGTCTTGGCTACAGCCCAACAAAAATAAAGAGCCACCCATGAAACAGATTCTGACCCTGGCCGCGTCACTTGCTCTGGCCTGTTCCTCGATGGAAAGTATGGCCGCTGTCGATCTCATCCTGCACAACGCCAGGGTGTACACCGCCGAACCTGGCCAGCCCTTGCAGCAGGCCATCGCGGTCGAGAACGGCAAGGTTTCGGCAGTGGGTTCCGATGCCCAGGTGCTGCGGCTCAAACAGCCGGGTACGCGCATCGTCGACCTGGGCGGCAAGGTGCTGATGCCGGGGTTTATCGACTCGCACTCACACACGGTGAAGGGCGGCCTGCAATTGCGTCAGGCCAATCTGGACGGCGAGTTGCTGGTGCTCGATGAGCTGGAAAAACGCCTGCGCCAGTGGCGCGAAGACGGCAAGGCCAAACACGGTGACATCCTCAGCGTCGGCGGCCTGCCATCGACTTACTGGAGCCAGGTCGAGGCACTTGAGCAGCGCTTCAATCAGGGCGAATGGGCTGACACGCCGATTCTCTTTCTGGGCTGGGACCTGCACACGGGGTGGGCCAACCGGGCCATGCTCCAGCGTGCCGGTGTGGATGCCGCGCGGGTCAAGGCGTTGAAGGACGAAGAGCAGGCCACGATCGGGCATCACGACGATGGACAGCCCAATGGCTTCCTGGTCGACGCCGGACTGTATCCGGTGCAGGCCCTGCTGCCCCCGCCGACCACCGAGGAATTGATGGCGGGCGCGCGTGCAGCACTCGACTATTACAAAAGCCTGGGCATCACCGGTTGGATGGACCCCATCGCCAATGAAATTCCCGGCGGCGATGTGAACAATCAATCGCTGGGGGTGTTGCCGATCTACAAGGCGCTGGCCGAACGCGGCGAGCTGACCGCGCATGTGGCCGCACTGCTGATGGCCGATTCGAAAGCCACACCGGCCGATCTCGATGAACTGGACAAGGTTCGCCAGCAGTTCCTCGGCGTGCCCAACCTGACCCTGCCGGGGATCAAGGTGTTTGCCGACGGCGTGGCGGAAGTCCCGGCGCAAAGCGCCGCCATGCTGGAGCCCTACAAGAACTCGAAAAAATCCGGCGAATTGCTGATCGATCCGGCGCACTTCGGCGAACTGGTCAGCGCTGCCGACGCCCGTGGCTGGCTGGTGCACATCCACGCGATTGGCGACCGCGCGGTGCGTGAATCGCTCAACGGCATCGAACAGGCGCGCAAGGATCGACAAAGCGGGATTCCCCACTCCATCACGCACCTGCAAATGGTCAACCCCAAGGAATTCGCCCGGTTCAAAACCCTCAACGTGATTGCCTCGATGCAGCTGTATTGGGCCATGGCCGATGAGTCGAGCATGGATCTGGTCAAGCCCTATGTCAGTGCCATGGCCTTCCTGTATTCGTACCCGGCCCGCTCGTTGCTCAAGAACGGCGCGACCATTGCCGGCGCCAGCGACTGGCCGATCACCACGCCGGATCCGTGGAAGGCGATCTACCAGGCGGTCAGCCGCACCGGCCCCAAAGGCGTGCTCAACGCCGCCGAAGACATCGACCGCCAGACCATGTTCCAGGCCTACACCCTCAACGCCGCCCGCACCCTGCGCCTTGAAGAACAGATCGGTTCGCTCAAGCCTGGCAAACAGGCCGACATGATCGTCCTCGACCGGGATGTCTTCACGGTCAAGCCCGAAGCCCTGCGCGATACCCGGGTGTTGCAGACCTGGTTCGCCGGCCGCGAAATCTACACCCGCAATCCCTAACGCCGGGACCTGTAGGAGCCGGCTTGCCGGCGATGACGGCAGATCAATCAACACCGATGTTTCCTGCCAAATCCTTATCGCCGGCAAGCCGGCTCCTACAGAGACCTGGTGCTCTCAAACATCATCAACGTAAAAAGGAACCCTTCCGTGAAACTGCATTGCTTCGTCACCGACACCCACAACCCACAGATCCGAGGCCAGCAAATCGGCGAAACCTGGGCGGCGCAAATCGGCCAGACGGTGGCGCTCTATCTCGACTTTTTCAATCAGGTGGGCGTGGCGCCCGAGCAGGTGCGCGCCCTGGGCGAAGCCAGCCTGCAAGCACTCACCGACTGGAGCCCGAGCCTGGCCCAGGAACTGCGAGCCACGGCCGAAGGCGCCGGGATTCCCCTGTGGCAACTGGCGAGCCTGAACGCCCGCACGGAAATCCTCGCGGTGATGCCTGCCTCGCTCGAGGGCGAATGCTCGACAGCAGTCTTCGCGCCGTCGGGGGTCGATGCGCCCAGGACCATCCAGACCTGGGACTGGCACGATTCGCTGGTACCCCACGGCATGCTGCTGCAACTGACAAACCGTTGCGGCATGACCGTCAAGCTGTTCACCGAGTTCGGCATGCTGGGCAAGATCGGTGTGAACAGCGCCGGCCTCGGGCTGCATTTCAACATCCTCCACCACGCCAGCGACAACGCGGTAGCCGGCGTACCGGTGCACGCCATTGCCCGACGGATCCTGGAGGAGGCGACCAGCGTTGAAGAGGCCATTGCCCTGGCGCGGTCGGCGCGGGTCAGTGCGTCGACCGTCCTGACCGTGTTCTCGAACCGTGATACGGCACCTCGGGCGGCGAGCATTGAAATGTCCGCCGCCGGCACCGCCGTGGTCCTGCCCGGCGAAGACGGCTGGATCACCCACACCAATCACTTCCTTGACCCGGTGCTGAGCCTTGGCGAGCGAACGCCGGATGCATCGACCACCTACGCACGCCTGGCCCATGTCAACGCGGCCCGGGTCGGCATGATCCATGGCGACTTGAATCGCCGGGCAGCGGCCATGTGCGGTGACGCCGGCGACGAGGCGCCGATCTGTTTCCATCCGGACCTGAGCCTGCCGGCCACCGAGCGCTGGGAAACCCTGCTGACCATCGGCATCGACAGCGAAAACGCGGTCCTCGAATACGCCGCCGGCAACCCGATGCTGCTGGCCCGCGACGGCTTCCAGCGCTTCTGAAACGACGTCCTCCATAACAACAAAAAGAGCACTCGATATGGCTAGTTACGGTCATTCCCCGGCGGGTTCGCAGTCCGCCCTCAGAACCTTCTTCGTCTCCGGCATGGGCACCGCGCTGGAGTTCTATGACTTCGTCATCTACGGCACGGCGGCGGCGCTGGTGTTTCCCAAGGTGTTCTTCCCGCAGATGGACCCGCTCACCGCCACGCTGTTTGCCTTTGGCGCCTTTGGTGCGGGCTTTTTTGCCCGGCCATTGGGCGGCATGGTGTTCGGGCACTACGGCGACAGGATCGGCCGCCAGAAAATGCTGGTGATCACCCTGTTGCTGATGGGCTTGAGCACCCTGTTGATCGGCTGCCTGCCGGGCTATTCGTCGATAGGCCTGGCCGCGCCGGCACTGCTGGTGTTGCTGCGGTTGATACAAGGCTTCGCCGCCGGTGGTGAGTGGGGCGGGGCGGCGCTGTTCGGCATCGAGTCGGCGCCGCCCGGTCGACGAGGGTTGTGGGGCAGTTTCACCAGCATGGGGATCGGCATTGGCGGCATCCTCGGCGCAGCAGTGTTCGGCATTGTCAGTGTCGCCTCCAACGATAATCTCGCCGATTTCGCCTGGCGCATTCCCTTCTGGCTGGGCGGTGTGCTGGTGTTGATCGGGCTCTATGCGCGGCTGCAAAAATCAGTTGAACAGCGCGTCGAACACAAGACGCCGGTGCGTATGCCACTGATCGCGGCACTGCGGGCGCGGCCGAAAGAAATGCTGCTGTGCACCGGGATCGCGTTTGGCTACGTGACCATTGCCTACATCGGCAGCACGTTCTTTTTATCGTACGCCACGCAGATCGGTTACGGCAGCACCGATGCACTGATCTTCGATTTTTCGCTGTCGGTGGCCATCGTGGTGACCGCGCCGCTGTTTGCCCTGCTGTCCGACCGGATCGGCCGCCGCAAGGTCATGATCCTCGGTGCAGTCATCATGGCCGTCGGGTTCTTTGCTTTCTTCCCATTGGTCGGCATGAAAAGCCTGCTGGTATCGACCCTGGCCTACATCGCGGTTGGCGCGTTCATGGGAGCGACACAGGGGCCGATTCCGGCCTTCCTCGCAGAGCAGTTCCCCCGGGAGATGCGCTATTCGGGGATGTCCGCCGCCTACCAGATCGGCGCTGCACTTGGCGGCGGTACGGCGTCGAGCGTGGCCACGGCGATCCTGATTGCCACCCATCACAATGCGGTGGGTGTAGCCGTGTACGGCTCGGTGGCGCTGGCGATTGTCGCGGTCTGCTCGTTCTTCTTGAGGGAAACCGCGCACTTGAGCATGGCGCAGATTGATGAGGTGGCGGGAGAGGGAAGGCATCCGTCGGTGGCTGGTTTAGCTACACGCCCTTAGAATCAAAAGATCGCAGCCTGCGGCAGCTCCTACAGGGTTTTGTATATCCTGTAGCAGCTGCCGCAGGCTGCGATCTTTCGTTTTTCAATTGCCGAGCCTGAACACCAACGCCTTCAACCCACACTCAACATCCGCATCCGGAAACTCCGGCGGATTCTCCAGCCGCTGCTCGAACCGCAGGCTCGGCGCCTCACGTGTCACGCCATCGATCAGGAAGTCGGCGCCAAACGCCGGGTCGTTCATGCAGGCCAGCACGGTACCTTGTGCGCTGAGCAATTCCGGCAACCGACGCAGCACCCGCTGGTAATCCTTGGTCAGCAAGAAACTGCCTTTCTGGAACGACGGCGGGTCGATGATCACCAGGTCATACGGCCCCTTGCCGATCACTTTGCCCCAGGACTTGAACAGGTCGTGGCCGAGGAAGCTGACCTTGCTCAAGTCGTGGCCGTTGAGGCGGTGATTGTCGCGGCCGCGGCTCAGGGCCGGGCTGGACATGTCGAGGTTGACCACGTGGCTCGCGCCGCCTTCGATGGCCGCCACCGAGAAGCCGCAGGTGTAGGCGAACAGGTTCAGCACCCGCTTGCCCTGTGCATTGGCGCGGACCCAGTCGCGGCCATAACGCATGTCGAGGAACAGCCCGGTGTTCTGCTTGCGGCCCAGGTCGACCCGGTACTTCAGGCCACCCTCGGTGATGGTCATTTCATCGATGACTTCGCCCAGCAGCCATTCGGTGGTGCTTTGCAGCAGGTAGCGATGTTGCAGCAACAGCGTATGGGCGCCGGATTGTGCCCACTGATCAGACTGGGTGATTGCCATCAGCCGCTGTTTCAGGTCTTCCAGTTGCGCCGCCTCCGGCTCCTTGAACAACGCCACCAGCACTACGCCCTGCAGCCAGTCCACGGTCACTTGCTCCAGCCCCGGCCAGCAGCGGCCACGGCCGTGGAACAGGCGACGGGTTTCGGCAGGGGCGGCTGCGAGGGCGGTCAGCAGGTGCTGGTCGAGGGTGGCGAGGGCTTCAGGGTTCATCGGTTTGGGTCGGTCATTTGTGGGGGGCGGCATTTAAGCATAATTGCGCATCCGACGGACTACCACAGAACCCTGTAGGAGTGAGCCTGCTCGCGATGACGGTCCATCAGTCGCCTTCAATGTTGAATGACAGACCGCTATCGCGAGCAGGCTCACTCCTACAGGGGGGTGGTCGGCAGTGAATGAGCAGTTATCACGTTTAATTTAACTTTACGTGAGGATTTGGCGATCTTCCGGCTCCCATACTCGGCCCCAACGAACAACAACACATGGGAGCCGGACATGTCGCAGTCAACTGCTTCACCCAAGGCCAGTCATCCACGCTGGTTACGCCTGACCCACTGGCTCAACGCCCTGGCGGTGCTGGTGATGGTCACCAGCGGTTGGCGCATCTACAACGCCTCGCCCCTCTACGAATTCAGTTTTCCCACGTCGATCACCCTCGGCGGCTGGCTCGGTGGCGCGCTGCAATGGCATTTCGCGGCGATGTGGTTCCTGGCGATCAACGGCTTGATCTACCTGGCCTTCAACCTGTTCAGCGGGCGCCTGAAGCGGCGCTTCTTTCCGGTCTCGCCCAAAGGTGTACTGCATGACCTGTGGGCCGCCTTGCGCGGAAAACTCGGGCACGCCGACCTCAACCATTACAACCAGGTACAACGCGTTGCCTACCTGTTCGTGATGGTCGACATCACGCTGCTGGTGCTCTCCGGGCTGGTGCTGTGGAAGTCGGTGCAGTTTCCGCTGCTGCGTGAATTGATGTTCGGTTACGAAGGCGCACGCCGTGTGCATTTCTTCGCCATGGCGCTGTTGGTGGCCTTCGTGGCGGTCCATCTGCTGATGGTCGCGCTGGTGCCGAAAACGTTGTTGGCCATGATCGTCGGCCGCAAGGAGCAAGCATGAAAAAGCGTATTCAGATCCCCGGGCTGGACGAATCTTCGATCCTCACCGATGCCCGCAAGATCCTCGCCCCGCAAATCGAAGACCGCTCGCGGCGTTCGTTCCTGCTGCGTGGCCTGACCCTCGGCGGCGTGGCCATGTTGTCCGGTTGCAACATCACCGACAACGAAAGCGTCGACACCGCGCTGTCCTCCATGTCGCGCTTCAACGACCGGGTACAGGGCTGGCTGTTCAACCCCAACGCGATGGCGCCGACCTATCCCGCATCGATGATCACCCGGCCGTTTCCGTTCAACGCTTTTTACGGCATCGACGAGGCGCCGACAGTGGAGGAGGAGACCTATCGCCTGGAGGTCAGCGGCCTGGTTGCCAACAAGCGCAGCTGGCGCCTCGAAGAACTGCGCGCCATGGCCCAGACCGAGCAGATCACCCGGCACATTTGCGTCGAAGGCTGGAGCGCGATCGGACGGTGGGGCGGCGTGCGCTTCAGCGATTTCCTCAAGCGCATCGGCGCCGACACCGACGCCAGATACGTCGGCTTCAAATGCGCCGACGACTACTACACCAGCATCGACATGGCCACTGCGCTGCACGCGCAAACCTTGCTCGCGCTGACCTGGGACGGCGCGGTGCTGCCGCGCGAATACGGCTTCCCGATGAAGCTGCGCATGCCCACCAAGCTTGGCTACAAGAACCCCAAACACATTCAGGCGATTTTCGTCAGCAACACCTACAGCGGCGGCTACTGGGAAGACCAGGGCTACAACTGGTTCGGTGGCAGCTGACGGATGCCTGGCCCTTTCAAACCTCCACACCCCACGCTCCAAGGAGTTTCATCATGAAAAAGTTGACCACCGTTGTACTGTCCGTGTGCCTGGCTGTTGGCGCTGCCTCCGTGTTCGCAGCTGACACGATGAGCAACGACAGCATGAGCAAGGGCGCCATGTCCAAAGATGCCATGAAAAAAGATACGTCGATGAAAAAGGATGCAATGTCCAAGGACACGATGAAGAAAGACACCATGTCGAAAGACACGATGAAAAAAGATGCCATGTCCAAGGACTCCATGAAAAAGCAACCGATGACGCAATAATCACGATCCCTGTAGGAGCTGCCGAAGGCTGCGATCTTTTGATTTTGATTTTAAAGATCAAGATCAAAAGATCGCAGCCTTCGGCAGCTCCTACAGGGATCGTCAGGGTATGACTTGAAGTCATGCCCTCATGACTTTTAATGGTTACAGCCCCGCCAACCCCCGGTGTTAAAAAATCGCAAACCAGCTCATCAACAACAAAAAAGAGCGTTTGCAACCATGACTCATCATCACTGCCGCGTCTTCGCCAGCGATCTGCTGCGCTCTTCGAGCCCAGACATCTGCCACGCCAGGCCTCGTGCTTGCGTGCGCTGCTGATCAACCAAAACTCCCTGAAGAGTAACGACTCATGAAAGAACTCGACCTGTACATCGGTGAAGGCTTCGAAGGCCCTGGCGTGAACGCCGCGCACATCAACATCCTGATCGGCCCGCGCAACGGCCCGGCAGGGCAGGCGTTCGCCAACAGCCTGGCGTCGCCAAGCCAGGGCCATTGCCCGTTCATGGTGATCGCCCAGCCGAACATCCCGGTCAAGCCGATGACCCTGTATGTGAACAAGGCCGCGATCGGCAGCGACCTGCACGGCAATGCGACCTGGGGCGCGTCCCAGGCCGGTATCGCCAAGGCGGTTCTGGAAGCGCTGCTCGACGGCACCCTGCCGCCGGAAGCCGAGGACGAGTGGGCCATCGTGACCGCCAACTGGGTCAACCCGGCCTGCGACGACCTCGATGCGGTGTACCTGAACAACTACAACGCCTGCCGCACCGCGATCCGTGCCGCCCTGACCGGCAAGCCGGAAACCGCACAGCTCAAGGATGTGGTCGATCACATCAGCAACCCTTTCTACACGCCAAAAGCCTGAGGTCCGCGCCATGCAATACATTCGTTTGGGCAACTCCGGCCTTGAAGTCTCCCGCCTGTGCCTGGGCACCATGAACATGGGCACCCCGGACTGGAAACCGTGGATCTTCGATGAGAAGAAAAGCGAACCGATCGTCAAGCACGCACTGGACAACGGCGTGAACTTCATCGACCTGGCGGACTTCTATTCCGCCGGTGTCGGCGAGGAAGTGGTGGGGCGCATCGTCAAGCGATTGGCCCGGCGCGAAGACCTGGTGATCACCACCAAGGTCGGCTACGGCACCCGCAGCGGTATCAATGCCAGCGGCCACTCGCGCAAGCACATCATGGACAGCATCGATGCTTCGCTCAAACGCCTGGACATGGATTACGTCGACGTCTTCATGCTGCACTACTTCGACGTCAACACCCCGGTCGAAGAAACCATGAGCGCGATGAATGACATCGTGCGTTCCGGCAAGGCCCGCTACATCGGCGTGTCGACCATGCTCACCGGGCAACTGGCAAAAATTCTCATGGCCTGCGAGCGCAATGGCTGGGTCAAGCCGATCAACATGCAGCTGCAACTGAACTGCGCCTACCGTGAAGAAGAACGCGAGATGATCCCGTTCTGCCGCGACCAGGGCCTCGGCGTCTCGGTGTTCAGCCCGTTGGCCCGTGGCTTGTTGACCGGCGACGCACAGTCGACCCGCAACCAGACGGACTTCTTCACCCAGCAGATGTACAGCGACGAAGCTTCGTTCGAAATCGCCCATTCGGTGCAGCGCGTGGCCCGTGCCCGTGGCGTGTCCAACGCGCAGATCGCCCAGGCGTGGGTGGCCAACCACCCAGGCGTGGATTGCATGCTGGTCGGCGCCGACACCACCGAGCAATTCGACAGTGCCCTGGCGGCCCTGGAGACCAGGCTCGACGCCGAAGAACTGCATGAACTGGAGCGCAACTACACGCCGTGCGACGTGATCAACGATTACACCGCCGGCAAGCGCATCCTGCGTACCGCCCGTCCGGGGCTGGAGCGCTTCAACCTGACCGAGGCCGTGGCATGAGCGCGTTGATTCGTCACGGCAATTTCATCGATGGCCAATGGTCCGGCGGCGGGCAGACTTACCCGGTGCTGAACCCGGCCAACGGCGAGCTGATCGCCGAGGTGCAAAAGGCCGGCGCTGAAGAGACCCGGTTAGCCATCGAAGCGGCCAACCGCGCCTTGCCGGCGTGGCGCAAGCTGACCGCCAAGGAGCGCAGCCAGCGCCTCAAGCGCTGGAGCGACTTGATGCTGGGCAACCAGAAGGAACTGGCCACGCTGCTCAGCCGCGAACAGGGCAAGCCATTGGCCGAAGCCATGGGCGAAGTCGTCTACGCCGCGAGCTTCCTGGAGTGGTTCGCGGAAGAAGCCAAGCGTGCCTACGGCGATGTGATCCCGAGCCACAAGGCCGATGCGCGGATCATTGTGGTCAAGGAGGCCATAGGCGTGGTCGCGGCGATCACGCCGTGGAATTTCCCCCTGGCCATGGTCACCCGCAAGGTTGGTCCGGCGCTGGCTGCCGGTTGCACGATGATCCTCAAGCCTTCGGAAGAAACCCCGCTGTCGGCCTTCGCCCTGGCGGTGCTGGCCGAGCAGGCCGGGATTCCGGCCGGTGTATTCAACGTCGTTTCCGGTGATGCCGTGGCGATCGGTGGCGCGCTGCAAGCGTCGAGCATCGTGCGCAAGCTGTCGTTCACCGGCTCGACCCGCACCGGCAAATTGCTGATGCGCCAGGCCGCCGACACTTTGAAAAAGGTCTCGCTGGAACTGGGTGGCAACGCGCCGTTCATTGTGTTCGACGACGCCGATCTGGACGCGGCGGTCAAAGGCGCGATGGCTTCGAAATTTCGCAACACCGGGCAGACCTGCGTTTGCGTGAACCGCTTCTTCATTCAGGACGGCGTGTATGAAGCCTTCACCGGCAAACTCGCCGAAGCCGTTGCAGCCATGCGCGTCGGCAGTGCGTTGGACGGTGAAACCGAACAAGGCCCGCTGATCAACGGCGCCGCACTGGCCAAGGTTGAGCTGCACGTGAGCGATGCGGTGGAGAAGGGCGCCAAGGTCCTGTGCGGCGGTCGTCGTCATGCCCTGGGCGGTACGTTCTATGAGCCGACGATTCTTGCCGAAGCCAGCAGCGACATGCTGATCGCCCAGGATGAAACCTTCGGACCGGTGGCTGCCTGCTTCCGTTTCAAGGATGAAGCCGAGGTGCTGCAAAAGGCCAACGACACGCCATTCGGTTTGTCCGCCTACTTCTACAGCCGCGACATCGGCCGCGTCTGGCGCATGGCCGAAGGCCTGGAAGCCGGCATGGTCGGGATCAACGAAGGAATCATTTCCACGGAAGTGGCGCCGTTCGGCGGCATCAAGGAATCGGGCCTGGGTCGCGAGGGTTCGAAGTACGGCCTGGATGACTACCTGGAAATCAAATACCTGTTGATGGGCGGTTTGTAATCCCCCAACACCCCTGTAGGAGCGAGCTTGCTCGCGATGGACGTCAACGATATCGCAGGGAGCCTGACACCCCGCAGAGTTCTCAAGTCCATCGCGAGCAAGCGCGCTCCTACAGGAGTTACACGCTTCATTTCTCCGTCAATAACAACAATTGGAGATTTACATGTCCGTACAACCGGTAAAAATCGACGACCTGCCCATCGGCCGCTTTCATATCAAGATTGCCGGCCTGACGTTTGGCGCACACTTCACCGACGGCTATATCCTCGGCCTGATCGGTATCGCATTCACCTTGCTGAGCCCGCAGATGCAGCTGGATGCATTCTGGCAGGGCCTGATCGGCGCTTCGGCCCTGATCGGCCTGTTTCTCGGCAGCCTGTTCTTCGGCTGGATTTCCGACAAGGTCGGCCGGCAGAAAATCTTCCTGGTCAGCTTCGTGCTGATCACCCTCGCCTCGGTCATGCAGTTCTACGTCGAGTCGGCCATGGCGCTGTTCCTGTGCCGGGTGCTGATCGGTATCGGCCTGGGCGGTGACTTCAGTGTCGGCCACGCCATGCTCGCCGAGTTTTCACCAAAGAAGCATCGCGGTGTGTTGCTCGGCTCGTTCAGCGTGATCTGGACCTTCGGCTATGTCGCCGCGACTTTCGTCGGCACCGCCATGCTCAGCCTCGGCGACGACGCCTGGCGCTGGATGCTGGCCTCGTCGGCGATCCCGGCGGCGATGATCCTGATCGCCCGCATCGGCACCCCGGAATCGCCGCGCTGGCTGGTCAATCAGGGCCGCATCGCCGAGGCCCGGGCCATCGTCAAGAAACACCTGGGCGAGCACGTCGAACTCGACGAAACCCCGTCGACCGAAACCCGTTCCGGCTACGCGGTGCTGTTCAGCCGTGAATACCGCAAGCGCACGGCGTTCAACTGCCTGTTCTTCGTGTGCATCGTGATGCCGTACTTCGCCATCTACACCTTCCTGCCGTCGATCCTGCAGAAGATGGGCCTGGCCGAAGGCTTCGGTACCGAACTGATGTTGAACATGCTGCTGATCCTCGGCGCACTGATCGGCATCTGGTGCACCATCAAGTTCACCCGGCGCGGGTTCCTGATCAACTCGTTCATCATTCTGGCGCTGGCGTTGTTCCTGCTGGCAGTATTGCCGGGCAGCGCGGCGTGGCTGATGGTGCTGGTGTTCGGCGTGTTCACCCTGGTGCTGTCGGCGGTGAGCAATCTGGTGGGCGTGTTCCCGGCCGAGAGCTTCCCGACCGAAGTGCGCGCCAGTGGTATCGGCCTGGCCACGGCGGTGAGTCGCCTGGGTTCGGCGATCAGCACTTTCCTGTTGCCGGTGAGCGTGGCGGGGATTGGCTTGAGCCCGACCATGGGCATTCTCGCGGCGATTCTGGCGCTGGGTGCCTTGCTGTCCTGGGCCTGGGCGCCGGAGACCAAGTCGCTGACCTTGAGCCAGGCGTGCAAGGCGCAGAGTCCGGTGGAGGAGAGCGTGGTGGTATCGGTGAAAGCCGCAACACCCATCTGACAGATTGGCACGCCCCCTGTAGGAGCTGCCGCAGGCTGCGATCTTTTGATTTTGATTTTTCAAAAAAACAAGATCAAAAGATCACAGCCTGCGGCAGCTCCTACACCAGTCCCAGCCACTCGGTAAACAACTGCACCTTCGACAAGCCCTGCTTGTCATTCGCCACATCCAGCCAATAGCCATAGGGCCCGACCACCTCCACCGGGGTGATCGGCAGCAGGCTGCCATTGGCCAGTTCCTTTTCGATCATCTGCCGGTCGATCACCGCCAGCCCGCCGCCCGCCAGTGCGGTGTGGATCACCTGGTCCAGGGTGCTGAATTCCAGCCCTTGCCCGGCATCGACATCCTCTCGGCCCATGGCCGCCAGCCAGTTCTCCCAGACCTTCAGGCGCTTGCCGTCGTGCAGGATATGCAGCAATGGAAACTGCCGCAGGTCCGGTGGCTGCTCGCCATTGAACAACTCCGGACTGGCCACGGCGATGTGCCGTTCCATCACCAGCAACCGACTGCTGCAATGGCTGGCGGCTTCGAGGCCGAAGCGGATATGGCAGTCGATTTCCGCAAGACTCTCGTGGCCCATCTGGTTGGTCACGCTCAGACTGATATCGGGGTAGCGCTGAACGAAGGCGCGCAGGTGTGCGGAAAGCCAGCGTGTGGCCCAGGTTGGCGGCGCGACGATGCGCAGGCGTTGGCGCAGATTGGGCACGCGCACCGCTTGCAGGGCGCGTTCGATGTGGTCGAAGGCTTGCGCCAGGTGCGGGGAGAGGGCGGTGCCGGTTTCGGTCAGGGTCAGGCCCTGGGGCGTGCGGACGAACAGCGCCACGCCAAGGTAGTCTTCCAGTTGTTTGATCTGCCGGCTGACGGCGCCCTGGGTGACGTTCAGTTCCAGGGCTGCCTGGCTGAAACTGCGATGCCGCGCGACCTCTTCGAAGACGCGCAGCATGTTGAGCGAGGGCAGTTGACGCATGGGAGGGGGCTCATTTCTGATGTGTTTTGTAGCGTCTATCTGACTATTGGCAATGAGCCGATGCAAGTGTTGTTTGGGCTGACGCCATCGCGGGCAAGCCCGCTCCCACAGGTTCTTTGGTGTGCACAGATTTTTTTGTACGACGCGGACATTGTGGGGCTTGCCCGCGAAGGCGTCCTCATGGACGCCAAAACCTCCGGATCAGAAGTAGTACCCGATGTTCATGTACAACTGATTCTCCCAATGACCCGTCCCACCCGCCCCAAGACTCTGGGTGTAGCTGCTGCCACCAATGTACGGATCGTTCTTGCCGAATATCCATTCCGTGGCGATCCACAATTTGCTGAACGAGAACGAAGTACCGAGGATCGCCCGCTCGGAGGTCTTGAAGTCATCGGCGGATTTGTCGAAGGCGCTGTAGTTGGCGTAGAGCTTGACCCCGCTGATCTGGTCGAACAGGTACTTGCCGGCCACGTCATAGCTGAGGTCCGCCACGTACAGGTTGCCGCGGCTGGCGACGTTGTAGGTGCCGTCGTAACCGCCGAAAGTCACCAGTTCATCGGTGCCGGGGTTGCGTGGAGACATCTGCTGGCGCGCTGCCTGCAACTGCACGCCCCAGGGGCCGTTCTTGCCCAGGTAGTGCAGTGCGACGGCATTGCGCCGGCCGTCTTTGTCGGTGTCGCGGTTTTGAATGTTCGACGTCAGGCCGGACAGGCCGACCTCGGATTTCCATGGTCCCAGGTCCAGCGCCCTGGCCACGCGCAGCACCACGGTGTGGCGTTCCTGGTTGTCGCTGCCGTCGGTCACGTAGCTGTCGGCTTCCGACACCACGCTGGAGTAGGTGACGCCGTTGCTGGTGCCCTTGCCTTGCCAGGCCGGACGCAGGTAGTAACCGGCCTGGACGTTCCAGTCGCCGCTTTGCTGGATGTACTTGGCGCCGACCTGCTGCACGTCTTCCAGGCCGATGACGTTGCCCAGGGTTTCGTAGAAGGTGCTGCCGAAGTATGGCTGCAGTCCGAACGGCACCGAGTTCAGGCCCACTTGCACCTGCTGGTCGGGGTTGAACCTGTAGCCGGCCCACGCGTACTTGGCGAACTGGATGTCGCCGTAGTTCCTGGTGTACTGGTAGGGATAGGAGCGGCCGTAGAAACGGTACTGGGCCTCACCGATCCAGGTGTCGGAGTTGTACTTGGCACTGAGGAATACGGTGTCCAGGCCGAATTTCTGGATATCGCGATCCGGGTCGTAGTCCCAACGGGCACGGACGGCGCCGCCAAGGTCGAGGTTGTCGGTGACTTGCACGGCCATGGCCGGGGCCGCAAAGGTGCAGAGTAGAGCGAGGTACAAAGGACTGAAGCGCAGGGAAACAGGGAAGGGCATGTGGCAGCTCTCGGTTATTTTTATTTGAGATGCCGGCCAGTCTTGCGATCTGAGCTGCGATGAACAAACGATTAAAAATCCGCTGAAACCTTCCTCGAACGCATGTTACTGAAAAAATCCTGTAGGACAATGCATCGCCGCCATGGGATCCTTGCGCCCTGTCACTGGTCCTTGAGAGCCTTTCATGAAACGCAAAATGCCCGGCCTGAATGCGCTCAAAGCGTTCGAAGTGGCCGGTAGCACAGGCAGCTTCACCCGCGCCGCCGAACTGCTCAACGTCACCCAGAGCGCGGTCAGTCGCCAGGTGCGGCAGCTGGAAGAGCAACTGGGTGAAAACCTGCTGAAGCGCCGTCACCATCACCTCGAACTGACCAGCGCCGGCCGGGTTTTGCTGCGGGCATTGCACCAATCCTTCGACAAGATAGAGCTGACGGTGCGCAGCATCCAGCAGAAATCCCATGCCAACCGCCTGCACATCAACGCGCCGCCGACCTTCACCAACCGCTGGCTGATGCCGCGCCTGGGGCGCCTGCGCGAGAAGCATCCAGAGCTGGAACTGAGCATCACCACGCGCCTGCAGGACAGCCTGGCGGAAACCAGCACGCTGGACTGCGCGATCCGGTTCGGCAACGGCGAATGGGACGGCCTGGACAGCTCGTTACTCTTCAAGGAGCGGCACATCGCGGTGTGCGCGCCATCGCTGTATGCGCGGGAGTGGAGCGAGCAGGGTATCGACTTCAATCGCCTGACGCTGCTGCATGTACTGGCCCGGGAAGACCAGCGCTACCTGACCTGGAAACACTGGCTGGACGCGGCGCGCATCAGCGGCGTCGACACCCAGGGCGGTTATGAATTCGACCTGCTCGACCTGGCGATCCGCGCGGCCATCGATGGTCTGGGCATCACCATCGCCGACTGGCACATGGTCGCGCCAGAGCTGGCCAGCGGGCAGCTGACCCAGGTGCTTAACGTGCATGTCGAAGGCCATCAGTCGTATTGGCTGGTGACCCGGCCGGAACAGTCACTGGCGCAGTTGCAGGTGTTCAGCCAGTGGTTGCAGGAAGAAATCTGGTTGGCGCAGAGGCAGCTCGAACCCTCCACCGCCGTCACCTGAACCCCCAACCCCCCCTGTAGGAGCTGCCGCAGGCTGCGATCTTTTGATCTTGCTTTTAAAAGCCAGGATCAAAAGATCGCAGCCTGCGGCAGCTCCTACAGGGTAACGTGCGTTTTTTGAATGTTATCTCGCTCAATAAATCGTTTGTCCAACTCGCGTCGGATGCCAAGACTGCTCGAACTGGATAAAAACAACGATGGGCGATGCACATGCGACTCGAGCGAAACTTTGTTAACGGGCAATTCAATGAGCCGGCCAGCGCTGCGCTGATCGCCGTCTACAATCCGGCCACCGAAGCGCTGATAGGCCACGTCTCGGCCGCCACCAGCGACGAAGCCACGGTTGCCGTCGAAGCGGCCGCAGCGGCGCAGAAAACCTGGGGCAAGCTGACCAGCATCGAGCGCGCCGAACACCTGCGCGCCTTCGCCGATGCCCTGGAAGCCTGCGCCGAGAACATTGGTGAAGCCCTGGCCGCCGAGTCCGGCAAAAGCGTGAGCGATGCCAGCAACGAAGCCCGTTACGCTGCGCAGATCACCCGTTATCACGCCGAATGGGCGCGCCGCATCGAAGGCGAGATCATTCCCAGCGACACACCGAACGAAAACCTCTTTCTGCATCGCGAGCCGATTGGCGTGGTCGCCTGCCTGATCCCGTTCAATTACCCGGTCTACACCCTGCTGCGCAAGATCGCCCCGGCGCTGATCGCCGGCAACACCGTGGTCGTACGCCCGAGCAACAACACGCCGACCTCGGCCTTCGAAATCGCCAAGGCTGTACAGCAATCCGGCATGCCGGCGGGCGTGATCAATATCCTGACCATGGATCACGCCACCGCCGCCACGGTTTGCACCCACAAAGCCGTGGGCCTGATCACCCTGACCGGCAGCGTCAACGCCGGGCGCATCGTGCTCGATTACTGCAAGGCCAACATCGCCAAGCCGTCCCTGGAACTGGGCGGCAAGACCCCGGCGATCATCGAGGCCGACGCCGATCTCGAAGCCGCCGCCACTGCAATCGTCGCCTCCAAGACCACCCACTGTGGCCAGTTGTGCACGGCGGTGGAGCGGGTCTATGTGCAGGAAAGCGTCTACGACCAATTCCTCGGCCTGTTGAAAGAGAAAATCAGTGCCGTGAAATTCGGCGACCGCGCCACCGATGCCAGCCTGATGGGGCCACTGGTCAACGCCAGTTCGCAGCAGAACATCCATGCCATGGTCGAGCGCGCCATCGCCGACGGCGCGGTGCTGGAAACCGGCGGCGTGCTGCCTGAAGGCAAGGGCCATTTCTATCCGCCGACCCTGCTCAGTGGCTGCCGCCAGGACATGGAAATCATCCAGGAAGAAATCTTCGGCCCGGTGCTGCCGGTGCTCAGGTACCGCGACATCGACGAAGCCCTGGCCATGGCCAACGACCATCAGTTCGGCCTGTCGTCGGTGCTGTACACCGAGAACTATCGCACCGCGCAGAAAGTCGCCAACGCCATCGAGGCCGGCGAGCTGTACGTCAATCGCACCCCGGCCGACCCGTACCAGGGCTTCCACGCCGGCTGGAAACGCTCGGGCCTGGGCGGCGATGACGGCAAGCACGGCATGCTCGAATTCACCCAGACCCGTCTGGTGGTGATGAAGTATTGATCCACTGGCAACACGCCTCACGCTGCACTTATAAAAACAATTATTCAGGGGCTCCCGGACACCGGGCTGCCCGAGGTTTCTCAAAATGTCCAAGCCTGCAACCACTGTTGCCGCTGTTCAGGGTTCGAACGCGGGTTCAAAAAGCCAAAGCGACAAGGGAAGTCGTTATTTCCAACTGATGCTGTTGGTGCTCGCCGCCGGTGCGATCTATCCGATCCTGTACCTGCGCCAGGTCTACCAGACCACCATGCTCGAAGTGTTCCAGATCAACCACAGCGAGCTGGGCTACCTGTACTCGATGCTCGGCACGATCTTTCTGCTCTCGTATTTGCCCAGCGGCTGGCTGGCGGATCGCATCGCACCGCGCTTCCTGATTTTCTTCTCGCTGGTGGCCACCGGCGCCCTGGGGCTGTGGTACTCCACCGCGCCGTCGATGACCGGTTTGATGATCATCTTCGGTTGCTGGGGCCTGACCACCGGTTTGACCTTCTGGGCCTCGGTGCTCAAGCGGGTGAAGATGATTGCTCATCACACCGAGCAGGGTCGGTTCTTCGGCATCCTCGACGGCGGTCGCGGTCTGGTGGAGGCCCTGCTGGCAACCGTCGCCCTGGCGCTGTTCGCCTTCGCCACCGAAACCCGTGGCGAGTCTGTGGCCGAAGGCTTCAAGCACGTGGTCTACCTGTATTCCTTCACCTGTATCGCCATCGGCTGCGTGCTGGTGCTGATCAAGGACCCGAAGGCCATGGAAGACACGCCGGCGGTGGAGAAGGGCAAGTTCAACCTGCTCAGCGACTTGACCACCTTGGTGAAAATTCCTGAACTGTGGCTGGTCACCGCCATTGTGTTCTGCGGTTACCACATCTTCTGGGCCACCTACAGTTTCTCCGATTACCTGCAGGGCGGCGGCATGACCGCGGTCATGGCCGGCACCATCACCACCATCAAGCTGTGGATGCGCCCCATCGGCGGCATCGGCGGTGGTTGGCTGGGTGACAAGTTCTCCAACATTTCGGTACTGGTCGTCGCGTTGTTCCTCGCTTCCCTGGCGATGATCGGCCTGATCGTGTTCCCGGCCCTCAACAGCCTCGGCCTGCTGATCGGCACGGTGATTTTCATCGGCCTGATGACCTACGCCATTCGCGGGCTGTACTGGGCGATCCTGGACACCTGCAACATTCCGCTGCGCATCACCGGCCTGGCCATCGGCATCGTCTCGGTAGTGGGTTACCTGCCGGATGCCTTCATTCCCTTGATCAACGGCTACCTCACCGAGCATTTCCCCGGTGCCTTTGGCTACAAGCTGTATTTCGGCTACATCGCGTTCGTCGGCCTGCTCGGGACCCTGGCGGCCCTCACGCTGCGTGCGCGCATCAATCGTAAATCCATGAATAAGAAGACAGGTGCCTGAGATGAAAATCGTCGCCCTTGAAACCCATATCGTTGCCGTTCCGCCACCGCACATCGGCGGGATGTACTGGCTGTTCGTCAAGATCAAGACCGACTGCGGCATCGAAGGCGTCGGCGAAATCTACGCCGCGACCTTCGGCCCCAAGGCCATGCTGCCGATCATCGAAGACGTGTTCGAACGCTACCTGCTGAACCAGGACCCGCACCACATCGAACGCTTTTTCCGTCAGGCCTATTCGAGCGGCTTCACCCAGCGCCCGGACCTGACCATGATGGGCGTGGTCAGCGGTCTGGAGATGGCCTGCTGGGACATCATCGGCAAGGCGGCGAACAAACCGGTCTACGAGTTGCTCGGGGGCAAGGTCCACGAAAAGCTGCGTTCCTACACCTACCTGTACCCGGTCAACAGCAAGGGCGAGTATGACTACGACGACCCGGACCTGGCCGCCGAGTGCGCCATCGAAAACATGAACAAAGGCTTCACCGCCGTGAAGTTCGACCCGGCCGGGCCGTACACCGCGTACTCCGGTCACCAGATCTCCCTGGAAGTGCTGGAGCGCTGCGAAACCTTCTGCCGCAAGATCCGCGAAGCGGTGGGCGACAAGTGCGACCTGCTGTTCGGCACCCACGGGCAGATGGTGCCGTCCTCGGCCATTCGCCTGGCCAAGCGCCTGGAGAAGTACGACCCGCTGTGGTTCGAAGAGCCGGTGCCGCCAGGCCAGGAAGATGCGATGGCGCAAGTCGCGGCCAAGACCAGCATCCCGATCGCCACCGGTGAACGCCTGACCACCAAGTACGAATTCTTCAAGCTGCTGCAGGCCGGCGGCGCGTCGATCCTGCAAATGAACGTCGCACGCTGCGGTGGTCTGCTGGAAGCGAAGAAGATCGCGAGCATGGCCGAGGCGTATTACGCGCAGATCGCCCCGCACCTCTACAACGGACCGATCGGCGCGGCGGCGAGTTTCCAGTTGGCGACCTGCACGCCGAACTTCCTGATCCAGGAAAGCATCATGACCTGGGGTGGTTTCCATGCCGAAGTCCTGACCAAACCCTTGCAGTGGGAGGACGGCTACATCATCCCGTCCACCGAGCCGGGGCTGGGCGTGGAGCTGAACATGGACGTGGTGCGCAAGCATTCGCCGTACACCGGTGAACGGTTGCACCTGCAAATGGCGCCGACTCCGGCGGATGTCAAAGACACTTCGCCGGCCAGGGGCTGACGGGAGAGGGCGCAATCCCCCTGTAGGAGCTGCCGCAGGCTGCGATCTTTTGATCTTGCTTTGAAAAATCAAAAGATCGCAGCCTCGTTGCACTCGACAGCTCCTACAGGGGGAGGCGCGGTTTTTTTGTACAACGACTTACGCGGTAACCGTGCATGACATACGACTACATCATCGCTGGCGCCGGCGCAGCAGGCTGCGTTCTGGCCAATCGCCTCTCGGCTTCCGGGAAACACACGGTGCTGCTGCTGGAAGCGGGCGGGAAAGACTCGTCCTTCTGGTTCAAGATCCCGGTCGGCTTCGCCAAAATGTATTACAACCCGACCTTCAACTGGATGTACTACAGCCGCCCGCAAAAGCAACTGAACAACCGTGAGATCTATGCCCCGCGCGGCAAGGTGCAGGGTGGTTCGGGCTCGATCAACGCGATGATCTACGTGCGTGGCCAGGCTCATGACTTCGATGACTGGGCGGCCAACGGCAACGACGGCTGGGGCTTCAAGGACGTGCTGCCGTACTTTCGCAAGCTGGAAAACCATCCGCTGGGTGACAGCGATTACCACGGTGGCAGCGGCCCGATCAGCATCACCCCGATGAAGGGCCAGACCCATCCGATCTGCGATGTGTTCCTCAAGGGCTGCGACGAACTGGGCTACCCCATCAGCGACGACTTCAACGGGCCGAAATTCGAAGGTGCGGGCATCTACGACGTCAACACCCGCGACGGCCAGCGCTGCTCCAGCAGCTTCGCCCATTTGCACCCGGCATTGAGCCGGCCGAACCTGACGGTCGAGCATTTTGCCCTGGTCGACCGGGTCCTGTTCGACGACCGGCAACGCGCTACCGGGGTCTCCATCACCCAGCACGGCGTGGTGCGCACCTTCAGAGCCAACAAGGAAGTAATCCTCTGCGCCGGTGCCGTGGACACGCCGAAGATCCTGCAACTGTCCGGCGTGGCCGATCAGGCGCTGCTGGCCAGACACAACATCCCGCTGGTCAAGCACCTGCCGGCGGTGGGGCAGAATCTGCAGGACCACCTGTGCGCCAGTTACTACTACAAGGCCAACATCCCGACGCTGAACGACCAGCTCAGTTCGCTGTTCGGCCAGTTCAAGCTAGGCCTGAAGTACCTGTTTACCCGCAAGGGCGCGCTGGCGATGAGCGTTAACCAGGCCGGCGGGTTCTTCCGTGGCGACGCGCAGCAGACCAACCCGAATTTGCAGCTGTACTTCAACCCGCTGTCGTATCAGATCCCGAAGAACAACAAGGCCAGTCTCAAGCCGGAGCCTTACTCAGGCTTCCTGCTGTGTTTCAACCCGTGCCGGCCGACCAGTCGCGGGCATATCGAAATCGCCTCGAAAAACCCGCGGGATGCGGCGCTGATCGACCCCAATTACCTGAGCACCCAGAAGGACATCGACGAGGTGATCCAGGGCAGTCGCCTGATGCGCAAGATCATGCAGGCGCCGGCGCTCAAGGGCATCACCGTCGAAGAGGTGTTGCCGGGACCGGTGGTCGAAACCGACGAGCAGATGCTGCAGTACTTCCGCGAAAACAGCGGCTCGATCTACCACTTGTGCGGTTCCTGCGCCATGGGCCAGGACGAGCAGAAGTCGGTGGTGGACAAGCGCCTCAAGGTCCACGGGCTGGACGGTTTGCGCATCGTCGATGCGTCGATATTCCCCAACGTGACGTCGGGCAACACCCACGCCGCTGTGTTGATGGTGGCGGAAAAGGGCGCCGACCTGATCCTGCAGGACGCGTGATGCCGGTCACCTGGCTGTATCAAAAATGAATTTCCGCGGTCTGCGCTGCTCATACCTTTATAGGCAGCGGATCCAATTCCGCGAAATCATTGAGGCAATCAGGGAGCGACACGGTCATGAGTCGAGTACCGACGGCGGACGGACATCGTCCTGGCGGGTTGATTCTGGTGGTCGAGGACGACCCGCTGATCCTGGAGTTTCTCTGTGAGATTCTTCAGGAGGAGGGGTTTGTCGTCGAGCCGCACATCAGTGCAGACGCGGCAGCGATCTATCTGGAACAGCATGCGCCGCAGGTGGGCATGCTGCTGACAGACATCACCATGCCCGGCACCCTCAATGGCGCGGACCTCGCCAACCAGTTCGGCGATCGCTGGCCGGACAAGCCGATCATGATCATGTCCGGCTTCGAAACTCCTGAAAGCTCAGGCGTGCGGCACGCGGTCTCGTTCATCAAAAAGCCCTGGATGATTGGTGGGCTGCTCGATTGTGTGAGCCAGACCTTCAAGTCCAAACGACTCAACTGAGCCGTTCGCAGATGCTACATTGCCGGGCAAATCCGTCCGGCAGCTGCGAGGTTCCTTTCCTTGTCCGATCACCCTGTATTCAACTCGACTTACCGTGCCTTTCTGTTCGACATGGACGGCACCGTCCTGACGTCCATTGCCGCTGCCGAGCGGGTCTGGACCACCTGGGCCGTGCGCCATGGGGTCGATGTCGAGTCCTTCCTGCCGACCATTCACGGCGCCCGCGCCATCGACACCATCAGGCGCCTGGGCTTGCCCGGGGTGGATGCCGAGGCCGAAGCCGCGTGGATCACCGAAGCGGAAATCGACGACGTCGACGGGGTATACGAAGTGGCGGGCGCGGCGGATTTTCTCAAGTCACTGCCAGCTCATCAGTGGGCCATCGTCACCTCCGCCCCACGGGAGCTGGCGTTGCGGCGGATGGCGGCGGCGGGGATTCCCGAACCTGAGGTTATGGTGACTGCTGAGGACGTCACGGTCGGCAAGCCTGACCCCGCGGGGTATCGACTCGCGGCCCGACGCCTGGGCGTGGAGCCTGGGCAGTGCCTGGTTTTTGAAGATGCCACGGTGGGGATTCTGGCGGCTGAAGCGGCGGGGGCGGATTTGGTGATTGTCACGGCGACCCATGAGCAGCCGATCGAGACATTGCATGGGACCTTGGTTGACTATGACCGGGTCCGGGTTCAGGTGGATGCCGAAGGTCTGCGCCTGCACGCCGTCTAATGTGGGAGCGGGCTTGCTCGCGAAAGCGGTGTGTCAGGCAATACAGATGTCGACTGACACACCGCTTTCGCGAGCAAGCCCGCTCCCACAGGGTCCTGCGTTGCTTCAGTAAAGTCCCGGAACCAACCGCCAGGTGCGGGCGCAATAGGCTTCGTATTCGCTGCCGAACTGCGCCCTGAGCAAGGCCTCTTCCGAGTGTATCCGGGCAATCAGCGGGATCAGGGTCAACGCCGCCAGCAGTAGACCGACCCCCGAGCGAAACGCCAGCGCCCAGCCCACGGCGATGACCATCATCCCCAAGTAACTGGGGTTGCGCAGGCGCCGGTAAATGCCCTCGGTGACCAGTCGATGCCCCGGCTGGATCGCCACCAGCCCGCTGAAGCGCTTGCCCAGCACAAATACCGGCCACAACCGCAGCGCGCCGCCCGCGATGAACAACAGTGCCCCGAGCCAGCGCACGCCTTCACCTCCAAACGTCCAGAAATCGATGCGGTCGGTATAGGCCGGCAGAAAGCCGCTCAGCACGCCGATCACACCGAAGACCGGGAGGACCCAGCGATTGGCCCGGTCTTCGCGTTCTCCCGAACTCAGGTTGACCTCGGTGAACAGCGATGCGACGGCCATGACCAGGGTGGCCAGGGCAATGACGACCAGTGAGCCGTGGCTGAAGTAAGCCGCGAAACCGCCCAGTGCCCAGATCGCCAGGGCGAGGTAGGCGAGGGTGCTGACGATGGCGAAAAACGCCAGTTTGGCCGAGATTTTCATCACTACCTCATACGCGCAATAGAACCTCCCTTCATTGTAGGAGCTGCGATGCGTCCGACTTGCCAGCGATGGCATTTCCAGACTCAACACATCTTTCTGAGGCTATCGCCGGCAAGCCGGCTCCTACACGAGCATATCCGCCCGCGCATTGCGCCGGATCACCTGGGGCGGTTGTCCGAACACCCGCAGGAAGGTCTCGCGCATGCGTCGGCGGTCAGTGAACCCGGTTTCCAGGGCGATCTGGTCGAGGGTCAGGCGTCCGCGCTCGAGCAGCTGTCGCGCCGCTTCCAGACGCAGGTTCTCGATGGCCTTGGCCGGAGATTGCCCGGTTTCGGCGCGAAACGCCCGGCTGAATTGCCGGGGGCTGAGGTTGGCCACTTGTGCCAGTTGTTCCACCGAAAGGGGCTGGGCGAGGTGTTCCCGGGCGTAGCCGAGCACGGTCTGGATGCGGTCGGATTTCGGCGCCAGTTCCAACAGCGCCGAATGCTGCGACTGGCCGCCGGCGCGGCGGTGGTACATCACCAGTTTCTGCGCCACGGCCCGGGCCAGCTCGGCGCCGTGGTCCTTTTCCACCATCGCCAGTGCGAGGTCGATACCCGCGGTCATGCCGGCGGACGTCCAGATCGAACCGTCGATCACGTAGATGCGATCCGCCTCGACATTGATCGCCGGAAACCGCGCCTGCAGTTCCCGGGCGTAGGCCCAGTGGGTGGTGGCCCGCCGTCCGTCGAGCAAGCCGGCCTGGGCCATGACGAACGCCCCGGAGCAGATCGACGCCGTGCGGCGCGCGCTGTGGATGCTGGCCTTCAGGTAGCCCAGCACGGCCTCGGGCGCCTGTTCGACGATCGAATCGCCGCCGACCACGATGACCGTGTCGAACACGCGCCCGTCGAAGGCCTCGGTGCAAACGCTCAAGCCACCCGAGGCGCGCAGGGTGTGACCGTTTTCCGACAGCACGCGTACGTCATACAGGGTCTGTGCGGCACTGAAATTGGCGTATTCGAACACCGGCATGGCGGCCAGCGCCATGGACTGGAAACCCTCGAAAACCACGAACGCCACGCTGATCATCGGCCTGTCCTCAAACGGTATGTCCGAAAAACGTACTTTAAACGTCATTTGAGACGGGCGTAAGTCCCTTTATAACGGACGGCACCCGGCGAATCTCTCGCCTCACCCTAGAGGAATTGCACCATGGCTCTCTCATCCAAAGGCACTGCACTGATCACCGGCGCTTCTTCGGGCATCGGCGCGGTGTATGCCGACCGCCTGGCCCGCCAGGGTTACGACCTGATCCTGGTGGCCCGCAGCCGGGGCAGACTCAATGCCTTGGCCAACCATCTGAGCGACCAGACCGGGCGCACCGTGGAGGTGGTGGTCGCCGACCTGACGAACAAGGCGGATTCGCTGCGGGTCGAACAGATCCTGCGCAACGACGCCAGCATCACCTTGCTGGTCAACAACGCCGGGGTCGGTGGCGTCATGCCGCTGCTCGCCAGCCCCGTGGACGACATGGAAGCGATGGTCAGCCTCAACGTGACGGCGTTGATGCGCCTGGCCTACGCCGCTGTACCCGGCTTCGTTGCCCGGGGCGCCGGCACCGTGATCAATATCGCCTCAATCGTCGCCATCGCCCCGGAAATCCTCAACGGCGTGTACGGCGGGACCAAGTCGTTCGTCCTGGCCCTGAGCCAGTCGATGCAGCATGAACTGGCGGACAAAGGCATACGCGTCCAGGCGGTGTTGCCGGGGGCGACCGCCACCGATTTCTGGAGCGAGGCCGGCAACCCGGTGGAAAACCTGCCGCAGGAGATCGTGATGTCCGCCGAAGACATGGTCGATGCCGCGCTCGCTGGCCTGGCGGCCGGTGAAACGGTGACCATCCCGGGCCTGCACGATGGCGGCCAGTGGGATCGTCACGAAGCCCAGCGCAAGACGCTGTCCGGGTTGTTTGGCAACAGCGTGGCGGCGCCGCGTTATCGCTGAGACTGTCCCCGGACCGGGTGAACTAAACTTGCATGAGAGGACCGTTCACCGCTGGCTCGTCGACTTGTTCGGCGAGCCGGTGGCGTGTAACAGGAACCGACATGCTTCATATCCGCACACCTTTGATCCTGCACCCCGGCCTGTCGACCCCGACCCGCCGTATCTGGCTGAAACTGGAAAATCTGCAACCTGGCGGCTCGTTCAAAATACGCGGCATCGGCTTGCTGTGCAGCCGGGCGGCGCAGCAGGGCAAGCGCAAGGTGGTCTGTCCCTCCGGCGGTAACGCGGGACTGGCCACGGCCATGGCCGCCGCCTGCCTGGGGCTCAAGGCCTGCATCGTGGTGCCGCACACCACCCCGCACAGCACCCGGGCGCGGATCAGCAAGACCGGCGCCGAGGTGATCGAGCACGGCAAAGTCTGGGACGAAGCCAATCAATGGGCCCGGGAACTCGCCCAGGACCCACGCAGCGAATTCGTGCCGGCCTTCGACCACCCGGTGTTGTGGGAAGGGCACAGCACGATGGTCGATGAGATCCTTGCCGACTGCCCGCCAGTGGATGTGCTGGTGGCATCGGTGGGCGGCGGTGGCTTGCTGGCCGGGCTGCTCACCGGGCTGATTCGTCATCGGCACACCGATTGCCGCATCGTCGCCTGCGAAACCGAAGGCGCGGCGTCATTTGCCGCGGCGGTGGCGGCCGGGCACCCGGTCAGACTGCCGAAAATCGACACGGTCGCTACGTCCCTGGGGGCCGCGCAAGTGGCCGCCTGGCCGGTCAGGCACATCGACGATTTCCCCTATGAGTGCGTGGTGCTCAGTGATGATGAGGCGATCATGGGCGTGGTGCGTTACGCCAATGATTTGCGTCAGCTGGTCGAGCCGGCGTGCGGCGTTTCATTGGCGATCGCCTACCTGGATCACCCGGCGATTGCCGACGCCCATGACGTGGTGATCGTGGTGTGCGGCGGGGTGAGTATCAACGCGCAGCTCGTGGCCGGGTGGGCACGCATGTCCACTGGCACGCACGCAAGGCAGGGCTGGAAACGCTATCCCGGTGTCACAAGCCCTACCGCTGGCGATGACGGTCTTCAGTGATCGGTGGCAACGCCTTCCTGGACGAGGATGGCACGGGCCAGGTCTTCGTCGCTTGCGTTATTGAGGGCGGGATTGTCCTGACGGATTTTTTTCAATACCGCTTCCAGATAAGCACCACGAATCGCACCGCCGCTGGCGACGAAGCTGGAGGCGTCATCGCGGGCGGGAATCATGAGTTTGTGGTCTTTGAACGTTGAGTACAGCGAGGCGGAAACCCCGGCGGAAGTGGCGACGTCACCGGCATCCACTTTGGCCAGAGCCGAACCTGCGGGCAAACAAAGTACCAGTGCAGAGATGATAAATAGGCGGCGCATGACGGTATCCTCCGACTGCATGAAGCATAAGGGATGTATCACATAGTTTAGGATACGTGGCAGTCGACGAGAGTTCCGTGACGTCTGTGACGAGAGCTGCGAGGCATTGTCGGCGAGAACCGGTATGGGAGGGCGGGGTCGTTGAACGTCGATATTCAAAGCGTGGTGATTGGGGCCGGCGTCGTCGGGTTGGCGGTGGCCAGGTGCCTGGCCATGAGCGGGCGGGACGTGCTGGTGGTCGAGGCCGGGACGGGCATCGGCACGGGCATCAGCTCGCGCAACTCGGAAGTGATTCATGCCGGTATCTATTACCCGGAAGGCAGCCTCAAGGCGCAACTGTGCGTGGACGGCAAGCAGCGTCTTTACGCTTTTTGCGATGAGCACGCCGTTGAATACCGGCGCGTCGGCAAGCTGATCGTGGCCACCGATGCGCAACAGCAATCGGCGTTGCAGCGTCTGTTGGAGCAAGGGCGGCTTAATGGTGTCGATGACCTGCAATGGCTCGACAGCGCACAGGCCCGGGAGCTTGAACCGGCGTTGTCCTGCGTCGCGGCACTGTGGTCGCCCTCCACCGGCATCGTCGATTCCCACGGGCTGATGCTGGCACTTCAGGGCGACGCCGAGCAGTTCGGTGCGACGTTGGCCTTGCACACGCCGTTGCTGTCGGCCCTGTGCATCGACCAGGGTTTCGAGCTGCACATGGGCGGCAGCCAACCCATGACCCTGCGCTGCCGCGAAGTGATCAACTGCGCGGGGCTGTCCGCTCCGGAGGTGGCGCGCGCTATCGTCGGCCTGCCTGAACAGTGCGTTCCCCAGGCGCATCTGTGCAAGGGCAGCTATTTCAGTTTCAGCGGCCGGGCACCCTTTCGGCACCTGGTGTATCCGGCCCCGGAGAGTGCGGGACTGGGCGTGCACATGACCCTGGACCTGGGCGGCCAGGCGCGCTTCGGGCCGGATGTCGAATGGGTCGAGCACATTGATTACCGCGTCGAACCCCGTCGGGCCGAGGGCTTCTATCAGGCGATCCGCCGTTATTGGCCGGGTTTGCCGGACAACAGCCTGCAACCGGCCTACAGCGGCATTCGCCCGAAAATCAGCGGACCGACCGAGCCGGCCGCCGATTTTCTCGTCAGCGGATGCGCCGAACATGGCGTGCCGGGGCTGGTGAATCTGTTCGGCATCGAGTCACCGGGGCTGACCAGTTGCCTGGCGCTTGCCGAGTACGTGGTGAAACGCCTCGACGACCGATGATCAGTGCTGGCCCTGCCTTGTGGGCATCGGGTCTATGCTAGGGAGTGCGCTTACTGCCATCGGAGACCTCTGATGATCACCGTACGCACTGCCTGCCTGCTGGCCGATTACAAACGCTGGGCCAATCAACGTCTGTTTGACAGCCTTGCGGCACTTCCCCCGGGCGAAGTCAAAAAACAACGGGTGTCGGTGTTCAACAACATGATCGGCACCCTCAATCATGTCTACGTGGTGGATTGCATCTGGCGGGCGCACCTTGAAGGCCGGGGACATGGCTTCAAGACCTCGCACGATCTGTTGCATGCCGACCTGTTCGAACTGCGCCAGGCGCAAAAAGAGATCGATCGCTGGTACTGCGACTGGAGCGCCCGGCAAACCGATGCCTCCCTGGACAAGCCTGTGGAGTTCACCTTTGTCTCGGGCGAAAGTGGCACCATGAGCGCCGGCGCGATGCTGATGCATGTGGTCAACCACGCCAGCTATCACCGTGGCTGGGTGGTGCAGATGTACTTCGAGATTCCGGCCATGCCACCGGTGACCGACATGCCGGTGTACCTGCGCGAATCCGAGCCGGTGCTCCTGCAGTCGATCAATGCCCCGACGGTGGCGCCGCCATGTGCTGTGCAATTTTCGAGCGCAACCAGCGTTCTGCCGGATCGTTATCGTTGACCCCGTTCCAGACCATCGACAGTTCGGACAGGTTGATCTCAAAGGGCGCATCGTCTGCCCGTAACTGGTTGCTGCCTTCGATCAGCGCACTGGCCGCGTAATCCGGTACGGTGGCGAGCATATCAGTACCCGCCAGCAACGCCCGCAAACCCGCGAACTGTGGCACCGCCAGCACCACCCGGCGCGAACGGCCGATGCGGGCCAGGTCATTGTCGATGGCACCGCTCAGATCCCCGGAAAACGACACCAGTGCGTGAGGGCGTTCGCAGAACTCGTCGAGGGTCAACGGACCGGGACGGTCATCGCCGCGCAGGATCTTTACACTCAGGTCGCGCAGTTTCTTGCGCTTGGCGTTGGCTGGTAATTCCGTGGTGTAGCTGATGCCGACGGAAATCTCGCCGCTGGCCAGCATCGACGACATCAGCAGGAAATTCACCCGGCGCACCACCACCACAACGTTCTGCGCCTCCTCGCGAATCTGCTTGAGCAGCGGCGGAAACAGCCCGAACTCGGCGTCGTCGGACAAGCCGATGCGAAACACATCGCGACTGGTGGAGGGCTCGAAATCCTTGGCCCGGCTGACCGCCCCGGAAATGGTGTCCATCGCCGGCTGCAATTCCTTGAGAATCTGCAACGCCCGCGGGGTCGGCTCCAGGGTTCGACCGTTGCGCACCAGCAACGGGTCGTCGAACAGATCGCGCAACTTGGCCAGCGACGCACTGACAGCGGGTTGACCGAGGAACAGCTTTTCCCCGGCCCGGGTCAGGTTCTTCTCGAACATCAGGGTTTCGAAAATCACCAGCAGGTTCATGTCCACGCGGCGCAGGTCGTTGCGGTTCATGCCGGGGTTCTCGGTGGGATTTTGAGTCTTCTCAGTAAAGCACCAAACCCTGTAGGAGCGAGCCTGCTCGCGATGGCGGAGTGTCAGGCGCCAGGTATGTTGGCTGTCATCGCGGGCAAATCGGATCGGCGCACCGCCGCTCCCACAAGGTTATTGGGTATTCCTTACCTCTGTGTCTGGCGTTGACCCCTCACCGGCAAGCGACACCTGTTATTTCTGTCAGTAGTCAGCGCTACTTCCGCGTGCTACTTAAGCGGCATGAACAACCTCGGCCTGCACAGCCATACACCCAGCCTTGCGGTCGTCGACCCGCGAGGTCTGGCGGTGCGCGCTGTTGCCTACTGCCGTTCCGAGGTGGGCCAACCGGCTCAGCCGCATATCAGCCGGACGGCGTTCGATCCCGTGGGCCGTGAAGTCGAGCGTTGCGATCCCAGGCTGTGGGATCAGGGCCTTGGGCCAAATCGCGTGTCCCTTCACAGCGTATCGGGGGTCGAGTTGCTGCGCACCAGCGTCGATGCCGGGTGGGTGCTGGCGCTGCCGGGGCAGGCTGCTCAAACGTTGGAGCGCTGGGACAGCCGAAGCCATCAGCAACGCGACTACGATGAACAACTGCGCCCTGTCGTCATTACCGAGCGACTCGGCGGGGAGGCGCCGCGGGTGGTCGAGCGTTTTCTCTACGGCGACCCCGGCGGCAGTGCCCGCAACCAGTGCGGGCAATTGATCCGCCACGATGACCCGAGCACCACCCGGCACATGCCCGATTACGACCTGCACGGTAACCCTTTGCTGGAAACCAGCCACTTCCTGCAGTCCCTGGAGCCGGCGAACTGGCCCGCGGACGTCGAGGCCCGTGACGCCCTGCTCGAAACCGCGCCGGGTCTGGACAGTCGCTGGAGCCATGACGCGTTGGGCGAGGTCGTGACGCAAACCGATGCCCTGCTTAACCGCCGGCGTTTGCGTCGCACCTGTGCCGGCCAGTTGCAGGCGGTGTACTTGCAGCGGGCGGGGGGCGATGAGGTGCAACTGGTGGGTGACATTCGCTACAGCGCCGGTGGTCAGGTGGAACAGGAAACGGCGGGTAACGGGGTGATCACCTGCGCCGTGTTTCGAGCGGAGGACGCACGTCTGCAACGCTTGAGCGCCGGCCTGCCCGGACAGCCGTGGCACCAGGATCTGCAGTATGACTACGACCCGGTTGGCAATGTCGTGCGCATCGCTGACCTGTCCAAAGCCACGCGCCATTTCAAGAATCAGCGTGTCGACCCGGTCAGCACTTATGGCTACGACAGCCGCTATCGCCTGGTCAGCGCCACCGGGCGGGAGGTCCTGCGCGCGGCCAATGATCCCGCTGCGCTGGTCAACTATCGCGAAGAATACGATTACGACGCGGGCGACAATCCGTTGGAACTTCGGCACCTGGGCGTGCAAGCCTTCACCCGGCGTTGGGCCGTGGCGGCGCAGAGCAACCGCAGCCTGATCCGTCACGACGGCGACGGTCCGCCAGACTTTGCCCGGGCATTCGATGGCAACGGCAACCAGGCCGAGTTGTTGCGCGGTCAGTCGATGCACTGGGATGCACGCAACCAGCTGAGCCAGGTGACCCCGGTCACCCGCGAAGACGCGCCGCACGACACCGAGCTGTACCGCTACGGCGGTGGCGGCAAACGCCTGCGCAAGGTGCGCTGCGCACTGACCTCAGGCCGTACGGTGATCAGCGAAGTGCGCTACCTGCCCGGTGTGGAGATCCACCGAGGCGCCAACGGCCGGGAGCACCACGTGATAGCCGTCGAGGCCGGGCGCAACAGCGTGCGCTTGCAGCATTGGGTGGGCCCACCGCCGTCCGGTGTCGACAATGATCACTTGAGTTACAGCCTCAACGATCATCTGGGTTCGAGCCTGCTGGAACTGGATGAGCGGGGCGCGGTGTTGAGTGATGAAGGCTATCTGCCGTTTGGCGGCCGGGCCTGGTGGGTTGCGCATGACGGGGCCAAGGCGACGTACAAGACGCGAGGGTATTCGGGCAAGGAACGCGATGCGACCGGGCTGTATTACTACGGTTATCGGTATTACGCCGAGTGGCAGCACTGCTGGATCAATCCGGACCCGGCGGGGGAGGTGGACGGGTTGAACCTGTACTGTTTTGTCGGGAATTCGCCGCTGCGGTATGCGGACGGGGATGGGCGGGGGAAGGAGGACAGAGATGGGCGGGAGGAGGAGGTCTCAGTACCGGAAATGCTGGGATTCATCGAATCGCTCGCGGAAGACTTTGCGCGAGGCGACGCAAATGCTCGTGCTGTTGTCGAGTCGCTTCGAACCCCCGCAGCGGAATTTCTACATCTGATCAATAGTTTTCCGGAGCAGGGATCACCTGAGATCGATGTAATGGTTCAGTTTGACGATCTACTCGACATATTGAAACGTGACCCGATGGGAACCTTGCCTGTTCTTTTCGTGCCTTTCGGGATGCGGACGGATGCACCTGGCGTTATTTGGGCGGAGCATGGAGTTCAAATCTTAAACCTCAACCCTCAACCTCGGCTGCGGCTTACGGGGCCGATGCGTGCCGATAGTCATAGACTGAGCTGTCCGTATTGTGGCAGGGATTTTACACACACTGGAAATTTTGAGGGCCACAAACGGACCCACACCGGAGAAAAACCTTTCATATGTAGGATTTGCGGCAAAGATTTTACACGCGCTGGAGGTTTGACGGCCCACGAACTAACCCACACCGAAGAAAAATCTTTCCAATGTACGACTTGTGGAAAAAGTTTGAAAACGGCCACAACTTTGAGGCGCCACGAACTAACCCACACCGAAGATAAACCCTTCAGATGTTCGACTTGCGACAAAAAGTTTATACAGCGCAATGATTTGAAGCTCCACGAACGAACACACACCGGAGAGCGACCTTTCAAATGTACGACTTGTGATAGCACTTATATCCATCGCAGTAGTTTAAAAGCCCATCAGCAGCAGTGGCACGCCGGGACAAACCCGTACTAGTTCGAAGAAATCCGGGCACGAAAGTTCTGCCCCATCAGTGCTGCCCCATCCAATTAAACGCCCCCTTGCGCCTGCAGGTTGGTTCAAGGAGGCCACCGTCCGCGACAAAAAAGGCGCAGCAACTCCGGAGTTTGACCGATCGAGTTGATCCAGAGACCTGCCGGCTACCTGACAATGCGCGGTGACAGGTTTTGGGGCCGCTGCGCGACCCGGCGGGAGCAAGCTCCCTCGCCACAGGTTTCAATCAATCGATTCTGGTTCCGTCAGCACCTTCCTGAAGGTCTCCACCAACGGTCGCAAATTGATCCGGTGCCACGCCGCCCACAGCGGTCGGGTGAGGGAAATCCACGGCACTTCCCGCAGCACCACGCCCGGCGGTGCGTTGCGGCTCAAGCCTTTCTGGATCATGGCGATGCCCAGTCCCGAGGCCACCAGTGCCATTGCGGTGAACGGGCCGGTGGCTTCCATGCGGATATCCGGGGTGAAGCCGGCGCGGATGCAGGCGCTGACGAAATTTTCGCGGCTGGCGACATTCTGGTGTTGCACGCCAATCCACTCCTGACCGGCGAGGTCTGCCGGGGTCAGCACGGTCTGCTGTGCCAGCGGATGGTGCTCGGGCAGGGCCAGCAGCATCGGGTCGTCCAGCACCTGGAAGCCCAGCAGGTCCGGGTCGTCTTCGGTCGGTGGTTCGCTGACCAGGGCGATGTCCAGGCTACGCTGGCGCAAGCCTTCGAGTTGTTCGGCCGAGCGCAGGTTGTACAGCGCCACGTGGACGTTCGGGCGGTTGACCCGCAGCACGCGCAAGGCATTGGGCAGCACGCCGGCGTGCATGGCATTTTCGATGTAGCCGATGCACAGGCCGCCTTCCTCGCCGCGCCCCAGGCGTTTGCCGAGGGATTCCAGGCGATTGGCGTGGGTCAGCAGGGCGCGGGTTTCGGCGAGGAAAGTCTGGCCGTCGCGGGTCAGACGGATGCGTTGCTGGCTGCGCTCGAACAGGGTCAGGCCCAGGCGCTCTTCGAGCTGGGCGATCTGCCGGCTCAGGGGCGACTGGGAAATGTGCAGGCGTTCGGCGGCGCGCCCGACGTGTTCTTCCTCGGCGACGGCGACGAAGTAGCGCAATTGGCGGATGTCGATCATGTCAGACCTTCAGGGACTCAAGTGCTGCACATTATGTCTTGGACGGTCCGATACTCGCAATCTAGGATCGGCTCAACGGTCACCTGCAACGAGGTGACCCTCTGTAGGAGCCGGCTTGCCGGCGATAGCGGTTCGTCAGGCGACACCTGCTTCGGCTGTTCCGGCGCCATCGCCGGCAAGCCGGCTCCTACAGGTTGACCTGATACTCAAGAGGACTCATTCATGAGCTTGAAAGACAAACTGCCCGGCGCGCTGGGCTTGGGCACCGCACCACTGGGCAACATGTTCCGCGCCATTCCCGAAGACGAGGCGATGGCCACCGTCCATGCCGCCTGGGACGCCGGTGTCCGTTACTTCGATACCGCGCCGTTCTACGGTTCCGGCCTGTCGGAAATTCGCCTCGGCGCCGCTTTGGCCCGCTACAACCGCGACGACTATGTACTGAGCAGCAAGGTCGGCCGGGTGATCCTCGATGAAGTCGAAGACACCGCCGCCCGTGACTTGGGCGAGAAGAGCGGGGTGTTCGAGCACGGCCTGCCGAACAAAATCGTCAACGACTACAGCGCCGACGCGACCCTGCGCTCCATCGAAGACAGCCTCAAGCGCCTGCAAACCGATCGCCTGGACATCGTCTGGGTCCACGATATCGCCCAGGATTTCTATGGCGACCAATGGCTGGAGTACTTCAACCAGGCCCGCACCGGCGCGTTCAAAGTGCTGACACGCTTGCGCGAAGAAGGCGTGATCAAGGGCTGGGGCCTGGGCGTGAACAAGGTCGAACCCTGCGAGCTGACCCTTGATCTGAGCGAGGCGCAACCGGACGGTTTTCTGCTGGCGGGTCGCTACACTCTTCTCGACCATGATCGCGCCTTGCAGCGTTTGATGGACGCCGCCCTGGCGCAGCATGTCGAAATCGTGGTCGGCGGTCCTTACAGCTCGGGCATCCTGGCCGGTGGCGCGCACTTCGAATACCAGCAGGCCAGCCCGGCGATCATCGACAAGGTCGAGCGGATCAAGCGTATCGCGGCGGCCCATGGCGTCGACGTCAAGGCCGCAGCCTTGCAGTTTTCGCTGGCTAACCCGGCAGTCGCCGCGGTGATTCCGGGTTCCAGCCGTCCGCAGCGGATTGCCGAAGACGTGGCCGCGTTGTCGGCGGTGATTCCCGCTGCTTTCTGGCAGGCGTTGCGTGAGGCGAAGCTGGTTTCCGAGCGCGCGCCCTTGCCCCTCACTGGAGCTTGAACATGAAGATTGATCTGAGCGCAAAACTGGCAATCGTCAGCGGCAGTACCGCCGGCATCGGCCTGGGTATCAGCCAGACACTGGCCGAGGCGGGCGCCACGGTGGTGGTGATCGGCCGCGATACGGCCAAGGTCGAGCAGGCACTGGCGAGCATCCGTCAGCGTGTTCCAGCTGCGCAATTGCGTGGCGTGACCGCAGACCTGGGCACCGCCGAAGGCGCCGAAAAACTGTTCGCCGCCGAACCACGGGCCGACATCCTGGTGAACAACCTCGGGATCTTCAATACGGTGGATTTCTACGACGCCCCGGACAGTGAGTGGACGCGCTTCTACGAGGTCAACGTGATCTCCGGTGTGCGCCTGTCCCGGCACTACACACCGGGCATGGTCAAGCAGGGTTGGGGGCGGGTGATCTTCCTGTCTTCGGAATCCGGCGTGGCGACACCGGCGGACATGATCAACTATGGCGTGACCAAAAGCGCCAACCTGGCGGTGTCCCATGGCCTGGCCAAACGCCTGGCCGGCACCGGGGTGACGGTCAACGCGATCCTGCCCGGCCCGACCTTTACCGATGGCCTGGAAGACATGCTCAAGGATGCCACGGCCGAATCCGGACGCAGCGCCCGGGACGAAGCCGATGCGTTCGTGCGCAAGGCCCGGCCGACGTCGATCATCCAGCGCGTGGCGGACGTCGAGGAGGTTGCCAATCTGGTGGCCTACATCGCTTCGCCGTTATCCTCGGCCACCACCGGTGCTGCCTTGCGGGTCGACGGCGGTGTCGTCGACAGCCTGGCCATCTGAACCTTATTGATTGGAGAAAGCATTCATGGCAACTGCAACAGCCTTCATCGACATCCCGGCTTCGGCCGATCAGGTCTGGCAATTGATTGGCGGGTTCAACTCGCTGCCGGACTGGCTGCCGTTCATTCCCAGGAGCGAGCTCAGTGACGGCGGGCGCGTGCGCAGCCTGCAAACGGCGGATGGCGCGGTGGTGATCGAACGCCTGCAAACCTTCGACAACGCGGGCCGAACCTACAGCTACTCGATTGAGCAGGCACCGTTTCCGGCGACTGATTATCTGGCGACGATCAAGGTCGAGACGCAAGGCGAGGGCGCGCGGGTGACCTGGTCCGGGCGGTTTGAACCGGTGGGCGTGAGCAATGAGGAAGTGGAGGCGTTGTTTACCGGGATTTATTCCGGCGGACTGCAAGCATTGCGGGCCAACTACCCGGGTTGAGATTTTTAAAAGATCGCAGCCTTCGGCAGCTCCTACAGGGTTATGTGTACACCTGTAGGAGCTGCCGCAGGCTGCGATCTTTTGGTTTTCAAGTCTGCGCTATCAAGCTTTCCCGACAATCAAGCACCAGCTGCGCGCCACCCAGTTCGCTGCTGCCCACCTCCAGCGTAAATCCGTGCAGGCTGACAATCGCCGCGACGATGGACAGTCCCAGCCCGAAGCCGGTCTTTTGATTGCCGACCTCGGCGCGATAGAAACGCTGGAATACCGCTTCACGCTCCGCCTCGGGAATGCCGGGGCCTGAGTCGAGCACTTCGATCCGTGTATGCCCGCCAGCATTGACCCCGCGCAGGATCACCGCCCCACCGGGCGGGGTGAATTTGATCGAGTTGCTGAGCAGGTTCGCCACAGCTTCGAACAGCAGCGCCCGGTCGCCATTGAGAGGTGGCAATGACGCGGGCAGGTGCAGTTGGAAAACCAGGCCGTCGTCTTCCGCCAGGGGCAGGTAGAACTCATGCAGTTCCTGCAGCAACGCCACGGGGTCCAGTTGCACGAAACCGGAGCGGCGCCGGCGATCTTCCAGTTCGGAAATTCGCAGCAGGCCACGGAAACGCGCCATCAGCGTATCGGCCTCGGCCAGCACCAGGTCCAGTTGCATGGCCTGCGGCGAGCCTTCGCCGGCTTGCTGCTGCATGCGGTAAAGCTGCGCGCGCAGACGGGTCAGGGGCGTGCGCAGGTCATGGGCGATGTTGTCGCACACGCCCTTGACCTCGTGCATCAGGCGCTCGATGCGCTCGAGCATGGCGTTGACGATGGCGGCGAGCATGTCCAGTTCGTCACGCCGATTGGACAGTGGCAGACGCCGGCTCAGGTCGCCAGCGACTATGGCTTCGGCACTGGCCTGGATCCCGCGGATGCGGCGCAACGGCCGGCGCCGCAGCAGATACCAGCCGACGATGCCCGGCAGGATGGTCAGGGTCACCCCCCAGAACAACGCGTGAAGAATGATGCGGGTCACGGCGAACAGCGAACCGTTGTCGCGCACCAGCACTAGCCAGCGGCCGTCGAGGGTGCGGGTCGCCACGGCGTCGCAACTGTCGGCGGGCAGCGTCTGGTCATCATCGCCGCCGGAGGCATCGCAGTCACGCAGCATGTGGATCTTGCCATCGAGCGGCAGGCCGTCCGGAATGTAGCGCAGGGCGCCACTGAGGTAACGGTGCCGGGCATCGAACAGGCCGTAGGCGTCGATGCCGCGGATGTCGAAGGTCATGCTGACGGCGAGGGCGTCCACCAGTTGCTCGCCCGAGAAGCGCGAAAACAGGTGCTGGCGCTGCATCAGTGAATGCTTGGCCAGGTTGTCCAGGTAGGCGGAAACCTCGTAGTACATGACCCCCATGAGGATCCCGCTCCAGATCACGAACAGCGAACTGTAGAGCGCCAGCAAACGGCTGCTGGAAGAGCGCCAGCCTTTAGACGGGTTCGGCAATGACATAACCGGAGCCTCGCACGGTCCGAATCAGTGGGACATTGCCAGGCGGGTCGATTTTCTTGCGCAGACGGCCGATGTGTACGTCGATCAGGTTGGTGCCGGGGTCGAAGTGGTAACCCCAGACTTCTTCGAAAATCATCATCCGCGAGAGGATTTGCCCGGTATTGCGCATCAGGAACTCCAGCAGTTTGTACTCGGTGGGCAGCAGCGTCAGCAGTTGACCGTCGCGGCTCGCTTCGTGGCTGATCAGGTTCAGCTCCAGGTCCGCCACCCGCAGCGTGGTGGCCTGGGCGGTCACGGTGTTCTGCCGGCGCAGCAGGACTTCGACCCGGGCGGCCATTTCATCGGTGGCGAAGGGTTTGGTCAGGTAGTCGTCGCCGCCGGCGCGCAAGCCGCGCACGCGTTCATCGACGTCGGACAGTGCGCTGATCATCAGGATCGGTGTCGCCACGCCCATGGTCCGCAGCGTGGTGACGATCGCCAGTCCATCGAGTTCGGGCAACATGCGGTCGAGGGTAATCAGGTCATAGTTGCCGCTCACCGCACGCTCCAGCCCTTCACGGCCATTGTCGACCCAGTCGACGTCGAGGCCGTGGCTACTCAGTTCGGCGACAATTTCCCGGGCGGTCACGGCGTCGTCTTCGATGGTCAAGATGCGGGTCATAAGGCTGGCCTGATTTGCAGTTCAATACGAAGTTGCGAGCATTTTGCCAAGAAAAAACCGCGAGTTAATAAATTAACTTTCATCTGGACGGGGTCGCTTCACGCATTCCCGGGGAATTGTAGGAGCCAGCCTGCTGGCGATGGACTCACATGCGCCGCGTTTATCCAGTTCACACGCGTCATCGTTAACGACCATCGCTGGCAGGCCAGCTCCCACAAAAGACCGCAATTGTAGGAGCCAGCTTGCTGGCGATGGACTCAAGTGCGCCGCGTTAATCCAGTTCACACGTGTAATCGTTAACGACCATCGCTGGCAAGCCAGCTCCTACAAAAGGCCGCGTCCTAATCGAAAAACCGGTGAAAGCCCCGAAAAAGGTTGTCTGACTCCCCAGTGGCAATAAAAGCTACAAATAACCAATGCATAAAACCCGTTGGATCAACCTGTTCCTTGCAGTTTGCATGGGTCCGGGAAGTTCAAACTTTCTAAGCGATTGAAGCGCAACGATTTATTCAAAGTGCGTGACTGGCACGGTGACTGCAATTCCTTCCTCGAAGAGTTGTAACACCATCTTTCTGCCTGGAGCGATACAACTATGAATAGATCCTCTGATGGTTTCTATCGCGCCATGGACGAGTCAACCACGCTGTCCGGCGTGTCCTGGGGAGCGATTTTCGCGGGTGCCGCTGCCGCGGCGGCGTTGTCGCTGATCCTGGTGTTGCTCGGCTTTGGCCTGGGTTTTTCGGCGGTCTCGCCTTGGGCCAATGAAGGTGTGAGCGCCAAAGGCCTGGGGATCTCGACCATTGTCTGGCTGGCCTTCACCCAGATTGTCGCTTCGGGACTTGGCGGTTACATCGCCGGGCGACTGCGGGTGAAGTGGGCGTACATGCACGGCGATGAAGTTTACTTTCGCGACACGGCCCATGGTTTTCTGGCCTGGTGCGTGGCGACGCTGGTGACGGCCACGCTGGTCGCCGGGTCGGTCAGCAGTCTGGTCGGCGGTGGCGTGCAGGCCGGGGCGAACCTGGTCGGCGGTGCGGCCAGTGCCGCGACGCAAGCCGTGGGCACTGCGGCGGGCAATACCCAAGGCGATGAGTACGGTTACTTCGTCGACAGCCTGTTCCGTGATGATCGCCCGGTTGCCGTCAGCGATGATGCGGCCCGGGGCACCGTCACCCGGATCTTTGTGCGTTCCCTGAACAGGGGTGAACTGGCCGCCGAAGACCGGACTTACCTGGCGCAACTGGTCGCGCAGCGGACCAACCTCACTCAGGCCGACGCCGAACGTCGTGTCGATGAGGTCTATGCCCGCACCCAGAAAGCCGTGGCCGACGCCAAGCTGGCCGCTCAACAAGCCGCTGACACTGCTGCGAAAGTGGCTGCGTGGACCACGCTGTGGATGTTCGTTGCGCTGCTGGCCGGTGCGTTCTTCGCCAGCCTCGCCGCAACCTTCGGCGGTCGTCGTCGGGATGCGGTGGTGTATCTGGAAACCGATACCTACGTCACCGCTGCACCGATTCGTTAATCCAGGAGAACTACCATGCGTTCATTACTGCTGTTCTTTCTCGGCGTGCCGATCCCGATCATCATTTTGATTGCGTTGTTTGTGCATTGATTCGACTGCCGCTTCTGCCTTTGGGTGAAGCGGCGCTTTTGCTTAAGCCATCGCGAGCAAGTCGGATCGCCGCACCGTCGCTCCCACAGAAAAGCGTGATTCCCTGTGGGAGCGAGCTTGCTCGCGATGGCGGTCGATGAGGCGAAATGAATCCGTCAGTCAATCGGCGTACTGACAAACACCTCAAGCCCTTCGGCATACGCCGTGAACGCGGCAATTCGCGGAAACTGCGCGGCACTCACCTGATCCGGCACCACCAGGTTGGTAAAGCTCCAGGCAACCGCCAGCGTGATGCCGTCCTGCTCGATCGCACCCTCAGTCTTCAGCGGCTGCCTTTCCAGCTCCCGCTCCAGCGCCGAATAGGCCGCCACCAGTTGTCCCTCGACCCGCTGTACCCAAGGCTCGAATTGAATTTCCGCCGGCCGCAGGTTGCGCTCGTAGTAAAGCTGCACGGATTTTTCGCTGGCGGCCAGCGCCAGGCCGATCAGGCGCAACGCGCGCAGGCGCTGAGCCGGTTCGACGGGCATCAGGCTGTTATCGGCGAGGGTTTCCAGGTAGTCGATGATCAGCGTCGAGTCCATCAACACCTCACCGTCATCCAGCACGAGCGTAGGCGCCTTGACCACCGGGTTGATCTGCCGGAATTGTTCGAAGTGGCGGAATACCGAGACCGATTGATGTTCCAGCGTGATTCCCAGGCATTTGGCAGAAATGGCGGCGCGCCTGACATAGGGCGAGTCCAGCATACCGATCAGCTTCATGGTCCTTTCCTTTATATGGCCATTTCGGGAGGGACAACCTTAGCTGAGGTTCGCAGCCATGCAAATGGCAGGGAAAAAGGCCGGGAAAATGGCCCGTGCAGGCCGTTTGTCTTCTATATACAGCCGCTCGATTGAATTTCTTGCTATAAACGCACTCCGATTACCGCCTCAAAGCCAGCCGTAGAGCATTTTCAGGGCTTTGTCGGACAAATTCGCTGTCTTTTCAGTTGCTGAGGCCTCAAGTCGGCCGTAGACTGCCGCCCCTCGTAAATTGAGTGCCGGGTGGCGCTTGGAACAAACGGCGCCTTTCCGATGGCCTGCCCAGGTCTGCCGGAACGCTCCCTTATTCGCCTTAATGCACGTTTTTTTATAGAGATATCAATGACAAAGGACAAGTTGCTGGCCATGCCGGCGGATGACTACATGAATGCCGAGCAACATGCTTTTTTCTCCGAGCTGTTGCAGAACATGAAAGTCGAAACCCATGAGCGCATCGAACAGAACCGCATCGCCATCGAAAGCCTGGACACCCCGGCCGATCCGGCAGACGCGGCTTCGGTCGAAGAAGAGCGCACCTGGCTGGTGAACGCGATCGATCGCGACCAGCGCATGCTGCCTCAGTTGGAACAAGCCCTTGAGCGCATCAAGGAAGACAGCTTCGGCTGGTGCGACGACAGCGGCGAGCCGATCGGCCTCAAGCGCCTGCTGATCAGCCCGACCACCAAGTACTGCATCGAAGCTCAAGAGCGTCACGAGCAAATCGACAAGCACCAGCGTCAGGCCTGATTCTGTGAGGCAGCCCTGTTAATCCCGGGCTGCCTGGAAAAGATCGCAGCCTTCGGCAGCTCCTACATTTGTTCCGTAGGTGCTGCTGAAGGCTGCGATCTTTGTTTTCTGCCGTCTGCGATTTCCCGATTCTTCTATTGATCTGCTGCAACGTTCGCGACTAAAGGCTCATGGATAATGGCCTTATGCTGGCGTTTAATGCGATGACAACAATTAGAAGTTTTGCGGGGTGACGATGATGACAAGAGACGGGTCTCTGGCTGCGGCAGTGCCTGCACCAGTGCTGTTGCCGAAAAACCGCTGGCTGACACCGACGCTGCAAAGCATCGCCCTGATGCTGTTGTTATGTGGCATGACGTTGGGCGGTGGGTCGCTCTACCTTGGCCTGCCCCTGGCCGTCCTGATCATCTGGCTGCCTCGCTTGCGTTCGCGTGCGACCCCACAGACGGTTTCCCCCGACAACCCCGATGCCATCGGCGAGTTGACTCGCGATCTTTCCTACACCACCAGCCATAACGCGCTTTCGGCCGCCGGGGTGGCGTTTTCGGTTCGGCAACTGGCGGAAAAACTGCAATCGCAACTCTCGGCGGCGGCACAGATTGTCAGCAACGCCGAGGTCATGATTACCACCGAACACGCCACCTCGCTGCTCAGTCGCCAGGCGCTGAGCGCCGCCAGTGAGGCTCATCAAAGCGGCGCGGTGGGGCGTACGGAACTGATCGAGTCCATTGCCCGCATGCATCAGCTCAGCCAACGCGCCAGCAACAGCCGTGAACTGATCGAAGCCTTGAGCCTGCGCAGCGATGATATCCAGCGCGTGACCCTGGTGATTCAGTCCATCGCCAGCCAGACCAACCTGTTGGCATTGAACGCCGCCATTGAAGCGGCGCGGGCGGGGGAGCACGGTCGCGGGTTTGCCGTGGTGGCCGATGAGGTTCGCGGGCTTGCCGCGCGCACGGCGACCGCGACGGGCGAAGTCGGCGAGATGGTGGCCGATATCCAGCAACGTACCGCACAGGTGGTTGAGCAGATCCGCCAACTGTCCAGCGACCTCGACACCGGCGTCGAGCAGGTCGAGCGCACGGGGCAGCATCTGGAGAACATTGCCCGTCTGGCGGCCAGTGTCGAGTCCCAGGTCGGGGAAATCGCCCAGGGCGCAGACACCAACCGTGAACAGCTTGACAGTCTGTTTCACGCCATCGAACAGATGCGCAGCGACCTGGCGGTCAGCGACCAGCAGACTCAGCGTCTGGCCCAGGCGGCGGTGCAAATGGAAGGGCAGGCCGAAACCATCAGCGAGCGACTGGCCGAGGTGGGGCTGGATGATTATCACCAGCGGATCTATGACCTGGCCCGGGAAGGCGCGAGCCGGATTGCAGAGCGTTTCGAGGCGGATATCGATGCCGGTCGAATCAGTCTGGACGATCTGTTCGACCGCAACTACCAGGTCATCCCCAATACCAGCCCGGCCAAGTTCCAGACGCGTTTCGACCGCTACACCGATCAGGTGTTGCCAACGATCCAGGAACCCTTGTTGCCGCGTCACGAAGGATTGGTGTTCGCCATCGCCTGCACCCAGCAGGGTTATGTGCCGACCCACAACCATGCGTTCAGCCAGCCGCTGACGGGGGACGCGCAGGTCGATGCCTTGCAGAACCGGACCAAACGCAAGTTCGCCGACCGCACCGGGATCCGCTGCGGCAGCCATCAGAAGGCCGTGCTGCTGCAAACCTATACCCGCGACACCGGCGAGTTGATGCACGATCTTTCGGTGCCGATCATGCTCAAGGGCCGGCATTGGGGCGGTTTGCGCCTGGGCTACAAGCCGGAAAAACCGCGCTAGAAACCCCGGGTTGCCGGGTAATGCTGTTCAACTGTAGGAGCGAGCTTGCTCCGGGCGGCGTTCCGACGATGGACTCAAGAGCGCCGCGTTTAGTCAGTAAACCCGCGGCATCGTTAACGACCATCGCGAGCAAGCTCGCTCCTACAGTGGATCGGGTTGCCGGGTGATTGTTACAAATCCTGCAACTGACCTGTGCAGCGTTTTGCTGTTTCCTCGCCGAAAATTTAACTAGCATGCCTATTAATTAGGTTGCTAATGAAATTCGAGGTCAGCATGCAAGGCAAAGTTGATGTCGCGGTCATGATCGGCAGCGGTGTGCCTGCCAATCTGCGCTCCATGGGGCGCAAGGTTTGCTGGGTGGTGTTGCTCAATGGCGAGCGCCGGGGCACGGCGTTTTCCAGTCGCGACGAAGCGGAGGAGTGCAGGGCTGCCTGGTTGGCGCAATTGAACGCCGAACGACCGGACAGCCTGCATTGAAGTGGTCAGTGGGTCTGATGCATGCGCAGGTTCAGGTCGTCGACCACCCGCGCCCAGTCTGCGTCTTCGCGTAGTTGTTCCTTGAGGAAGCCGGCCTGCTGCGGTGACCAGAACTCGGCGTCGATGAGCTTCTTGTTGTCGGGCAGGGAATGGCCGGCAATGAAGTCGTCGATCGCTTTCTGGCTCGAGTCCAGGCCGAGCTGGTCGAACAGGCCTTTCAAGTCGTGTGTCGGTGATTCCATCTTCATCTCCTTGCAGGTCATCAGTCGGGCCGAGGGGCGACGTGCGGTCTCCTGGTTTCGAGGGCGCCGCACGGGTGGAGTTCGATCACGATGTTCAAACGCAACAGAGAGCATAGACCGCCAATCCGGGTATCAGGCTTTCAGTGCCCCGGCATCGACCGCCGCCTTCAGTTCCCTGGCCGATTCCTGGGCCGCAATCGCAGCGACATCGGGGGTTTTGAACCAGCGATCTTTTTCGACCTGGTGATAGGTCACGGTCTTGAGCGGAGGTTTGGCGCGCATGACAATCACGGCCTGGAATTCACCCTCGACTTCTCTGGCTTCACCCCGGATAAAAAACTCGCCGATATCAAATTCCGTCACGTTGCAGACTTCCCCTGGAAATACATTGTTGTTGTCAACGCAATCCGATTGGTTACGGATTCGTTTTATTGGGCGGGCAGTATGGCAGTAGTTGCCCGTCGACGGCTGAGATAAGTCGACGGGCAGACCAAACGTCGATGAAAATGAGCGCGGCGGGGCTGTCAACCGTGTGATTCAAGGAACCGGGCGAGGGCGCAGGCTTCGTTATGATTGGCTCGGAAACCTCTTACACAGCCTGTAGAAATATCCTTGATGTGGAAGAAGGCAATGCCCGCCATCACCACCTGAAATCGCGGGCGGGGAGGGGCATCGGAAAGCGGTTCAGATCGGGCGAACGGTATCGGCTGCGAGATCGTTGCTGTTTCCGTGTCAGGCACCAAGGGATAGGCAAAGTGTGTCAGTGTGCGCATATGAAGTCCTTTTCATTGTTTTACCGACGTATGTACGTCGTTTTGGCTAGTCTCCAGGAGCATCGCTGCTCTAGAATCACCCTTACTGGCGGGTGAATGATGTTTATCTAAAGCAATTTTTTGCTGATGATATGTAGGAAATTTTTTTCTCTTGGTGAGATTTTTCCCCGAAGTTGATAGTCCATAATTTTCTGGCAGCAGGAAGGGCGTTTTCCTTCAGCCTGTGACGAACGCCAGTCAGGACGACGCGAGTGACGTTCCAGTAGTCTTCTCAAGCTTCGTGATGAATGAGTGCACTGCTCATTCAGGACTTCAATTCGGGTTCTCTGGCTACACCTTCGGCATTGCCGCTTTTTTGGCTGTGCGATTATTTTTCGCGTACGGCACCATTTTTCAGATGTGGGGATGTTTCCTTGGCAGTAAGTAATCTCGATATGCATGCCTTGTTCGTGCTGGGCGATTTGCGCGCAAAGCTGGTCAAGCAGTTTCAGTCACGTTTCGTTTACATCACCGAACAGAACGCTGAAGGCATCTACATTGCCGAAATCGACACCGAATCAGCCCTGGTGGTGGACGACAAACCCGGACTCAAACTCAAGGTCGGCGATCATTTCAGCGCGTCCGTGCTGCCCAGTCGCGAAGGCGGCAAGCTGGACATCAGGTTCCGCGACATCAAGCTGACGGTTTACGGCATTGGCGATTACGCCTTCGTGACCACGGCCGACGGTCAGGGGATCGTGTTCAAGGAAGGTCACAGCGTGGTGATGGTGTTTGCCGCCCACCAACAGTTGCAGGAAGGCCTGACCAAGACCCTCAAGGCCGTGACCGCCAAAGCGGCCAAGTGGCGCAAGGGCGAGCTGGTGACCTTCAAGGCCAGCGAATGATGACCCTGACCCGCGCCGACTTCCACGAACAGAACCTGGCCAGCGCTCAAGACGAAGCGCGGCGGCTGTTCGGGCAGAAGAAACTTCTGCAAGGAGCCTGGCTGAACTGGGTGGCGTCACAGCTTTACCAACTGCAACCGGCGCCATACGCCAGCATGGTCAGACGTGAGCTGACGCGTTTGCAGGAAACTTCCGAAAACTGATCCCCGCACCTCGAAATCAGGAACCTCTACTACAGTCATTGGACTGAGTATTCAGAGGCTTCGCGGTCTACTGCCAGGCCATCCTGCTATTGCTGTGAACAGCACGAGGTGCAAAAGCATGAACGGATTTCGACGGTTGCTGGCTGCTGTCCTGGCCACTTTCGGTTTGCTGGTGACACCCGCCCCGGTGTTTGCCGCCCAGGCGCCAATCCACTTCGCCGACTTGAACTGGGAAAGCGGCAGCCTGATTACCGATGTCCTGCGCATCATTGTCGAGAAGGGCTACGGGCTGCCCACCGATACCTTGCCGGGCACCACCATCACCCTGGAAGCCGCGCTGGCCAACAATGACATCCAGGTCATTGGCGAAGAGTGGGCCGGTCGCAGCCCGGTCTGGGTCAAGGCCGAAGCCGAAGGCAAAGTCGTCAGCCTCGGCGACACGGTCAAGGGCGCTACCGAAGGCTGGTGGGTGCCGGAATACGTGATCAAGGGCGACCCGGCCAAGGGCATCAAGCCGCTGGCGCCGGACCTGCGCAGCGTCAGCGACCTGCCGCGCTACAAAGACGTGTTCAAGGACCCGGAAGCCCCGACCAAGGGGCGTTTCCTCAACAGCCCTATCGGCTGGACCTCGGAAGTGGTCAACAAGCAGAAGCTCAAGGCGTACGGGCTGGAAGACAGCTACGTGAACTTCCGCAGCGGATCGGGCGCGGCCCTGGATGCAGAGATCAGTTCGTCCATTCATCGTGGCAAGCCAGTGCTGTTTTACTACTGGTCGCCCACGCCGTTGCTCGGCCGCTTCAAGCTGATTCAACTGGAAGAGCCACCGTTCGACGCCGAAGCCTGGAAGACCTTGACCGACGCCGACAACCCCAATCCACGGCCGACCCGTTCCCTGGCTTCGAAGCTGTCGATCGGTGTGTCCACTCCCTTCCAGAAGCAGTATCCGCAGATTGCCGAGTTCTTTGCCAAGGTCGACTTTCCGATCGACCCGCTGAACAAGGCGCTGGCCGAGATGAGCGAGAAACATACGCCGCCGCGCCAGGCAGCGCAGGCTTTCATGAAGGCTCACCCGGACGTCTGGCGGGCCTGGGTGCCCAAGGACGTGGCGGACAAAGTCTCCGCCGCCCTGTAGGCGCTGGCGCAGGCTGCAATCTTTTGATCTCGTCTGAAAAAGCAAAATCAAAAGATCGCAGCCTGCGGCAGCTCCTACAATGTTCTGTTCAAATCCCTTTCAAGGATTCCTGACCATGACCTTGCTGTTGGCTCAATGGCTGGTGACGATCTTCGCCGTGATCAGTCTGGTGCATGTGTATTGGGCGTTGGGTGGCGAGTGGGCGGCGGTGGCAGCGGTCCCGCAAGTACCGCAGGAGGGCAGCACAAAACTGCGACCGGCGTTCAAGCCTCGAGGCTGGATCACGCTGGTGGTGGCCGGGGCATTGCTGTTGATTGCCGTGCTGGTGTGCTGGCGGGTGGGTTGGTGCCTGCCACCCTTGCATCACTGGTCGTTGCAGTGGGCGATCAGCGCCATTGCGATCTTGCTGTTTGCCCGGGCCATTGGCGATTCGGAGCTGGTGGGCTTTTTCAAGGAGGTCAAGGGTTCGAAATTTGCCCGGCTCGACACCTGGGTTTATTCGCCCTTGTGTGTGGTGTTGGGGGCGGGGTTGTTGGCGGTGGCCTGGGTCTGATTGATCGACATTTCTTTAGTGACAGTACCGGCCTCATCGCGGGCAAGCCCGCTCCTACATTTTGACCTGTGTATGAAGATCAATTGTAGGAGCGAGCCTGCTCGTGATGGCGACAGACCAGGCACCACAAATTTTCGCCCTAACTGCCACTCTCCGTACGCCGACTACTCACCTCAGCCGGCACATCATCCCCGGCCATGCGTTTGCGAAACAGCGCCGCCCGGGCCAGCAGCAAGGTGGTCACCGGCACGGTAATCGCCAGCAGGATCGGAATCAGCCAGGCGTGCAAGACCGGCCCAGACTTGAGCGCCGAAAAATAGATGATCGAAGCCAGCGCCACGCACCAGGCCCCGAGTGTCGAGGCCAGGGCCGGTGGGTGCATGCGCTGGAAGTAATCCTGCATGCGCAGCAGGCCCGTGGCGCCGATCAAGGCAAACAGGCTGCCGAGCACCAGCAGGATCGCCACCGGGATTTCCACCCACAACGACAAGGGCGTATTCATTCGATCACCTCACCACGCAGCAGGAATTTCGCCAGGGCGAACGAGCCGACGAAACCGAACAGGGCGATCAGCAGCGCCGCCTCGAAGTAGGTGTCACTGGCATAACGAATACCCAGCGTCAGCATCATCAGCATTGCGACGATGTACAGGTAGTCCAGCGCCAGGACCCGGTCCTGGGCCGACGGCCCTTTGAACAGGCGGATCAGGGTCAGGATCATCGCCAGGGAAAACAGGAACAGGCTCAGCAGGATCGCGTTCGCCAGCAAGGGGCTCATTCGAAGATCTCCATCAACGGACGCTCGTAGGTCACCTTGAAGTGCTGGATGAACAGCGCCTCGTCGTCCAGGTCGAAGACGTGCAACAGCAGAATGCTGCGGTCCAGCGCCAGCTCCGACCAGACCGTACCGGGCACCACCGTGGTGATCATCGACAGCGCGGCCAGGCCATTGGCGTCGCGCAAGTCCAGCGGCACCTTGATGAATTGCGAGCGGGGCGGACGGCGACCGGCATTGAGCACGCCCCAGGCCACGGCGAGGTTGGACACCAGTACATCGCGCCCGACCAGCAGGACCAGACGCAGGATCACCCCCGGACGACGAATGCGCACCGGCAGCGGACGCAGCCTGCGCATCATCAGCGGCGCGCAGAACCCCAGCGCCGCACCCAGCAGCAGATTGCCGGGGCTGGTCGACAGGTTCAGCAACAGCCACAGCAGGCACAAGGCCAGCGACAGCACGGGTGCGGGAAACAGACGCTTCATGGTTGCACCTCCTGCGGGGTCGCCTTGGCCGTGGGGTTCGGTACGACGCGGGTGTCGAGCACTGCCATCACGTATTGCTGCGGGTTGTACAAGGCATCGGCGGCGGCCTGGGTGTAGCGCAGCAGCGGATCGGCCTTGAAGGTCAGCGCAATGCTCAAGCCCAGCAGTGCGAAGATCGGCACGCATTCCAGGCGTCGCAGCAGGGGCGATGGTCGTTCCGCCGGCGTCCAGAAGCGCTGGATGCCCAGGCGCGAGAACGCGACCAGCGACGCCAGCCCCGACACAATCAACAACACCAGCAGGCCCCACGCGGCATTGGAAATCGGTGTGTCGCCGCTGTTGCCCAGGCCCAGCGGATTGAGCAGTGCGCCGATCAACCCGAGTTTGCCGATAAACCCGGAGAGCGGCGGCATGCCGATGATCAGCAAGGCGCAGGCGATGAAGCTCAGGCCGAGAAACGCCATGGTCCACGGGATCACCTGGCCGACCACGGCTTTCTGGTCGTCGTCGAGGTTGGTGCCTTTGGGAGGATGCAGGGATTCCAGGGGGCGGGGCAGCAGTTCGGCTTCATCTTCGAGCTGTATCTCGTTGGCCGAGCGCGAACGCTCGATCAGTTCGGCCAGCAGGAACAGCGCGCTCAACGCCAGGGTCGAGCTGAACAGATAGAACAGCGCTGCGCCCACCAGGTTCGGCTGGGCGAAACCGATGGTCGACAACAGAATGCCCGCCGACACCAGAATGCTCAGGCTGGCCATGCGCTCCAGGCGTTGCGCGGCGAGGATCGCAAGGGCGGCGCAGACGATGGTCGCTATGCCGCCGTAGATCAGCCACTCCCCGCCAAAGAACGCCGATGCCCCGGCCTGGGCGGAGAACAGCAGCGTCCACAGGCGCAGCAAGGTGTAGACGCCGACCTTGGTCATGATCGCGAACATCGCCGCCACCGGCGCACTGGCCGAGGAATAGGCCGGCACCAGCCAGAAGTTCAACGGCCACATGCCGGCCTTGGCCAGAAACGCGACGGCCAGGATCCCCGCGCCGGCGTGCAGCAAGCCCCGGTCGGCTTCGGACACCAGCGGGATTTTTACCGCCAGATCGGCCATGTTCAGCGTGCCGGTCACCCCATAGATCAGCGCCGCGCCAATCAGGAACAGCGACGAGGCCAGCAGGTTGATCGAGATGTAATGCAGCCCCGACGACACCCGCGCCCGGCCCGAGCCGTGGAGCATCAACCCGTAGGACGCGGCCAGCAACACCTCGAAGAATACGAACAGGTTGAACAGGTCCGCGGTGAGGAATGCGCCGTAAAGCCCCATCAACTGGATCTGGAACAGTGCGTGGAAACTCGAACCGGCGCTGTCCCAGCGGGCCATGGCGAACAGCAGGGCACTGACGCCGATGATGCCGGTCAGCACCAGCATCAGCGCCGAAAGGCGATCGACCACCAGCACCAGGCCGAACGGCACTTGCCAGTTGCTCGGCAGGTACACACCGATGGAGCCTGGCACGCCGGTGGTTTGCGTCCATTGCAACAACGCCACGGCAATGCCCAGCCCGAGCAGGCTGGAGAACAGATTGATCCTGGCCTTGAGCGGCCGGTGCTTCTCGCCGAGCATCAGCATGATCGCGGCCGTCAGCAACGGCAGCAGAATGGGCGCGACGATCAGGTGGGTCATCGCCATCATTCCCTGGGCTCCCGGCCATCCACATGGTCGGTGCCGGTCAGGCCCCGGGACGCCAGCAGCACCACCAGGAACAGCGCGGTCATGGCGAAGCTGATGACGATCGCCGTCAGTACCAGCGCTTGCGGCAACGGGTCGGTGTAGTGCAACAGATCCTGCGGCACGCCGTCCTTGATGATCGGTTCCTTGCCGATGAACAGGCTGCCCATGCTGAAAATGAACAGATTGACGCCGTAGGACAGCAGGCACAGGCCCATGACCACCTGGAACGTCCGTGGGCGCAGGATCAGCCACACGCCGGACGCGGCCAGGACGCCGATGGCGATTGCGATGACTTCTTCCATCAGACGGCTCCCTTGGCGGCAACGGATTTAGGCTGGGCAGCGGTTTTGTGACCACGCACCGATTGGTGGGCGAGGGCGGTGAGGATCAACAGGGTCGAGCCGACCACCACGCCGTATACGCCGATGTCGAAGAACAGGGCGCTGGCCAGGTGAATGTCGCCCAGCAGCGGCAACGAAAAATGCCAGGTGTGGGTGGTCAGGAACGGGTAGCCGACCAGCATCGCACCCAGGCCGGTGGCCGTGGCAAACAGCAGTCCCGTGCCCATCCAGCGCAGCGGTCGCAGGCTCATTTGCGCCTCGACCCACTGCGTGCCGGCGACCATGTATTGCAGGATGAACGCCACCGACATCACCAGCCCGGCGACAAAACCGCCGCCCGGTTGATTGTGCCCGCGCATGAACAGGTAGAACGACACCACCAGCGCCACTGGCAACAGCAGGCGCACCAGCACCGCCGGCACCATCATGAAGCCGAGCGCGGTGTCGCTGGCGTGACGCGGGTTGACCAGGTCGGTGACCACATCCGGTGCGAGCAAGCGTTGCTGGGCCGGCAATTGCAGGCTTTCTTTCGGCGGACGGAAGCGGCGCAGCAGGGCGTAGACGGTCAGGGCCACGGCCACCAGTACGGTGATTTCACCGAGGGTGTCGAAACCTCGGAAGTCCACCAGCATCACGTTGACCACGTTGCTGCCGCCGCCTTCGGGCAAGGCGCGACTCAGGTAGAAGGAAGAAATGTCGTTGGGGGTCTGGCGCGTCAGCATGGCGTAGGCCAGCAACGCCATGCCGACACCGACCAGGGTCGACAGCAGTAAGTCGCGGATCCGCCGCACCCGCGCGCGACGCAGGCTGCCCGGCAACGGCGAGACTTCTTCGATCCGTCGTGGCAGCCAGCGCAGGCCCAGCAGTATCAGCACCGTGGTCACCACTTCGACCGCCAGTTGGGTCAGGGCCAGGTCCGGCGCCGAGAACCAGACGAAGGTGACGCAGGTCATCAGGCCGCAGACGCTGACCATGGTCAGGGCCGCCAGACGGTGATACTTGGCTTGATAGGCCGCGCCAAGGGCACAGGCGATGGCCAGCAACCACAGGGTGACGAAGACGATCGACCCGGGGATCTTCGGCCGGTCGCCCCAGTGCAGGCTGCTGTGCAGCATGGGAATCAAGCCGGCCAGCACGGCGGCGAGCACCACCAGGAACAACTGCATTTGCAGGCGCCGGGTGCCCATCCGCGGCTCCAGGCGACGGGCCAGGCGCAGGCTGGCGACCAGTGCCCATTCGAACAGGTGCTTGCCGTCCAGGCGACCAATGACGGGCGGGCGGTTGAAGCGTCCGCGCTTGAATTGATTGCGCAGCAGCAGGTAGAGCAGGGTGCCGCAGGACAAGGCGATCAGGCTCATGATCATCGGCGCGTTCAGGCCGTGCCAGATCGCCAGGCTGTACTCGGGCAGGGTGCCGCCCACCACCGGTTGCGCCGCCGCCGCGAGCAGCGGGCCGACCACCTGGGCCGGGAAGATCCCCACCAGCAGGCAAGTGAACACCAGCAGCTCGACCGGCGCGCGCATCCAGCGCGGTGGCTCGTGGGGGGTGTGAGGCAGGTCGGTCGCGGGCGGACCGAAGAACACATCCACGGTGAAACGCAGGGAGTAAGCCACGCTGAAGGTACCGGCGATCGTTGCCACGATCGGCAAGCTCAGCTCGACCCAGCGCGTGGCATTGATGAACACGGTTTCGGCGAAGAACATCTCTTTGGAGAGGAAGCCGTTGAGCAACGGCACGCCGGCCATCGAGGCGCTGGCGACCATGGCCAGGGTGGCGGTAAACGGCATCAGCTTGTACAGGCCGCTGAGCTTGCGGATATCGCGGGTGCCGCTTTCATGGTCGATGATGCCCGCGGCCATGAACAACGAGGCCTTGAACGTCGCGTGGTTGAGGATGTGGAACACCGCGGCGACGGCGGCCAACGGGCTGTTCAGGCCGAGCAGCAGGGTGATCAGGCCGAGGTGGCTGATGGTCGAGTAGGCCAGCAGTCCCTTGAGGTCGTTCTGGAACATCGCGCAGTACGCCCCGAGCAACAGGGTGCAGGCACCGGCGCCGCTGACGATGTAGAACCATTCTTCACTGCCCGAAAGCGACGGCCATAGCCGCGCGAGCAGGAACACCCCGGCCTTGACCATGGTCGCCGAGTGCAGGTACGCCGACACGGGGGTCGGCGCGGCCATGGCGTGGGGCAGCCAGAAGTGGAAGGGGAATTGCGCGCTTTTGCTCAAGGCGCCGATCAGGATCAGGGGCAACAGGATGGGGTAGAGGGCATGGGCACGAATCAGGTCGCCGGCGGCCAGGACCTTGTCCAGGTCATAGCTGCCGACCACATGGCCGAGCAGCATGACCCCCGCCAGCAGGCACAAACCGCCTGCACCGGTCACCATCAGCGCCATGTAGGCACCGCGCCGGGCATCGGCGCGATGGTGCCAGTAGCCGATCAGCAGGAACGAGAAGAGGCTGGTCAGCTCCCAGAAAAACACGATCTGGATCAGGTTGCCGGAGATCACCAGCCCCAGCATGGCGCCCATGAAGGCCAGGAAAAATGCGAAGAAGCGCGGCACCGGATCGTTCGGCGACATGTAGTAGCGGGCGTACAGCGACACCAGGGTGCCGATGCCCAGCACCAGCATCGAGAACAGCCAGGCGAAACCGTCCATGCGCAGGACGAAATTCAGGCCCAGGCTGGGCAGCCAGGAAAACTCTTCGCGAATCACGCCGCCATGGGCGATCTGCGGGTACAGGAATGCGACCTGGATGCTGCCGATCAGGGCGATCAGGCCAGCCAGCAGGGATTCGGCGTTACGGGCATTGTGCGGCAACACGGCCGCCAAACAGCTGCCTATGAATGGCAGAAGCAGTAGAACTATCAGGGACATAGGCTTCTAATCTGCGGAAGTTTGTGAAGCATCATACGTGCCAGCTCCCGGATCGCCAAACGCCAAGCTGTCGCAGAATCCTACACGGTAGACGGAAAAACCCTGATTCACATTGTTTCGTCGGAGGCAAAAAAAGATCGCAGCCTGCGGCAGCTCCTACGGAACAACGCGTTCCCCTGTAGGAGCTGCCGCAGGCTGCGATCTTTTTTTAGTTGCCGCTTTCGCTTCCCAGCCCCTCATCAACCTCGACTACCTTCGCCTTGGTCTTCAACTCACTGACAATCACCGCCGCGACAATCAACCCGGCCCCGACCAGGGCAATCGCCGGCAGGCGTTCCCCGGCGATGCGCCCGACAATCCCGGCCCATACCGGCTCGCCGGCATAGATCAGCGTGGCGCGGGTCGGTGACACGCTTTTCTGTGCCCAGTTCATCGCCACCTGAATCGCCGCACTCGCTGCCCCGAGGCCCAGTGCGCTGCACAGCAGCAGCCAGGAGAAATCCGGAATCGCCTCGTTGGTCGGCACCACCATCAGGAACGACAACACCGACGTGACCGCCAGTTGCACCACCGTTACCCGGCGCACATCGACCTGGCCGGCATAGGTGCTGATCAGGATGATCTCGGCCGCAATGGCCACGGCGCTGATCAAGGTGGCGATTTCACCGGGGCTGAAGTTGAACGACGCACCGGCCGGCCCGGACAACAGCATCAGCCCGGTAAAGGCCAGCATGATGCCGATGCTCGGCATCAACCCCGGACGCCGCCCCAGCACCAGCCATTGCAGCAATGGCACGAACGGAACATACAGCGCGGTAATGAATGCCGATTGGCTGCTGGGAATGCTTTGCAGGCCCACCGTCTGCAAGCCGTAGCCGAGCATGATCGCCACGCCGATGAACGACCCGGCCTTGAGTTCAAACAGGGTCAGGTCGCGCAGGTGACGCCAGGAGAATAGGGCGACGATGCTCGCGGCGGCGGCAAAGCGCAGGCCGACGAAAAACATCGGGCCGCTGACGGTCATCGCATGCTGGACCAGCAGGAAGGTTCCGCCCCAGACCATCGTGATCAGCACCAGCACGCATTCGGCCTTGCTAAACCTTGTGAAACGGGAGGAAGCCTTTGGGGAATTCACCGACGTCATGACCTTGCACGCTACTGGAGGGAGACGCACAATGCGCCGAATGTTGCGCAGTATACTGCCCAACCCCACTCAGTGAGCAATATAGTGCACAAAGATTCTACCCAACGGGCTTCGGTCCTCCAGCATGTCAGCCAAAATGTTCGTCGTTTGCGTCATGCCGCCGACCTGAGCCAGACCGCGCTGGCGGAAAAATCCGGTGTCAGCCGCCGAATGCTGGTGGCGATCGAGGCGGGGGAAAAGAATGTCAGCCTGACCACCCTCGACCGGGTGGCCGAAGCCCTCGACGTCGCCTTCAGTGATTTGATCCAGGCCCCCGATGCCCGCGACCCCAGCCGTATCAATGAGCTGGCCTGGACCGGCACGATTCCCGGCAGTAAGGCGGTGTTGCTTTCCAAGGCCAGCGCCAGCCGCGAAGTCGAGCAGTGGGAATGGTGCCTGCAACCGGGCGAGGTGTACCCCTCGGAGCCGGACGCCGATGGCTGGAGCGAACAGATTTATGTCTTCGCAGGTTGCCTGACCGTTATGCTCGGCGACCAGCCGCAGAATATTGCGGCGGGTGAATTCTTCATGTTCGCCAGCAACCAGCCGCACTGTTATCGCAATGACGGGACGGTAGCGGCGCGGTTTGTGCGTAATGTGGTGATCTGAACAGGGAGAGCAGGATGGGCCAGACCTTGAACAATGACGCCGAGGTCCTGATTGTCGGTGGCGGCCTCAGTGGCGCGATGCTGGCGGCGCAGTTGATGCGATTGCCGGGCCGGCGTCGGGTGCTGGTGATCGAGCCCCGGGCCGAGTTGGGGCGGGGCGAAGCCTACAGCGCGGTGGAGTTGGGCCATACGCTCAACGGCAACGCGGCGCGCATGAGTGTCGACCCGGACAACCCCGATGACCTGACCCAATGGCTCACCGACTACATTGCCGGTGGCGGCTGGCCGGAGTCGGACCAGCAGCACGTACCGATCAGCGAATTGTTTCCGCCTCGGGGAATCTTCGGCCTATACGCTCGGCAGCGCCTTGCAGAAGCGCAGGCGCTGGGCGCCTTGATCGGTTCGACGGTCGAGCATGTGCAGGCCGAGGTGGTTGATTTGCAAGTCGATGCAGACGCCGCGCGGTTGACCTTGAGCGACGGCCGATGCTTGCAGGGCGCTTTTGCGGTACTGGCCACGGGTATGTTCCCCGCCGCGCGCACGCCACAAACCCAATCCAGCGGCTTGAATGCGGCGGCCCTCGATCCGTGGGACGTGGCGGCGATGCAGCAGCTCGATGCGCAATCGACGGTCATGATCATCGGCTCGGGCCTGACCATGGTCGACGCCGTGGTATCCCTCGAACAGGCCGGACATCGCGGGCCGATCGAAGTGTTTTCCCGCCATGGTCTGCTGCCCCATGTGCGCCGTCAGCCACCGGCTTGGGTGGATTTTCTCGCCGAGGATCAGGACATCCGCACACCTCGCCAGTTGCTGCGCGAATTGCGTCGACACTGCCGGGACGCCATCGCCCAAGGCATCGACTGGCAGGCGCCACTGGACACGGTACGGGCACACATTGGCCGCTTGTGGCATCAGGCGACGGATGTGCAGCGTCGGCAGTTCGTACGGCATGTGCGGCCCTGGTGGGAAAGCCATCACCACCGCTCGCCACCCTTGAGTGCCGAACTGGTCGAGCGCTTGTATAAAGAAGGGCGGCTGCGTATTCACGCAGCGTCATACCAGGGCCTTGAGCCTTCGATCAATGGCGGGGTGAGCATCCGCCTTCGACGACGCGGCGAGGCGCAGGCCTGTGTGGTCAGCGGTGCTGCCCTGATCAACTCCAGCGGTATCGAATACGACTGGCGCCGGGTCGCGCGACCGTTGCCCCGGCAATTGCTCGCCCGTGGCCTGGTGCGACCCGGGCCGTTGGCCCTGGGCATTGCGGCAGAAGTCGATGGTGCGGTCCTGAACGCCGAGGGCCTGCCCGCCAGTCGTCTGTTTGCCATGGGCCCGCCGTTGCGCGGCATGTGGTGGGAAAGCACGGCCGTCACGGATGTGGCGAGCCAGGCGAAGGCGCTGGCCGAGCGACTGGTGCGCTAATACCGTCCATTCAACACACCGCGCCGGTAGGAGCTGCCGAAGGCTGCGATCTTTTGATCTTGATCTTCCGCGCCTTCGACATTGTCAAAAATCAAAATCAAAAGATCGCAGCCTTCGGCAGCTCCTACAGGGAAACACCGCGGGGTGTCAGGCTCCCCGCAGCCCCCCCAATTACTGCTGCACCACGGTGGCCTGGTTGGTCGAACCATACTGTTGCACGGTGGCTGTCTGGGTCATGCCGCTCTGGTCGATGTTGGCGATGTTTCCGGTGCCGCCCTGGGTCACGTACGCCACGTTCATGGTGTCGGCCTGTTTGACGGTGATCATGTTGTCGCTGCTGCCGGACAATTGCTGGGTGTACGCGCGGTTGCTGCTGCCGTCCTGATTGAACTCGGTGCTGTTGCCCGTACCCATTGTGCTGCCCATGGCCAGGTTGGTCTCGCCGCGCTGGTCGGAGATCAGGATGTTGTCGGTACCGTTCTGGTCGAAGTACAGCTCGTTATACACATTGTCCTGGCTGACGGTGGTTTTGTTGCCGGTACCGGTCTGGTTGGTGATCACGATATGGCCGGTGCCGTTCTGGGTGAAGTTGGCGACGTTGTCGTAGCCATTCTGGTTGATGGTCGCACGCTGGTTCTTGCCGAACTGGCCGCCGGTTTGCGGGCCTTTCCAGTTGCTGGCGTAGACCTTGTTGCCGTCGCCTGTGGTGGTGACATTGAGCACCTGGTCAGTGCCGTTTTGATAGGTGAAATGCACGTTGCTGTTGCCTTGTTGATACAGCGCCAGGGTCGAGTTGGCGGATTCGTACTGGTCGGCATAGATGGCATTGAGGTTGCCGACCTGCAGCACCGAAGCCACGTTGTTATCGCCAAAGCTCTGGTCGACTATGGTTTCGTTGGTGTTCCCGTATTGGTTGATGGTGGCCTGGCTGGTGACCTGTGTCTCTTGCCAGACTTCGGTGCCGTTGCCATTGCCGTACTGGTTGATGGTCAGGTTGCCGCCCTGGCCGTTGCGCTGGTCGCCATAGGCATAGTTGCCGTCGCCGTTCTGGTTGATGTCCATCCGGGCGCCGTTGTGCAACACCTGTTCGGCGGTGCCGTAGTTCTCGTTGCCGTGCTGGGTGACCGTCGCTTTATTGTCGATGCCCACCTCCGTCTGTTCGACGTTGGCTTCGTTGTTGTCACCGAACTGGAAGGTCTTGGCCGACGCGCCGTCCTGGCTGCTCTGGTAGATGAGCGAGAAGTTGCCGTTACCTTCCTGTTGCTGCAAGGCCTCGCTGCTACCCACACCGATTGACTGGCTGGCATGGGTGTTGTTGTACGTGCCGGACTGCAGCTGATGGATGGTGCTGCCGTCTTCGGACAGCTGCTCGGCATAACCGGCGTTGTACTGGCCGGACTGTTGCTGGTCGATGGTGCTGGTGGCGGTGTCCTGCACCGCTGCGGCATCGTTGCCCAGACCGTGTTGCTGTTGATTGGCGCTACTGAGCGGAGCCGCGATCTGCTTCACGTCGGCGATGTTGGCGGTGCCGTCCTGAAACTGGTTGGAAATGCTGTCTTCAGCCATGGCCTGGGCACTGACCATGACGAAGATCGCGGCGGTGAGGGGCGTCAATTTGAACATGATTGAATCTCCATATCGGGTGCAGTGCTTTAGCGATATTGTTTGACCGAAACGCTCATGCCGTTCCCGGACTGGTTCACGGCGCTTTGCAGCCCCGTGCCGGCCTGGTCGATGCTGGCGCTGTTGTCATTGCCGTTCTGCGAGATCTGCGCACGGTTGTGGCTGCCTGTCTGGGTAATCGAGGCATCGTTACCGGAGCCTTGCTGATTGATCATTGCCATCAAGTCGCTTCCTTGTTGCAGGATGTAAGCCTCCTGATTGCTTCCCGCCTGGACGATGGTGCCGAGCAACGACTGACCGTTCTGTTGCAGCATCGCGACGTTGGCCTGGCCGTTCTGGTCGATCAGCGCGTGCTGACCTGTGGGTGGTGGCAACTCACCAAGATCGCCACCGGGGCCGAGGTCATCGTTTTCCATCAGATCGTCGGCGTGCACGCCTGTAATGCCGCACAGCAGAAGCAGGCAGAGCAGGGTGGCAGTCGAAGTTTTCATGGACCTGTCCTTAGGTTTGAAGCCGGCCCCATCAACCAGCGTGGCTGATGGGGCGCGGGCTCAGTTGGCGATCACCGGCACCGAACGCACGGAGCCTTGGGACGAGGTGATCGTGGCAGTCGGGTTCGCCGACGGAACCACGGTGGTGGTGTTGTTCACCGTCAACTTCCAGCGTCCATTCACCGGTACGGAGGTGGTGCCCAGGGTGACCAGCCCGGCAGGGGTAGTGACCTTGACGGTGATGGTGTTGCCGGTGGTTACCGATGAGGTGCCGGCAAAGTCCCAGGTGAAGCGGTTGTTGGAGCGGGCGCTCACCGTTGCGGTGGTCACTGCGAAGGTTTCCGCAGCAGGCCGTGGCGAGACCTGCACCGTGACCGTGGCCGGCGTCGTCGACACGGCGCCGAAGCTGTCCCTGGCGAAGTAGGTGAAGCTCGTGGTGAAGGCCGTGGGGACGCTGGCCGGTGGCGTGTAGGTGAGCACCGTGCCGTTACTGCTGACGGTGCCGCGACCTGTCGGTGGTGGAGTGAAGCTGGCGACGGCCAGCGGCAGGTTGCCTTCCGGATCGGTGTCGTTGGCCAGCACGTTGATCGGGATCGCCACACCCAGGGTCGTGACGGCATCGGCGACTGCCACCGGAGGCCGGTTAGGCGCCACGGTAATGGTCACGGTTGCCGCCGTCGTCGAGGCCAGGCCTTTGACGTCCTGGGCCTTGTAGGTGAAGGTCGCGGTCAGCGGCGCGTTGACCACGGCGGGAGGGGTGTAGACCACCGCTGTGGTGCCGCTCAATGCCACGGTACCCTGGCCGGCGGCCGGTGGGGTCAGCGCGGTAATGCTCAGCGGTGTGTTGCCATCAGGGTCCCTGTCGTTGGCCAGCAGGTTGAGGGTGATCGGCACGCCGAAGCTGGTGCTGCCGGTATCGGCGACGGAGATCGGTGCTTGGTTGGCGCCGGTGTCCGGTGCAGTGCCGACGACGACAACCGGCTCGGTGTCACTGCCACCGGCGGCGGATTTCACCGTGACGGTTGCAGGTGGTTGGGCCAGGTCAGCCACCGTCAGGCGTTGCAGGGTGCCGGATTTCGTCAGCCGTCCGTAACCCTGGGCGACCATGTCCGGTACCGCCACTTCGTCTGTGGAGGTGGCCTCGATCAGCAGGCTGTGGTTGCTCCAGCTATACCGAGCGGTCTGGATTTTCACCACGTCCGAGAGCTTGCTCGACACCGCCGTCGGGCGGGTGGTGCCGGCCGGGTTGCTGGCGGTGACCACCACGACCGGCGGCACGGTGCCGTTGGCCAGCAGATGCTGGGCGAAGAACGTGCCGTTGTTATCGCTCACCATGTTGGTCTGGCAAGGCGTCTGTGGCGGGCCGGGCACCAGGGCGATGCTTTCGCGGAAGCACAGGGTCGAACCGTTGGCGGCTTTGGCGAACACTTCGACCCGGGTGTTGTTGCCCCCCGTGCCGGCGGTGCGCCGGTAGGTGGCACGGCTCATTTCCACCGCAGTTTGCGCGCGGCTGTCGAGCACCTTGCCGGCCACGGTGAAGAGGTTGGTCTGGATGGTCCCGGCCGGGCCCTGGATGCGTACGAAGTTGGTGTTGTTGGGGCTGCCGGTCACAGCCTCGGTGAGGTTCGGGTCGCCGATGAAGGTTTCGATGGCGCCGGAGTCGGGGTTCACCGCGGTGTAGGGACCGCTGACGCTGCGCAGGAACGGCCCGATCGCGCCGTTGACCGCACCGGTGAACACCCCTGGCGCACCGATGCCGACGTCCCGGGTGATGTTGATCGCGCGGCGGCCCGGGCTGGTGACGTTGACCGTTTCCACACCATAGGGGTGGGTAATGGTGTAGGTCCCGGCAGTGGGAATGTTTATCCGCATGCGAATCCGCGCGAAGCTGATCTGGTCGCCGTCGAGCGGGTTGCCGCCGGCAAAGGCAGCCTCGATCCCGGCGACATAAGCGTCCATGCCATAGCCGGCGGCGTTGTTGGGGATGGTGGTCTCGGCCAGATACCAGAAGGCTTCGTCCGGCCAGTTATCCGGGAAGACCATCGGCTGGGTGTCGTCGAAAATGCCGGGTGTTGGCAGCAGGGTGCACATGTACGCCGGTGGCACACTGGCAGCGACCCGTGTGCTGACGGCGCGGGACTGGCACAGCTCCATCGACAGCAGATTCTTGTCCTGATACCAGATCGGGAATTTCCCGGTGGCAAAGGTGTAAGGGCCGGGATCGACGGCGGCGAGTTGCGCGAAAGCACTGCCGGACAGCGATAGAGTCAGTCCCAGGGCGTTGACCGCCAGGCGTGGCCATTTGTTCATGATGCCTCCTGATGAGGATCTGGGCATGTGAGCGTTCATTGCACGATGACCACTTCTTCGGTATCGCTGCCGCCATTGGCTGACGTCACGCGAACCTGGGCTGGAGGAACCGGTGTGATGCCGGTGGCCAGACTTTTCACGGCGCCGTCGCCACTCAGGGCGCCGATGGCAAGACCGGTGCCGGTGGTAGCGGTGAGCACCGGTGGCGATGTTTCATCGCTGGTCGAGGCGGTGATGCTGATTTGCCCGGTGCTCAGGCTGTACTCGGCACGTGAGATCGTCACCAGGTCGGTCAGCGGCATGGGCAAGACGGTCGGCGTGCTGCTGGGGATGGCCAGGTGGTTGTCGGCGGTCACCTGCAAGGTGCTCGGCAGGGCCGGATTGGTCGGCGACTGCGCATACCAGTGGCCGGTGGTGTCCGCTTCGGAGAAGTTCAGGACCGGGTTGTTGCTGGTCAGGGTCACGCTGGCCGGTGGCGGCGGGCCCATCACGAACACATCCTGCTGGGCCACCGGTGCGCTGGCGCCGGCATGTCGCGAGTAGGTGCTGCGTTCGGCGATCACCGGGGTCGGCCGGACCACCGTCGACAACTTGCCGGAAACGGCGAAGAGGGTGGTGCGCAAGTCCAGGCCATTGGGGCCTTCGATGCGCACGTAGTTGGTGTTGAACGGGCTGCCGGTGACGGCTTCGTTGAGGTTCGGATCGCCGACGAATTTTTCCGCCTGGCCCGTGGTCGGGTTGGTCTCGGTGTAGGGGCCGTTGATGCTGCGCAGGAACGGTCCGACGTCACCCTTGAGCGCGCCGTTATAGGTTTTTGGCGCGCCGATGCCGATGTCCCGGGTCATGTTGATCGCCCGCCGGCCGGGGGTGTCGATATTGAATACCTCGACGCCGTAGGGGTGGGTGATGACATAGGTGCCGGCAACCGGCACGTCGACGCGGATACGGATACGGGCGAAGCTGATCTGATCGCCCTCCAGCGGATCACCACCGCTGAAGGCGGCTTCGAGCGCCGAGACATAGGTCAGGTCGATGCCTCGGGCGGCGTCGACGATGGTCGTTTCGCCTGTCGCCCAGAACGCTTCGTCGGGGAAATTGGTCGGGAAGACCAACGGTTTGGTGTCATCGAAAATCCCGGGGTTCGGGATCAACGAGCACATGTAAGTCGGGGCGCCAGGCGCGCTGGCAACCCTGGAACTGACAGCCTTTGACAGACACAGGTCAAGTGTTCGGCCGTGGGTATCCTGATACCAGGCGGCGAAATTGCCGTTGGCTGGCAGGTAGGGGCCGGGGTCTACGGCAAACAGCGCTGCCTGGGCGATGCCTTGGGCCAGAGCGGTCACGACCAGCGCGGTCGTGGTTTTGTACAGTAAAGGGTGCATGAGTATTCCCTCTATCGAAGTACCTGCCCCTTAGGGGTGGGTCAGTTGGCTGGGAAGTTGGCAACTTCCATACCAATTAGCGAAAACGCCCGTGAGAGGCCCGGAGTAAAGGCGTTGACGCAGTCGCCGCCGACAGACCGGGAAGTGCTCAAACGGGCGGTTGTCCCCAATGTTGGGGGTGATGGGGCGTAGGGGAGGGTGGGGAATCACAGCCCCCAGGTTCGGGCAATCTGCCCTGAGTGGGCTATAAACCTATGGGGGGTTACCGGGAACGTGTCCATGACCACAATCGCTAAAGTGCTTGCGAGCGAAAGCGAAGTCCGCTTGAGAACACGCAAGCAGCCGTTCGATCTGCTGCGCTGGTTCTCGCTGATCAGCATGGCGGTGATCGGCACGGTGGCGGTGGCGCTGGGGGCGGTGTCCACGCGGTTCGTGATTACCGAAAGCGTGCAACGCGATGCGCTGTTGACCTCACAGTTCGTCCAGGCGATTGCCACGGCCGAGGTGCGCCATGTGGCGATTCCCAACGTGCGGACCATGGGCGAGTTGCTCGACCCACGAACAGACAAGGACTTTCCCGACGTCGACCCGCTGGTCCGGGCCAGTGCCCGTGGTGAATTCCTCGACCATATCGAAAATCTGCCGGACATGATCCTGGCCAATATCTATGCCCCCGACCGCATGGTGATCTGGTCGACCAACCCGTCCTTGATGGGCACCACGATTCATGACGATGAAGACCTCGAGCGGGCATTCAACGCGAAGACTTCCGTGTCGACCAGTTACCACGAGGTGGACAAATCCCGCATGGAGCAGAAGTTCGCGGTGCGCCCCAAATTCATCTTCCTCGAGAACTACATTCCCCTGTTCGACGCCGATGGCACCACCGTCACGGCGATGGTCGAGATCTATAAGGAACCGCAGGACCTGATCAACCGCATGGAGCGCGGCCTGGTGCTGATCTGGCTGGCGACCGCCCTGGGCGGCGCTCTGATTTACCTGGGGCTGTACTGGATCGTGCGGCGTGCGGCGATCCTGCTGGCGACGCAGCAGAAGCAGTTGATCACTAACGAAACCTTCGTCGCGCTGGGGGAGATGTCCTCCGCGGTCGCCCACAGTCTGCGCAATCCGTTGGCGAACATCCGTTCAAGCGCCGAGCTGGCGATAGAGTTCGACGACGGTCCGGCACACGGCAACATCACCGACATCATCGGTCAGGTCGATCGCATGTCGAATTGGGTACGAGAGTTGCTCCAGTCCCTGCGACCGCTCAATGACGAGGCGGAACCGGTGAACCTGGTGGCTGCACTGCACGACAGCCTGCTGGCTTACGAGCAGCAGATCGGCAAGGCCAGGGTCAACGTGGTGTTCGAGCCGGACCAGACGCCCATGGTCCTGAGCCAGCACGTGCAACTGACCCAGATCCTCAACAGCCTGCTGTCCAACGCGGTGGAAGCCATGGACAGCGGCGGAACGCTGACCATCCGGATCGAGCCGCGCGAGGCCGAGCGTGTCAGCGTGACGGTCAGCGATACCGGCAAAGGCATGAGTGAAGAACAGCGCACCATGGCCTTCCGGCCGTTCTTCACCACCAAGCAGAGCGGGCTGGGCGTCGGGCTGGTGCTGGTCAAGCGGATCATGGAGCGTTTTGGCGGTGTGGTGACCCTCGATAGCCGTGAAGGCGAGGGTACTACTGTCCGTCTGTCATTCATGCTGGTCCCCTGAAAGCGGGGATGAACTATCCCCGTTAGCGGGTGTCACTCCCCAGCCGTTTCCACGCTCATGGCACATTGATGTTGATAAGCCATTGTTTTGTCGAGTGTTAATACTTTTGTATAAAACAGTTACAAAACTGGCGAGGTCCTTGCACAACCACCATCACCCCCTTTATGACATTGAGGCGGCTGGTGATGGAAAAAAAAGCGCGGCACAACTTAAAACGTTTAACACTGTTAACGCCTTTGGGCGTCTTGCTGACAATGGCGCTGGGCACCGCGACACTGCGCGCCAGCCCCATCGATGACGAGCGACAGCCAGAGCCTACCGATCCTTCGGCGTATTACGATGAACCCGCGGATGAACCGGCGGCGCTCAATGCCATTTTGAGCATGCCGGAGGCCAACCAGGATTCCTTCGATTTGCCTAACGGGAACAAAGGCTCACGGGATTCCACCCGGGTGGAAAACCAACTTCCACCGGCACAGCAAACCAGTTTCAACTACCCCACCAATGGCAAGCCCAGCCCGTTGTTCGGCGCGCAGCCATTTACCCAGCAACTGGTGTTGTTCGAGGAGTTCGGGCCGCAAAAACTCGACCCCACCACGCCGTCGGCGCCGCTGCCGTTTCCGCCACCGGCCATTGGCCCGTTGCCACAACAGGACCCAACCAGTGCGGCGCGCAGTGCACCGCCCAGCGCAGCGCTCGACGCCTTTTTGCGCCAACCGGGGCTGACACCGTTTCCGAGCCAGTATTCCAATGCGGTTGACCGCAATCCGTGGCAGGCGCAGATCGAATATTTCCTCAACCGTCATATCGGTTCTTCCGCCGAAGGTCGTCCACCAGGAAAGGGCTGGTCCCATCAGCGCTGGAACGAGTTCTACCCGCAGAACGCCTACAAAACCGTGCAGACCGGCGCACGGGTCAATGGCGGTATCCGTGATACCGTGCAAATGCACCACTACGCCGTGGGCGAGTTCGGTCCTGGCGGTCTGTATCACAACGTCGCCGGTGTACCGGCTACGGATGGTACGTCCAAAGGCGTCGATGCTCGCTTCCACCCGAACATGCCGGTGCAAAAGCACAACTCGGTGTGGACCTTCGACGGCACCTTGCCGCCAAAACTGCTGATGGTCAGGTATGGCCAGCCGGTGTTGATGCGTCACTACAACGGCTTGCCTATCGACCCGGGTGCGAACATGGGGTTCGGCCTGCACACCATCACCACCCACGAGCACAACGGTCACGCTCCGGCGGAAAGCGACGGCTATGCCAACGCGTTTTTCTTTCCGGGACAGTATTACGACTATCGCTGGCCGATCCAGTTGGCCGGCTATGACAGCATCAATACCGATGCACAGGATCCACGCGCGGCGTTCCCTTGCGCCCCGGGTGAAACCCTGTGGACCAACGACGGCAGCCCGGGCCGCAAAACCTGCGACCACGGCACCATCAAGATCCGCGGCGACTGGCGTGAAACCATGAGTACCCACTGGTTCCACGACCACATGCTCGATTTCACCGCGCAGAATGTCTACAAGGGCAACGCGGCGATGATGAACTACTACAGTGCCCTGGACCGTGGCAACGAGTCGGTGAACGACGGCGTCAACCTGCGTTTCCCCAGCGGCAGCGCCTTGCCTTGGGGTAACCGCGACTACGACGTCAACCTGGTGGTGGCCGACAAGGCCTGGGACGCCAACGGCCAGCTGTGGTTCAACCCGTTCAACACCGACGGTTTCATCGGTGACCAGGTGCTGGTCAACTGGCAGTGGAAACCGACCCTGGACGTGCGTGCCCGCAGCTACCGGTTCCGCATCCTCAACGGTTCGGTGTCGCGCTACTACAAACTGGCGCTCGTGCGTGAAATCAAGGGCTCCAGCGGCGAGTTCCAGGGCCCCAAAGGTTCCGGGGTGTCCTATGCCCGGGTGCCGTTCCACATGATCGCCAACGACGGCAACATCATGGAACACAGCGTGCCCTTCGACGGCAGCATGGACCTGGACGCCGACGGCGACAAACAGAACCACAACGCCATCCTGCCCACCCAGGGCATTGCCGAGCGGTTCGACATCATCGTCAACTTCGCGAAAAACGGCATCAAGCCAGGCGACAAGATCTTCTTCGTCAACCTGCTGGTGCATGACGACGGCAAAGGCCCGAAAGAGCCGGTCGCGCTGGCGGACGTGCTCTCGGAGAAATACCTGGCGGTGATCAAGCAAAGCAGCAAGGGACCGCAGTGGGACAAGGGTGACCCGGCGGTGGGAAAAATCCTGCAGCTCAACGTCAAAGCCTACACTGGCCAGGACCTGGCCATGGACCCGGCGCTGTACGAGCCGGCCAAACCGGGCAAGGCTGAAGGCCTGGTGATGATCCCGCTGAAGATCCATCGTGACAACGCGGCCGACAAGGCGCTGCTGGCCCAGGCCCGCCATCGCACCTTCACCTTCGGCCGCTCCGACGGCACCGATGAGGCGCCCTGGACGGTCAAGACCGATGGTGGCTTCGGCTTCCACATGGATCCACGTCGCCTGAACACTGCCACCCAGTTGGCCAGTGGCCCGACCGATGCCGGCGTCAAGGGCTTCGGGACCCTGGAGGTGTGGAACATCAAGCTCGGCGGCGGTGGCTGGAGCCATCCGGTGCATGTGCACTTCGAGGAGGGGATCATTCTCAGCCGCGGAGGCAAGGCGCCGCCAGAATGGGAAAAATGGGCGCGCAAGGACGTGTACCGCATCGGGACGGAAAAGGATGGCCTGGACAGCGTAGAGATGGCGATCAACTTCCGGGAATTCGCCGGGACCTATATGGAGCATTGTCACAACACCCAGCACGAGGACAACTCGATGCTGCTGCGCTGGGACATTGAACATCCGGGGCAGTTCCAGTTGATGCCGACGCCGCTGCCAAGCTGGGATGGTGTGCGCTACGTGAGCTCTGCCGCGCTGCCAACCTTCCGTACCGGTGATGGTTTCGGTCCGAAAGCGACCGCCAAAAAATGAACCGGGAGGGTGTCGACATGAACACGAAGCTGCATTCACCACGCTCACGCGCTTTGGGCATGCATCTGGTGCTGATGCTGGTGACCGGTTTGCTGGCCAGCCAGCTGCTGGTCGCCAGCCAGCCATTGTCGACGCCCATACCGGCTCCGGCAGCCGCTGCCGAACCCGCTGTCGTTGAGGACGCCACCCCCTGGGGTGGCGGCTATTTTCCCAACACCCTGCTGACCGACCAGGACGGTCATCAACTGCGTTTTTTCGATGACATGATCAAAGGCAAGGTGGTGGTGATCAATTTCATCTTCACCTCGTGCAGCGACTCCTGTCCCCTGGAAACCGCGCGCCTGCGTCAGGTGCAGAAACTGCTGGGAGACAGGGTCGGCAAGGACATTTTCTTCTACTCCATCAGCATCGACCCCTTGAGCGATACCCCCGAGGTGCTCAAGGCCTATGCGCAACGCTTCCAGGTCGGGCCCGGGTGGAAATTCCTCACCGGGGAATTCGCCGACGTCACCGAGCTGCGGCAGAAGCTGGGCCTGTTCATCGAAGGCATCGATAACGGACGCAACAAGGACCACAACCTGAGCCTGATCGTCGGCAACCAGGAAACGGGCCGCTGGATGAAAGCCTCGCCATTCGAAAATCCGTGGATCCTGGCCGACCAACTGGCCAATACCCTGCAGAACTGGAAGCAGCCCAGTGTGGAAGAAAGCTACGTCGATGCGCCGGAAATCCGTCCCCCAAGCAATGGCGAAGAGCTGTTCCGCACCCGCTGCGCGTCGTGCCACAGCCTCGGCCCAATGGACGGGCAGGGCATCGGGTTGCGCAGCATCGGCCCGGACCTGATCGGCGTGACCCATCAGCGCGATCCGGCCTGGCTCAACCGCTGGATTCGCGAACCGGATCGCATGCTGGCGGAAAAGGACCCGATTGCGATGGAGCTGTTCGAGCGCTACAACAGGATCTCGATGCCCAACCTGCGGCTGGACCAGAAGTCCGCCCAGTCCATCATCGACTTCCTGCAAGAGGAAACCGACCGTCAGCATCCACCGGTGGCACCGTTGGTCAGCGGTAACGAGGAGCCCGAACATCACCACGCCGTCGAACCACCGGACGTGCCCCCGGTGCAATAGTGTCGAAATAGTTAAGTGGGCCAGTCAATTGCTATCAATGTTACCTACACTGACTTGATACATGGCTGGAAAGACTGGCTTTCAAGGACTCAGGACAGACCCATGCAGATACTGGAACAACAGAAAGTACCTGCGCCGCAGGCCCCGGCAGCGCCGCGCAAGGGGTGGCGGCCGCAGTTCAACTTGCTGCGCTGGTTCTCCCTGGCCAGTTTTTTCATCATTGCCGTGGTGGCGCTGGGGCTGGGTTACATCTCTACGCGCTTCGTGGTCGATGAAAGCATCGAGCGCGATTCGATGCTGACCGCGCAGTTCATCCAGGCCATTGGCGAGGCCGAAATCCGTCACGCCGCGATTTCGCCGGGCAGAACCATGGGCGAAATGCTCGACCCGCGCCTGGACCATGCCTATGCCGACGTCCGCCCCGAATCCCGGGCCGCCGCACGCGCCGAGTTTCTCGACCATGTGGAGCATCTGCCGGACATCCTGCTGGCGACGGTGTATGCCCAGGACCGCACCGTGGTCTGGTCGACCAACCCCGAGTTGATCGGCGTGCGCATCGAAGACGACGATGAACTGGACGAATCCTTCGAAATGAAATCGCCGGTGTCTACCAGCTATCACGAAATCGATGAAGAGCGTCCCGAGCAGCGCCTGCTGCACGAACCGGAATACCTGTTCGTCGAGAACTACATTCCGATGTTCAACGCCGACAAAAGCAAAGTGATCGCCATGGTGGAGATCTACAAGGAACCGCTGGACCTGGTGGGACGCATCCAGCGCGGCTTCAAGGCGATCTGGCTGGCGACCCTGATTGGCGGGGCGGCGATCTACCTGGGATTGTTCTGGATCGTGCGGCGTGCGGCGATACTGTTGCAAAGCCAGCAAAAACAGCTGATCGCCAACGAAACCTTTGTCGCCCTGGGGGAAATGTCCTCGGCGGTCGCCCACAGCTTGCGCAATCCACTGGCCAACATCCGCTCCAGCGCCGAACTGGCCCAGCACATCGCCAGCCAGCCGGCCCAGAAAAACATTGGTGACATCATCAGTCAGGTCGACCGCATGTCGCGTTGGGTCCGGGAGTTGCTGGTGTCGTTGCGGCCGATGAATGACGACTTTGAAACGGTCGACCTGGTGCTCGCCATCGAAGACACCCTGAGTGCCTTTGAGTCCCTGATCAAGCGTTCGAACGTCAAAGTGCGTTTCTCTCCCGCCAGCGTGCCACCGGTCGTCAGCCACCAGGTGCTACTGACGCAAATACTCAATAGCCTGTTTGCTAACGCACTGGAAGCCATGCCCAAGGAGGGCATGCTGACGATCGAGATCGACTCCTCGGTGCCCGGCTACTTGAGCATGATCCTGACCGACACCGGCAAGGGCATGTCCAAACAACAACAGCAAATGGTCTTCAAGCCGTTTTTCACCACCAAACAAGGTGGATTGGGTGTGGGCCTGGCCCTGGTCAAAAGAATAATGGAGCGTTTTGACGGCTCGGTCGAACTGACCAGCCGGGAGCAGGAAGGAACCCGCGTTTGTCTCAATTTCAAAGTGGCAACGGGAGGGGTATATGGAGCACAGCATTCTGCTGGTCGAGGATGACGAGATCCTCGCCGAGAATATTCAGACTTACCTGGAGCGCAAGGACTTCGAGGTGACCGTCTGCCACTCGGCTGAAGATGCACTTGAGCAATTGGGTTCTTTCGCACCTGACGTGGTACTGACCGACAACTCGTTGCCGGGCATGAGTGGTCACGACCTGATCCAGAAGCTGCGCATCAGCGCGCCGGATCTGAAAGTGATCATGATGACCGGTTACGGCAACGTCGAAGACGCCGTGGTGGCAATGAAAGAGGGCGCCTTTCACTACGTCACCAAACCGGTGGCCCTGCCCGAACTCAAGCTGCTGCTGGACAAGGCCCTGGCCACCGACCGCATGGAGCGCACGCTGTCCTTTTACCAGGAGCGTGAGGCCCAGAAGTCGGGGGTGCAGGCACTGATTGGCGAGTCGGCACCGATGGTGTATCTCAAGGGCACCATCAGCCAGTTGCTCGACGCCGAACGGCGGATGGCCAACAGCGATCTGCCGCCGGTCCTGGTGGAGGGCGAGACCGGTACCGGCAAGGAACTGGTGGCCCGGGCACTGCACTTCGACGGCCCGCGCAGCAAAGGCCCGTTCATTGAATTCAACTGCGCTTCGATCCCGTCCAACCTGGTGGAATCAGAGCTGTTCGGCCACGAGAAGGGCGCCTTCACCGATGCCAAGGACCGTCGCATGGGGCTGGTGGAAGCGGCCGATGGCGGCACGCTGTTCCTCGATGAAATCGGTGAAATGGACCTGCTGTTGCAAGCCAAGCTTCTCAAGCTGTTGGAAGACCGGACCATTCGCCGGGTCGGCTCGGTGAAGGAGCGCAAGGTCGATCTGCGGGTCATCAGCGCCACCAACTGCAATCTCGAACAGATGGTCCAGCAAGGCAAATTCCGCCGCGACCTGTTTTTCCGCCTGCGCATCATTTCAATCAAGGTACCGCGTCTGTACGCCCGTGGCGCCGATATCCTGCTGCTGGCCCGGCACTTCCTGGGGTTGCATGGCAAACGCTATGGCAAGCCGAACCTGTATTTCAGCAACCAGGCCGAAGAGTTGCTGCTCAGCTACAGCTGGCCAGGCAACGTACGCGAATTGCGCAACATGCTCGAGCAAACCGTGTTGCTGGCGCAAAGCGACACCATCGCCGCCCATCAGTTGAACGTCTGTTTGAGCCTGGTGGATGAGCCACCGATGTTTCACCACGAGCCGCAACATTTCAGCGAACAGCGTCCGTCCTACAACGGCAGCGAATCCATGAACCTGCCGGAAGTGGAGCGCGACATGGTGCGCAAGATGCTCGACAAGACTGACTGGAACGTCACCAAATCGGCACGCCTGCTGGGTCTTAGCCGTGACATGTTGCGCTACCGGATCGAAAAGCTCGGCCTCGCCCGGCCGGACAAACGCCAGTGGTAATCATTGCAACATCGGGACCTGTCTCAGGCAGGACAGCATGCAATCGGGATTTTCGACTTCCTGGTTCACGTAGACACCACGCTCCGGATCGTAGGAGCGGATAAACACCCGGACCGTGGCGTCGGCCACGGTTGGCAGGCGCGAGTCGGTAAACACGTGCTGGCTTGAAACCGGAATGAAATCCCCAGGCGCGGTCGGGATGTATGAGCCCGGCGGGATGATGTTCATGGACGGTGGTGAGGGGTGGGCGAAGGGTTGGTCGGCACCGTAGTAGTTGAATTCACTGCTGTAGTCAGTGGTGTTTGGAAAGTCGTCGGCACGGGCAGCAGCGGACACGCTCAGGCAGAAGGCGAGCAAAAGCGTCAGGTCGGTCTTATTCATGGCAACACCTGCTAAATCGGTTTAACCACATTTCCTCCAAGGTCATTAACTATAGCTCGCGCCGGGAGCGGCTGTCGGCGCTGCACGGATTACAAGTTCGCAACACCTGTCAGGATGGGCTTGATCTAGACTTCGGCCGGTCAATTCGACGACCCGAACCCTGGAGCGTGCAATGGAACTGCCGACAAAAGAACAAGCCATCGCCAGCAACCGCGAGGCCTGGAATGACTCCGCCCGCCACCACAAAGACTCCAGCGAATGGCAAGTCTTGTTGAAGGGCGTGGAACAGGCGGATTTTTCCTGCCTGGATGACACCCTGACCGCGCTGCTGGCCCAGACCGGTGTCGACGGCAAGGAAGTGCTGCAACTGGGCTGCAACAACGGCCGCGAAAGCCTGTCTCTGTTCGCCCTGGGTGCACGCAGCGTGGTGGGTGTCGACCAGTCCGGCGCATTTCTCGAGCAGGCGCGGGAACTGGCTTCCCGCTCGCCCCATGCGCCGCAATTCATCGAAGCGGACATTCACCACTTGCCTGCGTCACTGCAGGAGCGCTTCGACCTGGCGCTGATCACCATCGGGGTCTTGAACTGGATGCCGGACATTGGCGAATTCTTCCGCCATGTGGCGCGTACGCTGAAGCCGGGTGGCGCGCTGGTGGTGTACGAAACCCACCCGTTCCTGGAAATGTTCGACCCCGAGGCCGCCGATCCTTTTCGCCCGACCAGTTCATACTTCCGTCGCGACCCGTTCGTGCAGCACGAACCGATCGTCTACGAGGGCAAGATCGAACAGCCGGCTGCGCCGTCCTACTGGTTCGTCCACACCCTGGGCGACCTCTTCGGCGCCGCCATTGCCGCGGGGCTGCAGATCCGTCACTTCAAGGAGTACCCGCACTCCAACCGCGAAGAGCTGTATGACCGCTATCAGCAGCAGGAGGCGCAGTTGCCGTTGTGTTTTACGTGGGTGGTGGTGAGGGGCTGAGTAGCGGCTGCTGACGCTATCGCGGAGGCGGCCTTCGAGCCGACCAGGTTCTTGGGTGATTGAGTACATATCCGTTTCTTCGGTTACGGCGGCTGGCGGTTTCGCCCTTACGGCGAGTCCCTTTGGCAAACGCCGGAGTGCCGGCCCAGCCCAAAGGAACCAAAGGTCTCGCCCCTTACGTACGGCCCCTCGCTGAGGCTCGGGGTTCCTTCGCTGCGGTATTCATCCGGGGGCATTGCCCTCCGGTCGGCTTCGCTTCGACCTACATGCAATGAGTTCGACTGCGTCGAACGGCGCTGCGCGCCCATCCCCGGATGAACACCTCCACTCAGCCTGCCGAGGGGGCGGGTGGATCAAGAGCTGCAGGCGAGCTAACGCTCGGCCTGATGAGTGGTGAAGAGCGTTTGTGTACGCCGGGCGAACCTGCTCTTCGGCTAAACGCACGCCCCTGTAGGAGCTGCCGCAGGCTGCGATCTTTTGATCTTGATCTTCCGCTCTTTCGACATGGTCAAAAATCAAAATCAAAAGATCGCAGCCTGCGGCAGCTCCTACATGGAAACGTATCAGAACCAGGTCGGCCGGTTTGCCGCGGCCGGCCATGGATGGCCATGGCGGCGGGCCCTGTAGGAGCTTGCTCCGGGCGGCGTTCCGACGAAAAACCTGAGAGCACCGCAGGGTGTCAGGCTCCCCGCATCATCGTTGACCTCCATCGCGAGCAAGCTCGCTCCTACAGACCGCCCTGCGCACGGTGAGGCGCAACGTCGCCCGCAGCGGTATAGGCCACCCGCGGCACACCCGGCAAGCGCTGTTCCAGCAACGCGCTCAAGGACTCTCCCGGCTCCAGGTAGGCATCACCGAAGTCGGCGCCGAGCTGGTTCGGGTGGGCGACGATTTCCAGCAGTCCGTCGGGTGGCGGCTCGCCGTTGCGCAGATCCACCGGGGTGCACACGTAGTCGGCGGTGGTGCCGGCCAGGTGGCTCAGGCGACGGTTGAGCAGGTCCTTGAACACGCGCTTGGGCAAACTGAGGTTTTGTCCCAGGTTGCGCGCCAGACGCACCGGTACCCCCTGGCGGGCAGCGAAGCGCGCGACGATCTCGCCGATTGGCCAGATGTTGTGCACGTGTTGATGGGAGTCCAGGTGACTGGGGCGCACGCCGTTGTCCAGGCAGCGTTGCCACTGGGCTTCGAGTTCTTCGAGCACGGCGTGGCGATCCCGGCGCCCGAGCCAGAGGCGGGTGCGGGGCAGGTTGAGGTCGAACACGCCGGCACCGTCGCAAAACGTCGGGCGTTGCACAATGCTTTGGCTCAACGGACGGCCGTAGGTCAGGTTGAAGTGCAGACCAATGCGGCCTTCGAGCAATGGATGCCGGGCCAGGACGCAGGCCGCTTCGAACGCCGGCATGTTGGCCATGGCGGTGGCGGAGCTGATGAGCCCGGCCTGAAACGCGCCCAGGATCACCGCGTTTTCGCAGGCACTGAGGCCGAAATCGTCAGCGTTGACTATCACTTGCCGAGGCATGTTTACCCTCCTTGAGGTTTTCCGCAGGCGCTTTGACTGTAGTCGTTGCGACGGGCACCGGGGTGGAGATTGCGGCCGCCGCGCGTCGGGCGCGCCATTGCTGCAATCGGGGTTTGAAGCGTTGCCAGACCCGCAAGGCCAGACCCAGCAGCAGGCCGCCTGGACGCCAGGAGTAAAAACTCCAGCGCCAGTGCTCCAGTTGCCCGGTCATGCGTTCGTGCAGTTGATGGCTGGAGTTTTCCAGGCTGACCCGTGACGCGTCGATCCAGTGCCAGTTGTCTTCCAGGCCCCAGCGAATCCACTCTTCGAGCAGCACCCGGCCGCTGCCCAGATCGGCATATTGCGGCAGGAACGCCAGGTTGTAGTCGTACAGTCGGCCCTGTTCCAACAAGCCGAGGCGATAGCTGATGCAGCGCCCCTCCAGCTCCAGCACCACCACGCGCACCAGGCCTCGGGCCGCCAGGGCGGTGAAGGCGCGGTCCATCCACTGGCGATGACGGGCATCGGAAAAAATTCCGACCCCTTCATCGCCTTTCCAGCTCACCGCTTCGACTTCACTGATTTCCTGCAACAGCGGCCCCATGGTCAGGGCGTCGGGAGTAATCCGCCGTACCAGGGCACCACACGCGGCGATGCGTTTGCGCGCGCGGCGCAGTTTGTAGCGCGGGTCGCCGGAGACTTCCTGATGGTCGGCCTCGCTGATCAGGTGCACCGGCACTCGACAGCTGAGGCGTTGTTCGGCGGTCGAACTGTTCGCCTGCCACGGTGCCAGGACCTGTGCCTGGGCCGTGGAACCGGCCAGTTCGTTGAGTTGCAGCACGGCATGGGGCAGACGTTGACGGATCTGCGTCAGCGCCTTGCGCAAATTGTCGCCGTCCAGCCTCGTCAGCAGCGCGAGGCGGTCGGCGAGGGGGTAGCCCAAATAATGCAGGACTCGAAACGGCAAACGCGCAAAGCGCTCCACCGACGCCACCAGCGGCAGGCACAACGCCAGTTCTTCACCCTGCCAGCCGAGCAGCACATGCAATTGCTCGCCGGGCTTGAGCGCCTGCTCCGAGGCGCACATCCAGGCCAGTGTGTTGAACGGCGTGTGGTCCGTTATCCGCAGCCGCAGCGCCTCATAAGCCTCTGCCGGAAAGTCGGGGGCGCACAGTGACGTGCGCCATTCGAATCGTGCAGACATAAGGTCAGCTCGCCTCGGCTGGAACAGGAGAGGGCGCCGGTTTGCGCAAGGCATCCAGGCGTGAACCGCTGTAGCGGGTTTCGCGGAAGAAGCGCCAGCCGAACAGGTGGTAGATGTTCATGATCCGTCCTTGCTCGTGATACCCCATGCGGATGTGCAGCTTGAGAGCGGGAATGTTGTGGGACTCGCAGATATCCACCACTTTGTTGCAGCCCTGATCAGCCATGGCTTTCCACAGGTTCAGCTGGAAATCGACTGACAGCGTGGTGCCCCGGTAGGCACGAATCTGCTCGAGACCGAACAGGAAGAACTCACCTGGCTTCACCGGGAACAGGCAGCCGTAGTAATGACGGTCGAGATAATCGCGTTTGCTGCCCCAGATAAAGGCCACGGTATCGCCGTTTTCATCCAGGTACATGTGCCCGGTGTACCCTTCGCACGCCAACTCGGCCATGGTGCCCACGCGATCACCGAAGTGTTTGGCAAACGCCACGGCGTTCTGTGGGGTGATGGTTTCCAGTCGCAGCGGTGTATAGGGCCGAAGCGTGTGTGCCGGTACCGGGCTCACCAGATCGCGCTCCATCCACAACAGTTCTTCGTGGAAAAATACGTAGTGTTTCCACACCTTGGCGACAGTGGCGCGCAGGCCTTTTTGCTTGATGTGATCGCTGAGTTTTTTTAGAACATTCATGTTTTTGACTCCTGACGGTGTCGGTCATGAGCGGAGTGATTCGGTGCGCGACGAATCGTCCACGGGGCAAAAATCAACGACGTTCATGAGGTGCTCCAGCTGAGGGCAAACAGGGTTTCTCCAGGTAAATCGAAGCTGATGCGACCTTCCAGGCATTTGAAAGATGCGTCGTGACTGCGATTGTCGGCGCCGAAATAGTGCAATGATCTCCGGGTCAATGGACATTCCGCGCCAGCCAGGCTCACACGCTGCAAGCGTGAGCCTTTGTTGACGCCCAGCAGGCTGCGTTGGAGCCCGGCAGACATGGCCAGCACGTCAACCTCGAAGGCGTCGTTCTCCAGCCGCATGACATCGTGTAGCCAATGCTTGCGGATAAATTGCTGCGCCAGGCCTACGGGCTTGAGTTCGAATTCATTCTCGCCGAGCACGCGGAACATGCCCTTGGGATACTCGGGTTCGTCGTCGGCCTGGAACCAGCCGAGCATGTCGAGCAAGCCATCCTGGGAAGCATTGATGATGACCGAGGCCCACCATAACGAGGCGTAGTGGGTTTCCTGATCGTAAGGGCTGAGGCTGGCCCCGCTGGACATGTTGGTCTGGTCCAGCAACAAGGCTTTGCGCGGTCGTCCCTGGGCGTCGAGCCCCACCAGCTCCGCCGCTTTGCGTACGCTATGGCGGTAGACACGGGTCGCCAGCAGGTCGCGGATCATCCATTCGTGCCACGCCAGCGCATCGATCTTGTCGCCGGACTCGGCCAGCAAGCGTCGGGCCCAGTCGATGCCGCGCTTGTCGGCGGCATTGTCGACGAACGGGCCATTGACGAACCGGGAGCTGGCCGGCATGGCGATGCGTACGCCGGCTTTGGCGTTGTCCGGGTTGCTGCGCACTTGCCAGGCCATGCTGTTGAAGATGCGCTGGTAGCTGGCGTAGTCCGGGTAATTGAGATTCGGTTCGTCGGCAAAACCGATGTAATGCGTGCCCTTGCCGCCAAGTGCGCGTGTGGCGGCGAGCCAGGCGTCGAGGCCGGCGTTGCTGGTGGTGTCGGCGCGCAGGTCGGCCCGGCGCTGACGGCCGGCCAGCAGGGTGATGTCCTGAGTGATGCCGAAACGATCCTGATACAGTCGGCGGAACACGTCTTCGTAATGCGGCCGCGTCGCCATGATATCGACCAGGCTGTAATAGGTTCCGGCCTGTGGTTGCAGGGCATCGAGCACGGCGAAACTCGAATCCGGCGGTCGCGCATAGGGCAGGGCGAGACCCAGGTTCGGGGTCTTGCCGAGCACCTCTTTGTACAGCGTCAGCCGGGTCTGGCCTTCGTCTTCGTGCAAGGGTTTGAGCTGTTGGGGGTTCTGGGCGAACAGGTTGGCCGTGCCGTCGAGCCAGAATGCGACCTTGCCGCTGCCGCGCAGGTGCAGGCGCCAGATTTGATCGGTGGTTGCAACGGGCAACTCGACTTTGTCGAACTGCCAATAGGCGGGGTAAGGCTTGAGAGGCAGCGAGAACTGTTGGCCATCACTCACGCGCTGCGCTTGCAACGCGCCGACACCGCCGTGGAATTTCCCGGCCAGTACCGCGTGTTCACCGGCCGCGACCTTGAAATACAACTCGTCACCGTCCCGGGGCTCGGAGCTGAAATGCACCTTGGCCGGGGCGAACAGTGCGACGGTGTGGTCGTCGTGCTCAACCGTATAACGACGGAAGCTGTAGCCAGGAATTTCCAGTCGATAACTGGCGGCGCCCGGCGCCAGGTCCCAGCGTTGACTACCGCTGGGCTCATTGGCGGCAATCAGTCGTTCGCTCTGGAGTTTGCCCTGGCCGTCGAGCAGGTAGAGGTGTTCTTCGTTGGCTTCAGCCTGCCACACCGGTGCCCAGAGCACGGTCAAGGTGTCGGGGCGGTCCGTTTGCAGGTACAGGCTGCCGTCGCGGATATCGGCCCAACGCATGGGTGCAGCTTCTGCGCTCAGCCCGAGGCCAAGACTCATCAGCAATAACAGGCGTTTCATGCCGATTTCCGTTGCAGCATCAGCAACATCGGCGCGATGTCGCCGGGCAGGACGATGAGCGTTTGCCAGACCGGCACGTGGCTCAACCGGCAATACATCACCAACAGCGCCAGGGTCACGGCCAGGTACGCGATAGAGGACGCCACTGCGGCGCCGACGATGCCGTAGGTCGGGATCAGCAGCACATTGAGCGCCAGGTTGAGCAGGGCGCTGAGGCCCATCAACAACGAAATCGTGCCGGGCCGGTTTTTGCCCAACAGGTCCAGGCGCAGAATGCTCATGTAGCACAGGCCCAGCAGGCCTGGCAGCAGCGCCAGCAATGCAGGATAGGCAGGCTGATAGGCCTCGCCAAACAGCGTCACGATCAACCATTCACCGACCACTGCCATGGTCAGGCAAGCACCGAGCATCACCGTAGCGGTCAAGCGCAAGGCCAGTGGCGTGACTTTTTCGATGCCTTCTTCCTGTTGCAGCAGGCGCTTCATCAGCGGCGTGGTCACTGCTTCCGGAACGATCAGCAGCAACTCCGCGGCCGCGCTGGCCATGGCGTAGTGACCCAGCGCCGTGGTGCCGAGAAGGGCGCCGATGAACAGGTAGTCCGAGCGCAGAATCATTTGCTGGAACAGCAGGTCCGGATGGCTGCGGGCGCTGTAGCGCAGCAGTTCGTTTTGACTGGCGCGGTCCCATTGCAGGCTCAGCGGATGCCCGCGCTTGAGCCAGACCCAACCGGCCAGCACCACCAGGCTGATCCCCGTCAGCCAACTGATCAACGCCGCTTCCAGGGCCGCGTTTTTCCACATCCAGAACAGGGCAAGGAACACCAGCAGCGGCGCCAGCGATTCGATCAGGCGCAAGGCATTAAAGGCGACTACGCCACCCGAGGCGTTGTGCAGGGTCAGCAAACCGCTTTTGAGCACGGTCAGCGGCACCGCCAGCAGCAACAGCCAGGCGAGTAGGCCCAATTGCGTGGTGATGTCCAGTTCACTGCCGAACTCGCGGGTCAGCGCCACCACCAGCAAGGTCAGCAACGCCGCCAGCAGACAACCGAACACCAGCACCTGGCTGAGCAGCAAGCCCATTGGTCGTTGCTTGGCCGCCTGATAGCCCACCGCTGAATTCAAACCGCCGCTGGTGGCAGCGCTGATCAGGTCGGGCAGGGTGTTGAGCAAGGCAAACAAGCCCCGTTCGCTGGGGCCGAGAATCCGCGCCAGCAACACGTTTCGCAGCAAGCGCAGGGCAATCATCGCCAGTTTGGTGCCCATGCTCACGGCCAGGTGCTTGAGGTAGTTGTTGCGGCTCATGGACGAGCCCCACGGTAGATGCGCCAGGACAGCAACCCGGGATTGCGCGCAGTACGCTGGCTGACGCCGAAGCGTGGCAGGGCCAGTGGATCTCCGGCCCCTCGATAAATGCCGGTGCCAGTACCCAGGGCAAACGGGAAGTCATGCCTGGCCACCTGTTGCCGTACCCGCGCATCGTTGTCGCCATTGGGGTAGCAGTAAACCGGCAACGGCTGGTTGCAGCCGTGAAGCAACGCATCGCGACTGCGGCTCAGTTCTTCATCCAGGCGTTGATCGTCGAGACCGGTGAGGATGGCGTGGCTGGCACCATGGGGGCCGAAACGCACCAGGCCGGACGCTTCCAGGTTGTGCACTTGCTGCCAGTCCAGCGCCTGGGGCAACGACTCCTGCGGGCAGTCGTCGGTCAGACGATTGAGGTCCAGGGGCGACAGGGTTTTCAGGCCCTGCAAAAAGTTCAGCAACGCCAGGCTGCGGCGTTGCTGATCCGGGTCATCGCATTGTGTCGGCAACGGGCGCCCCAGGTACTGCAAGCGTTCGATCAGATGCAGGCGTGCCTGTTCGCCATGACTGTTCCACAAGGTTTCGCCGATGCTTTCCCACCAGAACCGCTGGTGGCTACCGATGAAATCGGTGGACAGAAAGATGCTCGCCGGCACCTGGTATTTTTGCAGCAATGGGAAGGCATTCACCGCGTTGTCGCGCCAGCCGTCGTCGAAGGTCAGCGCCACTTTCGGCCGTTCCGAGCGCGCGCCCGGTTGCAGAATGTCCATCAGCGGCACGCAGTCGAAGTGTTTTTTCAACCACACCAGCAAATGTTCAAACGCCTTTGGCCCGACGCACAGTTCATTGCGATGGGGCAGTTCGGCGGCCTGATCGCTGGCCAGCACCCGGTGCAGCATCAGGATTACCCCGGCGCCGTGCAGTTGATTGCGCCCGACAGGGGAGTTGAGGTACAGCCAGCCACTGGTGCGTTTTAACAGTTGTTTGATCGCCACGGCACGCACCTCTCATCGATTTTGCTCGGGGTTCCATTGGGCGTAACGCTGACCGCGCAGGAACTGCCACAGGCCGATGCTCATCCCGGCAAGGGTCACCAGAAGGAACGCGGCCAGGCGAAAGGGTTTGGGCAAGCGGTGTTGCGTATCCAGCAGGCCGGCAATGGCCATCGTGTAACCGAGCAGTTGCGCGATCAGGCTCAGGCGATAAAAACCGTGGTCTTCCCACAGCCAGAAATTGCTCAGCAGCAACGGCAGCAACAGGATCGGCGCCAGCCGCCGGATCAGTTTGTGGCTGATCAAGGCAATCGCATACAGGCCATGGGTCAGCGGATTCAGCAGCTCCCGGCGCTGGGCCAGGCTTTGCAAGCCACCCACTGTGACCCGCTGGCGGCGACGGAATTGCTTGTCGGCTTCGTCCACACCCTGGTCGATCACCCGGGCCTGGGGCACGTAGACAATCCGCTTGAACGCCACCGGCGCGCAGGTGCTGATAAAGAAATCGTCGTTGACCTCCGCCGGCACGTTCTGAAACAACTCGCGGCGCAGGGCGAGCAACGCGCCATCGGCGGAGACCATGCAGCCGGTGCGATTTTCCACGTAGCGCAGCCAGCCTTCGTAATGCCGATACAGGCTGTCGCCAATGCTCAAGCCTTTGCCGGTCACGGGGATCACCATATGCCCGGCGCAACCACCGACCTGTGGGTCGTTGAGCGGCGCGAGCAAATGGCCGAGGGTGTCGGTCGACCATTGGTTGTCGGCGTCGGTGAACACCAGGATCGCGCCGCTGCTGATCGCAACCGCGGCATTGAGCGTCGCCGCCTTGCCCTGGCGGAGCAGGTCGAGCACGGTGATGCGCGGGTCATTGACCTTGTGTGCACAGGCCACGGTGTCATCGGTCGAGCCGTCGCTGGCGAGGATGATTTGCAGCGAGCTGGCCTGATAATCCTGGGCCAGCACGGTGCGCAGTTTTTCTTCGATATGCCGCGCTTCGTTATGGGCGGCAATCACGATGCTGACGTCCATCGGTTGTGCCGGTCCGTAGCGTGATGCTGGATAAAACGGCGCCAGCAAGGTCAGTAACAGGGGATAGCCGAGGTAGGCGTACACCGGTAGCAACAGGCACAACCAGAAAATGAATTCAGCCACGGGCGGGCCTCCTGGCATTCCAATGACAAAGGCTGAGAATGAGCCCGGCGCCCGCCAGGTGCAGGCGAACCCAGTGCAGGCCCCAGAGTTGCAGGGTCAGGAGCGGGTCGCGGTGCCTGGCACTCTGACGCAGGCTCAGGGCCAGGGCGGGCAGGACGGTCAGCAGCTGCATCAGCAACGAATGATGGGGGTAACCGTCGAACAGGGCGCAAATGGCCATGAAATCGATCACCCAGGCGGCAATCGACAGTAGCGGAAAGCGCAGCAAGCGCAGGCTCGGGCCATGGGTGCGCAGCAATTGCAGATGACTGCCCTGGCGCCATAATTCCTTGCCCATCCATTCCCGCCAACTGCATTCGTAACCCCAATGCAGCGCCACGCTTTGGTTGACCGCGAGCAGTTTCGCGCCCGCGTCGGCCAGGCGCATGGTCAGTTCCTTGTCTTCGCCGGTGCGCAGTTGTTCATTGAATCCAACGACCTTGTCGAACCAGCGGCGGCGCATCAGCAGGTTGCAAGTGGGCAGCCATTGCGCGACATGCAGCGGCTGCGTATCGGGGCGCAAGGTGCGGCGCTGCCAGGCGTCGGCGTACCACGGCGCCTCGGCCGGGGTGTGCAGGTCAAGGCCAATGACATCGGCCTGGCCGCCGGACTCGAGGTCGAGCAACAGCTTGAGCCAGTTCTCGGGCATCTCGACGTCGGCATCGATAAAGGCCAGCCATTCGCCGCTGGCAATCGCCGCTCCGCGATTGCGCAATGCACCGATGAGCAGGCCGGGCAGGACCAGCACCTGGGCGCCGAACTGCCGGGCAATGTCCGGGCCCTGGTCATCGGAGCCGTTGTCGACCACGATCAACTCGCATTCGACGTTGGCCGCCTCGGCGGCCTGTCGTGCCGCTTGCAGGGTCCGGGCAATGTGCCGGGCCTCGTTGTACATCGGGATGATGATGCTGATGCGGTTCATGCCCTGACCTCCGTCTGGGGGGCTTCTTCGGCTCTCGTGCGCAGCACGCCGGTCAACGCGAGCATGATCCACAGGTACTTATGGTTCGGCGCGCTGAGGAACATCAGGAACAACATCAACGACAGAAAGCTCATGCCGAGGTGGGTCATCAAATCCGCCTGATGCCCGTTTCGTCGCAACAGACAGGCCCGGCGGGCGCGGATCAGGTTGTACAACCCCAGGGCGAGCATGCCGACGAACATCAGGCCGGCGGGAATCCCCAGTTCACTGAAGATTTCCAGGTAGGTGTTGTGGGCGCGGCGGTACAGGTCGTCGGTCTTGCCGCTGACGGCAAAGGTCTTGGCATAACCGGTGTTGGCGTAGTGCAGCGGGAACGTGCCGGGGCCGGTGCCGAGCAAGGGGTTCTCGGCGATCATGGCGCTGCCCACCACAATGTAGGAGGCGCGACGGCCCAGGGACGCGTCCTGACTCTTGGCCCCGGAGCTGAGGATGCTCAGCGACTGGATGCGCGCCACGTAACTTGCCGGCATCGCATAAAGTCCCAGCGGAATCACAATCGCCAGGCCGAGCATGGCAAAGCCCAGGTGGCGTGGACGAATATGGGGTAACTGCGCGCGATAGTGCCACGTGCCGATCAACAGGCTGAGGAGCAACACCACCAGCCCCGAACGGGATTCAGTCTTGGTCATGCCGGCCAGCAGCACGAGGGCACAGGCCCCCCAGAACAACCGGTGCAACCGGTTCGGGCTGCGGACAACCAGCAACAGCGCCATGGGCACGGCGAAGGCGATCATCAGGGCAAATTCGTTCGGGTCGTTGAGCATACCGGACGCACGGCCTTCGTCCTGGTATTTGGCAGAGAACATCGCCATGGCGCAGGTCATCGCGACACTGACGGCAACCAGTTTGGCGAACAGGTCGAGGTTCAACTCACGCCCGACCAGCAGGGTGATGACAAACAGAATCAGGCCGACGCTCAATTCGCGCAGGTGGCCCAGGGATAAGCCCATGTCGTCGGTGTTCAACAGGCTCAGCAGGTACAGCAACATGAACCCGACCAGGAAACGCCAGATATTGCTGCGCAGGCGCTCGGACGGCAGTTGGTGAATCGCCAGTTGCAGTATCAGGATCAGCGCCAGTGAAGCCCCGAGGAACTTGGAGCCCGACAACGCGCTGTCCTTGAACAGGCCCTCGAAAGGCAGGATGGCGACAATGCCCAGCAGGCCCAAGGTCGGCTTGCGGTACAGCACCGCGACACCCACCAGGCCCAGCACCGCTCCCGGCGCCAGATACGGATAAGGGCTGGCCAGCAATCCGAGGCAGACCAGGCCGAGCAAGCTGACGATCGAGAGCGGAACAATCACGCGCGTGCCTCCCGTGCCGTGCGGATATAAAGCTGCGACCAGCGTTCGGCCAGGACCTTGAGGTCGTAGCGATCCCGTTGCGTACGTTTTGCGTTGTCGATCAACTCGCCGGCCAGGGCCGGGTCACCCAGCAGCGCGCCGATCTGGCGGGCGAGGGCGGTGCTGTCGGTGGGCGCGGCGAGCAGGCCGTTGTGGCGGTCCTGCAAGACATCGGGAATTCCGCCGACGCTGAAGGCCACCACCGGCACCCCGGCCTGCATCGCTTCGAGCAGAATCATGGGCGTGCCTTCGGTGCGCGAGCTGATCACCAGCGCATCGAGTTGTCGCCACCACACACGCATGTCGGTCTGGTAGCCCGGCAGCGTGATGCGCGCCTGCAATCCGGCTTCGTCTATGCGCGTCTGCAGGCTTTCGCGCTCCGGCCCGTCGCCGAGCATCACCGCGTCCAGTTGCGGGTACTGCTGACACAACGGGATCAGCGCATCGAGAAACAGGTCAGGGCCTTTTTCGCTACTCAGGCGCCCGACGTAGCCAGCCAGCCAGCGTTGTCGCTCGCCACTGTGCGGCAGCAAGTCGTCGGCCTCCGGCAGGCCGTTGGGGATCACCTGCAATTTGTCCGTGCGCACATTGGCCTGACGGTGCAGCACCGCAATGCTTTCGGCGACACACACCACCCGGTCCACCGAGGCCGTGCGGCACAGTTGCAGGCTCAACCAGGTGTAGAACTTCTGCTTGCGACTGCGCGGGGTGAAGCCGTGTTGGGTGATCACTAGTGGCAGACGCAACAGCGTCGCACCGATCCAGCCGAACAACAGGCCCTTGAAGTTGTGCGTATTGATCAGTGGCCGCTGATCCCGTCGCTGGCGCAAATGCCCAAGCAATGCGCCCAGGCCTGCACAGCCGAGGCAATCGACACCGGCCTCACGAAAGCGCGCGATCAGTTCTGGCGGCGCATCGAGAAACAGCACCTGGTGCTGCCCCGGCGTCGCCAGGCAATGATCCAGCAGCATCCGCTCGGCCCCATAGAAGCCGCCACTGCTGAGCAAATGAATGATCGGCAGGTCGTGGGTGGTGCCGAGCGGCGCGTTCAATTGCGCACCCAATGCAAGAGGGCCGGTACGCTCCAGTTTTTATGCGGGTTGTTCGGCAGGGTGCTTTGATCGTTGATCACCAGCAGCACCGGCAAGCCCAGTTCATGGGTGATTTGCGCAGGGTGCTTGAAGCGGTGGTCGAAGAACTCACGCACGTAGACCAGGGCAATCGCCAGCAGCAAACCGGTAAACAGCCCGAACGGAATGATCAGCATCGGTTTGGGGAACGCCGCTTCGGTCGGTTCGAACGGCGGGCTGAGCACCCGTGCGTTGGACAGGTCGTTGTCCAGCGCGCGCGCGGTGCTGCTTTCGGCGAAGCGCTGGGCATAGGTGCCGAACGCCTTGTGCAGCGCGTTGATTTCGGTGTCCATCTGCCGCAGCTTGCTCCGGGTTTCCTGCAACTGGTGGATGCGATTCTTGAACTCGGCAATGCGCGCGGTTTTCTGGTCGATGACCGAGCTGATCGTCGCCAGGTCGCTGGTGCGCTCCTGAATCCGGTTGCTGACAATCTTCAGGAATTGCCCACGGGCCCGGATGATTTGCTCGCGGGTCATTTGCATCGGCTCACTGCCGGGCTGAAAGACCGCCAGGTCGTCCATGTAGCGGCTGACCAGCGTCGTCAGTTGCTCACCCAGTTGCTTGATCTCGCGGTCTTCTAAAGCGACGCTGTCGACCGTGGTGGTGAAGGTGTAGGGGAAGGTGTAGTCGGTGAATCTGGCATTGTTGGCGGTCGCCAGGCTGGTTTTCAGGTAATCGAGCCAGCGCTGGCTTTGCAGTAGCCGGTCCTGATACAGGTTGAGCGCCTGCTCCTCGGTGTTGATCGCGTTGAGGCGGAACGTGATTTCTTCCTTGGGGTCGGACGAACCGATGCTTTCGAGCAAGGCCAGGCGATTGGCTTCCAGGCCATCGAGACGCACCTGGTACTGCAATTTCTTGGTCTCGTAGAAGCTCTGCGGCAGGTCGATCGATTGCATTTCCTGGCGGATCACCAGGTAGTTTTGCAACAGGGCGGCGACGAATCGGGTGCCCTGGGCCGGGTCAGGGAAGCTGTAGACGATCGAGATCACGTTGGAGCCCGGCAAGGTTTCAACCTTGAGGGCGCTGGACGCTTGCTGCGTGAGGGCATCGAGCACGGTGTCGCGTACCGGATCGGTCTGCAGCCCGAGCAGGCTGCGAACCGGGTTGATCACGTGTTCGCGAACAGGATTGGTGACAAACCGTTTGAACGGCTGCACCAGCAGATTGTTGAAGGCGCTCACAGGCAGCGTGTACTCACCCTTTTCGCGCAACTCGCTGATGGTCTGGCGGATCAAGGCCGGCGAATGCAGGATATTGCTCTCGGTCTCCATGTCCGCCAGCGACGGCGGAATGAAGGAAGCGTTTTCCTGATTGAGGGTGCTGGTGGCATCCCCCTGGGAGATTTTCTTGGACTGCACGATCACCTGGGCGGTGATATCGAAACTCTGCTTGAGCAACAGCGGCAAGACCACGGCGATCACGGCAAAGACCAGGAAGACTCGCTTCACCAGCTGCTTGTTGGCGAAGAAGATCCTGAAGAACTCATGCAGGTAATTTTCCTTTGGATTCATGGGTCACCTGAGAGTCAGTTGTTGCCGCCGCTGTCGTTTTTGTTGTCCACGCGGTAGCTGAAGCTGAAGCCCACGCCCTGGAACAACACGACGTCCGCCAGTTGCCGCGCGAGCTCACCGGCGCTCGCCAGTTTGGTCTTGGGCACGTACAGCATGTCGTCCGCTTGCAGGTAGGCGATCTGGGTGGCGTCGCCGGACAAGGCTTTTTCCACGTCGTAACGATGCGCGACCACCTGGTTGCCGTTGCGCCGCATGATCATCACCGAGTCCAGGCGGGCCTTGACGTTGGAGCCGCGGGCCATGGTCAGGGCTTCGAGCACCGACACCGGGCGGCGGATCGGGTAGGAGCCCGGCTGGCCGACTTCACCCAGTACATAGATTTCGTTGCCGGCGGTGGACTTGAGCAGCACGTCCACGGTCATGCGCCCCGGCAGGGTGGCATAGCGTTTATTGAGGAAGACCTCCAGTTGGTTGATGGTCATGCCTTGCAGCGGCACGGCACCGATTTCCGGGAAGCTGGCGTAGCCGTCGGTGCCCACGGTGATTTCCCGGCTCATGCCGGTGGTGGGGTGGTTGAGCACGGACTTGAGGTTCCACTCATTGGCCAGCGGGTTCACCACCATCACTGACAGCTGATTGCGGTTGGGCTGGAACAGCTGTTTGCGATCGTAGGCGCGCTGAATCGCGTCCCGTGCTTCATCGCGGGTCAGACCCTCGATTTTCACCGTGGTGTGGGCCCCCGGCAGTTCGATGGTGCCATCGGGCAGCACCAACTGGTTGCCGTTGAACTGACTGGCGGCGGTGAAGTTCAGCGCGATCGTGTCCCCTGACTGCACGCGATAGGCGGCCGAGCCACTGGTGCTGATGTGGAAGATCACGTCCAGCACATCCTGTGGGCGCAGAGTCTGCTCGACCTTGGGCACGTCAGTGGCCTGGGCGTTGGCCGGTGGAGCCGTGAGGATTTGCACCGGCATGCTTTGCGAATCGTCGGAGGAAGTGCTGGTGCAACCTGCAAGGGGCAGCAAAAGCAGGACAAGCATCTTGGCGTTCATGGCGTCACCCTTGTCTGATTGCTCACAGGTTTTTGTACAGCCATTCGGGCATGTAGTACTTGCGTCGGTTGAACACGCTGCCGACCAGTTTTGCCCCGGCCTGGCTCAGGCGCTGGGCCGCGGCCTGGGCCACTTCCCAGCGGGTGTCTTCCGCGCGCACGACCAGGACCACGCCGTCCACCTGGGTGCTGATGACCAGGGTGTCGGAGGCCGAATACACTGCGTCGCCATCGATCACCACGAACCGGTACTGGATGCCGAGTTGATCGAGCAGTGGGCTCAGGCGCTCGGGTGTCAGGTGTTCCTTGCCACGGGAGTAGCGGCCGAATGGCAGAACGTGAAAGGGCAGGCTGGAGACGTCCACCACGCAGTCCTGCAACAAGGGCGGGCTCTGGGTGTTAAACAACAGATCGCGAAACCCCCGTTCCTTGCTCAGCCCCAACTGTTGCGTGAGGTTAGTCTCCGACTGGCTGGTATCCACCAGCAGCACCAGGCCGCTGCTCATCTTCGCCAGTTGACTGGCCAGCGCCAGGGCACTGGTGGTGGTGCCTGCGCCGGGGTTGGCGGCGGTCAGGAAAAGGATCCGCAGGTTCTGATCCAGCACGGTGGATGTCAGGTTGGACTCGCTCGGGCTGACAATGCTGAGGCTTTTAGCCGTTGAACCGTCCATTTAACTGGCTCCGTGACCGCTGAACACTTTGAAAGGGGTTTTCAACAGAATCTTCAAGTCAAGCAGCAGGCTCTGCTCAGTGATGTAGGTGAGGTCCAACTCAACGCGCTGGTCGAAATCGATATTGCTGCGCCCGGAGATTTGCCACAGGCCGGTCATGCCGGGGTAGATGCTCAGGCGAACGAGGTGTTCATTCTTGTAGCGGTAGGCATTGAACGAAGTTGGCCTGGGGCCTACCAGACGCATGTCGCCGGTCACCACGTTGAACAGGTTCGGCAGCTCGTCGAGACTGGTGCGCCGAAGGAAGCCGCCGATACCGGTGATGCGCGGGTCTTTGTCGATCTTGAAATCGATAGCGTCGGTGCCGTGCTTGTTCAGGTGCCGCAGGGACTCCTTGAGCTCCTCGGCATTGGCGACCATGGTGCGAAATTTGTACATGCCGAACATGCGGCCACGGTAGCCGGTGCGTTTTTGCACGAACATCACCGGCCCAGGGCTGGTGAGTTTGATGGCCAGCGCCAGCCCCAGCAGCACCGGGGAAATCAACACCAGGACCAGCAGCGCGCCGAAGGAGGCCAGGACGCGGTTGGTGCGCGACAGGGTCCACGGCCGGCCACCTTCGCGACCGGTCATCCAGCCACAACCCTGCATGTGGATGGCGGCATCCATTCGCCTGCGTTGCTCGGGGTCCAGGCGCTTGTCCCTGCGCATTTTGTCGAGGGGCACACTTTTTTCGTGATCAGACATAAATTCTCCGCAGAGTTAAGCCGTGTGCGGTGTGGGCGACAGGCAGTCAGTCGTTAATGAGGAACCAGGCAACGAAGCACCTCAGTTCCTCATCCAGCTCGATGGGCGGCTGGAATTCGGTAGCGCGGGCCAGGTCGCTGGCAAACAGCGGCTCTACGGCCGGCGTATCGGCCAGGTCAACCGTTGATAGCGGTAAAGGGTGTGCCTGCTCCTGCACCCAACGCATGCGATCGTGCTTGAGTTGCGGGTCGCAGTAGCTGTTGAAGTTGTCCAGGCCGAACACCTGGTGTCCATCGTGCAACCGTCGCAGCACGCAATGGGCATCAATAAAACCGGTCGCTCCGGTGTCGAGAGTCTTCATGGCCGTACGTCCTCGGGCACGATGTGGCGCAAGCCAATGCCGCTGTAATGCAGGCCGGCGGCCGCCACCTGTTCCGGGCTGTACAGGTTGCGCCCGTCCACGATCACCCGTTGACGCAGTTTGCTCGCCAGCCTGTCGAAATCGACCACGCGGAAGTTCTTCCACTCGGTGCAGATCACCAGGGCGTCAGCGTCTTCGAGGGTGTCATCGCGGGTGGCGCACAAATGCAGGTCGTCGCGGTAGCCGTAAAGGCGCCGGCATTCGGACATGGCTTCCGGGTCGTAGGCCTGCACGCTCGCGCCTTCGGCCCAGAGTGCTTCCATCAGGTAGCGGCTGGGTGCTTCGCGCATGTCATCGGTGTTGGGTTTGAACGCCAGGCCCCACACGGCGATGGACTTGCCGGCCAGTCCGCCGGGAAATTGCGCCTTGAGTTTGCTGAACAGGATATGCCGCTGGTGGTCGTTGACGTCGGTCACGCTGCGCAGCAACTTCAGGGGCATTCCGGCGTGTTCGGCGGTGTGCAACAGGGCGCGCAGGTCCTTGGGGAAGCACGAACCGCCGAAGCCGCAGCCGGGGTAGATGAAGTGGTACCCGATGCGCGGGTCCGAACCGATGCCTTTGCGCACCGCCTCGATGTCTGCGCCCAACAACTCGGTGAGGTTGGCCAGTTCGTTCATGAAACTGATGCGCGTGGCCAGCATCGCGTTCGCCGCGTACTTGGTCAGCTCGGCGCTGCGGTTGTCCATGAACATCAATTTGTCGTGGTTGCGGCAGAACGGCGCGTAGAGGGCGCTCATCTGTTCGCGGGCTTGATCGTCGCCGGTGCCGACGATGATCCGGTCCGGGCGCATGCAATCGGCCAAGGCACTGCCTTCCTTGAGAAACTCCGGGTTGGACACTACCCGTACCTTCAGCGAGCTTTTGCTGCGGCGTTGCAACTCTTCAACGGCAGTAGCGCTGACCTGGTCCGCTGTGCCGACCGGCACCGTGGACTTGATGATCAGGGTACGGTCGGCCTCCATGAAGCTGGCGATCTGCCGGGCCACCTTCAGCACATGGCTGAGGTCGGCTGAACCGTCTTCGTCGGCGGGTGTACCGACGGCGATGAAGATCAGCTCGGCATGCTCCACCGCATCGCTGGCCTGGGTGGTGAAGAGCAGGCGACCGGCCTTGATGTTTTCTTCAAGGGTGCCGGAAAGCCCCGGCTCACTGATCGGTGGCACGGCCTGTTGCAGTTGCCGGATCTTGATCGGATCGATGTCGACACACAGGACGCGATGTCCGACATCGGCCAGTGCCGCTGCTTGTATCAGGCCAACATAGCCCGTACCAAATACGCTTACGTCCATATTAGCGTGCCTCATAAGACGGTGGAGAGTTGCAAAACAAGACTGTCAAAAGGGGTATAGACCAGCCTCGGCAAACCGTGTCGGCAAACCGGCCTGTTAAAGGGGCGAGACACCCCCAAATGTGGGGGCGATTGCCATCAAAGTCGCACGACCGTTGGGTTCGCCCCACGATTTTGACAGTTTGACGAAAATCTCAAGAAAGCGAAAAGCGCTAGTAAGCCTTGAATTACAAGGGTTTTATCTGCTTGGGTGGGTCAGGTGAGTTACCGAATTGATTTCGTTTTTTGACAGGGTCCGACAGTTCTTACGCACAGATGGCGCAATGCCGATGTTAAGAAATGTCCAACAATCCATTGCTCAAGTGCCTGTCGAGTCATAGCAAATTGCGTGGCTTTTCATTGACCTTGCCGGGTTCGCCAGGCGCCCGGCGCGCACCCCAGCCACCGCAGACATGCACGGTTGAAGCTTTGCACATCGCTGTAGCCCAGGCGGTCGGAAATCTCCACCAGTTCCAGGTCTGTTCCCTGCAAAAAGTCTTCGGCCCGGTAGCGGCGGTACTCGTCGAGCAACTCGGAAAAACTCCAGCCCAACGCCTTCAAGCGTCGGGCTGCGGTGCGCTCGAGCAGATGCTGGGTGCTGCACCATTGCTGCCAGTTGGCTTGTGCGAGGTCGACGATCAAGTGGTCGCAGACTTGCTCCAGCAAGGTCGGTTCGCTGTTGCGTCGGGTCTGCTCCAGCAGCTCGATCAGCGTGTGTTCCAGTTCATGATTGCCCGGCGTCAACGGGATGACGAACAGTTGTGGATCTAGGCGGATCGAGTGTTGCGCCTGTTGCCACTGCACGGGGGCACGGAAGGCTTGCTCGTGATCCTGCGGGTTGGCGGTGCAGGGGCCGGTCAGCCCGATGCCCAGCACCGGATCGCGCTCGAGGCCGCTGGCGAGGAACTTGCGCCGTAACATGCTGCACAGGCTGATGAGGATGTAATCGGCGGTCGCTGCACTGGCTTTCACGCTACCGCAGTCGAGCAGGCACAGTTCGATGCGGTCTGCGCCGCGCACAATCTGCGCCCGGAAGTGCCCGTTGAAAAATGGAAAGAAGCGCACGAAATACTGGCAGGCGCTGTCCAGTGATTCGGCCACGTCGAACAGGTACGTCAGGCCATTGGTGGCGGTGGAAACGAAGCGCCGACCGGCCGCCAGGCCGATCAGCGGGTCGCCGCTCTGTTCCAGGGCAAACGCCCAGAAGCGCCGCGACATGAACAGCGGAACGCGCATGAAGGGTGTGCGCAACTCGAACAGGCTGCGACGAAACAGGCCTTCGATGTGTTCGCGGTCCACACCGCGTGCCAGCAGCTCTTCGATGGCCGGCAGCAGGGTCGGCGCGTAGAACGCATTGGGTATGGGTTGATCGTGCAGTGGCTGATCGCTTTTTGTCATGTAGGGCTCACAGCTTGTTCCGGAACACTGGTTAGGCTGCCCGACGTTAAGCGATTTGCCGGAGCAAGACCATGCTTGATTTACGCCAGCTCGATTTGAACCTGTTGCTCGCCTTCGATGCGATTTACCAGCAGCGCAGCGTCACCCGTGCCGCCGAGGTGATGTGCCTTTCGCAACCGGCCATGAGCAATGCGTTGCGTCGCCTGCGCGAGTTGTGCGGCGATCCGCTGTTCATCAAAAGTCGCCTGGGCGTGACGCCGACACTGGTCGCCCATCGTCTGGCCGACTACGTGCGTGCGGCGCTCGAGTCATTGCGCGATGGCTTGCGCATGATCCCCGCCGCGCGGCAGAACAATCCGCTGCTGCGCATCAGTTGCCTGGATTGCCTGCAACCGGTGCTGCTCGATGCCTTGCTCGAATCGCCCCATGCCGATTGGCAGGTGCGTTATTTCCAGCCCCGGCGCCGTGACGCCTTGCAGGACCTGGCCAGCGGCAAGCTGGATATCCTGATCGACCTCGACCAGCCGCTGGCCGGGCTTGCCGGCCTGCACAAACAGGCATTGCCCGCCGACCATTACGTGTTCGCCTATGGCGCCGCGCTCAAGGCGCCGCCGCGCACCCTGCAGGAATACCTGGAGCAACCGCAGATTCAGGTGTCGAGCCGCCGCGATGGACTCAGCCCGGTGGACTTGCAGCTGGGCTTGAAAGGCCTGCGCCGCCATATCGCGATGAGTACCCAGAGCACCCTGGCCGCGAAGCTGATCGCCGACCGCCAGCCGTTGGGCATCAGCCTGCCAAGCCGGGTCGCCAGTGTGCTGGGCCTGGAACACGTGCCGCTGCCCCTGGACGAACCCGTGGAGTTGAAACTGGCGCTGTACATCGAGTCCCGCTATCGCTTCGAGCGCAGCCGCGAGGAGGCGATGCATTGCCTGCTGCGCGCCCTCGGTGAGCCCCGGGCATTGCAGGCGTTCGCAAGGCGCGCGTGATTTTAGATCTGCGACGAACCCTCTGTAGGAGCGAGCCTGCTCGCGATGGAGTGTCATTCACCGCGGGGTCGACTGATACACCATCGCGAGCAAGCTCGCTCCTACAGGGGGGGCGGTGGTTGTTCGACTAATTCGACGCCAACAAACGCCGGTCAACCGTCAGCACCGCCTCGACCATCGCCAGTGCCGCCGGTGTCAGGGAGTGGCCGGCGCGGCTGACGATGCCGTAGTGCAATTGCAGGCCGGGGTCATCCTTGGGCACATCGGCAAACTCCAGCAGGCGGATCAGGCCCTGGTCGACCAGTTCCGCGAGGGCCTCCATGGTCGCGATGCCCACTGCGTCGGAGCGCATCACCACGCGGCGGATGGCATCGAACTGCGCGCATTCCACGCTCGGGTTGAAGTCCGCCTCGCCCTGCGCGTCGGCGAGGATCTTGCGGATCATCGGCGGTATTCGCGTGCCGACCACCGCGTAGTCGAGCAGGGCGCGCAGGGACAGGTCCTGCTGTTGCGCCAGGGGATGACCGACACGGCAAAAGAACCGCCCACGCCGGGGTCGCAACAGCTGTACCTGGTATTGCGGGTCGCCGGTAAAGTACCGCGAGTCGGCCACGAGGAATTCGATCTGTTGTTCACGAAGCCAGAGCGCCAGTTGTTCCCAGTCGCCCTGGTGGAACCTGATGCGGATCGCCGGATGCGCCTGGATGAATTCCGCCAGCGCCTCGGGCACCAGCAACTGTGCCGGATACGGGCCACAGCCGAAGTGCAACTCGCCACCGGTCAGGCCGTTGTATTGCGTCAGTTCGTTGTGCAGGGCCTGGCTGCCGGCGAGCAGGCGCCGGGCATGTTGCAGCACCAGTTCACCCTGGCCCGTCAGGCGGAATTCGCGGCTGCTGCGCTCCACCAGCGCGCAGTCGAGGTCGCGCTCCAGGGTCTGGATGCTGCGACTGAAGGCCGGTTGGCTAAGGTTGATCGCCTCGGCGGCACGCCCGAAATTGCGGTAATCGGCCAGGGCGACAAGGTGGCGGAGTTGTCGTAGATCCATCATGCGTCTCCTGCATTTAGCAGATACTTTTAATGCATTGGATCGATAGCACAGAGGCTGGCATAAGTACATGCCTGTCTTCTCGCCGTAACGTGCCATGACCTGCCAACCGTTCATTTCCAGCGCCTTCACCCGCACCATTCTCAGCCATGCCCGGCAGTCCGGCCTGTGTCAGGACCAACTGCTGCAACGGGCCGGCATCTGTCTTTCGTTGCTCGAAGGGCAGGATCTGCACGTGCCTGCGCACCTGGTCGAGCGCCTGTGGAACGAGTGCGAACGTGCGGGCGCGGGGGCGTCGTTTGGCTGTGAACTGGTCAATGGCATGGCGACCACCACGTTGCGGGGTTTGAACATCCTGCTGGACTCCGCCGCCACCTTGCGCGCGAGCCTGGCGTGCTTCACTGATTTCCTGCCACGCGTGACCAACTATGTAGTGGCGGAACTGGAGGAGGGTGACGGGCAGGCCCGCCTGCACCTGCGCAATGCTGACCGGCAGGCGCATTTTTTCGGCCTCGATGCGGCGACCCTGACGTTGGTGCGCAACATCGCCCGACGCTTGGGGCGGGCGCCGGCCGAGGTGTTTGTCAGCGTTCGCCTGACGCCGCAGCAGGCGGCCGGGCAGTGGTTGCGTAGCGTGGGTATTGAGGTGCTGGAGGGGGCACATCCGTGTTTGAGCCTGCCAGCGGTTAGCCTTGATGAGCCGTTGTTGGGGGCTAATGCGTTTTTGCATCAGAGCATGTTGCGGCATTGGCAGACTGCGGCGGCGCAAGATAGTCGTAGCGACAGTCTGGAGTTGGCGCGGCATTGGTTGACGGCGGGCGATCAGCCGATTGAGCGGATTGCCGAGCGGTTGGGGTATCGGCAGGCCAGTAATTTTATTCGGGCGTTTCGTAAGCGGTTTGGGGTTACGCCCAAGCAGTTTCGTCTGAGGGTGTAGTTGTTGGGTCTGGTGTACATATCCGTTGCTGCGGTAACGGCGGCTTATGGTTTCGCCCTTACGGCGAGTCCCTTTGGCAAACGCCGGAGTGCCGGCCCAGCCCAAAGGAACCAAAGGTCTCGCCCCTTACGTACGGCCCCTCGCTGAGGCTCGGGGTACCTTCGCTGCGGTATTCATCCGGGGGCATTGCCCTCCGGTCGGCTTCGCTTCGACCTACATGCAATGAGTTCGGCTGCGCCGAACGGCGCTGCGCGCCCATCCCCGGATGAACACCTCCGCTCAGCCTGCCGAGGGGGCGGGTGGATCAAGATCAAGAGCGGCAGGCGAGCTAACGCTCGGCCTGTTGAGTGGTGAGAAGCGTGGGTGTACGCCGACCCCCTGTAGGAGCTGCCGAAGGCTGCGATCTTTTGATCTTGATCTTCCGTTCTTAAAAATCAAAATCAAAAGATCGCAGCCTTCGGCAGCTCCTACAGGCCGGGCGGCGTTCCGTTTTTCCAAGTACACAGTCAAAAGCCAAAGACGAATCAGCGAATAAAGTGAATCTTCCCGCTGTCATCATTGCCCATGTAAATGCCATAAACGCCGGCCTGCCGCTCCTCGATATAACGCTCGAGAATCTGCCGGATCGCCGGATAATAGATGCTGTCCCAAGGAATCTCCTCAGGCGCGAAGAACTTGTAGTCGAGGGTTTCCGGCCCGTACTGTCCGGTAATCTCCAGCGCGATGGCGCGGAAGATGATGTACACCTCGCTGATCTGGGGCACGCTGAAAATCGAGTAGGGCGAGACGATTTCCGCACGCACGCCACTTTCTTCCCAGACCTCGCGCAGGGCCGCCTGCTCCGTGGTCTCGCCGCTTTCCATGAAGCCCGCGGGCAGGGTCCAGGTGCCGGGGCGCGGCGGGATGGCGCGCTGGCACAGGAGGTACTTGCCGTCCTGCTCGATGATGCAGCCGGCGATGATTTTCGGATTGATGTAATGGATGTAGCCGCAACCGCGGCACATCAGGCGCTCGTGCGTATCGCCCGGCGGCAGTTGCTGACCGAGATCAGCGCTGCCGCACTTTGGGCAAAAGCTCGGGCTGAACATCTCAGCGGCCTATGCGCGGTTCTTTCAGCGCGATGGGCAGGGTGATCGCCGGGACGTCGCCGGTTTCTTCCTGCTTGCGCTTGAGGTAGTCCAGGGCCACGGCAGCGGCCGCGCGCACGTGGTCGACGCAAGCCTGGTGGGCGGCCAGCGGATCGCCGCCCTTGATCGCCTCGACCATGCGTTCCATTTCCTGGTTGCTGGCGCCGCGACGGTTTTCCTGGGATACCGAGGTCGCCCGCAGATAGCTGATGCGTGCCTGCAACTGGCGCAGCTGAGTGGCCGCGACATGGTTGCCCGAGCCTTCGAGCAGCACGTCGTAGAAACCTTGCACCGAATCGATGACTTGTTGCAGCTCGCCGTCCTTGAGCGCCTTGCGGTTTTCTTCGAGGGCTTTTTCCAGGGCCTTGATGTCCTTGGCCTTGGCGCGCAGGGTGAACAGTTGCACGATCAGCCCTTCGAGCACGCAGCGCAGCTCGTAGATGTCCACGGCGTCGGCCAGGGTAATGATCGCGACACGCGGGCCCTTGGCATCGGCGAATTCCACCAGGCCTTCGGATTCCAGGTGACGCAAGGCTTCGCGCACGGAAGTACGGCTGACGCCCAGGCGATCGCACAGATCGCGTTCGACCAGACGGTCTCCCGGCAGGAGCTGGAAGTTCATGATGGCGCTTCGCAGTTTATCCAGCACGATTTCGCGCAGGGTGACGGGGTTGCGATTGACCTTGAAGCTGTCGTCGAGTGGCAGGCGTTTCATGGGGTCCGCTCTGATTGTGGCTGTCCATGCAAAAAGAGCACTTCGATTACGGGAATCCCGGTGCTCGGTCGGATCAAACAGCCAAGGGTTAACTGGAGGCCTCGGCATCGGCTTCGGCGAAGGCTTCACGGGCGAGCCGGAAACTGTCTACGGCAGCGGGGACACCGCAATAAATGCCGACCTGAAGCAATATTTCGCGTATTTGCTCACGACTCAGGCCGTTACGCAAGGCGCCGCGCACATGCAACTTGAGTTCATGGGGCCGGTTGAGGGCCGAGATCATCGCCAGGTTGATCATGCTGCGTTCCTTGAGGGACAAACCCTCACGGCCCCAGACATGACCCCAGCAGTACTCGGTGACCATCTCCTGCAACGGGCGGGTGAAGTCGTCGGCGTTCTCGATGGAGCGCTTGACGTAGGCTTCGCCCAGCACCTGGGTGCGGATCTTCAGGCCTTTTTCGTATTTTTCGTTGTTCATTCCGATTGTCTCCTGTGGGGGCACGGATCTGTAGGAGCCGGCTTGCCGGCGATGGCGTTCTTGAGGACGCATTCGCCGGCAAGCCGGCTCTTACAGGTTGAACGCGCGGCTCAAAGGCCGCCCATCAAGGTGTATTTGAGTTCCAGGTAATCCTCGATGCCGTACTTCGAGCCTTCACGGCCCAGCCCCGAGGACTTGATGCCGCCGAAGGGGGCGACTTCGGTGGAAATCAGCCCTTCGTTGATCCCGACCATGCCGTACTCCAGGGCCTCGCTCATGCGCCAGGCGCGGCCCAGGTCGCGGGTGTAGCAGTAGGCGGCGAGGCCGAATTCGGTGTCGTTGGCCATCTCGATGGCCTGGGCCTCGGTGTCGAAACGGAACACCGCGGCCAGCGGACCGAAGGTTTCATCGCGGGCGACTTTCATCTGTGGGGTGACGCCTGTGACCACGGTCGGCTGGAAGAAACCGTTGCCCAGCGCATGACGCTCGCCGCCGCACAGCAGTCGTGCACCCCGGGCCAGGGCGTCTTGCACGTGCTCTTCGACCTTGGCCACGGCGCGCTCGTTGATCAGCGGGCCCTGGGTGACACCTTCTTCGAAACCGCTGCCGACCTTGAGCTGCGAAACCCGCTCGGCAAGGCGTGCGACAAAGGCGTCGTGGATGCCGGCCTGCACCAGGAAGCGATTGACGCAGACGCAGGTCTGCCCGGCGTTGCGGAATTTGGCGATCAGCGCGCCGTCGACTGCACGTTCCAGATCGGCGTCGTCGAAGACAATGAACGGCGCGTTGCCGCCCAGTTCCAGCGAGACTTTTTTCAGCGTCGGCGCGCACTGGGCCATCAGCAACTTGCCGATGGCGGTGGAGCCGGTGAACGACAGTTTGCGCACCTGCGCACTGGCGGTCAGCTCGGCGCCGATTGCGATGGCGTCGCCGGTGATCACGTTGAAAATACCCGCTGGAATGCCGGCCTGTTCCGCCAGCGCAGCCATGGCCAGTGCCGAGAACGGTGTTTCCGGAGCCGGCTTGACGATGCACGGGCAACCGGCGGCCAGCGCCGGGCCGGCCTTGCGGGTGATCATCGCCGCCGGGAAATTCCACGGCGTGATGGCCGCGACGACGCCAATCGGCTCCTTGCTGACCACGATGCGCGCATCGCCCTTGTGGCTGGGAATGGTGTCGCCGTAGATGCGCTTGGCTTCCTCGGCAAACCACTCGATAAAGCTCGCGGCGTAGAGGATTTCGCCCTTGGCTTCGGCCAGTGGCTTGCCTTGTTCGAGGGTGAGGATTTCGGCCAGGGCGTCGGCATTTTCCAGCATCAACGCATGCCAGCGCTTGAGCGTATTGCTGCGCTCTTTGGCGGTCAGCGCACGCCAGGCCGGCCAGGCTTTGTTGGCGGCCTCGATGGCCAGGCGCGCATGCCCGGCGCCGAGGTTCGGCACCTGGCCGATCAACTCGCCGGTGGCCGGGTTGAAGATGTCCTGTTGCGCACCATCGGGCGCATCCAGCCATTGGCCATTGATGTAGGCCTGCTGGCGGAACAGTAACGAGGCTGCTGGGCTCATGCCGGCTCCTGACAAAAAAAGAATATGCACCGCGGTACCTGTGGGAGCGAGCTTGCTCGCGATAGCGGACTGACATTCAACATCCATGTCACTGATACACCGTCATCGCGAGCAAGCTCGCTCCCACAGGGGGATTGTGTCGAGCCATCAGGCCAGGGCAGGCAGCGGCCCCAGCTTGCCTTTGTGGTAGATCATCGGCGTCACCGGTTGCTCGGGCAGGATCAGGTTCTTCACCGCGCCGACGATGATCGCGTGATCACCGCCGTCGTATTCGCGCCACAGTTCGCACTCGATGATCGCCGTCGCCTTGGCCAGGATCGGGTTGCCCCGTTCGCTCAAGTGCCACTCGATGCCTTTGGCCTTGTCCTTGCCTTTGCCGGCGAAGGCATAGGCTTCGGCGGTCTGCTCGGCGGACAGCAAATGAATCGCGAACTGCTTGCTGTCGCGCAGCACCGGGTAGGTGTCGGAGCCGTAGTTGGGGCAGAACAGCACCAGTGCCGGGTCGATCGACAGCGCACTGAAGGCGCTGGCGGTGATGCCGACGATGCCGCCGTCCGGGTCCAGGGTGGTGACCACCGTGACCCCGGACGGGAACGAGCTCATCACGTCTTTGTAAATGCCGGGTTCGATCATTTTCCAGGACTCCTAGCGCATCACGAAGGGATCAGGCATCGGTGCCTGGGACAGGTTGATCCACACCGTTTTCAGCTCGGTGTAGGCCAGCACCGAATCGATGCCGCTTTCGCGTCCATAGCCGCTGTTCTTGAAACCGCCGATCGGCGCCATGGCCGAGACCGCGCGGTAGGTGTTGACCCAGATGATCCCCGAGCGCACATCCCGGGCCAGGCGGTGGGCACGGCCCAGGTCGCGGGTCCAGATGCCGGCGGCGAGGCCGAACTGTGAGTCGTTGGCGATCGCCAGGGCTTCGGCTTCGTCCTTGAAACGGATGACCGAGGCCACCGGACCAAAGACTTCTTCCTGCATGATCTTCATCGAGTTGCGGTCGCACTCGAACAGCGTCGGTTCGTAGAACCAGCCGTCGCCCAGATTCTGCGGACGCTTGCCGCCCAGGCGCAGGCGCGCACCTTCGGCGATGGCATCGGCCACCAGGCCTTCGACCACCGCCAGTTGCTGCGCGGTGGCCATCGGGCCCATTTCGCTGCTGTCTTCCTGGGGGTTGCCGATGCGGATGCGCTGGGCTCGCTCTACCAGACGACCGACGAACTCGTCGTAGATTTCGTCCTGCACCAGCAGGCGCGAACCGGAGACGCAGCTCTGCCCGGAAGCGGCATAGATTCCGGCGATGGCGCCGTTGATCGCACTGTCGAGGTCGGCGTCGGCGAAGATGATGTTCGGCGATTTGCCGCCCAGTTCCAGCGACAGCTTGGCGAAGTTCTCCGCGCTGCTGCGCACCACATGCCGCGCCGTGGCCGCGCCGCCGGTGAAGGCGATCTTGCGCACCAGCGGATGGCGGGTGAGGGCGGCGCCGGTGCTTGGGCCATAACCGGTGACGACGTTGACCACCCCCGGCGGAATCCCGGCTTCCAGGGCCAGGCGCGCCAGTTCGAGGATGGTCGCCGAGGCGTGCTCCGACGGCTTGATCACGATGGTGTTGCCTGCGGCGAGGGCCGGAGCGAGTTTGATCGCGGTCAGGTACAGCGGGCTGTTCCACGGGATGATCGCGGCAACCACACCCATGGCTTCGTGCACGGTGTAGGCAAACAGGTCCGGCTTGTCCAGCGGCAGGGTGCCGCCTTCGAGCTTGTCCGCCAGGCCTGCGGTGTAGTGGAAGAACTCCGGCAGATAACCCACCTGGCCACGGGTTTCGCGGATCAGCTTGCCGTTGTCGCGGCTTTCCAGCTGCGCCAGTTGTTCCTTGTTTTCCGCGATCAGGTCGCCCAGGCGTCGCAGCAGTTTGCCGCGCGCGGTGGCGGTCAAGCCGCGCCAGGCCGGGCTGTCGAAAGCGGTTTGCGCGGCTTGTACGGCGCGCTCGACATCGGCTTCGTCGGCATCGGGCAATTCGGCCCAAGGTTCGGCCAGCGCCGGGTTGAGGCTTTCGAAGGTCTTGCCGGACAGGGCATCGACCCATTCACCGCCGATGCACATCTGGAAGCGTGCGAGTGTCATGCAACGATCCCCTTGATCTGGTTTTGTTGGGAGTGCGCGGCCTGCAGAAACTCCAGCAACAGCTGGTTGACCAGGCGCGGCGATTCTACGGGCATCATATGCCGTTGCTCGGCGAGGACGGCAACGGTCGCACCGGGAATGCGTTCGGCCAGTTGCCGGGCCATTTCCGGGGTCGAGCCGGGGTCCAGTTCGCCGGTGGCGATCAGCGTCGGCACGCGGATGCTGCCCAGGTCGTCGGCGCGGTACATGTCCTGGGTGGCGAACAGTTCATAAGTAGTCAGGTAACCCTGCGGGTCATTGCCGGCCAGGGTCTGGCGAATCGCGGCGATCTGCGCCGGGTTCGCGGCCTGGTATTCGCGGCTGAACCAGCGCGACAGCGCCGCTTCGGCATTGGCGTCCGGCCCGTGTTCGGCGGCCTGGCTGGTGCGGGCGATGACCCCCGCGCGCTGTTCGGCGCTGCGGTTGAACACGCTGTTGAGCACCACCAGGCCTTCCAGGCGTTGCGCGTAGTGCAGGGCAAACGCCCGCGCCACCAGCCCGCCCATGGAAAAGCCGATCACCGTTGCCTTAGGCAATTGCAGGTGGTCGAGCAGCTCCAGCAACTGGTCGGCATAGCCGAGCAGCGGTGTGCCGCTCTCCGGGCGCGGACTGGCGCCATGGCCGAGCATGTCGTAGGCGATGACGCGGTACTTCGTGGCCAGGCCAACGATCTGGCCGCCCCACATTTCTTTGTTCAGGCCCACGCCGTGGATCAAGACCACGGGCTGGCCTTGGCCGGTCGCCAGGTAACTGGTGCCAGCCGGGGTGAGTTCAGCGGTGAGCCGAATCATGGAGCGCTCCTGCAATGCCTTCTTGTTGTCGTTCTGCCGGCCGGTTACTGGGCTTTTTCGGCGGCCAGTTCTTCCAGGTCGATGTAGCGGTTGCCGATGCGCGGGTGCAGGCGGCCGCCGTCGGCGCAACCCAGGACCACGACGATTTCGTCGGCACGCGGGGCGTCTTCGATCTGCATTTCCAGGGTGATGTAGTGCGAACGCAGGCCTTCGTCGTCCTTGTGCATCATCGGGATCTGAATCGAGGTGCCCGGGCCGCCGCGCTTGTTGGTGAAACTCAGGTAGCTCTTGGCCTTGACCGCTTCGCGGTAGTGGTTGCCGAAGCGCAGGGTGTGGATCACCGCCGAAGCGTGCTCGATTTCGCCATCGGCACCGACCACCGCAGCCTTGCCATAAGCCTCGATCTTCTCGGCGCCGCCGATGATGCCCACCAGACGCTCGACCATCAGTGCGCCGAGGTCGGAGCAGTTGGCGCGGATCTGAGGTTTCAGGTCTTCGACGAAACCGTTGCCCAGCCAGGGGTTTTTCATCACCACGGCCAGACCGACCATGGTCACGGGCTTATCGGTGGCTTTGCCGCCTTCAATAAAGGTTTCTTCGACATAGCTGACGATCTTGCGGATTTCGAAACTCATGAGCTGCTCCGTGGAGGTTTTGGGTGTCTGTGCGTCTGATGGTATACCATAATACCGGAAGCACAAGACCCCGAACGGAGTTTCTGGCTGGATGGCGTGCAAAAGTTCGCGCCACGGGCACCCGCGGACAAACGGCAGGCGCGTGTTTGCTTCGGGCACAGGCCCGGCATCGGGAGAGAAAGGCAGCGTAAAGAAGGGGATCAGCGGTGAAGCGGCGTGTCGGTGTGCCTGGAGGGAAAGATTGTGATACCGGTTAGAACGATTATTTCTTTCCGCTATTTATATAGATGCAATCTGCATATCCATAACCGAATAATCCGCGTCATGGCTTTTACCTTGTCCGTGATCGAATCCGATTGTTCGTCACAGCAGAAACAATCGTCCTGCCTGCCTCGTTAAGACTGCCCCGACATCGACTTTGGCTGTTCGATCGCCAGCTTGTTGCGCTCGGCCGATTCCCTAGAATCGGCCTCCATCAGCTTCGCCCAACTATCCAGTCCTTCAGGGAGCAACACCATGATGAATGCCATGCAGATGCAAATGCCGATGAACACCACCATGCCAACGATGCCGATGATGGGCATGCCGATGATGATGGCGACCATGTCCTGCGACATGATGGACGACGGAATGATGTGCAAGATGATGCCGGCCGCTGGCATGGACATGGCCATGTTCAAGAACAGCGCTGAAATGATGCAGATGATGATGAACTGCGGCATGCCGATGATGATGCACTGCGGCAACATGAGCATGATGTGCATGTCCCAGGCGAGCATGGCCATGCCGATGATGAACATGATGATGCCAATGCCGATGATGGGCATGCCGATGCCGTCGATGAAGTGCGTGATGGAATGCACCATGATGGCTGACGGCATGATGTGCAAAATCATGCCGATGGCCGGCATGAACATGGACATGATGAAAAGCTGCTGCGCGCTGATGATGAAAATGATGAACGACTGCGGCATGCCGATGATGATGAGCTGCAATGGCATGCCGTTGATGTGCTGTACCTGCTGATCCCTGCACGGTACCTGTAACTGTAGGAGCGAGCTTGCTCCGGGCGGTGATCCGACGATGGGCCCGAGGCTGACGCGTTTTTTCAGGAAACCCGCGTCATCGTTGACGTCCATCGCGAGCAGGCTCGCTCCTACAAGGTCGTTTCAGTCCAGGCGTTCCGGGTAGGTCACTACAAGATAAGCCACCGCTTCACTGTCGGCGGGGTTGCGATAGCGGTGGGGCTGGTCGGCATAAAACAGGATCGAGTCCCCCGTGGACAGCAGGTAACGCTCGTCGTTGACGCTGATTTCCAGCACTCCCTGCGCCACCACCAGGTTTTCCTGGACGCCTGGGCCATGGCCCTGCGAATGGTCCTCTCCCAACGGGCTCAGGCGCAGCTCGTAGAATTCCGATTGGCGCGCTACGTCAAAGGGGAACAGGGCACGGCTGACAAAAGCGCCGTTGGCACTGACCAGGCGTTTGCTCTGGCTCGCCGACAGCACGGCCACACCTTCGAAGGCCCGATGCTCCAGAAACGCAGCCACCGATACCTTCAAGCCTTTGGCGATTTTGCACAGCACCTTGATGGACGGCACGCTGCGCCCCGATTCGATTTGCGCCAGCATGGCACGGCTCACGCCGCACTGTCGGGCCAGGGCATCGAGGGACAGATGGCGCTTGCCCCGCAGGCGCAACAGGTTTTGTGCTACCCGTTCGCAGATCGGGTCCTCTTCAGGGGCATCCGGATTGTTCAGGTCCAGCACAGGCTCGTCCGCGCTTATCAGAAAGCGCGAGGGTTCGTGCGCGTTCACGCCTGACGTGTCTCGGCAGACCGAGACGCCTGAACCCACTGGAATGCCTGTAATCCGGCGTTGCGTGCGTACATCTCCCACATGGCCCGTGCCCGTTGCTGAGCTTGTTTGCGTTTGCGGTAGCTGGCGAAATCGATGAGGTTGTCAGTCGGATTCATGGGGCACTTCACTGTGGTGATGAATGACGGGATGACTGGAGAGTACGCTTCTACTTTTATAACGATAAATACTTAATTTTTATTTATTAATTCCTTTTTGTTCTTTGTGTGGGCGGTTTCAGGTGTCAACGCAATACCTGTAGGAGCCAGCCTGCTGGCGATGGACTCCAGTGCGCCGCGTTTATTCAGGTTCACCCGCGTTATCGTTAACGACCATCGCTGGCAGGCCAGCTCCTACAGGGGACCGTGCCCACGCTGAAACTGTAGGAGCCAGCCTGCTGGCGATGGACTCCAGTGCACCGCGTTTATGCAGGTTCACGCGCGTTATCGTTAACGACCATCGCTGGCAAGCCAGCTCCTACAGGGGACCGTGCCCACGCTGAAACTGTAGGAGCCAGCCTGCTGGCGATGGACTCCAGTGCGCCGCGTTCATCCAGGTCACACGCGTTATCGTTGACGACCATCGCTGGCAGGCCAGCTCCTACAGGGGACCGTGCCCACGCTGAAACTGTAGGAGCCAGCCTGCTGGCGATGGACTCCAGTGCACCGCGTTTATGCAGGTTCACGCGCGTTATCGTTAACGACCATCGCTGGCAAGCCAGCTCCTACAGGGGACCGTGCCCACGCTGAAACTGTAGGAGCCAGCCTGCTGGCGATGGACTCCAGTGCACCGCGTTTATGCAGGTTCACACGCGTTTTCGTTGACGACCATCGCTGGCAAGCCAGCTCCTACAAAGAAGCGTGCCCACGCTGAGAGTGAAGTGAACCTCCAAGCCAGTGAAAGCCTCCAAAAAAAACATGAAAAAACCCGGCTGATCAGGCCGGGTTTTTTGTTGGGCGTTGAGGTGCAGCGATTCGTTATGCCGCACGATTCTGGATCAGACGATCCGAGCCACCTTCAGCAACGCGGTTCTGCAGCAGTTTGTCGGAACCACCTTCAGCAACGCGATTCTGCAGCAGTTTGTCAGAGCCACCTTCAGCGACACGGTTCTGCAGCAGTTTGTCAGAGCCACCTTCGGCAACGCGATTCTGCATCAACTTGTCGGAACCATCGGCGGCGACGCGGTTTTCGATCAAGCGATCGGAACCACCTTCAGCCACACGGCTTTCAATCAGACGATCCGAGCCGCCTTCAGCGACCACAGGTTGAGCAGAAGTTGCGGCGAAAGCGTTAACTGCGAAAACCGAGAAAGCGATGCTGAGGAGGGTCTGGCGTTTCATGATCGTGTGCTCCGGGGTGCTTATGGGTTGGTATGGAGCAGATGTTACGCCGTGGATTTTTTATGAGAACTTCATTGAGTCAATGGTGACTATCGATGCAGTCAATGGATGATTCGGTGCTCCCACAGGCTTTTGCAGTGGCCACAGTGGGACGGGGTGTCAGCGGGAAATGAGCCCATGATCGATGGCGTATTTGACCAGCGCCGCCGGTTTGTCGATGTTGAGCTTGCGCCGGATGCTCAAGCGGTGTGTCTCCACCGTGCGCACGCTGATGTCCAGTTCCCGGGCCATTTCCTTGTTGTTCAGCCCTTGCGCCATCTTCGACAGCACCTGGCTTTCCCTCGGGGTCAGTTCGTTGTCGGTGTTCCTGTCGGCGATCAGCCGTTGGGCGATGTCGGCGCTGTAGAAGGTTCCGCCGCTGGTGATGGCTTCGATGGCGGCGATGATTTCCCGTGACGGGGCGTTTTTCAGCACGTAGCCGCTGGCGCCGGAGCGCACCGATTCACTGACGTATTCGTAATTGTCGTACATGCTCAGCACCAGCACCTTGAGCGACGGGTACTGGCTGCGCAGCACGCGGGTCAGTTCCAGTCCGTTCATGTCCGGCAGGCTGATGTCGACCAGCAGCAGGTCCGGCTGGCAGCGCCCGACCATGTCGATGGCGTCGGCGCCGTTTTCCGCTTCGCCGACCACTTCCAGGGGCGACATCACGGCCAGCAGTGCCTTGATGCCGTCGCGCACCAGGGAGTGATCGTCGACCAGGGCGATGCGGATCGGGGAGGGCAGGTTCATCGCAGCTATTCACTCTTGTAGTGGTGGGGCCGGCTCAGCGTTTTGCGCCGGGCTTCATCGGCAGTCGTACGTCCAGCTCGCTTCTGCCCGGCATCGAGATCAAGTCGAAGCGCCCGCCATAATGTTCGACGCGTTCGCGGATGTTACGCAAGCCAATGCCGGCCTGACGACGTTCGACCTGGGCGACATTGAAACCGATGCCGTCATCGACCAGCGTCAGCCGCACGGACTCGTCGCAGCCGCGCAGTGTAATGGACACGTGCTTCGCCTGGGCGTGGCGTTCGATATTGGTCAGGCCTTCCTGGACGATGCGAAACAGCGACACCGCCGCGCCGTCGACCAGTTGGCAGTCGAATTCATTTTCGTTGTAGGTCACGGTCAGCCCGCTGCGCTGCTCGAATTCCGCCGCCAACTGGCCGATGGCCGCCGGCAGGCCGAGGGTGTCGAGCAAGGATGAGCGCAGGTCATGGGAGAGGCTGCGGACTTCACCGATGGCATCGCCCAGGCGTTCGGTGGCGTCCTTCAAGGTGTTCAGGCCCTTGTCCCGGGCTTGTCCGCTTTCCAGCAGGTGGCTGGCCAGTTCGAACTGGAACTTGATCGAGACCAACACCTGGCTGACGCCGTCGTGCAACTCGCGGGACACCCGGGATCGTTCCTCTTCCTGCAGGCTGACGATGCGTTGGGTCAGGCGCTGCAGTTTCTTGTCCGCCAGCCGATGTTCGCTGACGTTGAGGGTCATGCCGGTGGCGAAGACAAACAGCACCGCGACCAGGGCGACCACGGCAATCGCCATCATGGTCTTGCGGATGCCCATGGCCACTTCGGCACGGGCCTGCTGGGTGGCGCGCTCTACGTCTTCGAGGTAGATGCCGGTGCCGAGCATCCAGCCCCAGCGGTCGAGCATCACCACGTAGGCGAGCTTGTCGGTCACCTGGCCGGAGGAGGGCTTGTTCCAGGCGTAGCGTTGGAAGCCTTCACCGGATTGCGCGCTTTTGAGCAGCGCCTGAATCACCGGCAGGCCGTGGGGATCCTTCATGTCCCACAGGTACTGGCCCACCAGTTCCGACTGGCGCGCATGCATCAGGCTGCGGCCTTCGTGGTCGTAGACGAAGAAGTAGCCGTTGATGCCGAAGCTGAGCTTGCGCAGTTCTTCCAGCACTTGTTGCTGGGCGCGGGCGTCGCCATGGCCGTCGTCGTACAGCGGGGCGATCAGGCTCTGGGCCATTTCCACGTAGTTTTTCAGTTCCGCGCGTTTGCTCGCCAGAATGCTGTCTTCGATCAGTTGCGCCTGTTGATCGCCCAATTGGCGATTGAGGGAAATCACCAGCGCGCAGATGACGGCAATGGCCAGCACCAGCGGCAGAATCCCGAGGGCGACGATCTTGTGTTTGAGCTGCATCTCTACTCCTGTCCCCGCGCTTGCGCCCGACCGAGGGACGGCGGGGCCGGCATCATATGCCAAAGATACGCTTCTGTAGGAGCTGCCGAAGGCTGCGATCTTTTGATCTTGATACCCCAAAAAGTCAAAAGATCGCAGCCTGCGGCAGCTCCTACAAGGGCGGTGCGGTAATCCAGGTGGCGTCTACGTAGTACTACGTAGACGCCACGTACGTAGTAACGCGGATTTATTTGTGGACGGCATGCGCAGATATTGGGCCAGCTCCGCACCGCGGACACAATTATAAAAATTACCGCCGCAGTCACTGGCTGTCGGCAGGAGACACGCTATGCCCCGTCTGGCTAAACACCTCGCCTGGTTTGCCGTGGCTGTCCTGGGAGCGATTGCGCTGAGTGTCGTGGCCCTGCGCCGCGGCGAAGCGATCAACGCCCTGTGGATCGTAGTCGCAGCCGTCGCCATCTACCTCGTTGCCTACCGCTACTACAGCCTGTTCATTGCCAACAAAGTGATGCAGCTCGATCCTGCTCGGGCCACGCCGGCTGTGCTCAATAACGATGGTCTGGACTACGTGCCGACCAACAAACACGTGCTGTTCGGTCACCACTTCGCGGCCATCGCTGGCGCGGGGCCGCTGGTCGGTCCGGTACTGGCGGCGCAGATGGGCTACCTGCCCGGCACGCTGTGGCTGATCGCCGGTGTGGTGCTGGCCGGTGCCGTGCAGGACTTCATGGTCCTGTTCATGTCCACCCGTCGCAACGGCCGCTCCCTGGGCGACATGGTCCGTGAAGAAATGGGCCGCATCCCCGGCACCATCGCGCTGTTCGGTTGCTTCCTGATCATGATCATCATCCTCGCGGTGCTGGCGCTGATCGTGGTGAAAGCTTTGGCCGAGAGCCCTTGGGGCATTTTCACGGTGATGGCGACCATCCCGATCGCGATGTTCATGGGCATCTACATGCGTTACATCCGCCCGGGCCGCATCGGTGAGATCTCGGTGATCGGCGTGCTGTTGCTGCTCGGTTCGATCTGGCTCGGCGGGCAGATTGCCGCGGATCCGGTGTGGGCCAAGGCCTTTACCTTCACCGGTATCCAGATCACCTGGATGCTGATCGGCTACGGTTTCGTTGCCGCGGTGTTGCCGGTGTGGCTGATCCTGGCGCCGCGTGACTACCTGTCGACCTTCCTGAAAATCGGCACCATCGTCGCGCTGGCCATCGGCATCCTGGTGACCATGCCCGAGCTGAAAATGCCGGCCCTGACCCAGTTCATCGACGGCACCGGCCCGGTCTGGAAGGGCGGTCTGTTCCCGTTCCTGTTCATCACCATCGCCTGTGGCGCGGTGTCGGGCTTCCATGCGCTGATCGCTTCCGGCACCACGCCGAAGTTGCTCGCCAATGAGGGGCATGCCCGTTACATCGGTTACGGTGGCATGCTGATGGAATCCTTCGTGGCCATCATGGCCATGGTCGCGGCGTCGGTGATCGATCCGGGCGTGTACTTCGCCATGAACAGCCCGGCGGCCGTGGTCGGCGCCGATGCGGTGGCCGTTGCGCAAACCGTCAGCAGCTGGGGCTTTGCGATCACGCCGGAAGCGTTGCAAGCGGTGGCCCACGACATCGGGGAAACCACCATCCTGGCCCGTGCCGGCGGTGCGCCGACCCTGGCGGTGGGGATCGCGCAGATCCTGCACCAGCTGTTGCCGGGCGAGAACACCATGGCGTTCTGGTACCACTTCGCGATCCTGTTCGAAGCGCTGTTCATCCTGACCGCAGTCGACGCCGGTACCCGTGCCGGGCGCTTCATGCTTCAGGACCTGCTCGGTTCGTTCGTGCCGGCCCTGCGTCGCACCGAGTCCTGGACCGCCAACTTGATCGCCACTGCCGGTTGCGTGGCCATGTGGGGTTATCTGCTGTACCAGGGCGTGATCGATCCGCTGGGCGGCATCAACACCTTGTGGCCGCTGTTCGGTATCTCCAACCAGATGCTGGCCGGTATCGCGCTGATGCTCGGCACCGTGGTGCTGATCAAGATGAAGCGCCAGCGTTATGCCTGGGTCACCTTGCTGCCGGCTGTGTGGTTGCTGATCTGCACCACCACCGCCGGCTTCATCAAGCTGTTCGATGCCAACCCGGCGATCGGCTTCCTCGCCCTGGCGAAGAAGTACAGTGATGCCCTGGCCAATGGTCAGGTGCTGGCCCCGGCCAAGAGCATCGAGCAGATGCAACACGTGATCTTCAACGCCTACACCAACGCCACGCTGACCGCGCTGTTCCTGTGCGTGGTGTTCAGCATCCTGTTCTTCGCGCTCAAGGTCGGTATCGCCGCTTGGGGCAGCAAGGAGCGTACGGATAAAGAAGCGCCATTCCAGGCGCTGCCGAATGCGTAGGCGAGGAGGGCAGCATGTTCAATGACCTGAGTCGCCTGGGCAAATACCTCGGTCAGGCCGCGCGCCTGATGGTCGGCATGCCCGACTACGACAACTACGTCGAGCACATGCAGAGCAAGCACCCGGACAAACCGGTGATGGACTACGAGGCGTTCTTCCGCGAGCGCCAGGAAGCCCGTTACGGCAGTAAAGCCGGACCCAAGTGCTGTTGAGTGAAACAAAAAAAACCGGCTGAAAGGCCGGTTTTTTATTGCGTGCAGCAAAGCCCCGGGTCATGGAAGCATTGCCAACCTCCTTGCTGATTTGCACTGTTTATCAGCTATCTCCACGGATGAAGCGACAGTTTCCCGGACCGGTACTTTAATGGAGGGTCTGGAGCGACTGATCACGGGGCTGTCATAGCCTTAAGGCTATGGATCCCATACCGAAAAGCTATTTCATCAATCGGTGATCCGGATCCACGCTCAAGGGTGGTTAGCTGAAAACAAAATCAAGAGGAGATGCCATGTCAACTGAATCGAAATGCCCGTTCAATCACGCCGCTGGCGGTGGCACGACGAACCGCGACTGGTGGCCGAACCAACTGAACCTGAAGATCCTGAGTCAACACTCGCCCAAGTCTGACCCGTTGGGGGGCGACTTCAACTACGCCGAAGCCTTCAAGAGCCTTGACTTCCAGGCACTGAAAAAAGACCTGACGGCGCTGATGACCGATTCCCAGGACTGGTGGCCGGCGGACTTCGGTCACTATGGCCCCTTCTTTATCCGCATGTCCTGGCACGCCGCAGGCACCTATCGCACCGGTGACGGCCGGGGCGGCGCCGGCTCCGGCCAGCAACGCTTTGCACCGCTCAACAGCTGGCCGGACAACGTCAGCCTCGACAAGGCCCGCCGGCTGCTGTGGCCGGTCAAGCAAAAGTACGGCAACAAAATCTCCTGGGCCGACCTGATCGTCCTCACCGGCAACGTCGCCCTGGAATCCATGGGCTTCAAGACGTTTGGTTTTTCCGCTGGACGCGCGGATGTCTGGGAACCGGACGAAGACGTTTACTGGGGTTCTGAAAGCAAATGGCTGGGTGGCGATACCCGCTATGGCAAAGACGACAGCAAGCCCGTGCAACCGCCAGGCGATGTACCGCTGGTGGCTGAGCCCGGCAGAAACGAGGACAGCCGTACCGAAAATGGCCGCAATCTGGAAAACCCCCTTGCTGCGGTGCAGATGGGCCTGATCTATGTGAACCCGGAAGGCCCGGAAGGCGAACCGGACCCGGTTGCCTCGGCCAAGGACATCCGCGAAACCTTCGGCCGCATGGCGATGAACGATGAGGAAACCGTGGCGTTGATCGCCGGTGGCCACGCCTTCGGCAAGACCCACGGCGCCGGGCCCGCCGACCACGTCGGGCCGGAACCTGAAGCCGCCGGCCTGGAGCTGCAAGGCCTGGGCTGGAAGAGCACATTCGGCACCGGCAAAGGGGCCGATACCATCACCAGCGGCCTGGAAGTGACCTGGACCACCACGCCAACCCGATGGAGCAACAACTACCTGGAAAACCTGTTCGGTTTCGACTGGGAACTGACCAAGAGCCCGGCCGGCGCCCATCAGTGGAAACCGAAGAACGGTGCCGGTGCCGGGACCATTCCCGATGCCTTTGATCCATCCAAACGCCGTGATCCGACCATGCTGACCTCGGACCTGGCCCTGCGTTTCGACCCGATCTACGAACCGATTGCCCGGCGCTTCCTGGCCAACCCTGATCAACTGGCCGATGCCTTCGCGCGCGCCTGGTACAAGCTCATTCACCGTGACATGGGCCCGCTCTCGCGCTACCTCGGCCCGGAAATGCCGGGCGAGGAACTGCTGTGGCAAGACCCGATCCCTGCCGTCGATCATCCGCTGGTCAACGACAGCGATGTGGCGGGCCTGAAAAGCAAGGTGCTGGCGTCCGGCCTGTCGGTGTCGCAGCTGGTATCGACGGCGTGGGCCGCCGCTTCCACCTTCCGTGGCTCCGACAAACGCGGCGGTGCCAACGGCGGGCGCCTGCGCCTGGCGCCGCAGAAGTCCTGGCCGGCCAACCAGCCGGAGCAACTGGCCAATGTGCTGGCCAAACTTGAAGGCATCCAGAAGGAGTTCAACAGCGGCGGCAAGAAAATCTCCCTGGCCGACCTGATCGTGCTCGCCGGTGGCGCGGGTGTCGAACAGGCGGCGAAAAACGCCGGCCACAGTGTGACGGTGCCGTTCAGCCCGGGACGCACGGACGCCAGCCAGGAACAGACCGATGTCGAGTCCTTCGGTTTCCTTGAACCGATTGCCGACGGCTTCCGTAACTACCTGAAAACCCAGTACCGCGTGCCCGCCGAAGCCTTGCTGATCGACAAGGCACAACTGCTGACGCTCAGCGCACCGGAAATGACGGTACTGCTGGGCGGCCTGCGGGTGTTGAACACCAACGTCGGCCAGAGCAAACACGGTGTGTTCACCCAACGGCCGGAAGCGCTGACCAATGACTTCTTCACCAACCTGCTGGACATGGGCGTGGAGTGGAAGCCGGTGTCGGATGCCCAGCAGGAGTTTGAAGGGCGTGATCGCAAAACCGGTGCGGTGAAATGGACGGGCACCCGGGTTGACCTGGTCTTCGGTTCGAACGCGCAGTTGCGTGCGCTGGCCGAAGTCTATGCCAGCGCCGATGCGCAGCAGAAATTCGTCAAGGACTTCGTGGCTGCGTGGACAAAGGTGATGAACCTGGATCGCTTTGACTTGAATCGCCGCATTTAGAGGAGATAACGCTGGCACTACCGGCAAAAGGTGCCTCGGCTCGCCCTCCGGCTTTTACTTCAGCGGAGGGCATCCGGCGATCATGGTCCGAACTGGCACTCAAGGCTGTCTTTCAATAAATGAGAGGTTCTGTTCTCGAATGACGCCAGCAGCATCATCGTAGAGAAACGGCAGAAACATGTAACGGCGACCTTGGGTTACAGAAGTGGCTTCGTGCAAGAGTGAACAGGAAAACACCACGGCCCCTCCTGTCGGCGCGTTGTAATACACTTTTCCATACTCTGGAAAATGCAGAAAACCACCTTCGTACTCTCCCGAATTAAGAAACAGGGAAACGGCAAAACGGCGATGGGCCGTACCCTTCGTGGTGTTGTCCCTGTGGGGCCGGAAATGCCCGCCTTCCTCGCTGTTGTAGCAGGCCACCAGATAGCGCTCCATTCGAGTGGCATTGAACTGGAATGCTTTATGTAACTCTGGAAGTAAACGGCTGGCTATACGCGATTCACAGGCCTTGGCTAGCACTTCATCTTCAATAACGCAGTCACGACGTCGTTTGTGATTATGGTCAGTGATGTGGACGGTTTTACCCGACTGCTCCGTCATGAACCCGGATTCCTCTCCGCCGCGTTCGTCGTAATAACTGATCAGTGCTTTACACAACGACGGCTCAAATATGCGGGGAACCACCAGGACGGGGGCGTGCGGAGTGGCGGCATGTGGCGCAGCCGTTGCAGGCAATCGATCCAGAAAGCGCATTAACGAGGGTACATGGTTATCGATGGGTGTTTTTATCGGGACGATGGCCAGGACACGTAGCGCAGGGTCCAGCACATAGGTCATTTGCCTGATGCTGCCGTCTGGCTGCAATGTACCGTAGAGCTTGCTGACCGACCGATCGAAATCCCAGATGAAGCGTATGCCGGGTATCGAACTCTCCACCCGCTTCAGCTTTTCATCCTCTGGGTCGACGGAAACACCAAAGAAGCAGATTTGATCATCATCAAACCGTGGGCGATGGGCCTGAATATCTTCCAGAACTTTAGTGGATACAGGGTCAGCCGCAGAACCAAAAAAACAAAGCACTACATACCGACCGGCAATCGTGTCGAAACAAAAGCGTTCTCGTAGTTGAGTGCGGCAATGAAACCAGGGGGCTGGTTGACCGACTGAAAATGCCGTGGCACGCATCACAACTCCTTACCCGTTGGCCGTGGATCGTTGCAGGTAAAGCTAGTTCAGTCTTGTTGAAGCTGCCCGGAGCGATGATGCGGCTCCTCATCCTTGACTTGTATCGCCGGTTTGTCGCACCGGTACGTCCTGTGCGGTTTTTTCGGCCTTGGCAGGCCAGGCATCGATCACCGATTGCAGGAACTGCTGCGACAATCGCGGGTTGTCCAGGGCTCTGGCGATCAGTATCGCCCCGGTAATCGATGACAGGATGCGCAAGGCTTCCTGGTGCTTTTCATCAACGGTTTCGCCGTCGACCAATGGCATCAGCGTTTCGATCAGGGCCTGCACGCCTTGGGTGAACGAGTGGCTGACGGCACCGCCGTTGCGCGCGACATCGGCCGCCAGGGCAGGGATCGGGCAGCCTTCGGTCCAGTTGTTCATGTGGCCTTGGCTCAAGTACCTCTTGAGCAGTTCGGGGATGGATTTGGCCGCTCGCCAGTCGTCGATGTTGGTTTCGAACGTACGGCTCACGGCCTCCGACGCCAACTGCTCCTTGCCACCTGGGAACTGTCCGTAAAAGCCGCCGTGGGTCAGGCCCACCGAGCGGGACAGTTCGCCGATCCCGATGCCGTCGATGCCTTTTTCCCGGTACATCCTCGAGGCCGCCCCGAGGATCGCTTCCTTGTTGGCGGCTGCCTTGTCTTTCGTCACTTTCATGAGTGGAGTCCTGTCTTCCGATGGGCGCCATGGCAATTTTTTGCTGAAGGGCTGGTATTAATGATGGTCGTAATATAAATTCGCGGCAATGGCCTTGCAGGCCCGAACCCGTGGCTCAAGTCAAAACACCTCACAGGGTGCTGACCCATGAAACGTAATGATCTGCGCAATATCGACCTCAATTTGCTGGTGGTATTCGAGGCGCTCATTCAGGAGCGCAATGTCACTCGGGCCGCACAAAGACTTTCCCTGGGCCAACCGGCGGTCAGCGGCGCATTGGCTCGTCTGCGCACACTGTTCAACGACCCTCTGTTTAAACGCATTGGCCACAAAATGGAACCGACCACCCGAGCCTTGCAGGTGGCGCAAACGCTCGGTCCGGCACTGGACTCCATTTGTTCGGTCGTCAGTTTGACGGCTTGCAATGAAAAATCCCGTTAATTCATAGGCTTGAACAGAGCATTCCTTTTTTGGGGCTTTCACTGGTTTGGACCCGGACGCGGTCTTTTGTAGGAGCTGGCTTGCCAGCGATGGTCGTTAACGATAACGCGTGCGAACCGGATAAACACGGTCCCCTGTAGGAGCTGGCCTGCCAGCGATGGTCGTGAACGATAACGCGTGCGAACTGGATAAACACGGTCCCCCTGTAGGAGCTGGCCTGCCAGCGATGGTCGTTAACGAAAACGCGTGCGAACTGGATAAACACGGTCCCCTGTAGGAGCTGGCTTGCCAGCGATGGTCGTGAACGATAACGCGTCTGACCTGGATGAACGCGGTGCACTGGAGTCCATCGCCAGCAAGCTGGCTCCTACAGTTTCAGCGTGGGCACGGTCCATTGTGGGAGCTGGCCTGCCAGCGATGGTCGTTAACGATAACGCGGGTGATCTGGATGAACGCGGCGCACTGGAGTCCATCGCCAGCAAGCTGGCTCCTACAGTTTCAGCGTGGGCACGGTCCATTGTGGGAGCTGGCCTGCCAGCGATGGTCGTTAACGATAACGCGGGTGATCTGGATGAACGCGGCGCACTGGAGTCCATCGCCAGCAGGCTGGCTCCTACAGTTTCAGCGTGGGCACGGTCCATTGTGGGAGCTGGCTTGCCAGCGATGGTCGTCAACGATAACGCGTGCGATCTGGATGAACGCGGCGCATTCGAGTCCATCGCCGGCAAGCCGGCTCCTACAGGTGTTGCGTGAAAACCTTTTTTTTGTGCTTATACATGATAGTCATCATTAATAGTGATACCCAAGTTCACTCCATTCGATTCGTCGCTGCCCTTTGTGCGGCCGAGAATTCTCCAACCCTTAAACCGTCTGGCGGACACCCCCATGGAACAGTCACTCAAACCTTTGCGTTATCCCCTTGCTGCCCTGACCCTGGCGGCCATCACGGCCTGCGGTCACGCACCCGATGCCGCCAAGGCGCCGGGTGCGCCTTCTGTCACCGTCGCAAAAGTGCTTGAGCAACCCATTACCGAATGGGATGAAGTCACCGCCCGTCTGGAGGCGCCGGAAACCGTCGTGGTTCGTCCGCGGGTTTCGGGGCAGATCGATCGTGTCGCCTTCACCGATGGCGAGTCGGTCAAGAAAGGGGATCTGCTGTTCCAGATCGATCCACGTCCGTTCGAACACGAAGTGCACCGCCTCGAAGCGCAGTTGCAACAAGCTCGCGCCGCGCTGGTTCGAACCGCCAACGAAGCGCAGCGCGGCCAGCGCCTGCTGAGCAGCAATGCCATTTCTGCGGAACTGGCCGACACGCGCAGCACCACGGCCCAGGAAGCCAAGGCCGGTGTCGATTCGGTTCAGGCGCAGCTGGATCTGGCGCGCCTGAACCTGAGCTTCACCCGCGTCACCGCGCCGATCAGCGGCCGGGTCAGCCGTGCCGAAATCACCGCCGGCAACATCGTCACCGCCGACACCTCGGCGCTGACCAGCGTGGTCTCCACCGACAAGGTCTACGCCTATTTCGATGCCGATGAACGCCTGTTCCTCAAGTACGGCCAGCTCTCCCGTGAAGGCCGGCGCAGTCAATCCACGCCGGTGTACATGGGCTTGTCGAACGAGGAGGGCAATAGCCACTTGGGGCAGATGAACTTCGTCGACAACCAGGTCAATCCCAAGACCGGCACCATCCGTGGCCGCGCGGTGTTCGACAACGCCGACGGTCAATACACCCCGGGCCTGTATGCCCGATTGAAACTGGTGGGCAGCGCGGCCTATGCCGGCCTGTTGATCAAGGACGAGGCCGTGGGCACTGACCTCGGCAAGCGATTCGTGCTGGTGATCGACCAAGACAACAAGGCCGTGTACCGCAGCGTCGATCTGGGGCCGAAGCTCGAAGGCTTGCGCATCGTGCGCAGCGGTTTGCAAAAAGACGACCGGATCATCATCAACGGCCTGCAACGGGTTCGTCCCGGCGCGGTGGTCGCGCCTCAGGACGCGCCGATGACCGATGCGCAAACCGTCGCCAACCTGGCCCGTCAGCGGCAGGCCGTCGAGGCGGGTAATCAGCCCGTCGCTCCGTCACCGGCGCTGGTGAAAACCGATGCCGCCGTTTCGCCTCGCGGATAAAGGAACACTGCCATGAAGTTCTCCCGGTTCTTTATCACGCGGCCGATCTTCGCCGCCGTGCTCTCGCTGCTGATCCTGATCGCCGGTGCGATCTCGCTGTTCCAGCTGCCGATCAGCGAGTACCCGGAAGTGGTGCCACCCACCGTTGTCGTCCACGCCAACTATCCGGGGGCCAACCCCAAGGTCATCGGTGAAACCGTGGCCGCGCCCCTGGAGCAAGCCATCACCGGCGTGGAGAACATGCTGTACATGTCCTCGCAGTCGACGGCCGATGGTCGACTCACGCTCACCGTGACCTTCGCCCTGGGCACCGATCTGGACAACGCCCAGGTACAGGTGCAGAACCGCGTGACCCGCACCGAGCCGAAACTGCCGGAGGAAGTGACGCGCATCGGTATCACCGTGGACAAGGCGTCGCCCGAGCTGACGATGGTGGTGCACCTGACTTCGCCGGACAAGCGCTACGACATGCTGTACCTGTCCAACTACGCGATCCTCAACGTCAAGGATGAGCTGTCGCGCCTGAACGGAATCGGTGACGTGAAGATGTTCGGTATCGGCGACTACTCGCTGCGTATCTGGCTCGATCCGAACAAGACCGCGTCACGCAACCTGACCGCCACCGACGTGGTCAATGCGGTGCGTGAACAGAACCGCCAAGTGGCGGCCGGCCAACTGGGTTCACCGCCTGCACCCAACGCCACCAGCTTCCAGATGTCGATCAACTCCCAAGGGCGGCTGGTCACCGAAGAAGAGTTTGAGAACGTGATCGTCCGCAGTGGTCCGGACGGCGAAATCACCCGCCTCAAGGACATTGCGCGGATTGAACTCGGCTCCAACCAGTACGCCTTGCGCGCCTTGCTCAACAACCAGGAAGCGGTGGCGATGCCGATCTTCCAGCGCCCGGGTTCCAATGCCATCGACGTTTCCGACCAGGTGCGGGCGAAGATGGCCGAGCTGAAAAAGAGCTTCCCGGAGGGCATGGATTACGAGATCGTCTACGACCCGACCATCTTTGTGCGCAGCTCGATCGAGGCGGTGGTTCACACCTTGTTCGAAGCGCTGATCCTCGTGGTGCTGGTGGTGATCCTGTTCCTGCAAACCTGGCGCGCCTCGATCATTCCGTTGGTGGCGGTTCCGGTTTCGCTGATCGGCACCTTTGCCGTGATGCACCTGTTCGGCTTCTCGCTCAACGCCCTGTCGCTGTTCGGCCTGGTATTGGCCATCGGCATCGTGGTCGACGATGCGATCGTCGTGGTGGAGAACGTCGAGCGCAATATCGAGACGGGGCTCGATCCGGTCGAAGCGACCCAAAAAGCCATGGGCGAGGTGACCGGCCCGATCATCGCCACGGCGTTGGTGTTGTGCGCGGTGTTCGTCCCGGCGGCGTTCATCTCCGGGTTGACCGGGCAGTTCTACAAACAGTTCGCCCTGACCATTGCGATCTCCACAGTGATCTCGGCCTTTAACTCCCTGACCTTGTCGCCGGCATTGGCGGCGGTTTTGCTCAAGTCCCACAGCGCACCCAAGGACCGCTTTTCGAAGATTCTGGATCGCCTGTTCGGTGGCTGGCTGTTCAAACCCTTCAACCGGTTGTTTGAAAAAGCCGGCAACGGGTATGTCGGGACCGTGTCCAAGGTGATCCGTGGCAGCAGCGTGGCGTTGCTGGTCTATGCCGGTCTGATCGCCATGACCTACATGGGCTTCAGCACCACGCCGACTGGGTTCGTGCCGACCCAGGACAAAAAGTACCTGGTGACCTTCGCGCAACTGCCGGATGCGGCCAGCCTTGATCGCACCGAGTCGGTGATCCGGCGCATGAGCACCATCGCCATGAACGAACCGGGCTTTGACAGCGCCGTGGCCTTCCCGGGCTTGTCGATCAACGGTTTCACCAACAGCCCGAATGCTGGCATTGCGTTCATCGGCTTGAGCGCTTTCGATGAACGCAAAAGCCCGAGCCTGTCCGCCGGAGCGATTTCCGCTTCGCTGAACGCCAAGTTCGGTGGCATTCAAGACGCCTATATCGCGGTGTTCCCGCCGCCGCCCGTTCAAGGCCTGGGCACCATTGGTGGCTTCCGCCTGCAGATCGAAGACCGCGGCAACCTGGGTTACGACGAGCTGTACAAAGAGACCATGAACATCATCGGCAAGAGCCGCAGTGTTCCGGAACTGGCCAACCTGTTCACCAGCTACACGGTGAACGTGCCGCAGGTCGAGGCCGCCATCGATCGCGAAAAAGCCAAGACCCACGGCGTGGCGATCAACGACATATTCGACACGCTGCAGGTGTACCTGGGGTCGCTGTACGCCAACGACTTCAACCGTTTTGGCCGTACTTATCAGGTCAACGTCCAGGCTGAGCAACAGTTCCGCCAGGAGCCGGAGCAGATCGGTCAGTTGAAGGTGCGCAACGACCGTGGAGAGATGATTCCACTGGCCACCTTCGTCAAGGTCAGCCCGACGTCGGGGCCGGACCGGGTCTCGCACTACAACGGTTTCGTCACCGCAGAAATCAACGGCAGCGCGGCCCCGGGCTACAGCTCCGGCCAGGCGCAGGCGGCGATTGAAAAGCTGTTGAAGCAAGAGCTGCCCAACGGCATGACCTACGAGTGGACCGACCTGACCTACCAGCAGATCCTTTCCGGCAACACCGCGTTGCTGGTGTTCCCGCTCTGCGTCCTGCTGGCGTTCCTGGTGTTGGCGGCCCTGTATGAAAGCTGGAGCCTGCCGCTGGCGGTGATCCTGATCGTGCCGATGACCCTGCTGTCGGCGATTGCCGGGGTGATCATTTCCAAGGGCGACAACAACATCTTCACCCAGATCGGCTTGATCGTGCTGGTGGGGCTGGCGTGCAAGAACGCGATCCTGATCGTCGAGTTCGCCAAGGACAAACAGGACCAGGGCCTGTCGCCGCTGGACGCTGTTCTCGAAGCCTGCCGGCAGCGGCTGCGCCCGATCCTGATGACGTCGTTCGCGTTCATCATGGGCGTCATCCCGCTGGTGACGTCCACCGGCGCCGGTTCCGAGATGCGTCGGGCCATGGGGGTTGCCGTGTTCTCCGGAATGCTCGGGGTGACCTTCTTCGGTCTGTTGCTGACACCGGTGTTCTACGTCCTTATCCGTCGCTACATCGAACGTAAAGCCGCGCGCCAGGCGGCCCGCGCTCACTCGCTCAAGGTCATTGATCCGGAGGCACACTGATGAACGCTTTCAAGCTGTTTTTACCGAGTCTGCTGGTCACCGCGTTGGCCGCCTGCACCGTCGGGCCGGATTACAAGACCCCGGACACGGCGCCTGCCCATGTCGTCTCGGCCCAAGGGGCCAACTACGATCAAACGCGTTTCGAAACGGTGTGGTGGCAGCAATTCGATGACCCCACGTTGAATCAGTTGGTCGGTAAAGCGCTCAACGGCAACCGCGATCTGCGCGTGGCCTTCGCCCGCTGGAAAGCCGCGCGGGCCATTCGTGATGACATCAGCAACGACAACCTGCCGGTGGTCACCAGCCGGGTCAGCAGCCAGCAAGGCAAGTCGCAGGTGCCGGGCCTGACCGAGCAGCGGGTCAATACCGATCGCTACGACCTGGGCCTGGACATGGCCTGGGAGATCGATCTGTTCGGGCGCATCCAGCGCGAACTGGAATCCAGCGATGCACGGGAAGACGCCACGGCGGCGGACCTGTACCAACTGCGGGTGAGCATGATCGCCGAGTTGGTGGATGCCTATGGTCAGCTGCGGGGTGCGCAACTGCGGGAAAAAATCGCCCTGGCCAACCTGAAGAACCAGAGCGAATCGCGCAGCGTCACGGTGAGCCTGCGTGACGCGGGCGTGGGCAATGAACTCGACGTGGTGCGCGCCGATGCCCGCCTGGCGGCCGTCGAGGCGAGCGTGCCGCAACTGCAGGCGGAACAGGTGCACCACAAAAACCGCATCGCCACGCTGCTGGGTGAACGCCCGGACACGCTGGGCATCGACTTGAGTCCGAAGGACTTGCCGGCCATCGCCAAGGCGTTGCCGGTGGGTGATCCCGGCGAGCTGTTGCAGCGGCGCCCGGATGTGCGCGCGGCAGAGCGCCGCCTGGCGGCTTCAACGGCGGATGTCGGTGTGGCCACCGCCGACCTGTTTCCACGGGTGAGCTTGAGCGGATTCCTCGGGTTCATCGCGGGGCGTGGTTCGCAGATCGGCTCCAGTGCCGCCCGCGCCTGGAGCCTGGGCCCGAGCATCACCTGGGCCGCATTTGACCTAGGCAGTGTGCGGGCGCGTATTCGTGGCGCAAACGCCGAGGCCGAGGGTGCATTGGCGACCTATGAACAACAGGTGCTGCTCGCCCTGGAGGAGTCGGAAAACGCCTTCAGCGACTACGGCAAGCGCCAGCAACGCTTGCTGTCGCTGATCAAGCAAAGCGAGTCGAGCCGTGCCGCGGCCGACCTGGCGGCGACGCAATACAAGGAAGGGGTGGTGGACTACCTGGTGTTGCTCGACGCACAACGCGAGCGCCTGAACGCCGAAGATGCCCAGGCACTGGGTGAAACCGACCAGTACCGGGCCATTGTGGCGATCTACAAATCCCTGGGGGGCGGATGGGACAGCGGTGACACCCGGCTCGCGAAAAACAACTGAGCGAGCAACACACAACCTGTGGCGAGGGAGCTTGCTCCCTCGCCACGGAACGAGTGTTCGCCTGTAGGAGCGAGCCTGCTCGCGATGGACTCAAGAGCGCCGCGTTCAGTCAGGACACACGCGTTATCGTTGACGACCGTCGCGAGCAAGCTCGCTCCCACAGGGTTAGTGGGTGTACGCAGTATTTGTGAACTACCGAATCTACTGTGGGAGCGGGCTTGCCCGCGAAAGCGGTAGTTCAGCCACCGATGATGTTGGCTGTGCCGGCCTCTTCGCGAGCAAGCTCGCTCCTACAGGGTTGGCGGTATGGCGTTAATGACCGTCGACAAGGCGCGGCAACCCCAAGGGATTGCCCTCACGCAAAACCTCCGGCAGCAGCTCATCCGGAAACCCCTGGTAAGCCACCGGGCGCAGGAAGCGTTCGATGGCGGTCATGCCCACCGAGGTGAAGCGACTGTCCGTGGTAGCCGGAAACGGTCCGCCATGCACGGTGGCAAAACACACTTCCTGCGGATGGGCGAAGGCGTTGACCACGATGCGCCCGGTGCGTCGTTCCAGGGTTGGCAGCAGGCGACGGGCCAGTGGCAAGTCGTCCTGTTCAAGGTGCAGAGTCGCGCTGAGTTGCCCCTTGAAGGCGCGCGCTACCCGTAACAGCTCCGCTTCATCCCTGACCTTCACCAGCAGCGCGGACGGGCCGAATACCTCCTGGGAAAGCGCCGGCTCGGCGAGAAAATGTTCGCCGTCGACTTCGAACAGCGCCGAACGGCCATCGACTTCAGCGGTGGCGGTCGAGCCCACGGCGACGAGGCGGGCGCCGGCGTTTTCCAGGGTGCGCAGCCCGTTCAGATAGGCCCCATGGATGCCCGGTGTCAGCATCGTGCGCGCCGGTGCGGTGCTCACGCGTTGGCTCATGGCGTGGCGCAGTGCTGCAAATCCTGCACCTTCGACGGCCAGCAGGATCGCCGGCTTGAGGCAGGCTTGCCCGACGTTGACCAGCATGCGCTCGACAAAGCCATCGCCAATCGCCGCGCCGCGTTCGGCCAGTGCCCGGGGCAGGATGAAGGTCGGGTTGACGCTGGTCATTTCGGCGAAGACCGGAATCGGCTCGGGACGCAATTGCGCACGCCGATACAGCGCCATGCCACCCTGTTCGGAACCGGTGAAGGTCACGGCTTTGATCAGCGGATGATCGACCAGCGCTTCGCCGATGGCATTGCCGCCGCCACGCACCATGGAGAACACGCCTTCGGGCAATCCGCAGTCTTGCACCGCCTGGCGGATCGCCCGGGCCTGGATTTCCGAGGCGCCGGGATGCGCGTTGTGCGCCTTGAGAATGACGGTCGATCCGGCTGCCAGCGCCGACGCGGTATCGCCACCGGCCACCGAATAGGCGATGGGGAAGTTGCTCGCGCCGAAAATCGCCACCGGGCCGATGGCGATTTTTTGCAGGCGGTGATCCATACGTGGGCGTGGCTGACGCTCGGGTTGCGCCGGGTCGATGGCCAGTTGCAGGAAACGCCCCTTGCGCACCACATCGGCGAACTGGCGGAACTGGGTGGCCGCCTTGATGGCCTCGCCTTCCAGTTGCGCCTCGGGCACGCCGGTTTCCAGGGCGGCCCGTGCCGCCAGCGCCGTGCGAACGCGGTCGAGGTTGTCGGCGATGCGTTCGAGAAACGCCGCCCGCACGGCGAGCGAGGTATGGCTGTACACATCGAACGCTTCATCGGCCAGGGTCGCCGCCCGGTCGACATCGGCCACGTTACCCAGCGCGAACGCCGGTTCAATCGGCTGGTTGGTCGCGGGATTGAGCGCCTTCAGGGTGCCTTCGCTGGCGCCGACATCACGGGCGCCGATCAGCAGGTTGCCGGTCAACTGCATCACGCACCTGCCTGTGCCAGTGCGGCAACCAGTTCATCGGTGGTCAGGATGGCGTGAGCGAAGGTCGGGCCGTTCAGCTCATGGGCCGAATGCATCATCTCCGGCTTGAAGGCCGCGGTCGCGTCGCGTACCAGGGTGACGTGATAGCCGAGTTCCTGAGCGTAACGGGCGGTGGCCTCGATGCAAGTATTGGCCAGCAGGCCGACGATGATCACGTGGGTGATACCCTTTTGCTTGAGGCGGAAATCAAGGTCGGTATTGGCAAAGCCGCTGGAACCCCAATGTTCCTGAACGATGATGTCGCCTTCCTGCGGCGCGAAGTCGGGGTGCCATTCGCCGCCCCATTCCCCGCGGGCGAAGTGGTGCATGTGCATGATCTTGCACTGAGTGGGGCTTGGGTGATCCCAGTTTTCGTAGTCGCCTTTTTCCCAGCGGTGGTGCGGTACGATGACCACCGGAATGTCGAGCCCGCGAACGGTGCGATCAAGCGTACGCAGGTTGTCGAGCAGGCCGACGCCCTTGGCAATGGGTTCGATCAAGGGGTAGATCTTTCCGCCTTCCGACAGAAAATCGTTGTAGGGGTCGACCAGCAGGTAGGCCGTCCGATCAAGAGGGTAGGTGGCGTTGGACATGGAGGTGCTCCGCAAGATAATCCGTGGAAGATGAAGTGTAGTTGCCAGCAATTCACGTAGATATGATAATCATAGTAACTAGGCAAGAGGCAATACCGCATGTCGGTGAAAGCAAGCGTTTCTGAAACCCTGTGCCCGATTTCCCGGGCCGAAGCCGTCGTGGGCGACCGCTGGACGGTGCTGGTCCTGCGTGAGTTGTTCATGGGCAGTCATCGCTTCGATGAAATCCAGGCGCAGACCGGCGGTACGCCGCAAATGGTCGCGGCGCGCTTGAAGAGCATGGAAGCCGACGGGCTCGTAGAGCGACGTGCCTACAGCGAACGGCCCAAACGCTACGAGTACCACCTCACGGAAAAGGGCGATGCGTTCTACTCGGTGGTGCTGGCGCTGCGGGCCTGGGGCGAAACCTGGTGCAAGTCGCCCGAGGAAGGTTTGGCGGTGGTTTATACCCACCGCAGTTGCGGCGAGCCCGCCGGGCTCGGACCGCTGTGCGCCCATTGCGGGCAGCCCTTGCGCCGCGCAGACCTGATCAGTGAACCGAGTGCCGCCTATGTCGCCGAACGCAGCGCCCGGCGCGAAGCGTTCAAGGCCTAGCGGCGGGTTTGTATCGGAAGGTATCCGCAACGCCCGTCGCTACCCGGGCATACAAAACCGGGGTTTCCAGACACCCGGGCGATACACGACGGCCTTCAAATGCAACCACCGGCACCGTGTCATTTTCGGCGCGGCTCGCCAGGGTTCAACTGGAGGAAAGGCAATGTTGCGTATCAACACCCGTCACACCATTGGCAAGCTTGGTCTGGTTCTGACCGCTGCAGGGCTCGCTGCCTTCGCGAGTCTCTCTCAAGCCCAGGAAACACAGGCGGCGTCGGCGATGAAAAGCTGGCAGCAGGGCCTGCATCGCACCGACCTGGTACGCGAAGACCTGGGCGCCGCCGATCGTGAAGTCACTCAGGTGCTCGTGGACTTCGACCCGGGCGTGACATCACCCAAACACGCTCACCCCGGCGTAGAAGTGGCGCACGTGATCAGCGGCACCTTCGAGTATCAGCTGGAAGGGCGGGCACCGGTGACGCTCAAGGCCGGTGATTCGTTGTACATCCCCGAAGGCGTCGCCCATGTGGCGAAGAACGTGGGCCAGGACAAGGCCTCGGAACTGGCAACCTACATCGCCAGGAAAGGCCAGCCGCTGCTGATCCTCAAGGAGTAGGAGAACTGTAGGAGCGAGCCTGCTCGCGATGGTCGTTAACGATAACGCGTGCTTACTGGCTAAACGCGGCGCTCTCTAGACCATCGCGAGCAAGCTCGCTCCCACAACAACAACAACAACAACGATTGCGGTGTTCAGAAAGCCTGGCCTGACCGGTATCAAGACGTCAGGCCAGGCTTTTCTGCGTCGATCAAACCAGATTGATCTCGACGTCGATATTGCCGCGAGTCGCTTTGGAGTACGGGCAAGTCTGGTGCGCCATTTCCACCACGCTGCGTGCGATGGCCGGGTTCAGGCCCGGCAGGCTGACATTCAGGCGGGCTTGAAGGAAGAAAGCGTTTTCGGACTTGCCCAGATCGATTTCGGCATCCACCGCAACGTCGCTCGGCAAGGCCACTTTCAGCGCGACGCACGCCTTGCCCATCGCCCCGATGAAGCAGGCCGACCAACCCGCCGCCAGCAGTTGCTCAGGATTGGTGCCGGCGCCCGAACCGCCGGGAGGCGAAAGCTTGATGTCCAGGCGTCCATCGGTGCTGCGCGCCTGACCGTCGCGGCCGCCGGTGGTGTGGGTCTTGCCGGTGTACAGCACGGTATCGATTGCATTGATCATGGTGTTTTTCCTGTCAGTAGGTCGCTGGAATGCTCGGAAAACCTGCGCTTTCCGATGCGCGCCCACTTTTTCATTTCCATGTACTGCCCATATGTCCTGAACCTGGGGGATGTGTATCGCTGTGTAAGGTGGCCGGGGGGACATACAGTTCGATACAAACCGCTGGAGTGCGCGCGGCGCCGGAGTTTACTGACTGCAAACCTCCCACACACAACCGCGCAGCCAGCGATGCGCCGGGTCGGCGTCCATGCGTGGGTGCCACAGCATCGACACCGTGATCGGCGGCGTGGGGAAGGGCAGCGCAAAGCAATGCATGCCCTGGCACAGGTTGCCGACGTGCCGCTGCGGTACGCTGGCGACCAGGTCTGAAGCCCGCGTCAATGCAATCGCGGACGAAAAACCGGCGACGAGGGTGATGATCTCACGCTTCAACCCCAACTCATTCAAGGCGTCATCCATCACGCCTTTTTCGTGGCCCCGGCGTGAAACCAGGATGTGCCGGGCCTCGGCATAACGCACCGGTGTGACTTCACCGTGAGCCAGTGGATGCCCCTCGCGCACCACGCCAATGAAGCGGTCGCGAAACAGCATCCGGGTCCGCACTTCCGGGCTGGTGGATTCGTCGATCACGCCGGTTTCCAGGTCCACCGAACCGTCGCGCAGCAGGGTGCTGTCCTTGTTCAGCTTCTGCACGAAATTCAGGCGGACACCGGGCGCCTCGCGGTGGATGCGGGCGATCAGTGGTGCGCCGAAATTTTCCACGAAGCCGTCGCTGGTGCGCAGGGTGAAGGTGCGTGCCAGTTGATCGAGATCGAGCGCCTCGGCGGGGCGCAGGACGGCTTCGGCATCCTGTACCAGCACGCCGACGCGTTCACGCAGCTCCAGCGCTCGGGGCGTGGGAACCAGTCCGCGTCCGGCCCGCACCAGCAACGGATCGCCCGTGGTTTCGCGCAATCGCGCCAGCGCCCGGCTCATGGCCGACGGGCTCAGGCGCAATCGCTGCGCGGCGCGGGCCACGCTGCCTTCTTCGAGCAACACGTTCAGGGTGATCAGCAGATTAAGGTCGGGCATAGGTTCCTGTGGGAGCGAGCCTGCTCGCGAAGGCGTCAGGCCAGTCGATATCAATGTTGAATGAAACACCGCCTTCGCGAGCAGGCTCGCTCCCACATGGTTTTTTAGCATATGGCGTTTGGTGCATGTATTCAGTGCAAACGCTGCGTCTTCCGCCATGTTATGGCTGGGCTTAGGCTCCAGACAACCTGTTTGCGGAGTCGCGAGAAAATGAAGTCCATATCGATTCGGGGCGCGCTGGCCAGCCTGTCGCTGTCCATGTTGCTGTCATCCTTGGGCACGAGCATTGCCAACGTGGGTTTACCGACACTGGCCGCCGCGTTCTCGGCCTCTTTCCAGCACGTGCAATGGGTGGTGCTTTCTTATCTGCTGGCGATCACGGCGCTGATCGTCAGTGTCGGGCGGCTCGGCGACATCATTGGCCGTCGGCGTTTGTTGTTGATCGGGATGGGTGTGTTTACCGCCGCTTCAGTCCTGTGCGCCGTCTCCTCCGGTCTCGGGTTGCTGATTGCCGCTCGGGCCCTGCAGGGCATCGGCGCGGCCATCATGATGGCGTTGACCCTGGCGCTGGTGAGCGGGGCGGTGCCCAAGGCAAAACTGGGCAGTGCGATGGGCCTGCTCGGCACGATGTCGGCGATCGGCACCTCGCTCGGCCCGACCCTCGGTGGATTTTTGCTTGCCAATTTCGGGTGGCCGGCGATTTTTCTGCTCAATGTGCCGCTGGGTATTTTGGCGATGGGCCTCGCGCAGCGTTTTCTGCCGAAAGATGACCCTGAGAAAAGGGCGGACCGAGCGGGTTTCGATGTCCTCGGCACCCTGGTACTGGTGTTGACGCTGCTGGCCTATGCGCTGGCGATGACCCTCGGGCGCGGCAGTTTTGCTCCGCTGAACCTGGCACTGCTGCTGGTGGCCGTGGTGGGGGCGGGCGTGTTTGTGTTCGTCGAGCGCAGCGTCGAGTCGCCGCTGGTTCGACTGACGATGTTCCGCAATGTGCAACTGAGCGCAGGTTTCGCCATGAGCCTGCTGGTGACGACCGTGGTCATGGCCACCCTGGTGGTGGGGCCGTTTTATCTCACCGGCGCACTGGCGCTGAATGCCGCGAGCGTTGGCCTGGTGATGTCGACGGGGCCGCTGGTCGCCGCACTGGTCGGGGTCCCGGCGGGTCGATGGGTCGACAGGTTGGGCGCACATCGATCCGGCACGCTCGGATTGCTGGCCATGCTGACCGGCGCTTGCCTCCTGCCCGCCGTTCCGACGAACTTCGGTGCGGCCGGCTACATCGTGCCCCTGGCGGTCATGACCGCCGGTTATGCGCTGTTCCAGGCGGCCAACAATACCGCCGTGCTGGCGGCCATCGCGCCGCAAGAGCGCGGCGTGGTTTCCGGTCTGCTCGGGTTGTCGCGCAATCTGGGCTTGATCACCGGCGCTGGCGTGATGGGCGCCGTGTTCGCCTTCGGCACGGCCAGCCACGATGTTTTGCAGGCGCCACCTGAGGCCATCGCCCAGGGGATGCGCTTGACGTTTGCGGTAGCGGCGGGGCTGATCTGCATCGCCCTGGCGATTGGCGCGGTCAGCAAAATCGTTTCACGTCGCCTGATCGCGTCGTGTTGAAAAACGGCGCGACTGTCGTGAAAACGACCTGTTTGCGCTGAACGCGAAGCCTTGTGAGTTTTCTGTTGAACGAGTGTTCAGTCTGGACTATGTTGAGGGCCACCTTCCCCCGGCTGGTTGCGGGCTTGCGTTTCTTCAATTCGAACGAGGCACTGGCATGCGGTTTTCACCCTTTGTAGAGCGGATCAGTGGCCAAGGCGTTGCCGCCTGGGATATTCACTACGCGGCCAACGCGGCACAGCGCAAAGGCGAGGACGTGATCATCCTCAGCGTCGGCGACCCGGATTTCCCCACCCCGGATTTCATCACCGATGCCGCCATCCACGCCTTGCGCGAAGGGGATACCCACTACACCGAAATCGCCGGCCGCCAGGCCTTGCGCGAAGCCATCGCCGGCCGCTACAGCCAGTTGATCGACCGCGAACTGCAGGCCTCGAACATCATTCTCACCGCAGGTGCGCAGAACGCCTTGTTCGCCACCTCGATGTGCCTGCTCGGTGCCGGCGACGAAGTGATCGCCTTCGACCCGATGTACGTCACTTACGAAGCCACGCTCAAGGCGTCCGGCGCCACGCTGGTGCGGGTGCCCTGTGCGGCGGATTCGGGTTTCCGCCTCGATGCCGCCGTATTGGCCAAGGCCATCACCCCGCGCACCCGGGCGATTTTCTTCTCCAACCCGAACAACCCCACCGGTGTGGTACTCAATCGCGAAGAGCTGCAAGCCATCGCCGACCTCGCCATCGCCCATGACCTGTGGGTCGTGGTGGACGAGGTCTACGAGAGCCTCGCCTACGAGCGCGAACACCTGAGCCTGGCGGCGTTGCCGGGCATGGCCGAGCGCTGCGTGGTGATCGGCAGCCTGTCGAAATCCCATGCCATGACCGGTTGGCGCATCGGCTGGGTCGTGGCCAACGAAGCCTTGGTCAACCATGTCGAAACCCTGGTGCTGAGCATGCTGTACGGCTTGCCCGGTTTCGTCATGGAAGCGGCGCTCAAGGCCGTGCAGTCCCATGAAGAAGTCACCCACGGCATGCGCGAGATCTATCGCCGGCGCCGCGATCTGGTGGTGTCCGGCCTGGCCGATTGCCCGGGCATCAGTGTGCTCAACCCGGATGCCGGCATGTTCGTGCTGGTGGACGTGCGCGGCACCGGCCTGACCTCGCTGGAATTCGCCTGGCGCCTGCTGGGTGAAGCCGGTGTCTCGGTCCTGGATGCCGCGGCATTCGGTGAACCGGCCCAGGGTTTTGTACGGCTTTCGTTCACCCTCAGCGAAGAACGACTGGCCCAGGCCTGCCAGCGCATTCGCGGCTTTGTCCAGGTACTCAACGGCGAAGCGCCGAGGCCGGTAATCGGCACGGTGACCAGTACCGCAACCGTCGAACCGGCCGCGGCCAGGACCATGATCGAGGTCGATCGCCTGCACAAACGCTTCGGCAATATTGAAGTGCTCAAGGGCGTTTCCCTGACCGCCCGCGAAGGCGAGGTGATCTCCCTGATCGGTGCCAGCGGCTCGGGCAAGAGTACCTTGCTGCGCTGCATCAACATGCTCGAAGTGCCGGACCAGGGGCGCATCCTGGTCGATGGCGAAAGCATTCACCTCAACCAGAATCGTCCCGGCGCACCGCTGGTGTCGGACGCCAAACAGCTGGTGCGCATCAGGTCGAGCCTGGGCATGGTGTTCCAGAACTTCAACCTCTGGCCCCATCGCACGGTGCTGGAAAACCTCATCGAAGCGCCGACCCAGGTCTTGCGTGAAAGCCGTGCGGAGGCCACCGAACGGGCCGAAGCCCTGCTTGAACGCGTCGGGCTTGCGGCCAAGCGCAACGAGTACCCGGCGTTTCTCTCCGGGGGACAGCAACAACGGGTGGCCATCGCCCGGGCCCTGGCCATGCGGCCCAAGGTCATGCTGTTCGATGAACCCACCTCGGCACTCGACCCGGAACTGGTCGGGGAAGTGCTGCGGGTGATCCGCTCCCTCGCCGAAGAAGGCCGGACCATGATCCTGGTGACTCATGAAATGGCGTTCGCACGCGATGTCTCTTCCAAAGTCGCCTTCCTGCATCAAGGGCTGATCGAGGAAACCGGTTCGCCGGACGAAGTGTTCGTACACCCACGCAGCGAGCGTTGCCGGCAATTCGTCAACGCTCATCAGACTCGCTAACTCATCATAAAAAGACGGGAAAACAACATGGGAAATCGACGTTTTGCAAACTGGTTGACCGGTGCAGCCTGCGTACTGCTGGCCGGCATGAGCGCGGCTCAGGCACAGCCGATCCGTTTCGCGGTGGCCGCCGAACCCTATCCGCCGTACACCGAAAAGCAGGCCAACGGTGAGTGGAAGGGCTTTGAAGTCGACCTGATCCACAAGCTGTGCAGCGAAATGAAAGCCGATTGCGAGATCAAGGAAGTGGCGTGGGACGGCATCATTCCGTCGCTGCTGGCGAAGAAGATCGACGTGATCTTTTCTTCGATGTCGGTGACCGAAGAACGGGAAAAACAGATCGCCTTCAGCAAGGCCTACTACGATTCGGCGATTGCCGTCGTCGGCCCGAAAGAGACGTCGGTGAAGAAGTACCCGGATGACCTCAAGGGCAAGATCATCGGCGTGCAGAACTCGACCGTGAGCGCCAGCTACCTGAAGACCTACTACGAAAAAATCGCCGACGTTAAGTACTACGACACCCAGGACTCGGCCAACGCCGACCTGATTGCCGGCCGCATCGACCTGATGATGGCCGACGGCACCGCCATGGCCGCCTTCGTCAAGACCCCGGATGCCAAGGACCTGGCCTACCTCGGCACCGTGCCTTACGACCCGATCTTCGGCAAAGGCGTAGGCGCCGGCCTGCGCAAGGACGACACCGAACTCAAGGCCAAACTCGACAAGGCCATCCAGGAGTTGCTGGCGAGCAAGGACTACGACGAGCTGTCCCAGAGCTACTTCGGCACCAGCGTGAAGCCGGCGTTCTGATGACTGGCTAAACGCAAGTCCTGAGGAAAAGCAGATCCCTGTGGGAGCGAGCTTGCTCGCGATAGCGGTGGTTCAGTCAGCATTGATATTGACTGGCATGGCCTCATCGCGAGCAAGCTCGCTCCCACAGAATCCGGCGGTGTGTTCATGACCGCATACTGGAGACTGAAATGCCGGCAATGTTCGATCTGATCAATTTCACCGAACAGGGATGGGGCAGTGCGCTGTTGAAGGGGCTCTGGATGACCCTGCAGATTTCCGCCGGGGCCTTTGTGCTCGGGCTGGCCATCGGGCTGGTGGTGGCGTGCCTCAAGCTCGGCGCACCGAAGCCGATTGCAGCGCTGATGCGCGGCTACACCACCTTGTTCCGCGCGGTGCCCGAGTTGCTGCTGATTCTGTTGCTGTACTACGTCGGCTCCATGCTCCTCAATTCGCTGATGACCAAACTCGGCTACGGCGTGGTGAACGTCAGCGGCCCGCTGGCGGCCATCGTCGTGCTGGGGCTGGTGCAGGGCGCCTACGCTTCGGAGATTTTCCGCGCGGCGATCCAGGCGATTCCCTTCGGCCAGATCGAAGCGGCCAAGGCATTCGGCCTCAACGGTTTCGGTCTGTTCCGCCGGGTCACGCTGCCGATCATGGCGCCTTACGCCATGGCCGGGATGGCCAACCTGTGGATCAACCTGATCAAGGACAGCGCGCTGATCAGCGTGGTCGGCACCAACGAGCTGCTGTACACCGCCAAGCAAGGCGCGGGTTCGACGCGCCACTATCTGTTGTTCTACCTCACGGCTGCCGCGCTGTACTACGCGGTGACCTTGGCGTCGAACTATCTTTCGGGACGGTTGGAGCGACGCATTCGTCGCTGGATGCCTCTTGTTGACTGAACCGGCAGAGAGAATGAAATGATTCCAGCGTGGATAGTTGAATACGGGGCGCTGTTGGGCCGGGGGCTGCAAACCACCCTCATCATTCTGTTGGTCTCCAGTGTGTTCGGTTACCTGCTGGCGGTGCTGGTGGCGCTGGCGCGGATCTCGAAAAACAAGGTGATCGCCAAGGTCAGCCTGTTCTACACCAGCGTCACGCGCGGCACGCCGTTGCTGATCCAGATCTACATCTACTACTACGGGCTGGGCAGCCTGTTTGCCCAGTTCCCGCTGATTCGCGGCAGCTTCCTCTGGCCTTACCTGCGCGATGGCTACTGGTACATCGTGTTCGCCCTGGTGGTGTCGATGGGGGCCTATGTCGGCGAAGTGATTCGCGGTGGCCTGCTGGCGGTGCCCAAGGGGGAAATGGAGGCCGCGTCGGCCTTTGGCATGACCGCGCGCCAGTCATTGTTGCGGGTGCGCTTGCCCCGGGCCCTGCGTCTGCTGTTGCCGACCCTGGCGGGGGAGACCGTGATGCTGCTCAAGTCCACGGCACTGGCCTCGACCATCGCCGTGATCGACCTGCTCGGCGCCGCCAACGTGGTCCGCGCGCAAACCCTGCAAGTGTACGAACCCCTGTTGCTGGTGGCCGGTGTCTACGTCTGCCTGACCTTCCTGATCGAAGCGCTGTTTGCCTTCGCCGAGCGGCGCGGAACGCCTGTGCGCAGGTCGGCCTGATGAGTTCGTCCAACGTCGACCGCTCGCTGCAGGGCATTGGCCTGTGCACCCTGGGCTATGCGTTCCTGTCGTTGCAGGATGCAGTCATCAAGTGGCTGGTGGCCGATTATTCGGTGGTCACCATTCTGTTCTGGCGCGCCGCCGTTGTGGTCGTGGCCGTGCTGCTGGCGGGGCGTTCGCGGGTTATCCAGCGGGCCTGGCATTCACCGAGCCGGCGCCTGCTGGTGGTGCGCGGCTTGCTGTCGATTGTCGCCTGGGTGCTGTACTACACAGCGGCCCGGGACCTGACCCTGGCCGAGATGACCACCCTGTATTTTTCCGCGCCGATCATGGTCACGGTGCTCGCGGCGGTGATTCTCAAGGAGCGCGCCAGCGGCTGGCAGTGGTTCAGCCTGATCGTCGGATTCGTCGGAGTGGTCATTGCCTGTCGCCCCGACCACATGACCGAGCCGTTGCCGATCGTCTTGACCCTGCTGGCGGCGATGTGCTGGGCGTTCACCTACATCCAGCTGCGTCAGGTGGATGACCAGACCTCCGTGCTGGAACAGATGCTGATCACCAACGTGGTGTTCGTGATTTGCATGGCGGTGGCGCTGCCGTGGACTTACACACCCTCGCCGACACCGGCCTGGCTGGGCATGCTCGGCGCCGGCCTGGTGGGCGGCATCGGCCAGTTCCTGCTGTTCGCCAGTTTCCGCCGCGCCACCGCGACCTTGCTCGCGCCGTTCGAATACACCGGCTTGATCTGGGCGTTTGCCCTGTCGAGCCTGGTCTGGGGCACGCTGATGGACACGTCACTGATGATCGGCGCCGGGTTGATCGCCGTCAGTGGCACCCTGGCGATGATCTTCGGCCGGCACCCGTCACAGGACGTCGTCGGTGCTGAATGCTCCGTGACGCAGCCCCTTTATCCAGCAACGGCAGATATGCAGTCCGTTGGCGGCGCTGAAGGTCTCGGGGTTCAGGCACCACTCGAGCCAGAGACCGTCGAGCATCGCCGATAGGCCGATGGCGGCCAGGCGCGTGTCGTGAATCACAAAGCCTTCGCTGGCCGCCAGGCCGTCGAGCAACTGGCGGATCAGATCGAGGTAGGCGCGGTAGCTTTTTTCATGGGACTGGCTGACGTGTTCGGAGTGACGGATCAGGCTCCAGAACACCACCCACACCCCGAGCAGTTTCGGGTCCATGACCCTGGGCGAAAACGAGCCTTCGAGAAAGGCATCGATCTTCTGCGCAGGTGTCTGTGCCTGTTCGATTTCCTGGAGCAGGGCCGTGGTCAGTTCGCTCGCGAGCCGCTGGTAGGTGTCGGCGATCAATGCCTCGATGCTGCCGAAGTGATGGTTGAGCAAACCCACGGACACCCCGGCTTCGGTGGCGATGCGCCGCACGGAGATCCCGGCGTGACCGTCGCGGCCCAGGCAGCGCAGGGTGGCCGCCACCAGCATTTCGCGGCGGTCTTCGGGTTCGGCGCGACGGTTTTTCGGGGCATCGGTTGTCACAAGGCTGTCCCTGGATGAGCTTCCACGCAGTCGAGCTTAGTTGAACACCTGTTCAATCACCAGCCTCGACAGCCGCGATACAGCGTTTTTCAACGGTCATGACAGGAGGGAAAACCAATGCCGCAGGATATTTCGTTCAGTGTCAGCAACAACAACGGCGATGCCGTGCGGGTCGGTGCCTGGCGCTATGCCGGCGATGGCAGCGGGCCGAACGTGCACCTGCAGGCCGGGGTGCATGCCGATGAAATCGCCGGGATGCTGGTCCTGCATGTGCTGATGCAACGGCTACAGATCGCCGAAGCCCAAGGTCGGCTCAAGGGCCAGGTAACCGTGGTGCCACAAGCCAATCCACTGGGCATCGGACAGTTTCGCCAGGGCCGGATACTCGGGCGTTACCACGACGCGACCGGGCACAACTTCAATCGCGCGTTCGACCAGTCGGCGGCCATGGCGCGACCTTCGACCTGCGTCCAGCAATGGCAAAAGCAACTGGTGCAACTGGCCGCCCCGGCCGACGTGATGCTCGACCTGCACACCGACGACGAAGCCCTGCCGTACCTCTACGTACACCGCAGTTTCTGGCCCCGCGGTCGCGAACTGGCGGCGGCGATGAAGATGGACGTGGCGATCATCTGGGATGAAGGCGGCGACGGCTCGTTCGAAGAAACCATCATCGCCCCGTGGCTACGCGACGGCGTCACAACAGGGCGCATGGCCGCGACCCTGGAGCTGCGCGGGCAGGGCGATGTCAACGACCGTTTCGCCGAGTCCGATGCCGAAGGGCTGTACCACTGGTTGTGCGCGTTCGGCGTCATCGATGAGTCCGTGACGCCTGCGGACTGGCCTGTCGAAGCCGTGGAAATGGGCCACATGGAAACCCTCATCGCCCCGCAACCCGGCGTGCTGATCTTCGAAAAGGAGCTGGGAGATTTCGTCGAAGAAGGGCAGCGCTTTGCCCGGATCCTCAGAACCCCGGGCGACCCGACTTCCGAAGTGGTCCTGCATGCCGAACAAGCAGGGCGCCTGGTGACGCGCCATCGCGACCGACTGATCGCCCAGGGCATGGGCGTAGCAAAATTCACCGGCAGCCGGATGTCGCGTCACTGGAGCGGCGGCTTACTCGACCCGAACTAAGCCAACATCACACACACACAACCCTGTAGGAGCCGGCTTGCCGGCGATGCGATGGTGAATGTGCCGCCGCCATCGCTGGCAAGCCAGCTCCTACAATTGACCGTGTCTATTCACGCGGATCAATCTGATCCAACACCCGATTCGCCGTAATCTCCGCCAGCATCACACTATTGGAAATCCCCAACAGGGCATTGCGCGACCCACCGTCCAGATGATCCACCAACTGATGCACCATCACATCGACCGAGGCCAGCGTCTCGACCAGATACACCATCAGCGTTTCGGTATCGGCCTCGGGGTCGACGGTAAACAGAGTGCCAGGTGTGCGCGGTGTGGCCTTGATGTCGGCGGTGGAGGGGACGTGGAAGGCGGATTCGGCCGCCTCGTTGAACTTGTTTGAGTCGGGTTCGCAGGGGGATGTGGGATCGGTGTCCGGCGGGTTGGGGGTGACCTTGAACATATGCTTGCTTCTCTGATTGGGTGCCAACCCTCTTGCTGCTAAACGAGAAGGAGGCAGCTGTGCGCAGGTTAGCAGACCGGGGAAGCTAGCAAAGCCGGCGCGCCCGAAGGCGCCCTGCGCACAGCCACCATCAAATGCAGGCATAGGAATACCTGACTGACAGGAGCATGTGCACCTTGCTTACAACCCCGGGCTGCTAAACCCGACCACTGATGGGCAGTGGCGCGGAAACGATAGAGACCAGGGGCAAGGCGCACAAGCCGGCGGATTCTGGCGTACCCGTAGGCAACGACGCAAGGTCTTGTAGCCCGCCGGAAACAACCTACAACCTTTTTAAACAAGCGCTCGTGGGCAATGTCGAGCGATCCCCTCGCGAGCAAAAAACATCCCCAGCCAACTGAAGACCTGCTTTCGTGTATCGCTGTGTATCAGCGCACGAAATCCGACTACAACCCTACAAAACCCACTCATCACGGATACAGCCCGGATACACCACTGGGGCCAAATAGACCTGCCAAAGCGAGAAGCACAACGCACCTCGCAACCAGGTTCATCAACCCTTGTGGTACGACCAATAGTGGTCCCGCCACGCCATTGATCCGGAGTATCAACATGTCTCGTATCCAGTCGAACAAAACCCGTATTGGCCTGATCGCTGTAGCACTGGTCGGCGGTATCAACTTCGCATCCTCGGCGTTTTCCGCCGAAGCCCTGCCTCAGGGCTATCAACTGGCCTCCGCCGAGAAGACCAGCGAAGGCAAGTGTGGCGAAGGCAAGTGCGGTGCCGGCGAAGCCAGCGCCCAAAAGACCCAGGCCGAAGGCAAGTGCGGTGAAGGCAAGTGCGGCGATGCGTCTTTCGCCCGCACCGACGCCGACCACGACGGCCGCGTGTCGCTCAAGGAACTGCTGGCCGTGGCACCTAAGGGCACAGAGGAATTCAAGGCGATGGACGCCAATGGCGACGGCTTCCTGTCCGAGGGTGAGGTGTACAAGTTCCGCACCAATCAGTACACCTCCAATGGCAAGAAAGTACCGACTGAGTTGTTTACCAAGTTGAGCCAGGCTAAAGAGTGATCAGCCGCTAACAAAAAACCCTTCCTGTGTTGACGCGCAGGAAGGGTTTTTTGCGCGGGCAGTAGTGGAATGGTCGTCAGGTGCGGAATTGCAGCCCACTAGGCCACCGGTTGCATCGGATTTAACCAGCAGGCTTTGTAACCATGACCGGCAGAGAACGGCCAATAGCAATGGGATGGACTCCTCCTCACCTCGGCATCTTGAGTGCCAGACTGAAGGTGCGAACCGCAGTCAACCGTGAGAAGGAGTCCACACATGAAGCTTATGCGCATTGGGGTCGACTTGGCCAAGAACGTGTTTCAGATCCACGGCGTGGATCGTCATGAGCAGCCAGTCTGGCGGCAGCGTCTGCCTCGCGATCGCTGGCTGCAAACGGTGCTGGAGAAGATCGAACCCGGCTGTGAGATCGGCATGGAAAGTTGCGGTGGTGCGCACCATTGGGCGCGGCAACTACAAGCACGCGGATTTCGGGTGAGGCTGATCGCGCCGCAGTTCGTCAAACCGTACGTCAAGAGCAACAAGAACGACGCCAACGATGCCGAGGCAATCTGCGAAGCGATGAGCCGCCCCAGCATGCGCTTCGTCGCCGTCAAGACCATCGAACAACAGGATATCCAGGCGACGCATCGCATCCGGGCCGGCTTAATCGAGCAGCGGACGGCCAAAGCCAATCAGATTCGTGGGCTGATCGCCGAGTACGGTCTCGTTGCGCCGAAGGAATTACTGATGCTGCGTCGCGCAATACCGTGCTGGCTAGAAGATGCAGATAACGGTTTGACGGCACGCTTTCGTCGTCTGCTGAATGGCTTGTGGGATGACCTGCGCGCACTTGATGAGCGCGTGAGCGAACTCGATGGCGAGATATCTGCGATCGCGGCAAGTGAGCCATCGGCCGTCCGTTTGCAACAACTGCGTGGCGTCGGCCCGATGATTGCCACTGCGCTAGTTGCTGCCATCGGTGATGCCAGTCAGTTTGCTAACGGCCGACAACTGGCCGCCTCGCTAGGGCTGACGCCAAAGCAACACAGCTCTGGCGGCAAGGATCGACTGCTTGGCATCAGCAAACGTGGGGATGCTTATCTGCGAACGCTGATGATCCACGGTGCGCGGTCGGCACTGCGCACAGCCAAATCCAAAGACGATCGACTCAGCCAGTGGGCTGTCCGTTTAGCCGAGCGCTCACATCCCAACGTGGCCGCCATCGCACTGGCCAACAAAACTGCACGCATGGCTTGGGCGATGCTGCGCAATGGCACTGATTACCAACCGGGTCGGGCAGCGGCCTGATCCATTCATCCCGGGAGAAGCCCCACACACCACGATTGCGAAGCAACCCGAGCAATGGCAAACCGGTCGAACCGGCGTCGGCAAAACCCTTTAACGTCCAGGTGCGTAAAGCACGTAAAAGCGATTGGGAGCTGACGCGCGAATAGCCCATCATGGCCCTGCATCAAAACGATGCCGCAGTAAGAGGTCGAATATACGTGTGCAGTCGGCACGGGCGCCAAAGCGAAGGAGGCTTGCAACGAGGAGGAGTCCATATACGGACGTTCGACCAAGGACCGCTACTCGCTAAAGGCAGCCGCTCATGATGAAAAATTAATCTGTCCTCTTTTGCTGACCACTTTTTGCTGAGTAGAAATCCAAGTCTAAATTGGGAGTTGAGGGCGAGCGAAATGAGTACATCTGGTGGGCTATGACACCCACCCAGGTAGGCATCTCCGTCCTGTACAACATGGCATGTAAAGATCAGTTTCGACTGCATGCTACCAATCACGGTCGTTCGGCAGCCTTCAGCCAATCGACTACGCCGTTGACTCCAAGTGAAAGTAAAGTGTCTTGTATTCCCACAACGCGCTGCAGCATCGCGCCACAGTCAGATTCTTCTCGTTCTTCTGCTTCCGCAAAGAGCCGGGTCATAAGCTGGGTAAGACTATTTTTATGATCAAATAAATGTCGTTTTTCATGACGGACATAAGCTAGATAGCGTTCGGTTGCGTACAAAGCTTGTTCTGGATCATTTTGTACAATCGCGTTAAGCCATTCATGAAATCCGAAGAGACGATGATGTCTATTTTCGCTACCTTCATCATTTTCAAATACTGAAAAACAGCAATCAATTAGTTCTATTGGAACCGAAATCGCATCAGCTTCATCGTTGAATATTTGAGTCATCTGCTCGGCAACGTCTAGGGCACGAGTGCCGCCTGTGTTTAAACCTGACTTTATACCGGTAAGACACTGTTCTCGATTCTGCCGAATATTTCCATGGTTTGTCCACACGGTTGCTGCACCACGCCAAGCGTCTGTGTTATTCAGAGCGTTCAAGTCTCCTAGGAATTCAGCAAAGTTGATGTGCTGAGTCATGGTAGCTAAAGCCGAAATACGTCCCCATGTTTCTAGGTCTTTGCCGCTTCCCTTGTTGCGAAGACGCGCTAGCAGAGGTCTTACTACTTCAAAATGATTGTGGTAAGAATAATAAAGACACGGTTCGGCGACTTGCCAAAGTCCACCTCCATCTTGTATGGCGAGATCGAACAACTCCCATCCTAGATCGAAATAAGTGATTTGCAAATACGGTAAGCGACGTAAGATCATGGCACGGATAGCAGGGTGTTCGTCACTCGCAAAGCGGCGCAATATGGGTGCTAACAATTCAGGAAACTCAATACCGCGCTTTAGAAAATTATTAGCCAAGATCATCAAGGCGTCAGAAACTTCTCCCTTTGCCATATTGATTCCTAGATCTATTAAATCTACACCATCCCCCTCGACTGGATCAGCTTCTTGAAGTCCCACAAAGTCTTCGGCCAAATATATGAGCCGCGATGCCTCTCGAGTATCCTGTATGACGTTTGCACAGGCTTCAAGTGCTTTGGCCGTGGAGCGTTTGTGTTGCCATTCGGCTGAATGAAGCTCTAGCTCATCAAAAATTCGGCATACCAAGAGCGAGACCTGAGGCTCTTCGGCCGATTGCCATGCATCGTTGGGACGTAAATTTCCATAACGATAAGCTAGATATGTAGCTACCCCATCCATAATGTCATCACGAAAATTTTTTGGAATTACTAACCAGTGAATAGACAAAAAGCCCAAGAATCGGGAGGGGTTCCGAGATGAGGCCTCTCGCAATTGCGAGCCAACCTCCCGCTCGCCCCCCATAAGAAAGTCAGCCATATGCCAATTCGAGTATCCGTTGTAGTGCGCTAATAATTTCAATACCCCACTATCGCTCGCACCTAAAAATATTTCAAATGAGAATGGTGCGCTTACCATACCGCCAGCCGAACGGATTTTCGGCTGACGAACCAGTACTCCTGCTTTTTCCTCATATGAATCCACCACCGCTTGCACTTCGGGGGAGCGCAGGTAGCAAGGAATCGGCAAAATCAGTTCCGCTTGCGCTCTCAATACCCAGAGTGTGGATTCCTCGGTAACCTCTTCGTTCCAAATAGTTAAAATGCTCGTTATGACTGCATCTTGCACTGGCGCGGCCAAAAGATTGAATGCCGACTGTATTAGCGAACCAAGTTCGTAAGATAATTCAAATTCCAACATCCTTGTATCACACAACATACGGGCTACTATTTCAATATTCGCCGCAGGCGAGGCAGTGCAGGCGAGTATGGCGAAATACAGCAACGCTCCTTCATGATTAAAACAAAGACGCTCTTGGTTTTTTTGCCACCAGTCTGAGTTGTTTTTGGCTTGCTGCAGAATAGCTGCCTCAACTGCATCAAGTAGAACATTCATGCTGCTCGAGTGAACTGTATCTCTTTGGCTATGCAAATTTTCGTATGAGCTCTCGTTCAAAAAACCATTTCTGTAGCCTACGCGAGTACCATAGCGTAAGGCGCGAACATTGCTCCAGTGCTCGATTGACTCTATTGCTAAATCCAGCAAGGCAATGGATTGCAACATACGATTACCTATAAATTTTTCATCCCGCCCCCCGAATTCATGTTTTTGGCAACGTAACTTGTTATTGAGTCTGAATTTAAGTAAATCCTCGTCGTTAATGTCACCTGAGATATACTGCCAGAGCAGGGCATCTTCCACTACACCTGCCTCCACGCATCTAGCGATGACCCGGCCAAGAACGCTGTGCTCAGTTAGCGGCATATTGATCAGCCGCTCAAGCAATGGAACAACCAGTGCCATATTTTCTAATTTGATTTCAGACAGGTGGATTCCGAGTCGGTCAGCAATTTCATTCCTATCAAGCCAGCCTAGTGAAAGCGCATCCATCCAGAATGACAACACGCCCGCACAATCTTCATTGCTCCATTGAGCAATGCGATAAGCATGCCCAATCAATCCGTCGGAATCCTGGGCAGACTTCAGAGTTGGAACCAGATGTTTGAGCCAGAAACGATGCCACTCAATCGCACTAGCCAAGGCATAGATCACCTGAAAAATATCACGGTGTTTTTCCCGCAAATCACGTAGCAATGGCCAGTCTTCTTCCTGGGGCATCTGCTCGGCAAATGACTCCGCTACTAGGCGTCTGATGTGGAAGGCCGCGCTACCAGTCAAGACGGACCTAAGTTGTTTTCTAAATTCGCGACGCTCACCTAGTGCCAACTGTGCGACAAAACTGCGGATGCTGGGGCGTACAAAGGGTACTGGCGGCAAGCCATGTATGAATTTATTCAAAGTAACGCCAGTTCGCACGGCTCCGCTTATCACCAATACATCCAATAGGGTTTGATGTCCGAATGTCAGCTTTCCATCCTGGGTTTCTCGCAGCACGTTTAAGCTACACAGTTTCCGCTGAATGTCTTGAGAGGCTGAAAAGCGCTGATGCGGCACCGCCAAGCTTCTTAATTTCAGCATTTCCGAGGCAATTGTTTCAATTGCTTGTATTGCCGCATCTCCCAAAGCGTTGTCGGCTCGCACGATCGTATCGAGATAACGTTGTGCCAGTGCTTGGCTAGTCACAACGTTGAAGCTACCGCCTCGTTGGGCCAGTTCAACAAACAATGCTAGTTCGCGTGGATTTCTTATCAGTACGCGAGTGGCGCCATCAATAGTTGCTGTCGCAATCCCTAGCGTATCAAGTAATGGTGCAATGTCGGCCTCCCAGTCCATCGGTTGGCACTTCAATTCGCAATCCCATTGTCGTTCCGAAATTCGCCGGTCGTACTGCCTGTCGAAGTCACGGCAGGCAGTAACGACAGTAATATTAGGAATCAATAGCAGGCGGTCTATCTGCGCAAGAAAATATTGAAGAACGCGATGATCGCGGGCGATGGAGAGCACATCCAAAGAGTCAATTACTACAATCACTTGAGCGTTTTCAGCCAATCGAGCAGCTTTTTCGACCCATTGCTCAGAAAGGCCTTGGGCTAGACGATCTTCCGATGTAGCCAGGTCGGCGAATTCGCGGGACTGGATAAAGAGTGGCACGATGTCAGAATTGCTCTCGGCCCGCTTCTCCAATGTTTCTTGTAACGCAAGCATCACGCACGTTTTACCCGATCCCGGAAGGCCCGTCAGCAAGATGGATTTTTTTTTATCATCAATGGATACAAGTAGCTCATCCAGGGTTGGGTTGGAAATACGTTTTCCCGCAATATCCCTTCGCCACGATCTGCCAATGGCAGATGTACTGAAAAAAGAAAGACGTACCTCAGCAAGATTCATTGGCGGAACTAGTGTTGCTCCCGCCTTTTGAAGAATAGTCTTCAGGTCGCTTTTAGTTAATCGGTGGTGCGAGGCTGTAGTTGTGCTATCGCCCCCTGTGCGCGCGCCGAGTTGGTCGAGGCTAGCCCAAAGTGCCGCGAATGCAGCGTCAGTATTGCTCACCATGTTGCGTAAGCGTTCGCGGAGCAGTTCCACCATACGATCTAGGTCATCACTGGTAATAAAGTTCGTTCGGCACAGGAATTTATAGGTGGAAAGATTGGAGGAGAATTTAGCAAGTAGCGCCGAAAAACTTTTATCTACTGCTTGGTGCTCTTGGCCTAGACTTGCTAGGTAGCTCGCTTCGTTATGCTGGGTAGAACTGTGCTCTCTTAATTTTGCAAGAGGGCCAAAGTTGTTTCTTGAATAGAAACGAACATTGACGTTCGGATTATCTTCCAGCAAGCAGGAGGCTTTGCCCAACTCATCTGCAAGATCGCTTATCGACCAAGATTTGAAATCGGTTTGATTTTTTTTGCACTGGCACGCAATCAGAGTGCCGTCAGTTTTGCCTACTACCACATCATCTACGGAATAGCTGATCGAATCTATTTCGAGCCATTGAAAGTCTTGATCGGATAATACTGTCAATGCCCAATCAAATGCCACCAACGTCTGGTAAATGTCACCTCGATTGGAACGGATACCAGCGATGCTCATAAATTTCTCCTATTTGGGGGCATTCATCCCCTCAAATTAGCGTCAGCAGTTTCAATGGATTTGAGCATGATATTCAAATTTAGGGCGCTTAACTACGGATCACCCTTGTCAAAAAAAGGACGTTCACCAGGACTACATAACAATCGAGGACAGACCATAAGACTAATGATGCTGAACGTCCGTTATGCTGCCGTACACGAGCGACCAAATTCGGCCAATTGCAGACCTTGGATGTGTCTGGAAAACCGAGGGCAATTCACCTTTTTCGGCCGCTGTGATCGGGATCAGGCTGCCTGGAAGGTATTACCGGACTGAGCTTGGGCTGCACCACGAACCCATTTCTCCCGCGTCCTCGTATGTAGTCATCCTTGTCATCATGAGCGGGGCGATTCCGGATTGTGCAACTGCTTGCCTGCTCCTCTGAAAGTGAACTGATCTACGTCAAGAGGGCTTTGGGTCCGAGGCTTGAGGAGTTTTGCCGTCCGGGCATAGGGTAATTATCAAAAGGAGGACATGTGGCCCTCCCTTATCAACACTCAAATCCCTGTCTCAGCGGTGTTCTGAACGTCATAGATCTTTTCAGAGAAGTGAGATTTCAGCCGGTGATCCAGTAGTGCTTTGAAAATATCAGGGCAGCTTTCTGGCGTAGGCGCGATTTTTCCGTCAGCTTGGAAGGGGATGTTTAGGCCAAAATTAGCGTGCTCGCGTCGCAGATTACCCATGAATCTTGCGTCCAGATAATGGCCCTTCATCTTGATGGCCGACGCCCTGCGAAGCTGCATGGCATTTGTCCCAACGTAGGCGCTCACCGCGTCGGTAGTGGTGAAAAGCGCTTGGAAATCAGCCTGAGCTAGGAGCTGAGTAAAGTCTTCCTGGTGGGCTGCCTTGTGGCTCAATATCGATTCAAAGCTGGGTTTGTGTTTGATGAATATGGTGTCTTCCAGCACCGCCATGTCGAAGTCCTTCGCGATGTGGAAGCTGGGCGCCTCATCAAGTTTCGTAAGCGTCCGGCCAACACACCTTTCTGATCCCAACGCTTAGGGCGATGGTGGACACCTATTTAAGTGGACACCATTTTTAGCCTTATTAAGCGGATCGCCATGCGCCAACGACACTCTTACCCCAAACCTTTCAAAGCCCAAGTCGTTCAGGAATGTCTGCACGCTGGTGCGTCCATCGCAAGCGTCGCGCTGAGCCACGGGATCAATGCCAATCTCGTGCGTAAATGGATTCCGCTTTATCGCGACGCGGACAGTAAAAACCTGCCCGCTTTTATCCCTTTGAAACTAGAACCCTGCGTTCATGATCGTCCCGAGCCATCGATCAGAATCGACGTGCCAAGCGAGCATGGGAGCCTCGTGGTGAACTGGCCCGTCAACGATCCCGAGGGATGTGCCCGATTCGTCCGGGGATTAATCTGATGATCCGCATCGATTCCATCTGGCTCGCCACCGAGCCGATGGACATGCGCGCGGGCACCGACACCGCGCTTGCACGGGTAGTGGCCGTGTTCGGTGCGGCGAAGCCGCACTGTGCTTATCTCTTCGCCAACCGCCGCGCCAATCGGATGAAAGTGCTGGTGCATGACGGCGTCGGCATCTGGCTGGCAGCACGTCGATTGCACCAGGGGCGCTTTTTCTGGCCGGGTGTCCGACACGGTTCAGAGCTTGAATTAGACGCCGAGCAACTTCAGGCCCTGATACTCGGATTACCGTGGCAAAGAGTCGGTGCCGGCGGCGTCATCACTGTGCTTTAAGTTCTGTCATGGCCAGCTCGCCAGCACAATTGTCCGATCAACCTATCGTCGCCTAATGCCTGCTCTGGCAAAATCAGCGGCATGACTTCCGCCCCGAATCTCGACCAACTGAACCCTGAACAACTGCGTGCTCTGGCCGCGCAGTTGATGCAGCGCGTCGAGACGATGGACAAACAAATCCACCATCACAAAACAGTCAACGAGAAACTGACCCATGAGATCGCGCTGCTCAAGCGCTTCAAGTTTGCCAAGCGCAGCGAACAACTAAGTCCTGCTCAAGCTAGCTTGCTCGATGACCTGATCGACACCGACATCGCGGCTATCGAAGCTGAACTTGAGGCACTGCAATCAACGCCGACTGCGGCCAAAGTGCGTCAGCAACCCAAGCGTGCGCCGCTGCCAGCGCAGTTTCCTCGTACGCTGATCCACCACGAACCGGACAACAGCCATTGCCAATGCGGCTGCGCCCTCAAGCGCATCGGTGAAGATGCCAGCGAAAAGCTCGACTACACCCCCGGCGTGTTTACCGTCGAACGCCATATCCGTGGGAAATGGGCCTGTGAGCAGTGCGAGACGTTGATCCAGGCACCGGTACCGGCGCATGTCATCGACAAAGGCATCCCTACGGCAGGCCTGCTGGCCCACGTTATGGTGGCCAAGTTTGCTGACCATCTGCCGCTGTATCGACAAGAGAAAATTTTCGGCCGAGCTGGTCTGGCGATCGCCCGTTCGACCTTGGCGCAATGGGTTGGCGCCTGCGGCGTGCAGCTACAGCCACTGGTGGATGCGCTGCGCGTAGCAGTGCTCGAGCATGGCGTGATCCACGCCGATGAAACGCCGGTACAGATGCTGACGCCGGGCGCCAAGAAGACCCACCGAGCCTACGTTTGGGCCTACGCAACCAGCCAGTTCGCCGACTTGGCGGCAGTCGTTTACGACTTCAGCCCGAGCCGCGCCGGCGAACACGCCCGAACCTTCCTGAACAACTGGCACGGCAAGCTGGTCTGCGACGACTTCGCCGGTTACAAGGCGAGCTTTGATCTGGGCGTCACGGAGATCGGCTGCATGGCCCATGCTCGCCGCAAGTTCTTCGACCTTCACGCGACCAACAAGAGCCAAGTCGCCGAAAAAGCGCTGCATTACATCGCCGCACTTTACGAAATAGAGCGTGAAGTAAAAGACCTAGAACCGGACATGCGGCACCGAATACGGCAGGAAAAAGCGGCTCCGATAATCGAGGCGCTACACGCCTGGATGATTGCCCAGCGCGAACTCGTACCCGAAGGGTCGGCCATCGCCAAAGCCCTGGATTACAGCCTCAAACGCTGGGTCGCGTTGATCCGATATCTCGAGGATGGCGCCGTGCCCATAGACAATAATTGGTGTGAAAATCAAATCCGGCCATGGGCACTTGGGCGCTCGAACTGGCTGTTCGCCGGGTCACTACGCAGCGGCAAACGTGCGGCTGCAATCATGAGCTTGATCCAGTCAGCACGGCTAAATGGACATGATCCGTACGCCTATCTGAAGGATGTTCTGACGCGGCTGCCCGCGCAGCGAGCGAGTGAGATTGAGGCGTTGTTACCACATCGGTGGCAACCGGTGTAATTACATCAGGTCGCGTCGTGGAGCGTTTATGAATATTCCGGCGCATAGTCCCAAAATCATCCACAAAACATGGTTTTTCGTAGCATTGGTTGCAATGGGGTAGATCTACGCCACGTACCGCCCTTTAGCGCCCCTAAACACCCTATAAATCCCCTAGCCTCCCTGTATCCCCCTCTCAAACACCCCATTTCCCCCCATTTAATCCGCGGGAACGGTAGTTACCCTGGAGATAGCGCCCCCTGATAACCCCCTATTTTCCCTAATAATCCCCGTAACACCCCATCACACCCTAATTATCCCTATATATCCCCGTAGCGCACCCCATTCTGCCCCTTCCAAATTCACTCGGGAGTTGTCGCTCCGCATTTGGTAGCAAAACTCGCAAAACTGATCCGAACTTATGAAAAATTGCGACGGAAGCCGGCCGCAAGCGATAGTCCCTGCTGTACCTGAAACCTCTTAAATCCCCGTCTAATGTAATTATACGGATCACCATTGTTTTTGAGGGTGGTCCTGTCACTACGGCCCCATCATCTTGCGCGCGTAACATCCCCCTAGAAGTGGCGATGGTTAAAGGAAGCTATCAGTTGTTGCGCCATTTCCGACTTCGGGCCAGATGCCTTTGCCGGACGCTTACCAAGTTTCAGCGTTTTGGATTTGAAAAAGGTGTGAATGGCACCAGCTCGCTTCTTGGTCTTCCATGTGGAATCCGTCTTGCGCACGCAGTACAGATTGCCCTGAGCACTGGAGAATTTCACCACGTAGAATTCGGCGTTGGCCAGCTCTTCCATTTCGGAGACTCGCTTGGCTGGAGTCTGGTCATGCGACTCTGCGACGAACTTGGCTGCATGGGTTTCGTCCTGCGGAATTGTGAGCGCGCTCGATTGATTGTTTTCAGCGAGCAACCCGTATTCAAGCGTTTCAGTGAGCGCCGCTTTGAAGGCCGCTGCCGTCGACTTCAATGCCAGTTTGAGCTCGTTATCCAGGCTTACCCATTTACCCGTGTATTTGGGCTCTGGTGGCGTGCCTTTTGTGTATCGCCTGAATATCCAGAAATTGACCGTTGCTTGTTCGAGATCAAAATCGTGTAGATCCTGCAGCACTGCCATGGCTAATCCCTTTTTACTATGACTTCTTGAATGAATTCGACGTCGATGGTGGCGTTGGCGGCGGGCTTGAACTCAGTTTTGGCCAAGGCTTTATCTACGCGCTCAGTTGGGCTGTTCTGGTACGTGTATTTGATCTCGTAAAGCTTCCAACCCAGGATAATCAGAATTGGATTAAGGACGACTTGACCTGTTTTGTAGGACAGCCAAAAGATCCACATCATGAATAGCGTAAAGCCCAACACTTTGGTCAATTGTGAGTATTCAAGGCTCATGAACGAGACGATGTAGGGCACTACGTAGTTGATCAGGTCGGTTGGAATTTGTTTTGACTCAATGATAGTAATGCTCTGAGGCTCTTGCTTACACCAGATCACAAAGACGGTGGTTAAAAAGCAAGCTAGGCAGCAGAGTGCAAATCCAATCGAAAGGCCAGAATTGTTGAAAGGGAGCTCGCACTCCGACGACATCTGCCAAAGCGTTGAGCAAAAAGGCCTACTGAAGAGGTCGACCTTCAAGTCCTGAACCAACAGGATGATGCTGAGCGGAAGGTAGGAGCCCAGGAAGATTGCTGCGGCGAATACTAGCCTGAGTTCCATTATGCATCCCTGCTAGAGCGGGGCGAATTCATCCGTCCCGTGGCGCGAAAAATATGGAAGTCAGGATAACGGCGATCACTGGCTGCTGCTAGTGGCCTTATGCTCCAGCAAGCTAGAGAGTCTAGGTTGTTGGCGCTGATGCGATTTTGACCCAGGCTGCTAATTTAGCTTAGTCCATGCTGCATCGAAATCACCCGCAATGAATCGCCTTGGGTTTCCCAGACACATCGAAGGTCTGCTATTGGCCGATTTCTGCCTGCCACGACCGGTTGAATCCACAGCCGTTTTCTGCCAGTTATGCCCATATAGCGCAGTAGCCAACACCATACAAACGCCTGCTCATCTCAAATGCAATCGTATGAGCAAACCCACCCAATCCCCCATCAAGCCTTAACCCACCGCTGCCGACTCCAACTACTCAACCCATCAACCGCAAACACCAGCACCAACATCGCCAAAATCACCGTACTAGCCTGAGCCTCCTGAAACAGGCTAAGGCTCACATAAAGCATCTGCCCCAACCCCCCAGCCCCGACAAACCCCAGCACGCTGGCCATGCGAATGTTGTTCTCCCAGCGGTACAAAATGTACGCCAACAGTTGCGGAAACAGGTTGGGCAGGGTGCCGTAGCAGAACGCCCAGACCACGTTACCGCCCTGCAATCGAATGGCTTCGGCCGGTTGCGGCGGGGTGTTTTCCAGTGCTTCGGCGAACAGGCGGCCGAGTACGCCGGTGGTGTGCATGGCCAGTGCCAGGGTGCCGGCGTTCGGGCCGAGGCCGGCGGCCAGTACCATCAGCGCGGCCCACACCAGTTCGGGAATGGCGCGCAGGCCATTGAGCACAAGTCGCGACGCGCTCTGCAGCAGCCAGCCGAAGCGTCCGGCCGCCGGCAGCGCCAACAGCAGGCCAAACACTGCCGCGAGCAGGGTGCCGAGGGCGGACATCGCCATGGTTTCCACGGCGCCACGGCCGATGGCTTGCAGGTGGCCGGCGCTCAGGTCCGGGCTGAGAAAGCGCAGCACGTAGGCGCCCATCTGCTTGAGGTTTCCGCTGCCCGTCAGTTCGCCGAGGTCGATGCCCAGATAGCGGATCGAGGCGACGACCGCGGTGCCGATGCCCAGGATCAGCAGCAGGTTGATCAGGCGATTCATGCAAACCTCCAGCGCAGCAGGCGGCTTATCTGGTCGGCGAACAGCACCAGGACGAAGAAGGTCAGCAGCATGCTCGCCACTTCACCGCCGGCGAACATGCGCAGCGACAGGTCGATCTGCTGGCCCAGTCCGCCGGCGCCGACGAAGCCCATCACCACGGACGCGCGGATCGCGCATTCCCAGCGGTACACGGTGTACGACAGCAGTTCCGCCGCAACATTGGGCAGGATGCCGTAGCAGAACGCTGCCAACCGGCCACTGCCGGCTTGCAGCAGTGAGTGGGCGGGGCGCTGGTCGACCGACTCGAAGATTTCCGCGTAGACCTTGCCCAGCATGCCGCTGTAGGTGATGGCGATGGCCAGCACCCCGGCGGTCGGGCCAAGGCCGACGGCGCGCACGAACAGCAGGGCCCAGACGATTTCCGGCACGCTGCGCAGGAAGATCAGCAACCCGCGCACCGGCCAGCGCAACAACCGGCCCAGGACGCTCGGGCGGCCACCGCGCGAAGCGGCCGACAGCGACAGGGCGCGGCTGGCGAGCAGGCTGGCGGGCACGGCCAGCAGCAAGGCCAGGGCCATGCCGGCGGTGGCGATGGCCAGGGTCTGCAAGGTGGCTTGCCACAGCAACTGGAGGAACTCTTCGCCATGGGCCGGCGGCCAGAAGGCCGAAACGAAACGGCCCATTTCACTCTGGCTGTCGGCCTTGAGCAGCACGCCCAGGTCCAGTTCGCTGAAGTGGATGCCGGGCCACAGCAGGGCAAGCGCCAACAGGCTGAGCAGCAGGCGGGGCAGGGTGGCCGGGTCTCGTGTATCGCGCGTCAGCATCGGGGAATCTGCAGGCTCAAGGGCGCCACCGGAGCGGGCGGGGATTGCAGTTGCTCGTTGGCGTAGAGCCGGTCGAGCAAGTCGTGGTCGACGTCGGCAGAGGGAAGATCGAAGAGAATCTGGCCGTCGCGCAAACCGATGATGCGAGAGAAGTTGCTCAGCGCCAGCTCCACCGCATGCAGGCTGGCGACCAGGGTCACCTTGTGTTCCCGGGCGTGGCGGCAGAGGATCGACAGGGTGTGCCCGGCCAGCACCGGGTCCATCGCCGATACCGGCTCATCGGCCAGCAGCACGTCGGGGGCCTGATACAGCACGCGGGCAATGCCCACGCGCTGCAGTTGGCCACCGGACAATTGCTGGCACTGGGCGAACAGCTTGTCGCCCAGATCGAGTTTAACCAGGGCCGCGCGTGCGCCGGGCACATCCACCGGATGCAGCAGGCTCAGCAGGCTTTTGGCAAAACCCCACTGCCCCAGTTTGCCGGCCAGCACCGCCGTGACCACGCGCTGGCGCGGTGGCAGCGGCGGCGCTTGATGCACCAAGCCGATGCGCGCGCGCAGGCGTTGGCGCTGTCGGGCGCCGAGCTGCCAGGCTTGCTCGCCGAGCACCTCGACCGTGCCGCTGCCGGGGCGCAGGGCGGTGGCCAGCAGGTTCAGCAGGCTCGACTTGCCGGCGCCGGACGGGCCGATGATCGCCACCTGTTCACCGGCGCCGATGTGCAGGTCGACCTCATGCAGCGCCCGCACGCCCGTGTCGTGGGTGAGGCTGACCCGGTTCAGATGCAAGGTCATTTCAGCAGGTCGGCAGCGCGCGCGGCTTCCTCGATGCCCTTGTAGTTCTCAGGCTTGGTTTCGATGAAGCGGCTGGCGGCCTGCAGGTCGAGGATCGCCTTTTGTTCCGGGTTGGCCGGGTCGAGCGCGAGGAAGGCGACCTTGATTTTCTCGGCCAGGGCCGGGTCGAGGGTGCCGCGCACGGTCCAGTTGTAGTCGAAGTAGGCCGGCGTGGTGGCGAAGACCTTGACCTTGTCGGTGTCGACCTTGCCGGCCTTGACCAGTTTTTCCCAGACGCTGGCGTTGAGTACGCCGGCATCCACTTTGCCCGCCTGAACCCAGGCGACCGTGGCGTCGTGGGCGCCGGAGTAACCGACGCGGCTGAAATAGGTTTCCGGTTTGATGCCGTCCTGCAGCATGAAATAACGCGGCATCAGGCTGCCGGACGTCGACGAGACCGAGCCGAAGGCGAACGATTTGCCCTTGAGGTCGGCCAGGGATTTGACCGCTGGATCGGCGGTGATGAATTTGCTGGTGAACTGGGCATCCTGCTCACGCTGTACCAAGGGAATGGCATTGCCGGTTTTCAAGCGCGCCTGCACGAAGGTGAAACCGCCCAGCCAGGCCATGTCGATACGGTCGGTGGCCAGCGCCTCGACCACGGCCGGGTAGTCGGACACCGGTACGAACTCGACCTTCATGCCCAGTTGCTTCTCGAGGTATTCGCCCAGTGGCTTGAACTTGCGCAGCAATTCGGTGGGGGCTTCGTCGGGAATGGCGCTGACCTTGAGGGTCTCGGCAGCCTGTGCCAGCAGGGTGGAAAGGGACAGGGTCAGGCCGACGGCCATAGCCAGGGTACGTTTGAGCATGGAAGTTCTCCGGTTCAATAGCGGAAAAATGTCGATGCGCCCCGCACAAGCTGATTGCTGCACGACGCTTCGTGAGGGTAGACGAAAACGGCGCGATTATAGGGAGTCTTGGGTGAGAGACCAAAGGCAAAAGATCGCAGCCTGCGGCAGCTCCTACAGAGGGTGTGCATTGGAATAAAAATGGGGCGATTGTAGGGAGGGTCAAAAGATCGCAGCCTGCGGCAGCTCCTACAGGGTACGCATTCCCCTGTAGGAGCTGCCGCAGGCTGCGATCTTTTGACCTTTACATCCGCGCCAACGCCTGCGCCAGATCCGCGCGCAAGTCCTCGACGTCCTCAACCCCCACCGACAATCGCACCAACCCATCGCCAATCCCCAACTCTGCCCGGGTATCGGGCGGGATGGTGGCGTGGGTCATGATCGCCGGGTGTTCGATCAGGCTTTCCACGCCGCCCAGGCTCTCGGCCAGGGCGAAGATCTGTACGTTTTCGAGGAAGCGTTTGGCGCCGGCCAGGTCGCTGTTGAGGTCGAGGGAGATCATCCCGCCGAAACCACGCATTTGCCGCTGGGCCAGTTCGTGCTGCGGGTGCGAGGGCAGGCCGGGGTAGTAGACCCGTGAGACTTGCGGCTGACGCTCCAGCCACTGCGCCAGTTCCAGTGCGTTGCTGCAGTGCCGTTCCATGCGCAGGGCCAGGGTCTTCACCCCGCGCAGGGTGAGGAAGGCGTCGAACGGCCCGGCGATGGCCCCCACGGCGTTTTGCAGGAAGCCCAGGCGCTCGGCCAGTTCGGCGTTCTGCCCGACCACGGCGATGCCGCCGATCACGTCGGAGTGGCCGTTGAGGTATTTGGTGGTCGAGTGCAGCACGATGTCGAAACCCAGTTCCAGCGGGCGCTGGATCCACGGGCTGGCGAAGGTGTTGTCGGCCACGCAGATGATGCCGCGCGCGCGGCAGGTGCGGGCGATGGCGGCGAGGTCGGTGAGGCGCAGCAGCGGATTGCTCGGGGTCTCGACCATGACCATGCGGGTGTCGTCCTGCAGGGACGCCTCGAACGCCGCCAGGTCGGTCAGGTCGACGAAGCTGAAGCGGTGCCCGGCGCTGCGCTGGCGCACCTTGTCGAACAGGCGGAAGGTGCCGCCGTACAGGTCGTTGCCGGAGACGACGTGCGAACCGGCGTCGAGCAGTTCGAGCACCGTGGAAATGGTCGCCAGGCCCGAGGCGAAGGCAAAGCCCCGGGTGCCGCCTTCGAGGTCGGCCACGCAGCGCTCCAGCGCCCAGCGCGTCGGGTTGTGCGAGCGCCCGTAGTCGAGGCCCTTGTGCACCCCGGGGCTCTGTTGCAGGTAGGTGGAGTTGGCGTAGATCGGCGGCATCAAGGCCCCGGTGGATGGGTCCGGCGTTTGCCCGGCATGGATCACCCGGGTGGCGAAGCCCTGAGGCGGGGCGTTTTTGTCCTGGTGACTCATGGCAGGGATCTCCGCAAATGGTTGAGCATGTCGGTTCGGGTAATCAGGCCGTGAAAGCCCGAGGCATCCTGGATGATCGCCACCAGCCCACGGCCCAGCTCTGCCTCCAGTTCCGCCAGGGTGGCAGCGGGGGACAGGGTCTGCAGTTTGTCGGTCATGGCGCTGGCCACGGTTTTACGGAAGTGCGCAACGTCTTCATGCACCCCCAGCAGGATGTCGGACTCGTCGATCACGCCGACCAGTTGCTGACCCTTCACCAGCACCGGCAATTGCGACACGTCCGCCAGGCGCATGCGCTGGAACGCGGTGAGCAGGGTGTCGTCGGGGCCGACGCTGATCACCCGTCCATCCTCGAAACGCCGCGCGATCAGGTCGCGCAGGTCGCCGTAGTGCTTGCGTTGCAGCAGGCCCTGATCGTTCATCCACTGGTCGTTGTAGACCTTCGACAGGTAACGCGTACCGGTGTCGCAGACAAAGCTCACCACCCGTTTCGGCTGGGTCTGTTCGCGGCAGTAACGCAGCGCTGCCGCCAGCAAGGTACCGGTCGACGAGCCGCCGAGAATGCCTTCGGCGCGCAGCAACTGGCGGGCATGGTCGAAGCTTTCTTCGTCGCTGATCGAATAGGCGTGGCGCACGCTGGACAGGTCGGCAATCGACGGGATGAAGTCTTCGCCGATGCCTTCCACCGCCCAGGAACCGGGGGTGGGGAGGGTGCCACCGCGGCTGTATTCGGCCATCACCGAACCGACCGGGTCGGCCAGGACCATTTCCAGGTCCGGCTGCACGCGTTTGAAAAAGCGGGTCAGCCCGGTGAGGGTGCCGGCCGATCCGACGCCGACGACGATGGCGTCCACATCATGCTGGGTTTGCGCCCAGATCTCCGGCGCGGTGCTGCATTCGTGGGCCAGGGGGTTGGCCGGGTTGTTGAACTGGTCGGCGAAGAACGCATCGGGAATTTCCGCCGCCAGCCGCGCGGCGACGTCCTGGTAGTACTCGGGATGGCCCTTGCCGACATCGGAGCGGGTGATGTGCACCTCGGCGCCCATGGCCTTGAGGTGCAGGACCTTCTCGGTGGACATCTTGTCCGGCACCACCAGCACCACCCGGTAACCCTTGGCGCGGCCGACCAGGGCCAGGCCGAGGCCGGTGTTGCCGGCGGTGGCTTCGACGATGGTGCCGCCGGGCCTGAGGCGACCATCACGTTCGGCGGTGTCGATCATGGCCAGACCGATGCGGTCCTTGATCGAGCCGCCGGGGTTCTGTGATTCGAGCTTGAGAAACAGCGTGCAGGGACCGGTATCGAACCGGCTGACACGTACCAGCGGGGTATTGCCAATCAGTTCGAGTACGGCAGGACGGGAATAGTCGGGCATGTCATCACTCCTTGCGTGGATCCGCACTGGATGGACAGCAATCCGCGCCGGGTCTTCGCGCCGGTCGCGGGCAATGCATCGCTTGGACCATAGGCCGGGATGGTGTCGCTCGCAACCTTGTACAGCCGACTGGTAGCGTTACTGTCGAAACGACAACGCCGGTCGATGCGTGCAGTAGAGCGTTTTTCAGACCAGCATCAGTTGCCACGATTCGACGATTTCGCGGCCGATGCGGCGCAGCCTGGACAGTCGCCCCTTGGGCGCCACACGCCGACAGATTCGATCGGTGGTCACTGTGCCCGATAGCCGCCGGGCAACCTCTGGTTCAATCCAGCGCCAGCGCGGCGTGCACGCGTCAATGTTGCCCATGCTGTCAGTCCTCGATTCGGTTTACAGATCAGTGGGTATCAGGCGCAAAGTCCTGCCAGTAGTCCTGTCGGCTGGGTTGTTCCTGATAGGTCTGTACGTGATCTGCCGCCAGTCCCAGTAATTCGCTGGCGGTACGACCGCGTTTGGCCAGGTAGTGGTCGAGTTCGTCGATGGCTCGCCCCAGCACCGGGTAGCCACCGGTGAAGACGGACGAGGTCATTTCTGTTGCACAGGCGCCAGCCAACAGGAAGCGCGCAACATCCAGGCCGTTGCGTGCACCATTGGTGGCGATCAGGGGAAAGTCCGGTCCGAGCTTCTTGCGGGTGAGCATCAACCAGCGGGCGGTCAGTGGCAGGGCCCAACTGCCTCCAATGGCCGCCGACGTGCCGAGCAATGGCCGCTCTGTTTCCAGGTCGGGTAGAAAGCCCATGAAGCGGCCCATCATTACCACGCTGTCGGCACCGCCTCGCCGGGCGGCTTCGGCCAGGCCGACAACGTTTTCACTTTGTCCGGTCAGCTTGATCCATAGCGGCAGATTCGTTGCCTGGCGAATCCGCCGAACAATCTGCTCGATCCGCTCGGTGCCGCGCTCCAGCACGATGGCACCCTTGGCGGCCTCTTCACCATGGGGGGCGCCGATGTTGAGTTCCAGTACTCGTAGACCGGCTTGCTCGATCTGTTGCGCAAAGCGTGCGCACTGTTCGAGGTCGCTGAGGATCAGGCTCGGTACGACATAGGCGTCCTGGCCTTTGGCCTGACGATCCAGCAACGCCAGCTCCTCGATCCAGCCCTCGAAGTCACGCTGGACCAGCCCGGAACGCCCGAACAGACTGGCGTCGGCTGGCGGATTGAAATCCCATGGCAATCGGTTCCACTGGGCATCGAGCAGGGCATAGTCGGTTTTGTCCAGTTGCTGCTTGGCGGCCAGCGATTCGTTGGTGGATTTGGCAACCACCGCACCAGCGCCGGTATCAAGGGCCCTTTTGATGGCGGCGCTGGTCATGGTTTGTTCGCCGGCACCACAGATCACCGGATTCTTCAGGGTCAATGACCCGACGTGTGTCGTCAGACGGCTCATGCAATTGCCTCGATTATTGACCGGATCAGATGTTCATCAGGCGCGCGGCGTTGAGCGAGGTCATCTTGCGCACATCGTCTTCGCTGTAACCCAGGTCGAGTACGGTGCCGATCACGTTGCGGAAACCGTCGACGATGGTCGGGTTACCCTGTTGGCCCAGGTCCGAACCGAGAATGGTCAGGTCCACGGTGCCTGCCTCGATGACCTGCGCGAGGAATTCACCGTCGTAGAATTTGAACTTCGAACCCGGTACCCACATGCACATCGAATGTTCCATGTACACGCCTTCACGGGCGAGCTGGCGCATGTCATCGAGGGTGGCATCGACCACATAAGTCGGATGATTGACCAGCAGGCGCTTGACCCCGCGCTTGCGCGCTTCTTCAAACAGCGGCCAGATTTCCTTGATGTTCAAATGTCCGGCTGAAAGCACGACATCTTCGGCAGCGATCAGGTCCAGGATGCCTTTGACTTCTTCACGCAGCTTTCCATCGTCGTCCAGCACCGTGAGCGGAATTGGTTGCAGCATGCGCTGGGTGGTCTGCGGGAACTTGTCGACGAACGCCACATCCTGATGATGGTGGGCAATGTGGTTGGCCGAAGAGAAGGTCGGCATCCATACCAGCTTCGCGCCCAGTTTCAGGCCGTGCTCGACCGCGTGGATGTTCAGGCCGCCCACGGAGTTGTTGAGTGGCACACCCGACAGCATCTGCACGTTGAGTTCGGAAAAGTGCTTGTTCAACAGTGTCGTGACCGGCGTGCAGGAATAGTAGTGATCCTTGAGCAGGACGGCTTTCAGGCCGGCTGCGGAGGCTTCCTGCATGGCTTCGATATGGTCGCAATAGCGCGGCATCACCGAAGGGCCGCTGTGGCAATGCAGGTCGATCGCGCCGCGCACCAGGCTGTCAATTTGGGCTTCACGATCTGCCGAGGAAGAGGTTTGGGCTGTGGCGTTCATCAGGGGCACCTTGTTTGGGTGGTTGTTCTTGTTGAGTGTGTTTGTGTCAGCGCGACGAGGCGTTGCGAAAAAGCTGTACTTGCTCGGTCCAGCCCTTGCGCAGGACGGCCTGATCGGAACCGACGATAAAAAAGCTCGCGCCGTGGGCGGCGTAACGCTCGACATCGCCGATGTCCGCGACGAAAAGGCCGGCGGCCTTGCCGGCTCGGCGAGCGGCCTGCAGGGTCTGGATCACGGCGTGTTCTACCGCCTCGTGATTGAGGTCGAAGTGGCGCAGCGAGACCGCCAGGTCGGCGCGGCCGACGAACAGGCAATCAACACCGTCAATGTTGGCGATGTCATCCAGCTGCGTGAGGGCGGCTGCATCTTCGATCTGGCAAATCACCGCTGCACGGCCATCGTGGAAGTCAATGTGCCGGGCCAGCGGCATGAGGCCATAACCGCCGGCGCGCGGTGAGTTGGAGAAACCGCGATGACCCTCCCGGTAACGGGTTGCGGCAACGATTTCATGGGCTTGCGCCGCGCTGGTCACGTGGGGCAATACCAGTCCGCCGGCACCGAGGTCCAGCGCCTGAAGCAAAGTAGCCGGACGGTTGTCCGGCACACGGACCAGCCCGCAAATATTGGCGGCCTGACAGGCCAACAGGCCGATGTCGAGGCTAGTGCCGGAGAACCCGGCATGCTCGGCATCCAGTACCACGGCATCGAGCCCGGCGATTCCGGCGATTTCAATCGAGGCGTGGGCGGGCGTCTTTATGAAGCTGCTCAGCAAGCGCTCACCTGCCAGCAGACGCTGCCTCAAGGTTGGGCTGCTCATGACCCGTTCTTCGCGGTGTCGATAGAGCCGAACTCGTTGGCCTGATACTCCACCAGATGCTGGTAGTCGCCGCGCAACGGCGAGAACACATCCAGGTTCATCACCACCTCGTCCCCCAACGGTTCGGCGTAATGCACCACATGCGGCGGGATGCGCAACATGCTGCCTGGCCCGCCTTCCACCACCTCATCGCCCAAATGAAAGTGCACGCGCCCCTGCACAATGATCACCAGTTGTTCAAAGGTATGGCTGTGGGGGAACACATCCATGCCCGGTGTCAGCCAGTTCATCACGCAGATCGTGTCATCACCCCGGAAGCCGACGCGCTCGACGCCCTTGCGGACAGTTTCGCGAGGCAGGTCATTCCAGTTGTGCAGCAGCGCCTGGGCCAGGTTCATCGTGAAAATCCTCGGTTGCGAGACCAGGGAAGGTCTGTCTTGATTGTAATTTTGGTTTCTTTGAAGAGAACAATGTTTCTCTTGTAGATAAAAGCTACTCCCGCTGACTTGGAGTCGTCAACACCTGTGGACATAACTTTTTCAAGCAGGGAATGACTTGACAGAGGTGAAAAACCGGCCATAGCATTGTGTCTTGCAGGAAAACAACGTTTCGTACAAAAGAACACAATTGAAGCGTCTCCAACACCGCGAGGATCCACAATGCGTGTTATCGAATCCATCTTGATTGACGGTCACTGGTCCCGAGGCAGTCATGAGCAACGGGGCGCCGTATTCAATCCCGCCAATGGCGAACACATCGCCGACCTGGGGTTTGCCAGTCGCGCTGACCTTGATCTGGCCCTGGTTGCCGCCGCCAAGGGATTCGAGGTCTGGCGCAAGATCTCGGCCTACGACCGTTCGAAAATTCTTCGTCGCGCGGCTGATCTGGTGCGTGAGCGCTCGGACGCGATTGCTGAACTGATCACCCTGGAGCAAGGCAAGCCACTGGCCGAAGCACGCATGGAGGCCTTTGGTGCCGGTGACCATATTGATTGGTATGCCGAGGAGGGCCGACGGGCCTATGGTCGAGTGATTCCACCTCGTATGCGCGGCGCGCGGCAGATCGTGTTGCGCGAGCCTGTCGGTCCGGTGGCGGCCTTCAGCCCATGGAATTTTCCGGTCAGCCAACTGGTTCGCAAGATTGCCGGGGCCTTGGCTGCCGGATGCTCGATCATCGCCAAAGGGCCGGAAGAAACACCGTCTTCGTGCATCGAGTTGTGCCGCGCCTTCCAGGATGCAGGTGTGCCGCCCGGCGTACTCAACCTGGTGTTTGGTGTGCCGGCGGAGATCTCCGATTACCTGATCCGCTCGGAGGTCATCCGCAAGATTTCCTTCACCGGTTCAGTACCGGTTGGCAGGGCACTGGGCGCGTTGGCAGGGCAACACCTCAAGCGCTGCACGCTGGAACTGGGCGGCCATGCGCCGTTCATTGTCTGCGATGACGTTGACGTCGAGTCAGTGGCGGCATTGGGTGCCGGATTGAAGTTCCGCAATGCCGGGCAGATCTGCGCATCGCCTACGCGTTTTTTTGTCCAGCGCGGGATCTACCAGCGGTTCGTCGACGCATTCAGCAAGGCCAGTGCCGCGTTGAAAGTCGGAGCTGGCGACGTCACCGACAGCCAAATGGGGCCGCTGGCCAATCCGCGGCGGGTGGCGGCGATGCAGGCGTATGTCGATGACGCATTGGCTGTGGGGGCAACCCTGGCGGTCGGAGGGCAGAACGCCGCGCAACCGGGCTTCTTTTTTCCTCCCACCGTACTGGCAGACGTACCCGACAACGCTCGCGTGATGCACGAAGAACCCTTTGGTCCGATCGCCTCGATCATCGCCTTCGATGACCTGGAGGACGTGATTGCCAAAGCCAATGCCTTGCCGTTCGGTCTGGCGGCGTTTGCCTTCACGCGCTCGATTTCACGCGCTACGTTGCTGGCCGATGAGCTGCAAAGCGGCATGGTGTCGATCAATCACTTCGGCATCGCTGCGCCCGAAACCCCGTTCGGCGGGATCAAGGACAGCGGTTACGGCAGCGAGGGAGGCAGTGAGGGGTTGGAGGCTTATCTGACCACCAAGTTCGTCAGCCAGGTCGGCTGATCCACTACTGACGCTTGACGCCTGCACCCGGGCCACCGCTTTCCGAGGAAAGAAAGGTCGCCCGGGTGCAGGCGTCCGGTTTTTTTGGTGTTTCTTTAAGCGATACGATGGGTAAGAATGGCGAAACACAGCAAGTCGCTATCAAGGTTCAGGAAAAAGAGGTGAGCAGTGAAAGCAGAAGACAAAGACCCCAAAGAGGTGACTGCCACCGGACCGGTTTTACTGGAGTCGGTCGAAATGGTTTTCCGGCTGCTCGATGAGCTGACCGCTGCCCGGCGCCCGCTGGGGGTTACCGAGCTGGCGCAGTTGATGCAAACCGCCAAGCCGCGCACCTATCGCCATCTGGCCTCGATGCGGCAGTTGGGCATTCTCGAACAGGACCCCAGCACTGAAAAATACCTGCTGGGTTCACGCCTGGTCGCCTATGGCGAAGCGGCCAGCGAGCAATTTGACCTGCGTGCACTGGCTGATCCTTACCTGACGCGGATTCGTGATAACACTGGCCAAAGTGCGCTGCTCGCGGTGGCTCAGCATGAATCGGCACTGGTGGTTTCCTGCGTCGAATCCAAGGCCAACGTGTGTATTTCGGTCAAGCCGGGTAATCGGGTGTTGCCTTACTGCTCGGCGCAAGGCCGCACGGTATTGGCGTTCGCCGATGCGGCAACCCAGCAACGGGTGATGCGACGCAAGATGCCACGCCTGACTGACAAGACCCTGTGCGATCCCGAAGCGCTGGCGCAGCGTCTGGCGCTGATTCGCGAGCGTCTTTATGACGACGCCGATGGCGAAATCACGGTGGGTATCAATGCGCTGTGCTGCCCGATCTTTCGCGAGAACGACGTGATCGTCGGCACCATCGGCATTGTCGGTCCCAGCTCGGCGATTCCGGTACCGCCACCGGCCAACATGCTGAAGGAACTGCAATCGGCTGCCGCCGAAATCAGTGAGCGGTTGCATGCCGCGACCTACAACAAGAAGCCGGCACGCTGAAGTCCTTCGCATAAAAAAACGCCCTCCCTGTAGGAGCGAGCTTGCTCGCGATGGACGTCAACGATAACGCGGGTTTTCTGGTTAAACCCGGCGCTCTCCAGTCCATCGCGAGCAGGCTCGCTCCTACAGGGGGGGCGTTTTTTTTGCCTGGATTTTTGCTCAGGCGGCATTTTCCTTGCGTTGGGTCAGGTGCCGCGACAGCACCAGCAGAACGGTAGCAAACAGCACCATGATGGTCGCCGCCGCCAGCAAGACCGGGCTGAGGGACTCCCTGGCGGTGGTGAACATTTCCCGGGGCAGGGTGCGTTGATCGGGGCCGGCGAGGAACAAGGTGACCACCACCTCATCCAGCGAGGTGGCGAAGGCGAACAGCCCGCCGGAAATCAATCCCGGTGCTATCAGCGGCAATGTCACTTTACGCAGGCAGACCCAGGGCGTTGCACCCATGCTCGCAGCCGCCCAGAGCAGGCGTTGATTCAGCCCGCTGAGGGCCGAGCCGACATTGATCACCACGAAGGGGACGGCCAGTGTGGTGTGGGCCAGCACCAGGCCGCCGAAGGTGCGGGTCAAGCCAAGGCTGGAGAACACAAAGTACATGCCGACTCCGACAATGACCGCCGGCACGATCATCGGCGCAATCAGCAGGACTTCAATGAAGCGCCGCCCGGGCAAGCGTTCATGACTCAGGCCGAGGGCTGCCAGACCACCCAGCACTACGGCGCACAGAGTACTGAGAATGGCGATGGAGAAGCTGTTGAACAGCGCTCCGATCCATTGTGTCGAACCGAAGAAATCCCGATACCAGTGCAAGGTAAGACTGTTGATCGGCAATGACATGTAGCGACTGTCACTGAACGACAACGGCAATACGATCAGGATCGGCAGCACCAGAAATGCCAGCACCAGCCAGCCACTCAAGGACAGGCTGAAAAAGCCCAGGAAACTCATCGGCCCTGCGTTGGGATTCTTGATCATCATCGTGTCCCTTGGGAGCGGCCGCGAGCGAGGCGGGCCTGAATCAGGTAGAGCAGGGTCGTGACCGTCAGCAGGATAATGCCCAATGCCGATGCCAGGCCCCAGTTCAATGTGCCGGTGGTGAATTGTGCGATGTAGTAGCTGATCATCTGGTCGCCCGGGCCACCGATCAGGGCCGGGGTGATGTAGAAGCCCAGGGTGACGATGAACACCATCAAGGCACCGGCGGCCAGCCCCGGCAGGACCTGCGGCAGGTACACCCGAAAGAAGGTGAACACCGGGCGCGCGCCCATCGAATAGGCGGCTTGAATCAGTAGTTTGTTGCTCGACTGCATGGCCGCCAGCAACGGGAAAACCATGAACGGCAGCATCACGTGCACCAGTGCCAGAATGACGCCGAAACGGTTGTACAACAGGCGCAGGGGCGAATCGATCACGCCCAGATACATGAGTGTGGTATTGACCACGCCGTTGTCCTGGAGCAGCACCATCCATGCAGTCGTGCGGACCAGAATCGAGGTCCAGAACGGCAGCAGGATCAGCAACAGCAGCAAATTACGAGTGCGCGGCGTGCGTCGATCGAGAAAGCTGCATAGCGGGAAGGCCAGCAACACGCAGATGACTGTTGTGGCCGCGGCGATGGCAAAGGTGCGCAGCAGGATCGAGCGATACAAACCTTCCTCGCCTTTACTGACGATCCCTTCGGTGTAATCGCGCTTGAGGTCCAGGGCCGACAACACATGGAAACTGCCCACGGGGCCCGTAGCACGCTTGAAGGTTTGCCAGGTTTCGTTGGTCAACCAGCGTGGGTCGAGGGTGGCAAAGGCTTGGGGTGAACCGTCCAGGCTTTCAACCGAGCGCTTGGCGGCGGTCAGCATGGCGCGCATTTGCGGCGCCTCGTAGGAAAGGCGCCGGGCCAGCCCCGCCAGTTCCTTGGAGGAGACGGCTCGCAGGTCCTCGCTGAACGGCTGTAGCAGGCGTTCATCAGGGGCTGACCGCCCGTCCCACTGTTTGAGTGCCAGTGCGGTTTGGGGCAGCGCCTCGGGCAGTTCGGTGTCCGCCACGCCACGCCATAACAGCGTGGCAATCGGCCCGACGAACGTCAGCAGCAAGAACAGCACCAGCGGTGCCAGCAGGGCATAGGCCCGCCATAGCGCCCGATAATCCTTACGGGCGGCGACGGGCAGGGGAAGAGCGATCGTGGTCATTTCAGGGCCTCGGGATGATTACTTGGCTGACCAGGCGGTCCACTTGGCGCTGAGTTCATCGACACGATCGACCCAGAACTTGTCGTCGATCTGTAGAACGTTCTGGCTGTTCTGCGGTGCGCTTGGCATGTCGGCCAGCACCTTGGGGTCGACCTGGGCAATGCCCTTGACCGCCGTGATGCCGGTTGGCTGCAGCGCAGGCCAGAGTTTCTGCTGCTCGGGGTTGCCCATTTCCTTGAGCAGGCCATAGGCAGCTTCGACGTTTGGCGAATTTCTGAGGATGACCCAGCTGTCCATGGTTTGCAGCGACTGGTTCCAGACCAGGCCAAAAGGTTTGTGATCCTGTTTGATCGCGTTGGTTACTCGACCGTTATAGGAGGTGGTCATGGCGACTTCACCAGACGCCAGCAGTTGCATGGGTTGACCGCCGGATTTCCAGAACAGCAACTGGTCCTTGATTTGATCCAGCTTGGTGAATGCCCGTTTCACGCCTTCGGGTGTGGTCAGCACTTTGTAGACATCCGCGACCGGTACGCCATCGGCCATCAGGGCAATCTCCAGATTGCCTTTCGGTCCCTGGCGCAGTGCGCGTTTGCCCGGGTAGGTTTTCAGGTCGAAGAAGTCGTTCCAGCCCTGGGGCGTGCCTTTGAGTTTTGATTTGTCGTAACCCAGCACGAAGTTGTAGACCGCCGCACCCACGCCGCATTCACTCGCGGCAGACGGGATGTAATTGTCCTTGCCGCCAATGCGTGAGAAATCCAGTGGCAGGAACAGGTCTTCGCTGCATCCCAGTTGCAGGTCTTCACCTTCGACCTGAACCACGTCCCAGCCGCTGTCAGGGCCGTCAGCCTTGGTGCGCAAAATACCGATGCCGCTGTCCCAGGAATCTTCCAGTACCTTGTGACCCGAGTCTTTGGCATAGGGCGCGAAAAAAATCTGCCGTTGCACGTCCTGATAGCTACCGCCCCAAGAGACGACTGTGAGATCGCGCGCTTGAACGCTACTCGAAAGCGCGCCGACACAGAACAGGCCGAACACAGTGGAAAGGGTGATAAGCGGTTTAGCGTTGAACATGATGGACTCCAGAGCTGGTTTTTAATCGTTCTTGTGGGCAGCAATAGAAAAAATGCGGTCTTTCTGGTTGTTATCGATCTCTCGTCGTCGAAGCGCTCAAGGCAGCAGTAATGAATGCTCCCTGGGCAACGCCAGTGCCACCGTGTCGCCGGGAACGGGCAGGGGGCGATTCAAGCTGCCGGGGTTGAGCTTCATCGTCAGGGGCGTGCCGCTGGGCAAGGTCAGTCGCAGGTTGCAATGGGCGCCATGGAAAATGCTGTCCACCAGACGCGCCTGCAAAGCGGGTTCTCCGGGGTTGGCCAAGCGCACGTTTTCCGGGCGGATCGCCAGTGATGCAGGGTCTCCAACAGCCAGCGTCGCAAGATGGCATGGCACATCGCGAATCGAGTTGTCGTCCTTGAGGAGGATGCTGGCACTCGTACTGCCGACACCGGTAATGACCCCGTCGAGCAAATTGGTTTCGCCGAGAAAGTTGGCGACGAACCGGCTGCTGGGACGGTTGTAGATGGCTTCCGGGCGGTCGATCTGCTCGATCTTGCCGTTGTGAAACACCGCCACGCGATCAGACATGGTCATCGCCTCATCCTGGTCATGGGTGACGTAGACGAAGGTGATGCCGAGTTGGCGGTGGATACTCTTGAGTTCAAGTTGCATGCGCTCGCGCAGGGCCTTGTCGAGCGCACCCAGCGGTTCATCCATCAACAACATGCGCGGGCGATAGACCAATGCTCTGGCCAGTGCGACGCGTTGCTGCTGGCCGCCGGACAACTGCGCCGGGCGGCGCGAGGCGAAGCCGCTCAGTTGTGCCAGCTCCAGCGCTTCGCCGACGCGCTGCTTGCGCTCGGCGGCGGAAACTTTGCGCAGGTTCAAGGGGAACGCCACATTTTGTTCCACGGACATGTGCGGGAATAACGCATAACTCTGGAACACCACACCCATGTCGCGCTTGTAGGCGGGCAGCCGACTGATGTCGTGGCCATCCATGAAAATCTGCCCGCGATCCGGTGAGTCGAACCCCGCCAGCATCATCAGCGTGGTGGTCTTGCCTGAGCCGCTGGGACCGAGCAAGGACAGGAATTCGCCCTGGGCAATTTCCAGGTTCAGGTCATTCACCACCCAATTTCGTTCATCGTAGGTCTTGTGCACGTTTTCAAAGCGCACCAGTGGCTGTGCGCAGGCTGCAGCTGCCGGCAGGGAGGATTGGGGCGACGGTGCGTTCATGGGGCTGACTCGTTCTTTCATGGCTGAAAATGCAGTCATTGCTGCATCCCGGCATAGACCTCATCGAGGGATTCGGCCACGGCTGCGAGGATGACATCGACCTGAGCCGCGTTAATGATCAGGGGCGGAGCCATGACTAGCGTATCGCCCAGCGCCCGGAGCAGGACACCGCGACGCTGGAGGGCTTCAGCGACCTGGCCGGCGACCTTCAGTTGGGCGGGGAAGGGCTCGCGGGTCTGCTTGTCGGCAACGAACTCCAGCGCCGCCATCAGGCCAATGCCTCGTGCTTCACCGATCAGCGGGTGATTGCCGAGTGCACGAACACCCTCCTGGAATCGAGGTGCCACGGCTGCGACGTTGGTCAAAATGTCGAGTTCGTCGTACAGCGCCAGCGTTTCCAGCGCCACAGCCGCCGCCACCGGGTGTCCGCCGTAGGTGTAGCCGTGACCGAACCCGCCCAGCGCGTTGCTCTGGTCGGCGATAGCTTGATAGATCGTGTCACTAATCAGTAAAGCAGAGATGGGTTGGAAGGCCGCTGACAGGCCCTTGGCGCAGGTCAGCATGTCCGGTTCAATCCCCATGGCTTGCGAGCCCCAGTAATGTCCGGTACGACCGAAGCCGCAGATCACTTCATCGGCGACCATCAGAATGTCGTACTTGCGCAACACGGCCTGAATTTTGGCGAAATAGGTCGCGGGGGGAACGATGACGCCACCGGTGCCCATGACCGGCTCGGCGAAAAACGCACCGATGGTCTCGGGACCGGCCTCAAGAATGGTCTGTTCCAGTTCGTCGGCCAGGCGGCTGGCGAAGCCTTCTTCGCTTTCGCCGGGAAGGCCCTGGCGATAAAGGTGCGGGCAGCGCACATGGATCACGTCAGCCAAGGGGTCGCCCCAGCCTTTATGCATGTTCGGCAGCCCGGTCAGGCTGGCGGCGGCGAGCGTAGTGCCGTGGTAGCTGCGCTGGCGAGCGATGAGTTTGTGTTTTTCCGGCTTGCCGATTGCGGTGTGGTAGTAGCGAACCAGTTTGATGGCGCTGTCGATGGCTTCCGAACCGGAGCTTTGAAACAACACTTTGCTCAAGGATGCCGGCGCTCGCTCTATCAGCGCGGTGGCCAGATCGATGACCGGCTGGGTCGTGCGGTGCGCGAAAGTCTGCTGATACGGAAGTTTGAGCATCTGGGCATAGGCCGCCTTGGCCAGCCGGGGTTGATTAAACCCCAGCGTTGCGCACCACAACCCCGACATACCTTCGATGTAGCGATTGCCGTCAGTGTCGAAGACATGGATTCCTTCCCCTCGCTCCATCACCAAAGGACCGATCTGTTCGTGCAGGCGCAGGTTGGTCTGGGAATGGAGATGGTGAGCAATGTCCTTGCTCGCAAGGGTTGAATCGATCGGCGCCATAGTCTGTTCCTCGCTTTTGTCGTATGCGTATGCGTGACGTGGTTTCATTTTTACGAGGATTTTTTGTAAGCGTCAATGACTATATTGTTTCGCACAGAAGAATATTATTTCTCTGAGTGGGTGATTTTTACTGATTTCTATTGCTTGTACGTGGTCGTTTTTATGGTTTTTCTTCAAGATCAACGGCTTACTGCGAGCAACTTCAGGGGGGAGTTCTTGCTGGGGAGAGCGTAATTGCGAAAGCTTGTGTTCTCTGTTTTCCTGGTGTCCTATGAGGGATAGGCAAAAACAGAAACCCACGTATCGACTGTCGAAACGGCAGTTGTTGCAGGAAGCCCGCATGAGTGATGACATTGGTAAAGGAGGGGTCCGCTCCGTGCAACTGGCGCTTGATGTGCTGGAGCAGGTTGCCGCTGCGCAGGGTGAGATCGGCGTGAGTGAGTTGGCGGTAAAATTGGGTACGACCAAGGGGTCGGTTTTCCGCCATTTGAAAACATTGGTGGAGCGGGGATATTTGAGTCAGAACCCGGCCACTTCCCGTTATCGTCTCGGCATACGAACCTATGTGTTGGGGCAGGCTGCCGCATCGGGCATTGATCTGCTCAGCGCATCGGGTGATGCCATGCGCGACTTGCGAGAGGAGCTTGGGCTTTCCGTGGTGTTGTCGGTTCTCGAGGGAGGGCGATTGACAGTCGTCACCACCAACCTGGGCAAGGCCTCACTGGAAATTGGCGTGCGGCCGGGTACCGAGCTGCATTTGCATTGCAATGCTCAAGGCAAGGTGGCTTTGGCATTCTCAGGCAGGCTGATGGCCGAGCTCGCGCGGCATTCGCCGCTGCAGCGCTACACCGAATACACCATTGTCGACCCCGGGGCTCTCGAGCGTGAAGTGCACCAGGTCATGTCCACTGGATATGGGACGGCCTTTGAAGAGGAAACGCTGGGCATCAGTGCGCTTGCTGCACCCATCTTCAATGGTGCCAATGAGCTGGCAGGGACCTTGGCCATCGTCGGTACTGTGCAACACATCCCCAGAGAACCACCGACTGATCATGTGGATGCGTTGCGCCGGGCTGCCCTGCGCATTTCCTGGAACCTGGGGTACAAGGGCTTACTGATTTGACGGCATTGGCAACAAACAAGAGCCTCCCGAATCTTGTATAGCGAGTAAAGATGCACAAAAAACGCCACTGAGTTGAGTGGCGTTTTTTTTTGCCCTTCACGGAATCCCGGGGGAACACAGATCACGAAATATCTGTAGGAGCTGCCGAAGGCTGCGATCTTTTGATCTTGATCTTCAGCAATCTCCAGATCGCAAAAGCAAGATCAAAAGATCGCAGCCTTCGGCAGCTCCTACAAGGGAACGCGTGCACCACCAAACAACGCCCATCGCCAGCAAGCTGGCTCCTACAGTCGCGGTCCTTTGTAGGAGCTGGCTTGCCAGCGATGGTCGTTAACGATAACGCGTGTGAACGGGATAAACGCGGCGCACTGGAGCCCATCGCCAGCAATCGAGCGTCGACCGGTTGCTCCTGCAATTCCCCGGGATCGGGTGATGAACCTTTTTTTTGCCATTCCTTCGACCTCTCTGCAAAGCCTTCTGCCATGCGGCTTCCGCGCTTTTCCTGGCGACAGCTTTTTCCTCGCCAGCAACCACAAAAAACATAATTTCGCTATTTCCCGGCTCCGAACAGAATGCGGCCAACACCCTGATACCGATAGCCGCAGCAGAAGAACAACAGTGATCAGCATCGAGGCGGCAGCCATGACCGACCTGAATCAAACCACCTTTCAGAAGTGCACAGCCATGACAGTTGATAAAACCGAAATTGATACGCTTGTTGTTGGCGCCGGCCAGGCCGGCGTGGCCATGAGTGAACACCTGAGCAAACTCGGTGTGCCCCACCTCGTGCTGGAGCGCAACCGTATCGCCGAAGCCTGGCGCACCGGCCGCTGGGATTCGCTGGTGGCCAACGGTCCTGCCTGGCACGACCGCTTTCCGGGCCTGGAATTCGACGGCCTGGACCCGGACGCCTTCGCCGGCAAAGAGCAGGTGGCCGAGTACTTTGAAGCCTATGCCCGCAAGTTCAACGCGCCGATCCGCACCGGTGTTGAAGTCAAGAGCGTACAACGTAATGCCGACCGTCCGGGTTTCACCGTTGAAACCTCTGATGGCGTGATCGAGGCCCGCCACGTGGTGGTCGCCACGGGCCCGTTCCAGCGTCCGGCCATTCCGCCGATTGCCCCGCCAATGGCCGGCATCAGCCAGATTCACTCCGCCCAGTACTACAACCCGCAGCAACTGGCCGAAGGCGCGGTGCTGGTGGTGGGCGCCGGGTCGTCGGGCGTGCAGATCGCCGATGAACTGCAACGTTCCGGCAAACAGGTCTACCTCTCGGTCGGCGCCCACGACCGTCCGCCGCGCGCCTATCGCAACCGCGATTTCTGCTGGTGGCTGGGGGTGCTGGGCGAGTGGGATGCCGAGGCCATGCAACCGGGCAAGGAGCACGTGACCATCGCCGTCAGCGGTGCCCGTGGCGGCCACACCGTGGACTTCCGGCGCCTGGCGCATCAGGGCATGACCCTGGTCGGCCTGACTCAATCGTTCAACGGCGCTGTGGTGAGTTTCGAAAACAACCTCGCCGACAACATCCGCCGTGGCGATGAAAACTACCTCGCGCTGCTCGACAAGGCCGACGCCTATATCGAGCGCAACGGCCTGGACCTGCCGCTGGAACCGGAAGCCCGGGCCATGCTGGCCGATCCGGATTGCGTGACAAATCCAATCCTGGAACTGGACCTGGTCAAGGCCGGCGTGACCACGATCATCTGGGCCACCGGTTACTCCACCGACTACAGCTGGCTGAAGGTCGATGCCTTCAAGGAAAACGGCAAGCCGCAGCACCAGCGCGGCGTGTCGGCCGAGCCGGGGGTGTATTTCGTCGGGTTGCCGTGGCAGTCCCGTCGTGGCTCCGCGTTCATCTGGGGCGTTTGGCACGACGCCAAGCACATCGCCGATCACATCGTTAAGCAGCACACCTATTTCAACTATCGGGATGCGACCCAGCGTCAAGCCGACGCCGCCCGCGCACCTGTTCAGAAAGCCAGCCTCATGGGAGTTCGTTAATGCCTACTCATACCCGCATCCGCATGTTCAACACCAAAGACACCTACCCGAACCAGACGCTGGACAACGATCTGTGCCAGGCCGTGCGCGCCGGCAATACCGTGTATGTCCGTGGTCAGGTCGGCACCGATTTCAACGGCCAGCTGGTGGGCCTCGGTGATCCGCGCGCCCAGGCCGAACAGGCCATGCGCAACGTCAAGCAACTGCTTGAAGAGGCGGGCAGCGACCTGAGCCACATCGTCAAGACCACCACTTACCTGATCGACCCGCGCTATCGCGAGCCGGTGTACCAGGAAGTCGGGAAGTGGCTCAAGGGTGTGTTCCCGATTTCCACCGGGCTGGTGGTCAGTGCCCTCGGCCAGCCGCAGTGGCTGATGGAAATCGACGTGATTGCCGTTATCCCTGAATAAGGACTTCGCCATGACTTTTTCCATCGTGGGTCGCTGCGCCGAGACCGGCCAGCTGGGCATTGCCATCAGTTCTTCGAGCATCGCCGTCGGTGCGCGCTGCCCCTGGCTGCGTGCCGGGGTCGGCGCGGTGTCGAGCCAGAACATCACGCTGCCGGCCCTCGGCCCGCAGATCCTCGATGAACTGGCCAACGGCTCGGCGCCGCCCCAGGCGCTGGACCACTCGTTGACCCGCAACGGCTACAGCCAATACCGCCAAGTGGCGGTGGTGGATGCCCACGGCCGTACGGCGGTGTTCAGCGGCAACCATGCGCTGGGCATCAACAACGCGGTGGCCGGTGACCAATGCGTGGCGGCCGGCAACCTGCTGGCCAACAGTGGGGTGATCGAGGCGATGGTCGCGGCCTTCGAAAACAGCGAAGGCTGCCTCGCCACCCGCCTGATGAACGCCTTGCAGGCCGGGCAGGACGCCGGCGGCGAAGCGGGCGCGGTGCACTCGGCGGCGTTGTCGGTGGTCGGTGACCTGACCTGGCCGATTGTCGACCTGCGGGTGGATTGGGCCGATGAAAACCCGATTGGCGAGCTGGGCAAACTGTGGACTGCTTATGAGCCGCAATTGCAGGACTACCTGACCCGCGCGCTCAATCCGACCCTGGCCCCCGCCTATGGAGTGCCCGGCGATGAATGAGTTGCGCAGCCGCGCCATGCTCGCGCGGTTGATCGGGTTCGCCACGGTCAGCCGCGATTCGAACCTCGAGCTGATCGAGTTCGTGCGTGACTACCTGCATGGGCTGGGCGTGGATTGCGAATTGATCTACAACGCCGAGCGGACCAAGGCCAATCTGTTGGCCACGGTCGGCCCGAGCGTGGTCGGCGGCATCGTGCTGTCCGGTCACACCGACGTGGTACCGGTGGACGGCCAGGCCTGGACGGTCGAGCCGTTCAGCCTGAGCGAGGCGGGCGGCAAGCTTTACGGTCGTGGCACTGCGGACATGAAAGGCTATCTGGCCTCGGTGCTGGCGGCCGTGCCGGTGTTTCTCGCCAGCCCTTTGAAGCGCCCGGTGCACTTGGCGTTTTCCTATGACGAAGAGGTCGGCTGCCTTGGCGTGCGCGGTTTGCTGGAGGTGTTGCCCCAACGCATCCCGGCCCCGGCGTTGTGTTTGATCGGCGAGCCGACCGAACTCAAGCCGGTGCTTGGCCACAAGGGCAAGCTGGCGATGCGTTGCCACGTACGTGGTGCGGCCTGTCATTCGGCCTACGCGCCTTATGGGGTCAATGCCATCGAGCAGGCCGCGCGTCTGATCGGTCGGCTGGGCGACATCGGCGCCACCCTGGCCCGGCCGCCATTGCACGACAAGCGCTTCGATCCGGCGTTCTCGACCGTGCAGGTCGGCGTGATCCAGGGCGGTACGGCGCTGAACATCGTGCCAGCGGACTGCCGTTTCGATTTCGAGATCCGCGCCTTGCCGGACTTCGCTCCGCAAGTGGTCGTCGATGAGCTGCAGGACTACGCCGAGCAGACATTGCTGCCGGCCATGCAGGCCGTGGACACCGATACCGCCATTCGCTTTGAAAAAATTTCGGCCTATCCGGGCCTGGCGACACCCGCCGACAGCGCCGCCGCCCGGCTGATTGCCGAGCTGTGCGGCAGCGATGATTTCGGCACCGTGGCCTTTGGCACCGAAGGCGGGCTGTTCAATCAGGCCGGGATTGCGACCGTGGTCTGCGGTCCCGGCAGCATGGACCAGGGGCACAAGCCCGATGAATTTGTCAGCGTCGACCAGATGGCGGCCTGTGACCGCCTGATGGATCGCCTGGCGGCTTATCTGAGTGAGCAATAACAACAATGGGTCAACAGGGCTGATTCCGCTCAATCACCTGTAGGAGCCGGCTTGCCGGCGATAGCGATTTGGCAGGCGACATCGGTTTTGACCGATCCGCCGCCATCGCCGGCAAGCCGGCTCCTACAGGTGACGAATCGGCATTGGTCAGTGTGCGAACCCATACTTTCGAGGAAGCGATCCATGTCCAGATCCTTGCGTTGCAGTGTTCCGTTTACCCTGGCGTTGTTGAGTGCCAGTGTGTGGGCGGCCCCCCAGGACCTCACCGTGATTTCCTTCGGTGGTGCTACCAAACAGGCCCAGGATAAAGCCTACTTCCAGCCCTTCAACGCCAGCGGCGCGGGCAACATCATCGCCGGTGAGTACAACGGCGAGCTGTCGAAGATCAAGGCCATGGTCTCGGCCGGTCACACCAGCTGGGACGTGGTGGAAGTCGAAAGCCCCGAGCTGTTGCGCGGCTGCGAGGAGGGCCTGTTCGAGAAGCTCGATGCGGGGCGCTTCGGTGATTCGGCGAACTTCGTGCCCGGTGCGCTGACCGAATGCGGGGTGGCCACTTACGTCTGGTCGATGGTCATGGCCTATGACCAGAGCAAGCAGGCCAAGGCGCCGCAATCCTGGGCGGACTTCTGGAACGTCGCCGACTTCCCGGGCAAGCGCGGCCTGCGCAAGAGCGCCAAGTACACCCTGGAAATCGCCTTGCTGGCCGATGGCGTCAAGGCGGATGACATTTACAAGGTGTTGAACACGCCACAAGGCGTGACCCGGGCCTTTGCCAAGCTCGACCAGATCAAGCCGAACATCCAGTGGTGGGAGGCGGGCGCCCAGCCGGCGCAATGGCTGGTGGCCGGCGACGTGGTGATGAGCGCGGCCTACAACGGCCGGATCGCCTCGGCGCAAAAGGAAGGTATGAAGCTGAGCATCGTCTGGCCGCAAAGCCTGTACGACCCGGAATACTGGGCGGTGGTCAAAGGCACGCCGAACAAGGCATTGGCGGAAAGCTTCATCGCATTCGCCAGCCAGCCGCAGACGCAAAAAGTCTTTTCGGAAAACATCCCTTACGGGCCGGTGCATCGCCAGACCTTGCCATTGCTGCCCAAGGATGTGCAGGAACAACTGCCAACCGCCGAGGCCAACCTGGCCGGTGCACGGGCGGTGGACGCAGAGTTCTGGGTCGACCATGGCGAAGAGCTGGAACAGCGCTTCAACGCCTGGGCTGCGCGCTGATACAGGAACCGCATAACCCCTGTGGGAGCGAGCCTGCTCGCGAAAGCGGCATGTCAGTCACATCGATGCTGGATGTGCCGCCGTCTTCGCGGGCAAGCCCGCTCCCACAGGGATTTCGTTGTTCTGATTTTTATTGGTTTTTCCTGCTGATAATTGGCCATTACTGCGCAATCTTTTTTAACGTTTAAAGGCACAAATTAACTAATTTTCCTCCCCTCGCTCTTTGTCCATGATCGCCTCCAACAAGAAATGCGCCGTCCCGTTTGCGCACACCGAAGTACGAACACGTACTCATCCTTGCCTTGGAGTTCGTCATGTCCACCACCGCTTCATCCGCCCCGCTCATCGAGAAACACACGATCGGGTACGTCCCTCCTGAGGATCGCCACGGAAAGGTCAAAGATCTGTTCACCCTGTGGTTCGGCGGCAATATCGCGCCGTTGCCCATCGTCACCGGCGCGCTCGGCGTGCAGTTGTTCCACCTGAACCTGGTCTGGGGCATTGTCGCGATCATTGTCGGCCACCTGGTCGGTGGTGTGCTGATGGCGCTGCACTCGGCGCAAGGCCCGCAGATGGGCATTCCGCAGATGATCCAGAGTCGCGCGCAGTTCGGTTCCCTGGGGGCGTTGCTGGTGGTGGTCATTGCCGGTGTGATGTACATCGGCTTCTTCGCCTCCAACATCGTCCTGGCCGGCAAGTCGCTGCATGGCGTGGTCGAGAGTGTGCCGGTATCGGTCGGCATCGTGCTCGGTGGCCTCGGTTCGGGGATCATCGGCATCATTGGCTACCGCTTCATCCACGTGCTCAATCGCATCGGCACCTGGGTGTTGGGCCTGGGCATCGTGCTGGGCTTCGGCTACATCCTGACCCACGTGCAGACCGATGACTTCCTGACCCGCGGCAGTTTCAACATCTCCGGCTGGCTGGCCACGGTGTCGCTGGCTGCGCTCTGGCAGATCGCGTTCGCGCCGTACGTGTCCGATTACTCCCGTTACCTGCCCAAGGACGTCAAGGTCAGCTCGACCTTCTGGGCGACCTACCTGGGTTCGTCGCTGGGCTCGATCCTGTCTTTCGTGTTCGGCGCCGTCGCCGTGCTGGCCACGCCGGTGGGCATGGACGCCATGGACGCGGTGAAACTCGCCACCGGTGCCATCGGCCCGTTGATGCTGGTGCTGTTCCTGCTCAGCGTGATCAGCCATAACGCCTTGAACCTGTATGGCGCGGTGCTTTCGGTGATCACCTTGCTGCAAACCTTCGCCCACCGCTGGATTCCGACCGCGCAGAGCCGGGCGGTGCTGTCGCTGATCATCCTCGCCGGTTGCTGCGTGGCGGCCATCGGCGCTTCGGCGGATTTCATCGGGCATTTCGTCGACCTGGTGCTGGCGTTGCTGGTGGTGCTGGTGCCGTGGACCGCGATCAACCTCATCGACTTCTACGCGATCCACAAGGGTGACTACGACATTGCCTCGATCTTCCGTGTCGACGGCGGCATCTATGGCCGCTTCAATCCGCAGGCGCTGCTGGCCTACGCCATCGGCATCGTGGTGCAGATCCCGTTCATGAACACGCCGATCTACACCGGCCCCGTGGCGGTGCATATCGATGGCGCGGATCTGTCGTGGCTGGTGGGCTTGATCGTCACGACGCCGCTGTACTACTGGCTGGCGAACCGCGATACCGCTTATCGTCGCCGGCAGAACGTGGCGGGCCTGATGTCGTGCAACCTGTAAAGGCCGCTGGAACCGGCGTACCGGGTTGAAATGAGGGTGTAATGGGGGATAGCTGTTTGTCGGGCGTATGGCTATGCTCAGCGGGTTTGCCAACGCCAATGATAAACAACCACAGTGAAGCCATGAGCCAATCCGACACGCGTGCGACTGTTCTAGCGCTGTATCCAGAAGACTCCCGTGAGGCAGCGGCATTGCTCAAGCAGGCAGTGCCGCTGATGGTTCGTCACAACATTCCGCCCAACCCGGTGCACTACGCGCTTTGGTACACCTACAGCAAGGGCCAGGAGCCGGAACTCAATCGGCACCTGGACCGGGTGGTCAACGATTTCGACTCTTTCCCGCCGGAATCGGCGGCCAAGCTGTTTCGCGAATACATCATCCGCGACGAACTGGCGGACGCCCGTTCCGGGCAGCAGGACGCGATCAACCTGGTCGACGACATGGAACGCGACGTCTCGCGCAGCGTGAAGGGTAACCAGAACTTCCAGGCCAGCCTTGGCCAGTACCTGCAAATGCTCGAAGAGCCGGCCAGCGAACGCTTGCCGAGCATCCTGATCCAGCTGCAGCAGAGCACCCGGCTGATGCAGGGGCAGCAGGAACACTTCCTCGCCCAGTTGCAGTCGGCGCAACACGAGATCAAAAGCCTGCGCGACAAGCTGGAGCGTGCCCAACTGGCCGCGACCCTCGATGGCCTGACCGAATTGCTCAACCGCACCACCTTCAACCGCAAGCTTGAACAGGCGATGAATGACGCAGCAACCGGTGTGGCGCTGGTGATGCTGGATATCGATCACTTCAAGCAATTCAACGATCAGTACGGCCATCCGTTGGGGGACCGTGTTCTCCAGCATGTTGCCCGGGTGTTGCGTGAATCGCTGTCGGGCGAAGCGTTCGCGGCGCGTTACGGCGGTGAGGAGTTCTGCGTGGTGCTCAAGGATTGCCCGGATCTGGCGGCGGCGGGTGCGTTTGCCGAGCGCCTGCGCCTGAAAATCCAGTCGCTGCGGGTCAAGGCCCGGGGCACCGATACCGTGCTGGACACCATCACCGCGTCGTTCGGCGTGGCCCATGCACAACCCGGCGACACGCCGGAAAGCCTGCTGACCCGCGCCGACGACGCGCTGTACCAGGCCAAGCGCAACGGGCGCAACCTCGTACGGCAGTAACCCCTTGAAGGACGAACCCCAGCACCTGTGGCGAGGGAGCTTGCTCCCGCTGGGCTGCGCAGCGGCCCCAAAACCTGAGCACTCAGGTATCACCTGGTAAACAGGGTTTGCGACTGCTGCGCAGCCGAACGGGAGCAAGCTCCCTCGCCACAGGTTGTTTGTTGCTCATTACATCGAGCGGTTAGCCGAGGATGAAGTAGACCTTGCGCACCGGGGTGAGGTTTTCCCAGGTGCCCTGGAATCCGCTGGCGACCACGAAGGAATCGCCGGGGCCGAACGTACGCGCGACGCCTTCGGCATCGGTCAGGCGCACCGTGCCCTCGAGAATGTGGCACAGCTCATCGTAATCGCACTGGCAACGTTCCCGGTGCGGTCCCGCCTCCCAAATGCCGGCCACGGCGTTTTTTCCGGGCGCCACAAAGTGCCGCCAACTCTTGCTGCGATAAGGCGCGTCGACCACGGCCGGGTCGTCGATTTCGGTTTCACGGGGGGCAAGCTCACTGGCGAAGTCTATGACGTGCCGGGGCAGGGCTGTGGACATGGTGGTCTCCGGGTCAGGAATCGAAACCGATGCCAAAGGCATCGAAGGTCTTGAGCAGCAGGTCGCGGTGACCGTCGCGGTCCTCCCGCGCCAGAGAGCGCTGGGCCAGTTTCACGCCGACATACCGCAACGGCTCCGGCGGAAAGCGGAACGGCGCCTTGGAGGTCATCAGCAGCTCGGTGCGCTCAGTGCGTTCCCCGGCCAACAGGTCGAGCATGTTCAGCGCTGCGAAGCGACTGGCCGATACCCCTTGCCCGGTGAAGCCCAAGGCATAGGCAACGCGGCCCTGATGTTCGCAACCGGTGAACATCGTGGTGCGTGCCGAGGTGTCGATGATGCCGCCCCAGGCATGGCTGAAGCGCACATTGCCCAGGGCCGGGAAGGTCTGTTGAAACTGTTCGGCCAGGCGCTGGAAGCTTTGCGGGCGCTGGGTCAGGGCTTCGTCGCGGCGCCCGCCGAAATGGTAGATGGCATCAAAGCCGGCCCAGAGAATGCGGTTGTCGGCGGTCTTGCGCAGGTAGTGGAACTGATTGCCGGAATCGGCGATGCCGTAACGCTCGGTCCAGCCGATGGCTGCCAGTTGTTCATCGCGCAGTGGCTCGGTGACCAGCGAGTAGTCGTAGACCGGGATCACGCTCGAGGCCAGATGGCCGAGCAGCGGCGGGGCGATGTTGGTGGCGAGGGCGATCTGCCCGGCGATGATTTCGCCGTCGGCCGTGCGCAGGCGCAGGCTGTCGTTGCGGGCATCCAGTTGCAGCACCGGGCTGTTTTCGAACAGCTGGATCCCTTGTTCAAGGCAGACACGGCGTAGCTCGGCGGCCATTTTTGCCGGGTTGAGCAGCGCGTAGTTGGGCTCGAACAGGCCGGCCGCATAGGCCGGCGAATCAAGCTTCTGTGCCAGGTCGCGACCTTCCAGCCACTGGCAGTCAATGCCGAACCGCGCGTAGTTGCGTTGCATGGCATACAGTCCGTCGACCTGCCAGGGTTGGCTGGCGACGTTGAGTTTGCCCTGGCGTTCGAACTCGACCTGCATACCGAAGCGATCCACATCGGCAGCCAGCTCATCGAGGTTCTGCCGGCCCAGGCGGATCAGTTGCTGTGCTTCATCCGGCCAGCGCTTGAGGGCGTTGGACACGCCATGGGAAATGCTCGGTGCACAAAAACCGCCATTGCGCCCGCTGGCCTCACCGCCACAACGACGCGCCTCGATGATCGCGATGCTCAGCTTGGGGTTGCGCTGGCGTGCCAGTAGCGCCGTCCACAAACCGGTAAATCCGCCACCGACCACTGCAAGGTCGCATTGCACGGTTGCGCTGACAGAAGGTGCGGCGGGCGGTGGGGTGACGGTGTCCTGCCAGAAGGGATGGGGCAGGACGTGGTCGAGCGCATCGAGACGCGGTGGGGCATTCATGCTGAAACTCCGGCGGTGTGTCGGGCAGCGACGATTGCGTTCGGTTGCCCGACGGTTTTTGTTGTTATGGCTAGAGGTCTGGAAGCGCGAGGATCGCGCGCGCGGCAATATCGGTGCCGCGGGTCGCCTGCATGCGCAAGCTGAACGAGGCGAGGCGTTGCTTCATCGCTTGGTCGGCCAGCAGTTGTTCGAGGGCACCGGGCAGGACGGCCAGGGGATCGGCGAAGCGCGGCAGGTAGCGGCCGACGCCGACTTCCTCGGCGCGGGCGGCGTTGTCGTGACCGTCCCAGCAATACGGAATGATCAGCGACGGCAAGCCGAAGTACAGCGCCTCGCAGAAGCTGTTGTTGCCGCCGTGATGGATGAACACATCGCATTCCTTGAGCACGGCCGGCTGGGCAAACCAGCTGTCGAGGTACACGTTGTCCGGCACGGTGGTGTACATGTCGCGGTAGGCGCCGACGTTGACCAGGAAGCGGTACGGCAAGGTCTCGATCGTGCTGATCAGGCGCTTCATCATCCCGGTGTCGGCGGCGCCGAGGCTGCCGAAGCTGAGGTAGATCAGCGGTGCGTCGTTGTGCCGTGGAAAGTCCGGGACAATGTACGGCGCTTCGCGGCGTACGCAGCCGTCGAGGTAGACGTAGCGCTGCGGGTCGAGCGGCTGCCGGCGTTCATAGCGCACAGGCGTCGGCGACAGCAGCAGGTTGAGCCAGGGTGAATCGGTGAGGAACTGCCCCGCCGGACAGGGCGCCGTATGGTTGCCCAGGAGAAACTGCGAAAAGCGTTCATGGGCCGGTGCGACGGCCTTCAGGTACTGCCCGGAGTAACGCTCGCAGGCTTCGGTGTCACTGGCCAGGCAGCCGGACAGGTACGGCGGAACGGCGGCATCCGGCAGTTCGGTCTCGGCGCAGGACACCACCCGCACCCACGGGCAGCCGGCGTTGGCGATGGCCGGGAACATCACCACGTTGTCGAGCACGATCACGTCTGGCTTGAGGCGGCCGAGCAGCTGCTGCAGGGGTTTTTCCGCTTCGATCGCGGTGTCGATGATGGCTTCCCAGGCGGGCGCCACGTAGCTGTCGATCTGCGCCAGCGGGGTCTGGTCGAAGTAGGGGATGCTGCGTTCGATGAAGCGTTCCCAGTAGTGCTGGTGTTCCGCCGCCGACAAGGGGCTCACTTGCGGAATCGGGTATTCGTCGAAGCCGTACTCGGCGAACAGCCCCTGGAAATGCTCGTGGCAGATGAACACCGGTCTGGCGCCCAGCTCGCGCAACGACTGAGCGATACCAATGCAGTTCAAGGCCGCGCCGAAACTGGCTTCCGGAAACAGGGCGATCAGTTTTTGTTTTTGCATGGCGAGGGCTGTCCATGGCGGGTCAGACCCGCCGCTCCTGAAGGTGTTTTTGATGCTGTCTTATTTTCAAAAAAAAATCATCATGTTTTTGCGTGGCGCTTAACGACGCCCAAACAGATGGCTTTGCGGAATGCCCCGGTTGGCAGTTTGCGGTCGTTGCGCGGCGCTCAGGCGCAGGTGCAGGCGCAGCAGGTCGGCGGCGATCTCCATCTGCCCGCGTTCGATCTGCGCGATGATTTGCAGGTGTTCGCGCAGGGCCTCTTGCAGGCGGTGCACGCTGACCGATGGCAGCAGGTTCGGCAAGCGGCGCAAGCCCTGATGCTGGAGCAGGGCGTCGCTGATGAAGCGGTTGCCACAGCTCTGGGCCAGCAGTTCGTGGAAGCTGATGTCCAGTTCGCGAAACTGCTGCAGATCGAAGTCTTCCACGGGGCGGGCGAGCAGGCTTTGCATGGCGCTGCGCAACAGTGCAAGGCGTTGCGGGTCGGCGTTGAAGCTCGGGCTGAGCAAGGCCTCGGGCTCGAGGATCAGGCGGAACTTCAGGCTTTCTTCGAGGGCGGCAAGGCTGTTCAGCGACGGACGAAACAGCCAGGACTGGCCGGGGCCGCGCTCGATGGCCTGGCTCTCGCTCAATTGCTGCAAAGCCTTTTGCGCCGCCGGCCGGCCGATGTCGTAGCGGCGCATCAGTTCGCTGATGCTGATGCTGTCGCCCAGGCGCCCGGCCATGCGGTCACGCAGCACCGAGGCGGCCAGTTCTTCTTCCTCGGCCTGGGGCAGGGCGGCGTTGAAGGCCTGGCCCGCCGGGGATGCCAGCAAACGGTAGCCCTTGCCGGCTTCGTGGCTCAGCAGGTTTTCTTCCAGCAGCACTTTCAGCGCGCCGCGAATCAGCGTGCGCGACACCTGGAACGTGCGGGCCAGGGCCTGTTCGGCTACCGGGTCGCCGGCCACCAGGCCGCTTTCCTGGGTGTGCTCGAGGATGCGCCGGGCCAGTTCCAGGTGATTGGTGCGCGGTTTTTTTTCAGCTGTCGTGCTCAAGCGTCTTTTCTCGTTGTGATCCGCTGTGGGACTCAGTTGCCCATCTTATGTCATGCGCTGGCCAGTCGTCAGGCCGTAAAAAAGCGTTGACATCTTTTGGTACTGGTCCTAATTTCTAAAAAAAAACACAAGCAATCGTTTCTCGTTTTGCCGTACTGCCTTCGAACACAACAATAAACAATCGTCGGGTGAGTATTTATGAGCAAGCTGAATGATCTTCTGTGCGCGGGATTGGCTGTTTCCCTGGCGATCGCCTCACAGGCTGCAAGTGCGAAAGACATGGTGATTTCCATCTGGGACGGCTACATGGCCCCGGATGCGCTGGAGAAGTTCAAGGCTGCCAGCGGTGTGGGCGTCGACAAGGCGCTGCACGCCACCAACGAAGAAATCATGGGCAAGCTGATGGCCTCCGGTGGTGAAGGCTATGACGTGGTGTTCGTCTCCTCGCCCTTCGCCGAAGTCCTGCACAAGCAGGGGCTGCTGGCGGACATTGATCCGGTCAAAGTCCCCAACCTGAAAAACCTCTACCCCGAAGCCACTCACCTGGAATATGACCAGGGCAACCAGTTCTCCGTGCCTTACACCTGGGGCACCACGGGCATCTGCTATCGCTCCGACAAGGTGACACCGGCGCCGCAGAGCTGGAACGAGCTGCTCAATCCGAGCGATGCCCTCAAAGGAAAGGTGACGATGCTCGCCACCGACCGCTGGATGCTCGGCGCCGGTTTCCTCGCCAAGGGCTGGTCGGTCAACGACAGTGACCCGGCACAGATCGCCGCGGTTCGCGACCAGTTGATCGCCACCAAAAAACGCATTCTGTCCTTCGACGACACCACCTTCTATTCCAAGCTCGCTTCCGGCGAATCGCTGATGGCCCATGCCTGGGACGGCTGGTGCAACTACGGCACCCAGGCCAACGCGGCGATCAAGTTCGTGGTGCCCAAGGAAGGTTCCGACCTGTGGGTGGACACCATGGTGGTGCTCAAGAGTTCGAAGCACCAGGACCAGGCCTTCAAGTTCATCAACTTCATGCTGGCCAAGGAAAACCACGCCTGGGTCGCTGAGAACATCCTCTACAAAGTCCCCAACCAGGCGGCCATGGCCGGGTTGTCCGCGGACCTGCTCAAGCAATACCCCAACCTGACCATCGCCCCCGCCGAGCTGCTGAAAATGGAGCAATTGCGCGACCTGGGCGGCACCACGCAAAAGGCCTACACCCGCGCCGTCACCGAAATCATGGCGGCGCAGAACTAACGCCACGTCGATCCGAGGCATGCCCGGCATGCCTCGCCACGCTCGCAAGCCGCCTCTGTCCTGAGGCGGGAGGATAGGGTTAATGAGTGCTTTGCATGCTGACAGGCGTCTGTCGGCCTGGCTTCTTGCGCCCGGCTTTGGCTGGCTGCTGATGTTCCTGGTGATTCCGTGCCTGCTGGTGCTGGTCTACAGCTTCGTCGAACGCGGTGCCTACGGTGGCATCGACTGGTTGTTCACCTGGGAAAACTACCAGCGCGCGTTCGATCCGCTGTACCTGGGCATCCTGCTCAAGTCGGCGAAAATCGCCGGGCTGGCCACGGTGTTCGCGGTGTTGATCGGCTACCCGGCAGCCTATGCGATTGCCCGGGCGCCACGGCGGCGCCAGGCGGTGTACCTGTTCCTGGTGATGCTGCCGTTCTGGAGCAACTACCTGATCCGCACCTACGCCTGGATCGTCCTGCTCAACCGCGAAGGCCTGATCAACCGCCTGCTGCAAGTGTTCGGCTACAGCGGCGAACCCATCAGCCTGCTGTACACCGAGTCGTCCGTGGTGTTGGGGCTGGTCTACAACTACATCCCCTTTGTGATCCTGGCGATCTTCTCGTCGCTGTCGCGGATCAACAACGAACTGTGGGACGCCTCGAAAGACCTCGGCGCCTCGGGCTGGATGACCTTCCGGCGGATCATCCTGCCGCTGAGCGTACCGGGTATCGCCGCCGGTGCGGTGTTTGTCTTCGTGCTCAGCATCGGCAACTTCATCACCGCCGACCTGCTGGGCGGCAAGCAGGTGCAGATGGTCGGCAACCTGATTTATTCGCAATTCCTCACGGCGCGGGACTGGCCGTTCGGTGCGGCGCTGAGTTTCTTCCTGATCGCGATCATGCTGATCCTGTTGTTCATCCAGGCCCTGGTGGCCCGTCGTGCAGAAGGGGCGCGCTCATGAGTCAGCCACGTTCTGTCAGCGCCACCGTGCTGGGTTCGCACCTGGGGCTGGTGTACGCCTTCCTTTATATACCGATCCTGGTGTTGATCCTGCTGTCGTTCAACAAGTCCGGGTTGCCCACCGCCTGGGGCGGCGTGTCGTTGAAGTGGTACGCGGCACTGGCGCACAACACGGCGATCCTGTCGGCGGCGCTCAACACCCTGATCGTCGCCTTGTCGGCGACCTTCATTGCCTGCGTGCTCGGCACGTTCCTCGCGCTGGGCATCGAGTTGCGCCGCAAGGGCAATGACAAGGGCCAGGTGGTCGACACCTTGCTGATGGCGCCGATGATCATTCCCGACATCGTGCTGGCGATTGCGCTGCTGAGCTTCTTCAACCTGCTCAAGGTCGGACTGGGCCTGCACTCGATCATCATCAGCCACGCCGTGTTCAACATCGCCTTCGTCTGCGCGGTGGTGCGCACGCGGCTCAAACACTTCGACTATTCGATCCTCGAAGCCTCGATCGACCTCGGTGCGAGTTGGTTCACCACCTTCCGCCGGGTCCTGCTGCCGGTGATTTTCCCCGGCGTGCTGGCCGGTGGATTGCTCTCGTTCACCCTGTCGGTGGACGAATTCATCATCGCCTTTTTCAACTCCGGCTCCGGCCAGGCTTCGACCACGTTGCCCATGCAGATCTACGCCATGATCCGCTTCGGCGTCACCCCGGAAATCAACGCTCTGGCGACGCTGGTGATGCTGGTCAGCATCACCGCGCTGCTGGCCTCGCAGCGTCTCAACAAGGCTCCTCGCACCCATGAATAATTCTTCCGCGGTACTGATCCTGGATAAGGTCAGCAAGTCTTATGGCAACGGTCTGGCGGTCAACGAGGTGTCGCTGAGCATCCGCGAGAACGAGTTCTTCGCGCTGCTCGGGCCGTCCGGCTGCGGCAAGACCACGCTGCTGCGCATGCTCGCCGGGTTCGAGACCCCCAGCGGTGGCTGCATCTACCTGGACGGCAATGACATCTCGCCGTTGCCGGCCAACAAGCGTCCGCTGAACCTGATGTTCCAATCCTATGCGCTGTTCCCCAACATGACCGTGCGCAAGAACATCGCCTACGGCCTGGAAATGGAGCGCCTGCCCGAAAGCGAAATCCGCCGGCGGGTCGATGAAGTGCTGAGCACTGCGCAACTGGGTGAGCTGGCCGAGCGCAAGCCCGATCAGCTTTCCGGCGGCCAGCGTCAGCGCGTGGCACTGGCCCGGGCATTGGTCAAACGGCCACGGGTTTTATTGCTCGACGAGCCCTTGGGGGCCCTCGACAAAAAGCTGCGGGAAAAGATGCAGCTGGAACTCAAGCGCCTGCAACACGAGAGCGGCATCACCTTCATCATCGTCACCCACGATCAGGAAGAAGCGCTGGTGATGTCCGACCGCATGGCGGTGCTCGACGGCGGCAAGGTGTGCCAGTGCGGCAGTCCGTCGGAGCTGTACGAGAATCCCAACAGCCGGTTTGTCGCCAACTTCATCGGCGTCAGCAACCTGCTCGAAGGCGTGCGCTCGGGCCAGCACTCGGTGCGCGTGAATGGCCAGGAGTTGAGCGTGGAAACCGACGCACCGCTGGTTTCCGGCCAATCCGTCGCCGTGGTGGTGCGCCCCGAGCGCCTGCAGGTGCTGACGGAGCAGGGCAGGATTTGCCCGAATCAGGTCAGCGGAAAAATCGTCGAGGTCGCCTACCACGGCCTCGACACCAACCTGCACGTGCAGACAGCCCTCAGCGACAAACCGCTGATCGTGCGCGTGCCGTCTTCACAGTTTGAATTCGCCCATTTTGCAATCGACACGACCATCCGGCTGGGCTGGCAGGCCCGGCATGCCCGCGTATTGACACGCTGAACAATAAAAAGACCAGGCAGGAGCAGCACTCGATGAAACAGAAAGTGATCGCATTCTTCCCCGAAGCCGCCTACGGCCCGGCGCTGAACTCAGTCGGTATCGCCCAGGCGTGTGAAGCCCTGGGGCATAAAGCGGTGTTCCTCACCGACCCGGGCATGAGCGGTGTCTACGCCGGGTACGGTTTCGAGGAGCACATGGTCAACATGTCGGCACCGATGCCGGCCGAAGAGATGGCCCGCTACTGGGTCGACTTCATCAACGGCCACATTCCGAACTTCCGCAAGTCGCCGCTGGAGCAGATCGACAACTACGTCAAGGAATGTTGGGCGGCCATCGTCGAAACCGCCAAGTGGGCGCAAAAGGACCTGCCGGCGGTGCTGGACAAGGTCAAGCCCGACCTGATCTGCGTCGACAACGTGATCCTGTTCCCGGCGATCAAGCAATACGGCAAGCCGTGGGTGCGGATCATTTCCTGCTCGGAAAACGAGATCGAAGACCCGGATATCCCGCCGCACCTGTCGGGCATGAGCATCGACGACAAGGCCGGCCACGCGCAATTCCGCCAGCGCTTCGAGGAAGTGGTGGGGCCGATCCACGAGGACTTCAACCAGTTCCTCCAGGCCCACGGTGAAGCGCCTTATCCGCTGGGCACCTTCTTTGAAGCCTCGCCCTTCATGAACCTGCTGCTGTACCCGGACGCGGTCAAGTTCGACCGCCGCCATCCGTTGCCGGCCGAGCGTTTCCATTACCTGCAAGGCTGCGTGCGCCACGACACGCCGTACGAGATTCCACCGTTCCGCGCCCACAATGACAAGCCCCTGCTGTACGCCAGCTTCGGCAGCCTCGGTTCCGGCGATGTCGAGTTGCTCAAGCGCCTGATCGAGGCGGTGGGCAAGCTGCCTTACCGGGCGTTGTTCAACGTCGGCGAACACCTCGACGAATACACCGACCTGCCGGACAACGTACAGATTTCCAACTGGTTCCCTCAGCCGTCGGTGATCGCCCAGGTCGACGCGGTGATCCACCACGGCGGCAACAACAGCTTCACCGAGTGCCTGTTCTTCGGCAAACCGGCGATCGTCATGTCCTACGTCTGGGACGGCCACGACAACGCCATGCGCGCCGAAGAAAGCGGCCACGGTTTCAAGCTCGATCGCTACGAATGGAGCGAAGAACAGCTCGCACAAAAACTCCACGCCTGCCTCAACGACGGGGCGATGCGCCAACGCCTGCAGCGCACCAGCGCGCAGATGCAATCCCGCAAAGGGCCGCAAGACGCGGCCGCGATTCTCGACAAGGTGCTCAACGATGCCTGATTCATCCACCACGGCGGGTATCACGCCGTACCTCGAAGCCGTCAGCAGCCGCACCGACCTGGTGGACTGGGGCGTGCAGAGCGACGCCATCGAAGGCGTCTCGCATTCCAGCGGGCGCTTGCTGTTCAAGGGCCCGAACAACAGCCCGGAAACCGGGTTGTGGGTCTGCACCCCCGGGCGCTGGCGGCTGTCGATTCCCCGGGACGAGTTGTGCCACTTCATCGCCGGGCACGCGACTTACCGGAACGACAACGGCGAGGTGATTGAGGTGCGCCCCAACACCCTGGTGCTGTTCCCGGCCGGCTGGACCGGTGAATGCGACGTCCGGGAAACCTTGCGCAACGTTTACATGCTGGCTTGAACCTTGTAGGAGCCGGCTTGCCGGCGATTGCGGTGTACCGGGCCACACCGGTGTCGGCTGTCCCGCCGCCATCGCCGGCAAGCCGGCTCCTACAGGGGACATCTGAGACTGACTTTTTTGGAGAACAACACATGACTACCCCGTTTCTGTACGACCCGCTGAGCATCACCGACGTCAAGGATTGGGGCGTGATCCCGACCATGCTCGAAGGTGAATCCCGTGTCTCCGGCGTGGTGCTGCACAAAGGCCCCGAAGGCCAGTCCGAATGCGGCATCTGGATCTGCACCCCGGGCAAATGGTTCTGCCATGTCACCAGCGACGAGTTCTGCCACTTCCTCGAGGGCCGCTGCACGTACGTCCACGAGTCCGGCGAAGTGATCGAGATCAAGCCCGACACCGCCGCCTTCTTCGGCAAGGACTGGAAGGGTGTGTGCACCGTCCACGAGACCATCAAAAAGGTCTACATGATCCGGTGACTGCCATGACTGATGCACTGGCGTCATTGCCAACCCGTGAAGACCAGCGCGCCGCCTTTCTGGCCCGCGCCGGTTTCGCCGGGGCCCCGCTGGTGGCCTTGCCGGCGGATGCTTCGACCCGGCGCTATTTCCGCCTGGACGGCGCCGGCCTGTTGCTGATGGATTCGCCGCCTCATAGCGAACCCATCGGCCCGTTTGTGCGGATCGCCCGGCAGTTGCAAGGGCTGGGCCTGTCCGCGCCGGCCTTGCTGGAAGTGGATGAAGTGGCGGGGCTGGCGCTGATCGAGGATTTCGGTCACGACACCTACACCCGGCTGCTGCTGGCCGGGCATTCGGAGTCGGCGTTGTATCACCTGGCGGTCGATACGCTGGTGGCCTTGCATCGCGCAGCGCCGGCTGCGGAACTGGCGCCTTACGACGCGCAGCGACTGGCGGACGAGTGCGCGCTGTTCATCGACTGGTACGCGCCTTTACTCGTTGGCAAGGAGGCGGCACAGGGTTTGCGCGAAGAGTATCTGGCGCTGTTCGCCGAGGCTTGTGGTGACGTTGCCCAGCGCCGCGAAGCCCTGGTGCTGCGTGACTTTCACGTCGACAACCTGATGCTGCTGCAAGGCCGCGAAGGTGTCGCCGCCTGCGGCTTGCTGGATTTCCAGGACGCCCTGGCCGGGGCGGCGGCCTATGACCTGATGTCGCTGCTCGAGGACGCCCGGCGCGATGTGCCCGAGGCGTTGCGTGAGGCACTGATCAGCCATTACCTGTTGCAGCGCCCGGAGCTGGACGCATTGCGTTTTCTCGAAGACTACCGGCGCCTGGCCGCCCAGCGTCACGCCAAGGTGCTGGGGATTTTCGTGCGCCTGGCCGGTCGTGACGGCAAGCACGGTTACCTGGCGCACCTGCCGCGCACCCTGGGTCTGTTTGTTCGTGCGCTGGACGCCGAAGCCTTTGCGCCCCTGCGCCAGTGGCTCGACCGGCACGTATCGGGCTGGCGAGAAGAGCTGCCCGCCACGACCCTGGCGACATTGCGTGAAACCCCTTATCGATTGGTTCAAGGATTATCCCATGGCCACGTTTAACAGCGATTCTGCCTTGCGTTTCATCAACCCCGAGTTCCTGCCGCTGAGCGATGGTCGCGTGCGCCAGGTGCTCGATCCGGCGACCCTGCAACCGGTCGGGCAAGTCGGCGTGTGTGGCGAAGCCGATGTGCAAGCCGCCATCGATGCCGCCACCGCCGCGCAAAAACAGTGGCGCCTGGTGGACGCGAAAAGCCGCGCCGCGCGCCTGCATCAACTGGCCAATGCCATCGAACAGAACCTGGCGTGCAACCGCGAAGTCGCACGCCTGATGACCCTGGAGATGGGCAAGCCGTTTCCCGAGGCCATGGGCGAACTGGCCAACTGCGCGCCGATCTTTCGCTACTACGCGGAAATGGCCCGCGACGATGCCGGTAAGGTCGCCGGCACCACGCAGATCGGTTCCTTCCAGCATGTGCGCTATGAGCCCTATGGCGTCAGCGTGCACATCATGCCGTTCAACTTTCCGATCCTTCTGATGTGCTGGACGGTCGCCGCGTCGCTGGCGGCGGGCAATGCCTGCCTCATCAAACCGGCGGAAGCGACGACCCTGTGCACCCTCAAGTTCATGGAACATTTCAGCGCGTTGTTGCCGGGACTGGTGTCCTGTGTGCCGGGCGATGCGGCGACCGCGCAGCTGCTGGTGCAGTCGGCGCAGACTCACGCGGTGGCCTTCACCGGCAGTGTCGCGGCGGGGAAGGCGGTGGCCGTGGCCTGTGCCGAGCGGATGAAGCCTTGCGTCATCGAGGCGGGTGGCAGCGATCCATTGATCATCTCCAGGCATGCGCCGCTGGATGTCGCGGCGGCGGGTGCAGTGACGGCTGCGTTCCATCTCAGTGGGCAGATCTGCACGTCGGCCGAGCGCTTGTATGTCGTGGACGAGGTGCATGACGAATTTGTCGCGAAGTTCGCTGAACGCACCCGCGCCCTGCGTATCGGCCATGGCCTGGAACGCTCGGAGATCGGGCCGATGGCCAGCGAAGCGGCCCGCAATAAAGTCATGCGCCTGGTCGATGACGCTGTGGCCAAGGGCGCGAAAGTGGTGTGTGGCGGGCGGATTCCACCCCAGCAGACGGTCGGCTGGTTCTATGAGCCGACCATCCTCACCGGCGTGACGGGTGACATGGCGATTCTTCAGGAAGAGTGCTTTGGCCCGGTGGCGGCGATCTGCCGGGTCAGCGATTTCGATGAGGCGGTGCGGCTGGCCAACGACTCGCCGTTCGGCCTCGGGGCTTCGCTATTTTCCACGGACCTGGCCGAAGCCATGGAGGCCGCCGAGCGCCTGGAGGCGGGGATGGTCTGGGTCAACAACCCGCTGATCGACAACGATGCGCTGCCGTTCGGTGGCTGGAAGATGTCGGGTCTTGGGCGCGAGCTCGGGCGTCAGGGGCTGGAAGCGTTCCGCCGCTCGAAAATGGTCATCATCGATCATCAGCCGAAGATTCAGGACTGGTGGTATCCGTACACCGACGATGTGTTCTATCGCGATCCGGTCTGAAGCCCGGATGCACACAGGAGGATCGTGATGAACGACAACGTGGGCGGGTCGACGCTGGCGGTGATTCTCGCGGCCGGGCAGGGCAAGCGGATGCAGTCGCCGCTGCCCAAGGTGCTGCACCCGGTGGGCAACCGGCCGCTGCTCGGCCATGTGCTGGCGGCGGTGGAGGCGGCCGGTATCGAGCAACGGGCGGTGGTGGTGGGCGCGGGCGGCGGGCAGGTGGCTGAATACCTGCGGCAGGTCGCACCGACGGCACAGGTATTTACCCAGCATGAACAACGGGGCACGGCCCACGCGGTACTCGCCGCCCGGCCGGCCTTGCAGGTCCAGCAGCAGGGCTGTGTGTTGGTGCTGTTTGGCGACTCCCCCCTGATCACCCCGCAGACCTTGAATCGCTTGCGCAGGGCGTTGATGGACGGCGCGGCGGTGGCGGTGGCGGGTTTTCACACCCAGCAACCGGGACCCTACGGGCGGCTGCTGGTGGAGCAGGGGCGTTTGCGGGCGATCCGCGAAGCCAGGGATGCGAGCCCGCAGGAGCTGGACATCAACTTCTGCAATGGCGGCGTCATGGGCCTGCGGGCAGATACCTGCCTGTGGTTGCTGGAGCGTATCGGCAACCACAACGCCCAGGGCGAGTACTACCTCACCGATGCGGTGGCGTTGGCCAACGAAGCGGGGTTGATGGTGACTGCCGTGGAAGTGGAGGAAACCGACGTGCTCGGGGTCAATGACCGCGAGCAATTGCAGGTCGCCGAACAGCTGTACCAGCAGCGTCGGCAGCGCAGGATCAAGGAGTGTCCCATGGGTGACTATCAACGGTTGTACATCGGCGGTGAGTGGGTTGTCCCGGTTCAACGCGGTGTTTTCGATACGCTCGATCCGAGTGACGAGTCGGTGCTGGCGCGGGTCGCTTCTGCCACGTTCGAGGACGTCGACCGGGCGGTGGCGGCCGCGCGTTCGGCGTTTGATGAGGGGGACTGGCCACGCTGGTCCGGCGCGCAACGGGCCGAGGTCCTGCGCCGTATCGCCGAGGGCATTCGCCACCGTCAGGACGAACTGGCCGCCATCGAAGTGCGCGACAACGGCAAGCCATTGCCGGAAGCATTGTGGGACATCGCCGACACCGCCGGGTGCTTCGACTTCTATGCCGGGTTGGCCGAGCAGTCGGATCAACAGGGTGAACAGTCGATCGATGTGCCGGATGCGCGCTTCACGTCATCGGTGATCAAGGAGCCGGTCGGTGTGGTCGCGGCGATCATCCCGTGGAATTTCCCGATGTTGATGGCCTCGTGGAAGGTTGCCCCGGCGCTGGCGGCAGGTTGCACCGTCGTGCTCAAGCCATCGGAACTGACCCCATTGACCGCCCTCGAACTGGCGGGCATCGCCGACAAGGCAGGGTTGCCGGCCGGGGTGCTGAATGTGGTCACGGGCCTGGGACGCGAGGCGGGCGCGCCGCTGGCCAAACACCCGTATGTCGACAAGGTCGCCTTCACCGGCAGCGTACCGACCGGGCGCAAGATCATGCAGGCGGCTGCCAACGATATCAAAAACATCAGCCTGGAACTGGGCGGCAAATCACCCTTCGTGATCTTCGCCGACAGCGACATTGAAGCCGCCGTGGAGTGGATTCTGTTCGGGATCTTCTGGAACCAGGGCCAGGTCTGTTCAGCCACTTCACGGGTGCTGGTGGAGCGCGGGTTGTACCCGGCGTTGCTCGAACGCCTGATTGCCGCGACCGAGCAGATTCAGATCGGCCAGGGTTTCGAGGAGGGGGTGAAACTCGGGCCGCTGGTCAGTCAGGGGCAACTGGACAAGGTGCTGGCGGCCATTGCAGCCGGTCAGCAAGAGGGCGCTCGTCTGGTGTCGGGCGGCGGACGGCCGGGCAATCTAAAAAAGGGTTATTACCTGACGCCGGCGATTTTCGCCGATGTCCCCGAGGACAGCTCGGTATGGCGTGAGGAAATCTTCGGACCGGTAGTGTGCCTGCGCGCCTTCGACACGGAAGCCGAAGCGATCCGATTGGCCAATGATTCGCCGTTCGGTCTGGCGGCAGCGGTCATGTCCCGGGATATCCCGCGCTGCGAACGGGTCGCTCACGGATTTCGCGCCGGTATCGTGTGGGTCAACTGCTCGCAGCCGACCTTCGTCGAAGCGCCCTGGGGCGGCTACAAGCAGAGCGGCATCGGTCGCGAGCTGGGTGAGTGGGGCTACAACAACTACCTGGAAACCAAGCAGATTACCCGCTACAACGGCGAACCCTGGGGGTGGTACCTGAAGTGAACGCCGGTTGGCAGGTGCCCCGCAAGGGGGATCGGCCACAAATCCCTGTAGGAGCGAGCCCGCTCGCGATGGTCGTCAACGATAACGCGGGTTGGCGGGTACCCCGCGGCGCTCTCGGGTTTATCGCGAGCAAGCTCGCTCCTACATCCCCACACATGGGTTATTACACCCAGCTGACTGGGCCTTTATCACCACATTTGCGTCTCGCCTGGCACGCCGTCAAACAGCTTGTTCATTAACTTGGACTTTTTCTTGGCCCTGTGATGATGGCTCATTCGTTGCTTAACCTCCTGGTACCCGCAACAGTTTTCGTCCCGGACATCATGGAGACGGCGGGACTCGCCTGATTCGGTATGACGCGAGGGGTGAAAAATGAAGCGAGCGACACCAGCATGCAACGCCATCGCCTTACCGTTCAGGTCAAGCCCGCCCTGCACGATGCTCCTTCCCGGAACACGTCACGGGCTGACAACGCGCTTGCACCCAACGTGCAGACATCATTCAGATCGCCACCGACGGCCAGCCCAGCCCATTGTTCGCGAGAGCTATTACATGTACGGCGGGAAAGGGAGAATGGGTGATGGCTTCCACGACTAAATCCATTGATCTGATCACGAAAAGATCGACACACCTTTATAAGCAGCTCGCTCAGTTGAGTCTGATGGTTGTTGCGTTGCTGATGATGCTGGCGTTGTCTGCCGTACTGGCGATGGCGTTGACCCTTTGAGCGCTCTGACCTCCCGTCGCCGATGACGGGTCAGGTCTGATGCAAACAGGTGAGCAAGCCTGTGAATTACCCAGCCTATGGAACTGCAAACCATTTCGGCAATCGAATCCTTTACGGGCGAGACTGGCGTCGTAATGGTTACGCATTCGCATTGAACGCCCCGTATGGCTGTAAAGCCGGGAGGGTTGCATGGGAAACAGTGCGATGGTCAAGTTCTTTGCGGGCTACCTGTTCGTATGCGCACTGCTGGCATGGGCGGTGACCCAGGCGTCGCCCTGGATTGCCTCGCACCTGCTGCTCAACTGGATTCTCTAGCGCCGCGCCCCTCAATGCCACGCCCGATACTTCAAGCTCCGCGAGGGTGCAAGCCACGGTTTGACCTTCTTCCTCTCCTGCGGTCCTGCCGCAACCTGTTTTCCCTCACGCATTCCAGTGGCAGACGAACGGTCATTTGCATTGCACTGTGACGGTGCGTCTCTATATAGTGGCATAACAACATCACCCCTTGGTCAGCGGAGCTGCATTCACATCGTTGGGCGCTCTGGCTGACGCCTTGCCCAATAGAGAATGTGCATGCCAAACCGCTCTTTACACTTCAAGTTGTTCTGGACGGCCCTGACTGGAACAGTGGTCGTCATGGCGTTGCTCCTGGGTTCCATTGCCTGGATCGCTTATGGCACGTCGATAAAGGAAACCTCTGCGCTGGTCGAGACCATCGTCAAGGCCAATGCCAAGGAAGTCGAAGTTGAACTGGGTGCCGGCTTTACCGTGGCCGAGTCGCTGGCCAGTGTCGCCACGGCGATGCAGCAACAGCACGTCGAGCGCCGGGCCGCTGATGCGATGACGCGCCAGTTGCTCGAGGCCAATCCGAACCTGTTGGGCCTGGGGCAATACTGGGAAGCCGATGCGTTCGACGGCAAGGACAGTGACTTCGTCAACCAGCCGAACCACGACGCCACGGGCCGTTACCTGACGTACTGGAATCGCGCGAACGGCTCGGTGAAGTCCGAGCCGCTGAGCGGTTACGCCCCGGAGAATGCCGATAACCAGTACTACTACCGGCCGCTGCACACCCGTCAGTCATGGGCGACCGAGCCCTATGTCTACAGCACGGGCAACGGCCAGAAGGTGATGCTGGTATCGATCATGGCGCCACTGTTGCAGGGTGGCAAAGCGCTGGGGGTGGCCGGTGTCGATATTCCGCTGGAAAACATCAACCGGCAGTTGGCGAAAATCGACGCCTATAAAGGCTACGGTGCGCTGGTCTCCAGCGATGGGCTGTACGCCAGCCATCCCGATGCCAAGCGCCTGGCACAACCGGCCGACGATTTGCCGGCTGAAGCCAAAAGCGCCATCAAGGCCGGCCAGCCCTATCATTTCCAGCGCGATGGCTGGGGCTATGTGCTGCAACCGGTGCGCATCGGCAAGGCTCCGAACAGTTGGGCGTTGATGGTGGCTTATCCACTGGCCGAAGCCATGGCCGGCATCAATCACTTTCTCTATACCGCGGTGGTCATCGGCCTGGTGGCACTGCTGGCGCTGGCCATTGTGCTCTGGCATTTGCTGGCATGGCAGATTCGTCCGCTGTCGGGCCTGACGGTCGGTATCCAGGCCTGGGGCGGCGAACTGGGCCTGCGTTTCGAACAACGCAGCGGCGATGAGACCGGCAAGCTGGCCGGGGCGTTCAACCAGTTCATCCAGCGCCTGGGGGACCTGGTGGGGTCGATCCGCCACAGCAGCGCGACGCTGATGCAGATCTCCACGCACCTGGGCGACACCACCCAGGCGGTTGCCGAGCGCGCCACCTCGCAACACACGGCCACCGAGGAAATGGCCAGCGGCGTCACGGCGCTGGCGCACTCGGTGACGGAAATGTCCCAGCAGGCCGAAGACGTGGAACAACTGGCGCGCAATACCGAGATGTTGACCACGCATATCTCCGGGGACATGAGCCAGACCCTCGCCGGCATCACCCACATCGACCAGACCATGGATGTGGTGGCGGGCGCCGTGGGCGATCTGGAAAAACGTTCGCAGCAGATCGCCGGCATCATTGCGGTGATCCGCAGCATCGCCGACCAGACCAATTTGTTGGCGCTCAACGCGGCGATTGAAGCGGCGCGGGCAGGGGAGCAGGGTCGCGGATTTGCCGTGGTGGCCGATGAAGTGCGGCAACTGGCCGAGCGCACCAGCCGTTCGACCGGGGAAATCGGCGAGATGATCGGGGCCATTGGTTCGGATGTGCGCAACACCGTCGCCAACGTGCAGCAGGTCGGTGAGGCGGTGCGTCAGGGTGTCGTGCAACTGACCACGTCGGCGCAGGGTGTGGACCAGATCCGCCAGCATGCCCAGGACATTCTGACGCGCATCAGCGAAGTGGCGCGCCAGACCCAGAGCCAGGCCGCGACAGGGGAGCAATTGTCCGTCGCGATCCAGGGTGTGAGTCGTATTTCCGAGCAGAACGATCACGCGATCCGCAGCCTGCTCGATCAGTCGTTGCAACTGCGCGACCAGGCCGGTTCGCTGAACCGGCAACTGACCCAATTCAAGGATTGAGCCAGTTGCCGACGCTAGCGGGTTAGTGGAACGGAAAGATGTAGTTCATCCAGGCAGCCATGCGCAGGAGGATCTTGCGCATCATCGCGATGTGATGGAAATGCTGGCTGTACAACGCCGCCTGGCCGTAGGCCCCGCCGGGCATCCGGTCGGCGTACTGGGCATAGTCGGGATCGGTGATTTCAATGATCACCGGTACCCGGCCGGCCGGTGGTGAACCGGTGAAACCGATCAGCGTGCCCGAAGGTTGGATCTGGCCTTCGGCGATGACCGAAACCACGGTTTTGACCTTGCCTTCGAACACCTTCCCGGGAATGCCGTCAAAAGCGACTTCGGCCTCATCGCCCTCGGTCAGGCGCAACAGGCTGTTCTGCCGCATCCACGCCGAGAAGTAATGCCCTTCGGCGGGAATGAACACCATCGAGGGGCGCAGCGGCAGCTTGGTCGCCATCATGCCCGGACGCAGCGAAACATGGGTGACGAAGCCTTTGCTGGGCGCACGCACCGTGGTGTTGTCGAGTTCGTACTGCGCGTTGTCCAGTTGTGCCTTCAGGTCGTCACTGCGAGCGATCACCATATCCAGTTCACGTTGGGTACTGAAGTTACGCTTGATCAACTCGGTGATTCGGGCACGATCGGCCTGGGCGGCAATCAGCTGTGCCTTGAGGGATTTCACCCGGTACTCGAAGGGCGCGGGGTCGATGCGAAACAGCACATCGCCTTTTTCCAGGGGCTGGTTGGTCTTGACCGGCACGTCGATCACCTGGCCACTGACCACGGGAATCACCGGAACCGATACGAAATAGGAACGCGCCACTTCGGAGTAGGGGTGGTTGTAGTTCATCGTGAAAATCAGCGCGCCGATAATCACGATCCCGCCCAGCACCGCCGTGGGCACCGTCCATTTGTTCAGGGGGATGCGGAAGATCTTGAAGATGGCAACGCAGAGTGCCGCATACGTCAATATGAGTAAGAGATCCATGGCTCAAATGCCCTCGCCGAGATTGTCCGTTGGCTGTCTTCTCTGCGTCGTGCCCGTCGCCGCCTCGAGGCGCTCGATCCGGCCTTGCAGTTCGGCGACCTGTTGTTCGAGGTGAACCACATGGCTCTTGGGTGAGTGTCCGTCACTGAAACCCCAGCCCCGGTCCTCTCGATAGGCCATCGCCCAGATCCACAGGAACGGCCAGAGCGCGTGCAGGGTGAACAGGCTGACCCAGCCGGTGGCGTGGATAGCATCCTGGTGAGGGTGGTTGCGGTGGACGGCAATTTCATAGGGGATGTCGTGGAGCAGGATGATCCCGTAGAACAGGACGAGCCCGACAAAGATCAGTATGCCCAGCGCGAAGTAATCAAGCATGAATCACTCCTATTGAAGCAGGTAACGTGTGCGCATGAGTGTAGTCGTTCAATCTACACTTGACGGGGATGCGGATCTCCAGCCCGGGCACCCGGTGCCTGGCCGACGCGTCGACCGGTATCGTGCAGTTAGCCCAAGGGGAGGTGTACTCATGCCAGGCAATGGTCAATTCGAAAGGGCGCCTGTACTTGACCCTGTCGAGCGCATTACCGAGGTGATCTTCGGCCTGCTGATGGCCATGACGTTCACCGGCACCATCAGCGTGGCCACGGCAGACCAGGCCGCCGAACGCACGATGATGCTGGCCGCGCTCGGTTGCAATCTCGCCTGGGGACTGGCCGATGCGGTCATGTACCTGTTGCGTGCACTGGTCGAGCGCACGCGCCGGATCAAGCTGTACCTGGCCTTGCGCAATGGCGCGGACGCCGCGGCCGGTCAGGCGCTCATTGCACAAGTACTGCCGTTGCAATTCGCGACGGCGGCCGGCAGCGAGGGCCTGGAGCTGTTGCGTCGTCGGCTGCTCGAGCAGCCGCCCTTGCCGATCAGGGCCGGCCTCGGCTGGACCGACTTCAGGGGGGCGTTCGGTGTTTTCCTGTTGGTGGTGTGCTCGACCTTTCCGCTGGTGGTGCCGTTCATACTGCTCGACCAGACCGCACTCGCCATCCGCTTGTCCAACCTGATCGGACTCGTGGTGCTGTTCATCGCCGGCTGGATGCTCGCCAGATACGCTGGCGCCACGCAGTGGCAGGGTGGGGTGATCATGGCCGCTACGGGAGGTGTGTTGATCCTTGCGATCATTGCGCTGGGCGGCTGACAACTGGACATAATTCAGCACACTAAAGACTCATTCTCATTTACAATTGCCCTTCCATTTACGTTGGGCAGCCCGGTATGGATGTTCTTGCCGCAATCCATCTTTATTTATCCCAGTGGGTGATCGAGCCGGTCACCCGGCAGTTCCTGGGCATTTTCGACTTCAACGGCAGACTCGGTCTATCCTTTCTCTGCATGTCTTACAGCGTCGCTTATTGCCTGTTCCGGCACCGTAAATCGCGGGGTTTGACCGACGCGCATTCCTTCGTTCAGTTCATCGGTGGCAGCCGGGTTTACCTGCACCGCTCGGCGCTGCTCGACTACCGCTATTACTTCGTACTGGCCATCCTCAAGGTTGTCCTGGTGCTGCCCATCGTCGCACTGGTCGATCCGTACGTGCTGCGCTCGGCGGACTACATCGCCTTCTTCACCCGGCTGTGGGGCGCGCGCACGCAAGTGGAGGAGCACCTGGCGCTGACTCTGCTCTATGGACTGGGGGTATTCCTGGTCAAGGATTTCAGCCATTACTGGGGCCATCGCGCGTTTCATTCGCGGTATCTGTGGGCCTTCCACAAAGTCCATCATTCGGCGCCCGTGCTGGTGCCGGCGACGGCCAGCCGCGTGCACTTTCTGGAAGAAGTGGTCGAAAAGCTCACGGACATCATCTGTGTCGGCGCCTTTGCCGGTGTCTTCTGGTACGCCTGCGGGGGAGAGATCAGCCGCTACACATTGTTTGGCGTGACCTACATGGTGTTCATCTTCAATAGCCTGGCGGCCAACCTGCGTCACAGCCATGTCTGGTTGTCCTTCGGGCCAGTGCTTGAGCGGGTGTTGAGCAGCCCGGCGCAACATCAGATTCATCACAGCGATGCGCCACGACACTTCAACAAGAACTTCGGCATCAACCTGTCGCTGTGGGACTGGATGTTCGGCACGCTGTACGTCACCCGGTCCACACCCGAGGTCATCCATTTCGGCACCGGGGAGCAGGATCACGAGCGTTACCTGACGATGAAGGGTTTGATCGTCACGCCTTTTGTGGATGTCAGCCGCAAACTCCTCTGTGCAATACGCCCGAAAGCACAGCCTGAAAGCGCATCTGATCCGTATTTTTCAGTGCAATCTGCCTCTGTAACGGATGCAGCCGCCAGCCCACAATAAATCTCCGGTACGGCAGCATTCGGCGCCCGCTGTACCGCCAATTCATAGTGTGGGAGGCCGCATGGCCAAGATGACGATTTTTCTCGGCGGTTTTCTGCTGTTGACCATCCTGATCGGTGTGCTGGCGACGATTCCTCCGGCGTGATCACTGCGGCCGGTTTTCGTCGATGGCCAGGCGCAGCTCGCGGTACGCCGCGACCAGTTGCTCAAGGCTGAACGCACGATTTCTGCCGCTGGGGTTCGGCAGGACCCAGACCGCAGCGTTGCCGAAGGTTTTCGCTTGAAGACCCCAGGCAACCTCGCGCTGACCGGACAGCGCGCAATACGCGGCCTTGCCCAGGAATGCCACGAAACGCGGCGCATGGCGGGCGATTTTCTGTTCGAAGCCCGCTGCGGCGGCGCTGAACTCGTGCAAGGACAACTGATCGGCGCTGGCCGTCGGCCGCTCGACCACTGCGGTCAATCCGCATTGATAGCGCAAGAGTGTCCGGTCGTTTTCCGGTTGCACTTGCCCGGGGGTAAACCCGGCGAGATGGAGCGTGCGCCAGAAGCGATTGCCGCGCCCGGCAAAATGGTGCCCTTGGGCGGCGGCGGTCATGCCGGGATTGATGCCGCAAAAGATTACGGCAAGCTCCTCGGCAAGAATATCCTCGAGTCTTTCACTCACCGCAGATCACTCTGATCGCCTGGCGTGCGAGCCCTGTCAGCTCGGCTCGGGATTTACCGGCCCGGGCACGTATCGAAATGCTGTGAAGCAGGGACGAGGCGAGCACGGCAAGGGCGGCCGGGTCGGCATCGCCTTTCAACTCGCCAGCATTTTTCGCCGCTTGCAGGCGTACTTCCAGATCGGCATCCAGCCGGCTCAAACGGTCGGACAGCACTTCGCGAATCTGCGGGTCCTCGACGGCTTCGGTGGTTGCCGTGCCGATGGCGAAGCAACCGCGGGGCTGGCCATCGCCCGAGAAGTAAATCGATAACTGCCCCTCGTAGAAACGCTGCAAGGCCTCGGCCAGCGGCAGGCTCAGGTCCGTCAGCGCCTCATGCATGGCCGCCGCGGCAAACTCCCAATATTGCTCCAGCGCTTTGATGTAGAGCGCGTGCTTGTCGCCGAATGCCGCATAGAGGCTGGGGCGGTTCATGCCGGCGGCGGTGGCGATGCTGTCCAGGGACGCGCCGGAATAGCCGGTGTTCCAGAACACACCGAGTGCCTGCTGCAACGCGGTCTGCGGGTCGTAGGCCCGAGGGCGGCCGCGGCCTTTGCCCTCTGTCGATTTATTTTGTGCCATGTCGTACAAAATCCTTGTGGGGAGATGGGGCGAGGGATATTCTTACACCATCGCACAAAATTAAGGAATCAGAAATTCCTTGATCCAGGGTTTGTTGTAGCCGGGCTCGAACTGAGTGTTGCGGCGACGAAACCGACGCGCTGGGAGCGATCCTCCCGACCGCGCACGGGCTTGCTTGTTTACAGCATTTATTGACCCCCGGGCCGTCGCCGCTTGTTGCCGATGCGGGCCCGATTACCCGGCTAAAGGTGAACTCGATCATGACCAAACCCTTCGATATCCCGGCTTCACAGACCTTCGGGCAGCCTGACCCGAACCCGCTCGGCGCAGCCACCGCAAAACCGCTGAAACAGAGGTTGCGTCCCTGGCTGATGGTGGGTGTTCCCCTCCTGTTCGCGGCGCTGGGCTATGCCCACCATGTGTCGGGCCAGGCCTATGTGTCGACCGACAACGCTTACGCCCGAGTGGCCAAGGCGTCGATCAATGCGCGGATCTCCGGGCAGGTGGTCGAGATCGCCGTCGAGGACAATCAGCAGGTCAGCAAGGGCCAGGTGCTGTTCCGGATCGATCCGAAACCCTTCCAGATCGCCGTCGACCGTGCGCAAGCGCAACTGAGCGTGGCGCGGCTGCGGATCGACGGACTCAAGGCCAGCTATCGCCAGCAACAGGCGGAACTGCAATCGGCAAAAGAGTCGGCTGACTTCGACCAGAAGGATTTTGCCCGCAAGAAAGCACTGGTCGCGACCGAGTTCGTTTCGAAGTCGATCTACGAACGGGCCGACACTGACGTGAAGGTGGCGCGGCAACGGATCGCGTCCATTGAGCAACAGATCGCCAGCACCGTGGTGGCCCTGAACGGCAATCCGAACATCGAGGCCGATAGCCATCCGACGGTGCGCGAAGCCCAGGCGCAGCTCGACGAGGCGCAGTTGTACCTCTCGTACACCACGGTGTATGCGCCGCAGGATGGCATCGTGGCCAAGGTCGACGACCTGCAGGTGGGCAACTACCTGAACAACGGCGCGCCGGCCTTTGCCTTGTTGTCCGGTCACGAGATCTGGATCGAGGCCAACTTCCGCGAGACTGACGTGACCCACATGCGCCCTGGCCAGCAAGCCACCATCCGCATCGATACCTACCCGGATCGCGTGTTCAAGGCCCACGTCACCAGCATGAGCCCGGGGGCCGGTTCGGATTTCGCCCTGCTGCCACCGGAGAACGCGACCGGCAACTGGGTCAAGGTGACGCAGCGGGTGCCAGTACGGCTTGAACTCGACGAAGTGGACCCGGCGCTGCCGCTGTTCTCCGGGACCAGCGCCACGGTAAAGATCGACACCCGGTTTCGCAGCCCCTGGTGGCATCCGCTCAAGGCATTGCTGACCGCAGGTAACTTCTGATGAACGCCCAAGCGATAGTAAGCCCCGGCGGGGAGGGTGCGCGCTCCCTCAGGTTCGCTGCTTTGCTGGCGACCTATATGCAGTCGGCCAATCTGCCGTTGCCGAACGCGGTACTCAGGTTGATTCAGGGCAGCCTGTCGATGACCGACGATCAGGCGGGCTGGATTTTCACCTCGTACCTGGCCGCGAGTGCGATCAGCATGCCGCTGGCCCAGTGGCTGGCCGCACGCTTTGGCTTGAAGTGGGTGTATCAGTGGGCGCTGGCGTTGTTTGTCCTGGGCTTGCTGCTCGCCACGGTGGCGACGACTCCGCTGGAATTCGTCGGCGCGCGCATCGTTCAAGGCATTGCCAGCGGCGTACTGGCGCCGCTGTCGATGGCGATCGCCCTGGAAACCTTGCCGCTGGAAAAGCGTGCGAAGTTCGGCGTGAGCTGGACCGCCATCGTGCTGTTCGGCATCGTCAGCGGCCCGAGTATCGGTGGCTGGATCGCCGAACATTTCGGCTGGCGCCCGATGTTCTACCTCAGCGTGCCACTGTCGGTGTTTATCTTCCTGGTGGCGGCGCTGTTGTTGACCGAGAAGAAAGCCGAAAAACCTCCGGCGTTCGATTTCTTCGGTTTCGGCACCTTCACCCTCGGCCTGATCAGCCTGCAGATGCTGCTCGACCGGGGTGAACGACTGGACTGGTTCGCCTCGCCCGAGATCTGGCTGGAAGCCGTGGCGTCGGCGCTGGGGTTCTACCTGTTCGTGGTGCACGTGCTGACCTCGAACGTGCACTTCCTCAACAAGCACCTGCTCAAGGACCGCAACTTCGTGCTGTCGACAGTGATCTTTTTCGCCCTCGGTTTTGTGCTGTTGTCGACCATGGCCCTGACCTCGCCGATGCTCGACGAGATTCTCGGCTACCCGCCGGACACCACGGGCGCCTTGACGATCCCTCGTGGCGTGGGCCTGGTCGGTGCCTTCCTGCTGATGGGGCGGCTGCCCCAGCGCTTCGACCGTCGTCTCTTTGTGGCCGCCGGTATCGCCATCGTGATCTATGCCAACTGGCTGATGCTCGGCTATTCGCCGCTGATGGACGAGTGGCCCGTGGCGGTCGCCGGCGCGATCCAGGGCGCGGGCCTGGGCATCCTGATGCCGGCGGTGAGCAACGTCGCGTTCAGTACCCTCGACCCCGCGCTGCGCGCCGAAGGCACCGGCCTGTTCAACCTGGCCCGGGTCTACGGCAGCACGCTGGGGGTGGCGATCGTGCAGCTGTTTTTCTTCAACAACACCCAGGCCATGCACATGGCGCTGGTCAGCAACCTCACGCCGTACCGCACCGCCACGCAGTCGCTGGCCTCGGCGCCGTTGCAGGTGCTGGAGGGGCTCAACGAAATGATCACCGGCCAGGCCGCGTTCATCGCCGTGGTCGACCAGTTCAAGATCCTGATGGTGGTGATGCTGGTGGTGAGCCCGCTGGTGCTGTTTCTTCGCAAGCCTGTTGCGGCCAATTAGTTTTCGTGGAGTTCGCCAAATGAAATCTTGTGCGCTGGTCATCACCCGATACTTGCTGCAAACGAAGATCGCGGCGTTGTCGCTGCTTTTCTTGCTGACGGCTTGCACCGTTGGCCCCGACTATCAAACACCGCCAGCGAGTACATCGCAGCACTATGACCCACAGGCCGAGCATCGTCTTGCCCAGGGTGCCGATCCACGCATCGACTTCGGCAAGAAGGTCAGTGGCGATTGGTGGTCTGCCTTTCGCTCGCGCAAACTCGACCAGGTGGTGCGTCGTGCCATCGACGGCAACCTGGACCTGGTGGCCGCCGACGCAACGATCCGCCAGGCCGCTTCGTCTGTCGCGGCGGCGCAGGGTGCGCTTTATCCGCAGGTCGATTTCGCTGCCGTGGCCGGTCGTCAGCGGCTGCACAACGCCAAAGAGCCCTCGATCGCCAACTTCTATGCGATTGGCCCGCGGGTGGGGTTCGACCTTGATGTGTTCGGCGGCAACCAGCGTCTGATTGAGCAGCAGCAGGCGTTTGCCGAGCTGCAAAAACACCGCTACGAAGCGGCGTACCTGACATTGACCGGCAACGTTGCCAGCCAGGCCTTGCTGTTGGCCTCGGCCAACGCGCAGATGCAAGCCGTGGAAAAACTGCTCGCCAACGATGCGAAAAACCTTGAGCTGGTGCGCATGGCACACTTCAACGGCAGCACCACGCAGATCGATGTGTCGCTGGCCGAGACCCGGCTCGCCCAGGACCGCACGCTGTTGCCGCCTCTCGCTCAGCAGCGCGATGCGGCACGCCATGCGCTGTCGATTTTGGCGGGGAAGGGGCCGGCGGACTGGATCGCTCCCGACTTCGACTTGAGCGAGTTCGCCCTGCCGTCGAACCTGCCGGTGAGCCTGCCTTCGGAAATGGCCCACGACCGCCCGGATGTGCTGCAGGCCGAGGCGCAACTGCACATGGCCAGCGCGGCAGTGGGCGTGGCGACGGCGAACCGCTATCCCCACGTCACGTTGTCGGCGTCCCTGGCGCAGGCGGCGTCGGGCAATGGCGGCGCGGCACTCTGGGGTTTCGCTGCCGGGCTGGCCGGGCCGATCTTCGATGGCGGCACGCTCAAGGCACAGCAGCAGGCCGCCGTCGACGGCTACAAGGCGACGCTCGCCGGATACCAACAGACGGTCATCAACTCGTTCGGCCAGGTCGCCGACACCTTGCAGGCGATCAACCATGACGCTGAAGAACACCTGGCCCAGACCGACGCCTTGCGCGCGGCCGAAACCAGTCTGCAGCTGAACCAGCAAGCCTTTGCGCAAGGCGAGAACAGCATCCTCCAGGTCCTGGAAGCGGAGCGTGCCTATGAGCAGGCACTGCTGGGACAGATCCGCGTGAATACCGCGCAGTACCTCGACACCGTGCAGCTGTTTGTTGCCCTGGGCGGTAACGCTGTCGGCACCTTCGAGCAACGCGTTGCCTCTGGCGACGGGCAGACACCTTCGTATCAATAATGGCTGCGGCCTGGAGTAGACACATGACCTATGAAGCCTTTCACGACGGACTGCGCGATACCCGGTTTGCGCTCAACCATGGAGCGGTCGAGATGCCGGCGGTTGGATTCGGGACCTTGTTCCGTGATCTCGCCACCACGACTGAAGCCGTGAAGGGAGCGCTGGCCGCCGGTTTCCGCCATTTCGATTGCGCCGAGCGTTATCGTAACGAAGCCCAGGTCGGTGTGGCGCTGACGCAGGTGCTGGCCGCCGGCAAAGTCCGCCGCGAGGACCTGTTCATCACCACCAAGCTGTGGAATACCAACCACCGTCCCGAGCGCGTCGAGCCCGCGTTCGCCGCCAGTTGCCAACGCCTGCAAGTGGACTACATCGACTGCTACCTGATCCACACGCCGTTTGCCTTTCAACCCGGCGACAACCAGGACCCGAGGGACGCGCTGGGCAACGTCATCTACGACACCGGCGTGACGCTGATCGAAACCTGGCGGGCGCTCGAGCGCCTGGTGGATGAGGGGCGGGCGAGGTCCATCGGGGTGTCGGATATCACGCTGGAGGCGCTGAAGGCGCTGGTCGCCGTCGCCCGGATCAAACCCGCCGTGGTGCAGGTCGAGTCCCACCCTTATTTGCCGGAGTGGGAACTGCTTGAGTTCTGCAAGGCGCACGGGATTATCGTGCTGGCGTTTGCGCCATTGGGACATGGCATGCAGCCCAATGTGCTGGCAGACCCGGTGCTCACCGGCATCGCCCGGCGTGTGCAGAAAACCCCGGCCCAGGTCGCGCTGGCCTGGTCGGTGCAACGCGGGGTGGCGTTCCTGACCACCTCGGCAACGCCGAGCCATATCCGGGAAAACATCGATATCTCGACTTTGCCGCTCAGGGCCATGATCGAGATTCAACAAGACATCACAACCCGTATACGCTTCAACTCGGTGGTTGAAACCGGTGTTCCCGGATTCATTGCGCGCAAGCCGTAGTGCCTGAGATCAGGGCGGTGCGTCACGGGACCGTCCTGTCTGCCTATCCCTGGAGGTGAAACCAATGGATGTTTTTCAGACCCTGCGCTGTTTCGCGGCGGTGGCCCAAAGCGGCAGCTTCACCGCGGCGGCCGCGATGTTGGAAACCACCACGACCAACGTATCAAAAGCCGTTTCCAGCCTGGAGGCCAGGCTGCAGACGCGCTTGATCAACCGCACCACCCGGCGCCTGGCATTGACCGAAGCCGGTGTGCGCTATTTGCAGCGCTGCGAGCGGATCCTGGAGGACCTGCGTGAGGCCGATGCAGAGGCGGGCACGGCCCAGGTCATGCCCGCAGGCCGACTGAAAATCCACGCCATGTCCGCCATCGGCAACCACTACGTGATCGGCGCCATCGCCCGCTACCGGCAAACCTGGCCTTCGGTGTTGTTTGACCTGACCGTGACCAATCGCCTGCCGGATTTGCTCGAGGAGGGCTATGACATGTCGATCGTGCTGGCGCGGGACCTGCCCGATTCCGGCTTTGTCGCCCAGCGGCTGGGCATCACCTACAGCATTCTCTGCGCCTCGCCCGAGTACCTGAGCCAACGCGGGATTCCCGAGTCGCCGGGTGAACTCGCCGGCCATGATTGCCTGCGAATCGTCAACACGGTCATGCCGGCCGAGAACTGGGTATTTGAAGGCCCGCAGGGGACAGAGACATTCAGCACGCCGGTGTCGCCCTTTCACGTCAACACGGCTGACGCCATGACCTTCGCGATCAAGAACGGGATGGGGATTGGCATTCAACCGATTGCATCGGCCGTCGAGGGCCTGCGGGCGGGGACGTTGGTGCGCGTATTGCCGGCGTATCGGCTTGAAGAGTTGAACCTGTTTGCGATCTACCCGTCACGCAAGTTCGTGGATGCAAAAATAAAAACCTGGGTGGAATTTCTCAAGCATTCCATTCCGGGGTTGCTGGCGTCTGATGAAAAAATTGTCGGTGCATCGGTGTAGCTGGCGCTGTACGCATGGAGTGTCGACCCTCCATCGTCCATACAGTGCTCACCCGTTCGAGCAGCCGGTGCCCATCACTTGATATTCGACGGTACGGCGTTGGCCCCGGGAATCTTCATAGGTCATGCGCGCCGGCACCGGTCCGCATTCATTGGCGATTTCCGATACTTCGATGACGCGTTTGATATCAAGCCGGGTGCCGTAGGTGTAGGTTTCAACTGGCGGTTGGCTGGCGGCAGCAGTCGAGTGGCTGTCGTCTGCAAAGGCTTGGGTGCCGGCGCTGGCGAGCGCAAGCAAGAGTGCGATGTTCAACATTTTCATGATCTTTACCTCGTGGTTTAAGCGTTATCCCGGGGATTATTCATTTGGGTGGAGTCGATGTTAGGCGTTTGGCAGGGGCGCAAAAATCGCTCGGCGGGATAAACACTGTTGCCGGATTGATCATGAATCGAGGGGACTTTCGGCGTGGACACAATCCTCTGTAGGAGCTGGCTTGCCAGCGATGGACGTTAACGAAAACGCGTGTGAACTGGATGAACGCGGCGTACTGGAGTCCATCGCCAGCAAGCTGGCTCCTACAGTGTTGGTACGGTCCCTTGTAGGAGCTGGCTTGCCAGCGATGGTCGTTAACGATACCGCGTGTGAACTGGATAAACGCGGCGTACTGGAGTTCATCGCCAGCAAGCCGGCTCCTACAGTTTGTTTCAGCGTGGGCGCGGTCCCTTGTGGGAGCTGGCTTGCCAGCGATGGTCGTTAACGATAACGCGTGCGAACTGAATGAACGCGGGGCACTGGAGTCCATCGCCAGCAGGCTGGCTCCTACAGTTTCAGCGTGGGCAGGGCCCCTTGTAGGAGCTGGCTTGCCAGCGATGGTCGTTAACGAAAACGCGTGTGAACTGGATGAACGCGGCGCACTGGAGTCCATCGTCAGCAAGCTGGCTCCTACAGTTTCAGCGTGGGCATGGTCCATTGTAGGAGCTGGCTTGCCAGCGATGGTCGTTAACGATAACGCGTGTGAACGGGATGAACGCGGCGCACTGGAGTCCATCGCCAGCAGGCTGGCTCCTACAGTTTTAGCGTGGGCGCGGTCCCTTGTGGGAGCTGGCTTGCCAGCGATGGTCGTTAACGATAACGCGTGTGAACTGGATAAACGCGGCGCACTTGAGTCCATCGCCAGCAGGCTGGCTCCTACAGTTTCAGCGTGGGCGCGGTCCCTTGTGGGAGCTGGCTTGCCAGCGATGGACGTTAACGATAGCGCGTGTGAACTGGATGAACGCGGCGTACTGGAGTCCATCGCCAGCAAGCCGGCTCCTACAGTTCCCGGGGATTGCGTGAAGGGTCTGAGCAGGAGGGGGGAGCTGGTCTCAGTCTTCTCCCTCCAGGCAAATCAGGAACTCTGCCGATCAATATCGCGCCGCAGAACGACGGCGGTGGTGATGTCTTCAACGTAATCGTGACTGGCGACGGCATCTCTGACCCGGTTCAGGTCATCGATGGTTCGCGATTCGATCTCGATGACCAGGTCGAGTTGGCCACTGACCGAGGACACGCGACGGACCTGCGAGTTTTGTGCAAGTAGATCGAGCAGGCCCATTGCAGGCGTGCGCTTGAGGCAGACCAGCAGGATTGCGCGAATCACGTTGGCGTCGATTTCACCGATATCAGCGCGGTAGCCTCTGATCACGCCATTGCGTTCAAGGTTGATGACCCGTTCGCTGGTAGCGCTTCTTGAGAGCCCGATTCTCGCTGCCAAAGCCTTCAGGGCAATCCGGGCTTCCTTGGAAAGAATTTCGAGTATTTCGCGATCTTTCGTGTCCAGGTCGCGCATCAGAACTCCCTAATTTTGCTGCCGAAATTGTGCCGGTCGATTCCGGCAATATGCAGGCGCAAGCCGACCGTATACCTACTGCCGTCCCAGGCGTTGCGTGCCAAGCTATCTGAAAAAAATGGCTTGGAAAACAACTACCATGACAAATCTTTCCCATCCTGCCCCCCAGTTCTCGACCGGGGATGCCGAAAAACTCAGTGAGCAGCTTTTCAACGTTATTGGTACGGCCACGCCTCTGGATGGCGAGCGCGACCGCAACTACCGGTTGAATACCGGAACCGATGCGGGATGGATTCTGAAGGTCGTCAATTCGACTGAACCGCGCGTTGAAAGCGAGTTTCAGACGGCCATTCTCAGCCATCTCGCCACTCACAATCCCGAGCTTACCGTGCCTTTTCTGAAGAAAAGCCTTGCCGGTGAATACCTCGCCACTGCGGTAGCGCCCTCGGGCGAAACCCATGCGGTGCGCCTGGTGAGCTGGTTGCACGGAACGCCGCTGGCCGAGGTCAAGCGTACCTTCGAATTGATGCGCAGCCTTGGCCAATCGTTCGGTGAAATTGATCGCGCACTTCAGGGCTTCATACATCCCGGTGCGGTACGTGATATCGACTGGGATTTGCGTCACGCCGCACGTTCGCGATCGCGCCTGCACTTCGTCAAGGATCCTGGCAGAAGGGCCATTCTGGAACGCTTCATTGAAAGCTTCGAACAAAACGTCCAACCGAAGCTTTCGCGTCTGCGTGCGCAAGTCATTCACAATGACGGCAATGACTGGAACATCCTCGTCGACTCCCGCAATCATCAGAACGTCTCGGGCGTCATCGATTTCGGCGATGCGGTCCATACGATCCTGATTGCCGAAGTTGCCATTACCTGCGCCTATTCCATTCTCGACACGGAAGATCCAATCGGCGCGGCCGCCGCCCTCACTGCCGGTTTCCACGAGAAGTACCCTTTGCAGCCGGAGGAGCTTGACGTCCTCTTCAATCTCATTGCGATGCGCCTGGTCACCAGCGTCACCTTATCGGCCTCGCGATGCGACCGTACGCAAGACAATCCTTACCTTGGCATCAGCGAAGCGCCGGCCTGGCGCCTGCTGGAAAGGATGGATCGCATGAACCCCCGACTGGCGACGGCGATCCTGCGCAAAGCCTGTGGTTTTGACGCGATCGAAGGCGCGGGTGCGGTTCGCCGCTGGGTGGCTGAAAACAGCAAGTCCTTCGCCGATATTGTGCGTCCATCGGCTGCGACCATGAACAAGGTGATTGCCCCGTTCGGCGATGCTTCGCATGTGATGACCATCGCTTCAGCCGAGCAGCGTCCAGCGCAGGCAACGAAGTGGTGGAGTGATTTTTCTGCCGAGCACAAGGTGCCGCTCGGCATCGGGCCATGGGGTGAGGAAAGAACCATCTACACCGACACGGCGTTTGAGTCCCGGTTCATTGAAGGACAGCGCCGGATCATTCACGTCGGTGTCGACTTGATCATGCCCGCTGGAACGCCTCTCTATACGCCTGTTGCCGGTGTGGTGCAGAGCGTCGAGGTCGAGCATGAGCCGTTGGGTTATGGCGGCTTGATCATGCTCAAGCACTCGCCTGAAGGTTGCCCGCCATTCCTGACGCTGTGGGGACACATGGCGCATGAAGCCTTGGCGCGGCTCAAGCCCGGTGACCGACTGGAGGCTGGCGCGCTGGTGGGATACATGGGGGCTGATACGGAAAATGGCGGGTGGATTCCCCATGTGCATTTTCAGATGTCAACTGACACCGGGTTGAAAGCTGGTGAGTTCATCGGCGTAGGTGAGCGGGCTTATCTTGAGGTATGGGCGGACCTGTTCCCCGATGCATCGATTCTCGCGGGGATTCCTGCGGAAACCTACAGCCAGGACGGACGCACCAAGGCAGAGCTTGTGGCCAAGCGCAAGGAGCTGTTGCTGCCAAACCTGTCGATCTCCTATTCGGATCCGATCAAGTTCGTTCGCGGTGACGGGGTCTGGTTGATCGATAACTTTGGCAGGGCGTATCTGGACTGCTTCAATAACGTCTGCCATCTCGGCCACTCTCATCCGGACGTGGTGCAGGCGCTTTCCCGCCAGGCCTCACGCCTGAACACCAACACGCGCTACCTGCACGACAATATCGTCGAGTATGCAGAGCGGCTCACCGCCACTTTGCCTGAAGGTCTGACGGTAGCTTCCTTCGGTTGTTCAGGAAGTGAAGCAAACAGCCTCATGCTGCGTATGGCGCGCAATCACACCGGACGAAACGATGCGATCGTGCTGGATTGGGCTTACCACGGCACGACACAGGAACTGATCGACCTGAGCCCCTACAAATACAAGCGTAAAGCCGGTAAAGGGCGTGCAGACCATGTGTTTGAGGCAGCCGTCCCGGATGCCTACCGTGGCATGGATCACTGGGCGTTCGAGGAACTTGGCAAGCGTTACGCCGAGAGCGTGGCGGATCAGATCGAGCTCATGCGCAAGCAGGGCAGAGCGCCGGCGTTCTTCTTGGCGGAGTCCATTCCAAGTGTCGCCGGGCAACTGTTCTTCCCGGAAAACTACTTGAAAGAAGTTTATGCAATGGTGCGTGCGGAGGGTGGTCTTTGCCTGGCTGACGAAGTCCAGGTCGGCTTTGGTCGTGTAGGCAGCCACTGGTGGGCTTTTGAAACCCAGGGTGTGGTTCCCGATGCCGTGTCCATGGGCAAACCCATTGGCAACGGCCATCCCATGTCGGCGGTGGTGACCACGCGAGAAATTGCCGACAGCTTCAACAATGGCATGGAGTACTTCAATACCTTTGCCGGCAGCCCGGTTTCATGTGCTGTAGGGCTCTCGGTACTCGATGTGATCGAGCGCGATAACTTGAAACTCAACGCACTGACCATTGGCAACTATCTGCTCGATGGCTTCCGTAAATTGCAGCAGCGCTACGATGCAATAGGCGATGTGCGCGGGCAGGGTCTTTTTCTCGGGATAGAACTTGTCACGGATCGCAAGACCAAAGTTCCGGCCACGCAGTTGGCCAAACAAGTAGCCGATGGCGCCAGGGAGCGGGGTATTTTGATCGGTACTGAAGGCCCCCATGACAATGTCCTGAAGATGCGCCCATCGATGATCTTCAGTCAGGCAAATGCTGACTTTCTGCTCGAGGTCCTGGACGAAAGTTTCAAGGCCGCACTGCGCTGACCTGGCGGGCCCGACATAGTGTCGGCCAACTCCGGCAATGTGTCAGGCAGGCTGACACCTTGCCGGGTGCTTTCCAGAAGTGCCTATGCAAGACTTTTCATGAAGGCCGGGTGAATAACCCCAAGAAAATAATAAACAATTCTTCCAAGGTGCCATCCAATGCTAACCAAAAAGCTCAAGGGTTTGATTGTCGCTTCTACCGTGGCGGCAGCGGCGCTACTTTCCACTTCAGTTGTTCATGCTGATGATTTGAAGTCGATCCAGGATTCCAAGGAAATCCGTATCGCAATGAGCGGTCAATACTCTCCTTTCAGCTTTGCCAACGAGCAGAACCAGATTGTCGGATTCGACGCTTCCATCAGCGAGGCGCTGGCTGAGCGCATGGGAGTAAAAGTGAAGATCATTACCACGCCGTTCGACGGGATCATTGCAGGTCTTCTGGCGAAAAAATATGACGCCATTATCGCTTCCATGACCATTACCCCGGAACGGCAGAAGGCCGTGGATTTCGTCGGGCCCTATTACCATGCCGGCCGCACGATCGTAGTGAAGGAAGATTCTTCGATCAAAAGCCTCGATGATCTCAAGGATGTGTCTGTCGGCGTGACCCTCGGCGACGCTCACGATAAATGGGCCAGGGCCCGCGGCAACCTGAAGGTCAGAACGTACAAGGGTCTTCCGGAAATGCTGGTCGATCTGGAGGCCGGGCGTATCGATGCGATAGTGATGGACAGTGTTCCGGTGCTGGTCGCCGTCAAGGAAACAGGGCAGAAAGTGCGCATCATTGCTCCCCCGGATAGCGATGGCGGCATCGAAGGCATGGGCATTGCCCTGCGCAAGAACAACCCCGAACTCAAGGCGACCCTGCAGAAGGCGCTTGAAGACATGCTCGCTGACGGCACCTACGAAAAGATCTCAATGAAGTGGATTGGCAACGATATCCGCTGATTGCTGTTCAGCATGGCTCGACTTGTCGTCGGGCCAGTCAATCCGACTTTTCCGAGCGTGCTCATGGATCTGACTCTCATACAACGCACATTCCCGTTTTTCCTGGAGGCGGCCTGGATTACGGTGCAGATCTCTGTACTTGCTCTGGTGCTTGGGTTTCTGGTCGCAATCGTGCTCGTGGCTGGCCGGTTGTCCACTGTTCTCGCCTTTCGATGCCTTGCAAGGCTCTACATCAGCGTTTTTCGCGGCACTCCCTGCCTGGTTCAACTGTTCATCATCTACTTTGGCGGGCCGCAGATAGGACTTGAACTGGAGCCGTTTGCGGCAGGCGTAATCGGCCTGGGCCTGAACATCGCGGCTTACATGGCCGAATCCATTCGTGGCGCTATCAGCAACGTTGACCCTGGCCAGGAGGAGGCGGCACGTTCGATTGGTTTCGGGCGCGGCCAGACCTTATGGTTTATCACGCTGCCACAAGCTGCGAAGTTGATGATAAGACCGCTGGGTGTGAACGCCGTGGCTCTTATCAAAGGTTCTGCACTGGTATCAACGATCTCTGTGGTTGAACTTTCATATACGGCGCAACGCTTTATCAGTTCAACGTACAAGCCTTTTGAGATTTTCATGGTGTCTGCACTGCTTTACATCGTGATGGTCTACTCGGTCAGATTCATTATTGACTATCTCGATAATCGCTTCGCGGCAAGGTGAGAGCATTCATATGCAAAGCCTGGATCTTAGTATAGTTACACCTTATTCCGAGCTGCTTGCGACCGGTCTTTGGTGGACGGTCGTGATGTTTGTAAGTTCCAGCCTATTGAGTTTGATGGCAGGGGTAGCCTTTGCACTCATCGTTCTTTATGCGCCCAGGATTTTGGCGCTGCCCGTGCGTTTTATTACGTGGTTGCTCATGGGGACGCCACTGCTTCTTCAGTTGTACTTGATTTATTATGGTCTTGTGCAAGTGGGAATCGATATTCCCGCGCTGGTGGCTGGCATCATTGGTCTTAGTTTGCACTTTGCCGTCTACAACGCCGACGTTATTCGTGCCGGGTTGGTGTCAGTCGACCCGGGTCAGATTGAAGGTGCCCGCTCCATTGGTCTCAGCCGTGGACAGACCCAGCGTTACGTCATTGTGCCGCAGGCACTTCGCAGGACCATTGCGCCGCTGGGAAATAACCTGATTGTTCTTTTAAAAGACACTTCTCTGGTTTCCATCATCGGTATTGCGGAGTTGGTGTATAGCGCGCAGCTTGCCGTGAGTGAGACCTATAGCCCGTTTGAGTTTTATCTGACTGTTGCGGTTATTTATTATGCAGCCAATCTTGTTCTCGAAGCCGGCCTGCATCTTCTCGAAAACAAGGTAGAGATGTCACGATGACCAGAAAAGAATTCATGGTTGAGGTGAAGGGCGCTCGCAAGGCTTACGGAGCACTTGAAGTACTCAAGGGCATCGATCTTTCGGTATCTCGCGGACAGATCGTCGCCATCATCGGCCCAAGCGGATCTGGCAAAAGCACGCTTCTGCGGTCAATCAACCACCTGGAAGTGCTTGACGATGGCGAGATCTGGTTAGAGGGCGAGCAAGTCAATCGGCCATTGAAAGGTCGTGCGTTCGAACAGCATATAAACGCTGTGCGGCAGCAGATGGGCATGGTGTTCCAACACTTCAATCTGTTTCCGCACTTGACCGTGTGTGAAAACATTGCGCTTGGCCCGATAAAACTCAAGGGGGTTACGAAGAAGGCATCTCGTGAGTTGGCAATGGAATATTTGTCAAAAGTTGGATTGGCCAACAAAGTCGACGAGTATCCTTCTCGCCTGTCTGGCGGTCAGAAGCAGCGCGTTGCCATAGCAAGGGCACTGGCGATGCAGCCAAAAGTCATGCTGTTCGATGAGGCTACATCGGCACTGGACCCGGAGCTCGTCGAAGAGGTCAACCTGGTCATGAAGCAACTCGCTGCGGAGCACATGACCATGTTGATCGTCACTCATGAAATGCGCTTTGCCGGCGAAGTTGCAGACCGGATTGTCTTTATGGACGGCGGGGTTGTAGTCGAGGAAGGGGCACCGCAAGAGATCCTGCAAAACCCTGTCCATGAACGAACCCGGTCATTCTTGAAAAAGCATTTGCACGATAGGTAAGGTGCGCTTTCGCCTCTGAACGCCGAGGTCAGGCGAAATCAAACGCCATGGCGCAGTAGTGAGTATTTCAGGCGACTGTGCCGTCACCGGCGATACGTTGAGTCAGCGCGGAAAAAACATAATGGTCACCTTCCGACAAGAGAATGCGACCTCTCTCCTGTCGGTCCCTGCCATACATTTGAGTTTTTCCGCGCTTGGCAAAACTGTGCCCGAATGAGCGCGCCCGGTAATTTACGATGGTGGTGGGATTACTTCTCGACCAGTATTTTCGGGTTGGCACTGCCCCAGACGGTGTAGAGGTCGGCCAGAAGCGCGCCGTTGATCTCTTCGACTTCAGCCTGGCTGACTTCGTTTGTGCCTTGCTTGCCAAACAGAACTACTTCATCACCTGCCTTGACGTCAGGTGCATCCGAGACATCGACCATCACGGTGTTCATCGAAACCTTGCCCACCACCGGCACGCGATGCCCATTGATCAATACCACGCCTTTATTGGTGAACACGCGGCGATACCCATCGGAGTAACCGACCGTGATGTTCGCGAGTTTCGAATCACGTGTCAGGGTGAAGGTGCGGTCGTAACCCACTGTGTTTCCAGCGGGATAGTCATTGACCGAGGCCACATGCGACTTGAATTGCATTACGCGCCGATATTCAGTGCGCGAAATGACGGTATCGCCAAACAACGCGCCGCCCGTGCGCACCATGTCCAGGCGCGATTCGGGTACTTCCAGGGTGGCGAAGGAGTTGGCCGCGTGCAGGGTTATTTTCTTGCGATCGAGCTGGGCCACGTCCATCAGCCAGGCCGCTTGTTCGTTGAAGGTTGCCAGGCCCTTGCGTACGTCGTCCTTATCCTCCACCGCGAAGTGGGTCATGATTGCGACCACTTCCAGATTCGGTACCTTTGTGATTGCCACGGCGTCTTTCTTGCCCTGTTCGGTGGCTATTTCCACGCCGTTACGGCTCATGCCGCTTGAGTTGAGGCCGATGTGCACCTGCAGTTTGCGACCGTGCTTATGTGCAAGATCGGCCGCCTGGCGGGCGAAATCGAGGTTGCCAACCAGTTCCTCGATGTTGTACTGCAGAGCATTTTCCAGCTCCCCCAGGGAAGCGGTGCGAACACGGATCAACTGGCCTTTAAAGCCGCTTTCGCGAACCACTCGCGCCTCTTCGTTACTGGCGACCGCCACGCAGGGTACACCGAGCGCGATCACCGAAGGCATCACCAACCCGATACCATGGCCATAAGCGTCGGCTTTCAGTACCGCACAGAGTTTCGACTTGCCGGCCAGCTCCGCTTGCAGGGTTCGGATATTGTGCTCTAACGCGGTCTTGTTGATTTCAATCCAGGCATTACTGATTTGCGCAGTCAGCTCGGAGTTGCCGTTAGTAAGCGACAGCGGCGGCGCCGCCTGGGCCTGACTCTGCAAAAAAAACAGGCCGAGGGACAACGCTAGAGCAGTACGAGTAAAGGGCATTTTAAACTCTCCATGTAATCGGTCTTTTTATTATTCCGATGCCGATTATTGGAAGGCGATGTAAGTTGCCGTTGTAAGCCGCGTTCGAAGATGTAAAAACATGTAAGGAATTTGTTCGCGGCCGTTGTGGGTGCCGGTGTCTGCAATGTGCAAGTCGGGGATCGCGTCGCCCTCTTAACGACACAGGATCAGTTGGGCAGACGCTTGGGCTGAAGCGAGCGCGACCTGTGGTTTGCCTTTCGCTTGTAGCTACATGAGTCAGATCAGGCGACCCAGCGCATCACCTTCTCAAGGTGGCCAGTGTGCGCGTCCAGTTGTTCATTGAGAGCTATAAAGCCCTGCTTCTCATAAAAATGGATAGCAGGCACATTCGCCGAATACACAGTCAGCTGTAGAGTTGACTGGGATGCCATGGCGTCCGCGAGAAGCTGCGTACCTATACCGTCCCTCTGACGTTCAGGCGATACGAATAGCGCCGCAAGTGTGTCTGCATATACAGAGCAGAATCCTACTACCGTCCCGTCTGCCTCAAACACTCGGGACATGGCGCCGGGTAGGTAGACCTCACGCATAGCATCAAGCTGGCTACGCCAGAATTCGGGGGCTATGAAGTGATGTGCCTGGATTGACGCTCGTAGCCAAATGTCCAATACAGGCTCCAGGTCAACGTTTCGAAAGTCGCGGATCATGAGGCCTCAACGATTGAGTCAGGAAGAAAACATTGTGCCATATGCGTGCTCCGCGCAAAGGTCCTCCGTTTGCAGATCTACCGGGCACTGATTCTGATCAAACAGCAATACATGGGGCTGGAACTGTGACTGCCAACGCCGCGTGCTCTACACCGGTACCTTCAGCAAGGTGCTGTTTCCAGGCCTTCGCTTGGCTGATCTGGTGGTGCCAGACGAGCAGAACGACGCATTCGCCCGTCAGGCGGGTCGTCTGCCTAACTACTGCCCGCAACTCCTTCAGGCGACCGTCACAGCTTTCCTCTACGAGGGGCACTTCGCGCGGCATTTAAAAAAATGCGAAACCTCTACGCGCGCCGCCGTCAGTGGCTGGTTGATGCGCTGCACCAACAATTCGGCGTACGTCTACTGATCAACCCTGAGGCGGGGGGCATGCACCTGGTCGCGGGCCTTCACGAACATCGCCAGTGCCGATCAGGCATCGACGGTGGCGCTTCAATTGGCCCAAATCATCTAGGGCTGTGAGATTTTCGGTCGCTTCCTCGGCGACTTTGTGCCGTGCTACACCCTGGACCGTGCCGAGGAGTGGCAGGAATGGGCGACCCGACGCCGGGTCTCGCAGACCAAACCTGCGCTGGTGGACAAGCTGGCGGACGTCTTCATCGGCGGTCAGTGACAGCGCCGGCGCTCACCGGTACTCATCATGCCGACGCCACCAGGGCCCCGTTTCATTACGTCCCCTGGGCGCGCGGTCGAGCCATTGGTACATGCTCCACAACCCGTCCAGGCCCCGCGCGTAGGTGGAGTAGGTGTGATAGATCTCGCCATCCTCCAGCACAAAGGTACTCAGCCCTGGCCGGTCGCGAGTATAGGTCGGCGCGTCGGTGCCACAGGTCGCGGCGAACTGTTTCACCGGTTCCGGTATTTCACTGGCGTCCATGGCATGGCCGCCGCGCTGGTAGTTGTATTCGACCAGGCCTTCGCGCTGCTGCGCTTCGGTGAAGTAGACATTGAAGTCGGCGGTGAAATCGCTGTCGGCGGCCGAGGCCCAAGGGAAGGTCCAGCCCATCCGACGCTTGTAGGCCTGCAGTTTCGCCAACGGTGCGCGGGATATCGCCATCAAGGTTACGTCGTGATTGGCCAGGTGGATGACCACGGGGTTGAAGCCATCGGCAATGGCTGAGCAGGAAGGGCAGCCGGCCGTGTAGTCGGGACCGAACATGAAGTGATAGACCAGCAGTTGCGAGCGCCCTTGAAAGAGTTCGGCCAGGGTTGCGCTACCGTTGTCGGTAGCGAAACGGTACGTCTTGTCGAGGCGAACCCACGGCAAGGCCTGGCGTTGCCTGGCCACTTCATCGCTGCGTCGGGTCAGGGCCTTTTCCGCTTCGAGCAGTTGCAGGCGCGCCGCCAGCCATTGGTCCCGGGTCGCGGTATTGTGCGTGTTCATCGCTGTACGCTCCTGGTGAAAGGTCGTGAATTAGACTAAACCCGGGTATCGAAGGGTGGGAGTGACAAGCGTGGCGGGATTTCGATGGACTCGATGATCACGGCAGCTGCCCAGGCGCTGGCAGCGGGCAATCCACTGGGCGCACTGGACCGCGTGGCCTTGCGCGACGATGCGCCGGCGCTGGCCCTGCGCGGTATCGCCATGGCGCAACTGGGCGATCTGGTGCGCGCCCGGGCGCTGGTCAAGCGTGCGCAAAAGGCCTTTTCGCCCAGGGAGGTGCTGGCCCGTGCCCGATGCGTGGTAGCCGAGGCCGAAATCGCCCTGGCGTCGCGGGATCTCGGCTGGCCGGTCAAGGCGCTCGAAACGGCACGGGTCACCCTTGAGCACCACGGTGACCGGGTCAATGCCGCTCACGCGCGGTATCTGCAAATCCGCCGTCTGCTGCTGATCGGCCAGCTCGATGAGGCGCAGCAGTTGCTGGCCAGTCTCGACCCCGGCCCCTTGCCGCCAGCCTTGCGCGCAACCCATGAACTGGTGCTGGCGGGAATCGCCATTCGCCGCCTGCAATCGAACGCGGCTCGGGAGGCGTTGACGCGAGCCGGGCAGGCTGCCGCTCAGACGGGGATTGCCGCGCTGATCGCTGAAGTCGAACAGGTAGCACGCCTGCTCGACGCACCCGCGGCACGCCTGATTGCCCAGGGTGAGGAACGCGCGCTGCTGCTCGATGAAGTCGAAGCCTTGCTCGGTTCAACGGCGCTGGTGGTGGACGCCTGCCGGTACGTTGTGCGGGGCTGCGGCATGTCGGTGTCGCTCGCGACGCGGCCGATCCTGTTCATGCTCGCTCGCTCCCTGGCCGAAGCCTGGCCCGCCGATGTTGCGCGGGAAACGCTGATCGCCCGGGCGTTCCGTCTGAAGCTCTCGGATGAGTCCCATCGTGCCCGGCTTCGCGTGGAAATCGGCCGGCTGCGTAAGGCGCTCAAGCCGTTGGCCGGCGTCATCGCGACGCCCCGTGGTTTTGCTTTGCAAACGTCCGTGTGCACGGAGGTGGTGACACTGGCGCAACCGGTCGAGGAAAAATTTGCCGCGGTATTTGCCTGCCTCGCCGATGGCGAGTCGTGGTCGAGTTCCGCCCTGGCCCTGGCGCTGGGTACCAGCCAGCGCACAGTGCAGCGTGCGCTCGATACGCTGGCGGAGCAGGGCAAGGTGCAGTGGTTTGGCCGAGGCCGCGCGCGGCGCTGGATGACGCCGCCGGTGCCGGGATTCGCGACGACCTTGTTACTCCCGGCGCCGCTGCCCGGTGGCTAGGATGAACGCCACCAACCCCCATCGAGGAATGCCAGATGAAACACGCAACTGCTGAAGTCATTCGTGAATATGGCCCGTTTGCCGAGGTCGATCATGTGTGCGGCGTCACCTGGGACGGCGAAAAGGTCTGGTTCGCCAGCAACAGCAAAATCAACGCCCTGGACCCGGAAAGCGGCAAGTTGCTGGACTCGATCGATGTCGCTGCCCATGCCGGCACCGCGTTCGATGGCGAGCATCTGTTCCAGATCGCCGACGACCGCATCCACAAGATCGACCCCCGCACCGGGCGCATCCTCTCGACGATTCCTGCCCCCGGCGCCGGCACCGATTCGGGGCTGACCTGGGCCGAAGGGACGTTGTGGGTGGGCCAGTACCGCGAACGCAAGATCCATCAGATCGACCCCGAGACCGGCAAGATCCTGCGCACCCTCGAATCCAACCGTTTCGTTACCGGTGTGACCTGGGTGCAAGGTTCGCTGTGGCACGGCACCTGGGAGGGCGACGAGAGTGAACTGCGGCGCATCGACTCGCAAACTGGTGAAGTACTGGAGAGCCTCAGGATGCCGGAAGGCGTCGGCGTGTCGGGACTGGAGTCCGATGGCGGCGAGCGGTTGTTCTGCGGTGGTGGCGATAGCGGCAAGGTGAGGGTGGTGCGTCGGCCTTTGTGAGGCGCTCCAGCCAAGTCACCAGGTACAACTTTTGTGGGAGCGAGCCTGCTCGCGAATGCAGGGTGTCAGGCAACATCAATGTTGACTGATTTGACGCAATCGCGAGCAGGTCGGATCGCCGCACCGTCGCTCCCACAGTGGATCTTCAGTGACCACGCTCCAGCCACTCAGTCCGTTTGTGGATGCTGATCGTTGATCTCGTACCAATCCGCCTTCGAGCCGACGCAAACATGTTTTTGCTTGCGTGTCCGTAGCGGCGTATCCAGCGAGCCGAGGGCAATCGAAACCCACTCGGAAAACGCGCCTGTCGAGTCAGTCCAGAACAGCGAAGATCCGCAGCGGCAACAGAACTGCCGCGTGACACCTTTGGACGATTCATAGGCCTGAAGCGAATCTGTGCCGGTCATGATGGACAGCGCCGAGGCGGGCGCGCTCGCGTAGGTCGCAAACGCAGCCCCATGGCTCTTTCGGCATTGGCTGCAATGGCAATGGGTGACGGCTTTCAGCTCGCTCGACACGCCATATTTGACGGCGCCGCAGAGGCAGCTGCCCTGGTGAAACTCATCCATGTAATGCCATCTCCTTATCGATAGTATTTTTGTTTCCTGCCGGGTTTTCTGCTGGTCGAAATCGGTCTAAAAGCCCGGTTGGCAATCGTGCGTGTTTTGCTATCCTCAACCTTGTAGGTGAAGACGCAGACTGATGCGCAAAAGGATAGCAAGGAGACGTGGGGCGCGTTCCGAAGGGTACACGGTTAGAAAGATCCCCGCGCTGGGATCCAGCCCTTATGCCGTGTGAAGCAGAAGAGTTCCATTACGGTTTCACGACTCTTTTGTGGGAGGCCTGATAAACCTTGTAAGCCGGAGACCAGCACCGGCCACCTACTTGTACTCACCCACGAAGCCCGCCCAGTGCGGGCTTTTTAATGCCTCGGTTTTTGGCGTCTGTGTAGGAGCCAGCTTGCTGGCGATGGTCGTTAACGATTACGCGTGTGAACCGGATAAACACGGTCCCCTGTAGGAGCTGGCCTGCCAGCGATGGTCGTTAACGATAACGCGTGTCAACTGGATGAGCGCGGCGCGCTTGAGTCCATCGCCAGCAGGCTGGCTCCTACAGTTTCAGTGTGGGCATGGCCCCTTGTGGGAGCTGGCCTGCCAGCGATGGTCGTTAACGATAACGCGTGTCAACTGGATGAGCGCGGCGCACTGGAGTCCATCGCCAGCAAGCTGGCTCCTACAGTTTCCCGTGGAGTACGTTTTTTAATGCCCGCAAGGCGGGTCTGGCCGGCGGCTCAAGGCGCGCCGAACAGCATTGTCCAGTAAACACCGTTGTCGCTGCGGGCGTTGGCGGCGTACGCGGCACCGACCTGGGTGAACATCGGGTTCATCAGGTTGGCGCAGTGCCCGGGACTGGCGAGCCAACCGGCCATGGCCTTGCTCGGTGAACCTTGCCCGGCGGCGATGTTTTCACCGATCTGCCGGCCACGGTAGCCCGCAGCCCTGGCGCGGTCGGAGGGCATGTCACCGTCGGGGTCCTGATGGGCGAAATAGTTGCTGTAGGCCATGTCCTTGCTGTGATGTTGTGCGGCGGAACCCAAGGCCGCGCTCCAGGACAGCGGCCGCGCGGCGGCGAAGCGTTGGCGACCACACAGGCGCGGCCTGGCCCGGGCAGCGTTGACCTGCGCCAGCAACGCCTGGGCGGCGCTGCGGGGATCGGCGGTTTGCCGGTCGAGCACCGGCCGCGCCAGCACCACTTGCCACTCGCTTCCGGCGCGGCTGACGCCGATGTCGGCGTACTGGTTGTCGAGCAGTGCGGCGCAGTGCTCGTCCTGGAACATATCGAAGGCTTCTTCGGCGTCCCGTGCACCCACCACGCGGATAGAGCGCACCATGGTCGCCTGATAGCCGGAAGCCTTTAACCGGTCCCGCAACCCACCGCCATAGCCAACAGGCAAGGCCAGGTTCGATTTAAGCGTCAGGGGGGCCAAGCGTTGTGCGGGGCGCCGGTCGCAGCGTTGCGGATGGGCGCGGTAGTCGTTGATGGCGTCGACCAGTTGCCGTTGCCCATCGGCGTGGGCGGGGCTGGCAAAAACGGGGAGCAGGGGAAGCAGGCACAACGAAGAAAAGCGCAAGGCAACGACGGTTTGGCGCATGAACGGACAACTCGAATGAGATGACGACGATTGGAGAGGAAAAATGCTCGGGTATGACTGGCGGCTTGGAACAAGGTTCACGGCGGACGTGAACCTGTTTATTGTCGGAACCAAATGTCCGACGAAGGGTATTGAAAACCGGCCGGCAACGCGGACCTCTGTAGGAGCAAGCTCGTTCCTACAGAAGATCGGGCCGGATCAATCCACGCAGGCGTACACCACCAGCTCCACCAGCATCTCTTCCCGGGCCAGGCCCGCCACGACCATGGCGGCGCGGTTAGGGTAGGGCGCCTGGAAGTATTCGGCGTAGACCGCATTCACGGTTGCGAGGTAGCTGCGATCGGTCACGTAGATCAGTACCTGGGTGACCGCGTCCAGCGAGCTGCCGGCGGCTTGCAGGGTGTGGTGCAGGTTGTCCAGGGTCTGCCGGGTTTGCGCTTCGATGCCGCCGCTCACCACCTGGCCCTGACGGTCGATGGGGATTTGCGCGGTGTACAGCGTGCCGTTGCCGACAACCGCCCATTCCAGTGGTGCGTGCGAGGCAAAGAGGTCGGTCTTGATCGCCTGTTTCATTGATGCTTCCTGATGCGGATTTGAGGGGTTTACCGGGCGTCGCTGCCTTCGCCGGCTCCACGGCGACGGGATTCTTCGGTGCTTTCCACCAGCACCCGTTCACCCAGTTTCTTCAACTGGGTCCAGACTTCATCATCGACCTGCAGCCCGCCCGCGGGTGTTGGCTGACGGTGTTCAAACGTCGGGGCCGCGTCTTCGGCACTCAGGCGTGGCAGCAGCGCGAAGTTCCGGGACATCAGCACGTTGATGCTTTGCTCGTCGCCCTGCGCCGGTTGCGGCAGGTCATATACCCGCAAGGCCGGGCTGGGGTGGCCGGCGCTGAAGGTGGCCACCAGTTCCTGCCGGGCATCGCGCCAGTACACACAAAAGTTCAGGCCCTCTCCGGCACAGCGTGCCAGGTAGCCCAGCAACAGAACGCGGTTGTGGCAATGGCGGACGCGGATCAGCGCACTGCCGCCGCGCAAGGCCTTGGCCACTCCCAGTTCGATGGCCTGGGCGGCGCAGCGCAATACGCTCTGGCCATGGGCATCGAGGATCAGTTGCGTGGCGTCTTCGTAGCAGGTTTCGATGGGGCGATCGACTTCATCGTGAAGGAAGTCCAACGCCTTTTTCAGCGCACCGATACCGTCGAGGCCTTGCTGCTGCAGCCTGGCAATCATCTCGGCGGCGTCGTCGCAATCACCGGGTGCAAAACCGATGCCTTCGAAGGCCTTGCGGCAGATCACCTGGATTTCATTGAGCGATACACGCATTTCAGAGTGCTCCGGCAGCGTTGGTCAGTTCAGGCATGACGGCAAAATTCCAGTCGTCGGGGAACGGCTGGCCGATCTCGCTGACCAGCGGTGCCCCCTGAAACAAGGTGATGCGCACCCAGCGGCTGGACTTGGGGTCGAACTTGCCGGCGCCGAAGAACGCCAGCTTGCAGCGCAGCAAGTGGATCGGCAGCATGCTGCGGTCCATCAGGTTGGCGCGGATCTCCCCGAAGGCGCAGCGGGCCATGCCTTGCAGGCGGCAGACGGTGCCTTTGAACTGCGGCAGCGCCAGCAGAAAGTGCGCGGTCAATTGCCGTGGGTGTTGCTCGCGGTAGGCAAGCAGGGCCCGATGACAACGTTGAATGTTGTGCGCGATCCCCAACTGCATTTCTTTCTCGGCACCTGGCTCCATGGCCCGTTCGCCCAGGCGTGGTTCTTCCTTTTCCGCCGAGCGATACCAGAAAAAGTGGTTGGCCTCGGTGCCGCTCAAGTCGTAATCAAGCGCCCAGCGGTACTGGGTCTCGATGAGATCGCACAGCTCATCCAAGGGCATCTCGGCGTTCAGGCGAAACCCCTCGTTGACCGACATCTGCTCGGCCAGCGGATCGACCTGTTCGGGGTACAACTCCAGCAGCAGGCTGACCAGCAGTTCCTGGCAACCGGCACCGACGCTCACTGCGGCCCAGGCTTGCAGGCACGACCACAAACCCGCGTTGACGGACTGGCCCGTGAACCACTCGGCCAGTTGTTCGAGATCGACCAGTGTCTGCTGGTCGATGGCGCTTTGCCGTTGGTCCTCGGTGCTGGTTTGCTGCAAGTGCCGGCGGGCCCGTAGCAGCAACGCCTGAAAGCGCTGGGCATGAGGCAGGTCAGCCGCTTGCGCCACAACCTGTGCCAGTGCGGTTTCCCTGGCCCACAGCCATTGGTTGACCAGTTGCGGGTGATTGATCAGGAACGGCGCCATGCCCAGCCCCGTGGAATTGCCGACCCCAAGGTAACGCTGCAGGGCAGGGTCCAGACCCACCGCCCGCTGCGGGTTGCGTGCCCGGGCCATGTGTTCGATCTGTTCGATGCTGAAATGCCGCAACAGGTACACGGTAAACATCTGGGCGCTGAAGGGTTGCGTGAAGTCCGCCGTGCCTTGCAGGCAACTGAAGTCGGCGATGCCGAACTTGCCGTTGCCGTACACCGCGGTGGTGCGATACAGGTAGCCGACCTCGGCCAGTTGCCGAGGGTCTGGCTGACAACCTTCGGCCAGCGCCTCGAGGAAACGCTCGAAGTTGCGCAGGCTACGGTTGGCCCGCGAGAGCACCAGCACTCGCGAATCAAAACGCCCGGCTTCCTGCAACGGCACATTGCGTCGCAGGTCAGTCAATTGCTGCTCATCGACATCGCCAGCAAGCAGGACAAAACTGACATCCCACTGATCGGCGATGACCCGGTCGCTGCGTTTTTCCGGCGGCAGGTACATGGAGAAAATCACGCAGTGATAGTGGGCACTGGCGGTGTCGATGCGGTAGATCGCCGTACCGAAGCCCTCGATATCCAGGTCGAAGCAGGTGCGCTGGATGCGCCACTGCTCGTTCATCATCCGCCGCATGCTGCTGCGCACGAAACTCAAGCGGCTTTGAAAGTGGCTACCCAGCCGCTCCAGGTCCATGACCCGGGCGGCGGGCCGCAAGGCCAAAGCGGTGTGTGTGTCGGTGTGCGACATCATTGCGATTCCTGAACTGTTCATCATCAGACTGCCTGTTCGCGAGCCATCTGCCGGGCGATGCGCAGTGCATCCCAGAGCGACGGCAGGATCAGCAGCGAAACCGGTACGGCAGTAATTACGATAAAGGATTGCAGCGCCGTGACCCCGCCCGAACCAATGGTGATCAACACCACCGCGGCCAGCCCCATGCCGATGGCCCAGAATGCACGCAGCCATGGTTTCGGCTTGTCATTGCGGGACATCGCCATCGCCACGGTGAACGCCATCGCATCGCCGTTGGTGGCTACGGAAATGAAGCTCAGGAACAGGAACAGCGCCGAGATCAGTCCACCCAGGGGCAGGTTCTGGGTCACGCCCAGCAGCAAGTCTTCGGGCTGCGCGCCGTGGGCGGTGACGATGCCCGGCGTCTGCAACTCCATGCCGATGCCGGCGCCACCGACGATGGTGAACCAGAACATGGTTACCAGCGGGGCGATGATCGACAGGGTCATGATCACTTCACGGATGGTCCGGCCACGGGAAATCTTCGCCACATACAGGGCAACCATCGGCGCGTAGCCAATGAACCAGCCCCAGTAGAACACCGTCCACCAGTCGAGCCATTTCGGATCGGCGCGGAACAGGGTCATTGGAATGAACTGCTCCAGGTGCAAGGCGAACGCGGTGGGAAAGCCGCCGAGAATGAAAGCGGTGGGCCCCAGCAGCACCATGAATACCGCCAGGCCGATCATCAGCCAGACGTTGATCCCGCTGACGAACCGGATCCCTTCCAGCCCGACCAGGCAGGAGATGGTGTACATCACGGTGACCAGCACAATGGTGATGGACTGCACCACCAGGTCATTGGGAATGCCCCAGACCGAGTGCAACGCACTGCTGATTTGCAGACCGAGGAAACCGATCGGGCCGATGGTGCCGGCGACGACGGCGATGATCGAGGTGGCGTCCGCCAGGGTGCCGATCGGACCCTTGAGCGCGCGTTCACCGAACAACGGATAGAGCAGGGTACGCGGCGCCAGCGGCAGGCCTTTGTCGTAATGCAAATGCATCAGCACGATGGCCAGCAGGCTGCCCAGCACCGCCCAGGCGAGAAAGCCCCAGTGCACGAACGATTGCGCGAGCGCAACGTGTGCGGCGGCTTCGGTGTGCGGTTGCACCCCGGCGAACAGCGGTGGCGGACTGGCGAAGTGCATCATCGGTTCCGCTGCCGCCCAGAAGGCACCGCCCCCGGCGAGCAGGGCGCACATGATCACAGCGATCCAGTTGAAGGTGCTGGTATCGGGGCGCTGGTCGACGCCGCCCAGGCGTACCCGCCCGCATTTGCTGAAGCAGATGAACAGGCTCATGGCGAAGGTTGCCAGCATCAGGATCTGCCAGTACAACCCGAAGAACTTCGTCGACCAGGCGAACAGCGTGTTCACCAACAGCGAGACGCCATCGATGTCGATCAGTGCCGCAATCAGGAAGGCGCCGAGGAAGCCGCCACTGATCAAGAACAGCGGCCAGTCGATGTCTTTTTTCGGCGGTGCAAGGTCCAGTGGCTGGACGTCGGCTTGCAGGGAGTCAGATATTTTCATGATGCCTCCAAAATACGCGCCTGGGGCTGTGCATCGCCGGTCGGGGAGATGAACGGGAGGCTATTGTTGTTATTTTTCATGCTGTCCTCACGGTGTCGATCAAGAGTCAGTTTTGCGCCGTCGTAGCGTTTTCCAGCAGGCGCAACCAGTTGAGTCCCATGATGTTGCGTACCTCGTCCTCGGCGAATCCCCGGTCGCGCAGGCCCTGGGCGATGACCGGGAAATCCCGGCTGTCGCGGAACCATTGCAACGGTGCCGGCCAGTTGGCGTTGTCCTTTGATCCTTCGCCGTAATCCTTGTCTTTGCTCCAGCGCCCATTGCGCATCCATTCGAGCACTTGCAGGGGTTGTTGCTGGCACAGGTCGGTGCCGATGCCGATGTGTTCGACGCCCATCAATTCCGCGGTGCTGGCGACCATGTCGCAGAACGATTCCAGGGTGCAGCCCGACGCTCCCTTGAGGTGGAAGGGGTACGTGCTGAAACCCAGCAGGCCGCCGGACTCGGCGATACCGCGCAATACTGCGTTGGACTTGTTGCGTTTGGCCGCGTGGAAACTCGACGGGTTGGCGTGGGAGACGATCACCGGCCGGCTCGACAGCTCGATGGCTTCCAGGGTGCTGCGCTCGGCGCTGTGGGACATGTCGATCAGCATGCCGACGCGGTTCATCTCGCGGATCACCTGGCGACCGAAACGGCTGATGCCATTGTCTTCGGCCTCGTAGCAACCGCTGGCCAGCAGGCTCTGGTTGTTGTAGGTGAGCTGCATGATCAGTACGCCGAGCTGGCGGAAAACCTCCACCAGGCTGATGTCGTCTTCAATCGGCGAGCAGTTCTGGAAACCGAAGAAAATCCCGATGCGGCCTTCCTGATGCGCCAGGCGAATGTCCGAAGCCTCGCGTACCGGACGAATCAGCTCGGGCCAGGTTTCGAAGCGGCGGTTCCACTCGCCGATTCGCGACAGGGTTTCCCGGGCGTTCTCGTGGTAGGCGATGGTGGCGTGCACCGCGCTCAGGCCACCTTCCTGCATCTGGCGAAAGATCGCTTCGTTCCAGTGGGAATATTGCAGGCCGTCGATCATCAATAAGTCGTGCATGCTGATCTCCCGTTCAAGGTCGCACGTAGGTGGTCTTGACCACGGTGTAGAACTCGCGGGCGTATTGCCCTTGCTCGCGTGGCCCGAAGCTGGAGGCTTTGCGGCCGCCGAACGGCACGTGGTAGTCGGTGCCGGCGGTGGGCAGGTTGACCATGACGCAACCGGTGCGGGCCCGGCGCTTGAAGTCGCTGGCATAACGCAGTGACTGGGTGATGATCCCGGCGGTGAGGCCGTATTCGGTGTCGTTCAACACGGCGAGGGCTTCTTCGAAATCACTGACCCGGATCACACAGGCAATCGGCCCGAAGACTTCCTCGCGGTTGATGCGCATGTTGTTGTGACTGTTGGTGAACAGGGCGGGGCGCATGTAGTGCCCGGCCGGTTGCAGGTTCAGCAATTGGCCGCCCTCGACCAGGGTCGCGCCTTCGTCTTCGGCCAGTTGCAGATAATGGAGGTTCTGCTCCAGTTGCCGGGCTTCGGCCACCGGGCCGATCTGCGTGCCTTGTTGCAGGGCATGACCGACCTTCAGTTGACGCATGCGCGCCACCAGCGCTTCGACGAAACGGTCATGGATGCCGTCGCAGACGATCAATCGCGAAGAGGCCGTGCACTTTTGCCCGGTACCGAAGAAGGCGCCGTTCAACGCGCATTCCACAGCGATTTCAAGGTCGGCGTCATCGAGCACCACCAAGGCGTTCTTGCTGCCCATTTCCAGTTGGCAACGCACCAGATTGCCGGCGGTGGCGACCGCGACGCGGCGACCGGTCTGCAGGGAACCGGTGAAGCTCAATGCGTCGATGTCGGCGGACTGGATCAGGCTTTCGCCGACCACGGCGCCACTGCCCATGACCAGGTTGAAGGTGCCGGCGGGCAACGCCTGGCGGCTGATGATTTCAGTCAGGGCCCAGGCGCTGGCCGGCACCAGGTTGGCCGGTTTGAACACGACGGCGTTGCCGAAGGCCAGGGCCGGGGCAATCTTCCACGCGGCGGTGGCCATGGGGAAATTCCATGGCGTGATGATGCCGACCACACCCACCGGTTCACGCTGGACTTCGATCTCGATGCCGGGGCGTACCGAAGCGGCCGTCTCGCCCATCTGGCGCAGCACTTCAGCGGCGTAGTAGTGGAAGAACTGCGCGGAGCGATTGACCTCGCCGATGCCCTCGGCCAGCGGCTTGCCTTCTTCCCGGGAGAGCAGTTCGCCGAGTTCTTCCTTGCGCGCCATCAACTCGTTGCCGATGGCCATCAACACCTGCTGGCACTGTTCCAGGCCGCTGGCGGCCCATTGCGGCTGGGCGTCGCGCGCGGCGGCGATGGCATCCAGTGTCTGTTCGGCGCTGGCCTGATGGTATTGGCCAATGAGGTCTTGAACATCCGAAGGGCTGTGGTTGGCGATGACGCCTTGGCCTTCGCACCAGTTACCGCCGATGTAGTTTTTGCAGGGTTGCAGTGCCATGGGAACCTCCGATTGCGTTGGCCCCATCTTGAGAGTATTACTCTGCAAATAAAAATTAATAATAAATATGAAACGATAAGGAAAATTAACCGTGCTGCCCGAGCTGAAAATTACCCAACTGCGCTATTTCGTCCTGGTTGCCCAGCTGAAAAGCTTTCACGGCGCGGCAAGGCAGGCCTATCGCACGCAACCGGCGCTGTCCCTGGCCGTACGCGAGCTGGAGCAGAAGCTCGGCCAGCGATTATTCGAAAAGGGCGGTAAAACCGAACTGACGCCATTCGGCGAGCACTGCTTGCCGCTGTTCCAGGATTTGCTGGCGCATCACGACCGCATCGCCCGCGAAGTCAGCTTGCTGGCGCGGCATGAAATCGGTCAGGTGAGCATCGCGACGGTGCCGTCGGTGGCCAGTCGGTTGTTGCCGCATCTGCTCGCACGGTTTGTCAGCGAGCACCCGAAAATGCAGATCAGCATGCAGGATGGCAATGCCGACAGCGTGCAGCAGTTGTTGGTCCAGGGGCAGGTGGATTTTGCGATCAGCAGCGTGTGGACAGCGGACGAAAACATTGAGTTCGTGCCGATCCTGAGTGATCGGGTGGGGGTGGTCTGCCGCCACGATCATCCGTTGGTGGCGCAAGGCGAGGCCTTGCATTGGTCGAGCCTGCAAGCCTACCCCCTGGTACGCAATGGCACCTCGCGCTTGCTCGCAGGCACGGAGGCGGCGGGGTTGCTGGACAGCAGTCTGCTGTTCGTCTCCAACATGATTTCGCTGATCGCGATGCTGGAAGAGGGCATCGGCATCACGACGCTGCCGTCCCTGGCGTTCCCGCAGGGCAACGAGAAACTGGTGTTCCTGCCACTTTCCGAACCACGGGTGGAGCGCCAGATCGGCATCCTGTGCCGCAAGGGGCACAGCCTGTCGCCGGCGGCAGCCGAGTTGATGGGGTTTCTCAAAGCGAACATGCAGATGGTCGAGCTGTAAGGTCAGTCTCCGAGTGGCGGCTCCGGGCTTTCTGTCGGTCGCAGCCTGAAGCGACAGACATGCCCGCCACGCACCATGCACTCGCTGTGCTCGACTTCACCGCCGCCCAACGCGCCGATCAAGGCCAGGTCCAGTTCGCAGACCACCGGATGCTCGGCGGCCAGGCGATGGAACACGCAGTTATGCGCGACGATTTCCGGCGTGTCGCCTGAGCGAAAAAACACCTCGGCTTCGTAGCCCGCCTGGTTCATGTGCTGCACGATCCTGGCTTCGTCCACGACTTGTTGTTCACGGTCCAGCGCCAGTTTGCGGCCCATGCTGCGCATCAGCGAGGCCAGGGCTTCGGGACCGATGATGGCGGCGACTTCATCGATCAGGACGCTGGCCAGTAGCTGATAGTGGCGAGGGAATTGCTCCCGTGCGTGGTCGGTGAGCCGATACAGCTGCTCCGGACGACGCCCCGTCGGGCGGGTGTCGCCGCGCAGCACCAGGCCGTCACGCTCCAGCGCCGCCAGGTGTTGGCGGATCGCCGTGCGCGTGACGGCCAGATGTTCAGCCAACTCGTCAATGCTCATGCCGCTGGCATGGTGCAGCAGCGCATTGAGCAGGTCTTGCTGTGTTCGGCCCAGTCCTTCCAGCATGGGATACCCTCGCGCGATATCAGAACTTGTCCGGGAATTGCTTGACCAGCGCGCCGGTCAACGCATCGGCCAGGGCCAGGATGTGCGTGCGCATCATCGCCCAGGTACGGGCTTCACCGGCGTAATCATGTGCCGCGAATTCATCGATCTGGGTGATGTGGTGACCGCCATGGGCTGACAACATCGTCACCAGTGTCACCTCAGGCAGATTGGGGTTGGCGCCGGCCAGGAACGCCGCAATCGCCTTGGCATTGCTGGTCAACTCGGTGACGGCGGCCTGCTTGCCCTTGGCGTCCTTGGCCACCGTGGCATCGCTGTAGTGTTTCACCGCGCCCCAGTGACCGGCAAGCAGCTTGAGCAATTGATCCGCCGCCGGTTGGCCGTAGAGCGGGGCGATGCTGTTGGCGATTTTGGTGGCGTTGTCGACCACCTGGTCGGCCGCGACTTTGGCTTGTTTCTGGTCGGCGGATTGATTGGCCAGTGCGTAGTTTCTGATCCAGAAAATGTGCTCGACCCAAAGGTCACGCAGAGCCAGGCGCGTGGTCAGCGCGGGGCTGTCGGCAGCGGCGGGTGAGGCGGCAGGCGTCTGGCTCCAGACCGGTTGGGCACAGAAAGCCAGCAGGAGTAAAGCCAGGGTTTTGATATTCATGACGGCACCCTCTGAGAGTGGGATCGTTCGACAATATCAATATAGGCATAAAAATATGTTTTTATTGGCTGAAGGCAGAATCTCGGACCAATGGTCGCGACTGAAGGGCTTTTCTGTGGCGAGGGAGCTTGTCGGATCGCCGCACCGTCCCGTTGGACTGCGCAGCAGGCCCTTTTTTTTGTATGAAGAGCTGGGGGTCGCTTCGCAACCCAACGGGAGCAAGCTCCCTCGCCACAGGTTATAGGCATGATCTACTTTGTTGGTTACAACCCATCCCCCAGTGCCTCGAAGTATTCAGGACTTTCGCTGATCGAGTTATGCCCCGTCCCCGGTATCACCTTCAGTGACGCCACGCCTTTGGCGAAGTGCGTGTACAAACGCTCGGTACTTGAACGCGGAATCACTTCATCAAACTCAGCGGCAATCAAGACCGTCGGCACCGTGATGCGGCCGGCGTACTGCCAGGACGGGTATTTGTCCTTCAGCAACCAGCGCACCGGAAACCAGCGAAACTGACGGGCGGCCAGCCCCTCGAGGCTGTTGTAGGGCGTGATCAATACCAGGCGCGCCGCCGGGCGCTGGCTGGCAAGGCGCACGGCGACACCCGACCCCAGGCTGCGTCCGACCACCGCCACGTGAGGATGGGTGGCATACACCTGGTCGAACAAGGTCAAGGCGTCGCGGGCAATGGCTTCTTCGGAAGGGGAGCCGGAACTGCCGCCAAAGCCACGGTAATGCAGCAGATACAGCGCGTAGTCAGGGAACGCCTGGGTGAACCCGGGCAAGTTGCGCGAGACGTCTTCGGCGTTGCCGCCAAAGTAGATCAGCGCATTCGGGCCTTCGTGAGGCCGGATGGACACCAGCACCCGTGCGTCGGCGACCGGCAGGGTGAGCAGCGTCCCGGCTGTCCCGATGGCGCGCGGTTGCGGGTAATAGATCAGCGCCCGCTGAAACACGAACAGCGCCACACACAGCGCCAAGTACAACGCAGCGACGATGACCACGAGTAACACCAGGGTGCGCGACATTCGACTAACGTTAGTGGGCGGCATTGACGGCTCGGGGTTTGAAAGTGGTTGGCGCCGCAGGGCTTTGTGAGTGTAGTCAATCGACCCTGGCACGGGTTATCCGCCGTGTCGGTGCAACAGGCCGAACCCGAACGACTGGTGAGAAGCGTTTTATGAGCCATCCTGAGGGTTACACCCGTAGAGAAATACTCACGCTGGCTGCCGGTGCTTCGGCGGTCTTCACGTTCGGTCCGGCGGGTGCGCAACCCGCGCCGCCGACGGGAACAGGAGGCAAGACCATGCAGACTCGCGCCATTCCTTCCAGCAACGAGTCCTTGCCGATCGTAGGCTTGGGCACTTATCGCGGATTCGACGTCGAGCCTTCGCAACCGGCCTACAAGGATTTGCCCGCGGTACTGGATGCGTTGTTCGACAAGGGTGGCAAGCTGATCGACAGCTCGCCGATGTACGGTCGCGCCGAACAGACCACCGGCGAATTGCTGTCGATCCATGAGCCACGCTCGCCGGCGTTCCTGGCCACCAAGGTGTGGACTCGCGGGCGCGAGGAAGGCCTCGCGCAGATGGAACAATCCTTCGCCCTGTTGCAGACCGACCGGATCGACCTGATGCAGATCCACAACCTGCTGGACTGGCAGACGCACTTGCCGACCCTGCGCCACTGGAAAGAACAAGGGCGCATCCGCTACATCGGCATCACCCATTACACGGCGTCGGCCTACGACGAAGTGGAAGCGGTACTCAAGGCCGAGCCGCTGGATTTCCTGCAGATCAACTACGCCCTGGATGATCGCGGCGCCGAGAAACGCTTGCTGCCATTGTGCCGCGAACGGGGCGTGGCGGTGATCTGCAATCGGCCGTTCGGCGGTGGTAGCCTGCTGGCCAGACTGAAAGACAAACCGCTGCCAGGCTGGGCGGCACAAGTCGGGGTCAAGAGCTGGGCGCAACTGGCACTGAAGTTCCTGCTGTCGCATTCTGCGGTGACCTGCGTGATTCCGGGCACCGGCAACCCGCGCTACATGGCGCAGAATGCCTGGGCCGGTTTCGGCCCGACGCTGACCGATGCCCAGCGTCAGCAGCTGATTGCGCTGGTGGACTAACGCAGCCCGGCGAGTCCCGCAACCTCTCCTATACTGTCCGCGTCCATGCCGTTGAAAGCGCATTCGTTGCCCTGACGGCGTCCCTGTCCATCACTGCAAGGAGATCGAACATGGCTATCCGCATTGGCGACGAAGCACCGGATTTCACCGCCGAAACCACCGAAGGCACGCTCAATTTTCACCAATGGATCGGCGACGGGTGGGCCATCCTGTTTTCCCATCCCAAGGATTTCACCCCGGTGTGCACCACTGAACTGGGCTACCTGGCCAAACTCAAGCCCGAATTCGACAAGCGCAACACCAAGGTCATCGGCCTCAGCGTCGACCCGGTCAGCGACCACAACCGTTGGGTCGGCGACATCGCCGAGACTCAGGGCTGCGCGGTCAACTATCCGCTGATCGGCGACGAAAACCTGGTGGTGGCCAAGCTTTACGACATGATCCACCCCAATGCCAGCGGCGGTGCGCGCACGGCGGTGGACAACGCCACGGTGCGCTCGGTGTTCATCGTCGGCCCGGACAAGAAGGTCAAGGCCATGCTGATCTACCCGATGAGCGCCGGGCGCAATTTCGATGAAGTGCTGCGCCTGCTCGACTCTCTGCAATTGAATGCCAAGCATACCGTGGCCACGCCGGTGAACTGGCGGCCGGGCGAGGATGTGATCATCCCGACTTCGGTGTCTGATGAAGATGCGAAGAAGAAATACCCGGATGGCTTCAAGACACTGAAGCCGTATTTGCGGACGGTGGCTCAGCCGAAGTAAGCTCGGCGGCCCTGAAGCCGCCTTCGCGAGCAGGCTCGCTCCCACATGGGATCTCTGTCGGACACAGACTTTGTGTCCACTGGAGACCCCTGTGGGAGCGAGCCTGCTCGCGAAGAGGCCGGCCCTGCCGACCAAGAGCTCCCGGTCAAACCAGATACTTTTTAAACCACCCCAACGTCCGCTCCCATGCCAGCTTCGCCGCCGCCTCGTCATAACGCGGCGTCGAGTCGTTGTGGAAACCATGATTGCAGCCCGGATAAATGTAGGCCTCATAGGTCTTGCCCCCGGCCTTCAGCGCTTTCTCGTAGGCCGGCCAGCCCTCGTTGATCCGCGTATCCAGTTCGCCGTAGTGCAGCATCACCGGTGCCTTGATCCGGGGCACTTCCTCGGCCGTTGGCTGACGGCCATAAAACGACACGGCGGCGCCCAGTTCCGGATAGGCCACGGCGGCGGCGTTGGTCACGCCACCGCCGTAGCAGAACCCGGTGATGCCGACTTTTCCAGTGGCGGCAGGGTGTTTCATCATCCACTCGACGGCGGCGAAAAAGTCGTTCATCAGCTTTTCCGGGTCGACCGTGGCCTGAAGCTCGCGGCCCTTGTCGTCATTGCCGGGATAACCGCCGACCGAGGTCAGGCCGTCCGGGGCCAGGGCGATGAAACCGGCCTTGGCCACACGCCGGGCCACGTCTTCGATGTACGGGTTGAGCCCGCGGTTTTCATGCACGACCACCACCGCCGGCACCTTGCCGGTGGCCTTGGCCGGGCGCACCAGATAAGCCCGTACCTGGCCGTGGCCCTTGGGCGACGGGTAGGTGACGTATTCGGCAATGATGTCCGGGTCGGTGAACTCGACTTGCTCGGCCAGTGCGTAGTTGGGGCTTAGCGCGGCGAGCAGGGCACCGGCGGTCAAACCTCCGAAGGTGAACAACGCTGCGCGGTCGAGAAACTCCCGGCGATTGATCTTGCCGTGGGCGTAGTAGTCGTACAGCTCAAGCAGTTCCGGGGCGAAGTCTTTGGCTGTGAGGCGGGTCATCGGCGGAGTTCCTTTCGTCTGGTTGAACACGGACCCCTGTAGGAGCGAGCCTGCTCGCGATAGCGCCCTATCAGGCGAAACCTGCGTTGAATGACACTACGCGATCGCGAGCAGGCTCGCTCCTACAGGGTGGAAGTGGTGAAGCCAAAACCTCATTTCACGCACTGCGCCCCGGCTTTCGCCACTTGCGCATCCTGCTCGGCCTTGACGCCCGACACCCCGACAGCCCCAATCACCTGGCCATCGAAAATAATCGGTACGCCGCCTTCCAGCGAAGTCAGCAGCGGTGCTGACAGAAAAGCGTAGCGCCCACCGTTGACCATGTCCTCATAGCTTTTCGATTCGCGCCGCCCGAGGGCTGAGGTGCGGGCCTTTTCGGTGGCGATGTACGCACTGCCCGGTGCGCAACCGTCGAGGCGTTCGAGGGCCAGCGGGTGGCCGCCGTCATCGACCACCACTATGGTCACGGCCCATTGATTGGCCTGTGCCTCGGCACGGGCGGCTTTGATGATCTGTTGGACTTCGGTCTGGCTCAGCACGGCTTTGCGGTTCATGGGCATCTCCGGGATTCGGTTAAGGCAGGGCGGCTTCGACCAGTTCGATCCAGTGCCGCACCGGGGTCCGGCCCGCGCCGTCGAGATGCGACTGGCAGCCGATGTTGGCCGTGACGATGACCTCGGGATGGCCGCTTTCCAGGGCATTGAGCTTGTTGTCGCGCAGTTGTCGCGACAGCTCGGGCTGGGTCAGCGAATAGGTGCCCGCCGAACCGCAGCACAGGTGCCCGTCGGGGACGGACGTCAGGTTGAAACCAAGTCCGCTCAGCAGCGCTTCCACGGCGCCGCCGAGTTTCTGCCCGTGCTGCAAGGTGCAGGGGCAATGGAAGGCCAGGCGCTGCGAGGCGTGGATCCCGAGTTTTTCCAGTGGTTCGTCGCGCAGCACCTCCACCAGGTCCCGGGCCAGTTCGCTGACCTTTTTCGCCTTGTCGGCATAGGCCGGGTCGCTGGCGAGCAGATGGCCGTAGTCCTTGATGAAGGCGCCGCAACCGCTGGCGGTCTGCACAATCGCCTCGGCGCCTTTTTCGATGCCCGGCCACCACGCGTCGATGTTGCGCCGGGCGCGATCGAGACCGGCGGCCTGGGCGTCCAGGTGGTAGTCCACGGCGCCGCAGCAACCGGCTTCGCGGGTCGCGATGACACTGATCCCCAACCGGTCCAGCACCCGCGCCGCCGCGGCATTGGTGTTGGGCGACAGGGCCGGCTGCACGCAGCCTTCGAGCATCAGCACCTGACGTTCGCGCAGGGTCATGGGTCGCGGTTTGGCCGGCGGTGCATGGCGCGGCAATTTGCTTTGCAGGGTGCCGGGCAGCAGTGCGCGGAACACCTGGCCGCCTTTGACCAGGCTTTTAAACAAATCCGGATGCGGCACGGTCTGCCGCAACCCCTCGCGCAACAGGCGCTGCCCGAGCGGGCGCGGCACCGCCGCATCGACCACCGCGCGACCGATGTCCAGCAGGTTGTGGTAATCGACGCCCGACGGGCAGGTGGTTTCGCAGTTGCGGCACGACAGGCAGCGATCCAGGTGTTGCTGGGTCTTTTGCGTGACGTCGTTGCCTTCCAGCACTTGCTTGATCAGGTAGATGCGGCCCCGCGGTCCGTCCAGTTCATCGCCGAGCAATTGATAGGTCGGGCAGGTGGCATTGCAGAAGCCGCAGTGCACGCAGGTGCGCAGGATGCTTTCGGCTTCTGCGGCACGGGGCAGATGGCGGGCGCGTTCACTCAGGGTCGTCTGCATGGTTCAAAGCTCCGCGTACAGGCGTCCGGGGTTGAAGATGCCCCGTGGATCGAGTTGTTGTTTGAGGTTGCGGTGATAGCGCATCAGGGCCGGGGGCAGCGGCTGGAACGGGGTGTCGGTGAGGCCGTGGCTGAAGCAGGTGACATGGCCGCCGACCTCGTCGACGACCTGGCGGATGAACGCCGCTTCGGCATCGGATTTCAACCAGCGCTGGGCGCCGCCCCAGTCGATCAACTGGCGCCCCGGCAGCGACAGGCGCGGCGTGTTGTGCGGCAGTGACAGGCGCCAAAGCGGCTGGTCCTCGTCGAAGAAACTCAAGCGCTGTTCGTTGAGATCCTCCCAGTACGAAGCGTCCAGCCGTTCGCCACCGAGGCGCTCATGGGCCGCCGCCACCGAGCCTTCACCGCCCTCGAGCCGCAGGTGCAGGTGTGTGCCGTCGTGACAGGCCGCGCTGATCGGCAACGGTTGCTGGCCCCATTCCGCCAGGCGCAGCAGGGCGCGTTCAGGGTCCATTTCCAGGCTGATACTCAGGACTTTTCGGGGTTTTGGCAGCACTTTGAGCGAGACTTCGGTGATCAGCCCGAGGCAGCCGTAACTGCCGGTCATCAGGCGTGACAGGTCGTAGCCGGCGACGTTTTTCATCACCTCGCCACCGAAGCGCAACAGCTTGCCTTGACCGGTGATGACCCGCGTGCCGAGGACGAAATCGCGCACCGAGCCGGACCACGGGCGCCGTGGGCCGGACAGTCCGCAGGCGATCATGCCGCCGACCGTGGCGCCGTCACCAAAGGACGGCGGCTCGCAGGGCAGCATTTGTTGCGCGGCATCCAGCGCCTGCGCCAGCTCTGACAGCGGCGTGCCGCAACGGGCGGTGACCACCAGTTCGGTCGGGTCGTAACTGACGATGCCCCGGTGCGCGCGGGTATCGAGAATTTCCCCGGCTGTGGTGCGGCCAAGAAAACCTTTGCTGTTGGAACCCTGGATGCGCAACGGCGTAGCGTTTTCCAGCGCCTGATTGACCTGTTCAAGGAGCATTTGGCTGTCATCGAAATCGGCAGGGCCGTGCATCAGAAACGCTCCAGATCGGGGAAGGCCAATTGACCGCCATGTATGTGCATGGCGCCGAATTCGGCGCAGCGGTGCAGGGTCGGAATGTTCTTGCCGGGGTTGAGCAGGCCGCTCGGGTCGAAGGCGGCTTTGATCGCATGGAACAGGGTCAGCTCATCGTTGTTGAATTGCGCGCACATCTGGTTGATCTTCTCGCGACCCACGCCGTGCTCACCGGTGATGCTGCCGCCGACCTTCACGCACAGCTCCAGAATCTTGCCGCCCAGGTTTTCCGCACGCTCCAGTTCACCGGGTTGATTGGCATCGAACAGAATCAACGGATGCATGTTGCCGTCGCCGGCGTGGAATACGTTGGCCACCCTCAGGCCGTATTCGTTCGAGAGCTCGGCGATGGCGTGCAGCACGCCGGGCAGTTCGCGACGGGGGATGGTGCCGTCCATGCAGTAATAATCCGGCGAGAGACGGCCCACCGCCGGAAAGGCGTTCTTGCGCCCGGCCCAGAAACGTACGCGCTCGGCTTCGTCCTTCGCCTGGCGCACCTCGGTCGCACCGGCCTGTTGCAGGACCTGGCGCACCCGGTCGCAGTCATCCGAGACATCGGCTTCAACACCATCGAGCTCGCACAGCAGAATGGCCTGGGCCTCCACCGGATAACCGGCGTGGATGAAGTCTTCGGCGGCGCGGATGGCCAGGTTGTCCATCATTTCCAGGCCACCGGGGATGATGCCGGCGGCAATGATGTCGCCGACGGCGCGCCCGGCTTTTTCCACGGAGTCGAACGCCGCCAGCAATACCTTGGCGGTCTGCGGTTTGGGCAGCAGCTTGACCGTGACCTCGGTGATCACCCCGAGCAGGCCTTCGGAGCCGGTGAACAGTGCCAGCAGATCGAAACCGGGGGCGTCGAGGGCGTTGGAGCCCAGGCTCAAGTGCTCGCCGTCGACCGTGAGGATGTCGACCTTGAGCACGTTGTGCACGGTCAGGCCGTACTTCAGGCAATGCACGCCACCGGCATTTTCCGCGACGTTGCCGCCGATGGAGCAGGCAATTTGCGAGGACGGATCCGGCGCGTAATACAGCCCGAACGGTGCCGCCGCCTGGGAAATCGCCAGATTGCGCACACCCGGCTGAACCCGCGCGGTACGGGCGGCGGGGTCGATGCCCAGGATGTTGTTGAAGCGCGCCATCACCAGCAGCACGCCTTTCTCAAGGGGCAGCGCACCACCGGACAAACCGGTGCCGGCGCCACGGGCGACGACCGGGACGTGCAGCTCATGACAAACGCGCAGCACCCCTTGCACTTCATCGATATGCCGGGGCAGCACCACCAGCATCGGCGTGGTTCGATAAGCCGACAGTCCGTCGCATTCGTAGGGCTTGAGTTCCTCCTGCTGATGCAGGATTTCCAGGCCCGGCAAGCGGCTCTGCAGGGCCTGCAACAGTGCCTGTTTGTCGACGTCGGGCAAGGCGCCGTCAACGCGTTCATCGTAGAGAATGTTCATGGGATCACGATTCTCGCTGGAGACCTGCGACCTTCATCATTGGCCTGATACGGCCGGCTGTCCATGGGATGTTTGTCCGCACGACGGACCCTTCATTCAATAAAAACCACCGTCCCCTGTGGGAGCGAGCTTGCTCGCGATAGCGGTGGCACAGTCGACATCTCTGTCGGACGTGACACCGCTATCGCGAGCAAGCTCGCTCCCACAGTTCGATTTAATGCCCTCCCACCACCATATGGCTGAACGGCGCGACGTAGGCCTGCAACGTCACCAGCCCGCCGACCAGTATCGCCAGCACAATCGAGTGGAAGAACACGTAGCGCAGGATTTCCCCTTCATGGCCGTACCAGCGGGTGGCGGTGGAGGCGACCACGATCGACTGGGCGTCGACCATCTTGCCCATGACCCCGCCGGAACTGTTGGCGGCGGCCATCAACACCGGGCTGATGCCCAGTTGCTCGGACGTCACCCGTTGCAGGCCGCCGAACAGCACGTTGGACGCGGTGTCCGAGCCGGTCAGCGCCACGCCGAGCCAGCCGAGCAGGGTGCCGAACATCGGGTAGAAAATGCCCGTTGCGGCGAAGGCCAGGCCCATGGTCGCATCCAGGCCGGAGTAGCGTGTGAGGAAGCCCAGGGCGAGCATCGCGGCAATGGTGATCAGCGAGTAACGCACCACCCACAGGGTGCGCAGGTAGTGGCGAATCAATTGCGGGATCGAGTAACCCATCAACAAGCCGCCGACAATCGCCGCCAGCAGAATGCCGCTGCCGGTGGCGGTGAACCAGGTGAACTTGTACACCGCCTCTTCGGTTTTCGGCGCCGGCACCACGGGTGGGACTTTTTCGACTTGCAGGTGCAGGGTGGTGAAGGTCACGACCGGCGCGAACACCGGGTTCGCCTCGCGCATCGGCTTGCCCTGCGGATCGAGCTTGGCGGCACTGGTTTGCGGGTCGATGGCCGGGCGGGTGTCGAAGGTGTTCTTGAAGCCTTGCGTACCCCAGATGAACACGAAGATCGTGAGGATGATCCACGGCATCCACGCCCGCATCACCGCCGGTTTCGCCTCGTTGGCGAAGGTGGCGGTCGGTACGGGCTTTTCGTCGTGCTCGGCGTCGATCTTCGAGTTGTCGACCCGGCCGGACAGGGCGGCGGAGGTGTGCACCGTGGCCGGTTTCCAGACCCTGAGGAAACCGGTCAGGCAGGCCATGGAAATCAACGCGGCGATCACATCCACCAGCATGGGCCCGTGATAGTTCGACACGAGGAACTGCGGCACGGCAAAACTGACCCCGGCCACCAGGATCGCCGGCCAGATCTCCAGCATCTTGCGCCAGCCGGCGAAGGCCCAGATCAGCCAGAACGGCACCAGCACCGAGAAGAAGGGCAACTGCCGGCCGACCATCATCGACAGCTCCATCTCATCCAGCCCGGTGACCTTGGCCAGGGTGATGATCGGCGTGCCGAGGGCGCCGAATGCCACCGGCGCGGTGTTGGCGATCAGCGCCAGTCCCGAGGCGGCAAGCGGTGAAAAGCCGAGCCCGATGAGAATCGCCCCGGTCACTGCCACCGGCGTACCGAAACCGGCCGCGCCTTCGAAAAACGCACCGAAGCAGAAGGCGATCAGGAGCAATTGCAGGCGCCGGTCATCGGTGATGCGTGCCAGGGAGTCTTGTAGCACCTTGAACGAACCGTTCTCGGTGGTCAGGCGGTGCAGGAAGATGATGTTCAACACGATCCAGCCAATCGGCAGCAATCCGTTGGCTGCACCGAACAGCGCCGCGGAACCGGCCATGTTCGCCGGCATGCCGAAGGCGAAGATCGCGATCAGCAAGGCCGAGGCCAGGGCGAGCAGCGCCGCCAGGTGCGCCTTGACATGGAAAAACGCGAGGGACGCCAGCATCACCACCACCGGCACAGCCGCCATGAGTGTTGAAAGCACCGGGTTACCGAACGGATCGTAGACTTGCTGCCAGACCATGTTCCACCTCTGCTTTTTATTGTTGGACGTGCAGATCCCCTGGGGGGAGGTGGCCTTGAGTATAGGTGGCATTGCGCCGCTGTCAGGCCAGGCCCTCCGGTCCAGCGGGGCGGCGCAGTTCCGGGGCCTGAGCTAGCATGGCCAGTAGGGTTTGAATCCAGTCAGGGGAGGAATGCAGTCATGACCGAGCGCCATATAGAGCACAAGGAGACGCTATCGAACGGATGCAAAATCAAAGTCACCGCCGAGATATTGAAAGACGGTTCGTTGGGCATGTTTATCGGTGTCTACAAGCCGGACGGCTCGGTCATCGACGAAAACCACGACCCACGGCCGCACATGCTGGACATGGAGGCGGCGATGGATTGGGGAATCGATATTGCGAGGGGGACTGGCAATAGCCAGCGAACGTTGTGAGCGGTTCGCGTCCGTGTCCGGGTGACCGGTGGTCGCCGTCAGAATCCGAAGGCGCGGGCCGAGGCTTTTGCCAGCTCGACATCCAGCAGATGCTCGGCCAACACGTCATTCAAAAAGCGGAATTGGTCATTGAGCCCGACCACTTCGTTACTGAAGTGATGATCGGCTGAAGGGATCAGCAACGCTTCGAACTTCTCGTCGAACAGCAGAGTCAACTCTTTACGTGACTCGAATTTCTGCGCGTAGAAATTCTTGCCGAACAGCGGAAAACGCACGGCGAGGGAGACGGTGTGCATCATGATGTTTGCTCCTCGCTCAGGACGTACCAGGCAAACACACTCAATGTGAACGCCGTCAGGGCCAGGCAGGTCAGCAGATGGATCAGCATGAGGTTTCCCTCCGATTCGGGATTTCGTGTTGGCTTGGGATCGATCCTACGCTGACGGCGTTCAAGCGGAAGGCAATCGCGGCGATGGTGAATATCGACGCCAGTGATGGTGGTTTTTGTGCTGTTGATATGGGCCCCTTCGCGAGCAGGCTCGCTCCCACAGGTTCGTGGCCAACCGCTTTTCTGTGGGAGCGAGCCTGCTCGCGAAGGCGGCCTCAAGGGCGCCGCGACCTATACTTGAATCATGGTTTTCGAGTGCTGGACATCCCGCCCGGTGCACACTTCAGGAAGCCGCCATCTTGAACCTGCGTTCGCTGATCATTGCCGTGCTGGTGGTGTTGGCAGGGTGCGCCACGCCGCCGCGTGCGCCAGTGGAAGTGGCGCCGGTCATCGTTCCCGCCAGCACCTGGCAGCAGGTGGACCGGGAGATCGTCGCCGCGTCGCAGTCGGCCACCGAACAGACCCGAATCTACGCCCGTGGCGCCATGGAATACTGGCGTACGCGGGTCTATGAACTGACCGAAGAGAATTTCATTCCGTGGTTCAGCAGCTACTGGACCCAGGAATGGCTGTCGATGAAGGTCAGCTGGTACACCATCAGCGCCAAGGGTGAGCAGGATGCCTCGGCCAAGCGCCTGGCGGCGTACCTGCTCGAAGCCTATCAGGAGAAGGTCCTGGCCCCGGTGGCGGCGGAAATCGATCCCGATGCGATTCTTGGCCTGGCAGCGGCCTTCTACGTCGACATCCTCAAGGAAGAGCTGCAGAAAATCTCTACCCGCCACGGAGTGCCGATGGCCCAGCTCAACGGGCGCATCCAGAAAATCCCGGCCATTGCCCTCGGGCCACCGCCGGCGCGGGACGCCTCGTTGTACCAGGTCGTGCACACCGAATCGTTGACCACATTGCCGGCCTACGCCGCGTTGCTCGACAAAATCCACAAGGCCGGCGGTGACAAGGGCGTGGGTTCGACCGACACCGCGATGGCACCGGTGGCCAAGCGCGCCAGCCAGCGCATGGAAGCCGAGATGGCCCCGCGCGGGGCCGCCAGTGCCGTGGCCGCCGCTGCCGGGAAACTCGCCGGCGGATTGATCACCGTCGGTGTGGCGGCCATTCGCGCGATCATTCAGGCCAATGACAGGCCGGACAGCGAGGCGCTGATCCGCAGCAGTCTGGGCAACACCTTCGACAAGGCCTGGATCAAGCTGGTGCAGAACCCGACCACCGGCGTCATGGCCGGCACGCTTTACATGGCGGGGCAGATCGAAGGGAATCTGGGCGGCGGTGCAAAACCGCCGGTCGGTTTGAGTGCCGGCACTGTCGATTGGACGCCGGCGCAATCGACTAACCAGCAGAACACCCCATGACCCAAGGAGAAACACTCATGTCTTATGTCGATGGTTTTATCGCTGCCGTACCCACCGCCCACCGTGGGCAATACCTCAAACACGCCCAGATCGCCGCTTCGGTCTTCAAGGAAAACGGTGCCTTGAGCGTGGTCGAATGCTGGGGCGAGGACGTACCGGAAGGCAAGGTCACCTCGTTCCCGATGTCGGTGAAACTCAAGGAGGGCGAAACCGTTGCCTTCGGCTGGATCATCTGGCCGGACAAGGCCACCCGCAATGCCGGGATGGACAAGATGATGAAGGACCCGCGCATGAAGCCGGACGTCAATCCGATGCCCTTCGATGGCCAACGCATGGTGTACGGCGGGTTTGAAGTACTCCTCACGGCTTGATGCCGGACGCGTGATCACTCCGGCGTCGGGGTGATCCTGCAACTCTTGCGCTGGCGGATCTCGTCATCCGTCGGCCGCTCGTGGATGAACTCGAAGCGCGGCTCACCTTCGCTGTAATGCACCAGCCAGCCCCACTCCAGCTGGAGTTCATCCTGTCCTGGCGCGGGCGGTCTGGCCCACCATGGTTCTTTGCTGATGATCTGTCGCATGGTCCCCACCCCCTCCGGTTTTGGGATGCCAAAACTATAACGCGCCTGGTGGACGTTGCCAGAAATCCGCTGGCCGGCAGGCGGGTGTTGAGTACACTCAGACAGTCTTCCCACAAGGAGTGCGGCATGAACGACGAAACCCGCGAACCGATCAAGCGTCTGTTCTTTGCGCTGGACTGCGCCCCGGCCCAGCGCCGGGAGATCGCCCAGTGGCGCAGCGCGCTGCAGCTGCGCAACGGACGACCGGTGCCGGCGGACAACTTTCACCTGACGCTGAAGTTTTTGGGCGCGGTGGGTGTGGCGCAGATCGCCGAGCTCTGCACCGCTGCGGCGTCCATCCGCACGCCGGGCGAGCGCTTGACGGTGGTGCTTGACCGGCTGGACGTATGGCGCAGGGCAGGGGCGTTGGTGCTCGCGCCACAGCAGGCGCCCCCGGCATTGCTGCGCCTGGTCTATGCCCTGGAACAGGCGATGTTGCCGTTCGGGCTGGAGGAGGCCCCAAGGGAATATCGCCCGCACCTGACCCTGGCGCGGGACTATCGGGCGCCGGTGCCGGAGTCCCCGACCGCGCCGCAATTCTTCCTGCGTGCCGAGCGCTTCACCCTGTTCGAATCCCACAAGGGCCGTTATCGGGCGCTGGCCGAATGGCCGTTGCTTGATCCCCCATAAAAAAAGGCGCCCGAGGGCGCCAAATTCACCTGAACCGAGGGAGCCAGGTGAGGCCGTTCTACTTGCAGGAGAGGCAGCGGTGGTAAGGCGCTGCGTGAACGGAAATTGGTAGAGCTGAAATGTGTGCTGGATGTTCTGGCCTCATCGCGAGCAAGCTCGCTCCCACAGGTACGGCATGTACCTTGAAGTTCGCGCTATCCCTGTGGGAGCGAGCTTGCTCGCGATGGCTATGTCAGGCTCAGCAGATCAATTGAGTGAATTACTGGCCGAGCTTCACCTTGGTCCAGCCTCGGGTCATGATCCGCTGGATGGCGATCGGCTGGTCCGGTACGGCATAGAGCGTGGCCATCACCGCTTCCGACGGGTAGGAACCCGGATCGTTGCGGATCGCTTCATCGACCAGTGGCGTGGCCGCCGCGTTGGCGTTGCTGTAGCCGATGTTGTTGGTGATGTCGGCGATCACGTCGGGGCGCATCAGGAAGTTCATGAACCGGTAAGCGTTCTCGACGTTGGCGGCGTCGCGCGGGATCGCGAGCATGTCGTAGAAACTGGCAGCGCCTTCTTTCGGGATGCTGTAGTCGATCTTCACCTTGTCCCCGGCTTCCTGGGCGCGAGCCTTTGCCTGCAGCACGTCGCCGGAGTAACCGACGGCCACGCAGATGTTGCCGTTGGCCAGGTCCGAGATGTATTTCGACGAATGGAAGTACGCCACGTTCGGGCGAATCTTCATGAACAGCGCCTCGGCTTCGGCGATGTGCTGTTTGTCCTGATCGTTCACCGGGTAGCCCAAGTAGTGCAGGGCGGTCGGGATCATTTCGGTCGGCGAGTCGAGGAAGCTGATGCCGCAGGCCTTGAGCTTCTCGGCGTTTTCCGGTTTGAACAGCAGGTCCCAGGAGTTGGTCGGGGCGTTGGCGCCGAGCACTTCCTTGACCTTGGCCGGGTTGAAACCGATGCCGATCGAGCCCCACATGTACGGGATGGCGTGAGCGTTTTCGGGATCGCTCGCAGAGGCGTTTTTCAGTAGCACCGGATTGAGGTTGTTCCAGTTCGGCAGCTTCGACTTGTCCAGCGTCTGGTAGACGCCGGCCTTGATCTGCTTGGCCAGGAAACTGTTGGACGGCACGACGATGTCGTAGCCGGATTTGCCCGCCAGCAGGCGAGCTTCGAGGGTTTCGTTGCTGTCGAACACATCGTAGGTCACCTGGATGCCGGTCTCGTCTTCGAACTTCTTGACGGTGTCCGGGCCAATGTAATCCGACCAGTTGTAGACGCGCAGAACCTTGTCATTGGCCTGGGCGCCAGTGGCGATCGCGCCCAATAAGGACAGTGTCAGCAGAGTCCTGCCAAACATTTTCATCGGTACAACTCCATTTCTTTTTTATTCAAAAACACACGACAAACATTTGTGGTTAGAACGCTTGCGCGTTCCTTTGTAGGAGCGAGCTTGCTCCGGGCGGCGATCCGACGAAAAACTCAAGGACGCCGCGTTAATTCAGGTAGCCCGCGTCATCGTTAACGTCCATCGCGAGCAAGCTCGCTCCTACAGGGGGCGGCGTCAGGCTGTGGCTGCTGCCATCTGCTTTTTCGGTTGTTGCCAGGATTCGCTGGCGGTCTGGTCCATGGCTTCCTGGATCGCGCGTTTGCGGGTGGCTTCGGCACGGCGGCTGAAGTACCAGACCATGAAGGTCACGATCGACACGGCCAACAGGATCAGGCTGGCCACGGCGTTGATCTCGGGCTTAACCCCCAGACGTACCGCCGAGAACACTTCCATCGGCAGGGTCGTGGAACCCGGGCCGGAGACGAAGCTCGCCAACACCAGGTCATCCAGCGACAGGGCGAACGACATCATGCCGCCGGCCGCCAGTGACGGCGCGATCATCGGGATGGTGATCAGGAAAAACACCTTGAACGGTTTCGCACCCAGGTCCATGGCCGCTTCTTCGATGGACAGGTCCAGCTCGCGAAGGCGGGCGGAGACTACCACCGCCACGTAGGCGGCACAAAACGTGGTGTGGGCGATCCAGATGGTGACGATGCCGCGTTCCTGCGGCCAGCCGATCAACTGCGCCATGGCCACGAACAGCAGCAACAGCGACAGACCGGTGATCACTTCAGGCATCACCAGCGGCGCGGTGACCAGGCCACCGAACAGGGTGCGACCCTTGAAGCGGGTAACGCGGGTCAGCACGAACGCTGCCAGGGTACCCAGCGCCACCGCCGCGATGGCGGTGTAGCAGGCGATCTCCAGCGAGCGCACCACCGAGCCCATCAGTTGCGAGTTGTCGAGCAAACCGGCGTACCACTTGAACGACCAGCCACCCCAGACCGTCACCAGCTTCGAGGCGTTGAACGAGTAGATCACCAGGATCAGCATCGGCAGGTAGATAAACGACAGGCCGAAAATCAGCATGAACTTTGAAAATCCGAAGCGTTTCATCCCCGTGCCTCCATCTCTTTGGCCTGACTGCGGTTGAACAGCAGAATCGGCACAATCAGGATCAACAGCATCACCACCGCCAGGGCAGACGCCACCGGCCAGTCGCGGTTGTTGAAGAACTCTTGCCACAACACACGGCCGATCATCAGGGTTTCCGGACCGCCGAGCAGTTCCGGAATCACGAACTCACCGACCACCGGAATGAACACCAGCATGCAGCCGGCGATGATGCCGTTCTTGGCCAGCGGCACGGTGATTTTCCAGAAGCTGTTGAAGGTGCTCGAACCCAGGTCCGACGCGGCTTCCAGCAGGCTCTGGTCGTGCTTGACCAGGTTGGCGTACAGCGGCAGCACCATGAACGGCAGGTACGCATACACCACGCCGATGTAAACAGCCGTATTGGTGTTGAGGATCTCGATCGGGTGCGACGTCAGCCCGGTCCACATCAGGAACGCGTTGAGCAGGCCGTTGTTGCTGAGGATGCCCATCCACGCATACACGCGGATCAGGATCGCGGTCCAGGTCGGCATCATGATCAGCAGCATCAGCACGTTCTGCGCTTCCTTGCTGGCCTTGGTGATGGCGTAGGCCATCGGGAAACCGATCACCAGGCACATCAGGGTGCTGAACAGTGCGACCTTCAACGAACCGAGATAAGCCGAGAGGTACAGCTCGTCCTGGCCCAGCAAGGTGTAGTTGCCGATGTTGAGCAACAGCTGGAATTTCTGCTCGGCGAAGGTGTAGATCTCCGAATAGGGCGGAATGGCCAGGGCCGCTTCCGAGAAGCTGATCTTCATCACCAGGAAGAACGGCAACATGAAGAACAGGAACAGCCAGATGAACGGAATCCCGATGACGAACTTGCGCCCGCTGGGGACCAGTCTCAGAAATTGCTGATTGAAGGTTTTCATGCGCGCAGTACCACGCCGCTGTCGTCTTCCCACCACACGTAGACCTGATCGTCCCAGGTCGGACGTGCACCACGGCGTTCGGCGTTGGCCATGAACGACTGGACGATCTTGCCGCCAGGCAGCTCGACGTAGAACACCGAGTGGCCGCCGAGGTAGGCGATGTCATGCACCTTGCCGCTGGACCAGTTGTAGCGGTTGTCCGGCTTGACGGTGCTGACCAGCAGTTTTTCCGGGCGGATCGCGTAGGTGATCGACTTGTCCTGCACCGAGGTGCTAACGCCGTGACCGACGTAGATCTTCTGTTCCAGGTCCGGGCTGTGGATGATCGCGTGACCTTCCAGGTCTTCAACCACGGTGCCGTCGAAGGCGTTCACGTTGCCGATGAATTCGCAGACCATGCGGCTGACCGGGGCTTCATAGATGTCGACCGGGCTGCCGATCTGGGCGATCCAGCCCAGGTGCATGATCGCGATGCGCTGGGCCATGGTCATGGCCTCTTCCTGGTCGTGGGTCACCATCACGCAGGTCACGCCCACGCGCTCGATGATTTCCACCAGCTCCAGCTGCATTTGCGAACGCAGCTTTTTATCCAGGGCGCCCATCGGTTCGTCGAGCAGCAGCAGCTTCGGACGCTTGGCCAGGGAACGGGCCAGGGCCACGCGCTGACGCTGGCCGCCGGACAGTTGGTGCGGTTTGCGCTTGGCGTACTGGGTCATGTGCACCAGGCGCAGCATCTCCTGCACCCGGGCTTCGATCTCGGCCGCTGGCAAACGGTCCTGCTTGAGGCCGAAGGCGATGTTCTGCGCCACCGTCATGTGCGGGAACAGCGCGTAGGACTGGAACATCATGTTGATCGGTCGTTCGTACGGCGGCATGTCGGTGATATCGACACCGTCGAGCAGAATCCGGCCTTCGGTCGGGCGCTCGAAACCGGCGAGCATGCGCAGCAGGGTCGATTTGCCGGAGCCGGAACCGCCGAGCAGGGCGAAGATTTCACCCTGGTGGATTTCCAGGGACACATCGTCCACCGCGGTGGTTTCGTCGAATTTCTTGGTGACGCGATCGACTTTCACCAAGACCTTTTTCGGTGCCTGGTGACCTTCAATAGCCTTCCTGTAAATGCTGGAGGCGTTTGCCATGTGAAACTCCCAACAGGTTTCAGTCGCCCGGCCAACACGGCCCGGCTTAATAGTGGATTGCAAACCCGTGAAGCCGGTCCGCGCTGATCCCTTGTAGGAGCGAGCCTGCTCGCGATGGTCGCCAACGATGACGCTGGCAGTCTGAATGCCCGCGGTGTCCGGACATCCATCGCGAGCAGGCTCGCTCCTACAGGGGATTGCGTTTCCCGCTCCGGGTTTATTCGGCGCCGCCGTCCTGGCTGCCTGGTAGTACTTGTTGTTATTGCAGTGTGTTGTTGTCACGAACGGGACACGCAAAAGCGCCTGCCCGCTCGTGAGGGCAGTTAATCGTTGATCCTGGGTGCCGGGTCGTCAGCGCGAGTGACGCAGCGCCGCCCGTTGCCGGCAGGCTTCGCCGAACGCCTGGAAAATACTCAAGTAAGGCGCGTTGTTCAGAACCTGCCATTCCGGGTGCCATTGCACGCCGAGGGCGAAGGCCTGGCTGTGCTCGACCGAGATCGCTTCGATCAGGCCATCGGGTGCGACGGCTTCGGCACGCAGGCCGGGCGCGAGGCGGTCGATGCCCTGGCTGTGAATCGAATTGACCTGGAACGCCGCAGGCAGGTCCAGCGCTTCGAACACACCACCGGGCTGCACATTCACCGCATGGGCGGGAGCGTATTGCACGGCCAGGTCCGGGTGGTTGGCCTCGCGGTGGTCGAGGAAGCCGGGAAGTTCATGGACTTTCTGATGCAGGCTGCCACCGAACGCCACGTTCATTTCCTGGAAGCCGCGGCAGATGCCGAGCACCGGAACGCCGGCAGCGATGGCTGCGCGGATCAGTGGCAGGGTGGTGCGGTCCCGTTGCGGATCGTGTTCCGTGCCGGGGGCGCTGTCGGGGCCTTGATAGTGGAAGGGTTCCACGTTCGACGGCGAGCCGGTCAGCAACAGACCGTCGAGCTGCGGCAGCAGGTCATCGATTTCGGTCAGGTCGCCTAAGGAAGGAATAACGACAGGCAGCCCCAGCGCCGCAACGCTGACAGCACGCAAGTACTTGTCGCCGCTGATGTGGTAGGGGTGCAGGCCAATCTGTTTGACGCATGCAGTAACGCCGATCAATGGCTTGAATGCCATTTTTATCACCTCGAAGTTTCACACTTGAACGAGCTTTTCCGGAGCTTAGCCTTGTTGATTTTAATTAACAACTCTCATGTAAAAAATTCTAAACGCCACACGTCCGATCTTCAGGGTTTACGCGTGTTTGAGGGCATATCTGGCACTCTCGTCCTTCTGAGAGGCCCGAAAATAAACGTTGAAAGGCCAGGTGTTCGCTATTGACTTCACTTTGCCTTTCGGATTGACTGGGCTCGTGAAAGGGCGGTGAACATAATAATTAACAGTAAAAAATAGGTGCATCATGTCGGTCCCTCTGCGTACCGTTCAACTCAACGAAGCAAACGCATTCCTTAAGAAATATCCTGAGGTTTTGTACGTCGACCTTCTGATTGCGGATATGAACGGTGTGGTGCGCGGCAAGCGCATCGAGCGCACCAGTCTTCATAAGGTTTACGAGAAAGGCATCAACCTGCCGGCGTCTCTGTTTGCTCTGGACATCAATGGCTCCACGGTGGAAAGCACCGGCCTGGGTCTGGACATCGGCGACTCCGACCGGATCTGCTACCCCATCCCGGGCACCCTGAGCATCGAACCCTGGCAGAAGCGCCCGACTGCGCAACTGCTGATGACCATGCACGAACTCGAAGGCGAGCCCTTCTTCGCCGACCCGCGTGAAGTGCTGGCCAATGTCGTGCGCAAGTTCGACGACTTGGGCCTGACCATCTGCGCCGCGTTCGAACTGGAGTTCTACCTGATCGACCAGGACAACGTGAACGGTCGTCCGCAATCGCCGCGGTCGCCGGTATCCGGCAAGCGTCCGATGTCGACCCAGGTGTACCTGATCGACGACCTCGACGAATACGTCGATTGCCTGCAAGACATCCTCGAAGGTGCCAAAGAGCAGGGCATCCCGGCTGACGCCATCGTCAAGGAAAGCGCCCCGGCGCAATTCGAAGTCAACCTGCATCACGTGGCTGACCCGATCAAGGCCTGCGACTACGCGGTCCTGCTCAAGCGTCTGGTGAAGAACATCGCCTACGACCACGAGATGGACACCACCTTCATGGCCAAGCCGTATCCAGGCCAGGCGGGCAACGGTCTGCACGTGCACATTTCGATTCTCGACAAAGAAGGCAACAACATCTTTGCCAGCGAGGATCCCGAGCAGAACGCCGCGCTGCGACACGCGATCGGCGGTGTGCTCGAGACCCTGCCGGCGCAGATGGCGTTCCTCTGCCCGAACGTCAACTCGTACCGTCGTTTCGGCGCGCAGTTCTATGTGCCGAACTCGCCGAGCTGGGGCATCGACAACCGCACCGTGGCTGTGCGCGTACCGACCGGCTCAAAGGACGCCGTGCGCATCGAACACCGCGTGGCCGGTGCCGACGCCAACCCGTACCTGCTGATGGCCTCGGTATTGGCCGGCGTGCACCACGGCCTGACCAACCAGATCGAGCCGGGCGCCCCGGTGGAAGGCAACAGCTACGAGCAGAACGAGCAGAGCCTGCCGAACAACCTGCGCGATGCCTTGCGCGAGCTGGACGACAGCGAGGTCATGGCGCGCTACATCGACCCGATGTACATCGACGTGTTCGTGGCGTGCAAGGAAAGCGAGCTGGCCGAGTTCGAGAACTCCATCTCCGACCTTGAGTACAACTGGTACCTGCATACCGTCTGACGGTGTTGGCGGCGTACACAAAAACCTGTGTACGCCGCCAAACCCTGTGGGAGCGGGCTTGCCCGCGATAGCGGGGGATCAGTCGCCATCAATGTTGATTGTGACGGCCTCATCGCGAGCAAGCCCGCTCCCACAAATGAGTTTCGTGCCTGGCCCCCTGTAGGAGCCGGCTTGCCGGCGATGCGGTCCATCAGGCGACATCGATGCTGAATGTCCCTGCGCTATCGCTGGCAAGCCAGCTCCTACAGTGGGTCCCGCACTACCTATTCCCCTGCGTCGAGTCACAACCATGACAAACACTCGCAGCGATTGGGAGCAACGCTTCCAGTCCCTAACAATCGAAGGTCGTGCCTTCATTGACGGCCAATACTGCGCGGCCGCCAGTGGCGCCACGTTCGAATGCATCAGCCCCGTGGACGGCCGTTTCCTGGCAAACGTCGCCAGCACCGACGAAGCCGACGCCAATGCGGCGGTCGCCGTGGCGCGCCGCACCTTCGAATCCGGTGTGTGGGCCAACCTGGCCCCGGCCGAGCGCAAGCGCATCCTGATCCGTTTCGCCGACCTGATCCTGGCCAACCAGGAAGAACTGGCCCTGCTTGAAACCCTCGACATGGGCAAGCCGATCAGCGACTCCATGAGCATCGACATTCCAGCGACCGCCAACGCGATCCGCTGGACCGCCGAAGCCATCGACAAGATCTACGACGAAGTCGCCGCCACGCCCCACGATCAGTTGGGCCTGGTGACGCGCGAAGCGGCCGGCGTGGTCGCGGCCATCGTGCCGTGGAACTTCCCGCTGATCATGGCCAGCTGGAAATTCGCCCCGGCCCTGGCGATGGGCAACTCGTTCATCCTCAAGCCTTCGGAAAAGTCGCCGCTGACCGCGATCCGCATCGCGCAGCTGGCACTCGATGCCGGCATCCCGAAAGGCGTGTTCAACGTCCTGCCGGGCTACGGCCACACGGTGGGCAAGGCGCTGGCATTGCACATGGATGTCGACGTGCTGGCCTTCACCGGCTCCACGGCGATTGCCAAGCAACTGATGATCTACGCCGGGCAAAGCAACATGAAACGCGTCTGGGCCGAAGCCGGGGGCAAGAGCGCGAACGTGGTGTTCGCCGACGCACCGGATCTGCGCGCGGCAGCGCAGGCAGCGGCCAGCGGCATCGCCTTCAACCAGGGCGAAGTCTGCACCGCCGGTTCGCGCCTGCTGGTGGAGCGTTCGATTCGCGAGCAGTTCATTCCATTGTTGGTGGAAGCCTTGCAAGCCTGGAAGCCGGGCCACGCGCTCGATCCTGCGACCACCGTTGGTGCGGTCGTCGACCAGCGTCAACTGGACAACGTGCTGCGCTACATCGGCATCGGCAAGGAGCAGGGCGCCGAACTGATCGCCGGCGGCAGCCGCACCCTCGAAGACACCGGTGGCCAGTACGTGGAACCGACGATTTTCGACGGCGTGACCAACGCCATGACCATCGCCCGGGAAGAAATCTTCGGCCCGGTGCTGTCGGTCATCACCTTCGACACGGCTGAAGAAGCCCTGGCGATTGCCAACGACAGCATCTTCGGCCTGGCCGCCGGCGTCTGGACCCGCAACCTGAGCAAGGCTCACACCTTCGCCCGTGGCTTGCGTGCCGGCAGCGTCTGGGTCAACCAGTACGACGGCGGCGACATGACCGCGCCGTTCGGCGGGTACAAGCAGTCGGGTAACGGTCGGGACAAATCGCTGCACGCGTTCGACAAGTACACCGAACTCAAAGCGACCTGGATCAAGCTCTAACACCTTTTAAACGGCGGCCGCCGGCACGTTGCCGGCGACCCTCGGAGAAACCTATGAAACACAGCTCTTCTAATCAACAGCATGTAAACAGCTACTACGCCGCCACCCGCAACTTCACCGGCGATTTCCCGGTGCTGGAAGGGGCGGTGGACTGTGACGTCTGCGTGATCGGCGCCGGCTACACCGGCCTGTCCTCGGCGCTGTTCCTCGCCGAAGCGGGCTACAGCGTGACCGTGCTCGAAGCGGCCAAAGTCGGCTTCGGCGCCAGCGGTCGCAACGGCGGCCAACTGGTCAACTCCTACAGCCGCGACGTCGATGTCATCGAAGAGCGCTACGGCGACAAGACCGCCGAAGTGCTCGGCAGCATGATTTTCGAAGGCGCCGACATCATTCGCCAGCGCATACAGCACTACGACATCCAGTGCGATTACCGTCCCGGCGGCATCTTCGCGGCGATGAACAAGAAGCAACTCAAAGGCCTGGCCGAACAGAAGAAGAGCTGGGAGCGCTATGGCAACAAGAACCTGACACTGCTCGGCGAAGCCGACATCAAGCGCGAAGTGGGTTCCGACGCCTACGTCGGTGGCCTGCTGGACATGCAGGGCGGTCACATTCACCCGCTGAACCTGGCCCTCGGCGAAGCCTCGGCGATCATCGGCCTGGGCGGCAAGATCTACGAGCAATCGGCGGCGGTGGAAATCACCTACGGCGAGCCGATCACCGTGCGCACTGCCAAAGGCGTGGTGAAGGCCAAGTACTTGCTGATCGCCGGTAACGCCTACCTGCCGCAGGGTCTGGACAACCGCGTGACCAGCAAGAGCATGCCGTGCGGTTCGCAGATCGTCGTCACCGAGCCGTTGTCGGAAAAGCAGGCCCGCAGCCTGATCAAGAACAACTACTGCGTCGAAGACTGCAACTACCTGCTCGACTACTACCGCCTGACCGCGGACAACCGCCTGCTGTACGGCGGTGGCGTGGTCTACGGTGCGCGCGAACCGGACGACATCGAGCAACTGATCCGCCCGAAAATCCTCAAGACCTTCCCGCAATTGAAGGACGTGAAGATCGACTACCGCTGGACCGGCAACTTCCTGCTGACCATGTCGCGCATGCCGCAATTCGGCCGTATCGAGAAAAACGCCTACTACATGCAGGGCTACAGCGGCCACGGCGTCACCTGCTCGCACCTGGCTGGCAAACTGATCTCGGAAATGATCCGTGGCGACGCCGAGCGTTTCGACGCGTTTGCCTCCTTGCCACACATGCCGATGATCGGCGGGCGTACCTTCTCGGCACCGTTGACCGCCCTGGGCGCCGTGTACTACTCGCTGCGCGACCGTTTCGGCATCTAAGCTTTACCTCGCCGGCGGCGTCCCCAAAAGGATGCCGCCGGATTTTTATCTGAAACACCGCTGTCCCCTGTAGGAGCCAGCTTGCTGGCGATGAGGCCATATCAGCCAAAACTGATGTCGCCTGACACACCGCTTTCGCGAGCAGGCTGAACTGGTCAACTAATTTTGGACACCAGTTACGGTTTCATGCCGCCAGTTTCTCCATAGCTACCGGCGACCGGTAGTCGTTGTAGCTATGGAGCCTGACGTTGTTGTAACGCATCACATAACGCTGCACATCCACCCGCGCCTCATGTTCCGAGCGGTAGCCGTCTTCTGGTACCCACTCTGACTTGAGGCTTCCAAAGAAACGCTCCATCGGAGCGTTGTCCCAGCACTCACCTTTGCGACTCATGCTTTGCAGGAGGCCATGTTTGCGCATTTCTTTCCTGAATTTATGACTGGTGTATTGGCAGCCTTGGTCAGAGTGAAACAGCACCTCTTTTGGCCGGCCTCGCAGGTCGACCGCCATCCGCAACGCTTCGCAGGTCAGCGTGGCATCGGAAATCATCGAAAACGACCAGCCCACGATCCTGCGGGCAAACAGATCCAGCACCGCCGCGAAATACATCCAGCGCGTGCCGACTTTGATGTAGGTCACATCGCCGCACCACACTTGGTTAACCGCCGTGACATCAAACTTGCGCTTGAGCACATGCGGCGCCACCAGCGCCTCAACGCCGGAAGATTTGTACTTGTGCCGCCGCCGCTGATGACTGGCAACACCGGCTTCGCGCATCAAGCTACGAGCCATATGTCGCCCGACACGATGCCCCTTGGCTTGCAGTTCCTTGGACAGGGTGCGAGACCCTGCGGACGCTCTGGACTCCTGATGATGCTTGACCAGCACGGCCTTAAGTTTCTCCCGTTCAGGATTCACCTTGCCCTGGCGCTGACGCCAGGCGTAAAAGCTGCTGCGGGTGACTCCAAACGCCCGGCAGCAATTGTTAACGCCGTACTGCTCGTCCAGCTCATTGATCAGCGCGAATGATCTTTGGAGTCCAAAAGCAGGAGAGCACTGGCCTTTTTTAGGATTTCAATGTCCAGGTCTTTTTGCCTGAGCAACGCTTTGAGCTGCTGAATCTCCCGCTGATCGGCGGTGATTGCCTTGGCCCCCACCGGGGTCGAACCCAAGCGTTCTTTGCGAACCTGGTCGACCCAACGGCGCAAGGCCGTAGGGCCAATATCCAAACTGGCACAAACATCGGGAATTGACTGACCCTCGTCCAGCACCATGCTGGCGGCCTTGAGTTTGAACTCACTGGAATAAGATTTACGCATATCCAAACACCTCAGATTTGAGCGCCATCATAGCGCCCGATTGAAGTGTCCAAAATCATTAGGCCAGTTCAGGCTCGCTCCTACAGGTTGTTTTATTCTGCCGTTTATCGAACCTGCTGAGCATTACCAACAAACGTGATTTAATAGCCGCCTTTCACGTTTCCGGGACCGGAAAACGGCGTGATCCGCGCCTGTACTCCACCCCTCCATTATCCCTGTAGGAGCGAGCCTGCTCGCGAAAACGCCAGTTCAATCAACATCAATGTTGAGGCTAAAATCGCAATCGCGAACACACTCGCTCCTACGGGTTGGCACATAAGGCTGTCATGGACACGGGCTCACGACTCAAATTAGTACGCGAAAGCTACAAACTGTCCCAGCGCGAGCTGGCCCGGCGTAGCGGCGTCACCAATGCAACCATCTCCCTGATCGAACAGAATCGGGTCAGTCCTTCCGTCAGCTCCCTGAAGAAACTGCTGGAGGGCATCCCCATGTCCCTGGCCGACTTCTTCACCTTCGATCAGCCACCCCGCGAACACCAGTACGTCTTCCGCGCCAACGAACAGCCCGACCTCGGTCGCCACGGCCTGCGCCTGCTGTTGATCGGCGCCTCCGTGCCGAGCCGGCAGATGCGCCTGCTGCGCGAGCAGTACGCGCCGGGCGCAAGCTCGGGCGAAGAGCCGATCGTGCATTCCGAAGGTGAGGAGTGTGGGCTGGTGACACGGGGTACGGTTGAGTTGACCGTGGATGGCCAGGTGAGTGTGCTGAACGCCGGGGATGGTTATTACTTCCCGACGACCTTGCCGCATCGGTTTCGCAATATCGGGGCGGATGAGGCGGAGATTATCAGCGCGAATACGCCGGCGAATTTCTGATTACGATGAGGCCTGATTCGGCTGCTGGCTGAAACAGCATAGACGTGGTTGATAAATAATCCGATGCCCAATCAGGCATCGGATTTTTTATGTGCCCAAAGATCACGCAATTGGGCTTGATTGACCGTTTTGACGCCGCTCTTTCATGGCGTCACGGACCTGCACTGGTTGCGCAGGTCGTCGTTATGGATATTTTCGCAACCATTGCCACTTTGCTTGGCCCGGCAATAGTTACGCTGGTCATCGTCCTTGATATTTTCGCAACCACTGCCGCCGCCTGTCTCCGCCCGGCAAGCATTTCTCATGTCGTCGTTTTTGATATTTTCGCACCCGTTGCCCCTTTGCTTGGCCCGGCAATAGTTACGTCGGTCATCGTCCTTGATATTTTCGCAACCACTGCCGCCTGTCTCTGCCCGGCAAGCATTTCTCATGTCGTCGTTTTTGATATTTTCGCACCCGTTGCCACTTTGCTGGGCCCTGCAATAGTTGCGCTGGTCATCGTCTTTGATGTTTTCGCACCCGGCATACGCGTAGCCGCTCAGCATCAACAACATCGCAATGATTAGTCTCATTACACACTTCCTTGAGGGGCCAGGGAACAGCCTGGCGCTGGTCGATCCAGAATGATTTGCTACTGCGCGCCATCATATCGACATCAGCTTGTAGGAAAGTTCCAGGACGGAAAAATTCGGCTCAGGAGGGCGCAAGGTAAGGGCCGCACGGCCACCACGATTTCAATCGTGGTGGCCGTGCGGCGTAAATCGGGAGGGAGCACTGATTTACGGTTGTAGGGTGGAATGCCCGGCACCGGCGCATCCATCACCACCAGGCGGTCGGTGTGCTCCGGGTAGCGGCGGCTCTGCCGCCGTAAACCGGGCACTGCAATGTGTCTGAGGAAATGAGTTGCAAGGGATGAGGGCCGCTTCGCAGCCCGGCGGGAGCAAGCTCCCTCGCCACAAAGGGGCAAGTCCTACAAATTAATCAGGCGTCAAGATTGAACGTTCGTCGGCTGGCGGGTTGCTACCATCGCAATTGCCTGCCGATATCAACACGGCTGCTAAGCTTGGTCGTTGCAGTGTCCGAGCCCCGTTCCTGCTCGCGCTGCAAGGGTAATCACGGAGTGCGACATCCATTCCTGTCGGCAACCTGCACGGAGGCAGGCGATGGTGATCATGAGCATGGCCGATTCGACGGCGGCGGGGGTTCCCGAGCCGCTCGATCGGGAAGAAATCGAGCGGGTGCTGGCGCTGTTGCTGGTCAGCCCGTTGTTTGCCAAGTCCAGGCGCATGGGCAGTCTGTTGCGCTTTCTGGTCGAGCACGACCTTCAGGCTGGCAAAACGCCGCTGACCGAGCACGCCATCGGCATCGCGGTGTTTCGTCGTGACCCGGCAGTGTATTGCACGGGCGATGATCCGGTGGTGCGAGTGCAGGTGGGGCGTTTGCGGCGCAAGCTCGCAGCGCATTACGCCGGCAACGGCCAGCAGGATCCGGTGCGCTTCAGCATTCCACCCGGGTGTTATCGATTGACCTATCAGCGGCTGCGGCCCAAGGGCGTCGGCACGCGCCATCCTGTGGTCCAGATCCAGCCGTTTACCTGCCTCACCCGCGATGGCAATGACTTTGCCCGGGGCTTGTGCGAGGAGTTGAGTTGCCGCCTGTTCGAGTCGTTCGAGCAGGCGCAGACCGGGACCAATCATGTGTTGATGCGGGTGGCACGCAACAGCGAGCCGGTACCGGACCTCAAGCGTGGCGGGCGTTACAGCTATTGCCTGGAGGGCAGCGTGCGGGTCGAGCCTTCGCGGGTGCGCGCGTCATTGCGCCTGGTGGATGTGGCGCAGGGGCGGATTCGCTGGTCGGCGCAGTTCGATCGTGATCGACCCTATGGCATCGCCACCCAGGAGGACCTCGCGCAGTCGATCTGTCGCTCGCTGACGGGCTACTTCGCCACGGCGGGTAAAGAAGGGTGAAAGGGCAACCGCAAGGTTGCCCCGGTATGACGGTTATACGGTTTTCCACTGACCGCCTTCGTAAAGGCGACCTGCGGTGTTATCGAACGTCAGATCGATTTCGATCGCCTTGGAGCGTGAGGTACTGAACATGGTGCTGGTCTGTACGTTCTGTTCGAACCACACGAGGATGGTTTCCACCGGTGTCAGCACGGTTTCACCGGTGACCACCTGATCCACCGCAACGTAAATGGGGGTGCTGACCTGATTGCCATCAATGCCGGTAGATAGCTGGTTGATACCCGGATGGATGGGGCCGTAGTCGTTTACAAAGGTCATGGAAATGTTCGGCCCCCCGGTAACCGCCGAACTCAGCAGACCGTGCTCATCGAGTGTCGATGTTTGCCCCAGGCCGATATTGACGATGTTGGTCGAGACTTTGACCTGCACATTTGCCTTGAACAGGTTGGAGGCGAACAGCTGATACTGCGGCGTCCAGCTGAACTCGTTGTTGCTCAGGTAAGCGTCATAGGACTGCCAGACCACGTTGTAGTCGGCGTCACCCACCTTCTTGGCAAAGCACAGCTTGTAGCCGGACTTCTTCAGCAGCGTCAGGTCGCCGGGGGCGATTTCGATGGTGACGATTTTTTGCGAAGCCGCCAGGGCCGACCTCAGGACCCGGCCGTAATCCGCCGCCTTCAGTTGCGTTGCACCCATGATCGACTTGACGGCTTCTTGCACATCATTGTGAAGCTGCTGGCTCTGTTGGCTGACAGCGATTGACTTGCTCATGGTTTCCCTCTTCCTTGGTGGTGTGTTGGGCAAACAATGGGCTGCTGGCGCTTGGCGCTGCAGTCCATTGACGGCTTCACTCTAGGGGCGAGGGGTAGGGCGGCTAAGTGTCGTGGTGTTACAAGCGGGTATCGGGGTTGTATCAGGGGCCGGGTCAGCGGGGCAGCCGATCGGCCGCCCCGCCTTGACCTCAGGCGGCCCGGGCATCGGCCCAGACGAAGTTCCAGCTGGTGCGTTTGCCCTTGGCAATCTCGATCAGCTTGTTCTCAAACACCGTGTGATTGACCACGCCGGTGTAGGTCAGGGTGCGGGCGGCATTGTTCCCGGTGACCTCGCCCGGCTGGCCGCCAGACTCGACCATGGCTTTTTTCATATCGGCATCCGACGGGGCGCTGCTCTGGTTTTTTTCCACTTTGACGAAACTCATGATTCACCTCTTCCGTGATGGGGGATCGGTGCCAGCGCGCCGACAAGTCGACGACCCTGTTCCACACCGACGGCCATACTCTATTGGCCCGTTCGGCGGCGCAGAAGTGACAACTGCGGCGCTGAGGTAACAGTCGGGAAACAGCGCCACGCGTTGACGTATCTGCGACGTATCAAGCGGGGTGAACGGATCGTTGCGCCCGGTGACCCGATGGAACCAAGTCCGTCAATGGCGTCTAAAGTTCAGGGAACATTCCCGCCACGAAGGAACGACTCATGTTCAAGTCTCGATCGTTGATTGCAGCAATCACCTGTTTGGCCCTGGTCAGCGGCTCAGTGACTGCACTGGCTGATCCAGGAAACGGCCAGGGCAACAACAAGGCCAACCATGGCAACCAGGGCAGTCATGGCAACAAGAACAAGAATTCCGGCGGCGGGGATTGGAGTCATGGTCCAAGCATCAATCACAGCAGCGTGCTCGAGATCATTGGCGCCAACACGGGCTACTGGAGCCCCGGGCCTGCCTTGCCACCGGGTATTCAAAAGAACCTTGCCCGAGGCAAGCCACTTCCACCCGGCATTGCCAAAAAGCTGGATGGCCGGCTGGTCGGCAGGTTGCCCCACTATGACGGTTACGAGTGGCAGCAAGTCGGCACGGATCTGATCCTGGTCGCGTTGGCCACCGGGCTCGTTTATGAAATTCTCAATGGTGTGTTCGATTGATGTGTGAATGGCCTCCAGCCGCCTGTCGTCGAGCTTGAACTGTTTGCGGGATATCGCGTCATAAACCACGCGATATCAACCTCCTACGGAAGCAATCATGCTTTTCAAAAACAAGAGTCTCGTTGCTGTAATGTCATGCGCCATGATGCTTGCAGCCGCCCCTTTGCTGCCTGATGGCCTGTCGATCATGGGTTCTGCCTACGCGAAGGACGGCGGTGGCGGTGGCGGTGGCGGTGGAAACGGTGGCGGCGGCGGTGGAAACGGCGGTGGTAATGGCGGCGGAAACGGTGGCGGCCACGGCGGCGGCATGGGTGGCGGACACGCCGGCACAGGCCACTCCGGCAGTAACGGCCGCGGCAACGGGCTGGACAGCGACCATGCCGGCAAATCCGTGCGCGACCATGGCCTGAGCGGCAACCACTACGGTAGTGAGCGCAACGATGACAACGGTCATGGCAGCACGACCTCAGGCATCGCCCACTCCAAGGATACTCGCGGCATCTCCAAGGCCAGAGCTATCTCGACCTCGACGCCGGGTGAGCACAACACCAAAGGCTTGAGTAAAGCCGGGCTGTCGACCTCGAAAAAAACCCATTGAGTTCACAGCAGTAGCGAGCCGTTTCAGAAAAGCCAAAAGCCCGCTGAAAAGCGGGTTTTTTGCGTCTGGCATTTGATCGGCGGACATCGCGCAGCACGTTTCCCACCCGGCCTGTCATTGGTTTTCGGCACTGAGGCTGGCCGCACCCCGGGCCAGGCACGGACAGAAAACGAGCCACCCGGACACATCGCGCAGTGATTTGCGTCTGCGGGCGATTTGTCATGTTCAGCGTCAATTCAATGTAGATATTGGTCAGCCCAACGTATTCCAATGAGGCTGCACTGTGTTCCAACGACTTGTGTGTTCGCTGTCTGTTTTGAGCCTGTCCATCGCTGCCGCCCAGGCGGCCGAGACTGTTCCCCTCAACACGCCACGCCTGAAGAGCATCGATAACTTCCGCGATGTCGCCGGTCTCACCACGGCGTACACCACAGCCAACGACGGCACGATGCGTGGCGGGGTGTTTTACCGCTCCAATGCGCTGACGCCATCGGCGGCGGACCTGGCGACCCTCAACGGCCTGGGCATCAAGGCGGTCTACGACCTGCGCACGCCCACCGAGATCGCCGCCACGCCCGACACGATGCTCACAGGCGCGACCTACAGCAACATCGACATCATCGGCGGTTCAACGTCTGGCGCCAACGTCACCAACATCGCGTTCCACAGTGCCGCCGAAGCCACCGCGATGATGCAGGACACCAACCGTGATTTCGTCAGGAACGCGGGGATGCGCAGCGAGTTCAACCAGCTGTTCAATGAACTGGCCGCGGTCGACGGTGCCGCGCTGTTCCATTGCACCGCCGGCAAGGACCGCACGGGCTGGACCGCGGCTGTGCTGCAAAGCATCGCCGGGCTCGACGATGCCACCATCATGAGCAACTACCTGGCCACCAACGACTACACCGCGGCGCGTATCAAGGCGACCCTGGCGGCGATGCCACCAAGCATGGCGACCATCTATGGGCCGCTGATCGGTGTGGAAGCCAGTTACCTGCAAGCCGGGCTGGACCAGGTGACCGCGCAGTACGGCACCATGGACAATTACCTCAAGCAAGGCCTCGGCCTGTCCCAGGAAACCATCTACGTGCTGCGCGGCAAGATGGTGTTCTACAACAGCCTGCCGGGTGCGGCGGACCTGGCCGGCAACGCCGCGGCCGGTGCGCAGTTGTTGCAACAACTGCAGAACAGCAACCTGTCGGGCACCTACAGCGCCTACAACTACTACCTGCAATCAGCCATCGATGCGCGCAGCCTCGGCGGCGTCGAGTCCACCGTTGGCGGCCAGGTGCATGCCGATGCTGCGAGCTACCTGCTGCGCCAGGGCGCGATGATCGATCAGGCCGCTGCGCCCTTCACCAGCGGCACCGACCTCAAGACCGGGCAATATCGCCTGTGGAGCACCGCCCTGGCGGGGTATCTGGGCACCGACGGCTCCTCGCAGGCCTCCAGCAGCAACGAGCATAGCCAGGGCATGATGATTGGCCTGACCCAGCGCTTTTCCGAACAGCTCAGCGCCCATGCCGGCTTCGGCTACAGCAGCGGCAATGTCGGTGGCGCGGGTGGCGAGGCCGATACCGACCTGACCTTCTTCAGCGTAGGTGCCCGCTTTGCACCGAACGGTCTGGAGCGCGGCCTGTTTGTGGATGCCGATGCCAGCGCCGGTTATCTCGATTACGAGAGCAAGCGCGAACTCGGCGGCGGCCTGGGCACGGCCAAGGGCGACAGCCATGGCAACCTCACCGGCGCGACCCTGGCCGTGGGCTACCGTGTTCCGGTGAAGGGCGTGACCCTCGAGCCAAGCCTCGGTGTGCGGGTCAGCCATGTCAATCTGTCGGGCTTCCAGGAAAAAGGCAGCGAGCTGGCGCTGGACGTCGATGGCATCCACGAGACCCGCAAGAGCGCGGTGGCCAACCTCAACGCATCCTTTGCACCGGTCAACCTGGGCGCCTGGCAACTGGTGCCGGGGGTGCAAGTGGGCTACGAGCATGTGCTGGGCGACACTGAAGTCGACAGCGAAGGGCACCTGCTGGGCCTGGACATCGAGCAACAGGCCGCCTTCGACAACCGTGACCAGTTCACCGGTGGCGTCAACGTCATGGCCAACCTTGGGCCGTGGAGCGTGGGGGCTGAAATCGGCGCCAGCGGTGGCGGCGACAGCCATGGCTTCAATGGCGGGCTGAAGGCCAGCTACCTGTTCTGACGGGAAGCCATTCACTGGAGATCATTGTGGGAGCGAGCCTGCTCGCGAATACGTCATCACTTCCAACACCATGGTGACTGACGTTCCGCCATCGCGAGCAGGCTCGCTCCCACATTGGTTCATTGCCATTCCTGAATCCCCGAGGGTTCAGAGCATTGTTGAACCCATCGGCCGCGTTCGCACACCCTTTCTCACGTCTGCAGGACTGATACCGTAGGCGCTCTGGAAATACTGGCAAAACCGCCCGACGTTGCTGAAGCCGTATTGCAAGGCCACGTCTGTCACCGACGGCGCCGCCCCCTGGGACAGCGCGGCAAAGGCGCGCTCCAGGCGTACCTGGCGCTGATAGGCAACGATCGAAGTGCCCATGAAACGCTGAAAACCTTCCTGTAAGGCGCGCAGGCTGACATGGGTCAGTTGCGCCAGTTCCGTGCCGCTGGCCAGGTGGTCGGGGTGCGCCTGGATGTATTCGACGGCCAGCTTCACATGCCGCGGCGCTATCAGTGGGGAAGGGCGCCGGAGGGCCTCGGTGAAGTTGTGCGGCCAGGTTTCCAGTACCGCATCGACCAGCATTTCGCGAAGGCGCGAAGGCATCAGCGAACCGCTGTTGATCAGCAGGTCGAACTCGCTGCCCGTGGCCAGTTCGATCAATGCCCTGATGCCCTGCAAGGCCGATGCCCGCAGATCCACCACCGGTTCGAAATGCACCTTTTGCAGGATGGGTTTACCCAGCAGCGTCGACAGGCGCTCGGTGATCAGCCGACGGCTGATCGAAATCCCGTGCTGTGCGTGGTTATCGACAAAGCGCGCCGAGCGGACCTCGGCCTTGTCGATCGCCAGGCCGATCTGCGCGAAACCTACCGACTCGGTGACATGGTTGAAGATGATCTTGCCGGCGGTAGGAATGACGAAAGTGATTTCATCCAGGGGCGCGGGAAAGTCCACCGTGAAGTCGCCGCGATAGTGCATGCGCCGAAAACTGACACCTTCGTGCCGGCCGTAGACCCCGCCGATGATGATGTTTTTCGGCGGCGGCGGGGAGTCGGCATACAGGTTGCCGAACAGGTTCGAGAACAACGCGCCGAAGTCGTCGCAGCTTATGTCGTTGGACCTGATGATGATTTGCTTGCGCGTCGTGCTTGCGTACACCTGAAGTGTCACCTTGAGCGGATGGGCAAAGCCCTGGTACAGGGAACTGGCGATCGGAGATCGAGCGGATGCGGTTCGGGAAAGCGTCAGGACGTTATCAGTGAGTAATGACAGGTTTGTTACTGGTTGTTACTGGTTGTTGCCGCTGTTGTCGCCGGCCCCCGTTTCCATTCACCGAACACCACCGCTCGCACCGGACAATCGGTGGCACGAGCGGTACCGGGGCGTGGGCTGGCCTGCACTGGCCAGGGCTATTTCACCGGCTCTGTCGCCTTGATATCCCCGCAAAAGATATCGACGTTGCCATCGGTCGCAGCCGTTCGCACGACCACCGAATACTTGCCTTCAAGCAAGGTTTGCAACTGCACTGGCGCGGTTCGGGTAAAAGACCAGCCGCGTATGGGTTGGCGTTCGGTGTTGACGGTGTCGTTCATCGCGTAGGCGACTGACCCGGGTTGCTCGCAGGTGCCGTTATTGATGAACGAATAAAGGCGCAGGGGCAGGGTAACCCCGGTTGGAGCACCGCTGATGAAGAAGCTGAGCCCGGTTTTCTTGTCCCAGTCGGTCAAGGTGACGGTGCCGATCTGACCGGCGTTTTGCCGTGTGGCGACGAGGTTGAGGTTCACGCCATGGTGCGAGGAAGTGGCGCAGCCGAAAAGGCTGGCCGCCACCATGAGTGCTGCCAGAGAGGTCTTGAGCTTCATTGCCAAACTCCTGAGTTGAAGAACTGCAATGGGGGGAATTAGCGGGTATAGCTCAATAATCGCTTTCATGGCGTCGTCCATATAAGGCTTTCCATTTTTGCGCGCAGATGGTGGGGCGTCTGTCTCCTTCTCCAGCCATGTGGCGGCGTAGCTGTGCAAACCGGCTACATTTGTAGTCGAGCCTGCATGGATTGCCTGCGGGCAGGCGCACTTCGATGCCGATGAAGGTCTGTAGTGGTTACGCGTGCAGTTAAAGGATTGTGCGGTCAGTTGAGCCCACTCATCATCCGCACGGACGATTTGTGACTGGAGTGACTGATGAATCAACAAGGCAGCGATCCGCAAGCGCGGAACCCCGGCATTCCACAACGGGGTACCTTGCGCAGCCTGTTGATCCCGGAGTGGCTCGGCAGTTATCGGCCGGACTGGCTGCGGGGCGATGTGGTCGCCGGGCTGACGGCAGCGGCCGTGGTCATTCCCAAGGCGCTGGCGTACGCCACGATTGCCGGCTTGCCGGTGCAGGTCGGGCTGTACACGGTGCTGGTGCCGATGGTGATTTATGCCGTGCTCGGCACATCGCGCCCGCTCAGTGTCAGCACCACGACCACCCTGGCCATTCTCGCAGGCTCCGCACTGGGCCAGATCAGCCCCGATGGCGATGCGGCGACCCTGCTGGCGGGCTCTGCCACGCTGGCCCTGATGGTGGGTGCGATCCTGATCGTCGCGGGGTTACTGCGCCTGGGTTTCGTCGCCAATTTCATTTCCGAACCGGTGCTGGTGGGGTTCAAGGCCGGCATAGGCGTGGTCATCGTGCTCGACCAGCTCCCCAAACTGCTGGGCACCCACATCGAAAAAGGTGGCTTCCTGCACAACCTGGTGGCTACGGTTCAGAGCATCCCTCATGCCGCGCTGCCGACCGCGGCGGTCGGGGTGTTCATGATACTGCTGCTGGTCGGCATGAAGCGCTTTACGCCGCGACTGCCCGCACCCTTGATTGCGGTGGCGCTGGGCATCCTCGGCATGAGCCTGCTTGGCCTGGAGAGTTTTGGTGTGTCCGCCGTTGGCGTGGTGCCGATCGGGTTGCCGGCACCGACCCTGCCGCTATGGTCGCTGGCCGAAACCCTGTGGCCTTCGGCGATGGGTATCGCGCTGATGAGTTTCACCGAAACCATCGCCGCGGGACGCGCTTTCGCCCGCAGTGACGAGCCTGCACCACAACCGAATCGGGAGCTGCTGGCCACTGGCGTTGCCAACATAGGCGGTGCGTTTCTCGGGGCCATGGTCGCGGGTGGCGGGACCACTCAAACGGCGGTCAACCGCCTGGCCGGCGCCCGCTCGCAACTGGCCGCACTGATTACCGCTGCACTGGCATTGGGCACTTGCCTGCTGCTGGCACCGCTCATTGGTTTGATGCCCAATGCCACGCTCGCCGCCGTGGTGATCGTGTATTCGGTGGGCTTGATCGAGCCGGCGGAGTTTCGCGAAATCCTGTCGGTTCGGCGTACCGAATTCGCCTGGGCCGTGGTGGCGATGATCGGCGTGATGCTGCTGGGCACGCTGCAAGGGATCGTCGTGGCGATCATCGTCTCGTTGCTGGCCCTGGCCTATCAGGTCTCGGACCCACCGGTGCATGTCCTCGGGCGCAAGCCCGGCACCAATGTGTACCGGCCGCCGTCTGACGAACACGCCGACGACGAACACTTTGACGGGCTGCTGTTGCTCAGGCCCGAGGGGCGGGTGTTCTTCGCCAATGCCGAGCGCATCGCCGAGAAAATCCGGCCGCTGATCGATGCGGCGACACCCAGGGTCGTGGTCCTGGACCTGCGCAGCGTGTTCGATCTGGAATACACGGCCCTGAAAATGCTCACCAGCGCCGAGCAGCGCATGAGCGAGAAAGGCATTTCACTGTGGCTGGTGGGTATGAGCCCCAGCGTATGGGACATGGTCATCAAGGCCCCCTTGGGCCATACGTTGGGCGAGGCACGCATGTTCCTGAACCTGGAACTGGCGGTTGAACATTACCAGCGCAGTCGACGCTGAATGAACGCGGCCGGGTGCTTTCCGGACGCTGTGTGACGCATTGAAGGAGGTAACGGGCATGGCAAAGAAGAAGGCTGCAACGAAGAGCAAGCCGGTTGAAAGCGGCAAGCTCAAGAACAAAGTGTATCTCGAGGAACTGGCGCGGCTGCATGTCGAACTGGTCAAGCTGCAGGAGTGGGTACAGCACTCGGGCGCCAAGGTCTGCATCGTCTTTGAGGGCCGTGATGGCGCCGGCAAGGGCGGGACCATCAAGGCACTGACCGAACGGGTCAGCCCGCGGGTGTTCCGGGTGATGGCATTGCCGGCACCGACCGAGCGGGAAAAAAGCCAGATGTATGTGCAACGTTATCTGCCGCACCTGCCGGCGGCCGGTGAAGTGGTGATCTTCGATCGCAGCTGGTACAACCGCGCCGGTGTCGAGCGGGTCATGGGGTTTTGCACCGACGAGCAGGTGCGCACCTTTCTCACCGGGGTGCCACGCGTCGAGCAGGCTCTGGTCGAATCGGGAATCATCCTGATCAAATACTGGCTGGAAGTGAGCCCGGAAGAACAGACCCGACGCCTCAAGGCGCGCATCACTGACGGGCGCAAGATCTGGAAGCTGTCACCGATGGACCTCAAGTCCTATAACCGCTGGTACGACTACTCCCGTGCCCGGGACGACATGTTCGAGGCCACCGACACCGAGTTCGCCCCGTGGCGGGTCGCCAACTCGAATGACAAGCGGCGGGCGCGCCTGAACATCATCAGCGATGTGCTGAACAGCATTCCTTATGAAGAAGTACCGCGGGCGAAAGTGAAACTGCCCAAGCGCCAAAGCCCCGGCAACTATCGGGATCCGAACTATCCGTTCAAGTACATTGCGGAAAAATTCTAGAAAGATGCATTGGGCAGGAGCCGGCCTGTGCCAGCTCCTGCCGCATGCCATCAAGCCTTGATCACATACCCATACGCCCGGGTACGACCGCCTTCCTGCTTCAGGTACACCCCTTGCAACTCCGGTGTGAAGCCGGGCAAGCGGTTGATGCCTTCTTCCAGCGCCAGGAAGTATTTCAACACCGCGCCCCCCCAGATTTCACCCGGCACCACGCAAAGCACCCCTGGTGGATAGGGCAGCGCACCTTCAGCGGCAATACGCCCGTCCGCATCGGCCAGCGCCACCAATTCGACGTTGCCGCGGATGTACTCGATTTGCGCTTGCTGCGGGTTCATGGCCTTTTTCGGGAAGTGTTCCTTGCGGAACATGTCCTTCTGCAACTGCTGCACGTTGTGGTGGCGATACAGGTCGTGCATTTCCTGGCAGAGCTGGCGAATGGTGTAGTTGCGGTAGCGCTCCTGATGCTGCGCGTAGATGGCCGGCAGCACCCGGCTCATCGGCGCGTCGTCGCTGATGAAGCGTTCGAAGCGGGCGATCTGGGCGGCCAGGTGGGTCATCTTCGCCCAGTCTTCGGCCGGGGTGAGCAGGAACAGGATCGAGTTGAGGTCGCATTTTTCCGGGACGATGCCGTTCTCGCGCAGGAAGTTGGCGAGGATGCCGGCGTGAATGCCGAAGTCGGTGTAGCTGCCGTCCACCGGGTCGATGCCCGGCGTGGTGAACAGCAATTTGCACGGGTCGATGAAGTACTGCTTCTCGGCGTAGCCGGCAAAGGCGTGCCAGCGGTCCTTGGGATGGAACTCGAAGAAGCGGATGTCGCTGGCGATGTCTTCCGTTGGGTAGTCTTCCCAGGCGCGCCCTTCGATGGTGTCCGGCACGAACGGGCGGACCATGGTGCAGGCTTCGAGAATCAGCTTGCGCGCCTCGATGCCGAACTTCACGCAGTCCTCCCACAGACGCAGGCCGCTGCGGCCCGAGTGAATGCGCGCGTTGACATCCAGCGAGGCGAACAGCGGGTAGAAGGGGCTGGTCGAGGCCTGGGCCATGAAGGCGTTGTTCAGCCGGTGGTGGTTGCAATAGCGGGCCTGGCCCTTGATGTGCCGGTCTTTCTTGTGCACCTGGGAGGCCTGGGAAAAACCGGCCTGCTGTTTGTGCACCGATTGGGTGACGAAGATGCCCGGGTCGTTTTCGTTCAGGTCGAGCAACAGCGGCGAGCAGTCTTTCATCATCGGGATGAACTGCTCGTAGCCGACCCACGCCGAGTCGAACAGGATGTAGTCACACAGCTTGCCGATGCGGTCGACCACTTGCCGGGCGTTGTACACGGTGCCGTCATAGGTGCCCAACTGAATGATCGCCAGGCGGAACGGCCGTGGCAGTTGGGCCTTGTCCGGGGCGACTTCGGCAATCAGTTCGCGCAGGTAGTCTTCTTCGAAACAGTGGGCGTCGATGCCGCCGATGAAGCCGTAGGGGTTGCGCGCGGTTTCAAGATACACCGGCGTAGCCCCGGCCTGCAGCAGCGCGCCCTGGTGGTTGGACTTGTGGTTGTTGCGGTCGAACAGCACCAGGTCGCCCGGGGTCAGCAGGGCGTTGGTCACCACCTTGTTCGACGCCGAGGTGCCGTTGAGCACGAAGTAGGTCTTGTCGGCGTTGAACACTTGCGCGGCGTGTTTCTGCGCCAGCAGCGCCGGGCCTTCGTGGATCAGCAGGTCGCCGAGCTTGACGTCGGCGTTGCACATGTCGGCGCGAAACAGCGTCTCGCCGAAAAAGTCGAAAAACTGTCGGCCGGCCGGGTGCTTGCGAAAGAACTGGCCGCCCTGGTGACCGGGGCAGGCAAAGGTCGCGTTGGCCGCTTCGGTGTACTTCTTCAGTGAGTCGAAGAATGGCGGCAGCAGACTGTCTTCATAGGCCCGGGCCGCTGTTTCCAGTTGGTTGCCATGGTACTCGGCGTTGGCGCGGGTGAGATCGAAAATGCCGTTCACCTGCAGCAGCACGTCCGTCAGGTGCTTATAGACTTCCCGGGGACGGTTGGCGGAATCCGGCGAGGCCACCAGGAAAATCGGAATGTCGAAACCGGTGCGCTGAATGGCACCCAGGGCGCCGGCCATGACGTCATTCACAGACACCACCGCCACGGCGACGTTGGTGAAATCGGTCTGGCTGAGCGCTACCACTTCCCGAGCGTTCTTGAAGCTTGCGGCGGCGCCATCGCTGGCGGCTATTTTCAGGGGTTTCATCGTGGCGTCTCCAGGCGGGCACTCAATTGTCCGCAACTTTTTAAGAGATCAACTTCCGAGGGAGCCTTCCAGTTCCCCTGATCGGAAATCGTGTCACCACTGGTTATAGAGCATATTCCTGATCTGTCAGCCTTTTACCGCGACCTTGCACATCTTGACGCCTCACGACCTGTCGGTCAGGCGTGTACCAGCGCAATGGTGAACGAGACCACGATCATGCACGCAAAGGCAAAATTGATATTCATGAGGTTTCCATCCAGGACATGAGTGACGGCGCCATCTTGAACAGCTCACGGGAAAATAAAAAATTCGCTGTAATGATTTGAAAGATCGAAAAAAATGATACCGGGCCGGTTCGTTGTTTTTGCCGGGGGTTGCGGATACTCTCGTGCAACACGCAGTCACACGCATAAACGGGCAAAAACATGCAAGACAACCATTCTGCTGCCGAACTGCCGTCAGTGCGCCGGCAAAAAATCCTGTTGATCCTCGAGCGTGACGGCAAGGTCATGGCCTCGGAGTTGAGCCAGCATTTCGCGGTGTCCGAAGACACCATCCGCCGCGATCTGGCGGAACTGGCCAGTGCCGGCCTGGTGCAGCGGGTGCACGGCGGGGCGCTGCCGCGGCCCAAAGACACGGGCAAGGACTATTTCACCCGGATCAGCGAAACCGATGAGGTGAAAACCCATCTGGCGCAACTGGCTGCGCAACGGGTGCAGGACGGTCAGATCGTGGTGTTCGATTCCGGCACCACCACCTTGCAGATCGCGCGTTCGCTGCCGACGGACATCGCCATCACCGCGATCACGGCGTCGCCGATGACGGCCATTACCCTGTCCGAATACAAAGGCATCAAGGTGATCCTGGCCGGCGGCCAGCTCAACCCGGCGACGATGTCGGCCAGCGGCCACGAAACCCTGCGGCTGCTGGCGGGCATTAAGGCCGATCTGCTGTTTACCGGGGTCTGCGCGATTCACCCGCAGGTGGGCTTGAGCTCACTGCACTTTGATGAAGTGCCGGTGAAGCAGGCGATGCTCGATTGTGCCTCCCATGTGATTGCCGTTACCACGGCGGACAAACTCGGCGCGGTGGAGCCCTTTGTCGTCGCGCCTTGTAACCGTGTGCACACGCTGATCACCGAGCGGCATGTGGCGTCTGGCAATGTCGAGGATTATCGGGTGTTGGGGGTTGAGGTGGTGCAGGCTTGAGCTTTTTTTTGCTGGTAGATGTGTTGAATGTACCGGCCTCTTCGCGAGCAGGCTCGCTCCCACAGGTGCTGTGCAAATCCTTGTGGGAGCGAGCCTGCTCGCGAAGGGGCCAACACAAACAACATCAATGCAGGGGGCTCAGCGCAATCGCTCAAGCATCTGGTAGTACCACATCCCGGCAGCCAGCATCGGGTTGCCCAGCAGGTCGCCCATGGGCACGCGGATGTGCTGGCAGGCGGCGAAGGTGTCGAACTGCTCCATTTGGCCTGTGATCGCGCGGCTCATGATTTCACCCATGATGTGGGTGGTGGCGATGCCGTGGCCGGAGTAGCCCTGGCAATACCAGACGTTGTCCGACAGCTTGCCCAGTTGCGGGATGCGGTTGATCACGATGCCCATCGCGCAGCTCCACTGGTAATCGATGGCCACGCCTTTGAGCGCCGGGAAGGTCTGTTCGATGCACGGGCGCAGCTCGGCGGCGATGTCGCGTGAATCCTTGCCGCTGTAGTTGGCGCCACCACCGAACAACAGGCGACCGTCAGCGGTGAGGCGGTAGTAATCGAGCACGAAGCGGCAGTCGTAGACCGCCAGGTCTTCGGGGTTGATCTGCCTGGCCAGATCGCCCAGCGGCGCGGTGGTGACGATGCCGCCCATGGCCGGGAAAATCTTGCCCTTGAGCTTGCCCGGTTCCAGCTTGTGGTAGACGTCGCCGGCCAGCAGCACCTGGTTGGCGTCGATGTGCCCGTGGGCGGTGCGTACGCCAGGGCTCTTGTGAAGGCCATCGCCATGGATGATCTCCAGCACTTCGCTGTTCTCGAAGATCAACGCGCCCAGGCTTTCGGCTGCGCGAGCTTCACCGATGCACAGGTTGAGCGGGTGCAGGTGCATGTTGCGGGTGTTCTTGATCGCGCCGTGGTAGAGGTCGCTTTGCAGCAGGTCGCGCACCTGGCTGCGGTCGAGCAGGCTGACTTCATCACCCATGCCACGGCGCACCGCCTCGTCGTAATCCTTGCGCAAGCCGTCCATGTGCGCGGGTTTGTACGCGGCGTGCAGGTGGCCGTGCTTGAGGTCGCAGGCGATGCCGTATTTTTCCACGCGCTGCCGGATGATCTGGTGCCCGCGCCAGCGCAGGTTCCAGATGAAATCGTCGACTTCATCGCCGATGGAGCGGCGCATCTGTTTGCGCATGGCTTCGTCGCCCGACAGGCTGCCGGTGACCTGGCCGCCGTTGCGCCCGGTGGCGCCCCAGCCGATCTTGTGGCTTTCGACGATGGCGACCTTCAGGCCTTTTTCCGCCAGCTCGACGGCGGTGGCCACGCCGGTGAAACCGCCGCCGATGATCACCACGTCAACCTTGTGCCGGCCTTGCAGCGTCGGGTAATCGGTGTCCTGGTTGAGGGTGGCGGTGTAGTAGGAGTTGCAACGTTGTGTCATGTCGGTGTCCACGCAGAATTGGGAGAAACCAATGCCGGTCAGTCGAAGTGCGCAACCTGTAGGAGCTGGCTTGCCAGCGAAGGCGTCGTGTCAGTCGCCATGGTTGTTGGCAGGTACACCGCTTTCGCTGGCAAGCCAGCTCCTACAGGGATTGCATACGCTGAGCAAATGTAGGGATAGCGAAGGAGGGTGCTCGCCGATCAGGCGAGCAGGGCGCTATCCGGCGGACGTGCGGAGTGACGCAACTTGGAACGGCGCAGGGCCATGGGCAGGTTGACGATGCGCTTCATGCAATGCCGTCCGCGGCCAGCAGCGAGGTGGCCTGGATCGAAATGTTCAGCAGTGACGGCAAAGTACGCATGGCGCAGGTTTCCGGCGGCGGAAATCGTCGGTGGCGAGTGGAACAAGCCATCCGGGGGATGGCTGGATACTAGGGAGGATTGGGGCGCGTGTAAATGTTTGATTCAGAACATCAGGTGCACCACCAGACCGATCAACCCGCAGCCGATCAACACCTCGATCACTCCGCGCTTGAACCGCAGCAAGGCAATGCCCGCCACGATGGCGATCAGCAGTGAAGGCCAGTCCAGTGTGCCTTCGAAGCCTTTGGGCCACAGCACGTGATAGGCAAAGAAACACGCCAGATTGAGAATCACGCCCACCACGGCGGCCGTAATGGCCGTCAGCGGCGCGGTGAAGGTGAGTTCGTTGTGCGTCGACTCCACCAATGGCCCGCCAGCGAGGATGAACAGGAACGAAGGCAGGAAGGTGAACCAGGTCACCAGCGTGGCGGCCACTGCACCGGCGACAAAGGCTTGATCCGGCCCGAAGACCTGCTGCACGTAGGCGCCGATGAAACCGACGAAGGCGACGACCATGATCAAGGGACCTGGAGTGGTTTCACCGAGCGCCAGGCCGTCGATCATCTGCGTCGGCGTCAGCCATCCGTAGTGACCGACCGCGCCCTGGTACACATACGGCAGCACCGCATAGGCACCGCCAAAGGTCAGCAGCGCAGCCTTGGTGAAGAACCAGGCCATCTGGGTCAGCGTGCCTTCCCAGCCGAACAGGGCGGTGAGTGTGGCCATGGGCAGCGTCCACAAAATCGCACCGATAACCGCCAGGTACGCCAACTTCAAACCACTGAAGCGGGCGTGTTCAGGGGACGGAGTGTCGTCGTCGATCACAGCCGGGCCGTAGGAGTGTTTCGCCGCGCTGTGGCCACCGGTCCTGAATTTTTCCGGTGCCAGGCGTCCGCCGAAGTAACCGATGACCGCCGCGCCGAGCACGATCAACGGAAACGGCAAGTTGATCACGAAGATGGCCACGAAGGACGCGGCGGCGATGCCCCATAACCAGGCATTCTTCAGCGCCCGCGAGCCGATCCGGTGAGCCGCCTGCACCACGATGGCCGTGACCGCCGGCTTGATCCCGTAAAACAGTCCGGCGACCACGGGCACCTCGCCAAAGGCGATGTACACCCAGGACAGGGCAATCAGGACGAACAACGACGGCAGCACAAACAGCACGCCGGCGATCACGCCACCCCAGGTCCGGTGCATCAGCCAGCCGATGTAGGTCGCCAACTGCTGAGCCTCGGGCCCGGGCAGCAACATGCAGTAGTTGAGGGCGTGCAGAAAGCGCCGCTCGGAGATCCAGCGCCGGCGTTCGACCAGTTCCTGATGCATGATCGAAATCTGCCCGGCCGGTCCGCCAAAGCTGATGAAGCCAAGCTTGAGCCAGAACAGGAAGGCTTCGCGCAGGCTGATGGTCCGGGGCTGGGGCACAGCCTGTTGCGTGATCGGAGAGGGCGTGGGGCTCAAGCGCGAGTTCCTTGTGCAGGCAAACGTTGAGCCCGTGACTGTAGCTATGCCGGAACGCGTTGCATAGCCGCCTCTTGTGACGTATCTGCCCAGCGCTCGACAGCGGATCGGTCGCTGTCCCGGGCATCGACCCAGCGTGCGCCGCCGGCCACGTCTTCGCGCTTCCAGAACGGCGCGTCGGTTTTAAGGTAGTCCATAATGAACGCGCAGGCCTCGAAAGCGGCCTGGCGATGCGGGCTGCTGACGCCGACAAACACGATCGGCTCGCTGATCGACAACGGGCCGATCCGATGCACGATCTCCACGGCCCGCAGTGGCCATCGGCCCCGGGCGTTGTCGATGATCTTCTGCAGCGAACGTTCGGTCATGCCCGGGTAGTGCTCCAGAAACAACCCGGCGACCGCCTCACCCTGATTGATGTCGCGCACGTAGCCGACGAAGTTGACCACAGCACCCACGCCCGGATCGTTGGCCTGCAGGCTGGCGATCAGCCGGCCGACGTCGAACACTTCACGCTGGACCCGAACCGTCATGCCTCAGCCCCCGGTGACCGGTGGAAAAAAGGCGATCTCGTCATAGTCCTCGATCACCCGGTCTGGATGGCACAGCTCCTGGTTCAGTGCGCACATCAGGTTGTTTTCACCGAGCACCTGGCTCCACAACTCGCCGCGAGCCATCAGCAAGCGGCGCACGTCTTCGATGGTCCTGAGGCTGTCGGTCAGGGGCAGTTTTTCACCGCCCAGGTTGAGCTGCTCGCGGTAACGGGCGAAGTAATTGATCAGGATCATTGTGCGTCCTCGAACTTGAAATGACCGGAGCGGCCACCCTGTTTACTGAGCAGGCGGATGTCGTCGATGACCATGCCCCGGTCCACGGCCTTGCACATGTCGTAGAGGGTCAGGGCCGCCACACTGACGGCGGTCAGGGCTTCGAGCTCGACCCCGGTCTGGCCCTCGACGCGGCAGGTGCCGAGGATTTTCACGCTGTCCGGTGCGCAGGCCTTGAGTTCGACATGGATCGAACTGAGCAGCAGGGTGTGGCACAGCGGGATCAGCTCATGGGTCTTTTTCGCCGCCATGATTCCGGCGATCCGCGCCACGGCAAATACGTCGCCTTTGGGGTGGCCGTCGCTTTGAATCAGCTTCAGGGTTTCCGGGCGCATCCGCACCCAGGCCTGGGCCTGGGCTTCACGTTGCGTCGGGGGTTTTTCGCTGACATCGACCATGTTGGCGCGACCCTGGTTGTCGAGGTGGGTCAGGCCGTTGGGCGATGCATTTGAAATGTCTGTCATGGGAGGTTCCTGCGCTGGCCGGCGCGGTGATCAGGTGAAGGCATCATGCCGGGCTGTAAATGCGTGGCGCGTTGCGGTGGGGGACGTGAATCAGGTTGAGGCGATGCTTGATCGCCCATTGCACGGTCAGGGCGGTGGGCGCCGACAGGCTGACCAGCGTGCCGAGCCTGGCCCTGACGGCCTTGTGGATCAGCTCCAGGCTGCAGCGGCTGGTGACCACGGTGAAGCCGCTGCGGCTGTCGATGCCGGCGTGTTGCAGGGCACCGATCAACTTGTCCAGCGCGTTGTGGCGGCCAATGTCTTCGCGGCAGATCAGCGCGTTGCCTTCGCTGTCGAAGTACAGTGCCGCGTGCAGGGCGCCGCTGCTGCGGGCCATTTGCTGGGCCTGTTCGATGCGGTGGCGGATGTCGATGAAGTGCTCGGCGGGCGGCAGGGCAACCGGCTCGAGAATCTCCAGTTTCGGCAGGGCCTGCTCCAGCGCTTCCACGCCGCACAGTCCGCAGCCACTGGTACCCGCCATCTGCCGACGATGGTTCTTCAGCGCCCAGAACGCGCGGCTGGAGATCTGCACGTCGGCTTGAACGGCCTGGTCGAAGTGGGTGAGGCGCAGGTCGTAGATTTCGCTCTGGTCCTCAACGATGTCGTTACTGACGCTGAAGCCTCGGATGAAATCTTCCAGGTTGCCCGGCGAGACCATCATCACGGCCTGACTCAGGCCGTTGTAGGTGATTGCCAGTGCAATCTCGGCGGCCAGCGCTGCCTGACAGACTGTCGCGGCGTTGTCGTATTCGCGAAAGTTCACGCTCAGCGGTTTGGGTGCGGGGGCGTTGGTGTCGCTTCGAATATCGGCTTGATCAACTTGGCACAACATGAAAAGAACCTCGAAGCGCTGAATTGAGTTCAGGCTACGGGTAACTTTTAAAAGCGTCCAATCGCTTGTTCCGATATGCCGATTGGTGATGTCTATCAGGCTGGTCAAACATGTCCGGTTCGGTTTTATATAAAACCGAAAGTTGATCAGTTAGTCCGACTGAATAAAGTTCGTGCTTCGGCGAAACACTTCTCGGCAATCGCCGAACGTGGCTCGGTCTTGCGCATCACCAGGCCCAGGGGCGCGAGTACGCTGGCATCCGGCAATTCGATAAACGACAGGTGTTCGATGGGTTCTTCCAGGCCGCTGTCCAGCGGCATGATCGCGCAGCAGAAACCTTCGTGAATCGCCTGCAGCAACTGGTAGGTCGAATCGCTTTCCAGAATCGGCTGCGGGTCCAGTCCGCGGCTGCGAAAGCTCAGGTCGATGGATTTGCGGTAGTGCATGCCGTTGCTGAGCATCCCCAGCGGCAGTTCGGCGGCGTCCTCCCAGCTCATTTGCGTGCCGTCGAAATGGAAGTGACGGGTGTCGTACAGCAGGCCGACGCGGGTCTCGCCGATCTCGAAAAACTCGAAATAGCTCGGGTTGACGTGGTCGAGGTAGCACACGCCCAGGTCCAACTGATTGTTGCCCAGACCCTCGATGATCTGGTCGGAACTCAGGGACGACAGGCTGTACTTGAGCTCGGGAAAGCTGCGGGACAGGCCCTGGATGTAGGTGACCGGGTTGAAGCTGCTGAGCGGCACCAGCCCCAGGCGCAGGTTACCCACGAGCTGGCCCCGGCACGCGGCGGCCTCGGCGAACAGCCCGTCGTGGGCGGCCAGCAGGGTCCTGGCCCAGGCCAGTACACGCTCGCCGGCCTCGGTAAAACCTTCGAAGCGCTGGCCCCGGGTGACCAGCACCAGGTCCAGTTCATCCTCCAGGTTGCGCAGGCGCATCGACAGCGTGGGCTGGGTGATGTGGCAGCGCGCGGCCGCCTGGCCGAAGTGGCGGGTCTGCTCCAGGGCGATCAGGAACTTGAGTTGTTTGATGTCCATGACGGCACCTGCTGGCGGGGGAGTGAAGGGTTAAGTATTGACTCAGGTGCGCAAGACACAAGGCGAGGCGGAAACGTGAGGTGCGGACGATCTCACTGTCTTTGGCGTGCGTCCAATCACTGTTGTTTAAGGGGTTATCGACGGGCTCTATCGTCGAGAGTGACTTCTGGCTTTTTATATTGATAGAGCGGCTCGATAGTCTGGTTGGTTAGAGTGATTAGACACTCCCGTGATTATCCAATTAGTCTCTGAAAGTTATTTAATTTAGCTATTTAATTCATGCCTGCCGGAGAACCCCATGAGCGTCAAACCGGATGCCTTGTTTATACCCTTGAATATTGCCGTGCTGACGGTCAGCGATACCCGCGAATATGCCAATGACACCTCCGGCCAATTACTCGTCAGCCGTTTGCTGGAAGCCGGCCACACCCTCAGCGAGCGCAACCTGCTCAAGGACGACCTGTACAAGATCCGCGCACAGGTGGCGAACTGGATCGCCAACGACGGCATCCAGGTGGTGCTGATCACGGGCGGCACCGGGTTCACCGGCCGCGACAGCACCCCAGAGGCAGTGGCCTGCTTGCTGGATAAACAGATCGATGGTTTCGGTGAGCTGTTCCGGGCGATTTCGATCCTCGACATCGGCACCTCCACGGTGCAGAGCCGGGCGCTGGCTGGGCTGGCCAATGGCACGCTGGTCTGCTGCCTACCGGGTTCCACGGGCGCCTGCCGCACGGCGTGGGAAGGCATCCTTGCCGAGCAGCTCGACGCGCGCCACCGGCCGTGCAATTTCGTACCGCACCTCAAGCCTGTGCAAGCCTGCGGGACGCGCGGATGAGCGCTTCGCCCTTGATGCCGGTAGAGGACGCCATCGACCGTTTACTGACAATGGCCGAGGCGCAGTGGATTGAAGACAGCGAAGCCGTGCCGCTCAATGCCGCCAGGCAACGGGTATTGGCCAATGACCTGTTGGCGACCCTCGATCTGCCGCCGTGGCCGAACAGCGCCATGGACGGCTATGCCCTGAATGTCGAGGGTTGGGACGGGGAACCGCTGGCCGTGTCGCAGCAGGTGTTTGCCGGTCAGGCCCCCGAAGCCCTGGCACCCGGAACCTGCGCACGCATTTACACCGGCGCACCGGTTCCGGCGGGTGCCGACTGCGTGGAGATGCAGGAGAACACGCAGGCACTGGATGACGGACGTATCCGCTTCAAGCAGCCCCTGAGTACCGGCAGCAACATCCGCCCGCAAGGCCAGGAGAACCGCGTCGGCGATGTGCTGCTGCGTGCCGGCAAGCGTCTCGGCCCGTTCGAACTGGCGGTCGCGGCGGCGCAGGGCTGCACCCATGTGCAGGTGGTGCGCCGACCACGGGTAGCGTTGCTGTCCACCGGCGATGAACTGGTCGAGCCGGGCAATCCCCTCAAGCCCGGCAGCCTCTACAACAGCAACCGTACATTGTTGAGCCATTGGTTGAGTGCCTTGGGTTGCGAGGTCATCGATGCTGGCATTCTTCCCGACGAACCACGCCAGACGCGGCTCAAGCTCGAACAGCTGCAACACACGGCAGACCTGATGCTCAGCACGGGCGGGGTGTCCGCCGGTGACGCCGACTGCCTCGGCCAGGTGCTGCGCGAGTGCGGCAAGCCGTTGCTGTGGAAACTCTCGATCAAACCCGGCAAGCCATTGACCGTGGGCCACTTCGGCCGCGTGCCGGTGATTGGCCTGCCGGGTAATCCGACATCGGCGTTGGTCACTTTCGGCCTGTTGGCCCGGGCTTATCTGTTGCGGATTCAGGGCGTGGAAGAGGTCGAGCCGTTGAGCTTCCCGGTCAGTGTCGGCTTTGCCTGGCCCAAGCCCGGGAGCCGCCGCGAGTACCTGCGGGCGAAACTCGAAGACGGTCGAGCGGTGTTGTATCCGAACCAGAGCTCAGGCGTGTTGCTGGGCGCATGCTGGGCGGACGGACTGGTGGAAGTGCCGGAAGGTTGCACGCTGGGCGAGGGTGATACAGCGCGGTTCATACCCTTCAGCGAACTGTTCTGACACTGCCCCTTGTGGGAGCGAGCCTGCTCGCGAAGAGGCCGGCACATCCAATAGAGAGGTTGACTGACCCACCGCCTTCGCGAGCAGGCTCGCTCCCACAGTTTTGATCTTCAGTGAACGCCAATCCCACGGTTACCCACAATACCTGTGGGAGCGGGCTTGCCCGCGAAGAGGTCGGCACATTCGACAGAGATGTCGGCAGACAGACCGCTATCTGCAGGTTTTGTGTGTGTAGTGAATGTCAGTTCAACACAAAATCCACCGGCTCCAGTTGCGGCGGCAACTCCGTCACACCCAGTGCCGCCAGCACATCGCGCTCGATGTTGCGCACGATGGCGTCGGTGGGCAGGTCGTTTTCGTCGCGGCCGAAGGGGTCTTCCAGTTCGTCGGCAATCGCATCCAGGCCAAAAAAGGTGTAGCTGACAATCGCAGTGAAAATCGGTGTCAGCCAGCCCAAGGGTTCGGCCATGGCAAACGGCAGGAGGATGCAGAACAGGTAGATGGTGCGGTGCAGCAACAGGGTGTAGGGAAACGGCAGCGGGGTGTTCTTGATCCGCTCACAGACGGCCTGGGCGTGGGTCAGGCCGGCCAGGTGGTTGGCCATGAGCGTGTAGCGCCAGTCGTTGATCGCCCCGGACTCGTTGAGTGTCGAGCACTGCTGACCGACCTGCATCAGGATCTGCCCGCTGATGTCCGTGGTGTCGCCCTTGGGCATCGGGTGCAGCCAGTCGCCACTGGCGGCCAGTTCGTTCTCCCGGCGCAGGCGCGCGTTGAGGGCATGGGCGAAGCCGCACAGATTGCTGAGGATCGTATGCCGCTCATTCGTGTCCTTGATCACCAGGGTTTCACGAATCATCGAGCGGACCTCGACTATCACCTCGCCCCATGCCTTGCGCGCTTCATACCAGCGGTCGTAGCAGGCGTTGTTGCGAAAGCTCATGAAGATCGACAACGACAAACCCAGCAGCGTGAAGGGCGTTGCACTGACCTTGGAAAAGTAGCTGGGATGCAAGGTTTCAATGAGCACGATGGCCGAGGCGAGCAACGTCACCATCAGGCTGCGCCAGGCAATGCGCTTGGCGATCGAACCCTTGAGGGACGTCAGCACGCCGATCAGGTTGGGTTTGGGTCTCACGATCATGGGGTTCAGCCGCCCGTCATGTTCATGAAGCGAATGACCTGGACATCGTCGTTCACTTCGAAGTTGTGTCGATAAGGCTTGAGTTTCATCGCCTCGATAATGGCTTTTTCCAGGCGCTCGGGCTGTCCGGGGTGGCTGCGCAAGACAGCCTTGAGATCCACCGAGTGCTCATTGCCCAGGCACAGCAGCAGGCGTCCTTCCACGGTCAGCCGCACCCGATTGCAGGTGCCGCAGAAGTTGTGGCTGTGGGGGGAGATGAACCCCAGGCGAATCTGCGGTGCCTCGGCCAGGCGCCAGTAGCGCGAGGGACCCTGGGTCGACTCGGCGGAATCAATCAAAGTGTAGCGTTCGGCGATGCGTTCGCGGACCTGCGCGCTTGCGAAAAACGATTCGGCGCGGCTGTGCTCGTCGATGGTGCCCAACGGCATTTCCTCGATGAAGGAAATGTCGAGGTTGCGGTCGATGGCGAAGCTCACCAGATCATTGATCTCATGGTCGTTGCGGCCCTTCATCACCACGCAGTTGAGCTTGGTGTTGCGAAAGCCCGCCTGGTTGGCCGCGTCGATGCCCTTGATGACCTGCGCCAGGTCACCGGTGCGGGTCAGTTCGCGAAAGCGTTGCGGGTCCAGGCAGTCGAGGCTGATATTGAGGCGCTTGACCCCGGCCTCGAACAACGGCCCGGCCAGTCTGGCCAGTTGCGAACCGTTGGTGGTCATGCACAGTTCACGCAGGCCGGGCAGGGCGGCGATCTTTTCGCACAGCTGCACCACGCCCGGACGAATCAGCGGCTCGCCCCCGGTGAGACGGATCTTGCGGGTGCCCAGCGCGACGAAGCTTTGCGCCGTTTGATAGATCTCTTCCAGGGTCAGCACCCGTTGGCGCGGTAGAAACTGCATGTCCTCGGCCATGCAATACACGCAACGGAAATCGCAGCGGTCGGTGACCGACATGCGCAGATAGTCCACGCGCCGGGAGAAGCCATCGATCAAGACTCGTTCTGACATGACACCCTCGCTTGGTGTTGGATGGGCTTTTGTGTAGGAGCGAGCCTGCTCGCGATGGTCGTTAACGGTTACGCGTGATTGCTGGCTGAACGCGGTGCTCTTGAGTCCATCGCGAGCAGGGCTCGCTCCTACAGGTATTGCGCTGATAACGGATCTGTTGAGCGCAGGTGTAGGAGCGAGCCTTGCTCGCGATGGTCGTTAACGATGACGCGTGCTGACTGACTGAACGCGGTGCTCTTGAGTCCATCGCGAGCAGGCTCGCTCCTACAGGTATTGCGCTGATAACGGATGTGTTGAGCGCAGGCTAAGAGCAACTTTAACGGGCGTCCAATCACTATTAACAACCGGGTGATCGAGCGGGTCGATGATGAACTTTGTTTTGTGGTTTAAATGGCTTTAATTTATTTTAAGTCATTGATAAACAATGATAAAAAACCGTGATAGAGCGTTTCGATAATGTGGTCGTAAATAGCGATTAGACAATAATTAACCCCTGTTCATATGCTTTTCTCCGTCAAACGATCAATGGCCTGAATCAGGTCACGGAGAAGTACCATGTCTCAAGTCGACCGCTACAAACCCTACAAAGGTGCCGCCGCCGGTTGGGGTGCACTGATTGCTGTTACCAGGAACTGGCTGGGCAGTGAAAACGCGCTGAAGAACATTCGCGCCATGCTCAAGACCAACCAGAACGGCGGCTTCGACTGCCCCGGTTGCGCCTGGGGCGAGTCGCCGGAAAACGGCATGGTCAAGTTCTGCGAAAACGGCGCCAAGGCGGTTAACTGGGAAGCCACGGGCCGTCTGGTCGACCCGGCGTTCTTCAACAAATACAGCGTCTCGGCGCTGGCAGAACAGAGCGATTACTGGCTGGAGTATCAGGGCCGCCTGACCCACCCGATGCGCTATGAGGCGGCCACCGATCGTTACGTGGAAACCACCTGGGACGAGGCCTTCGCGACGATCGCACGGCACCTCAACGCGCTGGAATCGCCGGACCAGGCCGAGTTCTATACCTCGGGCCGGGCCAGCAACGAGGCGGCGTTTCTCTATCAGTTGTTCGTGCGGGCCTACGGCACCAACAACTTTCCCGACTGCTCGAACATGTGCCACGAAGCCAGCGCGGTGAGCATGATCGAAAGCCTCGGCGTGGGCAAAGGCACCGTGGTGTTCGACGACCTGGAACATGCCGACGCGATCTTCGTCATCGGCCAGAACCCCGGCACCAACCACCCGCGGATGCTCGAACCCTTGCGCGAAGCGGTCAAGCGCGGAGCCCAGGTGATCTGCATCAACCCGCTCAAGGAGCGCGGACTGGAGCGCTTCCAGCATCCACAGCACCCGATCGAAATGCTCATGAACGGCTCCGAGCCGACCAACACCGCGTACTTCCGCCCGGCCCTGGGCGGTGACATGGCGGTCATGCGCGGCATGGTCAAGTTCCTGCTGCAGTGGGAGCGCGAAGCACAGGTCAGCGGCGGCGAGCCGGTGTTCGACCATGCGTTCATCGCCGAACACACCTCGGGAATGGGGGCCTACCTGGGCGAAGTCGACGCCACCAGCTGGGAGCACATCGAGCAGCAGTCGGGCATGTCCTTGGCTGACATCGAACTCGCCGCCCGCATGTACGCCCGGGCCAAACGGGTGATCATGTGCTGGGCGATGGGCCTGACCCAGCACACGCACTCGGTGCCGACCCTGCAGGAAGTCATCAACCTGATGCTGCTGCGCGGCAACGTCGGCCGTCCCGGCGCGGGCCTGTCACCGGTTCGCGGTCACAGTAACGTACAAGGCGACCGCACCATGGGCATCAACGAGCTGGCGCCCACCGAGTTGCTCGATGCCCTGGAAAAACGCTTCTCCTTCAAGCCGCCGCGTGAGCATGGTCACAACACCGTGATGGCGATCGGCGCGATGGAGCAGGGGCGTTCGAAGGTGTTTATCGCCCTGGGCGGCAACTTCGCCCAGGCCACCCCCGACACGCCGCGTACCCACGCCGCGTTGCGCAAGTGCGACCTCACCGTGCACATCGCCACCAAGCTTAACCGCAGCCATCTGGTCACCGGCCGTGAAGCGCTGATCCTGCCGTGCCTGGGCCGCACCGACATCGACATGCAGGCCGAAGGGCCGCAAGGCGTCACCGTGGAAGACACCTTCAGCATGATCCACATCTCCCACGGCCAACTGAAACCGAAGTCCAAACACCTGCTGTCGGAACCGGCGATCATCGCCGGCATCGCTGCCGCGACACTGGGCAAGCACCCGATCGACTGGAACTGGGCCATCGGCGACTACGGCCGCATCCGCAACATGATTGCCGACACCATTCCCGGCTTCGAAGATTTCAACCGGCGCTTGCTGCACCCGGGCGGTTTCCACATGCCCAACGACGCGGCCAGGCGCATCTGGAAAACCGCCAGCGGCAAGGCCCAGTTCGCCCCGAGCGTGCTGCCGGAGCACCTGATCAGCGAGGGCGTGCGCAACCTGGCGGTCAAGCCGCACCTGATTCTGCAGACCATGCGCTCCCACGATCAGTACAACACCACGCTGTACGGCCTGGATGACCGTTATCGCGGGGTCTACGGCATGCGCGACGTGGTGTTCGCCAACGAGCAGGACATTCGCCGGCTGGGTTTCGAGCCGGGGCAGAAGGTCGATCTGGTGGCGCTGTGGGATGACGAGCGCGAGCGTCGGGTCAGCGGTTTCACCCTGATCGCCTACGACATTCCGGCCGGTCAGGCGGCGGCGTACTACCCGGAGACCAACCCGCTGGTGCCGCTGGAAAGTTACGGTGACCGCACCTTCACCCCGACTTCCAAGTTCGTTGCCATCCGGCTGGAGCAGGCCAAGGCCAGCAACCTGATCTCGACGTCCGCCGCCTAGTACCGGGGCGCTCACCGTTCACTGTGACTGTAGGAGCCGGCTTGCCGGCGATAGCGGTTCGTCAGGCGACCCCTGTGTCGATGGCCATTGCTCAATCGCCGGCAAGCCGGCTCCTACAGGTTTATCTCCTTTAAAGCCTCGATGAGGACTTCGACATGTTTAACCTGGAGGCACTGGACCTGGCGCGGATGCAATTCGCGTTCACGGTTTCGTTCCACATCATCTTTCCTGCCATCACCATCGGGCTGGCCAGTTTCCTGGCGGTGCTCGAAGGGCTGTGGCTGAAGACCCGCAACGACACCTACCGCGATCTCTACCATTTCTGGTCGAAGATCTTCGCCGTCAACTTCGGCATGGGCGTGGTCTCGGGGCTGGTCATGGCCTACGAGTTCGGCACCAACTGGAGCCGCTTCTCCGACTTCGCCGGCAGCATCACCGGGCCTTTGCTGACCTATGAGGTGCTCACGGCGTTCTTCCTCGAGGCCGGTTTCCTCGGGGTCATGCTGTTCGGCTGGAACCGGGTAGGGCGTGGCTTGCACTTCTTCTCGACGGTGATGGTGGCCATCGGCACGCTGATTTCGACCTTCTGGATTCTCGCCTCCAACAGCTGGATGCAGACGCCACAGGGTTTCGAGATCGTCGACGGTCGCGTGATGCCGCTGGACTGGCTGGCCATCGTGTTCAACCCGTCGTTCCCGTACCGCCTGGCGCACATGGCGATTGCCGCCTTCGTGGCCACGGCGTTCTTTGTCGGCTCGTCGGCGGCGTGGCACCTGCTGCGCGGCAACGACACCAGGCAAGTGCGCAAGATGCTGTCGATGGCGTTGTGGATGGCCTTGATCGTCTGCCCGATCCAGGCTGTGGTCGGCGACGCCCACGGCTTGAACACCCTGGAACATCAACCGGCGAAGATCGCCGCGATTGAAGGGCACTGGGAAAACAACGGTAGCGAAGCGACGCCGCTGGTGCTGTTCGGCATCCCGGACATGCAGGCCGAGAAAACCAAATACGCCATCGAGATTCCGTACCTGGGCAGCCTGATCCTGACCCACAGCCTCGACAAGCAAATCCCGGCGCTCAAAAGCTTCCCGAAAGAGGATCGCCCCAACGCGACGATTATTTTCTGGAGCTTCCGCGTCATGGCCGGGCTGGGCATGTTGATGGTGCTGGCCGGCGTGCTCGGCCTGGTCCTGCGTCGCAGCGGTGCCATCTACCGCAACCGCTGGTTCCTGCGCCTGATGCTGTGGATGGGCCCAAGCGGCCTGATCGCCATGCTCGCCGGCTGGATCACCACGGAAGTGGGGCGCCAACCGTGGGTGGTGTATGGCCTGCAACGTACCGTGAATGCCGCGTCCAATCACAGCGTCACGCAGTTGAGCATCTCGTTGGCGCTGTTCGTGGTGATCTACTTCTCGGTCTTCACGGTGGGTATCGGCTACATGATGAAACTGGTGGCCAAGGGGCCCAAACCCCATCACGAGCATGCGCCTGCGGGGCATTCCGATCAGGTGATCACACCGTGCCGGCCGCTGTCTGCCGACGCTGAAATCCTCGAAACCGACGCCCGCGTCAATTGAAGGAAGGGAGTTGAGTCATGGGTATTCAAGGTATCGATTTATCGCTGATCTGGGGCGTGATCATCGCTTTCGGCGTGATGATGTACGTGATCATGGACGGCTTCGACCTGGGATTGGGCATTCTGTTTCCGCTGATCCCGGATGCGAAGGAGCGCGATGTGATGATGAACACCGTGGCACCGGTCTGGGACGGCAACGAGACCTGGCTGGTGCTGGGTGGCGCGGCGCTGTACGGGGCGTTCCCGCTGGCCTATTCGGTGATCCTGGAGGCGCTGTACCTGCCGTTGATCCTGATGTTGTGCGGCTTGATCTTCCGTGGCGTGGCGTTCGAGTTTCGTTTCAAGGCCAGCCCTGAAAAGCGTCATGTCTGGGACATGGCGTTCATCGGCGGCTCGCTGCTGGCGACCTTCTCCCAGGGCGTGGTGATTGGCACTTACATTGCCGGTATCCCGGTGGTCGACCGCCAGTTCGCCGGTGGTTCGCTGGACTGGCTGGCACCCTTTCCGTTGTTCTGCGGATTCGGCCTGATCGTCGCCTATGCGCTGCTCGGCAGCACCTGGTTGCTGGTCAAGACCGAAGGCATGCTCGAATCGCGCATGCGCCTGTTCACCCGGCCCCTGGCCTGGCTGCTGTTGGCGGTGATCGGCGTGATCTGCGTGTGGACGCCGATCCTGCATCCGGACATCGCCACCCGCTGGTTTGCCCATGCGCACCTGGCAGTGTTCGCAGGCCTGGCGGTGCTGGCCTTGCTGGCGATGTTCGGCTTGCTCAAGACCCTGCGCCAACGCCACACCCATTGGCCGTTCGCCTTCACCCTGATGCTGGTGTTCCTCGGCTACATCGGCCTGGCGTTCAGTATCTGGCCGAACATCGTGCCGCCGTCGATCAGCCTGTGGGCCGCGGCGTCACCGCCGACCAGCCAGTTGTTCATCCTGATCGGGGCGTTGTTCATCCTGCCGATCATCCTGATGTACACGGTCTGGAGCTACTACGTGTTCCGCGGCAAAGTGAGGATTGGCGATGGCTACCATTGATTCCCGTGAACCGGCACCGGCGCCTTGGTACAAGCGCTTTGGGTGGCTGGTGTTGATCTGGCTGGGTAGTGTGGTTGCGTTGGGGGTGGTGGCGGGGGCGTTGCGGGGGTTGATGCAGGTGGCTGGGATGAGTAGTCACTGAGGTTCACTGTGGAAAAAGAAACCCGGAGTCCATGACAGGGCTTCGGGTTTTTTGTTGGGCAGGCTGTGTGATTTTCTCCGATACGGACTTGATTCTTTAGTACCTTTCAATGGCTCTCAATGAAGTAGGCTGAAACCCTGAGTGCGATCAGGGAAAAAAACAAAACGAACAAAATAATCACCGGAAATATCAAAAGATTTTTGTAGTGCCTTGGAAGGTTTTTCACTTCTTTGGCATCAACAACGCCTCTTCGAGCGCTGAGTGCGGGCATCATCAATACCATGGCAATAACGCCGCCGCGCATGACCTTGCCGATCAGGCCGCCCGCTGAAAATGCGTCTCTGGTGGTTTTTATAAAAGAGCAATTGGGTAGACGTTCTTCGATTGCGTCAACGTACTTGTGTGCGATGAAGGCGACAGCGAAACAAGTCAATATCATCGGCGCCAGTATCAATCCGGCAATCAGACCTATCGGGATGCTTGTCATTTTTTAACCGCTCCATTTTCCTGTTTCCCTCCTGCCCATCACCAGCGGCAACTTCAACCTATCTTGTCAGTGTGAAGTTACTCCGCTCTTCGACGTGTTCATTGACCACAAAGAACCCCCAATGCAATTGCTTCGGGGGCTATGGCACTCACTGCGCCCCAAACATCGCCGTCCAGTAAATCCCCGCATCGCTCTTCGGATCGGTCGCGTAAGCCGCGCCCAGTTCGCGGAACTGCGGGTTCATCAGGTTGGCGCAGTGGCCGGGGCTGGTCAGCCAGCCTTCGACCACCTTGTGTGCGGTGTCTTGCCCGGCGGCGATGTTTTCGCCGATCTGCTGGAAGTCGTAGCCGGCCAGTTCCGCGCGGTCGCCCGGGGTGCGGCCATCGCGGTCCTTGTGGTCGAAATAGTTGTTGTTGGCCATGGAGCGCGAGTTGCCTTCGGCGGCGCTGGCCAGTGTGGCGTTCCAGGCCAGCGGTGGCGCGGCGGCGAAGGATTGCCCGCCGCACTGGCGTGGGCGGGTGCGTGCGGCGTTGAGTTCGGTGAGCAGCTTCTGGCCTTCGGTCTGGGCGTCGCCCAGGCGTGCGCTCAACAATGGCCGAGCGACCACGATGCGCCATTGCCGGTCCTGGCGGAAGACGCCGACATCGACGAATTGCGGGTCGAGGACGATCTGGCAAAAACTCTCCTGGATCGCCTTCATCGCCGCGGCTGCATCGCGAGGTCCGGACAGGCTGATGGCCTGCACGTTCTTCATCGGATAACCGGCAGCGGCCATGGCTTGCTGCAGATCACCGATGTTCGGGGCGGTCAGCACCAGGCGCGGGTCGGCCGACAGTGGCGGCAGCTCCGATGACACCTGGCCGGCACAGCGTTGCAGTTGGCTGCGGTAGAGGTTGATCGATTCGATCAATTGCGCTTCGTCCGCCGCCATGGCGTTGGCGGCACATACCAGGCCCAGTGACAAACCGGCCAGGCGCATTGCGGATGAAATGAAACCCATGAAAATCCCCCTTGAGCAGATGGCGCCCATGATGTGCGAAGTTGACCCATCCAGGACAACGGATTTATCCAGAGTGTAGTGGGGTAAGCGAAATCATTTCACTACTACACTGTATCGAATCGCTCACCGAGTGACACCGACCATGCGCCTCGACTGGATCGCCACCTGCCTTGCCCTCACGCTGTTCGCCGGCCCGGTATCGGCTACGGATCAGGAACAAAAAAAGGAATCGGCCGAGAACAAGGCCGAGGTGCTGGAACAGAAGGCCGCCGAGAATAAAAACCCCGCAACGGAACCCAAGGTCGAAGCCATTACCCCGTCCGAGGTCCAGGCCGTTGACCCGGCGGGTGTCGCGCCGCTGGACGATGCGATCACGTGCCTGGCCCGCTCCATTTACTGGGAAGCCAAGGGCAAGGACGCTGCCGACATGGAGGCGGTGGCCAATGTGGTCATGAATCGCCTGGGTCACGAGGGCTTTCCGGACACGGTGTGCAAGGTGGTCAAGCAGGGATCGGAGACCAAGAGTTGTCAGTTCTCCTGGTGGTGTGACGGCAAACCCGATTCGGTCCAGGAAGAGGTGCCTTACGCGATGGCCAAGGAAATCGCGCGCAAGGCCCTGAACAAGGAGCTGCCGGATCGCACCCAGGGTGCCTTGTATTTCCATGACCGTACGGCCAAGCCGGATTGGGCCAGGAAATACATCAAGACCGTGGATATTGGCTTGTTCCGCTTTTACAAACCCCATGGCGGATCGGCCAGATAGCAGCGGTGATTTCGGCCAAATATTTTATTTTTTTGAAGTCGCGCAAGGCGTTATCGAAACTGAAATGTTTCTGTTTTATAAGCTTCACAACGTAACCGTGCGCAAATGACGCGATAAGCAGGAACCACACATGAAGCTGATGAGGGTCTGGATCAATAATCTCGCGCCGATCACGGCGCTGTCGATGGCGTGCCTCCCATGACCGTCCTGGTCACCGGTGCCGCCGGTTTCATCGGTTTTCATACGGTCCAGCGCTTGTGCCGCGAGGGGCAGGACGTCGTCGGTATCGACAACCTCAACGACTACTACGACGTGGAACTCAAGCACGCACGCCTCAAGGTGCTGGAGACTTTGCCGGGTTTTCGCTTCCGGAAAATGGACATCGTCGACAAACCGGCCTTGATGGACCTGTTCCGCGACCACGGGTTTACCGAGGTGGTGCACCTGGCGGCGCAAGCCGGGGTGCGTTATTCGCTGGACAACCCGGATGTCTATGCCCAGTCGAACCTGGTGGGTTTTCTCAATGTGCTGGAAGCCTGTCGGCACCATCGCCCCAAGCATCTGATCTACGCCTCGAGCAGTTCGGTGTACGGCACCAACAGCAAGATGCCGTTCAGTGTCGATGACCCTGTCGAACATCCCGTATCGCTGTACGCCGCCAGCAAGCGCGCCAATGAACTGTTGGCCGAAAGTTACTGCCATTTGTATGGCTTGAAAGCCAGTGGCCTGCGCTTTTTTACCGTCTACGGCCCGTGGGGTCGCCCGGACATGGCGCTGTTCAAGTTTACCGACGCCATCCTCAAAGGCCTGCCCATCGACATTTACAACCAGGGCCAGATGTCACGCGACTTTACCTACGTCGACGACATCGTCGAAGGCATCGCCCGACTGCGGCCCAAGCCTCCGGTGCCGCAAGGCTCTGCCGCTGGCGTCAACCGGCTCTTCAATATCGGGCGTGGCAAACCAGTGGCGTTGCTGGATTTCGTCGAGTGCCTGGAGTCGGCCTTGGGCCTGCAGGCCCGGCGCAACTACTTGCCGATGCAGGCCGGTGATGTGGTCAAGACCTGGGCCGATGTCTCGGCACTGGCCGAATGGGTGGGCTTCAGCCCGCAGGTGACGCTGGAAACCGGCGTCGCAGCGTTTGTGCAGTGGTATCGGCAGTTCTATCGGATTTGAAGCGTTCGCCTCTGATCTCGGAAAAATCATAAAGGGCGAGAGAGACTCCATGAGCCAAGACATTTTTGTATCCGTACTGATTCCCGCCAAGAACGAAGCGAACAACCTCAAGCCGCTGCTAGAGGAAATCCGCGTGGCGTTGGCCCATGAGTCGTACGAAATCATCGTCGTCGACGATGGCAGCACCGATGCGACCCTGCAGGAACTGCGGCAGATCCGCCACGACGGCTTGAACACCCTGCGCATCCTCCATCACGAGCGGTCGCTGGGGCAAAGCACCTCGCTGTACCACGCCGCCCGCGAGGCCCGCGGGCAATGGCTGGCGACCCTCGATGGCGACGGCCAGAACGACCCGGCGGACATTCCCGGCATGCTGGCGCTGGTGCGCGGCGAACCGGGCAAGGTCGATGTGCAACTGGTCGCCGGGCACCGGGTCAATCGCCGCGACACCGCGAGCAAACGCTACGCCTCGCGGTTCGCCAACAACCTGCGCCGCCGCCTGCTCAAGGACGCCACCCCGGACACCGGTTGCGGCCTGAAGCTGATCGAGCGCGCGGCGTTCCTGCGCCTGCCATACTTCGACCACATGCACCGCTTCATTCCGGCGCTGATCCAGCGTCACAACGGGCGCATGATCGTGCACCCGGTCAACCACCGGCCGCGCACGGCCGGGGTGTCGAAATACGGCAACCTCGACCGCGCGTTGGTCGGCATTCTTGACCTGATCGGTGTCTGGTGGCTGATCAAGCGCACGCGGCTGAACACCATTGCCCAGGAGCTCGAAGGATGATGCTGACCCGTGAAACCCTGTGGCTGGTGGTCGGCTTTGCGGGGCAGATTGCCTTTACCGGGCGTTTTGTCCTGCAGTGGCTGTACAGCGAATACAAAAAGCGCAGCGTGATCCCGACCAGCTTCTGGTACTTGAGCATCGTCGGCAGTTCCTTGCTGCTCGCTTACGCCATCTACCGTCAGGATCCGGTGTTCATTGCCGGGCAGGCCTTTGGCTCCCTTGTCTATTTTCGCAACCTGCAATTGATTGCCAAAAGCCGCAGCGTGAAGGAATAAACCATGCGTAGATCGTTGTCGCCCCGGGTCGAGTGCCTGGGGCTGATGCTGCTTGCCCTGTTGTTGATCGGCGCGGGGCTGGGGCTACGCCAGGCACAGAACGTGGATGAGGAGCGCTTCCTCGGCGTCGCCCTGGAGATGCTGCAGAACGGCTCGTGGTTGATCCCGCACCGTGCCGCCGAGATCTACGGCGACAAACCGCCGATTTTCATGTGGACGGTGGCGTTCTTCACCTGGCTGACCGGCAAGCCCAACATCGCGCTCTACCTGCCGGGACTGTTTTCGGCCGTGACGGTCACGGCGATGGTCTATGACCTGGGCCGTCGCTTGTGGACCCAGCGTACCGGGCGCAACACCGCGCTGCTGTACCTGGCGACCTACCAGACCTACAGCATCCTGCGCACCGGCCAGATCGACAGCTTTTTGATTCTGTTCACTTCGCTTGGCCTGTACGGTCTGGCGCGGCATCTGCTGCTCGGCCCGGCGTGGCGCTGGTTTTACGCCGGCTGCGCGGCCATGGGCATCGGCGTGATCACCAAGGGCGTGGGTTTCCTGCCGGCGCTGTTGCTGATTCCGTACGCCTATGCGGTGCGCAAAGGCTGGCCGGGTGTGGTGGCCATGCCTGGCGAGGCGCGCAAGTGGTTGCTGGGGGTTGCGCTGATGCTTGGCGCCATCGCGATCTGGCTGTTGCCCCTGGCCTTGTCGATCTTCTTCAATGGCAGCGCGGACGAAATGGCCTATGCGCGGGAGATCCTCCTGCACCAGACCGCAGGCCGCTATGCCGCCGCGTGGCATCACCGCGAACCGTTCTGGTACTTCTTTACCAACGTGATTCCGCAGTACTGGCTACCGTTGGTGCTGGTGCTGCCATGGCTGGTGCCTGCCTGGCGCCGTCAGTTGCAAAAGCGTGACGGCCGGGTCCTGGTGTTGCTCGGTTGGGTGGTGCTGGTGGTGCTGTTTTTCTGCATCAGCACGGGCAAGCGCAAGCTTTACATCTACCCGGCGCTGCCGGGGCTGGTGCTGGTCGCCGCGCCGCTGATTCCGTGGCTGCTCAAGCGCTGGTTCAAAAAGCACCCGCGTTTGCGTCGGGTGTTCCCGGCACTGGTGGCGACCTGGTTCGCGCTGTGGTTCGCCCGGGGGTTCATCGAACCGCTCAAGGACGGCACCAACATCGATCAGGGGCTGATGGCGCAGGCGGCGACCATGACCCAGGGCGCCGATCTGGTGCTGGTCAACTGGGAGGAGGGGCACTGGTTGTTCGCCCGCCAGCCGATCGTGCATTTCGGCATGGATAACTCGTCCATCGAGAAGGCCGCGCTGTATCTGCGCGAACACCCCAAGGCCTACGCTTTGGTGCCGGATGACGTTTTGAACCAGTGTTTCAAAGCCGAAGCGGCCCGTGAACTGGGCGAAAACGCCCGGGCGAACTGGTCGATCGTGGGGGTGGATGCCGACAACGGCAAATGCCAGCCGCCAGAGGCCGGCAAAGCCTATCGGTTCAGCTGGAACGACCCGCACATGCCAATGGTGCCGGCGCAGGCAGCCAATCCCTGAGGGTAAAAAAGGTCCTTCACGCAACCCCGGGAACCTGTAGGAGCCAGCTTGCTGGCGATGGACTCAAGCGCGCCGCGTTCATCCTGTTCACCCGCGTTATCGTTGACGACCATCGCTGGCAAGCCAGCTCCTACAAGGGACCGTGCCCACGCTGAAACTGTAGGAGCCGGCTTGCCGGCGATGGACTCCAGTGCGCCGCGTTTATCCAGGTTCACACGCGTAATCGTTAACGACCATCGCTGGCAAGCCAGCTCCCACAGGGGACCCTGTCCCCGCTGAAACTGTAGGAGCCAGCCTGCTGGCGATGGACTCAAGTGCGCCGCGTTTATTCAGGTTCACACGCGTTATCGTTAACGACCATCGCTGGCAGGCCAGCTCCTACAAGGGACCCTGCCCACGCTGAAACTGTAGGAGCCAGCCTGCTGGCGATGGACTCCAGTGCGCCGCGTTTATCCAGGTTCACACGCGTAATCGTTAACGACCATCGCTGGCAAGCCAGCTCCCACAGGGGACCCTGTCCCCGCTGAAACTGTAGGAGCCAGCCTGCTGGCGATGGACTCAAGTGCGCCGCGTTTATTCAGGTTCACACGCGTTATCGTTAACGACCATCGCTGGCAAGCCCGCTCCTACAAGGGACCCTGCCCACGCTGAAACTGTAGGAGCCGGCTTGCCGGCGATGGACTCAAGTGCGCCGCGTTTATCCGGTTAACACGCGTTATCGTTAACGACCATCGCTGGCAAGCCAGCTCCTACAAGGGACCGTGCCCACGCTGAAACTGTAGGAGCCAGCCTGCTGGCGATGGACTCCAGTGCGCCGCGTTTATCCAGGTCATACGCGTAATCGTTAACGACCATCGCTGGCAAGCCAGCTCCTACAAAGGACCGTGCCCACGCAGGGAAACTGTAGGAGCCAGCCTGCTGGCGATGGACTCAAGTGCGCCGCGTTTATCCGGTTCACACGCGTTATCGTTAACGACCATCGCTGGCAAGCCAGCTCCTACAGGAGGCCGTGAGCTCACTTGCTGGCGTCCAGCACCACGCGGTAGCGCGCCTTGCCGCTGCGCAAGTGATCGATGGCGTCGTTGATCCGGCTCATGGGAAACATCTCGACCTGCGGCAGGATCTGGTGGCGGGCACAGAATTCCAGCATGGCCGCGGTGTTGGCGGGTGAACCGACCGGTGAGGCGGACATGGTTTTTTGCTGGGGAATCAGGTTGAACACGTGCACCGGAATGGCGTCGGGCACGACGCCGACAAAGTGCAGGCGCCCCTTGCCGCGCAGGGTGGCGAGCATGGCTGTCCAGTCGAGGTTGGCGTTGGCGGTGACCAAGAGAAAATCCAGGGTGCCGGCAATGGCGTTGAGCGCATCGGAGTCGGTCGAGGCGACCACCTTGTGTGCGCCCAGGCGCCTGGCTTCTTCCTGCTTGCTCAGCGATGAGGTGAACGCCGTGACTTCGCAGCCCCAGGCATTGAGAAAGCGCAGCGCCAGGTGACCAAGGCCGCCGATGCCCACCACGCCAACCCGGTCAGTGGGCTTGATGCCGAATTCCACCAGCGGGTTGAACACGGTCGAGCCGGCACAGAACAACGGGCCGGCCATCGCCGGGTCGAGTCCGGCCGGGATCGGCAAGGCCCAGGCCCAGTGCGAGCGGACGCGGTCGGCAAAACCGCCGTTGCTGCCGATGATGGTCGGTTGCACCGTGCTGCACAGGTTATGCGAGCCTTCGATACAGGACGTGCAATGCATGCAACTGCCCTTGTACCAGCCGATGCCCACTCGTTGTCCCGGTTCCAGGCCACGCACCTGGGCGCCCATGCGCACGATACGACCGACCACCTCATGGCCGGGAATGAACGGGTAGCGGCTGATACCCCAGTCGTCGTCGATCAGCGACTGGTCGGAGTGGCAGACGCCGCAATATTCCACGGCGACTTCCACCTCATCGTTGCCCAACGGACCGGGATCGTAGCTGTAGCGTTCCAGTGGCGCGCCCGCTGTCGTGGCGGCCCAGCCGGTAAAGGTGGTGAGTTCGCTGCTGTCGCTCATGGGATACCTCCAGATCAGAAGTCAGGGGTCTTGGCCGCTCGGGTGCAGCGGCGGAGCGAGGAAAGTGTAGCGGGTTGCCGGCGGTCCATCGGGCGCGAGCCTGGATACTTGAAAATACAAAGGCGTCCGATCTGGACACAATGCCGATACATGAGCGCGGTTTCATGGGCCAGGTCCCACGCCCACAGAGAGATCCGCCATGTTCCGCAAACTGCAGCAGGTTGCCAGAATGTTCAGCCAGAGCGCCCGATTGATGGTCGGTGTTCCCGAGTACGACAACTACGTGGCACAAATGGCCCGCAACCGTCCGGGTGAGCCAGTGATGAGTTATGAGATGTTTTTCCGCGAACGTCAGGAAGCGCGTTTTGGCCGGGGGAAATGCAATACGCGGTGCTGCTGACCCGAGCGTTACCTCAGAAATCCAGATCGATCACGAAGGCATCATCGAAATCAGGATTTTCATTGATGCCGTTCTTGGCATAGCCCCGAGGGTTGCAGACCACCCGGGTGTTGCCCACCCGATAATCAAAACTGCCATGGGTGTGCCCATGCAGCCACAGTGCCGGCTGCCAGTCTTTGATCCGCGTTTCGAGGTCCGAGACAAAGCTTGAGTTGATTGGCGAGCCGGCAAAGCTCGGGCCGATGCTCAACCGTGTCGGGGCGAAATGAGAGACCACCACCGTGGGCGTGCTGCTGTCGCGGGCGAAGCAGTCTTCCAGCCAGGCGACCGTCTGCAGAAACACCAGCTGGGAAATGGCCGGCGTGAACAGGTCGGGAAAGTCGGGGGCGATCTTGATGTGGCTGAAGTCACGGATCAGTTGAGTCGCCAAGTCGATGCCCAGCGCTCGATCCTCGGGGTTGTCGAGCAGACGATAGTCAGACCACAAGGTGCAACCGAGAAAACGCACGCCGTTGTGGACGTACTCCGAACGTTCCAGCACGTGAATCTGCGTGCCTTGCGCCAGGCTGTTCAGCTGTTCGTAGGTGGAGACCAGGTCACTGCCATAGAACTCATGATTGCCCGCCACGTACAGCAGCGGAACCGGGCACGCCCTGGCCCACTCGATGGCCTTGGCGGGGCGCGCGATGTCCCCGGCGAGCACGACAATATCGGCGTCCACGGCGGGAAACGGGATCGCGTTGACGGACAGGTGCATGTCGGACAGCAAGGCGATGCGCATGGATCAACTCCGGCGTGGCTTGGAGGGCGGGTCATTGAGGGCGGGTCATTCAAGTTACGCGGTGTGAACCCCTCGCCACAACCCTCCTGCTCGCGATAGCGGCGTGTCAGGCGCCACCTATTTTGGATGTGCTGGCCCCATCGCTGGCAAGCCAGCTCCTACAGATCGCTGGCATATGACAGTGTTTTTGTAGGAGCCGGCTTGCCGGCGATGCAGGCGCCACGGTCTGCCATTCAGACCTTCTTCCTCGGTATGCCTGCTTACTTCAAATACCACCCCCACGGCTGGTCACTGACGTACTCGGTCACCTGCTTGACCTCCAGATAATTGTGTAGCCCCCATTGCCCCAGTTCCCGGCCGATACCGCTGTGTTTCATCCCGCCCCAGGGCGCTTCGACGAAGGTCGGTTGCGAGCAGTTGACCCAGACGATCCCGGCGCGCAGCTGGTTGGCGACCCGGGCAGTGCGCTGCAAGTCGGCGCTCATCACGGCGGCCGCCAGGCCGAAGCGGCTGGCATTGGCCATTTGCAGGGCTTGCTCTTCGGTCTTGAAGCGCTTGATGCACAGCACCGGGCCGAACACTTCTTCGCGCCACAGAATGCTGCTGTGGCCGGGCTCATCGAAGATCGCCGGCTCAATGAAATACCCTTCGGCCAGATGCGCCGGTCTCCGTCCGCCGGTGAGCAAACGGGCACCACTGGCCAGGCCCTGGTCGATGAAACCGAGCACCTTGTCGTACTGGCCCTGGCTGACCAGCGGACCCAGCAGAACCCCGGGCTGCATACCGGGGCCGATACTGATCTTGCGAGTTTCTTCCACCAGCCGTTCGATCAGACGCGGGGCGATGGATTCCTGCACCAGCAGGCGTGATGTGGCGCTGCACACCTGGCCCTGGTTCCAGAAAATCCCAAACAGAATCCACTCCACGGCGGCTTCGACATCGGCGTCATCGAACACGATGAAGGCCGACTTGCCACCCAGTTCCAGGCTGATGTTCTTGATGTCCCGGGCCGCCGCCGACATGATTTTCGCCCCGGTGGGCACGCTGCCGGTGAAGGCCAGTTTGTCCACGCCCGGATGCTCGGTAAGCGGGCTGCCAGCGTCGGCGCCGAGGCCGGTCACCAGGTTCAACACCCCGGCCGGCAGGCCAATACGATCGGCGGCGGCGGCCAGTTCCAGGGCGGTCAGCGGCGTCAGCTCGGACGGTTTCAGCACCACCGTGGCCCCGGCGGCCAAGGCTGGCGCCACCTTCCACGCGGCCATCAGCAGCGGGTAGTTCCAGGGGATGATCTGCCCGGCCACGCCAATCGGCTCGTGGCGGATGCGGCAACGGAAACGCTCGTCCGGCAAGGCCAGCGGCTGGTCCTGTTGCTGGTCCAGATCGCGGGCCAGACCGGCGTAGTAACGGAAGCAGGCAATGGCATCGCCGATGTCCCACTGTGCTTCGGGCAGCGGTTTGCCGTTGTCGCGCACTTCCAGTTCCGCCAGCGCTTGCTGGCCATTTTCGAGCTCGGCAGCCAATGCTTCCAGCCACTGCGCACGCTCGGCGCCGCTGGTTTGACCCCAGCCATTGTCGAAGGCCCGCCGGGCCGCGCGCACGGCATGGTCGATATCCTCTTCAGTTCCCGCCGCCACCCGGTGGAAGACCTGTTCGGTGGCCGGGTCGATCACGTCCAGATAGCCGCCCAGGTCCGGGCTGACCCATTCGCCGTTGATGTAGAGCTGATCACGCATGGTGCGACTCCTGGACGCCGGTGCGGCGGTTTTGCAGATGGCGGGAAGTGAACAGCAAGGCCAGCGACACGCAGATGATCACCGTGGAAATCGCGTTGATCTCCGGTGTCACGCCGCGGCGGATGGAGGAAAAGATGTAGATCGGCAGCGTCGTTTCGGAACCGGCGACGAAGAAGGCGATGATGAAATCGTCGAAGCTGAAGGTGAAGGCCAGCAGGAACCCGGCCATGATCGCCGGGCTGATCTGCGGCAGGGTCACCCGCCAGAAGGTGTCCATCGGTGGCGCGTACAGGTCCGCGGAGGCTTCCAGCAGGGCCTTGTCGAGGGAATCGACGCGGCTGCGCACGATCACCATCACCAGGGCCATGGTGAACAGCGAGTGCGCGGCTATCACGGTGAAAAAACCCATGTTCAACTTCGGCACAGTCGGCAGCCAGCTCGCCAGCAGCGGGTTGATCAGGTCGAACAGGCTGATGAAGGCGATCAGCGTCGAGATGCCGATGACGATACCGGGCACGATGATCGCGCAGTAGGTCAGCGCATCGAACAGCAGGCGTACCTTGGCGCCACAGCGCTGCAAGCCGAACACCGCCAGGGTGCCGAACAGCGTGGCGATCACCGCGGAACTTGCGGCAATCAGTGCGCTGTTGCCCAGGGCTTCCATGATGAACGGGTTGCCGAACGCGGTGCCGAACCATTGCACCGAGCAGCACTGGAAGGCCAGGCCACTGCGCCCGGCGTTGAAGCTGAACAGTACGATCAAGGCAATCGGCGCGTAGAGGAACAGGTACAGCGAAGTCGAATAGCTGCGCAGCCACATGTCACAAGCCTCCATCGGCAGGGCGGCCGCCGTAGCGCGCCACTAGTTTCAGATATACGCCGATGATCAGCAGCATCATCGTCACCAACGTCATGGCCAGCGCACTGCCGAACGGCCAGTTGCGCGATTGCAGGAACAGGTCGACCAGCGCATTGCCGACAAAGAACACCTTGCCGCCGCCGAGGATGGCCGGTATCAGGAACTCGCCCATCAGCAGGATGAACACCAGCATCACCCCGGTGATGATCCCCGGCGCCGACAGCGGCAGGGTGATCCGGCGAAAGCTTTCGAAGGCGCTGGCGCCCAGGTCGGCGGACGCTTCGAGCAGGCGCTTGTCGAGTTTTTCCAGGCTGACGTAGATCGGGAACACCATCAGCGGCAGGTAGCCGTAGACGATGCCGATCAGCACCGCCCACGGCGTGTTGATCAGCCGCACATCCTCGAGACCCAGGCTGGCCAGTAGCGCCGGAATGCCTTTGCCGCTGAGGATGAAAATCCACGCGTAGGTGCGGATCAGAAAACTGGTCCAGAACGGCACGATCACCAGGGTCAGCAACAGCGAACGGTTCCTGCTGACCTTGACCGCGAGGAAGTACGCCAGCGGATAGGCCGCCACCAGGCACACCAAAGTGCCCAGCGGCGCGAGCATCAGCGTATTGCTGAACGCTGCGCCGCGAGAACCGAGGTTCAGGTAGTTGGCCAGGGTGAAGCCACCGGCGTAACCGCCCACGGCGCTGCGCTCGCCGAAACTGAAGACCAGGATGATCACCAGCGGCATCAACAACAGCAGCAGGAACCACAGGGTCGAAGGCAAGAGCATCAGCAGGGTGATGCGCCGGCCGAGGCTGCGCCGTTGGCGAACCTCGACCGACAGGGTATGGCCCGGCTGCACCGTTTGCGGGTGGGCGGCGGCATTCATGGGTGACTCCTCATTGGCCATGGTCAGGCGATCAGGCGGACTTGAAACGCGCCATCAGTTCGGCACGCGCCGGGCTGGTCAGCGTCGCGGCGGCACCGAACTCCAGCGGGCTCAAGGCCTCGGCGGCCGGGTACATGATCGGATCGTCGAGCATCGCCACCGGCAGCAGCGCGTCGACACGCTTGTCGCCACTCGGGTAGCCGTGGCTCAGCACTTCCAGCTTGTTGTGCTGCGGATCGAGCAGGTAGTTGATGAAGGCGTAGGCGGCGTCCTTGTGCTCCGAGCTTTGGGAATCGCGAAGAAGTCGCTCCACAACTCGCCACCTTCCTTGCCCAGTTCGAACTGCATTTGCGCGTTGTCGCGGTGCAGTTGCGAAGCATCGCCGGTCCACGACATCGCCAGCCAGGCATCGCCGCTGCGCATCGACGGCTGAATGTCGGAGTTGATCGCGAACAGGTGCGGCTTGACCTCGATCAGCAGCTTTTCCGCGTCGGCCAGTTCTTTCGGGTCCAGGGAGTTGAAGCTGTAGCCGAAGCTTTTCAGGGCATTGCCGATAGCGGTCAACTGGTAGTCGTGGACCATCGTCCGGCCACTGGCCGGGCCCTGGGCGGCGACCCAGAATTCCTTCCAGCTGGTCGGGCCGTTTTTCAGCTTGCCGGTGTCGTAGAGCATGCCGGTGGTGCCCCAGTTTTTCGGCACCGCGTAGACCTTGCCGTCCACCGTGCCCTGGGCCATGAATTTCTGCTGGAACGCCGAGGCATCGAAGTTGGGAATGCGCGACAGGTCCAGCGGTTCGATCAGGCCCAGCCCGACGTAGGTGCTGATGGTGTAGTTAGTCGGCACCAGCACGTCCCAGCCGCTGCCGCCGGCCTGCAATTTGGCGAGCATTTCCTCGTTGGAACCGAACACGCTCATCGACACCCGGGCGCCGGTGGTCTTGCCGAAGGCGTCGAGGTTTTCCTGGCTGTGGTAGTTCGGCCAGGTCGCCAGCGACAGGCGATCACCGAGCTTGGCCTGCTCGGCGGCCTCGGCGCTGGAGGTCAGCAGGCCGGGCATGTTGGTGGCGACCACGGCGGCGGCAATACCGAGGCCGGTGCGGCCAAGGAACTCGCGGCAGCTGATCGAGCCGTTCTGCCAGCTGCGCAGGGTTTTGATAAAGGTCTTCTGGTCCATAGCACGCTCCACATCCGGTTGATGAAACGAATCGATGATTTACAACGCCATGGCCAGGCCATTGGCGTGATCCCAGCCGACGCGAACCGCTGCGCCGTGTTCGAATGCATTGGCGCCGTGATCCTGCTGGCGCGGCACCCGCACGCAGACCACGCCGAAGGCCTGGGTGCGTACGCGGTATTCGGTGGAATTACCCAGGTAAATGCGGTCTTCGACGCAGCCCGGCAGCTTCACTTCGCGGCTCATTTCGGCATTGGCGCCGGCGATGCTGATCAGCTCCGGGCGCACCGCAATGCAACCGGCTGTGTTGGCGCTCAGGGCTTTGCCGGTAGGCGTCAGCGGGCTGGTCAGTTCCAGACCCTGCTCGGTACGCAGCACCACCGAATTGCCGTTGAGCTGGCGCACGGTGCCGTCGAACAGGTTGGACTCGCCGATAAAATCGGCGACGTAGTGGCTGGCCGGGGCTTCGTAGAGTTGCTCCGGGGTGGCGGTCTGGATGATCGAACCGTTGTGCATCACGCTGATGCTGTCGCTCATCGACAGGGCTTCTTCCTGGTCGTGGGTGACCAACACGAAGGTGATGCCGACCTCGCGCTGCAAACGCAGCAACTCCGATTGCATCTCCTTGCGCAGCTTGCGGTCCAGCGCGGCCAGCGGCTCGTCGAGCAGCAACACCGTCGGCTTGTTGACCAGTGCGCGGGCGAGGGCGACACGCTGTTGCTGGCCGCCGGAAAGCTCGCTCGGCTTGCGCTGGCCAAAGCCGCTCAGACGGACCATCTCCAGCGCTTCATCGGCCATGCGCAGTTGCTGTTTCTTGTCAGGGCGTGGGGTTTGATAACGCAGGCCGTAGGCAATGTTCTGCGCCACGGTCAGGTGCGGGAACAGCGCGTAATGCTGGAACACCATGTTCACCGGCCGCTCGAAAGCCGGCACCCCGGCGACGCTCTTGCCGGCCAGACGAACCTCGCCGCTGGTGGGCTGCTCGAAGCCGGCGATCATGCGCAGGGTGGTGGTCTTGCCACAGCCCGAACCGCCGAGAAAGGAATGAAACGAGCCACGCCGCACCGCGAAATCCAGACCACTGACGGCCTGCACCTCGCCATAGCGTTTGACCACATTGCAGAATTCGATATCGCTTGGCGGGGTGTTGTTCACGAGGCGGGCTCCCTTGCAGTGATGAATCAGTGCGTCGGGGGCCAAACTAGCAATGGGGGTTTTGCGGTGTATATATCCCTACGGGGATAGAAGCAGATTGTTGTAGGAGCGAGCTTGCTCCGGGCTGCGTTCCGACGATGGGCTTGAGAGCGCTGCGTTCAGCCAGTCATCCCGCGTATTCGTTAAGGACCATCGCGAGCAGGCTCGCTCCTACAAAATGCAGATGCGTGTTTAAAGACATCCGGGGTTACTTCGCGAAGGCTACACAACCTTGCGTCGTTGCCTACAGGTACGCCAGAATCCGCCGGCTTGTGCGCCTTGGGCCTGGGTTTTATCGTTTACCGGTCGCTGGATAACAACAGTGATCGGGTTTGGTAGCCCAGGTATGCGAGGTGCAATGCTTCATCATTTGCAGTGTTTTTCTACTCTGCTCTATGGTGGCCATGCACAGGGCGCCTTCGGGCGCGCCGGTCTCCTTGCATCCCGGTCTACCAACCTGCGTATGGCCACCACCCTCCGTTTGGTAGCGTGAGAGTGATGGCTCCTTTTTACGATGCAGGGAGTTTCACTATGTTCAAAGTCACACCCAACCCGCCGGACACCGATCCGGCATCCCCGTACGAAAACCTCGATTCAAGCAAGCTCCACGAAGCCGCCGAGCGCGCCCTCAACCCGGGCCCCCACATCATGGCCACCCCTCACAAACCCAGCACGATGTTCTTCGTCAATCCCGAACTCAATGCCGAAACCTTGCTGGTGCACGCCTGTGAGTCGCTGGCGTCGGCCAATGTCATGGCCAACGATCTGGTGGATCATTTGGAAGGGACGCGCCGCAATGCGCTGTTGGGCATTGCGCAGGTGATCATGTTGGGGGAGTTGGCGGTGAACCGGGCGCTGGATCAGCTTGATCCGCCCTGACCACAATCTCCAGATCAGCGATAGACCTGTGGGAGCGAGCCTGCTCGCGAATACGGTTTAACATCCAGCGTGGATGTTGGCAGATACACCGCTTTCGCGAGCAGGCTCGCTCCCACAGGGATAGGCGTATACCAATGGGTGTCAGGCCTGCAGCCTGAGGCCGGGCGCCTGCAATGGGTCCTCCGTCAGCTCCCGAATGAACAACCCCAGCAACTCCGACTGGCTGCCAATGCCCAGCTTGGAGTAGATGTTCTTGCGGTGAATCTTCACCGTGCCGGGGCTGATGTTGAGTTGTTCGGCCACCGAGGCGCTGGAGTGGCCGCGCAGCAATAGCTGGACAATCTCCTGCTCGCGCCCGGTGAGGATGTGCGCGCCGAAGTGGTCGAAGGCTTCGCGGATCTTGAAGTCCAGGTCTTGCGCCGGTCGCGGTTGTTGGGCCTGGCGCAAGCGCCAGGCTTCATTGATGACCTGTTCGACCACCGCTTGCGCGCATTCGACGAGCTGCATTTCGTCCCGGCTGAAGGCGCAACTGGCACTGGAGCGCATCAGCGACAACACCGCCGTGGCGCCACCACCGAGGTCGACGAAGAACGCCACTTCCTCGGCCAGTCCGGTCTGCTGGTAATAGGTCAGGAAGTACTCGCCGAGGTAGAAGTGGTCGGGCGCGAACTGGCGCAGTCGCCACAGCCCCGGCGCCTGCCCGCGTGTACAGGCCAGGTAGAACGGATCGAGCAGGTAAGGCCCGCACTGGTAGTCGTCGACGTACACCGCGCGCTTGTCCGCCGAAAACGTATCGAACAACGCCAGTGGCCGGTGATTGCCTTCGTAGACAAACAACACGAAATGATCGACCGGGCAGATTTGTCGAAGCCAGTGGCTCAACCCCGACAGCCGCGCATGCCCGGCAGGCAGGTCGAGCAGGTGGGCGACTCCGGTGGTCCAGAGTTTCAGTTCCTTGGGGCGCATGGCGGCTACAGGCAGAAGAGGATGGCCTTTGGATGCACAAAGTACGCCATGGCGGGTGGCCCCGTGTGGAGCGGGGCGGCGCACGGCAAGGCGTTCAAAAGACGCACCGCATTGGGGCCGGGTGTTACCGAGTGCTACAGGGTTGGTAGCAGAAATGATCAGGCGGTCGAGTGGTGCTGGACGATCTGGATGAGGTTGCCGCAGGTGTCGTCCAGTACCGCGAGGGTGACCGGTCCCATCACCGTCGGTGGGCGGGTGAACTGAACGCCGGCGGCGCTGAGCCGGGCATATTCGGCCTGCACGTCCTCGACACCGAAAAACGTGCAGGGAATTCCGTCCTGCTTGATCGCGCTCTGGAAGGTTTTTGCCGCGCCGTGGGCATTGGGCTCCAGCAGCAGCTCGACGCCATCGGGATCGCCAGGGGACGTCAGCGTCAGCCAGCGATGTTCGCCCATGGGAATGTCGTGCTTGAGTTCAAAGCCGAGTACATCCCGGTAGAACGCCAGTGCCTTGGCCTGATCATCAACGAGCACGCTGGTGACTACGATTTTCATGGGGTGTTCCTCCTGATGGCCATTCACGCTCCCGAGGGGCGTTTGCCAGTAGACGGCAACATTATGGTGAGAATTCCCAGCAGTGGCAGGAAAGAACAGAGCGTGTACACGTACTCGATGCCATGGATATCCGCCAGGTGCCCGAGCAGCGCAGCACCGATCCCGCCGAAACCGAACATCAGGCCGAAGAACACCCCGGCGATCATGCCGACGTTGCCGGGCACCAGTTCCTGGGCGAAGACCACGATGGCCGAGAATGCCGAGGCGAGGATGAAGCCGATGATCATGCTCAACACGCCCGTCCAGAACAGGTCGACGTAGGGCAGGGCAAGGGTGAACGGCGCTGCGCCGAGGATCGAGAACCAGATCACCTGCTTGCGGCCGATCCGGTCGCCGATCGGGCCGCCAAAGAACGTACCCGCCGCGACGGCACCGAGGAACAGGAACAGGTACAGCTGCGAACTGGCCACCGACAGGTCGAATTTTTCGATCAGGTAGAAGGTGAAGTAACTGGTGAAGCTGGCCATGTAGAAGTATTTGGAAAACACCAACAGCGCCAACACCACCAGGGCGAAGGTCACCCGCCGTTTCGACAGTCCGTGGGTGGCCTTGCTGCCTTGCTTGAGCTTGAACAGGTTCAGGTGATTGCGATACCAGCGGCTCAGGCCGTATTGCACGAGGATGGCGAACACCGCGAACAGGCCGAACCAGGCGACGTTGCCCTGGCCATAGGGAATGATGATCGCGGCGGCCAGCAAGGGGCCGAAGGCGCTGCCGGCGTTGCCGCCGACCTGAAAGGTCGATTGCGCCAGGCCGTAGCGACCGCCCGAGGCCAGGCGCGCCACCCGCGAGGTCTCCGGGTGAAAGGTCGACGAGCCAACCCCCACCAGCGCCGAGGCCACGAGAATCGCCGGAAAACTGCCGACCATCGACAGCATCAGGATACCGATCAGGGTGCAGACCATGCCGGCCGGCAGCAGCCACGGTTTGGGATGACGGTCGGTGTAGAAACCGATCCACGGTTGCAGCAGTGAAGCGGTGAGCTGGAAGGTCAGAGTGATCAGGCCGACCTGGGTGAAGCTCAGGCCATAAGTGGCCTTGAGCATCGGGTAGATCGACGGCAGCACGGCCTGGATCAGGTCGTTGATCAGGTGCGCCAACGCACAGGCGCCGATGACGCGCATGACCAGGGGGCTGGCCTGGCTGGCGACCGAGACGGTGGGTGAGGGCGAGCTGAGGGTAGTGGTCGACATGGGCAGTTTCCGGATAAAAAACGCGAGCCGCGAACGCAAGGCTCAGCCAATTTCAGGGTTCGGCGTTATCCTATGGCCCTCAAAGTCGCCCGTCTCGCGCAACTCGGGCGCCGACCATCGCAAAAAGGGCGTCATGATCAAGCCATTGCAGACATTTCTTGCGGAGATCGACCAGGGCGGCTGGAGCGTTCGCAGCAGTGCGACCGACTACCCGGAAAACTGGTTTATCGCGCCGCATTCCCATGAAAAGCATCAACTGATCTATGCCATCGAAGGCGTGATGGTGGTGCACGCCGCCACCAGCCAATGGACGGTGCCACCGAGCCGTGGCATCTGGATGCCAAGTGGGGAAGTGCACTCGATTCGCTGCGTGGGGCCGATCAAGATGCGCAGCGTGTTTGTGCACCCCAACGCAAGCCCGGACCTGCCCGGCGAAACCCGCGCGGTGAGTGTGTCCGCATTGCTCAGTGAGCTGATCAAGGTCTCGGTGGATTTCGATTTCAATTGCGATCCGGACTCGCGGGAAGCCCGGGTGCTGCGGCTGATCCTGGATGAACTGACGATCCTGCCGACCTTGCCATTGAACCTGCCGCAGCCCACCGATCAACGGATCAACCAGATCTGCAGAACATTGCAGCAAGACCCAGGCGATGGCTCGACCTTGTCGGACTGGAGCGATCGATTGAGCCTCGACGCCAAAACCATCCAGCGTCGCTTTCGCAAGGAAACCGGCATGACCTTCGGCCAATGGCGCCAGCAAGCGCGACTGCTGCTGGCGCTGGAACGCATCGCCGTCGGGGAGAAGATCATCGACATCGCCGGGGAGCTGGGATACGACAGCCCGAGCGCGTTCACGACCATGTTCAAGAAGCAGTTCGGCAAGACGCCGAGTGATTTTTTCAGGTGAGGCGGCCGCCCGTGGGACGGCCGCTTGATGCCTGAATCCGTTCAGGACCCTTGCGGTGTTTCACCCCGCGCCAGTCGGGCATTGATGTCTTCGATGACCGCCGGCAGATCGACGATGGTGTCGATCAGGTAGTGCGGGCGGGAGCCTTCAAACATCCTGACGATGCGGGCCCGCTCACTGTCCAGCCTGTCGGAAGGCAGGGCCTTGTATTGTTCGTAGGTCAAGCCCAGGGCATTGCCGGAACAGGTCAGCGCGACCGTCCACATCCCGGCGGCACGGCCTTCGAGAATGCCGGGCCAGGTGTCGTCGACCTTGACGCAGGCGGCGACGTCGCTGATCCCCAGGGCAATCACGTTGGCCAGGGCCTGGGCCGGGTAGGGGCGGCCGTTCGGCACCTCGTCGGTGGCCACCACATGGTCCGCCACGTAGCCATTGTGCCGCGCCAGTTCGACCACCTTTTCCATGACAACGGCCGGGTAACCGGAGCAGGAGCCGATTTTCAGGCCCTTGTCGCGCAAGGCATCGATGGTGTTCAGCGCGCCGGGTATCAGGGCCGAGTGCAGGGCGATTTTCTCGATCTGCAGCGGCATGAAGCGCTCGTAGAGTGCGGTGACATCGTCATCGGTCGGCAGGCGGTCAAACACGGCACGGTAGCGCTCGGCGATCTGCGGCTGATTGCACAGGGTGCGGATGTGATCCCACTTGCCCATGCCCATCGGGCCCCGAGCTTCTTCCAGCGAAACGGCGACGCCGAACTCTGCAAAGGCCTCGACGAAAATCTGCGTGGGGGCGAAGGAGCCAAAATCGACAACGGTGCCGGCCCAGTCCAGGACCACGGCTTGCAGTTGGGTCGGTTGTTGGTAGTTCATGGTATTTCTCCATTTTTTGTTGTGGGCAGGCCGTCCCTCCTGTCGCCAGGAAGTAGGCCTGTGGATTGCTCAAGGGTGAGACGAAATCAGGTGGCCGGCGTTGGGCTCGAGTCGAACAGCTCCGCGATCATCGGCCGGTTTCGGCGAATGCCCAGGCAGCACAGGTGGTAGTCGATGGAAAACGGGTGATTGACGAAGGTGATCGGTTTGGTGCCGGGCGTTTCGGCGTACTCGACGGCCGAGACGAAACCGATACCGATGCCCTTGGCGATGGCATGGACGATGGCCTCGCGGCTGTTCAGCTGCATGACGCAATTGAGGGCGACGCCCAGGCGCTTGCAGCTTTCCTCTACCAATTGACGAGTGCGGGAGCTTTTTTCCCGCAGCACCCATTTCTCTTCGCTGATCTGCTCGACGTGTACTTCTTTCTGTCGGGCCCAGGGATGGTCCTCGCGCACCACCGCAATGATCGGGTAGCGCCGGTAAAGCTGCGTGTCAAAACGCTGGTCGAATTCGGACAGGGCCAGGATCGCCACATCGATATCGAAGTTGAACAGGCGATCCAGGGTCTCTTTTTCCGGAGAAAACGAGGTTTCCAGCTCGATGTCCGGGTGCCGCTGCATCAGTTCGTAGGTCAGGTTCATCGCAATGGGCGGGGACACCGCGCCCAGGCGCAGCATGCCGGTCTTGCGTTGCTTGAAACTCTGTAGCAGTTGCACGGCTTCATCCTCCTGGCCGAACAGGCCCTGGGTGATCGCATAGAGTTGGTGCCCGGCGGCACTCATTTCGATAAAGCGGCCGCGGCGATGGAACAGCTCCACGGAAAACTTCTTCTCCAGGGCATTGACCTGCTCACTGACCGTGGGCTGGCCGACGCTCAGGTACTCGGCGGCGAGGGTGAAGCTGCCGGTCTTGGCCACCGCATGAAATGAACGTAGCCACTTGTGGTACTGGTACATAGACGATCCTGTTCAGAAGCCGCGCCTTCGATTCAACCTGCCGTGCCCGGCAATCAACGCCTGATGAACAACGCGACAATCGCACTGCACAGGCAGGCGCTGGTGACCACGATGAAGATCAGCGAGGTGTTGCCGGTACTGTCGAGCATACTGCCGATCAGCGGTTCCGCCAGGCCGGCGAACAGATAGGAAGAGAAGTTCATCACGCCGGTCGCCGTGCCGGCGCGCTTGGCGCCCACCAGGTCCGGGCACAGTGCCCAGAAGCTGGAAGCGGGGCCGTACACGAAGAAACCGCAGAGAAACAACGCCACAAGGCCGGTCGCGCTGTGGGGGGCAAGGGTCCACATCCACAAACTGGTGGCCGCACCGAGGAACATGTAGAGCATGATCGCCAGGTAGCGCTTGGAGCCGAACAGTTTGTCCGAGATCCAGCCGTTGCTCAGCGCGCCGATGGCCATGCCGACCGGAAGGGCTACGGTGATCCATTTCGGATCGATCATGCTGTCGCCGCTTTTCCAGTTGGCGCCCAGAAAGTGCACCGGCACCCAGACGATCAAACCGTAGCGGGCAGCGTTCTGGAACCCCAGGGACACGGCGGCGATGATCAGGCGAAAGTTCTTCAGTACCGCTTTGTAGCGTTGCGCCGATGTTTCGGTTTCACCGTGCGCCACCTCATGGTTCTTGTCCTCGGCGTTGGCCACGCCCGTGTCGGCCAGCGGTTCGAATCCCAGGTCTTGCGGACGCTCGCGGGCCACCAGGTAGAAGATGATGCCGCCCGCCAGCATGAGCAATACGGGCAGGCGGAAGATCCAGCGCCATTCCAGATGCATCACTTCCAGCACAACGATCGAGGTCACGTAGGAAAGAACGGAAGCGCAACCGGCCGCGAACACGTAGAAGCCGTAGACCTTGCCGCGTTCACCCGCGCTCCACCAGTTGGAGATCAGCCGGCTGCCCGGTGCCCAGCCCAATGCCTGGAAGTAGCCATTGATGCCCCAGGGCAGGATCAGCCCGGCAAAACCGCTGGCGAAACTGGTCACCCAGTTGGCGCCACAGGACAGCACGGCGCCCAGGGTCATGATGCGCCGGCCACCGAACTTGTCGGCGAGGTTGCCGTTGATGGCCTGGCCAATGGCGTAGGCCCAGAGCATGGCGGCCGAAGCCCAGCCCAGGGTTTCCTTGGTCAAACCGAATTCGGCCTGGATACCCGGGATGGCGAAACCGAAGGTCTGGCGTCCGGTGTAGAAAAACAGATAACAAAACATGGCTGCCAGCAACATGCGCCACTGAGCGATGCGGAACGACGCGGTGTGTATGGCGAGATCTGGCATGGTTTGGGCACGATTCATGATCTTTTCCTTATTCTTGTTCGTTCCCTGCGAGTTGCGTCGCAGGGTGCACTCTTTTTCAGGTGCGGCAGGAAATCGTCGCGGCTCGTTACGCCGCTGGCAGTGTTGTGTCTTGGGGGGCTGTCGAGCCCTAGGCCGCTCGTGAGCCGATGAAGTTCTTGCCGCGCGCGCCCTGCAGGGCGAAGTCGATCATGGCTTGCGCCTCTTCGGCCGTTACGCCGTAGTCGGCGAACTCGGTTTTCACATCCAGGCTGTGCAGGAAGGCGCGCAAACGGGCCTGGGCTTTATCCAGGTCTGGCCCGAAAACCCGTTGCAGGGTCTTATCACGCGTTGCGTCGTGGCCCCAGGCAAGGCCCAATACCAGTGGCAAGGTGAAGGAGCAGGCGATGCCGTGGGGCAAACCGTAGTGCAAAGTCATCTCATAAGAAATGGAGTGGGCCAGCGCGGTCTTGGTGTTGGAGAACGCCATGCCGGCCTTGAGTGCGGCGAGGGCCATCCGTGAACGCAGTTCCTGGCTGGACAGGTCACGCCACAGCAAGGGCAGGCATTCGAGGATGTCTTCGATGGCCGAGATGGCGAAGGTGTCGGAAAGCGGGTTGGCGTTGATGTTCCAGATCGATTCCAGTGCGTGGGACAAGGCATCCAGGCCTGTGGACACGGTGACGCTGGCCGGTACCGTGAGCATCAATTGCGGATCGATGATCGCGACCTTTGGCCAGGTACAGTCCAGGTGCAGGGAATACTTCTTGTGGTTGGCCGCGTCCCAGATCGTCGCCCAGGGTGTGACTTCACTGCCGGTGCCTGCCGTGGTCGGGGCTGCGATCAGCTGTTTGCTGCGTACCGGAACGAAGGGTTTGCCGCTTGCCAGCAATGCCAGCAGCTCATCGAAGCGGCCTGACTCGGTGCCGACAATCAGCGCTTTTGCCGTGTCGATGGCGCTGCCACCTCCGACGGCAATCACCGCATGGCAATCGCCGGCTTCTTGCCAGAAGCGTTCATAGGTCGCGCGCAGTTGGGCGACATCGGGATTGGGCTGGACATCTTCGATCACGTAGACCAGACGTTCGCCCAGCAACGCGTGAAGGCGATCCACCAGCCCCAGGTCACGGGCTTCGGGAAAGGTCACGACGGCAACGTTCTGGTGTTCGGTGATGGCGGCAAGCTCTTGCAGGCTGCCCCAGCCGAAACGGGTATCCACTGGGTTGTGAAATCGGGCGGTCATGGCGGGTCCTTGGTTTTTGTTGTTGGAAGTGACGCCATGCTCGCGGTCCACGGACTGCTGCACAAATCGATAATTCGCAGGTTTGAATCGGCTGGGCCGATAACGGCAAATCGGGAGGGGGGGGGTGCAGGCAGCAAAACACCGGCGCCGGGCCGGTGTTTTTTGCGTTTGGAGTTACCGGGTGGACGGCTCGTTCTCAAACAAAAAGCCGCAACAGTATCGTCGCCAGAATCACCGTCGAAGCCCCACCAATGCGCGTGGAAATCTGCGCGAACGGCATCAGCGACATGCGGTTGGAAGCCGAGAGGATCGCCACGTCTCCGGTGCCGCCCAGGCCGCTGTGACAGCAGGTCACGATGGCCGATTCGATGGGGTACATCTTCATCAGGTTGCCAATGAAAAAGCCGGCCACGGTCATCGACACCACCACCGAGACGCACACCAGCACATAGCCGACCGAGAACACTTTCACCACGCTGTCCAGCGGCACGTAGAGCATGCCCAGGCCGATCATGACCGGCCAGATGAAGGCCGACGACACCAGCTTGTAAAAGGTGTTGGCGCCTTTCTCGAGTTTCTCCGGCAGCACCCGAAGGTACTTAAACAGCACCGCCACGAGGATCATCATCACCGGACCGGGAATGCCCACGACTTTTTCCAGCAGGCCACCGAGGACGAAGAACGCGCAGATCACCAGCACCCCGGCACCCATGACGCGAAAGTCGACAAGGGAGCCGGTGTCTTCCTTGACCTTGAATTTATCGTTCTCGTCCTTGGCGCGGATCAGCGAACCTTCGCCATTGAGGTTCGGGCGTTTGAGTGCCAGGCGCGCGAGAAAACCGGCACAGATGATCGCCGCGATGTTGCCGACCACGGCGGCGGGCGCCAGTTGCGCCACGTAGATATCCGGGGTGCCGCCGAGGATCGACGAGTAGGCCAGCGACAGGGGCAGAATCCCTTCGCCGATCCCGCCGCCAATGATCGGCACGATGATGAAAAAGAACGTGTGGTGAAAGCTGTAGCCCACCAGTTTGCCAACCAGCAACCCGCTGGCAACGGCGGCCAGGGTGCCGACGAGCAGGGGAATGAACATCCGCAGCATGCCCTGGACCAGGATGAAACGACTCATCCCCAGAATGCTGCCGACCACCAGGCTGGCGATCACGAAGTACAGGAAGTTGGCTTCCTTCATGAGCATTTTGGTGGCGTCGATCGTCGCCGGCCCGAAGAAGCCGTAGAACACCAGGATCGACGGCAGCATCAGGCACAGGATGGCGCCGCCGCCGATTTCCTTGAGGATCGGCAGGCGCGAGCCCAGCTGGCCGAAGAACACGCCCATGGTCATGATCACGGCGAGCCCGCCGATCATGTTCTTGGGCAGGAAGCCCAAGTGGGCGGAGAGATAAACGATGACCGCGATGCCGAGAAAGATCGGCAGCGGGATGACGCCGATTTCGTAGGCGCAGAGGCTGCGCAGGCGTTGCACGAAACCGCCGTCGGGGGCGTTAAGGGTTTGCTCGTAGGGCTTGTTCATGTCGCGCTTTCCTCATGTTGTTTTTATCGAGGATTCAGAAACCACGGTTGGCCGGGGATGGATTGCCACTCGGTAGATCGATGCTATCATTCGCGAATAACGTGATAAACAGCAAAAGTATGAGGCGTATGAACACGAATCGTGATCAATTTCCCTTGCCTGAAGACCTCAAGGTGTTCCTCACCGTCGTGCGCAAAAACGGCTTCGCCAGCGCCGCCGAGGAGTTGGGGTATTCGCCGGCCTACATCAGCAAACGCATTTCCGTGCTGGAAACCACGCTCTCGACCCGCCTGCTGCACCGCACGACAAGACGCATCGCACTGACCGACGACGGTGAGCGGGTGCGGGTGTGGGCGGAGAAGTTGCTGGGTGATTTCGATGATTTCGTCGGCGAAATATCCGAGGCGCGGCAGCAGCCCATGGGCTCGTTGCACATCTGCAGCAGCTTCGGTTTTGGCCGCAACCATGTAGCGCCGGCCATCTGCGAGCTGTCGCAGACCTATCCGAAACTCGAACTGCGCCTGGACGTGTTCGATCGCGTGGTCGATATCGTCGGCGAGGGCTTCGACCTGGAGATCCGCGTAGGGGATGACCTGCCGGGCCAGCACCTGGGGCGCAAACTGGTGAGCAACCGGCGGGTGCTGTGTGCGACGCCCGAGTACCTGGAACGGCGCGGTGTGCCGCAATCGCTGCCTGACCTCAAAGACCACGATTGCCTGGTGCTCAAGGAGCGCAACAACGCGTTCGGCGTGTGGAGCCTGACGAAGGACGGGCAGGAAGAATCGGTGCGTGTCAGCGGGCCGTTATCCTCGAACAACGGTGAGATCGTGTTGCAGTGGGCCTTGAGTGGCGGCGGGATTCTGTTGCGCTCGATGTGGGATGTGAAGCCGATGCTGGAGCAGGGGCGACTGGTGCAGGTGCTGCACGATTACACCCAGAGCGCCAACGTGTGGGCGGTGTACCCGACGCGGCTGAGCCAGTCGGCCAAGCTGCGGGTTTGTGTCGAGTTTCTCGAGGAATATTTTCGTCATCTGTCTCTGTAAGAGCGAGCTTGCTCGCGATGGATTCGAGAGCGCCGCGTTTAGCCAGTAAGCATGCGTTATCGTTAACGACCATCGCGAGCAGGCTCGCTCCTACAGGAATCTGTTCGGCGCGTTGCTACGTGGTGCCAATGACATCCAGCCCCACCGGCGTCATTATCCTCTGTAGGAGCGAGCTTGCTCGCGATGGATTCAAGGGCACCGCGTTTAGCCAGTGAGCACGCGTTATCGTTAACGACCATCGCGAGCAGGCTCGCTCCTACAGGTTCCTTATCAGTTCAGCCAGGGATTTTCCGCCAGGTGCCGGGCTTCGAACTGGCGAATCTGTTCGGCCCGTTGCAACGTGGTGCCAATGGCATCCAGCCCCAGCAGCAACGACTGCTTGCGCAGTTCATCGATCTCGAACGGGATCACGTTGCCGTCAGCCAGTTCGATGGTTTGCTCCGGCAGGTTGACGCTGATTCGAGCCGTTGCCGGGTTGCTGGTCAACGCGGCAATCTGCTTGAGTTGAGCTTCGGTCAGCTGAATCGCCAACACCCCATTGCGCTGGCAGTTGTCGTAGAAAATGCCGGCGAAGTTGGTGCCGATCAGTGCGCGGATGCCGACCTGCTTCAGTCCCCAGACCGCATGTTCGCGACTCGAACCACAGCCGAAATTGGCACCCACCACCAGAAACGCAGCCTCGCTCCAGGCCGGTTGGTTGAGGATGAACCCCGGATCGGGTTCGCCGGACTCAAGGAACCTCAAGTCAAAGAACAGCCCCTTGTCCAGCCCCTTGCGATCAATCCCTTTGAGGAACTGCTTGGGCATGATCACGTCGGTGTCGATGTTGGCGGCCAGAAGCGGGGCGGCGCTGCCGCGGACGATAGCGAAAGGTTGCATGGTTCAAGCCTCCAGCGCGAAGGTGCGCACGTCGGTCAAGTGCCCGGTAATCGCTGCGGCGGCGACCATGGCCGGGCTCATCAAATGGGTGCGCGCACCGGCGCCTTGCCGGCCTTCGAAGTTGCGGTTGGTGCTTGACGCACAACGATCACCGGGGGCGAGCACGTCGTCATTCATGGCCAGGCACATCGAGCAACCCGACTGGCGCCATTCAAAACCGGCGTCGAGGAAGATCTGCGCCAGCCCTTCGTCTTCGGCCTGGTCACGCACCATCGTCGAACCGGGAACAATCATGGCCCGCACGTGGGCCGCCACCCGTTTGCCGCGCACGACGCGGGCGACATCGCGCAGGTCCTCGATGCGCGCATTGGTGCACGAGCCGATGAAAGCGTGGCTGATCACCACGTCGCTGAGCGGCATGCCCGGCTCCAGGCCCATGTAGTGCAAGGCGCGTTGCATGCCCTGACGCAGGATCAGGTCCGGTTGCGCGGCCGGGTCCGGCACATGCCCGCCCACCGGCGCGGCCTGATCGGGGCTGGTGCCCCAGGTGACCATGGGTTCGAGCGCCGCGACATGCAGGGTGACTTCGCGATCGAACACCGCACCTTCGTCGCTGTGCAGGCCGCGCCATGTTGCGACGGCCTGTTCCCAAAGCTGGCCCCGGGGTGCACGGGGCTTGCATTGCAGGTAGGCGAAGACCTTGTCATCCGGGGCCATGAACGCGCCTCGGGCGCCGGCCTCGACGGCCATGTTGCAGATTGTCATGCGCGCTTCGACGCTGAGGTCGCTGATCGCCGGGCCGGCGAACTCGATGGCGTAACCGGTGGCGCCCGAAGCGCCGATTTTCTCGATCAGGGCCATGATGATGTCCTTGGACGTCACGCCAGGCCCGAGCAGGCCATTGACCGTTACGCGCATCGTCTTCAGGCACTTGTAGACCAGGGTTTGCGAGGCCAGCAGGTGTTCGATTTCCGAGGTGCCGATGCCGAAACCGAAGGCACCCAGGGCACCGTAGGTGGTGGTGTGGCTGTCGCCGGCGGCAACGACCATGCCGGGCAGGATAAAGCCCTGCTCGGGGGCCACGACGTGCTCGATGCCCTGGCGCTTGTCCAGCACATCGAACAGTTCGATGCCGAAGTCGCGGCAGTTTTCTTCGAAGTAGGACACCTGGCGGGCACCGCCGGCGTCCGGCATGGCGGCAACGCGTGTCGGCGCCGTGGGATTGACGTGGTCGACCACCGCCAGCGTCGCGCTCGGCCGCCAGGCTTTGCGACCCGCATCGCGCATGCCGCTGAAGGCTTGCGGGCTGGTGTATTCGTTGGCGACCTGGCGGTCGATGTACAGCAGCACGTGGCCCTGATCGTCGAGGGCGCAGACGGTGTGACTGTCGATATGTTTCTGGTAGAGCGTTCTGGGGCTGTGCATGGTGTGGGCTCTTGTTGTCATGCGAGATCACGGAAACGTACCCACAGCATATTCGTCGCCATTCCTGCATCAAGCGCCATTAAGTGAAGGCATTGAACACGTTGTGTGAATGATCGATGGCTGCCCGGCGTAAAGAAATCACCTGGAACACTGGGGAAAATGCCGTAATCGATGGGGTTCTTCTCAATATCCCGCCTGCGGGGGCTGCCTTAGGCTGTGGGCTTTGGCAAATCGATGGGCGGAGTCGCTATGCGTTTTTTTGAATTGATCACTTTCACCGTGCGCGTGCGCACGGTGGCGCAAGCATTGGCGCAGATCGAGGCGGCGCTGGACGACCCGAAAGTCGGCGGCACGTTGGTAGGCTGCTGGGCCTCGGAGATCGGCCCGTTGAACCAGATTGCCGTACTGCGCGGCTATGGAGACGAACACCTCAGGCAAGCGGAGCGCGAGCGTTTCCTGCTGGGGGGCGGGGCGTTTGGAATCAACGAGTTCATCACAGATCTGCGCATCGAAAACTACACGCTGTTTCCCTTCCTCGAACCCTTGAACGCCGGCCCGCACGGTCCGTTCTATGAGTTGCGCGTCTACGACCTGGTCAGCAGCGGGTTGCAGCCGACACTCGACGGCTGGAGCAACGCCATCGAGGCGCGAACCGCCGAGCAGTATTCGCCGGTGTACGCGGCGTTTTACGCCACCGACGGCGCGCTGCCGCGTTACCTGCACATCTGGCCGTGGGCCAGCCTTGAGCAGCGCTTGCAGGTGCGCACCCAGGCGGTCGCCGACGGCGTCTGGCCGCCGGAAAACTCCGGCCCGCAACTGCGCGACATGTGCTCGACGATCTACCTGCCGGCGCCGTTCTCGCCCTTGCAGTGACGGGGGCACGGCTCGACTAGCCAGGGGTGAATTCAAGATGGTTGAATAGCGCTCCCCAAGACGTCGAGACAACATAGTGCTCAGAAACGTGACGGACATGGATTTGCGCCTGCTGCGCATTTTTTCCATCGTCGTGAAATGCGGTGGGTTCACCGCGGCCCAGGCCGAGTTGAACATGAGCCAGTCGAACATCAGCACGCACATTTCCGGGCTGGAAAAGCGCCTGGGCTACCGCATCTGCGAGCGCGGCAAGGGCGGGTTTCGCCTGACCGAAAAGGGCCAGCGCATTCTCAAGGCGTCGTCGGTGATGTTCAGTGCGGTGGACGCCTTTCGCGACGAGGCACAGGACCTGGCGGGGCGGTTGGTCGGCGATCTTCATGTGGGCCTGGCCGACAATATCGCGACCTTGCCGACGGCGCGCATCGATGCCGCCATTGCGCGGTTCTATCAGCGTGAGCATGACATGCACCTGCACATCTTCGTCAACTCGCCGACGGAGTTGGAACTGGCGGTGATTGATGGGCAACTGGACCTGGCCATTTCGTACTTCAGCCGGCCGTTGCCGACCTTGACCTATCAGCCGCTGTACTCGGAAGAAATCGGGGTGTTCTGCGGGCAGGCGCACCCGTTGTTTGACGTGGCGTCGCCGAGCCTGGAACAGCTCCAGGCCAGCGACTGGATTCGCCACGGTTTTCTGCCGGTCGATCAGGTGCTGCCGATTGCACCGGATCGCGCTTCAGCCACCGCCTACCACATGGAGGCGGTGGCCCATGGCGTGCTGGCTGGGACCCATCTGGGGTATCTCCCGGCGCATTACGCCCGGCCGTGGTTACAGAGCGGGCAGATGCGGGCGTTGCACCCTTTGAAGCTGCGTTACGAGGTGCAGCACAGCATGATTACCCATGTCGGCCATCCGCAAAGCGAAGCGGTTCGCGCGTTTATTGCGGACTTGCTGGCCGAGCACGGCGTGTAGCCAATCAGCCCAGGCAGCGGGTGACGTGCTTGACCGACTGATAGGCCGACAAACCCCACGGCCCGAGTTCGCGGCCGATGCCGCTGCCCTTGGTGCCGCCCCACGACGTTTCGACGAACACGGCCTGGATCGAGTTGATCCACACATGACCGACTTCCAGCGTATTGGCGACACGTTCGGCACGTTCCAGGTCGGCGCTGATCACCGTGGCGACCAGGCCAAAACGGCTGTCGTTGGCCAGCGACAAAGCTTGCTCTTCTGAACTGAAGCGATGGCTGCACAGCACCGGGCCAAAGATTTCTTCACTCCACAAACGGCTGTTCAACGGCACGTCGGTGTACAGCGTCGGGCAGACGAACCAGCCCAAATCAGGCAGCACGTCGCCACCGGCCGCACAGTGCAGGCCTTCGGCGCGGGCGATGGCGAAGTACTCGTTGACCTTGTTCCATTGCGCCTGGCTGGTCAGCGGGCCCATGTCAACTTCGCCAGTGAGCGGGTTGCCCACACGCAGTTTTTCCAGGGCTACTTTCAAGCGTTCGGTCAGCGTATCGGCGATGTTGTCCTGCACCAGCAGGCGCGAGGTGGCCGAGCACATCTGGCCGGCGTTCCAGCAGATGCCGGCGACGATCCATTCCACGGCCTGATCGAGGTCGCAATCGTCGAACACCACGATGGCCGACTTGCCGCCCAACTCCAGGGTGACCGGCCGGCAGTGGGCGGCGCTGCTGCGCATCACCTGGCCGCCAACGGCATTGCTACCAGTGAACGAGAGCTTGTTGATGCCGGGGTGATTGCTCAACGCCGCACCGGTTTCAGCCTTGCCACCGACGATGTTGAGTACGCCCGCCGGTAAGCCCAGTGCCTCGGCGATGTGGCCGTAAGTCTGTTCGATCAGCGGGGTGATTTCCGAAGGCTTGAGCACTACGGTGCAACCGGCGGCCAGGGCCGGTGCAAGCTTCCAGGCACTGGTGACCAACGGGAAGTTCCACGGCACGATCAAGCCGACCACACCCACTGGTTCCAGGCGTGTGTGGGAGGTGAAACCGGGCACGGACAGGGCCACTTCACGGCGCTGCTGATCCGCGAGTCCTTCGGCAAGGCCAGCGTAATAGGTGAAGGTAGACACGGCGTCGTCGATGTCGACGACCGCCTCGTGATGCGGTTTGCCGTTGTTCTGCATTTGCAGTGCGATCAGGCTTTCACGGCGCTGTTCGATCTGCTCGGCGAAGCCACGCAGGTAGGCGGCGCGTTCGCTCGCGCTGATGTTGCGCCAGGCAGGCAGCGCCCGGCGCGCGGCGGCGATGGCTTGATCCACTTGTGCCGTGCTGGAGGCCATGAATTCGGCAAAGGGTTGGCCGAGGGACGGGTCGAACACGGTGATCAGCTCGGCACCTTCGCCCGCCACCCAGTGTCCGTCGATGTAATGTGCGTGGGTCATGCGGATACTCCTGGCAGGACGCCCTTGACTGCGTTGCGAAAGATCTGGCTGTAGTCGGCGGCGCTGAGGACGCAGGCGTTGGTGTCGGAAGAAGAAATGTCGGCGAGCGCTTGTTCCCCGACCCAGTCTGCCGCCTTGGCGTCGAGACCGATTTCCTCCAGGCAGTGGGGAATCCCGAGCCGTTGACGCAACTCCAGCACCCAGTCGAGGAAGCCTTGGAAGTCCGCCTGCGGCAGTTCCAGGTAGCGGGCCAGCCGTGCGATGTCCGGGCTGATGGTGTCACGGTTGGCGATTAACACGTAGGGCAACAGGATCGCGTTGAGCAATCCGTGATGCTTGTGATAACGCGCACCCAGCGGATGGGCGAGGGCATGCACGCCGCCCAGGCCTTTCTGGAACGCCACCGCTGCCATGGCCGAGGCCACCAGCATGCCTTCGCGGGCGACCAGGTCCTGGCCATCGGTGTAGGCATTGAGCAGATGCTGCTGGATCAGGCGAACACCTTCGACGGCCACGCCGGAGGACATCGGGTGATACAGCGGCGAGCAGAAGGCTTCGATGTGGTGGGTCAGTGCGTCCATGCCCGTCGCGGCGGTCAGCGCTGCTGGCAGGCCGCGGGTCAGTACGGGATCGAGGATCACCGTGGCCGGGAGCATTTCCGGGTGGCTGATCACACGCTTGATGTTCAGTTCGCTCTGGGTCAGCACGGCTTCGCGACCCAGTTCGGAACCGGTGCCGGCGGTGGTAGGCAGGGCGATCAGGCGTGGCAGGTTCAGGCGTGTGAAATCCGCCAGGCTCGCGTAGTGGGCCATCACTTGCGACCACTCGAAGCGCACCAGGCCTTCAGGGTCGACGGCCGCGAGGCTGATGCCTTTGGCAGCATCCATCGCGCTGCCGCCACCGAGGGTGATCAGCGAATCGTGTTGCCCGGCGTGGTAGGCGGCAACGCCACGGGCCACGTCGTCCATGCTCGGGTTGCTGGCGAGGTCGCTGAACACCGTGAATGGAATCCGTGCCTCGGTCAGTCGGGCCTTCAGCAGCGCCAGTGCTTCCAGTGCGAGCATGCCAGGGTCGGTGACCAGCAGCGGGTTGCGCATGCCCAACAGGTTGCAACGCTCGGCCAGCAGGTCGAGCGCGCCCGGCCCACAGAAAATTTCTGTAGGGTAATTCCAATAATGAACAGACATTTGAAACTCCGGATCGGCGAGGCCCATCAACCGTGGGCCTCACACAACAAGACAGGGGGTGTTATTCGGTGCGCAGTTGTGGGGTGGCGGTGCGCAGATACGGCTTGGCCCAGACCATGTAAAGCAGGCCCAGTACTGCCAGCACCGAGAACACCAGGATTACCGCCCACACCTGGAACCACGGCGCGCCCGGTGGTGCCAGCGATTCCCTGGGCCAGGCAACGTTGATGGCTTCGAACACCAGCCACACGAACGCGACAACGTTCACCAGCAGCCCCCAGCGGCCGAGGCTGAACACGCCAGGCTCGGGTTTCCAGCGACCACTCAGGCGAGCGAGCAGGGCGCAGGACACGACGATCAAAAACACCACGAAGAAGCCGCCGCTGCCGAACGCAATCAGGGTGCCAACGGCGGTCGCGTTCAAGCCCAGCGCCAGGCCGAAACTGGCAAAAAGGGTGCTGAAGACCATGGCTGCGAACGGCACCTTGCGCTTATCGACCTGACGCAACAGCGCCGAGGCCGGCAGGATCGAATCGCGGGCCATGCCGAACACGGCGCGACCGATGTAGGTCTGCACCGACACCACGCAAGCGATGAACGCCACCAGCACGATGCCCACAAATGGACGCTCCGACCACGCACCGAAGGCGTCGACGACGGCTGGGGTGACCGGGTCGATGATCTGCCCCGACACCATGCCGGCAGTGTTGGTGTAGGACAGCGTCACGGCGAACGCGGTTAGCATCACGGTCAGGCCGACCAGGATCATTGAACGCAGAATCGCACGCGGCGTTGAGGTACGGGCGTCGGCGGTTTCTTCCGACACTTGCGAGCAGGCATCAAACCCGAGGAACGCCCAGCCACCGACCGCCATCGCCGTCAGGAAACCGGAGAAATACGAACCGTCAGCGTTGCCGGTGGCCGGCAAGCCTTCAAACAGCAACGACAACGAATGGTTGCGGAAGAACAGCAGCAACAGCACGCCAATGCCAATCGAGGCAATGGCTTCGGCGACGATGCCGGCGTTGACGAAATGCTTGAGCGGGTTGATCCCGAACAGGTTCACGCCCAAACCCACCAACAACAGCACCGCGCCACAGAACACCTGGGCATTGGCCGACGGTGGCTCACCGGTGAAAAACAGCCACAACCAGAAACCGCCGAGGTAGGCCACGGTGGTCAGCGAAGCCAGCGCCGAGGCCAGGTACATGAAGCCGGTGAACCAGGCCCAGCGGTCGCCGGCCAGGCGCTTGACCCACTGGTAGCAACCGCCGGCCAGCGGATATTGCGAGGCCAGTTCGGCATAGACCAGTGCAACGAGCAATTGCAGCGCCAGGCACAACGGCACGATCCACACCCAGGACGGCCCGGCGCTCATGGCGCCCAGGGACATCACCGAATAGATACCCACGACCGGCGACACTGTGGCAAAACCCACCGAAAACGACGACCAGAGGGACAAGCCACGATGCAGTTCCTGGGCATAACCCTGGCTGTGCAGCAGGTTTTCATCGGCATTTTGCCGTGAGGGGGAGGAGGTCATTGATCACCTCCAACACAAGCGCAACGACCGGCACGCAAACGTGCGAACGTAAATGACATGGGAATTCCTTGGGTCGGCAGACACATTGTTTTTAGGATCGCCTTTTAATCAGGCTTACCGACGAAACGGGCTCCTGCGGGGAGGAGTGGGGGCAAGCTTAAATCAGTCAAACATTAGGAGAAATTCATATGTTTGTAGGCTGACTTCTGGATTTTTAAATGTTTGCCGGGGGCAAGCCCCCTCGCCACAGGGCTCGTGTTTAAAGGGCGTCAGGGTTACTTCATGAAAGCTACAAGACCTTGCGCCGTTGCCTGCGGTTACCGATCCGACATCTCCCTAGGAAAGCCCCGATTCAAAAAAAACTCCACGAAGCCGCCGTGGGTCGCGCAATGCCCTGCTTGTGATGAATGACCCCAGGCAAGTCCCCCCTGTTCGCCCACCCTTTACCCTGTCGGCAAGGGGCCCGTGCCGGCTGTCGTTGAACTCAGAATCGATCCAGCCGGTACGGCGCCGTCGCCGGCAGACTGTGGGGCTGGGCGTCGGTCAAGGGTGAGGCCATTTGCGCGATCATCTCCGCCGTGACCGCCGCCTGGGTCAACCCCAGGTGCTGATGGCCGAAGGCGAGCAGGACCTTGCCGTCGCAGACCCGGTCGATGATCGGCAGGGAGTCGGGCAGGGAGGGGCGGAAACCCATCCATGGCGTGGCGGCTTCTGCGCTCAGGTCGCGTTTGAACAGGCCTTTGCTCAGGCGATGCAATTGCCAGGCGCGCTCCATGGTCGGCGGGCACTCCAGGCCGGCGAATTCAACGGTGCCGGCCAGGCGCAGCCCGTCTGCCATCGGCGTCATGATGAACTTGCGTTCCAGTGACGTAACGGCGAACGGCAGGCGCCCGTGTTCGTGGGGCAGCATCAGGTGATAGCCGCGTTCGGTGTCCAGCGGCACCTTCTTGCCGGTCAGCATGGCCGTGAGTTTCGCGGAATGCGCGCCGCAGGCGATCAGCACCTGGTGGCTGGTGAGCCGGCCCTGATCGGTGATCAACGACACGCCGTGTTCACTCAATTGCCCACCCTCGACCCGCAGCTTGAGGAACTGCACGCCGCTGCTTTTGGCCGCGCGGACCAGCTCGCCGACCACCCGGAAGGGATCGAGAAAATGCCCGGTGCGCGGGAAGAACAATCCACCCTGGATCTGCTCGCTCAGTTGCGGCGCCGCATCGCGCACAGCCTTGGCCTGCCAGAAATCCACCGGCACCTGCTGCTGGCGCATGCGCACCTGTAGCGCCTCGATGGCCTGTTGCGAGTCGGCGCGCTCAAACACTAGTAACGAGCCGTCTTCCTTCATCAGTTCGGGACGGTCGATCGCCTGCAGTAAGCGGTGCCAGGCACCCAGGCTGCTTTCATTGAGCGCGCGGATGCCGACCACGGTGCGCTGGAACGGCGCCGGGCGCAGGTTCAGCAGCAGGCGTGCGAACCAGGGCAAGGCCCGAGGCATGTATTTCCAGTCCAGGCGCAGCGGGCCCATCGGGTCCATGAGCATGGCCGGCAGGCGCTTGAGGATGGACAGGTCGGCGATGGGGAACACTTGTTCGGTCGCCAGGTGCCCGGCATTGCCGAACGAGGCGCCACGGCCGGGCTCCTGTTGATCGATGACCACCACCCGCCGGCCCTGGCGCGCCAGGCGCAGGGCGCAAGCGACGCCGATGATGCCGGCGCCGATCACGGCAACGTCCGCCACTGCGTTGGAGCTGTTGAAAAGGGAGTCGTTGGACATGGCCTAGGCTTCTCTCTGGCCGTCGAGCAGGCGACGCAACTGCAACGGGTTGCCGTGCTTGAGGGCGGCCGGCAACAGGGCGTCGGGGAAGTCCTGATAGCAGACCGGGCGCAGGAACCGCAGGATGGCGGCGGTGCCGACCGAGGTGCAGCGCGCATCGGATGTCGCCGGGAACGGGCCGCCATGGACCATGGCGTCGCACACCTCGACCCCGGTCGGCCAGCCATTGACCAACAGGCGCCCGGCCTTGCGTTCCAGGGTCGGCAGCAAGGCGCGGGCGCTCTCCACATCGCCGTCGTCCAGGTGCAGGGTGGCGGTCAGCTGGCCTTCAAGGTGTTCGAGGACCTGGCGGATTTCCTCGACGCTGGCGCATTGCACGATCAACGATGCGGCGCCGAACATTTCTGCCTGCAGCGCCGGGTTGGCGAGAAAGTCACGGGCCTGGGTGACGAACAGGTGGGCCTGGCACTGGTTAGGCGTTTCGCCCCGCAGGCCGGTGGCCACCGATTGCGCCTGGGCATGCTCGAGCAGCGTGCCGACACCGGTCTCGTAGGCGTTGAAAATGCCGGGCGTGAGCATGGTCTGCGCCGGGCTGCGTCGAACCTTATCCGCTGCTGCATGGATGAAGCGCTCAAGTGCCGGGCCTTGGCGGGCAATCACCAGACCTGGGTTGGTGCAGAACTGGCCGGCGCCTTGGGTGAGGGAGGCGACGAAGCCTTGCGCCAGTGTTTCGGCTCGCGATTGCAGGGCCGCCGGGAACAGTAACACCGGGTTGATCGAGCTCATTTCCGCATACACCGGGATCGGCTCTGGACGCGCCTGGGCCGCGCTGCACAAGGCCATGCCACCGCTGCGCGAGCCGGTGAAACCCACGGCCTTGATGCGCGGGTCGGTGACCAGGGCGATGCCCACTTCGCGGCCGGAGCCGAACAGCAGCGAGAACACGCCTTCGTGCAGCCCGCACAGTTTGACGGCGCGGGCCAGCGCCCGGCCCACCAGTTCACTGGTGCCGGGGTGCGCGCCATGGGCCTTGACGATCACCGGGCAACCGGCGGCCAGCGCCGACGCGGTGTCGCCGCCGGCAACCGAGAAGGCCAGGGGAAAGTTGCTGGCGCCGAACACCGCCACCGGGCCGAGCGGCACCTGACGTTGACGCAGGTCCGGGCGGGGCAGGGGCTGGCGCTCCGGCAGCGCGGAGTCGACCCGTACATCCAGCCATTCACCAGCTCGCACGGTGCGGGCAAAGGTGCGCAGCTGCTGGCAGGTGCGGCCGCGTTCACCCTGGATGCGCGGGCGTGGCAGGCCGGTCTCGGCCACGGCGCGGTCGATCAGCTCATCGCCGAGGGCTTCGATTTCGCTGGCGATGGTTTCGAGGAATTCTGCGCGGGCGTCCAGGGGTGTCGCGCGATAGCTGTCCAGGGCACTCCACGCCAGGGCGCAGGCCTGTTCGACGTGTTCGCTGCTGCCACCGTGATAGGCCGGTTCGAGGAGCAGATCAGTGGCCGGATCAATGCCGCGGATCGCTTCGCGGTTGCCGGAGATGGCCTGCTGGCCGATCAGCATGTTGCCTGTCAGAGTCATGGTCGTTCCTGAAAAAAAGAGGGGTGGCGTCTGCGAAGAAAAACGCCGTACCGCCGTGGGCGAAAATAAAAGCGGCGCACCCTGGCACGCCGCTGTACAGGCCGGACGTCAGGCGAAGTCCTGCTCCGCCGACCACTGCTCGTACCACTGGCGGAACAGCGCGTACTGGTTCTCGGCATAACGACGCTGGGCATCGCTGAGCGCATCGGTTTCGTTGAAGTGCAGGCTGTATTCCTTGTCGCCGTTGAGCACCATCAGGTGCTTGTAGTAGAGCACCAGGTCGCAGCCCTCATCGAAGGATGACAGCACGGCGAGTGCGGATTCCAGTTCCCGCGCCTGACGACGGGCCTTGGCATCGCCCTTGGCCGCTTGTTTGCTCAAGGCCACCAGGCGCAACACTTCGCGCGGCAGTGCGTTGCCGATGCCGGTGATGGCGCCGGTGGCGTTGCAGTTGACGAAGCCATGCACCACCTGGGTGTCGACGCCGACCATCAGGGTCACGTCATCGTCCTTGGAGGTGATGTGTTCGGCCGCGTAGCGCAGGTCGGCCGCACCGCCGAATTCCTTGAAACCGATCAGGTTCGGGTACTCGCGGCGCAGTTCGAAGAACAGATCGGCGCGGGTGGCGAAGCCGTAGTAAGGGCTGTTGTAGATCACCGCCGGCAGGCCAGGAGCCGCCTGGAGGATCGCGGCGAAATGGGCTTTTTGCGCGGTGGCCGAAGCACCGCGGGACAGCACGCGAGGAATGACCATCAAGCCATGGGCGCCGACCTTGGCCGCGTGTGCCGCATGGGACACCGCTTCGCGGCTGTTGACGGCACCGGTGCCGACGATGGTCGGCACGCCGGCGGCCACCAGGCGCGCCACGCCTTCCTGACGCTCGGCTTCGGTCAGCAGCGGCCAGTCGCCCATGGAGCCGCAATACACCACGGCGCTCATGCCGATGTCGATCAGCTCGCGACCCTTGGCCACCAGTGCGTCGAAGTCGGGCTTGCGCTCGGCGGTGCACGGGGTCATCAGGGCAGGGATGCAGCCAGTGAAAATGTTATCGCTCATTGTGTTGTCACTCCTTGAAGCGTTCATTCAGATTTAGGGAAGAGATGCGGGGCTCAGATGCCCCACGCAAAGGGATCCTGCTCGTCGATCAGCAAGGTGCTGTCGGCGGTCATGTAGGCGCGGCCGGTGATGAACGGGATGATGCGTTCGCCTTCCCATTCGAAACGGCCGACGAACTGGCTGGCGGTGATGCTGGCCTGGACCCAGCGTTCACCGGCGGCCAGTTTTCCGTCCGCCGCCAGGCACGCCAGTTTTGCGCTGGTGCCGGTGCCGCAGGGCGAGCGGTCGTAGGCCTTGCCGGGGCACATGACGAAGTTGCGGCTGTCGGCGTGGTCGTCCTCGGCGAACAGTTCGATGTGGTCGATCAGCGCGCCGTCTTCACCGTGGATGCCTTGATCCTGGAGGGCCTTGAGCATGGCCCAGGTGTACTCGGTGAGGAACTCGACGTTGTCCATCTGCAACGCCTGACCGTGGTCGGACACCAGGTAAAACCAGTTGCCGCCCCAGGCGATGTCGCCGTAGACGCGGCCATGTCCGGGCACGTCGACCGGCACCTGTTGGCGGTAGCGGTAGGCGGGCACGTTGCGCAGGGTGACGTTGCCATCCTCATGCAGCGTGGCGCTGACCGGGCCGACCGGCGTATCAATCTTGTGCTCGCCGGGCTGGATGTGACCCAGGTGATGCAGCGAGTTGACCAGGCCGATGGTGCCGTGACCGCACATGCCGAGGTAGCCGGCGTTGTTGAAGAAGATCACGCCGCAGGTGGCGTCCGGCGACACCGGTTCGCAATACAGTGCCCCCACCAGCACATCATTGCCACGGGGCTCCAGCAGGCAGGCGCGACGCCATGGGTCATGCTGCTCGCGAAAGGTGTCGCGCTTCTCGGCCATGGTCCGGCCAGCCAGCTGGGGCAAACCCGACATCACCAGGCGAGTCGGCTCGCCGCCGGTGTGTGAGTCAATCACCTGTACTTTTTTCATGAATCTATCCATTCGAAGAAGACGTTGATGGCCTGAATCTCAGCGTGAAGTCTGGTTCGCCACGCCGATCGGGCGTTGGCCGCGGAGCGTGTCGGCGAGTGTGTTGGTATGGCCGGGTTCGGTTTCGCTTTCCGCATCCTCGTCGTCCAGGCGAACCAGATGCGCCGGCACGCCGGTGGCCGCGCCCCAGTAGTAGATGCCCATCGCACAGGCCGCTACAACCAGGGTGTCGAAAGGGTGGGTGAGTACGCCCATGCCGCCGAAGCTGCCGAGCCAGGACAACACGATGGTCACGGCATAGAAGCCGATCAACCATGCCGAAGAGCGCACTTGCTGGGCCAGGCTCAGGTGTTGGGTCGGTACGAAACGACCGCACAGCAGGTACACCACGAACATCAGGATCTGCAGGCCGAGTAGCCAGGAGACGGTGCTCCAGCCGGACCAGTAGACGATCAGCGCGGCGATGATGAATGACAGCGGGCCGAGGACACCCATGCGCTTGACCTTGAACGGCCGCGGCATGTCCGGTGCATTGCGCCGCAGGGCTGCCACCGACACCGGGGCAACGGCGTAGCTCAGGACCAGCGCGGCGGAGACCACGTTGATCAGGGCTTCCCATGAAGGGAAGGGCAGGGTCCAGAACACCGACAGGGCAAAGGTCAGCCACAGCGCCGGACGCGGGATGCCGGACTTTTCGTCAATGCGGGTGAAGACCTTGAAGAAGGTGCCGGTCTGCGCCCAGCCGTAGATCACTCGCGGGGTGGCGTTCATGTAGATGTTGCCGCAGCCGCTGGGGGAGATCACCGCGTCGGCCACCACCAGATAAGCCAGCCAACCCACACCCAGTGCCAGGGCGATGTCGCGGTAGGGCAGGGCCAGTTCCTTGGCGACGCCGGCCCAGCCGTTGGCGAGCATTTCGGTGGGCACGCCGCCGAGGAATGCCACTTGCAACAGCACATAGATCGCGGTGGAGAGCAGCACGGAGAGGATCAGGGCAATCGGGATGGTGCGTTGCGGATTCTTCACTTCGCTGGCCACCGAGATGATCGGTGTCAGCCCCAGGTAGGCGAAGATGATGCCGCCGGCGGACACCGCCATCTCGACACCGGACAGCCCGAACGGCATGAAGCCCTGGGACTGGAAGTTCTGCGGTTTGAAGAAGGTGAACAGCACCCCGATCACCAGCAACGGCACGATGAACTTGAACAGGCTGATCAGGTTGTTGGCCTTGGCGAAGGTTTTCACGCTGTAGTAGTTGAGCATGAAGAACAGGCACAGCAAGCCGAACTGCACCAGCCAGCCAAGCGCCGTTGGATTGCTGGAACCGGCCTGGGTCAATGCGGGAAACCACGCCGCGGCGTACTGGCGCGCGGCGACCACCTCGATGGCCACCAGGCTGGAAAACGCGATCAGCGTGATGAAGCCCATCAGGTAACCCAACAGTGGGCCGTGGGAGTAAACCGGGTAGCGAATCACACCGCCGGCACGGGGCAATGCGGCGCCGAGTTCACAGTAGACGATGCCCAGCAGCAGCACCGCAAAACCGCCCAGCAGCCAGGAAAAAATCCCCGCCGGCCCCGCGATGGCGGACACGTGACTGGCCGCGAACAGCCAACCGGAGCCGAAGATCGCCCCCAGTCCGATAAACGTAAGGTCTATCAACGAAAGTTGTTTTTTGAACTTGCCTTGGCCTGACATGGCATCGCCTTCTTGTGAGTTATTGGATAGGCAGGTGTGCACTTCAAATCGCCCTGATCGGTTTTGCCGGGGAGGGCGGTGGCCATAGAGTGAACTTGGCGGCGTGCTCGCGATTGATGTTTTGCTTGGGTGTCGATGACGAAATCAGCACAATGGCAACTGTCTGATTTTTGCGAGGGGGCGGTTGATGACTCAGGATGCGTTTGCGCTGTTGTGCCAGGGCGACGACTCGAACCGCCCCGAATCCATCGAGCAACTGCTGGCCGGCGTTGCGCTACTGCTGCCCATGCTCGATGTCATTCCGAATGCGGCGATCTTCATCAAGGATGTGCAGGCGCGCTATGTCATGGCCAACCGCACGCTGGTGCAGCGCTGTGGCCTGAAGCAGCTCAAACCCTTGCTGGGGAAAACCAGCGCCGAGGTGTTTCCCGAGCAATTGGGGCCCGGTTACACCGAGCAGGACCGGCGGGTGCTGGAGCAGGGGTTTGTCCTGGAAGACCAGCTGGAACTGCATCTGTACGGCAGCCGCGAGCCGGGCTGGTGCCTGACCCATAAGCGACCCTTGTATAACCGCCGCAATGAAATCATCGGTCTGGCGGGGATCTCGGTCGACCTGCAATCGGCCAGCGACACGCACCCGGCGTACCAACGCCTGGCGGCGGTGGATGAACACATTCGCGCGCATTTCAACCGGCGCGTCACCCTCGGCGAGTTGACGCGCATCGCCGGGATTTCCGTGGCGCAACTGGAGCGCTACTGCAAGCGCGTGTTCCACCTGACGCCACGGCAGATGATCCAGAAGGTTCGCCTGGAGCATGCGCATCGGTTGCTCCACACCGACCTGCCGATCACAGACGTCGCCCTGCAATGCGGCTACACCGACCACAGCGCCTTCACCCGGCAGTTCAAGGCCTTGACCGGCTTCACCCCGCGCCAGTACCGCCAGGCCACCGGTCACGGGCAGGGGAGCGCGGATTAGCGACGCGCCGGGAATGGCCCTGTAAACTGACGGCGCAAAAGGCGCTCGCCTTACCCTTTCAAGCAAGAGAACTTCCAATGGCAAACCACGACCTGACCTTTACGCCTGACCTCGATGCCGATTCGATTTCCTCCGACGTCGTCGGTTTCGGCGGTGTGCTGGTCTCCACCCAGATCCCCACCCGTGCCGACGGCAGCCTGGAACTGGGCGACATCACCCTGCAAAGCGAATGCACCCTGCAAGCGTTGAAGGTCGCGCTGGAACGTGCCGGCAGCTCCATGGACCGCGTGATGCACCTGACCATCTACCTCACCGACATGGCCGACCGCGCCGCGTTCAACGAGGTCTACAAGCGCTACTTCGCCAAGCCGTGGCCGGTGCGCGCTGCTGTTGGGGTTGCCTCGTTGGCGGTTGAAGGCATGCGCGTGGAAGTGACCGCAATGGCGGCCAAGGCCTGACTGCAGCAACACACACACAAAACCCCTTGTGGGAGCGCGCCTGCTCGCGAAAGAGGTGTGTCAGTCGCCATCAATCTTGACTGTCATACCGTCTTCGCGAGCAGGCTCGCTCCCACAGGGGAAGTTGGGCATGGGCTAGATTTTTGGTCAACGCCGATCGAATGTAGGAGCGAGCTTGCTCGCGATGAACATAAGGGCGACGCGTGCATACAGAATGCCCGCGTCATCGTTAACGTCCATCGCGAGCAAGCTTGCTCCTACAGGGATTGAGGCTGGCCAGGCTTGCCCGAAACGCCACCGGGCAGCATACGGGTGCCGGTCGGGCGTTTCACCGCTACAATGCACGCCTCGACCGTGACAAGCCTGACTAAAAAAACTATGTCTTTGCCCAAACATCACCTGGAATTGCTCAGCCCTGCCCGCGATGTCGCCATCGCCCGCGAGGCTATCCTGCATGGTGCCGATGCCGTGTACATCGGCGGCCCGAGCTTCGGCGCCCGCCACAACGCCTGCAACGAGGTGAGCGAGATTGCCGAACTGGTGGAATTCGCCCGTCGTTATCACGCGCGGATCTTCACCACCATCAACACGATCCTGCACGACAACGAACTGGAGCCGGCCCGCCAGCTGATCCACCAGTTGTACGACGCCGGCGTCGATGCGCTGATTGTCCAGGACCTGGGTGTGATGGAGCTGGACATCCCGCCGATCGAACTGCACGCCAGTACCCAGACGGACATCCGCACCCTGGAGCGGGCGAAGTTCCTCGATCAGGCCGGTTTCTCGCAACTGGTGCTGGCCCGCGAGCTGAACCTCAAGGAAATCCGCGCCATCGCCGACGAAACCGACGCGGCCATCGAGTTCTTTATCCATGGCGCGTTGTGCGTGGCGTTTTCCGGCCAGTGCAACATTTCCCACGCGCAGACCGGGCGCAGCGCCAACCGTGGCGACTGCTCCCAGGCTTGCCGCCTGCCGTACACCCTCAAGGACGAAAAGGGTGGCGTGATCGCTTACGAAAAGCACCTGCTGTCGATGAAGGACAACAACCAGAGCGCCAACATCCGCGCGCTGGTCGAGGCGGGCGTGCGCTCGTTCAAGATCGAGGGCCGCTACAAGGACATGGGCTATGTGAAGAACATCACCGCCTACTACCGCCAGCGTCTCGACGACGTCCTCGAAGACCGCCCGGACCTGGCCCGTGCTTCCAGCGGCCGTACCGCGCACTTCTTCCTGCCCGACCCGGAAAAGACCTTCCACCGTGGCAGCACCGATTACTTCGTCACTGACCGCAAGATCGATATCGGCGCCTTTGACTCGCCGACCTTCACCGGTCTGCCGGTGGGTGTGGTCGAGAAGGTCGCCAAGCGTGACATGCAGGTCGTGACGCACGAGCCGCTGTCCAACGGTGACGGCCTCAACGTGCTGGTCAAGCGTGAAGTGGTGGGTTTCCGCGCCAACATCGCCGAACCCAAAGGCGAATTCGAGGAAGACGGCGAGAAGCGTTATCGCTATCGCGTCGAGCCCAACGAGATGCCGGAGGGGATGTACAAGCTGCGCCCCAACCATCCGCTGAATCGCAATCTCGATCACAACTGGCAGCAGGCGCTGCAACGGACCTCTGCCGAGCGTCGCATCGCCCTGAGCTGGGTCGCTCGCCTGCGTGAAGAACAGCTGGAGCTGACCGCGACCAGCGAGGAGGGCATCAGCGCCAGCGTCACGCTGGCCGGCCCGTTCGGCGCGGCCAACAAGCCGGAGCAGGCGCTGGAGCAATTGCAGGATCTGCTCGGCCAGCTGGGTACCACCCAGTACCACGCCATCGACATCAAGCTGGATGCGCCGCAGGCGTTCTTCATCCCGAACTCGCAGCTCAAGGCCTTGCGCCGCGAAGTGATCGAGGCCTTGACCCAGGCGCGGGTCGCCGCCCACCCGCGCGGCAGCCGTAAAGCCGAAACCACGCCGCCGCCGGTGTACCCGGATTCGCACCTGACGTTCCTGGCCAACGTCTACAACCAGAAGGCTCGCGACTTCTATCACCGCCACGGGGTCAAGCTGATCGACGCAGCCTACGAGGCCCACGAGGAAGCCGGCGAAGTGCCGGTGATGATCACCAAGCACTGCCTGCGTTTCTCCTTCAACCTGTGCCCGAAACAGGCCAAGGGCGTGACCGGCGTGCGCACCAAGGTCGCGCCGATGCAGCTGATTCACGGCGATGAAGTGCTGACGCTGAAGTTCGATTGCAAGCCATGCGAAATGCACATCATCGGCAAGATGAAGGGCCACATCCTCAACCTGCCGCAACCGGGCAGCGTGGTCGGTCACATCAGCCCCGAAGACCTGCTCAAGACCATCCCGCGCGCACCGCACTGAGTGACAGGCGAGCGCGCCGCAACGGCGCGCTCGCCGGTTGCTCAATACCCCGTGTAATTGAAGTAAACGACTGCCACGGCAACCGCGAGGCCAAAGGCTGCCAGGGCTTTTGCCTGTGCGCTTGCCTGAAATTCACTCGACGCCTGCTCAAGGGGTTGCGAGTACGCGGTGGGGTCCTGGCGGCGCTGCCGCATGGCCCGATAGCTGTAGCGCAAGCCGATCAGCAGGGACATGGCGATCAGGCCGAGGATCAGCCTGCGTATCGCCGGTCTTCCAGTGGCGGCCAGGCTGCCCTCGTGTTCACAGGCCGGACTTGCGAACTCCACCACGGAAATCGGTTGGTAGACCGCCGGGGACTGCTTTGCATCTTGCATCGCCGCCATCTGCTCCAGATCCAGTGCCTGATACTTCCACAGTGTCGACGATCCTTCCCGGCAGAAAGTGAACGCAACAGGGTTCGAGGCGCCGATGATGCACGCGTCGTTGATGCCGATTTTTTTCAGGGTTTGCGTCGCAGACCGGGTGAAGTCCAGTTCGAGGACAGGAATGACGCCGTTGGCAGACACCGCGACCGACACCAGCAGGCCCGCCATGGCGCAGAGCGTTGATATTTTCAAAGTATGGGCGTCCTCGTTTGTAGTTTTTTTTGTTTTAAACGCGGAGTCTGGTTGCAGCCTGTTCTTGCTGGAGTCTAGACGCTGGCGACAAATCCGGAGCGGCAGTCGACGCTATCCACAGGTCTCGAGGACGGCTTTTTCAGCTCGTTTGAATTCCTGTTTGATGTCGGTGGGGATGCGTTGCTTTTTGAGTTCCTGGCCGAGGAAGGGTTGATCGCTCCGGGAGTGGACCTCGGCGTCTTCGGCCGTTATCTGTGCTTCGATGGCGGCGGCGTGTTTGTCGATGACGGCATTGACCTCGGCTTCGTTCCTGGCCGTATCAAGTGCCAGGACCAACTGGCCGGCCTCGGCTTTTTCGGCCTCGGCATAGGCTTCGACCGTCAACCCGGAGGCCAGGGCCCGCGCCTGGGTTTCCAGACCGTTGAGATGCTCCCGGGCGGCCCGGCAGACCGTTTCCTGTCTCTGGCTCTCAATGTGCTCCCAGGTGTTCAGTCCATAAATCGCGGCCCCGACCACCAGGATGGTTGCAAAGGTGCCCATCAATTTGCCTTTCACATTTTGCGCCCTCTAATGGCAAAGGAGGGGTGTTGAGCAAACGATTTCCGATTCCGTCCCCTAAGGGAAAAGCGTAGCAGACGTGATCGGGCCAAATGTGCGCCGACCACTTCCCCGGGACTTGGCTGAACACTAAGCGTCTGTTTTAAAAAACAAATTGTTTTATTGGGGCTTCCCATACGAGTCAAAAGTTGGTAAATTGCCGCCCACTCTTGCACAGGCCCTCAGGGAGCCTGTCACGCAAGCAGGCAACAGCGCTTGTTGCCACTCAAGAAAGCGAGTGCCTGGCACTCATCGCAACAGATACAGGGGCGTCGCCAAGCGGTAAGGCAGCAGGTTTTGATCCTGCCATGCGTTGGTTCGAATCCAGCCGCCCCTGCCATTTTTTCTTCCTGCTCAATCAGAAAACACTCGGCCGGCGGTTGTTATTCGTCGATTCGCCGGTTTTTTGCGTTCGTTGTTCATGTCCCGGATGCTCCCTTGCGAACCAGCGTGCAGCCAAGGCTCGCGGGCGTTCTTTGTGCGCGTGCCTCTAGCGAAAGCGCTCCGGGATGGCCTCGGCAAACGGATACCAGGCAAACCAAGGCCTTGCCTCGTCGATCACTCGCTTGACCGAGGGCCTTTCGGTCAACCTGTCGAAATAAGCGCTCAAGTGACGATGATCGTCGGCAAAGGGGACGAGGGTGCTTGCGTAGAACAGCGCCGGGGCGGCGGCGCAATCGGCCATGCTGAATGCCGGACTGGCCACCCAGGTCTTTGCCGCCAGTTGCCGTTCAAGCAGGCCGTACGCCGTTGTCAGTGCGGCGCGCTCGCGGGTCAGCTCGCTGTTTGCGGCATTGATTCGGTCAGCGACGATTTTCTGCATCGGCACCTGGACGTGGAGGTCGAAAAAGCGATCCCACAGCCGCACTTCCAGGGCGGCTTCCCAATCGTGGGGAATCAGGTGTGCCGGGCCTGCATGAAGCCGGTCCAGATATTCAATGATCACACTCGACTCCGGCACATCCTTTTGCCGGGTGTGATCGCGAAGCACCGGAAACTTGCCGATCGGCCACAGCGCTTGAAGTTCGGCCCGGTCGGCGTCGTTGCCCAGGTCGATGACCCTTTTTTCAAACTCGATGTCCAGTTCATAGAGGGCGATCAGTGCTTTGTGGCAGAACGACGAGAGCGGGTGGAAATAAAGAGTCAGTGACATCCTTCCATTCCTCGGTGAGATGCAAACCGCTTCATTATCCGTCGCCATCGGCCGATGCGCGAGGCGCTCCATCAAGATGTGCGGTGCTGGCTGTTCGGGTTAGAGTGCAGATCCTGGCCTGAATATCAGGCATGCCACGTTCAGGGACATACCGCCATGCACCAGATCGGACTCATTGTTTATCCCGGTTTTCAGGTTCTGGGCCTGGCCATGTGTGCCGCCTTCGAATTGGCCAACAGTGCCGGTGACGAGCCGTTGTACCGCATTGCCTTATTGTCCGAGCCGGGTGGCTTGGTGCAAACCTCCGCCGGTTTTGCTGTGCAGACCGAAGCGTTCGACCAGCGCGCGTTCGATACGCTGCTGGTCCTGGGCGACAACCTGATCCGCCCGACCACTGCGGGCATGTTGGCGTTTTTGCGCCGCGCCAGTCACGGCACCCGACGCCTGGGCTCGATTTGCACAGGGGCGATTGCTTTGGCGGAGGCCGGTTTGCTTGATGGTCGGCGGGCGACCACCCACTGGGCGCATGTGCCGGCCTTTCGCAAGGCGTACCCGAGCGTGAAGGTCGAGCAAGACCGGATCTTCGTCAATGATGGTCATCTGTGGACGGCGGCGGGCATGAGCGCGTGCGTGGACCTGGCGTTGGCGCTGGTGGAGCAGGATCTGGGCGCCGACCTTGCACGCAAGGTGGCGCGGCAGTTGGTGGTGTACCACCGACGTTCCGGCGGACAGTCGCAGTTTTCAGTGATGCTGGAACTGGCCCCCAAGACCGATCGGATTCAGGCCGCGCTGAACTACGCCCGGCAGAATCTCAAGTCCGCGCTGTCGGTCGAGGAGCTGGCCAGCGCGGCCAATCTCAGCCCCCGGCAATTCAGTCGGGTGTTTCATGCCGAAACCGGCCAGTCTCCGGCCAAGGCCATCGAACGCCTGCGGGTCGAGTCGGCCCGGTTGATGATGGAAACCGGACGTCATTCCATCGATGTGGTGGCGACGGACACGGGGTTTGGTGACCGGGAGCGGATGCGTCGTGCTTTCATTCGTGCCTTCGGGCAGCCGCCGCAGGTGATTCAGCGCGCCAGTCGGGATTGATTTGTTGATGTCCTGAAAAGTGGTGTATACGACATTCAAGACTTTATATTATAGGCGTAATCTTGATCTCGTTGAAACCATTCCCTCAGTGAGATCACCGCCATGACCATTGTCAAAGCCGCCGCCGTACAAATCAGTCCCGTTCTTTACAGCCGTGAAGGCACCGTCGACAAAGTGGTGCAGAAGATTCTCGAACTCGGTGAACAGGGCGTGCAATTTGCCGTGTTCCCGGAAACCGTCGTGCCGTACTACCCGTACTTTTCCTTCGTACAGTCGCCGTTCGAAATGGCCGCCGAACACCTCAAGCTGCTGGACCAGGCTGTCACCGTGCCTTCGCCCGCCACCGATGCCATCGGCGCTGCGGCCAGGCAAGTCGGCATGGTCGTGTCCATCGGCGTCAACGAGCGTGATGGCGGCACGCTGTACAACACGCAGTTGCTGTTCGATGCCGACGGCTCGCTGATCCAGCGTCGCCGCAAGATCTCCCCGACCTACCATGAACGCATGATCTGGGGCATGGGCGACGGCTCCGGCCTGCGGGCCGTCGACAGCGCGGCAGGGCGCATCGGGCAACTGGCCTGCTGGGAGCATTTCAACCCGCTGGCCCGTTATGCCTTGATGGCCGATGGCGAACAGATCCATGCGGCGATGTACCCGGGGTCGTTTGCAGGTCCCCTGTTCGCCTCGCAAATGGAAGTCAGCATCCGCCAGCATGCCCTGGAGGGCGCGTGCTTTGTGGTCAACTCCACGGCATGGCTGTACCCCGAGCAACAGGCGCAGATCATGGCGGATACCGGCTGCGCCATCGGCCCGATCTCCGGCGGCTGCTTTACCGCGATCATCAGCCCGGATGGCACGGTGCTGGGTTCGTTGCAGGAAGGTGAGGGCGAGGTGATCGCCGACCTCGACATGGGCCTGATCGACAAGCGCAAACGCATGATGGATTCCCGCGGTCACTACAGTCGCCCGGAACTGCTGAGCCTGCTGATTGACCGTACACCGCACGCCCATGTGCATGAACGCAGTGCGCATCCGACGCTGGCCGAACAGATGGGGATGGAGGAATTGATTGGGTAGGCTGTTCACGTATTTGCGGGGAACACCGATATCTGTAGGAGCGAGCTTGCTCGCGATGGAGGTCAACGATGATGCGGGGAGCCTGACACCCCGCGGTGCTCTCAGGTTTTTCGCGAGCAGGCTCGCTCCTACAGATATTTCGTAATCTGTGTGTCCCGGTGAAGCCCCCTTTTTTCAGCGACGCCAGAAGTAACGCGCCAGCAGTGCGTCGAGGCTGAGCTTGCCGGCACCGGACAGCAACAGCGGAGTGAGGGCCACAAGGTAGATCAAGGGCAGTTTGAAGTTGCCGTAACCCTTGTTGCTGATGGCGTAACCTTGGGCAAGTTCACTCAGGGTGTGCCAGTCGGCGGGCCAATGCACGGCGGCGGTGGCGACGACGGTCACCACCATCAGGCTCAACGCCGAGAAGCGTGTGCCAAGGCCCACCAGCAAGGTCATGGCGAAGATCAGTTCGGCCCACATCGACAGTTCCCAGTTCAGCGTCGCCGAAAGGTGGTCGAACGGAAACGGGAAGCGCTCCTGGATATCGGCGAACCAGTTCTGGCCGTTGAATTTTTCCAGGCCCGACTCGAGGAATTCCCAGGCAAGGAACACTCGCAGCGCCAGGGGCGCAACCCAGTTGCCGGCGCGGTCTAGGTTCAGGTTCAGGCCTTTGACGGCCGAGGAAAGGGTGGTGTTCATGGACGATGATCTCCTTCAGGTCGGGGAGGCGCGGCAAGGGCATGCCCCGTGAGTTGAGCGCTTTGATCGGCGTGGCCAATCGACAGGCGTATTTCATCAACGGGGTGTATCTGCGGTGTGTCGTTGGGGTGGGGTTTTGCGTGCGGGGTGTGTCCGGGGCGGGGCTGTATACATTGAGATACGTAAGTGCACAACCCGTGTGGGAGCGGGCTTGCTCGCGAAGGCGGTGTGTCAGTCGACATCAATTCTGACTGTCCTGCCGCTATCGCGAGCAAGCTCGCTCCCACAGTGGATGTTGGTCGTGGGCTGGATTTGGTCGACGCCAAACAAATGTGGGAGCGAGCTTGCTCGCGATAGCGGAGTGTCAGGCGCTATTGATGTTGGATGGAATGGCCTCTTCGCGAGCAGGCTCGCTCCCACAGGGAAATTGCTATACATTTTCCGGCCGCCCCCTGCATGGTGAAACCGCTTCATGTCTCTCGCGCTCGAACGTCTAGTCGCTGGTACGCCCATCCCTTTCGCCGGCAATCGTGTCACTGTCGTCAGCCCCGAACTGGCGCAACGCTTCCAGCCCGGTGATCACCTGCTGGTGGAGCAGGTCAGCGGCGAGTTGTTGTTGATCCCCGTGGCGGACCAGCAAGCGGCCAATGTCGCGATCGAGCGCGCCCAGGCGGCGTTTACCGCGCTGTCGGCGGTGTCCGATCAAGCGATCAGCGCCTTCTTCGACCTGTTTGCCCAGCGCCTGGAAACCCCGGAATGCTGGACCTTGATCGAGGCCGCCAACCTGGCCGACATTGAACGGGCCAAGGCGCGCGGTCGCTCGACCACCCGGTTGCTGGCCGATGAGCGCATGCGTCGCGACATGATCGCCGGCCTGCGCGCGTGGCGTGATGCAGCGGCCAGTCGTGGCAAGGTGATCAGCTGCGTCGAACACGATGGCTGGAAAGTCGAGCAAGTGGTCTCGCCGTTGGGCATTGTCGCGTTCGTCTTCGAAGGCCGGCCGAATGTGTTTGCCGATGCGGCCGGTGTGTTGCGCACTGGCAACACCGCCGTACTGCGCATCGGCAGCGATGCGTTGGGCACGGCCCAGGCGATCGTTACCCATGCACTGAACCCTGCACTGAGCGACGCCGGCTTGCCGGCCGGTGCGGTGTCGCTGGTGGAAAGCGTCAACCACGCCGCCGGTTGGGCGATGTTCGCTGACCGGCGCCTGTCATTGGCGGTAGCCCGTGGTTCGGGTCGCGCCGTCAGCCAGTTGGGCAGCATCGCGCAGCAGGCCGGCACGGCGGTCAGCCTGCACGGCACCGGTGGCGCCTGGCTGATCGCCAACGCCGATGCCGACGCCCAGCGCTTTGCCGCCGTGGTGCGCAACTCCCTGGACCGCAAAGTCTGCAACACCCTGAACGTCTGCCTGATCCACCGCGACCGCGCCGCTGAACTGGTGCCGCTGTTCCTCGATGCACTCAAGCAGGCCGGTACTGCGCGGGGGCAGGGCTGCAAGCTGCACATCGTTGAAGGCAGCGAGTCGAACCTGGCGCAAGACTGGTTGACCGCAACGGTGGAGGTGTACCGCGCTGAAGGCTATCAGACCGAAGCCCAGGCCGAGCCGTTGCCGGAAGATCAATTGGGCCGCGAATGGGAGTGGGAAGAAACCCCGGAAGTCAGCCTGAAAATCGTCGACGACCTGGACAGTGCCATTGCCTTGTTCAATCGCTACAGCCCGCAGTTCACCGTGTCCTTGATCAGTGAAAGTGCCGAGGCCCAGGAGCGTTTCTACAACGCGGTCAACGCGCCTTTTGTCGGCAATGGCATCACCCGTTGGGTCGACGGCCAGTACGCGTTGAACAAGCCGGAACTGGGCCTTTCGAACTGGGAGAGCGGGCGCCTGTTTGCGCGCAGCGCGATTCTCTCGGGTGATGGCGTGTTCACCATTCGTAGCCGCATGACCCAGATCGATCTGGGCGTCAAACGCTGAGGCAGCGGAACCAGTGACCGCTGCAAGGGCGGTCACTTTTTTCAACAACCGGTGGTTCCGGTCAAGCGGCTTTGATCGCCTTGGCCGATACCGCACAAGTGCCCGGATGCTCGACCAGCGACACAAAGCTGCGACTGTCGGCATCCAGCGCGTCGATCGAGCCGGTCTCGATGTCGTACACCCAGCCATGCAGGTTCAACAGGCCTTTTTCCTGGGCCAGTCGCACGCTCGGGTGCGTCTGGATGTTGGCCAGTTGGGCGATGACGTTCTCCCGCACCATCGAACTGACCTTGGCCGCTTCACTGGCGTGTGGCCGGGCTTCGTTGATCACTTTCGCCGACTCGGCGTGTTGCAGCCAGCCGCTGACGGCGGGCAGGTGATCCATGCAGGTGCACTTGGCCACCGCGGTCATGGCGCCGCAGTCCGAATGGCCGCAGATCACGATGTCGGTGACGCCGAGCACCGCGACGGCGTATTCGACCGTGGCTGATACGCCACCCGGATGCGGGCTGTAGGACGGCACGATGTTGCCGGCGTTGCGGATCACGAACAGTTCACCGGGCTCTTGCTGGGTCAACAGTTCCGGCACGACACGACTGTCGGAGCAGGTGATGAACAGCGTGCCCGGATGCTGGGTGGTGGCCAGGTGCTTGAACAGGTCGGTGCGTTGCGGAAAGGCTTCTTTCTGGAACTTCAGGAAACCGTCGATGAGCGCTTTCATGATCGAGTCCTCATGGGTGAGCAGGTTTCGGCCCGCACGGGGCGTGCGGGCCGGTAGCAACTTAGAAAGGACGCAGCGGCAGGAACTTGCCGTCGAGGGTGATGACGGCGCGGGAGCCGCCTTCCGGATCTTCGACTTTCTTCATGTCGAGCTTGAAGTTGATCGCGCTGATGATGCCGTCGCCGAACTGCTCATGAACCAGGGCTTTGAGGGTGGTGCCATAGATCTGGATCATTTCGTAGAAGCGGTAGATGGTCGGGTCGGTCGGCACACCCGAGAGGCTGCCGCGCAGCGGGATGATCTGCAACCGGGTCACGGCATCGGCGTCCAGTTCGAGTTTGTCGCCGACCACTTTGGCGGCGCTTTCCGGCAGCGGGTGTTGACCGAGCAGGGCGGCGGTGACGTAGGCCAGGCTCAAGCCGGTGCCATCGGCGAGGTCCTGCCACGACAGGTTCTTGCGCGCCTTGGCATCAAGGACAGAAGTGGTCAGGGCCAGGCTTGGGTCGTTGTGGGCGTGGGACTGTTGCATGGTGATTCTCCTATCGGGAGTGGCGTTGCTTGGGTGTGGGGCCATCTTCTGCCGATCCATCCATAGCGTCCAAGACCGATATACAATGCAAAGCATAAGCGCTGCCTATAGATGGAGAGACCGATGTTGCTTCGCCATTTGCGTTACCTGCTGGCGGTAGCCGACCAGGGTGGTTTCACGCGCGCCGCCGAAGTGCTGCATGTGTCCCAGCCGACCTTGTCGCAGCAGATCCGCCAACTGGAAGAATCACTGGGGGTGAGCCTGTTCGACCGCACCTCGCGCACGGTCAGGCCCACCGATGCCGGCCAGGCTTACATTGAATGCGCGCGGCGGGTACTGGTGGAACTGGAGGCGGGCAAGCGTGCGTTGCATGATGTGAAGGATTTGTCCCGCGGCACCTTGCGCCTGGCCATGACGCCAACTTTCATGGCTTATCTGGTAGGGCCGCTGGTGCGCGACTACGTGGCGCGCTACCCGAACATCCACCTGGAGATTTTCGAGTTGTCGATGGACGGGATCGAAGCCGGGCTGGCGGATGATTCGTTGGATATCGCGATTGCGTTTGATCAGGTGCGCAGCGCCGACATCGAATCGATCCCGGCGTTTACCGAGACCTTGGGGTTGATGGTCGGGCGCGATCATCCGCTTTACGAGCATCAGGACGCGTTGTCCGCGCAAGAGGTGGCTCAACTTGAGTTTGCGCTGCTGACCCCGGATTACATCACTCGCACATGCATCGATGAGTTTTTCGCTGAGGCGCAGATCACGCCCAAAGTGGTGATTGAAGTGAACTCGGTCAACACGCTGCTGGAAGTCATCCGGCACTCCACCATCGCCACCATCCTGCCGGAACCCATCGCCACTCAGGATCGGGCACTGCGCAAGCTTTCCATGCAGGGGGAGGCGCCTGAACGCGGGGCCGCGTTGCTGCGGCGCAAGAACAACTACCACAGTGCGGCGTCGGTGGCGTTTGTGGATCTGGTGTTGGGGTCTGATCTTTTCTGATCACCGCGAACCCTTGTGGGAGCGAGCAGGCTCGCTCCCACAGTTGATCTTCGTTCAGGCATAAAAAAAGGCCTGCTCCTTATTGGGAGCAGGCCCTGTTTTTCAATCAGTCAGTGACGACTCATTCAATTAGTAGAACCGGTCAATCACCCGAACTTCGTTCTGATTCTGCATCGAGGCCCAGGCCTGTTTCAGGGTTTGCAGAACATTACCGATGAAGTCCTTGTCGGCCGCTGCCTTCTTGCCGACATAGCCCTGGCCGCGACGGTACATCTTCAGTCGGGCGAGCAGGTTCTGGTTGTTCTGGTCGAACTCTGCTTCGTGGGCGTGCGGCGACAGGCAGTCGATATGAACCTGGCCACACTTGCTGATCCAGAGAATATGGCTGTCGTGGCTGTCTTTCTTTGCAGCGAACATACGAGCCAGTTCATCGATAGTTGGTTGATTGTTCAGATTCATCATAAAGCCCCTTGACCAATTGGTGATCTTTCAAAGTTGATTCGCTAATACAGGTAGCCCATCGGTTAGTTGATCCCTGGCACCGAAACCAGGACGTCAGCGTTCGACCGCCTTATCGGGCGGGGTCCTGCGTCTGTTGCATGTAGTCGTGTTGAATAACTGCTACGCAAAAGCGTCACAACGAAGAGAAGCGGCGAAAACCTTAAGGCCACTGCCGACATTTTCAGGGTCGGCCACAAGCATCATGAGGATTGCTCGCCAAGACTTCTCGCCCTTGTACTGGACGTTCAGGCCAGGTCAGCTTCTTCAATCTGCCTTGTGGGCAGCGTGTATCCGGGAAAAACAGCTCGGCGGTCAGACGAGCTTGCTCAAACGTGTTGCCTGTACTCCCGATCGGGGAGACGTCTGCATCATGCAAGGGCAAAACGGAGGCGTCAACGGTTTTGTAGTGATTATTTTCAGTCACTACATATTGTCGGACAAAGCTGTTCGGAATTAGCGAGGGGAGACGAGGGCGTGTCGATCAGGACGACAAAGGCGGACACGCAAAGCGGTAAAAAGTGCAGGGATGACCGTCTACCACCTGCTGATGCAAGGTGAACGCGCCAACGCCGAGCCCCGGCATCACGGTGGCCCAGAACAGTCGTGCCGGCTGATTCGCCTCGAGATGGAAAATCTGCCATTGACCGGGTAATTGGCTCAAGAGGGTGGAAACGACAAATCGCGCGACACCCCGGCCACGGAAGCGTCGACTGACAAACAGATAGCCGATGTTGTAGTCGGCGCCGGGGAGATGAATCCGGTTATCGACGGTCACGAACCCGGCCAGTTCCCCGTCGACCTTGATCAGGAAAGGTCGGGTGGCCGGGTGTCGCCAGTACTCCGGCATGGGCAGGATGTTGAAGAATCCGGATTCACCCAGCTTTAGCGGCAGCCATTCGCTGAAGTCGTAGGTGTAGAACTGCATCAGGTTTTCGATGGTTTCCAGTTCGTCGCGTTGGGCGGCGTGCAGTTCTATTGAAGACATACGGGGGGTGGCTCCTGATCGGTCAAGGGACACCATAGATTATGGTCGGCGTCGCACGATCCGTGGCGAGGGAGCTTGCTCCCGCTGGACCGGTCCGCGTTCGGGCGCAGCAGGCCCATTCATTTTGTTAGGGAGTGGGGCCGCTCTGCGGCCCAACGGGAGCAAGCTCCCTCGCCACAAAGGCTCAGTGTCAGGTCTACGTTTTGCTTGCCGGTTTTGCCCTGCGCTTGGTGCCGCTCGCTGGCTTGCGCGGAGCGCTCTTGCGCTTTTTCTTCCAGGGGGCTGCGGCGGATCCGCTGGGCGGCGGACCGCTGATGGTCAGGCTCAGTCCGGCGCAACGGCTGACCTGCTTGCTCATCCACGCCGCCTGTTTGGTGACGAACTCCTCAAGGCTCATTTCCCCGCTTTGCACCATATCCAGGGCCTGTTCCCAGATCGCTGTAGTCCCCGGGTCGGCGATGGCCCGTGGTACGGCGTCGATCAGGCTGAACGCGGCCGGCGTGGCGGCCAGGGCTTTGCCGTTCTTGACCAGATAACCACGGTCGAGCAGGCCCTGGATGATCGACGCACGGGTCGCTTCGGTGCCGATGCCGGTGGTGTCCTTGAGTTTTTGCTTGAGCAGCGGGTCTTCCACCAGTTTGGCGACGTTCTTCATGGCCTTGATCAGATCGCCTTCGGTGAACGGCTTTGGCGGTTGCGTCCAGAGGTCCTTGAGTTGCACGCCGGCCACTGCGCAATCGATGCCTTCGGCCAGGTTGGGCAGTGTCTGTGGCGCTGGAGCTTCGCGTCCCCTGGTCGCAGCCAATGCCTCGGGCAGGGCGCGTTTCCAGCCCGGTTCGATGATCTGCTTGCCGACAGCGCGCAAGGCTTCGCCTGCGCAATCGAAGTCGGCCTGGGTGCGGTCGTATTCGTGATTGGGCAGGAACTGCGCCAGATACCGCGCGCGGATCAGCGTGTAGACCGCGCGCTGCTTGCCTGCCAGCTTGTCGAGGTTCTTCGCCGCAGCGGTGGGGATGATGCCGTGGTGAGCGCTGACCTTGGCATCGTTCCAGGCCCGTGAGCGCCGTTGCGGATCAAGGTGATCGTGCAAGGCGTTCAACGCCGGGTCGGCCTGGCGCAGCGCCGCCAGAATGGCCGGTGCCTCGCTGTGCTGGCTGAGGGGCAAGTAGCCGCAATCACTGCGCGGATAGGTGATGACCTTGTAGGTTTCGTACAGCGCTTGGGCGATGTCCAGGGTTTCCTGGGCGCCGAGGCCGAGTTTCTTTGAGCAGACCTCCTGCAGGGTGCCCAGATCGAACGGCAGCGGGGCCACTTCGCGCATCCGTTCGGTGCGCAACTTGATCACCCGCGCACTGGCCGCGCCGCGCATGGCGTCTGCCGCTTGTCGTGCCAGCGCCTGATTCAGGCAGCGGTCCTGATCGTCGCAAACCTCGGATGCCGCGCGCCATTGCGCGGTGAACGGGGTGCCGTTGTGCAGCAGTTGCACATCGATGGCCCAATAGGGGACGGGCACAAAGTCGGCGATGTTGCGATCGCGATCCACCACCAGGCGCAAGGTCGGCGTTTGCACCCGGCCCACCGGCAGCACGCCTTGATAGCCGGACTGGCGCCCCAGCAAGGTGAACAGCCGGCTCATGTTCATGCCGATCAACCAGTCGGCCCGGGAACGCCCGAGGGCCGAGTGATAGAGGCTGAACGTCTCGTTGCCCGGTTTGAGTGCCGCGAGGGCCTTGCGGATGGACGCATCATCCAGGGCCGACAACCAGAGGCGGCGGATCGGCCCGCGATAGCGGCAATGCTCCACCAGTTCCCGGGCGATCATCTCGCCCTCACGGTCGGCGTCCGTGGCAATGATCAGTTCGGATGCTTCACCGAGCAGGCGCTTGACTGCCTTGTATTGGCTGGCGGTGCGTGGCTTGACGGTCATTTTCCACTTTTCGGGAATGATCGGCAGGTCGGCCAGTACCCAGCGCTTGTAGCGCGCGTCATAGGCATCCGGCGGTGCGGTTTCCAGCAGGTGGCCGATGCACCAGGTCACCGTGACGTCTGTTCCCAACCAACAGCCATCGCCCCGGCGCCGGGCGCCGAGGACGGCCGCAATGTCTTTGGCCTGGGAAGGTTTTTCACAGAGGTACAGCCGCATAACCACCATCGTCGATCTATGTGTCAGGGGTGCACAGAATGGCGCTTGATGGACGATGGAGCAATCTTTATCTGTATGGATGTACAGCTTTGTGTGTCGCTCCCGTTCGGCTGCGAAGCGGTCGCGAGGGTAAAACTTGGGTTATACCTGATAAATCGTGGTTTCAGGTTTTGGGGCGGCTGCGCAGCCCATCGCGGGCAAGCCACGCTCCCACATCATCGAGTTGCAGGTCCATTACCGTCATGAGGAAGGTTTTCCATGAAAAGCTCCGGTCCTAGCCCTGTCATCACCATCGCCGAGCAGCCTGGCTGTCTGCTGGTAAAGTTTCACGGCATACAAGTGGCCGCTTCGGCGCGGGCCCTGGTCTTGCTGGAGGCCAACTACCCACCGGTGTACTACGTGCCGCGAGAGGATATTGACGAGAAATATTTCGCCCGCACCGACCACACCAGCTATTGCCCGTACAAGGGCGATGCGAGTTATTTCAGTTTGCAGGTGCCGGGGCATGAGAGTGCCAATGCCGTGTGGAGTTATGAGAACCCCAAGATATCGGTGCAGCAGATACGCGAATACGTGGCGTTCTACCCGGATCAGGTGAAGTTCGAGTTGCTTGACTCCGAGGTCTGATCGGGGGGGGGATCGCCGCGACGAGGGAGCCAGCTCCCTCGTCGGCAGGCATAACCTCAGTTCTTGTCGAGGTCCACGTTACGCGTCTCACGCAGGCATATCATCCCCACCACCAGGCTCACCCCGGTGATCACCACTGGATACCACAGCCCGTAGAAGATATCCCCGGTGTACACCACCAGCGCGAACGACACCGTCGGCAGGAAACCGCCGAACCAGCCGTTGCCGATGTGGTAGGGCAGGGACATCGAGGTATAGCGGATGCGGGTCGGGAACAGTTCGACCATCAACGCCGCCAACGGGCCGTAGCACATCGCCGAGATGATGATCAGCGCGACAATCAGCGCCACGATCATCGGTTTGTTGATCTGTTGCATGTCCGCCTGTTGCGGGTAACCGGCGAGGGTCACGGCACCGCGCAGGGCGGCTTCGTCGAAACCATCGATCTTCACGTCACCGACGCTCACCTGCACGCCACTGCCGGCCGGGGCCGCTGCGCTCTGGTACGGCAGGCCCTGCTTGACCAGGAAGGTCTTGACCTTGTCGCAGGGGCTGTCGAATTTCGCTTTGCCCACCGGGTCGAACTGGAAGGTGCAGGTGGCCGGGTCGGCCATCACTGTGATCGGTGCCTGGCGGCTGGCCTGGTCAATGGCCGGGTTGGCGTAGTGGGCCAGGGTCTTGAAGATCGGGAAGTACAGCGCGGTGGCCAGCAGCAGGCCGATCATCAGCACCGGTTTGCGCCCGACCTTGTCCGACAGCCAGCCAAAGAAAATGAAGAAGGGGGCGCCAATGGTCACGCTGACGATCAGCAAGCCGTTGGCCACCGCCGGGTCCATTTTCAGGAACTGGGTGAGGAAGAACAGCACATAGAATTGCGCGGCGTAGAAGGTCACCGCTTGCCCGGCATTGATGCTGAACAGCGCGATCAACACCACCTTGAGGTTTTCCCACTTGCCGAAGGAGTCGCGAATCGGCTGTTTGCACAGCTTGCCTTCCTCTTTCATTTTCACGAAGGCCGGCGACTCGTGCAGGCTCAGGCGAATCCAGGTTGAGATGCCCAGCAGCACGATGGAAAACAGGAACGGAATGCGCCAGCCCCAGACCTCGAACTGGTCGCCGGTGAAGTAGCGGCAGCCCAGCACCACCAGCAGCGACAGCAGCAGGCCCAGGGTCGCGGTGGATTGAATCCAGCTGGTGTGGAAGCCGCGCTTGCCCATGGGCGCGTGCTCGGCGACATAGGTCGCGGCGCCGCCGTATTCACCGCCCAGGGCCAGGCCCTGGAGCATGCGCAGCACCACCAGGATGATCGGCGCGGCGATTCCGATGCTGGCGTAGGTCGGCAGCAGCCCGACACAGAACGTCGCCAGGCCCATGAGGATGATGGTGGCGAGGAAGGTGTACTTGCGCCCGATCATGTCCCCCAACCGACCGAACACCAACGCGCCGAACGGCCGGACGATGAAGCCGGCGGCGAAGGCCATCAGCGCAAAGATGAACGCCGTAGTGTCGTTGACCCCGGCGAAAAACTGTTTGCTGATGACCGCCGCGAGGGCGCCATAGAGGAAAAAGTCGTACCACTCGAAGACGGTCCCGAGGGACGACGCGAAGATGACTTTCTGGGTTTCCTGGCTGGTGCCCGCGCTGCGCACGGCTTCCAGGGGCTGAACGTGTTCTGACATACCGGTATCCCTCACAGTGATTGTTTTTGTTGTTCCACTGGTGTTGCGTGTTCCATTTCAGGGGTAATGCTCAGTGTCCGTGAATCTAATGTGATCCTTGTGGGAGCGAGCCTGCTCGCGAAGGCGTCGTGTCATTCAACGTCAATGTGAATGATCCACCGCTTTCGCGAGCAGGCTCGCTCCCACAGAAAGCGGTTCTGGCGTGGCCAGGATCATCTGCGCAGCTTTCTCTGCAATCATCAGCGTCGGCGAGCAGGTGTTGCCCGAGGTGATGCGCGGCATGATCGAGGCATCGGCGATGCGCAGGCCGGGGATGCCATGGACCTTGAGTTGCGCATCGACCACGGCGTCGGCGTCATTGCCCATGCGGCAGGTGCCCACGGGGTGGAAAATCGTGGTGCCGATGCGCGCGGCGGCTTCGTGCAGTTGTTCCTCGCTTTGCAGGCTGGCGCCGGGCAGGTATTCCACCGGATTGAAGGCGTGCAGGGCCGGCGCGGCGACGATGCGCCGGGTCAGGCGAATGGCGTCGGCGGCGACCCGCAGGTCTTCCGGGTGGCTCAGATAATTGGGTTGGATCAGTGGTGCTTGTTGCGGATCAGCCGAGCGGATATCGACCCGGCCACGGCTTTGCGGGCGTAGATCGCAGACCGATGCGGTGAACGCCGGGAAGGTATGCAGCGGTTCGCCAAAGCGCTCCAGCGACAGCGGTTGCACGTGGTATTCAAGGTTGGCTGACGTCTGTTCCGGCCCCGAGCGGGCAAAGGCGCCCAACTGGCTCGGCGCCATGGACAGCGGGCCGCTGCGGTCATACAGGTAGCGCAGGCCCATGCCCAGCTTGCCCCACAGACTGCCGGCAATCTGGTTCAGGGTGCGGGCATTTTCCAGCTTGTAGATCAGCCGCAGTTGCAGGTGATCCTGCAGATTGCCGCCGACACCGGGCAGTTCATGGGCGACGCCAATGCCCAGCCGTTCCAGCAGTGGACGCGGGCCGATGCCGGAGCGTTGCAGGATGCCTGGCGACCCGACCGAGCCGGCACAGAGGACGATTTCCTTGCGCGCCTTGAAGGTCTTCACCGCGCCTTGCCAGCGGGCGCTGACGGCAGAGGCGCGGCCATTGTCCAGCAGCACGCGGTCGACTTCGACACCGGTCAGCACAGTGAGATTGGAGCGTTGGCGAATCGGCTTGAGAAACGCCTTGGCCGCGTTCCAGCGGATGCCGGCTTTCTGATTGACCTGGAAATAGCCGCAACCTTCGTTGTCACCCTGGTTGAAGTCATCGATGCTGGCGATGCCGCTTTGTTCGGCGGCACTGCGGAAGGCGTCGAGAATCGGCCACGACAGGCGCTGGCGTTCGACTCGCCATTCACCCGCGTCGCCGTGAAATTCGGCGGCGCCGGCGAAGTGGTTTTCACTTTGCTTGAACAGCGGCAACACGTCTTGCCAGCTCCAGCCGGGGTTGCCGTCGGCGGCCCAGCGGTCGTAGTCACCGGCCTGGCCGCGCATGTAGATCATGCCGTTGATGGATGAGCAGCCGCCCAGTACCTTGCCGCGCGGATAGGTCAGGGCGCGACCTTGCAGGCCGGGTTGCGCTTCGGTCTTGAAGCACCAGTCGGTGCGCGGGTTGCCGATGCAGTACAGGTAACCCACGGGGATGTGAATCCACGCATAGTTGTCGCGGCCGCCGGCCTCGAGCAGCAACACGCGATGTCGAGGGTTGGCCGACAGTCGATTGGCCAGCAGACACCCGGCCGGCCCGGCTCCGACCACGATGTAATCGTATTCATCAAGGGAAGCCTGCATCCCTGACCTCGTTTTGTTGTTCTTGTTGTCCGTCATCCTAGTTGTTAGCTTTCGTCAAAAGAATGTTAGTTTTTGCGCAGCCGCTGTGCGTTTTTAAACAGCATCCCGAACGGCAACGAACAAGGACGCTTCATGTTCGACTGGAATGACCTGCGGTTTTTTCTCGAATTGCAGCGCAGCGGGCGTTTGCTCACGGCTGCCCGGCGCTTGAACACCACCCATGCCACCGTGGCGCGGCACATCGAGGCCATTGAAAAGAGCCTCGGTACGGCATTGTTCGTCCAGCATGCCCAGGGTTACGAGATGACCCCGGCGGGCGAGGCGTTGCTTAAACACGCCGAGGCGATGGAGAACGTGGCGTTGCTGGCCCAGGAGGAAATCACCCAATCCACCGCGCCGCTGGGCAAGATTCGCGTCGGGGTGACCGAAGGCCTGGGCATCATGTTCCTCGCCAGCCGCATGAACGGCTTGTTCGAACGCTATCCGGGGCTGGAAGTGGAACTGGTGGCGGTGCCACGGTTTGTCAGCATCCTCAACCGCGAGGCAGAAATCAGCATCCACCTCGAACGTCCGGCCGCCGACATGCTGGTCACCCGCAAACTCACCGACTATCGCCTGGCGCTCTACGCCAGCCAGGAGTACCTCGATCGTTCACCGCCGTTGCGCAGTCGCGAGGACCTGGGGCGTCACGCCTGGATCGGCTATGTCGACGACCTGCTGTTCAGCCAGGAATTGATGTTCCTCAACAGCTTCTGCCGCAACCCGCAGGTGGTGTTTCACAGCACCAGCGTGATCGCCCAGCAACAGGCTGCGCGCTCGGGCCTGGGGATCGCGGTGCTGCCGTGTTACATGGCCAGTGCCGATCCGGGGTTGGTGCCGCTATTGCCGGACGAAAGCATCCAGCGCAGTTACTGGATCAGCACTCGCCGGGAGTTGCACAAGTCGGTGCGGTTGCGGGTGCTTTGGGATTATGTGGTGGAGTTGTGTGAGCGGGAGCAGGGGTTGTTGTTAGGCGGTGCCTGAACTGCCGCCTTCGCGAGCAGGCTCGCTCCCACACTGGTTTAGCGTCGTTCGCAAAACATGTGGCAACACTGCCCCCTGTGGGAGCGAGCCTGCTCGCGAAGGTGGCACATACGATATCCATCTTGAGGCTTAAGCAACAATCTCGAACGCCGTGCTGGCCAGCCTTTCGCCATTGACCATGACATGCACCGCATGGCGCCCCGCATAATGCCGGCGGGTGGTGAGTTCCTTGATCTGCTGCCCACGGCTGACGGCTTCGCTGGCGTTGCCGGGCAGCGTCAGCGCCTTGAGCTTGAAGACTTTCGCCGAGGTGCTGCCGTTGGCCTTGACGTAATCGATGGCGTAGTCGATCACCAGGCGCTGGCTGCTTTCAACGGTGGATCTGATGGCAAACGACAGGGTGATCTTTTCTCCCAGGCCAATCACCGGCGGTTCGACTTTCACATCGACGATCTCGACTTCAGGCTTGCCGCCCGCGCCGATGATTGCCAGTGCCCGCTGGTTGCCCTGTTTGATCAGGCTGCGCAGGGCGTGCCTGGCGATCCATGCGGTGTGCCTGTTGTCCAGCGACCAGCCTTCGATCAGGTCCAGCACCCAGCCGGGGTGGTCCTTGGTGATGTCGTTGAGGTGGTTGGCCACGGATTTGCGCACGTACAGGCTGGTGTCGGCCTTGAGGTTGTCGAGGATTTTCGCGGCGAGTGTCGGGTCGGCCTGGACGGGTTCCAGGCGGAATGACCAGGGCAGGCGTGGTCGGCAACCTTCACTGGCCAAGCGTCGTACGTGCTCGTTGTCATCCAGTGACCAGCCGTGCATCAGCTCGAGCGAACGCTCGAGGTCGCTGCGCAGAAAGTGGCGGATCGCGAATTCCGAAGAGCCGAAAGCGGTGAAGTACTTCAGCGCGTCCATCGACTGCTCGAATGCATGGGCGCCGTAGCGGGCGACGTACTGCGGCAGGCACATGCTGACGAAACCGCTGTTCAGGCGCGGGGCGAGGGCGCGCAGCACCTGCAGCGATGCTTCATAGTCAAGCGGCAGTACCGCGTGCAGGCATTCGCTGACCCGGGCCATGCGCTGCATGACGCTGAGGTCTGCCAGGCCGGATTGGGCCAGCTTCAGGAATTTCTGGCCGTCAAAATCGGGATACACCGCCGTCATCTCTGTGGCGATGTGCTTGAGGCGCTCGGCGTTGAAGATTTCCTTGAGGGCGGGGGCAGGTTGGTCAGCCATGGTGGTTCCTTGGTAGTTGTTGATCCGTCACACCGCGTTATCGTTCTTCGCGAGCAGGCTCGCTCCCACAGAAGAGCGTATGAGCGACATAGATCCAATGTGGGAGCGAGCCTGCTCGCGATGAGGCCCGAATAATCACCTCATTTCTTGCCCGCCTGCTCCTGCAATTGATCCGACTCGAACAACCTGGCCAGTTCCACCCGCGCTTCCTGCGCTGTCTGCATCACTTTCACCGCGTCGTCATACACCGCGTGCTGGGCTTCCAGCACCTCTTCGTCGTGCTGCTTGAAACGCTTGATCCGTGCATCGGCCTGGGCCTGGGTCAATCCCAAGCCGATCAAGGTTTGCCGGCTCATTTCCAGGCTCGAAAAAAAGGTCTCGCGCACGGCGTGAGCACCGACGTCCATCAGCCGGTGCACATGCTGACGGTTACGCGCGCGGGCGATGATTTTCATATGCGGATAGAGCTTGCGCACCAGCTCGGCGGTCTTGATGTTGGTGTCCGGGTCGTCTGTGGCGATCACAAAAAACTCGGCTTCGCCGACCTTGGCCGCGCTGAGGATTTCCGGGCGCATCGGGTCGCCGTAGAACACCGGCACGCCACCGAAGCTGCGGGACAGTTCGATGGTTTCCACCGAGGTGTCGAGGGCCACGAACTTGATGTTCTGCGCGCGCAGAATCCGCGCAACGATCTGGCCCATGCGGCCCATGCCGGCGATCACCACCCGCGGCGCGTCGGCGTCGATTTCGCGGAACTTCTCCGGCACTTCCACAGGTTGCACCTTCGGGCTGACCAGGCGTGCGCAAACCAGCAGCAATAGCGGCGTCACGGCCATGGACAGGGTGATGGTCAACACCAGCAAGTCATACAGCCCGGCGGCGAACAGCCCATGGTCGCGACCGATCTTGAACACCACAAAGGCAAATTCACCACCGGCCGCCAACACGATACCCAGGCGGATCGCACTGACGTTCTTCAACCCTCCGGCCAGGCGACCGACAATAAACAGTAGCGGCAGTTTGATCGCGATCAGCAGCAGGGTCAGGCCCAGCACCGCGACCGGCGTGCTCAGCAACAGGCTCAGGTTCGCGCCCATGCCGACGCTGATGAAAAACAGCCCCAGCAACAGGCCCTTGAACGGTTCGATCTGAGCTTCCAGTTCATGGCGATACTCGGAGTCTGCCAGCAGCAGGCCGGCGAGGAAGGCGCCAAGGGCCATGGAAATACCGACCAGCTCCATCAACCAGGCCGTGCCGATCACCACCAGCAACGCCGTGGCGGTGGAGACCTCCGGCAATGCGGTCTTGGCCACCACGCGGAACACCGGCCGCAGCAGGTAACGCCCGCCGATCACCACCACGGCGATGCTGGCCAGCACTTGCAGGCCGTGGTTCAGGTTTTCGCTGGCGCTGGTGCTGTGATCGCCACCGGCCAGCAACGGCACCATGGCAATCAAGGGTATTGCAGCGATGTCCTGGAACAACAGGATTGCGAACGCCAATCGCCCGTGGGGGCTGGTCAGCTCCTTGCGTTCAGCCAGGCTTTGCAGGCCGAACGCCGTGGACGACAGCGCCAGGCCCAGGCCGAGGACGATCGCGGTGTTCAACGGCTGGCCAAACAACCACAAAGCCACCACGCCAATCACCGTGCCGGTCAACAGCACTTGCGCCAGGCCCACGCCGAACACTGATTTGCGCATCACCCACAAGCGTCGCGGCGACAGCTCCAGACCGATGATGAACAGCAGCAACACCACGCCAAGTTCGGAAATGTTCGCGACGCTTTGCGGGTTGTCGATCAGGCCCAGCACCGACGGGCCGATGATCACCCCGGCGAACAGATAACCCAGGACCGCCCCCAGTTGCAGGCGCTTGGCCAATGGAACGATGAGCACGGCCGCCATCAGAAACACGACAGCGGCTTGTAGCAGGTTGCCTTCATGGGGCATTGGAAAACTCCAGGACTCGGTACAGCGGGGGTGACAAGAATAAAGGCTGAGCCCTTCGGCGTCAGCAACGCGCTCGGCCACAGATGTTACAATTTGCATTAGTTAGTTACATTTATAGGATTAGCTGATCAATCAGCGTCGCTTGCGAGTAACCCCATGGCGATCAACTTCGACCTCAATGACCTGCAGGCCTTCCGTGCGGTGGTCGAGCAGGGCAGCTTTCGCAAGGCCGCCGATACGGTGCGCATTTCCCAGCCCGCGTTGAGCCGGCGGATCGAAAAACTCGAAGATGCCCTTGGCGTGCGCCTGTTCGAGCGCACCACGCGCAAGGTCAGCCTGACCCAGGCCGGACGGGGTTTCATGCCCAGCGTCGAGCGCCTGCTGGACGATCTGGACGTCGCATTGCTGGGCATCAGCGAAGTCGCTTCGACCCGGCTCGGCCATGTCACGGTCGCCTGTGTACCCTCGGCGGCTTACTACTTCATGCCGCGGGTGATCGCGCACTATCACCGGCAGTTTCCGCGGATCAAGGTCAAGGTGCTGGACTCCAGCGCCCACGACGTCTTGAGCGCGGTGGTCAATGGCGAAGCGGATTTCGGCCTGAGCTTCATGGGTACGCTGGAGGCCGAAGTGGATTTCGAGCCCCTGGTGCAGGAAGGGTATGTCGTAGCGTGCCGGCGCGATCATCCGCTGGCGGGGCGAAGCAGTGTCACCTGGGACGAGTTCTATCGGCAGGATTACATCTCGCTGGATAAAACCTCGGGCAACCGTTTTCTGCTGGATCAGGCGTTGACCGGCGTGGTGCCGCAGCGGTCGAGTATTTGTGAAACCCGTCATGTGACCACCATGATCGGTCTGGTGGAGGCCGGGTTGGGCGTGGCGGCGGTGCCGTTGATGGCGATGCCGGCGGCGGATCATCCGATCCTGACGCGGGTGCCGCTGACCGATCCGCAAGTGATGCGCAGCGTCGGTCTGATCAAGCGCCGGGGTCGAACCCTGACCCCGGCCGCATTGGAACTGGAACGGCTGGTGGTGGAGATGAAAGTCCTGCAGCCGTCGGTCAGCGACTGACCGAGTCCAGTCCGGTCGCTTTCACATCCGGTTGAGCCTGGGTCGAGGCCAGGTATTCCAGCAAGGCCTTGGCTTCGGCCGGGTGCTGTGCCCCTACCGGGATGCCGGCGGCAAACCGGGTCACCGATTGTACGGACTCCGGAATCTTCGCCACGAAACTGACCCCCGGCACCGGCAACAATTCGCTGACCTGCTGAAAGCCCAATTGATAGTCGCCGGTGGCAACCACGGAGCCCACGGGGATTTTCGGCACCATCGTCGATTTGCGCTTGAGCTGGTCTTCGATCCCCAGGCGCTTGAACAGCTGCTGCTCGATGTACACGCCGCTGGCACTGTCGGAGTAGGCCACCGATTTCGCCTCGAGCAATGTCTTTTTCAGGCCCTCGACATTGCTGATGTCCGGCTTCGGTGCACCTTCGCGCACCACCAGGCCAATGCGCGAATCCGCCAGTTCGACCCGTGAAGCAGGGTCGACCTTGCCTTGTTTGATCAGGTCGTCCAGTGCGTAGCCGACCATGATCACCACGTCGGCTTGCTCACCCCGGGCCAGGCGATTGGGAATCGCTTCCGGGGCCTTGCCCATGGAGGGACCGAGCGCGGTGTCGAGGGTGTTGCCGGTGGCGGCGGCGAACTTCGGGCCGAGGATCTTGTAGGCCGCCGTGAAGCCGCCTGAGGTTATCACACGGATCTCTTCAGCCTGGGCAATGCCGCTCAATCCAAGGCTTGCCACCAACGCGATGGCGGCAAAACCGAACTGTTTTTTCATGATTGTGTTCTCGATCAAGGGCAGGTTCACGACGCCACCGGTTGCAGATGATTCGAGGCGCGGCGATAGAGCATGAGCGTCGCGCACAGCGCGCACAGTGCTGCAAAGCTCATCCAGTAGCCTGGCGCCGCCTTGTCGCCGGTGTACTGGATCAGCAAGGTCGACATCGCTGGAGTGAACCCGCCGAACACGGCCGTGGCCAGGCTATAGGCGAGGGAGAAACCGGCCACCCGGACTTCCACGGGCATGATCTCCGTCAGCGCCGGGATCATCGCGCCGTTGTACAGGCCGTAGATGAACGACAGCCACAACAGCACCAGCAGCATGTGGATGAAGCTGGGCGCGTTCACCAGGTAGGTCAGCACCGGGTAAGTGGTGGCGATGGCCAGCAAGGCCATGGTGATCAACACCGGGCGTCGACCGATACGGTCCGAAAGTGCACCGCCAATCGGTAGCCAGATGAAGTTCGAAACACCCACCAGCAATGTCACCAGCAGCGCATCGGACGTGCTCAGGTGCAGGACGGTTTTACCGAAGGTCGGTGCGTACACCGTGATCAGGTAGAAAGCGGTGGTGGTCAGGGCGACCATCATCATGCCGGCGAACACGATCAGCCAGTTTTGTCCCAGGGTGCGGAACACCTCACCCATGCTCGGGCGGTGTTTACGGGTGGCGAACTCTTCGGTTTCTTCCAGGTTGCGGCGTAGCAGGAAGATGAAGGGCACGATCATGCAGCCGACGAAGAACGGAATCCGCCAGCCCCAGTCGGTAATCACACTCGGCGCCATCCACTGGTTCAAGGCGTAACCCAGTGCGGCGGCGACGATGATCGCCACTTGCTGGCTGCCCGACTGCCAACTGGTGAAAAAGCCCTTGTGGCCGGGTGTGGCGATTTCCGCGAGATACACCGACACGCCACCCAGTTCCGCACCGGCGGAAAAGCCCTGCAACAGCCGCCCGATCAGCACCAGGGCCGGGGCGAACAAACCGATGGTTTCGTAACCGGGCACCAGCACAATCAGCACCGTACCGCTGGCCATGATCGACAGGGTCACGATCAACCCTTTGCGTCGACCCACGTCATCGATATAGGCACCCAGCACCACGGCGCCCAACGGACGCATCAGAAAGCCTGCGCCGAACACGGCAAAGGTCATCATCAGCGAGGCGAATTCGCTGCTGGCCGGAAAGAACACGGCAGCGATCTGCGTGGCATAGAAACCAAAAAGGAAGAAGTCGAACTGTTCGAGGAAGTTGCCCGAGGTAACCCGGAAGATTGCACTGGCCCGGGAGCGACCGGCAGTCGCGGGCCGTTGGATTGATGCTGTCATTGATCTGTACTCCACCGCTTTTATGACGTGCGCCGGCTGGACGCGGCACACGGTTCTTATTAGGGCGGATAGTGGAGCAGGGGCATCGATATGTTAATTGCATTGTTGGCATGCATTGATGTGCAAAGCGGATCAATGCATGCCAGGAGGAAACGCTATTCGCTGTGCGCCCGCACCACGCTCTCGGTGCCCAGCCGATACTGATTGTTCCCGCTGCGCTTGGCCTCGTACATCGCCAGGTCGGCAATGTGCAGCAAGCGGTCGATGCTCGGCGCATGATCGGGGAACATGGCGACGCCCAGGCTGGTGCCGATGTGGCGCTGGTCGTTGCCGATGGTGATGGGCGGGGAGAGTTCGACGAAGATTGTCTGGCAGATGCTGCGCGCTTCGTCTTGCAGGTTTTCGCCTTGGGGCAAGCCCTGGAGGATGACCACGAATTCGTCGCCACCGATCCGCGCGACGGTGTCGGTGCCGCGCAGGATGCGCTTGAGCCGTGTGGCGGTAGTGACCAACACGTGGTCACCGGCCGCATGGCCATAGCGGTCATTGATGGCCTTGAATCCATTGAGATCGACAAACACCAGCGCTACCCGCGTTGCGCTGGCGCGCGCCTGCTCCAGTGCTTCGGACAGGCGCTCTTCGAGCACCAGGCGATTGGGCAGGCCGGTCAGCGGGTCGTAGTGGGCCAGGTGCTTGAGGTAGTTGGCCGAGGCCTTTTCTTCGGTGATGTCGCGTACCACGCCCATCATCTTGATGGTTTCGTCGTGGTCATTCTTGACCACGTTGCCGGTTTCCCGCAGCCAGCGGATCGTGCCGTCGGGCCAGACCACGCGGTATTCCTCATCATGGTTTTCGCCGGTTTCCAGGCAACGCAGTTCACCGGCCCGGACCCTCAGCCGGTCGTCAGGATGCACGCAGGAGCAGAACAGGGCGTAGGAGGGCGTCACTTCGCCGATCTTGAACCCGAACATGCCGAAAATCGCGTCGGACCAGTACAGGCGGTCGGTGTCGACATCCCAATCCCAGGTGCCGATGCGAGCGAAGTACTGGCTGCGCTTGAAGCGCTCGACGTCGCCATCCTGGTGGATGTTCCGGCCTTCGGACAGGCTGTTGATGATCGCGCGGTACTGCGCCAGTTGCTTGTGCAGCGAGTGTTCGCGCCAGACCAGCGCGACGATCAGGGTAAGCGTCATTGAACCAAGGATGACGCTGGTCCAGAGCAGGATCATTCGGGCATGGCCATCAGGGCGTTGAACCGTACGGGTAATAGTTGATTATTTTAGTTCAGCCAACAGCTTTGAACGCCGCGCGCGGAGACGGCAATGGTTGCCAATCGCGGGCAATTCTGGGAAAACGGCGCCCATCAGGCCCTTGAGGGCGAGTGAGCATACGAGTGAATTCAATGAATGACGAGCTTCAGGTAATCGATCTGCAGTTGGGTGACGGAAAAGCCGCGGTAAAAGGCGCGCTGATCACCACCCAGTACCGTGGCTGGCTGGAGGACGGGACCGAATTCGATTCTTCCTACAGCCGGGGCAAACCCTTCCAGTGCGTGATCGGCACCGGGCGGGTCATCAAGGGCTGGGACCAGGGCATCATGGGCATGCAGGTCGGTGGCAAGCGCAAGTTGCTGGTGCCGGCGCACCTGGCCTATGGCGAACGCACCATGGGCAAGATCACGCCGAATTCGAACCTGATCTTCGAAATTGAATTGCTGGAAGTGCTGACGCGGGATGATTGACCGTCAGACCTGAAAGGTTTCCCGGTAGGCATACAGGCCGGGTGTTCCACCGGTCATGACGAACAGTACATTGTCCCCGGGGCCAAAACGCCCCTGCTGCAGGTCGGCCAGTACTCCCGCAAAGGCCTTGCCGGAGTACACCGGGTCGACCAGCAGGCCTTCGGCACGCGCCATCAAGCGTACCGCGTCCTGCATGGCGGCGGTTGGCAGGCCATAGCCCGCACCCAACTGGCTGCCGTCGATCACCATCCCGGCCGTCTGCACCTCGGCGTCACTGCCCAATAGCGCCAATGTCTCGCGGGTCAGTTGCAGGGTTCTCGCTGCTGACGAGTCCTGGTCGGACAACACCGAGAACGATTTGACCACGGATGTACCCCGGCCCAGCAACTGGAAGCCCGCCGCGAGCCCGGCATGCGTCCCGGCGCTGCCATTGGGGACCACCACTTGATTGAACGTGAGTTGCAGTTCGGCCTCTTGCCGGGCGATTTCCGCTGCGCAGCGGGCATAACCCAGGCTACCCAGGGGCGTTGAACCACCGGTCGGCAGCACCATCACCTTGCGTCCGCAATCCCGAAGCTGCGCCGCCCTGGCCTCGGCTTTGGCCAGTGAGTCGGTACCGCCGGCAAACACCTGCATCTGCGCGCCGAACAACTGGTCGAGCAGCACGTTGCCATTGAGTTCGTAATCCACCTCGGCTTTGGCCACGGCCCGGGTCAGGAACAGTTCGCAGGCGATACCCAGCCGAGCGCACACCGCGGCGGTCAAACGAGCATGATTGGACTGGATGCCGCCCACGGTAATGATCGTATCGATCCCGGCTTGCTGCGCCGCGCCGATGTGGAATTCAAGCTTGCGCAGCTTGTTGCCGCCCGCGCCGATCAACATGTGGTCATCGCGTTTGAGAAACAGGCCGATCCCCTGTTTGTCCAGGCCCAGCCGTTGTTCGAGTCGCGCAGCCCGCTGAATGGGCGTGGGACCTTGCAGCAGGTCGGCCCGCGCAAAAACACTCAGTGACTTGTCCAGTGGGGTCTGCATCAATCGAGCCTCGTTGTTCACCATGATCCAGGTGACTTTATGGAGAAAGGCCTGCGGGATAAACGCACTTCCCGTCATGACTGTTTTAACCCGGTGTAACCAATCAACCGGGCAGCAGGACTTTTCAGGCGGCTTTGGATAGGCTGGGCCGGGTTTGAAACCAGGATCTGAAGAGGAGAGGGCGGGTTGCCAATCAACGAATACGCCATGGCGATCGAACTGCTGGACGAGTCTTATCGGCACTGGACCGGCGAACACCTGCCAGCGCCGCAGTCCCTGGCAGGATGGGAGCGCCTGCACTGGCTGCACGCCCACGCGCCCTACAGTTTGCTGGCTCACGGTACTGAAGACGACCCACTTTTCTTCTACGCCAATGAACAGGCGCTGGCGTGCTTCAAGTACCCGCGCCCGGAGTTTCTGGGCATGCCCTCACGCTTCAGCGCCTCGCCGCTGGACCGGGACATGCGCCAGAGGCTTCTGGAGCAAGTCACGGCCCATGGCATTGCTCATGGCTACAGTGGCTATCGGGTGGATCGCCAGGGCAATGCCTTCATGATTCATGAAGGCAAGGTGTGGACGCTGGTTGATCAGCAGGGTGTGCGTTTGGGGCAGGCGGCGTTGTTCTGGCCGGATGCTGCCCGGGTTGGGCAGTTGGACTGAGCGTCGATCAAGCGACCGGCCGATCCCTGAACAACGGAACTCGTCCATTGGCGGACGGGCGGTAATCCCAGGTCAGGCGGTCCAGTCCCGGCTTCATCGCCAGAATGTGCCGGACGGTAGCGCCAGCGATGCTCAACGCCAGTGTCTGCCCCGGACATTGATGGCGTCCCGCACCAAAGGTGAAGCTGCGCCGGTTCGGGCGGTCGAGCAGGAGTGCGTCGGGGTTGTCGTTGAGCTGTGGGTCGCGATTGGCCGAGGCCAGCAGCACCAGGATCACGTCCCCGGCATTCAGCCTTGTGCCGTCAATCTCGCAGGGGGCGGCGACGAAGCGGCGGGTGTTCTGTACCGGCGGGTCCAGGCGCTGCACTTCGGCCAGCAGATCGTCGACATGGGGTGATTCGCTGAGTAACGACGGGTGTTGTTTCAATGCCAGCACAGTGTTGCCGATCAGCCCGGCCGTGGCGTCGAACGTCTGGGAAAACAGGCCGATCAGGTTGGCGATCAGCATTTGCGGTGCGCCGCAGGTGAAGCGTTGGCGGATGCCTTCAAGCAGACGGCTGTGGTTGTCCGGGTCGGCCAACAGCTCGACACAGTAACCGCTCAGTTGTTCAGCGGCGGCATGGGCGGCGGACAGCTGTGCCGAGGTGCTCAAGGGCGACAGGCAAGCCGCGAAGTCCGCCGTCAGTTCGCTGATGATTCGGCCCTGAGCCGGGGTGAATCCCAGCAACGCTGCCACCACGCACACCGGCCCACGGAACATGGCGTTGTACAGGCCGACGGCGTCGGCGCTGATCAACCGGGCGCTGACCAGGCTCTCGACTTCCCGCATATCGATCAACTCCAGCCCCGGCGCAATCGCCGACCGAGGGCATTGCTGGCGCTCACCTTCATTCATGCGCATCAACTGGCCGAACACCCGGCCGGCCAGGCCATCGGCAATCGCCCTGGGGACTGGCTCCTGCGCGGGGCGAACATGGCAATCGGCATGCGCGAGCACGGCGGCCACCGCCCGGGCGCTGCTGGCCACCCACATGTTCAGCTCCGGATGAAAAGCCAGCCCGCCCTCGGCACGCAGTTGTGCGTAGTAGGGATAAGGATCGGCATGGGTCGCAGCGATGATCGGGTCCATGGGTCACAGCCTTTTGTTGTTGGAAAGTGTTGCTACTATCTCCAGTCCGAAAGGGCGTTGATTCGTCCGGGAGCGAAATATGAGTGCAGAACAACACGACATGGGCGTCTCGCAGGTGGCAGCGGCCATCGCCGAGCCGGCGCGGACGAAAATCCTCTGTTCGCTGATGGACGGCCATGCCCGCACCAGCACCGAGCTGGCGGCGGTGGCCGAAGTCAGCGCGTCGACCGCCAGTGCCCACCTGGCCAGGCTCAAGGAGCTGGCGCTGGTGCGGCTGCACGTCCAGGGACGTCACCGCTATTACAGCCTGGCGGACAAACGTGTCGCCCAGGCCCTGGAAGCGTTGATGGTGATCGGCCAGAACCCGGCGCCGCGCTTCCAGCCGCGGACCCCGGATCGCCTGCAGTTCGCCCGCACCTGCTACGACCACATGGCGGGTACCCTCGCGGTACTGTTGCATGACCGGATGCTCGAAGCGGGCTGGCTGGAGGAAACCGACGAACAGGCCTATCGCTTGAGTGACAGTGGTTCGGCAATGTTTCAGGGGCTCGGGATCGAGGTACAGGACTTGAGCACCTTGCGCCGCCGTTTTGCGTGCCCGTGCCTGGACTGGAGCATGCGCCGGCCGCATCTGGGCGGGTCGCTGGGCGCGGCGTTGCTGCAAACGGCGCTCAAGCGCCAGTGGGTGACCCAGGATCTGGACAGTCGGGCGTTGGCGTTGACGGCGTTGGGGCGCAGGGAGATGGGCGTCCGTTTTGGTGTCGAGTTGCCCACGGAAACTGAAGGCAGCCGATCGCAGTCTGCGGCGGCCCGGGGGGCATTGCTCAACCCGAACCAGTAGGAGCCTGCTTGCCAGCGATTGGGCCTTCAAGCATGGCGGTGTATGTGAGGACGCCATCGCCGGCAAGCCGGCTCCTACAGGGGCGGGTGGTAGTTTTTGAATTCGGTGCCATGAAAAAGCCCCCCGTCGGTCACTCGATGGGGGGCTTTTGTGTCTCAGGCGTCAGGTCAGACCTTGACGATCCAGCCCGCTGGCGCTTCGATGTCGCCGGTTTGCACGCCGGTCAGCTCTTTGTAGAGCTTCTGGGTGACCGGGCCGACTTCGGTTTCGCTGTGGAACACGTGCAGGTGGTCGTTGTAGTCGATGCCGCCAATCGGCGTGATCACCGCCGCAGTACCGCAAGCACCGGCTTCCTTGAAGTCGGAGAGCTTGTCGATGAACACGTCGCCTTCAACCACTTCCAGGCCCAGACGGGTCCTGGCCAGCTCGATCAGCGACAGACGGGTGATGCCCGGCAGTACCGATGGCGAGTTCGGGGTCACGAACTTGTTGTCGTGGGTGATCCCGAAGAAGTTGGCCGAACCGACTTCCTCGATCTTGGTGTGGGTCATCGGATCGAGGTAGATGGCGTCGGCAAAGTGGGCTTTCTTGGCCTTGGAGCCCGGCATCAGGCTGGCGGCGTAGTTGCCACCGACCTTGGCCGCACCGGTACCTTGTGGCGCAGCGCGGTCGTAGCTGGAGATCTGGAAGTTGTGCGGGGTCAGGCCACCCTTGAAGTAGGCGCCAACCGGGATGCAGAAAATCGAGAAGATGAACTCGGGGGCGGTACGCACGCCGATGTTGTCACCCACGCCGATCACGAACGGGCGCAGGTACAGCGCGCCGCCGGTGCCGTACGGCGGAATGAAACGCTCGTTGGCGCGGACCACGGCCTTGCAGGCTTCGATGAATTGCTCGGTGTCGACTTGCGGCATCAGCAGACGGGCGCAGCTGCGCTGCATGCGCAGGGCGTTCTGGTCCGGGCGGAACAGGTTGATCGAGCCGTCCTTGCAACGATAGGCCTTCATGCCTTCGAAGCATTGCTGGCCATAGTGAAGGGCTGTGGAGCCTTCGCTGATGTGCAGCACGTTATCTTCGGTCAGGGTGCCCTTGTCCCATTCGCCATTGCGAAAGTACGACAGATAGCGCTTGTCGGTCTTGATGTAGTCAAAACCCAGCTTGTCCCAATTGATGCTTTCGTTACCCATGACACCCTCTATCACTTAACAACCGCCGAAACGGTTCAAGGCTTCTGACGTTTTTTGGATGGGGACAACAATACTTCATTCCGGGCCAATTTCGCAGCCCGCAATGTATTCCTTTGATCGTTCCCGCTTTGCCTCGTAACGATTACATCCCTGTAGGAGCCGGCTTGCCGGCGATGGCGGCGAACCTGATCCACCGCGTTGCATTGATCGCCAGCAAGCCGGCTCCTACAGGATGTGCGTAGAGTGTTTACAGATGCAACGCGTGGCCCAGAGCCCGCAACGCCGCTTCCTGCACCGCCTCGCCGAGTGTCGGATGCGCATGGATGGTGCCGCCGATGTCTTCCAGCCGCGCGCCCATCTCCAGGCTTTGCGCAAACGCCGTGGACAATTCGGACACGCCGACGCCCACCGCCTGCCAACCGACAATCACATGATTGTCCCGACGGGCGACCACGCGCACGAAGCCGCTTTTCGATTCCAGCGTCATCGCCCGGCCATTGGCGGCGAACGGGAAGCTCGACACGATGCAGTCCAGGCCTGCTGTCCTGGCCTCGTCCGGGGTCTTGCCGACCACCACCAGTTCCGGGTCGGTGAAGCACACGGCGGCGATGGCGGTCGGGTTGAACTCGCGGGATTTACCGCTGATCAGCTCGGCGACCATCTCGCCCTGGGCCATGGCCCGGTGCGCAAGCATCGGTTCGCCGCTCAGGTCGCCGATGGCATAGACGTTGCGCATGCTGGTCTGGCAACGGTTGTCGATCTTGATCGACGAACCGTTCATGTCCAGGTTCAGCGCTTCGAGGTTCCAGCCCTGGGTGTTCGGCTTGCGACCGACGGCCACCAGCACCTGGTCGGTTTCCAGGTTCAGGATCGCGCCGTTCGGGGCCAATACCTGCAATGTATTTTCTTTTGAATCAAAGCCTTGCACGCTATGTTTCAAGTAAAGCTTCACGCCGAGTTTTCTCAGTTCGTCGTGCACAGGCTGGGTCAGTTCGGCGTCGTAGGCCGGCAGGATGCGCTCCTGCGCTTCCACCACGCTGACTTCGACACCGAGCTTGCGATAGGCAATGCCCAGTTCCAGACCGATGTAGCCCCCGCCGACCACAATCAAGCGCTTGGGCACGGATGTCGGCGCCAGGGCTTCAGTGGACGAGATGATCGGCCCGCCAATCGGCAACATCGGCAAGTTCACGCTTTTCGAACCGGTGGCCAGCACCAGGTGCTCGCACTGGATGCGTGTGTCGCCGACCTCGACGGTTTTACCGTCAACCACTTTGGCCCAGCCTTGAACGACCTGGACCTTGTTCTTTTTCAGCAGCGCGGCAACGCCGGTGGTCAGGCGATCGACGATGCCGTCTTTCCATTCGACGCTCTTGGTGATGTCCAGGGTCGGCGCCGAAACGCTGATGCCCAGGGCCGACAGCTGGTGGTGCTGCTGCGTCTGGTGAAACTGCTCAGCGACGTGAATCAGTGCCTTGGACGGAATGCAGCCGATGTTCAGGCAGGTGCCGCCCAGGGATTGGCCTTCCACCAGGATTGTCGGGATGCCCAGCTGGCCGGCACGGATCGCCGTCACATAACCGCCGGGACCGCCGCCGATGATCAGCAGCGTGGTGTTCAGTGTCTGCATGACTTTCTCCACAAATGCTTAATCGACAAAGAGCGTGGCGGGTTGTTCGAGCAGGCCACGAATGGCCTGGATGAAGAGCGCCGCGTCCATGCCGTCGACCACGCGGTGATCGAAGGAGCTGGAGAGGTTCATCATCTTGCGGACCACGATCTGGCCTTTGATCACCATCGGCCGTTCGACGATCTTGTTCACGCCGACAATCGCCACTTCCGGCAGGTTCAGCACCGGCGTGCTGACGATGCCGCCCAGGGCGCCGAGGCTGGTCAGGGTGATGCTTGAGCCGGACAGCTCATCGCGGCTGGCCTTGCCGTTGCGAGCGGCAGTGGCCAAACGCGAGATTTCCGCTGCGCTGTCCCACAGGCTGCGGGCTTCGGCGTGACGTACCACTGGTACCATCAGGCCAATATCGGCTTGTGTGGCAATACCGACATGCACGGCGCCGAGGCGGGTGATGACCTGGGCCTCATCGTCATAACGGGCGTTGATCTGCGGGAAGTCGCGCAGGGCGACGACCATGGCGCGGACCAGGAACGGCAGCAAGGTCAGCTTGCCGCGAGTCGCACCGTGTTTTTCGTTGAGGTGCGCGCGCAGCTCTTCCACGGCGGTGACGTCGATTTCCTCGACGTAGCTGAAGTGGGCGGCGCGCTGGGTGGCGTCCTGCATGCGCTGGGCGATCTTGCGGCGCATGCCGATCACCGGGATCTGCTGTTCATCGGTGCGCTGGATGTAAGCGCTGCTGACCGTCGATGCATTCGACTGACCCTGAGCCAGGTAGGCGTCCAGGTCTTCATGCAGCACGCGGCCGGCCGGGCCGCTGCCACGCACCAGGCGCAGCTGAATGCCGAGGTCCAGCGCATGCTTGCGCACGGCCGGGGAGGCCAGCGGACGTTCATCGGCCGCGCGAGCAACCATCGGGCCCTGGCAGACAGCAACTTTCGGCGCTGGGGCAGCGACCGGTTTGCTTTCAACCACGGCTTCGACTTTCGGTACTGCGACTGGCGCTTCTTTCAAAGGAGCCGGTTGCGCCGACTCCTTAACGTTGCCCGCGCCTTCGACTTCAATGCTGATCAGCACACTGCCAACCGCCATGACTTCGCCCGGCTGGCCACCGAGGGCAATCACCTTGCCATGCACCGGCGACGGGATATCGACCATCGCCTTGTCGGTCATGACATCGGCCAGCACCTGATCTTCGACGACCATGTCGCCGACCTTGACGTGCCAGACCGACAATTCAACTTCTGCAATGCCTTCACCAATGTCCGGCATTTTAATGACGTGCGTGCCCATTCAGACCTCCATGACCCGTTTCAACGCCGCGCCCACTCGGGACGGCCCTGGGAAATACGCCCACTCTTGCGCGTGCGGGTAAGGGGTGTCCCAACCGGTGACGCGTTCGATCGGCGCTTCCAGGTGGTGGAAGCAATGCTCTTGCACCAGCGACACCAGTTCGGCACCGAAACCGCAGGTACGGGTCGCTTCGTGCACGACCACGCAACGGCCGGTCTTTTTCACCGATTTGACGATGGTTTCCAGGTCCAGCGGCCACAGGCTGCGCAGGTCGATGACTTCGGCGTCAACGCCGCTTTCTTCAGCAGCGACTTGCGAGACGTACACGGTGGTGCCGTAGGTCAGCACGGTGACGTCCTTGCCCGGACGGGTGATCGCAGCGACGTCCAGCGGCACGGTGTAGTAACCGTCCGGCACTTGCGCGGCAGGGTGTTTCGACCACGGGGTTACCGGGCGGTCGTGGTGACCGTCGAACGGGCCGTTGTACAGGCGTTTGGGCTCGAGGAAGATCACCGGGTCATCGTTTTCGATGGAGGCAATCAACAGGCCCTTGGCGTCGTACGGGTTGGACGGCATCACCGTGCGCAAACCGCAGACCTGGGTGAACATCGCTTCGATGCTCTGGCTGTGGGTCTGGCCGCCGTAGATGCCACCGCCGCACGGCATGCGCAGGGTCATCGGTGCGGTGAACTCGCCTGCCGAGCGATAACGCAGGCGGGCGGCTTCGGAAATGATCTGGTCGGAGGCCGGGTAGACATAGTCGGCGAACTGGATCTCGGCCACCGGGCGCAGACCGTAGGCGCCCATGCCCACGGCGACACCGACGATGCCGCTTTCGGAGATCGGCGCGTCGAACACCCGGGAGGTGCCGTATTTGTTCTGCAGGCCTTCGGTGCAGCGGAACACGCCGCCGAAGTAGCCCACGTCCTGGCCGAAGACCACGACGTTGTCGTCACGTTCAAGCATCACATCCATGGCCGAGCGCAGGGCCTGGATCATGGTCATGGTGGTCGTGGTCATGGCGGTTTCCAGCTCGATATTGTTGTTGTGATCGTTCATGTCAGATCCCCAACTCTTGACGCTGGCGCTTCAGGTGCTCCGGCATCTCTTTGTAGACATCTTCGAACATGGTCGCAGCGCTTGGAATCTGGCCGCCGGCGAGGGTGCCGTACTGTTCGGCTTCTTTCTGTGCGGCGATCACTTGGGCTTCGAGCTCGGCGCTGACCGCGGCGTGTTCCTCTTCGGACCACTGGCCGACCTTGATCAGGTGCTGCTTGAGGCGCGCAATTGGATCGCCGAGCGGGAAGTGGCTCCAGTCATCGGCAGGGCGGTATTTCGACGGATCATCGGAGGTCGAGTGCGGGCCGGCGCGGTAGGTGACCCATTCGATCATGGTCGGGCCGAGGCCGCGGCGCGCACGTTCGGCGGCCCAGGCGGAGGCGGCGTACACGGCGTAGAAATCGTTGCCGTCGACCCGCAGGGAGGCAATGCCGCAACCGACGCCGCGACCGGCGAAGGTGGTGGCTTCACCACCGGCGATCGCCTGGAAGGTGGAGATCGCCCACTGGTTGTTGACCACGTTGAGGATCACCGGCGCGCGGTACACGTGGGCGAAGGTCAGGGCGGTGTGGAAGTCCGACTCGGCGGTGGCGCCGTCGCCGATCCAGGCCGAAGCGATTTTGGTGTCGCCCTTGATCGCCGAGGCCATGCCCCAGCCCACGCCCTGGATGAACTGGGTGGCGAGGTTGCCGGAGATGGTGAAGAAACCGGACTCCTTGACCGAGTACATGATCGGCAATTGCCGGCCCTTGAGCGGATCGCGCTCGTTGGACAGCAGCTGGCAGATCAGGTCGACCAGCGGTACGTCGCGGGCCATCAGGATGCTTTGCTGGCGGTAGGTCGGGAAGCACATGTCGTCGATGTTCAGGGCCAGGGCCTGGGCGCTGCCGATGGCTTCCTCGCCGAGGCTCTGCATGTAGAACGACATCTTTTTCTGACGCTGGGCGACCACCATGCGGTTGTCGTAGATGCGGGTCTTGAGCATGGCGCGCATGCCCTTGCGCAGGATCTCCACCGGCACGTTTTCGGCCCACGGCCCAAGGGCATTGCCCTGGTCGTCGAGCACGCGGATCAGGCCACGGGCCAGGTCAGCCGTGTCAGCCGGTTCAACGTCGATTGGGGGTTTGCGCACCGTGCCGGCATCGGTCAGATGCAGGTAGGAGAAGTCGGTTTTACAGCCGGGACGGCCCGAGGGTTCGGGGACGTGCAGGCGCAGCGGTTCATACGCTTGGGTCATGGCTTCTACGCTCGATCTTGTGAATTTCTTGTAGTGAGCTGACAGATTTCGTTCGGTAGAAGAAATCTTGTCCTACAACAATCATAGGCCCGCCCAAGAAGAATATTTCTCTCTGTTTCATTGCGCTAAAGATCATTTGCAGATAAAAAACCTGCATAAACATAAAAAACAGGTGGTTTTGTCTCATGCGCAAACTGGACCGTACCGACATCGGCATTCTCAACAGCCTTCAGGAGAATGCGCGCATCACCAACGCCGACCTCGCACGCTCGGTGAACCTCTCGCCGACCCCGTGTTTCAACCGGGTCAAGGCCATGGAAGAACTGGGGGTAATCCGCGAGCAAGTGACACTGCTCGATGCCGACCTGCTGGGGTTGCATGTGAACGTGTTCATTCACGTCAGCCTGGAGAAGCAGGTGGAGGAGGCGTTGCAGCATTTCGAAGAGGCGATTTCCGACCGCCCCGAGGTGATGGAGTGCTACCTGATGGCCGGCGACCCGGATTACCTGATCCGGGTGCTGGTGCCGACCATCCAGTCGCTGGAGCGTTTCATGATGGATTTTCTGACCAAGGTGCCCGGGGTGGCGAACATACGTTCGAGCTTTGCGCTCAAGCAGGTGCGGTACAAAACCGCGCTGCCGTTGCCGGCCAATGGCCTGACGTTGGGCAACTGAAATCAAGGATCGCGTTCTGTAGGAGCTGCCGAAGGCTGCGATCTTTTGATCTTCAGGGAGCCATCGGTCGCCAGAATCAAAAGATCGCAGAGGGGTCAGAGCTGATTGACGGGGATTTTCAGGTAGGTCACGCCATTGCCCTCGGCCGGCGGCAAATTCCCTGCCCGCACGTTTACCTGGATCGCCGGCAGCAACAGCGTCGGCATGCCCAGCCCCGCGTCACGCCGTGTACGCATCTCGACGAATGCGGCCTCATCGATCCCGTCATGCACATGAATGTTGTTCTTGCGTTGTTCGCCGACCGTGGTCTGGCAGTGGGCCGACCGGTCGGCCGGCGGGTAGTCGTGACAGACGTAGAGCTTCACGCTGGCAGGGAAGGCCAGCAATTTTCGAATTGAGGCAAACAACTGGTGAGCATTGCCACCGGGGAAATCGCAGCGGGCAGAGCCGACATCGGGCATGAACATCGTATCGCCCACCAGAATCACATCACCGTCGATCAGGTAGGCCATGTCCGCCGGCGTATGGCCGGGCACGTGCAGGGCGGTCGCCTTGAGATTGCCGATCATGAACGACTCGTCGGGGGCGAAGAGGTGATCGAACTGCGAACCGTCGACGCGAAATGATGGCTCCAGATTGAACAGCGCCTTGAACACGTCCTGGACCTTTCTGATCGACTCGCCGATGGCGATTTTGCCGCCCAGTTGTCCGCGCAGATAGGGCGCGGCGGACAGGTGATCGGCGTGGGCGTGGGTTTCCAGCAGCCATTGCACTTGCAGTGTGTGGGCACGGACGAAGGCGATGATTTTGTCAGCCTGGGTAGTCGCGGTACGCCCGGCCGCACCGTCGTAGTCGAGCACGGGGTCGACAATCGCACAGTGCCCGCCATCAGCCTCGTAGACCACGTAGCTGTAGGTCGAGGAGGCGGGGTCGAGGAAAGCTTCAATCAGTGCGGGCATGGACACGAACCTGTGCAGGAGTGGAAAAGTCAGTTGCAACACTTTATGTAAAAACATAATGTTCGCAGCTTAAGTGACGTTGAAGGCATCCTGCAAATGCAATCCAGTCTGACCGAATGTGAAGTCGCCCAACTGCGCGCCTCGGCTTCCAAGGCTTGCGCGCTGCTCAAGGCCCTGGCCAATGAGGATCGCCTGTTGATCCTGTGCCAGTTGACCCAGGGCGAGCGCAACGTAGGCGCGCTGGAAAAAATGACCGGCGTGCGCCAACCGACCCTGTCCCAGCAACTGGGGATCCTGCGCGATGAAGGACTGGTCGCGACCCGTCGTGAAGGCAAGTACATTTTTTACGGTCTCGCCAGTCACGAGGTGATCCAGGTGATGAAAACCCTCTCCGGGCTGTATTGCGGGGCGGTGCTTAAAAGCTGGGTTCAACCTTGAATGCCAATCAAAGTGCAAAACCTGTGGGAGCGAGCCTGCTCGCGAAAGCGTAGTGTCAGTCGACGTCTTTATCGACTGACCCGCCACCTTCGCGAGCAGGCTCGCTCCCACATTGGTTTTGTGGTTTGACCCGTAACAATCCTTGCGTGCAGCAAAAGGAACAAGCAATGAACGATCAACACTGGGGCCCATCCATCAGTGCAGATATCGTGGTGATCGGCGGCGGCACGGCGGGCATAGGCCTTGTCGCCAGCCTGCTCAAGCGTAGCCCGCAGCTGAATATCACCGTGATCGAGCCCGACTCCCGGCACTTCTATCAACCGGCCTGGACGCTGGTCGGCGGTGGTGCCTACAACGTGGAAAACACCGTGCGGCCGATGGCGTCGGTGATGCCGCGCGGGGTCAAGTGGGTGCAGGCTGCCGTGACCGGCATCGACCCCGACCATTGCCGGCTCATCCTCAGTGACGCACGCACGGTCAGCTATCAGAACCTGGTGGTCTGCCCCGGCCTGCGCCTGGCCTGGGAGAAAATCGAAGGCCTGGAGGAGACCCTCGGCCAGCACGGCGTGACCTCCAACTACAGCTACCGGCACGCGACCTACACCTGGGACCAGGTGCAGAAACTGCGCGGCGGCAAGGTGCTGTTCACCCAGCCGGCCATGCCGATCAAATGTGCGGGGGCGCCTCAAAAAGCGCTGTACCTGTCCTGTGATCACTGGAACAGGAGCGGTGTGCTGAACAACATCGATGTCGAGTTCAATCTCGCAGGCGCTGCGTTGTTCGGCGTGGCGACCTTTGTCCCGCCACTGATGAAGTACATCGAAAAGTACAACGCCCGGCTGGCATTCAATTCGAATCTGGTCAAGGTCGACGGCCCGGCGAAAACCGCGTGGTTCGAGGTCAAGGACGCCGACGGCAAAGTTTCCCGACAGGCAAAAACCTTTGACCTGCTGCATGTCGTACCGCCTCAGGTGGCCCCGGATTTCGTCGCCCAGAGTCCGCTGGCCGACGCCGCCGGCTGGTGCGAGGTCGATCCCCACAGCCTGCAACATCCGCGTTATCCAGGCGTCTTCGCGCTGGGGGATATCTGCGGCACCAGCAATGCAAAAACCGCCGCGGCAGTACGCAAGCAGATCGTGGTGGTGGCCGAAAACCTGCTGGCCTTGCGCAAGCAACAACCACTGCCGCTGCAGTACGACGGCTATGGTTCCTGTCCGCTGACGGTGGAGAAGGGCAAGGTGATCCTTGCCGAGTTCGGTTATGCGGGCAAATTGCTGCCGACCTTTCCCCTTGACCCGACGACGCCGCGCCGCTCGGCGTGGTGGCTCAAGGCAACACTGCTACCGTGGTTCTATTGGAACGGTATGCTCAAGGGTCGCGAGTGGCTGACGCGTTTGTCCAGAGTCGACTGAGAACTCCCTATGTTGCTGGCAAGTCTATTTGGCGTGGTGATGGGGTTGGTATTGGGGTTGACTGGAGCAGGCGGCGGGATTCTCGCGGTGCCGGCCCTGGTATTGGGATTGGGCTGGAGCATGACCCAGGCCGCACCGGTGGCGTTGTTTGCGGTGGGCAGTGCGGCAGCGGTCGGCGCCATCGATGGATTGCGTCATGGCCTGGTGCGGTATCGCGCGGCGTTGCTGATCGCCGCGCTCGGTGCGGTGTTTTCGCCGGTGGGCATCTATTTCGCCCATCAGTTGCCGGAAAAAATCCTGATGATCCTGTTCAGCCTGCTGATGGTCATGGTGGCCTGGCGGATGTTGCGCCGTGAACGCAAGGACGAAGGCCCGAGCGACCACGGGCACGCGAACTGGGGCCAGAAAAACTGCATGCTCGATCAACAGACCGGGCGCTTTTCCTGGACCGCCAAATGCACCGCGACCCTCGCCGCGCTCGGAGCGGTCACGGGTGTGGTCTCGGGGTTGCTGGGGGTGGGCGGCGGCTTTCTGATCGTCCCGGCGTTCAAGCAACTGACCGATGTGCAGATGCGCGGGATCATTGCCACCTCGCTGATGGTGATCAGCCTGATTTCGGCCATCGGCGTGATCGGCGCGTTCCATGCCGGCGTGCGCATCGACAGTGTGGGTGCCACCTTCATTGGCGCGAGCATTATCGGCATGATCATCGGCCGCAAGCTGTGCGCCCGGGTGCCGGCGCGGGCGTTGCAGGTCGGGTTCGCCAGCATCTGCGTAGTGGTCGCCGCCTACATGTTGCTCAAGGCTAACGCCTAGCCGGTAGCGGTTCCTGTGGATGCCAGTCGGGTCCACAGGCCTACGCCCTAAGTGGCGAGCCTCGCCGACGAGCGGTCTTACGCCATAGCGGTCACGCGCCGCCAACCAATCCAAAGCACCTCAAAACCAGCCCCAAGGCAGCGTATGGCGCCGCCCGTCAGGTTTCGATAATCGCCTCCGACACTCAGTCCCCCGTTTCGGAGCGCGCCATGCACAACAATAAGAACGTCACGCATCGTTTTCTGCCAGCCTTTATCGCCAGCCTGTCTGCCCTGGGCCTGAGCCAGGTGGCTGAGGCGGATATCATGCTGTACGACAAGGACCAGACCACGTTCTCCACCGACGGCTACATCAACGCCTTCTACGTGAACAGCGATGTCGACCGCGCCGGCGATCAGTACGACCGTCGGCAGTCGCGGGTCAAGATGGGCTTTTTGCCCAACTACCTGGGGTTCAACATGGGCAAGCAGGTAGACGATCTCAAGCTCGGCGCCCGTGCCTCGTTCTGGGTCACCATCAACGACAGCCAAGCCAACGGCACCGACACTGCCATCGATGTGCGGCAGTTCTTCGGCACCGTGGCCAACCCGGAGTGGGGCGAGGTGCTGATCGGCAAGGACTTCGGCTTGTTCGCCCGTTCCAATATCCTGCTCGACGAAATGCTCGCCGGTTACGGCCAGGTCAGCGATACGCTGGGGCTGGTGGATGGCGGCGGGGTGTCGTTTGGCAACATCGGCACCGGCTACCCGTATCCGTTCCCCACTTCGCAGATCACCTATCGCACCCCGGTGATGGACGGCCTGCGCGTGGCGGTCGGCATCATGGACCCGGTGGACACCAACGACAGCAGCCCGACGGGCAAGGCCTATCAGGAAAACCCGCGTACCGAGAGCGAAGTCACCTATCAGTTCGACCTGGCGGGGGCCAAGATCTACAGCTGGGTCAACGGCAGCTACCAGACCTCGGACAACACCGACTCGACAGTCGAGACCGTTACCTCCAAGGGCGTCGGTTATGGCGTGCAGGCGAAGATGGGTGGCTTGTCCCTCACCGGGTCCGGCTTCCAGGCCAAGGGCATCAACCCGTTTTTCACCAACAATGCCGGCGAGCCGACCCTGCGCAACGTCGACAGCGACGGCTACCTGATGCAGGGCTCCTACAAACTGGGCAAGAACCGCCTGGCCTTGTCCTACGGCAAGACCAATGACGACGGCAACGGCGTGGTCGGCAGCGGTGCGGACTATGAGACCCGCGGCATCGCGTTGTTCCATGACGTGAACGACAACCTCAAGCTGGTGGCCGAGTACAACCAGTTCGAAATCAACGGCCACGACACCGATGAGCAGAACGAAGACACCGACACCTTTGCCGTGGGCGCGGTGCTGACCTGGTAGCAGGCTGGAATACAAATAATTGTGGGAGCGAGCTTGCTCGCGATGGCTGAGTGTCAGGCGACATGGATGTTGGCTGTGATGGCCCCATCGCGAGCAAGCTCGCTCCCACAGGGTTACCGGGTGTACGCAACACCTGCGGATAACCAACACTAGTGTGGGAGCTTTATCTGTCTCATCCCATCGAAGCGGCTACCCGCTACCCAAGTAGCATTCGTCGCCCCCCACAGACTTCGTACACTCGTGCCTCATATACACGCACCTGCGGGAGGTAAGGATGCAGCAGAGCGAAGGCGTCGTCAGTGCAATGTCCCAGGCCACCGATGCCCGGCAGGTCGCGCAGGAACTGGCACGACAGTTGTTGCATCCGCACCTGGGGTTCGTGCTGTTCTTCTGTTCCGCCGAATACGACTTGCAGGTGCTGGGCCAGGCCTTGCAGCAAAGCTTCGGCGGCATTCGCCTGGCGGGCTGCACCAGCGCCGGGGAAATCACCCCGCTGGGCTATGGACGCAATTGCGTGACGGCGGTGGGTTTCGACCACCGGCACTTTTCCATCTCGATCGAGCTGATCGACCAGATGGAGCACTTCAGCCTGATCGACGCCCAGCAAATGGTCGAGCGCCTGGTCAGTGGCTGTCGCAGCAACACCCTGGCCCCGATCAAGGGCAACAGCTTTGCCCTGACCCTGCTCGATGGTCTGTCCAGCCGCGAAGAAATGGTCCTGGCGGCCTTGAGTGCGGCCTTGGGCGACATTCCGCATTTCGGCGGCTCGGCCGGCGACGATAACTACCTGACCCATACCCATGTGTACTTCGATGGCGAGTTCCACAGCGGGGCAGCCGTGGTGGTGCTGGTCAATACCTGGCTGGATTTCGAAGTGTTCACCACCCACCACGTGCTGCCCCGCGCCGAAAAACTGGTGGTCACCGGGGCCGACAGCACCTTGCGCCGGGTCTTCGAGCTCAATGCCGAGCCGGCTGCCGAGGAGTACGCCCGGCACATCGGCGCGCCGGTGGCGCAGCTCGATCACCGGGTCTTCGCCGCGCACCCGTTGGCGGTGCGGATCAACCAGCAGTACTACGTGCGGGCCATCCAGCAGGTGCATCCGGACCTGAGCCTGAGTTTCTACTGCGCCGTGGAAAACGGCATCGTCCTCACCGCCATGACCCCGGGGCCGATGCTGCCGAACCTGCAGCGCCTGTTCGAGGGGTTGCAGGAGCGCCTGGGCGATTTGCTGCTGACCATCGGTTGCGACTGTTTCCTGCGGCGTCTGGAACTCGAAGACGACGGCAGCCTTGATCAGATCGGCGGTTTTTTGCGCGAGCAACGGGTGATGGGTTTCAACACCTACGGAGAACAGTTCAATGGCATGCACATCAACCAGACCTTCACCGGCGTTGCCATTGCCCGTGGCCGTGCCCCAGGACATCGCTGAGCTGCAGGCCGAACTGGCCGGGCTGCGCCTGGACAACCATAAACTGCAGCGCATCAACGCCGCGCTGATCGAACGGGTCGAGTCCGGGGGAACCCGCGGCAACGATCCGTATGCGGCATTCCAGCATTCGGTGGTGCTGGCCGAGCAAGTCCGCGAACGCACCGATGCCCTGAACCAGGCCATGGCCGAACTCAAGGCCGGCAATCATTTGCTCAGCGAAGCCCGCCTGCGCGCGGAAACGGCGCACCAACACCTGATCGATGCCATCGAAAGCATTTCCGACGCCTTCGTGCTGTTCGACGCCGACCAGCGCATCGTGCTGTTCAACAGTCGCTTCAAGGCGTTCTGGAGCAACAGCCGGGTGCGGATCAACGCCGGCATGCGCCTGACCGAGGTCAAGCGGCTGATGATGAACAACGCCCTGTTCACCGAAGAGCCGCGCGGGCATGCCGACGAAAACCTGCTTTACCGCCTGCAGAACGGGCGCTGGCTGCAAGTCAGCGAGCGGCCGACCCAGGAAGGGGGGCGGGTGATCCTGTTCACCGACATTACCGACGTCAAACTCAGCGAAACCGTACGCCGTGAGCAGGCGGTGGCGCAGAAGTCGCATCTGTTGCAACGGGCCGTCGACAACCTGTCCCAAGGGGTGGCGATGGTCAGCGCCGAGGGCATCCTGGAGTTGTGGAACCGGCGCTTCCTGGAGTTGAGTGGCCTGGCGCCGGTGGCGGCCCATCGCCCGTTTGCCGAAGTGATCGCCGACAGCGAGCTGAACCTGCTGACCCCGGCCAGCCGCGATGGCAACGGACGACCGGTGCGTGAATGCGAGCAGCGCCTGTACGATGGCCGGGTCCTGGAAATCCGCACCCATCCGTTGCCCACCGGCGGTTTCGTCAACACCTTCACCGACATTACCGAGCGCTACCAGCACGCCGAGGCGCTGAGTGAAAGCGAACACTGGATTCGCCTGATCACCGATCACGTACCGGCATTGATTGCCTACCTCAATGCCGACCTGGTCTACGAGTTCACCAACAAGGTCTACGAAGAGTGGTACTGCTGGCCCCGCGGCGTGATGCTCGGCCAGAGCCTGCGCGAAGTGCACAGCGAACAGCATTACCAGCGGCTGGAGCCCTACGTGGCCAGGGCACTGGCCGGTGAGAGCGTAACGTTCGAGTTCGCCGAAACCAACGTCAACAACCAGGAGCGCTACATGCTGCGCTCTTATGTGCCCAACCGTCTGGCCAGTGGCGAGGTGGTGGGAATCTTCGTGCTGATCCGCGACATCACCGAACGCCGCCGCACTGCCGAGGCGCTGCATCAGGCGTATCAGAACCTGGAGCTGCGGGTACGCGAGCGCACGGCGGAATTGACCACCCTCAACGACCAACTGCTGCGTGAGATCGATGAGCGTCGCCTGGTCGAGTCACGCTTGCGCGAGGCCAAGCAGGAGGCCGAGCAGGCCAACCTGTCGAAGACCAAGTTCCTCGCCGCCGTCAGCCATGACCTGCTGCAACCGTTGAATGCCGCGCGCCTGTTTACCAGTGCCTTGCTGGAACGGCGCGAGCCGATGTCCAGCGAGACGCTGGTGCGCAACGTGAGCAATTCCCTGGAAGATGTGGAGAACCTGCTCGGCACCCTGGTGGATATTTCCAAGCTCGATGCGGGGGTGATCAAGGCCGACATTGCGCCGTTCGCCCTCAGTGAACTGCTGGACAACCTGGCCGCCGAATACACCCAGGTGGCGCGCAGTGAAGGCCTGCAATTGCACTTCATCGGCTGTTCGGCGCTGGTGCGCAGTGACATCCAGCTGCTGGCGCGGATCCTGCGCAACCTGCTGAGCAATGCGATTCGCTATACCTACAGTGGCCGCGTGGTGCTCGGTTGCCGGCGGCATCATCAGTGCCTGACGATCGAAGTCTGGGACAGCGGCATGGGCATTGCCGAGCATCGTCTGGAGGAGATTTTCCAGGAATTCAAACGCGGCGATGTGCAGCGACCCGATCAGGATCGCGGTCTGGGTCTGGGCCTGGCGATCGTAGAGAAGATTGCCGGCATCCTTGGGCATCCCATTCATGTGCGTTCATGGCCGGGCCGGGGGTCGATGTTCTCGGTCGAAGTGCCGTTGAGCGCCACTGCGCCGAAGCCGCAGCCTGCGTTGCAGATGAGCGAGCCGATGCTCGAGCGCCTGCGGGGGGCGCGCATATGGGTGCTGGACAACGACGCGACCATTTGTGCCGGCATGCGCACCTTGCTGGAGGGGTGGGGGTGTCGGGTGGTGACGGCGTTGTCGGAGGAGGACCTGGCGCGGCAAGTGGACAATTTCCACGCCGAGGCCGACCTGCTGATTGCCGATTACCACCTGGACAACGATCGCAACGGTGTCGACGCCGTGGCGCGCATCAATGCCCGGCGCGCGTCACCGGTGCCGGCGATGATGATCACGGCCAACTACAGCAATGAACTTAAACAGCAGATCCGCGAACTGGGCCACACCCTGATGCACAAGCCGGTGCGGCCGATGAAGCTGAAGACGGCGATGAGTCATTTGCTTGGCCGACCTTGAATTTTTTACTGCTTGTGAGTCCCCTTCGCGAGCAGGCTCGCTCCCACAGAGACAGCACCGTACCTGTGGGAGCGAGCCTGCTCGCGAAGGGGGCGACACGGTCTTGCTGACTCAACGCCGCAGATAAGACCCGAAATCAATATCCCCGGCACTCAGGATCGCCTGCACCCGGTTGTGCACGTTGAGCTTGCGCAGGATCGCCGAGACATGGGCCTTGACCGTGGTCTCGGCGATTTCCAGGGTGTAGGCGATCTGCTTGTTAGATTCGCCCTTGGTCATGCGTTCCAGCACCTGCAGTTGCTTGCGGGTCAGGGCCTGGAGCAGTTCGGGCGGGAAGCTCGGGGTGTCGTTCATCCGCCGGTGGGTGCTGCTTTTGGCGGTGCGGATGATGTCCGGGGGCAGGTAGACATTGCCATTGAGAATCTGCTGGATGGCATCGGTCATCTGGGCGCGGGGTGAAGATTTGGTGATGAAACCCACCGCGCCATAGGTAATGGCCTGCAGCACGATCTGCTTGTCCTGTTCGGCGGAGACAATCACCACCGGAATGGTCGGCGCTTCGTTACGCAGGTTGATCAGGCCGTTGAGCCCGTGCATGCCGGGCATGTTCAGGTCGAGCAGGATCAGATCCAGGTCATCGTGTTCCTGGGTCAGGGCCAGGGCGCTGTCCAGGTCGGCGGTTTCCATCACTTCGCTGCCGGCAAATCCGTCGCTGATGACGTTGTGGATGGCTTCGCGAAACAGCGGGTGATCGTCGGCAATCAGAATTTTGTACATGGCCTTTCACCTCATTATTTTGATTATGGTGTGGCAACAACACGCACGCGTAAAGCTCAGGGAAAGGGTTCGGGCCGGGCTGGCGAAACCGGCAGATTGGCCGCTTGCCAGGCGTCCAGGCCATCGCGATACCAATACAGGGTCTTATAGCCCATGGTGGCTGCGCGCTTGACCGCATTCCAGCTCAACCAGCAGTCGGAGCGGCAATAGAAGACCAGCGGTTGCGTCGGGTCGCCGGCGGTCAGCTTTTTCAGGTTGGCGGCGAAATAGTCCTGCCATTGCGGCGTCAGCTCACCGTCACCGGTATTGGCCAGCCAATGGCTGCCGGGCAGGTTTTCATGGGGCTGGTCTTCGATGAATTGCCCTTGCAGCCACTGACGGCGGTAGACATCGATCAGCAGCGGGCGCGGGGTTTGGCCGAGCAGGGCTTGCAGGGTGTGGGTATCGACGATGGTTGCGCCTTGCAGCTGGTCGGGCGTCGGGCTGCGGTACAGGCCGATGCGATAGCCGTCGCTGGAGAACAGCGCGGTGTCGGCCTGCGCGGTGCTCAGCAGCAGGCCCAGCGACAGGACGGCGAGAGTAGGGCGCAACAGGCAACGTCGGGCACGCGGCATGGGTTCAGTCCTTATAGTTATGGACCTATTACATGCCAGTCGGGGGACGTTGGGAATGCGACGATAGACAGGGAAACCAGTACTAAAGTAGTAATTTCACCCTGCTTAATGAAGAACCCCTGTGGGAGCGAGCTTGCTCGCGATAGCGTTATGTCAGTCAATTCATTTATTGAATGTGCCGCCGCTATCGCGAGCAAGCTCGCTCCCACAGGGAATGTATTTACCCAGCCTTACGCAAGGCTGCATGCTGCGGGTTGAAGGTCAGTACGGCGAGCAATGCAAACAGCAGCGTCAGCCCCATGCACACTGCCAGCGCCAGCGGATTGAAGTGTTCATACAGGGCAAAACGCACCAGCTCCACCGCATGGGTGAACGGATTCACCGCGCATAGCCAGTACAACCATTCGCTGGCCTCGCGCATCTTCCACAGCGGATACAGCGCCGATGACAGGAAAAACAGCGGGAAGATCACGAAATTCATCACCCCGGCAAAGTTCTCCAGCTGGCGGATCGCGTTCGACAGCAACAGGCCCAGTGCGCTGAGCATCAACGCCACCAGCAGCAGCGCCGGCAACGCCAGTAACAGGCCCATGGCCGGTGGCCGCACGCCGTAGACCCAGGCAATCGCCAGGAACGCATACACCTGCAACAACGAAATCAGTGAGGTGGCCAGCAGCTTGCTGCACAGCAGGAAGGTACGCGGCAGAGGGCTGGTCAGCAGCACGCGCATGCTGCCCATCTCGCGGTCGTAGACCATCGACAGAGACCCCTGCATGCCATTGAACAGCAGGATCATGCAGGCCAGACCGGGGATGATGTAGACCTCGTAGGGGATATAGGTGTCGTAGGGTTCGATGATCGCTATCCCCAGCGCTGCGCGAAAACCGGCGGCGAACACCAGCAACCACAGCAACGGCCGCACCAGGGCGCTGAGAAACCGCGTGCGTTGCAGCACAAAGCGCAGCCACTCGCGCAGCACGATACCGCTGAAACATTGCCAGTAAGCGTTCATTGGGCAGCTCCCGATGTAGTCAGGCGGGTGAAGGCCGAACCGAGGTCACCGCCGTGTTCCAGACTCAGGGCATCGGCCTGCCCGCTGGCCACCAGCCGGCCTTGATGCAGGATCAGCAGGTCATCGCTGGGTTGCACTTCGTCGAGCAGGTGGGTGGTCCAGAGCACGCTGATGTGCTCCTCGCGACACAGGCTGCGGATGTGCTGGTTGAGCGCCAGGCGACTCGCCGGGTCGAGGCCGACACTGGCTTCATCGAGCAGCAGCAGGCGCGGCTCATGCAACAGGGCGCGGGCAATTTCCACCCGGCGACGATGGCCGCCATTGAGTTCACGCACCCGTTCGCGGCGGCGCTCGGTCAGGGCCTGGCGGGCCAGTTCGGCGTTGACCCGAAGGTCGGTCTGGCGCCGGGACAGGCCATGCAATGCCGCGTGATAACGCAGGTTCTGCTCGACGCTGAGGTCCAGGTCCAGGGTGCTCTGCTGGAACACCACGCCCAATTGCCTGAGCGCCGGGCGTGCCGCGCTGCGCAATGAACAGCCACCGACGCGGATCTCGCCGTGCTGCAGATCATAGAGCCGGGTCAGCAGGGCAATCAGGGTCGACTTGCCGGCACCGTTGGGTCCCAGCAGCGCGGCGAAACGCCCGGGTTCCAGGCTGAAACTTACCTTGCGCAAGGCCTCCCGGGCGCCGTAGGCAAAGCTCAGGTCACTGACTTCAAGGGCGTTCATGGTGTCACCACCACGCCCCAGGGATAGCGCCCGACCTTCACCGATTTGCTGACCTTGAGGCTGTCGACATCGATCACCGAGACATCGCCGCTGACGCCGTTGGTGGCCAGCAACTGCTTCTGATCCGGGGTGAACGCCATCTGCCAGACCCGTCGACCCACCAGCAGGTAATCGAGTATCTCGTAAGTCTTGGCATCGATCACTGCCACATGATTGGCCGGGCCGAGGGCGACGAAGCCGTACTTGCCATCGGCGCTGAGCTTGATGCCGACCGGCTGGACCTTGTCCGGGTGCACGCCCTTGATCTGGAAGTTCAGGGTCTTGAGCACGGTGCGGCTGGCCACATCGAGAATGGTCACGGTGCCGCCGATTTCCGCCGAGGCCCAGAGCTTGGCGCCATCGGGGGAGAACTCGACAAAGCGCGGACGCTGGTCCACCAGGGTGCTGTCGGCCAGGGTCTGGGTACTGGTGTCGATCCAGTGCAGCATGTTGGTGGTTTCGCTGGTGTTGACCGCCCACTGTCCGTCAGGGCTGACGGCCATGCCCTCGGGCTCGACGCCGACATCGATCTGGCCGAGTACCTTGGAGGTCTCGGTGTCGATCACCGTCACCAGCGCATCGTCTTCGTTGGAGACGTACAGCCAGCGGTTGTTCGGGTGCAGGGCGAATTGCTCGGGGTCTTTGCCCGAGGGCAGTTCCTTGATGATCTTGCGTGTGGCCACGTCCATCACCTGGACCCGGTCCGAGTCGCTGGCGCAGATGTACAACAGCTTGTTGTCATGGGACAGCAGCAGGCCGCGAGGGCGCTGGCCGACGGGCAGGGTGTCGGTGACTTGCAGGGTCTGCAGGTCGATCAGGCTCAGGCTGTTGTCCTTTTCGTTGGAGACCCAGGCAGTGCTGGCAACGGCATGGCCAGCGGCGAGCAGCAAGGTGCACGAGAGCAGGGTGCGGCGCATGGCGGATTCCTTGTTGTTGTGATGTTCGGATCAGGGAAAGCGGCAGCTGACTTCGGGTTTGTCGTAGCCCAGGCTGTCCATCTCGTTGAACGGGTGCAGAAAGCCCTCCTGGGGTGAAGTGCTGACCAGCGCCCTGGGCTGGACGATGGGAATCGGCTGGCGCAACTGGCCGTTCCACGGGCGGTAGCTGAGCTTGCGACCCTTGAAACCGTCGAGGGGCAACTGGTCGCTGATTTCAAGTGCACGGATCGCCATCGGCTCGGCCTGGCGCAACTTGCTCACGGCGCTGGCGATGCTGCGCACGGCCATCCAGGCGGCGAAATCGCGGTCATTCATCCAGCGCCCGGTCAGGGCTTCAAAGCGTTTTTGCAGCTGCGCGGCGCCGTAGGTTTCCACGGTCTTGTGCCAGCCCACCGGGGTCAGGCCCTGGGTGCCGGCGACCGGGCGCGGGTACCAGGTCTGGTAGGGCACGTATTCACCGAAGTCGCCGCGTTCATCGGCCACCAGTACCACGTCGTACTCGGCGGTCTGGGTGAACAGCGGCATGTCGGCCTGGGCGCTGCGGCGTTGGTCGTTATCGAAGCTCCAGGTTTTTTCCGCCACCAGTTGCAAGCCGAAACGCTTGGCCCCGCGGCGCAGGGCGGCGGCATAGGCTTGATCGTCCGGCGTCGGGCCGACAATCAGCAGCGCCCGCTGCCATTTGCGCAACACCAGAAACTGCGCCAGTGCATCGGCGAGCATCGCCCGGCTCGGCAAGGTGTGCAGCACGTTCGGCAGGCAAGCGGTGGTGCGCAGGCTGTCATCGGCACTGCCGGCGTTGAAAAGCAAACTGTCGGGCAGTGCCGCACTCAATTGGCGCAGGCTGGCCGCGGGGGCATTCACCACAAACAGGCGCAGGCCTTGTTCGTGCTGAGCCTTCGCCGCTTCGAGCAAGGCTTCGGGGCTGTCGACGCTGGCGCTGACCAGGCTGTAGCCGTGGTTGAGAAAACGCCCGGTGCTGTTGCTGTCGGTGATCGCCAGTTCGGCGCCGCGCAGCCCGGCATCGATGGGCTCGGGGATGACGTTGGACAGCAACGGGCCGGGGTCGGGGCGATAGCCCAGGTAGCCGATCCGCACCTGCAAGGGCGCATCGGCGGCCTGGCTTTGGGTGGCCAGGCCGGCGGCGCAGGCAATCGCCAGCAGGTAGATCAGGGCGTAAGGGGCAAGCTGGCGCATAAGGCTCTCCATGACCGTTAGCGCCAGCATAGGAAGCCTTTGGTGCAGTGAAAATATGCAGAAAGTACCGAAGGGCCAGTACCAAGGTAGTAGCCCGCCACACACGGCGCGGTCCTAGCATGGGCAACCACGGCCATTGATCTGGAGGGGATTGACCATGCGTATCGTCAAAGCACTGCTCCTGCCGTTTCTGCTGATCCTGACCCTGATCGGCGTCGACCGGCTCCAGGGCCCGCGTCCGGTGTCCAACGATCGCCTTACGACCAAGGGAGTAGGTGGCGACCACCAAAGCAGCATGGGGTCTGGGCGCAGGGCTTTCTAAGATGGCTGCCATAGCCTCTGCCAAGAGGTTTTGCGTGCAATCCAGAGGGCATGACAATGACAACAAAATGCAACGCCTTGCTCGTGACCGGGCTATTGGCCAGTTTGATCAGCGCAGGTTCCGTCTGGGCCCACGGCAACGTGGTCCCACAAGCCGTGGCCACCCCGGGGCTGACCCCGATCAAGGAAGCCGGTGTGCAACTCGATGCCGATGGCTGGGCCGCGGTGAACCCGTATCGCACCGCCCCGGAACACGACAAGGCAGTGGAAATCGGTGCCTCGGCCTACACCCAGAACTGCGCGGCCTGCCATGGCCTGGAGGCCAAGTCCGGCGGTATCGCCCCTGATTTGCGCATGCTCGATGTCGGCGAGGCGGGCGATGAATGGTTCGCCGAACGGGTGCGCCATGGTGCGGTACGCGACGGTCGCGTGTACATGCCGAAGATGGCCGACTACCTGAGCCAGGAAGCCCTGTGGGCGGTGCGCACTTATCTGGACACTGTGCACGTCGAGGAGTGACCCATGCGCCTGTTCGCGGTGTTGATCAGCGCTCTGTGGCTGTGCTGCCAGGCGGCGCAGGCGCAGGTTCGCAACTACGACGAAATGATCGCCGCCGGGGAGCTGAAGGTGGCGGTCTATAAGGACTTCGCCCCCTACAGTTTTGAACGTGCCGGCAAACCCCAGGGTGTCGATGTCGAGCTGGCCGAAGCCCTGGCCAAGGCGCTCGGCGTGCGCCTTACGCTGATCTGGGCGCCGGCCGGGGAAAAGCTCGACGACGACCTGCGCGATTACATCTGGCGTGCCAGTGCCTTGCACAACCAGCAACTGGCCGACCTGATGATGCGCGTGCCCTACGACCACGACTACGCGCAGAAGCGCAACGAGCTCGGTGAGCTGGTCAACGGCCATGTGGTGATGTTCGGTCCCTACCAGAACGAACAATGGCAGGTGGCCTATGACCGCCGAAGGCTGGACAAGGTCGCCAGCGTCGCGGTGTTCGAGCAGCACCCGATTGGTGTCGAAGTCGACAGCGTGCCGTCGTTCTACCTGACCTCGGTGTTCAACGGCGTGCTCGCCGGCAAGACCCATCACTATCCGGGCGTGCCCCAGGCGTTTGCCGCGATGAAGGCCGGCGAGGTCGACGCGGTGATGGCCATGCGCGGCGAAATCGACTGGCAAGTGCACGAAGCGGCCGACCCGCAGCTGGCGCTGGCAGAAAACGCCTACCCGAACATGGGCAAGCAGCTCTGGGAAATCGGCATGGCGGTGCACGAAAGCAACCGGCAACTGGCCTATGCCGTGGAAGAGGCGCTCGAAGGCCTGATCCGCGAGGGCGCGGTGAAGACCATCTACGGCCATTACGGCCTGCAGTACGACGTGCCCGAGATGTATCAATAAGGAGCAGGCGATGAAATGGCGAGGGAGTTGTCTGTTGGCCTGCTGGTTGAGCCTGGCGGCACAGGCTGGCGCGATCGATCCCGGCAAAGACCCGGTGCCATCGGTGATGTGGGCCTTTTATCAACAGCAGTTTCTGGGCAATGCGCCGTTCGTTTTCGATGAGCGGGTCAAGCTGCTGGCACCGCCGTTTGCCGAAGACGCCCGGCAGGTGCCGCTGGAAATCGACGCCCGGGCGCTCAAGGGCGAGGTGGTGAGAATCCTCGCCTGGGCAGAACTGAATCCGTTGCCGAAAATCGTCGACTTCCAGCCGCTGGATTCGGTTTTGCCCTGGCTGTCGTTGCGCATTCGCATCGAACAGGCCACACCCCTGCGCGCGGCGGTGTTGACCCGCGACGGCGTGTGGCATGTCGGCTCGACCCTGATTGACGCCGCAGGTGGCGGTTGCACCGCGCCGAGTGTGGTGCGCACCCAGCCGGGCTGGGAGGAACACATCGGCGAAGTGCTCGGCGGGCGCTATCCCCGGGACGGATTCAGCCGTGTGCGTATGCAGGTGGCCCATCCCATGGACAACGGCATGGTCAGCGGCATTCCGGAATTCTTCATCAACCATGCCGAGCTGCGCGACCACAACGAGCACGTGCTGGCCCGGCTGGAGCTGTTCCCCGCAGTCAGCGAAAACCCCAACCTGGCCTTTGACATCGAGGGGGCAGGGCAAACACGTCTGTTGCTACGGGACAACAGTGGCAATGAGTTCGATGCGTCGATCCCCTGACCCAAGGAGCGTGGCATGCGCTGGATCCTGTTGATGGTGTTAAGCGTCAGTCTGCCGGCCCTGGCCGATCTCGACTACTCACTCAAGCCCCGGCAGATCGCCCGGGACACCTGGCTGCTGGAAGGCAGCACCGATAATTTCGCCAAGGCCAACGGCGGCAACATCGTCAACACCGCATTTATCGTCACTGAACGCGGTGTGGTGGTGATCGACACCGGGCCGTCCCGGCGTTACGGCGAAGCAATGCGCAAGGCCATTGCCGCCACCACCGACAAGCCGGTGATCGAGGTCTTGTTGACCCATCACCACCCGGACCATGTACTGGGCAATCAAGCCTTCACCGACGTGCCGATCGGCGCCCTGGCCGGCACCACCGAGCTGTTGCACCGGCAAGGCGATGCCATGGCCGAGAATATGTACCGAATGGTCGGCGACTGGATGCGCGGCACCGAAGTAGTGTTGCCGACGCAGACGCTGACACCCGGCGTGAAAAGTTTTGGGAATCACGATTTGCGTCTGCTGAGCCTGGGTGGGCATACGGGCGCGGATCTGGCTATTCTCGACCAGCAAACCGGCGTGCTGTATGCCGGGGACCTGGTGTTTTATCAGCGGGCGTTGACCACGCCCAACAGTCCGGGGCTGTCAGTGTGGCTGGCGGACATCGCGACCCTGCAAGCTTTGCCCTGGACGCAGGTTGTGCCGGGCCATGGGCCGGTGGCCGGCGATCGACAACCCTTCGAGCAGATGCGCGATTACCTGACCTGGCTCGATCAGCTCATGCGCGACGGCGCGGCCAATGGCAGTGATATGGCGGAGATGATCCGCAGCCCCATCCCCGAACGCTTCGCCGGGATCAACCTGAGCCGTTATGAACTGATCCGCAGCGTCAGTCATCTGTACCCGCGCTACGAGCGCGAGCGGATGATGCGGGTGGATTCTGCCAGCAAATAGGCGACCACAAATCCTCTGTAGGAGCGAGCCTGCTCGCGATGGACGTTAACGATAACGCTGGCAGCCTGACACCCAGCGGTGTCCTTGAGTCCATCGCGAGCAGGCTCGCTCCTACAAAGAGGCCGGTGCCGTTCACAAAGTTTCGTGTCCATCTCCACCCACCCTGTACCAAGGAACTAGCAATCTCCTCATTGCGGGCAATTGTTGCCAGGGCGGCGGCGCCCAAGAATCTGCACCAGACCGGGAAAATTTCCGGACATAACAAAAATCCGCAGAGGAAGCCGTCATGACTCAACCCGCACGTCGCCAGCCCTTCGTCTTGAGCCTGCTGCTCAGTGCCATGCTGTTGTCCGGCCAGGCATTGGCCGGGGTTTCCGACCAGGACATTCTCCAGGATCCGAAGAACCCGGAACAGGTCGTGACCAACGGCCTCGGCGTTCAAGGGCAGCGCTACAGCCCGCTGGATATTCTCAACGTCGACAACGTCAAGGAACTGCGCCCGGCCTGGGCGTTTTCCTTCGGCGGTGAAAAACAGCGTGGCCAGCAAGCGCAGCCGATGGTCAAGGACGGCGTGATGTACATGACCGGTTCCTACTCCCGGGTCTTCGCCGTGGATGCGCGCACCGGCAAGAAACTCTGGCAATACGATGCGCGCCTGCCCGATGACATCCGCCCTTGCTGCGACGTGATCAACCGTGGCGTCGCGCTGTATGGCGACCTGGTGATCTTCGGCACCCTCGACGCCAAGCTCGTGGCGCTGAACAAGGACACCGGCAAGGTGGTGTGGAGCAAGAAAGTCGCCGACCACAAGGAAGGCTACTCGATCAGCGCCGCGCCGCTGGTGATCAACGGCAAGCTGATTACCGGCGTGGCCGGTGGCGAGTTCGGCGTGGTGGGCAAGATCGAAGCCTATGACCCGAAAAACGGTGATCTGCTGTGGACCCGGCCGACGGTCGAAGGCCATATGGGCTACGTCTACAAGGACGGCAAAGCGGTGGAGAACGGCATCTCCGGCGGCGAGGCGGGCAAGACCTGGCCGGGCGATCTGTGGAAAACCGGCGGTGCGGCTCCTTGGCTTGGCGGTTATTACGACCCGGAAACCAACCTGCTGCTGTTCGGTACCGGCAACCCGGCGCCGTGGAACTCGCACCTGCGCCCTGGCGACAACCTCTACTCCTCGTCGCGCCTGGCGCTCAACCCGGACGACGGCACCATCAAATGGCACTTCCAGAGCACGCCCCACGACGGTTGGGACTACGACGGCGTGAACGAGCTGGTGTCGTTCAACTACAGCGAAGGCGGCAAGGAAATCAAGGCGGCGGCCACCGCCGACCGTAACGGTTTCTTCTACGTGCTGGATCGTACCAACGGCAAATTCATCCGTGGCTTCCCGTTCGTGGACAAGATCACCTGGGCCACCGGCCTGGATAAGGACGGCCGGCCGATCTACAACGAAGCCAGCCGTCCCGGCGCCCCGGGTTCGGAAGTCAAGGGCAGCTCGGTGTTCGTGGCACCGGCGTTCCTCGGCGCGAAAAACTGGATGCCGATGGCCTACAACCGGGACACCGGGTTGTTCTATGTGCCGTCCAACGAATGGGGCATGGACATCTGGAACGAAGGCATCGCCTACAAGAAAGGCGCGGCGTTCCTCGGCGCCGGCTTCACCATCAAACCGTTGAACGAAGACTACATCGGCGTGCTGCGGGCCATCGATCCGAAAACCGGCAAGGAAGTCTGGCGTCACAAGAACTACGCGCCGCTGTGGGGCGGAGTGCTGACCACCAAGGGCAACCTGGTGTTCACCGGCACGCCTGAAGGTTTCCTGCAGGCGTTCAACGCCAAGACTGGCGAAAAGGTCTGGGAGTTCCAGACCGGCTCCGGCGTGCTCGGCTCGCCCATCACCTGGGAAATGGACGGCGAACAGTACGTCTCGGTGCTCTCCGGCTGGGGCGGCGCGGTACCGCTGTGGGGCGGCGAAGTGGCCAAGCGGGTGAAGGACTTCAACCAGGGCGGCATGCTCTGGACCTTCAAGCTGCCCAAGGATCTTGTAGCCAAGCATTAAACCTGTAGGAGCGAGCCTGCTCGCGATGGTCGTCAACGATCACGCTGGAAACCTGATACCCCGCGGCGTTCTCGGGTTCATCGCGAGCAGGCTCGCTCCTACAGTGATCGGTGTGAAACCTACGACCAAATAACGAGAGCCCCTCCTGCCAACGACGCATTCGTCTGGCACGCGGGGCTCTCTAGTATCGGCTCATCGCCTGTCAATACGACAGGCATCGACCCAGACAGAGGCCCACCATGATCTACGCACAACCCGGAACCCCAGGCGCCGTCATTACTTTCAAACCGCGCTACGGCAACTTTATCGGTGGCGAGTTCGTTGCCCCGATCAATGGCGAGTACTTCACCAACACCTCGCCGGTCAATGGTGAAGTGATCGCCGAGTTCCCGCGCTCCAGCGCCGCCGACATCGACAAGGCCCTCGACGCCGCCCATGCCGCTGCCGACGCCTGGGGCAAGACCTCGGCCCAGGACCGCTCCCTGGTGCTGCTGAAAATCGCCGACCGCATCGAGCAGAACCTTGAGGTCCTGGCCGTCACCGAAACCTGGGACAACGGCAAGGCCGTGCGCGAAACCCTGAACGCCGACGTACCGCTGGCAGCCGACCACTTCCGTTACTTCGCCGGCTGCATCCGTGCCCAGGAAGGCGGGGCTGCCGAGATCAACGAGCTGACCACGGCCTATCACTTCCATGAGCCCCTGGGCGTGGTCGGACAGATCATTCCGTGGAACTTCCCGCTGCTGATGGCCGCCTGGAAACTCGCCCCGGCGCTCGCCGCCGGCAACTGCATCGTGCTCAAGCCTGCCGAGCAAACGCCGTTGTCGATCATGGTGTTCGCCGAGCTGATCGCTGACCTGCTGCCAGCGGGCGTGCTGAACATCGTCCAGGGCTTCGGTCGCGAAGCCGGCGAGGCCCTGGCCACCAGCAAGCGCATCACCAAGATCGCCTTCACCGGTTCGACCCCGGTGGGCGCGCACATCATGCATTGCGCCGCCGAGAACATCATCCCGAGCACCGTCGAACTGGGCGGCAAGTCGCCGAACATCTTCTTCGAGGACATCATGAACGCGGAACCGGCGTTCATCGAAAAAGCCGCCGAAGGCCTGGTGCTGGCGTTCTTCAACCAGGGCGAAGTCTGCACCTGCCCGTCCCGGGCGCTGGTGCAGGAGTCGATCTACGAGCCGTTCATGGCCGAGGTGATGAAGAAGATCGCCAGGATCAAGCGCGGCAACCCGCTGGACACCGAGACCATGGTCGGCGCCCAGGCGTCCGAGCAGCAGTACGACAAAATCCTCTCGTACCTGACCATTGCCCAGGAGGAGGGCGCCGAACTGCTCACCGGCGGCGCGGCCGAGCGTCTGGAGGGCGACCTGTCCAGCGGTTACTACATCCAGCCGACCCTGCTCAAGGGCCACAACAAGATGCGCGTGTTCCAGGAAGAAATCTTCGGCCCGGTGGTGGGTGTCACCACCTTCAAGGACGAAGCCGAAGCCCTGGCGATTGCCAATGACAGCGAGTTCGGCCTCGGCGCCGGCCTGTGGACCCGCGACATCAACCGCGCCTATCGCATGGGCCGGGCGATCAAGGCCGGGCGGGTGTGGACCAACTGCTACCACCTGTACCCGGCGCATGCGGCGTTCGGCGGCTACAAGAAGTCCGGCGTCGGCCGGGAAAACCACAAGATGATGCTCGATCATTATCAGCAGACCAAGAACCTGCTGGTGAGCTACGACATCAATCCGCTGGGGTTCTTCTAACCCGCAAAAACACCACAAACCAAAATGTGGGAGCGGGCTTGCTCGCGAATACGGAGTCCCATTCAGCAGAAATGTTGACTGGCACACCGCTTTCGCGAGCAAGCCCGCTTGTGTCTAGATCTAGGGATAAACTCTGGGGTGAGAGAGGTGAATGGCAAGCTGTGAGTCCGCGGTGCTAAAAGCACGTGTGGGAGCCAAGCTGCCATCCACCTTTCCACTCTGGCCCATAAGCCCGAACAGTTGGACGAGCGCCACTCGAATCACAAGCGTGGGCAAAGCCAGAGCACTCTCACTCCTGAGTGTAAGAGGGTTTTGCCATGATTTCCTGGGTCGGCATCGATATCTCCAAATCAAACCTGGTTGTATGGGTTCAACCTCAAGGTGAAGGTTTTGACCTTCCCAATACGTCAGAAGGCTTTGTTGAGCTGATTGAGCGCCTGAGCCAGTACGAGGTTGACCGGGTTCTGCTGGAGGCCACCGGTGGGTACGAATGCAAGGTCATGGCGGCGCTGCAAGGCGCCAACTTCAAAGTGCTTAGAATCAATCCCCGCCGGGCCAGAGCCTTCGCCGTGGCCATGGGCAAGAATGCCAAGACCGACCCCATCGACGCGGCCGTGCTGGCGGACTTCGCTGAAGTGCTGCATGCATCCCGCGACAAGATCATTTCGCCGGAACGTGAAGCGCTGCGCGAGCTGATCCAGTTGCGCGAGCAGTTTGTTCAGCAACGAGACGACAACAAGCGCCGGCTTCAGCAAGTTCAACTACCCGCTGTTACCGTGGCGATCAAAGGTCTTGTTCACTACCTGCAAGTGCAGATCAAGCAGCTCGATAAAACCATCCATCAGAGCATGCATGAGCTGGATGCCGAAAAAGCCGAGCGACTCATTTCCGTTAAAGGCATCGGTACGGTGGCCACAGCCAGCTTGCTGGTTTATCTGCCCGAATTGGGAGCGCTTGATCGTCGTGAAGTGGCGGCCTTGGCGGGAATTGCGCCGTACAACGACGACAGTGGCAATCACAGCGGAAAACGTCAAATCTACGGAGGCAGAGCCCGCGTCAGACGTGCGCTTTACCTGTCTTGCTGGGTCGTGATCCGTCATCAGCCAGACTTCAAGGCACGTTATGACGCTCTTCGGGAGCGAGGCAAGAGCGCGAAAGTCGCGCTCATCGCCTGCATGCGGATCCTACTGATCAGGCTGAATGCCATGTTGCGGGACGGCACCGAGTGGCGGTGACGAGTGGCAGGGGGAAGACAGTTGCTCCCACATTGGTTATGTGTGTTTTGTAAGTCCTGCAACACCCCCTACCAAATCACCCCGCCAACTCCTTCGAAAGTAGCATTCGGGCACTCAACGCCCCGTGCATTAATGGCTCTACCGGAATCACCCGGCACAAGAAGAGGAATGACCCATGTGGACTAAACCCGCGTTTACCGATCTGCGCATTGGCTTCGAAGTGACGATGTATTTCGCCAACCGTTGAATGATCACCCGGCCAGCCGATGGGTTGGCCGGACCTGCCTCCTGGAGCATCCGCCATGCACATCCGCGTTCTCGGTTCCGCCGCTGGCGGTGGTTTCCCGCAGTGGAACTGCAACTGCCGCCAGTGCGCCGGTGTGCGCAATGGCAGCCTGCGGGCCCAGCGTCGTACGCAGTCGTCGATTGCCTTGAGTGACAACGGTGTGGAGTGGGTGCTGTGCAACGCGTCACCGGACATTCGCGCGCAACTCGAGAGTTTTGCACCACTGCAACCGGCGCGGCGCCTGCGTGACAGCGCCATCGCCGGCATCGTGCTGCTGGACAGCCAGATCGACCACTGCACCGGTTTGCTCAGCCTGCGCGAAGGCTGCCCCCATGACGTCTGGTGCACCGAGCGTGTGCATCAGGACCTGAGCAGCGGTTTCCCGCTGTTCACCATGCTCGGACACTGGAACGGCGGGCTGCACTGGCAACCGGTCGGCCTCGATCGTCAGCCGTTCGGCATAGCGGCCTGCGAGCATTTGCAGTTTCGCGCGATTCCCCTGGTGAGCAACGCGCCGCCGTATTCGCCCAATCGCGGCAACCCGCAACCGGGCGACACCATTGGCCTGTTCGTTGAAGACCTGCGCAGCGGCGCGTCGCTGTTCTATGCGCCGGGCCTTGGCCGAATCGACGATGAAGTGCTGGGCTGGATGCAGCGTGCCGATTGCCTGCTGCTGGACGGCACCCTGTGGCGCGACGACGAGATGCGTATTTGCGAAGTCGGCCAGAGCCTGGGCAGCGAAATGGGGCACCTCCCACAAAGCGGCCCCGGCGGGATGCTGGACGTGCTGGAGGGTTTCAACCGCCAGCGTAAGGTGCTGATCCACATCAACAACACCAATCCCATTCTCGATGAAGACTCGGCCGAGCGGGCCTTGCTGGAGCGGCGGGGGATCGAAGTGGCTTATGACGGCATGAGTATTGAGCTGTAGCGGCTGGCCCCTTCGCGAGCAGGCTCGCTCCCACAATGGATTTCTGCTGTACATGAAATTTGTGTTCACACCGAACACCTGTGGGAGCGAGCCTGCTCGCGAAGAGGCCTGACCAGACGCCGCCGAGCTTCCCGGAGAACCGCAATGACTGACAACGCAATGACCCCCAGCGAATTCGAAGCCGCCCTGCGCGCCAAGGGCGCCTACTACCACATCCACCATCCTTTCCATCAAGCCATGTACGCCGGCCGCGCCAGCCGCGAGCAGATCCAGGGCTGGGTCGCCAATCGCTTCTACTATCAGATCAACATTCCCCTGAAGGACGCCGCGATTCTCGCCAACTGCCCGGACCGCGACGTGCGCCGCGAGTGGCTGCAACGGATTCTCGACCACGACGGCGTCCCCGGCAGCGAGGGCGGAATCGAAGCCTGGCTGCGCCTGGGCGAAGCCGTGGGCCTGGATCGCGAGCAGATCCTCTCCCAGGAGCTGGTGCTGCCCGGCGTGCGTTTCGCGGTGGACGCCTACGTCAATTTCGCCCGTCGCGCCTGCTGGCAGGAAGCGGCCAGCAGTTCGCTGACCGAACTCTTTGCCCCACAGATCCATCAGTCTCGACTCGACGCCTGGCCGACCCATTACCCGTGGATAGACGTCGCCGGCTATGACTATTTCCGCACGCGCCTGAGCCAGGCGCGGCGCGATGTCGAGCATGGATTGCGCATCACCCTGGCGCACTACGTGACGGCCGAGGGGCAACAACGCATGCTGGAGATCCTGCAATTCAAGCTCGACGTGCTGTGGAGCATGCTCGATGCCATGAGCATGGCCTACGAACTTGCACGTGCGCCGTATCACACGGTCACCGGCGACAACGTCTGGCATCGGGGGATCGCCCTGTGAGTCTGATCGATCGTCAGCAGTCACCGGCCTTGCGTCGCGGTTTTCGTCTGCAATGGGAACCCCGTCAGGACTGCCACGTGCTGCTGTACCCCGAAGGCATGATCAAGCTCAACGCCAGTGCCGGGCAGATTCTCGACCTGGTGGATGGTCAGCGCAGTGTGGCAGCGATCATTGAGCGATTGAGCGCGAATTTTCCCGGCGTACCCGGGATCGACGAAGATGTGCTGGCGTTTCTGGAGGTGGCCCATGCGCAATTCTGGATCGAGTGAGACACTGCCCGGACCGCCGTTGTGGCTGCTCGCCGAGCTGACTTACCGCTGCCCGTTGCAGTGCCCCTATTGCTCCAATCCGTTGGACTTTGCCCGGCACGGCGAGGAACTGAGCACGCAAGAATGGATTCGCGTATTCCGCGAGGCGCGGGACATGGGCGCCGTGCAATTGGGCTTTTCCGGTGGTGAGCCGCTGGTGCGCCAGGACCTCGCCGAACTGATCAAGGCTGCCCGGGACATGGGCTACTACACCAATCTGATCACCTCCGGCATCGGCCTGACCGAGCAGAAGGTGCGCGACTTCAAGGTGGCCGGTCTGGACCATATCCAGATCAGCTTCCAGGCCGCCGACGAAGCGGTGAACAACATGCTCGCTGGCTCGCGCAAGGCCTTTGCCCAGAAACTCGCCATGGCCCGTGCGGTGAAAGCCCAGGGTTATCCGATGGTGCTGAACTTCGTCACCCATCGACACAACATCGACCGCATCGCGCAGATCATCGAGCTGTGCCTGGAGCTGGAGGCGGACTTTGTCGAATTGGCCACCTGCCAGTTCTATGGCTGGGCTGAACTCAACCGCGTCGGCCTGCTGCCCACCCGTGAACAATTGCAGCGCGCCGAGCGCATCACTAACCAATACCGCGAATGCCTTGAAGCCCAGGGTCACCCGTGCAAGTTGATCTTCGTCACCCCGGACTACTACGAGGAACGCCCCAAGACCTGCATGAACGGTTGGGCCAACCTGTTTCTCGATATCACCCCCGACGGCACGGCCTTGCCTTGTCACAGCGCCCGGCAGTTGCCGGTAGCGTTTCCCAACGTGCGTGAGCACAGTCTCTCGCACATCTGGAACGACTCGTTCGGCTTCAATCGTTTTCGCGGCGACGACTGGATGAAGGAGCCGTGCCGCTCCTGCGACGAAAAGCACAAGGACCTGGGCGGGTGCCGCTGCCAGGCCTTCATGCTGACCGGCGATGCCGCCAATGCCGACCCGGTGTGCAGCAAGTCGCCGCACCACGGAGTGATCCTCAAGGCCCGCGAGGAAGCCGAGGCGCCGGGGTTGGGGATCGAACACCTGACGCTGCGCAACGCGAAGGCTTCGCAGCTGATCTATCGCGGTTAGTCTGGCGACACAGATCCCTGTGGGAGCGAGCTTGCTCGCGATGAGGGCGGCACATTCAACATTGATGTCGACTGTGAGGCAGCTATCGCGGGCAAGCCCGCTCCCACAGGGGGGCTGCGGTGAATTCGAATGTGAGTACACTCCGGGCCGTGCTACCCATTGGTCTGATTGCATTCACAGCAGGATGGTTTAGTGTGGTTTCTACCTTCCAAAACAATAAAAACAGGCTTTCCAATGAGCCAGAGTCTCAACCAGCTGCGCAAGTTCGTTTCCCCTGAAATCATTTTCGGTGCCGGCAGCCGCCACAGTGTCGGCAATTACGCCAAGACCTTTGGCGCACGCAAGGTCCTGGTGGTCAGTGATCCCGGCGTGATCGCCGCCGGTTGGGTCGCCGATGTCGAGGCCAGCCTGCAGGCGCTGGGCATCGAGTACTGCCTGTACAGCGATGTCTCGCCGAACCCTCGGGTTGAAGAGGTGATGCTCGGTGCCGAGATGTACCGGGAAAACCACTGCGACGTGATCGTCGCCGTGGGTGGCGGCAGCCCGATGGACTGCGGCAAGGGCATCGGCATTGTCGTCGCCCATGGCCGCAGCATTCTCGATTTCGAGGGCGTGGACACCATCCGCGTGCCCAGCCCGCCACTGATCCTGATTCCGACCACCGCCGGCACCTCGGCCGATGTCTCGCAATTCGTGATCATTTCCAATCAGCAGGAGCGCATGAAGTTCTCCATCGTCAGCAAGGCCGTGGTGCCGGACGTTTCGCTGATCGATCCGGAAACCACCCTGAGCATGGATCCGTTCCTGTCAGCCTGCACCGGCATCGACGCCTTGGTGCATGCCATCGAAGCCTTCGTGTCCACCGGCCACGGGCCGCTGACCGATCCTCATGCGCTGGAGGCGATGCGCCTGATCAATGGCAACCTGGTGCAGATGATCGCCAACCCGAGCGACATTGCCCTGCGCGAGAAGATCATGCTCGGCAGCATGCAGGCCGGGCTGGCGTTTTCCAACGCCATCCTGGGCGCCGTGCATGCCATGTCCCACAGCCTCGGCGGCTTTCTCGACCTGCCCCACGGTCTGTGCAACGCGGTGCTCGTCGAGCATGTGGTGGCCTTCAATTACAACTCGGCACCAGAGCGTTTCAAGGTAATTGCCGAGACGTTCGGCATCGACTGCCGGGGCCTGAATCACCGGCAGATCTGCGGGCGCCTGGTCGAACACCTGATCGCCCTCAAGCACGCCATCGGCTTTCACGAAACCCTCGGTTTGCATGGCGTCAGGACCTCGGACATTCCGTTCCTGTCGCAGCATGCGATGCACGATCCGTGCATCCTGACCAACCCGCGCGAATCCAGCCAGCGTGATGTCGAGGTCGTCTATGGCGAAGCCCTCTGACGAGCAACAACGGGCCTTGACCGGGCTGCTGGGGCTGGGCAGCCATTCGGCGCGCAAGAGTCATTACCCGGAACTGGCCGCGCGCCTGGATGATCTGGAAGCCGAGCGCAACCGCTACAAGTGGCTGTTCGAAAACGCGGTGCACGGGATCTTCCAGGCCAGCCTGCACGATGGCATGCGCGCCGCCAACCCGGCGCTGGCACACATGCTCGGCTACCAGGACCCGCAGGAGGTGCTGTTCTCCCTGACCGACCTGGGCAGCACCCTGTTCGTGGACGGCGCGCAGGAACTGGAAGCCATCGGCGAAATCCTCAGGCACCAGCGTAGCCTGCACGGCTATGAAACCCGCTTGCGGCGCAAGGACGGCAGTCACCTGGATGTGTTGATGAACCTGCTGCTCAAGCCCGGCCAGGAAGGCCTGGTGGAAGGGTTCGTCTCCGATATCACCGAGCGCAAGCTGGCCCAGCGACGCCTGCAGCAACTCAATGACGAACTGGAGCAGCGCGTCGTCGCGCGCACCGATGAATTGCTCGAAGCCAACCGTAACCTTCAGCAGCAGATCACCCAGCGTAAACAGATTGCCAAGGCCTTGCGCGATGCCCGCGATGCCGCCGAGGCCGCCAACCACAGCAAGGACAAATACCTCGCCGCCGCCAGCCACGACCTGCTGCAACCGCTGAACGCCGCGCGGTTGCTGATTTCGACCTTGCGCGAACGCAAGTTGCCGGAAGCCGAACAGGTGCTGGTGGAACGCACTCACCAGGCCCTGGAAGGGGCCGAAGACCTGCTGACGGATCTGCTGGACATTTCCCGGCTCGATCAGGCCGCGGTCAAGCCGGACATTGCGTCATACCGCCTCGACGAACTGCTGGGGCCTCTGGTGTCGGAGTTCCAGTCCGTCGCCCAGGCAGCCGGCTTGAATCTGCGGGTGCACATGGCCGATTACGCCATCAGCACCGACTTGCGCCTGATGACGCGGATCCTGCGCAACTTCCTCAGCAATGCCTGCCGCTACACCGATGACGGCAGCATCCTGCTGGCGGCAAGGCGTCGGGGCGAGATGTTGCGCCTGGAGGTCTGGGACACCGGGCGTGGCATCGCCGCCGACCGGCTCGATTCGATCTTCCTCGAGTTCAACCAACTGGACGTCGGCCGCGCCGCCGACCGCAAGGGCGTGGGCCTGGGGTTGGCGATTGTCGAGCGCATCGCCAAGATCCTTGGCTACAGGATTGGCGTTCACTCGTTGCCGGGGCGGGGTTCGATGTTCAGCATCGAGGTGCCGTTATCTGATGAGGTTCCATTGCCCGTGAGCCAGGCGGTGCCACAGCCGGGCACCGGCAACCCGTTGCCGGGACGCCGTTTACTGGTGATCGACAACGAAGTGAGCATTCTCCAGAGCATGGGCGCGTTGCTCGGGCAGTGGGGCTGCGAGGTTCTGGTCGCCACAGATGAAGCGGCTGCGCTGGCGGTTTTAGGCGGGCAGGCGCCGGAACTGATTCTCGCGGACTACCACCTCGATCACGGGGTGGTCGGCTGTGATGTGGTGCGACATTTGCGTGAGCATTTCCACCAGGACATTCCCGCGGTGATCATTACTGCCGACCGCACTGACCATTGTCGGCGTGCGTTGCAGCGGCTCAACGCGCCCTTGCTGAACAAACCGGTGAAGCCCGGCAAGTTGCGAGCGGTGTTGAGTCAACTGTTGGGGGCATCTGCCTGAAACGGCCGATACTGCAGGGTCAAGCCCAGTTCGATGGCTTGACCTTGCTCCAGCAAACGCAACCCCGGCCGACCGGGCAGGTGGTGCGCGTTGACCGGGTGACTCACCGGTTCGATGCAGAAAAATTCCAGGCCCACGGGGCAGTAGAGCAGGTAGTAGTCGCTGCCGGAGGCCTGACAGTCCAGCTCGTATCCGAGGTCGGGCTGGCGGATCAGGCAATGGCCGTTCCATTCGCAGAAGCCGTTGTCCACGAGCGATTCGGGCAATGGCTGGAGCTGCTGAAAATCCCACTCGAGCGGCAACGCGCTGAGTTGCGTCGGTAGTTTTTTCTCATTGCACAACCATACCTCGCGGGCCGCGGCCTGCAGTCGGGTGTTGGCGGTGCGCGGCAGATACGGATGCAGGCCCAGTCCATGCCAGGCCGCGTGTTCGGCCAGATGCGTAACGCTCAATTCGATGCTCATCTTGCCCGCGTTCAAATGGAAACGTTGCCGGGCGCGATAAGCGAAGGGGGTTGTGCTGTCGAGTTGCAGGACCACTTCATTTTCCGACCGGGAAACCACTTCCCACGATTGCTGCCAGGCGCTGCCGTGAATCGGCAGGGGATCGGTGAGGCTGTTGGGCGCCAATGCCAGCCAGCCATCGGGGCAATCGAAACCGCCTTCGGCGATGCGGTTGGACCAGGGGATCAAGGGAAAGCAGCCGAGCTTGCCGGGCAGGCCGGTGTTCAGGGCGTGCTCATCGGCGTGGCGCAACAAGGGCTGGCCGCTGCTGCGCACGGTCCAGTTGACGATGCTGGCGCCAATGTCGGGGGCGAGGGTGAGGCGGGTGAGGTCGTCTTCGAGTTCGAGCAGATTCATTGTTTTTCGTTCTGCGTTGGAATGGCGGGAAAGATCGCAGCCTCGTTGCACTCGACAGCTCCTACCTTGACGGCATCCCCCTGTAGGAGCTGTCGAGTGCAACGAGGCTGCGATCCGTCAGGACTTGAACAAAGGCTCAGGCAATCCCTTCACCCCGGGATCAAGGGCAAACACGCCACCGGCCAGCGACTGAAGGTCCTGGTCGTCGCCGGGGCGGATCGAGGTCACGAACAGCGTGTCCAGTCGAGGGCCACCGAAGGCGCACATGGTGGGTTTTTTCACCGGTACCGCGAGGGAGCGGTCAAGTCGGCCGTCGGGGGTAAAACGGTGGATCAAGCCGGCGTCGTTGGCGCAAATCCAGTAGCAGCCATCGGCGTCGACCGCCGCACCGTCGGGTCGACCTTCGTGCCGGTTCATGTCAACGAACACGCGGCGGTTGGAAGGGGTGCCGGTTTCGATGTCGTAGTCGAAGGCCCAGATCTGCTGGACCTGCGGATGGGAGTCGGACAGGTACATCGTGCGCCCGTCCGGGCTGAAGCCCAGCCCGTTGGGCACGATGAACCCGCTCAGCCGGGAATCGAGTGGCCCGCGTTGCCCGGCGCTGTAGCGGTACAACGTGCCGTTGGCGGCGTTGGCGCCCATGTTCAGCACCATGCTGCCGGCCCATAAGCGTCCTTGGCGATCGCAGCGGCCGTCGTTCAGGCGCATGTCGGCGCGGGCATGGTCGACGTGGGCCAAGGGTTCACTGTCGAGACTGCCGTCGTTGCGCGGATGCAGGCGGAAGAACCCGCTTTCCATGCCGGCGACCCAGCCGCCGTCGGCATGACGCGCGATGCAAGCGAGCATCTCTGGGGTTTTCCAGGTTTCCACCTGCCCGGTGTCGGCACTCCAGCGCTGTAAACCACCGACGGGAATATCGACCCAGTACAGAGCGCTTTCCTCGGGCACCCAGACCGGGCTTTCACCGACTGCGTTACGGGCGTCGACAATCAATTCGGCTTGCATGGCAACTCATTCCCTTGGCTTTTGTTGTGGGGATCAAGTGGGGCGCGAAGGTTCAGTCACCGAACGGGCCGGCTACGCAAAAGGCGCCGCCCTGGTACAGCCGCGCCGGGTCATCGGCGGCAGGCATCGGCTGGGCTTCGATTTTTTCGCGGAACTGTTCGGAGCTGTCCTGCGCGACAAAACCCAGGGCCGTAGCGTAGCGGTTGTCCCACCAGACGTCCTTGTTGTCGGACACGCCGTAGACCACGGTGTGGCCGACGTTCGGGGTGTACAAGGCGCGTTCGAGCAGTTGCGTCAGGTCGCCGAAACTCAGCCAGGTGCTCATCATCCGCCGGTTGTGCGGCTCGGGGAACGAGGAGCCGATGCGCACGCTGACGGTCTCGATGCCATAGCGGTCGAAGTAGAACGTGGCCATGTCTTCGCCGTAGGACTTGGACAGGCCGTAGTAGCTGTCGGGGCGGCGAGGGGAGTGGGCGTCGATGACTTCGTCCTGCCGGTAGAAGCCGATCACATGGTTGGAACTGGCGAAGATCACCCGCTTCACCCCGTGGCGGCGCGCGGCTTCGTAGATGTGGAACACGCCGCAGATGTTGGCGCCGAGGATCTCTTCGAACGAGTGCTCGGTCGACACGCCGCCGAAGTGCAGGATCGCGTCCACGCCTTCGACCAGTTGATGTACCGCTTGCTTGTCGGCGAGGTCGCACGGCATCACTTCTTCGCGATCATCGATGGCGGGCGCGATGTCGGCGATGTCCGACAGGCGAATGACATTGGCGTAAGGGCGCAGGCTTTCGCGCAGGACTTTGCCGAGGCCACCGGCGGCGCCGGTCAGCAGCAGGCGGTTGAAAGGGGGGCGGGCGGTTGCTGTGGTCGTCATGGGAATCCTGGGTGCGCGGTTGTTGTTATTGATTTGTTGTAGGTTGTCGTATGACTTGGGTGAAGTATCGTTAGGCTTTCCGGCTGTTGTCAACGCGGCATGGGTGGAAATTGACGGAGGGTCGTCCTGTTCTGTCCTGTAGGAGCGAGCTTGCTCGCGATGGTCGTCAACGATAACGCTGGAAACCTGATACCCCGTGGCGTTCTCGGGTTCATCGCGAGCAAGCTCGCTCCTACAGGGGCTGGTGTTGATGCGTACGATTTACAACAACGAAATCGGGTAGCTGATGAAAATGCGGTTTTCATCGAATTCGTTGGTGCTGAAACTCTTGCGGATACTCGCGTTACGCCATTTCACGTTGAGGTTTTTCAGGGCACCGCTCTGCACCGTGTAGGCCAGTTCGGATTCGCGGCCCCATTCCTTGCCGTCGGTGATCGCGCCGGTGTGCACGTTGTCACCACTGATGTAGCGGTTCATCAGGGTCAGGCCGGGAATGCCGAGGGCGACGAAGTTGTAGTCGTGGCGCACCTGCCAGGATTTCTCCCGGGCGTTGTCATAGCTGGAGTTGTAGCTGTCGTTGGCCAGGGTGCCGCCGCTGGTGCCGTTGACCCGCATCCACACGTCGTCGCCGGTGAGTTTTTGCAGGCCGACATAGAAGGTGCTGCCGCCATATTTGGCCGAGAGCAGGGCAAACGCGGTCTTGTTGTCGAGGTCACCGGCCTTGGCGCTGCCGTCTTCCTTGCCGATGAAGTAGCCCAGGTTGGCGCCCAGGGTCCAGTCGCCGACGGGCTGGCTGTGGGTCAGGTTGAAGTATTGCTGCTGGTAAATGTCGCTGAGTTCCGAGTACCAGACGCCGACCTGCGTGCGTTTTTCATTGAACGCGTATTCACCGCCGCCGAAGTTGAAACGGTCGGAGGTGAACGCCGTTTTTCCGTTCATGAACATGTCTTCCATGCTCGCGTCATTGCGCGGGCTGTTTTTCTGGAATTGACCGCCGTACAGCGTCAGGCCGCTGATTTCGGTGGACGTCACCTGGGCGCCCTGGAACGTCTGCGGCAGTGAGCGGCCATCGTCGGAACGCAGGATCGGCAGCACCGGCATCCATTCGCCGACCTTCAATTCGGTTTTCGAAATCTTGCCTTTGAGCGCCACGCCCAGGCGGCCGAAATTGTCGGCGGGGCGGCCGTCGTCGTGGATCGGCAACAGTTGCGTGCCGCCAGTGCCCTTGCCGCCATCGAGCTTCTGCGAGTACAGGCCCAGTACATCGACACCGAAACCCACGGTGCCCTGGGTGAACCCGGACCTGGCATCAAGGATGAAGTTTTGCGTCCACTCCTCAGCCTTGCCCTGGGGGTAGGCCGGGTTGATGTAATTGCGGTTGAAGTAGGCGTTGCGCAGGTTCAGCGTGGCCTTGGCGTCGTCGGTGAAGCCTTCGGCCTGGCAGGTGATGGGCAAGGCGAGGGCCAGCCCGCTGCAGCCGATCAGGCTCAGGGTATGACGACGAGAAAGGTTTAAACGCGAAGAACGGGCGGACGAAATGCGGACGAGCTTGCTCACGGTGACGCTCCCTTGTTTCTTGTTTTTATTGTTGTCATACGTCGTCGTACAACATTGGGGGCGATATTTGCGGGATTTCTCTGGGTTGTCAATCGGAAGTTATACGATGACTTGGTGCAGACTATGGGATATCCGAGAAACCTGTGGGAGCGAGCTTGCTCGCGATAGCGGCCTAACATTCAACAGAAATGTTGACTGACAGTCCGTCATCGCGAGCAAGCTCGCTCCCACAGGGGAATGGATTGTCAGCTGGAAATCATGGGGGGCAGGGTGCCGAGTAAAGAAACCGCCGCCACTGCACCAAGCCCCAGCATCCACTCCAGCATCACGCTGGTGCGCAATGCTTGCAGGCGCTGCTCGCAATCATTGATCCGCAAGCGATTGAACAATGCCAGGCCCAGCATCGTCGCCACCAACGTAGCCTTGATCAACAGGATCAAGGCAAACCCGCTGAACAGCGGCGTCGGCCAGAATGCCCCGGTGAGCACCCTTACATTGATCAGCCCGGTGATCAGCAGCCCCGCGACCAGGCCGTAACCAACGCCGCTGAAACGCTGCAACATCACGCGGATCGAATGCCCCGCAGGCTGTCGCAGAATCATCATCAGCAACAACAGGCCGCCGAGCCAGGCACCCACGCAGAACAAGTGGATCAGTTGATTGAGGATCAGCAACTGGCCTGCGCTGCCATCGAGCATGGCGCCGTGGCCGACCGGGGCCAGGGTGGCCAGCAGCAGGCCGCTGAGGCTCAGGCGCAGTGCAAGGCTTGCGCGCAAGGGTGTCAGCAGCAACGCCACCAGCGCGAGGTTAATCAGCAAATGCCAGCGCCAGACCTGGCCGAAAAAGGTATTGCCCAGCACCAGGTACAGGGTCGACGGATCAAAGGCCGCGTCCCAGGCCCCGGCCATGCTCGCGGTAATCAGCAACAACCAGCAGACCCCGCTGGCCAGCGCCACCACGGCCAGCCAACGGCAGGTGCGTGCCAGGCGCTGATCCAGTGCGCTTTCGTCACTGGATAGCAAGGGCCTGAACAGCCAGGCCCCGAACAGCATCAGCACCACGATGAAATGCAGGAAGCGACACAGCACCAGCGCACTCGCCATGAGTTACTGGCCAACCTTGAAGGCGTAGGCACCTTCGCTTTTGTGGGTGTCGACCGATACCGCGTGCCATTCGACCTTGTAGGTACCGGCGGTCAGTGGCGCGGCGGGGGTGACGACCAGGGTCTTCTTGTCGTTGCCTTCGGTGGTCAACGCTTTCACCGCCACCGGTGCGCCATCCCGGGTCAGGGTGACTTTGGTGAAACTGGCCTCGACACCCTCGGAGAACTCCAGGCGCAATTGCGTGGGCGCGGTCACGGTGCTGTCGGCGGCCGGTGTCTGGCTTTTCAGGTGGGCGTGGGCCAACACCGAAGAAGCGGCGAGCAGCGAGCCGAGCAGGGCAGCGACGGTCAGGGTTTTCTTGAGCAGCATCGTGAGTACCTCAGGCAGTTTCCAAGTGCGCAGAGTTTAGCTTTCCGACAGCGGCTGTACGAAGATTCGTTTTCCCCTGTCGCCGCAGTCCAGAGCGGATGCTAGTCTTGCTCAACGCTGTTGTCGGGGACCCGCATGGGCAATCACAAGATCGAGATTCGTCGCAGTAACGTCGAAAAAATCCTGCTCGGCGCGGAAAAGGTCTTCGCTGAAAAGGGCTTCGGCAGCACGGCCATGGCCGACATCGCCGCTGAAGTGCAACTGCCGCGTTCCAACCTGCATTACTACTTCAGCACCAAGACCGAACTGTACAGCGCGGTGCTGTTCGATTTGCTGGAAGTCTGGAAGCAGGACGCGCTGTGCTTCGAGATGTTCGACGACCCGCGCGTGGTGCTCAGCAGTTACATCCGCGCCAAGATGAACCATTCCCGCAGCCGGCCTCATGGTTCGAAAGTCTGGGCCAACGAAATCATCCACGGCGCGCCGACCCTCGGGGCAGCGCTGGATGCGAGCCTGTACGACTGGGCCAAGATGAAGGAAGCGAAAATCCGCCAGTGGGTGGACGACAAACGCATCCTGCCGGTGGAGCCGTCGAGCCTGCTGTACATGATCTGGGCCTCGACCCAGCACTATGCCGACTTCGATCACCAGGTGAATATTCTCAACGATCACCAACCGCTGTCGGACATGCAATTTGAAAAGGCAGTGCAGACGGTGACCAGTGTGATTTTGCGGGGGATCGGGTTGGAGCCTTGAGGTTTTTGGTGGTTGTTCGGGACCCATCGTTGGCAAGCCAGCTCCTACAGGTTTATCGCTATCCCTGTAGGAGCTGGCTTGCCAGCGATGGCATCAGTTCAGACACCCCTGAATTCAGACACTGACGTGATACGGATTCCTCGGATCATGATTCCAGTCCAGGAACGGCTTGCCAGTCTCCACCGGCACCATCTCGATACAGTCCTGCACCGGGCAGGTGATCTGGCACAGGTTGCAGCCCACGCACTCCTCATCGATCACCTGGTACTTGTGCGTCCCATCCGCTTGCTTGAGGCTGGCCACGGCCTGGTGCGAGGTGTCCTCACAGGCAATGTGGCAACGACCACAGCCGATGCACGCTTCCTGATCGATTTTCGCGATCACCTGGTAGTTGATGTCCAGGTACTTCCAGTCCGTGGTGTTGCCCACTGCGCGCCCGGAAAATTCCGCGACGCTGGCGTAGCCCTGACTGTCCATCCAGCGTGACAAGCCGTCCTTCATCTCTTCGACAATCCGGAAGCCATGCAGCATCGCCGCCGTGCACACCTGCACCGCGCCGCTGCCCAACGCGATGAATTCCGCGGCGTCGCGCCAGTTGCCGATGCCGCCGATGCCGCTGATCGGCAGGCCTTGGGTCTGCGGGTCACGGGCGATTTCGGCGACCATGTTCAAGGCAATCGGCTTGACGGCCGAGCCACAGTAACCGCCGTGGGTGCTCTGGCTGCCGACCATGGGGTTGGCGACCATGCGCTCGAGGTTGACGCTGGTGATCGAGTTGATGGTGTTGATCAGCGACACCGCATCGGCACCGCCACGGTGGGCCGCGCGGGCGGCAACACGGATGTCGGTGATGTTCGGCGTGAGCTTGACGATCACCGGCAGCGAGCAATAGGTCTTGCACCAGCGGGTGACCTGTTCCACGTATTCCGGCACCTGGCCGACCGCGGCGCCCATGCCGCGTTCCGGCATGCCGTGGGGGCAACCGAAGTTCAGTTCGATGCCGTCGGCACCAGTGGCTTCCACCAGCGGCAGGATGTGTTTCCAGGATTCCTCGACGCAGGGCACCATCAAGGACACGATCAGTGCGCGGTCCGGCCAGTCCTTTTTGACCTGGGTGATTTCCCGCAGGTTGATCTCCAGCGAGCGGTCGGTGATCAGCTCGATGTTGTTAAAACCAAGCACCTCCCTGTTCGCCCCGAAGTGCGCCGAGTAGCGCGAGGATACGTTCACCGCCGCCGGATCTTCCCCCAGGGTTTTCCAGACCACGCCGCCCCAGCCGGCCTCGAAGGCGCGGACCACGTTATAGGCTTTGTCGGTGGGTGGCGCGGAGGCCAGCCAGAACGGATTGGGTGCCTTGATGCCGGCGAAGACAATCGACAGATCGGCCATTTACGCAGCCTCCACGTTGAGCATCAGTTGAGTGTTGATCGCCTCGGCGGCGCGCTTGCCGTGTTGCACCGCTTGCACGGTGAGGTCTTGATCGAGGCTGGTGCAGTCGCCGCCGGCATACACGCCGGGGATGCTGGTGCGCAGCTGTTCATCGACGGCGATGCGCTCGCCCTGGCGCTTGAGTTCGCGCGCCAGCGGATCGGCGAGGGCGTCGCTGTCGAAGGCCTGGCCGATGGCCTTGAAGATCGCGTCGGCGGCCAGTTCGAAGGTTTCACCAGTGGTTTGCAGGCGACCTTCGACCAGATGGGTGCGGGCGAAACGCATGCCGCGCACCCGGCCGTGGTCATCGAGCAGCACTTCTTCAGGTTGCGCCCAGGTCATCAGTCGCACCTGATTGGCTTTGGCAATCTCCTGTTCGTGATGAGTGGCGCCCATGTCTTCGGCGCCGCGCCGGTACACCAGGTTCACGTCACGGGCGCCGAGACGGGCCATTTGCACCGCCATGTCGATGGCAGTGTTGCCCGCGCCGAGGACGATGCAATGGTCGGCCAGGGGCAACTGGCTCAGGTCATCGGCCTGGCGCAGTTCACGGATGTAGTCGGTGGCGGCGAGCAGGCCGGGCGCGTCTTCGTGGGCCAGGCCCAGTTGTTTGCTGGCGTTGAGCCCGAGGCCGAGGAACACCGCATCGAACTGTTGATGCAGGTCGCTGAGGGTCAGGTTGTCCCCGAGTTTTTGCCCGTGGCGGATTTCGATTCCGCCGATTTCCAGCAGGAACTCAAGCTCCCGTTGCGCGTAGTCGTCCACCAGCTTGTATTTGGCGATCCCGTATTCATTGAGGCCGCCAGCCTTTTCCCGCGCCTCGAAAATCACCACGTCATGCCCGTGCATGGCGCTGCGGTGGGCGCAGGACAAACCGGCCGGACCGGCGCCCACCACGGCGATACGTTTGCCGGTGGCGGCAGCACGCGGGAACGGGTGTGTGCTGAAGTGGGCGTTGTCCACGGCGTAGCGCTGCAACAGGCCGATCATGACCGGTGCACATTCGTGGACGTTGTTGCGCACGCAGGCTTGCTGGCAAAGGATTTCCGTCGGGCACACCCGGGCGCAACTGCCGCCGAGGATGTTGGCCGAGAGGATCTTCTGCGCGGCGCCTTGCACGTTGTCCTGCTGGATGTTGCGGATGAACGAGGGAATGTCGATTTCGCTCGGACAGGCATTCACGCAGGGTGCGTCGTAGCAATACAGGCAGCGAGAAGCTTCGAGCTGAGCCTGGCGCTCGTTGAGTGGCGGCGCCAGATCGGTGAAATGGCCGGCGAGGGCGGCCGCATTCTCGATGGGATGCGGGAGGTGGTCCAGGGTCTTGATCACGGTGTTGGCCTCACGGTTATTTGAGGTGCTGCCTCTGAATGGGCATTGTTTTTTGTTGTCTGGCCCCTTCGCGAGCAGGCTCGCTCCCACAGGGAAATGCATTTCAAATGTGGGAGCGAGCCTGCTCGCGAAGGCCGAAGGCCTCGATTTCAGCGTTTCACTGCCGTCGGCTTGTGCAGCTCGGCCCGCTTGCTCAGCAAATCAAACACCGCCGGGTACGCCGGTCGTTCGATGTAGCGCCCGGCGCCACGCTCGGCCCGCAGGTCGCCGTCGGCCCAGACCACGCGGCCCTGGCTGATGGTATGGCTGGGCACGCCGCGCACGGTCTTGCCTTCGAAGATGTTGAAGTCCACCTGCTGATGGTGGGTCTTGGCGGAAATGGTCCGCGTGCCTTGCGGGTCCCACAGCACCAGGTCGGCATCGGCCCCCACACGAATCGCGCCTTTGCGTGGGTAGAGGTTGAAGATCTTCGCGGTGTTGGTGGACGTCAGGGCGACGAATTGCTGCATGGAGAAGCGTCCGCTGTTCACCCCTTCTTCCCACAACACCGCCATGCGGTCTTCGATGCCGGCGGTACCGTTGGGGATCTTGCTGAAGTCGTCGCGGCCCGCGGCTTTTTGCTCGGCGCAGAAGCAGCAGTGGTCGGTGGCGGTGGTGTGCAGGTTGCCCGATTGCAGGCCATGCCAGAGCGCCTCTTGATGGCCGCGAGGGCGGAACGGCGGGCTCATCACGTAACCGGCGGCGGTTTGCCAGTCCGGGTGGCGGTAGACACTGTCGTCCAGCAGCAGGTGCCCGGCCAGCACTTCGCCGTACACCGGCTGGCCCTTGCCGCGGGCATAGGTGATTTCGTCGAGGGCCTCCTTGGTCGAGACGTGCACCAGGTACAACGGCGTACCCAGGGTTTCGGCGATGCGGATCGCCCGGCTCGCGGCCTCGCCTTCAACCTGTGACGGCCGAGACAGCGGATGCGCTTCCGGCCCGGTGATGCCCTGGGCCATCAGCTTGCGTTGCAGGTGATAGACCAGTTCGCCGTTTTCCGCATGCACGGTCGGCACCGCACCCAGTTCCAGGCAGCGTTCGAAACTCGCCACCAGGGTGTCATCGGCGGCCATGATCGCGTTCTTGTAGGCCATGAAATGCTTGAAGCTGTTGACGCCATGCTGGCTGACCAGTTCGGCCATTTCCTCGCGGACCTGGTCGCTCCACCAGGTGATGGCGACGTGAAAGCCGTAGTCCGACGCCGACTTCTCGGCCCAGCCGCGCCACTGATGGAAGGCTTCAAGCAAGGATTGCTGCGGATTGGGAATCACGAAGTCGATGATCGAGGTGGTGCCGCCGACCAGTCCCGCCGCCGTGCCACTGTAGAAGTCTTCGCTGGCCACGGTGCCCATGAAGGGCAGCTGCATGTGGGTGTGCGGGTCGATGCCGCCGGGTATCAGGTATTGGCCGCTGCCGTCGAGCACTTCGGCGCCTGCGGGGATTTCGAGGTTTTCGCCGATGGCCTTGATCACGCCGTCTGCGCAATACACATCGGCGCGATAACTTTCATCATGGGTAATAACGGTGGCGCCACGGATCAACAGAGACATTCCGAGTTCCTCGCAGGCAATGACCGGCTTGTGCCGGTTCTAGATGTTTTATATGACGCCAGCGTCAACAGGTGTATTCCTGTCAGTGCTGTCAGGATTAAACGCTAGCTGCAGTTATTCGAATCGGCAAGAATATTTTTTATAAGCTTATTCAGTCATTAACTGATTGATATTTAACGATTAAATACAAGAATCACCAAAATGGTGAGCGACCTCACCATTTTGACGCACTTGACAGGATCGAAAAATAGTCAAGATTTCTTATGTGAAATCAGCTGTTTGAGTATGGTCTATGGTTGATGCGCAGCCATTGAAAAAAAGATCAACGCACCAGTTTGAGTCCTGACTGTCCGGACAACTTGCCTGGCATTCGGCCTGAGTGGCCTGACAACTAGTCGAGTCAGCGAATAAAACTGATAAACATCAGTTGGTTGCAATGTGTTTATGGAACTGCCCGATGCGTAATCGGGGTACCCGGCACGTTTATTGAAGCCGCCAGCCCCCGATGAGCAAACAATAATTCAAAGAACAGTGGAGCGGCCATGCAACAGATCAGATCGCAAGTGACCGAGCGCGACGGCTTGTTCGAGCTGGAAGCCGGCAGCGATGTACTCGACAGTCCCCGTTACAACCATGACATTGCACCGACCAAGGTGCGCGAACGCACCTGGAACAAATGGCACATCACCGCGCTGTGGGTGGGCATGGCGATCTGCGTGCCGACCTACACCCTCGGTGGCGTGCTGACCGCGTACTTCGGCCTGACCGTCGGTGAAGCGCTGCTGGCGATTCTGTTTGCCAACATCATCTTGCTGATTCCCCTGACCCTGAACGCCTTTCCCGGCACCAAGTACGGCATTCCCTTTCCTGTGTTGCTGCGCTCGTCTTTCGGCGTGCTCGGTTCCAATATTCCGTGCCTGATCCGTGCGCTGGTGGCGTGCGGCTGGTTCGGCATCCAGACCATGTTCGGCGGGTTGGCGATTCACCTGTTCCTCGGCTCGGTGTTCGAGGGTTGGAAATCCCTGGGTGGCATCGGCGAGGTCATCGGCTTCATGGTGTTCTGGGCGCTGAACCTTTGGGTGGTGATACGCGGCGCCGAGTCGATCAAATGGCTGGAAACCCTGTCTGCACCGCTGTTGGTACTGGTGGGCGTAGGGCTGCTGGTCTGGGCCATGCCGAACGTGTCGATGACCGAGTTGCTGGCGATTCCGGCCAAGCGTCCCGAAGGCGCCGGGGTGGCCAGTTATTTCGCCGCCGGGCTGACCGCGATGGTCGGCTTCTGGGCCACGCTGTCACTGAACATTCCGGACTTCAGCCGCTACGCGAAAAGCCAGAAGGACCAGATTGTCGGGCAGATCATTGGCCTGCCGCTGACCATGTTCCTGTTTGCTTCCCTGGGGGTGGTGATGACCGCGGCCTCGGTGAAGCTGGTGGGCGTGACGGTTTCCGATCCGGTGACCCTGATCGGCCATATCCAGAGCCCGGTGTGGGTGGCGCTGGCCATGGCGCTGATCATCATCGCCACGCTGTCGACCAATACCGCGGCCAATATCGTGTCACCGACCAATGACTTCCAGAACATCGCCCCCAAGGTGATCAACCGCACCAACGCCGTGCTGCTGACCGGCTTCGTCGGCTTGGCGTTGATGGCTCATGAGCTGCTGAAAAAGCTCGGCCTGATTGTCTCGGATCTCAGCCTGGAAACCGTTTATTCCAACTGGTTGCTCGGCTATTCCAGCCTGCTCGGGCCGATCGCCGGGATCATGGTGGTGGACTATTTCCTGATCAAGAAACAGCAACTGGACCTTGCCGGCCTGTACCGCGATGACGTGTATCCGGCGTGGAACTGGAGCGGTTTCATGGCCTTCGGCGTGCCGGTGGTGTTGACGCTGGCGTCCCTGGGCAGCGATGCGTTCAGCTGGTTCTACAGCTACGGCTGGTTCACCGGCTCGATCCTGGGCGGGGTGATTTATTACGGGTTGAGTGTGATGCGGCCCAGCCCGTCTGTCGCGAAATCTGCGGTGTGAGCACTGGCCCCATCGCGAGCAAGCTCGCTCCCACAGGGGATCTGTAAACACTGGAGATCCAATGTGGGAGCGAGCTTGCTCGCGATGAGGGCTTTGAGTCCACCGAAGAAACACCTGAAGGAATCCATAAGAACAGCCAGAGGAGATCATCATGAACGCGGCCGTCGACGTTCTGCAGTCCAGCCATCAACACATCAACCGCGACCGCCTGTGGCAGTCGCTCATGGAACTGGCCAAACTTGGCGCCACGGTCAAGGGTGGGGTGTGTCGCCTGGCCCTGACCGATCTCGATCGCCAGGCTCGGGACATCTTCGTCAAATGGTGTATCGATGCCGGCTGCACCGTCAGCATCGACGCTGTGGGCAACATCTTCGCCCGACGCCCCGGGCGCAATCCCGACCTGCCACCGGTGATGACCGGCAGCCACATCGACACCCAGCCCACCGGCGGCAAGTTCGATGGCTGCTTCGGTGTATTGGCGGGCGTCGAGGTGCTGCGCACCCTCAATGACCTGAACATCGAAACCGAAGCACCGCTGGAGGTGGTGGTCTGGACCAACGAAGAAGGCTCGCGCTTTGCCCCGTGCATGATGGGTTCCGGTGTGTTCGCGGAAAAATTCACCCTCGAAGAAACCCTGGCCAAGGTCGATGCCGATGGCGTGACCGTGGGTGAGGCGCTGAATGCCATTGGCTACGCCGGCCCGCGTAAAGTCAGCGGCCATAAAGTCGGGGCCTATTTCGAAGCCCATATCGAGCAAGGCCCGATCCTGGAAGACGAACGCAAGACCATAGGCGTGGTCATGGGCGCTCTCGGGCAGAAATGGTTCGACCTGAAACTGCGTGGCGTCGAAGCCCACGCCGGCCCGACCCCGATGCACCTGCGCAAGGACGCCCTGGTCGGCGCCGCGGTGATCGTCGGTGCGCTCAACCGCGCCGCCCTCAGCCATCAACCCCATGCCTGTGGCACCGTCGGTTGTCTGCAAGCCTATCCCGGCTCGCGCAACGTCATTCCCGGCGAAGTGCGCATGACCCTGGACTTCCGCCACCTGGAACCGGAACGCCTGGACTCGATGATCGCCGAAGTGCGCGAAGTCATCGAAACCACCTGCGATGAACATGGCCTGACCTACGAACTCACCCCAACCGCGGACTTCCCGCCGCTGTACTTCGACAAGGGCTGTGTCGAGGCTGTGCGCGGTGCTGCCCAGGGCCTGGGCCTGTCGCACATGGACATCGTCAGCGGAGCAGGGCACGACGCGATCTTTCTCGCTGAGCTTGGTCCGGCCGGGATGATCTTTGTGCCGTGCGAGGGCGGTATCAGCCACAACGAAATCGAAAACGCTGCGCCGGAAGATCTGGCGGCCGGGTGTGCGGTGTTGTTGCGGGCGATGCTGGCGGCTTCTGAGGCTATCGCGAAGGGGAAACTGGCGGCTTGAAGATCAAAAGATCGCAGCCTGCGGCAGCTCCTACAGGGGAACTCGTTCTCATGTAGGAGCTGCCGCAGGCTGCGATCTTTGCTTTTACCTGTCACAAAGCAAAATGCTCAATCGTCATCCTGTTGAATCCCTCAATCAGTGGAGCAATACGATGCCGTCCAACACCCAACCGGTCAATCTGCTGCAATCGATCCCGCAGGTTTTCGAAAGCCTGACCGAGGTTCATGTCGCCCTCGACAATCATGATCTCAATCCCACCCTCAAGCATTTGGTCCACCTGCGCGCCTCGCAGATCAACCAATGCGGTTTTTGCGTGAAGATGCACACCCGCGAGGCCCGGGAGGCCAACGAGACCAACGAGCGTCTGGATCGCCTGATCGTCTGGCGTCATGTCAGCGATTTCAGCCCTTCGGAGCGCGCCGCGCTGGCGTGGACCGAAGCCTTGACGGTACTGGATGAAAAAACCGATTACGCCAGTTTGCGCGGTGCGCTCAGAGCGCATTTCAGCGACGAACAGATCGGCGCCTTGACGGCCGAGATCGGCATGATCAACCTGTGGAACCGCTTGCAGGTGTCGAGGCACTGATTGATGAGCTCCGCTGAAAACGCCGCCACTGTGTTCGAGCAGCGTCGGCCCTTTTTGCTCGGTCTGGCCTACCGCATCCTCGGCTCGCGCGCCGAAGCCGAGGATGCGGTGCAAGAACTGTTCATCAAATGGCTGGAGGCCGATCGGGCCTCCATCGCCACGCCGGCCGCCTGGCTGACCACGGCCTGCACCCGGCACTGCATCGATGTGCTGCGCTCGGCCCACGCCTCCCGGGTCGACTACATCGGCACCTGGTTGCCGGAGCCGATTCACACCACCCATCAGGACTCACCCGAGCACCGGCTTGAACTGGCTTCGTCATTGTCCACCGCCTTCATGTTGTTGCTTGAGCGCCTGTCACCCAAAGAGCGTGCCGCGTACCTGCTTCACGAAATCTTCGACATGGATTACCCGCAGGTCGCCGATGCAGTCGGCGTACAGGAGCCCGCTTGCCGCAAACTGGTGTCCCGGGCCAAGGCGAGTCTTGGCAGCGGACACGCCCGTTACCAGCCGCTACCCATGCGTCAAAGCCAATTGCTGAGCGCGTTTCACAGCGCTATCGCCAGCGGCTCGACTGTTTCCCTGAGCGCCATGCTGACCGAGGACGTTGAACTCTGCGCCGACAGCGGCGGCAAGGTCCCGGCCATCCGCGAAACCCTGTCGGGTATCGCTCGCGTACTGGATTTCATTGGTCAGTCGCTGCACACCTATTGGCAGGCGTGCCAATGGCTGCCCATTGAGATCAACGGTGCCCAAGGTGTGCTCATCAAGGCCGACGGCGTCATCACCGCGTCGATGACCTTTGGCTTTGATGAAGCGGGGCGGGTGAGCCGGATCTTCATCATGCGAAACCCGGAGAAGTTGGCAGGACTGGAGGCATCGCTGAATCTGTACTAGTCAAACGGCCTCCTGAAAATGATGAAAGATCCCTGTGGGAGCGAGCCTGCTCCCACAGGGTTTCTTTGCACTATTGCACGCCTGGGCGGTCGTATTCTCACGGGGTCGCCATTCTTGTGGAGATGCAATGAGCCAGGACGTCCTGAGCACTGAAACCAATCGCCGCCAGTTGCAGCAGATCATCGCCGGTCTGTCCGACGGGGTGATTCTGCTCGACCCCGACCAGAGCATCCTGTGGGCCAACGAGGCGGCGCTGGCCATGCACGGTGTTGCGCAAGTCAGCGACCTGGGTGCCAACGCCAAGGCGTATGCCAAACGCTTCGCCTTGCGCTATCGCAACAAGCATGGGGTGGCCGTCGACAGCTACCCGATCAGCCGGGTCGCGCGCGGCGAGACGTTCAGCGATGTGCTGGTGGAAGTGACGCCGGCGGATGACGAAGCGCGTACCTGGGTCCATCGCGTGCGTAGCCTGGTATTGGCCGACAGCCGTGGCGACCCGGAATCACTGGTGTTGATCATGGACGATGTCACCGAGTGGGCCAGCGCCGAGCAGCGTTTTGAAAAAACCTTCACGGCCAATCCGGCACCGGCGGTGATTTGTCGGCTCAGTGATTTGCGCTACATCAAGGTCAACCCGGGGTTCCTCGAAATGACCGGTTACTCCCGTGACCAGGTGATCAGCACTTCGACCTATGAGCTGGACGTACTGGAACAGGCCGAGCACAAAGAACTGGCCAGGCAGCGTCTGTGCGAAGGGGCGACCATTCCCCAAATGCAGGCCGAGTTGCGCCTGGCCGACGGTGGCAGCAAGCAAGTGATCGTGGCCGGCCAGCCGCTGGAGCTCAACGACGAAGCCTGCATGCTGTTTTCCTTTGTCGACATGGAGCCCCGGCACAAGGCTGAAATCGCCCTGCGCCAAAGCGAAGAACGTTTCGCCAAGGCCTTTCGCCTGTCGCCGGTGCCGATACTGGTGTGCGGTGCGGCGGATCAGTTGGTGCTGGATGTCAACGAAGCGTTCCTGGATACCCTGGGTTATTCCGGTGAAGAGGTGCGTGGGATCAGCATTGCGCAGATCGACTTCTTCGAGGACCGGCACGCACGCATCCAGCTGTTCGCCGCCCTGGAGAAAACCGGCAGCCTGGACCGCATCGATGTGCGTGTGCGTAGAAAAGACGCCGGGCTGATCGATTGCACAGTGTCGGCGGACACCGTGAACATTCAGGACACACCCTGTTATCTGCTGGTGTTGATGGACATCACCGAGCGCAAGCGCACCGAGCTGGAGCTGGTGGCGGCCATCGAGGAAGTGATGAAGGACGCCTCCTGGTTCAGCCGCACGCTGATCGAAAAACTGGCCAACGTAAAAAGCGTGAATTCGCCGAAGTTGCCCAGCGTGTCCCTCACCGAGCTGACCGCCCGTGAGCGCGATGTGCTGGGCCTGATTTGCGAAGGCCTGGCCGACAAGGAAATCGCCGCGCGCCTGAAACTGGCGCCGAACACGGTGCGCAACCATGTGGCTGCGGTGTATTCCAAGCTCGCTATACACAGTCGCAGCGAGGCGATTGTCTGGGCACGGGAGCGGGGACTGTTCTCCAGCGCGTGGCGGCCCAAAGGGCAGCGCTAAGGTGCAATTGCACTAAGGCGCAGGGTGCAAATTCATGTGTCGAGCCGCTGTGGTGGCTCTTAGGCTGGTGATGCAGCAGGCGACTTGAAGTCACCTGCGCCCTCCCTGCGTAAACCGTCTACAGGAATAGCCCCCATGAGCCCGTTACACCCTGCATCAAGCCGCCAGGGCCCGTCACAATGATTACGCTGGCGCAGTTGAGGCTGCTGATCGAAGGCAGTTTTTCACCCTTGGCCTGTGAATGCAGTATCACTGGCGAACACTGGCTGACCGTGAAGCTGTATCACCCGGTGTCGGGCCAGGTGGACCTGGTGGTCAGTGGCCTGAACATGAGTACGCTGCAAACAGCAGAGTCGGTCGCCTCGCTGATCGAAGAATTGCGCTATGAACTGCAGTGCAATTCCCTGCAACGCCCTGACCCGGTGATGTAAGAACTGCCAGCTTTTACTGGCGTTGGCCACTGGCTGGGCTATAAGTGATTCGCTGATATTTATTTTTGTGACAGGTGTATGGACTTTACGCGCCGGTTTTGTTGTCACAAAAATGTGTCGATCACTTATCGCGGGTCAACCTATGAAAACTCTTGGGAAACGCGTTATCTCACCTTTGTCGCTGGCATTGTGCGTAGCGATTCTCGGCGGCTGTTCCAGCCCGCCACCCCCTCCAGCGGTCACACCACCCCCTCCTGTACGCACCTGCCAGGCCATGGATAAAACCGATGTACTGGGCGATGTGCGTGCTGAAAACGGCGAGGTGACCCGAGTCACCACCACGACTCGCTGCGTTACTCAGTAAACCCGGGCGCTGCTTTCGTTGAAGCCCCCGTGCCGAGTGCACCGTACTGATCGCCGACCTTGCCGGTACGGCAGAATTCGCCATTGAAGGCGCGATCAGGGCGATGCGCAGCAACCTCGACCTGCTCGGGGGGATGGTGATTGCCTTCATCGTCGCCTTGGGCGACGGGGTGGTCCGGGACTTACTGATCGGTGTCATCTCAAAAAACTTGAATGATTTGTAAGTCATCAGCGGTTTTTTATCGCAATTTGTTCTACTTGATCTGTCATTTATGACAGTTCCCAGTGTGTCGATTTTTCCTGATAGTTAAAGGACCGTTTTTAGGTCCTTCGCTGAAAAGGAAACGTCGTCATGACCGCCAAACTGAAAGCTGCAACCGTTGCACGAAGCTCGTGGGATCAAGCCACATTGTTGATCAACGGCACCAAAGTGGACAGGGGAGCGAAAGTCGTTTTGCGACGTGGGCAGGATAACGTTGTGACGGTGGAGGCCCCACTCGCGATCGCCAGAAAGCTCAACCTGGGGTTGGTGAATGGTGGCGATTTGACCATCGTTACATCGCCGAAAGTTGGCGATTGGGTGCTTCCCGACTCAGGCACGTTCAAATGGACGATTACGCCGGCCGCGCTCAAGAGCGGTCGTATAACCCTGGTGTTTTTCAGTCGGGAAGTGGCGGTGCCGTGGGCACATCAAAGTGCGGTGATTTCGAGCAATCTCGCCGATGAGGCCACAGTTTATCTCGGCGGTATTCAAATACCGGCAGACGGTGTGAATCTTATCGGCGGCGAAACAAAAAAAATCACTTTGGTTGACAAGAAAGGGAATCTTTTGGACGGTATTCCCCTGGCTCTCGATTGGGCTCCTGGCCGAGGGCTTGAACATAAGGATCTTGTTAGTGAACCACCTCTTCAAGAGTTTTCCAGGGTGCACGAGTGGGCTATCACCGGTGCTGAGAAGGAGGGAACATTCAGGCTGAAAATTTTCAATGAAGGAGAACAGACGTCACTGCTGACGCCGACTAATCGATTGGTGTCTACTTACAAGCTAAGGTACCTGGCGTGGATGGGGGAAGATTATGCAGAGCTACCTCAACCTCCGGCTGAGGTGGGCGTAGTCATAGGCATCTACATCATGGTTGTTCGGGTAAGAGGGCTTGATAATTCTCCGGTAGAGGGTGCCCCTGTGACATTCAATACCCAGGGCTTCGACCCTATAACGAAAACTACCGATTCTAAAGGGCTCGCGCTTCATGCATTTTCTTTCTGGACAGCGGGCAAACGAGAATGTTCTGCGGTAATGACAAGCGATGGCCGGGAGTATGTGACGAAGTTGCTTTTGGATGTTCAACCACTGAGTTAAAAACGGATCAAAGAATAATCGTCTCACCCGATAAGTTAAATGGAGTGAATTTTTATCACCGGAATGAAGAAAGGCAGTCAATCGACTGCCTTTCTTCATTCTGTACATGGCGTTGAAACGCAAATCTAGAGCTTTTATCGCGTTTTACTCTAGATAATCTATCATTTATGACGGTTTTCAACTTGTCGATTTGTCCTGATAGTTAACGGACTGTTTTTTATGTCTATTACTGAGAAGGAACGCCTCGTCATGATCACCGAACTAAAAGCTGCAGCCGCTGCAACAAGCCCTTGGAAACAAGCCACGTTGTTGATCAACGGCAAGAAAGTGGAATGGGGAGCGAAACTCGTTTTGCTCCTCGGGCAGGAGAACGTCGTGACAGTGGAAGCCCCACCCGCGATCGCCAGGGCTCTGAACCTGGGGTTGGTGAATGGTGGCGATTTGAACCTCGTTACATCGCCGAAAGTTGGCGATTGGGTGCCTCCCGTCCTTGGCAAGTTCGAATGGACGATTACGCCGGACGCAGGCAAGAGCGGCCGTATCACCCTGGTGTTTTACAGTCGGGAAGTGGTGGTGCCGTGGGTACATCAAAGTGCGGTGATTTCGAGCAATCTGGCGGATGAGGTAACGGTTTTGCTCAATGGCGAGGCGATGCCGTCGCGCGGGGCAAACTTCATTGCCGGGCAGCCCAACCTACTGACGCTGGAGTACAAGAATGGAGATTTGCTGGCGGGTGCACCGTTGGCGATTGATGTGGGGCCTCTATCAGGGGTTGTACCCAGTGACTTCACTTGTGTGCCAGAGCTTCGGGAACTATCCACGAAGCATGAATGGACGTTAACCGGCAAACAGCTGCAATCCGGAATCTTCAAGTTGAAGTTGTATAGCGAAGGTGAAGGGGCGTCACTTTCAACGCCGGCGAATCGGTTGAGTCGAGAGATTTTCCGATTCCTTAATCTGCTCAATTTCGACTTGCCGTTGCCTCCTGGACAAGTCGTGTTGCCGCGTAACCTTTGGCTTGTTTTCAGGGTGAGGCTCATGAATTCAGATGGCTCTCCTGCAGTGGGTGTGGATGTGACGTTTACAGCCCCTGAACACGAGCCATACCAGACTAAAACTGACGCCAGCGGGATAGCCCTTTCGGCCGCCATGCGCTTCAGTAATCCTGGCGATCGTGTAATCAAAGCGGTAGCAGCGCTTCCTGTGGGGGCAACACCGCTCGACCTGCTGGTGAGGATTACTGGAGGCGAGAGCTAAGCAACAGAAAGGCAGCCCTATCGGCTCCACGGGCTGCCTTTTCATTCCACATTCAACGAAACCCGAGTCATTGATGTTGTTTTAATCAAAGTTGATATCAAAGGCTTGCTGTTTATCGCCGAACGATCTTTCGCTCTGTCATTTCTGACAGTAGGCGCCAGCCGACATTTTTCAGATAGTGAAAACACATGGTTTTTCACGCTGTGCCAATGATCGGGAGATGTCGCTATGGCGGGTAATCGTAATTCTGGGGTGATGGCTATTGAACCGCTGCTTATCTGCCATGGTGCTGAACATGACTTAAAGCTCGCGGCAGTCGAGGGCAGTCCCTGGATCAACCAGGGCGCCAGCCTCAACCCGACTCTCGGAGGAACATCGCCCATCAGTAGCGAACCTGAAATCGGTCAATATCAGCCACTTCTGGCGGACGGGGCCGAGTGGAAGCTCATATGCCCGGCTGAAGGATCGGACATCGATTTCAATCTTCAGGTGCAGAGTGAATTTACCGCAGTGCCTTACCAACTTCCTTTCAAGTTGGGGGATTACCGGCGAAAAATTCTGAAAGAGCGGAATCCTATCAGTGCGCCGGTGGTGGGCGATGAAGTATCAGCGGAGATTCAGGTCGTTTCGTTTTATACCGAGAAGGAACTGGAAGGTGTGGATGTCGACTGGTACTTCGACGGGACACTCGTGCGTACCGTACAAACAAAAGATCTGGGGTGGAGCAAGTTCGACCATGCAGTTACCGAAGTGGGGGAGCATACGATTACGGCCAAGGTCTACAGCCCGTATGACGACACCACGTCGGAGCATAACTTTACGCTCAACGCCTATCTGGAAAGCCCTTGGGAGCAGGCCACACTGCTGATCAACGGTGTACCTGTTGCCTGGAACTCACCGGGCGCCTTTTTGTTTCGTGGGCAGCCAATTGATGTGAAAGTCGAAGCGCCATTCCTGAGGGGGAAGGAAGTCGCTCTTGATTTGATCAATCCGGACGATTTGGATATTGAAGCCTCTCCGGATTTTGAAGCGTGGGTGCCGACACCCGATGCAAAGGCAAGCTGGGCACTTGCGGCGAACGGTACAAAAAGTGGTCGTATCAAGCTGAAGTTGCTCAGTAAAGATGTTGTCCAGGCTTGGGAAGTCCCTTGTGCTGTGTTGTCAGCCAATTTGGCGGAAGAGGCTGACGTCGAGATTGAAAGTGCTCCTGTTCCCAACGAGGGCAATTGGTTTATCCGGGATAAGCCGCAAACCGTTACGCTCAAACTAAAACCAGGCAGTCCGCTGGCTGGTCTACCTGTAACCTTGAGTCTGAAAGTCATATCCGGCCTTGATCTTGAAAACGTGGAGAGTGAGCCGAAGTTTGACCGTGAGGACACAAGTTATAGCTGGGCAGTGACGGGAAATACCAAAAGCGGCAAGTTCCAGCTATCGCTGAAAGGTACGGGTATGACTACGGCGATTACTGTGGCGATCAGCAAGTTGATATCGAACAAGCTGGACGATGAAGTAACGGTCAAGATCGGAGGGCAAGACGTTCCTTCCGGTGGTAACGTGTTCTTCAGGGGGCAGTCCAAGGACGTTGTGGTGACCCCCAAGCCCGGCAGCCCAATCGCGGGTAACCCGATAGCACTGGCATGCACGGTCAACGAGCCTCTTCAACTGACGGATTTGAGCAGTAGACCGCCATTCAATGATTCTAATCCAACCTATGAATGGGATGTCACTGGGGCGAACAACAGCGGCTTCTTTCAATTGCAGATAGTTGCCAAGGATATGACCCCGATTAACGTAACAGCCAGCAAGTTGCTGTCGACCGACCTGAACGATGAAGGAGAGGTCGAGATCGAAGGGTACAACATTTCTTATGGTAATATCGTGTTCTTCAGGGGGAGGCCTTTGGACGTCGTGTTAAGACCCAAATCCGGCAGCCCAATCGAGGGTCACCCGATATCGCTGACACGTAAGGTCAACAGTCCTCTTGAACATAATGACTTGAGCAGTTCACCGCGATTCGATCCATTTGAACCAACCCTTAAATGGACTGTTACCGGAGCGAACAGAAGCGGCTTCTTTCAATTGCAGCTGACTGCTGAGGGCATGACTACGCCGATTACCGTAACTGATATCAAGTTGTTGTCGACCAACCTGAACGATGAAGTAGAGGTCAAGATCGGAGGGAAAGACATACCTCCCGGCGGTAGCGTGTTCGTCAGGGGGCAGGCTAAGGACGTTGAGTTGATCCGCAAACCCGGCAGCCCAATCGCGGGTCACGGGATAGCGCTGACACGCGAGGTCACCCGTCCGCTTGAATATGATGACTTGAGCAGTGTACCGCGATTCAATCCATTTGATCCAAACCTTAAATGGCGTGTTACAGGAGCGAACAGAAGCGGCGTCTTTCAATTGCAGATGACGGCTCGGGGCATGACTACGCAGATTACCGTACATGGTAACAGGTTGATGTCAACTAACCTGGCCAATGAAGCTACACCTTTGTTCGATGGGAGAGCTATTCCTGACGGCGAAGTATTTGGTGGGGGAGTGACTAAAGTCTTGACTCTTGACCATAAAGGCAGTGCCTTGCCTGGTGTTCCTTTGCGCTTGAATTGGGTACCGAAAGGCGGCCTTGTAATGAATGATGTGTCTTCCACGCCTCCACGAAATTCTGATACGACAACTCACAGTTGGGACATCGTTTGTGCTGAGAACAAGACGGGTATATTTGATCTGGAGCTGAGTGCCGGTGATAACAATGAGGCCAAACTTCTAATTCCGGGTAACAGACTATTTCCTAAGGCTGTCAGTTTCAGGTTCCTAAATATCGACGGTGGGTATCATCCCTTCCCTCCAGATAGAGTTGTCGCGAATAGAGGTTGGACATACATTGTGGCTGTGCGACTTCTTACGATGGACGGTGTGCCGTTGCCGAATAAAAGGGTAACGTTTCGAATTCCTGGGTTTCCAAACACTGAAGGTAGAACTGGTGACACTGGAGAAGTTATGTCGCCGCAGTTGATGATGTTTAGGGATCTAGGAATCTTTGAGGTTTATGCAGAATTCAACATTGAAGGGAGGGTAGAGTCTGTGAGTATGCTGGTGGAAGTTAAAAATATATCGCTCTCGGAGTGAAATATCACAGTCCTGTAAGTCCCCATCCGCCACAGGTACTGCGGTTATTGCCAACGTTTCGCGATGCGCATAGGGGGGAAGCAATGTCTTCCCCCCTATGCGTTTTCAGGGATTGATCAGTCTGTTGCCTTGTTCCATTCAAATCACCCCCATCAAGACAAAAAACCACCATCCACATTCAACGAGACGCCAGTGGTATAGCTGGAAGCATCGCTGGCGAGGTAAAGCACCGCCCCCGCCATCTCACTCGGATCCGCCACGCGCTTCAACGGAATCTGCTGCAACGCCGTGTTCAAGATCGCCTCATTCTTCACCAGTGCCGAAGCAAACTTGGTGTCGGTCAGGCCCGGCAGCAGGGCATTGCAACGAATCCCGAATTGCGCGCATTCCTTGGCGAAGACTTTGGTCATGTTGATCACCGCCGCCTTGGTCACCGAGTAGATGCCCTGGAAGATCCCCGGCGAAACGCCGTTGATCGAGGCGACGTTGATGATGCTGCCACCACCGTTTTCGCGCATCAGTTTGCCGGCTTCGACCGACATGAAGAAGTAGCCGCGGATGTTGACGTCGACGGTTTTCTGGAAGGCGCTGAGGTCGGTGTCCAGGACGTTGCAGAACTGCGGATTGGTCGCGGCGTTGTTGACCAGGATGTCGAGGCGGCCGAACTGTTCCTTGATGCCGGCGAAGACCTGGCTGATCTGTTCCATTTCGCCGATGTGGCAGGCGATGGCGGTGGCCTTGCCGCCGGCGGCGATGATCGCGTCGGCGACGTGTTGGCAGCCCTCAAGCTTGCGGCTGGAGACGATTACGTGGGCGCCTTGCTGGGCCAACAGTTTGGCGATGGCTTCACCGATGCCACGGCTGGCGCCGGAGACGAAAGCGATCTTGCCGTCGAGGTCGAACAACTGAGTCTTGGACATGGGGTTCCCTTATAGAAAGTCTTGTTATCGAGTCAAATGCCGTGTGCGGCCAATGCTGTTCAGTTGAGGCCAGTCAGTGCGCGTTATCGTTCACGATCATCGCGAGCAGGCTCGCTCCTACAGGGATCGCGTACGGTCACAGGCTGGATTTCTGGATGACCTGAAGGCTCATCTGCTCCAGCAGCTTGTTCATGTGAATGAACTGCGCGAAGCGTTTGTCCTGGGTCTGGCCGTGGTAGAAGCGGTAGTAGATCTGCTGCACGATGCCGGCCAGGCGGAACAGGCCATAGGTGTAGTAGAAATCGAAATTGTCGATCTGGATGCCCGAGCGTTCGGCGTAGTAATCGACGAACTCGCGGCGGGTCAACATGCCCGGCGCGTGGCTTGGCTGGCGGCGCATCATCTGCACCGGTGCCGGATCATCGGCTTCGATCCAGTAGGCGAGGGTGTTGCCCAGGTCCATCAGCGGATCGCCGAGGGTGGTCAGCTCCCAGTCGAGCACGCCGATGATCTGCATCGGGTTGGCGGGGTCGAGGATGACGTTGTCGAAGCGGTAGTCGTTGTGCACGATGCTGGAGGTCGGATGGTCGGCCGGCATCTTGTCGTTGAGCCAGGCTTTCACCGTTTGCCATTGTGGCGCGTCCGGGGTCAGGGCCTTCTCGTAGCGATCGCTCCAGCCTTTGATCTGGCGCGCCACGTAGCCTTCGGGCTTGCCGAGGTCACCCAGGCCGTAGGCGTTGTAGTCGACCTGGTGCAGTTCGACGAACTTGTCGATGAAGCTCTTGCACAGGGCTTCTGTTTTCGCCGAGTCCAGCCCGAGTTCCGGCGGCAGGTCGGAACGCAGGATGATGCCGTTGACCCGTTCCATCACGTAGAACTCGGCACCGATCACCGATTCGTCGGTACAGTGCACGTAGGCTTTCGGGCAGTACGGAAATCCGTCGCGCAGTTGATTGAGGATGCGGAATTCACGGCCCATGTCGTGAGCCGACTTGGCCTTATGGCCAAAGGGCGGGCGACGCAGGACGAACTCCTGTTCGGGGTATTCCAGCAAGTAGGTGAGGTTTGAAGCGCCGCCCGGGAACTGGCTGATCTTCGGCAAACCGCTGAGCCCCGGAATATGGGCCTTGAGGTATGGATCGATCAGGCTGGCATCGAGCTCTTCGCCGGTGCGGATACGGGTGGACTGGTCAGTAAGCGCCATGCTTATCCCTTCTGCTTATTCTGGAGGCCTGAAACTATTGGCTAATCTAATGCGCACACCCCGCACCCACAACTGCGATCGGCTCTTATAGGTGAGCGTGTTGCCGGCCAATCATTGTTTTTGATACAGCTGTTTGAATTGCCCTCAATGAACGACCCGGCTCATGGCCGGCGGCAAGTCGATCGGCGTCAGCACCGGTTGGCTGGAGAAAAACGCCACGAGGTTCTTGCCCACCAGTTCGACGGTGCCTTGGGTAGCTTCCGGGGACAGTCCGGCGACATGGGGCGTGAGGATCACGTTGCTCAGGGTCTTGAGCGCATCCGGCACCTTCGGTTCGGCGTCGAACACATCCAGCGCTGCGCCGGCGATCCGGCGTTGCTCCAGGGCGGTGATCAGGTCGGCGGTGGCAATCACGCTGGCCCGGGCGATGTTGACGATAAATCCCTGGGGCCCCAAGGCGTCGAGGACCTGGCGATTGATCAGGTGCTTGGTGCCCAGGCCGCCGGGCGTGGCGACGATCAGGAAGTCCGAGGCGCGCGCCAGTTCGGTCGGGGTCGAGCAGAACGTGTAGGGCACATCGCTGCGACGTTGACGGTTGTGATAGCCGATGCTCATGTCGAAGCCGGCGCCGGCACGTTTGGCGATGGCCATGCCGACCGCGCCGAGGCCGAGGATGCCCAGGCGCTTGCCGGCGAGGGAAGGGCGCATGATCTTCGGCCACTCGCCGCGCCGAACGGCGGCATCACAGCGTGGCACGTCGCGTACCAGCGACAGCAGCAGCGCCATGGCATGGTCGGCGACGGACGAGGCGTTGACCCCGGCACCATTGGTGACGGTGATGCCCCGGTCGACGGCGGCCTGCAGGTCGACGTGTTCATAGCCTGCGCCGATCACGCAGATGATCTTGAGTTTGGGCAGCGCGGCGATTTCATCGGCATACAGCCCCAATGGACCACGGGTCAGGACGGCGTCGATCTGCCCGGCGTGGCGGGCGATGGCTTCGGCGCGCTCGGCGGGCGTCGGGGCCAGTATCAGGTGGAAGCCCTGATGTTCGAGGATAGGCAGGTAATCATTGATGGTTTCAACCAGTACCAGAACGGTTACAGGCATGTTTGGCTCCCTGTGGGCATCGAAAAATCGGCTCGAACGTCGCTTGAGATTGCTGATTTCAGGATAGCTTGGCAACCGCCGGCGATCGCGGCCTGCGCCATTTCATGCGGAGCTGCGTGTGTGGGAGCTGGCTTGCCAGCGATGGTCGTTAACGATAACGCGTGTGAACTGGATAAACGCGGCGCATTTGAGTCCATCGCCAGCAGGCTGGCTCCTACAGTTTCAGCGTGGGCATGGTCCTTTGTAGGAGCTGGCTTGCCAGCGATGGTCGTGAACGATAACGCGTGTGAACTGGAAAACGCGGCGCATTTGAGTCCATCGCCAGCAAGCTGGCTCCTACAGTTTCAGCGTGGGCATGGTCCTTTGTAGGAGCTGGCTTGCCAGCGATGGTCGTTAACGATAACGCGTGTGAACTGGATAAACGCGGCGCACTTGAGTCCATCGCCAGCAGGCTGGCTCCTACAGTTTCAGCGTGGGCACGGTCCTTTGTGGGAGCTGGCTTGCCAGCGATGGTCGTTAACGATAATGCGTGTGAACTGGATAAACGCGTCGCACTGGAGTCCATCGCCAGTAAGAGGGCTCCTGCAGTTTCCCGGGATTACGTGAAGAACCTTAATTTCGAAGCCGAGAGTGCTGCCCGGGCAGCCTCGAGAATTTCATCCGACAGTGGATCGCCGCGGGTCGCCCGGGACAACATCAGCGCGCCGAACATCAGCGAATACTGCACCAGCGCCTGCTGCCGTTTGTCGGCTTCGTCTTCGGTGTCGAGCAGTGAGCCCAGGGAATCGAGCAGGTTGTTCAGGCCCTGCAGATAGGTTTGACGCAAACCGCTCTCGGCGGCCTCGTGGCACATGTCCCCGGCAAAGGCCACCACCGGGCAGCTGTCACCCGGGTTGTCCCGGCTTTCGCTGGACAGGTACGTTCCGACCACGGCGCGGCGGGCGGTGTCCTTGCTCTCCTGATCGGCCACCCGTGCTTGCCAGCGTTGCGCGGCCTGCTCGAAGGCCCGTCCACTGGCCTCTTGCGCCAGGGCTTCGCGGGATTCGAAGTGCCCGTAGAAGCCGCCGTGGGTCAGGCCCGCGGCGGCCATCACATCGACCACACTGATCCCGTGCAAACCGCGTTCGCGGAACAGCCGTGTGGCGGCATCGACAATGGTCTCGCGGTTGAGGTCGGCTTGTTTGCGGGATACGCGGGGCATGGGTCACTCTCGGGTCTGCAGGCTGAACATCAGAGGGCGTATTGGGCAATTCCGTTGCCGAACGACCAGTTCTCTTTTTTGACTTCCACCAGATTGATGAAAACATCCTCCATGCGCACGGCCAGCTCTGTGTGAAGGCTTTCGGCGATGGTTTTGTAGAGGTTTTTTTTCTGCTCGACTGTTCGCCCCTCGCTCATGGTGATCTGGATCACCACCAACTGGTCCGTGCGGTCGATCCCCAGGTAACCGGGATCAAAGATGAAATGCTGCTCATCGTGTTCGGCGAGTATCTGGAAATTATCATTCTCCGGCACGCCGATGGTGCTGTGCATGGCGGCGTAGATCAGTTGGCCGATGCGTTTGGCGTGGGTGGGGTCCTGATGTTTTTTGATGTCGACGCGAACCAGTGGCATGGGAAGACTCCAGGAGGAATGCAGGTTGTTTAAAAATACATGATGGTAGACCTTTATCAAGTGCGGATTGCTATTTGGCGATGAAGCACATGTACACGACAGATCCTTGTGGGAGCGAGCCTGCTCGCGATGGCTGCGGCACATCCGGCATATTCTCCGGCTGACCCACCGCTATCGCGAGCAGGCTCGCTCCCACAGGGGATTTTTCGTCAACCTGGTACCACCGTTCCTCACCTAAGTCTTTGCTTCTGTTCACTAATCCTCCAGAATCGCGCCCCTGTTCCAGTCAGGGCGCTGCCTGTCGGGTATTCCGACGCGTTCTGACTGGGTGGCAAGTGACCGGAATGTGGAGATCCCACCGGATGAATGATCAGGCCAATAGCGTCAACAAACGCTATGTAGCAGCAACACCCGCAACGCTCTCGAGCTGGAATCGCCAGGACACCACGTGGATGCTGGGCCTGTTTGGCACGGCGATTGGTGCGGGCACCCTGTTTTTGCCGATCAATGCGGGCCTCGGCGGTTTCTGGCCGCTGCTGATCCTGGCGTTGCTGGCGTTCCCGATGACGTTCTACGCGCACCGCGGGCTGACCCGTTTTGTGTTGTCCGGTCGCGAAGGCGCCGACATCACTGAAGTGGTGGAAGAACATTTCGGCATCAAGGCCGGCGCGCTGATCACCTTGCTGTACTTCTTCGCCATTTTCCCGATCCTGCTGATCTACAGCGTGGCCCTGACCAACACCGTGGGCAGCTTCCTCGAGCATCAACTGCACATCACGCCGCCACCACGCGCCGTGTTGTCGCTGGTGTTGATCCTCGGCCTGCTGGCGGTGGTGCGTTGCGGCGAGCAATTGATCGTCAAGGCCATGAGCCTGATGGTCTATCCGTTCATCGTCGCCCTGCTGTTCCTGGCGGTGTACCTGGTTCCGCACTGGAACGGCGGCATCCTGACCACCGCCAGCAGCGTGCCGGCACCGTCGGCGCTGTTGCACACCCTGTGGCTGGCGATTCCGGTGATGGTGTTCTCGTTCAACCATTCGCCGATCATTTCGGCCTTCGCCGTGGACCAGAAGCGTCGCTACGGTGATCACGCCGAGGAGCGCAGCTCGCAGATCCTGTCCCGGGCGCACCTGTTGATGGTGGTGATGGTGCTGTTCTTCGTCTTCAGTTGCGTGCTGACCCTGTCGCCAGCGCAACTGGCTGAAGCCAAGGCGCAGAACCTGTCGATCCTGTCGTACCTGGCCAACCACTTCAGCAATCCGACCATCGCCTTCGCGGCGCCGTTGATTGCCTTCGTGGCCATCTCCAAGTCGTTTCTGGGGCACTACATCGGCGCCAGCGAAGGTCTCAAGGGGCTGATCGTCAAGAGCGGCAAGCGTCCGTCCGCCAAGGCCCTGGACCGCATGACTGCCGCGTTCATGCTGGTGGTGTGCTGGATCGTCGCCACGCTGAACCCGAGCATCCTGGGCATGATCGAAACCCTCGGTGGCCCGGTGATCGCGGCGATCCTGTTCCTGATGCCGATGTACGCCATTCGCAAGGTGCCGGCGATGGCACGCTATCGCGGTCAGGCGTCCAACGTCTTCGTGACGGCGGTGGGCCTGGTGGCGATCACTGCGTTGATTTATTCGTTGAGCGCGTAAGATCAAGAGATCGCAGCCTTCGGCAGCTCCTACGGTAGGCCGCGTTCCCCTGTAGGAGCTGCCGCAGGCTGCGATCTTCTGATTTTCAGCTACAGTGGCCGCTGCACGTGATACGTGCAGCGGCTTTTTTTCGCCTGGAGACATTGGATTGTCGAGCACCCCCAACGCCAACCCCACCGAGCAACCCAATCGCTGGCAGGACCTGTTGGCCGGGTTGTCGATAGCCGGCCTTTTGTTGCCCGAAGCCGTCGCCTATTCAAGCATCGCCGCAGTGGCGCCCCAGGCCGGGGTGATCGCCTTGTTTGCCGGGTTGTTGTGCTATGGCCTGTTCGGCACCAGCCGTTTTGCCATTGTTTCGGCCACTTCATCCTCCGCCGCCGTGCTGGCCGCCGCGACCGCCACCTTGGCCAATGGCGACTCTGAGCTTCGCTCGACGCTGGCCATCGGCCTGGTACTGATGACCGGGGCGTTTTTCTTGCTGGCCGGGCTGTTCAAGCTCGGCAGCGTGACGTCGTTCATCGCCAAGCCGGTGCTGCGTGGCTTTGCCTTTGGCCTGGCGCTGACCATCATCCTCAAGCAGGTCGCGAGCGTGGTGGGTGTGCATCTGACCGAAGCCAACCTGGTGGGTTTTCTGCCGCAATTGCTGGGACAACTGCCGCAATGGAACTGGGCCGCAGCCACGGTCGGCGCCGTGGCATTGGCCTTGTTATGGCTGTTCGCGCGGTTTCGGCGCCTGCCGGGTGGTTTGCTGGTGGTGGTGATCGGCATCACGGCGGGGCAGTGGCTGGACCTGCCGGCCTATGGCGTGAAGCTGATCGGCTTGATCGACCTGAGCCTGGAGGTGCCGAAGCTGCCGCTACTGCCGTTTACCGACTGGCTGCGTGTGGGTGAGCTGGCGTTCGCCATGGTGATGATTCTGTATGCCGAGTCGTATGGCTCGATCAGTGCCTATGCGCTCAAGCACGGTGATCGCGTCACCTCGAACCGCGACCTGCTGGCACTGGGGGCTTCCAACCTGCTGTCCGGTCTGTTCCACGGCATGCCGGCGGGCGCAGGGTATTCGGCGACGTCGGCCAATGAGGCCGCCGGTGCCACTTCACGCCTGGCCGGGATCGTGGCGGCGCTGGTGGTGCTGCTCATTGTCCTGACGGTGCTGCCGTATATCGCCCTGACGCCGGAACCGATTCTCGCCGCCATCGTTATCCATGCGTTGGCGCGTGGCTTGAGCCTGCAGCCGCTGGGACGCTATTTCATCTGGCGCCGTGACCGCTTGCTGGTGATCTGCGCCGTGGGGGCGGTATTGGTACTGGGTGTGCTGGACGGCTTGCTGGTGGCGGTGGCGATCAGTGTGTTGCTGATGCTCAAGCAGCTGTCGGCGGCGGATATCCAGATTCTCGGGCGCATCGATGGCGGTCACGACTTTGTCGACCTGCAACGCCATCCAACGGCCCAGGCCGTGCCTGGTGTGTTGATTGTGCGGCCGGGTGAAGCGTTGTTTTTTGCCAATGTCGAGCGGATTCTCGGCGCTGCCTTGCACTTGATCCGGCATTCGCAAACGCCGATTCATACGGTGATTCTCAGCCTGGAGGAGTCGCCGGATCTGGATGGCACCAGCATTGAAGCGTTGCAGGCGTTTTTCGTGCGGATGCGTCAGGAAGGTAAGTGTCTGATTCTGGCTCGTCTGAAGGACGACGCACAAACGGCGTTGGCGGCGTTGCCGCAGGTGGGGGCTAACGGGGTGGTGCTGAGCGGGTTGAGTGTGGATGGTGCGGTGCAGCAGGCGCTTCAGTTCAATGCATGACCCCCTGTGGGAGCGAGCCTGCTCGCGAAGACGGTGGGTCAGCCAGTATCGATGTTGAATGTACTGACGCTTTCGCGAGCAGGCTCGCTCCCACAGGGGGTGGCATAAAAAAACGCCGCTCATCTCACGATGGGCGGCGTTTTTCATTGCGTTGCAGCGTTAGGCTTGAACGACCGGGATGTTGGCGTTCGCAGCAGCTTCACGGAACTCGGCGATCTGGTCGAAGGACAGGTAGCGGTAGACATCGGCCGCCATGCTGTCGATCTTGCCAGCGTATTCCATGTACTCCTCGACGGTCGGCAGGCGACCCAGGATGGAAGCCACGGACGCCAGCTCGGCCGAAGCCAGGTAGACGTTCGCGCCGTCACCCAGACGGTTCGGGAAGTTACGGGTCGAAGTCGACACGACGGTCGAGTTCGGCTCTACACGTGCCTGGTTACCCATGCACAGCGAGCAGCCCGGCATTTCCATGCGCGCGCCGGCCTTGCCGTAGATGCCGTAGTAGCCTTCTTCGGTCAGCTGGTGAGCGTCCATCTTGGTCGGCGGCGACAGCCACAGACGGGTTGGCAGCTGACCCTTGACCTGTTCCAGCAACTTGCCGGCAGCGCGGAAGTGACCGATGTTGGTCATGCACGAACCGATGAACACTTCGTCGATTTTCTCGCCAGCAACGCTGGAGAGCAGGCGAGCGTCGTCCGGGTCGTTCGGCGCGCAGAGCACAGGCTCCTTGATGTCGGCCAGGTCGATCTCGATGACTTCGGCGTATTCGGCGTCCTTGTCCGCTTCCAGCAGCTCAGGGTTGGCCAGCCAGGCTTCCATCGCTTGAGCGCGACGTTCCAGAGTACGTGCATCGCCGTAGCCTTCGCCGATCATCCAGCGCAGCAGGGTGATGTTGGACTGCAGGTATTCGGCAATCGACTCTTTGGACAGCTGGATGGTGCAACCGGCAGCCGAACGTTCAGCCGAGGCGTCAGACAGTTCGAACGCTTGCTCTACGGTCAGCTTAGGCAGACCTTCGATCTCCAGGATGCGGCCGGAGAAGGCGTTCTTCTTGCCTTTCTTCTCTACGGTCAACAGGCCAGCCTGGATCGCGTAGTAAGGAATGGCGTGAACCAGGTCACGCAGGGTGACGCCTGGCTGCAGTTCGCCTTTGAAGCGAACCAGGATCGACTCAGGCATGTCCAGCGGCATGACGCCAGTGGCTGCGGCGAACGCAACCAGGCCGGAGCCGGCCGGGAACGAGATGCCGATCGGGAAACGGGTGTGGGAGTCACCACCGGTACCGACGGTGTCTGGCAGCAGCATGCGGTTCAGCCACGAGTGGATGATGCCGTCGCCCGGACGCAGGGAAACGCCGCCGCGGGTCATGATGAAGTCAGGCAGGGTGTGGTGGGTGGTCACGTCGATCGGCTTTGGATAAGCCGCGGTGTGGCAGAAGGACTGCATCACCAGATCGGTCGAGAAGCCCAGGCACGCCAGGTCTTTCAGTTCGTCACGGGTCATGGGACCTGTGGTGTCCTGGGAACCCACTGTGGTCATCTTCGGTTCGCAGTAGGTGCCCGGACGAACGCCGGTCACGCCGCAAGCCTTGCCGACCATTTTCTGCGCCAGGGTGAAACCCTTGGTGCTTTCAGCCGGAGCTTCAGGCTTCTTGAACAGGGTCGAAGGTGGCAGGCCCAGCTCAGTGCGAGCCTTCTCGGTCAGGCCACGGCCGATGATCAGCGGAATACGGCCGCCGGCACGAACTTCGTCCAACAGGACCGGGGTCTTCATTTCGAAGGTGGTCAGGACTTCGTCGGTGCCGTGTTTGCAGACTTTGCCAGCATGCGGGTACAGGTCGATCACGTCGCCCATGTTCATGTTGGAAACGTCGAATTCGATTGGCAGTGCGCCAGCATCTTCCATGGTGTTGTAGAAGATCGGAGCGATCTTGTTGCCGAAGCAGAAACCGCCGGCACGCTTGTTCGGCACGTAAGGAACGTCGTCGCCGAAGAACCACAGTACGGAGTTGGTCGCCGATTTACGCGAAGAACCGGTACCGACCACGTCGCCGACGTAGGCGATCGGGAAGCCGGCGTTGCGCATTTCTTCGATCTGCTTCATCGGACCGGTGACGCCTTGTGCGTCCGGCACGATGCCGTCGCGCGCCATTTTCAGCATGGCCAGGGCGTGCAGCGGGATGTCCGGGCGGGACCAGGCATCCGGAGCAGGGGACAGGTCGTCGGTGTTGGTTTCGCCGGAGACTTTGAACACGCGCAGGCTGATCTTGTCGGCCAGGGTAGGGCGCTTGACGAACCACTCGCCGTCAGCCCAGGACTGCAGCACGCCCTTGGCGTGAACGTTGCCGTTCTTGGCTTTTTCCGCGACGTCGTGGAAGGCATCGAACATCAGCAGGGTGTGCTTGAGTTCTTCGGCAGCTACTGGCGCCAGTTCGGCATCGTCCAGCAGGTTTACCAGGGTCACGATGTTGTAGCCGCCCTGCATGGTGCCGAGCAGTTCAACAGCGCGCTTCTTGTCGATCAGGGGGGAGTTGGCTTCGCCCTTGGCGATGGCGGACAGGAAGCCGGCCTTGACATAGGCTGCTTCGTCCACTCCAGGCGGAACGCGATTGGTGATCAGGTCAACGAGGAATGCTTCTTCGCCAGCCGGGGGATTTTTCAGCAGCTCGACCAGGCCTGCAGTTTGTTCGGCGTTTAGCGGCTGGGGAACGATACCCAGTGCTGCGCGCTCTTCGATATGTTTGCGGTAGGCTTCAAGCACAGTTATTACCCTCATCAGTGGTCCCAAATGGGTGTCCGGGACGCTCATCCCGAAATTGCCGTACTCATGCGCTGCATGGCGTTGTGAGCCACTTAGCCAGAATTACCGACAATTCCTTACAGAAGCTGCTTTCAAAGTTTTACGCCTGCAGAACGGGAGCTGATGAGGGTTGGCGTTGGGCTTTTCCCCGCTGGAAAAACCCCTCGCCAACACCGCTCTGAAGGAACGACTGTGCTCGTGACGCTTTGAAAACAGCTTCTAACGGACATTGGCGCCTAAAAAGGCAGGCTGATTCTACGGCAAAAAAAAATTTAAGGTAAGTCAGGTTTTATTGGACTTTGGTGGCGGGCGGTAAACGCATATTTAGCCATGGCCCTGAGCTTTGAGGGGTGATCAATGGTGGACAAAGGTCTAACATGCCGGCCTGTTCTGCTTTTTCGCGTTTTGCCTACCTATGCCCAATCAGACCATCAAGACGCCGTGCGTCGGCCTTTGCTCCACTGTTTACGGTGACCTGGTGTGCCGTGGCTGCAAGCGTTTCCACCACGAAGTGATCCACTGGAATGGCTACAACGAGGAGGAAAAGCGCGCTGTATGGCTGCGTCTTGAGCAATTGCTGTCGCAAGTGATGGCCGCCAAGGTGGAAATTTTCGATCCGGCGCAGCTGAGAATGCAGCTGGAGCAACGCAAGATCCGTTTCGTGCCCCATCAGTCGGAATATTGCTGGGCCTACCAGTTGATCGCCCGGGGGGCGCGGGTGATCAACAACCTGGAAGCCTACGGGATGGTGTTGCTGCCGGAGTTTCGCGACTGGAAGCTGCCGGAATTGCGCGATGCCATTGATCGGGAGTTTTTCCTGCTCTCCGAGGCGCATTACCAGCGCTACATTGCGCCGGGGTTCCTGAAAGACGCCTTTGGCGGCTGAAAAGATCGCAGCCTGCGGCAGCTCCTACAGGAAAACACGATCAATGTAGGAGCTGCCGCAGGCTGCGATCTTTTGATCTGCCCTCAATGCTTGCCGGCAATCTCCTCAAGATGATCCTCGATCTCCGTCGGCTTGAGCACCAGCACATCGCTCTCGACCGCATCGAGTACCACTTCCGCCGTATTGCCGATCAACGCGCCTGACAACCCGCTACGCGCCACGGTGCCGATGACGGTCACGGCCGCCTGCAGCTTATGCACCATGAACGGAATCAACACGTCCGCCGGGCCTTCCTCGATGTGCAGGTGTTCATCGTCGATGTCGAACTCGGCCTGGAACGACTTGCATTGCTCGCGGTAGCGCGCCTGGATGGTTTCGCTGAGTTGAAACGTCGGGTCGGCGGACGACAGCATCGGCGACGGGTGGGCGCTGATCACGTGCAAACGGGCCTTGGCCAGGGTTGCGATTTCATAGCCATGATTGATGATGGTGTCGTGCAGGTGGCGGTGTTCGAGGTCGGTGTTGCCGACGTCGACAGCGGCCAGGATCACTTTGCCTTGCCATGAGCCAGCGGTTTTCACCAGCAGTACCGGGGAAGGGCATTGGCGCAGCAATTTCCAGTCTTCGGGTGTCAGCAGGGCCTTTTTCAGGGCGTTGTCGGGAAAGTGCTGCTTCACCACCAGACCGCAGCCTTCGGCTTGCTGCACCTCGACGATCGTTTGATGCAGGCTGTGGTTCCAGGCCTGCTCGGTGGTGACGCTGTAGCCGTCCTCCGTCAAGGCGGCCTTGAGCACACTCAACATGCCACTGTGATCATGCCTGGGGTCGCACACCAGCAGATGCAACTGCGCCTGGGTCACGCCGGCGATCAGCTTCGCCCGTTTGAGCGCGAGGCTTTCAGAGTGTTCGGGGTCGATGACCACCAGAATGCTGCGTACGGCTTGCATGAGTGCGATCTCCTGAAAATTAAAAAGCACGGCGTTGCACAACTATAGTTGCTGCCTGCGATTCGGGGACTTGATGCATATCAACGGTTGGCGACTGGTGGTCTGCGGGCAGGCCGGTATAATCGGCGCCCTTCGTTTTGAACCTATTTGTCCGTGAGCCCCATGATCCTTCCCGAAATTCACGAGTTCCTTGGCTGCCGCACCCCCGACGGCTGGGTTCAAGCCGCGCTGGCCGATCAGGAAACCTTGCTGATCGACCACAAGAACTGCGAATTCAAGGCCGCCAGCACTGCGTTGAGCCTGATCGCCAAGTACCATTCCCACGCCGACCTGATCAACATGATGTCGCGCCTGGCCCGGGAGGAACTGGTGCACCACGAGCAGGTCATGCGCCTGATGAAGCGCCGCAAGATTGCGCTGCGCCAGCTGTCCGCCGGGCGTTATGCGTCGGGCCTGCGCAAGGTGGTGCGCAGTCACGAGCCGGTGAAACTGGTGGACACCTTGGTGGTGGGCGCATTCATCGAGGCCCGCAGTTGCGAGCGTTTCGAAGCGCTGGTGCCACATCTGGACGAAGAACTGGGCAAGTTCTATTTCGGCCTGCTCAAGAGCGAAGCCCGGCATTTCCAGGGTTACCTGAAACTGGCCTACCAGTATGGCGACGCCAGGGACATCGCCCAGGTGATCGACAAGGTCCGCGCCGCCGAACAGGAACTGATCGAGTCTCCGGATGTGGAATTCCGTTTCCATAGCGGCGTACCGGTCGCGGCATAACCACACAAACCCGGGAAAGTGTAGGAACAGCCGGTCGACGCTCGATTGCTGGCGATGGACTCCAGTGCGCCGCGTTTTTCCAGCTCTCACGCGTCATCGTTAACGACCATCGCTGCGATGCGGCGACCCGACAAGCCAGCTCCCACAGGGGACCCTGCCCACGCTGAAACTGTAGGAGCCAGCCTGCTGGCGATGGACTCCAGTGCGCCGCGTTTATCCAGTTCACACGCGTTATCGTTCACGACCATCGCGGGCAAGCCAGCTCCTACAAGTGTCCTCCAAACCAGTGAAAGTCCCCCCAAAAAAAACCGGCCTTTCTGGTCGGTTTTTTTGTCAGGTGTTCAGCTTCAGAAATCCCACGTGGTGGTCAACATCACGTTGCGTGGTTCGCCGTAGTACGTGGTGTCGAAGTTGCCCAGGCCCGTCAGGTAGCGTTTGTCGAAGACGTTGTTGGCGTTGACGGTGAAGCTCAGGTTCTCGTTGAACTGGTAGCGGCTCATCAGGTCGACGAGGGTGTATCCGCCTTGCTTGATGCGGGTGTAGTCGCCCACGGTCGGGCTGTAGATCTTGCCGTAGAACGCGCTCTGCCAGCTGATGCCGCCTCCGATGGTCACCTTGTCCAGTGCGCCGGGCAGGCGGTAGGTGGTGAACGTACGCACGACGTGTTCCGGTTTGCTGGTGGACAGCGGGAAGCCGAAGATGCGCTGTTCATCGGCGTCACGGGTGCGGGCGTAGGTGTAGCCGGCCGACACGTTCCAGCCTTCGGCCACTTCACCGGCCAATTCCAGCTCTACGCCTTTGGTGGTCGCGCCGTCGACGGCTTTGTAGATGCCTTCGTTGGTCACCGGGTTGGTGCCGATCGATTCGGCGAGGTTGTCTTGCTCGATGCGGAAGAAGGCCAGGCTGGCATTCAGGCGCCCGTCGAAGTAGGCGGCTTTCAGGCCGGCTTCGTAGCTGTCGCCTTCGACCGGTGCCAGGGTCGAACCGTTGATGTCCTTGTAGGTTTGCGGCTGGTAGATGCTGGTGTAGCTGGCGTAGGCCGAGTAGGTGTCGTCCAGGTCATAGACCACACCGGCATAAGGCGTGACCACGCCATGTTCCTTGTAGCTGGCATGGGTGTCATCGAGTCCGGCACCCGGATAGTACGAATAGTCTTCGTTGTACTTGAAGGTGCTCAAGCGGCTGCCGAGGATGATCGACAGGTCATCGGTCGCGTGCAGGCGCGTGGCCAGGTACAGGCCGTTCTGGCTTTGGGTGCGTTCGTACTTGCCGTTCTTCGGGAAGTCCTGTTCCGGCAGATCGCCGTTCCAGTCGTAGATGCTCCCCGGGACCATGGCGAAGGCACTGGTGTCGAAGGTCGCGCCGGTCTGGCGCGAGTGGGAGGCCATGAAGCCGGCCACCAGTTCATGCTCGCGGCCACCCAGGGAGAAGGGGCCGGTGACGTTCACGTCAGCGGTGTTTTGCACCCGATGACCTTCCCAGCGACCCCAGTACAGGAACATGCCTTCGCCGGTGGCGCGGTCCGGGTTGCCGCCACTGGCCGAGGCCAGGCGAGTGTCGTGATCGGTGGTTTTCTGGTCGACAGTGGCCTTGAACGTCCAGTCGTTGGCCAGGGCCTGTTCCAGGGAGGCGAAGTAGGTGATGTCGTCGAAGTCGCGACGACTCCAGTCGGCGCCCGGGTTGAAGTGACGCGGGAAGTCGGTACGGCCGCCGTCCGAAAAGTACACCGGGTTGCCGGTCCAGGACGAGCCGCGCGGGGTGGTGCTGGACTTGTCGACGCCGAAGGTCAGCAGGGTGTCGGGTGTCAGGTCGGCTTCGAGGATGCCGTAGAACAGGTCCTTCTTCTGGCTGTAGTGATCCTGGTAGGCGTTCTTGTCGGAATAAGCGCCGACAAAGCGGCCACGCACGCTGCCGGAATCGTTCAGCGAACCGGAAATGTCGCCGACGCTGCGATAGGCATCCCACGAACCGACAGTCCCGCTGATCGACGCCTTGAATTCCTTGGTCGGCTTCTTGCGGATCAGATTGACGGTGGCGGACGGGTCGCCCGAACCGGTCATCAGGCCGGTCGCACCCTTGACGATTTCGATACGGTCCAGGCTGGAGGCGTCGTCGCCATTGCTGGGGTTTTCACCGTAGACGCCGTCATACGGGATGTTGATGCCGTCGTACTGGAAGTTGGTGATGGCAAAGCCACGGGCGGAAAACTCGGTGCGGTCACTGTCGTACTTCTGCGTCGAAATGCCGGGGGTGTTGCGCAACGCGTCGCCGACGGTCTGCACGCCGCGGTCGTCCATCTGCTGACGGGTGATGACGGTCACCGATTGCGGCGTTTCGCGGATCGACAGGGGCAGGCCGGTGGCCGAAGACGTTGAACCGGTGGTGTAGGAGTGGGTGCCTTCGGTGGTGGCGCCCAGCGCCTGGGCGGAAATGTTCGTTGCGCCCAGTTGCAGTACACCGTCGTCCTTTGCCGGCTTCTTCTCGGCATCGGTTTCAGCGGCGTGGGCGGCGAGGCTCAACAGGGCGGCAGGCAGGGCCAGCGCCAGAGGGCACATGGCAAAACGGAAACGGGCGACAAGCGGGTGCGACATGGGGATCCCTTTGCATCGAATCGATCGGTAGTTGAAGTGCTTCTGAGGGGTTAACCGAACGAAACATGCAAAGGGGAACTGCCGCCTGAAAAAAACTGATAATTATTCTCAGCGAGCGAGGCCGAGACGCTGATGCCACTGGGCGATGGATTCTTCAGGGTACAGCTCGAACTGCTGATCCCCGGGCTGCGCCTGGACCTCCACCCACGGTGCTTTCGAGCCGAGCATCAGGTGCGTGTGCTCCGGCGGCACCGGCAGCGGCGTGTCGATGGCCGAGGCGAACGGATGAATCAATTCCGGCCACTGCGGGCTGAACAGCCACAGGCCCGAGCCGCAGACCGCACAGAAATGCCGCTCGGCGCTGCTGCTGTGGGCGCGTTTGTCGCCTTCTTCCTTGAGCCGCGCATGGTAAATCGCGATGTGCTTGCGCCCGCGTACCTTGAGGCTGGCGGCATCGCCGCCGAGGTTGATCGCATAGCCGCCACCACCCTGGGTCTTGCGGCAGATCGAGCAGTAGCAACGCTGGTACGGGTAGGGGTGGGCGCAGGTCAGGCTGAACGACACCGCGCCGCAATGGCAGGAACCTTCGAGTTGCATGGGAGCCTCCGGCTGTCTTGAGCGTACCCGGGACAGCCTAGACCCTTAGCGTGACTCGACAGGCACCAGAATCGCGTCGCCGGTCGCCACCAGTTTCAACTGATCGCCGGTTTGCGCGAACAACTCGGCGCGGGCGAATACCTGCTTCTTGCCGGCCTTCACCACGCGACCCCGGGCGATGAACACTTCACCCACCGCGGGCGCAAGGCAATTGACCGAGAAGTGCGAGGCCAGCACGTTGCCCGCCACGGTGCCGGCGGCAAAACCGCAGGCGGTATCGAGCATCGCGCCAATCAGGCCGGCATGCAGGAAGCCGGCGTATTGCGCCATGTCGGCTTCGCGAAACGCCAGGGTGAGTTCGGCTTCGCCGCTTTGTGCGCGGGTCACTTCGAAGCCGGCCCAACGGTTGAAGGGCGAGGTCGAGTTGATCTGTTTGAGTGTGTCGAGCATGGTGGATCCCTCCGGTTGAGTGTTCAACATGCGCCGGGTGCGGGTGGATGTCATGGTCCATAAGGGAAGGTGATGGGCGGGTGGGTTTGTGGTGAATGGGCTGGCCTCATCGCTGGCAAGCCAGCTCCTACAGTGTTCGAGTCGTACACAAAATATATGCATGCCGCTAAACCTGTAGGAGCTGGCTTGCCAGCGATAGCGCAGTCCCACTGGACGGCCGGCAAACGCCAAGTCAGCATGTCCCCCTCGAAACCGGGACACGACCTGATGCGACGATTACCTTCCCTGGCAGCCCTGCGAACCTTCGAATGCGCGGCCCGCCATGCCCATTTCGGCCGGGCGGCGGCCGAGTTGTGTGTCACCGACAGCGCGGTCAGCCACCAGATTCGCCAGCTCGAGGAGCAGCTCGGTGTGCCGCTGTTCGTGCGCGAAGGCCGGCAGATTCGCCCGACCCTGGCCGCCGGGCGCCTGATGCAAAGTTTGCAGCAGGCTTTCGAACTGATTGGCGATGCCTGCGATGAACTGCGCGATCCTTCATCGCTCGCGGTGCTGCGTCTGGCGGTGACCGCCGAGCTGGCGCAAAAGTGGCTGATGAGCCGTCTCACGGATTTCTATGCGCGCTATCCGCACATCACCCTGCATCTGTACGAACAACCGATCGACGCCACGGCGCCGGGGGAAGACATCGACCTGGCGATCACCTACGGCACCGGCCCGGTGGACAGCAGCGCATATTTCGTCCGGCCGCTGCCGGCGTTGCAGTTCTTCCCGGTGTGCAGCCCCGGCCTGTTCAACCAGGGCACGCTGAAAACCCCGAAGGACCTGGTCCGTCACTGCCTGCTGCACGACGACCAGGACGGCAAGACCTGGACCGCGTGGCTCACCAGCCATGCCGGCGACCAGCGCCCCGACCGCCAGTTGTATTTCGCTCATGCCGGGCTGGCGCTGGAGGCAGCGGCACAAGGGCAGGGCGTGGCCATGGGCGACAATCTGACGGCCCAGGAAGATTTGCTCAGCGGCCGCCTGGTACGGCCGTTTACGTCGAGCATGACTGCCCTGGGCCAATACGCACTGGTGTGCGAACGGGTGCGGCTGGAGCGTCCGGCCGTGGCGCAGATGCTGGAATGGTTCAACGATCAGTTGCTCGATTGATGAGTTGAATTCAAGTATTCCGAAATAATCATCGTTGGCGAGCCAGTCGCCAACGCCCTTAGCCTGTGGTCATTCCAATCCCTGCTGAAGAGGTTTGACCATGGCCCGTTTGCTCGACACCACTCCCAAACAGGACGGTTTCCGTCTGCCCGGCGAATTCGAAGCCAAGTCCGGTTGCTGGCTCGGCTGGCCGGAGCGCACGGACGTCTGGCGCAACGGTGCCAAGCCTGCGCAGAAAGTCTGGGTGCAGATCGTCACCGCCATTTCCATGAGCGAACCGGTCACCGTGTGCGCCTCGGCGGCACAGTTCGCCACCGCGCGCCGCCAGTTGCCACCGCAGGTGCGTGTGGTGGAAATGACCTGCAACGACACCTGGTTCCGCGACAGCGGCCCGTGCTTTGTGGTCAATGACCAGAGCGGCGAAGTGCGCGGCGTCGACTTCGAGTTCAATGCCTACGGCGGACTCGACGGCGGCCTGTACTACCCGTGGGACAAGGACGACCAGATCGCGGGCAAGATCCTCGAAATCGAACGTTTCGACCGCTATCGCGCGCCCTTGATTGCCGAATTGGGCGGCATCCAGAGCGACGGCCAGGGCAGCATCCTCACCACCGAGCAATGCCTGCTCAATCGCAACCGCAACCAACATCTGGGCAAGGACGAAGTCACCCGCCGCCTGACCGATTACCTCGGCGCCGAGCAGGTGATCTGGTTGCCGCGGGGCTGCAAGTTCGACGAAACCGATGGCCACGTCGACGACCTCGCCTGCTTCGTGCGCCCCGGTGAAGTGGTGCTGCAATGGACCGACAACCGCGACGACCCACAGTGGGAAATCTATCAGGAAGCCTATGACATCCTGCGCAGCACCCGCGACAGTCGCGGCCGCGAGCTGATCGTGCACAAGCTGCCGCAGCCGGATGTGCTGGAATGGACGGCCGAAGAAGCCGAAGGGCTCGACCAGCAGGACAGCACCCATACCCGCCAGGCCGGGACGAAGATCTGCGCGTCGTACATCAACTACTACGCCGGTAACAGCGCCATCGTGGTGCCGCTGTTTGGTGATCGCAACGACAAGGTGGCGCTGGCGACCCTGGCCGAGCTGTTTCCGAAACACAACATCGTCGGCATCGAAAACTCCCGGGAAATCCTCCTCGGCGGCGGCAACGTCGCGTGCATCACCATGCCGCAGTACGCCGGCACTGCTTGCAACAAAAAGGGAGTTTGACCATGGGCCTGCACAAACTGACTCAAGCAATACTGCTGGTGCTTGCACCCCTGTGTGTGCAGGCCGCCGACACCGCCAGACCGGTGGTCAACCTGTACATCTGGGGCGAGTACCTGGCCCCGGATACCCTGAAAAACTTCGAGGAAAAAACCGGCATCCATGTGGTGGCCGATCATTTCGATTCCCTGGAAACCGTCGAGACCAAGCTGCTCACCGGCCGCAGTGGCTACGACCTGGTGTTGACGGCGGGGCAGCACCTGTCGCGCGCCATCGAGAGTGGCGCGGTGCAGACGGTCGACAAGCAGCAACTGCCGCATTTCGCCGGCGTCGGCGAGGAGTTCCGCCAGCACATGGCGGTGTTCGATCCGGGCAACCGCTATGCCGGGATCTACGCCTGGGGCACCACGGGCGTGGGTTATCAGGAGCAGGCCGTGAAACAGCGCCTGGCCGACGCGCCGACCGACAGTTGGGCGATGCTGTTCGACCCGGCCGTGGTCTCGAAATTCGCCGATTGCGGGGTCAGCCTGCTCAACGATCCCAATGAAGTGTTCGCGGCGGTCATGAAGTACATGGGGCTGGACATCAATCGCCAGAACCTCGACGACCTGAAACTCGCCGAGCAGCAACTGGCGAAGATTCGGCCGTACATTCGCTACTTCGACAACGACCTGAACATCAGCGACCTGGCCAACGGCAACACCTGCGTGGCGATGTCGTGGAACGGCAACGTGGGCATCGCGGCGGGCCAGGCCGAGGCGGCGGGCAAACCGTATTCGCTCCAGTACCGGATTCCGAAGGAGGGCACGTTGATCTGGTTCGATGCCATGGTCATTCCCAGGGATGCGCCGCATCCAAAGGCCGGCCTCGCCTTGATGGACTACCTGATGACCCCGGAAGTGATCGCGCCGATCACCGACACCATCCATTACGCCAATGCGATCACCGCGGCGGATGGCTTGATCGACCCGGCGATCCGCAATGATCCGGGGACGTATCCACCGGCCGCGGTCAAGGCTTCGCTGTACAGCAAGAATGACAATGGCAAGGCGTTCAACCGGGCGTTGATCAGGGCGTTCAGCCGGTTGAAGTCAGGGTTGTAAGGTCAACCCGACCCTTGTAGGAGCTGCCGAAGGCTGCGATCTTTTGACCTGGCTTTTTAAAGATCAAGATCAAAAGATCGCAGCCTTCGGCAGCTCCTACAGTGGTCTAGCGGGTGGGCACCCGCCATAAATACCAGGCCGCCACCGTTCGGTAAGGGCTCCACGCCAAGCCGATCTCGATCATCTGCTTGCGTGTCGGCTGCACCTGAAGTCCCTTGAGCCGGCGATAACCCTCACGCACGCCAAAGTCGTCGGCCGGCAGGATGTCCGGGCGTTCCAGGCTGTAGATCAGCAGCATCTCCACGGTCCAGCGCCCGACGCCACGCAACGTGATCAACCGCTCGATCAATGCTTCATCGTCCATGGCCAGCGCCGTGGCGTAATCCGGAACCACACCGTCCAGTGATGCCTGGGCGATACCCTGGATGGTCGCGATCTTGCTCGCGGAAAACCCGCAACTGCGCAATCGGTCGAAATCCGTGGCGACGATCTGTTCAGGCCGGGGAAAGGCACCCGAACCGAACAGCGCCAGCAGCCGCCCGACAATCGCATCGCCGGCCTTGGCGTGCAGTTGCTGATAGGCAATCGCCCGCACCAGCGACTCATAGGGATCACGCGCCGCATGCGGCTGGTGCAGGCACGGGCCGATGGTGTCGATGTGGCGGCGCCAGTCGTCATCGATGGCGGCCAGGAATTCACTGGCCGCCTGATAGCCGTCGGTCATGGACTCAGGCTTTCCCGGACGGTTTCAACAGGGCGTTGATTTCGCCATAGGTGAAAGCCTTCAGGTTGTGGCTATCGAACTTGCCGGTTTGCAGAAAGCTTTGGGCGATGCCGGCCATGGCGCCGTAGAGGAATTCGGCGATGCCGGAACCGGCGCTCAGACGGCGTACGCCGAGCGCTACAAGCGCTTCGGGCGACGGCAGGCCCGGGAACCCCAGCACATTCAATGGCAGCGAGGTGCCGTGGCACAGCGCCTTGATCTCGTACTCGGCGGTAACGCCCGCCGCAAACAGGCCATTGGCACCGGCCGCCTGATACAGCGCGGCGCGCCTGAGGGTTTCGGCGACGCGGTCTTCGGCAGGCACCAGGCCGCGCAGGTAGACATCGGTGCGCGCATTGATGAACAGGTTCACGTTACGTCGATCGGCCACCTGGCGCGCGGTTTCAATCTTGCGTACCAGCAACTCCGGCGGCGAGGAACCGTCTTCGATATTGATCCCGACCGCGCCGGCGGCGATCACCGCGTCAATCACCTGTGCCACCCGTTCCAGGTCATCGGAGTAACCGGCCTCGATGTCCACCGTCAGCGGCACCGAAATGACCCGGGCAATCGACTCGACGGTCGAGACCAGGCGCTCAAGGGGCAGGGTGTTGCCGTCCGGGTAGCCATGCACCCAGGCCACCGCGGCGCTGCTGGTGGCGACCGCCTTGTTGCCCAGTTGCTCCACCAGTCGCGCCCCGGCGGCATCGGCGACGTTGGTGAGGATCAGCAAGCCTTCGTGATGCAGTTGGTGCAGTTGATTGTCGAGCCTGTCCATCGAGTTTCCTTCCTTATGAAAAGCCTGTGGGGGATCAGAGCGTCAACTGCTCCGTGAGCTGCACCGCAGCGTTTTCCAGCCTGAGCAGAAACGCCTTGCGCGGCTGGCCTCCAGCGTAGCCGGTCAGCGAGCCGTCGGCGCCGATCACGCGGTGGCACGGCACGACAATCGATAAGCGGTTATGCCCGTTGGCCAGGCCCACCGCCCGGCTGGCACCGGGCTTGCCCAACGTCGCGGCAAGGGTGCCGTAGGTGGTGGTCTGGCCGTAGGGGATCTTCGCCAGTTCAGCCCAGACGCGGCGGGAGAACTCGCTGCCGGGCATGTGCAGGGCAACGCTGAACTCAGTCAGCGTCCCGGCGAAGTACGCCGACAATTGCGCTTCGATCTGCTGCAAATGCGTGTTGTGCCCCGGGGCCACGGCGTAACCGAAACGGTTTTGCAGCGCTTGGACCGAAGGGGGCAGTGAGGCCTGATCGAGAAACTCCAGCAGCACCAGCCCGCGCCGTTCGGCCATGGCGATCATCGGCCCCAGCGGCGTGGTCAGGCGCGTGAACAGCAACGGCTCGCTGTTGGCCGCACGGCCCGGGGTGATGTGGAACGACTTTTGAAAGGCATCGCGAAAGCCGCTCAGGGACTCGTAGCCGGAATCGAAGGCGACATCGTCGATGGAGTCGCCCTGCTTGATCCCGCCCAACGCCGTGCCCAGGCGCCGGGCGCGCAGCCACGCGTGGAAGGTCATGCCGAAATGTTGCTTGAACCAGCGGCGCAGTTTCAGCGGCTCGATGCCTGCGGCCAGTAGCTGGGCGTCGGTCCAGCGCTGCTCCGGGTCGGCGTCTACCGATTTGAACAGCGTCTGCACCCAGTCCGGCGCACTGGCGGCAGTGTCCAGCGGTTTGCAGCGCAGGCAGGCGCGGTAGCCCGCCGCCAGGCATTGCTCGGCGTTGGCAAAGAACTCGACATTCTCAGGCTTCGGGCTGCGGGCGGTGCAGCCGGGGCGGCAGAAGATGCCGGTGGTCTTGACCGCCGTGAAGAACACGCCCTCGTAGGAGGTGTCTCGTTCGAGCATGGCGCGAACCATCTCGGCGCGGGGCGGGAGCAGCGTTTTTTGTAGGTTCATGGGCGCAGCATAGAGGGCGTCATGGGTGGCCTCCACCGGAAAATCGACAGCGAATTCCAGTTGTTTCCAATCCTGCTTCGCCCTCAAGTGTGGAATGGCTCGCGATCGGCCAGTTCTTCCAGCAGATCGGCCGAAGGCACAAAGAACAAGCCACCCGTGACTGCCGTGCTGAAATCCAGCAGGCGGTCGTAATTGCCAGGCGGTTTGCCGACAAACATGTTCTCGAGCATTTGTTCCATAGGCTCAGGCGAACGCGCATAGCCGATGAAATACGTGCCGAACTCACCGGCACCGGGCCGGCCAAACGGCATGTTGTCGCGCAGGATTTTCACTTCCTGCCCGTCCTTGGTGATCGTCGTCAAGGCGCTGTGGGAGCAGCTGGGTTTGATCGAGTCATCCAGTTCGATATCGGACAATTTCGTGCGCCCGATCACCCGTTCCTGGGCTTCGACCGAGAGCGCGTTCCAGGCCGTCATGTTGTGCAGGTATTTCTGCACCAGCACATAGCTGCCCGCGGCAAACAGCGGGTCTTCATCGCCGACCATCGTGAAGTGGGCAGCCTTGCGCCCGACCGGGTTTTCGGTGCCATCGACAAAGCCGATGATGCTGCGCATATCGAAATAGCGAAATCCCTGAACTTCATCGACGACCGAGACCGCGTCCCCAAGGGACGAGAGCAATTGCGTGGCCAGTTCGAAGCACAGGTCCATCTGCTCGGCACGAATGTGCAGCAAGATGTCGCCCGGCGTTGCCACCGCTCGACGTCCTTCGGCGCCGAACTCGCGAAACCCGTGCAGCGAGGCCGGGCGCGGGCTGCCGAACAAGATGTTCCAGGCACTGGAGCCAAAGCCACAGATGCACGACAAATTGCCGGAGGGAACACGCTTGCCAACTGAACGCGTGAGGGCCGCGATGTCTGTACACCAGGCCCGCACTTTAGCGGCCGCATCGCCACCGGGCGCCAATGTGGCAACGATGAAAATCGCGCTGCCGGTGATGGGGCTGCACACCGCTTGAGGCTCTGGTGTTGGGTGATCCATTGGCATTTGCACTCCATGAGCAGGGGGAATGTTCAGGCGCGTCGCGCCATCAGCAACACTGAAGCCGCCGCCGACAGCAACCCGGCGCAGCAGCGGTTGAACAGGCGCTTGCCGGACGGCCTGGCGAACCAGCGGCGCATGTGCAGGCCCATGTAGGCATAGGCGCCGATGGCGATCCATTCCAGCACCAGGAACAGCGTGCCCAACACCACGAACTGCGGCGCAATGGCCTGGGCCGAGTCGACGAATTGCGGCAGGAAAGCGGTGAAGATCAGGATCGCCTTGGGGTTGCCGGCCGCCACCAGGAACTCCTGCCGGGCCAGTGCCAAGGTGCCCGCTGGCGCACTGGTGACCACGTTCTCGACCGCGGGATCGGCGCGCCACAACTGCCAGGCGAGGTAGAACAGATACGCCGCCCCCAGGATCTTGATAGCGTAGAACAACAGTTCTGAAGTTTGCAGCACCACCGCCAAGCCCGCCGAGGCCAGGGCTATCATCCCGGCGAACGCCAGCAACCGGCCGATGCCGGCCACGCACGCGGTGCGGTAGCCATAGCGGGTCGAATTGCTGACCGACAGCAGGTTGTTGGGGCCGGGTGCCATGTTGAGGGCGAAGCAGGCCGGCAGAAACAGGGTGAGGGTGGCGAGGTCCATGGTCGGCTCCTGAAGCAAGAGCGCTATTTTTATCATAGGCCGGCGGTGGTCAGACCCATACAGTGATGGGCGTAAACCACCGTATCAGGGCTCATTTGGCGAATTTTTTCGCCCCGGCGACGCACAGGATCACCGCGACGGTCACACCCAGCATGCCGAGGCTGACCTGTTCATGCAGCAGGGTCGCCGCAAGAGTCAGCCCGAAAAACGGCTGTAGCAGCTGCAATTGTCCAACGGCGGCGATGCCTCCTTGGGCCAGGCCGCGATACCAGAACACGAAACCGATCAGCATGCTGAACAGCGAGACGTAAGCCAGGCTGAACCAGGCTGGGGTGCTGATGCCGCTGAACGAAGCCGGCATGCGCATCCAGCTGAGCAGCGCCACGACCGGCAGCGACAGCACCAGCGCCCAGGAAATCACCTGCCAGCCACCGAGGGTGCGCGACAGCTTCGCGCCTTCGGCATATCCCAGGCCACAGGCAAGGATCGCCAGCAGCATCAGGATGTCGCCCTGGGGGGAGGCGCTCAGCCCCTGGGACAGGGCAAAGCCGACCACCAACAGGCTGCCCAGCACCGAGAAAATCCAGAACGCCGCCCGTGGTCGCTCGCCGCCGCGCAGCACGCCAAACACCGCCGTCGCCAGGGGCAACAGGCCGACGAAGACGATGGAGTGCGCGGACGTCACGTATTGCAGCGCCAGGGCTGTCAGCAGGGGAAAACCGATGACCACGCCGAGGGCGACTATGATCAGCGGGACCAATTGCTGGCGCGCCGGGCGTTTTTCCTTGAATAACCCCAGCAGACACAGCGCCAGGATCGCCGCGATGGTCGCCCGCGCAACCGTCAGGAACACCGGGTCGAATTCCAGCACCGCCACCCTTGTCGCTGGCAGCGAGCCGCTGAAGATCACCACGCCGATCAGTCCGTTGATCCAGCCGCTGGTGTTGTTTTCCAGCGTCCGGTGTTGCAGGTTCGAAGTCCGTTCCATTTGGCTCACGCTCATTGTCTGATTGCACGAAACCCATCGTATGAGCGAGTATCGATACAATCAAAAAATTGTCATGGATACATCTCGACATGCCTCGATCCCGTTACAAAACGCTGGTGGATGCCTTTGCCGCCGACATCCGTTCCGGGTGTTTGCCGCCGGGCACGCGCCTGCCGACACACCGGCAACTGGCAACCGAGCACGGCCTGGCGCTGGTCACCGCCAGCCGGGTCTATGCCGAGCTGGAGGGCATGGGCCTGGTCAGTGGCGAGACCGGTCGCGGGACCTTTGTCAGGGAGACCTCGCTGCCGCCGGGGCAGGGCATTTCGCAGCACGTGGTGGCGGCGGGGATGATTGACCTGAACTTCAACTATCCGTCATTGCCCGGGCAGGCCGACCTGCTGCGCCATGCCTTGCGTCAACTGGCGTTGTCCGGTGACCTGGAGGCGCTCCTGCGCTATCAGCCCCACGCGGGGCGCCTGCATGAGCGGGCCTCGGTCGCGCGTCATCTGGCCGAGCGCGGGCTGAACGTGCCGGCCGAGCAGGTGTTGATCGTCAGCGGTGCCCAGCATGGCCTGGCGGTGACGCTGATGACGCTGCTCAAGCCCGGCGATGTCATCGCCGCTGATGCGCTGACCTACCCCGGTTTCAAGACGCTGGCCGAAACCCTGCATCTGGAAGTCTTGCCCATTCCGGTCACGGATACCGGGCCTGATCTGCCGGCCCTGGCAAAACTCTGCCGCAGCCGATCGGTGCGCGCCGTTTACTCGATGCCGACCTTGCACAACCCGCTGGGCTGGGTGATGGACGCCGATCAGCGCGAGCAACTGGTGGCGATAGCGCGCCAGTATGACCTGACGATCATCGAGGACGCCGCCTACGCGTTCCTGGCCGAAAACGTGCCGCCACCCCTGGCCGAGCTGGCGCCGGAGAGAACGGTGTACGTGTCCGGTCTGTCGAAGAATATCGCCACCGGCTTGCGCGTCGGCTTTATCGCCGCGCCAGCGCAATGGATTGCCGCCTTCGAACGCACCATCATGGCGACCACCTGGAACACCCCCGGCGTGATGACCGCCATCGCCACGGCCTGGCTCGACGATGGCACCGTCGTCCAGCTGGAAGCGCAAAAACGTGCGGACGCCCGGGCCAGGCAAGCCCTGGCCCGGGAGGTGTTGGCGGGACTCAGGACCGTCAGTCACCCGAATTCCTACTTCATCTGGTTGCCGTTGGCGGAAGACGCCCGGGCCGACCAGATCGCCATGGCGCTGATGCGCGAGCAAGTGTCGGTGTCGCCGGCCGAGCCCTTTGCGATCTCAGCCCATGTGCCCCACGCGATACGCCTGGCGTTGGGCTCGGTGGACATGGACTCGCTGCGCATTGCCCTGGGCAAAGTGAAAAGCGTTGTCGGCTATTACTCATAGCGAAGCAGGGCAGTTTTGTTCAATACGCGAGCCGCTCGGCTCTTTACCTTGAGGGCCTTGTTCAACTCGATGGAAGAAGGTGTGCAATGAGTCTGATGATGTCCATGGCGGCGTTTGCGCTGGTCGCGTCCATCACGCCGGGGCCGGTCAATATTGTGGCGTTGAGCGCCGGCGCGCGGTTTGGCTTCCGGGCCAGCCAGCGTCACGTGGCCGGGGCCACGCTGGGGTTTGTCCTGCTGTTGGTGCTGATGGGGCTGGGCCTGCATGAGTTGTTGCAACAGTGGCCGGCGTTGACCCAGGGGGTGCAATGGGCCGGCGTAGCCTTTCTGTTGTACATGGCCTTCAAGCTGGCGGCCGACAATGGGCAGGTGCAAGCCAGTGAGTCGGCGCAGGCCCCGTCAATGCTGTATGGCGCCATCATGCAATGGCTCAACCCCAAGGCCTGGCTGGCCTGCGTGGCCGGCATGGGCGCGTTTGTCGCCGATGGCGAGGCACGTCTGGTCTGGCAGTTTGCCGCGATTTATCTGGTGATCTGCTATGTGTCGGTGGGTTGCTGGGCTTATGCCGGGACGTTTTTGCGCGGCTTCCTGCACAACCCGGCGGGGATGCGGTTGTTCAATCGGGTTATGGCGGCGTTGTTGGTGGTGAGTGCGGTGTATCTGGTGTTGCCGTAACGGCAGTCACTGCAGCTTTTGTGGCGAGGGAGCTTGCTCCCGCTGGGCTGCGAAGCGGCCCCCGCTTTTCTTCAGGTCAATCATGTAGGCAGGTTTTGCGACGGCTTCGCCGTCGAGCGGGACGGTGCGGCGATCCGACAAGCTCCCTCGCCACAGATTCAGCCGAACCCAAGAGTCGACCTAAACCAAAGACTCAACCGCGATACTGCCCCGGTGTCGCCGCCAGATGCTGTTTAAACGCCCGTTGAAAATGCGCCTGATCGGCGAACCCCGCTTCCAGTGCCACGTCCGCGATCAGCTTGCCGCTGCGCAATTGATCCTGGGCGAACTGGATGCGCCGGTTCACCAGGAACGCGTGGGGCGTCATGCCGTAATGCTGTTTGAAGGCGCGGATCAGGTAGGACGGTGACAATTGCGCCGCCTCGCAAATATCTTCGAGCCTGAGGGTTTGCGTGCAGTGGTCGCGGATGTAATCGGCGGCACGCTCGAGCTTGAAATTGGGTTCGCGCAGCGGTTGATCGACCGGGTTGAGTCGTAGCTGCACGTCAGTGAAAAACTCCACGGCCACGCTGTGTTTGCGCAGGACATCCTGCTGCGGGTCGACCAGCACTTCATACAAGCCCGCGAGGCCGGCAAACAGATTGGCATCCCGCGTATGGGTCGCTGAAAAACGGCGAAACGCCGCGTCATCGCTGAACCCGAGCTGGTGCTGCAAATCGGTCAGCCACGGCGTATCGACGTACAGCATCAGGTACGACCAGGGTTGGTCTTCGATCGGGTTGCAGGCGTGCACGTCGCCGGGGTTCATCAGCACCACCGTGCCGGCGCTGACCTCGAAGGCTGACTGCTCATGGAGATAGGTGCTGCGCCCGGCGGTGATCGCCCCTATGGAGAAGTGCTCGTGGGCGTGCCTGGTGTAGCAGACCTCGCGCCCGTCGGCGATTGCGCGGGCTTCGATGAAGGGCAGGGCGTCATCGCGCCAGAAGCGCGGGGCCTTGTCGGCGTTCTTTGCAACGGCGTGCTTCATGCTCTCTCCTCGGCAGGTCAGCGTCCGAGTGTATTAGCTCTCGCCGTCAAAGGCTCGTTGCAGTGTGGCGATATCGAGTTTTTTCATTTGCATCATCGCCTGCATGGCTCGCTGGGATTTTTTCGTGTCGGGGTCTTTGAGCATGTCCATCATCGCGACGGGGACGATCTGCCACGACAGCCCGAACTTGTCTTTCAGCCAACCACATTGCTGGGCCTCGGGTGCTCCGCCGGCCGACAGGTTGCCCCAGTAATGGTCGACTTCTTCCTGGCTCACGCAATTGACCTGGAACGAAACCGCCTCAGTGAACTTGAACAGGGGGCCGCCGTTGAGGCCGGTGAAACTCTGGCCGTCGAGTTCGAAGCTGACGGTCATGACCGAGCCTTCGGGCCGGCCGTGGAACTCGAAACCGGCGCGGCCGTAATGGGTGATGGCGGTGATTTTCGAATGGTCGAAGATCGAGCAATAGAACTTCGCCGCTGCTTCGGCCTGATCGTCGAACCACAGGCAGGGCGTGAGTTTTTGTACGCGTTGCATGGCGGGCACTCCTCGGCAGGTTATGCATGCAGGAATACAGCGTAGCCAGCCTGAGTGGGGTCGGCAGTACCGTAGATCGCCAAACAGCCGTTTCAGGGCGCGATCAGAACGCCCACCGGGTGGTCAGTTGCACGGTGCGCGGTTCGCCATAAAACCCGGTGCCGAAGTTGCCCAGCCCGGTGTAGTAGGTTTTATCGAACAGGTTCTTCACGTTCAGCGTAGTGCTCAGGTGCTCGTTGAAGTGATAGCGCGCCATCACGTCCACCAGGGCGTAGCCCGGTTGGGTGATCGTCGTGTACTGACCGAAGTTGACCGTATCGGCGGGGTCGGGACGGAACACCTTGCCGAAGAATTCGCTTTGCCAGTTCACGCCGGCGCCGACGGTGAGCCCGTCCCACGCGCCTGGCAGGCGGTAGGTGCTGAAGACCCGCAACAGCTGTTCCGGTGCCGTGGTTTGCAGCACCGAACCGTAGACGTAATCACCCTGGGCATCGCGGGTGTGGTTGTAGGTGTAGCCGGCCGACAGGTTCCAGCCGTCGCGCAATTCGCCGGCCAGTTCGAACTCGAAGCCTTGGGTGGTGGCGCCCTGGACGGCGCGGTACACCGACTCGGTATCAACGCCACTCACATGTTCGGCGATGTTGTCCTGTTCGATGCGGTACAGGGTGAAGCTGGCGTTCAGGCGTCCGCCAAAGTATTCGGCCTTGATGCCTGCTTCAAGACTTTTGCCCTGTACCGGATCGAGCAGTTGCCGGTTGGCGTCCTTGCTCATTTGCGGCTGATAGATGCTGGTGTAGCTGGTGTACACCGACCAGGTGTCGTCGAGATCACAGACAAGCCCGGCGTAAGGCGTGACGACACCGCTCTGGCGATAGCTGTCGCGCAGGTCGGCGCTGTGCGGGTCACTGTAGTCCAGGTCGTCGTGTCCGCTGAAGTTGCTGACACGCGCGCCGAGGATCAGCGCCAGGTCGTCGACGGGTTTGAGCCGGGCGGCCAGGTAGGCGCCGGTCTGGCGCTGGACGATGTCGTCGGTGCCCACCCGCGGGATCTCGGGTTTGGCAAACTCGCCGCGCCAGTCGAAGATGCTGCCGTCCACCGGCGGGTACACCGAACCGTAAACCGGGATGTCCTGGCGCGTGTTCATCGACATGAACCCGGCGATCAGTTCGTGCTCGCGACCTGCCAGGGTGAACGGACCGCTCAGGTTGACGTCGACGTTGTCCTGCACCTGGTCGCCCTTGAACTTGCCCATGTACATGAACATGCCGTCACCGCTGACCGGGTCCGGGTTGCCGCCACTGGCGGAGGCGAGGAAGGTATCGTGCTGGCGGTGCTTGCGGTCGTAACTGACCTTGAGTGCCCAGTCGTTGGCCAGTTGTTGCTGCACGTTGGCGAACAGCGTCTGGTTGGTGAAATCGCGACGGCTCCAGTCGGTGGCCGGGTTGAAGGAACGGGAGAAATCGGTGCGCGAGCCGTCGCTGTAGTACATCGGGAAACCGGTCCAGCTGGCGCCCCGGGAGCGGGTGTCTTGCTGGTCGATACCGAGGGTGACGAGGGTGTCCGGGGTCAAGTCGGCTTCGACAATGCCGTAGGCGATGTCCCTGGTGTTGCGGTAGTGATCGACGTAGGCGCTGCGGTCCTGATAGACCCCGACCAGACGCCCGCGGACATTGGCGCTGGCGCTCAGCGGTCCGGATATATCGCCCTCACTGCGATAGTTGTCCCAGGAACCGACGGTGCCGCTGACCGAGGCTTTGAATGCTTGGGTCGGGCGCTTGCGAATCAGGTTGACGGTTGCCGAGGGATCACCCGCCCCGGTCATCAGGCCGGTCGCGCCCTTGATGATTTCGACGCGGTCATAGGGGGCCATGTCGGTGCTGGTGGTGCCGTAGTCGTAGACACCGTCGTAGTCGGTATTGACGCCGTCGTACTGGAAGTTGGTGATCGGCAGGCCACGGCTGGAGAACTCCCAGCGCTCGCTGTCGTAGTTTTGCACGCTGATGCCGGGCGCGCGGCGCAGGGCGTCGACGATGCTGGTGGCGCCCTGGTCGTCCATGAGTTGGCGGGTGATGACCGTGACTGATTGCGGCGTCTCGCGCAGCGACAGCGGCAGGCCGGTGGCTGAAGACGTCGAGCCGACGGTGTAGGAATGGGAGACTTCGCTGATGGTCCCGGGTGCCTGCCCGGAAATGTTGGTCGCCCCCAGTTCCAGCGGGCCTTGTATGACGGGGGCGGCGTGCAGCACATACCCGCCGTTCCCCTGGCGTTGCGCTTGCAGGCCGCTGCCTTGCAGCAGTCGTTGCAACGCTTGCTGCTGGCTGTAGACACCGTTGAGGCCAGGGCTGCGTTTGCCGACAGCGAGTTCATTGTGTCCGGCGAGAAAGATCCCGGCCTGTTCGGCAAAGCGGTTGAGAACGCTCACCAGCGATCCGCCGGCGATTGCGTAATGGTGTGTCTGGCTGCCGGGTTGTTCGCTCTCGACCAGAGGAGCGGCTTGACTGCGCGACACGTCAAGGCCCGGCAAGATCACCGCCAGTGCCAACACCAGCGGATGCAAGGCGAAGCGCTGGCGAGTAAGGGTGGCGCGCGGCATGGAGTTCCCGGAGGTCGGATCAATCTGCATTCGAAGTGCTTGAAGGATTAACCGAGCGAAAAAGACAAAAGGGAACCGATGCGCCGGAAAAAACCCTCATCAGGTTTTCGGGCCTACGTTGACCCACCACTCCAGTGGCTTCTGCACCCGGACCGGCAATGCCGCTTCCAGCAGGCGCAAGGCCTGATCGGTGTCCTTGAGCGGGAACGCACCCATGACCGGCAGCCCGGCCACCGCCGGGTCACATCCCAGATGCCCGGGACGATAGCGGCTCAGTTCTTCGAGCAACTGCCCCAGCGGCAGGTTGTCCGCCAGCAACAGGCCGCGGCGCCAGGCTTCGCGGCCGGCCGACGCAGCGGTCGGTGTCGGCGTGTGGTCTTGTGTAAAACACAGCTGCTGTCCGGCCTTGACCACCTGCACCTGACCCTGGGTGGTGTGGACTTCAACTGCGCCTTCGTAGACATTCAACAGCGTTTGCCGGTCTTCCTGGCGCACGCTGAAACGCGTACCCAGCGCGCGCAGGCGGCCCTCGACGGTTTGCACCAGCAGCGGGCGGCTCGTGTCGCTGGCGGTGTCGATCAACACCTCTCCGGCCTGCAACAGCAACAACCGTTGTGCGGTGTCGAAACGTACATCCAACGCGCTGAGGGCGTTGAGCCAGATCCGGCTGCCGTCGCTGAGCCGGGTTTCCCGGGTTTCGCCGGTGCCGGTGGAGAGGTCGGCGGTCCAGCGGGCCAGGGACAGCGGCAGGGCGCCTTGCCGCCATGCGCTCCAGCCGAGCCAACTGCCCGACACCAGGACCAGCAGGCTCTTGATCGTCTGGCGGCGGCTGATGGAGGAGCGCCCGCTGTTGCGTAACACGTGGCCGGCCGCTTGTTGATGATTGTCCTGTAGCGCGGCAAAGCGCTGGCTCACACGCTCGACATAGTGCCACGCGGCCTGATGCTCGCCGCTTTGCGCCAGCCAGGCTTGCCAATGCTCGCGTTCCTGCTCGCTGGCGTGCTGGTCGTTGAGTTGCACGTACCAGCTGGCCGCCTGTTCGAGGCTGGCGTGGCTGATGGCGTTGGTGGCGGCACGGGTCATTGAATCAGCAGGCCGTCGAGTTCGGCTTCGAGCATTGCGCAATGCATCAGCGCCTGGGCCAGGTACTTTTTCACCATGCGCTCGCTCACGCCGATTTCTTCGGCAATGTTTCGGTAGGGCAGCCCATGAACCTGCGCCAGAACGAACGCATCACGCACCCGCTGGGGCAAGCGCTGCAGCATGGCATCCACTTCGTACAGGGTTTCGACGATGATCGCCCGCTGCTCTGGCGAAGGCTGGACGGCCTGGGGCTGCGCGGCCAGGGTCTCGAGCCAGGCCCGTTCCAGATGGCGACGACGCCAGTGGTCAATGCACAGGCCGCGGGCGATGGTCGCCAGGTAAGAGCGTTCGTGGGTTTCCCCGTCAAACACCTGAGGACATTTGAGCACCCGTATGAAGGTGTCATGGGCCAGGTCTGCGGCATCGAACGCATTGTTCAAGCGTCGGCGCAGCAACTCGTGCAGCCAGTGGTGGTGGCTGGCGTAGAGGTTCTGGACGCTGGAGGAGTCGGCAACCGTCATCGTGAGCACATGTCCATGGGCGATCCGCCTGCCTGTGTAAATAAGAATTGATCGCGATTAAAGCAAAAGGCCTATGGGTGTGCAAATGATATTGGTTTGCTTTTACAGAATTCGATCCGGGCTCGAATGAATTTGCAGTCTTTATGACACCTGTGTGTGTCATAAAGACTATTTCTGCTATGAGTCAAATTGACTGCGGATCTTTGAAGTCATTGATTTGCAGGGAGTTAGCTCATTGGCACGAAACATGATGCAGGCAACGTACAACTGAACGCCTTCAGGAGTACGCAAAATGTTCGACTTCTTCAGCCACCCTCAGAACGTTCTTCAACTGTCGAGCCGTGTGCTCGGCGCTGGCCTGGCGATGCTGCTGGCCGGCATCTACGGCGCCTATCTCTACGACGGTCAGCTTCCGATCGTCGTGCTGGTGAGCCTGCACGCCATGACCATTCTCGGCCCGACCCTGTTGAAAATCGGTTATGTCATGCGCCTGCTTTCCCAATATCGCCTGAGCCGAGACTTGGTCCGGGTGGTGGCTTGATGCGTCGGCTTGGCGCTGCAGCGCTTTTCAGTGTTGGTTTTCGGCCGTTCTTTCTGGCCGGAGCCGGGTTCGCCACCCTCGCCGTGGCGGTCTGGGCAGTGTGGCTATACGGCCGTTTACCCCAAGCGCAACCCGTGGGCGGCATGCTGGCCTGGCATCGACATGAAATGCCCTTCGGCTTTGCCGCAGCCATCATTGCCGGGTTCCTCCTGACCGCGGTACCGAACTGGACAGGTCGACCGGGGCTCAAGGGCTGGCCGCTGATCGGCCTGGTGCTGGTGTGGTTGCTGGCGCGACTGGCTTGGTGCCTGCCGATGCCTGCATCCTTGCTCCTGGCCTTGCAGGTGCCTTTTCTGCCGCTGCTGGCGTGGGCGTTGGGGCGCGACCTGCTGGCTGCGGGCAAGCGCGAGAATTATCCGATTCTGTTGATGGTGTCGCTGCTGGCCGGGTGTCAGGCGTTGACGTTGCTGGGGATTGCCATTGATGACGGCAACCTGCAGCGGCATGGCGTGCTGGCTGCCCTGTGGCTGGTCGGTGCGCTGATGAGCGTGATTGGCGGGCGGGTGATTCCGTTCTTTATCCAGCGCGGCTTGAACCGCCCGGCAACGCCTGCGGCCCATCCGTTGCCGGGCAAGGTGCTGCTGGTCAGCGCCATGCTGGCGGCGCTGTCCTTTGCCGCCGGTTTGAATGACGTGCCCCGTGTGTGGCTGGCACTGCTGTTTGCGTTGATCAGCGCTTTGCATCTGCTGCGCCTGTGGCGTTGGCGTGACCGCGGCCTGTGGCGCGTGCCGCTGCTGTGGTCGCTGTACCTGGCTTACGCCTGGCTCGCCGTGGCGACGCTGGCCATGGCGCTGTGGCACCTGGGCTGGCTGGCGCAACAAAGCCTGGCCACCCACGCGCTGGCCGTCGGCGGTATCGGCGGGTTGATTCTGGCGATGATCGCGCGGGTCAGCCTGGGGCATACCGGGCGTTTGCTGCAGCCGTCCGGGGCAGTAGTTGCGGGGTTTGTCCTGGTGTTGCTGGCGGGGGCGTGCCGGGTAGGGTTGGTGCCTTTTTCCAGTCTCGGATTGGCGCTGTCGGCGTTGCTGTGGTGTAGCGCTTTTGCGCTGTTTGTCTGGCGCTACACTGGGATTTTATTGGGGCCAAGGCTCTAGCGAAGGGTTCCAGGGCCGCCCATCGAGGCGGCCATTGCATGACCGGTGGTCGATGCGCCAAGGTCTGGCGGCAAATCTGCGCTTAGCTGAAGGGATAACCCGAGGCGCGCGCAGGTTGTACAAGGCTGCAGCGACGCCCCTTCAGATCACCGTGAGTCTGAGGAACCGCGCCATGCTCACCCTGAACATCAATGGCCAGGATCAGGAGCTGGATGTCCCCGCCGACATGCCGTTGCTCTGGGTCTTGCGCGATGTCGCCCACCTCACCGGCACCAAGTTCGGTTGCGGCATGGCCCAATGTGGAGCCTGCACGGTGCACGTCGACGGCGCGCCGCTACGCTCCTGCATCACACCGGCCACCGCGGTCGCCCATGGACAAAAGATTCTCACCATCGAAGGCCTGTCGACGGACGGCTCGCACCCGGTGCAACAGGCCTGGGCGGAGCTCGACGTGGTCCAGTGCGGTTACTGCCAGTCCGGGCAGATCATGTCGGCCGTAGCGTTGCTGGCGAAAATTCCAAAACCGACCGACAGCGACATCGATCAGGCGCTGTCCGGCAACATCTGCCGCTGCGGCACTTACCCGCGGATTCGCGCCGCGGTCAAGCGCGCCGCCGAGCTGGGTTGAGGTGGCCATGAACAGCATCAACGCGTTATCGCGCCGGGGCTTTCTCAAGGGCAGTGCTGTGCTGGGCGGTGGGCTGGTGGTGGCATTTGTCATGCCCGGCACCCACCGGTTCGCCTTGGGCGCGGAGAATCAGGGCAACGTGTTTGCGCCCAACGCTTTCCTGCGCATTGGCAATGACAACAGCGTCACCGTGTTGCTCGGCCATTCGGAAATGGGCCAGGGCATCTGGACCGGCCTGACCATGCTGATTGCCGAGGAACTGGACGCCGACTGGTCGAAGATCCGCGTCGAGCATTCCCCGGCATCGGCCGCCGATTACGGCATGCCCGGGTTTGGCGGGATGCAGATCACCGGCGGTTCGACCTCGACCTGGATGGAATTCGATCGCTATCGTCAGGCCGGCGCGGCGGCGCGCTTGATGTTGATCGATGCCGCGGCCAAGCGTTTCAACGTTGCTCCCTCCGAAATTCATACAGAGTCGGGCGTGGTGGTTGCCGGTGAGCATCGCGCCACCTACGGCGAGTTGGCCGATGACGCCGGACAGCTGCCACCGCCGGACCCGGCCTCGATCAAACTCAAGGACGCGAAAGACTGGCGGCTGATCGGTAAACCCACCCAGCGTCTGGATACACCGGAGAAAATCACCGGTCGGGCGAAATTCGGCATGGACGTGCAGTTCGATGGGCTGATGACGGCGATGGTCGCCCGTTCGCCCACCTTCGGCGGCAGCGTCAAATCCTTTGAAGGCGCCGAGGCGCTGGCGATTCCCGGCGTGCACAAAGTGGTGCAAGTGCCGACGGGCATTGCGGTGATTGCCGATCATTATTGGGCGGCGAAGCTGGGGCGCGATGCGCTGAAAGTCGAGTGGAACCCGGGGCCGAACGCGGGGCTCAATAGCCGGGCGCTGCTGGAAAGCTTCCGCAAGCTCGCCGCCACCCCCGGCCTGAACGCTGGCCAGGCGGGCGATACCCCGGCTGCGCTGGCGAAAGCGGCCAAGACCATCGACGCCGAATACAGCGTGCCCTATCTGGCCCACGCGCCGATGGAACCGCTTAACTGCACCGTGAGCATCAGCAAGGACAAGTGCGAAATCTGGACCGGCACTCAGTTCCAGACCCTGGACCAAATGGTGGCCGGGCAAATCACCGGGCTCAAACCCGAACAGGTCGAGATCCATACCGAGTTTCTCGGCGGCGGCTTCGGGCGCCGGGCCAATCCGACCTCGGACTTCGTCAGCGAAGCGGTGCATGTCGCCAAGGCCGCCGGTATGCCGGTGAAAACCGTGTGGGCGCGGGAGGACGACATCCGTGGCGGCTATTACCGTTCGGCGTTCCTGCACCATGCGCGTATCGGGCTGGGCGCTGACGGCCTGCCGCTGGCCTGGAAGCATGTGATGGTCGGGCAGTCGATCATGGCCGGGACCTCGCTTGAAGCGAGCATGGTCAAGGACGGGATCGACAAGACCTCGGTCGAGGGCGTGGCCGACAGCCCCTACATCGGAGGGCTGGCCAATCACCAGATCGAACTGCACTCGCCACAAACCGGCATCAGCGTGTTGTGGTTGCGTTCGGTGGGTCACAGCCACACGGCGTTTGTCATGGAGTCGCTGATCGATGAGCTGGCGACGGCGGCCGGCAAGGATCCGGTGGAGTACCGGCGCACCTTGCTCAAGGACCATCCGCGCCACCTCGGTGTGTTGAACCTGGCGGTGGAGAAGGCCAACTGGACGGCGCCGCTGCCCGATGGCCATGCCCTGGGTGTGGCGGTGCATGAATCGTTCGGCAGTTACGTGGCCCAGGTGGCCGAGGTGTCCGAGGACAATCTCGCCATCCGTGTGCACCGGGTGGTGTGTGCGGTGGATTGCGGCATTGCGGTCAACCCGCAGAGCATCGCTGCGCAGATGGAGTCGTGCATTACCTTTGGCCTGAGCTTCGCCTTGCACAGCAAGCTGACGCTCAAGGACGGGCAGGTGGTGCAGTCCAACTATCATGACTATCAGGTGCTGCGGCTCAACGAAATGCCGGTGGTCGAAGTGCATATCGTGCCCAGCAGCGACAAACCCGGCGGTATCGGCGAAGCCGGTGTGCCACCCACGGCACCGGCGGTGGCCAACGCGGTGTTTGCCCTGACCGGGCAGCGCCTGCGCGAGCTGCCCTTGCAACTGTCGGGAGTGTGAGATGAAACGTCATCACTGGTTGCTTGGGGCGGTGATTCTGATCTGTCTTGCAGCCTACGCGTCGCACGTGTTTGCCGATGACCGCGAGGCCTTGCAGGCGTTCGACACCGTGCAGAAGGTCTTCCAGAGCCCGCGTTGCCAGAACTGCCACATTCCCGGGGATTCGCCGCTGCAATTCGATGCCGGCGTGCCTCACGCCATGAATGTGGTTCGCGGCATGGACGGCAAAGGCGCGGCCGGGTTGCCCTGTGCAACCTGCCATGCGCAAAGCAACCCACCGGCCAGTTATGGTCCTCATGCGCCGCCCGGGGCGCCACACTGGAGCCTGCCGCCGGCAGCGCAGCGGATGGCCTGGATCGGCCTGCCGGCCGACCGGCTGTGCGCGATGATCAAGGATCGCGCCAGCAACGGCGACCGGGATTTCGCCGCGCTGATCAAGCACGTCAGCGACGACAAGCTGGTGCTGTGGGGCTGGAATCCGGGCGGCAATCGCGCGCCGGTGCCGGTACCGCACGACATCTTCGTCAGCCAATTCAAACGCTGGGCCGACGCAGGCGGGCCGTGCCCGGTGACGGGTAGCTGACCAACGGCACGCTTGCGGGGAGTCAATGCGAGTATGGGCGACTCTAACGTGCATACCCGCAAAGGGAGTGAACGATGTTGATCTCAGGCAAAACGGGCAAAACGGGTCGATCCGCACGCCCGTTGCTCACGCCACAGCAAGAACGGGAGCGGCTGCGTGAAATGGCGCGCCAGGCCGAGCGAGAGCTGGCGGGCGTGCAAATGGCAAGCATGGATGAGCTGACGCTGCTGTCCAATCGCCATGGCTTCACCGCGCTGGCCCGGCTCGGGCTGGACGCTTGCCGGACGCTGGAGACGCCGGCGACGCTGCTGTACTTCTCCCTCGATGAGTTCAAGCGCATCAGCTATCTGTATGGCCGGGCCAAAGGTGACGATGCGCTCAAGTCCTTCGCCGATGTCCTGCGTATCGGCTTTCGTGAGAACGATGTGGTCGGCCGGCTCGAAGGCGACCGCTTCGTGGCGCTGCTGACCGGGTCCGGCACCGTGGAGACTGCGGCGATCAAGGCACGACTCAATGAGATACTCGACGAGCGCAACGCTGCGGCGCATCGCAGTTATGACATTCGCTTCAGTGTTGTCCAGGTCGAATATGACCCGGTTGTGCATGGCACGATCGAGGAGCTGCTGGGGGAGGCTGAGAGTGTGATGAGCCGTTAGGGCTGGACTGTGTACATATCCGTTTCTTCGGTAACGGCGGCTTATGGTTTCGCCCTTACGGCGAGTCCCTTTTGTCAAACGACACAAAAGGAACCAAAAAGTCTCGCCGGTATGACTCACCCACATAGGTAACAAAACAGTTCAAGCACATAGGTAACAGTTTTTAACTGGCACTGGTCGATTCCGAGGATCTGACCATGCCGTGGCGAGAGCTGAAACCTATGGACCTGAAAGTGATGTTCATTGCCGATTATTTGTCTGGTCGACTCAATTTCAGTCAACTCTGTGCGGCTCACAGCATCAGTCGCAAGACTGGTTACAAGTGGGTGGCCCGCTACAACGCGGACAGCATTAATGGCTTGGCGGAGTGCAGTCGCAAGCGACACTCCCAGGCTCAGGCCGTGCCGTTTGCGGTCAAGGAGGCCATTCTTGAGCTGCGCGGCCAAGGGCAAACCACACCGGGCCCGAAGAAGATTCAGACAGCCCTGAGTGAACGGTTTCCAGATCAGTCTCCGCCCTCGAAAACCACGATCTACAACGTGCTTAAAAAGGCGGGTCTGGTGCCCCCACGGCGTTTACGTCAGCGTGTCGCCATCTATCCCAAGCCACTTCAGAAAGCCGATCTTCCCAACCAGCTCTGGAGCGCCGATTACAAAGGCCAATACCTGACGGGAGACGGTGTCTGGTGTTACCCCCTGACAGTGATGGATCACGCCAGTCGCTTTCTACTGGCGTGTGAAAGCATGCCCAGCACGACTTTCAAGGACGCCAAGGCAACCTTCGAGCGGCTATTTAAGATGCATGGAATGCCCGAGCGGATCCGTACCGACAACGGTGTCCCTTTTGCTAGCGGTGGGCGTGCCGGGTTATCGCAGTTGTCCATCTGGTGGGCCCGTCTGGGCATCATTCACGAAAGGATTCAACCTGGTCGACCAGAGCAAAACGGACGGCATGAGCGCATGCACCGCACGCTGAAAAGTACGTTGCCAAGGCCGCCGGAAATTGAGTGGGGAGCCCAGCAGAAACATTTCGATCTGTTCATGCAGCACTACAATCATGAGCGTCTTCATGAGGCGCTGGGGCAGAAAACCCCCGGCTCTTGCTACACAAGCTCTTCACGACCTTATCCGGGCAAGCTGCCGGAGATGAGGTACCCAAGCCATGTTGAGGTTTACCGGACGGACTCCAACGGCGTGGTGAACAAAGGTAGGCTTAGAATCTATGTCGGCTACGTGCTCAAGCATGAAACGGTTGGGTTGGAGAGCGTCAGTGAGGGTGTTTGGGACATCATTTTTGGACCGGTAGTATTAGGCCGCGTTGATGAAAGGGATGCCAAAGACGCTTATCTGACGCTCAAAGTAATCAGAAATAAGTGATCAGGTGTTACCTATGTGACTGAACTCTTCTGTTACCTATGTGGTTGATCCCTTCACGCCCCTTACGTACGGCCCCTCGCTGAGGCTCGGGGTACCTTCGCTGCGGTATTCATCCGGGGGCATTGCCCTCCGGTCGGCTTCGCTTCGACCTACATGCAATGAGTTCGACTGCGTCGAACGGCGCTGCGCGCCCATCCCCGGATGAACACCTCCACTCAGCCTGCCGAGGGGGCGGGTGGATCAAGATCAAGAGCGGCAGGCGAGCTAACGCTCGGCCTGTTGAGTGGTGAAGAGCGTTTGTGTACGCCGTTCGGCTAAACACACGCCCCTGTAGGAGCTGCCGAAGGCTGCGATCTTTTGATCTTGATCTTCCGCTCTTTCAACATTGTCAAAAATCAAATGCAGGATCTGGCTTGCCAGCAATGGCGTCCCGACAGACACCGCCTATTTGGCAAACAACTGCCCAATATCCTTGAACGCCTTGAACTCCAGCGCATTCCCGCAAGGATCGAACAGAAACATCGTCGCCTGTTCGCCCACCAGCCCCCGAAAACGAATCCCCGGCTCAATCACGAAGCGAGTTCCCAGTGACTTCAGCCGCTCGGCCAGTGCTTCCCACTCCGCCATCCCGAGCACCACGCCAAAGTGCGGCACCGGCACATCGTGGCCATCGACAGCATTGGTATGAGCTGCTTCTTGCGAAGGGTTTTTCGGCGCCAGGTGAATCACCAGTTGATGGCCGAAAAAGTTGAAATCGATCCAATGGTCGCTCGACCGACCTTCTTCCAGGCCAAACACCGTGCCATAAAAGTGCCGGGCGGCGGGCAAGTCGTAGACCGGAATGGCCAGGTGAAAAGGGGAGAGTTGCATCGGGCGAACCTCGGTGGTGGGTGGGCGTGTGTTGAGTTTAGTCCTGTGCTTTTTGATTGAAAGACGATAATTTTTGCGTCGAGCTCAAATTATTTCGATCAATCGAGGCCGCCATGCTGCGAGAACTGAAAACCTTTGTCGCCGTAGCGCGTCACGGCACTTTCGCTGCGGCCGGTATGCACATCGGCCTGACGCAGTCGGCCGTGAGCGCGCAGATTCGCAACCTGGAACAGGCCCTGGGCATCCGTCTGTTCGACCGCACCGGCCGCCAGGCGCTGCTCAATGCGGCGGGGCAGCGTGCGTTGCCGATGGCCCGGGAAATGCTCGAAACCTTCAGCCGCATGGCGGTCAGTGACGATGTCAGCGAGTACCGTGGCGAGTTGAAAATCGGCGCGGTGGCGACCGCCCAGACTGGACTGTTGCCCCAGGCACTGCTGCGATTGCGCCAGCAGGCGCCCTTGCTGGAGCCCAAGCTGGTGCCGGGTGTGTCACTGAACCTGCTGAGTCAGGTGGACACCGGGGAAGTGGACCTGGCGATCCTGATCAAGCCGCCATTCGAACTGCCCAAGGAGTTGTCCGCGCAGGTGATACGCCGGGAACCGTTCGTGCTGATCGTACCGGCGGACGTGGACGGCGATGATCCGTTGCAACTGCTCACCGAGCACCCGCATGTGCGCTACGACCGCAATTCGTTTGGCGGGCGACTGGTGACGCGTTTTTTGCGCGAACAGCAGATCGAGGTGCACGGGGCACTGGAGCTGGATGAACTGGAGGCGATTGTCAAAATGGTCGAGTGTGGGTTGGGGATTTCCCTGCTGCCGGAGGCGGGGCTTTGGCTGGAGCATGGGGCGAAGGTCAGGGTGATCCGCTTAGGCGAGCTGACCTTCTATCGAGAAATTGTCTTGTTGCAGCGCTACAGCCAGCGTAATCAGGCGATTCAGCGGTTGTTTGCCCAATGCCTGACGCCGATAGCTGACTGAATATAACCCCTGTGGGAGCGAGCTTGAACTGGCCTAATGATTTTGGACACTTCAATCGGGCGCTATGATGGCGCTCAAATCTGAGGTGTTTGGATATGCGTAAATCTTATTCCAGTGAGTTCAAACTCAAGGCCGCCAGCATGGTGCTGGACGAGGGTCAGTCAATTCCCGATGTTTGTGCCAGTTTGGATATTGGCCCTACGGCCTTGCGCCGTTGGGTCGACCAGGTTCGCAAAGAACGCTTGGGTTCGACCCCGGTGGGGGCCAAGGCAATCACCGCCGATCAGCGGGAGATTCAGCAGCTCAAAGCGTTGCTCAGGCAAAAAGACCTGGACATTGAAATCCTAAAAAAGGCCAGTGCTCTCCTGCTTTTGGACTCCAAAGATCATTCGCGCTGATCAATGAGCTGGACGAGCAGTACGGCGTTAACAATTGCTGCCGGGCGTTTGGAGTCACCCGCAGCAGCTTTTACGCCTGGCGTCAGCGCCAGGGCAAGGTGAATCCTGAACGGGAGAAACTTAAGGCCGTGCTGGTCAAGCATCATCAGGAGTCCAGAGCGTCCGCAGGGTCTCGCACCCTGTCCAAGGAACTGCAAGCCAAGGGGCATCGTGTCGGGCGACATATGGCTCGTAGCTTGATGCGCGAAGCCGGTGTTGCCAGTCATCAGCGGCGGCGGCACAAGTACAAATCTTCCGGCGTTGAGGCGCTGGTGGCGCCGCATGTGCTCAAGCGCAAGTTTGATGTCACGGCGGTTAACCAAGTGTGGTGCGGCGATGTGACCTACATCAAAGTCGGCACGCGCTGGATGTATTTCGCGGCGGTGCTGGATCTGTTTGCCCGCAGGATCGTGGGCTGGTCGTTTTCGATGATTTCCGATGCCACGCTGACCTGCGAAGCGTTGCGGATGGCGGTCGACCTGCGAGGCCGGCCAAAAGAGGTGCTGTTTCACTCTGACCAAGGCTGCCAATACACCAGTCATAAATTCAGGAAAGAAATGCGCAAACATGGCCTCCTGCAAAGCATGAGTCGCAAAGGTGAGTGCTGGGACAACGCTCCGATGGAGCGTTTCTTTGGAAGCCTCAAGTCAGAGTGGGTACCAGAAGACGGCTACCGCTCGGAACATGAGGCGCGGGTGGATGTGCAGCGTTATGTGATGCGTTACAACAACGTCAGGCTCCATAGCTACAACGACTACCGGTCGCCGGTAGCTATGGAGAAACTGGCGGCATGAAACCGTAACTGGTGTCCAAAATTAGTTGACCAGTTCAGCTTGCTCGCGATATCGGACTGACATTCACCATTGATGCCAACTGACAGATCGCCATCGCGAGCAAGCTCGCTCCCACAGGGGATTACATCAGGTCTGAAATTACGGGAATAAAAAACCCGCCAATAGAGGCGGGTTTTTATTGGCTGACCGAAGATTACTCTTCGAGGCTGCCCATGGCCGTGGTGTTGAAGCCACCGTCCACGTACATGATTTCACCGCTGATGCCGGACGCCAGGTCCGAGCACAGGAAGGCGCCGGCGTTGCCGACTTCTTCGATGGTGACGTTGCGGCGCAGCGGAGTTTGCGCTTCGTTGGCGGCCAGCATCTTGCGGAAGTTCTTGATGCCGGAAGCGGCGAGGGTGCGGATCGGGCCTGCCGATACGCAGTTGACGCGAGTACCGTCCGGGCCCAGGGAGCCGGCCAGGTAACGTACGCCGGCTTCCAGGGAAGCCTTGGCCATGCCCATTACGTTGTAGTTCGGCATGGTGCGCTCGGCGCCCAGGTACGACAGGGTCAGCAGGCTGCCGTTGCGGCCTTTCATCATTTCGCGGCCGGCCTTGGCCAGGGCCACGAAGCTGTAGGCGCTGATGTCGTGAGCGATGCGGAAACCTTCACGGGTGGTGGCTTCGGTGAAGTCGCCGTCCAGTTGGTCGCCCGGGGCGAAGCCGACGGAGTGCACGATGCAGTCCAGGCCGTCCCACTTCTTGCTCAGCGCTTCGAAGACCTTGGCGATTTCTTCATCGCTGGCCACGTCGCACGGGAAGCACAGCTCAGGGTTCGAACCCCAGCTCTGTGCGAACTCTTCGACACGACCCTTGAGTTTGTCGTTCTGATAAGTGAAGGCAAGCTCAGCGCCCTCGCGATGCATGGCGGCAGCAATGCCGGATGCGATGGACAGCTTGCTGGCGACACCGACGATCAGTACGCGCTTACCGGCGAGAAAACCCATGTGTTGCTCCTCTTTCAGGTTATTGCGCAGTGGCCGGAGCCAAAAAAGCGGCTTCCAGCAACTGCTGTGTATACGGATGTTGGGGGGCGGCAAAAATGCTTTGCGCGTCTCCCTGTTCGACCACTTGGCCATGCTTGACCACCATCAACTGGTGGCTCAGCGCTTTCACCACAGCCAGGTCATGGCTGATAAACAGATACGTCAGGTTGTACTTGGTTTGCAGCGAACGCAAAAGCTCCACTACCTGGCGTTGTACCGTGCGGTCGAGGGCCGAAGTCGGCTCGTCCAGCAAAATCAACGCCGGTTTTAACACCAATGCCCGGGCAATGGCGATTCTCTGCCGTTGCCCGCCGGAAAATTCGTGGGGGTAGCGGTGCCGGGTTTCCGGATCCAGGCCTACCTCCTTGAGTGCTGCAATGATCGCTTGTTCCTGTTCCGCCGCGGTGCCCATCTTGTGGATCCGCAGGCCTTCTCCAACGATGTCGTTCACGCACATCCGTGGGCTCAGGCTGCCGTACGGGTCCTGAAACACCACTTGCATCTCCCGCCGCAGCGGCCGGACCTGTTGCTGCGTCAGGCTGTCCAGCGGCTGGCCTTCAAAGCGAATGGCGCCTTTGCTGGCGATGAGCCGCAAAATCGCCAGGCCCAGGGTCGATTTGCCGGAACCGCTTTCACCCACTATCCCAAGGGTCTGGCCCTGGGGCAGGCTGAAATTGATGCCGTCGACCGCCTTGACGTAATCCACCGTGCGCTTGAGCAAGCCTTTCTTGATCGGAAACCAGACTTTCAGGTCCTCGACCGCCAGCAAGGGCGGGCCGATCACGTTGCTTGCAGGCTTGCCGCCGGGCTCCGCTGCCAGCAGTTCCCGAGTGTACGGATGCTGCGGCGCGCGGAACAATTCTTCGCACGATGCCTGTTCGACGATGCAACCTTGCTGCATGACACATACGCGATGCGCAATTCTTCGCACAAGGTTCAAATCATGGCTGATCAGCAGCAGCGCCATGCCCAGCCGCGCCTGCAATTCCTTGAGCAATTCGAGGATTTTCAGCTGAACGGTCACGTCCAGCGCAGTGGTGGGCTCGTCGGCGATCAGCAGTTCCGGTTCGTTGGCCAGGGCCATGGCGATCATTACCCGCTGGCGCTGGCCGCCGGACAATTCGTGGGGCAGGGCCTTGAGGCGTTTGTGTGGCTCGGGGATGCCGACCATCTCCAGCAACTCCAGGGTGCGTTTGGTCGCGACCTTGCCGCTCAGGCCCTTGTGGATGCCCAGCACTTCGTTGATCTGCTTTTCGATCGAGTGCAGCGGGTTGAGCGAGGTCATCGGCTCCTGGAAGATCATCGCAATCCGGTTGCCACGAATGTGGCGGATGGTTTTTTCCTTCAGGTCCAGCAGGTTCTGCCCGGAATATTCGATGGTGCCGGAGGGATGGCGGGCCAGCGGGTAGGGCAGCAGGCGCAGGATCGAGTGTGCGGTGACCGATTTACCGGAACCGCTCTCGCCGACCAAGGCCAGGGTTTCGCCGCGCTTGATGTCGAAGCTGATGCCTTCGACGGCCCGCTGACAACGATTGCCGACGACAAATTCGACGGACAGGTTGCGCACTTCGATCAGATTGTCCTGATTCATTTCACTTCCTCGGGTCGAAGGCATCGCGAGCGGATTCGCCGATGAACACCAGCAGGCTCAACATCAGGGCCAGCACCGCAAAGGCGCTGATGCCCAGCCACGGCGCCTGCAGGTTGGATTTGCCCTGGGCCACCAGTTCACCCAGCGACGGGCTGCCTGCCGGCAGACCGAAACCGAGGAAGTCCAGGGCGGTCAGAGTGCCGATGGCGCCAGTGAGGATGAACGGCATGAAGGTCATGGTCGAGACCATCGCGTTGGGCAGGATATGGCGGAACATGATCGCGCCGTTCTGCATGCCCAGGGCGCGGGCGGCGCGCACGTATTCCAGATTGCGCCCGCGCAGAAATTCGGCGCGCACCACGTCCACCAGGCTCATCCACGAGAACAGCAGCATGATCCCCAGCAGCCACCAGAAGTTGGGTTGCACGAAGCTGGCGAGGATGATCAGCAGGTACAGCACCGGCAGCCCGGACCAGATCTCCAGGAAGCGCTGCCCGGCCAGATCCACCCAGCCGCCGTAGAAACCCTGCAAGGCGCCGGCGATCACGCCGATGATCGAGCTGAGCACGGTCAGGGTCAGGGCGAACAGCACCGAAATGCGGAAACCGTAGATCACCCGGGCCAGCACGTCGCGGCCCTGGTCGTCGGTGCCCAGCAGGTTGTCCGTCGAGGGCGGGGCCGGGGCCGGGACTTTCAGGTCGTAGTTGATGCTCTGGTAGCTGTAGGGAATCGGCGCCCACAGCACCCAGGCGTCCCTGGCCTTGAGCAGTTCGCGGATGTACGGGCTCTTGTAGTTGGCTTCCAGCGGAAATTCGCCGCCGAAGGTGGTTTCCGGGTAGCGCTTGAGCGCCGGGAAGTACCAGTTGTTGTCGTAATGCACCGCCAGCGGCTTGTCGTTGGCGATCAGCTCGGCGCCGAGGCTGGCGCCGAACAGGATCAAGAAAAGCCACAGCGACCACCAGCCACGCTTGTTGGCCTTGAACAGTTCGAAGCGCCGGCGATTGAGAGGGGACAGGTTCATCTCAATGCTCCCGGCTTTCGAAGTCGATGCGCGGATCGACAAAGGTGTAGGTAAGGTCGCCGATCAGTTTCACCACCAGCCCCAGCAACGTGAAGATGAACAGCGTGCCGAACACCACCGGGTAATCGCGGTTGATCGCCGCTTCGAAACTCATCAGGCCCAGGCCGTCGAGGGAGAAGATCACCTCCACCAGCAGCGAGCCGGTGAAGAAGATACCGATGAAGGCTGAAGGGAAACCGGCGATCACCAGCAGCATGGCGTTGCGGAACACATGGCCGTACAGCACGCGGTGGTTGGTCAGGCCCTTGGCCCTGGCGGTGATCACGTACTGCTTGTTGATCTCGTCGAGGAAGCTGTTTTTGGTCAGCAGGGTCATGGTCGCGAAGTTGCCGATCACCAGCGCGGTCACCGGCAGCGCCAGGTGCCAGAAGTAGTCGAGGATCTTGCCGCTCATGCTCAGTTCATCGAAGTTGTTCGAGGTCAGCCCGCGCAACGGGAACCAGTCCAGATAACTGCCGCCGGCGAACACCACGATCAACAGGATGGCGAACAGGAACGCCGGGATCGCGTAGCCGACGATGATCGCCGAACTGGTCCAGACGTCGAAATGGCTGCCGTGTCGCGTGGCCTTGGCGATCCCCAGCGGGATCGACACCAGGTACATGATCAGGGTGCTCCACAGCCCGAGGGAGATCGACACCGGCATCTTTTCCTTGATCAGGTCGATGACCTTGGCGTCGCGAAAGAAGCTGTCGCCGAAATCCAGCGACGCATAGTTCTTGACCATGATCCACAAGCGTTCCGGCGCCGACTTGTCGAAGCCGTACATGTGTTCGATTTCCTTGATCAGCGCCGGGTCCAGGCCCTGGGCGCCGCGATAGGCCGAGCCTGCCACCGAGACTTCGGCACCGCCGCCGGCGATGCGGCTGGTGGCGCCTTCGAAGCCTTCGAGCTTGGCGATCATCTGTTCCACCGGCCCGCCCGGGGCGGCCTGGATGATCACGAAGTTGATCAGCAAGATGCCGAACAGGGTCGGAATGATCAGCAACAGTCGACGAAAAATGTACGCCAGCATCTGATTACTCCGTGCCCGCAGGATCGGCCTGCAGTATGGTTTCGACTTCTATCGCCGGCTTGATGTCGGGCTTGACCCACCAGGTGGCCGTGCCGATGTCGTACTTGGGCGAGACCTTCGGGTGGCCGATGTGGTTCCAGTACGCCACGCGCCAGGTCTTGATGTGCCAGTTGGGTATTACGTAATAGCCCCATTGCAGAACGCGGTCCAGCGCGCGGGCATGGGCCACCAGGCTTTTGCGCGAATCGGCGTTGATCAGTTGTTCGACCAGTTGATCGACCACCGGATCTTTGAGCCCCATGGAATTGCGGCTGCCGGGTTTGTCGGCGGCGGCCGACATCCAGAATTCCCGTTGTTCGTTACCTGGTGAGTTGGACTGCGGGAAGCTGCCGACGATCATGTCGAAGTCCCGGGAGCGCACGCGGTTGATGTACTGCGAGACGTCGACCCGGCGGATCACCAGATCGATACCCAGGTCGCTCAGGTTGCGTTTGAACGGCAGCAGCACCCGTTCGAATTCGGTCTGGGCCAACAGGAATTCGATGACCACCGGCTTGCCGGTGGCGTCGACCATTTTGTCATCGACGATGCGCCAGCCCGCCTCCTGCAGCAGTTGATAGGCTTGCCGTTGCTGGGCGCGGATCATGCCGCTGCCGTCAGTGGCGGGGTTCTGGAAGGCTTCACTGAACACCTGCGGAGGCAGCTTGGCGCGAAACGGTTCGAGGATCGCCACCTGTTCGGCGTCAGGCAGGCCGGTGGCGGCCATTTCCGAGTTCTCGAAATAACTGCGGGTACGTGCGTAGGCGCCGTTGAACAGTTGCTTGTTGGTCCATTCGAAGTCCAGCAACAGCGACAAGGCCTGGCGCACACGCACATCCTGGAACACCGGGCGACGCAGATTGAACACGAAGCCTTGCATGCCGGTCGGGTTGCCGTTGGGGATCTGCTCCTTGACCAGTCGGCCCTCGGTGACCGCCGGGATGTTGTAGGCGTTGGCCCAGTTTTTCGCGGTCATTTCCAGCCAGTAGTCGAACTGCCCGGCCTTGAGTGCTTCCAGGGCCACGGTGTTGTCGCGGTAGTAATCGGTGGTCATCACGTCGAAGTTATAGAAACCGCGATTGACCGGCAGGTCCTTGCCCCAGTAGTCCTTGACCCGCTCGTAGCGCACCGAGCGCCCGGCCTTCACTTCGCCGACCTTGTACGGGCCGCTGCCCAACGGGATCTCCAGGTTGCCCTTGTTGAAGTCGCGGTCGGCCCACCAATGCTTGGGCAGCACCGGCAACTGGCCGAGGATCAGCGGCAGCTCGCGGTTGTTGGTGTGCTTGAACTTGAACAGCACGGTCAGCGGGTCTTCGGCGATCACTTCGGCCACGTCGTTGTAGTAGCCGCGGTACATCGGTGCGCCGTCCTTGGTCAGCATCTGGAAGCTGAACACCACGTCTTCGGCGCGTACCGGATGGCCTTCATGGAAGCGTGCTTCGGGGCGCAGGTAGAAGCGCACCCAGCCGTTGTCCGGGGCTTTCTCGATCAGCCGGGCGATCAGGCCGTACTCGGTGAACGGCTCGTCCAGGCCTTGCTTGGCCAGGGTGTCGTAGATGATGCCGATATCATCCGCCGGTACGCCTTTGCTGATGAACGGGTTGAGGCTGTCGAAGCCACCGAACCCGGCCTGGCGGAAGATCCCGCCCTTGGGGGCGTCGGGATTGACGTAGTCGAAGTGCTTGAAGTCGGCCGGGTATTTCGGCGGCTCGTTGTACAGGGTCACGGCGTGTTGCGGGGCGGCGCAGGCCAGCCCGGCGAACAACAGGCCGCTGGCCTGCAGGAGCAGGGTGCGGATGGGGTTCATTGATCTTTCTCCGAAGATTTCAGCCACCACGCATTCAGGCCCAGGGTGTAAGGCGGCGTGGTGACAAAGGCGAGCCGGTTGCGGTACGCCAGGCGGTGATAATTGAGGTACCAGTTGGGAACGATGTAGTGCTGCCACAGCAGCACGCGGTCAAGGGCCTTGCCGGCGGCGACTTGCTGGTCACGGGTCTGGGCGGCCAGCAACTGTTCGAGCAGATGGTCGACCACCGGGTTGGCAATGCCGGCGTAGTTCTTGCTGCCTTTGACCTCGGCCTGGCTGGAGTGAAAGTACTGCCATTGTTCCAGGCCCGGGCTGAGGGTCTGGTTGAGGGTCATCAGGATCATGTCGAAATCGAACTGGTCGAGGCGCTGCTTGTATTGCGCGCGATCGACCGTGCGCAGCTGCGCATCGATGCCGATGCTGGCGAGGTTCTCGACGTAGGGCTGGAGGATGCGTTCCAGGTTCGGGTTGACCAGCAACAGCTCCAGGCGCAAGGGTTGGCCTGCGGCGTTTTGCAGGTGCTGGCCATTGAGCTTCCAGCCGGCTTCGGCGAGCAGGCCGAGGGCTTTGCGCAAGGTCTCCCGGGGGATAGCGCGGCCATCGGTCTGCGGCAGGCTGAACGGCTCGGTAAAGAGCCTGGCCGGCAGCTGTTCACGGTAGGGCTTGAGCAACAGCCATTCATGCCCGACCGGCAAGCCGCTGGCCGAGAACTCGCTGTTGGGGTAATAGCTCAGGGCGCGTTTGTAGGCACCGCTGAACAGCGCGCGGTTGGTCCATTCAAAGTTGAACATCAGCCCCAGCGCTTCACGGACCCTGGCGTCCGAGAAAGTCACCCGGCGGCCGTTCATGAACAGGCCCTGGGTCTGGGTCGGGATCTGGTGGGGAATCTGTGCCTTGATCACGTCACCGCGGCGTAGGGCGGGAAAGTTGTAGCCGGTGTCCCAGTTTTTCGCCTGATGCTCGATATAGATGTCGAATTCACCGGCCTTGAACGCCTCGAACGCGACGTCGCTGTCGCGGTAGAACTCGACTTCCATGCGGTCGAAGTTGTACTTGCCGCGATTGACCGACAGGTCCTTGCCCCAGTAATCCTTGACCCGTTCGAAAACGATCTGGCGTCCTGGCGTGACCGACGTGATGCGATACGGCCCGCTGCCCAGCGGCGGTTCGAACGTGGTGGCCTTGAAGTCACGGCCTTTCCAGTAGTGCTGTGGCAACACCGGCATTTCGCCCAGGCGCAGGATCAGCAGCGGATTGCCGGCGCGCTTGAACACGAAACGGATGCGCTGGGGGTTGAGGATGTCGACCCGCAGCACCTCCTGAAGGTTGGTGCGGTACAGCGGATGCCCTTCCTTGAGCAGCGTGCGATAGGAGAACGCAACGTCGAAGGCGGTAATCGGCGTTCCGTCATGGAAGCGTGCTTCAGGGCGCAGGTTGAACACCACCCAACTGCGGTCCTCGCTGTACTCCACCGACTGGGCGATCAGGCCATAGCTGGACGCGGGCTCGTCACCCGAAGGCGCGTACTGCCCGGTGCCGACCATCAGCGGTTCGTTGAGTTCGTTGATGCCGTATTGCAGGAAGTTCGGTGTGGTGACCGGGCTGGTGCCCTTGAAGGTGTACGGGTTGAGCGTATCGAAGGTGCCAAACGCCATCACCCGCAACGTACCGCCCTTGGGCGCTTGCGGGTTGACCCAGTCGAAGTGGGTAAATCGGGCCGGGTACTTGAGCGTGCCGAACTGCGCATAACCATGGCTTTCGCTGATCGTCGCGCTTGCGGTGGAGCTCAAGGCCAGGCTGATCAGGAGCAGGGGCAGGGGACGCTTCAAATAGGAGATCCGATCCAGGCGGCTTGGGCTTTGTGGACCGTACAGTAACAGCTTGTATGGACAGGAAAAAGACGGGGGTTAATGGGTAAATTCGGCTGGACGCAATCCTGTGGGAGCTGGCTTGCCAGCGAAGGCGGCGTGACGGGCGAAATCGATGTTGACTGTGCCGATGTCTTCGCTGGCAAGCCAGCTCCTACAGGTATAAAAAAGCCCCTGAAATCAGGGGCTCTTTTTAATGCGGATTGGCCACCGTCAACATCTGGCCGGGCTTCAGCGCCTGGCCGACACGAGGATTCCAGCGCTTGAGGTGCTGCATCTCGACGTTGAAACGCTTGGCCACGAGGGCCAGCGAGTCGCCTTGCTGGACCTTGTACTTGGTCTGCTGCTTTTTGGAGTTGGCGGCAATCACGGTGTTGACGCGCCCGGAGCTGCGTTTGCTGTTGTCCTGCATGACCAGGGTCTGGCCGGGCTTGAGATTCTTGCCGGTCAGTTTGTTCCAGCGTTGCAGGTCCTTCACGTCAACGTTGTTGGCCTTGGCGATGGAGCCGAGGTTGTCTCCCCGTTTGACCCGGTAGGACCGCCTGGCGCTGGCGACCTGGGTGTCGTCGGCGCCTTCGAAGACCGGCTTGAGCGATTTTTTGCTGATCAACTCTTCAGGACGCATGGTCTGCAGGCTGCTGGTCAGCAGTTGCGCCTTGGAGGTCGGCACCAGCAGGTGCTGTGGGCCGTCGATGGTGGTGCGCTGCTTGAAGGCCGGGTTGAGCTGGAACAGTTCGTCTTCGTCGATGTTTGCGACTTCAGCGACCTTGGACAGGTCCATGCGCTGGTTGATTTCGACGACCTGGAAATAGGGCTGGTTGGCGATCGGGTTGAGGTTCACGCCGTAGGCTTCCGGCGCCATCACCACTTGCGACAGCGCCAGCAACTTCGGCACATAGGCCTGGGTTTCGGAGGGCAGCGGCAGGTTCCAGTAGTCGGTCGGCAGGCCCAGCCGCTCGTTGCGCTCGATGGCCCGGCTGACGGTGCCTTCACCGGCGTTGTAGGCCGCCAGGGCCAGCATCCAGTCGCCGTTGAACATGTCGTGCAGGCGGGTCAGGTAATCCAGCGCGGCGGTGGTCGACGCGGTGATGTCGCGACGGCCATCATAGAAACGGGTCTGGCGCAGGTTGAAGTAACGTCCGGTGGACGGGATGAATTGCCAAAGACCCACCGCGTCGGCCCGGGAGTAGGCCATCGGGTTGTAGGCACTTTCAATCACTGGCAGCAGGGCCAGTTCCAGCGGCATGTTGCGCTCTTCAAGGCGCTCGACGATGTAGTGAATGTAGAGGCTGCCACGTTCACCGGCGTTTTCGAGGAAAGACGGGTTGCTGGCGAACCACAGGCGCTGCTGCTCGATGCGCGGGTTGACACCCAGCCCGTCCTGCAACTGGAAGCCCTGGCGCATACGCTCCCAGACGTCCTGTGGAATTTGCGGGCTGGGCTTTTCGCTGAGCCAGATCGGCTTCTGCTTGGCGCGCGCGGCGATGTTCGGCGTGTGCGCCGCATCGGTCTGCGGCGCATGGCTGGAACAGCCCGCCAGGGTGGCGGACACAGCCACCGCAATGGCTTGAGCCAAGCGGGTCAATGCGTCTGAACTGATGGCTTTGCGAATAGGTGACGACATTGGCTGGAAGTAAGTTCCGGGCAAAAATGTCGGGCGATTCTAGAAAGCGCACCCTGCGCGGTCAACCTTTCAGAATTGTTGCAGCCTTGTGGGACCCCTTTAGAACGTGTCTTTCCACGCTCGAAGCGCAGCAAAAACCATATCGGGCGCCGAGTTATCGGTGCCGGTCCGTTCGTCCGCTTTTTCTTTAACGGATGTTTCAGCGGAACGCAAAAACGGGTTTGTGAGCTTTTCCAGTGCCAGTGTCGACGGCAGCGTCATGATCCCGGACTCCCGTTGGCGGGTGACTTTGGCCAGGCGTTCGGCCGTATCCGGGTTGTTCGGCTCGACGGCTGCGGCAAACTTCAGATTGCTCAGGGTGTATTCGTGGGTGCAGTAGACCAGCGTGTCTTCCGGCAACCCCGCGAGGCGTGTCAGCGAGCTGTACATTTGCTGTGGCGTGCCTTCGAACAACCGCCCGCAACCGGCGGCAAACAGGGTGTCGCCGCAGAACAGCAAACCGTGATGGTAATAGGCGATATGTCCCAGGGTGTGGCCGGGGACCGCGAAGATATCGAAGTCCAACCCGAGCACGCTGATGCGGTCGTTGTCCTTGAGCGCAACCTCCCGCGCCGGGATCGTTTCGCTGGCCGGACCATAGACTTTCGCGTCCGTCGCTTTTTTCAGCTGTTCGACGCCGCCGACGTGGTCATGATGGTGGTGAGTGATCAAAATATCACTCAGTACCCAACCCGGATTGGCCGTGAGCCAGGCGTGTACCGGGGCGGCATCACCCGGGTCGACGACCGCGCAGCGTTTGCTGCCGTGGTCTTGTAACAACCAGATGTAGTTGTCGGTGAAGGCGGGCAGGGCTGTGATCTGTATCATCGTCGGATTCGCCAAGCGGAAAACAATGGCGCATCTTAGAACTTCCTGGCGCGTTGGAGAATGCAATGACTGATAAAGCGTTCGCACAGGCTGATCCTGACTGGCTGGCGTTGATCGGCGCGGCCCGCGAGTGGCTGGAAGGTCCGATCGGGCAATTCCTGCTGGACGAAGAGCGGCGCATGCTCGAAGACGAACTCGGGCGGTTCTTTGGTGGCTATCTGGTGCATTACGGTCCCTCGGCTCAGACTCCGCCGTCAGCGCCGCAGGTGCAGCGTAACGTACGCCTTGGCGCGCCGTTGCCGGGGGTCGAGATCGTCTGTGAGGAGCAGGCCTGGCCGCTGAGCGAGCACGCCGCCGATGTGGTGGTGCTGCAGCACGGCCTGGATTTCTGCCTGTCGCCCCATGGTTTACTGCGCGAGGCGGCAAGCAGCGTGCGGCCCGGCGGGCATTTGCTGATCATCGGCATCAATCCCTGGAGCAGTTGGGGCCTGCGGCACGTGTTTGCCCAGGATGCGCTGCGCAAGGCGCGCTGCATTTCGCCGTCACGGGTTGCGGACTGGCTGAACCTGCTGGGCTTCGCGCTGGAGAAACGCCGCTTCGGGTGCTATCGTCCGCCGCTTGCGTCACCGGCGTGGCAGACGCGCCTGGCCGGTTGGGAGCGCAAGGCCGGAGACTGGCAACTGTCGGGCGGCGGCTTCTATTTACTGGTGGCACGCAAGATCGTGGTGGGCCTGCGACCGGTCCGTCAGGAGCGGCGCGAGCCGATGGGCAAGTTGATTCCCTTGCCGATGGCCAAGGTCAACCGTCGCAATATCGAACCGTAATACACACTTTTTCATTTGCGGCCGGGCCTGTCCCGGCTTCGGGCGTCGTCGATCAGCGATCGGCGGGCCAGCGCATTTTCTGGATAGATTGGCATGAGCGATAGCGTAGAACTGTTCACCGACGGCGCCTGCAAGGGCAACCCTGGCCCTGGCGGCTGGGGCGCACTGCTGGTGTGCAAGGGCGTTGAAAAGGAACTCTGGGGCGGCGAAGCCAATACCACCAACAACCGTATGGAGCTGATGGGTGCGATCCGTGGCCTGGAAGAACTCAAGCGTCCCTGCGAGGTGCTGCTGGTGACCGACTCCCAGTACGTGATGAAAGGCATCAACGAGTGGATGGACAACTGGAAGAAGCGCGGCTGGAAAACCGCGGCGAAGGAGCCGGTGAAAAACGCTGACCTGTGGAAGTTGCTCGACGAGCAGGTCAACCGCCACAAGGTCACCTGGAAATGGGTGCGCGGGCATATTGGCCATCACGGCAACGAACGCGCCGACCAGTTGGCCAACCGTGGCGTCGATGAAGTGCGTGGGTACAAGCAGGGCTGATTTGGGCTCGACTGCTGGACCGAGTCGCGGCCTTCGCGAGCAGGCTCGCTCCCACTGTTGATCTCCATATGCCGAAGAGCCCTTGTGGGAGCGAGCCCGCTCGCGAAGGGCGCAACACGGTCCACCTGAAAGACCCCGGCGAGCGTGTTAACATCGCCGCTTTTGCACGATTGACCGATTGAGAGCTGAGCACTGATGGCCACCAGATCCGTTGTACTCGACACCGAAACCACCGGCATGCCGGTGACCGACGGCCACCGGATTATCGAAATCGGTTGTGTCGAGTTGATCGGCCGACGCCTGACGGGCCGACACTTTCACGTCTACCTGCAGCCCGATCGCGAAAGTGACGAGGGCGCTATCGGCGTCCACGGCATCACCAACGAATTTCTCGTGGGCAAGCCGCGTTTTGCCGAGGTGGCCGAAGAGTTCTTCGAGTTCATCAAGGGCGCGCAGCTGATCATCCATAACGCGGCGTTCGACGTTGGCTTCATCAACAACGAATTCGCCCTGATGGGGCAGCAGGACCGCGCGGACATCACGCAGCATTGCTCGATCCTCGACACCCTGATGATGGCCCGGGAACGTCACCCGGGGCAGCGCAACAGCCTCGACGCCTTGTGCAAGCGCTATGGCGTCGACAACTCCGGCCGTGAACTGCACGGCGCCTTGCTCGACTCCGAGATTCTCGCCGACGTCTACCTGACGATGACCGGCGGGCAGACCAGCCTGTCCCTGGCCGGTAATGCCTCCGATGGCAATGGCTCCGGTGAAGGGGCGGACAATTCGGCCACCGAAATCCGTCGTTTGCCGGCGGATCGCCAGCCGACGCGCATCATCCGCGCCAGCGAAGACGACCTGGCCCGCCACGCAGCGCGCCTGGAAATCATCGGCAAATCCGCTGGTGCCCCGGCGTTGTGGGTGCAGTTGGCTGAGGCTGAAGCGCAGGCGTAATTCCTCATTTCCAATGAACGCTTTTTGTGGCGAGGGAGCTTGCTCCCGCTCGGCGGCGAAGCCGTCGTAAAACCTGCATGCAAAGTATGTCTGAAGGAACGCCGAGGACCGCTTCGCGCTCCAGCGGGAGCAAGCTCCCTCGCCACAGGGAAATTCCCCCTTCGCCACAAGCTGGTGCATCCCGCTCGCCACTTGCGCTGCAACACTCTACCCTGAGGTGATTGGCAGGCTCTGGTCTGCCGCCTCAGGACACTGAGCCTCATGTATAAAGATTTGAAATTCCCGGTCCTGATTGTCCATCGCGACATCAAGGCCGACAGCGTCGCCGGCGACCGCGTGCGGGGGATTGCCCGGGAGCTGGAGCAGGAAGGCTTCAGCGTCGTTTCGGCGGTGGACTACACCGAAGGACGACTGGTGGCGTCGACCTACCATGGCTTGTCCTGCATGTTGATAGCGTCCGAGGACGCCAGCACCCATTCTCACTTGTTGCAAAACATGGCCGAACTGATCGGTCTGGCGCGAGTGCGTGCGCCGGATCTGCCGATCTTCGCCCTAGGCGAAAAAGTGACCCTGGAAAACGCGCCCGCCGATGCCATGGCCGAGCTCAACCAGTTGCGCGGCATTCTTTACCTGTTTGAAGACACCGTGCCCTTTCTTGCCCGGCAGGTAGCCCGTGCTGCGCGCAAATACCTCGATGGACTGTTGCCGCCGTTCTTCAAGGCCCTGGTGCAGCACACCGCAGATTCCAACTATTCCTGGCACACCCCCGGTCACGGTGGTGGCGTGGCGTATCACAAAAGCCCGGTCGGGCAGGCGTTTCACCAGTTTTTCGGGGAAAACACCCTGCGCTCGGATCTTTCGGTGTCGGTGCCGGAGCTCGGTTCCTTGCTCGATCACACCGGCCCCCTGGCTGAAGCCGAGGCCCGCGCAGCCCGTAATTTCGGCGCCGATCACACCTTTTTCGTGATCAATGGCACGTCCACCGCCAACAAGATTGTCTGGCATTCGGTGGTCGCTCGCGATGACCTGGTGTTGGTGGACCGTAATTGCCACAAGTCGGTGCTGCACTCGATCATCATGACCGGCGCGATCCCGCTGTACTTGTGTCCGGAGCGTAATGAGCTGGGGATCATCGGCCCGATTCCCCTGAGCGAGTTCAGCCGCGAATCGATCCAGGCCAAGATCGACGCCAGCCCGCTGACAAAGGGGTGTTCGCCGAAGGTCAAGCTCGCCGTAGTGACCAACTCGACCTATGACGGCCTCTGCTACAACGCCGAACTGATCAGGCAGCAACTGGGCAATAGCGTCGAGGTGCTGCACTTCGACGAGGCCTGGTACGCCTATGCGGCGTTCCATGAGTTTTTTGCCGGGCGCTACGGCATGGGCACGTCCCGTGATGAAGACAGTCCGTTGGTGTTCACCACCCATTCCACCCACAAGTTGCTGGCGGCCTTCAGTCAGGCGTCGATGATTCACGTGCGCGATGGCGGCGCGCGGCAACTGGACCGGGATCGCTTCAACGAAGCGTTCATGATGCACATCTCGACCTCGCCGCAGTACGGCATCATCGCCTCGCTGGATGTGGCTTCGGCCATGATGGAAGGGCCGGCCGGGCGTTCGCTGTTGCAGGAAATGTTCGACGAAGCCCTGAGTTTTCGCCGGGCGCTGGCTAACTTGCGCCAGCATATTGCCGCTGATGACTGGTGGTTTTCGATCTGGCAACCGCCGTCGGCACAAGGCATCGAGCGGGTCGTCACCGAGGACTGGTTGCTGCAACCGGAGGCCGACTGGCACGGCTTTGGCGGCGTGACCGACGATTATGTGCTGCTCGACCCGATCAAGGTCACGCTGGTGATGCCGGGGCTGACGGCCGGTGGCGCCCTCAGCGAGCGCGGGATTCCGGCGGCGGTGGTCAGCAAGTTCCTTTGGGAGCGTGGCCTGGTGGTTGAGAAAACCGGGCTGTATTCGTTCCTGGTGCTGTTCTCCATGGGCATCACCAAGGGCAAGTGGAGCACGCTGCTCACCGAGTTGCTGGAGTTCAAGCGCAGCTATGACGCCAACGTCAGTCTGGCCAGTTGCCTGCCTTGCGTGGCGCAGGAGAATGTCGCGCGGTATCAGGGCATGGGCCTGCGTGATCTGTGCGATCAGTTGCATGGCTGTTATCGCAGCAATGCCACCGCCAGGCACCTCAAGCGCATGTACACCGTACTGCCGGAAGTCGCGATGAAGCCGGCGGACGCCTATGATCAACTGGTTCGGGGTGAAGTCGAAGCCGTATCGATCGATGCGCTGCTCGGACGGATCGCCGCGGTGATGCTGGTGCCGTATCCACCCGGCATTCCGTTGATCATGCCGGGTGAACGCTTTACCGAGTCGACCCGCTCGATCATCGATTACCTGGCGTTTGCCCGCACGTTCGATAGCAGTTTCCCGGGGTTCGTTGCTGATGTGCACGGATTGCAACACGAAGATCAGGGCAGTGGGCGGTGCTACACCGTCGATTGCATCAAGGAGTGAGGACCTTTCCCAGTATGCAGCCGGTTATAAATCCGAATTATCCAGGGTTGTCGGTACGGGTTGCCGATGAAGGTTTTGCCGCCTACATCTGGGGCAGTGATTTCAGTTTTGAAGTCGCAGCCTATGGTGCGGCCGAAATCGGCAAACCGGTCGCACAGTGGCCGGTGACGCCGATCACGCCTTACCGCAAGTGCTACGGCATCGACCCGGAGGAGTTCAGCAGCTTTCGCGATGCCGCCGACAGCGCGATTTTCATGGCCTATCTGGATGACGAGCCCGTGGGGCACCTGGTGGTCAGCACCAACTGGAACGGCTTTGCCCATATCGACGAGTTGGCGGTGCATGCACCGGCCCGACGGCACGGCGTGGCCAAGGCCCTGCTGGATGTGGCGCAGTTCTGGAGCCGCAAGAAGAAACTCCCGGGCATCATGCTCGAAACCCAGAACAACAACCTGGGAGCCTGCCGGCTCTATGAACGCTGCGGTTACATGATCGGCGGGATCGACCACCTGCGCTATCGCGGCATCGATCCGAACACCGCTGAAGTGGCGCTGTTCTGGTATCGAATATTCGAAAACCCGCTGGAAAACCCGCTCAGTTCGTCAGCATCGCCGCGGCTTGTTCCGTGACGATGGCCAACAGGGTCTGAACCGCCGGAGATGCTTCGGCGTTTTTCAGGGACAGGGCGTAGAGACTGACCGGGATGGCGGGTGCCAGCGGGCAGCTGTCCAGTCCCGAGGCTTTGGCGCCGAGGGCGGTGAAGGGGTCGACGATGGCCAGGCCTTCGCCGGCCTCGACCATGCTGCGCATCATCTGGTGCGTCTGCACCCGGGTCTGGATCACGGGGGCAGGGCGCAAGCCGTGCAGTTTGTTTTCCAATGCCGGGCTCAGCGGGTCGTGCCCCTCCAGGCCGATCATCGATTGGCCGGCCAGGTCCTGCAGTGAAATGTATTTCTGTTTCGGTTGCAGCCAGCCATGGGGGGCGAGCAACTGAAGTTTGCCCTGGGCAATCACCTGGCAATCGAGGTCGGCGTGATCGGGGTCGTGCAGGCTCAGGCCCAGATCGCTTTCACGCAGCAGCAGGGTTCTGACGATGTCGCGGGTCGGCTGGCTCAGCAGTGTGCAAGGGGCGTCGGGCAGGCGTCGCCGCAGGGCCGCGATACTGTGTGGCAACAATTGGTTGGCCAGAGGTGGGGTGCAGATGATGCGCAGCGGCGGCGCCAGGTATTGCCTGAGGCTGTTGGCCAGACGCTGCACCGGTTCGAGCGCGTCGTAGACCCGGGCGATTTCCACCTGCAGTTGCTGCGCTTCGCGGGTGGCCTGCAATCGTCCGCGAACGCTGGCGAACAGCATGAACCCCAACTGATCCTCGGCGTCGCGCAGCAAGCGCTCGACTTCGGCCACTGGCAGCTGCAGCCATTCGGCGGCGGTACCCAGGTGACCGGTCTGCAGGAGCGCCTGGATCACTTCGATATGGCGTAAGCGCATGCGTGAAGTCCATGTTCAGCAGGTGGAGGAGTCAGTGGCTGAATCCTACCCCAAGTCCGCGCATATGACTTCTGCTCATAACGACCAGTTATGAAGCGCTGACGGTTTGCGGTTCACGGGTAATGGTCACGCCGGTTTGCACCAGCATGAATTCATTGTCGTCGACCTTGTTGACACGGTCGCCAATGGCCAGCTTATAGGTAGTGACAGGCCCTGAACCGTCTACCGCCGGGGTGGATTCCTGGAACTCGTGCACCGAATAAATACGGCCTTCCGCGTCTCTTGCATGGAACTGACCGACGAGTACTGCTGCCATCTGCTTAGAACCTCTGGAGATAAATCACTCAATTTGCGGCTCTGTAGACCGTGCCTGGGTGAGGTAAGTTTTCCTACAGGAAAAAAATAGTCAGGGACGGCGTTTTCAGTCGCCCGCTGCTTGAATCGTCATCTATAACTACAAGCTCTTCATATCGGACAGTCGAGACATTCCCATGAGCAACGTCTATTCGGTCGCCGTCGTGGTCGGCAGCTTGAGAAAGGAATCGATCAACCGCAAGGTCGCACGGGCCCTGGCTGAACTGGCACCGGCCAATCTCAAGCTCAACATCGTCGAAATTGGCGACCTGCCGCTCTACAACGAAGACATCGATGGCGCTTCACCGCCGGCAGCCTACAGCACTTTCCGACAACAAGTGAGTTCATCCGACGCGGTGCTGTTCGTAACCCCGGAATACAACCGTTCGGTGCCGGCACCGTTGAAAAACGCGATTGACGTGGGTTCGCGTCCCTATGGGAAAAGTGCCTGGAACGGCAAACCAGGCGCGATTATCAGCGTTTCGCCGGGGGCCGTCGGCGGGTTTGGTGCCAACCACAACCTGCGTCAATCCATGGTGTTCCTCAATGTGCCGCTGATGCAGCAACCTGAGGCCTATCTGGGGAACGCCGGTTCGGCGTTCGACGAGGCGGGCAAGCTGTCCGAGTCGGTCAAGCCGTTCCTGCAAAGTTTCATCAATGCCTATGGGCAATGGGTCGAGCAGCACAAGAAAGTCTGATGTTCGTTTGCCAGCGCTCAGTCCCGCGACGCGCTGGTCAATCGGCTGCAAACCAGTGCTTCCATTTCCGACAGCCAGGCGGCGGTTTGTTCCGCCGCCGGTTGTGTCGTGATGCAGTAGCGACGACCGCCCCAGGCCATGATGACCCAGGCTTCAATAGTCGGCGCTGACGGCTGCGTCGGCAAATCGCCGCAGGCCGCGAAGGCTTCCCGCCATTTTTGCGACAGTTCCTCGTACACCCTTCGGTGATGCTTGGGTTCGGCGATCTGATGCTCGATGAGCGACACGGCATGGTTGAACAGCGGTTGGCGAGGATCATCAGGGTCGCAGGTCAGGCGCACCAGTCGCTTGATGCGCGCCAGCCAGTCCAGGTCGTTTGCCTGAATGACGTCTTGATCCATTTGCGCCAGCAGTACATCCAGGCGATGCCGAATGTAACCCGACAGCAGGGCTTTCTTGCTCGGGAAATAGTCATACAGCGTGCCAATCGCCACACCGGCCTCCAGTGCTACCTCCCGCGTGGTCAGTCTTGACCAGCCGTTGCGCTGCCAAATCCGAACAAAAGCCTCGTAAATCGCCTCGACGGTGAAAATCGCCCGAGCCTGGCTGGGTCGTTTCAGCGGCTTGGCGCGGGAATTGAGGGGGGGCGAGTCGCCCCTGGTGTTTCCGAACCCACTCTTCATCGGCAGTCATTACTCTTGTGTGACCCGCCACCGTGTCGCAGCAGGAGACCGAACATGCAGGATTTCACCACGGTAACACGCCTGATTACCCGTAAAAATGCTCTGGACCAGAGCCGCATAGAGCAGGAACGACGTAGCCTGGTTCCGGCAGCCGGCGAGGTAATCCTGAAGATTGATCGTTGCGCACTGACTACCAACAACATTACGTACGCGGCTTATGGCAATTCAATGAACTACTGGGGTTTCTTTCCCGCAGTCGAGGAGGGCTGGGGCCACATTCCGGCCTGGGGGTTCGCGGACGTCATTGCGTCAACCGTGACCGGCATCGAAGTGGGCGAGCGCTTCTACGGCTACTTTCCGCTGGCCAGCCACCTGTGGATGCGCCCGGAACGGGTCACCGAACGTGGGTTCTACGATGGGGCTGAACACCGATTGGGGCTGACCTCGGCGTACAACCAATACACGCGCTGCGGTTGGGATGCGTTCTACAGGCCTGAAACCGAAAACCTGCAGATTCTGCTTAAGCCGTTGTTTCTGACTTCATCGATGCTGGCGGATTTCCTGCAAGACAATCGGTTTTTCGAAGCGACCCGCCTGGTGTTCTCCAGCGCTTCCAGCAAAACCGCCTACGGCACGGCCGTGTGTCTGGAGAATCATCCGCAACTGGAACGTGTGGCGCTGACATCTGCCGGCAACAAGGCGTTTGTCGAAAACCTCGGGTGTTACGAGCGCGTGGTGTCCTATGCCGAGTTGGCGACCCTGGCCGGTGACCGTCCTACGTTGTATGTGGATTTTTCCGGCGACCTGGATCTACGTGATCGGGTGCACCAGCACTTTGCCGGGCAACTGGTCTACAGCTGCTTCGCCGGCTCTGCGCAAAGTACCGATGAGGCACGGTTGACGGCTATCGAAGGGCCACAACCGGTGTTCTTTTTTGCGCCGATCCAGATCCGCAAGCGCAATGCCGAATGGGGGCCGGAAGGGGTCAGCCAGCATATTGGCGAAGGGTTGCTGCGGTTTTTTCGGCAGGTGACAGCTCGGGAAAATCCCTTGCTGGAAGTCATTGAAAGTCGAGGTTATGAGGCCGCGCAAAGTGTCATTTCACGTTTGTTCCATGGCCAGGTCCCACCCGTCGAGGGGCATGTGATTCGGTTGTAGGCGGGGCAGACTTCGTGCTTTCGGGGCTTCTCAGGTAGACCGTGTTGACTTCTTCGCGAGCAAGCCCGCTCCCACATTCCATCTCGGTCGAGTGCAGATTTTGTATCCGCCGAGATTACTGTGGGAGCGGGCTTGGTCCGGGCGGCGATCCGACGAAGGGGCCGGCTCAGGCAATGCAAAACTCATCCCTGTCCCGGCACATTCGGCCAAAGATCCGCCACCAGAAACAGGCGCTCGGCCTCTTCCCAGTCGCCATTGGCATTTTCCGTCAGACGTACCAGCAGTTGTGCCGGCGCCAACGGGTCCAGGCCATCGAGCCATGCCCGCATCTGTTCAGGGGTCCAGGTGTGCTCCGCCGCATAGTGCGCCGGTGCCAGCCAGGCATGGCGGGGCAAGGGTTGCCAGCGACCGGGCGCGCTCTGGGAAACCAACGCCGGCCAATCCTTTTGATGCAGCCAGCGCCCGCGCAAATGCTGCGGATGGGCACCCGACGGCGGGGCGGCCTGTCCGGGCCAGGGGTACAGCAAATAACCCCCCAGCCACAAATGGGCGCTGAAGGCCTGGATATCCAGCGCCGCCAGCACTTCACGGCTCTCGGGGCGTGCGGAAATCGGCAGTTGATGCTGGCTCAGGTGCGCCAGCTTGCGGTCGAGCCGGTCGTGGCAGCCGGGACCCAGCCACTGGGCGGTGTCATGCCCGTCGCCCGATTGCGGGCCGAGGTAGAGCTTGATCGCCAGTTCCAGGTGATGCACGCCGTCGCGGTCGCGCAGCAGCATGTCCAGTTCACCCAGGGTGTGCCCTTCGCGGCGAATCGGCATGTTGGCGGCAATCAGCTCAATGCCCGGCGCGTGCTGCACGGCAAATTGCCAGAGGCGTTCGTAGTACAGGCCCAGGCGGCGGGTGCGGGCCTGGGCCAGCCAGTGCAGCAAGCCATAACTGTCCCGGTCCAGCTGCCGCAGCCACTGCTCCAGCCGGTCGGGCGCCTGCACCCAGTCGCTGCCGGCCAACGGGTGACGTTGCGGCCACGGGGTATCGTCCAGCATGGGCGGGGCGAGGATGACCCACGCCAGGTCACGCACTTCGGGATGGCGTAACTGATGGGGCAGGTGGAGCAAATCCGGAAATAGCATCATCTTGCGAGCATAGCCCGAAACCCGGGCACCCCCTTGAAGCTGAAAGGATTTTGTCTACGGGCGGCTTTCGCCCATAATCGTGGTTTTCGCCGCCACACAGATCCCCGCAGGAGCCCCATGGAGCAATTTCGCAATATCGGCATCATCGGTCGCCTGGGCAGTTCCCAGGTGCTGGATACCGTCCGCCGACTGAAACGGTTTCTGCTCGATCGTCACCTGCACGTGATCCTCGAAGACACCATCGCCGAAGTGCTGCCAGGGCACGGCCTGCAAACCTCGTCGCGCAAGATGCTCGGCGAAGTCTGCGACATGGTCATTGTGGTCGGTGGTGACGGCAGCCTGCTCGGCGCTGCCCGGGCGCTGGCCAAACACAATATTCCGGTGCTCGGCATCAACCGGGGCAGCCTGGGGTTCCTCACCGACATCCGCCCCGACGAGTTGGAAGCCAAGGTCGCCGAAGTGCTGGATGGCCACTATCTGGTGGAAAACCGCTTCCTGTTGCAGGCCGAAGTCCGCCGCCATGGTGAGGCCATCGGCCAGGGCGATGCCCTGAACGATGTCGTGCTGCACCCTGGCAAATCCACGCGAATGATCGAATTCGAGCTGTACATCGACGGCCAGTTCGTCTGCAGCCAGAAGGCCGACGGCCTGATCGTCGCCACGCCGACCGGTTCCACTGCCTACGCGTTGTCTGCCGGCGGGCCGATCATGCACCCCAAGCTCGACGCTATTGTTATTGTGCCGATGTACCCCCATACCTTGTCGGGTAGACCGATCGTGGTCGATGGCAACAGTGAGCTGAAAATCGTCGTGTCCAAGGATATGCAGATTTACCCGCAAGTCTCGTGCGACGGGCAGAACCACTTCACCTGCGCACCCGGCGACACCATTACCGTCAGCAAAAAAGCCCAGAAACTGCGGCTGATTCACCCGCTCGACCACAACTACTACGAAGTCTGCCGGACCAAGCTCGGCTGGGGCAGCAAGTTGGGGGGTGGAGGCGACTGATGCTCGATCCCGCGCGTAGCTACGACCTGATCGGTGACGTGCACGGTTGCGCTCTGACCCTGGAGCACTTGCTCGACCGACTCGGTTATCACAAACAGGGCGGCGTCTGGCGGCACGCGTCGCGCATGGCGGTGTTCGTCGGCGATATCATCGACCGCGGCCCGCGGATTCGCGAGGCGCTGCATATCGTCCACGACATGGTCGAGGCCGGTCAGGCGCTGTGCATCATGGGCAACCATGAGTTCAATGCGCTGGGCTGGAGCACGCCGGCGCTGCCCGGCAGCGGCAAGCAGTTCGTGCGCGAGCACACGCCGCGCCATGCCCGCCTGCTGCAAGAAACCCTGACCCAGTTCGAAGGCCATCCGGCTGACTGGCACGACTTCCAGCAATGGTTCTATGAGCTGCCGCTGTTCGTTGATGCCGGGCGTTTTCGCGTGGTCCACGCCTGCTGGGATGCCGGGCTGATCGAGCCGCTGCGAGCGTTGTTCCCCAACGGTTGTGTCGACGAGCATTTTCTCCAGGCGTCGGCGGAGTCGGGTTCGTTTGCCTGCACCGTGTTCGATCGCCTGTTGCGCGGCACCGACATGCGCTTGCCCCATGGCCTGACCATGACCAGCGGCGACGGCCTGGTGCGTTCGTTCTTCCGCACCAAGTTCTGGGAAGACGATCCGAAAACCTACGGCGACATCGTGTTCCAGCCGGACGCGCTGCCTGAGCCCGTGGCCCGGACGCCGCTGACATCCACTGAAAAGAACAGCTTGCTGCGCTATGGCATCGATGAACCGTTGTTGTTCGTCGGCCATTACTGGCGCAGCGGCAAACCGGCACCGATCCGCCCGAACCTGGCCTGCCTGGATTACAGCGCAGTGCTCTACGGCAAACTGGTTGCCTACCGACTGGATCAGGAAACCCGCCTCGATCCGGATAAATTCGTCTGGGTCGATGTCGAGCGGCCGGAGGTGCTGCAATGAGTGCTGTAGCGGTATTGCGTCTGCCCCTGGCGGTGGACCTGAGCGGGTTCGTCACCTTGCTCAAACGCATGCAAGTGCCCCATCGGGTCAGCGAAGAAGCGGGCGAGCAGGTGCTGTGGGTGCCGGACAACATCAGTGAAGACGTGCGCGCCCTGTACGAACGGTTTCCGGCGGGCGATCCCGACCAGCAACTGGACATTCCGGTGGCGCAGACCATCAAGCGTCCGGGCTTTTTCGAACAGCTGAAATACGCCAGGGCCACTGCGCTGGTATTGCTGCTGAGCATCATCGTCGGTGCGATCACCTTGCTCGGTGACAACCTGGAAACGATGCGCTGGCTGACCTTCCTCGAATTTCGTGTAGTCGGCGAATACCTCCACTTCACACCGCTGGCCGACAGCCTGGCGGCGGGGCAGTGGTGGCGCCTGTTCACGCCGATGCTGATCCACTTCGGCTTCCTGCACCTGGCGATGAACGGCATGTGGTACTGGGAGCTGGGGCGGCGCATCGAATCGCGCCAGGGCAGCATCAACCTGATCGGCCTGACCCTGCTGTTCAGCCTGGTGTCCAACTACGCCCAGTACTACTTCAGCGGCCCGACCTTGTTCGGTGGCCTGTCCGGCGTACTGTACGGCCTGCTTGGACATTGCTGGATCTTCCAGCTGCTGGCGCCGAACCCGGCTTATCGCCTGCCGCGCGGCGTGCTGGTGATGATGCTGGTGTGGTTGCTGCTGTGCCTGTCCGGGCTGGTCTCGATGATCGGCTTCGGCGAAATCGCCAACGCGGCCCACGTCAGCGGGTTACTCATCGGATGCTTCACCGGTTTGTTGGGCGGTTTGTATAACCGCCGTAAACTGGCCGCCTAATTCAAGAACATGCAATAAAGAGACGGAGACCCAATGTCCTCTTTTAACGAAATGATCCAGAACATCACCCCGGATATCTACGAGAGCCTGAAACTGGCCGTGGAAATCGGCAAATGGTCCGACGGTGGCAAGCTCACCGCCGAACAACGCGAGCTGTCGCTGCAGGCGATGATCGCCTGGGAAATCCAGAACCTGCCCGAGGACCAGCGTACCGGCTACATGGGGCCGCAGGAATGCGCCTCGAAGTCGATCGAAGTGCCGAACATCCTGTTCAAGTCGGATGCCATCCATTGATCGAGATTGGCCGCGGTGCAATCAGCAAAATGTCGGCACGCCTTGACGGGCCGAACGTGCAATACGCTTTCCGTCTGGGCGAAACGGAGGTCCCGGTCAATCCGTTGATCGGCACAACGGTGCGCCTGGAATACCTGGGGGCGATCCACTGCACCCATTGCGGACGCAAGACCAAAACCAGCTTCAGCCAGGGTTACTGCTACCCGTGCATGACCAAGCTGGCCCAGTGCGACGTGTGCATCATGAGCCCGGAGCGCTGCCACTTCGACGCCGGCACCTGCCGTGAGCCGGAGTGGGGCGAGAAGTTCTGCATGACCGATCACGTGGTGTACCTGGCCAACTCGTCGGGGGTGAAAGTCGGGATTACCCGTGCCACCCAGTTGCCGACCCGCTGGCTCGACCAGGGTGCGAGCCAGGCCTTGCCGATCGTGCGCGTCTCAACCCGGCAGCAGTCGGGTTTCGTCGAGGATCTGTTTCGCAGCCAGGTGGCGGACAAGACCAACTGGCGTGCTTTACTCAAGGGCGATGCGGCGGCGGTGAACCTGGCCGAGGTCCGCGATCAACTGTTCGACAGCTGCGCTGAAGGCTTGCAAGGGTTGCAGGAACGATTCGGCTTGCAGGCGATCCAGACGGTTGTCGGCGTCGAACCGCTGGAAATCCGCTACCCGGTCGAGCAATACCCGGCGAAGATTGTCAGCTTCAACCTGGACAAGAACCCGATTGCCGAAGGCACGCTGATGGGGGTCAAGGGCCAATACCTGATCTTCGACACCGGCGTGATCAACATTCGTAAATACACGGCTTACCAGCTCGCCGTGCATCAGTAAGGACTCCAGCATGCGCACCGAACAACCGAAGATGATCTACCTCAAGGACTATCAGGCGCCCGAGTACCTGATCGACGAAACACACCTGACCTTCGAGTTGTACGAGGACCACAGCCTGGTCCATGCGCAACTGGTGATGCGCCGCAACCCCGAGCGTGGCCCGGGGCTGCCGCCGCTGGTGCTGGATGGTCAGCAGCTGGAACTGCTGTCGGTCACCCTGGCCGACCAGGCGCTTACTGCAGCGCAGTATCAACTGACCGAGAATCACCTGACCCTGCACCCGACCAGCGCTACTTTCACGGTCGATACCAGTGTCAGGATCCACCCGGAAACCAACACCGCGCTGGAGGGCCTGTACAAGTCCGGCACGATGTTCTGCACCCAGTGCGAGGCCGAAGGCTTCCGCAAGATCACCTATTACCTCGACCGCCCGGACGTGATGAGCACCTTCACCACCACGGTCGTCGCCGAGCAGCACAGCTATCCGGTGCTGCTGTCCAACGGCAACCCGATCGCTTCCGGCCCCGGCGAAGATGGCCGGCACTGGGCGACCTGGGAAGACCCGTTCAAGAAACCGGCGTACCTGTTTGCGCTGGTGGCCGGTGACCTGTGGTGCGTCGAAGACAGCTTCACCACCATGAGCGAGCGCAACGTGGCGCTGCGCATTTACGTCGAGCCGGAAAACATCGACAAATGCCAGCACGCCATGAACAGCCTGAAGAAGTCCATGCGCTGGGACGAAGAGGTCTACGGTCGCGAGTACGACCTGGATATCTTCATGATCGTCGCTGTGAATGACTTCAACATGGGCGCCATGGAGAACAAGGGCCTCAACATCTTCAACTCCAGCGCCGTGCTGGCCAAGGCCGAAACCGCCACCGACGCCGCGCACCAGCGGGTCGAGGCGATCGTCGCCCACGAATACTTCCACAACTGGTCGGGCAACCGCGTGACCTGCCGCGACTGGTTCCAGCTGTCGCTCAAGGAAGGCTTCACCGTGTTCCGCGATGCAGGTTTCTCCTCGGACATGAACTCGGCCACGGTCAAGCGCATCCAGGACGTGGCGTACCTGCGCACCCACCAGTTCGCCGAAGACGCCGGCCCCATGGCTCACGCCGTGCGCCCGGACAGCTTCATCGAGATTTCCAACTTCTACACCCTGACCGTGTACGAAAAGGGCTCGGAAGTGGTCGGCATGATCCACACCTTGCTCGGCGCCGAAGGCTTCCGCAAAGGCAGCGACCTGTACTTCGAACGCCATGACGGCCAGGCCGTGACCTGCGATGACTTCATCAAGGCCATGGAAGATGCCAATGGTGTCGACCTGACCCAGTTCAAGCGCTGGTACAGCCAGGCCGGTACACCGCGTCTGGCGGTGAGCGAGTCCTTTGATGCCGTGGCGAAAACCTACAGCCTGACCTTCCGCCAGAGCTGCCCGGAAACCCCGGACAAGGTTGAAAAACTGCTGTTCGTGATCCCGGTCGAGCTGGGGCTGCTGGATGCCAAAGGGGCAGCGATTGCCCTGCGTCTGTCCGGTGAAGCTACCGCGCAAGGCACCTCGCGGGTCATTTCCGTGACCGAAGCCGAGCAGACCTTCACCTTCGTCGACATCGCCGAACAGCCGCTGCCTTCGTTGCTGCGTGGTTTCTCGGCGCCGGTGAAACTGAGCTTCCCGTACAACCGCGATCAGTTGATGTTCCTGATGCAGCACGACAGCGACGGTTTCAACCGCTGGGATGCCGGCCAGCAACTGTCGGTGCAGGTGCTGCAGGAATTGATCGCCCAGCAGCAGAAGGGCGAAGCCCTGGTGCTCGATCAGCGTCTGGTGTCGGCGCTGCACACGGTGCTCTCGGACGCGTCGCTGGATCAGGCCATGGTCGCCGAAATGCTCTCGCTGCCAAGCGAAGCGTACCTGACCGAAATCAGCGAAGTGGCGGATGTCGAGGCGATTCACAACGCCCGCGAGTTTGCCCGCAAGCAACTGGCTGACGCGTTGTTCGAAGGCTTGTGGCTGCGTTACCAGGCCAATCGCGAGCTTTCCAAGCAAACTCCGTACGTGGCCGAGGCGGAACATTTTGCCCGTCGTGCCTTGCAGAACATCGCGCTGTCGTACCTGATGCTCAGCGGCAAGCCGGAGGTTCTGGCGGCGACGCTGGAGCAGTTCGACGCGTGCGACAACATGACCGAACGCCTGACCGCGCTGGCGGTGTTGGTCAATTCTCCGTTCGAGGCCGAGAAGGCCAAGGCCCTGGCCAGCTTCGCCGAGCACTTCAAGGACAACCCGCTGGTCATGGACCAGTGGTTCAGTGTCCAGGCCGGCAGCGTGTTGCCGGGAGGACTTGCGCGGGTCAAGGCGTTGATGCAGCACCCGGCGTTCAACATCAAGAACCCGAACAAGGTGCGGGCGTTGGTCGGTGCGTTTGCCGGGCAGAACCTGATCAACTTCCATGCGGCGGATGGTTCCGGGTATCGCTTCCTGGCGGATCTGGTGATCGAGCTGAACGGGTTTAATCCGCAGATTGCTTCTCGGCAGTTGGCGCCTTTGACTCGCTGGCGCAAGTATGACGGTGCTCGGCAGGCTTTGATGAAGGGGGAGCTGGAGCGGATTCGGGGTTCGGGGCAGTTGTCCAGTGATGTGTTTGAGGTGGTCAGCAAGAGTTTGGCTTGAGTCTGCTGTTGACCTTGGCGGCCTTCGGGCCGACCAGGTTCTTGGTTGATTGAGTACATATCCGTTTTTTTGGTAGCGGCGGCTGGCGGTTTCGCCCTTACGGCGACTCCCTTTTTTACAAGCGCCTAAAAAAGGAAGCAAAAAACGCTCGCCCCGAACGTACGGCCCCTCGCTGAGGCTCGGGGTACCTTCGCTGCGGTATTCATCCGGGGGCATTGCCCTCCGGTCGGCTTCGCTTCGACCTACATGCAATGAGTTCGACTGCGTCGAACGGCGCTGCGCGCCCATCCCCGGATGAACACCTCCACTCAGCCTGCCGAGGGGGCGGGTGGATCAAGATCAAGAGCTGCAGGCGAGCTAACGCTCGGCCTGTTGAGTGGTGAAAAGCGTGGGTGTTCGTCGATCTGCTTTTGCTCTTCTGTGGGAGCTGGCTTGCCAGCGATGGCGGCCTGACAGTCGACCTGAATTGCGCGGCGGTACTCAGTCCTCTGTAGGAGCGAGCCTGCACGCGATGGACGTCAACGATGACGCGGGCTGTCTGAGTACCCGCGGTGTCCCGGCGTTTTTCGCGAGCAGGCTCGCTCCTACAGGGAAACGCGTTCAATCGCGATCAGGCCGGCCGGTAGGCCGCCTCGCTTTGGCTTTTGCGGTGCACGCCCCCTCGAGAGGCCGAGTGGAGGTTCTGCGCAGTGGGCAACCCGGCATGGATGCCGGGTTAGCCGCGTACGGCCATGGATGGCCGATCGCGGCGGGCCCACGGAGCAGGACCGGAGCGAGGGAATGCCGAGCCTTGGCGAGGCACCGAACGTCAGGGGCAAGAGCGCTTGGTTACTTGGGGCTTTTCCAAGTGACCCGCTGTAAAAGCGGAACCATAAGTAGCCGTTACCGCAGCAACGGATATGCACACCGAACACCCACCCCAAAACCGCAATCACCCCACCGAATACCCAACCATTCAGACCAAGCCCCCATCCCCCTCGGTTAACAAAAGATAACGTGGCGTCGATTGTCAGACATTAAAAAACACCGATAGGATAGTCCAGCTTCCGAAGGGGCTCTGGATGGCGGGTTTCAGGACTATGCTCTGAAACAGCCGGTCCAGACACGCATCCTTGCGGCGCCCAGAAAGGTTGAACGACCTAACAATAATAATGGGAGAAGGTCTATGAGTGAGCCTGTCATGGGTGTGGGTATCTGCCGCCCGCCGGCACTGCGCAAATTAGCGTTGCTGGCCACAGCGCTCTCGCTGTTGGGCTCTGCCATGCTGTCGGCACCTGTGCTGGCCGCGGCGGCGCCAGCATCCGATGTTGTTTATTCCATTGAATCCGCCAAGGCTGCCAAAACACTGATGCTCGATGTCGTCCACGCCGGCAAGCGCCTGGTGGCCGTCGGGGATCGTGGGCACATCCTGTATTCCGATGACCAGGGCGCGACCTGGACCCAGGCCAAGGTTCCGACCCGGGCCCTGCTGACGTCGGTGTTCTTTGTCGATGACAAGCACGGTTGGGCCGTCGGCCATGACGCGCAGATCCTCGCCAGCGAGGACGGCGGCGCGACCTGGACCAAGCAATTCGAAGATCTGAATCGTGAATCGCCGCTGCTCGATGTCTGGTTCAAGGACGTCGACAGCGGTTTTGCCGTGGGCGCTTATGGCTCGCTGATGGAAACCACCGACGGTGGCAAGCATTGGGAGGACGCCAGCGACCGCCTGGACAACGAAGACCAGTACCACCTGAACGCGATCGCCGCGGTCAAGGATGCCGGGCTGTTCATCGTCGGCGAGCAGGGCAGCATGTTCCGCTCCGCTGATTGGGGCCAGACCTGGGAGAAGCTCGAAGGTCCGTACGAAGGTTCGCTGTTTGGCGTGATCGGCACGGCGCAGGCCAATACGCTGCTGGCCTACGGACTGCGCGGCAACCTTTACCGCTCCACGGATTTCGGCAGCACCTGGGAGCAAGTCGAACTCAAGGCTGAGCGCGGCGACCTGGAGTTCGGGCTGTCTGGCGGCACGCTGCTCGACGATGGTTCGATCGTGATCGTCGGCAACGGCGGTTCGGTGATTCGCAGCAGTGACAATGGCGAAACCTTCAAGGTGGTCAACCGTCCAGACCGCATTTCGGTCTCGGCAGTGACGGCGGCAGGCAATGGCAATCTGGTTCTGGCCGGGCAGGGCGGCGTTCGCGTCACCTCGCCAAACGGCACCGAGTCGGGCAAATGAGCCGGGTTAATAATAAGAAGGCGGAGCTATGACTTCCTTGAGTACGCATCACCAGGACAAGGCGACGTTCCTCGAGCGCCTGATCTTCAACAACCGTCCGGCAGTGATTACGATCTGCCTGCTGGTCAGTATTTTCCTGTTCTGGCAGGCGACACTGATCCGTCCGTCCACCAGCTTCGAAAAAATGATCCCGCTGGAGCACCCCTTCATCCAGAAGATGATGGAGCACCGCAACGATCTGGCGAACCTGGGCAACACCGTGCGGATCTCGGTGGAAGCCACCGATGGCGACATCTTCTCCAAGGAGTACATGGAGACCCTGCGTCAGATCAACGACGAGGTGTTCTACATTTCCGGTGTCGACCGTTCCGGTCTGAAGTCGCTGTGGAGCCCCAGCATTCGCTGGACCGAGGTGACGGAAGAGGGCTTCGCCGGCGGTGAAGTGATCCCGCAGAGCTACAACGGCTCCCAGGCCAGTCTCGATTTACTGCGCAACAACGTGCTCAAGTCCGGTCAGGTCGGGCGCCTGGTGTCCAACGATTTCAAATCGAGCATCGTCGACATTCCGTTGCTGGAGTCCTACCCGGATCCGCAGGACCAGGGCAAGCTGCTGGCGCTGGACTACCGCAAGTTCTCCCACGAGCTTGAAGACAAGATCCGCACCAAGTTCGAAGCGCAGAACCCGAATGTGAAGATCCACATTGTCGGTTTCGCCAAGAAGGTCGGTGATCTGATCGATGGCCTGGTGATGGTGGTGATGTTCTTCGGCATCGCCTTCGTCATCACCCTGATCCTCCTGCTGTGGTTCACCAACTGCCTGCGCAGTACCGTCGCCGTGTTGAGCACGACGCTGGTGGCAGTGGTCTGGCAACTCGGCCTGATGCACTTCTTCGGTTTCGGGCTCGACCCCTATTCGATGCTGGTGCCGTTCCTGATCTTCGCCATCGGTATTTCCCACGGCGTGCAGAAGATCAACGGGATCGCCCTGCAATCGAGCGAGGCGGACAACGCCCTGACGGCGGCGCGTCGCACCTTCCGTCAATTGTTCCTGCCGGGGATGATTGCGATCCTCGCCGATGCCGTGGGTTTCATCACGCTGCTGATCATCGATATCGGCGTGATCCGCGAGCTGGCGATTGGCGCGTCCATCGGTGTGGCGGTGATCGTGTTCACCAACCTGATCCTGTTGCCGGTGGCGATTTCCTATGTCGGCATCAGTAAGCGTGCCGTGGCCCGCAGCAAGAAAGACGCCACCCGCGAACATCCGTTCTGGCGCCTGCTGGCGAATTTCGCCAGCGCCAAAGTCGCCCCGGTTTCCATTCTGCTGGCGCTGATCGCCTTCGGCGGCGGCCTGTGGTACAGCCAGAACCTGAAAATCGGCGACCTCGACCAGGGTGCCCCGGAGCTGCGTCCGGACTCGCGCTACAACAAGGACAACAACTTCATTATCAACAACTACTCCACCAGTTCCGACGTGCTGGTGGTGATGGTCAAGACCAAGTCCGAAGGTTGCTCGCGCTATGAAGCCATGGCGCCGATCGACGAGTTGATGTGGAAAATGCAGAACACCGAGGGCGTGCAGTCGGCGATTTCCCTGGTGACCGTGTCCAAGCAAATGATCAAGGGCATGAACGAAGGCAACCTGAAATGGGAAACCCTGTCGCGTAACCCTGATGTGCTGAACAACTCCATTGCCCGCGCCGACGGCCTGTACAACAATAGTTGCTCCCTGGCGCCGGTGCTGGTGTTCCTCAACGATCACAAGGCCGAGACCCTGGATCGCGCGGTGCATGCGGTGCAGGAGTTCGCCAAGGAAAACAACAAGGAAGGCCTGGAGTTCATCCTCGCTGCCGGTAACGCCGGGATCGAGGCGGCCACCAACGAGGTGATCAAGAAGTCCGAGCTGACCATCCTGATCCTGGTGTACATCTGTGTGGCGGTCATGTGCATGATCACCTTCCGCTCCTGGGCGGCGACCTTGTGCATCGTGCTGCCGCTGGTGCTGACCTCGGTGCTCGGCAACGCGCTGATGGCCTTCATGGGCATCGGCGTGAAAGTGGCGACCCTGCCGGTCGTAGCGCTCGGGGTGGGGATTGGCGTGGACTACGGCATCTACATTTATAGCCGCCTGGAAAGCTTCCTGCGTGCCGGCCTGCCGCTGCAAGAGGCTTACTACCAGACGCTGAAGTCTACCGGTAAGGCCGTGCTGTTCACCGGTCTGTGCCTGGCGATCGGCGTGTGCACCTGGATCTTCTCGGCCATCAAGTTCCAGGCCGACATGGGTCTGATGCTGACCTTCATGCTGCTGTGGAACATGTTCGGTGCGCTGTGGCTGTTGCCGGCACTGGCGCGGTTCCTGATCAAGCCGGAGAAACTGGCGGGGCAGAAGGGCAACTCGTTGTTTGCTCACTGATCCATGCAGAAATGAAAAAGCCGCAACCTTGGTTGCGGCTTTTTTGTGTGCGTTGAAGATCAAAAGATCGCAGCCTTCGGCAGCTCCTACAGGTCATCAATTGGCAATGACGCTGTGGTCAATCCCGGTAAAACACCTGTACCAGGTGATACCCGAACTTGCTCTTGATCGGGCCATGCACCACCCGCAGCGGTTTCTTGAAGATCACCGCATCGATCACGCCAACCATCTGCCCCGGGCGCACTTCGCCGAGGTCGCCGCCGCGCTTGCCCGACGGGCAGGTCGAATACTTCTTGGCCAGCACATCGAACGCTTCACCCTTGGAGATGCGTTGTTTGAGCTGCTCGGCTTCTTCCGAGGTTTTCACCAGGATATGGCGGGCTTGAGCTTTCATGGGGCGGTTACCTTGCAACGATACTGGCTATGTGGGTGGCAGCGGGGGGCGCGATTATGCCTCAACTCAGTCCGGTTGGCCGATCATCGTGCGAATCTTGTTGGCCAGCAGGTCGATGGAAAACGGTTTGGTCACCATGTCCATGCCTTCTTCAAGGAAACCCTGGCGCTCGGCCGCGATCTCCGCATAACCGGTCATGAACAACACTTTCAGTCCGGGACGATGCTGGCGGGCGATTTCTGCCAGTTGTCGGCCGTTCATGCCCGGCAACCCCACGTCGGTCACCAACAGGTCCACCCGCAGGTCCGACTCCAGCACCGGCAGCGCGTCTTTGGCATCTTCGGCTTCATGGGCGCGGTAACCGAGTTCCTTGAGCAGGTCCAGTACCAACATGCGTACCGCCGCATCGTCCTCGACCAGCATCACCGTTTCGCCGGCAATCGCAGCCGGCGCTTCGCTGACCACGGGTGACAGGACTTTTTCCGGCTCGGTCGAATGCAGGCGCGGCAAGTACAAGCGCACGCTGGTGCCTCGTCCGGGCAGGCTGAACAGGCTGACGTGGCCCCCCGATTGCTGGGCAAAACCGTAGATCATCGACAGGCCCAGGCCAGTGCCCTGGCCGATGGGCTTGGTGGTGAAGAACGGGTCGAATGCCTTGGCCAGCACCGAGGGCGTCATGCCGGTGCCGTTGTCGCTGACGGCAATCATCACGTAGTCGCCGGCCTTGACCGGTTCCAGGGTCGTGATGTCGCTGCCGTCGAGGTACACGTTGGCCGTTTCGATCTGCAACTCGCCGCCCCCGGGCATGGCATCCCGGGCGTTGATCACCAGGTTGAGCAGGGCGTTTTCCAGCTGACTGACATCGGTGTTGACCCGCCAGATGTTCTGCGCAAGTTGCAGCTTGAGTTCGATGTGGTCGCCCTTGGTACGACTCAACAGGTCTTCGAGCGAGCGAATCAGGTCGTTGGGGTTCAGCGGCGTGCGATTGAGCGACTGACGCCGGGAGAACGCCAGCAAGCGATGGGTGAGGGCGGCGGCACGGTTGGCCGAGGACACTGCCGCCTCGGTGAACCGGCCGATCTCGCTGGCGCGGCCTTCGGCGATGTAGCGCTGCATCAGGTCGAGGCTGCCAATGATGCCGGTGAGCATGTTGTTGAAGTCATGGGCGATGCCGCCGGTAAGCTGGCCGACGGCTTCCATTTTCTGGGCATGACGCAAGGCGTCTTCGGCACGCTCACGCTCGAACATCTCGTTTTGCAGACGCTCGTTGGCCTCGGCCAGTTGTCGGGTGCGGGCGGCCACCCGTTCCTCAAGGGTTTCGTTCAGGTTGCGCAGGGCTTCTTCGGTGTTTTTGCGTTCGGTTTCGTCGATCACGAAGATGTAGAAGCCGTTGACCGCACCGTCTGCACCGTGGCGTGGCAGGTAATTCATCAAGGCCTGGCGCAGGCTGCCGTCGCGGTGTGGCGTGCTGATGCTGAAACAGCAGGGTCGGCCGGACAGCGCCTCTGTGATGTACGGGGCGCGTAGCGCGTAGGCTTCTTCGCCGAGCACTTCAAGAATGGTTCGCCCATAAAGCTCTTGCGGCGTCAGCCCGTACCAGTCGAGGTACGCCGCGTTGTTGAGGCGAAAGCGTTCTTCGCGGTCGACGTAGCTGATCAGGATCGGCATGGCATTGATGATCAGTTGCAGCTCGGTCTGACTCTGGCGCAGGGCCTGTTCGGTGTGTTTGCGCTCGGTCAGGTCCAGGGCTGCGCCGAGGAATCGGATCGGCCGGCCGTGATGGTCCTTGTAGCAGCGACCGCGGGCAAACACCCAGCGCATCTGGCCGTCGGTTTGCAACAGGCGATATTCCTCGGCGTATTCGCTGCCGTGGGTGATGCAGTGCTTGATGCTGCGGGCGATCAGGGCGCGGTCTTGCGGGTGTACGCCGTGCAGGTATTCGCTGATCGGCAACTGGTTGGCCATGGCCGGGTCGACGCCGTGGAGCTGGGCAAAATGCACATCGGCGATGAAACGGTCCTCGCTGATGTCCCAGTCCCAGGTGCCGACCGCATCGGTGGCGGCGAGGGCCAGTTGCAGGCGTTCCTCGGTTTCACGCTGGGCCTTGAGGCTGGCCGCCGAGCGTTGTTCGAGTTCGAGGGCGATGCGCCGGCGTTCATTGGTTTCGATGGCGGTGACCAGGATCCCGGCCACCTCGGCACCTTCGTCGCGGATCGGGCTGTAGGTCAGGTCGAGCCAGAAGTCGGACTCCCGGCCCTCACGTTGCAGGGTAAAGCGCTGCTCGCTGTAGGTTCGTACCTGACCTTGCAGGACGGCGCTGTAGATCGGGTCGGTAAAGTCTTTCAACTCTGGCCAGATCAGGTGTGTCGGTTGTCCGAACGCGTGCGGATGCTTGCTTCCGGCGAGCAGGGCGAAGCCGTCGTTGTAGATCTGTGTCAGTTGCGGGCCCCATAGCAGCAGCATCGGCATCGGTGAGTGAATGACAATGTCCACGGCGGTTCGCAGGCTCTGTGGCCAGGTGCTGGCAGCGCCCAGCGGGCTGCTTGCCCAGTCGATCCGGGCGATCAGGGCCTGGGCATCGCTGGCGGTGGGTATGGCGTTCATCCGGGAGTCCTGCGCCTGAGTCGCTTTAGCTGGCGTCTATTCTTGCACAGGTGGCAGACGCAGGTTGATTCAGGCGCTTGAGCGGTTAAGCGACGCAGGACCTGTGGGAGCGAGCTTGCTCGCGATGGCGTCGGGTCAATTTGCATTGATGTCAACTGACACTCCGCTATCGCGAGCAAGCTCGCTCCCACAGGTTTTTGCGGCGGTTCAAGACTGAAGTTCGGGACGATCGCGGTACTGTTCCAGCGCTTCGGGATTGGCCAGGGCATCGGTGTTTTTCACCTTCTGCCCGTGCACCACATTGCGCACCGCCAGTTCAACCACCTTGCCGCTGATGGTCCGCGGAATGTCGGTGACTGCGACAATCTTCGCCGGCACATGGCGCGGCGTGGTGTTGGCGCGAATCGTCTGGCGGATCTGTTGCTGCAGCGCCTCGTCCAGCTCCAGCCCGTCGCGCAAGCGTACGAACAGCACGACCCGCACGTCATCCTGCCATTGCTGTCCGATGGCCACGCTGTCGAGCACCTGCGGGATCTTTTCCACCTGACGGTAGATTTCCGCGGTGCCGATGCGCACGCCGCCGGGATTGAGCACGGCATCGGAGCGGCCGTGGATCATCATCCCGCCATGGGGCAATTGTTCGGCGTAGTCGCCCTGGGCCCAGACGCCGGGGAACAGGCTGAAATAGGACTGGCGCAGCTTTTCGCCATCGGCATCGTTCCACAGGCCGACGGGCATCGCCGGGAAGTGCCGAGTGCAGACCAGTTCGCCTTTTTCGCCGATCACCGGCTGGCCGGCGTCGTTCCATACCTCGACGGCCATGCCCAGGCTCTTGCCCATGATTTCGCCGCGCCGCACTGGCGACACAGGGTTGCCGTTGACGAAGCACGAGACGACGTCGGTGCCGCCGGACATCGAGGCCAGGCACAGGTCAGGCTTGAAGTCGCGATAAACAAAGTCGTAACTCTGCGGCGACAGCGCCGAGCCGGTGCACAGCAACGTCTTGAGGCTGCCCAGGTCATGACTGTCACGGGGCTTGATGCCGCTGCTTTCCAGGGTGGCGAGGTATTTCGGGCTGGTGCCGAAGACGCTGATCCCTTCGTCGTCGATCAGGTCGACCAGGCGTTGCGGGTCGGGGTGGAACGGCGAGCCGTCGTACAGCACCACTGCGCTACCTACCGCGAGGGCCGAGACCAGCCAGTTCCACATCATCCAGCCGCAGGTGGTGTAGTAGAACAGGCGTTCGCCGGGGCCGAGATCGCAGTGCAGGCCGTGTTCCTTGACGTGTTGCAGGAGTACGCCACCGGTGCTGTGGATGATGCATTTGGGCACGCCGGTGGTGCCGCTGGAGTAGAGGATGTAAAGCGGATGGGCGAAGGGCACCGGGACGAAATCTGGTTCGCCGCCGGGTGCGTAGAAATCGTCCCACAGCGTCACGTTGGCCGGGGTGCGGAAGTGTTCGATGTGCGCCTGTGGGCGTGCATAAGGCACGACGATCAGCTGTTGCAGTGAAGGCAGGCGCTGGAGGATTTCGTTGATCTTGGCGGTCTGGTCGATCTCTTTGCCGGCATAGCGGTAGCCGGCGCAGGTCACCAGCACTTTCGGTTCGATCTGGCCGAAACGGTCAACCACCCCTTGGGTGCCGAAGTCCGGTGAAGAGCAGGACCAGACAGCGCCAAGGCTGGTGGTGGCGAGCATGGCCACCAGGGTTTGCCAGGTGTTGGGCATGCACGCGGCGACCCGGTCACCCACACCGACGCCGGCGGCGATCAAACCGTTTTGAAAGCCGGCGACCTGTTCGGCCAGCTCGGCCCAGGTCAAATGTTCACGCTGACCGTTTTCGCCAACGGCTACCACGGCGATCGCATCATCGCGGCGCTGCAGCAGGTGTTCGGCAAAGTTCAGCGTGGCGCCCGGGAACCACTGGGCGCTGGGCATCTGCGGGCCTTCGAGCAGCACGGCGTCGGGTTGTTCGTGGAAGCGGATGTCGAAGAAATCGACGATGGCCTGCCAGAAATCCGGACGTTGCTCGATGGACCATTGGTGCAGGGCCGGGTAGTCGTCAATCTTTAGGTGATGCCGCTGATTGATGAAGCGCCGGAAGGCCTCCATGCGGGTCTTGCCGATGCGTTTGACGTCGGGTTGCCAGAGGATGTCGGACATGGTTTGCCTCTTCTTATGTCTTGAGATCCATTCGCGAGCAGGCTCGCTCCCACAGGGGATCACATTTCCATGTGGGAGCGAGCCTGCTCGCGATGAACGATAACGCGGTCTAGCAGATGTTCACTGCGCCAACCACCCACCATCCACATTCCACGCCGCGCCACGCACCTGGCTGCCGGCTTCGCTGCACAAAAACAGCACCAGTTCACCCAATTGCGGTGGTGTCACGAACTCCAGCGATGGCTGCTTTTCAGCGAGTAAATCATGCTGTGCCTGCTGTGGATCAACCCCGCTGGCGGCACGGTCGTCGATCTGTTTCTGCACCAGCGGCGTCAGCACCCAGCCCGGGCAAATCGCGTTGCAGGTGACCTGGGTGGTCGCGGTTTCCAGCGCGACCACTTTGGTCAAGCCGATCACCCCGTGCTTGGCGGCGACATAGGCTGACTTGCCCACCGAACCGACCAGGCCATGCACCGAGGCAATGTTGATCACCCGGCCCCAGCCCTTGGCGCGCATGCCCGGCAGGCTCAAACGGGTGCTGTGGAACACCGACGACAGGTTGATCGCGATGATCGAATCCCAGCGCTCCACCGGGAACTCATCCACCGCTGCCACGTGTTGAATGCCGGCATTGTTGACCAGGATATCGACGCCGCCGAACTCACGCTCGGCGTAGGCGATCATGTCGGCAATCTGTGCCGGATCGCTGACATCGGCCGGGTGATGGCCGACCTTGCCGCCAAACTGTTCCACCTCGGCAATAACGTTGGACGCATCGCCAAAACCGTTGAGGATCAGGTTGGCCCCGGCCCTGGCCAGGCTGAGGGCGATCCCCAGGCCGATGCCGCTGGTGGAACCGGTGACCAGTGCGGTCTTGCCCGAAAGAGTCGTCATGAATACCTCACACAATGCCAGTGGCGTAGAAGGTGCCGATCACCACGAAAACCGCCAGGGTCTTGATCAGCGTAATACAGAAAATGTCTTTGTAAGCCTCGCGGTGGGTCAGTCCGGTGACCGCCAGCAGGGTAATCACCGCGCCGTTGTGCGGCAGGGTGTCCATGCCGCCGCTGGCCATCGCGGCGACCCGGTGCAGCACTTCCAGCGGAATGTTCGCCGCATGGGCGGCGCTGATGAACTGCTCGGACATGGCCGCCAGCGCAATGCTCATGCCGCCCGAGGCGGATCCGGTGATGCCGGCCAGCAGGGTCACGGTAATCGCTTCGTTGACCAGTGGATTGGGAATGCTCTTGAGCCAGTCGGCCAACACCAGGAAGCCCGGCAGGGACGCGATCACCGCGCCGAAACCGTATTCCGAAGCGGTGTTCATGGCCGCCAGCAGCGCCCCGCTGACCGCACTTTTACTGCCTTCGGCGAGTTTGCTGCGAATCGCCTGGAAGCCAAACACCAGCACCATGAGGATGCCGACCAGCAAGGCTGCCTGTACCGCCCAGATTGCCGTGAGCTTGGCGATTTCCGTGGTCACCGGCGCGGCCATGCCTGGCAGCGCGAGACTGTGGGTCTTGCCGTACACCTGCGGAATCCAATGGGTGAACAGCAGGTTCATGATGCCTACCGCCAACAGTGGCGACAGTGCGAGCCACGGGTTGGGCAGCTTGAGGTCGGCGGCGGTTTCCGGCTCGTTGCGCAGGTCGGAGCCATAACCTTCACCGGCGCGCTGTGCCTTGTTGCGCTGGCGCTGGAGAAACAGCATGCCGGCACAGAACACGAAGATCGTGCCGATCACGCCCAGCCACGGCGCCGCCCACGCAGTGGTGTTGAAGAAAGTGCTGGGAATGATGTTCTGGATTTGTGGCGTGCCGGGCAGGGCGTCCATGGTGAACGAGAACGCGCCCAGGGCAATGGTCGCCGGGATCAGGCGCTTGGGGATGTTGCTCTGGCGGAACATTTCAGCGGCAAACGGGTAGACCGCGAACACCACCACAAACAGCGACACGCCGCCATAGGTGAGCAGGGCACAGACCAGCACGATCACCAGCATCGCCTGGCGGGTGCCGAGCAGGCGAATCGCCGCGGCGACGATGGAGCGCGAGAAGCCGGACAGTTCGATCAGCTTGCCGAACACTGCGCCGAGCAGGAACACCGGGAAATACAGCTTGATGAAACCGACCATTTTTTCCATGAACACCCCGGTGAAAGCGGGGGCGACGGCAGAGGGGTCGGTGAGCAGGACAGCGCCGAGGGCGGCAATCGGGGCAAAAAGGATAACGCTATAGCCACGGTAGGCAGCCAGCATCAGCAGCGCGAGGGCTGCCAAGGCAATGATCACACTCATGGTGTGTCTCCAGGGTTGTTATTTTTGTAGGGTGAAGCTTGGTAGGAGATGCGTATAGCGAGTTTTGTGCCAGATACTTAAGCTATTGAAATATAAGAATATATTTGTATTTTCGTGAGTTTCCTGGGTGGTTTTGTCTCAATTTGGAGACGTGTGTTGGCTGTACTGGCCTCATCGCTGGCAGCCAGCTCCTAAAGGGGATTGCGTAAACCTGTAGGAGCTGGCTTGCCAGCGATTCGCGCGCAGTGCGTCCTATAAATGAGAATTGTGTCTCTTTATAGAGACTCAACAATCCCCAGCGCTGCCATCTTCTTGTACAACGTCGACCGCCCCAGCCCCAATCGTGCCGCCGCCTCAATGACCTTGCCCCCGCATTGCGCAAGGGTCGTTTCGATCAGTTGTCGGTCGAATCGCTCCCGCGCCGCACTGAAGGTTTCATGGGCAAGGGGCTCCTGGGCCACGGGCGTCACGCGTTCAACCCGGGTGAACGTACCAATCGCCGCGCGGATGTCCGCCGCCGTCAGGCGCAAGTCATCACTGAGCAGCGCCGCGCGCTCCAGCACATTGCGCAATTCTCGGATGTTCCCCGGCCAGGCGTGTTGCCCCAACAATTCCAAGGCTTCGTGGTGCAGTTCATGCTGGCTGCGCAGTTCCTCGAGAATCGCTTCACTGAGCGCCGGCACGTCATCGAGGCGGTCGCGCAGGGGCGGAACCTGGATCGGCAGCACGTTGAGCCGGTAGTACAAGTCGGCGCGGAACTCGCCGCGTTTGATCGCCGCTTCCAGGTCGGTCGAGGTCGCGGCGATCACCCGCACATCGCTCTGGATCACTTCATTGGACCCCACCGGCTCAAATTCCTTTTCCTGCAGTACTCGTAGCAGTTTGCTTTGCAGGGGCAGCGGCATGTCGCCGATTTCGTCGAGGAACAAGGTGCCGCCCTGGGCGATCTGCAATTTGCCGGCGCGCCCCTTGCGGTCGGCGCCGGTAAACGCGCCGGGGGCGGTGCCGAAGAATTCGGCCTCCAGCAGAGATTCGGGAATCGCCGCACTGTTGATACTGACAAACGCCTTGTGCGCGCGGGGCGAGGCATTGTGGATGGCCTGGGCCAATAACTCCTTGCCGGTCCCGGTTTCGCCGAGCAGCAGTACCGGCGATTCGGTACTCGCACTGCGCCGGGCGCGGCGTTTGACTTCCAGGCTGGCGGCGCTGGTGCCGATGAAATGGGCGAAGTTGTATTTGGTCTGCCGCGCGCGCAGCAGCGAGCGGGTGGAGGCCAGTTCTTCCTGCATGCTCATGTAGCGCTTGAGCATCGGCGACAGGCTGCGCAGTTCGTCGAACAGGGCGAAACCGATGGCGCCGATGACCACGCCGGCATCGTCGTGAATCGGCAGGCGCATGACCACCAGGGGCTCTTTTGGGGTGTCTTGCATGTCTAGCAGAATCGGCCGGCCGGTGCGCACCACTTCACGCAACAGGCTGCCGGGGATCACGCTTTCGCAGGGCTTGCCGATCGCAACTTGTGCCGATTGCAGGCCGAAGCGCCGGGCGTAGCGCTCATTCATCCAGACGATGTTGGCGTCGCGGTCGACAATCACCGTGCCCTCGCTCGATTGCTCGATGATTTCGAACAACGAGCGGATCGCCAGCAGGCGAACGCGCTGGTAGTCCTTGAGGCTTTCGGTGGTGTTCATGGGTTTGATCCTGATTATGTTTTGCCTGTGCCGGCCACTTCGCGAGCAGGCTCGCTCCCACAGGGGATTTGTGAACGACACAGATCAACTGTGGGAGCGAGCCTGCTCGCGAAGGCCGCGCCTCGGTCCAACTTCATGCAACGGATTATGCCTGCCCCAACAACGCCGCCGCCAACAGCTCCTTGGTGTACGGATGCTGCGGTGAGTCAAACACTTCATGGCTGGCGCCGCGTTCCACCACCTTGCCGTCCTTGATCACGATCATGTCGTGGGCCAGGGCGCGGACCACCGCCAGGTCGTGGCTGATGAACAGGTAGGTCAGGCCGTGCTTTTCCTGGAGCTGGCGGAGCAGGGCGACCACCTGTTTCTGCACCGTGCGGTCCAGCGCCGAAGTCGGTTCGTCGAGCAGGATCAGCGCAGGCTTGAGCACCAGCGCCCGGGCGATGGCGATGCGCTGGCGCTGGCCACCGGAGAATTCGTGGGGATAGCGATGGCGGCTTTGCGGGTCGAGGCCGACTTCGCTCAGTGCGCGGATCACTTCGGCGTTGCACTCTTCAGTGCTCAACTGGCTGTGCACTTCCAGGCCTTCGCTGATGATCTGCGCCACCGACATTCGCGGGCTGAGGCTGCCGAAGGGGTCCTGGAACACCACCTGCATTTTCTTGCGCCACGGCCGTAGCTGTTTTTGCGTCAGGCCATCCAGCGCCTGGCCCTGAAAGCGGATGCTGCCTTCGGAGTCGAGCAATCGCAGGATCGCCTGACCGAGTGTGGACTTGCCGGAACCGGATTCACCGACAATGCCCAGGGTCTTGCCGCGTTGAATGTTCAGGCTGATGCCATCGACGGCACGCAGCCAGGTCTTGCGCTGGAACAGGCCACCACTGACGGGAAACCGCACCTGCAGATCGTTCACCTCCAGTACGTTTTCGCGCTCGTCCCGGGGCAAGGCTTCGCCTTCGGGTTCGGCGTGCAGCAATACGCAGCTGTAAGGGTGCTTCGGTTCGGTGAACAGGGTTTCGCACGGTGCTTGCTCGACGATTTCCCCGGCCTTCATCACGCACACGCGCTGGGCGATACTGCGCACCAGATTCAGGTCGTGGCTGATCAGCAGCAGCGACATGCCCAGCCGCTGTTGCAGGGACTTGAGCAGCAGCAGGATCTTGCGCTGCACGGTCACATCCAGCGCGGTGGTCGGTTCGTCGGCAATCAGCAGTTCCGGCTCGCACGCCAGGGCCATGGCAATCATCACCCGCTGGCGCTGGCCGCCGGAAAGTTGATGGGGATAGGCCTTGAGGCGTTCCTCGGGTTTCTGGATGCCCACCAGGTGCAGCAGTTCAAGGATCCGCGCTTGCGCCGCTTTGCCCGCCAGGCCTTTGTGCACCAGCAAGGTTTCGCCGATCTGTTTTTCGATGCTGTGCAGCGGGTTCAGGGACGTCATCGGTTCCTGGAAAATCATCGCAATGCGATTGCCGCGCAGTTGTCGCAACTTGCCGACATCGGCACCCACCAGTTCCTGGCCGCGATAGCGGATGCTGCCCGTTGTCCGGGTATCGGTTTGCGGCAGCAGTTGCAGGATCGAGTGGGCCGTCACCGACTTGCCCGATCCCGATTCGCCCACCAGCGCCAGGCATTCGCCGGGGCGGATGTCCAGGCACAGATTGCGCACCACGGTCTGGCCGCTGAAGGCCACGCTGAGGTCACGGATTTCGATCAGGTTGGTCATTGCAGCCGTCCGCTCAAGATCTCGGATCGAAGGCGTCTCGCAACGCCTCGCCGATAAACACCAGTAAAGAAAGAATCAGCGCCAGGGTGAAGAACGCCGTCAGGCCCAGCCACGGCGCTTGCAGGTTCTGCTTGCCCTGGCCGATCAGTTCACCCAGGGAAGCGCTGCCCGCCGGCATGCCGAAGCCGAGGAAGTCCAGGGCCGTCAGGGTGGAAATCGCCCCGGTGAGAATGAACGGCAGGTAGCTCAAGGTCGCGTTCATGGCGTTGGGCAGAATGTGCCGGACGATGACTTTGCGGTCGGTCAGGCCCAGCGCGCGCGCGGCCTTGACGTATTCCAGGTTGCGCCCGCGCAGGAACTCGGCACGCACCACGTCCACCAGGGCCAGCCATGAAAACAGTGCCATGATTCCCAGCAGCCACCAGAAATTCGGCTCGACGAAACCCGACAGGATGATCAGCAGGTACAGCACCGGCAACCCGGACCACACCTCCAGCAGGCGCTGACCGAGCAAATCCACCCAGCCGCCGTAATAGCCTTGCAGGGCACCGGCCGCGATGCCGATCAACGCGCTGACAAACGTCAACATCAAGGCAAACAGGATTGACACCCGGGCACCGAAGATCACCCGGGCCAGAACGTCCCGCGCCTGGTCGTCGGTGCCCAGCCAGTTGACGCTGGTGGGCGGACTGGGAGCGGGTTTGTTCAGGTCATAGTTGGGCGTGTCGTCACTGAATGGAATCGGTGGAAAGAGCAACCAGCCACCATCCTTCTTGATCAGCTGCTGCACGTAGTCGCTGCGGTAGTCGGCCTGGAACGGCAGTTGCCCGCCGAACTCCTGTTCGGTGTGGCGCTTGAACACCGGGAAGTACCACTGGCCTTGATAGCTGACCATCAGCGGTTTGTCGTTGGCGATCAGTTCGCCGCCCAGGGTCATCAGGAACAGGCCGACAAACAGCCAGAGCGACCACCAGCCCCGGCGGTTTTTCTTGAAACGCTCGAAGCGCCGGCGCGCCAGCGGTGAAAGCTTGAGCATCAGGCGTTCCTCGCGGCGAAGTCGATACGCGGGTCGACCAGGGTGTAGCAGAGGTCGCCCACCAGTTTTATCAATAGGCCAAACAGGGTGAAGATGAACAACGAGCCGAACACCACCGGATAGTCCCGGGATACCGCTGCTTCGTAACTCATGCGGCCCAGGCCGTCGAGGGAGAAGATCACTTCGATCAGCAGGGAGCCGGCAAAAAACACACTGATGAACGCCTGGGGAATGCCCGACACCACCAGCAGCATGGCGTTGCGGAACACGTGTCCATAGAGCACCCGTCGTTCACTCAAACCCTTGGCCCGGGCAGTGACCACGTACTGGCGGGTGATTTCATTGAGGAACGAGTTCTTGGTCAGGATGGTCAGCGTGGCGAAACCGCCAATCACCAGCGCGGTGACCGGCAACACCAGATGCCAGAAGTAATCGGCCACTTTGCCAATGGTCGACAGCGATTCGAAGTTGTCCGAGACCAGCCCGCGAACGGGGAACCAGTTCAGTGAAGTGCCGCCGGCAAACACCACAATCAGGAACATCGCAAACAGGAACGCCGGCATGGCATAGCCGATGATGATCGCGGTACTGCTCCAGATGTCGAAATGGCTGCCATGGTGCACGGCCTTGCGGATACCCAGGGGAATCGACACCAGGTAAGTGATCAGCGTCGCCCAGAGTCCGAGGGAAATGGTCACGGGCATTTTCTCGAGGATCAGGTCGGTGACGGTGGCGCCGCGGAAGAAACTCTTGCCGAAGTCCAGGCGCGCGTAGCTGGTGAGCATCAGCCAGAGGCGTTCGTGTGCCGGTTTATCGAAGCCGTACTGTTTTTCAATGTCCTTGATCAGCTGCGGATCAAGCCCGCGACTGGCCCGGGACTTGCCGCTGATGGATTCGCCGGAGCCGCCGCCAACCGCGGCACCGCCGATGCCCTGCAAGTGTGCGATGGCCTGCTCGACCGGCCCGCCCGGCGCGGCCTGAACGATGACAAAGTTGACCAGAAGAATGATCACCAGCGTCGGAATGATCAGCAGCAGGCGCCGCAGTATGTAAGCCCACATCAGTGCGGCCCTCCGGGTTTGCCACGGCTGATACGCTCGGCCGTCATCTGTTGGTTGGTCAATGGCGTAGTGCTCATCTCCCACCAGCTCTCGACGGCTTCGTCATTGCTCGCTTGCACGTTCGGGATGCCGAAGCGGTTCCACCACACCGTCGAGGTGCCCGGCGGGTAATAGTTGGGAATCCAGTAGTAATTCCATTGCAGCACCCGGTCCAGGGCATGGGCGTAGCGCAGCATGTCAGCCTGGGTGGTGGCGCGGATAAGCCCGGTGATCAGGGTGTCCACTGCCGGGTTCTTCAACACCATGTAGTTGTTGGAACCGGGGTCGGTGGCCGCCTCGGAACCGAAGTAATTGAGCAGTTCGCCTCCCGGAGAGGTGGTGACGGGGTAGCCAGTGACGATCATGTCGTAGTCGCGGCTCATCAGGCGATTGACGTACTGGGACGAGTCGATGCGGCGGATATTGAGGTCGATGCCGATCTGTTTCAGCGTGCGTTTATAGGGCAACAGCAGACGGTCCATGCCGTTCTGGCTGACCAGGAAGGTGAAACTCAGCGGCTCGCCCTCGGCGTTGACCAGTTGGTCGCCTTCGGGTTTCCAGCCGGCCTGTTCGAGCAAGTCCAGGGCCTGTAGTTGCTTGTCGCGTATCACGCCGCTGCCGTCGGTCTTCGGCGCCTCGAACACCTGGGTGAAGACTTCGTCGGGAATTTGCCCGCGTAGCGGTTCGAGAATCGCCAGCTCCCCGGCATCCGGCAGTTGCCGGGCGGCGAGATCGGTGTTGGAGAAAAAGCTCTGCTGGCGAATGTACATGTCGCGCATCATCTGCCGGTTGCTCCACTCGAAGTCCCACAGCATCACCAGCGCCTGGCGCACGCGACGGTCCTGGAACATGGGCTTTTGCAGATTGAACACAAAACCCTGGGCCGGCTGCGGCGCCTCGGTGGCGAGGTGGGCCTTTTGCAGGCGACCGTCGCTCAGGGCCGGGCTGTCATAGCCGATGGAATAACCGGTGGCGGAAAATTCCCGGTTGTAATCATAGGCGCCACCGCGCAGGACCTGGCGCGCCACGTCGGTATCGCCGAAGTACTCGATGCTGAAATGATCGAAGTTGTACAGGCCACGGCTGACCGGCAGGTCCTTGCCCCACCAGTCGGGATTGCGCTCGAAGGTGATGCTGCGCCCGGAGTCGATCTTGCCGACTTTATAGGGGCCGCTGCCCAACGGCGCTTCATAGCCGCCGCCACCGGCGAAATCGCGAGTCTTCCACCAGTGTTCGGGAAACACCGGCAGGGTCGCGATATCCAGCGGCAGGGTGCGATTTTCGTTGTTCTTGAAATCGAAGCGGATAGTCAGCGGTGATTCCACTTCGACGCCTTTGACGTCGGCGAACTGGGTGCGGTAACGCAGGCTGCCCTGGGTCATCAGCAGGTCGAAGGTATAGCGCACGTCTTCGGCGGTAATGGCTTTGCCATCGGCAAAACGCGCCTTGGGGTTGAGGTAAAAACGCAGCGACAGGCCGTCCTCGGAACGCTCCATCTTCTCTGCCACCAGGCCATACACGGTGTACGGCTCGTCCAGCGAGCGCTGGGCCAGCGGCGAATAGAGCAAACCGTCGATCTGGGTGACGCCGATGCCTTTGTCGATGTAAGGCAGGACATGATCGAACTGGCCGATTTCGATCGCCGATCGCCGCATCGTGCCGCCTTTGGGGGCCAGTGGATTGGTGTAGGCAAAATGACTGAAACCGGCAGGGTATTTTGCCGGTTCGCCGTACACGGTCATTGCCGGTTGCGGTGCCGCATTCACACCCGCGGCACCCGACAGCAGGGCCACGGCCGTGAACAACAAGGTAGGGAAAGCCAGTCGCATTGTCAGCCTTAGAGCCGGGTGGTCGTTAACGACAATTTGTACGCTAGCGGCGCGTCCCTCGCCAGCCGAATTACGCGTGTGAAACACAACGGCCCACCAAAAGGCGGGCCGTTGTGTGGATAGCTCAAGCGTCGATCAGTCCTGACGGCTGGTCACTTCCAGCAGGTGGTAACCGAACTGGGTCTTGACCGGGCCCTGGACCACGTTGAGCGGCGCGCTGAAGACCACGGTGTCGAATTCCTTGACCATCTGGCCTGGACCGAACGAACCCAGATCACCGCCCTGGCGGCTGGAAGGGCAGGTGGAGTTTGCCTTGGCAACTTCGGCGAAATCGGCGCCAGCCTCGATTTGAGTCTTGAGTTCGTTGCACTTGGCTTCCGAGGCAACCAGGATGTGACGGGCAGTGGCTTTGGCCATGGAAAAATACTCCTTTCAATATTCGGTAAAATGCGGAGCCTACCGGATTCAGTGAGCTATTTCTCCTCAAAGTTCCGTTCCATTCGCGATCCACGGCAGGTAGCCGCTCAAAGGCCGGCGGCGCTCAAGCGCTCGGCATGCCGGACATACAGTTCGACCGGGTCGACACCTGTGCGCAACTGGCCGGCCGGCTGGCCAAGGGTGTCCAGATGACCCAGTGCATAGTCGGAACGGATAACCGTGCCCAGGTGAGAACTGAAGCGACCGACCAAACCGTCGTTCTGCCCGGCTTCCGTGACGAAATAGCCAGAAAGGACCCGACAGAAAGCGTTGAGCGGATCGAGCGCATTGAGCCCTTCCTTGAGCAAATTTGACTGCAGTACGCCGCTCCACGAGTAGTAACGAACACCGTTGACCCGTTCGCGCCCCTTGCCGCCCCAGGTGGCGGGCAGCCCTTGCGGGTATTTGTCGTTGAATGCGCCTACGCCTTCGGTGGTCAGGGCATTGAGGGCGGCAATGGCGTTCTGCGGCTGGTACTGGTTGTCGCTCAAGGTCGCGAGGAAGTCGGCGAAGAGGGTCACCACCGTCTCGGCCACATGGTCCGGCAGACGGCCCGGTGTCAATGCCTTGCGTAGGAAATCGGCGAGCTCCGAGCCATGGTTCGGCCCGCTGACGGAAGTCACCGATGCCACACAGTGTGGCGCAACCGCTGCGGCATAACGTGCGGCCAGTGCACCCTGGCTATGGCCTATGAGGTTGACTTTGTGCGCACCGGTTCCTTCCAGTACCCGCTCGATCTGCATGAGCAATTGGTTACCGCGCACTTCGTTGTCGTGGATGGCCGACAAGTGGGGAACGAACACCCTTGCTCCGGCGTTCCTCAGCGCCTGCCTGATGTCGTGAAACAGCTCGAACTTGCCGATTCTTTCGAAGCCGAAAAGGCCGTGGATCAGCAGTATTGGATAACGAGTGCTTGCATTCCTTTGCATATTCACACCTTTGCACAGAAGTTCGTCGGGACTGCGTTGCGCTTCACTCTAAAACACTCGAGGGTGGCGCGATGTATGAAAAGTCCGCCGGAACTTGCGGAAAGCGGAATAGAGCAAGTGTGAATGCTCAAGATCTGCTGAGGCTTTAGTCGGAATCGCTTGACGATTTTTCACGGCAATCAGGTGGCTCTTGATCAAAGACCTACTTCACATGTATCGACTTTCCGAGCGAGGCTGAGTGAGAGGCCGACATCACGGCGGATAGTCGTGAGGTTCAATAGACGTCATCCAAAGCCGGCCACCCGTTCGGTGTTTATTCCAAGGAATGGAGCGAATGAATGACTGTTTATGAACCCGACACCTTGAATCTCGTACTGCAACCCTTGCCACCGCCCGTACTGGAGCAGGCGGAAAACGGCGTTCTGAACCCCTCTGACCGAAAAGCCGTGATCAGGGTCCGCCCATACCCAGGCATGACCTGCGGCGACAAATTGCTATTGAATTGGGCGGGTCTGGATGCCGATGGCCTCGCTTGCAATCATCAGGTGACGCGTTTTGTCAGTGACGAGCGGGTCGGCGAGGACATGATCTTTGCCGTGAGCAGCGCTTATATCGAGGCGCTCGACGGTGGCTCACTCGAAATCAGCTACTCGCTCCTGAGCAGTCGTTTTACCGGGCTCGTGCATTCCCATCGTTTGCAGCTGTGTGTGGGTGATGTGCAGTCAGACCTGTTACCCGCGACGGTGAACGACGCGGTGGGTAGAACGCTTGATCCGGATCGGGTCAAGGAAGGGGCGATCGTTACAATCAAACCCTATGCGCGCATGACGGCGGGCGACTGGGTGTTGCTGACCTGGGCTGGTGTTTCGGTCGAAGCAAGTTTCAGTGATGCACTCAAGGTCGAGTCCTTTGCGGTGGGGGGCGAACTGTCGTTTTGGGTTAGTCCGGAGTGCGTTGCGCTCAATCTGGGTTCCTCGGTTTCCGTCGATTATTGCGTCAAGCAAGCAGGGCATGGTCCTCGTTACTCTGAAGCAACGACACTGATGATTGGCAAGATGGAGCGGGGACCACTGCCAGCACCCATGGTGCTGGAAGCCGACGAAGGTTGGGTGGATCTGCTTGATGCGCAGGATGGCGTGACCGTCGTCATCGAAAACCCCAGGGCTGAAAAAGGGGAGCTGGTTTGCCTGAGATGTGACGGGGAGAAATTCAATCACCGTGACGAGCGCGAAATCACCAGAGACACCGCGGGCGAGCCGTTGATATTCATCGTTCCCTACCGGTTCTGGAGGGAGCATCGAGATTCTGCGATCCGTATTTCCTGTTCGGTCGAACGCCTTGATGGCACCTCTCAGCAATCCGGGGTGACACGGGTTCAGGTGCAATCCCTGATGGGGCATTGATCGCCATTTGCCCTCCAGTCTTCAGATGAAGGCCGGAGGGCGGACAGGTGATGCCGGTTACCGGGCGTTGTCTTGCACTCGCAGCCGACCTGCCGCTTCAAGCAACAGTTGTTCTGTCCCGGCCCAACCTAGGCAGCCATCGGTCACTGACACACCGTATTGCATTGACGAACTCAACGGCTGACAGCCCTCGAACAAATGGCTCTCGATCATCATGCCGATCAGCGAACGATCACCTTGCAGACGCTGTTCAAGTACATCGTTGAACACGGCTGGCTGGCGCAACGGGTCTTTGCCGCTGTTGGCGTGACTGCAATCGACCATGATCCGGGCCGGAATCCTGAGCCGGGTCAAGTCACTGTTCACCCGGGCGACGCTGGCGCTGTCGTAGTTCGGACCGCGATGGCCGCCGCGCAATACCAGGTGAGTGTCCGCATTGCCCGGGGTTTGAATGATCGCCGGATGTCCCTGGCTGTCGACACCGAAATGGCGATGCGGATGGGCGGCGGAACGCATGGCGTCGCTGGCGACAGCGACACCGCCGTCAGTCCCGTTCTTGAACCCGACAGGCATGCCCAGGCCGCTGGCCATTTCCCGATGGATCTGCGATTCCGTGGTCCGGGCGCCGATCGCCACCCAGCTCAACAGGTCGTCGAAGTAGCCGGCGGCCATCGGCTGCAGCAGTTCAGTCGCAACGGGCAAGCCCAGGCGTAGCATTTCACGCATCAGCTCGCGGGACAGCGTCAGGCCGGCAGCCATGTCATCGCTGCCATCCAGGTGCGGATCGTAGGCCAACCCTTTCCAGCCAACCGTGGTACGGGGTTTTTCGACGTAGGCGCGCATCACCAGGAGCATTTCGTCACTGACTTCGGTGGCGAGGCGGGCAAGGTTGCCGGCGTATTCGAGGGCTGATTCCGGATCGTGGATCGAGCATGGGCCTACGATGACCAGCAGACGGGAGTCTTCACCGTTGAGGATCGCGCGAACCGCCTGGCGGTGGGTGGCGACTTGCTGGGTCAGGATGTTGCCGAGGGGCAATTGCTGTTTGAGTTGCAATGAGCTGGGCAGACGCAGGGTCAGCGCTTCATTGGCAGGGCTCAAGGTGGACAGCGGCAGTGCGGAGACGGACGAGTTCATATTCAAGGCTTCCTGGGCTGGTGGCGGGTTCGTGCCCGCGCGCTCGGCCCTACTGGGGTGTTCGACAATTGGCCAGACTGGCTGTGTGTGTGTGCTTGCCACCTGTGGGTGACCGATCGGAGGCGGCAGGCTGTCCCGAGCGGAGGGTGGTAAATCGCCAGGCGGTAAAACTGTCGTAACGGTAATAAGTGGCGTAGTTCATGCTCTGAATCCTCTAAATGTCTGGTGTGTCGCTAAAAGTGTGGGGGCTGAAAAAACAAAACCCCCGGTCGGGAGGCCGACCGGGGGTTGAGAATTCTCTGGTGGCGACCCGTTTAAAGTGGGCGCCGTGTGGGTATCAGGCGCGCCAGTGGCTAAACCAATACCCAAAATAAAAGCTGACCGGAGCACAACCGTCGTTCACCCGGGCAGCCGCAACCGAGCGCAGGGCGCTGGCGGTACGAAGCTGTGAGAGGGTGTTGAACATGGTCTGTCTCCGATGGATGGGTCGAGCTTACTAGAGGCCGGTGCGCAGATTCAATCAGAAAATGCTATTGGCCGGCGACAGGGTTTTCTATCGCTTGAGTGGCCTGCGGGTTGTGACAAACTCTGCGTCTGTTCCAAAACACATCGACACAAGGACGCTTCATGTTTCCGCTGACCATCGCCGCAGCCCAATCGATCTCCATCGCCGGAGACCTTGCCGGCAATATCGCCAGGCACCAACGCTTCATCGCGGCAGCCGCGGAGCAGGGCGTGCAGTTGCTGGTATTCCCTGAGCTGTCGCTGACCGGCTACGAACGCGGGCTCGCGGACGAGCTGGCCATTGTGCCGGATGCCGCCATCCTGCAACCGCTGCGGGACCTCGCCCGGGCAGTCGGTGTGACGGCGGTTGTCGGTATGCCGATTCGGCTGTCGGATAACTCGCCGGTTCTAATTGGTGCGCTGGTGCTGGGGGCCGATGGTTCGCTTGGGGTCTACAGCAAGCAGCATCTGCATCCTGGGGAAGAAGTGGTGTTTGCACCGGGCGCCGGGGGTGAGCCCCTGACCATCGGGACAGACACGATTGCACTAGCGGTCTGCGCCGACTTTTCCCACGCCAGCCATGCGGCTGCTGCGGCGTGCCAGGGTGCAGGTGTCTACGCCGCAGGCGTGCTGATCACGGAAAACGGCTACGTCGCGGATACCGCGTTGCTGCAAGGCTATGCCGCGGAGCACGCCATGGTGGTGTTGATGGCCAATCATGGTGGCGCGACAGGTGGCTGGGCGTCGGCAGGACGTAGCGCGATCTGGGCGTCGGACGGTTTGTTGATTGCGGCCGCCACCGGTACCGGCAGCCAGATGGTTGTGGCTCGGCGCAACAGCGAGGGCTGGAGCGGGGCAGTCGTCGCCGTGGAGCCGGCGTGATGGACTGCGCATGGCGTGCGGCCACGCCAGAGGACCTGGCCTTCGCCCGCCAACTGACCTGTAAAAACATGCTGCGCTACTACATTCGGCACGACCTGATGTGGCAGGACGAAGCTTTTGACGTGGCCTGGGCAGGGCGGGACAACCGCTTGCTGACAAGCGGCGATCAGTTGTTGGGTTATGTGAGCTTGAGCCGTGATGCCAGAGCGTTGTACATCCGCGAACTGCAAGTCGTCGAAGCGTTTCGCGGGCTGGGCATGGGTTCCTGGGCAATCGATCAGGTGCTGGCAGTCGCGCACCAGGAGCGGCGACCGGCGTTACGCTTGACGGTTTTTGAAAATAACCCGGCACGGGCGTTGTACGAGCGCAAAGGATTCACAGTGGTGGGTAAGGATGAATGTTTCCTGAGAATGCAGCTTGATATCAGTCCATGACGTTGCCGCAACGCGTTTGCGACTGGCCTTTCAAGATGAATTGAAACTTTTAATCTGATGCTTTCCGCTAGGTCTGCCAGATGCTTTTTGCTAAGGTGTCTGGCAACCCAATAAGACCATATCGCGAGGTGTCTGCTTGATTAGGGTGCTAGTAGTCGATGACCATGATCTCGTTCGTACAGGCATTACACGAATGCTGGCTGACATCGATGGCCTGCAAGTAGTCGGCCAGGCCGAGTCGGGTGAAGAATCCCTGCTCAAGGCGCGTGAGCTGAAACCCGATGTGGTGTTGATGGACGTCAAGATGCCGGGTATCGGCGGTCTTGAGGCCACTCGCAAATTATTGCGCAGTCATCCGGATATCAAGGTCGTCGCGGTGACCGTGTGTGAAGAAGACCCGTTTCCTACGCGGCTGTTGCAAGCCGGTGCGGCAGGGTACCTGACCAAGGGGGCAGGTTTGCCGGAAATGGTCCAGGCCATCCGCCTGGTGTTTGCCGGGCAACGCTACATCAGCCCGCAAATTGCCCAGCAACTGGCGATCAAGTCCTTCCAGCCCACCAACGACTCGCCTTTCGATGCCCTGTCCGAGCGGGAAATCCAGATAGCGCTGATGATCGTCGGCTGCCAGAAAGTACAGATCATTTCCGACAAATTGTGCCTGTCCCCGAAAACCGTGAACACCTACCGTTACCGCATCTTCGAAAAGCTTTCGATCAGCAGTGATGTCGAGTTGACGCTGTTGGCGGTGCGTCATGGCATGGTCGACGCCAGCCTCTGAAAATGACCGAAACCTTTGATCCGAGCGCCTTTCTGTCGACCGTCAGCGGTCGCCCCGGCGTGTACCGCATGTTCGACAGCGAAGCGCGGTTGCTTTACGTCGGCAAGGCGAAAAACCTCAAGAATCGCCTGTCGAGTTACTTTCGCAAGACCGGGCTAGCCCCCAAGACTGCCGCACTGGTGGCGCGTATCGCCCAGGTCGAAACGACGATCACGGCCAACGAAACCGAAGCCTTGCTGCTTGAGCAGACGCTGATCAAGGAATGGCGCCCGCCCTATAACATCCTGCTGCGCGACGACAAATCCTACCCCTATGTCTATCTCTCCGACGGAGAGTTTCCGCGCCTGAGCATTCATCGCGGTGCGAAAAAGGCCAAGGGCAAATATTTCGGTCCTTACCCCAGCGCCGGCGCGATCCGCGAAAGCCTGAGCCTGCTGCAAAAGACGTTTTTCGTTCGGCAATGCGAAGACAGCTATTACAAGAACCGCACCCGTCCTTGCCTGCAATACCAGATCAAACGCTGCAAGGCGCCCTGCGTCGGGCTGGTGGAGCCTCAGGTGTACGCCGAAGATGTGCGCCACTCGGTGATGTTTCTTGAGGGGCGCAGCAACGCGCTGACTGACGAGTTGTCTGCCGGGATGGAAGAGGCGGCGATCAACCTGGAGTTCGAGCGAGCGGCCGAGCTGCGGGACCAGATTGCGTTGCTGCGCCGGGTCCAGGACCAACAGAGCATGGAAGGCGGGACCGGGGACGTCGATGTGATCGCCGCGTTCGTCAACCCAGGTGGTGCCTGTGTGCACTTGATCAGCGTGCGGGGCGGGCGGGTGTTGGGCAGCAAGAACTTCTTCCCGCAAGTCGGTATTGAAGAAGACGTTTCTGAAGTCATGGCCGCGTTTCTTGGTCAGTACTTCATTAGCAGCCCTGAACGCGACTTGCCCAGCGAGTTGATCGTCAATGTGGTCCACGATGACTTTCCAACACTGATCGCGGCCATCGACGAGCTGCGCGGTCGTGAACTGACCATCAGCCATCGCGTGCGTGGTACGCGAGCGCGCTGGCAGCAATTGGCGGTGACCAATGCCGAGCAGGCGCTGAGTGCGCGCCTGGCGAATCGTCAGCACATTACGGCGCGCTTCGATGCGCTGGCCGAGGTGCTGAAACTGGATGAGCCTCCACAACGCCTGGAGTGCTACGACATCAGTCATTCCAGTGGCGAGGCGACAGTGGCGTCTTGCGTGGTCTTCGGCCCCGAAGGCCCGATCAAGTCCGATTACCGCCGGTACAACATCGAAGGCGTTACGGCCGGCGATGATTACGCGGCGATGCACCAGGCGTTGACCCGGCGCTTCAGCAAACTGAAGGACGGGGAGGGCAAGCTGCCGGATATCCTGCTGGTGGATGGCGGTAAAGGTCAGTTGTCCATGGCCCGTGACGTGCTCGATGAACTGGCAGTACCTGATCTGATCCTGCTCGGCGTGGCAAAAGGCGCGACGCGCAAGGCCGGTTTCGAAACCCTGTACCTGAACGACGCCGCGCATGAGTTCACCTTGCGCGGCGATTCACCCGCGCTGCATCTGATCCAGCAGATTCGCGACGAAGCCCACAGATTTGCCATCACCGGGCACCGCGCCCGGCGTGGAAAAACCCGCCGCACGTCTACACTGGAAGGCGTTGCTGGCGTCGGTCCAACACGTCGGCGGGATTTGTTGAAACATTTTGGTGGATTGCAGGAGCTGTCTCGTGCAAGCATCGAAGAAATTGCCAAAGCCCCCGGGATCAGTAAAAAGCTCGCAGAGTTGATTTATGCAAATCTGCACAGCGAGTAGAATGCCCCCTCACCTCGTAGCCAGTTGTGCCGATGAATATCCCTAATCTGATTACCGTTCTACGCGTTCTGCTCATTCCGATCTTCATTTTGCTGTTCTACCTGCCTTACCACTGGAGCTTCCTGGCTTCGGCCTCGGTCTTCGCCTTTGCTGCAGCCACCGACTGGCTGGACGGGTACCTGGCCCGCCGCCTGGAACAAAGCACACCGTTCGGGGCTTTTCTCGATCCGGTTGCCGACAAGCTGATGGTCGCGGTTGCACTGGTACTGTTGGTGCAGGAACACGGAAACCTGTGGCTCACGCTGCCGGCTGCCGTGATCATCGGTCGCGAGATTGTCGTCTCGGCCCTGCGCGAATGGATGGCCGAACTGGGCGCGCGTGCCCACGTCGCCGTATCGAACCTTGGCAAATGGAAAACCGCCGCGCAAATGCTCGCGTTGGTGATCCTGCTGGCCAATCCCAAGGATTTCAGTTTCTGGGTCTTGCTGGGCTACACCTTGCTGATGGTGTCGGCCGGCCTGACTTTGTGGTCGATGGTCCAGTACCTGCGGGCTGCCTGGCCACATCTGAAGACCGACGTTGAAAAGAAATAAAACTTTTTTGAATCAAAGGGTTGACGGGGCTTCTGGATTCTATAGAATGCGCCACACCAAGACGCGGGAATAGCTCAGTTGGTAGAGCACGACCTTGCCAAGGTCGGGGTCGCGAGTTCGAGTCTCGTTTCCCGCTCCAAGTTTGTACGCATTTGATGTCGCGCTACTAGATATCAAATGTTTTGAGGCCGAGTAGCAAAATGGTTATGCAGCGGATTGCAAATCCGCCTACGCCGGTTCGATTCCGACCTCGGCCTCCACTAATAAACAAGCTCCGTAGATCTATGATTTACGGAGCTTTTTTATTCGCAGCTGCCTGCAAGATTTAGTCTTGAAAAGGGTATTTGCGAACTTGCTTCACCGGGGCGGGATGTATATATTTCCACCTCTGCTGCACAGGCGTCAGAACTGCCGGATCGTTATTTGGCAAAACCTGGACGCTTCACCGCGCTACCGCCCGAATGGCGAAACTGGTAGACGCATGGGACTTAAAATCCCCCGCTCGTAAGGGCGTGCCGGTTCGATTCCGGCTTCGGGCACCATCTAAAATCAAGGGTTTGCGGGCGAAAGCTGATGCAAACCCTTGTTTGTTTCTGGTCCGCAATTATTGGGCTGGTCCGCAATTCACTTGGTTCGCGAGACGTTCTCCCCTTTCGGCTACAGATGTATTGCTCGGTCATTACACGGTCGTATGTCCGGGTTGATCCCTGACCTGCAAAATGTCGAAAAATTTGATTTGTGGAGTGCCTGTCGCACTGAATCCTGAGCGTAGGAGAGCGACTGTTGGTCGGATAAAGATGTATCCGGGTTTTATGAGGCTGTCTGTTTTTAGACGTTTTTATGGGTGTTTAAAAACAATGGGTTGCGGTGTAAATGTTTGTATATTTGTAATGGCGATTGTTTGTTGATGATCGATTTTTATCAGACTTAAGTCTGATTTCCGTACGCCCGCAGCCTGGGAAACACGACGGGTGACCGGTGTCATCTCGGGTTTCCTGCTATTAATCAATGATCTGTGGTTCGAGTGCTAATCCTTTCGGGAGCGCGTCATGAATCCGTTCATTCGTATCTGCATTGTCGACGACCACCCGTTGTTGCGTGAGGGCGTTGCCAACATATTGAAAAGAAGGGCGGATCTGCAGGTCGTGGAGCAGGGCGCCAACGCGGATGAGGCCAGGGAAATTGCCCAGAGGGTGCGTCCGGATGTGATGCTGATGGACGTCAATATGCCGGGTGATGTTTTCGCCGCGGTGCGGTTCATTTCCACTGAACTGTCGGATGTGAAGGTGCTGATGCTGACGGTTTCAGAGTCCGAAAATGACGCTTTTTTGGCGCTGGAGGCCGGCGCGCTCGGGTATGTGTTGAAAGGTGTCAGCGGACCGGAACTGGTCTTGGCGATCCGGTTGGTTGCCAAGGGGCAGACGTATATCACCCCTGATTTTGTCAACAAACTGCTGAGTACCTTCAAGACACACGCAGCGGAGATTCACACGTTTGATCTGACCCTGCGCGAGGAACAGGTTATTTATGAAGTTTCCAAGGGACTGACCAATAGAGAGGTTGCGTCAAAGCTGTTGATCAGTGAAAAAACCGTCAAGCACTACATGACCTGTGTGATGCAGAAACTGCATGCCCGAAATCGTGTCGAAGCGGTCGCGGCCCTACGCTATTACAGGGAGCGCGAAGCTCTCGGGCGATTTCACATCGGCGTAGGGAAAACATCAGTCGATGCCCGAACCCGCTTCTGACTAAAGTTTGAACTGTGCATTGACCGACGTCCCTGAGTTACAAGAGTCGATACTGAACAACCCGCCCAGCGATTCAACGCGATAACGCAAACCGGCGAGCCCCAATCGGGTTCTGCCGGATGTATCGAGTTGCATGGCATCCTCCGCCATACCCGGACCACTATCCCTGACGCTGATATTTAATACCTGATCAATGTATTGCGCCTGGATGACCTGACCCTCGCCGTTGGCATGACGGTAAGCATTGTTGAGGGTTTCCTGGACAAAACGGTACAAACAGAGTTTGAGCGGCAGCGGCGTGGCCTCTGGTAGCGGCCCTAGGGCCAGGGTGACCCTGGTGCCGGTGCGTTGCTCGTGACGTTGCGCCACCAGTTGCAACTCTTCCACCAGACTCAGGTCGTTGATTTCCGGAAGTGCCAGACCTCGTGATAAATCGCGGACCTCCCGCAATGCGTCGGTGGCGGCACCACGAATGGTTTCCAGCGCCTCCTGATCGACAGCCGAGCCGTTATCGGCCAACTCGTCGAGCCAGATCAGAATCAAGGTCAATAACTGCGCCGGCCCATCGTGCAGGTCTGCACCAATGCGCCGCAAGTTGAGTTCATTGATCCGGGAAAACTCCTGGGTCGCCGTCGCCATTTTGCGCTGGAGTGCGGCATTGCTGATGCGCAGGCGAGTTTGCTCCATCAGCCGTAAGCGCAGTGCCACTTGTTGTTGCTCGATAATATTGTCGCCGCGTCGCACGATGAAAAAAAGCAGCGTCAGCATCGCCAATGTCGCGGCACCGACGACTATCCATACCTGCTGTCGGACGCGATTGATTTCACGCTCCAGACTTTCGGCCCTTTCATAAAACTCGCCCACCGCGATCACTTTCCTTGAGTTGAAATCCCGCAGGGGGGCGTAGATCTCATAGAGCGGCAGGTTGAGTTTGCGCTCGAACTCGTTTTCATCCTGGCTCAGCTCTTCAAGGTCGGTGACCACGTTTCCCTTGAGCGCCTCGGTGATCTCGTCTGTTGGGAAGACGCGATTGGTGATGGCTTTATTCGTGCTGTAGACCACCATGCCATCCGCTCGCCAGATCTTGATCGAGACAATGTGCTGGTTTAGCGAACTGTTTTCCATGAGGCGGTCCAGGGATTTGACACTTTCAGCCGAGAGGCTTTCGTCCCGCCCCATCTCCTGCACATAGGGCTCCAGAAACGCTTCCATGTAGTGGGCGCCTGCTTCTGCCGCGCTTTGCACCGCAGCACTTTCTATTCGTTCGCTCACCAGTTTGCCGACGAAGAACATGGTCAACCCCAGGATCACCGCCGCGGCAATGACAAATTGGGCCGAGCGACTCAGCTTGCGCGTCTGGGCCTTTATCCGGGTGCGCCAAATTCCCTTGCGAGCCACATCGGAAACAGAGTCTGGTCCGACCAAAGTCTCAGTCTCGTCCGCTATGAAAGTCTCGTTTTTTGATTCGACTTTTGCATCTTTTTCCATCGGGCTGGTTCCCTGAACATAGTGATATGTCGGCTGGAAATCCCTGCAACTCAAAGTAGATCTGGAGATTGCCATGTATGAGCTAAAGCGCTTCACCCTCAATCAAAAAGATATTTCGTTTCTTGATCAGCAGGTTTCCTTTCCGACCATTCATGTCGTCGGTTATAACGCCGCCGGTGATCCGCTCTACGGCTATCAGGGCTCGGATGGTAGTGTCCATGTGCTCGGCGTGCTGGGAAGTTTCAATCCGCTTGACGCACCTCTTGGTGAAGCCATCTGGTACAACGGTGCCCGCGACCCGATCGGCTTGCGCAACGTATCGGGGCACTTCAATAACATGACTCTGGATGGGCAGGCCTGGGGCAGTTTCGGCCAGAACTTCATACGCCTGACCCATGCGGACTACACACACTACGTCCAGCAGAACCTGAGCAATTCCGCATTGACGGGGGCGGGTGTCCCTGTGGACGCTACACCCATGATTGACAGTAGTTCACTGTATAGCCTTCCGACAGCTTCACTGGTGGACTACACGCCACGGATGATCAGCCAGACCATCGTCAGTGGCGGAGTGACGTTTGCCACCGATGCCAACGGGCATATACAGCACACTGCCACGGGGGTTGCGATCGTCACGGATCCGGGAATCCTGGGTACCATTGGCGAAGTCGATACCACGTCGCCGGACTCCGGCCAGTACTACATCCGAAACCAGAATACTGTCGCCGGCGACCCGTCGACCACTGGCTGGTTCACCCTGTTTGGACAGTTCTTTGATCATGGGCTGGACTTCATCAACAAGCCCAATCAAAACGCAACGATCACTATTCCCCTTGCGCCGGACGACCCGCTGTACGGTTCGATCGGTCCGGATGGGCAGCCTGTGTACTCGATCAAGGTACACCGGGCCTCCGTCAGCGAAGTGGACGGGCAGGGGCAGGCGCAATACGTCAACCTCGACTCGCCCTACATCGACCAGAACCAGACTTATGGCTCCAATGACGCGGTGACGCAATTGCTGCGTCAGTGGGTGGCGGATCCAAATCATCCAGGGCAGTTCATTGCTGGTGCAGCGCTGTTCGATGGCACCACCTTGAGTAATGACGCGGCCTGGACCCTCAATGGCGTATTGACCCACCAGACTCTCCCGACCCTGAGCGAACTGCGCGCTCATGTGCAGGCAACCGGCCGTGACGATCTGACCTGGGATGACGTCGCCAACTTCCGCGTGCGCGATGCCAACGGTCACGTGTTGGATGCAGACCCCGGCACTCCCGGCGTGCAAGCGGTGTACACCCGTGAGGCGATCCTTCTGGACATGAATCCGCACTTCGATGATCTGCATATCGACCAAGCGAAACTGATGTCTCTGGATGCGCATATCACCAGTATTACCTTCGACGCGAACAACCCCTTCGGGATGGTCATCAATTACGATAATTCCGGACCGAAAAACCTGTTCAGTTTTGTCAATTTTGCCGACTTCTCCATCAGTGCCGCTGCGGGCAGTGCCGATTACGCGGTGGCCAACGAACTGCTGCTGCAATCGGTGGGTGACCACTACATTGCCGGTGACGGCAGGGTCAACGAAAACTTTGGCCTGACCGCGATCCATCACGTCTTCCATGAAGACCACAACGTACAACTGATCAATCTGCAAGACGAAGTGCTGGCACAGACTGACGTTAACGTGCGTCACAACTGGCAGGTGCAGGTCAGCAATGGCAGTGGTGGTTTTTATACCGATGCCAACGGCAATTTCACCCAGGCGGATGGCCTTACGGTGTCCTGGGACCAGGACAAACTGTTCTACGCCGCCAAACTGACCGTGGAAATGGAATACCAGCACGTTGCGATTGACCAGTACGCCCGGCTGATCACCCCGGATTTGCCAGAGTTCGTGACCTATGACTCGGGCATCAACGCCAATATTTCGCTCGAGTACGGCCAGGCAGCGTTCCGTTTCGGTCACTCGCAACTGCGCGAAACCATCGATGCCCTGGAGAAAAATGCCAGTGGCGGTTATGACCTGACCGGTGCGATCACCCACTATGCACTAGAGCAGGCGTTCCTCAATCCCGGCGGTTTTGCCGAGGTAGGGCCGACGGCCATTGCTTTGGGCATGACCCGGCAGATCAGCAATGAGATCGACGAATTTGTCACCCCGGCTTTGCAACAAGGCCTGCTCGGTCAGCCGCTGGACCTGGCGACCATCAACCTGGCTCGTGGTCGCGACTTGGGCCTGCCTACCCTGAACCAGGCGCGTCAGCAGATTCACGATGCGCTCATCGAGGAAAGGGCGTCACCGGCAGGCGCGCAGCATCACACGAACCTGATCGTGGATGGCTTGACGCCTTATACCAGTTGGAGTGACTTCGCCAACAACATGATTCACCCCGAGTCATTGGTGAACTTCATCGCTGCCTATTCATTTGATGGTGACGTGGCCCATGCCCAAGCCATCATTGATGCCGATACCTCAGGTGTTACCACCAACTATGCCGGTGGCAGCGTCACGGCTGAAGAGGCGGCCTATTTCCTTTCCGGTGCGGCAGATGCCAACGGCAATCATGTGGCCGGTTACGACGGCTACAACGCGATTGATCTGTGGATCGGTGGCCTCGCGGAAAAACACGTCTACACCGGGCAACTGGGCACCACCTTCAACGCTATCTTCGAGGATCAGATGGAACGGTTGATGGATGGCGACCGTTTCTATTACCTGTTCCGCCTCGACCTCGGCTTGCCGGCGATGACCAACCTCAACGAACAGGTAGTGACCGAGCAATTCAAGGACATCATTGAACGCACCACCGATGCCCGGCACCTGGCCGGTGATGTATTCGGTTACGCCGACAGCTACATCGAACTGAGCAACACCGACTCCGGCGCGAGTGCGACGGCGTACAAGAGCGAGCACAAATACGGCACGCTGATTGCGGCGAACCATGTCGGCGTTTACTCAACCGGTGGCACGGGCGGGATTGGCGGTAATGGCTTGCTGGTCAGCCTGACCAATCCGGAAACGCATACCGCTCAAACCTATATCCGTGACTACCGTCCGGACCAGGGCCAGAACCCTGATGGCACTGCGGCAGTGGGCTACAACTCGCACGAAGTATTGTCTGGCACCGACTACAACGACTGGCTCGACGCTGGCGATGGCGACGATACGATCTATGGCGAAGGTGGCGATGACATTCTCGATGGCAAGGCCGGTGCCGACCATATCTATGGCGGTGACGGCAACGATGTGATCTACGGCGGTGATATCGAAGACTTCCTCGATGGCGGTGAAGGGGACGACACCATTTATGCCGGGACCAGCGCAGGTGCCCTCGATGTGGTGATTGGCGGTAACGGTAACGATCACCTCTACGGTGAAGCCGGGATCGACGAGTTGTACGGTGGCGCTGGCAATGACTACATCGATGCCGGCGGCGACACTGATCTGGTGCATGGCGGAGACGGTAACGACGAGATCTACGGTGGCGATGGCCCGGATATTCTGTTCGGTGAGGACGGCGATGACATCATTTCCGGCGGTTCCACGGGTGACCAGGAGTTCGGAGGTGCCGGTGACGACATTCTGTTGCCCGGCCTGGGTGGCGCTCCGGGTCAAGGTGACGGTGATGAAGCCATTGGCGATGTGGGCTTCGATATCGCGGCCTTCAGCGATGTGAACATTGCCCTGGATGCGGCCGCGGACCTTAACAACCAGAACATCGTGGCGGCGCCGGGCACCGCTGTGCTGTTCCAGCCGTTCAACGCCTTGCTGACAGACATTGAGGGTTTGATCGGTTCACGCTTCAGTGATAGCCGCCCAAACACGACGACCCCGGCCAACCCTCTGGCGGGTCTGATCGGTAATGCCACGGAAAACTGGTTGATTGGCGGCAGTGGCAATGATGTCTCCCAAGGTAATGGCGGTAATGACGTTATCGTCGGTGACTCGATCAAACTCGCCGATCTGAATCACTTGCTCGCCAGTCAGGGGGTTGCCCAGCACTTTACGGGCCTGCAAGCGACCCGTCCGGACTTCATTCTGGGTGACAACCACGCAGCTCCAGGCACGGCCGACGGCGCAGCCGATGAAGCGCTGTACAGTGGCAATTTTGCCGACTACAGCATCACCAAGTTCACCGACACCCGGCCGGGTGGCGAGTTGATCACGGCGTTCAAAGTGGTGGATTTGCGGGTCGGCGCGGCGAATATCGATGGCACCGACATCGTGACTGGCATTGAAAAACTGCGTTTCGCCGACCGCACAGTCAACCTGAACATCACCAACAGTCTGCCAACCGGCAATGTGGTGCTGTCGGGGTTTGCTACTGCGCCGACCACACCTGGCCGTCCGGTGCCGGCTCAATACCGGCTTACCGCCAATACCTCGACCATACAGGACGCCGACGGCCTGCCTGGGCCCAGCGGGTTCACCTTCCAATGGCAAGCACTGGTGGGCGCGGCCTGGATCAGTATTACCGGGGCGAATGCTTCGACCTTTGCGCCCACCTCGGCGCAGTTCGGCCAGCAGCTACGGGTCATCACCACTTACACCGACAACAACGGCACAGTGGAACAACTGACGTCCGCCCCTTCGGAAGCGGTAGGGCGCTTCATCGAAGGCACCAACTTCTTCGGCAACACGCTCAATGGCACCAACTATCAGGACATCCTGATGGGCTATTCGGGCAACGACGTCCTTAATGGTGGCCTGGGCTCCGACTTGCTCGACGGCGGCAGCGGTAACGACACGATGCGGGGGAACGCCGGTAACGATATCTACAGGGTGGATGCCAATGGCGATACGGTTCAGGAAAATCTGAACGAAGGCACCGACACGGTCATGTCCTCGGTCAGCTACACCCTGGGTGCCAACGTCGAGAACCTGACATTGCTGGGGTCGAACAACAGTCACGGCACGGGTAACGGGCTGGACAACGTCATCCACGGCAATACCGGTAACAACCAACTTAGCGGCATGGCCGGCAACGACTCCGTCTTTGGCGAGGCAGGCAACGATACGCTGCTGGCATCGTTGAACGACGGCAACGACCACTATGACGGCGGCACGGGTACCGACACCTATGACTTATCGGCCACATCGGCGTCGGCCACGGTCGATTTGCTCGTCGGCACATCAACCAGCACCCAGACCGGCAACGACACCCTGACCGGCATCGAGAACGTCACCGGTAGCTCCGGCAATGATCACATCCAGGGCGACGGCGCGAATAACCTGCTGCAGGGCCAGGGCGGTAATGACTGGATGGACGGTGGCAGCGGTAACGACACGCTGATTGGCGGGCAAGGCATTGACAGCCTGTTTGGTGGTCTTGGCAACGACACCTTCCGGGCGTCGGCCAATGACGGCAATGACAGCTACGACGGTGGTGGCGACAGCGATACCTACGACCTGTCGGGGACCTCGGCCAACGCCACGGTCAATCTGACTACTGGCCTGGCGAGCAGTTCGCAAACCGGTAACGACACCTTGAGCGGCATCGAGAATGTTCTCGGCAGCAACGGCACCAACAGCTTGACCGGCAATAACGCCAACAATGCCCTGACCGGGCAAGGCGGAATCGACACCCTCAGTGGTGGAGGCGGCACTGACACACTGACCGGCAATGGCAACCGCGACATTCTGACTGGTGGGGCGGGGGCGGACATCTTTATGTTCAGCGCCATCAACGACTCGGGCACTTCGACCGCAAGCCGCGATGTGATCACTGACTTTGCGCAGGGAGCTGACCACATCGATCTGTCTCAGATCGATGCCCGGACCTCCGGCGCAGGTTCCGCCGGTAATCAGGACTTTGCCTTCCTCGGCGAGTGGAATGGTGTCGGCACGGAGTTCAGTAACCAAGCGCAATTGAAGTACCACTTCGCCAATGTCGGCGGGGTTGATCACACGTATGTGGAGGGCAATGTCAACAACGGTAATGGCGCTGATTTCCAAATCGATCTGGTCGGGCATGTCGCCCTGACAGCGAGCGATTTCGTCGGCGTGGCGTAAGGCTTTAAATAAAAACGGCGCCCTCCTTTGAAGAGTGGCGTCGTTTTTTATGGGGGTTCGGCTAGACCAGCTTTATCCGCCATCAAACAATCTTTTCCGCAATTCGCTACTGCCCGGCTGTATGCGCTGCAGGGAACGGGTAAATTTCGACAGGCTGCCTGAAACGGGCTTTACTGGAAAAAGTCGTGCGGATTATCGAGGGCTGCCTGTTCTCGGCAGCCAGTACTGGCTGGATGCCGGGTCCACATCTACGCCCGTCGAGGTTGAGGACCAGCCCATGTCCCGGTTCCTCTGCGTCATGTTATTCGCGCTGCTGATCGTCGGTTGCGCCAACACGCGCATGCCCCACGACTTCAGCGAGGCGATCCCCGCCGGCGAATCGGCTTTCGGGCGTTCGATCCAGACTCAGGCTGCCGCGCATGAGGGGCGCTCGGGTTTTCGCTTGCTGCCCAACAGCAGTGAAGCATTCCGGGCGCGTGCCGAGTTGATCCGCAATGCGCAGAAATCCGTCGATCTGCAGTACTACATCGTGCATAACGGTCTCAGCACCCGGGCACTGGTTAATGAAATGCTGCTGGCTGCCGATCGCGGCGTACGGATACGTATGCTGCTCGATGACACGGCCACCGACGGCCAGGAAGAAGTCATCGCTACCCTGGCGGTGCACCCGAACATCCATATCCGCGTCTTCAACCCTTTGCATCTGGGCCGCAGCACCATGGTCACTCGAACCATGGGTCGTTTGCTTGATCTTTCCCAACAACACCGACGCATGCACAACAAACTGTGGCTGGCTGACAACAGCGCAGCCATCGTCGGCGGACGCAACCTGGGGGATGAATATTTCGACGCCAAGCCCGATCTCAACTTCACCGACATGGACCTGCTTTGCATCGGCCCGGTCGCCGAGCAGTTGGGGCACAGCTTCGATCAGTACTGGAACAGCGCCTTGAGCCAGTCGATCAGTGACTTCCAGATCAACAAGCCGACTACACAAGACTTGCTCGAGAGCCGCCAACGTCTGGAGCAGTCGCTCCAGTCCTCACGTACCGAGCACAGGGCGTTGTACGACCATCTCATGACCTACCAGACTCGACCGCAATTCCAGACTTGGCGCAAGCAGCTGATCTGGGCCCATAACACGGCGATGTGGGACGCTCCGAGCAAGGTCCTGGCTGACGGCGAACCGGCACGCGCGTTATTGATGGCCACACAACTGCGGCCTGAACTCGATGGCGTCCGCAACGAGCTGATCATGATGTCGGCCTACTTCGTCCCGCAAAAGTCGGGCATGGACTATCTCCTGGGGCGTGCAGATGCCGGCGTTGATGTGCGCCTGCTGACCAACTCACTGGAAGCCACCGATGTGCCGGCGGTGCATGGCGGCTATGCACCGTATCGCAAGACGCTGCTAGAACATGGCGTGAAACTCTATGAGCTGCGGCGTCAGCCGGAAGATACCGGCCGCAGTTCTTCGTTTGGACTCAGTGGTGGCTCGGACTCCAGCCTGCACACCAAGGCCATGATCCTGGACAGGCAGAAAGTGTTCATCGGTTCGTTCAATTTCGACCCGCGTTCACTGTTCTGGAACACTGAAGTCGGGGTGCTGGTCGACAGTCCCGAACTGGCCGGCTACGTGCGCCAGGCGGCGCTTGAGGGCATGGCGCCGGCCATGAGTTACCAGGCCCGACTGGAAAACGGCGAAGTCGTCTGGCTCACCGAGGATGACGGCCGCCAACATACCTTGCGCAAGGAACCCGGCGGCAAATGGCGCAGCTTCAAAGCCTGGCTCAGCGATAAGGTCGGTCTGGAGAAGATGCTCTGAATCGAAACCCGGAGTCCCCCTCTGGTCTCATCGTGCAACAGGGATTTACAAAGAACCCTTTCGATAAGGGTGACGCGATCAAGCTGGAAGTCTTCTGACGTTTTTGCCTGCAATTGCCTGACTCAGGCGCCTTGCAGGAGCCGGCTTGCCAGCGATGGTCGTTAGCGATTACGCGTGTGAACTGGATGAACGCGGCGCATTCAAGTCCATCGCCAGCAGGCTGGCTCCTACAGTTTCCCGGGATTGTGCGAAGAACTTTATTTTTGAGCGTGATGAATGACACAACGAAATATTTTGCTGTTGGCTTTGTTGTTCATGTTTTTGACAGGTTGCACGACTACGCCACCCAAGGATCAGGACAATCTCTGCAGTATTTACCGTGAATATCCCGACTGGTACGAGGACTCGCTGGAAATGCAGAGTGAGTATGGGACGCCTCTGCATGTGGCCATGGCGATCATGAAGCAGGAAAGCAGCTATGTGGCGGACGCATTGCCGCCGCGTGACTACCTGCTCTGGGTGATCCCCTGGGGGCGAGTCAGTTCGGCCTACGGTTATGCGCAGGCTCAGGACCCGGTGTGGGGTGAGTACAAGGACAGTACCGGCAACGGCGGTTCACGTGACAGTTTCGACGACGCGATCATGTTTATCGGCTGGTACACCACGGGCACGCAACGTCAGCTCGGAATCTCCAAATGGGACACCTACAATCAGTACCTGGCTTATCACGAGGGGCGTGGGGGCTTTAGCCGCAACTCCTATCGCAGTAAACCGTGGCTGATGCAGGTGGCCCAGAAAGTGCAAAAGCAATCGGAGATTTACAACGCCCAACTCAAGCAGTGTCGCCAGGCGCTGGAAGATGATCGCAGTGGGTGGTTCTAGCGCGGTAAAGACTCCGCTAGCGGGCGTTATGCGGGATCAAGGGCCTGCCTTGCGACGATCGCTGCCGGTCGGGTTGCCGGTGTTGATCAGCCTTCTTTCCTGCAACACGTTTTCCAACGCCTGGCGGTCTGACGGGGTCAATTGATGCTCTCGCTCCTTGAGTTCCAGCAGGATCGGGGTGGACCACTGGCGGTAGGTTTGTTCGGCACTACGATTGAGTGACATGCGTTTTCTCCTTGATCAGGCTCCTGCCAATTAAGGCGCCGCAGTTCGATACGCAAGAGACCCTAGTCGACGTACCCTGTTCTCGCCAATGCGTTACATCGTACGCCCCTTTCCCCAGATGCCTGCAGCCGCAGTGCGCTGCACGTAGTCGCTGAAATCGCGCGCCGGCCGTCCCAGTGCCCGCAGTACGCCATCGGTCACCGGTGTGTTGCGGCCGTCGAGCACGGTGGTGAAGAGGTACAGCACCAGATCGATCAACGCCGGGGGAAGTTGTTCCTGTTCCATTGCCTGTCGATAGGCGTGCGCCGGTACGGCCACGAATTCGATGTTGCGATGGGTGGCACGGGCAATCTCGGTCACGGCGTCGGCAAAGGTCAACGCCCGAGGACCGGTCAATTCATAGAGCTGGCCTGTGTGCCCGGGCTGGGTCAATGCGGCGACGGCGCACTCGGCGATGTCGTCTGCATCGACAAAGGGTTCGGCGACCTGGCCGACGGGGAGTGCGAGTTCACCTTGCACAATGGGTTCAAGAAAGTGCGCCTCGCTGAAGTTCTGGCAAAACCAGCTGGCCCGCAGAATCGTCCAGTCAATCCCGCTGTCCTGTACGACACGTTCGGCCTGTTGCGCTTCGACTTCGCCACGCCCGGATAACAAAACCAGTTTGCGGACTCCGCTTTTCACCGCCAGGTCGGTGAAAGCCTGGATGGTTTCGACGGCGCCTGGAACGGCGAGATCGGGCTGGAAGGAAATGTAGGCCGCATGAACACCATCGATTACGGCGTCCCAGGTTGATCGATCTTCCCAGTCGAAAGGAGGATTCGCATCGCGGGAACCCTGGCGAACGGGCAGGCCGGCCGCTTCGAGTCGTTGGGTGATTCGCCGGCCGGTTTTGCCGGTGGCGCCGAGGACCAACAGGGTTTGCTGAGCGGTGTTCATCGCGTTCATCTCCATCGGTTAATGTGAGTAATGCTCACGTTTAAAAGATGATAGATCCTCATGTTTGTACGTCAACCCATCGGATCGAATTGCCCGACGTGTGGGCATCTGTTGTTTGGCGTGGGGATGGGCGATGCTAAGGTGAGTACATGTCACGTTATTGATCGGGAAATTCACTCGTGCGCAAAAAGACCCCTGAAGCCCTCGAACAGCCTGCTGCAGAAGCTGTTCGGCGTAATCCCTCGCAACAGCGCAGTCGCGAGCGTCAGGAGCGGATTCTGACCGCGGCGACTCAATTGATTGCGGACAAGGGCAGCGATCAGCTCAAGATGAGTGAAATCGCCGAGCGCGCCGAGATCTCGATCGGTTCCCTTTATCAGTATTTTCCCGACAAGAGCTCTGTCATCCGAACGCTCGCCGAACGCTACAACGCTGAGAGCCGTCGTTGCATTGCACAGGCAATGGAGGCTGTGGAGGATGCCCAGGGTTTGCAGGCCGCCTATTCGCAGTTGCTCGACCTGTATTACGAGATCGTGATGGCGACGCCGGTGATGCGTGACATCTGGTCCGGCATGCAGGCCGACAAGCAGTTGTTGCAGCTGGAGCTGGAGGAGAGCCGGGTGGCCGGAGAAATGCTGGCCCAAGCCATGCTTCGTGTATTTGCGCAACGCGATGAGCTGAAGGTCCGGCAATCCGCGTTTTTGATCTGGCACTTGGGCGAGGCGACCATGCGGCTGGCTGTCACTTGTACGCCAGTGGAAGGGCGCGCGCTGGTGGAGACGTTCAAGCGCATGTCCCTGCGCGAGGTCATGGAGCCAGCGTGCAGGGACATCTGATCGCAGTAAAAGCTGCCTAAACGAAAGGTTGGCCGGCAAATCCCCGTGGCAGTCGTTGCAGGCCGGCCATCGCGGTCAGTCGTTCAGTCCAGGCTGAACGCCAGTTATCGGCGGTGTGCACGGCTTTGGCTTTGCGTGCTGCGCGGCGGGCAGCGTTGCGTTCAGTCTTGCGGGCTTCTTTGTAGGCGTCGGTGTTTCGGCAGCTTCTGCATTTCACCCGATTGAGTTCGCGGGTCGATACCAGGTTGTTGCCGTGGTGACCGCAGGCCAGGTGCCCGCTGACTTTGAAATGAGTGACCATTGGAACGTCTCCTTGGTGACGTGTGATCGGTTGACCCCATGTGAGCGGTGACGTTCGATTGGTTTTGCGCAGCAAAAAATCCCGGCACGAGGTCGGGTTGCAAGAGAGGGTGAAAACTCGGCAGGCAGACAGCTATCCGGAGGCGTCAGTGCCACCGGTCAAGCTGCCCGAATCGGGCCTGTCCTCGTACCGCGAGTCCGTGGCGGATCATCTGAACCGAGGCAGAGGCCGGTCGACAGGCTGGAGAGAAGACAGCGTGTGCCGGATCAGCGGCGTGTCCTTCTCGATGTCGTTCAGGCGATCACGAATTCTGAGGGCGGTGGGGTGTCCGCCTTGATGATCGACCCAGTCGGCGATTTCCTTGCAGGCCGCAGCCAGGCGCGCCTGACGGGAGTCCAGCAAGGTGAGCAGGGTGGTGATGGACTCTTTTTCGGACATGGGAGACACCTCCGTTCAAGAAACCTGGTGTGGCAGCAAAAAGCCCGCCGGGAGCGAGCTTTCTGCCGTTGGGGTCGCTGTTCCTTCAGCCATTTCAGTATAGACCCGTTAAAAAATGGTGACAGGCCCTCAACCTTGTCGGGCTGTCACTTGTGATTTGGCGTTCAACTGCCGGCAAACACGCTGAGCGTCTTCTTCTTTGTCGTAGCCATCTCCGATAAAGCCTTGGGTGCGGGTATCGGCGATGCGATACCAGACCGCGGCATCCGGAGGCAGATGGTCATTTTCACCCGCACGACGGCCATGAATGATGATCTTGTTGCAACGCTTCACGACGAAAATGTCTTCCATGGCGTCTCCGCAGCGGATTCGTGTTCAGTTCAACTATAGAAGTCATTGGTGATCGTGCAAAAAATAGGCAGGTCAATTCGTCGGTTCAGGCGCGGCGGGCATTCTCTCAAGGAAGATCGCCAGCCCGACCTCTTCGGCCGATAGCCCCTTGCGCGCCCTGGTCCTTGGCAGTTGCGCCAGATCACCGAGAAGAAAGCCGTCCAGCACCGCCGGATGGATATAGCATTTGCGGCACACCGCCGGGGTATTGCCGAGCTGCCTGGCAACGTTCTTGACCATGTCCACCAGGTGCCGCCTGGCATCCGCTTCAGGCTCCCACTGCAGTTTGCGCAACATCGCCAGAGCCAGGACGCTGCCGGCCCAGGTGCGGTAATCCTTGGCGGTGAAATCGGCGCCGGTGAGCGTTTGCAAATAGCTGTTGATGTCGGATGAACTGACGGTGTGCCGGTCTCCGTTTTCATCCAGATACTGAAACAGGTTCTGCCCTGGAATGTCCTGGCAGCGTTTGATGATCCGCGCCAGTCTTCGGTCTTTCACGGTGATCTGGTGTTCGACGCCACTTTTGCCGCGGAACTGGAACAGGATGGCACTGCCGTTAATCTCTACATGGCGGCTGCGCAAGGTCGTCAGGCCGTAGGAGCGGTTGTCCCGGGCATATTGGCTGTTGCCGATACGGATCAACGTCGTGTCCAGTAGAGTGATGATCGTGGCCATGACTTTGTCGCGACTGAATCCCGGTGCCGCCAATTCGGCTTCCAGTCGCTGACGCAGTTTCGGCAAGGCCAGGCCGAACTCACGCAGGCGCAAGTACTTGTCGGCGTCGCGCACCTCCCGCCAGCGCGGATGATAACGGTATTGTTTGCGACCTCGGGCATCCCGGCCGGTGGCCTGCAGGTGCCCGCATGGATCGGTGCAGATCCACACCTCGGTATAGGCGGGTGGCACCGCGAGTGCGTTGAGGCGTTTGACTGCCTCCGGGTCGGTGATGCGCTGGCCCGTCGGGTCGAAATAGGCGAATTTTCCGCGCAGTTTCCTGCGGGTGATGCCCGGCTGGGTGTCATCGACATAATGCAGGTCAGGTGGCAGTGCGTCGGGCATTACAAGCGTCCTGGGCGAGGAATCACGGGGCGTTACAGCCATGGACCGCGCCCCGCTGCAGTCGTGCCGACGGATTTACGCCAGCACCGCGACCGCTTTGATTTGTGCCCAGAGTTGCTGGCCAGGGTGGATGTCCAGGTGATCGCGGGAATAACGCGTGATCCGCGCCAGCAGCGGCGTACCGGCGGCGTCCAGGCGAATCAGCACATGGGCGGCGTTGTCGGCGTTCATTTCACTGACCACGGTGACCGGCAGGCGATTGAGAATGCTGCTGTGCCCGGCACTGTGCAGGTTCAGGCTGACATCCCGCGCCTGGACCTTGCAGCGCAGTGCCTGGCCTGCATCCATGGGCGTATGCGGTACCCGAATGTTGAGGCTGGTGCCGGGCAATTGCAGGCTCAGCAATTGGTAGTCGGCGTCATAGGCGCTGACACGGCCCTCGATCACCACACCGGCGTCGTCCCCCATGGCCAGAGGCAAGTCGAGACGCGCCAGGGTTTGGCCGATCGGGCCGCTGGCCAATGCCTTGCCGTTGCTGAGCAACACGATATGGTCGGCCAGCCGCGCGACTTCATCCTGGGAGTGGCTGACGTACAGCACCGGAATGTCGAGCTCGTCGTGCAGCCGCTGCAGGTAGGGCAGGATTTCACTTTTGCGTTGGGCATCCAGCGCGGCCAGTGGCTCATCCATCAACAACAGTTTCGGGCTGGTGAGCAAGGCGCGGGCGATGCCGACGCGCTGTCGCTCGCCGCCCGAAAGGTGTTGCGGGTGCCGGTCCAGCAAATGGCGGATGCCGAGCAATTCGCTGGCGTGGGCCATGTCGACCCGCCGCTGCGGCTTCGGGATGCGCTTGAGGCCGAACTCCAGGTTGGCCAGCACCGACAGATGAGGAAACAGGCTGGCTTCCTGGAACACGTAGCCCAGCGCGCGGTTGTGCGGTGCGACAAAAACCTTGTTGTCGCTGTCTTGCCAGACTTCATCGTTGACCTGGATAAAACCCTGATCGGCCCGTTCCAGGCCGGCGATGCAGCGCAGGCAAGTGGTCTTGCCCGAACCGGAATGACCGTAAAGCGCGGTGACGCCACGACCCGGCAGTTGCAGGTCGACGTCCAGGGCGAAGCCCGGGTAATCCAGTTTCAGGCGCATGTGAATCATCGGTCAGCTCCAGCCCGCTTTGGTTTTCCGGCTGGAATACAGCGCCAGCAAGACGACAAACGAGAACACCAGCATCGCCCCGGCCAGCCAATGGGCCTGGGCGTATTCCATGGCTTCGACGTGATCGTAGATCTGCACCGAGACCACGCGAGTCTTCTCGGGAATGTTGCCACCGATCATCAGCACTACGCCGAACTCGCCGACGGTGTGGGCGAAACCGAGAATGGCGGCGGTAATGAAACCGGGGCGGGCCAGGGGCAGGGTCACGCTGAAAAAGGTGTCCCAGGGATTGGCCCGCAGCGTCGCGGCCACTTCGAGCGGGCGCGTGCCGATGGCGGAAAAAGCGTTTTGCAGCGGCTGGACGACAAAGGGCATCGAATACAACACCGAGCCGATGACCAGCCCTGCAAAACTGAACGTGAGGGTGCCAAGACCGAGTGATTGGGTGAACTGGCCAATGAATCCGTGAGGGCCTAGCGCCAGCAACAGATAAAAACCGATCACGGTCGGTGGCAGCACCAGGGGCAGGGCGACAATCGCCCCGACCGGGCCGCGCAACCAGGAGCGGGTGCGCGAAAGCCATAACGCAATCGGAGTGCCGACAATCAGCAGGATGACGGTCGTCAGGGACGCCAGTTTCAGGGTCAGCCAGATGGCGGAAAAATCGGCACTCGATAGCGACATTTTAGATTTCGTAGCCGTAGGACTTGATGACAGCTGCCGCTTTCGGCCCCTTGAGGTAGTCAACCAATGCCTTGGCGGCCGGGTTGTCCTTGCCCTTGTTGAGGATCACGGCGTCCTGTTTGATCGGGTCGTGCAGGCTGGCCGGAACGATCCAGGCCGAACCGCTGGTGATCTTGCCGTCCTTGTAGATCTGCGACAGGGCGACAAAGCCCAGCTCGGCGTTGCCGGTGGAGACGAACTGATAGGCCTGGGTGATGTTCTGGCCTTCAACAATCTTGTCCTTGACCTTGTCGGTCAGACCTTCCCTGGTCAGCACCTGGGTTGCCGCCAGGCCGTAAGGCGCGGCTTTCGGGTTGGCGATGGACAGGTGCTGGTATTCGTTCTTTTTCAGCACGTCGCCCTTGGCATCGACGTAGCCTTCCTTGGCCGACCATAGCGCGAGGGTGCCGACTGCGTAGGTGAAGCGCGAACCCTTGACGGTGTCGCCTTCGGCTTCGAGTTTTTTCGGGGTGCTGTCGTCGGCCGAGAGGAACACTTCGAACGGCGCGCCGTTTTTGATCTGGGTGTAGAACTGGCCGGTGGCGCCAAAGGAGGTCACCAGTTTATGCCCGGTGTCCTTTTCGAAATCAGCGGCAATGGCCTGGATGGGCGCTGTGAAGTTGGCAGCGACAGCCACCTGGACTTCGTCCGCCTGGGCTGAGCCGAAGGCGAATACGGCGAGCAGGCTCGCCAGGCAGGTCGGGGCAAAACGTGAGGCACGAATGGTCATGAAACGGCTCCGTTAAAGGCAATTGCAGCAAGGGTAAATCGTTATGTACATAAATATATAGCGAATTGCCTTTAAACGGAATGTGCTGTCACAAAACTGTATACAATTCTAACGAAAATGATGCTCAGGGGCGACCTAGCAGCCTCGCCAATCCTTCTTCTGCCAGTTTTCGAGTCAGTGCCTCGGTGGTCAATTCAACGCCAAGAGTAAATGCCTGGCCGGCCCAGAGGTTGCTGAAGTCCGCTTCACCTTTGGCCCGCAACGGCATCAACGCGCCACCGGCCAAAGGGAAGGCCGGGGCCTTGGTGCTCATGGGCCCCAGTTCACGCATCACCCGGTTAAGAATGCCCCGGGCCGGGCGACCGGTGAACACGTTGGTAACCGCCGTCTCGCTTTCCTTTGCGGTGCGCAACGCTTTGTGATGGGATGGGCTGACCTTGGCCTCCGGGGTGAACAGGTACGCCGTGCCCACCTGCACCGCCGAAGCGCCCAGCATGAAGGCAGCGGCGACGCCTCGTGCATCAGCGATGCCGCCAGCGGCAATCACCGGTACTTTCACTGCATCGACGACTTGTGGCACCAGGGCGAACGTCCCCACCTGGCTGCTCAGGTCATCGCTGAGGAACATCCCGCGATGGCCTCCCGCTTCATAGCCCATGGCAATGATTGCATCGCAGCCATGCTGCTCCAGCCACACCGCTTCTTCGACGGTGGTGGCCGAGGACAATACCTTCGCACCGGTGGCTTTGACCCGGTCGAGCAGGGATTTTTCCGGCAGGCCAAAGTGAAAGCTCACCACTTCGGGGCGAAATTCTTCGATCACTTGGCAGCCTGCGTCATCGAACGGCGCCCGATTGGACACGGGGGTTGGCGCAGCGAAATCGGCGCCGAGTTCCTGGTAGTAGGGTTGCAGCAGGTTTTTCCAGTCCTGCGCGCGCTGCTCATCAGGGGATGGAGGCTGATGACAGAAGAAATTGACGTTGATCGGGTGCCGGGTGTGTTGGCGGATGGTTTTGAGCTCTTCGCGCAGTTGATCGATGCTGAGCATCGCCGCTGGCATCGAGCCGAGGCCGCCGGCATTGCAGGCCGCAATCACCATGGACGAGTTCGTGGCACCGGCCATCGGCCCCTGAATGATCGGCAGTTCGATCCCGAGCAGGTCAAGAATGCGGGTATCTGGCCATGGGTTCATGTGCTGTGTTCTCCGACGTTGAAGCAGGGCAGGGACGGTAGAACAGGATTTGTAACGCAACGATTGGCGCAAGGCCAGTCGTCTTTTCAGTTCGTCAGGCTTTCTTCGGCGCCCGACGGCTTGGCTGATTGGCTTAAAGTCGAGTACGACAATCTGTTGTCATGTGTTATTTCAAATGCACCACAACCCGACTGATTCCATTGAGAGGCCGTAATGTTCAAAGGTATTTTGATCGACAAAGACGACAGCGGTTACCGGGCCACACTGCAAGAGATCCAGGACGATCAGTTACCCGAGGGCGATGTCACGGTGCGTGTTGCCTACAGCACGCTGAACTTCAAGGATGGCCTGGCGATCACCGGCAGCAGTCCGGTGGTGCGCAAATTCCCGATGGTGCCGGGCATCGATCTGGCCGGTGTGGTCGAGGTCAGCGGGCATCCGGACTACAAGGTCGGTGACGCAGTCCTGCTCAATGGCTGGGGCGTAGGAGAAGGGCATTGGGGCGGCCTGGCGCAGAAGGCTCGCCTGAACGGTGACTGGCTGATCCCGCTGCCCAAAGCATTCACCGCCGCCCAGGCGATGGCCATCGGTACGGCGGGCTACACGGCCATGCTGTGCATCCTGGCTTTGGAACATAACGGTGTGACGCCCGGGCAGGGTGAAATCCTGGTGACCGGCGCCAACGGTGGCGTCGGCAGTTTCGCCATCGCGTTGCTGAACAGGCTCGGCTACCGGGTGGTGGCGTCCACCGGACGTACGTCGGAGCATGACTACCTGAAGCAACTGGGCGCCAGCGAAATCATCGATCGCGCCACCTTGTCCGAGCCGGGCAAGCCCTTGGCCAAGGAGCGCTGGGCGGCCGTGATCGATTCGGTCGGCAGCCACACCTTGGCCAATGCGTGCGCCAGCACCAAGGCCAATGGCACCGTCGCGGCCTGCGGTTTGGCGCAGGGCATGGACTTTCCGGCGTCCGTTGCGCCGTTCATCCTGCGCGGTGTGACCCTGGCCGGCATCAACAGCGTGACCCAGCCCAAAGCCAAGCGCGTGGAGGCCTGGAGTCGCCTGGCCAAGGACCTGGACTTCAACCTGTTGCCGTTGATCAGTCACGAAATTGGCTTGAGCGAAGCCATCGAAGCCGCGCCGCGCTTGCTTGCCGGGCAGTTGCGCGGGCGCGTGGTGGTGGACGTGAATCGCTGATCAGCGCGATTCGCGCTCCAGCAACTGGCGTTTGCGCTCGACACCCCAGCGATAGCCCGAGAGATTGCCATCGCTGCGCACCACGCGATGGCACGGGATCGCCACGGCCAGGTTGTTCGCGCCGCAGGCTTGAGCTACGGCGCGAACGGCTTTTGGCGAACCGATGCGTAGCGCGACATCGGCGTAGCTCGCCGTGCTGCCGACAGGGATCTCCCGCAGCGCTTGCCAGACCCGTTCCTGGAACGCGGTGCCGCGCACGTCCAATGGCAGGTCCAGGCCAATCGCCGGGGCTTCAATAAAGCCGACGACCTTGGCAATCAACGCTTCGAACGCCTGATCGGCGCCAATCAAATTGGCTCGCCGAAACTTGTCTTGCAGATCACAGACCAGTTGGTGCGGATCATCACCGAGCAAAATCGCGCAAACCCCGCGTTCACTCTGCGCCACCAGAATCGCTCCCAGCGAACACTGGCCGACGGCAAAACGAATGTCGTTGTTTTGCCCGGCAGCGCGGTAGTCCCCGGGCTTCATTCCGAGCAGTTGGTCTGCCGCTTCATAAAACCGGCTGTTGGAGTTGAAGCCGGCGTCATACAGGGCATCGGTCACCGAGCCGCCGCCTGCCAGGCGCTCGCGCACCTTGCGTGAACGATGGGCATCGGCGTAGCCCTTGGGCGTCAGGCCGGTGACGCCTTTGAACACACGATGGAAGTGGAAGCTGCTCAATCCCGCAGCCTCGGCCAGTTCGCCCAGGGTGGGCAGCGTTTCGGCGCTTTCAATCTGGCGGCAGGCAGCGGCCACGGTGGCGGCATGCTGTGCGGCGAGTTCGCTCTGATCCTTTGTCGCGCGCTTGCTCGGACGATAACCCGCGGCCCGGGCCTGTTCGGCGCTATCGAAGAATTCGACATTGTGTGGCTTGGGCAGGCGCGCGAGGCTGCTGGGGTTGCAGTAGATGCCTGTGGTCTTCACGGCATAGACAAACTGCCCGTCAGCCTTGGGATCGCGTGCGACCACGGCGGCCCAGCGCGGATCGTTTTCGGTGATGATCTTGGTCGATTGGGTTGTCATGGCGTCACGTCCTTTGAGGAGTTGCCTGCACATTATCCATGGGGCAATTCCCACACACTCCGGCGCTTGCGGTCAAATTCGAAGTCTTCATCCGGCGGTGCGGAAGGTGAAGTTGATGCGTTGCTCGCCCAGTCTCGGGTGAAGGCCGTCCTTGATCGGCAATACGCCGTGATAGCGCAGGCGATCCACGCCACCCCAGACCACGATGTCACCATGCAGCAGGGGGATGCGCTGACTTTTGTCACTGCGTGCAAAGCCGCCGAACAGGAACATCGCCGGCAAGCCCAGCGATACCGAAACGATGGGGGCTGCATAGGAATGCTCGTCCTTGTCTTGATGCAATGACATTTTTGCCCCGGGGATGTAGCGGTTGATCAGGCAGGAATCAGGCACAAAGTCGCTGAACCCGGCAGCCTGCGCCGCCGCTTGTGCCAGTTGGAAAAACACCTCGGGCATCGTCGGCCAGGGCTGACCGGTCTGGGGATCGTGACGGGTGTAGCGGTATCCGTTGCGGTCTGTGGTCCAGCCGAATGTGCCACAACTGCTCAGGGCGACCGACATGGTAAAACCGCCGGGCGTGACCATCTGCCGAAACGGCGCAGCCAGCAGCACCGCCTCCAGGGCGGGCAGCAAACGCTCCAACCAGGGTAGGGCGAAGCCTCGCAGCACGTATGACTGTTCGCCGATCTGCTCGCGCCTGGGCTCTTGCTCGGGTTCTGCATCGGCAAACAGATCGAACGTCAGCGGGTTCATGGGCTCATGTCGCATCGTGAAAGATGATTCCAAGGGTATGCCGTTTGCCGCTGTGCAGGCGACTCACGCCGTGGCGCAGGGTCACGCGGTAGTAACCGCGAGTGCCTTTGACCGGCCGCTGGTTGACGGCAAAGATCAGTCCGTCACCTTTCTTCAGGTCGATGACCATCGGGCGTGACTGCATGCGCGGGCGTTGTTCGGTCATGACAAATTCACCGCCGGTGAAGTCTTGATCGGGGGCTGACAGCAGAATCGCCACTTGCAACGGGAAAACGTGCTCACCGTACAGGTCCTGATGCAGGCAGTTGTAGTCCTGCGGACCATATTGCAGCAATAAGGGGGTCGGACGGTTCTGACCAGCGGCATGACAGCGCTCGAGGAAGGCAGGATGAGTGTCAGGAAAACGCTGCGGCAAGCCCATTTGTTCATGCCAGCGATTGGCAATCGGCGGCAGGCGCGGGTAGAGCGCGCTGCGCAAGCGCGCCACGAGGTCCGGCAACGGGTAGCTGAAATACTTGTACTCGCCGCGGCCGAAGCCGTGACGAGCCATCACCACGTGCGAGCGAAAGGACTCGGTCCGGGGGTACAGGGCGCTGACCTGATCACAAGCCTTGTGGCTCAGCAGTGAAGGGATGACGGCATAACCGTTCAGGTCAAGTTGCTGTTCCAGCCGGGACCAGTCCAGCCGGTCCAGATAGTGCTCGCTCATTGCCGGGCCTCTTGTGGTTGAGGTGGCCAGTCTGGAAGACTTGAATGCAGCAGGCACTCCGGCGCTTGCGGTCGAACTGCGAACGGGAGCCGACGTCCATTGTCGCTCCGGATCGCGTTACAGCGCTTTGCTGACGCTGATTTCGCTGATGACGTCGTCCTGTCCATGAATGGCATCCAGCGCCGCTTTGGCTTCTTCTACGGTGCCGTTTTCAAGCTGGGCAAACTCGAAGCGGCGCTCGCCATTGAGTTTGTATTTGATGACGTACTTGGTCGTTTGGGCCACGGTCGTATCTGCCTGTCTGTGTTTCGGGTGTGCTGATCAGCTCAGTTTCGTGCTGGAACGGCGAATGATTTTGATCGAGTGCGTCAGGGTGGGCTTGCGCGTCACGCTGATAGCGCGGCGGTTGACGGTGTCGATCGTGATGTTCCAGAAACCGGTGCTGGGGGCGGTGATGCGCGCCGGAAACGTGTCGAATGCACCGCCGTGATAGGTGTGACGGCCGCCATTCTTGAAGCTGCGGAAGTTGGCGTCGTTCATCAAACGGATGTTGCACATTTGGGAGCATTGAATGACGACGATGTCGTCTTCATTGAGGTGCTCGCGCTGATGGATAAATTTCATGGGGCGCCTCCAGAAGGGCTTTTTCTACAAAATCAAAACGATAGCATGGGCGATGGGCGCAGTTTATCAGCCCGAAGGCCTTATTATCCGGCCGCTTTGACAATTAAAAACGCTAATTTCACCTTTGATGAGTGATAAAGCAGTTTGCCTCGGAGAAAAAACGCATCTGCGTTGTCCGAGCCTCTTTATCGGAGGTTTTGTATGAAGTGGGGTTTGTGGGTTGTTTCGCTGGCGGCATTGGTGAGCGGTTGTGCGAACGTCTCTGACATCAACGAGTCACTGCCGACCATGAGCGTGATTTCTGGCAAGAAACCCCATGAGTATGCGCAATGCCTCAGCGAAAAACTGGCCGACAGTCGTGGCGCCTTGCAAATCGAGCCGCACAAGGATGGCCTGCGTGTGATCGTGCCACTCAAGTATTCCACGGGGCCGTCAGCCGTATTCGACATTGAAGAGCGCTCGGGTGGCAGCAGCATCAAGCTGCACGAGAGCATGTCCAATGTCCCGGTGCGTCCAAAGGATGTACAGAAGGCTGCCACCGAGTGCATTTCCGGCTGATAAACTATCGACCAACAGCACCGATGCCGCCAAAGCCTGTTTTTGGCGGCATCGTCATTTCTGGAGTCGACGATGAAACGAGAGCAGGTCCGGGAGCGCCATGCAGAGGGACTTATCTCTGCCACCCATGTGATCCAGAATCCGGCGGAGCTGGGGGAGTGGATCGTGTTTTTCAAGAAAAGCGCCGGGCGCAGCTATTTCCTGGTGGATGACAATGACGAAGTCGAGTCCTTTGCCAAACTCGACGATTTGATCGAAACAGTGCGTGGACTCGGGATCAGGTTCGCCGAAATTCATCTGTAGGGCCGAGCCCCTTATTTGCAGACCACCACGACGCTGCGGTTCTTGTAATTGCCGATATCGGCGCCGAGGGTTTTTTCACTGACCTTGAGCGCTGGCGTGCCGTCGGTGCCGACAATCCGGTAGCCGGTTCCTGCACAGGAGGCATCGGCCTTTTCATAGCAGGCGGCCCAGGAATTCGCCTCTCCCGAGCAATCGATCGTCAGACCCTGCTCTCCATTGCCCAGGTAGGTTTCTTCCGACGTTGCGCAGCCGCTCAGGGCCAGTACCGTTAGCAAAGGCAAAATTTTATTCATGGCTTGATCATCGTCAGGGGGTGGGCTAAGGCTGAGACAGCGCCGGAATGAAAAGGTTATAGCGAAAGGCCACTTCTTTTTCGGTGTTCATAAAACAGGTTCTTCACGCATTCCCGGGAAACTGTAGGAGCCAGCCTGCTGGCGATGGACTCCAGTGCGCCGCGTTTATGCAGGTTCACACGCGTTATCGTTAACGACCATCGCAGGCAAGCCAGCTCCCACAATGGACCATGCCCACGCTGAAAATGTAGGAGCCAGCCTGCTGGCGATGGACTCCAGTGCGCCGCGTTCATCCAGTTCACACGCATTATCGTTAACGACCATCGCTGGCAAGCCAGCTCCTACAGGAGACCGCGTTCGCGTCGAAAACGAAGTGACCTCTAAACCAGTGAAAGAACCATAAAAAAGCCCTGCGCCATGGCAGGGCTTTTCGAGAGGGGCGTCGATCAGCTCTTGTCCTTGCCGCGTCGCTTGGGTTCCGGGTGCTCAAGCTCCAGCACCGAGGCCACTTCGATTGCCAGGGCTTCGGAAGGGAAAGGCCCGGCGATATTTTCACCGGCGACACTGGCCACCCACCATTGCCCGTCTTTCATCTTGTTGATCAGGAATCCGTTGACGCTTTTTGCTTCCGACATCTATTTGCCTCGTTGTCTGGTTCAATCGCGCCATGATACCGGCAAACGCGCGCAACGGGTGCCGTTGGGTGTAGGGTAGGTCGCATCGGGTCGGTGAAAACCGTGCAATTACGCAAGTTTCTGCTATGCATAACGGGTTGCGTAGTGACCTGTGAACGCCCGCAGGGAACTATCGCCAAGAATATTTCTCTATGTTGACATCGGTTAGCCAGCGCGGGGCATTGTAAGGTGCTCGCCGGCTGATTAGACTGCGCCGAAACTCGTACACACAGCCCTTTCAAGGACTTTTATGATCAAGAAATGCTTGTTCCCAGCAGCCGGTTACGGTACTCGCTTCCTGCCAGCGACTAAAGCCATGCCCAAAGAAATGCTGCCGGTGGTGAACAAGCCACTGATCCAGTACGGCGTCGAAGAAGCCCTGGATGCCGGCTTGAACGAAATCTCCATCGTTACAGGTCGCGGCAAGCGCGCCCTGGAAGACCACTTCGACATCAGCTACGAGCTGGAAAACCAGATCAAGGGCACCGACAAGGAGAAATACCTGGTCGGCATCCGTCGCCTGTTGGACGAGTGCTCGTTCTCCTACACTCGCCAGACAGAAATGAAAGGCCTGGGTCATGCGATCCTGACGGGTCGCCCGCTGATCGGCGACGAACCGTTCGCCGTGGTGTTGGCGGATGACCTGTGCGTCAACCTGGAAGGTGACGGCGTTCTGAAGCAGATGGTCAAGCTGTACAAGCAGTATCGCTGCACCATCGTCGCGATCATGGAAGTGGACCCGCAGGAAACCAGCAAGTACGGCGTGATTGCAGGCGACCTGATTGGTGACGACCTGTACCGCGTGCGCAACATGGTCGAGAAACCAAAGCCGGAAGATGCCCCGTCGAACCTGGCGATCATCGGTCGTTACATCATGACGCCGGACATCTTCAGCCTGATCGAACAAACCGAGCCAGGCAAAGGTGGCGAGATCCAGATCACCGACGCCCTGATGAAACAGGCGCAGGATGGATGCGTGATTGCCTACAAGTTCAAAGGCAAGCGTTTCGACTGCGGTGGCGCCGAAGGCTACATCGACGCGACCAACTTCTGCTTCGAGAACTTCTACAAGACGGGCAAGGCTTACTGATAGCGCTTGAGCTACTTGTATTGAATTCACCTTCTCAGTTTGTGTAACAACAAACAGATGAAGGCCCAGGCAAACGCCCCGACTTGTTCGGGGCGTTTGCTTTTGTGCGGGCTCAAGTACGCAGGGGAGCGGGAAGGTAGGTATCGCCTGACATCCATCGGTGGGCGCTGCGAAAGAAAATCCTGATTTGTTAATTGCAGGGGCAAACGATGATTGTTGCGGCTAAAAACCTCTGTATTAAATGGGATGTATCAGAGCCGGCTTGCTCGGCGTGACTAATGTCACATCAAGGGTGCGCTTAAAGTCGCTGGGGTTTATGAGGAAATGGAGTTTCGTGAATGGCATTAACAGGAGGCGTGACCCTAAAACGGTGGTTGGCTCTAAGCGTACTGATGCTGCCTGTACTGCTGGTAACAATTGACAATACAGTGCTTGGATTCGCGCTGCCAAAGATTGCCGAGGCTCTGCGTCCGAGTGCTAGCCAGCAGTTGTGGATGATCGATGCTTATTCGCTGGTATTGGCGGGATTGCTGGTATCGATGGGGAGTCTGGGAGATCGGGTCGGTCATCGTAAGTTGTTGCAGGTCGGGTCTTTGGGTTTTGCGATTGTGTCGGTGTTGACTGCGTATTCCGATACCGCCGCGCAACTGATTGCCGGGCGAGCTTGTATGGGCATTTTCGGTGCAATGCTGATGCCCTCAACGCTGGCGTTGATACGTTCGGTGTTCGAGGACCGAGAAGAACGCAGGCTCGCAGTCGCGATCTGGGCGACGACGTTGACGGTAGGTTCGGCACTCGGCCCTTTGGTGGGCGGGGTGTTGCTGGAATTCTTCAGTTGGGGGTCGATTTTCCTGTTGGCGGTGCCCGTGTTGGTGCCACTGCTGGTACTGGGGCCACTGTTGTTGCCCGAATCCGAGCGAGATGCTTCAGGACCGTTGGATCCATTAAGCATCCTGCTTTCGATGGCAGCCCTTGGTGCCATTGTTTATGGCATTAAACACAGCGCCAGTAATGGTATCGACTGGATGGCGCTGACAGCATTTGCAGTAGGCGCAGTCGTAGGCGCGATGTTTGTACGTCGACAGTTCCGTCTGCCAGTGCCGCTGATGGACTTGAATCTGTTCCGCAGTGGCGCCTTTAGCGGCGCTGTCGCGATCAATTTGATGAGTCTCGCGTTTCTCGTCGGCTTCGTATTCTTTACCACCCAGTTCCTGCAGATCGTTCTTCAGATGTCGCCCTTGAGTGCTAGCCTCGCGTTGGTTCCTGGTCAGGTTATGGCGATCATAGTGGGAATGGCGGTCGTGCCAATTGCACGGCGATTACAGGTGCATGTGCTGATACCGATTTTGATGGCGTTTGCTGGAGCGGCGTTTTTGCTGGTCGCCAGCATGGGCAGTAGCCTGACCGTTCTAGTGGTGGCTTTTGCCTTGCTGAACATTGGCGTGGGCGCGATCGCGACGGTGTCCAATGATGTGATTTTGTCAGCCGCACCACCGGCAAAGGCGGGCGCTGCGTCGGCCATTAGTGAAACGGCCTATGAAGTGGGCGTAGTTTTGGGGACGACAGTGCTCGGCGGTGTCGTCACCGCCTACTATCGCGGTGCATTGCAGCTTCCGGGGTTCTTGAACGAAGTGCAGGTGATGCTGGCGAGTGAAACGCTGTCTGGCGCCTATCATGTGGCGGCAGACTTGTCGGGTGATCAAGCCAGGGAATTGATGGCGCAGGCGGGAAGGGCATTCGAAGGTGGAATCGGTTTGGTTTCGTGGGTGACGTTCGGCTTGGCACTCATGGCGATATTGATTGCTTGGCGCACTCTGCGGACACCGAAAACGCAATCCGCAGAGGGGCATTGATCGAAAACGAAGATTGGGTCGCGCATTGCCCGGCCCGAGCATTTCAGCACAATGCTTGCTCAGCGGCCGTCCGCAGGTATGCTGGTCACCTGCCGAGGAGATTGAAAATGGCCTACGATTTTGACCTTTATGTGATTGGTGCCGGTTCCGGTGGTGTGCGTGCTGCGCGGTTTGCCGCCGGGTTTGGCGCGAAAGTGGCGGTGGCCGAGAGTCGCTACCTGGGCGGCACCTGTGTGAACGTCGGCTGCGTGCCGAAAAAATTGCTGGTCTACGGTGCGCACTTCGCCGAGGACTTCGAGCAGGCATCCGGTTTTGGCTGGAGCCTGGATCAAGCGCAGTTCGATTGGCCGACGCTGATCGCCAACAAGGACCGCGAGATCAATCGCCTCAATGGCATTTATCGCAACCTGCTGGTCAACAGCGGTGTCACCTTGCATGAGGGGCACGCGAAGATCGTCGATCCGCATCAGGTCGAGATCAATGGCGAGCGCTTTACCGCGAAGAACATCCTGATCGCGACCGGTGGCTGGCCGCAGATTCCGGAGATTCCGGGGCACGAGCATGCCATCAGTTCCAACCAGGCATTCTTCCTCAAAGAGCTGCCCAAGCGGGTGCTGGTGGTGGGCGGTGGCTACATTGCCGTCGAGTTCGCCGGGATCTTCCATGGACTGGGTGCCGAGACTACGTTGCTGTACCGCGGCGAACTGTTCCTGCGCGGCTTTGACGGTTCCGTGCGCAAGCATTTGCAGGAAGAGTTGACCAAGCGTGGCATGGACCTGCAATTCAACGCGGACATCGAGCGCATCGACAAGCAGGCCGATGGCAGCCTCAAAGTCACGCTCAAGGACGGCCGCCAGCTGGAAGCCGATTGCGTGTTCTATGCCACCGGGCGTCGTCCGATGCTGGACAATCTCGGGCTGGAAAACACCGGGGTCAAGCTCGACAAGAAAGGCTTTGTCGAAGTCGATGAGTTGTATCAGACCGCCGAGCCGTCGATCCTGGCGCTGGGCGATGTGATCGGCCGTGTTCAACTGACGCCGGTCGCACTGGCTGAAGGCATGGCGGTTGCGCGACGCCTGTTCAAGCCTGAGCTGTATCGTGCGGTGGATTACAAGATGATCCCGACGGCGGTGTTCAGTCTGCCGAACATCGGCACCGTCGGTTTGACCGAAGAAGAGGCTCGCGAAGCCGGGCACGACGTGCAGATCTTCGAAAGCCGCTTCCGGCCAATGAAGCTGACCCTGACAGAATGCCAGGAGCGCACGCTGATGAAGCTGGTGGTGGATGCCAGGACCGACAAGGTATTGGGTTGCCACATGGTCGGCCCGGAGGCCGGTGAAATCGTCCAGGGCCTGGCGATTGCCTTGAAGGCCGGTGCCACCAAGCGCGACTTCGACGAAACCATCGGCGTGCACCCGACGGCCGCCGAAGAGTTCGTCACCATGCGCACGCCGGTCGCCGGTTAATCGTCCTTCGCTGCGTCTGCCGCTGCCGCAAGGGTCGCGGCCAGACGTACGCGTTCTTCCAGATCCGTCCGGGTTCTGGTCAGTTCAATTTCCAGTGACTTGTTGAGCTGCGATTGCTCATCGACGTTCTGTTTGAGTGCCTGACTTTCCAGCAGGGCGACGCGCAGGCGTTCCTGGAGGAGGGTGCGCTCGCCGTCGACACGGGTAGCCTGATCCAGCAACTGATCCTGACGGGTATTGCTTTGTTTGAGCTGTTCCTGCAGCAGGCTCAGTTCACGCAGTGTGCCGCGGTTTTCAGTCAGCAAGCGTTCGTTGTCACGGTGCAACTGGGTGATTTCATCCTGGCGTACCAGAGCGCTTTGTTGTGCCTGGCGCAGTTCCATCTGTAGCTGTTGCACCTGGCCTTCGTGGCGACTCATTTCCTGTTCGCGCTGTTCCTTGGCCGCATTGCGGTAGTGCTCCAGTGCGTCGCGAGTGTGCAGGTGCTTTTCCTCAAGGGAGCGGATCTGCTCGTCCTTGTCTTTCAAGCGCAATTCGAAATCGGCCAGCGCCTGGTTCATCCCGGCGTTACGGGTTTGCTCCGTTTGCAGCGTGGCGCGGGTTTCTTGCAGGGCCTCGGATTCCTGAGTCAGTGCCAGGCTCTGGAACTCGTATTGCTGGTGCAGTTCGTTGTTGGCCTCTTGCGCTTCGTCGAGCTGTTTTTCCAGCGCCTTGCGTTGTTCCTCGTACTGCGTGCGTGCCTGGTCGATGGGTTCCTGCGCCTGCTCCTTGAGTCTTTGGGCGAGCCGCGCCACCAGCGCCATCAGTTCGTCGTCAATCGGTTCCGCTGGCGCTTCAACCGCCTCGTTCCTGTCATCGAGCTCTTTGAGGTAGCGATGAATCGTGGTTTTCGAGCCGGTATTGCCCATTTCGATCCGTACGGCATCGATGCTGGGGTTTTCGCCACGGGCGAGGATCGCCAACCGAGCGGCTTGCACTACCGCTTTATTTACACCGCCGCGTGCCATGAGATCTCCCGGGTTTTGTTGATGTGGTACGTACCACATAAATACGCATTGTACCATTCAATTGATAAAGTTAAATGCTGAATGTAATTAACACGGGATATACTGGTATTACCCCGTGTGATGGCAGTTTCGAGATATTCCTCGCGCTATTTCCGTACACAAACCCTTGTAGGAGCGAGCTTGCTCCGGGCGGCGATCCGACGATGACCCCAAGACCGCCGCGGGGCACCTGCCAACCAGCGTCATCGTTAACGATCATCGCGAGCAGGCTCGCTCCTACAGTCGGTTAAAACAGGTTCATGTCCTATGAGCGATCTGGATCGCTATCTGCAAGCCGCGACTCGCGACAACACCCGTCGCAGCTATCGGGCGGCCATCGAACACTTCGAAGTCACCTGGGGCGGGTTTCTGCCGGCAACCGGCGACAGTGTGGCGCGCTACCTGGTGGCGCATGCCGGGGTGTTGTCGATCAATACGCTGAAGCTGCGCTTGTCGGCCTTGGCGCAGTGGCACAACAGCCAGGGTTTTGCCGACCCCACCAAGGCGCCGGTGGTGCGCAAGGTGTTCAAGGGCATCCGCGCGTTGCACCCGGCCCAGGAAAAACAGGCCGAACCCTTGCAGCTTCAACACCTGGAGCAGGTGGTCAGTTGTCTGGAGCTGGAAGTGCAAACCGCAAGAGCCGAAGGCGACCGCCCGGGGTTGTTGCGGGCCAGGCGCGATATGGCGTTGATCCTGCTGGGCTTCTGGCGCGGCTTTCGCAGCGACGAGTTGTGCAGGCTTCAGGTTGAACACGTGCAGGGGCTTACATCGACTGGATCACCGAAGCGGCACTGGTGCGTGGGCCGGTGTTTCGTGGCATCGATCGCTGGGGGCATCTGGGGGAAGAGGGCTTGCACGCCAACAGCGTGATTCCCTTGTTGCGCCAGGCGCTGGCGCGCGCAGGCATTGCCGGCGAACTCTACACCAGCCATTCCTTGCGCCGCGGCTTTGCGACCTGGGCGCATCAAAGTGGCTGGGATCTGAAGTCGCTGATGAGCTATGTGGGCTGGAAGGACATGAAGTCGGCCATGCGCTACATCGAAGCCAGTCCGTTCCTCGGGATGGCGCGGCTCACGGAAAAGCCCGTGTCACCCTAGATACCGTTTTCTTCTATTAATACAGCTGGCTAATAGCTAAAGCCAATCAGCAGCATCAGGTTTGCCAATGAGCCTTCCGTTCGTCGAGTGGGTAAAGTTCTCTCCATCAACTTCTTAACCCCTGACGGAGAGTCAACGATGCCTATCATCAACAGCCAAGTTAAACCGTTCAAAGCTGATGCATTCAAAAATGGCGACTTCGTAAAAGTCTCGGACGCTGACCTGAAAGGCAAGTGGTCTGTAGTGTTCTTTTACCCGGCCGACTTCACCTTCGTCTGCCCGACCGAGCTGGAAGACCTGGCTGACAACTACGACGCCTTCCAGAAACTGGGCGTCGAGATCTACAGTGTTTCCACCGACACCCACTTTGCCCACGCTGCCTGGCACAACACTTCGCCAGCCATCGGCAAAATCCAGTACACCATGATCGGCGACCCGACCCACGCCATCTCCCGCAACTTCGACGTGCTGATCGAAGAAGCTGGCCTGGCTGACCGTGGCACCTTCGTGATCAACCCGGAAGGCCAGATCAAGATCGTTGAACTGAACGACGGCGGTGTAGGCCGTGACGCTTCCGAGCTGCTGCGCAAGATCAAGGCTGCCCAGTACGTCGCTGCTCACCCGGGCCAGGTTTGCCCAGCCAAGTGGAAAGAAGGCGAGGCCACTCTGGCGCCGTCTCTGGACCTGGTCGGCAAGATCTAAGTCTGTGATCGCACCATCAGGGCGGAACTCCGCACCTACTCGGTAAGCTGCACCGCCCAATAAAAACGCCCGGGCGAGATTCGCTCGGGCGTTTTTTTATGCCTGCTTTATATGAAACAGCAAAAAGGAAATCGCCCGTATGTTGGACACCAATCTTAAAGCCCAGTTGAAATCGTACCTGGAACGGGTCACCCAGCCGATCGAGATCGTTGCTTCCCTCGACGACGGCGCGAAATCCCAGGAAATGCTCGAACTGTTGAAAGACGTTGCCAGTCTTTCCACCCAGATTACTTTGCTCGACAACGGTGATGATGCACGCAAGCCATCGTTCTCGATCAATCGCCCGGGAGCCGACATCAGCCTGCGTTTTGCCGGCATCCCGATGGGCCATGAATTCACTTCGCTGGTGCTGGCCTTGCTGCAAGTCGGCGGTCATCCGTCCAAGGCCAGTGTCGAAGTGATCGAACAGATTCGCTCGCTCAAAGGCGAGTTCAACTTCGAAACTTACTTCTCGCTGTCGTGCCAGAACTGCCCGGACGTGGTCCAGGCGCTGAACCTGATGGCGGTACTGAACCCGAACATTCGCCACGTCGCCATCGACGGCGCGCTGTTCCAGGCTGAAGTCGATGAACGCCAGATCATGGCCGTGCCCAGCATCTACCTCAATGGCGTGAACTTCGGTCAGGGCCGCATGGGCCTGGAAGAAATCCTCGCGAAGATCGACACCAGCGGCATTGAACGCCAGGCCGAGAAAATCAGCGCCAAGGAAGCCTTTGATGTGTTGGTGGTCGGCGGTGGCCCGGCCGGTGCTTCGGCGGCCATCTATGCGGCCCGTAAAGGCATTCGCACCGGTGTCGCGGCCGAGCGTTTTGGTGGTCAGGTGCTGGACACCATGGCCATCGAAAACTTCATCTCGGTGCAGGAAACCGAAGGGCCGAAACTGGCCGTGGCGCTGGAAGAACACGTCAAGCAGTACGACGTGGACATCATGAATCTGCAGCGTGCCGACAAGTTGGTGCCCGGCAAAAATGGCGAGCTGCACCAGATTCACTTCGCCAGCGGCGCAACGCTGAAAGCCAAGACCTTGATTCTGGCGACCGGAGCGCGCTGGCGTGAAATGAACGTCCCGGGCGAGCAGGAATACCGCAACAAAGGCGTGGCGTACTGCCCGCACTGCGACGGCCCGCTGTTCAAGGGCAAGCGCGTGGCAGTGATTGGCGGCGGTAACTCCGGCGTCGAGGCGGCCATCGACCTGGCCGGTATCGTGTCCCACGTCACGCTGCTGGAGTTCGACGTTCAGTTGCGCGCCGATGCGGTGTTGCAGCGCAAGTTGCACAGCCTGCCGAACGTCACCGTGATCACCAGTGCACAAACCACTGAAGTCACCGGCGACGGTCAGAAGGTCAACGGCCTGCGCTACAAGGATCGCCAGAGCGACGAAGTGCGCAGCGTGGAGCTGGAAGGGATCTTTGTGCAGATCGGTTTGCTGCCCAACACCGATTGGCTCAAGGGCACCATCGAGCTGTCACCCCGTGGCGAGATCATTGTCGATGCTCGCGGTGAAACGTCGGTGCCGGGTGTGTTCGCCGCCGGCGACGTGACTACTGTGCCGTACAAGCAGATCGTGATCGCGGTGGGCGAGGGCGCCAAGGCTTCGCTAAGCGCCTTCGATCACCTGATCCGCACGTCCGCCCCGGCATAAAGCCCGGCGCTGAAAACACAAAACCCCATGATCGGTCATGGGGTTTTTTGTGTCTTGCACATTACCAATGTGGGAGCGAGCCTGCTCGCGAAGACGGTTTGTCAGTCACATCATTTTTGCATGGACTGGCGCTTTCGCGAGCAGGCTCGCTCCCACAGGGGATTTGTGGTGAGGCTTACAGTGGAGCGGGCTGGATGATCTCGACCCAGTAGGCGTCCGGGTCCTTGATGAATGCCAGGCTCTTCATGCGGCCATCGCTCAGGCGCTTCTGGAAATCGCAGCCCAGTGCTTCAAAGCGCTCGCAGGCGGCGACGATGTCCGGCACCGAGATGCAGATATGGCCGAAACCGCGCGGGTCGGTGTTGCCATTGTGGTAGGCGAAATCCGCATCGTTCTCTGTGCCATGGTTGTGGGTCAGCTCCAGAATGCCGGGGATCGATTTCATCCACTCTGTGCGTGCGGCGGCATCGGCCGGGATCTGGTTTTTGTCGACCAACGCCAGGAAATACAGGCTGAACTCGGCTTCCGGGAAGTCGCGTTTTTCCACCAGGGTAAAGCCCAGGATGCGTGTGTAGAAGTCCAGGGACTTGGTGATGTCCTTGACCCGCAGCATGGTGTGGTTGAAGACAAATTTCTGCGTAGCGGTGTCCGGTTGGGCGGTGACGCCGGGGAAGGTGTTCAATTCGTGCAGGCTCATGGGCCCTCCGGGAAATATGTGGGCTAACGAATGGTGACAATGATACGCAAGGGTTCGGACATCACCAAACCCAAACAGTCGGCTATTGCCTGACAGCCGGCCTGGGCCCAGACTTTACGGCTTGATCCGTGAGTGCCGATTGCAATGATTCGATTCCGTAACCTGCTGTTTATCCTCCTGAGCGTGTTTTCGCTGGTGGGCGCTGCTCGTGCCGATGCGCCAGTGGTGACCTGGCCGCAAGGCTGGCAGATCGAAGCCGTCCCTGACTCTGCGTCGGGGGTCAGTCGCCAGCGGGCGGTGAAAAATGATCAGGATGGATCGCCGCTCCTGGTGATGGAGCTGACCATGAGCCCGGTGCAAAGCGATCATCAGGTAAACCTCGAAGGCGTATTGCTGGAGATGCGCAAGTCAGTTCAAAAAGACTTCTTTCAGGGTGGGTATCAAAGTGTCTGCACACGAATTCATTCGACTACCTTGAGTCGATTGGCCGCGTTGGAAACAACCTGCACCGTCACGCAAAACGGCCGGCATGTGCTTTCGCAAACATTGGTGGCCGCGGTGGATGCCGATAAGGCCTATGTTTTTTCCTACGCCGGGCAGGCCGAGGCTTATAAGGCGAGCCAGGATGAAATAGACGCAGCCCGTAACAGCTTGAAACTTTAGTTGGCGACAGTGCTTTTTCGATGCATGAAAAAAATTTTAGATATCGAAATGGATTAAGCACAAAGTAGTCGGGGGGGCAGGTAGTTGTCTTGTGCTCGCCGCGGGCATTTAGATAGCCCATGAAAAAGCCCTGCATAAGCAGGGCTTTTTTGTCGTCGCGAGAGTCAGCCGCGCAGCCAGGAGTCAACGGTGGCTGCACCGTACTGTTCTTTCCAGGCTTTCAGGCCGCGGTGATTGCCGCCCTTGGTTTCAATCAGCTCGCCGGTGTGCGGGTTCTGATAAACCTTGACCACACGGGCACGGCGGGTTTTCGGTGCTGCTGCTTGCAGGCCGGATTTTGCCGGGTTCGGGTCGAGAATGGCGATGATGTCGCGCAGGCTCTTGCCATAGGTTTTCATCAAGCCCTGGAGCTTCTCTTCGAATTCGATTTCTTTCTTGAGCCCGGCATCGTTCTTCAGGGATTCCAACTGCTTGAGCTGTTCTTGAAGGGCCTTTTCGGCTGCACGAAATTCAGCGAGTCTGGACAATATCTTTACTCCAATAGTGTGTTTGGCTGATACCAACCGCAAACAAAGCTATAAGCCAAGAGCCTTGAAGCGACTCGGTGATAGTGGCTCACCTGCCAAATTAGCGCAGGCAGGAAAAATTGTAGTAGTTAATTGGCCAAGAGTAAATCCTGTCTTTTTCTTCATGTAACGGCAGTAGTGTCTTGATTCAAATTTATGCCTGTAGTCGTTGTTTTATCGATTAAATTTTCGAGTTAATGGTCGCTTAATGCACTAATGAATTCCGCCCCGGGCATGGGTTTGCCGAACAGATAACCCTGCAGGAAGTTGACTTGGCGTGCGCTGAGGTAATCACTCTGCTCAGGGGTTTCGACACCTTCAGCCACCAGGGCAAGGTCGAGTTTGACGGCCAGGTCGATGATGCTGTCGAGGATGTGGCTGGAGAGGGTGTCGATGCCGATCATGGCGACAAAACTCTGGTCTATTTTCAGGAAGTCGACATTGAACTGGCGCAGGTAGCCAAGGCTTGAATGACCCGTGCCAAAATCGTCGATGGCGATCTTCACGCCCAGTTCACGAAGTTGCTCGAACAGTTGCAGGGTGATGTCCGTTGGCTCGATCAGTTCGCGTTCGGTCAGTTCCAGTACCAGGTAGATCGAGCCCGGCTCGAACGCATCGAGGAACTCGCGGCAATCCTTGACCAGCTCCAGGTCCTGGCAATGGCTGGCGGTAATGTTGATGCCAATGTGAAAGGGTTTGTTGAATCCGGCGGATTGCGGCGCGAGCAGGGCGGCGGTTTGTCGCATGAGCGAACGGGTCATCGGTACGATCAGTCCGCAGTGCTCGGCAAACGGGATGAACAGGTCCGGACGCACCAGGCCTTCCTTCGGATGCTTCCAGCGCATCAGCACTTCAGCACCGGACCAGCGTTTGCTGTCGCCATGCACCACGGCCTGGAAATACGGAATGAACTCTGCGGCTTCCAGTGCCCGTTGCATTTCCTGGGTGGGCGCCGATGAGCGCTTTTGCAGGAAGTGACCAATTGACCCGGCAATCACACCGAAGAAAATCAGCAGACTGAACAGGGGGGGATACTCGCGGCTCATGTATCGCCAGGTTTCGCCTTTGGGGAAACCGGCTTCCACGGCAAAGGCATAGTGCCCGGAGGCCAAGCGGCTCTGGGCAACGGGTAGTTCAGGCGCGGCACCGGCGTGAACCTTGCCATCGGCGGACATCCAGTCCGGGCCGACTTGCAGCACCAGCAAGGTCTGGCGGCCGATCAAGCGCAGAGCGTTGCCCAAGTGATAACCATCGAGGGTCGTCAGCGCGCCTTTTTGTCCTTCGCTCAGGCGGTACACCAGCAAGGCGGTGTTGGGCGTCACCGGATTGCCGTTCATGAGCCACAAAGCGCCCTGGGTGTAGTCGCCGGGGTTGACCTTCTCCTGGTAGTCGCCGAACAGCGAACTGCAATAGAGGTTGTTGTCCCACACCAGACTGGTCGAGCGCACGAATGGGCGGCGAGTGACCTGCTCGCGCAGCGCCAGATTGACCTCGCTGCAACTTTGGCCAGCCATCGGCAGCAGTTCGCGAGCGGCCTGGGCGGTGTTGTCGAGCATCAAGTCGAACTGACGAACCGCTTCCTCGGCGGTTTGTTCGGTGTCTTGCTTAAGCACACGTCCTGCCTGCATGTAAAGAATGGTGGCCCCCAGCAGTACCGGGAGTAATCCACAGAGCAGGGTGACAGCAATTTTCTTGCTGCGACTGCGGGTTTTGGCTTTCAGCGGCATTCGCGAATCCCGTCACGAAGAAGTAAGGCTCTCAACAGCTGGCAGGGCAATACGCCTCCCATAAAGAGTTCGGATAAGGGCCATGATAGTTGGCCCTCGGTAGTTGTGCTGGTAGCTATGCCGCTCAACGCAGGTCGAGGCTTGCGGCCAGTTCGATAAAGGCCAGCGTCGCGGGTGATGCCTGGCGTCGATCGAGTACCGCCAGGCCGACCTGGCGCACCACCGTCGGTGACAGCGGTTTTCTCACATAACGGCTGTCTGATTGATGGGGCAATGAACCTTCGGCGACTACCGTCACCCCATCGCCACGAGCGACGACATCCAGGGTGCTCAGCAGCTGTGAGCAGCGATAACGGATGTTGGGCGTCAGTCGGGCCGCGGTGAACAGGCGTGAAACCAGCTCCGAAGAACCGGCCTCGGTCAGCACAAACGGGAAGTCGCACAGGTCCTTCAGGTTCAGGCTGTCGTGAACCGCCAGCGGGTGGTCGGCGGGCAGCAGCGCGACCATCTGGTCTTCGATCAGCGCGACCGTGTCGAAACGCTCCTCGGGCAATACTACAAAGCCGATGTCGATCCGTCGCTCCTCCAGCCACTGCAGCACCTGGCGGTCTGGGCCTTCGTCGATATGCACTTCGATGCCGGGATGGGCGGCGCGGTACTGCTGCAGTATCAACGGCAACAATTTGATCGATGAAGTCGGCCCGAACGAGCCGATACGCAGCGTGCCGCGTTTCATGCCCCGCGCATCGGCCGCTTCCTGGCGCAGGGTGTTGGCCAGGCCCAGCATCGCGCGGGCGCGCAGCAGCAACTGCTGGCCAATGTCGCTTGGCTCGACCCGGGTTTGATGCCGGCGCAACAATTCGACCCCCAGCTCCTGCTCCAGAGACTTCAAGGCATGGGACACCGCCGATTGGGAAATGCCCAGGCGATTTGCCGCTGGCGTGAAGCCGTGGAGTTCGGACACGAGGGAGAAAATCTCCAGTTGAGTGAGGGTCATGAGTGTTTGCTCATTTTACGATGACTGAGTATTAGTCGGATGATAACTCATCTCTCCGACATCCGACCCTGGAACCTTATGACGATCTGTGAGCAAACCCTGTCAAAACCCTCGGATGTGCCGGTGTATCTGAAACTGGCGGGCGTCAGCATGGTGTGGGGCGGCACCTTCGTTGCCGGACGCTTTCTGGCTGACGGCCTCAGCCCGCTGCTGGCTGCCAGCCTGCGGTTTTTACTGGCCAGCGTGGCATTGCTGCTGTTTATACACATGGCGCGCATACCGCTGCTCCGACCCAGCGCCCGGCAATGGCTGCAATTGGTCTTGCTTGGCTTTTTCGGGATCTTCTTCTACAACCTGTGCTTCTTTTATGGCCTGCATTACATCAACGCTTCACGGGCATCCTTGATCGTGGCACTGAACCCGGCCGTGATCGGCCTGGCTTCCTGGCTACTGTTCAAGGAGCGTTTGAACCGGGCAAAAGTCGCCGGTATCTCAATCTGCATGGCGGGCGCGAGCATGGTGATCGTCAGTCGCAACCCGCAATTATTGGCCGCAGGTACCGATGCCTGGATCGGCGATCTGCTGATTTTCGGCTGCGTGCTCGGCTGGGGTGTCTACTCGCTTTGCTCCAGAGAGCTGAACCAGACCCTGGGACCAGTGCAAACGGTGACCTGTTCGATTCTGCTGGGCACCGTCATGCTCTGGATGACCTGCCTTGTCCGTGGCGAGGTGAGTGTCTCTGCGATCGCTCACCTGGATGCCCAGCAATGGTTGAGCCTTTTGTACCTCGGCGTGCTGGGTTCGGCGCTGGCGTACATTGGCTACTACGACGGCATCCGCACAATCGGTGCAACGCGTTCCGGGGTGTTCATTGCCTTGAACCCGTTGACAGCGGTGATCCTGGGGGCGCTGTTGCTCGATGAGCCGTTGACGCTGGCCATGTGCCTGGGTGGCGGGCTGATACTGGCGGGGATTTTCCTCTGCAACAAACCCCTTGCGCGGGTAAGGAAAAAGGGGATTTGATACAGAAGGCGGACAAATCTATTTACGCTGTGTAGAATCAGGTTACGCATACAATAATAATCGTCTTCTGGCAGCAGAAGCCTCGCCCGCAAGAGCCTTGGGTCGATAATGAAGATATTCGGGTTTCAACTGATCTACGGTGATTTTCTCGCCCGCAGCGTGCGGGGCATCTCCTGTGCGCCACCCAGCGGTCTCAGCATTGCTTACAACTAACCTTAGTTAATTGATAAAAAATGATGAGGCGCCAACCATGGCAGATTTATACGAAAACCCAATGGGCCTGATGGGCTTTGAATTCATCGAGCTCGCATCGCCGACCCCGAACACCCTGGAGCCGATCTTCGAGATCATGGGCTTCACCAAGGTCGCGACCCACCGCTCCAAGGACGTGCACCTGTATCGCCAGGGCGCGATCAACCTGATCCTCAACAACGAACCCCACAGCGTCGCCTCGTACTTTGCGGCCGAGCACGGCCCGTCGGTGTGCGGCATGGCGTTCCGCGTCAAGGATTCGCAGAAAGCCTACAAGCGTGCCCTGGAACTCGGCGCCCAGCCGATCCACATCGAGACCGGCCCGATGGAGCTGAACCTGCCGGCGATCAAAGGCATCGGCGGCGCGCCGCTGTACCTGATCGACCGTTTCGGTGAAGGCAGTTCGATCTATGACATCGACTTCGTGTTCATCGAAGGCGTTGACCGCCACCCGGTCGGTGCCGGTCTGAAGATCATCGATCACCTGACCCATAACGTGTATCGCGGTCGCATGGCCTACTGGGCCAACTTCTACGAGAAGTTGTTCAACTTCCGCGAAATCCGCTACTTCGACATCAAGGGCGAGTACACCGGCCTGACCTCCAAGGCCATGACCGCACCGGATGGCATGATCCGCATCCCGCTGAACGAAGAATCGTCCAAGGGCGCCGGGCAGATCGAAGAGTTCCTGATGCAGTTCAACGGCGAGGGCATTCAGCACGTTGCCTTCCTGTCCGATGACCTGCTCAAGACCTGGGATCACCTGAAAAGCATCGGCATGCGTTTCATGACCGCGCCGCCGGACACCTACTACGAAATGCTCGAAGGCCGTTTGCCGAACCACGGCGAGCCGGTGGGCGAACTGCAGGCACGTGGCATCTTGCTGGACGGTTCGTCCGAGTCGGGCGACAAGCGTCTGCTGTTGCAGATCTTCTCGGAAACCCTGATGGGGCCGGTGTTCTTCGAGTTCATCCAGCGCAAGGGCGACGACGGTTTCGGCGAAGGCAACTTCAAGGCGCTGTTCGAATCCATCGAGCGGGATCAGGTTCGTCGTGGCGTGTTGTCCACGGACTAAACCATTACACCGATAAAACTGTGGGAGCGAGCTTGCTCGCGATGGCGGTTGTACATTCAACATTAATGTTGACTGACACACCGCATTCGCGAGCAGGCTCGCTCCCACATCTGTTTTGTGTGTACTAAGGCCTGCGCTGCCGCACCAGATGTTTGAACCCTTCAAACACCAGCACCAGCACCGCCATCCAGATCGGGATATAGGTCAGCCATTCGCCGGCCTTGATACTCTCTCCCAGCAGCAGCGCCACGCCCAGCAGCAGCACCGGTTCGACGTAGCTCAACAAGCCGAACAGGCTGAACGGCAGCAGGCGACTGGCAATGATGTAGACCACCAGCGCTGAAGCGCTGATCACGCCGAGCAGCGGGATCAGCAGCGACAACCATGGGTGCTGGTCAAACACGAGAAAACCCTGTGCACCGCTCTGAACGAACCAGAAGGCCACGGGCAGCGTCAACGCCATGTCCAGCCACAAGCCGCCGAGGTTGTCCGCTGCCAGCCGTTTGCGCAGAACGAAGTAAGTCGGATAGCCAATGCAGACCAGCAAGGTCGCCCAGGAAAAACCACCGACCTGATACACCTCGTTGACCACGCCCAGGCAGGCGAATACCACGGCGACTTTTTGCAGGTACGACAGGCGTTCGCCATAGGCGATCCGCCCGGTCAACACCATGGTCAGCGGCAGCAGGAAATAACCGAGGGATACATCCAGGCTGTAGCCGTTCAGCGGCGCCCACATGAACAGCCACAATTGCACGCCGAGCAGGGCAGAGGAGGCGATCAACGCGCCAATCAGCTTCGGATCGGCCTTGGCGCGCCGCACGATCTCCAGCACGCGCTTCCACTCGCCGGACACCACCATGAACACGGTCATGCACGGCACGGTCAGCAGCATGCGCCAACCGAAGATTTCCACGCCGCTCAAGGGGGTGAGCAGCGACGTGTAGTAATACATGACGGCAAACAGCACCGAGGCTGAAACCGATAGAGCGATACCTTTAGACAAGCTGTCCTCGCGAGGTTGAAGGTGAAACGGGGGGGCGGAGGATACGCGTTTTCGCCGACTGATATTGACCATTCAATCAACACAGCTTCTGTAGGAGCCGGCTTGCCGGCGATTGCTGCTTAACATTCAACATGAATGCTGGCAGGTAGGCCGCTATCGCTGGCAAGCCAGCTCCTACAGGGTGAGTAGTGGGTCAGATTGGGTGTGGCTTGCGCCCGGACACAAAATGGCTCACATCATTGAACCCCGGTGTCGACGCATGTCCCGGTGTCACCAGCGCATCGATGAACGCCTCGTCCTCGGCCGTGATCTTCACCGCCTGCGCCTTAGTGTAGGCGTCCCATTGCGCTTCGGTACGCGGCCCGACAATGGCCGAGGTCACGGCGCTGTTGTTCAGCACCCAGGCAATCGCGAACTCGACGATGCCGACGCCGCGCTCCTGGGTGTACTGCTGGATCTGCTGGGCGATGCGCAGGGATTCGACGCGCCATTCAGTCTCAAGGATGCGTTTGTCCTGGCGACCGGCACGGCTGTTGGCGTCCGGTTTCACATCCGGCGCGTATTTGCCGCTGAGCACTCCGCGCGCGAGCGGGCTGTAGGGCACCACGCCCAGACCATAATTTTGCGCCGCCGTGATCTGCTCGGTTTCAGCCTGGCGGTTGACGATGTTGTACAGCGGCTGGCTGATGACCGGCCGGTCGACGCCGAGCTTGTCAGCCACGCGAATCACTTCGGCGATGCGCCAGCCACGATAATTGGACAGGCCCCAATAGCGGATCTTGCCCTGGCGAATCAAGTCGCCAATGGCCGATACCGTGACATCCAGCGGCGTGTTGTGGTCTTCGCGGTGCAGGTAGTAGATGTCTAGATAGTCGGTGCCCAGGCGCGTGAGGCTGGCGTCGAGACCGTTGAACAGATGCTTGCGGCTCAGACCGCTGCGGTTGGGGACACCGTCCACGGGACCGAAGCCGACCTTGGTCGCCAGCACCCATTCATGACGGCGGCTGGCGATGGCCTCGCCGACGATTTCCTCGGAACGGCCGTTGGTGTAGACGTCGGCGGTGTCGATGAAATTGATGCCCTGGTCCCAGGCCTTGTCGATGATCCGCAGGGAGTCTTCGGTACTGGTCTGTTCGCCGAACATCATGGTGCCCAAGGTCAGCGTGGACACCTGCAGACCCGAATGACCCAGTGTGCGATAGCTCATGAGCAAATCCTTTTACCGGTGGGAAAGGCTCAATCAGATACCAGAATCGCTATGCGGGGCAAACCGAATTATCCGGCCAACGCAAAAAACTTGTGGGAGCGAGCCTGCTCGCGAAAGCGGTGTGTCAGTCAGCATTGATGTCGCTGACACTCTGCATTCGCGAGCAGGCTCGCTCCCACAAGGGTGGTGGTGCTTAGGCGCGCAACGTACGAGTCATGCGCAACGCCAGCAGACTGCCGCAGACAATCACTCCCGCCAGCAGGTACAGCGCCGCATCGGTCGAACCGGTGCTGTCCTTGACCCAACCCACCAGGTACGGGCTGAGGAAACCAGCCATCTGTCCCATGGAGTTGATCAGTGCCAGGCCACCGGCGGCAGCGCCGGCACTGAGCAGGGCGGTCGGCACCGGCCAGAACATCGGCAGGCCGGTGAGGGCGCCCATGGTGGCGATGGTCAGGCCGAGAATCGCGATGGTGGGGTTGGCGGCGAAGTTCACCGCGATCAGCAGCCCCAGCGCGCCCATCAGCATCGGCACCACCAGATGCCAGCGACGCTCCTTGCGCAGGTCCGCCGAGCGGCCGACGAGCAGCATGAACACCGCCGCCAGCAGGTACGGAATCGCACTGAGCCAGCCGATCACCAGGTTATCGCTGAAGCCCAGGTTCTTGATGATCGATGGCAGCCAGAAGTTGATCGCGTACACACCGCTCTGGATGCAGAAGTAGATCAGGCCGAAGGCCCAGATCGCCGGGTTCTTGAACACCGCCAGCAGCGAATCAGTCGTGGTTTTCGGTTTGTTGGCCAGGTCCTCAGCGTGGTCGCCTTCCAGCACCGAACGCTCGAACGGGGTCAGCCATTTCGCATTGGCGTAACTGTCACTGAGCAGGAAATAAGCCAGCGCACCTAGGATCACGGTCGGAATGCCTTGCAGCAGGAACATCCACTGCCAGCCGGCGAGACCGCCCTGGCCTGCGGCGAAGTGGTTGAGAATCCAGCCGGAGAAGGGGCTGCCGAGCAGGCCGGAGACCGGGATCGCCGACATGAACAACGCCATGATGCGACCACGGCGGAAGGTCGGGAACCACTGCGAGAGATACAACACCACGCCGGGGAAGAACCCGGCTTCGGCAGCACCGGTGAACAGGCGCAGGGTATAGAACTCGGTCGGTGTGGTGACGAACAGCAGGCAGGTCGACAGCGTGCCCCAGGTCATCATCATCAGCGCGATCCAGCGCCGTGGGCCGAATTTCGTCAAGGCCAGGTTGCTGGGCACGCCGCACAGCACGTAACCGATAAAGAAGATACCGGCGCCCAGGCCGTACACGGTTTCGCTGAACTTCAGCGCGTCGAGCATCTGCAGCTTGGCAAATCCAACGTTGACCCGGTCGAGGTAGTTGAACAGGTAGCAGATGAATATGAAGGGGATCAAACGCAGGGTGATGCGCTTGTAGACGGCGTTTTTGTCGTCAGCGATGGCCTCGGACGCTACGGCGCTCTGTGTCATGGCGGCTCTCTCTTTATTATGATTTTTTGCGATGCAAAGGGTAACGTTGATCGCCCAGAGAGTCTCGACCACCCTCAGGGTGGCTGTCTTTGTGCCTGAGCACAGGGTTTGCAACCAAGGCCTGTGCGGGTGAACAACCCGTTCCATCACCGTCTTCAAGGATCACTTGCATGTTCGAACTCGATCACGACCTGGCCCAGGACATCGTCGACCGGGCGATGGCCATTCTGCCGTACAACGTCAACGTCATGGACAGCCAGGGCCTGATCCTGGGCAGCGGTGAACCGGAGCGGGTCAACACCCGGCATGAAGGCGCGCAACTGGTCCTGGCCAACGGCCGCGTAGTGGAGATCGATGCGCAGACGGCGATTCATCTCAAGGGCGTGCAGCCGGGCATCAACCTGCCGCTGTTGCTCGATCAGCGCCTGATTGGCGTGCTGGGTATCACCGGCGAACCCGAGCAACTGCGAACCTATGCCGAACTGGTGCGCATGACCGCCGAAATGCTGGTAGGCCAGCGCAACCAGCAGGCCGAACAGCAATGGCGGCGCCAGCGCTGCGATGATCTGCTGGCGCTGTTGCTCAGCGAAGCCGGGGATTCGCCGCGACTGATCGATGAAGCGCAGCAGTTGGGCCTCAAGCCACAAATGACCCGGGTGCCGTACCTGTTCGAACTGGGCCTGGAGCACGCGGCGGGGCAAACCGTCGAGGCACTGAGTGCCTGGTTGACCACTCGCCATCCGGACAGTTGGTGCGTCAGCTCGGCCAAAACCTCGTTGCTCTGGTGCCGGCCGGCCAGCCAGACGATCGAGAACGAGCGCTTGCTGGACAAGCTTGACGGCCTCGGCTGGAACATCCTGCGCATTGCCGTCGGTGGGCAAGCCGATGGGCTGGCGGGGTTGCGTCGCTGCTATCGCCGGGTCGGTGACTTGCTGGCCTACGGGCGCGAAGTGTTGCCGCGCTCCCGGTTGTTGACGCTCAACCGCTATCGGTTGCCGGTGATGCTCTGGCGCCACCGCAACGACGACGCCCTCGACGAATTGCTCAACCCGCTGCGCAAGGTCATTGCCAAGGACAGCAATGGTCAGTTGCTGGCGACCCTGCGCAGTTGGTGTGAACACGACGGCCAGAGCCAGGCCTGCGCCGATGCGCTGGGCATTCATCGCAACAGCCTGCGTTACCGCATGGAGCGGATTGCCGAGCTCAGCGGCGTCGACCCGCTTCGGCTGGACGGCATGCTCGCGTTGTACCTCGGCGTCCAACTCCTCCCCGAGCCAGACTCAATTTCGTGAGCGACAAAATCCCCCTGTAGGAGCGAGCCTGCTCGCGAAAGCGGCGCATCAGTCAGCATGGATGTCGCTGACACACCGCCATCGCGAGCAGGCTCGCTCCCACAGGTAACGCGTCTGCCTCGGGTTTTGTGGAAATGAACAATAATCCTCTTTGCCGCTTGTGCAGCGGACCGGCGTTATTGTTCATGGCGGCTGGCAGCATGTGGACATTGGAACTGGAGAATTCCCATGAAAATCGTGATCGCCCCCGACTCGTTCAAGGACAGCCTCAGCGCTCAAGGCGTAGCCGACGCCATTGCCTTGGGATTGGCGCAGGTCTGGCCTGATGCCCAACTGATCAAATGCCCGATGGCCGACGGCGGGGAAGGGACTGTCGAGTCGATTCTTGCCGCGTGCGAAGGCGAACTGCGTCGCACCCTGGTTCGCGGGCCGATGGGGGCCATGGTGGAGGCCGCCTGGGGCTGGTTGCCGCAGAGCCACACCGCAATCATCGAAATGGCCGAGGCCAGCGGATTGCAGTTGGTCCCGGTGGCGCAGCGCGACGCGTGCATCAGCAGCACCTTCGGCACCGGGCAATTGATCCGTGCCGCACTGGATGCCGGTGCACAACGGGTGATCCTGGCGATTGGCGGCAGCGCGACCAACGACGGCGGCGCCGGTGCCATGCAGGCCTTGGGCGTGAAATTACTGGACGCTCAGGGGCAGACGCTGTCACCGGGTGGCCTCGCCCTTGCGCAATTGGCCCGCGTGGACCTGAGCGACATCGATCCGCGTCTGGCGCAGGTGCGCTTCGACATCGCCGCCGACGTCAATAACCCGCTGTGCGGCCCCCACGGCGCCTCGGCGATTTTCGGCCCGCAAAAAGGCGCCTCGCCCGTGCAGGTCGAACAACTGGACCAGGCGCTGGGGCACTTTGCCGACCATTGCGCGGCCGCTTTGCGCAACGACGTTCGCGACGAACCGGGGAGTGGCGCGGCGGGTGGCCTGGGGTTTGCCGCCAAGGCGTTCCTGGGCGCGCAGTTCAAGGCCGGGGTCGAGGTGGTCGGCGAACTGGTGGGCTTGGCCGAGGCGGTTGCAGGCGCTGACCTGGTGATCACCGGCGAAGGGCGTTTCGATGCGCAAACCCTGCGCGGCAAGACGCCATTCGGTGTGGCGCGTGTCGCCAGGCAGCACGCCGTGCCGGTCATCGTCATCGCCGGCACGCTGGGCGAGGGGTATCAGGCGCTTTACGAGCACGGCATCGACGCTGCGTTTGCTCTGGCAAGCGGGCCGATGACCCTGGAGCAGGCCTGCGCCGAGGCGCCGCGCTTGCTGCGTGAGCGGGCAACCGACATCGCGCGTGTCTGGCGGATGGCCGTCCGCAAGCATTGAACGATTCCAATCAATGACATCTTTGTGGCGAGGGAGCTTGCTCCCGTTCGGTTGCGCAGCAACCGCCATTGAATGGGGCCGCTGCGCAGCCCAGCGGGACGGTGCGGCGTTCCGACGAGCTCCCTCGCCACAAAGTCCCCGATGGCAATTTTGAGGCTGGATTTGAAACGCCATGCTGGCGCGTTTCGTGATTTGCGATAGGGTTGAGGCTTGGAGCACCCGCGCGACTGGAGAACGACATGCGCTACTCAGCCTTGACCCAACGAATCGCCGGTGACGGAGCGGCGGCCTGGCAGATTCACGATCGAGCGCTGCATTTGCGCGAACAGGGCGTCGACGTCTTGCTGTTGTCCATTGGCGACCCGGACTTCGATACGCCGCAACCCATTGTCCAGGCCGCCATCGCCAGCCTGTTGGCCGGTGATACGCACTACCCTGAAGTGCGCGGCAGTCGTGGGCTGCGCGACAGCATTGCCCGCCGGCATCGGCAACGCAGTGGCCAGGTGGTGGATGGCGAACACGTGATCGTCTTTCCGGGGGCGCAGTGCGCGGTGTATTCGGTGGCGCAGTGCCTGCTCGACCCGGGCGATGAAGTGATTGTCGCCGAGCCGATGTACGTGACCTATGAAGGCGTGATCGGCGCGTGTGCGGCCACCGTGGTCCCGGTGCCCGTGCGCCCGCAGAATGGGTTTCGCGTCGACCCGCTGGATGTCGCGGCGCGGATCACGCCCAGGACCCGCGCCATACTGCTCAACAGTCCGAACAATCCATCCGGCGCCAGTTTGTCACTGGCCATCTGGCAAGCGCTGGCGGCGCTGTGCATTCGTCACGATTTGTGGCTGATCAGCGATGAGGTCTACAGTGATCTGCTGTTCGAAGGCCAGCACATCAGTCCGGCGAGTCTGCCGGGCATGGCCGAGCGCACCGCCACGATCAACAGCCTGTCCAAGTCCCACGCCATGAGCGGTTGGCGGGTGGGCTGGGTGATCGGGCCCAAACCCATGGCGGGTCACCTGGTCAATTTGTCGCTGAGCATGTTGTTCGGCATTCCGGATTTCGTGCAGAACGCTGCGCAGTTGGCGCTGGACCGGAACCTGCCGGAAGTGGCGATGATGCGCGAAGAGTATCGCCAGCGCCGCGACCTGGTGTGTGCAAGCCTGGGGCAATGCCCGGGGCTCAAGCCGATACGCCCGGACGGCGGAATGTTCGTGATGGTCGATGTGCGCCAGACCGGGTTGTCGGCCCAGCGCTTCGCCGAGCGACTGCTGGAAGGTTATGGCGTGTCGGTGTTGGCCGGTGAAGCTTTCGGGCCGAGTGCGGCGGGGCATATCCGCATCGGTCTGGTGGTGGATCAGCTGAAGCTGGCTGATGCCTGCCGGCGGATTGCTTTGTGTGCGACGGATTTGCTGGAGGTGCGGCGGGCCTGAAGGGTTGTGTTGCCTGTGCTGGCCTCTTCGCGAGCAAGCCCGCTTGTGTCTAGATCTAGGGATAAACTCTGGGGTGAGAGAGGTGGATGGCAAGCTGTGAGTCCGCGGTGCTAAAAGCACGTGTGGGAGCCAAGCTGCCATCCACCTTTCCACTCTGGCCCATAAGCCCGAACAGTTGGACGAGCGCCACTCGAATCACAAGCGTGGGCAAAGCCAGAGCACTCTCACTCCTGAGTGTAAGAGGGTTTTGCCATGATTTCCTGGGTCGGCATCGATATCTCCAAATCAAACCTGGTTGTATGGGTTCAACCTCAAGGTGAAGGTTTTGACCTTCCCAATACGTCAGAAGGCTTTGTTGAGCTGATTGAGCGCCTGAGCCAGTACGAGGTTGACCGGGTTCTGCTGGAGGCCACCGGTGGGTACGAATGCAAGGTCATGGCGGCGCTGCAAGGCGCCAACTTCAAAGTGCTTAGAATCAATCCCCGCCGGGCCAGAGCCTTCGCCGTGGCCATGGGCAAGAATGCCAAGACCGACCCCATCGACGCGGCCGTGCTGGCGGACTTCGCTGAAGTGCTGCATGCATCCCGCGACAAGATCATTTCGCCGGAACGTGAAGCGCTGCGCGAGCTGATCCAGTTGCGCGAGCAGTTTGTTCAGCAACGAGACGACAACAAGCGCCGGCTTCAGCAAGTTCAACTACCCGCTGTTACCGTGGCGATCAAAGGTCTTGTTCACTACCTGCAAGTGCAGATCAAGCAGCTCGATAAAACCATCCATCAGAGCATGCATGAGCTGGATGCCGAAAAAGCCGAGCGACTCATTTCCGTTAAAGGCATCGGTACGGTGGCCACAGCCAGCTTGCTGGTTTATCTGCCCGAATTGGGAGCGCTTGATCGTCGTGAAGTGGCGGCCTTGGCGGGAATTGCGCCGTACAACGACGACAGTGGCAATCACAGCGGAAAACGTCAAATCTACGGAGGCAGAGCCCGCGTCAGACGTGCGCTTTACCTGTCTTGCTGGGTCGTGATCCGTCATCAGCCAGACTTCAAGGCACGTTATGACGCTCTTCGGGAGCGAGGCAAGAGCGCGAAAGTCGCGCTCATCGCCTGCATGCGGATCCTACTGATCAGGCTGAATGCCATGTTGCGGGACGGCACCGAGTGGCGGTGACGAGTGGCTGGGGGAAGACAGTTGCTCCCACCCTAATGTGGGAGCGGGCTTGCTCGCGAAGGCTGCCTGACAGGCGCCGAATACCTCAGCCCTTCCACGCTAGAGCGTTCACCAGATTGGCCGGCCGCTCACCGGCCAGCGCCGCCAACAGGTTGTCCACCGCGCATCTGGCCATGGCCTCCCGTGTTTCATGGGTGGCCGAGCCGATGTGGGGTGTCGCCACCACGTTGTTCAACTGCAGCAATGGCGAGTCCTGATTCAAGGGTTCGTGATCGAAAACATCCAGCCCCGCCGCGCGAATCCGACCCGTGCGCAAGGCTTCGATCAGCGCCGCTTCGTCCACCACTTTACCCCGTGAAATATTGATGAAGATGGTCTCTGGACGCATCAGGGCGAACTGCTCTGCGCCGATCAGCCCTTGGGTTGCAGCGGTCAGCGGTAACGTCAGGCAAACGAAATCGGCCTGTTGCAACAGTTCCGGCAGGCTTCGATAGTGCGCATCGAACCGCTGTTCCACCGCCGGTTTAGGTGACTGGCTGTGGTAGATCACCGGCATGCCAAACCCGAAATGCCCGCGCTGCGCGAGGGCCTCGCCAATACGGCCCATGCCGATGATGCCCAGGGTTTTGCCGTGCACGTCGCTGCCGAAATGCGCAGGGCCGATGTTGCGGTTCCATTGGCCGGCGCGAACCAGGTTCGCCAGTTCCACCACCCGCCGGGCGGTGGCCAGGATCAGGGCAAAACCAGTGTCGGCAGTGGTTTCGGTGAGCACATCCGGCGTGTTGCTCAGCAGGATTCGCCGTTCGGTGAGGTAGTCGATGTCGTAGTTGTCGACGCCCACCGAGACGCTGGCAATGGCTTGAAGGTCGGGCGCCAGGTCGAGCAGTTCGGCATCCAGCTTCAGGCTGGCACCGAGCAGACCGTGAGCGCGGGGCAGGGCATCGCGCAGTTTGGCCAGGCCCTCGGCATCAAGGTTTTCGATCAGCGTCACTTCGACCTGCTCGTGCAGACGAGCCATCAATAGCGGCGAGAGTTTCTTGTACAGGACGACCTGCTTTTTCATCTTCGAGATCTCAACGTCAATTCAGGAATGTGCCGCGGCGGTGCGCGTTACCGTGGCCGTGGGCCGCTCCCGGTCGCTGGCGCCGGGCTTGAGGAAAATCGTCAGTACCACCGAGAACATCAACGCGCCGCTCATCAACAGGTACGACGCACCCGGCGAGCCGGTGGAGCTGTTCAGGTAACCGACAAGATAAGAACCGCCAAACGAACCGAGGGCACCCATGCTGTTGATCAGCGCCATGGCGCCGCCCGCGACGTTGGCCGGGAGGATCTCCGGAATGATCGCGAAGAAGGGGCCGTAAGGCGCGTACATGCAAGCGCCGGCAATCACCAGCAAGGTATAGGACCACCAGAAGTGTTCGGCACCCAAGGCGTAGGAGCCATAGAAGGCGATCGAGGCAATCAGCAGTGGCGGCCAGACGAAACGTTTACGTTTTTGCAGTTTGTCCGAACCCCAGGACACCAGCAGCATACCGATCACCGCCGCCAGGTACGGCAGCGCCGACAGCCAGCCGGCCTGGACCATGTCCATCTGCGCGCCGGCCTTGAGGATCGACGGCAGCCACAGCACGAAACCGTACACGCCAATGCTCCAGCAGAAGAACTGCAGGGCCAGGATGATCACTTTGGGAGAACGGAAGGCTTCGGCGTAGTTCTTCACGGCCTTGATGCCGACCTGTTCGGCGGCCAGTGCGCTTTCCAGATCCTGCTTTTCCTGATCGTTGAGCCACTTGGCCTGTGACGGACGATCATCGGCCAGGCGCCACCAGATGAATGCCCACAACACTGCCGGCAATCCCTCGACGATGAACATCCAGCGCCAGCTGTAGTGCTGCACCAGGTAGCCCGAGACCACTGACATCCAGAGCATGGTCACCGGGTTGCCGAGGATCAGGAAGGTGTTGGCCCGCGAACGTTCGGCGCGGGTGAACCAGTGGCACAGGTAGATCAGCATCGCCGGCATCACGGCCGCTTCGACCACGCCGAGCATGAAGCGAATGACGATCAGCCAGTAGGCATTGGAGACAATCCCGGTCAAGGTCGCCAGGCTGCCCCAGAGAATCAGGCTGACGAAAATCAGCTTCTTCACGCTGTGTTTCTGCGCGTAGATCGCGCCGGGTACCTGGAAGAAAAAATAGCCGAGGAAGAACAGCGCGCCGAGCATCGACGACAAGCCTGGTGTGATCATCAGGTCCGCCGCCATGCCGGACGCGGCGGCGAACCCATAGTTGGCGCGATCCAGATACGCCAGGCTGTAGGTGATGAACACGATGGGCATGATGTACCACCAGCGGCGGGTGGCGAGCGTTGCGGTTTTCATGAGTGATGCTCCTGAGCTTGTTGTTTTTGTCGCAGCAGGTAACGGTTTAAATCTTCAGTGACTGTTCTGGCCTATTCGCGAGCAGGCTCGCTCCCACAAATCCGATCCAATGTGGGAGCGAGCCTGCTCGCGAAGACGGCTTCGAATTCGCTGGCCATTTCAGGCCGGGTCGGCAACCCCTCCATATCCCCTCGGCTCTGCACCGCACGGCTGCCAATCCAGTTGGCGCGTTTCACGGCCTCGGCAAAGCTATGGTTTTCCAGCAGCGCGCTGATCATGCCGACGGCAAAACCATCGCCGGCGCCCACCGTATCGACTACCGTGGCCACCGGCACGCCAGCGACGAAACCTTGATCAAGATGGGTGCGGTAGTAAGCACCGTGCGGGCCAAGCTTGATCGCCACGGCTTCGGCGCCTTGGTCGAGGTAAAACGCGGCAATGTCGGCCGGGTCTTCGAAACCGCTCAGCAAGCGACCTTCGCTCAAGCCCGGCAGCACCCAATGGGCGAGGGCGGCGAGGCGGTTGATCTCTGTGATCATGTGTCGCTCGCTCGCCCACAGGCTCGGGCGCAGGTTCGGGTCGAAGGACACGCTGCGCCCGGCCTCGCGCATGCGGGTCATCAACTCGAACGACATCTGCCGCGCCGACTCCGACAGCGCCGGGGGAATGCCGGTGGCGTGCAGGTGCCGGGCCTTGAGCAACTCGGGCACGATCGAGTGCGGCGACAGGTGACTGGCCGCCGAACCACGGCGGAAGTACTCGACCACCGGATCGCTGCCATCGTCGGTGCGGGACTTGAGTTGAAAACCGGTCGGGTGGGCGGTGTCGATGTCGACGTGGCGGCAATCCAGGCCTTCTTTTTCCAGGGTGTCGACCACAAACCGGCCCAATGAGTCGGCACCGACCCGGCTCAGCCATGCCACGTTGAAGCCAAGCCGGGACAAACCGATCGCAACATTGCTGTCAGCCCCGGCGATGCGCCTGTGGAAAGCACTGACCTCGGCCAGGTCGCCAGCCTGCTCGGCAACGAACATCACCATGGTTTCACCGAACGAGAGGATATCGATCTCAGACATGAACATTCTCCCGTTGCGACTGGCCGAGGCGGGCGAGGGCCGCCACGTGTTCGCGGGTCAGTTGCACCAGGTCATCGCCTTGCAGCGGATATTCCGCAGCCCGCATAACACCTTGGGCCATGTGCTGCAGCAGCTGTTCCCACTGTTGCAAGTCGCTGGCGGTCGGCGGGATGGCGACCAGCTTGTCGTCAGCGCGACGCGCTACCGCTTTGCAGTGCACATAGCCGACGTGGCGTCCGAGAAGGCGCGCGGCGCTGGCGGCGGACTGGTCCTGCCAGTGCCAATTGCCGATGTCGAAGGTCATTTTGATTGGCAACCCGTGCTGCTCGACGTCCGCGAAAAAACGCTGGAAGGGTTCGATGCGGCCACCGTGCAGGGTCTGGTCGTTTTCCACCAGCAACTGCACGGGGCTGGCGTCCAGCAGCCGGGCGAGGGCGTGCAGGTCGCAGTTGTCGGTGAAATAGCCCAGCGACACTTTGAGCCATTTGGCACCAAACGCCTCGGCGCGTTGCAGGGCGGTGATCAGTTCTGGATTGGGCCTGGATTGCCCGGCCAGCCAGAGTTCCATGGGCGACGAATACACGCTCTCCAGGCCTTCTGCCTGAGTGGCACTGGCCAGTTGAACGGGGTCCTCAAGGGTCAGTAATTCTTCGCGCCACTCAATGCGCGTGGCGCCGGCGGCGGCCAGTACTTCAATAAAGCTGCCTTGGCCGCGCTGGCGCACCAGGTCGGCGCCGTAGCTGGAGAGGCTGATGGAAACGGCTGGTTTGTGCATTGTTGTTTTACCTCTGAAACCGGTTTCATTTTTGTTCAAAAAAAATGGCTGTACTGCTTGGGGCCCCTTCGCGAGCAGGCCGGAACATTCACCGAGAATTTCCAAGGGTCGATCCCCTAACAATCAACCGCGCCGAAAAATCCAGCGTCCGCACCGCCCCGTCTTCCCCCCGCAGCCGCTTGAGCAAACACTCAAACGCGCTGGCGCCAATCTCGGTGGTCGGCTGGGCCAGCGCGGTTATCCCGCTACCCACCAACGGATACCAATCCAGATCATCCAGAGCAATCAGACCCACATCCTCAAACAGGTTGCACTTGAGTTCACGCAACGCATGGGTGCAGGCCAGCGCCGCAATCCCGTTCGCGCAAAACAGCGCTTTCGGGCCGGGGCCAGGCATGTCGAGGAAGGCTTTAAGTTGTGCGGTCAGCTCATTGCCGGTTTCGATGATGCTGCCATGAAGGAGCGGGCGCAGGGCTATTTGCGCCTTGAAGCTGCCGACCCGTTCGATCCGCGAACTGGTGCCATCGAACGGTTCGGTCACCATCAGCACGTCGCGGTAGCCGCGCTCTTCAAGATGGACGATGGCCATCTCGACGGCGGCCGGGTTGTTTAGCCCGACCATGTCGCTTTCCAGGTCCTCGACCTTGCGGTCCACCAGCACCAGGGGCATTTCCCGGTGCAGTTCGTGCAATTCGTCACGGTGATGACCGAGGGTGTTCACGATCAGGCCTTCGATGTTGTACGAGCGCAGCAGGGCCAGGTGCTGGCGCTCTTGCTCGTCGTCGCGGTCGGTGTTGCACACCACCAGGCTATAACCGTGCTGACGGCAGGCGGTTTCCACCCCGTGCATCACGGCAATTGAATAAGGGTTGCGAATATCGGCCACCAGCATGCCGATCAGGCGGGTGCGCCCGCGTTTCAGGCCGCGGGCCATCTGGTTCGGGCGATAGCCCAGTTCCGCAATCGCCTGCTCGATGCGTTGAGCTATGGCATCGGAGAGCAGGGCGCGGTCTTCGCCGATGAACCGCGAAACGCTGGCCTTGGAGACCTTGGCGTGTTCGGCCACGTCGAGCATGGTCACGCGGCTGCGCTGGGCGGCGGAGAAATCGTTCACGGTCTGAAACCTTCTTATTGGATTTATAAGGCCGAGCGCTTCGTGAGATAACGCTGAAACCGGTTTCAGGAGACACCAAAAGCCAATTCGCCGTCAAGCCCCGGATTGTCAATTGTCGAACAAACACCGACGGGTGGCGCTCAGACTAATACGCTCAGCCACGCCGAACCCAGCAGCAACAGGCCCATGCAGCGATTGAAACGTTGCATGGCCCGGGGCGAGCGCAACCAGCGACTCGACCCGGCACCGAGCAGGGCCCAGACACCCAGGCAGGGCAAGGAAATCAGGAAAAACACCAAGGACAGGTTGATCACGTGCACGAACCGATCTTCGCCCGCTCCAGCGAAGACACTGACCACCGCCAGCGCCATCATCCAGGTTTTCGGGTTGATCCATTGCAGGCTGGCGGCGCCTACCCAACCCAGTCGAGCACCGGTTTTCTGCGTGCTGATGGCTTCGGCCGGCGAACGGATAATCTGCCAGGCCAGATAACTCAGCCACGCCACACCGACCCATTGCATGACGCTTTGCAACGCAGGCCAGGCCGTCAGTGACGAACCAACGCCCGTGCCCACCAGCAACACCAGCGTCGCGGCACTGGTGCAGGCGCCGAAGATAATCGGCAGGGCGGCGCCCAAGCCGTATCGGGCACTGTTGCTGAGCACCAGAATGTTGGTCGGTCCGGGTGTGATCGACGCCACCAAGGCAAAGAGCAAGAAGGGCAGTAACGTCGGGAAAGAAGAGAGCATTGCGGGCGAACTCCGGTAAAGATCAGTGAAACCGATCTTCACAATCCCCGGCGTTACTTGTCTGGAAGATTTGAGCAGCGCTTGCGGTACAGGGCCGGCGTCAGGCCATAGGCGAGCACGAACCAGCGGCCCAGATGGCTCTGGTCGGCAAAGCCCAGCGCCATCGCCACCGCCGCCGGTTGTTCGCCACGGGCCAGCATTCGCCGCGCGGTTGCAAGGCGCAATTGCACCAGATACGCGTGGGGCGCCATGCCGTAAGCGGCTTTGAACGCACGGGTCAGGCGGAAGCGGTCGACACCTGTGACGGTCGCCAGTTGATCGAGGCCGATGTCGTATTGCGCGTTGGCATGCAGGTAGTCCCGGGCCTTCTGCGCCACGCGCGGCAGACGCGGGTCCTGGCCATCGCGGGCGCGCCAATGCAAGTGGCTGGTCAGGCGCTCGAGCAACGCGTCGAGGGCGGTCTGGCGGACGATCTTCAGCTCACCGCGATGCAGGGTTTCAAACGCCAGGCTGGTGGCCTGGGCCAGGCGCGCATCGCTGGCCAGGGTGGCGGCGAAACTCAGTTGGCTGTGGTCGGGGGCATGATCGAACACAGCGCCGAGTTCGCGCTGTAACCACTGTGGATCGAGGTACAGCATGCGGTAGGTAAAACCGTCGGCGGTCGGTGCGTCGCCGTCGTGGATGTCACCGGGCTCGAGCAAAAACACCTTGCCCGGCGTGCTCTGGTGCCTGGCCCGTCGGCAATTGAATTGCTGGACCCCTTGCTCGGTCACGCCCACCAGATAACTGTCATGCCAGTGCGGGTCGTAGGCGTGACCTTCGAAATGCGCGCGCAGGGTCTCGATGCCGGTGTCGGCGTCCTGGGCCAGGTCGATCCAGTTGTGAGCGTTCATGTTGCACCTGCGGGACGGATTGCCGAGCTATTTAACGCCTGCTGCAAGTGCGATGACTAGAACGTTTGTGCAGGCATCAGTTAAACAGGCCCGCCGCAATATTGATTGAGAACCCAAGGATGGCGGTGTTGAACAGAAAACCGATCAACGATTGCGCCAGCACGATCTTGCGCAAATCGCGGGTCGCCACGCCGACATCCGAGGTCTGCACCGCCACGCCGACGGTGAACGAGAAGTACAGGAAATCCCAGTAATTGGGCGTCGTCAGGCCTTCGGCAAAGCGCAGCGCCGGCTCTTTGCCTTCCCAGGTGTAAAACAGGCGCGCGTAGTGCACGCTGAAAATCACCCCGATCAGCAGCCAGGAACCGATCACCGTCAATGCAGTGAAGGCGTAGTGCAGGAGCTTGCGGGTGGTTTCCAGGTCTTTGCTGCCGGCCAGTTCGAAGGTGATGGTCGCCAGGCTGGCCAGTGCCGCGATGCACACCACCAACAGCACCAGCCCGGCGTTTTCGTCTTCGATTTCGGCGATGCGTTTTACGTCGGTCGCTTTCGAGCGCACGGTGAGCCAGGACATCAGGATCAGGTAAGTCCAGACTCCGGCATTCCAGCCGATGAGGATTTTGCTGATCACCGAATCGGCCGGAACCAGGATGCCCGCCGCGATACCGAGCGTCGTGGCGGCGGACAGGCGAGGGTGGGTGTGAGTGAGGTAGGGCATGGAGGCTCGAAGGATTGGGGGGATGTAATCACCTTAGCCCAGGGCTGTCCGTCGTGACCACCATCATCAGGTTTACACAATCCCCTGTAGGAGCCGGCTTGCCGGCGATATCGCCCTTGAAGATTGCATCGTTATCAAGGCCGTCTTCGCTGGCAAGCCAGCTCCTACAGGGGACGTGGTGTGGGTTAGAGATCTTTATGGCGCTTGCGCACCAGCTTCATCACCACCACAAAAAACACCGGCACGAACACCACGGCCAGCGTCGCCGTGATCATCCCGCCGATCACCCCGGTGCCGATGGCCTGCTGGCTCGCCGAACTGGCGCCTGTGGCAATCGCCAGGGGCACCACGCCGAGGATGAACGCCAGCGAAGTCATGACAATCGGCCGCAACCGCAGGCGTGCCGCTTTCAGGGTGGCGTCGACCAGGTCGTGGCCTTCGTCGTACAGGCTCTTGGCGAACTCGATGATCAGGATCGCGTTCTTCGCCGACAGACCGATGATGGTGATCAGCCCGACCTTGAAGAACACGTCGTTGGGCATGCCGCGCAAGGTCACGGCCAGCACCGCGCCGAGCACGCCCAGCGGCACCACCAGCAGCACCGAGGTCGGGATCGACCAGCTCTCGTACAACGCCGCCAGGCACAGGAACACGATCAACAGCGACAGCCCGAGCAGGATCGGCGCCTGGCTGCCGGACAGGCGTTCCTGCAACGACAACCCGGTCCATTCCTGGCCCAGGCCCGCCGGACCTTGCGCCACCAACCGCTCGATCTCGGCCATGGCCTCGCCGGTGCTGTGGCCCGGCGTCGGTTCACCGGAAATGCTGATCGCCGGATAGCCGTTGTAGCGGGTCAACTGCGCCGGGCCCTGAGTCCATTTGGCCTGCACGAAGGCCGACAAGGGCACCATTTTTCCGTGGGTGTTGCGCACGTGGATCTTCAGCAGGTCTTGCACCTGGCTGCGCTGGTCGCCCTCGGCCTGCACCACGACGCGCTGCATCCGCCCCTGGTTGGGGAAGTCGTTGATGTAGGCCGAGCCCACGGCCGTGGACAGCACATTGCCCACGTCGGCAAAGGACACCCCCAGCGCGTTGGCCTGCTTGCGGTCTACCACCAATTGCACCTGCGGCGCTTCGGCCAGGGCGCTTTCGCGCACGTTCATCAGGATCGGGCTTTTTTCGGCGGCCGCGAGCAAGTCGGTGCGCGCTTGCATCAGCTTCTCATGGCCGAGACCACCGCGATCCTGCAGGCGGAACTCGAAGCCGCTGGACGTACCCAGGCCATCCACGGGCGGCGGCAGCACGGCAAAGGTCACGGCGTCCTTGATCTGGCTGAGGGCGACGTTGGCCCGGTCGGCAATCGAGCTCGCCGAATCGTCGCTGCCGCGCTCGGACCAGTCTTTGAGCGTGCTGAACGCCAGCGCCGCATTCTGCCCGCTGCCGGAGAAGCTGAACCCGAGAATCACCACGCTGTCGCGAATGCCCGGCTCGCCGGCGTTGTGCGCTTCCACCTGCTCGGCCACCTGCACCGTACGGTTTTTGCTCGCACCCGGTGGCAACTGGATGTCGGTGATGGTGTAACCCTGGTCTTCCACCGGCAGGAACGAGGAGGGCAGGCGACTGAAGGCCAGGCCCAGGCCGATCAGCAGCACGCCGTAGATCAGCAGGTAGCGCCCGGTGCGTTTCAACGCGTAGGCGACCCAGCCTTGATAGCGCTCGGTCAGTTGCTCGAAGCGGCGGTTGAACCAGCCAAAGAATCCGCTCTTTTCGTGGTGCTCGCCTTTGGCAATCGGCTTGAGCAGCGTTGCGCACAGGGCCGGGGTCAGGGTCAGGGCGAGGAAGGCCGAGAACAGGATCGAGGTGGCCATCGACAACGAGAACTGCTGGTAAATCACCCCGACCGAGCCCTGCATGAACGCCATCGGAATGAACACCGCGACCAGCACCAGGGTGATACCGATGATGGCCCCGGTGATCTGCTGCATGGCCTTGCGCGTAGCTTCCTTGGGCGACAGGCCCTCGGTGGCCATGATGCGCTCGACGTTCTCCACCACCACGATGGCGTCGTCCACCAGAATGCCGATCGCCAGCACCATGCCGAACATGGTCAGCACGTTGATCGAAAACCCCAGCGCCAGCATCGTCGCAAAGGTGCCCATCAACGCCACCGGCACCACCAGTGTCGGAATCAGCGTGTAGCGGATGTTCTGCAGGAACAGGAACATCACCGCGAACACCAGCAGCATGGCTTCGCCCAGGGTGTAGACCACCTTGGTGATCGAGACCTTGACGAAGGGGGAGGTGTCGTACGGGATCGAGTACTCGACGTTTGCCGGGAAGTAGCGCTTGAGTTCGTCCATCTTCGCCCGCACCAGGGTCGCGGTGTTCAGGGCGTTGGCGCCAGGCGACAACTGCACGGCGACGGCGGTGGACGGCTTGCCGTTCAGGCGCGTGGAAAACTGGTATTCCTGGCTGCCGATCTCGACCCGCGCGACATCGCTGATGCGCACGGTCGAACCGTCCGGGTTGGCCTTGAGGACGATGTCGGCAAACTCTTCGGGTGTCGACAACTGACCCTTGACCAGAATGGTCGCGGTGATTTCCTGGGTGGTGCGGGTTGGCAGATCGCCGATGCTGCCGGCCGACACCTGGGCGTTTTGCGCGACGATGGCGGCGTTGACGTCCGCTGGCGTCAGGTTGAAGGCGAGCAGTTTCTGCGGGTCGATCCAGATCCGCATCGCCCGCTCGGCGCCGTACAGCTGCGCCTTGCCAACGCCGTCCAGGCGCTTGATTTCGTTCATCACGTTGCGCGCCAGATAATCGCTGAGCGCCACGTCGTCGAGCTTGCCGTCGCTGGACGTCAGGGTGATCAACAGCAGGAAACCGGAGGAGACTTTCTCCACCTGCAAACCTTGCTGGATGACCGCTTGCGGCAGGCGTGACTCCACGGCCTTGAGGCGGTTCTGCACATCCACCTGCGCCAGTTCCGGGTTGGTGCCCGGCTGGAAAGTGGCCTTGATGGTCGCGCTGCCGAGGCTGCTCTGGGATTCGAAATACAACAGATGATCGGCGCCGTTGAGTTCTTCCTCGATCAGGCTGACCACGCTTTCGTCCACGGTTTGCGCCGAAGCGCCCGGGTAGACGGCATAGATTTCGATCTGCGGCGGCGCGACGTCGGGGTACTGCGCCACCGGCAACTGCGGAATGGCCAAGGCACCGGCCAGCAGGATGAACAACGCGACCACCCAGGCGAACACCGGGCGGTCGATAAAGAACTGCGGCATAAAAAAGCGTCCTGCTTACTGACCAGTCACCTGGGCAAGTGGAAGAGGGGAGTCGTCGATCTGCACTTTCTCGCCGGGGCGGGCGTGCTGCAGGCCCTCGATGACGATGCGGTCGCCGGCTTTCAGGCCGCCGGTGACGATCCAGCGATCGTTCTGCACGGCGCCCAGTTCGACCGGTTGCTGGCCGACGCGCTGTTCGGCGTCGAGCAGCAGCACCTGGGCGATGCCGGCGCTGTCGCGCTGGATGGCCCGTTGCGGCACGCTGATGCCCTGGCGATTGACCGCTTGTTCCAGGCGCACGCGCACGAAACTGCCGGGCAGCAGGTCGAGGTCGGGGTTGGGGAACTCGCCGCGCAGGATGATCTGGCCGGTGCCCGGGTCGACGGTGATGTCGCTGAACAGCATTTTGCCCGGCAGCGGGTAGAGGCTGCCGTCATCCTGAATCAGCGTGGCCTTGGCCTGGTCCTGGCCGACCTGCTGCAACTGGCCGGAACGGAAGGCGCGGCGCAGTTCGTTGAGTTCGCGGGTGGACTGGGTCAGGTCGGCATGAATCGGGTTGAGTTGCTGGATCAGCGCCAGCGGCGTGGTTTCGTTCTGCCCGACCAGCGCGCCTTCGGTGACCAGCGCACGACCGATGCGCCCGGAAATCGGCGCGGTGACGGTGGCGTAGCCGAGGTTGAGTTTTGCCCGCTCCACCGCAGCCTTGTTGGCCGCGACGTCGGCGGCGGTCTGCCGTGCGTTGGCCCGGGCGTTGTCGTAGTCCTGGCCGCTGATGGCCTTGTCGTCGATCAACTGGGCATAGCGCTGTTCCTGCAACCGGGCCTGGAACGCGTTGGCCTCGGCTTTGCGCAGCGCTGCTTCGGCGCTGTCCAAGTCGGCCTTGAGCGGCGCCGGGTCGATGCGGAACAGGACATCGCCCTGTTTCACGTCACTGCCTTCACGGAAGGTCCGCTGCAGGACCACGCCGGCCACGCGGGCACGCACTTCGGCCATGCGCGGTGCGGCAATCCGTCCGCTCAGTTCGCTGCTGATGGTCAGTGGTTGCGCTTCGATGGTCTCGATGCGAACCGTGGCCAGCGGCGCCTGTTCCTCGGCATTCGAGGCCTTCTCGCACGCACCCAGTGTCAACGCCAGAGCAATCAGACTGAGCCTGGCAAGCAGATTCTTCGACATGTAATACCCCAATAAAGACTCCCAGCATCCTACTGGGCGCAGGCGAGGGTAGCGGTGAAGCTTTGTTGGTGCTGTGTGAAATTGTGTAAGGGTTTTACTCAGAGACGAGTGAGGGCGTATATCCTTCAGTCCTTGAATTTTATTGCGCCTGTCAGGCCGCTATCGCTGGCAAGCCAGCTCCTACAATTGAAATGCGATCCCTTGTAGGAGCTGGCTTGCCAGCGATAGCGAGCTGATGGTCACCACCGCGTTTGCTGGAAACACCCCATGCCCAACATCCTCCTGGTCGAAGACGACACCGCCCTCGCCGAATTGATTGCCAGTTACCTGGAACGCAACGGTTATTCCGTCAGCGTGATCGGTCGCGGTGATCATGTGCGCGAGCGTGCGCGGCTCAATCCGCCGGACCTGGTGATCCTCGACCTGATGCTGCCCGGTCTCGACGGCTTGCAAGTCTGTCGCCTGCTGCGCACCGATTCGGCGACCTTGCCGATCCTGATGCTCACCGCCCGCGACGACAGCCACGACCAGGTACTGGGCCTGGAAATGGGGGCCGACGACTACGTCACCAAACCCTGCGAGCCACGGGTGCTGCTGGCGCGGGTGCGGACCCTGTTGCGCCGCAGCAGCCTCAGCGAGCCACAGACCGCCAACGACCGCATTCTGATGGGCAACCTGTGCATCGACCTGTCCGAACGCACCGTGACCTGGCGCGAGCAATTGGTGGACTTGTCCAGCGGTGAGTACAACCTGCTGGTGGTGCTGGCCCGACATGCCGGGGAGGTGCTGAGTCGCGACCAGATCCTGCAACGCCTACGCGGCATCGAATTCAACGGCACCGACCGTTCGGTAGACGTGGCGATCTCCAAGTTGCGGCGCAAGTTCGACGACCACGCCGGCGAGGCGCGCAAGATCAAGACCGTGTGGGGCAAGGGCTACCTGTTCAGCCGTTCCGAGTGGGAATGCTGAACCGATGTTCAGAATCCTCTTTCGCTTGTACCTGGTGACCATCGTCTCGTTCAGCGCGGCGATTTATCTGGTGCCGGACCTGGTGGTCAAGGTGTTCCACGAACGCTTTGTCACCTACAACCTCGATTACTCCCGTGGCTTGCAAACGCTGATCGTCAAACAGTTTCACGCGGCTCCGGCCGAACAGTGGCCGGCCTTGGCCGCCGAAATGGACAAGGACTTCAATCCGCTGCACATCGTGCTCAGCGGTAACGACGACAGCAGCCTGACGCCTGAAGAGCAGCAGCGCTTGCAGCGGGGCGAGAACGTCGTGCGCGTGGGTGACTGGGGCTGGCGTACGCTGGCGGTCGCACCGCTGAACGAGCGCACCGTGGTGCAAATGGTGGTGCCGCCGGATCCGCTGGACGTCAACCTGTTGTACTGGAGCATCAACGTACTGATCGGCGCGACCATGCTCGCGTGCCTGTTGCTGTGGCTGCGTCCGCACTGGCGTGACCTGGAACGCCTCAAGGGCGCGGCCGAACGCTTTGGCAAGGGCCACCTGGGCGAGCGCACGCAAATCTCCCCGAGTTCCAACATCGGCAGCCTGGCCAGCGTGTTCGACACCATGGCCGGGGATATCGAGAACCTGCTCAACCAGCAGCGCGACTTGCTCAATGCGGTGTCCCATGAGTTGCGTACGCCATTGACCCGCCTGGATTTCGGCCTGGCGCTGGCCCTCTCCGACGACTTGCCGGCGGCCAGCCGCGAGCGCCTGCAAAGCCTGGTGGCGCACATTCGGGAACTCGATGAGCTTGTGCTTGAGTTGCTGTCCTACAGTCGCCTGCAAAACCCGGCGCGACTACCGGAGCGGGTCGAAGTGTCACTGGATGAGTTCATCGACAGCATCCTCGGCAGCGTCGACGAGGAGCTGGAGTCCCCGGAGATCGTCATCGACGTGCTGCTGCACGGCCAGCTCGAACGCTTCAGCCTCGACCCTCGCCTGACCGCCCGCGCCCTGCAAAACCTGCTGCGCAACGCCATGCGCTACTGCGAAAAGCGTATCCAGATCGGTGTGCAGGTCTATGCCAGTGGCTGTGAAATCTGGGTCGACGATGACGGCATCGGCATACCGGATGACGAGCGCGAGCGGATTTTCGAACCCTTCTACCGTCTTGACCGCAGTCGAGATCGCGCCACGGGTGGTTTCGGACTGGGATTGGCGATCAGCCGGCGCGCCCTGGAAGCCCAGGGCGGCACGCTGACGGTGCAAGCCTCGCCGCTGGGCGGGGCGCGGTTTCGCTTGTGGTTGCCATTGCCGGTCTGATTTCGACAAACGGCCGCATTATCTGTCAGGTTTGACAGTAGCAAGGTGCCACGCTTATGGGTCTCATTAGCCTGCGAAGTCAATACAGGGCGGCAAGGCTGGAGGGACGAATGGGCGCGCCAATAATAAAAACCAGCGGGCAGGGCACGATCAGTGCAATCAGGGACGTCAAGGTCGAAAGCCTGTCGACAAAATTTGCGATGGTCATGCCTGATGACGGCTGTTGCACCTTGGCGATCCGGATTGGGCCGAACATGACCGCAGAGGGTAACGCCTGTTTTCTTGTCGGCGATGCGGTGAGATACACGATGACGAGCGGGGGGGATGGTGTGCCGCCAAGGGTACACGACCTTGAGAAGTCGGGCGTCGGCAGCAGAACAACATGATGGCTTGCGGGGGCTTTTTACGACCCCGCAAACCTGTGCCTGCGTATCAAGCGCTCAACCGGCCCCGCAACACCTTGGCCATCTCCTCCAGATCCGTCATCGGCTGGTGCCCGATCAACATCCAGGCGTGCTCCATGTCCGCCCAATACACGATGTTCAGCTCGCGCCGCTGTTCCTGGGCGAAATGGCGGCTGCCGCTGTTGGAACGGGTCACGCACAGCGCCATGGGGCCGTGCGCCGGATCGAGGTAGGTGATCTGGGCGATGGGCGCACCGTCGTACTCGAGGATTTGCGCCCGCTTGAACTCGGCACGGGGCAGGCTCAGTTTTGCCGGCGCGAGGTCGAGGCCCAGGCGTGCATCGATGGTCTGCAGCTGGGCCCGCTGGGAAGCTTCATCAGCGGGCAGGTGATCCAGGGTTTCCGGCACGTAGAGCGCCATGTAATCGGCCACGAGGCCGCGCCAGCTGTGAGTCTGCTGACTCGCTTGCCAACCGAGGAACAAACGGTCCGCCAGCACGCCGCCGGCCAGCAGCCCGGCCGCGGCGGCCAGGAACCAGCGTCGGCTGAGCCCGGGGCGGGCGGGTGAGGGCATTGTGGCGAGCATGGCTTGCAGGCGATCCACCGGCGCCTGCCGGGCCAGTTCATCGTAGGCGTCCTTGAACGGCAGGCTGCTGCGACCCAGCCATTGCAGGCGCAGGCTCAGCATCGGGTCGGCGCTGATGGCGGCGTCGATGCGCGAGCGCTGCTCGGCATCGAGTTGGTTGTCGAGATAAGCCACTAATTGTTCGTCCGAGGGTTTCGCGTTCATCAATGTTCTCCTCGGTAAGGGTGGGGCACCGTGTGCAAGGGTGGATATTCGGCCAGTTTCGCCCGGGCCGCGGCCAGGCGACTCATGACCGTGCCGATGGGCACTTGCAGCACGTCGGCGACTTCGCGGTAGGACAACCCTTCGACGTAGGCGAGAAATACCGTTTCACGCTGGGCCTCGGGCAATGCATCGACGCGGCGGATGACCTGTGCCGCCAACACGTGGGTCTGGGCCACGGACTCTCCATCGAACGACAAGGCCTGGTCGGCATCCACCTGGCCCTGACCTTGCCGCACCCGCTGGGCACGCACTTCATTGAGCCAGATCGAGTGCAGGATGCTAAGCAGCCAGCGGTCCATGCGCGTCCCCGGCTCGTATTGCCCGGCCCGCTCCAGCGCCCGCACGCAGGTGGCCTGCACCAGGTCATCGGCGACATGCCGTTGCCGGGACAACAGCAGACCGTAGCGCCATAAACGCGCCAGATGCTGGTTCAGTTCCGTTCGTATTGCCTGATCGCTGGCGATGGCGACCTCCGTCCGCTCGGGTTGTCAGGTTTTCGATGATCCGTTGATGGCTTCGGCCAGGTCCTGGTACTCCTCGCACTGGGTATTGCCGCAGATGGATTTGATCTGCTGCAGTTGCTCCTGCGCAAGGTCCAGCCGGCCCTTGACCACATAGGCCTCGCCCAGGTATTCGCGGACTTGCGCGTATTGCGGGTCGAGTTTTACCGATTGCAGGTAATAACCGATGCCTTCGTCGGTGCGTCCCAGTTTACGCGTGGCGTAGCCGCGATAGTTCAGCGCTTTTGCGGTATTTGGCTGTTTCAGCGTGTCGAGCAGGGCCAGGGCTTCTTCATAACGCCCGTCCTTGGCCAGTTGATAGGCATAGTTGGTGCGGTCTTCGTCAGGCACCAGGTTGCTGGTCTGCCTGACGCACCGCTGCGATCGGGTATCGAGCACCTGTCCTTTCGGGCAGTTGGGTCTGGCGGGCGGCTCGTCACCGCCGCCACCGCCGTTGGCCAGGGCGAGGGAGCCGGACAACGCAACGGTCAGCAACAACGGGGTCATCAGAAACGCAAAACGACTATTCATGGGCTTTGCTCCACAGGTTCATGGGTTTCAGATCAGTTCGCGCCCGGCCAGGCGCAGTGCAAGGTTGATGTGATGAGAACACTCCAGCATGCACAATTATTCATTGTGGGAGCGAGCCTGCTCGCGAAAGCGGAGTCTCAGGCAGCATTAATGTTGATTGACCCACCGCTTTCGCGAGCAGGCTCGCTCCCACAGGGGATTTTCGTTCAACCCAGCAAACGAATCGGAGCCCCCGCCGCCCAGGCCTGGATGTCCTCGATCATCTGCGAGAAAAACAGCCGGTAGTTCTGTTGGCTCACGTACCCGACATGGGGCGTGGCCAATACATTGTCCAGGGTCCGGAACGGATGGTGGGCGGGCAGCGGCTCCTGCTCGAAGACGTCCAGTGCGGCACCGGCCAGGCGTTGTTTCTGCAGCGCCTTGATCAGCGCCGCCTCATCGACAATCGGTCCGCGGGCGGTATTTACCAGCAGTGCCGTGGGCTTCATCCAGCCCAGGGCTTGCGCGTCCACCAGGCCCCGACTGCGGTCGCTGAGCACCAGGTGTACCGACAACACATCGGCCTGTTCGAACAGCTCTTGCTTGCTGACTCGGGTCACGCCGGCTTGCGCCGCACGTTCGGCGGTGAGGTTTTCGCTCCAGGCGATGACCCGCATACCGAATACCTGGCCGAATTGTGCGACGCGCTGGCCGATGCTGCCAAGGCCGAGGATCGCCAGCGTCTTGCCGTGCAGGTCGCCGCCCAGGCCTTGTTGCCACTGGCCGGTACGCAAGGCATTGGCTTCGGCCACCAGGTTGCGGGTGGCGGCCATGATCAGCGCCCAGGTCAACTCCGGCGCGGCGTGTTTGTAGCTGTCGGTGCCGCTGACCTGGATGCGCAGCGCGGCGGCGGCTTTCAGGTCCAGGGCGGCGTTGCGCATGCCGCCGGTCACCAGCAGTTTGAGCCTGGGCAGGCGGCGCAGCAGGTCTTCGTCGAAGCGCGTGCGCTCGCGCATGACGCAGATCACCTCGAACCCGGCCAGGCGCTCGGCCAGGGTCTGGTTGTCGGCGGGGTAGTCATGGAGAAAACTCACCTGGCCGACGCTGTCCAGCGCCGACCAGTCCACCACATCCCGCGCCACATCCTGCCAATCATCAAGCACTGCAATCTGCACAGGCATCAGCCTTTCCTCTTTAACGCACGGGGTTGGTCTTGTTCAGCCAGGCGAGCAGGGCCTGGTGGAATTGTGCCGGTTCTTCCATCTGTGGCGCGTGGCCCATGCCGGGGAATTCGACCAGCGTGGACCGGGGAATCAACTTCGCCACTTGTTTGCCGAGGACGTCGTAGTGCCCGATCTTCGCCTTGACCTCGGGCGGGGCGATGTCACTGCCGATGGCGGTCGTATCGGACGTCCCGATCAACAGCAGGGTCGGCATCTGCAGGTTCTGGAATTCGTAGTACACCGGTTGAGTGAAGATCATGTCGTAGATCAGCGCCGAGTTCCACGCGACTTGCGTATGCCCCGGGCCTTTGTTCAGGCCGGCGAGCATGTCGACCCAGCGATCGAATTCGGGTTTCCAGCGGCCGCCGTAGTAGGTGCTGCGTTCGTAGTTGCGGATACCGTCGGCGCTGAGCTTGAGTTCGCGTTCGTACCATTGATCAACTGTGCGGTAAGGCACACCGAGTGCTTTCCAGTCTTCCAGGCCGATGGGGTTGACCAGTGCCAGTTGCTCGACCTGTTCGGGGTATTGCAAGGCATAGCGAGTGGCGAGCATGCCGCCGGTGGAGTGCCCCAGCAGGGTGGCTTTCTGTATGCCCAATGCCTTGAGCAATTGCTGGGTGTTCGTCGCCAGTTGCTGGAATGTGTACTGATAGTGCGCAGGTTTGCTGGAGCTGCAGAAGCCGATCTGGTCCGGGGCGATGACCCGATAGCCGGCGTCGCTGAGGGCTTTGATCGAGCTGTCCCAGGTGGCGCCACAGAAATTCTTGCCGTGCATCAGCACCACGCTGCGGCCATTGGCCTTGCCGTGGGCGGCGACGTCCATATAGCCCATTTGCAGGGACTGGCCCTGGGATTCAAAGGCGAAGTGCTTGAGTGTGTAGGGATAATCGAAACCCTGGAGTTCGGGGCCGTATTCCGGCGCTTCGGTTTGGGTTTGGGCGTGGGCGATGGCGGGCAGGGCGGCGGTCAACAACAGGCCGGGCAACCAGCGGGGGAAGGGGCGCGACATGGGAGTGCTCCATGGAAAATCCGCCGATGCTGGATCGGCTCGATTAGGGCGGCATTAAACACAGGCAATCATCGCCCTCGATGGTTCAACCCATCCAGCCCAGCGTCGCCACGGCCAACACGCCGTAACGGGCGCCTTTGGCCAGGGTGACGATGAGCAGGAAGCGCCCCAATGGCTCGCGCATGACCCCGGCGACCAGTGTCAGCGGATCGCCGATCACCGGGAGCCAACTGAGCAGCAATGACCAATGGCCGTAGCGCTGGTAATGCAGCCGGGCTTTTTCCAGGTGCCGGGGGCTTACCGGAAACCAGCGCCGGTCGCGGAACCGCTCAATCCCCCGCCCCAGCCACCAGTTGAGCAGCGACCCCAGAACGTTGCCGAACGTGGCCACCGCCAGCAGTGCCCAGAGCCAGTAGCGGTCGCTGAGCAGCAGCCCCACCAGCACGGCTTCGGATTGCAACGGCAGCAGCGTGGCGGCACCGAATGCCGCGAAAAACAGCCCGAGGTACGCGCCGGGCATCAATGGGCGGGGTAGTCCGCGACCACCAGGTCAGTGCCGTCCTTTTTCAGGCCGATGACCTGATAGGCATCGCTCATGCCGTCCATTTCCATGCCGGGCGAACCCATGGGCATGCCGGGCGCCGCGACGCCCAACAGATCGTCGCGCTTGCTCAAGGCCAGGACCTGGTCGGCCGGGACGTGACCTTCGACGAATTTGCCGTTGATCAACGCGGTGTGGCACGACGCCAGGCGTGGCGGCACGCCGTGCTGTTGCTTGAACTTGCTCATGTTGGCTTCGACGTGGTCATCGACCTTGAAACCATTGGCTTCAAGATGGCTGATCCATTTTTTGCAGCAACCACAATTGGCGTCGCGATGAACCTCGATCGGAATGAGGTCCGCGGCCTGGGCCAGGGAGGACATAAACAGGGCGCTCAGGGCGATCAGACGCAGAGGGTTTCGCATGGGATTCGTCTCGGCTAACGGGCAAAAAAACGCATTCTGACCCTTTTTTCCGGTCAGGCATTCAAGGAGTGTTTCGAAGTACTACAAAGATCGGCTGTTCGATGATGGTAGATCAGTGCTGTCAGGCAGATGAGGGGGACATTACAAAAACGTCAGGTTGAAATGCCGTAGGCGCATGTTTACGTGATCCCCGGGTTCAAAAAAGGTTCTTCACGCAATCCCGGGGGACACCGATACCTGTAGGAGCCGGCTTGCTGGCGATGGCGGCCTCATGGCTGGCGTATTTGTTGGTGGTGTACATATCCATTTCTGCGGTAACGGCCGCCTATGGTTCCGCTTTTACAGCGGGTTACTTGGAAAAACGGAACGCCGCCCGGCCTGTAGGAGCGAGCTTGCTCGCGATGGAGGTCAACGATGATGCGGGGAGCCTGACACCCCGCGGTGCTCTCAGGTTTTTCGCGAGCAGGCTCGCTCCTACAGAGTCCGCCGCCATCGGTCTCTCGATGGGGCGTGCACCGCGAGGCGAGCTAACGCTCGACCTCGTTGTTTGGTGGTGCACGCGCTCCTACAGATAATTCGTTATCTCAGCGGTCAAGCAGTTTCATGACTTCCTCCGGATAACGCAGGCCAGCGGTGGCATTCGCCGCAAAGACCGACTCCAGCGCCCGCAGTTCATCAGCGTTCAGCCTCACCTGCAGAGCGGCCGGTTTTCTTCCAGGTATTTGCGTTGCTTGGTGCCCGGAATCGGAATCAGGTAGTCACCCTGGGCCAGCACCCACGCTAGCGCCAGTTGGCCTGTCGTCACGCCTTTCTCGGCCGCGAGCGCCTGGACTTGCTGCACCAGCAGCAGGTTTTTCGCAAAATTGTCGCCCTGGAAACGCGGGCTGAAACGGCGATAATCGTCTGCCGCGAAATCATCCGGGCTTTTCAATGCGCCGGTCAGAAACCCTCGGCCCAGCGGGCTGTAAGGCACAAAGGCGACGCCCAGGCGCCGGCAGGCCGCCAGGCAACCGTTCTCTTCCTGATCACGGCTCCACAACGAGTATTCATTCTGCAGCGCACTGATCGGATGAACCTTGTGCGCCCGCTCCAGGGTCGCCACCGAGGCTTCGCTCAATCCCAGGTAGCGGACTTTGCCGGCACTGACCAGTTCGGCCATGGCGCCGACGGTTTCTTCGATGGCCACCTGCGGGTCGATACGGTGCTGGTAATACAGGTCGAGGGTGTCCACGCCCAGGCGTTTCAAGCTGCCGTCGATGGACTGGCGAATGTATTCCGGCCGACCGTTGACGCCCCGGGCACCGGGATTCGCCGGGTCGCGGACGATACCGAACTTGCTGGCCAGGAACACCTGGTCGCGCTTGCCGGCAATGGCCTTGCCGATCAGCTCTTCATTGGTGTGCGGGCCGTACATATCGGCGGTATCGAGCAGGTTGACACCCAGTTCCAGCGCGCGATGCAGGGTCGCCGTGGCTTCGCGGGTATCCGTACCGGTGGTGTAAAAGTCAGTCATGCCCATGCAGCCAAGGCCGATGGCCGACACCTGAGGACCGTTCTTTCCCAATTGACGTGTGTGCATGAAATCAGCTCCCTGTGAGTGAGTGGCCATTGTTCGCCTCGACAGAAACAAGATAAACCGGCTAAAACGGCTATCACTATTCGTAAAATCTAAACAATCTGTCGGTGGAACCAGCAATGGACCGTTTCAACGCCATGCGCGTCTTTACCCGAATCGTCGAGCTGGGTGGCTTTGCCAAGGCTGCCGATAGCCTGCAACTGCCCCGAGCCTCGGTGACCATTCTGATCAAGCAACTGGAGGCCCATCTGGGAGTGCAACTGCTGCAACGCACCACACGGCAGATCAGCCTGACGCTCGACGGTGCGGCCTATTACCCGCGTTGCGTGCGCTTGCTGGCGGATCTCGAAGAGACCGAAGCGGTGTTCAGTGCTGCACGCCACAATCCCAAGGGGCTGTTGCGTGTGGACATGCCGGCGGGCGTGGGGCGTCTGGTGGTGATTCCGGCGCTGCCGCAGTTCACCGCCCGCTATCCGTTGATCGAGCTGGAAATCGGCTTGAATGACCGGCCGGTCGACCTGATTCGCGAAGGGGTGGATTGTGTGTTGCGCGGCGGCTCGACGCTGGACGATTCGCTGGTGGCGCGGCCGCTGGTGATGATGGATCAGGTGACCTGTGCCAGCCCTGACTACCTGCAGCGGCACGGAACGCCGCATACCCTGGATGACCTGCGCGGTCATCAGGTGGTCGAGTACTTCTCCAGCAGCAACGGAAAGCGCTATGGACTGGAGTTTGTCGTGGATGGCCAGATACAGCTGGTCGACCTGCCCAAGCAGGTGGCGGTCAACAGTGCCGATGGTTATCTGGCGGCGTGCGAGGCCGGATATGGGCTGGTGCAGACGCCTTACTACCACGTGGCCCGGCAACTGCAGGAGGGGGCGTTTGTGTGAAGTGCTGAGGGAAGTGCCGCCACCGGGCATGCCGATGACGGCGCTTTATCCGCCGCACCGCCAGTTGTCCCGGCGGGTGCGTGTGTTTGTCGACTGGCTGGTGGAACTCTGTGCCCAGGCCGGCAATGACTTTTACAGGAAGGATTCAGGACGTTGAACAGCGGTTAACGATGCGGGTAGTACCCCGGTCCGCCATGGTCGTAGTAGTGATCGTGATGCCAGCCCCCATGGGGGAAAACAATGCAACCGCTCAGGGTCAGGATGGCCAGCAGGGGAATCAGCAATGTGATTCGACGCAACATTTGAAAGTCCTCATGGTTATCGCCGCAATGAAGCTAAAACTCTTCATCGGCTGTAACATGAGACCCCGCTTGTAGCCGCTTATCCCCGAAACAGGGTATGTGCTTGGCAAGCGTCTTGATACAAATCGGATACATTTTCTTCAGGTTCAGGAACCCGCAATGACTCAGTCGCAACGTTTGAAATACTCGATTCTGATCTCCCTGGTGGTGCTGGGGATCATGTTTGGCCTTTCCTGGTTGCAGAACACCGGCGTCATCAGCGAAAAAATGTTCCAGTACATCGCCATTGGCGTGGCGGTGATTGTGGTAGTCATCAATGGTGTGATGCGCCGCAAGGTCAAGCCCTGATCATTCGCTCACGGGTTGCGCAGGATGGCGGCAGCCTGTGGATGCAGGCTGTAGCTTTTGTCGGGGTTCAGGACAATCACGCCTTCAATGCACAAGCGCTTGAGCACTTCGCGCACGCTGAGAAAGGACAGGGGAATGTCCAGTTCCAGCAATTGGCTGTGCACGCCACGCACGCCAAGACTGCGGTCGCTTTCGGCGGCCGTCAGCAGGGCATCGATGACTTTCAGGCGGATCAGGCTGGTGCGCAGGCCATAGCTCTTGAGCAGGATCCGGATCCGCTCGTTACCGTGGCGATCGGTACGCGGCTCGAACGCGCCGACTCCCATGGAAGTACCCTTTGGCGCGTTGCTACCGTCCATTGGCAGTTGCGAGTTGTACATTGGCAAAACTCCTTTTCAGAGCCTGATCAGGAAAAATGGGGCGCTCTTGCATGTCTAGACGTATGAGCTCCCCAAATCATGAAGGCTCAAATGTAGAAATTTTGTCGACGTCGTGTGATCAGCCTGTCAGTTCGCACGCCAATGCGCGGCAAAACCCTAAATTATTGATGTGAGCTTCGTCCCTACAGGGAGGCACTGCGCGCGTGGGTGCGCGCAACAGTGGCCATCGTTTTTTCGATCAGGAGCGAGCGTGATTATTTCCAGCCAGTTAACCAGGTTGAGCCTGGCGGGTGTGACTCTGGGGTTGAGCCTGGGGTTGAGCCTTGCGGCGAGCGCGAGCGATACGCCTGCGCCAACGAGCGCGGACATCCGCCGAACCAGTTTCGGCGTGCCGCACATCCGCGCCGACAACGAGCGCGGGCTGGGCTATGGCATCGGCTATGCCTACGCCCAGGACAACCTGTGCCTGCTGGCGAACGAGATCACTACGGTGAACGGCGAGCGCTCGCGCTATTTCGGACCGGATCAGTTCACCGTCGAGGCGCGTGAGAACCTGGTCAGTGATCTGTTCTTCACCTGGCTCAACACCCCGCAAGCCGTCGCCGGTTTCTGGCAGGCCCAGACTCCGCCGGTTCGTGAGTTGATTGAAGGCTATGTGGCGGGGTTCAACCGTTCCCTGAGCGAACGTCGCGCCCAGGGTCTGCCGCAACAGTGCCAGGGCGATTGGGTGCGGGACATCACCCCGTCGGATCTGGTCAAGCTGACCCGGCGCCTGTTGGTCGAAGGGGGTGTCGGCCAGTTCGCCGAAGCCCTGGCCGGTGCCATGCCGCCCCAAGCCGTGGCCGGTGCGTCGAACGCCCAGGCAGCGTTCCAGGAGGCCGCCACGCGCATGCAACGGTTTGCCCTGGACCGCGGCAGCAACGCGGTCGCGATCGGCAGCGAACGTTCCTTTAACGGACGCGGCATGTTGCTGGCCAACCCGCACTTCCCGTGGGTGGGCGGCATGCGTTTTTATCAGATGCACCTGACTATTCCCGGCAAGCTGGATGTGATGGGCGCGGCGTTGCCCGGCCTGCCGCTGATCAACATCGGTTTCAATCAACATCTGGCCTGGACCCACACCGTGGATTCGTCCAGGCATTTCACGCTGTACCGCCTGCAACTCGATCCAAAGGATTCGACCCGTTACCTGCTCGACGGCCAGTCCTTGCCGATGGACCAGCAGACCGTGACGGTCAACGTCAGGCAGGCGGACGGGCAGGTCCAGGCGATTACCCGCGTGGTCTACAGCTCGAAGTTCGGTCCGGTGGTGCAATGGCCGGGAAAACTGGATTGGGATCATCAATACGCCTTCAGCCTGCGCGACGCCAACCTGGATAACGATCGCGTCCTGCAGCAGTGGTACGCGATGAACCGCGCCGAAAACCTCAAGGACTTCCAGGACTCGGTGCACAGGATCCAGGGCATTCCGTGGGTCAACACCCTGGCGGCGGACGATCAGGGGCAGACGCTGTACATGAACCTCTCGGTGGTGCCCAACGTCAGCGTCGACAAGCTGGCGCAATGCAGCGATCCGCGGATCGGCCTGCAGATGATCATTCTTGACGGCTCCAACAGCGCCTGTGCCTGGGACAGCGACCCGCAGGCGCCACAACAGGGCATCTATGCGGCGGACAAGCTGCCGCAGCTGCTGCGCAAGGATTTTGTCCAGCACTCCAACGATTCGGCGTGGATGGCCAATCCGGCGCAACCGCTGACCGGCTATTCGCCGCTGATCAGCCAGGACGGTCAGCCTTTGGGCCTGCGTTCACGCTTTGCCCTGGACCGTTTGAGTACGCTGACCGGGGCCGGCAAGGTCGCGGTGGCGGACTTGCAGCACATGGTCATGGACGATCAGGTCTATCAGGCGGCTCAAGTGATGCCGGACATGCTGCAATTCTGCGCGAAGGATCTCGGTGCCGATGCCAGAACCCTCGCGCCACTGTGTGCCAGCCTCAAGGCCTGGGACCGCAAGGCCAACCTGGGCAGCGGTCTGGGTTTTGTGCACTTCCAGAATGTCATGGAGGCATTGGAGCCGGTGCCGGACGTATGGCGCGTGGCGTTCGATCCGCAGGACCCGCAACACACCCCGAGTGGACTCGCAGTCGATCTCCCGCCAGTGGCGAAGGCGCTACGCACAGCGATGCTGGCTTCGGCTGAGCAGGTCAAGGCCTCAGGCCTCAAGCCGGACACTCGCTGGGGCGACATCCAGGTGGTCAGCAGCGGCGGGCAACAGACGCCGATCCATGGCGGGCCAGGTACGCTGGGGGTATACAACGCGATCCAGAGCGTGCCGCGCAGCGATGGCAAGCGTGAGGTGGTCAGTGGCACGAGTTACCTGCAAGTGGTGACCTTCGACGAAAACGGACCTCAAGCCAAGGGGCTGCTGGCGTTCTCGTTGTCGAGTGACCCAGCTTCGAAATTTTCACGGGATCAGACGCAGGCCTTTTCGCAGAAGCAATGGAGCGTGCTGCCGTTCACCGAGCAGCAGATCACGTCCGATCCGCAGTATCAGGTACAGACGATCCGCCAGCAGGATGCCAAGGTCGCCGCGCATTGAGGTAGTGGGGTTTTACTGGAACGCTGAAGGCCGCACCCCGCAAGGGTGGCGGCCTTTTCAGCTTTTCGGGGTCTTTTGCGGGATCGCGTTGACCACCAGATTGCCGTTGTCATTGCGGGTCAGGTAGACCGGCAGGACCCGCGGCAGGGACTTCACCAGGCCGTTGATCTCTTTGATGTTGTAGATGCCACCGATATGGATCGAACCGGTGCTGTTGTCGGCGACCATCAGCGGTTTGTCCAGGTAGCGATTGATCAATGGCAGCGCATCGCTCAGTGCCAGATCGTCGAGCACCAGCTTGCCCTGGCGCCAGGCCAGCGAACTGTCATTGTCATAGGTCTGGCTGATGCGGGGAGTGAAGTCGCCGCGGCGGTAACTGGCCTGCATCGCCGGGTCGAGGCGCAAGCCGTCGCCGGGCAGGTCGGTGTTGCTGCTGACCAGTACCGAACCCTCGATCAGATTGACCTTGACCTGGTCTTCATACATCCAGACGTTGAATTGGGTGCCGGTCACGCGAACCCGGCCTTCGGCGGCCTTGACCACAAACGGATGGCGGGTGTCATGGCTGACCTTGAAGAAGGCTTCGCCTTTTTTCAGCGTGACCTGCCGCTGATCCTTGTAGTTGCTGTACGTCAGCTCGCTGCCCAGGTTCAGTTCCACCTGGCTGCCATCTTTCAAGGTGACCGTGCGAACATTGTCGGTGGTTTCGAAATGCTGGTACGCGTTCGGTACCCAGCCCAGGTGCCAGCCGCCATAACCGGCCAAAGGCAGCGCCAGGGCACAGACTGCCGCGGCAATGGCCAGGCGGCGCCACGGGGCTTCGGGTTGAGGGCGAACCAGCGGCAGGACGGGCTCGGGGCGGGGCAGGTCGCCGGCGACATCCCATATTTCCAGCATCGCTTCGTACTCGAAGGCATGGAGCGGATGTGCATCACGCCATTGTTCGAACGCGTGGCGCTCCTGCTCTGTGCAGTCATTGGCGTGCAGACGCATACACCAATGCGCAGCGGCATCGGTGATGGCGTCGTAGTCGGCTTCCGAGAGCGTGTGTTCGGTCATTGGCTCATCCTGATTTCGTGCATTCTAACCTTGGGGGCAGTCTGCGAGAACATCAGTCATGGCATTTAACTATCAATGTGTAACTTTTTTTCAACGCTTTGCCTCTGGATAGCCTGTTGTCGGCTTGCAGTATCCATAGGGCGCGTGAAAAAAAGATCAAAAAATTCATCACAGTGCCATCGCGGCCGATGTGCTGCGCAGATCCGGGGATCTGCGCTTTGTGATGCCAGGATCAGTTTCCGGAGGCCGATGTGACTGGCACCGGGTCCAGTTGCCGGCCCATTTCGCAGATCAGGAACGCGAGCGAATCGGCATTGTGCAAAATGACGTCAGCCCTGAAGTTCGCATTTTGCCCGTCCAGGAATGCTTCCCGTGCTCCGTCCATGGTTCTGCTGCCCGTTAACCTCAGAATGGCCTTGCCGACGTGATAAGACTCCGGGATCGAATCCAGGCTGATCCACGATTGCAGGCTGCTGTTCCAACGCGCAAACAGTTCCTCCTTCGGCGTGTTCAGCGACAAGGCTTCGCGCTGGAATTTCAGTTGGGACTGTTTCATGGCTTCACCGTAGGCCGTGATCGGCGCTACCAGGTCGCTGAAAGGGCGCCGGGCTTCAAGGTATGCAATGTCCACGGCCGCGGAAAACAGGTGAGCGAATTCGTGTATCAGCGTGGCGGCCTGGCTGTGGCCGTCGACGTTGAAGGGTTCCGTCAGACAGGATTTGTACCAGTCGAGTTGTTGATCGAAGAACCTTTCGGTGAAATGCACGTGGCGCTGTCGGTCCTTGTCCAGGACAAACGCGATGAGGTTGTCCTGCGGGGCCCGGTTTGAACCCACGACAAAACGATGGGAGTTCATCCAGTCTTCATCAGGGTCGACCAGCGCGTTGCAGATGGGGAGGATGGCGTCCTTGATCTTGTCGAGCAGCGCTGCGTTGACCTGGCCGACACCAAAGAAATCTTTGAGGAAGGTGTCCAGCCGGGTACCGGGGACGAATCTGCGCAGTTGCGTCATGTTGTGCAAACTGTTGAACGCGTAATAGCGCGCCATGTCGATGGCCTGCACGATCATTCGGGCTTTTTCGGGATGCCGGGCGCGAATGTCTTCCATCCCCCGGGCCTCGATGTTCAGCACCTCCCCGGCGATACGGGCATGAGCAAACTGGTTGTGCATTTTCGACATGGCCTTGCCGAAGTGCACCGTATGGATGTCCGGGTCGATCACCAGTTGCTTGTCTGGCGCCGTCAGCAATACGGGGCCTTGTTCCTTGTCCTTGATCATTCGCCAGGCCGGTCCGGTCTTGTCTACGTCGTAGACCTTGCCGGCGATGGGGGCGTAGGTTTTTTTGCTCGCCGCATCGAGGTAGGTGCCGTCAGCGCTGTTTTTCGTCAGGTTCTTGAGTTCGACCGTGGTTTCGAACGGTTGCAGCCGCGTACGCAGCGGTGCCGTCGAGTCGATTTCGGACCACTTTGGCGCGATGATCGGTGTGGCGACCGGTGCGCCCGGGTTTTCCTGGGTTGCCTGGGCCGTGTCGGTCCATCCTTCGAGCGACAGCCTGCCCAGTGTGATGAGTTGCGCCGCACCGGCGATGAACTCCTCCAGCGCAACTTTCCAGTGATGATCCTGCAGGGCTTCTGCGGAGTGGAGGGCATCCTTGTAGGCGTTCCAGAGAAACTGTGCATAAGCGAGTTTGCCCGGCAACAGGCCGAGGATGCGGTGGATGTTGGCGCCGAACAGGTGTTTGACGGCCTCCCAGTCCGCCTGGCTTGCCGCGTGTAACTGGCTGCCAAGCATTTGCGACAGCAGTCGGGTGTTGTCGTGGTATAGCTGGGTGAGCAAGTTGCCGTCGATGGGGCTGGACCCGAGGGTGATCTCACTCAACTGTCCAACGGTTGAGCTGAACAGGTTGCGGAAGGCGGACTGCTCGCTGTCTGGAAGGCGTCGTAGCAATAGGTCCTGCAAGGGCCCCGGGGTGTTCAGCGCCGAGACAAGGCTGGCCTCAGTGTCGAATTCGATAAAAGGCGAGCCGCCAGGGTGGTAAGGGGCATAGAGGATCTGCGGCCCGGCCTTTGCGTTGCCGGGGCTCACCAGGTACAGGCCCAACGCTTTGACCGCGGCAGCGCCGGTGGTCTTGATCAGCTCCAGTGGCCGGGCAATCGCGTGTGCTCCCTGCACGGCTGCCCGGGCCGTGGCGTCCGGCATGTCGAGCACCTGTCGAAGCAAATCGAACGCGCTGCTGGATAGCCTTTGCAACAGCTTCAGTTCATGGGCGTGTTGCAGCAGTTGCCAGGGCAGTTGTTTGACGAAACGCTGCATCCGGCCTTCGGCGTCGGCCGTTGCACCGGACAATGTCTGCGTTACCTGTGCTGCGTAGCTTTGCACAACGTTCAATGACTGCATCAGTTGACGGACTGCGGCCTGGTCCAGGCCCTCGGGCAGCGCCTGAGTGGTAGTCGAGGAAACCTGGAATCCGGAGCCTTGCGCGACACTGACATGGTTCAGGGCGAACTCGGTAAGGCTCCGGGCGGGACCGGTCAGGTTGAGGTCGGGGATGATTTGAATATCGTCGGGGTCCAGCGTAATGGCGGGGAAGCGATTGCCGAGCAACGTCTTCAGCCGTCCATGCACATACGACCTTAGGGGGGTGATCCCGTGCAAGTAGTCTTTGTCCTCCTCGACGCTGTTGCGGTATTGCTCCAGCAGTTCAACGTGCAGCCGCTGATCTTCAAGCGGGGCCATTCCAAGCCATGTGGGCAGTGACTGTTGCAGGGTGATCGCCCGGGCGATCGAGGTGGCTCTTCGTAAATGGGTATTGATCCCGGCGGTGGTCAGCGCTTTCAGGGCCTTTTTCTGCTTCGTGTCGTTCAGGTCCAGGCTGCGCGCGTGTTCGCAGCGAGCCAGAAAGTGATCGATGGATGAGCGTGCGACCTGCTCCAGTGCTGACCCTTCAATCAGCCGCAGCGCACCCAGCGAGTAGCGTTGGTGGAAGACGCGTTGGCTCGGGGTGAGGTTTTCCAGTAGCGCCATGCGTTGCTGCGGGTCGAGCAGGCGTCGGTTCAGTTCCTGCCTGGCACGGCTGATGTTGTCAAACACCTCCAGCCCCTCGGCGGGCGTCCACAGGATGGTCCGTCCGGAATGCGAGGGGTCGAGTCCGCCGCGCTCGGTCAGGAGAAGGCAATGGGCGAGCGGCAGGAGATCCCGCAGACCGGAGCGCTCAAGGGTCAGTGAATAGGCATCGGGCCGGAACCCCTTCAAGGAGCGACGGTTATGTCTTTCGGCCTGATCCGGGTTGAACACCGTATCGACGATGGCCCGGTCCGCATCCGCCAATGTCGCGCCGAGTGTGCGCAGGCTGGCCTCGCCGCGGATGCCGACGGAAAGCGCATGGGCCAGGCGCGGTTGCAGGTTTTCCAGGTAGACCCGCTGCAACGCCAATGAAGCGATCGGTTGTGCGGCGACGTCGGCGCTGATCAGCGTTTCGATGTCACTGAAGCTCTTGACGAACGCTGCCGCCGTATCGGCCAGCACCATGGACGGATGCTGGTCGCCGGACAACACCGGCCGCGTGCTCCAGCGTCCATCGGACTCCAGCGTCAGCAGCCGCTCGTTGATCATCGAACGGATATCCAGCGCCTTGTCGAACAGGGCGCGGATGTCCACGGCGCCGTCACTGTGGCGGAACACCTGCAGGCTGTATTCCGTGTTCTGCAGTTGCTTGGTGACAATGGCGTCGAAGAGCTTGCTGAAGATCGCGCCGGAGATTGCTTCCCCGGTCACATTCGGCCGGTCAAAACCAATGAATCGCTGGCGTTCGTCCAGGCTCAGCAGGCCATAGAGCTCGTCCTCGTGACCGGCCGCGCCGAACTTGCTCCGCACGGTATCGCGCAAGTCCTGATAGTCCTTGAGCACCTGCAAACCTTCGGTGGGCGTGTAGAGAAACGCATGACTGGCGCTGACCATCAGTGAACCGGCCAGCTCGACGTAATTGGCCTGGTACTCCCACAGGCGCACGGTTTCGACCGTCATCGATGTGTTCGTCCGGGTGGCTGTCGAGATCAACGCGTGCAGGTCCTGGCTTTGCTCCGGGGTGATGATCCCGGCTTCGCGCTTGAGCAGCAGTTGCACGCGCGCCTGATCGGCGATGGCCCGGCCGAAAAGTGCGCGACGGGAGGCGCCATTGGCGCTCGCCGCGTCCCAATAGTGTTCGAGCTTCCCGATCAGCAGGCTGACCAGTTTGCCCGAGACTGTCGTGACCGCCGTTTCCCAATGCCCCTGATCAGCGTTTGCCGGGGACTTTTTCGGGTGGGAAAATTCATGGGTCTGCCCGGTGGGCCAACGCTGATGGCGATAGTGCAGGAGCACGGCGTCACTCAGCGACAGGGAATTGACCCAAGGTCGCGACGGACGGCTTGCGTCCTCGTTCCCTGCAGTCGCTGCCAGATAGAAATTCACCCGGGTCTGGCTCTGATCCACGCCGGGAAATGACACCGTCAGTTGTTCAGCCAGCAAAGCATCGAGCAGCGACGTCAGGGACGGTAGCGCCTTGAGTTCATCGAGCAGGGCCTGGTCGTTGAGTTGCTGATGGCGAGAGAGGGTGGTGCGTTGGTCCTCGAACACGTCACCTTCAATGGTTTGAAACTCCAGCCCGATATCGTCGGCAGCCACCACCGTCTTGCGTTGTGACAGGGCCATGAAGGCCAGCAGTTCATCGTCTTCGTTGGCTACTTTGAGTCGTGCCGCCAGATGTTCGGTAAGGACCGAGCGGCTGGTGAACTTCTGTATGCCGGCGTAGGAGGTGTAGAGAATCACGCCGTTGTCATCCGGCGTCGCGGTCAGCAAAAAACTGCCGGCCAGCGTCACGGGGTCCTGGCCAGGGATCTTCAGAAGGATTTTTTTCGCCAGCATGGGCGGCGTCTGCTCATCGCGCAGGGCCTGGCTGGCCAGTTCGATATGGCTGAACCATTCGAAATCCTTTTGCGTCAGCCCGTGGGTTTGGCCAAGTTCTCGCCAGAGTCCGGGCATCGTCAGTGCTTCGGGGAAAAACAGCGGAGTTACGGGTGTAGTCATCGTCGAGTCTCGTTCAAGGTGCCACTCAAGGGCGCCTGTGGGTTGAGCATCGAGACTAAAAGCCGGTGCGTTGACGCAGGTGGTAAATAGATAACGCACGGGACGTGGGCTTTGGTGACACGGATTCACCTCGTCGCCCCTGAGCGAAAGGTTGACAGGTCGCTCGCCGCGCGTTGTTAATCGGCGGGTCTTTGTACGCTGTTGTTCCCTCCAATAATCAGTCTGGAGCTTCAGATGTCTGCGCCACACGATCATGCCTCTACTGCCGTCTCGTCACACCTGTCACTCGAAGCGCTGAGCGCTTTGCTGGAGAAGATTTTTCTGCGTCATGGCACCTCGGCCGAGGTTGCCAGGGTGCTGGCGCAAAACTGTGCCGGCGCCGAGCGCGATGGCGCCCACAGTCACGGGGTGTTCCGGATCCCGGGTTATGTTTCGACGCTGCAAAGCGGCTGGGTCAATGGCCAGGCCGTTCCGGTGGTCGAAGATGTGGCTTCGGGGTTTGTGCGGGTCGATGCCAATAACGGTTTTGCGCAACCGGCCCTGGCGGCGGCACGCGAGTTACTGGTGCAGAAGGCCCGAAGCGCCGGCATTGCAGTGCTGGCGATCCGTAATTCGCACCATTTCGCGGCCTTGTGGCCGGATGTCGAACCCTTCGCCTATGAAGGGCTGGTAGCGTTGAGCGTGGTCAACAGCATGACCTGCGTGGTGCCCCACGGCGCCGACCGACCACTGTTCGGTACCAATCCGATTGCCTTCGCCGCGCCACGGGCTGGCGGCGAACCGATTGTCTTCGACCTCGCCACCAGCGCCATTGCCCATGGCGACGTGCAAATTGCCGCACGCCAGGGCGAACGCTTGCCGCAAGGGATGGGCGTGGACAGCCTCGGCCAGCCGACTACCGACCCGAAAGCGATTCTTGAGGGCGGCGCGTTGCTGCCTTTTGGCGGACACAAGGGCTCGGCGTTGTCGATGATGGTCGAGTTGCTCGCGGCGGCACTGACCGGCGGCAATTTTTCCTTCGAGTTCGACTGGAACAACCACCCAGGCGCCAAGACGCCCTGGACGGGCCAATTGCTGATCGTGATTGATCCGGACAAAGCGGCGGGGCAAGGTTTTGCCCAGCGCAGCCAGGAACTGGTGCGGCAAATGCACGGTGTCGGCCTGAAGCGTTTGCCGGGTGACCGGCGTCATCATCAGCGCGCCAGGTCGCTGGCCAATGGCATTGAACTGGATGCCCCGACGCTGGCGAACCTGCGGGAGCTGGCGGGGGAGTGATCCTGTAGGAGCGAGCCTGCTCGCGATGGACTTGAGGGCGCCGCGGGGAATCAGATTTCCCGCGTAATCGTTAACGACCATCGCGGGCAAGCCCGCTCCCACAGGGTTCCAGTGTTTGCCAGTGCTCAGCGACGCCCCAGCAACAACCCCACCACCAGACCAAACCCGGCGGAAATCGCCACGGTTTGCCATGGATGCCCGCCGATATAGGTTTCAGTGGCCTCGACCGCGGGCAGGGTGCGGTTGCGCACGTTGGTCACCGAATCCCTGGCCTGCTGGAGTTTCAGGGCGATTTGCCCACGAAGGGTATCTGCTTCTTCCCCGACCAGTGAGGCGCTGCTTTTCAGCAGTTTTTCCGACTCTTCGATCAACGATTGAAGTTCGCTGAACGCTTGATCCTTGATTTGATCTTCGGCAGCTTGCGCGGCGGTTTTGCGGGCCATTGAAGTACTCCTTGCGGGTAAGTGGACAGTGAACAATGGAGTCTGCGGCCGTCGGAAAAGTTGCAGCTATTTTGCCCGGGAAGGTCATCTTGCTGAAAAACCGGCGCAGGACATTTCGCCCTACAGTGTAAGATGTCGCCAATTTTACGCAGCAGGAAATTCCCATGAGCTTCAACCTGGCCGACAAACCCCTCGCCGAGCGCGCTGCGCTTGAAGACGAGAAATCCCGTCTGTTCGAACTCTGGCAAAACAACCTGGGCAAAGCCAAGGGCGAGGCCGCGCGGTTGTTTGGTGAACGGGCTAAGCGCAAAGGCAAGTGGGCGGAATGGGTGCGCGCCGAACTGGACGGCATGTCGCCCCCGGAATACGCCAACATGGTACGCAGCGAAGTCAATCGCCTGATGGCGGCCAACAAATAACATCGGCGGTCAGGTGAAACTCGCGACAATCGCTTCGCGCACTTTCAACACGACCGGGTCAAGTTGGGTGCTGGTGCGCCAGCCCAGTTCGATCGGGTAGCGCGGCAAGGCCAAGGGGCAGGGCAGCAGTGCCAGGCCGCTGAGCGTCGCGATGCTTCGGGCAGCATGGGCCGGAATGGTCGCCACAGCCTGGCTGCCCTTGAGCAAATGCGGCAGCGCGGCAAAATGCGTGGTCGAGGCGCACACCCGCCGACTCAGGCCCAGCGCCGCCAATCCTTCATCGGTAATCCCGATAAAACCGCCGGACGACACCAGGATGTGCTCGCGGGCCACAAACTCCTCAAGACCGATGCTGTGCTGGCCCTCGACCAGGCTCGACGGGTCCGCCAGGCACAGGTAACTGCCTTCTCCCAACACCTGACGGCTGAGCAGCCGCTCGGCAAAGCCGCCCGCGGTGATCGCCAGGTCAATGCTGCGCTCCATCAACGCCTGGGCAACGATCTGGCTGTGGGTCTGGCGGAAAATCAGGCGCAACTTCGGCGCGCTCCGGGCGATTTCCTCGATCAGACGTCGGCCGTAGGCAATTTCGAAATCGTCCGACATGCCCACGGTGACCGAGCGACCTTCGTACTGCTGCGCAGCCGGGTCAACCATCGCCAGGCTCTGCCGGCATTTGTTCAGGGCCTCGCTGACCACCGGCTTGAGCTGATTAGCCTTGAGCGAGGGCGCCAGGCCGCGCCCGGTACGCACGAACAGTTGATCGCCATACACCTCGCGCAACCGGCGCAAGGCCGCGCTCACGGCCGATTGCGTCACACCCAGGCGCAAGGCGGCACGGCTGGCACTGGACTCTTCGTGCAGCGCTTCGAAGACTTTGAGCAGGTTGAGGTCAATGTTGGTGATATTCATTTGGTTCATATCATTCAGCAGTGAATCGGTCTTTATTGATGATCACGTGGCGCCGGAGAATGAGCAACCCCTGATGCGAATGGAGTTTTCGTGATGCCAAAAACAATCGTTGCGGCCTTGCAGATTGGCGCCTTGCCCGGTGGCAAGGCCGACACCCTGGAACAGATCCTGTCCTATGAACACGCGATCATCGAATCCGGCGCCGCGCTGGTGGTCATGCCGGAAGCGCTGCTGGGTGGTTATCCCAAAGGCGAGGGTTTTGGCACACAGCTTGGTTTTCGGCTGGCGCAAGGTCGCGAAGCCTTTGCCCGCTATTTTGCCAACGCCATCGACGTGCCCGGCGCGGAAACCGAGGCGCTGGCCGGCCTGTCCGCACGCACCGGGGCGAATCTGGTGATCGGCGTCATCGAACGTGCCGGCAGCACCTTGTACTGCACCGCCTTGTACTTTGATCCGCAGGCCGGGCTGGTGGCCAAACACCGCAAGCTGATGCCCACCGGCACCGAACGGCTGATCTGGGGCAAGGGCGATGGTTCAACGCTGCCGGTGATCGACAGCCAGGTCGGACGCATCGGTGCGGCGGTGTGTTGGGAAAACATGATGCCGCTGCTGCGTACGGCGATGTACGCCAAGGGCGTGGAGGTGTGGTGCGCGCCGACCGTAGACGAACGGGAGATGTGGCAGGTCAGCATGCGCCACATCGCCCATGAGGGGCGTTGTTTCGTGGTCAGCGCCTGTCAGGTCCAGGCATCACCCCAGGCCCTGGGACTGGATATCGCCAACTGGCCGGCGGATCGGCCGTTGATCGCCGGCGGCAGCGTGATCGTAGGGCCCATGGGCGACATCCTCGCCGGACCGTTGCGAGAGGGCGCTGGTCTACTTACCGCGCAGATCGACACTGACGACCTGGTGCGCGCCCGTTACGACTATGACGTGGTCGGTCACTACGCTCGTCCGGATGTGTTCGAGCTGACCGTGGACGAGCGCGCTAAACCGGGGGTGCGCTTCACTTCCTGATGCCTGAGGGCTTTGGCCAAACCAGTCAGACAACTTGATAACTTTGACCATTGCCCGCCACCCCTGGCAGAGCGAGTATTTCCCTGTTGATTACGGTTCCCCCCAACCTAATAAGAAACACAGGGATTCTGGCAATGCGCGATTACTTGTCTGCTACTGATCAGTTCAACTATCAGCACACCGTCGACGCCGCACTCGCAGGCGACCTGACGGCACTCAACGCCTGCGTCGAATGCTGTGACCGGCATGCCTTGCCGGGGCGCATCGCGCTGTTCTGGGAGGGGCGCGACGGCGCCAGTGCGAGCTACACCTTCACTGATTTGCAGGACAAGGCCGCGCGTTTCGCCAATTACCTGCTGGCCCAGGGTGTGAAGAAGGGCGACAAGGTCGCCGGCCTGCTGCCACGCAACATCGAATTGCTGATCACCGTGTTCGCCGCCTGGCGCATCGGCGCGGTGTATCAACCGCTGTTCACCGCGTTCGGCCCCAAAGCCATCGAGCACCGCCTGAGCTGCTCTGGGGCCAAAGTGGTGGTGACCGACGCGGTGAACCGGCCGAAACTTTCCGAAGTCGCCGACTGCCCGGCCATCGTTACCGTCACTGGCCCCAAAGGGCAGGGCCTGGTGCGTGGCGATTGCAGTTTCTGGGCCGAGCTGTCCAACTATTCCGCCCACTGCGAACCCGTGCTGTTGACCGGCGAAGATCCGTTCCTGCTGATGTTCACCTCGGGCACCACCGGCCCGTCGAAAGCGCTGTCGGTGCCGCTCAAGGCCATCGTTGCGTTCAAGAGCTACATCCGCGATGCGGTGGATCTGCGTCCTGAAGACGCCTTCTGGAACGTCGCCGACCCGGGTTGGGCCTACGGCATCTACTACGGTGTCACCGGGCCCATGTCGATGGGGCATCCGATCACCTTTTACGATGGCCCGTTCACCCTCGAAAGCACCTGCCGGGTGATCAATAAGTACGGGATCACCAACCTCACCGGTTCACCGACGGCCTACCGTTTGCTGATTGCCGGGGGTGATGAGTTCGCCAGGTCGATCAAGGGCAAGCTGCGCATCGTCAGCAGCGCTGGCGAGCCGCTGAACCCGGAAGTGATCCGCTGGTTCGCCGACAACCTCGACGTGGTCATCCACGACCACTACGGCCAGACCGAGCTGGGCATGGTGCTATGCAACCACCACGGCCTTGAACACCCGATTCACATGGGCGCCGCCGGTTTTGCCTCGCCGGGCCACCGCATTGCGGTCCTCGATGACGAATACAAGGAACTGGGTGTTGGCCAGCCGGGCATCCTGGCCATCGACCGCCGCCAATCGCCGATGTGCTGGTTCGCCGGCTACGAAGGCGGGCCGACCAAGGCCTTTGTCGGTGACTATTACCTGAGTGGCGACACCGTCGAGTGGAACCCGGACGGCAGCATCAGCTTCGTCGGTCGCAGCGATGACGTGATCACCACCTCCGGCTACCGGGTCGGCCCGTTCGACGTGGAAAGTGCGCTGATCGAACACCCGGCCGTGGTCGAGGCCGCCGTGATCGGCAAACCCGATCCGGAGCGTACCGAACTGGTCAAGGCGTTCGTCGTGCTCAGCCCGCAATACCGCGCAGAACCTGCGTTGGCCGAAGAGCTGCGCCAGCACGTGCGCAAGCGCCTGGCGGCGCACTCGTACCCCCGTGAAATCGAATTTGTCAGCGAGTTGCCGAAAACCCCAAGCGGCAAATTGCAGCGCTTTATCTTGCGCAACCAGGAAATCGCCAAGGCTCAAGAGGCTGCGGCGAAGAACCTTCCAGCTTGAATCCAGGGAAACAATGATGCAGATCGAAAACAAGATTTTTATCGTCACCGGTGGTGCTTCCGGCCTCGGCGCAGCCACCGCCGAGGTGCTGGTCGCCGCAGGCGCGAAAGTGATGCTGGTGGACATGAACGCCGAAGCCGTTGCAGCCCAGGCCCAGCGCCTTGGCGCGCACAGCGTAGTGGCGGACATCAGCAACGAAGCGGCGGCCGAAGCGGCCGTGCAGGCGACGGTCGAAGCCTTTGGCGGCCTCAATGGTCTGGTCAATTGCGCCGGCATCGTGCGTGGTGAGAAGATCCTCGGCAAGAACGGTCCGCACTTGCTGTCCAGTTTCAGCCAGGTGATCAACGTCAACCTGATCGGCAGCTTCAACATGCTGCGTCTTGCGGCAGCGGCGATTGCGCAAACCGAAGCGGATGCCGATGGCGAGCGCGGCGTGATCATCAACACCGCGTCTGCCGCGGCATACGACGGTCAGATCGGTCAGGCGGCCTACTCGGCGTCCAAAGGTGCCATCGTCAGCCTGACGTTGCCGGCGGCCCGTGAACTGGCGCGCTTCGGCATCCGCGTGATGACCATTGCCCCGGGCATTTTCGAGACGCCGATGATGGCCGGCATGACCCAGGAAGTTCGCGACTCCCTGGCTGCTGGCGTGCCATTCCCGCCGCGTTTGGGCAAACCGGGCGAGTATGCCGGGCTGGTGAAGCATATTATTGAAAACAGCATGCTCAACGGCGAGGTGATCCGTCTCGACGGTGCCTTGCGCATGGCCGCCAAATAAGGAGGATTTGTCATGACACTGTCCAACGATCCGATTGTAATCGTCAGCGCCGTCCGCACCCCCATGGGTGGGTTCCAGGGCGAACTGAAAAGCCTGACCGCGCCGCAACTGGGTGCGGCTGCTATCAAAGCCGCCGTTGAACGTGCCGGCGTTTCCAGTGACGGCATCGACGAAGTGCTGTTCGGCTGCGTACTGCCGGCTGGCCTTGGCCAGGCCCCTGCGCGCCAGGCGGCACTGGGTGCCGGGCTGGATAAATCGACCCGCTGCACCACCCTGAACAAGATGTGCGGTTCGGGCATGGAAGCGGCGATTCTGGCCCACGACATGCTGGTGGCCGGCAGTGCCGACGTGGTGGTCGCCGGTGGTATGGAAAGCATGTCCAACGCGCCTTACCTGCTGGACCGCGCCCGTGCCGGTTACCGCATGGGCCACGGCCGCGTGCAGGACTCGATGTTCCTGGACGGCCTCGAAGACGCCTACGACAAGGGCCGCCTGATGGGTACCTTCGCCGAAGACTGCGCCGAAACCAACAGCTTCAGCCGTGAAGCCCAGGATGCGTTCGCCATCGCCTCGACCACCCGCGCGCAACAGGCGATCAAGGACGGTAGCTTCAAGGCCGAAATTGTCCCGCTCACCGTGACAGTCGGCAAAGAGCAAGTGGTGATCAGCAACGACGAGCAACCGCCAAAAGCCAAACTGGACAAGATCGCTTCGTTGAAACCGGCGTTCCGCGAAGGCGGCACGGTGACGGCGGCCAACTCCAGTTCGATTTCCGACGGTGCGGCGGCATTGGTGCTGATGCGCCAGTCCCAGGCACAGAAACAAGGCCTGAAGCCGCTGGCGGTGATCCATGGTCACGCCGCGTTCGCCGACACCCCGGGCCTGTTCCCGGTGGCGCCAATCGGCGCGATCAAGAAATTGATGAAGAAAACCGGCTGGTCGATCAATGACGTCGATCTGGTGGAAGTCAACGAAGCCTTTGCCGTGGTCGGCATGGCCGCGATGACTCACCTGGAAATCCCCCACGAGAAACTCAACGTGCACGGCGGCGCTTGCGCCTTGGGCCACCCGATCGGTGCGTCCGGTGCGCGGATTCTCGTGACCTTGCTATCGGCCCTGCGCCAGAAAGGCCTGAAGCGCGGCGTCGCGGCGATCTGCATCGGTGGCGGTGAAGCGACGGCCATGGCCGTGGAATGCCTGTACTGAGGCAATGCTTTCCAATGTGGGGGCGAGCCTGCTCGCGAATGCGGTTTGTCATCTGACGATGATGTCGACCGACTCGGCCTCTTCGCGAGCAGGCTCGCTCCCACAGGTTCTTGCATTCAGCACGTTTTTTTTAAGGATTCACCATGATCCCCAATGACGACCAGCAACAGATCCGCGACATGGCCCGGGATTTTGCCCAGGAACGGCTCAAACCCTTCGCCGCCGAGTGGGACCGCGAACACCGCTTCCCCAAGGAAGCCATCGGCGAAATGGCCGGTTTGGGCTTCTTCGGCATGTTGGTGCCGGAGCAGTGGGGCGGGTGCGACACCGGTTACTTGGCCTACGCCATGGCGCTGGAAGAAATCGCCGCCGGCGATGGCGCCTGCTCGACCATCATGAGCGTGCACAACTCCGTGGGTTGTGTGCCGATCCTCCACTACGGCAACGACGAGCAGAAGGAGCGCTTCCTCAAGCCGTTGGCCAGCGGCGCGATGCTCGGCGCTTTCGCCCTGACCGAGCCCCAGGCGGGTTCCGACGCCAGCGGCCTGAAAACCCGTGCGCGCCTGGAAGGCGATCACTACGTGCTCAACGGCTGCAAGCAGTTCATTACCTCCGGGCAGAATGCCGGGGTGGTGATTGTGTTTGCGGTGACCGATCCGAACGCCGGCAAACGTGGCATCAGCGCGTTTATCGTACCGACCGATTCGCCGGGCTATAAAGTCGCGCGGGTCGAGGACAAGCTCGGCCAGCACGCTTCCGACACCTGCCAGATCCTTTTCGAAGACGTGAAGGTGCCGGTGGCCAACCGTTTGGGCGAGGAGGGCGAAGGCTACAGGATCGCCCTGGCCAACCTGGAAGGCGGTCGCGTCGGCATCGCTTCACAATCGGTGGGCATGGCCCGTGCCGCGTTTGAAGCGGCCCGTGATTACGCCCGTGAGCGCGAGAGCTTCGGCAAGCCGATCATCGAGCATCAGGCCGTGGCGTTCCGCCTGGCGGACATGGCCACCCAGATCGCCGTGGCGCGGCAAATGGTGCACTACGCCGCCGCCCTGCGCGACAGTGGCAAGCCGGCCCTGGTCGAGGCGTCGATGGCCAAGTTGTTCGCCTCGGAAATGGCCGAGAAGGTATGCTCCTCGGCGCTGCAAACCCTCGGCGGATATGGTTACCTCAACGACTTCCCGCTGGAGCGGATCTACCGCGACGTGCGGGTGTGTCAGATCTACGAAGGCACCAGCGATATTCAGCGCATGGTCATTTCGCGCAACTTATAAAAAGCAGACCCCTGTAGGAGCTGCCGCAGGCTGCGATCTTTTGGCGTTGATTTTCAAGATCAAAAGATCGCAGCCTGCGGCAGCTCCTACAAGGGATCTGGCCTTATGTGAAATAGGAGTTGTTTATGAGCTATGAAACGATTTTGCTGGAAACCCACGGCCGCGTTGGCCTGATCACCCTCAACCGTCCTCAGGCGTTGAACGCGTTGAACGCGCAGATCGTCAGCGAACTGAACCAGGCCCTCGATGGTTTCGAGGCGGATGCGAACATCGGCTGTATCGTCCTGACCGGTTCGAAAAAGGCGTTTGCCGCGGGTGCTGACATCAAGGAAATGGCCGAGCTGACCTACCCGCAGATCTACCTCGACGACCTGTTCAGCGACAGCGACCGCGTCGCCAACCGCCGCAAGCCGATCATCGCGGCGGTCAATGGTTTTGCCCTGGGCGGCGGCTGTGAGCTGGCGCTGATGTGCGATTTCATCCTGGCTGGCGACAACGCCAAATTTGGCCAGCCGGAAATCAACCTCGGCGTGTTGCCGGGCATGGGCGGCACCCAACGCCTGACCCGCGCCGTGGGCAAGGCCAAGGCCATGGAAATGTGCCTGAGCGGTCGTTTGATCGATGCCGTGGAAGCGGAGCGTTGTGGCGTCGTGGCGCGGATCGTGCCAAGCGATGAGCTGCTGGATGAAGCGCTGAAAGTCGCGGCGTTGATCGCCAAGAAGTCGCTGCCGATTGCAATGATGGTCAAGGAAAGCGTCAACCGTGCCTTTGAAGTGAGCCTGGCCGAAGGCGTGCGCTTTGAGCGTCGGGTGTTCCATGCGGCGTTTGCGACGCAGGATCAGAAGGAAGGCATGGCGGCGTTCATTGCCAAGCGTGAGGCGGAGTTCGTCGGTAAGTAATGCGGCGTCTTCGCTGACGCTATCGCTGGCAAGCCAGCTCCCACAGGGTCCGGGGTGTACACAACATGTGTGAACAACCGAGAACACTGTGGGAGCTGGCTTGCCAGCGATGCCTTTAAGACTTCAAACCAGTTTACAGCCAAAAGATCGCAGCCTTCGGCAGCTCCTACAGGGCTTTGTGCAGGAGCTGCCGAAGGCTGCGATCTTTTGCTTTTAAACCAGGTAGTTCTTCAGTTCACGGGCAATCACCATCCGCTGAATCTCGCTCGAGCCTTCGTAGATCTGCGTGATCCGCGCATCCCGGTAGTACTTCTCTACCGGATAGTCTTCCAGATACCCGTACCCGCCATGAATCTGAATCGCGGACGAACAGACCTTTTCCGCCATTTCCGACGCAAACAGCTTGGCCTGTGACGCCTCCGAAAGGCAGGGCTTGCCGGCCGTGCGCAGGCGCGCAGCGTGCAGGATCATCAACCGTGCGGCGTTCAGTTGCATGTGCATGTCGGCCAGCAGGTTGGCGATGCTCTGGTGTTCATTGATCGTCTTGCCAAACTGCACCCGGTCACGGGAGTAGGCCAGCGCCGCTTCGAACGCCGCGCGGGCGATGCCCAGCGCCTGGGCGGCGATGCCGATACGACCGCCTTCGAGGTTGGACAGGGCGATGGCCAGGCCTTTGCCCCGTTCACCCAGCAGATTGGCTTCGGGGATGGTGCAGTTGTTCAGGGTGACGGCACAGGTGTCGGACGCGCGGATACCCATTTTGTGTTCAGTGCGGTCAACGATAAAACCGGCGGTATCGGTCGGTACCAGGAACGCCGAGATGCCACGTTTGCCCAGGTCCGGATCGGTCACGGCAAATACAATCGCCAGCTTGGCCCGCTTGCCGTTGCTGACGAATTGCTTGGCACCGTTGATCACCCATTGGCCGTCGCGCAGTTCGGCGCGGGTGCGCAGGTTGTGCGCTTCGGAACCGGCCTGGGGTTCGGTCAGGCAGAAGCAGCCGATGACCTTTCCGCTGGCCAGGTCCGCCAGCCAGGTCTGCTTCTGTTCTTCGCTGCCGTAGTTGAGCACCGGCCCGCAGCCCACGGAGTTGTGGATGCTCATGAAGGCGCCGGTAGCACCGTCGCCGGCGGAAATCTCTTCTACCGCCAGCGCATAGGCCACGTAGTCGACATAGGTGCCGCCCCATTCCTCGGGGACCACCATGCCCAACAGGCCCAGTTCACCCATCTTCGCCACCAGACCGTCATCGATCCAGCCGGCCTTTTCCCAGGCCTGGGCATGGGGCGCGATTTCGCCACGGGCAAAATCCCGGGCCATGTCGCGGATCATCACTTGCTCTTCGCTCAATTCGATATCGTGCATGGCTCAGCTCTCGTTCCGGTCAAACCCGCTGAAGAAGCTCGCCACGTGTTCGGCGTCCAGCGCCTCGAGGGTGGGCGGGTTCCAGCGTGGTGTCTTGTCTTTGTCGATCAGCAAGGCGCGCACGCCTTCGATCAGGTCGCCGCGCTCGAACCACTGGCGGTCCAGGTGCAGCTCAAGGGCGAAACATTGTTCAAGGGGCAGCTCGCGTCCGCGACGGAGCATTTCCAGGGTGACGCCCATGGCCAGTGGCGAACGGGTTTCCAACAGGTCGGCGGTGGTGACGGCCCACGCATGGCTGTCGGCGACCGTGACCTGGCGCAGTTGCTCCACAATACTCGGCACGTCGGGTTGGGCGAAGAAGTGGTCGATGGCCGGACGCAACACACTCAACGGCGCGTCTGGCAGTTGCTGCACGGCGAGTGTTGCCAGCAGGCCTTGCAGGTCCTTGAGCGGCGTGTCGTGCCATTCGAGCTGGTCGAGTTTTTCGTCCAGTGTGCCCAGCCTGGCGCTTTCGAGGTACCAGTCGGCCAGGCCGCAATACAGCGCATCGGCGGCGCGAATCTGCACGCCGCTGACGCCCAGGTAAATCCCCAGCTCACCGGGAATGCGCGGCAGGAAGTAACTGCCGCCAACGTCCGGGAAATAACCGATGCCGACTTCCGGCATCGCCAGACGGCTTTTTTCGGTGACCACGCGCAAGTCTGCGCCTTGCACCAGGCCCATGCCGCCACCGAGAACAAAACCGTCCATCAGCGCCAGCACCGGTTTGCGGTAATGGTGGATCGCGAGGTCGAGGGCGTATTCCTCGACGAAGAAATCTTCGTGCAGGGTGTCGCCGCTTTTGAAGCTGTCATGCAGCGAACGAATGTCGCCGCCGGCGCAGAAGGCTTTTTCGCCGGCACCGCGCAGGACCACCGCATGCACGTTCGGGTCGTGGGCCCAGGCGTCGAGCTGGCGGTGCAGGTTGCGCACCATGTCCAGGGTCAGGGCATTGAGGCCGGCGGGGCGGTTGAGGGTCAGGTGACCGATGTGGTTGCGAACCTCGGCCAGCACTTCGTTTTGCATGGCATCCATGGACAGCGTCCCCTTCGATGTAACCTGAGCAGTCATCACTAACTCCCTGCTATTATTGTTCTTTATCGAGATGCTCGCGCGCGAGCGATGGCGGATCGTATCAGTGCAAATTTGCCGTGTACAAGCTGGATAAGTGCAGGTCATCTGTGCATTTTTGCATGTAGATGTCCGGCATTGTTACAGCGTAGACCACGGCGGATTCAGGCAAACGCCGCGAGCAGGTCCTCTTCGAAGGCCTTCTGCGCATCACCGGCCACCTGCGCCCGGTGCCGGGCCAGGTGAAACGCGACATCGAAACTCAAGTCGCTGTGCCGCACCGACCGCAGCAATCCCTTGTCTTCCCAGGTGCGGGCAAAGTGGCTGGGCAGATAACCGACATGCTTGCCGGACAGGATGAAGGCGAGGGTGCCTTCGACCTGTTCCGAACGGGCCGAACACCGCTCGCCCTGAAAGGGCTCGTCACTGCGCAGGAAACGGTAGGGGTGACCGACCCGGTCGCAGGCTTGCAGGTCCTGATCGCCCGGGTTCGCGTGGGTGAACAGCGGATGGCCGGGGGCGCAATACAGGTGCTGGGTTTCAATGAACAGTTCGCGGTAGTCAAACGCGCTTTGCACCTGCGAGAAGTAGCCGATGGCCAGGTCCAGCCGCTGTTGCAACAGCAAGCGCTCCATCTCGCCCGGCATGGCGCTGATCAGCTCGATGCGCACCGACTCGTCCCGTTCACGAAAGCGCCGGATCGCCTCGGCCACCCGCTGCAGCACCGATTGATCCAGCGCCTCGGACAGGCCCAGACGCACTTCGCCGATCAAGCGCCCGGCGACGCCGTTGGATTGATGGCGGAAGGCTTCGATGGACTCGAACAAGCCACGGGTGGCGCTGAGGAGTTGTTCGCCCTTGGGCGTGATCCTGAACCCGCCTTTACCGCGACTGCACAGCCGATAGCCGAGGCGGGTTTCCAGCTTGGCCATTTGCTGGCTGATGCTCGACTGGCTCAACCCCAGTTGGCCCTGGGCGGCGCTGAAACCGCCGCACTCCACCACGCTGACAAACAGACGCAACAGGTGCAGGTCCAGATCATGCAGTTGGCCGAGCATCAAACATTACTCCGTCATAAAGTCAGGTTAATTAACTTGATATTTCACCAATGTATCCGACGACGCATCCTGCAACCACTTCCTCTGGTCAGGTGTTCGTCATGGCTCCCATGTTCAAGCTGTGTTTACCCGCGCTATTCCTTGCCATGGCCGCATCGGCCCAGGCCGAGGACAAGGTGGTCAATCTGTACAGTTGGGCCGATTACGTCGCCCCCGAAACCCTGCAACGGTTCGAACAGGAAACCGGCATCCATGTGCGCTACGACACCTTTGACTCTTCGGAAGTATTGGAGACCAAATTGCTCACGGGCGGCAGTGGTTATGACGTGGTGGTGCCGTCCTCCAGCGTGCTGGCCCGGGGGCTTGCCGCCGGGGCGTTGAAACCGATTCCCCACGAAGGCCTCAAGGGGTACGCCAACCTCGATCCGGATTTGCTGGAAAAACTCGCCACTGTCGATCCCGGCAACCGCTACGGTGTGCCTTATACCTGGGGCACCCTGGGTTTGGGCATGAACGTCGAGGCGCTCAAGCAGCGCTTGCCGGACGTACCGCTCAACAGCCTGGACCTGCTGTTCAAACCCGAGTACGCGAGCAAGCTGAAGGATTGCGGCATCGCCATTCTCGATTCGCCCCAAGAGGTGATCGGACTCGCTTTGCATTACCTGGGTAAAGATCCCTACAGCACCGACAAGAACGATCTGTCAGCCGCCGAGGCGTTGTTGCGTCAGCTGCAGCCGAACGTGCTGTACGTCGCCACCGGGCGGCAGATCAGCGACCTGGCCAATGGTAGCGTTTGCCTGGCATTGACCTACAACGGTGATGCGAGCATGGCTGCCGACCAGGCGCGCAAGGCCAGCAAACCCTATGAAATTGCCTACCGGATTCCCAAGGAAGGCACCCTCGTCTGGCAGGACAACCTGGCGATTCCCAAGGACGCACCGCACCCCGAAGCCGCCCGTGCCTTTATCGAATTCATGTTGCGCCCTGAGTCCGTGGCGGCGCTGACCAACACCCTGTTCTTCGCCACGGCGAACCAGGCCGCCACGCCGCTGGTGGATGAAGCGGTGCGCACCGACCCGGACATCTATCCGTTGGCCGATGTGCGTGAGCGGCTGTACGCCGACCGCAGCATGAACCTCAAGGACCTGCGTCAGCGCACCCGCCTGTGGACCACTTTCCGTAGTCGCCAATAACAAAAAGGAGCCTTCAATGGACGTCCCGATGCAGAACGATCAAGCCCTTACCCGTGACAGCCTCTATGGCACGGCCGCCGAAAGTACCTACGCCGGCATCACCAGTTTCATGCGTCGCCGCTACAGCCGTGACTTGCGCGGGGTCGACGTGGCGGTCAGTGGTATACCGTTCGACACCGCCACCAGCAACCGCCCCGGTGCACGCTTCGGACCACGGGGCATTCGCGCAGCTTCCGCCGGGATCGCCTGGGAACGGCACTGGCCGTGGGCTTTCGATCCGTTTGACCATCTGGCGGTGATCGATTTCGGCGATTGCAATTTCGATTACGGTTCGCCGCAATCGACGCCGGAGTGCATCGAGGCCCACGCCGAGCACATCCTCAACGCCGGCACGGCCATGCTGACCTTTGGCGGCGACCATTTCATCACCTATCCGCTGCTCAAGGCCCATGCCCGTAAACACGGGGCATTGTCGCTGATCCACTTCGACGCCCACAGCGACACCTGGCCGGACGAAGAGGGCAAGCGCATCGACCACGGCACCATGTTCTGGCACGCGGCCAGGGAAGGGCTGGTCGACCCGTCGCGCTCGGTGCAAATCGGTTTACGCACCACCAATGACGATCATCAGGGCTTTCAAGTGCTGGATGCGCGACAGGTGCATCGCCGCGGCTGCGAAGCGATTGTCGAGGCAATTCGGGCGCGGGTCGGCGATAACCCGGTGTACCTGACCTTCGACATCGACTGCCTCGATCCGGCATTCGCTCCGGGTACCGGAACACCGGTGTGCGGCGGCCTGAGCACGGTGCAGGCGCTGGAGATCCTCGGCGGCCTGCGCGGGATCAATCTGGTGGGCATGGACGTGGTGGAAGTGGCGCCGGCCTATGACAGTGCGGAGATCACTTCACTGGCGGCAGCGACATTGGCGATGGAGATGTTGTGTCTGTATGCGGCCAGGCATAAGGTCGATAGGTAAAACACAATCCCCCTGTGGGAGCGAGCCTGCTCGCGAAAGCGGTGTGTCAGTTGGTGCAGCGGTAGACTGACACTCCCCATTCGCGAGCAGGCTCGCTCCCACAGTCGTGATGGGTGTCAGGCCACTGGAACGATCGGCAAGTCGAGGACGCATTCCATGGCACCGCTCTGCAGCGTACGCTGTTTTCTGGGAACGACTTGAAGCGCGCGGTCAACGGGCAGTACGGGAACGCCCGAGCCCAGAAAGATCGGAATGGTGGTGATGAAGAGTTGCTGCAATTCCCCGGCGTCGGCAAAACAGGCTGCCGTTTTGCCGCCACCGACCAGCCAGACATTTTTGCCCTTCGCCGCTTGCCTGGCCCTGGCCGCGATGGCCTCGGCATTTCCGCGTACGAAGGTGATATCCAGATTGGCGGGGACTGACAGGTTCCGGTTGCTCATGACAAAGGCGGGTACATCCTGATAGGGCCAGTCGTCGGGAGCCTTGGACATGATCCAGTCATAGGTCTGCGACCCCATGATCACCGCTCCGACCGTCTGATAAAAATCGTCATAGGCCGTTGCGTCATCGCCCAGCGCAAAGTTCTCCAGCCAATCGAGTTTGTGTTGTTGAGTGGCAATATAACCATCCAGGGTGGCAGCTACGTAATAGACCAGCGTCGACATGTGTTTTCCTTTCCTTGTAATCATGCAGGCGGGAAATGATCCGTAAATAAAGTGCCCCTCTGGAAAGTGGCGAGGGGCGATGGTGATCATTTATTTCGGGTAGGCGAAGATAATGCCGTTTTCACTTGGTAGGCGCTTTATGGTTGCACCGTATACCATCTCCTTGGTAATGGGATAAGCGTTTTTTACTTGTCGTGGTGATGCGGGGAAGCAGCGGGGCTTTATGTCTCATGCAGCTTGTTAGGTGTCCTTGATTACAAGATGTGGTTGAATTTTTACCTTTGAGTTTTAGGCCTGTGCGGCAATTGCAGTTGGATTTATGATTGACTATTTATGTTGAAGATCAAATGATAAGAAAGTAACAAAACATTGCGATGATCCCAATTTTTGGGGGTGGGAAGCCAACTTTTATGAATGATCTGTAGGGATGTTCTGGTGAAGCCCTGCATCCAAAAAATAAGTTCTGGAAGTGCGGTTTTTTGAGTCAGGAGATTAGTCAGGGGGTAGATGTCGTTTGTCTGATGATGGCTGCTTATTTAATTTTTATTGTTTGGGGTGGGTTTTCGCTACTAAGGTCCGTAATGGATAATTATCCATATCTGGATGCTCAATAATGCCTAGTGTTTTTTCTGACGGAAAAAGGGAATGGAAATCCAGGTTTTGTGCATGCGTTCAGTTGTATTGCGCCGACTTATCAAGAGAAGCACGGTACCAAACTGAGCCAGGGCCATGATGAATGTCTGCGAATATAGAGCCTGCTCGCGATGGCGGTCTTGCATTCAACATCTCTGTTGGCTGACAGGTCCTCATCGCGAGCAGGCTCGCTCCTACAGTTTTGATGGGTGTCAGGCGACGGGAATGCTCGGCAGGTCGAGAATCCGACCACCGCTAAACCGTGCAAATGATCCGCTGATGGATTCGTGCGGCACGCCTTTGGCCACCTCGCTGACTCCGTCCAGCCGCGCCAACTGATCAGCACTCAACTGTACATTCAGCGCCCCCAACGTGGCGTCCAACTGTTCACGTGTCCGCGAACCGAGGATCGGAATCAGTGCCGTGGTCGAGCGTTTGGCCTTTTCCCGCAACCAGGCAATGGCCACGTGGGTCGGGCTGGCGTCGAGTTCTGTGGCGACGTCGATCAAGGTGTCGAGCAGGGCGGTTTCGCGGGCGCTTTTTTCAGCATGAATCAGCACGCCGAGCTTGTTCGCGCGGTTGTCACCTTCACTGTTGCGATACTTGCCGGTCAGGAAGCCGCCACCCAGGGGCGACCACAGCGTCGCGGCCAGGCCAAGGGCTTCGGCCATCGGCAGCTGTTCGCGCTCGGCGGTGCGTTCGGCGAGGCTGTACTCGACCTGGATCGCAGCGATCGGCGCAAAACCACGGATTTCGGCCAGCAGGTCGGCGCGGGCGATGCGCCACGCGGGGAAGTTCGACAGCCCGGCATAGTGGATCTTGCCGGCACTGACCAGGTCGTCGAAGCCGCGCAGGATCTCTTCCATGGGGGTGACGCCGTCGCTCATGTGGGCCCAGAACAGGTCGATGTGATCAGTCTTCAGTCGTTTAAGGCTCTCTTCGACGGCGCGCACCATGTTCTTGCGGCTGTTGCCGGTGTGGGAAATACCGGCCGCCGGTGTAGTCCCCAGGGTGTATTTGGTGGCGATGACCAGGCTATCCCGTTCTGCATTGATGAATTCGCTGAGCATGGCCTCGGACTGCCCGCCCTGATAGCCATTGGCGGTGTCGATGAAGTTGCCGCCGGCTTCCAGGTAGCCATCAAAAATTCGCCTTGCTTCGTCACGCTCGGCGCCATGGCCCCAGCCAGTACCGAAATTACCGGCGCCCAGGGCCAGCTCGGACACTCGCAAGCCGGTTTTACGACCGAAAACTTTGTAATGCATGGGATAACTCCAGAGGGATGGCGGCAGGATTTATAGATGATGCGTGACATGTATAAAATATGATGCCAATCATTTAAATCGTCAAGGCGCATTTCTTTCCTGCACAAAACCGCCGATCGCCGGTCACGTCATCAATGCGCAATGGCATACTGCCGCCCATGACTATCGAATCCCCCTTAAGTGCCTGGCAGCACGCGATCGAGCAAAAGGGCTTCGTCCAGGACGAGGCTCAGGAACATGCCGTGTGGGCGCTGCAAAAATGTCACGAAGCGCTGCATGAAGGCCGCTCACCTGTTTCCGGCGTGTACCTGTGGGGGCCGGTGGGGCGGGGTAAGACCTGGTTGATGGACCAGTTCTACCAAAGCCTGCGAGTACCGGCGCGGCGCCAGCATTTTCACCACTTCATGGGCTGGGTGCACCAGCGTTCGTTCCAACTGACCGGCACCGCCGACCCGCTCAAGGCGTTGGCCCGTGAGTTGTCCGAAGAGGTGCGCGTGCTGTGTTTCGACGAGTTGTTCGTCAATGACATCGGCGACGCGATCATTCTCGGGCGCCTGTTCCAGGTGATGTTCGAGCAGGGCGTCGTGGTGGTCTGCACCTCCAACCTGCCGCCGGACCAGTTGTACGCCGACGGCTTCAATCGCGACCGTTTCATGCCCGCCATCGCCGCGATCAAGCAACACATGCAGGTGATCGCGGTGGATGGCGGGGAAGACCATCGCCTGCATCCGGGGGCCGCTTCGCAGCGCTATTGGGTGGCCGAGCCGGGCACGCCCGGGGCGCTGGGTGAGGTGTTCCAGGCGTTGAGCGCCGGCCAGTCGGCATCGTGCGAGCCGGTCCCGGTCGGTTACCGCTCGCTGGAGGTGGTCAAGGCCAGCCCGACCGTGCTCTGGACCCGCTACGCCGCGCTGTGCGAGCAACCCTTCGCGGCCATGGATTTCATCGCCCTGTGCGATACCTACGGCGCTATTCTGTTGGGGGACGTACCCAACCTCAGCGCGCAAACACGTGCCGGGCGCATCGCCCGCGGTACCGAGGACGGTGTCGAGCGGGTGGAAGCGGGGGATCGCGAGCTGCCGCAATTGTCGGTGCATGACGACGGCGTAAGACGTTTCATTGCGCTGGTGGACGAGTGCTACGACCGCAAGGTGCCGCTGTACCTTGAGGCGCAAGTGCCGATGGCAGCGCTTTATACCGAGGGTTATCTGGAATTCCCGTTCCGGCGCACCCTCAGTCGATTGCAGGAAATGCAGTTGCAACGGTTTGCCGAAGTCTGATCGGGAGCAGCACACATGAATCAGCCCCTGTCGCACCACCTGCTGACCATGGCTTATCAGAATGCCTGGGCCAACCACCGACTGGCCAAGGCCTGGAGGCAGTTGAGCGCGCAGGAGTTGATCGCCGCACGGGTCAGCTTCTTCCCCAGCATCTGCGCGACCCTCAACCACATCCTCACCTGCGACTGGTTTTATGTGGATGCGCTGGAGCGCGAAATGCGCGGCGACGATCCGCATCCCGAATGTCGGGTGTTTTTCAAGGAAGACGAACCCTGCCTCATCGCGTCGGACCTGGTTCGTGAACAGGCCCATGTTGACCGTCGATTGATCGCTTACTGCGAGCAGCTGCGCGACGCCAGCCTCGGCAAAATCGTGACCATCGCCCGCGACACGCCGCAACACGACAGCCGTTTGCGCCTGCTGTCCCACTTGTTCGAACACCAGCTCCATCATCGCGGTCAGGTTCACGCCATGCTCAGCGGCACCTCGGTCAAGCCACCGCAACTCGACGAGTTTTTCTGCGCCGGCGAGTCGCACTTGCGGGCCGAGGATTTTGCCGAGCTGGGATGGACGGAAGCACTGATCTGGGGCGCTTGAACGGCAAAGAATTGTGCGGTGGTGATTGTCGATACCCGGGTGCTCGCGCTATGGTCCGCCGGCACTTCAGCGTGAAATACATGCTGGGGGCTACTTCATGTGTGATCGAGGATGGAAATGGACTCCGCAGAAATTCTTGTGCTTCAGGCCAGCTACACCAATCCGGTGCATGCCGAGGCTATTTGTCTGGTGTTGAACCACTACGCCGAGGACCCGATGGGGGGCGGCCAGCCGTTGCCAGCCCATGTACTGGAGCAACTCCCGGCAGAGCTTGCCAGGCGCCCCCACGCTTTCAGTGTGCTGGCCTTTGTCGGGGGCGAACCGGCCGGGTTGGTCAATTGCTTCGAGGGGTTCTCGACCTTTGCCTGCCGGCCGTTGGTCAATGTGCATGACGTGTCGGTGGTGAAAAAATTTCGCGGCTTGGGCTTGAGCCAGAAGATGCTGCAAAAGGTCGAGGACATCGCCCGTCAGCGTGGTTGCTGCAAGCTCACCCTGGAAGTGCTGGAAGGCAATGCCGTGGCGCAGGGCTCTTACGAAAAAGCCGGTTTCGCCGCCGGCATGTTCGACCCGGCTCATGGACGTATGCTGTTCTGGACCAAGAGCCTCTAACCCGACAGGACGTTTTTTGGGGAGGGGCACTTTTCGCGTGGACGCGGTTTCCCTGTAGGAGCTGGCGCAGCCTGCGATCTTTTGATCTTCAGCGGTCGCTTTGGCGTCAACGTCAAAAGATCGCAGCCTTCGGCAGCTCCTACGGGATTGGCTTACGCCCTTTGATCATTGGTGTACGCGGTCGGGGTAGGAGCTGGCTTGCCAGCGATGGTCGTTAACGATAACGCGTGTGATCTGGATGAACGCGGCGTACTGGAGTCCATCGCCAGCAGGCTGGCTCCTACAGTGTCAATGTCACGGGAATGCGTGAATACCCAAAAAAAGGGCGTCCATCAGGACGCCCAAACGTTCTTCTGCGACTGTAGAGCCGCAGTCAAAGGATCATTTCGGTCTGTAGGTTTCTGTCATTTGTGCGGTTTGATCGTCGGGCACCCGTAGTTCGATGCTCGGGATCGGATGGCCGAGGGCTTCTTGCTGGGCCAGTCGCAGACTTTCGTAGTAATAGCGCATGCGTTCGGCTCCACCTTCGGCGAATGCGCTGGTCGAACCCAGCGCCATCAGGCCGGCGAGGATCACGGCGGTGCGTTTCATGGTATGCCTCCCACTAAAGATGTCGGATGCCTTTCGTCCATGAATCAATGAAGCAGTGTCGAAATGGCATTATCCGCCGATTCGCTTAAATGGGAATTAACTTCATCGATGGCCTTCCCATGAAAAAGGGGCCGGAACCGGCCCCTGAAAGGATTACTGCTGAACGACCGCGGGTGACGTTTTCGGCTTCATCAGGCTGAAATCGATCAACGCGCGCTGCTCACGCTCATAGGGGTTGCCGATCATCAATGGCCGGGCCTTGAAACTGTCGCTGACCACACTCTTGCTGCGATCGAGTTCGTCGAAGCTCAGGCCTGCAAGATCGGCCCAGGTGTGGATCAGGTGCGAGCTGCTGTAAGGACGCGAGAGATCGCCGGCGAGGTTCCAGTCATGGCTTGCCCGCCATTTCGGCGAAGCCCAGGCCATGAACGGAATGGTGTACATCGGTGCCGTCGGCTTGTTCTCGTTGCGCCCCAGGGTACTGTGACCCGCGGAATCGAATACGTCTTCGCCATGGTCGGAGAGGTACAGCAGGAAGCCGTTCGGATCGGTTTTGGCGTAGTCCTTGATCAGGCTGGACACCACGAAGTCGTTGTACAGCACGGCATTGTCATAGCTGTTGTACGTCGGCACCTGATCGTCACGTACGCCGGCCGGAACGCCATTGCGGTCCTGGAACTTGTCGAAGGTCGACGGGTAGCGGTACTGGTAGCTCATGTGCGTGCCGAGCAGATGCACGACGATGAGTTTACGCGGTGCCCCGTCGGCCAGGGCCTTGTTGAACGGCTCGATCACGTCGCCGTCGTACTGCGCGGCGTTCTGGTTGCGGTTGTTGTTCAGGTACACCTGTTCGTCGGCCTGTTCGGAGAAGGTCGTGAGCATGGTGTTGCGCTTGGTCATGGTCTGCTGGTTGGTGATCCAGAAGGTTTTGTAGCCGGCCTGTTTCATCATGCTGACCAGCGATGGCGTCGACAGGTACAGGTCCGGGTTTTCTTCGTCGGCGAAGGTCAGGACCTGTTGCAGCGCCTCAATGGTGTAGGGGCGCGGGGTGATGACGTTGTCGAAAACGTCCAGTTGATCCTTGAGCTTGTCCAGTTCCGGCGTGGTTTGCCGTGGGTAACCGTACAGGCTCATGCGCTGACGGTTGGTGGACTCGCCGATCACCAGCACCAGGGTCGCAGGCGTGTTGGCCGAGGCGTCCGTGAGATTGTGCAACGGTGGAATCCTGCTGGCGCTGTTGAGCATGTCCTGCATGCCGGCCAGGGTTTCCAGGTAACGGTGATAGGCCACGGCCATCTGCCATGGCACCGCCGGCTCGATGCGGGTTTCGAACTTGTCGAAGCCTTCGGCGAAACTGCCGGTGCGCGAGGTTTGCTTGATCAGCGGATAACCGACCACCGCCACGACAATGGCCACGGCTGCCGCGATGGCCTTGCCACGGGCCAGGTACACCGGGCGCAGGCGAGTCCACAGGAAATAGGCAAACGCGCTGTGGGCCAGGAACGCCGGGATCATCCACCAGGCAAAGTACTGGGTCATGTACTCGCCGGCTTCAGCCACGTTCGACTCGAACATGATGAAGATGACGCTCTGGGAAAACTCCTGCTGGTAAATGAAGAAGTAGCCCAGGCTCGCCATGGAGCACGCCCACAGCACAACGCCGATGACGGCGGTCATGACACGGGTCTGTTTGGGGAACAGCAGCATCGGCGCCAGCCAGATCGCGCTCATGACGAAGGCCTGGCGGAATCCGGTAAACCCGGAGGTGCCCGTCAGTTGGATCAGTAGTTGGGTGATGCCGGAAAAGTACCAGAAGAATACAAACAGCCAGACAAATCCGGCCCAATCAAAACCTGCCGCAGTCGTTTTGCTGCGTTCGAACAAAGACATTCAGCGCTCCAGCCGAGAATTCACTACCACCGCCGGGATTTGGAGATCGCGGACGACGAACGAGGGCCGCGCGGAACCGGGCAGCCTGAAACTTGTAATTATCGTGAGACAATTGTGAAAATTTCGTGAGTTGTCGCAGATGGCAGGGCGTGAGCCGATGCGGAAGCAGTGCAGACTGCTCCCGCTTGAGACGGGGGAATCAGGCGAGCGGGGCGCGTTGCACCGCAGCCAGGGGCTGCGTCTGACTCGTTTGCAGCAGCAGTCGCAACTGCGCCAGCTCCTGTTTCAATTGATCGCGTTCGTCCTTCAACTGACGCAATTCATCGCGACGGATAGTGACGTAAAGGGTTTGTGCTGGCAGTGCGGTATGTACTGTGCCCATTGCTCACCTCGCAAATGGCGTGTCTCAACTGTAGAGCCGCGTCGAAATCAACGGCTGATCTACTATCGGCGCCAATTTTGATTTCTTTTGCTCCCGAAGGGAACTTTTTTATTTTTCATTGTCGTTGTGTCTTCGGCTTGATTCCCGACGTTATCCATCAGGATCGGGCACAATGCCCGGAAACTTCACGCCAACGCTCTGGACTAACCTCATGAGTCGCGTTGGGCTATAACCTTTGACACACATTTTATTTGTAGTAGGGAGCATCAGCACATGCAACTCGGGATTATTGGACTGGGCCGCATGGGCGGCAATATTGCGCGGCGCCTGATGCTCAACGGGCACACCACCGTTGTTTACGACCGCAATACCGCCTTTGTCGAAGCCTTGTCCGCTGAGGGCTCCACCGGCGTCGCCGATTTGCCGGCCCTGGTCGCTGGCCTGGCCAAGCCGCGTGCGGTTTGGGTCATGCTGCCGGCAGGCGCACCGACCGAAGAAACCATCGACACCCTGAGCACCTTGCTCGAAGCCGGCGACACCATCATCGACGGCGGCAACACCTTCTATAAGGACGATATCCGCCGGGCGAAGACCCTGTCGGAAAAAGGCCTGCATTACATCGACGTCGGTACATCCGGCGGCGTCTGGGGACTGGAGCGGGGCTACTGCATGATGATCGGCGGCGATGCCGCGACCGTGACGCGTCTCGACCCGCTGTTTGCAACCCTGGCCCCGGGCATGGGTGACATCCCGCGTACCAAGGACCGCAAGTCCGACGACGATCGTGCCGAGCGTGGCTACATTCACGCCGGTCCCGCCGGCGCCGGACATTTCGTGAAGATGATCCACAACGGCATCGAATACGGAATGATGCAGGCCTTCGCCGAAGGCTTCGACATCCTGCAGACCAAAAACAGCGAAAGCCTGCCAGCGGACCAGCGTTTCGACCTGAACGTCGCCGACATCGCCGAAGTCTGGCGTCGTGGCAGCGTGGTGTCCTCGTGGTTGCTTGACCTGACCGCCGACGCCCTGGCCAGTGATCCGAAGCTCGAAGGTTTCTCCGGGTCGGTGGCGGACAGTGGTGAAGGCCGCTGGACCATCGAAGCGGCGATGGAGCAAGCGGTGCCGGTGCCGGTGCTGTCGAACTCGCTGTTTTCCCGCTACCGTTCGCGCGGCCAGGGCACCTTTGGCGACAAGGTTCTCTCGGCCCAGCGCTTCGGCTTCGGCGGCCATGTGGAGACTTCGAAAAAATGACCCACGTGATCCGCAGGAAATCCAAGGCTGAGCCCGCACCAGCGACGACGCTGTTTCTGTTTGGCGCCCATGGCGACCTGGTCAAGCGTCTGTTGGTGCCCGCGCTGTATAACCTCAAGCGCAACGGGCTGCTCGGGGATGGACTGCGGATCATCGGCGTTGACCACAACGCCATCAGCGATGAAGGTTTTGCGCAAAAGCTCGAAGACTTCATTCGAAACGAGATGGCTGGCAAGGGTGATCACACCCTTGATCCAGTGGTCTGGTCCAAACTTGCCAAAGGCATCAGCTACGTCCAGGGCGATTTCCTGGACGACAGCACTTATCAAGCGCTGGCGGCGAAAATCGCCGACAGCGGAACCGGCAATGCGGTGTTCTACCTGGCCACCGCGCCACGTTTTTTCAGTGAGGTGGCGCGCCGACTCGGTGCCGCCGGCTTGCTGGAAGAAACCCCCGAGGCCTTCAGAAGGGTGGTGATCGAAAAGCCCTTCGGCTCCGACCTGCAAACGGCCGAGGCCTTGAATGCCTGCCTGCTCAAGGTGATGACGGAAAAGCAGATCTACCGGATCGATCACTATCTGGGCAAAGAGACCGTGCAGAACATTCTGGTCAGCCGGTTCTCCAACAGCCTGTTCGAAGCGTTCTGGAACAATCACTACATCGACCACGTGCAGATCACCGCCGCTGAAACCGTCGGCGTGGAAACCCGTGGCAGTTTTTATGAGCACACGGGCGCGCTGCGCGACATGGTGCCCAATCACCTGTTCCAGTTGCTGGCGATGGTGGCGATGGAACCTCCCGCCGCGTTTGGCGCTGATGCGGTGCGCGGAGAGAAAGCCAAGGTCGTCGGCGCGATCAGGCCCTGGACGGTCGAGGAGGCCCACGCCAACTCGGTGCGCGGCCAGTACGCCGCGGGTGAAATCGACGGCAAGGCGCTGCCGGGCTATCGCCAGGAAGACAAGGTCGCACCCGACAGCAATACCGAAACCTATGTGGCCCTCAAGGTCATGATCGATAACTGGCGCTGGGTCGGGGTGCCGTTCTACCTGCGCACAGGCAAGCGCATGAGCGTGCGTGACACCGAGATCGTCATCTGTTTCAAGCCGGCGCCCTATGCGCAGTTTCGCGATACCGAGGTCGATGAGCTGCAGCCGACTTATTTGCGCATCCAGATCCAGCCGAACGAAGGCATGTGGTTCGACCTGTTGGCCAAACGTCCCGGTCAGGCCCTGAAAATGGACAACATCGAGTTGGGGTTTGCCTACAAGGATTTCTTCGAGATGCAGCCGTCCACGGGCTACGAAACCCTGATCTACGATTGCCTGACCGGCGATCAGACGTTGTTCCAGCGCGCCGACAACATCGAAAACGGCTGGCGCGCCGTGCAGCCGTTCCTCGATGCCTGGCAGCAGGACGCCAGCGTGCAGAGCTATGCCGCCGGGGAAAACGGCCCGAAGGCCGGCGAAGAATTGCTCACCCGTGACGGGCGCGTCTGGCACCGCCTCGGATAATGTGGGAGCGAGCTTGCTCGCGATAGCGGTCTGTCAGGCACTTGGATGTGAATGTGCCGCCGCCATCGCGAGCAAGCTCGCTCCTACAGGGTTGGGGGGTTACAGCCAGTAACTCACCGCATACCAGCCCAATATCCCCATCACAACGGTGTAGGGCAACGCCATCCAGACCATCCGCCCGTAAGACAGGCGCACCAGCGGTGCGATCGCCGAGGTCAGCAGGAACAGGAACGCCGCCTGGCCGTTGGGCGTCGCCACGCTTGGCAGGTTGGTGCCGGTGTTGATCGCAATGGCCAGCGTCTCGAAATGTTCGCGGGTCATCTCGCCTGCCATGAATGCGCGCTTCACTTCGGTGATGTAAATGGTCGCGACGAACACGTTGTCACTGATGGCTGACAGCAGGCCATTGGCAATGAACAGCATGCCCGGTTGTTGGTCCGCCGGCAGCGCGAGTACCCAGTGGATCAATGGCGAGAACAATTGCTGGTCGTGAATCACCGCGACCACGGCGAAAAACACCACCAACAAGGCGGTAAACGGCATGGCGTCCTTGAACGCGGTGCCGAGGCGGTGTTCGTCGGTGATGCCGGTAAACGCGGTGATCAACACGATCACCATCAAGCCGATCAAGCCCACTTCGGCGATGTGAAACGCCAGCCCGGCAATCAGAATCAATGCGGCAGCGCCTTGTACCAGCAGCGCGGCCCGTTGGCGGGCGGTGCGCTCGGCATTGTCTTCGGCGGCGTAGTTGGCCAGTACCGCACGGACGTTATCCGGCAGCAGCGTGCCGTATCCGAACCAGCGCAGCTTTTCCAGCAGGACGCATGTCACCAGGCCTGCAACCAGTACCGGCAGGGATACCGGCGCAACCTTGGTGAAGAATTCGGAGAAATGCCAACCCATTTCATGGCCGATCAGCAGGTTCTGCGGCTCGCCGACCAGCGTACACACACCGCCCAGTGCGGTGCCCACGGCACCGTGCATCAGCAGGCTGCGCAGAAAGGCGCGGAACTGTTCGAGATCGCCCTGATGCAGGGTCGGCAGATGTTGGTCGTCGCTGTACTCGCTGTCCTGGCGCGGGTCGTTACCCGAGGCGACACGGTGATACACCGAGTAAAAACCTACGGCGGCACTGATGATCACGGCGGTCACGGTCAAGGCATCGAGGAACGCCGACAGAAAGGCCGATAAAAAGCAGAACATCAGGGCCAGCGCGGCCTTGGAGCGAACCCCCAACAGCAGGCGCGAGAACAGGTACAGCAGCAAGTCCTTCATGAAGTAGATACCGGCCACCATGAACATCAGCAGCAGGATCACCGGGAAGTTGTGTAGCAACTCGTCATAAAGCGCTTGGGGCGTGGTCATCTTCAGCAGCAGGGCTTCAATCAACAACAGACCGCCGGGCATCAGCGGATAGCACTTGAGCGCCATGGCCAGGGTGAAGATGAACTCCAGCACCAGCAGCCAGCCGGCCGCCACCGGACCTGCGGTCCACAGGACCAGGGCATTGAGAATCAGAAAGCCGACGATGCAGGCCTTGTACCAACGGGGCGAATGCCCGAGAAAGTTGTGCGCGAACGCCTGGGCCATTGAACCGGACATCGGCTGCTCCTTGTTTTAAGAAGCGCGCAACTTGCCGCAAGCGGGGGAGAAGATCAAGCGCAGGAAAAATGCACGTGACTACCCCTGATAGCGAGCGATGACCGCCTTGTAGTTTCCATGCAGTGAATAGCCGCCGACGACGATGTTTCCATCGGCCTGCGCCGCGACACAGGTGGCAGTATCCAGGCTCGGGCCGAGGCGGGTACGCGTATAGCCGCGGCCATTGCCAAAGCGGTGATCGGGACGGCCGTCGGGCAGGTATCGACCGATCAGGAAGTCTGCTTCGATGCCGCCGATGGTTGCGCCCGCCGTGAGCACACCTCCATCGGGCTGTAGCTGCGCGGCACTCCACTGGCAGCCGCTATGGCCAATTACCAGGCGTTGCGGCTGGCCGCCGTTGCAGTGATTGTCGGGGCGGCCGTTGCTGTGCATCTTGAACGTCAGGCAGTGCATCGGCTCGCGACTGCAACCAAAACACAAGACGTCTCCATTGATTTGCTGGACCACCTGACTGACCTGGGCGCCATGCCCCTGCGCCTTGAACGTCAGGAATCCGTCCACGGCGAAACTGTCGTCGAGGCGGCCGTCGGTGTGGTAGCGCGCCAGCAAGCCTTCTTCTGGAAAGTTGATCGATCCACCCACCAGAACCCGGCCGTCACCTTGCACCGTCAGGCTGCTGAGCCAGGTATTCATCAGCAGGTGCCGGACCACCACAAAGCCACGGCCATTGAACGAGCAGTCCAGCGAGCCTTCGACATCCAGCCGTATCAACAGGCCCACGTGATCGGCCAGTTCGAAGTGATGGTTGGCCAGAATCAGGATCCGGCCGTCTCGCTGTACGTCCACATCGCAGGCCTCAGCGCCCGGCACACCGGGAGGCAGCCAGATATCACGCACACCCAGGGACAGACCGCCAGGCAATCGCACGACGCAGCGGCCATTATCGCCAAAGCTTCGAACCAGGCGACCCTCTTCATCGAACAGTGCCAGGCCCGGGAGCGTGCGGTGTGCATTATCGTATTGCAGGCCGGCCAACAGGATATTGCCGTCGGGCATGAGCAGAACCTTGGCGCCCATGGCTTCGAACCCGGGCTCGAATTGCCCGATGACGCTGCCTTGCCTGCCGAACGCAAGGTCTGCCGAACCATCATCCAGCAAGCGGGCCAGGCCAAATCGGCTGCCCTCGGCCATGGTGACCTTTGCCGCCACCAGCATACGGCCCCGGGCATCGATTGCGACGTCGTTGGCCATGCTGGAAAGGCTGTCGGCGAAATACACCTGGGTTTTGCCGTTGCCCGCAAACGTCGTATCGAGAGTGCCGGCAGTGTTCCGGACGGCGGAGCAGGCAATGGCGGACTGGATTGACATGAACCGCATCTCCTTGCGAGTCGTCCTGATCCAGAAGTTTGGGTGGCGACTTTATAAGGAGAATATTCAATCCCTGAATCGGGAGATGCACAACGGTATGAACTAACAGACGGAGAGTCGCTGTGTGCCACAACAGTGTCTTTTCGAACCAATGGCAAGCCTGCAAAGTATCAGGCGCACAAAAGTTCAAACTAATGGGGCAATGAGTGCGTATGGGCGAGAACCATCAGCCCAACTAAAAGACGGGAAGGGCGCGGATTACCCCGGAGTAATCCGCAAAACGATTAGTGCGGCATCGACCACGACTGCAGTGTGTAACCTTCCTCGCTCAATTCGGCGCGGGCCTGTTCCAGCAGCAGTTCGAGTTGTGCGGGATCGGAATAAGCGCTGCTTGGGATCTGCTTGCGGCCAATGCGGGTGCTGGTGCGGTCGATAACGGTCAGGCTGAGTTCGCCATTACCGTCTTGTGGAGCCCAGGCCACGCATTTGAATGGCTTAAATGCACGGTCGGCAATCAAAAGTGCTTCGTTGATACGGAGCGGGGCGTTCATAGGGTCTTCTCTCTGTGTGCCCAATCAAATGATGTGCCGTCGGTTGGGCTTACCGTTCGGCTGGTTACTTGTACTGATGCCCGCAACCGGGGTTCGGGTCACACACAATCAAAAGAAATTTCGATTTTATTTCATGGGTTCAAGAATGAGCCCGGCATTGAAAGCTGAATGAAAGGAAAGAGTCGTTAGGTAGCGATCAAAGGCGCTTCTTATAACTGGATTTATTGCAATCCTATAGTCAAACGGTACAAGGGCCTGTCAAGTTCTTGCTAATGTTACAATTATGTCCGCCAAATGATTGTTTTTACTAAATTTTCTAAAAATTGGCGCCAAGGATCAGTCATGAGCGATGTGCCAGCTTCACGACGTCTATTAGTGGTGGACCCCTGTGACGATTGCTATCGTCTGCTCCCTGGATTGCGCGCTATCGGTTGGGACGTTGACAGCTGCACGCTGGAACACGCCACTGACCGAACCTGTGACGTGGGCTTGATACGCCTGCAGCCGTATCATCTTGAACACCCGGAAGCCGTCAAGGAATTGATCAGCCGCAGTGGCGCAGAGTGGATAGCGGTACTCAACCAGGAAGTGCTGCGACTGCAAAATGTCGGCGACTTTGTCTGTGAGTGGTTTTTTGACTTTCATACCTTGCCGTTCGATGTGTCCAGGGTTCAGGTAACGCTGGGCCGGGCATTTGGCATGGTGCGGTTGCGTGGGCAGGGTACGGTGCATGTTGACCAGCCCGAGCACGAATTGCTCGGCGACAGCAAACCTGTGCGTGAACTGCGAAAACTGCTGAGCAAACTGGCGCCGACCGAATCTCCGGTATTGATTCGCGGTGAAAGCGGCACTGGCAAGGAATTGGTCGCACGAACTCTGCATCGCCTGTCCCAGCGTCACAGCAAACCCTTCATCGCGATCAATTGTGGTGCGATTCCCGAACACTTGATCCAGTCCGAGTTGTTCGGCCATGAGAAAGGTGCATTTACCGGCGCACATCAACGCAAGGTCGGACGAATAGAGGCCGCTAACGGTGGCACCCTGTTTCTCGACGAGATCGGTGACCTACCACTGGAGTTGCAGGCCAATCTGCTACGGTTCCTCCAGGAAAAACACATCGAGCGGGTGGGCGGCAGTCAGCCGATTCCGGTCGATGTGCGGGTGCTGGCGGCGACGAATGTCGACCTTGAAGCCGCTATCGCGAAGAAACGCTTTCGCGAAGACTTGTATTACCGCCTGAACGTACTGCAAGTGGTGACCGTTCCGCTGCGTGAGCGCCATGGCGACTTGTCGATGCTGGCCAATCACTTCTCCCATTTCTACAGTCGTGAAACCGGACGTCGCCCCCGCAGTTTCAGCGAAGACGCCTTGATTGCCATGGGCAAACACGACTGGCCAGGCAATGTTCGTGAGCTGGCCAATCGCGTTCGTCGTGGGCTGGTATTGGCCGAAGGCCGGCAGATCGAGGCCCGCGACCTGGGGTTGATCAGTCAACACGCAATTGCCGCGCCGATGGGCACCCTCGAAGAATACAAGACCCGGGCCGAACGCCAGGCGTTGTGCGATGTATTGAACCGCCACAGCGATAACCTGAGTGTCGCTGCCAAAGTATTGGGCGTGTCACGTCCGACTTTCTACCGGTTGCTGCACAAGCATCAGATTCGTTGAATTCCTGCTTCAAACAAAAAGACCGCTGCAATGAAAATTGCGAGCGCGGCGCGCTTGAATCCATCGCCAGCAAGCTGGCTCCTGTAGGAGCTGGCTTGCCAGCGATGGTCGTTAACGATAATGCGTGTGACCTGGATTAACGCGGCGCTCTTGAGTCCATCGCCAGCAGGCTGGCTCCTACAGTTTCAGCTTGGGCATGGTCCCTTGTAGGAGCTGGCTTGCCAGCGATGGTCGTTAACGATAACGCGTGTGAACTGGATGAACGCGGCGCACTGGGGTCCATCGCCAGCAGGCTGGCTCCTACAGTTTTAGCGTGGGCACGGTCCTTTGTAGGAGCTGGCTTGCCAGCGATGGTCGTTAACGATAACGCGTGTGAACTGGATGAACGCGGCGCTCTTGAGTCCATCGCCAGCAGGCTGGCTCCTACAGTTTTAGCGTGGGCACGGTCCTTTGTAGGAGCTGGCTTGCCAGCGATGGTCGTTAACGATTACGCGTGTGAACTGGATGAACGCGGCGCACTGGAGTCCATCGCCAGCAGGCTGGCTCCTACAGTTTCAGCGTGGGCACGGTCCTTTGTGGGAGCTGGCTTGCCAGCGATGGTCGTTAACTATAACGCGTGTGAACCGGATGAACGCGGCGCTCTTGAGTCCATCGCCAGCAGGCTGGCTCCTACAGTTTCAGCGTGGGCACGGTCCTTTGTAGGAGCTGGCTTGCCAGCGATGGTCGTTAACGATAACGCGTGTGAGCTGGATAAACGCGGCGCACTGGGGTCCATCGCCAGCAAGCTGGCTCCTACAGTTTCCTGGATGGCGTGAAGAGCCTGGTCAGAAGTAGTAAGGGAATTTCAGGCTGAACTGGAAGTCCGGGGCGTCGTCCGTCAAGCCAATGGACAGGTTGGGTACGATGGTCAGGTTGTTGGTGGCCGCAATGGTCATGCCGATGTTGAAGTAACCGGCGTTGGCATCGCTGGACACCACCGATTGCCAATCCCCGCCATCTTCCTTGAGCTGGCTCTTGCGTTGAACCAGGTCGGAGACCGAGAACGACATACTCATCTTTTCGTTCAAGGCGAACGCAATACCGGCGCCAATCTGGAAACTGTCGCCAATGCGTACTTTGCCCGGCGTCTTGAGCGCCGGGTTGGAGCTGATGTCGTCGAAAGACTCTTCCAGGTTGTGTGTGTACGACAGGCTGCCGAACAGCACTGCCGGATCGAACGTCTTGACCAGAGAGATCCCCGGCGTGATCGACCAGACGCCGTTACCGGTAGGCAAGGATTCAGGCACGGCCAGGTTGGAGTTGGCGTCCACCCGAACCAGCTTGATGCCGAACGGGTCTTTGCCGGTCGGTGCCTTGACGCGCAAGGTCACCACGGCATCCGGCGTGTTGGCCGACTCGTCGAGGAATTTGTAGGCGATACCGAAGTTGACGTCGCCAATGGCCGGGTCTTCCTTGACGGTGTCTTCGGTCGTGACGTTGGCGGCGCCGTTATTGCCGCCACCGGACTGGTACGTGGACTGACGGTAAACCACCGGCACGTTCAGGTCGAACTGCCAGCGATTGTTGAAGTTGTAGCGGCCGGTGAGGTCCAGCGTCCAGGTGTCGGCCTTGATCCGGTCCAGGTTGATGGCGCCGAGAAAGATCGAGTCCAGGGCGAGAAAACCGTTGAGGACCAGCTGGCGGGTATCGTACCGGGAGTAGGTGATCCCGGTTTCGACGCTGAACTTGCCACCGCCGAAGAACCCGCTGGCCTCGTCATACAGGTTTGAAACGCTTTGCGCCGGTTGTGAGTCATCAGCCAGCGATTGTCCATACGAACTGCCGCTGCCCCCGGCGGCACCCCCTGAAGCCGCCGCGGCACCGGTGCCGGTGGCGACGTTTGGATTGCCCTTCAGGTCCGCTGGCGACTTGGCCAGGCGTTTGGGAGGGGCTGGAGCGGGCTGCTCTTCGACCTGGCGGACCCGTTGTTCGAGAACCGCCAAGGCCTTTTGCTGAACTTCGTATCGCTGCTTCAACTCCAGAAGCTCTCGTTTGAGAGCCTCCAGTTCCGGGTCTGTTGCTGCCTGCACCATCGCCACCGGCAGTAGAGAGCACAAGCAAATAACTGCACGCAGTGATACCGATCGGTACATGAAAAAACCGTCCATTTGTGCCCAATGCTCGTGTCTCAGCGTAGCTCAATACCCCAAGGTCCGTAATGCAGTGAGTTGGTTCAGGTTATAGCCCAATGCACCAGCGCTCGGTTTTTTATTGTCGAGCACGACGCTGAGTCGAGTCAGGTTGTTGACCACATTGCTGTTGCCCAGCAACCGGGTGTCTTGCAGTAACCCGCCCTGGGCGACTTGTTGCAGGCTTGAGCCCTGGTTGTTGTTGGCGGTGATGGCGACCTGAACGCCACCGCCGGTCGCGGACACGGCGACACTGCCGGCAGCATTGCTGCCGGAGATGGTTTGACCGGCTATCAGCGCCTGGCCCCGGCTCGGCACCGGCGCAGGGGCCGTGCTGGCCTCTTTGACGTTGATGGCGATCTTGTTGTTTGAGCTGTTGCCATCGCCAGCGGCCCGTGTGACCTGGGTGACGCCCTGAGAGGTGCTCAGTCCCGCACCACCCGTTATGTTACCGGTACCCGGGGCGGTGCCCGAAACGGTGCCCGAGCCGTGGCCCGAGCCGCTACCTGAGTTAGGCGAACTGCCTTTACCACTGTGATTGAAGGTTGAAACGTAGAACTCGGGCTTGACCGTTTCGGCTTGAAGACGCATCGAGGTGGTTGCCCCGATCAGATCACCACTGGCGTTGCGCCAGGTACTGCTCATGACAACACCGAAGCTGATGATCCGCCCCGGCATCACATACCGGCCACGCAACTCGGCCAGTTCCTGGTCCTTGATTTCGATGGGTCTGAACTCATCAGCAAAACCTGAAGTGGTCGCTGCCAGACAGGCAGTGACCACCCAATACGAGGTTTTCATTTGCTGCTCCCGGAGCATCCTGCCCCCTGTCATCTTGTTGGCGATTAAAAGAAGTCGCTCTGTATGAAACCGAAATCCATCAATTCGGCATCTTTGACCGGGTTGAAATTATCCATCTTGTTCTTGGCAGTCAGCGGTTCCGGTGGACTGCGTAACGCATTGGTTTTGTCGTAACCGGGACCGATGATAGCGAAGACAATGCCATTCCAGCCTTGGACAAAGTCTTCATGGGAGTAGCGTTTGTGACCGAGCACCGGGTCGCCGATGTACACCCAGTTCTTGTCCGCCCGCTGCAACACCACGAAGTGCTTGTAGCCGCGAATTTCCATCAGTACTACCACCGGAATCGTCACGGCGTCGAGTCTTTCAGGCGGGATCTTGTAGCCCCGGGCGCGCATGCCGATGCTTTCTATGTAGCGCTTCATGTCCAGCATGGAAAAACCCTGGGTACGCACCAGATCCTGGTCGGCGAAGACCAGCATGCCTTTGATGATGTGCTCCTCATCGACGTCGAGCCAATAGGCCTGGCGCAGTATCGTTGCCAGCGCGGCGGCGCCGCAGCTGAAATCGGTTTTCTGTTCGACGATGTCGCTGAACTTGCGCTCACGCAAACTCTGTACGTGCTTGTACACCAGCACGCCGCCCGGCAGGGCGGCAACCGGCATCTGTGCGGCCTGGGTCAGCCCAGACAGGCAGAGCAGGGCAAAAAGGGCCGTCTTACGCATGGACGATACCCCTTCAGACCGAGGAAAAGCGTCGTCGCCGAGGCTTTCATGGCGGTCGCGATTATGGGCATGATTTGCAGCCTGCGGCGATCGACAGCGAGTTGCTTTGCTGGTTGCCGACGCCGGACGATACGTTGGCGCCGCCGTTGCCGGAGAAGCTGTTCATCGAGCCCGTGATCGAAGCATTGTTGGTTACAGGAGGTCTCCAGCCTTCTGGCGTCACCACTTGTTGAGTGGTTATACCGGACAGACCGAGTACACCCACGGGTACGAACTCAGGCCTGGCGTTGTTGGTGACTTTCAGCCCGGACGTGCTTTGGTTCGCTGCCGCCGCGGCTACTGCTACACGGCCGCCGGAAACGGCAATCGCCAGGTTGTTTTTCTGTTGGTTGAAGTCGCCGGTGGTCACGTTGATGCCGATGTTGCCGGAACCGCTGTTGCCAGCGTTATTGAGCGTTGTGTTGTTGGTATTGGAGTGGTTCCTGGCGGTGTTGCCGGTGCTCTTCTGAGTCGCGCTGGAGACGGTGACGGCGGAGCCGAAGATGAAGGCTTCGTCCGCCGTGGCAAGGGCGGCGGCGTTATCTTGCTGGTTGCCGTTACCGGCCGCAACGTTGGCGCCCATGTTGCCGTTGGAGCTGTTCAGGGAGTTATCGATTTTGGCGTCGTTTTGGGTGCCCCGGTTCACTACCCCGCTGTCACTGCTTTCCTGCGAGTCGAGCACGGCGGCCCCGGCGCCTGAGGTAATCTGCAGAATCTGATCCAGCGACGGGCCATTGGACTGTTGGTTGCTGCCCTGTCCATTGCCCTGCACGGGATCAGCCTGGGCTGCAAATGCCATCACTGCTGCCAGGGCGAAAGCCAGTGGTTTGAGAGCAGTTGTCGGGTTCATGGTGATTCTCCGTGCTCATTAGTTGTTCAAGTGTTGGTACTTCCCACTCGCGCTGTATCGGGGTCAGTCAGAGACCCGGATACTCAGGGTGTTGGCCATTCGGTTCCCCACCCCGGCACTCTGGTTCACCTGGATCACGCCCCGGCTGCCGGTGAAGGCCTGGTCGCTTGTCACGACCTGGCGACTGCCGTTTGGGGTGCCAGATGCTCCCGAGTTCGGTAGCAACGCCACGTTCTGTTGAGAAAGAGCACTGTCGTCGATGGCTTGCGGTGCAGCGCCGATGCTGATGCGCAGGGCGTTGGCCATCTGGTTGTTCGCCCCGGCACTCTGGTTGACGCCCAGTACGCCGCTGCCATGACTGAAAGAGTTGCCGCTGATAGTGGCCGTCGCATCCATCGATGGATTGGCCGGCGTAGTTATTTTCTGCCTGACGCTGGTGGTCGCACCGGCTTCGGTACCAATGGCGATCGCGCGGACGTTGGCCTGCTGCTGTTGATCACCCGCCGCCTGGTTGACGCTGAAGTTGCCTCGGTATTGGGTACCGGAATCCAGGAGGGTGGCGTTGTTCACCGAACTGACGCCCGAATCGGCCATCACGCTGGTGCCGCCGAGCAGGGCAAGCAACAAGGCAGTTAACAAGGCAGGTAAAAGAAAGGAACGATCCATCTCATTGCCCCCCCGCCATTCTGCCCAGTGGGCTGAGGCCGGTGCTCATGGCACGGTTGATGGTTCCGGAAATGGCGCCGCCACTGCCACCACCGTGGCCGATGGACATGCCAGGCAAACCGTTGGGGTTGGTGATGACACTCAGGCCTTGCATGCCGCCCGGGTTTTGCCCGAAGCTGTTATGAGGGGTCGTTCCGGTGGTTACCCCGGCGATATCGGCGTCGCTGAGTTCGCCGGTGACGCGGGCAGAAGGGTTGGCACTGATGGTGGCCGGGTTCGGATCCCTGCCGCCACTGCGACCGATGAAAGTTGGGTGAACGGTACGATCAAGCACGATGACACCGTTGCCTTCGGCTTGAACGTTGAAACTGAGAACAGTGCCGGCAGTGCTCGCGATCAGCAGGAGGCACATCAAGCCTTTTTTTTTGAATATCTCCACGACATTCATTCCTTCATTTGTAAGCTGGCCCCGGTCAGCTGTGTAAGGAATAGAGCGAAAGCTGTGCCGCCTTTTGAATATCGAGTTGATTCAATGGCTTACAGATTTTGATTGAGAACCTTTTGTCGAGGGTGTAACAACGGTGAGACAAAACCCTGCGCAGGCAACCCGTAATCGCGGACCAACCCCTCTGGAACAAGGGTTATAGCGTTGTTGTAACAACGCCTTAACACATCCGGTGAGCAAACGAGGAGGGGCGTTGAAATGGGTGGTTTCAGGCAGGGAGGATGTTTCAGAATCGGACACTTCGCCCCCCACAGCAGGGTGAGGATGGGCAAATTGCCCCAAATGCCGGTCAGGCGCCGAGCAATCGGGTCACGGCGCTCAGTGCCTGGATTCGGCGTTCTGCCCAATCTCCGTGCAGCACTTGAACCGGTTGTGCGTGGCGTTCAAGCCAGGCCAGGGTCTGCTCGAAAAATGCCTGGCGCTCACTCAATCCAGGCTGGCAACGCTGGCCGTCATCCGTCCACTCGACGTGCTCCGGTGACAGCAGCAGGTGCAAGTCGTAATGCCGGGCCAGCAGTGCGGGTTCAATCCAGGCGGGGCAATCGCCGAACAGGGTCTGGCTCCAGAGGATATTGCTCAGCAGGTGCGTGTCGAGGATGAGCAAGGGTGGTTGTTGCACCCGGGCCTGGTCTTCCCATGTCAGTTGACCGCGGGCGATGGGCGTAATGTCGGCCAGCGTGGTGTCCCGCGGATTCTGCTCGATGAACCAGCGCACGTACTCGTCAACCAGCATCCCGCCGAAACGCTGTTGCAACTCGGCCGCCAGCCAGCTTTTACCGCTGGATTCAGGGCCTGTGAGGACCAGGACTTTCATGCGCGCAATGCCGGATCGGCACGCCATTCGCGCCAGCCCTGTACGGCGATGACGGCGAACAACCCATACAGGGTGGCGGTCAGGTACAGGCCCTTATAGATGAACAACCCGACGAATATCACATCCAGAGCGATCCACAACGGCCAGCACTGGACACGTTTTTGCGCCATCCAGACCTGCGCCACCAGGCTGAACCCGGTCAGCGCCGCATCAAGCCAGGGTTGTGCAGCGTCGGTCCAGTGGGCCATGGCCGCTCCCAGCAACAGACTGCCGACTGCACCAATGGCCAGGCTCAACACCACGGTTCGAGTGTCGAGTCGACTGACTTCGCGGCCACGGGTCGTGTCGCCGCCCCGTGTCCACTGCCACCAGCCGTAAAGCTGCAAGCCGGCATAGATGACTTGCAGCAGCATGTCGGAATACAGCTTCACCTCAAAAAAGATCCAACTGTAGAGCAGTACCATGACCAGGCCGATAGGCCAGCACCAGGGGTTCTGTTTGACCGTCAGCCAGACGGCAATGACACCGAGGGCGGCGGCAAACAGTTCAAGCCCGGACATGGAGATACCTTGGGGTAATCGAAGAGGGGGCGGATTGTAACCGCCGATCGGACTTGTCTGATAGGATTTCGCCCCCCGCACGGGTAAAGCTGATTCAAGGTGGTTTTTTTCACAGGATTTTAACGGTTCTGTGGTGATCCTTGATGCGCGGGGCCTCAGCTACGCTGATCGCAATGAAAGCATTTGAAAAAATATTAACGGGGCATGCCGGCGCGCATAGCCTTTTGGGGGATTGATGGATCTTTGGACCGCCTTTCAGGCATTGATTCTTGGGGTTGTAGAAGGGCTGACCGAGTTCCTGCCCATTTCCAGTACCGGCCACCAGATCATCGTGGCCGACTTGCTCGGCTTCGGGGGCGAGCGGGCGATGGCGTTCAACATCATTATTCAGCTGGGTGCCATCCTGGCGGTGGTGTGGGAGTTTCGACGCAAGATCCTTGACGTGGTCATCGGTTTGCCAACCCAGCCGGGTGCCCGGCGGTTTACCGCGAACCTGTTGATCGCGTTCTTGCCGGCCGTGGTGTTGGGCGTGATCTTCGCCGACCTGATCCACCATTACCTGTTCAATCCGATCACCGTGGCAACCGCGCTGGTCGTGGGCGGGATCATCATGTTGTGGGCCGAGCGCCGCCAGCATGAAGTACACGCCGAATCCGTGGATGACATCACCTGGAAAGATGCCTTGAAAGTCGGCCTTGCCCAATGTCTGGCGATGATTCCGGGCACTTCGCGTTCGGGCTCGACCATCATCGGCGGTTTGCTGTTCGGCCTGTCGCGCAAAACCGCTACCGAGTTCTCGTTCTTCCTGGCGATGCCGACCATGGTCGGCGCGGCGGTGTACTCGGGCTACAAGTACCGTCAGTTGTTTGTCCCGGCGGATTTCCCGGTGTTCGCCATCGGCTTCGTCACCGCGTTCATTTTTGCGATGATTGCGGTCCGCGGGCTGCTCAAGTTCATCGCCAACCACAGCTATGCGGCGTTTGCCTGGTATCGCATTGTGTTCGGCCTGATCATCCTGGCGACCTGGCAGTTCGGCTGGGTCGACTGGAGCGCGGCCAAGCCGTGAGTGACTCGCGCTCGCGCAACAACCCCGGACGCCCGTCCGGGGGACAGATCCGCCATTCACGGCTGAAGTGGCTGTTGTTTGCGGTCCTGTGCGCGTTGCCGCTGTCGGGTTCGCTGTCGTCATGGCTGCACGGGGAGTCGCTGATTCCCCTCGCGGCCTACGGCATCGTCAGCGTCGTGACGTTTTTCCTGTACTGGAGCGACAAGCGCAAGGCGCGCGCCGAGCAATGGCGAACGCCGGAAAACGTCCTGCATGCGCTGGAGCTCGCCGGTGGCTGGCCCGGAGCGTTGCTGGCCCAGCAGGCGTTTCGCCACAAAACCCGCAAAGTCTCGTACCAGTTGGTGTTCTGGATCATCGTGCTATTGCACCAGGTGTTCTGGATCGATCACCTGTTTCTCGGCGCACATGTGTTCGCCTTGACCTGATAAACAAAGCCCTACAGCAACAGTCCGACTTGAGTGCGCTTGGGCAGTCTGCTCACCACCAATTGGTGGGAACGCTGCAGCAAGCCCTGCAGTTCCTCGCTGCCGAGCGGGTAGGGCGTTTGCATGATGATCCACTGGGCGCGGGCCAGATACGGCGCCGGGTGAATGCCCGGGCGGTCGCAGTGACCGAGAAACAGATCCTTGTCGACCTTGAAGGCCAGGGAATCACCCCTCAGGCCCTGCAAGGCGAACATCTTGTTCCCGGCAATCGAAAACACCCGCACACCTCCCCATTTATAATCTTCCCGTGCACCGGGCAGGGCGAGGCAGAACTTCGCGACATCCTCTTCGCTCATCCGTCCAGCTTTCATAACAATCGTTCCCCACAGGCATTGAAGGATTCGACCAGGTGGTCAATCCAGGCGCGTACCGCCGGCATTACCCCGCGTCGATGAGGATAGACCGCCTGCAGCCAGCCACCGGGCAACGACCACTCGGGCAACAACTGCACCAGTGAGCCGTTTTCCAGCTCCTGTTCGCAATACATCATGGGCAGCATCGTAAAGCCCAGGCCGGAAAGGGTGCTGGCCTTGCGCACGATAAAGTCATCGATGCCCAGCCGGGCCTCGAGCGCGAGTTCACAACTCTTGCCCTTTTGATCCAGCAGGCGGATGTGCACCATGCGGTCGGCTTCCAGTGCGCCGAGCACCGGCAGGCTTTTCAGATCTTCGGGGTGATTGATCTCACGCCCCGCGAGGAAACCGGGGCTGGCGACCATCAGCATCTGCGCCTGACGCAGGCGGCGGGTGACCAGCAGCGGGTCTTCGTCGCCCAGCTCCCGCACACGCAGGGCAACGTCAATGCCTTCGTTCACCAGGTCAACCCGGCGGTTTAGCAGCATGACTTCAAGCTGGACTTGCGGAAAGCGTTCGAGAAAGTCGCTGATCACCCCCGGTAATATTTCGTGGGCCAACCCGACCGGGCAAGACACCCGCAAACGTCCGCGGGGTTCACTGGACATACTGGCCACGGCCTCGTCGGCCATTTCTGCTTCCAGCAGCATCGCCTGGCAGTGCCTGAGGTAGCGTTCACCCACAGCAGTCAGTTTCAGCTGTCGGGTGGTGCGTTGCAGCAAACGTGCACCCAGGCGTTCTTCCAGTTCGGCGATGCGCCGTGACAGTCGGGACTTGGGAATGCCGAGCAAGCGTCCGGCTGCCGCGAAACCCCCGGCTTCCACGACTTTGGCGAAGTAATACAGGTCGTTGAGGTCTTGCATGATGTGAATCCGATTGTTCTATCTGTGAGACGAACTATCGCATTGTTGCCGACTAATCAGCTATTGGTTTCGTCTGTAGGATTAGTCCCATCTGATCGCCCTTGTGGGCGATCCTCACTTGGAGATCCCACATGAAATTGCTGCATATCGATTCGAGCATCCTGGGCGACAACTCGGCTTCCCGTCAGTTGAGCGGTGAAGTCGTCAAGGCCTGGCAAGCCGCCGAGCCGGCTGCCGTAGTGACCTACCGAGACCTGGCCGCTGACGCCATCAGCCATTTCTCTTCCACTACCCTGGTCGCCGCCGGCACCACCGCTGAACTGCGCAACGCCGCACAACAGCACGAAGCCGAACTGAGTGCCTCGACCCTGGCCGAATTCCTGGCTGCCGATGCCGTAGTGATCGCTGCACCGATGTACAACTTCACCATCCCGACTCAGTTGAAGGCCTGGATCGATCGCATTGCCGTCGCCGGCCAGACCTTCCGCTACACCGAAGCCGGCCCTGAAGGCCTGTGCGGCGGCAAGAAAGTGGTGATCGTTTCGACTTCCGGTGGCATGCACGCCGGTCAGGCAACCGGTGTTGCCCACGAAGAATATTTGAAGTTGCTGTTCGGTTTCATCGGTATCACCGACATCGAAATCGTCCGCGCCGAAGGCCTGGCATACGGTGACGATGTACGCAGCAAAGCCATGAGCGCTGCTCATGCGCAAATCAGCGAGCAGTTGTTCGCCGCCGCGTAAGGCTTGCGTAAAAGTTCGCAACCGTTCAGGTAAAGCCCAAAAAACTCTGTATTCTGGTTACGCAAGTACCAGCTACGGAGTTTTTTGTTTCTGGTCGTTTCAGGTGTGGCCCGACTTATGCAGTTCAGGGTGTACGTCTCAGTCCGGTAACAAGGTGGGGCATCCCATGGTGCGTCTTTGTGCAACTTTACTGATTTGCCTGCTCAGCAGCTTGAATACAGTGCACGCCGCGCCTGCACCGCATCCGCACTGGAGCGTCGGCTTCCATGAGATGACGTTTCTCGACCCACTGGACCTGCAGCCGATGCGCGCCATCGCCTTCTATCCATCCAGTGATTGGGAGCACACCAGCAAACTCGAGGGTTACACCGTCGAAGCCGGGGAGGACACCAAGGTCGCGATAGGCCGGTTCCCGATGCTGATGCTGTCCCACGGCAACACCGGCACCCCCCTGGCCCTGCACGATCTCGCCACCTCGCTGGCACGCAAGGGTTTCGTCGTGGTGGCGGTGATCCACCCCGGGGACAACTCCCGGGACCACAGCCGCCTCGGTACTTTGAGTAACCTGTACGGGCGGCCGATCCAGATTTCCGAAGCCATCACGGCCACCCTGGGCGACCGCATGCTGTCCCCCTTCGTCAACGCCGATCAGGTCGGTGTCATTGGTTATTCGGCCGGTGGCGAGACCGCATTGATTCTGTCCGGCGCTACGCCGGACCTGGATCGCCTGCGCCGTTATTGCCAGGAACGTCCGGACGACCACGACGCCTGTAATACCCAGGGCGAGTTGATTGTCGACCGCGACGACCTGCAGCCGGTGGCAGACCCACGGGTGCACGCCTTGATGCTGATGGCGCCGCTGAGCCTGAAGTTTGGTCGCCACACCCTGGCCGATGTGCACGTGCCGGTGCTGCTTTACAGCGGCGATGGCGACAAACTGGTGGCGGTCGACAAGAACGCCGCGGCACTGGCGCGCAAGTTGCCTACGGCGCCTGACTTCAAGTTACTGGCGGGAGCAGGGCACTTCGTCTTCATGGCGCCGTGCAATGACGAGCAGATCGCGATCATGCCTGCGCTGTGTACCGATGCCGATGGCGTCGATCGGCAAGACATTCACCGCAATCTGATCTCTGAAGCCGGAAGTTTCTTCTCGCGCACCCTGGGCAGGGCGACCCGGGCGGGGATGCAGACCGCCGATCAATGAATGCAGGATCGGCGGATTTCATTAAACGTTACTTGTTGGCCAACGCTGTTTCCAATGTTTTAACTCTGGCGTCAAGTTCGCGAACAGACTCGATAAGCGGCGCCACCAGTTTTTGATAGTCCACTTTCAGGTGTTCACCATCGGTGCGCACTAACTGTGGATAAACCTTTTGTACGTCCTGAGCAATCAAACCAACATCGGCCTGGTTGTTTTGTTTCCAGTTAAATGTAACTCCGTGAAGTTTCAGGAGGGTTTCCGTTGGGTTTTCGAGGCGTTTCACATCGGTTTTCAGTCGCTCGTCGCTGAATGGGCAGCACTCGTCACCCGGTCCATCACCGATGTCCCAGCATTGACCGTTGTGACAGATTTGCTGTGTCGAGCTTTCCGCATGGGCAGTGGAAGAAAGTGAAAGAACCATTGCCGGGGCAAGAAAAGCTAAAGGCAGTATACGCACTTTTGGTACATCCTGATTTTCGACTTGATGAGAAAGTAGCGCGCCGGATTTTGTCAAAACTTACTGCCGAAACAATGCTGGCACTTCTAACTAATCGATTCTGGATGTTGCATTTAAGTTGTAGTCTGAAACAATTTAATCTTTATTGTTATTAGGATGTTCAATTGGTTCTGTGTCGGGCCTGACGAGACAGCATGAGTGTCAAACAAAGTCCGGTCACCGACAACAGCGCCGCACTGAAGAATATCCACGAATATCCCATGTTCAATGCAATCGCGCCCATCAACGGGCCGGCGATCGCCAGCGCCAGGTCGAAAAACACCGCATAAGCACTCAATCCGGCCCCCCGGCTGGAATTGGGCACCTGTTTGATGGCCTCGACGCCCAGCGCCGGATACACCAGCGACAGGCCGAAGCCGGTCAGGCCGGCGCCAATCAGCGCGTACCCGGTCGACGGGGCCAGCCACAGCAGCACCAGGCCCACGGTCTCGATGCACATGCAGGCAATGGCGGAGGTGAATCCGCCGAATCGGCTGATGGCGGAAATGAACAGCAGCCGCGACAGAATGAAACAGACCCCGAACACGCTCAGGCAATAGGCGGCACCGGTCCAGCCGCGATTGACGTAATACAAGGTAATAAAGGTCGTCAGGGTGCCGTAGCCGATGGAAGCCAGGCTCAGGCTCGCGCCAAACGGCGCAATGCGTCCGAACACCGCCCAAAACGGCAAACGTTCACCGCGTACCACCGGCACCGAGGGCTTGTTGCGAATCAGCAACAGTGCAGCCAGGGCCAGCAGCGACAGGGCGATGCCCAGGCTGGCGAAACCGAGTTGTTGCACCATGACCACGCCCAGCGGCGCACCAATGGCAATCGCACCATAGGAGGCGATGCCGTTCCAGGAAATCGACCGCGCGGTGTGCTCGGCGCCCACCTGACCCATGCACCAACTGATGGTGCCGACGCCGATCAAGCCTTGGGCTATGCCCAGCAACAAGCGCCCGACGATGAGGATCAGCAGGCTGAGCAACGGCAAACTTTGCAACAGGGTCGACAGCAGCGTCAGCACGCCACTGAGTACAATCCCGGACAAGCCATAAATGATCGCCCGCTTGGTGCCAACGCTGTCCGACATGCGCCCGGCCATGGGGCGACTGAGCAGGGTGGCGAGGTATTGCGAGCCGATGGTCAGCCCGGCCACGATGGCGCTGAACCCCAGTTGCTCGTGGACATAACCTGGCAATACCGCAATCGGCAAACCGATGCAGAGGAAGGCTATAAAGGTATAGAACACGATGGAGACGATCTGCAGGGTGATCGCCATGGCGCTTTGCGGGGGCACTTGCTGCACAGACATGAGGGCTCGTTCGCGGGCGGCGGTGGGAGAACTGCATCATGGCGCGGCGGTGGGATAAAAGGAAGCAGGCTAACGATTAAAAGATCGCAGCCTGCGGCAGCTCCTACATTTGACGGCGTACACCCTGTAGGAGCTGCCGAAGGCTGCGATCTCTAGATCTTCAAAAACAAAAAGCCCCGTCACAAAGGACAGGGCTTTTCACTTACAGCTAAAGGCTTTTGGTAGCCCTTAGAACACCACACCCTGACTGCGCAGGTAGTCGTCATAGGTGCCGCTGAAGTCGGTCACGCCGTTCGGGCTCAACTCGATGATGCGGGTGGCCAGGGACGATACGAACTCACGGTCGTGGCTGACGAAGATCAGCGTGCCCGGATAGTTTTCCAGCGCCAGGTTCAGCGCCTCGATGGATTCCATGTCCAGGTGGTTGGTCGGTTCATCCATCACCAGTACGTTCGGCTTTTGCAGGATCAGCTTGCCGAACAGCATGCGGCCTTGCTCACCACCGGAAATGACCTTGACCGACTTGAGGATCTCGTCGTTGGAGAACAGCATGCGACCCAAGGTACCGCGAATGATCTGCTCGCCCTGGGTCCACTGGCCCATCCAGTCGAACAGGCTGACGTCGTCTTCGAAGTCATGGGCGTGGTCCTGGGCGTAGTAGCCCAGCTCCGCGCTTTCGGTCCACTTCACGGAACCGGCGTCCGGGGTCAATTCACCCATCAAGGTACGCAGCAGGGTGGTCTTGCCGATGCCGTTCGGGCCGATGATCGCCACGCGCTCGCCGGCTTCGACGGTGAAGCTGAAGTTCTTGAACAGGGTCTTGCCGTCGAAGCCCTTGGACATCTGCTCGATGGTCACGGCCTGGCGGTGCAGCTTCTTGGTCTGTTCGAAGCGGATGAACGGGCTCACGCGGCTCGATGGCTTGACTTCGGCCAGCTGGATCTTGTCGATCTGCTTGGCGCGGGAAGTGGCCTGCTTGGCTTTCGAGGCGTTGGCCGAGAAGCGGCTGACGAACGTTTGCAGTTCGGCGATCTGGGCTTTCTTCTTGGCGTTGTCCGACAGCAGTTGCTCGCGGGATTGGGTCGCCGCGGTCATGTACTCGTCGTAGTTGCCCGGGAACAGGCGCAGCTCGCCATAGTCCAGGTCGGCCATGTGGGTGCAGACACTGTTGAGGAAGTGACGGTCGTGGGAAATGATGATCATGGTGCTGTTACGCACGGTGAGAATCGATTCCAGCCAGCGAATGGTGTTGATGTCCAGGTGGTTGGTCGGTTCGTCGAGCAACAGCACTTCCGGATCGGAGAACAGCGCCTGGGCCAGCAATACGCGCAGTTTCCAGCCCGGAGCCACTTCAGACATCGGACCAAAATGCTGTTCCAGGGGAATACCCAGGCCCAGCAGCAGTTCACCGGCGCGGGATTCGGCGGTGTAGCCATCCATTTCGGCGAATTCGGTTTCCAGCTCGGCCACGGCCATGCCGTCTTCTTCGCTCATTTCCGGCAGCGAGTAGATGCGGTCGCGCTCGGCCTTGACCTTCCACAGCTCTTCGTGACCCATGATCACGGTGTCGATCACGGTGAATTCTTCGTAGGCGAACTGGTCCTGGCGCAATTTACCCAGGCGCACGTTCGGCTCCAGCATGACCTGGCCGCCGGACGGCTCGAGGTCGCCGCCGAGGATCTTCATGAAGGTCGACTTGCCGCAACCGTTGGCGCCGATCAGGCCGTAACGGTTGCCACCGTTGAACTTGACCGAAACGTTTTCGAAGAGCGGCTTGGCGCCGAACTGCATCGTGATGTTAGCTGTAGAAATCAAAGGTTTTTCCTGCGAAGCATTCAGAGTAGCTAGGGTTGCGGCAGTACCGGTTCAGTACCCGTTTCCACTGTCCGGACCTCAGGACATTCATCCCGATCGGCAGTGGAAGTTCCATCTGGCATTAAGTGGACAGCAGCATGTGGCGCGCCTGACCCGAGTCGACGTGCGCTGAAAGGGGATTTTTCCGCTTTCAACCTGGGGGCGCGTAAAGTTTGGCGGCGATTGTACTGGTCTGGCTCTTTAAACGATAGGGCGTTGAGGCCGCAGTGACGTTTCGGCGGGTTTTGTAGACAGTTTTTCACAGTTACAGGTTAACTATTGGTTACAAACTGTGGCTAAAATGCCATCCGTCGCCTAAGCGCCGATCGTCGGCGTAGCTCGATGGCGCTACAGGGCCGCTGTTTCGTTTTCAGCCGCTGCACAAGACCCGGGGACCGGCATGCCGGTAAAGGGCGCAGTTTGTTTTCTTCTGACGTGTGACGATTTCCGTGAAACTGATCATTGCCGTTATCTACGTTGTCTCTATTGCGTATGTCCACCTGCGTGGCCAAGTGCGCCATAAGCTGGGTCGCCAGTTGAGTGATCACTCGACGTTTCTGGCGCCGATCAATTGCTTTCTTTATCTGTTTTCGAAAATCCCCAACAAACCCTATCTCGACCCGGCCGACTTCCCCGACCTGCGTCCGCTGCAGGCGCATTGGGAAGAAATTCGTGCCGAAGGCCAGAATTTGCTTCGGGCCGGCGAGATCAAGCGTTCGGACCAATTCGATGACGTCGGTTTCAACTCGTTTTTCAAGACCGGCTGGAAGCGCTTCTATCTCAAGTGGTACGGCGACAGCCATCCATCGGCCATGAAGCTCTGCCCGCGCACCACCGAGCTGGTGCAGGGCATTGGTTCGATCAAGGCGGCAATGTTCGCCGAGTTGCCACCGGGATCCAGACTGGTGCGCCACCGCGACCCGTATGCCGGTTCGTACCGTTATCACCTGGGTCTGGAAACCCCCAACGCCGAGGGTTGCTACATCAATGTCGATGGCCAGGACTACCATTGGCGCGATGGCGAAGCGGTGATGTTCGATGAGACTTACATTCATTACGCGGAAAACACCACGCAGCAGAACCGCATCATTTTGTTCTGCGACGTCGAGCGCCCGATGAAATACAGGTGGGCAGCTGCATTCAATCGCTGGTTCAGTCGCCATGTGATGTCAGCGGCGGGTGCGCCCAACGAGGCGGGCGACAGGACCGGCGGCCTCAACCGCCTGTTCGGCAAGATCTACAAGGTTCGCCTGCACGGCAAGCAACTGAAAAAACGCAATCGCAAGCTTTACTACCTCGAAAAGTGGTCGATTTTCGCCGGATTGCTGGTGGTCATCATTCTGATCTGAGGGGTGTGTCCAGACGAAGAGGCCCGGACATCCAGCCAATCACTTGCTGACTTTCTTCTTCGCGGCCGGTTTGCTGCTCGCGTTGGGCTTTGCCGTTGCTTTCCCGGCACCCTTGCTGCCCAGGCTACGCTTGAGCAGCTCGGTCAGGTCAATGACATCCGCCGTTTTACGTAGCTCTTCACCCGAGGCGGTTTCGACGTCTTCAATCTTGCCTTCATGGGCCTTCTTGTCCACCAGGGCCATGATCTTGTCCTCGAAACCATCCCGATAGTCTTGCGGTGTCCACTGGGCGCTCATGTCCTCCACCAGGCGCCTGGCCATGTCCAGTTCGCCCTTGGCCAGTTCCGGCCGGGTCACTTCGCTGCCCAGCGCCAACTCATCGAGGCTTCGGACTTCCGCCGGCCAGCGCAGCATCACCAGCACCAGCGCCGACTCCAGCGGCATCAGCGCGGCCAGGTGCTGTCGGGTATGCAGTACCACATGGGCGAGGGCGACCTTGCCGGTTTTGCTCAGGGTTTCGCGCAGCAGGGCATAGACCTTGCCGCCGCGCTTGTCGGGCGCCAGGTAGTAAGGCGTGTCGATGTTCTGCAAGGGAATCTGCTCGGCGTCGACAAAGGAAAAAATGTCGATGGTCTGGGTCGAGAGCGGGTGAGCGCTGCGGATCTCCTCCTCACTGAGCACCACGTACCGGCCCTTTTCGTATTGCACGCCCTTGACGATGTGCTCCTTGGTGACTTCCTTGCCCGTGACCTTGTTGACACGCTTATAGCCCACCGGGTCCATGCTGCGGCTGTCGAGCCAGTCGAAATCGACGCCCTGGGAGGACGTTGCCGAGACCAGCGCCACGGGGATATGCACCAGTCCGAAGCTGATTGCGCCTTTCCAGATTGCCCGTGCCATGGTCGTCTACTCGCGAGTGATGTTCAGGTGACCTGCGGTCTTGGACAAAAGTTTCCGTGCTCCGCGTGACGGTTCCGTCGGCCGGATTGACGTCGTATTGCATCTTCCGGGGCGGTTTTGATTAACAAATCCGAACCCTGGGCGTAGCGTGGTATCGAAGTCCTTATCCACGCGACGTAGAGAGGCCCTCCCATGAACCGATACGTGTCTGGCGCCCTTGCGCTAGCCTTGAGTGCCATGCTGGTGCCACTGGTCGAGGCCGACACCTCTGCTTCGTTGCGCGTGGCCCAGAATCTGCCGGGCAGCACCAACAACAATCCTTACAGCAGCCCGATCAACCGGGCCAACCCCAACAGCATGCAAGGCACCCGGCCCAGTGCCCCGGCCATTCGCGGGCCCAATACCGTGCCGGTCCCGCGCCCGCCGACACTGGACAACGGCGGCATCGGTAATCGCTATCCCGAGCGGAGCGCTCCCGCCCGCCCACCGACATTCATTCCCAATCCTGCGCCACGAGACGCCGGCACCGGCAATCGTTGAGTGGCCGGCATGACGCGTGGCCACTATTTTTTTCCGACCTCATGGTCATCAGAAAAGGAGTCTGCATGTTGCGCAAAAACCCATTGGCGATCCTCTGTGCCAGCGTATTGATCACCGCCACTGTCCCTGTGCTTGCCGCGGCCACCCAGACAATGAAAAGCGAAGAAGGCACACTCGAGGTGACCACCGTCGTGACGGGGTTGGAGCACCCCTGGTCGCTGGCATTCCTGCCGGATGGTAAAAGCATGCTGGTCACCGAGCGGCCCGGCAACCTGCGGCTGGTGACCGCCGACGGCAAGCTGTCGGCACCGCTCAATGGCGTGCCAACGGTCTGGGCCAAGGCCCAGGGCGGCTTGCTCGACGTGGCGCTGTCACCCGATTTCAAACAGGACCGGATGGTCTATCTGTCCTATGCCGAAGGGGGTGGTGAGGATAACAAGGCCGGTACTGCGGTGGGGCGCGGCCGGCTCTCCGACGATCTGACGGCGATCAAGGATTTCCAGGTAATCCTGCGCCAGGAACCCAAACTCTCGGAAGGCAACCATTTTGGTTCGCGGCTGGTGTTCGATCGCGACGGCTATCTGTTCGTGACGCTGGGGGAAAACAACGACCGCCCGACCGCCCAGGACCTCGACAAGCTGCAAGGCAAGGTGGTACGCATCTATCCGGATGGCACGGTACCCAAGGACAACCCTTTTGTCGGCCAGGCCAACGTGCGCCCGGAGATCTGGTCCTACGGGCAACGCAACCCGCAAGGCGCGGCGCTCAACCCGTGGAACGGCACGCTGTGGGAAAACGAACATGGCCCGCTGGGCGGCGATGAAATCAACATCATCGAGCGGGGCAGGAATTACGGCTGGCCGCTGGCGACCCATGGCATCAACTACTCCGGTAAACCGATTCCCGAAGCCAGGGGGGAAACCGTTGAAGGCACCGTTGCCCCGAACCATGTCTGGGTAAAGTCCCCGGGCCTGAGCGGCATGGCGTTCTACGATGCCGATCGGTTCAAGCCCTGGCAGCGCAACGTGTTCATCGGCGCGTTGGTCAGCCAGGAGCTGATCCGCCTCGAGTTCGATGGCGACAAGGTGGTGCACGAGGAGCGCTTGCTCGGGGCGTTGAGAAAGCGAATTCGCGATGTGCGGCAGGGGCCGGATGGGTATTTGTATGTGTTGACCGATGAAGAGGATGGTGCGTTGTACAAAGTCGGATTGAAGTGAAGCCCACACGCCGCCTTCGCGAGCAAGCCCGCTCCCACAGGGGAATGCATTTCAAGTGTGGGAGCGCGAAGGCGGTGTGAGAACCACCACAGAAATAGCGACTACTTCTGTCCATACACAATCACAGCCGCCCTCAATTTGTCCCGGCCAAAGCTGCACATCTTCTCGAACTTCCCATGGCTGACCGGCAGGTGCTGGCAGTCCATGGCCTGGCGATGCTGGCTGTGGTCCACATCGGGATCATGCAGATAGACAAATTCTTCATCGCAATCGGTCACTATCACCCAGTGCGGCGATTTGGAGCGGGTCAGGCGATAGCTGCTGATCAGCACCAACGGTTGCCCGCCATGCTCCAGCAGTTGCGCAAGATCCAGTGGCCCGCCGATCTCGCACACGACGTCACTGGCAAGCAGCTGCGCGGTGAACTCCTCGTGCACCAGGCGCATTACGTCTTTTTTATGCTCATCGCGCACCCCGTCAAGGAACAACGGCCCGGCCTTGCTCAGTTGCAGGCGCACCCGAAACTCGCGGCGCCAGGCCGCCAATGCCAGGCCTTGCGGGCTGCAACCCCCGTGGCCGGAGGTCATGAACACGGTGGTTGCCTCGCGCCAGATTTGCAGTTCTTCACGCCGCTCCAGCAAACGTCCCGGCTGCAACGCGCCCATGGCCATGAGCAGGCAGGCCGGACCGCAGGTGAAATCGGTGGTCTGTGGGTAGTAGGGCACTTGGATGTTGCGTGATTCGCGGTGCTGGAGGATGCGTTTTTCCAGGCGCAACGCATCGGCGTGGTCCTGATAGTAGTCGTGGATCAGGGCAAACCGCCGGTACCCGTTACGTTCATACAGGGCAATCGCCGCCGGATTGTCGAGACGCACCTCCAGACGCAAATAGGCGCAATCGTGTTCCAGGGCAATGGCCTCGGTGCGATCGAGCAGTTGCTTGCCCAGGCCATTGCCCCGCGCCTGAGCCGCGATGGCGATCGAATAGAGACGCGCCAGCGACGTACCTCGATGGAAAAGCACCAGGGCGTAACCCAGCAGATGCTCGCCGCGCTGGGCCACGAGCAGTTGCCCGTTGGCGCGGCTGATCATCCATTGAAAGCTGCGACTGTTGAGCCGGTCGGTGGTAAAGCATTGCTCTTCAAGTTGCAGCAGTGCGGGTAAGTCCTCTATTACCGCCAAACGAAAAACTGTATTCATAATGACCGCCGTAAAAGTTGCGTAACGAAACGGGACTTTCGAAAAAGTTCGTGCTTAATAGGAAAGGTCTTGTTCTCCAACGGATCAATCACTATGTCAGCGGTACAAGGTCATTGGCGCGAAGTATCCGAGCAAACTTTGCCGACAGCAATCACTTCGGCAACTTATTTAAATGACTCCAATAAAACTTCCAGCCAGTTGATTATCATCGTCGAACGCAAGGAAGACTGGGGCTCCTATTTTCCCAGCGAGGACATCGTCACGGCCCAGGAATATCTGGAGCAAACCCGCGACAATGGGCAGGGCAAGCGCGTGCAGGTCATCAACCTGTGCCGCAGCTACAAGTACCTGGGGCACGGTTATTACTGCTCGCTGCTGGCGGAAGCCCGTGGGCACAAGGTCATTCCGTCGGTGCGAACCATCAGCGAACTGACCCGCAAATCCCTTTATGGCCTGGCCCTTGACGACCTGGATAAAACCCTGGAAAAAGCCCTCAGTCATCATGCTTACAGTGACACTGAAGGGTTTACCCTGACGTTGTATTTTGGCAAGACCAATATCGAACCATTGCAGGATTTGGCCAGGCAATTATTTGAAGTGTTTGCCTGTCCGATCTTGTTAGTTGAATTTCGCCGAACTAACGGCTGGCATATCGAAGGCATCAAGTCGGGGGCGTTGCATAAGTTACGGGAGGATCAGGAAGATCAATTTGCCCACTCCCTCGACAGTTTCAGTCGCAAGATCTGGCGCCTGCCGCGCTCACGACGGCTGGCCCGTTACGACCTGGCCATCCTGCACGATCCTCAGGAAGCCCTGCCACCGTCGAATGCCAGGGCGCTGGACAACTTCGTTCGGGTCGGCAGGACCCTGGGCATCGACGTCGAACTGATCGAGCGCAAGGACTATGCACGGATAGCGGAATACGACGGCCTGCTGATCCGCGAGACCACTAGCGTCGACAACCATACCTATCGCTTCGCCAAGAAAGCCGAGAGCGAAGGGCTGGTGGTGATGGACGACCCGACGTCGATCCTGCGCTGCACCAACAAGGTGTATCTGACCGACCTGCTCAAGAGTCATCAACTGGGCATGCCCGCCACTGAAATCCTCTACAAGGAGCGACCGGAAGACTTTGAACGGGTGGGCGAACGACTGGGCTTTCCGCTGGTGTTGAAGATCCCCGATGGTTGTTTCTCCCGGGGCGTGATCAAGGTCGAGAGCCAGCAGGCGTTGCTCGAAGCCACCGCCGAACTATTCGAACACTCGGTGCTGTTGCTGACCCAGGAGTTCTTCTACACCGAGTACGACTGGCGCATTGGCGTGCTCAACCGCAAACCGATCTTTGCCTGCCAGTACTTCATGTCCAAGGGCCACTGGCAAATCTACAACCACAAGGCCAAGGGCCAGGACATCAACGGTGAATGCCGCACCCTGGCGGTTCACGAAGCGCCGCGGGCGGTGGTGGAACTGGCGGTGAAGACGGCCAACCTGATCGGCGACGGCCTCTACGGGGTCGACCTCAAACAGTCCGGCGACAAAGTGGTGGTGATCGAGGTCAACGACAACCCGAACCTGGACGCCGGCATCGAAGACGCCTACCTGCAGGACGATCTGTACTCACTGGTGCTGGAAGAGTTCGTTCGGCGTCTGGAGCTTAAACGTCGCGGCCAGGCCTGGTGAAGCAGCGATGATCAAGAGCTTTCAGTTGAGCGGTGGAACGCTGCAGGCCGTCGAGCGACTGGACGCCGAGGTGATGCTGTTCAGTCACCCCGATGCGGCCGAGCGCGACCTGCTGCACAGTCATTTCAAACTCGACGAACACGCCTTGGCCTCGGCGCTCGACCCTGACGAGGTGTCGCGCATCGAATTCCATCCCGACAACCTGTTCCTGATCTGGAAGCGTCCGGACAGTTACTCCGGCGCCGACAACCTTGGGTTCCAGGTGTCATCCTGTGGCCTGCTGTTTTCTCCTGGGCGCTTGCTGGTGATCGCCACCGATGACGCACCGCTCAACGGGCTCGGCAAGCGCCAGGCGCTCGACACGCCACTGGATGTCCTGCTCGATCTGCTGTTCAACAACATCCACCACTACCTGGGGCACTTGAAGGTGATCAAATTGATCGCCCGGGAGTTGCAGCAGAAATTCAATGCCTCGATGCAGAATCAGCATCTGATCCAGATGTTCAACCTCAGTGAAAGCCTGATCTATTACATCAATGCGATTCACAGCAATGGCGCCGTCCTGAACCGACTGCGAAATCATGCGCAAAAGCAGGGCTTCAACGCCGAGGCCATCAGCCTGATCGATGACCTGATCATCGAAAACAACCAGTGTTACAAGCAGGCGGAAATCTATTCAACGGTGTTCTCCGGCCTCATCGACGCCCGGGGCAACCTGATGAACAACAGCATGAACAACCTGCTGCGCAAGCTGACGTTGATCAACGTGGTGTTTTTGCCGTTGAACCTGATTGCGAGCATCGGCGGCATGTCCGAGTTCAGCATGATGACGGCGGGAACGCCGTGGTGGGTTTCGTACCCCTTGCTGCTGTCGACGATGATGATCGGGGCGGGGGCGATGGTGGTGGGGCTCAAGCGGTTGGCGAAGTGACCGCGATGCAGGTCAATCCCTGTGGGAGCGAGCCTGCTCGCGAAAGCAATTTCAGCTTCACCACAGGGGACCGGATCAGATTTGCCGAGTCGCGGCCGCCAATCTCTTACGATCCTGAACCCCGCGTACCACCAGATACAACAATGGCCCAACCGACACAAACACAGCGGTGATCAATAGATAAGGCACCACCGAAAGCGTCGACAGCCCGCGCTTTCGCGCATCCCGGTACATCCAGATACCCGCCAGCGTCGCCAGCAAGTACAGATCGATCACCACTTGTGCAGTATCGGGACGTGATATCAGGCTGATGCCGAAGTCGATCAGCGATTGCTCGGCCTGGAGCATCACCGAAAGGGTATAGCCGGCAAAGGCGATCAGGGCGATAAGGGGCAGGGCAATGGCATTCATGTGTTCCTTCCTTGGGCAATGACTGGAATCGGCAGCCTGGAGTGATCTGCACAAATTTGCAATTGACTTGCCATCAACGCCCGGCTAATTTCGAACCATGACTTCCACCGTATTGCGCTGCCAGCCAAGCATTATTACCGCCATTCCTCATTTGGCGGGCTAGCTCACGACTGCAGCACCCAACCCGCCCTCGAGGCGGGTTTTTACTTTCTGTCTCCCGGGCCCCTATCAATGTCAGGAGACGACCATGAGTTTTACAACCGACCAGCAAGCCCTGCTTGAACGCTACGTCAAAAAAATCCTTGCCGCGCCGGTGTATGAACTGGCGGTGCGCACGCCGTTGCAAGCGGCACCGGCCTTGTCCGAGGCACTGGGCAATCAGATCCTGCTCAAGCGCGAAGACCTGCAACCGACCTTTTCCTTCAAGATCCGCGGCGCCTACAACAAGCTGGTGCAACTGAGCGACACGCAAAAGGCTCGCGGCGTGGTCACGGCTTCTGCCGGTAATCATGCGCAGGGTGTGGCGCTGGCGGCGCGGGAGTTGGGTATCGGCGCCACCATCGTAATGCCTTGCACGACGCCGCAATTGAAGGTGATCGGGGTTCGTAGCCGGGGCGCCGATGCGATATTGCATGGCGAAAGTTTTCCGTTTGCGCAGGCCTTTGCACTGGAGTTGGCCGGGGAAAGCGGTCGCACCTTTGTTTCGCCCTTTGACGATCCGGATGTGATCGCGGGCCAAGGCACGGTGGCCATGGAAATCCTGCGTCAGCAGCAAGGTCCGCTGGATGCGATCTTCGTGCCGGTGGGTGGCGGGGGGCTGATCGCCGGCATCGCCGCCTACATCAAATACTTGCGGCCGCAGGTGCGCATCGTTGGTGTCGAGTCGGAGCATTCGGCGTGCCTGCAAGCCGCGTTGCTGGCCGGTGAGCGAGTCATCCTGCCCAATGTCGGCACCTTCGCCGACGGGGTGGCGGTGGCGCAGATCGGCGCTTACGGTTTTGAGGTCTGCCGGTTTTGCGTTGATGAGGTGGTGACGGTCAGCAATGACGAGCTTTGCGCCGCCATCAAGAATATCTACGACGATACCCGCTCGATCACCGAACCTTCCGGTGCGCTGGCCGTGGCCGGAATCAAGCAGTACGTGGCACGCAGCGGGGCCCGTGGACAGACCCTGGTCGCCATCGACTCTGGTGCCAACATCAATTTTGACAGCCTGGGGCATGTGGCCGAGCGCGCCGCGTTGAGCGGCGCGCCGGCATGACCCTGGTGCAGGCCGCCCGGGTTATTCCTGAATGGCTTTCTCGACCTTGTTCGACGCCGACCAGATTCGGTAGCGCACTTCGATGTCCTTGGGCACGTACAGCACGAGCGGCAGCTTGCTGTTGTAACGCAGCAGAAAGCCGTCACCGACCACCGGCACAAAATCCTGTTTGCTCGTGCCGTCCGGGCAGGCCATCAGCGTGCTCATCGGGCCAATGACTTTTTCCAGGCGATAGAAGGGGTAGCCCCAACCCTCGAGGTTTTTCTCTTCGAGAATGCCGCCCAGACGCGGGTGATTGCAGTCTACGGTCATGGTTTTACCGGCCAGGATCTCGACCTGGAAGTCGTCTTCCCGGGACTGTGGCGCGAGGTGAATCACTTGGCGGGTAAAACCGTTCCCGGCTTTCGGATAGGGCGCGGTGTCTTCGAGTTTGGCGGCGTGCGCCACGCCGACAAGCTCCAGTGCGAACAGCGCTGCGAAAGCGTTAACGGTCAAAGAATTCATGATGCCTCCTTGCTTGAAGTGAAGGGCGGCATTTTCACTGTCGTGTGCAGCGAATGCAAACCCGCGGCGCCCAACGTGCAAATTGCAGGGGCGCCAGGGGTGTACAATGCAAACCGCACGGCAGGTTTTACAGGTAACAGGCCTAAACCCTTGATTTGCCGATGAGCTGCGCAGCGAAATCCGGGGTATGTTTTATGCTGTAGCTGTCCTTGAAGCTTGCCGGGCTTTTATATGAGAGAGCATACGAGCGAGCGTTGATGTTTATTGGCAGTCTCACAAAGGAGAGGGTCGCCATGTTTCTTTCTGCCTTGGAACTTCGCAATATCATCGAAAGCAGCTTTTTACCCAAGCGTTGCGAGTGCACATTGTCACCGGATCTGTCGATGACCGTGAAGATCTATGCCGACGGCCAAACCGATCATCTCGATCTGATGGTCACCGGCATCGATGCCTCCGGACTCAATGGTTGTCGGGAAATAAACGAGTTGATTGCCCAGCTGCGTTCCAGACAGCATCACGTAGCAGTCGAGCCACACTCGATGCTGGGCAAAGCGCTTTAACCTGCAGTTTCGAGTTCCACCGACACACGCCGGGTCTGGAAGAACGCCAGGCCCAGCGCCAGTTCAAGCCCGACAGCCAGCAACATGCCTGGCCCGACATGGCCGGCGAGCCATTCGGCAAAACCCAGCACGGCCAATCCCCAGCAGCCGACGACGAAGCCGAGGCTCAGCGCATTGCGGGTTGCGCAAGGGGGGGCGTTGCGAACCAGGTAAGAGATCACGCTAAACGCTGCGAACAGCACGGCGGTGCGGCGCGCGACCAATCCCGCCACGAATGAAAATTCGATACCCCAGAGCGACAGTAGCCATTGCGGTGCCAAACCCCAGACCAGGCTCAGCAAAAGGCATAAGGCGGCGGTAAACATCGACAACGTGCGAAACGAAAACTGCATGGCCAATCCTTGCGGGCAGTGAGGGAGGCGCTAGAGCATAGCGCCACGGCCCTCAAAGGAATACCGCCAGGTGTCAAATCAGACGTTTCGGTCAGCCTTGGTTCTCGCAGGCGTCGGAAAGTTTGCGGTAGGTGATTTCTGCGGGTTTTCCCGTTTCATCGAGGTACTTCATGTCGGCCTTCACCACTTTGCACTCCAGGGTGTCCGGCTCGGTCAGTGAAATCACTTTGCTGACATGCAATGGCATGCCGTAGTGATAGGTCACGGCTTGAGAGGTCGTGGTGTCATTGGCCTGGGCCAGGCCGGCAAACGCGGTGCAGGCGAGGGCGGCGGTAACCAGCAAGGTGCGAGTGTTCATCAGCGATCTCCAGTGCGTACGGGAAGTCAGTTCGATGTGTGGCTTGTCGAACCTGCCGCACCGGGCGTCAGAACAGTCTGAGGGCGTGCGGTCCAGTGAAGTGTTGGACCGCACGGTTAAACGAGGGTTAACCCGGCTGAACGCCGCCTGTCGCGAAGGCGCGATCCTGCGTATCAGTTAAGACCATCGCGAGCAGGCTCGCATTGCCCAAGTGTCGACACAAATGTCATGAACAACCCGGAACCCTGTGGGAGCGAGCCTGCTCGCGAAGAGGCCCTCGAATTCAGCGCAAATCCAACTGCTCCCGATAAGGCAGATCCGGCCCGGTCTTGCTGCACGTCAATGCCGCCGCCTGCACCGCGAACTTCAGCATGCCGTCAATCTGCTCGCGGCCAAGTTGTTTCACACCCTCCACCGAATCCAGGCGATGCTCGGTCAACCAGGCAATCAACGCCGCCTGAAAGGTATCCCCTGCGCCCACGGTGTCGGCGATTTTTACCGCGCAAGCCAGAGCCGACCACGAGCCGTGAGCCCGGCTGAACACGGTCGCGCCTTCGCCGCCCCGGGTCAGGAACACCAGCTGGCAGCGATGCCGCATCCAGCCCTCGATCACTTGCGCCGGATCCTGGCCTGGGTACAACAGATGCAGGTCCTCGTCGCTGACCTTGATCAGGTCGGCCAATTCCACCAGGGTTGCGATCCGTTTACGCCACCGTTCAATGTCCGGTTCCGGGTTCAGGCGCACGTTCGGGTCGAGGCTGATCAGGCGTTTGCCGCTTTCCCGGCGCACCAATGCCAACAGGGTGTCGGCAATCGGCTGCACCACCAGGGAAAACGATCCGATATGCAGGCCGCGCACTTCAGGCCCGAGTGCCGGCAGGTGCTCCGGTTTCAACTGTCGATCGGCGCAGCCTTCGCCACGGAAGCTGTATTGCGGCGAGCCATTGGCGCCCACGGCGACCATCGCCAGGGTGGTCGGCGCGGCGAAATCCAGCAGGAAGTCCTGGCGTACACCTTCATCCTGCAGCACCTGCAACAGGCGCCGGCCCAGGTAGTCGGTGGACAACCCGGCCAACAGCGCCGAATCCACGCCCAACCGGCGCAATCCCACGGCCACGTTGAACGGCGAGCCACCGGCGATGGCTTTGAAATTCACTTTGGACGCCAGACCGCCGGCGTCGTCTTCACTGAAAAAATCGAACAGCGCTTCGCCACACACCAGGTACATAGTTGTTCACTCTTCAAAGGGTTGCGACATGCTGTCGATAGCGTTCATAAGCCTGCTGACTGGCTCGTACATTGTCGGCGACCGGGAGGGTTTCACCGGTCGGGTCGAGTTTCACGCAGCGCTCGCACAAGTCCGCCAGGCTGAGTTCGTTTCCGTTTGCCCGGGATACGCACCAGGCCGCCTGGATCGCCGCACCCACGGCCGCGGCCTCGCTTTGTTCAGTGCAGATCACGGGGGTATTCATGGTATCGGCGACGATCTGCCGCCACACCGCGCTTTTCGAACCACCACCGATCAGCCGAATGCTGCGGCTTTGTAAGCCATTGTGGCGTAGCAGGTCCAGTCCGTAGCGCAAACCGAACGTCGTGCCTTCGACGACCGCGCGGCACAGGTTGGCCCGGGTCAGGTTGCTCGTGGTCAGGCCCGACAGGCTGCCGCTGGCATGGGGCAGGGCGGGCACCCGCTCGCCGTTGAAGAACGGCAACATGCTCACGCCTTCGGCACCGATGGGCGCTTCGGCAACCAGTGCGTTGAACTGATCGATGTCGAGGTCCAGCAGGTCGCGAATCAGGCCGGTGGCATTGGTCAGGTTCATGGTGCAGATCAATGGAAGCCAGCCGCCACTGGAAGAACAGAAGGTGGCGACTGCGGAATCCGGGGCGATGTTCGGCTGATCGGCATAGGCGTACACCGTGCCTGACGAGCCGAGGCTCATGGTGATTGCACCGGGCTGGATATTGCCGGTGCCGATGGCCCCCATCATGTTGTCGCCGCCGCCACTGGACACCTGTGCCCGCGGATTGATGCCCAGGTGCTCGGCAATCCCCGGCAGAATCGTGCCGACCGCCTGGTGCGCGTCGATCAGCTCGGGTAGCGCGGCTTGCAGGCGTCCGCTGGGGTCTATGTCGCGCAACAACTGCACATCCCACTGCCGAGTACGCACATTGAAGTACCCGGTGCCCGAGGCATCACCGTATTCGCTGCAACTGCGGCCGGTGAGCCAATGGTTGAGGTAGTCGTGGGGCAGCAGGATACGGGCGATCCGGGAAAACACCTCGGGATGCTGCTCTTTGGTCCAGAGCAGTTTGGACAGGGTATAGCCCGGCGCGATGACCACGCCAAGGCGTTCCAGCGAAGCCTTTTCGCCGCCCAGGTGGGCCAGGAGACGGTCATTCTCCGGCGTGGTTTCGGTGTCGCACCAGAGCTTGGCCGGACGCAGCACCTGGCCCTGTTCGTCAAGCAGCACCAGGCCATGCTGCTGGCCGGACACGCCAATGCCGAGGATCGACTGGCCATCGACCCTGGCCGCGAGCAACGCGCGGCGGGTGGCCGTGGCGAAGGCTTCCAGCCACTGACGGGTATCCTGTTCGCGGCGGCCATTGGCCGCGCTGATCAGGCTATGGCTGGCCGCGCCCTGGCCGAGCACTTCACCACTGACTGCGTCGAGGATGATGGCCTTGGTGCCCTGGGTGCCGCAGTCGATGCCGAGGAAGAGTTGTTGGTTTGGCATGCAAGATCCTTCGATATCAGTAAACCCTCATCGCGAGCAGGCTCGCTCCCACAGGAGATCTTCAGTGGACACACATGTTGTGCTCGACGGATATCCAATGTGGGAGCGAGCCTGCTCGCGAAGACGGCAGTTGTCACGCCACCGTCCTTACGCCAACACCCGCTCCAGCGTCCGCGACACCCCCACCTCGCGCAAACTGTTGCAGCACCACTCGAACGCCGCGACAAACTCCGCCGAGCGGGGTATCGCCGTACCAAATATCTCCTCGACCGCCAGCAAGCGCTGGGTGATCAGCACGTCATCGGCCACCAGTGCCTGGCAGAACTCGGCACGAGGATCGGGAATGCTGTACGTGTCGCCATGTTCATCCACGCCCTTCAGGTACAAGGCCCACGCCGCCACCACCAACGCCGCGCGTTTGGTCTCGCGGCCATCAGCGATCAGGCGGTTGATGGTCGGCACGGTGAATTTCGGAAACTTCGAAGAGCCGTCCGAACACACCCGTTCAAGTTGGTCGGCAATGGCCTGATTGGAGAAGCGCGCCACCAGGGTGTTTTTGTACCCGGTCAGGTCGATTCCCGGCACCGAGGCCAGTTGCGGCGTCACGTCCAGGTCCATGTAGGCGCGCATATAGCGCACGAAGAGCGGGTCGTTCATGGTTTCGTGGACGAAACGGTAACCCTTCAGGAATCCCAGGTAGGTCAGCGCCAGATGGCTGCCGTTGAGCAGCTTGATCTTCATGTCTTCGTAGGGCGTGACGTCGTCGGTGAATTGCACGCCGACCTTTTCCCAGGCCGGGCGACCATTGACGAACTTGTCTTCCAGTACCCATTGCACAAAGGGTTCGCAGACCACCGGCCAGGCATCGTCCACCCCGTGCTGGTCCGCCAGTTGCAGACGGTGCGAGGTGCTGGTCATCGGCGTGATGCGGTCGACCATGGCGTTGGGGAAACTGACGTTGGCGTCGATCCAGTCGCGCAGTGGGCTGTCGTGCAAGGCGGCGAAGGCCAGCAGGGCCTTGCGGGTGACGGCGCCATTGTGCGGCAGGTTATCGCAGGACATCAGGGTGAAGGCCGCTGTACCGGCGGCGCGGCGTCTGGCCAGTGCGGCACAGAGCAAGCCGAACACGGTCGTTGGCGTGTCGGGGTGCGCGAGGTCATGCTGGATCTGCGGCAAGTGCGCCATGAACTCACCGGTGCTGTCGTCAATGCAGTAACCGCCTTCGGTGATGGTCAGCGAGACGATGCGGATCTCGGGGCTGGCCAGTTTATCGATCAACGCCCGGGTGTCGTCTTCGGCCAGCAGCATGTCGCGGATGGCCCCGATCACCCGCACTTCGGTGTCGTCGCCGTCGCCGAGCTCGAACAGGGTGAACAGGTAGTCCTGGTCCTTGAGATCGTCACGGGCGCGACGGTCCTCGGCACGCAGGCCGACGCCACAAATGGCCCAGTCCAGGCCTTCTCCGGTGTTCATCAGCGCATCGGTGTAAAACGCCTGATGGGCGCGATGGAAACCGCCGACGCCGATGTGCGCAATGCCTTGACGGGTATCGCCCAGCGCGTAGGCGGGCAGGGCCACTCCGGGTGCGAGGCGGTTGAGGTTCTGTTTATTGAGTTTCATCACAGTCTCTCTGGGATCAGGCAGCAACGCGCAACGGGCGGGTCAACGCCATGCCGTCGGCATCGAATAAATGGCAGTGTTGCGCGTCCAGGTGCAGGCTCAGGGTTTCGCCGTAGCGGCTGGCCAGGTCGCCGAGAACGCGCATGGTCAGGGCTTCGCCGGAGGAAGTCCGAACGTGGCAGAACGTATCGCTGCCCAGGCGTTCGCTGACATCGGCGGTGACCTGCAAGGCGCAGTCGCCCGGTTTGGCCAGTTCCAGATGCTCCGGTCGAATGCCCAGGGTCACTGCGCTGCCGACACTCAGACGGGATCCGCTCAAGGGCAGGCTGATGCGGGTTCCGGCGTCCAGTTGCACTTCGCAGCCCTGGCTGTCGACGCGGGTGACCTTGCCCTTGAGGAAGCCCATTTTCGGCGTGCCCAGGAAACCGGCGACGAACAGGTTGGCGGGCTGGTGATAGAGATCCAGCGGCGTGCCGACTTGCTCGATCTTGCCGCCATTGAGTACGACGACTTTGTCGGCCATGGTCATGGCTTCGACCTGATCGTGGGTGACGTAGATCATCGTCGCTTGCAGGTCTTTGTGCAGGCGCAGCAATTCCAGGCGCATCTGCACGCGCAGGGCGGCGTCGAGGTTGGACAGCGGTTCGTCGAACAGGAAGATTTTCGGATTGCGCACGATCGCCCGGCCAATCGCCACGCGCTGGCGCTGGCCGCCGGACAGCTGCTTGGGCTTGCGCTCCAGCATCGGCCCCAGTTCGAGGATGCGCGCCGCTTCGCTGACCTTTTTCTCCACTTCGGCTTTCGCTACGCCCGCCAGGTCAAGGGCGAACGACATGTTCTTGCGCACGCTCATGTGCGGGTACAGGGCGTAGGTCTGGAACACCATCGCCAGGTCGCGCTTGGCCGGGCTCACTTCGGTGATGTCGCGGCCATCGAGTTCGATGGTGCCGCCGCTGACTTCTTCGAGCCCGGCGATCAGGCGCAGCAGCGTGGATTTGCCGCAGCCCGACGGGCCGACGAAGACCACGAATTCCTTGTCGTTCACTTCGAGGTCGATGCCCTTGATGATGGAAAAACCTTCGAAGCCTTTTTGCAGATTCTTGATTTTCAGGTTGGCCATGGTGGTGGGCCTCCGTTTGTATATATTCAGGCTTTTTGTAGGAGCGAGCCTGCTCGCGATGAGCGTTCAGGCGACGCGCTCTTCCAGTCAGCCAACGTTATCGTTCACGTCCATCGCGAGCAGGCTCGCTCCTACAGGTTTCGCATTGAGTCAGGAATCCGGGGGCTTCATTTCACGGCGCCGAACGACAGGCCGCGAACCAACTGTTTCTGGCTGATCCAACCGAAGATCAGGATCGGCGCACAGGCCAGGGTCGAGACGGCCGACAACTTGGCCCAGAACAGCCCTTCGGGGCTTGAGTAGGAGGCAATCAACGCGGTCAGTGGCGCGGCTTTCGAGGAAGTCAGGTTCAGCGACCAGAAGGCCTCGTTCCAGCACAGGATCAGCGACAGCAGCACCGTAGACGCCAGGCCACCCTTGGAGATCGGCAGCAATACCCGGAGCATCTCCTGGAGCAGCGTTGCGCCGTCCAGCCGCGCGGCTTCGAGGATGTCCCTGGGGATGTCCTTGAAATAGGTGTAAATCATCCAGACCACGATCGGCAGGTTGATCAGCGTGTAGATGACGATCAGCGCGATCCGTGTGTCGAGCAGGCCGAAACTCTTGGCCAGCAGGTAGATCGGCATCAGCACGCCCACCGGCGGCAGCATCTTGGTCGAGAGCATCCACAGCAGCGTGCCTTTGGTGCGACGGGTTTCGTAGAACGCCATCGAGTAGGCCGCCGGCACCGCGATCAGCAGGCACAGGGCCGTGGCGCTGAAGGAAATCACCACCGAGTTCCAGGCGAAGCTGAAGTAGTCGCTGCGCTCGTTGATGTGCAGGTAGTTCTCCAGCGTCGGCGTGAAGATGAACTGTGGCGGCGTGGCGAAGGCCTCGATTTCGGTCTTGAAGCTGGTCAGTACCATCCAGAAGATCGGGAAGAAGATCAGGATCGCGATGGCCCAGGCCAGCGTACCGAGCAACAGGCTTTGCAAACGACGGGATTGTTGAAGAGTCATGGCAGGCCTCAGGCTTTGTCGGTCAGGTTTTTGCCGATCATCCGCACCAGAATGATCGCCGCGATGTTGGCAATGACCACCGCGATCAAGCCGCCCGCCGAGGCCATGCCGACATCGAACTGCACCAGCGCCTGGTTGTAGATCAGGTAGGCGAGGTTGGTCGAGGCGTAGCCGGGGCCGCCGTTGGTGGTGGTGAAGATTTCGGCGAACACCGAGAGCAGGAAGATGGTTTCGATCATCACCACCACCGCAATCGGTCTTGCCAGGTGCGGCAGGGTCAGGTGCCAGAAGATCGCGATGGGGCCGGCACCGTCCAGGCGTGCGGCTTCTTTCTGTTCCTGGTCGAGGGACTGCATGGCGGTCATCAGGATCAGGATGGCGAACGGCAGCCATTGCCACGAGACAATGATGATGATCGACAGCAGCGGGTAGTGCGCCAGCCAGTCCACCGGTTGTGCGCCGAACAGTTTCCAGACGTAGGCGAGAATCCCCGACACCGGGTGGAAGATCAGGTTCTTCCAGATCAGCGCGCCGACCGTGGGCATGATGAAAAAAGGCGAGATCAGCATGACCCGCACGATGCCGCGACCGAAAAACTCACTGGCCTCCAGCAGTGCACTGATCAGCACACCGAACACCACGCTGATCAACAGCACGCTGCCCACCAGCAACAGGGTGTTGGTGGCGCCGGGCAGGAAGCCTGAATCGGTGAGGAAGTAGGTGAAGTTCTCCAGCCCGACGAACGCGTTCTCGCCGGGGTCGAGCAGGTTGTAGCGAATCGTCGAGAAGTAGAGGGTCATGCCCAGCGGTACGATCATCCACAACAGCAGCAGTGCCACCGAAGGGCTGACCAGAAACCAGCCGGGATTGGCCCCGCGGCTTTTGCGCAGGGGTAGGGCAATGTCCAGGTGAGCTTTGGCAGTTGATGTATTCATGGCGTTAAACCGATTGGGGACAGGCAATGAAGATCACCTGTGGGAGCGAGCCTGCTCGCGAATGCGATGTTTGAGTCACGAAAATGCGTTGGCTGTACCGGCCTCTTCGCGAGCAGGCTCGCTCCCACAGAAGGCGAGAGCGGGCTTTGGGTTACTTGGGATACCCGGCGCGCTTCATTTCGCGCTCGGTGGTTTGCTGGGCCGCCGCCAATGCCTGGTCGACCGTGGTCTGGCCGATCAGCGCCGCCGAGAAGGATTTGCCGACCTGGGTACCAATGCCCTGGAACTCGGGAATGGTCACCAACTGGATGCCGATAAAAGGCACCGGTTTCAGCGTCGGCTTGCCCGGGTCAGCGGCCTTGAGCGATTCGAGCGTAACCCTGGCGAACGGCGCGGCACTCATGTATGCCTCGCTGTAGGTTGAGGCCCGGGTGCCCGGCGGCACGTTGGCGATGCCGTCTTTTTCCGCGACCAGTGCGCTGTATTCCCGGGAGGTGGCCCAGGCGCTGAAGGTTTTCGCCGCGTCCTTGGCCTTGGAACTGGTCGGAATGGCCAGCGCCCAGGAATACAACCAGGCCGAGCCCTTGTCAGTGACCTGATGCGGCGCATAGGTGAAACCGACGTGATCGGCGACCTTGCTCTGGGTCTTGTCGGTCACGAACGAGCCGGCGACGCTGGCATCGACCCAGATCGCGCATTTGCCGCTGTTGAACAGCGCCAGGTTTTCGTTGAAACCGTTGCTCGATGCACCCGGCGGACCGGATTTCTTCATGGTATCGACGTAGAAGTTCAGCGCATTCTTCCACTCTGGCCCGTTGAATTCCGGCTGCCACTGTTCGTCGAACCAGCGCGCGCCATAGGCGTTGGCGACGGTGGTGATCAGCGCCATGTTCTCGCCCCAGCCGGCCTTGCCGCGCAGGCAGATGCCGTACTGTTCCTGGTCCGGTTTGCTGAGTTTGGCGGCGAACTCACCGATCTGCTCCCAGGTCGGGCGCTCGGGCATGCTCAGGCCGGCGTCCTTGAACAGGTCGGTGCGGTAATAGGTGATCGAGCTTTCGGCGTAGAACGGCAGGGCGTACAGCGAGCCTTTGACCGACAGGCCTTCGCGCACCGACGGGAACACGTCGTCCAGGGCATAGCTGGCCGGTAAATCCTTCATCGGCTCCAGCCAGCCCTTGGCGCCCCAGAGTGCCGCTTCGTACATGCCGATGGTCAGCACGTCGAATTGCCCGCCCTGGGTGGCGATGTCGGTGGTCAGGCGCTGGCGCAGGACGTTTTCTTCGAGCACCACCCAATTGAGCTTGATGTCCGGGTGCTCGGCCTCGAAGGTTTTCGAGAGCTTTTGCATGCGGATCATGTCGCTGTTGTTGACGGTGGCAATGGTCAGGGTCTGGGCGCCAAGGCTGACGCTGCTGAGGGTCATGCAGGTGAGGGCAAGCAGGGCTTTTACCGAAGGTTGCATCGTGCACTCCTTTTCTGCACCCGGCGGGTTACAGAAGGACAGTTATTGTTTTTGTGTCTTCCGAAGGCAGGAAGAATGTGCACTGATTACAACCTTCATTGGAGGGCGAGACAAATCATCCATCGCACTTCAACTGATACTTTTTTGCACTGGAATTTTTGGCTGTAGACGCAGGGAAGGGCTTCTCAGCAATGGGGCGGCATTGAATCTGTACAGGTTTCAATGCTTGGTGCTGTACCTGTGGGAGCGGGCTTGCCCGCGATGGCGGTGTATCAGTCACCCACAATGCTGGATGGGAGACCGCTATCGCGGGCAAGCCAACTCCCACAGGGAATTGAGGTGTCAGCTCAGATTCTGCTCGGTCAACCGCTGCACCACCAATCGCCGGTAATGCGAAGGCGTCATACCCTTGAGCTGCTGGAAGCGCCGGTTGAAGTTGGAAATGTTGTTGAAGCCGGATTCGAAGCACACGTCCGTGACCGGTTTGTCGCCATCGGCCAGCAACTCGCAGGACTTGCTGATGCGCAGGCGATTGACGAATTCGATGAAATTGCGCCCGGTGGCCTGCTTGAATACGCGGCTGAAATACGTGGGCTTCATGCCCAGATGTTCGGCGACTTCCTCCAGCGTCAAGTCCCGGGCGTAATGGGCGAAGATGTAATCCACTGCGCGGTTGGTGCGATCGATGTTGTTCTCGTCGGCCAGTTGCGGCGTCGTGGCGCCGGAGAGCAATTGGTAGTCGTCGGTGGCGGCGAGCAATTCGAGCAGGATAAAGAAGTGCCCGAGCCGGGTAATGCCGCTGGTATCGGCAATGCGCTGCATCAACTGCATGGCCTGGGCGATGGTGTGCTTGCTGCGAAACTCGATGCCGTACTGCGCGCGTTCCAGCAAGGGTGCCAGGGTCTTGAGCTCGGCGAACACTTGATAGCCGCTGTCGAACAACTCGTCGGTGAAGTTGACCAGCATGTCGCGCTTGGGCACCACTTCGTCCTCGGCTACCTGGCTGATCCAGTTGTGGGGCAGGTTGGGGCCAGTCAGGAACAGGGATTGCGGATAGAAGTTACCGATGTAATCGCCAATGAACACCTTGCCGGAACTGGCGACGATCAGGTGCAACTCGTATTCCTTGTGAAAATGCCAGCGCACCAGCGGGCAGGGAAAACCATGCTGGCGGTAGATGATGGACAAGCCATTGTGGTCGTCCATCAACTCATAGGAAGGATCCGTGACTCTGGCGGTGCGGGTCATGTCCAGTGTGGTCTTGTTGTTTTCAGGCGCCAATCATGCACCCCCGCCCACGACAGTTCCAGTTCCCCGGCCTTACTTCTTGCTCTGGCCTCTGGAAAGGTTGATTTCCCGGCAATAGCTGACCAGTCGTGTCGCTCCAATAAAGTCGGCACTGATGATGCTGCACTTCTGCGCCCATCCAGTGTCCGGAGCAAACCACTCGTTCAATTCCCGGGTGATTCGTGTTACACCGGCCAGTTCTCCATAACTGGTGGCGGATAACGACCAGAGCGTGTTTTCCTCGGGCGGGTTATTCAGTGTTCTTTCAATATGCTGCCTTAACTCTTCGGGGGAAGTAATGTCGTTGCCACTCCATTCAACCGGGATTTTTGGCCAATACAGGGGAGAGTTGAAGTCCGGATGCCAATCGGCGGCAACTACGATTCTTTGCAGGGGATTTATTTTCTTTAGTGCGCCCAGTGTCAAATAACGGTTTTCTCGCGGAATCAATCGCGTGCCCAGTTCACTCATGATGGCCTCATGAAAGCCTGTGTAGTCGAAACTTTTTTCATCAAGGCCTTTGAGTTCGCGCATATCCAGCACGACGAACTCATCCGGGTTTTCACTGAGGAAAAAGTCCAGGCTCTTGAACAACTCACTCAACGACCGCCCCCTGAGCAGCTTGAAACCGTGAAACGTATGGAACTTCTTGACTCCCAGCCAGTGCTCGTCTGAATGAAATCGCAAGTCGAGTGCCCGGACACCCTCGTTGAGCTGCTGGATAAAGGGTCCATCCTGGCAGACGAACCAGTGACTGGCGGGTTGAACGTGGATCGGGTAAGAGAAGTCATAATCCACTCCCGAATTATGGGCGCCGGGCCAGACCAGTTCCAGGAGGGTTAACTTGTCAATTGAAGATGTCGTCGACATCCAGTTTTTGTAGGGGTAAGAATTTGTCATAGTGCAGTCCGTTGCTATGTAAGAATAAAGAAACGCCCGACTATCAGGTTTGATGTCGGGCGATTTATTCTTGGTCGCAAGTCAGGCACTGCACAAGTTGTTAGTGTTTCGGGATATTGTTATTGCTGGCTGTTTTTCGCCTCTATCCATTGCGCCATGTATTGAGTGCTCTTGTGCTGATGATGACGCAGCATGCTGCCGGTAAAGTTGTCTCGCCTGATGTTGGCCAGATCCCGTTGGCAATCGACCAGCCGCTGGATCAAGGCCGGGCCATGAACGGATTTGCGGTAGCGACTGGCAAGCAGGGTTTGCCCGTGCGCCTGGGCATCGAGCCAGCGCGTCTTGTCGTTGTGCAGTTCCACCGCCTGATCGGCGAACTCGTGTGCGGAACGGGTCACTGCACCGGGCCACGCTTGTTCGCCATGCATCGCTTCTGCACCGACGGGCGTTGTCACATTCGGTGTGCCGCAGAGCATCGCATCGACAATCTTGCCTTTGATTCCAGCGCCAAAACGCAGAGGCGCCATACAGACCCGTGTCGACGACATGACTTGCAGGGCGTCCTGCGCCCAGTTCATTACATGAAAACCCTGGGCCGGGTTATGCAGGGCGGTCGCCTTGGGGGGTGTATAGGCGCCGTAGATATGCAATTGGGCACCGGGCAATTGCTCGCGAATCAGCGGCCAGATCGCGGTTTTCAACCAGAGCACCGCATCCCAGTTGGGCGCATGGCGAAAATTGCCGATATGAAGAAAGTGTGCCCGGTCTTCGAACGCTACCGGCGCACGGGTCGGCAGGTCGACCATCAATGGGCACCAGTGCAACAGGCTGCGCGGAATTCTGAACTGCTCGACCAGCAATTCGATTTCCACTTCGGAAACCATCAGCGTCAAATCACAACGATAAAACGAGGCGATCTCGCGCTTCGCCAGATCGGTATTGGCCATGTGTTCAAACTCTTCACGCGATGCCGGGGCGAACAGGCCGCTGAAGTCATTGTTGTCTTCACTGGCCTTCAAGCGCTCCTTGAGGCGTTGATGCCGAGCCTGCCTGAGGCTTTGCAAGTCGCAACTTTCCAGCACGCGCAAGGCATCGGGGCAATACTTCTCGACCCGCCAACCGAACTGTTCTTCCATCATGAATTGATCGAACAACACGATGTCCGGCGCCAGTTCACTGATGAACGTGTCGAAACTGCTGTTGTTCAGCTCGATGGGTACTTCACGAATACCCAGCGCCGTCAGGTCTGCGCGCTGTTCGCCGAAACCGGCCGGGCTGCTGAAGGTGATATCCCAGCCTTGCTGCAGGAAAACCTCGAGAATCTGCATGACATGCCCGCTGGCCGCGGAAGAGCGGGGCTCGGGCCAGACGTAACCAATGACCAGGACTTTGGTTGCGCGGGGCTCAATCATGTAGGGAATTTCCTTGAAACGAAGACAGGGCAGGGACGAAAAAGGCGCGCATTAAACCACAGTGGGTCGCCAGGTCACTCGAGAATGCCTTTGACCTTGTCGCGCAACTGATCAATGGAGAAGGGTTTTCCGATCACGTGCATGTCGGCGGGCACGTCGATGCTTTCGGCATAACCGCTGGCAAACAGGATGGGCAGGGCAGGACGCAAGACACGTGCTTCTTTGGCCAGTTCGCGGCCATCCATGATCGGCAGGCCGACATCCGTCATCATCAGGTCAATGTGTTGGTTCGAGTCCTTGAGCGTCTCCAGTGCCTGTTCGCTGCCTTCGGCTTCCAGCACCTTGAACTCCAGCTCCTCCAGTACGTCGACAATCAGCATGCGCACGATGGCATCGTCTTCGACGACGAGGATGGTGTGGGGGTTGGCGGATGACATAGTGGACTTCCTGAAAAGATTGGCATTGCCGGTCGCTGGAAATCCACCGGCCTCTTGCATCAGTAAGTGGCAGATCCAGACAAGTTCCCGAGGTGGCGCAAAAAAGAATGCGACGCAGGTCAGCAAGGATAACCCGCCGTTTTACGCGGGCGCAGCGGAATGTAGGAGTTTGCGCGAAAACATGTCAGAAAAATGGATCAATGTGCCAGTTTTGGGGCAAACTCCTTGCATCCTGACAGTTCGACAAGGCCTGCCCCATGACCTCCGCGTCCTCGGTTGATGAGCAACGATTTCGTAAACTCCTGAGCCGCAATATCAGCCTGCCGTTGGGTCTGGGCCTTATCAGCGCGGTGTTCTTCGTTTCGCTGATCACGTATCTGCTGTCGACGATCCAGTGGGTGGAACACACCGACCGGGTGATCAATAACGCCAATGAAGCGGTCAAGCTGACCGTGGACCTGGAAACCGGGATGCGCGGTTTCCTGCTCAGTGGCGACGAGCATTTCCTCGATCCCTACGAAACCGCCAAGCCGCGGGTTGCCGTGGCCCTCAACACCTTGCTCGAGCTGACCGCCGACAACCCTGTGCAGACCGACCGCTTGCTGCGGTTGCAGGCGTTGCAACAGGAGTGGGCCAGCTATGCGCAATCGTTGATCGATTTGCAGCGCAGCAGCGGTGATTATCGCTCGGTAGTGAAGGCCGGGCGCGGCAAACGCCTGACCGATGAAATTCGCAAGCAGTTCGAGGAGGTGATCGATACCGAACAACAGTTGCGCGCCACGCGCAATGATGAGGTGCGCCGCACCACGGTCTGGAGCATCAGCCTCTATCTGTTGTTCATCGCCGGTGTCAGTGGCTTGCTGGCGTACGTCGGGCGGCGTGATTTGCTCAGCCTGTCGCAAAGCTACAGCGTCAATCTCGCCGCCCAACAAGCCAGTGCCCAGCGCCTGGAGCAACAGGCCTGGCTGCGCAACGGTCAGACCGAGCTCGCCGAGCAGGTGCTGGGACAGTTGAGCCTGAACCTGCTGGGACGCAACATCCTGCAATTTTGCGCGCAGTACCTCGGTACTGCCGTGGCGGCGCTCTATGTTCGGGAAGACCACGGCGGTCTCAGGCGCATCGCCAGCTACGGTTTTTCCCGCGAACAGGAAGAGCGGGATCAGCAGATTTACAGCGATGAAGGCATTGTCGGTCAGGTGGCGCAGCAGGCGCGGTTGATTCGCCTGGACGAGGTGCCGGGGGATTATTTCAAGGTCAGCTCCGGCCTCGGTGACGGATTGCCGCGCAGTGTGCTGGTGGTGCCGACCAGCGACGACGGCCGGGTCAATGGTGTGATCGAGTTGGGTTTCCTGCGTCCGCTGGATGACCGCGATGTTGCGTTGCTGGAGTTGATTGCCAGCAACATCGGCACGTCCATCGAGGCCGCACGCTATCGCCATCGCCTGCAGGAAGTGCTGGCCGAAACTCAGCAACTCAATGAAGAGTTGCAGGTGCAGCAGGAAGAACTCAAGACCGCCAACGAAGAGCTCGAAGAACAGTCGCGGGTGCTCAAGGAGTCCCAGGCGCACCTGGAAACCCAGCAGGTGGAGCTGGAGCAGACCAACGAACAACTCGCCGAGCAGGCTGAAGTGCTGGCCGAGCAACGCGACGCCATGGACCTGAAGAACACCGAACTCAATCAGGCGCAGATCCAGCTCGAAGAGCGCGCGCTGGAATTGCAGCGTTCGAGCAAGTACAAGTCCGAATTCCTCGCCAACATGTCCCACGAGCTGCGCACGCCGCTCAACAGTTCGTTGATCCTGGCCAAGCTGCTGGCGGAAAACCCGGAAGAAAACCTCACGGCCGAGCAAGTGAAGTTCGCCGAGTCGATCTACTCCGCCGGCAATGACTTGCTCAACCTGATCAACGACATTCTGGACATTTCCAAAGTCGAGGCCGGCAAGCTGGAAATCCGTCCGGAGAACACCAGCGTGGCGCGCCTGGTCGATGGCCTGCGCGGCCTGTTCCAACCATTGGCCACGGACAAGCAGCTGGATTTCCAGGTGGATTTGCTGGACGGCGCGCCGCCGATGCTGTTCACCGACCGCCAGCGCCTGGAGCAGGTGCTCAAGAACCTGTTGTCCAACGCCGTGAAGTTCACTGAAAGCGGCAGCGTCGGCCTGTCCGTCGCCGCGGCGCCGAATGACGGCATCGCGTTCAGCATCCGCGATTCCGGGATCGGTATCGAGGCGGATCAGCACGACAGCATTTTCGAAGCCTTCCGTCAGGCCGATGGCACCACCAATCGGCGTTACGGCGGCACCGGGCTGGGCCTGTCGATCTCCCGCGATCTGGCCGCGTTGCTCGGCGGTTCCATCAGCGTGACCAGCAAGCCGGGGCAGGGCAGTGTGTTCACCCTGGTCTTGCCGCAGCAGTACGTCGAACCGGGCGAAGTGCCTGTCGAGCCGATGCGAGCGGTTGCGGTGGCGGCTGCGCCGAATGCAGTGCCGCCCACGTTGTCGCCACTGATGGCCGAAGTCGACATTGCGCGTTTCGACGACGACCGCCACAAAGGGCCGTTCACCAGCCGCTGCATTCTGGTGGTGGAGGACGAGTCGAACTTTGCGCACATCCTCTACGACCTTGCCCATGAGCTGGGTTATCAGTGCCTGGTGGCCCATGGCGCCGACGAAGGCTACGACCTGGCCAAGGCGTTCATCCCCGACGCGATCCTGCTGGACATGCGGCTTCCGGATCATTCCGGCCTGACCGTGCTGCAACGCCTGAAGGAGCACGCCGAAACCCGGCACATCCCGGTGCATGTGATTTCGGTCGAAGACCGGGTCGAGGCGGCGATGCACATGGGCGCCATCGGCTATGCGGTCAAACCCACCACCCGCGAGGAACTCAAGGACGTATTTGCGCGCCTTGAGGCCAAGCTGACCCAGAAGGTCAAACGTGTGCTGCTGGTCGAGGACGACGACTTGCAACGCGACAGCATTGCCCGCCTGATCGGCGACGATGATATAGAGATCACCGCCGTTGGCCTGGCGCAGGAGGCACTGGACCTGCTGCGCACGTCGGTCTTCGATTGCATGATCATCGACCTCAAGCTGCCTGACATGCTCGGCAACGACTTGCTCAAGCGCATGTCCACCGAAGACATCTGCTCCTTTCCGCCCGTCATCGTCTATACCGGGCGCAACCTGACCCGCGATGAAGAGGCTGAACTGCGCAAGTATTCGCGTTCGATCATCATCAAGGGCGCGCGTTCGCCGGAGCGGCTGCTGGACGAGGTGACACTTTTTCTGCACAAAGTCGAATCACGGTTGTCCCATGACCGGCAGAAGATGCTCAAGGTCGCCCGCAGTCGCGACCGGGTCTTCGAAGGCCGCAAGGTGCTGCTGGTGGATGATGATGTGCGCAACATTTTCGCCCTCACCAGTGCACTGGAGCAAAAGGGCGCAGTCGTGGTCATTGGTCGCAACGGCCGGGAAGCGATTGAACGACTCAATGAAGTGGAGGACATCGATCTGGTGTTGATGGACGTGATGATGCCGGAGATGGATGGCTTTGAAGCCACCGTTGAAATCCGCAAGGTCCCGCGTTGGCGCAAATTGCCGATCATCGCGGTGACGGCCAAGGCCATGAAGGACGATCAGGAGCGCTGCCTGCAAGCCGGCGCCAACGACTACCTGGCCAAGCCCATCGACCTGGACCGCCTGTTTTCGCTGATTCGCGTGTGGTTACCGAAGATGGAACGCATCTAGTGGAGCGCCATTTTTCAGGGGAGCGCAGCAGCGAAATCGAATTGCGCTTGTTGATCGAGGCGATTTACCTCAAGTACAGCTACGACTTTCGCGATTACTCCGGCGCGTCGATCAAGCGTCGGGTCAACCATGCGTTGAGTCAGTTCGAGTGCCAGACCATTTCGGCGTTGCAGGAAAAGGTCCTGCACGATCCGGCCGCTTTCATGCAATTGCTGCAATTGCTGACCATCCCGGTCAGCGAAATGTTTCGTGACCCCTCGCACTTCCTGGCCATCCGCAAGGAAGTGGTACCGCTGCTGCGAACCTACCCTTCGATCAAGATCTGGATCGCCGGATGCAGCACCGGGGAAGAGGTGTATTCGATGGCCATTCTGTTGCGCGAAGAGGGCTTGCTCGACCGAACGATCATCTACGCGACCGACATCAATCCGCGCTCCCTGGAAAAAGCCAAGCAAGGGATTTTCTCGATGGAGAACGTCCGTGCCTACACTGCTAATTACCAGCAGGCCGGTGGCCAGTGTTCGTTTGCCGACTACTATACGGCGGCCTATGGGTACGCGATTTTCGACAAGACATTGCGCGAGAATGTGACCTTCGCCGATCACAGCCTGGCGACGGACAGTGTGTTCTCCGAAACTCAATTAATTTCATGTCGTAACGTTTTGATTTATTTTAATAAAAAACTTCAGGATCGGGCGTTCGGACTGTTTCATGAGTCCCTCTGCCATCGCGGTTTCCTGGTGTTGGGCAGCAAGGAAACCCCGGATTTCTCGGCTTTTGGCGATGAATTCGAGCCGCTGGTCAAACAAGAACGGATCTATCGAAAAACATGAACAGTGCAACGAACCTGTCAGCTATCGAAGCGATCGTGATCGGTGCCTCCGCCGGTGGCGTTGAGGCGCTGTTGAACATCCTCGGCCCGCTGCGCGAAGGTTTTGCGTTGCCGATTATTGTCGTGCTGCACCTGCCGGACGAACGCCGCAGCCAGTTGGCGGATGTGTTTGCCCGCCGTGTTGCCATGCCGGTGCTGGAGGCGTGCGACAAGACCGCGGTCGAGGCCGGCACGCTGTATTTCGCCGCGCCCGGTTATCACCTGTCGGTGGAGCGGGATCGCAGCTTTTCCCTGAGCCTGGAGCCTCGAGTGCATCATTCGCGACCCGCCATCGATTACCTGTTCGAATCGGCTGCCGATGCCTACGGGACCGGGCTCGCTGCAGTCTTGCTCACAGGCGCCAACCGCGATGGCGCGCGCGGGCTGGCCCAGGTCAAACAGCGCGGTGGCATCACCATCGTGCAAGACCCGCAAGAGGCTCAGGTCGCCACCATGCCCCAGGCTGCGCTGGACATGCACCGGCCAGACCACATACTTTCTGTACGCGGCATCGGCCGTCTGCTTGTCGAGATGGAACGAATCGCATGCTGAGTAATATCCAGGCCAAACTGCTGATCGTGGACGATCTGCCGGAAAATCTGCTGGCGCTCGAAGCGCTGATCAAGCGTGAGGACCGGATTGTGTACAAGGCGCTGTCCGCCGACGAAGCCTTGTCACTGCTGTTGCAGCATGAATTCGCCATGGCCATCCTCGATGTGCAAATGCCGGGCATGAATGGCTTCGAGCTGGCCGAGTTGATGCGCGGCACCGAAAAAACCAAGAACATCCCGATCGTTTTCGTCAGCGCCGCCGGGCGTGAAATGGACTACGCGTTCAAGGGCTATGAAAGCGGTGCCGTGGACTTTCTGCACAAGCCACTGGACATCCACGCGGTCAAGAGCAAGGTCAATGTGTTCGTCGACCTGTACCGCCAGAGCAAGGCGATGAAGGAACAAGTGCTGGCCCTTGAGCAAAGTCGCCGCGAACAGGAAGCCCTGCTCAAGCAACTGCAGAACACCCAGCTGGAACTGCAACAGGCGGTGCGCATGCGCGATGACTTCATGTCCATCGTCGCCCACGAAGTGCGCACGCCGCTCAACGGCCTGATCCTTGAAACCCAGCTGCGCAAGATGCACCTGGCCCGGGACAACGCCGCCGCCTTCACCCTGGACAAGATGCACGCCATGGTCGACCGCGACGAGCGGCAGATCAAAAGCCTCATTCGCTTGATCGAGGATATGCTCGATGTCTCGCGCATTCGCACCGGAAAGCTGTCGATCCGGCCGACGCGGTTCGATCTTTCGACGCTGGTTCGCGATTTGCTGCACAACTTTTCCCGGCAGATCGACGCCGCCGAGACGTCGGTCACCCTCGATGCCGAGCAACCGGTGATCGGAAACTGGGATGAATTTCGTATTGAACAGGTCATATCCAACCTGTTGACCAATGCCTTGCGCTACGGGGCCAAGAGCCCGGTCTCGGTGAAGGTATACAGTGAAGGAGGCCAGGCGCTGGTCGACGTGCGCGACCAGGGGATCGGGATCAGCGAAGAAAACCAGACGCGCATATTCCAACAGTTCGAGCGCGTATCGGCCAGACAGGCCGTCGCCGGACTGGGCCTGGGATTGTTTATTTCAGAACAGATCGTGACCGCCCATGGCGGTACAATCACCGTCCAGAGCCGGATTGGCGAGGGCGCCTTGTTTCGCGTTTGTCTGCCGCTGTAGGAAAACAGCCAGATAAACGCAACCTCTGATCGACCCCACGGTCGTATCAGCAGCAATTGACCGAACAAAGGCTTCCCATGAGCGAAGATGCACAAGACGTAGTACTCGTTGTCGAGGACGATCCCTCGATTCTGATGGTGCTGTCCGCTTACCTGTCGGGCGAGGGTTATCGCGTATTGCAGGCCGAAAACGGCGAACAGGCGTTTGAAATCCTGGCGAGCAAACCCCACCTGGACATGATGATCACTGACTTCCGCCTGCCCGGTGGAATCTCCGGCGTGCAGATCGCCGAACCCGCCGTGAAGCTGCGACCGGAACTCAAGGTGATCTTCATCAGCGGCTACGCCCAGGAAATCCGTGAGACCGACAGCCCGATCACGCGCAAGGCGCCGATCCTGGACAAACCATTCGATCTGGATAAATTGCAGGAACTGATGCAGGACATGCTTTCGTAAGCATTCAGGCGCTGATCATCTCCCGCACCTTCGCCGTCAACAGATCGAAGGTGAACGGCTTGGTGATCATCTGCATGCCCGGATCGAGGAACCCGCCGCGCACTGCGGCGTGCTCGGCGTAGCCGGTGATGAACAGCACCCTGAGATCGGGCCGCAACTGCCGGCCGATTTCCGCCAGTTGCCGGCCATTCATGCCGGGCAGGCCGACATCGCTGATCAGCAGGTCGATGCGCTGGGCCGAATCGAGTATCGGCACCGCGCTATCGCCATCACAGGCTTCGACGAAGGCATAACCCAGGTCGCTCAACACCGTGCTGACCAGCACCCGCACCGCCGGATCGTCCTCGACGATCAATACCGTTTCGCCATGGTTGGCGAAGGGCGGGTGTTCGACATTGACCGGATGCTCCTGAGGCAGGTCACCTCCAAAGCGTGGCAGAAACAGACTCACCGTGGTGCCTTCGCCCACTACGCTGTGGATGACGACATGACCGCCTGACTGCTTGCTGAAGCCATAGATCATGGACAAACCCAGCCCGGTGCCCTGGCCGATGGGCTTGGTGGTGAAGAACGGGTCAAAGGCCCGGTTGACGATGCTTTGTGCCATGCCGCAACCGGTGTCGGTGACGCTGAGCACCACGTAATCACCGGCATCGAGATTGCTCTGGGACTGAGCAAAGTCCTCGTCAAGGTGCCGGTTTGAGGTAGAGACCACCAGCCTGCCGCCATTGGGCATGGCGTCGCGGGCGTTGATCACCAGGTTGAGCAGGGCGCTTTCCAGTTGATTGGGGTCGGCTTCGGCTACCCAGAGCTGCTCATCGAGTTGCATGTCCAGGCGAATGCTTTCGTTGATGCTGCGTTGCAGCAGTTCATCCATGGAGATCACCAGGGCATTCATCTCCACGGGTTTGGAGTCCAGCGACTGGCGGCGGGAAAACGCCAGCAGGCGGTGAGTCAAGGCCGCCGCGCGGTTGGCCGAGGTCACCCCCAGGTCGATCAGGCTGTCCAGGTCTTCGGTACGCCCCCGGGCCAGGCGTCGACGCAACAATTCCAGGCTGCCGATGATGCCGGTCAGCATGTTGTTGAAGTCATGGGCGATGCCGCCGGTGAGCTGGCCGACGGCTTCCATTTTCTGCGACTGGCGCAGCGCCTCTTCGTTGTGACGCAGTTGCGCGGTGCGCTCTTCCACCTGCTGCTCGAGGGTTTCGAGGGTGTTTTGCAGGCGCAATTCACTCTGGCTCAGGTCGATCAGCCGATCCCTGGCCTCGTACTGTCGTCGCCGTCCGCGCAAGGCGGTGGTGACCAGACTGATCAGTGTGATCGGGTGAAAGGGCCGTTCGAGGAAGGTGACATTGCCCAATTGCGGGCCGAAACGGGATGCCGGATTCTGTTGCGGGCCGCCATGGTGCGTCATTAACACGATCGGCAGGTCCGACCACGCGGGCTGCTGTTCAATCAGCCGGATCAGCGGTTCGAGATCACTGCCCAGCAGCGCTTCGCTGGAAATCAGCAGCAGGCCGGCACCGAGTTCCAACTCGGCGCACAGCCCCGGCAGGTCCTGGCTGATCACCCCGTGAAACCCGGCTTCGTTGAGCATCATCAAGGCAATCTGGCTGTCACGCCCTCGCGGCGCAAGGATGAGGGTGCGCTCGGGTGTCGCCAGCACCGCAGTCACCGGATATCTTCCGCAAGCAAGGGGTTGCTCGCCCCGAGATAGGTGGGCACTCCGCGCAGTACGCCCTGGAAGGCTTCCAGCGGTTCGCCGATGGTCATGCCCTGGGCGCTGATGCGGTATTCACGGATGGTCGATTCATGACTGCCGGTGCGTTTCTTGATGATAGAAATGGCCCGGCGTACCTTGCCCAGGGCTTCGAAGTAACGCAGCAGGATCACTGTATCGGCCAGGTAGGTGATGTCGACCGGGGTCTGCATATCGCCGACCAGGCCATGCTGGGCAACCGTCATGAAGGTCGCGGCGCCTTGTCGATTGAGGTACAGCAACAGCTCGTGCATGTGCAGCACCAGGGCGTTCTCTTCCGGCATTGCCGCCTGATAGCCATTGATGCTGTCGATCACCACGGTTTTGATATTGCCTTCGTCGACACAGCGCCGGACCCGGTAGGAGAACTCGCCGGGAGACAGCTCGGCGGCGTCCACCTGTTCGACCAGCAAATTGCCGCTGTCTTGCAGGGCCTGCAAATCGATGCCGATGTTCTTCATGCGCTCGAACAGCAACCCCAGCTCTTCATCGAAGATGAACAACGCGGCTTTTTCACCCCGGGCCACCGCCGCGGCGGCGAACACCATGGAGATCAGCGATTTGCCGGTCCCGGCCGGACCGAGAATCAAGGTGCTGGAACCGGTTTCGATACCGCCGCCCAGCAGCGCATCCATTTCCCGGATGCCGCTGGTCAATTGCTGGCGCAGGTATTGGCCGCGATGTTCGGCAGCCACCAGACGCGGAAATACATGCACGCCGTCGCCGGTGATGGTGAAGTCATGAAAGCCGCCCCGATATTTCTGGCCGCGGTACTTCACCACACGCACGCGCCGTCGCTCGGCACCGTAATTGGGCGTCAACTCTTCCAGGCGAATCACGCCGTGGGCGACGCTGTGCACGGTCTTGTCCAGGGACTCGGTGGTCAGGTCGTCGAGCAGCAAGACCGTGGCGTCGTAACGCACGAAATAATGTTTGATGGCCAGGATCTGCCGGCGATAGCGCAGCGAGCTTTGGGCCAGCAGGCGAATTTCGGAAAGGCTGTCCAGGACTACGCGGGTCGGTTTGACCCGTTCGACCACTTCGAAAATCTGGCGGGTGGCCTCGCCCAGTTCAAGGTCGGAGGAGTAAAGCAGCGTCTGCTGCTGGTCGGCATTGAGCAGGTTTTCCGGAGGCGTCAGCTCGAAGATGTGGACGTTGTCGTCCATCTCCCAACCATGGGACAAGGCACCCTGGCGCAGCTCGCGTTCGGTCTCGGACAGCGTGATGTATAACGAGCGCTCGCCGGCTTGCGCGCCAGCCAACAGGAACTGCAGCGCCACCGTGGTCTTGCCGGTTCCCGGCTCGCCTTCCAGTAAAAACACGTGACCGCGGGACAGTCCTCCATCGAGGATATCGTCAAGGCCTTCGATACCGGTGGCCGCCTTGGTACGGTTCAATTCGTTGCTTAGAGTCAAATAAGAGTCCTCTCATGGCCAGGAGCAATGAGGCAGCTACTTCGAAGTGCCGCAACGGGCTGCCTTTTCACTTGACCTTTGGCCGGGACGAGCGTTCAACCTTTTTTAACGCAAAAAGATCGCAGCCTTCGGCAGCTCCTACAGGGTGACGTACTCACATGTAGGAGCTGCCGAAGGCTGCGATCTTTTGTTTTCAGAGCCCCTGCTGCAATGACGGATCATCGGGATTCATCTGTTCGAGCTGGGCCGTCAGGATCTGCACGTTTTGCAACTGCCCGCTTTCCTTCCAGTAGTTGATCAGCAGCACCCGTGCCTTGCGATCGTTTGGATGGCGCTGAACGATTTCCTGCAACTGTATCTGCGCCGCTTCGAGCTCCTGCTCACCGCGCAGCGTGGTCGCCAGGTCGTAGCGGTAATCCCGGTTATCGGGTTCAAGCTCGACGGCCTTGGACAGGCCGAGCAGGGCGAATTCGCTTTGGTCGTGATGCAGTAGCCAGAGCCCCAGGGCATGTTGCAGATAGGCCGAGTTGGGCTGTGCCTGCAGTTGCCTGGCCAATAGCTGCCGGGCGGCGTCGTTCTGGCCCTGTTTGTCCAGCACTTCGATTTGCAGCACCAGCGCCGGCAAGTTGTCCGGCGCCAGGCGCAGGGTGTTGTCCAGCGCCTGTTGCGCTTCCTTGAGTTCGGCGTTGTGCAGGTGCAGCCGGGCCAGTTGGTATTGGTTTTCGGCGCTTTGCGGTTCGCTCTTGAGCACCAGCTCCCAGGCATCGATGGCTTGCTCCAGCGGTCCGAAATACAAGCCGAGTTCATCCGGGGACAACCCCAGCAGCGCATTGATTGCCGCCAGCCGCACGTTTTGTTCGCTGTCATCGAGCAATGGCCCCAGCAAAAGACTGCGCTGGCCGTTGGGTACCAGGGCGCTGATGCTCCTGATCGCGGCGATGCGCACTTCGGGCGACTCGTTCTGCAAGTCGGCATCCGCCAGTTTCAGGGCCACCGAGCTTGGATAATTGGGCAGCTCGGCATGCAACCAGACACGGCGCTTGGGGGACAGGTCCGGACGCTTCAACTGCTGATAGAGCACCCGCGCGGCACCGGGTTGACCGCCGCGGGCCGCAGCCAGCGCTTCGCTGTAACCGTGCTTGATGGCTTCGGGAACCACCGGGGTGGTATCGCGCAGGGAAAACCATGCAAGGCCGATGACGAGCAGGGCGACGAGGCTGATAAACAGATAGCGGCGGGACTGGGGCATGCAGGAATCCGGAAGCTGGCGAACTTTTACAAAGGCGCCAGCTTCGGTCAGGCCAGGCCTTGAGTCAAACCTTGACGACGTTCACTGACGATTCAAGCCGTGGAAAAGCCCTCCCGCCGGCAATCAACGGGCCTGCAAGCCGCGTCGCCAGCAAAACCTCTCGAGGCACCGCCGCAGTGACTACGCTTGCTGGAGGTGTGTCGACGGGTGTTCCCATGCAAGCGTTGTTGCAGTACTTCAAAGCCATGCTCAACCCCGGGCCCGGGGTGTTGCTGTTTGCCTTGCGAACCATCGCGGCCGGGTTATTGACCCTGTACCTGGCGTTTTTGTTCGATCTGGACCAGCCCAAGTGGTCGATCATGGCCGTGGTCATCATCAGCCAGCCACTGGGCGGCATGGTGCTGGCCCGCAGTTTTGGCCAGGTGATCGGCACCACGTTGGGCGCGGCCGTGGCGGTGTTGATCATGGCGATCTTTCCCCAGGCTCCGCTGCCGTTCATCACCACCCTGGCGTTGTGGCTGGCGTTGTGCACCGCCGGTGGCACCTTGTTACGCTATACCAGTTCCGGGGCGTTTGTCCTCAGCGGCTACACCGCCGTGGTGGTGGCCTTGCTGGCGGTGCCGGATCAGGACGGCATGTTTCTGCTGGCGGTGACCCGCGTCACCGAGACCTTGCTGGCGGTGGCCTGCGTGTGTCTGGTCAGCCTGCTGACCGCCAGGCCGGAAACCGTGGCCCGTGACTACTTCGCCAGGATCGACCAGATCACCCGGTTGCTGGCCACCCATGCCAGCGCCGTCATCCGCACCGAAGAAAGCGAAGCGGATTTCCAGCAGCGGCAAATGCAGCTGTTGGGCCAGATCAGCGGCCTGGAGGGCGTGCGCCGGCACATGTACTTCGATGCGCCGCGGTTGCGCAGTGCCAATGGCCTGGTGCAACTATTGGGCAACCAATTGGTATTGTTGACCGCGCGGCTGACAGCCCTGCGCCACCAGCGACTGCTGTTGACCGAGCGCTGGGAGGGCGAGTTACCCGAAGAAATTCAACGTTTGCGTGCCGAAGAACTGGCGTTTCTCGATGAGCTGGCGCGGGAGGGGCGTTCGCTTTCCAGTGACAAGCGCCATCATTTCACGTCGCTGCAACAACGCTTCGATGAGCTGGCCTACAGAGCCGAACAATTGACCGAGCCGTTGCCGGCCACCTTGCGCTCGCTGGCCTGGTCGCTGCGCTGGGAGCAGGCTCGCCTGCTGCAGCAGCTGGAGCAGATCCTGGAATTGAGTGATGCCATCCAGAGCGGGCGACCGGCCAGCAGCGTGTTCCGCGGACGGGAAAATCCGCTGCATCTGGACTTCACCCTGGCGACCATGAATGCCATCCGGGCTTTTTCCGCGCTGTTGATTTGCGGCCTGATCTGGATCGAAACCGGCTGGGACGGTGCGCGAGGCGGGATGGTGCTGGTGGGCATCCTTTGCTCGCTGATGTCGACGTTTCCAAGGCCGCTGCTGGCCGTGCAAAGCTACGCAAGGGGCTTCGGGCTGGCACTGGTGGCCTCGGCGCTCCTGCAGTTCATGTTCGTGCCGATGATCAGTAATTTCGAGATGCTTGCCTTGCTGTTGGCGCCCTTGCTCTATGCCGTTGCGGTGGGGCTGGCCAGTCCAGCCACGACAGGCACCGGCATTGGTCTGGGGCTCACGACTTTTCTACTGCTCGGTCCGTTGAACGTGGGGATCGGTCAAAACACCGCGAGCCAGTGGTTCGAATTTGCCGGGGCCTATACCTGCGCGACGGTGCTGGCGTTGAGCGTCTATGCGCTGATCTTTCCGTTCAGACCGGATTTGCGCATGAGGCGGCTTTATAAAGAGAACTGCGAGCAGGTGTACGCCTTGCTGAAAACCGCGCCGACCGATGAACAGCAGTTTGCTTTCGAGAGCCGCATGGTGGATCGCCTGACCATGATGCTGGGGCTGCTGCCGGCGACCCAGGACCCACAATCCCATGAACGCTTTCAAGTCAGCCTGGCCTGCATGGCGCTGGGGATTGCCATGAATCAGCTCAGGCAGCAGGGGCAGAACAACGCACTGTTGAGTGCGGATCTGCAAAGTCGCCTGTTTTCCACCGTCCGGGAAACGGGCAGGTTGGTCGCCGGCCGGCCCGGGGTTGAAGTGGCACGGGTGCTCGATAACCTGCACGCCCTGGGCGACGAACTGGACGCCCTGCATACCGATGTCCATGACCGCTTGTGGTCGGTGTTCCGCATGCGCGTGGCGCTGTTGATCGTGGTGTCGTTCGTCGAGCGTTATCGCGGCTACTTTCAACCCTCCGGCATTGAAGGAGACCCTGTCCTTGCCCATTGATCTGGAAGTGGGTGGCGCCTATCTGCCCCCGATCGCCCAGGCGCTGCTGCTGGGCTTGCCGATTTTCCTGCTGCTGGACTGGGTGCTGCGACGCCTCGGTGTGCTGCAGTTCGTCTGGCATGAGGCCTTGTTCGAAGGCGCGTTGTACGTCTGTGTCTGCGCCACGTTGATACTGGTGATGGGAGCCTGATGCCTTGAAGAATATCCTTCCCCGACTCACGACGCTGGCGGTGGTACTGCTGGCCTTGATCCTGGGCTGGTTCGCCTGGGAGCATTACACCCGTGCCCCCTGGACCCGGGATGCCCGGGTGCGTGCCGATGTGGTGACCTTGTCCGCCGATGTCTCGGGGCGAATCGTCAGCCTGGCCGTGCAGGACAACCAACATGTGAACAAGGGCCAGGCGCTGCTGGAGATCGATCCGGCGCGTTACACGCTGGCGGTGGAGCATGCCAAGCGGGCCGTCGAGGTGTCGAAAGCCTCGCTCGGGCAGGCCCAGGCGTCCATTACCGCCAGCGAGGCGTTGCTCAAGCAGCGTCAGAGCGAGGAGCAACGGCGGCGCACGCTCAAGGATCGTTCGGCGATTTCCGGCGAAGAGTGGGAAAAAGCCAACACTGATGTGTCGGTGGCCCAGGCTGATCTACTGCGAAATCAGGCCAATCTGGTGTTGGCCCAGGCCAACGTGCAACTCGCCATTGCGGCCCTGACTCAATCGGAGCTCGACTTGCAGCGCACCCATGTCGTCTCCCCGGTGACCGGCTTTGTCACCAATCTGCTGACCCGGGAGGGCGACTACGCCTCGGCCGGTGGTCCGTTGCTGGCGCTGGTGGACAGCGATTCGTTCTATGTCAGCGGTTACTTTGAAGAAACCAAGTTGCCACGGATCGGCGAGGGCGACCGGGTCAGAATCGAATTGATGAGTGGCGAAACGTTCGGCGGCAAAGTGCAGAGCATCGCCTTTGCCATCGCCGATCGGGAAAACCTTCCGGGCGGTCGCTTGTTGGCCAACATCAACCCCAGTTACACCTGGATCAAACTGGCGCAGCGGGTGCCGGTGCGGATCGAGATCGATGCCGACTATGCCGGTAAAGACAAGCTCAGGGCGGGGACCACGGCCACCGTGACCGTCCAGGAAAACCAAAAATCCAAAGACCGGTAATAACCGCCCCCTGTAGGCGCGAGCTTGCCAGCGATGGTCGTTAACGATACCGCGTGCTTACTGACTAAACGCCGCGCTCTTGAGTCCATCGCGAGCAAGCTCGCTCCTACAAGGGATATGCATTGCTTTGGAAAGGAAAAAAAAGGTTCCGTGAAGAACCTTTTTTTTTGGGGCTTTCACTGGTTTTGACTCGGACGCGGTCCCCTGTGGGAGCTGGCTTGCCAGCGATGGTCGTCAACGATTACGCGTGTGAACTGGATAAACGCGGCGCACTTGAGTCCATCGCCAGCAGGCTGGCTCCTACAGTTTCAGCGTGGGCAAGATCCCTTGTAGGAGCTGGCTTGTCGGGTCGCCGCATCGCAGCGATGGTCGTCAACGATTACGCGTGTGAACTGGATAAACGCGGCGCACTTGAGTCCATCGCCAGCAGGCTGGCTCCTACAGTTCCCCGGAAATGCGTGAAGAACCAAAAAAAAGCCCCGCGACCGAATGAGACGCAGGGCAAGGGAATTGGTTGGTTGCGGCCAACCAAAGGAGCGCTTGAAAACTTCGGGTTAATTGCTGGCGACCGTCTCGGGCTGCCAGCCGCCTCCGAGGGCCTTGTAGATCGCGACGATGCCGCGATACAGATCGACTTCAGCCTGTGCCTGGGTGTCCTCGGCCGCCAGGCGTTCACGCTGGGCGTCGAGCAGCACGAGGAAATCGGCGGTGCCTTCGCGGTAGCGAATCTCGGCGAGATCGGCAGCGGAACGGCTGGACTCGCTCTGGCGAATCAGCGAAATCAGGCGCTGTTGGCGTTTGCCGTAGTCGCTGAACGCGTTTTCCGATTCTTCCAGGGCCAGCAACACTTGCTGCTCGTACGTCGCCAGCGCGCCTTCGGCATCGGCGTCGGCGGCGCGCAAACGGGCGCGCACGCTGCCCAGGTCGAACGCTGCCCAGGTGATGCTCGGGCCGAGCGCCCAGGCGTTGGCCGCCGAGGAACCGATTTGCGAACCGCGCCCGGCGGTGAAGCCCAGGAAGCCGCTGAGGCTGACTTGCGGGAACAGGTCGGCCTTCGCCACGCCGATCCGCGCCGTGGCCGACGCCAGTTTGCGCTCGGCACTGCGAATGTCCGGCCGGCGTTGCAGCAGTTCACCCGGATTACCGATCGGCAAGGCCTTGGCAATCGCCGGCAAGTCTTTCGGGCTCAGGTCCACGGTCAGCTTGTCCGGACGCTCGCCCAGCAGCGTGGCGATACGGTTCTTCTCCCGAACCTGCTCGGCCTGCAATTGCGGCACGCTGGCTTCGACCGACGCCAGGCGGGCATCGGCACGTTCCACATCGAGTTGATCGCCGACGCCGGCATCACGCAGGTTGATGGTGATCTTGCGCGACTCCTGCTGGTTCTCCAGGTTGGCCAGGGCGATCTTTTCCCGCAGTTGCGCGCCGCGCAGTTGACCGTAGGCATCCACCAGTTCGGCAATCATGGTCACTTGCAGCTGGTACAGATCGGCTTCAAGCGACTGTTGCTCGGCATTCGCTGATTCCAGGTTGCGCTGGATACGGCCAAACAGGTCGATCTCCCAGGCCATGTCCAGGCCCAGGTCGTAGCGTTCGCTGTTGACCCGGTCGGTGGTCTGGCCCGGAATCTGGCCCTTGCCCAAGTCACTGCTGACACGGCTGGTGACGACCGGCAAGTTGTCGTTACTGATGTCATCGCGGATCGCCCGTGCGGCTTTCCAGCGGGCAAACGCGACGCGCAAATCACGGTTGCCCTTGAGCGATTGCGTCACCAACTGGTTGAGGGTCGGGTCTTCGAACTGCTGCCACCAGATGCCTTCGAAACGCGAACGGTCAAAGTTCTTCTGGCCGGCGGCGCCATCAGTGGCGGCCGTGATGTTGGCCGCCTCGGTGTTTGGCGTCTGGTAATCCGGGCCCACGGCACAGGCACTCAAGGCCAGGACCAGCAGGCTCGGCAGGAAGGCTTTCAAACTCATCAATGCGACTCCAGCTTCAGGGCGACCTTGGCGGCTTTGCGCGCCTGGCCACGCTCGACAAAGTTACGAATCAATACGTAGAACACTGGCGTCAGCAACAGACCGAAGAAGGTCACCCCGAGCATCCCGGAGAACACCGCCACACCCATGGCGTGACGCATTTCGGCACCGGCACCGCTGGAGAACACCAACGGCACAACACCCATGATGAACGCGAAGGAGGTCATCAGGATCGGCCGTAGACGCAGACGGCAGGCTTCCAGAACCGCAGCCAGCGGGTTGAGGCCCTCCAGCTGTTTGTCCTTGGCAAACTCGACGATCAGGATCGCGTTCTTGCACGCCAGGCCCACCAGTACGATCAGGCCGATCTGGGTGAAGATGTTGTTGTCACCGCCGGAGGCGATCACACCGGTGATGGCCGACAGCAGGGTCATCGGTACGATCAGGATCACCGCCAGTGGCAGGCTCCAGCTTTCGTACTGGGCCGCCAGTACCAGGAACGCCAGCAGGACGCAGAGCGGAAACACGAACAGCGCGGTGTTGCCGGACAGGATCTGCTGGTAGGTCAGGTCGGTCCATTCGTAGGTCATGCCGTTCGGAAGTTCTTCCTTGAGCAGTTTCTCGATGGCTTTTTCGGCCTGGCCGGAGCTGTAGCCGGGGGCTGCCGCACCGTTGATTTCAGCGGTGATGAAGCCGTTGTAGTGCATCACGCGGTCAGGGCCCGAGGTGTCGCTGACCTTGATGAAGGTCGCCAGCGGGATCATCTCGCCTTTGTTGTTACGCACCTTCAACTGGCCGATCTGGTCGGATTCGAGGCGGAACTGTTGCTCAGCCTGAACGTTGACCTGATAGGTGCGGCCAAAGCGGTTGAAGTCGTTGGCATACAGCGAGCCCAGGTAGATCTGCAGGGTGTCGAAGATGTCGCTGACGGCCACGCCGTGGGTCTTGGCTTTTTCCCGGTCGATGGCCGCATCGACCTGCGGCACGTTGACCGTGTAGCTGGTGAACAGGCCAGCCAGTTCCGGCACGCTGTGGCTCTTGGCGATGATGTTCATGGTTTCCTTGTACAGCTCTTCGTAGCCCAGGTTGCCCCGGTCTTCGATCTGCAGGCGGAAACCACCAATAGTGCCCAGGCCTTGCACCGGCGGCGGCGGGAAGATCGCCATATAAGCTTCCTGGATGTTCGCGTACTGGCCGTTCAAGGCACCGGCAATCGCACCGGCGGACATGCTCGGGTCTTTACGCTCGTCGAACGGTTTGAGAGTCACGAACACAATGCCGGCGTTCGGGCTGTTGGTGAAACCGTTGATCGACAGGCCAGGGAAGGCCACCGCGCTCTCCACGCCAGGCTGTTTCAGCGCCAGGTCGGACATGCGCTTGATCACGTCTTCGGTGCGGTCCAGGCTCGAGGCATCCGGCAATTGCGCGAAGGCCACCAGGTATTGCTTGTCCTGGCCGGGTACGAAACCGGTCGGGGTGCTGGAGAAACCGAAGAAGGTCAGGACCATCAGGCCGGCGTACAGCAGCAGGGCGATGCCGCTTGAGCGGATCACACGGGCAACGGTACCGACATAACCATGGCTGGCCTTTTCAAAGAAACGGTTGAACGGACGGAACAACCAGCCGCCAAACATCTTGTCCAGCACCTTGGAGAAACGGTCTTTCGGTGCGTCGTGGCCCTTGAGCAACACAGCAGCCAGTGCCGGCGACAGGGTCAGCGAGTTGAAGGCCGAGATCACCGTGGAAATCGCAATGGTCAGGGCGAATTGCTTGTAGAACTGCCCGGTCAACCCGGAGATGAACGCCGCCGGAACGAACACCGCACACAGCACCAGCGCCGTGGCAATGATCGGGCCGGTCACTTCACGCATGGCGCGTTTGGTGGCTTCCACCGGGGTCAATCCGAGTTCGATGTTCCGTTCGACGTTCTCCACCACCACGATGGCGTCGTCCACCACGATACCGATGGCCAATACCAGGCCGAACAGCGACAGGGCGTTGAGCGAAAAACCGAACAGGTGCATCACGGCAAAGGTACCGATCAGCGAAACCGGCACCGCCACCAACGGAATGATCGAGGCGCGCCAGGTCTGCAGGAACAGGATCACCACCAGTACCACGAGGATCAGTGCTTCGAAGAGGGTGTGAACCACCGCCTCGATGGAGCCGCGCACGAAGATCGTCGGGTCATAGACGATGCTGAAGTCCATGCCTTCGGGGAAGCTCTTCTTCAGCTCGGCCATTTTCGCCCGGACTTCGTTGGAAATCTCGATGGCGTTGGAACCGGGGCGCTGGAAGATCGGGATCGCCACCGCCGGCTGATTATTCAGCAGCGAACGCAGGGCGTACTGGCTGGAACCCAGCTCGACGCGAGCGATGTCCTTGAGGCGGGTGATTTCACCGTTGTCGCCAGAGCGAATGATGATGTTCTCGAACTCTTCCTCACTGACCAGACGGCCCTGCGTGTTGACCGACAGCTGGAAGCTTTGGGCATTCGGGGCAGGGGGAGCGCCCAAGGCACCGGCGGCCACCTGGCGGTTCTGTTCACGAATGGCGGTGACAACGTCAGTGGCGGTCAGGTTGCGCGAAGCGGTTTTGTTCGGGTCGAGCCAGACACGCAGCGAGTAGTCGCCCATGCCGAACAGTTGCACGTCTCCGACACCGCCCAGCCGCGCCAGCTCATCCTTGATGTTGAGGATCGCGTAGTTGGACAGGTACAGCATGTCGTAGCGTTTGTCCGGCGAGGTCAAGTGCACCACCATCGTCAGGTCGGGCGACGCCTTGTCCACGGTGATACCGATACGCGTCACTTCCTCGGGAAGTTTCGGCTCGGTCCGGGTCACGCGGTTCTGCACCTGCACCTGCGCGTTGTCCAGGTCGGTACCCAGGGCAAAGGTGATGGTCAGGGTGATCTTGCCGTCGGCGGTCGACTGCGAGGACATGTACAGCATGTTCTCGACGCCGGTGATGGCTTGCTCCAGCGGAGCGGCCACGGTTTCACCAATGACTTTCGGGTTGGCACCGGGGAAGTTGGCGCGGACCACCACGGTCGGCGGCACCACTTCCGGGTATTCGCTGATCGGCAGCTGGAACAGCGAGATCGCACCGGCGATCAGGATCAGCAGCGACAGCACCGCTGCGAAGATCGGCCGCGAAATGAAGAATTGGGAAAAATTCATCGTAAAAATCCCTTAACCGCGTGGGGTCGTGGCAGCCAGTTTCACAACCGTGCCCGGCGCGACCTTGGCAGGCGCGACTTGGGGCAGGTTGCTGGCTTCCAGCGCTTGGCGTTGTTGTGCGAGTGCCGCGAGGGTTTGTTCGCTGGCCATCGGAATCACTTCAGGGGTGACCGATGAACCGGGACGTACCCGTTGCAGGCCCTTGACGATGATGGTGTCGTCCTTGTTCAAGCCGTTGCGCACGATGCGCAAACCTTCGATCTTCGGCCCCAGTTCCACCGCGCGGTAGGCGGTCTTGTTGTCGCCGTCCATCACGATCACGAACTTCTTGCCCAGGTCGGTACCGACCGCTTCATCGTTGATCAGCATGGCGCTGTAGGTGCCGCTGCCCACCAGTTTCAGGCGTGCATACAGGCCCGGGGTGTAGCTGCCATCGCTGTTGTCGAATACGGCGCGGCCACGGATGGTGCCGGTCTTCGGGTTGACCTGGTTATCGACGAAGTTCATCACGCCCTGGTGCGGGTTGCCGTCCTCATTGGACAGGCCCATGTAAACCGGGGTGGTAGCGCCGCGTTTACCCTGGCGAGCGAGCTCGGTGTACTTGAGGAACACACGCTCGTCCGCGTCGAAGTAGGCGTAGACCTTGTCGGTGGAGACCACGCTGGTCAGTGGCGTGGTGTCAGCGGTCACCAGGTTGCCGGCGGTGATTTCCGCACGGCTGACACGGCCGCTGATCGGTGCGGTGACGCGGGTGAAACTCAGGTTGAGCTTGGCCAGGTCGAGCTGTGCCTGAAGCGCACCGACGGCGGCGCGGGCTTCCTGGGCAGCGCTGGTACGCGAATCGGCTAGCTCCGCGGAAATGGCGTTGCTGGTACGCAGGCGCTCACCGCGCTGGGCTTCGTTTTCACTGCGGGTGGCATTGGCGCGCGATTGTGCAACCAGGGCTTCGAGACGGCGGACCTCAGCCTGGAACGGACGCGGGTCGATCTGGAACAGCAGGTCGCCTTTCTTGACCAGGGCGCCTTCAGTGAATGCCACTTCATCGATCTGGCCGGAGACCCGCGGACGAATCTCGACCGTTTCTGGCGCTTCCAGGCGCCCGGTGAATTCGTCCCACTCGTTGACCGGTTGTTCCAGCACCTTGGCCACGCTGACTTTGGCAGCGGGCAGGGTGGCGGCGGTTTCCGGGGCCTTGCCGCAAGCGCTGATCACCACTACGGCCAGCAAAGCCAACGGGAAGCGCAAATGTTTGAATGACTGTTCCATGGATGCATCCGCCAATGTGTTGAGATTGGCGAATGATGCGCGGCGGGTTGGTATCTCACGAATCGAATGGGGCGAAGGTAACTATCATTCGGAATGATATAAGGCTCAAGCCAGCCCTCTAGACTGCGCCTTGCGTCTGCTCGCCATCAACTGGATTGATGACAATTGTGTGTTGCATTGGATGCAATAGTTCGACTCGAAACCGAGTGACTCCTTGGCGTCATGAAGGATTCTGACGATCACGTCGTCGTTTGCTACACGGCAGAGCATGGCCTAGCGCAACGGGCGAAAGACAATGGGGTCGATGTAAGCCGATTGCAGGTCCCGCTCCGGGATCTCCCAGATGATTTGCTTTGGCGGCGTTTCTTTGAAGGCCGGGTTGTTCAGGTAGCTGTTTGCAGCGCCAGAGAACGCTCCGCCGTCTTTGGCGAAGTTACCCACGGGGGCGCCCAGTGCCTGCTGCAGAAACCCTGCGAAGTTGGAGTTGCGCGAGAATGAAGTGCCGATGAGCGCGGTGTTGGGGAGGTCGGCATCGCCAAAGAGGTCTGCCTCAGTGTCGGGGCTGGTGACTGATGCAACGGGAAGTTCGTGGGTGCTGGTTTGGGCGACCATTTCGGGGGCGGGCTGCCATTTGAGCGGCAGCCCGTCGATGCCCGCCAGATGGACCAGATCGCCAGGCCGCACCGCGAGCGGGGCATGACTTTCGTTGAACGACCTGCGTGGCGTTGCGCTGATGCCCAGGGTCTTCAGGCGTTGTGTGATGGCATTGGCCGCCGCCTTCGCGCCGAATTCGCTCCAGTGCGTATCGGTGCGCAACCAGGCGCTGGCCCCCAGTGGCGTCAGCGCAGCGGTGAGGTCCAGATTCGACACGCCGCCCGCATCCAGCTTCGAGGTCCAGGCCTGGATGCGCCCTTCGTGAGCAGTTGGGCGGTGCAGTGCGCAACGCTGCTCGGAAGCGATGCGGCTCTTGTCTGGAACGATGACCACCAGCAGTTTGATGCCACGTTGAGAGAGCTGCTGCTTCAGGTCAATCACGGCCTGGGCTTTGGCATCGGCATTGCGCTGCGCTTGATGATTGACCTTGAGCTCATCAGCCAAAAACAACCAGCCAGGACAACCTGAGCGAACCCTCGGCCCGGTGTCACTCAGGAGCAGCCAGCTGACACCGCGCTCCAGCTCGGCGAAGGTCGTGGGCAGTTGAGCGTTCGACAGTTCCTTGGCGATCCGGTGAGTGATATCGCCGTCAAGAATCTGCGAGGTCAGCACTGTACCGGGTAACAGCGAGATCTGCCCTGAAACGATCAGACCGCCAGAGGACAGCAGTCCGACGAACAGGAATGTCAGCAGCGCCAAGCCTGCCAACCGACTGCTGCGTGTCGCCAGATCATCTGGTTGAGTGGAGGGCGGGGTGTGCTTTGGGGTCGTCATCAGAATTGAAAGTACAGGAAGGGTACGGTTTCGCGACTGGCGATCAGTGCGAACGACAGCATGAAACCGGCGATGGGCCAAAGGGCGGCGGCGTAAAACGCAATACCGCCCAGTTGTTTCTCACAGTAAGGGCGCAGCAGCGGTGCGATGACACCGACCACACCCAGCAAACCCGCAAGGCCGTGTACCGGGCGCAGGGTTGCGGACAGTTCATCACCGAGGGCGATGCCCTGCAGGCCGAACTGTCCGGCATACAGGTTCAGCGCGCTATGAAAGTCGGGGGCGCGGAACAGTGTCCAGGCCAGGCAGACGAACAACAATGTCAGTCCATGGGACAGCACCGGCGGTACAGAGGGCAGGGTGGAACGGCTCCAGGCACGATCAACGCATAACGCGAGGCCATGGGCGCAGCCCCACAGCAGAAAATTCCAGCTGTCGCCACCGTGCCATAGGCCGGCAATGGCCATGGTCAGGAACAGGTTGCGGTAGGTTTTCCAGGTGCCGTTGCGATTGCCGCCCAGCGAAATATACAGATAGTCGCGTAACCAGCTGGACAGCGACAGATGCCAGCGTCGCCAGAAGTCCTGGATGCTGTTGGCCAGATACGGACGGTCGAAGTTCTCGGGAAAGTGAAAGCCCAGCATCAGCCCCAGACCAATGGCCATGGCACTGTAGCCGGCGAAGTCGAAGAACAGTTGCAGGGAGTAGGCAAGGCAGCCGATCCAGGCATCAGAGAAACTTGGGTTCTGCACGTTGAATGCCACGTCAACCACCGGCGACAGGGTGTCGGCCACCAGGACCTTCATGCTCATCCCGACCATGAACCGGCGTGCGCCCAGCGAGAAATTCTGCAGGTTGAAGTAACGCTGATTCAGCTCACGCCGAACCCAGTCATAGCGAATGATGGGGCCTGCGACCGAATGGCCGAACATCGAAATATAGGTGGCGTAGTTAATGAAGCTGCGTTCAACCGGCACGGTACGGCGATGCACATCCACCAGATAGGAAATCGCCTGCAAGACAATAAACGACAGCCCGGCCGGCATGATGACCCGCTGCCAGTCCGGGGGCAGGACGCCGTACCCGATGATGGTATCGATCAACGTGCCGGCAACGATGTTGGCGTACTTGTACCAGCACAGCACCGCCGTGTTGAGCACGATCAGCGTCGCGAGTAGCCGCACGCGGCCTTTGCCTTCTTCCCGCAAGGCGTCTATCAGCAGGCCACCGGTCCACGCCGTGATCGTCAGGATCACATGCACCGCGAGGAACCGTGGGCTCAACCAGCCATAGAACAGCCAGCTGCCGATCAGTAACGTGACGTTGCGCCACGCCGCTGGGCACACTGCATAGGCGCACAGGAACAGCGGCAGGAACAACGTCAGAAACTCTAGAGAGGCAAAAACCATGGTGGTGGCGCGATCCGGATCAGTGGGCCAGGACGTCAGTCGCTAGCAGCAGGTACGGGCCATTTTCGCCCGGCAGTAGCACAACGCTGTAGCGCTCGCCGGCCTTGAGCTGGCCCAGGTCAAGCGGGGCACCGACGTTGGTTTGGGCGCAGACCAATTGAACCGACAGGCTGACCGGGTTGATCGCTCGGCGTTGTACGCTACCGTCGGCCACTTCCTTGAACAGGTCGGCGTTTTTTCCCGCAGCGCGCAAACCGGCCTGGGTGCATGCTGGATCGGCGCTGAAAAACGCCAGCGAGGCTCTCAGGCTATTGAAGTCGTCGGGTTGCTCACGGATGACGACCTGGCGGATACCTTGAGCGCTGTCCGGCAGTGCGATCACGCTGGCGAATTCGCCTGCCGCCACCTGGATGTCCAGCGGCTGGCTTTTGCCGTTGAGTTCCAGGGTGCCCTTGATCGGCTGGTTGGCGGGCACGGGCAGGTAGTCGGACACGGCATTCGAACCCTCGAGCCTGAGGCTGGCCCGCGAGCCTTCGGCCAGCAGCTGCAAGGGGCGGTCGGCGGCGTTGATAAAGCGCAGGAAGGCCGAGTCCTGATCCGGGCCCGTCGGGTACAGGGCAATGTCGGCGGCCTGGGCGTGCAGGCTCAGCATCAAGGGCGCGAACAGCGCCCAGCCACATGCGGATCGGCTCATTTGCCGGCTCCTGTGCTGCTGACGGTATCGGCGGGCAGTTTGGCCAACGCACCACCAATCGCATTGCCCCAGGATTGATAACCGGCGACGGTAAAGTGCTGCCCATCGGTGGTGATCCACTGCCCGGGTTTGGAGAACGCCAGCGAATCGATGTAGGTACAAGGCGCCACGTTCGCGGCCAAAAACTGCGACATCAATTGGGTGCGGGCATCATTTTTCTGGTACATGCCACCGGCTTTACCCCAGGCCGGGCCTACCCAGGCGCAACGGGTCCCGGTGGCCGCAATGGCCTTGGCCAGGCCGGTGACGCTTTGCCATGCCCAAGCCTTTGGAAACACTGGCTTGTCATAGGACGCCATGGTGTCGCCGATGACCAGCACCACCAGGTCGGGCTTGTCAGCGGCGATCAGGTCCTGGATCGGTGTGGTGGTTGCCTCGCGCCCCTTGATCACGATCTTGTCGTTGCCTTTGCGCTCGGCGCCGCAGTCGACTTTTTTACTGATCAGCCAGTCGCCGGCGCTGGCGCCGCAGGCACCGATGGAGTGGACCTGGGCGCCTTGGCGCGTCAGGTTGTCGTGCAGCGGCTCCAGCAAATGGTCCGCGAGGCTCATGTGGCTCTCCCCAAGAACAAGAAGAGTCAGGCCGGCAAGGGCAGAAGTGGGCATCGAAAGCTCCAGAATGATCAGTTGGAATAAGGCGAGGTGTACGGGCTGACCGGCAGGTTCATGGGGCCGCTGATCTCCTCGAACTGGTAGCGCAAGGACAGGGCAGCGCTGAGTTGTTGGTAGTCGCGGGCGTTGTCCAGGCCCAGGTTGGCGCCCAGCAGGAAGTTCGAAGCGACCTTGTATTCAGCCGCCGCGGCGACGCTGTAGCCGATCCCGGTTTTGTTTTGCCCTTCGTAGCGCAATCCCGAGGCCGCCTGCAGGGCTTTGTCGTTCGGGAAATAGTCGACGCTGTCCTGCTCGAAATGCTGCACGCCGACCGAGCCCTTGACTTGATACGTCAAGCGCCCGGTGCGTTGTGCCCAGGTCACCGGTACGCCCAGGGCGAAGAACGTCTGCGGGCTGAAATAGCCGCCGTGGCCGTAGGTGAAAAAGTCCTGGTTGTTGGCGTAGCTGATGCCGGTCATGCTCAGGCCGACGGTCAGCTTGCTGTCCGTTGCATTTTGCAGGTACCAGTACACACCGCTGCCCAGCTCACTGCGGTTGTTGGACTCGACATGGTTGCCCAATAGCTGGTGCCAGGAGGCGTAGCCATAGGCGCCGACTTCGTTGTCGTCAAAGCTCAACTGGCCACGTCCGCCGTTGGCGGTCACACCCCCCCAGGACTGCCCGCTGCGTTTGTCCGTGGTGCCGGCAAACGAGGTGACGCTGTCCGTCACCGGGCGTCGGGAAACGCTCACGCCGTAGCGGACATTGGAGGTGTCGCTCACGGGGCGATCAATGCTGATGCCGCCCGTCGCGGTGGAGTACTTGAAGCCAAGCGGGGTGGTGCCAAGATCGGCTTTGAGCCCGTCAGCAGGCCGTTGAATGGCAATGGAAAGGCCAACACCCTCGGTTTTTTGCGAACCGGCATTGCCGCTCTGCGCACCGTTACCGAAACGCGACAGCGCTTCGCTGCTGACGCTGCCGGCGTTCAGCGAGACGGGCGTCACGCGCAGAGCGATGCGGCTTTCATCCAACGGAATATTGATTTCCAGCGGTGTTTCAATATCGGTCAGTTTGCTCAACCCCGACTCACTGTTGTTGCTGCGAATGCTCACGCCCTGGGTGACGTAGGCGCTGCGCTCTTGAAGGATTTTATTCAGCGCCAGTTGCGCGGGGCTGATGTCCTCGCTCGCCAGTGCTGCGCGCGGCTGTTGCGACTCGAATGGATTGCTCGCTTGCTGCGGTTTTGGCGAAGCGCCGATGACAAAAGAGGTGTGGGACGTCATGCGACCTGGCATCTCTTTTACCGGTGGCGGAATGGCTGCCAGCAAGGTGTCGCGACTGACTTCGTTACGTGAGCCCGACACCCCGGCAAAAGGGTTGGGCGCCACAGTCGAACCTGCCAGTTGGGCGCCCTGGCTTCTGCGTTTCTCGCTCTGTTCAATGGCCACGGCCTTGCGCAGCAGATCGGTCGCTGTGCCGGTCTTGCCCATGTTCTGGTAGAGGCGGGCAGCCTCTGTCAGCGTTTGAGGATTGCCGGATTCAGTCTTGAGTAGCTGTTGCAATGCCTGTTCGGCAAAGGCCGCGTCATGTGCCAACACCGCCGCGTCGGCGGCACCCAACAGCAGTTGCGGGTCGTTTGGCTGACGTTGTAACAGCGGTTTGTAGAGCTCGAGGGCTTTTGCCGTGTCGCGGTTGGCCGAGTACATCCGCGCCAGGGCCGCGACGGCAGCACTGTCACCGGGACGTTGCGCCAGTGCAGGCGCCAACGTGTCATAGGCGTTGGCCAGATCGCCTCGCTCACGCAACTGATCAGCCTGGCGGATGCGATAGAGATAGAGCAGGTCGTCGAAACGCTTGCGAGCCGGCGCGTTCAAGGGCCTGTTCTGAAGGTCGCGCAGAATCTCGTTGACCTGTGCGTCTTCTCCGGATTTAAGCAACACAGCGGCGTATTGCAGGATGAAGTCCGCCGAGGGCGCAGCGGTGATTTGCAACTGGCCGCGCATGAGGGCCAGCGCACGGGTCGGTTCGCCGATGTCGACATAGGCCGAGGCCAGGCTCGCCGTGCGGTCTGGACTGTTGTTGGTCATCGGTTGAATGCGCTCGAGCAAGGTCAGGGCTTCCTGGCGCTGTCCGCGCTTGCCCAATTCGATCACCTGGCTGAGTTGCAGGTTGAAGCTGACGTCGACGGCCAGCGCTTCCATGTCCGGGGTGCGCTGGTCGGGGCGCAAGCGTCCTAACGTTGTCTGGGCGGCTTTCCACTCACCCATCTGCACCGACAACAAAGCGCTGACGTAAAGCGCATCGGCATTGTTGGGGTGGGCCTGGAGCATGGCGTTGATCAGGTCCCGCGCCTTTTGCGGTTCGCCCATCGCCAGGTTCAGGCGGGCCAGGGCGAAACGCGTCCAGATGTTGTCCGGTTCGTAGCGCAGCGCGTCTTGCAAGGCGCTGCGCGCAGCGGGCAGGTCGTTGCGTTGTTCGGCGAGGGCGGCCAGTTGCGTCGCGCGCAAGGCTTGCAGGCGTGCGGACTGGCCGATCTTGGTCTGTCCGGTGGCTGGCAGGCTGTTGATCAGTTGCAGGGCTTCATCGTTCTTGCCGCTCTTGAGCAGCACATTGACCAGCCCTTCCAGTGCTTGAGGGTCGTCGCGGCGCAGGTTCAACGTTTGGCGATAGTTACGCTGGGCGTCATCGAGCTGGCCCGCGCCGGCCTGAATGTCTGCCAGGGCGAGGCGGGCGTCCGCCCCGTTTGGATTGAGCTGCAGCGCCTGGTTTACCAGGACCTGTGCCTGGCCTGCCTGGCCTTTGGCCTGGACGTCGCGGGCCTGTTGCAATGCCGACCAGTAGCGCACTTCGTTCAGCGCGGCTTGCCAATGGCTGCCATCGCGTTGTCGCGTGGCCTGACCCAGGAGCTTTTCCGCTTCGGCCAGTCGGTGTTGTTGCTGGCGGATAACCCCAAGGCCACCCAGCGCGTCAGCATCATCGGGCCGGGTGTTCAAACGCGCTTGAAACGCCTGTTCGGCGGTGACCTGATCACCTTCTTTGAGCGCCTTCAGGCCGCGCGCGACGTCGGCGGGCGGTTGCCATTCCTTGCCGGCCGTCGTTGCTGCCTGTTGCTTGCCCTTGTTCATCTGCGCCCGGATTTCGCCATCATCCGGATGCGTCTTGAGGTACGTCTCGAACAACGGTATTTGTGCGAGATTGGGTGGACCGATCCAGGTCAGCGCCAGGCGCCAGCTTTCATCGGCATCACCGGCAATGTCGGTACGCTGGGTCAGCGCGGCCAACGCGCGGATGCCCTCGGCACGGCTGTCTTCACGGCGGATCAGATGCTTGGCGTAAAACAGCGCGACGATCGAATCGTTGGGCATTTCACGTTGCAGCCGCTCAAAGCCGCTGCGTGCTTCAGCCCAGTCAGCCTGATTGAAGGCGAGGTTGTTGTAATACTCGCGGCCAATCGTACCTTGAGGTGGACGGCCATCGAACAGCGAACGAAACACCGTGGTCGCCTTGTCGCGCTCACCGGCATCGACCAGGCGCCGAGCCTCCTCCAGACGCTGCTGGTTCTGCGGCTGGGCCAGGGCGATGTCCTGTGCCAATTGCAGTGCCTGCCGAGGCGGAGGCTGGATGGCCTGCAAGCGGGCGAGATTTTGCTGCGCCTGTTGTGAGTCGCCCTGTTGCACGCCAATCAGGCCCAGGCCATACAGTGCGTCAACCTGGACCGGGTCCAGCAGCAGGACTTTTTGCCAGACCTCCGCAGCGCGTTGAGGGTTCTTGCGCGACTGCCAGTACTGGCCTTGTTCGACGAGCAATGTCTGTGGCGTCGGACTTTGAGCGTGGGCAGCAGCCGTCCATGCGCTCATGACGGCGATGGCTAGCGTGCGGTGGTGCGCGTGCATGCGGTCTCCCAGGAGAGTTTCAGCGTTCCGTCTTCCCGGAATCGATAATGGTTATCTGCCCAGCCGAGCGCGAAAAGGCTGAGCATGAAGTTGTAGTAACGCGGCGGACCTGCGTCGGCATCAGGCCTGGCCAGCGCCTCGCGCAAGGCGAGTTCCGCGCGGTGCCGTTGCTGATCGGCCAAACGGGGGTGCCCCTTGGCCTGGAGGTACGGAATCAGCGCAGCCCGGAATCCGAAAGGGCTCTGACCCTGAACACTGCCGTGCAGAACCTGAACCGTTTCCGGGGGGGAACCTGTCGCGACAGTGTTGCGGGCCATGCCGTCCAGCCGTTTGAGCAGGAGCGCTGCCAGCGGTTCGGAGGTATCACTCATGCCCAGCCAGAGGTACACGCGAATGGCATCGTAGCTGCCCGTGTCACCGTTGATCGGGTCGCTGACGAAGACTCCCGATTGCGCTGAAGTGCCTTGATAACCGACCCAGTCAGCGACAAAACCGTGGTGGCTTGATTGGGCAATCATCGTCGCGGTGTTGTTGGCAATCGCTTGCCAGGGCCCGGCGGGGGCTTCCTTGGCCAGCCGCCGTAACAGTGGCAGCGGCAGGTAGCTGGGGTTCAGGCGCCAGAGAGCGTCCGGCTTGACGAAACCTTGTGGTCCGGGCAATACCATCGGGCCCAGTCCGGGCAGTTTGACGACCAATTGCGCTTCGATCGTCGCCATCAGGTGCCGGGCGTCCTGGCGATAGTCCGGCCGATGCCACAGGCGTGCGGCTTCGAGCAGGGCGTAGGCGATCCACAGGTCGGCGTCGGCGGCCGAATTGGCGTCTTGCAGGCGCCACTGACCGTCCTTGCCTTGCCCCCATAACCAGCCCGGCAGGCGCGTGGCGGTGGCGGAGCCTGCGAGGTTGGCTGATGTCCAGCGCCAGAGTTTGTCAAAGCGTGGCTGATCGTTGCCGATCAGTGCGAAGAGCATGCCGTAGGCCTGCCCTTCAGAGGTGCTGTGATTGTTCTTAAGGCTCGATTCCAGAACCCGGCCATCGGCCTGGACGAAGCGCGTTGCATAGCTTTGCCACAGTGGCCAGGCCGGCGGCTCGCAAGATTGTGCGGCCGCTATCGCCGGCGCCAGCAGGGCGAGCGCAAGCACAGCGCTCAACCTGCGCGCGTTACCGCGCAGGCACTGGCGAAGTGAAACACCCCGGCTGCTCATGGACGTCACAGGCATGCGCGGTTCATTGGCCAAGACGACGTTTAGCCCGTAAGCGCAGGCTCAGATAGGCCATTGAAGCAAGCAGCAGGACCCCGAGGAGAGTGAACAGCATGAACGCTATTACGTTTTGCGAGAGGTACCACTGCAGATAGCGCAATGGGCCCAGGCTCCCGACGTAGTAATCCTGTTCGGCGACCAGCGATTCGACATGCTTGCCCCTGACCACCACCAGACTGCCCTGCAACTCGTGGGCGTTTTCTTCGTTGCGCAGCAAGGCGTTGGTCACATCGGCCAAGCCGTTAGGCCTTGCGCTGGCGATAAACACCACGCTGCGCCCACTCTTGAGTGGCGATTCGAATCCGGTCAGATAAGCACTGCCGTCGTCAGCGGTAAACCTGAAGCTGCTGCGCGCTTCGCGCAGATTGACTTTCGTATCCGGGCTGACCCAGTTGCGCAGACGCAAGGGCAGGTCAGACAGTTCAAAGTACTGCGCAGCATCCTCGTCCTTGGCCGGCAGAAGGCTTTGCCATTGCTCCAGCAACGGCTGATTGTTGCCCGAAGCAAGCACCAGCAAATCCCGGTCGCGTTGCTCGGCCACCTGGTCGGCGTGGACCACCTTCACGCCGGTGGCCGGATAACCGGTGGAGTCGCCGAAGCGGCCCAGCAGGGTCAGATAGGCGCTCAGTTCGGCCGGGCCTGGCTCGTTGGGCAGGATCACCGATGTTTCGGAAAGGTCGGCCATGCGGGTGAACGGGAAGCCACTGTCCTTGAACACCCCGAGGTTGGGCATGGCCATGAAATGTTCGTATTGGCTGAGGTCCAGGGTCGAATCCGGGTCGATCACACCGCGCATGTTGTCGATGATGATGTCGCGGCATTCGCCCTGTTTGATGTAGTCATACATGAAACGAAATTGCAGGCGCGATTGCAGCGCGACTGAATTGAGCGGCAACAGCATGCGCGATGTGCGGGCCAGACTGTCGTCGGTTTTGAGCATCGACAGCAGGCTGTCGCTGTTGCCGAGCTTCTCGATCGAAGGCAGGTCGATCGACTTGATAAAGGTATCGTTGAAACTGATCAGCAACGAGGAATTGGTGGAGACCGGTTGCGGCGTATAGCGGTATTTGAGGTCTAGTTGCGCGCCGGGCTCACGCCAGTTGAACAGGTCGGGTGGCAAGCGCAGCGCAACCGTCATTTGTCCCGGGTTATAACCCGACACATTGAGTTCAGCGGGCTTGGCCAGTTCACCCAGACGAACCGGGCGATCGGAGGGCAGCCAGTTAGGCGCGTCGTACGGTCGGCGTGGCTTGAGCGAGTCGATCCGGTCGATCACCACGCTCTGCCCGGAAAAGGCCGAGCCACCGAGGGCCAGCGCGGTCGCGGCGACCTTGAGATCGGCGCCATCGCGCCCGGAGACGATCAACAGTTTGCCCTGAGCATCATTCGGGTTACTCATGAGGGTCAATGTCGGCCCCGTGGCCTCTTTGATCGGTAAGCCACTCAGGGTCGTTGATTCGTTGCCGCTGACAAACACCACGGCGTTGCCTTTGGCCGGCAGGCTGGTGAGGCTGGCGGGGAAGGTTGCGCCGCGGTAGCTGGCCAAGGCGCCAAACCAGGACGACAGAATACCGGCGGCCTCAAGCTCAGGGCCGCCCGGGCGCCCGGCGAACACGAAGGGCAGCTTCAGGGGCGAGGCGTCTCGACGATCGAACAAGGGACGCGGCAGCGCGGACAGATCGTTGGGCTGTTGAATCGAGGACACCTGGAGGCTCAGTTGGCTCTCGTTGCCGATCCTGGCCCAAAGGCTTGAGTGCAACGGATCTTCACATTGCATCGTGTAGTGACCGATGAACTGCAGGCTGAGCCGGTTGAACTCGGTAATGGTCTGCGGTGGAATCTGCACGGTCCGGGTCTGCAGTTTGCCGGCCTCCTCCTTCGGGAGGGGCAGGCTGGCGGCCACTTGATCGTTGATCAGCACGTTGATTTGCGAAAGATCGGCGAGCAGCGCCGGTGAGTAGCTGTACTGCAGTGTGACCTGCGCAGCCGTGACGACTTCATCGGCGCGCACATCGAAATTCACACTGTCGGTCGCCTCCACGCCTTTAAGGGTCATCGAATAGCTTTTACCCAGCTCCTTGAGGGTGCGGGTATAACTGTTGCCCGGGGCATCGGTCCCGGGCAACGACGCGGCCGGCATCACCGCCGGCTCTGTGGCGCTGATGTGGGCGGCAGCACTCAACGCCCAGCTGCTCCAGCCCGCTAGCGAGCAGGCGATCAGCATGAGTGAGTGACGAGGAAGAAAGGTCCGGCGAGTGGAAGGGTTCAAGATCGTTGCGTGTCCGCGGTGGAGTCTATAGGTGATGGAGCGTCCGGGCGTTTGCGCAGCAGCGCCTGGCTGTCCTTTAGCGTTGCAACGAACAGGCGCAGGATCGCGCGTAAGCCAATGCCGCTGACCTCGCGCAACGCCGACATGGGTGCATCGAGGCGGCCGTTCCCCCAGGTGTTGGCCCAAGTGTCGGCCCGTGAAAAGGTCAGTCGTACCAGTTCACTTTGCTGGCGCAGGGTCAAACCCTCGAATTGCACACCCGCCACGTTGTCGTTGCTGAAGATCGTTTTTGCGGGAAAGAGGCTTGAGGGAGGTGTGCGCAGAATGCAGAGCCGCAGCGTCTCATTGACGCTGAGCTGAACCTGCGGTGGCAGAGCCAGACCCACGCCGTTTTGTGAGAAGTCCCGGGTGATGCAATCAAACGAGGTGCCGTCTTCGCGATAGACCCGCACAGGCAGATCCGCCGGCACTCTGGGTTCGTTGCGTACCTGAGAGGACTCAGTGGCCACCGCCACGGCGGTGCTGACAATGATGATGTTGTACAGGGTCCAGGCCAGGTTGATCAGCAGGGTAGTGGCCTGGGCCGAATCACTCCCGATCAGTTTCACCACGCCAATCACCAGGCCGATGATGTTCAAGGTCAGCAGGACGATGTAAGGCCGCGCGAGCTTCCAGTTGAAATAGTCATCCTCGATGGTGCCGCCCTTGTCGGTCACGTTGAACTTACCCAGCGAAGGGTTGATCAGGGCCAACAGTACCGGTCGCATGATGTACCAGGCCAACACCGACTCATACACTTCGTTCCAGAAGGAATGGCGGAAGCGCCCCTGGATCGCGGAGTTGGTCAGGCTGGAATGGAAAATATGCGGCAGCACATAAACCGTGACCATCAGCGCCGACGCATGGAAAATCTGCGCGTCAAAAAACAGGTAGGCCAAGGGTGCGGTCAAGAACACCAGGCGAGGCAGGCTGTAGAAAAAGTGCATCATGGCGTTGAGGTAGCAGATGCGCTGCCCCAGGTTCAGTCCTTTGCCAAACAACGGATTGTCGGTCCGAAAAATCTGCGCCATGCCCCGCGCCCAGCGTATGCGCTGGCTGATGTGCCGGGAAAGGCTTTCGGTGGCCAGTCCCGCCGCTTGTGGAATGGCGAGGTAAGCAGTATTGAAACCACGGCGGTTGAGCTTGAGTGCCGTGTGCGCATCTTCCGTCACGGTTTCGGTGGCGATGCCTCCGACTTCCAGCAAGTGAGTCCGCCGGATGACCGCGCAGGACCCGCAAAAGAATGCCGCGTTCCACAGGTCATTGCCGTCCTGCACCAGACCGTAGAACAGCTCACCTTCATTGGGCACCGAGCGAAAGGTCTCGAGGTTTTTTTCGAACGGATCGGGTGAATAGAAGAAGTGCGGCGTTTGCAGCAACGCCAGGTTCGGGTCCTTGAAAAACCAGCCCATCGTGATCTGCAGGAAGGAGCGGGTAGGCACGTGGTCGGCGTCGAATATGGCAATGAACTCGCCATCGGTGACTTTGAGTGCCTCGTTGAGGTTGCCGGCCTTGGCATGTTGATTGTTGTCGCGAGTGATGTAGTTGACACCAATCTGCTGACAGAAAACCTTGAATTCCTCCCGGCGTCCGTCATCGAGCACGTGCACCCGCAGTTTGCCCTCGGGCCAGTCGATGGCCTGAGCGGCGAGCACCACCAGTTTGACGATACCCAATGCTTCGTTATAGGTGGGAATGAAGACATCCACGGTCGGCCATTCAGCGGGTGGCTGTTGCAGAAACTGCGGTTTGCGGTGCAGCGGCCAGGCGGTCTGTACATAACCGAAGACCAGGACGAGCAAGGCATACAGTTCGGCCAGCACCAGCCCGTAGCCAAATACGGCATCCTGCCAGTTGTCGAAGCCCAGGGTGTCGGACAGGCGCCAGTACATATAACGCAACGAAGCGATTAGCGAGAGGGTGATCAGGGTCAGGATCGCCAGTCGCCCGGCTTGCTTGCGAATGATCAGGCTGGCGGCAAAACAGACAGCGGCAAACACGGCCTGGGAATACAGATTCTGCGGCGCAGTGAGGATACCCAGCACCAATAATGCTGCGATCAGCCCGGCCGAGATCTTCAGGCCCTGGCGCCAAATCAGGGGCCATCGACTGACGCGAGCCTGGAAAGTATCCAGTAGCCCCTGCAACCACCAAGTCTTTGCAGGCGGCTGATTCAGCTGGACGGTCATGGCGTGTCCTGCTGGCTGGAATTCTCCGAGAAAAGCAGGGCATGGACCGCGCCTGATAGCGAAAGAATGTCCTGACAGCCAATGCTCTGAGGTGCGTATTGCAGTAAGTCCCGACCATGGGCCAGCGACTCGTTGAACTGGTGATCGAGGCGAATCGTCCCAATCAGGTTGGCGCCGAGCCGCCGCAGAAACAGCACGCCCATGTCCCTGCTGAACGAACGCGAGTCATCCCGTTGGTTGAGCACATACCGTTGCCGCTGCGCGCGTCGTCGGCTGGTTTCCAGCCAGTGGGTCATGCTGTCCAGCGCCAGGTAGGAGGCCGCGTCGGCCACCGTCATCACCAGCACCAGATCGGCGGCGTCGAGTGCCTGTTGCGAATAGACGGTCTCACCCGAAGGAGTGTCCAGGATCACGGTATCGTTTTCGCTGAGGTTCATTGACGCAAGGTGCTGATTCAACCAGTCAGAATCTTCAAGCATCATCTGCTTGAGCAATCGGCGATCGTTCACCTCGCCAGTGCCGAAGGGCAGGCATTCGCTATCGCCAAAGCCTGGCAGGCGATGAGCGCCCCAGTCTGCGTCCTGTTCCTTGAGCTGAATCAGCCCGGGAGCCTGGCGGGTGATACCCAAGTGGCTGGACAGCGCGTTCTGAGGGTCCAGATCAATCGCGATGGTTCGCCCGCCGGGGCGCCGAAGTGTTTTCGCGAGACCTGCAACGATGGTGCTTCTACCCACGCCACCATTCGCCGAAACGATAGCAATGACCTTCGCCTTGGTCCGCTTGCGAGTCGTTTCTGACAGAGCGTCTCGACGAACCTGGCTGAGTTCACGCAACAGGTCGCTCAATCGCTGACGGTCACCCGTAGCAGAACTCGCAGGGGGCTCGGTCGGGGAAGGGGATTTGGGCGAAGGTAGCGAGAGGACAACATTCTTCACCGGCTCGTCCGGCACGCCAATCAACAAGGAAGGCTGTGGCTCGTCCAGCAGAAACACAGGGGGTGTCGGGGAAGGCAATGCCGCCGACGACTCTGGCTCAGCCACAGTTGGTGTAACCGGGTCGTCTTTGAAATCTTTATAATTCGGTTGTATTTCCTGGTAACTCTCCGCGTTGGCGCCAAAACGTGTAAAGAGTTTCGTAATATCGTCTACATATTTCATGCGTTGTACCAGGAATGAAATAACTCAGAACTCAGGATTCAGAACTCAGCATTCCATTAACTTGACAAAGTTGATGCGTCGTCTTGGTGTTGGCAGAGTGCCGGCAATTTAGGGTGTCTGCGTCTGGGTGTCAACGATTGTTATAAAAAGTCATTGATACTTGTTTGTGCTCGCCAGAGCGTTATTAAGGTACTGTGTTATCCGTGGAAAGTGTGAGTGTTAGAGTGCGCCCATTAGTTACTCTACTTGCAGATTCCACGCGCACTTGGACACTCATTCCACAAACACCGGGACGGAGATTCTTCGCTGATAGCCCCCGCGCTCAGGCAATAGCTCCCTTTACACAGCTCTGGCATGTAGAAAGTGAGTATCGAGAATCGGATCCTGCATTCTCCGCCTTTGTTCGCTGTGTTATTTGCTGTTTTGGAAATGAAGGCGATTGGGAACAAGACAACTCGGGAGAAGAAACGCCCTCATGGTTTTCCTTTTCTATATTGAAAAAGTTTATCCGGACGCTGGGCAGCACCTGGTCGATCTATTTTTATCCGGCCTTTACACGCAATGGGTATAGATAAAAGAAACACCCACCCTTTTCCTTGATCACCCCTGATGGCACGTTTGTGAAGGTTCCGAAGTATGGTAGGGCCTGAGTCGGCAAGGGCACGCTATGTTTCGTCTTACTTAACCTGGCAAGTCCGGGCCTGCCAGGTCCGCTCGACAACCTTATTCAAAGACTGTCCGGATCGCCGAAGAACATCTGAATCCGCGAGCGCAACCAGCGTTCCCCCGGATCATTATCCTGCGACCCGCGCCACGCCATGTGCAACTCAAAGCTGCGCACCGGCAACGGCGGATCCTCCGCGCGAACACCGCCCGCGGCAGTCAGCGCGTCGGCCGTGTAGTCCGGCACGGTTGCGACGATGTCAGTGCCGGCCAGCAGGGTACTCAAGCCATTGAACTGCGGTACCGCGAGCACCACATGGCGTTTGCGCCCGAGCTTTTCCAGTTCTTCATCTATAAAGCCGCTGAGGTCGCCGGCGAACGACACCAGTGCATGGGGGCGCGCGCAGTAATCATCCAGGCTCAATGGCCCCGGCACGGTGTCGGCGCGCAACAGCTTGGGCTGGCTGCGGCGCAGTACCTTGCGCTTGGCGTTGGCCGGCAGGTCGGTGGTGTAGCTGACGCCGATGGAGATCTCACCGGAGGCCAGCAACCCCGGCATCAGGATGTAGTTGACCCGACGTACCACCAGCACGATCCCCGGCGATTCGGCGCGCAGGCGCTTGAGCAGCATGGGCAGCAAGGCGAATTCGACGTCGTCCGAAAGGCCGATGCGGAACACCGCGGTACTTGTGGCAGGATCGAACTCGGCCGCTCGGCTGACCGCGGTGGAAATCGAATCCAGTGCCGGCGAGAGCAGGGCGAAGATCTCGATCGCCCGGGCGGACGGCTCCATGCTGCGGCCGGTACGCACAAACAAAGGGTCATCGAACAACCCGCGCAGGCGCGAGAGCGCCGCACTGATGGCCGGCTGGCCGAGGAACAGTTTTTCCGCAGCACGGGTCACGCTGCGTTCGTGCATCAATGTTTCAAAAACGATCAACAGGTTCAGGTCGACACGACGCAGGTCATTACGATTCATCTGGAGTCCTGGCAGAGTCAGCAAACTTGACGTGGGCGGCCATATGAGAACAATGGCCAGCAGGAATATTACGGGGAAAGGCTGGTACTCTGCACCGGGTAATTCAGATTTCCTGCAAAGGTGGCTTCGGTTCTTGCGGCATTTGACAATGTCGCCGCCCCTGCGGAATCAATGACAGGCATGTCGACTATTAATACCCACTGATAGTGTTGGGTTGAAAGCCCAGCTAGAGTTCAAGGCATTAGAGGTTCAATTGGCGAGGTTTGCGATGTCCCGCACGATCCGTTTTCACAAGTTTGGTCCAGCCGAGGTGCTCAAATGCGAAGAGCATGCGGCGGCTCTGCCTGCACCGGGCGAAGTGCAGGTGCGCGTCGAGGCCATTGGCATCAGTTGGTATGACACTCTCTGGCGCCAGAACCTGGCGTCGTCCCGCGCCCGTCTGCCTTCCGGCCTTGGCCAGGAAATGGCCGGTGTCGTCACGGCTGTCGGTGAGGGTGTGGATGACCTGGCGATAGGTGACAAGGTCGCCAGTTTCCCGGCCCAAAGCCCGAACGACTATCCGGTCTACGGAGAGCTGATTGTCCTGCCGCGCTCGTCGCTGACCCGTTACCCGGACGTACTGAGCCCGATCGAGGCCAGCGTGCATTACACGCCGCTGTTGGTCGCCTATTTTGCTTATGCCGACCTGGCACGGGTCAAGCCCGGGCAATTCGCCCTGGTGACCGACGCCAGCCATTGCGCCGGACCTTCGTTCGTGCAACTGGGCAAGGCCTTGGGTGTTCGAGTGATTGCCGCAACCAAGTCAGCAGAAGAGCGTGAGTATCTGTTGTCGCTGGGCGCCGAGAAAGTCATCGTTACCGAGGAAGAAGATCTGCTGATACGGATCAACAAGATCACCGATAACCGCGGTGTGGATGTGGTCTTCGATGGTTTGGGCGGTCCTCAGATGTCGTTGCTGGGCGATGTGCTGGCGCCTCGCGGCAGCCTGGTGCTGTACGGCCTGCAAGGTGGCAACCAGACGCCATTCCCGGCCTGCGCGGCGTTCCAGAAGAACATTCAGTTCTTCGTGCACTGCATCGGCAACTTCACCGGCAAGCCGGAACTGGGCATCATCCAGGACCAGGTCGCACTGCAACGTGCCTTGCGCGACATCAACCAGTTGACCGCTGACCGCGTGCTGCTGCCGCTCAAGACTCGGGTCTTCCCGTTTGCCGAGGTGGTCGAAGCACACCGCTACATGGACGAATGCCCTTGTCGCGAGCGGGTCGCCCTGCAGGTCGAACCGGCGTAGCACTTAGCCCAAGAGCCGACGCAAAAGCCCCCCAAGAGTCCGTGTCCACACGGACTCTTTCGTTTGTGCCCCCCAAACCCGTCGATCCGCAGGCCGGTCCAGCAACTGAACTGGTTTTTGCCCGTAATCTGTAGCTTCTAATCAGCCACTAAGCCCTGATAATTGAATGATTACTTTCATCTCAAGGAATGAGTCATGGCTGGGTGTCAGGCTGAAGCTTTTCGATGTGCGCCCTCGGTGCACACCTCCGATTTAGTTAGTTGTTGTGTAGTTACCAAAAAGACAGCAACAACTTCTTTCCTTATTTCTTGTGTTAAGTGTCTGTGGGACTCTGTCGGACGCTTCCTAGGACTCCGCCTCCAATCGAGAAAACCCTTGCCAGCCGGGCGCTACAGTCTTGTCTTCGGTGTGCGAAAGAAGGGTTGTTACGATCGTTTCAAATGATTTCCAGAAAATTCAATTGCTAGCATTTGGCAATAAAGTCGATGACTCCATTCGTGCAGACAGTCCAGCGGAATGTGCTGTCCGCGCGATATTGAACTTACGAGTACCAGGTAAATAAAGATGACCAGCATCCATGACCAAGCGATGAACTATGTCTATCAACAAGTGCTGCAGCGATTGCTGGGTTTCTTCTCCCGTGCCGAGCGCACGGCATTGCAGTTGTTGATTCAGCGTCTGGCAGTGGCGGCGGGGGGCATGGAGCGTATAGGTGATTACAAGGTGTTGGCAGTCCAGTCCGGGGCTCGCGACAACTGCTACAGCCTGGCGCTGTTGCGTGCGGCGCAATTGACCATCGCCACTCGGTCCCCGGCGACATTCCAGTTGCGCATCGCATCGTTGCGGTTGAACGGGACCAGCCGGGCAGCCGTGGAAAACATGCACCGGACCAACAGCGCGTTGTTTGTCTATGACGATCCGCGGGTCGAAGTGCTGATGGTCGATGATCGGGAGGTCCTGCCGTTCAATCATCTGGAACCGATCTCAGACGCCGGCCGCGAGTCCAGCCGCGTGAACCTGCTGCTGATCGGCCATCGCCGGGAGTGGCACGGCGGGTTCGACCTGTGGGATGACGGATACCTGGCCACGGGAGAGTTCTACGGGCAAATCGCCCGCTGGGACGGTGGCGTCGACGCTTTGCTCATCAGTGACACGCCGCGTCAGCAGAAACAGTTCATCGACGGTTTGACGCGTGCCGCCACCAAGGCAGGGCTCAAGCCCCCGCACGGTGGCGAGGCCGGCCATGGGGGGTTGTTTGCATTGCTCGATGAGCTGGGCAGCGACTGTTATAAGGCGTTCTATGCCGATGACGGCCAAGCTCGATGGCGTCCTGAAGAGCGCTTTGAAACCTGCCGTCGTACTACCTGCATCGAGATTCACGACCTGCTGGTCAGCAGCCTGGAAGAGCGCTGGTCATTGCTGACTGAGTTTCTCGGCTTCCAGCCTGACGAACTGTCCGCGCAGATCAGCGACAATGAATTCGTCAGCGCGTCGATCTCGGCGCATGTGCGTGGGTTGCAAGCGAGCTTCGTGCAGGGTCGCGATTACCAGTCAGGCGTTGCGCAATTCCTGCAACGCGCCCTGGTGATGATGCGCCGCAAGCGCTTGCCCGAGCGTTTGTGCGAGCAGGCCATCGAGGTGTTCGGCAACCCGGCGACACTGGGCGACCAGCGTGCCCGCGCGGCGGCCGAGGCGCAAAAGACCCTGGGCCTGAGCGAAGCACAGCTGGTGTGCCTGCTTTTTGCGCCGTTTACCGAAGAAGGTGCGGGGCTTGAGCGATTTTTGCGTCAGTGCCATCCGGGCATGCTGGTGGCCATGCCCGAATTGCACCGGGCCATGCAGGGGCATCCGGTCGCCGAACAAGTCATGCAATGGATGATTGATGTCAGCGGATTGCCCGTCAGCCTGATCGGCCGGCTTTATCGCATGGAGCGGGCGCCAGGCAGCGATGGCGGGGCGCCCGAAGCGCTGATCCAGGGCGCCGCGTTGCAAGAGGCGGCGGGCGATCCTGACACCGGCAACACGTTGGTGGATGAATGGTCAGCGGGTCACTGAGGGTGGGCGGACTATCAGCCAGTGCGGTCGGCCTTCAGCCATGAAAGGTCCACGAGAAACGGATTTCGCCTATCAGGCCGTTTATCGATATCTGGGCAGCCTGATAAATGAGTCCGAAGGGGATTCACGCATCCGCCTGCCGTCGCTGCGGCAGCTGGCGGAGCGCCTCAATGTGTCGATCTCGACCATTCAGTACGCCTTACCACTTCGCGCTGTCAACGACTATGTCAATGCCAGGCGTCCGGGGATGCTGGTCCTGAGCGCCGATGAACCGGCGTTGCTGCAGCCCCTCGACAGCCCCTTGTTGCTGCTGGAGCGAGAGTTGCTGCGCCAGTATCCAAGGCAGCCGCAGTCGCCTTCGCAACCCTGCGGCGAGCTTGAGCTGCGCACCGCCCTGGCAGCACGCTACACCACGTCTCCCATGCGTTACTGGCACGCCGATGATGTCTACATCGGCGCCGACCTTCGCGGTGTCCTGGAAATCCTCATCGCGGTGCTGGGCTTGAAAGACGCCACGGTAGTGGTTGAATCGCCGTGTGACTGGACGGTCCTGCGTTTGTTTCAAGCCGCCTGCGTGCGGGTGATCGAGTGGCCTGTGCAAGCCGATGGTTGCCTCGATCCGCAACGCCTGAAAACGTTGCTGGAGACTGAGCCGGTACGCCTGGTGCTGCTGTCATCGGCCCTGAACATGCCCCGTGGCAGCCTGGCGCCTGAGGAAAACAGGCAGGTCATTGCCCGGCTGTTGGCCGCGCATGACAGTTGGGTGCTGGAAAACGACTGCTATGGCGAGCTCGGATTCGACCCGGGCGGCGTGCGCTTTCGCGACTTGCTGGACCCTGAGCGGCTGATGGTGTTTTCCGCGTTCGAGAAAATCATTGGACCGGAAGCGCCCTACGGCTACCTGCTTTCAAGGCACTTGAGCACCGAGTTGCAACGGCACTTCCTGCTGCGTTCGTTTCGACTGTCGCCGATTCGCCAGAAAGCCATCGCCCGTTTGTACAGCAGTGGCCGCATCGATCAACACCTGCTGGTGCTGCGACGGCTACTCAAGGAGCGCAAGAGTCAAATGACCCAGTTGTTGCAGGAGCGACTGGGAGATGCCTTGCATTTCGTCGAGCCAGAAGGCGGTGCAACGATCTGGGTGCGCTCGTTGCGCCGGGTCAATGTCCGTCGTGTGTTCCAGCGCCTGCTGGCGCAACAGGTGGTCATCGCGCCAGGCGAACTGTTCAGCCTCCACGGTCTGCATGGGCAGCATTTGCGCCTGAGTCATACCTTCGGCGGCGATCACAACCTGGCGGCCGCGCTGGGACTGCTGGGGGATGCACTGCGCCTGGAATCGATCGAGTGAGTGACAAAAAATAACAACTTCACTGTGTTGGATCGATCCCATCGCGTTGCGGTCAAACTGCCAGTAAACTGCGACTCAATCCCTGAACCACTCTATTCCAGAGGTTTTGCATGACACTCAGTCCTTTTGCGGGTAAACCGGCACCGGCAGAATTGTTGGTCGACATCCCGCGACTGGTAACGGCCTATTACACCGGCCAGCCTGATGCCGCCATTTCGACCCAGCGCGTTGCCTTCGGCACGTCGGGGCACCGCGGTAGCTCGTTCGACCTGAGTTTCAACGAATGGCACGTGCTGGCGATCAGCCAGGCCATTTGCCTGTATCGCGAAGCTCAGGGCATCGATGGCCCGCTGTTTGTCGGTATCGACACCCACGCGCTGTCCACGCCGGCCGGTGCCAGCGCCCTTGAAGTGCTGGCGGCCAACGGCGTGACCGTGATGATCGCCACTGGCGACGAGTACACGCCGACGCCGGCCATTTCCCATGCGATTCTCTGCTACAACCGTGGTCGCACCAGCGGCCTGGCGGACGGCATCGTCATCACGCCGTCGCACAACCCGCCACAAAGCGGTGGCTACAAGTACAACCCCACCAACGGTGGTCCGGCCGATACCCACATCACCAAGTGGATCGAAGCCAAGGCCAACGAATTGCTGGCCAACAAGCTCGCTGGGGTCAAGCGCATCAGCTACGAGCAGGCACTGAAGGCCAGCACCACCCATCGTCACGATTACCTCAACACCTATGTCGCCGACCTGATCAACGTGATCGACTTCGACGCCATCCGTGATGCCAAACTGCGCCTGGGTGTCGATCCGCTGGGTGGAGCAGGGGTGCGCTACTGGTCGGCGATTGCCGAGCATTACCGTCTGGACCTGGATGTGGTGAACAAACAGGTCGACCCGACTTTCCGCTTCATGACCGTCGACTGGGACGGCCAGATCCGCATGGACCCATCGTCCAGCCACGCCATGCAAGGCCTGATCGGCCTGAAAGAGCGCTTCGACGTGGCGTTTGCCTGCGACCCTGACCATGACCGCCATGGCATCGTCACGCCGTCCGGTGGTTTGCTGGCACCGAACAACTACCTCGCCGTTGCCATCGACTACCTGTTCCAGAATCGTCCGCAATGGCGCGCCGATGCTGCCGTGGGCAAAACCGTGGTCAGCAGCGGCTTGATCGATCGCGTGGCCAAGCGCCTGGGCCGTCGCCTGTACGAAGTGCCGGTCGGCTTCAAGTGGTTTGCCGACGGGCTGTTCGATGGCTCCCTGGGGTTCGGCGGTGAAGAAAGCGCCGGTGCCTCGTTCCTGCGCAAGGACGGCGGCGTCTGGAGCACCGACAAGGACGGTTTGATTCCGGCCCTGCTGGCCGCCGAGATGACGGCCCGGACCGGTCGCGATCCAAGCCAGGCGTACCGTGCCTTGACCGATGAACTGGGTGAACCGTTCTCGGTACGGGTCGACGCCAAGGCCAACCCGGAGCAGAAGGCCCTGCTGAGCAAGCTGTCGCCGCAACAGGTCACTTCGACCCAACTGGCCGGCGAGCCGATCCAGAGCATCCTCAGCCACGCACCGGGCAACGACCAGGCCATTGGTGGTCTCAAGGTCATGACCGAAAACGGCTGGTTCGCGGCGCGTCCGTCGGGCACGGAAGACATCTACAAGATCTACGCCGAGAGCTTTGTCAGCGACGACCACCTCAAGCAACTGGTGGCCGAGGCGCAAACGTTGGTGGATGGTGCCATTTCTTTGTAGGAGCGAGCCTGCTCGCGATGGTCGTCAACGATAACGCTGGCAGCCTGACACCCCGCGGTATCCTCGGGTTTTTCGCGAGCAGGCTCGCTCCTACATTGGACCGCATTCCCCATGTAGGAGCTGGCTTGCCAGCGAAGACATTTGAACAGGCACCCAAAAAAGGGGCGACCAATACGGTCGCCCCTTTTTTTTTGCAATTGCGCTCAGCGAATCAAGCCAGGTCCACCAACACGATCTCACTGTCCTCGATGGCAGTCACACGCAGCACCTGCTCATCGGCCACCGCAACACCGTCTCGAGCTTGTGCGCGCAAGCCATTGACTTCAATGACCCCGGTGGCCGGGACCAGGTAGGCACGACGACCGCTGTCCAAATGGTATTCAGCCGTTTCACCGGCCTTCAGATTGGCGGCCACCAGCCGGGCATCGGCGCGGATGCGCAGGCTCTGCTCGTCGCCTTCCTTGCCGCTGGCCAGGGTGACAAAACCTTCGCGGTCGCCTTTCGGGAACGGTTTGGCGCCCCAGGACGGCGCCAGGCCGGTCTCATTCGGGATGATCCAGATCTGGAAAATCCGGGTCGGCGTCGCTTCCAGGTTGTACTCGCTGTGGGCGATCCCGGTACCGGCGCTCATGACCTGTACGTCACCCGCTTCGGTCCGGCCCTTGTTGCCCAGGTTGTCCTGGTGGGTAATGGCGCCTTCACGGACATAGGTGATGATTTCCATGTCCCGGTGCGGGTGTTGCGGGAAGCCGGTGCCGGGAGCGATCACGTCGTCATTCCAGACCCGCAGGTTGCCCCAGTTCATGCGCTGTGGATCGTAGTATTCGGCGAACGAAAAATGGTGATGCGCATCCAACCAGCCGTGGTGAGCACCGCCAAGCGTTTTGAAAGGTCTGAGTTCAAGCATGATCGTCTCCAGAAAAGGTTCGTCATGGGGCGAGGCGCCTGAGCCACGAAGCGAGACCGGTGGTTGATGGCGGCCATCATCCATCAGGCAACAATCGATAAAAAGCGTAAAAAATGCGCCATTCCCATCGAATCAATTGATATGAAATAGGCTCGAAACTTTCTCATCCAGCCTTCACTTCATCGCATAAGCCAATGAGTCATAAGCAATTCACTAGAACTCAATGGCAAATGCAGACACCATAGCGCTCAACAGCCTCACACCCTGGAGTCAGTCCGCGTGCCGCAACACACCCCCGATCTTCCGCCTGAACTTCGCCCCCTGGCCGAAATGCCGCTGATCAAGCGCCTGCTCGCCCGGTTCTTCGGATACAGCCTGACCCGTCTGCACGCTCAACATCGTGCGTCGTGGTTGCATGGCCAGGCTGACGGTTTTCGCAGCGGTCACAGCGCCGGGGTCGATTACGGCTACAGGGAAGGCAAGCTCGAAGGGCTGGAGGAGGGGCGGCAGGTCCTGCTGATCCGCGACTCGCGTTCCACTGAACACCGGCCACCGAATGTCGATGACCTGCTGTTCGACGATTGGCGCCTGCCGTTGAGCGCCGAGTTGAAGAAGCGCATGAAGGCTGATGTCGCCCGGTTACTGCCGGCCCATGCCCAGCCCAGCGCCGCACAGTGGAAAATGATCTTCAGCGACACGCCGTCCACCTCGGTGATCGCCGGTGCTGGCGCAGGCAAGTCGACCACGCTGGTGCTGCGTATCTTGCTGTTGAGCCATTACCTGGGCTTCGAGCTGAGTTCGATGACGGTGGTGACCTTCACCCGCGAGTCGCGCAAGGACTTCATCAACAAGCTGATCGAACTGTTTGCGCTCTGGGGGCGCGCGATCAGTTTCAAGGAGGCACGGGACCTGGTGCGCACCTTTCACTCGCGGATCCTGCCGATGGTGCGCAGTCTTCCGGGTTTCGAGCGTTTGCAGGCCTTCGAGAACCTCAGCCTGCGGGCTGCACAGGGTGACGAGGAGGTCGACAGCAATCCGTTCGACCTGCGTATCAACGACGCCCAGCGCCAACAGCTCAACGCCTGCTATCACCGTCTGCACAGTAACGACGAGCGCTTTCGTGAGCTGATCAAGCCATTGTCCCGGCATGCCTTGCAACTCAAGGAACTGGAGCGTGATCACCCCGATGTGCAGAAACGCATGGGCGTCACCGAACTGGCGGCCAAGCGTGATGAAGAGTTGTGCGACGCCATTGAAGACCTGTGGTTTCGCGCCGGTGCCTGGCCCATCAAGGGCATCGAACCGAAGCGCCAGTCGTTCGATATCAACGGCTCGACATTCCACTGTCACGGCTACATCCCGACGCTGGACGCCTGGGTGGTGCTGGGGTTCGACCCTCGGGAGAACCCGCAGGTCACGCGGCCCAATGCCAAGCTGACGGTACGCGCAGAATGGGCGGTAAAGCGCACCCTGTTTCAAGCTTTCTGTCGTAAGCCATTGATTTGGCTTGATAGTTACGAGTCATCAAAGCGTGTGCTGGCCTCGCTGGCGGGGGATGCCAGCGCCGGGCCGGGCTTCGATTACAAGGTCAAGGGCGAGCTCGCCTCCGCGCCGTTGCTCGATTGCTTTGTCGCCGCCGCCGGGTTCATCGAAAACCTCGGGCTGGATGTGCCGAGTGCAGTGGGACAGATGAGTTTCGCCAAGGACGATCCCGACCGGTTCTTCTTCGAGGCCCTGAGCCTTTACTGGCGGGCGCTGGAAGATCATTTGCTCGACCAGAAACCGCCGATCATGACCTACAACCGGATGTTCGCCCTGTTCAGCGAGCATTCGCCGGAGAACCTCAAGCTGCTGAGTGATGAGCTGCTGCGGCCGCTGTCGCACCTGATGATCGACGAATTCCAGGACGTCTCGCCGCAAATCGTCTCCTGGATCAGGGCCAGCCTGGCGGAGATCCGCAGTCGCGGTCCGGCCATGCACGTCGGGCGGGGTGCCCAGCGTTCCTCGCTGCTCTGTGTGGGCGATGACTGGCAATCCATCTATGGCTGGCGCGGCAGTTCGCCGAGCTACTTCATGGAGTTCAACAAGGCGTTCCCGTCGCCGGGCACCACCAAGGTCATGCTCAGCGACAACTACCGCAGCCACCAGCACATCATCGATGCCGCCGAGCACATCGTGCGCGCAGCACCGGCGATTGCCGGGAAGAAAGCCAAGGCCAGCGGTGAACCCAAGGCATTGCTGCCGGTGAATGTCCTCGATCGTGATGACCAGGGCATGGCGCAGCGCCTGATGGAGCATTACCGAAAGGGTGATTCAATCTTGATGCTTTATCGAAAAAGTAGCGATAAGTCATTGATAGAAGAGCATATTCAGTCAGTAGTTAATGTTGATTCGAGCTTGCCCCATGCGGCTCGCAGGCTCAAGCAACTGACGTATCACAGTGCCAAGGGCCTCCAGGCCGATGCGGTGTTTTTGCTGGGCGACTGCCAACACCTGACCAGTTCGCCCTATAAAAATCAGGTTTACCGGATGGCGGGCCTGGGCAAGGCGGGTGACAGCGAACCCTACGACAATGCCCAGAAGGACGAGATCCTGCGGCTGGCGTACGTCGGTATCACCCGTGCCGTCAGCCATTGCTACTGGTACGTCGACGCACAAGACACCCAGGCCGCGAACATGCCCAAGGCCTCCGACCGGATCGGCAAGGGCAAGGCGTTCTTTGTCGATCATCGTAAAAGCCAGAACACCGCCTGAATCGAAACCCTGTAGGAGCCGGCTTGCCGGCGATGGGCTCAAGTGCGCCGCGTTTATCCGGTTCACACGCGTTATCGTTAACGACCATCGCGAGCGGGCTCGCTCCTACAGGGGAATAGCGCTCAACAAAAAGCCCACTTGACGTGGGCTTTTTTGGGGGTGGACAGGCTTCAGGCATAACTCCTGAAGGCCTCCGGTGGAACGAAGGCTTCAAGTTCATCCTCCACCGCTTCGATTATTCGTTCTACATCCGCGGCATTCATGACGGTGGCGCAAGGAATACCGGCAATGGCGATCATGGTCTCGCCAGTGGCACGATCGAAAAGACGGGCAATCATGCTGCCCGGCGCGTCCATGCTCGCCTCGAAACCCATGGGATGAAAATGCCAGCGCATCAGCTGGCAGGCGTTTGGAAATGTGACCTTACTGAACCCTCTATTCATGTGTTGCCCGCCTTCATTATCGAGCGCTTCCTTTAGCTCATGGTAGGAGGGAAGAACCTTCAATGGTTCAACCGGTGACAGTCTTTTAAAGTAGCATCCGAATGTGAAAAGAATGTGGTTTTTTCAGGTCGTTTGGCGATTGCCACCCTTTTTTTGATTCAGGTCACGCTTCCTTGATATTGGCGCCCCAAAGCCCGCATCCGTTTAGTCGTTGAAGACAAAGCGGAAGTTGGGCAAGCTCGGTTTTTTCCGTCGAGACTTTCAATGCACGCCGAGGATGATGGCCCGCTGCAAACCCAGGCCACGGGCGAGACGGTCATGCGCTATCACTTGCGCTGGAAACACCGGGACCTGGACGGCGTCATGGCGCTCTATCACCCGGAAGTCCAGTACAACGACTTTTTCCAGAACCGGGTCATGGGCCTGGCCGAATTGCGCGACTATGTGCGCAGCAGCATGCCCCGGGATCCGGATGAAGCGCTGGAGCACTCCGACCGCATTCGACTGGACGGCAACACCGCCTTCATTCAGTACCGCATCACCCTGCGCGGTGGTGAAGGCCTGGTGTCGTTCCGCGCCAGCGAGGCGATCACCGTCAAGGACGGGCTGATCTGGCGGGTCAATGAATACGCTTCGCTGGTGCATGAGCAACCCGTCAGCAAAACCACCCCCGGCCAACGCCCGGCGGTCAGTCGGCTGGGCCTGTCGCCTCGCCAGTTGAGCTTTATGGCCGATGACCTGCAGCAGTATTTCCAGCGCCAGCAGCCGTATCTTGACCCGGAACTCGACCTGCAACGAGTGGCGAAGGAGTGCGGGTACAGCCGTAACCAGATTTCCTATCTGTTGAACCAGGTGCTGGGCCAGAGCTTCTACCGCTACGTCAACCAGGCGCGCCTGCAACACTTGTTGGCGGCACTGGATGACGCCACGCCACCGCTGCGTATCGATGAACTGGCGTTCGCCGCCGGGTTCAATTCGCTGTCGGCGTTCTACAGCTGTTTCCGCCAGCACACCGGCCAGTCACCCAAGGCTTACGTCAAACAAATTTCTTTGCGTGCACGCGCGCAAGACAGCGCCTGAGCCCACGCACTAGGATCGACGCCATCGAAGTTTTTCAGTGGCGGAGTCTTGCATGCCGGCGTGGCGCACTATCAGTTTGTGGATGGACCAGCTCGACGAGCCTTTGTTGGCGCGTCCGGCGCTGGAACGGGACCTCGATGTGGACGTGGCGATCATCGGCGCCGGCTACACGGGTCTCTGGACCGCGTACTACCTCAAGCAGCAGAAACCGGAGCTGAACATCGCCATTGTCGAAGCACAGACTGCCGGTTTCGGTGCGTCGGGGCGCAATGGCGGCTGGCTGATGGGCAACTTGCTGGGTGAAGACCGCCTGCTGGCCGGCCTATCGGCCCAAGAGCGTCGCGCTTCCTACGATTTGTTGCATGGCATTCCGGATGAAGTGGAGATTGTCCTCGAACGTGAGGGCATCGACTGCGATTTCCGTAAAGGCGGGGTGTTGTATTGCGCTGCGCGTTATCCGGAACAGGCGACCAGCCTGCGTCACTACCTGGACGATCTCCATCGCCAGGGCCTCGACGACAACCACTATCGCTGGCTGAGCCCGGAACAACTGGCACAGCAGATCCGCGTCGCCAAACCCTATGGCGGCATCTATGCGCCGCACGTGGCGACCATCCACCCGGCCAAGCTGGTACGCGGGCTGGCCCGGGCAGTGGAGCGCCTGGGGGTCAGGATCTACGAAAACAGCCCGGTCACCCATTGGCAATCCGGCAGCCTGCGCACGGCGAAAGCGTCGGTGCGCTGTCACTGGGTCGTTCCGGCAGTAGAAGGCTACTCCGTCACCTTGCCGCCCCTGGGGCGTTATCAGATGCCGGTGCAGAGCCTGATCGTCGCGACCGAGCCATTGTCGGCGGCCACCTGGGATGAAATCGGCCTGAGCCGTGGTCAGGCGTTCAGCGAGGCCAGTCGTCAGGTGACCTACGGCCAGCGCACCGCTGACAACCGTTTGATCTTTGGCGCCCGTGGCGGCTATCAGTTCGCCGGCAAACTGCGCCACGACTTCGAGCTGACCACGGATGAAAAAGACCTGCGGCGCTACCTGTTCGGCGAGCTGTTCCCGCAGTTGAAGAACGTGCAGATCACTCATTCCTGGGGCGGCAACCTGGGCATGTCCCGGCACTTCAAGCCGCACATGCTCTGTGACCGGGCCAAAGGCATCGCCTTGTCCGGCGGCTACGGCGGGGAGGGCGTTGGCGCCAGCAACCTCGGTGGACGCACGCTCGCCGACCTGATCCTGGGGCGCGACACCGATCTGGTGCGCCAGCCGTGGGTCCTCCCGCAGCGGGGCCTCGACGCGCTCAGGGCCTGGGAGCCGGAACCGATCCGCTGGCTCGGCTACAACGCAATCATCCGCAGCTTTGTCCATGAGGACCAGACCTTGGCCAACCCGGCTACCGCGCCCTGGCGGCGCAAGCTGGCGAGCGGGGTGGCCGGTTTCATGGAAGGTTTCATGCACTAAACGGCGCGCTCTTCATCGACAGGCCATATCGACAGGTATTCCCATGAGCATCACGCAATTCAAGCACACCGCAACCCTGAAACTGGAAGAGTCCAACCCGGTCGCGGTGCCCCTGGGCACGCCCGTGGCCGTGGCTTCGACCACCAGCGTCGAACGCGACGACGGCGTCGAGACCGGCGTCTGGGAATGCACCCCGGGGCGCTGGCGGCGGCAGATCGTCGCCCAGGAATTCTGCCACTTCATCCAGGGCCGCTGCACCTTCACCCCGGACGGCGGTGAGCCGCTGCACATCGAAGCCGGCGACGCACTGATGTTGCCGGCCAACAGCCTCGGTATCTGGGACATCCAGGAAACCGTGCGCAAGACCTACGTCCTGATTTTCTGATCCTTGATTGCCTGCCAACAAAAACAACCTACAGGAATCGACTCATGCTCCGAAAGACACTGACCCTGGCTCCGCTGCTGCTGGTTGCATCGATCAGTCAGGCGGCCGAAACCGTCAAAATCTATAACTGGTCGGATTACATCGCGCCGGACACCACGAAAGACTTCCAGAAAGAAACCGGCATCGGCTTCACCTACGACGTCTACGACAGCAACGAGACCCTCGATGGCAAGCTGATGACCGGCAAATCCGGGTACGACGTGGTGTTTCCGTCCAACCACTTCATGGCGCGGCAGATTGAGGGTGGCGCCCTGAAGAAGCTCGACAAGAGCCAGTTGCCGAACTGGAAAAACCTCAACCCGGTATTGCTCAAGGCCTTGCAGACCAACGATCCGGGCAACGAGCACGGCTTCCCGTACCTGTGGGGTAGCACCGGCATCGGCTACAACATTGCCAAGGTCAAGGCGGTGCTGGGCGACAACGCCCCGGTGGATTCCTGGGACTTGATTTTCAAGCCCGAGAACATGCAGAAGTTACAGAAGTGTGGCGTGGCCATCCTCGACAACGGTCCCGAACTGCTGCCGGCCGCATTGAATTACCTTGGGTTGCCGCCTCACAGCAAGAACCCGGACGACTACAAGAAGGCTGAAGCCTTGCTGTTGAAAGTGCGGCCGTATGTGAGCTATTTCCACTCGTCCAAGTACACCAGTGACCTGGCCAATGGCGACATCTGCGTCGCGGTCGGTTTCTCCGGCGACATCCTGCAAGCGGAAAACCGCGCCAGGGAAGCCAACAATGGTATCGACATCGGTTATGCGATTCCCAAGGAAGGCGCCGCCATCTGGTTCGACATGGTCGCGATGCCGGTCGATGCTCCGGACGAAAAGGCCGGATACGCCTTCATGAATTATCTGCTGCGCCCGGACGTCATGGCCAGCGTCAGCAACTACGTGCATTACGCCAATGGCAACGAGCAGGCTGACAGCCTGATCGACCCGGCGATCAAGAACGACACCAAGGTTTACCCAAGTCCGGAAATGATGGGAAAACTGTTTGCCCTGGAAGCCATGCCATTGAACATCGACCGGGTCCGCACGCGCGTGTGGAACAAGATTCGCACCGGCAGTTGAAGACCTGGTCAGGCTACGGGACAGAATGTCCCGTTGCCATCCTTATCAGCCGACCGGCTCGGCTGCGCAACTCATCTGGCCTGAGCCGGGTATCTGGAAAAAAACGTCATCGCCGATTTGCCAGAAGCTGTAGCTGCCTTTGTAATCCTTGCCCGTGTACTGGGTTCCGGAATTGCTCGGCACCTGGTTCAGCGTCACCGAGGAGTTGGCCCATTTCAGGAACACCACGCCCGGTTCGACCGTAAAGAAGGTCGCGGCCACCAATGCGTTAAACCCTGCGCAACGATAAGCCAAGGGGCCTTCGGTGAGCCGGCTCGGGTCCTTGGTTCTGGCAATGGCCGAACCCTGACGCAGTTGGAACGCACGCTCGGCATAACTGGCGATGACGCACGTCTTGGCTTGCGGCCCGGCACCACACCGGTTACGGGACTCCATCCAGAACCTTTGATCTATCTCGACTTTATTCGGGCGCGGCACTGAATGTTCGTCGGTGAGCGCCAGGAGATAAAGACGGTTGAGTTCCAGGTCCATACGCGCCAGCTGAGCGTCGTGACAGATAAGCTTTTCGGCGGATGCCTGGGGCGAGGTGCAATCGAAACTGGCCTTGTAAGTTGGCAAGGGTTTTGGCTTTGCCTTTGTCGCGGCTTCACACACACCCGCAGTCACGCATGCGCTGATGGCGAGCAGAGAGGCCAGAAGTGGCGTGACCATTTTCATTTCGGCGTCACCTGAATCTTTACGTGATGCCCGTATTGCAACGCATCGTGTCGAAGCGTTGCACAGTCATTCGGTCGCATGGGGTCTATCGAGTGTAAGGCAGTGCTCGAAACCTGCCACATCGAGCCAGGAGAAACGTCAGTCTTCCTCGCGAATCGTCGCCACTTCGTCGGCCCTGACTTTCACCTTCGCCCCCGAAATGTCCTCGAACTCGAAGAACCCGTCCTTGGTCCGGGTATTCGGCATGTCCTTGGTCAGGTACTGAGTGCCGTTCTGCAGGGTCACCACCGTCGGCGTCGAGCAGCCGGCCAGCATCAGCAGGGCCGCTGCGGCCAGGGGTAAACCCAAAGTCTTGATGTCCATGATCACCTCCCGTTCGTTTTGAAGCAGTGCCATACATTCGTGCCTGTCACTGCATGCCTATGGCGGTTGGTGCCGCCAGGGGACAGAAAGTTCTACTGCCCGGGAAATATTCCGTACAGCACCTCCATTTATCCTTTTCCGATTGCACCGGGCAGGGCGGAACTGTTATCTGTACGCATAACCAGTACTCGCTCGCCATGGCCCATTTCCTGTGACTGCAAATCCTCTCGACGATCCGTTCTATTACCTCAACAACTTCATGCAAGTGCTTGATTGGCTTGAGCAGCGCTTTGCCGATGTGCTGAGCGTCGACGAGCTGAGTTTCATTAATGAGTTTAAGCGGTTACCCCGTGAATCGCAGGCACTGCTGGTCAGAATGGTCATGCGCAAGGGCATACATTTCAGGGCCGGCAAACTGCATTACGACGAAATCGGCGATATCCTCAGCGCCACCAGCCCGCTGTTGACACTCGGTTGGGTCGACGAGCGTATGCCGGTGGCGGTCGAGGAACTGTTCGAACTGCTGCTCAAGGGTGAAATCCTCCAGACCTTCGGCGCCGTCATCGATCAACCCAAAGGCAGGAAAACCGATTGGCTGCCCGCGCTGAGCGAGCAATTTCCCCAGGCGCAAAGCTTCAACGACTGGTGCCCGTGGCTGGATGAGCGCCTGCTCAGCCTGACCATCATGGAGTTGTGCGATCGCCTGCGCCTGATGTTCTTCGGCAACCTGTATCAGGACTGGTCGGAGTTCGTGCTGGCGGACCTGGGTATCTACACCTACGAAAAAGTCGAATTCAGCGCCGAGTCCCGCGGCTTGCGCAGCCGCGAAGACGTGGATGCCTGTGTCCTCCTGCACGCGTACCAGCAACAGTTCGAAGCCGGTGAAGCGCTGGAAGAGGTGGCCGCGCGCATCAAGGGCCTGGCGCTGGACAATCCCTGGTTGCAACGCCGGCGCGGCAAGCTGTTGTTCCAGATGGGCCAGTATTGCGAACGCATCGCGGATTTCGCCATGGCCCTGGATCTCTACCGCGAATGCGCTTATCCGGGGGCCCGTGCGCGACTCATTCGCGTGCTGGAGCGCAGCGGGGAGTTCGAGTTGGCGCTGGATCTGGCCGAGCAGGCCGAACAAGCACCGGAAAGTGCCGCCGAACACCAGCAGTTGATCCGCGTGCTGCCCCGCCTGCGGCGCAAGCTCGGCGGGCCGCCCATCAAGCGGGCGGCGCCTCGGGAAATGCAGCGTCTGGACCTGCAACTATCAAGAGTCGATCCGGCAGTGTCGGTCGAGTTTTACGTTCAGGCGCATCTGGCTGAGGATTCGGCACCGATCCACTACGTCGAAAACAGTCTGATCAATTCGCTGTTCGGCCTGTTGTGCTGGCCGGCGATTTTCGCGCCTTTGCCGGGTGCGTTTTTTCACCCGTTCCAGCGCGGGCCGGTGGATTTGCTCAGCGAAGACTTCCAGGCCCGCCGGGCCGAACTGTTCCAGGCGTGCCTGGCTGAACTCGAAGACGGCCGCTACCGGCAGACCATCCGCCAACGTTATGCGGCCAAGTGGGGCGTGCAGTCGCCGTTCGTGTTCTGGAGCGTGCTCAGCGAAGAGTTGCTGGAGCAAGCCCTCGATTGCCTCCCCGCCGAGCATCTCAGGCACTGGTTCAACCGCCTCTTGCTGGACATCAAGGCCAATCGCGCCGGCATGCCGGACCTGATCCAGTTCTGGCCGCAGCAAAAGACCTACCGCATGATCGAAGTCAAGGGCCCGGGCGACCGCCTGCAGGACAACCAGTTGCGCTGGCTGGAGTTCTGCCACGAACACCAGATGCCCATCGCCGTGTGTTACGTGCAATGGGCGGAGCAGGACGCTTGAGCTACAGCATTGCGGTGCGGGCGCTGTGTGAGTTCACCGCCAAGACCGGCGACCTCGACCTGCGCTTCACGCCGTCGCCCACCGCGCTGGAAGGCATTGTCGGGCACCGCACGGTGGCCTCGCGACGCAGCGAGGGTTACCAAAGTGAAGTCGCCCTTGAGGGCCAGTATCAGACCTTGACGGTCAAGGGCAGGGCGGATGGCTATGACCCGGGGCAAAACTGCCTGGAAGAGGTCAAGACCTACCGCGGTGACTTGAGCAAACAACCGGCCAACCACCGTCAGTTGCATTGGGCCCAGGCGAAAATCTACGGCTGGTTGATGTGCCGCCAACGGGATCTGCCGCGGATCAACCTGGCGCTGGTGTATTTCGACATCGTCAGCGAACAGGAAACCTGCCTGGTCGAGCCCTTCGAGGCCGCGCAGCTGCAACAGTTCTTCGAGCGGCAATGCGCGCGCTTCCTGCAATGGGCGCAACAGGAAGTCGCCCACCGTGACGGGCGCAATCTCGCGGTGCAGCGCCTGGCCTTTCCCCACGCCGATTTTCGGCCGGGGCAGCGCCATCTGGCCGAGTCGGTGTTCAAGGCCGTCAGCACAGGGCGCTGCCTGATGGCGCAGGCGCCCACGGGCATCGGCAAGACCCTGGGCACCCTGTTTCCCATGCTCAAGGCACTGGCACCGCAGCAGCTGGACAAAGTGTTCTTCCTGACGGCGAAAACCCCGGGACGCAAGCTGGCCCTGGACGCCGCGCAAGTGTTGCTGGCCAGTGCCGATGCGCCACCGTTGCGGGTGCTGGAGATGATTGCCCGGGACAAGGCCTGCGAACATCCGGACAAAGCCTGCCACGGCGAGTCCTGCCCACTGGCCCGGGGTTTCTACGATCGCCTGCCGGCTGCGCGACAGGCGGCCAGTCAACTGAGCCTGCTGGACCAGGGCGCCTTGCGCGAGGTGGCCCTGGCACACGATGTCTGTCCGTATTACCTGAGCCAGGAAATGGCGCGATGGGCCGACGTGGTGGTTGCCGACTACAACTATTACTTTGATTTCAGCGCCTTGCTGTTCGGTCTGGCCCAGGCCAATCACTGGAAGGTCGCGGTGCTGGTCGACGAAGCGCATAACCTGGTGGAGCGCGGCCGGCAGATGTACAGCGCCAGCCTCGATCAGGCGACCTTCAACGGCGTGCGCAAAACCGCGCCCGACGTGCTGAAAAAGCCGATGCAGCGAATCAACCGCGAGTGGAATGCCCTGCATGACGCGCAAACCGGCGCCTATCAAGCCTATGACAAGCCGCCGGAAAAACTCCTTCAGGCACTGTCATCGTGCAGCGCCAGCATCGGTGACTACCTGAACGATCACCCACAAGGGCTGGACAGCGCACTACAAGGATTCTACTTCGACATGCTGCAGTTTTGCCGGGTGGCCGAACTGTTCGATGAGCAGTTCCTGTTCGACATCAGCAAGCGCGACCTAGAACGCAAGCGCAATCTCTCGCAACTGTGCCTGCGCAACGTGGTACCGGCAGGGTTCATCCGCCCGCGCCTGACTGCCGCGCGCAGCACCGTACTGTTTTCCGCGACCCTCAGCCCCCGGCACTATTACGCCGATTTACTGGGAACGCCGGCGGACACGGTGTGCATCGATGTCGAGTCGCCGTTTCATGCCGATCAACTGCAAGTGCACATCGTCAACCAGATCTCCACGCGGTTCGTGCATCGCCAGTCCTCTCTCGAACCGATCGTGGAGCTGATCGCCAGCCAGTTCTGCAAGCGCCCCGGTAATTACCTGGCGTTTTTCAGCAGTTTCGATTATTTGCAGCAGGTGGCGCAGCTACTCGCCGAGAAACATCCGCACATCAGCCTGTGGTCGCAGTCCCGAGGCATGGGCGAAGCGCAACGCCAGCAGTTTCTCGACCAATTCCACGCCGACGGCCAGGGGGTCGGCTTTGCGGTACTGGGCGGGGCCTTTGGTGAAGGCATCGACTTGCCCGGTGCCCGGTTGATCGGCGCATTTATCGCCACGTTGGGGCTGGCCCAGCTCAATCCGGTGAACGAGCAACTGAAACGGCGCATGGCCGCCATCTTTGGCGCCGGTTACGACTACACCTATCTGTTTCCCGGCGTACAGAAAGTGGTACAGGCCGCCGGACGGGTCATCCGTACGCAACAGGATCAAGGGGTAGTGATGTTGATCGACGACCGTTTTGGCGAGAGCAAGGTCAAACAATTGTTGCCGCGTTGGTGGGCTTTCCAAATTCCCGGTATGACGCATACTCCAGAGAAATAATGAGGCGGTGGGATCCATGAGCGAAGATCGAACCAAGGTCAGTGCCATCGAAGACGGTCGTTTTCGGCTATTGATCGATGCGGTGATCGACTATGCGATCTACATGATTGATCCGGACGGCGTCATTACCAGCTGGAATGCCGGCGCCAGGCGTTTCAAGGGGTATGAAGAGGCCGAGATCCTCGGCGAGCATTTCTCGCGTTTCTACACCGATGAGGATCGCCGGGCCGGCTTGCCCCAGCGGACACTGGACACGGCGCTTGATGAAGGGCGTTTCGAGGGCGAAGGCTGGCAGGTGCGCAAGGACGGCACCCATTTCTGGTCCCATGTGGTCATCGATCCGATCTTCGACCCGTCGGGCACCTTGCTGGGTTTCGCCAAGATCACCCGCGACCTGACTGATCGCCGGGTGGCCGAGGAAATCCTCAAGCAAAGCGAACAGCAGTTCCGCCTGCTGGTGCAGAGCGTTACCGACTATGCGATCTACATGCTTTCGCCGGACGGACGCGTGAGCAACTGGAACCTTGGCGCCCAGCGCATCAAGGGTTACTCGCCGGAAGAAGTCATTGGCCAGCACTTTTCGATGTTCTATACCCCGGAGGATCGCGAAGCCCGCGAGCCACAAAGGACGCTGGACATTGCCAAGCGTGAAGGGCGCTTTGAAAACAAGGGCTGGCGGATGCGCAAGGACGGTACGCGGTTCCTCGCACACGTCATCGTCGATCCGATCTGGGGTGACACCGGCACCTTGCTCGGTTTTGCCAAGATTACCCGTGATATCACTGACGTCACGCATGCGCAGCAGGTGCTGGAGCAAACCCGGGAGGCCTTGTTCCAGGCGCAGAAAATGCAGGCCATCGGCCAGCTCAGTGGCGGGATCGCCCACGATTTCAATAACCTGCTGACGGTGATCCTCGGCAATCTGGAAATCGTGCGCAAACGGGTGACGGACAACCCCAAAATAACCCGCTTGATCGACAACGCAACCCAGGGTGCCTTGCGCGGCGTTTCCCTGACCCAGCGCATGCTCGCGTTTGCCCGACGCCAGGAGCTCAAGTCGGAACCAGTGCGGATACCGGCCTTGGTGGAAGGCATTTCCGGGCTGTTGCGCAGTTCCCTGGGGCCTTCGGTGAAAATCGAAACGCGCTTTCCCGAAGATCTCGAACCGGTGCTGGCGGACCTCAATCAGCTGGAACTGGCCGTACTGAACCTGGCCACCAACGCCCGTGACGCCATGCCCAACGGCGGGACCATCAGCTTCAGCGCCAGAAACCGTGAAGTGGCCGACAGCGCCGCCTCATCCCTGGCCCCGGGAAGTTACGTCTGCCTGAGCATTGCCGATACCGGCGAGGGCATGGATGAAACCACGCTGGTCTCGGCGATGGACCCGTTTTTCACCACCAAGGGCGTCGGTAAAGGCACGGGCCTGGGGTTGTCGATGGTTCACGGTTTTATTGAACAACTGGGCGGACGATTCATCCTCAAAAGCCAGAAGGACCATGGCACGACCGCCGAACTCTGGTTGCCGGTCGCCACCGGGGATTCGCCCGTCAAACCGGTCGCCAAAGCGCCGGCCGTGACGGGACCAGGCCTGCGCGTGTTGGTGGTCGACGATGACAGCCTGGTGTTGACCAGCACCTGCCTGCTGCTCGAGGACCTCGGGCATCGGGTCATCAGTGCGCCTTGCGGTGCCAGGGCGCTGGAACTGTTCAACAGTCAATCGCAGATCGATCTGGTCATCACCGACATGGCCATGCCACAGATGAGTGGGGCACAGCTGGCCAATGCCATCAGGAGCATGCGACCGGACGTGCCGATCATCCTCGCCACCGGTTATGCCGAACGGCTCGAAGGCTTTGCCGCCCATCTGCCGCGTTTGTCGAAACCTTTTACCCAGCTCAACCTGGTGGAAGTCATTGCCTTGGCGATGAAGTGACGCGGCGGTTGTGCTGTTCATAGCGGGCCAGCATCGGCTGGGTGCTGATGCCGTGGACCAGAATGCTCAGGGCCACCACCGAGAGCGTCAGGTCGGCACACAAGGTGGCCACCGAAGGCGACAGGTCGTGGTTCAAGGCGTAGAACAGGTAGTAGAAACTGCCGATGCCGCGAATGCCGAACCAGCCGATCAACCAGCGTTGCGGGCCATTGAGCAGCGAACCCCAGGGCATCAGCCAGACCGCCAGCGGGCGAATCATCCCGAACAGCACCAGTGCGAGCACCAGCGCCCGCCAGTCCCAGTGTGCAACCAGCACGACCCCGAGCAAGGTGACCAGAAACACTTCCATGGCCCGTTCCACCAGGCTGCCGAACGACAGCATGTCGCCCATCATGATCCCGGCAGCGACTTGCGTGTCTTCCAGGTGATCCACATTGCCGGCCACGGCCGCTTCGGGTTCGACATGCTGATGACCGACCACCGCCTGGACCAGATGTTCGGCCGGTGCCTGGGTGTCACCGCTTGTCTTGACCTCGGCCTGGCGCAAGCCCAGGCCGGCGGCAAACACCGAGAGAAACCCGTAGCCCTGGATGGTTTCGGCCACGACATAGGCCAGTGCGATCAGGGCCAGGGCCAGGTAATCATTGGGTGAGAAGGTGCTGTCGGCATTCTTGATGCGCATGAACAAGGTCAGGCGGCCAATGCCGCGCCCCATCCAGTAACCGGTCAGCAGTCCGGCGGGCACGGCCCAGAGCAACTGCCTGAATGCCCAGTCGTCGAGCCAGGCACCTGTATTGTCACTGTGTTGCAGAAACAACAAGCCGAGGATGACGAAGGGGAATGCAATGCCATCGTTGAAACCGGCTTCACCGGTAAGCCCGAACCTGACCGGGTCGTAATCCCTGGCATCGCTGACCTGTACCAGAGAGGCCAGGACCGGATCGGTGGGCGCCAGAATCGACCCGATCAACAGCGACGGCCCCCACGGGAACCCAAACCCGAAATGCAGTAACAGGCTTACACCGGCAATGGTCAGGATCATCACCGGTCCCGCCAGGGCAAATGCCACCCGCCATCGGCGATCGCCCAAGGGCAGGCGCAACTTCAACCCGCAGACAAACAGCGAAAAAAGTACCGCTACTTCCGATAGATGCTCCATCCAGAAGGCGGCATCCTTGATATCCAGCCTGAGCAGACCCAGGCCCGCCGGACCGATGGCGACGCCCAGCACCAGACACACCGCCGAAGTGGTGACCGGCAACCAGCGCAGGTACGACGAGGTCAGCGCCAGCGTCAGCAACACAGCCCCCAACACCGCCACCCAGGTAATGAAGCTCATGGTCCGGATCTCGAAACAACCTTGTAGGAGCGAGCTTGCTCGCGATGGACGTAAACGATAACGCGTTCTGTCTGAATAAACGCGTTGCGCTGGCGTTCATCGCGGGCAAGCCCGCTCCCACAGGGATCCCGGTCGTTGTCGAGGGGCTGGATCAGGCCTTGAGATGGCGCAAGCTGCGCTCCATCCGCGCGATGCCTTCTTCGAGCAGCGAGCGTGGGCAGCCGAAATTCAGGCGCACGAACTGCTTGCAGTCATCGCCGAAGTCCAGGCCGGCGCTCAAGCCGACCCTGGCCTGTTCGAGGAAGAACTGCTGCGGGTCTTCCAGCCCCAGTGCCGTGCAGTCGAGCCACGCCAGGTAGGTGCTTTGCGGCAGGTTCATGGTGATGCCCGGCAGGCGGGTGCGTACCGCTTCGGCGAGAAAATCGCGGTTGCCTTGCAGGTAGACCTTCAGTTCGGCCAGCCATGGCGCGGCCTCGCTGTAGGCGACGCGGGTGGCTTCCATGCCCAGCGGGTTGACGCTGTCGACCATGCCGCAACGGGCGTGGTTGACCTTCTCGCGCAGCTGGCGGTCCTGGATGATCATGAACGAGGTCTTCAGGCCGGCGATGTTGTAGGCCTTGCTCGCTGACATCAGCGTGATGGTGCGCTGGGCGACTTGCGGGCTCAGCGTGGCCATCGGAATGTGCTGGCGGCCGTCGAAGCACAACTCGGCGTGGATCTCGTCGGAAATGATCCAGGCATCATGCTCGAGGCAAATGTCGGCAATGGCTTGCAGCTCTGCGCGGGGGAAGGCTTTGCCCAACGGGTTGTGCGGATTGCTCAGCAGCAGTGCGCCACCACCTTGCAGCGACTGGCTCAGGGTATCCAGCGGCGTGCTGTAGGTGCCATCGGCTTGTGCATCGAAGTTCAGCTCGACCTTGTTCAGGCCCCAATGTCCGGGGGCGTGGCGCAGCGGCGGGTAGTTCGGCACCTGTACCACGACGTTCTGTGGCGGCTGTACCAGGGCTTTCAATGCCATGTTAAAGCCCGACTCGACGCCCGGCAGGAATATCAACGCCTGCGGCTCGACACGCCAGGCGTATTTGTTCCAGAGGTCGGCAACGATAGCCTCGCGCAGCTCATCCTGGGCCACGCTGTAACCGACCATCGGGTGTTCCAGTCGTTTTTGCAGGGCCTGGATGATCACCGGCGGCGCGGCGAAATCCATGTCGGCGACCCACATCGGCAACACGTCCGCCGGGTAGCGGCTCCACTTGGTACTGCCGGTATTGTGGCGGTCGAACACCTGATCAAAATCGAAAGTCATGCGCAAATCTCGTAAAGGCCGGTTAATCATGCCGGCCATGATAAGCGCCAATCCTTGCAGGAGCGAGCCTGCTCGCGATGACTGACACCATACCCCCTGTGGGAGCGGGCTTGCCCGCGAAGGGGCCGGCAGATCCACCATGAGTGTTGGCTGACACTACGCCTTCGCGGGCAAGCTCGCTCCCACAGGTTTTGTGCCAATAGCCGTGAACGCCGACTAACGCCCGACGGTCGGGTTTCATCGCAGATTCGACAGCATTGACTAAAGTTCAACTGTCGGCAGCCAGACTGCCGCGACCGTGGTTGTTCGAAAAAGCCCGGCCATGTACCGGGTTCCACCTGATCAGGAGTGCACGATGGATCTCAGCCGTCGTCAGTTCTTCAAGGTCGCCGGTATCGGCCTTGCAGGCTCTAGCCTGGGTGCGTTGGGCATGGCCCCGACGCTTGCCTTTGCCGAACAGGTGCGTCATTTCAAGCTCGCCCACACCCATGAAACCCGCAACACCTGCCCGTATTGCTCGGTCGGTTGCGGCTTGATCATGTACAGCCAGGGCGATGCGGCGAAGAATGTCGCGCAAAACATCATCCACATCGAAGGTGACGCCGACCATCCGGTCAACCGCGGCACCCTGTGCCCCAAAGGTGCGGGCCTGCTGGATTTCATTCACAGTCCCGGCCGCCTGCAATACCCGCAGGTGCGCAAGCCCGGCAGCACCGAGTGGACGCGCATCTCCTGGGATGAAGCCCTCGATCGCGTCGCCAACCTGATGAAGGCCGACCGCGACGCCAACTTCATCGAGAAGAACGAGCAGGGGCAGACGGTGAACCGCTGGCTGACCACCGGTTTCCTCGCGGCATCGGCGGCGTCCAATGAAGCGGGCTACATCACCCACAAGGTGGTGCGCAGCCTCGGCATGCTGGGGTTTGATAACCAGGCGCGTGTCTGACACGGCCCGACGGTGGCAAGTCTTGCCCCGACGTACGGCCGTGGTGCCATGACCAATACCTGGACCGATATCGCCAACGCGAATCTGGTTCTGGTGATGGGCGGCAACGCAGCAGAAGCGCACCCGTGCGGCTTCAAATGGGTGACCGAAGCCAAGGCGCACAACAAGGCGCGGCTGATCGTGGTCGACCCGCGTTTTACCCGCACCGCCTCGGTGGCCGACTATTACGCGCCGATCCGTACCGGCACCGACATCGCCTTCATGGGCGGGCTGATCAACTACCTGCTGACCGAGGACAAGATCCAGCACGAGTACGTGCGCAACTACACCGACGTGTCGTTCATCGTCAAAGCCGGCTATGGCTTCGAGGACGGGATTTTCAGCGGCTACGACGCGGCCAAGCGCCTCTACACCGATAAATCCGGTTGGGGCTATGAGCTCGGTGAAGACGGTTTTGCCAAGGTCGACCCGACCCTGCAGGACCCGCGCTGCGTCTATCAGTTGATGAAGCAGCATTACAGCCGTTACACCCGGGAACTGGCGAGCCAGATCTGCGGCATGCCGGTCGATGCCATGCAGAAAATCTGGGAAGAAATCGCCACTTGCTCGACGCCGGGCAAGACCATGACCATCCTCTACGCGCTGGGCTGGACCCAGCACTCGATTGGCGCGCAGATGATCCGCAGCGCGGCGATGGTGCAACTGTTGCTGGGCAACGTCGGCATGCCGGGCGGCGGCGTGAACGCCTTGCGCGGGCACTCCAACATCCAAGGGCTGACCGACCTGGGCCTGTTGTCCAACTCACTGCCGGGCTACCTCACGCTGCCCGGCGATGCCGAACAGGATTACAACGCCTACATCGTCAAGCGCACGCAGAAACCGTTGCGGCCTGGGCAACTGTCCTACTGGCAGAACTACAGCAAGTTCCACGTCAGCCTGATGAAGTCCTGGTACGGCGCCAACGCCACCGCCGAGAACAACTGGGCTTACGAGTACTTGCCGAAACTGGACATCCCCCAGTACGACATCCTCAAGGTGTTCGACCTGATGGGGCAAGGCAAGGTAAACGGCTACATGTGCCAGGGCTTCAACCCTATCGCCGCGCTGCCCGATAAAAACCGCGTGATGGCGGCGCTGGCCAAGCTGAAATGGCTGGTGGTGATGGACCCACTGGCCACAGAGACTTCCGAGTTCTGGCAAAAGGTCGGGCCGTACAACGACGTGAACAGCGCCGACATCCAGACCGAAGTGATCCGCCTGCCCACCACCTGTTTTGCCGAGGAGGACGGTTCGCTGGTCAACAGCAGCCGCTGGCTGCAATGGCACTGGAAAGGCGCCGACGGCCCTGGCGAAGCGCGCACCGACGTGCGGATCATGAGCGAATTGTTCCTGCGCCTGCGCCAGCGTTATCAGGCCGATGGCGGCAAGTATCCCGACCCGCTGCTCAAGTTGACGTGGCCGTACAAGATCCCCGACGAACCTTCGCCGGAGGAACTGGCCAAGGAAATCAACGGTTCGGCGACGACCGACTTCACCGACGCCACCGGCGCGGCGATCAAGGCCAATACGCAACTGGCCGGTTTCGGCCAGCTCAAGGATGACGGCAGTACGGCGTCCGGGTGCTGGATTTTCTGTGGCAGCTGGACCGAACTGGGCAACCAGATGGCCCGCCGCGACAACAACGACCCGTACGGCATGCACCAGCATCAGGGCTGGGCCTGGGCCTGGCCGGCCAACCGGCGGATTCTCTACAACCGCGCCTCGGCGGACCTGCAAGGCAAGCCGTGGGATCCGAAAAAACGCCTGGTGTGGTGGAACGGCAAAGCCTGGGCCGGCACCGATGTGCCGGACTACAAGGCCGACGTGCCGCCGGAAGCCGGGATGAACCCGTTCATCATGAACCCCGAAGGCGTGGCGCGATTCTTCGCCGTCGACAAGATGAACGAAGGCCCGTTTCCCGAGCACTACGAGCCGTTCGAAACCCCGATCGGTATCAACCCGCTGCACCCGCAAAACAAGAAAGCCACCAGCAACCCGGCAGCACGGATCTTCGATTCGGTCTGGGACTCCCTCGGCGTGGCCAAGGATTACCCGTACGCCGCCACCAGTTACCGGCTGACCGAGCATTTCCACTTCTGGAGCAAGCATTGCAAGCTCAACGCGATCGTCCAGCCCGAGCAGTTCGTGGAAATCGGCGAAGTGCTGGCCAAGGAAAAAGGCATCGTCGCAGGCGATAGGGTACGGGTCAGCAGCAAGCGTGGCTTCATCGAAGCGGTGGCGGTGGTGACCAAGCGGATTCGTCCGCTGCAGGTCAACAATCAGGTGGTGCACCAGATCGGCATTCCGCTGCACTGGGGCTTCACCGGGCTCACGCGGCACGGTTACCTGACCAACACCCTGGTGCCGTTCCTCGGCGATGGCAACACACAGACCCCGGAATCCAAGTCATTCCTGGTCAACGTGGAGAAAGTCTAAATGGCCAGCCAAGACATCATTGCCCGCTCGGCCACCACCACACCCGCGCCCTCGGTGCGCGGCATGGAGGAAGTCGCCAAGCTGATCGACACCACCAAATGCATTGGCTGCAAGGCCTGCCAGGTTGCCTGCTCGGAATGGAACGATCTGCGCGATGAGGTCGGCCACAACCACGGTACCTACGAAAACCCGCAGGACCTCAGCGCCGAAACCTGGACGCTGATGCGCTTCACCGAGCACGAGACCGACGCCGGCAACCTGGAGTGGCTGATCCGCAAGGACGGCTGTATGCACTGCGCCGAGCCCGGTTGCCTGGCGGCATGTCCCAGCCCCGGGGCGATCATCAAGCACGCCAACGGCATCGTCGATTTCGATCAGGACCACTGCATCGGTTGCGGCTATTGCATCACCGGGTGTCCGTTCAACATTCCACGGATCTCGCAAAAGGATCACAAGGCCTACAAGTGCACCCTGTGCTCGGACCGGGTGGCGGTCGGCCTGGAACCGGCCTGTGTGAAAACCTGCCCGACCGGTGCCATCGTGTTCGGCTCCAAGGACGACATGAAGGAGCACGCCGCCGAACGCATCGTTGATCTGAAAAGCCGCGGCTTTGAAAACGCCGGCCTGTACGACCCCGAAGGCGTCGGCGGCACCCACGTGATGTACGTGCTGCACCACGCCGATACGCCAAGGCTGTACGCCGGCTTGCCCGATCACCCGGCGATCAGCCCGTTGGTAGGGCTGTGGAAAGGCATCAGCAAACCCCTGGCGCTGCTGGCCATGGGCGCGGCGGTGCTGGCCGGGTTCTTCCACTACGTGCGGGTCGGCCCGCAAATTGTCGAAGAGGATGAACATCCCGAGCCGCCGGACAACGCCGTGCACGAAGTCGATCCGTCGGTGCATACCTTCGATCCCCGTGGGGAGGGCAGGCCATGAGCAACAAGACGATCCTGCGCTACACCAGCAATCAGCGCACCAATCACTGGTTGGTGGCGATTCTGTTCTTCATGGCTGGGTTGTCCGGATTGGCACTGTTCCACCCGGCGCTGTTCTGGCTGAGCAACCTGTTCGGCGGCGGCCCATGGACGCGCATCCTGCACCCGTTCATGGGCGTGCTGATGTTCCTGCTGTTCCTTGGCCTGGTGTTTCGCTTCTGGCGCGCCAACTACTTCATCGCCAACGATCGGCTGTGGCTCAGGCGCATCGACCGGGTGATGAAAAATGAAGAGGAGGGCGTCCCGCCCATCGGCAAATACAACCCCGGGCAGAAGCTGCTGTTCTGGACTTTACTGCTGTGCATGTTGGTGCTGTTGTTCAGCGGGCTGGTGATCTGGCGTGCCTACTTCAGCGAGTATTTCGGCATCACCGCGATACGCTGGGCGATGTTGCTGCATGCGCTGGCCGGTTTCGTGCTGATCCTGAGCATCATCGTGCACATCTACGCCGGCATCTGGATCAAAGGCTCGGTCAGCGCCATGGTGCACGGCCGGGTCAGCCGCGGCTGGGCCAGGAAGCACCACGAACTCTGGTATCGCCAAGTGACTCAAGATGAGACGCGCGACGAAGCGCCTACGCGACCGATCACCAAAAAGGGCTGACATTTGCCAACCATCCTCGAACCTGGAGAAATCGAAGCGGCAGCCAGTTCGCCGCCGTTTCTGTACTTGCCACCGCCCAACCTGTTCAGCCTGCGCGCCCTGCGCCTGGAAACCCTGGCCGAAGGGCACCCGCTGGCCGATTACCTGCGCCTGATTGCCGGGTTGTGCCGGGTGCAGCAACAGGTGCTGGACGATCCGCCGCTTGGCGAGCCTCTGGACCGGCAACGCATCGAATTGTGCCAGCAGCACGGCTTGCCGCCCTTTGCGGCCGACAGTCTGGCGCGCGAAGACGACTGGCAGCTTTACCTCGATGCCTTGTTGCAGCGCTATGGCGCACCGCCACAATCCGCCGTGGCCGAAGCCGTGGACACCTTGCGCCTGGCCGGTGCCGGGCAACGCCGCGCCTGGGCGGTGGCACTGGTCAGCGGCCAGTATTCGCTGGTACCGGCGGCGCTGGTGCCGTTTCTCGGTGCGGCGCTGCAAACGGCCTGGAGCCACTGGCTGTTGAGTACGCCGAACCTGGCACTGACACCCGGCGATAGCCTCAGCCAGTGCCCGGCCTGTGGCTCGCCAGCCATGGCCGGGGTCATCCGCCATCGCGGCAAGCACAATGGCTTGCGTTATCTGGTCTGTTCGCTGTGTGCCTGCGAGTGGCACGTAGTGCGGGTCAAGTGCGTGTATTGCGAGCAGAGCAAGGGCCTGGAATACCTCAGCCTTGAAGATGATCGCCATGCCGCCAACCAGGCGCCGTTGCGCGCCGAAGTCTGCCCCGGTTGCAACAGCTATCTGAAGTTGCTCTATCTGGAAAACGATGCGGATGCCGAAGCGTTGTCGGCAGACCTGTCCAGCCTGATGCTCGACATGCGCCTGGCCCAGGACGGTTATCAGCGCCTGGCGCCGAATCTGCTGCTGGCGCCGGGAGACGAATAAACGCAGCGTCTACACTCTGGCGCGAGGGTCATTCGTTTTCAGGAGTGCCAGATGTCTGCACGCGGTGCCAGCCAATCCCTGCGTCTACCTTCCATCGACAGTCTGTTGCGTCACCCGGCGTGCCGGCCGCTGGCCGAGCGTCATGGACGCGACGCCTTGCTGGGTGCCTTGCGGCTGTTGCTGGATGAGTTGCGCGAAGGGGCACGCCAGGGCTTGCTCGACCCTGTAGAAGTCAGCGCCGAGGTGTTGGCAGGCCGGGTCGGCGAGCGATTGGCGATCCAGCATCGCAGCCATGTGCGGCGGGTGTTCAACCTTACCGGCACGGTGCTGCACACCAACCTCGGGCGGGCGTTGTTGCCCGAAGAAGCGATCGAGGCGGTGCAAATGGCCGCACGTTATCCGCTCAACCTGGAATTTGACCTGCGCAGCGGCAAGCGCGGCGATCGCGACGACCTGATCGAAGGTTTGATTCGCGAGTTGACCGGCGCCGAAGCGGTGACGGTGGTCAACAACAATGCCGCCGCGGTTCTGCTGACCCTCAACAGCCTGGGTGCGCGCAAGGAAGGGATCATTTCCCGGGGCGAACTGATTGAAATCGGCGGCGCCTTCCGCATTCCCGACATCATGGCCCGCGCCGGGGTGAAGCTCGTCGAGGTCGGCACCACCAACCGCACTCATGCCCGCGACTACGAGGCTGCCATCGGCCCGCGCAGCGGTTTGATCATGCGAGTGCACGCGAGCAACTACAGCATTCAAGGCTTCACCGCGAGCGTGCCGACCGCCGAACTGGCGCAACTGGCACACCGGCATGGCTTGCCGTTGCTCGAAGACCTCGGCAGCGGGAGCCTGCTGGACTTGACCCGCTGGGGGCTGCCCGCTGAGCCGACGGTGCGCCAGGCGCTGCTCGATGGCGCGGACATCGTGACCTTCAGTGGCGACAAACTGCTCGGCGGCCCACAGGCCGGGCTGATTGTTGGACGCAAGGAACTGATCGCCCGGATCAAGAAGAACCCGCTCAAGCGCGCGCTGCGGGTCGACAAAATGACCCTGGCGGCCCTGGAAGCGGTGCTGGGTCTATACCGAAACCCGGACCGACTGGCCGAGCGTCTGCCGAGCCTGCGCCTGCTGACCCGGCCACAGGCCGATATCCTCGCCCAGGCTGAGCGCTTGCAGCCGGCGCTGGCCCGCGTGCTGGGTGACGGCTGGAGCGTCAGCGCCATGCCGTCACTGGGCATGATCGGCAGCGGCAGCCAACCGGTGGCGCGGCTGGCCAGCGCGGCGCTGTGTATTCGCCCACTCACGTCGAAGCGTTTACGCGGGCGATCCTTGCTGAATCTGGAGGAGGCCTTTCGCGCCTTGCCGATTGCGGTGCTCGGGCGCATTGACGATGACGCCCTGTGGCTGGACCTGCGGCAACTGGACGACGAACCGGCCTGGCTGACGCAGCTCGATCAATTGCAGGTAGAGGGCCGGGCAGGGTGATTGTCGGCACCGCAGGACACATCGACCATGGCAAGACGGCGCTGCTCCAGGCGCTGACGGGCCAGGCGGGCGACCGGCGCCGGGAGGAGCGTGAGCGCGGCATGACCATCGACCTCGGCTACCTGTATGCCGCGCTGGAGCCGGAGGCGCCACTGACCGGTTTCATCGACGTTCCCGGCCATGAGCGCTTCACCCACAACATGCTGGCCGGGGCGCAGGGCATCGACCTGGTGTTGCTGGTGGTGGCCGCCGATGACGGGGTGATGCCGCAGACCCGCGAGCACCTGGCGATCGTCGAGTTGCTTGGCATCCCGCGGGCGCTGGTGGCGATCAGCAAGTGCGATCGGGTCGACAGCGCCCGGGTGCAAGACGTGCGTGAGCAGATCCGTACCTTGCTGGCACCCGGACCCTATGCCGATGCACCGCTGATTGCACTGTCGAGCGTGACCGGCGAGGGCATCGAAACCTTGCGCAAGACGTTGCTCGATGCCCAGCGTGAAGTGTCGCAGCGCAATACGGAAGGCGGTTTTCGCCTGGCGATCGATCGGGCCTTCAGCGTGGCCGGGGCCGGTATCGTGGTGACCGGTACGGCGCTGTCCGGCCAGGTCGCGGTGGGTGATACCTTGCTGTTGGGTCCACAAGGTAAACCGGTGCGCATTCGTGGCCTGCACGCGCAAAACCAGGCCGCCGACAGCGCCTGTGCCGGCCAGCGCGTGGCGTTGAACCTGAGTGCCGAGCGGCTGGCCCTGGAGCACATCCATCGCGGTCACTGGTTGCTGGCCGACGGCTTGTACGCGCCGACCCAGCGCCTGGACATCGACATGCAGTTGCTTGCCGGCGAATCCCGGGCCTTCGAACACTTTCAACCGGTGCACGTGCACCTCGGCACCCAGGACGTCACCGGCAGAGTCGCCTTGCTCGAAGGCGCCAGCCTGGCGCCCGGTGGGCGGATGTTTGCACAACTGCTGCTCAATACGCCGGTGCACGCGGTGAACGGCGATCGGCTGATCCTGCGCGACCAGAGTGCCCAACGTACCTTGGGGGGCGGTCGGGTACTCGATCCGTTTGCACCCACTCGGCAACGCCGCAGCCCCGAACGCTTGGCGCAGTTGGTGGCACTGGCGAGCAGCACGACGCTGGAGGATATTTTGCCGGCATTGCTTGCCCACAGTGACACCGGGCTCGATCCGCAGCGCCTGGAGCGGCAGTTCAACCGACCGCGCAGCCGTTGGGTGTTGCCCGCTGACGTGCGCTTGATCGACACCCGCCAGGGCGCGTTGCTGTTCAGTGCCAGCCGTTGGCAGGCCTTGAAGGCCGCCGTGCTGGAACACCTCGCACGCTTTCATCAACTCGAACCGGACCAGATGGGGCCGGACCGGGATCGCTTGCGCCGATTTGCCGGCAGCACTCAAGAACGTGGGACATATGTCAGCCTGCTCGACGAGTTGCTGGCCAGCGGCGACATCGCCAGCAGTGGCCCGTGGTTGCACCTGCCTGGGCACCAGGTGCGCTTGAGCGAAGAGGACGAAGCCCTGTGGCTGCAATTGCAACCGCTGTTCGAACAGGCCGCTTTCGACTCGCCGTGGGTGCGCGACCTGGGGCATGAGGAAGCGGCCGTGCGCGGGTTGCTGCGCAAAATGGCGCGCCTGGGGCTGATGCACCAAGTGGTGCGCGACCTGTTTTATACCGACGGCATGATTCGCCGATTGGCGGCTATGCTGTTGCAACTGGCCGACGCCAACCCGGTGATCCAGGTGGCGGCGTTTCGTGATGCGGTGGGCCTGGGGCGCAAGCGCAGTATCCAGATACTGGAGTACTTCGACCGCATCGGCCTGACCCGGCGTTTTGGCGATCGTCGCCAGGTTCGCCCGGACAACGCGTTGGCCCAGCGCAATGAGCCCTGATTCAGGGGCAGGAATTAAGGAAGGCAATCGCGCCCGGTGGCGCGGCCGGGCTTCAAACCCGGTTGGGGACGGCATCCGTTCCCGGGCAGGTTCGACTCCGGCTGCCTTCCGCCACTTTCCCTTCAGAACGGCCCGAAGTCCAACGGGTACTGGATGACCACGTAAACCCGGTCGATGTTGTCGCCGGCTTGGGCGGCGTTGGCCCGGTGCGACACATGGGACAATTGCAACGACAGACCTTTGGCCGCCCCGGCCTGCACGACATAGTGCAGATCGATGTCGCGCTCCCAGTGTTTGCCCCCATCCCCTTGTTGCGGCACGAAGGTGCCGGACGCCGGGTCGAACGGGTTGTAGGCCCCGCCTTGTGGCGCATGAGTGCCGTCGATCCGGTCGCCGGTGACGTAGCGGGTCATGAACTTCAGGCCGGGTATGCCGAAGGTGGCCAGGTCCAGGTCGTAGCGAACCTGCCAGGAGCGTTCGCGGGCGCCATTGAAGTCGGCGTACTTGATCGAGTTGGCCAGGTAGATGGAGTCGCCCCCGACAAAATCGAACGGCGTATCACCGTCGACCTTTTGATACGCCAGGGTGAACCCATGGGCGCCCAGCGTGTATTGGCCGGACAGGCTGTATGCGGTGTTGTCGATGGCGCCGGCCAGCGCCTGGCCGGTGTCCTTCGTGTGATAGAGGTTCGCGTCGAGGAACACCTCGGACTGCTTGAAGTGCAGATTGCCGTAGTACTGATACCAGGTGTCGGTCAGCTCCGAGGCGTACAGGGCACCGCCAACCGGACTTTGGGTAAACAGGTCGGCACCGGCAAACGAAATGCCGCCGGCCTCGGTGTTGGCGCCATAGCCGAAAAAATTGCCCTTGCCGGAAGCACTGTCCTGATTCTTGAATGCCGTGAAGTGTCCGGCTTGCAGGTTCATGCCGTCGATTTCGCGGCTGGTGAGCAGAAAACCGGTGGCGTACTCCGGTTGCAGGCGTTTGTCCGCGGTGTCGAACACCGGGGATTCGACCATCATTTCGCCAAACGCCAGGGTGGTGTTCGATGCCTTGAACTTGATCGCGCCGCCACCACTGGAATAATCGCTTTCGCTGCGACCGTCACTGTCCACCGGCAGCAAACCCGTCCCGGAATGCCCTTTGCCGCCATCGAGTTTCAGACCCAGAAATGCATGGGCATCGAGGCCGAAGCCGACCGTGCCCGGCGTGAAACCGGATTGAAACGTACTGATGAAGCCTTGAGCCCATTCTGCCTTGTAGCTCTTGCCGGTCGACGAGGGGGATCGATAGTCGCTGTTCAGATAAAAGTTTCGATTGAGCACGCCAAGCGACGCGCCGTCCAGAAAGCCCTGAGCCGGTTCATCCGCTACCGCGGTTCTGGCCGTGCTGGCGAGCAGCACCAATAGGCAGAACCGTAATCCGGCCCTGAGTTCTTGCGAGTCACACTTCATCAATCGTTCACCACAGGCACAGTCCCTACAGGTGATGACTCACTGTAGGAGCGAGCTTGCTCGCGATGGTCTCAAGCGCGCCGCGTTTAGCCAGTAAACACGCGTTCTCGTTAACGACCCTCGCGAGCAAGCTCGCTCCTACAGGAGGCCGCCCGTAGTCGAAAGTATTTCCGAGAGCCTTAGTGGCCTTCCGAGGCACCAAACATGGTCTTGGCATAGATCAGCCCCAGACCGTAGGCGCCGCCATTGGCAATCGAGGTTCTCACCGTTTCGTCGTACGTCTCGCTGCGGGCCCAGTCACGTTGCAGTTCAAGCAGGTATTGCAGCGAGGTCATCGGCCTTGCGCCGATCTGGATCATGCGCTGCATGGCCATTTCGTGGGCCTCGGTGCTGACGTCGCCGCAGGCATCGGCAATCACATACACCTCGAAACCCTGATCGATCGCCGACAACGCCGGACCAACGATGCACACGGACGTCCAGAGGCCGGCGAGCACGATCTTCTGCTTGCCGATGGCGTTGACTTCCACAGCAATGCGCGCGTCTTCCCAGGTGTTCATGCTGGTGCGGTCGATCACGTTGTGTTCCGGGAACACCGCCTTGATTTCGTCGAAGATCGGCCCGGAAAAGCTCTTCTCGGCGACAGTGGTGAGAATCGTCGAGACCTTGAAGCCACGCGCCGCCTTGGCCACCAGTGCGGCGTTGTTGCGCAGGGTGACGGCGTCGATCGACTTGGTCGCGAAGGACATCTGCGACTGGTGGTCGATCATGATCAGGGTGTGGTCGGTCGGGGTCAGCAGGGTTTTGCCGGGTACTGCCTTTGCAATGGCCATGACACTGTCCTTTCGGGGGGGAGTGAGGACGTCATGGTTGCGCAGTTCGGATCGGGAATATTGAATCGGTGTGCTGTCTTTGACTCATTGATATCAGACGGCGCAAAACCTGTAGGAGCGAGCTTGCTCGCGATGGTCGTTAACGATAACGCTTGTTTTCCGGGTAAACGCGGCGCTCTCGAGACCATCGCGAGCAAGCTCGCTCCCACAGGGTTTTTGTGTGCCACGTTCTCCATGTTCGCGGCACTGGTGTGCGGATGTCAGATCGACCTCAAAGGTGATCCGCATCGATCACCGCCTTGGCGAACGCCTGCGGGTCTTCCTGCGGCAGGTTGTGGCCGATGCCGCCGTTGATCAGCCGGAATTCGTATTTGCCGGTGAAGCGCTTGGCATAGTCTTCGGGGGCCGGGTGCGGTGCGCCGTTGGCATCGCCTTCAAGGGTAATGGTCGGCACGCGGATGGACGGCGCCGTGGCCAGCTTCTGCTCCAGCGCTTCGTAGCGGCTTTCACCCTGGACCAGGCCAAGGCGCCAGCGGTAGTTGAACACGGTGATGTCGACATGGTCCGGGTTGTCCAGTGCCTTGGCGCTGCGGTCGAAGGTAGCGTCATCGAACGCCCATTTCGGCGAAGCCAGTTGCCAGATCAGCTTGGCGAAGTCGTGGGTGTTTTTCGCGTAACCGGCGCGACCGCGGTCGGTGGCGAAGTAGAACTGATACCACCATTGCAGTTCCGCCTTGGGGGGCAGCGGGTTCTTGCCGGCCGCCTGGTTGCCGATCAGATAACCGCTGACCGAGACCAGCGCCTTGACCCGCTCCGGCCACAGCGCCGAGACAATGTCGGCCGAACGCGCACCCCAGTCATAACCACCGAGCACCGCTTGCTTGATCTTCAGCGCATCCATGAAGTCGATGACATCGCTGGCCAGCGCAGCCGGCTGGCCATTGCGCAGGGTCTTGTCGGAGAGGAAATGCGTATCGCCATAGCCGCGCGCATAGGGCATCAGCACCCGATAGCCCTTGGCGGCGAGCAGCGGCGCGACGTCGTCATAGCTGTGAATGTCGTACGGCCAGCCGTGCAGCAGGATCACCACCGGTCCGTTGGCCGGGCCGGTTTCGGCATACGCCACGTCCAGCAGCCCGGCGTTGACATGCTTAAGCGGGCCGAACGGCGAGGGTGCCGCCTGAGTGGCTTGGGCAGGGGGCGCAGCCGGCTGCACGCTGGCGGCCGTTTGCGCATGGGCTGCGCCGAGCACACCGAACAGGCTGAGTGCGAGGATCGATGGGCCGACCAGGTGGCGGCGAGTCTTGCCGGTGTTGCTGTTGCGCAGTGCCATCTTCATGGGATGTCTCCATTACCAGCCATGGCCAGGGGTTCGGTCTGAACCCCTGCAAACCTTGCTTGCATTGAAACGCGGCAACGTATCCGGCCTGTGTCCAATCACCGACCGGATGAAAGTCTGTGTATCGGGACGTCGCGTTGACACAGTGTGATACACAGCGGCGTCATGCGTGGCCCGTGACCTGTGCACACAGCCTTGTCAGTTGTTCGGCCAGGTCGATCACCCGGCGTGGTGCGTCGGGGCGCAGGTGTAGCGCGATCTCCAGTGGCGCCAGTTCGGGAAAGGACTCGGCCGCGCCCAACTGTCGGTGGCCGGGCAGTGCAAGGCGCGCCGGGAGCACGCTGACACCAAGACCATCGGCGACTGCCGAGCGGACGCTCGCCAGGCTTGCGCTGCTGTAGCCGATGCTCCAGCGTCGGCCGGCGCTCTCGAGCGCGTGGATCATCTCATCGCGATACAAACCGCCGACCGGAAACACCACCAGTGGCAGCGGGTCGCGCTCGAATGTGGGTTCGCCGAGGCTGTCGAACCAGGCGAGCGGTTCGGGCCAGGCGGCGTGCCCCACCACCTGTCCCGGGCGCTGTTTGACCAGCACCAGGTCGTAGTCGCCTGCACAAAACTGTTGCCATAGCGTGTTGCTCAGCCCACTGCTGATCTCAAGCCTTATCGACGGGTGCGCGCGTGCGAAGGCGCCCAGTGTCGGGGTCAGCAGGTCCGAGGCGAAGTCTTCCGGCACGCCGATGTGCAACTCGCCCTGTGCGTGGCCTTTGCGAAACTCTTCCACGACCTCTTCCATCAGCCCCAGGAGCCGTCGCGCATAGCCGAGCAGGCGTTCGCCATCCTCGGTGGTGCCGACGTAGCGCCCGTTGCGGTTGAGCAACTCGCAGCCGAGTTGTTCCTCGAGCCGCTTCAACTGTTGGCTGATGGTCGACTGGCTCAGGTGCACGCGCTCACCGGCACGGGTGAAGCTGCCGCTCTCTACCACGGCAACGAAACTCTTGAGCAGCACCGGATCGATCAGCGTTGAAGTCATTTGATTTCCCACTAATTGTCATTCGAACATTTCATTTCCGAATAATAGCACCTGCTCTTAATCTTTAAGAACAGCCGCTGATGCGGACTTTTTGACCAGAAAGACCAGGGTAAATGTGATGACCACTGACGTGACAGACCGTGGATCGGCTTGCATCGCTACGCACGTGCCGCGCGCTGGTGAGGTGTCCCTGGTCGCACTGGTGCTGCTGGTGTTGCTGGGCTTGAACCTGCGGCCATTTCTGACTTCGGTAGGGCCGGTGCTCGACCTGGTGCGCGCCGACATCGGCCTCGATTTTCGCGCCGCCGCGATGCTGACCACCTTGCCCTTCGTGCTGATGGGCCTGATTGCCTTCATTGGCATCGGTGTCGCACGGCGCTTTGGCGAGAAGCGGGCGCTGGCTGGCGCATTGCTGCTGTTGATGCTCGGTTGCGCATCGCGCGCCGTGGTCAAGGACGGGGCGCAGTTGATCATCGGCGCCGGTATAGCCGGCACCGGCGTGGCGGTGATCCAGGCCTTGATACCGGGTGTCGCCAAACGCTGGTTTCCTGAACGGATAGCGATGGTGATGGGGCTCTACTCGGCGGCATTGGTCGGCGGCGGGGCGCTGGGCTCGCTGGCAAGCACATGGCTGAATCCGTATGGCGGCTGGAGGCTAGGGCTCTCCATTTGGGCGCTGCCGGCGCTTGCCGTGTTCTTGCTGTGGCTGGTGTGTGCGCCACGCAGTGCGCCGATAGCCTCTGGCGGACCTGCACCGGTCAAAACCTTCAGCTTCTTCAAGAATCGCCGCGCGTGGCAGTTGGCCGCCTACTTCGGACTCACCAACAGCGGTTACTCAAGCCTGGTGGCCTGGCTGCCGTCCTTCTACCAGCAGCAGAACATGAGCCTGCAGGCCTCGGGCAACTTGCTCGCGTGGCTGGCGATGTTCCAGGCGACGGCGGCGTTCGCGATGCCGATGCTCGCCCGCCGCAGCATTGATCGGCGCGCGGCCTTGTGGCTGACGATTGTGCTGCAGGCCGTGGGTTTCGCTGGCTTCGCGCTGGCCCCGAACGCAGCGCCGTGGTTGTGGGTCGCACTGGCTGGCTTCGGCCTTGGCGGGTTCTTTTCGCTCAGCCTGATTGTCAGCCTCGACCACTTGCCCGGCGCACAGGCGGCCGGGACCTTGGCGGCGTTCGTACAAGGCATCGGGTTTGTGCTCGCATCGACTGCTCCCTGGTTGATCGGCTGGCTGCGCGACTCCGGTGCCAGTTTCACCACCGGATGGTGGCTGCACATCGGGGTGCTCGCAGCGATGGCGGTGCTGACGTTCAGGTTCTCCCCGGCGAGTTACCGAAAGAGCATGCAAGCGTTGTGACCGAGGTTAAACAAAACAAAAAACCTAAACAGAACTGGCCACTTTTAAACCCCAGTACCACTGTGCCTACGGAGATTGATATGAAGAAGTTAGCAGTTTCGGTTGTTCTCGCCCTGGCCGCCAGCGGCGTCCATGCGAAAGACTTGCAAGTCATTCGCTTCGGCGTTGACCCCACTTACGCCCCGTTCGAGTCGAAGGCGCCCGACGGCTCGCTTGTGGGTTTCGATATCGATCTTGGCAATGCGATCTGCGAAAAGCTCAAGGTCAAATGCGTATGGGTCGAGAACTCTTTCGACGGCATCATCCCGGCGCTGAAAGCCAAGAAGTTCGACGGCATCCTTTCTTCCATGAGCGTGACCGAGAAACGCCAGGCGCAAATCGCCTTCTCCGACAAGATCAGTAATGTCCTGCCGCGTCTCCTTGCGAAAAAAGGCTCGGATCTCCTGCCAACGCCCGAATCCCTTCAAGGCAAGCGGGTAGGGATCGAGCAGGGCTCGACGTCGGAAACCTATGCCCGGGCTTATTGGGCGCCCAAGGGCGTCACTGTCATGACCTACCAGAACCAGGACATGGTTTATCAGGATCTGATGGCCGGCCGCCTGGATGCAGCGCTGCAGTCGTCGGTCCAGGCCGACCTGGGCTTTCTGAAAACCGCGAACGGACGTGATTTCGCCTTTGCCGGCCCGGAATTGCGCGACCCGAAAACCCTCGGCGTGGGTGCGGGCATTGGTTTGCGCAAGGAAGACAATGAACTTCGCGAACAGATCAACGGGGCGCTGGCCGAGATCATCAAGGACGGCACTTACCAGACGATCTCCGACAAATACTTCTCCTTTGATGTGTACAACTGATTGATTGCAAGTTGCGGGCAGTCAGCATTCAAAAACAAGAACAATACAACTGAACAAGATAGGCAGCATCGGCTGGACTATCGAACTCAAGGAGAATGCAATGTCCTTGGCAGACTATGGGCCGCTGATTGCGAGTGGCACCTGGATGACATTGAAGCTGGCCATATTATCGCTGCTGACCGCAGTACTGATTGGTCTGGCAGGCGCCAGTTCCAAGTTGTCCGGCAATCGGTGGCTGCGCAATGTCGCCACCCTCTATACCACGCTGATACGCAGTGTTCCGGATCTGGTGACCATGCTGTTGCTGTTCTACAGCATTCAGATCGTCCTCAATCAGGTCACCGAAGGGCTGGGAATGGATCAGATCGATATCGATCCTTTTCTTGCCGGTGTTGCGACGCTGGGGTTTATCTACGGCGCCTACTTTACCGAAACCTTTCGCGGTGCTTTCCAGGCGGTTCCGCGCGGCCAGACAGAGGCAGCCATGGCCTATGGCCTGAGCCCATGGCAGGCGTTCTACCGGATTCTGTTCCCGCAAATGATGCGTTTTGCCTTGCCCGGCATTGCCAACAACTGGCAGGTGATGATCAAGGCGACCGCGCTGGTGTCCATCATTGGTCTGTCCGATATCGTCAGGGCCACCCAGGACGCCGGGAAGAGCTCCATGCAGCTGTTCTATTTCACCGTGATCGGTGCACTGATTTACCTGGTCATTACCACGGTCTCGAACGGCGTCTTGATGTGGCTTAAGCATCACTACTCGGTCGGCGTTCGGGAGGCTCAACTGTGATCGATATCATCCAGGAATACTGGCAAGCGTATTTGTGGTCGGACGGCGCCAACTTTTCCGGTCTGGCAATCACCTTGTGGCTGCTGGTGCTGTCGATCGCGATCGGATTCGTGCTGTCGGTGCCGCTGGCCGTGGCCCGGGTGTCAAGCAACCGGTTCGTGCGGCTTCCGGTCTGGTTTTACACCTATGTGTTTCGCGGCACGCCGCTCTATATACAACTGTTGATCATCTACACCGGTGTCTACAGCCTGAGCGTGGTGCGCGAGCACGAGTTCCTCGCCATGTTCTTTCGCGAAGGCTTCAACTGCACGGTGCTGGCGTTCGCGCTCAATACCTGCGCCTACACCACGGAAGTCTTCGCGGGCGCGATCAGGTCGGTGCCCTACGGCGAGGTCGAGGCGGCCCGCGCCTTCGGCATGTCCAGGTTCACCCTGTACCGCCGCATCATCCTGCCCTCGGCGCTGCGTCGCGCACTGCCGTACTACAGCAACGAGGTGATCATGATGCTGCATTCGACCTCGGTGGCCTTTACGGCCACGGTGCCCGACCTGCTGAAGGTCGCCCGCGACGTCAACTCGGCGACCTACGCGTCGTTCGAGGCTTTCTTCATCGCTGCACTGTTGTACGCGGTGATTGCGCTGTCGCTTGTCTGGCTATTTCGTCGCGGTGAAACCCGCTGGCTGGCCTTCCTGAAACCCCAGGCCGCCTGAAGGCCGCATACGCAGGGCAAAAACATGTACAAACTGACCGTAGACGATCTGTACAAGAACTATGGCAACCACGAAGTGCTCAAGGGCGTGTCGATCAAGGCCAAGGCAGGCGATGTGATCAGCATCATCGGCTCCTCGGGTTCCGGCAAGAGTACCTTCCTGCGTTGCATCAACTTCCTCGAGCAACCGTGCGCCGGGCGAATCACGGTGAACGCCGAGGAAATCCGCACCGAGAAGGACAAGTACGGCGGGCTGCGCGTGGCCAACCAGAAGCAGCTGCAAAGCATGCGCACCAAGCTGGCCATGGTGTTTCAGCACTTCAACCTGTGGGCGCACATGTCCGTGCTGGAAAACGTCATCGAGGCGCCGATGCATGCGCTGGGCCTCGGCCGCGATGAGGCGCTGGCCCGCGCCCGCAAGTACCTGGCCAAGGTCGGCCTGCCGGCCAGCATGGAGGCAAAGTATCCGTCGCACCTCTCCGGCGGCCAGCAGCAGCGTGTGGCAATCGCCCGTGCCCTGGTGATGGAGCCGGAGGTGATGCTGTTCGACGAACCGACCTCGGCGCTCGACCCCGAGCTGGTCGGCGAGGTGCTCAAGGTGATGCAGGCCCTGGCCGAAGAGGGCCGGACCATGGTGGTGGTGACCCATGAAATGGCCTTTGCCCGCGAGGTGTCCAACCACGTGATCTTCCTGCATCAGGGCAAAATCGAGGAAGAAGGCAACCCGGAGCAGCTGTTCAAGCACACCAAAAGTGAGCGCCTCAAGCAGTTCCTTGCCGGCAACTTGAAGTAGCGCTTGTAGTGACTCGGTAAACAGTGCCCCTGTTGGCTATCCGGCGACAGGGGCTTGTTCGAAAGTGATGAGGTTCCAATGATCCAATCGTTCTGGTTGCGTAATGTCCGCCCCTATGGCGGCGAAATTGAAGACATACAGATTGTTGAGGGTCGTATCGGCGACCGTCAGCCAGCCAGTGGCAATCCAGTCGCCGAGCCTGACCTTGACGGGCAAGGCCAGTTACTCGTTCCGTCGCTGGTGGAAAGCCACATCCATCTGGACAAGACGCTGTGGGGGCAGCCATGGCGGCCGCATAGCGCAGGTCCGACGCTCAAAGCGCGCATCGCCAATGAGCGGCAGATCCTGCGCGAGCTCAAATCACCCATTGCAGAGCGGGCGGGGGCCCTGCTGGAGCAATGCATCGCTCGCGGCTCGCTGCTGTTGCGCTGCCATGTGGACGCCGATCCCGAACTGGGCATCGAGCATGTGCAAGCCATGCTGGCGCTGCGCGAGCGCTACGCCGACCTGGTCGATATCGAGTTCGTCACCTTCCCTCAGGTAGGCCTGGTCAACCGCCCCGGGGTCGAGGCCTTGATGCGCGAAGCCCTGGAACTGGGCGTCGAGGTAGTAGGGGGGTTGGACCCCTGCGGCATAGACAACGATCCCATCGCGCACCTCTCGATCCTGTTCGAACTCGCGGACAGGTTTGATCGCGGTATCGATATCCACCTGCATGACGGTGGTGAGCTGGGGCTCTGGCAGATTGCCCGGATCATTGATTTCACCGAGCGCTATCAGCGTCAGGGGCGAGTCATGATCAGCCATGCTTTTTGCCTGGGCATGAAAAACTGGGCCCAGGTGCTGCCGTTGGCCGAACGCCTGGCGGCCAACCGAATTTCGCTCATGACCACGGCGCCCTCCGATATCGCCATACCGCCCTTTACCGAACTGCTCTCGGCGGGGGTGAACGTGTGCCTCGGTTCGGATGGCATTCGGGACGCATGGACCCCGATGGGCAATGGCGACATGCTTGAGCGCGCGATGCTGCTCGCCTTGCGCTGTGGCATGAGAACCGACCCTGAAATCTGCACGGCGTTCGAAGCCGCTGCCGGCAATGGCGCCCGGGCACTTGGGCGGAGTGATTACGGATTGGCGACGGGGCAAACAGCCAACTTGCTGTTGCTGCCTGCGCAGACACTGAGTGAAGCCGTCGTGGCGCGTCCGCTGGCGCGGACGGTGATCAGCCGCGGCACGGTCGTGGCGAAAAATGGAAGCCTGCTGCGGAGCCGCCTGTGACTCAACATACTCTCGACAAAGTAGACCTGCTGATCGAGCGCGGCGTGGTCATCACCGTGGACGAGCAACGGCGCGTCATCAACGACGGCGCCGTGGCCGTGCTCGGCAACCGCATCGTCGCGGTGGGGAGCACGGATGAACTGCGGGCTCGCTACACGGCTGAAAAAGTCATCGATGCACGCAACAAGGCGGTACTCCCTGGCTTGATCGACAGCCACGCCCATGCCGGCCACGCCATGCTGAAAACCATCGGCGGCGCGGAGGGCGATGCCTGGATGGACGCATGCGAGACCATCTACACCTCGGCCTCCGGCATCGGGTTCTGGGAGGCCGATGCCCGGTTGTCGGCGCTGGAACGGCTCAAATGCGGCACCACCACTGGCGTGTCGCTCCTGGGCGGAGGCGACTCGATCATGCGGGTCGACGACCCGGTTTACGCGCAACGCCACGCCCGGGCCATCGCCGAAATCGGCACCCGCTCGGTGGTGGCCGTCGGGCCGTCACGGCCGCCGGCGCCGCGCACCTACCTGGACTGGTCGACTGAACCGCCCACTCGGCGCGACGTCAGTTTCGAGACAATGTTCGAGACCTGCGAAGAAATCGCCCGGAGCTGCGACGGTCTGGGTGACGGCCGGGTGCGCATCGCCATCACGTTGCCGGTGTACGCGCCACAATACGAGCCCGACCACCGGCAGCTGGCACCGCTGTTCCGCCAGCAAGCACAGGATTACCTGGCCCTGGCCCGGCGCTATGGCCTGACGTTCACCCAGGACGGCCACCGCGCCGGTACGCTGGCGCTGGCCCACCGCGAACTGGGCCTGCTCGGCCCGACTTCCTTCATGTCGCACTGCATTGACCTGACCGAGGAAGACATCGCCCTGTGCCGCGAGACCCAGACCAAAATCGTGCACAACCCGAGCGCGATCATGTCGATCCTGGGGCGCTGCCCGGTACCGGAACTGATCGAGGCCAATGTCACCGTCGCCCTCGGATCAGACGGCGCCGCCCCGGACCGCGGTTACGACATGTTCCGCCACATGTTCCAGTGCATGCATTACCACCGTCGGCATTTCCGCGATCCGGACATCCTGCCCCAGGGCAAAGTGCTGGAAATGGTCACTATCGACGCCGCCAAGGCACTGTCGATGGAGCATGAGATCGGCTCCCTGGAAGTCGGTAAGAAAGCCGACATCATTCTGATCGACCTGCTCAAGCCGCACCTGATGCCGATGAACATGCCGGTCCACCGTGTCACCAGTTTCGCCAACGGCGCGGACGTGTGCACCACCATCGTCGATGGCCGGATCCTGATGGAAGACTACGTCGTGCGCGCCGTCGACGAGGCGGCTGTGCTGGCCGCGGTGCAAGAGGAGTCGGAACGCATGCTGGACCGTAGCGGCCTGCGCCATCTGACGGAAGAATCGAAAAACCTCTGGCGGGCGGCCCGGTATCACCCGGCAGGCAAGGGCTGACGCTGACAATTATTACAGCCATGGCATTGCTTTACCTGTGGGGTGTTCGGATTTGGTGGGCGGACGCATATCCGTAGGAGCCGGCTTGCTGGCGATTTCGGTGGTGGCCATGGCGACGCCATCGCTGGCAAGCCAGCTCCTACAGAGTGTGTGTGGGGGGTGGATATTGTGGGCGGACGCATATCCGTAGGAGCCGGCTTGCTGGCGATTTCGGTGGTGGCCGTGGCGACGCCATCGCTGGCAAGCCAGCTCCCACAGTGTGTGTGGGGGGTGTTCGGATTTGGTGGTCGAACGCACATCGGTAGGAGCCGGCTTGCTGGCGATTTCGGTGGTGGCCATGGCGACGCCATCGCTGGCAAGCCAGCTCCCACAGTGTGTGTGGGGTGTTCGGATTTTGTGGTCGAACGCACATCCGTAGGAGCCGGCTTGCTGGCGATTTCGGTGGTGGCCATGGCGACACCATCGCTGGCAAGCCAGCTCCTACAGTGTGTGTGGGGTGTTCGGATTTTGTGGTCGAACGCACATCGGTAGGAGCCGGCATGCTGGCGATTTCGGTGGTGGCCATGGCGACGCTATCGCTGGCAAGCCAGCTCCCACAGGTTTTGTGGGGTGTTCGGATTTGGTGGTTGGACGCACATCCGTAGGAGGCGCAGACGTGGCGTTTGCCCGATCACTATCCGAGCGACGCCACACTGTTGAGCAATGTCTTGACCAGTTGAGCCTGGCGGGTCGCGCCGGTCTTGGCGAACACCCCGCGCAGATGGGCACGCACCGTGTTGCGCGAAACCCCAAGGGCCAGGGCTGTTTCATCGAGGGTTTGCCCGTCCATGACGAGCATGGCCACTTCGGTTTCGGTCGGCGTCAGCTGGAACAGGCTGCGCAACAGGTTGCGCGACGCCTGCGGCGAGTCCGCCGGGTCGCGGATGAACACCGCTACGGCGGGCCGGCGTGCGCCGTTGCGCGATTGATAGCTCACGGGGATGGGGCGCAGCAGTAAATTGAGTGGCATCTCGCCGCTTGGCCGGGTCAGGGTCAACACTTCGATGTCATCGAGACCGCGTTGGCGTTGTTTCAATACGGCCTGGATGGCTTGCTGGACATTGCGGTTCTGCTGGCTGGTGAAGGCGCAGAGCTTGTCGTGCCGGCACTCCAGGCCGTCACGGCTGTCGAACAGTCGCTGGGCGGCGCGATTGCAACGCATCATTCTGCCGTCTTCGTCGAGGATCGCCGTGCCCACCATCAGCCGGTCGATGGTTGCGGCATAGAGTTGGCGTTCGGAGTCCAGTTGCTCTACCGCTGAATGCAGATCCACCGCTTGTTGCAGGTGGGGCAGGAGCAGGCGAATCAGGGCAATCTCCGTGCTGTCGAAGTCGCGGCTGGCGTGGTTGCGGCAGGCGAACAAGGCGCAATGCATACCCGTGGGCGTGCGCATGTTGGCGACCAGGACGTGGCGCAGATCCAGGGGTTGCAGATAGTTGCGGTAGAAGTCGTGGGCCAGCCAGGCATCGGCACCGAGTACCTGATCGGCACTGGCCACCTGCTCGACAGGCCAGTCGATGAAGGGGCAGATTGCGTAGTACTGTTCGCTGTAGAACGGCTCGCCTGGCAGCAAGGGGCCATGAATCGATGCATTGACGATCAGCCCCGGCCGTTCATGGTCGGGGTTGCGTAGCACCAGGGTGAAGAAGCTGGCTTCGAATCGCTGACGCAAGGTTTCCAGCAGGCCGGACCAGGGTGTGGACTCAAGGGGGCCTTGATAGACCAGCGCAAGCAAGCGGCTGAGTTCTGCAGACGGGATTTCGGTGTTGGGCTGCAGGTTCTTGCAGACCGGAAGAGAGAGGGTCATGGATGCGCCTCGCTACTGCTGGTTGTTGTCGTTCGAGTATTGATCGCGCCCATGGCGGGAAAATCGTCCGTTTGGCTTAGGCGGGTTGTGGGGCCATGTGATAGGCAGCGCTACACCGGTTGATGCCGGCATAGCGCTGAGCTCATGGGTTTTTACAGTGCCAGCAGTGCCTCGACGATACGTTCGGCGGCCGTTTCGGCCGACTCGTTGCGGGTATCGATGTGGATGTCCGGCGCTACAGGCGGCTCATAAGGTGAGTCGATCCCGGTGAAGTTTTTCAACTCGCCGCGCCGGGCTTTCTGGTACAGGCCCTTGGGGTCGCGCTGTTCGGCCAGGGCCAGTGGCGCATCGACGAAAATTTCCAGGAAATTACCGTCTCCTGCCAGGCGGCGTGCCATCTCGCGCTCGGCACGGAACGGCGAGATGAACGACACCAGGGTGATCAGACCGGCATCGAGCATCAGCTTCGCCACTTCCGAGACCCGGCGGATATTCTCCACCCGGTCGGCTTCGGTGAAGCCCAGGTCGCGATTCAGGCCATGGCGGACATTGTCGCCATCGAGCAGGTAAGTGTGCCGGCCGAGGGTATGCAGCTTGCGCTCCACCAGGTTGGCGATGGTCGACTTGCCTGCGCCGGACAACCCGGTGAACCACAGGATTCGCGGCGACTGCCCCTTGAGCGTCGCGTGGGCCTCGCGGTTCACGTCGACGGCCTGCCAGTGCACGTTCTGTGCGCGGCGCAAGGCGAAGTGCAGCATGCCGGCGCCGACCGTTCGGTTGCTCAGGCGGTCGATAATGATGAATCCGCCCGTATCGCGGTTGTCGGCATAAGCATCGAAGGCGATCGGCCGGTCCAGGTGCAAATTGCACACACCGATACCGTTCAGCTCCAGGGTTTTGGCCGCCAGGTGTTCCAGGCTGTTCACATCGACCCGGTGCTTGAGGCTGGCGCAGCTCATGCTGACGGTGCGGCAACCGATCTTCATCAGGTAAGGACGCCCGGGCAACATCGGCTCTTCGTCCATCCATACCAGCGTCGCCTCGAACTGGTCGGCAACCGCCGCCGGTGCATCGGCCAGGACAATCATGTCGCCGCGGCTGATATCGATTTCATCCTTGAGCGTCAGCGTGACAGCCTGGCCGCACAGGGCCTGTTGCTGTTCCCCGGCGCTACCGAGGATCCCGGTGATCTCGCTCTGATGACCTGACGGAAGCACCCGGATCCGGTCCCCCACGCTGACGCTGCCCGCGGCGACGTTGCCGCAGTAGCCACGAAAGTCGAGGTTCGGCCGATTCACCCATTGCACGGGCAGGCGGAACGCGGCGTCGACCTGTCGAGCCTGCTCAAGAGGGACGTTTTCCAGATGCTGGAGCAGGGTCGGACCCTGGTACCAAGGTGTGTTCGGGCTGGCTTCCAGCATGTTGTCGCCACGCAGCGCAGAGAGCGGGATGCACTGGATGTCGTGTAAGCCGATCTGCGTGGCGAACGCACGATAATCGGATTCGATGCGTTCGAACACCGCTTGGGAATAGTCCACCAGGTCCAGTTTGTTGATGGCCACCACGACCTTGCGGATGCCCAGCAGGGACACCAGGTAACTGTGCCGGCGGGTTTGGGTGAGGATGCCCTGACGGGCATCGATGAGGATCACCGCGAGGTCGGCGGTCGAGGCGCCAGTGACCATGTTGCGGGTGTATTGCTCGTGGCCGGGGGTGTCGGCGACGATGAACTTGCGCTTGTCGGTGGCGAAGAACCGATAGGCGACATCGATGGTAATGCCTTGCTCACGCTCGGCGCTCAAACCGTCGACCAACAGGGCGAAGTCCAGTTCGTCGCCCTGGGTGCCGAGTTTTTTCGAGTCGGCTTCGAGTTGGCCAAGCTGGTCCTCGAACAGTACCTTGGACTCATAAAGCAGGCGGCCGATCAGGGTGCTTTTGCCATCGTCGACGCTGCCACAGGTGATGAAGCGCAGCAGTTGCTTGTTCTGTTGCTGTTCCAGATAGGGCGTCAGGTCGCCATTGAAGGTGTCGTTCAGCGCGCTCATCAGAAATACCCCTCTTGCTTCTTTTTCTCCATGGAACCGGCCGAATCGCTGTCGATCAGTCGACCCTGGCGTTCCGAAGTACGGCTTACCAGCATTTCGCTGATAATCGCCGGCAGGTTGTCGGCATCGCTGTCGATGGCACCGGTCAGCGGGTAACAGCCAAGCGTACGGAAACGCACCTTGCGCATTTGCGGGGTTTCTCCCGGTCGCAGCGGCAGGCGCTCGTCGTCGACCATGATCAGCGTGCCGTCACGCTGAACCACCGGGCGCTCCTTGGCGAAATACAGCGGCACGATGGGGATCTGTTCGAGGTAGATGTATTGCCAGATATCCAGCTCGGTCCAGTTCGACAACGGGAATACCCGCAGGCTTTCGCCCTTGCGTTTGCGTGTGTTGTACAAGCGCCAGAGCTCGGGGCGCTGCTGTTTCGGGTCCCAGCGATGCTGCTCGGAGCGCAGCGAGAACATCCGTTCCTTGGCCCGCGACTTCTCTTCATCACGACGGGCACCGCCGAAAGCGGCGTCGAATCCATAGTGGTCCAGGGCCTGCTTCAGTCCTTGGGTCTTCCACACGTCGGTATGCAGGGCCGAGCCGTGGGTAAAAGGATCGATGGCCTTTTCCACGCCCTCGGGATTGACGTGCACCAGCAGTTCCAGCCCCAGGCGCGATGCCGTCTGGTCGCGGAACGTGATCATTTCGCGAAACTTCCAGGTGGTGTCCACGTGCAGCAAGGGGAAGGGCGGTTTGCCCGGGGCAAACGCCTTCATCGCCAGGTGCAGCATCACGGCGCTGTCCTTGCCGATGGAATAGAGCATCACCGGGTTTTCACACTCGGCGACCACTTCGCGGATGATCTGGATGCTTTCCGCTTCCAGCCATTGCAGATGAGTCAACATCGGATACCTCCTCGATTTCTGCCGGGTTTGGCTCCGGCGGACCTCCAAGGTAGGTAAAGCGCCGCTGGCGCTTCTTCGTCTGCTCGGACGAAGAACGCGACAGCGGCTGAAGGTCACGCGACGGACGCGTACAACGTCTCGGCACGCACCTTGAGGGCGCGGGCTACGGCGTCGAAGCCCTGTTGCACCCAGGGACCATGATTGGCCATGACCTGGTCGGCGGTCGCACCGAGGAACTGGTCGGTGGTGTGGTAACGGCAACTGGCCGGACCGGTGCGCTCGATGTGCTGTTCGCGGCGGGCAGCGTCCGGATTGTCGGCAGTGGCATACATCTCCCAGGCGAGCAGTCGGTGGGGCTCGAAGTCCGCCAGGTATTCGATCACGTGCAGCAATTCACCCGGTTGTCCCGGATGGGGCAGGAACAGGTTGACCGGCTCCCCAAGTACCAGGCTCGACTCGACCTTGACGGTATAGGGGTTCCACTGCGGATAACGCGCCAGGTCGATCAGTACCGACCAGACCCGTTCGGCGGGCGCGGCGATGTCCACGATGACGGAACGAACCAGATTTTTCTCTGCGGTCATGGGTGACTCCTCTGAGAGTGACTCCGCGCCACGCATCGCGACGGGAGTAAGCCATGGGCTCAGGCGCGATCCTCCGCGCTCGGGATGCCCGGCTCCTCGTCCGAGCGGACTAGGCGGGCGCTTAGTCCGCTCGGACGAAGAACCGGCAAGCGGGAACTCCCTAAGGTCACTGGCAGCGGCGGGATGTCCGCCGGCAGAGGAGAGCGACATGGTTGCAGACATGGCTACAGACAGGATCGATCAGGAGGTGCTCAGCGGTGAGAGCTGGAGCCACTTTTGCGAACAATTGCGCCGCAGCGGCGAGCAGATACTGCGCCGCGAAGCGCCGGCCGATGTGCAGACCCGTGCCGAAGGCTTTCGTTATCTCACCCGGTTACTGCGCATTGCCCTGGAAATGCACCTGGAGTTCGCTGACCCGGACTTTCCGGGCTTCATCACCCCGTCCCATGAAACCGCGAAAATCGGCGCCGACAACCCGGATAACCTGTACCGCTATGCGCGCCTGAACGGCGAGCATGAGTACCGGGTCAGCGGTCACCGCGGCAGCGTTGCCTACCTCAGCTTCGGCTCCCAGAAAGGGGGGTATGAGACGGATGGCAAGATGACCCAGACCGGTTTCCTCGATGCCGGGTCACTGGCGCTGGATGCCGAGGGCCACTTCGAAATCATCCTCAGCCAGCGTCAGCCGGCTGAAGGCAACTGGCTGCGGCTGGAGCCGCAGAGCAATGCCCTGATCGTGCGCCAGACGTTTCTTGACCGTAGCAGTGAGCAACCGGCCCAACTGCGAATAGAGCGCCTGAATGCCGGGCAGGCCCCTGAGCCGCTGACGGCGCCACGCTTGCAGCAAAGCCTGCAACGGGTGGGCAGTTTCGTCGAGAACACCGCCCGACTGTTTGCCGATTGGGCCCAGGGTTACCAGGCCCATCCCAATCAACTGCCAGCCGCCGACCAGGCGCTGTGCCAGTCAGTGGGGGGCGACCCGAACATTTTCTATTACCACTCCTACTGGGCCTTGGCCGAGGACGAGGCCTTGCTGATCGAGGTCGATCAGGTGCCTGACTGCGACTTCTGGAATGTGCAGATCAACAATTACTGGATGGAGTCGCTGGACTACCGCTACCACCGCATCTGCCTGAACAAGCACTCAGCGCGCCTGGACGCCGATGGCCGCCTGCGCATGGTGCTCTGCGGCGTTGATCCGGGCCTTGAGAATTGGCTGGAAACCGCCAGCCATCCCCACGGCACCCTGTGCTTGCGCTGGGTGGGGGCGCAGCATCCCGTGCACCCGACCACTCGTGTGGTCAAGCTCGATGCGTTGAAGGAGATTGTGCGATGAGCGCCGATGATTTCGCCCTGGATGCCTTGCTGGCCGAAGCCCGCGCCCGTTCTGGGGGACTCGACGACTTCGGTCCCGGCGATTTTCGCCAGGGCCTGCGGGTATTGGCCGACGCCCTGAACAACGAAGCGTGCCTGTCGCCCGCCGGGCGGGGCCTGTTGCGGGAAAAACTGCTGGGGCAACTGGTCAACCGCCTGGTCATGGAGGATCACTTGCGGCGTCACCCGGAGATCCTTGAGCAACCCATCGATGACCCGTTGGTGATCGTCGGCCTGCCGCGCACCGGCACTACGCTGCTGCAGCGCACACTGGCGGTGGACCCGCAGTTCAGCAAGGCGCAGTGGTGGGAAACCCGTTACCCCGCACCCTTGCCCGGTGAAACACTGGAGCAGCCACTCAAACGCATCGCCCGGGCACGCGAAGAAGTCGCGGGAATGATCGAGTTCCTCCCGCAATTGCTGGCCATCCACCCGCTGGACGCCGAGCAGCCCGATGAAGAGTTCATGCTGATGGAACACTCGTTCCTGTGCGCCATGGATTCCTACGTCAATGTGCCGAGCTATACCGCCTGGCTTGACGGTCAGGACCAGACGCAGGTCTATCGGTACCTCAAGCGAACCCTGCAGTTCCTGCAATGGCAGCAAGCCCGTCGCGGCATCGAGCCTGGCCGTCGCTGGCTGCTCAAAAGTCCGCAGCACCTGCATACCCTGGAGCTGCTGTTCGAGGTTTTTCCCAAGGCGCAGGTCGTCCTCACCCATCGCGAACCGGCCAGAACCATTCCTTCGCTGGCCAGCTTTATCCATACCCTGTGGTTGCTCTACAGCGACAAGGCCGATGCCGAGGCCGTAGGAGAACAGTGGAACCGCCGTATGGCACGTGCGTTGCGCCATGCGATGGCCGTCCGCGAGCGTATGCCCCCGGAGCGTTTCCTTGATGTGCACTTCGAAGACACCGTGGCCGAGCCGCAGGCTGTCGTCGAAAGGATCTATCAGTTTGCCGGCCTCCAGTTGACGCCGCAGACCCGGTCCGCCATGGCGCAATGGCTGCAGGCAAACGGGCGTGAAAAGCGCGCGGTTCATCACTACAGCCCCGGCCAGTTCGGCCTCAGCGAAGAGATTTTGCAACGAGACTATGCCGAGTATCGAACCCGGCATATTCAAGCCTGAAACCCGTGCAGCTCATAACAACAAGAGGAGTCTCCCCATGCTGTTGAAAGACAAGGTCGTGATGGTCTCGGGCGTCGGCCCCGGGCTGGGTATCAAGTTGGCCATGGAGGCCGCACGCGAAGGTGCGCGCGCTGTTGCCATAGGGGCGCGGGACAAGGCGCGGCTGCTGGAGGCGCAACAACGCATCCTGGCGCTCACCCACACCTGCGAGGTGTTGTGTGTACCCACGGACATTACCGATGTCGATGCCTGTCAGCGCTTCGCCGCAAACACGCTGGAACAATTCGGGCGTATCGATGCGCTGATCAACAGCGCCTTCTCCCACGGTGGTTTCCAGTCCGTGGAGGAGGGCGACAACGCCCCATTGCGCGAGGCCCTGGAGGTCAATCTGCTGGGCTCGTTGAACATGAGCCGCGCCGTGCTGGCGCCCATGCGCACCCAGGGCGCGGGCGCCATTGTCATGATCAATACCCTGGGGGTACGCAAGCCGTACCAGGGCGGTGCCGCCTATGCCGCCTCGAAAAGCGCATTGGCCGCGACAGTGCGCTACCTGGCGACCGAGCAGGCGGTGCATGGCCTGCGGGTCAACGGCCTGGCGTGCGGCTGGATGTGGGGCGAGCCGGTCCAGGCCCTGGTCCGCCAGACCGCTGCCGCCCGGGGCGTCAGTGAAGAACAGGTGCGTGCCGAACTCAGTGCCGGGATCCCGGGCGGGCGCATGCGCACCGATGACGAGTGCGCACGCGCCGCGCTGTTCCTTGCATCGGACTACGCCAGTGCAATCAATGGCGCGCAACTGGATGCCAACGGCGGCGAAATGATGTGCTGAGGAACATGACAGATGATTGATCACTGCGCCTTTAACGGCGATGCAGATGGCCTCTGTGCACTGCAGCAATTGCGACTGGCCGGGGAACTGGACCGCGAGGTGCGCTTGATCAGCGGGGTCAAGCGCGATATCGAACTGCTGCGTCGGATCACGGCCGCTCATGGCGAGCGGGTCACTGTGCTGGACGTGGCCCACGAGCAGAATCGCGAGGATACCCGGCGTTTACTCGACGCCGGTGCCCGGGTGCGCTATTTCGATCACCACTATGCGGGTGACCTGCCGCGACACCCGGCATTCGAGTCATTTATCGATACGGCGGCCCATGTGTGTACCAGCATCCTGGTGGACAACTACCTCTCGGGACGGGAGCACCGCTGGGCGGTGGTCGCCGCATTTGGTGATGGCCTGGCCGGTCCGGCGCGTGCGCTGGCCGAACGACACGGGTTGAATACGGATGAGGTGGTGGCGCTGGAAGAACTGGGTCAGTTGTTGAACTACAACGCCTACGGCGACAGCCTGGAGGACCTGCATTTCGATCCGTTGGCGCTGGCTGGCGAATTGTTGCCGTACCGCAATCCAATGGACTTCATCCGCGAAAGCGCGAGTTTCATCACCCTGAAAGAGGGGCATGCCGCCGACATGGCGGCTGCCGCTGACCTGGTGCCGTGGCGTGAGGGCAACGGCGCGCGGCTCTATCGCTTGCCGCCGCAGCCATGGGCGCGACGGGTCAGCGGTGTGCTGGCCAACCAATTGGCGGCACAGGCTCCGCACCTGGCCATCGGTCTGCTCAGTGCCAAGGCCAATGGTGAATGGGGGTTCAGCCTTCGTGTACCTGACGGCAGCCAACAGACGGCGGATGCGTTCTGCCGTCAGTTCCCGACGGGGGGTGGACGCAAGCGTGCAGCCGGCATCAACCGTTTGGCGGAATCGGATCTGCCCGCGTTTGCAGAGCGCTTGCTTGCTGGTTATTCGTCCGGATGTTGCTGAGATTGCAGGGACAGTGCGGCATGGATGCCGCATTTCACCTGCAGATTGACGCGCTGTAGCCTTTGCGCGGGTTTCTGATTGGATTTGTTCAAACTATTTTCCCGAATGCATGGCAATCACCCTGTAACTGAGCTTTTCTAATGACTCTGACGACGCGTGATCGACCCGCAGGTTTCCGTGGAGAACAAGCGATGCCTACCTTCCAAACGCCTGTCCGGTTGTTCTGTTTCGGTTTAGCCATGGGTCTTTTCGCCATCCCGCTGCACGCCGCACAAGCTCCCTCTGCCAATCCGCCTGCGGAGCAACTGGAACCCAAGGCGCTAGAGGTTCTAAAGGGCATGAGTGCCAGGCTCGCGGGCACTCAGGGCATGAGTTTCAAAGCCGTCACGACCTACGAAAAACCCAGCCGGCTAGGGCCTCCGCTGGCCTATGGCACGGTCGACCTGGTCAATGTGCAACGACCGGATCGCCTTCGTGTGTTGACTTCCGGCGACGGTCCGGCCACCGAGTTTTACTACGATGGCAAAAAAGCCTATGCCTTCGAGCGCAAAGGCGACTTGCTGGCCCAGGCGGATGCGCCGCCTACCATTGATGCGACCCTGGAGGCCGCGTACCAGCGTGCCGCGATCTACTTTCCGTTTACCGACGTGATCGTCGCCGATCCCTACAAGGATTTGTCCCGGGACATGCGTGTGGCGTTTTACGTCGGCCAAAGCACGGTGGTCGGTGATACCACCACCGATGTGATCGCCTACACCAGCGACAGCGTGTTCGTGCAGGCGTGGATCGGTGTGGAGGACAAGCTGCCGCGCCGGTTGCGCGCGGTGTTTCTTGATGATCCGACACGATCCCGGCATCAAGTCGATTTCAGTGACTGGAAGCTCCAGTCGACGATGCCTGCCGATTTTTTCAAGCCTGACCACATCGAAACGGCCCACCGCATTCAGTTTGCCCCACCGCCCGATCTTCGTGCCCCGCAGGGGGTAAAAGAGCCCGTGGCGAAACCCTGAACAAGGAGACTGACCCATGAACAGATCTACCTTGAAATTCGCCGGCCTGTTTGTCGCGCTGCTCACCTGCAACCAGGCAGCGGCCTGGTCCCACGCTTCCGGCTTCGGGCGCACTTACGGAGGAGGGGGCTCATGGAGTCATTCGGGTGAATACGGCTCGGCTTCGGGCGGTGGCGGCAGTTGGAGTGGCGAAACCAATCGCGGCGGCTCGGCTTCCGGAGGCGATGGGAGCTGGAGCGGCACAGGCTATCGCGGCGGCACGGCGTCCGGCGGCGAAGGCTCCTGGCACGGCACGGGCGCGGAAGGTGGAACGGCGTCGGGTGGTGAAGGTGCCTGGCATGCGCAAGGTGAAAATGGCGCCACCGCCGCCGGCTATCACGCGGATGGCTATGGCACGACGGCTTACCGCCCCCCCGTTTATGGTGCAACCGCCTACCATGCCGTGCCTTACGGGACCGCTTACTACCATCCGCCAACCGCGGTGATTGCCAGCAGTGGCTGCTACAACTGTGGCTATAGCGAGGGCGTCAATCCGGCCGCTGCCGCTGCGGCGGGCGTGGTCGTCGGTGAAGCAGCCGCGACGGTCGCCGACCAGAACGCCAGCTATAACGCCGGCATGGTGGCCTCCGCACCACCGACAATGCCCATGGGCGCGACGTACGCCTCACTGCCTCCAGGCTGTGGCTTGATAAGCTTCTCCAATACCACGTATTACCAGTGCGGCAACGCCTGGTTGCGACCGTCCTTTGGCGCCAACGGCGTTTATTACACCGTCGTGCCGATGCCTTGAGTGCCGGGTGGCTCATTGACGGGGCCCGAACGGTCAGGCGACGCTCATGCTGCGGTGCGTGTTGATCAGGTTCAGCACGACGCCTGGATCTGCCAGGGTGGAGATATCGCCCAAGCCATCGTATTCCGCCGCCGCAATCTTGCGCAGAATCCGCCGCATGATCTTGCCCGAACGAGTCTTCGGCAGCCCCGGCGCCCACTGAATCACATCCGGTGAAGCAATCGGACCGATCTCCTTACGCACCCAGTTTTTCAGCTCCAGGCGCAGCTGCTCGCTCGGCTCTTCGCCACCGATCAACGTGACGTAAACATAGATACCCTGTCCCTTGATGTCGTGCGGCACACCGACCACGGCCGCTTCGGCAACTTTCGGGTGAGCGACCATCGCGCTTTCGATCTCGGCGGTGCCCATGCGGTGCCCGGAGACGTTGAGCACGTCGTCCACGCGACCGGTGATCCAGTAGTAGCCATCGGCATCGCGACGGGCGCCGTCACCGGTGAAGTACATGCCACGGAAGGTCTTGAAGTAGGTGTCGACGAAGCGGTCGTGATCGCCAAACAGCGTCCGCGCCTGGCCCGGCCACGAATCGAGAATCACCAGGTTGCCCTCGGCCTCGCCTTCGATGATGTTGCCCAGGTTGTCCACCAGGGCCGGCACCACGCCGAAGAACGGACGCGCCGCCGAGCCCGGCTTGAGGGCGTGAGCGCCCGGCAGCGGGCTCATCATGTTGCCGCCGGTTTCGGTCTGCCACCAGGTGTCGACGATCGGGCAACGGGACTTGCCGACATTCTTGTAGTACCAGTCCCAGGCTTCCGGGTTGATTGGCTCACCCACCGAACCCAACAGGCGCAGGCTGCTGCCATCGGCGCCTTCAACCGCGGCGGTGCCCGAGGCCATCATGGCGCGGATTGCGGTCGGCGCGGTGTAGAGGATGTTGACCTTGTGCTTGTCGACGATCTTCGCCACCCGGGTGATGTCCGGGTAGTTCGGCACGCCTTCGAACAGCAGGGTGGTCGCGCCGTTGGCCAGCGGGCCGTAGACGATGTAGCTGTGGCCGGTGACCCAGCCGACGTCGGCGGTGCACCAGTAGACTTCACCGGGGCGGTAGTCGAACACGCGCTCGTGGGTCATGGCGGCGTACAGCAGGTAGCCGCCGGTGGTGTGCTGCACGCCCTTCGGCTTGCCGGTGGAGCCCGAGGTGTAGAGGATGAACAGCGCCTCTTCGGCGCCCATCTCTTTCGGCGCGCACACGGTGCCGGCCACTTTCATCAGGTCCTCGAACCAGATGTCGCGGTGCTGGTTCCACTTGATTTCGCCACCGGTGCGCTTGCACACGATGACTTTCTGGATGCTGCTGGTTTCCGGGTTGGTCAGCGCGTCGTCGACGTTGGCCTTGAGCGGGATCTTCTTGCCGGCACGAATGCCTTCGTCGGCGGTGATCACCACTTT